>CAVWSQ010000008.1:0-229403 GCA_963757655.1 uncultured Acidobacteriota bacterium | reverse complement strand
CGCGTGCAACTGCGTCTCGGTCCTAAACAATGGCTCGGCAACCCAGGCGCGCATTGACACGGGCAGCAACTCGTCGGATACCGGCGTGCGGAACTACGCGACCTATGCCAACGACACGTGGCAGATCAACCGCCGGACGACGTTGAACCTCGGACTCCGCTTCGATCGATTCCGCGCCTACATGCCTGCGCATACCGGCGCCGATGGAACGGCCTTTCCCGCCAATGACAGCGCCGTCGTATGGAACAACTGGGGTCCGCGTCTGGGCGGTAGCTTCGACGTCTCGGTACGGGCAAGACCGTCATCAAAGTCAACTACGGCCGATACTGGCTCAGCCCGGCTGCCGACTTCGTCGGCACCATCAGTCCGAATCCGTCCACGTGGTACAGCCAGTACGCGTGGAAGGACTTGAACGGCGACAGCGAGCCGGAACCTGGTGAGCAAGGCGCGCTGCAGTCGGTCAGCGGTGGCTCGAACTCGACCACCTTCGATCAAAGCCTGCAGAACCAGTACACCGACCAGGTCACCGCCTATGTCGAGCGAGAAATGGCGCCTCATTTCGGCGTCCGCACCGGCCTCGTCTGGAACGGCCTCCGCAACTACTACGGTCAGATCAACGTAAACCGGCCGCTCGCGGTGTACAGCGTACCGGTGGCCGGTGAGCGATCCCGGCCCCGACGGCAAGGTCGGCACGGGCGACGATGGCGGGACGATCACCGCGTTCAATCTGGCGCCGCAATATTTGGGTGTGACGCCAGTCAACACCGTCACCCAACTGCAGCAGGCGGACAGCAACTACTACACCTGGGAATTGACCGGGACGAAACAGGACAGCGGCCGCTGGTCGATGCAAGCCAGCTTCGCGAACACGTGGAACCGCGAACGGCCCTCATCGTTCACCGGCACCTGGGGACACGCCGAACGCCCAGATCAATACCGTGAGCGGACAGAACCATTACACGACCTGGCAGACAAAGGTGGATGCCACGTTGCGGCTGAACTGGGACCTGCGGATCACCCCGGTCTTCCGATATCAGTCAGGCATGCCCTACGGTCGCACCTTCGTGTCCAGCCTTAATTACGGCACGGCGACGATTCTGTCCGAGCCTGTACAGCGCTGAGCGCACGCCGAACATCGCGCTGCTGGACCTTCGGATGGAGAGCCAGCATTCTCGATTCGCGGAACCCATGCGTCTGGCTTCTTCGATGTGTACAACATCTTCAACGCGAATGCCGTTCAGGCGATCTCGACCAGTTCCGGAAGTTCGTATTTGCGGCCGACGGCTATCACGCCGCCGCGCATCGCGCGGGTGGGCGTGAAGTTCTCTTTCTAGCATGAGATGCTCGCTCGGAACGGCCAAGAACGTCGCAAACAGGGGAGCGGAGCCGATGAACGCGAATCACCGAAGCCTTGGCCTGGACCGCTCGATCACCAGGTGGGACTTTGCCAACGGCGTCGCTTTGAGCGTCGCCGGTTCGATGCTGGCGCCCGAGCTCGCGCGAGCGGCGCAGCGGGAGTTTGCGCCGGAGCGCTCGCCTGACTACTACCCGCCGACGCGAGTCGGCATGCGAGGAAGCCACCCCGGCTCGTTCGAAGTGGCCCATCAGATGCGCGACCGCCGTCAGTGGGATTCCTCTGGAGCGGTCAGCACCGGTGGTATTCGTACGACCTCGTGATTGTCGGCGGCGGGCTGAGCGGCTTGTCGGCTGCCTACTATTTCATCCGCGAAGTGGTGGAACGCCAAAGTGCTCGTTCTCGACAACCACGATGACTTCGGGGGGCACGCGAAGCGCAACGAGTTTCACTACAACGGTCGAATGCTCGCGCTGAATGGCGGCACGCTCAACATCGAATTCATGGGGCCGCTACAACGAGCACGCGCGCGCGGTCATTCACGATATCGGCATCGACATCGATTGGTTCCTCTCGTCCAACGAAAAGAACCGTGCGTTGTACCGATTGCTCGGGCTCACCGGCCAGGCCACGTTCTTCGACAAGGAGACTTGGGGGGTGGACAAGCTGGTGATCCTTGTCGCCCCGCGGGCGGATCTGGTCCGGCCGCGAACGCCGGTCGTGGCGCTCCAGCGTCTGGCGCAGGCGGCGGAGGCCGAGGCCGCGGTGGCTATGCGGCCGCCGACCTTGCGCAGATGCCGCTCGCGCCGCTTGCGCAGAAGGACATGCTCCGCCTGTACGGCGGCCCTCATCCGGATTACCTGCCCGGACTGTCGTCCGCCGAGAAAGAGGTGCGCCCCGCCCTGAAGATGAGCGATCAGGACTTCCTGCTCAACCTGGTGAAGGTGGACGAGCAGGTGCTCTGGTTCTTCCGGAATCAGGGCACCGGCAGCTTCTGTGTCGGCGTCGACTGCTTTCCGGCGCTGTTCGCGTGGCAGGACGGATTGCCGGGATTCTCGGGCATGAACCTCGAGCCGAGCCCGAACGGACTGCTTGCGGACCTGCCGGGCGGGCACCACGGACGCCAGATTGGTCCTGGCGGAGGTCCGACGGTCCACTTTCCGGACGGCAACGTCCTATTGCCCGGCTGCTGATTCGATGGCTGATCCCCGATGCGGTTCCTGGCATGTCCATGGAGGACGTCGGCGCATCGCACGTCAACTACGCCGCCCTCGATCGATCCGGACAGACGTCTCGTGTTCGACTCAACAGCACTGTCGTGCACGTGGGTCACGATGGCGAGCCGGGCCGGGCAGCAGAAGCGGTGACCAGCTATGTCCGCGGTGGAAAGACCTATCAAGTGCGATCGCGAGCCGTGGTCATGGCGTGCTGGACATGTTGATCCCTTACCTCGTGCCAGACCTGCCGGACGCGCAGAAGGAGGCGTTGGCCTTCGGCGTCAAGGGACCGCTTGTCTACACGAGCGTCGCGGTGAAGAACTGGAGTGCGTTCGAGAAGCTCGGCGTTTCCGCAGCCAACGCGCCGACGATGTATCACACTGGCGTGTCGCTGGCTGAAGCCGTGAGCCTTGGCGATCTGCATTACCGCAGACTCCCGATCAGCCAGTCGTGCCGCACCTGACCGACTTCCGATGGCGCCGGGAAAACCGCGGAAGGAGCAGCACCGAATCGGTCGAGCGGATCTGCTGAGCACGACGTTCGAGACATTCGAGCGGAACATCCGCGATCAGCTGGCACGCAATCTCGGTGACGGAGGATCTGATTCGGCCCGCGACATTATTGCGATCGCGGTCAATCCATGGCCTCACGGCTGATGCCTACACCTACAATCCTCTGTACGATCCGCTGGAGTGGGTCTACACGTCCACCGACGATCGCCCGTGTGTGAAGGCGAGGCAGCCCTTCGGCTTGATCACAATTGCGAACTCGGATGCGGCGGCGAGCCCGCATACTGACGCCGCGATGCTCGAAGCGCACAGAGCCATCCAGGAAGTAGTGCAGCGCCGCGCCATGCCGTTGTTGGGCGCGTAGCGGTCAGGCTCTCAGCCAACGGAAGCCCAACGCCACCGCTCGGCCGATCAGGATGAGCAACGCCAACATGCGTCCGTCGTGACGGGGACCCCACGGAAAAACAACGGGCCCCGGGGCGGACGGCGTTGTGGCGAATGACAGGTCAGAGATTCGTGCTCAGAATGTCGGTGGGGTATTCACCCACAAGAGAACGGCTTCCTTACTCGATGGGT
The DNA here is from genome assembly GCA_963757655.1 of uncultured Acidobacteriota bacterium. Classification (GTDB taxonomy): domain Bacteria; phylum Acidobacteriota; class Vicinamibacteria; order Vicinamibacterales; family CAVVIG01; genus CAVQFC01. The sequence goes on along the minus strand of CAVWSQ010000008.1, from coordinate 225,747 downwards.
TGATACCAGCGGTGGCCGACGGTGCTCGAACCAGAAGCTGTCGCCAGAGGTCAGCGTTTGACAGTGCAACTCGTCGAGCCAAATCTCCAGAGTGCCAGAGAGCACGAAGATGAATTCCTCGCCTTGGTGCGAGGACCGAGCCGTCGCTACCGGCGCCAGGTTGGACGCGAAAGAGTTGGCTTTCGAGTTGTCGAGCACCGACGGACAGGAGCTCGATTCTGACACCAGACTGTGTCTGGATGGCTCGACGATCACCCGGTCTGACCAAGTGATCTCTGTTTGGGCAAGTCGAAGAACTCCAGCATGTTCGTTCCGTAGGCCGACGCGAGACGTTGAAGCGTGGCGATCGACGGATTTGCACGAGACAGCTCGATCGCGCTGAGGAACCCAGCGGATATTTTCGCTTTCTTCGCGGTTTCCACGAGGCCGAGGCCCGTGCGTTTGCGCAAACGCCGTAGTTTCGGGCCGAGATCAGTCGGCCGGTAGGCAGTGGGGGCTTTCCTGGAACAGTCTTTCCAAGCACGTGCTGGATGCCTGGCAGGTTCAGCTGCTTGACATCGCGCAGGTACGATTTGCTTCAGCACCCCGAGACGCTCTGGGTCTGTACAGCCGGTATCGGCCATTGCCGCGGCCGGGGTGATGAGTCCGACGCTTTCCCATAGGCGTAACGTCGATGGGCTCACCCCGAGAATGCCGGCCGTCTCGCTGACCGTGAGAAGGCCGATGCGAGAACCGCGGTTTGCCGTCCGTGTCCGTTTCATTCCGCCAGTTGCATGATACTCCACGGCAATCAAAACCTGCTGTCACGTGTTGACAACCATATATATTTCTAGTAGAAGCACGGCGCGGCGTCCCATTCACAGCGTCGAACGGACTCCCACATGGGTGCTATCAAAATTTGTACGGACATTCCAGGCCCCAAGTCGCGTGCGCTCATGACGCGCCGCGAAGCGGCCGTGCCGCGCGGCGTCTCCCATTCAGTGCCGGTGTTTGCCACCTCCGCCGAAGGGGTTCGCGTGACCGACGTGGATGGGAACGTGTACCTCGATTTAGCGGGCGGAATCGGTGTGATGAACGTCGGCCACTCGGCGCCTTCAGTCGTCGCCGCGCTTCGAGACCAGGCCGGTCTCTTCTCCCATGTCTGCTTCTCCGTTCTTCCGTACGAGTTGTACGTTTCACTCTCCGAGCGATTGGCCCGGCTGTCGCCGGGCACGTTTCCGAAGAAGACGCTGTTGGTCAACAGCGGCGCCGAAGCGGTTGAGAACGCCATCAAGATCGCGCGTCATGCCACGGGACGGCCGGGTGTACTCTGCTTCGAAGACGGCTTCCACGGGCGCACGTTGCTGGCACTGTCCATCACCAGCAAGGTGACGCCCTACAAGGTCGGATTTGGGCCCTTTGTATCCGACGTGCTGCGTGTCCCCTACGCGTACTGTTATCGGTGCGCGTACCACGCGGAACATCCCTCCTGCGAGTTTGCGTGCGTGGACGAGATCGAACAGCACTTCAAGCGTCACGCCGATCCCCGGAGCATCGCCGCCGTCGTCGTGGAGCCGGTTCTCGGCGAGGGAGGGTTCGTTGTACCGCCGCTCGGTTATTTGTCCCGCCTGGCAGCGCTCTGCCGGCGACACGGCATTATCTTCATCGTCGACGAGGTGCAGACTGGTTTCGGACGAACTGGGCGCCTCTTCGCCTGTGAACACGATGGCGTCGAGCCAGATCTCCTCGTGACTGCGAAGTCGCTTGCGGCAGGGATGCCGCTCGCGGCGATCATCGGACGTGCAGAATTGATGGACGGGCCGGTCGAGGGCGGCCTCGGTGGAACGTACTGCGGCAACCCGCTCGCGTGCGCTGCCGCTCACGCCGTGCTGGATCTGTTCGAGTCCGGTGAATTGCTTCGTCGCAGCGAAGCCATCGGCGCGCGGATCGAAGCGCAAGCGAACCGGTGGACGAAGAACTTTTCGCTCATCGGCGATGTGCGCCGACGCGGTGCTATGGTCGGCATCGAACTTGTCAGGAACCGAGAGGTGCGCGATCCGGCGAAGCATGAAACCAACGAGATCATCCGCCTGGCCCTCGAACGTGGCGTCATTCTGATCGCTGCCGGCACGTTCGGAAACGTCGTCCGATTTCTCGCACCACTCACGATTACAGATGACGAGCTGGACGAGGGGCTTCAGGTTGTCTCCGACTGCTTCATCGCCGTCGCTTCGGAGCTGGCGTCTCGCTGACGCCGGCTCACTCAGGGGACCATCGACGCATGACCGAGGAGCCAACTGCCACCGATGACCCAAGATGAACGCCGGGTCTCGGTGTGAACAGCTGCCTGCGCATTGCCTCGCAGAACGCAGAATGCCGCTCGGAATCGTCTCTACTTGCTCCAGTCAGCCAACAGTTCACGCAGCTGCGGTTCAGTCTTCGCCGCCAGTTCTCGAACTTCGTCGGCCTCTCGCAATAGCTCTGTCACGGCGGCCTCGAGTGCACGTAACAACCCGTGTCGATCCAGCGAGTGGACCAGCGCTGGAACAAGCGCATCGTGCACGTCAGCCGGAAGATCATCGAAGCCCCTACCGTGCCGCGCGGGGAGACCGCGCCGCCTGGAGGCAAGACTCAGCACAAAGTCGCGTGCAGCGCTGACCCAGTACTCCGCCTGCCAATAGCGCCCACGCTCGATGCAGATGCGCGCTCGCACTGCATGGTGCACGGCGTATCCGAAGAGCTCTTCGGCCGACGGAGGCCGGACCTGAGCCTTGTGCACGGCGCGGCCGAACACGATCTGGAATCTGGGCCCGATGGCCCCGAATTCAGACGCCGGAATGAACGACAGATCGCATTGCAGGCAGCCGGGCAGGAGAAAGACGCGATAGATCGTGTTGTCGGAACGCAGGTCGAACAGTTGAAGGGCATCGAGGTCGTGGACGAGGCGGCCGTGGTCCAGTCCTCAAGCACATCACCAATCGGCACCTGGTCGGCGACGGCGAAGGTGAGGTCGAGATCCGACCAGCGATCGCCCTGATCGAGCGCGAGGGACCCTACCACAGCACCCGCGATCACTCGCGAATCTGATGCGGCGAGTTCAAGCACACGGTCGCGAACACGATCACGGTCGTTGATGGTGAACATGGGGCATCGCTCGGCGCCGCATACCGCAAGACTGCTCCCCGCCTGGTGCGTGCGCGCCTAGCGCGATTGGTCATGTGCGGTTCCCCGGTTCGGATAAACTCACCCGAAGAAGGAGCGATCCATGCGGAACATCACGATTGCCCTGACCCTCGCCGTGGTGATGCCGCTGCAGTCACCGGCGCCGTACCGCATCACGCACACCTACCCACTGGGTGGCGAGGGAGGTTGGGACTACATCGTTCCCGATCCGTCGAATCACCGGCTGTTCATCGCACGGCAGAATCGCGTGATGGTGGTCGACGAGGACAAGGGCACGCTGCTCGGGCAGGTCACCGGCATCCAGGGTGCGCACGGGACGGCGGTGGCGGACGCGACCGGGCACGGTTTTGCCACCTCGGGGAATGACCAATCGGTCGTCATGTTCGACCTGAAGACATTCAAGGTGATCGGCCGGATTCCGGCGGCGGAAGATGCCGACGCGATCATCTTCGATGCCCCCTCCAATCGCGTCTTCACGTTCAATGGCGACGCGCACTCGTCAACGGTGATCGATGCTCGCGCGGGAACGCTGATCACCAACATTGCGCTCGGAGGCAAGCCGGAATACGGCGCTTCGGCCGGAGATGGTGACGTCTATGCGAATCTGACGGACACCAGTGAAGTGGTGGAGATCGACGCGAAGGCCGCGACGGTCAGGCGGCGGTGGCCGACCGCCCCGTGCAAGCAGCCCGTGGCCATGGCACTCGACACCGTTCACCATCGACTGTTCAGCGGCTGCCGCAGCGGTGTCGTCGCGGTCTCAGACTACCGTGTGGGCAAGGTCGTCGCGACGGCTCCGATCGGCGCTGGTGTCGATGGAGTCGGATACGACGCGGCATCAGGTGATGCGTTTGCGTCGAACGCGGACGGCACGCTGACCGTGATTCATCAGGATGGAGCCGATCAGTACCGCGTGACCCAGACGGTCGAGACGCCGCCGGGGGCGAGGAACATGGGCCTCGACCCCACCAAGCATCGCCTGTTTGTTGCCGCCGCGAAGTTCGGGCCGGTGCCGCCGGGCGGCCGCGGCAGAGGTCCGGTATTGCCCGGATCTTTTGCGCTGCTGGTGATTGAGCGCGATCCGACGATTCCCTGAGTCGCCGTTCCGGCTGGCAAATTCCCGAACCGAGACATTCAGGGGTCATCTTTGTCCTGTATGCTGCTCGTATGAGCCACACGAACAGGGATGCGGGGCGTTTTCATGCGGTGAAGTTCTATGAATCGCCCGAGTCCCTGTGCCGCATCGCCGCCGAATTCCTGGGTGAGGGCCTGCTGAATCACCAGCCGGCGCTGGTGGTTGCCACGCCCGAGCACTGTACAGGCATTGCCGCGGAGCTTCGCGCTCGGCGCCTCGATGTCGAGGCCCTGCAGGCCGCGGGCGATCTGCTGCTGCTCGATGCCGCCGAGACGCTGGCGAGCTTCATGGTCGACGGGATGCTCGATGCGGGCCTGTTCGCGTCGAATCTCAGCGGCGCGATCGGCCGCGTCACGCGTCAGCGCCCCGATTGCAGCATTCGCGCGTACGGCGACATGGTTGATGTGCTGTGGAAGGCCGGGCAGGAAGTCGCAGCCATTCGCCTCGAAATGCTGTGGAACAAGCTGGTGGCATCCCACGACTTCCGCTTGCTGTGTGGCTACGCGATGGGCAGCTTCTATAAGGACGTCGGGCTGCAGGCGATTCACCACCAGCACTCTCATATCGTGGCCAACCACGCGTCGAGTGCCCCGAAACGCGACGTCACCTCCGGTGGTGTTCGGTAGCGGCGCTCCGGCGAGCGAATTCCTGAGAATGGCGGACGGCGCCGCCAGAAAGATTTTCCGGCGGCGCCGCCACGTCGGGTCGGTCAGCCGCGACCGCGGTGATCGCGGCGGCGAGGCTCGTGACGCTCGTCCCGCCGTTTGTCGCGATCCCAGCGATGATCGTGCATGATCACACCGCGGCTGCCTTCCCATCGACCGGGGAAATAACGTCCGCCGATGTAGTACGGCGCCACCCAGTACGCGCCGCCGTACGGCGGGCGAGTCCAGTAACCGTCGTGCCATGCCCAGCGCGAACCCTGACGATACTGGTAACCTTCCACCCACACATAGTCGGGACCGGGGCGGGGTGGCACCCGATAGGCGCGTGGCGGCGGCGGTTCACCGATGCGGATGCCGAACGAGATTTGCGCGTTGGCTACCGACGCCGGGGCAAGGAGCACGGCCGAGATGGCGAGCGTCTGAAGAAGTCTAGTCATGCATTCCCTCGGTGCAATAGACACGCCACGGCGGAGCCGGAGGTTCAAGAGCTTCGCCCGACACTTTGGGCGTCGCGGACTCAACGGCGCGTCGAAATGTTGACGTCCACGTTGCGATAGGCCCGTTCCCCCATTGATTCGTTCCACCGGTCGAATTGTAGCGTCGCGACCGATTCGGCGAAAACGAAATGCACGGCGTTCCCGGCTCCAAGAATTGAGTATGCAACTAATTCCCCCGTCGGGCCCCGCCCGCGATAGAGTGACGCGGAATGGCGTTATCTGTGTGGCGGCGGCTGCACGGGACCGCAATCGTCGCCGAGGTGTCGGCTGGCGGAGGCGGCGCCTGGAGTGCACGGGTGTGGCTGGCCAGCAACGTGACGGTGAGCGTGACGACGCCCCGGCGGGTGGGCGCGCTGTCCTCGGCGCAAGAGAACGCCGATTGGCTGGCACGCAAGACCTTCGACCATCAGTGCGATCGGAATTGCGGAGCGTGGACGCAAGAGCCTCCCCCGGTGCCTGAAGCGGACGAATGACGCCCGGGGCTGGCGGCGCGTTCTGCCGGCACACAAGACCGCCAGAGCGGTTGTCGATTCGGTGTAGACCTGTAGTGTCCGGCTTCAGCCGGACTTTCCCGACGGTTCGCCTGAAGAGACAGTACACACAAGTCGAAACCGCACGCGCGGACGTTCAGAAACCATGGTGCGGTTGTGGCACCGACGCGGAGCGCCTTTTGTTCTTCGTCATCGATGCGTTGACGGCGCGTTTGCGCGCCAGCTCACGCCGAGGCGTGCGGCCGAGATCCTGAGGTTGGGGGGGCGACCCGAATGGTGGGGCCGGCGGTTCGATCCGTTCATCGGCCTGCCGCGGATCAGGACCGAGGTCGGTCAGCAGCCATGCGAGCGCGAAAAGGACGAGCGGCGCAACTGCCAGTCCCCACTCTTCGAGTGCCGCGCTGGCCCCGGCGCCGCTCGCGGAACCATCGTAGAGGTAGCGGAGGCCGTGTCGCACGAGCGACCGCAGTCCGCCGCGAAGCGCTGCGAAGCCGATGAGGTACAGCAACAGGAGAACGGCGGGGACCGTCCAGACTGAGTGAGTGCTGCGTGAGGGTTCCGACATGCGCGTACTCCGAAACCAACTCCTTCTGGGTTGGACGCCGCCCGACAGCGCGCGTTTCCGACCGACGCTGCTCTCGAGCTGCAGTGGCGCGACGATATCGACGCCTTTGAACCGGGCGCAACGCAGCGATTTGGTACATTCGCGCACGATGGCAGGAGAAGCCGCGCGATTTCAGTCGGCGGTCGAAGTCGGTCAGCGCCTGCGCCTCGTTCGCGCGGCCTGTCGGGCGCTTTCCGATCGAGCCGTTTTCGATCGCGCCTGCGCAGCGCGGCGCGCATGCGCCGCGAGCGCAGCAGGAGATGCGGCGCCATGACGCTCTCGCTTGAGGGCTCGCAAGGCCGAGTGCGATCGTGCGGCTGAAGGCTTGGTGTCGCCGCTTCGCCCTGTGCGGTAGTCGCGCGCCGCCTGCTGTCTGATTCTCGTGCTGGTGCTGTGCTCTTTGGGAGGGGCCAGCTTCACACCTGCCCGCCGCGCCTTCGACAATCCGATGGCAATGGCTTGTCGGGTCGACCGCGCGCCATGCTGGCCTTCCCGAATGTGATCCATTTCCTCACGGACGAATTCTCCGGCCTGCGTCGACGGCGCCTTGCCTTGACGTCCGTCCTTCCTGGCGCGTTCGAGGGCTTTCTTGTCGGGCATGCGATGAGCCTCCCATGGCGATCCGTGCATAAAACAGACCGGCGTGAAATGTCGGGTCAATCGGAACCGCCGGCGCGAGGACACGATGCGCGGCGAACTGTCAGTGGCGGCTGAGTAGCCGCACGCTGGTCGGCGTGCTATCGTGAGAGCTACCGGTTGCGTGGAACGCAGCCGTTTGGAAAAGGCTCATTAGCGACCGCCGCCCGCACGTGCTGGGCACCCAAGATGGTCGCGGCCGGGAGGTGCTTGAATGGCAGACACTACGGGGAGCCGTCGATAGACGACTCTCGAAGAGAAACCGGCCGGAGGACACTCCGGCCGGTTTTTTTGTGTCCGCCCACCGAGGTGCCGACCGCGACCGGGTTCAATCGGCCGTGAACCGGTCGAGCGTCCGCTGACGGAACGCCCGCCAGCTCGAAACGATCTCCTCGATCGAATCGCCGCCGAACTTCTCGAGCACCGCGTCGGCGAGCACAATCGCCACCATCGCTTCCCCGACCACCGCGGCGGCGGGAACGGCGCAGACGTCGCTGCGTTCGATCGCCGCCGGGCTCACCGCCATCGTCGTCAGGTCGACGGAGCGGAGTGGCTTCATCAGCGTCGAAATCGGCTTCATGTAGGCTGTGACGCGCAGATCCTGGCCGTTGGTCACGCCGCCTTCAAGGCCGCCCGCGTTGTTGGTGGGCCGCGCCAGCGGAATCGACGCTTCGCCTTCAGCGTCGGGACCGGGGAGGATCTCGTCGTGCACGCGCGAGCCCGCCACCTCGGCGACCGCGGGTCCACGTCCGATGCCGACCGCCTTGATCGCGGGGATTGACATCAATGCCTGTGCGAGGCGGCCGTCGAGTTTGCGATCCCAGTGCACATAGCTGCCCAGCCCCGGCGGCAGGCCGTGGGCGATCACTTCGAAGGTGCCGCCCATCGTGTCACCGTTTTCGCGCGCCTGGTCGATCTGCGCGATCATCCGTTGCTCGACCGCGGCGTCGGCGCAATGCAGAGGTGCGTCGGCCGCGATGGCGCGCACCTGTGCGAAGGTGAACGCCAACGGATCCCCGACCGCCGCCGATCCGATCCGCACGACGTGACTCACGATCCCGGCGCCGATCACGCCCAGCAACTGCCGGGCGACCGCGCCGACGGCGACCCGCGCGGCCGTTTCGCGTGCGCTGGCGCGCTCCAGTACATTGCGCATGTCGTCGTGGCCGTACTTCACGAAGCCCGCCAGGTCGGCGTGACCCGGGCGCGGCCGCGTGACGGGCGATCGGTCAGCGCCGGAGGCCGCGGCCGGCATCTCGGGCTCCGAGTACATTGTTCGCTGCCAGTTCTCCCAGTCCTTGTTCGGAATCAGTAGCGCGATTGGTCCGCCCGTGGTCACACCGTGGCGGATGCCGCTCAACGGCTCGGCGCGATCGGACTCGATCAGCATCCGGCGTCCGCGACCGTAACCGGTTTGCCGACGTCGGAGTTCGGCGGTGAGCGCGTCGATGTCAATCGCCAGACCGGCCGGGACACCTTCGACGATTGTGAGGAGGGCCTTGCCGTGTGATTCGCCGGCGGTCAGAAAGCGCAACATCCGACGCTCATTCTATCTGAAAAAATTACCTTACCTGGTCGATGCGCTGGCGATCGTCGTGCGCGATCGGCGCGGGCCATCGTTTTGCACCGTCGGTCGCTCATGCAACTCGTGGCCGATCGGTTTGCGCTGCACGAAGATGGCCGCGCCTTCGATCTTGCGACCGGCATGCGCGTGACGCTCTTGGTCGGCAGCGCCGGTGGCGTCTCGGAACAACTGCGATGGGTGGAGCGATGTGCCGCCCTCCGCCGGTTGCGTCATCGCGCCATGTCGGTCCTGATCGACTTCGGCCTCGTCGGCGAGACATCGCGATTCGAGGCATGGGGCTGCGCAGCGATCGTGCATCGGCAAGACGCCTCAAATGCTGCGTACGCGTGCGTGGCCCGTTGGCTGGGAGCGTGCGGACTCTCGGCTGGCCCCTGGCAGCCCGATCGGGTGCACGCCGACATGGCCGGTCGTGTGGTGTGGCTTCCCGATTCGGGCACCGGCTACCCGAGAGAACAACCGGAGCCGGATCACGCGCTGACGATGAGCGATCGCGGATTGCAGATCGTTGAACAGGCGGCGGTGGCGGCGCTGGCAGAAATGTTCCAGATCGGCGGCGCGAGGCCGCGGGTGGCAGCGCTCTGGGGTGTGGCGGGAGTCGGCAAGCGGGTGATCATCGGCGAACTGGCCCGCATGGCGCGGAACAGTGGCTTTGTGCCGCTGTCAGCGCGGTTGGTCGCCTCGCGTCAGGCGGAACTCTGGAGCGGCCGCAACCTGTTCGTGATCGGCGACGTTGGCGACGACCGCCGCTGGCAGCGCCTGCTGAACGCGGTATTGGTGCAGGCCCAGCCTCACGTGCTCCTTCTCGTCAGTGAGGAGGAATTCCGATCGGTACCCGGCGTTGGCGTCGGCCGGTTGCCGATCGACGTGCTGGTGAGCGCGGTTCGGCCGCAGTCGATGCACGCACGGCTCGAGCGACAGGCGCGCGGTGCCGCCGAACATGCGCAAGGGTTACCGGGCCGGTTTGTCTCCATCCTGTGGCCCGACTGGGGAACCGATCCAGCGTCCCGCCCGGCAAGCCGGGCGAAAGCGTCGCGCGTCGCCGAGCGACAGGCGGTCTATGGGAAAGGCGAATCCGACGACGATCTGTTCGAGGCGGCGCCGCTCTCGTGTCGGTGGCCTGCGCCCGGCGAACTGGTGGCGCTCCGACGAAAGCTGGACGGCGCAAATGCGCTGTTCGAGCGAGGGCGTCACGCCCCCGCCATCCGGCAACTCCGGCAGGCTGTCGGCGGTCTGGCGCGGCGAGGCGCGTGGACCGACGCGGCCCGTGGCGCACGGCTGCTGGCACGCGCGCTGCTGCGGCGAGGCCAGGCACGCGAGATGCTCGCGGTCGTCGACGAAGCACGGGGCTACGCGAGCCGAGCGGAGGAGGAGTCAACCCTCGTCGTGCTCGCGGTCCTGAGCGGGAATGCCTGGATCGATCTGGGGCGTCTCGACGAAGCCGACAGCGTGCTCGGCGGGGCCCTTGTCGCGGCGCGGGCGCTTCAGGATCCAGATCGCGTCGCTGCCGTATCGGTGGCGCTGGCCCGCGCCTGTTATTGGCGCGGCGACTACGCGGAGGCGGACGCGCTCCTCCTCGCTGCCCACGACTCGCCGCTCACGCATTTCCGCCGTGCACTGCTCGAGATACGCACGGCGGTTGGCCTGGGCGATCTTGCCCGCGCGATGCGATTGTTGACGGCGATTGCGGAGCGGCCGGGTGTCGAGATCGAAGCCGGCACGAAGGCGGCGCTGGCCTGGGTTACCGCCCTGGTTCATTTCGCCATCGGCGATTTGAGCGCGGTCGAGCGCGATCTGTCCGACGCCGTGACCCTCGCGCGCGAGGCCCACGATCGTCAACTCGCGCTGCGCGCGCGCCTCCTTGGCGCCGAAGTCGAACGTGCGAAGGGCCGAGCGGCCGCTGCAGTCGCTCTGTTGCAGCGTCTCGATCGAGTGACGGCACGGGCTCCAACCATCGTGCGAGCCCGGTGGAATATTGCCAAGGCGATGGCAGCATCCGACGCCTGGCTGCCGGATGTGGTCGCCAAGCACGTCAAGGAGAGCGGTTTGGTCAGTCTGGGTCTGTACCTGAGTGCGGGTTCATCCAGCAACAGGCTGACCACCGCGGCTCCTGGCCCTGTCAACAACGGCCCCGTGTCGGTGACCACTCGGAACACCACAGAGCGGCACCATCCGGCTGCGGCCGCCGAGCCGTTCGTCAACGAGCTGGTGGCGATCCTCCGCGTCTGTCAGACCGCGTCGGACGAAACCGAGTTGCTGAAGGAAGTGTGTGCTCGACTGCGCCAGCACCTTCATGCCGCCGCCGTCGCCTTCGTCGTCGTTCGCGGCGACCATGCGCACGTGGCGGTGTCGCACGGCGCGCGAATCGAAACCGCGATCGCGACGCGGGCGACTGCTGCCGGCGTGACGATCCCACCTCATTGCCATCACGATCGGATCGAAGCAGCGGCGCCCATCCTGTATGGCGGCACCACCATCGGCGCGCTCGCGGCGCGCTGGGCTATCGGCTCGACCTACGACACATCTCGAGCGGCTTCGGTGTTGACGATGAGCGCTGCAGCTGCGGCGCCGATGCTGGCGGCGGTGATCGCGGCACCGGCACAGCTCGACGCCGGCTCCGGCGAATTGCTCGGTGTCACACCCGTCATCGTCGCGCTACGGCAAAGCGTCGCCCGCGCCGCCGCGGCCCCGTTCGGAATCCTGGTCGACGGCGAGAGCGGAAGCGGCAAGGAACTGGTCGCACGCGCCATCCATCGACTCAGTCCACGCCGCCACAAGCCGTTCTGCACCGTGAACTGTGCGGCGCTGCCGGACGAATTGATTGAAGCCGAGCTGTTCGGCCACGCCCGCGGGGCGTTCACCGGGGCGATCGCCGACCGCGCCGGGGTCTTCGAGGAGGCGCACGGCGGCACCCTGTTCCTCGACGAGGTCGGCGAGCTCACGCCTCGCGCCCAGGCCAAGGTGCTGCGCGTGATTCAGGACGGCGATCTGCGGCGCGTGGGCGAGAACGTGTCGCGCCGGGTCGATGTGCGGATTGTGTCAGCGACCAATCGTACGCTGCAGCGGGAGGTGGAGGCCGGCCGGTTTCGCCTGGACCTGCTGTATCGCCTCGACGTGGTCCACATCACCGTGCCGCCCCTGCGCGAGCGGCGGGAGGACGTAGCGGCGCTGGCGGAGCATTTCTGGCGCGACGCGGCGCAGCGCGTCGGCAGTCGCGCCACGCTCGGCGGCGCCACCCTCGCGGCGCTGGCGCGCTACGACTGGCCCGGGAACGTCCGCGAACTGCAGAACGTGCTCGCTGCGCTGGCCGTCCGAACCGCCAGGCGCGGGGTGGTGCCGCCGTCGGCCCTGCCGCCGTGCTTCGCTGAGAGCCGATCGACAGAAAGCTGGTCGCTCGAAGAAGCCCGGCGGACATTCGAATTCAGTTTCGTCCGGGCGGCGCTGGTGCGCACCGGCGGCCACCGCGGGCGGGCCGCCGCCGAACTCGGCGTGACACGTCAAGGATTGACCAAACTGATCTCCCGGCTCGGGATCGCGCGGTGATTGAAAGGACCTCGGCCCGATCCGCTGGAGAGCGGCTCTATCGGTTCGCGGACGCCTGCACGCGGCGGGCGAGGAGCAGCAGCGCTGGATCACGCGAAGCCCTTTCCAGGCCGCGAGCGATCGACGACTGCGCGCCTTGCCGATTGCCCGCGCGCAGCTGGGCGTCGGCGAGTGCCGCGATCAGCCGGATGTCGTGCGGGCTGGCTGAAGCCGCCTTGGTCAGCCAGGTGACGGCAGTGTCAGGATCATGCAAGCGGAGCGAGAGTGAGGCGATCCGTGACGCACGTGGCGCGACGTCGATCTCGTTGCCAGTGAGCCCCGCGTACTGAATCAAGGCCTGCCGCGCCGGCCCCAGATGATGCAGCTTTTCCGCGGTCGAGGCGTAGAGGGCCAGCGCCTGCGGGTAAATGGGAAACCGGCGGGTCGCTTGTTCGAGCGCGTGTTCCGCGCGCTCGACGTCGCCCGCCTGCAGCAGCGCGCGTCCGTAGAGCGTCAGCATTTCGCTCGTCGCGGCGGGGCTCGATGCCGCGCGCCCGAGCGCCTCGCGCGCCTTGGCCAGGAAGGCGCGATCGTCGCGCGGCCGCTCCAGCCAGACCTTGCCGAGCGCGCGATAAATCTCCGGATCGTTCGGTCTCCGTTCGAGCGCGCCGGTGAGTGTCAGCACCGCGAGGTCCCAGTGTCCGGCGCGGGCATGGGCCAGACCGATGGCCACCTGTCGCGCGCTGTGATCCCGATCCAGGCCGGCAATCATCTGCAGTTGATCGAGCTCCTGGCCGTGTCGTTCGAGGAACCCGTAGAGATCGGCGAGTTCCTCCCGTGCCGGCACCAGCCCGGGCGACAGCGTTACGGCCCGCTCCAGCGCTTTGAGCGCGTCCGGCACGTGATTCTGCTCGCGCCGGCAAATTCCCAGCAGGTAGTAGGCGTCGACCATCCGGTTGTCGAGTCGCAGCGCGTCGCCGACCGCGGCGATGGCGCCGTCGATGTCGCGATAGCGATACCGCGACAGCGCCAGTTTGTAGCTGACCCGCGCCGAGCGATCATCGAGCCGGGCGCAGCTCTCGTAGGCCGAGATCGCGCGTGTGTACTGTTGCGATTGGTAGAGGACGTCGCCCAGTGTCTCCAGCGGCTGTGTGGCAGCTGGATCGAGTCTGGCCGCGGTGCGGAAATCGCGAGCCGCGGCTTCGAGGTCGCCACGATCGCCCCGTCGCTGATAGGTCTGGCCCCGGCGCAGGTAAGCCAGCATCGAATCGGGTCGCAGCGCAATGGCGCCGCTGTAGGCCTCGATCGCCTTGACGGCCTGATCGTCGCGCAGGGCGTGGTCGCCGCGGATCAGCAGCGCGCTGTAGTTGCGCTGCGCCACCGCCTGGTAGGCGACGGCGCCGCCGGCCAAGGCCAGCGCCAGCACGGCGAGGGCGAAGCAGACGCGTTTCACGGTCGCTCTATCCTACCAGCCGATCGGAACTTTCGGGTCGTCCCGGGGTCTAACTTGGTATAGTGGAACTGTCAGTGAAGCAGGCGCGGGTCGCAACTTGGTCTGACGTCGGGGGCCGCGAGGCGGCGCTCGTGCAGCGGTGTGCGGCCGGCGAGCAGGCGGCCTGCACCGAGCTGGTCGCCGAGCATCAGCGGATGGTCGTCCAGCTGGCCCTGAACCTGCTCAGCGACCGTGATGAGGCGCTCGACCTCTCCCAGGACGTCTTCCTTCGGGTGTTCCGCACCATCCACCGGTTCCGCGGTCAATCGAGCCTTCGCACCTGGATCTACCGAATTGCTGTCAACCAGGCCCGCAATCGTCATCGGTTCTGGCGGCGTCGTCACCGTGCGGATCAGGTGTCACTCGACCAGCACATTGCCGCCCACGGCGAGTTCCGTTCGGGCGGGGAGTCCACGCCGGATCGGGTGCTGGCGCAGAAGGAGCTGGGGCAGCGCCTCCAGGCCGCACTCGACCATCTGCCATTCGACCAGCGCACCGCCATCGTCCTGCGCGAGATCGACGGCTTGAGCTACGAGGAAATTGCGTTTTCGCTCGGAGTGGCAGTGGGGACCGTGAAGTCGCGGCTGACACGCGCGCGCCAGGCGCTGCGCCTCGAGCTCCGTGAAGCGAGGCCGGCATGAAAACGCTGAGTTGCGCGGCTACGCGCCGCCGCCTGGCGGCGTTCCACGACGGCGAGCTTTCCATCGGCGAGCAGATCGCCGTCGGCGCGCACGTCGAGTGGTGCCCGCGTTGTGCGCGGGCGCTGGCCGATATCCGCGAGGTCGGTGCGGCGCTGCAGACGGCGCTGCCGGGACGCCTGACGCTGTCGCTGGAAGATGCCGCCGTCTTCACCGGCACCGTCGTGAACCGTTACAAGGCGGAAGACGCGGCGTCGCTGTTTGCCCGGATGCGCGTGATGTTCTCGGACATGCGTCTCGGCTACGCCGGACTCGGGGCCACCGCCGCCACGATCGTCTGCGTCGTCATCATGCTGAGCATGATGCATTTCGCGCCGAAGGAACGGCCCGATTCGTTGCGCGCGATGATGGGCGTCATCGCCACGCCGCTCGATTGCGACACCTTCGACCTGTCAGATTCAACCGGCTGCAGAGCGCGCTGGGCGGAGCGCTTCCAGCGCGCCAATGAATGGGCCGAACAGGACGCGGTGTTCGCGCTGGAGGTGGTCGTGACCCGCCAGGGCGGGCTGGCCAACATCGAGCTCCTGCGCCGGGCCCGCGGCCACGCCTCGGCCGATCAGGTGAGAATCATCGACGGCCTGCTGGATCTGGTTCAGCAGGCCCGCCTCGACCAGCCGCTGGAGATGCGGCTGCCGACCGCCATCTATCTGCAGGAACAAACGACCGTTCGCGCCAGCAAGCAGCCGGCGCCGCTCGATGTTCCGCTGCCGCAGCCCAAGAAGCGGGCAGCGACCGAGGGTCGCCGGCGCCCCGCCCGCGCCTGATCAGCGCCTCATCGTCCCCGGCACAGCCTAATCGTGAGGACGGCTCCTCGTAGCCGTCGCCGTTGGCTGCGCCGAGGGTTCACGGACGGCGCGAAGGCGGGTCTACGTGGACGGTCTCCACGTTGTTCATCGAGTCGCTGGCCCGCAGCGTCAGTCCCCGTTCGCCGAGCTCGCCGTCGACTGCCAGCTGGTAGTGCTCCTCGCGCGAGTCGGCTATCCCGTCCACCGGGAAAACGCCGCGCCACCGCTGGCCGTCCTCCGAGAACTCGACGCGCTGCACGGGCGAGTGATCGTCCTTGACGTCGAAGCTGATGATGGTGCGGCCGCGTTCGACGCGCACGCTGCCTACGGCAATCGTCGGGGGCGTGTTGTCGATTTCGAACTCCACGCTGTCGAGTTCGCCGACCAGGGCGCTGCTGAGCGGATTCGAGGGTGCGTCGGAAGCGACGATTCTCACGAAGTACGTGCCGTTTGGCACCGTCGTCGTATCCCAGACGAGGATAGTCTCGCTTGTCGCTTTTCGCAGCGTCTTCCACGTCGATTCCCCTTCGCGGCGGAACAGCACGTCGTACACGAGGTCGTCGTCGTTTTCGTCGTCGGCCTTCCAGGCCAGCGTCTGAAGGCCTTTCTGATAGGTGCGGCGCCCGAGCGCGGAGGCATTACCGGGCTGGGCGCTCGCCGCGGCCGCAAGCTTGCGCTCCGGAGTCGACTGATCGTCGAAGCCGGCGAGCTCCGGATCGCCGGTCGTGAACGGTTTCTGGAAGACGATACCTGGCGGATGCACCGTAATGCTGCGCACCACGGGCCGGAGATTGCGCTGCAGGTAGGCGGCCGTGACCGAGGTCAGCACCGGACCGTCGCCTTTCCCTGATAACACCGCGCGCCACTGGAGGTAGCGGGCCTTCGGGCTCGTGATCGGCGATCCGGCGGGGTTGGTCAGCGGCGCTGACCAGGCGCTCCAGGTGTCGTCCGGCGTCTCGGTGTTGCCGGCGCGGGTGAACATCTCGATTCTGTCACCCCCGGTCGACGTGCCGCGCCAGCCGATCGTGCCCCAGGTCGAGATCATCTGGGCATCGCGCACGTCCGACTCGTAGGTGCCGCGCGTCGCGCGATCGGGGGAGACCCGGAACAGCTTGCCGGGATTGGCCGTCGCGTAATACAAGCGGCCTGATCGATCCTTGTAGAACGCGGTCACCTGCTGCGCTGCGGCACGGGTGAGCAGCGTCGGCTGTGGCGGATTGCCCTCGAGGCGGTACAGCTTGCCCTTGCTGCCGGTGCCGATGATCAACGCGCCACTGCGATCGAACGTGAGATCGTACGGCGAGTCATCGCGCGACTCCCACAGCTGATCCCAGACGCCATCGGCGGAGATGCGGTAAACCGCGCCTTTCGGCGCGCGGCGATCCTCGCGCGCCGCCGGCCCGGATCCGGATCCGCTGGTGTCCACGATCGACATCGACGTGATCTCGGCGGAGACGGTCGCGATCGGCGCGCGCGGGCTCTCGGTAGTCGGCCGATCTGCGCCGGCGTCGGTGATGACTGGGGCGGCGCCAGAGCCGGTGCGGCCGCTGATCGCGGCGACGTAGAGCAAGCCCTTGTCGTCGAAGCGGAGCGCGCGGATCTCCTGGAATGGCGAATCGAGCAGCATGAACGGCTTGCCGTCGGGATCGACACGCAAAACTTTACCCGGGGTTCCCGTCCCGACCAGCAGATTGCCGGCCCGGTCGAACGTCAAGGCGGTTACGTGCGTCGTGGTGGTCTTGTAGAAGACCGTGCCCTTGCCGTCCGGCGTGATCTTGTGGACGACGCCCTTGTCGCCCGTGCCCGCATAGACGTTGCCCTTGCCGTCCACGGCGAGCGCCCAGATGTACTTGTCGTCGCCGCTGAAGAACGTCGTCGCGGTGCCGTTGCGATCGACCTTGTAGATCTTGCCGTCGGGCGACGTCCCGACGTAGAGGTCGCCGTTGGGCGCCAGCGCCAGGGCGTGCGCTTCGAGCTCGGCGCTGTCGAAGAACAGCGATCCGTTGCCGCGAGGATCGACGCGAAACACCTTGCCCTCGTTGCCGGTGCCGATGAACAGCGTGCCGTCCGGCGCGGCGACCATCGACCAGAGGAAAGGCGCCGACGTTTCATAGACCAGCTCGGTGACCGGGCCCAGCGTCAGCTGGCCATGGTTGTCGATCGAGAGGTTTTCAACGTCGCCTTTGAGGAAGTCGCTCTGGGTCGCCGCCTGGAAGAATTTCGGTGACGAGGCGTGTACGGAAACCAGCGCGGCGGCGACCAGGGCCGTCGCCGGCAACAGGCGGAAACGGATAGGCATCAATTTTGAGAAACGGAGATCGTGAGGGTCCGCGAGCCGGCCACCGCGTGCTCGGTGGGCAGCTCCCATTGACCGAGCGTGGCATTGTGGAGCGGGTTGAAGTTGCCGCCGTTGCGGTCGCCTTCCATCACTCCCAGCACCGATGGCGGGAGCGCCGACAGCAGTTCGCCGTTGACGATGGCGCCAGCCTCCGAGCCGAGCAGCTTGACGTAGAGCGAATTGTTGCGTCGTCCCTTGTTCAGCGTCCTGATGATCTGATCGACGCTGCGCGGCTGGGGGGCGCGGGCTTCACGCTGCTCGTTGATTCCCAGGCGCGCGCCGTCCGAGACCAGCAGGGACAGCGAGCCGTTGGCGTTGGCCGGAATCTCGATCGGCAGCGTGCGCACGACTTCGTCACCCCGATAGGTGCGGAACATCACTTTCAGCGGCACCGTGCGTCCGGCGCGCGGCCGCGGATCGTCCAGCCACACCCGCTCGAGGGTGGCCGTCTGGGGCTCTTCGGTGGTGGAAAACGTCACGTCGAGGGCGTCGATGTCGACCTTCTCGTAGTCATTGCCCATCAACGCGCTCATCGGCCCGACGATGTAGGCGGCGGCCCCCATCGAAGACTGATCGCCGGCGAACAGGTTGTCGAACGCGATGGCTTCGTGCTTCCGCACCCGGACCGAGCCCTTGACGGTGAAGCTGGCCGCCCCGAACTGACGCTCGTACGAACCGAGCGTGTTGAGGATGCTGGCGTAGGTCATCAACGGTCCAAACAGCGGATCGTTGACGACGCCAAAATGGAAGGTCTGCTTGGGGGCACGGGTCGATTCGAGCGCGACCGTGATTGGAATCAGGCGCGGGCCGTTGTCGAGGCGGCCGGCAATGGCGGTCGAGCGATCCTGCAGCACGGTGCCGATGATCTCACCGGTCGTCGACAGCTTCATCGACGAAAACAGGCTGGGCAGTACCGTATAGACGTACGCCCGCGTCATGGGAAATTCAGTCGGCCCGAGGTTGTACATCGGATGACCGAACGCGTAGACACGATCGCCGTCGATGTGAGTGACGGTACCGGTAGCGCCAAGCATCAGGTCGCCGCCCACAAGCATGACACCGACGGCGTCACCCGGCTTGAGCGGCCCTTCGTACGGTTTCTCGCCAGCGCGGAGTCCGGCGACGCTGCCGCCGGTCGGAATGAAGCCCTGATCGCGGAACGCGCCGCCGAACATCTCGGCGAGTTCCGGTTCGAAGCCCGACATTACCAGCGGCGTCGCGATCGGTCGCAACAGCGTGCCCAGCTGGCCGCCGGCGAGGCCGGCGACGGCGGTGACGTCCGAGAGTGTCGCGTCGTTCGGCTGTTCGGCGAACGGCCGGTTCCAGCTCAGCGCCTTGCGAAACGCGGCCGAGAGCCCTTCGCGAGTCAGCGGGAACTCGACCTTGACCCGTGCGCCCGGAGGACGGATGTCGCCTTGGGCGGTCGACTCTGTCATCTCCGCAATCGGGGTGATGCCCGCTATCGGTTCTTTGGAAAAGCTGCCCAAGGCATAGGAAACCGCACCGATCAGCTTGCCGTCCACGTAGACCGGACTGCCGCTCATGCCGGCGATGACGCCGGTGTTGGCGAGTGGGCCACCCTCGAGTTTGGCGAGGATCAGATTGCGGTTGGGACCGATGACGTTCACGAGAACGCCCAGAATGTTTGCTTTGAATTCCTCGACGTGCGTGCCGTTGAACACCGTGTGACCGATGCCGACCATGCCGGGCTTGATGTCCTTGACGTCCATCTGCGTGGTCGCGCCCGACAGGAGAGTCGACACACCTGTCAAGGCCACGATCATGGTGAGCGCGAACCGGCGAGCGTTCATGGGTGTGATCCCAATTTACGGGAGAAGTGCTTGCTGGTCAAGGAGAAATGGCCGATCGTGTTGACAGCCGTCGCAGAGGTTTGCTATCGTCTGACGCTTCAGATGCCGACCTCCTTCAGCGCCGTCTCCAACCCCTTCCGCTTCGCGGCGCCGGTGTGTGCATCGGCCTGGCGGTGGTATTGGAGCTCCCCTGAAGAGGCATCCGCCTAGGCGCCAACCGCCAGCGCGCGACCCAGTGTTCGAGCCTCTTCAGCCCCGCGGTTGAAGAGGCTTTTTTTATGTCCAAACCCCTGCTCTGCGTCACCGTCACCGCCGCCACGACGGCCGAATTGCGCCAGAAGCGTGACGCGGTCGTCGAGGCGGACCTGATCGAGCTCCGGCTCGACGGGGTCAGCGATCCCAGCGTCGCTGGCGCGCTGGCTGGACGGGAGCGGCCGGTGATCGTCACGTGCCGTCCGACCTGGGAAGGCGGCGAGTTCCGCGGTTCGGAGGAGGAGCGCAAGCGCATTCTCGCCGACGCGCTCGCCCTGGGCGCCGAGTACGTGGACCTCGAATGGCGCGCCCGCTTCGACGATCTGATCGCGCAGTCCGGCGGCCGGCGGATCGTCCTGTCCAGTCACGACTACCACGGCGTGCCGCTCGATCTCGACGCGCACACGCGCGCGATGCGCACGACCGGCGCCGAAGTCATCAAAGTGGCCGCGACGCTGACCAGTCTGAGCGACCTCATTCCGCTGCTCGCGTTGCGGCGGCAGGCGGGGCCGCCCGGCGGCCTGGTCGTGATCGGGATGGGTCCGTTCGGGATGGCCACGCGCGTGCTCGCCGGACGCTTCGGATCGATCTGGACCTACGCCGGCGCTCTGAGTGATATCGGCCAGCTCAGCGCGCATTCGCTGCTCAAGGACTATCATTTCAAGGCGATCACGGATGCCACCGAGGTCTACGGCATCGCGGGCGGATCGGTGCAGCACTCGGTGTCGCCGGCCATGCACAATGCCGCCTTTCGCGCCGTCCGCGCGGACGCGGTCTACCTGCCGCTGCCGGCCGTCAGCGCCGCCGACTTCGTGACGTTGGCCCGCGCGCTTCCGATCAGCGGAGCGAGCGTCACCATCCCCCTCAAGATTTCGCTGTTCGATCGGGTCGACGAGGTCTATTCGGTGGCGCGCCGGATCGGGGCCATCAACACCATTCGCGTCGAACACGGGCGATGGATCGGCGGCAACACCGACGCCCACGGCTTTCTCGAGCCGCTCAAGGATCGGGTGCGGTTGACCGGCTTGCGCGCGTCGGTGCTGGGGGCTGGCGGCGCGGCTCGGGCGGTGATGGTTGCGCTCGCGTCGAGCGGCTGTGCGGTCACGCTCCACGCGCGCAACCGTCAGCGGGCCGAGCAGGCCGCGATGCTGACCCCGGCCGCGCTCGGATCGTGGCCGCCGGAGCCGGGGAGCTGGGACCTGCTGATCAACTGCACTCCGATCGGGATGCACCCCCACGTGGACGAGAGCCCGGTGCCCGCCGACCATCTCACCGGCCGCCATGTGTATGACCTGGTTTACAACCCCTCGGTGACGCGGCTGCTGCGGGATGCCGCGGCGCGGGGCTGTCAGACCATCGGCGGCCTGGACATGCTGGTCGCCCAGGCGCAGGAACAGTTCTACTGGTGGATCGGCGTCAGGCCGCCGTCGGGTGTGATGAGGGAAGCCGCGCTCAAGCGGTTGGCGGAGTTTGCTCGCGATGAAAATTACGTCGTTTGAAGAGTTCAAGAATCTGGCGCGGCGCGGGACATTCGTGCCGGTCTGCAAGGAGATCGTCGCCGATCTACTGACACCGGTGTCGGCTTTTCTGAAGATTGCCGAGCACGCCGACTACGCGTTCCTGCTGGAAAGCGTCGAAGGCGGTGAACATGTCGGTCGCTATTCGTTTCTCGGCAAGGATCCGTTCCTGATTCTGCGCGCCAGGGACGGCAAGACCACGATCGATCGGGGCGGCGTGATGAAGGAAAGCGAGCAGCCCTGCGTCGAAACGCTGCGGCGCCTGATGGCCGACTTCCGATCGCCGTTCGTGCCGGAATTGCCGCGCTTCACCGGCGGTGCGGTCGGCTACCTCGGTTATGGCGCGGCCTCATGGTTCGAGCCGACCCTGGGCGATCTCGGCTCGTCGCCGGACCAGGCCGACGATGCCGGCTTCATGCTGTTCGACACCGTGCTGGCCTTCGATCACGTGCAGCACCGGATTCTCATCATCGCCAACGCGCGCATCACGCCGGACGAAGATCTCGAGTCGCTGTACCAGTTCGCCTGCGCGAAGATCCAGTTCCTCGAGCGCGAGCTCGAACGCAACCTCTCGCGCACGCGGGCCGAGTCGGCGGAGGCGCTGGCCTTCACGTCGAATCATACCCGCGAGCGGTTCGAGCAGCAGGTCCGTGCGGCCAAGGAACACATTGCCGCCGGCGACATCTACCAGGTCGTGCTGTCGCAGCGCTTCGAGGCGGACGTCGCGGCCGAGCCGTTCACCGTCTACCGCGCCCTGCGTCACGTCAACCCGTCGCCCTACATGTATTTCATCCGCATGGGTGGCGTCTCGGTGGTCGGGTCGTCGCCGGAAATGCTGGTTCGCGTCGAGGGATCCCGGGTCGAGACGCATCCGATTGCGGGGACGCGGCCGCGCGGCCGCAATGACGAGGAAGACATGCGGCTGGCCGAAGAGCTCAAACGCAACGAGAAGGAGCGCGCCGAGCACGTCATGCTGGTGGACCTCGGGCGCAACGACGTCGGGCGGGTCTGCCAGTACGGCTCGGTCCGCGTGCCGCAGTTCATGGGACTCGAGCGCTTCTCCCATGTGATGCACCTGACGTCGGTGGTCGAAGGCAAGCTGGCCGACGACCGCGACCGGCTCGACGCGCTGGTGTCGTGCTTCCCGGCGGGAACGGTCTCGGGCGCACCGAAGCTGCGCGCCATGCAGATCATCAGGGAACTCGAACCGTCGGGGCGCGGTCTCTACGCCGGCGCGGTCGGCTACATCGACTTCGCCGGCAACCTCGACTTCTGCATCGCCATTCGGACCGTGATCATGTCGGACGGCAAGGCCTACGTGCAGGCCGGCGCCGGCATCGTGATCGACTCGAACCCGGCGGCGGAGTACGACGAGACCCGCGACAAGGCCAAGGCGCTCTTGAGAGCCCTGGACCTGGCGCAGGCAGGGCTGTGACATGGCGACTTGTGGGTTGCGCCAGGCGGATTGCGGAATGCGGATGGGATTGTAGATTCCGATGATCCTCGTGATCGATAACTACGACTCGTTCACCTACAACCTCGTGCAATACCTCGGCGAGCTCGGCGCCGAGGTGCGGGTGATGCGCAACGACGTCGTCTCTCTCGAGGATGTGGCGGCCGCGCGCGCGGATGGCATCGTCATCTCGCCCGGGCCGGGGCGGCCGGAGGCGGCCGGCGTGACGATGAGCGTGATTCGGCGGCTCGGGGAGACCACGCCGATTCTCGGCGTCTGCCTCGGACACCAGGCGATCGGGGCGGCGTTCGGCGGCGACGTCGTGCGCGCGCTCGTGCCGATGCATGGCAAGACCTCGACGATCGAGCACGACGGTCGGGGTGTCTTCAGGGGCATCGATGGCCCCTTCGTCGCGTCGCGCTACCACTCGCTGGTCGTCGCGGACAGCGGGCTGCCGGAGGAATTGGAGATCACCGCCCGAACGCGCGATGATGCGACGATCATGGGATTGCGGCATCGGACCTGGCCGGTGTACGGCGTTCAGTTTCATCCGGAGTCGATTCTGACCGGGGAGGGCAAGCACATCCTGCGAAACTTTCTCGACCGGCGGGTCGAGCCCTAGGCGGGCGGTGTGGTCATGTTTCAGGCACTGATTGAAAAACTCACGCGCCACGAGGATCTGACCTCCGACGAAGCCGCGGCCGCGATGGGGGAAGTGATGGAAGGGCGCGCCGCGCCCGCCAACATCGCCGGCTTGCTGATCGGCCTGGCCATGAAAGGCGAGCGGCCGGCGGAAGTGGTCGGCCTGGCGCGGGCGATGCGGACGCACGCCGTGCAGGTGTCGCGACATTACGACGAGCTGTTCGATACCTGCGGCACCGGGGGCGATCGAGCCAACACGTTCAACATCTCGTCATGTGCGGCGCTGGTGGTGGCGGCCGCCGGCGTTCGGGTCGCCAAGCATGGCAACCGGTCGGCGTCGAGCAGAGCCGGCGGGGCCGACGTCTATGAGGCGCTCGGCGTCCGCATCACCGCGTCGCCGGCAGTCGTGGAGCGATGCCTGGCGGAGGCCGGAATCGGGTTCTTCTTCGCGCCGACGTTTCACCCGTCGATGCGTCACGCCGGGCCGGTTCGCCGTGAGCTCGGCGTGCGCACGGCGTTCAATCTGCTCGGACCGCTCACCAATCCGGCCGGCGCCTCGCGGCAGCTGGTCGGGGTTCCGCGGCCGGAGTTCACCGAGTTGATGGCGCGTGCGCTGATGCTGCTGGGAAGCCGGCGGGCCTGGGTCGTCCACGGCGCCGATGGGATCGATGAGGTCACCACGACCGGCTACACCAAGGTTTCCGAGTGCCGCGACGGCGCGGTGAACACGTTCTACCTGCATCCAGCCGATGTCGGCCTGCCCAAGGCGGCAGCGGGCGCACTACAGGGCGGCGACGCCCACGAAAACGCGCGGATCATCGAAGCGATTCTCGACGGCGCCCGCGGCGCCGCGCGTGACGTGGTGCTTCTCAATGCCGGGGTCTCGTTGTTCGTCGCCGGCGCGGCGAGGTCGGTGGACGAAGGCATTCTGAAAGCGTCGCGCGCGATCGATCGGGGCGACGCCAGGCGGACCCTCGAGCGGCTGGTCTCGATCTCCACCGCCGAGGAATTCGCCCCCGGAGCCTCGGCATGACCCAATCCGTGATCCGCGATCCGCAATCTTCTATGGAACGCGGCGATCTGCTCGACGCGATCGTGGCGGCGACGCGGCGTATCGTCGCGGTGCGACAGGCCGACCTGCCATTGGAGGCGTTGGCCGCGCGGGCAGAGGCGATGCCGGCGAGCGCAGGGCGGTTTCAGGCCGCGCTCGCGGTCGAGGATGGCTACCACGTGATCGCGGAGTGCAAGCGGCGGTCGCCTTCCCGCGGCGTGCTGCGCGCGGATTACGACCCGGTGGCCATTGCCACAGGCTATGCCGCGGCCGGGGCGGCCGCGATTTCAGTGCTGACCGAGCCGACGTTCTTTGACGGTTCCCTCGATCACCTCAGTGCGGTCCGCGCCGCCGTCGACGTGCCGCTGCTGCGCAAGGACTTCATCGTTTCGGAGTATCAGCTGCTCGAGGCGAGGGTGTGTGGGGCCGACGCCGTGCTGCTAATCGTGGCGGCGCTGCGGCCGGCGCAGCTGAAGGTGCTGCACGACCATGCGCGCCGATACGGACTCGACGTGCTGGTCGAGGCGCACGACGCGACGGACCTGTCGATCGCCATCGATGCCGGCGCCCGCGTCATCGGCATCAACAACCGCAATCTGCGCACTCTCCAGGTCGATGTCCACGCCTCTGAGACGCTCATCGAGCGGATACCGATGGACGTGATTGCGGTCAGCGAGAGCGGCTTGAAGACCGCTGCCGACCTCGCCCGCCTCAAGGCGCTCGGGTATCGCGGGTTTCTCATCGGGGAACGCTTCATGACCGCCGCCGATCCCGGCGCGGCGCTGGGCGCGCTGCTGACCGCCGCTGCGGCCGCCGGCGACGAACGACGAACGGCGAACGCCGAACGGCCATGATCGTCAAGATCTGCGGTATCACACGTCTGGAGGATGCCGAAGCCGCCGTGGCGGCCGGGGCGGGCGCGATCGGCTTCGTCTTCTGGCCGAAGAGCCCGCGCTTCGTCGATCCGCACCGCGCCCGCCGGATCGCCGCCACGCTGCCGCCGTTCGTGACGGCGGTCGGTGTCTTCGTCAACCAGCCGCTCGAGTACGTGAACGCGGTGGCTGGTGTGGTGCGGCTCGGCGCGGTGCAGCTGCACGGCGACGAGACGGTGGCGTTCGCGTCGGCGGTGACGAGGCCGGTCATGAAGGCGATCTCGATTGGCGGCACCGACCTGCGTGTCTGGCCGGCCCGAGTCCGGCTGCTGCTCGACGTCCACGATCCGGTGGCGCGCGGGGGCACCGGCCGTACGATTGATTGGGCGGCGGCCGCGAATCTTTCTGCAGAGCGTCAACTGCTTCTGGCCGGCGGTTTGGCGCCGGACAACGTGGCGGACGCCATCGCCCGTGTCCGTCCGTTTGGCATCGACGTGTCGTCGGGCGTGGAGCGCGCCCCCGGTATCAAAGATCACCAGCGCCTGCGGGCGCTGTTCGAGGCTGTGCATGACGCTGGTCACATCACGACGCGATCCTGACGCGCGCGGCTACTTCGGCGAGTTCGGTGGCCGCTACGTCCCCGAAACGCTGGTCGAGCCAATCGAGGAACTCGAGCGCGCCTATCTTGGCGCGAGGGACGAGCCGGCCTTCTGCGCCGAGCTCGATCGCCTGCTCGCGCACTACGTGGGCCGGCCCACGCCGCTGTTCGAGGCCAGACGGCTGGCCGCGGCGGCCGGCGGCGCGCGCATCGTCCTGAAGCGCGAGGATCTGACCCATACCGGCGCGCACAAGATCAACAACGCGATTGGCCAGGCGCTGCTCGCGGTCCGCATGGGCAAGCGGCGCATCGTTGCCGAGACCGGTGCGGGCCAGCATGGGGTGGCGTCGGCCACTGCGTGCGCGCTCCTGGGTCTCGAGTGCCATGTCTACATGGGCGCCGAGGACATGGATCGCCAGGCCCTCAACGTCGTTCGCATGCGGCTGCTCGGCGCCGAGGTCGTGCGGGTCGATGGCGGCAGCAGGACACTGAAGGATGCGATCAACGAAGCGATGCGTGACTGGGTCAGCAACGTGTCGGATACCTACTACCTGCTCGGTTCTGTGCTGGGCCCGCACCCGTATCCGCTCATGGTTCGGGAGTTCCAGTCGGTGATCGGCAGGGAAGCGCGGGCGCAGATACTGGATCTCACCGGCGCGCTGCCGGCCGCGATCGTCGCGTGCGTCGGGGGTGGCAGCAACGCGATCGGCATCTTCGACGCCTTCATCGCCGATCGCCAGGTGCGGCTGATTGGTGTCGAGGCCGGCGGCGAGCAGATTGCGCGCGGCCGTCATGCGGCGCGGTTCGCCGGCGGCAGCGCCGGCGTGCTGCAAGGCACCCGTACGTTCGTCCTCCAGGACGACGACGGGAACATCGAGCTGACACATTCGATCTCGGCCGGGCTCGACTACGCGGCAGTCGGACCCGAACACGCGTGGCTGCGCGCGCTCGGCCGATCGGAATACGCGCACGTCAGCGATCAGGAAGCGCTCGACGCGTTCCAGACGCTCGCCCGCCTCGAAGGCATTCTGCCGGCGCTCGAATCGGCGCACGCGATCGCCTACGCGATGCGGGTCGCGAACGAGCTCGGGCAATCAGCGACCGTCCTGGTGAACCTGTCTGGACGCGGTGACAAGGATGTGCAGACGGTGGAGAAGCGCCTTGCGGATGCGAAATAACCATCACCGTGGCGGAGGGTGGGAGCGGGGTCAGACGTCATGAGTCGTCTCGATCGAGCCTTCGCACGCCTGCGCCGGGAGCAGCGGCCCGGCCTGGTGACGTACACGACCGCCGGCGATCCGGACCTGCCCCGATCGGCAGAGATTCTGAGGGCGCTCGACCGCGCCGGCGCGGACGTTCTCGAGGTTGGCGTTCCCTTTTCTGATCCTCTGGCCGACGGCCCCGTCATCCAGCGCGCGACCGAGCGGGCGATCGCCGCCGGCGGCAGTCTGCGGGCGTCGCTGGCCATGGTCGCCAGCGTGCGCGCATCGGTGTCGGCGCCGATCGTGATCTTCAGCTATGCCAACCCGATGTTGCGGCTCGGCCTGGACGCGTTCGCGCGACAGGCGGCCGACGCCGGCGTCGACGGCGTGCTGGCGCTGGACCTGCCGATCGAGGAGGCCGGCGATTTCCGGGAGACGCTCGCGAGAACCGGCATCGACACGATCTTCCTGCTCAGCCCAACCACCACGGATGCGCGGATCAAAACGGCTGCGGCATTGGGAACCGGATTTCTATATGGCATCTCGCGGCTGGGGGTGACCGGTGCGCGGGCGCAGGTTGCTGCCGGTGCCGACGCGATGGTCCGCCGCATCCGGGCGCACACTCCGATGCCCTTGGCGCTCGGCTTCGGGATCTCGACGCCGGAACAGGTCGCCGAAGTCTGCGCGTATGCGGATGCGGCCGTGGTCGGCAGCGCGCTCGTGTCGGTCATCGCTGAGGCCGGCGGTGGAACGGATCTCATCGCACGGGTCGAGCGCTACGTGCGGTGGCTGAAAGGCGCGGAGCGGCCCCGGGCTCGCGCCGCACACGTGTAGCCATGCCCACGCTTGATGACCTGCGCAACGACATCGATCGGGTCGACGAGGTTCTGGTCCGCCTGCTCAACGAGCGCGCTCGCGTGGCCTGCGAGATCGGACGGCTCAAGAAGGAAATTGGCGCCGAGGTGTATCAGCCCGAGCGCGAGAAGCAGGTCCTGGCGCACGTGCGGGGCATCGCCGCCGAAGGCCCGCTCGGCCCGGACGCGATTGCGCGCCTGTTCGAGCGGATTATCGACGAAGCGCGCGGCCTGGAACGGCGCGTCGTCCATGACGAGGAATCGAAGCCGCACACATAGAGCGCCCCGGTTGACCGGCGAGGCCGCGGGCGTGCCAGGCCCCGCGCGGCAGCGGCGTCAGATGGAGACAGAAGCCATGGTCGTGGTGATGGAAGAACGGGCCAGCGAGGCCCAGATTGAGCAAGTAGTGGCCCGCCTCGTGGAGATGGGCATGGACGTGCATCGGTCGACCGGCGTGACCCGGACCGTGCTCGGGGCGGTGGGGCAGGGTCATCCCGACAAGGCGCTGATCGAGCTGCTCGACGGCGTGCACGAGGTGCTGCGCATTTCCGAGCCGTACAAGCTGGCGAGCAAGACCTTCAAGCCCGAAGGGACGATCGTGACCGTCGGCGACGCCCGGATCGGCGGTGACGAAGTGATCGTCATGGCCGGACCCTGTTCGGCGGAAAGCGAAGCGCAAGTGCGCGCGGCAGCGGCCGCGGTGAAACGCGCGGGTGCCAAAATTTTCCGCGGCGGCGCGTTCAAGCCGCGCAGCTCGCCCTACAGCTTCCAGGGCCTCGGCGAAGAGGGGCTGCGGCTGCTGCGCGACGCCTCCAATATCGAGAACCTCGAGCTGATCACCGAGGTCATGGACGTGAGCCAGATCGAGGTCATCGATCAGTACGCGGACATCTTCCAGGTCGGCGCGCGCAACATGCAGAATTTCACGCTGCTGCGGGAACTGGGCCACGCTCGCAAGCCGGTCCTCATCAAGCGCGGCATTTCTGCGACGATCGAGGAGTGGCTGCTCTCGGCCGAGTACGTGCTGAGCGGCGGCAACAACGACGTGATCCTGTGCGAACGCGGCATCCGCACTTTCGAGACCGCCACGCGCAATACCTTCGACATTTCCGCCATCCCGGTGGTCAAGAAGCTGAGCCATCTGCCGATTGTCGCCGACCCGAGCCACGGCGCCGGGCGCCGCGACATGGTGGCCCCGATGGCGCGCGCCGCGGTTGCCGCCGGCGCCGACGGCCTCATCATCGAAGTGCATTGCGATCCGGATCACGCCCTCAGCGACGGAGCGCAGTCGATGTTTCCATCGCAGTTCGATCGACTGATGGCGGAGCTGAGAATCATCGCGCCCGCGATCGGGCGCAGCATCTGCTTGGAACCGGTGCGGAGGGGCGGCTGGGGTTCCTGATCGCTCCGCTGCTCACCAGCCATCAGCCGTCAACCATTAGCCGTCTTCAAGCCATGTCGAGAGAACTGCCTGTCATCCAACCTGGCCGCCCGGGGCCCGCTTCCGGCGCGCCGATGATCTTCGAGAAAATCGGCATCGTCGGCCTGGGACTGATTGGTGGATCGATAGCGCTGGCGGCGCGGCAGCTGTGGCCCACGGCGCTGGTAATCGGCGTGGACAACAAGGACGTGCTCGAGACCGCGATGCGACTGCACGCCATCGACGTCGCGGCCGACGACCTCATTGTGCTCGCCGAGGCTGACCTCGTGATCCTGGCCGCGCCGGTGAGGACCAACCTCTCGCTGCTCGCGGAGTTGGACGAGTACGTCCGCCAGCCGGCGGTGGTCACCGACACCGGCAGCACCAAACGCATCATCGTAGACGCGTCGCTGGATCTGCCGCCGCGCTTCACGTTCATCGGCGGGCATCCGCTCGCCGGCGCGGCGCAGGGCGGACTTGAGCACGCCCGGGCCGACCTGTTCATCGGACGGCCATGGCTGCTGACGCCCGCGGCGCCGCCCGAAGGCCGTGCCTTGCGAGTGGATGCCGAAGACCGTGCCGATCACGCCGGTGCCGAAGGCCGTCTCTTACGCGCGGATGCCGATCGCCGTCCCGAACCGCACGGCGCAGGCATCGACAAGCTCACCGACTTCGTGACCGCGCTGGGAGCGGCGCCGCGGCTCATCGGGGTCCAGGAACACGATCGACTACTGGCCTTTTTGAGCCACGTGCCGCAGCTCACCGCGAGCGCCCTCATGCAGGTAGTGGGTGACGCGGTGGGTCGCGACGGGTTGACTCTGGCGGGGCGCGGCCTCGCCGACACCACCCGGCTGGCCGCCAGCCCGCCGGACATCTGGCGCGACATCGCGGCAACCAACGCCGACGAAATCGGCCTGGCGCTGGACGCCGTGATCGCGCGCCTTCAGGATCTCCGGCGCGATCTGCCGGACGGTGACACGCTGGCCGAGGTCTTCACCGACGCGGCGCGGTGGCGCGCGACGATCAAGAAGACGTGAGACCCGGGGAAGCGGCGCAGGGTCAACCCTGCGTCGGCGTTGGCGTCAGCGTAACCGTGGTCGAGCGATCGGCGGGGAAGTACTGCTTGAACACGTCCTGCAGGACTTTCGGCGTCACGGCGTCGATCCGCGTGCCGCGCGTCAGGATTTCACCGGGATCGCGGTTGTAGGTCCTGATCGTCTGCAGACGGCCGAGCCAGTAATCGTTCTGCTTCAGCGCCGTCTCGTAGCCGCGCCGGGCGGTCTCCTTGGCGCGATCGGTGAGATCCTGGGTTGGCCCTTCGTGCTGCAGTCGTTTGATTTCCTGCATCACACGCGCCGTCATCGAGGGCAGGTTCTCCGGCGCCGCGCCGAAGCGGACCTCGATATGCCCGCTGCCGCGTTGCGGCAGCGCCTGCGCCAGGCCGACGCTCACCGTGTAGGTCTGTCCCAGGTCCTCGCGCAGGATGTCGCGCAGGGCGATGTCCAGCACTGTCGTGGCCTCGATGATCTTCTCCTGCTCCTGGGGATCGATCGGGGGGTCGGCGAAGAAGCTGATCACGGTCTGTCCGCGCGGCTCGCGGCCGGCCTCGACCTTGGCCTGCTCCGTGGTGTCGGGGAAGTGGATGCCGACGTCCTTGAATTGCGACGTCTTCTGGCCCGTGGACGGCAGCGAGCCGACATAACGCGCCAGCAATGGAATCGCCTCGTCGACTGTGAAGGCGCCGACCATGACGAACGAGAAGTCAGCGGCATTGGCGAAGCGCGCCTTGTAGAAGGCGGCCATTTTCTCGCGGCTCAATGTCTCCACCCGTTCCGGTGTCAGCGGCTGCGAGGTGTAGTGGCCCGAGCTGTTGACCTGCGACAGCTTTTCGCCGAACACCTGGCCGGGTGAGCGGCCGCGATTGGCGACCGCGGCGGCCAGCTGCTTCTTCAGCAGCGTGAACGACTCGGCATCGTCACCGGGTGCGGTGAATTCCTGGTAGAGGAGCTGGAGGGCGGTTTCGAGCTGCGCCGGAGCGGCGCTGCCCGAGACGCCATGCGACGACAGACTGATGTAAGGCCGCGCCGAGACCAGCTTGCCGGTCAGTACTTTTTGCAGGTCGAGCGCCTTCAGCCCACCGGCGCCGGCCACGCTCACGAGCGCGGTCGCCAGCGATGCCTCAGGGTAATCGGACGGCGGCGCCAGCGAGGCGCCGCCGGAGGCGTATAGCGAGAAAAGGATCTGATCGTTCTTGAAGTCGGTCGGCTTCAGCCAGGCTTCGACGCCGTTCGCGAAGCGGACCACGGTCACGCCGACGTTGTCGAGCGACCGCCGCGAGGCGATCGCGCCAGCCGCCGGCGCATGCTCCATCAGCGGGCGCGTCGCGCCGCTGTCGGTCCACGGCGTCACCCGCGACGCGGTGGCGGTCGCGATGGCAGACTGCAGTTCGGCCTCGCTCGGAATTCTGATGCCGGTCTTCTCGGGTGACGTGGCCAGGATGACGCGGCTGTCGTCTCCGAGCAGCGATCGCGCCAGCGTCGAAGCGTCCGCCTCGGTGATGGTCGGCAGCAGCTGCTTGACCAGCGCGTATTCGTAGGCAATGCCGGGGCTCGGTTCGTCGTTGAGAAAGTAACTGATGTACTCCTGTGCGAACGATCCGCTTTCGGTCTTGTCGCGCTCGCTGTAGGCGCGCTGGTAGAAGGCCGCCATCCATTGCTTCGCGCGGTCGAGCTCGGTGCCGCTGAATCCGAACTCCCGGACCCGTAGCGCCTCGACCGCCAGCACGCCGAGGCCATCCTCGAGGCTGCCATCCTGCACGTGTGCGCCCATCGTGAAGGTCGAGACATCCCGGCTCAAGCCGCCGTTGCCGACTCCGGCGCCGAGAAACTTGGCGTCGGGCTTGCGTTCGAGTGCGCTGAAGCGCTCGTCCATCATGTGGTCGATCGTGCGCGCGATGAGATCGCGGCGATAGTCCGCGACCTTCTGGTCGCTTTCGCGCGGCCGCTTGCGCACGATCTGGACGTTGGATTGCGTGACCTCAGGGTCGGCGACCACGCTGACGAGAGTCTCCTGATGCAGCGGCACTTTGCGATCGGGTACCGGCGCCGCCGCGGCGCGATCGTGCAGCGGCGAGAACAGATCCTTGATGCTCTGCTCGATCCGGGCCTGATCGATGTCGCCGACGACGACGACCGCGGCGCGCTCGGGGCGGTACCAGGTGTCGTAGAAGGCGCGCAGGCGCGCGACCGGAGCGCTGCGGACGATTTCCGGCTTTCCGATCGGCAGCCGCTCGGCGTAGCGCGAGTCGTGAAACAAGATCGGAAACTGCTTGTCTCTGATTCGCGAGCCGGCGCCGAGGCCGCCGCGCCATTCCTCGATTACGACGCCGCGCTCCTTGTCGACCTCCTCCTGGGAAAGCGTCAAACCGCCGGCGAAGTCGGCCAGAGCGGTCAGTCCCTTGTCGACGACCTCGGGCTTATCGCTCGGCAGGTCGAGCATGTAGACGGTTTCCTCGAAGCTGGTGTACGCGTTGACGTGCGGGCCGAGTCGCGCCCCTACCGACTCGAAGTACGACACCAGTTCACCCGGCTTGAAGTGGGCGCTGCCGTTGAAGGCCATGTGTTCGATCAAATGCGCGAGGCCGCGCTGATCATCGGCTTCGAACAACGATCCTGCCTGGATGGCCAGTCGCAGCGACACGCGGCGCGCCGGCCGCACGTTCTTACGGATGAAATACGTGAGCCCGTTGGGGAGCTTCGCGGTGCGCACGGCAGTGTCGAACGGGATGGTGTCCTGCGGGTTGAACGTCTGCGCGGCCACAACGACCGACACCACCGCCAGCGCCAGAACCGATGCCGCACGCGCACGCGAGAAGCGAGTCATCATGTTGGCGAAGATCGTAGCACTATAATTCCGGGATGGACAAAGACTTCCAGGCCGTGATCCTGAGTGCGTGCCGCACACCGATTGGTGCGTTCGGCGGCGCGTTGAAAGACATGAGCGCCGTCGATCTCGGAGCGATCGTCATTCGTCAGGCCATCGCGCGCGCCGGCGTCCCGCTGACCGACATCGGGGACGTCGTGATGGGATGCGTCCTTCAGGCCGGCAACGGGATGAACGTCGCGCGCCAGGCCGGCTTGCAGGCGGGGCTGCCGGTCGACGTGCCGGCGGAAACCGTGAATCGGGTCTGCGGATCGGGTCTGCAGGCGGTTGTCCACGCAGTGGAAGCGATCCGCGTCGGCTACGTGGACGCCATGGTCGCCGGCGGCACGGAGTCGATGTCCAACGCGCCGTATCTGCTGAAAGGCGCGCGCTGGGGCTACCGCATGGGCAACGGGCAAGCGATCGACTCGATGTTGAGCGAGGGGTTGACGTGCGCGATGGGCCTCACCCACATGGGCGTGACGGCTGAGGAAGTGGCGACGCGCTATCACGTCTCGCGCGCGGATCAGGACGCCTTCGCTGCCGAGAGCCAGGCGCGGGCGGTGCGCGCCATCGCCGACGGTCGCTTCAAGGACGAGATCGTGGCGGTCCTCGTAGCGCAGCGCAAAGGTGCTCCGCTCCTGGTCGATGTCGACGAATACCCGCGGGCGGGAACCACGGTGGCGACGCTCGGCGCACTGAGACCCGCGTTCACCAAAGACGGCACGGTGACGGCTGGCAACGCCTCTGGCATCAACGACGGCGCCGCTGCGCTGGTCGTCTCCACCCTGGCCAAGGCACAGGCGCTGGGACGCAGGCCGCTGGCCCGCATCCTGGCTTATGCATCCACCGGCGTCGATCCGAAGGTGATGGGCATCGGCCCGGTGCCCGCTGTGCGCAAGGTGCTCGATCGTGCCGGCCTCGCCATGGCTGACATTGATCTTTTCGAGCTCAACGAGGCGTTTGCGGCCCAGTCGGTTGCCATTGCCCGCGAGCTCGGCCTCGATCCGGTGAAGGTCAACGTCAACGGCGGCGCCATCGCGCTGGGCCACCCGATTGGCGCAAGCGGCGCGCGCGTCCTGACGACGCTGATCTACGCGCTCAAGGCGAGGCGGCTGCGATATGGCGTGGCTTCTCTCTGCATCGGCGGCGGGATGGGGATCGCGATGGCAGTCGAAAGCATGTAATGCGGGGGGACACCGGGGATTGCAGATTGCAGATTGCAGATTGCAGATTGGAAATCGCAAATGGCCAATTGTCGATTGATGGGTGACCGGCAGGCGATATGATGACCCTGGCGCGCAGCGTGTGCGAGTCCGTGATTGGTCACGCGCGGGACGCGGCTCCTGGTGAGTGTTGCGGGCTGTTGCTCGGCCGCGGTGAAGAGATCGTCGACGCGTTTCGCGCCCGTAATGTCGCCGACGACCCAGCCAGGCGGTTTGTGATCGACCCAGCCGATCATTTCGCGGGGCGGCGGGCGGCGCGCTCACGCGAGCTGGAGGTGGTGGGCTTCTATCATTCGCACCCGCGCTCGCCAGCGGAGCCGTCACCGCGCGATCTGGCGGAGTTCACCTACTCCGGCTCACTCTACCTGATCGTGAGCCTGCACGCCGAGCCGGCGCAAATCAACGTGTTTCACGTCGACGCGCGGAACTATCGTCGCCTGCCGTTCGTCACAGCCGGCTGAATGTTCAGGTCTGCCGCGGTCTTCGCCGCATGGCTGACGGCGCTGACGCCCGCCGCCCTGGTCGCACAGGATTTCCCGCCGCAGCAGCCACCGGTTCGCGCCATCCATCTCGCCGGCGCGCGCGAAATCTCCGCTCGGGCCATCCTGGAACCGCTTCGTCTCGGGGTCGGCGATCGGTTGATCGACAGCACTGACCACATCGCTGAGTGGGTGACCCGCCACTACCGGGACGAAGGCTACCCCTTCGCGCACGTCAAGGTGACCTTCGATGACTCCACTGGCGTGCTCGACCTCGACATCGACGAGGGCGTGATCGACAGGGTCGTATTCCAGGGCGTCGACGAAAAACTGGCGCGCACCTTTGCCGACGACTTCGCGCTGCGCGCCGGCGATGTCTTCAACAGCCGCCGCGCCCGACAGGCGCTCGACGTACTGCTGCGCCAGACGCGTGGTGCCGTCGGGCCAGGGCGGGCGCAGGCGCAAGCGTCGATCGACGGTGACGACCGGTCGAACCGTCACGGTACCTTCGACCTGATCGAGCGCGACGGCCAGCGTACCCTCCTGGTCGGCCTGCGCGAACCTGCGAGCCGGTTCCGCATGCTGCCCGATCCTGGCGAACGGGAAGACTGGTTCTCCGGCGTGGACGGTTTCGTGCCGTCGCTCGGCGTGGGCATCGCGGTGTTCGATCACGATCGATTCAATCACACGTTCGTGGCCGGTCATCTGTCCTACAAGATTGCGTCGGGGCGCGCCGGCTATGCGCTCGGTTTCGAGCGTCCGCTGTTTGGCGCTACCAAGTTATATCTCGGCGGCGAACTGCACGATCTGACTGCGAGTGACGATCAGTGGCAGGTGTCGTCGCTCGAGGCGGGGCTGGCCGCAGCCGGGGCGCGGCGAAGCTTCCGCGACTACTATCGCCGCCGCGGCGTTCAGATCAACGCCGCGGTTCGACTTCATCCGCAGGTTGAAGCCCTGTTGGCGTGGCGGGGCGAGCAGCAGGAGCCGCTGGCGACTTCGAGCGATTTCAGTCTTTGGAACGGCGACGAGCCATTCCGCCCGAACATGCTGGCCCGCGACGGCCGCTTGAATGCCGTCATTGTCGGCCTCTCCGTCGACGGCCGCAGCTTCGATCGGGAGTCGCTGGAGGCCACCTATCGCCGTCATCAGCTCGATACGCTGTTCGGCGAACGGCTCAACGAGTTCGATTCGAGACGCGACACTGCGACGGTCTGGCGCCTCGACTGGACGTCGGAATTCTCCGAGCCCGGTGCCTTCGGCAGCGACTTCGATTTCCAGCGCCACATCGTGTCGGGCCGATCGCGGCTGAGGCTGTCTCCGCGTCAGGTACTCGGCGTCCGCGGCATCGGCGGCTGGTCGGCGGGCATCTTGCCGCCGCAACGCCAGTTCGCGGTGGGCGGCATCGGTTCCGTCCACGGATACGATTTCAAGGAACAGGTCGGCGATACGCTTGCACTGGTCAACCTCGAATATGAGGTGGACTGGCGGGGAGGACTGAAGGCGATCGGCTTTTTCGACGCGGGGCGCGTCACTGCCCGGCAGATTCAAGTTGTCGGGCCGTCCGCCGCGACCGCGCCATGGCTGAAGGGGATTGGCTGGGGCGTTGGCGTTGGCGACTTCAGGATCGACTTCGGCTACAGGGCAGCGGAGATTCCCGGCTCGCTTCGCGTCGTCGTCCGCTTCGGGCCGACCTTCTGATTTTCCGCATGAAGCTGGCCGCGTTCTTGTGCTGTGCGTTGGCTACGGCGGCGCCGGCGTCCGCGCTCGACGTGCGGATCCAGGAGCTGCGCGGGTCACGCCCGACGGTCACCGCGGCGATCGAGCTGCGCGATCTGGTTCCGGATCGCTTCACGAAGACGTTGGACGAAGGCGGCGTTCTGCATATGCGCGTGCAAGCCGAGCTGTGGGAGAGCCGTCCGGTGTGGGACCGCCTCGTGTATCCAGCGCTCGTTCGCGTGTTTCGTCTTCGGCGAGCCTCGGCCGGCGGATTGTCCGTGACCGACCCGAACGGGACGGCGACAATCTACGCGGTGGCGCCGGGAGCGTTTCCGATCGCGCTGGAACTCGGTGATCAGCAGCGCATTCGCTCGGCGGAGCGCTACTATGTCCACATCATCGCCACGCTTGGTACATTGGCGGAGCGCGAGGTGGACGAGGTCGGGGACGCAGTGTTCGGACGCCCGTCGGAGGCCGACGGGCTGGGATCGCTGGGTCGCCTGATGTTTCGAACCGTGCTGCAGATCAGCGACTACCTGCAGAGTGTGTCGGCCGAGGCCCGGAGCCGCAAGACCGCCGGCGCCGACTTGCTCAGATGAGCAACGCGAGAGGCCCTTTTCGGCGGACTCTCGTGGGTTTCAACGGCGCCATTCAGTCGTCGCGGAGCGCGATCAGCGGATCCACGCGGCTGGCGCGGAGTGCGGGGACCAGGCTCGCTCCGGCGGCGATGACGACAAGCAGGGTGGCGACGGCCACGAACGTCAGCGCGTCGGTCGGGCTGGTGCCGAACAGCATCGAATTGAGGAGCCGAGTGGCCACCAGCGCGAGGCCGACGCCAACGGCTACTCCAATCCCCGCCAGTCTGAGACCCTGACCCATCACGTCGGTGATGACGTCCCTCGGCTGTGCTCCGAGCGCCATGCGTACGCCGATCTCGCGCCGCCGTTGCGCGACGATGAATGCCAGCACGCCGTACAGTCCGATCGCGGCCAGCGATACCGCGACCATGCCGAACGCCGAAAGCAAGGTCACGCTGAAGCGGCGGCGCGTCAGCGACTTCGATAGCTGCTCGTCCATCGTCAGAATCGGTCCGATGGGCTGATCCTTGTCCACTTGCCAGATGGCGTCGCGGATGCTCGTTTGCACGCTGGCGCTCTGCCCATCCATTCCGCCGACCCGCAAGGTGAAGACCATCGACGGCCACGGGTCCTGACGGTAGGGGACGTACACCGTTGGCTGAGGCGCTTTGTCGAGCGCGGCGGCGTGGACATCACCGACGATGCCGACGATGGTGATCTCCGGGTCTTTGATCGAGAACCGTTCCCCGATCGGGTCCCGCTTCGGCCAGAACCGGCGTACAGCGGACGCACTGATGACGGCGACGAGCGGTCGGTTTTCGCGATCGGCCTCGTCGAACACGCGGCCGCGCAACAAAGGAATGCCCATGGCGTGAAAGTAGCCGGGCGACGCGGTGCGATAGTGGGCGCTGGCCTGGGAATTGGGTGGGAGATCGCGGATCGTCAGACCTCGCGTGCTGTTGCCGGGAAGCAGCGGCAGACGGCTGGTGGCCCCGGCCACTTCGACGCCTGGAATCTGCCGAACCGCCTCGATTGCGCGCTGCCAGAACTCCGCCTTCCGCTGCGGCGTCGGGTATCGTGCCGCCGGCAGATTGATCCCGAATGTGAGCACGTGATCGGGGGAGAACCCGGCCGGTTCCTGCTGGACCTTCGCGAAGCTGCGGATGGTCAAGCCGGCGCCGACCAGCAGCACCAGCGAGACCGCGATCTCGCCCGCGACCAGCACGGCGCGCAGCCGGCGCTGTCCGCGGCTGCTGCCGCCGCGCCCACCCTGCTTCAAGTCACCGTGCACGTTCAGCCGGGCGAGCTGTTGCGCGGGCGCGAGGCCGAACAGCAGGCCGGCGCAGGTCGAGACCAGCAGGCCGAACAGCAGCACACGTCGATCGACGGTCACGGCGCCCGCAATGCCGAGGTCCGCGGGGCTCATCGCCACCAGCGGGCCGATCAGCCACATGGCCAGGATCACGCCGGCGGCACCGCCGAGCATGGCCAGGACAACGCTCTCAGTGAGAAGCTGCGCGAGAATCCGCGCGCGGCTCGCGCCGAGGGCGATGCGCACCGCCATTTCCTGGTGACGCGCGGCAGCCCGCGCGAGCAGCAGCCCCGACACGTTCGCCGTCGCGATCAGCAGGAGCAACCCCACCGCCGCAAACAGCAGCAGGACGGTCTGGCGGACGTCGGAGACGAGCTCGGAGCGCAGCGGCGTCAGCAGGACGCCCTGAAACTGGTTGGT
This sequence comes from uncultured Acidobacteriota bacterium, assembly GCA_963757655.1. Taxonomy (GTDB): domain Bacteria; phylum Acidobacteriota; class Vicinamibacteria; order Vicinamibacterales; family CAVVIG01; genus CAVQFC01. The sequence goes on along the minus strand of CAVWSQ010000008.1, from coordinate 186,816 downwards.
CGCGGGGAAGTCACGTTCGATCGCCCCGGCGACGGCGTCCATGTCGGCCTGCGCGGCATCAATCGTCTGTCCGGGTTTCAGCCGGGCCAGCACCGAAAAATAGCCATGGTTGCGCTGCGCCGCGGGATCGACGCTCGGCGCCAGGGGGTCGTCAGGTACTCGCCAGTGCGACGCGATCCACGCACGCGACCTGTCCGGGTAGTCGATATCCGGGGGCATCACGCCGATGACCTGATGCGGCTCGTCGTTGATCCGCAGCGTCTGACCAATCGCCTCCGCACGGGCACCGAAGCGTTGGCGCCAGAGGCCGTCGCTCAGCACCACGGTCCTCGGCGCGCCCGGCCCCTCATCGGCAGCGGCGAACGTCCGGCCCAGCGCCGGTTTCACGTCGAGCACATCGAAGAACGTCGCGTTGACGATGGCGCCGGGAATACTCTCGGGCCGGTCGCCTCCCGAGAGCGCGAACACCGCCTGGCGAAAACCACTGAGCCCCGTCAAACTGTGCTGCCGCACCCGCCAGTCGAGAAAGTTCGCGGGCGTGGCATCGCCGTTGCTCTGCCGCGTGCGGCGATCCGCGTCGGTCACGAGGACGAGCTCGTGGGCCCGCACAAATGGCAGCGGACGCAGCAGCACCGCATTGACGATGCTGAAGATCGCCGCGTTGGCTCCGACACCGACCGCGATGGTGAGCACCGCGAGCAAAAGGAAACCGGGCGCACGCCTGAACGTGCGCGCGGCGTAACGAAGGTCCTGCATCAGGCGTTCGCTCATTGCGCTCTCAGAGCCTCGACCGGCGCAATGCGCGAGGCGCGTCTGGCCGGAAAGTAGCTCGCCGCGATCGCCACCGATCCGAGTGTCGCGACGACTGCGGCGAACGTGAGCGGATCGGTGTCGGCGGTCTCATACAGCAGGCTTGCCAGCGTGCGTCCCAGCGCAAGCGAGAGCGCGACGCCGATCGCCAGGCCGACCAGCGCCAGCCGCGCGGCGTTGCCAACCACCATGCCGAGAATCTGCCGCGCGTCGGCCCCGAGGGCGAGGCGGATTCCAATCTCGGATGTCCGCTGGCTGACGGAGTACGACATTACGCCGTAGATGCCGATCGCCGCGAGCGCCAGCGCCAGCGCTGCGAATGTCGTCAGCAGCGTCGAACTGAACCGCGCCTGCGACAGGTTGCGCGTGACCCATTGATCCATGGTCCGGATATCGGCGACCGGCTGATCTTTGTCGAGCTCATGGACGGCGCGCTCGACCAGCGGCGCGAAGGCCGCCGGATCGGCGCCGGTTCGCACCGTCAGCGTCATCGCGCCGTAGGCGAGCTGCGGATGCGGCCAGTAGCTCATCGGCCCGGTGTCGCTGGCGATGTCGCTGAACTTCACGTCACCGACCACGCCGATGATCTCGGTCGGCACATTGGGCAGGTTCATCGAGATCACGAGGCTCTTGCCGATCGGATCCTCGTTCGGAAAGTAGCGCCGCGCCAGCGTGTCGTTGACGATCACGACATTGGACTTCTCGGCCATCTCGCGCGGCGTGAACATCCGGCCGCGCAGCAGCGGAATTTTCAGCGCGTCGAAGTAGCCCCGGTCGCACACGCTGACCCCGGTCCCGAGCGTCTGCCCGGGAAGCGGCGCAGGACGGCCGACGATGGTGACGTCGGTGGCGGCGCCGGGTCCGGCGAGCGGCAGATAGCTGATCGCGCCGGCGCTCTCGACGCCGGGAATCGCGCGCAGCCGTTCCGTCAGGCTCGCGAAGAACGCGATCCGCTTCGCGTCGTCCGGGTAGCGGCGGCTGGGCACGGTGACGCGGGCGGTGAGCACGTGGCGCGCGTCGAAGCCCGGATTGACGCCGCGCAGCGCGCTGAAGCTGCGGATCATCAGTCCCGCGCCGACCAGCAGCACCACGGCAAGCGCGATCTCGCCGACCACGAACGCCTGGCGGATGCGGCGGTGACGGAGGCCGGCGCCGATCTGGCGCGCGCCGTCCTTCAGCGCTTCCTGCACGTTGCCGCGTGAGCCCTCGAAGGCGGGCGCGAGGCCGCACACGATTGCGGTGACGAGCGAGACCGCCGCGGTGAAGCCCAGTACCGGATAGCTCACATGGACCGGTCCGAGATCGGCCAGACTCGCCGGGCTGATCGCGAGCAGAAGGCTGAGGCCCCATTGCGCCACCAGCAGGCCCAGGCCGCCGCCAAGCAGGCACAACACGAGACTCTCGGTCAGCAGCTGCCGAATGACGCGGGCACGGCCGGCGCCGAGCGCCTTGCGGATCGCAATCTCGCGCTGCCGCGTCGCGCCGCGCGCGAGCAGCAGGTTCGCGACGTTCGCGCACGCGATCAGCAACACGAAGGCGACCGCGCCGGTCAGCACGAGCAGCGCCGGGCGCAGATCGCCAGACATCTCGCGTTGCAGCGGCACCAGCAGCGCGCCCCATCCCGCGTCGAACCGCGGAAACTCCGCCCGCAGCCCCGCCATGATCGTGTCCATCTGCGCCTGCGCCGCAGACAGCTGGACGCCGGGTTTGAGCCGCGCTATCGCGCTCATGAAGCGGCCGCGCGGCGTGCGGCTCTCCTCGCTGAATGCGAACGGCATCCACATTTCCGGTGGCTTTCCAGTGAGCGACCAGCGCTTGAGGAAGAAGCGCACGTCGGCCGGCATCACGCCGATCACGGTGATCGGTTGGCTGTTGATCTGAATCGTCCGGCCGACCACCGTCGGATCTCCGGCGAAGCGGCGCTGCCAGAGGCCATAGCTGAGGACTGCGAGGGCGTCGTGGCCGTCTGGCCCCTCGCCGGCGGCAAAGGCACGGCCGATCAGCGGCGTGACACCGAGCGTCGGGAAGAAGTCGGGCGTGACACTCATCGCGATGACCTCTTCGGGCGCACCCGAGCCGGTCACATTCACTCTGGAGTCGTAGAACGGGGCGATGCCCTCGAAGGCCGTCGCGCGTTCCTGCCAGCGGACGACGTTCGACGGGGCGAGCGTATTGGGACGGCCGGGGCGCCGGGCGTTGAGCTCCCACATGGCGACCAAGCGGCCCGGATCACGGAACGGCAGCGGCTCGAGCAGGACAGCGTTGACGATGGTGAAGATCGCGGTGTTGGCGCCGACCCCGAGGGCCAGCGCCAGAACCGCGATCGCCGTGAAGCCAGGCGTGCGCAGGCACAGCCGAAACGCGTAGCGGATGTCTTGAAGGACGTCGTCCATACCCGGATTAGAGCAGGGTTCGCCGTGATTTGGTTGTCGCCGGCGTCAGGGGTATCGCGGACCACTTGAAATGCAGGTGCAGCGAGCCGAACGTGACGTCGACGTCGAGCCCGAGCGCCCGCGCGCGCGAATCAGCGATCGCGTCCGGATCGAGCTGGAAAAACGCCGGCCGAACGCCGATCGTGAACGGACCGCCGGCCGGAGCCGTCAGGCCGACCGACACAAACGCTGCCAGGACGATCAGCGTTCCCGCCAGCGTTCGAACGATCCGCGTGCGAAAGGACACGCGGAACGACAGGCCAGCGTTATGCCAGATTGGAACAATCCGTGTACAGGGATTTGCGAGCAAAAAACGACGGTCAGGATGCGGGCGGCGGTCGGAGTGTCCGGATGTGGGATTCGGCTGTTCCGCCTTCGCGCGGTCCGGAACTCACCTCGAGCGTGCGACGCGTTCGAAGTCAGTTTCCATCGCGGAGACCGGGCCGCACTTGAATGTTGATCGTGGCGTTGCCGACTGCTTTGTCGTGCTGCTTCAAATGAAACATCACCCGGTAGGCGCCGGCGCGGAAGACGTGCTCAACGGTGAACCGTCTCTTGATCTCCGACTTGCCGGCTTCGTACGGCGCGCAATCGTTGGCCGACTCCGATTTGGTGCCGTCACCCCACTCCCATTCGACGGCGCCGCAATAGAACTCTTCGAAGTCGTCGGCGCCTCCGGTGAGCTCAGCGGTAAAGACCACCCGGGCAGGTGCCATGGCGATGATCGGTGTCGCCCGGAGCGACACCTTCGGCCGGTGATCGGCCGAGTCTTTCTGATCTCTGTCCTTACTGTCCTTCCCGGTTTTCTGAGCGGAGATGCCGGTCGTCAGCGCCGCCACCATGAACAGAGACGCCAAGCTGGCCCACGCGACTTGCCGTAGGTACCCCATGATCGTGACCTCGTCCCGACAGGAACTGTGTGCAAATTGTACCGCGCACAGGCTGACCCGACAAGCGGCATCAGCGATAATAACCAGATGTTTACAGCTTCGTCGTCGACGCCGATGGCCTGCAGCAGCGGCCCCTTGTCCGCCATCGATACCAACCTGTTGATCATCCCGTGGTTTCTTGGGGAGGGTGCCGATGCGGTGCCTGGCCTCGATGCAGCCACCGGTGGAGAACTGGGGCGCGCGTTGACGTCGAAAGAGTTCCAGGCCAAACCGTTCGAGCAGTTTGTCACGCCGCTCACCGGCTGGACCGCCAGCCGCGTCGCGTTCATTGGCGGCGGAGGCGGCGAGCGCGGAACCGAACTGGCCCGCAAACTCGCGGCGGCCGGTGGGTTGATGGCGCGGCAGCGGTGCATGGCGCGCGCCGCCTTCTTCGTTCGCGGGAACGCGGCCGCCGGTGAACTGACGCAGGCCGTGGCTGAAGGGTTGACCCTCGCCGAGTTTTACGCCGGCAGCCACAAGACCGATGATCCGCCTGCCGCCCCGATCCCGGCTTGGACCATCGTCGCGCCCGTCGATGTTGGCGGCGGTGACGCGATGACCCGCCAGGCGATCGCGCGCGGCCGAATCCTTGGCGAGTGCAGCAATCTCGCGAGGGAGCTGTCGAACGAGCCGGGCAACATCTTGCCGCCGCGCGAGTTCGCCCGGCGCGCCACCGCGCTGGCGAGCGAGGTCGGCGTCAAGATCGAAATCCTCGACGAGACCGAGATCGAGAAGCTGGGCATGGGTCTGCTGCTCGGCGTGGCGCGCGGCAGCGCCGAACCGCCGCGCGTCATGGTCTTCCGTTATGACCCGCCCGGCGCGCCGGACGCGCCGGTGCTCGGCCTGGTCGGCAAGGGCATCACCTTCGATACCGGCGGCATCTCGATCAAGCCGGCGGAGAAGATGGAGCAGATGAAAGACGACATGGCTGGCGGCGCCGCAGTCGCCTGCGCGATGCGGGCGATCGCGCTGTTGCAGGCGCCCATGCGCGTGATCGGCATCGTGCCGACGGCCGAGAACATGCCCGGCGGCAAGGCGATTCGGCCGGGAGACGTGCTGACGAGCGCATCGGGCAAGACGGTCGAGGTGATCAACACCGACGCTGAAGGTCGGCTGATCCTCGGCGACGGTCTGTGGTACGCGCGGAAACTGGGCGCGACGCACCTCGTCGACGTCGCGACCCTCACCGGCGCGGTCGTCGTCGCGCTGGGGAAGGTGACGAGCGGGATCTTCGGAACCCCGGATCACTGGGTGGAGCAGGTGCGTCGGGTCGCCAACCGCGCCGGCGATCGCGCCTGGCCCCTGCCGGTCTTCGAGGAGTACAGGGATCAGCTCAAGAGCGACATCGCCGATCTGATGAACACCGGCGGGCGGGCGGCCGGCTCGATCACCGCGGCCATGTTTCTGAAAGAGTTCACCGGCGACCTGCCGTGGGCGCACCTCGATATCGCCGGCACCGCGTGGTCGGACGAGGCCAAGCCCTATCTGCCCAAGGGGCCAACCGGCGTGGCGGTGCGAACGCTCGCCAATCTCGCGTTCGAGAAGTTCGATGAGAAGGGTTAACGATTCGCGAGCCCGGGCCCGGGGCGCGACCATCAGGGCGGCGGCGACGGTGCTGCTGACTCTCGCCCTCAGCCCCCGGCCCTGTGCCTTGTCACAGTCGGTCCCCGGCAAGCCGATCATCGTCTCGATTCCACCGGACACACCCAAGAGCGAGCTGTCGGGCCTCGCCGACGTGCTCCTCGGGTCGCTGGGTCTCACCGGAATCATCGTGATCGCGGCGATCCTGCTCGGTGCCGCGATGGCAGGGGTGATGTTCTGGGTCAGGAGCCGCCAGGACTAGCCCGCGATCGGTAGTGTCCGGCTTCGGACTTCGCCAGTCAGCCATCGGTGCCTGGCTTCAGCCGAACCGTGCAGTCAGCCACCGGTAACGGCTTCAGCCGGACCGCAGTCAGCCATCGGGGACCATCTTCAGCCGGACCGCGCAGTCAGCCACCGGTAACGGCTTCAGCCGGACCGCAGTCAGCCATCGGGGACCATCTTCAGCCGGACCGCGCAGTCAGCCACCGGTAACGGCTTCAGCCGGACCGCAGTCAGCCATCGGGGACCATCTTCAGCCGGACCGCGCAGTCAGCCACCGGTAACCGGCTTCAGCCGAACCGCAGTCAGCCATCGGTAACCGGCTTCAGCCGAACCGCAGTCAGCCATCGGTAGTGTCCGGCTTCAGCCGGACCTCAGGAATGCGAGTTGCGGCTCCGCCGGCATGCGGACTGGCAATCCCGGTCACCTCAAAGCGTTCGACTATCTTGGTTCGCACCGATATTCCCTGACATTCTGCACGGATCGACGCCAGCAACTGTTCACGACCCGGGACGTCGTAGACCTGGTTCTCACGCAGATTGTGCGCGCGGCGGTGGAATATCAGTTTGAAATAACGACGTACTGTTTCATGCCCGATCACCTGCATCTTCTCGTCGCGGGGACGGCCGATGATTCAAACGCGAAACCATTCATCGCCCGGGCAAAGCAGTACTCCGGTTTCCACTACAAGCGGGCGCGCGGCTCGAAGCTCTGGCAGCGATACGGCTTCGAGCATGTGCTGCGAACCGAGGAACTGACCCTCGTGGTCGCGAGATACATTCTCGATAATCCCGTGCGCACCGGATTGGTTGAACGCGTCGAAGACTATCCGTTTGTAGGGTCACAGGTGTATTCGCTGGCGGAGCTCTTGGAAGGAATCGCGTTCAGGTCCGGCTAAAGCCGGACACTACCGGAATGGGACGTTCAGGTCCGGCTAAAGCCGGACACTACTGGAATGGGACGTTCAGGTCCGGCTAAAGCCGGACACTACCGGAATGGGACGTTCTGATTCAGCCGGACCTACTGCAGCGCGACGGTCGAGACGTTCTTCAGTGACGTCTGGTACTTGCGGATAGCGTTGAAGAGCGACTCGGCGATCTTCTGCCGGTAGGCGGTTCCCCTCAGCAATCGGGCTTCCTGCGCGTTGGTCACGAACCCCATCTCCGCCAGCACGCTCGGCATGTTGGCGCCGATCAGGACGACGAAAGGCGCCTGCTTGACGCCGAGATCCTTCAGCAGCTTGTTTGACGTTCTCTGGCGCTCGACCATCGCGCGTTGAACGTGCAGCGCGAAGTCTCGCGACTCATCGAGCTTGTTGTTGAGCGCGATGGCCTTCACGAAATCCGGAAGGCCGCCCATCGCCTGTGTCGACGCCGCATTCTCACGCGCCGCGACGGCTGCCGCACTCTGGTTGTTGGCGAAATTCAGAAAATAGGTTTCGATGCCGTGCGCCTGACCGTTGGCGCTGGCGTTGGCGTGGATCGACAGGAACAGGTCGGCGCCTTCGCGGTTGGCAATGGCCGTACGCTCGGGCAGCGGGATGAACTCGTCGGTCCTGCGGGTCAGGATGACCTCAACTCCCTCGACTTTCTCCAGCAGCTTCTCGAGCCTGAGCGCGACGTCGAGCACCAGCTCCGCCTCGGTGACGCCTTTGCCCTTGGCGCCGGGATCGTGGCCACCGTGACCGGGATCGATGACGATGCGCGAGACGCGGAGTCCGAGCTGCCGCGCGATCGACAGCCCGCCCTTGGCGTTCGGCGCGGGTGGCGCGGTCGCGATCTCGGCGCGTGGGTGGGGAAGCGGCGCGGCCGGCGCCAGGGGCGGGACCGGTCCGAGCTCGACCACTGTTTCCGCCGGTGTGACCGCCGCCGGAACGGCGTGGTCGGCCGGCGTCGACCCGGTCGCGGCGACGTCCACGCTTTGACGGGCGAGCGCGAGCAGACCCGCCGCTCTCGGCCTGGTTCCAGGAAAGCGGCGCAACCAGGGGTTGGTCATGGTGCGGGCCGTAAGCGGCACCAGCGGGTGGGCGACGGCCGCCGCCGCACTCTCATTGTTACGGCGCGCCTGCGGCGCCGCGGACGGCGGCACGCGTGCGAGCACCTTGTCGGCCATCATGGCTGCCGCGGTCGCGGCGGGTACCCGGACGCAATCGATCACCAGGCGGTACGGCCCATAGAGCGGGTAGACACTGTAGCTGGTGACGCCGCCGGCGTCGAGCACGACGCGCGTGGTGTTGTTCGGGTGGCGGCCGATCCGCACCTGGCGGACGATGTCGCTGTCGCCCTCGAAGCGCAGCGTTTGATCGAGCAGCGCCGGCGCTGCTCGGGTGCCAGGCAGGTCGACGAACACTCGCGCCGGATCCGGAATACGCTCTTCGTGGAACGGTACTTCGGCGTCGAGCTCGATCGTAATCCGCACGGCGTCGGGCAGCACCGATCGGCGGATGTCTCTGATAGTGGCGAGGCGCGCCGCGGTCGACGGGGCGGGCTCTGCCTTCTCGCTGGCCGAACCTGAACTGGACTCGCGCGCCCGGCTCTCCGGCCGCGAGGGGGGATCGTCCGCGTGCAGTCGCGTCAGCTGCTCCGGCACCTGCCTTGTCAGCTTGCTGGTCGGAAACATCGCCGACAGCTGTTTCAGGAGCCTGACGCCCGCCTCCTTGTCCGACGCCTGGCCGAATCGTGCAAACCCCTCGAGCGACAGTCGCCCCGCCTGCCACAGCGCGTTGTCGCTGTAGCTGCTCGCGGGGTAGTGCCGCGCCACCGATTCGTAGGCGGCTACCGCCGCGCGCAGATCGGCAAGGACCGTCGGCGCCACGTCCGGCACGCTGAGCGCGGTGCGCACTTTCTGTTCGCGTGCCATCGCCTCGTTGTACATCGTCCGTACCGGCGGCGCCGCGGCAACGACGATCCGGAACACACCGCAGAGCGCGGCGACCGCGCAGATGGACGCCATCGTCTTTGCGTTCCCGGCGCTCGCCGCGGTCAAACAACTGTGTGATCGTTTCAGCATGGGCCCCTGCCTCAACGCAGCTGCGCGTCGACTTCCTCGAAGTAGCCTTTGTCGACGAGCACCTCGCGCGGCTTGCCGCCCACCGCTGGCGACACGATGCCTTCCATCTCCATCATGTCGACCAGCCGCGCCGCGCGGCTGAATCCGATGCGCAGCTTCCGTTGCAGATATGAAATCGACGCCTGGCCGCTGGTGACGACAATGCGCGCTGCTTCGTCGTAGAGATCGTCCTTCTCCATCTCGACGGCGTCGAGCGCCGACTTCTCCTCGGCGGTGATGCTCTCGTCGTAGATCGGCCGGCCCTGCTTGCGCAGGAAGCTGGCGAGCCGGGCGCTCTCCTGTTCGGAGATGTACGGCGCGTGGACGCGCAGGAAGCGCGACGAGGCGGGCGGCAGGAACAGCATATCGCCCTTCCCGAGCAGCTGTTCGGCGCCGTTGCCATCCAGAATCGTGCGCGAATCGATCTTCGAGGCCACCCGGAAGGCGATGCGGGCCGGCAGGTTCGCCTTGATCAGGCCGGTGATGACGTCCACCGACGGCCGCTGGGTCGCCAGGATCAGGTGGATGCCGACCGCGCGTGCCATCTGCGCGAGGCGGGCGATCGATTCCTCGACCTCGTTGCTCGCCACCATCATCAGGTCGGCGAGCTCGTCGATGACCACGACGATGAAGGGCAGCGGCTTCATCTCCTTGCCGTCATCGGGCGTCTGGCCCTCGGCCAGCGCGGCGCGGATGTTGCGGTTGTACTGGTCGATGTTGCGGACGCCGACCGCCGCCAGCGTCTTGTAGCGCTCTTCCATCTCGCGCACCGCCCAGCGCAGGGCGTTGGCTGCCTGCTTGGGATCCACGACGACCGGCGTCATCAGGTGGGGAATCTCCTCGTACATCCCGAGTTCGAGCCGTTTCGGGTCGATCATGATCATCCGGACGTCGTCGGGTGAGGCGCGGTAGAGGATGCTTGTCAGCATGCCGTTCATGCTCACCGACTTGCCGGCGCCGGTCGATCCCGCGATCAGCAGGTGCGGCATGGTGGCGAGATCGGCCATGTAGGGCTCGCCGTGAATGGTTTTTCCCAGCGCGATGGTCAGCTTCGACGTCGAGCGGCGGTAGGCCTCGGATTCGAGCAGTTCGCGCAGCGAGATCGCTTCACGCGTGTGATTCGGAATCTGGATGCCAACCGTCGATTTGCCGGCGATGCGATCGATCAGGACCGAATCGGCCTTCATGGCGAGGCACAGATCGTCGGCGAGGCCGGTAATCTTGGCGTATTTGACGCCGGCGTCGGGCTTGAACTCGAAGGTGGTAACCACCGGGCCGGGATGGATCTGGACCACGCTGCCTTCGACCGAGAACTCGCGGCATTTCTCCTCGAGCAGACGCGCGCTTTCCATCAACTCGCGTTCGTCGATCTTGCGCTCGGCCTTGACCGAGTCGAGCAGCGACACCGGCGGCAGCGCGTAGTCCCCTTTGCGGCGCTCGGCCGGCGCCTTGGTCATTGGCTCCGGATCGGGCAATGGCAGCGATGGGGCGACGACCTTGGGCGGTCGGGGCGGTGCGGACGATCGCGGGCCGGCGGCGGCAGCGGGCCCGGCCGCAGGAGCGGGTGCGGCCTCCTCCCTGGCCTTCGAGCGCGAGAAGGCCCGCGCGAGCGCGCTCTTGGCGCGGGCGGCAGGAGTACTGGCGCCATCGGCGCCCTGCACGGCTCGAGTCGTCGATGCCGCGGCGATCGCCGGCGCGGGCCTGGCCGGGACGTCCGCCGCGACGGCGCCGCCCTTCTTGGTGTGCTTGGCGATCACCTCGCGGCGCTGTTGTTCGCGCCGACGCTCCTCGCGCCAGGCGTGGAACGTGTCGAGCCCGCGTGTGGCGCCACCGTGGATCGCCGCGGTCAATGCCGCGAAGAATCGGCCGAAGGAAAACTGCGTCGACAGGATGGTCGCGAGCACGATCAGTGTCAGGACGACAATCACGGCGCCGGTCCGGTTCAGGTACTCCGACATCTGGTGAGCGAGGAACTCGCCGGCGTAGCCGCCGGCGCGGAACGACTTGCCGGACAGTTCGAGCGTGCCGAAGACCAGGCCCAGGAAGGCGTTCAGGCACGCGAACAGCATGACCGCGCCGATCGCCTTGGTGCCGGCCGCGTCGAGCGATCGACACCAGAAGTAGTTCCAGCCGACGATGACCATGCCGGCCGGTATCAGATACGAGCCGTAACCGAACAGCTGGAACGACAGCTCGGCGAGGAAGGCGCCGACCCGGCCGGCGAAGTTGGCCGCAGTCGCGTGCGCGCCGGTGGTGAAGAACCAGGCCGGATCGCTCGGCTCGTAGCTGGCGAGCGCGATGATCCAGATCAGCGCGGCCGCGAACAACGCGACGCCGACAAATTCGCTCAGGCGACGCGACACCTTCGATCCACTCACGTATCAGATCTCCATGATGACGGGGAGCACGAACGGCCGTCGTCCCGAGCGTTTGCGAAAAAAGCGGCGCAGCTCCACGCGCAGCTTTTCCTTGATCAGCCCCTGGTCGGTGCGCTCTTCGAGGCTGGCCTGTTCCACGACCTCGGCCAGCATCCGTGCGGCATCGGCGAGCAGCGCCTGGCTGTTTTCCATCACGAAACCGCGAGTCACGATCTCGGCCACGCCTTCGAGCAGGCCGCTCTGCTTGTTGATCGCCACCACCGGCACGACCAGGCCGTCTTCGGCCAGGTGACGCCGGTCGCGGAGGACTTCGTCGCCGACCTCGCCGGTCCCGGTGTCGTCGATCAGCACGCGGCCGACCGGGGCCTTGCCCGCAAGCCGGCCGCCGTCGACGTCGAACCGGATGATGTCGCCGTTCTCAGCGAGCAGGATCTCGGGCATCGGATCGCGCCCCTCGAACACCCGTGCGGCGATCCGACCGTGCTGCGAGAGCTGGCGGTATTCGCCGTGCACCGGCACGAAGAATCGCGGCCGCACCAGCGTCAGCATCAGCTTCAGCTCCTCCTCGCTGCCGTGGCCGGAAACATGAACGTGCTTGATTCCTTCGTAGATCACCTCGGCGCCGCGCCGTGCGAGATGGTTCACGACGCGGCCGATCGCCTTTTCGTTGCCCGGAATCGAACGCGCCGACAGCACGACGGTGTCGTCGCGGCCGACTTTGACGTGGCGGTGGTCGTCGATGGCGATGCGCGACAGCGCCGACAGCGGTTCGCCCTGCGTGCCGGTGGACAGACAGAGAATGTCCTGGGCCGGATAGTTGCCGACTTCCGAATCGCGGATCTGGACGCCGGCGGGAAGGCGAAGGTAGCCGAGCCGCTGCGCGATCTCAGCATTGCGCATCATCCCCCGGCCGACGAACGCGACCTTGCGATCGAACTGGACCGCGAGGTCGACCAGGATCTGCATGCGATAGATGCTGGACGCGAACGCGGCGACGATCAGCTTGCCCGGCGCGCTGGTGAACACCTCCTCGAAGGCGTCGACCACGTCGCGCTCGGATCCGGTGAAGCCGCGGCGATCGATGTTGGTGCTGTCGGCGAACAACGCCAGCACGCCTTCGTGGCCGAGCTGGGCGAAGCGGTGCACGTCGAAATGCTGGCCGTCGAGCGGCGTCTGATCGATCTTGAAGTCGCCGGTGTGCACGATGGTGCCGGCCGGGGTGTGGATGGCGAGCGCGACGCAGTCGGGGACGCTGTGCGTAACGCGGATGAATTCGATCTCGAACGGTCCCACCGTGACGCGGTCGGGCGGCCGGACCGCCACCAGCTCGCGGCCGTCGATGCCGTGCTCTTCGAGCTTCGGCTCCACCATTGCCAGCGTCAGGGGCGTGCCGTACACCGGTCCGTCCACTAGCGCCAGCACGTGCGGGACGCCGCCGATGTGATCCTCGTGACCATGCGTCAGCACGAGCGCGGCGGCGCGCCCCTTCTGCTGCAGGTAGGCGAGGTCCGGGATGATCCGATCCACGCCGAGCATTTCCGGGTCGGGGAACATCACGCCGGCGTCGACGACGATCGTCGTCTCGCCCCACGTGAGCGCGAGCATGTTCATCCCGAACTCGCCAAGACCGCCAAGCGCCACGATTTCGAGCATCTGGTAACCGGACGTACGCACCAACAGTGGAGACACTCCTGGCGGAGTCGATCCGAATGTTGGAGCCGCCGCAGCGGCTCGATCGGGCGGCTGGTGCACCCGAGTAACTGAAGGCGGGATGGCCGGTCCGGCTAAAGCCGGACACTACTGATACTTACGGCGAAAACTATAGCACAGCTCGTGATCCGCGTACATACGCGTCTGCGAGGCGCGCGAATTCTCCGATTGAGAACGTTTCCGGCCGGCGGGAACCGTCGAGTCCGGCGGCCGTAAGCGCCTCCGCCGGTCGCAGCTGCGGCGGCTGCCACTGATCCAGGGCGAGCAGCGCGTTCGACAAGGTTTTCCGGCGTCGCGTGAAGACGGCCTGGACGACCCGCTCGAAGGTTGGGCGGTCGAGGACTTCCGGGTCGGGCGCTCGAAAGCGGAGGCGTACGAGCGACGACTGCACCCGGGGCGGCGGGCGGAAAGCGCCGGCGGGCAGCTTGAGCACCGTGGCAATGTCGGCGGCATGGCCGATGAGGATGCTGAGAACGCCGTATTCCTTGGAACCCGGCGGCGCGACCAGCCGATCGGCCACCTCACGCTGGAGCATCACGGTCGCGTCGGCGAGCGGAGCACCGGCGAGGTGAAGCTCCACGAGCTTGAACAGGATGGGCGATGCGACGTTATACGGAAGATTGCCGGCTACCCTGATAGCCCCTCGTAAATCTGAAGCGTGGAGCGCGACACCAGACACCTCACGCGAGAGAAAGTCGCCCTCGACGACGGTGAGATTCGGGATCGCCTCGGCGGCGAGCGCGGCGGCGAGGTCGCGGTCGATTTCGAAGGCGGTGACCGACTTCGCGCGGCGGCTGAGCGGCCGGGTGAGCGCACCGGCGCCGGGACCGATCTCGATGAACGCGTCATCCCCGTGCGGGTCGATGACGGCCATCACCTTGTCGACCCAGACCGGTTCGAGGAAGTGCTGTCCGAACTGCCTGCGTGCGCGGATCACTCCTCGGCCTCAGCCCGCCAGTAGTGTTCCTCGATCTCCTCGATCGCCTCCTCGCTCATGCCGAAGTAGTGTCCGATCTCGTGGATGAGCGTTTCCGCGATCGCCACCACCAGGTCGTCTTCGTCTCGCGAGTCGCGCTCGTGCGGTCCCTGGAAAATCAGGATGCGGTCGGGCATCCGCTGCTCGCCGCGCCACGAGCGCTCGGTCAGCGGTACGCCCGAGTAGAGGCCGAGCAGCGTGTCGGGTGGGGTGATTCGCATCTCGCGAAGAAGGGCGGGCGACGGCTCATCCTCGACCAGGATGGCGATGTTCCGCAGTTCTTTCCGGAACTTGCGAGGAATCGATCGCAGCGCCTCAGCGACGAGTTTTTCGAAAGCGCTTCGCTCCATCGGTCTTTCGCGTGCGCGGGCCGATCGGCCGATCGGCCCGCGCACCACTGGTCTTGCGTGCGGGCTGTTTCCGGTGTGGCTTCGCCGGCTTCACCGCGGCGGACTTGCCCGGCCGCCGGGATCGGTCGCGGGAGATGACGAGGCGGTAGTAGTCGCAGTGGTCGCGCACGAAGCACTGGTCGCACAGCGGCTTGGGTCGGCAGATGCGGCGGCCGTGCAGAATCAGCGTGTCGGAGGTTCGCGTCCAGCGCTCGGGCGGCATTGCCGCGCACAACTGCTGCTCGACGACGATCGGATCGTCCGATTCTGCAATGCCGATACGGTTGGCGACGCGGAGGACGTGGCGGTCCACCGGGAGGCCGGGTATGCCGAGCGCGTGGCCGAGCACGACGTTCGCGGTCTTGCGTCCGACGCCCGGCAACTCGACCAGCGCCGCCATCGTGTTTGGCACTTCACCGCCGTGACGCTCGACCAGTGCCTGGGCCATGCCGATGAGCGACCGCGCCTTCGCCCGGAAGAAGCCGGTGGAATGGATCTGCGGCTCGAGCTGTGCCGGGGTGGCCCGGGCCAGCGCCCGCGCGTCGCGATAGCGCGTGAACAGCGCCGGCGTGACCGTGTTCACGAGCACGTCGGTGGACTGCGCAGAGAGAATCGTCGCCACCAGCAGCTCGAACGGCGTCGTGAAATGCAGCTCGGTGTCGGCCCCGGGGTGCTGCGGCTCGAGCTCGTCGAGGATTTCGCGGGTTTCACGGGGGGACTTCACTTCGTCTGGTCCTTGGTTCCTGGTGCTTGGTTCCTCGTCCGTCCTCTGGTCCCTGGTCCGTCCTGGCCCTTGGTCCGTCCTCTGGTCCTTGGTCCTCGTGCACTGGAAACACACCGCACCAGGACAGCGGCTCGAGGGACGGACCGAGAACCGTGATCAAGGGTCGATTCTCAGTGAACGCCTGGTTCGGTGCTCTTGTTCCAGCCGACGTTGCTGTAGGACTCGTTGTAGACGCGCCAGTGTTCCTGCAGCGCGGTGATGAGGTTGGGCACGAACTGGACCGGCACGACCACCTTGGCGCGCACCGGGGCGCGCACAACGTGGTGGGTTTCAGCTTCCTTGATTTCCTTTTCCGACAGCGGCATCACCTCGCAGAACGTCAAGGTGAAGTCGAACGGTGTGTGCGCGATCGAGCAGAAGTTCGCGTAGGTGCGCGGCGCGGACGAATCCTCTTCGGGGAGGATGGTGAAGTTGATTTGTTTGGGTGCGTCGGCCATGCCGCAGTGTACTCCAGACCCACTTTCACTCCCGGTACCAGACGCTGGTCCGTGGTGCCGCTTCGCTCTTGGGAAACGGTCGGTGGGGCCTTCTGGTGGGGAACGCTGCTGACAGCCGGGACTGCGGTCACATCGTCGCACGTCCGCGAGCGTGAGCGGACGTGGCCGGCGATGATCTTCGGCAACGGCGGCAGCGACGCCGCGGCCGACCGCGGCTCGCGCCGGTCACGACAGCGGTCGGCAATTTAATACTTCCGCATGACTCCGACGACCACGCCCTGAATCTGGACCTGATCCGGGTCGGCGAAGATCGGCTGCATCGCCGCGTTGGCCGGCTGCAGCCGGATCTTGCCGCCGGGATCGCGATAGAACTTCTTCAGCGTGACATCGGAACCGCGCAGCAGCGCGATGACCATCTCGCCGTTGTCGGCGGTCTTGCGATCGTCGACGACGACGAAGTCGCCGTCGCGAATCTGCTCGTCGATCATCGAGTCGCCGCGCACGCGCAGGACGTAGGTGTCGCGCTTGCCGACGAAGTCTTCGGGCACGGCGAAGGTTTCATTGGAAGCGATCGCTTCGATCGGCACGCCGGCTGCGACATACCCGAGCAGCGGCAGCTCGACCGCGCGTCCGCCGGTGCGCGTCGGCACCATTTCCACGGAGCGGCTGCGATTCCACGCGCGCTTGATGAAACCCTTCTCCTGCAGATTGGTGAGGTGCTTGTGGACGGTCGCGAGCGAAGAGAGGCCGAAGCGGCGGCCGATTTCCTCGAGGCTCGGGGCGTATCCGTGTTGAGCGATGAACTCGTTGAGATAATCCAGAATCTCGCGCTGACGTTTGGTCAGTGGAAGCATGGTCCCTCGCTCAACTGGAGGCTTTCGTGCCTCGAGCGAAAGCAATATACGCAAAAGAAAGGCGAAGGTCAACACGCAGGGCGCAAGGCACCAAGGTAAGATTCGGCAGTGCGGATCCCCTTCTCCATTCCCCGGCCGGGGACACACCCCTACGACATCGTCGGATTTGGTCTCAACAGTGTCGACCTCGTCGCTGTCGTCGCCGAATTTCCGGTATCGAACACCAAGCAGCGGCTTCAGCGCTTTGCCCGACTGCCGGGCGGGCAGATGGGAACGGCGGCGGCAACCTGCGCCAAGCTGGGCTGGAAAACCCGATACATCGGTTCCTTCGGCGACGACCATCTCGGAGCCATCTCTCGGGACAGCCTGACCGCCTTGGGCGTGGACATCAGCGCGGCCCGCACCGTCGCGGGCGCGCCCAATCAGTTCGCCGTCATTCTCGTTGATGCGCGGTCGGGCGATCGGACGGTCCTGTGGGATCGGCATCCCGCGCTCAACATGGAGCCCTTCGACGTGTCGGAGGAAGCCGTCACGTCAGGACGGCTGCTGATGGTCGACTGCCATCAGACGGCGGCGTCCACGCGAGCGGCCCGCTATGCGCGCGAGGCCGGGATTCCGACCATCATCGATGTGGAAAAGGTCAGGCCCGGCATCGCCGAGCTGTTGCAGAACATCGACGCCATCATTACGGCCGAGGAATTTCCAGCCGCGCTTACCGGCCAGGAGGGCCTCGGACATGCGCTCGAGGTGATCGGCCGCGATTTCGGGGGCTCGCTGGTGTGTGCGACGCTCGGTGAGGCGGGCAGCCTAGCCTGGTGCAACGGCCGTGAGATCCGGACGCCCGGTTTCCACGTCGACTGCATAGACAGCACCGGCGCCGGTGACGTTTTTCGTGGCGCCTTCGCCGCCGGCTGCCTGGCCATGCCCGCAGCCGATATCGAGGAAGTGCTGCGGTTCGCCAATGCCGCCGCAGCACTCAACTGCCGCGCGCTCGGGTCGAGGGGAGGCTTGGCGACGTCGGAGGAAGTCGATCAGCTCGTTGCCGGCGGTGTTACTTTTCCATAAGCCTGCGGTCTAACCGAGGTGAAGCTGACCGATGGCATCTTCGATTGCGTGGGCGCTCCCAGGCTCGGGCCACCCGGCCAGGATGGCCGCGCGGGCTGTGTCCGCACCAATGGCGGCCGCTGACGACCAATCGCTCGACGAACTGGACGAGCGCGGGCTGGTCGAGGCCTGCCGGGCCCGCCGCACTGGCGCGTTCGATCTCATCGTCGAACGTCACCGCCGCGCGGTCTATCAACTCTGCTATCGTTTCGTCGGCAATCATGAGGACGCGGCCGATCTGTCGCAGGATGTGTTCCTGCGAGCCTATCGGGGGCTGCGCAGCTTTCGAGGACAGGCGTCGCTCGCTACCTGGCTTTATCGCATCGGAGTGAACGTCTGCCTGAACCGCGTCAGCGCGAAGGACACGCTGAAAAAGCTGACCGAGCCGATCGACGAGCAGCAGTTCGTCGACGTCCGCGCCGAGCTGCCGTCGGATCTGATGCTGAAGGATGAACGGGCCGAGCGCGTGCGCGCCGCCATTGCGCAGTTGCCACGCAAGCAGCGCGCGACCCTGATCCTCCGAACCTACCATGAGATGTCGCATCAGGAAATCGCCGAGGTGCTGGGCAGCTCGGTCGGCGCGGTGAAGGCGAACTTCTTTCACGCGCTGGGGAACCTCAAGAAGCTGCTCGGGGAAGCGACATAATCATGCACTTGAACAGCGGCGAGCTGGTCGACATCGCAGAAGGCACGCGGCCGGAAGCATCGGCACCGCACCTGGCCGCCTGTGAGCCGTGCCGCACGCAGCTGCGCGATCTGCGCGCGATGATGTCGGCGGCGGGCGGCGCCGAGGTGCCCGAGCCGTCGCCGCTGTTCTGGGATCAGCTGTCATCGCGTGTTGCCGCGGAGGTCGCTGCGGACATGCAGCAGCCGTCGCGCCTCGGCGACGTGGTCGCGACGCTCATCGGCGTGCTGGGCACGCGCGCGTTTCAAGCCACCGCCGTAGCGGCGGCCGGCATGCTCGTGATCGTGCTCATGAGCGGACGGACGTCGCCGCGGACGGACGCGCCGTCGGCGGCCAGCTCCGCCGCGGCAGCGGTCGCAGAATCAGGCGCCGCCGCCGAACCGCTGATCGACGTGACGGCCGCCGGCGATGCGTTGCTCATGGTGGTGGCGAGCTTCACCGATGGCCAGGATCTGGAAACCGTGCGCGAGGCGGGGTTGGCGCCGCGCGGGACGGCCGAGCACGCGCTCACTCACATGAGCGAGAGCGAACTGCGCGAGCTTGGACGGCTGCTGCGCGAAGAGCTTACGAGGTCGGGCGCATGAGAGCGGTCATGACGTGTCTGGCGATTGTGGCCGTGCTCGGGAGTGCCGCCGCCAGGCCGTCGGCCGCCCAGCGCGGGCGGGGGCGCGCGCAGGCGTCGGATGCGCAAGCGGCTGACGTGCCGGGCGTATCGCCGGCGGAAATCCAACGGATGTTCGACTCCTATGCGCTGATTCAGGCGCAGGAGCAGCTGAAGGTCAGCGACGACAAGTTCCCGCAGTTTCTGACCCGCTTCAAGGCGCTGCAGGATACCCGGCGCAGGAACATGACCGAACGGCTCCGGATGATCCAGGATCTTCGCCGCTTGACCAACGAGCCGCAGCCCGATGAAGCGCGCATGCTCGACCGCCTCAAGGCGCTGGAGGATCTGGATGCGCGGGCGCAGGGCGAGCTGACGAAGGCATACGAGGCCATCAACCAGGTGCTCGACGTGTATCAGCAGGCACGGTTTCGCGTGTTCGAGGAGAACATGGAGAATCGCAAGCTGGCGCTGGTGATGCGGGCACGCCAGGCGAACCGCGCCAAGCAGTAGAAGGACGTACGTCCTCGCGTGGTACACTGGCCACGGTCATGACGCGTAGGGCGACCTCGTCCGTTCTTGCCTGCGCACTGGCGTTCGCCTGGGTCGCTGCCGCGCGCGGCGATGCCAAGACGTCAAGACGCGACGCCGCGGCGCTCAAGCAGAAGGTGGCCACCATCACCGAGCACGCCGACAGGCCGGCCAGGGTCGCGCGCCGCACCATCGTCACCGAAAACGAAGTGAATTCGTATCTCCTCTACGAGGCCCGCGAGCAGATTCCCGTCGGCGTCGTGGAGCCGTCGATCGCGGTGCTGGGTCCCGGACGCCTCTCCGGTCGAGCCGTCGTCGATCTCGACGCCGTGCGCAAGCAGAAGGCGCCGACCAGCCTGCTCGATCCGATGAACTACCTGATGGGGCGGCTGGCGGTGACCGCCGTCGGCACACTGAAGACCGCCAACGGCGTCGGCCGCTTCGAACTCGAGTCGTCCAGCGTCGGCAGCGTTCCGGTGCCCAAGATCCTGCTCCAGGAAATCATCAGCTACTATTCGCGCACGCCGGAGAAGCCGGCCGGTGTCAGCCTCGACGATCCCTTCGTGCTGCCGGCGCGTATCCGCGAGATCCAGATGGAGCGGGGGCAAGCCATAATCGTGCAATGACCCCGGAGGGGACCGATCCCCTTGCGACGCCTTTGCAGTTCATGAAGGGCGTCGGTCCGCGCCGCGCCGCCGATCTCGAGCACGCCGGTCTGCTTACCGTCGAAGATCTCCTCTATCGATTTCCGCTGCGTTACGAAGACCGCAGCCGTCTCCAGTCGATCGCCTCGCTGAAGCCGGGGCAGACCGCCGCGGTATCCGGCCGGGTGCTGGTCAGCGGCCTGCGCTCCACGCGCCGCCCGGGCTTCAAGATCTTCGAGGCCGCGATCGACGACGGCACCGGTTCATTGCGCGCCGCGTGGCTGAATCAGCCGTACCTGAAGGACATCTTCATGCGCGGCCAGCACGTCGTGCTCTACGGGCTGGTCGAGATGCGCGGGTCGCTCAGCCTGCAGGTGACCAACCCGCAGTACGAAATCCTCGACGACGAAGACGGCGAAACGATTCACACCGGCCGGATCGTGCCGGTGTACGAAAAGACCGGAACCGTCACGCCCAAAATGCAGCGGCGGCTGGTACACGACGTCCTGCAGAAACTGCCGCCGGAGCTGTCGGATCCGCTGCCCGAGGAGGTCCGCGTGCGGCTCGGCCTGCCGTCGCGCTACGCCGCGCTGATGGCGGCGCACTTCCCGCCGGCCGACGTTGCGGTGGAGTCGCTCAACGCATTCGCGACCCCCGCCCAGCGTCGCCTGATTTTCGAGGAGGCCTTCCTCTTTCAGATGGGCGTTCTGGCTCGCCGGCAGACCCTCGCGGCGGAACAGAAGCCGGTCGCGGTGCGGGTCGACGATCGTATACGTGACTCGGCGCGGGCCGTACTGCCGTTCCGCCTGACCGACGGGCAAAAGCAATCGCTGAAGGAGATTGTCGACGATCTGCAGAGAGCACGGCCGATGAACCGCCTGCTGCAGGGCGACGTCGGGGCCGGCAAGACCATCGTCGCGCTGCTGGCGGCGCTGGTTGCGATGGAAAACGGCCTTCAGGTGGCGTTCATGGCGCCGACCGAGATCCTGGCCGAACAGCATTTCGCGAACATCGCGCGGCTGCTGCAGCCGTCGCGGTTCCGCGTCGCGCTGCTCACCGGTTCGACCGCGAGCGCAGCGCGCCGGGAGCAGCTCGCGCAGGTGGCGTCGGGCGCCATCCACCTGGTCGTTGGCACCCACGCGCTGGTGCAGAGTGACGTCGCGTTCAAGCAACTCGGTCTGGTGGTGATCGACGAACAGCACCGCTTCGGTGTGCTGCAGCGGGCGACGCTGCGCGCCAAGGGACTGCACCCGGACGTGCTGGTGATGACCGCGACGCCGATTCCGCGCACGCTGGCGCTGACGGTCTACGGCGATCTCGACGTCTCGATGATTCGCGAGCTGCCCTCGGGTCGCCTGCCGATCAAGACGACCGCCAGGCCGGAGTCGCGGCGCGCGGAGATGTACCAGTTCATGCGCGAGCAGCTCGACGCCGGCCGGCAGGCCTACGTCATCTATCCGCTGGTCGAGGAATCGGCCAAGATCGATCTGAAGGCGGCGACCGAGATGGCCGATCACCTGGCCACGGAAGTGTTTCCGGCCTACCGAATCGGGCTGCTGCACGGCCGCCTGAAAGGCGACGCCAAGGATCGCGTGATGAAGGCGTTTGTGGCCGGCGAGCTGCAGATTCTCGTCACGACGACGGTGGTGGAGGTCGGCGTCGACGTTCCCAACGCGAGCGTCATGCTCGTCGAGCACGCCGAGCGGTTCGGGCTGTCGCAGCTGCACCAGTTGCGCGGCCGGGTCGGCCGCGATCGCCACCAGTCGGTACTGCTTTCTGCTCTACCAGTATCCGTTGACCGACGAGGCGCGCGAACGGCTGAAGGCGCTGACCGACACGACCGATGGCTTCGCGATCGCAGAGCGCGACCTGCGGCTGCGCGGTCCGGGCGACTTCTTCGGCACGCGCCAGGCCGGCGTCCCGACATTCCGGATGATCGATCTGGTTCGCGATCACGAGGTGCTCGACACCGCACAGCGGGAGGCGGCGCGCTGGTTCGCCAGGTCGCTGCCCGACGCCGCCGGTCTCGATCGACTGCTCGCCAGCTGGGCCCAGCGCTTCAAACTGGTCGAGGTGGGGTAACGGAGTGTACGGAGGGAACGGAACCACACAGAGCAAAAGAGCAACGGCGGCGAGCAACGTGCTTGGCGCGCGTGGCAATGCATCGCCCGTCGGCCCCCAACGCCGGCCGAGACCCGCGTCACGAAGGCGGAGGCGGCGTGCGACGCGTTCGGGCTGCTTCGTCTCCGCTGCTTCGCTGCCCTGTGTGATCCCGTTCCCTCCGCCACCTTTGGTCCCCGTCTGTTCGTCATCATCACCCCTCACGAGTGTGGCGTGCGCGTAATCGCAGGCACGCTCAAGGGGCGGCGTCTCAAAGCGCCGGCGTGGGACGGGCTGCGGCCGACCTCGGACAAGCTGCGCGAGACGTTGTTCAACATCCTCGCGCCGCGCATCGCCGGTGCGAGGTTTCTCGACGGCTATGCCGGGACCGGCGCGGTCGGCATCGAGGCGCTGAGCCGCGGCGCCGGGGCGGTGACATTCGTGGAGAGCGATCGGCGCGCCGAGACGCTCATCGCCGAGAATCTCGAGCACTGTGGCGTCGAAAACGGCTATGCTATTATCCGTTCTAGCGTCGCACGGGCCATCGATCAGCTCGACGCTGCGGCGTTCGGTCCCTACGAACTGTTCGACATTGTCTGGTTCGATCCGCCGTACGACGAACCGCCCGACGCGGTTCTCGAACCCGCCGCCGTGCTGCTCGCGCCCGGCGGGCTGCTCGTGCTCGAGCACGCACGCCGCCGGCCGGCGCCGGAGACCGCAGGACGCCTCATGCGGGTGCGCGAGGTGGCCAGCGGCGATTCGACGCT
This sequence comes from uncultured Acidobacteriota bacterium, assembly GCA_963757655.1. Taxonomy (GTDB): domain Bacteria; phylum Acidobacteriota; class Vicinamibacteria; order Vicinamibacterales; family CAVVIG01; genus CAVQFC01. The sequence continues at coordinate 163,777 of CAVWSQ010000008.1, read as the reverse complement.
GTCGTTTTACGAGCTGAAGAATTAATGTCCACGCTGGCGGTATATCCCGGGTCGTTCGACCCCCTCACCAACGGCCACGTCGACATCATTTCACGCGGCGCGCGTATGTTCGATCGCATCATCGTCGCGATTCTCGTGAACGCGGAAAAGTCGCCGATGTTTTCCATGCCGGAGCGGGTCGAGATCGCGCGCGAGGTGTTCAAGGGCTACCCGAAGGTCGAAGTCGACACCTTCGACGGGCTGCTGGTCGACTACGTGGAGCGCAAGCGGGCGCAGGTGATCGTGCGCGGCCTGCGCGCGGTCTCCGACTTCGAGTTCGAGTTCCAGATGGCGCTCATGAACCAGCGGCTCAAGCCGCAGATCGAAACCGTGTTCATGATGCCGGCGGAGCAGTACACCTACATCAGTTCACGGCTCATCAAGGAAGTGTTCAAGCTCGGCGGACGGGTGCACGGGCTGGTGCCCGAGCTGGTCGAAGAGCGCCTCAGAGAGAAAGGGCTGGCGAAGGAAGCATGAAGCTCGCGGATCGCACCACGCGCATTGCCGGATCCCCCACGATGAAGGTGGGAGCCACAGTGGACCGCCTCCGGCGCTCCGGGATCGAGGTCATCGATTTCGGCGCCGGCGAACCCGATTTCTCCACCCCGGACGCGATCAAAGTCGCGGCGCACCAGGCGCTCGACGCCAATTTCACCAGGTACACGCCGGTCGGCGGCATCGCCGATTTGAAGAAGGCGATTTGCGATCGCTACCGGGGCGACTACGGCGTCGACTACAGGGACAACCAGGTCATCGTCACCGCCGGCGGCAAGCAGGCGCTTTACAACACCGCGCTGTCGCTGTTCGGGCCGGGCGACGAGGTCATCACCCACGCGCCGTGCTGGCCGACGATTCCCGAGCAGGTCAAGCTTGCCGATGCGACCCCGGTGTTCGCGCGCACGCACGTGGAAGACGGCTTCTCGGTCCACGCCCAGGCGATGCTCGACGCCGTCACCCCTCGTACCCGCGGCATCATCGTCAACTCGCCCGGCAATCCCACCGGTGCGCTGATCTCCGAGACGGATCTGCGCACGCTGGGGCAGTTCGCCGCCAGCCGGAACATCTGGCTGGTCGTCGATCTCTGCTACGAGAAGCTGATCTACGATCCGGTGCCGCACAACCTGCCGAAGGTGCTCGCCGACGCCTGTCCGGACCAGGCCGTCATCTGCGGGTCGGCGTCGAAAGCCTACGCCATGACTGGCTGGCGTTGCGGCTGGCAAATCGGCCCGCAAGCGGTGATCGCTGCGTCCAATGCCATCCAGAGCCACTCGACGTCCAACGTCACTTCGATCACCCAGAAGGCGGCGGTCGCGGCGCTGATCGGATCGCAGACGCCGGTGACCACCATGCTCGACGAGTATCGCAAGCGGCGCGATCAGCTGCACGCCTGGCTGACGGCGGATCCCCGGCTGCATTGCCGCAAGCCCGCCGGCGCGTTTTACATGTTCGTCGACATCGGTGACACCCTCTCGCCCGACGGCTTCCGCACTTCGCTGGACTGGGCCGACGCGTTGCTCGAGGAGCAGCGGGTCGCCGTGACGCCAGGTGAAGCCTTCGATGCGCCAGGCACGATCCGGATCTCGTACGCAACGTCGATGGAATTGCTGAAGGAAGGCAGCGAGCGGCTGCTGGCATTCGTGGCGAAGCACGCGCCGCAGACGGCGGCAGCAGGCTGAGACGGCACGGTCCGGCTGAAGCCGGACACTACCGGCGTTGGATCCGCAAGGCGGGGAGGCACCCGACGTCGGTCGTGTCCGCCTTTCGGCGGCCTATACTTATTGATCACATGGCCAAGGTCGTCGCCGTCATCGGCGCATCGAGCAACCGCAACAAGTTCGGCAACCGTGCCGTGCGCGCGTTTCAACAGCAGGGCTACACGGTGGTGCCGATCAACCCGCACGAAACCGAAGTCGAAGGACTGAAGGCCTACGCGTCGGTCATCGACGTGCCGGGCGCGATCGACATGGCGTCGTTCTACGTGCCGCCAGACATCGGGCTCACCGTGCTCGACGATGTCGCGCGCAAGGGGATCGCGGAGGTCTGGTTCAATCCCGGCGCTGAAAGCGACGCACTGATCGGGCGCGCCAAGGCTCTTCACATCCAGCCCATCGTGGCCTGCAGCGTGGTCGCGATCGGGCAGAATCCGTATAGACTGTAGATAATCTCCAACCCGATCTTCGAGAACCTCATGCCAAGCAATCCAAAACGCCCCGGGCCGGGCCGAGCCGGCAATGGCTCCACGACGCCGGAAGCCACACTCCCCACCGACACCAGCGCCAATCCCGAACCGCCGAAAGTCGCACCGCCGCCCGCACCACCGGCGCCGCCCGCACAACAACGGTTGAACATCACCGATCTGAAGGACATGAGCATTCAGAAGCTCACGCAGATCGCCAAGGACCTCGCCGTCGGCGGCGCCACCGGGATGCGCAAGCAGGAGCTGATCTTCCAGATCCTCAAGGCGCAGACCGAGCTGAGCGGCTTCATCTTCTCCGAAGGCGTGCTCGAGGTGCTGCCCGACGGCTTCGGCTTCCTGCGCGCGCCCGACTACAACTACCTGCCCGGACCCGACGACATCTACGTCTCGCCGTCGCAGATCCGCAAGTTCGATCTCCAGACCGGCGATACCGTCTCGGGACAGATCCGGCCGCCCAAGGAAGGCGAGCGCTATTTCGCGCTGATCAAGGTCGAAGCGGTGAACTTCGAGGCGCCTGATCAGGCCCGCGAGAAGCTGTTCTTCGAAAACCTCACACCGCTCTATCCGCAGGAGCGCATCACGCTCGAGACGCCCGACAGCATCTCGTCGCGGATCATGGATCTGTGGACGCCCATCGGCAAGGGCCAGCGCGGCCTCATCGTCGCGCCGCCGCGCACCGGCAAGACCATGCTGCTGCAGAGCATCGCCCAGTCGGTGGCGAAGAACCATCCCGAGATCTACCTGATGGTGCTGCTCATCGACGAGCGACCCGAGGAAGTGACCGACATGCAGCGCTCCGTCGATGGCGAAGTGATCTCCTCGACGTTCGACGAACCGGCACAGCGCCACGTGCAGGTCGCCGAGATGGTGATCGAGAAAGCCAAGCGCCTGGTCGAGCATCGCAAAGACGTGCTGATCCTGCTCGACTCGATCACGCGGCTTGCGCGCGCCTACAACACGGTGATACCGCCCTCGGGCAAGGTGCTCTCGGGCGGTCTCGACTCCAATGCGCTGCAGAAACCGAAGCGGTTCTTCGGCGCGGCGCGCAATATCGAGGAGGGCGGCTCGCTCACGATCATGGCCACCGCCCTGGTCGACACCGGCTCGCGCATGGACGACATCATCTTCGAGGAATTCAAGGGCACCGGGAACATGGAAATCCACCTCGATCGGAAGCTCACCGACAAGCGGGTGTTTCCGTCGATCGACGTGCAGAAGAGCGGCACCCGGAAAGAGGAACTGCTCATCCCGAAAGACGATCTCAATCGCATCTGGGTGCTGAGGAAGGTGCTCAACCCGCTGTCGCCGGTCGAAGCGATGGAATTGCTCATCGACAAAATGTCGAAGACCCGGACCAACGGCGATTTCCTCAACTCGATGCAGAAGAGCAGCTAGCCTCCGCTCATCAACCCACACCAAGGTCCCAACAGGACACCAAGGATATCCGTGGCGACGATCAAGGTCAGGCAGAACGGTTCATATCTGGTCGATGGCGACGATGTCACGCTGATCGACTGGAACGGCGCAACCTACACCATCCCGAAGCGGCCGTTCGCGCTGTGCCGGTGCGGTGGTTCCACCAACAAACCGTTCTGCGACGGCACCCATTCAAAGATCGGCTTCCAGGCCGCCGAGGCTGCGGTGCCCGGCAGCGCCGACAGGCCGGCTCAGTAGAGGGCGGGACGGCAGGAAGGGCGGCAAGGGCAGGAACGGCGACAGGCAGCAACGGCGGGACGGCAGGAGGGGCGGGCACGGCGAACGTCCATCGACCGATCATGGTGGAGGAAACGCTGCGCTGCCTTCGGCCGGAGCCCGGCGATGTGGCAATCGACTGCACGCTCGGCGGCGGCGGGCATGCGGAGGCGATCCTGAATCGGCTGCAGCCCGGCGGGCGCCTGATCGGAGTCGATGTCGATCCGATCGGGTTGCCTCGCAGCGAGGCCAGGCTGCGTGCCGCGGGATTCGGGTCCCGCACTTTCGCGGCGCGCCATGGCGACTTTTCGCGCCTGCCCGCACTGCTGGCGGCGGAACGGATTGACGCCGCGAACGTGATTGTGGCGGACCTCGGCATTTCGACGATGCAGGCCGACGATCCGGAGCGCGGCTTCAGCTACAAGGTCGCGGGCCCGCTCGACATGCGGATGAATTCTTTCCACGGAGAGACCGCCGCGGACCTGCTGGCCCGCCTCACTGAGCCAGCGGTTGCGTCGCTGCTCACCGAGAATGCCGACGAGCCGCACGCGAGCCTGATTGCCGGACTCATCAAGCAGACGCCGATCCAGACCACCCACGCGCTCGAACGCCTTGTGCGCATGGGGCTGACTGCGGCGCGTTCGGACCTGACGAAGGCCGAGGTGAAAATGGCGGTCCGCCGGACGTTCCAGGCGCTGCGAATCGCGGTGAATGGCGAGTTCGCCGCGCTCGACGCGCTGCTGGCGGCGCTGCCGCACTGTCTCGCTCCCGGCGGCCGCGTCGCGATCCTGACGTTTCACTCGGGCGAGGATCGACGGGTGAAGAAGGCCTTCCGCGCCGCCCAGCGCGCCGGCGTCTATGTCGCCGGCGCCGACGAAATCATCCGCTCTTCCAAGGCCGAAACCTACGCGAACCGGCGCGCCCAGGCGGCAAAACTGCGCTGGGCCGTGCGCGCGCCTGCCGCGACACGATCATCGGCGCATGACTGACGAGTTGGTCGAGAAGGCGTGGCCGGCCCGGCGTGAAGGGCGCCTCGACGCGGCCGGGCGCGGGCTGGACGCCGTGGTCGACGCGAGGCGACGCGAAGGCAGTGGCGCCGGGTATCGCGAGACTGGCATCGAGGCCGGTGTCCAGGAATGCGCGCGCCATCTCGCGTAGCTCGAATGAGCCGGAGCCAACCGCCGCTGCCGACACTCCCAGTGGTGCTCGCCGGCGCCGCCGCGTTCCTCGATATCTACTCCACGCAGCCGCTGCTGCCGCTGCTCGCCCGCGTGTTCGGTGCGACGCCGTTCCAGGCCGGGCTGACCATTACCGCGCCGACGGTGGCCGTGGCGATCTTCGCGCCGTTCATCGGCCGCCTCGCCGATCGGCTCGGACTTCGTCGCGTGATCGTGCTCTCGGCCTGGACGCTGACGCTCGCTACCGGGCTCGCGGCCACGTCGCACAGCCTGCGCCAGTTGATCGTCTGGCGCTTCGTCCAGGGGATGGCGACGCCGGGCATCTTTGCCAGCACGGTCGCTTACGTGCACGAGGTCTGGCCGCCGTCGCATGCCGGTCGCGGCACGGCGGCCTACATGACCGGGACGATTCTCGGCGGCTTCACGGGGCGCGCCGTCTCCGGTCTCGTGGCCGCTGATGTGGGCTGGCCCGCGGCGTTCGTCGCGCTCGCCGTCCTGACCGGGATCGTGGCCAGCGTCCTGACAATCTGGCTGCCGCAAGAGCCGCCGGCGGCACCGCACCTGCGGGGCGGCGCCGGATCGATCGCCCGCCTGGTTCGCAACCGGCGCCTGATCGCGACTTGCGGCGTCGGCTTCACGGTTCTCTTCGCCCAGGTCGCCATGTTCACCTACGTGACCTTCTACCTCGCGGCACCGCCCTTCAGTCTCAGCACCGTCGCGCTCGCCTGGCTGTTCGTCGTCTATCTGCTCGGCGCGGTCGTGACGCCCTTCGCCGGCCGGTGGAACGACGCCCACGGTCATCGCAGCGGTATCGGTTCGGCGACGATCATCGGCGCCGCGGGAGCGCTGCTGACGCTGATACCGTGGCTGCCGGCCATCGTAGCCGGCCTGGCCCTGTGCGCCACCGGTGTCTTTACCGCGCAGGCCACGACCAACAGCTATATCGGCGCCGTGACCACGCAGGACCGCGCGCTCGCGGTCGGCATGTACTCGACCTTCTACTATGCCGGCGGCAGTGTCGGCGGCGCGCTGCCGTCGATCGTCTGGGCGACCGGCGGATGGACGGCCTGCGTCGCGCTGGTGGTGACGGTGCAGCTGGCCGGCGTCGCGATCGCCTTCACGCAATGGTCAGCGGCGCCGGCGGATCACGATGTCGTGATCTAGGGCGCGTTTCACCTCCTGGTCGTTTCACATCGTCGTAGCCGGTGGTCGTTTCACATCGTCGTAGCCGGTGGTCGTTTCACATCGTCGTAGCCGGTGGTCGTTTCACATCGTCGTAGCCGGCCGGCCTTCAGGCCGGCCGAGCGACGGGCTGAAGCCCGTCGCCTACGTTGATCGAAAAGCGCTGGTCGTGCGGCGCGATGAAGACGGCGACCGAATTGGTGTCCGCGGATGAACGTCGTGGTCTGGCGACCGGGAATCTCAGGACGTCGACGCCGGAAGTCGTAGCCGGTGGTCGTTTCACATCGTCGTAGCCGGTGGTCGTTTCACATCGTCGTAGCCGGCCGGCCTTCAGGCCGGCCGAGCGACGGGCTGAAGCCCGTCGCCTACGTTGATCGAAAAACGCTGGTACTGCAGCGCGATGAAGACCGCGAGCCGGATTGGTTGTCCGCGGATGAACGTCGTGGTCTGGCGACCGGGACGTCTCAGGACGTCGACGCCGGAAGTTCGAGCATGGTGCGCAGCTCGTCGCCCTCCATCACCTCGATCTCGAGCAGGCGGTGGGTGACCGATTCCAGCGTGACGCGGTGGTCGGTCAGGATGCGGCGCGCGGTCGCGTGCGCCTCCGCCAGGATGCGCTTGATCTCGGCGTCAATCTTCTGCGCCGTCTCCTCGCCGTAGAGTCCGCGCTCGGGCGGCATGCCGATGTCGAGAAAGCGGCCGCGCTTGTTGACGTCGTAGTTGATGGCCCCCATCTCGTCACTCATGCCCCATTCGGTGACCATCGCCCGCGCCATGTCAGTGGCGCGCTGCAGATCGTTCTGGGCGCCGGTCGAGATCTCGTTGAGCGCGATCTCTTCCGCGGTGCGGCCGCCGAGCAGGACGGCGAGCTGATTGTAGAGATCGCCGCGCGTCATCAGGTAACGATCCTCGAGCGGCAGCTGCATGGTATAGCCGAGGGCGCCGAAGCCGCGCTGCACGATCGAGATCTTGTGCACCGGATCCATCTCCGGCAGCACGGTGGCGACAATCGCGTGCCCCGACTCGTGATACGCCACGATGCGGCGTTCCTTGTCGCTCATCACGCGCTTCTTCTCGAGGCCGGCGATCAGCCGATCGATCGCCGACTCGAAATCGAGGCGATCGACGAAGGGCTTGTCGAATCGGGCCGCCAGCAGCGCCGCTTCGTTCACCAGGTTGGCGAGGTCCGCTCCGGCGAACCCCGCCGTGCGCTGCGCGATGACCTTGAGGTCGACGTCCGGGCCGACCTTCACGCCCTTGATATGGATGCGGAGGATCGCTTCGCGTCCCTTCACGTCCGGCTTGTCGACCAGCACCTGGCGATCGAAACGGCCCGGACGCAGCAGCGCCGGGTCGAGCACCTCGGGCCGGTTGGTCGCGCCCATGATGATGACGCCTTTGCGCGAATCGAAGCCGTCCATTTCGGCCAGCAGCTGGTTGAGCGTCTGCTCGCGCTCCTCATGGCTGCCGAACGGGCTCTGCGTGCGCGCCTTGCCCAGGGCGTCGAGCTCGTCGATGAACACGATGCACGGCGCTTTCGCCTCGGCCTGCTGGAACAGATCGCGGATGCGCGCGGCGCCGACGCCGACGAACATCTCGACGAACTCCGAGCCGCTCAACGAGAAGAACGGGACGTGGGCTTCGCCGGCCACCGCCCGTGCCAGCAGCGTCTTGCCGGTGCCCGGCGGACCGACCAGCAGCACACCCTTGGGAATCCGGCCGCCCAGGTTGGTGTACTTCTTCGGGTTCTGGAGAAACTCGACGATCTCCTTGAGCTCGTCCTTCGCTTCCTCGACTCCCGCCACGTCCATGAAGCGAACCTTGACTTCGTCGTCGGCGTAAATCTTCGCCTTGCTGCGGGCGAACGACATCACGCCACCTTCGGCGCCCGACATGCGCCGGAAGAAGAACCCCCAGATGCCCACGAGAAAGAGCAGCGGGATGACCCAGCCGAGCAGCTCCGGCAGCCAGCGGTTCACCACCTCGCCGGTGTACTTGACGTTCTTGGCCTCGAGCTCCTCGGTCAGCTTCGGGTCTTCGACGCGCGTGACCGTGAACGCCTTGGTCTTGGCGTCTCCCGTCTTGAGCGTGCCGCGGATGGCCTGATCGCCGATCGAAACCTCCGCCACCTCGCTATTCTTCACGAGCTGTTTGAACTCGGAGTACGGAATCGATCGGCCCGGCGGCGTCATGTAGTACGCCTGTGCAAGGCCGAGGAGCAGCAGCAGCGCGAGTCCGTACCACAACGGTGAAGACGGGCGCGGCGTCAACCGGCTGGCGCCGCGGCGGTCACCGCCGCGCGGATTCGGAGGAGCAGGCCGGGTGGACGCCATGCTACGAGAAGCCTCCAGGCCGGGTGAGTCGCCTGGGTCGGGTGGACATGACCATCGAGGCACTTGACCCGCCTGGCCAATCTGCCCCATCCGACCTATCTGTCCCGCCGGACCTATCCGTCCTGCCTGACTTCATGCTCGCACCCGCTCCTGCTTGGTGAATGTTAGCGCGTCCGGGCCGCCATCCACGACGACGGTGTCACCCTCGAGAAAGTCGCCCTCGAGAACACGCAATGCGAGCGGATCGAGGACGCGGCGCTGAATCGTTCGTTTCAACGGGCGCGCGCCGTAGGCCGGGTCGTAGCCCTCGCGCACCAACTGGTCCTTGGCCGCGTCGGTGAGCGTCACATGGATCTTGCGCTCCTCGAGCCGCCGGGTCAGGCCGGCGATCTGGATGTCGATGATCCGCTTCATGTGCTCGCGACCGAGCGCGTGGAAGAAGATGATCTCGTCGATCCGATTCAGGAACTCCGGCCTGAAGTGGTCGCGCAGCGCGTCCATGACCTGCCGCCGGGTGCCTTCGTCCACCGTACCGCCTTCGGCCATCGTACGCTCGGTGATGAACGAGCTGCCCAGGTTGGACGTCATGATCACGACGGTGTTCTTGAAGTCGACGGTGCGTCCTTTGCCGTCGGTCAACCGGCCATCGTCGAGCAGCTGGAGCAGCACGTTCAACACTTCCGGGTGCGCCTTCTCGATTTCGTCGAACAGCACGACGGCGTAAGGCCGGCGCCGCACCGCTTCGGTGAGCTGGCCGGCCTCCTCGTAGCCGACATAGCCCGGCGGCGCGCCAATCATGCGGGAGACGGTGTGCTTCTCCTGATATTCCGACATATCGATGCGCACCATCGCCTGGTCGTCGTCGAACATGAACTCGGCGAGCGCCCTTGCCAGCTCCGTTTTGCCGACACCGGTCGGCCCGAGAAACATGAACGTGCCGAGCGGACGGTGGGGATCCTGCAGCCCGGCGCGGGCACGGCGGATGGCGTTCGCGACGGCCTGAATCGCCTCGTCCTGGCCGATGACGCGGCGGTGCAACCGCTCTTCCATGTGAATCAGCTTCTGCACTTCGCCTTCCATCATCCGGCTGACCGGAATGTGCGTCCATTTGCTGACGACCTCGGCGATGTCCTCTTCGTCGACCTCTTCTTTGAGCATGCGGTGGCTTTTCTGGACCTCGGCCAGCTTCGCTTCGGCGTCGCGGACGCGCTGCTCGAGCTCCGGCACGCGGCCGTACTGCAGCTCGGACGCTCTGGTGTAGTCGCCCGCGCGCTGCGCATTCTCGATCTCGCGGCGCAGCCCTTCCTGGTCTTCCTTGAGTCGACGCGACTGTTGGATCAGATCCTTCTCCTGCTGCCAATGGCTGGCGAGGCGGCCGCGCTCCTCCTTGAGATCTGCGAGCTCCTTCTCGAGTTTGCCGAGACGCTCCTTCGACGCCTTGTCGCGTTCCTTGCGTAGCGCTTCGCGCTCGATTTCGAGCTGCATGATGCGGCGCTCGAGCTCGTCGAGTTCGGCCGGCATCGAGTCGATCTCCATGCGCAGCTTTGACGCGGCCTCGTCCACCAGGTCGATGGCTTTGTCGGGCAGGAACCGATCCGGAATGTAGCGGTTCGAGAGCACCGCGGCGGCGACCAGGGCCGCGTCCTTGAATTTCACGCCGTGGTGAATCTCGTAGCGCTCGCGCAGCCCGCGCAGAATGCTGATGGTGTCCTCGACCGTGGGCTCGCTGACCATGACCGTCTGGAAGCGGCGCTCGAGGGCGGCGTCCTTCTCGATGTACTTGCGATACTCGTCGATCGTGGTGGCGCCCACGGTGTGGAGCTCACCCCGCGCCAGCATCGGCTTCAGCATGTTGGACGCGTCCATCGATCCTTCGGATGCGCCGGCGCCGACCACCGTGTGCAGCTCATCGATGAAGAGGATGACCTGTCCCTGCGAATCGGTGATCTCCTTCAGCACGGCCTTCAGCCGCTCTTCGAACTCGCCGCGATACTTCGCGCCGGCAATGAGCGAGCCCATGTCGAGCGCGACGATACGCTTGTTCTTCAGGCCTTCGGGTACGTCGCCGCGCTCGATGCGGCTGGCAAGCCCTTCGACGATCGCGGTCTTGCCGACGCCTGGCTCGCCGATCAGCACCGGGTTGTTTTTCGTCCGGCGGGACAGCACCTGGATGACCCGGCGGATTTCCTCGTCGCGGCCGATGACCGGGTCGAGCTTCTTCTCGCGCGCCATCCGGGTCAGGTCGCGGCCGTATTTCTCGAGCGCCTCGTAGGTGCCCTCGGGGTTTTCCGTGGTCACGCGCTGCGATCCGCGCACGCTGGCGAGCGCCGTCAGGATGGTGTCGCGCGTGACGCCGGTCTGCTTGAGCAGCTGCGCCGAGGGGGAGCGCCCGCTCTCGTCGACGAGCGCGATGAAGAGGTGTTCGGTGCTGACGAACTCGTCTTTGAGACGATCGGCCTCCGCCTGTGCCTGGTCGGTGACCAGCTTGAAGCGCGGCGACATGCCCGGTTCGGCGCCGCCGTACGCCGCGGGAAGCTTGCCGATCAGCTCGCGGGCACCGCGGCCCACGGTGGCGGGATCCGCGTGCACTTTGCGGAGAAGGTTCGGCACAATCCCGTCGCGCTGCTCGACCAGCGCCGTGAGCAGATGCTCCGGCTCCAGTTGCGGGTTGTTGGCCTGCCGCGCCAGCTCGACGGCGGCGGCAACAGCCTCGCGGGCCTTTTCGGTGTATTTGTTGATGTTCATCGCAAGATGACTCCGACCCCCGGTCTCACGAGGGCTTCTCGATCTGCTGCAACGCTTGGAAATGCACCCGCTGCTCCGGCGTCAGCGTCCGTGGCAGCTGCACGTCGACGGTGGCGTAGAGATCCCCGTGCTCCTCCCCCTTACCGTTGAGCGGCATGCCGTGTCCCTTCAGCCGGAAGACCTGCGCGTTTTGCGTCGTCGGCGGCACTTTAAGGCGGAGCGACTTGCCGGTCATCGTCTTCACGTCGGCTTCGCCGCCGAGGACGGCGGTCGTCAACGGGATCGGCACCCGTGTATAGAGGTCGCGGCCTTTGCGCTCGAACTGCGGATGCGGCGCCAGGTGGATGCGCAGGTACAGATCGCCGGCCTTCGCGCCACCGGTGCCACGTTCGCCTTCCGCCGGCACGCGGACCCGCGAGCCCTCGGTGACGCCGGCGGGGATGCGGACGTCGACGCTGCGCGACTCGCCGTCGTGCTGAATGGTGAACCGGCGCATGGCACCGTTGTAGGCATCCTCCAGCGACAGGTCGATCTCCTCTTCGAGATCGCGGCCCGCACGCGCCCCGCGAGGGCGGCCGCCGCGAGCACGGCCCTGCGCCTCGCCTGTCTGCGGGCCGCCGCCGAAAAACGTCTCGAAGAAATCCGAGAACGGGTGCTCGCCGCCAAACAGGTCGTTCATCTCCTCCTGGGTCATCGTCCGGTAGCCACTCGACTGCCTGGGATCGAAGCCGGGGCCGCCACCGGCGGGGCCTGCGTGTTCGGTACTGGCGCCAGTTGGCTCCCAGCTCGTCGTACCTCTTGCGCTTGTCGGGATCGCCGAGCACCTCGTAGGCCTCGTTGAGCTCCTTGAAGCGCCCTTCGGCCGACCTGTCACCCTGGTTGACGTCGGGATGGTGTTTGCGCGCGAGTTTGCGATAGGCCGCCTTGATCTCTTTCTGGCTGGCGGTCTTGGCAACGCCGAGCGAGGAGTAGTAGTCCTTGAAATCCATGAGTCGTTAGTCGTTAGTCGTCAGTCAGTCGTCAGTCAGTCGTCAGCCAGTCTTCAGTCCAGTTGTCAGTCTCTCTCTTCGCGAGTGCGTCCTCAGTCGGCGGTGGCGGCCGACGTCTTCGAATCCGAGTCCCGACTCTGCGTATCAGCTCTGATGATCAGTCATCGAAGCCCAGCATGCGGCTCAGCTCGTCGAGTTCCTGAGTGACCCGGCGCCTGGTGTCTCGCGTCGTCCGGGTCTCGGCGTGCACCAGCGGCCGCAGGCGCTGTACGATTTCAGCGATCGACAGCAGCCGCTGCACGCCGGCGAGATTGATGCCCGCCTCTTCGACGAACCGTTTGATGAGTTTGATGCGCTCCAACTCGTCGCGCGAATACAGCCGCATGCTGCCGATGGTTCGCGTCGGCTGCACCAGGCCGAGCCGCTCGTACTTCCTCAGCGTCTGTGGGTGCATGCCGAGCATTCGCGCTGCGACGCTGATGAAAATCAGATCCTGATCCTGCACCGATCCGAATATAGGCATTGACACGGTTCGTGTCAAGTCGGCAGTAGTATGCTGGCAGAGGGTTCCCCGATCGATGTTCGCGCCGTCCGATTTCGTCACCATCGGCCTGTTGATCGCGCTCGAAGGTCTGCTGAGCGCCGACAACGCGATGGTGCTCGCCATTCTCGTCCTCGGACTTCCCAAAGCCCAGCAGAAGAAAGCGCTCCGCTACGGCATCGGCGGCGCCTTCGCGTTCCGGACGATAGCGACGCTGCTGGCGGCGTTCATGATCCGGCTCGGCTGGGTCAAACTGATCGGCGCGGGCTATCTTCTCTACCTGGTCTATCGGCACTTCGGCGGCTCCGGCGGCGGCGAGGGCCGTCGCACCGCGCCCAAGGCACAGCCGTGGCTGGGCATGAGTGCGTTCTGGGGGACGGTCGTGAAGGTGGAACTGACCGACATCGTGTTCGCGATCGACTCGATTCTCGTGGCGGTCGCGATGTCGCCGAAGCGCTGGGTGATCCTGACTGGCGGCATCCTGGGCATCGTGATGATGCGCATGGTCATCGGCAAGCTGCTGGTGCTGGTCGAGCGCTATCCCGTGCTGGTCGACGGCGCCTTTGTCATCATCGCGTGGGTCGGCCTGAAGCTGCTGATCGAGTATGCGCACGCGGAAGGCTATGTCGCCTTCGAGGTCCCGAAGTTCGTCGCCCTCGGCGTCATCGTCGTGATCTTCGGCATCGCGCTCGCCTATGCCTTCCTGAAGGAGCGGCGTGAACGGACGGCCGACGCCGGGCCGCACCAAGGAGCGTCGCACTGAGCCTGGTGCGCCCCCGCCGCTGGACCGACTGGATCGGGCTGGCGCTGCTGGCGGCGCTCATCGGCGGCGCGGTGATCTCGAGCGTCTGGCTGTCGCGCTACGCCGTCGCCGTGCATCGCCTCTCGCGCGGCATCGGCGACACCGTGTTCTACGGGGCCGACGGCCGGCCCTGGTTTCGTCTCGACGAGCAGCGGCACGACGTCTCGCTCGACGAGATCGCCACAGACCTGCAGCATGCCGTGGTGGCGGTCGAAGATCGCCGCTTCTACCATCACCCCGGGATCGATCCGATTGGGCTTGGCCGGGCCGTCGTGCGCGATCTGCGTGGCGGCGGCCGGGTCGAAGGCGGCAGCACGTTGACGCAACAGCTGGCGCGCACGATTTTCCTGTCCAACGTCAAGACGTTCGGCCGCAAGATCAAGGAGGGCGGCATCGCGCTGCTCATCGAGTCGCAGCTCTCCAAGAAACAAATCCTCGAATTCTACCTGAACCGCATCTACCTGAGCGCGGGCGTCTACGGGGTGGAGACGATGTCGCAGCATCTGTTCCGCAAGCCGGCGCGTGCGGTCACCCTGCCGGAGGCGGCCCTCATCGCCGGATTGATTCGCGCCCCGTCCGCGTTGTCGCCGTGGTCCAACTACGAGGGGGCGCTCGACCGCAGCCACGTCGTGCTGTCGCAGATGCGCGCGCAAGGGCTGATCACTCAAGCACAGGAAGCAGCGGCGCGACGGGTGCGTCCGCGGATCGAGCCGTACCGCCAGCCGAACGACGTTCGCGCCGGCTTCGCGAAGGAATTTCTGCGCCAGCAGTTCCGGAGCGAGTTCGGCGGCGACAACCCTCCCGACTGGCAGGTGCACACGTCATTTCTGCCCGCCGTGCAAGAGGCGGCCGAGCGCAGCGTCGTCAGCGGACTTGATCGTCTGCGCCGTCCGGGGCTGGAGGCGGCGCTGGTGGCGATCGATCCTTCGACCGGCGACATTCTCGCGATGGTCGGCGGCGCCAGCTACGCGCGCAGCACCTACAACCGCGCCGTGCGGAGCCGACGGCAGCCGGGCTCGGCATTCAAGCCGTTCGTCTATGCTGCGGCGCTGGCCCACGGCTACTCGCCGGTGTCGGTGCTGACCAACCTGCGACACGTCTCGGCGCCGAGCGATCCCGAGTGGAGCCCGCGCGGTGAGGCGGAGCAGCCAGACGCGCTCACGCTGCGCGCAGCGCTGCTCGAGTCGAACAATCCGGCTGCCGCCGACCTCCAGCAGCGCGTCGGATCGCGCGCCGTGCTGCGGCTCGCCGGTGACGCCGGCCTGAGCGGTCTGCCCGACGTGCCCTCGCTGGCGCTCGGCACCGGTGTGGTCTCGCCGCTCGACCTCGCCGCGGCGTACACGATGTTTCCAGGTGACGGACAGGTGGCACGCCCGCGCGGCATGATCTCGGTGTTCGACTCCGGCGGCCGTCAGGTCTACGATCACCCGCCGGCGCGTGAGCAGATCATCAGCCCGGCGGTGGCATTCCAGATGACCAGCATGCTCCGCGACGTGATCGAGCGCGGCACCGGCGCGGCGGCGCGCACCCTGGGTGTACAGGGCCCAGTCGCGGGCAAGACCGGAACGACCGACGATTATCACGACGCCTGGTTCGTCGGTTATTCCTCGTCGGTGGTCGCCGCGGTCTGGGTCGGATTCGATCAGCCGGCGCCGATCGGACACGACGCCTACGGCGCCAGGGTGGCGCTGCCGATCTGGGCGGAGTTCATGAAGCGCACGGCCCGTCAACTGCCGCCCCAGCCGTTCGCGGTGCCGCCAGGCATTCATTCCGAGGAGCTGTGCAGCGTCTCGTACCTGGCGCCGGTCGACGGCTGTCCGATCTACCGCGAGTTCTTCAAGGACGGCGACACCGTGCCGACCGCGCTCTGCCCGATTCATCGCGGCTCGTTGAAGCAGCGGGCGTCGCGGGCGCTCGAAGGATTTTTCCGCGGTCTTGGCGGTAAGATTGCGGGCATCTTCCGGCGACGGTAGGTCAGCTGCGCTGAATGGCCGAACGGCTCCGCCTCCTGGTTGTCGACGATGCGCCCGAGCACGCGCGGATGGTGGAGGATTTCATCCGCTCGAGCGAGTCCTGGGCCGACGCCGACATACGCCTCGCCTTCAGTTACGACGAAGCACTGCTCGCGCTCGCGGAACGGCCCTTCGACGTCGCCTTCTTCGACTACTGGCTCGGCGCCCGTGATGGCCTGAGCCTGCTGCGCGCGATCCGCCAGAAAGGGATCGAAACGCCGGTTGTCGTGCTGACGAGCCGGGGAGCCGAAGAAATCGCCGTCGAGGCGATGAAGGCTGGCGCCGCCGACTACCTGAGCAAAGCGGGTCTCACCCTCGAGGCGCTCGAACGCGCGATTCGACATGCGCTCGCCCTCCACGCGGAAGAACGCCAGCGCTGGCACGCCGAGGCGGCGCTGCGGGCCAGCGAAGAGCGATTCCGCGCGTTGGTGGAGAACAGCTCCGACGCCTTGCTGCTGATCGACGGCGACGGCCGCATCAGCTACCTCAGCCCGTCCTCAGAACGCCATCTGGGCTGGACCTCGGAACAGATGATCCGGCGTCCCATCTTCGACTTCCTCCATCAGGACGATCGCCAGCTGGTCGGGTCGCGGTTGGCCGAGTGCCTCGACAATCCCAGGCGAACCATCGCCGAGCAGATGCGATTTCATCACGCTGACGGCTCGTGGCGGATCATGGAAGCCGTTCTCGTGAACCGTCTCGCCGATCCCGCCGTCGCCGGCATCGTCCTCAACGCGCGCGACATCACCGAGCGACGTCGTCTCGAGGAGCAGCTCCGCCAGGCGCAGAAGATGGAGGCGGTCGGCCAGCTCGCCGGCGGCGTGGCCCACGACTTCAACAACCTCCTGACGGCTATTCTGGGCTACTGCCATCTCATGCTCGACGAGATCCCGGATCAGGATCCGCTGCGCTCGGATCTGCTCGAGATCAAGTCCGCCGGCGATCGCGCGGCGTCGCTGACGCGACAACTGCTCGCGTTCAGCCGTCGGCAGATGCTGCAGCCGCAGGTCGTCGACATCAATACCCTGGTGCGGCAGCTCGAGAAACTGCTGCGGCGCCTGATCAACGAGGATGTCGAGCTGGTGACGGTGCTCGCGCCGGATCTGCAGGCAGTGACGGTCGATCCGGCATCGGTGGAGCAGATTCTCGTCAACCTCGCGGTCAACGCTCGGGACGCCATGCCGACCGGCGGACGCCTGACGATCGAGACCGCGAACGTGGAGCTCGACGACACCTACGCCGTCACGCACGTCGCCATGAAGCCGGGACGCTACGTCATGCTGGCGGTGGGCGACAGCGGCGCAGGGATGGACGCGGCGACGCGTGAGCGCGTGTTCGAGCCGTTCTTCACGACCAAGGAACAGGGCAGGGGCAGCGGCCTCGGCCTGGCCACTGTGTACGGCATCGTGAAACAGAGCGGCGGCTACATCTGGGTGTACAGCGAACCGGGTCATGGCGCGGTATTCAAGACCTATCTGCCCTGGACCAGTCCGCCCGCTGACGCCGACACGGCTTCGAGCGGCACGGCCGATGCCGTGGGTTCGGAGACGGTGTTGCTCGTCGAAGACGAGGATGCGGTACGGGTGCTCGCACGCGAGGTGCTGCGCCGTCATCGCTATGTGGTGCTCGAAGCGAGTCACGGCATCGAGGCGTTGCGGGTCGCGGAAGGACATCCAGACGACATCCACCTGTTGCTGACCGACGTCGTGATGCCTCACATGGGAGGTCGCGAACTGGCCGATCGCCTCGCGTCGGCGCGACCGTCGATGAAACGCCTCTTCATGTCCGGGTACAGCGATCATGCAGCGATGCTGGATCAACGTACGCGCGGGCTTGCTTTTCTGCAGAAGCCCTTTACGCCCGAAGTGCTGGTGCGCAAAGTGCGCAGCATTCTCGACACCGATCACGTTGACCGGTTGAGGTAGCCCCCGGCACTATTCGTGCACCCGTCGCAGCATACGATGTCGGACTCAGCGGCCACGCCACCAGCTCCGCCCCCGCTCCCTGCCGCGTTTCGCCGGCGTCGCCCGATTGGCGCCGAGCTCTCCAGTGCGGACACCGCACACGTCCGGGTCTGGGCGCCGCGCGCGGCGCAGGTCGAGGTCGTGACTCAGGGTGGCGAGCGACTGGCGCTATTGCCCGAAGACGGAGGGTATTTCAGCGGCACGATTGCCGCGGCGGCCGGCGACCGGTACCAGTTCAAGCTCGACGACGATGAGAAGCTGTATCCCGATCCTGCCTCGCGCTTTCAGCCGGAGGGACCGCATGAAGCCTCCGCGATCGTGGATCCGCGCCGGTTCCGCTGGACCGACAGCGACTGGAAGGGAATGTCGCGCGAAGGCCAGATCATCTATGAGCTGCATATCGGCACGTTCACGCGCGAAGGGACGTGGGCGGCGGCTGCTCACGAACTGCCGGAACTCGCACGCATCGGCATCTCCATCGTCGAGGTGATGCCGATCGCGGAGTTCGACGGACGCTTCGGCTGGGGCTACGACGGTGTGGACCTGTACGCGCCCTCGCACTTGTACGGCGGGCCCGACGATTTCCGTCGTTTCGTGGACGTCGCGCACGCCGTGGGTGTCGGCGTCATCCTGGATGTGGTCTACAACCATCTTGGCCCGGCCGGGAACTACCTCCGGACGTTCGCTCCGGAGTTCTTCACCGATCGCTACCAGAACGAGTGGGGCGAGTCGATCAACTACGACGGCCCGGATTCGGGTCCGGTGCGCGAGTTCTTCGTCGAGAACGCGGCCTACTGGATTGACGAGTACCACCTGGACGGGCTCCGCCTCGACGCGACCCAGTCGATCTTCGATCGCTCGGACGAGCATATCCTCACCGGCATCGGCCGGCGGGCGCGCGAGGCGGCGGGGGACCGCCAGATCGTCATCGTAGCCGAGAACGAACCGCAGCAGACGCGGCTGGTGCGATCGACCGACGATGGGGGTTACGGGCTGGACGCGTTGTGGAACGACGATTTCCACCACAGTGCGATGGTCGCCCTCACCGGTCGCGGCGAGGCGTACTACAGCGACACGCGTGGCGATCCGCAGGAGTTCATCTCGGCGGCCAAATACGGCTACCTGTTTCAGGGTCAGCACTACCACTGGCAGCGCGATCATCGCGGTTCGGCGTCGTGGGGGCTGGCGCCATCCGCCTTCGTCGCCTTCACCCAGAACCACGATCAGGTGGCCAACTCGGCGCGAGGTGAGCGCGGTCATGAGCTGACGAGCCCAGGCAAGTGGCGCGCGGTGACGGCGCTGCTCCTGCTGCAGCCGACGACGCCGATGCTGTTTCAGGGTCAGGAGTTTTCAGCATCCAGCCCGTTTGTCTACTTCGCCGACTTCGAGCCGGTCCTCGCGACGGCGATTCACGACGGGCGCGGCGAGTTCCTGTCGCAGTTTCCGAGCCTCGCCGAAACCTATCGAAGGGGTGGCCTGCCCAATCCCGGTGCACTGACCACCTTCGAGCGCTGCAAGCTCGACCTGAGCGAACGCGAGTCGCACCACGCGTCCTACGCGCTGCATGTCGATCTGCTGCGTCTCCGACGCAACGACCCGGCGTTCTCGAAGGCGCGGCCCAACGGCCTCGACGGCGCCGTGCTGTCGCCGGCGGCGTTCGTACTCCGGTTCTTCACACCCGATCATCGTGAGGATCGCCTCCTCATCGTCAACCTGGGCCGCGAGATTCAACGCAGCTCGTTCGCGGAGCCGCTGCTGGCGCCGCCCGCCGCCGCCGACTGGCGCCTCGAATGGTCGAGCGACGATGCGCGCTATGGCGGTCCGGGGACGGCGGACATCTTTCCCGATGACTGGTGGCACGTGCCGGCCGAGGCCGCGGTGGTACTGACGCCGGGGCCGCGGCGGCCGCGCCGGCCGTTGCCTGCCATCAGCCAGAGGAGGGGCGAGACGCATGGTTGAACCGGTGAGACGCATCGCCTGGCCGCCGGCCGAATCGGCCGATCCGGATTCGTTCGTCACGCGCGAATGGCTTGTGACGAACGGCCTCGGCGGCTACGCGTCGGGTACCGTGCCCGGAGTCATCACGCGACGCTATCACGGGCTGTTGATCGCCGCCTTGCCGGCGCCGCTCGGTCGCGTGGTGATGCTCAGCCACGTAGCGGAACAACTGCGCTTCGCCGACGGCCGCTGCGTCGAGATCGGCGGGCGCGAGCGTTCCGGTGACGCGCCAGACGCGCACGGGACCGGCTACCTCACGGAGTTCCGGCTCGAGGCCGGGCTGCCGGTGTGGCGCTACGATGTCGAAGGCCTGGTTCTCGAGAAGCGGCTGTTTCTGCCGCACATGCAGAACACGATGCAGCTCTCGTATGAGCTGCTGTCGGGCGCGGATCGCATCGAGCTGGCGATGCGTCCCTCGGTCAACTTTCGCGCGCAGGAAGCGCCGGTGAGCGAACCGCTCGGATGGCCCTACGAATTCCGCGCTGTGGCCGGCCATTTCGAGATCTGTCTGACCGGGAGCACGCTGCCGCCGCTGAGGATCCAGTTGTCCGCCCAGGACACCGCCTTCACTCTCAAGACCAGGCGCCTCGACAACGTGTTGTACCCGGTAGAGGAAAGCCGCGGCTATCATGCGCACGGCGATCTCTGGAGTCCGGGCTTCTTCACCGTGACGCTGCACGCTCGCCAACCCACGACGCTGGCCGCCTCGACCGAATCGATCGAGACGATGACCGTGATGCCGTCGCAGCAGCTGCTCGACGCAGAGCGCGGCCGGCGGCGCCGGCTGCTTGCCCTCGCCGGCCCTGACGCACAGGGCGGCGTCGCCGCGGAGCTCGTGCTCGCCGCCGACCAGTTCATCATCTCGCCGGCCGGCCGCACTGAGGAATCGGCGCGCGCCCACGCCTACGGCGACGAGGTGAGGACGGTCATTGCCGGCTACCACTGGTTCACCGACTGGGGCCGCGACACGATGATCAGCCTGGAAGGGCTGACGCTGGCCACCGGCCGCTTCACCGAAGCCGGCTACATCCTCCGGACGTTCGCGCACTACGTGCGCGACGGCCTGATCCCCAACATGTTTCCGGAAGGGGAGCGGGAGGGCCTGTATCACACCGCGGACGCCTCGCTGTGGTTCTTCCACGCCATCGATCGCTACGTCGACATCGCGCACGACCGCCTGACGCTGGCATTGCTCTATCCGACGCTGAAGCGGATCATCGAGGCGCACGTGCACGGCACCCGCTTTGGCATCCACGTCGACGAAGAGGACGGGCTGCTCAGTCAGGGCGCTCACGACGTCCAGCTGACCTGGATGGACGCGAAGGTGGACGACTGGGTGGTGACGCCGCGTCGCGGCAAGGCAGTCGAGATCAACGCGCTGTGGTTCAATGCGCTGAGGCTGATGCAACGTTGGGCCGGGGATCACGGCGACGATGCCGCCGGCTACGCCGCCCGCGCCGACCGCGCGCAGCGTTCGTTCAACGAGCGCTTTTGGTTCGCGAACGGCGGCTACCTGTTCGATGTCGTCGACGGCGAGGACGGCCACGACGATCCGAAGTGCCGTCCCAACCAGATGTTCGCGATCGCGCTGCCGCATCCAGTGCTGTCCCGCGAGCACTGGGAGCCGGTCATGCAGATCGTCCGCGATCGCCTGCTGACCCCAAAGGGCCTGCGGTCGCTGGCCCCCGGCGATCCCGACTACAAAGCGCAGTATTTCGGGGATCTCCGCACGCGCGATGCGGCCTATCACCAGGGGACGGTGTGGGGCTGGCTGGTGGGGCCATACCTGGACGCCTGGCTCAAGGTCTATCCGGACGATGTTGACGGCGCGCGCCGCGCCGTCGGCCGATTCATCCCGCACCTCGACGAGGCGTGCATCGGATCGATCAGCGAAGTGTTCGACGCGGAGCCGCCGTTCACGCCGCGCGGTTGTATCTCGCAAGCGTGGAGTGTCGCCGAAGTGCTTCGAGTGTGGAAGAAGCTGGGAATGTCGCGGCTCGCACCAGAGGAGTACGCGGGGACGGCTGTGAACCCCACGAACGCAGCGGCGCCGTCGAGCCCGGTGCGAGTGCTCCGGTAGCACCTCGAGCCCGACGTTATCCTGAACCGGACCGTTCTGATGGCACCGGCTTTGCGAGTCTTTTGCCGGAGGAGGCGGCATGGCCAAAGAGAATGGCATTCATTCCGGCATACTCGGCGACATCAACCCGAAGCCCGGCACGGAAGAGCACATCGTGTCCAAGAAGGAATCAGGCGGCGTGACCGAGGATCAGGAATCGATGGCGGGCGGCTCGCAGCACGACCGCACCGAGCACTCCGGCTCGCGCGAAATTACCGAAGGCGTCACCGGCGGTCTCGGGACAGAGGTTGGCGGGACCCGCAACTTGCGACAGGGTAGCGGTCACACAGGCGGCGATATCGGCAACAGACCGGAATAGAAAAGCGGGAGACCTCCATGAAGCGCGCACTGTTCGCCCTGATGCTCCTGACGTCGATGGTCGTCGGATTCGACGCCGGGGGGTATGCGGCCGGCAAGTCGTATCAGTTCACCGGAGTGGTCAAGGCGGTCGACGGCGGCAGCATGACGGTCGAGAAGAGCGCCAAGGAGACCTGGCAATTCGACATTTCGAAGGACACCAAGGGCACCGCGAAGGTCGGCGACAAGGTCACGGTGTATTACACAATGTCGGCCACTCAGATCGAAGCGAAGCCCGCCACCGCAACTCCGGCGAAGAAGAAGTAGTCAGCCAGCCGAATCAGTTCTTGCCGCGCATTTTTCGCAGGGCGCGGCGCTGGCGTTTGTCAGGTGCCTGGGGCGGCGTCATTGCCGCGTGGAAGATTCGCTCCAGGCGCCGCAACTCGATCTGCTCGGGCGTTGGTGGCGGGGTGAGATCGTCGTACAGCCGGCGCGCCTGCGCTTTGGCGAGATGACGCTCGGCCAACCCGACGACGCGCAGGCGCTGCTTTCGGCCGAACGGACGCCCCACCTCGAGTTCGTCGCCCACACGCAACCGGCGGTTCGGCTTGGCTGGCTGTCCGTTCACCTCGATTTTGCCGGTCCGGCAGGCTTTCTGCGCTTCGGATCGCGTCCGGAAGACACACGCCACATCCAGCCAAACGTCCAATCGAACACCGTCCCCGCCATCATCCAGATTGACCATTTCGCGGCGTCATTCTACAGTTCGCCAGCGCGGATCGCGCACGACGCCGATCGAACCGCCCACGACCCATGACCAACCGAGCCCCGAGCGCCTCCCAACTACCGATGACCAACCACTAATGGCCGAAGTCTTCCACCAAATCTACAACCCGGTCGGCGGCAGCGTGCTCGTCTCGGCGCTGGTTGCCTCCATTCCGCCGCTGCTGCTGGCGGTGCTGCTGGCGGTGCTGCGGGTGGCGCCGTGGCGTGCGGCGGTCGCCGCCGCAGCCACGGCGTTTGCGCTCGCCTGGCTGGTCTGGGGCATGCCGTTTACGTTGACCCTCGCCGCCACCACCCACGGGATGGCATACGGTCTGTGGCCGATCAGCTGGATCGTCGTCAGCGCGGTGTTCTTCTACAACCTGTCGGTGGAGAGCGGCGATTTCGATGTCATCCGGCGCTCGCTCGCGCACCTGACGGGCGATCGCCGCGTGCAGCTGCTGCTCGTGGCATTCTGCTTCGGCGCGCTGATCGAAGGGATCGCCGGCTTCGGCGCGCCGGTCGCGATCACGGCGTCGATGCTCGCCGGCCTCGGCTTCGAGCCGATTGCCGCCGCATCGCTGGCGCTGATTGCCAACACGGCACCGGTCGCGTTCGGCTCTCTCGGCATTCCGGTCACCACGCTCGGCGGTCTGCTGGCGCCGATGCTGGGTCACGACACGCAGACGACCACCCGGGCGCTGTCGGCGATGGTGGGGCGGCAGCTGCCGATCTTCTCGCTGGCGATTCCCGCCTACCTGGTGGTGCTCTATGCGGGCTGGCGACGGATGATCGAAGTCTGGCCAGCCGTGCTCGTCGCCGGCGCGACCTTCGCCATCGGTCAGTTCACGGTCTCGAACTTCGTCGGGCCCGAATTGACCGACGCGCTGGCGGCACTGATTTCGCTGATGTCGGTGGCCCTGCTGCTCCAGGTCTGGCGGCCGGCCGAAGAGTTCACCGAGGGCGCGCGTCTGGCGGTCGCGCCTTCCGGCGCTCCTGATACCGTCGGCCGCATCGTGCGCGCCTATGCCACCTACGGCATCCTGATCCTCACCGTGCTGATCGGGCAGATCGGCAACTTCGCCGGCATGTCGAATCTGAAGCCGCCGGTCAACGTGACGGCGCTGCTCAAGTGCGGGCAGGGCGGCAACCGGTTGTGTCCCGAATCGTGGATCGGGACCAGCGCGTCGATCGATCCTCAGGCGTTCCGGTTTCCGGTCTGGGAGTTCAACTGGCCCGGCGCGTACCGGATACAGGACGGGAAGCCGACGCCGCTGGTGCAGCGCGAGGCGCCAGTCGTCGCGGTGTCGAGCGCCTACGCCTTGACCTACCGTCTCGACTTTCTCGCCGCCGCCGGCACCCTCGTGTTTCTGGCCGCGCTCATCGCCTTCGTGCCGATGTTGCTGTTCGGCGTCTCGCCAGGGGCGCTGTCCACGACGTTGGTCAGGACCCTGCGCCAGCTTACGCTGCCCGTGGTCACGATCGCCTTCATCCTGTCGATCGCCACGGTCATGAACTATTCGGGAATGACCTCGTCGATGGCGCTGGCCCTGTCGAAGACCGGCGTGATGTTTCCGTTCTTCGCCGCGTGGCTCGGCATGATCGGCGTCTTCCTCACCGGCAGCGACACCGCGTCGAACACCTTGTTCGGCCCGCTGCAGGCGACCACCGCCAAGTTGTCGGGGCTCGACCCGGTGCTGATGGCGGCGACCAACAGCTCGGCAGGCGTGATGGGGAAGATGATCAGCCCGCAGAATCTCTCGGTCGGCGCCGCGGGCGTTGGCGCGGTCGGACGCGAAGGAGAGATTCTCGCCAAGGTGATCCTCCACAGCCTGATTCTGACGGCGCTGGTGGGATTGGTGGCACTGCTCCAGGCCTACGTCGTGCCGGGGATGGTGCCGAAGTTGTAGAGTTCAGGGGCCTGGTTCATCGGATGTCGCAGCGTCGTTGGGGATGGGTCGCATTCGGCGTGGCGCTCGGGGCCTTGTTTCTGGCCGAGCGGCGGCGGCCGTTGCGGCAGCAGAAGGAGCCGGGTCCCGAACGTGTCGGGCGGAATCTGGTCATCGGGTTGCTGGCCGGGGCGACGACCGCCGCGAGCGAGTTTCCGATCATCGCGCCGGTGCAGCGGCTGGCGGAGCGCCGCCGATTCGGCGTACTGCGGCAGATCGGGATGCCGCGCGCGATCCGCGTGCTGTTCGGATTCCTGCTGCTCGACTACACGCTCTATCTCTGGCACCGGCTCAACCACCGCGCGCCCTTTCTCTGGCGCTTCCACGTGGTCCATCACATCGACCTCGACCTTGACACCACGACCGGACTGCGATTTCATTTCGGCGAGCTGGCGATGGCGGCAGGTTTCCGGTCACTGCAGGTCCTGCTGCTCGGCGTTGATCGCCAGACGCTCCGCCTGTGGCAGCGGATGCTGGTGATCTCGGTCGTCTTCCACCATAGCAACCTGGAACTGCCAAGCGACGTGGAGCAGGGCCTGAACGCGATCCTCGTCACGCCGCGCATGCACGGCATCCATCATTCCACCCGCCCGGAAGAGACCGATTCCAACTTCTCGAGCCTGCTCTCGTGCTGGGACCGGCTGCACCGTAGTCTGCGCCTGGACGTGCCGCAAGCGGAGGTGACCATCGGTGTGGCTGGTTTTTCACGACGCGAGGATGTCACGCTCGAGCGATCGCTGACACTCCCGTTCCGCGAGGATCCCCGGCTGCTGCCTCCGGCGGGTGAAGCGTCGGGTCGTCTGCTCAGCCGATGAACGACCAGCTACCGTTCCCAGAAATTGTCCGTCTGCTGGGGGAGGACGCGACCTATCGCCGTACCCTGGTGGAGCAGGTCGCGGCGCGGACGATCGACCAGGAGACGCTGCGCCAGTTGATCGCCTACGCGCGGAGCCGGCAGGCGACGGTGGGGCAGGCGCTGGCGCGCAACGTGCTCACCGACGCCGGTGTGTCATGGGAGGCGCTGTGACCGTCAACGTAAACAGGGCGGCGGGCGGAACGTATTACAGTGTGCATGGACGTCTCGGAGGCTGGGGCCGACAGCCGGCCCCCCATCTGCCCGAAGTGTGCCGGTCCCGGGAAGTTAGTCGGCACCCACGACAACGTGGACTATTTTCGCTGCCTCTCGTGCACCCGCATCTGGACCCGGCGCGCCGACTGACCTGACCCCTCGAGGCGTGGCTGTCGCATGTGGGAACCCAATCGCGCTCAGTGGTGGATCATCTGGCTGGCCGCGGTGCTGCTGGTCGTCGCCTGGCCGCCGCAGCAGGGACGCAGCCTCGGCGTGAAGGCCGCCAGCTGGCTGGTCGATCCGACCAACTCCCTGCCGAGCCTGCCGCCGCCCCTCCCGATGGCGCTGGACGACAATGGTGACGCCGTCGCCGCCCACGACGCGGAAGAAGCGGAGTATTACCGCCTCTACGATCGCTCCCGGACGCTGCGATGGCGGATGGATCTCAAACAGAGTGGTGAACCGCTCGAGCCGGCGACCGAGCGGCAACTGTTGATCGCGATGGGAGTCCTGGGCGCGCTTGGCGTCTGGCGACTCAACCCGAGGGCCAGGCGTTGATCGCGACGGGACTGACAACGCGAAGGTAGCGAGGACAAATTTTACCTGGCCGCGTTCGAACGCGCCGCGGGGCGCATCGTGATGCGCTGAACCCGCCAGTTCTGTGCCTCACCCGTGTAGAGCTCGTTCTCGTTGACGCAGTGCATCTCGTGGACCCAGTAGAACTGGCCGACTTTCTTTCCGGTGCTGCCCAGCCAACCCAGGAGGTGCCCCTCGAGATCTTCCTTGTAGATCTTGCCGCCGGCGTCGGCGCTGTAGAGGAACTGCTGCCCCGACGCGTTGGGCGGCGTGATGCACATCGCCCACGGCGCGCGCACGTTGCTGATGACGCGCAGCGGATTCAGTTCCGGATCGAACACCTGGATGCGCTGGTTGCCGCGATCGCCGACGTAGATGTTGCCCTTGGCGTCGTTGGCGATGGTGTGCGGCGTGTTGAACTGACCGGGCGCATTGCCGCGCGTGCCGATCGACTTCACGAAGTCGCCGTCCTTGGTAAATTTCGCCACACGTGAATTCGTGTAGCCGTCGGCGACGAAGATGTCGCCCTGCGTGTCGAAGGCGACGTCGGTCGGCCGGCCGAAGCTGCCGCCGCGGCCGCCGCCCGAGCCCGGCGCCGTGATCGTGGCCGGGTCGTTCTTGCGTCCCTCCTCGAGGAAGCGCTCCATGTAGTCGACGGCCTCATCCTTTCGTCCGAGCACCATGGTGACCAACCCCTGCGGGTTGAATTTCATCACCATGTTCGAACCCTCGTCGATCACAAAGAGGTTGTCGTCCTTGTCGAAGCGGATGGCATGAGCGAAGGAGAACCCGTATGCGTTCTGTCCCCACTCCTTGATGTACTTGCCGGCTTCGTCGAACTCGAACAGCTCGGCCGCCTGCGCGCCGCGCGCCGGGCCGACGTTGCCGCTGCGCGTATAGACGAAAAGATGCTTTTTCGAGTTGACGGCGACACCGACGGTCTCGCCGATGGTGTGGCCCGCCGGCATCAGCGGCAGCGCGACCGCATCGTAGGGAATCTGCGGCGTGTCCTTTTCAAGCTGGGTCTGCGCTGCGAGTGCCGCCTGCTGTTCCGGACTCATCCCGCGCCCCCGCCCCACGCCCGGTGCGGCCGGGGTCTGTCCCGGCTCGGTCCCGGCCGGCCCCTGGCCCCGCTGCGCGTATCCCGCCACGCCGAGCGAG
The DNA here is from genome assembly GCA_963757655.1 of uncultured Acidobacteriota bacterium. Lineage (GTDB taxonomy): Bacteria > Acidobacteriota > Vicinamibacteria > Vicinamibacterales > CAVVIG01 > CAVQFC01. The sequence goes on along the minus strand of CAVWSQ010000008.1, from coordinate 136,172 downwards.
AGCATCAGAACGATCACATAACGTTTCACGACATCCTCCCCACAGGGCCAACCTCGGTCGAGGTCTTTATTTTCGCTGCAGTATACCCCGTCCCTCCACGCCGCGATGTAGAGTAGAGGCTGTGGAGCCCATCATGAAGACACGAGGCTTGTTGACACTCACCCTCTTGGCCGTCGCGCTGCTTCCTCGTCCGGGCACGGTGAGCGCGGCACCGGCGATCGACGGCCTCTGGGATGCGGTGATCGTGGCCAACGGCATCGAGATCCCGTTTCGGTTCGAGATCGCGGTCAAGGGCGGCGACGCGCAGGGATACTTCTTCGAAGGCGACCGCAAGGTCGGATCGACCGCCGGCACCTTTGCCGACGGTGCCCTGAAACTCGAATACGACTTCCTCAACACCACGCTCGAGGCCGCGCTCAAGGGCGACGAACTGATCGGCAGTTACCACAACAATCGGGCGGGCGCGCGGGCGCAGGAGTTGCGGATGCGCCGGTTCACCCCGACCCCGATCGCGGAGGACAACACCCCGTCGCTCGCCGGCACCTGGGAAATGCGGCGCAACGCCGACGAAATCAAGGCTCCCCGCGACACCCGCACCTGGCAGGTGTTTCTCCGGCAGTCGGGCGCAGAGGTCTCGGGCACCATCCTCCGCGTGGACGGCGACACCGGCACGCTGGTCGGCCACTGGCAGAACGGCAAACTCAAACTCAGCCATTTCGCCGGGGAACGGCCCAACCTGTTCGAGGCCACGCTCGATGCAGACGGGACGATGGCCGTGACGCTGAATGGGAACGCGCACTATCGGGTCGTGCGCAGCAGCGAGGCCCGGGCGAAGGGCATCCCCGAACCGCCGGATCCGTCGCGCTACACGAATGTGAAGGATCCAGTTGCGCCCTTTCATTTCGCATTCCCCGATCTGACAGGCAAGATCGTAGCGGACACCGATGCCCAGCTTCGCGGCAAGGTCATGATGCTGGCCATCGGCGGGAGCTGGTGCCCGAACTGTCACGACGAGGCGCCGTTTCTATCGGAGCTCTACCGCGACTATCGTGCTCGCGGACTGGAAATCGTCGGGCTGATGTTCGAAAACGATCCCGACCCGAAGGTCGCGCGCCCTCGGGTGCAGTCGTTCATCAAGCGCTACGGCGCGCAGTACCCGATGCTGATCGCAGGCACCACCCAACCGTCACCGACGTCGAAGACGATTGCCGAGGCGCTGCCACAGCTGGTCAACTTCGGCGCCTACCCGACCACCATCGTGCTCGGGCGCGACGGACGGGTGCGAAACGTCCATGCCGGCTTCCCGAGTGCGGCGACAGGCGCGGAGCACGTTCGACACAAGCAGGAGGTTCGCGAGCTGATCGAACGGCTGCTCGCCGAGCCGTCATAGCCGCGCGTCAGTCGATCGTGGTCGTTCCGGTTGACTGACTGTCGACGAGTCGATTCAGAGCGCCGAGGAGCTGGGCTTCCAGAACGGCGATTCGGTCAGTCCTTCGTCAAAGCGACCGAGGTGATGCTGTCGAAGGCACAGCCGAAGCTGAGATATACGGTTCAAGTCGATAATATCCGATTTGAATAGTGCTTCAGTCCGGGATACAGTCAGGCGTTGTCCTGTGGTCCCGGAGGCTGCATGCCCGTCGTCGGTCGCGGATCGATCTGGTGCTCTGTCGTGGCCGCTGTGTGGGTGGCGGTTCATGCCGTGCCCGCTCTCGCCCAGCTGGCCGCCGGTGACATCACCGGCGTCGTGAAAGATCCGGCAGGGGCGGCGGTCCCCGGGGCGACGCTCACCGTCACCGACGTCAATACCAACCGCCAGCGGGTGGTCGTGTCGAGCGGCGAAGGCGTCTATACCGCACCGAGCCTCGCGCCTGGTGACTATCGCGTCGATGTGGAGTTGTCAGGTTTCAAGCCGGTGCGGCGCACCGGCATCCATCTCTCGACCGGCGAGAAGGCGCGCATCGATTTCGACCTCGCGCTCGGCAGCGTCAGCGAGCAGGTGACGGTGACGGCCGACGCCCCGACCCTCCGCGCGGAAACGTCAAGTCTCGGCACCGTCATTGCCCACGACCAGGTGGTACAGCTGCCGTTGAACGGCCGCGCGTTCATCCAACTTGCAGGGCTGGCGCCAGGCGTGGCCCTGCCGCCCAATTCACAGCTGCCTCGCATCAACGGCGGACGCCCGCGGACCAACGAGTACCTGTTCGACGGCATCTCGGTGCTGCAGCCCGAGCCCGGCCAGGTCGCCTTCTTCCCGATCGTCGATGCGATTCAGGAATTCAAGATCGAAAGCAACAGTCCACCGGCCGAATTCGGGCGGTTCAACGGCGGCGTCGTCAACCTCACCACGAAATCCGGCGGCAACGTGCTTCATGGCACCGGCTTCGAATTCCTGCGCAACGAGACCCTGAACGCCCGCAACTTCTTTCAATTGAACAACCCGGTGAAGCCGGACTACCGCAGAAACCAGTTCGGCGGGATGCTCGGTGGGCCTATGCTCGAGGATCGCACGTTCTTCTTCGTCGACTACCAGGGCCAACGTCAGTCCATCGCGCGAACGGCGACCTCCACGGTGCCGACCCTGCTGCAACGGCAGGGAGTCTTCACCGAGGCGATCGGCGGGCGGGTGCCGGCGATCTACGATCCCGCGACGACCGCCGGCACGAGCCGGAACGTGTTTGCCGGGGGCGCGATTCCACTGGCGCGGATGGATCCGGTAGCGCTGGCGTTGCTGCGGCGGTATCCGCAGCCGACCGGACCGGGCGTCGCCAACAACTTCAGCCGCACCGCCGACGAAGTGGACAAGCAGAATCAGTGGGACGCGCGCATCGATCACAAGTTCGCGAGCAATCGGGATCAACTGTTCGGCCGCCTGACCTCCTTCCGTGACGGCTTCCTGCCGGTGACGCCGCTGCCAGACGGAAGCGGCGTGACGACCGGCACGCTGGGTCCCCAGGACACCACGGCCTGGTCGTTGGCGTCGAACTATCAGCACACGTTCTCGACCAACCTGCTGAACGAGCTGCGCGTCGGCGACACGCGCCGGACGGTCAGCCGTTCTGCGGCACAACTCTCCGCGACCGCCGGTTCGGCGCTGAGCATTCCCGGTATTCCCTCGACGGCGAGGTTTCCCAACACCCTTCCCACGTTTCTCATCAGCGGTTATCAGCAGCTCGGCTCGCCGGCCAATACGGCATCCGACTTCAACACCAGCGTGTCCGAGGTGGCCGACTCCTTGACGTGGCTGAAAGGGCGCCACGCGATCAAGATAGGTCTCGACTGGCGGTGGGAGCGGCTGAATGTCGTGCAGCCGCCGTCGCCCACCGGCTCGTTCACGTTCAACGCGGTCGGCAGCGATCTGCCCGGAGTGGCGAACACCGGCACGCCGCTCGCCAGCTTCCTGCTCGGCCAGGTGCAGCAGTTCACGATTGATCTGCAGCAGGCGGAGATCCAGGAGCGTGCGCACTTCCAGGAATTCTTCATTCAGGACGACTGGAAGGTCTCCGATCGGCTGACCATCAATCCCGGTCTGCGCTACACACTGAATTTCCCGTCCACTGAAATCAACGGGCAGACCGCCATTTTCAACCTGCAGACGCAGCAGCTCGAGTATCCGGGAACCAATCCGGTCCGGCCGCTGAAGAAGGATAATTTCGGTCCGCGCCTCGGCGCCGTCTACCGCATCAGCGACAGGACGATCGCCAGTGCCGGCTACGGTCTGGTGTGGATCGAGATGGCGGGAATCACGACCCCGTTCACCACGCCGGCGTTCCCGTTCCTGCAGACGGTGTCGCAGCGCGCGCTGGATACCATCAACCCGGCGTTCGTGCTGCAGAACGGCCCGTCAGTGGCGCCGATCGGGCAGACGCCGGCGGCGGGGCGCGGGCAGGGCGTGTTCGCTGTCGACGGCACGCTCGGTTCGGGCTACGTACAGCAGTGGAGCGTGTCGATGCAGCGGGAGCTCGCCACCAATACCACGGTCGAAGCCGCTTATGTCGGATCGAACATCACCCACGTCGGCATCCCCGACAGCAACCTCAATCAGCTGTCGGTGAGCCAGCTCGCGCAAGGCGCTTGGTTGAACACCCGCGTGGCCAACCCCTACTTCGGCATCATCCCGCGATCGTCGTCGCTCGGCGACCCGACGATTCCGATGTCGCAGCTGCTCAAGCCGTTTCCGACCTACACGACCGTGAGCCTCTACCGCAACAACGTCGGCACGACGCGATACCAGGGACTCGAGCTGAGCCTCCGCCAGCGCCTCTCGCACCGGCTGCTGTATTCGGTCGCTTACACCCGCTCCAAGCTGCTCGACGATGCCTCCTCGGTGTTCGACGGGTCGATCCTGACCGGCCCGATCGCGAACTATCCCGTCGCCGATAGCTTCAACCGGTCGCTCGAGCGCGACTACTCAACCGGCGACATCCCTCACGTTCTGGTGTCGTCCGTTCTGTGGGATCTCCCATTCGGCGCCGGCCGGCCGCGACGTCTGAACGGCGTGCTCGGTGCCATCGCCAACGACTGGTCGGTGACGGCGCTCATCACGCTGCAATCGGGTGTGCCGGTGGCCGTGACGCAAACCACGAACTTCAATGCCTTTGCCGGCTTCGGGGTGCAGCGGCCCAACCTGATTGGCGATCCCACGCTGCCGGTTGATCAACGCACGCCGAGCCGATGGTTCAACACCGCGGCCTTCGCGATCGCGCCGGTCTTTACCGTTGGCACGGCGTCGCGGAACCCGATCCGCGGGCCGTCGTATCGTGACGTGGATCTCGCGCTGATGCGCCGCATTCCGATCGGCGGGCGCTCTTCTCTCGAGCTGCGTGCCGAAGTGTTCAACGTGTTCAACACGGTGAATCTCGGTGCGCCGAACGGGGTTACCGGAGCCGCCAACTTCGGTACCATCACAACTGCACTGGACCCCCGCGTGGGGCAGGTGGCCATCAAGCTCCTGTTTTAGAACGGCGCTGAGAAGAAAACACCGCGGAGGCGGAGCAGATGTGTCTCCGCGCGCTCGGCGATTATCCGCGTTGTTTCCTTTAGAGACACGTCTCGCACACCCAAGGAGGCGTGCCGATCACCGTGCATCTCAGGTACTGCAGACCTGCTCAGCCTTTTCATCGTCGTTGAAGAGCGTTGATCCGCGCTCGCGGGCCTGAATCTTGCTCCCAAAACGGTGGGACAACTGGAGGCACACATGGATCATCCCCGACCAGGGTTGAGGTTTGTCAATGCAAAGGATCTGCTGGACGGTGGCCCACGCTTCGCGGGCCTGCCGGTCTATGGCGTGGACGGCGAAAAGCTTGGCGAGGTCGAAGGCTTCATCATCGACGTCGCAGAAGGACGTCCCCGACACGTCGTTGTCACGGCCGGCTGGTTCATCCACAAGCGATTCCTCTTGCCGATTGGACATGCGAGCCTCGGCCCGGACGCTACGCGGCTCGACGCTGACATCACGAAGGAACGCGTGCGGAGATTTCCCGGATTCGAGAGAAGCGAGTTCGAAAAACTGAGCGCCGACGATCTCCAGCGGCTCGACCAGGCAATGGCGGCGGCCTGTGCGGACGAAGACGGGGCATCGATCACCCTGATCGAAGTCCACTACCGCGCCCCTGTCTGGTGGAAGTCGACGTTCTATCAGGTACCGGCGACCGAACGTCGCTGAAGCCGCGTCTCAAACGACGACGCCAGTCGTTGGCCAGTCGGACAGCGACAAGGCCAGCGGGATGCCTATTGCCAATCACCGGTAAGAGGGCCCGCACGACATGGCCCGACGGCCACGCCTGAAGGCCGGTTCTGTTGAGATGCTCCTCGAGGCGAACGCGACTGGAACCGACTAAGTCTCGAGGTCGAGTACGACAGGAAGATGATCCGATGCGGCCGCGGCGTCCGGATGCATGACCACGTCGCAACGAACGATGCGGTCGCCATACGAAGCTGGAATGAAAGCATAGTCGAGGCGCACGTGTGGATCCCGAGCAGGCATGGTAAACCCGGGGGTGTCCGTGTGTTGCAGGCGAAACGCGTCCACATAGCCGGCATCGAGCACCGTCTGGACGGTTCGCCATTTGACGCGGCCCCCGCTGAGCCAGAGGAGCGGCCGCAATCGAAACGGCAGACGACTGGTGTCGAGCAGCGCGCCAGGCGCCAGCGTATTGAAGTCTCCCGCGAGCACGTGGAGGCCGTGCTGATGACCGGCAACGGTACGCAGCAACGCGCGCAATTCATAGACGCGCCGGCGTTCGGTCCACGCCGCATGGACTGCGCTCAGATGGACGCCGAAGACGCGCAGCGCCGCCCCTGCCGGCACCACCTCGACAAAGGCATGGTGCGAAAAGCGGGGCCGGTGCCATGACGCCTGCTCTACAGGGAGCCGGCTCATGAACGCGAGAGACTGCCGGCGGTAAGTCCGATAGTCCACCATCCCGGTTCGTGTCGCCAGTTGCGCGATCACTTGCGGTTGCGTCGCCTCTTGCAGCAGCACCAGATCGGGTGCGCAGGCATTGATGACACGCGCGAGCGGCTCGACGCGACCGGTGCCGCCGAAACGGATGTTGTAGGTCAGCAGGCGGAAGGACACGGATCAGGTTCGCAGCAGCGTCAGGTACGGCTGGTCGAGCAGGCCGCCGCGAAGCTGGATCACGATCTCGCGGGAAGCCTGGATATTGACCGGGCGCTTGACGAGCGCCATCAGCCTCTCGCGCAGCGGCACGAGACCCGGTGCGATGTCGGGATCGTCCTCACCCATGGGCCGCGAGTGTACGCCGGGCACGAAAAAGCCGGTCAGATGAAAGAAATGCGTCACCTCGCCGCCGACCAGCGTGACATCCAGGTCGCTCGTGCCCGGGCCGTCGGCGTCGAAGGGCGCGCCGTCCTTCCATCGAACGCCAGTGACAGCGCTGCCGCGCAGCACGACCGTTGTTCCTGGGGGAACGACCTCGCTGATTGTCTGGCAAAACTGCTCGAACAGCTCGGATCGACCGCCGAAGGCCAGCGAGATCACATGCGCGCGCTTTTCGCTCTCAGTCAACCCTCCCTGAACATCTTCAGCGCTGCGATCGCCCACGCCTGATTGGAGGTTCAAGCATCGGACCACCAGCCTCATCAGATGAGCTCGCGGTCTGGCACCGCGGTTGCTCAGTTGACTTGTGTCGGGAGGCACGGTGAAGGCCAGTGTTGCGACCGGACAGCAAACATTTTCCAGCCACATCATCCCGGCCAGATCGTCGCCGTTGGACCGCTGGGCTGTGCGAAGAATCCAGCATTCGGTTGCGGGGGCGCCGCTGCGGTTCAAGCTGTGGGACGGCTTCGAGTTGGCCTCGGTCACAGCATCGCCTGCCGCCACGGTGGTGTTCAAGAATAGGCGGGCGCTCTTCAGCTGGATCTGGGATCCGGACCTCAACTTCGGTGAGGCGTACATGTCTGGCGCTGTCGAAATCGAGGGCGATCTTCGGCGCATGCTGGAGGTCACGTATCAGTCGCTCGGCACCAAGCCGCGACCGTGGTGGCTGTGGCAGTCGTCGAACGATGTCTCGGCGGCCCGAGACAACGTTCACCGTCACTACGACCTGGGCAACGACTTCTACAGGCTCTGGCTCGACCGTGCGATGGTCTACACGTGCGCGTATTTTCCGAACGAGGCGTGCTCGTTGGAGGAGGCGCAGGCCGCAAAAATGGATCTGGTCTGCCGCAAGCTGCACCTGCAACCGGGCGAGCGTGTCCTCGAAGCCGGCTGCGGCTGGGGCTCACTGGCGCTCTTCATGGCGTCACGCTATGGCGTGAGAGTGACGGCGCTCAATATTTCGTCCGAGCAGATCGCCTACGCCCGCTGCCGGGCGCGCGAAGAGGGGATTGGCGGCCTGGTCGAATTCGTCGAGGACGACTACCGGAATGCCCGCGGAAGCTACGACGCCTTCGTCTCGGTCGGCATGCTCGAGCACGTCGGCCTGGCGGACTTCAGGACGCTGGGTGCGACCATTGGCCGCTGCCTCGAGCCGCGCGGACGCGGTCTGCTGCACTTCATCGGCCGCAATCAGCCGGCGCTCCTGAACCCGTGGATCAGAAAGCGCATTTTCCCTGGCGCCTATCCTCCCACGCTGCGCGAGGTATGCGAGCATGTGCTCGAACCTCAGGCCTTCTCGGTGCTCGACGTCGAAAACCTGCGGCTGCACTACGCGCAAACGCTGGCGCACTGGCGCCGACGCTTCGATGCCTCCGCCGGACAGGTGCAGAGGATGTTCGACGAGACGTTCGTTCGCGCCTGGCGGTTGTATCTGGCCGGCTCAGAGGCAGCTTTCTCGACCGGTTCGATGCAGCTGTTTCAAGTGGTCTTCGCCCCGGGCGCCAGCAACGCCATTCCGCGGACGCGCCCGGCCGGGTGAAGGAGCAGCGTGGAAAGCTGCGACGTGCTCGTCGTTGGCGGCGGCCCGGCGGGCTCGGCCTGCGCCCGTGAGGTGCGCAAGAACGGACTCGACGTCATCGTCATGGACCGGTCGCGCTTCCCGCGCGACAAGGTGTGCGCCGGGTGGATCACGCCGCAGGTCCTGCTCGATCTGGACCTGGACCCGGCCGACTACGGTCAGGGCCGGACCTTTCAGCCGATTACAGGATTCCGGACCGGCCTCATCGGATCGAGTTGTGAAGTCGAGACCAGTTACGACCGGCCGGTCAGTTTTGGCATCCGCCGGTGTGAATTCGATACCTATCTGCTCGAGCGATCTGGCGCACGGCTGAGACTGGGCACGCCGGTCGCGGCGATTCGCCGCGACGGCCCTCGGTGGATTGTCAACGATGCCATCGCGGCCAGCGTGCTGGTGGGAGCCGGGGGTCATTTCTGCCCGGTCGCGCGGTGGTTGAATCCCAGGCTGGACGCTGCGCCGATGGTGGTTGCGCAGGAAGCGGAGTTTCCCGTCGACGCTGCCGACGCGGAGGCCTTTGCTGCGGCTCCTGGCGTTCCGGAACTCCATTTCTGCCGCGACCTGACCGGTTACGGGTGGTGTTTTCGAAAGGATCGGTTCATCAACGTCGGCTTCGGACTCCTCGGACGCGGTGGCCTGCCCAGGGCGAGCGCTGACTTCATCGCGTTCCTGCGTGCGCAACGAAAGATTCCCGCCGCCGCCTCGTGGCGCTGGCGCGGGCACGCCTACCTGGTGTCCGCTGGTGCACGCCGCCGGGCGATTGACGCCGGCGTCGTGCTGGTGGGCGATGCTGCTGGCGTGGCCTACCCGCAAAGCGGAGAAGGCATTCGCCCCGCCATCGAGTCGGGGTTGCTGGCCGCATCGGTCATCGTCGCCGCCATGGGCGACTACTCGCGGGATCGCCTTGCCTTGTACGAGCGGCTTCTTCGACGGCGATTCAGTGGCGCTCGTGGCAGCCACCTGCTCGCGCCGATCGTGACGGCCATTGCCGGCCGGTTGCTGCCGCGGCTGCTCTCGACGCCGTGGTGCGCCCGCCATCTCGTGCTCGATCGCTGGTTCCTCAACGCGCATCAAGCCGCACTGATCGTGCGCTGAACGCCATGCCGGGAACGCCGACACGCTTTCACAATCGGGCTGACGCCGGGCAGCAGCTCGCCGCCCGGCTCACCAGGTTTGCCGACCGTCCTGATGTCATCGTGCTCGGGCTTCCGCGCGGCGGCATCCCGGTGGCCTTCGAGGTGGCGATGCGTCTGCACGCGCCTCTGGACGTGTGTCTGGTGCGGAAGCTTGGCGTACCCGGGCACCCGGAACTGGCCATGGGCGCGATCGCGGCAGGCGCAGTCGAGGTGCTCAGCCGCGATCTGATTCGGCATCTGGGTATTGCACCTGCGCTCGTCGCCGAGGTCGCCAGAAGAGAACGCCTCGAACTAGAACGGCGCGATGCTGTATATCGCGGCAATCGACCTCCCGCGATTGTCATGAATCGGCTCGTGATTCTGATCGACGACGGACTCGCGACCGGATCGACGATGGAAGCGGCAGTCGTGGCCCTGCGCCAGCAGAGCCCGGCACAGGTCGTGGTCGCCGTGCCGGTGGGCGCGGCGGAAACCTGCCAGCGACTCGAGGCGATGGCCGACGCCGTCGTCTGCGTCTCGAGTCCGACGCCGTTCGACGCGGTCGGGCAATGGTACGAGGAGTTCGACCAGACCACGGATGACGAGGTGATCCGGCTGCTGGCCGCCGCGCCCCGGTCCGGCGCAACCTAGCGGCCCGCCGCCGAGGCCGCCCGCGAGAGCGATTCCGGACCGACCTGACTATGCGACCATCGCCAACGGACTGGCTTCTAACGCCAGCGCCAGCACCTCGTCGACCGAAGCTGCCGGATGGAAGCGCATCTGTCCGCGCACATCGGACGGAACGTCGTCGAGATCGGGCGCGTTGCGCTCCGGCAGGATCACGTCGGTAAGGCCGGCCGCATGCGCGGCCAGCACCTTCTGCTTGAGCCCTCCGATCGGCAGCACCCGCCCCTGCAGCGTGACCTCGCCGGTCATGCCGAACGTGCTCTTGACCGGCCGACCGCTCAACAGCGAGGCCAGCGCCGTCACCATCGTCACTCCTGCACTGGGGCCGTCCTTCGGGATCGCTCCCGCCGGCACGTGCAGGTGGAACTCCCGGTCGGCGAATGCCCGTTCGTCGATCCCGAGCCGCGCTGCATGACTCTTGACGTAAGTCAACGCGATTCGCGCCGACTCCTTCATCACGTCACCCAGCTGCCCGGTCAGCACCAGCCCGCCTGTGCCGGCCATCGACGCCGCCTCCACGAACAGCACGTCTCCGCCGGCGCCGGTTACGGCCAAACCGGTGGCCACGCCGGGAACGGCGGTGCGTGCCGCAGCCTCGCGATAGAACTTCGGTCGGCCGAGCGCGTCGAGCACGGCGGCCGCATCGATGGTGACCGGCTTCGGGCCGGCGCCGGCGGCGATTCGCGTCGCCGTCTTCCGCAGCACCGTGCCCAGCTCGCGCTCCAGCTGACGCACGCCGGCCTCACGGGTGTAGTCGCTCACCACCAGGCGCAACGCATTTTCGTCCGCCGTGACGTCGTCGGCTGCCAGCCCATGGCGGTCGACTTGCCGCGGCCACAGGTAGTCACGAGCGATCGCGACTTTTTCGTCGCTGGTGTAGCCGTCGAAGCGAATCACTTCCATCCGGTCGAGCAGGGCGGCGGGAATGGTGTCGGACACGTTGGCTGTGGCAATGAACAGCACGTGCGACAGATCGAGCGCGACGTCGAGATAGTGGTCCTGGAAGGCATGGTTCTGCGCCGGATCGAGCACTTCGAGCAGTGCGGCGGACGGATCACCGCGCCAATCGGCTCCCAGTTTGTCGACCTCGTCGAGCAGAATGACCGGATTCATGGTCCCGGCATCGCGCAGCGCGCGGACCAGGCGTCCGGGCAGGGCGCCGATATAGGTACGGCGATGACCGCGAATCTCGGCCTCGTCGCGCACGCCGCCGAGCGACATGCGGACGAACTGACGGCCGGTCGCCCTGGCGACCGACTCGCCGATCGACGTCTTGCCGGTTCCCGGCGGTCCGATCAGCGTCAGGATCGCGCCCGACCGTCGATCGTCGGCCAGGCCGCGCTCGGCGCGCAGCTTGCGAACCGCCAGGTATTCGGTGATGCGCTGCTTGACGGAGTCGAGCCCGGCGTGGTCGGCGTCGAGCACGGCGCGCGCGTGCTGGGGGTCGAGACGCTCCTCCGATCGCACTGACCACGGCACCGCCAGCAGCCAGTCGAGATAGGTGCGAATCATCGACGCCTCGGCATTCGAGTCGCCCATCCGCTCGAAGCGGGCCAACTCGCGCTCAGCCTGCCGCTGCACCGCCTCGGGCATCGCCGCCGCGGCGATCTTCTTGCGGTACTCGTCAACGATCGAGCCGTCGTTCTCGCCGAGCTCGTTGCGGATGGCGGCCATCTGCTGGCGCAGAAAGTACTCGCGCTGCTGTTTCTGGGCGCCCGACTCGACGTCCTCGCGGATGCGCTTGCGGACGCGCAGCTCGGCCAGCCGCTCCTGCTGGAACTGCAGCGCCAGCGAGAGACGCTCGACCACGTCCAGCGCTTCGAGCAGCTGGAGCTTCTGATCGAAGGTCAGGTCCGGCGAGTAGCCAGCGGTGTCGGCGAGCGCGCCGGGCTGTGTGATCGAGCGGACGAACGCATTGATCCGGCCGTCGTCGCCGCGGATGTCGAGAATCTCGGCGACCACGGCGCGGTACTCGCGTTCGAGATCGCGGGTCAGGTCGGCCGGCGGCGTGGTGTCCGGCCGCTCGTCGGCCTCGACCCGCAGGATGCCATCGTGGTCGAGCCGTGCCGCGCCGGGTAGCGCGCGGTGCAGTGGCGTCAGCGACACCATGGTCCGCCCAGCGAGGGCGACGCGTTCGGAGACGTCGGCAACGACGCCGACCGCAGCATATCCAGCCCCACGGCGCGGCACCAGCAGCACCCGCGCCTCGTTGCCGACCTCGGCCGGCAGCGTCACCGCCATGCCGGGGAAGACGACAGCGTCGGTGAGCGGAACCAGCGTGAGCATAGTCATGTTCCGAGACTACGCTCAATACTTGATGATGTCAATGATTGATGGAATGAACTATAATGGCGGCCATGGTGCAGCGGGACGCGGCCGCGGGCGAAGCCTGGCAGCTGCTGGTGCGGTTCTTCTTCGCGCAGCGGGCCAGCCTGCCGCCGCTCGCCGCCGAGCTCGAGCTGTCGCCGGCGCAGTGTCACCTGCTGCACCTCATCGAGCCAGGCCGGCCGGTGCCGATGGGGCAGCTCGCCGAGACCCTGGCCTGCGACGCGTCGAACGTGACCGGCCTCGTGGATCGACTCGAATCGCGCGGGCTGGTGCGGCGGCGATCCTCTGGAGCAGACCGGCGCGTGAAAGTTCTGGATCTCACCGCGCGGGGGACCCGAGTGCGCGGCCTGTTTGTGGAGCGCATGGCGGCGCCGCCAGCCAGCCTCGGGCGTTTGTCGGCTGCAGAGCAACGAGCGCTCGTACGCATCCTCAGACGCCTCCTCGAATAGCCGGGCAGCCACCTGTCATCAACAGCGTGAATGCGACACGTGAAGGTGGCGATCTGCCTTCAAATCGAACTCGTCGATACCCTTCTTCTCGGCTCCCCGATGAGCCTCGAGGAATCGAGGATCGTCCTCGTGCCTCGATACGTTCGCGAATTCACACGTCTCCGCCGAATTGTCGGCTCATCCGAGTTCGGTTTCTCCCGGGTATCCTGCTTGCAGCCCACCAAAGGGAGGAGGGTTTATGAATCGAACGGTATGGATGGCAGCGGCATTCGCGTGCGCGACGGCGGTCGCGCTGTCGGCGCAGACGCCGACCCCGAACGACAAGAAAGTGACCGTAACCGGCTGCCTGCAGGATGGGTCAGCCACTCCCGGCGCCACGTCCATGAGCCACGGTTTTATCCTGGCGAACGCAATGACCGGGACCGCCTCGACGTCGACTCCGCCGACATCGACCACCGGCACGACGGGTACAGCAGCGACCGCACGCCCGGCGTCCCACTTGTCCTATGCACTCGATGGCAGCGACACCGACCTCAAGAAGCACGTCGGGCACAAGATCGAAGTGACCGGAACCGTCGAGCCTCCGACTGCGACGCCGGCGCCTCCGGCCAGTGCCGCCGCCTCGGGCATGGCCCCGGAGCGGCTCAAGGTGTCGTCGGTGCGAATGATCTCCGCCGATTGCTCCAAGTAGGACATCGCGCGCTCCAGGCGAGTTTCACCTGGGAGCTTTGAGGACGACCTCGATCACTTTCACGTACCGCACGGGCCGGCCGTCCAGCTTGGCCGGCTCGTACTTCCACGTCCTGGCGGCGGAGAGCAGAAGGGCATCGTAAATCGGATGCACCGGTTCCACAATCCTCGCATCGTCGACGTTGCCCTGTTCGTCGATGATAATGCGAAGTTTGCCGGTGTATCCGCGCGGCAGGGCATCCTTCGCGCCTTCCCACAACGGCATCTGCTGCCTCAGGGTGACGGCCGGCTGCAGCAGACCTGAGGTGTTGTCGCTCGTGACCGTCAGCGGGACGGGTGCAGTGCTCGCTACACTTTTGGCGATCTGGCTCTGGGCTGGCACGGCGGGAGCCGGAGCGGGAGCGGGAGCGGCCGGCGCCGACGCGCTGAGATCGTGGAAGCCGGTGGCGAGCGTCCTGAATTCTTTCAGGCTCGGCAACGACTTGGCGTCGGCATCCTCGAGAAACGTCAGCAGATCCTGAAACTGGGTCGCCGCGAGTGTGTACTCCTTGCGGTCGAAGCTCGACTTCGCTGCCGCGTACAGCTGTTCGGTGACGCGCGGCAGCAGCCGGCGCCTCACGTCCGCGAACGCCACCTGCATGCGCGGCGGCGCCTCGTCGGCGGCAAGTTTGTACAGCGGGTCGCGCGACACGACGATCTCGATCGCGCTCTGGGCCTCCTTGGTTCGATTGAGTGCTAGGAGACAGAGTGCTCGATAGCGTTGCACCTCTTCGACATCGCGTTCGGGTTGGGCTTTGCCCAGATCGTCGAGCACAGTCAGGGCTTCGTCGAACGAGGCGGCGTCGTAGAGCGCCTTGGCGCTTTCGAGCGAGCTATCGGACTGGGCGCCGGCGCCGGCCGAGCCGAGCGCGATCACGATCGCAAGCGCGCCGAGAAACCGTCTGTTCATTTCCGCAGATCCACAGAGAGGCGCGTTGGTTGATTGACGGTCACGATGAATTTTTGGCGCCGCTCGCCAAACTGCGGATGGCGAAACAGCGCCTCATGCTCGCCGATGGGCAGTTTGAAATTGCCGAGTGGTGTTTCACCGATCCGGCGTCCGTCGACCCAGGCTTCGGCCCAGGGTAGCGCGTTCAAATTGACCACGCCGTCGGGGATGTCGATGGTGATGTTGGCGGCGCCACCCGCAGGCACCTGCACGACCTGGGAGCGCAGGTAGCCCAGCTGCGTATTGGCAATCTTGAGCGTATGCCTGCCAGCCGGCATCGTGATACGTGCGGTTTCGGTGGTGCCCAGCCGTCGATCGTCCTCGAGAATTTGCATGACGACTGGCGAGGCGATCGACACCCAGCCGAATGACGACTGATTGGTCGAGACCACGAGCGAGGCGGTCTGACCGCGTTGGATGGTCACCAGCCGCTGTACCGTGCCTGAATCGCCGTGGATCAGGACCGTGTGCTGACCCGCAGCGATGTCGGCGATGCTGGCAGGTGTGACGCCGCGAGGTTGACCGTCGACCGTCACGCGCGCACCTGAGGGGTCGGACGTCACTTGCAGTTGGCCGACGTCGGGGATGACCGGCGGCGCTTCGAGGTCGACGTGATGCATCACCTCGGCGCCCGGCTTGATGGTCACGGAGAAGGTCCGCGTAACAGTATCGCGTGTCAACTGAAGGGCATGCGTGCCGGCCGGAAGAGAGAGAGTCATTGGCGCAATGCCGCGGCGCTGGCCGTCGATGATGACGTCGGCGCCGGCCGGGTCGGAGACGACCGCCAGCTGTCCCACCTGCGGGACTGGCGCCTGTCGCCATCGCGGCCACAGCGCGAGTGCCGCACTGATCATCGCCGCGCCGAGCAACACCGCCGCCGCGATCCAGATTGGTCGGGCCGAGCCTCGTCGTTCACTCGGAAAGCCGTCGAGGGCGCTTTCAGGCGCTTTCCGAAACGTCACCAGCTTTTTCAAGGAGCTGGAACCACGAGCCGCAGGCACCGGCCGCCTCACCGTTCCCGGCTGAGGTCTTTCGCTGACGGGAAAGGTCTCTTCGACCTTTACTGCGTCTTTGTGTGCTGACATGCCGTTTCAGTTTTGTCGTGTGAGCCAACGGCGTGCCAATTAGTGGCGGAAAAATTCCTGAAAAATCAGTCCAGCCGATACTCAGCTTGCATTTAAGGCTGCTCATTGACCGACAGAAGTTATCCGGAAGGCAGACTATCGATCCGCTCGATCGGGCATTTTCTGACGCGCGTTTCGAGAGCGGATCCCGAAGCAGGGCGCTACTGACCAGGCGGCTGCATGCTGACGATCTTCCATGAGTCGCCCATCTTCCGACAGACGAACAGCCACCGGCCCCCACGTTGTCCGTCGCCGGATGCCGCAGCGGTGCTCGACAGACACTCCGCGCTCGCGGTGTCGTCGTTGCGAGTGATCTCACAGGAAGGAAAAGTCACGTTTGCCCAGCGACTGCTGTACGCGGCGGCAAAGCGGAAAATCGCCTGGCGAATCTGGCCATCGTCGTTTGCAGCAGCGGGCGTTTGAGAGGAGAGCGCGGACGCTGAGGGTGGCGCCACGCCGCCCGCGGTCCCAATCGGGCCTTCGACCGCGAATGTCACTGGCGGCGGCGACGCCGGCTTTTCCGGCAGCGCAACATCCGTCCCGCTTGTCGGCGCTTGTGGCTCGACAACACGATCTCGCGCGTATGAGCGCCACGTGACAGCGCCGACCGCAAGCAGGCCGAACAGAAGGAACAGGCCGCGCCACGGCAATCGCTTCGGTCGCGCGCGTCTGATACCGGCGGCGAGAAGCGGGAGCGCGGGATGCGCGGGGTCGACGGCGTAAACATCGCGGAGCACTGCCCGTGCCTCATCGATATCGCCGTGCTCCAAGGCGGCCCAGCCACCGATCACGCGACTATCGAGTGGCGACGACGGCTGAGATTCTGGTGGCGCGACCATCGTCGTTTGCCGGTGCTAGATCAGTGCCACAGCGTGAAGAGGATGTGCTCAAAGCTCAACAATGGAACGCGCGGCTGCAAGTGCAGTTCGCGTCTCGCGTTGCGCAGACCCGTCAGGCGATTTCTCGAATGCGGTGTGCCGTTGCAGCACACGATCATGACGAGATGTCGACTCGCGCGATGTACCTAACACACTACTCAATCAAGAGTTACGTGATGATCACGAAACTGGTCCCACCATTGCTAACTTCGCCTTCGTGGGTTCTCGTTCCCAAGCTGCTTTGGCCGAAGGCTGCTGATGCGCATCTCCCAGCACTCGCGTCTCGCCATCTTCGCGGCGGTCATCACCGCTGCGGCGGCAGGGCTGGGACTTGCCGGCTGGCCGGCGCCCGATCGAACGCGTGAATTCTCCGGCCTGATCGTCTCCGCGCTCCTGATCTCCGCACTCGCCAGGCACTCGTTCACCGCCGACGATCGCGGCATGATGCTGCCGTCCTTCCTCGTCGAGTTCAGCGCACTCCTGCTGCTTGGCGGAAAGGCCGCGCTGTTCATTGCCGCGGCCGGAATTGTCACGCGGTGGCTCGGCGACGCGGAATGGACGCGTCAACGTCACGCCACGTTTGTGAGCGCGGCGACCGTCCTGGCCGCGATCGAAGCCGCGTCGCTGGCCTACGGCGCGCTCGGCGGCGCGTCCGGGTCGCTTACATGGCCGTGGCAAGGGCTGCCGATCGCCGCCGCGGTTCTGGCCTATTGCGTCGTGAAGAGCCTTTCGGCTGACGTCGTGGCACCGCTCATCGGCGGCGGATCGATCACCCGCTCGTGGCCGTCGGCGCTGCTTCGCAGCTGGCCCAATTATTTCGTCGGGGCGAGTTGCGCCGCCGGGCTCGTCGAGATCGTCAGCCGCGAGTCGTGGGGACTCCTGCTGATCGCGGCGGTGCCGTTGTATTGCGCCTACCGGGCCTACTGTGCGGATGTGAGCCAGTTCGAAGACCAATTTCGCCGCCGCGAGGTGATTGGCTCGTTGAATCAGGGCATGTCGGTCGTCGACGCGGGCGGCCGATTGGTGTTGTGGAACGACGCGCTCGAACAAATCGCAGACTGCCCGCGGGCACGAGCCCTGGGCCGGTCGCTGGTGGGCGCAATGCCGGTGATCGGGCAGACACAGCTGCCGCGCGCCGTCCAGGAGGTTTTGACTACCCGCACGGCGCGGATGATCACGGACCTTGCGCTGCCATCGGGTTCCGGCTCGAGAATGTTCGAGGTCAAGCTGCTGCCGGTTGCGGAAGGCGCCGCGCTGCTGTGGCAGGACGTGACGGAGAAAGTCCACGCCGATCAGGCGCTGAAGCGCAACGACGAGCGATTTGCGCTCGCCGCCGCCGGCGCCCACGACGGCCTGTGGGAGTGGGATCTCCGCAGCCAGGCCCTCTACGTCTCCGGGCGATGGAAGGCGATGATCGGCCTGCCCGAGTCCGCCGTCCTCGACAACCCCGACCAATGGCTGGGTCGCGTCCATGCGGACGATACTGCCGCGCTCAAAGAGGCGCTGAATGCACACCTGACCGGCGCGACGGAGTATTTTCAGCACGAGCACCGGATTCGCCACGAAGACGGCACCTACCGGCGATTTCTGTGCCGGGGCGTCGCCGCGCGTGGCGCACGGCTGCGCGCGTCCAGGATCGCGGGCTCCCTCACCGACACCACGGAGCAGGGAGGCCCGAACCAGCAGCCGTCGAGCGCCGGCTTCCGCGATCCGCTGACAGGGTTGTGCAACCGCGCCGTGTTCGTTGAGCGTCTCGGACGCCGGCTCGCCGAGTTCAAGCTGCAGAAAGGCGGCGACTGGTTTGCCGCGCTCTACCTCGATCTCGATCGCTTCAAGGTCGTCAACGACAGCCTTGGCCACATGGTGGGTGACGAACTGCTCACTGCGGTGTCGCGGCGCCTGGAGTCATGTCTGCGTCAGGAAGATGCGCTCGCCCGGCTGGGCGGCGACGAGTTCGCCATCCTGTTGAACACCATCGGCGATCCCCAGCAGGCGAATGCCGTGGCGTTCCGGATTCAGAAGGCGCTGAGCGATCCATTTTCGATCGGCGGCCGCGAGGTCTTCACGTCGGCCAGCATCGGCATCGCCTTCGGCCTCGGCCATTACGACAACCCGGACGAGATCATGCGTGACGCCGACGCCGCGATGTATCACGCCAAGTCGCGCGGCAAAGCCCGGCATGAGATGTTCGACGCCGACATGCACGCGCGCGCCCGCGACCGTCTCGGATTGGAAAACGATCTGCGCCACGCCATCAACAGCAACAACTTCGAGGTCCACTATCAGCCGATCGTATCGCTGACTTCGAGGCGGTGCGTCGGTTTCGAGTCGCTGGTGCGATGGAACCGCAACGGCGTGCCGGTGTCGCCGGCGATTTTCATTCCGATCGCCGAGGAGCTGGGGCTCATCGAGCCGCTCGGCACCTGGGTGCTCCAGCAGGCGTGCCTGGCGTTTGCCGGCTGGCGGCGGCAGTTTCCGCATGCCGGCATCGAGTTCATTACCGTCAACGTGTCGAGCCGGCAGTTGATGCAGCAGAATTTCATGCTCATCGTCGAGCAGGCGGTTCATGCCGCGCGCCTGAAAGCGTGCGACCTGCGCCTCGAAATCACTGAAACCGCGTTGATGGACAGTCCCAACGTCGCCGCGGAACTACTCCGCGAGCTGCGAGACTTCGGTGTCAAGATCTACCTGGACGACTTCGGCACCGGCTATTCGTCGCTGAGCCACCTGCACAAGCTGCCGGTCGACGCGCTCAAGATCGATCGCTCGTTCGTGAGAAGCCTGGTGCTGACCGATCGTCCGGCGATTGTCGAGAGCATTCTGGCGCTGGCGCGCACCCTCAACACCAGCGTGGTCGCCGAAGGGATCGAGAGCGACGAGCAGGCGTCCGAGCTGGAGCGTCTGGGGTGCACCCACGCCCAGGGCTTCCTGTTCTCGCGCCCTCTCTCGAGCAGCGCGGTCGATCAACTACTGGTGGCGAACAATCCGCTCGGCCCCGAGCGCATACCACCGGCCGATCCGGCCGTCGATGCCCGCGACTCGGAACGCTACGGGCCACCCAGAGTCTTCAAGAGGGAAGACCGCATCGCCGTCTGACCGGGCGCTTCGCGCGCGGCCCCTTCCCGCCCCCGACTCACCGCCGCTCGTTGACACGGCTTCCCATCAGCGATAGCTTCGTCCGCCAATGACGCATCAGGGAAGGAGACGCTGCAATGGCCGATCAATGGCTCGATCTGGCACCGGCGCCTGAGGCGCTGCCGGCGGGCAGGGACTGGCACGTCTTTCTGAGCTACCGGTCGGTGAACCGCCCCTGGGTGCTGGCGCTCTACGACATTCTGAACGGCCTGGGTTACAAGGTGTTCCTCGACCAATACGTGCTGACCGCGGCGTCGTCGCTGGCGGTGTCGCTGGGAGAGGCGCTGGACGCAAGCCAGAGCGCGGTGATGATTTGGTCGGGCTTCTTCGAAGATTCCGCGTGGTGCAAGCAGGAATTCGCCAAGCTCGAAACCATGCAGAACGCAATGCAGGGCTTCCGCTATGTCATCGCGCGCGTCGATCAATCGACCATCAGCGGACTGGCGGCCACCAAGCTGTGGATCGACTTCGCGATGCAGCCGGAAGGCCCGCGCGGCAGCGGGTTACTGTCGCTTCTCTACGGGCTGCGCCAGCAGCCGCTGCCGGCCGAGGCGGTCAAGCTCGCCGCCAGGGTCGATGACGAGATGAAGGATGGATTACTGCTGATCAAGGCCTCGCGCGATGCCGGGGATGCCGACACGATTGTCGCGGTCGCGGCAACCAGCGATCTGGCGTGGACCGGATCACCGATGCTGCTCTGCGCGGCCGCCGAAGCCCTCATCGCCCTGAAGAAGATTTCCGAGGCGCAAACCGTGCTCGATCGCGCCGTCGAGCGCTTTCCAAAGGCGCTGCGACCGAAGCAGCTTCAGGGACTGGCGCTGGCGCGCAGTGGCGAGACCTTGAAGGCGCAGCTGGTACTGGGGAAGCTGTACGCGGCAGGGGAAATCGATCCCGAGACGCTGGGCATCCTCGGGCGAACCTGGATGGATCGCTATCAGTCGACCGGTCAGAAAGCCTTCCTGCTCAAGTCCAGGGACCTCTACCGCCAGGCGTTCGAAGCGTTCCCGAAGGACTACTACACCGGCATCAACGCGGCAGCGAAAAGCATGCTCGCCGGCGAAAAGGAAACGGCGGCGCAACTCGCCAAGCGCGTGCAGGAACTGGTTGGTGACACGCCGATCGCCGGTGACTACTGGAAGACGGCCACCGTGGCGGAGGTGCAGCTGCTGCAGGGCAGAATCGACCGGGCCGCGTCGCTATACGAGGCCGCCGTGCTCATTGCGCCGCTCGAATACGGCAACCACGAGTCGACCGCCCGCCAGGCGGCGCTGCTGCTCCAGGCGCTCGGAGCGACTGACGAGCAGAACGCGCTGATCGCGTCGAAGTTTCCCGTGGCGGGTGGCGCTGAACGAGCGGGAGTGTAAGCCGGCTCGCCCGGCCTTCGACGAGAGGCAGGCTTGGAGCGTGAGCATCCCGCCCATCCTCACAGTGTCCACGGCGGACATGGCCGCGGATCCCGACATAGCCGCCCTTGTACCAGAGACCCGCGAGCGGGCGGACGCCTTCATTTTTCTCAGTGGTGGAGCGTCCGGCATGTCGTCCGCCACTGAAGACGCGTTGTGGCGCGTGTTCGAGTCCCTGGCAATCCTGGCCGCTCGCGGCGTGCGGATCGGCGTGGCCGATGGCGGCACCGCCGCCGGCATCATGCAGGCGGCGGGTAAGGCCCGCGCGCAGGCCTCGCCCACGTTTCCGCTCATCGGAGTCGCACCGATGCGCGAGATCCCTCCGTTTGGCGCGACCCCGGTGGACCCAAATCATACGACCATCGTGGCGATCGACAACCCGCACTGGGATGGCGCGAACGGTTATTTTGGTTCTGAGACGGTGGCGATGTATGACCTCTTCGCCAGGCTGGCCGAGGGTCGACCGTCGGTCACGATCGTGGCCAATGGCGGCGAGATAGCGCTCACCGAGGTCGATCAGAACATCCGCGCGGGCCGTCCGATGATTCTGGTGCGCGGAAGCGGGCGTGCCGCCGACGCGTTAGGGTCGATGCTGGATCAGAGTCGGGCAGCAGCCGATGGAACCGTGAAGCTCCGTGCGAAGGCGGAAGCGCTGCAGTTGTTGCGGCGGGCCGATCTCTTTCATGTGTTCGACCTGGCTCGCGGACCGCAGGCACTGGCCGGCACGCTAGGCGCCCTGCTGCGTTGCTGAAGGCTCGGTCGATGCGTCATCTGCCGTCGAGGGGTGTCCCCAGTCGCTTGGAATCCTGTTTGCGCAGGTATTTGTCCACCTGCTGCTCGCGAAGCTCACGTTCCTGCGCGGTGCGGTCGTCCGCACGCCGCCCGCCGCGCGGGTGAGCGCGCCGATCCGGGCCGCTACGCTGATCGGCCTGGCCTGCTCGTTCCATCGTAACAGCCGAAGCAATAGTCCAGCCACCGCGACGCCTGAGAAAATGACGCGGCCCGAATCGCTCGTGGCGACGGCGGCGCGCAAGTCTCGCAGCCAGAGGACAATTGGAAGCTCAGGCCGATCCCGCCGACCCGGCCGCCAACTACCAGGGAAACAACAGGAAACCCGGGAACGTGCTTGCGCTGAACGACGACGTCCCCGCGCTCGCGTCTCGAGTCGGCGCCATCCCGCGCACCCACAGTCGCAGGCTGCCGGTGCACGGCGGCAGCGGATCGCAGGCGAGCACGTACAGGCCGACCGTGGTCAGGATGATGAGCGCTTCGGTGAACAGGGCGAAGCGCAGATGCAGGGCGACGTACGCGAACCACAGCGGATAGGACATCACCACGCTCAGCGTCAGGAAGGCGATCCTCAGCTGAGCGTCCCGCAGGCGGCGCGGGTTTCTCAGTCCCTTCGCCAGTCGCCGATAGGCCTCGGCTTCGGAGACCTCGATCGGCACCTTGAAGATGGTCCGCGTCAGCACGAAGAACACGCCGCCGCAGAACAGGGTGACGAAGCGCCGCAGCATCAGGTCCATGCTCAGGAGATAGAGCGCCGCCACCCAGCCGAAATATAAAACGATGCTCAGGTTGGTGAGCTGAAACGCAAGCCACACATTGGTCCGTCCGGTCCACGCCTGGAAGGTCCGGCACATCCGCTCGGTGAGGTTCAGGACTGCCGAATCGACGTAGGTCGTTGGTCACCGCCTCGAGAGGTCGATCCGATGTTACCCGAACAGGCGTGGGGGGAGAGCGGGCGGACCGTCGCCAGCAAGTCCGCTCAATGGCGCAAGGGCACCGGCTACTTCGAGGAGTGCGCGCCTGCGACCAGCATAGGCGCCGAGCGATACAGATCCGGGGACAGCCGCTCGAGATCGGCGATCTTCGGGAGATCGTTGATGGCGATATACGGATACGACTGGTTGCGCGCCAAGAAATCCTGGTGATAGGCCTCGGCCGGGTAGAACTGCCGGTCCGGTTCGATCCTGGTCACGATCGCTTTCTTGAATGCATGGGCTTGATCAAGTTGTGCGATGTAGGCCTTTGCGACAGTCGCCTGTTCCGGCGTGCTGGGGAAAATCGCCGAGCGATACTGGGTGCCGGTATCCGGACCCTGCTTGTTGAGCTCGGTCGGGTCGTGGACAATCGAGAAAAAGATCTGCAGCACTCGTCCGTAGCTGATCTGTCGCGGATCGTAGGTCACTTCCACTGATTCCGCGTGACCGGTCCTGCCGGTGCTCACGACCTCATAATCCGCCGTCTTCTTCTCGCCGCCGGCATAACCGGATACGGCGTTGGTCACGCCCTTGACGTGTTGGTAGACGCCTTGGACGCCCCAGAAACAACCGCCTGCGAGAACAGCGGTGGCTGACGTCGCCTGACCGGGTGGGAGGTCCACGATCGGCGCCGGAAGGGCCCGGGCCCCTTCGGCGAATGCCGGACTGTTGCGAACGGCCAAACCGGCCGCCAGAACGACGGCACCGACGATGATCGTGACAGACATATTCCGTGTGTTGAGCATCATATGCAGCCATTCCCTCGCACGCCCGGCGCAGAACCCCACTCTAACCGACAATCACGCACAAGGTTGGACGCCGGCATGGAGAGATCGGATCTGGACGGCTGAGACCGTCCGACGATCACTGACAGACGAAGATCGCGCAACTGGGGCCTCCGGCGCTACCTGGACTTCGCGATCGTCATTTCGTTGCTCACGTGCAGCGCCCCCGCGACCTCGATCGCCCTGCTTTCGATGAGTCGGCGCTCTTCTTCAGAGCGCACCGTACCCTGCAGCGTCACATGACCATCCTCGGCGGTGATCTTGACGGTGCGAGCAGAGCGGGAAAGCCGATTGTCGTTGGCCGCGGCACATCTGAGTGAGATCCTGAATGCCCGCGTGCGACACCGACTCCAGATGGCCCGCTGGTGCCATCGGTCTCCACTGCGAGCGCGTCACCTCCAGATCCCCGAAACACCGCTGACAAGCGCGCCGTTCCCTGTTCAGGTCAGCGAGCTTGCACGAGAAGCAGGTGTGCGGCGCTCGGCTCCTCAGGAGGAATAGATATGCACACTCGCGCCCGGTTCGAGTCAGTCGAAAGACATCGGATCTGGAAAGGAGCGGTTGCCGGCCTGATCGGTGGGCTGATTGCCTCCTGGACCATGAATCAGTTCCAGGCGGTCCTCGCCGCGCTGAAGGAGCGCACCTCGGACTCCGCGCCAAAGGGCGACGACGCCACCGTGAAAGTTGCCAAAGCCGTCTCCGAGTCGGTCGCGGCGCACCGGCTGACGCCGCGAGAGAAGAAGGCGGCCGGTCCAGTCGTGCACTACGCGTTTGGCTCCGCCATGGGTGCACTCTACGGTGTCGCCAGCGTGCTCGTCCCTTCCACTGCTCGCGGCTGGGGGCTGCCGTTCGGCGCGGCGCTCTGGTTCGGCGCCGACGAGGTCGCCGTTCCTGCGGCTGGACTCTCCCAGTCTTCAGGCTCGGTGCCCGCATCAGTTCACGCCTCGGCGCTGGCGGCACATCTCGTCTACGGCGGCACGGTGGAGGCGGTCCGTCGACTGGCTCTTCCGCATCTGTGACTGCGAGGCCCGTCTTTGAAGCATGAGGAAGCCGTTGGCGTTTACAGCTCCCGCGACTGTGGAACAGCAAGTCGCTAAACACGCTGACAGGACCGGCGAGGTCGAGGGCACCCGCGGCTGGGTGGCGCGCGCCTTCACACTGGTTGAAGACGTCGTCTACGTGGGACTGGGAGCGCTTCTGGCCGTGAGCGCCCTGATTCTCCTGGCCACCAGTTCGGTCACCTTCGCACACGAAGTGTGGCAGGGCACTCTGCCGGGCGCGATCATCGGACTGCTGGACCGGCTCCTGCTTACGCTGATGATCGTCGAGCTGCTCTATACGATTCAGGTCTCGTTTCGAGAGCACGCGCTGGTCCCAGAGCCGTTCCTGATTGTCGGTCTCGTGGCGGCGACCCGCCGGATTCTCGTGGTGACAGCGGAGTTCGGCAGTCTTCAAACCCGCACCGATGCGATGTTTCGCTCCGCGATGATCGAGCTGGCTGTGCTCACCGCCATGATTCTGGCGCTGGTTGCGTCGCTCTTGATGCTGCGGAACCGACACCCGGACGCTGTCGCGACCCGCGCCTGACTCCGGCATCGTAAACGCGCGTCGCCGCGATACTGAACAGAATTCTCGGGTCGGTCGTGCTACTGGCGAGAGCGCTGACGCGGCGGTTCCACGATCGCATCGCCGTTCCACGAGTGGTCGCAGTCAGGACAGAAGTAGGTCTTGAGTCCGAATCGGACCACGGTCAAGACGGCATTCGCGGCGCGGCACTTCGGACACTGGAACCGTTCCGGGAACTGCAGGACAGACACGGGCGCAAGCCTACCGAATTGATGCCGGTGTTGTGTCACCTACGGTTGGGTTAGCCGGTGTGTCAGTGTCGATCGTGTCTCGGCGTCGATAGTGACGCCCGCAACTGGAGGAGGAGCCATGAAACTCGGACTGGTGGCGATTGCTCTGTTGATAGGCTTGGCCGCCGGACTGGCCTGGCCGCTGATCGTCTCGGCGCGCGGCCAGGTCGTGATGTCCGAGCGGCTGCGATTTCGAATGGTCGGTGACGAACCGATCGCATCGCCGGACGGCCGGTCCCTCATGCCCGGCATGAAGGTGATGGTCCTGCGCGACACGAAGAGCGATCAGTGTTACGTCTCGTTTGTGCTGGGCTCGGCGATGTCGACGACCGGACCGAGCGTCTGTCCCTAGGGATGTCTCGACCCGGCGACGCCAGTTCGATCTCCCGCATGGTTCTCGGTTGCTGTAGCATTCGGTACCTCGCGTCACGGTCCGCAATGGGGGAGCCGATGGAAACCGATCCTGACGGCGTGCATGGGAGTCCGGGGTCGGCCATTGCGCACATCGAGATTCTGTGGATTACGGCGGGTCTCGGCTGCGACGGGGAAACGATTGCGTTGACGGGCGCGACCCAGCCGAGCCTTGAAGAATTGCTGCTCGGCGGCATTCCGTGGATTCCGCGGATCACGTTCCACAATCCGTTACTGGCGCCCCGCAACGGCGATGACTTCCTGCAAATCTTCCACGATGCCGCCGCGGGCAAACTGGCCGAGTTCATTCTAGTCGTCGAGGGTTCGATCCCCGACGAGCAGAACAAGGCCGAGGGCTATTGGGCTGCGCTCGGCACCGACCCGGTCACGGGCCAGCCGATCACGACCTGTGACTGGATCGACCGTCTCGCGCCCCGCGCCTGGGCGGTGATGGCGGTCGGGACATGTGCGACATACGGCGGCATTCACGCCATGGCCGGGAACCCCACCGGCTGTATGGGCCTGCCCGACTATCTCGGCTGGACCTGGAGATCCTCGGCGCAGATTCCGATCGTGTGCGTGCCCGGATGTCCAACCCAGCCGGACAATCTGGCCGAGACCTTGCTCTACCTGCTCCACATGGCGTCCGGCCGCGCACCGATGATTCCGCTCGACGAGGCGCTCAGGCCGACCTGGCTCTTTTCCCAGACCGTGCACGAAGGCTGCGACCGCGGCGGCTACTACGAGCAGGCCGAATTCGCGGACGAGTACGGATCCCGCCTCTGCATCGTCAAGCTGGGATGCTGGGGTCCGGTCGTGCAGTGCAACGTGGCCAAGCGCGGGTGGATGGGCGGCGTCGGCGGTTGCGCCAACGTCGGAGGCATCTGTATCGGATGCACGATGCCTGGCTTTCCCGACAAGTTCATGCCCTTCATGGAGCAGCCGCCCGGCTCCCTGCTGTCGTCGCACGCGGTGATGACCTACGGTCGTGCGATCCATGCGCTGCGGCGCTTTACCCAGGCTTCGTTGAACAAGGTGCCCACCGGAAGAAACGTTCGGCATCCCCGTTCGAGTCAACCGTCGTGAGCCGATCGGGTTTCGTGCTGCCGGAAGAGCCGGTCGATCCCGGCGGTCGCGTCGCGCGCATGGCGGAAGCCGGCGACGTGCTGAGCGCCGAGAAAGCCGCGGCGGTGCTGGCCGATCTGGCCGACGTATTCCTGACCCGTCGCGCAGCGACGCGCAGCGATCCCCCGGGCGTTGGACGCACGCTGTCCGACCGGCCCACCGGCGAAGCCGACGTCGATGCCCGCTACCGCGCCCTGGTCGAGCAGATGCCCGCTGTCGTCTTCATGGCGGATCTCGACCAGGGCATCGGCGAAGCGTATGTCAGCCCGCAGATCGAGTCGGCACTCGGGTTCTCGCAGCAGGAATGGCTCGAGGATCCGATCCGCTGGTATCGCCGGATTCACCCCGATGACAAGGAGCGCTGGAGCCTCGAAGCGGCGGAGATGTTCCTGTCGGGCGAGCCGCTGCGATCGGCCTATCGCGTGATCGCCCGCGACGGACGCGTGCTCTGGTTTCATTGCCAGGCGGCGATGATTCGCCGTGATGACGGCCGACCATGGTTCATCCACGGCGTCGGTGTCGACATCACCGACCTCAAGACCGCCGAGCGGGCGCTGCAGGAAGAACGGAACCTGGTCGCCGCCATTCTGGACTCGGTCGGAGCGCTGGTGATCGTGCTCGATCCGCGCGGTTACATCGTGCGGTTCAATCGCGCCTGCGAGCGGGCGTCGGGGCGCGACTTTGAAACCGTCAAGGGTCTTCATATTAGCGAGCTGTTCGAGTCGCCCGAAGACGCCTCGTGTTTTCGCGGTTTGGTCGAACAGTGGTCCAGCGGGACGGCCCCATCGGTGCAGGACGGCTGCTGGGTCAGCGCCTCCGGCGAACGGCGGATCATCGCGTGGTCGGGCACCATCCTGCGGGCGAGCGACCGGACCGTGGAGTACATCATCGCCAACGGCAACGACGTCACCGAGCGCAAGCGGCTGGAGCGCGCGCTGCTGGAGATCAGCGCGCGGGAACAGCGACGCATCGGCCAGGATCTCCACGACGGCCTGGGCCAGCACCTGACCGGCACCGCGTTCATGAGCAAAGTGCTGCAGCAGCGGCTCGAAGAGCGTGCGTTGCCCGAGGCCGTGGAAGCCGGCAAGATCGTGCAGCTGGTGAATGAAGCCATCCAGAAAACGCGGGAGCTGTCGCGCGGCCTGGTCCCGGTGGTCTCCGACGCCCACGGCCTGATGGGCTCGCTGCAGCGCTTTGCCGGTGAAGTCGAAGATCTCTTCAGCGTGTCGTGCCGGTTCGAATGCGGCGCCCCCGTGCTCCTGGACGATGTGGTCGCGGCGACGCACCTGTTCCACATCGCCCAGGAAGCGGTCAGCAATGCGATCAAGCACGGCCGAGCCGTGCGGATCGTCATCGCCCTCTCGTTTCATGACCAGGCAGGCCGGCTGGCGATTGAAGACGATGGCGGAGGGATCGGCAGCGCGCCGATCAGCCAGTCGGGAATGGGTTTGCACATCATGGGCTACCGGGCCAACATGATCGGCGGCTCGCTCGACGTCAGGTCCGAGCCCAATCACGGCACCGGCACGACCGTCGAGTGTCGCTTTCCAATCGGAGCGCGCGAGTGAACGGGGCTGCGGCGCCGGGCCGGCGATCCGACCTGCTGTCTGGCAAGCGCCGCGTACTGGTCGTCGACGACCATCCCATCATCCGGCAAGGCCTGGCGCTGCTCATCGATCGCGAGCCGGATCTGCTGGTGTGCGGAGAGGCCGAGGAAGCACATGCGGTGACGAAATTGATCGCCATGCTTCACCCGGATCTCCTCATGCTCGACATTTCCCTCGGCGGTCAGGACGGCCTCGAGCTCCTCAAACAGATTCGCGCGCGCGATGCCCGCCTGCCGATCCTCGTCCTGTCCATGCACGACGAGTCGATCTACGCCGAGCGCGCGCTGCGAGCGGGGGCCAATGGCTACATCATGAAACAAGAGGCCACCGAGCTCGTGCTCACGGCGATCCGTCGCATTCTGGACGGCCAGGTCTACGTGCCGGAGCGCGTCGCGAGCAAAATGCTGAGGCAGTATGCGCGCGGGATGACCGCGGGTCAGCCAACGCCGCTGGCCAGCCTCAGTGATCGTGAGCTCGAGGTGTTCCGGCTCATTGGCGAGGGCGGCAGCACACGGGAGATCGCCGCGGCGCTCAACCTCAGCGTGAAGACCGTGGAGTCCTATCAGGCCCATATCAAGGACAAGCTCGGGCTCCGCAACGCCCGCGAGCTGCAGCATCACGCCATCGAGTGGGCGATCAGCGAGAAGGCAAGAGCCGAATAGCGTCGGAAGCGCGTCCCCCCATCAGGCTTTCCCCTACCACCCCGCGCGCATTTCCCCGAGTGCAAAACAGGGCATCGCCCGCTTGAGGGCGCGCGGGCGTCGGTCTAGTCTGTCCCCACGAGGCTGGTTGCCTTCATCAAAGTCGAAGGCACGTAAGCCAGCTGCTCGAAAGGAGACGGACCTCATGGCAGCGGACACCGTTCCGTACGGTCGCGTAACGCAGAGGGCGCCGGCCGTGGCCGAGGTGCACATCCTCTGGCTGACGGCAGGATTGGGTTGTGACGGCGATTCGGTGTCGATCACCGCGGCCACCCAACCCAGCGTCGAGGATGTCGTGATGGGGGCGATTCCCGGTCTCCCGAAGGTTCACCTGCACAATCCCGTGCTCGCCTACGAAAACGGCGGCGACTTTCTCGACTTCTTTCATCGCGCCGCCAGGGGGCAGCTCGAGCCGTTCGTGCTCGTCGTGGAAGGGTCGATTCCGAACGAGAAAATCAAGAAGGACGGCTACTGGGCGGCCATGGGCACCGATCTGGCCACCGGCCAGCCGATCAAGACCACCGAGTGGATTGATCGACTCGCGCCGAAGGCGGTCGGCTGCATCGCGATCGGCACCTGCGCCACCAACGGCGGCATCCACGCGATGCAGGGCAATCCGACCGGCTGCATGGGTCTCGCCGACTATCTCGGGTGGGACTGGCGATCGAAAGCCGGACTGCCGATCGTCAACGTGCCCGGCTGTCCGGTCCAGCCCGACAACTTCATGGAAACGGTGCTGTACCTCCTGTATCAAGTCGCAGGCCTGGCGCCGATGATCCCGCTCGACGAGCAACTGCGTCCCATGTGGCTGTTCGGCAAGACGGTACACGAGGGGTGCGATCGCGCCGGCTACTACGAGCAGGGCGACTTCGCCACCGAGTACGGCTCGCCCAAGTGCATCGTCAAGCTTGGGTGCTGGGGTCCGGTGGTCAACTGCAACGTGCCCAAGCGCGGCTGGATGGCCGGCATTGGCGGCTGTCCCAACGTCGGCGGCATCTGCATCGGTTGCACGATGCCGGGATTCCCCGACAAGTTCATGCCGTTCATGGACGAGCCACCGGGCGCGAAACTCTCGACCGCTGCGAGCGGCATCTATGGTCGCGCCATCGTCGCCCTGCGGACGATCACCAACAAGACGGTCAACAAGGAGCCGAGCTGGCGGCATCCGCGTCCGGAGCTCACGACCGGCTATCAACCACGGTCTTACTGACCTTCCGGCCGCAAGGAGAATGCGATCATCGAGTACCGTCACGACCCCAGCGCGCGAAACCAGCTCGAAAGGCCGGAACCTGGTCGAGATGAACTGGGATCCGATCACGCGCATCGTCGGCAGCCTCGGCATCTTCACGAAGATCGATTTCGACAACCGCGAGGTCGCCGAGTGCTACAGCACCTCGTCAATCTTCCGCGGCTACAGCATCTTCATGAAGGGCAAGGATCCGCGCGACGCCCATTTCATCACCAGCCGCATCTGCGGCATCTGCGGCGACAACCACGCCACCTGTGCGACCTACGCGCAGAACATGGCGTTCGGGGTCCGGCCGCCGGCCCTGGCCGAGTGGATCGTCAATCTCGGTGAAGCGGCCGAGTACATGTTCGACCACAACATCTTCCAGGACAACCTGGTCGGCGTCGACTTCTGCGAGCAGATGGTGAAGGAGACCAACCCGAGCGTGTGGGCGAAGGCACAGAAAACCGCCTCGCCCAACGCCGACAAACACGGCTACCGCACCATCGCCGACATCATGACCGCGCTCAACCCCTTCACCGGCGACTTCTACCGCGAGACGCTGCACGTCAGCCGCTACACGCGCGAGATGTTCTGCCTGATGGAAGGGCGGCACGTGCATCCATCGACGCTCTATCCCGGCGGCGTCGGCACGGTGCCGACCATCCAGCTGTTCACCGACTACCTGGTGCGGCTGATGCGTTACTGCGAATTCATGAAGAAGGTCGTCCCGCTGCACGACGACCTCTTCGACTTTTTCTATGAGGCGCTGCCCGGCTACGAGAAGGTCGGGCAGCGACGCGTGCTGCTCGGGTGCTGGGGTTCGTTCAACGACCCCAACCACTGCGACTACACCTACCGGAACATGAACGCCTGGGGCAACAAGATGTTCGTCACGCCAGGCGTGGTCGTGGACGACAAGCTGGTAACCACCGATCTGGTGGACATCAACCTGAACATCCGGATTCTGCTGGGCAGTTCGTACTACGACGACTGGGATCGCAGCGAGACGTTCGTCAAGACCGATCCTCTCGGCAACGCAGTGGATGCGAAACATCCGTGGAACCAGACGACCATTCCGCGACCCCAGAAGCGCGACTTCAAGGACAAGTACACCTGGGTGATGTCGCCGCGCTGGCTCGATCAGCGCACAGGCGATCACCTCGCGCTCGATACGGGTGGCGGCGCCATTGCGCGGCTGTGGGCGACCGCCCTCGCAGGTAAGGTGGACACCGGCTACATCAAGGCGACCGGTAGAAGCGTCAAGATCTACCTGCCCAAGACGGCAACCAAGCCGGAGACCGAATTCGAGTGGAAGATCCCGAAGTGGAGCAACACGCTCGAGCGGGATCGGGCCCGGACCTATTTCCAGGCCTACGCCGCCGCCTCGGCGCTCTACTTCGTCGAACAGGCGCTCGCCGAGCTCCACGCCGGCCGGACCAAGACCTGGTCTCCGTTCACGGTGCCGGACGAGGCGATCGGGTGCGGGTTCCATGAGGCCGTGCGTGGCGTGCTGTCGCATCACGTCGTGATTCGCGACGGCAAGATCGCCAACTACCACCCCTATCCGCCGACACCCTGGAACGCGAATCCGCGCGACATCTACGGCACGCCGGGCCCGTACGAAGACGCGGTCCAGAACACGCCAATCTTCGAGGAGAACGGCCCGGACAAGTTCAAGGGCATCGACATCATGCGCTCGGTGCGAAGCTTCGATCCGTGCCTGCCATGCGGTGTTCACATGTATCTCGGCGACGGCAAGGCGCTGGAAACCCGGCACTCGCCGATGTTCGGTGCGCACGAATGAGCGGCGGAGCCACCAATGGCCGGTGAGAAGGATTTCCAGCGCCGGCTGGAGATCATCGAGCGCAGCATCGCCGCCTTGGACGCCACCACTGATCCGAGCCTTCGCGCCACCGTGCAGCAGCTCGTGGAGTCGATCGTCGAACTTCACGGCCGGAGTCTCCAGCGGTTGCTGGAGATCGTTTACGCCTCGGGGATTGCCGGCCCACCGATCATCGATCAGCTGGGCCGCGATCCGCTGGTCAGCAGCCTGCTGCTGCTGCATTCGCTGCATCCGTTGACGCTGGAAGCGCGCGTGCTGCAGGCCCTGGAAGCGGTCCGGCCCACGCTGCGCGCCAAGGACTCGGAGGTGGAGCTGCTCAGTATCGTCGACGGAGCCGTGCGCGTCCGGCTGCTGGGCGGCCCGGACCAGAAAGCGGCTGTCGAGGGCGCCATTCTGGACGCCGCTCCCGATGTGTCGGCGCTCGAAATCGAAGGGGCGGTCGACGCGGTCGTCGGCTTCGTCTCGTTCGCGTCGTTGCGAGGGGCGGACCGTCCGCGGCTCGCGGCGCCGGAGGCGCCGACTCTTTTGCACACGGGAGGGGCATAAGCGACGAGAGAGCGGCGCGGAAGCACTCACTGACGACCTGGGCCAACCAACGACGTCGACGAACGGGGTGGTGGAGCGATGAGCGCGGAAGAGCGGGACCGGCGGGCCGACGCGTTCAACGCCCTGCGCCGGTTCGCACGCCGGCGAACGGCGACGGAGCAGTGCGAATTCTGCAGCCGGGTCGTCGCGCCCGATCATCAGCACGTGATCGAGCCCGCGACCAGGCGGCTCCTGTGCGTCTGCGATGCCTGCGCCATCCTGTTTCCAGGCAGCCACGACAAATTCAAGCGAGTGCCTCGCCGCAGTCGTTTCCTCTCCGACTTTCAAATCACTGACGTCCAGTGGGACAGCCTGCTCATCCCCATCGAGATGGCGTTCTTCTACTACAGCAGTCACGCGGGCCGGATGGTCGCCCTCTATCCGAGCCCGGCCGGGCCCACTGAAAGCTTGCTGCCGCTCGAGACCTGGCAGGACATCGTTCGCGACAACCCGGTGCTGGCCGGCATGGAGCCCGACGTCGAAGCGCTCGTGGCCAACCGCCTCGGGCCACGTCGTCATGAAACCTTCGACGGCATCCATGAGGCCGAGTACTACATCCTGCCGATCGACGAATGTTTCAGGCTGGTGGGGCTCATCAGGCTGCACTGGAAGGGCTTGTCCGGAGGGACCGAGGTGTGGAGCGAGCTCGCCCGGTTCTTCTCGGAACTGCGGGCACGGTCGGTTCACCCGCACGAGGTGGCCCGTGCCTGAACTGGGGTTCCAGATCCTTTCGGCGGCGCCCGTGCCGTATGCGGCAGTCCCGCTGCTGGCCTTTCAGCTGGAACTGGTCAACCGGGATCCTTCGGCGCATGTGCATTCAGGGATCGTGCGTTGTCAGATTCAGATCGAATCGACGCGGCGCCGGTACCAAGCAGCCGAACAGGCGCGCCTTCTCGATCTGTTCGGCGAGCCCGAGCGCTGGAGCACCACGCTGAAGCCGATGCTGTGGACGCACATGACGATCGCGGTGCCGCAGTTCGTCGAGCGGACCGTCGTCGACGTTCCGGTGCCCTGTTCCTTCGACTTCAACATCGCGGCCACGAAGTACTTCGACGGCCTCATGTCGGGCGAATTGCCGCTGATATTCCTGTTCAGCGGCACCGTGTTCTACGAATCGACTACCGACCGGACTCTGCAGGTGGCGCCGATTGCGTGGGACAAGGAAGCGACGTTTCGGGTGCCGGTCAAGGTCTGGCACGACCTCATGGATCACTATTATCCGAACAGTGCCTGGCTGCGCCTGAGTCGGGATACGTTCGAGCGGCTTGCCGAGTACAAGCGGCAGCATGCGATTCCGACCTGGGAAGAGGCCTTCGACCGAATCCTGCCCGGGCGACAGGCGGTGGTGCGATCGTGAGCGCCGATCCCGTCGATCTCATCGCCCGCACGCTGCTCTATGAAGGCTATCTGCTGTACCCGTATCGGCCCTCCGCCGTGAAGAACCAACAACGCTTCAACTTCGGCGTCCTCTATCCACAGCCGTATGTCCAGCGCGGCGGTCGCGGTGCTTCCGGGCCTGCGGGAAACGAATCCTGGCAGCTCCAGACCGAGTGTCCCGTTCGGGGTCATGCCGGGACGCGGATCGAGGCAAGCGTACGCTTCCTGCAGCTGATCGAGCGGCAGGCGCACAGTCCGTTTGCGGCGATCTGGCACGAAGCGATCGAGCGGGAGATCTCGATCGGCGTGTTCACGATTGCCGACCTGCGGCGCGCGAAAGCGCGAGCCCAGACGTTCGGAATCCCGGCGCTGCCCGGCACCGTGGATCCGGCACACAGCGTCGAGTCCGCGGTTGCGGTAGTCGCGAGCGAAGATGGTCTTCGGGCCGAGGTGAACATCAGCCTCGAAGAGGTCCGCACCGGCGCCTACAAGCTCCGCGT
The DNA here is from genome assembly GCA_963757655.1 of uncultured Acidobacteriota bacterium. Lineage (GTDB taxonomy): Bacteria > Acidobacteriota > Vicinamibacteria > Vicinamibacterales > CAVVIG01 > CAVQFC01. The sequence continues at coordinate 101,177 of CAVWSQ010000008.1, read as the reverse complement.
CTGCGTATCCAACCTGACCTCGCTCGAGTCTGCCGAGGCGAGTCGCGAGCAGGCGCTGCTGCGCTCCCTCGTGTCCGCGCACGTCATCCTGAGGACGGCAGACGGCGAGCTGGTTTCGCTGCTGGATCCACCTGATGCGTTTCGCGACATTGCCGCCGGGTGCGTGAACGTTGGCGTCTGGCCCGTGCTGGTTGGCAACGACGGCGATCGCGGCTGCATGCTCGCGTCACCGATCATCCTCTACGACTATCCGCAAATCGCGCCCGAGAGTGCCGGCGATCTGTTCGACGGCACCGAGATCGACGAGATCCTGGCGCTGCGCATTCTCACCATGACGGACGAAGAAAAACGTGAGGCGCGCGGCACCGACGATCGCGCTCGTCAGATTCTGGATCGGACGGAGGGCCTGCCTCCCGAGCACTGGGCGAAACTGCATGGCGCCCTGCGCGGCCTGCGACGTGTCACGGGAGAGACGCCATGAATGAGTGGGAGTGGCGTCTGCTCGAAGATCATCCGGCCGTGATCAGCCTGCCGCACCAGGGCGGATCGTTGAAGCCCGGGACCCGGGTGCGGCTCTGTCCCCGCGCCAGAGGCGGCGACGCGATGGATGTGCTGCTGGCCGGCAGGACGGCCGTGATCGAGTCGATCGAGCAGGACTACGAAGGCGGCTATCACGTCGCGGTGGTCCTGGACGACGACCCCGGCCGCGACCTCGGGATGATGCGACAGCCCGGCCATCGTTTCTTCTATACGCCGGAGGAAGTCGAATGCTGCGGTGACGGCGCCACCGCGGATCTCGACGTCATCGCCAAGGCTCCAGATCCGCGGCCCGCCGACGACACCTCCGTCCTCATCGCTGGCATCGGCAACATCTTTCTCGGCGACGACGGCTTCGGCGTCGAGGTGGCGCAGCGTCTGCTTGGCCGTGAGCTGCCTGCCGATGTGCGGGTGGTCGACTACGGCATTCGCGGCCTCGATCTCGCCTATGCCCTCATGGAGGCGCCGGGCACAACCATCCTTGTCGATGCCTGCCCTCGCGGGGAAGCGCCGGGCACATTGTTCGTAATCGAGCCGCAGATCGATGCGGCTGACATGAGGGCGTCGGGCGCGGTGCTGGACGCGCATTCCATGAATCCGATGCTGGTCATCCGCATGGCACAGTCGCTCGGTGGTGCACCGAAACGGATTCTGCTGCTCGGGTGCGAGCCGGACACGCTCGGCCCGGAGGAGGGGCAACTCGGGTTGAGCGATCGGGTCGCCGCGGCGGTCGATCGCGCGGCGGACCTTGCGCTGGCGCTCGCGCGAGACATCCACGGGGGCCGCTGGCCAGGGAGTGACGGCACGGTTTCGACGGAGAGGAGGCGGTCCGACGATGGCAAATGTTGAACGCGAGCACAGCGGAACCCCGACCAACGGCGCCGATCGGGACACTCTGTACCTGCTCGGCGGGGTGGCGCTGGTCGTTTTCGGCGCGGGGCTGATTCTGACCAACCCCACGACCCGGCGCTTCCTGGGCCAGGTGGGATTGGCCGACCTGACGCAGGCGGTGCTGCCCGACTTCGATCGTTACATCAAGCTCCGGTCGATGTAAGGGGCCGTCCTCTTGAACCAGGGCGGCATGCAACTCGAGGACGCGATGATCGAACCGGCGGAGGGACAGGGCACGCGATACACGATCGACGCGCGGGGCAGCCGACTGACGATTCACGCTTACGCCAGCGGCTTGTTGTCGGCCGTGGGGCACGACCCGGTCATTGCGGTGCGCGAGTTTTCAGGCGAGGTGCGGTTCGCCCCGGACAGCCCGGACGCGGCCGCAGTGCTCCTGAAAATGTCGACCGCGTCGCTGGTGGTCCAGAACGACGTCAGCGACAAGGACCGCCGCGAGATCGAGCGGATGATGAACGACGATGTGCTCGAGAGCGCGAAGTATCCAGAGATTGCATTTGCGGCGTCGCACCCGCGGATCGACACAGTGAACGAGGGTCGCTATCGAGTCGAGGCTGACGGCCAGCTGTCGCTTCACGGCGAGACCAGGAACCAGCGGATGTCGGCGCAACTCTTCCTCATGGGCGACACCATGCGGGCGCAGGGTGAAATGGCCCTGCGCCAGACCGACTTCGGCATCAAGCTGGTCTCAGTGGCTGGAGGAACTCTGAAGATCAAGGACGAGCTGAAATGTGTGTTCGATCTGCTCGCGCGAAAGGCGACATAAAGCCATGTGCCTAGCCATACCAGGACAGATTGTGGAGCTGCTGCCGGGCCCTCCTGCCCTCGCGATCGTCGAAGTGGTCGGCGTCCGGCGGCGGATCGACCTGGGATTGCTCGAGGACGACCCCGCGGTGCCGGGGGATTGGGTGCTGATTCACGTCGGCTTCGCCATGAGCAAGATCAGTCAGGCCGATGCGCAGGAGCAGATGGAGCTGCTCCGGATGCTCGGCGAATGCGACGCGGCCGTCGCGGAGGTGACGGGCTACGGCCTCGGCACCGACGATGACGCACGAGGACCGACATGAGATTTGTCGACGAGTTCCGCGACCCCGGGCTGATTCGAAAGGCGGCCGACGAAATCCGCCGCCTGGCCGATCCGGCGCGCCATTACCGGCTGATGGAGGTGTGCGGCGGCCATACGCACGCGATCTATCGCTTCGGCCTCAAGGACGTGCTGCCGGAAAACATCGAGCTCATTCACGGTCCCGGCTGTCCCGTATGCGTCCTGCCGATGGGGCGCATCGACGACGGCCTGGCGATCGCAGGACGGGGCGACGTGATCTTCGCCGCGTTCGGCGACATGATGCGCGTGCCGGGGACGACCGGCAGTCCGCTCGAGCACAAGGCGCGCGGCATGGACGTGCGGATCGTGTACTCACCGCTCGACGCACTGAAGCTCGCCCAGGCCAACCCCGACAAGCACGTCATGTTTTTTGCCATCGGCTTCGAGACGACGGCGCCCTCGACGGCGCTCACGATGATGCGGGCCAGGGCCCAAGAGATATCGAACTTCTCAGTCTTCTGCAATCACGTCACGATCATTCCGGCGATCCGCGCCATCCTCGACTCGCCCGACATGCGCCTCGATGGCTTCATCGGGCCCGGGCACGTATCGACGGTGATCGGCTGCCGGCCGTACGAATGGATCGCCAGCAACGAAACTAAGCCCATCGTCGTCTCCGGCTTCGAGCCGCTGGACATCCTCCAGTCGATCGTCATGCTGCTGCGTCAGCTCCACAAGGGCGAGGCCCGGGTAGAGAACCAGTACGCGCGCGTGGTGCCGTGGGAGGGCAAGGCCGCGGCGCTCAAGGCGATGGCGGAGGTGTTCGAGCTGCGCCCGTACTTCGAGTGGCGCGGCATGGGCTTCATTTCGCAGTCGGCCCTCCGCATCCGGGACGGCTACGCGCAGTGGGACGCGGAGCAGCGTTTTTCGGTGCCGGGCGTTCGCGTCACCGACCCCAAGGCGGCGCAGTGTGGGGAAGTGCTCAAGGGCGTGTTGAAGCCGGCGCAATGCAAGCTGTTCGGGCGCGAATGCACGCCCGAGCATCCGATCGGCGCGTTGATGGTGTCGTCTGAGGGCTCGTGCGCGGCCTACTACAACTACGAACATCGCAAGACCCTGGCCCTGGCCGGTGTGGCCGCTCCAGACTGAAGGATGCAGATGTCAACAGTGAGCACGCTCACGGCGCCGCGCGTGCGGTTCAAGGATCCGCAGATCGAGATGGCCCACGGCGCCGGTGGGAAGGCGAGCCGGCGGCTGGTCGAGGGTTTGATCGCCCCCATCCTGATCGAATCCTGCGACCGTGCGCTCGGCGACGCGGCGCACGTGCACCTGGGTGAGGCCGCGATGGCGATCACCGCCGACGGCTTCGTGGTCAGACCGCTGCGCTTTCCGGGCGGGTCGATCGGCGAACTCGCCGTGAACGGCACGGTCAACGACCTCGCTGTTTCCGGCGCGCGAGCCGAGGTGCTGGTGACGACGTTCGTGCTCGAGGCGGGGCTGCCCAGCAGCGTGCTCGAAGCGGAAGTCCGCGCCATGGCCGACGCCGCCCGCCGTGCCGGCGTACGAATCGTGGGCGGCGATACCAAAGTGGTCGAGCATGGGCACGCCGATCAGATGTACATCACCACGACCGGGGTGGGACGCCTGCTGGCAAACGTCGCCGTCGACGCGCGTGCCGTACGCCCCGGCGATCGCATCCTGCTGTCGGGGCCGGTCGGCGATCACGGCATCACGATTCTCCTCGCACGCGGTGATCTTGATCTCGAAGCGGATCTTCGATCCGATACGCGGTCGGTGCTGCCGCTCGTCGAGGCGCTCGTCGAGGCGGCCGGGCCCGGCGTCCGCTGGATGCGCGACCCCACGCGCGGCGGCGTCGCGACAACGCTCAACGAGCTGGCTCGAGACTGCGGCTGCGGCGTGGTGATCAACGAGGACGAGGTCCCGGTCCACGACGCCGTGCGTGGCGCCTGCGAGCTGCTCGGACTGGATCCGCTGCACATCGCGAATGAGGGACAGTTCGTCGCCGTGGTGGCGCCCGAGCACGCGGTCCAGGCCCTACGCGCGGTGCGGGCGGCGCCCGGCGGCGACCGGGCGTGTATCGTCGGCGAGATCAAAGCGCAGCCCGCGTGCACGGTTCTGGCCATGACCCGTTATGGCGCCAGCCGCGTCGTCGACATGCTGGTCGGGGATCCGCTGCCGAGGATCTGCTGATGACGCGGTAGCCCTATGGCCATCGAGTGCGACGTCGCCACACACATCGAGCGCGCTTTGCTGGTCAGGAACGAGGTCTTCGAGACCTTCTTCGCTCGCGAAGCGGTACGTCTGTCTGAAGCGTGCCGCGAGATGTCCGAGCGATTCCTTCGCGGCGGCCGGCTCCTCGCCTTCGGCCGCGGCTCGTATGCCACCGATGCGCAGCACGTCTCGGTGGAATTCGTCCATCCGGTGATCGTCGGCAAGCGGGCGCTGCCCGCGCTCGATGTCTCGATCGACTTCGAGGCGTGGCTCGATGTCGGCCTCGACGCGGATGATATCGCGATGGGATTTGGTCCGCCGGCCGGCGATCCCGAGGTGTGGGCGGCTCTCGAAGCGGCGCGCCGGCGTGGAGCGATGACCTTCGCGCTGCCGGGCGGCCAGGGTTCCTACGCCGTGCCCGCCGCCTGCGACGATCCGTTTGTTCACCAGGAGCTGATCGAGATTCTCTATCACACGCTGTGGGAGAGCGTGCACGTCTTCTTCGAGCACCGCGAGTTGGGCCACGACGTGGGCGCAGCCGGATTTCTGTATCCATTTTTGGGACAGCAGAAGCAGGACGTGACCCGCTGCGTGGGCGACGTGGCGGCGTCGATTCGCATGAAGGTGGCCGACGACGCGCATCTTCGCACTGCGGTGGCGCATGAACAGTCCGACGCGATTGGACGGACCGCGTTCGAGATCCACCAGCGCCTCCGTCGCGGTGGCAAGCTCATTCTGTTCGGCAACGGCGGCTCCGCCACCGACGCGAATGACTGGATGCTGGACTGCATCCGGCCGCCGCTCGGATATCGACCCGTGCCGGCGGTGTCGCTGTCGCTCGAACCCGCGAACGTGACCGCGATCGCCAACGACGTGGGCGTCGATGTCACCTTCCTGCGGCAACTGATCGCCCACGCCAGGCCGGCCGACGTCGCCGTCGCCTTTTCGACGAGCGGTGGCTCTCGCAACGTCATCATGGCGCTCGAAGAGGCGCGCAAGCGCGGTCTCCTGACGGTGGTGCTGCTCGGATGCGACGGCGGGGAGATCGGCCGCCGCGGTCTGGCCGAACACCCGCTGATCGTGCACTCGGACTACATCCCCCGGATTCAGGAAATCCATGCCTCCATCTATCACGTCATCCGCGACACGCTGGAGACCTTGAGCCGTGGCTAGGATCGAGCTGTTTGGCAGCGCCGGCTGTGAGCACACCCAGACCATGCGCGAGTGGCTTGAATGGCGCGGCGTCGCCTTTGTGGAATACGACGTCGCTGTCGATCCGGCCGCACGCATGCGCCTGAGGACACTCGCGCCCGGTCAGCGCCTTGTGCCGATCCTGGTCGAAGACGGCACGGTTTCCCAGATTGGCTGGCAGGGGCGTGGCTGCATCGTCGGCCTCGGGGATTGATGTGGCGAGCGCCTGTTCGGTTCGCGTCCGCGGCGTCGTCCAGGGCGTCGGCTTCCGGCCATACGTCTTCGGCCTCGCGCGGCGCAACACGGTGGCGGGCTGGGTCCTGAACGCGGGCGAAGGCGTGTTCATGCATCTCGAGGGAGAGGACGATTCGCTGCGAGCGTTTCTCCGCGATCTCGAGTTGACGCCGCCGCCGGCGGCCCTGATTACTGCGGTGGAGATCGAGGCGGCGATGCCGCAGGGCTTCGACCAGTTCGAGATCCGCGAGAGTCGAACCAGCGCGCCACCCACCGTTCGGATCGCACCGGACCTGCCGATCTGTGAGGACTGTCTCCGCGAGCTGTTCGACCCCAGCGACCGCCGTTTCCGGTATCCCTACATCAACTGCACGAACTGCGGGCCGCGCTACTCGGTCATCGTCTCGCTGCCGTATGATCGCCCGAATACGACGATGACGGAGTGGCCGCTGGATGAAGCGTGCCGGGCCGAGTATCGGGATCCCGGGAATCGCCGTTTTCACGCCCAGCCGGTCGCGTGCGGCGACTGCGGACCTGGCTACTTTCTGCAGCACGGCGACGAGATCGTCATGGAGACAGCAGCCAGCATGGCGAGGGCGACGGAACTCCTGCGCGCGGGTGGCATCGTCGCGCTGAAGGGCATCGGGGGCTATCACCTGGCGTGCGATGCCCGCAACGCCGCAGCCGTCGCGGCGCTGCGCACGCGCAAATACCGCAAGGAGAAGCCGTTCGCGCTGATGCCCGTGAACCTGGAGACAGCGAGGATGCTGGCGGATCTCTCGCCGGCCGCCGAGGCGCTCTTGACCTCGATGGCGCGACCGATTGTCCTCGCCCCGGCGCGCGCTTCGTTACCAGGAATCGCACCGGACAACTCCGAGCTCGGCATCATGCTGCCGTACGCGCCGCTGCATCACCTGCTGTTCGCATCAGGCGCACCCGAGGTCATGGTGATGACCAGCGCGAACCGCTCGAGCGAGCCGACGGCTTACGAGGATCACGAAGCGCTGGCGAGCCTGTCTGGCATTGCCGATGGCTTCCTAATCGGCCAGCGCCGGATCGCTCGGCGGGTGGACGACTCGGTCGTTCGCGACGGTGTGTTCGGGCCCACGATTCTGCGCCGCTCGCGAGGCTACTCACCCGGCGTCGTCGCCACCTTGCCGATCGAGCGTCCCGTGATGGCGGTCGGCGCCGACCTGAAGAACGCCGTCACGCTCGTCGTCGCCGGACAGGCGGTGGTCAGCCAGCACGTCGGCGACCTCGCTCACCACAGCGCTCGCGTCGGATTCGAGCAGACGATTCTCGATCTCCTGTCGATGTACGAACTGGACTGGCGAAATGTGCTCGTCGTCCACGACCGTCACCCGGAGTATGTGTCGACAACAGTGGCTCACGAGTTGCCGGCCCTGGAGACGCTCGCAGTCCAGCACCATCGTGCGCACGTTGCGTCGGTGGTGGCCGAGCATCAAGCCTGGGGCCGTCAGGTGATCGGGGTGAGCCTGGACGGAACCGGCTATGGCGACGACGGCACGATCTGGGGTGGTGAGCTGTTTGCCGGCAGCGTCGAAAGCGGGTTCGAGCGAGTCGCCCATCTGCGCTCGGCCGCCTTGATCGGAGGGGATCGGGCGGCGCGCCACCCGGTGCAGGCCGCGGCGGGCTTTCTGGCCGAGATCGAGGGGCTGCCTGATGTGACGGCGTCTCCGTTTTTGTTCCCGAAGCGCTATCAGCAATCGCGGGCGCTGCTCGCGAAGGGCATCCGTGTGTTTCGGACGACGTCAATGGGCCGCCTGTTCGACGCGGCCGCGGCGCTGGTCGGCTTCACGCGCGAAACCACCTTCGAAGGCCAGGCCGCGATGTGGCTGGAGGCTCTGGGCGGCAGGTCACGCGCTGTCGAGGCGTATCCCTTTCCGTTCGTCGACGGCGAGCTCGACTTCCGCCCTCTTCTTCGCGCCGTCGCGATCGATCGGCGGCTCGGGCGCGAGCCGGCCGCGATTGCGCGAGCCTTTCACGAAGGCGTGGCGCAGGGTCTCTGTGCGTCGATCCTCACGCTGTGCGAACAGCATGCGACCGGCACCGTGGCCTGCTCGGGCGGCGTGTTTCAGAACGAGCTGTTGAACGCGGCGATGAAGTCGCGGCTGACGGCGCCGGGCCTTCAGGTGTGGACCAACCATCGGGTGCCTTGCAACGACGGTGGCATCAGTCTCGGCCAGGCGGCGCTCGCGGCGTTCGATGGCGTTGGGCCGACAGGCGGCCGGCCCGGGCGCACGGGTTCGTAGCGATGCACGAGCTTTCGATCGCGCTGAGCATCGTCGAGCTGGCAGAGGAGGAGGCGGCCCGCCACGGCGGACGGCACGTGGAAGCGGTTCACCTGCGCGTCGGCCGCCTCTCCGGCGTGGTGAGGCAGGCGCTGCTGGCGTCATATGAGATGGCCTGCGAGGACACACCGCTGGCAGGCTCCCGTCTGGTGATCGAAGACGTGCCAATCGTGGCGCACTGTGTGACCTGCGACGCCCGCGTAGCGGTGCGATCGGTTCAGGACATGTGCTGCGACATGTGCGGAACGCCGGCGACTGACATCGTCGAAGGCCGCGAACTGCTCGTGACCGGGTTGGAGATGGATGCATGATGACCGAACCGCGTCTGGTCGAAGTCCGGCGTAACGTCCTGAAACAGAACGACGTCGGCGCGCGCGCGCTACGCGAGCAATTTCGCGAGGCGCAGGTCTGTGTCGCGAGCGTCGTCTCGAGCCCGGGATCGGGAAAGACCGCGCTCTTCGAGAAGACGCTGACGCTGCTTCGCCAGACGCATCGGGTGGCGGCACTGGTCGGCGATCTGGCCACCGAGAACGACGCCGTCCGGCTGGCGCGCAGTCAGGCGCCGGTGAAGCAGATCACCACCGGCACGCTGTGCCATCTGGAGGCGGCGATGGTCGCCGCCGCGCTGGAGGGATGGGATCTGCACGCGCTGGACTTTCTCTTGATCGAGAACGTCGGCAACCTGGTGTGCCCATCGTCATTCGATCTCGGCGAGAGCCTTCGGCTCGTCCTGATCTCGGTGACCGAGGGTGAGGACAAGCCGCTCAAGTACCCCACCATCTTCAACAGCGCCGATGTGGCCGTGATCACCAAGATGGATCTCGCTGAAGCGGTCGAATTCGACGAGTCGGCGCTGCGGCGGAACATTCAGGCGGTTCGCCCGGCCATGCCGGTGCTGACGGTGTCGGCCAAGACCGGCGCGGGCATGGATGCGTTCATTGGTTACCTGAAGGCGCATCACGACCAGTTCCACGCTGCCGCGGCGTCCACCGCCCGATGAGATGTCATGACCACAATGGCCTCGATTGTAGCCCTGGGCTTCCTGCTCGGCATGCGGCACGCGACCGATGCGGATCACGTTACCGCTGTCGCCACGATCGTCAGCCGGGAGAGAAACGTGCGCGTGGCGGCCTGGGTAGGCGCGCTCTGGGGACTCGGGCACACCCTCACCATCGTGCTGGTTGGCGTCCCCATCATCGTGTTCAACTGGGTGGTGGCTCCGCGTGTCGGACTGGCCATGGAGTTTGCGGTCGGCCTGATGCTGATATTTCTCGGCCTGAGGAATCTTCATTCACACGTCGGACACTCCCCGGAGCCGCACCGGCACGGGGCGGACGATGAGCCGCTCGGCCGGCTTGATCGCGCCTTCGGCGGCCTGGGGTTCTATCGTGCGGCCAGGCCGCTCGTCGTCGGCATCGTGCACGGGCTGGCCGGTTCGGCTGCCGTGGCGTTGCTGGTGCTCGCAACCATTCAGGGTTCCGGCTGGGGAGCTGCGTATCTTCTGATCTTTGGCCTCGGTACCGTGGCGGGCATGGTGTTGATTACGACGGCGATGGCGATACCTCTGGCCGGTCTCGCTCGTACCGTGCGTGCGGACCGACGGCTCCGCATGGCGACCGGCCTCCTGAGCTTCTGTTTCGGCGTCTTTCTGGCTTACCGGATAGGAGTGGTCGACGGGTTATTCGCGGCTGCGCCGCGATGGACCCCTTACTAGCCGTCGCGACACCCGCTGGCATGGATTAAGCAGCTCTTTATTGAGGAGGTGTGGTGTGCGTGGATATGTAGCAGGGGCATTCCTGGTGATCGCCGTGGTGGCCGTGGTCTCGATGTGGCCCGACATCGAGCGGTACATTCGAATCCGGAACATGTGACAAGAGATGCTCCGCCGCGGCTGGACGCTCGGACTATTCCGCCGATTCAGGTTTATCGATTCAGGCGAATCATCTCGAGCGCCTTCTTGGTGATGGTCGGAACCACGGCGTCCGGCGCGGGAAAGCCGACGGGAATCAGGAGAAATGGTGTCTCGTTGTTCGGCCGCTCCAGGATGGTCGACAGAAATTTCATCGGGCTCGGCGTATGGGTCAGTGTCGCGAGCCCGGCGACGTGCAGGGCGGCGAGCAGGAAGCCGCATGCGATGCCGACCGACTCGCCGGCGTAGTAGTGCTTCAGTTTCCGCACGCGCCCATCGGCGCCGGCCTGCACGTCGTAGTCAATTCGGAACACGACGATCAGGCACGGAGCGGTTTCGAGAAAGTCCTTGCACGCGTCGGTACCCAGCGGCGCCAGCGCCGACAGCCACTCCACCGGCGCGCGATGCTCGTAAAAGCGTCGCTCTTCCTCCTCAGCAGCATCGCGAATCCGTCGTTTGATCTCGGGGTCGCGGACGACCACGAAGCGCCATGGCTGCAGATTTGCGCCTGAAGGCGCGGATCCGGCGACGGCAATCGCCTGGTCGATGAGGGCGTCCGGCACGGGCTCGTTCGAGTACTGGCGGACCGTGCGGCGCAGGCGCATGCGTTGGTGGAACGCCTCCAATCGAGCGGCCTGCTCCCGCGCCGACAGCCGCTCGAATATCAAAGGGGTGGGGTGGTAGCTGGGGTCGGTCATGTCAGTGCGCGTACCCTAAATCATCAGACCGCGAGACGCCAAGGCGGAGCCGCTTGCGGCCCCTCGGCCTTGCGCGCGACCACGGGCCATGAAAACCCGGGGGCGGCGGTCTTACTTCAGCAGTATGATCGGGCCCGCACATGCCGAGTTGGCCCCGAGTGAAGGAGATCCTCGGGCTCGCGATCGATGAGGCCCCTGACCGACGCTCCGCGTTGCTGGACACGTTGTGCTTCGGCGACTCAGAGCTGCGCGCCGAGGTTGAATCGCTCCTGCAGGCAGACGCTGAAGCGGGCCCGTTCCTCACGGCGTCGGCGCTGAGCGGAGTCGAGAACGCGGCCGAAACCGATCCCTATCTCGGCCAGCAAGTCGGCCTCTATGTGATTGAGCGGTGCCTTGGGCGCGGCGGCATGGGCGCTGTCTATCTGGGCCGGCGTACCGGCGACTTCGAGCATTCGGCGGCCATCAAGATGATCCGGCGCGGCATGGACTCCGATCTGGTGGTTCGCCGCTTCCGCCACGAACGCCAGATTCTCGCCTCACTGAACCACCCTCATATCGCGCGTCTCCTCGATGGCGGCACGACGCCGGCGGGCCTTCCGTATTTCGTGATGGAGTACGTGGCGGGCACGCCGATCGATCGTCACGCCGACGCCCATCGGCTGACGACGGCCGAGCGCCTGCGTCTCTGCCTTCCGGTGCTCGACGCGGTGGGGCATGCGCACGACCATCACATCGTTCACCGCGATCTGAAACCGAGCAACGTGCTGGTGACCGTCGAGGGGCAGCCCAAGCTGCTCGACTTCGGCATCGCGAAGATCTTCGACCCCGACTCGGACCGGGATTCCACCCTGACCTCGCTCGCGCGACCGATGACACCGGACTATGCGAGCCCGGAACAGATCCTGGGACGGCCGGTGACGCCGGCCACCGACGTCTATGCCCTGGGTCTTCTGCTCTACGAACTGCTGACCGGCCACAAACCGTTCCGCTTCGCGACCCAGTCGCCCGAGCAGATTGCCAGCGTGATCTGCGAGCAGGAGCCGGAGCGCCCGAGCCGGGTGATCGGACGCACGGAAACCGCGACGCTCGCGGACGGCACGGCAGAAACCACGACGCCGCTCGGTGTCAGCATCATGCGCGACGGCTCGCCCGAGGCGCTGCGCGATCGCTTGAGCGGACCGCTCGACGCGATTGTGATGAAGGCGCTGCGCAAGCTCCCGGCGTCCCGCTATCCGAACGTGGCCGCACTCGCCGGCGATGTGCGGCGCTGGCTGGACGAACAGCCCGTTTCAGCGGGACGTGACGAATTTCACTACCGGACCCGGCGTTTCTTCCAGCGTCATCGATCGGCGCTTGCTGTCGGAGCTCTTCTGCTGGCGGCCGTCGCCCTGACCGCCGTTTCCGCCGTGGTCTGGACGCAGGCGTTGCGTCCGTCGCCACTTGCGGAGTCCGCGCGGAGCGCGGCCGCGCAGGCGCCGCGGCCCTCCATCGCGGTGGCTGGCTTCGCCAATCTGTCCGGTCGACCGGCCGATCAGTGGCTCTCCATCGCCATGGCGGAAATGCTCACCACGGAGCTTGCCGGAGGCGGTCAGGTCCGAGTGTTCCCGGCCGACGTGGTCACTCGTGCCGCGCGCGATCTTGGCGCCGACACCATCGGTGCACCACCGGCTGACGTGGTTGAACGCCTGCGCGGGTCTCTCGGAAGCGACTATCTGGTGCTGGGGTCCTTTGCGACCAGCGACAGCGGAGCGGCACGGACCCTTCGCATCGACGTCCGCGTGCTGCGCAAATCAGGGGAACCGATCTCGGTGTCTGGAGTGGGCGAGGAGACCCGGCTCTTCTCACTGATCGCTGAGACGGGTAGTGCGCTTCGCTCCAGGCTGGGCCTGCAGGAGAGTACGCCAGACGCGGCCAAGGCTGCCCGGGCCGCATTCCCGGAAGACGTCGAGGCCATGCGTCTGTACTCGGAGGGCATTGCCCGGCTGCGCCTGCTCGACGCCGTGCAGGCGCAGGCGTTGTTCACCCGCGCGGCAGCGCGTGACCCCGGCAACCCGATGATTCAGACCGCGCTGGCGTCGGCTTGGACGGCGCTCGGCTATGACGGGCGCGCCAAGGACGCCGCCAAGAAGGCGTTCGACTCGTCGGGCGCATTGACGCGCGAGGATCGGCTGAACGTCGAAGGGCGTCTGTACGAGGCGCAGCACGACTGGTCGAGGGCCCTCGAGGTGTACCACACGTTGTGGGGTTTCTTCTCCGACAACATCGAGTACGGACTGCGGCTGGCGTCGGCGCAGAGCTCGGCGGGCCGCAACCAGGAAGCGCTCGTCACCATTGCGGAGCTGCGGCGCGTCCCCGCGCCCCAGAACGCCGATCCCCGCATCGATCTCGCCGAGTCGCTGGTCGCGTCGGCGCTGTCCGATTTCCCCCGCGAGCTTGCCGCAATTCAACGGGCGCGGCAGCGTGCCGAGCAGACCGGCGCCCGCCTGCTCGTCGCCAGGTCCCGACTGTTCGAGGGCCGCAGCTACTACAACCAGGGGCAGTCGGACAAAGCCGAGCAGTCGCTCGAGGCCGCACGCCAGATGTTCATCGACGCGGGGGATCGAGCGGGCGCCGCGTCGGCGCTCAACAGCCTCGGCACCGTGCTCTCCGACCGGCAGGACATCACCCGCGGGCAGCGGATGTACGAAGAGTCGCTTGCGACCAGCGAAGAGATCGGCGACCGACGAGCGATGGCGGCCGTGCTCAACAATCTCGGTGTCCTTCTCAAGGACGAGGGCCAATTGACGGAGGCGCTTCACGCCCACGAGCGCTCCCTGGCGCTGCGGCGCGAGATTGGCGATCGCAACTCGATGGCGACGTCGCTCGGCAACATCGGCGTCGTGCTCTTCGAACAGGATCGCCTGCGCGACGCGACCGCCTACTACCGGGAGTCGCTCGCCATTTGCAGAGAGCTTGGCGACAAGCGAGGCCTCATCCGCGCCCTGCACAACCTCGCCATCGTCGAGCGCGAAGTGGGTCAAGTCGCGGATGCCCGCGCGGGTTTCGAAGAGTCGCTGGCCATGCGCGCGGAAATCGGCGACAACCGGGGCCAGGTCATGGGACGGGTTGAGCTCGGAACGGTGCTCCTCGAGCAGGGAGAGATCGCCGGCGCGCGCACGAGCCAGGAGACCGCCATTCGGCTCGCCAGCCAGACGCGGCTGAAGCCGGGTGAGGCGCAGGCGCGGTTTCAACTTGGTGAGATCGCGCTGGCAGCCGGCGATCTGGCTGAATCGCGCCGCCACCACGAGCAGGCGCTGGCGCTGAGGGGTGAGATGAAAGAGACCCGCACCATGCTCGAGAGCCAGATCGCCCTGGCCGTCGTTTCACTCGAAGAGGGCCGGCCGGCAGAAGCTGAAAGGGAAGCGCAGAGCGTGATCGGTGCTCTCGGCGATACCTCCGCGGTCCTGCGCCCTGTCGCCGAGCTGGTCACGGCCCGCGCCAGACTGGCCGGGCACGATGTGCCGGGCGCCGCTCGGGCGCTGGCGAGCGCGCGAGTGCTGTTGAAGCGGACCGAACGCGTGAGCCTGATCAATGACCTCACGATGGTGGCCGCGGAGATCGATGTGGCGGAGGGCCGCGCCCAGGACGTGCGCCCACGACTGAACGCGCTCGGTGCCACGCTGAGGAAATCGGGTCTCGTGCTCAGCGAGCTCGAACGCCGCCTTCTCGTATTGCGGATTGACCGTGCCGAGCGACGCGCCACTGTCGCGTCCGACGCGATCGCTCTTGAAAGCGAGGCACGGGCGCGCGGGGCGGGTCTCATCGCCAGACGCGCCGCGGCGCCCTGACATTCCATTCCACGGCAACCAGCCGGAGAAGCTCCCGGAATACTGACGCCGAACCACGCGACATGACACGAATGCCGCGCGCCGGATCCCGAGATTGTTCACTCGCTGTCAGACGCCGGTGCGCTCCAATCGCGCCTGCTGACGGCGAGATGGCTGTCGGCACCCGCCATCATCCGGTGTCGCGAGTGAAGATGCGCGTGCCGCTACGAAATCGGTCAGAACCTGGCGCAGCACCTGCTGCGACGAGGATGGGCGAAACGTATGGCCCGCACCATCCACGATCTGGTGCTGCACGAAGCGGCGGACGCGGGCACGGCGGAACGCTGGCGGCGCGTGCACCTGGAAGTACTCGAGACCCTGATCGCCCCCGCTGAAGACGAAGAGGCTCACGATGCCACGGTTCGCGATCGTGCACAGATCGTTGGCGAGGCCGTCCGGCATCCAATGGCCCAGCACGCCGCTGGCGCGCACCGCCGCACGCCGGCCGATCGCGCGCGCGGCGATCCGCACGAAACTCCGATACGATGCCCCGCCACGCAGCGCTTTCATCCATTTCGAACCGTCGCGCATCGCGCGATGGTAGCGTTCGAACTCGTGCTCCTGCGACAGCCATTGCGTCCCGGCGGCGCCATCGCGCAGGTACAACGGCGGATTGATCGACACGATCGCATCCACGGCGAGGCCATCGCGCGCGGCGCGGAAGGCGAGCCATCCCCCGGAACAGATGCCGGCGACCACGACCTGGCTGTGGGGCGCCGCCTGTCGGACCCACGCGATCGCGTGGCGCAAGTCGTCGAGCATGTGGTCCGGATAAGCCACGTTGCCGGCCGCCGCGCCGGGCGGAAGGCTGTCGCCGATGCCGCCGAGATCGAAACGGAGCACCAGATGTCCGCGCGCCGCCCACTCCCGCGCCAGCGGCACGTACATGCGATGCGGACCGACATGATATTCCACCCCGGTGTTGAGCAGGATGATCGCCGGCGCGACCGACGCCTCGCCCAACGGCGAATCGACGATGCCGAACAGACGGCTGCCAGGGCCGAAGCGTACCGCTCGTTCGCGGCCACAACTGCCCGCCGGCGCCATGTCGCAGCGGCTGACGTCTGGAGTGTCGGCCGTCGGACGGCGCGAGACGTCCCAGCCATCGAGCCAGGCGGTGATTCCACCCAGGACTTCTTCGGGTACCTTGGCCACGTGCGGCAGGGCGAGCACCGCTGATGTTCCGCCGGGGCGGATGCTCGTAACACGCGCCCCGAGACGTTCGAGGCGCGCATCGACCGTCGGCGAAGCCGGGCGGTCGTCCCGATCGACGATCAGGACGTCGCGGGCAGGCCGATTCTGGATCGCGTCGAGTGTCCAGCGGTCGAGCGCGTCGATCGTCTCGTTCGTCACGAGATGACCGGCGACGTTGACACCGCGCGCGTCGCTCTCGTCGAGCGCGTGATCCTGCCGGCTCAAACCTGCGAGGGCTTTGAGCTCGCGCACGTAGGCGTGTCCGGACGCGAACGGGTTCCACAGCACGAGCCGTTCGACTTCCCCTGTGTCGGCGGCGGCCTGCAGCGCCAGGATCGCCCCGGCGCGAAAGCCGACGAGCGCCACCAGGCTCGATCCCGTCAGGCGCCGTGCTTCGTGAATCGCAGCGGTGACGCTGCGGATCCATGCACCGGCGCGATCCGGGTCGTGATAGTCGCCGCACGAATTGCCGGTGCCGTCGTAGTCGAGCCGCAGCACGTCGAAGCCAAGCGCAGCGATCTGCTCGGCGAGGATCCGGAATGTTGCGTAGGCCGACATGTACTCGAAGCCAAGTGGCGGGCAGAGCACCACGCAGGCGCCGCGGCGAACGCGTGACGGCGGCCGATGGTGCCACGTGAACAGCCAACGCCCGTTGGTGGCCACGAAGCGTGGCTCCGCAACCGGTAGCTCGAAGCGCATGGCTTCATCCGTGCGCATCGACCGGCTCCGTGACGGCAAGAGGGATTGGCGAGCGGCCGTTCAGCGCCGCCACACGTCCGCGCAGCGCCGCGCCGCGGTGAGTCGATTGCAAGGAGATGGTTCTCGGCTCCCCGGGTTCGACATGGAAGTAGTTGTCGCCAGGGATCCAGCCTTCGACGTCGATCGCGACGGCGTGTGCGAATTTCAACGTTTCCACCAGCAGCACGTAGCCGTCGCGGGTCGGCTCGGCCCGCGCGGTGAGGCCGAGATCGCCGGCGCGCTCCGTGGGCAGGGTGCGAGGGACGTAGCACGCTGCCGCACGAACGCACGTTGAACCGGCAGCACGCAGCGTCGCCGCGACCACGTCGTGACCGGGAGGGCCGAACCGGTAGGCGCAGGTGAGATCGCGAAAGCCGCCGAGGAGCGCGTCGGCGTGAATCGATCGGTGGCCGCGGCCGGGAACGACGACCGGCGTGCAGACCGTCGCGCCAGAGCGGCTACCGTCGCGGTACACGGCGATGCACAGGTCTGCCTCGATCGGCTCCGGCGTGTCGTTCAGCAGATGGAACCACAATCCGTTCAGGCCCTCGTCCGCCGCCAACAGCGCCACCGGCGCGAGCGCGCGCTTGAGATACCAATACGCGGCCTTGGGCCGGCCGCTGGAGTCGACTATTCCCCAGCCGGCGCCGGGCCACAAATCGCGGGCGAACCACACCAGGCCGCCGTGACACGTCGAGCCTGGCCGTCGCCACTCCGCGAACGTCCGCAGCATGGCCTCGCCGGTTGCGACCCGACCGAGCGCCAGATACCGCTCCGGATCACCCGCGCGCACCTGGTCGGGATCGACTCCGAACAGCTGCTGCACATAGTGATCGCGCACGTCTTCGAAGTCCCAGCCGACTCCGGCGTCGCGGGGCACACGAGCTTTCCAACGCGGGCTGGAGCCGGGAGCCTCGCCATCCGGCATGAGGAGATCGATTGTCGCGGCATCGGGCACATTCGAGAACGCGAGGCACTCCGCGCTGAACCGGACGCCTGAGCGCCGCGCATCGTCGAAAGATCTTCTGTATGCACCGACGCCGTAGTAGTGGCTGACGCCGGAATTCACCTGAAACGGAAACGCGCCGCCGCAGGGTGTTCCCGGCAGCCACACCGCAGCAGGCGCCATGGCCCGCACCAGATCGGGCAGCTGATCGTCGAGCACACGGCTCGGTTGGCGCGCCACCGCCACGCCGAGCATGGCCGCCTGTTGCTCCACCTCGCTGCTCGCGCAGACGACCGTGAGGGCGGGCCGCGACTGCAGCCTTGCCAGCACCTGTTCCGCTTCGGTCAGGACACTGCACGCGAACGCTTCGTCTTCCCAGGGATAGTCCATGTTGGCGAACATGAAATCCTGAAAGAGCAGCAGGCCGAGCTCATCGCACAGATCGTAGAACGCGTCCGTCTCGTAGACCATCGTCCCCGAGATGCGGATCATGTTCATGCCGGCATCGCGCAAACGCTCCAGCGCATCGCGGTACTCCGCAGGAGTGGCGGAGAGCGTCGCCAGATCGATCGGCGTCCAACAGACGCCGCGGCAGAAAATCGGCGCGCCGTTCACGACCAGGCCGAAACCCTCGCCATCGGCGCCGCGGTCCAGTTCGACGCTCCGGAAACCAACGCGGCCGAGATCCACCGTGTCGGCGCCGCCGTCGACGATGATGGATGCGCGAACGTTGTAGAGCGTGGGCGAACCGTGCGTGTGCGGCCACCACCGCTCCGGACGCGTCACGGCCACACCGCCCTCAATCGTCGTGTGGCCATCCGCCCGCGTCTGGCAGGTCAGCGTCGACTGCCACTCGCCGACGATGAGGCTTGCCGCAACGCTGGCGCCGGCGGGACACGCCGCCTCGAGTCGCAGCCTCACGATGCCGTCCTCGCGGTTGAGTTCGGCACGCAGGTCCGCGTGTTCGACGACCAGCGGCGTCTTCGGTTCGATCACGATCGGACGCCAGGGGCCGACCGGTGCGACCGGCGGACACCAGCCTGGACAGCGGCCGAGCAGCGAGGTGCGGTACCATCGAAGCGCCTGATGCGACACCATCCGCGTTCGCCATCGCGGCCGTGATTTCCTGGATGCGAGCAGCGGCGCGAGCGCATGAAAGTGCAAGAGGAGCTCGTTGTCCTGTGCGAACCCATGCTCGACCTCGACGCTGTGGTTGATGAACATGTTTTCGCCGCGCAGGATGCAGCGGCCATTCAGCCAGACGTCGACGACCGTGGCGAGACCCTCGAACCGGATCCTGACAGGCTCGCCGGCGTTCGTGGATGGGAACCGGCAGCGGTACCACCAGTCTTCACCGTCGAAGTCGCGCGGACGATCGACATCCCAGCGTCCGGCCGCGCGCAGCGCCGAGGCTACCGGCAGCGGCCGGTCACAGTCGATCCAGGAGGGATTGAGGTCGTCGAGATCGATCGGCGTGGCGGTCGGCGCCGGCGCGAGCGACGCGAGTTGCCAGCTGCCTTCGAGCGGCTGTGCGGAACGCGCGCCGAGAATGCGTGCGCGAGCCATCAGCTTGTTTATCCCGGGTGCGTCACGGCGCCGTAGCGCGCGCCGAGAGCGACCGTCGCGTGGTCCCACGCCGCGGCCGTGGTGTCGAGCAGCATCGAGGCGTCGAATGACCGACCAGTACTGACAAAACGGGCAGTCTTGAACTGCAGGGCCTTGGTCGTCGTGGCGATGACGTCGCAGGCGGCGGCGATCGGCTCGAGTTGGTGTTCACCGTTCGCCTGCAGCCACCGCAGGTAGGCGCCGGCGAGCTCGAAGGCCGCGCCGGCCTGGCGAAAGGTGGCGAAGGCATATCGGTGAAACCACTCGAGCGAGTTGCCGGACAGCTGTTCCAGATCCTCCGCGAAACGCACCGCATAGCGACGGAAGGGGTTCACGCGAGGCAGTCTGGCGAGATTGGCGGCGAGCAGGTCGAGCGACACGTTGACGAGCGCACGGCCGCTGAGCGGGGCACGCATGCGCAGTTTGGCCACTTCGACGTACGGCGCCAGGAACTCCGGTGCGCGCAGGTGCTCGTCGAGGCGCAACACGCCGCTGAAGTCGCGCCCGTCCAATTCGTAGTAGCCGGCGTTGTGGAAATAGCCCAATCGGCCGGCATCTGCATCGAGCGCCTGGATGCCGATCGACGTCTTGACATGCTCGACCTGATACGAGGTGCCGGCGGTATCCGGTAAATGGAAGGCATCGACTTCCACGAGGCACGGACGCCCGAGGAACAACTGTTGCTCGACCTGGCGCAGCAAGCCGTCCCAGATATTCAGCTCGAACACTTCAATCCCGTAGAGCGCGTAGAGATCCGCGAGCGGGAACTTGAAAAATGTCCACTGGTCTCCTTCGAGGTCGACCGTCAATGTGAACGGCAGCGCCGCCATCGGCTCGACGCCTGACGTGTGCAGCAGTTCGACCCAGAGATCCACGTAGCAGTTCGACTCCGGCCAGACGAGCTCGGCGCGATGCACCGGATGAGAGTCGTAGGCCGCCGGATCGAGCCGCCACAGCTCGCGCATCACATGTCCAGCGTCTTGCGCACGGCCTGCGGCCAGCATCGAACGTCGAGGCCGTGCCGGCGAAACAGCGCCAGCGCAATCCGCTCGAGGCCGAAGCCGACGCACGCCGTGTGGGCGATCCCGCCGTCGGCGGTCCTGATGACGAACGCTTCGCCGAAATGATCCTGATGGTAGTTGAGCGAGATGATGGCAGTGGGCCGCGCGTCGCTGGCGATGCCGACGGAGATCTCGAGCTTGAGACGCTGATCGCGCTGACTCACGGCAAGCAGCTTTCCGCCGCGGCCAAAGAAGGGATCCGACGCCACATCGGTGTGCGCGGCGAGGCCGAGCGCGGCGGTGAATGACTCGGCCCGTGCGATCCACGATTCACGCCACGCCGTCACCATTTCGGGTTCGCCCGCGCGCACGTGCTCGTGCATCCGGAACATCTGCATGCGTCCGGCATCCTCGGACGGTTCATGTCGGAAGCAGTACGACATCACGTCCACCAGGCGTCCTGAGCGCGGCAGGCTGCCGGTGAGCATCGGATACACCGGATAGCAAGCGGCGGGCGTGAGGACGACGGCCGTCGACGGGAAGGCGGTGCTCCAGTCGGCTCCCGCGGCGACGGCGTCGATCATGCTGCGATGGGCGGCCTCCGTGCCGGCAAAGCTGTGAATCGTGCCGGCGAGATGGGGAAAGGACTGGAGATAGCCGCTGCGCTCGAAAGCCGATCGATTCACGATCGGTGGGAACCGCATCACCTCGGGACCGTCGTCAGCGCCACACCTGGTCACCAGGCGATCGACCCGCTCCACGGTGTCTTCGAATGCTGCGCTGCGGCCGTAGACTCCCGGCACGCCGGTGGCCAGCAGGAGGCCCGCTCCCAGCAGCTCGTCGCGGAACGCGCTCGGAGCGATCGCGCTGCTGGTGGTGGACACGTCTAGTCTTCCTTGTGCACGAGCAGCATCGCCGCGTTGGCAGACAGGACACGGTCGTTGCTGATCATCAGGGCAGCGCCGTAGGCATCGCGCAGGTGTCGCCCCATTGAGTGCGGTGAGTCACAGCGGTAGCCGCTGATGCCGCAGACCCCGAGCGCGCGCGCGACGATGGCCGGCGCCATCGCCGATGCCGAGACTTTCAGGTTGTTCATTCGCAGCGCGAACCCCAGGCTGGAGAGCGTGTCGGGGTCGTTCCGCGCGGCCTCGAAATCGGCGAGCCCTTGATGGACTGTGGCGCGCATCGCGCTGAGGTCCACCACCATCTCGGCGAGACGCAGCGCCGACGGCGGCGCGGTGCCCGGTGTGCGGCGCGCCGCCGCGCGCACGAACGCGCGCGCCCGTCCGACGGCATCGCTGGCCAGGCCAAGCCACAACGATGTCCACAGCACGTGCGACACAGGAAGCATGGTCTGGTTGGCAATATCAGCAAAGGGAACAGGGACCACGTGATCCAGCGAAAATGCGGCTTCCAGCGCGAAGCCGGAACTTCGCGTCCCGCGCATCCCCAGACTGTCCCACTCTGCCGTGCGGATCAGCTGCGTGTCACGCTTGCGCACGAGGACGAGCACCTGGTCGGCGGCCGTGGCGTCGGGCGACCGGCGGGCGGTCAATAAGATGTCGTCCGCCTCCTCGCCGTATGAAATGACCGGCGCCTGTTTGGCGACGCGGCAACGGGCGCCAACCTGTTCCACGGCGCACACGCTCTGGCGCAGGTCGCCGCCGATCCCCGCTTCCGAGGTCGCTGACGCAATCAGCCATTCGGATCGGGCGAGGTCCGCCAGATAGTCGCGGAAGAAGGGCGACGCGAGCGCATGCCTGACCAGGCAGACGACTTCGATCTGGTGCATCGCGTAGATCATCGCGGTGGACGCGCACGCGCGCCCAAGCAGCTCGCACGTTTCGGCGAGTTCAGCGATGGTCGCGCCGCGGCCGCCGAGTTCTCGGGGCACGGCGGCGCCGAGCATCCGCGCCTCGCGCATCGCGGCGATCGCCTCGTGCGGGAAACGCGCGTCGCGATCGACGGCATCGGCCGCCGGGCCGGCGACGGTGGCAGCGATTCGCCGTGCCGCCTGAACCAGGTCCTCGGAGATTGCCGTCGCAGTCACGCGCGTGCACCAAGGAGTTCAGCAATCCCGGCGCGGATGGCGGTTACGCTGGCAAACGCGCCGCGCCGCAGCATCCGATCCGGGAACTCGACGTCGAACCGCTCTTCCAGTGCGAGCATCAGCGTCACGCTCGCGTGCGACGTGAGCCCGGCATCGTAGAGATTGCTGTCGTCCGTCAGCGAATTGACGTCGACCGCCAGGCGGCCGTGTTCGCGCAAGATGACGCGGATATCCCCGGCAAGCGTGTCAGTCATCTGAGCGCATCCGTCTTGTTCGTCGTGGCTGGCGAAGCGCCGCGACGATTGCGACAGCCTGATCGCCGTCGTGGCTCATCGACAATTCGAGGTGCTCGATGCCGCGA
Organism: uncultured Acidobacteriota bacterium; assembly: GCA_963757655.1. Classification (GTDB taxonomy): domain Bacteria; phylum Acidobacteriota; class Vicinamibacteria; order Vicinamibacterales; family CAVVIG01; genus CAVQFC01. Next base: position 78,349 of record CAVWSQ010000008.1, on the reverse strand, counting down.
CGAGTAGCGAGCGAGGCAGCCTGGCGATGGAGCACGAGCACACACCGACCCGAACGGCAGCGGCGCACTTCGATTGCGGTCCAGTCGGCCCACCGCCGATGAGGCTGCAGCGCTTTAACCGTCGCTTCCTTGGCGGCGAAGCGGGCCGCGAAACGCGCGGCGGCTGCGGCTCCTGCCGCTGCCCGGCAGTACGTGGCCTCTCGTGCGGTGAAGGCGCGTCGCACGTAGCGGTCACCGAACCGTGCCAGGGCCACAGCCACCTCAGCTACTGAGATGACATCGATGCCGACTGCGAGTGGTAAACCTTGTCCCATGAGCCGACGTGAGGGAACTTTTTTACACAGCTCCAGCTTTGGAACGTGTCCAACATGAACGTTCAATCGACCCGCAATCGCCCGCTTCAGGCGCGATCCGCGAATTCCGTTCGACATTGCGCGACGGCCACCTCTGTAGACCCAACCGGTTGCAAACGTTGCGCCGGAACTCAACGGTATGCGCGGGTAAACATTTGGCCGTGCGCAACGGCGACCAAGCTGACCGGTGTCGTGCGGTCGACGCCCGTAAGACGGCGGTCGCCGGCCATCGACGTCGCGCCGACCACCATCGGAGACCTCGACTCTCAAGCCCGCGGGTCGTGCGGCCGCCTTATCGGAGGAAACGATCCGCACGCTCTCGCGTCCGGGATGACTGGCGGTGGCACATGTGGTCGGAGGGATCGAGTGACGGGCTTGTACCCCAGTGATAGCCGGGTCAGGCTTGACGTAGGCGATGATGCAGAAACTTGATGTTTGAAGCGTACCGGGATCGTCCAAGAGCGATGTCGAAGCGGCGAAGAAAGAACTCGAAGTGCCGTCGCCTACACGCGTACGGTAGCTCCGAGCAGGAATACTTCGACGCGATTCCGGTGATGGCCGGCCAGGCGCTCGCCTCGGGCTCACCCCAAAACACCCCCCGCGTGGCCGACGGTGGACGAGATCGCTCATCCACAGTAGCGAGAGACAACCGAGACGCGCGACATTGTCTGGACACCATCGCCGCGCGCGGCTCTCGCACGATGGACGACGTTCTCTCCGTCGTTCCTGTTTCCGGCGCGCGTGAACGTCGCGGACCCGCGGTCCCCAGTGTCAGCCGTCGTGACTCATGCCCGCGACGACACCGCGTTTCAAGATCACGAATCGGTCATGTGTGAGCGCGTCTTGAAGGCGAGGGCGACACGGAAGGGAGCATCAACCACCGCGGTTGTAGGCATTCTGCCTACGCCAGACGTAGTCGTTCTGCGACTGGTTTGTCACGGAATGGTTTTGTATCCTCCGCCGCGCTCACCGGTCGTGAACAGTCTCGGCGTTTCATCTGAAGTGCGCGCCCTTGGCGAAGGATAATCGTGTAAGAGCGCAGTTGCATTCGTCCTTGCGGTGAACAAGGTGCGGCTCAGTGCCCTGCGGCGCGCGCGGAACCAATGGAGCGATGACTCGGGCTCGTGCTGTTGTGCCGGGGGCCGTGCATTGGCGACCGTTGGATGGAGATACTCCCGTGAAACATCCACTGGTATCTGGCCTGATAATCACATCGGTTGTTGCTGGCGGAATAATTGCCGTCGCGCAGACGCCAACGCCCTCGAAGCGTTCGGTGATCTCCCAGTCGCTCACCCCGCCCGCGCATCCGCAGAAGCGCGTGGATGATGCGCTGATCGAATTCCCTCTGGCGCCGGGCCAGGAGAAATACGGCTCGATCGACGGCAAGAAGATGCACACCTATGTCGTGGACCTGGCGAACATCGCCAAGCGTTATCGCGACAATGGCCATTCCAAATATTGGGGCCGCGTCATTGGCTCTTCCGCCGACCATGAAACCAACGAGTGGCTGCTCGGCAAGTTCAAGTCGTTCGGCTTGAGCGATGCCCACATCCAGGATTTGCCGCTGGCGCCGCAATGGGTGCCTTCGGACTGGAAGGTGGAAGTGACCGCGGGCGGCCAGAGCGCCGAGCTGACGTCGGCGCAGCCGACGTATGAAACCGGGGCGTTTCCCGAGGCCGAACTGGATGCGGTGTGGGTCGGCCGGGGTTCGGAAGCCGATTTCATCGGCCGCGACGTGAAGGGCAAGGCGGTGTTCGTCGAGACCATGCAGCAGGCCGGCAATACCGGCGGCGTGACACGCGCCGGCGAAAAGGGCGCGGCAGTGGTGTTCCAGGTTTCGATGTTGCCGGGCAACATGCGCATGCAGGACTATCCCGCACGCGGCACCAAGACGGCCTTTTCGTTGGGCAACGATGACGGCAACACGGCACGCACCATGATTGAAAAAGCGGCTGGTCAGCCCGTAAAGGTCAGGCTCCATTTGACCGCCTCGCTCGTGCCGGGCCTGTCCACGGGTACGGTCTGGGGCACCCTGCCGGGCAACTCGGATGAAACCATCTTTGTCACCACCCACAAGGATGGTTGGTTCGAGGCCGCGACGGACAATGCGTCCGGGGTCGCCTCGACCCTTGGTCTGGTCGAATATTATTCAAAGATCCCGCAGGCGCAGCGTCCGCGCACCATGGTCTTTGTCGGATTGGACGGCCATCACAATGGCAACACCGGCCACGCCGGCTTGACTCAGATCGTGCAGCACTTCGACAAGCTGTTCGCCAAGACCGTCCTGATCTTCAACAATGAGCATCCGGCGACCATCGCCAGCCAGTCGCGTCCCCGCTACTATCCGGGCAACGAAATCGTCTGGGCGAACACGTACTTGCCGCTGGAATGGTATGCCGGCGGAAAGAGCTTCCCGGAAGTGAAGGCGATCGCCTGGAAGGCGTTCAAGGAGTTCGGCCAGTCAGTGGAGCTTGACGAAAACCCCTCCTCGCCGGCCAGCGACCTGACGACCTTCCAGCGCGCGCTGAGTACCGCGAAGCCTGGCTATGTCCTGCAGGACCACATCGCCCTGTTGGATGCCGGAGAGTATCACTATTTCTTCCACACCGATTGGGAAACGCCGGAGGCGGTTCCGTGGACGGGTCTTCAGGCCTCGACCCGAGCCTTTGCCAAGATCATTGACGAAGTCAATAAGCTGCCCTCCAGCAAGTTGAGGAAGTAAGCGTTCCGATTGCGTCGGAAAATCGGCCAGCCATTTCTTCGAACAGTCCGGCCCAGATCGCGCCAGCGGTCTGAGCGGGAAGCTTTGTCGGTACCTCGGATTTGATCTCTCGAGCCGGCGTTGACCAATCGGTCGTTGCAGCCAGAGGCAGTCGCCGCTGACCGCGACCCCGAGGATGCGGCACATCATCTGGACGCTGTACTTCATGGCGGCACCGATCGCATCGTGCCTACAACCCGGCCAGATGGAGCTCAAAGACTGTTTTTGGTTTGCGTGGTTACCCCGGTGTTATCCCATTGCAGGAGCAGGAACTCGATCAGTTGAGGACGTGCGTTTTTTTCCTAGGGATTTGGTGGCGAGGGACAGAATCGAACTGTCGACACTACGATTTTCAGTCGTATGCTCTACCAACTGAGCTACCTCGCCACGAGGTGGGATGCGCAGTCGCTGATTGTACCGGTGACGTCGATTTCAGCGCAAGCCGTGGGCGCAGCGGCGAGGCCAGAGGATCGTCACAGCGCCGGCAACTGTGTCGAGGACAGCGGCGACGTGTGGCGGCGTGCAGGGAAACCCGCGAACTGAGGCCGCTCAGTCTTTCCAGAGACCGCCATTCTTCAGGCGGACCAGTTCGTCCGGATCGGTGGTCTTATAGCCGCGCGCGCGGGCGTGGTTGACGAAACCGGGCGTGATGCCGTGGTCGCGCAGCCGTACCAACTGCGGCAGCGTGAGATCCTTGAGCCCGATCTCTTTCATGTCGGCCACGAACTCCGCGCTCACTCCATGATCCCTGGTGCGCACGAGATCTTCGACCGGCACGTTCTTGAACCCCTGCGCTTCGAGACTCTTGACGTAGTCCACCGTGACGCCGTGGTCGCGCAGCCGGACGAACTGGTCGAGGGTCGTGACGCCCAAACCCAGGCGGCGGATATCCTGCACGTACTCGGGCTTCACGCCGTGATCGCGCGCACGGACCATGTCCTCCACGCTCGCGCTGGTGAAGCCGGCCTTCTTCATGTCCTGGATGAACGGCTGCGTCACGCCATGGTCGCGGAGCCGCACGAACTCCTCGAGGCTCGCGCCGGTGAATCCTTCGGCCTTCATGGTCCTGACGAACTCGCCGGTGACGCCGTGGTCGCGCGTCCGCACGAGTTCTTCCAGCGTCGCGACCTTGAAGCCCTGGCCCTTGAGCTCCCTGATGTAGTCGATGGTCACGCCGTGCGTCCTGGCGCGCTGAATCTGATCCAGAGAGAGCTTGTCGTAGCCTTCGCTCTTGAGATCGCGAATGTACTTCGGCCCGACGTCGTGAATCGCCAGCTGAAACCGTCGCCACACCGGCATGTCGTCGCTGTAGCCCAGACTGCGCATCTCGCCGACATACGCGTCGCGCGGCGTGAACGTGAACAGCCCGGCGCCGCGGCCGTCGCGGAACGAACCCTCGAACGCCAGCGACCCCGCCTCGCGGCGGAGATCGAACTTGACCGACGCCATCGTGAACGTGTCGCTGTTGGCGAGCCCGGCCAGTTCCTCGATCGGCAGGCTTTGTCCCATGTTCCAGTCGCCGTTCCAGTTGCCCGAACGGTTCGACTCCGGCGGGGGAGCGGTGCGGACCTGCAGATAGACCTTGCCGGTGTGGATTTCGGCGGTCCAGGTGCCGTGGATGTCGGCCGGCGACTGCGCACCGCCGGTGACGACCCGGAGCACGAGCAGGAAGAGGGTAATCAGGTAGCGCATGCCTCGTTCGATAGCGGAACGGGACGGATGGTTGTCAGGGCGGACGCCTGACGGTCAATGCGAAGGGCTAATTTAACGGCTGAGGGCATAGGGCCGAGGGGCTGATGGCATAAGGTTGATGGGACACGCACTTCGCCATCCACCCTATGCCATCAGCCATTAGCCATTAGCCATTAGCCATTAACCGTCAGGCATTGTCGCGCGAAGGTCAGACGGTGACCGCTTCCGCTGGCAGGCCTTCGCGCGTGAGGCCGAGCTCCTTCCGGACCTTCTCGTCGATCGACCTGAAGACTTCGGGGTTGTCCTTGAGGAACTGCTTCACGTTTTCCCGGCCCTGACCGAGCCGCTCGCCGTTGTAGGCGAACCAGGCGCCGCTCTTTTCGACGATCCGCTTGTCGACCGCCAGGTCGAGCAGATCGCCGGTCTTGGAGATCCCCTCGCCATACATCACGTCGAACTCGGCCTCGCGGAACGGCGGCGCCACCTTGTTCTTGACGACCTTCACGCGCGTCCGCCCGCCGACGACGGCATCGCCGTCCTTGATGCTGGCGATGCGCCGGATGTCCATGCGCACCGACGAGTAGAACTTCAATGCGCGGCCGCCGGTGGTCGTTTCCGGATTGCCGAACATCACCCCGATCTTCTCGCGCAGCTGGTTGATGAAGATGAGGCAGGTTTTCGACTTGGACACGGCACCGGTGAGCTTGCGGAGCGCCTGCGACATGAGACGGGCCTGCAGCCCCATCTGGGCATCGCCCATTTCTCCCTCGATTTCCGCCTTCGGCACCAGCGCCGCGACCGAGTCGACGACGACGACATCGACGCCGTTCGAGCGGATGAGGACCTCGACGATTTCGAGCGCCTGCTCGCCGTTGTCGGGCTGCGAGACGAGGAGGTTGTCGATGTCGACGCCGAGCTTCTTCGCATAGGCCGCGTCGAGCGCGTGCTCCGCGTCGACGAAGGCGGCCAGCCCGCCCAGTTTCTGCGCTTCGGCAATCACCTGCAGGGCGAGGGTCGTCTTGCCCGACGACTCCGGTCCGAAGATTTCGATGACGCGTCCGCGCGGTACGCCGCCGACACCCAGCGCATAGTCGATGCTGATGGCGCCGGTCGGGATCGCCTCGATCGGCTGGATGGCGCCCTTCTGGCCGAGGCGCATGATCGAGCCCTTTCCGAACTGTTTTTCGATCTGGCTGAATGCCAGCTCCACGGCCTTGAGCTTTTCGCGTTCCTGACGTTCGTCTCGTTCGACTGCCATGTGATGCGGTCCTCCGGAAGCCGGGCTATTCTAAATGTGTGCCGAGGCGAAAGTCAAGCGCAACAGCGTGAATACTACGTGATAACAATCCGAATATCAGCAGTTTACAGTACACGACACTTTCGCCTCCGCCCCGGGAAGATCGCAGAATCTGCGATGATGGCACTCGAATGCCGAGCCCAATTGGCCACGCCCTGGCGGGAGCCGCCGCCGCATGGGCGGCCGATCTGGTTCCCGGAGATCGCGCGTGGCGGACAGCCCCGGCCGCCGCTCCCTGGTACCGCCGGGCCGGAAACGGTTTCACCCTGCTGTGTGCCGGACTCGGCGCCGCTGCCGATCTGGATTTGGCCTTCGTCGCGCATCGCACAGTCACACACAGCATCGGCGCCGTCGTCTGTATCGGACTCGTGGCAGCGGTAGTGGCGGCCTGTGTCGGGCGGCCCGTCGGGCGCCTTGCAGGAATGTGCGCCGCGGCGTACGGGTCGCACCTGCTGCTGGACTGGCTCGGCGCCGATTTCTATCCGCCGCGAGGCCTTCAGTTGATGTGGCCGCTCAACCACGAGTGGTACATCTCGGGGCTCGACATCTTCCGGCAGACGGCCCGCCTGCGCGTCTTCACGCGGGGGCCGATGCTGACGAATGTTCGCGCGATCGCCCAGGAGCTGGCCATTCTCACTCCGGTCCTCGTCGCGCTGTGGTCAGTACGCGTAAAAGCCCTGGCCCGACTTGCGTCCCAGTTGTCCCGCGGCCACCATCCGGCGCAGTAAGGGACACGGGCGATATTTCGGATCGCCGAGACCGTCGTGCAGAACGTTGAGGATGGCCAGGCAGACGTCGAGGCCGATGAAATCGGCCAGCGTGAGCGGTCCCATCGGGTGATTCATCCCGAGTTTCATCACCGCGTCGATCGCGTCGGCGGTGCCGACGCCTTCCATCACCGCGAAGATCGCCTCGTTGATCATCGGCATCAGGATGCGGTTGGCGATGAAGCCCGGATAGTCGGCGGCCGCGATCGGCGTCTTGCCCAGCCTGCTGCACAACTCGGAGGCCGTGCGCATCGAATCGTCGGATGTCTTCTGGCCACGAATCATCTCCACCAGCGTCATCAGCGGCACCGGATTCATGAAGTGCATGCCGAGCACCTTGTCCGCGCGCGTCGTCGCCGCGCCGAGCAGGGTAATCGAGATCGACGACGTATTGGACGCGAGGATGACCTCTGGCTTCGTAATCGCGTCGAGGCTGGTGAACAGCCGGCGTTTGGTTTCGGCGTCCTCGACGATCGCTTCCACCACGTAGTCAGCGGGCGCGAGCTCGTCGATCGTTGACGCGGTGCGGAGGCGCCCGAGCGCAGCGTCGCGATCGGCCGGTGTCAGCGTGCCTTTCTCGACGAACTTGCCGAGGCTCTTTTCGATGGTGTTCCGTGCGCGATCGAGCATCGGCGGTGCCACGTCGACGAGCGTGACGGAGAAGCCGGACTGCGCAAACACCTGCGCGATACCATTGCCCATCGTTCCGGCACCGATCACGCCAACGGTTTCGATCATGTCGTTCGTCGTTCTCCGTTCTGCGTTCGTCGTTGGTTCGTCGTTCTGCGTTCGTCGTGCTGCGTTCGTCGTGCTGCGTTCGTCGTGCTGCGTTCGTCGTGCTGCGCTCGTCGTGCTGCGCCCGTCGTGCTGCGCCCGTCGTGCTCAACGACGAACGTCGCACCACGAACGTCTGTGCTGAACGACGAACGTAGCACGCCGAACGTCGAACGCGGTCACGGGCGTTCCACGGCGACCGCCACCCCGTTGCCGCCGCCCAGGCACAGCGTGGCGACGCCGCGCTTCAGCCCCCGTCGCTTCAGCGCATAGAGCAGCGTGGTGAGGACCCGACTGCCGCTCGAGCCGATGGCGTGGCCGAGCGCCACGGCGCCGCCGTTCACGTTGACCTTCCCGGCGTCGATCGCGAGTTCGTTGAGCACGGCTACCGCCTGCACTGCGAACGCCTCGTTGAGCTCGAACAGATCGACGTCCGCGAGTTTCCAGCCGGCCTTCTCGGTGACGCGGCGGACCGCCTCGACCGGGGTCATCAGCACGAACTTCGGCGCGAGACCGCTGGTCGCCTGCGCCACGATGCGGGCAAGCGGCGCGAGCCCGAGCGACTTGGCGCGTTCGTCGGCCATCACCACCAGTGCGGACGCGCCGTCGTTGACGCCCGGCGCATTGCCCGCCGTCACGGTGCCGTCTTTCTTGAATGCGGGCTTGAGCGCCGCCAGCGCTTCGACGGTGGTGTCGGCTCGGATCGCCTCGTCGCGATCGACCACCAGAGGTGCACCCTTCTTCCGCGGGATGGTGATGGCCAGCATCTCGTCAGCGAACGCACCCTCGCTGGTGGCGTGCGCCGCCTTCTGATGGCTGTGCGCGGCGTAGTCGTCCTGCGCAGCGCGGCCGACCTGGTAATGTTCGGCGACGACCTCGCCCGAGTTGCCCATGTGGCACTGCTCGAAGGTGCACCACAGGCCGTCGTTGATCATCGAGTCGACCACCTCGCCGTTGCCCATACGGAGGCCGTCGCGCACGCGCGGCAGCAGGTACGGGCAGTTGCTCATCGACTCCATTCCGCCGGCCACCGCGATATCGATGTCGCCGGCCCGGATGCCCTGATCGGCGAGCATCACCGCCTTCAGCCCCGATCCACATACCTTGTTGATCGTGAGCGCGGCGACGTGGTTGGGGAGACCGCCGTTGAGCGCGGCCTGGCGCGCGGGGTTCTGCCCCAGCCCGGCCGACACGACGTTGCCCATGATGCACTCGTCGACGATCTGTGGATCGATGCCGGCGCGCCGCACCGCTTCGGCCACCATCAGGGCGCCAAGCTGAGTGGCGGTGAAGGTCTTCAGCGCCCCGAGAAATTTGCCAGTCGGGGTACGGACGGCGGAGACGATGACGGATTCGCGCATTGGATCAGGGGGCAGGGATCAGGGTTTAGGTATCAGGGCGTTGCTTAGAGCTAGCCGCTCGAGTTCGCGGCGGCAGGTTGTCCGATCGGCACACCTCGATGCGGTTCACCGTGTCGGCGCCAAGAAGCGACTGCAGGCGTTTCAGGATGATCGGAGCCGAGCGCATCACTTCGCTGGACCATTGGCCGCTCGCCGTTTCGACAAGCAGCACCTTGCGTTCCAGCTTCACGTGGGTGACGCGCTCGATTGCCGGGCCGACCGCAGCCTTCCAGGCGAAGGTGACCTTGCCATCCGACGTTGGCGAGCCGCGCAGCAACTCGACGAGCGCACCGGGTATGGCGTGGGCGAGAGACTTCATAAGAGCGTTCGTCGTTCGAGGTTCATCACTCGAGCTTTGCCGTTCGATCTTATCATTGCGCGTGCGCCTCATCCTGGCTTCCGCGTCGCCGCGCCGCGCTGAGTTGCTGCGGTCTGCCGGCTATGCCTTCGAGGTCGTCGTCGCGAATATCGATGAATCGATTCGCCCCGACGAATCGCCGGCGATCTACGTGCGGCGGCTGGCGGCGGAGAAGGCGGCGGCGGCGCAGGCATCGATCTTGGCGCGATCGCCGGCAGCAGCCGCACCATCCGAGGCATTGGTCGCCGTGCCATCGGTAGCCGGGCCCTCGGTAGCCGCGCCCTCGGTAGCCGCGCCATCGGTAGCCGGGCCCTCGGTAGCCGCGCCATCGGCAGGCGCGCCCTCGGTGGCCGCGATTTCGGTAGCCGCGCCCTCGGTAGCCGCGCCATCGGCAGCCGCGACCTCGGTAGCCGCGCCCTCGGTAGCCCCGACCTCGGTAGACGCGACATCGGTAGTGTCCGGCTTCAGCCGGACCGGCGAGCGTCTGCCTGGAAGGGGACAAGACGAGCCGATTATCCTCGGTGCGGATACGACGGTGGTCATCGAGGGAGACATTCTTGGCAAACCGCTGCACGACGAAGATGGGCGGTGGATGCTCCGGCGTCTGTCCGGTCAGGCTCATCAGGTCATGACCGGCATCAGCCTGAGGCAGGGCTCGGTCGAGGTCGGCGGCGTCGAGACCACGACGGTGGTCTTTCGCCCGCTTACGGACGAGGAGATCAACTGGTACATTGCGAGCGGGGAAGGGCGCGACAAAGCGGGCGGCTACGCCATCCAGGGACTCGCGTCGCGCTTCATCCCGACCGTGTCCGGATCGTATTCAAATGTCGTCGGTCTCCCGGTGGCGAGCGTCGACGAATTCCTGCGTTCGCTCCTTGCGTCCCGGGGCTAGTCACAGTATTCTGGCACCAGTAAATTTTCCCGGAAGTCCTTATGACACATCGATATATCAAGCTCGGCGTGACCGCCGCGGTTCTCGTGCTCGCTTTTGCCGGGTTGATGTGGTCAACGCTGCAGGACGGCACCGAGTACTTCAAGCATGTCGACGAGGTCATGGCCAACCCGACGGCGTGGGAAAACAAGCCGCTCCAGTTGCATGGCTACGTCGTGCCGGGATCGATTCTCAAGCGGCAGGACACACTCGAGTACAAGTTCAAGGTGCAGAACAATCCCATCCGCGACGTGAATCAGGGACACGTCGTCGAGGCCTCGTACACGGGGATCGTACCGGATACGTTCAAGGGCGAGGCTGAAGTAGTGCTGCGCGGACGGCTCACCACCGCCGGATTCCATACCGATCCCAACGGCGTCGTTGCGAAATGCCCGTCGAAGTACCAGGAAAAAGCATCCGCCGGGTCGTAGGTCAGTAGGACTGTCATGGCTTCACTCGGCACTTTCCTCCTCCTCGCCGCTTTCGTGACCTGCAGCTACGCCGCTGTCATCTCCGTGGTCGGCGCCCGGCGGCGCTCGCGGCGGCTGATCGAGAGCGGCATCGGCGCCTTCTATCTGATCTGCGCGATCATGACCGCCGCCTCGGCCGTCCTGATCAACGCCTTCCTCACCGGTGACTATTCGATCAAGTACGTCGTCCACTACTCCGACAGCGTGCAGCCGCTGCTCTACAAGATCACGTCGTACTGGGGCGGGCTCGACGGCTCGATCATGTTCTGGGTGTTCCTGCTGTCGATCTTCGGATCGCTGGCGGTGTACGTGAACCGGGAGCGCCATCGCGAGCTGATCCCGTACGTGGTCGCCACCATCTCCACCGTGAACATGTTCTTCCTGTTCCTGATGGTGGCGCACAAGAACCCCTTCACGACCTACCTGACGTCGGCGCCGACCGAAGGGGAGGGGCTGAACCCGCTGCTGCAGAACTTCTACATGGCGATTCATCCGCCATCGCTCTACACCGGCTTTGTCGGCATGACGATTCCGTTTGCCTTTGGCATCGCGGCGCTGATCACCGGCCACCTCGACGACTCGTGGCTGCGCGCCGTCCGCCGCTGGACGATGTTCAGCTGGTTGTTCCTGTCGTTCGGCCTCACGCTCGGCATGATCTGGGCGTACGAGGAGCTGGGCTGGGGCGGCTACTGGGCCTGGGATCCGGTCGAGAATGCCGGCCTGTTGCCGTGGTTCACGGCCACCGCGTTTCTGCATTCGGTGATGGTCCAGGAGCGGCGCAGCATGCTGCGCGTCTGGAATGTCACGCTGGTCATCGTCACGTTCTTCCTCACGATCTTCGGCACCTTCATGACCCGTTCGGGCGTGGTGCAGTCGGTCCACGCGTTCGGCGACGATCCGGTTCTGGCGCGGCTCTTCACCGGCTTCATGGTCGTGATCCTCGTCTTCAGTTTCTCGCTGGTGATCTGGCGGCTGCCGCTGCTGAAGGCGCGCAACGAGCTCGACTCCTGGCTGTCGCGCGAAGCGGCGTTCCTCGTGAACAACTGGGTGCTGCTGTTCGCAGCGCTGTTCGTCCTGTTCGGGACAATGTTCCCGACGCTGAGCGAGGCGGTGACCGGGAACCGGCTGACGGTCGCCGGACCGTTCTTCAACAAGTGGATGACGCCGGTCGGCCTCATCCTGCTGATGCTCACTGGAGTCGGGCCGCTGCTGGCGTGGCGCCGCTCGTCGTTCTCGAATATCGCGCCGCAGTTCCTGTGGCCGGGCGTCTCCGGCGTCGCGGCCGCGGCGGTCGCGATCGGCTATTTCCGAATTCCACTATGGCCCTCGGGCCTTTGCTTCGCGTTGTGCGGTTTCGTGGTCGGCACGATCGTCCAGGAGTTCTGGAAGGGCGCGGCGATTCGCAGCCGCAACAGCGGCACCGATCTGTTCACCGCGCTGGTCGGCCTGGTGGGCAAAAACAAGCGCCGTTACGGCGGCTACATCGTTCACGTCGGCATCGTCCTGATCTGCTTCGGCTTCGCCGGCAACGCGCGCAAGCTCGACGAGCAGGTGCTGCTCAAGCTGGGCCAGGAAACCACGATCGGCAAGTACACGCTCAAGAGCAACGGCGTGAAGGTCCTCGACGACGGCCAGAAGCAGATGACCACGGCGTATCTGGCGGTGTTCGTCGACGGCAAGGAGATCGACGGTCTGTATCCCGCCAAGTGGGCGTATCGGCGCCACGAGCAGGAGCCGACCACGGAAGTTGCGATTCGCCGCACGCCGGCCGAGGACCTCTACGCCGTGCTCGGCGGGTTCGACCTTGCCGATCAGTCGGTGACGCTGCAGCTGGTGGTGAACCCGCTGGTCAACTGGATCTGGGTCGGGTTCGGCATCATGGCGCTGGGCACCGGCATCGCGCTGCTGCCGGAGCGATCGTTCGCGTTTGCGCTGGCGAAGATGCCGGCAGAAGCGGCGGCGACAACCGTCGCCTTGGTGCTGATGTTGTTCGTGGGAGGCGCCACCACCTTGTCCGCTCAGGGGATGACCGGCGACGCCAACACGCGCACCTCGTTCTACCCGCGGACGCCGTTCGAGAAGCAGATGCAGCACGAGATCGTCTGTACCTGCGGGGCCTGCGGCCACCAGACGCTGGCTGAGTGTCGCAAGGACGCCTGCAGCACTTCTCATGAGATGCGCGGCCAGCTGGCGGCGATGATCGATCAGGGCCTCAACCACGATCAGATCATTCAGGCTTTCATTGCGAAGTACGGCACCGAAGAAATGCTCGGCGCCCCGCTCGATCAGGGCTTCAGCCGCCTGGCGTGGCTGTTTCCCTATCTGGTCGGCGCGACCAGCGCGGTCGCGGTCGGCTTCGCCGCTGTGAAGTGGACGCGCAAGCCAGCCGCGGCCGACGCCACGCCCGCCACGCTTGATCCCGCGCTCGAGGAGCGCATCGACGATGAGCTCCGAGATCTCGACTAGCACGGTCCGGCTGAAGCCGGACACTACCGACGATGGGGGTAGTGTCCGGCTTCAGCCGGACCGTGGCGCCGACATCCGCGCCGATCCCGGTCTGCAACCCTGGCAATTCTTCGTCCTCGCCGCGCTCGGGTGCGCCACCGCCGTTACGTTCATGGCGCGCGGGCAGGGCCCGACCGCCGTCATCCTGCTCGGCGTGCTGATGGGAACGGCGGCGCTGGTCGGCTACGCCGCGCTGCGCGCGCTGCGGCCGCTGGTGACGGCGGAAGATGATCGCACAGTGATGGTCGGCCAGCGCACTCGGGTCGCGTTGGAGCGCGAAAAACTGCTGACACTGCGCGCGATCAAGGAGCTCGAGTTCGACCGCGCGATGGGACGGCTGTCCGATCAGGACTGGAACGAAATGTCCGGCCGTCTCCGCGTCCGGGCCGCGCGGTTGATGAAGCAGCTCGACGCTGGCGGAGGCTATCGGGATCAGATCGAGAAAGAGCTGGCGAAACGCATCGAGGGCGAAACTCGGCTGAAGCCTTCGCCCTCCCAAGAAGGCGACATCGCAGCCGAGCGGGATCATGATCGCGGCGCGAAGGCCTTGGCCGGGGCTCGCAACGCGACCGCCCTTGCCGAGCACGGCAGCGCGAAGGCGTTGACGGCGCGAAGTCCGCGAGAATGCGCCTCCTGCGCGACCGCTAACGACAGCGACGCGAAGTTCTGCAAAGGTTGCGGCCGGCCTCTGGCCGGCGGCTGAATCGACACAATGGACACGACGGCCACAAAGGAAAGGCTTGGGTTCGGTCTGAAAAACCTCGTCTTTGGCGTCCTTGGTGTCCTTTGTGTTGGAGCAGCGATGGCGGGCGCTCAGCCCGGCGGCTTCGCGATGCCAGATCCGAAGCAAATGTCCGGCATTCCGCGACCGGTGGACGACTTGCCGAACGGCGCGATCTCCGTGCGTCTGATTCGCGGCTCGCTGTCGAACAATCTCACCGGTCATCCGGTCGATCTTCACGTCGGATCCAAGGTCATCACGGTAAAGACGGACGAGAACGGGCGCGCGGAGTTCAAGGACTTCATCACCGGCACAGCCGGCGTGACGGTGAAGGCGACAGCCGAGGTCGACGGCGAGCACCTCGAGTCGCAGGAGTTTCCCGCGCCCACCCGCGGCGGGATCCGGCTGATGCTGGTGGCGACCGACCCGTCGCAAAAGAACGCGCCGGCGACGCCGGCGATAACCGGACCAGTCGCCGTCGGCTCGCAGTCGCGCTTCGTGCTGCAGCCGCGCGAGGAAGCGGTCGATGTCTTCTATCTTCTCGACATTGCGAACAACCAGAGCGTGCCGGTGAATCCCCCGACACCGTTCGCGTTCGACATGCCCGACGGCGCGTCCGGCACCGCGATCATGGAAGGCTCGTCGCCGCAGGCGAGCGTTCAGGGCGTTCATGTCAGCGTCGCGGGGCCGTTCGCGCCTGGCCACACGTTCGTCCAGGTGGCGACGTCGCTGCCGGCTGAAAACGGATCGATCGAGATCGACCAGAAGCTGCCGGCCAACCTCGAAAGCCTGGCGGTGATCGTCAAGAAGATCGGCGCGACCACATTGACGTCGCCGCAGGTGAAAGAGCAGCGCGACATGCCCGCCGATGGGGACGTGTTCATCGCCGCCACAGGCGGACCGATCAACGCCGGCCGCCCGATCCAGTTGACGGTGGACGGTGTACCGCATCACAGCCAGGTGCCGCGGCGCGTCGCGCTGCTGATTGCCGCAGCCGTCGTGATTGCCGGCGCGTGGTTCGCATCGCGTCCGACCGGCGACGCCGCAGCGCTCACCACCGAGCGCAAGCGGTTGATGGCGCGTCGCGAAAAACTGTTCAACGAGCTGGCGCGGCTGGAGCGGGAGCGCAGCAGCGGCCGCGGCGACCCACGACGGTACCCATCGCGGCGTGAGGAGCTGCTCTCGTCTCTCGAGCAGGTCTACGGCGCGCTCGACGGCCGCGACGACGGGCTGGAACCGGCGGCGCGTCCGGGCGCGGCCGCGCGCCTCGACGGCCTCGGGGCGACCTGAGCTTGCCGATCCCCGTGAGCGTCGACTTCGATGCCGTCCAGGTCGTCGACGTCTCGCGCCACTTCGGACGCCGCCGCGCGCTCGCCAACCTCTCCCTCACCGCCCGCGCCGGCGAGATCGTCGGGCTGCTCGGCCCCAACGGCGCCGGCAAGTCCACGCTGATGTCGCTGCTGGCGACGCTGGCGACGCCGTCGAAGGGAGCAATCCGATATGGGGACCAGAGCGCGAGGCAATGGGGCCCGCCGCTGCGAACGCGCATCGGCCTGCTGGCGCACGATCTCTATCTCTACCCCGAGCTGTCCGCGCGCCACAATTTGAGGTTCTTCGCGGCGCTGTATGGCCTCGACCCGGGCCTTCTGGTGGATCAGGCGCTGGAATCCGCCGGCCTGGCCGATCGCGCCGACGATGCGGTGGCGGGTTTTTCGCGCGGCATGCGTCAGCGCCTGGCGCTCGAGCGCGCGCTGCTGCATCAGCCGAAGCTGGTGCTGCTCGACGAACCATTCACCGGGCTCGACGATGGCGCGGTCGGCACCATCTCCGATCGCCTGCGCCGCCTCGCCGGCGCGGGGACGATCGTCATCCTCGCCACGCACGATCTCGACGTGGCGGACAGCCTCGTGACCCGTGTCGCGCTGATCCGTGGCGGGCGGCTGATCTCGGACGAAGCGGCCGCCCCCGGTCTCCGGGCGCGCTATCGCGCGCTGATCGGAGCGAGCTGACCATGTTCTTCCGCACCGCGTGGCTGGTGCTGCGCAAAGACGTCGCGATCGAGGCGAAGAGCTGGGAAGTGCTGACCACGACGCTGTTCTTCGCCGTGTCGTGCGTGCTCATCTTCGCCTTCGCCTTCGTCAAGGAAGGGCGGGCGGTGGAGGATGCGGCCGCCGGCATCCTGTGGATCGCGATCGCATTTTCCGGCACGCTGGCGCTCGGCCGGACGTTCGAGCGCGAGCGCTACGGCGACACGCTGCGGGCGCTACTGCTGGCGCCGGCGCCACGCGCTGCGCTGTACGTGGGCAAACTGCTGGGCATGCTGGTGCTGCTCGGCCTGGCCGAGCTGCTGCTGGTCCCGCTGGTTGCGTTGATGTTCCAGGCCGCGTTCTTCAGCCGCCCTCTGCTGCTGCTGGCGCTGCTGGTCGGCGGCACGCTCGGCTTCTGCGCCGTCGGAACGCTGTTTGCGGCGATGCTGGTGCGGACGCGGTCGCGTGATGTGCTGCTGCCGGTGCTGTTGTATCCCATCATCATTCCTGTGATCATTGCAGGTGTTCGCGGTACTGCGGCGCTGCTCGGCGCCACGCCGGACGAGCCGACCGCAATCATGTGGGTAGGGATTCTCGCGGCCTTCGACGTGGTGTTCGTGACCCTGGCACTCTGGACGTTCGAGCCGCTGATGACGGAATGAACATCAAGGACACACAGCGTGTGAAGGACACAAAGGCAAGCCCGTCATGAGAAAAGCGTTCGGTCCGCTCGCCGCCCTCACGGGGTTGATGCTCGTCGGTGCGCCGTTGATGGTGGCGCGCGCCCCGTACGAATCGACGATGGGGCTGGTGCAGAAGATCTTCTACTTCCACGTGCCGTCGTGGTTCGCGATGTTCACCGCGATCGGCATCTGCGGCGTCGCCAGCCTCATTCACCTTTTCAAGACCAGCCAGCGGGCGGATCGCATCGCGGAAGCGGCCGCCGAAATCGCCGTACTGTTCGGGCTCATGGGCCTGGTCACCGGTCCGCTCTGGGGACGCAAGGCGTGGGGCGTGTGGTGGCAGTGGGATGCCAAGCTGACGATCGCCCTGCTGCTGGAGCTGACCTTCATCTCGGGGCTCCTGGTCCGCAAGTACGGCGGTCCGGGTTCAGACAAGCTGGCGGCGGCGGTCGGCATCTTCGGGCTCGCGGTGGTCCCCTTCGTCTACGAGGCGGTCAACATCTGGCGGACGATCCATCCGCTCACCTCGGTGGTGCCGACGCTGCCGGCGACGATGGGCGGCCCGTTCTGGTTCTGCGTCGCGACGTTCATGCTGCTGCTCGTCGTGTTGCTGATGGTACGCGTGAACCTCGGCAAGCGACAGGCGGCGCTCGACGAGTTGTATCTCGCCCTCGAGGATTGATATGAGCCTTCGCCGCCTTCTCATCGCGCTCACGACGTTCGTGCTGGTAGCCGCACCGGTCTTCGCGGGCCAGCCGCCGGCCGGACAGAGCGAGTTCGTGCCGGTCGATTCGGTGCCGCCATCCGATCAGCTCCCGGCCGCGCCGCTGCTGGTAGCCGCGTACGCGTTCGTCTGGATTGCCGTCGTGGTCTACCTGTGGTCGATCTGGCGGCGTCTGAACAAGGTCGAAGACGAGATGCGTGCGCTGTCGCAGAAGATCCCGCGCCGATGACCGCTGGTCACTTCATCTTCATACCGTCGGTCATGCTCATCGGCGTGATCATCGGCTGGGTGCTCGGTTCCCGTGCGGCGCGCGACGCGTTCGCAAACGAGTTGAAGCGCCGTGAGGAACGGGCTCAGAAAGTTGCGAGCAAGAAGTGAGAAATTACTTGTAACTTCACCTACCCATCGCGAGGCGCTGGGCCAGGACCTCCGGCAGCCCGGCCTTCACGACTTTGGTCTGGGCGTCTTCAATCGCGTAGCGCGTCCGGTACAGCTCCACCACCCGCACGGCGGTGTCGACGATGGCGTAGGCGGCGCGCGGGTCGCCGTCGCGCGGCTGACCGACCGACCCGGGATTGATCAGGTACTTGCTGCCGGCCTTCAAAATCACCTGCGTCTGCGGCGCACCGGCCGATCCGACGCTGTCGAACGAATTTGCCGACAGCTCGAAGGTGACCGGGAAGTGCGTGTGACCGAACAGGCAGAGCGGACGCGTCGCCACTTTCAACGCGCGCACCGCGTCGAGCTCGTCGAAGATGTAGGCGTCCTCATCGAACGGCGAACCATGGCAGATCTCGACGACGTCGTCGACGTCGATCGGCCCTTCCGGAAGGGCGGCGAGCCATTCGCGATACGCCGGCTTCAGGACCTCCATGGTCCACATCGCAGCGCTCTTCGCCACTGAGTTGAAGCCCTCAGCCTGTTCGAGCCCGCAGGCCACCTTGTCGTGATTGCCCCGGACGATGGCCGTCGGCTGGAGCGCCTGAACGCGTTCGATCACGGCGTTGGGGTCGCCACCATAGCCGACCAGGTCGCCGAGGACCAGCGTCTGGTCGTAGGTTCGCGGCCGGGCGTCCGCCAGGCAGGCGTCGAGCGCCTCCAGGTTGGCATGAATGTCGGTCAGGACGAGGTATCGCATCAGTGTTCCAGCCAATCGACGAGCTGTTCAACCAGCGCGTCGACGCTGGCGCGGCCGGCATCCAGCCGCACGTGCGCCTGCTCGTAGGCCGCGCGACGTTGATAATACAGTCGTTCGAACCCGGCGCGATCGCCGGCCAGGGGACGTCGTCCGTCGACCGGCACCCGCTCGATCAGGCGTTCGAGCGGCACGTCCAGCCAGACGGAAACCCCGTCGGCATTGATGGTGGCCCGGTTGTGGGCGTCGACGAAGGTGCCGCCGCCGGTCGCCACCACGGTGTGGCGCCGGGGAACCTGTTGCATCAGGGCCTGGCGCTCGACGGCGCGAAAGTATCCCTCGCCCTGCCGCGAAAAGATGTCGGCCACCGTCTGATGCTCGCCGTGCTCGATCACCTCATCGACGTCCACCACGTCCCAGCCGAGGCGTCGCGCCAGGGCTCGCGCGACGGTCGTCTTGCCGGCGGCCATGAAGCCGACGAGGTAGATCTTGTCCGCCTTCACCCGACCAGCCGGCCCAGCGTCTCGAAGAAGCCGGGGTAGGAGATGGCGACAACATCGGAGCCGTCGATGATGGAGGGCTGCGCCGCGCCGAGCGCCGCGACCGCGAAGGCCATCGCCATTCGGTGATCACCGCGGGCATCGGCCCGTCCACCGGAGGGCCGCGCGGCGCCGGCGGCCGGTCCCGCGATCACGAATCCGTCGCCGCGTTCCTCGGCGTCGATGCCGAGCGCGCGAAAGCCGGCGACCAGCGCGGCAATGCGATCGCTTTCCTTGACGCGCAGCTCGCCCGCGCCGCGCACGGTGACCTGGCCGCCGTGCGCCGCCAGGGCGGCAATCGCGGGCAGCTCGTCGATCAGCCCCGGCACTTCATCGGGCGCGATGTCGAGCGAACCAACGCGATCGGCTTCGACGGTGATGGTCCCGCGCGGTTCACCGGCCGGGCTCGCCGTGACCTGGACGTCGACGCGCGCGCCGAATCGCCGCAGGACACCGAGCAGCGCGGTGCGCGTCGGATTCAAGCCGACGTCGTCGACTTCGACCCGCGATCCCGGAAGAGCGGCGGCGGCGACCAGCCAGAAGGCCGCCGAGGAGAAATCACCGGGCACCTGAAGCCGCTGTGCCCGGAGGCGCTGGCCACCGGTGACCGATACGCGAAGGCCGTCGACCTCGACGTGGCCGCCGAACGCGGCGAGAGCCTGTTCGGTGTGGTCGCGGGTCGCGGCCGGCTCCAGGACGCTGGTCGTGCCATCGGCGTGGAGCCCGGCGAGCAGAACGGCGCTCTTGACCTGTGCGCTGGGCGTCCGGGGCTCGTGGGCAATGGCGTGCAGCCGCGTGCCGTGAATCGTCAGCGGCGGGTGACCCTCGACGGCCTCGATGCGAGCCCCCATCTGCTCGAGCGGCGCGATGACGCGCCGCATCGGGCGGCGCGACAGCGATCCATCGCCGACCAGCGTGGCCGAGAAGGGATGGCCGCTCAGGACGCCGGCGAGCAGCCGCAACGTCGTGCCGGAATTGCCGGCGTCGAGGGCCGTTGCGGGAGAACGGAGTCGCCCGAAACCTCGTCCCAGTAGGGTAGCCGTGCCGTCAGCGCTCTCGTCAATTTCGACGCCAAGGCCGCGCAGACAGGCAAGCGTCGACCGGCAGTCTGCTCCTGGAGCGAAATGGCTCAAGACCGAACGTCCTTCGGCGAGCGCGGCCAGCAGGGCATAGCGATGTGCGATCGATTTGTCGCCCGGGACCGTCAGCCGGCCGCGCACACGGTGGGCCGGCGCAATCGTGGCGGCGGGAACTCGCATCTCCGTAGAATCTTACGCGACGTGACCAAATGACCCCGCGTCTTGACATCACCGATGAGATGGTATTGATTGAGTGCCGCGTGGCGCACACATGATGGCCAACGGCCAGCACATCGTCCGGCTCGAGTTCAGCAGCGCGTTCGAGATGCTCGACTTCGTGCAGGTGGTCAGCGATCACCTGGCGCGCGGCGTCGGCCTCGACGAGGATTCGCTGCACTGGGTGAGCGTCGCGATTCGCGAGTCGGTCATCAACGCCATCAAACACGGCAACCGCAGCGACACGGCCAAGCATGTCTTCGTCGAGTTCGAGACGGCGACCAGGGCCGACGTTCCCGAGCTGGCCATCCGCGTGCGCGACCAGGGTGAAGGCTTCGATCCCGAGACGGTGGCGAATCCCCTCGACCCAGAAAATCTCCTCAAATCGAGCGGCCGCGGCATTTTCCTCATCCGCAATTTCATGGACGATGTGCAGTTGAGGCGCGCGCCCGAGGGCGGCATGGAAATCCGCATGGTCAAGCGCGCCCAGCCCGCCGACCGCTCGGAATCGGCCTGAGTGTCGCGCAATCCGCTGTTTCTCACCACCGCCATCGAGGCGGTCGTCAAGGCCGGCGAGCTGCAGATGGCGCAGTTCGGCGGCGACTTCCGGATCGACAAGAAAGGCACGATCGATCTCGTCACCGAGGTCGACATTGCGGTCGAACGGATGTTCCGCGCGCTGATCGCGGCGCGGTTTCCGGACCACCAGATTCTCGCCGAGGAGATGGGTGGCGCCGCGACCGCGCCGCCCGGCGCCTGCTGGGTGTTCGATCCCATCGACGGAACCACCAACTTCGCGCACGGCCTGCCGATCTTCTGCTCGTCGCTGGCGCTGGAAGTCGATGGCATCGCCGAGGTCGCCGCGATCTACGACCCTACGCGCAAGGAACTGTTCACCGCGGAGCGCGGCGGCGGCGCGTTTCTGAACGGCCGGCCGTTGCGGGTGTCGACGGCAACGGGACTGGTCGATGCGATGCTGGTCACCGGTTTTCCCTACGACGTCCACTCGCGCGTCGACGAAATCGTCGGCTTGTTCGGCGTTTTCGTCGGTCAGGTTCGCGCGGTGCGGCGGCTGGGCTCGGCGGCGCTGGATCTCTGCTACGTGGCGGCGGGCCGGCTCGACGGATTCTGGGAGAGCGACTTGAAGGCCTGGGACATCGCGGGCGGCGCGCTGGTGGTGGCAGAGGCGGGTGGCCGCATCACCGACATGGCGGGCGAGCCGTTCGCGTCGCGAGCCGGACACGTCCTGGCCACGAATGGCCACCTGCACGAGGCGATGCTCGACGTGATTGTGAAGTTTCGTCAGGAGCGTGCTCTCAAGCGGACGGTTTGATACCCCTGAGAGACAGCGACGCTCGAGCGCCGCTGATTGGTCACGGTTTTGACGCGCATTTCTGGCACCTGTCCTGCTAACCCTCACTGCAAAGGAGCTCGCTTATGCTTCGTCTGATGGCGGCAGGACTGGTGACACTGATGGTTGTGGGTGTGGTGGGAACTCCGGTTGCTTCAGCTCAGCAACAGATCGTGTTTTCGGTGGGCGGCTTCAGCCCACGTTCGGAGGATGCGCGGGCAACCGGCGACGTCCTGGTCAACAATCTCGACTTTCTCGCGTTCCGGGTCAGCGACTTCAATGGCCCGCTGATCGGTGGCGAATATCTCACCGGTCTGGGCGACTTCTTCGACGCCGGGCTGGGGGTGGGCTACTACCAGCGCACGGTGCCGACCGTCTACAACGATTTCGTCAACACCAATGGGACGGAAATCGAACAGGACCTCAAGCTGCGCATCGTGCCGTTCACGGCCACCGTGCGGTGGCTGCCGCTGGGGCATCACAACGGTGTCGAGCCATACGTGGGCGCAGGGGTCGGCATCTTCAACTACCGCTACAGCGAGTCGGGACAGTTTCTCGCCACCGACAACTCGATCTTCCGCGGCACGTTCGTCGGCAGCGGGACCGCGACCGGTCCGGTCGTGCTGGGCGGCGTTCGCGTTCCCGTCGGCTCGTGGGGAGTGGGCGGCGAGTTGCGCTATCAGTCCGCCGAGGGCAGCCTGCCCGCGGACCAGGATTTTTCCGGCAGCAAGATCGACCTCGGCGGCTTCACCTATTCGTTCACCATCAATGTCAGGTTCTGAGTAGAGTTTGGATCTCAGGGCGGAGGGCTCAGGGCCGGTTCAGGCCCTCGGCCCTTCGATAAAGCGCAAGCCCCGCGCCTTCGCAGACTCGCGAATATCCCTCCAGGAACGACGGCCGTTCGCGCGCGCGCTGCGCGAGCATGTCGCCGCCCTCGGCCTTTTCTTCGATGAGCATCCAGGCCGCGTAGGGACGCGGTCCTTCGAGTGCGGCCAGCCAGATGTCGCCGTTCCCTTCGTGCAGAAAGTCGCGAATCTGCAGACCGGATCGTGACGCTTCCTGCATGTAGTGTCCGAGCGAGCCCATGCTCGCCATGATCTTCCCGCCGCCCAGCGGCTGCGCAATGCATGCCGTCACTCGATCGCGAAGCGGCAGGTTCGGACGATCCCACTGCGCTTCGGCCACCATTGGTGCCGCAGCATCGAGCGGCCGCAACTCGTAGCCCGCCAGTGCGAGGAGCGCGATCGCGCACCCGGTCTGCAGGCGCCTGCTCGGGACGAGTCCCGCGGCCACGCCGGCGCCGATCGCTTCAATCGCCATCAACGGGACCATATAGCGGATGCGAAACGGGTGACCCTCGAGGAACGCGGTCCAGGGGATTGCGGCCATGCCGAGCATGGCCAGCACGGTGAGCGCGGCGGCCCGCGCGCGGCTCACCAGGCCGACGCCGGCCGCGAGCACGACGCCGATACCGCCGATCCATGTCAGCGCCGTTCCACTCAACGCCTGAGTGCCCCAGCCGATTTCCGCCGCCGCCACGATCGGATCGCCCAGCGCCTTGTTCTCGGGAACGAAGAAATCACCGCCCACGAACCAGGCGCCCACCACGATGCGGCTGAAAACGGCGAAGCCGACGATGGCGATGGCGGGGAAGGCGGCAATCGCGCCGACACCGCAGAGCGCCGACGTCAGCGGCTGTCCCTGCCGGCGGCGCGTCCAGACGGCCGCGACCAGCGCGCTCGCCGTCACCGGCCAGGCCTCGTAGCGCGTCAGGCATGCGAGCGCGAACGCGACGCCGACGGCGTACGCAGGAACAGCGGCCGACCGTTCCACCGTGGTCGCGCCGCCACGCGGACGTGACGTAGTCGTGGAAGTTGCCGGATCAGTGGCCGACCATGCCATCAGCATCGCCACCGCGACCGTCGTCGTCGCCAGCAGCAGCGGTTCGGTCATCGGCGTCGACTGCAGGTAGAGCACGTTGGGGTTCAGTGCGAAGACGGCGACGCCGGCCAGAGCGGCGATCGCCGATGCGGTCAGCCGCTGGATGATCCACGCGATCGCACCAGCGGCGATGCCGAATTCCGCGATCGAGAGCGCCACCGCAAAGGCGCCGGTGCGATAGAGCACATCGAGCTGGACCGGGATCGCATTCAGCAGATGCGGCAGCGGCAGCCAGACCGCGCCGATCTGCTGCCAACCCGGGGTGATGCTGTCGAAGATGCGACGCGCGACGACGAGGTGCCCGCGCGCGTCGTAGTGGGTGAGCGTGAGGCCGAGCGTGTGATAGTGCCACGCGATCAGGGCGCCGCCGATCGTCACGGCGATCGCGACGGCCGGCGCCAGCGTCCGTCGGGCGAACGGTATAATCACCTGTTTATTCTATGAGTGAATTTGTCGGCCGGATCCGGGCGCTCGGGCTGGCGCTTGGTGGACCCGGACTGTTCCTGGTTGCCTTCCTCGACTCGTCGTTTCTCCCGCTGCCCGGCATCACCGACGTGCTGCTCGTCGTCACCGTGACGCGACATCCGAGGGCGATGCTCGCCTATGTCGCCTTGACCGTCGCCGGCTCGGTCACCGGCTGTCTCGCGCTGCACTACCTCGGACGCAAGGGTGGAGAGGCGCTCGTCAGGAAGCGGTTCACGGGAGAGAGAATCGAGCGCGCGATGACGGCGCTGCAGCGCAACGGCGTCATGGCGGTGCTGGTGCCGAGCCTGCTGCCGCCGCCGGCCCCCTTCAAAATCTTCATCCTCCTGGCCGGCGTCGCCGGCATCAGCGCGACGCGCCTTGCCACCGCCATCGCCATCGGCCGTGGCGTGCGCTATCTCGCCCTCGGGATGCTCGCGGTGAACTACGGCGAGCGCGCCATGACCTATCTGCATGAGCATGGCACCCGGGTGTCGCTCGAGGCGGTGGCGGTGGTGGCCGTCGGCTTCGGCGCATTCCATCTGTGGAACAAGGCACGCCCCGGGACCCGGCGCTAGGGGCGGTATACTCCGACAACCAGATGATCGAGCTCACCGTCGTCATCCCGATCCGGAATGAAGCGCCGTCGCTGGTCGAGCTCCACCGCGAGCTCACCGACACGCTGACCGCCTGGGGACGGCCGTACGAGATCATCATCGTGGATGACGGGAGCACCGACGGGAGCTTTGCGATCCTGGCCGGTCTGCAGGCTGGCGATCCGCGCCTGCGCGTGATTCGCTTCCGCCGCAACTTCGGCCAGACTGCCGCGTTCGCCGCCGGCTTTGCTCACGCGCGCGGACGACTGATCGCCACCTCCGACGGCGACCTGCAGAACGATCCGCACGACCTGCCGGCGATGGTCGACCAGCTCGAGGGTGGCTTCGATATCGTCTGCGGCTGGCGAAAGGATCGCAAGGACGCGCTGGTGTCGCGGCGTCTGCCGTCAACGATGGCCAACGCGCTGATCTCGGCGGTCACCGGCGTCCACCTGCACGACTACGGCTGCTCGCTGAAAGTCTTCCGCGCCGAGATCGTCAAGGACATGAAACTGTACGGCGAGATGCACCGGTTCCTTCCGGCCATCGCCAGCGAGCAGACGTCGAGCATCGGCGAGCGCGTGGTCAACCATCGCGCGCGCAAGTACGGTCAGTCGAAGTACGGCCTCGGGAGGACGGTTCGAGTTGTTCTCGATCTGCTGACCGTCAAGTTTCTCCTCAGCTACTCGACCAGGCCGCTGCAGATCTTCGGCTTGATCGGCATCGCGATGGGATTGTCGGGCGCGCTCATCTCCGGCGGCCTCGCGGTGCAGCGGCTGCGGGAAGTCGCCTCACTCGACCAGCACATGCCGCTGCTGTTGCTCGGCATCCTGCTGATCTTCACCGGATTCCAGCTGGTCACGCTCGGACTGCTCGCCGAACTGCAGGTCCGGACGTATCACGAATCACAGAACAAGGCCATTTATGTGATCCGCGAAATCCTGCAGACCCCATCGGCTGAGCTGATAGCAACTGGCCGATAGCTGGATCTCCGCATGTACACGGCAGATAGTGCTTGACGAGCTTTGTCCAGAACCCGTATTCTCTACTCCCTCACCGCCGCCGACAGGTCTCCCAGCCTTTGTCGCGGAGCGATCGATTTTTATAGTTTTTCAACGACTTTCAACCGCGGTAGGAGCACATGAAGCTGAAGTCATTTGGGATCTGGAGCGCGCTCGCGCTGCTCGCCGTCACGACCGCTTGCACCAAAGCCAGTCCGACGCGACCGACCGATAGTACCGCCTCGGGCCAGACCGCCTCGGTCACGGACGCGACCACCGGCGTGACCCTCACCGCGCCAGCGCTGGTGACGCCAGGCGTCAACCAGCAGTTCAAGAACGTCGAGCAGCCGGTCACGTTGACCATCAAGAACGCGGTGACGTCGGGTTCAACGGCGCTGACCTACACCTTCGAGGTGGCGTCCGACGCGGCGTTCGGGACCAAGGTCTACTCGAAGGACGGCGTGACCGCCGGCGGCGGCACCACCTCGCTGAAGATCGACAAACTCGCGCCCAACACGAGCTACTTCTGGCGGGCGCGGGCGCAGAGCGGCTCGCTCGCCGGACCGTACACCGCGGCCCGCGGCTTCGGCATCGGTCCCGAAGTGATCCTGGCGCAGCCGGTCAACGGCGATCCGCAGCCCAACGCCACGGTCGGCGAGCAGCCGACGCTGAACGTGAACAATGTGGAGCGAAGCGGACCCAACGGTCCGATTTTCTATCGCTTCGAGATCTCGGAGTCGGCCGGCTTCGACTCGCTGGTGTTCAGCGAGACGACGCCGGAACGGACCGATCGGCCGTTCACCTCTCAGGACGTGACGGTCAAGCTCGCCGAGAGGACCTACTTCTGGCGAGTGATCGCGACCGACCCGGCCAACGCGGTGACCAGCGTGGCGTCGGCCGCGAGTGCCATGCGGGTTCAACCGTTCAGCCTGCAGCAGGCGACGATCCTCGACTCGCCCGACAACTTCGCGTTCTTCGCCGAGACGGCCAAGATCACGACGTTGATCATGGGGCCGAGCGGCATCAACGTCGACTTCACGAAGAAGAATGGACCCGATCGCTGGCCCGACATCTACCCGCCGGGATTTGCCGGGGCGATTCAGGTACTGTCTGGGCCTCGCCTTCAACATCGACGGCCACTGGTACGCGTCGGCGCCGATCGAGATGTGGAACGATCGCCCCGAAGGCGGCGGACCGCCGCAGGACTACGCGCTGAACTGGTTCTACAATCCAACGCGCTGGGCGCCGATGACGTTCCATCAGCCGGTTCCGGGTGAGACGATTGGATTCTTCGTCGTGGCCGGCGATGTGCGCGGCTTCAACAGCAACCAGAAATATCAGGAGCGCTCGAACGTCGTGCTGGTGCCGATGCCCAATAGCGGCGGCGCCACCTACACGTTCTCCAATTCGGGCCTCACATCACTCCGGCGACGCTAGCGACCGGTTCGATCCGGTGCCGATCTGCGCAATCGCGCGTCGGCACCGGCTTTTTACGCTTTCCTGCACTTGACCCCCAAACGACGCTCACGCTAGTGTCTTTTTGTGTGTAGATGGGGACTTCTTCGTGCCCTGGCCATGGCGGGCGCGATGGTTCCGGCCGCGTGCGGGGGCACGACGACGCCGACCAAGGTAGCGACGCCCGTTCCGGTCACCCCCGACCCTCCCAAGATCACCTGTCCGGCCGCGCAAACCGCGCAGTCGGTCGACGGTGGATCGACGCTGGTCACCTTCACGCCGCCCGGTGTCGTGAACGGTCAGGCCCCGGTGACGACGGCCTGCACGCCGGAGGCGGGATCGGCGTTTGCGATCGGGGAGAAGATGGTCACCTGTCAGACCACCGACGCGCTGCAGCGCAGCGACAGCTGCTCGTTCCTGGTCACCGTGCTCAGCCCGCCCAGGTTGTCGGCGACGACGTTCATGTCGTTTGGCGACAGCATCACATCGGGAGAGGACGGCCAGCGCTCGGTCGCCTCGAGCGTGGCGATCATGAGCTCGCGGTTCCATCCCTCGGCGCTGTTTCCGCCGGGTCAGCGCTATCCCGCGGAGCTGCAGCAGCTGCTCGTCGATCGATACAGAACGCAGTCGCCGACGGTCATCAATCAGGGCCAGGCAGGAGAGGCGGCCTCCGAGTCGGCGGCGTTCAGGCGGTTCACCAGCCTGACGTCCAGCGGCAGGTATTCAGTCGTGTTGATCATGGAAGGCACCAACGATCTGTACGATCGCGACGACCGCATCGAGCCGGCGGCGATCGAGGGTCTGCGCAAGATGGTCGGCGACGCCAGGAGCCGGGGAATACGTCCGCTCCTCGCCACGATTCCTCCGATGAATCCCGGCGCGTGCGTACCGGTCTGTCGGGGGCTGGCCTGGAGTCTGGTCTCTGGATTCAACGACAAGGTGCGCGCGCTGGCGGCGTCCGAAGCCGTGCCGCTGGTCGACGTCTATCAGGCGTTCGGCGGTAACTTCGCGTTGCTGGGAGCAGACGGCCTTCACCCGTCAGCCGAGGGATACGCGAAAATCGCGGATCTGTTCTTCACGGCGATCAAGCAGAGCCTCGAAGTCCCTTCGGCGCCTGCCGGCATCCGGACCCTGCATCGCGGAACATCTACCATCCACTGGTGACCCGCCTCGCACGCGCCCTCTGCGTCTGGACCGGCGTGGCGTGCGCGGTCTGGTTGCAGTCTGCCTCCCTCCACATCGTCGACTGGACCGCCGGCGGCCCGGCGCGAGTCGCGTTGCTGCCCTCGCCATGGCCGCTGCTGGCGATGGTCGCCACTGCGGCATTGGTGGCGTTGGTGATCTCGGCTGCGGCGGCCCGCTCCAAGGGATGGGCAGTCGCCGCGACACGGGCAGCGGACCCGTTGATCCTGTTGTGGCTCTGGGGCATTCCGTATCTGCCGTGGCTTCCCGATCGCGCGCCGGCGCTGCTGCTGCTTGCCGGACCGCTTCGGTGGGCCGTCCTGGCGCTGGCGCTGTGCGGATCCGCCGCAACCATCTGGGCCACGCGGGCCCATCCGCGACCGATGCGATGGCCGGGGCGGCGCACGATCGGCGTGGTGAGCCTGGCGATCTATCTCGGCTTCGGGTTGTGGTCGGCGACCATGGTCGGCCCGGGTGCCGACGAACCGCACTACCTCGTCATCACACAGAGCCTGATTCGCGATCACGATCTGGCGATCGAGAACAATCACGCGCGCGGCGACTACCACGAGTACTTCGGCGGCGAGTTGCATCCGGACTTCCTTCGCCGCGGCCTCAACGAGGTGATCTACTCCATTCACGCGCCCGGACTCCCGGCCTTGCTGGTGCCGGCCTACGCCGTCGGCGGTTACCTCGGCGCGGTGATTTTCATCGGCATGCTCGGCGCGCTGGCGGCGGTGGCCGTCTTCGATCTCGCGATGCTCCTCGGCGGAGCGGCGGCGGCCTGGGGAACCTGGGCCGCGGTGTGCCTCACCGTGCCGTTCGTGCCGCACAGCTGGCTGATTTTTCCAGAGATGCCCGGCGCCTTGGTCGTGGCGTGGGCCGCGCTCTGGCTCTACGCACCGCTGCCGTCGCGCCAGCGGACCTGGATCTGGCGCGGCGCCGCCCTCGCGGTCCTTCCGTGGCTGCACACCAAGTTCGTCATTCTCCTCGCGGCGATGCTCGCGGCGCTCCTGCTTCGGGTCTGGCGACGGCCCAGGGCCGCCGCCGCGCTGGTGACGCCCGCGATCGTGTCGGTCGCACTGTGGTTCTACTCGTTCCATGTGTTGTACGGGGTCTTCGACCCGCAAATTCCGTACGGCGACTTTCCTCAGCTCTACGTGCTCGTCTCCAACATTCCCCGCGGCGTACTCGGGCTCCTGTTCGATCAGAAGTTCGGTCTGCTGATGTACTCGCCGGTCTACCTGGTTGCGATACCCGGCTGCTGGATGATGCTGCGCCAACCGCAGCTCCGGCAGTTCTCGGCGGCTATGCTGGCAACCGTGGTGCTCTTTGTCGCGAGCTCGACACGGATGTACATGTGGTGGGGGGGATCGAGCGCGCCGGCGCGCTTCCTGGTGCCGATCCTGCCGCTTCTCGCCGCGATGATCGCGGTCGCGCTCCACGGCATCCGATCGACCGCCGCTCGTGCGGTGTCGATGCTGCTGCTGATTGTGAGCACCGCGGTCGCGATGGCCGGATCCGCGTCGCCGCGGCGGTTCACCCTGTTCAGCGCCCCGCACGGGCTGTCCAACCTTGCCGCCGCCGTGCAGGGCCCGGCGCCGTTGTCGTACCTTCTTCCGACCTTCACGGAAGGAGGGATCGGCGCCCCGCTCGCGCTGCTCGCGCCGTGGGCGGGTGCGGCTATCGCGGCGATGATCGTCCTCTTGCTGCTGTTGCGGCGCCGCAGTGCTTCGACGGGCGTGATGCCCGCATCGGCGGCGTTGACCGTGTTCATCGTCGCTGGCGCGGTGCTGGCGGGCGCCCCGCTCTCGGGCTCGCAGCAGCATGCGATGGTCCTGCGCGGGCGCCTGGCGCTGATGCAGGACAACGACGGGTCTGCGCTGCGCGGCTTCGATTATTCTCAGCGGACGTGGCTGGATCAACCGCAGCTGCTGACGCGAAGCGCGCTTCATCTGTCGCAGGCCGGCGGCGACCTGACGGCCGACGGGGCGCGGTTGGCGGGACCGTTCGAGCTGCCGCCCGGCCGATTCACGGTGCGGAGCGCGTCCAGCGAGGCGGCAGGTGAGGGCGCGCCCTCCATCTCGGTCCTGATCGGCGATCACGCCGTGCTGGCGAGTGGAACCGCGTCCATGGCTGCACCATTGAGGTTCGCTGTTCCGATTGGCGCTCCCGTCCGGTTCGCGGCGCCGAATCAGGCGCTGGGCTCGACGGTGTCGGGGCTCGACGTCGCCGCCGAGTCGATCGTGCCACGGAACGCACGGGTCAACGTGAACGCGCGCGCGATTGAATCGATCGCAGCCCGGCCCGGCGCCTTCATCGTCTACGCCGACGATGAGACCTACCCCGAAGGGGGTGTGTTCTGGACAGAAGGTACTGCATCAGGCAAGGTGCTGGTCGCGCCCGCCGGCGCGTCAACCCTCGCCCTGACGCTGCACCTCGGACCGGTGGCCGGCGTCGTGCGCGTAACCGTCGACAGCCGGGATCATTTCGTGACGCTTGCGCGCGATCAGACACTCCGTCTGGACGTGCCGCTGCAGAATGGCGCGCGGCTCGTGCCGATCGTCGTCGCGGCGCCGGGGAGTTTTCGCCCGTCCGATCACGATCCGCGCTCGGCCGATCACCGCCGACTGGGCTGTCAGGTGCGCGTCGAACTGCGATGAGGAAGATCGTCCTCGTCACCACGCTGCTGATCGCTGGGCTGGCGCTGGTCGACTGGTTCAATCCGGTTCGTGAGGGACTCAACGCCACCTACTACGCGAACACGAACTGGTCCAATCCGGCGGTCGTCTCCACCGTCGATTCCCGGCCCTCCAACGCCACCGTTCTCGACGCGTTCCACGGGGCGCCGCCGCCAGAGTTCAGCGCGACATGGGCCGGCTCGTTCCTCGCCATGAACGACGGCGGCTATGCACTGGCGACGATTTCAGACGATGACTCGGAGGTGTTTGTCGACGGGCAACGGGTCGTCGACAACGGCGGTCGTCGCGTCTGGCCGCGCGGAGCGACCGGTGTGGTCGACCTGACTCGAGGTGTGCACGCGATCTACGTGCGATACGTGCAGGCGGGCGGCCGGTTCCACATCGCGCTGCTGTGGGCGCGGGCCGGCGCGCCGCTCGAACCAATGCCCGGCTGGGCGTTGACGCCACACCGCGCCAGCTTCTGGGCCTTTGCGCTGAGCGCAGGTGTGAAGCGCAGCCTCGCGGGAGCCGAGTGGTTGTGGGTCGGCTCGCTGGTGCTGTGGGCGCTGACGCTGATCTGGTCAGGAATTCTGAAAGGGAAGACGTGGCTCGAAGGCGAGACAGCCTGGCCGGCCATGAAATGGATCCTGATCGGCTCGCTGATGCTGAACGGGGCGGCCGTGTGGTGGGGGCTGCCAGGTGGAAGCTGGGCACCCGACGAGATCACGCCAGCGCTGGTGCTGGGCGGTGCGTCCCGCTGGTTCGCGCATGGCTGGTTCGATCGCTATCCGCCATTCCACTACTACGTCCTCACCGCGGCGTTCAGCCCGCTGATGCTGCTCGAACGGCTCGGCCGCGTCGATCTCGGCAGCGCGGCGCCATACGCCGTAATGGCGTTCATCAGCCGCGTGATCAATCTCGCCGCCGGAACCGGCATCCTGGTCGCCATCTATGCCGCAGGTGCGCAGGCGTTCGGCAGGCGCGCTGGCATCTTCGCAGCGGCCATGTTCGCGCTGGTCGTGCCGTTCGTCTACTACGCGAAGACCGCCAATCTCGACGTCCCCTATCTATTCTGGTTCGCCGTTTCACTGGTGTTCTATGTCCGTGCCCTCGCGAGCCTGTCGGCGCACGACATCATCGGCTTCGCTGCATGCGGGGCGTTGGCGATCTGTACCAAGGACCAGGCCTACGCGCTGTATCCGCTGATGCCATTCGCCATCCTCGAGCGGATCTGGAGTGTCAACCGCGACGCCGGTCAGCGTCATCCTCTGTGGCGCGCGCTGTTCGATCGGCGGCTGCTGTGGGCCGCCGTCGTCGCCGCCGGGGTGTTCGCGTGCGTCCACAATCTCGTTTTCAACTTCCGTGGTTTCGCCGAGCACGTCAGCCTCATCACCGGACCTGCCACCGAGACGTACCGCGACTTCGCTCCGACACTGGCAGGTCGCCTGGCGCTTCTGCGCCTGACCCTCAGCATCGTGCGCATGGCATGGGGATGGCCGATGCTGCTCGCCAGCATCGCCGGAGGCGCACTCGCCCTGATGGCGCCGCCATCCAGGCGCATGGCCGCATGGCTGGCGCTGCCGGTTGTCTCGTACTACGTGGCGTTCATCAACGTCGTGCTCTACAACTACGACCGGTTCATGCTGCCGGTGTGCCTGGTGCTGTCGCTGTTCGGCGGCCTCGCCTTCGATCGATGGCTGCCGCCGGGGGGGCGCGCGCGGTCATGGCGTGGCGTCGGGGTCGCCGCTGTCTTTCTCTGTACGCTGCTGTACGCGCTGACGGTGGACATCGTGATGCTGCGCGATTCCCGTTACGCGACGGAGCGGTGGCTGGGAGCGCACCTGGAGGCGGGCGACCTGGTCGGATATGTTTTTCCCGAGCAGTATTACCCTCGGCTCGACCGCTTCAACCACGCGGAGATCACGTCGGTCGCCCAATTGAACCAGGTGCAACCCTCCTACTACATCCTCAACGCCGACTACGCGCGAGCGGAGCCACGGGACAGCTCGATCGGCCAGTTGATCGCCGGCTTGCACGAGGGCAGCCTCGGCTACCGCCTTGTCTACCGGTATCGCGAGCCAGTGCCGTGGCCCTGGCTGCCAGGCGTGCCGCGAGATCTGGTGGGAGACCGGACCGAACGACCGATCACGTCCGTGCTCCGCCATATCAATCCGTGGTACGAAGTGTTCAGGAAAAGCCGGTAACCGCAGGCTCACCGAACTTCCCGCGCCTAAAGTCCCCGGATCTTCGTTCCGATAGAACGGATTGCACACAACTGCGTCGTGGCGGTTGTCCGTTCCAGATGTCCCCGTGGTGAAGGTGATGTTCCGAACCCTCGCAGTCTTGGGCGCCGTTGCGGCTGTCCTTTCCTTGACGGCGTGCGAAGCCAGCAAGAGCTCGACTCCATTGAGCCCGTCGATCGCCGGGCCGATCCCGGGCGTCGAGATTTCGACCCCCAAGATGCTGGAGCCAGGGCCCGGCACCAGGATTTCCATCGAGAAGCAGCCGGTCACGCTGCTCATCGAGAATGCCGGCAGCAACGGCCCTCGCCCGTTGACCTATTCGTTCGACATCGCGACCGACACCGGGTTCACCAACAAGGTTTTCTCGCGCGAGAGCATCGCGCAGGGCGATGGCGGGCGCACCAGCCTGCGCATGACCGACACGCTCGCCACCGGCCACACCTATTACTGGCGCGCCCGCGCGCAGGACGGCGCCAACACCGGACCGTACACCACGCCGATGTCGTTCGACATCTTCACCCCGATCGTGATCGAGGTGCCCGGGCTGACCGCTCCAGCCGCGAACTCGACCGTGTTGACGCTTCGCCCGACGTTCACGCTGACCAATTCGTCGCGGTCGGGACCGGTCGGCGCCATCACCTACCTCATCGAGCTGGCCGACAGCGACTCGTTCGCGAACAAGGTGGCGACCTGGACCGCCACCGAGACACCAAACTTGACGAACATGGTGTCGCCGGTCGATCTGGGCTACGGCAAGGTCTACTACTGGCACGCGCGCGCCTACGATCCGACCACGCTCGGGCCGTGGTCGTATACGCAAGCGTTCCAGATGCTCGCCGAGCCGGCGCCCGTGTACACGCCCGGGCCGTCGTCGCCGAGCGGCCCCGCACCGAACGACGCCATCAACCTGAATTCCGTCATCATTCACAACTCGCCGACCGACGTGCCGAGCTGGCCCGCGACCGCGAGCCTCAGCCGGCTGGATCTGATGCCGAGCGGCGCGCACGTCGAGTTCAGCAAGCAGAACTCTTGGCCGGAAGTGGTGCCGCCTGGTTGGAGCGGCGGCATTCAGTACACGCTGTGGATCGTGATCAACGTCAACGGCCAATGGCACGCGTCCGGCTGCATCGAGTACTGGCGCGGCCTCTACGAGAATGGCGGGCCGGTCAGTCAGTACGCGATGAACTGGTATTTCGATCCCATCCGCTGGGGGGCGATGACCGGACATCAGCCGGCGCCGGGCGAGCAGGTCGGCTTCCTGGTCACGTCAGGGGATCAGCGCAACAACGGACCGAACAGCGTGAAGGAACGATCCAACGTTGTCATGGTCGCGTTCCCATCAGCGGCCGGTCGAAGCTTCGTGTTCTGACGGCTACGATCGCCGCCAGGAATGTCTGGTCGCCTCCACATAGAGATTCGTTCGCCATCCGACCGGCAGGCGGTCGGGGTTGGCCATGGCCAGCAGCAGTGTCCCGGGCCATCCGAGATGGCGGCGCACCTTCTCCCTGAAGAAGGCGTTGACCACGGGGACGTCGAAGAAGCGTACGACGAAACCATGCGCTTCAAGGCGGCGCCGCAGCTGTCCCGGCGTATGTAGCGAGCAGTGATCGTCGCGCCAGCGCGTCGCGCTCTTCCAGCGAATCGTTTCGAACACTGTGTTTGGCCACTTGCTCGGCGTTTGCACAAGGTACCGGCCGCCCGCGCGCAGTACTCGTGAGACCTCGTCGAGATGCGCGTCGCTGTCCCGGATGTGCTCGAAGACGTCGAAGCTGAGCACGAGATCGAAGGCGCCATCGGGAAAGGGCAGCGTCACTCCGGTCACGGTGGTGACCGGCAGGTCGCCAAACCATCGCCGCGACTCGGCGATGAGCCGCGGATTGATCTCGACGCCGCGCGCGTGCAACCCGCGATCCAGCAAGGCGCGCAGCATGCCTCCGGTGCCGGTGCCGATCTCGAGCACGTCGGCTGGAGGTGCCAGCGCACCCGCAGCGTCGAGAAACCGCAGGTTGGCTTCGGCGTTGCCGAACTGAGGCGGTCCTCCGGATTCGTGCGCCGGCGCGGTCACAACAGCAGAAGGCAGACCGATGCGGCCAGCCAGATCAGGGCGAGCGGCAGCAGGCTGGCATGGCCGCGTAGTCCGGCGAGCTCGCCGAGATTCCAGGCCGCGTGCGGGTCGCCGCCGCCACGGAGATGCTCGACGTCGACGCTGTTGTGCACGAAGGTCTGCGGGTTGAGCGAGAGGTCGCCGTCGCGGAACGCCGGCCAGAGCAGTTCGCGCATCGGCGACTTGAAGGAGGCCGGCGGCTGCGGCGTCGTCGCCACCGCGATGAGCGTCGTCGCCACGCCCCAGATCCAGCCGGCCAGCAGCAGACCGCGGACGGCGGTGCGCCCGAGATCCCAGAGCGGCGCAAGACCGAGGGCCAGGAACGGCAGGGCCGCGGTCATCTGACGCGGGCCGAAAGCCCAGCCGCCTTCCCAGTAGAAGTAGGAGGCGTTGAGAACGAGGTAGTACAGGCCGATGCCGGCCGCCACGAGGGCCTGGCCTCGGCGTCCCCGTCGGGCGAGCAGCACCAGGCCGACGGGCACGACGGCCATGAGAGGCGACAGCGGCAGCAGGCCGCGGTAGACCCCGAAAAGGAGCTCCCGCGTCGCAGAAAATGTCGGATAGGTGATGCCGAAGAAGCCGCGGTGCAGCTCCTGGAAGCCCTCCTCGCTAGCATAGCCGATGTGGAAAGGCGAGCCGAACGCGAGGGCGTTGTAGATCAGGAGCGGGATCGCGGCGAGGGTCACGCCGAGCGCCATCCGAACGATCACCTGCCGTCCGGCTGAAGCCTTCGCGCGACGGGCGGGCGCCGTTTGCCGCTCGGCCGGAGCCTTCGCGCTACCGGCGTGCCCGCCGTCGTCGTCGCGCGATGGGTTGAGTCGAGCGATGGCCAGCAGCCCGATGAAGAGCGCCGGGATCGCCGCTTGAAACTCCGTGACGACGGCCCAGGCGCCGGCGAGCCCGATGATCCACGCAAGCCTCGATCGCTGGGTGTCTGTGGCATCACCGA
The DNA here is from genome assembly GCA_963757655.1 of uncultured Acidobacteriota bacterium. Taxonomy (GTDB): domain Bacteria; phylum Acidobacteriota; class Vicinamibacteria; order Vicinamibacterales; family CAVVIG01; genus CAVQFC01. The sequence continues at coordinate 41,952 of CAVWSQ010000008.1, read as the reverse complement.
GGGCATCGGCGGCGGCGAGCGCGATCATCAGACAGCCGGCGGTCTGTCCATGCCCCATGAATAGCGTCGCGTAGGCCCAGGCCGGCGACGCGAGGCCGTAACCGGCCGCCGCGAACAGCGCGGCGGCGGTGGTGGCGCCCCACCTCAGCGACAGGCGGTATACGCACAACGCCGCGATCACGGTGAACACCGCCGAGCTGACCACCGCCGCCACATATGACGTCCATGCGATGCCGGGAAACGACGCCGGGTCGACGCCGGCGGCGCGGGACACCAGGCGTGCCGCTTCCACCGGCGCCAGCGCCACCAAAGAGGCACCGGGCGCCTTGTCGGTGTAGTAGTGGCCTCGCCAGAAGGCCCGGTCTCCGGTGTGGAGCTGGTAGGCGTCGATCTGCAGCGTGTGGCGTTCGAGAATCGCGCGGATCAGCGCAAAGCGCGAGTTCTGATTCCAACCGCCCGCCTCGTAGAAATAGGCGTAGGAGAGGAACAGCGTCGCGCCCAGTACCGCGGCCGTGCGCCGCTGGCGGGAGGTCATCTTCACACGACGGGCCCTGCTCCCGCGAGATGGCGATGCACCTGCACGTACAACAGCGTGACCGTCAGCGCCTCGGCGATCACCGTCGCCCAGGCTGCCCCGGTGATGCCCAGCCGCGGGATGAACAGGATGTTCAGGGTGACGTTGGCGAACAAACCGATCGCGGTCGTGCCGACGAGGCGGCGATCGAGATGGATCGCGATTGCGGCCGAGTGAAGAATCCAGGTGCAGAAGACGAAGATGAGGCCGCCGGCAAGCACCTGCAGCGGCGGCACCGCCGCTTCATAGGCCGGACCGTAGAACAGCAGCATCATCGGCCGCGCCAGCACCACCGCCACGGCACCCATTCACCAGAGCCGCGGCTGCCGACCCGAGCAGCGAGCGTTGAAACAACGTGTGGAGCGCGCTTCGGATCGCTCACGAACAGCTGCGAAAAACGCGGCGTCAGCACCGTGGAGAACGCGGAGGGCGCGTACATGAGACCTTCATAGACGCGGTACGACGCGGCGTACCAGCCGGTCTCGGCGTCGGTCCGCATGATGAAGAGTATAACGGTGTCGATGTAGGTGTAGAGGGTGAGCGTGATGAGGAAGAAGCCGAGCGGCAGCGCCGCCCGCTGCAACTCGATCCACACCGCTCGATCGTAGGTGGGCGCGGCCGATCCCGTCACCCGCTTCACGATCACCGTGACGACGACGAACATCAGCAGGCGCGCCACGACGAATGCGACCGACAGGCCGAGCAGGCCGAATCCGCTGATCAGCACCAGGGTGCCGAGCAGCAGGAGCAGTCCGCGGTCGGCGACCACGGTCACGGTTTCGAGATCGAACCGGTTGAGCCCCTGGAGCAGGCCGCGCGCGCTGAGCACATACGAGCGGATTGCCGAGGACAGCCCCATCAGGTAACAGGCGCCAATCACGGACGGGTCGCGGCGGATGATCGGAACCGCAACCAGCAGCAGCAGCAGGCCGAGTCCTCCCCACGCGATCTTCAGCCCGAGTACATGGCGAAAAAATGGACCGGCGTTCTCGGCGTCCCGCGCCACGGTTCGCACGGTCACCGGCCCGAGACCGATGTCCATGAGCGTCTCGACGATCGTCGCCAGCGCGATGGCGAAGGAGAACTTGCCGTACTCAGAGGCCGGCAGCCATCGGCCCGCAATCATCGTCAGGGCGACGAGCATGACGGCGCTGCCCGCCGTGACCGCCGCGTAGCCGCTGCTCTTCAGAAATGAAAGGCGGCGGCTCATGGCGCCGCCGCCAGCCGTTCGAACAGCGTGCTCATGCGACCGAAGACCGTCAGCTCGTCGTACTCGTGCAGGACCGATGCTCGCGCGCGCGCGGCCAGCCGGGCACGCGCAGGCGCGTCGGTCAGCAGCGGGCCGATGCGGGCCGCCAGCGCCGGCGGATCCTGGGCCGGGGCCAACCGGCCGTTGTCGCCATCGACGACGAAGTCGAGCAAACCGCCCACCGCGGACGCAACCAGCGGCACGCCGCAGGCCAGGGCTTCGATCGCCGACAGGCCGAGCGCTTCGAAATGCGAGGGCTGCACGACCAGATCGGAGGCCTGGATCATCGGAGCGACGTCGGCCAGCGGACCCACGAACCGGACGTGCTGACCGAGGCCATGCCGCTCGACGAAGGACCTGCCCGGCTTGCCGGCGTCCCACGCATGGCCGGTCATGTCCGGGCCGGCGATGACCAGCAGGGCGTCGGACGGCTGCAGCAGTTGCCACGCCTCGAGCAGGTCGAGCAGACCCTTTTCCCGGCTCAGCCGCCCCACGAACAGGCACACGACGCGATTGAGCGGCAGGTCGAGCTCGCGTCGCAGACCATTCCGCCGTTCCGAATCAATCGGGCTGAAATGTGTCATGTCGATGGCGTTCGGGAGATACCACACCCGGTCGCGATCCACGCCGCAGGCAAGGGTTTCGCGCTCGATGTCGCGCGAGATGCAGGCGAAGGCGTCGGCGCCTCGATAGAGCGCGCGGATCGGCGCTTTGATCGCCCGCGCCACAGGACCGGTCGCGCCGATGCCCGCGCGCTGCAGCAGCGGATCGACGTTGTCGCCAGAGAGCACGCCGGTGGTCTGCGCCTGAAACACGACCTTACGGCCGGTTATGCGTCGCGCCAGCAGCGCCGCCACGCCGGTGGCGCGGTAGTCGACACAGCAGACCACGTCGTACTGGGAGGCATGACCCGCGAGCCACCTGACGATGGCCGGCGTCATCAGCCACTTGCCAAACGACGATCGCTCCCCGCCCGGTCCGATGCGCCGGATCGCGATACCGTCTCGATCCGCCGCATCCGGCAGGTTCCGGCCGATCCGCTTGGTCAGCACCTGAACGGAGACGCGTTGGGCCACGAGAAATCGCGCCAGCCGTTCGGCGTTGCTCTCCACGCCCCCGATAATCGGGTAGAAGTACGGCGTCAGAATGAGGACGCCGCGCGTCATCCCGCCAGCACCGTATGGCGCAGCAGGCTCCAATACGCGGTCAGCCACGATTCGTACAGCCTCTTGCCGATTCTCGCGAGGGGAGTCATCAGGTCATCGCGCACGATCAGGCGGTCGCTGCGAAGCAGCGCTCCGTCGGGAAGCTTCCGGAATCGTCGCACTTCGGCCCGGTCACGCGCCAGGTCGGGGAGCATGGCGATCAGCCCGCGGATCGCCTTGACGTAGGTCGCGCCGTGACCCTTGGCGACGAGCACCATCAGTTGCAGCGGCTCGTGAACCGCCAGGCAGGGCAGGATCGCGATCAGCGTCCGCCACTGGTAGTTCTTGAGCATGAAATGCCAGCGATTCCTGATCTGGTAGTAGAAGAGCCAGTCGCTGCGCGGCCGGCTGCCGTGCAGCAGCAGCGCATCCGGCCGCTCGACGATCCGGTAGCCGGCGATGCGCATCCGGTGCGTGAAGTCGCCGTCGTCCTTGCCCATGAAATAGCGTTCGTCGAACAGGCCGACGGCGAGGGCGGCGTTCCGGTTCAGCAGCAGGCCGTTGCCCGACGCGACGCCGACGTCGGCGGGCGCCGGTCCGCGATCCGCGAGCGGACGGTTCATCCAGGGATTAATCGCCTCGCAGATGAAGTGCAGGGAGCCGCCGGCGTACTGAATGGTGCCGGGGTCGCCGGCGTGGACGACGATCGGGCTGCAGATGCCGATCGTCCCGTCGCCGGCCATCGCGCTGCGCAGGCGCTGGATGGCCTCAGGCTCGACCCGGATATCGGCGTCCATCAGGAACACGTACGGCTGCGCCGCCTCACGAATGCCGATGTTTCTGCCGGGGTTCGGCCCTTCGTTCTTCATCAGGGCGTGGACGCGCACCCCGGGACAGGCCGTGCCCAGCCATTCGATGGTGCCGTCGGTGCTGGCCGCATCGACGACCAGGATGCGGGCTGGCGGGCAGCCGGCGGCATCGAGCGAGGCGAGCGTCGAAGCGAGCGTGGCGCGGTTGTTGTGGCAGACGATGGCGACGGCGACGTCGTCGGGAAAGGCCGCGGTCATGAAAACCAGTAGCGCCGGCCTCGCCCTGGAAGGCGAGCGATGTAGCGGTTCGGAAGACGCTTGAGCCAGTAGGGATCGTCGCCGGCGTGCACCGCGTGCTGTCCCCGCAGGCGGTTGGCGAAGGCGGATCGGTAGCCGGTGCGCTTCAGGAGCGCTGCGGTGTGGGTGCCGGAAATGCCCCACGGCAGGCAGATGTGTGCCACAGCGGTGGTCCTGAGTCGATCGTTCAGGGTGGCACGGCTGCGCGTCAGTTCGCTTTCGATGGCGCGCGACTGCTGGTCCGCGCTCTCGAGTGGCGCCGGCGGTGCGGCGTTGACGATGGCGGTGAGTGTGGTCCGCCAGTCCGGCCGCGAGAAGAACGACGCTCCGCCCGCCCGCGCCACCACGTCCACGCATCTGGCGTGGACCTCGTGCGGCACCAGCGCGCGGCGGCCATCGGACATTCGCGACCGCATGCCGTAGAGCGGCGCACCGAGATCGGTCGGTGTCACGAATGCCAGCGACGGCGGCGGCGACAGCTGCGGCCGGTTGAGCAGCGGAGTCGCCGGATATTCCGGCTGAACGAAGTCTTCGACCTCCGGCGACGCGAATATCCGGGAATGCGAGTCGGTGTGCGACTGCACGTCGATCACCCCAGACGCCTGCATGTCGGCGAGCTCGGGCCAGGTCACGAACGGCGAATCGCCCTCGCCGTTCTCGGTGATGCGGGCCGGAATCGCGTAGGTAATCGCCGTCAACCCGTGCTGTTGTAACAACGGCGCCGCCACGGTCGCGACGCTCTTCCACGCATCGTCGAAGCAGAGGCCGACCGAGCGCGCCGGGAGCGTGAGCTCGCCGCGGACATAGGCGGCGATCTCGTCCGAGATCACCGATCGATACCCGTTGTCGGCGAGATGGCGCAGTTGCGGCTCGAGCTCGTCACGCGTCACGTCGTGGAAATGGAACACCGGCAGGAGCGCGCCGACACCACCACCGAAGACAAAGGCAGGAAAGCGGCCGCTGACGAGGTCGAGACAGCCGCGGGCTTTGCCGCCTCGCTCTGAAAACGGTTCGGTGGACAAGGAACGCGTTCAGAATACCCCATTCCGCTCGCGATATGATGCACCGGAATGAAAGCGGGAGCGGTTCTCCTCATCGTCGCGCTCGCGGCAGCGCTGTCGGTGGATGTGGTCAAGACCGGCTTCGGCATCAAGGGTGACGAGGCCACCTACGTGTCGATGGCGCTGAGCCTGGCTTACGACCACGATTTGACCTACCAGCGTCGCGATCTGGATCGCTTCTACGGCCTCTACCGATCGGGACCTGACGGGATTTTCCTGAAGAAGGGCAAGCAGCTGCGCGTGCGGGTCGATGCCAGGCCGCCGTTCGTGCACGAGCTCAAGACGCCGGATCGGCAAACCGATCGCCTGTATTTCGCCAAGGCGTTGCTGTACCCGATCGTGGCGGCGCCGTTCGTGCGGCTGCTCGGACTGAATGGCTTCCTCGTCCTTCACGTGCTGTTGCTGTTCGGCGTGTGCGGCTGCGGCTATGCCTTCCTCGCGGCGCGGTCGGCGCCGGCCCCGGCGCTGATCTTCACGCTGGCGTTTGTCGGCGCCAGCTGTCTGCCGGTCTATGCGGTGTTTCTCGCGCCCGAGGTGTTTCATTTTTCGATCGTGTTCTTTGCCTACTTCCTCTGGCTCTACAAGGAGGTCAAGCCGGAGGCACCCGCCTGGCTGCGGGGCCGGGGCAGCGACATCGCCGCCGCCATGCTGCTCGGCGCCGCCACCTATTCGAAGCCGCCCAACCACGCGCTGCTGGTCGCGCCGATCGTGATCTGGTTGTGGTGGCGCCGCAAGTGGTTCGACGGCGTGCTGGTGGGAGCCGCCAGCGTGCTGGTCGCGTGCGCGCTGTTCGGCCTGACGGCGTTGAACGCCGGCGAGTTCAACTATCAGGGCGGCGATCGCAAGACGTTCTATACCGCCTTTCCCTTCGACGGCTCCACAGACAGTGTCTGGGATCGTCAGGGCAGGGAAATGAGCACGAACGATTCCGACGCCGACAGCGTGCTGCAGGATTTCCCGAACCGGTTCGAGCACAACATCGAATATTTTCTGATCGGGCGCCATTTCGGCTTCGTGCCGTACTTCTTCCCGGGCGCGGTCTCCATCCTGCTCTGGCTGTTCTCGCGGGAGCGCCGGCAGCCATGGCGGCTGCTGATCTTCCTCGCGTTCGTGGGGTCGGCGGTGGGGCTGCTGATCCTGGCGCCGTACTCCTGGAGCGGCGGCGGCGGTCCGACAGGGAACCGCTACATCATCGGCGCCTACGCGGCCTTGTTCTTTCTCACGCCGCCCATGACCACGTCGGCGCCGGCAATGCTGGCGTGGATCGGCGGCGCGCTGTTCACCGCCAAGCTGCTGGTGAACCCGTTCGTCGCCGCGAAGTCTCCCTATCTGTCGACCGAGCGCGGATTCGCGCGCTGGCTCCCGGTCGAGATCACCATGGCCAACGATCTGCCGATCGCGCTGGTGGAAGGGCCGCGAGCGCATTCGTGGTTCAACGACGTGCTGCTGTACTTCCTCGACGAGCACGCCTATCCGCCCGAGATCGTCGACGACGCCGGGCATGCGGGCGTCTGGGTCGCCGGTGACGGCCGGGCCGACATCATCATGCGGAGCGACTGGCGAATCGATCACCTGCGCATGACCGTCGAGTCGCGGGTGCCGACCGTGTTCATCGTCTCGGCCGGAGCGGCGCAGGTCAGGGTCCCGCTGACACCGGACAACCCGGTCACCTTCGACCTGCCGGCGTCCGGTGTCCGCGACTTCACCAGCTATGTCTACCTGCTGTCGGCGCGCTCGACCGAGGGGTTCACCGAGCACCTGCGGAATGTCGACTCGAAGGATTACCGCAATCTGGGCGCGCTGATGCGGTTCACGGCGATCCCGGCAGGGAAATGAGCGCCGCACGCGACGGTTACGCCGGCTTGAAAGAGCTCGGCCTCGTCGTGCTCGCCGCAGCCCTGCTGACGGCGGTGTTGACCTATCCCGTCGCGTTCCAGATCGGCCGCGTCGGCCGCGTAGACAAGGGCGACGGGCAGCTGTCGATCTGGAACGTCGCCTGGGTGGCGCGGACGCTGGTCGTCGATCCGCTGCATGTCTTCGACGCCAACATCTTCTATCCCCACCGCGGGACGCTCGCGTATTCCGAGAACAACCTCGGCGCGGGCGCCCTGGCGGTCCCGGCCTACTGGCTGACGCGCAATCCCTACGCCGCGCACAACTTCGTGATGCTGCTGGCCTTCGTGCTCAGCGCCACCGGGATGTACTACCTCGTCCGCTATCTGACCGATGATCGGCGCGCCGCGGTCATTCCGGCGATCGGATTTGCGTTCTGTCCGTACGTGTTCGCTCACACCGCCCATATCCAGCTGCTGATGACGGCGGGGCTGCCGTTCACGTTGCTCGCGTTCCACCGGATGGCCGACAAGCCAGCCGCCAGGCGCGGCGCCGTCCTCGGCGTGGTGATGGCCGGCCAGGCCATCTGCTGCGGCTACTATGGCGTCTTCGTCTGCCTCATGGTTGGCTTCGCGACTGTCGTCACGGCCACGACGCGACGGCTGTGGAGAGATCGACGATTCTGGCTGGCGCTCGGCTACGGCGCCATCGTCTCGGTGGCGTTGGTGACGCCGGCGTTTCTCCCTTATGCCGCGCTGCAGCGGGTCGGTGGCTTCCGGCGTGAGCTGGCGGATTCTGTTCAGGTACTCGGCCAACTGGAGCGACTACCTGGCGAGCTCGGCGTACGCGCACGCCTGGATGTTGCGCCACCTGCCCCCATGGTCGGAGGTGTCGTTTCCCGGCGTCGTGACGGTTGTGTTCGGCGTCTGGGGCGCGTGGGTCGCCGGTCACGATCGCCGCCGTGAACTGCTACTCGTCTACGGGGGGCTGGTGCTGCTGGCGTTCTGGGCGTCGTTTGGACCCGCCGGGCTCCTGTACTCGGCGCTATACAAGGTCGTGCCGACGTTCGCCTGGTTGCGCGCCCCGGCGCGCTTCGGGCTGATCGTCAGCTTCGGTCTCTCGGTCCTCGCGGGTGTGGCGATTTCCCGCCTGTTGCTTCGGATCCGGCGCCCGCGTCTGGTCACCGCCGTGATCGCCGTGGCCGCGGCCGCGGAACTGGCGGTTCCGATTTACATGCCGGAAGCGCCACCGGTCCAGCCCGTCTATCGCGTGCTGGCCACGCTCCCGCCCGGGCCGATCATCGAGATGCCTTTTTTCTACCCCCAGGTCGGCCTGTTCCAGCACACGAAGTACATGCTGGCGTCCACCGCGCATTGGATGCCGCTGGTCAACGGCTACAGCGACTACATCCCGCCCGACTTTTACGAGCACGTGCTGCTCCTGGCGCCGTTCCCCAGCCGCGACGCGTTCAAGATCCTCGAACCGAACGCAATCCGCTATGCCGTGTTTCACATGAATGGGTACAACACCGAGAACCGGAACGACGTGCTGATGCGGCTGAAGGAGTTCGAACCCTACCTGCGTCCGCTCTACACCGACGCAACGACGAGGCTCTACGAGATCGTCGGTTTTCCGCCGTAGGCGGGTTCAGGGATTTCAGAGTTCGGATTTCAGAATTCAGATCAGAGTTCGGATTTCAGAATTCAGATCAGAGTTCGGATTTCAGAATTCAGATCTGAATTCGGATTTGAGAATTCAAACTGATTTCGGATTTGAGAATTCAAAACTGATTTCGGATTGAATTGTCAATCAATCTTAAATCTGAATTCCTAAATCTGAACTCTCAAGCGTTGAGAGGGTGCCGCTGACGCCAGACGTAGACGCCGAGACCCGAGAGCGAGAACAGCATCAGCAGCGCCTGGCCAACCAGCGACAGCAGGACGGCGTCCTCGATCGGCTGGCCGATGCGGTGGAAGTAGTACGAGAAGAACGCTTCGCGCACGCCGAAGCCGCCCACCGACACCGGCAGCAGCTGCACGACGAACGACATCGGCACCACCACCGCCAGATCCCAGAAGGCGATGTCGAGGTGCAGGGCGTATGCAACCGCGGCATAGAACAGCACCAGCGCGCCCTGCACCAGAATGGCGCCCATGAACGCGCTGACGAGGACGCCGGGATCCTCCCCAAATCGCGCCAGCGCGCCGGTCAGCGTGGTGATCCGTGTGCCGACCCATTCGGGGTGAAATACCGTCAACGGCCGCAGCAGCCGTCCAAAGCCCGCCGGCGCGAAGACGGCCGGCGTGGTCGCGGCGGCGCCGGCGAGAAATCCGGCCCACAGCCACACTGGCCAGATCGGCGCCGCGGCATGGTGCAGCCGTCCAATCGCCGTGGCGCCCAGCGCCGCCACCAGCACCAGTGCGATCAGCCCCAGAATACGGTCCATCAGCACGACGGTCGTGGCCAGCGTCTTCGAGTTCGTGTGGCGGGCAGTATCGCCGATGCGGACGACGTCGCCGCCGATGTTGCTCGGCAGGAAATTGTTGAAGTAGGTGGCGATCAGAAACGTACCGAGCAGCGAGCGCAGCGTGATCTCGATCTGCTGTGTCTTCAGCAGCAGGTTCCAGCGCCACGAGGCGACGATGGTGCTGGTGGCGAAGACCGCGATCGCCGCGATCAGCCAGGGGACCGACGCCAGCTTCGCCGTCTGCCATAGCTGCGCCACGTCGATCCTCGCGAACAGGACCACGAGAAGGATGATGCTGACCGAGAGCTTGACCGCCAGCACGACATAGCGGCGCATGGAAGATGGTCGGGGTTGTTCCTGGGACATTCGGCGAAAGGGATGCGACACTGTACTATCATTTCGTGCGAAAATCACCGGAACCGTGCGCATCCTGATGATCGCGCCCGAGCCGTTTTTCGAGCCGCGCGGCACGCCGTTCAGCGAGTTCCACCGCATCCGCGCTCTCACCGCGCTCGGCCACCAGATCGATCTCGTGACCTATCCCTTCGGCCAGCGCGTGTCGATGCCGGGACTTCGTGTCTTTCGCAGCCTCCGTCCACCGCTGGTCGATCACGTGAAGATCGGTCCGTCGCTGGCTAAAATCCCGCTCGACGCGATGCTGGCGCTGAGCGCTGTGCGTCGCGCGCTCTCGGGGCGTTACGACGCGATTCACTCGCACGAAGAAGGCGGTCTCATTGGCGCCGTGATCGCCATGTGCCTGCGGGTACCGCACCTCTACGATATGCACTCGAGCCTGCCGCAGCAGCTGTCGAATTTCGCGTTCAGCCGGTCGAGGCTCATCAAGGTCGTGTTCCTGGCGATCGAGCGCTTCATGATCCGGCGCTCGCGCGTCGTCATCGTCATCTGCCCGTCGCTCGAGGAGACCGTGAAGGCGATCGAACCCGGGGCACGCACGGTGCTCATCGAGAATGCGCCCGGATCGGCCGATGACGAAGCGACGCCGGCCGGCGCCGCGGCTGTTCGCCGCTCGTTGAATCTCGGCGCCACGACGCCGATGGTGTTGTACACCGGGACCTTCGAAGCGTACCAGGGGCTCGAGCTGCTGTTCGCGGCGATGGCCATCGTGCACCGCCTGCGCGGTGACGCCCGCCTGGTGCTCGCCGGCGGTCGGCCGGACCAGGTGGCGAAGGCACGCGAGCAGGCGCGGGCCGCCGGTGTCGAGGCGGTGACGCTGTTTGCCGGTGAACGTCCCGCGTCCGAGATTCCCGCCTATCTCCTCGCCGCCGACCTGCTGCTGTCGCCACGCTCGCGCGGCACCAACACGCCGTTGAAAATTTACCAGTACCTGCGCTCGGGCAAGGCCATCGTCGCGACACGGCTGCTGACGCATACCCAGGTCCTCGACGATGACACGGCGATTCTGACCGGTGTGACACCGCAGGAGTACGCCGACGGAATCCTGGCGGGGCTCGACGATCCGGTTCGCGCCGAGGCGATCGGACGCCGCGCCCGCGAGCTGGCGGAAACCAAGTACAGCTACGCCGCGTATCTCGAGAAAACCCGACAGGCGTGTGCGGCGCTGGCAGCCGCGCCGTCCGCCGCTGCCGTCGTCAAGGACGTGGCGTGAAGCCGGATCCCTCCAGCAGGCACTACAGCTATTCGGCCTACGCTGATCCGGTGATGGCGCAGACCTTCGATCAGCGGCGGTTCAGCGGACCGATCGGGGAGCTGATTGCCAAGTCGCAGGCGCGCGTGCTCGCCAACATGGTCGGCCGCATCAAGGATCGGCAGATGCTCGACGTCGGCACCGGCACCGGCCGCGCGGCCCTGATTCTCGCGGCGGGCGGCGCCAAGGTGACCGCGGTGGACGCGTCGGAGGAAATGCTCGCCATCGCGCGGCAGCGGGCCGCCGAGCAGATGCTGACCGTCAATTTCCAGCGCGGCGACGCCCACGCCCTCGAATTCGCCGATCGCAGCTTCGACGCGGTGGTCAGCTTCAGGCTGCTGATGCACACGCCGGAATGGGAGCGCTGCGTGGCGGAGCTGTGCCGTGTGGCCGAGCGCCTGGTCATCGTCGACTACCCGTCGGCGACGAGCGCGGCGTTGTTCGAGTCGCTGGCGCGGCGCGCCGTGCACGCCGCAGGAATCAGCACCGAACCGTACCGGGTGTTCACTCAGGCCGCCATCATCAAGGCCTTCGATCGCAACCGCTTCCGCCTCCGCTCCGTGCACCGCCAGTTCGTCCTGCCGATCGCGTTTCACAAGGCGATCGGCAGTCGCCGGTTCACCCTGTGGTCCGAACGCGTGCTCGATCACGCCGGACTGCTCAAGCCGTTTGGCTCGCCGGTCACGCTGGTCGCCGAACGGTGCGCGTCCTAGTCACCGGGGCAACGGGGTTCACCGGCGGCCATCTCGCCCGCGCGCTCGCGGCGCGCGGCGACTCGGTGTCGGCCCTGGTCCGGACGGAAAGTCCAGCCGCGGTGGCGCTCGCGAAGGCCGGGGTCACGCTGGTGATGGGCGACCTGCGCGACCCGCAGGCGCTGGCGGCGGCGACCGGCGGCATCGACGTGGTCTATCACATCGCCGCCATCTATCGGCAAGCCGGGCTCAGCCCCGAGGTCTACCGCGCGGTGAACGCCACCGCGGTGAGGGATCTGGTCGAAGCGTCTGCGCGCGGCGGCGTGCGGCGGTTCGTGCACTGCAGCACGGTCGGCGTCCATGGCGACGTCGAGCACCCGCCCGCGAACGAGGAGGCGCCGCTGAAGCCGGGCGACATCTATCAGGTGACGAAGCTCGAAGGGGAACAGCTCGCGACCGAAGCCGGGCGGCGCCTCGGACTCGAGGTCACGATCGTGCGGCCGACCGGGATCTACGGCCCTGGAGACCGTCGCCTTCTCAAGCTGTTTCGCGGTGTCGCGCGGCGGCGGTGGATCACGCTCGGCGGCGGGGAAATCTATTACCATCTGACGTTCATCGATGACCTGGTCGACGGCTTCCGGCTGTGTGGAACGCTGCCGGCGGCCGCCAACCGCACCTACATCCTGGCGGGCGGGGAGGTGACGACGCTGAACGCGCTGGTGGCGCTGGTGGCGGAAGCGGCCGGCGTGCCGGTGCCGACGCGTCACCTCCCAGTCTGGCCGTTCTGGGCCGCCGGGGCGGTGTGCGAGGCGATCTGCGCGCCGTTGGGCATCGCGCCGCCGATTTTCCGGCGGCGGGTGAATTTTTTCACCAAAAGCCGCGCCTTCGACACTACGCGGGCACGGGCCGAGATCGGGTTTGCACCGCGCGTCGGACTGCACGAAGGCATCCGCCGCGCCCTGGGCTGGTACCGCACCGAAGGATGGCTGTGACCGACGCCGGCAAAGCGGCTCCCTCCAACCCGCCGATCGGCAAGGCGCAAGAGCAGCTGTTTGCTCCGGGCAGGTCGAGCCGCTCGAAGTACGCGGAGCTCGTGGTCGGCAAGCCGGGGCTTGGCGCGCTGCTGAAATACGAGCTCATCGTGATGCTCGCGCAGCCGTGGCCCGGCGCGCTCGGGCTCGCGCTTCGCAAGATGCTCTATCCGTGGCTGCTGGGATCGTGTGGAACCAACGTCATCTTCGGCCAGCAGGTCGTGCTGCGACATCCGCACAAGGTCCACATTGGCAGCAACGTCGTGATCGACGACAACTGCCTGGTCGACGCGAAGGGCGAGTCGAACCGCGGCATCCGCATCGGCGACGGCGTGTTCGTTGGCCGCAATACCATTCTCTCGTGCAAGAACGGCGACATCGAGCTAGCCGACGGCGCCAACGTCGGTTTCAACTGCGAGCTGTTTTCGGCCAGCCGGGTGCGCCTCGGCAGGAATGTGCTGCTGGCGGCCTACACCTACATCATCGGCGGCGATCACGAGTTCTCCGACCCCTCGAGGTCGGTGCTCGAACAGACGCGAACGTCGACCGGCGTCGACGTCGGCGACGGCGCGTGGCTGGGCGCGGGTGCGAAAGTGCTCGACGGCGTGACCATCGGTGCCGGCGCCGTGATCGGGGCCGGCGCTGTCGTACGCGAGAGCGTGCCGGCCTCGGCGATCGCCGTTGGTATCCCCGCGCGGGTCGTCGGATCGCGAGAACACCCCGTATAATTCGATCTATGTCTTACCGCAGCGAACTCGAAGCGCGCGTCGCCAAGAAGACGACCAAGGCGATCGTCGACTACGAGATGCTCGAAAACGGCGACCGCGTGATGGTCGGACTCTCGGGAGGCAAGGACAGCTGGGCGCTAATGCAGGCGCTCGACGTGTTGCGCCTGAGGGCACCGATCAGGTTCTCGCTCATCGCGGTCAACGTCGATTCCGGCTACAAGGAATACAAGCACGAACTGCTCGCCAGCACCTGCCAGGCCCGCGGCTGGGAGTACCGCAGCGAGCACACCAATATCGGCGAGACCATCGACGAGATTCTCGAGGATGGCGCAACACCCTGTTCGCTCTGCGCGCGCCTCCGCCGGGGCGTTCTGTATCGTTTGGCGGGAGAATGCGGCGCGACCAAGATTGCTCTCGGCCATCACGCCGACGACTTCATCGAGACGCTCCTGCTCAACCTGTTCTTCGCTGGCAAGCTGATGGCGATGCCGCCCAAGCTGGTGTCCGACGACGGTGCGCATGTGGTGATTCGGCCCCTGGTTTACGTCGGTGAAGAGGAAGCCCGGGCGTACGCGAAGGAATGCGAGCTGCCCATCATCGGCTGCTGCTGCCCGGCGTGCGGCGATCTCAGCCTGCAGCGGCAACGCACCAAGCGATTGCTGATGGAGCTCGAACGCGAGCATCCGGGCGTCAAGCAGTCGATGCTGAAGGCGCTCGGGAACGTCGCGCCGCGGCATCTTCTCGACACCCGCCTCAACCCGCCTGGCGGGCTGCGTACGAGAGTCCGGCCAAAGCCGGACGCTGCAGACCAGACGACGGTCGGGCCAGAGAGTCACCAGGGCGCTGAGGTCCGGCTAAAGCCGGACACTACCAAGAGAGAAAGCCGGCTGACGCCGGACACTACCGGAAGAGCTGGCGATTCTCGACTGCTGCGGGTGCTCCAGTAGTGTCCGGCTTCAGCCGGACCTCGATCGCGTCGGAATTCCGAGTGGACGGAGTTCCAGTACCCCGGAGTGGCGCTACCGCGGAGTTCCGGTAGCAGGAGGTTCCGGTAGTGTCCGGCTTCAGCCGGACCTCGATCGCGTCGGAATTCCGGTGGACGGAGTTCCAGTACCCCGGAGTGGCGCTACCGCGGAGTTCCGGTAGCAGGAGGTTCCGGTAGTGTCCGGCTTCAGCCGGACCTCGACCGCGTGGGAATTCCGAGTGGACGGAGTTCCAGTGCCTCGGAGTGGCGCTACCGCGGAGTTCCGGTAGCAGGAGGTTCCGGTAGTGTCCGGCTTCAGCCGGACCTCAACCGCGTCGGAATTCCGAGTGGACGGAGTTCCAGTGCCTCGGAGTGGCGCTACCGCGGAGTTCCGGTAACAAGAGGTTCCGGTAGTGTCCGGCTTCAGCCGGACCATCCCAGACGAGCCGTCGTCCAACATGCAGTCTTTTCTCGAGGTGCTGATGCGATTTCGAGCGTTGACCATCGTCCTTGCCTTGTCCGCCATTGCCGCCACGGCGTCCGCACAGCAGCGTCCCCTGATCACCGAGGACCCGGAGCCGATCGGCGCCGGTCGGGTGCTGATCGAAGGCGGGGTCGATCTCGCGCACGACTATCAGAATCCGGTGTCGGGCCTCCAGGGCAACCTGGTGAGCATTCCGACGATCGGCATCAGCGTCGGCCTCGGTTCGATCGTCGAGTTCCAGATCGACGGCGGCATCTACAACAGCCTAGGCATCAGCAGCCGCGATCCGAATGCGCCGCTGGCGTCGCTGCTCACCGTCACTGGGGACAGTACCCACGACGTCTCCAACGCGGTACTCGCCACCAAAATTCGTCTGCTCGCCGAATCGGCGTCGCGACCGGCGATCGGCATCCGGTTCGCAACCAAACTGCCCAATGCGTCGAATGAGAAGGGGATCGACCTCGACACCACCGACGTGTCGGGCGCGCTGCTGTTCGCCAAGACCGTTCAGTCGATTCGCGTCGTCGGCAACCTCGGCGCCGGCATCCTCACGAACCCGACCTCGGGCGTGGGGCAGAACGATGTGCTGCTGTACGGCCTGTCGTTCGCCAGGGCGGTGACCCAGGCGACCGAGCTGGTCGGCGAGTTGAACGGCCGCGTGTCGACGCGCTCGACTGCGTTTCCCGGAACCGAGAGCCGGGGGATTCTGAAGATCGGCGGCCGCTACACGCGTGGCCCGATCCGCTTCGACGCCGGCGTCTTCCTTGGCTTGACGACGATCGATCCGACGATCGGATTCACAGCCGGCTTCACCTACGTGTTCAACGCCTTCACGGTTCCATAGACGAGATTCGCGCTCGCCCTTCCGCACCAGTCGACGCACGGCGTTCGGCTCGTGTGACAGTTGCCAACTCACCGGCGCGGTGTGGCCACCGACTAGCGCCGCGACAAACAGATGCTTTTGTGAGCGTCCACCCCAACCCACGTGGCAACGTTTTTCACGGCCGGCTCCTGCGAGCCGGTCACTCGATATTGTCTAGCTGCGTCCGTCGGCGGCCAGTGGCTTTGTCGCCGTCACGAGCGTCGTGCCGGCGAACGGGTTGCCCCACCAGAATCGCCATCCCAGCCGACGGCGTTCCACATTGAGCGCACCGAGCGCTCGCAGGGCGTCCGCATAGATCGCGGTCGCGCGGATGTCCGCGATCACCATCCGTCCTCCGGGCCTGAGGACGCGAAATCCTTCGATGACAGCGCGGCGGCGCTCGGCGTTCGATCGGATGTTATGGATGGCAAGGCTCGAGACCACGAGATCGAACTGCGCGCCGGAATACGCCAGTTCCCGCATGTCGCCGGTGTCGATGCGGACGCGCTCGCCCACCCCTTCGAGTGACATGTTGCGCTGTGTCACGTCCAGGGCGTTGCCCGACTGATCTTTCGCGTTCCAGAGATCGACGCCGGTCACCTGCCCCGTCGTCAACCGTCTGGCGACAGCCGCAAGCACCGCACCGCGGCCGCACCCCATGTCGAGCACGTCTTCGTCACCGCGCAGACCGACACGATCCAGAATCCGATCCCATTCGGCAAACTTCCCGCGTCTGGTCGTGTAGAGAAAGCTGCTGAAATTCGCGAGAAAGAACACGAAGTAGAACGCCATGAGGTTGGCGAGATGAGTCAGACCCAGCCACCACGAGATCGCGCTGCCCACTCCACCGGCAGCGGCCAGACCGCCGAAAAGCGCCAGCGCGTAAGGCGCGTCGTATCCGTAGTCGCCGCGTCGCATCCCGCCCGATTGTGAGCGACCGCGCCCTCTTCCGACAAGTGATCGCAAGCGCTCGAGGAAAGCGCCACCTGAGCGGGCAAGGCCGCTCACGACGTCGCCAGGTCGATTCACGTCGACGTCAGGCCGGGGATCGCTCGCTGATGCCGTGATAGAACTGGTTGACCTCGCGGATTTCATCGCGGCGGCGTTCCTCGGACCAACCCAGTTCGTCGCCGACGATCGCGGCTGCGCGCGCCAGCGCCGGATCTCCAGGATGTCCGAGTGCGCCGAGCGGCGTCCGCCGGATGACGATGTCTGCCAGCGTCGGCGCCATCTCTTTCCGCGCCGCGAGCACCAGCTCCGCGCCGATGACGGGTGAGTCGGGCGCCAGGCGCGTCCGCCACTCCCTTCGATTGCCCGCAATCTCCATCACGTCGCGATAGCGCGAGCCGTAGGCGGCAATCAGATGCGGGATCGTGTCGGTCGGCAGACCTTCGTCGAACTCGCGCCGCGCGTCGGCGATGGCCAGGCCGATGTCGCGCAGGCTGCCGCCAGGCAGTGGCGTCGACGCCGTACGACACGGCACCGGCTTCTGCTCGAGCTTGGCCATGATGGTGTCGGTGACCCGCTCGGCCACGCCGCGCGCGGTCGTGAACTTGGTGCCGGCGACTGTAAGCAGCCCCTCGAATCCCTGAGTTGCATGGTCGCGAATCTGCTCGTGCCCTTCGAGACCGACGCGGTTGCCGTAGACCGCCGCGGGCACGATGCCGCGATGCACCAGCGTCACGTCGGCCAGCGTCAGATCGAGCGCGGGAAACGCCATGTTCAACTCGACGATGAACGCGGCGACGTCCCGCTCATGGACGCCGGTGTCGTTGGCATCGCAGGGACGGTCCGACTCCCAGGTTCCGAACAGCGCGCGCTCACGCCACGGCACCAGAAACAGGTTGCGGCCCGACGGCGACCGCCCGCCGAGTGCTTCCTCTCCGGCGTCGCGCCTGGTGACGAGATTCATCGCCTTCAGCATCGGGATGCCGCTGGCGAGCCCGAGCGGTTTGAGCAACCCGTCGACACCGCCGCCGGTCGCGTTGATCGTGAGCCGTGCGGCCAGGTCGATGGTGCGCGATGCGAGCGTGTCGCGCAGGCTGACGCCGATGACGCGCCCGCCTTCGACCAGCGGCGCGATGGCCTCGACGTGGTTCGCCAGCACCGCGCCGTGCTCGACCGCGGCGAGGGCAAACGAAAACGTCAGGCGGTCGGGCTCGACGGTGACGTAGTCGTAGAACACCGCCGCTCCCGTGAGTCCCTGACGCCTGAGGCCGGGAAAGCGCTGTGCCGCATGACTGCGCGACACCACACGCCCGCCCATCAGCCGGTGCGAGGAGGGAACACCGCGGTTACGATCGACAGAGACGACGCGATCGAGCAGAAAGCCGGCGCGCATTGCCATCTTGCCGCGCAGCAGCGACCGGTAGATCGGGACCGCGAAAGGGAGCGGGCGCACCGCGTGGGGTGCGATCCGGGCCGTGGTCCGGCGCTCGCGAGTGGACTCGCGCGCTCTGCTGATGTCGAGCGACTGCAGGTAGCGCAGCCCGCCGTGAATGGTGCGGAGATGATTGAAGGTGGCGCCGCTGCCGAAGTCGTTGCGCTCGACCAGCGCCACTGACAGGCCGCGTTGTGCCGCATCGTAGGCGATGGTGAGGCCGTAGATGCCGCCGCCGACGACGAGCACGTCGAAAGTGTGGGCGGTGAGGCGATCCAGATCGCGGTTCATCAGCGGCATCGTACTGCTTTCGGCCGCCGGCGTTCAGCGATTGCATGTTCGCCAGGCCAAGCCACGGAGTGAGACGCGGGAGCTGCTGGTATAGTCTGGCCGTGGCTACGACCGAAGAGGTGCGCACCTACTGGAATCACCATATTCACGATCTCGAGATCACGAAGCACCCGGTTGGGTCGCGAGGGTTTTTCGACGATCTCGACCACTACCATTTCGAAAAACTCCATCACCTGCTGCGGCTCGTGGCCTTTGACGGCTACCGCGGCCGATCGGTTCTCGAGGTCGGCTGCGGCGCCGGCGTCGATCTGGCTCGTTTCGCCAGGGGAGGCGCCGAGGTTACCGGCGTCGACCTCGCCGCCTCGGCGATCGAGCTGGCACGGGCCAACTTCGAACAGCAACAATTGAGCGGCACGTTCCAGGTCGCTGACGGCGAACAACTGCCGTTTCCCGACAACAGCTTTGACTTGGTTTATGCCCACGGGGTTGTCCAGTACACCGCCGATCCCCACCGTCTGGTCGAGGAGTGCCGCCGCGTCCTCAAACCGGGCGGCGAGGCGCTATTCCAGGTCTACAACCGGATCTCGTGGCTGAATGCGCTCGGAAAGGTGATGAAGGTGGGACTCGAGCACGCCGACGCGCCGGTGCTGCTGAAGTTCAGCATCGGAGAGTTTCGCCGGCTGGTCTCCGGCTTTCGTGAGGTAAACATCGTCCCCGAACGGTTTCCAGTGAGATCGCGGCTGCACGGCGGCTGGAAGGGCGCCGTCTATAACGGTCTGTTCGTCGGCGCGTTCAACGCGTTGCCGATGACGCTGATCCGGCGGTTCGGCTGGCACCTGCTCGCCTTTTGCCGGAAGTGACAGGGAACAGCGCTACAGCCCCCCAAGTAACCCGATAGTCAGATGCCTCAATGATCAAATTCTCGAAGGCCCATGCCTACGGCAACGACTTTCTTTACGTGCGCGGAGGCGATGTGGGACGGGACGTCGCGCTCGAGGTCCTCGCGCGCGAACTGTGCGAGCGACACACCGGCATTGGTGCCGACGGGCTGATCCTCTATGAGCCGACGCCGGACGGCGCCTCGATGCGATTGCTGAATGCCGATGGCAGCCGCTCCGAGGTGTCGGGCAACGGTGTCCGCGGCCTCGCCGCCCTGCTGCTGCGAGACGACCACCGCACCGGCGTCAGCATCACGATTCACAGCGAGGGCGGGATCAAGCAGCTCGCGCGGATCGCGCGTGAAGGCGCCCGGCAGACCTTTCGCGCCGCCATGGGACTGCCCGCGGATCTGCGCCAGGTCACGGTGACCGCGGCCGGCGAACCCTTGACGCTGGCGGTCATGAACTTCGGCAACCCGCAATGCGTCGTGCTCGGCCCGCTTCCGGGCGAGCGCCGTTTCAACCGGCTCGGTCCCGCGCTCGAGCATCACGAGATCTTTCCCGCGCGCTCCAACGTCGAGTTCGCCCAGATCGACGCACCAGACCGCGTGCGGATCCTGATTTGGGAGCGGGGCGTCGGGCCAACCACCTCTTCGGGGACCGGGTCGTGCGCGTCGCTGATTGCCGCCGCGGCGTTTGGCGGCGCCGGACGGGACGCCACCGTCGTCGCGCCAGGTGGTCAACAACGGGTCGAATGGCTTGACGACAACGTCTATCTCACGGGCTGGGCGGAAGTCGTCATCGACGGGGAGTGGGGCCGGTAGATTCCTCGGTACTCGACGAAAAATCAGCGGGCAGCTTTAGCGACGCGATCAGCGCCGTTTGTGGCCGGCCGCGGCCGCCGCGGCGTCGAGCTCGTGGATCGCTGTGCGCAATTGCCCGGGGACCGGTCGGGCCGCGTCAATCGCCGCAAGGTAGTCGCCCTTCTCGAAGTCCGCGCGCGATTTTTGCACGGAGCTCTCTTCGTTGTCGATGGCATTGCGTGCGTTCGTCACAATCCGCAGCGGCGCCCGCGCGGCTTCAGCGGCTTTGAGCCGGGCGCGAGAGTCGTGCAGGGCGGCGTCAGCATCGGCCAGCGCGCTGGTCGCGTCGGCGCGGGCGGTGGCCTTGCGGTTGACCGACTCCTTGGCAGCCGATTGAGCGCGCTCGCGAGCGTCCAGCGCGGCATTGAGGGCCTGGCGGTAGTCCCGTTGATCGACCGCCTCGTGCGACCGCTTGAGCGCGTCCTCGGCGGCGGCGAACTCGTCGCGGGCGTACTGATCGGCCCCGGCCGCACGCGCCGCGTCGATGGCGCCCTGCGCCTGCTGCATTTCCTTGTCGGGGGGATCGCCGCAGGCCGCGCCGGCCACCGCCGCGACAACGGCCAGCGACAGGAAGAGGCGACGCATCGACGACATCGGTCGAGTATACCGCGGCTCCCGGATTTTGGCCGCGGCGTGCGGAGCGGAGCGAGGGCGCCGGCGGCGGGTTGACCGCCAGCAGCTGATGAAGAGTGTAAGATGAAAGACCTGTCGCCCGACGATCGACCGCGCGAGAAGCTCCAGCAGCATGGACCGGGAGCACTCGGCGACAACGAGCTGATCGCGCTGATCCTTGGCAACGGCTCCCGGCGGGGCAACGCGCTGAGCATCGCCAACGCGTTGCTCATTGCGCATGGCGGCCTGCACGATCTGGCGCGCTGTACGCTGGACGACTACGTTCGCATCGCCGGCATCGGCCGCGTCCGGGCGTCGCAGCTGATGGCGGCGCTCGAGCTGGGACGCCGGACGTTGCGGCAGGCGCCAGGGGCGCGGGTGCGGATTCGAGGAGCGGAAGACGCGGCGGCGTACCTGATGCCGCGATTCGGCTCGCGTGGCGTCGAGCAGTTCGGCATCGTGCTGCTGGATGCCCGCCACCGTGCCATGCGAGCGGCGGTGCTGGCGGTCGGCACGCTCAACAGCTCGGGTGTGGAGCCGCGGGACGTGTTTCGCGAGGCGGCGATTGGCGGCGCGACCGCAATTGTGCTTTTTCACAATCACCCCTCGGGCGATCCCACTCCCAGTCCCGACGACGTGGCGTTGACGCGGCGGCTCGTGGCTGCGGGTGCCCTGATCGGGATCGACGTGGTGGATCACGTCATTCTGGGGGACGCACGATACTGCAGCATCAAGGAGATCAGGGAACAGTGAGCCGGGTTCTGTACTTCGACTGCTTTTCCGGGATCTCGGGCGACATGACACTTGGCGCGCTGATCGACGCCGGCCTGCCGATCGCGGATCTGAGGCGGGCGCTCGGCAGCCTGGCGCTGGGCGAGGTGGAACTGCGGGCGGAGAAGGTGTTGCGCACCGGGGTGTCCGCCACCAAGTTCAGCGTGCACCTGCCCGCGGCCGACGGGGCCGATCCGAACCGCCATCCCCATCGACACCTGTCGAAGATCTTCACCATGATCGATGGCTCGTCGCTGTCGGCGGGGGGACGAAGCCGCGCCAAGGCGATGTTCCAGCGCCTGGGGGAAGCAGAGGCGGCGATCCATCAGATGCCGGTCGAGAAGGTCCACCTGCACGAAGTCGGCGCCCTCGACTCGATCATCGACGTCGTCGGCACCGTCTTCGCCATGGAGTGGGCCGGGGCCAGCCGCATCGTGTGTTCCCCCCTGAATATCGGCGGCGGCATGGTGACGGCGGCGCATGGGCTGTTTCCAGTGCCGGCGCCGGCGACGGCCAGACTGCTCGAGGGCGTGCCGGTGTACAGCGGGGCGGTGCAAAAGGAGCTGGTGACCCCGACCGGTGCACTGATTGCGACGACCTACGCGTCGTCGTTCGGTCCGATTCCTGCGATGTCGATGGAGCGCGTCGGCTACGGCGCAGGCGACCGGGACGACCCGGTGACGCCCAACGTGTTGCGCGTGCTGATCGGCGAAGAGGCCGCCGTTCCGACGGGAGGCGCGACGTCCGGCCCGGACGGTGCCGCGGCGGTCTTCCGGCCTGCCGATGGCGATCGGCTGGTGCGGCCGCTCGCGGATCGCGTCGCCGTCATCGAATGCGAAATCGATGACATGAACCCGCAGATCTTCGGCCTGGTCATGGAGCGGTTGTACGCCGCGGGCGCGCTCGAGGTGTTCTACATCCCGGTGCAGATGAAGAAGAATCGCCCCGGCACGCTGTTGACCGTGGTCGCGCCGCCGGCGCTGCGGGCGACGATGAGCGACGTCATCTTTCACGAAACGACCACGATTGGCCTGCGCTATCGCGAGACCGACCGCGAATGCCTCGAGCGGACCGTGGTCACCGTCGAGACGCCGATTGGCGCCGTGCGAGTCAAGGTCGCGTCGCGACACGGCCGGGTCGTGAACGCCAGCCCGGAGTTCGAGGACTGCGTCAGGCTGGCGGCGGCCAGCAATCTGCCGGTGAAGGACGTGCAGGCGATCGCGATGAAGGCATACCGACCGTGAAACGATTCTTTCTCACCACCGCGATCGACTACGTCAACAGCCGTCCCCATCTGGGCACGGCCTACGAGAAGATCTGCGCCGACGTCATCGCGCGCTATCAGCGGCTGTGCGGCCGGGAAACGCGCTTCCTGATGGGGAACGACGAGCATTCGCAGAACGTGTTCAAGAAAGCCAGTGAGGAGGGACTCGATCCGCTCGCCTACTGCGACCAGATGGAGCGCGAATTCCGCCGCACCTGGGCCCATCTCGACGTGTCGTTCGACGATTTCATCCGCACCACCGAACCGCGGCACAAGCTCGGTGTGACTGAGATCGCCCGGCGGCTGTACGACGCGGGCGACATCTACGAAGGCGTGTATGAGGGCTGGTACTGCGTGAGCTGCGAGGAGTTCAAGCAGGAGAAGGACCTCGTGAACGGCAACTGCCCGCTGCACCCGACGCTCAAGCCGGAGTGGATCCGCGAGAAGAACTACTTCTTCAGGCTGTCGAAGTATCAGCAGCCGCTGCTCGATCACTTCGCGGCGCATCCGGGGTTCCTTCAGCCGGAAATCCGTCGCAACGAGATTCTCAGCCTGATCAACGGCGGCCTGATCGACATCTCGGTCAGCCGGGCCGGGCAGTCGTGGGGAATCCCGCTGCCGTTCGATGCCGGCAGCGTCGTCTACGTGTGGTTCGACGCGCTGATCAACTATGCGTCCGCCGTCGGCCTCGGCGGCGATCAGGCGCTGTTCGAGACCTGGTGGCCGGCCGATCTGCACGTTGTCGGCAAGGACATCACGCGTTTTCATGCGGTGATCTGGCCGGCCATGCTGATGGCCGCCAGGCTGCCGCTGCCGAGGCAGGTGTTCGGACACGGCTTCATGACGCTGAACGGCCAGCGCATGAGCAAGACGCTCGGCACCATCGTCGATCCGATTGAGGCGGCCGATCGCCTCGGGGTCGACCCGCTGCGGCTCTACCTGGTGAAGGAAGTGGCGTTCGGTGGCGATGGCGATTTCTCGTGGGAGCGCTACGAAGAGCGCTATAACGTCGACCTCGCGAACAACCTCGGCAATCTGGTGAGCCGGGTCACCGCGATGGCGCAGCGCTATCGGGGCGGACGGGTGGCTCCCGGGACCAGCGGCAACGATCAGCTGGCCCGCCTCGGAGAGTCGCTGATGGCCGAGTACGGCCGCGCGATGGATCGTTTCGCGCTGCACGAGGGCGCGGCGGCGGCGTTCAGGTTGATCGACGGCGCCAACGAGTTCATTGCGGCGACGGCACCGTGGGCGCTGGCGAAGGATCCCGGGCAGGCTGATCGTCTGTCGCAGGTCCTGTTCGACGCGGCTGAAGCGATTCGTCTGGCCGCAGTCATGCTTGCGCCGATCATCCCGACGTCGAGCCGGGAGATCCTGCGCCGCGTCGGCGCGCCCAGCGATGGTTTGCAGTTGGATCGCGATGGCCGCTGGCGTAACCATGGCGAGCGTCGGCTGGCGCAGGAAGGCCCACTGTGGCCGCGCCGCGAACAACGTCGAGCCGCGGACGGCAGCGTCCAGCCAGACCACACGACAGCGGCCGACCGGCGAGTCGGTCCAAAGGAGCCGAGCACTGTGAGTGACAATCCACTACCGCCTGATGGTCCTGCACCCGGAGCCCTGCCGCCCGTGGCGGCACCAATGTCGCCCGCCGCCGACGCGGCCAAGGCGCCCGACGACAACCGCATCTCGATCGACGACTTCATGAAGGTGGAACTGCGCGTCGCGAAGGTGCTGACCGCCGAGAAGGTCGAGAAGTCGAAGAAGCTGCTCAAGCTGTCCGTTGATGTCGGCACCGAGCAGCGCACGCTGGTCGCGGGAATCGCCGAGGCCTACGAGCCGGAGACCCTGGTCGGCAAGACGGTCGTCATCGTCTTCAACCTCAAGCCGGCCAAGCTGATGGGCATCGAGTCGAACGGGATGGTGCTCGCCGCCAGCCCGGACGGCGGCAAGCCGACGGTGGTGTCCTTCGAGAACCCGCCCGACCCCGGCACGCGGGTGCGATGATCGCCCGGCGGTGGCGCGGCGCGGTAGCAGCGCTGGCGCTCTCTGCGTTCGCCATTGCCGCGCTGCCGCCGTCGACGGCGGCAGCGCGCAACGAAGCGGCGACGGCCAGCTACTTCGCCTCGGTCCGCCACGATCCGTCGCTGCTGCTGGCCTTCCTGGCGCGGATGCCGAAGGGCGGCGATCTGCACAACCATCTGTCGGGTGCGATTTACGCCGAGAACTACCTCCGCTGGGCGGCTGACAATCGGCTGTGCGTAGCCACGGCCACACTGTCGATTGTCGCCGGGACCTGTGACGCGACCCTTGGGCGCCCGCCAGCGTCCGACATAGTCCGGAACGCCACGCGGTTCAACCAGGCCATCGACGCGATGTCGATGCGGCACTGGGATCGGTCACGCAACGGCCACGATCATTTCTTCGCCACGTTCGGCAAGTTCGGCCCCGCGTCGGGCAGGACCGGAGAGATGCTGGCGGAGGTGGTCGCGCGCGCGGCGGCCGAAAATGTCAGCTACCTGGAATTGATGCTGACGGCGGACGGCGGCGCAGGCGCGGCACGCGGCCTGGCGGCGGGCTGGGATCCCGACCTGACGAGGCTGCGCGACACACTGCTCGCCGCAGGCTTTCGCGACGCGGTGGTCACGGCGGCCAGGGCGCGCCTCGATCAGGCGGAAGCGAGGGAGCGCGAGTTGCTGCCCTGCGACCTGGCGCAAGCCGACGCCGGCTGCCGCGTCACCGTCCGCTACATCTGTCAAGTGGCGCGCGGCAGCGCGCCTGAATCCGTGTTCGCCCAGATGCTCGCCGGCTTCGAGATCGTGTCGGCCGATCCGCGCTTCGTCAGCCTGAACCTGGTGCAACCCGAGGACGATCCGGTGGCTGTCCGCGACTTCTCCCTGCAGTTGTCGATGATCGACTTCCTTCACGCCTTCTATCCGCGGGTCAAACTCTCACTGCATGCCGGCGAGTTGACCGGCGGCCTGGTGCCGCCGGAGACCTTGCGTTTTCACATCCGCGATTCGATTCGGCTCGGGCACGCCTCGCGGATCGGGCACGGCACCGGCGTGATGTACCAGGACGATCCAATCGGGCTGTTGCGTGAAATGGCGTCGAAGAGAGTGCTCGTCGAAGTCGCCCTCAGCAGCAGCGATCTGATTCTCGGCGTCAGCGGCAGCCGGCATCCGCTTCGGACCTATTTGAAGTTCGGCGTGCCGGTCGCACTGGTGACCGACGATGCAGGGGTGTCGCGTTCGACGCTGACCCTGGAGTACAAGAGGGCGGTCGAAGAACAGGGCATCGATTATCTGACCCTGAAGCGGATGGCGCGCAATTCGCTCTTCTACAGCTTTGCCGACGACGCCACTCGCACGCGTTTGCTGGCTGCGCTCGACGCCGACTTCCGCCGGTTCGAGGCGCCGCCACCTGGCGCCGGATCATCAGACTAGGACTGCCAATGCGCATTCTCGTCGCCGTCGCCGTCGCCGTGCTCAGCGCGACCCAGCTGGCGCCGGCCGTCCAATCGCCCGCCGCGTCGCCGTCCCGCACGCAGGTGGTGCTGCTGGGGACCGGTTCACCGCCGGCCGATCCGCTCCGCTCCGGGCCCGCGACCGCGATCGTCGTCAACGACACGTCCTATCTCGTCGATCTCGGGCCGGGTGTCGTTCGTCGTGCCGCTGCGGCGGCCGCGAAAGGGATTCCGTCGCTGGCGCCGAACCGGCTTCGCACCGCGTTCGTCACGCACCTGCATTCCGACCACACCGTCGGCTATCCCGATCTGGTGTTCTCGACCTGGGTCCTGGGACGTCGAACGCCGCTCCAGGTCTACGGTCCGGCCGGCCTGTCCGAGATGACCAGGCACATCATGCAGGCATGGCAGGCCGACATCGACATCCGGACCAGGGGGCTCGAGCACCGGCCGACGACCGGCCTCGACGTCGAGGCGCACGACATCACGGCAGGTGTCGTCTATCAGGACGCGAACGTGAAGGTCACCGCGTTTCCCAACGCGCACGGCGAGTGGGCCGCGACGTTCGGCTACCGGTTCGATACCGCGGATCGATCCATCGTTATCTCCGGCGATACCAGTCCCAGCGAGGCCGTGGTTCAGCAGTGCCGGAAATGCGACGTGCTCATCCACGAGGCCTACGCGGACGAATATCGACCGGTCGACATGGCCAATTGGCTCGAGTACCGTGCGAAGTACCACACCACCACGTCGCAGCTCGCCGAGATTGCAGCGACAACCGCGCCCGGCCTGCTGATTATCCATCACCGCGGCGTCGGCACCGGCGCCCGGGAGATCCCCGAGCAACAGTACATTGCCGAGGTGCACCAGCGAGGCTACAGCGGCAGGGTCGTGGTCGGCCACGACCTGGATGTCTACTGACGTGATCGACAGCCACTGCCACCTCGCCGACGAGACGTTCGCTGGCGATCTCGACGACGTGGTGCGGCGCGCGCGCGAGGCCGGGCTCGAGCGCGTGATGGTCATTCTCGAAGCCGGAAACGCCACGGAAGCGGCCCAGGCCGAGCGGCTCGAGCGGATGTGGCCGGACGTCCGGTTCGCGGTCGGTGTGCACCCCCACCAGGCCCATCAGTTCGCGGACGATCCGCAACGCGCCGCCGCCATGGTCCGGGCTCAGTGTGGCTCGACGCCGGCTGCCCGCGCCGTCGGGGAGATCGGCCTCGACTATCACTACGACTACTCGCCGCGCGACGTGCAGCACGCGGTCTTCCGCGCGCAGATCCGTGTCGCCCTCGAACTCGACCGTCCGGTCGTCATTCACACACGGGAGGCAGACGAAGACACGATCGCGATTCTTGGTCAGGAAGGCGAGGGCCGGCTGCGCGGTGTCCTGCATTGTTTCACCGGGACCGCGGCGCTCAGGGATGCCGGGCTGGCGCTCGGTTTCTATGTCTCGCTGGCCGGGATCCTGACGTTTCCGAAGGCCGCCGATCTTCGAGCGACCGCCCGCGGCGTGCCGCTCGATCGACTCCTGACCGAAACGGACAGTCCCTTCCTGGCGCCGGTGCCGTACCGCGGCAAACGGAACGAGCCGGCATACGTCGCGCGCGTAGTTGCGGCCCTGGCCGACATGCACCAGACGCCGGCCGGCGAGCTGGCCCGGCGCACCGCCTCGAACTTCCACACCTTGTTCAGGCCGTGATAAAGTTTTGAACTGAAACGCGTGGAAAAGTCGTCACTGGCCTTATCGCAGATCTTCGAGCCGATCCGCGGCGACCTCGACAAGGTCGACGAGGAGTTCGCGCGCCATGTGCAGTCCAAGGTCGCGTTGATTCCGCAGATCGGACAGTACATCCGCACCAGTGGCGGCAAGCGCATTCGTCCGGCAGTGCTGCTGATGGCGTCGCGCCTGGTCGGCTACCGGGGCGATCGGTCGATCCTCTATGCCGCCGTGGTCGAGTTCATCCATACCGCCACGCTGGTCCACGACGACATCATCGACGACTCGGATCTGCGCCGCGGCCGGCTGGCGGTGCACTCGCGGTGGGGCAACGACATCACCGTGCTGCTCGGCGACTACCTGTACATCAAGTCGATGGCCATGGCGCTGACGCACGACGAGCTCGAGATCATCCGCAACCTGTGCGACGTGACGCTCCGCATGATCGAAGGCGAGCTCTATCAGCTGACCAAGAACGGCGACGCCGGCATCACCGAGGAAGAGCATTTCGACATCATGCGCCGCAAGACGGCGTATCTGTTCGGCGGCTGCGCGCAGATCGGCGGAATGCTGGGCAAGGTTTCGAACGAACACGAACAGGCGCTGCAGGAGTACGGCTTCAACCTCGGGATGGTGTTCCAGCTGGTAGACGATCTGCTCGACTTCACCGGCGACGCCGACGCGGTCGGAAAGCCGATTGCCAGCGACCTGCGCGAGGGGAAGGTGACGCTGCCGCTGATCCATCTGCAGGCGCACGCCCACGGCGGTCCGGGGCCGCAGATCATCCGCGACATCATCGCCGCGCGCACGGCGACGCCGGACCAATGGCACGACCTGCTGCGCTGCCTGAAGGAACATGCCTCGATCGACTATGCCTACCGTCGCGCGGTCGAGTTTGCCGAGCGAGCCAAGAAACCGATGTATTCCTTTCCGCCCAGCCCGGAGCGCGATGCGCTGCTCGCGCTGCCAGACTACGTACTGTCACGCGATCGCTGATGCGAATGGCACGGTGCGAATTGCAAACCTGAATCTGCAATCCGCATTCCGCAATCTGCATTTCCCATGATCGCCTTCAGTGTGCGTCCGCTCACGATCGAGATTGCCGACGGCGATCTGACCGCTGAACAGACCGACGCCGTGGTGAACGCCGCGAACAATCTGTTGTGGATGGGAGCGGGTGTCGCCGGGGCACTCAAGGCGCGCGGCGGACCGTCGATCGAGGCCGAAGCCATGGCTCAGGGCCCGGTCGAGCCGGGCGAGTGCGTCATCACTTCAGGCGGCCATCTCGCGGCCAGGTTCGTGATTCACGCCGCGGTCATGGGGCAGGACCTGCGCACGTCGGCGACAATCATCGAACGCGCGACGCGGAGCAGCCTGGCTCTGGCCGAGATCCACCACATCACGTCGATCGCGTTCCCGGCGTTCGGGACCGGCGTCGGAGGATTCCCGATGGATCGGTGCGCGCAGCTGATGATGGCGGCCATTCGCGCGCACGCGCCACGAGCGAGCTCGTTGCGCCTTGTGCGTCTAGTGCTGTTCGGATTGCCCGCCTATCGCGTGGCCACCGAAGTCGCGGGGAAACTGCTCGGTCCACCGTTGGATGGTCCAGCCGACTGTCCGGTGTCCGGGTAAGAACACATGCAACGAGTGTCTTCTTCCTGCCCCTTGGTGGCCTTCGAACCTTCGTGGTTCATATAGGCCTGTGACCCAGCCAGCAACCCGCGTGCGCGAGCTGCGCGATGCCATCCGGCATCACGAGGAGCGCTACTACATCCATAGCGACCCTGAGATCTCCGACGAGGAATTCGATCAGTTGCTGCACCAGCTCGAGCGGCTCGAAGCGGAGCATCCGGATCTGGTCACGCCCGATTCCCCGACCCAGCGGGTGGGCGGCCGGGTGATCGAAGGGTTCGCGACGGTGGAGCACGTCGAGCCGATGCTCAGCCTGGACAACGCCTACAGTGAAGACGAGCTGCGCGCCTTCGACGCACGCGTCAAGCGAGGCCTCGGCCGGGTCCTCCCGAAGCAGCCGCCAGCGGCGGCTGAATCGGAGCCGGCCGACGTCGCCTACGTCGCCGAACTGAAAATCGACGGGTTGAGCATCGCGTTGACGTATGAGGATGGTCGCTTGAGCCGCGGCGCCACGCGCGGCGACGGATCGCGCGGCGAGGATGTGACGTCCAATGTCCGGACCATCCGTGCCGTCCCCCTCTCGCTGCGCGCGACATCGGGATCGACACCGCCGCCGGCCGGCCGGATCGAGGTCCGCGGCGAAGTCTATCTGCCGCGCGCGTCGTTCGAGCGCATCAATCGTGAGCTCGAGGATGCCGGTGAGCCGTTGTTTGCCAACCCCCGCAACACGGCGGCGGGAACGATGCGGAACCTGGATCCGTCGCTGGTGTCCAGGCGCAGCATGGGTGCGTTCGTGTACCAGCTTGTCGATGGATCAGGTCCGGCTGAAGCCGGACACTACCGGAGTTCGAATCGCGCCGAACGCGACCACCGTTCGGATGGCGCCGAACGCGACCACCGTTCGAATCGCGCCGAACGCGACCACCGTTCGGATGGCGCCGAGCACGACCACCGTTCGGATGGCGCCGAGCACGATCAACGTTCGGATGGCGCCGAGCACGACCGACGTTCGGATGATGCCGGACAGCACCACGATCTGACCGAAGCCGGTCACGACCCGGGCCATACTGACACCCGGTCTACGCATGCCGACGCACTGACCGCCCTTGCATCGTGGGGATTGCCGGTCGAACCGCACTGGCGGCGCTGCGCGAACATCGAGGAGGTTGTTGGCTTCTGCGCCGAGTGGGGCGAGAAACGGCAGACCCTCGAGTTCGAGACCGACGGCGTGGTCGTCAAGGTCGACGATCTCGGACTGCGGAGGAGGCTCGGCGCAACCGCGAAGTTTCCGCGCTGGGCGACCGCCTTCAAGTTTCCCGCGCAGCAGGCGACGACGACCCTGCAGGCGATCGAGGTCAACGTGGGCCGCACCGGCGCGGTGACGCCGTATGCCGTCCTCGAGCCGGTCAAGCTCGCCGGCAGCACCATCTCCATGGCGACGCTGCACAATGCTGAAGACGTCGCGCGCAAGGATGTGCGTCCCGGCGATCGCGTCCTGATTGAAAAAGGCGGCGACGTGATCCCCAAGGTGGTCAAGGCGATCCTGCCCCATGCCGACGGCGCTCCACGCGGCGAACCGTGGCAGATGCCGACCCATTGTCCGGAATGCCAGAGCGTCCTGCGGCGCGACGACGAGGCGGTGGTGTGGCGGTGCGAGAACCCGTCCTGTCCGGCCCGAATCCGGCGCAGCCTGGAGCACTTTGCATCGCGCGGCGCGATGAACATCGAAGGGCTGGGCGCATCGCTGGTCGATCAGCTGATCGAACAGGAACTGGTGCACGACTACGCTGATCTCTATCACCTGACGGCGGCGCAGCTCGAAACGCTGGTCGTCGCGCCGAAAGAACCGAAGTCGGAACGCGCGGTCGCCCGCAAGCTGGGGAAGGTGGGCCGCAACGTGGTGGCGCAACTGGAGCGCAGCAAGGCCAACGACCTGTCACGCCTGATCTACGCGCTCGGCATCCGCCACGTCGGTGAAAAGGCGGCGGCCACGCTGGCCCGGCACTTCCGCTCGATGGCGCGGCTGATGTCAGAGCCCGCCGAGGCGTTGCAGTCGGTGTCGGAGATCGGACCGGTCGTGGCTGCCTCGGTGCGCGCGTTTGCCGAGGAACCGCGCAATCAGGAACTGATCAGGAAGCTCACGGCCGCGGGCGTGAACATGGACAGCCAGGCGCCCGCGCCGAGCGATCAACCCGGGCCGCTGTCGGGCAAGACCTACGTGCTCACCGGCACGCTGGCGGCGATGTCGCGCGAGGAGGCCACCGCGGCCCTGGAGCGGCTCGGCGCCAAGGTGTCGAGCTCGGTCAGCAAGAAGACCTCGGGCGTCATCTTCGGCGCCGAGGCCGGGAGCAAACTCGAGAAGGCGGAAGCGCTCGGCGTCGAGCGCATGGACGAGGCGCGGTTTTTGGCGTTCTTGAACGCTTATACTTGATCCACCGAGATGTCGCGGCGCTTTACCCTCGTCACTGTGGCGCTCACCGCCCTGGTCGCCTTTCTCGTGGGCGCGATTATCGCCGGCGGCGTCGCCCGATCTGCGGTCTCGGCGGGGGCGCCGGCCCCAGCACCGGCGGCGACGATGATTCCGGCGCGCCATGCCGACCCGTCGCCGGCATCGCCGTTGGTCAGTTTTGCGGACGTGGTCGAGCGCCTGAACCCTGCCGTCGTGAACATCGACACGACGACGCGAGGCAACATCACGCGGCGGCGGCGCCGCGACGCGCAGCCGTCGGACCCGTCGGATCGGCTCGACGGCCCGCTCGAGTTCGGCACGCCGCGCGATCGCGAGTCACCGCGCCGCGGCGCCGGCAGCGGCTTCATCATCGACGCGGACGGCAGCATCCTCACCAACCATCACGTCGTCGATCGGGCCGAGCGCATCACGGTGAAGCTGTCCGACGGCCGGACGCTGCGCGCCAGGCTGATCGGATCGGATCCCGACACCGACATCGCGCTGATCAAGGTCGATGGCCAGCACGGCCTGCCGGTGGCGCGGCTCGGCGATTCCTCGACGCTGCGCATGGGTGAATGGGTTTGCGCGATCGGCAACCCGCTCGGCTACGAGCACACCGTGACCGTCGGCGTGGTCAGCTTCCTCGGCCGCAAGCTGTTCGACATGAGCCTCGACAACTACATCCAGACCGACGCCGCGATCAATTTCGGCAACAGCGGCGGCCCGCTCATCAACGCGCGCGGCGAGGTGATTGGCATCAACGCCGCGATCAGCTCGCGGGCGAGCAGCATCGGGTTCGCCGTGCCGATCAACGGCGCCAGCGCCGTGCTGTCGCAGCTGCGCACGCGCGGACGCGTCAGCCGCGGCTACATCGGCGTCGGTTTGCGTGACGTCGACGCCGATCTGGAACGGTCGTTGAAACTGCGGGTCGCTCACGGCGCGCTGGTCCAGGATATTACCGCCGGCTCGCCAGCCGATCGCGCCGGGGTGCGGCCCTACGACGTGATCACATCACTCGATGATCGGACGATCGCCAATGACGATCAGCTGATCAGGGAGATTGCGGCGCGCCCGCCCGGATCAGCGGCGCGCCTGCGGCTGGTGCGTGACGGCCACGATCAGAGCCTGGTGGTGAAGCTGTCGGAGCGCCCCGCCCGCGAGCGCACCGACAAGTCCGACCCGCCGGCGGGTCCGCCCGAGCGGAGCACGGTCGATCCCGACAACCTGCTGCTCGGCCTGACCGTCCGCGACATCGACCGGGCGACCGCCGACCGTCTCGACCTGCCCAAACAGATGCGCGGTGTGCTGATCACGCGCGTCGAGGCGATGAGCTCGTCATTCGACGGGGGTATCGAGCGCGGCACCGTCCTGCTGGAGATCAACCGCCAGCGGATCGAGTCGGTGGCCGACTATCGACGCGTCGCCCGGGTGGCCCACTCCGGCGACATCCTGACGCTCTACGTCTACACTCCGGATCTCGAGCAGCGCCAGCTCAAGACGATCCGCGTGGAGGACAGGTAAACCGATCCGAGAGATGACGGAGGAACGGAATCGCACAGAGGAGCAGAGGAACCGAGGATGACGGCGACGCGACGCGTCGAGCGGCTGGCGTCTCTGCGTGGGTTTCCGTGACTGTGTTGCTCGGTGTGATCGTGTTGTCTCTGCGCTCTCCGTTTCCAACAACTGACACATGCCGAAGTCACGCATTCTGGTGATCGACGACGAAGGTGCGATTCGCGACTCGCTGCGGATGACGCTGGAGTACGAAGGCTACGAGTTTCTCGGCGCGGCCACCGGCCAGGAGGGGCTCGCGCTGGCCGAGCGCGAGGCGCCAGATCTGGTGCTGCTCGACGTCAAGATGCCCGGCATGGACGGTATCGAGGTCCTCGAGCGGCTGCGCAACATGAACGAGGCGGTGCCGGTGATCGTCGTCTCTGGACACGGCACGATTCAGACCGCGGTCGACGCGACGAAAAAAGGCGCCTTCGACTTCATCGAGAAGCCGTTCGCGAGCGAACGGGTGCTGGTCAGCCTGCGCAATGCCCTCGACTCGCGGCAGTTGCGCGACGAAGTCCGATCGTTGAAGAAGGCGGTCGAGGTCCGGCACCAGATGATCGGCGAGAGCGCCGGCCTGAAGCAGGTGATGGCCGCCATCGGCCGCGCCGCGCCGACCAACGCCACCGTGCTGATTACCGGCGAAAGCGGAGTCGGCAAGGAACTGGTGGCGCGGACCATTCACCGCAACAGCCTGCGCAGCCGCGAGCGCTTCGTGCAGGTCAACTGCGCCGCGATTCCCGAGGAGCTGATCGAATCAGAGCTGTTCGGACACGAGAAGGGATCGTTTACCGGCGCCACCGAGAAGCAGGTCGGCAAGTTCGAGCAGGCCGATCGCGGCACGATTTTTCTCGACGAAGTCGGCGACATGAGCGCCAAGACGCAGGCCAAGGTCTTGCGCGTGCTTCAGGAGGGCGAAGTCGAGCGGCTCGGATCGGCGCGAACGATCAAAGTCGACGTCCGCGTCATCGCCGCCACCAACAAGAACCTCGAGGAGGAAATCGACAAAGGCAGCTTCCGCGAGGATCTCTACTTCAGGCTGGCGGTGATTCCGATCCAGGTGCCGGCGCTGCGCGAGCGGCCCGAGGATGTCGCCTCGCTGGTACGCCACTACATGGAGTACTTCAGCCGCGAAAACAACGTCAGGCCCAAACGGATCTCCCAGGCGGCGCTCGACGCGCTCGGACGCTACCGGTGGAAAGGCAACATCCGCGAGCTGCGCAACACGGTCGAGCGGCTGAACATCATGACCAGCGGCGATGTGATCGACGTCGCCGACCTGCCCGAGACCGTGCGCTCGCCGGCGTCGAGCAGCGGCGGCGTGAGCGCGGCCAGGGCCGGCGGCAGCGACGTCGATCAGTCGAAGATGGGCACGCTGCGCGAGTTCAAGGAGAACGCGGAGCGGATGTTTCTGGTCGGCAAGCTGCGCGAGAACGGCTGGAACATCTCCAAGACCGCCGAAGTGATTGGGACGCCGCGGAGCAATCTGTACAAGAAGCTGGAGCAGTACCAGATTACGCAGGAGTCAGATGGCTGATGGCTGATGGCTGCGGACGATGACGGTGTCCATCAACCATGGCCATGAGCCATTAGCCATTAGCCATCAGCCATGACGAGCCTATACAATCGATCCTTCGCAGTGAGCCAGACGGCCGTCCGTCGACGCTGAAAGGCGATGGCGGGAGGAAAGTCCGAACTCCGCAGGGCAGTGCGCCGGGTAACGCCCGGTCAGGGCAACTTGAAGGACAGTGGCACAGAAAACATACCGCCCACCTTGGCACGCTTCGCGTGCTGCGGCGCGGCCGGCCGTCACGCGGCCTGGCGCGCTGAAGCCCGAAGGGCGAAGGCAGGTAAGGGTGAAAAGGTGCGGTAAGAGCGCACCGCGCCCGTGGTAACACGGGTGGCAGGCAAAACCCCGCACGGAGCAAGACCAAATAGGGAGGCGCCCAGCAGATCACCGCTGGTTGGACGGCCCGTCCAAGTCTCCGGGTAGGTCGCTTGATCCCGCCAGCAATGGCGGGGCTAGAGGAATGGTCGTCACGCTGGAGCCGCGAAAGCGGTGAAAGCGGACAGAATTCGGCTTACGGCTCACTGCGATCTTCAATACATTGCAGATTTGAGATTTCAGATTTCAGATTTCAGATTTCAGATTTCAGAGTGCAGATTTCACTGTAGTGCGAATCGCGACGTCGTGCAGATTTCCGATTTCAACGCTATGAGACGTGTCTCGCTCGCGCTGCTGACCCTGATTCTCGCCGTCCCCCTGATCGCGCAACAGACGCCGGGTCAGATTCGACCGCGGCCGGCGCAAGGGCGGGAGCCCGAGTTCAAGCCGCCCACGATCCGCGAATACAGGCCCACCTCGCAACTGATCTCGCCGCAGCATCCGGTTCCCCGCGCCAGGTTTCCGGTCATCGACATCCACAGCCACCAGCCCACGCCGATCTCGTCAGGCGAGTACGATCGCGTGATCAAGGGCATGGAGTCGAACCACCTCCAGATCCTCGTCAACTTGAGCGGATCGGTACGGCAACCGCCTCCGTCAGGGCCTCGACGCATTGAAGGCGAGCCACTACAAGGACCGCATGGTGCTGTTCGCGAACGTCAACTTCAGCGTTCCGGTCGGCCCCGGCTTCGGCGCCAGTGCCGCGAGGCAGCTGGACGCTGACCTCGAGGCTGGTGCAGTGGGGCTGAAGATCTTCAAGGACCTCGGCATGTTCGTGCGGAAGGCGGGTGGGGAGCGGCTGCCGGTGGACGACCCCGAACTGGACGCCGTGTGGGAGACCTGTGCGCGCCACAACGTGCCGGTCCTGATCCACATCGCCGAGCCGCCGGCGTTCTTCGAACCGTTGGATTTCACCAACGAGCGATGGCTCGAGCTCTCGCTCTACCCCGACCGCCGCCATCAGACCGGTGTCCGCTTCGAACAGCTGATGACGGAGCGGAACAACATGATCCGGAAGCATCCCAATACCAGGTTCATTCTGGCGCACTTCGGCTGGCACGCCAACGACCTGGCCCGGGCCGGCAAGCTGCTCGATCAGTACCCGAACGTGTACTACGACGTGGCCGCCGTGCTCTACGACTTTGGCCGCCAGCCGCGGGCGT
Source organism: uncultured Acidobacteriota bacterium (assembly GCA_963757655.1). GTDB lineage: Bacteria > Acidobacteriota > Vicinamibacteria > Vicinamibacterales > CAVVIG01 > CAVQFC01. The sequence continues at coordinate 5,108 of CAVWSQ010000008.1, read as the reverse complement.
CGCACGATTTCTTCGTCAAGTACCAGGATCGGATTCTGTTCGGCAAGGACAGCTACCAGCCCGACGAGTATCCGTACTACTGGCGCGTCTTCGAGACCAACGACGAGTATTTCGACTATTACCGCGATTACCACGCCTTCTGGAAACTGTACGGAATCGGCTTGCCCGATCAGGTGCTCAAGAAGCTCTATTATGGGAACGCGCTGAAGCTGACGCCCGGCCTGTCGCACGCCGCCTTCACGAACTGACGCAGAGGACGGCCGGCGGATCGCCGTTGCACGAAGCGTGACGCTGAAGTCGTGCCGGACCCGGCAGAGCTCTTGCACTGAACCTCAACACTATGGCTTCCTATCTCGTCACCGGCGGCGCGGGGTTCATCGGCTCCCATCTGGCCGAGGCACTCGTCCGCCGCGGCCACACGGTGCGGGTGGCCGACAACCTGAGTACAGGCAAGCGCAACAATCTCGATCACATACCCGGCGTCGAATTCCTCGAAGGCGATCTTGCCGATCTTGCCTTCGCCCAACGCGCCGTCGCGGGAGTGGACTTCGCGCTCCATCAGGCGGCGATCCCTTCGGTGCCGCGCTCGGTCAAGGATCCGATCGCGTCGAATCGCGCCAATACCGATGCGACGCTCAACGTGATGGTGGCCGCGCGCGACGCCGGCGTCAAACGGCTGGTGTTCGCGGGCTCTTCGTCGGAATACGGCAACACGCCGACGCTGCCCAAGCGGGAAGATATGCCACCCAGCCCGCTGTCGCCCTACGCGCTTCAGAAGGTCACCGGCACGACCTACTGTCAGATGTTCTATCGCCTTTATGGGTTCGAGGCGGTCTCCATCCGCTACTTCAATGTCTTCGGGCCGCGGCAGGATCCCGGCTCACCCTACTCGGGCGTGATTTCGCAGTTTGCGACCGCACTCAGCGAAGCACGCCGCCCGACCATCTACGGCGACGGCGGGCAGACCCGCGACTTCACCTACGTCGCCAACGTCGTCGATGGCGTCCTGCGCGCGTGCGAAGCGCCGAAGGCGCCCGGCGAGGCGATCAACGTCGCGTGCGGGATCCGGATTTCGCTGAACCGCCTGCTCGCGGTGATGAACGAGATTGCCGGCACCAGCATCGAGGCGATTTACAAAGAAGAACGTCCGGGCGACGTCAGGGACTCGCAGGCCGACATCAGCAAGGCGAAGGCGCTGCTCGGCTATGAGCCGATCGTCGATCTCGAGGCCGGACTGCGCCACACGCTGGCGTGGTGCCAGCGCGAGCGCGCGGCCGCCAGGCGGTAGCATGTTTCAGGCCTGAGAACCGGGGACTATCGCGGGATGTAATCGGGCGGCAGGAATTCCAGGGCGACGGTCACCCCGGCAATATCGGCCGGCCAGTCGCGCGGCTTGCTGACGCGCCAGGTCACGTAAACCGGATCGGGCGCCACTCGCGTGCCGCACCCCAGCCTCGATTCCTTGCTGTCCGTGAACCGGACCAGATCGACGTCGGCGAATTGTGCCGCCGCGGAAACGACATCGCGACCGCCGGCCTCGACGTGAAACCGCACCTGTCCGACGCGGCATTCCACCGCGGTGAGACGGCCGAATGCCTGCTCCTCGCCAGCCTGGACGCGCCGCAGATCCAGCCTCGTACGCGAAGCCGGCCGCGCCGGACCGACGAGCGGGCCGCGGGCGGCGACGGTGTTCTCAGCCAGGTTGCCGCGCGTTGCCGCGGCATCGAGCGCTTCCAGTCGCCGCCGGGCGCTGTCGGCGGAGAGGCGGTCGGCTGAACGGGTGGCAATCTCCTGCAGCATTGGCCGCGCTGCGTTCGGCGCTCCCCGCAGAATCATGATGTCGGCTTGACGAATCCTGAACTCGGTCCGCCCGGGAGCCAGCGCGATCGCGCGTGCGATCGCGTCGGCGGCGGCGCCCCACTCCCGCTGCCGCAGCCCGGCATAGGCCAGCCACGCCAAGGTGTCGGGAGAATCCGGCGCGAGCACGGCAGCCCTGGTCAACGCCGCAAACGCCCGCTGTTCCAGATCGCCGCGTTTCTGATCCGAGGCGCGATCGAGATGCACGAGCGCGGCGACGCCGGTGCTGTAGAGGATGTCGAAGTCGTCCGGAGCGAGTTGCACGGCTCGCTCGAGCGCCGGCCACGCCTCATCGGCGCGGTCTTGAGCGAGCCGGAGCCGCGCGAGAGCCAGCTGCACCGGCGCCGTGTCCGGCTGCGCGGCCGCGGCCGCCTCGATCCGCCTGGCCCCCTCGTCCCGGCGCTGAATCCGCACCTGAAGATCGCCGAGCCACGCCTCGGCCTCACTGGGAGACAGCGCGCGCGCGGTCAGCGGCGGCTGCGCGTGCAGCCGGTCGTCGAAGGTGTAGTTCCAGGCCTTGAACCTCATGCGGTGGACATACTCGCGCAGCTTCGGCTCGAATGCCGACGGCGTCATGCCGAAGGCGGCGGCGAACGCCGTCTCGGGCGGTGCGCCGCCAGCAATCGCGCTGGCGTACTGGTTGATCAGCGTCTGTCCGGACGGCAGCGCCGTCATCAGGTAGTGCGTCAGCGCCCACGATTCGGCGTAGAAAATAGAGCGCCGCTCGCCCTCGTTGTAGAGCGCTGAACGTTGATCGACGGCAAGCAGCTGGGCGATCGGCATGAACCGCTGGCGGAGGAGTTGGACGTGCGGCCCGATGGCAAGCCCGATGCTGGCGGCCCTGCCGCCCGACTCGAGCCGAAACGTGCTGAAGTACTCCGCCAGCCCCTCGTTCAGCCAGACCGGAAGGGAGCGCACCGCTGTCCCCACGAGCAGATGACTGTATTCGTGGAAGACGATTGCGGCACCCTCGCCGAAGCCCTCGGTCGAGAGAGCGATCGTGTTGGCGTCGACGTCGCCCTGGAAGTAGCCGCCGAGGGCAGCCGTCCGGCCGTCATGAACAGGGAGGAAGGCGTCGAAGGCTTTCCGGGTCCCGAACACATACACCCGCGTCGGCGCGGTGTGCGCTGGCTGTCCGTTGGCGGAAAGACGACCCAGCACGGCGCGAAACTGCTCGAGCTCCAACGCCACCTCGCGCAGCGTGGTGGCCGACTGATCGCCCATCACCGTCATCGCCTCGCTGCGCACGGCGTTCCAGCGCGACTCGCCGGAGGCCCGAGCCGCCCCGCAAGCCAACAGCAGCACCGAAAGCCCCGTGGTCAGCCTCATGACGCCGGCAGCACGACGGTGTGCGTCCCGAAGAGGTCTTCGTACACGTACATCAAGGCGGCGGTCGCGACCGGGACAGAAATGAGCGCGCCGACCACGCACAACAGGACACCAGCGAACGCCACCAGCGCCAGCACGATCACGAGCGCGAACACCGACCACCAGTGATGGTGCACGACGCGGCGGCTCACCTCCATCGCCGTCCAGAATTCCATCTTCTGGTCGATCGCCAGCGGCAGCGCGAACACGTAGCCGACCGCCAGGTAGATGCCGGGCAGGATACAGAGCAGCAGCCCGAGACTGGTCAAGAGCCATTTCACCAGGCCTGCCATCGTGAGATTGAGCAGGGCGAGGTTGAACCCGGCGAACACGTCGCCGATCTGTACCTCCTCGCCGCGGATGCGTCTGAGAAACATATAGTCCAGGCCGCCCACCAGCACGAAACCGACGATCCAGCCGAGCACCGGAACGAACGCCAGGCCGACGGTGACCAGCCAGCCGAGCACCGTCGCGCTCACCAGCACTACGAAGTGATCGCGAACCAGCTCCCAGCCACGCGAGAGCGCGCTGCCGATATCGATCGAGACCTGGCGCTGGAGATAGTTCGCGGCAATCGCCTCCGGTGTGTCCACGTCGCGATCCTTTCTAGAGATTCCGCAGCAGCCCGAACGCCAGCGCGACGGTCAGGCCTCTGCCGCTGAAGCAGAACGCAATGGTTCGTTCACGCGCCACCAGCCAGGCTCCGAGCCCTGCGACCAGCAGCGGATTGAAGGCCAGGGCCGTGAGCGGCGCGCCGCGCACCAGCGCGTGAACCGCCCGCAGCGAACCGCACAGTGGACAGAGCCACCCGGTGATGGCGTGGAACGGGCACGACGGACACCACCAGGTGATCGCCGGGTCGAAGGCCGCGAGTGGCAGCACCGACGCGCCGAGGACCATGGCCCACGCGGGTATGGGTCTGGGGAAAGTGACGAATCGCATGCCGGCAGGCATGATACGCCGAGCGGCCCAATAGGAAGCGGCAATTCCCGGCAGGCGCAACGCGGCGGCGTGTGGTGCTCTTGCGAGGGTGCCGCTGACGTGATGAAGACAGCCGTCAGAGGTTCCAACCGTGCGGCCCGGTCCAGCCCTGAGCTTCGAGCTCACGCTGCAGGGCCAGCTGTCGCCCCGCCAGTGCGTCCTGATCCGGAAACTGCTCGGTTGCTTCCGTGCCGTCCGACCTGAGGATGGTCAACTCGTAGACGCCCTCCGAGACCTCGCGCGCCTCGTACCGGAGATACTCGTCCCCCCTTCGGAACCACGTGAACATCGGGCCATCCTCACGACACGTTCGATCCCGTGCGCGGTCGAACGCGACACGACGCCAGCCTATCACGCGGATCTGTCCGAAGCGGAACTGGTGTTGCACGCCAGGTCCGCGAGTTCCTGAACATTCTGAACACGTGCGCCAACTCCTGTGAGCACGGCGGGCGGCGGCCGCATGGCCGATGCGTCCCGACGCCGCGGCCCGAGCCTATCCCGCGCTCGTGCCACGAGTTGCAGTGACGGCAACGATGACGGCCACGGGAGCGCAACTTGCCCCTCGCTGCGGCGACCCTGGCAGGCGGTCGGCGATCGCGGGGCTTGACCTCCTTCGCGGGGCCGCGCCGGTCAGGGTCAACACATTCACAAGGAGGATCCGATGTTCCGAACCGCACTCTCAGTCGTTGTCTGCTCGTGTCTGTTGTGTTGCGCCGTGCCGGCGCTGGCCGCCCAGTCCAAGAGCACGGCTCGGGCCGCTGCCAAGCCCGCATCTGCTGCCATCGTGAATCTGAACACCGCCTCGGCCACCGATCTCGAAGGCCTGCCCGGCATCGGCGCCAAAACCGCCGCGCGCATCGTCGAGTACCGCCAGAAGAACGGACCATTCAAGAAGATCGAGG
>CAVWSQ010000007.1:0-264604 GCA_963757655.1 uncultured Acidobacteriota bacterium | reverse complement strand
GCTGGTGCGTCTGCCGTTCCGCCACTTCCGCGTACAGAGGGACGAACGAGATGTACCGGCCCAATCGGCTGGTTCGTCTGACAGTATGACACGGTCAACAATGGCCTGCTCTGGCATCTCAGACTTCACAACACTTCGCCACAGACTCGCCAAATACCTCCAGCCGAGTATATGGCAGACGCGGAAGTCAGAAAAACGACGCCAAGAACAAGGGCGAGGCCAATGGACGAGCCTGCGTGCATTTCGAACCCTTGCGTATCGAAGTTCGCTAAAACCGCTTGGCTGTAGCATTGGCGGCAACCACGAAGGGTTGCAGATGATCCGGCGTTTGCCACCCGGATAACGAGAAGGTCGTCGGACGGACATGAAGGCTGTACGTGAAACTGTCCTTCCCGTGCCCGGAGCCGTACGAGCATGGCAATCCGTCCGGATCTTGAAGTCCCAGTCCACGGTCATGAAGCGAAACGCCGGATCGACCGCGCTGTTGACCACGGTTACCGCGATCCCGTACGTCGCCATGATCGGCTCCCAGTAGTGCACGCCGGCACCGCCGAACGGATCCACGCCGATCCGCGTGCCGAAGCGACGGAATTGCTCGACCATGTCTGTTCTGGAATGCCCGTGATCTTGAACGAAAATTGGCCGATTCCATGGCTACTACAACGCGGCACGCGGCCACTCGTCGTTGGAGAGCCACACGCCGTTGACCTTTGCCGCCGGACACACGGTCGCCCGAGCCGAGCTGAACCATGTGTGTTTGGGTCTCCCATTGCAGGAACCTGGGGCAGCTCCCTGTGGCAGCCTGAAGTGGAATTCGAGACGGACACGGAGAAGATCCGGCGCACGCACCGTCGACGTGGGTCGCGAACCCTTATTGCGCCGTCGACGACGCTTTTCCCCTATTCGCCGCCTCGCCAAACAGCCCGCCGAAGAAATCGCCGTGGTTCCAAGCGGGCCGCGCGGTCTCCTGCGCCACGATCCAGCCAGTGAGGAAGTTGATGCGCGCGTGCTGCGCGCCGGCGTCGAAGTCGAACGCCTGCGACATGTCGTCGTTGGGCTTGTGGTAGACATCACGGCGGTACGCTGCGTTGATCGCCCCGCCGTCACGCGAATCCCCGGTCTGGAAACCGCTCTTGATGAAGAGCGAGGGGATGCCCTGCTGCACGAAGCTGAAGTGGTCGCTGCGGATAAACAGGACCTGCTCCGGGATAGGATCGGTCGCGATTCCGATCTTCAGATGCTGGGCCGCGCGCGTCACCGGTTCCAGGAGCGTCGAGTGCAGCGCGCCATACGGGACGATGTCGAGCAGCGGGTGGAAGAGGAACGGCATGTCGAGCGTCAAGTCGGCGACGATTCCCTCGCGCGGCACCGTGGGATGCCGGACGAAGTAGTCCGAGCCGAGCAGGCCCCGCTCTTCGGCGGTCACGAACAGGAACAGGACCGAGCGCCGCGGCCGTGTGGGCAGCGTCGCATAGGCGTGGGCCACCTCGAGCACGATCGCGACACCCGAGGCGTTGTCGTGCGCACCGTTGTAGATGGCGTCGCCGTTCATCGGGACGCCGCGCCCGAAGTGGTCCACGTGCGCCACGTAGACGACGTGTTCAGCCTTGAGCGCCGGATCGCTCCCCTCGAGGCGCGCCACGACATTGGCGCTCTCGACTTCCGTATGGGTTGAGCGCGTGGCGAGCGACACGCGAGTGGCCAGGTCGAACGCCTGCGGCGTGCTCTTCGCGGCGGCCGCGAAGACCTCCGCCGGGGCCTTCGGAGCACCGGCAAAGATCGCCGCCACGCCCGACTGGTTGAGGGACGCCGAGCCCCGCATGGCCAGATCGCCGCGATTAGGGTTGCCTCGAGCGTCGACCCAGGCGTAGCTGCCCTGCTTGTCGGTGGCGACGCTCACGTCCCAGCGGAAGCGCGGGTCGTCGGCCGAAGTGAACCGGAGCGTGCCGATGGCGCCGCGCTTGATCGCCTCGGCGTCCTTAACCGCGCCCGAGGCATAGTAGGCGCGCTCGTTGCTCGGAAGCATCGCGGGCGCGCCGGTCAAGTACGCCACCACCTTGCCTTTGACGTCGATGCCGCCCCCGTAATCGTCGTAGCCGAGTGTGGGCGCGCTCACGCCGTACCCAACGAACGCCACAGGGGCATCGTCGACGGCGACGTCGTCGCGAAGGGGATCCGCGCCGAGGAGGTAGTCCTTGCCGTAGACGAGGGTCTTCTTGCCTGATGCCGACTGAACCGCCATCGAGCTCTTGTCCTCGACGACGACGCTATTCCTGAGCGGCACGCGCTGCCGCCAACCGCCACCCTCACCGGCGGGCGCGAGCCCGAAGCGGGTCAGCGTCTTCTCGACGTACTGCAGCGCCTCCTCAAAGCCTGGGCTGCCCAGCCCTCGCCCTTCGAGCTTGTCGTCGGCCAGCACGCTCATGTGCTGCTTGATCTGGTCGCCATGGATTCCCTCGAGCGCGGCCTTGATGTCAGGAGTGTCGAGCGAGGCCACCTCCTGAGCCGGCGGCGCTGGGGCGCCTCCGCACGCACTGCCCAACGCGACTAGCGCGAGGCCCAGAATCATTCGACAGCCGAAGCGCCACCTCATACTCTTATCTTCTTCCCACATGGTGCGTAGGATACCAGCAGAACGTGACGATAGAAGGAAACATTAGGGCTGTCTCGCGGCTGGCATAACTCACTTCTCGGTCCGTGCTCAGCCCTTACCCCTTCGACAGCGTCCGCGTTGATTCAGTGCGGCGTGTGCGTTTGCAAGCAGTTCGATCGTCGCAGACGACGATTGCGGCGGATCACGCGCATCGCTGCCGAGATCGCCAGAGCGAGTGCCTCCACCGAGAAGACCGACGTCACGCTCGAGCCGATGCCAGCCTACACTGCTTACTGGTCGTCGCCGGTGACGAAAGATCCGGCGACTGTCTCTACCGCGGACAAGCAGGCGTACGTCCAGAAAGTGGTCGACCCAGAGGCGGCGAACAAGAACGTCGGCAGCGTCACCGCGTCGGTCGGCGTCACCTACGAGTGCCGCTACTTCGCCTCCACCGAAGGCTCGTACATCGAGCAGGAGACTTCGAGGTCACGCCCACGTTAGACGCGCGCCTTCGTAGGCGTTCTCGGCGACCTTGGACGCGATCGGCAGCCAGGAGGCGTGAAAGTATTCGGGACCGGCGGCGACGCGAAGGGCCAACCGACGCAGACCAACAGCATCTCGCACGGATCGCCGTGCATGCGGATCAGGAAAGGTCATGGTGGGCGCCGCATACGCCGACGAGGCGCCTGTTCGCTCTATGGGATCCTGGCCCCCGATGAAGGACGGGTTCCCTGGTTCGTGCTGACTTTCACCACCAGATACTTACCTTGATACGCCCGAGGGTCGACACCGGCCACCCGTACGATTTGCCTGCCGGTTGGCGTGAGATGCGTCACCTCGACGTCGACCGTGCCGTCGTGCGATCCGAGGCCGAAGTGCACCGGCATCGCGTTTTGCGAGCAGTAGCCGCCCCCGGTGTCGACTATGTTCGTGCCCAGGAGCGTGCGGGTGCCGGGGACGTACAGCCGCACTTCCGAGCCGGCTTTGGTGTAATGCCCTTTGTCGTCGAGGACGAGGACCTGGAGTGAGCGCCGCGCTCGATCGGCCGGCAACAGGTTGCGGAACAGGTAGTGGCTGCCCATCGCCTCGTTGTTGGCCAGCGCGAGGTCCAAGGCGCCGTCCAGATCGAAGTCGGCCCACTGTACGCCGTGATCACCGTCGTGCCTGAGAATCAGCGCCGGCGTGACATCGGTAAAATGGTCGCCGTCGTTGTGGTAGAGGTAGTCGCGATAGTTCCTGATGCCGCTGATGTAGGCCGTGACGTAGAGATCCGGGCGACCGTCGTTGTCGAAGTCGCCCCACGCGGAGCTGACCGCGTGGTACTCGCCCGCCACGCCCATCTCGGGGGCCACGTCCCGGAACGTGCCGTGGCCCTCGTTGTGGAACAGCTCGTTGGGACCGTAGTTGGCGTCGAATAAATCGAGCAAACCGTCGTTGTCGTAGTCCGCCACGCTCGGCCCTACGCCACCATAGACGGACGGCCGACCCTCGCCGTCCATGCCCAGCTTGTGCGCGATGTCGACGAACCTGTTGCCCTCGTTGTGGAAGAATCCGTTGTTGTCGCCGTCCTGGTTCGCGACGAACAGATCCAGCCGGCCGTCCTGATCCATGTCGAACCAGACCGCGCCGACCGTCTTGCGCGGGTCGTCGACGCCCATCTCCTTCGCGACATTTCTGAAGTGGTCACCCTCGTTGTGGAAGAGGGCGTTCGGGCGATCGCGGAAGGCGACGAAGAGATCGACCTTTCCGTCGTTGTCGTAGTCGATCCACGAGATCTGGCGCGACTCGCCGAACAGGTCCACGCCCATCTTGCGGCTGACCTCGGTGAAGTGCTTCCCGTCGCCATCGTTCATGTACAGCTTGTTGGGGATCCCGCTATTGCGCGCGAAGCCGACGTAGAGATCCATCTGGCCGTCGCCGTTGAAGTCGCCCCAGGCGGCGGCGCGTGTGTCCTCCGCGTCGGCCACGCCGACCTGCGGGGCCACGTCGACGAACCTGCCGCCGCCTTCGTTGTGATAAAGCCGATTGAGGTGCCCGCGCCTGAAGCCGACGAAGAGATCCGGCTTCCCGTCGTTGTCGTAATCGGCCCAGAGATTGGTTTGTGCACCGCCCTCGTCGAACAGCTCGGGCTGCACGGGCTGGAACTGCGGCTCGCCGGCCGCTGATGTCGGTGCCGTGAACTCGCGCAGCGGTTGCAGCACCAGCCGATCTTTCGTGTTCGCCTCGACCTGCTCTCGGCTGAACGCCAGGGGGAAGTAGTCGCCCTCGCCCCAGTGCGGCACCAGGTCCGCATAGTGAGGGCTGCCCGGCTGCTCGGAGTTCCCCGGGACGCTGAGCCCCCGCGACGCATCCCAGTTCTTCACGTCGAACACGAACATGTATGAGGCGCCCGACAGCTGCGTGGTGTTGGTCTCTGAGGGGCTCGATGTGGCCATGACCGTGAACGCATCGCCGCCGCGGCGCACCGGCTCGATGTGGAACAGCTTCTTGAGAGCATCGGTTGTCGCGAGCGGGTGGACGAAGTCGGCGGTATGGATGTCTCCCCACTTCCATTTCGTCATGTCGTCGCCCATCCGGCGCTTCAGGTCGGCCACCGCCTCATCGAGGGCGGTCAGCAGGATCGTGTCGCGGGCCTCGGTCCGGGCTCTGGCCGTCGCGCCGTACGCGGCGTCGGGCGCCTTCATCCAACGAATCACCTGCTGGATGTCGTACTGGGTGAAGGTCGCTCCCTGCGGGACGCGCGGCGCGTAGGCTTTGGGCGTCATCTTCAGCACCCAGAACTCGTAGAGCGCCGCGGCCGCCGAATCACGATCGAGCGCCAGGTTCCAGCGGAGGAGCATGTCGACCGCCTGCTTCGCCTCTGGCGTCTCGGGCTTCGCGCCTTTGAGCAGCGGCACCAACTCGCGCGCCGGCAGCGAGACGACGTCGCGCTGCAGCTTCTCCATATCGGCGACCGAGAACTTGCGGTTCTCGCTCAGGTACCTCCGCAACCCTGTCGTACCGGTATGGCGCGCCATACTCGTAGCCGAGCGGGATCTTATAGCCCGGCAGGATCTTCGGCACCACGTCGTTGTTCGACGAGTTGTAGAAGTGCTTCGGCGTGTTGAAGCTCTGAGGCAGCTGATCGTACGGGACGTAGCCGTCCCATTCGTACTTGCCGTCCTTGCCCGGCACGGGCAAGAGCCCGTCCCACCCTTTGCGGATCGGCGTCTTGGCGACGCCCAGATATCCGATGTTTCCCTCGACGTCGGCGTAGACCAGGCTGTGAGAGGGGATGTACCACGCCTTCGGCATGCTTGCCTTGAAGTCCTGCCAGTTCTTCGCCTGCATCACGTTCATCGACCCGAGGTAGCCGGCGCCGCCGGGCTCCGCGCCGATCCACCGGAGCGCGAACGCGCGATGCCGCGCCGCGTCCTCGTAGAGCACCGGACCGTGGCGCGTGAACCTGGCCGTAAACTCCTGCGGCGTACCGCTCCCTTTGACCGAGATCAGCTGTCGCTCGATCGTCATCTCTTTCCACTGCCCATCGGCGAGATAGCGGTTGGGATTCTGCGGATCGGTCTCCTCCACGTAGAGGTCCTGCTGATCCATGCCCAGGATGGTGAAGCCCCACGCAATGCGTTCGTTATGGCCGATGCTGATGCCGGGCAGGCCCGGCTCGGTCCCGCCGAGCGCGTTCCACCCGGGCGCCACCAGGTGCACGGCGTACCGTAGGGCGGGATTCACGACCTCGCGGTGCGGATCATTGGCGAGGATCGGACCGCCGGTCGCGGACTTCGTGCCGTCGACGACCCAGTTGTTGCTGCCCAGCCCGGAGCGGATCTGGTCGAGCGGCTGCCGGGCGTCCGCATGATCGGTCCGCAGCGTCCACCGGAGGTCGTTCGCGCCCATCGTGACGTCAAGGATCGACGGCGAGATCTCGTCCAGATTGAGCCCGGGCGGCACCTCGAGCTTCTTCTCGGGGAGCGTCGGCTTCAGATCCTGCACTCTGGCGGCACCCATCGCCTTGATCTCGAGCGCGCGCATCACTTCGCTCGACGCGTTGCGCGACAGCGTCCAGCCCGGCATCCGCGTGAGAACGGTCTGGGCCGTCCAGGCCGGCTGCGGCTGGAATCCCAAGGCCTGGAACTCCACCGGCACCTTCTTCTCGTCAATCGCGTTTTCGATCGCCGCGTTGATCCCGGCCGCGAACGCCTCGAAGATCTGGCGCCCCTCCGGGTGGTACTTCTTGAACTCCTCGTCCCAGTTCCCGCGGAACGCCAGCAGCCGCGCGAACTTGTCGCGGGTCACGTACTGGGGGCCGAGCACTTCGGCCAGCCGGCCCTCCCCGTTGCGCCGCCACATCTCGAGCTGCCACATCCGATCCTGGGCGACGACAAAACCCTGCGCGAAGAAGAGATCCGCCGTGGATTTCGCGTAGATGTGCGGGATGCCCCAGGTGTCGCGCAGCACCTCGACCGGCTCGGACAGCCCGCGCACGATGATCGTTCCGGTGTGCTGCGCCAGCGCCGCCTTCGCCTGCGCCGCGAGGTCCGGCCTGGCCGGCGCCTGCGCACGCATGCGGGCTATGCCGGTGCCGATAACGATCATCGTCAGAGCAGCAGCGAGCCACAGGCCTCGAGTCGTCGGCCTCCGGATGATGGAAGAAGTCACATGTCTCTCCTAGAACGAAAACCTCGCGCCCCATTGCAGCTGGCGCGGATCGCGTGCGACGGTGCGAATCGCGAAGCTCGTTGACGATAGGTTGCCGGTCGGGTTTTCGTAGTTCGCCGTGTTGAACAGGTTGTAGGCCTCGAAAAACAGGTCGAGGCGCGAGGATCCGGCGAACCGCAGCTGCTTCATCAACCGCACGTCGACGAGCCGATCGCCGCTACCCAGTGTGAGCTGGTCCATCGTGATCGGCGCCCTGCCGCGCGCCGCGCGGAACGCGTTGATGATCGCCAGGTTCGCGTCGCTCGCCCACCCCCCGGCGTTCTTCACCAGGCCCGCCGGCCGATCGACATTGACGCCGTCGCCGTTCAGATCCTGACCCGCCGTGATGTCCCATGGATTGCCGGTGCGCAGCGACACGATCGCGGACACCTGCACGCCGAACGGCAGCGGAAAAATCGACGACCAGGACAGTGCGTGCCGGCGGTCGTTTTCATCAAGCCCGCGATCGTTGTTCCCGAAGGTATTCCACGGATCCGTGCTGGTATTCGCGTTGTCGTTGGTGCCGTCCGAAATCGACCGCGCCAAGGTGTAGGAGACCTGGAATGTTGCCGATCGGTGCCGGCTCTTGAAGGAGGTCTGCAGCGCGTCGTACCACGACGTCGTCGTACCATCGATCAGGGTCACTGTGCCGAATTGCGGATAGGGTCGCGGGTGTGAAGAGAGCGGCCCGACGGCCGGGAGGTTGGCGTCGTGCCCGGTCTGCAGATGCGTCTGCTTCTGATGGATCGCGTCCACTTCGAGCGTTGTGTTCGCGGACAGCATCTTCGCGAAGCCGAGGGTCAGGTTATTGACCGTCGGCAGATCGAGGTTGTCGCCCGGAAGGTACAGCGCACGTCCGCCGGCGGTCTTGATGTAGTCGGCGACCGACTTGCCCCCGAGGACAGCCGTCCGATCCGGGAAGGCCTGCAGCAGGACCGGGTTCGTGACCTCCGCCGTGAACTGACTGCTAACGACCTGGCCGCGAATGTTGAACCAGGGGCGGTTGCGCACCGCGTACAAACCCCAACCGCCTCGGACGACGAGCCGACCGTTGCCCTGTGTATCCCACGCAAAGCCGAGGCGCGGCTGCAGATGCGAATAGTCGTTTCCGCGCGGGGACTTCACCAGATTGGACAGACCGGCGAAGGCGGGATCGGCGACGAGTTGCGCGATGAAATCGTTGCTGCGAAGGTTGGTGTCGAAGTCGTAACGCAGCCCCAGGTTGAGCGTGAGACGATTGCCCACCTTCCAGTCGTCCTGCGCGAAGAACCCCCATTCAGTGTTGTGGTAATCCTTCGTCTGTGGCCCGGATCCCGTCGTGTATCGGAATGGAAACGTCGTCGAGTTGGCGGCGTTGAACGGCTGGTCTGTGCTGAACTCCCAGACGCCGGCGCCGTAGTAGTCCGCCGCGTAATTCAGGATCTCGAATGCCGTCCGCGTGCCGAACTTCACCGCGTGGCGTCCAGGCGCCCAGAAGAACGTTTCGTTCATCCTCCAGCGTTTCCGCGGGAATCCCTGCGGGAGATTCGGCGATCGGCCCGCCGTGAATGACGGGCGGATGACCTGCGCGTCCGGCGTTGACTGGAACCGTAACGTGTCCTGGTCGAGAAACCCGATGTACAACGTGTTGAACATGGTGGAGGAGAGGTTCCAGTTCCATCCGCCAGCGAGGTCGTGCGCCTTGTTCGTGTACTGCTCGGCCAGCTCGTAATTGGACGGCTGGGCCAGGTCGTCGTACAGATAACGGATGTTGACCAGGTGTTTGGAATTTATCTGGTAATCGACCTTGCCGTCGACGGTCGTCTCGTTGTTGGCGTTTCCGTAGACCCCATTCCAGGTCGACGCGAACGGGTTGGTTGTCGGAAGCGCGATGATCTGGACCGAGTTCTGGCGAAGGCGTTCGACCGCGCCGAAAAAGTGCGCCTTGTTCTGCAGGATCGGACCGCCGAATGTTCCGCTGAAACGCGTCGAGTCAAACGGCGGCTTCGTCGCGGCAAACACGTTGGACGCGTTGAGAGACGCGTCACGCCCGTAATAGGACCCCATGCCGTGCCAGTCGTTGGTGCCCGATCGGGTTAGCACGTTGACGACGGCCGTGCCGGCGCGCGAATATTCCGCGTCGTACTGGTTGCGCAGCACCCGGAACTCCTGCACGGCGTCCTGGCTCACGTTGACGACCGCCAGGCCGTAGATCGGATGGTCCATATCGGAACCGTCGATCAGCATCGTGTACATGCTCCGGACATTGCTGCCGCCGAACGCGGTCTGGATCCCGAAGCGCGAGTCGCCGCCTCGCGATGGTCCGCCACCAGGCAACAATTGGGCAAGACCCACGAATCCGCGGTTCAGGACCGGCAGGTCTTCAAGCTGCTTCTCCGAGACGACGCCGGACAGGTCGGACTTCGAGGTCTCGATCTGCACGGCCGCGGCACGCACCTGCACCGTCTCGCTCAGGCCACCGACGGCGAGCGACACGCGAATTTCGGAGACCTCTCCGACCGTGAGCGTGAGGCTCTTGACATCGGTCTTGAAGCCCATGAGCTCTGACTTCACTTCATAGGGGCCGGGCTGAAGGGCCGGCGCGCGAAACAGCCCGTGCTCATCGCTGACCGTCGCGCGCTCGATGCCGGTCGCCACCTGCCGGATCGTCACCGTGACGCCCGGCAGAACGCCGCCCGTCTCATCGTTCACTACTCCTCGGAGTTCAGCCGTTTGAGCGAACACGGCCGATGGAAGCAGACCGCCAGCCGTCACCACGAGTAGAAGAAGACGGAGATGCTTGAAGCATTCATGCGATGCCATCGGAGAACCTCTCACGAATGAGCCGGTTGACGAATATGAGGCGGGCTCGCGGCGGAGACAGTCGGCGACGCCGAACGTCACGAATGGCCCCGTACGTCATCGGGGTGCCTCCTCGCGAAATCAGCTGTGGGCGTTTCTACAGTGGTCGATTGCGTGCCGGACGCAATGGCGATGCCGGCAGCACTCGTGTGAGCGCCTTGCTGTCATCCGGAGAAATTGGCTTGGACAGATGCATTGTCGCGCGCGCTCGGCGGTTGGAGTCACGGCAGGTTCTGCCGGGATTCCGTCGTCGTGCGGTACGTTGAACGCGCACCGAGATGACACGATGCGCAACCCTAGCACGATCCGAGAGGCCGCGCCAGACGCAAATCAACAAACGAACCGAGAGAATCGGAGGATGGCGAAGCTCATCATCTGAGACGCTGGTGGCTGTTGTCTGGTCTATCGGGTCTTAACGCCGCGAGCGAGCCGGCCCCATGGGCCACGAGTACTGCCGCATCGTTGAAGACGTCGGCCGCACCGTCACCTCGATAAGCCGGGACAGTTCGTCATCGGCTCGTGTTGACGCCTCAGACAATACGTATTCGCACTGTCGGGCGGGCTACCAGAGGTCGTGCGCGGATCGCCAGGGTCGTCGGTGCGCAGGCGCCGTTCCTCCGCGTACCGATGGCGATGGCACGCCGGTCGCGACGCAGGACGCTCGCAACGCCGAATCAGGTGCTCAGCCTTCCGGCGGTATCGGACGTACTCGGTACCGGGTGGTTCGCGGCCGAAGCGGCAAACGTGAAGCCGGGTACGACGGTCGTCGTGGTGGGCGATGACGCCGCCGGTCTGCTCGGCGTGCTCTCGGCGAAGCAGATGGGTGCCGAGCGGATCATCGCGATGAGCCGTCCCGAAGCCAGACAGAAATCTGCGCGCGAATTCGGCCCGCCCGACATTGTGACCGAGCGCGGAGACGAGTGCGTCGGCACCCAGGAGTCGACGGCGCAGGCTTATCCACTCCACGCGACCTGGTGGGTTTATTAGTTATGTCGGGGTGCCGCACGGCTAGTTATGTCGGGGTGTCGCACGGCGTCGAACTCGATGGCGCGACGATGTTCTACACGCACGTGCATCTTCACGGTGGGTCGCGCCGGTGCGTCGCTATCTTTCCAAGTCATTCCTCTGCTGCAGGACGAGACCATCAATCCCAGCAAGGTTTCGATCTTGAGTTGCCGCTCGGGCAAGCAGCCGGATGTTACCGAGCCATGGACGAGCGACGCGCCATCAAGACACTGCTGAGTCCGTAGGTTCCCTGTCCGCACTACAGGAGCGTTGCGCAAGTGGCTGGGAGGGCATTGTCAATGAGGCGAACTGGAGCAGAAGATCGCCAGTTCTCTTCACAACGCGAAAATATGTTCGAGGGAATTTATCACCGTAAATGACTGTCAAAGATAATGTTTATGTGGATTAATTGACTGGACATTTATCGGTCTATATGAAGCCCTCAAGCTGGTGCGTCTGCCGTTCCGCCACTTCCGCGTACGAGGGTTGGGTCGTTGTCGAACTTACTTGGGCGGCGTCTGTGGCTTCACTCCGGTCGGCGCTGACGGAACAGAGCCGGTTGGCGCCGGTGCCGGCGTCGTCGGCGGCGCCTTGGGCGCCGCGACGGGTGCAGGTCCCGGAGTGCCGCTGACCACCGATCCCGAACCGCCGCGACCGACGATGGAGAGGGCCATCGCGCCGAGCATGAAAAGCACCGCCAGGATCGCCGTGGCCTTCGACAGCACTGTCGCTCCGGTTCGAGCGCCGAACGCCGACTGGCTGCTGCCGCCGCCGAACGCTGCCGCCATGTCGCCCTTGCCCTGCTGAAGCAGAATCACCAGCAGCAGGATGAGGCAAATGACCACGTAGAACGTCGAGAGAGCGTAATAGGCAATCATAAGAACACAACTCTCGCGGCCTCTTGTGAACCGCGAAACGCTTCCAACAGCAAACCGCGATTATACCGCAGGCCGTCGGCTGCGCGTGACGATGTCAGCAAAGCTTCGCACATCGAGGCTCGCGCCGCCCACCAGGGCCCCGTCGACGTCGTCTTCGGCAATGAGCTCACGAATATTGTCCGGCTTCACGCTGCCGCCGTAAAGAATACGGCAGGCGTCAGCGGCGTCGGCGCCAAACCACTGGCGCAACCGCTTCCTGACGTGCGCGTGTGCTTCGCCCGCCTGTGCCGCAGTGGCCGTCCGGCCGGTGCCGATCGCCCACACCGGTTCGTAGGCGACGATCAGCGCGGCGATCTGGTCGGCGGTCAGCTGCTCCAGGCCGTGCTTGATCTGACGGTCGAGCACCGCGGGCATCTCTCCTCGCTCGCGCTCCTCGAGCGTTTCCCCGACGCACACGATCGGCGTGAGCCCGGCGCTGATCGACGCCATCGCCTTGCGATTGACAATCGGGTCGGTCTCGCCAAACAAACGGCGGCGCTCGGAGTGGCCGACGATCGCGTAGGCCGCGCCGGCTTCCTTGATCATCCCGGGCGCAACCTCGCCGGTGAACGCTCCCTCCCGTTCCCAGTACACGTCCTGTGCGGCTATGCCAATGCGCGTGCCGCGCGCCGCCTCCGCGGCGGCGTGCACGGCAGTGAACGCAGGCGCGACGACGATGTCGACGCCGGTGACGTCCTTCACCAGCTCGCGCAGCTCCATTACGAACACGACCGCGTCGCTCACGGTCTTGTACATCTTCCAGTTGCCGGCGATTAGAGGTGTGCGCATGGAGTGATCTTAAGGGCAGGACGGGCGCCCATCCTGCCTTCCTATTTGTCTGCGAGCGCCGCCACCCCGGGGAGCGTCTGTCCGCCGAGGAACTCGAGCGACGCGCCGCCGCCGGTGGAAATGTGCGTGATCCGGTCGGCGATGCCGGCCTTCTTCACTGCCGCGATCGAGTCGCCGCCGCCGATGATCGTCG
Source organism: uncultured Acidobacteriota bacterium (assembly GCA_963757655.1). Taxonomy (GTDB): domain Bacteria; phylum Acidobacteriota; class Vicinamibacteria; order Vicinamibacterales; family CAVVIG01; genus CAVQFC01. The sequence continues at coordinate 251,574 of CAVWSQ010000007.1, read as the reverse complement.
TCCCGTTGACCGCCGCCACCGCCTCGGCCACGGCGTTGGTGCCGGTTGCGAACGCGTCGATTTCGAACACGCCCATGGGGCCATTCCAGACCACCGTCCTGGCGTCGGCAATCGCCGTGGTGTATGCCGCGATCGACGCCGGCCCGATGTCGACCCCCAGACGATCGCCGATCGCCGCGTCGCCGACCGCCAGCACCTCGTGCGGCGCGCCGGCTTCGATCTTCGGGGTCACGACATGATCGGTCGGCAGCAGCAGTGCCACCCCCCGCCGTGTCGCGTCGGCCTCGATCGCTCTGGCCTCGCCGAGCTTGTCGTCTTCCACCAGCGATCGGCCGATGGGCACGCCGCGCGATTTGAAGAACGTGTAGGCCATCGCGCCGCCGATGATGAGGCGGTCCACCTTGCCGAGCATGTTCTGGATCACGTCGATCTTGTCGGATACCTTCGCGCCGCCGAGGATCGCCACGAACGGCCGCTCCGGCTTCTCGAGCGCGTGCCCGAGATACTGGAGTTCCTTTTCCATCAGCAGCCCGGCCGCCGGCCGCTCAAAGCAACGCGTGATCGCTTCGACCGAGGCGTGGGCGCGATGAGCGGCGCCGAACGCGTCGTTGACGTAACGTGTGGCGAGCGACGCCAGCGCGTGTGCGAACGCGGCGTCGTTGTTTTCCTCTTCGGGATGGAAGCGGAGATTCTCGAGCAGCACGACATCGCCCTGGACGCTGCTCGCCGCGTCGCCGACGCAGTCGGTCGCGAAGGCGACCGGCCTGGCCAGCAGCTGCGCCAGCCGATCCGCAACCGGCCGAAGGCTCATCTCGGCGTTGACCTTGCCCTTGGGCCGTCCGAGATGGCTCGCCAGGACCACGGTCGCGCCCTGGTGGAGCGCGTACCCAATCGTGGGCAGCGACGACTTGATCCGCGTGTCGTCGCCGATCGCCCCGTTCTTGAGCGGCACGTTGAAGTCGACGCGGATGAAGACCCGCTGGCCGTTGAGGTCGAGGTCTTTGATGGATAGTTTCATCGGCCGGCGGGAGGCCCTTGTTCGATCACAGGCCTTTCGAGACCAGCTTGCGCAGGAGGTCGACGCAGCGGTTCGAGTAGCCCCACTCGTTGTCGTACCACGAGAGGACCTTCAGGAAGTCGCCCTCCATTACCTTCGTGTAGGGCATGTCGACGATGGAGGAGTGCGCGTTGCCCTTGAAATCGATCGACACCAGCTCTTCATAGGAGCAGGCCAGGATCCCTTTCAGCGCGCCGTCGGCGGCCTTCTGCAGAGCGGCGTTGACCTCTTCCGCGGTGACGGTCCGGTTCATCACGGCAGCGAGGTCGACGCACGAGACGTTCGGGGTCGGGACGCGCATGGAGATGCCGTCCAGCTTTCCCTTCAGCTCCGGGAGCACTTCGCCGACCGCGACCGCAGCGCCGGTGGTAGTCGGAATCATCGAGAGCGCCGCCGCGCGGGCGCGCCGCAGATCCTTGTGCGGCAGATCGAGCAACTGCTGGTCGTTGGTGTACGAGTGGATGGTCGTCATCCACCCCTTCTTGATGCCGAAGGTCTGGTGCAGCACCTTGGCCAGCGGCGCCAGGCAGTTGGTGGTGCACGATGCGTTGGAGATGATGTGATGCCTGGCCGGGTCGTAGAGCTCGTCGTTCACGCCCAGCACGACGCTGAAATCGGGACCCTTGGCCGGCGCGGTGATGATGACCTTTTTGGCGCCCGCGGCGATGTGCTTGGCTGCGGCGTCGCGGTTGGTGAAGAGGCCGGTGGACTCGAACACTACGTCCACGCCCAGATCCTTCCAGGGCAGCTGCGCGGGGTCGCGCAACTGCAGCACCTTGAACTCGTCGCCGTCCACGGCGATGGTGTCGGTTCTGGCCTCCACCGTGGCGTGCAGGTTACCAAGGACCGAGTCGTACTTCAGCAGGTGGGCAAGGGTGTGTGCGCTCGTCAGATCGTTGATGGCGACAAAGTCGATGTTCTTGTCGGCGAGCGCCGCCCGCATGATGTTGCGGCCAATGCGGCCGAAGCCGTTGATACCTACCCTGACAGACATGCAAAGTCCTCCGGGACAAACATTTCATTCTACAATAAGTCGCCGCGATGTACCTGATCTACAGTCTCCTGACCCTGGCCCTTTTTGTCGTCGTGTCGCCGTACTTCGTGTATCAAGCCGTCCGCTACAACAAGTACATCGGCACGCTTCGCCAGCGTCTTGGATTTCTGCCGATCACCTTCAACATCGATGCCGAAGAGTCGATCTGGATCCATGCCGTATCTGTCGGCGAGGCGCTGACCGCGCGGGCGCTGGCCGCCGACCTCAAGGCGCGCTATCCGCGCCTGCGCCTGTTTCTGTCGACCACGACGATCGCCGGGCAGCAGGTAGCGCGACGCAGCCTGTCGGACATCGACGCGGTGTTTTACTTTCCGTTCGACTGGACCTTCATCGTGCGGCGCACGCTTCGCCTGGTGCGGCCACGCCTCTTCGTGATGATGGAAACCGAAATCTGGCCGAACCTGCTGCGCGAATGCCGGCGCCGCGGCGTGAAGACCGCGATGATCAACGGCCGTCTCTCGGCGCGATCCTACCGGCGCTACCGGATGATCCGTCCGTTCTTTGGTCGCGTGCTGGCCGACGTCGATCGCTTCTGCGTGCAGAGCGAAGAGTCGGCGCTCCGCCTGGTCGAGCTCGGCGCCGACGCCGGCCACATCACAGTCACCGGCAGCCTGAAGTTCGATTCGCTGGACCTGCCGCCGGCGACCGTGCACGGCCGGACGCGCGGGCGCGTGCTGCGTTTCTTCCGGCTGTCGCCGCACCGCACCGTGCTGATCGCCGGCAGCACCATGCGCGGGGAGGAATCGGCGGTGCTCGGCGCCTTCGGCAAGATCAAGGCGAACCTGCCGAGCGCGCTGCTGATCCTGGCGCCGCGCCATCCGGAGCGATTCACCGAGGTCGAGCGCATCGCCCGCGACGCCGGCTTCGTCACCACCAAGCGCTCGGAGCTGCCGATCGACGCGGAGCCTCGCGCCGACGTCGTCGTGCTCGATACCATCGGCGAGCTGGCGCAGCTATATCAGGTGAGTACCGCCGTGTTCGTCGGCGGCAGTCTCGAGGACCACGGCGGCCACAACATCCTGGAGCCGGCGATCTTCGGCAAGCCAATCGTGTTCGGTCCCTTCATGCAGAACTTCAAGGAAATCGCCGACGCCTTCCTCGGCAACGACGCCGCCATCCAGGTGCAGACCGAGCGTGAGCTCAACGCGACGCTCCTCGGTCTGGTGACCGATCCAGTGCGCCGGGCCCGTCTCGGCGCGGCGGCGCGCGCTCTGGTCGAGGCCAACCGCGGCGCCAAGAACAAGACCCTCGAGGTGATCGGCGAACTGCTGCCCCATGGCGACGGCGGGCACGGGCAGGGCCGGTCGGTGGTTCGTCCCTTTCGCCTCGTGCATTGATTCAGACACTGAGCCAGGCGTACGGCGCGGCGGCGGCATGGCGGCGCGCCTGGTACGCCCGCGACCCGTCGCGTCGCCGCCGGCTCGAGCGTCCGGTCATCAGCGTGGGCAACCTGCGCGTCGGCGGCAGCGGCAAGACCCCGATTGTCGAATACATCGCGCACCTGATGCTGCAGCAAGGCGAGCGTCCCGCGGTGCTGACCCGCGGCTACGGACGGCGTGTTCGGCGCGCCGGCGTGACGGTGGTGTCCGATCGCACCCGTGTCCTGGCCGGACTGGACGAAGCGGGTGACGAGCCGTTGATGCTCGCGCAGGCGCTTCCCGGCGTCGCGGTGCTGGTCGGCGCCGATCGCTATCTTTCCGGACGCCTCGCGGAACGGCACCTCGACGCCACCGTGCACATCCTCGACGATGGCTTTCAGCACCACGAGCTCGCGCGCGACGTCGATCTGCTGCTGGTGGCCGAGGAGGATCTGCTGGATCAACCGCTGCCGGCCGGCCGGTTGCGGGAAGGACTGGACGCGGCCCGAGCGGCCGACGCCGCGTTGATCACGGCCGGGTACGATACGGCCGCGGACCGGATCGGCCGCGCCTTCGGTCTCGCGCCCGTGTTCCGCGTCACGCGCACCACCGGAGCGCCCCGCCAGGTGAGCGGCGACCGTGACTCGGTGGTCGTCCCGTCGAACTCGCGGGTGTTCGTCGTCACCGGCATCGCGCGCCCGGATCGATTCGTGAGCGACATCCTCTCGGTCGGCTGGGACATTTCCGGCGCCATCGAGTTCCGCGATCACCATCGGTTCACCCCCCGGGACGTGCGGCGGATTGCCGCCGAAGCCAAGGCGACCGGCTCGATGATCGTGCTCACCACGGAGAAGGACGCGGTCCGGCTCGCCGCCTGCGACCTCGGCGGTCTGCCGGTCGCCTCGGTGCCGCTGGTCGTCGGCGTCGAGCCGGCGGAGGCGTTTCAGCGATGGCTGCTGGATCGGATTGGTCATTCCCATCCGCCATCCGCAGAGGCCTGATGCGTCACCGCTTCGAGTACCTGATTGTCCGTACGCTGATCGCGATCGTGCGCGTGACGCCGGCGGTCATCGTGCGCGGCGGTGGCACCGTGCTGGGGCTGGCGTTTTATGCGCTCGACGGTGCGCACCGTCGGATTGCGCAGCGCAACCTCGCGACGGCGTTTCCCTCGCGGCCGGCGCGCGAGCGCCGCGCCATCGCCCGCGCGGCCTTTGCGCACTTCGGCCGCCTGCTGGTCGAGCTGCTGCAGTTCGCGACGCTGTCGCCGCAGCAGATGCTGGCACGGGTGGAGTTCGAGGGCGAGGAGCGATCGCGGCTGGCCTACGCCCAGGGCAAGGGTGTGCTGTTCATCACCGGGCACTTCGGGTTCTGGGAACTCCAGGCGATGGTGCACGCCGTGAAGGCCGAACCGGTCAGCATCCTGGCGCGGGCCCTCGACAACCCCCACCTCAACCAGCTGCTCGAGGAGATCCGCCAGACCACCGGCAATACCGTGGTGTACCGGCGCGGCACGATTCGCCGCGTCATGCGCACGCTCCAGGCCGGACACGGTGTGGCCGTCCTGATCGATCAGCACATCATGAGCCGCGATGCGATCTACGTCGATTTCTTCGATCGGCCGGCGGCGACGACGGCCGCGGTCGCGGCGCTGGCCCTGCGCACCGGCGCGCCGATCGTACCGGTGTTCGCGCTGCCACTCGGGGGCGGGCGGTATCGGTTGATCTACGAACATCAGATCCAGCCGCCGCGCGCCGACTCGCCGGACGCCGTGCGTGAATTCACGCAGCGCTGCACCGACGTGCTCGAGATGTACGTGCGCCGGCACCCGGAGCTGTGGCTGTGGATGCACCGGCGCTGGCGCGACGACACCCCGGCTGGCGAGGGTGCGCGCGGCATGTTTCCGTCGGCCGAGAGCGACGTCGACGCCGAGGAAGGTCGTCCGTGAACGCGGGTACATGGCCACGGCCGGCGCCTCCGTTCGATCGTGGTACGCTCGCTGTTCACTCGTCATCCGTGTTCCCACGATGAAACGTCTGGTGATTCTTGCGCCGAACTGGCTGGGCGACGCCGTCATGGCGCTGCCGGCGATTGCCGACGTGCGCCGCAGTGCGCCGGAGGCCTCCATCGCGATCGCCGCGCGACCGGCGATCGCGCCGTTGTTCCGCCTCGTGCCCGGGGTGGACGAGATCATCGTGCTGTCCAGTCCAGGCGCGATTCGCCGCGTAGCCGACTGGCGTACGGTCGGCGATGATCTCGCGGAGGGTGGTTTCGACAGCGCGCTCTTGTTGCCCAACTCGATTCACGCCGCGGTGCTGGCCACGCGTGCCGGCATCCCCGAACGGTGGGGCTATCGCGGCGGCTGGCGGGGCCGCCTGCTCACGCGCGCCATCGCGCGTCCGTCTGCCGTTCACCAGGTGGTCTGGTATCAACACCTGGTCGAAGCCCTGGGTTTCGCGAATGGTCCGGTCGAGCCGCGTCTGCAGGTGCCTCGGGAGGCGCGCGCCGACGCCGCGCGGCTTCTCAAGGAGGACGGTTGGGACGGACAGGCGCCACTGGTCGCTCTGGCGCCGGGTGCGGCCTATGGCGGCGCCAAGCGGTGGCCGCCGGACTATTTCGGAGAACTGGCGTCGATGCTCGCGGCCGACGGCGTCAGCTGCGTAATCGTGGGCGGCAGCGCGGACGCAGCGACAGCGGCCGATGTGACGCACGCGTTCTCCCGCGAGCGTGAGAGGAACGGCGGGCGGAAGGGGCGATTGCACAATCTGGTCGGCCGCACCGATCTGTCGGTGCTTGCCGGCATCACGACCCTGTGCCGGACGCTGGTGACCAACGACTCGGGGGCCATGCACCTGGCCGCCGCCGCCGGGCTCGGCGTGACGGCGGTCTTCGGTCCAACCGACGATCGCGCGACCCGTCCGCTCGGCGACCAGCACACGGTGCTCACGCATCCGGTCTGGTGCCGACCCTGCATGCTGCGCGAGTGCCCGCTCGATCATCGGTGCCTGCGCGGCGTCGGAGTTTCCGCCGTCCTGGCGTCGGCCCGGAGGGCGCCATGAAACCGGCCGTCTTCCTCGATCGCGACGGCACGATTATCGAGGACGTCGGTTACCTCGATGCTTTGAGCCGGATCGAGCTCTATCCGTGGACGGTGGATGCGATTCGCATGCTGAACCGTGCCGGCGTGGCTGTCGTTGTCGTCACCAACCAGTCGGGGGTGGCGCGCGGCATGTTCAGCGAGGCGTTCGTCGGCGCGACGCATCGCGAGATCGACGCGCGACTCGCGGCCGGGGGCGCCCGCATCGATGCCTACTACCACTGTCCGCACCATCCCGATGGGCACATTGCGGACTACGCGCGGCGGTGCGATTGTCGCAAGCCCGGCCGCGCCATGATCGACCGAGCGGCGATGGAACTCGATCTCGATCCGGTACGGTCGTTCGTGGTAGGCGACAAATGGATCGACGTGCGGCTCGGCGTCGCGGTCGGCGCACGAGCGATTCTCGTCCGCACCGGCAACGGCGCCGAAGAGGAAACGCGTCCGCCTGAAGGCGTCCGCGCCGACGCCGTGGTGGATAATCTGGCGGCGGCAGCGAGCTGGATCCTGCTCAATCTGAAACCGGATCCCTCCAATCTGCACTCTGAAATCTGAAATCTGCAATGTTGATAGCCCGATCCGTTCATCCTCTTCCCGGCGAGGCGGAGCGCAAGGAACGGCTCCTCGCACTCGTCGACGGGTTCTCGAGCCGGCGCGTGCTGGTGATCGGCGATCTGATTGCCGACGAGTTCATCTATGGCGAAGTGTCGCGCGTCTCGCGCGAGGCGCCGGTGCTGATCCTCAAGTACGACACGACCCAGATCGTCGCCGGTGGCGCCGGCAATGCGGCCAACAACGTAGCGGCCCTGGGCGGCCGCGCCAGAGTGGCTGGGCTCGTCGGCACCGATGCCGAAGGCCGGCGACTGCTGGGGAGTTTTCACCGCGGCGTCGACAGGACGCCCGTCATCCGGGCGCGGCCCTATCGCACGCCGGTGAAGACCCGCATCCTGGCCGGCGGCGTCCACGCTGCCCGTCAGCAGGTGGTGCGAATCGATCGTGACACTGGCTGGCCGCTCGACGAGTCGGTGAGCCGCGCGCTCGCGAAGAAGATCGAGCCGGCGCTGGAAGGCTGCGATGCCGTGCTGCTCTCCGACTACGGCTCGGGTCTGGTCACACCGGCGCTGGCCGACATCGTGCGCCGCGCGGTGGCGCGCCGCACCCGCCGGCGTCCGGTTCCGGTGCTGCTCGACTCCCGCTACCGGTTGTTCGATTACCGTGGCCTGACCACCTGCACGCCGAACGAATCGGAAGTCGAAGGAGTGCTCGGCATTCAGATCGACGACGACCTGGAGGCGCTGGAGCGGGCGGGGCGGCTCCTGCTGCGGCGGACGGCCATGGCGGCGGTGCTCATCACCCGCGGCAGCCGCGGCATGGCGCTGTTTCAACCCCGGCAGTCGACCGTTCATGTACCGATTTTCGGCGCTGACGAAGTCACCGACGTGACCGGCGCCGGCGATACGGTGATTGCCACGTTCGGTCTGGCGCTTGCCGCCGGCGCGTCGTTCTACGAGGCGACGCGGCTTGCCAACTATGCCGGCGGGCTCGTGGTCATGAAGCGGGGAACCGCGACTGTGTCCGCGCAGGAACTGTCGGACGCGGTGACCGGCGATCACGACACCTCGCCGGAGAACTGGTCTCAGGAGGGACCGTCCCAGGGACGACGGGGTAAGGGCTGAGGGATGAGGGCTGAGGCCAAGAGCTGGGGACGAAAGGCTTAGGGTTACGGTGGTCTTGTCGGAGTCGGAACTGGTCGAGGCGGTGGCGCGCGATCGCGCGGCTGGGCGCACGATTGCGTTGGCGAATGGCTGCTTTGACCTTCTCCACGTTGGCCACGTCCGCTACCTCACGTCGGCTGCTGGGGAGGGCGATCGGCTGATTGTCGCCGTCAACGACGATCGCTCGGTGGCGAGCCTGAAAGGCGAGGGGCGCCCAATCCTGCCGGCACCCGAACGCGCCGAGCTCGTCGCCGCGCTCCGCGGTGTGCACTATGTCGTCATCTTTGGCGACGTCAACGTCGAGCGCCTGCTGCTGCTGGTGAAACCCGAGGTGCACTGCAAAGGCACGGACTACACTGTCGACACCGTGCCCGAACGCGCCGTTGTCGCCGGATACGGCGGCCGGACGGCGATCGTTGGCGATCCCAAGTGTCACGCCACGCGACAGCTACTCGCACGGATCGCCCGGACCCAGGACGAGGAACCCCGAAGCGAGGGCCGGGGCCGGGATCAGGCGCCGCGGTGAATCGCATCCTGATCGTGCGCCTCGGCGCGCTGGGCGACGTCGTGCACGCGATTCCGGTAGCGGCAGCGCTGCGCCGCGCCTTTCCGGCGGCGCGGATCGACTGGCTGGTGAGTGCGAAGCACCGCGAGATTCTCGACCTGGTGCCGGTCATCGATCGGCGTCTGGTCGTCAACGACCGTCGCTCGATCGGCTCGCGGCAAGTCGAGGCGGAAGGCACCTCGCTCCTGGCGGCCATCGGCGAGCTGCGGCGGTCGCGCTACGACGTCGCCATCGACCTTCAGGGCCTGATCAAGTCGGCGATCCTGTCCCGGACGTCGGGCGCGCCGCGCGTCATTGGCTTTTCGTCACGCTACGCACGCGAACGCGCGGCGCGTCTGTTCTACACCGACGCGCACGATCCGGGGCGCGGCGGCCTCTACGATCCGCGCGAAACGCGTCACATCGTCGACATCAACCTCGGGCTGCTCAGCCTGCTGGGGATCGCCGCGCCGGCGCGGGAGTTTCCCATCGACGCCGCGGATTCCGACGCGGCGCGCCAGACGCGGGAGCGGGCCGGCGGAGTCTATGCGCTGCTCAACCCGGGCGCAGCGTGGCCGAACAAGCGCTGGCCCCCGGACCGGCTCGCGGCGATTGCGATCGAACTGCGCCGCCGGCACGGGCTGATGTCGGTAGTGCTCTGGGGTCCGGGCGAACAGCCGCTGGCCGCGGCTGTCGTCGAAGCGGCCGACGGCGCCGCCATCCTGTCGCCGCAGACCTCGATCGCCGATCTCGTCTCGCTCGCGCGTGACGCGGCGCTGATGGTGTCGGGCGACACCGGTCCGACCCACATCGCGGCTGCGCTCGGCACGCCGCTGGTCGGGATCTACGGACCGACGCGGCCCAGCCGCAACGGCCCGATGTCGTCGCTGGACGTGACCGTGTCGAGGGACGCCGTGTGCCGCTGTCATCACCTGCGCCGCTGCACGCAGGCACGCATGTGCCTGCTCGACATCGAGGTGGCCGACGTGCTCGACGCCGTCGAGCGCCGGCTCGCGGCGGAGCCGACGCATGGCTGACCGCCGCGCCACTGGAAGCCGATCGGGCGGCGCGCGCGACGTGATGGTGGCGACGCTGGCGCGGTTGCGCGTCGCGCTCGGGTTCGTCTTCGGCGGGCTGGTGCTGGTGCTGGCGCAGCCGACTGCGCGGTCGCTGATGATCGGCATGACGATCGCCGCCGGCGGCGAGGCGATTCGTGTGTGGGCGGCCGGTCACCTGCGCAAGTCTCGCGAGGTGACGGTCTCGGGGCCGTATCGCTGGGTCGCGCACCCGCTCTATGTCGGTTCGTCGGTGATGGGCGCGGGGTTGGCGATTGCCTCGGCCAGCGTCCTGGTGGCGGCGCTGGTCATCGTCTATCTGGCGGCGACGCTCACCGCCGCGATCAAGAGCGAGGAAGCCTATCTGCGTCGTGCATTCGGCGATCAATACGAGCTGTACAAGAGCAGCGTGGCGGCGCGCCGGCGCGAGGCGGGCGCCGCCGCACGGCGTTCCTTCAGCGTCGAGCAGGCGCTCGCCAACCGCGAGTATCGCGCCGTTGCCGGCCTGGGCGCAGCCATATTGCTGCTGATCTGGAAGGCAACGTATAATGGTGCGTTTTGGCGGGCAGCCGGAACACGGTAAAGGGCGGTTAGCTCAGTTGGTAGAGCACCGGCTTTACACGCCGGCTGTCACAGGTTCGAGTCCTGTACCGCCCACCAGCAATCAAAGAAATTGCAGATTTCGGAGTGCAGATTTCAGATTGCTGAGTGCAGATTGCAGATTGGTTCTGGCGGGCAGATTGGTTCCGGCGGATTGAAGGACGATTGGACTGACACCCCAATCAACAGTCGGCAATCTGCAATCGGCACTTTGAAATCAGCAAGTTCAGTGCTCTTCCTTTGGGGTCGTAGTTCAGTTGGTTAGAACGCCGGCCTGTCACGCCGGAGGCCGCGGGTTCGAGTCCCGTCGACCCCGCCAACATTCTCGCTAACGCTCGGCATTGCCGGGCTCGTAGTCCTGAGGCATGGCGCCGCTCCTGCGGCGACTCAGTTTCAATCGATTCGAAACTTTGGCGTTCAACCGCGCTCTTGTGTGGGGACGACTCCGCCTGGGGATCTTTGCTCCCTTCGTCCCCTCGGCCGCCTGAGATGGTGATCGGGCCGCCGCTCAGAATGCGCCGGCTCTTGGAGCCACTCCGCCAGCAAAAGGAGCTTTGATCGCTGGCATAGCCTATAATTGATGAGCTTCAATCGTTCGTCCTAGGCGGTTACGCGCGCCGACGTGGATAGCCGGGTCCGTTTTTCAATCAGGAGAAGAGGATGAAGCTTCCCCGACATGCGCGCATGCGGCGATGGTTCGCCTCGTCGGTCGTCGTCGGGCTCTTGGTGTGGCGACTGGGTTCCACGAGCTTCGCTGTCCGCCAAACCAAAACGACGCCGCGAGTCGCGGCCGCCGACTTCGGGCAATCGACCTTCATCGGGCCCCCGAATTACTTGCACACCGCATTTGCCGGATCCGTCTGGACGGGGCGGGTCACGTCTGTTGCCGTCGATCCGGCCGACGAGAGCACTGGCTGATTGGCACCGCCATGGGCGGCGTGTGGGACACGCCCGATGGCGGCGCGACGTGGCAGGCGCGCACCGACGGGCAGCCGAGCCTCGCGATCGGCGCGGTTGCGTTCTCGCCCGCGTCGCCGTGGTGGTCTATGCAGGGACCGGCGAGGCCAACTTCGCTGGGTGGTCCTACGCGGGCGCCGGCCTGTTGCGATCCGACGATTCCGGGAGCACGTGGGCGCTGGTTCAGGTCGCTCGTTGGGGTTCGGGACGGCTGGCGCCGGTACCCTGCGCATCACCCGTAACGGCGGGGCGTCGTGGTCGGATTTCGATCCGACCGACGCGGTGCCGAATCGCCCGATTACTGGCATCGCGTTTAACTCGCGCGATCCGAACATCGCGTACGTGACGCTGTCGGGATTCGACGAGGGGACGCCGGGCAAGTCGGGGCACGTGTTCAAGAGCACGAATGCTCTCTCTGGATCACCGGCGTGGACGAACGTGTCGCCGCCGGACAACATTCCGTTCAACGTCGTTGCGATTGATCCGACAACGCCGAACACCGTGTTCGTCGGCGCGGACGACGGCGTCTGGGCGACCGGCGATGGTGGCGCAACGTGGGCGTACATGGGACCCGAGGCCGGTCTGCCCAACGTCGCGGTATTCGACCTGCAGATCCAGGCATCGACGCGCAAAGTGTTCGCGTTTACGTTCGGACGCGGTGCGTACGTTTTGACGCCTTCCCCCTGAACCGGCACGAGGTCGAGGACGATTTGTCGCGCCGACTCGTTCGGATAGTGGGGGCGGCACGTTCATGCCGGCTGAATGTCGAGCATCGGCGCCCTCACTAAATTTGCATTCAATTTTGATGATGGCACCGGGCCGCTTAGTGGTTATGGGTCAACCAGGGGGCCTGCTGACCGTGACCCACCCTGATGTGCCCCGCTCGATCCAGTCGACGACCGTTCGTGGGCAGACGTTCAATGCCGCGTCCGGCGATCAAGACTGGAATGGCGCCGCAACTCGCTACAATGCAGCGTGAATGGGCTTCGAGATCGTCGGCGACCTGAGGGATATCGAGACGATAGCCGTTGGCAACAGCATCCGGGAGCTCCCGAGGCTCCGCCGCTTGTATGGTCGGAGGCGCTGGAGGAAGATGAAGGGCGTCGCGCGAATCCGCCTCAGAGACGGCAGGGTTCGCCTCGCTGAACTGCACTGGTATGAAGCACACGGCATCGGCAAAAAAGAGTTCAAGCGCAAGCGGTTCCTCGACTAGGCGCAAACGTTCCGCGGCCGGCCGTCGGTTCGCCGTTTGCGTGAACAACGACGGCTACGAGGTTTCACTCGAGCGGAACAAGATCTACGTCGTCGTCCCGGACAAGGACGCCGAGAACGACGGTGACTTGCGCGTCGTGGACGAGAGCGGCGAAGATTACCTGTTCTCCGCCGATCGCTTCGTCGCGATCGATGTCCCCGCAGCCGTAAGAGCCGCGCTTCTGAAGGCGTCCTAAGCGGATCGTGCACCGCATCCGGTCCAACACGTTCCACTCGACGGCCTTCTTCAGCAAGACGTTCAAAACCGTGAGCACCTTGTCGCCGCTGAATTTCAACAGCCGGAGGGACATCTCCCAAGAAGATCCATGCCGTACATTGCCCCGCCAAAGGCGTCAAACATCTGCTTGCCCAAGGCGAGTTGTGCGTCATCGATCTGCTTCAGCCGTGACAGACTCGTTTCAAGCGAGTCGCTATGTGCGGGTTCCAACATCAAGCCTCGGCACCCTCAATGACAGCGCACTCACCGCGAGCGCTCCACCTGACGTGACGATCGGCCGATCGCCTGTAACGCCTGCATGATTTCGAGAGTCGCCACGTTAATTGGCGCTGACCGGGTCTGCAGAAAGATCACGCGGCCTGCCGATTGCGCTACCAGCCTGAGCGACGTCCACTGAACGACGGTCACGACGCGACAACGAATCAGCCGGACTGCCGGATTTCCGGCGGGTCCCGGTCAGAAACGTTGCGCCGGCCTCCTTCCTCGCAACCCCAATCTTCAGAACGATGAGCGGACTGTTGGTGTGGGTCGCGCTGACGCCAACAGCGTCCGCCCGGATGTGAAGGTCGCGCGAACTATTCCCCACACTCTGCGGGTATTCCCCAGACCGGCTTCCGACAGTCCGTCAGATGCGCTGAAATCATTGGGAACTCGCGAATAAAGGAGCGGCACTCCGTTTGCCCTTGTTCAGGGCACATGTCGAACAGGTCGGGACGGAACATCGGCGCCACCGGCCATAGAGCCAGTCTTCATCCGGGAACAGGAGAAGCAGTCATGATGAAAAGCCTCGCGCTCTCGGTGCTCGTGCTCGGCGTCACTGCCGCCGCCTCCTCCGCACAAACCGGCAAGACGCCTGGTCGCTACGATCCGGCTGCCGAACGCACCTACGGCGGTGTCGTGACCAGCGTCATCAGCGTCGCCAGCGCCGACGGTACCGTCGGCGTGCATCTGAATCTCAAGACGGCGACCGGAACGGTCGTGAGGGTCCATCTTGGTCCCGCAATCTTCATCGGCATGAACAACTTCTCGTTCATGGTCGACGATCTCATCCTCGTCACCGGTGCCGACGTCCGCCATGCCGGTGAAGACGCAGTCTGGGCGCGGCAGGTCTCGAAGGAGGGACACACGCTCGTCCTGCGCAGCACCGATGGCACTCCGCGTTGGCCCCTTGCGACCGCTGACGACCCTGACGGCTGCGGCCTGTCTCACGACCCTGTCCGGCACTAGGCCGCGGGCGATGACGTCATCGGCATCCTGAAAGGATGTGTGTCATGCGTGCGTTGAAGCTCGTCGTCGTATCGCTGCTGCTGTGCGGGTTCGGTGGGGGAACGGTCGGTGCCACACGAGGAGGATCGGCGTCAGTTCCACAATGGGCCGTTGTCTACCTTCAGGAGCCGACCCTGATCGGTTCGACGATCGTGCAAGGGCCCGTCATCTTCACTCATGACGAGAGGAAGATGGCACGCGGCGAGCCCTGCACGACGGTGCAGCTCTTCGAGCCGGGTCTCGGGCCCGCGGAGCCGATCGCCTCCTTCCACTGCACGCCGATCCGTCGTCCGCCCGTGAGCATCTTCACGCTTCGGACGCGTCCCAATACGCAGGATGGCATCGGCTGCGTGTTGACGGAGTATCAGTTCGCCGGTGACTCCGAAGGTCATGGCGTGCCGCAGGCAGGCGCCGCGCATTAGCTCCTCTTCTACTGGCTCTTCTGGTGTCTCGCGGCGCCGCTGGCCCTGGGCGGCGTCGCGATCCCCGCTCCTTTGATCAGCCGGGGCGCGATGATCAGCGCGCCGCCGAAGAGCGCCAGCGCGACAAACAGTGTTGCCGGCCGCGATCGCGGCAGATCCTCGACGAGCAGCTTCACCCCGCCTATGGCGAGCAGCGGGTAGAGCAGCCACGCCGACTCCCGGAAGCGCTCAAATCGACCGGCCCACGCCAGGGCGAGCGCGGCCGCGGCCAGCACGCTCGTGCGTACCGTCGCGAGGATGCCGGCATTGGGGTGACCGGCGGCGGCAGGCAGCGCCGGCGCGATCAGGGAGATCAGCCATCCACCGGCCGACCACACCAGGAGAACGGTGACGAGCAGCCGCGGCGCGTGAGCGCCCACGGAGGTCGCGGACGCCCGCGACATGGGAATGACCCAGCATGCGGTCGCGCCCACGAGAGCCGCGAGCGCCGCCGCCGTGATCGGCGGCCATGTCGTGTCCGGCGCTCCCACGAGCGCGGCGGTCGCCGCCCCTATCAGATCTGACGCGCTGGCGGCGGCCAGCAGATACACCGCCGCGTGCGAGTTGAGCGTGATGCGGCTGGTGCGGAGCGCCAGCCACGTCGAGAGCACGGCGAGAGCCGTCCACGTCAACGCCGCCGTCGCGCCGGAGAGGAGCAGTGCAAGGCTCACGAGCACGAGAATCAGGCCCAGCGAGGTATAGAAATAGAAATTGCGCCGCAGCCCGAGCTGGCGCGAGAGGAACGCGAAGGCCACGCCGTAGCAGCTGGCGCCGATCAGGAGGCCCATCGCCGCGAGCGCCGAGGTGCCAAAGCCGGTCACCTGGGCCACATAGACCGCACCACCGAAGCCGACGCCGAGCGCTGCTGCGGTCTGCAGTACTTCGAAAGCATTGACATCGCGGCCGCGCACGAGGGTCCGGGCGGCGACGCTGGCCAGATGACCGGCGAGGAGCAGCAGCAGCAGAGCGATGACCATGGCGGGCGGGTCGGGCCGGTCGGCGTTCGTGACCCGCGCAGCCAGCACCAACATCATCAGATCGGCGACCAGCGCGACCGGCCAGCGCAACAGCACCCAGTCCGCTTCGTATCCGATCCAGAGCGTCGCGACACCGAGCGCGACGGTGACGCCGGCAAAGAGGAGCACGGCGCCCGTGGCGGCGACGAGCGCGAGCATCGTCGTCAAGGTGGCCGCGACCGCAATCCACGCCAACGGCTGCGATCGCTGCCGAAGCGCCGTTGCGAGGGTGAGTGCGGTGACGATCATCAGCGCGAGCGCCGC
Source organism: uncultured Acidobacteriota bacterium (assembly GCA_963757655.1). Lineage (GTDB taxonomy): Bacteria > Acidobacteriota > Vicinamibacteria > Vicinamibacterales > CAVVIG01 > CAVQFC01. The sequence goes on along the minus strand of CAVWSQ010000007.1, from coordinate 235,644 downwards.
GGTATTCGGCGTCAACAACTGGAATCGCGTCACCGATTCCCAGATGAGCGGGAACGCGATGATCGTCGCGACCAGGCCGTGGAACGCGGCGCTGGTGCCCCGCTTCGCCGCGCCGGCGCGGTCGGAGAGGATCAGCCAGCCCAGGGCATAGACGAGGCCCAGCGCGATTCCCGGCGGAAGCGGGATGACGGCCGCGTCGGTCAGCGCGCGAAGGAGATAGGCTCCCCCGAGCGCGACGAACGTCCGTCCGATGAACGACAGCACGGTGACCAGGTTGTCTCGTGAGAATGCGGCAGGAGCCGACGCAGCCAGGTCGTCCGCGTTCGGGCGGTCGGCCGTGACAGGGACCTCGCGTGCATCGGCCACGGCCACCACACGTTCGATCGCTTCGAGTCGGCGGTCGAGTTGGCCGACGACCTGCTCGAGATCGCGGATCGCGGTTTCGACACGCGACAGGCGGTCTTCCACCGGTGCCTCAGGGCTGCGGATGGCGATCGAGGGAACGCACCTTCAATCCGAGCGCGACGACGAGCAGCAGAATCGCACCCAGCGAAACCGCGAGGCCGCGACGACGGAAACGAAGCTCCGCGATCCCCTTTTGTCCGGCGGCGTCCACCCCCTCCACAATCCTGGTGCCGTCAGCGATGATCGGTGCGACCGCGGCCGGATCGAACGCATGCATCTCGGTACGGGCGAGCGTCAGCTTGGTGGCGGCTTCGCGCAGCGCCAGTTCCTGATCGCTGACCTCTATGCCGGCGTTCTGCAGGCGGTCCAGCAGTGCTTTCGCGTTCCTGCTGCTCGCCTCCAACCGTTCGAACTGCCGGTGCATCGTGTCGGCTGCCGTCGCGCCCTTGTCGTCCGCCCCGCTGTGGCACGTGGCGCAGATCGCAGGTCCGGCCGAGCCCAGCATCGCGTCCGACGGCTTCAGGATGGCGTGGTTGGCGTGGCACTCCACGCAGCCTTTGTCGAAGATCTGCGCGTGCACGCTGGTCTGGAACTTGGCGGCGAACACGGCGTGGCACGTGCCGCAGACGTTGACCACGGCGCCGACCCCAGGCGGCGTCGCGCCGTGGTTGCCGTGACAGTCGTTGCACGTCGGCGCCGAAAGGTCATTGCCTTTGGTGAGCGCGGCATAGTGGACGCTCTTCTGGTAGTCGGCGAATTGCGTGATCGGCAGCGGCTTCCCGTCGGGAAGCGTGTAGCCGGCCATGTGGCGCGGATCGGCGTGGCAGGCCGCGCAGGTCGCGGCGACGTTGGTGGGGAAGACCGGCGACTTCGCGTCGCTCACCGGTCGAATCCCGTGCGGTCCGTGGCAGCTGGCGCAGGTGGCGACGTTGGTGTGGCCCGCCGCGAGCTGCTTACCGTGCACGCTCGTGGCGTACTCGGCTGCCTGGTCCACGCGTTGCTTCGGCGAGAATCGCCGCATCAGGGTGGCATCGCTGTGGCAGCGCGCGCAGGCCGCGATTTGCGCCTGCCCGATCGGCGCACCCTTGAATCCTCGCGCGGCGTCATGCGCGCGAGCCTTGTCGCGGTTCCCCGAATCGCCTCCGTGACAGTCGACGCATGCGAATCCGCGCTCACGATGGACGTCCGGCCCCGAGAACAGTCTGGCCGGCGCCGCCAGCTTCGGGTCGGTGAGCGTCGCATGGCACGTGAGGCACGTGTTGGCCGCCGGCGCGGGCTGAGCGCTCGTGCCAGCCGGCGCACAGATCGCGATCAGCGCGAGGATCGGGAGGCAACGTCTGAGCATCCGCAACATAACAGCGCCTACTTGGCGTAGTGACCGATGATGGTGAACACGACCAGGTACACGAGGCCCAGGGCCGCCAGAACCGTGAAGAGCGGACTTCGTTCCCCGCGGCTGGCCCGGCGATCCAGGAACGGCACCAGCACCAGGAAGAGCGCCGCGACCCCGAACGCCACCACGCCCAGGTGTTCGCCTTCAAAACCCAATACGTGGCTCGGCACCAGCTTGAGCGTGTGGAACATCGCGAGGAAATACCATTCGGGCCTGATGCCCGGCGGCACGACAGCGAACGGATCGGCTTTCTTCCCGAGCTCCCACGGGTAAAACGCCGCCAGCGCCGCGACCACCGCGAGCACCACGTACCACGCGAGCACGTCCCGGAGAATGTAGTTCGGAAAGAATTTCATCTGCGGCAGCTTCAAGCCGGCCTTCTCGCGCTTCTCGATGCCGATCGGTACGCTCATGCCCTGGCGCTGGACCAGAAGCAGGTGGACGGCGACGAGAGCGGTGGTCATCGCCGGCAGGATCGCCACGTGAAGCCCGTAGAACCGCGACAGCGTCGCGCCTGTGACGTCGTCGCCCCCACGCAGTACGCGCAGCGTGAAGGGGCCGATCAGCGGGACTGCGCCCGCGATGCCGGTGCCCACTTTCGTCGCGAAGAACGACAGCTCGTTCCACGGCAGAAGATAGCCGCTGAAGCCGAAGCCGAGCATGAGGAAGAGCAGGACGATCCCCGTCAGCCACGTCAGCTCGCGCGGCTTCCGGTACGACTTCAGGAAGAACACGCTGAAGAAATGCGCGAACGCGAGGGCGATCAGAAGATTGGCCGACCAGCTGTGGACGTTGCGAATCAGCCAGCCGAACTCCACCTGCGTGACGATGAACTGGACGCTCTCGTAGGCTTCGGCCGAGCTCGGACGGTAGTAGAGCAGCAGAAGGATGCCGGTGAACACCTGCACCCCGAACAGGAACATGGTCATCCCGCCGAGGTAGTACCAGATCTCCTGCGTGTGAATGGGCACGCTCTTGTCGGCGACGAAGTGCCGGATCTCGCTCAGGTCGAGCCGTTCGTCCAGCCAGTCGAGCACACCCTTCACCATGGCGGGTCGGTCCTGTCAGGCGCGCGACACGACGATCTCTTCATCGCCTGGATCGCCTCGCAGGTTGACGACGAACTTCTCGAGCGCCTTCGGGGGCGGACCCGACACGACGTTGCCACCCAGGTCGTAGGTCCCGTTGTGGCACGCGCACCAGAGCTGCGAGGTATCGGGCTTGTACTGCACCGTACAGTCGAGATGCGTGCACACGGCACTGAATGCGCGCACGTCGCCGTCGGCCGTGCGGACGACGATGCCTGGACGGTTGCCGAACTTGAAGATCTGTCCCGTGTTCGGCTTGAGCGCCGCCGCCTTGCCCGCGCTGGCGCTCGCCGTGGCCGGTTCGCCGCTTTTCGGCGGAATAAGAAACCGGGCGACGGGGTAGACGATCGCCACGGCTGTCGAGACGAATCCGACCGCCAGCAGAACGTCGAGGAAGCCGCGGCGATCGAATTCGGCCGCGGGCCCGCTCGGGATGCCGTCCCGGTCTACCACCGGTACGTCACCCGGACGTACCCCACGGTGGCCGCGTAGCTCCCGTCGTTGAGCGCCAGGAAGAAGGCTCCCGGGTAAATGTTCTGGAGACCGACCGAGTCGACGTCGGAGAACTTGTAGTCCTCGTACCAGGTGCCCACCGTGAGAATCACCTTGGGGCTCACCGCGTAGTCCACCGACGCGTCGACACGCGCCAGCTTGGCGTTGTCGGCATTCGGAATGTCCTGGACGCCGCCGACGCTTGCGCGCGCGAGTTGATAGGAGCTGTTGGGCTGCGTGATGAAGGCCGCCGTACCGACCAGGTTCTGATAGCGTCCGCTCAGGTTGAGTGTCGCCTTGTTCGGCACCAGCCTGAACGTGGCGCTCGCGCCGGCGGTATCGACGCTGTCGTTCAGGCCGACCGTGAAGTTGTCGACGGCCGGGAAGTTGTTCGTGCCGTTGTTGACCTGCGAGCTCCCGTTCTTCTCGTGCGTGTAGTAGGCGCTGAGGTTCCACTGCTCGTTCGGCGTGAGCGTGACTTCCCCGGTATACGTGTCGTAGCTCACGTTCTGGAGGCCGTAGAACGTGTCGTTGTAGGTGTCCATGTTGTGGAGATACGTGAACGCGAACGACGTGATGTTGCCGGGCGAGATGTCGAAGATGATCCCGGCGCGGTCCGAGTCGCGATTGGCCAGATCGAAGCGCAGGCTGCCGTCTCTCGCCAGCGCGTTGGCGGACAGGCCCGTGGCCGGCTCCACGAACGACGCGTCCTCGCTGCGGCTCAGATCGAGCCCGCTGTAACCGCGGCTGCCTTTTTCGTACATCGCGCGGAGGTTCGCCATATCCGCGACGTGCATGATCAGCGCGGCGTTGACGGAGTTCTCCACCGTCTGCTCGACCTCACGGAACGTGCGATCGATGGTGGTCAGGCGGTACGCGCCTTCGAGCGTCACCAGCTTGCCGATGTCGAAGTCCGCGGTGGCGTCGAGCCGGCTGTTCGTATAGCTGTACGGCACGTTGATGCGCCCGCCGGCGGACCAGGTCCGATCCCAGCTGCCGTACCCGGGGAAGGTGATCCGCGGCGTCTGGTTGTCCAGATCGTAGCGCCGATAGCGCAGCGCGAGATGCAGCGGTTCCGTCGGCCTCGACGTGATGGCCAGCACGACCGAGTTCGTGTCGATCTTGCCGTTCAACGACGGCAGCGGCAGCGACGATGTCTGGGCGGCCAGCACCGGCGTGACCACGGCGGTGTTCGTCATGTACGGAAAGAACGGAACGTTCTGTGCCATGCGTCCGAGGTTCACGTCTGCGGTGATGCGCGTATGGTGCCCCGTCTTCAGCGTCGTGCCGAGGGTCGTGATGTACTCCGAGTTGCTCGGCGGGTTGACCATGCGGCCCTCAGCCGGACCACCGACGCCCGTCGCCGAAGCTCCCGTGCCGACGGTCACCGACAGCGCGTCGGTCGCGCGGAACGGGTTGTCGAACACGAGCGACGGCACCTGGTCGGTGAACCAGTTGTAGTGCAGCCCCGCGTGCACGTTGCCCCACGACCGCGTGACCGACCCGTCGAAGCCCACGTCCTGCGTCAGGTACTCGGTCACAGACGGCGTTTCGATCTGGTAGCTGATGTAGTTCGACGACAGACCGCCGCTGCCGTGACGCTGCTCGCGGCGGTAGTTCACCTTCGCCGAGTACGGGTGGTTGGGCGCCATGTCCACGACGATGTCGGTCCGCTCGCGCAGGACCTGCACGTCGACAGTGCTGCCGTCGTTGATCGACGGCGTGAACAGCGGCGCCACGAACGTGGTGAAGACACGGTTGACGTTGGTCGTCGATTCCCAGATGTTCTGGAACGTCTGCTGCAGCGTGGGGCTGATGCGCCACACCCCCGGCGTCTGCTGCGCCAGCATGGTTCGGCCGTCGTTGCCGATGCGATGAACGATCGAGTTGTAGTCGGCTGACACGGCGAAGAGGTCGGTCTTGAGATAGCCGGTGTAGCGTTCGTCGAGCTGCTTCACGTTCTGGCCGCGGAGGTCGAATCGGAGACCGCCGTCGCTGCCGAACAGGCGGAAGGCCGGCAGGCTGACGCCCCGGACGACGTCGCGGTACTCCTGAAACTTCGACGATTCGACGTCGGGCCGCGCCTGCAGCTGGATGTTCACTTCGCCGGTGTGGAAGTCCGTCTTGTGGGCCGCGGCCTCGTCGTTCGCGGACTTGTCCTGCGCGGCTTTGTCCTGCGCAGCCGCGTCGGACGCCTGCGCGGCGGGCGCTGGCTCCGCTGGAGGATTTGACTGGGCCGACACCGGGGCGGCGAGGAGCATAACCGACGCGAGCATCGAGAGGAGAGGGACGGTGCTTCTCACCGGTCACCTCCCGAAGACGACGCCGGATGGCGAATTCGAGCCGTGAATCTGGTTGTGACAGTTCGGGCAGCCGCGACTCAGGATGCGCGGGCTGACGATCGTCTGGGTGGTGGTGACCCCTGACGGCGGCGCATTGGCGACCAGCGGCCCGCCGACCGCGTTGTTCTTGTCGTACAGCGTGCCGGGATGTCCGCTGTTGGCGTGGCAGCGCTGGCACAGGTACGGCTGCATGGCGACAGTGAGCCGCGGATGGTTCGAGCCGTGCGGGTCGTGGCAGGTGAGGCAGTTCTCGCGCACCGGCTCATGCTCCCAGAGGAACGGCCCGCGCTTTTCCGCGTGGCACTGGTAGCACTTGTCGTTCACCGTCGCCGCATCGATCATTTTGGGCTGCGTCGAGTCGTGCGGGTTGTGGCAGCTCGTGCAGTCCATTTTGCCTTCGCGCACCGGGTGATGGGACGTGCGCTGGTATTTCGCGCGGATCTGCTTGTGGCACGTGAAGCAGGTCTCGGCGTCGCGCTCCGTCTTCAGCTGCGCCTTGACCGATTTGAAACTGTGAATGCTGTGGCAGGAGATGCACCCGGTGTCGCGGCGGTCGTGGAGCCCGCCGTGCCAGTTCGTGCGCGCTCCCTTCTCATGGCACGTGAGGCAGGTGTCGTTGACCTCGCGGGCCTTGAGCGTCTTGAGCGACGGATTCGGAGCGTTGTCCTCGCCGGCGACCTTGGCGCGGAAGTGCTCCGAGACGTTCTGGTGGCACGTTGCGCAGCTCTGGTCGTTCTTGCCGTGCGCACTGTGCTGAAAGTTGGCGTTGACTGCCTTGTCGTGGCACACGCTGCAGTCGGAAGCGGTCCACGCTCCAGGCGGAGCCGCCTGCGGCGGCGTGGTAGCCGACACGGTGATCTGCGCGGTGGCAGGAGACGCTAACGCCTGGCCAGCTCTCGCGGCGACCGTGATCGAGACCGCCCACGCGATCGCGGCGGCGGCCAGCAGCGCGCGCGCGAGCCAATGACTGGAACGAGGGTTCATCGAGGAGCCTCCGGGCGCCGGCGCGAGTTATCGTCATTCGTTACGGTTTCTTGATCGAAGAGAGGTACGCGACCAGGGCGTCCACGTCGTTCTTGGGCAGCGCGAACTGCTTCATGGCCGGCTTGCGCGTCGCCTTCGTCTTCGCCGTCATCCCGTTGGCGTCGGTAATCCAGGCGCGCATGTCAGGGGCTGACAGCTTGCCGACAGCTTCGTCCAGCGGGCCCTTGGGATTCCCCTTGCCGGCGATCGAATGGCAGAGACTGCACTTCTGCTCGGCAAACACCTTCTCGCCCTGAGCCGCGTCTGGTGGCGCGGCAGACGCCGCCGCAGCGACACCAATGATCGCGACGGCGATGAACATTCGAAGCATAGGTCCTCCGATGATTGTTGCGCGCCAGCAGTGTACTATCGGGATGTCTGACAGACGTTGTTTTTTTTGCACACACGGACTCGCGGCAACGTCGAAGACGACGAAGCAAGCCGCTGACCAGCCTGATGGAGCGTGACGTCGTTCGGCAACCGCCGACTCCGTCGGATTTCCGCCATGCATGGACGCCAGCCGGCAGCATTGCCGGATATCCGGCAACCGATCGTCAGAACAGACATGACGCGCCGACGTGTTGAAGTGCTCGAGCGCACAGCCCATGCGGGACAGCGCGCAGACGGCCCACCGACGTCAGTGAAGGCGATGCGTGGAGGGAGCAGGCTCATGTCGGGCCTCCCGGGACGACGCGCTAGGTGTCGAGGGTGCGCGCTGCCAGGATTGGAGGATGCGCACGTAGTTGCCGCGCTCGAACGACGCCGGGTCGGGACAGCGCGCAAGGCTCATATTGCCGCGCATCTGGTCGAGCGACTGGTACTCGTGCTCGGCGGCCCATGTCTGGAATCCAGCGATGATCTCCCTGAGGTACGCGGGACCGCGCTTCAGCAGCGCGGACACGATCTGCACGCCGTCGGCCCCCGCCATGATGGCTTTCACGGCGTCCACCGGCTCGTGCACACCGCCGCTGACCGCCAGCGATCCGCGCAATCGTCCAGCGAGGATCGCGAGCCAGCGCAGGCGCAGCAGCAGCTCGGACGAGTCCGACAGGTGGAGCAGCGGCACCGTCTCCAGGGTTAACGGATCGATGTCGGGTTGATAGAAACGGTTGAACAGCACCAGTCCGTCCGCGCCGATGTGATCGAGCTGCGCGGCCAGGTGGGGCAGCGCCGAATAGAAGGGCGACAGCTTCACCGCAATCGGGATCCCGATCGATTCCTTGAGCACCGCGACGATGTCGACGACCCGACGCTCGACCGAGTCGGCGTCTTCGAACGGGTCGGTGGCGACGTGATAGAAGTTCAGCTCGAGTGCGTCGGCACCGGCGCGCTCGATCAGCCGGGCGAATTCCAGCCAGCCCTCCGCAGTCGTGCCATTCAGCGAGCCGATCACCGGGACACCCACGCGACGCTTGATGAGTGCCAGCTGCTCGAGATAGCGATCGGGCCCGAGCGCGTAGCCGTCTCCGGCCGGGAAGTACGACGAGGCCTCGGCCGACAACGGGCTCATGGCGCGGACCCGATCGTGTCCGAGACGCTCGGCGACAATCTGCTCCTCGAAGAGCGAGTGCATCACGATCGCCGACGCGCCCGCGTCTTCGAGCTGCAGCACCGTGTCGAGATGATCGACCAGCGGGGAGGCGCCTGGCATGAACGGGTGCGCCAGCGTCAGGCCCAGATAACGGGTGGTCAGGTTCATGCGTGGGCTCCGGGCTTCGCGGCCAGCTCCTGGTAGAGCGCCAACCGCCGGTGAATCTGCGCCCGGGCGCGCGCTTGCAGTGCGCTGTAGCGCTCGGGATCCTGCTGGGCAGTCAGCTGGAAGCGCGTTTCGGCGGCCATCAGCTTCGACACATCGATCTTCGGCGCCGGCGAATCGAGCACGAGCGCGCTTTCCCCGGCCGCGACCCGCCGCGGGTCGTAGTGATAGAGCGGCCAGTAGCCGGAATCGGCCGCAAGTTTCTGGTGTTCCAGACCGAACGCCATGTCGTAGCCGTGTGCAATGCAGTGGCTGTAGGCGATGATCAGGGACGGGCCCGGGTACGCCTCCGCGTCGAGGAACGCCTTGAGCGTCTGCGCGTCTTTCGCGCCCAACGCTACTTGCGCGACGAAGACGTTGCCGTAGGCCATCGCCATCAGCCCGAGATCCTTCTTGCCGCCGGCCTTGCCGGCGACCGCGAACTTCGCGGCGGCGCCTGTCGGCGTCGCCTTCGACTGTTGTCCCCCCGTGTTCGAGTAGACCTCAGTGTCGAGCACGAGCACGTTCACGTTCGCACCGCTGGCGAGCACGTGGTCCAGTCCGCCGTAGCCGATGTCGTAGGCCCAGCCGTCGCCGCCGACGATCCAGACGCTCTTGGTCACGAGATAGTCGGCGAGCTGCCGCAGGGCGGACCTGGCGGACGCCTCGACGCCGCCGTCGACGAACGGTGCTCCCTCGAAATAACGCTTCAGCGTCTCGATTCGCACGCGCTGTTCCTTGATGCCGGCTTCGGTCCGTTGATCCGCGCTCAGGATCGCTTCGGCGAGGCCCGCCGGCAGCTGCGGGCCGAGCTCGCGAACCAGTGTGCGGGCGCGCTGTTCGTGCTGATCGATTGACAGGCGGAGCCCGTACCCGAACTCTGCGTTGTCCTCGAAGAGAGAATTCGCCCACGCCGGTCCGCGGCCATCGGCGTTCACGGTGTACGGCGTGGTCGGCAGGTTGCCGCCGTAGATCGACGAGCAGCCGGTCGCGTTCGCCACGACCAGGCGATCGCCGAACAGCTGGGTCATCAGCTTGATGTACGGAGTCTCCCCGCAACCGGCGCACGCGCCTGAATACTCGAAGAGCGGCAGGAGAAACTGCGTGCTCTTGACGTCAGCATGGACCGCCGATCGATCCGCCTCCGCCAGCGTGAGGAAGAACTCGTAGTTCTCGCGCTCGGCCTGGCGCAGCGGCGCTTGCGCCGCCATGTCGATCGCTTTGTGCCGCGGATTGCCCTTGTCCTTCGCCGGACACACCATCACGCACAGCTGGCAGCCGGTGCAGTCTTCCGGCGCGACCTGTACGGTGTAGTGGCCGGCGAAGTCCGGTCCGCGATAGCCCGTGGCCTTGAAGGTGGCTGGCGCCGTGTCCAGTCGCGCCGGATCGTAGACCTTGACCCTGATGGCGGCGTGCGGGCAGACCATCGCGCACTTGTTGCACTGGATGCACACGGACGGATCCCACACGGGAATCTCCGTCGCGATGTTCCTTTTCTCCCATTGGGACGTGGCCGTCGGCCAGGTGCCGTCGACCGGAAACGCACTGACCGGCAGCCGATCGCCCTGGTTGGCCAGCATCACAGCGGTGACGCGCGTGACGAAGTCCGGCGCACTGCCTGGAATGATCGGGGGAATTCGATACGATGCGGTCGGCGACACAGGCACGGCCACCTCATACAGGTGGTCGAGCGTCGCATCGACCGCGTCGTAATTGCTCTGCACGACCGCTTCGCCGCGCTTCTGGTAGGTCTTCGCGATCGCGTGCTTGATCCGGGCGATGGCCTGCTCGCGCGGCAGGACGCCCGAGATCGCGAAGAAGCAGGTCTGCATGATGGTATTGATTCGGGTGCCCATGCCCGCGCTCTGCGCCACGGCGTAGGCGTCGATCACGAAGAAACGCAGGCGTTTGCTGACGATCTGCTCCTGGATCTCGAACGCCAGTTCGTCCCACACACGTTCGGGTCGGTACGGCGCGTTGAGCAGGAAGACACCGCCCGGTTGTGCGTACGCGAGGACGTCGTAGCGTTCGAGAAATGTGTACTGATGGCAGCCGACGAACGAGGCTTGGGTGATGAGGTACGGCGCGCGTATCGGCTTCGACCCGAACCGCAGGTGCGAGATCGTCACCGCGCCGGACTTCTTCGAGTCGTACACGAAATAGCCCTGCGCGTGCTGATCGGGGTCCTCGGCGATGATCTTGATCGAGTTCTTGTTCGCCCCGACGGTACCGTCGGCGCCAAGGCCGAAAAAGACCGCGCGGACCGTGCCGGCCGGTTCCACCTGGAACGCCTCGTCCACTCCCAGCGACAAACCGGTCACGTCGTCGACGATGCCGACGGTGAAATGTCGTTTCGGCAGCGCGCCTTTCAACTCGTCGAAGATCGCCTTCACCATCGCCGGCGTGAATTCCTTGGATCCGAGACCGTAGCGTCCCCCGATCACCCGGATGTCGCGCGACGCGCGGCCTTCGTGCAGCGCGGTCACGACGTCCTGGTAGAGAGGCTCCCCGATCGCGCCTGGCTCCTTGGTGCGATCGAGGACCGCGATTGCACGGACGGTCGGCGGCAGCGCGGCGAGGAAATGGTCGACGCTGAACGGACGATACAGTTTCACCGTCAGCACGCCGACTCTCGCCGGGCCGCCAAGCGCGTCCACCGTGGCAGCGACGGTCTCGGTGCCCGACCCCATGATCACGATCACGGACTCTGCGTCGGGCGAGCCTTGATACTCAAAGAGCGAATGCGTGCGCCCTGTTAGCGCGGCCAGACGATCCATCGCGCGCTGGACGATCGCCGGCGTCGCGAGATAGAAGCGGTTCACCGCTTCGCGGTTCTGAAAGAACACGTCGGGATTCTGCGCCGACCCGCGCAGTGCCGGGCGATCCGGAGACAGCCCGCGCGCGCGTGCGGCCGCAACGAAACTGTCGTCGATCATCGCGCGGACGACTTCGTCGCCCACCGTCTCGATTTTCTGCAGCTCGTGCGAGGTGCGAAAGCCGTCGAAGAAGTGGAGGAACGGCACGCGCGCCTCGAGCGTCGCCGCGTGGGCGACGAGCGCGAGATCCTGCGCCTCCTGAACCGAGGACGAGGCGAGCAGCGCGAAGCCTGTGCTGCGGACGGCCATCACGTCGCTGTGGTCCCCGAAGATCGACAGCGCGTGCGTGGCGACGGAACGCGCCGAGACATGAAAGACCGCGGGCGTCAGCTCGCCGGCGATCTTGAACATGTTGGGAACCATCAGGAGAAGTCCCTGGCTCGCCGTGAACGTGGTCGCGAGGCTGCCGCCCTGGAGCGCGCCGTGCACCGTGCCGGCGGCGCCGGCCTCGCTTTGCAACTCGACGACCGAGGGGATGGCGCCCCACAGGTTCGGTCGCCCTGCGGCGGCCCAGGCGTCTGCCGCTTCCGCCATGCTCGAGGACGGCGTGATCGGGTAGATCGCGATGACGTCGCTCAGTCGATACGCCACGTTCGCGCACGCATCGTTCCCGTCGACTGTGGTCCATTGCCCCGTCATGTCACCGGCCTCCGCCGGCCGGACGTGCAATGTGCGTGCTAGTTGAAATGCCGCCGGAAAAAGCGCGGCTGCCGCGCAGCCGCCGGAAAACCGGCACTGTCGGCTCGTGGCCGATGCGAGCGCTTGCGATGCCCGTCGGCGCGCCAATGGTGGTGAACGCGCCTAAGCGGCATGTTCGTTGCGCTCAGGGCACTGAATCGAGAGAAGTGCCGGGCTACCGTTTCATAGCGGAGGTCATATGCGATCACGAATCATCCTTGCTGCAGTCGTCCTTCTGGGCGCGTTCTCGTCTGGAGCCGTCGCCACTTCCGGCCAAGGCGTGACGCCCACTCGGCAATGGGCGATTGCCAGTTTTACCGATCCCGTTCTCGTGACGGATCAGATCCTGATGGGCACCTTCCTCATCGTCCATGACGATGCCAGGATGGAGCGCGGCGAACCCTGCACGTCGTTCTATCGATTCGATCCGGCCAAGGGTCCACGGGAAGAAGTCGTGGCATTCCACTGCACGCCGATGAACCGCGCAGTGGCCAGCATGTTCACCGTGACCAGCACCGATCCGGTGCCGAGCGTCGGTGCCCGCCGCCTGACTGAATTCCAGTTTGCCGGTGATTGCGAAGGGCACGCGATTCCCACGAAGCATTGAACGGAAGAGAAGAGGAAAGGAACTGAGTATGCCGACCAATGAAATAGCGACCATGGTTTCAGGCGCGACAGGCATTGCCGAGAGCGGCACGATGAAGGCGCTGGTCTACCCCGGTCCCGGCCAACGTGCTTGGGAAGACAAGCCGCGGCCGGTGGGTGCTGCGCGCGCCAGGAGACGCCATCGTCCGTATCACGACCACGACGATCTGCGGCACGGACCTGCACATTATGAAAGGAGACGTGCCGAGCGTGACACTAGGACGCATCCTCGGACATGAAGGCATCGGCATCGTCGACGCAGTCGGTCCGGCTGTGTCCGCGTTCCAGCCGAGCGATCGCGTGCTGGTCTCGTGCATTAGCGCCTGCGGGATCTGCGACTTGTGCCGCCGGGGTATGTACTCACACTGCCGGACCGGTGGCTGGATCCTCGGGAACACCATCGACGGCACCCAGGCGGAATACGTGCGCACGCCGCACGCCGACACCAGCCTGTACCACGTGCCGGCGGATGTCGATGACGAGTCGCTTGTAATGTTGAGCGACATCCTCCCGACCGCCTTCGAATGCGGCGTGCTGAACGGCAAGATACAGCCGGGCGACACGGTGGCCATCGTCGGCTCCGGGCCCGATCGGCCTGGCAGCGCTGCTCACCGCGCAGTTCTATTCACCGTCCGCGATTCTGATGATCGACCTCGATGACAACCGGCTGAAGGTGGCCCGCGATCTTGGAGCGACGACGCTCATCGTTGTCGATACCGCCGCGACATCGATGCTGTTGAGGCTCGTGGCGTCGGGGAAACTCCATCCAGCCAAGCTCGTCACGCATCGCTTCGCGCTCGGCGACATCATGAAGGCCTACGATACGTTCGGGAACGCTGCGCAGGAACGCGCACTGAAAGTCGGTACTCACAGCCTCGCGTTGACGGGGTCGTCGGGTCAGACCACGGGGTCTGACCCGACAGGCGTCCATCGGGAAGCGCGCCATGATCGTGCGATGGCCGCCTGGATCGCGATGGCGGCGAGCCCGTTCACCAGCAGCGCGTTTTGAACACCCAGCGAGGCGACCTCCGCGCCGGTCAGCAGCGCGCCGATCGAAGACCCGCCGCGCCGGCGCGTCGGTCGCGAACGAATCGAGCCCGATCAGGAACGGCGACGCCCCGAGCGTGAGCAGGAGCCACGGCTCGGCCACCTGCTGCGCCCACGTGCCGATGCTCGAAAGCAGGCTGGCGAACCAGAACGTGCCAAAATCGCCGGGTCGCAAGGATGGCGACTGAGTCGCGAAAGGATTTGATCGCGCCGCTGGTCGGCATGCGCAAGTATGCCGCGAACCAGACGGCGGTTCGCTCAGTGTCTGGCAGTCGGCCTCACCTTGAGCCGCGCGTCCACGACACGGCAGCCGTGCCCATCCGGCAGGGCGATGACCGGATTGAGATCGAGCTCGACGATCTCGGGCACTTCGTCCGCCAGTCGCGAGACTCGGAGGATGACGTCGCGGAGCGCGCCGATGTCCGCCGCCGGCTGACCGCGATAGCCCTGGAGCAGCCGGAAGCCGCGAATTTCGTGCAGCAGTTCGTCGGCGTCGCGATCGGTCAGCGGCGCGATGCGGAAGCGCATGTCGCCCGTGAGTTCGACATGGATGCCGCCGAGGCCGAAGCCGATGAGCGCTCCGAACAGCGGATCGGCGGTGATTCCGACCATCGTTTCAACGCCGCCCTTCAGCATCGGCTGGATGAGGACGGCGATTTCCTCTTTCGGCACGCCGGCCGTGGCTCCTCGCGCCAGCAGCTCATCGAACGCCGTTCTGACCGCGTCCTGATCGGGCAGGTTTATCACTACGCCGCCGACGTCGGTCTTGTGCTGGATGCGCGACGAGTGAATCTTGGCGACGACCGGAAAACCGAGCAGCGCCGCGGACGCAGCTGCCTCCTCCCGGCTGTGAGCGACTGCGGCTGCCACGAGCGGCAGGTTGAACACGTGCAGCACGCGCCGCAGTTCCTCGTCGGTCAGCCAGGTCTCGCCTCGCGCGTCGGCTGCACCGCGGCAGATCGTGCGCGCCTCTTCCGCGTAGACGTCATCGAATCCCCACAGCAGCCCGGGCGGCTGGGTGCGCCATTCCGCGTAGGCGGCAACCTTGGCGATGGCACGGACCGCATTTTCCGGAAACGCGTAAAGGGGGATCCGCTCATTCGGCGTGTGCAACGGCAACGGACGACCTGTGCTGCCCATGACGCAGGCAAGGATCGGCTTCGATGTGGCGCCGGCCCGGCGCGCGTTGACGATGCCCTCGCGGATCGCGGACACGGTCGCATCGGCGTGCGTGACGTCGACCGGCGCGTAGATGACGAGCAAGGCATCGGTCTCCTCATCCGCCAGCGCAATCTCGATGGTCTGCCGATACTCCTCGGGCCCGGCGGATGCCACCATGTCGATCGGGTTGCCGAGGCTGGCGGCTGCAGGGAGGAAGGCCCTGAGCCGTTCGCGCGTCGCGGCGGAGAAGGCGGTTACGGTCAGGCCGACCGACTCGCACGCATCCACCGCGAGAACGCCTGGGCCGCCGGCGTTGGTCACGATGGCCATGCGGCGCCCGGCGGGCAACGGTTGCACGTCGAGACACGCTGCGACGTCGAACATCTCGTCGATGGTGTCGGCCCGGATAACGCCCGCCTGATGGAAGAGCGCTTGGACGGCCGTGTCGTTCGCCGCCAGGGCCGCGGTGTGACTTCCGGCCGCGCGCGATCCGCTGCGCGTGCGTCCGGCTTTGACGGCGACAATCGGCTTGATTCGGCCGATCCGCCTTGCTAGGCGCGCGAAGCGCCGCGGGTTACCGAACGACTCCAGGTAGAGCAGGATGACCCGCGTGGCTGGATCTTCTTCCCAGTACTCGAGCAGATCGTTGCTCGACACATCGGCTTTGTTGCCGATGCTGACGAAGGTGGAGAGGCCGATGTCGCGATTGGTCGCCAGCGCGAGAATCGCCAGCCCCAGCGCGCCGCTTTGCGACGAGAGTCCGACGGCCCCGGGTGCCGGAAACAGCGGCGAGAACGACGCGTTGAGCCGCAGCGACGGACTGGCGTTCAACAATCCCATGCAATTCGGCCCGACCATCCGCATGCCGTAGCCGCGCACGCGATCCACCAACTCCTGCTGTCGAGTCCGTCCCTCGTCCCCCGTTTCCGCGTACCCGGCCGTGATGACCACCAACGCTTTGACGCCGGCGGCGGCGCAGTCGTCCACAACGGCGAGGACTCGATCGCTTGGAACCGCGACGACCGCCAGGTCGACGCCGGCGGGCGCCTCACGCACGGACGCATAGCAGCGCCGGCCGGCGATGTCAGTCGTGGCCGGGTTGATCGGATAGATCGGGCCGGTGAAACCAGTCGTGGTCAGCGCCTCGAAAATGCGGCGGCCGATGCTGCCCGCGCTGCGGGAGGCACCGACGACGGCGACAGCGCGTGGCTCCAGCATGGGGCGCAGCGACGCAGCGGTCGCTCGCCGCCGGCGCGCCTCCGCCGAAATGACGCCCTCGGCCGATGCCGTCAGCGTGAGCGTCACATCGACAACCCCACGCGCCGACTTCGAGCGAACCTCGAAGCCGGAATCGCGGAACACTTCGATCATGGCGTGGTTGTCAGCGAGCGTGGTGGCGTCGAAGCGGCGAAAGCCCTGGTCGGCCGCGATCGCCGCGAGCCGCTCCAGCAATTCCGTCGCCAATCCTTTGCCGTGAAAGCGGTCGTCGACGGCGAACGCGACCTCGGCGGCGCGCTCATCGGTTGCGAGGTAGGAACCGACAGCAATGAAGCGTGCATCGTCACCCGTCTGGCGAACCGCGACGAGCGTCACGTTCTGACGCTCGTCGGCGGAGTCGCAGAGACGATCGACGAGCGCATCGGTCGGCTCGCCTGCCGTAAAAAATCGGAGGCGGCGAGACTCCGGCGACAGCTCGTGGAAGAACCGGCGCATCGTCGGCCGGTCGCCGGGAGTCGATCGACGGACCGTCGCGACCGAGCCGTCGCGCAGCACCAAGCGCGGCGCCGCCGGATCGTCGAGCACCGGTGGCGAGGGGGCGACCGGATGCAACTCAGGCCTGGGCCACGGCGGCCAGCGCGTCGGGCACGACGAATTCATGCTCGGGATGGCGCACGGTGAGCACCGGGCACGGCGCCATCCGCACGACTTTCTCCGCGACGCTGCCCACGAGAATCTGCGCCATCGCGCTGCGCCCATGCGTGCCCATGACGATCAAATCGATCCCGCGTGCGCCGGCATACTGCACGATGGCGTCAGCGGGATTGTCCGACGTCTCGAGCACCGCGGTCGCGTGTAGTGCACTGCGATCATCATCGGTGAGCCGGCCGGCGACCCGTCGCCACGCCGCGCTTTGAATCGCGTGGGGATCCGCCGCGGTCGGACGGAGGAACGGATTCTCCATGACGTGCAGCAAGTGCAGCGACGCGCCGAAGGTTCGAGCCAGGGCACGGCCGTAGTCCAGTGCCGCGACCGACGGATCGCTGAAATCCGTGGCGACGAGAATCTGCTTGAGAAGAATCATGGCGGCCCTCTTCGTGATGTCCTGGTGGATGCAATCTGCATGCTCACCGAAAGTCACGCCTGAAATCGCGCCAAACAACGAGACGGCCGGAATTCCGGCGCCGTCGGGGCGTGCGATACCTGCCGGGAATCCGACGAATCGCCGGGCACGTCGTTTGCGAATCAGGTGGGCGACAGGAGGGTGTCATGTCCCACGTCATCGTTTCACGTCGAGGGATCCTGGACTTCGTCGTCGGTCTGGTCGAACACGTGTTCTTTGTGATCGCCGGCTTCGTGTTGATGGTGGTCGGAACAGGCTTGAGCGTGACGATGATCATGCTGCCGGTTGGCCTGGTGCTCGGCCTCCTCGGGTTCGCGATGTTCGTCGGCGGAATGACCGTGCGCATGAACCGGTCATAGGAGGTTGCCGTGATAGACCGCCAGAAGGTGGAAACGATTCTCGCGCGCCGCTTTCCCGGCGCGACCCGCGATCAGGTGGCCGTTTCGGCCAACGCGATCCTGGGCCTCCATGAGGAGTGGGAAGAGGTGCACTGCCACAACTTCGACCAGCTGGTGGCAGAACAGGCGGAGGGCGAGGAGTTCCGCGTCTTCCGCCGACGCCGCTTATGAATCGCTGGCGTCCGCGTCGTGCTTCAGTTCCGCGCGCAGAACCGGGAGCCTCCGCTTGTAGCCTTCGGCGTCGCCGTAGTCCACGAACTCCCGATAGTGGGGGTGAGAGCGCGCGTGCGGTGGGCGTGCCGGATGGGGCACCAGGTACTGTTCGGTCCTCGCGGCGATCTCGCGCAGGTACGCGAACACGCAGTTGGCGTACCCGCAATACATGCAGTTGATCTTCTCGATGGCGTTCAGGTAGCCGAGGTGCTGGCGATCGATGACGATGTAGCCGGACCGCCGCACCCTCGCGATGCCGTCCATGCGAAAGCAGATGGCCTGGTAGACCGTGATCCAGAGATCGAGCAGAAGGATCGGGAGGATCAGCGAGCAAATCACAGGTCATCGCTTCGCGTCCGCGAGTCGCCAGAACTGGCGCTCGTTCAGGAGCGTAATCCGATGGCCCTTCTCCCTCAGCCGCTTGATCTCCATCAACTTGATGCCAGCGTCCCTACCCGCCGCCTGCAGCGGGTTCGGCCGCCCTCGCACCACCACTGTGGTCTTCGCCGACGGACCGCTGTGGACAACGGCTCCCGCGCGTTTCGCGGCCCGAACCGCCTCGCTGCGCGTGCGGCTCAGGATGCCGGTGAACGCGACGTGCACGCCTTTCAACGTGCGCAGCACGCCGGACTTCAGCGCGGTCGGCGGATTGCGAAGCGCGGCAATCATCTCGTCGGCGCTTTCATAGCGCTTTCGCCGCTCGCCGATGCAGCGATAAACGATTTCCTTCAGGTGATCGGTGCATCCCAGCCGCCGGATTTCCGGCGGGTGCATGCGCACCCTGGCGTCTCCCTTGATCAACATGCCTAGCAGTTGTCCTACCTGGTAGACGTCGTCGCGTGCCTGCCAGCGCGGCACCGCTCGCGCGAGGATGTCGCTCGGCGCCGTCAGCGCGTTCATCGTCCGCGCCGTGATGCCGCGCTGGTCACTCTGCTGGCGCACGATGCCGAAGTCGCCGAGTTTGAGGCGCCGTCCTTCGCAGACGAACACATTCAGCGGCGTGAGGTCGCGGTGGAGCGTTTGTCCCCGGTGGAGTCTGCCCAGGACCTCGAGGATGCCGGCGATCTCCCGCCGGGCTGCGGCCTCCGACCATCCTCTGCCGGTGCGCGCCAGGAACGCGCTCAGATCGCCGTGTTGTGCGTACTCGAGTGCAAGGCAGTAGAGCACCCGGCCGTCCGCGCGCACGAGCGGGAACGCGTCGAACACTCGAATGGCGCGGGGATGTGCGTCCAGCAGTTGTCCGAAGTACGCCTCCCGAAGCCAGCCGTCGATTCGTCCGCTGATCTTGATGCACAGGGTTTGCGGAATCACCGACGATCGCCCGAGCCGGTGAGCCAGGTAGACCTGGCCGAACCCGCCTTCGCCCAGCAACCGCTCGATGCGGTAGTGGAGGCTGGTCTCAGGGCTGGCGATGATTTCCGTTCCAGTCAGCAGGCGGGCGCTTCGATCGGTGTCGCCGCGAAACAGCTTCACGGTTCTGGTGGTCGCCGCAGACGCATTCTTCGCCATACTCGGAGAAGAATAAGCGAAAGCCAGTCAAAGTGTTTGCCGAAAATAGACAAACAGAGACAGTTCGACGAGTCCTGCACATCCGTATAATTGCCGATGCTCACGAACGGTCGACCAGCTCGAAAGGAGCCTGTGATGTTTCGTGTTTCGACGGCGCTGACCGTCAGCGCTCTCCTCATGTCTTCGCTTCCGGCAGCTGCGGCCGATACCGCCAGGACGGTCACGTTCACCAAGGATGTCGCGCCGATCTTCCAGCAAAAGTGCGAGGTGTGCCATCGGCCCGACAACATGGCGCCGATGTCGCTGATGACCTACGAAGAAGCGCGTCCCTGGGCGAAGTCGATCGCCGCGCGCGTCGGCGCGCGGCAGATGCCGCCATGGCACATCGACAAGACCGTCGGCATCCAGAAGTTCAAAAACGATCGCTCGCTGAACGACGACCAGATCGAAACGATTCTCGCGTGGGTCGCCGCGGGATCGCCGAAAGGCGATCCGAAGGACATGCCGCCGGCAAAAGTGTGGAAGGATGATTCGGGCTGGAGCATGGCGAACAAGTACGGCACGCCCGACCTGGTGATCAAGTCGCCCGACTACACGATGCCTCCGGTCGCGCAGGACGCCTGGTGGCGGCCGACCAACCCGACCAACATCACCGAACCGCGCTGGGTTCGCGCGATCGAGATTCGTCCGGTCGGCAAGAACGCCCGGAAGATCACGCACCACGCGCTGGCGCGCCTCCAGCAGCCCGAAGACATGGATCCGGCGCTTTTCACCAACGACCCGAACGTCTCGGGCGACGGGCTGTTCATGGAGTGGGCAGTGGGCAAGAACGGCGATGAGATGCGTCCCGACTCGGGCCGGCTGATGCTGCCGAACTCGAAGATCGTGTGGGAGATGCACTATCACGCGGTCGGCGAGGAGATCACGGCGCACACCGAGCTGGCCGTATGGTTCTACGCGAAGGGGCAGGAGCCGAAGCACCGTGAAGTGCTCGCGCTCTTCAACACCTTCTCCGGCGCGGCCCCCGGCGGCCGCTCGCTGGACATTCAGCCCAACTCGGTCACTACGACCGAGAGTTTCGTGACGTTGAAGCAGAACGCGCGCATCGAGAACTTCCAGGCTCACATGCACCTGCGCGGCAAGGGCATGTCGATGGAGGCGATCTACCCGGACGGCAAACGAGAGATGCTGAGCCAGGTGACCGACTTCAACTTCAACTGGCACAACATGTACATCTACGACGACGATGCCGCGCCACTGTTGCCCAAGGGGACTATCCTCCACCTGCTCGCCTGGTATGACAATACGAAGGCGAACAAGTCGAACCCCGATCCGGATCAGTGGGTCGGCTGGGGCGATCGCACCGTCGACGAGATGGGCCACGCCTGGCTGAACATCACCTACTACAACGACGATGAGTTCAAGGCGGAGACTGCGGCGCGTGCGGCCAAAACAGTCAATACGACGGCCGCGGACCGTCAGCAGCAGTAACCTTCTCCGAATTCGTCAACGCTTCAGGGCGCCGTCCGGATTCGGGCGGCGCCTTTTTTTCGCTAGCGAGGAGTCACGGGAATGCGCGTGGGTCAATTTGTCGGTGTGGGTGTGTTGCTGTCGTGCGCCGTCGGCGGACCGCTCGCCGGCGCGCAGCAGGTCGGAGTCGGTCAGACGCCGAGCTCGCTGCCGCTGACCGCGCCGATTCGCGAGCGCGGGTCGAGCGTGACGCCGGCCTTCGAAGGCTGGTACTTCGACAAGGACGGCTCGCAGCATGTCCTGGTCGGCTATTTCAACCGTAACACCAAGCAGGAATTCGACATCCCCGCCGGCCCGAACAACCACATCGACCCCGGTCCGCCCGATCAGGGACAGCCGACGCATTTCAACGCTGGACGCCAATGGGGAGTGTTCACGATCAAGCTGCCGAAAGACTTCGGCACCAAAAAACTCAGCTGGACAATCGTTGCCAACGGATTCACCAACACGATCACCCTTCACACCAACGCCGACTATGTCGTCGAACCGTTCGAGGACGCCGCCAACAAGAACACGCCGCCGAAGCTGAAATTCGAGGCCAACGGCCCGATCTTCACGGGCCCGCCGCAGGCGATCGCGGAGAAGTACACCGGTACCGTCGGAGTGCCAGTGCCGCTGACCGTGTGGATTTCCGACGAAGGCCCCAAGATCAATGTGCCCGAGCCGTCGAACCGCGGGCGTGGACGCGGTCGCGGCGCGGCGGGCGCGAGCGGTGGGACGGGACGCGGCGCGGCGCCTGCAGGGTTCACCCCGCCTCCACCGATGGCGGTGAGCTGGACGAAGTTTCGCGGCCCGGGTGAGGTCAAGTTCGACAACAACCGGCCGTCGATCGACAAGGCCGACGGCAAGACCGTCACGAACGCCACCTTTGGCGCTCCTGGCGAGTACATCCTCCGCGTCGAGGGCAACGACAGCACCGGTTCGGGCGGCGGCGGGTTCCAATGCTGCTGGTCGAACGCACACGTCAGCGTGACGATCAAATGAGATAGCAGAGCCAACGGAGGCAACGGTTTCACACGGAGCAAGAGAGCAACGGAGAAGTCCCTTCCATTCCCATCACACCGATGAAGGTACTCAAGTTCGGCGGATCGTCGTTGTCGACTCCGGCGACGGTCCGTGAGGTCGGACGCATCCTGCTCGACGCCCGCCGCAGGGAGCCGATCATCGGCGTCGTGTCGGCATTCCAGGGCGTCACCAACCAGCTGCTCGACTGTGCGCGGCTCGCCGAGCGCGCGGACGGCTCCTACGTGAACGTCTTCGAGCAGCTTGCCCGGCGTCATCGTTCAGCGCTGTCGCACCTGGTCGGCTCCGGCAAGTCCAAAGGACGTCAGTCTGCCAAGCGTTCCGCACGTGTACGCGCGCATGTAGACACGCTCCTCGAAGAGCTCCGCAGCACGCTGCAGGGCATTCATCTGCTTCGACACTGTCCCTCTCGCGCCCTCGACATGACCGCCAGCTTCGGCGAACGGCTGTCGGCCTGCATCGTGGCCGCCCACCTCGACAGGAGGCACGCGGCCGCGTTTGTCGACGCCCGTGACCTGATTGTCACCGACGATCAGTTCACCCATGCGAACGTTCAGTTCCCGGCTACCAATCGCCGCACGCGCGCGTACTTCTCGCGGCTCTGGCGGCGCCAGAAGCCGATCCTGCCGATCGTCACCGGCTTCATCGGCGCCACGGCCGACGGCCAGACGACGACCATCGGGCGCAATGGATCGGACTACAGCGCCGCGATCATCGGCGCCGCCGTCGGCGCCAGACTGATCGAAATCTGGACCGACGTCGACGGCGTGCTCAGCGCCGATCCCCGTGTGGTTCCCGCGGCCTTCGTGCTGCCGCAGATGACCTACGAAGAAGCGATGGAGCTGTCGTACTTTGGCGCCAAGGTGCTGCACTCGGCGACGATTGCTCCGGCGGTCGCCAAGCGCATTCCAATCCTGATCAAGAACACGTTCAATCCCGTTGCGCCCGGCACGCGCATCTCGCGCCAGGCGGCGAACGAAGGCAGGCTGGCGAAGGGCATCACTGCTGTCGCGGACGTCGCGCTGCTGACGCTGCGCGGTCCAGGCATGGTGGGTGTCCCGGGAGTGGCCGGACGGGTCTTCGGCACTCTCGCATCCAAAGGCGTGAGCGTCGTCCTGATTTCGCAGGCGTCCTCCGAGCACACGATCTGCTTCAGCGTTCGCAGTGGCGACGCGACACGCGCGGTGGAGGCGATCAGGCAGGAGTTCCTGTTCGAGTTCCACGCCCAGTCGATGCAGGTCGAGGTGCGGGATGACCAGGCGATTCTCGCGGTCGTCGGCGAGGGGATGAAGGGGCGTCCCGGCGTCGCCGGGAAGGTGTTCGACTCGCTGGGCCGGCAGAACATCAACATCAGCGCCATTGCCCAGGGGGCCTCTGAGCGGAACATCTCCTGCGTGATCGATGCCTCGCAGCAGGTCCGCGCACTCAACGCGATCCATCAGGGCTTCTTCGAGACCAGGAAGCGCCTCGCCCTGGCGATGATCGGCGTCGGCAATGTCGGCGCCGCGGTGTTGCGCCAACTGGAGCAGCAGCGATCGTATCTGCTCACCAGGGGTTTCGACGTCACCGTCGTCGGTCTGGCCAACAGCCGGCGCTTCGTCGCCGATCCCAACGGCATCGATCTCGCCTGTTGGACGGAGCAGTTGGCCGCCGCGTCCGACCGCATGCACGTCGAGTCGTTCGTGCGCCGGATCGACGCGATGGAAGTCACCAACGCGGCGCTCGTCGACTGCACGTCAGGCCCGGCCATCGTCGAGGCCTATCCCGCGTTCATCGAGGCGAACCTGCACATCATTACCCCGAACAAGTGGGCCAACGCGCTGCCGTGGCGCCGCTACGACCGGCTGCTCGGCCTGCTCGACGCGCGCAAGCGCCACTTTCTGTTCGAGGCCAACGTCGGCGCGGGGCTGCCGGTGGTCTCGACGCTCCGCGATCTCATCGCCAGCGGCGACGAGATCGTCCGGATTGAGGGGATTCTCTCGGGCACGTTGAGCTACCTGTTCAACACGTTCGACGGCAGCGTGCCGTTCAGCGCGCTGGTGCGCGATGCCCACGCCATGGGGTTCACGGAACCGGATCCGCGCGAGGATCTCTCTGGTCAGGATGTGGCGAGGAAACTGCTGATTCTCGGCCGCCAGATGGGTTTGAAGATGGACCTTGGCGAGGTCGAGGTCGACAGCCTCGTGCCCAAGGCGCTCGCGCGCGGCAAGTACACGAGCGGCTTCCTGTCTGCGTTCGCGCGTCACGACGCGGCCATGGCCGCCCGGGTCGGCCGTGCCGCTGCGCGGGGCGCCGTCCTTCGTTACGTCGGCACGCTCGAGCGCGGCAAGGCCCGCGCCGGTCTACGAGAATTTCCGCGCAGCCATCCCATCGCGTCAGCCAAAGGCAGCGACAATGTCATCGCGTTCACGACCAAGCGCTATGCGCGCACGCCGCTCGTGGTCCAAGGTCCCGGCGCCGGCGCCGACGTGACCGCCATGGGCGTCTTTTCCGACATTCTCAAGCTGCTCCACTATCTGCCTCAATGACAACAGGAGATTGCAGAATGCAGATTGCAGATTGCAGAATGCAGAATGCAGATTGGCGGTTGGCGATTGGTGGTTTGTGATGTCGATAACTGTGGCATCAATCTGAATTCAGTCCGAACCCAATCTGCAATCTGCAATCTCCAATCTGCAATCTGAAGTCTGCCCTCTGCAATCTCTAATCGCACCGTGCGCCAGCGCCAGCAGGGCGACGCATGCGGTGTCGGTGCGCAGCGTTCGCCTGCCGATGCCCGCTGTTTGAAAGCCGTGCTCCCTGAGGAGGGCCAGCTCGAACGCGTCCCAGCCGCCTTCCGGTCCGACCGCAAGGAGGAGCCGTTTTCCCGAATCCGAGCCGATGACATCGTTGATCGATGCGGTAGCGGACGGCTCGGCGACGAGGCGAGCACCCGGCCCGAACAATCGGTCCAGATCGTCTTCAATCAGAACGCGGAACCGGCGGTGCACGGAGACCGTTGGCAGCCTCGTGTCGCGCGCCTGCTGCAGGCCTTCAATCAGCAGCGGCCGGTAGGTCGCCGGTGTGAGGATGTGGGTGTCGAAGTATTGCCGCTCGACTTTCGCCGCATTGGTCAGGATGATCTGTCCGACCCCGAGCGCAGCGACTTGTGCCCAGAGGCGGCGCATCACCTTCGGTCGCGGCGCGGCCAGCAGGAGATCGATCGGCGGCCGGGGCGGAGTATCCACCTCGAACCTGCATATCAGGACCACCCTTCCATCAGCGGCCGCCTGAACCGTAGCGACACCGCGGGGGCCGTCGATGATGCCGACCCGGACATCGTGGCCCGGCGCGACGTGTAGCACGTTCAACAGATGAGCGGCACGGGCGCCCGAGAGGAAGACGGCACCCGTCGCGTCGACTTCATGAGGCTCGACGATGATGAGATTCACGAGCGGGCGGCCGATTGCAGACTGGCCATGGCGCCACCCGTCGTGGCGATCACGCGCGCGCGGGATTGCGGATGAGCGCGCATTCGAGGCTGTCCACGAGCGCCTGCAGACTGGCCTCGACGATGTTCTCGTTGACGCCAATCGTGCCCCATTCGCTGACCCCGTCGCTCGACTGAATCAGCACGCGAGTGGTCGCGGCAGTGCCGGTGGACGAATCGAGGATCCGGACCTTGTAGTCGGTCAGGCGCACGCGCTGCAGGTGGGGATAGAAAGTCACCAGTGCCGCGCGCAGCGCCGCATCGAGCGCATTGACCGGACCGTCGCCGTCGGCCACCGTGTGCGCCCGCTCCTCGCCGACCCTCACCTTGACGGTTGCCTCGCAGATCGAGGCGCTTCCTTCCGACCGCATCGAGACGTGATACGCATCGACCCTGAACGGCGGCGCCGCCTTCGACAACACGCGCCGGATCAGCAGCGTCAGCGACCCGTCCGCCGCCTCGAACTCGTAGCCGCGGTGCTCCAGTTCCTTGATCGTCGCGAGCATGGTCTTCAGATGCCCGGCGTTGTCGGCAAGATCGAACCCGAGCTCTTTCGCCTTCATCACGATGTTGCTGCGGCCGGCCAGGTCGCTGATCAGAACGTGGCGAATGTTGCCGACCGACGCCGGATCGACGTGCTCGTAGCTGCTCAGCACTTTCGAGACCGCGTTGACGTGCGTGCCGCCCTTGTGCGCAAACGCGGAGGCGCCCACCCACGGCAGGCGTGGGTTCGGCCTCAGGTTCGCGGTCTCGTCGATGAACTGTGACAGTTCGGTCAGCCGCGGCAGCGAGTCGGCCGGCACACCCCGCCGGTGCAGCTTGAAATGGAGGATCGGGATCACCGAGGTGATATTGCAGTTGCCGGTGCGCTCGCCGTACCCGTTGATGGTGCCCTGCACATGGGTTGCCCCGGCCTCGATGGCGGCGAGCGCGTTCGCCACGCCGAGCCCGATGTCGTCGTGGGTGTGAATCCCGATGCGCAGCGCCAGCTTCTCACGGGCCATTCGCGTAATCGCCGCAACCTCGCCCGGTAGCGACCCGCCATTGGTGTCGCACAGGGTCACGACGTCGGCGCCAGCCTGCTCGGCGGCGAGCAGTGTCGCCAGCGCGTAGGTCGAGTCTTCCTTGAACCCGTCGAAGCAGTGCTCGGCGTCGTAGACGACGAACTTACCGTTCGCCTTCAGGAAACGCACGGTGTCTGCGATCATCCTGAGGTTCTCGTCCAGGGTCGTCTGCAGCACCTCGCGGACGTGCAAAGGCGAGCTTTTGCCGAAAATCGTTACCACCGGCGTGCCGGCCGCGATCAGCAGCTGCACCTGGTCGTCGTCGCCGGCCGACGTGTCCTTGCGCCGCGTCGAGCCGAACGCAGCGAGCCTGGCGTGCTTGAACGTTCGCTGCCGGGCGGCGGCGAAGAACTCGACGTCCTTGGGATTCGA
Source organism: uncultured Acidobacteriota bacterium (assembly GCA_963757655.1). Lineage (GTDB taxonomy): Bacteria > Acidobacteriota > Vicinamibacteria > Vicinamibacterales > CAVVIG01 > CAVQFC01. The sequence continues at coordinate 208,840 of CAVWSQ010000007.1, read as the reverse complement.
TCCCGGCCAGCCACCTTCGACGTAGTGCACTCCGAACGCGTCGAGGCGGTCGGCAATCCGCAGCTTGTCGGCGACCGAGAGCGAAATCCCGTGTCCCTGCGTACCGTCCCGCAGCGTGGTGTCGTAGATCTCGACGTCGGGCGTCATGCCTGCGGTGGACCCTGCATCCGGCTGCGCGCTTCGCGCAGAAGACGCCCCGTGTCGTCGAAGCTCAATCGCCGAACGGCCTGCTCGAACGGCAGCCACGCGATCTCGCGACCGTCGCTCGCCGGTGCCTGCGCGGTGGCGCGAATCAGGAAGTACTGGACGCTGTAGCGCTTGCCGTTCCAGTCGTACTCCAGCGGGGCACCGATCGGCCCAATCAGATCACCGGTGACGCCGGCTTCCTCCTCGGTCTCACGGACACCCGCCTGCGCCGCCGTCTCGCCCGGCTCGACGTGGCCTTTCGGAAAGATCCAGAAGCCGGGCTGCTTCTTCGAGGTGACGAGCAGAATCGACAGGTCGCGGCCGGTGCCGCGAAACGCAATTCCGCCCGCCTGGAATACTGGAGCGGTCACCTTATCGCTGCGGCTGCGCGGTGGTCGAGGTTGCCGGTCTGGTCTTGCGCTCCTCGCCGCGTGTGGTGCGGAGGCGATCGATTTGCCACACCGGCTTCAGTGTTGCCACCACCTGCTCGGTGTGGCCGTGCGTCGTCAGCTTCCAGACCAGCTGCTTGTTGGCGAACTCTTTCGGCACGGTCACGAAGAACACGTCCTTGTGACGGCGCGTGGTGAAGTGCGTCGGCTGGCCGCGGTCGCCGCCAGGTTCGAAGGCGTTGGCGTCGCCAATCGGAAGGTCGAGCTCTTCCTCGAAGTTGCGGTTCATGTAGCCGAACCACATGTTGAAGGAGCCGTCATCATTGCGATCGAATCCTTCATAGACCGGCGCGACACCCTGTCTGGACCAGTGACGGAGGTTCGCCAACTGCGCGGTGGTCTGCTGGGCGAACAGCGGGCTCGTCGCGATCGCGCTGACAAGAACGGCGAGGCGAAAGGCTTGGCTGACCATGCGCGATTATAGGACCGAATCCATGACAAGATACGCCGCGATGCTGCGGATGCTCCGCACGGTGCAGACCGTGATCCTTTTGATATCCATCTCGGCGATTGACGCCTCCTCCCAGTCCGTTCCTGATCTCGATGGCCCGCCGCCGCCGGTCGCGCCGGAGGTGGTGTCCCGGGACGCCTCGGGCCAGGTGACCGTGCGTGCGATCAGGCTGGCGACGCCTCTGACGGTCGACGGCAAGCTGGACGACGCCGTCTACGGGCAGGAGCGATCGTTTGGCGATCTCGTGCAGGTCGCACCCGACTACGGCGCGGTGGTCTCGGAACGCACGGAAGTCTGGGTGATGTACGACAGAGAGAACATCTATGTCACCTGCCGCTGCTGGGAATCCGATCCGCCCGAGCGATGGATCGCCAACGAGCTCCGCCGCGACACCAACCAGCTGCGCCAGAACGATCATTTCGGCGTGATGTTCGATACGTTCTACGATCGCCGCAGCGGGTTCGCCTTCTACAGCAATCCGCTGGGCGCGCGCGCCGACTACTCCATCGTCGACGAGGGTGCGCCCAACAGCGACTGGAATCCGGTATGGACATCGAAGACCGGACGCTTCGAAGGCGGGTGGATTGTCGAGATGGCGATCCCGTTCAAGTCGTTGCGCTATCGGTCGGGAGCCGATCAGGTCTGGGGCATACAGCTGCGCCGATCGGTCCGGCGCAAGAATGAATGGGCCTACCTGACGCCGGTGCCGCAGAACCTCGCCGGACCCCAGGGGTTGAATCGGATCTCGAGCGGCGGCACGCTGGTCGGGCTCGACCTGCCGGCCGCCGGCAAAAATCTCGAAATCAAGCCGTACGCGATCTCCAAGCTCACCACCGACCGGCTGAAGGCGCCGCCGCTCAGCAACGATCCGACCGGCACCCTCGGCGGCGACGTGAAGTACGGTCTGACCGCGAGCCTCACCGCCGACTTCACCGTCAACACCGATTTCGCGCAGGTGGAGATCGACGAACAGCAGGTCAACCTGACGCGCTTCAGCCTGTTCTTCCCCGAGAAGCGCGACTTCTTCCTCGAAGGGCGCGGCGTCTTCGACTTTGCCCGCGGCGGCGTCACCGGCGCCAACTTCTCGAGCGCGATTACGACCAGCATCCAGCCCTACCTGTTCTACAGCCGCCGCATCGGTCTGAACAACGGCCGTGAAATTCCGATCGACGTCGGCGGTCGCCTCACCGGCAAGGTCGGCAAGTATGCGATCGGCGTGATGAACATCCAGACCGGCCGCGAATCGGTGTCGTTGACCGAGCCCACCAATTTCTCGGTCGTTCGGGTCAAGCGAGACATCCTCAAGCGAAGCAGCGTTGGCGCGATGTTCACGAACCGCTCGACGTCGGTCTCGGCACCCGGCTCCAATCAGGGTTACGGAGTCGACGCGGCGTTCTCGCTCTTCCAGAATGTCGGCTTCGCCGCCTACTACGCCCGCACCGCGTCGCCCGGCCTGAACCGCGACAGCGACAGCTATCAGGGCATCGCCGACTACGGCGGCGATCGCTACGGCGGCCACCTCGAGTACCTCAAGGTCGGCAGCAATTTCAATCCCGAGATCGGATTCGTGTCGCGCGTCAACTTCGGGCGCACCTACGGGACGGCGCGCTTCAGCCCACGGCCGCGCTCGATCAAGGCCGTGCGCAAGTTCACCTACCAGGGCAACTTCGACAACTTCGTCAACGGCGCGGGCGATCTCGAGACCCGGATAGCGAGCGGCATGTTCAGCGCCGAGCTCGAGAACAGCGACGTCGCCGCCGTGACGGTGGCCAGGGATTTCGAGCTGCTGGCGCGACCGGCGACGATTCTGGGGGTTACGCTCCCGGCTGGGAGCCATCAGTTCACCAACACGCTGGTGACCTACGCGCTTGGCGCACAGCGGCGGATCTCGGGGACGTTCTCGGTACAAACCGGCGGCTTCTACAACGGCACGCTCACTGCGGTCGGTTATTCTACAGCGCGCGTCTCGGTCTTGAAGCAACTGTCGTTCGAGCCCACCATCTCCTTCAACCGCGTCGAGATTCCGGGGGCCACGGTCACGACCCGCTTGTATCGCACGCGAGCCGACTACGGCTTTTCGCCGTTGATGTTCGCCAGCGCCCTGCTGCAGTACACCTCGAACGATCGCGCGTTCAGCAGCAACCTGCGCTTTCGCTGGGAATACCGCCCCGGCAGCGAACTGTTCATCGTCTACACCGACGAACGCGACCTGACCGATCCGCGCGCTGCGCTGCCGACGCAGGTGCTCGGCTTGCGGAACCGCGCCTTCGTCGTCAAGATCAACCGGCTGCTGCGCTTCTAGGCCAGGAGGATGTGATGGTTGCGAATGGGCGATACGGGCTGCTGGCCGTTGCCGTGCTGGCCGGCGTGGCGGCGGCGCCGCAGGAAACCGATGTGACGGCTCGGGCGCGCGCCATTCACGAGCGGGTCATCACGCTCGACACCCACAACGACATCGCGCCGAACAACTTCACCCGCGGCTGTAACTACACGATGCCGCTGACGACCCAGGTGAACCTGCCCAAGATGAAGGCCGGCGGCCTCGATGTGTCGTTCATGATCGTGTACGTCGGCCAGTCGAGCCCGCCGCAGGTCCCCGACGCGTTTCAGCCGTCAGGCTACGACCGCGCGTATCGATCGGCGCTCGCCAAGTTCGACGCGATTCACCATCTCACCGAAGAGATGGCGCCGGACCAGATCGGCCTCGCGCTCACTCCCGACGATGTCGTCCGCATCTCGAAGAGCGGCAGGAAAGTGGCGGTGATCGGCATCGAGAACGGCTACCCGATCGGCACCGACGTCAACCGCGTGAAGGAGTTCTGGCAGCGCGGCGGCCGCTACATGTCGCTCGCCCACAATGGTCACAGCCAGCTCGCCGATTCCAATACCGGCGAAGCCGACAACCGGTGGTCGTGGGGTGGCCTGTCGCCGCTGGGTAGGGAAGTGATTCAGGAGATGAACAAGTGGGGCGTCATGGTCGACGTGTCACATCCGTCGAAAGGCGCGATGATGCAGGCGATCGGCCTGTCGAAGGCGCCGGTAATCGCGTCGCATTCAGCGGTCCGCTCGCTGGCCAATCACAGCCGCAACCTGGACGACGAGATGCTGACGGCGATCAAGACCAATGGCGGCGTGGCGCAGATTGTCGCGTTCGCGAGCTACCTGAAGAGCGATCCGGCCGAGCGCGCTCCGGCGATCGCGGCGCTGCGCCGGGAGTATGCGCTGCCTAACGGACGCGGCGGTGCCGGGCGTGGCCGCGCCGCCGGTCCTGCGGCCATACCTCCGTGCCCGCTCGAGGGCGTGCCGTCGGCCCAGGGTGCCGGTCGGGGAGGACGTGGCGGCCGCGGCGGCGCAACCGCCGGTCTGGAGACGCTGCCAGCGGACCGCCGCGCGGAATTCGAGCGGCGTCTCGCCGAGATCGATCGCAAATGGCCCGCGGCGCCGCGCGCGACCGTCAAGGACTTCGTCGATCACATCGATTACGCGGTGAAGCTGATCGGCATCGATCACGTCGGCATCTCGTCCGACTTCGATGGCGGCGGCGGCGTCGACGGCTGGAACAGCGCCGCCGAGACCTTCAACGTGACGCTGGAGCTGGTTCGGCGCGGCTACACGGAAGAGCAGATCGGGAAAATCTGGAGCGGCAACCTTCTTCGCGTCTGGGGCGACGTCGAGAAGGTTGCCAGGGAGATCCAGGCCGGACGGCGGTGACCGCCTCGAGGTGAGTGCTACATCTTGGCGGCTGACAGTCCGTCGATCTGCACCTCGAGCAGGTGGTTCACGCGGATACCGTAAATGCCGTCGGTCCTGGCGGCGGTCTTCGGCGATGATCCGACAACGGTGCCGTTGACGACGTAGTCGATCTTGTCCGCGCCGACGCGCACTTCGAGTGCGTTGGTGGACTTGCCGTCGGCGCCCGGCTTCTTCACGGCGTTGTTGGGTGTCTTGGGGAGCACATCGCTGGCGACTTCGCCATTACGGTGTTTGACCAGCCAGGTCCCATCCTGCGCCACGAGGAAATAGGTATAGGCCTCCTTGGCGCCCTCGAGATCGCTGCCGCCGAAGACGAGACCGTAGTAATTCGTGTGCCCGCTGGGCTTCATCAGCGTGAACGTGCCCTTGAGGGTGTAGCCACCCGTCTGCGTATTGGCCGGGTTCCAGTACACCGCGGCCTGCGGGTTGGTGGCGTGAAAGCCCGAGCCCATCGTCACGAACTTGATCGCACCAGCCGCGTCCGGATCCGACGCGCTGGTGCTCCGATCGGCACGAACCATCCAGCCCTTCGGGGCCTGCGCGAGCAGCGGAGCGGCGGCGAGCAGGGCGAGCGCGGCGATGGAGACACACCGTTTCATGGACATCCTCCGCGACCGTTAGACGTCAGCCCGTCGCGATTGGATTCGCGGGCGCGACGGCGATTGACCGGCCTATCTGCCTCGTTCGGGCAGCGCGAAGACATAGAGCGCGTTGCCGGTCCCCGGCATGTTCACGTCGGGAATGATCGTGCGCGGGACGACGCGCGGGCTGCCGCCGCCGCTGGCGCCGGTGGTCACCGCGACGTACTGCCGGCCGCCCACCGCGAACGTCACCGGATAGCCCATCACCGTCGTGCTGAGGCGCGTCTGCCACAGCGTCTCTCCGGTTTTCACGTCGAACGCCCGGAACGTCCGGTCGAGATCGCCGACAAAGCCGACGCCGCTCGCCGTCGTGATCACGCCGGTCAGGTAGGGCGACCGCTGATCGCGCGTCCACAACTCCTTCATCGTCTTGACGTCAAAGGCGGCAAGCTTGCCGACGTTGCCATCGCTGCCCGGCATCTCGAAGAAGCGTCGATCGGCGCCGGTTCCGCCGGAACCGTTGGTGGCTTCGATCTTGCGGCCCGACATCGACATGCACGACTGGCTCAGCGGAATGATGAGCACGCCGGGCGACGGGACGTAACTCATCGATTGCCAGTTGTGGCCGCCCTCCGTGCTGGGGCATGAATCCACCCATTGGCCGGTCTGCTGCTCCAGGATGTCGCCGCGATAGGTCGGCGCGCCGGTCTTGGGATCGATCGACTCGAAGACGTTCTGAAAAACTGTTTCCTTGTAGCCGAGGAACTGGCCATTGCGGCGGTCGAGCTTCCAGAGTATGCCCGGCTTGCCGATGGTGAAGACGACCTTCTGATCGCCGATGTCCACGAGCACGCGCTCGAACACTTCGTCGAGGTCGAGCGATTCCCCCGGCGCGTGCTGATAGTGCCAGGCGAGGGAGCCGTCCTTCGGGCGGAGCGCCACCGTCGAGCTCGTGTACAGGACGTTGTCGAAGTTCGACGATCCACGGCTGGCGCGCATCCACGGCTTGGCCTGCGCGACACCCCAGTAGGTGATGTCCAGATCCGGATCGTAGCTGCCGGCGATCCAGGTCTCGCCACCGACGCGAAGGTTGTCTGCGAGCTTGCCCCACGTGTCGGCGCCCGCTTCGGTGCCGCGCCGCACCGTGTTGAACTTCCACAACAGCTTCCCGCTCGCCGCCTCGTAGCCGCTGATCCAGCAGCCGTCGTTGCCGTAGCGGTCGCAGCCGACCAGGCCGTTGACGACCACGCCTTTCATCACCATCGGTCCGGCGGTATTGGCGTAGCCCTTGGCGCGGTCGGCGATTCTGGTGTCCCAGATCCTGGCGCCGGTGCGGGCATCGAGCGCGACCAACCGCGCATCGGTCGTGGCGACGAATACCTTGTCCTGATAAATCGCCATGTTGCGCATCGCGGCCTGGCCGATCAGCGCGTTGGGACCGACGTGATTCTCCCAGATCAGATCGCCGGTGCGGGCGTCGAGCGCCTGGACGATGTTCTGGATGTTGATCACGTAGAGCACGCCGTTGTGGACGAGCGGCGACGGCTCGTTTCCCTGGCCTTCGCTCATTCCCCAGCTCCACACCAGCTGCAGCTCCTTCACGTTGCCGGGGGTGATCTGTGCAAGCGGACTGTGACTCCAGCCCTGATAGTTTCGCCGCGCCATCAGCCAATCGCCGGGATCCTGGTTGCGCAGCATCTCGTCGGTGACCGGCACGTAGTTCTTCACCGTCCCCGACACCGTGAGGCCGAGCGGCCCGCCGTTGGCGGGCGCGTTCCCTCGGCCACCGCCTGGCGCCTGGCCCGAGGGACCGGGCGCACCCTGACGTCCCGATGCAGCGCCGCGACCAGCGGCCACAGCGGCGGGACCCAATCCCGCGGCCGGTGCCGCGGTCGTTGTCGTCGCACCAGTCGCCACACTGCCAATCGCCGCCGCAGTGGTTGGCGTCAGGGCGGTGGTACCTGCCGATGCGCCGTTCGCCTGCAGAATGTACGAAGTCACTGCCAGGAATTGCGCCTCCGACAGGCTCTCACCGGTCGGCGGCATCGTCGACTGGATCAACTCGAACAGATCCCTGGTCGACTTGGCGCGCCACGTGTTCATGAAGTTGTTGCCGGCAAGTTGCGGCGCTTCATTGCGGCCGGCGAGATCGGCCATGTGACAGCTGGCGCAGCTGGCCGCGTAGACCGAACTTCCTGCTGCAGCCTGCGGCGCGGTGAAGACGGCGATGGGCGACTGCTGCCCCGCGACCAGCGCGATGCCGAGTGGCATGGCGCCGAAGAGCGCCGCCAGAGACAATGACGAACGGCTCATCGTCGGTTCTCCTGCGGAAGGAGCCAGCCCCACAAGTTTCCGTCGGGCGCCTTCTCGCTGTGAAGCTGCACGTAGAGGCGACCCTTTTCGAGATCGGCGGTCTGGATCGCGGACAGGTCGAACGAGCCGCTTATCGTCCCGCTCGCGGCGTCGGCCTTGGTGACAACGAGATCGAGCACACTCGGACCGCGGACGCCGCGGGTCGGGCTCTTATGAAGCTGGGCGATCGTCGCCGGCGATTTGAGGCCTTCGAACGTACCGGTGATCGTGAGCTTGCTGCCGGTGAGGGCCGCGGACACCGAGCCGGAGCCGGCAATCGTCGCCTGCATGGCGACGTTGATCGGTATCGGCGAGAGCCGGGCACGGAATGTCTTCGGCTGCTGGGCGTTCAGCAGGCTGCCGCCGACCAGCGCGACGAACGCAAACGGAAGCCACTTCAATGAACACATCGGGGCCGCTCCTGCGTGGGGACGCGGCAATCATATGCGAGTGGCGGGCCTGGCGATTAGGATTTGGGGGAGCCGAGGCGCGGAAGCTCGGTCTGCGGCGAGTGCACTTCGTAAGGGCCGCCGGCGCCATCGAGTGAGTACTCGGCGACGGCGCTGGTGACCTCGTTGCCGTACGCGTCGACCTTCCCGTCGTCGGCAACATCGTATCCCGAGGCTGTGACCTGATGGCCGGACCGTGAAGAGATTACAGGGCCGGCTGTCCAGAAGGAGCCAGCGCCAAAAGCGGCTAGTGCTACAGTGACCAGAATGAGGATCGCTCGCTTCACCTCAACTGCCTCCAGCAGCGACATTTGCAACCGGGGTGCCATCGTGTGGGCGACGTTCGGCTCGCGAGCACGACCATGGCGCATCTGTTGCAACGATTGGGCTATATGGATCTGAAGCTGCGCGAGCGGATGGATGAGCTCAGGCGCGAATGGCAGAACGCGCGTCAGAGCCATCCTCGGCTGGTGCTTGGCGTGGCCGGGTCGCTCGCTCTGGTCGCGTTCCTTTCTGTGGCAGGTGGCGCCTGGTTCCTGGTGGATCTGCGAGAGGGTCTTCCCGACCAGGACGCGATGCGTCGGATCGGCGAAATGGATCAGGCCACGGCGGTCTTCGACGACCACGATCAGCCTGCTTTCACCATCTTCAAAGAGCAGCGCATCGAGGTGCCCTTGTCGGAGGTGGCGCCGGTCCTGACCAAAGCCATCACCTCGATCGAGGATCAGCGATTCTTCGAGCATCACGGCTTCGACCTGGTTCGCATTGTCTCGGCTGCGCTCGCCAACCTGCGGCACAACCGCCGCGCCCAGGGCGGCAGCACGATCACGCAGCAGCTTGCACGACAGAGCTTCCTGACACCCAACAAGTCCTATCGCCGCAAGATGCAGGAGCTCATTCTCGCCGCTCGACTCGAGCGCCTCTACACCAAGCCGCAGATTCTCGAGCTGTATTTCAACAAGGTGTATTTCGGCGACGGTCTCTACGGTGTCGAGGCCGCATCGCGTGGATATTTCGGCAAGCACGCGTCACAGGTAACGGTTGCGGAGGCGGCGTTGCTGGCAGGGCTCGTCAAGTCGCCGTCGAGTTACGCGCCGACCGAAAGCATGGAACGCGCTGTGGCCCGGCGCAACACGGTGCTACAGGCGATGCTCGATGTCGGGGCGATCGACCGCGCCACGTATCAGTCCGCGCGCGCGACCAAGCCGGCGCTGCGCGACTCGCTCCGCGAGGAAGAGCCGCACGGTCAGTATTTCAAGGAACAGGTCCGTCAGGAGCTGGTGAACCGGTTCGGCTGGCAGCGCGTGTATCAGGGCGGGCTGCGCGTCTTCTCGACCATCGACATGCCGATGCAGCTGGCCGCCGAGACGGCGATTGCCGATCAGCTCGCGGCAATTGAAACGCGACGCGCGCCATGGCAGGCGCGCAAGGCGGCGGCGCGAGAGAAGGCCGGCAAACCGGCGATTCCAGATCAGCCTGACGTGCTGCAAGCGGCGCTCATTGCGCTCGAGCCGGATAGCGGACAGGTGCGCGCGATGGTCGGCGGCCGTGATTTCGACGCCAGCCATTTCAACCGCGCGGTCCAGGCCCATCGTCAGCCGGGCTCGTCGTTCAAGCCGTTCGTCTATGCCGCGGCGCTCGAGGCCGGCTTCACGCCGGCGACCGTGATCGATCACCTCGACGACCCCATCGCCACGCCCCAGGGCGCCTGGACGCCGGAAGACGAGCATTCCGCCTCGCCGACCATGAGCCTGCGCACGGGGCTCCGCACGTCGAGCAACCGCGCCGCCGTGCGGTTGCTGCAGGAAGTCGGCATCCCCCGCACCGTGCAGTACGCCAAGACGATGGGCGTGGGCGATGTGCCGAGCGTGCCGTCGCTGGCGCTCGGATCCGGCGAAGTCACGCTGCAGCAGATGACCGCGGCCTACGCGGCGTTCGCCAACCATGGCCTGGTCCCGGAGCCGCGCCTGATTCGTCGCGTCGAGGATCTGGACGGCCACGTCCTCTACCAGTCGGAGCAGACGGCGGTTCGCGCCATCAGCGACACGACCGCCTACCTGATGTCGACAATGCTGGCCGACGTCATCAATGCCGGGACCGGCAGCCGCGCCAGGGCGCTTGGCTTTACGCTGCCGGCGGCCGGCAAGACCGGCACGACCAACGATTTCAACGACGCCTGGTTCATCGGGTTCACGCCGAAGCTGGTGACCGGCGTCTGGGTGGGCTTCGATCAGCCGCGCACGATTCTGCCCAATGGGTTTGCCGCGGAAGTGGCGGTTCCGGCCTGGGCGAAATTCATGAAAGCTGCGACCTCGCACGACAAACCGGAGTGGCTGGTGGCCCCGCCCGGCATCACGAGCGCGCGAGTCTGCCGCCTGTCCGGGCTGCTCGCGACCGAGGGCTGCGACGACGTCGAGGTGGTCGGGGCGGACGGCAAGCTCGAGCGGCGCTCCATGATCTACACCGAGTATTTCGCCAGGGGCACGGAGCCGACGGCGCTCTGCGATCAGCATCCGACGCACGGGATCATGAGCAAGCTTGCCGGGCTGTTTGGCGGATCGGACGAACGGCCGCCGCCGCCGCACGTGGTGAACACGGGGATACCCGCCCCCGCGCCTGCCGCCACGTCAGGCGCCGTGGCACACGTGGACACCGTGGCACCAGAGCCGCCTCAGAAAAAAAAGAAGCGGGGTTTCTGGTCGCGTCTGTTCGGCCGGGATCGCGACTCGGACGAAAAAACCGAGCAGCTCCCGGCGAAGAAAAAGGGCGGCTAGCGCGTGATAGCATCCGACGATGCCCTTCAGGGACGTTGTCGGTCACGTCCGGCTGATAGACCTGCTGTCGCGCTCGATCGTGGGCGGCACATTGCCGCCCACTCTCCTTTTTGCCGGGCCGTCAGGCGTCGGCAAACATCTCACGGCGCTGGCGGTCGCGCAGGCGCTCAATTGCCTCGACATCACAAAGGTCTCGGAGCTCGAGGCTGAGCAATCGAGCGACGCGTGCGGACGGTGTGCCGCCTGTGCACGCATCGCGCGCGGTGTGCACCCCGACGTCATCTTCGTCGCGCCTGGCGACAGCGGCGCGATCAAGATCGATCAGGTCCGCGACATCATCGATCGCGCGCAGTACCGCCCGTTCGAAGGACGGCGCCGTGTCGTGGTCATCGACGAGGCCGACTCGCTGGTCCCGCCGGCGCAGAATGCGCTGCTCAAGACGCTCGAAGAGCCGACGCCTTCGTCGGTGTTCATCCTCGTGACGGCGCGCCCTGACATGCTGCTGCCGACGGTGCTGTCGCGCTGTCCGCAGCTGCGCTTCAGGCCGCTCTCGGCGGCGGACATCGCGACCGCGCTGATGACTCGGGGACGCAGCGAAACCGAAGCCCGGGCGGTCGCGGCCTCTGCGGACGGCAGCCTCGGCCAGGCGCTGCAGACGAGCGCTGGCGAACGGGTCGAGTCGCGCGATCGAGCCCAGCGGGTGCTGACGCATGCGGCGACGCACCACGATCCGGCGCGGCGAATCGACGCCGCGAAGGAACTGCTGACCAAGGCGTCTGGCGGCGTCAGCGAGCGCGAACAGCTGGCCACGCACCTGCGTGCGATGGCCGTGCTGCTGCGCGACGTCGAAGCGCTGGCTACGGGCGCCGACGAGCACGCGCTCGTCAATGCCGACGTCCGGCCGGCCCTGGAGCGCCTGACCAACACCTACCGCGGGCCGCGCGGTACCAGGGCGTTCGCGGCGGTCGATCGGGCGCTGGTAGCGCTCGAGCGCAACGCCGGCGTCAAGCTGGTCGCCGACTGGCTGGTGCTGCAGCTATGAGCACGGGGCCGCGCGGACCGCTCGTCGCGGTGAAGCTGACGCCGGTCGGCCGGGTCCAGACCTATCTGAGCGCCAAGGGTGGTTCGGACGGAGCGCCCCATCCAGGTGAGCGGGTCGTCGTCCAGGCGGAGAGCGGGCAGGCGGTGGGGACCGTGGTGCGCGCGATTCCGCAGCTCGACGCCAGGCGTCGCCCGGCTGACGACTCGCCGCAGCGCGTGGTCCGAGTCGCGACCAAGGAGGACATCGTCGCGCGGCTGCAGCACCAGCATCGTGAGCAGGAGGCGCATCGGATTGCGCGGCTGAGGATTCGCGAACGCGGACTCGGCATGAAGCTGGCGCGGGTGGAGCAGGCGTTCGACGGATCCAAACTGATCTTCTATTTCACGGCGGACGGGCGCGTCGATTTCCGCGAGCTGGTGCGCGAGCTGGCGTCAGAATTCCGGACCCGCATCGAGATGCGCCAGATTGGCGTGCGCGACGAAGCCAAGATGTACGGCGGCTATGGGACGTGTGGCCGCCCGCTCTGCTGCACCACCTTCCTGCAGACGTTCGAGCCGGTCTCGATCAAGATGGCCAAGCTGCAGGACTTGAGCCTCAACCCGTCGAAACTGTCCGGGCTGTGCGGCCGGCTGAAGTGCTGTCTGCGCTACGAGCTGCCGAACGCGAAGGGCCAGCAGCACGGCGGCTGCGGCAGCGAGGGTGGCTGCGACAATCCGTCAGGCTGCGGATCCGGCGGCGGCTGCGGGTCGGAGGGCTGCGGCTCCGGTGGTTGCGGCTCGTGCGGTCACTAGAGTCCGCCAACCTGAAACCTGAATCCCCGATTCACAATCCACAATCCTCCATCGTGAGTCCGCCATCCGCAATCCGCCATTCGCAATGAGAAATCGTATTGCCATCACCGTCGGCGATCCGGCCGGCATCGGTCCCGAAGTGGCCGCGCGGGCCGCGGTCGATCCCCGGGTCATCGAGGCTTGCGAGCCGGTGGTCTATGGTCCGCCGGCGGGCACCGTCTACAGCGCGGGTGTGTTGAGCGCGGCCGCCGGGCGGGCCGCCTACGACGTCATCGTCCGCGCGGTGGCGGATGCGCAACGGGGAGACGTGGCGGCGATTGCGACAGCGCCGGTCAACAAGGAGGCCTTTCGACTGGCGGGGCTGAACTGGAGCGGCCATACCGATTTGCTCGCGCACCTGACCGGCTCGAGCCATGTCGCGATGATGTTCTATTCGGAGGCGCTGTGCGTCGTCCTGGCGACCGTCCACATCGCCCTCGGAGAAGTGCCACGAGCGCTGACCCAGGCGTCGCTCGAGGCGACGATCGCGCTGACGGCGCGCGAGCTGCCCCGGTTCGGAACCGCCCGACCGCGAATCGCCGTCGCCGGCCTCAATCCGCATGCCGGCGAACATGGCTTGTTCGGTCACGAAGAAGAGACGGCGATCGCTCCGGCGATCGCGGCGTGCAGGAAGCGCGGCATCGAGGTGTCGGGCCCGTATCCGGGCGACACCGTGTTCGTGCGCGCGCGGCGGGGCGACTTCGACGTCGTCATCGCCTGCTACCACGATCAGGGACTGATTCCGGTGAAGTTGGTGGCATTCGGGCAGGCGGTGAACGTCACGCTCGGGTTGCCGATCATTCGCACCTCAGTCGATCATGGCACCGCCTTCGACATTGCAGGCAGAGGCGTTGCCGATCCGGAGAGCATGGTTGCCGCGGTGCTGCTGGCGGCGCGGCTGGCGCGAGGGTCCGCCTGAAGGCGGACACTACCGTGGTCGACGCAGGTCGAGCTGACGGCGGACACTACCGTGGTCGACGCAGGTCGAGCTGACGGCGGACACTACCGTGGTCGACGCAGGTCGAGCTGACGGCGGACACTACCGTGGTCGACCGCGCGGGTCGAGCTGACGGCGGACACTACCGTGGTCGACGCGGGTCGAGCTGACGGCGGACACTACCGTGGTCGACGCAGGTCGAGTTGACGGCGGACACTACCGTGGTCGACGCAGGTCGAGCTGACGGCGGACACTACCGTGGTCGACGCAGGTCGAGTTGACGGCGGACACTACCGTGGTCGACGCAGGTCGAGCTGACGGGCGGATACTCCCGTGGTCGACGCGGGTCGAGCTGACGGGCGGATACTCCGTGGTCGACGCGGGTCCCCCTGAAGGCCGATACTGCCGTAGCCGGCGCGGGTCGATCTGACGGCGGGGATTACCGTGCTTGGCGCAGGTCAAGCTTGACGGCGGACTTTACCGTGTTCCGGTAGTGTCCGGCTTCAGCCGGACCATTATTCCCATGGCTGAACAAACCGAACGCGAAAAAGCGCAGAGCAACATCGCCGAGAACCGCAAGGCCTTCCACGATTTTCATCTGCTTGAGACCTTCGAGGCCGGACTGGTGCTGCTGGGCACCGAGGTCAAGGCGATCCGCGAAGGGCGCGTCAATTTGCGCGACAGCTTCGCGCGCGTCGAGGACGGCGAGGTCTTCATCTACAACGTTCATATCAGCCCGTACAGCCATCGGGGTTATGCCGACCACGAGCCGCTGCGCCGCCGCAAGCTGTTGCTGCACCGTTCGGAGATTCGCAAACTGATCGGCAAGACCGTGGAGAAAGGCATGACGCTGGTCCCCACACGCCTCTACTTCAAGGACGGCCGCGTCAAAGTCGCGGTCAGTATCGCCAAGGGCAAGAAGGACTACGACAAGCGCGAGACCATCAAGAAGCGCGAAACCGATCGCGAGACCCGGGCCGCGGTGAAATCACGCGGCAGGTAGAATAGGCGCATGGTGCCCGTACCTCTTCTCGACCTCGACGCCCAGTACCGGCCGCTGCGCGAGGAGCTGCTCGCCGCCGTGACGCGGGTGTGCGACAGCCAGCGCTTCATCATGGGCCCAGAGATTGACGCCCTCGAGCGCGAGCTCTGCGTCCTGCTCGGCGTGAAGCACGCCATCGCCGTCTCGTCCGGCACCGATGCCATTTTGCTCGCGCTGATGGCGCTCGGCATCAAGGCCGGCGACGAAGTAGTCACGACCACGTTCTCGTTCTTCGCGACCGCGGGCGCGATCGCGCGGGTGGGTGCCACGCCGGTGCTGGTCGACATCGATCCGGCGACGTTCAACATCGATCCAGCGCAGGCCGCGGCGGCAATCACACCGCGAACCAGGGCGATTATGCCGGTCCACCTCTTCGGCCTCGGCGCTGACCTGGATCCAATCATGGCGGCGGCGAACCGCGCCGGCATTCCCGTCATCGAAGACGCCGCGCAGGCGATCGGATCGACCTACCGGTCACGCCCGCTCGGCACGATCGGCGCGTTCGGCTGCTTCTCGTTTTTCCCGAGCAAGAACCTGGGCGCCTTCGGCGACGCGGGTCTGCTCACGACCGAGGACGCCGCGCTCGCGGCGCGGGCCACGCTGCTGCGCACCCACGGCATGAAGCCGAAGTACTACCATCACCTGGTCGGCGCGAACTTCCGCATGGACGCTCTGCAGGCGGCAGTACTGCGCGTCAAGGCGCCGCACCTGGCGCGTTGGACTGCCGGCCGCCAGGCCAATGCCGCACGGTATCGCGAGCTGTTTCACGCCGCCGGCCTCAACGGCGCTGTCACGCTGCCGACCCAACCCCCGGATCGCACACACATCTTCAACCAGTTCGTGATCAGGACGGTGGACCGCGACGGGCTGAAACGCGACCTCGACGAGCAGGGGATTGGCAACGAGATCTACTATCCGGTTCCCTTCCACCAGCAGCCCTGTTTCGCTGATCTCGGATATCGTCCGGGAGCATTTCCAAATGCCGAGCGGGCGGCACAAGAGAGCCTGGCGATTCCGGTATACGGCGAACTGACCGGAGCCCAGCAGGAGACGGTGGTGTCGGCCATCGCGCGGTTCGTCCAGCGTCACGCCGGGGCGTTGCGTTGATCCGCAGCGAGTCATTGCCGTCTGCCGGCCGGGGCGCCAGCCGCGTGCCGGGGTTGACGACGCAGATCTTCATCGGCCTGCTGCTCGGCGTCGCCGTCGGCTATCTCTGGCCGTCTACCGACGTCAATGGCGTCCACACCGCCGGCTACGCCGAACAGCTCAAGCCGCTCGCCGATGTCTTCCTGCGCATGGTGAAGATGATCCTGGCGCCGCTGCTGTTCTCGACGCTGGTGGTCGGCATCGCCGGCACCGGCGACATGAAGACGATGGGGCGGATCGGATTGAAGGCGATCATCTACTTCGAGGTCGCGACCACCATCGCGCTGTTCCTCGGGCTGACACTCGTCAATATCTTCAAGCCCGGCGCCGGCATGGCGGTGACGATTGCCGCCGATCCCAGGGCCGCGGCGGCGCTGGTCCAGAACCAGCAGCATGCCTGGGACATCCTGCTGCACATGTTCCCGACCTCGGTGATCGATGCCATGGCGCGCGGCGACATCCTCCAGGTCGTGATCTTCTCGATGTTCTTCGGCATCGCGATCGCCGCGATCGGCGTCAAGGGCCAGCCCGTGATCGACGTGCTCGAGAGCACCGCCCAGGCGATGTTCAAGTTCACCGGCTACGTCATGGCGTTTGCGCCGATCGGCGTGTTCGGGGCCATCGCCGCCACTGTCGGCAGCAAGGGTCTCGGGATTCTGGTTACGCTGGGCAAGCTGGTCGGCCTGATGTATCTCGGCCTCGCGATCTTCGCGTTGATCGTGCTCGGCACCGTGTCGTATCTCATCCGGGTGCCGTTCCCCGCCTTCGTCAAAGCCATCCGCGAACCGATGCTGATCGCGTTCACGACCGCGAGCTCGGAGGCGGCGCTGCCGAAGTCGCTCGAGATCATGGAGCGCTTCGGCGTCCCCAAGAACATCGTCGGCTTCGTGCTGCCGACCGGCTACAGCTTCAACCTCGACGGATCGACGTTGTATCTGTCGCTGTGCAGCGTGTTCGTGGCTCAGATGGCGGGTGTGCCGATGACGATCGGGCAACAGCTGATGATGATGCTGACCCTGATGCTGACCAGCAAAGGCGTCGCCGGCGTGCCACGGGCGTCGCTGGTCGTACTGTTCGCCACGCTCACCCAGTTCGGCCTGCCGCTCGAAGGCGCCGCCATCCTCCTGGCGATCGATCAGGTCATGGACATGGGCCGCACCGCTATCAACGTCATGGGCAACTGCATCGCCACCGCGGTCGTCGCGCGCTGGGAAGGCGTGTTCGACGATGAGCGGATGCGGGCGTTCGTTGACGGCATCGAATCCAAGGCCGCCTGATGCGCGTCGCGGTGGTTGGTGCTGGCGGACAGCTCGGGGCCGGCCTTGTCTACGAATTCGCCCGCCGGCACGACGTGGTCAGCTTCACCCGGTCGCAGCTCGACATCAGCGATACAGGCGCAGTCGAAGCCGCAATGGCCCGAGTCAAGCCCGCCGCGATCCTCAACGCCGCGGCATTGACCACCGTTGATGCCGCCGAGGATCATCCGATCGAGGCGCTGAACAGCAATGCCTTCGGCGTCCGGGCACTGGCGCGGGCGGCGTCGCTGCACGATGCCACGCTGGTGCACTACAGCACCGACTTCGTGTTCGACGGGAAGGCGGTGGTCCCGTACGTCGAAGCGGACACTCCGAATCCGCAAAGCGTGTACGCCGCGTCGAAACTGCTCGGCGAGTGGTTCGCGCTCGACGCGCCGCGCTCATACGTGCTGCGGGTCGAAGGCGTCTTCGGCACGACCCCGGGAGGCGGTCCGCCCAAAGGCAGCGCTGCCGGGATTCTGAACAGCCTGAAGGCCGATGGAACTGCGAAAGTGTTCGTTGACCGGACGATCACCCCGTCGTATGTGGCGGATGTGGCGCGGGCGACGCGTCAACTGCTGGAGATGTCGGCGCCGGTCGGCCTGTACCACTGTGTGAACTCCGGCGTCACGACCTGGCTGGAGGTTGCCCGGGAGATGGCGCGCCTGCTGGGCATCGACGCGCGGCTGACGCCGGTTCACCTTGCCGACATGAACCTGCGGGCCACACGTCCCGTCTACTGCGCGCTATCGAACGCGAAGCTGCGCGGGCTCGGCATCGAGATGCCGCCATGGCAGGAGGCCCTGAGACGCCACGTCACCGCGTGAAATTCGTGAATCGGGACGCCGGCCGCGCTCGCCAGGCTGCTATAAGGCCTCGCGAACGAGGTCCCGCACCAGATTGCCGATCGCCAGAGACGAAGTCAGTCCCGGCGACTCGATGCCGGATGCCTGCACCACCGCGGGGTTTTCGCGGTCGCGCCTGATCATGAAATCGGCGAACGACTCAGTCGGCGGATGGAGCTTGGCGCGGATGCCGCTGCCCGACAGCCGCAGGTCGTCGATCGTCACACCGTCGATCAAAACCCGCGCCGATTCGGCGAAGGTCTCGAGCGGCAGCCGGTCGTTTTCGTAGTCGTCCTTCCGATCCTGGTAGCGAACGGTCGGCCCGAGCCAGACCTGTCCGCCGGTGGTGCGAACGAGGTGGACGCCGAGGCCATGCCCCGATCCGTGCGGCAGCGGATAGACCAGGCCATTGACCAGCGCGCGCTTGGCGGGCGTGAACTCGGCGTATTCGCCGCGGCACGGATAGATCGTGAAGGTCTCGCCGCCGAGCAGCCGCGAGACCTCGTCTGCATACAGGCCGGCCGCGTTGACCACGACCCGAGCCAGAATCGACTCGCGTTCGGTGGTGAGCACCATGCCGTCGGCGCGGCGGTCGGCGCCGCGCAGCTTGGTGCCCGGCAGAAACATCACGCCGGCCTCGGTGCCGGTGCGCAGCAGCGCCTTCACGTATTCCTCGGCGTTCATGATGCCGGTATCGGGCGACCAGAGTGCAAACCTGGTGTTGACCGCTGGCTCGCGGGCGACGATGAAGGCGCGGTCGACGATCTCGAGGCCGGTGACGCCGTTTTCCCTGCCCCGCACCTGCAGCGCTTCGAGGGCACGCACTTCGTGCTCGTCGTGCGCGACGATCAGCTTGCCCGATCGGACGTGAGGCACGTCGTACCGGGCGCAGAACTCATACATCAGGGGCCGGCCAGCCACGCAGAGCCGGGCCTTCAGCGAGCCGGCGGGATAGTAGAGCCCGGCGTGGATGACACCGCTGTTGTGGGTGCTGGTGTCCATGCCGGCGCGGGGATGGCGCTCGAGCAGGCAGACGGAAGCGCCGGTGGCCGCAATCGCGCGCGCCGAGGCCAGCCCGGTTACGCCGCCTCCAATGACTGCAACATCGATCTGTTCCAACGAATCAGCTCCTGTAGCCGATGGCGGCGTAATCGAGATGGGTGAACATCAGGTTGTTGAGGATGACGGCGTTCGCGTTCACGGCGTGCGCGATCCGCGCCATCGCCTTCGCGGCCGGCTCGGACGAACCGAGAATCTCCGCCGGCAGATCGACGGTCTTCATCTTCATGTGCTCAGGAACCGGCGCGCTGTAGCGAATCTCCACGCGCGCGAACCCGCTGGCTCGCAGCAGATACTGCAACGTGTCCGGATGGACGGGACGGACATGCGTGAAATCGCGGATGTAACTGCTGAAGAACGCGAGCCAGCAGGCGGGGTTGATCGTCTCGAGCACGATCGGCGCACCAGGCTGAAGTTTCTGTGCGGCCACATCCAGCAGGCGCATGAGATACGCGGGTTCGAGGTGCTCGATGACCTGGGCGGCGATCACGCCGCCGAGAGACTCGTCGGGAAGTGCCACCAGGTAGGCGGCAGCGTCGGCGGTGGCAGCCTCGAGACCGCGCTCGCCGGCAACCGCCACCATCTCCGAATTCAGGTCGATCCCGCGTGCGCTGATTCCAGCATCCTTGAACGCGGCCAGCATCTCGCCGCGGCCGCAGCCGATGTCGAGCACCTGCGCCCGCCCGGCGAATACCGGCAGATAGGCCCGCAGCCGCTGTTCGATGATCGCGTCGCCGCCGCGGAAGGCATCCTCGAAGCCGACGTACTTGTAGTCGTCGAGCGGCGCGCCGGTGGGCGTGGTTGCGCTGCTGGCGACGGCGGCAGCCGGATTGGCGAGCGCCGTCAGTGCGGCGGCGGCCGTTCGCTTCAACATTTCGGTGGCGCGCTGCAGCAGACCGACCTGCGTGCGCAATTCGTTCAGCGAGTCGATCTCGCGCGTGACCCGATCGATCCGCGCCGCTGCGGTGGCGACGATCTCCCGATCTTTGCTCTCGACGAAGCCGGTGATCTGCTGGAGGAATTCCAGCAACGCCGTCGCCACGACTTGACGCTGCTGCGGTTCCAGCACCGCCAGCCGGCTCGCGGTCACAACCGCCTGATCGAGCGCGGTGAGCGCGGCGTTGTAGCGGTGATCGGCATCGCGTCGCTGTTGCCCGAGTGACTCGAGCTCGTCCGGTGTCACGTTGATATCCTAGTGTGCGAGTCGATCGATGGCGAGTGTCGACGTCGATCCGCGCCGCCCACGATCCGCAGAGGCGATCGCCGGTCGGGTCGTTCGGGTCATGTTAGTATCTTGAGGCAGCATGTCCAAGCGGGCCATCATTACCGGAATCACCGGGCAGGACGGGTCGTACCTCGCAGAATTTCTGCTGGCACAAGGCTACGAGGTGGTCGGGACGGTCCGCCGATCGAGCGCGCCGAACTACTGGCGCATCCAGCATCTGCTCGACCGCATCACCATCAAGCCGGCCGACCTGCTCGATCAACTTTCGATCATCCGGCTGGTCGACGAAGTCCGCCCCAACGAGTTGTACAACCTCGCCGCGATGTCGTTCGTGCCGGCCTCGTGGGATCAGCCGATGCTGACCGGCGAATTCAACGCGCAGGGGGTGACCCGCGTCCTCGAGGCGATTCGCCAGGTCGATCCCTCGATCAAAATCTACCAGGCGTCGTCGAGCGAGATGTTCGGAAAAGTGCGCGAGATTCCACAGACCGAGCTGACGCCGTTCTATCCGCGCAGCCCGTATGGCGTGTCGAAGGTGTTCGCGCACTACATCACCGTCAACTACCGCGAGAGCTACGATCTGTTCGCCGTCTCCGGCATGCTGTTCAATCACGAGTCGCCCCGCCGCGGCCTCGAGTTCGTCACGCGCAAGGTCACCGACGGCGTGGCGCGGATCAAGCTGGGCCTCGCCGACACGCTCTCGCTCGGCAACCTCGATGCCCAGCGCGACTGGGGCTTCGCTGGCGACTATGTCGAGGCGATGTGGCTGATGCTGCAGCAGGATCACGCCGACGACTACGTCATCGCCACCGGCATCAGCCATTCGGTGCGCGAACTGGTCGAAACCGCCTTCGCCCACGTCGGGCTCGACTGGAACAAGCACGTCAAGCTCGATCCCAAACTGGTCCGGCCCGCGGAAGTCGAACATCTGGTCGGCGACAACGCCAAGGCCCGCCGCGCGCTTGGCTGGCAGCCGACGGTCAATTTCACCGGCCTCGTCAAGATGATGGTCGACGCCGACCTCGCCCGCGTGGCGAACGAGCCGCAGCCGACCCAACGACTGTCTGCGTTCTGAACCCAGCCCAAGATGAATACACCGAATCCCGCATCGACCCTCGAGCGCGTCCGCGCGCGTCAGGCCCGCGTCGGCGTCATCGGCCTCGGCTACGTCGGCCTGCCGCTCGTCGTTGAATTCGCACGCGCCGGGTTCGACGTCACCGGCTTCGACGTCGACGCCTCGAAGACGGACCAGATCAACGCCGGCAAGAGCTACATCCCGGACGTCGCTGACGCCGATCTCGCTGCGTGGGTGAAGGCCGGCACGCTCAGGGCCACCACCGACATGAGCCAGCTTGGCGAGATGGATGCGATCGATATCTGCGTCCCCACGCCGCTGCGCAAGACCAAGGATCCGGACCTCTCGTACGTGGTGCACGCGGTCGAGGCGGTCGCCGCCACGCTGAAGCGCGGACAGCTTGTCATCCTCGAGTCGACCACCTATCCTGGCACGACCGACGAAGTGGTCCAGCCGATGCTGGTGGCCAAGGGCTTCAAGGCCGACGTCGACTTCTTCCTGGCGTTTTCTCCCGAGCGCGTCGACCCGGGCAATCCACAGTTCAACACCAAGAACATCCCGAAGATTGTCGGCGGCGTCGGGCCGGCCAGCACCGAGATTGCCGCCGCACTCTACGGCGCCACCGTGCAGCATGTCATCCAGGTCAGCTCGACCCGGGTCGCCGAAATGGTGAAGCTGCTCGAGAACACGTTCCGCGCGGTGAACATCGGTCTGGTCAACGAGATCGCGTTGATGTGCCACAAGATGAACATCGACGTCTGGGAGGTCATCGACGCGGCCAAAACCAAGCCGTTCGGGTTCATGCCGTTCTATCCGGGGCCGGGCCTGGGCGGGCATTGCATTCCGATCGACCCCTTCTATCTTTCGTGGAAGGCGCGTCAGAGCGGATTCGAATGCCGGTTCATCGAGCTGGCCGGCCACGTCAACGGCGCGATGCCCGAATACGTCGTCCAGATCATCATGGAAGCGCTCAATTCCACGCGCAAGGCATTGAACGGGTCGAGGGTGCATCTGTTCGGAATGGCCTACAAGCCCGACGTCGGCGACGTGCGCGAATCGCCGGCGCTCGACATCCTCGAACTGCTGACGCGTCAGGGGGCGAGCGTCAGCTACACCGATCCGTATATCCCCACGCTCGCACATGGTACGGAGACGTTGCGCTCGGTGGCGGAGGCCGAGGCGCTCGTGCAGAGCGCGGACTGCTACGTGATCTGCACCAACCACCGCGTCTTCGACTACGAGGCCATCGTGAAGCGCGCCGGCCTGATCGTCGACACTCGCAACGCGTTGCGCGGCCACGCGAGCCCGTCCATCTTCCGCCTCTAGTGACGGCGAAGCCGACCGTCCTCGGCGTCATCACGGCACGGGCGGGTTCCAAGGGCATTCCCGGCAAGAACACCAGGCGGCTTGCCGGCAAGCCGCTGATTGCGCACACCATCGAAGCCGCGGTTGCGTCGCGCGCCTTCGATCGCCTGATCCTGTCGAGCGACGATGAGGCAGCGGCCCGGATCGCGGCCGATCTGGGTGTCGAAGTCCCGTTCACGCGCCCGGCGAACCTATCCGCTGACGACACCCCGCATCTGCCGGTGATGCAGCACGCGATCGCCTGGATGCGCGACCAGCTGCGCTATCAGCCGGACTGGGTGATGGTCCTGATGCCGACCTCGCCGCTGCGGCGGCCCGAGGACATCGTCGAGTCGATCGCTCTGGCGGTGCGGTCGAACGCGGATTCGGTGGTCAGCGTCGATGCGATGCCGGCGCACTTCCACCCGATGCGGGCGTTGACCATCGACGCGGGTGGATGGGCCCGGCTGGTGGTCGGTGACCGTCCTGTCAGGCAGCGCCCGGTACGCCGCCAGGATCTGGCGCCGGCCTGGGTCTTCAACGGCGCCATCTACCTGTTCAAAGCGGCGCTGCTGCAGTCGCCCGATCCGAGCTTGTACGGCGACCGGGTTGCGGCGTACCCTATGGCGCCTCCGTTCGGCCAGAACATCGACGAGGAGACGGATTGGATCGAGGTCGAACGGATTCTGTCGAGCCTGGCTTGACACCCGGTACCGTCGGCGGGCACAATTGCGCTGTTCACTTTGTGAACGTCGCATTGTTCACGTTGTGAACGTCAGTGCGTCGCCGCGTCCGGGTCCCCGCCGGCTCGATTGAGGACCGCGCGCGCCAGGTTCCGAATCACGTATCCCTCCCTCGACATCGATTTGCAGGACGCTCGCGGCTCTTCCTGTAAGCGACGGGGCGGTAGCTTGTCAGTGACTCCTTCAGAACGCGAACACGATCCGTTCCGCCTCGACGGCAGCGTGGTGGTTGTCACCGGCGGCCTGGGACGCCTGGGCTCGCAATACGCCGCGGCTCTCACCCGGGCGGGGGCGTCGGTCGCCTTGTTCGACCTCACGGCGGCGCGGAATGCCTTTCTCCAAACACTGATCGACACCGGCGCGCCGGTCTCAACCCACGTTGTCGATGCCACCGCGCGCGGCGCGGTCGATGCCGCGCTGGCTGACGTCGCGATGCGGTTCGGCCCGCCATCGATTCTCCTGAACAATGCCGGCCTGGGGTCGTCCCCCGCCGACGCCGCCCTCGAGACCGGACGTTTCGAGGCGTATCCCGAGTCGGCGTGGGATGCCATGCTGGAATCGCATCTCAAGAGCGCGCTGGTGATGTCGCAGTCGTTCATCGCCCGGTTTCGGGCAGCCGGGCTCCGCACCGGCAGCATCATCAATGTCTCGTCGACCTACGGTGTCGTCTCGCCCGACCAGGCGGTCTACGACTATCGCCGTCGCGGCGGCGCGGTGTTCTACAAGCCGATCGGCTACAGCGTCGCGAAAGCGGGCATGCTGAACTTCACGCGCTGGCTCGCCGAGTACTGCGCCCCGTTCGGCGTGCGCGTCAACACCCTGGTGCCTGGCGGCGTGAAGGAAGCGGCGCACGCTCCCGAGTTCGTCGCCGAATATGTGAAGCGCACGCCGCTCGGGCGCATGGCCGAAGACGATGATTACAACGGCGCGATCGTGTTTCTCGCATCTCGCGCGTCGGCATATATGACCGGCGCGATGCTGGTGGTTGATGGCGGCTGGACCGCTCGGTGATGCCTTACCGCGGCGCTCGCGATGCTCGCCGACAGACGGGTTGTCTCTGCGCTGTTCGCAGTCTCCGCGGTTGAACGCAGGTTCCTGATGGGCGAAAAAGATCATTCGGACGAGCAGCTCGCCGGCGCCGGCGAGCTTTCGTACGTGGCGCCGTCGAGCATCGACGCGGTTCGGCGCGCGTCGGTGGACCCGGTGGAGCGGGCGCAACTGCTCGCCGATGTCTGCCGCCTGAACACGCTCTATATGATCATGCAGGCGGGCTCCGGTCACATCGGTTCGAGCTTCAGCTCCACCGACTTGATCACGTGGCTGTGGACCGAGGAGCTCACCGACACCAACAGCGACACTCGTGGCGCCGACGTCTACTTTTCCTCCAAGGGCCACGATGCGCCAGCGCTCTACGCCCTGCTGATTGCGCTCGGCAAGCTGGACTTCGAACTGATCCACAAGCTGCGCCGCTTCGGCGGGCTGCCCGGGCACCCCGACGTCGAGACCACGCCGTTCATCGCGACCAACACCGGCTCGCTCGGCATGGGCATCTCGAAGGCCTACGGCATGGCACGGGCGCGGCGCTTCACCGGGCGCGGCGGCAGGATCGTGTTGATGACGGGCGACGGCGAGCTGCAGGAAGGGCAGATCTGGGAATCGCTGCAGCCGGTCGCCAACGAGGGTCTCTCCGAAATCGTCGCGATCGTCGATCACAACAAACTGCAATCGGACTCGGCGGTCGCGGCGGTCAGCGATCTCGGTCCGATCGAGGACAAGTTCCGCGCCTTCGGCTGGGAGGTGCGGCGCGCCGACGGCCATGACTTCAATGCCATTCGGGACGCGTTCGGGCATTTCGCCACGGTGCTCGATCGGCCGAAAGTGCTGATCGCCGACACCGTCAAGGGCAAAGGCGTGTCGTTCATGGAGGGTCTGGCCTGCGGCGATCAGACCTACCACTTCCACGCCGGGGCGCCGTCGCTCGAGAACTATCTCGCCGCGGTCGGCGAATTGAAGGCGCGCATCGATGATCGGCTGTCGCGGCTCGGACAGCCGCCGCTGACGCTCCAGCGGGCGCCGCTGCCCGAGCGCATCGCGCCGGTGAAGCCCGAGCGCCTGGTGCTGGCCTACGGCGACGAGCTGCTGCAGATAGCGCGCACGCGGCCCGACATCGTCGTCATGGACGGCGACCTGCTGTCGGACTGCGGCATCGAGGCGTTCAAGGCGGAGTTGCCTGAGCGCTTCATCGAATGCGGCATCGCCGAGCAGCACATGGTGTCGGCCGCGGGCGGAATGGCGCTCAACGGCATCCTGCCGGTGGTGCACTCCTTCGCCTGCTTCCTCTCGACGCGGGCCAACGAGCACATCTACAACAACGCGACCGAGCGAAAAAAGATCATCTACACGGCGACGCTCGCTGGTGCGGTGCCGGGAGGACCTGGGCATTCGCACCAGTCGGTCCGCGATATCTCCGCCATCGGCTCGGTGCCCGGGCTGACGGCGATCGAACCGTGCAGCGAGCGGGAGGCGCGGCTGGCGATTCGCTGGGCAGTGGAAGAGAACCCGGCGAGCAGCTATCTCCGCTTCGTGAACGTGCCGCTCGATCTGCCGTACTCGCTGCCCGCCGCCTACGCGCTGCACATCGGCCGCGGCGTCACGCTCCGCGAAGGCTCCGACGTGGCCGTCGTTGGTTACGGTCCGCTGCTCATGACCAGCGCGTGGCGCGCCGCTGCCGATCTGGCGAGGGCGGGCATCAGCGTCGCCGTCATCAACCTGCCCTGGCTCAACCGCATCGACGATGTCTGGGTGAGGGAGACGCTGGGACACTTTCCGGTGATCATCACGCTCGACAATCATTACGTCACGCTCGGCCAGGGCGTCATGGTCGGGGCGGCGCTGGCGCGCATCGGGTCGCGGGCGGCGTTCCGTTCGATCGGCCTCACCGACGTGCCCGCCTGCGGCAGCAACGCCGAAGTGCTCTCGCATCACGGCCTCGACGCTTCTGGTATCGCAGCCGTGGTCAGCAACACCCTCGCCAGTCGAATCATGGCTGATCGCTGACGGCCCATGGCACAGGGCAGATGACTGCCGCGTCGTCATGCCATCAGCCATCAGCCATCAGCCATCAGCCGTCAGCCATCAGCCATCAGCCATCAGCTATCAGCCGTCAGCCATGATCTACTCTGCATGTATCCCACACAGATTCTTCACTGGATAGACGACCTCGAAGTCGCGTCGGAGAACGGGGCGACGTTCGAGAAGCGATCGCCAATCGACGATCGCAGGGTCGCCACGGTCGCGCGCGGTTCCGCTCCCGACGTGCGTCGAGCCGTCGATGTCGCGGCCGCCGCGGCGGATGCGTGGGCGCGGACCCCGGCGCCACGGCGTGGCGAGGTCCTGGGACGCGCTGCGGCCTTGCTGCGGTCGGCCGAATCCGAGTTCGGCGAGATCGTTCAGACCGAAACCGGCAAGCCGTGGAAGAACGCCGTTGCCGAAGTCTCCTCCTCCGCCGATCTCGCGCTATTCATGGAAGGTGAAGGCGCGCGGTTTTACGGCAAGACGATGACCAGCCCAATTCCGAACCGGGCGGTGCGAACCGAGCGGGCGCCGATCGGTGTGTGCGCGGCGATCATGCCGTTCAACAGCCCGCTGGCAGGCGTGGCGTGGAAGGCCTTTCCGGCGCTGTTGTGCGGCAACGCGGTGGTGGCCAAGTCGCACGAGCTGACGCCGTATACCGCCGTCGCGTTCGGCAAGCTGCTGCGGGAGGCCGGCCTGCCGTGCGGGCTGTACTCGGTGGTGCAGGGTTACGGGGCAGAGGTCGGCGGGCCGCTCATCGAGGACGAGCGCGTCGGCCTGGTGAGCTTCACCGGCTCGGTGCCGACGGGCAAGCGGATTCAGCAGGCGGTGAGCGCGCGGCCGGTTCTGGCGAAGGTCTGCCTCGAGCTCGGCGGCAAGAATCCGCTGATCGTCTGCGACGATGCCGATCTGCCGAAGGCGGCGGAGCACGCGGTGGCCTCCGCCTTCATCGATGCCGGGCAGCGCTGCGCCGCGGGCAGCCGGATTCTCGTGTTCGACCGCGTCTACGACGCCTTCCGCGACGCCATGCTGGCGCGGACGGCCGCGATGAGAGTCGGCTCAGGCCCGCAGGACGATTGCGGCCCCGTGATCTCGAAATCGAGCCTCGATCGGCTGCTGGCCGCGATCGAGGGCGCAGTGACGCGCGGCGCCCGTCTCCTGACCGGTGGCCACATCGTCGCCTCCCTCGCGCCCGGCCACTACCTGGCACCGACCGTGCTCGACCATGTCTCCCACGACGACCCGATCTCCCAGGAAGAGCAGTTCGGGCCGATCACCTGCCTGTATCGCGTGCGGAACTTCGACGAAGCGATCCAGCTCGCCAACGCGACCAGGTTTGGACTCACCGGCGCGATCCATACGACCAACCACAACCGCATCGAACAGTTCATCGTGCGCTACCGTGGCGGCCTGGTCTCGATCAACGGCCCGACCTATGGCGCCGGGCCCCACATGCCGTTTGGCGGCGTCAAGAACTCCGGCAACGGCTTCAGGGAGCCCGGCACCGAATCGCTCGACGTCTACTGCGAGTGGAAGACGGTCGTCGTGAATCACGATCCTGCCCGCGTGTGAGATCCCGATGACGACCATGTTTGCGTCCACCACCCGGAAGACGCCGCAGACCGGCAAGCGCCGCATTTGTTTTCCGATCACGAGCCGCGCCTACTACGGCCGCAGCCAGCTGCTGATGAAGAAGCTGCGCGATCACCCCGGAGTCGAACTCGAGCTGATGCTCGGCGGATCGATTCTGCTCGACAAGTACAGCCGGCATATCGCCGACGACATCGAGGCCGGCGGGTTCACGATTTCGACGTCGCTGTTCAACGTGATTGAAGGCGGCAACCACGTGGCGATGGCCAAGACCGCGTGTCTCACCGCACTCGAATTCACCAACGGCTTTCACGCCGCGGACCCGGATATCGTGGTCATCTGTGGCGATCGCTTCGAGCAGCTCGCCATCGCGATGGCGGCGGCCTATCTGAACAAAACCATCGCCCACATCGAAGGCGGCGACGTCACCGGCAGCATCGACGAAAGCGTCCGGCACGCGATCACCAAGCTGGCGCACATCCATTTCGTGACCAACGACGACGCGCACCGGCGGGTGCTGGCGATGGGCGAGGACCCGAACTACGTGTTCACGACCGGGTCGCTCGATGTCGAGGTCGCGTCTCAGGCCGCGACGGAGATCACCAGCGAGGCGGTCAATCGCCACGGGGTCGGCCACGAAATCGACGTCACGCAGCCGTTCCTGCTCGTCATCCAGCATCCGGTAACGACCGAGGCCGACAACCGGCGCCACCTCGAAGACACGTTCCGCGCGGTCGCGGCGCTGGAGCTGCCAACCATCTGGATCTGGCCCAATCCGGACGCCGGCACCGGTGAGATGGCCGACAGCCTGCGCCGCTTCCGCGAGAACGTGCCCGACGCCGTCCGCAGGATGCGCTTCATCACTGACGTGCCGGTGACGGAATTCATCGCGCTGCTGCGGATCGCCGTCTGCCTGATCGGCAACTCGTCGGCCGGCATCAAGGAGTGTTCCTTCCTGGGCACGCCGGTGGTGAACATCGGCGCCCGGCAGCAGGGACGGCTGCACGCCGAGAACGTGGTGCACGCCGGCTACGACCGCGAGGAGATCATGGCGGCCACCCGACGGCAGATCGGCCACGGGCGCTACCAGTCGTCACACATCTACTACAGGACTGGCGCGAGCCAGACGATCGTCGACGTGCTCGCCGGGAGCGAGCTGTATACCCAGAAGCGCTTCTGCGACAACGCGGATGCGGGCGTGAGGACCTGATGGCGGATCGGACACGGATCACGATCGGGCAACGGCAGATTGGAGCCGACCGGCCCTGCTTCATCATCGCGGAGGCGGGCATCAACCATAACGGCGACGTGAAGCTGGCCGCCGATCTGGTTGCCGCAGCAGCGGAGGCCGGCGCGGACGCCATCAAGATTCAGACCCACTTTCCCGAGTACGAAATGCTGCGCGGCGGCGCCACGGCGGCCTACGTCGGCGAATCGTTGTTCGACCTCCTCACCCGCACCGCGGTCTCGCGCGAGGACCATTTCACGCTGCGCGATCTGGCGGACAAAAAAGGCATCGTCTTTCTCTCGACGCCGTTCTCGCGGGAGGCAGCCGACTTCCTCGAGACGGTCGGGGTGCCGGCATTCAAGACCGGATCGGGCGAGCTGACGCACGTGCCGCTGCAGCAGCACATCGCCCGCAAGGGCAAGCCGATGATCATCTCGACCGGGATGTCGACGCCTGACGAGATCGATGGCACGGTGCGCGCGGTGCGTGAGATCGGAACGCCGTTCGCGCTGATGCACTGCACGTCCACGTATCCGACGCCGTACCAGCACGTGCAGCTGGACTGCATTCCTGCGCTTCAGGCGAAGTACGGCGTGCCGGTCGGCTTCTCGGACCACACACTGGGCAGCTTCGCCGCCTTTGCCGCGGTCGCGGTCGGCGCCAACCTGTTCGAGAAGCACTTCACGATCTCGCGATCCCTGCCCGGTCCCGATCAGCAGGGCTCGATGGAGCCGGTTGAATTGCAGGAGCTCGTACGCGGGATTCGCGCCATCGAGCAGGCGCGCGGCGCGGTCAAGGTCATCCAGCCCGGCGAGCAGGACGTTCGCAACATGGCGCTCCACAGCGTGGTCTCGATCAACGACATCGCCGCCGGCGCGCGCATCGCCGCCGCCGACGTGTGGGCCAAGCGGCCCGGCACCGGCATCCCGGCACGCCAGCTCGGCGAGGTGGTCGGCCGCACCGCGAGGCACGCGATCGCGAAGGACCGCTTGATCGCCTGGGATGATCTGGCGTGACCAGGCCGGCCATGGACGTCGAAGCGCACCGCGACCTCAAGCTGCTCGAGGCAGTCGAGGCCGACTCGCGCGTCACTCAGCGCGGTCTCTCCACGCAACTCGGCATCGCGCTGGGCTTGACCAACGTCTACCTGAAACGGCTGGTACGTAAGGGCTACATCAAGTGCGTGAACGTGCAATCGAACCGCATCACCTATCTGCTGACGCCGCGCGGCATCGCTGAGAAGTTGCGCCTGACCTATGAATTCATGGACTACTCGCTCCATCTCTACGGCGAGGTGCGGCAGCATCTGCGTGCGGTGATTCGCGAATGCGCCGCGGCGGATCGCCGTGTGGCGATCTTTGGCCGCGGCGAGGCGGCGGAGCTCTCCTACCTCGCGTTGAAGGAATTCGGCCTCGAGCCGCTCGCCATCTTCGACCTCGAAGGAGGCCCGGAGTTCCTCGGCATGCCGGTGCTGCCGATCAGCCGGCATCACGAGGTGGCCTACGATCTGATGATCGTCGCGACGCTCGAGAGTTCAGGTCAACCTGTGGCACGCCTCATCAGGGATGGGGTGCCGAGGGAAAAGCTGTTCCCGCTTCGCCAGGAAGCGGCGGCCCGCCGCAAAGTGGCGGAGCTGGTTCGATCTGGAAACGGTCAGCAAGGCTAGAGGGTCGCGGTTCATGTCCATCACCGGAAAACGCGTGTGCATCACTGGCGGAGCGGGGTTCATCGGCTCCTACCTGGTCCAACGACTGATCGAAGACAACGAGGTGGTCGTCTACGACAACCTCCATCGCAACGCCATTCAGTTCGCGCACGTCGACGACCATCCGCACCTGCACTTCGTCAAGGGCGACGTGATGGACTACGACGCCAGCCGTCGCGCCATCGACAAATGCCACATCGTCATTCACTGCGCCGCCATCGCCGGCGTCTACTCCGTCGACCGCAACGCGGTGCGGACGATGGAGGTCAACATGCTAGGGACGCATCAGGTGGTGAAGGCGGCGCTCGACGTCGGCGTCGAACGTTTCGTCGAGTTCTCCACCAGCGAGGTCTACGGCCCGTTCATCCACAAGGGCAAGGAAGACGACCTGACCACGATTGGACCCATCGGCGAAAGCCGCTGGATCTATGCCGCCAGCAAGCTGGCGTCCGAGCATCTCTCGTACGCGCACTACAAGGAAGACGGCCTGCCGCTGGCGATCGTCCGGCCGTTCAACGTCTACGGCCCGCGCCAGGTCGGCGACGGCGCGATTCGCGGCATGGTGCTGCAGGCGCTGCAGCATGCGCCGATCACGCTCTACAACGACGGCACCCAGATCCGCGCCTGGTGCTTCGTCGAGGACTTCGTCGACGGCGTGCTGCGCTGCGCGGAGAATCCCGAAGCCGTCGGCCACGCCTTCAATCTCGGCAATCCGCAAGGAACGATCACCAACCTCGGACTGGCCGAGATGATTGTCCGGCTCACCAACTCGAAGTCGACGATCGTGTTCAAGCCGCATCCGGGTCCCGAAGTCGATCTGCGCGTGCCGTCGATTGAGAAGGCGATGACGCTGCTCGGCTATGAGCCGAAGGTTTCGCTCGAAGCCGGGATCGCGCGCACCATTCCATGGTACGCGGAGCACATGGCGGGTCTGCTCGAGGCGTGATGCGGCTGGTCGTAACCGGCGCGTCCGGCTTCATCGGACGCAACGTGCTGCTGCGGGCGCCGCGCGACTGGGAAATCGTCGCCATCGCCAACCAGACGCCGGGGCTCGAGTCGTTCGTGGCCGAGCAGCGCCTGGCGCACGTCCGGGTGGTGCGCTGCGATTTGACCGATGCGTCGGCGCTGCGTGCGGTGGCGGCCCGGATCGGCCGCGCCGATGCGGCGCTGTATCTCGCCGCCAACGGCGATCCCGCGGCATCTGCCGAGCGTCCGCGCTGGGACCTCGAGTCGAACACGGTTGCGCTGGTCACCTTCCTCGAGCATTGTCCCGTCGATCACCTCGTCTATCTGTCGTCGGGCGCGGTCTACGACGGCATCGTGGGCGCCGTGTCGCCGGCGACGCCGGTGTCACCGCGCCTGCCCTACGCCATCTCGAAGCTCGCATCAGAGCACTACGTGCGCTTCTATTCGGAGCGGCGTCACCAGCCCGGCAGCTACATCAACCTGCGCTTCTTCGGCGCCTACGGACCCTACGAACCGGCGCGGAAGATCACGACGAAATGGCTGAGCGCACTGGCCGCGGGCCAGCGCGAGTTCACGCTGCGTGGCAATGGCGAAAACCTGATCGACTTCATGTACGTGGACGACGCCGTCGACGGCATGCTGCGGCTGGTGACGGCGCGCGGCACCAGCATGACCGCCGACTTCGCATCGGGCGCGCCGATCAGCGTCAACGGGGTCGCTGAGGCGATGGCGCGGACGCTCGGCGTCGACGTCACCATCCGGCACCAGGGCGAGACCGAGGAGTACATCCTGTTTCGTTCCGTCGATCGCGCGATGCGCGATCGCTTCGGCGTGGCGCCGGCCATCACCTTCGACGATGGCTTGCGGCGACTGGCGGAATTCCTGGAGCGCGAGAGGCATGCGACCGGCCGCCAGGCATAGACTGTCCGAGCGGGAGCTGCACGAGTACGTCGCCGGGGTCGAGGGACACGACTCGCAGGTCACGGGCGTGGTCGGCTATTTCTACGCGATGTACCGGGCTGAGGTCCTGGCGCGCGTGAGTGGCCTGCGCGGACGGGACATTCTCGAGGTCGGCTGCGGCGAAGGCATGATGTTCAGCGGCACCGGCATCCAGCCGGTGCAGATGGACGTCTCGGTCACGCGCGTCTCTCGTGCACTCGGCAAGGGCCGCTGGCTGCTGTGCGCCGACGGCTACGACCTGCCGTTCGCCGGACAGTCATTCGAGGCGGTGCTGCTGGTCGCGGTGCTCGAGCACACCTCCGAACCGTGGCGGCTGCTGGCAGAAGCACACCGGGTGTTGAAGCCGGGCGGCAAGATCGTGGTCGTGGTGCCGAACGACTGGACAATGAGCGTCGGCCGTCTGCTGCTGCGGAAATTTCCGATTCGCTATCCCGATCACCTGACGACGACCCCGCCGCGGCGGATGCGCCGCTGGCTGCGCGACGGTTTTCGTGTCGTCGAGGATTTCACGCTGCCGTTCAGAACGCTGCCGTTCGGGTTGAACCTCTACTACTTCGTCGTCGCCGAAAAACCTGCCAGCGAAGAAGGGCTCTGACGCTGTCGACCGACCCCATCGTGATTCTCGGCGCCGGACCGGCGGGCATATCCGCCGCCTGGCGCCTCGCGGAACTCGGCCAACCGGTGATCGTGCTCGAACGTGACGCCGCCATCGGCGGCATGGGCAAGACGATTCGCGTCGGCCCGTACGGCGTCGACTACGGTCCACACACATTCCATATCCGCGAGACCGAGGAAAGCCGCGCCATCCACGAAGCGATCAAGCCGTTCTTCGGCCCCGATCCGCTGATCCTGACGCGCGGAACCCGGGTCCTTCTGCGCGGCAAGGAATACGTCTATCCGCTCGAGATGCTGCAGGTCCTGACCGGTGTCAGCCCCTTCCTGTCCGCGCGGATCATCTTCGACTACGCCCTTGCGACCGTGAAGTCGACGCTGTGGCCGCCCAAGCACGAGGATTCGTTCGAAGAGTGGGGCGTCCGCAATCTGGGACGCACGCTCTACGATCTGTGCTTCGGCATCTACTCGGAGCGCGTGTGGGGGCTGCCGACCTCACAGATCTCGTCGAAGCAGGCGCAGCGCGTCGCGAAGCTGAATCTGAAAAACGTCATCCTGCGAGCGATCGGGATCAAGGCCGATCCGGCGACCTACTTCACCAAGTACATGTATCCGCGACAGGGCATCAGCGTCCTGTTCGAAAACATGGCCGCGGCCGCGCGCAAGAAGGGCGCGGCGATTCACCTCGAATCACCGGTGGTGCGGCTCGAGCGCGACGGCGAGCGGATCGCGCGCGTCGTCTACTCCGATCGCGGGGTGGAGAAGACGATTTCGTGCCGCGGCGTCCTGTCGACGCTGCCGCTGCCGGGTCTGGTGAACATGATCGCGCCGGCACTGCCGGCAACCGTCGCCGGCCACGCGGCGAAACTCCGCTACCGCAGCCTGAAGCTGATTTACATCGCGCTCAAGCGGCCGCAGCTGACCGACTATCACTGGGTCTACCTGCTCGATCATCAGTACCGCGTCAACCGCATGTCGGAGCAGAAGAACGTGAGCGCGAGCATGGTGCCCGCCGATCGCACCATCCTCTGCATCGAGCTCTCGTGCTGGCGTGACGAGCCGGTGTGGTCGGCGACCGACGAGGAGGTGTATCGAATCGCGCTGGCCGACCTCCTGAAAATGGGCTACGGCGTCACCGAAGCGGAGGTCGCCGATTACCACGTCACCGATATCCCGACGGCATATCCGGTGTACGAGCTGAATTTCGAAGCGCACCTGATTCCGGTGCTCGAGGGCATCCACCAGGTGCCGAACCTGCTGACACTGGGCCGGCATGGCCTGTTTCTCAACAACAGCATGGACGACAACGTGCTGCTCGGGATGAAGATCGGCGACCACATCGCCGCCGGCGATTTCGACAGCCGCCGCTGGCTGTCACAGATGCTCGCCTTCATGCACTTGCGCTTCGAAGGGAAGTGAATGACGAGTCAAGCCGGCGATCCCCAGCGCCGCCAGCACGAGCACGGTCGGTTGCGCGGGCAGCGACTGTCGCGCCTCGGTGAGGAGCGGGAAATGTACCGCCGAAATGTACAGGATAGGAGCCAGAAGGAGCAGGCCTTGCGCCATGCGGCCGCTCCGGCACAGCGCCCATCCTCCCCACAGCGCCACCAGGAAGATCACCGCCTGAATCGTCCAGCAGGCACGAATGGTAGCCGTCGACAACGCGTTGATGCCGCTGTAGCGGAACGGAATTTCCCCCGCCCACAGGATGAACAGACCGCGGGCGAGACGCGTCGCCAGGTGCGCCGCAGTGTCGCGGCGAATGTTCGCGATGGCGACGCGCCCGTATTCCTGGTCGGCGGTCACCCGCGCCACGGCGCGGGCCAATGGATCGGACGGCTCGGTCCAGATCAGCCGGATGTCCTCCCACTGGTGGACGTACTCGAGCATCGGTTCAACCGGCAGCCGCTCCCGATCGGCCACCGCGGCGACGCGCCGGTCGAGCTCGGCGCGATCGTCGATGTCGTCGGCGAGATGTGTCAGTTCGTTCTGCAGGCGACCGGGCCAGGTGGCCTGCCATGAGCCTTCCCACAGACCGCGGCCGACGCCGCCGGCGGGGGAGAGCGTGAAGCGGCCGAGCGTCACGTAGTTGTAGGTGAACCACGGAGCCATGGTCAGCGCGAACACCGCGATCATCACGCTCCACTGTCCGAATCGCGGGCGCCGCCGCACCTGCAGGAGCGGAAACAATACCAACCCGACTGCGGCGAGCGCGAATGGAAACAGCACGAAGACCGGCCGGCTGAGCGTCGTCAGCGCGAGGAGCACGCCGAGCCAGGCAAAACGGCCGAAGCGCCGGTCGGCGAGCGCGGACACCGCCACCCACATCGACACCGTGAACAACAGCGTGGTCAACACCTCGGTCATGACCAGGGCGCCAAAGTACGGGATGGGGGAGAACAGCGCCGTTGCAGCGGCGGCGGCGATGGCGACCGGTTCGGACGTCACTCGGCGTGCCATGGCATACACCACGACGCAGATCAGCGCGAAGACGAATGTCTGGGCGACGGCGACCGGCAGCTGGTGGACGCCGAAGGCGCGGAACAGTACAGCGACAAACAGTGGATACAGCGGCGTACGGAGCACTTCGGGCACGAACGTCGGCGCATCGGGAAACCTGGTGAATTTGCCAGTTGCCGCGAGCACCTGGCCCAGCCGCCGGTATCCCTCCTGGTCGCTCCACTGCGTCGTCCAGTCCGGCCGCTGGTACCAGATGAAGAAGACGCCGTGCAGCGTCGCCACCAAACACACGATCCAGAGCGACCGACGCAGGCTCATCACGAAAAGTCTAGTGCAGCAGCTCGCGATACAACGCGTCGACGTCGGCGACGAGGCGATCGAGGCCGTAGCGGGCGATAACCAGCGCCCGGCCGTCGGCACCCATCTGCCTTCGCCGCTGCGGGTCGGCCAGCAGCGCCATCACGTGAGCGGCCAGCGCGGACGAATCGCGGTCGGGCGCCATCAGGCCGACCGTGTCGTTGGCGATCACATCCCTGACGCCGCCAACGTCGGTGCTGACGCCGGGGACACCAGACGCCAGGCTCTCGATGAGGGCGACCGGCGTGCCCTCGTTGCGCGAGGTCAGCAGCACCAGATCGGATGCGCCGTAGATGGTGGCGAGATCGCGCCGCCAGCCGAGAAAACGTACGCGATCGCCGAGGCCGAGGGCGCGAGCCTGTCGTTCGAGCCCGCCGCGCAGGCTGCCGTCGCCGGCGATGACGAAGGTCGCGAGCGAATCGCTTGCCGCAACCCGGGCCGCCACCTCGAGGAACAGGTCCTGCTGCTTGATCGCGGTCAGGCGGCCGATCGTGCTGACGACGTGAGCGAGCGGCGCGATGTTCAAGGCGCCTCGCGCTTCGCGGCGCGCGCGATCATCGAGAGCCGCGAACGTGGAGAGGTCGAATCCAAGCGGCACGACCGCGTACTGGCTGGCGCGGCCGATGTGGTACTCGTCGAGCAGCTGCCGTTGGATGCTGGGCGAGATCGCCACGATGCGATCGGTGACGCGTGCCAGGCCGCGCTCGATCGCCAGGAACAGCCGGGTCTTGCGCGCGCTGAAATAGCCGTCGAGAACATGGCCGTGGTAGGTGTGCACCACGCGCGCGCGATGGCCGCGGCCCGCCGTGCGGTTGTAGACCGCCGCCGCCAGACGCGCGAGCGTGCCCGCTTTGGCCATATGGGTGTGAACGATCTGCGGCCGGAAGTCGCGCA
Source organism: uncultured Acidobacteriota bacterium (assembly GCA_963757655.1). GTDB lineage: Bacteria > Acidobacteriota > Vicinamibacteria > Vicinamibacterales > CAVVIG01 > CAVQFC01. The sequence goes on along the minus strand of CAVWSQ010000007.1, from coordinate 171,418 downwards.
TCAGGTCCAGCAGCTGGGCCAGGGCGACGCTGTCGTGGGCCGGGGCCAGCGGCCGACGCAGCGACCGCAGCGGCCGTGCCGCCACCGACGCCGGCAGCAGATAGCGCATGTCGCCTTCGCCTGCGTCGAGCTGTCCGTGGACCAGCAGCGTGTCGTAGCCGCGCGCCGCGAGTCGATCGGACAGCGTGATCGCCTGGATGGCGGGGCCGCCTACGTTCAGACGGGTGACGACGCGCAGCACGCGGATCGGGATGTCGTTGTCGTGCGCGAGAGACATGTGCGGGACGCGCCACTTTATCATTCCGTCCGAGAGGGCCGCCCGTTCGCCGGATCGGAGCAGCCGCCGATTCGATGACAACGGCAGCCTGGACGCTGGTGCTCGCGGCCGCTCTGTTGTGGCCGGCGCACACGCTGTCCCTGTTCGACGGTGTTCCGCTCGACGGCCGCATCGAGGCGATCGTCGTCGGCGTGGCTTTCCCGGCGTTGTGGTGGCTCGATCGCTCGATTCTGACGCGCACCGGACCACGTGTCCTGGTTGCGGCGCTGCTGGCGCTGAAGATTGGCAGCCTGCCGCTCGAACCGGGCGGGCTATGTGCGCGGTTCTCGACCACGGCGCCGCTGCAAGGCGCGATTCTGACGATGCCGGTCGATGAACCCGGCGGAGTGCTGAGGAGCTGGGACGTTCGGGCAGACTGGCGCGCCGAGGCGCCGGCGTGCACCGCGATCCTGGATCGTCCGTACCGGTCGGCGGCCGAATTTCCGGCCTGGTTCGTGAACATCCTGGATCAGCTGCGGCCCGGCCGTCTGGACATCTCGATGGCCGTCACCGGCGCCATCACGGTGCCGGGCGCCGGCGTCTTCGTGGTCCGCACCGGCGAGGACATGCACGTGCGCGGCCGCATCGGTGGCGTCGACGTGGAGGCCGACGGCGGCCGAGACATCCGGGTTCCGCTGGCATCCGGCACGCACGCCATTGCACTCGACGGACAGCTGACAGGCGATCGCTGGCGCTTCGTTCCGGAGTGGAACGGCCGTTCGGCGTGGACTGCGGCGCTGTTGACGGTGAAACCTCGATCGACCGCCGGCGCACTGATCGGGCGGATCGTCGGCACGCTGACCACGGTTGTCGCCCTGTCGTTGATGATCTGGTGGCTGCGGAGCGCCGGCGCCCGGGTCAACCCCGGCGTCGCGGCGTTGCTGTGGACGGCGGCGGCAGCCGCGGTATTGATCGCCGCCGGCCTCTCTGGTCGATTCGAGCGACTCACCGGTCTGCTCCTCGTCGGCAGCGCCTTGATTCCGGTCTCGACGGCGAAGCGAAACCTGCGCACCGCGTTCGTCATGGTCGGCGTGCCATGGCTGGCGTACTTCGTCGCCCGTTCGGTGCCGCTCATCGGCCACCTGAGCGTGTACTCCTGGGACGACTGGCTCGCGTATCAGGTCGCTGGCGGCCGAATCTACATGCACGGCTTCTGGCTGGAGGGTGGCAGCCGCACGTTCGACTATCAGGCCCTCTACCGCTGGATCAGCGGCGCCCTGCACGTCGGCTTCGGCGATTCGAGCGTCGGCGAAACCTATCTCGACGCCTCCTGCCTGCTGACGGGATCGCTGTTGGCCTTCTCCCTGGTGCGGCCGGCCGGCGGCTTCCGCGCGGCGTTACTGGCATGCGCCGGGACGCTCGCCACGTTCACGCTCGGTACCCCCTGGTACTTCGTCGGCCGCGGCCTGTCCGAGATCGTCGCCGCCGGCCTGGCGTTCGCGGCGGCGTTCTTCGTGATGCGTGCGCGGCTGGGTCGGCTGAGCGCGGCCGCGGCCGGCGGCGCCTTCGCCGTGCTCACGTTTTACGCGCGACAGAATCATCTGCTGTTCGCCGTCTCGCTGGCCGCGCTGCTTTTGCCGCTGTCGGCATCGATGCGGCTTGGCGCACTCAAACGAGGGCTGTCGATGGTGCGGTTGGCGTCCGCGACGGTCTATGGTTCGGTGTTGGCGGCCGGCGTCGCGCTCTTCGCAGCGCGGACCTGGTGGTACACCGGGACGTTCAGCCTGTTGTACGGGACGAGCCTGAAAAACAACGACACCGGGCTGCGGCTGTCGACCGCCTTGTCGCTGGCGCCGTGGCAGAAGATCGCGCACAGCCTGAGCGCGCTGGTGTGGATGAACGAGCCGCCCCGCCCCGATCCGCGCGCCCTGCTGGTCGCGGCCGGCGTCGCGGCAGCCGTCGCCGCGCTGTGTCAGGTGCCGCGGCTCCGCGAGATTCCCGCAGCGGTTGTCCTGGTCATCGTCGGCTCGACGCTCAGCTCGTTTCTGGCCCACAGCTCACGGTTATCCAGGACGCATGTCGATCCACCTGATCCCGTTCGCCGTGAGCGCGGCGGTGCTGGCGGCGCTCAGGATCGCGCGTCCGCACACGGGGCCGGCGGCCGCATGAGGCTCGCCGCGGCCTTCGCGGCATGTGTCGTGACGTTGGGGATGATCGCGGCGTTGTCGCCGGCGCCGAACCGGGTGACCGATCGCGACGTGTACGAGGCAACGGCCGCGCGCGTGGTAGTGCCCGACTGCGGCGACCTTCAGTGCTTTCGCGTGCTGGTGCCGTGGATCCTCGGCCGGCTGCCGGGACCATCGACGGCCAAATGGAAGGCCTACGCCGTGGTCTGCAACGCGGCCACGTTGGTCGCCGTGTTCCTGTGGTGCCTGTCGCTCGGCCTGACGCGTCGCGTGGCGTGGCTCGCGTCGGTGGCGTCGGCGTTCGGCTTCGGATCGCTCTACACGCTCCACGATCCATACACGTCGGATCCGTTGATGTATCTGCTGGGTCCGTTCATCGCCAGCGAGGCGCTGAGCGGAAGGGTGGCCATCGCCAGCGCGGCCGCCACCGTCGGGGTGTTCGCCAAGGAGTTCGCCGGCGCGCCTCTCTACATCGTCGCGGTCTGGCAGGCGTTGCAGAGTCGATGGGCCGCGGCACTGCGGTCGCTGGCCGGGGCCAACCTCGCATTTCTCGCGTGGCTGCTGCTCTCGCTGACGCTGATGCTGCGGTTCAACTATTCCTACTCGGGGAACGCATCCACCGACCTCGGGCATGGTGCCAATCTGGCGGGCTGGCTCTCGCGCCTGAGCCTGCGCGGTGTGCTGTCGGCGATGTTCATCGAGTTCGGCGCGCTGTGGCTGCTCGCGCCGATCGGGTTGCTGCTCGCGCCACGCCGGCTGCAGTTGCTGGCGCTGGTGTCGCTGCCGGTGGCGGCACTGTTCGGCTATGTTCAGCAGCCGGATCGCGCGCTGTGGAATTTCCACTTTCTCGTCACGCCGTTCGCGGCGAGCGTGCTGGACCGCGCGCCGGTGACCCTGGCCGCCGCGACGCTGGCGGCATTTGCCATCGCGAATCTGCGCGTGGGCGCACAGCTGCCGATGACAGTCGTGGGCCGGACGGCGCTGGCGGCGTCGGTGCTGCTGGCGGCAGCCAGCGCGTTGACCGCGCTGCGCGCGGTGCGCTCGTGATGCGCTCGCAACGGCCGCTGATCGCGGCCTGCTCGGGCGCCTTGTTTCTGCCGCTGCTCTATCCGCTCTGCACCGGTCGGGTGTTCACAAGGGACGATTTCGCGGCGCTGCACCTGCCGTTTCGCTATCTGTATCGCGAAGCGCTCAGCTCGGGCGATTCGTTTCTGTGGACATCGGCCTACCACTCCGGGTTCTACCTGCACGGCGAGGGCATCGCCGCCATGACGCACCCGCTGCAGCTGTTGCTGTATCGCTTCCTGCCACTCGGTCCCGCGTTCAACCTCGAGCTCATCCTGCCGTTTGCCGTGATGCTGGGGGGCACCTGGCTGTTGCTGCTTCGGTTCGGACTGTCGGGCGAGGCCGCCGGATTGGGCGCGATGGTCTTCACGTTCAGTGGCTTCAACCTGTTCAACCTGATGCACATGAACCAGGGCGACATCATCGCGCACTTGCCCTGGCTGCTTCTGACGGCCCATGTGCTGCTGACCTCGCCTGACCGAAGAACGCGAGCGGTGGCGTTCGCCGCCTTTGCCGTGGTGGTCGGCTCGCAGCTGTTGATGGGCAATCCGCAGTATGTCTGGCTGACTGCTGTTGCCCTGGTGTACCTCGTCGGCTGTTTGAGCTACGCGGGAGCGCCGGCGTCGCGGGTGGCCCTGCTCGTCGGCGCGGGTGTCCTGGGCGTGTTGCTGGGAGCGGTGCAGCTGCTGCCCACACTCGACTTCGCGCGCGAGTCGACGCGCATGACCTATTCGTCGCAGGAAGCGCTCTCGTTCTCGCTGTCGCCGTTGAACCTCGTGCAATTGTGGTCGCCCTTCGCGTTTCAGTTCCGCATTCACGCGCCCCAGGCGGAAGGGCAGATCGTGCACGAGTTCATCGTCTACAACGGTGCCTTCTGCACGCTGGCGCTGGCCTGGGTGGCGATGCGTTGGAACCAGCAGACCAGGCGCGGGCTGTTGATTGCCCTGCTCGGACTGGCTGCGATCGCCTTGGTCCTGGCGACCGGGCGCTACGGCGTGGTGTACGCGTGGCTGGCGAAACTGCCTGGTTTGCGCAACCTGCGCGCGCCGGCCAGGCATCTCATCCTGTTCCAGCTGGCGCTGAGCGGAATTGCGGCGATTGCGTTCGAGGATCTGATCGGGCTCGTGCGCCGCGGCGAGACGATGACAAGGGACCGGCTGTGGCCGCTGGCGGTCCCCGTTGCTGTCAGCGTGACGCTCACGCTTCTGGCGGGCGCCTTGTCGCAGTCTGCCTGGGCGGCGGCCCACGGTCTGGCGCTGTCGAGCGTCTGGAGAGCCGCGCCGTGGTCGATCCTCATCGCCGGGACGGCGGCGCTCCTGGCGATGGCGGGGCGAGGCATCGGCTGGTCGATACCGGTGTTGATCGTGCTGATCGCGATCGACCAGGGCTTCTGGGGCTACTCGTACATCTATCACTGGGGTCCCGTCGTCAGCATCGCCGAGCTCGAGGCCGACGCCAACGCCCCCCGTGCGGCACAGCGCGGCGATTTGATTGCGCCGTTGATCGAGGGCGGATCCGGGAACGTTGCCGTGCTGCGTGGACTCCGGTTGACACCCGGCTACACCGGTCTGGTGCCCGCGACGGTGCTCGATGTGGCCGATCCGGTTGCACAGCGCATCGCGGGCGTCGGCTGGCGCGAGACCGCAAAGGGATGGATCAAGGTGCCGGACACGATGCCTCGCGCTCGCCTGGTCTCTGCGGTGCAGCCGAGCCTCGACGTCAAGGCCGACGTGCATCGCATCGACATCGCCGGCGTCGCGCTGGTCGATGCTCCGGTCCCGGAGCTTTCCAGGTTGCCGGCCCATAGACCTGGTGAGCATGGCGCCGTGCGAATTGTCGAAGACCGCCCGGGTTCGATCGTGCTGGAGACAACAGCCGCCAGCCAACAGCTGCTGATCCTGACGGAGCGTTTTCACAGCGGCTGGCGCGTCACCGTGGATGGCGCCGAACGTGCGCCCGTGCGGGTCTACGGCGACTTTCTCGGAACCGCTGTGGCTTCGGGTCAACATCGGGTGGCTTTCATCTTCGCGCCGGCGAGCGCGCGATACGGCCTTCGCGCCAGCCTTGTCGGCGCCGCCTTGACACTGGCCGTGGCCATCGTTCTCGGAGTTCCGCGGACGCACGCGCGCCACCTCGAGTCACGCGGCGCGAGGCTCTGAGACAAATGGAAAGAGCGCCCGGCAATCCCGAGCGGTCGTTCGGCGTATCAGTCGGGAGCGTGCTCTGCCTGATCGCCGGCGTGCTCGTCTGGCGTGGACGGCAGACGCGGGCGGAGTGGGTGGGCGCGGTGGGCGTCGTGCTGCTGGTGTTCGGGCTGGTGCGGCCGTCGCTCCTGAAATGGCCCAGCGCGGCATGGTGGCGCTTCGCCAAAGCGCTGGGCTACGTCAACGCGCGCATTCTGCTGACCGTGTTGTTCGGGCTCGTGCTCACGCCCCTCGGCCTGATCTGGCGAATCACCGGTAAGGATCCACTCGATCGCAAACGTTCTCGTTGGCGCGGCTGGTCCGAGTACCCCGCGCGATATCGGGATCGCAAGCATTACGAGCGAATGTTTTGAGTGCGGCAGCAGTTGCGCGCTGGACGTTCAGCGTCAGTAGCTTGCGGTAGCTCTCGTCAACATGACGATTGAATCGATGTCCTCTTCGGATTCGCAATCGCGCGGCTCTGCGCCCGCGCGCACCCTTCAGGTCTACGTGGCGGTTCATCTCGCGCTCAGCTTCGTCTACATGTATTACTTCTGCCGCCATTTCGGCTTCAGCAGGCGGCTGGCCGTTCTTCATCTGTCTACCGTGGCAGGCCCGATGCTCGCCGTCGTCTTTGTTAGCGGGCTCATGGTGGCGCTCAGTCGGCGTCAAGGACGACTGCTCGAGTACGTGATTGCGGCCGTCTATGGCGCCTGGGCGACGATATTGGCGCTCCTCTACATCGCCCACTTTGTTGGCGACAGTCTCTGGGGCAACAACGTCAACTATCAGCTGGTTTCTCATTACCTCCTGAGACGGCGGATCGCCGAGGACGATGGCATTTCCATCCCGCCGTGGATGTATCTGGCTCTCGCCGTCTTGGCGCTGGCCATTGCGGTGGTCCATCTCGCCCTGGCGTCGAAGCTTCTCAAGAGCCTGCAATTCGTGTTTCTTCCGGAGCGTTCGTCCAGCGTGTTTCATGGCCGCCGCCGGACCCTGACGTCCTTCCTGGTGTTCGCGCTGGTCATCACTGCGTATGGTGCGTACGTGCACGCGCTGCCAAGGCTTCTCAGCGAAGAATGGAGAGTCCAGCTCGAGCCGATCACCAGCTTCTTCCAATTGGACCTCTACGACATGAGCCATACGGCACTGGCGGAGAGACTACGGGTGGAGGAGCCGCGCGCGCGCGCGAACTATCCTTCGGGACAGGCGTTCGACAGGAAGAACGTCATCGTGGTCATCGTGGACTCGCTGCGTCGGGATCACATGCAGGTCTACGGCTACCACAGACCGACCACACCATTTCTGCAAAGCCTCGTCGATTCAGGTCGATTGCAGCGCGTCGAATTCGCGACCTCGACGTGCGCCGAGTCGAACTGCGGCATCCTGAGCACGCTCTCGTCGAAGACGTTGCCAGCCATCATTCCTGAAGACTTCAAACTTCACGATCTGCTGCACGATCAGGGCTATGAGACATATTTCATCCTTTCCGGCGACCACGACTGGTATGGACTGAAGAAGTCGTATGGCCAGAGCCTGACCTACTACATCGACAACACGACATCCGAACGCTATCGCGGTGTCGCCGACGATCACATCGTCTCCGAGGGGCTCGAGCACGTTCCCGACTTCAGCGGTAGTCCAGCATTCTTCTATTTCCACTTGATGTCGGTTCACATCTCGGGGGTCAAGCACGCAGAATTTCGCCGCTATCAGCCGGCCGACGTCGGACACGACTGGACCGAGCTGATTGGTGGGCACTATGACGTGACAGCGCTCACGAACAACTATGACAACGGCGTGATCGAGGCGGACGCGACGATCCGTCAGATTTTCGACAGCCTCAAGACCAAAGGATATCTCGATCGAAGTATGGTCGTGATTCTCGCCGACCATGGCGAGGGCCTGGGTGAGCGCCCGAAGGATTTCGGTCACGGCAGATGGCTCTATCAGGAGTTCATCCGGATTCCCCTGCTGGTCTACAACGCTGGCGGACCCGCTCTCGCCAACCTGAAGTTTGCGACCCAAATTGACGTCGCCCCGACCATTGTCGACAGTCTTGGGCTGCAAATCCCGAGCTCATGGCAGGGGCGGTCGTTGCTGCGACCGGGCGGCAGCCGGTTCACCTTTCATCAGACGAGCCTGCTCGACCCGTCATTCGCGGTCATCGGACGTCTCCACGGCAGCGTGTATCAGTATTTGTATCGTGTCAGGGATCGGCGTGAAGAGCTCTACGACTTGACCAGTGATCCGACCGGGACGCAAAACCTCCTGTCTTCGGCCGAGCCGCCGGTGATCGATGAGATGAGAGCCAGGCTCGACGAATACAGAGCGCAACGCTGACATGTCCGAGCACACGCTCAGCCCATCACGGCTGTCGCCGACGAGCCGCTGGAAGTTCGCGCTGGCCGCCTTGCTGCTCGCGTTCGTCGGCACATCGGCAACATTGCTCGCCATCGACGTCTATCTGCATCGCAAGTACCAGACCACTGACCGGGTTCAACATCTGGGGCTATCGCGGGCCGGTCGTGGGAGCCAAGAAGCCCGGCGAGTACCGCGTGGCGCTGCTTGGCGGCAGCAGCGCGTATGGCTACGGCGTGGACTGGACCGACTCGATCGCGGTTGCGCTCGAGCGGCAGCTGGCCGGCAACCGCGCCGGTTCCTTCCAGCGCTTTTCCGTCGTGAACCTTGGCTACAACAACGAGGGTGCCTACTCGTTCAAGTTCACGCTGGCCGATTTTCTGTCGCTCGACTACGACATCGCCCTTCTCTACGAAGGCTACAACGACACCATGGCCGATCCGCCGAATCTGGACGTCTTCCGGCACGACTCTCCGGTATTCAGGCTGACCGGCTATCTGCCGATTTTTCCGATCATCTTCCGGGAGAAGGCGGCGGCGATCCTGTACGGCGACGTCAACCAGCTGTACCGCTCCGGCGGCAAGACCGTCTTCCACGCCGGCATGGCCGACCGGACGGCGGCGGAGTCGCTGCGCGTGGCCGCCGAGATCAGCGATTCACTGTCGCGGCAACTCGATCGCGCGACGGCCGAACCGCCGCGGGCGATCACCGACGTCGCCTCGACCGGATGCAAATCGCCGTGGCAGGAGTACTGCCGCAGCGTGCTCGTGGCAGTTGAGTTCGCGCTCGCGCACGACAAGCAGGTAGCCGTCGTCACGCAACCCTATGAGCCGGGCCGGCTCGGTCCACGCCATCGCGAGCAGCAGGCCGAGCTGGCGGCTATGGTGCAGCGCCGCTTCGGCGGCGACCGCCGGGTCCGCTATCTCAATCTCGGTGCGGCGATCGACCTGGAGGACCCGGCGCTGTCCTTCGACCACATGCACTTGACGGCTGTCGGCAACCGTCGGCTCGCCGCCGATTTGGTGCGGCCGGTCCTCGACATGGCTGCGCAACGCCAGCCGGCGCGAAAGTAGGGAAGAGAGCATCACATGAGCAAGCGCCGCGTGCTATCCGAGTTCCTGCAGTTTCTCGCGCAGGAGAAGAAATACTGGCTCGTGCCGATCGTCATCGTGTTCGTCCTGTTCGGGCTGCTGATCGTGTTCTCGCAGTCGAGCGCGGTCGCGCCGTTCATTTACACGCTGTTCTGACTAGTGTTCCGTCCGCCTCTCCCCGTTGGCGCGCTGCTCGCGACGGCTACTGTGACCTCAGGATGGCGGCGCTGGTGAACACCGGCGAACTCCGGCTGGCTGCAGCGATTCCAGAGCCGGATCGCGGTCCGTGTTTCCTCGTTCTCGAACGGCCATGATGCTGGTGTGGGGCGTTGCTCTGGTTGCCGCGATCGCCTGGCCGGGCCGGCTCGTCGGTCCTCTCAGCGGCGCCCCGTTCGAGGTCCCGACGATCGCGCTGCTGGCGGGTGTGGTGCTGCCCGCGCTCTGGGTGTTCTATCCATCGTTTCTGAACAACCGCGTGGCACGCGGTTTCATCGCCGCGCTACTGGGCTGGAAGCTGCTCGCCTTTGTCGTGTTTCCCCAGGCCGGCTGGTGCGGGATGTTCCTGACGAAGTATCCGGATGCAATCGGCGGCTATCGGCTCGCCCAGGGATGGGACGTGAGGGCGTGGGACGGCCGGCGTCCACCCGCCTGTTCGGCTATTGTCGCGCGCGGCTACTCCAGGCAGACCCAGTTTCCGGCGTGGATTATCAACATGCCGTTCGGTCAGGATCGCATCTTCGCCACCGGCGAGCCGGAAAGTCTGTTCGTCGAGAATCCGCGGCCGCCCGACGCGGAGTATGCGCTGCTGGTGGACGGCACGATGACCGTCGCGTCGCGTGGGACGCTCACGGTGGACACCGGGTCGGATGTCAGGCTCTCGGGCAACGTCGACACCGTGGCCATCGCAGCCATCGACGGATCGAGGGTCACACTTCCGCTCGAAGCCGGTTCGCACCTCGTCAATCTTCGCCTCGACCTGGCCAGGCGCGATTGGCGATTCATCCCGCGCTGGAACGGCCGCGACCTGTTTGGCTCGGTGGCGACATCGACGGTGCGGTTGACCGCGACCGCGGCGGCGATCCAGCGCGCGTGCCGCTTCATCACGCCGGCGCTGGTCCTCGGTCTGCTGGGAATATGGATCGCGTCGGCTTTCTCCACTCTTCGCCCAGGCGGCGTCGCACTGGCGTCGATTGCGGTTGTCGCTGCGGCCGCGGCATGGACCGCGCGCGGCGGTCCCGATTCGACGGCTGCCCGGTTGGCCGTGCTGTTCCTTCTCGTCGCGATCATCGTTCCGGTTCCGCGCTCACTGCGCACGACCCGGGGCGCATGGCTGCTGGTCGGTGTTCCGTGGCTGGCGCTGATGTCGGCGCTCGCGTTCAGGAGCATCGGCGGCTTCAGGCTGTACCTTTTCGGCGACGACTCGTTGACCTTCCAGCGCTTTGCGCACCGGATCTTCATGGAGGGTTACTGGCTCGAGGGTGGGCAACGAACGTTCTGGAACCAGCCGTTCTATCGCTGGCTGTGCGGCACCTTGCATGTCTTCTTCGGCGACTCGAGTGCCGGCGAACTGTTGCTCGACGGCTTTGGCCTTCTGGTTGGCGCCTTGTTCGCATTTCAGGTGACCAGGCGCGCGGCTGGGTTCCGCGGCGGCGTCGCGGCTGCGTCGGCCGTTCTGGTGACCACCGCCCTGGGCCCCAACTGGTACCTGCTCGGCCGAGGCCTATCTGAAATCGCCGCGTCGATGTGGCTCTATCTCGCCGCGATGTCGCTGATGCGGGCACGCGACGGTTCGACCCGGTACGCGATGATGGCCGGCGGGTTCGCTACTCTGGCGTTCTACACACGTCTGAATCATCTGCCGCTGATTCTTGCGCTCTCGGCGCTGCTGCTCCCCGACACGATTCCGGCCGGCGCCGCGTTCAAGCTTCAATCGTGGCGCCAGCTGCCGCGGCTGGCCGGCCCGTACCTGCTCGTCATTGGCATCGGTCTCGCCGCTTTCACGGCGAGAACCTGGTACTACACCGGCCTGCTCGATCCGTTCGCCGGGACCACTCGCGTGCACAACGCGACGGGGCTCGGCCTGAACGTTCGCTCGCTGTGGTCGGCGCCGGCATGGCGCCGTGCGTTGGAAAGCGTTTCGATGATCGTGACCGTGCAGGACCCGCCGCGTTTCGACGTCCGGTCGCTGCTCGTGGTCGCAGGTTTCGTCGGCTCGCTGCTCGCGCTGATCGGCGTTCCGCTGGCGCGTCGCATCCCGCTCGGTATCGCGGTCATGGCGGTGGCGTCCGTCGCCGGCGGCCTGGTGGCGCGTGGCGTCGCGTATCCGGGTCGCTTCTCGGTGCATCTCATTCCTGTGGCCGTGGCGATCGCCGTTTCGATCGCTGCTCTGGCCATTCGGGGCGTCGCGGTCGGACGCGGCGCCGCCGCCCCGGTCGGGGCGCTATGACACGAATCCTCGGCATCTCCGCCTACTACCACGACTCCGCGGCCTGCCTGGTCGACGAGGGCCGGATTGTGGCGGCGGCGCAGGAAGAGCGTTTCACCCGGAAGAAGCACGACGCGGGCTTCCCGTCGCAGGCGGTTGAGTACTGCCTGCGGGAAGCCGGGATCGGCCCGCAGGACCTGAATCTGGTCGGTTTCTACGAAAAGCCGCTCGTGAAATTCGATCGGCTGCTCGAGACCTACACCGCCTGCGCGCCTCGGGGCTTGGCTTCCTACCTCATGGCCATGCCGCTGTGGTTGAGCGAGAAGCTGTGGCTTTCCGACGACATCCGGGAACGGCTGCCCGGCTATGAAGGCCAGATCCTGTTTGGCGAGCACCACGAGTCACACGCGGCCTCCGCCTTCTATCCCTCGCCGTTCGAGGAGGCGGCGATCGTGACGATAGACGGCGTCGGCGAGTGGGCGACTTCTTCGATCGGCGTGGGCCGCGGCAACCAGCTCGAGATGCTGCGGGAACTGCGCTTCCCGCACTCGCTCGGCCTCCTGTATTCCGCCTTCACCTATTTCGCCGGCTTCCGCGTCAACTCCGGCGAGTACAAGGTGATGGGGCTGGCGCCGTACGGCGAACCCAGGTACGTGCAGACGATCAAGGATCACCTGCTCGAGATCCGCGACGACGGCAGCCTGTGGATGAACATGGAGTACTTCACCTACCCGCACGGGCTGACGATGACGGGCGGGCCGTTCGAAACGCTGTTCGGCGGTCCGGCGCGGGCACCCGAGAGCAAGCTGACCCAGCGGGAAATGGATCTGGCGCGTTCGGTCCAGGACATCACCGAAGAGGTGATGCTCAAGATGACGGCCTTCGCACACCGCCAAACCGGAATGCGCGATCTGTGTCTGGCCGGTGGCGTCGCCCTCAACTGCGTTGGCAACGGCCGCATCCGGCGTGAGGGACCGTTCGATCAGATCTGGATCCAGCCCGCGGCCGGCGATGCCGGCGGCGCTCTCGGCGTCGCCGTCAGCTTATGGCATCGCTATCTGGACCAGCCTCGCCGGAGCAGCGAAGCCTCGGGTCAGTGGGAGCGTCCCGTCCGCGCACGCGCCTCGGACGTCGGTGCGCCGAAATACGCCGACGGCATGAGCGGCTCGTTTCTCGGCCCACGCTGCACCGATGCGCAGATTGAGCACTTCCTTGCCGAAGCTGGCCACGTCGCGCGGCGGCTGGAGACGCCGGCGCTGGTCGAGGAGGTTGCCGCGCTGTTGGCGGACGGCAACGTCGTCGGCCTGGTGCAGGGACGGATGGAGTTCGGACCGCGCGCGCTCGGCGGCCGTTCGATCATCGGCGACGCGCGCTCGCCGAAGATGCAGTCGATCATGAACGTGAAGATCAAGTTCCGGGAGTCGTTCCGACCGTTTGCGCCGGCGGTGCTTCGCGATCACGTCGCCGACTGGTTCGAGCTCGACGGCGACAGCCCCTACATGCTCCTGGTCGCTGATGTCCAGCCATCGAAGCGGCTCCCGGTGCCGGCCGAGTCACACGCGTTGTGGGGCATCGACCGCCTGAACCTGCCGCGCTCGCTGGTGCCGGCGGTGACCCACGTCGACTATTCCGCGCGCATTCAGACCGTGCGTCCCGAAACCGGCGGGCTCTACCACGACATCATCGCCGCGTTCTATCGCCGCACCGGCTGTCCGGTGATCGTCAATACTTCGTTCAACGTCCGCGGTGAGCCGATGGTGTGCACGCCTGAGGACGCGTTCCGCTGCTTCATGCGCACCGGCATGGACGCGCTGGTGCTGGAGAACTTCCTGCTCAGAAAATCGGACCAATCGGCGCGCGCCGCCGACCAATCGTGGCAGAAGGAGTTCGTGCTCGATTGACGCAAGCGCTCAGCGATCGGGCCGACCGGATTTCGCCGGCGGCGTACTGGGAGCTGTTGATCAACCTCACCAAGCGCGAGGTCAAGGGGCGCTACAGCCAGTCGTTCTTCGGCATCGCCTGGGCGATCGCGCAGCCGCTGGCGACGATGGCGGTGTTCACGATTGTGTTTTCGCGGCTGGCCAAGCTGCCCTCTGAGGGGGCGCCGTATCCGATCTTCGCCTTCGCCGCGCTCGTGCCATGGTTCTTCTTCATGAACTCGGTGTCGACCGGCACGATGAGCCTCATCACCTACCGCAACATCGTGACGAAGACCTACTTCCCCCGCGAGATCGTGCCGCTGGCCCAGGTGTGTTCGCGGCTCATCGACTTTGCCGCCGCCGGCGGGTTGTACGCGGTGCTGATGATCTACTACGGCGTGGGGCTCGGGATCTGGGCACTGACCGCACCGCTCTTCTTCGTGCTGCTCGTCCTCTTCACCACCGGCTTCACGCTCGCAACCGCAGGTGTGAACGTCTTCTATCGCGACGTCAATCCGGTGGTGCAGATCGCGCTGCAGCTGTGGCTGTACCTGACGCCGGTCGCCTATCCGCTGGCGACAGTGCCGGCGCGCTTCAAGTGGCTGTTCGTGCTCAATCCGCTGAGCGCGATCATCGAGGGTTTCCGCGCGGCCCTGGTGTTCAACCGGCCTCCGGATCTTCAGTTGACGCTGCTGTCGAGTGCGCTCATCGCCGGCCTCTTCACCGTCGCCTTCGTCGCTTTCAAGCAGATGGACAAGTACTTCGCCGACGTGATCTGAGCCCGTGCCGGTATCAACACCCCTATCGACCTTGCGCACTGCCTGGCGCGCCTCGGCGTCCGCGCGCGGGTTCCAGATCTACGTCGCGACCCAGCTCGGCCTCAGCTTCGCTTACATGTATTACTTCTGCCGCCATTTCGGCTTCAGCCGGCGGCTGGCCGTGCTGCACCTGTCCACCGTCGCGGGCCCGACGCTGGCGGTGTTCCTCATCGCCGGGCTGCTGGTGCTGCTGACCCGGCATCGCAGTCGGCGAGCTGTGAAATATCTCGTTGCCGCGGTCTACGCCCTGTGGTCCACGGCGCTGGCGTTTCTCTACATGGCTCATTTCGCCGGCAACAGCCTGTGGGGCAACAACGTCAACTATCAGCTGGTTTCCCACTATCTGCTTCGCCGGCGTGTGGTCGAAGACGATGGCCCCGCGATTTCTTCGCTGACGTATCTCGTGCTCGCAGTCGTCGCCGCCGCGATCATCGTGATTCACCTGGCGATGTCCGGGAAGATCCTGAAGGGTCTCGAGTATCTATTTCTCCCCGAGCGCTCGTCGAGTTTCTTTCATGGTCGCGGCCGGTCGCTGACCTCCGGTCTGATGTTCGGATTGATCCTGGTCGGCTACGGCGCCTATGTCCACGCGGTGCCGGCGTATCTCGGCGAAGACTGGAGCGTCGAGCTGGAGCCGATCGCGAGCTTCCTGCAGCTCGATCTCTACGACATGAGCCACACCGCCACGGCTGAGCGGCTGAGGATCGACGAACCGCGCGCCCGGGCCAGCTATCCAGCCGGGCAGGCCTTCAGCAGGAAGAATGTGATCGTGATCATCGTGGACTCGCTGCGAGCCGATCACATGCAGGTCTACGGATACCACCGTCCGACCACGCCGTTCCTCGACGGCCTGGTCCGATCGGGCAGCCTGCAGCGGGTCGAATTCGCGACCTCGACCTGCGCCGAATCGAAGTGCGGCATCCTGAGCACCCTTTCGTCGAAGATGTTGCCGTCCATCATCCCCGAAGATTTCAAGCTCAACGACCTGCTCCACGACCAGGGTTACGGCACCTATTTCATTCTCTCCGGTGATCACGAGTGGTATGGGCTGAAGAAGGCCTACGGAAAGGGCCTGACCTATTACCTCGACAACACCACCTCGGACAGCTACCGCGGCATCGTCGACGATCGCATCATCTTCGACGGCCTCGAGCACGTGCCGGACTTCACGGGCACTCCCGCCTTCTTCTATTTCCACCTGATGTCGGTTCACATCTCCGGCATCAAGCACCGGGAGTTTCGCCGCTATGAACCGGCCAACGTCGGCAACGACTGGGATGCCCTGGTGCACGGCAATTATGATGTCGCGGCATTGATCAACAGCTACGACAACGGTGTCATCGAAGCCGACGCCACCATCCGCCAGATCTTCGCGAGCCTGAAGAGCAAAGGGTATCTGGATCGAAGCATGGCGGTGATTCTCGCCGATCACGGCGAAGGACTCGGCGAACGCGGCCCGCGGGACTTCGGCCACGTGAAGTCCCTTTATCGGGAGTTCATCCGCATCCCGCTGCTGATCTACGACGACTCGCCGACGCCAGTCGCGAATCTGCAGTACGGCGCGCAGATCGACGTCGCACCGACGGTGGTCGACCGGCTTGGGCTGAAGATTCCCGCCTCGTGGCAAGGGCAGTCGCTGTTGAAGCCGGACACGCGGGCCTACACGTTTCAACAGACGAGCGTCATGAACCCGGCCTATTCGGTTCTGTATCGCTCCGCGCGCAGTTTCTATCAGTACCTGTACCGGACCCAGGATCGCCGGGAAGAGCTCTATGACTTGAAGAGCGATCCCGGGGAAACGCGAAATCTCATGTCGTCGGCAGCACCGGCATTGGTAGCGGAGCTCAGAGCCCGGCTGGATCGCTACAGACACGATGACTGATCGAACGCCGATCGCCATCCAGCTCGATCGGGTGTCGAAGCGCTACCGCGCCGGCCGCTCGCGCACCATCGTCGATCTGGTCGCCTCACAAGTCGATCGACTGCGCGGCCGCAGTGACGAGATTCACAGCGCGTCACGCGGCCGTGTCGATGCCACGATTCATGCCTTGCGCGACGTGTCGTTCGAGGTGCCACGCGGCGCCGGCCTGGGTGTCATCGGCCGCAACGGCGCCGGCAAGACGACGCTGCTCAAGTTGATTTCGCGGGTGACGTGGCCGACCCGCGGCGTGGTGCGCGTAGGTGGTCACGTCGTGTCGCTCATCGAGCTCGGCGCCGGGTTTCATCCTGAGCTCACGGGGCGCGAGAACGTCTATCTCGGCGGCGGCCTGTTCGGCCTGACCCGACGGGAGATCGATCGCCAGTTCGATGCCATCGTCCACTTCGCCGACGTCGAGCGGCTCATCGACACGCCGATGAAGCGGTATTCATCGGGCCTCTACGCGCGACTCGGGTTCGCTGTCGCCATCTACAGCAACCCGGACATCGTGCTGGTCGACGAGGTGCTGTCGGTCGGCGACGCCGCGTTCCGGCGCCGGGCGCTCGAGGCCCTGCGGCGGCTGATTGGTGAAGGCAAGACCGTGCTGTTCATCTCGCACGACATGTGGAACGTGCGCCGCCTGTGCAGCGACATCCTGTGGATGGAAGACGGCGGGGTGCGCGCCTATGGACCGGCCGCCGAGATGGCCGAGCAATACATGAACGAGGTGAACCGCGAAGCGCTCGGCAACCAGTCCAACGCGCTCCAGAGTCATCGCGGCGGCACCGGAGAAGTTCGCTACATCTCGGTCGATGTCGTCGACGCCGCCGGTCAGCCAGTCACGCAGCTCGCGGCGGGCGACCTGCTGCTGGTGCGAGCGGCCTATCAGGCCGAACGGCCGGTGCTGCGACCGGTGTTCCAGATTGCCATCATCGACGTCGACACCGGGGTCGTGATCACGACCGCGTCATCGCACGGCGTGGAGATGCCGGCGCAGCTGGACGGACGCGGCATCATCGAGTGCCGATTCGCGGGAGTGCCGCTCCGCCCTCGCCAGTACGTGCTGCGCCTGTCGATCACCGACAGTCATCAGCTGGCGTCGTACGATCAGATCACGGCCGGCCCGCGCTTCGCCGTCACCGCCCGCGGACGCGGCGTCGACGGCCTGGCGTCGAGCGGCGATGACGAAGACGGGCTGATCTCGCTGGACTACGAGTTCGCTCACCACGGCAACGTGGTCGTCGCGGCGGCGCGTCGATAGATGACGGTTGCCGCACCGACGGTCCTCGTCTCGGTGCCGCACGGTGGCGCAGCGGGAAACATTCTGAGAACCGGGTTGGTCGATCGGCTGCTGAGGGCTTACGAGTCGTGCGCGATTGTGCTGGCGTCGCCATTGTCGAAGGATCCGGCGTTCGTGCGCGAGTTCGAGAGGCCGCGCGTCCATTTCGAGGACTTGCCGCCGCACCGGCCCGGGGGCCTCGAAGGCCGGCTGATGGCGTTGGTGCAAGCGGCCTACATCGATTCGGGCGTCACCGAGTCGGTGCGCATCCGCAGGCAGGAGGCGATCGCGAACAAGAGCATCCGGTGGATCCGCGCCAAACGGCTGCTGGCGTCGGCCGTGGCGCCATCGATGGTGCGCCGGTCAACCCGTTACCAGATCGTCGATCGGCTGATATCTCACCCGTGGGCGGAGAGCCTGTTCGATCGCTGGCAGCCGGCGTTGCTCGTGACGTCGAGTCCCGGGCTGATTTTTTCGGAAATTCCGCTGCTGCGCACCGCAGCGCGCCGGAGTATCCGCACGATGGCGGTCGATCCCAGCTGGGACAACTTCACGAACAAGCTGCTGCCGGTGCGTCTCGTCGATCGCCTGATCGTCTGGAACGAGCTCATGAAAGAGCAGGCGGTCGAGCTGCACGGCTACCAGGCGGACGCCGTGCGCGTCGCCGGCGCGCCGCACTGGGATCTGTATTTCGCACGGACGCCGGCGGCTCCCCGCGAACTGTTCTTCCGGCGCATCGGCGCCGATCCGTCGCGGCGTCTGATCACGCTGACCACGACGCCGCGAGAACTGTATCCGCATCACGATCACGTGCTGCGCGTGCTCATCGGCGCGATGCGCGATGGCGCCTGGCGCCACGATGCGCAGGTGCTGGTCCGATTGCATCCGCGCGATGACCTCGATGCCTACCGGCAGTTCCAGCAGGTGCCGGGGGTGATCATCGAGAAGCCGTTCCGCTCGACCGTGAAAGCCGGCGACGGATTGGCGGTCGACGTGACCGCCGAGAGCCAGCAGCATTTGGCCGATACCATGCGCCACAGCGACGTCGTCGTCAATGTCGCCTCGACAATTGCGATTGAGGCCGCCATCTTCGACACGCCGGTCGTCAATATCGGCTTCGACGGCGAGCAGCCGTCCGACTGGACCAAGTCGGCGCGGCGATACTATCGCTTCACGCACTACGTCAACGTCACGCGACACGAGGCCGTGCGTGTCGCCGAGTCGCCGGAGCAGCTGGTCGAATTCGTTGGCAGATATCTCGAGGATCCTTCGCTCGACCGTCGGGGACGTCGGCGCGTGGTCGAGGAACAATGTCAGTTCCTGGACGGACGATCCGCGGAGCGGTCGGCCGCGTTCGTCTCCGCCGAGTTGAGTGAGGTGTCCGGGGCTCGGCCATCGGCTGTGCCCGCAGTTGGAGCGGCGGCGCGATGACGGCCATTCCCGTCAGCCTAGGGATCGGGAGGCGGTGACGCGATGTGCGGCATAGCCGGCTTCGTGTCGCTGAACGGTCGTCAGCCCGACCGCGATCGCCTGGGCCGCATGGTGCAGACGATCCGGCACCGTGGTCCGGACGATCGCGGGCTGTTCACCAGCGGGCCAGCTGCTCTCGGCGCGGCGCGCCTCAGCATCATCGACGTGGCTGGAGGCCATCAGCCGATCTCGATCGACGGGGGAGCCGTGACCGTTGCCCAGAACGGCGAAATCTACAACTACATCGAGCTGCGAGAGGAGCTGCAGCAGGCGGGGCGGCGGTTCGAGAGCGCGTGCGACACCGAGGTCATCGCTCACCTCTATGCCGTGCACGGCGTCGAAGCCTTCGGGAAGATGCGTGGCATGTTCGCGATCGCGATCTGGGATGCCGCGGCCGGCCGGCTCATTCTCGCCCGCGATCGCGCCGGCAAGAAGCCGCTCTATTACCTCGAACAAAACGGCGAGCTGCTGTTCGGATCGGAAACCAAGGCGATTCTCTCCGCGCTCGCTCGCGTTCCAGCGGTCAGCGCCACGGCGCTCGCCGATTTCTTCACCTTCGGTTATGTATCCGGCGGCGGCGCGATATTCGAGGGAATGCGTCGCGTCGCGCCCGGCACGGCGCTCGTCGTTGATGCCAATACGGGCGCGTCGAGGACCGAGGTGTTCTGGCGCTGGCCCGCCGCGGTCGACGTCGACCCTATGTCGGAAGCGGAAGCGATCGAGCGGCTGCGCGCGGAGCTGACCGAAGCCGTCCGCATCCGGCTGCGATCCGATGTCCCGCTGGGCGCATTTCTCAGCGGCGGCATGGATTCGGCCGCCGTGCTCGCGTTGATGACCCGGCAGTCTGCGCGTCCGGTGCAGACCTTCACGATTGGCTTCGGCGATCCGGCTTACGACGAGGTTGACGACGCGCGCGCGACGGCGGCGCATTTCGGCGCCGATCATCACGAGCAGATCGTCGAGCCCGATTGCGTGCGCGTGGCCGAGACGCTCGCCCGCCATTACGACGAGCCCTTTGCCGACTCGTCCGCGATTCCGACGTTCTATGTGGCGGAGCTGGCGCGCCGCCATGTGACCGTCTGCCTGACCGGCGACGGCGGCGACGAGCTGTTTGCCGGCTACACCCCCTATGCCGACGCGTTGGCCCGGGTAGCCTCGGCGCCGCTTGACGTGCTCCGGGCCATCGTCGGCGTCGGTGCCCGTCAGGTGCCGGTTCACGCCAGAGGCAAAGGCCGGCTGTCGACATTTGCGCTCGGCCCGGAGGCGTGGTTCGTCTGGCGACGCACGGTGTTCCCGGACTACCTGCTCGAGGCAGTTGTCGAGGGCGACGTGCTCGACGCGGCTCGGCGGTCGCCCGAACACGAAGCTGTCGCGGCAATCCGCGCCGGTTCCGGCACGCTGCTCGCGCGGCTCCAGCAGTGGGACCAGCGCCATTACCTTCCGAATGACATCCTCGTGAAGGTGGATCGCGCCACCATGGCGCACTCGCTGGAGGCGCGCTGCCCGATTCTCGATCATCACGTCATCGAGCTGGCAGCGTGCCAATCGTCGGGGCGGCACGGCGACGCCGGCGCGACCAAGCGGTTGTTCCGCGAGGTCATTCGTCCGTGGGTGCCGGCCGCCGTGCTCGATCGGCCCAAGCGAGGTTTCGGCGTGCCGCTGCGGCTGTGGTTCAAGGATCAGATGATCGACTGGGCGGGCGACATCCTGCATGATCCGCGAACGCGACAACGCGGCTGGACGCGGCCTGACGAAGTGAGCGCGCTCGTCGCCGAGCATCGCCACGGATCGCGCGACCACGCCAAACGCATCTGGGCGCTGGTGTGTCTCGAGCTGTGGGCCCGCGCGCACGTAGACGGCGTCTCCGCGTCCGCCCGAATTCCTGCGGCTGAGTCATGCGCGTGACCATGCTGGTGCGCTGCCTCGCCATGATGCGGGGCGGCGGCGAGACCCGTCACCTGTCCTGGGCGCACGAGCTGACCGCCCTCGGCGTGGACGTCGACTTGATCACTGGACGGCCGCTGCTGTTCGGCCAGGCGCGATACCCGACCGCCGAGTTTCCGGTCACGACCCTGCGGTCGCCGTACGCGCGCGACTTCGTCTATCGATTTCAGCACCGCCACGGCTTCGGACGCCTGACCATGCACGCGCTGCACGCCGACGAGGAGTGGTTCTGCCGCGCGGCCTGGCGGCACATCGCCGCCGCCGGACGGCAGCCGGACGTCGTGCATGCCCATGCGCTGCACCAGGCGGCGCGTCTGCGCTGGCACGACACGCCGGTCGTCATCAACCTGCCCGGCGCTCCGAATCCGCGCTACGTCGGCGATTTGAGGCAGGCCGACGCGCTCATCGCCGACGGCTGGGCGGCGGAGCATTTACCGGCGTCGCTCGGCCGCCCGATCGAACGCGTGCAGAAGGGCGTTGACGGCGAACGCTTCACGCCGGAAGGACCGAGCGTACGAGACGCGCTCAAGTTGAGGGACCGTCGGGTGGTGCTGGCGGTCGCGCGGCTGGTGCCGATCAAGAACGTGGCGCTACTGGTGGACGCGGTCGCGCTGCTGCGCGAGCGCATGGCCGGCGTGCATTTGCTCGTGGTCGGCGACGGCCCCGAAGCCGCGGCGCTACGGCACCAGGTCGGAAGGCACGAGATGACCGACGCGGTGACCTTCGCCGGCTCGGTGCCACAGGGCGAGACGCCGAACTACTACCGCGCCGCCGATGTATTCGCGCTGTCGTCGGACTTCGACAACTCGCCGAACGCGGTGCTCGAGGCGATGGCGTGCGGGTTGCCCGTGGTGACGACCGATGTCGGCGGCGTGCGCGAGTTCCTGGTCGACCGCGTCGGCGGGGCCGTGGTGCCGGCGGGGGACGCCCTGGCGCTCGCTGACAGTCTGGCGCTGTACCTCTCGTCGCCCGCCATGGCGCGTGAAGTCGGCGCGTTCAACCGCGCGCGTACGCAGTCGGAATTTTCCTGGCGCGCCAGCGCGGTTCGTCTCCTCGAAGTCTACCAGGGCGTGATCGCCGCGCGACGGGCCGCATGAAGGTCGCGGTGCGTGACGATGACACCTGCTACTTCACCGCGCCGGAGGAGCTCGAGCGCGTCTACCGCGACGTCTGGGATCGGGTGCCGATCTGCCTGGCGACGGTACCGTTCGCGATCGGCTACCAGCGTTCGGGAATCCCGCGGGCACACTGGCACTCGGGCGAAGCCTTTGCGCTCGAGAGAAATCCGCCCCTGCTCGATGCCCTCAAGCAGCTGGCGGCGGCGCGACGGATCACCATCGCCCTGCACGGCTACACGCACCAGGACTATCCGCAGGGTTATGAGTTTCAGGCCGCACCGGATCCCGAACGGCGGGTGCGGGAGGGGCTCGAATACTTGAGCGGTGCGATCGGGACAGACATCTCGATTTTTGTTCCGCCACACAATGCGCTGTCGAAGAACGCGCTCGCCGCGGTGGCGGCCGCCGGCCTGAATATTCTGGGATCCTTCCTGTCGTTCCGGCCGTCGATGCGGGCGTGGGACTGGCGAACGGCGGGCAATTGGTGGCGGGTGGCGCGCTATCGTCGGGCCACCCGCCGCGCCAGGGCTGACCGACTCGTCTATCCGCGACCATTGCGCTACGCGACCCACGCCGAGTTCGGCTGCCACAGCCTGGTCCCCGGCACGACGCTGGAAGAACTGGCGGCCGGATTCGATGAAGCGCGCCGCGCCGGCGGCGACTTCTGCCTTGCCACCCACTACTGGGAAGTGGACCAGGCGATGAAGAACGTGCTGCTGCGCTTTCTCGACTATGCCGCCGGCCATTCAGACGTTCGATTCGTCACCGCGGAGAACCTGTTCGCATGACGACGACGCCGGCACCGGAATCCTCGACACGCTGGGCCGATCGCGCCTCCGCGCTCTACGACGAGGCGTACGCGCGCCGCTACCGCGCTCACGACGAAGAGTTCGAGCGCAGCGCGCCGTGCCGCGATTTCGCGGCCTGGCTCGCTCAGGTCTGTCGATCGCTGCCCGGGCCGATCGACGTGCTCGATCTCGGCTGCGGCACCGGCCGATATTTCTGGGCGCTGACCGGCGTCGGCAACCTCGTCGGCATCGATGCGTCGGCGGCGATGCTCGCCCAGGCGCGCGCACCCTACAACGCCGCGCGCATCACCGCCACGTCGGTGACGCTGATTCAGGACGACCTGGTCAGCCACCGCTTCGAGCGCGCGCAGTTCGATCTGGTCTACTCCATCGGCGTGCTGGCCGAACACGTGCCGCTCGACCAGCACGTGGTGGCCGCGGTGGCGAGCTGGCTCAAGCCGAACGGCCGATTCGCGTTCACGACCGTGCATCCGGCCTCGAAGTCGATTCCGCGCACCGTCGCCCGCCGGGTCGGCGAGTGGCTCGCGCCCGTGACCCCGGCCGGGGCCGGACGCCGGTTGCGCGCGCGGCTGCTGGCTGGAGGCCTCTATGCCGACGAGCGCCGCGTTCACGAGCTCCTCGTCGGTGCATTCGACGTCGTCTCGATCGAACGGTTCGAGTCCGAGGCGCACCTGCACTGCCTGTGCGTCGCCAGCCGAAAGGGAATGGCGTGAGCCTCTACCGCGATCGGGCAGTGCTGGTCGTTGGCGGCTACGGTTTCATCGGCGTCAATCTCACCCGCGAGCTGGTGCGTCTTGGCGCGCGCGTCACTGTCGTCACGCCTTCCCTGGATCGTCACCGCGAGGCGGCTGCCGAAGTCGCGCCGTTGGGCGTCCGGACGCTCGAGGGCGATCTCCGCGACCCGCCAGCGATGCACGACGCGGTGGCGAAACAGGACATTGTCTTCAACCTCGCCGGTCAATCGGGTGCGGTCCGCAGCATGGAGGATCCCTGGACCGACCTCGACGTCAACTGTCGCGGCAACCTGGTCCTGCTGGAGGCGCTGCGCAGCGAGATGCCGTCCGCGAAGCTGGTCTTCGTCAGCTCGCGCCTTGCCTACGGACGGCCACGCGTGCCGACGGCCGTCTCCGGCGCGAACGAAGACGATGCGGTAGATCCGACCTGCGTGCACGCGGTGCACAAGCTGGCCGTGGAGCACTATCTCAGGGTCTACGCCAGGCTCTACGGCGTGCGGTTCGCGGCGGCGCGGCTGACGAACCCGTACGGGCCCGGCCAGCCGCGCGAGCGGACGACCTACGGTGTCGTCAACCGCTTGATTCACCTGGCGATGGCGGGTGAGGCGTTGCCGGTCTACGGCGACGGCCGGCAGCTGCGCGATTACATCTACATCGACGACGCGGTTCAGGCGTTGCTCGCGCTCGGGACCGAAGCGGCCTGCGACGGCAGGATGTACAACGTCGGCAGCGGCGTCGGGACGCCGTTGATCGACATGGTGCGCGCCATCACATCGCTGGTCGGGCGAGGGGCGATTGAGTTCGTGCCGTGGCCACAACTGGCCGAGCTGATCGAAACGGGCGATTTTGTCGCAGACGTCAGCAGGATCGCAGGCGACGCCGGCTGGCAGCCGCGAATCTCTCTGGCCGAAGGCCTGACCAGGACCGTTGCGTTCTACCGAGCACACGCAGCGTGACGCCGGAGCCGATCCGTGTCGTGTACCTGGCGCACGCGTTCATGGTCGGAGGCGCCGAAGAGATGGTGCTCAACCTCGTGCGCCATCTGCCGCCGCGCTTCGAACCGATGGTCTGCTGCATTCACGAGGCGGGTCCCATCGGTGAAGAGATCCGGCGCACTGGCACGCCGCTCACGGTGCTGGGCCTCGAGCCGGGACTGCGGCGCCCCGGAGATATCGGCGGGATCCGGCGCTACCTTCGCGCGCGGCGGCCGGCGATCGTTCACACCTTTCTGCTCACGGCGAGCCTGTATGGACGGCTCGCTGCGATTCTCGAGCATGTGCCAATCGTGATCGGAACCGAGGTCAACATCTACCAGCGCAAGCGTCGTCATCACGCGCTGGCGGAGCGGCTGCTGATGCGGTGGACCGATCGGGTCGTGGTCTCGGCCGAATCCGTGCGTGACTTCTATGTCCGGCAGGTGCACGCGGATCCCGCCCGCGTCGACGTCATCTACAACGCGGTGGACTTCACGCAGGCGCAGCCGACCAGAACACGGGCGGAGGTCCGGCGCGACTGCGGTGTGCCGGAGCAGGCGTTTGTCGGGGGGATGATCGCGCGGCTGACCGAACAAAAGGGGCATCGCTTCCTGTTCGACGCGATGGCGGTCGCGCCCGCCCTGGCCGCGATGCACGCGATCGTCATCGGCGGCGGCGATCTGCAGTCGGCCCTGGTCCGGCAGGTCGAGGATCTGGGCTTGTCCGGGCGGGTGCATTTCCTCGGGCCGCGGCGCGATCTCGGCGATCTGCTTGGAGCAATGGACGTGTTCGTGATGCCGTCGCTGTGGGAAGGCCTGCCGCTCTCGCTCGTGCTGGCGATGGGCGCCGGGCTTCCGGTCGTGGCGACCGCGGTGGCTGGCATTCCCGAAGTGGTCGACGCCGGCCGGACCGGGCTGCTCGTTGCACCGGGCGATGCCGCTGCGCTGGGCGCGGCGCTCACGACGATCGCCACCGACGTGGCAGCAAGAGAGCGCCTGGGGCGCGACGCGCGCGCCAGCGTGCTGCCGCGCTTCAACGTGGACGGATACGTGCGGGCGATCACCGGCTTGTACGATCGGCTGCTGGCAGTGAACCCCGGCCGACCCAGCGTTTTGCAGGCCTGATCGATGCGGCTGGGCATTGTCTACCACATGCCCTTCTGGCGCGACGCGAACGGCCAGCTGCGGGAAGTCGAGGGCTCGTTCGCGCGGTACGTGGATTCGCTCGCGCCCTATTTCGACGAGATCGTGCTGTGTGTGCCGGTCCTGACCGCTCCTGTCGGCGAAGGGACCGTTATCCGGTCCGGCAACGTCACGCTCGCGCCTCTGGTCCACTTCGACGGCCCGATGCATTTCTACCCTCATCTGCCTCAGCTTCTCCCGCGCCTCTTCCGCTTCGCGCGCGGCGTCGACCTGCTGCATTGCCGGGTGCCGACTCCGGCCGCGATCTTCGCGTTCGTGTTCGCAGTCATGCTCGGTCGGCCGTCATTTCTGCTCATCGTCGGCGATCTTGCCGCGCTGCGCGACAGCCTGCCCTATCGAGGCATCAAGCGCTGGCTGTGGCGCGCGTACACCGCGTTCGAGGAGCGCAACGTGCAGTGGATGACCGACCGGTCGCTGGCGTTCGCCAACGGCGCGGCGCTGGCGCGAAAGCACTTGCGCGGCAGCCCGAAGCGCGATCGAAACACGGACCACGACGATCAGCCTGGCCGACATCTCGACGCGTCAGCACACCTGCACCGGCGGTCGGGCCAGAGTGTTGACCGTGAGCCGAATCGATCCCCGAAAGGGCCTTGGCATCCTGCCGGATGTGGTGCGCCAGCTGCAGGAACGCGGCTTTGACGTCGCGCTCGACATCATCGGTCCAACAGTCGGGGGACCCGGCGAGACGGCAAGACGCGCGATCGTGGCGCGGGCGGCGGCCCTTGGCGTCGACGATCGGGTGAGACTGCTGGGAGCGGTGCCGCTCGATCGCCTGCTGCCGCTCTACCGCAGCTACGATCTCTTCGTGCTTCCGACTCTGCCGGGTGAGGGGATTCCGCGAGTGCTGCTCGAAGCGATGACGTCTGGTCTGCCGGTGGTGACGACGCGAGTCGCCGGCATTCCCAGTCTGGTGACCGACGAGGTGAACGGGTTGCTGGTGGACGATCCGACCGCCTCGGCGATCGCCGATGCCGTGGCGCGTCTGTTGGCCGACGCCAGCCTGCGCCAGCGGCTGATCGCCAGCGGTTACGAAACCGCACGGGCGCACACGCTCGAAGCCCAGGCCGACGGGATGATGCGGGAGGTCGCGACCCGCCTGGGCGTCACGCTGCGACGGCCGGAGCCGGCGCCCGCCGCATGACAACGCGGCTCCCGCGCGTCTGCTTCGTGCTGCCGTCGCTCCATGGCGGTGGCGCGGAAAGAGCCGCGGTTCACATCCTCAACGGCCTCGACGCCAGCCGCTGGGATCGGTCGATCTACTTGTTTCGTCGCGAGGGACCGTATCTGGAGGACCTGCATCCATCGATCGCGGTCGTATCCGGTCCGGGCGGTTCCAGGCTGCGGCGCTGGCTGCACCTGCGGCGCTACCTTCGCAGCAGCCGCCCGCAGCTGGTGATGTCATTCCTGAGCTATTTTTCAGCCCTGACTGCGGCGCGTGGCGCTGGCATCGGCACGCGCGTCGTCTTCAACCAGCAGACACCGATGTCCGCATTCCTCGCCGACGCGGACTATCCGTGGCGCGGTCCCTGGCACCGCCGAGCGTTCTCCCTGGTGACCCGCGCCGCCTACCGCCTCGCGGACGCGATCGTGACCACGTCCGCTGGTGTTCGCGACGATCTCGTGGCGGCCTTCGGGGTACCGCCTGGGCGGGTGCAGGTGGTGCACAATCCGGTCGATCTCGACGCCATTCGCGCGCGGGCCGAGGAACCGCTGGACGCGGCTGATGTTCGCGCCTGGTCGCATCCGGTGATCGTCGCCGCGGGCCGCCTCGCCGACGCCAAGAACTACCCGCTGATGCTCGATGCGCTGGCGGTGTTGCGTCGCACGGTTCCGGCGCGCCTGTTCATCCTCGGCCAGGGCGATTGCGAAGCGGCCATGCGCGAGCAGATCGAGCGCCTCGGCCTCGGTGACGCCGTGGTGCTGTGCGGGTTCCAGAGCAATCCGTGGAAGTACATCGCGCGCGCCGACGTATTCGCGCTCACCTCGCGCTACGAGGGGTTTGGCAACGTGCTGGTGGAAGCGATGGCCTGTGGCGTGCCGGTGGTCGCCACGACGTCGCCGGGGACGCGCGAAATCGTGGCCGACGGGACCGACGGCCTGCTCGTCGATCGGCATGAGGCGGGCCCCGTGGCGGCTGCGCTCGAACGGGTACTCACCGACAGTGTGCTGAGGCGGCGTCTCGCGGCCGCCTCGCGTGACGGCGCGACCCGGTTCGCGCTGCCGAGCATCGCGGCCGCCTACGACAGCCTGCTGCACAGGACGCTGGCGTGCTGATCTATCTCGCCGCGGGCGTCCTCGCCGGCATTGCCTATACGCTGTCGCCGCTGACTGTCTGCTGCGCCATCGCGATCGGGTTGATGATCCGGTTCGGAGGGCGAGGACTCGAGCCGGCGGAGCGGCGGCGCCTGCAGATCGTTCTCGCCGTCGCCATCGGCGTGCGGGTGCTGACGGTGGCCGGGCTGTTTCTGGCGACCAACCACTCCCAGGTGCCGTTTGGCAGCTTCTTCGGCGACGAGGAGTACTTCCTGCGCCGGTCGATGTGGCTCCGCAACGTTGGTCTCGGGATTCCGATCCATCGCGCCGACTTGATCTACGCGTTCGACGACTACAGCGAAACCAGCCAGCTCTACATCCTCGGGTTCATTCAGACGCTGGTCGGCTTTGCGCCATACGGTGCGCATCTGGTCGGCATCGCGCTGTATCTGGCCACTGTCGTGCTGTTGTTCAGGCTGGTGCGGCCGGCGTTCGGCGCCATGCCGGCGCTGCTCGGCCTGCTGTTGATGCTGACGTTGCCCAGCTTGTTTGCGTGGTCGATTTCGGCGCTGAAGGAGCCGCTGTTTTTTGCGCTCACTGCCGTCGCGCTGGTGAGCGTCGTCGCCGCCGTCCGTGAGCCGCGCTGGGGGCGCAAAATCGCGCTGATCGTGATCGCGATCGTCGGGTCGGTCGCGCTGCAGACACTCCGGCGCGCCGGCTTCGCGCTCGAAGCGGCTAGCATCGTCGGCGGTATCGTCCTCGCCTGGATCATCGTCCGGCCGAAGCTCGCCATTGCGGCGGCGATTGCCGTCGTCCTCGCGGCATCCGTGGTGCTGGCGCGTCCGAACGTCGAGGTTGCGGTCTCGGATGCGGTGATTCAGGCTGCGACCTACCACCGCGGGCATATCTGGACGCCGGGCCGCACCTATCACCTGCTCGACGATCGGCTGTACACGGAGCTGGTGGACATCCGCACCATGCGGCTCGACGAGGCGGCGCGCTTCGTGGCGCGAGCCCTGTTCACCTATGTCACCGTGCCGCTGCCGATGCAGATCTACTCGACGGCGGCGCTGGCTTTTCTGCCGGAGCAGATGGTGTGGTACCTGCTCGTCGGCATCGCGCCGATCGGTCTGGTGTTTGCGATGCGCCGTGACGTCCTCATCGCCTCGATGCTGCTGACCCATGCGGCCGTCGCGGCGCTGCTCATCGCGTTCACCAGCGGCAACATCGGCACGCTCGTGCGCCATCGCGACTTTGCGCTGCCGTACGTGATTTGGATCAGCGCGGTCGGCGCGTGCGAGCTTCTGGCGCGCGCCGCCGCCAGCGGAAGGGTTCAGAAGGTATGACCGTCATCGACGAGCGCGGCCGTGTGTTCGGCCGCATCAACCTGATTGACGCGGCCGCCGCGCTGCTGTTGTTCGTGCTGATTCCCGTGGCCTACGGCGCCTACCTGCTGTTCCGGACGCCGCCGGCGAAGATCACGTCGATCACGCCGGCGACCGTCTCGCACGGGCCGAATCAGCGCATCGAGATCCACGGCATCAATCTGCGACCCTACATGCGGGTGACCTTCGGCGGCATCCAGGGCGTGACCTTCGCCATCAACAGCACCACGTCGGCGGAGGTCGAGGTGCCCGAGCTTCCACCTGGCGTCTACGACGTCGCCCTATACGACTATAAACAGGAGGTGGATCATCTGGCCCGTGCGCTGACGGTGCTCTCGGTCGCGCAGGTCCCGTCCGTGGACGTGGAGGTCTCGGGCAGCTTCAAGGGGCTGAACGAAGCGACGGCGCGGGAATTTCAGCCCGGGGTGAAGCTGATCAAAGGCGACATCGCCGCCGAAGTGCTCCGCGTCGGTGCGACGGAGCCTTCGCTGTTTCGAATGGCCGCCGGGACATCGATCCTGACGATGCCGGTCACTGGTCAAGTGGAACTGCCGGCGGCGCTCCGCGTTCGTTGTTTCACGGAAGTGGCCAGCGACGGGTTTGTCCGGTGCATGGTGCCGGGGCCGCAACACCCGGCCCCGATTGCGCCCGATTCGATGCTGACGCTGCCGGCTGCCGCCGGTTGGGTCGGCTTTCAGATCACCACTGTCGCGCTGACAACGACGCCCGCCGTCGTCACGCTGCGGGTGACGTTCTCGGCGGCGCCTGAAGTGGCGGCGCTGATGAAGGCCGGCGACGTCGACGTCGACGCCGTCGCCTATTCCAACGCCATGAGGGCGAAGGTCGTCGCCATCAACGGCACGCGTGGCGGCACCGCGGTCGATGCGACGCTGGCCGTGCCGGCGGCGCTCGGCCCGACTGGATGGTTCTACAACAATCAACCGCTCAAGCCGGGCCTGCCGCTCCGATTCGAGACGGCGCGCTACGTCATGAATGGCCAGGTGACGGCGATGAATGCTCCGGCGGCGGGCGCATCACGATGAACGTGCCAGGACTGCGGCATCCGCTCGATACATGGGCCTTTGTCGTCGGCCTGCTGCGCGGGCTGACGCAGCCTGCTGCAGACGTCGCTGCCTGTGATGCGCGTGTGGAAAGGCTCGCCGACGGCAGCCGGATCGTCCGCGCGCTGGTGGCTGCCACTGATGCCTTCAGCCGCGCCGCTTCCGAATCCGCGGTGCTCGCTCTCTGGCGCCGGATGGTCCCGGCGCTCGTACCCGGCGTGCTCGAGGAGCGAGTCCGCGCCGTCGGTTACATCGCTGCCGTCGCGGCGGTGACGAATCTCATCCTGCGCGTCGCTGGAACTGGAACCGACCCTCTCACGTGGACAGTTCCGGTAGCCGTCGTCGTGGTCGCCCTGGCCTGCATCGTGGGGTCCCGTTCCATTGCACGCGCCCTGGCCAGCTACCAGTCGTGACCGCAGGACCTATCCGTGTGCTGGCGCTGTCGCCGATTCCCGAAGAAGGGGCGGGCTGCCGGTTTCGCATCGCGCAGTTCATCCCTTACCTGGAATCGGTCGGTTTCGAGGTCACCCTTCAATCGCTGTTTACGCCGGAGTTCTTCCGCCTGGTGTACAAGCCGGGCCAGTATCTTCGCAAGGCGATCACGCTGGGCGGGCTGTCGTTACGGCGGCTGGCGACGCTGTCATCCGCGTCGCACTATGACGTTGTCTTCCTCTACCGCGAGATTTTTCCGCTCGGCCCGCCGCTCGTCGAGCGGTGGCTGGCATCGCGACATCGGCCGCCGGTGGTCTTCGACTTCGACGATGCCATCTTCCTGCCCAGCGTCAGCGACGCCAATCGTCTGATCGCCGCGTTGAAGCAGCCAGGCAAGGTGAGCGCCATCATCCGGCGCAGCGATCGCGTGATTGTCGGCAACGACTACCTGGCGGCGTATGCGCGCAGGTTCAGCGACGCCGTGACGGTGATTCCGACCAGTGTCGATCTCTCCAGGTTCGTGCCGCGGCCGCCGCGCGAGGCGGTGACGACGGCTTCGATCGAACCGCCGGTGATCGGATGGATCGGCAGCCCGACGACAGGGACCTATCTCAAGATGCTTCGGCCGGTGTTCCAGAAGCTCGCCGAGCGGCACGTCTTCGTGCTTCGCATCAGCGGGGCCGCCGAGCCGGTGAGCATTCCGGGCGTTCGCGTCGACAACACGCCGTGGCGGCTCGATCACGAGGTCGAGCTGTTCAACACCTGCGACGTCGGTGTCTACCCGCTGCCCGACGACGACTGGTCGAAGGGCAAGTGTGGGTTCAAAGCGATCCAGTTCATGGCGTGCGGTGTGCCGGTGATCGCCTCGGCCGTGGGGGTCAATCGTACAATCGTGCAGGACGGCGCGAACGGGTTTCTGGCCTCGACCGAGAGCGAATGGGTGGACAAGCTGTCGCGGCTGCTGTCCGACGCGGCGTTGCGCCTCCGCTTCGCGGCCGCGGGTCGGCATACGATTGAGGAAGGCTATTCTTTGGCGGTCAACGCTCCGACGCTGGCGGCGACTCTCAGAGCCGTTGTCGAGCGTTCGCGTGACACTCGGACGGGTGCGGCAGTTGCCGCGCAGATGCGCTCATGAAGAATTTTGCCATGATCGGCGTGGGCGGCTACGTCGCGCCCCGACACCTGAGGGCCATCAGGGACAGTGGCAACCGCCTGGTCGCCGCGACCGACCCGCACGACGCGGTGGGCGTGCTCGACAAGTACTCGTTCGACGTGCGGTTCTTCACCGAGATCGAGCGCTTCGACCGCCACCTCGAGAAGCTCAAACGCGGCCCTGAGGCGGAACGCGTGAACGTCGTCAGCATCTGCTCGCCCAACTACCTGCACGACGCGCACATCCGCCTCGCGTTGCGTTCTGGCGCCGACGCCATCTGTGAAAAGCCGCTGGTGATCAACCCGTGGAACCTTGACGCGCTGCAGGAGCTCGAGCAGGAGACCGGCAGACGGGTCTACACCGTGCTGCAGCTGCGGCTTCATCCGCAGTTGATGGCCTTGCGCGACAAGCTGCGCGCCCAGGCGAGCAAGCGGCATGACGTCAGCCTGACCTACTGCACCTCTCGCGGTCGTTGGTATGACGTCTCGTGGAAGGGCTCCGAAGAACGATCCGGCGGCATCGTGATCAACATCGGCATCCACCTCTTCGATCTGCTGCTGTGGCTGTTCGGCCCCGTCACGGCGTGCGAGGTACACCTGCGCGACGACCGCCGCATCGGCGGCTACCTCGAGCTCGAGCATGCGCGCGTGCGCTGGTTTCTGTCGACCGACAACGCCGACCTGCCGTTCGTGCCCGAGCCGGGAGTGAGGACGACATTCAGGTCGATCACCGTCGACGGCGAAGAGGTCGAGTTCAGTGAGGGCTTCGGCGATCTCCACACCCGCATCTATGAGGAAGTGCTCGCCGGCCGCGGCTTCGGCATCGACGACGGCCGGCCGGCGATTCTGCTGTCCTCTCGGATCAGGCAGACGCCGGTGACCGTTGCGACAACCCCGGTTCATCCGAACCTCGCGGCTCGCGTACCATGAGCGCCCCGCACGAGTACTTTGCGCATCAATCCAGTTTCATCGACGATGGGTGCGAGATCGGCACCGGCACGAAGATCTGGCACTTTTCTCACGTGATGACGGGGGCGAAGATCGGCCGCGGCTGCAACATCGGCCAGAACGTCGTCATCTCGCCGGCGGTCGTCATCGGCGACAACGTCAAGATTCAGAACAACGTGTCGATCTACACCGGCGTTGTGCTGGAAGATGATGTCTTCTGCGGCCCGTCGATGGTGTTCACCAACGTGGTGAATCCGCGCAGTCACGTGTCGCGGAAAGACGAATATCGCCAGACCCTGGTGCGACGGGGCGCCAGCCTGGGCGCGAACTCGACCGTCGTGTGCGGCCACACCGTGGGACGCTACGCCTTCATCGGCGCCGGTACGGTCGTCACGAAGGACGTGCCCGACTACGCCCTCATTGTCGGCAATCCCGGGCGGATCACCGGCTGGATGTGCCAGTGCGGTGTGAAATTGGCCGCCGGTGCGCACGTGCCAGGCCTCGCGGCGTGCGCGGTGTGCGGAGCCCAGTACCGCGCCGACGCCGGCGTGCTGGTTCCGATGACCGCGTGATCACGTTTACCGTCCTCGTGCTCCCGCTGGTGGCGCGATCCGATCTCACGGTGCCCGACACCATCGCGGCGCTCAATGGCGAGTCGTTCTTCAAGGTGCTGCGCCGGTGAAGCACACAATCTGGCTGCTCGCCGTTGAGGCGCTGGCGATTGTCGGGGCGCTGACGCTTGCGCTCGACCTCCGCGAGCACGGCCGCGTATCTCCGTTGGGCGGCGTGAACGAGTGGGGTTACCGGGGTCCGGTCACGCGACAGCGTCAGCCGCACGAAATCAGAATCGCGATCGTGGGCGGCACGCGGGCATTCGGGTGGGGGGTTCCAGCGTCTGCGCTCGTGGCCGAGCTCGGGCACGTGGTCATGTTCACCACCGATCGACCCGGTCGGGAAGCGCGCCCAGTCGTGGTGGTCAACCTTGGCCGCATGGGTGCGCTGCCGGAAGACTATCCGGAGATCATCGAGCACTTCGCCTACCTCCAGCCGGACTACATTTGCCTGCTCGACGACCTTGGCGTGCGCGGCGGATCGCCAGTGACTGGTACCGGCCCAACATCAGGAATCTATCAACTGACGGGTTACGCTCCGGCGCTGCCGCTGGTGCTGCGCGAAAAAGGCATGATGCTGAGACGCGGCGACGTGCGCCTTGGCTACATGCCCGTGATATCAGGCCATGCGGCGGACCAGCCGCTCGTCGATCGTGCCGCCGGCGCGGCGCTCGAGGCGGTCGGCCAGACGCTCGCGGCCGCCGATTGGGCGCTGTCCTCGCTCGTGTCGCGGCATCCCGAGCCGCCCTCGTCTACCGGTCCCGTCACATATGTGGACGAGATGATGGCCGCGCTTGAATCGGGACATCGCCACGCTCGCGGCGTTGTCGTCGTCACGAGCCCGCCAGAAACCGCGGGACAAGCCGCGAACCAGCGCGCCCTCCAGCAGAGGCTCGCGAGCTTCACCAACTCGGCGTCGTGGCTGCGTCGCGTCAATCTGGCCGATGACGCCGGGCTGTCAAGCGACCCCGGGCTGCGTCTGGACGGATGGAACTATTCCTCGGCGGGAGTCGCTGGCGTGGCGCATCGGATCGCGCCCGCTCTCGTCAGCCTCATTCAATCGTGATCGACAAGCTGAAAGCTTTCGCGCAGACGCCGGGCCGGGATCGGTCGAGAGATCGGCAGCCGCCATTCGACGTGGCGCACTGTTACTACGACCAGCGTCACCTGATCGCCGACGATGGCGAACTCCTGCGTCGCCTGAACGCCGCGGTCAATAGTCCCGGCGATTTGGGCTCGGCGCAGTGGGCGCAATGGTACAGCCTGACGCTTGGCTTTCAACCCGATCTGATCGTCGAGCTCGGTCGCGGCCGCGGCAACTCGACGGCGGTGTTTGCGCAGGCGGCCAGACGCCTCGCTCTGGCTCGTTCCGCAGAGCGGACCCGGGTTGTGAGTCTGTGCGTCACCGGCGACTGGGACGCGAGCGTGGCTCCCGCCATCGCCCGCATCGTTGACCAGGATTGGTTCGCGAGCGTCGACGCCCGCAGGATCGACATCCTCTCGGTCGACTTCGGGCAGCTGCTGGGCGGATACGATCGCGTGCTGGTGCTGTGGGATGCGCACGGTTACGACATCGCCGAGCTCGTCCTCGGCGACATCCTGCCGCGCCTGGCCGGTCGGGATCATGTCGTGGTGATGCACGATATCAGCGACAACCGGTATCGCGGCGTGCCGCGATCATACGGCGGCCAGCCGTTGTGGAAGGGATCCGCCCGGCAGAACCAGACCGAGAGCCGTACCAACATCGGTTGGATGAATTCGATGCAGGATCAGGTGGTTGCGCTCGCCGACTTTTCCGCGCGCAACGATCTCGACATCGGATCCGCCGACCACGAATACGCGTGCTATTTCGAAGCCCATCCCGACCATACCCGGGAAATGCAGCGGCTGCTGGGTTCCGATTTGTTCTCGACGACGGCGGACTGGGCGTTCCTCTCGCTGAGCGGCAAGGAGGGCCCGTTCCATTTTCCGGCCCTGAGCGGCGCTCGCGCCGCCGCGCATCAGGCGAGCCTGGCCACCGATCCGCTCTTGCGGCTGCCGGCGGCCATCGTGACCGCGGAGACGCCGTGGGCCTACGCCTCGACCCTCGGCTGGCGGCCGGCCGAGGAGCCGCCGGCCGAGAGCCAGTCGTGGATTCGCTGCCGCCTCCAGGTGGAAGGAGGCGCGGTCGGGATCAGTCTGCTGGCGCCTGATGAGCGGTCCTTCGTGGAGTCGCGCGTGGTATCGGCAACCTCCGGCCGGCAGGACGTCTGGTTGCGCGCGCCCGCTCCGCTGGAGCGCGGCCGTCTGGTGGTTCATACCTGGGACGCGCCGGTGTCGGCGCGCGTCAGAATCGAGGAGCTGGCACTGATATGGTAGGCGGGGTGTCTGATCACGGAGGAGTCATGACGGACGCGAGCAAGAACGATCTGGTGCTGGTCACCGGCGCCGGAGGGTTCATCGGTGGACACTTGATCGGCGAGCTGCGCCGCCTCGGCTACCGCCGTCTCCGTGCGGTCGATGTCAAGCCGGTCGACCAGTGGTATCAGGTCTTTCCCGACGTGGAAGCGCTCAATCTCGATCTTCGCGACCGCGACGCCTGTTTGATCGCGGCGAAAGACGCCCGCGAGATCTACAACCTGGCGTGCGACATGGGCGGCATGGGCTTCATCGAAACCCACAAGACCGAATGCATGATTTCGGTGCTGATCAACACGCACATGCTGATGGCGGCGCGCGACGTCAAAGCCGAGCGCTTCTTCTATTCCTCGTCCGCGTGTGTCTATGCCGCCGACAAGCAGACGCGGCCTGACGTCGCGCCGCTGATGGAAGCGGACGCCTATCCGGCGATGCCGGAGGATGGTTACGGCTGGGAAAAACTGTTCAGCGAGCGGCTGTGCCGGCACTTCCGCGAAGACTTCGGCCTCGAGACCAGGATTGCGCGCTACCACAACGTCTACGGGCCGCACGGCACCTACGACGGAGGCCGCGAGAAGGCGCCTGCCGCGATCTGCCGCAAGGTGATTGCCGCCCAGCTGTCGGGCTCGAACGAGATCGAGGTCTGGGGCGACGGCGAACAGACGCGCAGCTTCATGTACATCGACGACTGCCTGCATGGCACCCGCGCCCTGATGGCGAGCACGATGCGTGAGCCGCTCAACATCGGCAGCGACGAGATCGTCACCATCAACCAGCTGATTGATATCGTTGAGGCGATCGCCGGCAAGCGCGTCAGGCGCCGCTACAAACTCGACGCCCCGAAAGGCGTGCGCGGTCGCTGCAGCGACAACACGCTCATCAGGCAGACGCTGGGATGGGCGCCCTCGGTGCGGCTGGGTGACGGCATGGAGCAGACATACCGCTGGATCTACCAGGAGATGACCGCGCCCGCCGATCGACGCCGCGTCTACGCGTGAAGACCGCCGATGCCTGACCCTCTCCTCATCGCCCTCGCCCAGCTCAACCCGACCGTCGGCGACGTCGCCGGCAACCTCGCGGCGATTCGCGCCGCGCGGACAGCGACCGAGTCCGACCTGCTCGTGTGCAGCGAGCTCGCCTTGATCGGCTATCCGCCGGAAGATCTCGTGCTTCGGCCGGCGGTGCTCGCGGCGACCAGGCGCGCCGTCGAGGAGCTGGCGATCGACACGACCACCGGGGCTGCCGTCCTGGTGACCACGCCGTGGGCCGAGAGCGGCACGATCTACAACGCCGCCGTGCTGCTCGAGCGAGGAAAGATCACCGCGGTCCGTTTCAAGCACGAGTTGCCCAACTACGGGGTGTTCGACGAGAAGCGCGTGTTTGCTGCGGGTCCGCTCCCCGAGCCGGTCGACTTCCGCGGCACGCGGCTGGGCGTGATGATTTGCGAGGACATGTGGTACCCCACCGTGCCGCGGCACCTGAAGGATCGAGGGGCCGAACTGCTGATTGTCCCCAACGGCTCTCCGTTCGAACGAGGGAAACTCCACCAGCGCGTGGCGCTGGCAGTCGAGCGGGTCCGAGAGACCGGCCTCGCGCTTGTTTATGTGAACCAGGTCGGAGGGCAGGATGAGCTCGTGTTCGACGGCGGTTCGTTCGTCGTCGACCGCGACGGCCGCCTCGCCGTCAGGTTGCCGTTCTGGAAGAGCGTGACGCAGGCGGTGTCCTGGGCGGGTGCGAACACCGACTGGAGCGTCGGGCCCGGCGCCATCGCGCCGGTGCTCGACGAGACGCAGAATACCTACCAGGCGCTGATGCTCGGATTACGCGACTACGTGAACAAGAATCGATTCCCCGGAGTGCTGCTGGGTCTCTCGGGCGGCATCGATTCCGCGCTGACGGCCGCGGTCGCCGTCGATGCGCTTGGCGCGGACCGCGTTCGGGGTGTCCGCCTGCCGTCGAAGTTCACCAGCCACGAGAGCCAGGATGATGCTGAAGTCGAAGCGCAACGGCTCGGCATTCAGCTCGACACCGTGCCGATCGCCGACGTCGTGGACGCCGTTGAGCAGACGCTCGCGCCGCTGTTCGCGGGGCGGGAACGCGACATCACCGAGGAGAACATCCAGGCCCGCGCGCGGGGGTTGCTGCTGATGGCCGTGTCGAACAAGTCCGGTGCGATGCTGCTGACCACCGGGAACAAGTCCGAGATGTCGGTCGGCTACGCTACGCTGTACGGCGACATGTGCGGCGGCTATTCGGTGCTCAAGGATCTCTATAAAACCGAGGTCTACGCGCTGGCCGAGTGGCGCAACCGCTGCGTTCCTGGCGACGCGCTGGGCCCGGCCGGCGAAATAATTCCGATCTCGGTGCTGACCAAGGCGCCGACCGCCGAACTTCGGCCCAATCAGAAAGACCAGGACTCGCTGCCCGAGTACGCGCATCTGGACGCCATGCTCACGGGCCTGGTGGAAGGCGAACGCGGAGTCGACGAAATTGCCGCCGATGGATTTGCGCGCGATGTCGTGAGCCGGACGCAGAACATGCTGTTCACGGCAGAGTACAAGCGGCGTCAGGCGCCTCCCGGCGTGAAGACCTCGAGTCGAAGTTTCGGCCGCGATCGGCGGTATCCCATCACCAACAGGTTCCGCGAGCGCTGACGCCGTTGGCATCAGTCGTCCACGCGTCCGCATCTTCGCCCATGCGGTCGGTCGTTCACCTGCCCGCGGTCATCCGGTCGGAAACGGCGGGCCTGCTGGCGAACCTGCGCCGGTCGTGGCGCGTGCTGTGGACGCTGACCCTGATCGAATGCCGGCGGAAGTACGCCGGGTCGATCCTCGGCGTCCTGTGGTACCCGCTCTACTCCCTGCTGCTGCTCGGCAGTTACTGCTTCCTCTATCTTGTGGTCTTTCGGGTGCGTTACCGCGAGCTTGGCACCTACGATTTCGTGCTGTTCGTCTTCTGCGGGCTGGTGCCGTATCTTGGCTTCAGCGAAGCGGTGTCGACCGGCCTCGGATCGGTGAAGTCCAACCTCGCGCTCCTGCGCAACGCCGTGTTTCCGATCGAACTGGTGCCGGTGAAGCACGCGCTGGCGGCGATGGTGGGTCTGTTCAGCTCGCTGACGCTGCTGATCGCGATGATCCTGCCGACCTCCTACGCCGGCTGGCACTTGCTGTACCTGCCGGTCCCATTGGTCTCTTTACTGCTGTTTACCCTGGGCGTCATCTGGTTTCTGTCGGCGATCGCCGTGGTCGTGCCGGACATCGCCCAGGTGGTCAACATCGCGCTGCTGCTCTTCATGTTCGTCTCGCCGATCGGCTTCACCGTCGACTCGGTGCCGGTCCGGGTCAGGGCACTGGTGTACCTGAATCCGCTGACGTATCTCATCGAGGGCTTCCGGTTCGCCCTGATTGGCGTCCGGGTGTCGCCGGTGTGGTCCGACGGCCTGTTCCTGATGGCGGCGCTCGGATTGGCGCTCGCCGCCGCCACCTTCTTCCGCCGCATGTCTCCCATCTTCAGCGACTATGAGTGACGCGCGGCCCGACCCGCTGCAGCGGCCCGCCATCGTCATCGAAGGGGTCGTCAAGCGCTATCGGTTGCATCAGAAGCCGATCTACCGGTTCCTCGATCTGTTCGGTCTGTGCCCGGCCGGGCCTGCCTACTACTCCGAGCACACCGCGCTTCACGACGTGAGTCTGTCAATCGGACGCGGCGAGAAGATTGCGATCATCGGCCGCAACGGCGCGGGCAAGTCGACGTTGCTGAAAACCGTCACCGGGCTGGTGCGCCCGACAGCCGGCAGCGTTCAGGTCAACGGCACGGTCAGCAACCTGCTGCAGATCGGGTCAGGATTTCATCCCGATTTCACCGGCCGCCAGAACGTGTTCGCAAGCCTCGCGCATCAGGGTATCACCGGCGCCGATGCATCCAGGATTTTCGACGAGGTGGTCGATTTCGCGGAGATCGGCGAGTACATCGATCAACCGATGAAGACCTACTCGACAGGGATGTGTTCCCGCCTGATGTTCTCCTCCTCGGTCGTCACCAGGCCGGAGATCCTCATCGTCGACGAGATTCTCGGCGTCGGCGACGCCTACTTTGCGCACAAGAGTTTCGAACGCATGCGCCAGTTGTGCGCCGAGGCGGGCACTACGCTGCTGCTCGTCACCCACAATATCTACGCGGCATTGAACCTGTGCGACCGCTTCCTCTGGCTCGATCGCGGCGAGGTCAAGTTCGACGGCGACGGCAAGGCGGCGATTTCGCTCTACGAGAGCTCGGTCAAGGATCAGGAAGAGCAGTACCTGCGTCAACGCAACGTGACTGCGCTCGGGCCGGCCGACGATGAGCGCATCGTTCACGTGTTGATCCGCACGCGCACCGGTTTCTCGCCGGAGCGACCGCTCGCGCTGGCCAGCGTCGAGCTGCAGCTCGCAGATGGGCAGATCAGCCGGCTGCCGGTCGCGGACGGCGCGCCGACCTGGGCCCTGGTACCGGAGGGCAACCTGGGGCGGCCGGAAACAGTGGCCGGCGAAGCATGCCGCGTGCTTCGCGACACCGGATCGATTTACCACAAAGCCGAGTGGATCGTGACGCTGCCCCCGCGTGCCGCGGTGAGCCGGGTGCGTGTCCGCCACAACTACGACGGCACGGATCAGATTGACGTCCGAGTGTTCACCCCGGATCGCAAGCTGGTGGCCTCGGGCGAGTTGACCGCGGACGGGCAGTGGAGCGAGTCCGCCTTCGACCGGACCACCAGCGCCTCCCGCGACCTCGAAGTCCTCAGGCAGACCGACTATGGCACCGGCGTTGTACGGATCACGCAGGTGGAATTCATCGGCCGCGACGGCAGGGAGATTTCGGAAGTCCGGCATGGCGAGCCGTTCACCGCTCGGATCAGCCTCCGCGTCGCGCCAGAGATCACGAGTCGTGACGTCACCTTCTTTCTGGGGTTCGCGCGCCACGAGTCGCCGTATTCGGCGTATGTCTACCAACCGCGGATCTCCCTGCCGCCGAGCGACGAATGCGTGATTGAGGTACGGCTCGATTCGATCCTGCTTGGCAGCGGGCGGTGGTACGTGAACATGGGAGTCGGCGAGGTCGGCCTCTACGATCGCGACGTGATCAACTACTTCACCATCGACGGCGCGTGGTATCACATGCTCGCGGCGCGACTCGAGCTGCGAGTGACGTCGGCGACGAAGGTGGATACCTTCGGCTGCTTCTTCATCCACCCTGCCGCCGTTACCGTGTCAGCGCTCGCCCCGGCGGCCGCCGCACCGCAGGTCCATTCGGCATGAGCGTGATCGAGACCGTCGCGATCGACCGACTCGGCGAGGCGTTCGGCTGGACCGACGCGATCGACTTCCCCGCGGCCTACCGCACGCTGCCGCTCACCGCGTGGGAAATGGCGGCAGACGATGTCATCCTGCGCCACGTGTTCAGGCAGTTTCGGCCGCGGCGCCACCTCGAGTTCGGCACCTGGCTCGGCGACGGCGTCCTGCGCTGTGTGGAGGAGTGCGACGCCACGGTGTGGACGATCAATCTTCCCGGCGGCGAAACCCTCGACGACGGCCGCTGGACCTACGCCGCGCTGGAGAAAGATGTGCCGGTGGCGCCTGTCGCCTGGTCGGAGACGATGGTCGGCGGCGATGGCACCTGGGTGCGAACCGACGCGCACGGTCTCATCGGTCGCAAGTATCTCGACGCGGGCTGGGGAAGTCGAGTCTGTCAAATCTATTCCGACAGCCGGACGTGGGACACCCGCAACTATCCATCCGGGTTCTTCGACTCCGCTTTCATCGACGGCGGCCACGCCTACGACATCGTCGCCAACGACACCAGGCTGGCGATCGAACTGGTTCGCCCCGGCGGAATTCTCATGTGGCACGACTTCTGTCCTCTTCCCGAGGTGACACGCGCGTGCAGCAGCACGCGCGGCGTCGTGGGTTTCATGTCCGACAACCGCGAGGAACTGGGCCAGCTGTTCGACAAACTGTTCTGGGTGCAACCGAGC
Source organism: uncultured Acidobacteriota bacterium (assembly GCA_963757655.1). Lineage (GTDB taxonomy): Bacteria > Acidobacteriota > Vicinamibacteria > Vicinamibacterales > CAVVIG01 > CAVQFC01. The sequence continues at coordinate 129,417 of CAVWSQ010000007.1, read as the reverse complement.
TGGCTGCTGTTCGGCATAAGGCGCCGCTGATCGCGGCTATTTCACCGGTGACTATGAGCAGACGATTCTCGATTGTGGGGCTGGGCAAGCTCGGCGCCAGCATGGCCGCGGCGATTGCCAGCAAGGGGCACCACGTCATCGGCGTGGACGTGAATCACCGATCGGTCGACGCCATCAACGCGGGCCGGGCACCGGTCCAGGAAACCGGCCTGGGCGATCTGATCGCGCAGAATCGCGAGCGCCTGCGCGCGACGATGAGCCACGAGGAGGCCATCCGCGAGTCCGAGCTCACCTTCGTCATCGTGCCGACGCCGAGCGACGAGCGCGGCGCGTTTTCACTCCAGTACGTCGCCTACGCCTTCCGTGAGATCGGCAAGGCGCTCGCCGCCAAGAACGACTGGCACACCATCGTCCTGACCAGCACGGTGCTGCCCGGATCGATGCGTCACGGCCTGGTGCCGGTGCTCGAGCAGCACGCCGGCAAGTCGGCGGGATCCGGCTTCGGCGTCTGCTACAGCCCGGAATTCATCGCGCTCGGCAGCGTCATTCGCGATTTCCTGAACCCGGACTTCCTGCTGATCGGCGAGATCGACGCGCGGTCGGGCGAGCACCTGGCCGCGTGCTACGCCGACGTCATGGGGCCGACAACGCCGGTGCAGCGCATGTCACTCGAGAACGCCGAGCTGGCCAAGATCGCCGTGAACGCGTTCGTCACGACCAAGATCACGTTTGCGAACATGCTTGCCGAGCTGTGCGGCGCGATTCCGGGCGGCGACATCGATGTCGTCTCCAACGCCATCGGGATGGACTCGCGGATCGGCCGCAAATATCTGACCGGCGGCCTGGGCTTCGGCGGACCCTGCTTTCCGCGCGACAACGTCGCCCTGGGTTTCATCGCCAACGCGCTCGGCGGGCGCGGCGACCTGCTCGTCACCACCGACCGACTGAACCGGTCGCTGGCCGAGCGGATCCTCAACGAGCTGCGCTCGCGAGTCTCGCGCGAGGTCACGGTGGCGATTCTCGGCCTGGCCTACAAGCCGGCGTCGCACGTGATCGAAGAGTCGCAGGCGATGATGATGGCCAAGGCGTTCCTCGAACGCGGCGCCAGGGTGCTGGCCTACGATCCGCTGGCCGGGGACGCCGCGAACCTCGAGCTCGGCGGCCGGGCGCTGATCCTCGACAACGCGCGCGATTGCCTGCGCGACGCGGACCTGGTCCTGGTCGCGACGCCCGATCCGGAATTCACGACCATCACGGCCGCGGATTTCCGGCACGATGGACACCCTGTCCTGGTGATGGACTTCTGGCGCATTCTGTCGGATCAACTGTCCGGCGCCGAAGGCATCGAGTACGTGCCGTACGGGCGCGGCGCGGCGACGCTGCCGGCCGACGTGTTCACGCAGTTGTGGGGAGCGACACCGACACACTATGGACGCTGATCAGACATTCGCGAACGTTCCGATCGATCGGGTGCGGGAGTTCTGGAACGCCCTGCCGTGCAACATTCGCCACTCGACCAAGAGCGTCGGCACGCGGGAATACTTCGACGAGGTGGAACGGCGGAAGTACTTCGTCGAACCGCACATTCCAGGCTTCGCCGATTTCCCGAAGTGGGCGGGCCGCCGGGTGCTGGAGATCGGCTGCGGTCTGGGCACCGACACGCTCAACTTCGCGCGCGCCGGCGCGCAGGTGACGGCGGTCGAGTTGTCTGACGAGTCCGCCACGCTGGCGCGCACGCGGGCGGAGGTGTTCGGCTTGACCGATCGCGTGACCATTCACGTCGGCAACGCCGAGGAGCTGCCCAGGATTCTGCCGTCGCAGACGTTCGATCTGGTCTATTCGTTCGGCGTGATCCACCACTCGCCCAATCCGCGGCGGATCCTCGACCATGCGCGGCAATACATGACGCCACAGAGTGAGCTCCGGCTCATGATCTACAGCCGCATCAGCTACAAGCTGTTCTGGATCATGAAAGAAGAAGGCGTGTGGGATTTCAGCCGGATCGACGAGCTGGTGGCGCGGCATTCGGAGGCGCAGTCCGGTTCACCGGTCACGTATACGTACACGCACGAGACCGCTCGCGCTCTGCTCGAGAACTTTCGCATCCTCGACATTCACAAGGCGCACATCTTCACCTGGGACATTCCCGCCTACACTCGATACGAGTATCGCAAGGCGCCGGAGTGGGCCAACGTCGACGACGACGAGCTGGCGCGGCTGGAGCGCGAGCTCGGGTGGCATCTGTTGGTTCGGGCTGTGCCGGCTTGATGAAGCGGCGCCCCGCGCTCGACAGATGGCTCTGGGCGGCTTTGCTCGGGGTGCTGATCGTCGTCCCCAACCTGTTTGCGCTGCGCCAGCTTTTCGCGACCGGCGGCTATCTCTTCTACACCAATGCGTTCGACGAATCGACCTACCTGTCGTACGACGGCGCCCTGCTGACCAGGTCACTGACGCACGCGGCCGAATATCTGGTGGTGGCACTGCACAAGCTGGGAGTGTCTGGCGGATATACGAATCTCCTGTTCGACGTCATATCGCCCGTGGTGACCGTAATCCTGCTTCGGCACCTGGCGACCAAGCTGGGTTTCTCGACGCTCGAGAGCGTTGTCTATCCGTTCGTTGTCGTCGCGCTTCCCGTCGCGTTCGGCTACTCGAACCCGTACTATTCGAGGCTCTTCGATTTCAACTACAACTCGAGCGGCCTCTCCTGGGTCACGCTGCCGCAGGCGTACTATCCGCCGTTCTTCCGCACGCCGGAGCCACAGCTCTCGCTCGCGGTCGTGGCGCTCGCCACCACCGTTGCCATTCGCTGGCGCTCGTATCTCGTCGCGCTCGCGATTGTGCCGTTCATCTATCCTTTCGTCGGTATCCCGTACATGTTCATCGTGCTCGGGTTGATGGTGCATGACAGGCTTGCCACCCGGGTCGGGAACGGCGCGCGGCGCACCGCACTGTCCGCGCTCGCAGGCTACCTGGCCATCGCCGGCACGGTGTTCACTTTCTACGTGCTCTTCGTCAGGCGCACTACGCTGGCTGATTTCCTTCCGCCCACGCACCTGCCGTTGCTGTCGGGCACCGGACTGGTGGCGATCGCGATCTATCTGCTGGTGCGGTCGCGCCTCGAGCATCGTCTTCGGGTCCCCGCGTTGCTGTTCGCGCTCGCGCCCACCGCCGCGGCCAACACTCAGCTGATCGCGGGGTTTCTCCAGGCGCCGCACAATCTCGAACAGAATTTCGGAGTCATTGCCCTGGCCGTGGTCATCGTGCTGGCGTTGCACACGAGTGGCGGGCGCGCCTGGGTGGCCGTTGCCGCGGCGGGAGTCGCCTGTTGCCTGCTCGGCGTGTACTCGGTCAAGGTCTTTGCCGTCAACGCGTCGATGCTGCAACAGCTGCCAATCTCGAAGCAGCTGCTCGACGAGCTCGAGACCGATCCGGAGTCGCTCGTCTTCGACAATCCCGATCTGGCCGACGTCTTTGCCCTGGTCGCGCCACGCCTTCATTTTTCGGCGCTGGCCCACTCGCAAACGCTCCCGTCGCCGGTTGGAGTCACCGGCGTGGCGAGTACGGCGGAGAGGTTTCAAAACTATCTCTGCGTCAAGCAGGAGCTGTCCGCCGCTGGCCCTGCCGACGCCATCAGTCCGGCGACGCTGGATGCGCTCGATCACGGATTTCGGTACCTGAACCAGGACTTTCCATTGATTCATCTCGACCGCAAGAGCCAGTTTCGGACATTTTTCGACCCGACTGAGGAGCCGCGGGCCTGCCCGCCCCGCACGCTTCGAATTTTTCCCGCGTTCGTCCTTGGCCAGGAGTTCGGAAAAGTGCTGAGGCCGTGGGCCGTCACAACCCCAGCCCAACAGTGGGCCTACGGGTCGGTCGTCGAGCTCACTCCCGAAGTCGCGTCGGCCCGCGTCGTGAATCGCTTCGTGGATATCAGGGCCACGGTGACCGTTACGCGCGGCTGCCTCTCGGTCGGCGTCCTCACGCCGGATCAGCGCTCGTTTCTGAGCCAGACCGCGGTGATGTCGGGTGACGCTCCGCAGGTTGTGGATTCGCTTGTGGAAAGCGCCGCCAGACCAGGTTGGATCGTGCTGAGCAATTGCTCGGCCGATGGCGCCTCAGCCGGCAGCGTGCAGGCGGTGCGGATGTTTCCTGTTGAGAGCGTGACGACCAGGTCGGTCGCGCCCAAAGTGCCGGAACTAGATCGACGTTGATGGGTGTTCCAGCTGCGCGGCGCTGTCATCCTGGGATCCGGCTGACGCCGCCGTCTTGGCCTCCCATGTGACGCCCAAGAGAGTCGCGATCCTGCAATCGTGCTATATCCCGTGGAAGGGATTTTTCGATCTGCTGAGGCGGGTCGACGAATTCATCCTGTACGACGATGCCCAGTACACCAAGAGAGATTGGCGGAACCGCAACCGCATCAAGACGCCGACCGGTCCGCTCTGGCTGACGGTCCCTGTCGAAGTCAAAGGGAAGTACTTCGACGCGATCAAGGACATGCGCGTCTCCGATCCGCGTTGGAACGAGCGGCACTGGCGATCAATTCAGGCGAACTACTCCCGCGCCCCGTACTTCAGCCGATACAAGATCGAGCTCGAGGCGCTGTTTCTCGGCTGCACGTCCGCATTGTTGAGCGAGATCAACTTCAGATTCATCTCGCACTTCCGCGACACGCTGTCGATTACGACGCCCTTGAAATGGTCGATGGACTACGCGGTGTCGGGCAGTCGCACGGAGCGTCTGGTGGGAATGTGCCGCCAGGCGGGCGCGACCGAATACCTCACGGGTCCGGCGGCGCGGGCCTACATCGACGAGCACCTGTTCGAGGCCGCCGGTATCACGCTGACCTACATGAACTATCAGGGCTATCCCGCATACGAGCAGTTGTACCCTCCGTTCGATCACCACGTCAGCATCATCGACCTGCTCGTCCACGTTGGCCCCGAGGCGCTCGCCTACCTGCTGCCGCTGCCGGTGGCCGCCGGCACCGAGCGCAGCGCGTAGCATGCGGCGATGCGCGAGCTGCGAGGCGACGCTGGAGGGCGGCGGGTGGAACTGCCGCATCTGCGGCTTCGCGCCGTCGATGGTCGATGGCGTCGCGGTTCTTGCTCCCGAGCTCGCGCGCAGTAACCCAGACGACGCCACCTACAGCTACTCCGAGCTGGATCAGGCACAGCGCAGCCATTTCTGGTTTACCAACAGGAGTCGATTGATTGCCTGGGCGGTCACGCGCTACGTTCCCGGGGCCACCTCGTTCTTCGATGTCGGGTGCGGCACGGGCGGCGTGCTCGAGGTGCTGAAATCGAGCCTGCCCGGTATCCGCTTGGCGGGCGCCGATGCGTTACTGGCGGGCCTGGCCTTCGCCCGACGACAGCTCCCCGAGGTCGGGTTCGTGCAGGTCGACATTCGCAAGCTGCCCTACGATCGCGAATTCGACATCGTCGGGGCCTTCGACGTCCTCGAACACCTCGACGATGACGAGCAGGCGCTTCGAGAGATGTACCGATCGACAGCCGTGGGGGGGCTGATGATCGTGACAGTTCCTCAGCACCAATTCCTCTGGAGCGCGCTCGACGACTACAGTCACCACCGGCGCCGTTACACCCGTCGACAGATGATAGGCGCCGTCGAACGTGCCGGCTATGTGGTCGAACGGGCGACCTCGTTCATGACGCTGACGCTGCCGGCGCAACTGGCGTCTCGCATGCGAAAACAGAACCTGGCCGCGCTCGATCCCGCCTCGGAAATGCGGATCAATCCTGTCGTCAACACCATCTTCGGCGCCCTGTGCGGCGTCGAGCGGGCGGCGATCGCGGCTGGTGCGTCGCTGCCCGTCGGCGGCTCGCTGCTGGTCATTGCGCGGCGGGTCTCATGACCAGGCCGGTTCCATTCAACAAGCCGTTCGTGGCTGGCAACGAGTTGGCCTACATCGAGGAGGCGATCGCGAACGGCCACCTGTCCGGCAACGGCCAGTTCACGAAGCGCTGCCAGGCGTGGCTCGAGCAGCGGCTGACCTGCCGGCGCGCGCTGCTGACGCATTCGTGCACTGCCGGCCTCGAGATGGCGGCGCTCCTGACCGAGGTGGGTCCCGGCGACGAAGTGATCATGCCGTCGTTCACGTTCGTGTCCACCGCCAATGCGTTCGCGCTGCGCGGCGCGACCCCGGTGTTCGTCGACGTCCGACCGGACACGCTCAACCTCGACGAATCACGCATCGAGCAGGCGATCACGCCGCGCACCAAAGCGATCGTGCCCGTCCACTACGCCGGCGTCGGCTGTGAGATGGATGAGATCTGCCGGATTGCCTCGCGACACGGTCTGTTCGTGATCGAGGACGCGGCGCAGGGTGTGATGGCGGCGTACAAGGGACGGCCACTCGGATCGATCGGCGACGCGTCCGCCGTCAGCTTCCACGAGACGAAGAACGTGATCGCCGGAGAGGGCGGGGCTTTGATCGTCAACCGGTCGCAGTGGGTCGATCGGGCGGAGATTTTGTGGGAGAAAGGGACCAATCGCACGCTCTTTCTACTCGGAAAGATCGACAAGTACTCCTGGATCGATCTGGGGTCGTCGTACCTGCCCAGTGAGATCAACGCCGCGTTTCTATCGGCGCAGCTCGAGCACGCCGAGGCGATCACGTCGAGGCGCCAGGCCATCTGGGCCGAGTACCACGCGCGGCTCGCACCATTGGAGTCGTCCGGGGCGCTGCGGCGTCCGATTGTTCCCCCCCACTGCACGGCCAACGCCCACCTGTACTACGTGCTGACCTCTGAGTCGGAGATGCGCCCGAGGCTGCTGTCGCGACTCGCCGAACAAGGCATCAATGCGGTCAGCCATTACGTACCGCTGCATCTGGCGCCGGCGGGGCGTCGCTTCGGCCGGCCGGCCGGTTCGCTTCATGTCACCGAGAGCGTCGGCGATCGGATCGTCCGGCTGCCGCTGTGGCCGGCGATGAGCGCGACGGACATCTCGGCGGTGATCGACGCCGTGAAGACGTGGGGGGAAGCGGTGACCCGTTGACGATGGCTCCTTCGAACCGTGACGGCATCGCCGCCGCGCCGCGGATCGCTCGATGAGGGCCGTGTCGTCATGAGCCTGGTCGACGTGATCGCGGGACATCCCTCCGTTTATGGTCTGATTCAGAACCTCGCTGGTCGCGACGTCATCATGCGGCACCTGCAGCCATGGCTCGACCAGATCTCGGGCCGTGTGCTGGACGTCGGGGGCGGCACCGGCCGGATCTTCGAACAACTCCGACCCGGTGTTCGTTACCTCTGCGTCGATCTCGAGCGAAGGAAACTCGAGCGCCTCCAGCGAACGCCAGGCGTCACAGGTCTCCTCGCCGACGGCACCGCCTTGCCCTTCGAAGCCGGTGTCGTGGATGCCGCCTTGCTGATTGGTGTGACGCACCACCTTTCCGAGGCCGCGCTGGGCGCGGTGATTGCCGAAATTACGCGAGTGCTGGTGCCATCCGGCCGGTTGATCATGCTTGATGCGTTGTCGGCGCCCCATCGGCTGGCGGCTCGCGCGCTCTGGGCCTGGGACCGCGGCAGCCATCCACGCACCGCTGCAGCCCTCGACGCGGCATTTCGCGCTCGCCTCGACATCGAGCAGACGATGACGTTTTCGATTCTTCATGACTACTGCGCCCTGCACTGTCGCAAGCGACGCTGATCGTGCGCTGAAGAGTACCCGCATGCCCGCCATCATCCTGTCGTGCCGATCGTGACGGCGCTCAATCCGTCGGCGCCGCCCACGTTGTCGATCGTGTCGACGCTGTACAACTCCCAGCGCTCACTCGAGCAGTTCTGCGCGCGCGCATCGGCGGCGGCTCGCGACTTTGCCGAAGACTACGAGATCGTTCTGGTTGACGATGGATCGCCCGATGCGTCGATCGCGATCGCGATTGCGCTGTCACAGGCCGACCCGCACATCCGCGTCATCGAGCTCTCGCGCAACTACGGTCATCACAAGGCCATGATGACCGGCCTGTCGCACGCCCGCGGCGATCTCGTCTTCCTGGTCGACTCGGATCTCGAGGAGGACCCGGCGTGGCTGCCGGCATTCTTCGGCAAGATGAAGAGCGAAGGCGCCGACGTGGTCTACGGCGTCCAGAACCGCCGCAAGGGTTCTCTCGGCGAGCGGATGGGTGGCGCCCTTTTCTACGCGACGCTGAACTGGATGCTCGAGTTTCCGATTCCGCGCAATGTGATTACGGCGCGGTTGATGACCGCACGCTACGTATCCCAGCTGATTCGCCATCGCGATCGTGAAGTCTGCCTGGCCGCGCTCTGGGTCATGACCGGGTTCAGGCAGGTTCCGATCATCGTCGAGAAGCAGGACCACGGTGGAACAACCTACGGGATCGGTCAGCGTCTCTCGGTGCTCGTGAACGCGGTCACCTCGTTCAGTAACCGCCCGCTCGTGCTCATCTTCTATCTGGGGACGATCATCATGCTGACCGCGGCTGTCGCCGGGGTGATTTTGGTCTGGCGCGTCCTGGTCCACGGCGCCGGGGTTGCGGGCTGGCCCTCGCTGGTGGTGTCGGTCTGGTTCCTCGGTGGTGTGACGATCTTCTGTCTCGGCGTGATCGGCATGTATCTATCGAAGGTGTTCATGGAGACCAAGGACCGCCCCTACACCGTGGTCAGGGCCTATTATCCGGATCGCGGCCGGCGCGAGGATGGCTGAGCCATTCGCCGCCCGCGCGGCGGCCTACTACGCCGAGAAGCTGAAGGCCCATGGTCCGACGCATCGGGGCGTCGACTGGAATTCGACCGAGTCGCAGGAGCTCCGGTTCGCTCAGCTGCTACGAATCTGCGCCAGCGAGGCGACGCCTTCGCTCATCGACTTTGGCTGCGGCTATGGCGCCCTCGTCGATTATCTCGAACACGCCAGGCGCCCCTTCGATTACTGCGGCTACGACGCATCGCCGGCGATGATTGAAGCGGCTCGGGTGAGACACCCGAAGCTGCCTGCCAGTGCGTTCACCTCCGAACGCTCGTCGATCCAGCGCCGCGACTACACGGTTGCGAGCGGCGTCTTCAACGTGAAGCTTGACGCCTCGGCCGCGGCCTGGCGCGCGTATCTCCATCGCGAGCTCGATGCGATTGCGGCGATGAGCCGGCGCGGCTTTGCCTTCAATCTGTTGACCGGTTACTCCGATCCGGATCGAAGGCGTGACGACCTGTTCTACGAAGAGCCGGAGGAGGTCTTCCGCTACTGTATGCGGCGTTTCTCGCGTGCGGTCGCACTGAATCACGACTATCCGCTGTACGAGTTCACGGTGCTCGTCCGGCTCTGAGGTGCCATGGCGCAGGTTGTCATTTTTGGTGCGGGCGACATCGGGCGGCTGGCTCGCGTGTACTTCACGCGGGACAGCGAACACGAGGTCGTCGCCTTTGCCGTCGACGCAAAATTCCGTCGGGTCGACGAGCTCCTCGGCCTGCCGGTGCTCGATTTCGACGAAGCGTGCCGCCGATTTCCACCCGACACGCACGCGATGTTCGTGGCCCTGAGTTACGGGCATATGAATCGCGATCGAGCCGTGAAGTACGATGCCGTGAAGACGCGCGGCTACAGTCTGGTCAGCTACGTGAGCTCACGCTGCAGCTTCCTCAGCGATGAGCCAGTCGGCGACAACTGCTTCATCCTCGAGGACAATACCATCCAGCCCTTCGTGAAGATTGGCAGCAACGTGACGATGTGGAGCGGCAACCACATTGGCCACGATTCGGTCGTCGGCGATCACTGCTTCATTACGTCTCAGGTCGTGGTCTCCGGACATGTGACAGTGGGCGCCTATTCGTTCATCGGCGTGAACGCGACTCTGCGTAATTCGATCACGCTGGCGCCCGCCACCCTGGTTGGCGCCGGTGCGATCATCATGAAGAACACCATCGAGAAGGGCGTCTACTTGCCGCGGCGCGCGGAGCTCTTCGCCAAGCGCAGCGACGAGATCGAGCTGTAGAAGCTGCTGACACGCGTGCATGTGGAAGAAACTCGGGCTCGTTTGCGACGGACCTGGAAGCGCCAGGTGGGCCGTTTCCCACGCCGCTCTGCCGGTCGTCCAGGTCACTGGCGAGAGCCGTGTCCGGGTCTATTTCAGTGGCCGTGACGGCCACGGCCGGTCGCAGGTCGGCGTCGGCGATCTCGACCTGTCCGCCGCCGTGCCGCGGATGACCATCCGGCCTTCGCTGGTCCTCGGGCTGGGCGCGATTGGCGCATTCGACGACAACGGCGTCACCACATCATCGCTGGTCGAATGCGAAGGCCGGTGGTATCTCTACTACACCGGTTGGACGCGCGGTGTGACGGTGCCGTTCTACTTTTTCGGGGGAGTGGCCGTCAGTGACGACGGCGACACGTTTCGACGGGTCTCGCCCGCGCCCATCCTCGAACGTAACGCGGTGGATCCTTACCTGACAGCATCTCCTTGGGTTCTCGTGGACGACGGCATCTGGCGGATGTGGTACGTCTCGGCGCTGCAGTGGACCGTCGAGGATGGTGTGCCGAAACATTACTATCACATTCGATATGCCGAATCGTCTGACGGCCTGCTGTGGCGTCGAGACGGTACGGTATGCATCGATTTCGCCTGCGCTGACGAACATGCGTTCGGGCGGCCGTGCGTGATCCGAGATCGAGATGGTGGCTATCGGATGTGGTACTCGGTACCGTGGCGAGAAATACCGCATTGGATACGCCGAATCCGCTGATGGCATCGTGTGGCGTCGGCGGGATGCCGACGCCGGCATCGAGCCGTCTCCTTCTGGATGGGACGCCGAAATGATCGAGTACCCGGCCGTGTTCGATCTAGGGGCGCGCCGCTACATGCTCTACAACGGCGATGGCTACGGACGGACCGGCATTGGGCTCGCTGTCCTCGAATAAGGCCGAACGTGATCCGGGCTCGGTCATGAGCGGCGGCTATGATCCGGGGTGGTGCGACCTGTGTGGGAGCGCAGCTGGCGACGTGGTCGTGGCCGGCACGAGTGGACGCATGATGCGATCGGACCGCGTCATTCTGCCAGGCAACCTGACCAAACTCCGGTGTGCTGTCTGTGGTCTGGTCCGCTCTGGTAACCGGGAATTCGGCGCCGATCTGTCCGGCTACTACGCCAACACTTACGATCCCGGTGTGAAGGACCATCTCTTCTATACCCTCGACGGACCGGTGACCCGCAGTTCTGTCATTGCCGACTGGATGGTCCGCAGTACCGGCGACGATGTGTGGGCGGGTAGCCGTGTCGTCGCTGAGGTCGGGGCTGGATCGGGTCATCTGCTCCAGCAGCTCTCGAGGCGATTTCCGGAGTCGTCATTCATCGCGGTCGAACCTGGCCGCGATGCCGCGATGCGAACTGCGGCTCGGGGGTTCGAGGTCTGCGACGACATCGCACGCGTTCATCCTGCCTCGTGCGACATCGTCGTTGCCGCTGCGGTGGTGGAGCATGTGGCGTCTCCGACCGTGTTCCTGCGCTGGCTCCGCTCCAGGCTCAGGGCCGGAGGCACGCTCGTTCTGACGCAGCCCACCCAGGACGTGGCCAGTTACGACATCCTCTTTGCCGATCATCTCCATCACTTTGGCACAGCGCACCTCGCCGCCTATGCCCGCAAGTGCGGCTTTCGCCAAAAGCGGGCCGAGGTCGGTCATCCGCTGATGCCGAACTTCAGTCTTCATGTCTGGCGGGCAGCTGAGCCAGCAGACGCATCCTGGCGAGACGCGCCTGCCGCGACTCTCAGCGTCGTGTCGGCGGAGCGCGTGATGAATGACTGCACTCGGTTGAATGCGCTGCTCGATCGCTGCTCGATGGAAGGCCGGCGGCTGGCCGCCTTCGGTCTGCACGAGGCATTCGCGATTGCGCGCGCCTATTCCGCGCTCGGGGATTTTCCACTGGTCTGCGGACTCGACGACGAGCCCGACCGGCGAGGTGAATTCCATTTTCCGGTCGTTCGCCCAGAGGCGGCCCGGGGGCTGGGGGTAACCGATGCGCTATTGACGATGAACGTGTGGCACTATCCGGTCGCCGCGAGAAGGCTGGATCAGCTGCAGATCCGGCATCATCCTGTGTTGTCCGCATGATCGAGCCGCGGTTTTCAGGCGATGCGGCGCTGAACGACCGGTGCAGGTCTGCGCTCGAGAGCGTCAGGCTGAACGGATTTGCGATCATCGAGTCGGTGCTCGACCGCGATTTCCTCAATCGAACTCGCGACGGTATGTACGCCGTGCGCGATCGCATCGTCGCCGAGGTCGGCGTCGATCGGCTCACCCGGGCCGGCGAGCTCGGTGTGCTGCGGCTCATGCTCAAATACGACGCCCATTTCCTGAGATTCCTCGAGATACCGACGCTGCTCATCGTGCTGGACGGCACCGTTTCCGATACCGCCATCCTGCATCTCCAAAACGGCTTCGTGCTTCCGTCCTTTGCCACGACGGACCAACCGCAGGTATTTCAGAACAGCTACCATCAGGATTTTCCCCGCGTCCTCAACGGGTACGTCGCTTCGGTCAATGCGTTCTTCGCGATCGACGGGTTCACGCGTGACAACGGAGCCACCTGGGTCCTCCCGGGCACGCAGCAGCAACCCTCGTGTTCAGGAACGCCAGAGCGTGAAACACAGGCCCTCGCGCTCGAGTGCCCGGCCGGATCGATGATCGTGTTCGATTCCACGCTGTGGCACGCCGCCGGCCAAAACACGTCGGGGCGGGATCGGCTCGCGATCAATCACCAGTTCACGCGCTCCTGGATCAAGCAGCAGATCGACTACGTCCGCGCGCTGGGCGACGATGTTGTTCTGGCGCAGCCGGCTCGGTCGCAGCAGCTGCTTGGCTGGTACACCAGAGTCGTCACCAGCCTGGACGAGTACTATCGTCCGGCCGAAGAACGGCTGTACCGCAGGGGGCAGGGTTGACCCAGCCAGCCCCGGCGCCGTACCTGAGCGTCGTCGTGGCCACCCGCAACGACGATCACGGCGGCGATCCGCTCAAGCGCCTGCAGGCTTTCGTCAATACCTTCGCCGCCCAGTGCCGGCGCAGCGGGCTCGATGCCGAGGTGATCGTGGTGGAATGGAATCCACCATCGGACAAGCCGCGGGTGTCCGAACTGTGCCGCGTTCCGCCGGACACGCCATTTCCGGTGCGCTTCGTCGAGGTGCCGGCCGAGCTCCACCAGCGCCTGCGTTTCAGCTCGGTGCTGCCGCTGTTCCAGATGATCGCCAAGAGCGTTGGCATCCGCCGCGCCCGAGGCCGGTTCGTGCTGGCGACGAATATCGACGTCATCTTCTCGGCCGAACTGGTCGATCACCTCGCGTCCGGACGTCTGCGGACCGGGCATCTCTACCGGCTCGATCGGCACGACATCGAATCGAACTACCCGGTCGATGGCGATCTCGACGAGCAGATGGCGTACTGCCGGACCCATCAGCTGCGGCTGCACGCGCGTTCGGGCACCCACCCGGTCGATTCGCTGGGCCGGCTCAAGCCACTCGTCGACGACATCGTGGCGTCCGCCGGCGTCGCGCTGGGCGAAGGCTGGGACACGCGGGAGGGTGAGCCCGGCGGCGGTTTCTTCCGCTGGGCCCAACGCGAAGCGCGGATCGCGGTCGATCGCGGGCCCGCCAGTGAGCGGTCGCGCGGCGCGGTGCTCGACGTCGAAGTCGAGCCGAATCCTTACCAGCCGGACGCCTGGATCGACCTCGAAATCGTTTCCGGTGCACGACGTCTGGGCCGCCGGCGTGTCTCGAACCGCACCCGCATGCGCTTCGAACTGCCCGATGATGTGCCGCATCATGATCTGGTGTTGCGATTGCTCGACTCGAGCGGCGGTCGAGCATGGCTGCCGCTGTTCGAATCGCGTGAGCCGCTGTGCTACCGCGTGTATCACGTCAGCGTGCATGCCGTGCCCGGCCATGAATATGCGGCCGCCTTGTGGCATCGGGTGTCGAGGGAGAATGCGAAGCTGCGCGTCAAGCGCAGTTCGGCAGGCGTCGAGGTGACCAGCGATCCCGGCAAGTATTCCTACTGCACTCAGTACGGGGCGCTCGAGTCGCCGGCAGACGGCCGCTACGAATTCCTGCTCGAGTACACGGCGGTCTCTGGCCGTTTGGCGTTCGCCGCGATGGACGACGATCGCCGCTGCTGGTTGCCGGCGGCGTCCGTGGAGATCGAGCTCGACACGGGTCGGGCGGTGGCCCTCGCAGTCGATGTCCCCCGTGGAACGAAGTTCTCGCTGTTCGTGTCGAACAATCGGCCGGAAGGCGGAGTCTCGGAGCTGATCCTGGGCCGACTGTTCGGATCGGTCCCGCTGGAACGACTTCGGCGCAAGGATCTGCCGGCGAGGATTGGACAGATTGGACACGCGGTCGGCGCCCGGGTCGAATTCCTGGCGCAGCCGCTGCGTGCGCTGAAATCCAAGGCGGCGTCGATCGAGCTCGCGCGGGCCCGCCGGTTTCATCCGACCATCGTGGAAGACTCCGAGCGGGTGCGGCAGCTCGAGGCGCGTGTGGCGTCGCTCCTCCCGCTGACCGACCTTGCTCCAGTCGCTCAGCTCCTCAGGGACCACCGTCCGATCCAGTTGCACCAGAACGCCTGCGGCGACTTCCAGCTCATGGCGCGCGAGCATTGGTTCGCTCTCAGGGCCTACCCGGAGTTCGAGATGTTCTCGATGAGCATCGACGGCCTGTTCGAGGCCATCGCCTGCACCGCGGGCATTCGTGAAGAGGTGTTCGCCATGCCGCTGTGCATCTATCACCTCGAACACGAAAAGGGATCGGGCTGGAGTCCTGAAGGCGAGGCGCTCCTGAAACAGCGCATCGCCGAAAGCGGCATCACCTGGCTCGACAACGACATCGTCCATTTATGGGCGGCGTGCATGCAGTGGCTGCGCCGGCCGATGATTTTCAACGGACCTGACTGGGGTCTCGGCGATACCCAACTGCCGGAGACGACGATCCGCGCCGTGGCCGATCACGTCCGATGAGCAACCCGACGTGACGCTCGACCAGCAGCCGGATCGCGGCAGTCCGTACCTCAGCGTGGTCGTGACGTCGCGCAATGACGGACACGGCGGCAATCCGCTCGGGCGCCTCCAGGCCTTCATCAACACGTTCGACGCGCAATGCCGCCGCTGCGGCCTCGACGCCGAGCTCATCATCGTCGAGTGGAATCCGCCACCGGATCGTCCCAGGCTGCACCAGCTGGTGCAGCGGCCAGCAGGCCCTGCCGTTCCGCTGCGATTCATCGAAGTGGCGCCGCCACTGCATGAGCGCCTGCCGCGCGCCAGCGTGCTGCCACTGTTCCAGATGATCGGCAAGAATGCGGGCATCCGCCGCGCCCGCGGCCGGTTCGTGCTGGCCACCAACATCGACATCATCTTTTCGAACGAGCTGGTGGAGTTCTTTGCCGCGCGCCGGCTGGAGACGGGCGTGATCTACCGTGTCGATCGCCACGATATCGAATCGGACTATCCGATCGAGGCGGCGCTCGACGATCAGATGGCGTATTGCCGTAGCCATCACTTGCGCCTGCATCGATCGTCGGGCACCTATCCGGTGAACTCGCAGGGCGACCTGCTGCCGCTCAGCCCCGATGTGTTCGATGCTCCGGCTGTCACCATCGGCGACGGCTGGCACATGCGTGAAGGTGACGCGACACTGGGCTATTACCGATGGGCAACCGAACAGGCGAGCCTGATCGTGACGGACGCCGACCGGCCGTCGGGCGGCGAGCTGGCGCTTGACCTCGAGATCGAGCCGAACCCCTACGATCCCGATTCGTGGGTCGACGTCGAGGTGGCCGACGGAGACCGCGTTCTTGGCCGCGCGCGAATTTCCGATCGCCGGCTGTGGCGTGTGTCTCTCGGGCCGGCCCCAGGCAGACGCCGCATCCTTCTCCGTACCGTGGCAGCATCGCCCGAGCGCTCTCTGCCAGCCTTCGAGCGTCGCGCCGGATTGAGCTATCGCCTGCTCTCGGCCCGGCTGCAACAGTCCGCTACGCCGTCGCCACCATTGGTGCCGTTCCCGTTGGACCAATGGCGGCCTGCCCATCGCGACGCGACGATCAGTCGGAGCGTGGACGGACTCAGGATTCGTTCGGCGACGTCGTACGGCACCTACGCTCTGAGATTCGGGCCGCTGTTTCCGCCGCGAGACGGCACCTACCGCTTCGTCCTGGAGTGTTCGTGCCTCGAAGGGCATCTGTCGTGGCACGCCGCCGACGAGCTGGCTGACCGCTGGATCCCTGCCGATCAGCACGAGACCGCGGAAGGCGATCGACGCCGCATGGTGCTGTCGCTGCAACTGAAACGGGCGCAGGCATTCTCCCTCTACGTCGCCAACCGCCACCGCCGCGGCGATGTCGCGTCGACGTTCGTCGTGCATGCCACCGCTGGATCGGTGGCGGCCGACGAATGCCGGTTCAGGGCGCAACCCGATCTCCTGTTTCGGGGCGGCCGCCTGGCGGCGGCGAAGGTGCTGCGCCGGATCGCGCCCGCGGACCGAACTGTGGCGCCAACCATGGGTTCAACCGCAATCGCCCCTGGCGCGAGCCGCGAGTCTGGACCGGCCCTGCCGGCCTCGGTCGCCGCACTCGCCAACGTCGCGCCGACCGCGAGGATCGAGAGCTATCTCAAACTGCATCGTCCGGCGGCCGTGCATCGCAACGCGGCTGGCGACTTTCAGCTGATGGCTCGCGAACACTGGTTCGAGGTGCGCGGCTATCCGGAGTTCACGATGTATTCGATGAACGTCGACGGCCTGCTGGGAGACATTGCCCACCACGTCGGCGTGCGCGAGGTCATCCTGCCGATGCCGATCTACCACCTCGAGCACCTCGAAGGTTCCGGCTGGACGCCCGAAGGCGAAGGTCTGCTGAGGAAGCGCCTGGCCGACAGCGGCGCCGACTGGCTCGACGCGACCACCGTGGACCTGTGGAGCGCATGGATGGACTGGTTGAAGCGGCCGATGATCTTCAACGGATCCGACTGGGGTGTCGGCGACGCGGTGCTGCCCGAGACGATTCTGTAGGATTCACATTCCTTCCAAAGGCGCGACAACCTGATGTGCGGCATCGCTGGTAGTTTTCACCCCGAGGGGCGGACATGCGACGAGCGTGTCATCGTGCAGATGCGCGATCGCATGTCGCACCGCGGTCCGGATGGTTGCGGCCTGTGGGCGTCACCCGATCACCGCTGCCGGCTGGCGCATCGGCGCCTCTCGATCATCGATCTGTCGGACGCGGCCGCCCAGCCGATGACCAACCGCGACGGCACCGTCGCGGTGACGTTCAACGGTGAAATCTACAATCACGCCGAGATTCGCCGCGAGCTCGAGGCGCTGGGCAAGTACGTCTGGAAGACGGACCACTCCGACACCGAGATGCTGCTGCATGCGTACGAGGAGTGGGGGCTGCAGTGCGTCCACCGCTTCTACGGCATGTTCGCGATCGGGATCTACGACGCCCGCGATCCGGCTCGGCCGATCCTGCACCTGGTTCGCGATCGCGTCGGCATCAAGCCGATCTACTTCGCGCGCACCGGTCGGGGCGAGTGGCTGTTCGCGTCCGAGATTCGCGCCATCGTGGCGCATCCCGACATCACGCCGGAGATGGATCGCACCGCCTTCTGGCACTACCTCACCTTCATCGTCGCCCCCGCGCCGCTGACGATGTTTCGCGGCGTGTTCAAGCTGCCGGCCGGTCACATCCTCTCGATCGATCACACCGGGCGCGGCGTCGCACGTCGGTTCTGGGATTGCGCGCCGGATCGCACGCAGACGCTGAAGCCTGGCGACATCAGCGAGGCCGAGGCGGTGGCCGAGTTGACGCGCCGGTTGCGTCAGTCGATCGCGCGGCGGATGGTCTCCGACGTGCCGTTCGGCGTGCTGCTGTCTGGCGGGGTCGACTCCTCGATGAACGTCGCGCTGATGAGCGAATTGATGAACCGCCCGGTGTCGACCTTCACCATCGGCTACGAAGGCAAGGAAGACTACAACGAGTTTCAATATGCCCGGCGCATCGCTCAGCGCTACCAGACCGACCACCACGAAACCCTGATCAACCAGAACGAGATGCAGAACTTCCTGCCGTTGCTCGTCAGGCTGCAGGACGAGCCCATCGCGGACAACGTGTGCATCCCGCTCTATTTCCTCGCCAAGCTGGTGAAGGACAGCGGCACCACTGTGGTCCAGGTCGGCGAAGGCGCCGACGAGAACTTTCTCGGCTACTGGTGGTGCGAGCACTATCGTCAGCTCGACGAAGCGGTCTATCAGCCGGCGCGCCGGCGGCAGTCCGCGTGGCGCCGCCTCACGGCGGCGCTGAGCCAGCCGCGCGCGTCGCTGTCGACCGAGGCGATGGACGTGCAGCAACGCGCCCGGCGCGGCGAGGAGCTGTTCTGGGGCGGCGCGGTGTGCTGGTGGGGGCCGAAACGCGACCGCCTCACACCCGATCGCGCCCCGTTCGAACAGAGCGTCGACTGTCCGGTCGAGGGCCTCGTTCCCGACAGCCATCGCTCGCTCGACAGCCACGCCGTGATCCGCGAATACGTCGCCCCCCTCGATGTCCGGCTCGATGAACCGGCGCTCCTGCAGAAGATGCCGTATCTGGAAATGAAGCTGCGCCTGGCCGAACACCTGCTGATGCGCGTCGACAAGCTGACCATGGCCCATGCCGTCGAAGCGCGGGTACCGTTTCTCGACCACGACGTCGTCGACTTCGCCACGCGGCTGCCGCCGTCCTACAAGCTGCGCGACGGCGTCTGCAAGCGCATCTTGAAGTCGGCGGCCGAGCCGTATCTCGAACACGACATGATCTACCGTCGCAAACAGGGGTTCGGCGCGCCGATGGAGGAATGGTTTCGCGAGGGTGATTTCGGCGCCCGCTGCCTGGCCGCGTTCCAACGCTCGGCGCTGCGCACCGAGGGTTTCGTCGACGGCGACTACTTCACGACACTCCTGAAGGATCAGATCGCCGGTCGGCAGAGCGTCAGTTTTCCGTTGTGGACGGTGATGAACGCGGTCCTGTGGCATGCGTCATGGGTCGAGGGGCGCGAGGACTGCTTGTGACCCGTCAGCAAACCATCGTCCACGTGGTTGGCGCCCGGCCGAATTACATGAAAATCGCGCCGGTGATGGAGGCGCTGCGCGGCGACGCGCGCGTCCGCCAGGTGCTGGTGAACACCGGCCAGCACTACGACACCGCGATGGCCGGTGGATTCCTCGCTGAGTTGCAACTGCCGGCACCCGATCACGATCTCGGCGTCGGTTCTGGCACCCACGCTGTGCAGACGGCGAAGGTCATGATCGCCTTCGAAGAGATCTGCCTGCAGGATCGGCCCGATCTCGTCGTCGTCGTGGGTGACGTGAACTCGACCATGGCCGCCTCGCTGGTGGCTGCCAAACTGGTGATTCCCATCGCGCACGTCGAGGCCGGACTTCGCAGCCGCGACAAGTACATGCCCGAGGAGATCAACCGGATCGTCACCGATCGGCTGGCCGATCTGCTGCTGACACCGTCCCGCGACGCCGACGAGAATCTGCGTGCCGAGGGCACGTCGCCCGAGCGGATTCACTTCGTCGGCAACGTGATGATCGACACGCTGCGCCGGCACCTGCCGATCGCGACCCTCGGGCGGATTCGCGATCGCCTGGCGGTGGTCGACGGCCCCTACGCGGTCCTCACACTGCACCGCCCGTCGAACGTCGACGACCGCGCCACGTTCGTCGGCATCCTGACTGCGGTGCGCCAGCTCTCAGCCATGATGCCGGTGGTGTTTCCCGTGCATCCGCGCACGCGCAACCGTCTGCGTGAGCTCGGTCTTGAAGACCGCCACGACCGCGTCATCCTCACCGAACCGCTCGGCTACGTCGACTTTCTCGCGCTGACGTCCCACGCCCGCCTGATCCTCACCGATTCCGGCGGCCTCCAGGAGGAGTCCACTGCGCTCGGCATACCCTGTCTGACGCTGCGCGACAACACCGAGCGGCCGGTCACCGTCAGCGCGGGCACCAATCGCGTTGTCGGCACCCGAACCGAGAACATCGTGGCCGGTGTCGGCGAGTCGCTCGCATCCACGGTACCCGGGCGGATTCCCGACCTGTGGGACGGTCATGCCGCCGATCGGATCGCCGCTGTCTTGATCCGCTTCCTGTTCGAGTGAGCGAATTCTTCGAGCGAGTCAGACGCGCGTCGAAGAAGACGCCGCGTCAGCTGGCGTCGCGCCTGCTCGAGATCGGCGCGGCACGGCTGCAGCTGCCGCGTGCGCGCCTCTACCCGTACCTGCTCACCGAACGCGTGCTGCTGCGCGCCGCCGGCGCGCCTTCCCTTGACGAGCTCTGGCGGACTCAGCAGCGGGCGCCGTTTTTCATCTCGTCATCTGACGCGGAGCCGTGGGCACGAGCCTTCCGCCGGCGCTATCCTGACGCCGCATCGACGATCGTGACCGCCGCCGACCGCGTGCTTCACCACCAGTTCGATCTCCTCGGTTCCGGCACGGTCACCTTGGGCCCCCGGTTGCCGTGGCATACCGACTTCAAGACCGGCCGCGAGTGGGCGATGGAATACTCGCCGCGTCTCGACTACATCGAGCTCGATCGCGCCTCCGATGTGAAGGTTCCCTGGGAATTGAGCCGCTGTCAGCATTTCACGACCCTGGGGCAGGCCTACTGGCTCACCGGTGACGAACGCTACGCACAGGAATTCGTCGCCGAGGTCCTGGATTGGATCGAGAGAAACCGGTGGGCCTACGGCGTCAACTGGGCCTGCGCCATGGATGTCGCGCTGCGGGCGATCAGCTGGATCTGGGGATTTCACTTCTTCGCCGGCTCCGCCGCATGCGCCACAAGTAGGTTCCGTGGCGTCTTGCTTCGATCGCTCTACATGCACGGCGAATACATCGCCGGACACCTCGAGCGAAGCGAGGTCAACGGCAACCATTATCTGAGCGACGCCGTGGGCCTGATTGCGGTGGGAGCGTTCTTCCGGCGCACCGCGAAGGGAAGACGCTGGCTCTCCGTCGGCAGGGAGATCGTCGACTCCGAGCTCTTCAAGCAGACCAGCGAGGACGGCGTTGACTTCGAAAAATCGACCGCCTATCACCGGCTGGTGCTCGAGTTGTTCGTCACCGCGCACCTGCTGCTCGAGCACAATGGCGAACCGTTGTCGATGGCATGGACCGCCCGCCTGGAGCGCATGTTCGAGTTCGTCGAAGCCTACGTGAAGCCGGACTGCACCATCCCGCTCGTCGGCGACGCCGATGATGGCCGCGTACAGAAGCTCGGTGTGCAGGAGATCAACGATCATCGCTACCTGCTGGCGATCGGCGCGGTGCTGTTCGATCGCAGCGACTTCAAACGCGGCGCCGGGTCGTTTGCGGACGAGGCTTTCTGGATGCTTGGCCCGGACGCGGCAGAGCGGTTCGACGCCCTGCCGCCGGCCGCGACGCCCGTCCGCTCGACCGCCTTCCCAGGTGGCGGCTTTTACGTGCTGCGATCCGATCGCGCACACGTCTTCGTCGATTGTGGCGAAGTGGGCATGCATGGCCGTGGCGGACACGGTCACAGCGACATCACCAGCGTCGAGGTCTGGCTCGACGGCATGAATCTCGTCACCGACTGCGGGGCCTACGTCTACACCGCCTCTCGCGACTGGCGCAATCGTTTCCGCAGCACCGCCTTCCACAACGTCGTGCAGGTCGACGACGAGGAGCTGTGCCGGCCTATCTCTCCCGATCAGCTCTGGCAGCTTCGCGATGACGCCAGGCCGCGGCAGGTGGCGTGGCACTGGGGACAGCACGCCGATTACCTGCGTTGCGGCCACGACGGCTACCAGCGACTCGATCCGTCGGTGCTCGTCACGCGCGAGCTGTTGCTCGTCAAGAACGGCCCCGAGGTCGTGATCCGCGACTCGCTCGATGGCCGCGGCTCGCGCAAGCTGGTCTGGCGCTTTCATCTGGATCCCGCCATCGCCGCGGAACTGGATGGCAATCGCGTCCGGTTGCGGCGTGCCGGCCGCGACGCCTGGCTGCAGCCGGTCGATCTCTCTCCCGGCTTCGTGGTCACGCTCGACGAGGGATGGGTGTCGCCCAGCTACGGCGTCCGCGTCCCGACGACGGTCGTTGCGGTGACCACGGATGTGGCCTTGCCGCTGACAGTCACGTTCCGAGTCGGGATCGCGGCCTTGGCGCCGGCCGCGCTCCACGACCTTGCCGCCATGCTGCCCGCGCGTCCTGAGGATGCGCTCGGAGATTCACCGCTATGCGTCAGCTGATCATGAACATGGACGGCGTCGTCGTCGCCAACATGCCACGGCCGATCGCCGGTCCCGGATCGGTCCTGATCCGGGTCCGCTATTCGCTCGTGAGCGTCGGTACCGAGGTCGCGCCGCTCCGCCCCGCCAGCGTGTCGGCGCCGGATACGCCGGCTGTCGAGCGCGGCCTCGACCGCGCCCGACTGATGAAGCACTACCTGAAGGCCAGCGTGCGTGACCCGCGGAAGGCGGTGCGCCGGCTCTCGCAGATCGCCGACCGTCGGCTGACGCGCGCGCGCCATGTTGCTGCCGCCACCGTCGGCGCCGCTCCGGCCGCCGCGGATGTCGTCTCGGACATGAGCGCACAGGGCTGGGCGATCGGCTACTCGGTCGCTGGCGAGGTCGTCGCGGTCGGCGAGGGGATCGCCGATCTTGCAGCCGGCGATTGGGTGGCCGCTGCCGGCGCCGGTCAGGCCAACCACGCAGAGTATGTCGCGGTGCCTCGCAATCTGGTCTGCCGGCTACCGCCAGGCTGCGACGTGAAGAGCGCGGCATCCGCCACCGTCGGCGCGATCGCGATGCAGGGTGTCCGCCGCGCCGCCCCGCAACTTGGCGAACGCGTGGCCGTCCTCGGTCTCGGCCTGATCGGCCAGATCACGATCCAGCTGCTGAAGGCCGCCGGCTGCCGCGTGATCGGCCTCGATCTCGACGCGCAGCGGGTCGCACGAGCCATCGCGCTCGGCCTCGATGCTGGCGCATCGGACGTCGAGACGTTCAAGGCGCTCGTGCGCGACGGCACGGAGGGACGCGGCGCCGATCGCACGCTGATGACCGCGGCAACCAAGTCGAACGCTGTCGTCAACCTGGCAATGGAGGTCACCCGCGCCAAGGGGACTGTCGTCATCGTCGGCGATGTCGGGCTGCATGTCGATCGGGCCGTTTTCTATCGCAAGGAAATCGATCTCCTCATGAGCACGTCCTACGGTCCCGGGCGCTACGACGCCGCCTACGAAGCTGAAGGACATGACTATCCGTATGCCTATGTGCGATGGACGCTCAATCGCAACATGCAGGCGTATCTCGAGCTGGTCGCCGCCGGCCAAGTCAATTTCGGCGCACTCGTCGATCGGACCTTGCCTATCGATCAGGCGCCTGCCACCTACGGCGAGCTCGCGAAGGCGGCTGACGCGCTGCCACTCGGCGTGCTGATCGACTATGAAGACGCTGCGGCCGCCGACTCCGATCCGTCCCGCGTCACACTCACCGGCCACCGCCGTACTCCCGTGGAACGCATCAACTACGCGCTGGTCGGTGCCGGCGCTTTCGGAACCGCGATGCTCGTGCCGCAGATGCGCAAACGGGCGGACCGCTACTTTCTGCGCGGCGTGGTGAGCCGAACCGGTACGCAAGGCAGCAACTTCGCCCGCGACAATCAGGTCGAGATGCTGACCAGCGATCTCGACGCCGTCCTGCGCGATCCCGATTTCCATCTCGTCGTCATCGCCACGCGGCACCGCGATCACGCCAATCAGGTCGTGCGCTCGCTCGCGGCAGGGAAGCACGTGTTCGTGGAGAAGCCGCTCGCGGTGACCTGGGAGGGGCTGGCGCAGGTGGTCGACGCCCGCTCTGCTGCCGGTGCCCCGATCCTGATGGTCGGTTTCAATCGGCGCTTTTCGCCGGCGCTCCAGGCGTTGAAAGAGCGCGTGAACGGCCGCCGTGCGCCCTTGATGATCCAATACCGGCTCAACGCCGGCTACATTCCCCTCGACCACTGGGTGCACGGAGCCGACGGTGGCGGCCGCAACATCGGCGAGGCGTGCCACATGTACGACGTGTTCCGGTTCCTCACCGGGGCGCCGGCGGGTTCGGTCGCGGCCGCCGCGATCGATCCGCATGGGCTGCCGTACGCCCGCAACGACAACTTCGCCGCCACCATTGCCTATGAGGACGGCTCGGTCGCGAGTCTGATGTACACCGCGCTTGGGCCGAAGGCCGGGCTCGGCAAGGAACACATCACCGTGTTCTGCGACGGCGAAGCCTTCGTCGTCGACGACTTCAAGAAGCTGACCAGGGCCAGCGACGGGTCGGTGCTGTGGCAGGGCAGCGAACCCGACAAGGGCCACTTCGAAGAGTTGAGCCGTCTGGCGGACGCCATCGCCGCCGGTCACGATGCTCCCATTCCGTTCGAGGAGCTGATCGAGACATCGACGGTCGCCCTCGAAGTCGAGGATCAGATCGTCGGCCGCCGCGCGCAAGTCGAGTCGTAGCCCCGCATGAGTGAGTACCTCTACATCAGCCCACGGCTCGACGGGGTCTCGATTCTGACCACCGATGCTCTGGCGGTGACGACCGAACGCCATCAGATCACACTGGGCAACAGCGACGGGTGGACGGCAGCCGATCCGCTCGCCGCCGTCAATCGGCGCGGCGATGTGGCTGGTGTCGTCATCAGTCTCACCAGCGGCATTCCCGATCGGGTGCGACTGCAGATCGTGGACGCCGCGCTGAAGCGGGGCCTGCGCGCGTGGCTGTACTGGCCGGCTGAAAAAGCGGTCGAATGCGTGGATCGCGAGAAGCTCGCGAGCCTGCAGCGGCACCGGCTGGCGGTGATCGCGATGGAGCGGCTCGGCCGCCCGGTTCATCTCGCGGTCGAGAGCTGGAAGCGGGTGCGGCCGGCGCTGCGCTGGATGTATCGCGGCGTGTTTGGCGTACACCATGACGAGCTGATGGCGCAGCTGGAGGGCTGGAGTCTCGACGCGAGGCCGGTTCCCTTTCGCGATCTCTCAGGGCCACCGTCCGCTTCATCGAAGATGGCCGCCGGCCTTTACCTGCGCACCGACTTCTGGAATCACATCACCTCTGGTGGCAGCTACGGTCACACCTGCTACGTGGCAAAGGAGCTCGCGGCCACCACCGGGCGGTTCGCGTGTCTGCTGCCGCAGCGCTATCCGCTCCTCGACGCGCTTGGCGTCGAGCAGGCGATCATCGATCCACCGATCAACCTCCACAACGAAGACTGCGTCGTCACCGCGTCCGATCACTATTTTCCGCGGTTCAAAGTGGCCTGCCGGCTGCTGCGCCCAAACTACATCTACGAGCGCCTGTGCATGGGCAACTGGGTGGCGGCGCGCCTGAGCCGCGAGCTGCAGATCCCCTATCTGGTCGAGTACAACGGCTCGGAGCTGTCGATGCGCCGCAGCGACGACAACACGGCGCCGGTCTATCAGGACGTCTACCTGAAGGCGGAAGAGGTCGCATTCCGCCAGGCGACCGTGATCTCGGTGATTTCGGAGCCGGTCAAAGCCGATCTCGTGTCCCGCGGTCTCGACGCCCGAAAAATCCTCGTCAATCCCAACGGCGCCGACCTCGATCGCTACGCCCCTGCGTCGCCGGCGGAGAAGCGCCGCATCCGCGGCGCGCTAGGGTTCGCGGACGAAGACTGTGTCGTCGGCTTTACCGGCACCTTCGGGTGGTGGCATGGCATCGATGTGCTGGCGGCGGCCATCCCGCGCATCTGCGCCGAAGTGCCGGCGGTGAAGTTTCTGTTGATCGGCGACGGCAACTACAAACAGCAGCTCGACGATGAGGTCGAGCGCCAGCGGGTGGGCGATCGCGTGGTCAGGGTCGGACGGGTGCCGCAGGAAGAAGGCGCGGAGCTGCTCAAGGCGTGCGACATCTACGTCTCGCCGCACAGCCGCCACATGGTCGACAGCAAGTTCTTTGGATCGCCGACCAAGGTGTTCGAGTACATGGCGATGGCGGGAGGCATCGTCGCGAGCGACCTCGAGCAGATCGGTGAAGTGCTGTCGCCTGCCTTCAGGGCGACCGATCTCGCCCTGGCGGGGCTGCAGGTGACGAATCAGCGCTCGGTGCTCTGCGAGCCCGGCGATGTCGATCAGTTCGTCGCGGCGGTGGTCGGGCTCGCGGGCCGCCCCGAGTTGGCCAGCGCGCTCGGACGCAACGCACGCCAGGCGGTTGTCGACCGTTACTCGTGGCAACAGCATGTCGCCCGGTTGTGGGCGTTCGCGGCGGCGCTGCCCCGCGACAGCGGCGCGCGCGAGGTCGAGACCGGCGACGCCTACAAGGAGCAGGTCCAGAACCAGTGGAACAACAATCCGGTCGGTTCCGAGACGGCGCGATCGGCGCAGCCGCACACGCGCGAATGGTTCGAGGAAGTCGAACGCTACCGCTACGACGTCTACGCGCCGTGGATGCCGCGGGTGATGGAATTCGCCGGCCATGCCGGAGAGCAGGTGCTCGAGGTCGGTGGCGGCATGGGGACCGATCTCGCGCAGTTCGCCAGGCATGGCGCGATCGTCACCGATGTCGACCTCTCGGCGGCACACCTGGAAATCGCGCGTGAAAATTTCGCGGTGCGTGGTCTCACCGGTCGCTTCATCCATCAGGACGCGGAGTCGCTGCCGTTCGAGAGCGACAGCTTCGATCTGGTCTACTCGAACGGCGTCATCCACCACACGCCGAACACGCCGCGGATGGTCGCCGAGATCTTTCGCGTGCTGAAGCCTGGCGGCCGCGCCATCGTCATGGTCTACGCCGAGAACTCGCTGCTCTACTGGCGAAACCTGGTGTGGAACAACGGGCTGAAGCACGGGGATCTGGCGACCCATTCAATTGCCGACATCATGTCGCGCAGCGTCGAGCGTGCAGGCAACGACGCGCGTCCGCTGGTCAAGGTCTATACCAAAGCGCGATTGCGCGCGCTCTTCAGCAGGTTTGCCGACCTGCACATCGTGCAGCGTCAGATCTCTCCTGAGCTGGTTCCGCGAGGGATGCGGCGGCTCCTGCCGACGGTCGAGCGTCTCGCCGGATGGAACCTGATCATCAAGGCCCGGAAGCCGTCGCAGTCGTGATTCCCCACCGGGCGCGACGGCTGTTGTCCCGCTTGCGGCGTCCGACGCCGCCGCAAGTCGTGGTTCCTCCACCGCGATCCTGGGTCGACGAGCTGACGGAAGCCGGGGTGACCTCGGTCGACTGGATCGGCCGGAGGCTGGTTCGGAACGCCCTGTATGTGAACGTGAGCGACACCGTTCTCGATCGCTTGCGCGTGCAATATCCGGGACTGGTCAAGACTACGATCGACGCGGCCGAGCGGGTGTGTCGGCACGAGTTCGATCTGCTCGGAAGCGGTCCTTATGTTCCCGATGATCCTGATCGCGGCGTCGGCGCGGATGGTTACCGTCCCATCGACTGGCACATCGATCCGATCTCGCGCCTTCGTTTTCCGCCTGGGGTTCCGCTGGCGGAATGGATCCTCGACCAGATGCGGCCGGCGGGAGCCGACATCAAGCTGCCGTGGGAGCTGGCGCGATGCCAGCATTGGGCGGTGCTGGGCCAGGCCTATCGTCTGACCGGCGACGATCGGTTCGCGCTCGAAATCGCTCACGAGCTTCGCGACTTCACCGCCGGCAATCCGGTCGCCACTGGTGTCAACTGGACCTGTACGATGGACGTCGCGCTGCGTGCCGCGAACTGGGCCGTCGGCCTCGAGATGGTGCGCGACTGTGCCGGCCTGACGCCGCCGTTCTGGGAAGAGGCCTATCAGGCACTCTTCGATCACGGTCACTTCATCGAACGACACCTCGAGATCAACTACGGCGTCACCAGCAATCACTTCCTCAGCAATGTCGTCGGCCTGTTTCTTCTCGCGGTGGTGTTCGACGACCTGCCGTGCGGCCGACTGTGGAACAGCCAATGCCGCGGCTGGCTGATGCAGGAAATGGCCATCCAGGTGTTGCCGGACGGTTCGGATTTCGAATCCTCCGTGCCGTACCACCGTCTGGTCACCGAGCTGTTTCTGGTGGCGGCGCGGTTGGCCGACTACACCGGTGCGCCGCTTCCGATCTCGATGCGTCGCCGTCTGCGCGCCATGGTCGTGTATCTCGAAACGGTTCGGAGGCCTGACGGCCTCATGCCGCAGATCGGCGATGCCGATGATGGCCGTGTGCACATCCTGAGCGGGTATGGCGTGGTGCAGCCGCAGGACCCGAGCCACTTGTTCGGTCCGGCTGGCTGCTTCTTCGGCGACGCTGGCTGGATTGCGCAGGGTGGCGAGTGGAGGGCGTGGGAAACGGCATGGTGGGGTTTTGACCCGATGGAGGTTGGATCGGCGCCACCGGCGGTGCAGAACGGCGTGCGCCACTTTCCGCAGGCGGGCGTGACCGTGATGCGCCGCGGCCGTGACTATCTGCTGGTGACCAACGGGATCGTCGGCACCGACGGTTTCGGCAACCACAAGCACAACGATCTGCTCGGGTTCGAGTATCACGTCGACGCCGTGCCGCTGCTCGTCGATCCCGGCAGCCACGTCTACACCTCCGATCCCAACGAGCGCAACCTGTACCGCAGCACCCGGTCGCACAACACGCTGAGCATCGACGATGTGGAGCAGAACGAGCTGCAGCCGGATCAACTCTTCCGGCTGTTCGAAAAGGCGCGACCCGAGCATCTCGAGGCGGCGGAGCAGGGCGATTGTCTTACCTACCGCGGCCGCCATCATGGCTATGCGCGCCTGCCGCAGCCGGTGATGCACGAGCGTCGGTTCTCGCTTTGCCGCGCCACCCGCGAGCTGACGATCAACGATGTGATCTCCGGCGAAGGCGCGCACCGGATCCACTGGCATTTTCATTTCGCGCCGGGCGTCGAGCTGTCAATCGCGCCGGACGGGTCGGTGCGGGCCCACGCCGGCGCTGTGACGCTCACGATGACGATCCCGGCCGGCCTGCGAGCGACGGTCGGCGACGCCTGGTATTCACCGTCTTACGGGGTCCGAGTCCCGTGCCGCCGTCTCGATCTCGACGTGGAAACCCGGATTCAGGGCGGGGCAGAGTATCGCTGGCGATTGATCTCCTCGGTGGAGCGCGTCGCATGATTGTCGGCCTGGTCGTCGTGATGCTCGCGGCCGTGAGCGTCCACGCGCGGCGCTTCATCAACGAAGCGGCCATGGTCCTGGTGTGCATCCTGGTGTGGACCTTGATGTGGCTCGCGTTGATGCTCGAGAGCCCGCGCCGAGTCTGGCGGCTCGTCGGCGTCGGCGCCCTCGTGTTCGTGCTCGCGACCGGGTGGAAGGGTGGCGAGCTCGTGATCCACCTGATTCGTCGTCTGCCGTGAGCGAGAACCGGCCGGCGGCGATCCTCGGAGCCCCGGACGCCGGGGGCGCGACCATTGTTGCGGTGCTGGCCTCGCTCGTCGGCCTGCTGGTGCTGATCGGTAGCGTCGGACTGTATGGCGCCCTTGGCGACGACGGCCCCGCGCTGGTGGCGCGGTGGTTCGAAGGTTCGGCGATCGTTGCGCTCCTGATGGTCGTCACTACGATCGGCGTCGTCGCCGTCGGCATCGCGCAGCCGATGGCGGCGAAGCGATTCTGGCTTGCGGCTTTCGGCTGCAGCCTGGCGCTGGCGGTGGCCGCCGTGGAGTTGCGCCAGGCGTACCCCGTCGGCACGCCTCGATCGTTTCCGCGGGCCTTTGTGACGACGCATCTGAAGAACTTCAATCTCACGGAGAGTCTCGTCATCGGCGCCAACCTGTTGCAGGGTAGAGGAAATACCCAGCCGGTGGCGGATGGCTCCGCCAAGATCGACACCTATCGCATGCCGGGATACGCGATGTTTGTCGCGCTGGCGGGCATCGTGTTTCGGGTCCCCGGTACCGACCTGGAAGAGCTCGGTGCGAGCACCGTGTACCTGCAGGTGCTGACATTCGCGTGCGCGATCGCGGTGCTTGGCTACAACCTGCCGCGGGCGCTGCCGGCCGGAATCGCCGCGCTGCTGACCGTCGCCACCTGCTGGTTTCCCCAGGCATTCGATCTCACCCAGGCCGATTCGATGGTCATCGTCTGCGGATTGCTCGTCGCCGGCGCGGTCTGTCTCTTCGATCAGGACATCGACGTCTCGCGGGTGCCGTGGCGACACCACGCGCTGCTGCACGCGGGGTTTGGCTTGTGGTTCCTGATGCGGTCCGACGTCCTCATCGGCTGGATGGGTCTGAGCCTGTTTCTCTATCGCCGCCATCCCCGCTGGCTGTTGCTGCCGCTCGCCGTCGCACTCTCGATTGGGGTGGGGTGGGGCAGTTACAAGGCGCTGCACGGCAGCGACTTCGTGATGACGACGTCCAATCTCGGCCATGTCGGGTTCGTCGGCCTGTGGCAGACACCGCAGCACAAGTTCATCTGGGAGCCCACCGATGAAAGTTACGTGCAATGGATCAGCGCGCACGGCTATACCTACATGGAGCCGCGAGCGAATGGCTTCGCGCTGCGGGAGGTGGTTCGGTTCTGGTTGATCTATCCCAACTACATCGTCGCCAACATTGCCAACAAGGCGTTCGCGTACATCGTCGCCAACGTCTGGACCGGATCGCTGGTGTTGCCGCCGTCGGAGTGGATCGGCCGGCTGATGCGACGGATCGTCTATTGGTTGTTTCTCGGCGCCATGGCGGCAGCGGCGGTCACCGGGTTCGAGCGTCGGCGAACGTTCCTGCTCGGATGGCCGGTTCTGCTCAATCTGCCGCTGTTCCTCCTGCTCCAATACAATCCACGCTACGTGCCGTTCGTGACCTGCTCGATCATGTTCGCAGCCGTGCCATTGCTCGCTGATCGGGCGTTTTATCGGCGCCTGGCGACGATCAAGGGACCGCTGATCGCAGTGTTTGTGGTGCTGTGTCTCGTGCGCCTCTCGGGTCCGGCCATCTACCGGTTCGTGCAATCGGACCGATTCCGGTACTGGGCGCCGCTGATCGATCCGAACTCGTCGACGCTGAACGTCATCCGGTGATCTGATCGCCGTTCCTTCATGGTTGCACAATGACAGTCGGCGGCCTGGTCACTTCGGTCCGGGATCTGGTCCAGTTGCGCTCGCGGTTGCGCCGCCTCAAGGTCCTGCTCATCCCCAGTCCGCCGCCGCCGCTGCCCGAGAATGCCGTCGATCCGACGCGGCTCATACACCTGACGCGTTACCGGCCCGAAGCGCCAGGCCACGCGGAGATCTTTCTGCGCGACAGCCTGGCGATGTTCGAACCGGTCCGCGACGACCTGGTCCATTGGGACGGGTGCATCGAGTGGCTGTTGCGGGCCCAGACCGTGACCCGCAGCGGCGGATTCTCGGTCGGCTACTCGTTCGAGCACGGTTGGCTGCCGGCCTACCCGGAAACGACCGGCTACATCATTCCAACACTCTGGGACGCGTTCGCGCTGCGGCCCGAAGAGCGGTTCCGCACCGCTGCGATCGCCGCAGCCGATTGGGAAATTGCGATTCAGTTGCCGTCGGGCGCTACACGCGCCGGCTACGAAGGCGACCCGACCGGCTTCTGGAATCAGGGCCTCGTGCCAGCCGCGTTCAACACCGGCCAGGTCATGCAGGGTTGGAACCGGACGTTCATCGAAACCGGCAACCAGAAATACCTCGACGCCTCCCGGCGTGCCGCCGATTTTCTCGCGGGCTGCATCGACGACCGCGGTGTCTTTGTCGCCGGCCTGTCGCCGGGCCCGTTGAGCCAGACGCGCTCGTACTATGCGCGCGCTGCGTACGGCCTGGCGTGGACCGGCGTCTTGACCGGCGATCGCCACTACGTCGACGTGGCGCGGCGGCACCTCGACTGGGTGCTCCAGCAGCAGCGGCGCAACGGGTGGGTGTCCTACGCCAGCTTCGTGGCCATGACGGCCGAGGACGCTGCGCTCACGCACCCCCTGGCCTACGTGGCCGAGGGGCTGCTCGAAACTGGTGTGCTGCTCGGCGAGCCGCGCTACATCAACGCCGCGCGACGGACCGCCAGGGCGATGATGCACGTGTGCGAGAAACGCGGCCTGTTCCTGCCGGCCACCCTCAATCCCCGCCTCGGCAGCACCGATCGCTACTCGTGTGTGCCCGGCAACGCACAGTTTGCCTGCTTGTGGCTGCGCCTTGGCATGATGGACAACAACCTGCCGCTGCTGAATGTGGGCCTCAAGATGGTCGACTGGCTCAAGGGGCTGCATTCGCTCGAGAACGAGAATCCCGGCATCCGCGGCGGCGTGGCCGGATCGTGGCCGATCGACGGCGGCTATTCCGTCTTCACCTACGTCGATTGGGCCGCGAAGTTCTTTGCCGACAGCCTGCTGTTCGCCCGCACCGCACGGCGACGATTGAGCGAGTCATGAACCGGGTCGCGATTCTTGGCACCTACGACGCCGAGGCGCCGCAGCTGTTCGGCGTTGACTTGATGCAATATCTGGCCGCGCATGGTCACCCGGCGTCCGCAATCGTGTTCCGCACCGGAGGTGCGCCGCGAGCCGACATTCCCCTCAATACCGTCCACGCCGTCGACGACCAGCGCGCGGTCGTACAGGTCAAGGACTTCAACGATCCGGCCGCCCTCGACGCCCTGCGCGGCCTCGACGCCGATCTGTTCGTCTATGCCGGCGGGCGCGACCTGCTGCGCGATGGCGTGCTCGGGGCATCGCGCCTCGGTTGCATCGGCGGACACTACGGTCCGCTGCCGGCGATCCGCGGCATGGGCACCGTCGAGTGGAGTGTGCTGAACGACCGGCCCATTGTCGTCGCCATCCAGCGCTTTTCGCGCGGCATCGACACCGGCGACATCGTGCTCCAGGCCCCGGTGTCGCTCCGCGCCGGCGATACCTTCACCAGCATCCGCGAGCGCTGCTATTTCTGGACCAAGGTGATGCTCGCCCTCGCGACGCGCACTATGCTGAACGAGTCGTTCACGCCCTCGCCGCAGCAACTCGAGGACGGAGAACAGTTCTACCGGCTCCATCCGGACCTGCTGCGGCTTGCCGCCCGCAAGTTGACCAAACGGCTGCAGGCCTACGACCACCACCCCTGGAAACAACGCCGCCAGTGAGTGATCCGACTGCGGCGACGCGACTGATCGTCGTCAGGGGCGGTCTGCCGCTGCCTGCTCCGGCGCCAGGCGACTTCGTGGTGTCCGACGACGAGTTACGCGGCTGGGTGTTGAACGGACGAATCTTTCGCTCGGTCGGACGATTCCAGTGTGCACGCCTGCTGACGGAGCGCCTCTCGACGTCCGGGCGCCCGATGCTGGCGTGGGCATTGCGACTGGTGGCGCGCGGACGCTGCTACATCGCGGACGCCGAGGGCGAGGAGCGGGAGATCACGCTGGGCCTGTTGTTGCGCTGGTCATCGCAGGTTGCACGCGAGTCGATGGGAAAGGGTGCGCTGCTGCGTCGCGCGCAACATGAGGTCGAGGTCACTGAGCGTGCGGCGCGCTCGCGGCCCACGCCAGCCTGGAACGCGCACGGACATCCACTGTATCTGCGAACCGACCTGAGCTTTGGCGTCCGTGCCGGCGGCTCGGTCGGTCACATTGCCGGCGTACTCAACGAGCTGGCGGGAGAGGGCCAGCCACCGCTCCTGCTGACGATGGCGCCGGTTCCGACCGTTCGAGCCGACACCGAGATCCATCATGTCGGCGTGCCGGAGCGCTTCTGGAATTTCCGGGAGCTGCCGACGCTGGAACTGAATGCCGTCTTTTTCGACGCGGCGCTGCGAGCCCTCGCCGGCCGTCCCGTCTCCTTCGTCTACCAGCGCTACAGCCTGAACAACTACGCGGGGCTGCGCCTCGCGCACCATTTCGGCGTGCCGTTCATCCTCGAATACAACGGCTCCGAGGTCTGGATGAGCCGTCACTGGGCCAAGCCGCTCAAATACGAAGCGCTGGCGACGCGAATCGAGCTGCTGAACGTGAACCGCGCCGACCTGGTCGTGGTCGTCAGCCGCGCAATGCGCGACGAGCTGCTCGCTCGCGGCGTCGACGCCGACCGCGTGCTCGTCAACCCCAATGCGGTCGATGCCGAGCGCTACTCCCCGGCCGTCGACGGCGCCCCGGTCCGCCAGCGCTACCGGCTCGAGGGAAAGATCGTCCTCGGGTTCATCTCGACATTCCAGGTCTATCACGGGGCCGTCGTGCTGGCGCGCGCGTTCGCCGAGTTGTTGACCAACCATCCGGAGCATCGCGACTCCGTGCGTCTGCTCATGATCGGCGCCGGCCCTGAAGCCGACAGGGCCAGACACATCATCGAGTCGGCGGGAATCGCGGCCGGCGTGCAGTTCACGGGCCTCGTCCCTCAGGAAGAA
Source organism: uncultured Acidobacteriota bacterium (assembly GCA_963757655.1). Taxonomy (GTDB): domain Bacteria; phylum Acidobacteriota; class Vicinamibacteria; order Vicinamibacterales; family CAVVIG01; genus CAVQFC01. The sequence goes on along the minus strand of CAVWSQ010000007.1, from coordinate 95,070 downwards.
GGACCGCAGCACCTTGCCGCCTGCGACGTCTTCGTGTCACCGCACGTGCCGAACGCCGATGGCTCGCCGTTTTTCGGATCGCCGACCAAGCTGTTCGAGTACATGGCGATGGGGAAGGGAATTGTCGCGTCCAACCTCGATCAGATCGGCGAGATGTTGCGTCACGGCGAAACCGCCTGGCTGGTGCCGCCGGGCGACGTGCAAGCCCTGTCCGCCGGCCTGGACCGGCTGGTGCGCGATGCTGACCTGCGCCGCAGTTTGGGCGCCGCCGCCCGTCTCGATGTCCTCGCCCACCACACCTGGCGCGCGCACGTCCGGCGGACGCTCGAGGCGCTCGCGGCGCGAGTGCAGGCCAGCGCGGCATGAGCAAGCGCGTGCTGGCGATCAGCTGGGACATGCCGCCGTTGTCAGGACCGCGCGCCGTGCAGGTGAGCCGGACGCTCACGCAGCTCGTCCCGCTCGGCTGGGAATCGACGGTGGTCTGCTTCGGACCGCGATCGCAGCGTTATCAGCAGGATCCGGAGCTGGCGTCGCGCCTGCTTCCGCCGACCGGCGTCACGCTCGTCAGGGTGCCGTCGCTCGAAGAACGCTGGCTGTTCAGAGCGCTCTGGCGGCTGGTGCCGCCGATCAAACAATTGCCCGACGAAAAACGGGTCTGGATCGCGCCGGCGTCGCGTGCCGCGCGACAGCTGGCCGCCGAACGATCGTTCGACGTGCTGGTGTCGTTCGCCCAGCCGTGGTCGGATCACCTGATCGGTCTGCGCGTGCATCGCGCCACCGGCCTGCCGTGGGTCGCGCACTTCAGCGATCCGTGGGTCGATAGCCCCTATCTGCGTGGGCGTCCCTGGCAGCAGTGGATCTGGCGCCGGATGGAGTCCGACGTGATCCGTCACGCCACCGCCGTCGTCTTCGTCAACGCGCAGACGGCCGATCGCGTCATGCAAAAGTATCCGGGCGCGTGGCGATCCAAGGCGCACGTGGTGCCACATGGCTTCGACAGCGCAAGCGGTCTGACGGCGGCACCGGCCGACGCCGGCCCCCTGCATCTGGTTCACACCGGCCGGTTTTACGAAGGCATCCGGACTCCTGAACCGCTGATTCGTGCGCTGGCGACGCTGGCGCGGCGCCGCGCGCTGGCCAGCGAACTGCGGGTCACGTTCGCCGGCACGCCGGTGCCCGCGTACCAGCGGCTGGCGGACCGCCTTGGCCTCAGCAGCGTGATTATGTTCCGCGGACGGGTGCCGTTCTTGGAGAGCGCGCGCCTTGCGGCGTCGGCCGACGTGGTGATGGTGATCGACGCGCCAGCCGACAACAACCTGTTCCTGCCGAGCAAGCTGATCGACTACCTGCCGCTCAACAAGCCCATCCTCGGCCTCACACCGCACGCCGGTGCGACCGCCGACGTGTTGCGAGCACTCGATCAACCGGTTGTCGAACCCGATGACGAGGCCGGAATCGCGGCCGCGATCGAAGCGCTGATCGCGCGGAAGCAGCGCGGGCACCTGGTGGTGCCCGCCACGTATCAGGCCGTCGCCGCGCAATACGACAGTCGTGCCACGACACGTGTGTTCGCCGACATCCTCGAGCGCTGCGCGTGAAGCCGCGCGTGCTGATGGTCACCGGCGCCTACTTTCCGGAGACCAGCGGCGGCGGTCTGCAGGCGCGCGCCGTGATCCGGGCGCTGCGCGGCGAGGCCGACTTCGTCGTGCTGACGACGTCGGCCGATCCCGCGCTGCCGGGCCACGCCGAGGAGGGCGGTGTCACGATTCGCCGCGTGCACGTGAACGTGGATAGCGCGACGTCGAAGCTGACGGCCGCCGCGCGTCTCGTCCTGGCGTTCGCCGGCCTCGCCTCGCGCATCGACATCGTCAACCTGCATGGCTTTTCGAACAAGGCGATCATCTTCGCCGCCCTCAGCCGGCTGTTCAGGAAGCGCTACGTGCTGACGCTCCAGACCAGCGTCCAGGACGAGCCGCTCGCAGTCAAGAAGACCGGAGCGGCTGCCTATTGGGCGTACCGCCGCGCCGACCTCTATCTCAGCGTGAGTCCGGGGCTGTCGCGCGGCTACCTGCAAGGCGGCATGCCGGCGTCGCGCTTGCGGCCGGTTCGCAACGCGGTCGAGACCGATCGCTTTCGGCCGGCCGACGCCGCCGAGCGCCACGAGCTGCGGCGCGGACTGAACCTGCCGCCGGACGCTCCACTCGTGCTGTTTGTCGGCTACTTCTCCCGCGACAAGCGACCCGACATGATGTATCGCGTCTGGAGCGCGATTGCCCGTGCGCATCAACGCGCGGTCCTGGTGATGATTGGTGCCACGCGTGCGGTGCACGGCGAGGTCGATCCTGCCCTGGCGACCGCGGTCCGCGAGTCGGCCGTTCGCGACGGCGTCGCCGATCGCCTGGTGTTGGTCGAAGCCACGACGACGATCGAACGGTACTTTCGCGCGGCGACGATATTCGTGTTGCCCTCCGTCAGGGAAGGGCTGCCGATTGCGCTGATTGAAGCGATGTCGTCCGGCTTGCCCTGCATCGCGTCGCGCCTCGAGGGATCCACCGACGTCCTCATCGAAGATCGGGTGAGCGGGCTCCTCGTCGAACCGGACGATGAGAGGGCGATGGCGGCGGCGCTCGAACGGCTGCTGAATGACCGCCCCGCGGCTGAACGCCTCGGCGCGTCGGCCCGCGCTACCGTCCTCGACCGTTTCGCGATTGACAAGGTTGCGCCTTTGTGGCTCGAAGCCTACCGGGAGCTGTTGCGATCATGACGACGCGTCCGGCAGCGGAGCGCGGCCGCCGGAGCTCGCTGTTGCGGCTGGTGTCGATCAACCTGGCCGTGCTGATCGTGCTGCTCGGTCTGATCGAGCTCTCCGCCCGCGCGCTGATCCTGCTGTTGCGCGGCAACGCCACCGCCGGGTTGCAGGAGCGGACCCTCAACCTCGATTACGAGCCGTTCGTGATGTATGGGCCTGGCTGGGACGCGCGGTTCGCGGCGGTGCCGCGCGACGGCCTGCCGACGGTGCTGCTGGTCGGCGGATCGACAGCCGAGGGTTTCGCGCCGGAGATTCTCGAGGCGGCGTTGCGCCAGACCTTCCATCGCTCCGTCCGCGTCGTCAACGGCGCCTTTGGCGGATACGAGGCCCGGCAGGAGGTCGTGGTCGCGTCGATGTGGGGGCCGTCGCTCCAGCCGGTGGCCATCGTGTCGCTCGACGGCCAGAACGATCTCGAGCATCGGATGCGGGTGCCGGCGCCCGGACGATTTTTCCTCGACGGTGCCTATCGGACGTATCTCACGCGACCGTTGCTGGGGCCGCTGGCGTGGCTGCTGTCGCAGTCGCAGGCCTACAACGGGCTGGTACGGATGCGCGCGCGCCGTGGCGTCGGCGACTGGACGGCCTACGCAGATGCCATCCCGATCTACACGAGCGCGCTCCACTCGATCAACGTGGTTGCCCAGGGCCTGGGCGCCGCGCGCCTGATGGTGCTGCAGCCGTTTGTCAGCTTCAAGGAGCCGCTCGCGCCAGAGGAGCGGGCGTTCACCGCGTACGCCTACCGGGATGCCGCCATGCGGGCGCTGTACGACCATGCGGCCAGCGGGCTGGTCGACCTCGCCCGCGCCGATCGCGTCGCCTTCCTCGACGCCCGGCCGATCTACCAGGGCATCGCCACCGCGCTCTTCACCGACGACGTACATTTTCGCAGCGCGCAGGGCTACGAGATGCTGGCGCGGTCGATTGCCGAGGCCCTTCCGGCCGACACCTTCGAGAGGCGGAGACCGTAGCGTCGCTCATGGATCGAAAAGCCGACATCGTCTGCGTCTCGTCGATTGACTGGGATTTCATCTGGCAGGGCCACCAGGAGATCATGTCGACGTTCGCGGCGCAGGGGCACCGCGTGCTGTTTCTCGAGAACACCGGCGTTCGAGCGCCGCAGATGCGCGACCTGCCGCGCGTCCGCCAGCGCTTCAAGAACTGGTGGCGCGGCACCAAGGGCTTCCGCCAGGAACGCCCCAACCTGTTCGTGTTCTCGCCGCTGGTGGTGCCGCTGCCCTACTCGCGGATCGCGCGCTGGATCAACCGCTGGCTGCTGGCGCGCGCGCTCAAGGGGTGGATGCGGGCGACCGGCCTGTACCGGCCGATCGTGTGGACGTTTCTGCCGACCCCGCTCGCCGTCGATCTGATCCGCGAGCTCGACCCGCAGCTGACGATTTACTACTGCATCGACGACTTCGTGTCGAGCTCGCCTGGCGCCAGGCGAATCGTCGCCAGCGAGCAGCGGCTGTTTCGCGACGCCGACCTCGTGTTCGTCACCTCCGAGCGGCTGCGCGCGCGCGCCGCGACGTTCACCGATCGCGTGCACCTCTTTCCGTTCGGCGTCAACTTCGACCGCTTCGATGCCGTGCGCGCCGAGGCGCCGGCGCTGCCTGACGATCTGCGGCCGCTGCCGCGTCCCGTGGTCGGCTACATCGGCGGGTTGCACCAGTGGGTGGATCAGGACCTGCTCGCCGCGGTCGCCCAGCGCCTGCCCGACGCGACCATCGCGATGATCGGGCCGGCACAGACGGACGTGTCGATTCTGGAGCGGCAGCCGAACATCCGTCTCTTCGGCCAGCGCCCGCACGCCGCGCTGGCCGGCTACATCAGGGGGTTCGACGTCGGCATCGTGCCCTACAAGTTGTCGGAGTACACCGCCAACGTGTATCCGACCAAGCTCAACGAATATCTGGTGATGGGGATTCCCGTGGTCGCGACCGATCTGCCCGAGATCCGCCGCTTCAACCGCGACCACGGTGGGATCGTGGAGGTGGCCGACGGCGCCGAGGCGTTCGCGCGGGCCGTTGCGCAGGCGGTTCGCGGGTCGCGCCCCGACGAGGTGACGCGCCGCATCGAGGTCGCGCATTCCAACAGCTGGCTCAGTCGTATCGAATCGATGCAGACGCTGATCGACCAGGGTGTCGCCCGCCGCGCGGCGACCGAGCAACGCTGGGACGCGGCGTTGCGGCGGGCCTACCATCGCTCTCGCGGGCGCGCCGGCCTGCTGGCGTTCGCGGCAATCGCTCTCTACCTGCTGCTGTTCCAGACCAACCTCGTGTGGTGGTGCGCGGAGCCGTTGAAGTTGAATGCACCGCCGCGCCGCGCCGACGCGATCGTCGTTCTAGCCGGCGGGGTGGGCGAGTCGGGCCGCGCCGGCGGCGGCGCCCAGGAACGGCTCAAGCAGGCGATCGATTTGTACCGCGCCGGCTACGCGAAATATCTCGTCCTCTCGTCCGGCTTCGTTTACAGCTTTCACGAGGCTCAGGTCATGCGCACGCTGGCGATCGATCAGGGCGTGCCCGCCGCGGCGATCGCGCTCGACGAGCGTGCCACCAATACCTACGAGAACGTGATGTATGTCGACGAGATTCTCAGGGATCACCACTGGCAGACGATTCTGCTGGTGAGCTCGCCCTATCACATGCGCCGCGCGGTGATGGTCTGGCGCAAGCAGGCGCCGGACATCGATGTCGTGCCGACGCCGGTGCCGCAGAGTCAGTTCTACGATCACGGCCGCGGCGCGACGCTGGATCAAGTGCGCGGGATCCTGCAGGAGTACCTGGCCATCTTCGGTTACTGGCGGCGGGGGTGGCTCTGATCCGAGGCCGGCTGGGACGGCTGCTGATGGTCAGCGTTCCCGCCGTTGCCGTCGCGATCTGCGCCGCCGCGTTCGCGGTGGAACTGTGGGTGCGCGCCTCGTGGGACGCGCGCAAGGGCGAGCCCGGGTTCTTTCTCTCGGACGCCGTCCGCGGCCAGCGGCTGGCTGCCGGCTACGATGGATGGTTTGCCGGCGTGCCGGTGCACATCAACAGCCTCGAGCTGCGCGACCCTCGGGAGTACAAACTGGCGAAGAAGCCGGATGTATTCCGCATTCTGTTCCTGGGCGACTCCGTGACGTTCGGCCACGGTTCAGTCTACGAACACACGTATCCGTACCTGGTGGAGCAGCGCCTCAAGGCCTGGCGGCCCGATATCAACTGGCAGGTCTGGAATGCGGCCGTGCCCGGATACAACACCAGCCAGGAGCTCGCCCAACTGCTCGAGGTCGGCGACCGGTTCCGTCCCGACCTGGTGGTGGTCGGCTTCTTCGATAACGACCTGGCTGACAACCGGCCGCTGGCATCGCCCGGGCGGCTGCGACGGATGGCGACCAGCCTGCTGTCCGTCGCACGGCGCCACGTCTACTCGCTCGAGCTCTACAAGAAGATCTATCTGACCGTGGCGTGGAAGCTGTCCGGGTCGGCCGACTATCGGCGCCGTGCCGAACATCTCGGCACCGAGGAAGCGCTGCTGGCAAACTCGGACGCCAGCGCCTCGCCAGACCAGCGCCTCACGCCGTACCAGCGGCTGACCGACGAGCAGGTTCGGCAGGTCAACTGCGTCTACGGCATGACGCCGAATCCGGACACGGTGCCCGCGATCGAACGCGATCCGGGCTTTCCGGCGTGGCTGAATGCGGTGCGCGATTTTCAGCGCCTCGAGCGCGAAGGACGTTATCGGATCGTGTTCTTCGCCAACGACGCGCCGCCGATCTGCCACGACACCGAGACCACCGACGTCTTCTACGACGGCGGATCGAAGGCGGTGGATGCGCTCTATCTCAAAATGCTCGGCAACGGCACGCCCGCCGTCAGCTCCTACGACAGGTTCCTCCATATGCGTCCGTCGCAGATGCCGAACGCCGCCGGCCATTCCATCGGCAACTCGAACGCGGTCAAGGCCGACGTGCTGTTCGAGTACCTGCGCGACGCGGTGCTGCCGGCGTTGACCCGGCACCTGGCCGGTCAGCCGCGCTGAACCCTCGAGCCGGCCCGCGTTTCGAGTACACTCTGCGCCACCTGTGAACGTGGCGATCGTCCTCCCCGCGTACAACGAACAACACAACCTCACCCCGCTCATCACCGAGCTGTTCGACGTCGCGCAGCGCGAGGCGCTGGCGCTGCAGATCATCGTGGTGGACGATGGCTCGACCGACGGAACGGCGGCGGAGCTGACCGCGTTGCAGCGCCGTGTACCGCGGCTTGACGTGGTCTCGCACGGCGTCAACCGCGGTTTTGCTCAGGCGCTGAAGACCGGCATCAGAGCCGCGCGCGAAAGCGGCTGCGATGCGGTCGCGTTCATGGACTCCGACTTGAGCCACCGGCCCGACGACTTGCCGAAGCTGGTGCAGGCGCTGGCCAGCGGGGCGGACGTTGCGCTCGGTTCGCGGTTCGTGCCCGGCGGCGGCATGAGCGGTGTCCCGTGGTGGCGCCAGGCGATCAGCCAGGCGGGCAATCAGTTCGGCCGTCGCGTGCTCGGCATGATGCTCACCGACCTGACGACCGGCTATCGGGCCATGCGGGTCGCGGTGCTCGACGCGATCGTGCTCGGCGAGGACGGCTTCACGATTCAGCTCGAGAGCGTGGTGAAGGCGTACGCGGCCGGCTTCACCGTGGTGGAAGTGCCGATCGTGCTGGGGACACGCCGGCACGGCCGGTCGCACATGGCCTATACGACGCGGCTGTTCGCCGACTACTGGCGGCTGCTGTTGTCGTGCCGCCGCTGGCTGCGGCGGCCCACGCCGTGAAAGTTCTCATCGTCATGGGCACGAGGCCCGAAGGCATCAAGCTGGCGCCGCTGGTCGCGGAGCTGCGGCGGCGCCCGAAGATCGCGCTGCGGCTGGTGACAACCGGCCAGCACCGCGAGCTGCTCGATCAGGTGCTGGCCACTTTCGCCATCGTGCCCGACGAGGATCTGGACGTGATGCGTCCGGAGCAGAGTCTCGCGGAACTGAGCGGCCGCGTGCTGGCCGGCATGGACCGGCTGCTGGCCGTCGATCCGCCCGACGTCGTCGTCGTCCAGGGCGACACCACCTCGGCGTTCATGTGCGGTCTCGCCGCCAGTTATCGACGCACGCCGGTGGCGCATGTCGAGGCAGGCTTGCGGACCGGCTCGCTGGCCGATCCGTTTCCGGAAGAGATGAACCGCGTGCTGATCAGCCGGCTGGCGTCGTTGCACTTTGCACCGACCGCTCGCGCCCGCCTCGCGCTCCTCTCGGAAGGAGTGCCCGAGGACACGATTTTCGTGACCGGCAATACCGTGGTCGATGCCCTGCTCCATATCAGGCAGAGCGACGGTTACGCCCGCGCGGTCCTGCCGATACCAGTCGATCCGAACCAGCGTCTGCTGCTGGTCACTCTGCATCGGCGTGAAAGCTGGGGCGCGCCGCTCGCAGGCATGTGCCGCGGGATCCGCGCGATCGTCGAGATGCGTCCCGACGTGCGCGTCGTCTTTCCTGTCCATGCAAATCCGGTCGTGCAGCGAACCGTGCACGAGCTGCTCGGCGGCCACGAGCGGATCGATCTGATTCAGCCCGTCGACTATCTCCCGTTCATCGCGATGATGGATGCCAGCTGGCTGGTGCTCACCGATTCCGGCGGCGTGCAGGAGGAGGCGCCGGTCCTCGGGCGGCCCGTGCTGGTGCTGCGCGACACGACCGAACGGCCCGAAGCGGTCGAGTGCGGCGTCGCGCGGGCGGTGGGGACCGATCCCGATGCCATCGTCCGCCACAGCATCGCCCTGCTCGACAACCCGTCGGAACGCATGCAGATGGCGCGCGCCGTCAGTCCGTTCGGCGATGGCCGGGCGGCGTCGCGCATCGCCGACATCCTGCAGGCGCGAATCGGATGACCACCGTCGCGATCGCGGCGACCTCCGGCTCGATCGCGTTGATCTTTCTGGCAGGGAGCCCGGCATTTCCGCGGCGCCGGTCCGGCGGTGTCGTGGCGGCTGGATGGCTTGCCCTCACGCCTCTGCTCTGGCTGCAGGCGCTGCAGGCGCCAGCGTCGGTCATCCCCATCCCCTTTGTTGCCGGCTGGCTGCTGGCCATCGCCCGAGGCGAATCCAGCCGCTCCTGGCGGTGGCCGGCCCTTGCCGGCGCCTGTCTCGGGCTGGGCGTTTACACGTCGTACGCCTCACTGGTGATGATGCCCGCCTTTCTCGTGTTGACCATCATCGTGTCCATTTCCACGCACGCATGGCCGTGGCGCAGCCTGGCCGTGATGGTTGCGGTATTTGCGGTGGCGGCCGGCCCGATCGTGGCGTTTCTATTCAGGCACCCGGATCTGTTCCGGAATACCGTCAACGCGTTTCATCTCTACGACGCGAACCGCTTCAACCTCCGGCAGGGACTGCACGAGATGGCGAGCTGGGTGGGCCTGACCGCGCGATCCGAGGTGTACTACGACTACTTCAATCCGGCCTTTCTTTTCCTGAACGGCCGCGTGCTGCTGTTTCCGATGGCCGTGCTCATTCCAGCCGGGTTGCTCCAGGTTGTGGTCAGCGAAGAAACTCTCCTGGCGCGGCTCTCGCTGGCCGGCTTCCTGGCGGCGCCGCTCGCCGCGTCCCTCACCGCGCAGGCGCCGATTCCCGGGCGCATCCTGTTCATCACGCCATTTGCCGCTCTGGTCTCGACCTATGGACTGAAGCGACTGCTGGCCTGGTGGTCGGGGACCACGGGAGCGGTTTTCGATTCGGTGTAGAACTGTAGTGTCCGGCTTCAGCCGGGCTTTCTGGATCGGTGTAGAACTGTAGTGTCCAGCTTCAGCCGGGCTCTCCCGACGGTCCGCCTAACGGCGGACACTACAACTTTCCCGATCGGTGTAGAACTGTAATGTCCGGCTTCAGCCGGACTTTCCCGACGGTCCGCCTAACGGCGGACACTACAACTTTCCCGATCGGTGTAGAACTGTAGTGTCCGGCTTCAGCCGGACTTTCCCGACGGTCCGCCTAACGGCGGACACTACACACCAGTCGAAGCCGCACTAGTTTCGCCGCAGAATCAACGCCGTTGGCGCGTTCGAGGCGCCCTTGACGGTGTGGGCGACCGAACAGCGGCCGGAGTCGATCAGCGCATGCATCCCCGGGTTGTCCACGTCGACGACGAGCAGGCTGCCAGCCGGGACGTCGGCCGGATTGAACTCGTCGACTGCCAGATACGAGGTGCGTTCCCACAGGTCGTTCCGCCGATGCTTCTCCAGGTGGAACTTCCACTGCACCGATTTTCCAGTGCCGAGGTTGGTGCTCAAGTACACGGCAGGCACGCGCGCTGAGCGATCGCTGGCGATGACGAAGGCGGCGACGTCGCCCATGTTCACCGAATCCATGCGAAACGCCGAACGGGCCTGGTAGTCGGCGAAATAGTCGCTGGCGAAGCGAACGAACTGAAACGGCATGCTGAGGATCAGGAGGGCGGCGACAACGCGGCCGCTCCGCCCGCGTTGAGCGATCAGCCATTCGGCGCCAGCCACGCTGATCAGCACACCGTACGGCACCGCCAGGAGATCGCGTGCCGTGGCGTAGCCCGGCGCCTCCGGCAGCGCCAGGATGATCGGCACGGGTGCGAACAGAAATCCCACCACCAGCACGACTCGGGCGATCGATGGATTCCGCCGCAAGATGCTCCACATGCCGCACGGCAGCAGCGCTGCCACCGCCAGCACAAAGACACCGGCGCGCCCGGTCGTCCACATCGGATCGGAACCGCCCGAGAAGAACAGGTACGAGGGGTTGAAGTAATCCCAATACAACCCGACGCGTTCGGTCAGCCTCGAGCTGGTGTCGACGGCGTAGCCGCTGAATGTGTCGCCGGGCATGGCTGGATGCGAGAAGAGCCAGGGTACAAGCGGGAGCAGCGGCAGGGCGAACCCGATCGCCAGCTCCAGCTGCGCCCGAAACGGTCTTCTGGACTGCCACAGCACGACGCTCGTCACCGCCAGATAGAAGGGCATGATCACCCACGACGCGATGTACGAGTACAGGCCGACGCCGAGAACCAGACCGGTTGTGGCAGGCAGCACGCGGTTGTTCGTCTGAATGAGACCGATCAGACACCACAACCAGGCCAGCGCGAACGGGATCGGGCAGAAGTAGTCCGACGCCATCCGTCCAAAGATCAGGTGCGCGGGAGTCAACGTCATCATGAAGGCGGCGAGCACGGCATACCACCTGTTGACGAACAGGCGCCGGGCGACGGCGTACACCAGGCAGACGTCGAGGATGGCGAGCCCGGCGATTGGCAGACGGGCCGACCATTCGGACAACGGCGCGAACCTGAGGACACCCGCGATCAGGTAGATGAGCACCGGCTGCCAGTAGATCCGGCTGCTGTTGTTCCGGATCAGCGGATCGGTGTTGTGGAAGAAGAGCGGCGCCCGATTGCCATTGAGATCGCGCCCGGTCGTGGCAATCGCATGACCCTGGAGCGCGAAGCGCGCCTCGTCCCAGCCGATGAACACCGGTACGGTGCCGAGCGCTCTCAAGTAGCAGAAGCTGGCGAGCAGGAGGACGCCGGCCAGGGCCACGCGCGCGGACATATGCCGCCACATTATCGGCGAATCGCGGGTCACCACGCTGGAGCCGCGTGTTGAACTCGCGATGGCCGATCGTGCTGGTCCTGGCGGTCACGGCGGTCCTGTACTTTCACGGCCTGGGAACGGCGCCCGTCTATATCGGCGGCGACGAGGCGCGCTTCGCGACCGCCGCGTCCTCGATCGCGTCCGACGGCCGTGACCTCTCCGGAACCCGCCTGCCGCTGTTCTTTCATCTTCCGGATTCCCTGGCCGCCGACGCCGGCGGCACCAGGTGGTATCAGCCGCTGCTCTTCTATCTGATGGCAGCGGTCTTTCGCTTTCTGCCGGTGAGCGAACAGTCGATGCGGCTGCCGACCGCCGCCATCGGCCTCCTCGATGTCTTTCTCATCTATGTCGTGGGCCGCCGGCTGTTCGCCAACCGGGGCTGGGCCACGCTGGCGGCCCTTGTGCTTGCGCTCTCGCCCGCGCATTTCATCTTCAGCCGCCAGGGGCTCGACTACATCTGCCCGCTGCCCTTCGTGCTCGCCTGGTTGTGGTGCGTGATAGCGGCGGTGGAATCGGGCAGCAGCCGGCTGTCCCTGGCTTCAGGGTTGATCCTCGGCGTCGGGTTCTACAGCTACATCGCCTCGTGGGCGACGATGCCGCTGCTGCTCCTGGTGACGTGGGTGGCGCTCCGCCAATCCGGCGACGCGGGGCCGCACATGCGGGCCGCCGCTATCGGCTTTGCCGTGCCGGTGACGATCGCCCTCGCGTGGCTGGGATGGCACCCGGAGATGTGGCGGGACACCGCCGGTCGTTACCACGTCTACGACGCGCACCACCTGACGTCGTTGCTGGGATTGCGCAGCATGCTCGACTATCACCGCGTGCAGGAACGTGTGTCGGTCTACTGGGACTACTTCAATCCGGCCTATCTGTTCTTCTCCGGCGGCTCGAACCTGTCGATGTCGACGCGCAGGGCCGGTGTGTATCTGCTGCCGGTGAGCGCATGGCTGGCGTGCGGCGTGTACGAGTGCTGGCGACGGAGGTCTGCCGTCATGAGCACGGTTCTCCTTGCGGGGCTGCTGGTGGCGCCGCTGCCGGCGACGCTGGTCGGTGAGCGCTACGCGATCCAGCGGGAGCTGGTCGCGCTGCCGTTCGTCGCGTTGATTGCGACATTCGGCGCGGCGTGGCTGCTGCGGCGTCCGGCGCGGACGGCTCGCCTCGCCGGTCTGCTGCTGCTGCTCGCCATGCCGGTCCAGTTCACCGTTTTCTGGCAGGATTACTTCAACGGCTATCGCGTCCGTTCCGCGTTCGCATTCGACCCCGTGAATTTTCGCGGCGTCGCCGAGTATCTCATTGCCAACACTGGTCCCGGCCAGGCGCCGCGCATTTATCTGAGCGCCGATCTGGACGACGTCGCGGCGCGCTGGCGCTTCTACCTGATCAAACATGAGCGCCAGGACCTGCTGCCACGCTCGAGCCTGTTCACGCCGACGTCCTTCGCTATCGGTGAGACACCACCCGCGAGCTTCCTGGTGCTCTACGCGAACGATCCGGCCGTGCCGAGCCTGGTTGGACCGAGAACCTGCGCGGTCGCTGCCTACATCGACGATGTCACCGGCGGGCGTTCGGCGATCATCCTGCGCAGGATAGACGATCCGCAACCGGACCAACGCGCAGCATCCCGGTGATGGCGAGCGCGACGAACATGAACATGAGCGGCTGCACCGTTACCGTGTAGCGCATGTTGGTCAGCACGGGGGCCAGTGTCGCCGGGATCGAGGCGATCAACAGCAGCGGCAGGCCGAAGGCGTAACCGCGACGCCACGCCATCACCACGCCGAGGCCGAAAAGGCCGAGAAATACCATCGTCACGACACCGCCGGCGGCATAGGCGTAGCCGCTTCGGCTGAACTGCTGGTTGGTCGAGCGATCCGACGTGCCCTCGATCACGAACAGGCGCAACGCGCGATAGGCGGAGGCCCGGACGAACGCGGCCGGATCGCGCCGGATGTTGTCCATCGCCAGCGCGATGTAGCGCCGCATCATGTGCGGCTCCTTTCGGTAGAACACCTCGTTGACCGTCACGTCGCCAACCTGTGTGCAGGCGGCCAGCGCGGTCAATCGCCTCGGACCGCCCGCCTCGAGAAGACGCAGCGAGACGCGCGACGTCATCAGCGTTGCTGCCGCGCCTTCGGTGATGGCGATGTCGGTGATGCGGCCCGACCACTGCCGCGGCACCTCCAGCGTCGATCCATCATTGAACCTCAGGCGCGCGGCGGCGGCGTCGCTCTCGAACGCCACGCCGCCTGTCGCGTTGTCGAAGTACCGCCGCATCAGGATGTCCACGGCCGATGGCGCATCCGTCGCGCCGGCGGCACGGAGGTGCTCGGCGAAAGGCACCGGCTCCTGCCACGCGGCGTGGCGCATGAGTCGCACCACGTCGAAGACATCGAGCAGGTCGCCGTGGACATCGAGGTCGGCGAGGTGACGCGGGCTGACGAAATAGACCAACGGCGTGCGCGCGCCGTCAGGTGGCGTGGTGCGCAGCGCCGTGTCGTGGCTGCCGGACCAGGTAGTGACGAAGTAGTAGTAGATCACCGCTTCGTGCAAGGGCGCCGGAATCTGGAAGGTGTATCGCCGGCCCTCGACACCGGCCGCGGCAAGGCGCAGCGGCTTGGGTGCACGATCCGACCAGTACTCGAGGCTGACGTCCTCGAGCCGCTCGTCGGTACAGTTGACGCTGCCTTCGACGATGATCGGAACGTTGTCGAGGCTGGTGTATTCGAACGTCGCCGCGTCGAACAGCGAGCGGGGATTGTAGGCCCGGCTGTGCAGGTAGCGCCCGGTTTGCAGCGTGCCGTACCACAACTGAATGCCGCCGTGGACGCTCGTCGGCAGCAGCATGCCGGTGAGCCGCTGGTTTCGAATTGTCCACGGCAGCAGCATGCCTCCCGCGCACAGCAGCAGCAAGGCGACATGGCCGGCGCGGCGCAGGCTTGGTTGCTCCCACACCGCGACGATGCTGAGGAGCGCCGGCAGGAGAATGAGGTTCGGTCTAAACTGCGGGGCGAGACCCAGCAGCGCGCCGACCAGCGCGAACAGCCCCGGCGACTGGCGAGTCCGAGCCGCCGCAAACGCCACGATGGCGGCCATGAACAGGCACGAGCAGATGGCGTCGGATGACTGCGTCGATGAGTACACCGTATTGAAGGAGCACAGACCGGTCAGCACCGCCGCCAGGATGGCGGTGCTGCGATCGAGCCAGGTGCAGGCCAGGCGGTATACCAGGACCGGCATCGCCGCATTCACCGTCGCCTGGACGACAAGAGGGATCCACGGGTGATCGCCGAACAGACGGTAGAAGGCCGCCAGAAAATACGCATAGCCCCACGGCACCTCCATGGTCGGGAACGGCTCTCCCCGCGCAACCGCGAGGGCGAGCTCGTGATAATGATCGAACCCTTCCCAGCCCCACGGCTGCGGACTCCAGACGAAAATGAAAAACAGGCCGATGGCGAGCGACGCGGCGCACGCTCCGTAAACAGTCAGCTCGCTGTTGACGGCGCGGCGCACCCGGGACCTCATCTGAGAGCATCATAGCGGTGAAGCTCTCGGTTATCATCCCGGTCTACAACGAGGCGCAGACGATCAGTCAGGTCGTCGAGCGCGTGCGTGCCGTCGACATCGGCGAGATCGAGAAGGAAATCATCATCGCCAACGACGGCTCGAGCGATGGCACGCGCGGCGCCATCGAAGCCAGCCATTGGGTCGACGACCCGCGCATCCGCGTTTACGACAACCCGATCAACGTCGGCAAGGGCGCGGCGGTGCGGGTGGGCCTGAACTACGCCACCGGCGACATCATCCTGATTCAGGACGCCGATCTCGAGCTCGATCCCGAGGAATATGGCGGCCTGCTCGCGCCGCTGCTGGCGGGACGCGCCGAGGTCGTCTACGGATCGCGGTTCCTGACGCCCAGCTCGCGGGTTTCGCTGCGGGCGCGGATCGGCAACCGGCTGCTCACGTCGCTCACGAATCTGCTCTTCCGGGCGCGTCTCACCGACATGGAAACCGCTTACAAAGTGTTTCGCCGGGAAGCGATCGCGGGCGTCCGCCTCCGCTGCGTCGGCTTCGATTTCGAGCCTGAGCTGACGGCGAAGTTCCTGCTCGCCGGCCGCCGCATTGTCGAGGTGCCGGTCCGCTACAACCCGCGCCGCGTCGACGAAGGCAAGAAGATCCGCTGGACCGATGGGGTCGACGCGGTGTACGCGTTGATCAAGTGCCGCCTTGCCCGGTCGTAACGCGGTTGCTAGAATGCTGACACTCTTGAGATGTTGAGAACGATCGGCGTGCCGTTTGCGCTGGCGCTGGCGGTGTCTCTGGCGCTCGTGCCGCTGGCGCGGCTGATTTCGGTCCGCCTCAATCGTGTCGCCAGGCCCCGCGCCGATCGCTGGAACAAGAAGCCGGTCGCCCTGTTCGGCGGCGTGGCCATGGCCGCGTCGCTGTTTGCGTGCGCCGCCGTCTTCGGCCTGATCTCGGCCGTTCCCGTACTCATCGTCACGGCCGGGCTGATGTTCGCGACCGGGTTCGTGGACGACGTGCTGTCGCTGAAGCCGGCGACCAAGCTGGTCGCGCAAATCGCGCTGGCGTCGGTCCTGCTCTTCTTCGACTACCGCCTCAACTGGGTTCACTCGGTCACGTTGGACTGGCTGCTCACCCTGGTCTGGATCGTCGGGCTGACCAACGCGTTCAACCTGATCGACAACATGGACGGCCTCTGCGGCGGGATCGCGATGGTGGTGGGCGCCGCGCTCCTGATCGATCTGCTTCCCGGCGCCGCCGGCACACGGGCGTTCTTCGAGGTGCGCTATCTCGCCATCCTGCTCGGCGCGACCGGCGGATTTCTCGTCTACAACCTCTATCCGGCATCGATCTTCATGGGGGACAGCGGCAGCCTGCTGCTCGGGTTCAGCTTCGCCGCGGTCACGCTGAGCAGCGGCCACCAGACGCCCGGCCGATCCGACGTGCTCTCGATCGTGGCCGGCCCGGTGCTGGTGCTGCTCATTCCGATTCTCGATACCGCGCTGGTCACCGTGTCGCGGTCGCTGTCGGGCCGTCGCGCCGATCAGGGCGGACGCGATCATTCGTCGCATCGCCTGGTGGCGATCGGCCTGTCGGAGCGGCGGGCGGTCGGCTTGTTGTGGGTGCTCGCCGCCGTCGGCGGCGTGCTCGGCATCGGCGTCGGCAACTTCAGCCAGAAATGGTCGGTGCTGCTGACCGCGTCGGCCTTCATTATCGGGATGGTGCTGTTTGTCGCCTATCTCGCCGGCATCCGCGTCTACGACGAAGCCGATGTCAAGGAGAAGCCCGGAGCATTCACGCCGATCGTTGTCGAATTCATGTACAAGCGGCGGGTCGCCGAGGTGCTGCTCGATTTCTGCCTGGTCGTGATGTGCTACTACGCGGCCTACCGGATGCGCTTCGAGGATCCGGTGGAGTTCATGCTGAACTTCCAGATGTTCACGCGCTCGCTTCCGGTCATCGTCGGCGCCCAGATGGTGGCCTTCTTCGTCGTCGGCGTCTACCGCGGCGTGTGGCGCCATTTCGGTTTGATGGACACGCTGGTCGTGGCGCGCGGCGTGTTCGTCGGCGTGGTGCTGACGCTGCTGGTCATCCTCGGCGCATTCCGTTTCTTCGCCTATTCGCGCACGGTGTTCGCCATCTACGGCGTGCTGCTGCTGATCGCGATGGCGCTGTCGCGTGCGTCGTTCCGGCTGGTCGGCGAGTTCATGCAGCGCCAGCGCCAGTCGGGCCGCCGCGTCGTCATCTACGGCGCCGGCGACGCCGCCGGCCTCGTGATTCGCGAAATCGTCGGCGGCGGTGGAGACGTGCGCATTTCCGGATTCATCGACGACGACCCGCGCAAGGCGGGCATTCGCGTGATGGGCTATCCCGTTCTGGGAGGCTACTCGGCGCTGACCGTGCTGGTGAACGCTGCTTCCGTGGAAGCGGTCGTGATCAGCGCGCGAGCGCTGCCGCCGGAGCGGATGAACAACCTCGAGGTGCTCTGCAACGAGCACAACATCCGGCTGACCCGCCTGCGCGTCTCGTTCGAGTCGCTGGTCGACGTGGATGCACCCGCCGACGAGAGGCGCAGCTCACCGCCCAGCCGCCACCTTCGCTCCGTTTGAGTGCCGTTGACAGGCCCGACGCCGCTTCGGACGCTCTCGAATACCGGCCGCCTCAACCTCGCCTTTTTCGCGGCAGTCCTGATCCTGTCGCTTCACTCGGTGCCGTACGAGCTGCGGGTCTGCTTCCCGCCGCCGGACCACGGCAGCGACTCTCCGGAGGCGCTGGTGGCCGGCACCGCCTCCACTCCTTATCAGTACCGGGTCCTGCTGCCGTGGCTGGTGCGCGGAGCGCTCGAGCTGCATCTGATCCGGCCCGAGTCCCAGATGGTGGTGTTCGCCGCCATTCAGGTCGCCGCGCTGGTGTTGCTCGGCATAGTGTTTCGACGCTACCTGGCGCGGTTCATCGCCGATCCGGTGCTCGCGTCGGTGATGGCGCTCACGCTGTACGCGGTGCTGCCGTTCAACTACTTCAATCTGCCCTACTATCCCTACGACATCCCGTCCGTGCTGCTGTTCACGGTCGGGTTGCTGCTCATCTACGAGCGCCGCTGGCTGTGGTTTTTTCCCCTGTTCGCGATCGCCACGCTCAATCGCGAAACCAGCATTTTCCTCGCCGTGGTCTCGCTGTTCGTGCTGTTCGATCGGTACTCCTGGCAGAAGCTGGCGATGATTGTCGGCTCGCAGCTGGCGATCTGGGTCGCGATCAAGGCGTTTCTCTGGGTCGTTTATCAGCAGAACCGCTGGATGGGCTACGGGCTGTATCAGTTCCAGCTGAAGGTCAACATCGCCACGCTGCTGACCCAGCCGATCAAGGGCATCAGCGCGCTCGCGACCTGGGGGTGCCTCTGGCTGGCGGTCGTCATCTGGCACCGCCGCATCCGCGCCGTGGACTTGAAGCGCACGTTGTGGACCGTGCCGGTCTTCATCCTCGGGATGATGTTCGCGGGCTTCGTGATCGAGCTGCGAATTTACGGTGAGGTGCTGCCGATCGTGCTGGCGGCGTTCTGGGTGGTCTTTCTCGACCTGGTCACCGAGTCGATTCGGACCCGACCGCAGACCGGCCGTGGCGACGCGCCCGCGCTCTCGAGTCCATGATCCGAGGCCGGGCGATCCGATCGGAGGTCAGGCGTCGACCGTGCTTCGGTATCCTGGCCCGCCGGCGCCGAGATAGCCGCCGCTGTGCCCTTCGGCGGTGGCGCTGACCCAGAATGCATACAGGCGTCCATGCGTGAGATGAAAGCGGAAGCGCACCGGCTCGCCCGAGACGGCCGCCAGGTCGCCGCGTTCATGCCACGAGACACGCGTGCACGTGCTTCCCGTCCGAATCGGCTCGCACGAGGTCGGAGCGAATGGTGCGATCGGACGGCCGACGCGGTCGAGCAGCTCCACGCGAAGCTCGCCGTCGGGCGCATCGAGATCGACGTTCACGAACAGGTACCTGCCGCTGAAGCGGATCGGCCGCGTCGTCAAAGTGCCCGGCGCGGCGGTGGCGTCTACGCGGCGAACCCGCGCGGCGCTCCCGGCGTGTGCCATCGACGCGAAGCCGTCCCGCCGGAGCGTGGCGAGGCCGGTGCTGCACACGCCAGGATCGGACGCGCCCGGCACCCCCTTCCGTCCGCTCACGTAAAAGTGCAGCCGGTCGCCGACGACGAGACAGCAGCCGCCGGCCGATTGCACGTTGGCCCAGTTCCAGCTGCCGACGTGGTCGTCGACGTCGAGAAACGGCCGGCGGTTGGTGCGGTCGAAGTGAAAGCCGTCGCGGCTGAATCCCACACACACGTTATTGGGTTTTTCGCGCTCGTTCCGTTCGCCGCGGAAGATCGTGAACAGGCCGAGCAGCACGCTCTCGTAGGCGACGCAGTCCAGGTTGTAGAGCTCCGGCGGCACATCGTATTCGGGACGTCGTGGATCGGCATTGTCCGCTCCGATCCAGACGACCGGTTCATCCTTGCGCTGCCAGCTGACGTTCTCGAACAGCTCCGGCGTCTCCCAGTATTTCCGGTGACGGGGGATGCCGCCGAGATCGCTCTCCCCCCGCAAACTGTAGACCCACACGCGCCGGAACGGGTTGTAGAAGCAGGTCGTGCGATCGCCGGTCGGGCCGGTGCGCCCCATGGCGCGCCAGTGGATGCCGTCGGCCGAGGCCAGCAGCTCCATGTAGTGGTCGTACCAGCGCGCCATCTTGTAGCGCCGGGTGCGATCGCGCGCGTCGAGATCGAGCCACACCGTCGACGAATCCCGATTCCCCTTGGTGACGATGTTGGTGCCGGGGACGACGTCGAGCGCCGGCTTGTTCCAGGTGATGCCGTCGGTGGAGGTGGCGTAGCAGGTGTTCTGCGAGTAGCCGCCCATGTACCACATCTTGAACAGCCGCTCGTCGGGGTCGTAGAACACGCCGTCGCTGAACGGCATGGCGGCGGGGTTGGAACGGGTCTTGGTGCGTTGCGCGTACTCGTCGAATTTTTCCCAGGGCGTCGACGGCCACAACACCGGATTCTGCGGGTAGTACTCGGCGTCGTGGAAGGTGCGGGTGAGCGTCGTTTCCTCGACCAGAAAATCGTCGACGAACAGTTGCCGTCCCAGATCGATCGGCACCACGTCCGGGCGATCGACAAGGTAAGGCGGCGTCACCGGCGTCGGCGACAGGCCCTGATTGTGAGGCGGCCACGGCGTGGCCAGACGGATGCCGTTGTAGAGCGTCGATCCCGAGGCATCGATCGAGGCGGGGAAGGCGTTCGTGCGCGGAGCCGCGAGTGAGAGCGCGAGAGCGCCCGCGGTCCCGCGCAGGAACGCGCGCCGATCGAGGTTGCGACAATCCGAATCAGGCACCCGTCTGCATTGTAGCAACGCCGCGGATGATCGCCGCAGTGTTGCTGGCCGTCTGCTCGACCGCGTGCGCCGGATCGCCAGGCACGCCGTTCGATGCGCGCGGCTCGTTCGAGCCCCCGCATGCATCCCGCGTCGAGGTCCACGCGCTGATCCAGCAGGAGCATCGCCGCGACGCGTCCCGTTATGTCGGCGGCGCGGTCGCGGCGCTGGCGACCATGACGCCGTGGGTCGGCCCGTGGCCTCGGCCGTCGATCACGCTGGTCGATCCGCGATGGCACGCCCCCGCCAGTGCCGGCCCATCCGTCTCGGTTCTCGAGCGCACACCCTGGTGGTCGTCCGCCACGGCGATGACGCCGGAGCTGGCCGCCGCCCGAGCAGTCGCGCGAGCCGGTTGGTCAGGCGCCGTGGACCTCGGCAACCTTCCGGAATGGTTCAGCGGCGGCCTCGTCGAGTACACCGCGCGTCGCGCGGTGACGCCGCTGTTTCAAGCGCAGAACCTCCTGCCGGGCTATGCAATGCTCGAAGAGCGGTACTTCGGTGCGCTGGTCCCGAGGTTTGTGCGCGTCCGTTTGCTGCCTGAGCGCGACGGCGAGCCGGTTTCGTCTTATCGCGCCTGGCCCGTCGCCAACCCCGCATCGCCGCACTCCGCGGACGAACAACGCAGCCTCGCCGGCAAGATGGTGCTGACGCTCAACACCGTTGAGCGGTGGGTCGGCCGGCCGGTCTTCGATGCCGTGCTCGCCGCGTTTGCGAACCAGTCCCGCGGCCGCCGGCCGACGCCCGCCGACTTCGCGCGCGTCGCCTCAGCCTCGAGTGGCCAGGATCTGTCGTGGCTGTTCGATCAGGTATTCGGCGGGCCGGCGACATTCGACTACGCCGTCACCGACTTCACGAGCATGGCCAACGATGCTCGAGGCTATGACACCAGGGTCGTGGTCTCGCGACTGGGTGATGGCATGTTCACGGGCGCCAGCGCACCGCGCGTCGGACCGTACGAGAGCGGTCGAGGTGTCATGCTGGCAGTGACCTTCGAGGATGGCGAGCACGCGATCGACGCCTGGGACGGCCGCGATCGGCAGAAGACGTTCGTGTTCCGGAGCCCGGCGCGCGCTGAGTCGGCGATCGTCGATCCGGATCAGCGGATGGTGCTCGACGTTCATCGGACCAACAACAGCCGCAGCATTTCAGCACGGGGCGGACCGGCGGCCACTCGCTGGGCCGCGCGCTGGCTGCTCTGGCTCGAGCATGCGCTGCTCAGCTACAGCGCACTGGTCTGAACACAGTCGGCCATCTTCGCGCCACAAACAGGCTCATCGCCGCCGAGCCCCGATGGCCACGAAGCCCAGGCTCAACGCGAGCAGCAGCAGCGCCGTCAGCGCGACTTGTGGCCTCGCCGCTTCGGGCAGCAGGGCGGCGGTGCCGATGTGGGCCGTAACGGCCGTTCCGACCAATACGAGCGCCGACTGCCCCTGCTCGCCGCCGCGGAGGCGTTGCCACGCGCGAATCCGGCGCTGGACCGCCGCCAGCACACGGGAGTCGTTGGCGGCGGCGAGCGAGCGGTCGAGGATGGCGTCCATTGCGGCTCCCACGCGGCTCCCGGCGATGATCGCCTGCGCGCGCTCGAACGTCGGTTCGCCATCGAGCCGGCTCATTTCGCTGCGCTCCCGCCACCGGTGGCGACCTGCAGCACCGTCCCTGCCAGCACGTACCGTTCTGTCGTCAGCGTGAACGGTGCGCCTGCCCGGATCGTCCGACCGCGATAACACCATCCGCCGGCGGCAGGATCCACTCCGAGCCGCAGCGTCACGTCGAGCTCGGACGCACCCGCGCGTCTGGTATCGACGACGACCGCGGCGCGATCGTCGAGGGTGTCGTCGCGATCGCCGGCGGCGACCATCTTCAGAACCTCCGGTGCTGCCATCAGCCGAATGCGCGTATTGACGACCACCGGCGCGGTCGCCGGCAGGATCTCGGCCAGAGCGAACGACATCAACGTGCCAGACGAGCTCAGGAGCTTCACCACCGGCGGCGGGACTGCGGCGACGGCCACGCCACCGACGGCACACCCGTCATCGTTCGGGTCGGGGTCGCATTGCATCAGGATCTCGCTCGCACGCTGCCATTGACCGCCTGCCCCTTCGCGCGCCGGGCCCAGCTTGACGATCGCGCTGTGAGCTCCGGCGGAGAACAGGGGACCGGGCGTCAGCGTCTGGGCCGTCGCGCTGTCCAGGTGCATCAGCGTCCCCACGCCGGCAACGCGCCCGGGCGCGGCGGCTTCGATCGTCACCGCGTTCCGGAGTCGCGCCACTTCCTGGACGCCGTCCAGCAGAACGAAGTCGTGCGTCCCGGGCGGCACTACGCCGACCATCACGTCGGCCGAATTCGGATTCTCGAACACGAACCCGAGCGCTCGGGTGCCGCCGATGGAGGCCTGCAACATCGGACGCAGGCCGCTGCCATGCACTTTCAGTTTGGCGGTGAGGCGGTTGCCTCCCGCGACGCGTCGCTCCTCCTGTGTGATGGGTACGCGCACGACCGACGAAATCCGCGGCGTCGGCGTCCGGAACAACAGGAAGGTGCCGTAGGCAATCGGCACGGCGACCAGCGCGACTCCAGCAATCGCCGCGTCGAACAGGTTGATGCGGCCGAACAGCCTGCCGTCCTTGTCGATCCACGCCATAGTGTCCTTCCGTCCGAGCGAGTCAATCACCGCGCAGAATCCGACCGCTGAGATCCATGCGAGAAAGGGTACGACGAGACCGCGCAGGCGCAACAGCGTTCCGACGTTGCCGTTGGTCAGGGCCAGCGCGACCGCGGTTGGGGCGACGTAGCCCGCGAGCATACAGGTGACCAGTCGATCGCGCCGGCAACCGGCGGCGATTCCGATCGGCAGGAGCACCACCAGCAGATACCAGCCCATCTGCTCGGGCAGGTAGGCCAACTCGCGGGCCGATTGCAGCTGCCACGGTGCCGGCACAACCACGAAACTGGCCAGCGCACGAATCACGTAGCGCGAAGCCTCGTCGCCGGTGAGCGTCAAGGTCGACGCCGCCGGCGTTTGCGGGTTCACGTAGAAGCCGGCGTCGAGCAGCTTGTAGTCGTGGCCCACAGTGAAGACATGGCCGGTGTGGGTCTTGGCGGTCCCTTCCAGCGCCCCAAGCAGGCGGGCGTCGAGCGGCGGTCTCGAAACCGCGTAGGTCGCGACCACGACGCAGGCGGCTCCGGCAATGAACCTACGTCTGGACCCGAGCAGGACATAGGCGACCAACCCCGTCGTCAGCCCCGCCGCGCTCAGCAGCAGTGCGCCCGGCCGAAGGCCCTGAACCAGCAAGGCGGCGGCCGCCCCGCTTGCCAATGCGACGCCCCGCGCGCCCCAGCGTTGCGCCCGCCACAGCGCGATGGTCGCGCTGACGATCGCCGTGCTCAGAAAAAAGTACAGCGATTCTTTGAGCAGCGAGAAGGACCAGACGAAGAGCGACGGCCAGAACAGCACCGTCGTCAGCCCGACCAGCGCGGGCCCGCCGCCGAACACCGGGCGGCACAACCGGAACAGCAGCAGCGCGCCGCAGGTGAACAGCAGCGTGTTGAGGAGGCGCAGCGAGTACGGCGTCGGCCCGAACACGACCTGGAGAGCGGTGGCCGCCTCGACGTAGCTGTTGCGGCCGTAGTCGTCGAACGCGACGAAGAAATCGTACAGGCTGGTCGGCGATCCGCGCAGGATTTCGCGGGTGCGCAGCGCTCGCGACATCGTGTACGCTTCGTCGCCGGACGTTGCGCCCAGGAATTGATCGTCGTGGTTCGGCAGGTTGGCAATCAGCACGCCGCCGATCGCCGTCAGCCGGGCGACCACGGCCAGCGTGAGGAGAAAGGCGAGCCAGCGTCGCTCGTGGCGCGGCAGGCCGGCGGCGAGCCGCGGCACGACTGCGGCACCAGCCGCGACCACACACACGGTCAGCGGCGTCAGCGTGTACAGCGCGGCCAGAGACAGACCAGCGGCAACGCTCCACCAGCGCCAGTGCCGGATCATCAGCTCGCAGGGCCGCCGGGTAAGGACTGCGACATCACGGGCATTGTAGCGGCGGAACGGGTCGTGGACGAGCGCGCTCGATTTCGCCCTCGGCGATCGAGGCGCGGTTCTTTTGAGAGATAATCAGCGCCCGATGACGCGGAGCGGAAGGATAGTGGCCCAGACGGTCGCCGTCGCCCTTGCC
The DNA here is from genome assembly GCA_963757655.1 of uncultured Acidobacteriota bacterium. GTDB lineage: Bacteria > Acidobacteriota > Vicinamibacteria > Vicinamibacterales > CAVVIG01 > CAVQFC01. The sequence goes on along the minus strand of CAVWSQ010000007.1, from coordinate 70,535 downwards.
GGCTCCCGCCTCCAACCATGACGTTCACGACGATCGACTTTCTCGTCCTGTTTGGTGTTGTCTGTCTGCTCTACTTCCCCCTGCCCCGCCGCCAGCAGAACATCGTGGTCCTGGCGGCCGGGATCGTGTTTTACGGATGGTGGGACTGGCGGTTCCTCTTCCTGATTTTCGCCACCACCGCCGCCGATTACTTCTGTGCGCTCCAGATTCATGCGGCGACCTCGGAGAGACGGCGGACGGCGTTCCTGACGACGGCCCTCGCGGTCAACCTCGGAGTGCTGGCGCTGTTCAAGTATTTCAACTTCTTCATCCAGTCGGCAGCAGCGGTGATCCGCTCCTTCGGAGCGGTACCGCATCTATCGCTGCTCAATCTGGTGCTGCCGCTCGGCATCTCCTTCTATACCTTTCACGCACTCAGCTACACGGTCGATGTCTATCGCCGACAGGGAGAAGTCGAAAGGAACTATCTGACCTATCTCGGCTTCGTCATGTTTTTTCCACTGCTGGTGGCCGGTCCGATCGAACGGGCGTGGCACCTGATTCCGCAGTTCAAGGCCGATCGCGTGGTCACCGCCGCGAAAATCCGGTCGGGATTGCTGCTGTGCGCGAGCGGATTCGTGAAGAAGATCGTCTTCGCCGACAACGTAGCCGCCGTGGCCAACTACGGGTTCGACAATCCAGCGGCGAGCGGCGCCCTCCATCTGGTCGCGATCTACGCGTTTGCCGTCCAGATCTACTGCGATTTCTCCGCCTATAGCGACATCGCGCGCGGCACCGCCAGAATCCTCGGGTTCGAGGTGTTTCAGAACTTCAACCTGCCGTACCTGACCACCAACCCGCGCGAATTCTGGCGCGCGTGGCACATCAGCCTGTCGTCCTGGTTTCGCGACTACGTCTATATCCCGCTGGGAGGGAATCGCGGCAGCCGGCGCCGCACGCTGCGCAACCTCGCCGTCACCATGCTGCTGTGCGGCCTCTGGCATGGCGCCGCCTGGGTCTACGTGCTGTGGGGCGCCTTTCACGGCCTGCTGTTCACGGTCTACGACCTCTGGTCTCGTAGTGCTCCCGGCCGATGGCTGTCAGCGCGCACGAGCCGGCTGGTGCGGGCCCTCCAGGCCGCCGTGTTTTTTCAGTTCGTCTGCGTTGGCTGGCTGCTGTTTCGCTCCAACTCGGTCAGACAGGCGGCCGCCATCCTGCGCAGTATCGTGGTCGATTTCGCGGTGGATGCGGACACCGTGAATCTGGCGGGGCGGCTGGCGCTCTTTGCGCTACCGTTGCTTCTGGTGCAAATCTACCAGCGGCGGTTCGGTCTTGCGCCATGGGATCGCTGGCATCCCGAATTCCAGGTGCTGGCGCTGGCGGCGGCGGCGGTGTTCGTCGCGCTGCTGGGCGCGCCGATCAGGGCGCCGTTCATCTATTTCCAGTTCTGAACGGCATGATCACTCGATGCCTGCGCTTTGCGCTCGTCAGCGCGGCGGTGCTGTCGGCGTGCGTGTTGGCCGCAGAGCTTGGCCGCAGAGTCCTGGACGGCTACCAGCTGCGCGGGCTCGAGCTGGCGAAGGATCCTCACAACCTCGATTTGCTGTCGTCCGATCGGCACCGGGCGCGGACGCCCTCGACCGACGGGCTGCTGGCGACGATTGCGCGCGATCCTGAGGCCGACACCGCCTGGTTTTACGACCGCCCGCTCCCGCTCTCTGGAACCTCCGAGCCTTGGGCCGATCGGCGGCGCGCGGCGTTCGGACCGGAAGCCAACTATGTCTGGAACGCGCTGACACTCTACGATTCCGGCCCTCAGTCATTTCTGCAGAAGAACCAGGCTCACCTCGAGGAGCTGCTCACGTTCCGGCCTCCCGGGGGTGAGCGCTATCCGGCCTATCGCTTGTACCCTGACATCCAGAGCGGCTTTGGATTCACCAATCAGTTCGGGTGGAGAGGGCGGCCGATTGACCGGGACAAGCCGCCGGACGTCGTTCGCATCGGCGTGCTCGGGGATTCGACGACCGGCGGCTATCCCTGGCTGTTGGAACACTGGCTCAACCTGTGGTCAGCCCGACGCTCGCTCGGCGTGCGCTTCGAGGTCGTCAACACCGCGCGACCGGCGATCGGCGCGCTGGACGCTGCGGCGATCCTTGATTTCGAGCTCGGTTCCCTTGACGTGGACTACGCGGTGGTCTACGGCTTTGGCAACGGGATCCATTTCGCAGACGCGCTGGTCAGTTTGCCCCCGGGGGTCGTGCGAGGGCAGGCGGCTCCGACTGCCGGTCTTTTCGATGCCGTGACTGCGCGCATCGATCGCGTGCTCGCACCGGCGGCACGCTGGTCGGCGGCCGCCATCTTTCTGCGCAGCCGGCTGAACGGGCAGATCGGCAGCGCGCCACTGGCGGAGCCGCGGAAGCCAGCGTCGCGGATTGTGTTTCCGCCAGGGATCGACGAGCGTTCCCCCGATCCCGGCAAGATTGCGGCGCATACCGGCGGCGGCCTGATGTTGCTGGACACCTATCTGCAGGCGCTCAACCGGATCGATCAGATCGTGAAGGCGCGGCAGGTCCGGCTGTTTGTCAGCACTTTTCGTGTGATGGCATTCGACGGGATGCTGCTCGGAGGAGCAGACGACGACAGCGGACGCCTCCTCTACCACTACCTCAATAACGAGGCCTGGTGGCCGTACACCTACGCGGAGCTCCATCGCCTCAGCGACTTCTACAACCGCACGCTTCAGGTCTGGGCCAGAACGAAAGGGCACCAGGTCATTCCAGTGAACGAGCAGATGCCGTGGCTGCCCGACCTGTACCACGACGGTCTGCACGAGCTGCTGGCTGGAGAGGCGCTGCACGCCTGGATCGTGCTGCAGCAGTTGATGCCGGCGATACGAGACGATCTCACCCACCATCGGCTTCCCCGGAGCAAGCCACCACCGCGCGCCGACGTCGACGCCTATTGGAAAATCGAGCGGATGCCGGTTGCTCGAGTGCTCGCCGTCGCCACGCTCGTGCCGCCGAGGCCGGCTCCTGGCACCGCGATTCCGGCGGAGATTCCGGCGGCGACACCGGAGTCTGTCGCCGACATTCCCGGGGCGCTGACGTTGTCAGGGCTCGTCGCCGCACATCCCAGGGCGAAGGTCGTGCCCGGCGTCGTTGCCGTGATCACGACGCCGGCAGAACCTCTGGCCGACGCCGCCTCGATTCGGCTGGAAGTCGCGGGGTTGACCGGTAAGGGTCGGGTCCGTCTGCGCCTGAGAGTCACCGAGGGCCGCCTCTCGATCCGAGCCATGCACAAGTCGCCACGGCGGTTTCTCTCGGTGGTGTCGGTCGAACAGAACAACGACATGCAGGAAGTGACGCTGCCGATTGACGACCTCTCGGATCTGGGCAGCATCATGATCACGAACGACCGCGGTACGGACATGGTGCGATCGGTCGCAGAGCTTCACGGCGTGGTGTTGCAGCGCCTGCGATGACGTCTGGCACCGCGAACCGGCTACCCAAAAGCAACCTCTCCGAATCGATCGTTCACGCTCGATCGACGGCTGCACGCGACGAACCCGCGAGATCGACGTCGCGGGAACGAGTCGTTCGCCGGTTGTGCAGCAATCGCGCAACGCCGCAAACGGTGAGCGCACAGGTGATCGGCATCACGTGGACGGAGAAGCGGCCGGTGTAGGTCCACCCGGCGGCAATGAACGCCCCCGCGATGGACGCAAAGAAAAACAGCACGGCGGCAGCCGGCAGATCGCGGAGGGCCGGCGTGCCGGCGACGCCGAGGACGGCAACCGCGGCGCCGGCGAGAACCGGCAGCGCGTAGGGGTCGAAGCGCGGCGGGTCGTTCACCGTCAGGACCATCAATACGCTGTGCGCGAGACGCTGGAGCGATACTGCGAGCGGCGAGCCGGGCTGCCAGATCGCGACGATATAGCGCTGCGTGCCGTAGAACAGGCTGAACGTGCCGGTGTAGTGCCACGTTCGCCAGGCGAAGCACAACAGGCCGACGCTGATCACGGCTGGAACCACCACCGCCGTGCGCCACGCGACACGCCGCCACCACTCGGCTGGCCGGAGAAGGGCGCGGAGCGGCAGGTCCAGCGGCAATGCGAACAGCGCAACGCCGGCGGCCATGATGAGATTGTTCAGCCGCGTGTAGAAGGCGAGCGTGGCGAGAACGCCCGCGCCGATCGCAGCGGCCGTCCGCCGCTGGCGGCTGCCGATCGCGAGCAAGGCGGCCATGCTCAGCAGCCCCGCGGATGAAATCTCGCTGAGGCCCTGGCCGATCAGGTATTGCGCGGTCCCCAGTACGAACACGCCGAGCGTGACGGCTGCGGCGACGATCCCCCACTTGAAGCCGGCAAACGTCCTTGTGATCCGGAAACTCAGCAGCGCTCCGGCGAGCAGACACGCGCCATCCCAGTACCACTCGCCGGCGCTCGAGTCGCCGAACACGACGTGCAGCACGCCGACAATCCAGCGGTAGAAGGGCTGGAAATAGAACACGATCGATCCGCCCTCGAGCCAGTAGCCCTGGAGCACGATGCGGTAGGCGAACCGTTGGTACATCCAGTAGTCGTGGCCGAACTCGTAGATCACGAACCGTCCGATCGCCGACGAGCTGCACGCCAGCACGAACGCCATCCACGGGACACCAATCATCGCGAACGCCCCCCGAATCGATCGCAGCCTCGGTGGAACCGGGACCAGCGCGGCGACGGAGAGACCGGCGATCGCCCAGCGCGCGAGCCAGACGCGATCCGTCTGCACGAGCCATGCGATGAGGGCCGACGCGACGATCGTCCACGCCAGCAACGTGCCGCCGCCGATGTCGGCCACCGCTGCCGCCAGCCACAGCGCGAAGAGCGCCAGCGCCGCAACCGTCGGGATCCAGCCGATCCAGCGCCGCGCCGCGAGATCGACCGTCGAAGGGCGACGCACCGTCGTCGCCACCCGCGACCAGATTTCCTGACCATTCCAGCGCGGCACGAGCGCCCAGCGATCGCCGGTGAGCGTCGCGTCAATGGACACGAAATGCAGTCCGCGGCCGACCGGCGCCGGTCCGTCCAGCGCGACGCCGTCGACGCTGACCGTGGTCCGGATGTCCGGGCCGGTGTCGATCTGGAGCACCCCGGCCTCAGGTGCGTCGAGGAAGCCGTGAACCCGCATGGCCACCGTCGCGGCCGGCGGCCGATCCGCCGGGAGGGGCCAGCTGTCGTTGGGCGGCGGCAGGTTGAAGAACCAGGCCGGGAAGTCGGCGAGTTGCTGGTACGAGCGCGTCATGATCGCCGAACAGGTCGGATCGGGCGAGCGCCAATCGGCGCGCACGTCCCACGAGTGCGGTGCGCCCACCGCGTCCTTCGCGAACGGGCGAGCCGGCTCGAACCGCACGCACCAGCCGTCCTGCACGAACAGCAGCGCCGAGCAGACCCGCCAGCCCACCAGCAGGAGGATGCACATGCGAGCGCGGGAAGTCTCGAGGAACTTCGGGTGGAGGTACCAGAGCGCCGGCACGACGCCGGCGACGAGCACGGCTTCCGCGACACGATCCAGAGGGACGCCGTCGAATGGTCCGCTGATGTGATCCGGCCAGAGCAGGGCGGCCGCGGCCAAAAGTCCCCAGAGCGAATACACTGGTGGACATTGTACGGCTGGTGCGCGGTGGCGCGCCCCCCGCGCGTCCGAGGATGTAATGCAGACCGCGTTTTCCGCGCTCGACGCCGCGATCATCGTGGCCTATCTCGCCGTGCTCACCAGCGTCGGCGTCTATTTTTCCAGGCGGCAGCGCAGCCTGGACGAGTACTTCCTCGCGCGCCAGTCGATGGCGTGGCTGCCGGTCGGCCTCTCGCTGATGGCGGCGCTCGACAGCGCCATCGACTACCTGATGCAGCCGTCCTCGACCATCAAATACGGTCTGATTCTGCTGATCGGCACGTCGTCGTGGCTGTTGCTCTATCCGTGGGTCGCCCACGTGACCCTGCCGTTTTACCGGCGGCTGAACTACTACACCGCCTACGAGTATCTCGAGGCGCGCTTCGACGTGCGCGTGCGCAGCCTCGCCGCCGGCATCTTCATCGTCTGGCGACTGGGCTGGATGGCGACGGCGATCTACGTCCCCTGCCTCGCCATCAGCGCGGCGACCGGCGGGCGGATTCCGCTGGCGCCGACCGTGTTCGCCCTCGGCGTCGTCGTCACTCTCTATACCGCGCTGGGCGGTGTCCAGGCCGTCATCTGGAACGACGTGATTCAGTTCTGCGTGCGCTTCGGCGGCCTGACCGCGGTGGTCGCGATTGCGGCGAGGTCGGTGCCCGGAGGCCTGGGCGAAATCTGGCGGGTCGCCGACGCGGCGGGCAAGACCACCATCGTCGCGCCGATTGCGGGCGCCGGTGGCGGCGCGATCGCCGGGCTGCGGGCATTCTTCGAACAGCCGCTCAACATCATCTCGATCATGTTCGCGATGCTGGTCGGCCGCATGGCCGCGTACGTCGGCGATCAGATCATGGTGCAGCGGCTGCAGACCACCAGGTCGCTGGCCGACGCGCGCAAGGCCTTCATCGTCAACGCGGCCGGCGACATCATCTGGATGTTCGCTTTGTCGTTCGTCGGGCTGGCGTTGTTTGCGTATTTCCAGCTCCACACGCTGCCGCCCGATTTCGCGACCGACAAGATCCTGCCGTACTTCATGTCGCTCACGTTCCCGCGCGGCATCGTCGGCCTGGTGATCGCGTCGATCATGGCCTCGTCGCTCTCGAGTGTTGACTCCGCGATCAACTCGTGCACGTCGGTGGTCGTGGTCGACTTCTACAATCGCCTGTGGCTGCACCGCCAGACCGGGCACGCGCGTTCGAACACCGAGCAGCGGCACGAAGTGGTGGTGTCGCGGGTTGCCACGCTGGTGTTCGGCGTCGCGGGAACGCTGCTGGCGGTCAATGTCTCGCGGATCGGCAGCCTGCTGGAGATCGCGAACAAGCTGATCAACGCGTTCACCGGACCGCTGTTCGGCATCTACCTGCTGGCCATGTTCAGCCGGCGCGCCACCGCCACGCCGACGCTGGTCGCCGGCGTCGCCGGCTCCGTCACCAGCTACTACGTTGCGTACCATACGTCGATCGGGTTCATGTGGCCGTCGACGTTCGGGCTGGCGGCGACCCTGATGGTCGGCGCCGCGATGACCGCGATCAGCGCATCGCGGCCGACCGCGGACGCGCTCCGGCTGACCTGGCGCGATGTGACGGCGCTGGCCGTGGGAGAGCCGGTATAGCGATGTGCGGCATTTGCGGTGAGATCAGGTTCGACGGCGCGCCGGTGCGCGAGGGGCAGCTCGTCGCGATGCGCGATCGCCTGGTGCACCGCGGCCCGGACAGCTTCGGCGCCTACGTGTCGGCGCGCGCCACCGCCGGGCTGGCATTCCGCCGGCTGAAGATCATCGACCTGAGCCCGAACGCCAGCCAGCCGATGGCCAACGAGGACGGCACCGTGCAGGTGGTCTTCAACGGCGAGATCTACAACTACCGGACGCTGCGCGAGGGACTGATCGCGCGCGGCCACCATTTCCGATCGCAGAGCGACACCGAAGTGATCGTCCACCTCTACGAAGAGAAGGGCGCCGACTGCATCGATGATCTCGAGGGCATGTTCGCGATCGCCGTCTGGGACGAGCGCGCCGAGCGCCTGACTCTCGCGCGCGACCGCGCCGGCAAGAAGCCGCTGTTCTACTATCGCGACGATCGCCTCCTGGCGTTTGCATCGGAAATCAAGGCGTTTTTCGATCACGACGACATTCCGATCGAGCCCGACCACGAGGCGATCCCCTACTACTTCATTTACGGCTACGTGCCGCTGCCGGCCACCATCTACAAGGGCGTCCGGCAGCTCGAGCCCGGCACGCTGATGACGGTGGACGCGCGTGGCTGCTGCTCGTCGCGCCGCTACTGGGAGCTGCGCTATCCGGAAGCGGACGCGGTGATGCCGGTTGCGCGCCACGAGGCTGCGGCGGGTGTGCGCGAGCGCCTGACCCGAGCCGTCGAGCGACGGCTCATGAGCGACGTGCCGCTGGGCGCCTTCCTCAGCGGCGGGCTCGACTCGACCATCGTTGTCGGGTTGATGAGCCGGATGATGTCCTCGCCGGTCAAGACGTTCAGCATCGGCTTCGAGGGCGATTCCGCCTATGACGAAACCGCGTACGCGCGGGTGGCGGCGAAACAGTTCAAGACCGAGCACACCGAATTTCACGTCACGCCGTCGTCCATCGATCTCATCGATACGCTGGTCTGGCACCACGACGGCCCGTTCGGCGACTCGTCCGCGGTGCCAACCTATCTGGTGTCGAAGTTGACGCGCGAGCAGGTGACGGTCGTGCTGACGGGCGACGGCGGTGACGAACTGTTCGCGGGGTATCTGCGGTTCTATGCCGCCATGCTGGCCGATCGTATTCCCGCGCCGGTCGGCCGGGTCGCGCGTGCGATCCTGTCCCGTCTGCCGACTCCTGCCAGCGATCGTCACTGGTTCGCCAGGACCCAGCGCTTTGCGAAAGCGCTGGGCGCGCCGCTTCACGATCGCCTGACCGGATGGAACGCCTTGTTCTTCGACGACCTCGAAGCGCTGCTGCGGCCCGACTTCGTGGCCGGGTTGCCAGCGATCGACAAGCTGCGCCACATCTCGGCGCAGCGGCCGAAGCTGGCCGGGCGGTCGACGCTCAGCCAGGCGTTGCACGCCAACTTCTCGTCCTATCTTGCCGACGATCTGCTGGTGAAGACCGATCGCTGCACGATGGCCAACTCGCTCGAGGCGCGCTCGCCGTTCCTGGATCGTGAACTGGTCGAGTACGCCGCCGGCCTGCCGGATCAATTGAAGCTGCATGGCCGCCGCACCAAGGTGATCCTGCGCGAGGCGTTCGCCGATCTGGTGCCGCCGGCCATCGTCCGCCGCGGCAAGATGGGCTTCGGCGTGCCGCTCGATGCGTGGTTCCGGGGTGAGTTGCGCGATCACATGCGCGACCTGCTGCTGGCGCCAAACGCTCGCTATCGCGACATGCTGTCGGGCGCGTTCGTGGAAGGGCTGGTCGCCCGGCACCTGGGTGGCGCCGCCAACCTCGGTCAGCCGCTGTGGTCGATCATGTGCTTCGAGGTGTGGCTGCGTCGATTGCCCGAATGGACGCACCACGCGCCGCGCGGCCAGGGCCAGCCGCTCGCGTCGCCGATTGCCCATGCTTGATTTTCTGAAGGAGTTCATGCGGCCGGCCCACACCGCCTGCATGCTGGCGCTTCTCACGCCAGGGACCATCCTCCTCTTCGTGCCGTCACTCGCGCGTTGGGGTCGCCGGTGGGTCGGCGCCGTCTTCCTGTTTTATCTGGTGCTCAGTAGCCCGGTGACCTCCGGCCTGCTCGCCCGCACCCTCACGAACGGCTATCGGCCGATCGACTCGGCCGGCGAGGCGCATGGCGCGCACGTGGTCGTGCTGCTCGGAGCGGGCAGCGTCAACCTGCGGGCCACGGGGCGCCAACTCTCGTCGGTGACGATGGAGGCGGGATTGCGCGTGCTGGAAGCGGCGCGCCTGTTCAACCTGCTGAACGGTCCGCTGGTGATCGCGTCCGGAGGCATCACCGAGCACGAGCCTGACGCAGCGCCGGAGTCGGCGGCTTTGCAGCGAGCCTTGATCGAGGTCGGCGTGCGTCCTGATCGAATCGTGCTCGAGTCGGAGTCGAAGAACACCCGCGAGGAAGCACTCATCATCAAACGGATGCTGGCCGATCGCGGCGCGACCGATTTCGTGCTGGTCACCTCGCCGCTGCACATGCGGCGATCGATGATGGCCTTCGAACGGGAGGGCATGCACCCGATTCCGTCGCCGTCGGCGCTGGTGCCCGATCGGTCATCGCCGGCCAGTCGTCTGCTGCCAAGCGATCTCTGGCTGCAGGTCGGAGACTCGGTGCTGTACGAATGGCTGGCGCGCGGCTACTACTGGTGGCGCGGCTGGCTCTAGCGGAACAGGCGCGGTTCGCCGACCTGGACGCCGACCACGCGCATATCCGCGCTGCCCGCAATGTACAAGGCCGGCTGCCAGACGCGGTCCACTTTCAAGTCGATGCGCTTGAATCGTATCGGCGGCAGCGTGTGCGGCAACGGCAGGCTGAGGATCGCCCAGCGCGAATCGATCAGCGTCCGGCCGCGGTCCACCCCAGCGATCATCACTTCGACGCCCATCGGCCGGATTGACCGCCCGTCGGTGGGCAGGCGTACCGGAATCTCGACGCGGTTGACATCCGCCGGAACGAACACGCTGGCGTAGCCGCCTGTCCAACGGAACCGCGTGCCGTCTTCCTGCGTTTCCCACCGATAGAATCCGTCGACCGCCTGTGACTCCGGCGGTACGACGCTTCCCCGCACCGCGCTCACCGGGACGGCGACGAGAATCGCCGCCGCTGCCACCGCCGGTATCTGCCACGCCCTGGGTCCGCCACGATGCGGAACACGCGCGAGTGCCGCGTTGTTCAGCAACGCCGAACCGGCGAGTCCAGCGGTCAGGCCGAACAGGATCCAGAATGCATACGCCACTTCCCCGACCAGCAAGGGATGGCCGGTGAGGCAGGTGCCGAGGAAGACGATGACGCCGCTGGCACACCCGATCAGCCGGCCGTCGCCCTGGACGCGAGCCAGCGATCGCGCCGCGCGCGCGACCACCGCTCCCGTCCACAGCATGAACAGGCCGAGCCCGACGATGCCGAGCTCGCTGCCGATTTGCAGGAATGAGTTGTGGGCATTCTCGGCGCCATAGGTCCACGCCAGCTGCGGCGACAGAAACAGCGAGGAGGAACGGTAGTACTGCCCCTCGCCGATGCCGAACAGCGGACGTGCAGCAATCATCCGCAGACTCGTCGCGTAGAACTGTTCCCTGAAACCCGAACCGCGATAGGTCGGATCGTTTTCGAGCAGCCGTGCCCGCACCGCGCCGGCCCCGAGCGCCGCGATCAGCACGGCCGCCAGCGTGAGGGCTCGCGTCCGGATCGGAAACCGGCTGGTCACGACCCATGTCGCGGCGAGGGCCAGCACGATCGCGGCCGCCGCCATCGCGCTGCGCGACTCGGACAGCCAGAGGCCGATGCCGCTTGCGGCGGCCAGCGCACACCATGCGGCCCGCCGGTAGCCGCGATCGCGCATCGCCATCCCGAGCGCGAGGCACATCAGCATGGCGAAGTAGCTGCCGGCCGCATTGACATCGCTGACGTGCGCGCCGATGCGATAGCCAAGTCGTCCATACCGCTCAAGGGCATAGGCGGATGCGGCACCGCGCCAGACCAGCACCCCCGACGCGGCTGCCACCGCCGCGGACGCGGTCAGCGCGGCGGGCAGTGTCACCGAGAGCGACGGACGCTGCCGGAAGAGCATCAGCGTCGCCGCGGCGAGGCCGAACCCTTCCAGCAGGCGCGCACCGTCGACCACGCCGATCCGATCGCTGATGAAGTAATAACCGTGGACGATCTGATCGATCATCGCCGGCAGTTCGCCCGGATAGCCGCGCAGCTGCCAGGCCAGGCCGAGGATCGAGCCTGTCACCGTCGCCGCGAACAGCCAACCGGCGATCGGGGCGGCGACCCGCGGCCCCGGCCGGTCGACGCGCGCGCGCAGCAGCCAGCCGACGAAAAAGGCCAGCACCACGACCTCGCTGATCCTGAAGTCTGCGGCGCCGATCCACACCGCTATCAACTGCCCGAGCGGCGCGACTGCCGCGGTGAGGAGCAGTCCGTGCACAGGCGACACGAAGCTGACCGCCAGCGTGACTCCGGCGATGAGTTTGATGATGGGCCCGACGTTGAACAGGAGCACCGTGGCGATCAGCGCCAGGGGCCACGCCAGCAGCACCAGGCGCACCGGGAGCGAGCGCCAGACCAGTGCTTGGGATCCGCTGGCGGATCGGCTCTCAGGCATCGTGGCGACCGCTGCGCTGCAGCGCCGCGAGCTCGTCGCGCAGGGTCCCGATGGTGATCTCGAGCGCTTCGATCCGCATCTCGTAGCGACGGTCGCGCACGAGTGTGGCCTCGGACCGCTTCAACATCTCGTCTGCCACTCCATTGATCGCACCGGCAAGGCCGCGCAGCAGTCCCGCCACATCGCGATCGCGGGTGTCGACGAAGGGGGTGACCTGCTGCAGGAATTCCACCAGCAGGCTCTGAAACCGCACCAGCTCGGCGATCGTGTCGTGCAGGACCGTCAGTGTGCTGTCGATCGACGCGCGGGTTTCACGCGCGACCGGCACCTCGCGATTGATGTGATCGACTATCGCTGCGTTGAACGCCTGTTGCTGCTCGAACAGCGGCGCGACGACGCGACGGATGGCGGCGACGATCGGACCGGCGGCGCCGCGCGACGAAGGTGCGTCGATCTTCCACAGCGTGTTGAGCGGGGTAACCTGATGCTCGTCGGGAACCGGCGGCGGCTGCGGAAAATCGGCCGGCAGCCGCTGGATGGCGCCGTCGAGGCGGGTCAGCGCGTCGTTGTACTTCCGGTCGGCGGCCGCCCGTTCTGCCTTCAGCGCCTCGAGGTCGTCGGGGCTTTTCGGCAAGGCTAGTGTCCGACCAGGCCTTCCACCGGGCTGCTCGCGCTTGCGTACAACTTGCGCGGAATGCGTCCCGACAGGAAGGCAAGCCTGCCGGCGCGCACCGCCAGCTTCATCGCCTCGGCCATCGCCACCGGATCTTGTGCACCGGCGATGGCCGTGTTCATCAGGACGGCGTCGGCGCCGAGTTCCATCGCCAGCGCGGCGTCCGATGCCGTGCCGACGCCGGCGTCGACCACCAGCGGCACTCGGGCGAACTCCCGGATGATGCGCAGATTGTTGACGTTCTGGATGCCGAGCCCCGACCCGATCGGGGCCCCGAGCGGCATGATCGCCGCCGCCCCGGCGTCTTCGAGCTTGCGGCAGGCCACCGGATCGTCGCTGGTGTAAGGCAGGACGATGAAGCCATCGCGAACGAGCACGCGCGTGGCCTCGATCAGCGCTTCGTTGTCGGGAAAGAGCGTACGCTCGTCGCCGATTACTTCGAGCTTCACCCAGTTGGACAGTCCAGCCTCGCGGCCGAGCCGGGCCGTGCGCACCGCAGCGTCGGCCGTGTAGCAGCCGGCGGTGTTGGGCAGGATGAAGTATTTCGACGTGTCGATGTAGTCGAGCAGCGATTCCTTGGAGCGGTCGGCAATATTGACGCGCCGCACCGCCACGGTAATCATCTCGGCGCCCGAAGCCTCGTGCGCCTGCACCATCACCGCCGGCGAGGAATATTTGCCGGTACCGACGAAAAGGCGCGACCTGAACGTTTTATCCGCGATTGTGAAGAGATCCACCGTTTATCCCATCAGCCATCAGCCATCAGCCATCAGCCATCAGCCATCAGCCCATCTATTATCCCGCATCCAACCTAACCCCCGCCCACAAAATTCACGACCTCGACGTTGTCGCCCTCCTGCACCATCGTCGTCGCGAACCGATCGCGCTTCAATACGATGAGATTGTGTTCGACAGCCACGCGGCGCGGATCGATGTCAAGCTGTGCCAGAAGTTCAATCACCGTCAGCGGCTGGGCGATCTCATGCGTGTCGCCGTTCAACGTAATCCGCAATTTACAGCTCATTTTAGTCGGTTTCGTATCAAGATGCAGGGATGGCTTTCGATCGTTCCGCCGCGGTGAGCTGGTATCGAAGGAATCGGACGCGCTCGCGCGCGCTGTTCGATCTGCTCGTCGACGAGGCCTACTACAGCCAGCCGATCGCGCTGCGCCATCCGATCGTGTTCTATGAGGGGCACCTGCCCGGCTTCAGTTTCAATACGCTCGTCAAAAAGGCGCTCGGCCGCCCCAGCATCGACTCGCGGCTTGAAGCGCTCTTTGCCCGCGGGATCGATCCGCACGAAGGGACGGCGGGACAGGGGCGGGGAGAGGCGCGATCGGCAGGAGGGGCAGGAGAGGCAGGAAGGGCAGGAGGGGCGGGAGGGGCAGGAAGGGCAGGAAGGGCAGGAGAGGCAGGAAGGGCAGGAGGGTCGGGTGGGGCAGGTGGGTGGCCATCGCGCGACGAGGTGCATGCGTTTGCTGACGAAGCCGATCGCCAGGTGATTGACGCCCTGACGAACGCTGACGTGGAGCGGCCAGGCGATCCGTTGCTCGATCGCGCCGAGGCGGTTTTCACCATCCTCGAGCATGAGTTGATGCACCAGGAGACGCTGCTCTACATCTGGCATCGCCTGCCATTCGATTGGAAGCGCAGGCCGGCGGGCTATCGGCCGCGGGTGGAGGGCCAATCGCCGCGCAGCGAACGCGTCGAGATTCCGGCCGGCTGTGCGACGCTTGGCGTCGCCCGCGGCGCCACCGCCTTCGGGTGGGACAACGAGCACCCGGCTTCGAGCGCCAATGTCGCCGGGTTTTCGATTGACCGACATGACGTGACCAATGAGCGCTACCTCGAGTTCGTGGATGCCGGCGGCTACCGCGATGCGCAATGGTGGCGGCCCGAAGACTGGGCCTGGCTGCAGCGCGAGGCGATTGCCCATCCGCTCTTCTGGGAGCGCCGCGGCGATCGCTGGCACTGGCGCGGGATGTTCGATCTGCTGCCGCTGCCGCTGGCCTGGCCCGTCTACGTCAGCCAGGCTGAAGCCTCCGCGTTTGCGCGCTGGCGCGGTGCACGTCTGCCGACCGAAGCGGAGTTTCAGCGCGCCGCCTATGGATCGCCGGCAGGTGAGCGGACGCATCCGTGGGGCGACGCCGAACCGCACGCCAGGCACGGCGTCTTTGATTTCTCGAGCTGGGACCCGGAAGCCGCCGGCAGTCATCCCGCGGGTGCGAGCGCCTGGGGGGTCGAGGATCTGGTCGGCAACGGGTGGGAATGGACGAGCACGACGTTCGGTCCGTTTCCCGGTTTCAAGGCGATGGCGTCCTATCCGGAATACTCGGCCGACTTCTTCGACGGCGAGCACGTCGTCATGAAAGGGGCGTCGATGGCGACGGCCACAGAGCTGTTGCGGCCTTCCTTCCGCAACTGGTTCCGGACCCGCTATCCCTACGTATATGCAACCTTCCGCTGCGCGACCTAGGCTCGACGATCCGGCGGCCATCGATTCGCTGGCCGGCGACATCCAGTACTACCTGACCCTGTCGCCGCGGCAGCTGCCGTCGCGCTACTTCTACGACCCGCTCGGGTCCGCGCTGTTCGAGGCGATCTGCGAGCTGCCCTGGTATCGCATTACCAAGGCGGAACGGTCGCTGCTCGAGCGGCACGCGCGCGAGATCCTGGCCCACGTCGATCCGTTGTCCACCCTGGTCGAACTCGGTCCCGGCAGCGGCGACAAACTGGCGGCGGTCATCAGCGGTGGTGGCGATCAGGCGCGCGGCATGACGGTACACCTGGTCGACGTGTCCGCCGCCGCCCTCGATCTTGCCGGCCGCACCTTATCGGCGCTCGACGCCGATCTCGCGGTTGTACCGCATCAGGCGACCTATGAGACCGGGCTCATCGAGGCGATGGCGATGCGGGCGACCAAGGGCCACGCCTTGACCCTGTTTCTCGGCTCCAACATCGGCAATTTCGATCCGCCGGGTGCGCATGCGTTTCTGCGGGAGGTGCGCGCCTCGCTCGCACCTGGCGACGCCTTGCTGGCGGGTACCGATCTCGTGAAGCCGGAGGCCGACCTGCTGCTGGCCTACGACGACCCGCTCGGGGTCACCGCCGCCTTCAATCGCAACCTGCTCGTGCGGATCAATCGTGAGCTGGGCGCCGACTTCGACATCACCGCATTTCGTCATCAGGTGTTGTGGAACGACGCCGAGTCGCGCATCGAAATGCATCTGGTCGCAACGCGCCCGCAGCAGGTCAGCATTCCCGGAGCGTCGATCGACGTGTCCTTCCAGCAGGACGAAACGATCTGGACGGAGAGCTCGTACAAGTACACCCCGGACCAGGTGATCCACATGCTGGAGCTGGCGGGATTCCGGAAGATCGAGCAGTGGATCGATGCAGCCGATGGCTTCGGGCTGACACTGGTCGCGGCGGCATGAGCGAGCGAAACGCATCCTGAATCGCCGGCTGGCTTCCCCAGCCAAACCGCCGCGGTTTCGATCCCACACCCTCCACGGCGCCGGGTTCTTCGCGTTCAATGCCTTGGGTGCGCCTCCTGTGACGCGCCGCTCGACGAGCGCCGCGTGTCGCGGTGGCGCGGCCGTCCGGAAGTGTTGTACCTTCAATGAGATCCTATGACAGTCGCGACGACGTCTCTGGGTGTGCCCGGCTACACGTTTGCTGATTTGCACGAGCCCGAGCGGCTCGCGTCCCTGCACGAACGGTTCTGCGAGGAGGTCTCGGCGGCCGACCCGTCACTATGGCGCGAATGGGACGCCTACCGTCGGGAGCCGGATGCGCCATGGCCGCCGGTCACGCTCTCGAACCTCCTGATCGCGATGGCGCCCCATGTCAGCCGCTTCGTGCGGCGACTGTTCGAGGTGGACGCGCCCATGTCCGCGCTCGTCGCCGCGACCCGCGTCCAGGACGATCTGTTCCGCTTCAAGGTCGACTTCGTCCGGCGTCGCGCCCTGCCGCTGCTGAAGAACGGCGCCACGGTGGTGTCCACGCCGGAGGATGAGGCGATCGTCGCGAACATGATCGCGGATGGCGCCCAGGACAACGACCGCGAGTTGGCGATTGCCAGGGCTGGTTGTGCGCTGCTGGACGCCGAAAAAAATTCATCAGCGCATCCGCAATCCGCCATCCACCATCCGCAACTCGACGCGCTCAAACGCTGGTGTGCCGTGCGTCTCCACGATCGCGCCTACCGCAACTGGGTGGTCTTTCGCTTTCCGGAAACCGTCGAGCCCTTCCACCTGGTCGAGGTCGAGCGCCCCGATCCGACGCTGCCCGAAGCGCAAATCGGTCCCGACTGGCGGCGGCGGCGACGCGACGGTTTCACGCTGACCGATGGGCGGATGCGTCCGCGCGAAGTGCTGAGCGAGATTCACTACTGCGTCCTGTGCCACGAGCGCGACAAGGACTCGTGTTCGAAAGGTCTGCACGACAAGGATGGCAGGGTGTCGGTGAATGCGCTGGGTATCGGGCTGGAAGGCTGTCCGCTCGACGAGAAGATCTCGGAGATGCACACGCTGCGCAAGGCCGGCGATGCGGTCGGCGCGCTGGCACTGGTCGTGGTCGACAACCCGATGTGCCCGGGCACCGGCCACCGCATCTGCAACGATTGCATGAAGTCGTGCATCTATCAGAAGCAGGAGCCGGTCAACATCCCGCAGATCGAGACCGGCGTGCTCACCGATGTGCTCGGACTGCCGTTCGGCGTCGAGATCTACGGGTTGTTGACGCGCTGGAATCCGCTCAACGTGCGCCGGCCCTACCCGCTGCCCTTCAACGGCAAAAAGGTGCTGGTGGTCGGTCTGGGACCGGCCGGCTACACGCTCGCGCATTATCTGGTGAACGAAGGATTCGGCGTCGTCGGGATCGACGCACTGAAGATCGAGCCGCTTCCGGAAGAGTGGACCGGCACGGATGCGGCGGCGCCACGCCCGATCCGGGACTGGAGCGAGATCTACCGGCCGCTCGACCAGCGCGTACTCGAGGGATTCGGGGGCGTGTCCGAGTACGGCATCACGGTGCGTTGGGACAAGAATTTTCTCACGCTGCTGCACCTCACCCTGGCGCGGCGCCGCGGCATCCGCATGTACGGCGGAATCCGCTTCGGCGGGACGGTCCCGATCGAGGACGCCTGGGCGCACGGCTTCGACCATGTCGCGATCGCCGCCGGTGCGGGCAAGCCGACGATCATCGACCTGAAAAACAACCTGATCCGAGGCATCAGAAAGGCCAGCGACTTCCTGATGGCGCTCCAGCTGACCGGTGCATTCAAGCCCGGCGCCTTGCCCAACCTGCAGACCCGGCTGCCGGCGATTGTGATTGGCGGGGGGCTCACCGCCATCGACACCGCGACCGAGCTGATCGCCTATTACCCGGTGCAGGTCGAGAAGACCGTCCACCAGTACGAGACCCTGTCGGCCGAGCTCGGCGAAGAACGCGTGCGCGCCGGGTACGATCCGGAAGAGCTCGGGGTGCTCGACGAGTTCCTCACGCACGGCCGTGCCGTTCGTGCCGAGCGACGGCGGGCGGAGCAGGCCGGTGAGCCGCCCGACTTCGTGGCGCTGGTCCGCGCGTGGGGCGGCGTGACGCTCGCCTACCGCAAGCGAATGGTCGATTCGCCCGCCTACCGGCTGAACCACGAGGAAGTGATCAAGGCGCTCGAAGAAGGAATCGTCTTTGCCGAGAACCTGAACCCGATTGAAGCAATTCCCGACGCGAACGGGGCGCTGTGCGCCACGGTCTTCAGGCGGGAGGGGCAGCAGGCGCGGGGCACCGTCACGCTGCCGGTGCGCACGCTGCTCGTCGCCGCCGGCACCTCTCCCAACATCACCTGCGAGAAGGAAGCGCCGGGCACGTTTCAGCTGGACGCCAAGAGAAAGTTCTTTCAGCCGCACGCGCTGGCTGAAAACGGCGACGGCAACTTTCATCTGGTGCCCGATCCCGACGGGTTCTTCACGTCGCATCAGTCCGACGGCCGGTTCGTGACGTACTACGGCGACAACCATCCGCGCTACGCCGGCAACGTGGTCAAGGCGATGGCGTCCGCCAAGCACGGGTTTCCGCAGGTGACCAGGCTCTTCGCGCGCGAGCTGGCCGCGCTCGATCCGGCAGGCCAGTCCGAGCGCGACGCCGACTGGCGCCGGCTCACCGCGCGCCTCGACCAGGATCTGATCGCGCGGGTCGTCGACGTGACACGGCTGACGGCGACCATCATCGAGGTGATCGTCAAGGCGCCGGCCGCGGCGCGGCATTTCCATCCCGGTCAGTTCTACCGGCTGCAGAATTTCGAGTCGATGGCGCCGCGGGCCGGGAACCTACCGCTGCTCATGGAGGGGATCGCGCTGACCGGTGCCTGGGTCGACAAGGAGCGCGGGCTGCTGTCCCTGATCGCGCTGGAGCTTGGCGTGTCGAGCCGGCTGGTCGCGCTTCTGAGACCGGGCGAGCCGGTCGTCGTGATGGGCCCCACCGGTGCGCCGACCGACATTCCCGAGAACCAGAATGTCCTGCTGCTCGGCGGCGGTCTGGGAAACGCGGTGCTGTTCTCGATCGCGAAGGCGATGCGCGACCACGGCAACCGCGTGATTTATTTCGCCGGCTACAAGAAAGGCGAGGACCTGTTCAAGCGCGAGGAGATCGAGGCGGCGACCGATCAGGTGATCTGGAGCACCGACCTCGGCGCGGCGATCGCGCCAGGACGCCCGCAGGATGCGCATTTCCGCGGCAACATCGTGCAAGCGATGATCGCCTATCAAAACGGTGACCTCGGCGACCGCATCGTGCCGCTCGACATCGTCGATCGCATCATCGCGATCGGATCGGATCGCATGATGGCGGCGGTGAAGGCGGCGCGCCATGGCGTGCTGGCGCCGCACCTGAGGCCCGGGCACGTCGGCATCGCCAGCATCAACTCGCCGATGCAATGCATGATGAAGGAAGTCTGCGCGCAGTGCCTGCAGAAGCACGTCGATCCGGAGACCGGCAAGGAGTCGATCGTCTTTTCCTGCTTCAACCAGGATCAGGACATGGACCGTGTCGATTTTCCCAACCTGGCCGCGCGGCTGCGGCAGAACACGGTGCAGGAGAAACTCGCCAACCTGTGGTTCGAGCACCTGCTCGCGCGCGGTTAGGCGACGCGCCAGCCGTCGCCGCGCAGCGAGTTCATCAGCTCCACCGATCGCGCGATGAGCTCGGTGGGCTCTTCCACTTCTTCGACTGATTCAGAGCCGTCCGGGTGCGTGATGATCACGCGATAGCGGCCTGCCAGGCGGTCGTGGCTGATCTCGTAGCGAAGCTTCTCGCCGTCACGATCGAAGAACCAGATCATCCGTTCATCAACAATATCGCAACGATTCAGTCGATTCCATGGCCTCTGGTGGCCTGGCGTCGCGTCTGTTCATTCGCTGACGTTCGTGTCAGGTAGTGAAACAGAAATGCGTGCAAATCAGCTTGCTTCTTGACCTGTTTGTCTACCAGTTTCCGCCACCGTGACGGTTGAATTCGACCCACAGCAGAATCGGGCCGCGTCAGCGCCGGCCGTGGGTGTCAGTGGCTGCTGGCAGCAAACACCGCCGCGCCGAGCAATCCCGACTCGGCGTTGAGGATCACCTTGACCGGCATCAGCGAGAGCATCCGATCGAGCGGCGGCTTCGCCAGGAACGCCCGCATGAACAGGTCGGTGGTCAGCAGCGGCAGAATCTTCGGGGCGATGCCGCCGCCGATGTAGAGGCCGCCGGTCGAGACCGCCCGCAGGGCCAGGTTGCCCGACTCGGCGCCGTAGGCGTCGACGAACATGTCCATCGTTTCGACACAGCCGTCGCACCGTCGCTCCAACGCTGCGGTGGAGATGGCGGCGGGAGCGTCGGGCGATTCCAGGTCGACGCCGGCCGCACACGGTTGACGGTGTGCGACGCGATGGATGTTGACGACGCCGCGACCGGAGACGACATGCTCGACGTCGGCGCGGCCATAGCGCGTGATCAGATCGCGCGTCAGCGCGATCTCCCGCTCGTTGCGGGCCGCGAAATCGGCATGACCGGCCTCCGAGGCCGACGGCACGAACCGGCCGTCGATGTTGTGAAGCAGCGCCTGGCCAAGGCCGGTGCCGGCCGCGATCAGCCCGATGTTGCCGCCGCGCAGCGCCTCGCCATCCTGCAGCACGTGCGTCTCAGATTCCCGCAGCGCCGGCACCGCGTGAGCGAGTGCCTCGAGATCGTTCAACAGCCAGACGCGTCGGAGACCGAGCGCACCCGCGACCTGGCGGGCATCCACGTACCACGGCACGTTGGTGACCTTCACGGTCTCGTCGACCACCGGTCCGGCGATGCCGAAGCAGGCCGAGTCGAGACCGCCATTGGCGCCCGCTTCGATCGCGTCTTCCTGTTTCAGGAATTCCGCGATCATCGCCTGCAAATCGGGATAGTCGAGGGTAGCGAACGAGCGGACGACTACGGGCCGTGGCCGCGCCGGCAGGGCATCGAACAAACCGAGCAGCGTCTTGGTCCCTCCGATGTCGCCTGCGAGCAGCATTCTTGTCAGCGTGAACGTCGATTTCGTAGGTCAGACTTCTTACTTCACATTTCTTGCTTCAAACGTCTTACTTCACACTTCTTTCTCTCTTGACTTCGCTCCTATTCTCCCTCATCTTGGAGCGGTTTCGTCCCCCAGACATTCAGACGGAGAGGCCGTTTGCCCTCATCCTCGCCTGAGTCGACTCGTCGGCCCCTCGAGGGACAGCTCGTCGTTTTCACCGGGAAACTCAGCTCGCTTGGACGCCGGGACGCGCGCGAGCTGGTGACTCGTCTCGGTGGCGTGGCCGCCGACGATGTCAACGCCAGGACGACGATGCTGGTGATCGGCGCCGAGGGATTCGGTCCGACGCCGAACGCCGAGAGCGAGCCGGCTGATGGCTCCGCGGTGGCGACGCCGCGGGACACGTCGAACAAGCTCAGACGCGCCGAGGAGTTGAACGCGCAGACCGGCGTGGTCCGCCCGATTACGATCCTGACCGAAGAGGAGTTCTGCCTGCTTGCCGGTGTGGCCACGCCGGATGCGCTGAAACGTCAGTATCACGCGCTTCGCGACGTGCTGGCGCGGTACCGCGCGCTGCGCGAGGATCACCTTCGCTATCTGACCAAGTGCGGAGTCCTCCGCCCGGTGCTCCGAACCAACGCTGACACCTTCTTTGCGTTCCCCGACCTCGCCGTCATCAAGCAGGCCAACGAAGGACTTGCGCAGGGGCTCACATTCCGCAGCGTCGTCCGCACGTTGATTGCCGCCCGGCAAGGTCAGCTCGAGTTCGACTTCCGGCTGGACGCCGCGCCGGCCAAGATCATCAGCCTGCGCCGGCCGGAGACCGTCCGTCCCAACGCGGCCGCCAAGACCGTCGCCGCGTCGAACGCTCCGGTGCGTGACCGGGCGCTGGCGGAAGAATATTTCTGCGCCGCCTCAGCCCTCGACGAAGGCGACGACTCCACCCAGGACGAAGCGGCAGCCGCCTATCGCAAGGCGCTGGAGCTCGATCCCTATCTCGTGGCCGCTCTGATCAACCTGGCGAACATTCACTACAGCCGCGACGAGCTGGCCGAAGCGCAGGCCCTCTACGAACGTGCGATTGGCCTCGAGTCCGACTTCTTCGAAGCGCACTTCAACCTCGGGAACATCTACCACGACCTCGCCCGATTTCCGGAAGCGCAGGCCTGTTACCGCGAGGCGCTGCGCCTCAATCCCTTCTACGCCGACGCGCATTTCTACCTGGCGGTGACCTTCGAGAAGATGGGGCTTTCACCGGACGCGCGCCCGCACTGGCGCTCGTATCAGCAACTGGCGCCGCAGGGCGAGTGGGTGGAGCTCGCTCGAGAGTTCTCGGAGTAGGAACCTATCGAACCTGGCCATGCCGGGTGGCGAAGGCTAATGGCATCTGGTTCATGGCCCCTATGCCATCAGCAATCAGCCATGAGCCATGGCGGGGTTAGTACCTGTATTCGTTAGGATCCCGCTTCTTCGGTGTGCGGCGCAGCTTGTAGAACTGGCAATCGGGACACCACGCTTCCGGATCGAAGCCGGTGGTACCGGCCATCGGCAGCACGTCGCGGTGGCCGCAACACTCGGGACCGTCTTCGGGCGGACGCCGCCAGCGGCACGATTTGAATCGCTGCACCGCGGCCGACTCCACCGCCGTTGGCTCCGCGGCCGGCGACTCCGGCGATGTCGGCTGAGGCAGGTTGAACGGATCGGACATCGAACTCATTCTAGTTGAAGCCCGACGGCCTTGGAAAGGAACGCCAGCGCCCTCCGCTCTTCCGGCGCGACCAGGGTGATCGCCTGGCCCACCGCGTCCGCGCGCCCGGTGCGGCCGACGCGATGAACGTAAGCATCTGGTGAGTCGGGCACTTCGTAGTTGATGACGGTGTGAATCGCATCGATGTCGAGGCCGCGTGCGGCGATGTCGGTGGCGACCAGCACCTTGTATTTGCCGCTCTTGAATCCCTCGACTGCGATGCGGCGCTGGTCCTGGCTGCGATCGGCATGGAGGGCCGTGCATTTCACGCCGGCCGCGGCCAGCCGCCGCGCGAGGCGGTCGGCGCCGATCTTCGTGCGCGAAAAGATCAGCACCGGACCTTCGGGGTGCTTGAGATGGCTGATCAGCCAGTTCGGCTTGTCCATCGCCGCCACCGCCGCGACGCGGTGGGTGATGCTCTTGGCCGGCGCACTGCGCTGGCCGACCTGGATGTACTTCGCGTCCCGGGTGATTTCCAGCGCGTCGCGCACCACTTCGTTCGGCATCGTCGCCGAGAAGAGCAGTGTCTGGCGCCTGGTCGGCATCGCCGTGATGATGCGGCGCACGTCGGGCCAGAAGCCCATGTCCATCATGCGATCCGCTTCGTCCAGGATCAGCAGTTCGATGCCGCTGAGGTCGGCGTTCTGCTGACGCATGTGATCCATCAACCGTCCGGGCGTGGCAACGATGATGTCGACGCCGGCCTTGAGCGCGCGTTCCTGCATCCCCATCTCGACACCGCCGTAGACGGCCGCGCTGGTGACGGTGGTGTGGTAGGCGAGACCGTGGATTTCGTCCTCGATCTGCACCGCCAGCTCGCGCGTCGGCGCCAGCACGAGGACGCGGCTCTTGCGCGCCTCGCCGCTGGCCGCCTCGGCCGCGATGTTCTTCTCGTGATCCAGCAGGAGCCGCTGCAGCGTGGGAACGACGAAGGCGGCGGTCTTGCCGGTGCCGGTCTCGGCGCAGGCAATCAGATCGTGATTGTCGAGGGCCAGCGGGATTACGGCGGTCTGGATGGCGCGTGTGTCTTTCCAGCCGAGGTCGCGGGTACCCTCGAGCAGGCGCTTGTCGAGTCCCAACAAGGTGAATGGCACCGGTCTGGTGTCAACGTCAATCGGATGAAGGATCGGCACGGTGGACGCCGCTGGCCGTGATGACGGCGTATGCGCCGGTTTGCCGGTGTTGCTGCGTGGACGTCCGCGGCCACGGCCGCCTGATCCGCGGCGACCTGCCCCTCTGTCAGTTGTGTTCGAGTTCAAACTGGTTTCTGGCTAGCGTGCGCGGAAGGTGATGATGCCCCGAACTGGATCGTATGGCGAGACGCCAACGGTGACACGATCGCCCGGGACTACCTTGATGCGGAAGCGGCGCATTCGGCCGCTGAGCTGGGCCAGCACCTCGTGGCCGGCATCGCACTGCACGCGGTACAAACCGCCGCTGTGAACAGCCACCACAGTGCCTTGCATATCAATGAGATCATCCTTGCTCAACTGCTAGCACGTCCTCTCTTTTAAACAAACATTGTGCCACACCTTTCATCTGGTTATCTAGTCAGCTCATGAGATTTCTACCGCCAGTGTCCTTCGACGAGGTACCACCCGTTGCGGCGATTGTGGACCCAGCGCGGAGCAACCCAGCGCGCGCCTGCCCGCGGTGGGCGATCCCATCGGCCACCCCGCCAGACATACGCCCGGCCATTCCACACGTGGTAGCCGGGAATCCAGACATAGCCGGGTCCCGGGGCGACGACTCTCCGCTCGACAATCGGCGCCGGCGGTCCAATACGCACGTACACGGCGCCGCGCGGTCCCGTGGCAGGCACACGCCGGCATGACCGCCAGCGTCGCAGCGAGCATGGCGGTGGTGGTGACCGCTTTC
The DNA here is from genome assembly GCA_963757655.1 of uncultured Acidobacteriota bacterium. Lineage (GTDB taxonomy): Bacteria > Acidobacteriota > Vicinamibacteria > Vicinamibacterales > CAVVIG01 > CAVQFC01. The sequence continues at coordinate 45,788 of CAVWSQ010000007.1, read as the reverse complement.
AGGAATCGATGAATCGTCATTGGTTCCTCCCTCTACATAGACTCGGAGTGGCTCGCCTGGGTTTAAAGCGCGCGAACCGCGGACTCGACCGTTCTGGTCAACGCTTCGTAGTCCTCGCCCACCAGCCGGAGCGGAGCGCCGAACGCCACGCGCACGCGTCCCGGTCGCGCCATGTGCCAGCCGACCCCGAGCACATGTTGCAAGCCGTCGATGCGCACCGGCACGACCGCGGCGCCGAGCCGCGACGCGATCATGCCGATGCCAGGACGGAATGCATCGATCGCGCCGGTCTCCGACCGTCGTCCCTCGGGGAAAATCAGCAGCGAGTGACGATCGGCCAGCAACTCGCCGATGTAGCGCAGCGTCTGGCGTGCGCCGGCTTCGCGCTGCGGCAGCGGAAACGCATTGAAGAACAGGACCGCCAGGTAGTAGTTCAAGCTGTTGGTGAGCCACGACCGCCAGCCGTGCTGAGCCGGGAAAAAGTGCGCGGCGAACATTTCCTTCGCCATCGCCGGCGACAGCCGGTAGCGCCATCGTGCCGGCAGCGCCGCCATGATGACGGGGCCGTCCATGAAGCTCTGATGATTGGACGCAAAGATCACCGGGCCGTCGAGATCGCGCAGGTGATCCAGCCCTTCGATTCGCGTCCAGGCGAAGATCCGGGCCAGCGGGAGGATCCAGGTGGCGAGATTGACGCGCCGGATCGCGCGTGCGGCGATGCCGCGCGTCCAGGCGGGAAAGTCGACCGGTTCGGCAGGCGCGGCGTCGCTGCTGGCGGCGCGCGCCAGCAGCGACCGCAGCTGACCGAGATCCTGTGCGCCGGCGAAGGCGCCTTCGTCGATGCGGGTCTGAAACGTATCTTCCAGCGCCACCATCAGCTCGACCCGATCCAGGGAGCTGAGGCCAAGCTCCTGCAGCGTGGTCTCCGGCGAGAGGTTCTCGCGGCCGGCGTATTTTGCCACCAGCGCGGCGAGGACATCGGTGTCCTGCTGGACCGGGCGGGGTGCGGCGCCGCCGCTCAGGGCCCAGTTCCGTAGCGCCGCCCGTTTGAGCTTGCGTGTCCCTTCCGTGCGCGGCAGCTCCTGTTCCGGCCACACCAGCACGCGCCTGATTTTCTGATGGTCGTCGAGGCGCGCGTTGGCCTCACGGACCACGGCGTCCGCGTCGATCCCCGGGTCGAGCACCAGAACCGCGTGGACACGCTCCTCCGAACCGATCGGCACGCCGACGACAGCCGAATCGCGGACGCCCGCGATGGCGTTGAGCGCTCGCTCGACGTCCTCGGGGAACACGTTGAGGCCTTCGGGCGTGACGATCATCTCCTTCTTCCGACCGCGGATGTAGAGCTGGCGGTCCTCGCCGATCTCACCGATGTCGCCGGTATGGAACCAGCCGTCTTCGAAGGCGCGCGCGGTTTCCTCGTCCGCGTTGAAGTAGCCTCTGGTCACGTTGTCGCCCCGCACCAGAATTTCGCCGTCAGGCGCCACCTTCACGTCAACGCCGGCGATCGCCTTGCCGACCGACCCCTTCCTGGTGGCGAAGGGATGGTTCAGCGTCACGATTGGCGCGGTCTCGGTGAGCCCGTAGCCCTGGATCACGACGAAGCCGAGCTCGCCCCAGAACGCTTCGAGGGCGCCGTCGAGCGGCGCAGCGCCGACCACGAACGACCAGAACTTCAGACCGAAGGCGCGATGGATCTTTCGATAGCGCCACCAGCGCCACGCGACGTGTTCCCTCTTCACGCTCGGCTGAGCCGGTTGCTTCCGGCGGTCCTTCACGCCTTCAGCCCCGCCGCCCCCCTGCTGGGCAAGCCCTTGCGGCGCGCCGTGGGCGCGCTCGACGTGATCTTTCAGCACGTCCAGGATCTTCGGCACCGATACCAGCACCGACACCTTGCGCCGTTTGATCTGCGCGATGATCTCCACCGGGTTGTAGCCGCGCATGAAGATCACCGCGCCCGGCAGCATCGGCGGGATGAAGGTGGCCATCGCCTGGCCGAACATGTGGCTGAGCGGCAGGAGATTGAGGAATCGCAGCGGAAAGAACGGCCTGCCCCATTTCCGATACTTGAGGATCTCCTGCTCCACCGGGACGATGTTCGCCAGAACGTTGCGGTGGGTGATGACGACGCCCTTCGGTTCAGCAGTGGCGCCCGAGGTGAAAATGATCTCGGCGACGTCATCGCGCGTGATCGGCACGTCCGGGGGCGTGCCAACGCTGTCGCCGCCCCACTCGAGCTCGTGCAGCTTCCACACCGGCACCTCGGCGGGTCCGCTGAAGGGGGGCACGTCCTGACCGATCAGAATCAGCCTGGCGGTGACGATGGTCGCAACCCGCGCGAGAAAAGCCGGCGACGATCGGTAGTCGATCGGCACGACGACGATGCCGCGGAGCAGACAGGCCCAGAACGCGACGATCCACTCCGGCCGGTTCTCGCTCCAGAAGACAATTTTGTCTCCCTTATGGATGCCAGAGGCGTGGAGCCGCGCTGCCAGCCCTCGCGCCGAGCGCGCGACCTCGCCGTAGGAACGGCCGCGGCTGCGGAACCCGTCGTCGTAGACCAGAAACTCCCCACGCGCGTGCGAGAGATCTTCGAAAAAGTCAATCAGCGTGTCACGGGCCACGACTGAACTATGATACACAGCCGCGATGCGGATCTTTCTGACTGGAGCGACGGGCTACATTGGCGCGGCGGTTCTCGACGCGCTGGTGCGCGGCGGGCACGACGTCACGGCGCTCGTCCGCAACAACGAAAGAGCCCGCAGCGTCGCCAGGCGCGGTGCGCACCCGGTGATTGGCAGCCTCGCCGATCTCGAGTCGTTTCGCGGCAGCGCCGAAGCGCAGGACGGCTACATCCACGCCGCGTTCGATTCCTCGTCCGGCGGCGGTCCCGCGATCGAGCTGCCGGTGCTCGAAACCCTGATCGCGGCGGCGCGGCGGCCGCGCACGGCTGGCGCGACCGCGCCGGCCTCGCGTTTCGTCATTTATACGTCCGGCGTCTGGATTCTCGGCAAGGCGCCGGAGCCGGTGGCGGAGGATGCGCCGATCAATCCGATCGCGCTGTCCGCTTTCCGCCCGGCTCACGAGCAGACGGTGCTCACTGCGGCCAGCGAGCGCCTGCGCACGATGGTGGTGCGGCCCGGCGTCGTCTATGGCGGCGGCAACGGTCTGGTGGGCGACATCTTCAAAGCCGCGAGCAACGGCCTGGTGCGGGTCATCGGCGACGGCAACAACCACTGGCCGCTGGTCTACGACCGCGACCTGGGCGACCTCTACGCGCGGCTGGTCGCCAATACCGACGCCTCCGGGGTGTATCACGCCAACGACGAAGGCGACGAACGGGTCAACGACATCGTCAGCGCGATCAAACCGTATCTGCCGGTGAAGCCCGATGTCCGGCATGTTCCGATCGAAGAGGCGCGCGCCAAGATGGGTGCCGTGGCCGACGCGCTCGCTCTCGATCAGGTGGTGCGCAGCCCGCGTGCGCGGGCGTTGGGATGGACGCCGACGCTGCACTCGGTCGCCGGCAACGCAGCGCGCCTGCTCGAAGAGTGGCGGGCGTCGCGGAATTGATCCCCGAACGGGGACACATCTACCGCTGCTCGCACGCGGAATCAGCTCGGTTGTGAACTCGCCTGGGCGCCTGGTCCGTCCGGTCCACCGGCGTCCTCCGGCCGATCCGACCTCGCCTTGGCCGCAACGCTCTCGACCAACGGCGCGGCATCAGTGGCCTCGGTCAGCACCGGCTTCGGCCGTGGTAGCTCGCCAGCGACGACGGCGTCGATCAAACCGTAGTCGAGCGCGCTCTGGGCGTCGAGATAGAAGTCGGTGCGCTTGGTGTCGCGGATGATCTGGCGCAGCGGTTTGCCTGATCGCGAAGACAGAATCCGGTAGATCTGATCCTGCATCTGCTTCAGCCGTTCGAGGTGCTGCGCTGCGGCGCTGGTCGACTGCCAGCCCGCCCATTTCGCCGGCTCGTGGATCATGATCCACGAATGCGGGAACGCGAACCGCTGGCCGTCGCTGGCGGCCTGCAGCACGATCGATCCCATCGAGTACGCCATCCCCTGGACGATGATCTTGATCTGGATGCCGCGGCTGATGAGATGGCGGATGACATCGTGGAGGGCCAGGCCGTCGGTGACGTTGCCGCCCGCGCTGTTGATGAACAGCGTGATCGGCCGGTCGTTGTCGCCGGCAAGCTCGCGCAGCCGCTCGATGCACGCGCGCGCGGTATCCTTCTCGATGTCGCCGATCAAATAGACGTCACGGAGCCGATCGCCCGCTTCCTTGCGCAGCTGCGCGCGAACCGCGTCCACCAGCTCGGCGATCAAGCGTTCGTTGAGTTCCCCCATTTGCCCCGATTATCGCATCGCTGTGAAGCTCATCCAGCGTTCGGGACGAAATAAAACGCCAGGGCGAGGATGAGATAAACGCTCAGGAGCTGCAGCCCTTCCACCCAGTTGCTCTCGCCGTCGACCACGACGATGCAGGTCGCGAATACCGAGAGCGCAATCGCCGCAATCTCGAACGCATTGAACAGCAACGACATCGGATGGCCGATGGCGAACGAATACAGCACCAGCGCGGGCGCCACGAACAGCGCGATCTGGGCGCTGCTGCCGACCGCGATCTCGACCGCCAGCGTCATGTCGTCGCGGCGCGCCGCGGTGACGGCCGAGTAGTGCTCCGCGGCGTTGCCAATCAGCGCAATGACGATGACACCGACGAACAGCTCGGTGAAGCCGAAGCGGGCGAGTGCCGGTGCCATGGCTCCCACCAGAATCTCAGCCTGCACCGTGGTCAGCAGCGTGCCCGCCGCGAGCGCCGCTACGGCCGCGCCGGTCGACAGCGGCGCCCCGTCGTGATGCGCCTCCGGCCTCGGCCGGAACAGATCGCGCTGGGCGGTGAAGGCGTAGATCAGGCTTCCCGCATACGCGGCGATCAGGATCAGCGCGCTCCAGAAGCTCAGTCGATCGAGGGCCGGCGGCTGCGGGTTCAGACTGCCATAGAGCGAGAGGTCGAACACCGCAGGCATGACGAGCGCGACCACACCGAGAAACAGCATCGCCGACGTGTTGGTGGCTGAGGTGCGGTGAAACTTCTGGGAGCGGCGTCCCAGGCCGCCGGCGAAGAACGAGAGGCCGAGCACGAGCAGCAGATTGCCGATGATGCTGCCGGTGACGGACGCCTTGACCAGCTCGACGTGTCCGTTGCGCAGCGCCACGGTGGCGATGATCAGCTCGGCGGCGTTGCCGAACGTTGCGTTGAGGAAGGCCCCCCAGGCCGGTCCCGCGCGCCGCGCCAGCTGCTCGGTGCCCAAACCGATGAGGCCGGCGAGCGGGATCAGCGAAGCCGCGGCGGTGATGAAGACCCAGGGAGATTCCGGCGACGTCGAGGTCAACACCCACGACACCGGCGCGACGAGCAGCAGGATGTTGAGCGGCGACGAGGCGACGGCGCGCAGCATGTCGCGCGCGTCTAGTCCCCGAACTTTTCGACGTCCTCATCGTCTGCGCCCGGGAGCAGATCGAAGAAGGCGTCAAGGCTGCGGTCGAGGGAACGGCGGAGCTGGGGAATGGTGCCGTCGAACGTGTGGAGGGTGAGGCCGGCCGCCGATCCGTCGGCCAGCTTCAGCGTCGCTTCTTCGACACCTTTCAGCGTGCCTTCGGGGATCAGCCGGACGCCGTAGACCAGGGTGTATCGCGCCATAGAGTGCGATTGTACAGGGCTCAGGGCTCAGGGCTCAGGGCGCGCTTCGCCGCGGTGATCGCCTCGTCGAGGTTGGCGACGGCGCCATCCATCTGCTGCTCGTAAACGGCTTTGAGGATCTCGCCGACGCGAGGGCCGGGCCTGAGCCCGAGCGCGAGAAGATGCCGGCCGAGCAGGATCGGATCGGGCGGACGATGCTGGACGCCGAGCGCGCGGGCGCGGTCGAGGAACCACTCCATCGCGGTGCAGTCGAACCGCCCGGGCTGCCGCCCCTCGCAGTCGGACCTGGCCACGCGGGCGAGCAGCTCGAGATCCACCTTGTGGGCGAGGCGGCGGAAGGCGCCGTCACCGACCTGGTCGCGGACCTTGAACCACGAGCCGGGCTTGAGATGCTGAGCAGTGATGCCGAGCACCTGCTTCCGGACATCGTAACCGTCGAACGAATTGACGTTCAGGCGATCGAGCAGGCGGCTGGCCGGCGCGACACCCTGTTCCTCATGATCCAGCGATCGAATGCGCCCATCGAGGAACCTGGTCGTTGCCGGCTTGCCGAGGTCGTGGCATACCGCGCCGAGCATGACGGCCAGCTGCTGCGGCCGCGGCAGATCGCCGATGCGCGTGCGCGCCTGATCGATCACCTGCAGGTTGTGCACCCAGACGTCGCCTTCGGGATGCCACTCGGGCTCCTGCGGACAGCCGGAGAGCGCCTGAAGCTCCGGAAACAGGGCGGCCATCACGCCAAGGTCCAGAGCGATCGCGAAACCGATCGACGGTCTCGGCGCCAGCAGCAGCTTCTCGAATTCGCCCCAGATGCGCTCGGCCGGCAAGTCGTCCAGCGCAATCCGGCGGCAGATGTCCGCGGTGGACTCCTCGAGTGCCAGGCCGAAGCGCGCGGCGAACTGGACGGCGCGCAGGACACGGAGACTGTCGTCTCCGAAGGTGAGCGGATCGACCACCCGCAGGAGGCGCCGCTCGAGATCGGCGCGGCCGTTGAACGGATCGAAGTGCTCGGCGGTCAAGGGATCCCACGAAATGGCATTGACGGTGAAATCGCGCCGCCGCGCGGCCTCCTCGATCGACATCTCCGGATCGCCGGTCACGACGAAGCCGCGATGACCGCGTCCGGCCTTCGAGTCGCGCCGCGGCAGCGACACGTCGATGTCGCCGATCTTGTAGACCTGGAAGCTCTCGCCCACCGCTTCGACGCGGCCGAAACCTTCGAGAAGCGGGCGCAATCGATCTCCAGCCAGCCCGAAAACCTCGAGATCCACGTTCGGCTGCTCGGCTTCCGGCAGGCCGAGCAGCCGATCGCGGACCCAGCCGCCGACGATCAACGCGCGACCGCCGGCGTCGGCGACGGCGGTGGCGATTCGGCCGACGAGTGGTGGCGGCATCTCAGGCAACGGAGCTTACGGAGTTGTCTCCGTCCCCTCTGTTTCTCGGTGTGATCCCGTCGCCTCCGTCATGTCGGCTCCCTCCTGGCGGGTTTGCGCCCGAAGCGCTTCACCACGCGATCGGTGAACCCAGGCGCAAGGGCATTGAGGATCACCAGCGCGCGGGATTTGGCGTGCGGGTAGATCTCGGGCCGCGGCCGATCGATCGCGCGGGCAATCGCGTCAGCGACGGTCTCCACACTCTGGCGTGGGCCCATCGCCCGCGTGACCGCCGTGCCGGTCTCGCGCGACATGACGTCGAAGAATTCCGTTTCGGTCGACACCGGGTAGACCACGCTCACATGGATATCCGTGCCGGCCAGCTCCGAGCGCAGGCATTCGGCGAGACCGACCTGGGCGAACTTGGTTGCCGAATAGGCGCCCATGTAAGGCACGCCGCGCTTGCCGACGATGGACGACACCATGATGATGTGTCCCGAGCGCTGGCGGCGGAAGAGCGGCAGCGCCGCGCGGGTCGAGTGATAAGTGCCGTGGTAGTTGATGTCCATCAGCTTGCGCATCTGATCGGGCGTGACGTCGTCGATCGCGCCTGCGATGCCGAAGCCGGCGTTGCACATCATCACGTCGAGCCGGCCGAAGCGCTCCACCGTCCTGGCCACGAACGCGTCCATCTCTTCGGCCCGCGTCACATCGGCGACCATCGCCAGTGCGGTCCCGCCGGCGGCGGCGATCTCGGTGGCGACCGCCTCGAGCCGATCGGCGCGGCGGGCGCAGATCGCGATCGCGGCGCCGTCGCGCGCCAGCCGCAGCGCCGTCGCGCGGCCGATCCCTGCCGAGGCGCCAGTGATCGCTACGACGCGGCTTGGAGTCATCTGGCCCGCAGGATAGCATTATGGCCGTGGGTTATTAATCGCTGGCGGCTTGGCCGAATCGAAAGCGGACTCGAACCTTGGGCCGATGACTGACGACTGACGACTAAGGACTAACGCCTCTGATGGATCCCGCCCTTCGCCTGCTGCGCGACCTCGTCGCCGTCAACTCGGTCAATCCCACCCTGGTCCGTGGCGCCCCCGGCGAACGCGACATCGCCGAGGTCATCGCGGTTGAAATGCGCCGGGGTGGCCTCGACGTGTCGATCGAAACCGTGGCGGCCGGCCGCCCCAATGTCGTCGGCACGCTCGATGGGCGCGCCAAGGGACGGACACTCATGTGGTGCGGGCATACCGATACGGTCGGCGTGACTGGAATGGTCGATCCGTTCATTCCGGTGGAGCGTGACGGCCGACTGTACGGGCGGGGCGCGCAGGACATGAAAGGCGGCGTCGCCGCGATGATCGCGGCGGCGATCGAGATCGCCTCGCGCGGCTGCCTGTCATCTGGCCGCCTCGTCGTCGCGTGCGTGGTCGATGAAGAGCATTCGAGCATCGGCGCCGATGCGCTGGTGAAATCGTGGCGCGCCGATGCCGCGGTCGTGACCGAGCCGACCGACCTCCAGATCGCGGTCGGCCACAAGGGATTTGCCTGGGTCGATATCGCAGTCGAAGGCAAGGCGGCGCACGGCAGCCGGCCAGCCGATGGACAGGACGCCATTCTCCGGCTCGGCCGCGTGCTCACCCGTCTCGAACAGCTCGATTGCAGCCTGCAGGCGCGGCCGCCGCATCCGCTGGTCGGGACCGGTTCGCTGCACGCGTCGATCATCGAGGGCGGCCGTGAGTTGAGCAGCTATCCCGATCTGGCGACGCTGCAGATGGAGCGTCGCACGCTGCCTGGCGAAGGCGAAGCGGCGGCGCTCGAGGAGGTTCAGCAGATCCTCGACGCCCTGACTCGCGAAGACCCGACATTCCGCGGCTCGGCCAGAGCCATATTCAGCCGGCCCGCGTACGAGATCGGCGCCGATCACGAATTGCCCGAGCTGCTCGCCCTGGCGCTCGTGCGCGCCGGCGGCACGCCCGTGACGACAGGCGCCAGCTTCTGGACCGATGCGGCGGTATTGGGCCACGCCGGCATTCCGTCGGTGCTCTTTGGACCCGGCGGCGCCGGACTGCATTCGATGGAGGAGTACGTCAACGTCGCGGACGTGTTGCGCTGCCGCGATACGCTGGTCGAACTGGCCCGCCGCTACTGTTAGAAATTTCGAATGAATGACCGCGCCCGGGCGGCCCGCACCTTCATCGTGCAAAGGTGCAGGCATCCCGCCGCGTTATGCTCGATCGGCGATTGATTCGGCCTGCGTCGCGTATGACTACGCGATCCGGCGCTCATCGACGAGCTGCGGCCGTGCGAGCGCATGACGACGGGCGTCGCCGCGCACGGTGATGGCCGGTCGTGCCTGATTCAGCTCCCAACCCGGTGTTTCATGCCCGCACGAGACGCAGCGCAGCGACATGCGATCGTCTTCGAAATGCAAAAGCGTATCGTGGCCGCCGAGGCCGCATAAAGTCTGCTTTATGGTGCCCATCGCCCGCGCCAATCGACCTTCGGGCGCGCTGCCGATGCCGGTCCGCAGCCTCTCCTGTGTCGCAATCGGGTGGGGATAGTTCGTAACCATGGTCTTTCCGCTCCTCCTCGCCATTCGGCTCCCTTGGTAGGATGCCGTGGGCGTTCCTTCCGGTTCAGTTGATATCAAGAGGCGTGCCGGGAACGGCTGGGATCGCGTAAGTATTGGACCGCTCGGGAGTTGGACCGCAGCGTCAGTCCAGAGCAGTTTTGGCAGCGTGTCGGCGTGGTAACAGCGGCCTTTGGCGTGAGAGGACGGATGCTGCAGATTGCGCGATCGAGGGAAGGGGATTACCCACGTTCTCCGAGTATGCCGCGGATGACAAAAATGACATTGGCTGGCCGTTCGCCTAGCCGTCGCATGAAGTAAGGAAACCATTCACGGCCGAACGGAATGTAGACGCGAACGCGATAGCCCGCTTTCACGAGCATCGTCTGCAGGTCGCGGCGGATCCCGTACAGCATCTGAAACTCGAAGCGATCGGAGCCCACACCCTGCTCCCGCGCCACCGTGCGCGCCAGCTCGATCATCGCCGGGTCGTGCGTGGCGATTGCCGGATCGTGTCCCTCGACCAGCAGCGTCCTCAGCATGCGGGCATAGGCGGCGTCGACGTCGGCCTTCTTCGGATGCGCCGCCGCTTTGGGTTCCTTGTAGGCGCCTTTGACCAGGCGGACGCGGCCGCCGAAGGCGTTGATCGCGGCCAGATCCTGTTCGCTGCGATACAGCGCAGATTGCAGCACCACGCCGAGCTGATGGTAGCCGTGCCGCCACAGGGTCGCGTAGATCTCGAGCGTGACCTCGGTGTAGGGTGAGTTTTCCATGTCGATGCGCACGAAGAAACCGGCCGGCTCCGCGCGCTCGAGAATCTTCCTCAGGTTGTCGATGGCGCTCGCCTTGTCGACATCGAGGCCGAGCTGGGTGAGCTTCAGCGAGATGTGCCGTCCGACCCCGAACGTGACCATGGCGTCGATGACCGCGATGTAATCGCGCGTCGCGGCGTCCGCCTGACTCAGGCTGGTGACGCTCTCACCGAGTAGGTCCAGCGTGACTGCCATGCCGTACCCTTCCACCGTGCGCGCCGCATCGATGGCCTCGGCGACAGTCTCGCCCGCGATGAAGCGGCGCGCGAAGCTCGCGGGCTTTCGCATCCCGTAGCGCGACGCGAGCTTCTTGAGGACCTGGCTTTGAGCGATGAGGTGAAAGAATGTCTTCGACGCGCTATCGAGCATCAGTGGGTCCGGCCGGTGGTGACGAGCAGGTGCTCGATCGTCCGCGCGTAGTACTTCAGCACCGTCCGTTCGCGGACGCGGAATCGGCCGCGTTCCGCGACCACGATGCCGCGCGTTTCGAGCGCTTCGGCTGCTTCCTCGACCGCCTGCCGTCCGCTCGTCACGCCCAGGTTGGCGTGCCGCGCGGCGAGCTCCTCGATGAGTCGATCGATGCGGGATTCCAGATCGCGGCGCGTGATGGACGGGCGCATCGCTGCCGCGAACACGGCGGTGGGCAACACCTTGTAGAGCGCCCCCGTTCGCGCGCGCACCAGGCGTGCGAGTTCGAGCACGTCGCTGCGCGAGTGCACGTCGCGATCGCCGGCGGTAATCGGCGCGCCGAACGTGACGAAGGCGCGCGAGCGGTAGCCGACCGCGTAGCGCACCATTTCCGCCACCTCGCGGCCGAACGGCCGCTGCCGCCTCTTCACGCTCTGGTGCGCCAGGATGTGATCCTCGAGCACCAGGTCGTAGGCCACCGCGACCGGGATGATCACGAGGTTGGCCTGCTCGGCGCTCAGGGCCGCGTTGAACAGCCCAGTCTTCGACGTCTTCAACTCGCCGCTGTAGCTGCGTCCGCCTTCGGGGTAGAAGAAGAGATCGTGCTTCTTGAGGACTTCAGCGACGTAGGCCTTGAAGATGATCAGGTAGGCCGCGTCCTTGGTGGCGCGCCGGATCGGAATCGCGCCGGTGACATGCTTGTGGATCAGGCCGAGCGGACCGCCGAACAGATTGATGCCGGCGACGATGAGCGGCGGCCGGATGCCGTTGTCGTCGAGCACCAGTGGCTCGACGAGATAGTCGCAATGGCTCTTGTGATTGGATGCGTAGACGATGCGGTGCCTGCCGGCCGCGTTGGCGACCAAGTGCAGGTTCTCGTGCCGGCGCTCGATTTTGCGGAGAATGGGGTAGAGCGGATGCTGGAGCGCGCGGTAGAACTTGTGACGTTGCGTCGTGCGCAACTCGTCCAGGTAGGTGTTGATCTTCTGCCGCGCCTGCGCGCCGCTGTCGCCGTAGCCGCCACGAAGGTACCGGACGACATCCTGGTTCGCGAGGACCGCTTCAGCGATTTCATCCTGCATTGAGAGAGCCGCCTCGGACTATAACACGACCCGTATCACTGTAGACCGCAGCAAAACCGGACGTTCGAGGGGTTCGGCGGCGCGTTTCGTAACTCGCCGCACCGGCGGCCGTCGCTGTCGCGATCACAGCGCGCGGCAGACGGCGTCGGCGAATTCCAGCGTCGATGCCGTACCACCCAGATCTCGCGTGCGCATGGTCCCGGCGGTGAGCACGACACCGAGCGCCTTCATGATCCGGTCGGCGGCGGCGCCTTCGTCGATGTGGCGCAGCATCATCATCGCCGACAACAGCAGTGCGGTCGGGTTGGCCAGATGCTTGCCCGCGATGTCGGGTGCGCTGCCATGCACGGCTTCGAACACCCCGATCTCGGTGCCGAGATTGGCGGCGCCGACCACGCCCAGGCCGCCGACCAGTCCGGCGCACAGATCGGACACGATGTCGCCGTACAGATTCGGCAACACCAGGACGTCGAACTTCTCGGGAGACATCACCAGCTGCATGCACGCCGCATCGACGATGCGCTCGTCGTAGTTGATGTCGATGTAGTCGCGTGCCGCGCGACGGACGCAGTCGATGAACAGCCCGTCACTGAGCTTCATGATGTTGGCCTTGTGAATGGCCGTAACCTTGCTGCGTCCGTGTTTCTTCGCGTGCTCGAACGCGAAACGCGCGATGCGCGTCGACGCCTTCTCGGTGATGATCTTCAGGCTCTCCACCACGCCGGGCACGACTTCGTGCTCGAGGCCGGCGTAGAGGTCCTCCGTGTTCTCGCGCACGATGACCAGGTCGACCTGTTGAAACCGCGCCTCGATGCCAGGCAGGTTCCACACCGGCCGCAGGTTGGCGTAGAGATCGAGCGCCTTGCGCAGCCCAACGTTCACGCTCGTGAACCCTTCGCCGATCGGCGTCGTCACCGGTCCCTTGAGCGCCACCTTGTTGCGGCGGATGGAGTCGACGAGCTCGACCGGCAGCGCCTGGCCGGTCCGCTCGAAGGCGGCGACCCCGGCGATATGCGATTCCCACTCGATCGAGACGCCGGAGGCCTTCAGGATGCGGATGACCGCTGCGGTGACTTCGGGGCCGATGCCGTCGCCGGGAATCAGCGTGATGGTGTGTGTCATTCGCGCACGTACCACAGCAGAAGAATGAAGCCGAGGCCGATGTTGACGATCATCAGCAGGGGTGACACGGCGGGCGGGACCAGCGCCGGCGCCGCCACCGCGATCGCGAGCATCAACAGCGCGATGCCCACCCGCGCCACGAACGCCATCGGCGGCGGGCCCACGAACTTGAGCAGGAACAGCCCAATCACGGTGCCGGCGCCGCAGGCGTAGGTGATCAGCTGGGGCCGGTGAAAGAGGTCGCCGAACCGCACGTTCACCATCGCCCCGATCCAGATCACCAGCGCCACCAGCGTGGCGTATCTGACGACGATCATCTCCTCATTATAATTGCGGCTTGCACGATTCCCGGATGGCCGAACTGGACGACGTGGCGGCCCGTGCGGCCGCGGCGGTCACTGGCGACGAGCGGATCGACGCCGCCATCGTCACCGTTCTGCTGCGCCACTACCTGGCCACCGACGCCGCGGATCTCCGCGACGCGCTCGGGCTGGCGCTCGCACAGGCGCTGGCGCTCGCCGAACACGAGGACACGGTCATCGAACGGGCGGGGTGGCTGATGCTGCTGATCGAGGCGACCGCGGTGTCCGACGACGATCGTATTCGCCCGGCCGTGGTGCAACTCGTCTCGACGCTGCAGGCCTTGTGGCCGGCGCCGATGCCGATCGACGATCTGGCCGCGTCGGTCGAGGCGTGCCTGCGCGCCGCCGAGATCGTCGGGCCGGGCGCCGTGGTTCAGGATGCGATCGATCAGCTCGAGCGCGTCATTGGCGGCGCCTACCGTCCGGGTGACGGCCTGGCGCGCGATCGCGGCGGCGTCCGGATCCGCTGTGGGCTCGCCGATCATGTCCGCTGCGCCTCGGCGCTGTTGACCGCCTTCGAGCTGACCGGACGGCTGCCGTACTCGATGCTGGCGGAGGAATTGATCGTGGCCGCCGGCAACGGGCTCACGCCGAACCGTCCGCCTGAAGGCGGACACTACTCTTCCGATGCGGAGATCGTGATCCAGTGCGAAGCCGCAGGCGTGTTGTGCCGGCTCGCGCGTCTGCATGACGATCCCGACTATCGCGGCGCGGCCGTGGTGTCGACCGGCATCGACTATCGCGCGCAGGCCTCGCGGATCCTGGCCGCTCAGTCGGCGCACGCGCGCACCGGTACGACGTCGGCCGCGGCCGCCTACGGCCTCGCGCTGCGCGATCTGCTGCAGGACGTACGATAGAATCTCGGCACCGCTATGAGCATTGATCGAGCATCGCTGATCGCCGCCCTCGAGAACATCGCCACCACCCTGCGCATCGACTCGGTCCGCGCCACGTCTGAAGCCGGCAGCGGCCATCCGACCAGCTGCATGTCGATGGCCGACATCACCGCCGCGCTGTTCTTCTCGGAAATGCGCTTCGATCCGAAGGATCCCAGAAATCCCGCGAGCGATCGCTTCATCCTGTCGAAGGGCCACGCGGCGCCGATCCTCTACGCCGCCTGGGCCGAAGCCGGCGCCTTCGATCGCGCCGAGCTGATGACGCTGCGCCAGCTCGGATCGGATCTCGAGGGGCACCCCACGCCGCGGCTGCCGTTTGTCGACGTCGCCACCGGCTCGCTCGGCCAGGGCATCTGCGCGGCGATCGGCTGTGCCTTGAACGCACGCCGGATCCAGTCCGATTACCGCACCTATGTGCTGCTCGGCGACGGCGAGTCGGCGGAAGGTTCGGTCTGGGAAGCCGCCGATGTCGCCACCAACGACGCACTCGACAATCTGTGCGGCATCACCGACGTCAACGCGCTGGGGCAGAGCCGCCCGACGATGTGGCAACACGACATGGGACAGTTCGAACGCCGCTGGAAGGCGTTCGGCTGGCACGCCATCGTCATCGACGGCCACGACCTGTCGCAGATCCTCGACGCATTCGCCGAAGCCAGGGCGACCAGAGGCCAGCCGACTATGATTCTGGCGCGAACAGTGAAGGGTAAGGGCGTCTCCTGGGTCGAGGGGAAGAACGGCTGGCACGGCAAGGCGTTCAAGAAGGGCGAGGAGCTCGATCGCGCGCTGGCCGAGCTCGAGCAGCACTACGTGACGGCGCCGCAGGGGCCCGCAGCGAACCTCGCGGCGCAGATTCCGAAGCCGGCATCGACGCCCCGTGGCGTCGAGAGCCCGAAGCCGGTGGCGCCGCCGGCCTACAAAATCGGAGATCTGGTGGCGACGCGCGAGGCCTACGGCACCGCGCTGGCCAAGCTCGCCGAGTCGGACCCCCGGGTGGTGGCCCTCGATGCCGACGTGAAAAACTCGACCTTCAGCGATCGCGTCGAGGCGGTTGCCCCGGAACGGTTCTACCAGAACTTCATCGCCGAGCAGGTGATGGTCGGCGCCGCGATGGGACTGGCCGCCCGTGGCGCGATTCCGTTCCCGTCCACGTTTGCCTGCTTCCTGACGCGCGCTGCCGATTTCGTCCGCATGTCGGCGATCAGCAACGTCGGCGTCAAGCTCGCCGGATCGCATGCCGGCGTCTCGATCGGCGAGGATGGCCCTTCGCAGATGGCGCTCGAGGATCTGGCGATGTATCGCGCCGAGCCCAACTACACCGTGCTGTATCCCTCGGACGCCGTGAGCACCGAGCGGCTGCTGGCGCTGATGGCGTATCACCCGGGCCCTGCCTACATGCGCACGAGCCGTCCCAAGACGCCGGTGACCTACGGCAACGACGAGACCTTCAGGATCGGCGGTCTCAAAGTGCTGCGTGAGAGCGCCGCCGACGTGGCGACGGTGATCGGCGCGGGCATCACCGTGTTCGAGGCATTGAAGGCCTACGACCAGCTGAAAGGCGCCGGCACCGCAATTCGCGTCATCGATCTCTACTCGGTGCAGCCGCTCGATCAGGCGGCGCTCGTCGCCGCCGGCCGCGCCACCAAGGGACGGTTGATCACGGTTGAGGATCACTATTCCGCGGGGGGGATTGGCGACGCGGTGGCCGAGGCGGTAGCGGACGCCGGGCTCACCGTCCACAAGCTCGCGGTGCGCGAGATTCCGCGCAGCGGAAAGCCGGAGGAGCTGGTGGAGCGGTTCGGCATTTCCGCTTCGCACATCGTCGAGGCGGTCAGGTTGTTCAAGTAAGAAGGTGGAAGTTAGAAGTAAAAGTTGGAAGGACGCTTTAACCCTTCCAACTTTTGCCTTGTAACTTGTTACGTTCCTAGAGGCCCAGGCGCTCGAGAATCCTGGCGGCTCCTGGGTGTCGCGCCTGCCGGCCCGTCGCCATCCGCTTTTTCATCGCCGCCCGCATCGCCTTCAGCTGCGTTTTCTGATCGGCCGTGAGGATCTGCAGCACCTCGGCGTGAGCGTGGGCGCGCGCCACCGCGACGTCGGCGTCAACCGCCGCGGCCTCGGCGCTCTTCTGCCGGATCAGCGCTTCATCGACCGTGTCAGCCGCGATCGCGTCGTCGAGCGCCAGGTGTGCGCTGCGGCCGCGCTCGGCCAGCGCCTTCCATTCGTCCTTGTGGGTGTCGGCGATCGTCTTCAGTTGATCCTTCTGTGCGTCGGTCAACCCCAGGCGCGGGCCGAGCATGGGCATCATGCCCATCGGTCCGCCCGGCCCGCGGCCGGCTCTACCCGGTCCCATGCCCCGGCCGCGAAACGGCGGCGCCTGCGGATTGGTATTCTGCTCCTGCGCGTGGACCCAGGCACCGGCGCTCAGGCCGACGAGGAAGAGCCCGGCGCCGAGCGTGAGGGTCAGTCGTTTCACGGTAGCAGTCATTTGTGCGTCTCCTTCTAGTAGATTGGACTGTGGCCCGGTGAACGCGTCATGGACAAACGGTGAAAAAAGTGTGACCGATGCCCTCCGCGTGCTCGTTGTCGAAGACGAGCCCAATATCCGCGAGCTGGTGTGCCTGCACCTCGGTCTCGAAGGCTATGCGTGTGAGGGCGAGGCCGACGGCCAGCGCGCGCTCGCCCGCACCGAGTCCGAGCGCTTCGACCTGCTCGTGCTCGACGTGATGCTGCCGGGTCTCGACGGCGTGTCGCTATGCGGCGCCGTGCGTCGTGGCAGCATGAACAGCGACGTCCCCATCCTGATGCTGACCGCGCGCAGCCAGGAGTCGGAGAAAGTGATCGGCCTCGAGAGCGGCGCCGACGACTACCTGACCAAGCCGTTCGGCGTGCGTGAGCTGGTCGCCCGCGCGCGCGCGTTGCTGCGCCGTCCGCGGAAGAGCCGTGCGGCCCTCGCCCTCGACGGTGACGATGAGGCCGCCGCACCGCCGGTGCGGATTCACGGCATCGAGATCGACATGGCGCGTCGGCGGGTTCGCATCGACGGCCGCGACGTCGAGCTCACCGACCAGGAGTTTCGCCTGCTGCATCTGCTCGCGACCCACGCCGGCATCGTGTTCAGTCGCGAGGCCCTGCTCACCAGGATCTGGCGCGGAGATACCTACGTCACCGTGCGCAGTGTGGACACGCTGGTCAAGCGTCTGCGCCGGCGCATCGAGAGCGACCCCACGCAGCCGCGGTTCCTGCTCACGGTCTGGGGCGTGGGATACAAGTTTGCCGACGTTTGACCGCCGAGCCCGCCAAGCACGCGGAGAAGAAACGCAGAGAAGAAACGTAGAGAAGAACTTTTTCCTTTGCGATCTTTGCGCGCTCCGCGGTTACAGGTCAGGAATCGGCGGGAGCGTTCGCTTGTGCTCGGTGGAGCGGATCAGGCGCTCGATCTTCATCGCCAGCGCCGGCGAGACCCCCTGGGGACCCTCTTCCAGATAGCGCTCGAGGTCGGCGTAGGTGAAGCCCATTTCCTCTTCGTCGCTCTGTCCGATCCACAGCCCGGCACTCGGCGTGCGCTCGATGATTGCGGATGGGACGTCCAGCGCGCGCGCCAGGGCGCGAACCTCGCTCTTCACGAGATGGCCGATCGGCAGCAGGTCGGAGCCGCCGTCGCCGTGCTTCGTGAAGTCGCCAATCGACAGCTCCGATCGGTTGCTGGTGCCGGCGACCAGGTAGTCGAGGCGGTTGGCCAGGAAATACAACGCCGCCATACGCAGCCTCGGCTTGAGGTTGGCCAGCGGCCGCCGCGACCGGATCGGATCGTCGCCGGGCCGGTCGCGCATCGCACCGGGCAGCGCCTGCTCTGCGGCGTGTGCGGCCGCGATCGTGGTGTCGTAGGCGTCGGACAGATCGGCGCGAATCGTGATGAGCGAGAAGTGTTTGGCGACCGCTGCCGCATCGCGCTCGTCGGCCGGATCGCTATGAGACGGAAGCACTACCGCGACGACGTTTCCCGGCGCCGCGAGCTGGGCGAGCCTGGCGACGACGGCCGAATCGACGCCGCCGCTGAGCCCGACCACGAAGCCCCGTGCACCCGAGGACAATAGCAGCCGCCGCATCCAGACCGCGATCTGCTCGGCTTTCGGCATCGGCCTGGATTCTATCGCGATGCCGGCGGCCCGTTAAACTGCTGAGCAATCGACGTTTACAAAACACCATCGGTCAGGTAAACTTGGTGAACGTTCCGCGCCCCCACGCGGTTCACCCTTCTTCCAACTGAAACGAGATCGCTCCGCACAGACCGGGGCAACGGAGTTCCACGTGTTTTCTCGCCGGTTCACCCGCCGCGCGATCATCATCGCGGCTACAAGCCTGATCGTTGCCATCTCTGGGGGCCTCATCCTTCTTCGCGCGCGCCGCGTCCCGGCTCCGGTGCAGGCGCCTTTCTCAGATCTGCTGACACACCTCGACAGCGGCTCTGTCTCGGCGGTCGTCGTGACCGGGGACAACCTCGAGGTCACACTCTCCAGCGGCCGGACATTTCGCACGATCGCTCCGCCAAACTACCTGACCGCCAATGCGGCGTTCGTCGCTGATCTGGCGAAGAAGCGCGTACGGATTGAGATCCAGACACCGCCTGAGCAGTCGGCCTATAGCTACGCCGCGCTCGCACTCGGTCTGGGGTTCATCGGCGCGCTCGGATTCATGATGTACCGCGTCACCTCGGGCCGCATCCCCGCACTCGAGAGCAAGATGCATGAGGCCGATGCCGAAACGATGACCGTCACGTTCGCCGACGTCGCCGGCGTCGACGAAGCCAAGGAAGAAGTGAAAGAGCTCGTCGACTTTCTGCGCGAGCCGGGGCGCTTCGAGGCGATTGGCGGACGGATCCCGAAGGGCGTGCTGCTGGTCGGCCCTCCAGGCACGGGCAAGACACTGCTGGCGCGCTCGATTGCCGGCGAGGCCAAGGTCCCATTCCTGTTCGCGAGCGGTTCGGACTTCGTGGAGATGTACGCCGGCGTCGGGGCCTCGCGCATCCGCAAGCTGTTCAAGGACGCCCGCCGTCACCCGTCGTGCATCGTCTTCATCGACGAGCTCGACGCCGTCGGCCGCAGCCGCGGTGGCAACTCGTTGAGCCACGAAGAACGCGAGCAGACCCTGAACCAACTGCTGGTCGAGATGGACGGCTTCGCGCCCAACCGCGGCACCGTCGTGATTGCGGCCACCAACCGGCCGGACATTCTCGATCCGGCGCTCCTGCGGCCGGGCCGCTTCGACCGGCAGGTCACGGTCGGCGCGCCCGACGTGAAAGGCCGCGAGCAGATCCTTCGCATCCACGCGCGCAAGGTCGCGGTGGGTGTGGGCGTCGACCTGCGCCAGATCGCCCGCGGGACGCCGGGTTTCTCCGGTGCGGAGCTGGCCAATCTCGTGAACGAGGCGGCGCTGTTCGCGGTTCGCGGCGGGCGTCAGCTGGTTACCGACGACGACTTCGATCAGGCGCGCGACAAGGTGCTGATGGGGGCCGAGCGCAAGTCGCTGACCATGACCGAGCACGAGCGCACCACCTGCGCCTTCCACGAGGCGGGACACGCCGTGGTGGCTGCGTTTCTGCCCGCTGCCGATCCGCTCCACAAAGTGACGATCATCCCGCGCGGCCGGGCTCTCGGCGTCACGATGCAGCTGCCCGAAGGCGATCGGCATACCCACACCCGGGAGTTCCTCGAGGCGCAGATTGCGATCCTCATGGGCGGGCGCATAGCCGAGGAGCTCTTCCTGCGCCAGATGACCAGCGGCGCGGGCAACGACATCGAGCGCGCGACCGAGATCGCGCGACGGATGGTGTGCGAATTCGGCATGTCGGCGGCGCTCGGCCCGCTCGCCTATCGCACGCCTGGCAACCCGTGGGAGACCGACAAGGGCGTCGGCATCAGCGAGGCCACGGCGCAGCGCGTCGACGGGGAAGTGCACGAGCTGGTGATGCGCGGCTATGAAACGGCGCGTCAGATCATCGCGAAGAACCGCAACGCGGTGCGCGCGATGGCCGAGGAGCTGCTGATCGTCGAGTCGCTGGATGCGGAAGGCATCAAGGCGGTCATCGCCAGCGCGGCGTGAGTATGGGAGTATAGAGACAAGGCAGATTGCAGATTGCAGATTGCAGATTGCAGATTTCAATGAATTGAAGATTTCAGAGGGCGTCGGCGGCGGGCGAGTCGGGCCACACCGGCGCGGCGCGCACCACGTATCCGGCATGACCGAGGCGGCCCTGGAACAACGCGGTCTCTGAGGCCCAGAACGTCAGCTTGATCCAGAGCCTGGTCAGCACGTAGACCTGCCCCACCGCGACGCCCAGCCACATCGTGATCCCGGCGCGGCCGGCGCCGGGAGCGACCACCGCATACAATCCGAGCGTGACGATGAAGGCGCCGAAGTTCAACAGAAACAGCGCTATCGCCGCGCCGGCATTACCTCGGATGAACGTGCCCGCGGCGCCAATCGCACCCAGCATGCTGCGCCGATCCTCGACCACCGCCCGCACCTTGGCGTAGTCGAAGATCAGGGTCGCGGCCGCCACCGCCGCGCCAAACACCAGATAGAGTCCGGCGCGCACGACGAACGCCGTGCGCTCGACCGTCATCTCGTGGGTGAAGCGCGGGTACAGCCGGTCGAACAGCCAGGTGTGGAGTGGTCCGAACAGCACGGCGTAGACGATCCACTGCACCGCCGCGAGCCGCAGGAACCGGAAGAAGAACTCACCGGCGCCGGCAAAGAACCCGAACGCGCGTGTGGAGCGGTCGCGCGCGTAGCGATCGATGATGCCGCCGGCGACGAAGATCCACAGCACGATGTACACCGCTGCGGCGCCGACAATTGCCACCGGCCGCGGTGTGGCGTCGAGAAACGCGCTGGCGTTGTCGAGCACCGCGCCGAAACCGATGATCGTCGGCTTGAACGTGGTGCCGAGCCCGGAGGCCTGCTCCGTGAATTCCTGCATCCAGTCGTAATTCACGCCGCTGGCCGCGCTGTCGGCGGCGAGGCTGGCGCCGAGTTGCTGCGACAGCATGCCCCGCAGGACCAGCGTCAACGGCATGCTGACGAGCAGCGTGAGCAACCACACTCCGATGAGGATGGCGGGGGCGCGGTTGACGCGGCGGATGCCGTCCATCCAGGCCGTCCACGCGCTCATACCAGCGCCACCCACGACAGCAGACAATCCTGCAGCCACAGCATCCAGGTCATCGACCACTTCCCGGCCGCGATTCGTCCCTTGGGATCGAGCGTTTTCGAATTGTTCGTGTAGTCGACGTCGAGCAGGAGCACCCGGTTGGGATCGACCTGCGCCGAGACGACCGGCACCGGGCGTTCGTAAGTGTAAAGCTTCCAACGGTCCTGACCGTCCCAGCGCTCGGTGGCGCGTTCCCCGTTGGCGAAGGTCACCAGCACGTCCACCGGAGCGATCGCTTCGCCGAAGCGCCGCACGACCACACTGGCGCGATACTGATCCCCGTTACGTTCGCTACGCAGTTCCTGCACGCCGTAGTCGAACACATTCGAGCTCCTGTAAACCTGATCGAAATACCAGCCCAGGTCCTGCCCGCTGACGCGGTTGGCGATCGCGAAGAAATCGGCAGGCTTCGGATGCTTGAATTTCCAGGCCTCGAAATGCGTCGACAGGATGCGCTGCAGCATCGGCCAGCCGAGCATGCGCTCCATCGTGTTCAGCCACAATGCGGTCTTGTTGTAGGTGATGCTGCCGCCGGTCGTCGGGAAGTAGCGGTAGGTCGGCGTCGATTGCGCGTCGCTCTTGGCGTCGCGCCGGTAACCCGCCAGGCGGTTGCCCTCCGTCTCGCGGGCGAGGACGACGTCCTTGAGCACCCACGGGACGAACCCGCCGAAGTAGCGGAGCGCGAGGTAGTTGGGATCGTACACCTGCGCGATCGCTCGCGCCGTGGAAAAGGTGTTGAAGCCCTCGTCCATCCAGGCGTCCTCGAACTCGTTGTTCCCGACGATGCCATACCAGAATTGGTGGCCGGCTTCGTGGACCGTGACGCCTTCAGGCGTCGTGACATGGGACGGGGCGAGCCAGCGCGTGCCGGCCGTGAACAGCGTCGGATACTCCATCCCGCCGGCGCCGCTCTGGAACGCCGGATCGACGATCGTGATGTGCCCGTAGGGGTACGCGCCGTACCACTCTCCGTAGTACTTCAGCGTCGTCCGCGTGGCATCGAAATGCCGATCCGCCTGAGCCGCGTGTTCCGGCTGGAGCAGCAGCCGCATCTCCACTGGCGGCAGTCGGGGATGCTCGAAGCGCGCGGTTCGCACCAGATAGTCGGGGCTCGTCGTCCAGGCGAAGTCGTGCACGTCCTCCTGGTAGTAGCGATGCGTCGAGGTGCCGTCGCCGTTGTCGCGGCGCTCGCGCTGCACGCCGGTCGCGCCGACCGGCCAGCCCGCCGGCACGGTCAGCGAGACATCGTACACGCCGTAGTCGGAAAAGAATTCGGTGCCGGCGTGAAACTGATGACAGTTCCAGCCCTGCTCCTGGAGCACGCCGAGCTTGGGAAACCATTGCGCGATGAAGAAGAAGTTGCCGATCGCGCCGGTGCGTGCGAAGGTGCGCGGAACGTGCGCCGACCAGGCCACGGTGACGTTTACGCTGCCGCCGGGCTCGACCGGCTGCGCCAGCGGGACGGACATCACCGTTTCGTCGTTGGGGTTGTCGTCGTCTGGCGCGATGAAGCGCTTCGAAGCGGTGCGATCGGCGCCCGCGACCACGATCGACGACACCTCCACACGCGCCCACTCATCGGGCGACCGGCGATCGCGGTCGCCGCCGCCCAGCCCGCGCTCACGCATGAAAGTGGAACGCGTGTCTTTCCAGGCGTTCCAGTACAAGTGGAACTGCAGGTCCGGCGCCGGCCTGGTGGTGATGTTGCGCCACCTGATGGCCTCGGACCCGGTGATCGTCCGGGTTGCCGGATCGAGGCGCGCGGTGATCGTGTAGCTGGCGTTGCGCGGCGACAATGGCGGCGTCATGACCCCCGATGCCGGAGCGGCCGCGGCCGGACTGCCGGGGTTGGCGATCTGAGCGGAGGGTGCGGCACCCGCCGCAGCGATCAGGCAAGCCATGAGCACGCGCCGCATGCGAGGCATGCTACACCACGCTCGTGCGGCTGCGGCAACCGTCACGCGCGTGGCGTCAACACCACGGAGACGAGCGCGTCGGCCGGTGCGTGCTCGAGCGGCTCACCGATGGTTGAACCCTCGAGACGATGCGCCCGATACCCCAGCGCATTGATCTGCTCCAGAAACTGCCCGGCGCTGATATCCGAGGCTCGTCGGAGCTGGGTCGGATGGAGCTCGGACAGGATGATCGGCCGGTCCTGGCGCAGAATCCGCTGCGCGCCACGGAGCACCTGTGGTTCGGCGCCTTCGACATCCATCTTGATGACGCGCACGGGATGCCGCAACTCCAGCGTATCGAGTGCGATAAGGGGTACGTCCCTCGTCCGGTTGCCGGCCAGCGCAACGCTGCCGTCGCGAAGCAGATACGCGCCGCCCGAATTCAGCGTTTCGACCGGAAAGGTGATGGTGGCGGTGCCGGACGCTGCGCCGGCGGCCGCGCGGTGAAAGCGGACGCGGTCGCCGAATCCGTTTTCCGAGAGCGACCGCTCGAGCAGATCGGCGTTCGGATCCAGCGGCTCGAACGCATCGACCGAGCCGCCCGGCCCGACCGCAGCCGCCATCTGCATGGTGAAGAAGCCGATGTGCGCACCGACGTCAATCGCCGCGTCGCCGGCTTTCAGCAGCTGACGGACGAAGCGGCTCTCGTCCTCCTCGTACTGTCCGCGCAGGATGTTCAGGCCGATGGTGTGATCAGAGAGATCGATGAAAAGCCGCACGCCGGGGGTGATTTCCTTGATCACCACGGTCGAGTCGTTGGTGTGCGCGAAGTCCGGATTCTTCGCACGGAACTCCGCCGAGGTAATCAGGTGATGCCGCAGCTCCGCCGTTGTCCGCGACCCGGCCAGCTTCGGCCCGATCACCGCCTCGTTCTCGGGATCGCGATCGAGCAGGAGCCGGTAGGCCCAGATGACGTGCTCGCGTGTGAGCGCGGGGTCTGGCGACATGTCACGGCATCGTAACACCGGGACAGTGGCGCGCTGATCGAAGGGTTGCGTATAATCCGCAAGTTATGCCCAACATCAAAGTCGTGCACTTCGGGCTCGGCCCGATTGGCGCCGCCATCGTCAAGCAGGTGGCGGCCCGTCCTGGATTCAAAATCGTCGGCGCGATAGACATCGATCCGGCCAAAGTCGGCCGCGATCTCGGTGATGTGGTCGGCCTGTCCAGGCGCCTCGGCGCCAAGGTGTCGGGCGATGCCGCCAAGGCGCTCAAGGCGGCCCGGCCGGACGTCGTGATCCTGTGCACCAGCTCATCGATCAAGAGCGTGATGCCGCAGATCGAAACGATCCTCAAGTCGAAGACCGCGATCGTCTCGACGACCGAAGAGCTGTCCTATCCCGGCTATACGCATATCCGGCTGGCGCGGCAGATTCATGCGCTCGCGAAAAAGGCGAAGGTCGCCGTGCTCGGTACCGGCGTCAACCCAGGGTTCGCGATGGATGCGTTGCCGATCGCGCTGTCGGCCGTCTGCGAGCGCGTCGATCGGGTCGTCGTCAACCGCGTGCAGGACGCGCGGATTCGTCGCCTGCCGTTCCAGCAGAAGATTGGCGCCGGCCTGACCACCGAGCAGTTCCAGAAGAAGGTGGACGATGGCAGCGTGCGACATGTCGGCCTGACCGAGTCGATCGCGATGATTGCCGACGCGATGGGCTGGACTCTCGATCGCATCACCGACCAGATCCAGCCCAAGCTCGCGGCGGTGACGATCTCGAGCGAGTTCCTCGCCGTCGATCCCGGCTACGTCTGCGGCATCATCCAGGACGGCGTCGGGTATCGCAAAAAGGAGCCGGTCATCCGCCTGCACATGGAGGCCTACCTCGGCGCGCCCGAGTCGTTCGATTCAGTCGAGATCGAGGGATCGCCGACGATTTCGTCGAAGATCAGCGGCGGCATTCACGGCGACGTGGCGACCGCGTCAATCGTGGTCAACTCGATCCCGAAAGTGCTGCAGGCCGCTCCCGGCCTTCACACCATGCGCGACCTCGCCCTGCCATCGTTCTTCCCCGGCCGGTGATCGCGACCGAGATGAAACCGCCGAGGCGACCTCGGCGGTTCCTTCTCCCTCAGCCGGCTGGCGACGCTTCCAGTAGATAATCTTGTGGAGTATCATCTGACCCGATGCCGAAACGAGGAAATGCGCCCATTCAAGGCGAGTTGCTCCAGGGGACGCTCGACCTGTTGATTCTGAAAACGCTCGCGCTCGGTGCCGCCCACGGACACACGATCGCCTACGCGATCGAGCATCGTTCCGAGGATGTCCTGCAGGTGGAGCACGGATCGCTCTATCCGGCGCTGCACCGCCTCGAGGACCGCGGCTGGATCTCGTCGTTCTGGGGCACGTCGGAGAACAACCGCCGCGCGCGTTACTATCGGTTGACGCCATCCGGGAAGAAGCAGCTTACGGCTCAGACCAACCGCTGGGATGAGATCGTGCGCGCGGTCAACCGGATCCTGAGACCGGCGTAGGAATTTCAGACTTCAGAATTCAGACTTCAGAATTCAATTCTGAAATTTGAAAATCTGAAATTAAATCCGAAAATCGAAAATCGAAAATCTAAAATCTAAAATCTGAAATCTGAAATCTCATATATGACCTGGATGCGTTTCTTCCACCGCGGTCGCTGGGACGACGAGCGCGCGCGTGAGCTCGAGGCCCATCTGGCGATTGAAACCGACGAGAATCTGGCGCGCGGGATGACGGCCGCCGACGCGCGCGACGCGGCCAGGCGCAAGCTCGGCAATGCCACCGCGATCCGCGAGGAGATCTATCAGCTGAACACCATGAAGCTGATCGACGCGGCGTGGCGCGATTTGAAATACGGTGCGCGGCTGCTTCGTCTCAATCCCGCGTTCGCCTGCGTCGCGATCCTGTCGCTGGCGCTCGGCGTCGGCGCCAACACCGCGATCTTCCAGCTGCTCGACGCGGTTCGCATCCGCTCGTTGCCGGTCAAGAACGCCGACGAGCTGGTCGAGGTCCGGATTGCCGAACCAGAGAACGGCCGCACCGGCCAGTTCAGAGGTCGCCGTCCCAGCCTCACCAACCCGCTCTGGGAACAGGTGCGCGAGCGGCAACAGGTGTTAACCGAGGTGTTCGCGTGGTCGGCGCCCACCTTCAACCTCGCGACCAGCGGCGAGGCCCGTGATGCCCAGGGCCTGTGGGTCAGCGGCGACTTCTTCGCAGGGCTCGGCGTGCCAGCGTTGATCGGTCGAACCTTGACCACCGCCGACGATCGCCGCGGCTGTGCCGCACCGCCAGCCGTCCTCAGTTACGGCTTCTGGCAGCGCGAGTATGCGGGCAGTCCGTCCGTGATCGGCCGACCGATCAGGCTCGACGGCCACTCGTTCGACATCGTCGGTGTCACGCCGGCGAGTTTTTTCGGGGTCGAGGTCGGCCGCGCCTTCGACGTGGCGGTTCCGCTCTGCGCCGAACCGTTCTCGCGCGGCACGCTGACTGCGCTGGACAAGAAGGACGTCTGGTTCCTCGGCGTGATGGGCCGCCTGGCACCCGGCATCACACTCGATCGGGCACGCGCGCAGCTGGCGTCGATCTCGGCGCCGATATTCCAGGTGACGCTGCCGTCCTACCGTCCTGAAGACACCAGACACTACCTGCAGTTCAAGCTCGGCGCATATCCCGGCGGCACGGGGATCTCGCAGCTCAGACGTCAGTATGAATCGCCGCTCTGGCTGTTGCTGGCGACCACGGGGCTGGTGCTCGTGATTGCATGCGCCAACCTGGCCAACCTGATGCTCGCGCGCGCCACCGCCCGCGAGCGTGAGATCGCCGTGCGGCTGGCGATCGGTGCATCGCGCGGCAGGATCGTCCGCCAGCTGCTGGCGGAGAGCCTGCTGATCGCGGTAATCGGCGCCGCGGCGGGCGTCGTGCTCGCGCAATGGCTCAGCCGCTTCATGGTGGAATTCCTGACGACGGAGAACAATCGCATCTTCGTCGCGCTCTCGCTCGATTGGCGCATCTTCGCCTTCACGGCAGCGCTGGGCGTCTTCACCTGCATCGTTTTCGGCCTGGCTCCCGCCATTCGCGCCACCGGCGTGGCGCCCGGCGCCGCCATGAAAGCGGGGAGCCGCGGGTCGACCGACACGCGCGAGCGGTTCGGCATGCGTCGCGCGCTGGTGGTGGCACAGGTCGCGCTGTCGCTGGTTCTCGTGGTCGGCGCGCTGCTGTTCGTCCGCAGTCTCCGCAACCTGATGACGCTCGACGCCGGTTTCAAGCAGGATGGCATCCTGGTCGTGAACATGGATCTACGGCGCGCAGGCGTGCCGGAAGAGCGTCGGACCGCGCTGTTCGCCGAAATCACGGCGAAAATCGTCGCGCTACCTGGCGTGACCGACGCTGCCCAAGCGCTCATCGTCCCGGTGAGCGGCAGCGGTTGGAACGAGCACATCGTGATTGACGGCAGGACGTACCCCGACAACGTGAACTTCAATCTCGTCAGCGACGGCTACTTCCGGACTATGGGCACGCCGCTGCTGGCCGGGCGCGATTTCGACGCCCGGGACCGGCCCGGCGCCGAGAAGGCCGCGATTGTCACTGATCAGTTCACGCACAAATTTTTCCCCGGACAGGATCCGATCGGCAAAGTCTTCCAGATCGACGAGCCGCCCGATCGCGCCCGAACGCTCAATCGCATCGTCGGAGTCGTCAAGGACACGAAATACAGCGACTTGCGTGAGGCGTTCACGCCGCTGGCGTATTTGGCCGCGTCGCAGGACGACAAGCCCTATCCATTTCTGCAGGTCGTGATGCGGTCGTCGGCGCCTCTGACGACGATTACCCCTGCCGTGACGTCCGTCGTCAGCCGGAGCAACAGCCATATCATCGTTCAGTTTCAGACTCTGCCGTCTCTGGTGCGCGACTCGCTGCTGCGCGAACGGCTGATGGCCGCGCTCTCCGGATTTTTCGGTGGCCTGGCCGGCCTGATTGCGACAATCGGGCTCTACGGGGTCATGTCGTACACGGTGGCGCGGCGACGCAATGAGATTGGTATCCGGATGGCGCTCGGCGCCGGCCGCTCTGACGTAGTGCGGATGGTGATGCGCGAAGCCGGCCTGCTGCTGATTGCCGGCGTCGTGGTCGGGACGGCGCTCGCGATCGCCGCGGCGCGGGCGGCTGCCGCGCTCCTGTTCGGACTGCGTCCTGGCGATCCCGCCACGATCGCGGTGGCCGCCGGCGGCCTTGGTCTCGTGGCGATGGTGGCGAGTTACCTGCCGGCCTTGCGCGCATCTCGACTCGAGCCCACCGAAGCGCTGAGAGAGGAGTAGGTGCGTCCTTTGCGAGCCGCTCCGATCGCGGTAGCCTTGACGCTGGTCGCGCTGCAAACCGACCCTCGTATGGTCGTCGCCGAACGAGTGGCAATGCTGACGAGAAGCTCGCCATGGACGCTGGTGGCTTCCGTGCCGATCGCGTTCGATACCTTCCATCCTCAAGGCATGGTGAAGATCGGCGAGACGCTGTTCGTCTCGTCGGTTGAAGTCATCGATCGCGGCGCCGGCAGGGGTACAGGTCACCTGTTCAAGATCGACCGGGCCGGGAACCTGCTCGCCGATCTGCGGCTTGGGGAAGGCGCGATCTACCATCCGGGTGGCATCGACTACGACGGGCAGAGCATCTGGGTACCGGTGGCGGAGTATCGTCCGGATAGTCGATCGATCATCTATCGTGTGGATCCCGGCAAAATGAAGGCGACCGAGCTGTTCAGGGTCGCCGATCACATCGGCGCGATCGTCCACAACACCGACGACCATCTGCTGCACGGCGTGAGCTGGGGCTCGCGTCGATTCTACCGCTGGACACTCGATGGCACCGGAGCCGGCCGGACGGACAACACGTCGCACTACGTCGACTATCAGGACTGCAAATACGCCGGACGCCGCCGCATGCTGTGCAGCGGCGCAACCGAGATTCGCCAGTCACCCGGCGCACCGCCGTTTTGGCTCGGCGGCCTGGAGCTCGTCGATCTCGGCGATGGACGGCCGCTGCATCAGGTGCCGATTCTGCTCTGGACCGCCGGCGGCCTCGACCTGACCCACAATCCGGTGTGGCTGGAGCCCAGCGCCGCCGGACTACGCGGCTACTTCATGCCGGAAGACGTTCGATCGACGCTCTACATCTACGACGTCGTTCCGCAGTAGTGGCGTGCAAACCGCGTCGCGCGACAGTCTTGGCGGAGCGCACGTGCGATAATTTCAACAGAGATGGAGTTTCTCGCGAAATGCCCGAAATGTGACGCCGGCCTGCCGGTCGCCGCCGCCAGCGCGCCGGCGGCGATCACCTGCGGCGGCTGCGGCTGTGTCATCCCGCTGTCGGTGTCCGACGATCTGCGCGAGGACCGCGGCGTCGACTCCTGCCCGGTCTGCCGCGGCGGCGATTTCTACATCCGCAAGGACTTCGATCCCAAAATTGGTCTGAGCGTCGTCATCATCGGCGCGCTGATCAGCGCCGGCTTCTACTGGTACGGGCGCGATCTGATCGCGTACAGCATCCTCGGTGCCGCCACGCTCATCGACCTCGTCATCTACGGGCGCCTGAAGGATCTCACCGTATGCTACCGCTGTCACAGCGAGTTCCGCGGCACCTTCGTCGCCAAGGCCGTGGGGTTCGATCTGCACACGGCCGACGTGCTCGAAATGGAATACGAGCGGCGGATTGGCAGGCGGTGAGTCTGGCATCACCCGACTACGCGATTCCGAACTCAGAAGAGGGTCACCATCACTGACGCCCCCTCGTCGACGACACTTTGATCGGCGGGGATCTCGATGTAACCGTCGGCCCGCGAGAGACTCGTGATGTCTCCCGAGCCCTTGAAGGCAGGGAACGCCACGCCGTCGCGCATGCGAACGGTGTAGATCTGGTGCCGGTTGGCGGCCGAGTCGATGCGGCGGCCGAGCGGAGCCCGAACGGTCCGAGCCGTGTGCGCCGGCAGCCGCGCGAGCGCGCGGAGAAACGGCACCAGGAGAATGTAGGCGTTCGACAGGCACGACGTCGGGTTGCCGGGCATGCCGAAGAAGGGCGTCGTCCCGTTCGGACCCGCGATGGCCGCGAAGGCGGTTGGCTTGCCCGGCCGGACCGCGATGCCGTGAAAGATCATCTCGCCGCGGCCGGCGATGGCGTCGACGACGAGGTCGCGCTCGCCGACGGAGCTTCCTCCCGAAAACACGATGAGATCGGCCGTCGCGCAGGCGTCGAGCGCGGCGATCAGCGCGGCGACGGTGTCGCGGGCGGCGCGGTGCGGCTCGGCGATGCCGCCGTGCGCAGCGACGACGGCGCCGAGCGTGAAGCGGTTGACGTCGTAAATCTGGCCGGGCGACAGCGGGCCTCCCGGTTCGACCACCTCGTTGCCGGTCGAAAGGATCGCGACGTGCGGTTTGGCGAATACTTCGACGTCGGCGCGGCCGATGGCGGCGATGGCGCCGATGCGGCTGGGAGAAAGAAGGTCGCCGGCGCTGACAATCCGATCGCCGGCGGCGATGTCGGCTCCACGCCGGCCGACGTGTTGTCCGGCGGCGGCTGCGGCGAAGACGTCGATCTCTTCGCCGGGCTCGCTCTTGCCGGTTTCTTCGACCATCACCACGGCGTCCGCGCCGGACGGAAACGGCGCGCCGGTGGCAATCTCGACGCAGGTCCCGTGTTCGACGATTACCGACGACACCTGGCCTGTGTAGATGCGATCGAGCAGGCGCAGCCGCACTGGTGTTGACCGTGTCGCGTTGGTGGTGTCGGCGGCAACGAGCGCGTAGCCGTCCATCGCCGAGCGCGAAAACGGCGGAACGTCGATGGCCGAGATGACGTCTGCCGCGGCGACCCGTCCGCCGGCAGCCTCGATCCGGATGCGCTCGGTGGCAGTGATCGGGCGGACGGCAGCCTCGAGGCGCCTCCGCGCCTCTTCGAGAGAAATGGTCGAGGCGAAGGGACGCACTACGCCCGCCGCGCTCCAGCCGGTGACGTTCGATGGCCTGGGTTCATGGGTCGTCGAAGCGGCGAGGGTCGAGGTTTGTGGTTCAACGGGCGACGCTCGCCAGCGGTCGCGCTGCGCTTCGCTGAACGTCGAACGCTGAACGCTGAACGACGAACGCCGAACCACGAACCACGAACGTCACCATCATCGCCCAGCCTGCTCCACCAAGTGCCCCAGCTCCGGGATGAGCAGCCGCTCCATGGCAAGCCGCACCGCCGCTTCCGATCCTGGCAATGAGACGACGATGTGTCCGGCGGAGATGCCGGCGCAGGCACGGCTCATCATCGCCGCCGGGCCGATCTGCTCGAAGCTCAACATGCGGAACAGCTCGCCGAATCCGTCGAGCCGTTTGTGCAGCAGGCCCGAGACGACCTCGTAGGTGCTGTCGCGTGCGGTGATGCCGGTCCCCCCGGTCGTGATGATCGCCTGCAGGTCGGCGCTCGCGAGCAGACGCTCCAGTGCGCCGTGCACGAGGTCGGCGTCATCCTTGACGATGGTGCGCCCGGCGACGACATGACCCGCGGTCGTCAGCAGGTCGGCAATCGCGCGTCCGCTGGTGTCGGTGGCGTCGGTCCGGGTGTCACTGACGGTCACGATGAAGCAGCGCACCGACTGCGGCGCGTGCGCCTTGTGCTCGGCCTGGCTCATTCCAGGTCATTGTAGCGCGGGCGCATGCTACGATCCGCCGATGCGGAACCGAGGCCATCGCGGCCCGATGACACGATGGCGTGCGGTTCCATTGTGTCTCGGTATCGCCGCCGTCGTGCTCAGCGCCGCGCCGCGCGATCCGTTTCCGCTCGATCGCGCCGCCGAACGGTGGGTCCAGCAGACCCTGAAAAAGCTGACGCCGGATGAGAAGATCGGCCAGCTCATCGTCCCTTCGTTCGAATCGAATTTCCTGAGCACCGACAGCGACACGTTCGATCTGCTGACGCGGCTCGTGCGCGACTATCACGTTGGCGGCTTTCACGTGTTCGGCGCCTCCCAGCCGGCGCCGTCCGTGCTGCTGAACTCGGGCTACGGCACGGTGATTCTCGGTCAGCCCTTGTCCGCCGCGTTTCTTATCAATCGACTGCAGGCGATGTCGTCGGTGCCGCTGTTGAACACCGCGGACTTCGAAACCGGCGTCGGCTTTCGCATCTTCGGCGCGACGTCGTTTCCGCGCCAGATGGCGATGGGCGCGATCCCAGGTGCCGATGGCCTCCGCCTGGTCCGCGAGGAGGCTCGGATCACCGCGCTGGAGTCGCGCGCGATCGGCGTGCGCGTGAACTTCGCGCCGGTTGCCGACGTGAACAACAATGCCCGCAACCCGGTGATCAATATCCGGTCTTACGGCGAGAACCCCGAGCGGGTCGCGGCGCTGGTCGGCGCCTATATAGGCGGTGCCCGCGACGGCGGCATGATCGCCACGATCAAACACTTTCCCGGACATGGCGACACCGATGTCGACAGTCACCTCGGACTGCCGATCATCACCTACGACCGCGACCGGCTCGACCGCGTCGAGCTGCTGCCGTTCAGGCGCGGAATCGAGCTGGGCGCAGCGGCGGTGATGGCGGCGCACATCGTGCTGCCGGCGCTGGATCCGGCGCCGTCGACGCCGGCGACCTTCAGCCGGCCAATTCTCCACGATCTGTTGCGGACCGAGATGGGGTTCGGCGGCCTGGTGTATACCGATTCGATGTCCATGGACGCGGTCGCGAAAATAGTGAGTCCCGGTGAGGGCGCGGTCCGCGCGGTGATGGCCGGCGCCGACCAGGTTTTGCACTCGCCGGATCCGATCGGCGCGTTCGAGGGCATCAAGGCGGCGGTCGCGGCGGGGCGCTTGTCGGCGGCACAGATCGAGGCGTCGGTGGAGCGGGTGCTGCGGGCGAAGGCGTCGCTGGGCCTCCACTTGCAACGAGCGATCGATCTCGATGCCGTGCCGACCAGCGTCGGCGGCAGGGCGCACGAGGCGGTGGCGCAGGAGGCGTTCACGCGCGCGATCACGTTGGTCAATGACGTTCGTCATCAAGTGCCGCTGACTCTTCCGCGCGACGGACAGATCCTCTATCTGTCTGTGCTCGACTACCCATCGGGCTGGCAGATCGCCGCGCCGAGCCGCACATTCATTCCCGAGTTGAAGAAACGATGGCCGAACGTGACGTCGATCGAGGTGTCCGATCGGACGCCGTTGTCGGAGCTCGATCTCGTGCGTGCCGTCGCGCCGCGCTACGGGGCGATCGTCGCATCCGTGTTCGTGCGATCGACGTCGGGCAGCGGCCGCCTCGACCTTGGCCCCGAGCTGGTGCGGCTGCTCAGAGATCTCGCGCGAGCGAGCGATCGGACCGGGCAGCCATTTATCACCACGTTCTTCGGCAACCCGTATACCGCGTCGTTCGTGCCCGAGCTGCCGGCCACGCTGCTGACCTACGACTTCTACGATCAGACGGAGCGCGCCGCCGTGAGCGCCATTGCCGGCGAAACGCCGATCGGAGGCCGACTGCCGATCACGCTGTCGCCGTCGTTCAAGGCCGGCCACGGGCTCGATCGGGCAAATGGCACATCCGCCCGAGACTAGAAACTGCTCCCGCTTGCAGGGGCTCGCAGCCGCGAAGGTTTCAAGAGAGCGCCGCGACGGCATCTAGCCGAGCGAGGCGCACCGCTGGTTGAATGGACCATGCTACGGGACAGACTGCTTGCCCGGCTCGCCGAGATGGGGGACTCACCGGATCATCAGGTGCTCGCAGCAGAGATCCTCGGTATCCGCGGCGCTCCGCTCGAGCTCGCCAGGCGGCTGGTGGCCCAGGCGCTGGTGCTGGAGGATCGGTTCGAGATCTGGCGGCGCACCGGCGAACGGATCTGCCGAATGGCTCCCCCCACGCCGGGCGTCTACGTGTTGAAAGACGCCGACGGCCGCGCCTTGTACGTGGGCAAGGCGGTGCATCTGCGCAGGCGTCTGCGCGCCCATTTCGCCGAACGCCGCTGGCGGACGCTCAAGCCCGAGCTGTCGCGCGCGGCAGGCGCCGAGTGGCGCGAGGTCGGTTCCGAGATCGAGGCGCTGCTGCGGGAGGCGGCGTTGATTCAGACGCTGAAGCCGCCGGTCAACGTGCAGGTCGGTGCACCGGATCTGGATGCACGCGAGGTTCCGCGCGCCTTGCTGCGCGACGTCCTGGTCGTGCAGCCGTCGATCGAAGCCGACTCGGTCGAGCTGATCGGCGCCGCGATGGACGGCCGTTGGATGATCCAGCGCACGCGCCGCAACGGCGCCGATCTCGCGGTCCACGCGCGCCGCATCATGAAATTCTTCACGCCGGCCCCTGGCGACCAACGGCGAACGACGAACGACGAACCGCGAACGACGAACGTTCCTCTTGCTCCCATCGTCTTCTCGTGGTTGGCGGGACGCGGCGCCGGCGCGACACGCCTCGATCCGCACAGCTCGTCGTCAATTCGTGATCTGCAACGCCGCCTCGCGTCGCTCCTTGGCGACGATCGTCTCTTCGTCGAGCGCCTTGACCAGCGTTAATGGAACCGTCTACACTCAGAGATTCGTCCGACCTCAATATGCGCCTTTAGCTCAGTTGGATAGAGCGTCTGGCTACGAACCAGGAGGTCGCAGGTTCGAGTCCTGCAAGGCGCACGATCCTTCACCTGTAATGCCGATCGTTGTCGAACGCGATCCCGTGCGGCACTGGCTGGTTGCGACCGCGACCGGCGAAATCTCCATCGACGACATCCTCGACCTGCTGAAAACCGCGCGCGCGCCAATTGCGCTGCGGATGTCGCCGATGCTGTTCGACGCCATCGGCGCCACCACGTCGATCACCGGCGAAGAGATCGGCGCGGCAGTCGAACTGGTTCGCACCACCATCGCGACGACCGGCACGCGCGGCCACGTTGCACTCGTCGCCGACGATCAGCGGTTCTATCAGGTGTTGTTGACCTACGAAATCGGCTGCGCTGCGATCGGCGCCCGATTCATCCGCGTGTTTCAACGCAGGTCAGACGGCGAGCGCTGGCTCGACGTGATGTCGCAGGCGCGAAATCTTCTGTGAGCCCCTGGTGGCCGTCTGGCCCTATCCCGGCGGACGGCCGTCGTTGCGGTGGAGGCTGGCGAGGGTCCAGCAAACGGTAGGCGTCGCCGTCAATCAGTTGGAGAGATGCTTTCGCACGTAGGCATCGCCCTCGGATCGGCTCATCAAGCCGGCGCGGGTCAATGCTTCGAACACCGCTTCGCATTGTGTCGCCGGCAATCCGCTCACGGCCATGGCCTGCGGCAAGCTCACTTCGTCCCCTTCCACCATCGTCAACAAAAACGTCTGCAGCTTGTCAAGGCCTGCATCCAGCACAAGCGATCGCCACATTGGCTTCGCTCCTTTCCTCGAGGTTGATGATCGAGATCGCAATCAATGTGCCGCTCGTCCGTATGCGATCGGCCGGCCGAGACGCCGCGGCGCGTCGTGTTCGATGACGCACGGGGAAAAATCTACGCGCGGTGTGGTTGCAAAAGAGACGCGGCCGCCAAAGTGGTTCAGGCTCTACCGGAGGATGCGCAGGCGGTAGGAATGGGCGTCGCCAGCGTCCAGTGACGTGCGCGAAGGAGCTGCGCCTGCCGAGTTGCTAGTGCTGCGATGCGCGTGCCGTGCGGATGGCCTGGCGGATGGCTTCGATGAGCGCGCCCGGCTCGAGGAGGCTGTCGTCCACCGTCACGAACGCGACGCCGCTCGGCCATGCCGCTCGCTGCAATGGCGTCACGTCCCGCCCGCGCGCCACGATCACGTCGGGCACCAGCGTCGAGAGCACCGATGCCGCCTTGTCAACCGAATCGACCCGGGCGACGGCGAAGCGGAGCGTGGCCAGGAGTGCTTCGCACATGTCACCGCTCGCCGCGTCCTCGTCGGCGACCAGGACGAGCGGAGCAAACCCTGGCTGATCGTCGATTCGGCGGCCGCCTCGCGGCGCCTGTCTTCTGTCGGAGCGCTGCCGGACCTCAGGCGTCATGGTTTCCCATCCTATGCCAGAACCAGGCGCGGAGCACATACGCGATTGCGACCGTCGACGCCAGCAGCACAATCGGGCTCGGGAGCCATCCGGTCTGGGGGCGGCGGCCGATCGCGGCAGTGGCCAGCATCCGATCGAGCACGTTGCGGGTGATTTTCTGCGCCGCGTCGCTCACGCGCGACGAATGCCAGCCCGGAGCGTTGTAGCTGTCCAGTCCCCAGCTCCACTGTATCGATCCGGTGGCGAACACCAGCGCACCACCCTCCGCCGCGTACATCGTCATGTCCGCGAAGCGGACGTTGCCCGGCGCGGCCTGCTCGGTGAAGGGCGAATGAGCGAGCCGCTCGATTCCCGGCGGCCCGCCGCCGTACATGGCGTCCACTTCATAGCCAAGCAGACCGTGCAGCGCGTCGCCTTTTTTCAGTCCCGTCCCGGCAAACGCCCAGTGATCCCCCCGATCGACGATGATGTCGGCGTCGACCGGATCGGCAGCGTACATCACCCCGACCAGACGCTCCTCCGGGCGCGAGACCGGGCGATCGCGCCAGCGCCCCGTGATCAGGCGATCGTTCTGTGGCCGGCTGTCCAACGCCAGCGGATCGAGATTGCCCGCGGCTTCCTTGTAGCCGACGATCGTGCGGTCGGGCGTGCCGATGGCGTCGGCTTCGAACCGGATCTGCCAGTAGCAGACGTCAGCGCCCAGGAAGGCGAGATGGACGCCGCGATCGCGCGCCTGTTCGACGTGCTCGCGCATCGGCGCCGACCAGTACTCGTCGTGGCCCACCGACAGGAACACGCGAGTTCGCGGCGGCGGGCCGGCGTCGACCATCGCTCGCTCGTGCGTATCGACGTCGGTGATGTAGCCGACGTCGTAGCCGTTGCGCTCGAGGAAACGCACCGCGTTGAACTCCCACCGGCGCAGGAAGTCGCCGGCGCCGTCGAGGCGCACGCCGTACGGGCTCATCGCGTAAGGCCGATCGAAGGATACCTTGCGCGCCGGCGCATTGCCGCTGTTGAAACCGTACAGCGACTTGCCGCCCCAGTTGTTGTAGGCGGCGAACGTCGTCACACTCGATTGAAACAGCAGCGCCGGGGGATGCGCATCGTCGCGCACCACGAACACGATGAACGACTGGGGCCCTGGGGCGGGCAGCGCCGTCAAGCGAGCCAGGTAGACGCCCGTCGGCCAGGGACCCGACGCGTCGCGTGTATCGAGGCGGTACGGGTCGCGCCAGGCGCATTCGATCAGGCCGGAGATCGGATCCGGAGACGGCATGTCCTGTTCTCTGCCGTTGCGGACGATCGGCCCCGCCACCCGTCGCGCGCCGGCGCCGGCGTACCAGCCCATGCGAAACACGTCGATCGTGTAGCGCGACGCACGGGTGCTGACCAGCAGATCGATTGGCTCGCCGCCGTTGACGCTGGTGCGCGAGGCGTAGCCTTCAATTTCCTGATGCAGCGCCGGGTTGGTGATGTCCCAATCGGCGGCGCCCGGGCGCTGGTTCTCGGCCGCGATAGTCGTGGCCACGGCGAGCAGCACGGCGAGCATGCCCTGATAATATGCGGCCCTGATGTTCGAGGAGTGGATGGCGCTGGCGCTGGACGAGGCGGCTCGCGCGCGGAACGCCGGCGAGGTCCCGATCGGTGCGGTCGTGGTGCTGGACCGCTCGATCGTCGGACGCGGTTTCAACCAGCCGATCTCGTCAGGAGATCCGACCGCGCACGCAGAGATCGTGGCGATTCGCGCGGCGGCGCGCCAGGTCGGGAACTACCGTCTGACCGGCGCGGTGCTGTGCGTCACCATCGAGCCGTGCCTGATGTGCGTCGGCGCGTTGGTGCAGGCGAGGATCGCGACCCTGGTTTATGGTGCCGCCGAACCGCGCTCCGGCGCCCTCGTGTCAATCGTACGCGGGGCCGAACTGCCGGGCCTGAACCATCGCCCCGAGGTGGTCGGTGGGGTGAGGGAGGTCGAATGCCGCGCTTTGATGCAGGACTTCTTCAGGCAGCGCCGCGGTGTCCCGCGTTTGTCATGACGCCCGCAGCGTTCCTGGTTCGCTTCAAGGACCAGCGCGTCCGCGGTATAATCGTTGGTCCGCTTCAAGCCGCTGCACCTGACCGGAGAGGTACCGAAGTGGTCGTAACGGGCGCGCCTCGAAAGCGTGTTGTCGGGTAACCGGCACGTGGGTTCGAATCCCACCCTCTCCGCCACATCAAAACATTAAGCAAAAACATCAATTAGCCTGAAATTGCCCGCTTCGTCGGGTAATATCGGGCAATGGTGCTAGAATCCGTGCGTGGCGCTGAACGTCTACCGCCGCCATCGGAGAGACTGCGAAGCGGGTCGCGCGGAGGATTCGACCTCGGGTGAATTCGAGGAGCGCGCCCGCAGCTGGAAACGGTGCGCGTGCGTCATCTTCGTCTCCGGCACTCTCGCTGGACACTTCAGGCGCAAACGCACAGGCGCCACGACCTGGGACGAAGCCCGCGCCTACTCCGCAGCTATCGAAGCCGTCGGCAACTGGAGCGGTCAACCCACGCCCGCCGCACGAGCACCGGACGAGCCCGCCGCTCCGGCCCGCATCACCATCGCCGACGCCACCCGGATCTTCCTCACCAATCGCGAGACCGCGCAGATCGCGCCGGCGACGCTCCGCAAATATCGGACGTTCACGAAACAGTTGACGGCCTATGCCGACGGTCGCGGCTACGTGATGATCGATCAGTTCACGCCAGCCGACGCCGATCAGTTCTACGCGGGACTGAAGCTCGGGCCGCGCACAAAGGGGACCCGCCTCGGCGTCCTGCGCGCGTTCTTCCGCTTCGCCGTCAACCGGAAGTGGATCTCGGAGACGCCGATCAGTTCCGACATCAAACCTCCGGTCGGTTCCAGTAAGAGCGCCGACAAGATGCCGTTCAGCGATGAGGAACTGGATCGCATCAGGAGGGCGTGCGACAACCCCCCGCGCCCAATGCATCAACGAGATCGCAGTCCTGGCCACGTCGGCTGCGAGTACAAGAACGATCAGGGCTCCGGCGCATGGACCGGCGAAGACGTCAAAGACTTGATCGAACTGATGGTGCACACCGGCTTCCGCATCTCAGATGCGACGCTGTTCGACATGAGTCGGTTACAGGGCAACAACGTGATGATCCGAGCCCAGAAGAATGGCCATCATGTGTTTGCGTGGCTTCCCGACCGGGTTCGCGACCGACTGACCGCACGCGCCAAACTTCATGGGCAGCGGCCGTTCATCGTCGGCCAGTCAGAACGCCTTGAGACCGTCACCAACGTCTGGCGCCGACGTCTTGCTCAGGCGTTCGAAGCGGCTGGCCCCTTCGAACAGACGCCGACTCCGCACCGCTTCCGCCACACGTTTGCTCGCCGTCTCCTCCAGGGCGGAAACTCCATCGACGATGTGGCGATGGCGCTCGGCGACGACCCGAAAACGGTGGCGCTTCATTACAGTGCCTGGGTCCCTGAGCGGCAGGAACGCCTCACCAGAATGTTCAAGAAAGCCTACCGAGAAAAATCGAAGCGGGTGGGGGTTTCCGGCGGTCGCAAATAGCGCGTCGGTGCGGAACGCTCAATGAGCGTGAAACGTCGAACTAACGGCTGTTGAGCAGGCGGGTGTGGATTCGGACGGCCACCGATTCCGGCACCGAGTAGATCGAGTGCGCCTTCTTGCGTCCGAGACGAATCTTGATGACGCCGCGTTCATCTTTCACCAGCAGCCGAACGGTCTCCCGGCCAAGCTGCCACATCTCCGCAAGTTCTCCGATCCGATAGTGACGCTCGAATGCGGTGTCCGCCGGCGCGGACGATTCAGGTACTCCTCGTCGGCGTTGCCGCGTGCGCGATCGCAGGATCGCTGAAACGCCGGTGCTCCATGGACGTCGTCGGGTTGCCGTCGTTCGGAAGGATCTTCGCCGTCTTGCTGTCTGTCGCCATGCTTCTCGTCCGCGGTTATCGCGGCTCCTTCGCAGCCAAAGGAGCCCGTAACCGCGAGGGGTAGCGAGCCGGTACCGCCGTAGGCTGGAGCCAATGGCGAGGGCGTGACAGGCGCTTTCCAGACTGGCGCGATCCGAGACGGCGGAGGCCGTGACGCGGCGGTGCCGGTGAGCGTAGAGGTGAAGGCAGAGACGGGAATAGAACGGGCCGTCAGCCCTTGAAGGTCTGCACCAGCTGGATGTGAGCGGCGGTCATGGGGTGGGCGGTCACGCCCGCCGCGAGTCGCTCATCGGCGGTGAGCATGCGCGCCTTGAGTCGGATGGCGAGCGCGAGGTACAGCGAATCGTAGACCGTTCGGCCGGTGGCGGTCGCGAGCTCGTGCGCGTCACTAGCCAGCACACGGCACGGAACCGTTTCCACTGCAATCCGGCCGATGTCTTCGACGAGTTGGCGGCCGTGTTCCGCCGTCAGCTCGCCGCGGCGGGTCTTCTTCCAAATCGTATTGGCCGTCTCCGCGAAGAGCAGATCCGGGGCGAAGTACTCGTGCGGAAGCGTGAGCAGGCGACGCGCGGCATCCGTGTGAATCTCGGGAACAAACCATTTCACGACGACGCTGGCGTCGACGATGAACGCGCTCACCTGGTGTCCCGATCCTCGCGAATCAGGGGGGCGCTGTCGGTGTGTGACGATGTCCTCAAGCGCTTCAACCATTGACCGGAGACGCGCCGGGTTTCGGCTAGGCTCCGGACGCCAGCATTTTCAAGAACCGCGTGGATTTCAGCTTGGAGAGAGCGTCCGTGCGCCTTGGCGGCGATCTTCAGTTGCTTGAGGACGGCATCGTCGAGATCGCGAACGAGCACGTTGGCCATATGGATCGCTCCCGCAGCAATGGTATCATAATGATACCAGACGTCGTCCAGTGAACCCGGCAGCGAGTTCGCAGCTTGCGGAGCGTGCGGTTCTGCTTCGAAGCCCATCGAAGACAGCCCCCAAGACATTTCAGCGCGGCTCGCCGGCAGTATCATGGAGCCATGAGCCCACACGTCTCAATCGATCGCGACGCGATGTCGGCGTTCTGCCAGCGACATCACATTGCGCGGCTGGCGCTGTTTGGCTCCGTCCTTCGGGACGATTTCGGCCCCGACAGTGACATCGACGTGCTGGTAGAATTCCAGTCCGGCCACGTGCCGGGCTTCAACTTCGTCAGCATCGAGCGCGAGTTCTCTGGACTATTGCACGGCCGGCGCATCGATATGGTGACGCCAAAGTCTCTCAATCCTCGCATTCGCGATCAGGTCTTGAGCAGCGCTGAGCCACTGTATGTCGCCGCGTGACCTCGTCAATCACAGGCTCGAGACGGGCAAGAAGAAGGGTCCCGGAGACCACTCTTGCCATTCCATATTCTAGATTCTAGAATATGGAATGCCTCAAGGCCTTCTGTCTCAGGACGTCGTCGTGCTCGCCAAGCTGGCGAGCTACGGCGGCGGGCGTCCGCCCATTTCCCAGGTTGCTAGCGACCTGGCGTTGAGCCCGTCCCAAGTACATGCGTCCCTCAAGCGCCTCGAGCGCTCGCGCTTGATCGATGCTCAGACGGGCAGGCCACTCTTGAAGGCGGTCGAAGAATTCCTGATCCACGGCGTGAAGTACGCGTTCCCAGTTCAGCGAGGTGGGGCCACTCGTGGCGTGCCGACGGCGCACGCAGCTCCTTCGTTGAGCGACCAGATTGCTGAGAATGGCGACCTCCCGCCCGTGTGGCCGGATCCGGAAGGCGACGTACGCGGCGTGACGCTCGAGCCCCTACACAAGGCCGTCCCGAAGGCCGCCCGGAAGGATCCAGTGCTCCACGAGTTGCTAGCGTTGCTCGACGCGCTGCGCGACGGACGCGTACGCGAGCGGCAGCTTGCTGAGAAGGAGCTAAGCGCACGCCTTCGGAGACTCCTCCGTGGCTGATCCGAATCGCGCGCTCTTCGAGTCGGTCGTGCGCCTGCTCGCACCGGTGCTCGACGAACTGGTGTTTGTCGGCGGATGCACGACGGGCTTGTTCATCACGGACCCAGCGGCTGGAGGCATCCGCCCGACCAAGGATGTCGACGCGATCGTCGACGCGACCTCTTACGCGGAGTACACGGCGTTTGCGGAACGACTACGGGCCCTGGGTCTCGCTGAAGACACGACGCCTGGCGCTCCGCTCTGCCGCTGGCGGCATGGGCACCTGATCGTCGACGTGATGCCCACTGACGCTACCGTGCTCGGCTTCAGCAACCGATGGTATCCGACCGCGATCGACACGGCCCGGACGTTCCACATCGCCGGACACGACGTGCGACTCGTCACCCCGGCTCTGTTCATCGCCACCAAGCTTGAGGCGTATCACGGGCGCGGTGGCGATGACGTTGTTGCGAGCCATGATCTCGAGGACATCATGGCCGTCGTCGATGGCCGGGCTGAGATCGTGGCTGATGTCGCCGGCGCTTCGGACGATGTGCGCGCATACATTGGCGCCGAGATCCGGGCACTGCTCGACAATCGGGACTTCACCGAGGCGCTTGCTGGCTTCCTCCTCCCGGATCCGGCCAGTCAGGCGCGGCGCTCGCTCCTTGAAGGTCGGATTCGTTCGCTGTCCATTCCCTGAACAGATATCCTGCTTCACTCGAAGGGCTATGCCCTCCGGCCGCTCGAACCGAACCAGCACGCCGAGACGCCCTGAAATAGACTCTGAGCCACGATGCTTCCGAGCACGGCGCTCGCCGAACGGCGGTGCTGTGCGCTCAAGGAGGAAACGTGACGAGGCATGACAACGGGAAGCTACAGGCACAGAAGGCGTCCGCGCCTACCGAGATCTCAGCGGCACGTCTCGATGCACTGATCGAGGAATCCATCGTTGATGCGTACACCCCGTCCGAGCAGGCGGTCGGTTTTCACGCGACGATCGAACAACACCTCGCGCTTCCGTTCGAGACCGTCGTGCTCGGGACGATCGTCACCGTGAAGAAGGTCGCCGTCACCGCAGCCGGCCACATCGTCGCGGTCTGCCACCGCGGGCGTGAACGACAGGTGATCCCGATAATCGAGTTGCCGCTGCCGGATCCGCCACCAGCCGGATGGGAGTGGATCGAAGCCTATCGTCGATGGGCACGAGGGCACAGATAGCGGGCGCCTGTCCGATGAGCGAGTATCAGTACTATGAGTTCCGCGCTGTCGATCGCGTCCTCACGGATCGACAGATGCGGGAGTTGCGCGCGATTTCGACGCGCGCGGCGATCTCGCGCACGTCGTTCAGCAACGACTACACGTACGGCAACCTGAAGGCGAATCCACGCGACCTGTTGGTCCGGTACTTCGATGCATCGCTGTACTTTGCCAACTGGCTGTTCCTTGAGCTTGCCTTCCGGTATCCAAAGGGCTCCGTGGACCTGAAGGCGCTGCGCCGTTACGCGGCGGGCCACACGGTCGAGATTCGTTCCACAGCACGTGATGTCATCGTTACCATCTCGCTCGAAAGTGCCGGAGAGAGCTTTGATACCGCAGACGACGGCACCAGCTGGTTGCCGTCCCTGATCGCGCTTCGAGCTGACATCGCGAGTGGCGACGAGCGGGCTCTCTACCTGGCATGGCTGCTGGATGTCCAGTGCGGCGAGTTCGACGACGACGCTGTCGAGCCCGGCCGTCCGGATGGTCTCGATCGGCTGTCCCCGACGCTTGAAAGCTTCGTCGACATCATGGGCATCGATCGCGATCTGATCGCCGCGGCGGCGGAGGGTGCGTCGACGGTGGCGGCGACGCCCTCGGCGCGGCAGGTCGAACGGTGGATTACGAACCTCGACACCGATGAGCACGTGGCGCTGCTCTCCCGCGTGGCGCGTGGCGACCCGAGCGTGGGCGCCGAGCTCATGCGTCGGTTTCGACAGCTTGCACCTCGGCAATTGTCTGGGCCGTTGAGAACGGCTGGCGCATTGCGGGCAGACGCCGCGTCGATTGCCGAAGCGAGACGTCAGACCGCCCAGCAACGCGAGGTCCGAGAACGCGCGCGGCGTGAACGCGAGCAGCAGGTAGCGCGCGATCGCTATCTGACTGGCTTGGCGAAACGAGAACGCCAGGCCTGGCAGCGAGTCGACACACTCATTGGCACGAAGCGTCCTCGTGACTACGACGCTGCCGTGACGCTCCTCTCGGACCTGCGCGATGTGAGCGGACAGAAGGGGCGCGTCAGCCAATTCGCGCAGCGCATCAGCGAGCTACGAGAGGCGCACGCAGCGAAACCCAGCCTGCTCGCGCGCCTGAAGAACGCCGGCTTCTGAGCGCTTCAGCCGAACAACATCATCATCTGCCCGGAACAGCTGCCTGGATTCGAACTCGGCAAGTTCGAGCCAAGGTGTGGAAGGGCTCGTATCGCCGTCCCGCCGTCCACAGGATTGACACGCCCAGAGGCCGGCGGCAAGGACCGGAGCTGCTAAAATTTGCGGAAGGAAGCCATGACCCCCAAGA
Organism: uncultured Acidobacteriota bacterium; assembly: GCA_963757655.1. Lineage (GTDB taxonomy): Bacteria > Acidobacteriota > Vicinamibacteria > Vicinamibacterales > CAVVIG01 > CAVQFC01. The sequence goes on along the minus strand of CAVWSQ010000007.1, from coordinate 897 downwards.
ACGTCCCGATAGAACCCGAGCTGTTCGCCCGTGTTACCGAGGAAGCGGCGGCCGAAGGTACGACGGCGTACGGATCGCGAACGAGGCGACGAAGCGGTACCTCGCCCTTCGACGGCTTGACCGGCTCCAGCGTTACGGGCAGAAGCGCGCCGAGGAACTGGGCATCACCCAGGATGACGTTCCTCGCGTGATCGCCGAACTCGAGCCGAACGGCGTCGGTGACGCCGGTCACGCTCGGTTAGCACTTCCACAACCGTCTTTCGGAGACGCGGCTTCGCACGCGCCCGTTGAACGGACGCGTGTCGCAGGCCTCTGTTGTCGCTAATCATTGTCGTCGCCGTCCATTGTCGAGTGCGGTGATGCGTGCGTCAACATTTCGGTGAATGACGCGCGACCGAAGAGGGCGTGGATCCCGTGCAAAACCACTCAGAACGCGGTTTCGCACAGGCCCCCACACCCGTCCTTTCGTTCACCAAAGAAGAAGAGAAGACGAGCGTCGAGCACCGCGCCGAGACTTTCGCGCCGCTTCGGTGCGCAGTACCAGTCAACAGAAGCGTTGATTTCCGGGGAACGGTCACTCGAAAGATGAGGCTCCGGCCGCTGGAAGTGCGGAAGGGTCGTGCCCCTTTTGGCGGTTTCCCCGAGCTGCCGCCCGCTGACGAATTGCGGCTCGTCTCTGCCACGCTGTGGCGCCGTCCCGATCGCATCATCGTCGGTGAAGTGCGCAGTGCGAAAGCGTTCGATCTGGTGCAGGCACTCAACGCCTGGCGCCTAGGAGTAACACGACTATCCCAGCGCTTCCGCTGACCAGTTGCTCACAGGACCGTGTCGACTCTAGGACGCGTCGGCTGGGACATGGAAGTGTCCGAGAGGTGGTCGCGTTCGCGATCAATACGC
>CAVWSQ010000006.1:2500-476409 GCA_963757655.1 uncultured Acidobacteriota bacterium | reverse complement strand
GATCGCGATTCGGATGTTTGTCGAAGCCGGTGCGCAGCACCATCGCGCTCATTTCCACGCGTACTACCGGGACCACGCGGCCGTCTTCTCGGTCGACACCATCGAATGCCTTGGCGGGAGTCTCCCCAAGACGCAGCAGCGCCTGGTCGAAGCCTGGGCGGCTGCGAGGCGGAAGGGTCAGACCGGTGATTGATCGCCGATTCGCGCTGAGCGACGTGCCTGCGGCCATCCGCTACGTCGAGGGTGGCAATGCGCAAGGGAAAGTCGTCGTCACGGTTTGAGGATGCCTTCGATCATCGGAGGCGTTCCTGCGGGAAGGCGTTTGGCTGATCGATCAGAAGGTCATCATGTCGCTGAACGCCGATGACCTTGAATGCCGATATCCAGTGTCGCTATCGCTGTTGATGGCGACTATCGCCGCTGTCAATCCCAATAATAGTATCCCCCGACACCACGCCACTCTTCAAGACTGTTTGTTGGCCCGCAGGACGGGTATCATCGCCGGCCCATGTCAAAAACCACGAACCGCGAAACGGCACGCCGCGACGGTGGGGCGCTGGAGCATCGGCTTGCGCCCCTTCTGGACACGCCATTGCTCGCCCGGATCGTCCCGCACCTCGCGCCGGAAACGCTGCATCAGCTCGTTCAATTCCGCGGGCTCGATGCGTGCGGCGAGATCGTCACGTCTGCCACGCCGGCGCAGCTCACCTCGCTGCTCGACCTCGATCTGTGGCGCCACGCGCGGCCGGGGCGCGACGAACAGTTCGATGTCACTCGCTTCGGCGAATGGCTCGAAGTGCTGGTGGACGCTGGCGACGCGGTGGCCGCACGCACCGTCGCCGCGCTCGACAAGCACCTGGTGATCGTCGGCCTCTGCCGTTACCTACGTGTATTCGACCCCGGCACGTTCGAACCGACCGCATCGAGTGATGACGAGCCGACGGATCGCCACGAGATGATGAACAGCGAGACCAACGGCGACGTGCTCGAGTGCGAAGTGGGCGGCTATCTGGTGCGGGCGCGGAGAACCGATGCCTGGGATGCGATCGTCGCGCTCCTGGTCACGCTCGAGAGCGAGCATCACCACGACTTTCACGCGGTGATGCAGGGATGCCGCCGCCTGTCCAACTCCAGGCCGGAGATCGACGGCCTCGATGATCTGCTGATGGCATCGGAGCAGCACCTCCACGACCTCACGATCGAACGGGAGCGACGACGATCACGGCAGGGCTACGCGACACCGGCCGACGCGCGCGCCTTCCTTCAGATGGCGCGGCAGCCGCCACACACGCCACGTGCCCCGATCGCGATCGGGCACCTCGCCGCGGCCTATTTTCGCGCGACCGAAGAAGAAGAGGCGAACGCGATCGACGTCTCCGCGCGCGGCGACGACGACATCCGCACATCGATCGACGCTGTCATCGAATTGCTGACCGAGGCCGGCGTGATGCCGGAACGGCCGCGGGCGCTGCTCGAAGCCGCAAACGAAAAGCCGGGAGCCGCGGGACTTCCGCTCCTGAGGCGGCTGATGGCGTTCGTGCGGCACAGCGACGAGACTGCGTACTTCACGCGCAGCCGTGAGCTTGCGTTCCTCGCGAATACGCTGCTCGCCGGATCCTCCGTTCAGTCGCGGCCGTTCACGCCCGGGGAAGCGTCCGATGCGGCGGCGTGTATCTGCAACCTGGGTCTCGAATGCTGGCCCGCGCGCGGGCCGGGTGCCACCTCGCTGGGTGCACCGTCGCCACGAGCACTCGACACGGCCATGCCTCCCGATGCGTTCCTCGTGGATCACGACCTGGTGACGGCGTTCGAAGTGGGCTGGTCGGTGTTGTACCAGGACGTGAGCCTGTTCGTGGCGGATCAGCTCGTGTCGACGTTGGCTGAGCTTCATGGTGTCGACGCCGATACGCGGCGCGGGCTCCGCACGCTGCGGCGCGAGCTCGAGAAGCAGCGCGAGGCCGGCACACCGTGGCTCGCGCGCGACGCCGCCGACGTGCTCGCGATGCTCGACATGACCGCCAGGGTGAGCGTGCTCGGATTGCTGGACGAATGTCCGATCCTGCCCGCGGCGCTGACAGCCGTGCTCGAACGCCGCACGACGTCGGTCAGTCCGACCGCGTTCGAGTTCATCTCGACGACCGCCCAGATCGGCGACATTTGCCTCTTCATGAAGCAGCTCCCCGGCGTGCTGTCGCGCTGAGCGCGCTCGACATCTTCACCAATGGCCTGCGGCAGGTCCTTCTGGTTTCAAGCCGTCACTTTCAAGGGTTCGTGGGTCACATCCGATCCCGACGCAAACGTGACGAGAAAGGCGATTGGGTCGTTGTGATCTCGATCGCGCACAATTTGAAGGTCGTCACCCGGGCCCATTCGGCATTCGACATGGGCTCGGGCGGCGGTCACGAAAGGCCTGAGGCGAGGCCATCGACCAGAGCCGAATATCCGACCCGCTACCTGGGAGGCTGAGCATGTCACAAACGAAAGCATGGGGCGTCGCAGCCGGTGTGGCCATCGGGGTCGTGCTGGGCATAGCGATGGGCAATATCACGATGGGCATCGGGGTGGGTTTGGCCATGGGCATCGCGCTGTCGCTGGCGATCAAGGCGAACAGACACGACGGGCAACCCTAGGCGACATGGTGCCGTGTCAGCCCCGTCGCGCGGCCTCGATGGTCGCGACGTCGATCTTCTTCATCGGCATCATTGCCTCGAAGGCACGTTTGGCCTCACCGCCACCGGCCGCCAGCGCCTCGGTGAGCGCACGCGGCGTGATCTGCCAGGAGAGGCCCCAGCGGTCCTTGCACCAACCGCACTGGCTTTCCTTGCCGCCATTGCCGACGATCGCGTTCCAGTAGCGGTCCGTCTCTTCCTGATTGTCCGTCGCGATCTGAAACGAAAAGGCCTCGTTGTGCTTGAATTCCGGGCCGCCATTGAGACCCAGACAGGGAATACCCAGCACGGTGAACTCCACCGTTAGTACATCACCCTGCTTGCCGCTCGGGTAGTCGGCGGGCGCCTTGTGAACAGCGGTCACCGCACTATCCGGAAAGGTGGCGGCGTAGAAGAGCGCAGCCTCATGCGCGTCCTTGTCGAACCAGAGGCAGATCGTGTTCTTGGGCTTCATGTTCGTGTGCTCCTTGTGCTCAATCAAGGCGAAGGCCGCGATCTGCGGCTCGCCGGGAATGGGAGCCATCCTGTGCCTCCCACTCAAGCTTACCAACGCAACGGCTGCCACTTTCAAGCTGGACGATGGGGCGCGACAGGCCTGGACGAAAACGGCAGCGGTCGAGAAGATCAAGGAACCGCGGATCGTGCGGCACTCGTCCCATTTCATGTCGACGGGCAGACGCCGTTCAAAAGCCTACAGCCTGCCGCGAATCGCCCACAAATCCGGAAACAGATTCCTTCCCAGCGTCGTCTCCAGGTAGGCGACGCCGCTCGACCCGCCCGTGCCGGGCTTGCTGCCAATGGTGCGCTCCACCATCCGGACGTGGCGATACCGCCATTCCGCGAGGCCCTCGTCGAGATCGACGAGGCGCTCGCAGATCTCGCTGTTCTTGACGTCGCCGCGGTAGACATCCAGGAGTATCTGTTGGACCTCGGCGGACGGTTCCAGGCGAGCTGTGTGATCGCGCGTCAGTTGCGCGGCGGGGATCGGGTAGCCCTCGCGGGACAGGTAGTGCAGAAAGCCGTCCCACACGGTCGGCTCCTGATACCTGCGCTCCAACGCCAACCGCCCCGGGCTGCCAGCGGGGAAGCGCGCCAATTCCGCGGCGCTCTTGGCGCCGAGCAGGAACTCGAGCTGGCGGAACTGGTTCGACTGGAATCCGCTCGCGGCCTCGAGGCGCGCACGGAAGGAGAGGAACTCGAGCGGCGTCATCGTTTCGAGAATGTCCAGTTGCGCGACCAGGACCTTGAGGATGGTGAGAATCCGCTTCAGCGTGTGCTGCGAGCGGTGGGGCTCGTCGTTCTTCAGCAGCAGCACGACGCGGTCGAGCTCGTGCAGCAGTTCCTTGAACCACAGCTCGTAGACCTGATGGATGACGACAAACAACATCTCGTCGTGCTCGGGACCATCCGAGCGCAGCTGCTGCAGCGAGAGCAGCGTGTCCAGCTGCAGGTAGCTTTCGTAGGTCACAACCGGGTGTGGACTGCCGCTCACTGGCGCTCCTTGGTCAGCTGCACGCGTGTGGGTGCAGCCCAAGGAAGTATCCTGCCTCAACGGAGGCAGGAATGACATCTTCGGCCGCCGGCACGCGATCGCTGCCGAGACATGGTGGCGCAAGGTCGCCAGGCGCAACTGACTGTCGCGTGTCCCTATCGGTTGGCCGCGGCCAACGGGTGCCGGACAGTGGAGTCCTCACGCGTCGCAGACACCATGGCTGCGATTCCTTCCTGGTACGTCCTGAACTGAGGTTTCCAGTGCAGCTCCGTATTGGCCTTTGCGTTCGAGACCCGCATGGAGGTGTCGATCGCGACCGAGGCGATGTACGGGGCGACAAGGCGGAGAAGCCAGTGCGGCAGGTGGCGAGGGGGCGGCGCGCCGAAACCAGATGCCATGGCGTCAAAGACGTCCTGCCACGTCGCCGGCAGATCGTCGACGATGTTGTACGCCTGACCGGCCCGGCCTTTCTCCAGCGCCGCCACGGTTGCTGCCGCGGCATCGAGATGATGGACCCAGCCAAGCAGGCCGCCGGACGCAACCGGTACGCCGCGCTTCGCCAACGTGTCGCGCATCTGCGCGGCGTCGCCGCCGTAGAACAGGCCGTAGCGAAGGACGATCCCTTCTGGTGCCCCGAACGTCTGGGCCTCGGCCGAGGCCATCGCCGCGATCGCGTCGTCGGCCTGGTCGCCGGCGGCGACTCCGAACGGATCTTGTTCGGTGATTGTCCGGTCGCCGTGGTCGCGATAGCCATAGCCAAGGATGATCGACTGGGTGACGATACGCTTCGCGCCGAGGCGAGCAGCCGCGGCCAGCAGGTTGGCCGTTCCTTCGGCACGCAGCCGATTGGTCAGCGTCATTCCGTTCGCGCGGAGCGGTGGCTTCCGGAGCGCGGTGAGCTCGTGGATCACCGCGTCGGCGGCGAGGCCGTCTGCGGCGCGGAGCAGCCCATCCCGGTCGAGCGCGTTGGCCACGACCGGTTGCCCGCCAAGCGCCCTGAACCCAGCAGCGCCGGCGGGGTTACGGATCAGCCCCAGTACATGATGACCTCTTGATATCAGCAGTCGCGTGAGTGGCGTTCCGATCGCTCCGTTGGCGCCGGCGACGAAGACTCTCATGATTTCCCTCCTGAGCAGGAGACCCGGAATCGGCTCGTCTGTTGGGTCCCCATGGAATAGTCGCGGCAAGAAGAGCGCCACGCTCGCGGGCGCGCCATCCTCGCGGATCCGTGGCGTCACAGGTCCACAAGACAGTGCTCAACCGATGCGCGTGTGAAGACTAGGGCGCGTTTCGCATCCTCGTAGCGGCCGGCCTTCAGGCCGGCCGAGCAACGGGCTGAAGCCCGTTGCCTACGTACATCTGAAAAACGCTGTAGGCGAACGGCTGCGTCGATCTGAACACCGCCTGCCGGGATTCAATTCACTGCGGCCGGTCACCGTGGCTCTCAGGCCGGTGTCTTCAGATCAGCGAGGAAGGCGAGAGGGCAGCGTGCCATTGGCGAGAGGTCCCGCGAATGGCACGCCGGTCCGAGGTTTCCGCACGATCCAGGTCCAGAATGGCCGCTATCTCAGGTGCGACGAAGAAAGCGTTGAAACATTCCGAGCGGCGGCATCGGTTGCTCGGAGAAATTCAGCTCAGCCGCCGTCGGCGCGGCGCGGCCCACCGCGTCCTCGACTGAGTCGTAGGTCTCGAACATCGTCAGCAGTCGGGTAATGACGACGAGATCGTGGATGCGCGTGGTGATACCGGCGAGCTTGAAGATGCCGCCATCGCGCCGCAGCGTCGCCTGCGCACCGAACAACGCGGCCAGCCCGCTGACGTCCACTGACCCCACGTCACCGAGGTTGGCGACAACTGCGCTGATACTGTCCCGGCAGTGCCGACGCACTGCGCACTCGAGCTCGCCGGCCGCCTTGTGGCCGGCCATCGCGCCGTGACAATCCAACACGACCACGTCGCCGAACTGCCGTTCGGTAATTCTCATGACACGTCTCCTTTTCACCATGTGACGACAACCAGCACTTCACATAACGACCCTCGTGCATCTGGCGAACACGGAGATCGATAAGACCGCGCAATTGTTCGGATCGCGCCTGCTGTCGTTGATCTTGATGGGAGGCAGCTCCTGCTGCCGCTGCCCTAGGGGGAGCGATGACACACGACAAGTCAGAACACGCCGATGCCGACTCCATCGGCCTCGACGCCTCGAGGATCGTCGATACGGCGCTGGTCGCGGTCGCACGCGGAGCCAGACGCGCACGTCTGGATCGGTCGGCGATCGACTCGGTTCGAGGCCACTTCCTCCGCAAGATCCGCCGGGCGGTCGAGAAGGCCAACTGGCGGTCGGCATGGTACCGGGAGCAGTGGTACGTGCGGGCCTATGCCGAAGATATGGGCCGCCACGCCGCCATGCTTGCCGCGCGGGACCAGCGCCTGGTGGTCACCTGGCAAGACATCGACGCCGCGAAGGTGAGGATGCGTGGCTACATGCCCATTGCCGGGCGCTGGTGTCCGCTCTAGAAGATGTCTCCTCGCGGGCGACCTGGCCTGCGTGCCCAGACGCGGGCGGACGCGCTTGTTCGCTTCTGCCGTGGCCGTCGTTATTCAGGCTTCCGAGCTTCAACCTCGCCGGCCCCATCGTGCAGCCGGACTCGGCATGTCCAAAGAGTCTTCGACGGTCCGCCTGTTCGCTAGTCGCCTCGCGGTCGTTGACACCTGTAAAGGAGATGTCGATGACCAATCACTTCCAGTTCCATCAGCGTCGGCTCACGTTGACCCGGGTGTGCATCGTTGCCGCGGTCTGTTCGTGCGCTGCGGCCGCGACGGCCCAGGACCCAGGCGCGGCGAGCGAACGCCCGGACTCCGCCGCGGTTTCCGACGAACAGATCAACGCGGGCGCGCACCCCGGCCGACTGACCCGCGTCTTCGCCTGGACCGCGGCGCAGCTCGACGGCCGCTCGGGCGTGCGCGACGGCTGGTACCCCGAGATGGACGGCATGATCTCCGGCGCAGGACTGTCGGCAGGCCCCGGATATCGCCAGCATCTCTTCGGCGATCACCTGATCGTCGACGCCTCGGCCGCCGCGTCGTGGAACGGCTATCGGATGATGCAGTCGCAGCTGACCTGGCCGCGCCTGTCCAACGAGCGCCTTCAGATCGGCGCGCGGCTCAAGTACCAGGACTTCACGCAGATCAACTATTTCGGTATCGGCACCGCGACACAGAAGGGCGATCAAACCGACTATCGCCTGAAGGACATCGACGCCACCGGCTTCGCCACCATCAGAGCCACGCCGTGGCTGTCGCTCACCGGACGCGTCGGCACGCTGAGGCGGGTGGCGATCGAACCGGGAACCAGCACGCTGCATCCTTCGATCGACGAACGCTTCAGCGAGGCATCCGCGCCGGGCCTGACGCAGGCGCCAAATTATTTCCATGCCGACGTCGCCCTGGACGTCGACACGCTCGACCTTCCGGACTATCCCTCGAGCGGCGGGCGCTATCGGTTGTCGATGGCGATGTTTCACGATCAGGAATCCACCGGCCACAGCTTCAGCCGCGCCGAGGCCGAGGCCGCGCACTACATCGCGCTCGGCCGCACCACGCTGGCGCTGCGTGGACGCCTGGACATCTCGCAGTCGAGGGCCGGACAGACCGTCCCCTTCTACATGCTGCCGTCCCTCGGTGGCGCGAACAGCCTTCGCGGCTACCTCGATTACCGCTTCCGCGATCAGGACGCCATGCTGCTCGACGCCGAGTATCGCTGGCCGCTCCTTCGCCATCTGGATGCCGCCGTGTTCTACGACACCGGCGCGGTTGCCCCTTCGGTCGGTGCGCTGACCGATCGTGTGAGCTCGGACTACGGCGTCGGTATCCGCGTGCACTCGGCGAGGCATCTCCTGGTCCGGCTGGACGTCGCTCGCGGCGGCGAAGGAACCCGCGCCCTCGTCTCGTTCTCCGCACCGCTGGGATCGCGAAGCAGCCGTACGGTCGCGCCATACGTGCCATAGGAGCCGTCATGTTCAACCATCCCTCGCTCTACATCGCGCCGGCGCTCTTTGCCATCTACATCCCGATGTGCGCGCCTCACGTCAGATCGACGGCGCAGCCGCGGGACGCGCAGCTGTCGCAACTGTGGGAAGAGCCCGTGGATGTCGGCGCGCGAGACCTGTACTACGGACCGTGGGGTCCGGAACAGGCCCCGGATCCGCACGCGACCTACACCTTCGTCGCGAAGAAGCGCCACGGCACCAACCCGGGCGTGATGGTCACCGACCCGCAGGGGCGCGAATGGCACGTCAAGCAGGCGCCGCAGAACCACCAGGGAGCGGAGGGCCCGGTGGAAGTCGTGCTGTCGCGCGTGCTGTCCGGAGTTGGCTACCACCAGCCACCGGTGTACTTCGTCCCTTCATTCACGATGACCGATGCGTCCGGCACTCACCAGGAACCGGGCGGACGCTTCCGTCTCGAGATGAAGTCGTTGAGGAAACACGGCCACTGGTCGTGGCAGCAGAATCCGTTCGTGGGCAGCAGGCCGTACCAGGGCCTGCTGGTGATCCTCACGATCTTCGACAGCTCCGATCTCAAGAACGTGAACAACGCGCTCTACGAGATGCAGACCGCGGACAATCAGCGGCAGACCTGGTACGTCGTCCGCGATCTCGGAACGGCGCTTGGAGAGACCGGCCGCCTGGCGCCAAAGCGCAGCGATCCCGACCTCTTCGAGCGCTCCCCGTTCATCCTCGGCGTCACCGATCGATTCGTCGACTTCCATTACCACGGCTGGCACAAGGAATTGCTGCGCCATCGCATCACGCCGGACGCGGTGCGCTGGGCGAGCGACCAGCTCGCCGCGCTCGCCTACGGGCAGTGGTGCGACGCGTTTCGGGCCGGCGGCTATGAGCCCGACGTGGCGCAGCGGTTCATTCGACGCATCCTCGAGAAAGTGGCCGACGGAGAGCGGGTCGGGCTGTCTCCGCCGGTTCGGCGTTCGCCGGCCGGCGATGCGTCGTCGTCGATGTCGCGCTCGGCGACCGTCGACAAGGAGGTCCGGCCATGACCCCCGCCATCCGCGCGCTCAACTATGCGGCCGACCGCTATCTCGCATTGCCCATCGGCGCCGCGCTTGCGCTGCTGTGGGCCAACAGCCGGCCGGAGAGCTACTTCGCGTACGCTCGCGCGCTCTCGTTCGCCGTCAACGAGGTGGCGATGGCCTTGTTCTTCGCGTTCATCGCCGGAGAGGTGATTGAAGCCACCGTCCCGGGCGGAGCGCTTCATACCTGGCGCCGGGCCGCGCTGCCGGTGGTCGGCGCAGTCGGCGGCATGGCCGGCTCCGCCCTCGCCTACGTTGCCTACTTGAGTATGGGCGACGAATCGTCGGTGCTGATGCGCGGCTGGCCGATACCGTGCGCGGCCGATCTTGCCTTCGGGTACTTCATCGCTCGAACCATCTGCCGCAGTCATCCGGCCCTCCCGTTCTTCCTGTTGCTCGGTATCGCCGGCGACATGCTCGGCCTCGTCATCGTGGAACTGCGCTATCGGTCGACTGGGGGCCGGCCGTCGGGTGCGCTGCTGATCGGCATCGCGATCGCCGTGGCGTTCGGACTCCGGCGCCGTCGGATCGCGACGCTGTGGCCTTACATTCTCATCGGCGGTTCGCTGTCGTGGTGGGGACTGTTCCTGAGCGGACTCCATCCGGCGCTTGCGCTGCTGCCAATCATGCCGTTTCTCACCCACGCGAAACATGAACGCCAGCTCTTCGCTGACGTACCCACCGACGCGGACGACGGCCTCAGCCGATTTGGCCGCCTGTCGCGATACCCCGTGCAGGTTGTCCTCTTGTGCTTCGCGCTCGTGAACGCTGGCGCGGTGATCAGGGGATTCGGCACCGGCACCTGGGCGGTGGCGGTCGCCGCACTGGCCGGAAAGCCGGTCGGCGTGCTCGCGGCGGTCGCCCTGGCGGTGTGGTCAGGGCTTCATCTACCACCACGCGTCGGCTGGAAGGAACTGACCGTCGTGGCATTGACGACGTCGATCGGGTTCACGTTCGCGCTGTTTTTCGCGACAGCGGCGATCCCGATCGGTCCCATCCTGGTGGAGGCCAAGCTCGGTGCGCTGCTCACCATCAGCGGTTCGCTGGTCACCATGGCGGCCGCAGTCGTGCTGCGGGTCGGACGCTTCGCGAGGTGAGACGGGCCTTCGATTACGGCTTCGCCTGTTTCCGGGCGACGGCGCCTTCGAGCAGTGATCGCAGGTCGTCGACCGAGACCGGCTTCGTGAGCACGCTGTCCATGCCGGCGCCGAGACACTCGGCGACGTCCTCCGGCCGCGCGTTCGCCGTCATCGCGATGATCTCCGGCCTTCGTCCGGCCGGGACGTCGAGACAAATCCGGCGCGTCGCCTCCAGACCATCCATCTCCGGCATCTGCACGTCCATCAGAATCACGTCGTACGACTGACGCTGCAGCGCGTCGAGCGCCTCCTGGCCATCGCCGACGATGTCGACACGATAGCCGAACTTGCCGAGCATCACCGACGCCACCTTCTGGTTGACGACGTTGTCTTCGGCCAGCAGGATGCGCATCGGAAAGCGCTGACCCAGCGTCGGATCGAACTGTCCCGACGCCGACTGCTGACCGGGTCGCGCCGCGGTGCTAGGCAGCGCCGCGAGCAGGGCCTCGAACAGCGCCGCGGGCTTGATCGACTTGAGCAGCGTCGAGCAGCGATCGGCGCGCAGGATGGCGGTCCGCTGTCTCACCGATGTCAACAGGATCAACGGGAGCGAGTCGGCGTTCCGCTGCTCCCGCAGTTTCCGCGCCAGCGTCAGCCCGTCCATGTCCGGGAGCTGCACGTCCAGCAGCCCGATGGTGAACAAGTCTCCGCGGCGGACCCAGTCCAGCGCCTGCTCGGGTTCCGTCGTGGTGCGGATTGCGATCCCCCACAACGTGCACAGCTCGGTGACCAGGCCCAGGTTGGTGCGGTTGTCGTCGACGAACAGGAGCCGGACGCCGGCCAGGCGTGGGTCCTTGCCGCTCAAGTACCAGGGCGTCTCCAAGGCGGCGGACTCGGCGACGACCGTGAAATAGAACGTCGAGCCTTCGCCAGCGGTGCTGTGCACGCCGATCTCGCCGTCCAGCATTTCAGCCAGCCGCTTGCTGATCGCCAGGCCGAGGCCGGTCCCGCCGAAGTGTCGCGACGTGGAGCTGTCCACCTGACTGAAGGATTTGAACAGCCGATCCAGACGATCGGAGGGGATGCCGATGCCGGTGTCGCGGACTTCGAATCTGACTTCGAACCGGCCGTCGCCCTTCGGCTGGCCCGTCACCGAGACGACGATTTCGCCCTTCAGCGTGAACTTGACGGCGTTGCTGAGCAGGTTGACCAGAATCTGCCGAATCCGGGTCACGTCCGTCACCAGACCGACCGGCACGGAGTCGGCAAACAGATACGCGAGATCGAGGTCTTTTTCCGCGGCCTTCGGCGCCACCAGGTCCATCGCCGCTTCGATGCAGCTGCGCAGATCGAAGGGCTGTTTTTCGAGCTGCAGCATCCCGGCCTCGATCTTCGAGAAATCGAGGATGTCGTTGATGATGGCGAGCAGCGCCTCGCTGCTCGACCGGATGGTGTCGACATAGTCGCGCTGCTCCGAGTTCAGCGCGGTATCCAGCAACACGCTGGTCATGCCGATGACGGCATTCATCGGCGTCCGGATCTCATGGCTCATGTTGGCGAGGAACTCGCCCTTGGCCCGGCTGGCCGCCTCCGCGGTGAGCTTGGCGTCGGAGAGCGCCTCCGCAACGCGCCGTCGCTCGGTCACGTCGTCGGCGATGCCGGCGACGCGATAGACCTCACCGGATTGGTCACGCACCGGGAAGGCGCGATCGCGCACCCAGCGCACCGAACCATCCGGCCGCACGATCCGGTACTCTTCGTCGTAGGTGCCGAGCGTGCGTCTCGGCAGCACGTCGAGCACACGCTGCTGATCCTGGGGGTGAATCGCGTCCAGAAACGCGCCGGGCCCGCCGTAGACGCTCTCCGCGGAGCGGCCAGAAATTTTTTCGTAGCTGGGACTGATGTAGATGATCCGATCGGTTGACGGATCGTACAACCAGAACGTCTGGTCGATGTTCTCGGCCAGCTGGCGGAATCGGCGCTCGGTTTCCTTGAGCTTGTCGTTGGCGCGATTCAGCTCTTCCGCCATCGCGGCGCGAGCCTCGGCCGCTTCCATTTCACCGCGGGCGTGAACCGCTTCGAGCTCCTTGGTCTTGAGCTCGCGCGCGATGCGCTGGTTTTCCTCCTGGAAGAACTTGCGTCGCAGCAGCGCCCGGACGCGCGCTTTCAGCACCGCCAGATCGCTGGACTTGCCGACGAAGTCATCCGCGCCCGCCTCCAGGCCGCGGGTCATGTCTTCCTTGTTCTCGCGCGCGGTGAGCATCAGGATCACGGCCGGCGTCTCCAGCGCGCGGCGGGCTTCGACGATGCGCTGGCAGGCCTCGATGCCGTCCATCTCCGGCATCACCAGATCCAGCAGCACCGCGTCGTAGGTGGCCGACGCGAACATCTCGAGCGCCGTGCTGCCACTGGTCGCGGTGTCGACCTGGTAGCCCTCGCTGCGCAGCTCCTCGGTCAGGAATTCGAGGTAGGTCGCGCTGTCGTCCACCGCCAGCAGCCGCGCGCCCGACAGCGCTTCCAGGCCGAACAACAATGAGGCTTCCGACGACGACTTGCGCAACAGGCTGCGGACACGGAGCATCAGGATGTCGTCGTCGACCGACTTGGAGATGTAGTCGTCCGCGCCGCTCTCGAGACCGTGCAGTTCGGCCGCATCGGTATCCTCGGCGGTCAACATGAGGATGGCGATGCCGCGCGTGCTCATGTTCATCCTGATCCGGCGGCAGACCTCGTCGCCGCGGATGCCGGGGAGGTGATAGTCCACGATCACGAGGTCCGGCACGCTCTGATTGAGCTCTTCGAGTGCGCGCTCAGCCGTCGCGGCGCGGATCACGTCACAGCCCTCGTTCTCCAGCATCAGCTGGAGTTTGAGCGCCTGGGTGTCCGAGTCTTCGACGACGAGAATCCGGCTGGCTCGTTCCATCAGGTCTCCTGGCCGATCGAGACCAGCTCGAGAACGCGCGCTGCGATCTCGTTCAAACGCCGGGATTCACACGCGGCGCCGCGATCGACCGCGGCCTTGGGCATCCCGTACACGACGGCGGTGGATTCGTGTTCGGCGATGGTGTAGCTGCCGGCCTGACGCAGTGCGAGCAGCCCGTCGGCCCCGTCGTCGCCCATCCCGGTCAGCAGCACGCCGACTCCGGCATCGCCGACCTGCCGCGCCATCGACTGAAACAGTGCGGTGGCAGATGGACGTTGCCCAGACAGCAGAGGGCCTTGCGACAGGCGAACACGGTCGCCCTCGATCTCGAGATGGTTGTCCGCCGGTGCGACGTGCACGGTTCCGGGAACCACTGGCTCGCCGTGTCGTGCCAGGACCACGCGAAACGGCGTCAGGCTCTCCAGCCACGACGCGAACCCGGCGAGAAAGCTCGGCATCATGTGCTGGACGAGCAGAACCGGGAGACAAAAATGCTGGCCCAGATCCGTCAGCACCTGTACCACCGCATTGGGGCCGCCGGTGGACGCACCAATGCCGAGAAGACGAAATGCTCTGCCCGGCGCCGGCTCCTGACCCGATGGCAGACGCGGGCGCTGGCCGGGGTTGGTCGAGACGATCCTGGAATCGGCGATCGCCCGTTGCCGCACCACTTTGACGTCGCTCATGATCGCGAGCTGGGTGCACAAGGTTCGCGCCAGCCGCTCGTAGTCCGCCCGGGTCGTACCGACCGGCTTTTCCACCACGGTCAAGGCCCCCGCGCGCAGGGCGTTCATGGTGATCTTCAGCTCGTCCGATTCCACGCTGGCCGAACAGACCACGATCGGCGTCGGCTTGTCGCGCATGATCCGGCGGGTGACCTCGAACCCGTTCATGCCCGGAAGGCGGATGTCGAGCGAGATGACGTCCGGCGAGACTCGTTCCAGGATCTCGAGCGCTTCTTCCGCGCTGGCGGCCAGGCCGACGATCTCGAAACGCGGATCGCCGCCGATGATGTGCTCCAGGAGCTGGCGGACGACCGCCGAGTCCTCGACGATCAGGACGCCGATCCTTGTCATAAGATCTGCCGGACGGTCTCCAGCAGTTCCTGCTGATCGAACTTCCGTTTGACGATATAGGCGTCGGCGCCCAATGTCAGGCCACGGGTCTGATCCTCGGGATTTTCGAGCGACGACACGATGACCACGGGAATCTTCGCCAGCCGTGGATCGCGCTTCATCTCCTCGAGCAATCCGAAGCCGTCCAGCCGAGGCATCTGCACGTCGCTGATCACCAGTCCCACCGGAGCGGCGCGCAGATAGTTCAGCGCGTCGATACCGTCCACGGCGATCGCCACCTGGTATCCGTGCGCCTCCAGTACGCTTTTTTCGAGCGTGCGCGTGGTCAGCGAATCGTCGACGACGAGAATTTCGAGCGAGGTCCTGGTCGGCGCCGGAGTCTGATCGTCGGGTGCGAGCACCAGGGCACTGGACGACTGCTGGAATCCCTCGACCACTTCAGCGGGATTGATCACGAGGCAGACCGAGTTGTCTTCGAGCAGGATGCCGCCAGCCAGCTGCGTGTTTCTGTTGGCGGGGGCCGGGAGGTCCTTGATAATCGCGTCCCGCTCCGACAGAAACGCGTCGACGGCGACCGCCAGGCAGCGTGTGCCCGTCCGCATCACCATCACACACAGCGTATCCTGGGTGACCGTGACCCTCGGTTCCGCCGCGTTCAGCAGGTGAGCGAGGCTGACGACAGGGATCGGCTGGCCGTTGACTTCGATCACCGGCCTGGATTCCACGGTCCGGACGTCGGCGGAGAGCCGGACGCGTCGCAACCGTTCGATGCCGTGAAGAGGAATGGCAAACACCTGATGCTGGCAGGTCACCAGCAGCACGCGGTGGCTGGCAATCGACAGCGGCGCCGAGATTTCGACGCGGGTGCCGCCGTTCCTGCCCGGGCCAATGTCGACGGTACCCTGCAGCCGCGCGACGGCCTCGGCCACAACCGACAGCCCCATCCCCCGCCCGGACAAGTCGGTCACGGTGCGCGATGTCGAGAAACCGGGCAGCAGGACCAGCCGCATCAACTCCACTGGGGAACGGGATTGAACGTCAGCCGCACTGAGCAGCCCCTTGCGAACAGCGATTTCGGCGATCCTCGCCAGGTCGATGCCGCGGCCATCGTCTTCGACCGCGATCCGCAACTGGGTGCCGCGAACGTCGATGATCAGATCGATCCGCCCTTCCCGGCGCTTGCCCGCGCTCTCGCGATCCGCCTCGAATTCGAGACCGTGGCTGATCGCGTTGCGCAACATGTGCATGACCGGGTCCTTCAGCGCCTGCAGCACCAGTCGATCGGCCTCGACCTGCCAGCCTGAGGCGTGAAGCTCGATGGCCTTGCCGGCGTCCCTGGCGAGATCGCGAACCATTTTGCGGAAGCCGTCGAACACATTCTCGGCAGGCACCATGCGCGCCTGGCGGACGTCCCGCTGCAGTTCGCCCGCCAGGGACCGCAGCGCCCACGCGTTCTGTTCGTGAGCCCGAATCGTGGCATCGACCTGCCGGGTCACGATGTGAATCTGGTGATCGAGATAGTTGACGTAGCGTGCCGCCGCAGCCAGCTCGGGGGAGGAGTCGAGCTGCTGGAATATGCGCGCGCGGGACGCGCGCACGCGATCTCGCTCTGAGGCGGTTTCGGACAGGTGTAAGCTGACCTGCCGCAGCTGTCGGGTGACCTCGTTCTGTCGCAGGCTGTCGCTCAGCAGCTGTCCGGCCGAACTCACGATGCGGTCGAGACTCTCGGCATTCAGCCGCAGGGTGTCTACCGGCGCGACGGCGGCGGGAGCGGTCGCGGGCGGACCTGGTTTGGGCGCCGCGGCGGTCTCGGGTGCCGTCACCCCCGCCGCGGGTGCCGCCACGGCCGCCGAGGTGCCCAGCAGCGCATCGATGGCGGCAAGCGCCTGCACGGGCGGAGCGGGTTCCGCGGCGCCGCCGATCGCAGCCAGCCAGTCCTCGCTCGCATCCAGCACTTGATAAATCACCCGGATGACGGCCTCGTCCAGCCGCAGCACGCCTTCTCGAACGCGTGAGAACAGGGTTTCGAGCCGATGCGCCAGCCCCTCGAGCGGACGAAGATCGACGGCTCGAGCTGCGCCCTTCAGGCTGTGCGCACGGCGGAAGACTTCGTCCAGATCCGTCGCGGCGAGCATCTGATCGGACGCGCCCAGCGCCGTCAGGGCTCCGCGGATTCGCTGAACGTGCTCCTTGTGCTCGACCTGAAAGGTGGCCAGCAGCCGTTGCCGGATGTCTTTCACGTGCGATACCTCTCGACGTTCTTGCTCAGCTGTTGCCCGAGGCCGGCGAGATTGGTGGCGGCCTTCTCGAGCTGACTCGTGCTGACGGCGGTCTGGCCCGCCGCCTGGCGAATGTTCTTCAACGCCTGCGTGACCTGATCGAAGCCAATCTGCTGTTGGCCGGTGGCAGCGGTGATCTGCTGGAACGCCTGGATGCTCGCGCTGAGGCTTTCCGCCATGTGCCGGATCGTTCGCTCCACGACGTCCGACTGTTTCTTGCCGGAATCGACGCGCTTGACGACTTCCTCGGTCAGCATCACCGAGGTGTTGATCCCTTTCTGAATGTCTCCGAGGATGGAGCGCACCTTGCCGGTGGCTTCCTTGGCCTGATCGGCCAGGTTCTTGATCTCGTTGGCCACGACCGCGAACGTGCGGCCGTGCTCGCCGGCGGCAGCCGCCTCGATCGCGGCGTTGAGCGCCAGCAGATTGGATTGCTCGGCGATGTCGGTGACGGTGGCGATGATCTCGCCCACTGCCTGGGTCTTTTCGCTGAGGGTGACGATGTTTTCCGCGACGGTCTCGGCCTGCTGCTGAATCGCATCCATGACCCGGGTGCCGTTCTGGGCGGCGTCGAGGCCCTGGTGCGTCGCGGTTGAGGTCGCTTCCGCCGCGGCGGCCACTTGCCTGGATCGTTCGGCGATCTGGTTTCCAGACTGGCTGATTTCCTCCATCGTGGCTGTCGTCTCCTGCACGGCCGCGGCCTGCTCGCTGGTGCCGGCGGCCTGCTCCTTGACCGACGCGACGATCTCGGCGACGGCGGCGTTGAGCGACTCGGCGGCGGCGCGGGTCTGGCTGACGTTGTCCTTCAGGCCACCGAGCATGTCGTTGAAAATCAGTCCGAGCTGACCCAACTCGTCGCTGCTCCGGATCTCGAGCCTGTCCTGCCGCAGGTTCCCGTCCGCGATGTGCGTCGCCAGACCGGTCACGCCGGTGACCGATCGGCGGAGGCCGGTCACGAACACGAAGGACACCATGATCGCCGCCACGGTCCCGACCACGCTGAGCGTCAGCGAGAGATTCTTGGCGCTGTTTTCGTAGTCGCTCTCGGCTTTGGTGGACTCTGCCGTGAAGCCTTCAATCTCGTTGACCATCTTCGCCACCTGGACGTCGACGTCGGCCGCCTCTTTTTCGATTTGCGCGAGCAGGCGATCCAGCTCCACCGGCCGCCCGGTCGAAGCGAGCGACAGGCCCTGCCGTGCCACGCCGACGAAGTCCTGGTGTTCTTTCTCCAGCGCTTTGACTTCGGCGCCGAACTGCTGGTATTCCGCGGTGAGTCGAGCCGCCTGGGCGACGACCTGGTTGGCGCTGGCAATGTCGGTGTCGAACTGGCGGGAGAGCTCGTCGAAGGTGGCGGAGACGCGCTCGCGCTCAGCCCGTGCGGCATCGGTGGACGCCGCGGTCAGCCGCAGCGCCTGTTCGAGCGAGATGTGCTCCTGAAGAGAGTTGGCGCTGAGTCGCGTGATCACCTTGATCACGGGCAGGTCGCCGTCCGCCACCTCGGACATCTCGCCGCCGATGTTCACCAGCGCGCGGTAGTTGTACACCGCGTTCACGAGCAGGAGGATCACCAGCATGGCGGCGAGTCCTCCGACTTTTCGCGCGAGCGTCCATTTCAATTGAAAGTCGGCGTTCGCGCTTCGGCTTTCGTCGTCAGCCATCAACAGCCTCCTGAGGTTCGATTCACGTGGGCGCGAGACCCAGACCGGAAAGCACCGCGCCGATGTCGATCAGGATCACGCCATCCGCGGTGAGCGCTTTGACGAAGCGCGCCCCCGGAATCAGCGAGACGCCGTCTTGGGCGGACAGCATTCGCGCGTGGTCGACCTGGCAGACCTGGTCGATGGTGTCGACCTTCAGTCCGACCCCGCCTTCCTGCCGCAGCATCACGACGTATCCCCCGGCGCTGGCGTCGGCCGCACCCAGCTCCAGAACGCCGCGGAGATCGGCGACCGGCCGGATGTCGCCGCGCACGTTGATCACGCCAAGCAAAGCCGCGGGTGTACCGGGAACTGCGGTACAGCCGCGGTAGGGCAGCACCTCCGCCAGGTCGGTGAGCGCAATGCCGTAGCGCTCCGTCCCGAGGGTGAACACGAGCACGGCGGTGGTTGTTGCGGCGTCGGCGCGATCGGCAGGCCGCTCCGCCAATTGCCGGGCGCGGCGGCGATAGACCTCGTCGACGGCCCGCTGGTCCGGCTCGTCGCTCTCCGGAATCGGCTTCATTGCCACAGGTCCAGGTACATGTTGGCGAGCTGCCGAAGATCGTCGACCGTGAGACCGTCGGCATTGGCGATCGGCTCGCTGCCGGCCAGCGGCAAGAGCAGGCCCCGCACGTTGCGCAGCGATTGAAGCGCGGTGTCGCGCCGGCCCGACTGTCCCAGCAGCAACGCGAGGTGGTAGTGGGCGAGCACGAAGGTCCGATCCAGGTACAGCGTCCGCCGGAATCCCCGCTCTGCGCCGGTGAGGTCCTTCAACTGTTCGAGGATCAGGGCCTGATAGAAATGCACGGTCGGATTCAGGCGGTCGTGCTCGAGCAACTGGTCGCAGGCGCGGGCGGCGTCCGCCCAATTCCCCTCGTCGGCGAGGCGTCGAGCCTGCGCCAGTGGCGTGAGCGATGGCGCCGCGCGGGTCTCCACCACACCGGGTCGCGACCAATCCTGGAGCGGCGGCAGAACGGTCGGTGCCCACGGCTGCTGTTCGCTCGATACCGGCCGCCACAGCGGGTCGGGCGTGGGAACGGAGGCGGGGTAGTCGCGGGCCGTCCGATCGCCATTTTTCTGATAGATCGTCGCGCCGGGCACGTTCACCGTCCGGTAGGCGCGAAACACGTCCGGGTTCGATTCCGCGTGACCGACCGCCAGCCATCCCCCGTCGACCAGACACTCGTGGAACCGTCCGATGATCCGATCGATGACCGGCCAGTCGAAATAGATCATGACGTTGCGGCAGAGGATCAGGTCGAGCGCGGCGATCCCGTGGACAATCGATGGATAGGGGTGCTCGACGAGATTGTGATACTGAAACGAGACCCACTCGCTGACCGCGGGGCGGATGGTCCACGTGCTGCCGGATGCCGAAAACCAGTCGCGTTTGACGTCTTCGGGTGTGGATCGCAGCGCCCGTTCATCGAACTGACCGCGCTGACCCCGAGCCAGAAATGTCTGATTGATATCGGTGGCGAGAATCTGCACGTCCCAGCCCACCAGCCGATCCGCGAAGTACTGTTTCAGCAGGATGGCCACGCTGTAGGCTTCGGCTCCGATCGCCGCCCCCGCGGACCAGATTCTCAGCGTGCGGCTGTGCCGGTTGCGTTCGAGCACGTCGGGGAACACCACGTCACGAAGCGCCTCGAACTGTTCGGTGTGCCGGAAAAAGTAGGTCTCCCCGATCGTCAGCTGTCCGATCAGCACATGACGCTCGGATTCGCCCGCCCGCGCGTCCTTCAACAGCTGGAGGTATGCGTCGCAGCCCTGCAGCCTCAATTCACCGAGGCGGGCACCGACCCGCGCGGCCAGGTCGCTGTCCTTGTCAGCGTAGTACGCGAGCCCCGTCGATTCAATCAGGTAGTGTTTGAGCGGTTGATACCCGCTATCAGCCACGAGTGGATGCGCGGCGGCCGGGGCGTTCACGATCGCCCTTGATCAAGTTGATGCAGCCGGCTGGTTTCAATGGCCTGGAACTCGGCCAGGATGCGGCGTTCCTTTTCCAGGAGCAGGCGGTCCAACGACAACATGTGCGCCGAGCCGAACGCACCGGTCAACCGCCCGTCGATGCAGCCGTTGAAGGAATCCTTTGCGGCCGCCGGCGCCAGCGCGTCGGGCGGACAGGTCACGATGCCGGTGACCCGGCACACCAGAAGCGCCAGCGGCACGCCAGCGCGAAGGATCACGAGCGGGGTATGTAACTCCAGCCGGTCGGGCGGCAGCCCGAGCACCGCCGCGGTTCGCAGGACCGGAATCGCCGTGCCCCGGCGATTCAGAAAGCCCTCGAACAAGGCCGGCATCGCCGGTGGACGCGACAGCGCCGCCATCGGCACAACTTCCTGCACCGACTCCAGGCGGATGCCGAAGTTGTGACCGGCGAGTTCGAACAGGCACACGCGGAGGGTATCGTGGAAGGTCATTCGACCGCGTTGCCCAAACCCGGTCGAGGACAACGCGGTGTCGTCCCTTCGCCCCGGTCGTGGCCCGTTGATCCGCAATCGAGGCGCATCCGCGCCTCACGATAGATCAACGGCGCAACGGATGTTGTAGGTGATCGTCTGACACGGCACCAGGCGTCGGCGCCGGGTGGTCGCTGTCGAATTTGATGCGCAGGCGCGCTTCCCCCAGGGCGATCTCGTCCCCGGTGTGCAGGCGAACGCCGAGCGTCCCAGGCGGAACCGTCACGGTCCGACCGTGGCGCACGACGCTCGTGCCGTGCACGCTTCCTTCGTCGTGCAGGCGGAAACCTCCCGACCCGGGCTCGTAGACGATGTGGGCGTGGCGGCGGGAGACGCTCTGGTTCACCTCTCCGGAGCCTTCGACGAACGCCACGTGATTGGTCCGCACCAGGCGGTTGCGAGTGTCCCGTACTTCAGCACGGCGGCCGAGATCGATGCGCGCCGTCGCGAACGAGTAGCTTTTCCGCTCGGCCGTGCCGCGCACTACCGTCACGTCGATGCGCGCCGGCGGGGGATTGCGGCGTGCCGCGCTCTGCTCCGCTCGTGCGACGCGAGCAAAGGCCAGATTGAATTGCGGATACCGCCAGTCCTTTGAGGCCTTGAGCGGGAACGCGACCTCCAAGGTCAGGTCGTCGATGCGGCACGACCTGGACCGCAGCTGCTCGACGATCCGGTCCCGCAACGAAGGAGGACCGGCGAGAACCAGCTCGAAGCGCCCGCGCTCCTCACGAGAGGATGCCAGCAGCGACAGCGTGATGCGG
Organism: uncultured Acidobacteriota bacterium; assembly: GCA_963757655.1. Classification (GTDB taxonomy): domain Bacteria; phylum Acidobacteriota; class Vicinamibacteria; order Vicinamibacterales; family CAVVIG01; genus CAVQFC01. The sequence goes on along the minus strand of CAVWSQ010000006.1, from coordinate 454,879 downwards.
TTGAATGGAAACACGCGGGTGCCACGGCCACCGGACTGGATTTCGTGCTCGACCGCCTCGACGATCAGATGCACGATCTCGAGCGGCTCGCACGCGACGGCACCCATGGCGGTCCTGGCGGCGGCGTCGAATCGTCGGGCGATGGTGGATTCCAGCCGCCGCGCCTTGCCGAGCAGATCCAGAGCTCTCATGTCACTGCACCAGGCCGCTCTGCGCGGCCGCGGTGACGATGTCTCCGGCCACCGGCGCGGCGCTGGTGCCCCCGTATCCGGCGTTCTCGATGATGACGGCGAAGGCGATCCGCCTCGTCGCGGTTCCATACGGAGCAAAGCCAACGAACCATGCGTGCGAGGCGTGCCCGGTGAGCTCCGCTGTGCCGGTCTTTCCGGCGATCCGCCAGGGATGACTCTTGAGACTGCGGCCGGTACCCGTCAGCACGGCGTCGCGCATGTAGCTGGCGATCGTACGCGCAGAAGTCCGGTCCAGAAACGGATCCGAACCGGCGGGCCGAGCAGAAGCCTCTTCCAGATGCACTTCACGAAGCACGCCATCGGCGGCGATCGCCGCTGCCACCCTTGCCATTCGCAACGGCGTCGCCACCACATCGCCTTGTCCGTATCCGATCTGCGGCAGCGTGTCCCGCACTCGCAGTGCCGGTGTCTTGGACGGCGTCAGCGAAATCCCCAGGCGGGCAGCGGTGTTGACGAGCGGCCCGGCGCCAATCGAGACCGCCAGCTGCGCGAAGTAGGCATTGCATGAATGCACGAGACCGTCGTGCATATCGATCGTCCCGTGCGGATGCCTGTCGAGCACATCGTCGCGAACCGGTCTGTTCCAGCCGTTGATCCTGGCGCCGACCCGGCCGTCAAGCAGGCGCGAGCACGCGAACGTGGTCGTGCCGGGGTTGACGCCGCGCCGGAAGGCGGCGGCGGCCGTGACCAGCTTGAACGTGGAACCGGGCGGGTAGAGTCCGTACCTGGCGCGATCCAGGAGCGTATCGGGAGCGCCTTCTCCGACGTCGCCATCGGCGTCCAGTGTTTCCGCGTCCGGCCACGGGTAACTCGCGCTGGCGAGGAGCTCGCCGGTATCCGGATCGAGGACGACGGCCGCTGCCCTGCCGGACGACTTCCTGGCATAGCTGGCCACAATCGAGGCCAGTCGCCATTGCAGACCGGCGTCAATCGTGAGGTGTAGATCGTTGGCCTGGTGGCGCAGCGCGGCCACGGCGGGATGCGCCGGCTGGTATCGGTGGCGCAACAGCGGCACCAGATCGCGGTAGTCGCGGCGAACCGTTTTCATCGTGCGACCCGAGGCATCGCTGATCGACGTGGTCGTCGCGCGATCGTCGAAACCGCGGAGTCGGTTCTCCGAGTCGCGCTCGACGTAGGAGGTGTTGGGTGCGCTCCAATTCAACCGCGTGCGCTCATCACCGAGCAGGTGAAACGCGCGTCCGCCCAGCGGGTAGCAGCGCTCAGCAAGACCGGGACAGTTCTGATCGAGCGAGACACCCAGTCTGCGGTAGGCCTCGCGCGCGGCGGCAATCACGGCCGGATTCCCGCTCGCGAGCGGGATCCCTTTGCGGTCGTAGACCGTGCCGCGCGGCAATTCCCGCACCAGATCGATGATCCGCGGGTTGTAGGCGTAGCGGCGGCCTCCATCGGCTTGCACGCCGAGATGCGGCTTCACGAGGTAGTCGTCGGCATGGACCACCTGCACGTTGATCAGGAACGCGATCAAGGCCGCGGCACTTGCGACCAGCGTGGCGCCGAGCCATTGAACCGGCACGCGGAAAGGCGCGAGATCGGCCGCCGGCCGACGGTCCGCGTGAATTGAGCACAGCATGCCGATCGCTGCGCAGTTGGCGGCCATCGCCGATCCGCCGTAGCTCAGAAACGGTGTGACCACGCCGGTGAGGGGCGTCACGCCCGTCACGCCCGCCGCCATGACCAGCACCGGAACGATCAGGAACAGTGTCAGCAGAGTGCCCAGAAAAAACCCGTAGTCGTTCGACGCCGACAAGCTGACACGAAGGCCGCGCCAGCCGACGATCGCATAGGCAAGCGTCACGACGATCAATCCCCAGAGACCAAGCTCTTCGCCCACCGCAGCCAGGACCAGATCGGTGTGACCCGCCGGCAGATAGCGTGGGTCGCCGAGGCCGAGGCCGGTGCCCGACGGCCCGCCGGTCGCGAGCGCCCAAATCGCCTGGGCGACCTGGTCGCCGCCGGGAACCGCGTTGTCCCACGGTGACTGCCACATCCGGACCCGCTCCACCAGCGTATGCGAGACGTTCAATTGGTACCCGACGTAGAAACCGACCACCAGGAGAACCAATCCTGCGACTGCCAGTCCCGTACGGCCGCGGGCCACCGCGTACGCCGCCAGGAACACGCACGACAGCAACAGCGCAGGCCCCAGATCCTTTTGCAGAAAGAAGAACCCGAGCGCCATTGCGACGGCGACCACGACCGGCAGTACGTAATCAGCTCGCGGCAGGTCCAGCCATGCCGGTACGGTCAGCGTACGGATCGCCCTGGCTCGCAAGTCCCTGAGCAGCTCCCAGCGTCGCGCGAAGTATCCGGCGAGGAAAAACGCGAGCAGCAGACGGATCGCCTCGATCGGTTGCACCGGTCCCAGGTTCACCTTGGCGTTGCTCCGTCCCGGACCGCTCCCGAACAGGATCAACAGCACCGACAGCGACAAGGCGCCGATCAACGGAAGATAACTGAGCGACAGGAACGTGGCGGTTCCGAAATCGACGAGCGAGAACGCCAGGAGCAGGAACTGGCCAACCAGAATCCCTTCCCCGTAACGCACGAAGAGCAGGTTGTCCCGCAGCGGATCGACGCGGCTCAAGACGACGGCGAAGCCGATGGCGGTGAGCAGGTGAATCGCGGCCAGCAGTACACGATCACCACGCATTCCGCGCAGGCGCCAGAGCAGCGCAATCACCTGAAACCCCACCAGGTAGAGCCCGGCGAACCAGATCAGTTGCTGACGGAATGCGTCGCGTGTGCGAACAACGAAGAACGGTTTCACCGCGACGAGATCGGCTGCAGTGAGCAACGGCAGCGAAGCGACACGCGAGTCGCCGCTCGCGTTGGCCTTCTCGCGCTCCGCCTGCGCCCGCCGGCCGAACGCGTCGAGCTGCCGTGCGCGCTCAACCGTGTCGACCGACACCGTCGCGCGCGACATGGCGCCGACATTGGATTGTGTGCGGCCGGCGCTCCGGTCGGCCTGGACGAACTTGAACAGCTCAGTCGCAGCGAAGCGCCGGTCGGCGGCGTTCGGGAAGCTTGCCGCCAACGCCGGCTCGATCTCCGAGGCGTTCGACACGGTGTTCAGGTTGACGTGCCCGACGTCGCCGTGTTGCCCCTCGGAGGCCTCGAAGATGCGAACCCGTCCGGTATACGCCAACGCGATGGTGAACAGCGCGACGCATGACGTGGCCCACAGCAGGAGGTCGGAGACGCCGAGCCTGCGCGCACGCCGTCGATCGCACCGGGTGTCGCGGTCGGCCGCCGACAGGTAGCTGACGGTCATGCTCCGCCCGCACGAGTCGCCTTCGTCGCTCGGGGCGCGGTCTCGTCGTCTTCCGAGTGCGAATCATGCTGGGGCGATGGCTGCAGCGAAGGGGCAGAGGGTTCTGCGATGCGCTGTTCGACCTGGCCGAGCGCCCGCTGGGTCAGTCTCATCGTCCGGGCGACGTCCGCGAAGGTAACGACTTTGCGATAGAGATCGAGGGCGTGCCGATAGGCCTCGGCGGCGCGCGTCAGGTAGTCCTGCTCCTGAGCGAGACCAGCGAGCGTGTGCGCGGTTCGTGCCAGTGCGTCGCCACGGCCGCGATAGCCGTCAGCGAGCTGTGTGGTCTCACGATCGCCGGGGGTGTATCCGAGACGCTGCGCCTGAGCCAGCGCATCTGCGCCGCGGTCGACGTCCTCGAGCCCGTAAATGAACGTCCGGGCGAGGCCGAGAAACGGATCCGGCCAGTTCGGTCTGAGCTCGGCCGCTTCACGAAACGCGGTCACGGCGTCGGTGAATTCCTGCTGTGCCTCGACGGTCTTTCCGCGCGCCTTGCGCGCTTCGCCGTCAATCCGGTGCAGGTGTCCATCGCAATACCGCAATGACGCCTCGAGCCGCCTGGTTGGAACCACGCTGACCGCCCGCGCGAGCGCTTCGCGCGCCAACCGCCACTGCGTCTCTCGGACCGACGGCAGCGCGGTCCGATAATTGGCGATGACGCGATCGCTCAGCATGCCGGTCTGTTGCGCGAGCGCCCTTTCGAGCCCGATGACGCCGATGCGGAGGCTTCCCCGGCTCAGGGCGTCATCCAGATCCCAGGCTTCGGCCAGTCCGTCCAGCTCCCGCGTCGGTACGGCGGCTGCGATGCGCCGTGCCACCGCCGCGACCCTGATTTCGTTGAAGGCGATCGCGAGCGCGACCAACAGCAGGATGGTTCGAAGCACAGGTCGTCGTGACAAGAGCGTTCCGACCGCGCCACCCGACCGCTGTGGACGCGCCATCCCGTGAGCGGGTGGGACGACCGTGGTCTGGTGAGCCGGCAGTGGTTCGCGCGTGCGACGCGTCGCGCCGGTGTCGGCGACTTCAGGAGGGTGAGTACGCTGCGTGGGCTGTTCATCGATCGCGCGAGACGGCCAGCCTTGCTGTTCCGCCTGCGTTTCGCGTCCGCCGGCCACGCGCTCCAGGTCTTCACGGATCGTCAGCGCGGCCTCGTAGCGGTCCTCCACCCGGCCCGCCAGCAGTTTCGCAATCACTGCCTCGACGCCAGGCGTGCACTGCCCGGCGACGAGCGGCGGCGGTCGCCGCGACAGGATGCGCCGCTCGAGCAGACGGGTGTCGGGTGCCTGGAATGGCAGGCCGCCGCTCACCATCTCGTAGAGGAGAACGCCGATGGCCCAGAAATCGGACTGGGCGTCGATCTCGCCGGAATCGAGGCGTTCGGGCGACAGGTAGGCGATGCTGCCGAAGTCGTTGCGCGTGACTTTCCGGCTCAGCGACAAGGCCTTGGCGATGCCGAAGTCGAGTATTTTGACGCGGTCGCCGTCGGTGATCCTGATATTGCGAGGTTTGAGATCACCGTGAAGGAGCGATCGGAGAGGACGCCCGTCGATGGTGACCTCGAAGCGATGCGCCGCTTCGAGAAATTCGCAGAGCTGGATCGCGATTCCGGCTGCGCGCCCGGAACTGAGCGGACCCGCGGCAATCACTTCGGAGAGATTGTCGCCCTCGACGTATTCCATCGCGATGTAGAAGTAGCCCCAGTCGGTGCCGTGCTCGTACACGACGGGAACATGGTGGTTGGCGCGGCAGAATTGCTCTTGCAGGCGGGCTCCCCAGCGTTCGGCGTCGAGAATCTCGCGCGCCTCCCGATCGTGTCCGGTAGGCACCAGCTTCAATGCGACGCGGCGGTTGGTCCGGGTGTCGGTGGCGAGAAACACCGCCGCCATCCCGCCGCGGCCGATCTCCTGGAGAATGTCGTAAGGCCCGACGCGTTGGAAGACCGTGGTCATCATCGGCCTTGACGACCTCGTGACGCCGCCGGTGTCTGGGCTCGGGAGGCGTGGCTGTCCGGAAACCAGTTCTCCCGCGCGACGCTGAGCCTGGCCGGTTCCAGCAGCGCCAGAAACACCTTGGGAGCCACTCCTTGAAATACGTTGCCCGCAATCGACGGTTCCGCTGCCGGCTCGAGGATCAGCGACGCCCGGGCCCGTTCCGATAGCCCGTTTCGGACAAAGACGTTGTGAGCGACTCGCGGCGTCGAGCCGGTGCGGATGGCGAGAGCCGCACCCGGGTTGTCGTGGATGTCGCTGCCGGTCACGCTGCCCGCGGCCCGATCGAAATCGACGGCCACGGCGCCGGCGCCGCTGATTTCCACATCTACGATCGACACCTCGGCGTTCCTGATGAGCACACCGGTTCCGAGTGGCGTCGCGGCGTCGCCGACAATCCGGAAACCCATGAACTCAACGTGGGAGACGTCGGTGGCGACGACCGCCGCGTCGCCCTCGGAGGCGGCGCCAGGCAGGCGGATGGTGGCGCCTCGCGGGACGCGGCTGACCACGCGGATACCGTCCTTCAGAACCAGCCGTTCGCGATATTCCCCCGGCTCGACGATCACCTGCGAGCCTGGCGACGCCCCAGCCACCGCGTCAGCGATCGACTCGCCCGCTCGAACGATGACGACCCGCGGGGTCGTCGTCACCGGCTCGACAATGGCCGGCACTGGCGCCTTCCACGACAAACCCCATCGGAGGACCGCCACGGTGACCACCGTCGCCAGCATCACGACGAGCGCGGTTCGAACGACGCGTTGTGCCGCGGTGGGCCGTTGCCCCCGGGGCGAACCGGACACGGGGAGGGGGATCGGATCGAGGTGTCGAGCGGAGTGGGCGGGGGCGGAAAGCGCCCGTGCGCGCGCCCGGCCTGCAGCGAACAGCTCCCCCTCGACGTACACCACTGTGACGTTGTCCTTGCCGCCGGCGTCGTTCGCCGCCTCGATCAGCGCGGCGACGACGTCATGCGGCCGGCCAGCCAGGCGGGTCACGATCTGATTGATCGCTGCCGACTCGACCAGGTCGGTCAAGCCGTCGCTGCACAGCAGCAGCGCCGCGTCCGGCTCGAACGCGATCTCGTGCAGGTCGATGAAGTCCGGATCCGCCGGCGCGTGTGGTTCTGAGCCGACGTCGCGGTAGACCTCATTGCGTCGCCGGTGCCGCATGGCGTCGCCTTCCGAAATCTCGTTGGAGTCCTCGCGTTCGCCCACCGGCGAGTGATCGCGCGTGACCTTCTCGATGCAGTTGCCGCGCAGCTTGTAGAGACGCGTATCGCCGACATGACCGACGACCGCACTCTGGTCGCCGACGACGGCCACGGTGAGCACGCAGGCCATGCCGGTCCATTCGGTCCGCTGTGAGGCGATGCGGTAGATCTCGTTGTTGGCGATGGTGATGGCTTCTCGAATGCGATCCGCCGTTGGACCGGTTTCCCGCTCGAGGCGCTTCCTGAGCATCGCCACAGCCACGTCGGCGGCCTTGCCACCGGCGGCCTGACCGCCGACGCCATCGACCAGGACAAAGATGCCGCGGGCGAGATCGACGTGGAATCGGTCCTCGTTGACCTCACGCTGGAGCCCGGGGTCGCTGTCGCCCGCCGTCGCCAGCGCGGTGGTGGTCTGCATGGCCTACTCGTCGCCTTCTCCGAGCCCGATCCAGACGCAGGCAGCGAGAAGGGCTCCGAGCGCGACCAGCAGTGCCAGGCGGCCCCACAGTAGGAGCGTCATCACTCAGCCTTTCTGAAATCGAGGAACACGACGTCGGCGAGGCCGATCCGCGCCGTGTCCGGCAGCGCCGTTTCGACGCCGTTCTCGCGCTTCGCTCCATCGCGCTCTTCGTAGCCGCGAGGCACGTGACGGCCGTTGAGCGTCGTGCCCAGCGAACTGAGGTCGATCACGTAGAACCGGCCGGACTGCGGATCCCGGCGAATGCGGGCGTGCTCACGCGACACGTCCGCGGAGGAGACGATGCGAATGTCGACGGGGTAGGCGATGCCGCCGCGCCCGATCGTGACCGAGTCTCTGACGACGTCCTGCGCCTGCGGTCCGGATGTGTCTTCATATGTGACGCGCGCGAACACCCGCGCCGCCGTTGGCTGCGGTGCACGATTCACCGTCTGCTCGGTCGTGGTGATCCGGTGGCTGCGGTGCACCGTGGTAATGCGTCGAGTCCGCTCTCCGGCGCCCAGCTCCGGCCTCGCCGGCAGAAGGAGCTCGGAATCGATCAGCAGGTCGCCCTCATTCATCTCGCCGTCGGCATCGGCGCGGAACTCGACCAGCCACTCGCCGCCGGCACGCTCGATCTGGACGTCAAGGTCGCGCCTCACCCGCGTGAACCACTGCTGCACCGGCGAGCGTCGGTTGAGCCGGCATAGTTCGTCGGCGAGCGCACGCACCGTCTGCGCTTCGAGAATCGGAATGATGCGCTCGATCCGCGCGTATTCCGCCGGGTGCAGGTAGACGGTGAAGCGGGTCGGCGTGAGCGTGGAGTATTTCAGCGGCTCGAGGTTCTTCCGCATGTTGTCCACCACCGCCTCGATCAGATCGCGGGCCGGTCGGCGTGGTAGTCGCGCGGCAGGATTCAATTGAGCAGGAGCCATGGCATCCGTCGTCCTCGACTACTATGTGCCAGGGCGCGCGCGCGCAATTCTTGTGGATTGCCAAGATTATTGCAGGTCGTCGTGACGTGAGAGTTCAATTCGCCGAGTTCACCCTGGACGGGGCGACGCGGCAGCTGCGGCATCGTCGCCGCGGCGAGATCCGTCTGTCGCCGAAGGCCTTCGACCTGCTCACGGCGCTCATTGCGCAGCGGCCGAACGTGGTCGACAAGGCCGATCTTCACCGGCGTATCTGGCCCGATACCTACGTCGTCGATGCCAATCTGAACGTGTTGATCGCCGAGATCCGGCGTGCGCTCGACGATTCACCCCGCGACGCGAGGTTCATTCGCACCGTGCACGCGGTAGGCTATGCGTTCAGCGGCGATGCCGTGGACCTCACCGATCGCCCGCCCTCGAGGAAACCGGCGCCGGTCCGATTCTGGCTGGTCTGGAACGACCGGGTGATTGTCCTGGCGGACGGAGACAACGTCGTTGGCCGCGATCCCGAGTGCACGGTCTGGCTGGACGCTCCCGGCGTATCGCGCCGTCATGCCCGCATCAGCATCGCCCGCGGCGACGACTCGGTGGTGGTGCAGGATCTAAAGAGCACCAACGGCACGCTGGTCCAGAATTCACCAATCACGGGTGAGGTGCGGCTGAAGGACGGGGCCGTGATTCAGATCGGATCGGCCGACCTGACGCTGCGGATCTGGTCCGACCGCAAGTCGCCAGAGACTGAACGCATCCCGCCGAAAGCCAAGCCGGTCTGATCGCACCGGCGTCGATCGCCGGCCGCGCTCGCTTCGATGCGGGCTAGCGCTGACAGACCGGACAGAAAAAAGTCGAACGACCGGCCTGCGTGCGGCGTCGGATGACGCCACTGCAGCGGGCGCGCCGGCACCGTTCTCCTTCCCGGTCGTAGACGCGAAATCTCGAGGAGCGATAGACCTTCGCCGACACGCGATCGATCGCTTCGGTCAGCACCTGCTTGATGGCAGCGGCCAGCCGATGAGCCGTATTGCGCGGCAGGCCCGATGCGGTGGCGATCGTCGAGGCCGGCCGTTGCGGCAACAGGCGCGCCAGGTGCAGCGCCTCACTGACATAGATGTTGCCCAGCCCCGCCACCACATGCTGATCGAGCAGAGCGGCTTTCAGCGACGTCTTCTTGCCTCGGCATGCCCTCGCCAGCGCGAAGCCGTCGAACTCTCGCGACAAGGGCTCGGGTCCGAGCGCGCGAAGCACCGGATGGTTCGCCAGCCGGTGTGCTGGCACCAGGTCCATGAAGCCGAACCGCCTCGGATCGTTGAAGGTGACGACCGTGCCGGACGACATGTGGAAGACCACGTGATCGTGGCGCAGGCGGGACACACCGTCGGTGTCGACGCGGAACGAGCCGGACATTCCGAGGTGCATCAACAGCGTCTCGCTCGACGACAGGGCGGCCACCAGGTATTTCGCCCGACGGCTCAGTGCGATCACGGTCTGGCTGGTGAGCCGGGCGCTGAATTTCCTGGGAAACGGCGCACGCAGATCGGGCCGGCGCACGATGACTGCAACGAAACGTGCGTCGACCATGACAGGGGCGAGGCGCCGCCGGACGGATTCGACTTCAGGCAGCTCAGGCACGGTCGATCGGTCTGTGCGCGCGGCCGCTCTCGTTTGCGATCGGCCCGGCCGCCGGATTGGCGAGATAGCGGTCGAGATGATCGATCAGGTCACGCGCGTCGTCTTCCGCGCCGTGGATGAAGGTCGACTTGCGCCGCCGCAGGACCGGCAATCCGATGGCATATAGTCCCGGCGCGTCGACGACGCCGCCGTCGTGGCGGAGGCGGCCCTTGGGATCGATCACGGGAACATCGAGCCAGCTGTAGTCGGGGCTGAAGCCGGTGGCCCAGATGATCGAGCGGATCTCGCCGCTGCCGAGATCGAGATCGAGGCGTGACGAGGCCGGCGCACGAGTCGGCTCCAGCCGCGCCGGTGGACCGGCGTCGGCGCCGCGTGCGTCGGCGCGCGCCCACTCATCGAAGGTGTCCAGCAGACGATCCATTTTCAGATCGGCCAGCGCGAACTGGTTACGGAGTCCGCCCGAAAACAGGGCATGGCCGTCGCGGATCGTGGCCAGCCGACCCGCGATCTCGACGCCCGCCGCGCCGAGAGTGTTGAGATCCAGGGTCGCGCGCCCGGGAGATCCGATCAATTGTGGCGACGGCAGGTTGCGCGCACGCGTCAGATCGTCGATCTCGTCGTAGCGCTGATTCCAGATGCCCGCCTGTTCCATCCACCACAACACATCGCGGCCGCGATAGGTTCTCGGCAGCCGCACGTGCTCGCCGACCGAGAGCGTGACCCGCCGTCCCGAGCGATGGACCTCGTCGGCCAGCTGCACTCCGGTGGCGGACGCGCCGACAATCAGCACACCGCCGTCCGGCAGTTGATCCGGATTGCGGTAGTTCAGCGCGGTGAAGCAGGCGATCGAGCGCGGCACCGCTTTGGCCCAGGGCGGGACATTTGCCAGATTGCAGGCGCCGCTCGCCAGCACCACGCTCCGGCAGCGCAGGTCGCCGTCGCAAGTCGTGATCTGGTAGCCCCCGGCAGTCTGCCGCACCGAGGTGACCGTCGTCTGCGTGCGGACCGGCGCGGCGGCGACGCTGGCAAAGCGTTCGACGAACGCGATGACCTCCGGCATCGTCATGAAGCCGTCGGGATCCGCGCCCTCGTAGCGATAGCCGGGCAGTCGGCTCAGCCAGTTGGGCGTCAGCAGCCGCAGCGAGTCCCAGCGCTCGCGGCGCCAGGAGTTCGCCACCTCGCCGCGCTCGAGCACCACGTGATCGATCGAGCGCTCACTCAGACACCGGCTGATCGCCAGCCCGGCGTGCCCGGCCCCGATGACGACCGTCGTGATGTGTTCGATGGTGGGCTCCGCTGCGGCCGTCGGGCCGTTAAACGACTTCGACCCTCACGTTGGTCGGGTTGGTGACGATGTCGTAGACCGCCGATCGCTTCTGTGATTGCGCAACCAGCGCCTCGATGTCCTTCTTGGACGCGTCGGCGTCGATGTTGAAGGTGACCTTGATGTCGTCGTAGCCGTTGCGAACGTCGCTGTCGACGCCGAGGATGCCCTGAATGTCCATCGATCCTTCGAGCTTCGCTTCGACCGATCGCAGCTGAATGCCACGATTCTGCGCGACCGCGGCGACGCCGGCGGTCAGGCAACTGGCCAGACCGACGAGAACGAGCTCCACGGGCGTGGCGCCGAGATCCTCGGACGCGAAGACTTCCGGATGATCGGCTTCGAACGAGAACTCGGTCTTGTGTTTCTGCTCCGCGCCGAGGCCATGAAAGCCCTCGACCTTCGAGACGCTATGGGTGCCGTTCTTCCATTTGCAGGTCGCCCGCCAGGTGAACTTGGCCGCCTCCGGCGCGCCTTTCAACACTTCCCGCGCCGCCAGCAAAGCCCCGACGTTGACGCCGTTGTTGACGCTGATCTCGGCCATCGTGATCCTCCTGGATGACGGTTAATGGTCGCGCTGAACCGACGCGCACAAGTTTAGGATGATACCTCGACATCCCTTTCGCTTTGCCAGAGTCGCCGGCCAATGCTCCACCAGGGCTCCAACCGCGGTTATGATCCGTCGATGACCACGCCAGCGTCGAAGAGCGCCGCGGGATCGGTGGGCACGGTCGCGACACAGTTTCTCGACCTTCCGCGCCCGCTTGCGCTCGATTGTGGGCGCGAGCTTCATCCGGTCCGCATCGCCTACGAAACCTACGGCACGCTGTCGGCGGCGCGCGACAACGTCATTCTGGTCTGCCATGCGTTGAGTGGGGATGCGCATGCGGCCGGCTTCACCACCGCGCCGGTGGTGGCGAGCACCAGGGACGGGTTCGGCGCCGACGAACGTGATTCCGGCGGCGGCCGTGGACTGGGCTGGTGGGACGGGATGATCGGCCCTGGCAAGGCGTTCGATACGGATCGATTCTACGTCGTCAGCTCGAACCTGCTCGGCGGCTGCCGCGGCACGACGGGTCCGACGTCGACCAATCCCGCGACCGGCCGCCCCTACGGCTCCGACTTTCCGGTCATCACAGTTGCCGACATGGTGCGGGCCGAGCACGCACTGTTGGACGAGCTCGGTATCACGAAACTGGCCGCCGTCGCCGGCGGTTCGCTCGGCGGCATGCAGGCGCTCGAGTGGGCGATCCAGTATGGCGATCGCGTCGCCGCCATCGTTCCGATCGCGAGCACGCACGCGCTCCATCCCCAGGGAGTCGCGTGGAATGCGATCGCCCGCAACGCCATCACCGCCGATCCCGACTGGCAGGGCGGTCACTACCACGGCACGGGGCGCGCCCCGACGGCGGGGATGGGCGTCGCGCGCATGGTCGGGCACGTCACCTATCTGTCCGCCGTCTCCATCAACGACAAGTTCGGCCGGCGTTTGCAGTTTTCCAGCGACATTCGCTATCGGCTCACCGATCCGGAATTCGAAGTCGAGAACTACCTGCGTCACCAGGCCGATACGTTCGTGAAGCGTTTCGACGCCAACACGTATCTGTACACTTCGCGGGCGCTCTCCTACTTCGATCTGGCGCGGCAGTACGGCGGCGGACGACTCGCGGAGGCGGTCCGCGAGATCTCGGCCAGAACGCTGCTCATTGCGTTCAGCTCCGACTGGCTGTACCCGCCGGCGGGTTCCCAGGAGGTCGCGACGGCGCTGCGCGCCGCCGGCAAGGAGGTCGAGCTCCACGTGATCGATGCTCCGTATGGGCACGACTGCTTTCTGCTGGAAGAGGCGCGCCAGACGCCGATGATCCAGCGGTTCCTCGCGCGCTAGGAGATACCTGCCATGGAAGAATCGCGTGGTTTTGGATTCGAGACCCGCCAGGTTCACGCCGGCCAGCGTCCCGACCCGAATACCGGCGCCCGTGCCGTTCCGATCTATCAGACGACAAGCTACGTATTCGAGGATCCGGAATCGGCGGCCGCCTACTTCAATCTTCAGGAGTACGGGAATACCTATTCACGCATCATGAACCCGACCGTCGCGGTGTTCGAAGAGCGGATGGCCAGTCTCGAAGGGGGATGTGGTGCGGTCGCTTTCGCGAGCGGTATCGCGGCGCAGGCCGCCGCCTTGTTCACGCTGTTGACGCCGGGCGATCACGTCGTGTCGTCGTCAGCGCTCTATGGCGGGACGGTCAACCAGCTGAAGCACTTCCTGCGCAAGATGTGCGTGGATTTCACCTGGGTCGACCCCGACGATCCGAACGCCTGGAAAGCCGCGATTCGCGACAACACCAAAGCCTTCTACGGCGAGACCATCGGCAACCCGGGCGGCAACGTGCTGGACATCGAAGCTATTGCCGCCATCGCGCACAGCCGCGACCTTCCGCTCATTGTCGACAACACCTTCGCGACGCCGTTTCTGTGCCGCCCGATCGAATGGGGCGCCGATATCGTGGTGCATTCGGCCACCAAATTCATCGGCGGACATGGCACGAGCATCGGGGGTGTGGTGATCGATTCGGGACAGTTCAACTGGTCGAACGGCCGCTTTCCGGTGGTTGCGGATCCGTCACCCGCCTATCACGGGCTGCAGTTTCACGAGACCTTCGGCACCTACGGATATCTGATGAAGCTGAGGGCCGAAACGCTGCGCGATCTGGGCGCGTGCATGAGCCCGTTCAACGCTTTCCTGTTCCTCCAGGGTCTCGAGACACTATCGTTGCGGATGGCCCGTCACGTCGAGAATGCCGCGGCCGTCGCCAGCTATCTGCAGTCGCGCCCTCTCGTTGCCAGAGTCACGTATCCGGGCCTGGAAACCAGCCGCTACCGTACGGCGGTCGAGAAATATCTGCCGCGCGGTGCGGGCGCGGTGTTTTCATTCGACTGCCGCGGCGGGCGCGCCGCTGGACAGGACTTCATTCGCGGGGTCACGCTCTGGTCGCATCTCGCGAACGTCGGAGATTCCAAGAGCCTCATCATCCATCCCGCGAGCACGACGCATCGCCAGCTCGACGACGATGAGCTTCGCGCGGCCGGTGTCGGCCCCGGCACCATCCGCCTCTCCGTCGGCATCGAAGCGATCGACGATCTGATCTGGGATTTGGAACAGGGATTCGCACGCGTGAACGCATCGGCGGCAACCGAGGTGTCGTCGCTATGATGGCGTTCGACTTGAGCCGCTATCAGGATCCGCTGACGATTCAGCGGGCGCTGCACAGTGCCAGGACGATCGCCATTGTCGGCTTGTCGAAGAATCACCTGCGCGCCAGCTACTTCGTCGGCTTCTACCTCCGGCGGCATGGCTACCGTGTCATACCGGTCAACCCGCGCGAGCCGGAGGTGCTGGGCGAGAAGAGCTTCAACACCTTGTCCGATGTTCCCGTTCACGTCGATATCGTCAACGTGTTCCGGGCGCCCGACGCTTTGCCGGCGATCGCCCGTGAAGCGGTGGCGATCGGCGCGACCACTCTCTGGTGTCAGTTCACGGTGATCAACGAGGAGGGCGCGCGCATCGCGGACGCAGGCGGCGTGTCCGTCATCATGGATCGATGCATCAAGGTGGAACACGCCCGCTATGACGGACGCATGCACTGGCTCGGCTTCAACACGCAGCGCATCACGTCGGTGCGCGGTGGTCTTCAGTAGCGGTCGTCGACGCTTGCCATAGAGACTTCAGGCCGCCCAGGCGTCAGCACTCCGCCCACGTGCCCAGGCCGTCCCCGCGATCTCTCCCTGTTCGGAATCCAGCTCCCGGTCGTTGATACCAGTGGCAGGCGCCACCAGCGTGTCCAGACTGATGGTGGCTGCCCGCGTCCGATCTGAGGCGAGGGCTCAGTCGCGACGGTCAATAGGGCTATGGACGCTTTACTGGAGGCCACCTTGGCACACAGATCTTCTCGATCCAGGCAGTTCGGCCCGGCCGCGATGTTGCTCACTCTGACGCTTGTCGCGGTGAGCACGCCCGCGTCGGCACAGGGCTTCAGCGTGTATGAGCAGGGCGCCTGCGCCATGGGCCGTGCGGGCGCTGGCGTGGCGGCGCCTTGCGAAGACGGTTCAGCCGTCTTCTTCAACCCCGCGGGGCTGGCCACCAGGATGGAGACTGTCGGGAGCCTTGGCGGCACCGCGGTTGCGCCGCGAGGCCGGTTCGAGGACGACGTGACCGGTCGGGTCAGCGCGTTGAACCGGCGCACGCTTGTCGTGCCGACGAACTACTTTGCCAAACCAATTGGGCGCCGAACGGTGATCGGCGCCGGCGTCTTTTTCCCGTACGGGTTGACGTCCGACTGGCCGGCGACCAGCGAAGGACGGTTTCTCGGATATCTCAGCAGCGTGAGGGCCCTGTACGTGCAGCCGACCGTGGCGTTTCGCGTGAGCGACAAGGTCCTGGTCGGCGCAGGACTGGACGTCACTCACGTGAATATCGAGTTGCGGCGGCGGCTCGATCTCGCGGCAGTGTCGATCTCCGGCGCCTCCTCCGGCGTGACGTTTCATTCTCTCGGCGTTCCCGAAGGGACTGACTTTGCCGACGTCGACCTTCAGGGCAGCGGCAACCACGTCGGCGCGCATGTTGGCCTCATCGTCAACGCCACCGACCGGCTGTCGTTCGGTGGCCGTTTCATGCTTCGCCAGCGGGTGAACATCACGGGGCAGGCCTCCTCGTCGCAGATTCGGACCGGCCTTGCGCTCGGGGCGCCGCTTGCCGGATCGCAGGCGCCGCCGGTCGACTCGTTGGTCGCTCCGCGGTTTGCGGTGGGCCAGCGCCTCGGCGCGCAGTCCGCGACCACGACCCTGCCACTTCCCGATCAGCTGGTGATCGGGATGGCGCTCAGAGCGAGCGATCACTCGCGCGTGTTCCTCGACTATCAGTTCACCAACTGGCACCTGCTGGATCAGGTGACGATCCAGTACCAGGTCGCCCCGTCGACGGTGCTGGTCGAAAGTTTTCACGATAGCCACGGCGTCTTCGCTGGCGGCGAATACTGGTTGAACCGCATCGTGCTGCGCGGAGGCGTGGCCGGGCGCACCGCCGCCGCGCCCGATCAGTCGGTGACGCCGCTGCTTCCCGACGCGCCGCGGTTGCTGCTGGCTGGTGGAGTGAGCGTGCCGCTTCGCGGACGATATCGAGTCGACCTCGCCTACTCGCACGTGGACTTCAGCGACCGGCGCGGACGCACGACTGACGGCGGCATGGCCGTTCCCACCGCGTCGATCAACAACGGCCTGTATCAGTACAACGGCAATCTGCTCGGCGTTTCTTTCGTGCTCGGTTTCTGATGTCTGGATGTTCTCGATCGTGCGGCGGGGTGCGGCTACCGCGTCCAGGCTCCAGGGGCCAGGAGATCGACCATCTGCCGGGGGTTGACGATCTTCTGGTCGTGCATCCACTGGATTGCCGAGGCGGACAACTGTCGCCCTTCGTCGCCGCCGATGAGGCCGCCGCGACGATACTGAGCCGCGGCGGCATGATGATTGATTTGGCAGTCACGGAGCGCCGTCTCGGCCGCCTTCAGCTGGCCGATTGCCTGGCCGGCTCGTCCTCGACCCTGCGCGACACCCGCTCGTATCAACAGCGCCAAGGCGTCGGCCCAGGCCGCCCGTTCTCTGCTCAGCCGTCGCGCATCGCGTTCAGCTCGCCGCAGCGAGTCGGCGCTGGAACCGGTCGCCAGTGCGATGCGGGCTCGATAGAAGAGCATCTCGATGCGCGCGAACTGAAACACGAACAGCATGGCTCGAAGCGCCGGCCACGCCCTGGTCAGCCGATCGGCAGCGCTTTTCGGATTGTCGTCGTACAGGTCGATCTCGATCCACGTGCAGAGCGCGTAGCGATGCTGAAGATTGAAGAAGCGCTTGGTCCACCGCGTGAGGCTCTCGGTCACCTCTGCCGCTGCCTCGTCGCGTCGATCCGCGGCCAGGTGCAGCATCGGACTGACCCTGGCGTTGAGGTAAGCGGCGGCGAACAAGTCGCCGCGCTGTTCGGCCGCTTGCCGCCGCTTGGGAAGATCGGCCGAGAGCTGACGCCATTGTCCCATCCAGAGTCGCGAATCGAGCATCAGGTTCTGGGCGGTTTCGACTTCCCAGCGGACGCCAGGGCAGCCCTCGAATTTCTCCAGCGCGCTGCCGAGCTGTTGGATCGCGCGCTCGAAACGGCCGCTCAATTTCAGCACCATGCCCTCGGCGAGCATGGTGCGGCCGGTGGTCCAGGTCGACGTCCACCAGGGGCTGCTCGGGTCGTCGGGCATGTTCGCCGATTGCTTCTGGGCGGCCGCCAGCAGCCGGGTGGTATGGCGTTCTCCCCGGGTACCGGCAACCGAGGACGAAGCGACCAGGCCGGTCAGGGCACGGACGGCCCGCCGCGGTTCGCCGGCGCGCAGCGCGTACCAGGCGCCTTGTGCGATCAGCGCCTCGCCGCGGATCAGCGACGTGAGACAGAGCGGTTCACTGATCGACATCAGCACATCGATCTGCTGCAAGCGGTCGCGCGGAATCTGGGACTCCGGCCGTTCGCGGAAGCCGACGCCGCGGCAGGCCAGCAACAGGCGGAACATGAGCCAGGTGGCAAAGGCGCGGAGCTCGCTGCGTGGTGCCCGCACACCCACTTTGGGCAACAGAGTGTCGAGCAGATCGGTGGCTTGATCGAGATAGCCGGCGCGAATCAGTTCGGTTGCCGCCCGTCGCTCGAGCTGAATCGACCGATCGGTGGTCGGCTCGTCGAGGGCGTTGAGGAACGACAGCGCGGCCTCGTGACCCCGTCCGGCATTGGCCAACGCTTCGCCGAGCTTGGCGTGCCACACCAGCCGCATGGTGGTCTCGGTCTCCAGGCGGACGAGCATCTGGTAGAACTCCGTCGCGCGATCGAACGCCAGTGCCTCCTCCGCGTTTTGCGCAGCGACCTGCGCGTAGCGGCGGGTCTTCCCATCGTCGCCGGCGCCTTGAAAATGCGCGACGAGCGTCTCCGCGCGCGCCAGTGGGGAGGCTTCCCATGCGGTGGCCAGTCGTTGATGCCATTGCTGAAGTTCTTCGCCATCGAGCTTGGACACCACCGCTTCGCGGACCCGATCGTGGAAGGCCTCGAATGTCGGCTCGTGCGAACCGCTCTGCGTTCGCACCAGTCGCGAGGCGCGGAGCACCTGGAACGGCGCCGGATCCTCGGGTTCGAGTTGCGCCGCCATTCGTCCGACCGTGGCGGTCAGCGGCTGCGCGCTGAGCGCCGCGGCTGTCATGAAGCGCCGGGCGGTGTCGGGCAAGGTCCCGAGACGATCGAGCACGACTGCGCCGAGTGTGGTGCGGCTGCCCAACGTCGCGGCGTGCTGCGCCAGCTCGTGAATGAAGAAGGCATTGCCGCCGGATTCCCTGGCGATGGCGTTCGCGCGCGTCCCAGCCTCGCCCGTGCCCGCCGTTATCGCCGCGGCCAGCGCGCGAGCGTCTTGGGGCGACAGCGGCCCGACCTCGATGTCTCGAACGTCGGGTCCCGACGCGTCGCGGATCAGTTGACGCAGGGTGCCGAGCAGTCGTCCGCCGCCAGCGTCCTCGGATCGGTAGGCAGCAACCAGCAGCAGCGGCGGCGCATCGGGAGGCCGAAGCACCTGCTGCAGGATGGACGCGCTGTCGGCGTCACCCCACTGCGCATCGTCGATGGTCAGGATCAGCGGCGAGAGCGGATAGAGCGCGACCAGCGCGTACAACAGATCGCGGAGCGCCTCGGCGGCGCGCTGGCGCAGCGCGAACGAATCGAGCGTGACGCTGGTGTGAGGCGGCGTGCGCTGCACTTCTCTGATCTGCAGCAGCACCGGGAAGACCCGGGCCAGCAGCGCGGTGTCGCGAGGCAGAATGCGAGCCACTTCGATGTCGGGGAGCGACTTCAGGTGCCGGGCGAGCGCGTCGACCAGCGGATCGATCGCCTTGTAGGGCATCGTTTCGCGCTCGTAGCAGCGGCTGGTCAACGCGAGAAGACCCGGATCCTTGTCGCGTTCGTCCTGCAGGAAGCGCTTGATCAGCGCGGTCTTGCCCATGCCCGACAGACCCGAGACGAATGCGAGCACGGTGTCGCCGCTCCGACTGGTGTCGAGCGCATCGCTCAATGCTTTCAGGTGGGCTTCGCGCCCAACCAGGATCTCCGGTACCGGCCCGCCAGGGGCCTCGGCGTACGGCCGTACCAAGGCGGCGTCGAGTGCGCGTTGCACCCACTCGCCGGAGGGTCGCTGCAGCGGATCCGCCTGGAGCAGGCTCATGCAGAGGTCGGACAAGTCGGCGGGCGCATCCGGGGCCAGTTCGATCGGCGGCGTTGGACTGGACCATCGCTTGGCTTCGAGCACATCGACGCTGGGTCCGGTGAACGGAAGCGCGCCGGTCAACGCCTGATAGAGCACGACCCCGACACTGTACCAATCCGCCGCGGGCGTGACCGGATTCGTCGTCGCCTGCTCCGGCGCCATGTAAGCGGGAGTGCCCAGCACGACGCCGACTTCGACCGACGCGTCTCCCTCGATCTGCCCGATCGGACGCTCCGCGACGAGGCCGAAGTCCAGCACGACCACGCGACCCTTTTCGGTCACGAGGACGTTCGAGGGCTTGATGTCTCGATGCACGATGCCGAGGCGGTGCATCGCATTGAGCCCATCGGCCAGCTGTCTCAGCGACGATCGCAGGCGCGGCTCGCTCAGTCGTCCGCGGTGATTGCCGATCCGTTCGCTGCCCTCATCGCCCGCATCGGCCGGCCGCACGTAGGCGACAACGGGCACGCCGCGCACGAGCTCCATCGTAAAGAACCAGTAGCCGCTGTCGCTCAGGAGCTCGTCGAGCGCGACGAGATTCGGATGCGAAACGTCGGCCAGCGCCCTGAACTCGCGCTTGAAGCGATAAAGCGCGGCTCCTTCGCCGTCGCGCAGGAGCTTCAACGCCACCCGGGCGGAGCGCTGGCGATCGAACGCTTCGTACACGATGCCAAAGCCGCCTTCACCCAGCGGCCGAATGAGTTGGAAGCGCTCCGTACCGGCGAACTCATGGAACGACATAGGACTTCAACCGCGTAGGAAATGACGGTTGACACCGATCGACCGGGACGTGAGGATATGGGCACTCTAGCACAGCCGTTATGTCTTCCCCGACTGCCCGGACGCCGGCACGTCCTGAAGTCGGCACGCGTCCGCGTCGACTCCGGCACTCGATCGGGTAACCCCGATGGGAAGCGAGCAACACATCATGACTACGTCCGAAGGCTTCTTCAACACTCGGATTCGCAAGCAACCGTATACCCCGATCCTGTTCGTGATGTTCACGCTGAGCCTGTGGTACGTCTTTCAGCTGATGTCGCGGATCGTGATCACCTGTTTGCCGGGAGGCGACGCCTGTCTCCTGGGATGGGCGCCGTGGCCGTTGCACTGGCTGGTGTGGCCGATTGCACAGCCATCGACGTATCTCTACGGCAGCCCGCCCTTGGACGCCGCGGTCTCGCTCGTGACGCTCATCCTCGCGCTGTGGCCGGGGATTCGAGTTTTCTTTCCTCCAGACCCGCTATGACAGCGACGATGGGAACGCGCGATTGCGCGAACGTCGCTGCCCTCGTCACTGGCCCTGCTGGAGGAGCTGCGCACGGCCATGGCTGAGCGGCCGGGCCTGTTCGATCGATTGCTGCGAGAGGATCCTGGTGTCCCGCTCGCCGCCGGTCAACTGCCGCCAAGGAAAGTGGCGTGGCTGAATCCGCTGCAATTGCTGCGGACGGGATATCAAGTGTGGCTGGTCACGGCCGGCACGGGCATCATCGATCGCCGGGAAGTGATGGCGGCGCTCGATCGCAGTACCGTCCCGGCAGATTCGTCGCCCCCGGGCGTCCTGACGCGAGGCTCGCATATCGACGCGGTCCTGGTCGATCCGGCGGATGCTGAACGCAATGGCCTGTGGCTGGATTTTGTCGCCGATGTGGGTGACTCGTGGGAAGCAACCTATGCGGTCGCGTCGATGCTGGCCGATCCCCAGCTGAGAGCCAGCTTTCCGGAATCGGCGGCCAAGGAACTGCCGTCCTCGTTCGGGCCGGCGGCGGTTGTGGTGGTGGGTGGCGATCTGGTGTACCCGCGGGCGACGCGCGATGGCTATCGGCGTCGGTTTCGCGCCCCGTTCACGGCTGCGTTGCCGAGAACGACGGAGCGGCCGGTGCCAAGCCTGTTCGCCATCCCCGGCAACCACGATTGGTACGACGGGCTCACGAACTTCTTTCGCGAGTTCTGCCAGGGTGGCTTTCTTGGCGGCTGGCGTCTCTTCCAGACCCGCAGCTATTTCGCCGTCAAGTTGACGAGAGGCTGGTGGCTCTGGGGCATCGACATCGCGCTCGACACGCGCATCGACGCGCCGCAGCAGGCCTACTTCCTGAGTATTCTCCAGGACTCGGTCTCGGACGGGTGGTCGGCCAACGAGCGTTTCGAGCGCGGCGATCGGGTGATCCTGTGTACCGCCAAGCCAGCGTGGCTCGAGATTTCACGCTACTCGGACGAGGCCTATCGCAACCTGGTGTTCTTCGTCGAGAGCGTCGTCAACGATCACGGTGGAAGCGTTCCCGTCATCCTGACCGGCGATCTCCATCATTACAGCCGATACAGCAGCGCGAGCGGTTGTCAGATGATCGTGGCCGGCGGCGGCGGGGCCTATCTGATGGGTACCCACTTTCTTCCTGAGCGGATACCCAAGCTGACACCGCGCCCATCACTGGAATCGGACGCAAGACCTTCCGCGTCACTGCCGGTGCAGCCGGAAGAGGAGCGGAGCAGCGAGTTCGTCGCCGGCGAATTTTCCTATCCCAACCGCTCGGACTCGCGCCGGCTCGCGCTTCAGGGCTTGCTGATGGCGTTTCGGCCCGCCAACTGGTTGTTTGGCGTCGTCGTCGGTGCGCTGTACTGGTTCCTGGTCCGCGACATGCGCCCTTGGAAACTGCCGGTCGGCGCGGCGCTGCCGGAACGGACCGTCATGAATTTCTTGACCTTGCCGAAATGGCTCTGGCTCAATCCGGGCACGATCAATTCCGTGCTGGTCGGTGTGGTGGTCGCGTTGTGCGTGGGGTTCGCCGTGTTCGTGAACGGCCGCGCCTCCCGCATCCTGACGGCCACGTGGGGAATCCTGCATGGCCTCGCGCACGTCTGGCTGGCCGCCAGCGTCTTCGTGTTCTTCGCCCCGTCCCGGATGATGGTGTATGACGTCCTGGCGGTCATTCGCATGTCGAGCGTCGGCCCTTATCTGATGCCGAATCTATATGTACTCGTTGCCGGTCTGGCGGGCGCCACCTTCATCGGGTTCTATCTGGTGGTGTCCGATCGCTTCTTCGATCTGCATCACAACGACGTGTTCGCGGTGCAGAGTGTCATCGACTACCGCAACTTCCTGCGCATGCACATCGGCGATGACGGCGCGCTCGAGATCTTCCCGATCGGGCTGCGCCGCGTACCGCGCCGGTGGCGGCGGCGGATGGATGCGACGCCGACGCAATCATTTTATGAGCCGGCCGACGTGGAGCTGCGGCCGCACTTGATTGAAGGACCGATTCGCATCGAGCCGGCAGCGGCGCGCCCGAAATTCCATGGAGGTGCACGATGACTCGCGCGGCATGTCTTCGGATCGCGATCGGACTCGCTCTCGCCGGTGCCATGTGTCAGTCCGCGGTGTCGGCGTTGCAGGCCCGCCCGGCTTTCGCGCCCACATCGCCGGCGTCGCCCAACGCCAGCGGCGGAGCGGGGGATGGTTGTGTATATGCGTCGACCGACTATGTGGCACCCACCGGTGAGCGATATGAGATGCAGCATTTCGGCCCGGCCGAGGCGGGCTTCTACTATCACTACGACCCGGGAGCGCCGGCCGCGCCCCCTGATCGCGAGCGCCGAAAGCTGGTCGTGCTGGTCGCCGGCTTGCCGGATGCTCACTACTTCGACGCCCTGAGGGCCCAACTGCTGAACTCGGACTATCGAGTGCTGATCCTCGACCTGCCGGGCAAAAGACATACGCGCCTGACCGGCCGGCCCACCGCCAACTACATCGTCGACCAGTACGAGCAGCTCTGGCGCGCGCTGGCCTTTTCTGGAGAAACTCAGCCCTTGATCGTCGGCACGTCGATTGGCGGACCAGTCGCCGCCTCGATGGCGGTACGACTGGTCAGTCAACGCCCGACGGTGGCGCTCGTCAGCGCCGTTGGCCTCCCGCACGACTATGGCTTCGGCGGCACACTGGCAGGCATACCGATCCTGTCCGACTTTCTCGCGCCATTTACCTTTCCAGCATTCGTCGAGCGCCAATGGGAGGCCAGCGAGAAAGGCGAGCTGTTGTGTCCGCGGCGTTTCCCGCAGCTGTTCGAACGGCAGGATCAGGAATTCCGCGGCGGCTTTGCGCGAATCAACTATCTCGAACTATCCAGGGCGCTGGCTCTGACCGATCAAACGGCGGTCTACCATGACCTCGGCAAGACAAGCATCCCGGTCCTGCTGGCCTATGGCAGCAAAGATCCGTTCAGCGATCAGTGTTCGCTAATCAGAAGGACGATCGGGCGGCCGGTAGACATCAAACAGATCGAGCTGTCGGCTCACATTGCCTTTGTCGAGCAGCCAGTCACGACGTTCGGCACCCTCGAGACCTTTCTGAGAGATCCATCTCCGGGGCTCGCAGAACAGCCCTTCTGCTCGGACCAGGTCATACTAGCGACCCCATCCTCTTGAGGGCCTCGAGAATCTTCGGATAGACGTCGAGGGCGGAGTCCTTGCCGATGAAGACGTCCATGTGCCCGTAATCGGGTATCGGCAGCAACGTGAACTTCGCCTCCCGCTCAGCGGGGGACTCAAAGCCTCCGGTACTGGCGCAGCCAGCGGAGAGTCTCACGCGCGCCGGCCGGACGAAACAGATTGTTCCGCTCGCCCTGGAGAAGGGTCATCGGCACGACTATGTTCTTGAAGTTCTCGGGATGGACGTAGATGTTCTGGCCGTTGGCGTCCACAATTTTCTTTTGGACGGCCATTCTCTGCAGCTGGGCGAGCGTCGTCAGGTTCCCACGATCGACCATGTCGTAGAGCATCTCGTGCGTCACGCGATCGAGCTTGGCGTGACGGTTGGCTTCGCCGTAAATCAGCAGCAGCCGGCGGCACACGCCGCTCCTGCAGCGCTCGCGGCTCGGGTAGAAGTAGAGCAGGCGATCGAGCAATCGAGCGCCGACACTGGATCGAAGGTCGAAGTCCGGCGTCATGACGGGGCGGAACCCGAGGAAGCGCAGGACCTCGGCCAGGTGCAACCGGGCCTTCAGGCGATTGACGAAGGGCTGATGGATGAACGCCATCGACTGCGACAGGACGATCGACTGAATGCGCCCTGGTTTCAGGCTGCCGCTCAGCAGCGACATCAAGAGTGAGATCGAACCCACGCAGTGCGCAACGACTTGAACCGGTCGTTTCTCCTCCTGGTATACCCGCTCGATTGCCTCGGGAAAATCCGACGTCGCCAGATCGTCGAGCGTGAATTGACGCCTTGACGCGCTGAGGCGATCGCTGGCGCGATAGTCGAGCAGCCACACGTCGTAGCCGTTGTCGCGCAGGAACTCGGTGAAGTTCGTCCTGGGCGTCCTGGCCCGGAACCAGTAGGTGGACATGCTGAATCCGGGAATCAGAACGACCGCGCGTTTCGGATCGCCCTGCGAACGACGACCTTCGAAGCGGGTCAACAAGTAGCGCTCCTGATCGAGGTCGCGGTCGTCGCGAACAACCGTGCCTTCATCGCTCGGCGGTCTCCCACGGGCGTCGCGATCGAGCGGATCGAGCCGGTCCGTCCTGCGCAGCCCCCAGACCCGTGCCTGCACCAGCGCATCGACAAAGAGCCACTGAAACCGGAACGCCACCGCGATGCGCCGCAGAAATCGCGGCTCGTGAATCACCTTGAGGCTGGCACTGAGGCGGATGGTGTCCGCCAGATTGCTGCCGACGAGCCCGACGCCGATCACGTCCGCATCGCGGGCCGCAGCGCTGTCCAGGAACTGTGCCCGGTCCGCCTCGTTCTTGGCAAGGTCGACGATGTCGCGGCCGTTGTGAAAAGCAGTCGCGCTCCACTGGTGCGGACGGCTGCGATAGATCACGAACGGCAGGCGAGTGGCGGCCTTCCACACGCTGCGTCTGCAGGCATCGAAATTGACGGTCTTGTGTCCGCACAGCCAGAGCGTTCCCTCGTCCGCCGACGTGGGGTTCGTGTTGTCGGTGGGAGTGAGCTTGAGTCGATAGACGAGGAGCTTGGTATCGACCTGGCGGTCATCGTCGACTAGGACATTCAACGTTCCTTTGGAAATGGTGAACCGTCTTGTCGCATGCCTGAGGTCCGGCATGCCGGCGACTCCGATCACCTCAACCCGCTGAGCCGGGCTGTTCTGCTGTTGTTCGAGGTCCTCGATCGACATGTGCAAGAAGAGTTCAACGCTGGCGTCGGAGCCGTTGAGCCGCATCGATCCTCGCAGGCGTTCCGCGTACCTGAGGCCGACAATGCCCGGATCCGTTCTTCGAGCGGTCGGTCGTTCCTCGCCGGTCGTCGGAGGAACGGCCGGCGCCTTCGGGATTTCCAGCACTGCCTGTTCAGCGATACGTTGCGCGAGTGCCGCGATAGTCAGCGACGGGTTGGTGCCGAGCGGTGTCGGGATGACGGCCCCGTCGCAGACGTAGAGGCCTCGGTGTACAGGTTCCGGTTCCTGCTCCCCCTCGCAGTTGCCGGCGTCGCAGCGAAAGACCTGACCCAACGGGTTCACCACACCGTCTCTTGGCAAGTCGGCCATGACGCATCCGCCGAGTGGATGGGCGATGAGCAGACGACGTCCGAACAGACGCGACCAGATCGGGTTGGTCACGTAGGCGCCCTTCAATCTGCCGGTCAACTTGTTGAGACGGCTGGCGATTCTGGCGAAGACAAGCTGGCTTCCGGCGTGGTTCCAATCAATTCGAAGCCGGTCGTCCGCGAGCTTCATCGACCCACGTCCATCATCGAAGCTCATGGCGAGGAAGGTTTGGGTGCGGACGAGCGATCCGTGGTGCGATCCACGCAGGAGACTATCGATCTCCCGCCACAGGCCCTTGACAGAAAAGCGGACACCGGTCGCGTTGCCCAATCGACTCAGCCGGGCGATCAACGGCCCGATGAATCGAAGGAGAGGGCCAAGCGCGCCGGGGACCGCAGCCTCCTGAATCATGGCCTTGACGTCGGGGTTTTTCCGTTCGTCGAGCATCCCGGCGATGGTCGGACCGACCACCGGTTCTCGCGGCAGGCGGGATCCGTAGCCCATGCCATTCACACGCTTGTCGATGTTGTAGCCAAACGCGATCACGTCTCCATTGCCAGAGAAGTGCTGGCCAAGAACGGGTGACAAGGAGAGATGGTAGCGATCACGCGACCGCAGCAGCAGCTCCGTGGAACCGAGCGACCCTGAGGCGAGGAAGACCATGCCGGCGCGAATCGGGATCTCGGGATTGCCGAACACCGTCGCTCCACGGTCGAGAATGCGCGTGTGCACGAGCCAGTCGCCGTCGGCATGCTCGGGAGGCTGGACTGCCGACACCAGCATTCCGCAAAAGATCGACGCGCCCGCAGTTACGGCTGCGGGCAGGTAGTTCATGATCAGCGTGCTCTTGGCGGAGTAGTTGCACCCGGTGATGCAGTTGCCGCACAGTGTGCAGCGTCCCTGCTGCACACCAAACTGGTTGATGTGCGTATGGAACGACACGGCGATTGGCGGGCGATGCTGCTCCAGCTTTCTGTTCTGTCTGCCGGCGGACTCGATCAGCCGCGACACTTTCTCGAGCTCGAGGTCCGGCGGCACGGGCTCAGCCCCCAGCGCTTCCTTGACGAGCGCGAACTCGCGCGCCAGCGCGCCCGGCGGTCGCAACGCCTCCGGCCACACCGGGCCGCTCAGGTCCTTGGGCTCGAGGATGACGCTGGCATTGATCAATGAGGTGCCGCCCAATCCACAGCCGACGAGCACGGTGAGCTCGGGGTTCGTCCGCACGTCGAAGAGCGACGTCCGTCGCCCGAGACGGCCGTATTGCGTATCAATCTGCGCCGCGCGCAGAGCTCCCGTCAGCGTGGTCGGATACTGGCCCGGCCGGATCTCGAGTCCGCGCTCGAGCAGGCACACCGAGAACGGCTGCTGTCCCCATACGTGACGCTCGTGCGCCTCCTTGGCCATCCAGCGGGCCACGACTGCGCCGCCGTAACCGGATCCGATGACCACGACGTCGTAGCGGGCGCGCAGGTCACCGATCGGCGTAGACAGGTTGGGCACGATCGAGTTCCTCGCGCGGTGAAAACAACGGGAAGATCACCTCGGCGACCGCGTCGATACCTACGTTGGTTGCGCGTCTGCGCTGATGTTCAGTTCTGCAGCGAGTCGCTCGAGCGCTCGGGCGGTAGCCATACGCGCGCCGTCGCGGGTCCGGAACTGAAAGCGTTCGGCGATCTCCGCCGCGGTCCATTGCAGTTCGATCCGGGCGACAGCGATTTGCCGGTCGCGCGATTTCAGCCCCTGCAACGCTTCGCGATAGCGCTCGTATGCCTGCGCCGCGATGGCGAGTTCGAGCGGCGATTGATCGTCTGACGCGGCCTGTTCCGGAAGCTCGCTCGCGACCCCACGTCGGCCGACACGGCGCACCTCGTCCCGAATCCGGTTGATGACGCATTGGACCAGGTAGGCCTGCATCGCGCCGACCCGCCGCGGCTCGAACGTGTCGAGGTGGCGGATGGCGTTCAAGGCCGCTTCCTGAACCAGATCGCCCGTGTCCATGTAGCTGCGCGCAATCGATGGCAGCTTGCCGTGCGCCCAGCGCCTCAATGCGGGCAGGCACCGCTGCATCAGGGCTTCGGTCGCGGCTGTGTCGCCGGTCCGCGCCCGTGTGATCAATTCGATGGTCGGTTCGTCGCTGAGCAGCCCGTCGCCAACGCAACGTCCGTTCTCGTTCGAGCTCGAGCCTTCAGTCATACGTCCCCTTCTGCGTCGATCGCGTCGGCATCAGTCACCGACCATGGCCATCACCTGCAAGTACGGGGAATCGAGCTCAGCGCTCAGCGCCGTGAGCGCGGTGGGAATCATACGACATCGCCAGCCGCCATCACACCTGCCGCGAGAGCCGGCCAGCCAGGCCGGTGACTCCAGACTCCGTTGCGCCGGAGTCACAATCCCTGGACTCTTGAATAACGACGGCCTGCGCGAGATCGAACAACCCCGGCCCGGACGCGATCGAGGCACCGGGCCGCCCGCCCGCCTACAGGCTGGTTTCCGCCGATTCCCGGAGCCCGGAAGGGATCACCATTGAAACCGCGGACCGCGCGGAGGCGCAGTTGCTTCGAAGCGCCTGTTCGACCGAGTCGAAGATCTGCAGAACGCTCGTCAGCTGCGTAACCGTGAGCAGCAGGCGCACGCGCTTTGGCACTCGAGCCAGGCTGAGCGCGATCAGATGCTTCGTGCTGGTCCGATAGACGGTGACCAGCGAGCCGAGTCCCCCGGCGTCGACCATCGAGACGGCGTCCAGGTCGATCACGATCCTGCGCCGGCCGAGACAGGCGGCACGATTGACGGCGCCTTCCAGCAGCTCACCGCAGGTCTCCGTCAGCTGTCCGCACAGGTGCCACACGACCCCATCCTCGACGCCTTGCTCCTGGATGTGCATGACCGCTCCCCTCTTTTGTTCTCTACTGTCTATAACGGTGCACGGGACAGGACAGAACACAGGGCTGATGACGCCGCTGACCGTGCGGCGTTCGGAGGGAACCCGGGGGTTCGGGAGAACCGCGATGTGAGCGAACGACTACCTAGAACCCGTACTCGATTCCGACCAGTGGGGCCACCTTGGCCCGGACACCGGCATCGTTCAGCTTGAACTGCAGGTTGAAGGTGAGCAGCAGCGTGGAGGCGACGTTGGCCTTCAAGCCGAAGGCCCCACTCACCACGTTCAGCGAACCGACGTCGAACGCGATGTCTTGAAACGGCTCCGAATCGGCTGCTGTGTACGTGCTGCTCGAAAGCCGCGGCGCATTGTTCGAGTAACGTCCGAGCACATCGAACGCGATCGACAGTCGCTTTTCGATACCGACGTCGGCGCCCACGACGTACGACACCTCATTGGGCAAATCTCCCTTCACGCCGGTCGTCACGTCGCCAGCCAGAACGGTGCGGCCGTTCCATTGGTAGCCGAGGTCGACGTGAGGCGTGACCCGGCCGAACGTGGCGGACACCGCCTCGAACCCTTTCAGCCCGAACGATCCCGAGCCGAGCAGGTTCTCCTCCTGACCGGTGGGCAACCGCGCTTCGAGCCCGAGGGCGAGGCCGGTCCGTGCCGTCTTGAAGGCCGTCGCCTTGGCTCGCACGATCACGTCGCCGAGGCCGACCGCCGAGCCGCTGGCGACGAAGGTTCGTTCGTTGCCGTACATGCCGGGTGCATCGGGATCGCGGAAGAAATGAATGGCCGGGTTGTCCGCGGTGCCGATCCGATGAATGGTGGCATCGGACACGACCTTGAGCGAAGTCCGGATCAGCGGGATGCCAAAGGAGATGTCGAAATGCTGGGCGGCGCCGTAGGTCAGCGAGAACGTCGACTGGGTCACCGACGCGCTGATGGCGTTGTTGGTGGTGATGACGTCGGAGCGGCCGCCGCCCAGGGCGAAGTCGTCGTGCGTGAACACCGCTGAAATGTGGCTGAGGCGGACGCCGTCGAACGTCTCGAACGAAAATTGCTGCAGGCTGTAGCCGAATGCGAACTGGCCGCGGCCGATGGTTTCGGCTCGGTCGCCGAGAATCGGCCCGAAGCTTTGCGTCGATCGCACGAACGTCCCGGTCGAATTGTCAAACGCGTAGGTGAAGCCGGATGCGGGCGAAGGTATCGGCAACGCACCGAGTTGCCGCACCAGCGCGACGTTGATGCGGCCGAACTCCGACTGGAAGGCGCCGTTGAAATGCGCGGAGTGCGTCGATCCGTCAGGCAGCACCGCCTCGCTGTCCACGACGAGGCCGCGCGGGCCGTAAATATTCTGCAGCAGCTCGGCCAGCGTCGGGCTGGTCGATTCCACGGTGGTCTGCGCCGCGGCGCCCGTCGCAAGACCAGCCAGCAGGAGAGACAACGTGGCGACGCGTGCGATCATCGGGCGACCTCGTGGCGAATCGACTCGATGCTCCACGCGCCGTCCCGCCGGGACAACGTCATGAACATCCTCGTCGCGGTTCTCAGGGTTTGTCCATCGGCGGTGGTGACCGCGTAGCTGCGGCGGCAGGTCAGCGATGCGCTGTTGCCGGCCGGGCGGATGTCGATGCCGTCGAGCCCGACCGCGATGGCTTGTGAATACTCGAATTCGTTCCGGATGGCGTCCTCCTGGCGTCCCGAGAGTGCAGGCCAGATGCGTTTGAGCGCGCCGATGTCGCGTGACTCGAGCGCGGCTCGATATCTCCCGAGGACGGCCTGAATGGCGATGAGGGGGCTTTCCTCGGTACGCGCCGGCGCTGCGGCTGGCGGCGCCACGACCACCGCCGGCGGCGATGCTATGGCAGGTGGCGGTGGCGCGGCCGCTGGCGCCGGCGCCGCCGCTGGCGTTGGTCGCTCGGTCGTCGCCTTCGATTCAGTTGGCGCGGCAGCGACCGGCGCCGGCGTCGGAGCGGGGGGAGGCGCGACCTTCGTCTCGGCCTGCGGCGCGACCGCCGCCGGCGGCGGCGCCGGCGTCCGCTCGGGTGCCGCCGGCTGAACGGCGGGCACCGGTTTTGGCGGCGGCGCCTTCGCGGCTTTGGTGGCTAGTGATGGTGCGACCGGCGGCGGCGCCGGGGGCGGAGCCGGCTCGGGCGTCGCTGTCGGCACCGGCGCCGTCGCCGTCGCGGCGATGGGCGTGCTGGCAAGCGGTGTCACCACGGCCGCGGATGGAACCTCCGTGTTCCGCTGGCGCTGACCGATCAGAACGAAGACGGCGACTCCGGCAATGGCCAGACCGCCGATGCTCCACGCGGCGATCGTCGCCAGGTCGCGTCGAGCCGGCGCCGGCGTCACGCTCATGGCCGGCCGCGCCGGCATCGTGATCGGATTCGAGCGATCGGCGCGCGACGCCTGCCCATGCGCGTGCAGCACGGCGTTGAGCATCTCGCCGCTGGTCTGATAACGGGCGAGCCGGTCCTTGGCGAGTGCCCGTTCGATGACGCTGGAAATTGTCGGCGGCAGCTGCTCGTCGAGCAGATGCAGCGGCTGCGGCTGAGACTCCAGCACCTTGTAAAGCGTAGTGGCGACCGAATCGCCCTCGAACGCCTTGCGGCCGGAGAGCAGCTCGTAGAAGACCACGCCAGTCGCAAAGATGTCGGACCGGTGGTCCACATCGTCGCCGCGGATCTGTTCGGGCGACATGTAGTTGGGCGTGCCGACAATCTTGCCGGTCTGGGTCACGTCGGACAGCGCACCGCGCGCCAGGCCGAAGTCCAGAATCTTCGCGCGTCCGTTGGAGGTGATGAAGATGTTGGCCGGCTTGATGTCGCGATGGACGATCTCGTTCCCGTGCGCGAACGACAGACCTTCGCACACGTCGATCATGATCTGAATCTTGGCGTCGTAGGACAGCCGCTCCTGCCGGATCTTCCGGTTCAGATCCATCCCTTCGAGGAACTCCATCACGATGTACGGCGTGCCGTCCTGGTCTCCGATGTCGTGAATCGTGATGAGATTAGGATGGGAGAGCTGTCCGGCCGCCTGCGCCTCGCGGAAAAATCGCGCCCGGGTTTCGGCGTCGGTCGCGACGCTGAGCGAAATGGTCTTGATCGCGACGCGGCGGCCGATGACCGGATCGATGGCTTCGTAGACCTGCCCCATCCCGCCTTCGCCGATGACGCGGACGAGCTTGTATTTGCCGATCGTGTCCATATGCTGAGGAAATCCAGCGGCGAGGTCCAGCCCGAGCGTCGCAGAATTATGTCAGGTGCAGGTCCAGGTTTCCATGCTCCTTTTCGGGCCGAACGGGGAGCTCAGATAGCAGCCTGAACCGCGAGGGGGGTTCACGGGCCGATCCATCCCGTCGGAGGCGGGGCGAGCCTCGTGGCGGTATCGCGCGCGGGACCAGTCCTGGGTCAGCGCCGGCCGCGGTACAGGCCGCAATGATGTGCAGATCCGCGCGCAAGTCGCCCGGACGTGTCTGGACCGGAGCGGTGATACAGGGTTATCGTGAGCCGGAGGGGGACTCGTGATTTCTTATCGACCCTGGCTTGGCGTCGTGGCGATGGTCGTGGCGGCAGCTCCGGCGTTCGCCCAGCAGGCGCCGTCTCCCGCCGGCCGTATCAAGATCGCCTCAGGCGCGGTCTTCATCGTTCGGGGCGGAATTTCCTTGCCCGCCCAAGCGGGTCAGCCAATCTTCGAAGCCGACAGCCTGAGGACCGGCGCCGACGGCCGCGTCGGCATCACGTTGAAGGACGATACTCGCGTCTCGCTTGGACCGGGCAGCGAAGTCCGGGTGGATCGGTTCGTCTACGCTCCCGCCGAAGGTCGCCTGGGGTTGGTGCTCAACATGGTCCGTGGCGTCATGGCGTACGTCTCGGGACGAATCGCCAAGCTCGCGCCCGATTCCATCCGCCTCGAGACACCGGCCGCCGTCATGGGAGTTCGAGGCACCACCCTGGCGCTGCGCGTTACGCCCTGATGGCGGAGGCACGACCGCTCGCGGTCCTGATCGCGTTGCTCGGCGTCGCGGTGCTTTCCGGCTGTGGGCCGAAACGTATTCGAGCCTCCGCCAGTCCCGGCCAGAGCCTGGTGGTTCTGCTTCCAGACCCCGGTGATGGTGCGGTCGGCCGCGCCGTCGTCTCGAATGCGACCGGGGCGTTCGAGCTTGCGGCGGCCCGGGAATCGACCACGGTGTCTCCCAACCAGCTGCCGGCGCCGGTCACCGTCCTCAGCGAGGCTGATGTCCAGAACATTTTCGGCGACGCGCTGTCGACCCTGCCGCCCGCCGCCCAGCACTTCATTTTGTACTTCCGTTTCGAGTCCGAGGAACTCACCGAGGAGAGTCGCGCGCTCGTCCCGCACATCCTGCAGGCCGTCGGGAATCGCCCGTTTCCCGACGTCGCGGTCGTCGGCCACACCGACACGACGGGGACGAGTGCCGCCAACTACGAGCTCGCGCTGAGGCGGGCCAACGCGATTCGCGCCCGGCTGGTCGAGGCCGGCCTGGACTCGTCGATGATCGAGGTGACGTCGCACGGCGAGGCCGATCTGCTGATCAAGACGGCGGATGGCGTTCTCGAACCGCGCAACCGGCGCGTTGAAATCACGGTGAGATGACGCTGCCGCCTCGCCGTCTCGTGCTGTTGTGCGGTCTGCTGCCGACCCTCATGACCGCCGGGCTCTCGCTGTATCGTCCGCCGATTCTGGCGAATCTCGAATACAGCGCCTACGACCGGCTGGTGCGCCTTCTCGCGCCCCGCCCGCCCGACAGCCGCATCGTGATCGTCGACGTGGACGAACGCAGCCTCTCGGCGATCGGCCAGTGGCCCTGGCGCCGTGATGTGATCGCCAGGCTGATCGCCCGCATGCGCGATCTCGGCGCCAGCACCATTGCTCTCGACATCATGTTCGCCGAGTCCGATCGCGACAACGGGACGGGCGTCGCCCCCGACGAAGCGCTGGCCGACACCCTGCGAACCGGCAAGGTCGCGCTGGGCTACGCGCTGACGTTCGGCGGCGCGTCCGTCAGTTCGACTGCCTGCGTGCAGCATCCCCTCGGTATCGCGCTGATTCGACGCGGTGACGAACCGGCCGACCAGCCTTTTTTCGAGGCGACCGGGGCCGTGTGCAGCCTTCCGATCCTGACGCAGGCGGCCGGATTCTCCGGCTTCTTGAATGCGGCGCCCGATCCCGATGGCCGTCTCAGGCGCGTGCCATTGCTCATCGGGCTCAACGGACGCGTGCATCCCGCGCTGGCCCTGGCTGCGGTCGTCGCCGCCACCGGCACCCGGGACATCAGCCTGCGCGTGCTCAATGCCAACGCCACGACATTGGTTCTCGACCGCCGCGCCGTTCCGCTCGACGGCAAGAGCAATCTGCTGCTCAGGTATCGGGGCATCAAGCACACCTTTCCGTACATCTCGGCGGTCGACGTGCTGAGCGGCAACACGAACGGGGGGAGTCTCAACGGCAAGATCGTGTTTGTCGGAACGACCGCCCTCGGCACGCGCGAAGTCGTGGCGACCCCCATCGACACCCTGTTCGCGGGAGTCGAAGTGCAGGCGACGGTGGCCGACAACCTGCTGCGGCAGGACTTCATCCGGCGTCCCGAGTGGGGCGGCTTGATCGAAACAGACGTCGTGCTCGGGATCGGCATCATCGCGACGCTGCTCGTCGGCCGCCTCGGGCTGGCTTGGGGCACTGTCGCCGCCGCAGCCTGTCTCGCCGCCGTCTGGGGCGGAGCCTTCGGCTTGATGTCGCACAACGGCTCGTTCCTGTCGCCGGTGTTTCCGACACTCGGCGTCGTGCTCGCGTTCGCGACCATGGCGATTGCCCAGCTCACCGTCGAGCGTCGGCGGGGCGATCAGGAAAAGCGCGACCGCGTCATCTCGCAGCGTCTGATGGTTCAGGGTCTGCTGTCGCTCACCGAAGTCCGGGATGCGGAGACCGGCCGCCACTCACGGCGAACCCAGGCGTACGCCCGGGTGATCGCCGAGCAACTCTCCACCCAGGCAGCCTTCAGCAGTTATCTCACCCCGGAGCGAATCGATCTGCTGGCGCGCCTGGCGCCGCTTCACGACATCGGCAAGGTCGGGGTACGTGATTCGTTGCTGAACAAACCTGGCGCGCTCACCGTCGAGGAAACCGAGGAGATGCGCAAGCATCCCGCGCACGGCCGGGATGTGATCCTGCATGCCGAGCAGGACGTTGGCGTCCCCGACGATGTGACACTCGCGATGGCCAAGGACATCGTTTATACCCACCATGAAAAGTGGGACGGGACCGGCTATCCCGAGGGACTTCGTGGCGCGGAGATCCCGATCGTCGGCCGGCTGATGGCGCTGGTCGATGTTTACGACGCGATCACCACTCGCCGCGTCTATCGCGATCCGATGTCACACGAAGACGCGGTCGCCTTCATCGTCGCGGCCAAAGGCACGCATTTCGATCCGTCGATCGTCGACGCCTTTCTGAAAGTTGCCAGCACGCTCCCCCGGCTGTCGGCCGGCGGCGACGCCAGTCCCACCTCGCGAGCTGGTTGAACGGGGAACGGCCCTGGCCGCGAACGGCTACGGCCGCCGCGGCGCTGGAACACTTCCGCTGACTCCCCAGGCGAGCGTCATCGTCGATCGGTCAGCGGACGCAACGATGCTCCAGCGACCCGTCGACGGGTGGTACACGGCTACGTCGGCCACACCGTCGGCGTCGTAGTCGCCCGGCACCGGAATGGCGTCGCCGCCGCCCAGCGTCACGCTCAGCATCGACGAGTAGCTCGTTGTCGACGACAGGATCGACCACCGTCCCGTCGCCGGCGTGTAGACCGCGACGTCGGTCAGGCCATCGCCGTCGTAGTCCACGGGTATTGGAACATCGGTCGCGGCGCCCAGCGACAACGTTGGACCAGTGGTGTAGTTGGTCGACGAGGTGCGAACCGTCCATGCCCCGGTCGACGGTGTGAACACGCCGATGTCGGCCTTGTGATCGCCGTCGAAGTCGCCCGCCACCGGCACATCGCCGACCGCACCCAGGACGAATGTGGCTGTGGTCTTCGCAGCTGACATCGTGATCAGCCACTCGCCTGTCGACGGCCGATAGACTGCGAGGTCGGTGGCGCCGTCGCCGTCGTAGTCGCCTGGCATCGGCACATCGCCGGCCGCCCCCCAGGTGTAGGCGACCCGGTTGGTAAAGCCGCTGCTCGACGTCAGGATGATCCACTTGCCCTGCGATGGACGGTAGATCGCGATGTCGGTCCGTCCGTCGCCGTCGTAGTCGCCCGGCACGGTCACGTCCGTGCTGACGCCGAGCGTCGCGCTGATGCTGGTCGTGTAGCCGGTCGCCGACAGCAGGATCGCCCATTTGCCCGTCGCCGGGCTGAATGTTGCGAGATCGCTCTTGCCGTCGCCATCGTAGTCGGCTGCGCGAAGCGCATCGGTAGCGCGTGTGGCTGCGGCGCCGCGATCCAGCGACGCGTTCGAAGCAGAAGACGTCGTCGAACTACCAGTCGCGCCGAGGCTCGTCAGCTTGGTCGTAGCACCTCCGCTGACGCTTGCGGCGCGGAATGCCACCAGCTGCATGACCCATCCACCGCCGGAGAGCGGCGCCGTAGCACTTGCTACCGACCGCTGTTCACGACGCGGTCCTCGAGGATGTCAGAGTCCGGGACGTGATGACTCGTGACGTGTAACCTGGGCCAGCGGCGTTCGTCCCTGCAAAACAATGTTCGCACCGAGCTAAGCAGATCGTTCGCATTGGTGGTCGTCAACGACCCGCTCGAACTGGTGGTAGAGAACCCGATGATCCGATGGCGAGTCCACGGGTCCAGCGGATCGAGGCCGCTATATTCCGCTATCCGTATATCGGGAAACGTCGCTGTGCCGCTGAAGCGAACGGTTACCATGTTCGCGCTCGCAGCGCGGATGCTCTTCGCATAGTAGATGGATTGTGTCAGCGACCCCAGCAATGCTGTCGGACCTACCGCCCGCACGTAAACGTTGCCGGCAGTGTCCGTCACCGTCCGGCAGTTCTCGTCGTATCGTTCCATCCCACCACGACGACGTTCAGGTTGCCGGGCGTTTGCGCTCGTGCTGAACGGCACGGTCACGGTCGCGGCGGAACTCGGCGTCCTTAGGCCTGCTGAACGAAAGCGATGGGGCTGGCCGTTGCGCCCGGAACGTGAATGCCAGAGCGTTGCTGGCAACGCCGCCGACGGTCACAACGACGTTGCCGGTGTTGGCCCCGGTTGGGACCGGCACGACGATACGGGACGTTGACCAGGTGGTTGGAGAGGCGGATGTCCCGTTGAACGTCACCTGGCTCGAACCCTTGGTCGCACCGAAATTCGCGCCGTTGATGGTCACGGGCGTCCCCTCTGGCCCGCTCGTCGGCGACAGGCTCGTTAGTCTGGGTGCGGTGCTCGTGACCGTGAACGCCAACGCGTTACTGGCGAGGCCGCCGACGGTTACCACGACGCTACCAGTCGTTGCCCCAGCTGGTACCGGCGCCACGATGCTCGACGCGGACCAGCTCGAGGGCGTCGCCGTGGTGCCGTTGAACGTCACCGTGCTGGTCCCCTTGGTCGCGCCGAAATTCGCCCCGGAGATTGTCACCGCGGTGCCGATGGAGCCGTTCGCCGGTGCGAGGCTCGTTCCGGTCGGGGCTGGCGCGGCCGATCCTGACTGCGGCTTGAAGGCGGCCACGATCGCGCCCCAGCTATCGCTCGAGCTCAGCGTCGCGGTCGCCGCGATCGGTCCGGCGACCGCCAGCCGCTGATCCTCGACCGTCAGTTTCGCTTTGCTCGAGGGCACCTTTTCCTCGGTCACGAATCCCGTCCCTGCGGTCACGGCGACACCGTTGGCCGTCGATGTCAGACCGATCGCCAGGTCGCCACTGGTCGTCGTGCTGATCGACCCGCTACCGGCCGAAGTTCCCGTTCCTTCCGCCGCTGCCGAGCCGTCCAGCGAATTGGCCGACGCCACGCCGGTGTACTCCAGGATCGCGAACCGCAATGTCCCTCCGGCGACTGTGTCCTTGACCGTGACCGTGTTCGCGCCGCCCGCGATGTTCTCCGCGTAGAAAATTCCGAGCGTGACGCCGTCCCTGGTTTGCGTGAACTGCTGTGCGCGTCGGTAGGTGTTGCCGCGCGTGTCGGTGACGGTGAAGGTCTGGCCCATCTGACCTGCCCGTATCAGCACCGCCAGCCAGTTGCCGGCGGTGTTGCTGGACGGGAACGCCAGCGTCGAGGACGTGGTCGTTCCGGCATCCCTGCCGGCGTGCTGCACCAGCGCGATCGACGTGGCAGTGCCCGACGAGACCGTGAACGGCTGGCCATTGCTGGCGACGCCGCCAACCGTCACGACGACGTTACCGCTCGTGGCGCTAGCGGGTACGGGGACCACGATGCTCGTTGCGGACCAGCTCGAGGGCGTGGCCGTGGTGCCGTTGAACGTCACCGTGCTGGTCCCCCTGGTCGCGCCGAAATTCGTTCCGACGATCGTCACCGAGGCTCCCGCGATTCCGCTCGCCGGCGAGAGGCTCGTCACGGTGGGTGCGGCCGTCGTCACGGTGAACGTCATCGCGTTGCTCGCCACCCCGGCAACGGTGACCACGACGTTGCCGGTCGTCGCGCCCGTGGGCACAGGCACCACGATGCTCGACGCGGACCAGCTCGAGGGGGTCGCGGTCGTGCCGTGGAACGTTACCGTGCTGGTGCCCTTGGTTGCACCGAAGTTCGTCCCGGTGAGCGTCACCGACCCTCCGACGGCGCCGCTGGTGGGAGACAGACTCGTCAGCGTCGGCGCCGCGGCGGTGATCGTGAATGTCTGCGCATTGCTGGCGACGCCGCCGACGGTGACGACCACGTTGCCGGTTGTGGTCCCCGCCGGCACCGGTGCCACGATGCTCGACGCCGACCAACTGGTCGGGGCTGCTGTCGTCCCGTTGAACGTCACCGTGCTCGTGCCCTTGGTCGCGCCGAAATTGCTGCCGGAGATCGACACCGTTGTTCCGACCGCGCCCGCCGTCGGCGAAAGACTCGAGATCGTCGGCGTCGATCCGGCCGGGACCGTGAATGGAACCTCGGTCGAGTGTGCGCTGAGCATTCCCGAGGTGTTGTAAGCGCTCACGACGAAGTAATAGGTCTGTCCCGCCACGACCTGCACGACGAAGCTGGTGACGTTGCCGACATCAACGGTGGTCGTGTACGAGCCGCTGGCTGTGCCGTATGACAGCTTGTAGCCCGCGATATCCGGTTCCGGATTCGGGTTCCACGTCGCAGTGGCAGTCGCAGCCTGGGCCGCCGTCACCGTTGCCGCCAACAGAGTGCCGGCGATCAGCAACACGGTTCCGAATCGCGAGCATGCGCGAGTGATTCGCGCCGATTGAAGTTGGATGACAGAAATCAACATCGCCTCACAAATGTTTCAGTTGACAGCAACAGCGCGAGCGCTCGAGCTATCGCGAGGCTCAGCTCGGCGGTTGAGCAGCGAATGAGTTATTCGTCTAGAGGTTGCGAATCGCGTTCAGTCGACGGAGGCGCAACGTGCTCGCGATTCGGGGGAGAGAAGTCGCGGCGCCAGCAAAGTGAAGGGCATCAATCGCGCCACATTCATCTCATGCGTTCGCCCGTCGCCTTGAAGCGCTGACGTGAGCTCCGCCGTATACGCGCGGATGCGTTCCATCGAGCGAGTTGCCCCTGAGTTAGCACGGCGATGCGAGTGAGAATCGCAATGGAGCCGCGCAGCATGGCGCGAATGTCATGACATCGAGGACCGGGACAGCATCGCGCGATGCGGCTCGCGCCGTGTGCGTTTTACATCTTCGCTGTGAATGGGTCACTCCAAACGCCACACCTGAGCAATAACTGATGAACTGTGCGCCAGCGTGTCGTGAGCGCGCACGAACGCGAGTTGATTTGCGGGGGTCGGATCAGGAGCTCATCAAGACGGGTGCTATCGCTGCGCTTCGAGGGACACGTCGTTACCGTCACGCGGCGCACGAAGCGCCGAAGGCAAGTCCGGCACTGTCTCTCTCAGAATTTCCATGATGGCGCGTCGATCGTCGACTGAGAGTCGGCCATATCGGGGAGCCGTGTCGCGTCCGGACAGCACGTCCCACGTGCGTCCGTAGACGGCGGTGCGGGCCTGATCGGGCAAGCCGCGAAAGGCTGCCGAGTAAATCATGTAGCTGCAAGGATAGCGCAGCAGCCGGTGGTCGAGATCCAGCTGCCGCAGCGACCGTCCGCGCCGGTCGGTCGGACCTTGCGCGGCGAACTTCTCGGCAAAGCCCGAGGTGCCGCGGACCGCCACCGTCAACGGTTCTTCGTCGATGAAGAGCAGATAGTCGACCAGCTCACGGACGGCAGCCTGCAGCGGCCCCGGATCGATCCGGTGATCGTACGACGCGACTCGCGACTCCCAACCGACGCGCGTGATCAGGTTGGTCATGCGGCCCTGATGCTGGAAGACCATCAACGCAGCGATGTCGCTCTGTGTGGACGGATACCCATGCGCGTCGAACGGCTTTTCGAGCGGCAGGCGGTGCAGAGTACTGTCAGCAACCACCGTTTCACGTTTCTCGGTATCCGTCACGAAGGCGTTGCCGATGTGGCGCAGTCCCTCGTCCGTGCCGGAGACATACCAGCCGCCCCATCGCCGCCGAAACGGCGTCCGATCATCGGCATCGTAGCTGCCAAACTGGTTGAGCGGCAGGCCGTCGGGAGCCATGAACACACTGCGCGCGAGCAAGCCCGGAACATGCAGCGTGCTGTAGGCCTGATGACAGCTGAGGCAGGCGGGACGCCGCTCGAACACCGGACGCGCCTGCGCTTTCTGATCGACCGTGTAGAAGACGACGCCCTGTTCGGGATCCTGAACGGCGAGTTCGAGCAGCGGAGCGCCGCGGATGTAGCCCACCGCGACGGCGTCGTTGAAGAAGATCGCGCGTGGATTGGCCGGTCCGGTGTAGAGGGCCTGAACGCCCGTCTTCGACATCACCAGCATCTGCGACTCGACCGGGAGGTGCAAGGCATCCAACACCGGCCGCAGGTATCCCGATGCCTCGTCGAAGTCCAGGCGCAGCGTGCCATCTTCGACGCGCCGGCCGAGCTCGGCGACCATGTCGTGCGTCGGTCTGGTGTAATACCCAATCGCCGGATGTTTCAGTGCGCCGACCAGCGGATGCTCGGCGAGCTGACCCATCGCCATTCCGGTTGACCCGGCGATGGCGATGGCCGCGACGGTCCCCTCAAACCTGCGCATGCGGCGCATCTTCGCACGTAACCCCGCCGCCGTGGCGAGGAAGCGCCGGCCCGCGTCAGGTGACGGCGGGCAAGCCACGCCGGCGCCGACTGCGTGGCGCTCACTCCGATCGCAACGCCTGGACGACGTCGACCTTGGAGGCCCGGGCCGCCGGCATCAGCGACGCGAGGATCGCCGCCAGGACCAGGAGCGCAGAGGCGCCGGCGATCGGCAGAAATCCCGGCATGTGGATGTCGGCGATGTAGCTCGCGGCCAGCCGTGTCAGGGCGATTCCGCCGACCACGCCGGCGAGGATGCCGCCGCCGGCCATGACCGCGCCTTCACCGAGAACGCGCGCCAGCAGGCGGCGCGGCTGTAACCCGATCGCCAGCCGCACGCCGAATTCGCGCGTGCGTGCGCTCACCGAGAACGCCAGCACACCGGCGACGCCAACCACCGCAATCGTCAACGCCACCGCGGCGAAGACGCCGAAGACCAGCGCGTTCAGACGATCCGGCGCCAGCACTTCCGCTCGGATGTCGTCCAGCGTGGCGGCCTGCTCGACTGGCTGGTCCGGTGACAGCTCCCGAATAATCCTGGTGATGGGTGGCACCAGTGCGTAGGGGTCGGTTCGCGAATGCACGAAGATCCGCCCGCCGCCGATCTCCTGCTCCATCGGGTGATAGACGACGATCGCCGGACCTGGAATCACGTGCTCGTCGTCGATGTCGGCTGCGATGCCGACGATCCGCCGGGAGGCGGTGCTGACATCGATGAACTTCATGACCGGGTCGGTCCACGTCAGCCGCCGATTCACCGCGTCCTGGCCGGGAAACAGCCGCTGCGCGAGACTCTGGCTCACGATGACCACCTTCTCGCTGTCGCCGCGGTCGCTGGCGTTGAAATCCCGCCCCGCGATGATCGGGACGCCGAGCGAGGCGAAGAAGCCGGGTGACACCGTGCGGAAGCGCCCGCGGGGATCGTCTTCACCGTCGGCTTTGGCATACCCTTCGACCGTGAACTGCGCATCGAACCACGCCCCGGCCTCGCGCCAGGGCACCAGCGTGCCCACCGAAACCTGCTCGACGCCGGGTAACCGCCCGATGCGCCTGATGGCCTCGCGATACAACGGCAGCGACGCCTCGCGCGGCCGCGTGTAGTTGAGCGGCACGTGCAGCGCAAGTACGTTGCGCGTGGCCATTCCGGTGTGCGCCCGCTGCAGTGCGAACAGCGTGGTCAGCAGCATGCCTGCGCCCGCCAGCAGTACGAACGACGCGGCGACCTGGGTGACGGCGAACAGGCGCAGGCGCCGGTTCGTACCCGATGTGATCCGGACGCTGCCGTTCGACAGGCCGAATCCGTTCGATGCCTCCGACGAAGGCAGCCGCGGGACAAATGCCAGCAGGACCGCCGCCACCAATGCCAGCGCCACACCGACCCACAGCAGGCTCGCGTCGATCGTGAGATCGAGGGCGCGCACCGAGAAGCGGGCGGCGTAGCGCGCCAACACCGCGACCATCGGCCAGGCGATCGCGACGCCGAGCGCCGCGCCGGCGCCGCACAACAGCACGCTCTCGGCCAGCAGGGTGCGGCGCAGCGCGCCGCTACTGGCGCCGAGCGCCGCACGG
The DNA here is from genome assembly GCA_963757655.1 of uncultured Acidobacteriota bacterium. Classification (GTDB taxonomy): domain Bacteria; phylum Acidobacteriota; class Vicinamibacteria; order Vicinamibacterales; family CAVVIG01; genus CAVQFC01. Next base: position 412,185 of record CAVWSQ010000006.1, on the reverse strand, counting down.
ATCGCGAGCTCGCCCTCACGCCGCACCGATCGCGCCAGGATCAGGTTGGCGACGTTGGAGCAGGCGATCACGAAGACCAGGCCGGAAGCCGCGAGCAGCACGAGCAGGATGGTCCGCGCCGGCGAGGTTATCTGATCACGCAGCCGAACCGCGTCAATCTGAAAGTCGGCCTTCCTGGGATAGTCCTCGCGGTGTTCGTTGACCATCGCGGCATGGGCCGTCCGCAATTCGGCGCGGGCGGCGTCGAGGTCGGCGCCCGGAGCCAGCCGGCCAAAGAGATCGGTCATGCGATGCACGCGCCCTTCGGTCATCGTCGCCGACAGATGGTGCGGGCTCGTCACGATGTTCGCGATGATCTCGGTTTGCGCCGGATAGGGAACAGACGGCTCCACCACCCCGATGATGGTGGCCGATCGATCGCTGAGCCGGATGGTCTTGCCAATCACGGACGGATCGCCGGCTAGAGCCGTGGTCCAGAAGCGGTGCGTCAGCACCGCCGCGCCAGCCGCCTGTGGCCCATCGTCTGTCGCGTCGAGCAGCCGGCCGAGGACGGGACGAAGGCCCATGACCTCGAAATACGATCCGCTGACGACACCGGCGCGCACCACGCGAGGCTCGCCGAGGCCGACCAGCGTGAAGTCGATGGTGGAAAATTCGCCAAGGGTGGGCAGCAGCTTCGTCCGGACGCGCAGGTCGCGGATCTCCGGCACCGAGAATTTGACGTTCTCGGTCTTGAGGCCCGGTGCGCTCTGGCGGATGTAGATCAGGCGATCTTCGTCCCGGTTGACGAGCGGACGGAGAAGCACCCCGCGCACCACGCTGAAGATCGCGGCGTTGGCGCCGATGCCGAGCGCGAGCGTTGCGACCACGGTGAGCGCGAGCCCCTTGACCCGGCTCAGCGATCGCAGCGCGAACTTGAAATCAGTGAGGAGGCCCATCGGTTGCTCGTTCCCTTCCGGATTGCCTGACGTCTCTCTATGGATTCAACTGTCTGACCGGACGCACTTCGATGCTGCCTTCGCGGGCCGGTGGAATCTTGGCCGCCACCTGGATGGCGTCGTTCAGGTCCCGCGCTTCGATCAGGTAGAAGCCGGCGAGCTGTTCCTTGGTTTCCGCGAAGGGGCCGTCGGTGATCGACATCTTGCCGTGGCGAATCCGAACGGTGGTAGCGGTTTCAATCGGCTCGAGCGCTTCGGCGGCCACCAGCAGTCCGCTCTTCCGGAGGCCGTCACCGCAGGCCTGACACTCACGGTCGGGCACGGCGTGGAGCTTGTCCTGCTCGAGATAGACGAGGCACAAATACTTCATATCGGTCCTCATGACGCTTAGTCGTTCTGGTTGTGTCACGATCGACACGGCCGTTTTACGGCCCGATTTCGGCGATTCGACGCTCCAGGAACCGACGCTCCGGCTCCTGTCGCGTGAGGGCGAGCGCCTTCTGGAAAGCGGCGAGGGCCTCGGTGGTCCGTCCCAGCCGGCGGCAGAACTCTGCCCGGGCAGCATGGATCAGGCGATAATCGCGCAGCAGGCCACGCCCGAGGATGTCGTCGACGCACGCCAGGCCGGCGGAGGGTCCGTCTCGCATCGCCACGGCGACAGCCCGGTTGAGCTCGATGACCGGGGAGTCGTCAAGACGCAGCAACGCGTCGTAGAGGCCCACGATCTCACCCCAGTCGGTTGCGGCCGGCGACGGCGCTTCGGCATGGACCGCCGCGATGGCGGCCTGAAGCGTGTACGCGCCGAACCGTCGCGACTCGAGCGCGGTCCGAACCAGGCGCGACCCCTCTGCGATGAGGGCGCGATTCCAGGTCGACCGATCCTGATCCTCGAGCAGGATCAACTCGCCGCTCGGCGAGGTCCGCGCCGCCCGCCTCGACTCGTGCAGCACCATCAGCGCCAGCAGTCCGACCGCTTCAGGAGCGGGGAGCAGTTCGATCAGGAGCCTTCCGAGACGAATGGCTTCTTCCGACAAATCGTGGCGCGTGAGCACGGCGCCGGACGAGGCGTTATAGCCCTCGTTGAAGACGAGATAGATCACGCGCAGCACAGCTTCGAGACGCTCGGGCAGCTCGGCCGGCTCCGGCACTTGATACGGGATGCGCGCATCGCGAATCTTGGCCTTGGCGCGCACGATGCGCTGTGCGAGGGTCGGGGCTGGGGTCAGGAACGCCTGCGCGATCTCCTCGGTCGTCAGGCCGCAGACTTCGCGGAGGGTGAGGGCGACCTGCGCATCAAAGGCGAGCGCAGGATGACAGCAGGTAAAGACGAGCCGCAGCCGATCGTCCTCGACGCTCTCGGGATCGGCCCAGGCTGCGGTATCGGTGACTGGAACGTCCGCCTGGTTTCCGTCTTCATCATCGAGTGAGTCGAAGCGTTTCTGCCGGCGGAGCCCGTCGATCGCTTTGAAGCGTCCGGCTGACACCAGCCAGGCCCTCGGGTTCGCAGGGACGCCATCCTTCGGCCATTGTTCCAGCGCCGCGCGAAAAGCGTCGTGCATCGCCTCCTCGGCGACGTCGAAATCACCGAGCAGTCGAATCAGCGTCGCCAGCACGCGGCGCGAGTCGGACTCGTAGACCGCACTCACCGTCTCGTGGATCTGATCGGTTGCCGCCACAGCCGTCGATCAGACAACTTTCTTCCCGCGCGCGCAACCCGGCTGTTCGGCAACCTGTCGATCGGTCCGATTGCCGTTCGACCAGAAGGTGGAGGGTATGACAATGAGAACGAACGTCACGTTGTGGGTGATTCAGGGTCTGCTGGCGGCGCTGTTTCTGTTTGCCGGGGTCATGAAACTCGTGCTGCCGGTCGAGGCCATGGCGGGAACGGTCGCGCTGCCGGGGTTGTTCCTGCGGTTCGTCGGCGTGTGTGAGTCGCTCGGCGCCATCGGCCTGGTTCTGCCGGGGTTGCTGAGGATTCACCGCGAGCTCACGCCGTTGGCAGCCGCAGGACTGGTCGTGATCATGGCCGGCGCAACCGTCGTGACGGTCATGGGCGGCAGTCTCGCGCCGGCCCTCGTTCCCGCCGTCGTCGGCGTGCTCGCCGCGTCGGTCGCATACGGCCGCGTGCAGTCGGCGCAGCCGACGATCGCCTGAGGTGAGGGAGTCATGCGCACCACAGCCCGGTCCGTCGCCTTTTGGGTGGCGCGTGGAAGCTGCTCGGCGCCATCGCGATCGTGATCCCGGGCATGCCGCTCCTGAAGGAATGGGCCTACGCCGGCTTCTTCTTCGATCTCACTGGTGCGGCGGCGACACGCGCCTTCGTCGGCGATGGCGCCGCCGACGTCCTCGCTCCACAGTCTTTCTCGCCCTGGTCGCGCGTCGTGGGCCCTCCGGCCCGCGAGCCGCACCGTCCGGATGCCGATCTCGCGGCTGCGGCCGCAGACGATGTTCGAGAGAACACTGTAGATGCCCGGTTGACAGAGAGCTACTCGCACTGCACTTGTTGGGAGCGAACCAGCCGTATTCCGTGCCGATGTAGTGTCCGGCTTCAGCCGCGGTCGTCCACGGTGTTGAAGCCCACGAAGCGATAGTCGGCGCGCAGGCCCCATTGTCCAAACATCACCTTCAGGCCACCGCCGGCGTTGGCGGTCTCGATGTTCTCCGCGTGTGAGACGCCGGGCGATTCGCGCGCGAACATCCGCATGCCGCCGACGCCGACCGCCAGGTAGGGCTGGAGTTTGGAGTGCGGGGCGAGGTTGGCGACCAGGTTGCCGCTGTAGCCGATCATCGACGGCGATTTCCGGCTGCCGATCGCGGTGAGATCCTGGGTTACGCCAAGCTCGCCGGCGAGCTCGACGTGCTCGAGCAGCTGGCCGTCAGTAAGCGCCCGATCGATCGAGACACAGTCCACAGCCGTCCCATTCCCGACGGCAGCGGCACAATCGTCAGCCGCTCGAGCCCGGCGCTCGCAAACATCGCATCCACCGGTCGCGCGAGGTCGAGGAGCGGTGCGAGCGGCGCGTACTGAACCGGGCCGGGTTGCACGGCCGCAAAAGGGGCGGGAAGATCCGCTCCGACAAAACGCCGGCAAATCGAAGTCGGTTGACCATGGTCGGGCGCCGCCAGTGCGGCACGCTTCCGAGTATCATCGGGTGCGATGAGCGACATCCGCACTGCGACCGCCAAACCGATCAACAGCCCGGCTCAGGTCCTCTTTGCCAGCCTGATCGGGACGACGATCGAGTTCTTCGACTTCTATATTTATGCGACCGCGGCGGTGCTCGTGTTCCCGCCGCTGTTCTTCCCGAAATCCGATCCGGCATCAGCAACGCTCGCATCCCTGGCCACGTTCGCGATTGCGTTTGTGGCGCGGCCGATCGGTTCCGCGCTGTTCGGCCACTTCGGCGATCGCGTCGGCCGCAAGACCACTCTGGTGGCCGCTCTGCTCACGATGGGGCTGTCGACCGTCACCATCGGTCTGCTGCCCACCTATGCCACCATCGGCCTGGCCGCGCCGTTGCTGCTGGCGATCTGCCGTTTCGGCCAGGGCCTGGGCCTTGGCGGAGAATGGGGAGGTGCGGTACTGCTCGCTGTCGAGAACGCCCCGCCGGGCAAGCGCGCCTGGTACGGAATGTTTCCCCAGCTCGGTGCGCCGGCCGGATTCCTGTTTTCCGGCGGCATCTTCCTGCTGCTGTCCTCGACGCTGACCAACGAGCAGTTCTTTGCTTTCGGGTGGCGGCTGCCGTTCCTGGCGAGCTCGCTCCTGGTGGGCGTCGGCCTGTACGTCCGGCTCACGATCACCGAGACCCCGGTATTCCGCGAGGCGCTCAAGCGCACCGAGCGCGTCGAAGTGCCGATGCTGGCGGTGTTCAGGAACCACAGCGGCACGCTCTTCCTCGGCGTCCTGGTGTCGCTGACCGCGTTCCAGATTTTCTACCTGATGACGGTGTTCTCGCTGTCGTGGGGCACCAGCGCACTCGGTTACACGCGCGAGAAATTCCTGGTCATGCAGCTGTTCTCGATTCTGTTCTTCGCGGTGTTCACGCCCATCTCGGCGCTGCTCGCGGAACACGGACGCCGCATCATGTTGATGTGGGTCAACGTCGGGATCTTCGTGTTCGGCCTGGTAATGGCGCCGCTGTTCGCTGCCGGCACGGCCGGCGCGGTGGCGATGATGGTGCTCGGGATGTCGCTGGTCGGCCTCGTCTACGGCCCGCTTGGCACCGTCCTGTCCGAGCTCTTCCCGACCACCGTGCGCTATTCGGGCAGTTCGCTGACGTTCAACCTCGCCGGCATCTTCGGCGCCTCGCTCGCGCCATATGCCGCGACCTATCTGGCCACCACCTACGGCCTGCAGTACGTCGGCTATTACCTGTGCGGCGGCGCAGTGCTCTCGCTGGCCGGGCTGGCGGCGACGCGCGAAACCAAAGACGACGTGCTCTGAGATGCGAGTCGCCATCGTCGGCGGACCGGGCATCGGCAAGAGCACGCTGCTGCGGCAGCTCGGCGACCTCTACCACAACGGCTCCTACGGAGAGGGCGAGGAAGGGGTGTGGGATCCCCGCGTGCTCGAAGACATCGACGCCGGCCGCAACCCGGTGGGAGTCACGGCCTACTTCGGACGGCTTTACGACGCGAACTATCGCGACGCCGCGGACAACGATCGTCCCGGCAAGGTCATTTTTTTTGAAGGTGCCCGCATCACGCTCGAGGCGCACATCGCGGAATATCCCGCGGAACAGCACGAAGAACTGAGGAAGGTGCTCGCGATTGGCGACGCGTGGAATCCCGATCGCACCATCGTCCTGACCTCGAACACCGACACCGTCGAGAAGCACATCCGGCAGCGGAACCGGCCGCACGAGAGCGCGGAACACATGGTGCGGCGCTTCAAGCTGATCGACGGCGAGTTCCGCCGCCTCGCCCCGCAGTATCCCAACACCGTCGTCGTCAACCGCGACAACATGGAATTTCACGGCCGCCGGGGATTGAAGGCGATTATCGAGGCGGCGGGGTTGCCGATGTTTCGCGAGGTCCCGTACGAGGCGATCAGCCGCTTCGGTGTCGATGCATGAAACGCTACTGGCTGATGAAGGCGAGCTCGCGGCCTATACGATTGACCACCTCCGGCGTGAGGGCCGCACCAGCTGGGACGGCGTGTGCAACTCTGGGCTGCAGCAGATGATGGTGACCCGGAAGGGCAGCCGGCTGTCGGTGCCGCCTGCCACCAAAGCCGAGTACGACATCGTCCGTCCGACTCGGTCAGCGACGGTGAGCGGCCTGCTGTTCGGCGCGGCCCTGCTGGTGCTTTTTTTCACGTCCTGGATCTATCTGCCCGCGCCCACTCGTGCCTTGCTTCCCCTGGGCGTGGGCGCGCCCGAACTCTCCCCATGGCTGCTGCTGGCGGGCTGTGTAGTGGCGGCGCTGGCGCTCTGGCGCAGCGGCCGCGATCGGCTGCGCCGGCCGACGCAGGCGATGTCACTGGTCGCGATCGTCCTCGCCGCCGGACCGCTGTTGCAGCTACCGTTTGTCATCAACCGGTTCGATGCCGCGATCGCCGCCGCGCTCGGCGACGACTTTCTGAGGCAGATCCCGTCCGATCGGCTCGCCCTGATGCGGCCCTCCGTGATCGGATTCCGCGTGTCGGCGGGCCTCGGCGATGTCGGTCCCGGCACGCGCATTACCCGGAACATCACCTTCGCCTCACCCGGCGGTGTCCGCTTGACGCTCGACGTCTACCGTCCCGCCGCCTCCGGGCGATACCCCTCGATCGTCCAGATCTACGGCGGGGCCTGGCAGCGTGGCGAACCGGCGGACGATGGACAGTTTGCGACGTATCTGGCGGCGCGCGGCTACGTCGTCTTTGCGATCGACTACCGGCATGCACCGGCGTGGACCTGGCCGTCGCAGCTCGACGACGTCAAGACGGCACTGACCTGGATTCGCCAGCATGCTGGGGACTACAGCGCCAACCCTTCCCGGCTCGCGCTGGTCGGCCGCTCCTCCGGCGCGCACCTGGCCATGCTCGCGGCGTACGAATCACCATCGCCGATTGCCGGCGTCGTCAGCTTCTACGGGCCCGTCGATCTGGCGGACGGCTATCGCCATCCACCGTCGCCGAATCCGTTGAACGTGCGGGCGATCGAAGAAGTCTTCATCGGCGGGACTCCCGATCAATATCCCGATCGGTATCGGGCGGCGTCGCCGATCACCTATGTGGCCGGTCGGCTTCCGCCGACACTGCTGATCTACGGCAGCCGCGATCACATCGTGTTGCCGCGATTCGGAGCGCTGCTCAACACGCGCCTGCGCGAGGCTGGTGTCGCCTCGATCTTCCTGGAAATTCCGTGGGCGGAGCACGCGTTCGACGCCATCCCGAACGGACTCAGCGGCCAGCTGTCGCTGTACTACACCGAGCGGTTCCTCGCCTGGGCGCTGACCCGGCCGGCCAGATAGAGCACGCCCTTGCCCGCGGTGCGCCATGTGCCTACAGCGTTTTTCAGATGCACGCAGGTGACGGTCTCTTCAGCCCGTGGCTCGGCCGTGCACGTAGGTGACGGGCTTCAGCCCGTCGCTCGGCCGACGAGGATGTGAACTGCGAGGATCTGAAACGCGCCTTAGGGCGTGAAGTCGCGCACGCGTGCGACCGCTGCCGCATCGAGCTTCTGCAGCAGTGCGACCAGGAGATCCACCATCTGGTCGAAGTCGCGCCGGTTCATGATGCCGTTGTGCGAGTGCGTATAACGGATGGGGACCACGAGGTTCACAGTCGGCACGCCACCGTTGCTCTTCTGCAGTTCGGCGGAATCGTCGCCATACCCCTGCACGAGGTCCTGCTGGAGCGGCAGATTCTTCTCGGCCGCGGTCTGCTTGATCATCTGGATCAGTTTCCGGTTCGGCAGCGCCGATGAGTCGAAGAGGAAGATGCCGGGACCCGCGCCGAGGCGGACCTGGGTCTCTTCCGGCCGGCCGGGAAACACGTCGCCGGTAATCCCACCCTCAATCGCGATCGCGAGCTCCGGCTTGACGACGTCGGCGGCCGTGTGGGCGCCGCGCAAGCCGATCTCTTCCTGCGTCGTAATGGTCCACACGATCTGGTTCGAATGGGGAAGCGTGGCGAGACGGCGCATGGCTTCGACCACGACGCCGCAGCCGACGCGATCGTCCCACGCCTTGGCGAGGTAGTTGCCGGTGCCGTTCAGCACGGTGAAGGGTGCGTCGGGAATGACCGGATCGCCGGGGCCGATGCCCATCGCCGCGACTTCCGCTTCGTCCCTGGCGCCGACATCCAGGAACAGGCTGTCGCGCGAATAGACTCGAGTGCGCTCCTCCGCCGGCACCACGTGGACGTCGCGGATGCCGGTCACGGCCCGCACCGGACCCTTCGAGCCGATAATCAGCCAGCGCTGGTCGACGAGTGCCTGATCCAGCCATCCCCCCAACATCTGCATCGTCAGCAGCCCGTGCGGCGTGACGCGCCGGACCACCGCGCCGAGCTCGTCCATGTGCGCGTCGACCATGATGCGCGGTCCCTGCGTGCCCTGCGTCGCGATGATCGAGCCGAGGCCGTCGAAAATCAGCGAGGCCGCGAACGGCTTCATGGCCTCGACCATCACCTTGCGGATTGGCTCCTCGAATCCTGGCGGCCCGGGCGTGTCGGTGAGCTGGCGAAGCAGATCCGTGGTGCGATCCTGAGCGGCGAGCGGCACGGCGGTGGCAACCAGCAGCGAAGCAACGAACGCGCGTGTGTATGTCATGAGGCAACCTGGTCGGAATCGTATCGCAGGTATCTCACCGGCGCGTGGAGCCTTGTCACTTCGCGCCGCGGGCTTTCGCGACAGCCAGATTGTTGCGCGCGACAGTGTACCCTGGCCGGATGGCGAGCGCGCGCTCGCAGGCGTCGGTCGCCGAGCCGTAGTTCCCCAGCGCGTTTTCCGCGGCGCAGATGTTGTTGAACGCTTCGGCGGAGTCGGGACGCCACTGCAAGACGTGTTCACTGGATCTGATGCACGCCTCGTAGCGGCGAGCGTTGCACTGTGCGAGGCCGAGCGACAACCACTCCTCGGGGGTGTGGGGCTCGGTTTCCGCCGAGTGAGAAGCCAGGCGCGACGTCTGCAGGTCGGCAACCAGCGCCATCGCATCGGCGTCGGCGGGGCTCAGCTGGGCGGCTCGTTCGGCCAGCAGCCGCGCCTCCTCTGTTCGTCCAATGGATCCCAGCCATCGCGCGAAATAGGTGTAGCTGACCGGGTTGTTGGGGTCGTCGCGTAGGGCGTCGCGAAAATGCCGCTCGGCCTCGTCCGGGTGGCCTAGCGCGGCCTTCAGGATGGCGATGTTCACCTGGAGATACGCATACCGCGGGGTGAGTTGCAGCGCGCGCTCGAAGTACTGGTCGGCGACCGGGTAGTTGCCCCGGCCCATCTGAATGACGCCGTAGTTCATCAGGCCGCGTCCGTTGTCGGGACTCTTGATCGTCGCGTCGAGCCAGAGCGATTCTTCGCTGCGCCAGACGCGGTTGCGTTGCCAGGTGCCGCAGGCCATGGCCACCAGCACGGTGGCCACGACGACGCCGGCAGTCGCTCGCGCGCGAGTCGGCAGCATGCGGAACGCCAATCCGCCGGCCCAGACCGCGGCGAGAATCAGTCCGACGAACGGGAAAAACATGCGGTGGTCGTTCATCGGCTCCGCCAGCGGCACGACGCTCGAGGTCGGCAGCAGCGCGACAAAGAACCACAGTAGCCCGAACGCGATCGGTCGTGTCTCACGCCGGCGTGCCGCTACCCACGCCAGCGCCAGCGCTGCGGCGATGAACGCAACGCCGACGGTCACGCGAAGGTCGAGGGGGCTCGTCACCAGGGGCCACTGCGTGTCCGCGCTGAGATGGATCGGCAGCAACAGGCTGATCATGTAGTGAAGGAGCACGAACGGCTGGGTCAGCAGATAGTGCCAGGCCGAGGTGCCTCCGGGCGAGTAGGTCGTCGCCAGACGCATGCCGAGACCAACCGCGGCGCCACACACCAGAAATGCCGGCCATGTCGAGCGCAACGTCGCGACCATCGCCCGCCGCGCAAGCACATCACGCAAAGAGAAGCCGCGTTCGAAGAAGGCGACATACAGGAACAGCAACGGCGCGAACATCGCGCCGCTTTCCTTGCTCAGCACCGCGAGCGCCGCCGGGATCAAGTAGAGGTGATAGCGCCGCGCCGCGCCGCCCCTGGCGAACAGCAACAACCCGACGACGACGCCGAGCGTCGACAGGATTTCCGAGCGCGCGATGATGTAGTTCACGGTCTCGGCATTGGCCGGGTGCAGCGCGTAGCACAAGGCCGCCAGCAACGCGAGCCAGCGGTGGTCCTGGTCCGGGCGCGAGCGATTCATCACCCGCCTGTAGAAGGCGACCAGCAGCGTGCACAGGATGAGGAACAGGACAAAGCTGGTGACGTGAAACGCGAAGGTGTTCAGTCCGCCGCCCAGCCAGTAATCGACGGCCAGCGTGGCGGTGACCACCGGACGGTAACTCTGGTTGGTGGGCAGCGAGCTGAACGTCGCCGGGCTGGTGAAGTAGAGCGGGATGTTGCGGACGCTGCGGACGAAGACGTTGTTCAGAATCGTGTGGCTGTCATCGAAGTGGAAGTCGTTGTGAAAGTGGTTCGCGTAGGTCGCGATGGTGGCGAGCAGCGCGACGCCGCAGGCGCCCGGATAGCTGAACCGCCTGCGATTCCCGGCCACGCGTCTATTCAACACCAGGGACCCGGCGGACACAAAGAAGGGGCGCGCTCCTCCCCGCGCCCTTCTTGCCCTGGCTTGGGTCAGCGGCCCGCGGAAAGGACTACCTGGCCAGCGTGGCGCCGGTCAGCTTTCCGATCGCCCCGAGCGTGGTCTGTGCCGCGTTGAGACCGAGGCGGAAATCCTTGTCGGTATAGGTGGCGTAGACGTCGGTGGGCTGGTGCCACTGCGGATCCCAGCCGTTACCAATCTGGACACCCCGTTCGTTCTCGCGCACGCTGATGGCGGCGACGATCTCCATGAACGGGCCCGAGTCGGTATTGGTCATGTGCGGCCCCACCGCAGCGGGGTAGTCGGTCGCGTATTTTTCGTTGGCCGCTTCGAAGATCCAGGCCAGCTTCTGGCTCTCTGCCGCCATCTTCGAGTTCGACTGGAACTCGATGTTGACGTCCGCCTCGGCGCGCTGCTCCTTGCGCATCGTGCCGTCGGGCAGCGGCATGCCGTGGTCGAACATCATCATGTCGTGCTGGATCATGCCGAGCCATTTCGGCTCGGGATATTTGCCTGAGCCGGCCGGCGTCTCCTTGCCCTGAAGCGCCTCCCGCTGGGCGATGTAGGCGCGGGCGGCCTGCGAGCCGGTCTCTTCGTTGTTCCACAGCGCGAATCGGATTGTGCGCTCGGTCTTCACGTCGGGCGCACTGAACACGCGCGCCAACTCCATCACCAGCGCGGAGCCGGATCCGTCGTCGTTGGCCGCCTCGCCCCAGCCGTGGCCGTCCATATGGCCGCCGATGATGTACATCTCGTCCGGATGGACGGTCCCGACCTTGGTGCAGAACACCATTTCGCGCGGGCCGGGTGTGGTCGGCTGCGTGTCGAGAGCGCGAAGTTTTTCGTCGGGCTGCTTCATCGGATCCGTGTTGACGCCGGTCGGAATCTTGTCGCCGCGCGGACGCCCGCCGCCCACCGCCAGGCCGGTGTTGCCGCGGCCGCGGCCGCGGCCCGCTGATGGCGGCGGATCGTAGACGTACTTGACCCGCTCGGTCGGGCAGCCGTAGCTCTTGAGCTGCGCCTCTATCCAGTCGACCGCGGCGCGGTTGCGATCGGTGCCCTGGCGCCGATCGCCGAACTGCGTCAGCCCTTTGATCGTGGCCTTATACTTCGCCAGGTCGAGACGTCCAACGAGGTTGGCGACCGGATCTGGAGTCGCCGCCGCTGGCGGTGTGGTCTGGGCGTGTGCCGCTGCGCCCCCGGTGAGTAGAAAGCAAACCGTAAACGTCACGATGATCGAGCGCATGGCCATCCTCGCCGAGAGTGTAATGCAAAAGAAGTACAGTAGCTCGCCAACTGGAGGCGAAGGATGAATCGGACGTGGAAGGCAGCCGTCGTGGCCGCGGCGTTGATGGCGTTGCTGACCGCAGAGCGGAGAACCGAGCAGGCGGCTCAGGCGCAGCCAAGGTCTGCACCGGTATTTCAAGTGGATCCGAGGTGGCCGAAGATGCCGCCGCAGTGGATCCTCGGCCAGGTGTCGGGTCTCGACGTGGACGCACGCGACCATGTGTGGATCATCCAGCGCCCGTGGTCGCTGAACACTGACGAGAAGGCGAAGAATCCGGAGGCGGTCTGCTGTACTGCCGCGCCGCCGGTCATGGAGTTCGACGCCGCCGGCAACTACATTCAGGGCTGGGGCGGCGAGTCGGCCGAATACGAGTGGCCCAAGGACGAGCACACGGTGCACGTCGACTACAAGGGCAACGTCTGGATCTCGTCGGCCGGCGGACCGCGACTGCGCGAGCGGACCGAAAACCAGATCCTGAAGTTCACGCAGGCCGGGAAATTTCTCCTGCAGATTGGCCACCGCGGCCAGAGCAAGGGCAGTCTCGACACCCAGAACTTCAACAACGCCGCCGACATCTACGTCTACCCGAAGACGAATGAAGTCTTCGTCGCCGACGGCTACGTCAATCGCCGCGTCATCGTCCTCGACGCCGACACCGGGGCGTTCAAGCGGATGTGGGGCGCCTACGGCAATCCGCCGGACGATGCCGCCCCGAACAAGCTGGCGGATGAAGGCCCGGGCCCGCGGCAGTTCAACCTCGTGCACGGCGTGCGGGTGTCGACCGACGGGCTCGTTTACGTGGCCGATCGCATGAACAACCGGATGCAGGTGTTCACGATCGACGGCCGGTTCCAGCGCGAGATCTTCATCGTGCGCAAGACGAAACTGCTGGGCACCTCGTTCTCGGTCGCGTTCTCGTCCGATGCGGCGCAGCAATATCTCTATCTCGCCGACGCCGGCAATGGTCACGTTCACATCTACAACCGCAAGACGCTCGAAGAAGTCGGGAGCTTCGGCCGGATCGGACGCTACGCCGGGGAGTTCATCTTTCTCCACAACGTTGCCGTGGACTCGAAGGGGAACGTCTACACTGCGGAGGTCGGAAACGGCAGGCGCGTGCAGAAATTCCTGTTGGGCAGGTAGACGTTGTTTCTGGAGGCGGAGCGGCGCAGTTAGGAGCGCCAAGATCCCAGAGAGAAGAACGATCTCTGCGATCTCGGCGCGCTCCGCGGTTTCTTGTTTACGGTCGAACGAGATCGAATCGATCGAGATTCATGACCTTGTCCCACGCGACGACGAAGTCGCGCACGAACTGATCCCCGGCGTCGTCGCTGGCGTAGACCTCCGCGAGTGCCCGGAGCTCGGAGTTCGAACCGAAGACGAGGTCGACTCGGGTGCCGGTCCACTTTGGCACGCCGGTCCCGCGCCCCCCGCCTTTGAAAATCTTCGCGGCATCAGACGTCGGCTTCCACTCCGTGTCCATGTCGAGCAGGTTGACGAAGAAGTCGTTGCTCAGTGTCGCCGGCCGCTTGGTGAAGACGCCATGGTCGGACATCTCGGCGTTCGCGTTCAGCACACGCAAGCCGCCGACGAGCACGGTCATCTCGGGCGCGCTCAGCGTCAGGCGGAGGGCCCGCTCGATCAGCAGATGCTCGGCCGGCACAGGGTGTCCCTCCCCCAGGTAGTTGCGGAACCCGTCTGCGTCTGGCTCGAGCACGGCGAACGATTCCACGTCGGTCTGTTCCTGCGAGGCATCGCTGCGTCCCGGCGCGAAGGGCACCGGAACGTGATAGCCGCGATCCGTTGCGGCCTTCTCAACCGCCGCGCATCCGCCGAGCACGATGATGTCAGCTAGCGAGACTTGCTTGGTCCCGCCGGCTTGCGAGTCGTTGAACGCCTTCTGAATCTGTTCCAGCGTCTTCAACACCTTCGCGAGCTCCGGAGGATTATTGACGGCCCAATCCTTCTGCGGCGCGAGGCGGATGCGAGCGCCGTTGGCGCCGCCGCGCTTGTCGGTGCCGCGGAACGATGAGGCCGACGCCCAGGCCGTCGTGACCAGCTGGGGGATCGAGAGCCCCGAGGCAAGGATCCTGGCCTTCAGGTCGGCGATGTCGTTCGCGTCGATCAGTTCGTGGGTGACTGCGGGAACGGGATCCTGCCAGATTTGTGGCTCTGCAGGCACCAGCGGTCCCAGATAGCGGGTGATCGGACCCATGTCGCGATGCGTCAGCTTGAACCAGGCTTTCGCAAAAGCGTCCGCGAACTCCTGCGGGTTCTGAAGAAAGCGTCGAGAGATCTTCTCGTACGCCGGATCGAAGCGGAGTGCGAGGTCCGTTGTCAGCATCGACGGCGCGATCTTCTTCGATGGGTCATGGGCATCCGGGACCGTGCCTGCGCCGGCGCCGTTTTTCGGCTTCCACTGCTTGGCACCGGCGGGGCTCTCCGTCAGCTCCCATTCGTACTCGAAGAGGTGCCTGAAGAAGTCGTGGCCCCACCTGGTCGGGGTCGTCGTCCAGGTGACCTCGAGACCGCTGGTGATCGTGTGGGTCCCCCGGCCGGTTTCATAGCTGCTCTTCCAGCCAAAGCCCTGTTCTTCGAGGTTGCCGCCCTCCGGTTCAGGCCCAACGTGAGTCACGGGACCGGCACCATGGGTCTTGCCGAATGTGTGACCGCCGGCGATGAGCGCCACTGTCTCCTCGTCGTTCATCGCCATCCGCCGGAAGGTCTCGCGAATGTCCCTCGCGGCGGCAACCGGATCCGGGTTGCCGTTCGGCCCTTCGGGGTTCACATAGATGAGGCCCATCTGCACCGCGCCGAAGGGGTTCGCCAACTGCCGGTCGCCGCTGTACCGCTCATCGCCGAGCCAGGTGCTTTCGGCCCCCCAGTTGACTTCCTGCGGTTCCCAGACATCCTCGCGCCCGCCGGCGAAGCCGAACGTCTTGAACCCCATCGACTCGAGGGCGACGTTGCCGGTGAGGACCATCAGGTCCGCCCACGAAATCTTCCGGCCGTACTTCTGCTTGATCGGCCAGAGCAGCCGGCGCGCCTTGTCGAGGTTCGCGTTGTCGGGCCAGCTGCCGAGCGGCGCAAATCGCAGGATGCCCGCCCCCGCACCTCCGCGGCCGTCGTGGATGCGGTAGGTGCCCGCGCTGTGCCAGGCCATCCGGATGAGAAGCGGCCCGTAGTGGCCGAAGTCGGCCGGCCACCAGCTCTGCGACGTCGTCATCACCTGCTCGATGTCCTTCTTCAGAGCATCGAGGTCGAGCGTCTTGAATTCTTCGGCGTAGTGGAACGCCGGGCCCATGGGATCGCCCGCGGGCGGATTGTGATGGAGTGCCTTGAGGTTCAGCTGATTCGGCCACCAGTCGCGATTCGACCTGCCGCTCTGCGCTGCGCCCGAGAACGGGCACGTCTGTTCGTTGTCCATTGACATTGACCTCTGGTGTGATGGGGCGCAGTCCGGTCTCAGTCCCGGGATCCTGGTCACGTCGGTTGACCGGGATCGCGGCGCCCTCCCATGTGCGAGTATCGACCCTGCCCTTCCATAGGTCCAACACATCGTATGCGTGCGACTGATAGGATTTGGCTATGGACCTTCTCTCGGCGCTGCCGATTTCGCTGCGACAGCTTCAGTATATCGTCGCCGTCGCCGAGCTCGGCAGCTTCCGTCGTGCGGCTGAGATGTGCCACGTGGCGCAACCGTCGTTGAGCGCGCAGGTGGCGGTGGCCGAGCGCGCGCTGGGACTGCAGATCTTCGAGCGGACCGGACGCCGCGTGCGCGTGGCGGCGGGCGCGGCGCCGCTCGTGGCGCAGGCGCGCCGCATCCTCACGGCGGCTGGCGATCTCCAGGAGCTGGCCAGACAGCAGAGCGATCCGTTTCGCGGCACACTGCGGCTCGGCGTTATCCCGACCATATGTCCCTATCTGTTGCCGGAAATCGCCCGTCCGCTCGGGCGCGTCTGTCCGCACCTGTCAATCGAATGGCGTGAGGAACGGACCGCCCGGCTGGTGGATCAGATCAAGGACGGTGCGATTGACGGCGCGATTCTCGCGCTCGAGGCCGATCTGCGCGGCCTTGCGAACGAAACGCTCGGCTGGGATCCCTTCTTCCTGGCGGCGGCGCCGGGCCATCCGCTCGCCAAGGGCAAGAGCCGGGTGACGCCCGAGGTGCTCGACGGCGAGCGCATCCTGCTGCTCGACGATGGGCATTGCTTCAGGGACCAGGCGCTGCAGATCTGCACCCAAGCCGGCGCGCGGGAAGCCAGCTTTCGTGCCACGAGCCTGGCGACGCTGGTGCAGATGGCGAGCGCGAGCGGCGGCGTGACACTGCTGCCGTCTATCGCGCTGCCGGTCGAGAACCGGCGTGGGCAGCTGACCATCCGTCCCTTTACCAGGCGCGGCCCGGGGCGAACGCTCGCCCTGGCGTGGCGTCGCGGCTCGGCGCTCCAGGCGCCGCTGCTGCGCATCATCGAAACGATTCGCTCGGTTGTCTCGAAAGGTGGTGTTCACTTCTTACTTCAAAAATCTGCGTCTCTCCGACCCAGTCGCGATATCGACCGTGCGGAATCAGCTCCGGCCTCCTGGCGATCGCTTCCATCAGTTGCGTGAAGTCTTTCCGCCGGTAGTACGCCTGGTGAATCAGGACGTAGCGCACGTGCAGCTCCTCGAGCCGCGCCAGCGATGCCGCGTCGGGAAACGTGGCCATCATCGTCATCGTCTCGACGACGTCGTCGGGGTGGTAGCCGCTGTAGCCGTTGACGAGCCAGTGCCAGTGAAACGTGGACCAGAACATGTAGGTCGGATCGTAGACCGTCACCGGAAACTCGATGATGACCGAGGGACGCAGCGTCTGAAGAAATCGATACACCGGCGGCACCGCGATCGGTTGGGCTGCGAGCAGCAATGGTGACGAGCCCGATTCGATACCGATGGCGATCAACACCGCGACCAGCAGGAGCCGCTGCGCCGGCCGTCCCGCCAGCAGCCGTTGCTCCAGGAACAGGAAGCCGAAGCCGGCCAGGACCGACATGGCGCAGCACGCGAGGATCGCGAACCGCGCCGGCGCGCGGAATCCGCGGAACGCGAAGACGTGATCGTAGAGCCAGCGGTAGAGTGAGCCGTTCAGCCCGAGCGACAGCTCCACTGCCAGGATCGTGAGCACCAGGTAGATCCACACCGTCCGCCGCGGGCGCCATGCGCACGCAACCAAGGCAAGAACGACGGAGACCACGCCGGGGAACAAGTGGCGCTCGTTGCCGCTGAATCCCCAGGCGGTCCAGCCCCATAGCCAGTTCTGCTCCGGCGCCGCCAGGTAACTGCCCCAAGTCGCGCTGAACATGATGACCTCGCCTGCGGGCCGTGGCCCCAGCTCCCGCGTCGCCGCGAGATAGGGCAGGGCGTAAGGCAGCGTCAGCGCCGCCGCCACGACAGCGCCGACGCACAACGGCAGGATGGCGCGGCGGGCCTGCGCCGGTCGCGACACCATCAACAGGACCGCGAGGGCCGCAACGATGACGCCCAGGAATGCGCCGTAGTACACGCACGACACGACCTGCAGCCAGAGGAACAAGCCGGTCAGCGCCCCGAATTCGAGTGTGCCCTCGTCGAAGGTGCGATGCAGCGCCCAGAGCGCCAGCGGCATCCAGACGGTCCACTGCAGCTCGAGATGGATGAAGTGCTCGATGCGATACGGCGCCAGCGTGAACACGACCGCCGCCACCAGCGCGGCGCGAATGTCGCCGGTCAGATAGCGGACCAGCACGAACATGCCCACGCCCGACGAGACGATGCCGGCGAAGAACATCAGGTTGTAGACGAGCACCGGATTGATGCCGGCCCAGAAGAACGGCGCAGCGACCAGGCCCTCGAACAGCATGGCGTCGGAGTAGGCCAGCGTGTGCACGTGTGGATAGAAGATATTGGCGTCGAACAGATGGGCAGGCTGGTGCGCCAGTGCGTGGGCGATCCAGGCCAGCCGCCAGATGCTGAACAGCGGATCGTCGTGATTCGGAATCTGGGTCGTCAGGTGGAGTGCCTGCGGCCAGGTCATGATCACCGTCAACGCCGACAGCAGCGCGACTGCGCCAAACACCGGACGCCGGATCATCGCGTTCAGAACAGTGGCCGCCACGTGTAGAACAGCACGGCGCCGAACGCCTGTAGAGCTGCGAACGATGCAATCCAGGCGACGCGGTGGTTCGGCGGCACCGCCGTGGCCAGCCAGATGAACGAAGGAAACAGCACGGACGAAAACCGTCCCGCAGACAGCAGTCCGCCGTTGGCGAGCGCCGGCAGGATGTTGATCACCATGAACAGTCCGTAGGGGAGGCCGAGGCGGCGCGTGACCGGCCAGATCGTGGCGATGGCGAACAGGGCGCCAATCGCGTTCAGCACGTCGTAGCCTGGCGCGCCGAGGTAGGCGCTGAGTCCGGCGCTGGCGAGGATTGCATATTGGTGCGTCACCAGCGAGCCCAGGCCCTCGTAGGTTCGGCCCCAGGCCAGCTGGCCGGTCGCGAACGCGATCGGATCGCCGGTGAGCCGCCAGATGAAGAGCGTGTAGATCACCAGGCCGACGCCGGGCGCCGCCGCGGCGGCCAGTGCCCGGGTTTTCAGTCGCGGTGTCGAGACGGCGATCGCCAGCAATGCGAGCGGCAATACCAGCAGCGCCCCGTTGAGCCGGGTGAGGCCGACCAGCACGCCCCAACCCGCCGCGCGGCCGAACTGCTGCCTCGAAAAATGATAAAAGGCGCCGACCGTCGCCAGCAGGAACAGCGACTCGGTGTAGAGCGCGCCGAAGAAGATGGCAAACGGATAGGCCGCCAGCAGCCAGATCGTGCCGCTGGCGACTTGGTCGCCGTACCGATCGCGTGCGAAGGCATACAGGTATACGAGCGCACCGAAGAACGACGCGATCGAGATGACCATGCCGGCGGCGATGTAGCCGGTCATCTCGCCGCCGAACAGGCGGCCGACGATCCGCATCAGCATCGGATAGGCCGGGAAGAACACGATGTTCTGCTGGACGGTCGGGTCGCCGGCGGCGTAGCGATAGCCGTCAGTGACGATCTGGAGGTACCAGCCGGCGTCCCAGCGGACCGGCAGATTCAGTAACTCGTTGTTGAAGTGCCGGAGCGGCGCCCGCCCGTTGGCGAAGCCGATCATGAACACGGCGAGATACCCCACCAGCAGCATGACCGTCCTGGTGCCGACCACCGCGGACGCCGCAGCACGGACCGCCGCCACACGCGACCATGTCGCGAGACGATCAGGGAACTCGCGATAGAGTGGCTGTTGCGGCGCCGCAACGTGGCGGGCCGCGCCGATCGCGACGCACCAGATCAGCAGCGGCAGCGGCGACGTGACGGCGATACGCAGGCCGCCAAGGTGGGCGCGAAATCCTCCGGACACCGCAACCACGGCGGCGACCAGCGCGAGGAGGAGAAACAGGGCGTCGAGCGTCCGCGCCCACAGGGGTACGGATCGTCCTTCATGCATCGAACGGACATGATACCGCTAGCCTTGCGGGGCATTTCGGTCGTGTCGGCCTCGAGGCTCGATAGTGACCGCTTGCAGCGGACCCAGGTGGTCCGGCTGCCGCAGGAGACTACCTTTCGGTGGAACTGATGAGTCAACGCGTCGCGTTCGCGATCATTAGCCTCGGAGCCACCCTCACGATCGCCTGCCGTGCCAGCGACGCGGCACGCGTCCGTCTCGTCGAGCGGGTTGGCGCCGCGATGGGTTCCCAACTGCGCTTGACCGCCTCGACCGCTGACGAGTCGGCCGCGCGCGCGGCGTTCGATGCCGTCTTCGCCGAGTTCGAACGCCTGGAAGCGCTGATGAGCACGTGGCGTCCCGCGAGCGATGTGGTCCGCATCAACAACGCCGCCGGCGTGCAGGCGGTGCCGGTTGCCGCCGACGTGCGGGACGTGCTGCGGCAGGCCCGACAGATCAGCGAATGGACCGAGGGAACGTTCGACGTCACCTTCGGCGCGCTTTCCGACGTCTGGAAGTTCGACCACGATCAGGACAACACGATTCCGACTGCGGAGGCGATTGGTGCCCGCCTGCCACTGATCGACTACCGCCAGATCGAGATCGACGATCGCGCTGGCACGGTGTTCCTCAGGCGCAAGGGGATGAAGATCCATCTCGGCGGGATCGGCAAGGGTTACGCCGTCGATCGCGCGGTGGCCATCCTGCGCCGCGCCGGCCTTGGCGATTTCATGATCCAGGCTGGCGGCGACCTTTACGTCGGCGGACACCAGGAGGGCCGGCCGTGGCGGCTCGGCATCAACGACCCGCGCGGTCGCGAGGGCGACAGCTTCGCCACCGTCGATCTCAGCGACAGCACCTTCAGCACGTCAGGAGACTACGCGCGCTTCTTCATCAAGGATGGCGTGCGCTACCACCACATCCTCGATCCATCCACCGGACAACCGGCGCGATTGTGCCGGAGCGTGACGATAGCGTCCGAGAGTCCGGTGATCGCCGACGCGATAGCCAAGGGCGTGTTCATCCTCGGACCGGAGAAGGGGATGGCGCTGGTCGAGCGCATCCCGAAGCTCGAGGCGGTGATCGTGACCGCAACCAATCAGGTGCTGGTGTCGAGCGGCCTGCGGGATCGGTTCGTCCTGCGGCATGCGCCGACCGACGAACCATGACGTTCGCTGTCTGCGCTGGATTGACAGCGGACAACGTCAAGATGGGATCCTGACTGAGGCCCGGGCCTCGACACTCGGTCCGGCTGACGCCGGACACCACCGACTTCCCGTCAAAGATGGGGAACGGGGACGACGGTGTTGCCCCTGCGTTTGAACAGGATCAGCCAGTGCGGACACTTTTTCTGGTCCAGGTAGAGGCGCTCGCAATCGTCGCAGCGCACGCACTCGCTCTTGACAATCTGCGGTCCGCGAATCGCACCCCACTCGCAGGTCTTCTCGCAGATCTTGCACGTCTTGCACTCGGACCAGCGCTTGATGCTGAAGACCGTCGTGACGCTGGAGATCAAGCCCAGCGCCGCGCCGACCGGGCAGAGAAAGCGGCAATAGAGATTGCGGACCAATACCGTCGCGGCCAGCAGCAGCGCCAGGCCGATCCACATCGCGGTGGTGCCGAACAGACTGAACATCCAGAACGGTTCGGCATAGCGGATCGGTCCGGTCACATCCTTGGTGACGAGGTAGTACGCGAGCACGCCGGCGAGCACGCCGTACTTGACCAGGTTGGCGTACTTCTCAGTCCGGACCGGGATCTCGATTCGCATCTTTCGCGGAATGATCGGGTCCATCAGCTGCGTCAGCGCGCCGAAGGCGCAGACTCGCCCGCAGTACACGCGTCCCCACAGCACCGTCGTCGCCACCACGAACAGCATGAAGGCGTACCAGACCAGGCTGTACTTGAACTCGGGCACGCTCAAATCGGTGAGGCGAAACACGTCGCTCACCGAGACCAGGCTGCTTTTGGTGAACCCCAGGTAGCCGACCGCGGCCACCAGGGTGACGTACTTGAGCGCCACGCTCTTGCGGAAAAAGCTGACCAGCGCCAGCGCGATGAACGCCGTGAACAGGACGAGGTCGAGCGCCTGCGGCTGGAGGATCTCTCGCCAGCCCTCGACCGCCGGATCCACTACTCGCCGGCCTCGTGGAGCAGCTGCTTCGCGACCATGCGTGCGCTGTCGCGGATGGCCCGCGTGGCGCTGGCGATGCTGATCGACGCCCGCGACACCGCGTCGACGTCGCCGCCGACGCGAAACGGATCGCTGATCTTCTTGCCCTTGAACTGCATCGCGAACTTCGGCGGCTCGACCGAGAAGTAGCCGTACGGTTCGGAGTTGTAGGTGACGACCACGCCGGTGAGGACGCCGGTCATGTCCATGCCGACCAGGATATGAATCGGCCCGTGATAGCCGTGCTCCTGCGGCACCAGGTCGGTGGTCCAGAACGCGACTCCCAGCGGCGGCGCCGACGGGCTGGCCTTCGGGTCGGCCGAATAGGCGGTGAAATGGAGCGGCTCTCCCGTCAGGGCGGAAAACCCTGCCGCGTTCGGAAAAAGGCGCTTGAGCTCGGCGGCCGGGTTCGGCGTGGTGAAGATGCGATCGGCAGCGGCAGCAGCAACGGCAGCGCAGCACAGCGAGCACACGATCGCGGCGACTTTCTGGAACTGGCTCAAGGGCTTCCCTTCAGAGCAGCGATTATACTCGCGGCGTGAAGCGTCTTGCGGCTCTGGTGATCGGCCTGGCGTCCGCCGCGCTGATTCTGGGCGGCGCGCAGCTGTTTTCCGAGCTGTCGCCCGCGGGCTTGAGCCCGTTCGACCTCGCCGAAATCCGCACCTACGACTGGCGCCTCACGCACACCGCGCGCCCCGAGACCGCACGCAAGGACATCGCGATCGTCGAGATCGACGAGCGGTCGCTGCGCAGCCTGCAGCCCAATGCCGGCCGCTGGCCGTGGCCGCGCGCCGTGCATTCGATGCTGCTCGACTATCTGGCGCGGGCGCCGGCCAAGGTGATCGCCTACGACGTGGTGTTCTCCGAAGCCGACACACGCCGCGGCTTCGACTTCGGCGGATCGACGATGAGCGGGGCCGAGTCGGATCAGATGATGGCCGACTCCGTGAAGGCGGCCGGTAACGTCATCCTCGTGGCCGACGCCTCCTACGACGCCGAGGTGGAGCACCAGGCGTTGCCCGACGCCGGCTACCCGCTCGATGTGCCTGGCGTCTATGAGCTTCGCGGTATTCTGCCGCCAACCGCGACGCTTGCCGCAGCCGCGTCCGGACTGGGACACAACCGCTTCGTGCTCGATCCCGACGGTCCGCTGCGCCACACATTGCCGTTCGTGCGCGCGCGGCACCGGGTCGTCGCGTCACTGGGCGTGAGCGCGGCGCTGCGCGTCGCGGGGATTCGCCCGCAGGACGTCCGACTGGACGGCACGCGTTTGCGCTATGGCGATCGGGTGATGCCGTTGTCGTGGCGCCACGTCAGGGCCGAGGACGGCATGGTCAGCTTTCTCTGGGGTCCGATCGACTTCCGCGGGCCCGCGCTGCTGAGCGATCTGAAAAGCCACACCTACCCGACCTACTCGTTCTTCGACCTGCTCTACTCGGAGGAGCAGATGCTCGCGCAGAAACGACCGACCATCGATCCCGCGATCTTTCGCGACAAGATCGTGTTCGTCGGGGTCACGGCCTCGGGGTTGTTCGACGTGTTCGAGACGCCGTTCTCGAACGGCAAGATGCCGGGCGTGCAGGTGCACGCGGCGGTCGCCGACGACATCCTGTCGAATCGATTCATCCGCCAGGCCGGTACCGGCGTACGGGTGGCGACGGTCACCGGCGCGGCCCTGGTGGTGGGATTGGTCGCCACTGGCGTGCCGGCGTGGTGGGCAACCGCGATGACCGCGATTGTGCTGGCGGCGTTTTCGTGGCTGGCGACATGGCTGTTCGAGGGCGGCTACTGGCTGAACCTCTCTCAACCGGTGCTGGCATCCTCGGTCGCCCTCTTCGGCGGCGTTGGCTATCAGTACTTCTTCGAGGGGCGCGAGACGCGGAAGATGAAGAAGCTGTTCGGCCGCTACGTGTCGAAGGATGTCTACGAGCAGCTGGTGGCCAATCCGTCGCTGGCCCGACTGGGCGGCCACCGGCGTGACATGACGGTGCTGTTCTCCGACATCCGCGGGTTCACCGCAGTCTCCGAGCATGCCCGGCCGGAGGAGATCGTCGGCATGCTGAACGAGTACTTCTCCGCGATGGTCGATCTCGTCTTCGCACGCAAAGGCACGCTCGACAAGTTCGTCGGCGACATGGTGATGGCGCTGTTCGGCGCTCCGCTCCACGATCCGCAGCACGCCGACCACGCGGTGGAGGTGGCGCTGGACATGGTCGAGGCCCTGGCCGTGCTCAACGCGCGCTGGAAAAACGAGGGGCGACCCGAGCTCGATATCGGCGTCGGCATCAACACCGGGCCGATGATTGCCGGCAACATCGGTTCGTCCGCGATCATGAGCTACACGGTGATTGGCGACGCGGTGAACCTCGGATCGCGTCTCGAATCGCTCAACAAGCAGTATGGAACTCGGATTATCATCAGCGAAGCAACGCGGCAACGGCTGAGCTGCGAGTACCGGCTGCGCCCCCTCGGCGACGTCCTCGTCAAAGGCAAGACGGAGCCGGTCGCGATTTTCGAGGTCCTCGGCCGAAACGCCGTTCACACAGAAGCACAGGTATGAAACAAGCGATTCTCGTTGCGGCAATCGTGGCGATGGCGATCCCGGCACGTGCGCAGTTCGGCGGACTGGATGGCCTCAAGAAGCTCCAGCAGGCCAAGCAGAAGTACGACGACCTGAACGTCAGCGACGAGGAAGAGCAGCAGATCGGCCGCGAGGTGAGCGCCAAGATCCGCCAGCGCTTCGGGGTAGTGCAGAACGTGCCGGTGCACAAATACGTGACGCTGGTCGGCATGACGCTCGCGCGCCAATCCGAACGCCCCGGGCTGCCCTGGACCTTCATCGTCCTGGACACGGATGGCGTCAACGCCTTCGCCTCGCCCGGCGGCATCGTGCACATCACGCGGGGCGCGCTCGGCCTGATTCGCAGCGAGGCCGAACTGGCCGGTGTGCTCGCCCATGAGATCGGCCATGTGGCGCACAAGCATACGGTCAATGCGATCAAGAAGAACAAGGCGGTGCAGCTGGGCACCAGCGAGTCGCTCTCGAACCGCGCGCCGTTCGTCGACAAGCTCGCGAACAAGGCCTACGAGATGGTGCTCGAGAACAAATTCGATCGCGGCGACGAAATGGATGCCGACAAGGTCTCGGTGACGTTGACGGCGAAGGCCGGCTACGCGCCGGGCACGCTGGCGTCGTTCCTGGCCCGCCTCGACGATCGCAACAAGGATCAGCCGGCACAGAACGGCCTGTTCGCCTCGCACCCGGAGACCAGGGAACGGATCGACGCGATCAGGAAGATGGCCGGCGCGAAAACCGGCGCCGCCGGCGAGGCGCGCTACAAGGAGAACATCAAGTACGAACCGACGCCGGTCACCGCGATTGCGACGGTGGAAGATGGAGCCGCCGGCCTCGCCGGATCGACCAAGCCCAAGGACGGCAAGAACGCGGACAAGAGCAAGGATAAGAAGGAAGACACGCCGAAGAAGGGCTTCGGCCTCGGCGCGCTGAAGCCGGCGGCGTCCGAACGCCAGAGCGCCCAGGTGTCCGCCTCCGGTGGATCGCGCGGACTGGGTCCGGACCGCGCCGCCAAGGGCGGCGGCAACCCGACGGTGGTCAAGGTGTCGGTGACCGACGCCGAGCTCGCGGCCTTCAAGAAGGGCATCGTCTGAGGCGGGCGCGCCGCCTCCTTACAGCCGCAGGAAGCGGCGCACGCGTGCGACCAGCGTCTGCGGCGCTTCAATCGGAGCCTGGCCGACGCTTCGGCTGGTGCGGTGTTGCTCGAGCTCGAGGCGCCGCCTGGTGACCGCCGCCGTCACCCGATCGACGAGGGCGCCGTCGGCGAGCACGACGCTGCGGAATGCGTCTGCGCCGATCTCGATCAGCTCGCAGTCGGTGACCGCCGTCACCGTCGCGCTCCTGGGGTCGCCGGTCAGCAGCGACATCTCGCCGAAGAATGCGCCCTCGCGCAGCCGCGCCAGCTCTCCCTCGGTGTGCGCCAGCGTCACCGCCGCCTCGCCGCGCTTGAGCACGAACATGGTCGCGCCCGTCTCATCCTCGCGCACGATGGCGTGGCCGGCGGCGAACAGCAGCAGTCGCGACGCCATCGCGAGCTGTTCGCGCTGCTCGTGCGACAACGACGCAAAAATCTCGACGCCGTCGAGCAGCCTTGCCCGCGCCCGCTCGTCGTCGGCGACCGGGTACTGCTCGATCTGGACCTGGATCGGATAGGGGATGTTGATGCCGTGGCGGCGGAACGCATAGTAAATATGCGAGCGCACGCGATCCCGGGCCCGCATGTCGGCGGCAAAGTCGGTGATCCAGACGCGAACCCGGTAAGTGATGGCCGAGTCGGCGAAATCGGCGATCAGGATCTCCGGCTCGCGCGTCGCGACGAACATCGGTTCGGCGCGCAGCGCCCGCGCGATCACCTCCTTCACCTGGTTGGGCGGCGTGTCGTATGCAGCCCCGACCTCGACCTCGATGCGCGTGTCGTGAGTCGGCTCCGAGTAGTTGGTGATGGTCTCCTTGGCCACGACGCTGTTGGGCACGACCATGAAGTTGCCGGCCTTGGTGCGAATCTTGGTCGCCCGCCACGTCACCTCGGAGACCAACCCGTCGCTGCCGCCGATGGTGACCCAGTGACCGACCCGGAACGGCTTCTCGATCTGAATCGCCAGCCCTGAGAACAGATTGCCCAGCGTGTCCTGCAGCGCGAAGCCGACGACGACGGCGCCGACGGCGGTCGTGGCCAGCACCTTCTCCTGCATGATCAGCGTCGCGACGATGGCAAACAGCGCGATGACGATCGCGTCCTGGACGATGGTGGGGAAGCGATCGGGAAGGCGGTCCTCGCGCCACGGGTTGATGGTCACCACCACCACCAGTGTCGCCAGGCCGAAAGTGAGCAGCAGCGGGTTGAACGAGTGAATTTCCCCCGCGACGTCCGCCGGCAGCGGTCCGTACGTGGTCAGCCCCGCCGCCACCGCATAGGCGCCAAACAACAGGGCAGACGTCAACAGCCGGCTGCGCACCAGGCGATTCACGCTCGCCGCGCGGAGCGCGAGGGTGACGAGCAGGAGCGCGACACCGACGACGATCGAAGAGGCGGGCACGGCGGCTGATTATGCCGTATTCACACGTTCGATCGCGCGGACTCGGCAAGGGCGCCAATCACCAGGCTGGCGCCGCCGATGAGCACGGGCATGGCCGGCGCATCGCGAAGGACGAAGAGCGAGACCTGGCGCTGCCGTATCTGCCCCAGATCGCGAAGGCGAGCGCGGTTTCCCACATACTCCTTCGGCGGTGCTACACCCTGGCGCACACGGCTTCGGCGACGTAATCGATCTGCGCGTCGGTGAGCTCCGCATACATCGGAAGTGAAAGGATGCGCGGCGCCGCCGCCTCGGTGATCGGAAAGGCTCCCGCCTTGTAATTGAGCGAGGCGCAGGCCTCCTGGAGGTGCGCCGGCACCGGGTAGTGAATCCCGCTCTGAATCTGCCGGGCCTTCAGCCGCTGTTCGAGTGCCGCGCGGTTCGGGGTTTGAATCACATAGAGATGGTAGATGTGCTCGGCGTCTGCAGCGGCGACCGGCGTGGTCACATCGCCACGCAGGCGGGCAGTGTAGGCGTCGGCATGCGCACGTCGCGCCGTGTTCCAGCCGTCGAGGTGCGGCAGCTTGATGCTGAGGATGGCGGCCTGCAGCGTGTCGAGCCGCGAGTTGGTGCCGGGAATGGCGTGGTAGTACTTGACGCGCTGGCCGTAATTTCGCAGCAGCCGCAGTTTCGCGGCCGCCCGATCGTCACTGGTGGTGATCATGCCGCCGTCGCCGAACGCGCCAAGGTTCTTGGACGGATAGAAGCTGAACGCCGCCGCGTCGCCAAAGCTGCCGGCTCGCCGTCCCTTGTAGCGCGCGCCGTGCGCCTGGGCCGCGTCCTCGATGAGGGCGAGGTGATGACGCCGCGCGACCGCCAGCACCGCGTCCAGATCCACCGGCTGGCCGTACAAGTGGACCGGCACGATCGCCCTGGTGCGGGAAGTGACGGCCGCAGCAATCGCGTTGGCGTCGATGCCATAGGTGGCCGCATCCATGTCGACGAACACCGCTGTGGCTCCCACCGCCATGATTGCGAGCACCGTCGCGATGAACGTGTTGGCCGGCGTGATCACCTCGTCGCCGGGACCAACCTCGAAGGCGCGCAGCGCCAGCTCGATCGCCGAGAGGCCGGTACCGACCCCGATCGCGTGACTGGTGCCGATATAGGCGGCGAACTCGGCTTCGAAGCGCTCGACCGCGGCCCCCATGATGAAGTCCCCTCGCGCGACCAGGTCGCGGAGGACGCGCTCGATCGCGTCGTTGAGCGGCGCGTGTTGTGCCTGGAGATCGACGAACGGCACCGCTGTCGTGATCATTTTTTCAGTCCAAGGCCGAGGTACACCACCGGCCGGACGATGCTCCACCAGTCGATGCCCGGCCGCATTTTCGTATAGCCCTGCTGGTGGGGCGGGTAGACCTTGGTCACCGGCACCTCGACGTGGCGATAGCCCAGGCGGATCGCTTTCAGCATCAAATACGGTTCCAGCTCATAGCGATCGAGCCACTCCTGGCGCCAGTCGATGCGCGGATCGCGCAGGATGGCGGTGCGGAAGGCACGGAAGCCGTTGGTGCTTTCAGTCACCCGCTTGCGCGCCGCCAGCGAGAACAGGAGCGGATGGATCGTCCGGGTGCCGAGCACGCGATAGGCCGGCATGTTGCCGAATCGGCCGCCGCCGAGATAACGCGAGCCCTGGACGAAGTCGGCGCGGTTGTCCTGCAGCGGCGCCAGCAGCAACGGAATCTGGAGCGGGTCGTCCTTGTCGTTGCCGGCCTGGATGACCAGGGCATCGTAGCCGCGGTCGATGGCGTACTGGAACACGCGCTTCATCGCCGCACCGATCCCCTGGTTGGCCGGGTTGCGCAGCACCAGGATGCCGGGGTCGATATCGTCGAGCGCGCCATCGGTCGAGCCATCGTCGTGGACCAGCAGATCGTAGGCGCGCGCCCGCGGGTGGCGGGCGAGGGTGCGGCGAATCTTCTCGCCTTCGTTGTAGGCGAAGGTGGCGGCGAGCACACGCATCTAACGAGGCTTCTTTGGCGGCCGGACGACCGGGCGCGACAGCGGCGCGATCGTCGTCCACTCGGG
Organism: uncultured Acidobacteriota bacterium; assembly: GCA_963757655.1. Lineage (GTDB taxonomy): Bacteria > Acidobacteriota > Vicinamibacteria > Vicinamibacterales > CAVVIG01 > CAVQFC01. Next base: position 383,342 of record CAVWSQ010000006.1, on the reverse strand, counting down.
GCGACGCTTCACGTCGAGCCCTTTCTCGTAGGGAATGACGATGCCGAACGGGCACTCGACCGAGTCGACCGGACCGATTACGCGCGCCGGGTTCCCGGCGACCAGCATCCCGGCCGGCACGTCGGTGATGACGACGCTGCCGGCGCCGATCAGCGCGTTCTCGCCGATGGTGATGAGCGGGAGCAGTGTCACGTTGACGCCGATGCGCGCGCCGCGGCGGATGGTCGGACCCTGCATGCACTTGGTGCAAATCGGATGCGGATCGTTGGCCACCGTCACGCCGGGCGCCAGAAACACGTCGTCTTCGATCGTGGTGAACTGCGCCACGTAGACATTGCAGTGAATCTTGACGCGGTCGCCGATGACGCAGCCGTAGTCGATGGTCGAGTTGTTCCAGACCGTGCAGTGACTGCCGATCCGGTTTTCCTCGCGCACGATCGCATGGTGCCCGGTCTCGAAGTCGTCGCCGATGTTCACCGCGGCGTAGACGATCGAGCCGGCGCGGATTCGGGCGCCGGCGCCGATCCGGGTGTCGCCGGCGACGCCGGGGCGGCCGGACGGGTAGCCGAGCAGCACGCCCGGATCGATCGTCGCGTGCGCGCCGAGCTGCACCTCGGCGGCGCCGGGCACCTCACACTTCAACAGCGACCCCGCGCGATTGCATCGAGGCGTCGATCGCCGCCAGCGTGCGAACGACGCCGGCGCCGAACTGTCCCGACGCCAGCGGCGGGCGCCCGGTCAGGATTGCCGTCACGAAGTCGGCGCACTGGTTCTTGAGCGGCTCGCTCGGCTCGACTTTGGGGCTGATGATGTCGCCGTCGCGCACGAGCAGCTTGAACTCGCCGAACGAGTCGGAATTGGCTTCGCCGACCGACACGCCGCGCTCGAAGACCCGGACCCGCTCGACGTTGTTGAGATCGTCGAAGACGACGCGGCGGCGGCTGCCGACGGCGACCACTTCGCGCACCTTGTTGGGGTCCGCCCAGCTGACGTGAATGTTCCCGATCACGTCGTTCTTGAACCCGAGCGTGGCGAACGCAATGTCTTCCCGGCTGGTCTTCAGCACCCGGGTGCCGACGGCCGACGCCCACAGCGGCTGTTCCTCGAGCAGATAGCTGAAGATGGCGATGTCGTGCGGGGCGAGGTCCCAGGCGGCGTTGACATCGCTGCGAATCGGACCGAGGTTGGTCCGGGTGGCGTGCAGATAGTAGGGCTGACCGAACTGATCGGGCGTCATGACCTCCTTCATCTTGCGCACGCCCGCGTTGTAGAGAAAGGTATAACCCACCATCAGCACGCGGCCGGCCGCGTCGGCCAGGTCGCACAGCGCCTGGCATCCGGCGGCATGCAACGCCATCGGTTTTTCGACCAGCACATGGCGGCCGTGAGCCAGCGACTCGCGCACCAGCGTTTCGTGGGTCGACGCCGGCGTCGCGATCACGATCGCATCCAGGTCGTCGCGCGCGAACAGGTCGTCGGTGGAGGCGCAGGTGGCGACGCTCCCGTATCGTTGCCGGACGAGCGCCAGACGGTCGGCGCGCTGATCGCAGACCACGGTGAGCTCGGCGCCGGGCAAGTCGCTGAGGACGCGTGCGTAGTTCGGTCCCCAGTAGCCGAGCCCGATGAGTGCGATGCGAACAGGCGGCGCTGACGCGCGGCTGTCATGTGCCACAAAAGTTGTTCAACAGTAATCTGGCGGTGATCACGAGTCAACCGACGCGCTACAGTGAGAGCCGGGGAGGGGCGATGCACAAACTGATGTTCATGATCGTCGTCATGGTGGTCGGCATGGCGGCGTCGAGCCGCGGCCAGGATCGGATGCCGCCGATTCCCGCGGACAAGTTGACCGCGGCGCAGAAGAACGCGATCGGAGAATTCAAAGCGGCACGCTCGGCCGACATTTCCGGACCGTTCGTGCCGCTGTTGCGCAGTCCGGAGGTGATGAGCCGCGCGCGCGCGATGGGTGACTACCTGCGGTTCAAGAGCGCTCTGCCGCCACGATTGAGTGAGTTCGTGATCCTGCTGACTGCGCGGCGGTGGACGCAGCAGTACGAGTGGCACGTCCATCAGGCGCTCGCGATCGACGGAGGGTTGAAGCGCGAGATCGTCGATGCGGTTGCCGCGGGAAGGCGGCCGGCACGCATGGCGAAGGACGAGGAGGCCGTCTATACCCTGTGCGACGAAGTCCAGCGCACTCACGCCGCGAGCGACGCCACCTACCGACGCGCGGTCGCCGAGCTCGGTGAGCAGGGGGTCATCGATGCTCTCGGCATCACCGGCTACTACACCATGCTGGCCATGGTGATGAACACGGCGCGGACGCCGCTGCCCGACGGCGTGAAGCCGCCGCTGGCTCCGCCCACGCGCTGATCGCCCGGCTGAAAACCTCGCGCTCCGTGCGCGGGAGCCTGCGTGGTGCACGTGACGCCTGGAACGCGAGCGCTTCAGGCGGGCGACTACCGATCGAGCACTTCGCGGATTCTGCGGCGGAGCTCGCGGGGCAGGAAGGGTTTCTGCAGCACGTCCATCGGCGGTTTCAGCCCGGTCACGTCGAGCGACGCTTCCGCGTACCCGGACATCAGGATGACGGGAATCCCGGCGCGCTGCGCCCTCATCAGGCCGGCCAGCTCGACCCCGCTCTTCCCGGGCATCCTCGCGTCGGTCAATAGGAGATCGATCGGGCCGTCGTGCGCGCTGGCCAGGGTCAGCGCCTCTTCGGCCGAGCTCGCGATCAGCAGGTGATAGCCGTCGTGGCGCAGCGTCGACGCCACCAGGCTGCGCACGGAGGGCTCGTCCTCGGCGACCAACAGCGTCTCGTGCCCGTGCCGCTCGTTCCGGTGCGGCGACGGGCCGCCGGACGCGTCCGCCTCGCCCGGGGCGGCGACGCGAAAAAAAAGCTGAAACGTCGTGCCGCGGCCGACCTCGCTGTCGACGAAGATGAAGCCGCCGATCTGCTTCAGCGTGCCGTAGACCATCGACAACCCCAGGCCGGTGCCTTTGCCGACGTCCTTGGTCGTGAAGAAGGGCTCGAAGACCCTCGCCAGCGTCTCGCGCGTCATGCCGTGTCCCGAATCGGAGACGCGGAGCACGATGTATTCGCCCGCGGGCATCGGAGGATGCCGGCGCGCGAATGCCTCGTCCACGGTCTCGGCGGCCGTGGTGAGCGTCAGCTGGCCGCCGCCCGGCATGGCGTCGCGGGCATTCACCGCGAGGTTGATCACGGCCTGCTCGATCTGGCCCGGGTCGCCGAGGACGCGCAGCGGCGCCGGCGCCAGCTGGGTCTTGACCTCGATGCCGGCACCGAGCAGCCGCGACAACATGCGGCCGAGTCCGGCGATGGTGTCGTTGACATCGAACACCCGCGGTTCGAGCAGCTGGTTGCGGCTGAACGCCAGCAGCTGCCTGGTGACCGATCCGGCGCGTTCCGCCGCGCGGCGGATTTCCTCGACGTCGGCGCGCGCCGCATGATCGGATGACACCTCGCCGAGGGCGAGCTCGGCGTAGCCGGCGATCGCGGTCAGCGCGTTGTTCAGATCGTGAGCGATGCCGCCGGCCAGCCGTCCAATCGCTTCCATCTTCTGCGACTGCCGCAGCTGATCCTCGAGCAGCCGCCGTTCGGTGATGTCCTGCGTGGTGCCGACCAGGCGAAGCGGCCGGCCGTGCGGGTCGCGCAGCACCGCGGCCTTCTCGTGCACCCAGCGCACGCTGCCGTCCGGCCGGACGACGCGATGCTCGATGTCGTAAGGCCCGCCGTCGGCGACGGCCGTTTCGCTGGCCGCCCGGACCGCGGCGCGATCGTCGGGATGCACGAACGAAAAGAATGCGGTCGAGGATCCTTCGAATTGGCCGAGCGGCACGCCGAAGATGCGATGCGACTCGGCCGACCAGCCGAGGCGGTCCGATCCGTCGAGCTCCGCCACCCAGCTGCCGATATGTCCGATCTCCTGAGCCATTTCGAGGAAAGCGCGATGCTGCTCGAGTGCTTCGGCGGTCCTGACCGCGGGGCCGATGTCGCGCAGGCTGACCACGCGGCCGACGATGGTCGAGCCGATCCGGTGCGGCGCGACGAACCGCTCGAAGATCCGGCCGTCCTTGAAGCGCAGCACATCGCTCGATCTGATCGCCGGGTCGCTCCACAGCGCTTTCGATCGACGCTCGAATGCTTCCGGATCCTCCAGCTCGCGCACGACGCCGCGCAGCAGGTCGTCGGCGTCGCCGGCATCGATCGTTTCGCGGGGCAGATGCAGCATTTCGGCGAGCAGGCGGTTGTAGCGGATGATCCGGCGGTCCAGATCGAGCACGAGAATGCCGTCGTGCGTCGCCTCGAGCGTCGCCTCGAGCAGCGCGATGGTTTCTTCATGGGTCGGACGATCGCTCGGCAAGGCCGGGACAGTATGACACTATCGTTGAGAGGGAAACGCCATGGCCAGCGCGTGCGCGCACATCGATGCGATCCAGACTGTCACCCATCCCAAGACTCGCGCCTGCGAGGAATGCGTCAAGATCGGTTCCTCGTGGCTGCACCTGCGCACCTGTCAGTCGTGCGGCGCCACCCTGTGCTGCGATTCGTCTCCGAATCGTCACGCGTCCAAGCACGCGCGCGCCAGTCATCACCCGGTGATCGCGTCGGCGGAGCCAGGCGAGCGTTGGTTGTACTGTTATCCAGATGACGCGTTCGCCGAATATTGATCGCGAACGACACCGATCGGCCAACCGGTTGACCGGCGCGGCCAACACATTGGCTCGTACGAAAATTCGTAGCTGAGATGGCGACCGCTCGTCAGGGCACGCGCAGCGCCACGATCGGATCGACGCGAGTGGCGCGTCGGGCTGGAATCAGGCTGGCGACGAAGCCGGCGGTCGCCAGTGTCAGCGATACACCGACAAAAACGGCCGGGTCGAGGGGGCTGACGCCGTAGAGCAGACCGGCAATCAGGCGCGTCACCGCCAGCGACGCCACCAGCCCGCACGCCAGGCCGCCGGCCACCAGCATCATGCTGCTTCCCAGCACGAGCCGCAGCGTGCTGGTCGCATCCGCGCCGAGGGCCATCCGCACCCCGAGCTCTCGGGTTCGCTGCGTCACGGTGTACGAGACCACGCCGTAAATGCCGACCACCGCCAGCAGCAGTGCCGACGCCGCGAATGCAATCAGCAGCAGCATGCTGACCCGCGGCAGGAACACCGATCGCGATACGACGTCCACCATCGCGCTCACGTCGAAGATCGGCTGCTCGGCGTCGACCGTCAGCACTTCGCGCCGGATGCTGTCGACGAATCCTTTGGGATCCGACGCGGTCCGGACGATCAGCGCCATGCCGTTGAGCGGCTGTTGCCACGCCGGCATGAACAGCTCGGCGCGCGGTTCGCGGTCGAGGCCGTAGTGCTTCACGTCGCCGACCACGCCGATCACCTCGCCGCGGCCGTGCGGGTTGCGGATCACCTGGCCAATCGGGTTCTCGCCGGCGAAATAGCGCCGCGCCATCGTCTCGTTAATCACGACCGTTCCCGGGGAGCCCTGGCGATCGCGTCCGTCGATGAACCGTCCGTCGAGCAGCGCGATTTTCATGGTCTCGAAATAGCCCGGCGTGGCGGTCCGGATGTCGGCGCGCGGCTCCTCGCCGTTGGTGGGGGCGGCCCGTCCGTCGATTGTGAACGGCAGTGCGTAGTCGATCCCGACCGGATACATCGGCAGGGCGCTGACGCCGGCCGCGGAGCGCACGCCTGGAATCGCGGCAACGCGGCGGATCGTGTCCATGTAGAAGCGCGTGCGGTCGACCCCGGTCTTGTACTTCGACTGCGGCAGGTAGATCTGGACGGCCAGCAGGTTGCCTGGCTCGAAGCCGGGTGACACGCGCATCAGCTGCGCGAAGCTGCGCGTCATCAGGCCGGCGCCGACCAGCAGCACCAGGGCGAGCGCGACTTCGATCATCACGAGCGCGCTCAGCAGGCCTCCGCCCGTATGTCGCGTCGAGCCGGAGAACGCGTTCATCGTGTCGCGAAGGCCGGCGCGCGAGGCGTGGATGGCCGGGATCAGGCCGAAGATCAGCGCCACCCCCACTGAAATCGCCAGCGTGAACAACAACACGCCGGCGTCGAGGCGCACGTCCTGCATCCGCGGCAGGCTACCCTCGGGTAGCGCATGCACGACGCTGACGCCTGCCCATGCGACGGCGAGCCCGAGCGCGCCACCGATGCCCGATAACACGAAGCTCTCCGCGAGCACCTGCCGCACCAGCTGCAGGCGTCCGGCCCCGAGCGCCGCGCGCACCGCGATCTCACCGCGCCGGCTCGACAACCTCGCGAGGATCAGGTTCGCGACGTTGGCGCAGACGATCAGCAGCAGGAATCCAACCGCGCCGGAAATCAGCAGCAACGCCGGGCGCACGGCGGTCACCAGCTGCTCCTGGGCCGAAATCACACGCGCGCCCCAGCCGCTGTTGCTGTCCGGAAACGTCGTCGCGAGCCGGCCGGCGATGACCGTCAGCTCGCGTTGCGCCTGCTGCTGGTCGACGGCATCGGCGAGACGTCCGACGACGTTGAGCGATCGCGCCTTGCGCGAACGGCCGTGGGCGTCGTTGGGATCGAAAGTCAATGGGGTCCAGACGTCGGCGTGGGCGCCGGGAGGGAAGTCGAATTCGGCCGGCATCACGCCGATCACGGTATAGGGCTGCGCATCGAGCTGCACGATCCGGCCGACCGCACCGGCCGATCCGCCGAAATGCCGCTGCCAGAACGACTGGCTGAGGACCGCCACCCGATCGGCACCCGGGACGCCTTCCGCAGCGGAAAACGTTCGGCCCAGCGCGGCGTGAGCGCGCAGCACCCCGAACAGGTTGGCCGTCCCGCGCACGCTGGGCACGTCGAGCGGTTCGCCGTTCCCGGCAAACGCGTAGCGAAGCTGGCGGAAGGCAGCCAGCGCGGGCACGGCTGCCGATTGCTGCTGCCAGTCGAGGTAAGTCAGCGGCGCAACGAGATCGAGCGTGCCGTCCGGATTCTGCTCGCGCAGGACTACCAGACGCGAGGCGTCGGCGTACGGCAGCTGATTCAGCAGGACCGCTTTGATCACGCTGAAGATGGCGGTGTTGGTACCGATGCCGAGCACCAGCGTCAGGATCGCCACCACGGCAAACGTGGGCTGCCGCGACAGCGAGCGCACCGCGTAGCGGAAGTCGCCAAGCAGGTTCCCCATCAGGGCGGAGTATACAGGGGGCTGAGATGGCAGATTGCAGATTTCAGATTTCAGATTTCAGATATTTCAGATTGCAGATTGCAGATTGGAAATCTGAATTCTGAACTCTGAACTCTGAACTCTCTGAACTCTGAACTCTACGCTCTGGACGCGTTCCAGGCCTCGACCAGCGCCAGATATGTGCTGGCGATGCTGGCTGCCGCGGCGTCCGCTGACGTGGCGCCGTCCAGGTAGGCGGCACACGGCCCCCAGAACACCGAACGGCCGATCGCGAACCCCGATGCCGTGGTGCTGGCCGCGCACGCTGCAAACCAGCGATCGATGGTCGACAGATCGGCAGCCTTGCCAAGGATGATCTGACGGCACGCCGGGTGCGCCGCGATCGCCTTGTCGATGGTGTGCGCGCCTTGCGGTGCGAGCGTGCCCTCGATCTTCCAGAACTCTGGTATCACCCCGCGTCGGTACGCGTCGGCGATGAATCCGGCCAGCATCGCTGGACGACCGGCTGCCTCGAACTGGTCCTCAGGCTCGTCCCGTCGTGCCACCAGCACTTCGAGGACGAGCGGCTTGCCCGCGCCGCGGCACCACGTGTGCAAGGCTTCGAGTTTCGCCCATTGCCCCGCCACCACCTCCGCCTCGTCGTCGGTGCGATAGCGGGCGAGCACTTTGACGAACGCGCCGGTCAGCGCCGCCGTGAACGGTTCGGTGGCCCAGGCGAGTGGCACGGCACCGGCCTTTTCCGCCGGCGTGCCGATGTTGAGGCCGGCCTTCAACCCGTCGGCGATCACCGCCGACGAGTACTGCTCATCGATCAGCAGCGCGCCACAATCGCGCGCCGCCGCCGAGCGCTCGCGCGCGATCATGAAGCCGTCGCGGGCGAGACGCTTGACGTCGGCGATCCGCTCGCGCGGCAGCGAGCGGGCGTCGCAGAATGCTTCCCATTGCCAGCGATGATCGGCAGCGAGCATGTAGACGCGGTCGGGATTCAGGGGCATGGATCAATCTTAGGATCGCAGGACTTGAGGATTTGAGGATTTGAGGACTTGAGGATTTAAGGGTTGGAGGATTTGAGGATTTTTCGGAGAGGACTGTCGCCCATTGCTCTGCGCGGCGGGGAGTGAGAGACGCATCTTTCCGGCCTTTTGCAGCCTTTTTCGGATGTACGTAGGCGCCGGGCTTCAGCCCGTCGCCGGCACCAGGATGTGAAACTACGAGGATGTGAAGCGCGCCCTAGATCCCGAGGCGGTGCAGGTACTCGCGGTTGCGGATGGCGCTCGCCGCCGGTGTGCCGAGGCCGGGCAGCACGTCCTGCTCGACGACGATCCAACCGGCGTAGCCGCGTGCGCGCAGCGCGTCGAGGATGCTCGGGAATGGTACCGCTCCCCGGCCGAGCTCGCAGAAAATGCCTCGCCGCACCGAGGCGTGGTAGTCCCAGCCCTCGACGCGCGACTGCGCGGCCAACGCCGGATCGCAGTCCTTGAAGTGCACGTGCCAGATTCGATCGCCGTACCCGGCCAGGGCGCCGAGCGGATCCCCGCCGGCAAACATCAGGTGTCCGGTGTCGAGGCACAGACCGAGCAGCGCCGGATCGGTGCGCGAGAGCAGGGCGTCGATCTCGTGTGGTGTTTCGACGTAGCCCGCGCAGTGATGGTGAAAGACCGTGCGCAGCCCGCTGCTCTCGCGGATGTGCACGGCGATCCGTTCGGCCCGCCGCGCGAAGGCGTCCCATTGGGCCGCCGTCAGGCCATCAGCATCGCGAACGCGTCCCGCCCGGATCGTACGATTCGGCACGCTCGCGTTGTCGTCGGCGAGGACGAGCAACGGCTCGCTGGCCGGCCCGGCTTGCGGGCCGTGGCCCAACCGATTGGCGTCCGCCAGCAGGCGCGCCACGCGAACGGCGCGCGCGACGCCCGCGTCGAACACCTCGGCCCGGGCCAGCGCCACCGGGACGAATGCGGCGACCAGCGCCAGGCCATGCCGATCGACCTCGGCATTCAGGGCGGCCGCGGTCGTGGGCAGGAAGCCCCAGTCGCCGAGCTCGGTGCCGGCATAGCCGGAGGCCGCCATCTCGTCGAGTACCTGCGAGGCGGGCGCCGGCTGGTCATCGGCTGCGAATTCGAGCGCACCCCAGGAACAGGGTGCGTTGGCGACGCGGATCACAGATAGTCGCGCTCTCGGGCACGCGCCTGTTCGTAGGCCGCGCGAGCCTTCCGGACGTCGGCGTTCGTCGATACCTCGGCCACTGGCACGTCCCACCACGACTCATAGCCAGCGACCCGCGAGTTGCGATCGACCGGGACGACGATCACGCCGACCCCGTCGTATGTAGCGGCCGCGGCCAGCGCCGCGCGGAACCGCTCAACCGTGCTCGCGCGCCACACGGTCGCGCCGAGAGACTCGGCGTTGGCGGCAAGATCGATCGGGAGCGCCGCGCCGTCGAGCTCTCCGGTCGCCGGATTCCGCTGACGGTAGCGCGTGCCGAATCCGCCGCTGCCAAGCGATTCGGAAAGGCCGCCGATACTCGCGAAGCCGGCGTTGTCGAGGAGCACGATGGTGATCGTCAGCCGCTCCTGCACGGCGGTGACGATCTCCTGAGCCATCATCAGGTACGATCCATCGCCCACGAGCACGTAGACGCGGCGATCGGGCGCCGCCATTTTCACGCCGAGCCCGCCGGCGATTTCGTAGCCCATGCACGAGTAGCCGTACTCCATGTGGTAACCCTTCGGGTCGCGCGCCCGCCACAGCTTGTGAAGATCGCCAGGCAGGCTCCCGGCCGCGCAGACGATGACGTCGGTCGGCTCGAGCATCTCCTGCAGCACTCCGATCACGTGCGCCTGCTTGACGGCGCCGTCGGCCGAGGACGGGGAACTGGGGGCCAGGGACTGACGACTGTCGCAGATCCGATCCACCTCGGCGCGCCAGTCGCTCTGCGCGGCGGCGATCGTCGCCGTGTACTCCGAGCTCACGCGCCAGCCGGCGACCAGCGGCAGCAACTCTTCGAGCGTGACGCGCGCGTCACCAGCCAGCGCCAGCGCGGACTGTTTGGCCGCATCGATCTCCGCGACGTTGATCGCGATGAATCGTACACTCTCGTGCTGGAATGCGGTCTTCGACGCAGTGGTGAAATCGCTCAGCCGCGAGCCGACGACGATGACGAGATCGGCGTCGCAGGCGAGCAGGTTGGCCGCCCGCGTGCCGGTCACGCCAACGCCGCCGAGCGACAGCGGGTGCGGATCGGGCAGCGCCCCCTTGCCCGCCTGCGTTTCGCCGACGGCGATTCCGGTCGCGTCGACCAGCTGCCGGAGGGCCTCGGTCGCCTCGCTGTAGAGCACGCCTCCGCCGGCGACGATCATCGGCCGGCGGCTGGCGCGGATGAGCCCGGCCGCCTCCACCAGCCGCTGGCGATCCGCGCGCGGACGGGCGACCGTCCAGACGCGCGGCTCGAACAGCGCCGCGGGATAGTCGAACGCCTCGGCCTGCACATCCTGCGGCAGCGCCAGCGTCACCGCGCCGGTATCGGCTGGCGAGGTCAGCACCCGCATCGCCTCGGGCAGCGCGGTCAGGATCTGCTCCGGCCGGTTGATGCGATCCCAGTAGCGCGACACCGGTTTGAAGCAGTCGTTCACCGACACGTCCTGCGACTGGGCCGATTCGAGCTGCTGCAGCACCGGAGCGGGACGCCGGCCGGCGAAGATGTCGCCCGGCAGCAGGAGGACGGGAATGCGATTGATCGTGGCGCCGGCGGCGCCGGTGATCATGTTGGTCGCGCCGGGGCCGATCGACGAGGTGCAGGCGAGCGCGCGCAGACGGTTGTGCATCTTGGCGTAGGCCGCCGCGGCGTGGACCATCGCTTGCTCGTTGCGCGCCAGATAGTAGCGCAGGGATGCTCGCTCCTCGTGCAGGGCCTGGCCGATACCGGCGACGTTGCCATGGCCGAAGATGCCGAACACGCCGCCAAAAAACGGCTGCTCGCGGCCGTCGCGCGACGATCGCTGCTGCGCCATGAATCGCACCACCGCCTGCGCCATCGTCATGCGTCGTGCTTTCGTGGAGCTCATGCCTGACCTGGCCGTGGATTCAACCAAGCGCGCGGCTGCGTCCCGGAGGCGAGTCTCATATTGCCGCCTCTCCGCGTTCGGCGACGAACGCCGACACCTCGTCCAGGGTCGGCATGAAGTTCGCGCAGCCATGGCGCGTGACGACGATGGCGCCGCAGGCGTTGCCCATGCGGGCGGCGCGTTCGAGCGGCCAGCCCTGCAGGTAGCCGTACAGGAACCCGCTCGCAAAGGCATCGCCGGCCCCGAGCACGTTCAGCACATCGATCGCAAATGGCGCGGCGTCCACGGCCGGGACGCCGCGGCGGAACACCGTCGAGCCGCGAGCTCCGCGTTTCAGGATCACCGCCTCGATGCCGCAAGCGAGCAGCGTCGCCGCGCCGCGAGCGGCGTCGTCGAGGCCCGATGCCGCGGCGAGCTCGTCTTCCGTGCCGATGGCCAGCGTAGCCGAGCGCAAGAGCGATTGCACCTGCGTCGAGAACGCCGCCGCGCCGTCCCACTGATCCGGCCGGTAGTCGACGTCCACGACCACCGGTACGCCGGCGGCGCGGGCTGAGGCCGCGGCGCCCAGCGTCGCGGCTCGCGCCGGTTCGTGACTGAGGCCGGTGCCGGTCAGGAACACCACCCGGCTGTCGGCGACCGGAGCCCGCGCGACATCGTCGATCGTGAGCGCGCGGTCCGCACAGTTGTCGCGATAGAAGGTGAGCGGAAACTTGTCGGGCGGCTGGATGGTCAGGATGACCGCGCTGGTGCGGCGGCCCGGCTTGCGCGGGATGAAGCGGGTCTCCACGTTCTCGCGGTCGAGAAAAGCCGTGACGAAGTCGCCGACCTGGTCGTCACCGACCGCGGTCAGGAGCGCCGACCGCAGCCCGAGGCGTCGCGTCCCGACGCTGACATTGGTCGGGCAGCCACCGACGTAGGCGTCGAAGCTGCGCACGTCGGTGATGGCCCGTCCGACCTCGTGCGCGTAGAGGTCGATGCTGCTGCGGCCGACGGCGAGGACGTCGTAGCTCATTGCGCCAGCGCCGTGCTGCCACGAAGGGCGCAGCCGCACGATTCCCGCACTCGCATCGCGTTCTTGAGCCTGACCGTCCGCGGCCGGCCGCCCCTTCTTCCGATGCGCTCGACTAGGAGCTTGGCGGCGGCCGCGCCGAGCTCGCGCTTGGGCAGATCGATGGTGGTCAGCCGCGGGGAGAACGAGTCCATCCAGGGGTAGTCGTCGCAGGTGACCAGTGCGACATCCTCGGGACAGCGCAGCCGGTACTGGCGCAGCGCTTCCATGAATCCGACCGTCATCAGGTAGTTCGCAATGAACACCGCGTCGGGCCGTGCCTTCAGCAGGTCGAGTCCGGCGCGGTACCCCGATTCGACCCGGAAGTCCCCGTCTGCCACCAGCGCCCGATTGACCTTGATCTTCCAGTCCTTCAACGCCGCCTTGTAGCCGTCGAGACGCCGGCGGCTGGTGCTCGCGCCGCGCAGTCCGCCGATGAAGCCGACGCGGCGGTAGCCCAGACGAAGGAGGTGCGTGACGCCTTCGTAGGCGGCGCCTTTGTCGTCGAGCTCGACCGCGTCGGCGATGAAACCGGGCACGGTGCGCGCGAGCAGCACGATCGGCACGCCGGCCTTGGCGAGTGCGCGCTGCAGCTCGGGTTGAAGGCGTCCCGGTGCTTTGGTGAGGATGATGCCGTCGACCCGCTTGGCCAGGAAGAGGCGCAGGTAGACCTCTTCCTTCCGCGGGTCGTTGTCGCTGCTGGTGATGAGCAGGGTATAGCCGCCGGCGTGTGCCGTGTCTTCCGCTCCGCGCACCACTTCCGGAAAGAACGGGTTGGCGATGTCGGGCACGATCATCCCCAGCGTCTGGGTGCGCTGTTTGGCCATGCTGCGCGCCAGCAGATTGGGCTGGTAGCCGAGGGCGGCGACGGCGGTGTGGACGCGGTCCTTCAGCCCGGCGCTGACGAACGCGCTGTCGTTGAGCACCGCCGAGACGGTGGCCACCGACACACGGGCGCGCTTGGCGACGTCGTAGATGTTGGGCATGACAGCCTGTCCGCCGCCGGGCCGGGCTCGACGCGGAAGGCGCCATTCTAATACAGCTGTTCCAGCAAAGCGCTTCGCTGAGCTGAAAAGGCTTGACATCGACATTTCTGGCGGACAAGCTGTTGCGCCGGCGAAGCGCTTCGTTGTAACCGCCGCGTGACGGAGTGGCCGCGACCAGATGACGCCCAGGAAGCTGCTCTACCGATCGGCGCGCGTGCCGCGGGGCCGCACCGCCGCCGCGCTCGACCTGACGCCACGGGCGCTGGGCTGGCAGCGGATTCACTTCGCCGTGCGCCATCTCGCCGCGGGCGCGACCTGGACCGGGCTGTCGCGCGATGAAGAGCGCTGCCTGGTGCTGTTGCGGGGCGAGTTCGAGATCAGCTGGGCCGGTGCGTCGCACCGCGTCGGCCCCCGCGCCGACGTCTTCAGCGCCTATCCCCATGCCGTCTACCTGCCGGCGAACACCCGGTTCCGGGCGATCGCCGGCACCGCCTGCGAGATCGCCGATGCCCGCGCCGTCTCGAACACGCGGCGCCAACCGCGCGTCATTCGGCCGCACGACTGCGGTTTCGAGATCCGCGGCGGCGGCAATGCGACGCGGCAGATTGTCGACATCGTCGCCCCGGCGTTCCCGGCCGACCGGCTGCTGATCTGCGAGGTGTTCACGCCCGGCGGCAACTGGTCCTCGTATCCACCGCACAAGCACGATACCGACGATCCGCCGCGCGAGGTCGACCTCGAGGAGATCTACTATTTCCGCTACCGCGATCCGAACGGATTCGGCTTTCACCGCGTCTATAGCCAGCGACGCGACGAGACCGTCCGCGTCACCCACGGCGACGTCGTGGCGGTTCGCGACGGCTTTCACCCGTTTGTTACAGCCCATGGCTACGATGCGTACTACTTGAACGTGCTCGCGGGCGAACGGCGGTCGATGGCGGCCAGCGACGATCCCAGGTACGCGCACTTCCGCCACGAGTGGCCGCCGCCCGATCCGCGGCTGCCGCTGGTGCCGAGACCCTGACGCTTCAAACGACAGTCAATTGTGGAGGAGCTTTCATGAAACGGACGCTGCACGGCATGCTCGCTTTAGTCGCCGTGTTCCTACTGCACGCGCCAGATCTCTCGGCGCAGGTCGATCGCGCGACGTTGAGCGGCGTGGTGCGCGACAGCGGCGGCGGCGTGGTGCCTGGCGCCACCGTCACGGTGACCAACACGGCGACCAATATCGAGTCGCACCAGGCGACCACCGAGACCGGCTCCTATCAGGTGGTCAACCTGGTGCCGGGCCGCTATCAGGTCGAAGTGGAACTGAGCGGCTTCAAGAAGAGCTCGCAGGTGATCGCGCTCGAGGTCGGCCAGCGCGCCCGCCTCGACGTCGAGCTCGCGGTCGGCTCGTTCTCGGAGGTGGTCACGGTCGCGGAAACGCCGCAGCTGCTCAACACCAACGATGCGACACTGGGCGCGGTCATCCCGCAGACGCAGGTGTCGAATCTGCCGCTGGCGATTCGCAACTGGGACGACCTGCTGGCGCTGGTGCCCGGCGTCCAGGGCGACCGCTACACCGAACAGGGCGGCGGCACGTCGTTCGGGCGCACCGGCGGCATCAACGTGCACGGGGCCAGGGCGCTCCAGAACAATTTCCTGCTCGACGGCGTGGACAACAACAGCATCTCGGAAAACGTGCAGGAGCTCACCTCTCAGGTGTCGCGTCCGTCGGTCGACGCGATTCAGGAGTTCAAGGTCGTCACCAGTCCGTACTCGGCGGAATACGGCCGGTCGCCGGGTGCCGCCGTCAGCGTCTCGACCAAGTCGGGCACCAACGCGATGAAGGGCACCCTCTACGACTACTTCCGCAATCAGGCGTTCGACTCGAGCGACTATTTCTCGATCAAGGCGAATGCGGCCAAGCCGTCCAACGACCAGAATCAGTACGGCGGCAACCTGGGCGGTCCGATCGTGAAGGACAAGGCGTTCTTCTTCGGCGACTTCGAAGGCACCCGCATCACGCGCGGTGTTACCCGCCTCACGCGAGTGCCGACGACCGACGAGCGTAACGGTATTTTCACCTCGGCGGTGAGAGACCCGCTCACCGGCCTGCCGTTCGCCAACAACCAGATTCCGGCGTCGCGCATCGATCCCTACGCGGCGGCGATCATCGGTTTGGTGCCGCAGCCGAACCAGCCCGGCGCGAACAACTTCTTTCGCACCGCCGATCTGCTCGACAACTCCGACCGCCTGCTGACCCGCGGCGACTGGAAGCCCGCGGCGAGCGACAGCATCTTCGGCCGCTACATCTACTCGAACCGCACCCGTCAGATCCCAGGCGCCTTTGGCGGCGTGGTCGACGGCACCGGCACCTCGGCGTTCGGTAATCAGACCATCAAGACCAACGCCATCGTCGGTGGCTGGACGCGCGTGATCTCGCCGGCGATGGTCAACGAGTTCCGCATCTCGTGGTCGCGCTCCACGTCCGACGCGGTGCAGCAGTCGTTCGGCCTGACGCCTCCCACGGCGGCGACGATTCCGGGGTCGGTCACCAACCCGGTCGTGGCCGGCGGCCTTCCCGGGGTCTCGATCGACACCTATTTCGGCGGATCCGGTCTCGGCCGCATCGGATCGCCTGACTTCCTGCCGAAGTTCCAGCATACCAACCAGTTCGAGTTCATCGACAGCGTGTCGTGGTTGCGCGGGAACCACGCGCTCAAGGCCGGCGCCGATTTCATCATGCCGATGAACAACGAGTTTCTGGACGTGCCCGCCACGCGCGGCTCGCTGCGGTTCCGCGGAACCTTTACCGGCAACTCGATGGCCGACTACCTGCTCGGTTACGTGAGCGATCTTCAGCTCTCCAACGTCTTCGTCACCAACCAGCGCCATCAGGCGCAGATGTATTTCGTCCAGGACGACTGGAAGGTGAACTCGCGGCTGTCGTTGAACCTCGGGCTGCGCTACGACTACATGACGCCGGCGCTCGAGGCCAACAACTCGATGACCAACTTCAACCCGTCCGGCACCGGCTCTCTCATCTTCGCGACCGACGGCTCGTTGCTGCAGCGCAGTCTGGTCAACCCGGATCGCAACAACTTCGCGCCGCGGGCCGGCGTCGTCTACAAGCTGGACGACGCCACGATTCTGCGCGGCGGCTGGGGCGTCTTCTACAACCTGTTCGACCGGGTCGGCAGTGAAGATCAGTTGTCGCTGAACCTGCCGGGGCTGGTCAACAAGACGATTACGCAGACGTCGGGCGCGCCCGTGTTTCTCCTCCAGCAGGGCTTCCCGGCTGGCTTCCTGAACGCGCCGAACCTGGATCCGGCGGCGGGACAGCTCAAGGCCGTTCGTCTGCGATCGGTCGATCAGAACGATCCCAACACGAGCACCCAGCAGGCCAGCGCCGGCATCCAGCGAGAGCTCCCCGGAACCCTGGTGCTGTCGGCCGACTTCGTTTACACGCGCGCCTCCAACCTGGCGACCCTGGTGAACCTGAACCAGCCGCTGCCCAATGCCGCCGGCAACAACGCGCTCGGCGCGCTGCCCTATCCCAACTTCGGGTTCATCGAGTGGCGTTCGGACAACGGCCGCGCGGATTACAAAGGCGTGGACCTGGGCCTCGAGAAGCGCTTCGCGCATGGTTACGCCTTCGGCGTCGCCTACACGATCGGCAAGTCGCAGGACAACGCGTCCGAGCAGCTCACCACCCAGGGCTCGAATGCGTTCCCGCAGAACGCGCGCGACTTCGAGCCGTGGTTCGGACCGAGTGACTACGACGTGCGCCACCGCTTCAGCGCGAACTTCGTCTGGAACCTGCCGCTCGGCGAGAACGTGATTGCGCGCGGCTGGACGGTGTCGGGCATCTACACCGCGCACACCGGCCATCCGTTCACGGTCACGCAAAGCGGCAACAACGTGGGGACCAGCATGACCGGTTTGCCGAACCAGGTCGGGGACGCCGACGGCCCCAAGACGGTCGATCGGTGGTTCAACACCGCCGCCTTCCAGGCGGTGCCGTCCGGCACGTTCGGCAACGAGCAGCGCAACCGGCTGACCGGCCCTGGCTTCCAGAACTTCGACATGACCTTCCAGCGCCAGATCAAGCTGGGCTCGCGCCTGGCTGCGAACCTGCGCTGGGACATCTTCAACGTGTTCAACACGGTGAATTTCGGCCTGCCGAACAAGGACGTCAGCACGACCGCGACGTTCGGGACGATCTCGAGCCTGGCGAGCGATCCGCGAACGATGCAGCTGGCGCTCCGGCTGACGTTCTGAGGTAAGGGAGGCTACCGAGCCGTTGCCTCCCTACTCTCTCTTGTCCTCTAGATCCGGGTGCCGGTCGCCCGGTCGAATGCCAGCGTGCGCTCCGGGGGCAGCCGCACCCACGCGATCTGACCGGGTTCGAAATGGCATTCTCCGCCGACGCGCGCGACCAGACGCTGGGCGTGATAGTCGAGGGTGATCAGGGTCTCGCTGCCCATCGGTTCCACGACCTGGATACGGGCTTCGCTCGATCCCGGGGCCGGCGCAGTCGTCACGACGACGTCCTCGGCGCGAACGCCGATGGCGACCGCCGCTCCACCCCGCGAGTCCTGGATCAGGTTCATCGGCGGGCTGCCGAGAAAGGTGCCGACGAACGCGTTGACCGGCTCGCGATACAGGTCGAGTGGCGCGCCGATCTGCACGATCGAACCGTTGCGCATGATCGCGATCCGGCCGCCGAGCGTCATCGCCTCGCTCTGATCGTGGGTCACGTAGATCATGGTCGTGCCCAGTTCGCGGTGGAGGCGCTTGAGCTCCGTGCGCGTCTGCAGCCGGAGCTGGGCGTCGAGGTTCGAGAGCGGCTCGTCCATCAGATAGACCGCGGGGCTGCGGACGACGGCGCGGGCGAGGGCAACGCGCTGCTGCTGGCCGCCGGACAGCTGCACCGGACGCCGCGCCAGCAGCTCGCCGAGGCCGACGCGCGCGGCCGATTCGCGCACCCGGCGATCGATCTCGTCCGCGGCGACGTGACGCGTGCGCAGCGGAAACGCGATGTTGTCGAAGACGGAGAGATGCGGATAGAGCGCGTAGTTCTGGAACACCATGGCGACGTCGCGCGCCGCCGGCTCGAGCTGGTCGACGCGGCGATCGCCGATCCAGATTTCACCCGAGTCCAGCGTCTCGAGTCCGGCCAGCAGGCGGAGCAGCGTCGTCTTGCCGCAGCCGGACGGCCCGAGCAGCACCAGACACTCGCCGGACTCCACGTCGAGGCTGATGCCGTCGGCGGCGTGGTGCGCGCCGAACCGTTTCGCCACGCGCTCGAAGCGGACTCGCATCAGCAGGCGCAGTATACTCCGCGACTATGAACGCTTCCGACGGGCGCTGGGACGTGATCGGCATCGGCGAGAATTCGGTGGACTCGGTGAATCTGCTGCCCGGCTACCCGCAGCCGACCGGTCCCTCGGCGAAAATGCGCATTCGCGAGCGCCACGTGCTGTGCGGCGGGCAGATGGCGACCGCGATGTGCGCGTGCGCCAGCCTCGGTCTGCGCGCCAAATACGTCGGCGTCACCGGCACCGACGACAACGGCCGGCGGATTCGCGCCGAGCTGCAGGGGCGCAACGTCGACATCAGCGATCTGGTGATCCGCGACGTCGAGAACCGCTTTGCCGTCATCCTCGTGGACGAGAACACCGGCGACCGCATGGTGCTGTGGGACCGCGACGATCGGTTGCGGCTGCGCGAGTCGGAGCTTCCGGTCGCGGCGCTCGGCCGCACCGCGGTCGTGCACGTCGACGATGTGGACGATGAAGTCGCCATCCGGGCCGCGCGGCTGGCGCGTGACGCCGGCGCGTTGGTGACCAGCGACATCGATCGCGTGACCCCGCGCACCGAGGAACTGGCCGCCACCGTCACGCACGCGATCTTCGCCCAGCACGTGCCGATGGCGCTCACCGGGCTCAGCGACACGGAGGCGGCGTTGCGCCGGATGCGGCGGTCGCTCGACAACGTCCTGATCGTGACGATGGGCGAACAGGGCGCGTCGGCACTCGAGGGCGATCGTTTCTTTCACGAACCCGCCTTCCTCGTCCACGCGGTCGACACCACCGGCGCCGGTGACGTGTTTCGCGGCGGCTTCATCCATGCGCTCGTGCACGGTCAGCCGATGGATCAGGCGCTGCGTACCGCCAATGCCGCGGCCGCGGTCAGCTGCACCCGGCTCGGCGCGTTGAACGGTGTGCCGACCCTGGCGGAAGTGCACGAGTTGATGTCGGCCAACGTGCTCCGGTGATGAAGCCAGACCTGTTCGCCGCGCTGACGATGGCGCTGGCCGCGGCCGCAGTTCCGGCAGCCGGACAGGATCAGGTCGCCCGCAGCTTCACGGTCAGCGGCGAGAGCGAGGCGATCGCGACGGTTCACGCAAGCTGCGGCGGCTGCGACTGGGGCGTCACAGGACGGGAGTCGATCGCGCTCAGGGTGTCGCTGGACGGTAAGTACTCGCAACACATTCAGCTCGTTCGCGGCGAGGCCGCGGCCGACTATCGCATCTTTCTCGGACCGGTCGGGAAGGGTCTTCATCGCCTGGTCATCGACCGCGATCCCGCCTTGTCTGCGGCTGCGGCCGGACCGGCGACTCTGGAGGTGCGCGACCTCGCCTTCCTTGATCCCGGGCAGACCAGCGACTATACCGCGCTGTCGATGGCGCCGATTCTCTACGCCCGCGCGAACACAGTCGGCAGGTTCACGGACCTGCCGCTGCTCATGTGGTACGAGACTGTTCCGACCCCGCGCGGCCACCAGTACCGCTACTCGGTGATCTTTTCGAACGAAGACGGCGGCACCCAGACCGATCGGCTGATGGCGACCTGGGGCCGCACCACCGACATCGAGTTCATCTACGGCGCCGAAGTCGACGGATCCGGGCAGATCGTCGCGGAAGAATTTCAGGGTCCCGGGCACGAGGTACCGGCATTCACCGGCAAGCATGAAGGGCGGCACCCGTTGTTGTGGGTCTCCACGGACAACAACATGGTCAGCCAAAGCGGCCCCAGTCGCATCCGCTACGCGCTACCGCCGGTGAAGTTCGATCTCACTGGCGTCTCGCGCGAAGCGGTGATGGATGCGAACCCGTGGACCTACGCGATCGCGTCGGTCGAGATGCGGCGCGAGGGGAAGATCGAGGACGATCCGGAGCCTGGCCACAACGCGATTCCCGACCCGCGCCGGTTCGTCTACGTGGACGCGTGCGCTCGAGTCGGGAATGCCGCGCTCGCTCTCTCCATCGGCAGCGGTCGATCTGATCCAGGCCGGGCCACAGGTAGTGTCCGGCTTCATCCGGACCAGGAACTGACCTGGACTCCGTCCGACCGTGGTCTCCGCCAATATCGCATCGTCCGCGACGGCTGCTTCCAGGCGGCCACGCCGCTGCCGGCTGGAACCCGGGCCGCGGACATCCGGGCCATTCGCGTGCTGGCGTTCGAACGCCCCCCCGTTGAAGGGACCGCACCCGCCGCGCCCGACTCCGTGGTCCTGACACGCATCAACAAGGTATTCATGCTCGACGAGCGCTTTCTCCCGGGCCCGTCGATCCTGACGTGGCGGGGCCGGGCGGCGATCCGCGCGGGAGGGGATCCGTTCGAGGTCAAGGTTCCGTGAGCGACGACGTGCCAGGGCCCATGCTCGAGATGCGCGGCATCCGCAAGGTGTTTCCTGGCGTGGTGGCGCTCGACGGTGTCGACCTGACGCTCGCGGCCGGCGACGTCCACATGCTGCTCGGCGAGAACGGCGCCGGGAAGTCGACGTTGATGAAGATTCTCGGCGGCGCCTACCGCAAGGATGCCGGCGATATCCGTCTCAACGGCAGGTTGGTCGAGATCGACAACCCGCGCGCCGCGCGCGATCTCGGCATCCGCGTCATCTACCAGGAGCTCAATCTCGTCCCGCATCTCTCGGTTGCCGAGAACATCTTTCTTGGCGAGCTGCCGTCACGCTTTCTGAGCGTCATCGATTGGCCCGTGCTGCACCGCAAGACGACAGCGCTGCTCACCGACCTCGGGATGACGCTCGATCCGCGCGCGCCGGTCGGCCGGCTTGGCATCGCGCAGCGCCAGATGGTGGAGATTGCCAAGGCGCTGGCCAGCCCGGGCACCGCCATCCTCGTGATGGACGAGCCGACGTCGGCGTTGACCAGCCGCGAGGTGACCCACCTGTTCGCGCTCATCGAGCGCTTGACTGCCAGGGGCGTCTCGGTGGTCTACATCACGCACCGGATGGACGAGGTGTTCCGGATCGGCCGGCACATCACCGTCATGCGGGACGGACGCCACGTGACGACGCGCTCAATCGATCAGGTGAGCGTACCTGAGCTGGTACGGTTGATGGCGAACCGCGACGTGAGCGATCACTTTCCGAAGGTGCGCGTCGAGCGCGGCGCCGAGCTGTTGCGCGTCGACGGACTCACCGTGCGTGGCGTCCTGTCCGACATCAGCTTCTCGCTGTACGCCGGCGAGGTGCTGGGGATTTCCGGGCTGCTTGGCGCCGGACGAACCGAGCTGGCCCGCGTGGTGGCGGGAGCCGATCGGTTCGACCAGGGACGGTTGCTGGTCGACGGCCGGGAGGTGCGCTTCCGCAATCCCGCCGACGCCATCCGGAACGGGATTGGCCTGCTTCCCGAAGACCGTAAGGCGCAGGGGCTGGTTCCGGGCCTGACCGTCGCGCGCAACATCGCCTTGCCCCACGGCCGTCGGCTGGCGCGGGCGGGCATCCTGTCGCGGCGGTGCGAGGCTGAGATGGCGGCGCCGATCAGCGAAGAATTGCGCGTGAAGGCAACCTCGACGCAGGCGGTACGGCAGCTGAGCGGCGGCAACCAGCAGAAGGTCGTACTCGGGAAATGGCTGGCCGGCGCCGGGCGGATCTTCATCTTCGACGAGCCCACCCGCGGCGTGGACGTCGGCGCGAAGGTGGAGATCTACCACCTGATGAACCGACTGACCGCACGCGGCGCCGCCATCCTGATGATCTCGTCGGAGCTGCCTGAGCTGCTCGGCATGAGCGATCGCGTCCTGGTGATGCATCGCGGCCGTATTCAGGCGGCGCTGGCCGCTGCCGACGCCACCGAGGAACGCGTGCTGAGCGCGGCCCTCGGCCTCGCAAGCTGATGAAGGACGCCAGGCAGTTCGGGACGCTGATCGGCCTGGTGGTGCTGAGCGCGGCCTTGTGGATTCTGACACCGCACTTCCTCACGGTGTCGAACCTCGTCAACGTCGTCGAGCAGACGAGCATCAACGCGATCGTCGCCGTCGGGATGACGTTCGTGATTCTGTCGGGCGGCATCGATCTGTCCGTTGGATCGATCGTGGCGCTCGCGGGCGTCGTCCTCGGGACCTCGCTGCAGAGCGGGCAGGCGATGGTGATCGCGCTGCCGCTGGGGCTCGCCGCCGGGATCGCCTGCGGGCTCGGCAATGGCGCGTTGATCAGCTGGGGTGGCCTGCCGCCGTTCATCGTGACGCTGGGCACGATGAGCATCGCGCGCGGCGCGGCGCTGCTCTACACGGAGGGGCGCCCGGTGTCGGGCTTCGACGCGACATTTCGCGCGCTGGCCACGGGGCGGGTAGGTTTTGTCCCCGCACCGGTGGTGGCGATGGCGCTGGTCTATGCGGTTGCGCATTTCGTGCTCACGCGCACGACTTTCGGCCGCTATGTCTATGCCATCGGCGGCAACGAGGAGGCAACGCGCCTCTCGGGCGTGGCCGTGCGCTTTCACAAGACGATGATTTACGGGGTCTCGGGGCTGATGAGCGCGGTCGCCGCGGTATTGCTGACCGCGCGGCTCAATTCGGCACAGCCCATTGCCGGGATCAACTACGAGCTGGACGCCATTGCCGCCACCGTGATCGGCGGCACCAGCCTGATGGGCGGCGAGGGCACGCTTGGCGGTACGCTGGTGGGCGCGTTGATCATGGGCGTGCTGCGCAACGGCCTCAATCTGCTCGGCGTCTCGTCGTTCCTCCAGCAGATTGTCATCGGCGGCGTGATTGTCGTCGCCGTGCTGCTGGACACCGTGTTGAAGCGGAAACATCGGACGTAGGGCGGTCGGTCGTGTCCGGCTTGGGCCGGACCGGTGGCGGTCTGGTCCGCCTGAACCCAGGCACTACCTGAGGGACTTGTCATCATGAACAGAACAGTGGCGCTAATCTTCCTGAGTGCGGCGGTATGCGCCTCGTGTAACCGCGCGCCGACCACGGCAAATTCCGACAAGCCCACCGTTGCGCTGGTCCTGAAGACGCTGAACCATCCCTACTTCGTCGACATGCGGCGCGGCGCGCAGGAAGCCGCAGATCGACTCGGCGTGAAGCTGGAGGTGCAGGCCGCCGAGCGCGAGATCGACGTCGAGAAGCAGATGCAGATCGTGGAGAACATGATCCAGACCGGCATCCAGGCGCTGATCATCACGCCGAGCGGATCGCGCGAAATCGTGTCGGCGCTGGTCAAGGCCCGGGACGCCAAGGTGCCGATCATCATCGTCGACACCCGCGTCGACGCCAAGGCCGCCGCCGATGCCGGGGTCAGGACGGAGACGTTCGTCGGCTCCGACAATTACGCGGGCGGCAAGCTCGCTGGTGAGTACCTGGTGAAGGTCACCGGCGGCAAGACACACGTCGGCATTCTCGAGGGCATTCCGGGCCACGAGACCGGCGACTCACGGATGCGGGGCTTCCGCGACGCGGTCAAGAGTGCGCCCGGCGTCACCATCGTCGCCTCGCAGCCGGCCAACTGGGAACGCGATCAGGGGTTCAACGTGTTCCAGAACATGCTGCAGGCGCATCCCGACATCGACAGCGTGTTCGCGTGCAGCGATCTGATGGCGCTCGGCGCCGTCGAGGCGATCCGCGCGGCGGGCAGGACCGGTACGATCAAGGTCATCGGTTTCGACGCGCTCGACGATGCCAAGAAGGCGATCGCGGCGGGAACCATGGAGGCTTCGGTGGCGCAGTTCCCGTCGGAGATGGGGAAAGTGGCGGTCGAAAGCGCGGTGAAGGTGATCCGGGGCGAAACGCTGCCGGCCGATATCACCGTGAAGCTCGCACTGGTGACGAAGGACAACGCGAAATGACACCGACTGGCAAGAACAGGCTGGCGATTGGACTGATTGGAGCGGGGCGGCTCGGGCGTGTCTACGCGCGTGACCTGGCCGGCCGCATCGCCGAAACCAGGTTGGTGGCGATCGCCGATCCGGTGGAAGCGGTGGCCAAGGAGGTGGCGGCCGAATTCGACGTCGCCAGGTACTACGCGGATCCCGTGGCCCTCATCGACGATGCGGCCGTGGATGCCGTCGTAATCGTCAGCCCCACCCATACCCATCGTGAACTAGTGATCGCCGCCGCGAGCCGGAAGAAGCCGACGTTCTGCGAGAAGCCGCCGGCGTTGTCGCTCGACGAGGTGGCCGAGATGCAGGACGCCGTCTCGAGCTCCGGCATGTTTCTCCAGATGGGATTCATGCGGCGGTTCGACGCCGGCTATGCGGCGGCGAAAAGACAGATCGACGAAGGACGCATCGGAACGCCGCTGGTGTTCAAGTCGACCTCGCGCGATCCGTTCAGGCCGAGCCTGGAGTACGCCAACCCGAAGAGCAGTGGCGGCATGCTGCTCGACATGGGGATCCACGACTTCGATCTCGCGCGCTGGTTCATGGGCGAGGTGCGGACGGTGTCGACGATCGGTGCGACGATCGCCTACCCCGAACTGGCGACCGTCGGCGACATCGACAACGCGGTTGCCAGCCTCACGTTCGCGAGCGGCAAGCTCGGCGTCGTCGATCTGAGCCGGAGCGGGATTTACGGCTACGACATCTCGACCGAGATTCTCGGGCTGGAAGGCACCGTGAGAATCGGCTACCTGCGCGAGACGCCAGTCATGCTGTTGACCAAGAACTCGGTGGCGCACGACACCGTGCCGTATTTCATGGAGCGGTTCCGCGACGCCTACACCACGCAGCTGCAGAACTTCGCACAGAACGTCCAGCAGCAGCGGCCGGCGCCGATCACCATCGAGGACGGTCTGGAGGCACTGCGGATCGGCGTCGCCGCCACCCGTGCGCACGAGACCGGTCGATCCATTGTCGTGGCAGCAATCAAGGCGTGACGTGAGCCGAGACCGCGGAGCTCGCGGAGATCGCAGAGGTCACGTTGTGGAATCGTCAGTCGTACACGCTGTGGTTGCCTGGATTGGGCTCTCCGTCGCCGCGCTCGCCGTCCCGGCGGCAGCCGATCGGGACATGGTGAAGGCGGCGCGCGTGGCGCAGAATGCGGCGATCGCGTCGGGCGATCTGGATCGCGCCGCCTCCTTCTGGACCGAAGACGTCACGGTGCGGCGCGCGCTCGGACAGCCGTTGAGCGGCCGTGAGGCGGCGCGCAAGGCGCTCGATCCGGCGCCGGCGCCGGCGCCGCGCCTCGTCTATCAACGGCTGACGAGGGACGTCGAGGTCAGTCCGAAGTGGCCGCTGGCGTTCGAAACCGGCACTTGGGAAGGGCATCAATCCACGCCGACCGGTCCGGTCGTGATCGGCGGGCGCTACTCGGCGCAATGGGTCAAGCGCGGCGATCGCTGGTTGATTCGGTCTGAGGTGTTCGTCGCTCTTACCTGTCGCAGCGTCGGCTGTGACGCGACGGCTGTCTTCTGACAACGACGTCGCCACTACGGTAGTGTCCGGCCGCGATCGTTACATCCCCGCTGCGGCAGTGTCCGGCTTCAGCCGGACCAACGACTCGCCACTCGCAACTGGCGGTGAACGGACCGCACACCGAATGCGTCTTCGCCAAAGCGCTATGTCACCTTGCCAGCGTAGACCCATAGCCGAGGAGGCCGGCGAGAGCGACCAGGGCGGCGCCCGCGGCCTGGAACTCCCACGATCGCTCCACTGAAACTCGCGCGATCATTCTCAGTGCCTGTTTCGGTGCGCAGAAACGAATAGAGCCCTTGATCAGGAGGCACCAGCCGATCAGTGTCAGCACGGCAGGAATCCCCGACCATGTGTTGTGAAACGCGACGATGACGCCTCCGATTGGCAGATTCAGGAATCCGTCCACGAAGGCCCCGGGTTCGCCCTTGTTCCGCAGGAGGATGAAAAACTCGGCCCAGGCCCGAGGTTGCAGGATGTGCGAGAGACCCATGACTCCAAACAGAATAGTGGCCAGGACTTCGATAGATCTCTCCATTCATTCCTCCTCGTGACCTGATTGAACAGGAGGTTACCTGACATGGAGCTTCATCGTGGTGCTGTTCCCGTAATCCGCCTTTCACACAGGCTCCAGCGGCCAGCGGATCTCGATCGTCTGGACCCGCCGAGGTCGCAGCCTCACCGCAATGCCTCCGTCCTGAACCGGCAGCGGTGACTGGCGCTCCTCCAGAAAATTGACAGCGAATGCGCCGGCGACTGGAGCATCGAGGGCGAGAACAGCCTGCGTCTCCACGTCCCCCGGGTTGAACAGGCGGACGATGACGGAGGACCCATCCTCCGCCTGCTTGAACGCACTCAACACGACGTCGCCGGCCTGGCGGTGGATTCGCAGAAACGATCGGGTCAGCGCTGCGGTTCCGTCGGAGAGGCGTGCGATGGTGACGCGCGGCGGGATGTTGTGCGCGCGTGCTGCCGCCATGAGTTCGCCGGCGCGCGGCGCCGGCCCGTGCGGCTCGAACGCCAGCTCGAAACGATGCGGGCCGAGGCACTGTGCGCCCGGGGTAGCGACCGGAGGACCGGCGTGGCCTGACGGACGCGTCGCGAGATCGTTGCGTGACAGATCGCCGACCGCTCGAATCAGCGTGATGGCGATCGCCGGTTGGTCGCCGACGATCTCGTATTCCATCAACCCCTTGCCGATCACCGTCGCGCCGATCTCCGCATCGCCGGCGTCGACCATCGAGATCATCGGCAGGCTGCTGACCGGCGACTCGTTCCGGATCTTCTCGGGGACCGGGATGCGCGCCGGCCGCGTGATGACGTCGAACGCCGTGTCTGCGCGCGCCGTTTCGACGGATGTCGCGCCAGTGGGGAACAGCAGCCGCAGACGATGGTCGCTAGCCCGATTGTCGACTGACACCGCAAAGGCGACCCGCGGCGATCCCGCGTCGAGCGTCGCGTCGATGGCGATCGGAATCGTCACCGTTTCGGCCGTGCGGCCGGCTCGATCGGTGCTCGCGGATCGTGGCAGGGGCAGCTCCAGCTCGACGCGAAGACCCGCGCGCAGCGGACCGCCGCCGATGCGGGAGACGGCAACGACGCGGGCATCGGCGCTGGTGAGGCGGCGATCGGATGCGGGCGGCGAATAGTTGTATTCGTCGCCGACATCGCCGCCGTCTTCGATCGAGCCGACGCCGTGATAGGTGACGCCGGTCGCCTTGTCGCTCACCTCGAACGTGCCGTCGTGGTTGACCGACAGCTTGATCCGCTCGTTCTCGGCATATGTGTCGCCGCCGTTGACGAGCCGGCGGCCAGCCGGGACGCTCGCGTCGGCGGCGCCGATGGTGAGATCGAAGGCGGCGTAGCCGCAGGGCGGCAACCACGGCGCCCACCACAGCAGGTGGAGGCGCCGGACGTGCAGTGCCCACGGCGTTTCGTAACGGCTCATTGCGTGCGTGACGAGCGGCTCCTCGCCGAGAATCTGGAACTCGACCGGCCGTCCGTCCGGCGAGATCACGCTGTTGATCGTCGCCTCGCGGGGCCAGAATGCGACCGGTCGATCGAGTGCCTGCGCGTCCAGCTTCCGCCACGGCTCGGCGCTCTCCACCGGCAGATCGATGAATGCGTCGACGACCTGAGCCCGTTCGACCGCGTCGGTGTTCACCACGACGGCTCGGATCACGCCGTGGGCTGAAGGCGCCGGCACCGAGTCGGCGATGGCGTCGAGCGCGGCCTCGACGACGGCGGCGCCAACCTGCCGGGCGCGTGCGAACCTGGTCATGTTCTCGTCGTGAACCGCGTCGATGCTGCAGCCGCAGATGCTGTCATGCGGGTGATTCTGAAGCAGGGTCTTCCAGGCGTGTCGAAGCGGGCCGGCAGGATAGCGGTAGTGTCCGCCGTGCCGATCGGCGTCCGCGGCCTTGGCCTGGTTCCGCCCCGTGCGGGACGCCATCACCGACAACGGCTCGGCATACGACTCGAGCAGAGTCTGCACGTGCGCATTCTGCTGCTTCAGGTAGACGCGCGCAGAGAGGACGCCAGGGAGCAGGTTGGCGTAGTCGGTTCCACCGCGCAGTTCGCCGGCGATCGTCTCGAGTGCCGGCTGTTCGGTCGCTACCGAATTTCTCACGGCGGCGACGTAGTCGGGCAGCGTCGAGTGTTTCGCCCGCTGGCCCGGGACCGTCGACAGCCGCTCGATCAGCGCCGGAATCCCAGGGTGCGGCTCGACATGATCGACGCCGTTCATCAGCAGCGCCTGGCCGGTTCGCGTGCGCTGTTTTTCGAAGTCGATCTTCTCCTGCGCCCGCGTCATCATCGCATCAGGGTCGAGCACGATCCGCGTCGCATTGCAGTAGCCCTCCGGCGGCAAATGCATCATCAGCAGCCGCGATCCGTCGGGGCCTTCCCACCAGTATTCGGCCGCCGGCCCGCCGAAACCGCGCCAGAGAATCGTGTTGTCGAGGCCGAACTGCCGCCAGATCTGCGGCATCTGACCGACGTGACCGAAGAGATCCGGCAGGTAGCCCACCGGCATTGGCGTGCCGAACTCGCGCGCAATGCGGTGGCCTCGCAGCAGGTTGCGCACCAGCGATTCGCCGCTGACGAGAAATTCGTCCGGCATCACGTACCACGGCCCGATCAGGATGCGGCCGCTCTCGATGAGGTGTCGCAGCCGGGCCTCCTGCTCCGGCCGGATCTCGAGATAGTCCTCGAGCACGATGGTCTGGCCGTCGAGATGAAAGTGCTTGTATGCCGGATCGGCGTCGAGCAGATCGAGCAGTCGATCGATGAGCGCGACGAGCCTGAAGCGGAACTGCTCGTAGGTCAGGTACCACTCGCGGTCCCAGTGGGTATGAGAGATGACGTGAATTTTCAGTGTGCTAGACATGGCGCCGTTCGTGGTTCGACGTTCTCCGTTCCCGTTCGGTACGAGGTTCGTCGAACGTCATCCTTTGACGGCTCCCGCCGTGAGGCCGGCTACGAAGTAGCGTTGGAGGAGGACGAAGACGGCGATCACCGGTACCAGCGCGATGAAGCTGGCGGCCGCGAGCAGGTGCCAGTCGGTGTCGTAGCCGCTCTGAAAACTGAAGAGCCCGAGCGGCATCGTGTAGCGGGCCTGGGAGTCGAGCAGGACCAGCGCGAGACAGAACTCCGACCAGTAGGTCGCCAGGTTGAACACCGCGGTCGCGCCGAGTCCGGGCACGACGATCGGCAGCACGATGGTCCAGAACGTCCGCGCCCGCGTGGCGCCGTCGAGGCGCGCGGCCTCGAAGATTGACGCCGGCACGGCATCGAAGAAGTTCTTCATCACCCACACCGTGAACGGCACCTGCATCGCGGCGTAGACCAGAATCAGTCCGGCTCGGGTGTCGATCAGGCCCAGCCGCTCGATGATGCCGTAGATCGGCACGAGCAGGATGACCGGCGACACCATCTGCACGACCAGCAGCGCTGCCAGCAGCGGCCGTCGTCCGCGGAAGCGATCGCGCGACAGCACGTAGGCTGCGGGCACGGCGGCGGCCAGCGTGGCCGCCGATGCCAACACGGCGACGACCAGGCTGTTCCACAGGTACCACGGCACCTGGGAATGCGTCAGCACGAAGCGGTAGTTGGCCAGCGATCCGCCTTTCGGAATCCATGTCGGCGGATACTCGAACAGGCCGGCCTTGTTCTTCAACGACAGCGAGAACAGCCACAGCTGCGGCAGCAGAAACGCGGCCGCCGTCGCCGCCAGCCCGACGACGAACAGCGTGCGCCGGCGAATCGTGGCGATCACGGCGCCGACACTCCCCGCCCGACGGGATCGTCGCGCATGATGAGCCGTCCGGCCACCCACGCCAGCATCAGGTTGACCACGAGCATGACCACCGCGACCGCCGCGGCGCGCCCGGCCTGCAGATCGAAGAATCCGAGCCGGTACATGAACAGGGAGATCACTTCGGTGCGGCGCGCCGGTCCGCCGCCGGTGAGCGGGATGATCAGATCGAACGTGTTGAACGACGCGATCGTGATCAGCACCAGGTTCAGCGCGATCACCGGCGCCAGCTGCGGGATGAGCAGCCAGCGCAGACGCTGCCACGCCGACACCCCTTCGAGATCGGCCGCCTCGTGCAGCTCGCGGGGGACGCGCTGCAGGCCGGCGTAGATCAGGATCATGCTGAAAGCACAACCGCGCCAGACGTTGGCAACGACCACCGAGACGAGCGCGAGAATGGGTGACGAGATCAGCGGCAACGGCCCGATGCCCACCCGGCCGAGGTAGTAGTTGACGATACCGGACCGGTTCTCGATCAGCAGGATCTTCCACAACACTCCCGCCAGCACGCCCGGAATCACCCAGGCGCTGACGACGGCGACGCGTGCCATCAGCGTGCCGGGCGCACGCCGGCGGCGGGCCGCGTCGATCAGCCACGCGATCGCGAAGCCGATCACCAGCTGCAGCATCACCGACGCGGTCACGAAGATCACCGTGACGACGACCATGCCGTAGAACGAGGTGTCGGTGAGCAGCGCGCGGTAACTCGTGAGCGTGTAGGCGTAGCGGCTGCCGGCGACCGTCGCGTTGGTCATGGAGAGGCGCAGCAGGTCGAGCATCGGATAGAACAGGAGGATCGTGACGAGCGCGGTCGCCGGCAGCGCCCACCGCGCGGCGCCGGCGCTGTCGCGGCGCCCGCGCCAGAACACGGCGAGTGGGACGGCGGCGGCCAGCACCATCGGGATCCAGGCCAGCAAATCGACGCCGGTCCGGTTCGCAGTCTGCGACGAGCGCTGCCGACCGTATTCGACATCGATCGCGGTCACCGCCGCGTCGAGCGCCTGCTCGGGCGACTTCTCGCCGGAGACGACCGCCCCGATTGCAAGCTGAAGCTGCTGCGACATCTCCGGATAGATCAACGCGGTCGGGCGGGCGTGGCCGTGCACCAGCATCGCGCCGAACCGCCGGTACCAGGAATCCTGGCTGAAGATGGGAAAGTCGCGGTAGACGCTGCGGCGCACGGGCAGATGGCCGGTCGCCTCGCTGATGCGCGCGGCATGGGCCGGCGACTCGACGTCGCGGATGAACTCGACCGCGGCGCGCCGGCGCTCGGGGTCCTTTGCGAACACTACCCACACCCAGCCTCCGGTGCCGGTTGACCTCGTGTTGGCGTCGGCCTGCGGGATCGGCGCGATGTCCCACTTTGCGAAGTCGGCCGGCGAGAGCCCGGTCTGCAGATCCTTCAGCTGCCAGTTGCCGCCGAGGAACATCGCGGCGTCGCCGGCGACCGCCGCGCCGGTCATCTGCTGGTAGTCGGTGATGCTGAGGACGGATCGCGGCGACGCACCGCGCTGAATCGTGTCGCGCAGGAAGCCCAGCACCCGAAGCATGGCGCCTCGGTTCGGCTCTTCCCCGAGAATCGGCCGGCCGTCGCGGTCCACGAGCTCCCCACCTTGCGCCCAGAACATGGCGAGGTGATCGAAGACGGTCGCTTCCCATCGGCCCGCGTTGTAGAGATAGCCCGACATCTTCTGATCGCGCGCGACGCGGCTCGCCGTTTCGAGCAGCTGATCCCAGGTGCGCGGCGGCGTGGGGACGAGATCCTTGCGGTAGAAGAGCACACGGCAATCGGTCTCGTGCCACATGCCGAGCACGTGGCCGGCCTTGTCCGACAGCGTCTGGATGGTGAACGGCAGGAAGTCGGCGCGATCCTCGGCCGGCCAGTTGGGATCGAGAGGCTGCACGTCGTTGACGAACAGCGGCAGCCAGTAGCTGTCGATCGAAGCGATATCGGGCAGCCGTCCGGCGGCGGCCGCGAGCTGCAACTTGGTCTTGTGCAGCTCGAGCCCCGGCATCACCGAGACGCGCAGCTGGACCGCCGGATGGGAACGCGCCCAGTCGTCGAGCACGATCGTGAAGGCGTTGGCGATGGCAGGGCGGGCGGCGAGGTGGAAATAGTCGGGCTGCGCCCAGACGCTCAACGTCAGCGGCGCGTCGGCGCGGCCGACACGCACCGGCGTGACCAGATCGTCGTCCTGCGCTGCGGCCGGCCCCGCGGCCGCCAGCAGCGTCACTACGGCGAGGAGGCACGCTGCACTATCGCACCGTGACATAGATCGGATTGGTGATGGCGACCGGACTGCCGTCGGCGGCGTAGAGGTGAGCCCGCAGGTAGCCGGAAGATGCCGGCATGCTGAACACGGCGCCACGCCCGATCGGCTTCGATGTCATCCGCGCCGCATTCCAGATGAAATCCACGTAGCCGTCTCGAAAGTCGTGCGCCTCGATCCTCATGGTCAGGGTGTCGTCCCCAGCGCAGACCAGCGCGTCGCCGATGCCCGCCGTCTGCGACCCGCATGAGGCGGCCGCCACCGGCGGTGCGGTTGTCGCATCGCGCATCACGATCACGTGTCCGCGGCGGATGCCATCCAGCACCGCCGTTTCAGTGAGCGCGTCGGCGAGCACGCGGACCGCAGCCCTGTCGATCGGGGCAGGAGGTCGATGCCAGTCGCTCACGCCGACGGCCGTCACGTGGCGGCCCGCTCGCAGCAGGCGGTCCCAGATCGCGATTTCCGCATCGCGCGGCGCCCTCTCGTTCTGCCAAATTTCGCAAGCGTCGATGCCCTCGGGAACCGCATGATCCCACGAACAGCCTGCGCAGGTGTCGACCGGGTGAGCAATTGCGAACAAGGCGCCGGCGCGGTGCGCTTCGGCCACCAGCCCGTTGATGGCTGCCGCCGCCTGCACATCGGCTGACCCGATTCGAAAGTCGATCCACGCACCGCGCTTCAGGCCCCAGACATCCGCATGCCCGCTTGGCGTGGTGACCTCTTCGCCGACGATCGCCAATGGAACGGCCGGCATCTGCTCCCGGGAGTGCACCGTGTTGTTGTGATCGGTGACGACGATGAAGTCGAGACCGGCGGCGCGAGCGGCGCCAGCCAGCGCTTCGGGCGACTGGGAGCCGTCGCTGTGCACCGTGTGCAGATGCAGACCACCAGCGTACCATTGCGGGCCGCTCGTCCTGCCCGTCTTCACCGGCCGGGGTTCGGGCACGCTGGCGGCAGTGGACGGCTCGGTGGCATCTTGGCGCGATTCGGTGATCGTGATTTCCACATCGACACCGGCCGCCGCGACTTTGTACATGCCGAGCATCACGTGCCATTGCCCCGCCGGAAGCGCGCCCGTCCGGTATCCCGGCGACGCGTGACGTCGCCCGATGGTGACAGTTCTCTGAGCGCCGCCGCTGTATCCGCGGAAGGCGGGCGTTCCGAGCGTCAACGGCCCCGGCTCGAAAACACCGAGGTCGATGACCGATGACCCATCGTCGGGGCTGTAGCGGTAGGTGATGGTGACCGACTCGGCGTTCGCGGTCACCTCAAACGGCACGTACTCGTAGCGCGGTCCGCCGGCTTCGAGATGAACCGTCAGCACGCGGCTGTCCGGCGACTGGGTGCTCGGCGCACCGACGCCCATCAGGAGTGCCAAGGCCGTTGCGCCGATTCGCACGCGTGGAAATTATATCCACAGGCCTTGCCCGTCTTTGTGATTTCAAGATAAATTGGCGCCCATCCATATCCGACGGAGGGTTGCCATGTCCGGATGCCGCGCCTGTTCGATCGCCACGCTGCTGCTCGCGCTTCCTGTCGCGCGAGTCGCCGATGCATCGCCTTCTCCGTCGCACACTCGAATCGTCGTCGATTCCATCGCCGGGCAGCCGCGTGCGGGCAGGCCCGAACTCTGGACCGGTACGGTGCTGCGCGACGGTCCGCGTGCACCCGAGGTGGCTGAATGCGTGGCCGTGAGCTGCGAGCGCGTCCAGGTCAAGATCGATCTGCCCCGCCACCTCTGGCAACTGCGCTCCGGCGGAGTGCAAATCGCAATCCGGTTCATCGCCGGCACACCGGACGACAATCTCGCGCTGGCGGTGTATCGCGACGGGCAGCGGATTGCCACGTCGACCGCCCAGGTCGGTACCGCACAGTCAGTGTTGCTTCCGGCAGCCGCCAACGGCATCTACCAGGTCTATGTGGTCGACGGCATCGCCTTCGGCAATCCCGAGCCGACACCGTCGATCGGCTACGAAGGCCTCGCCCAGGTGATGTACGACCCGATCAAGCATCCGATCCGCGATCTGCTGCCCGATCTGGTCGCGCTGCCGCAGCAGAACGTGACGTTCGGGCCGCCGTTCGACATCTTCAACGATCCGGCGCCGGCGGGATCGACCTGCCATCAGAGCGAGATCGACGAGGATCACGCCCACACCTGTCTGCGGTTCGATCAGGTGCTTGGCAACATCGGCAAGGGTGCGCTCGACATCCGTTTCAGCCAACCTGCCGGCGTGCCGCCGGTCGACGATCAGGAAGTTCCGACCGTGCAGCGGATCTATCGCTCGAACGGCACGTTCTCGGACGTGCCGGCGGGCAACGTGCACTGGCACGCCATCCACCAGCACTATCACTTCGATGGCTTTGCGCAGTCGAATCTGTGGCGGACGAACTCGCGCGGCCGGCGCGCCGGCAATGCTCCCGTCGCGACCGGCAACAAGGTGTCGTTCTGCATCGCCACCACCAACATCGATCCCGACTACTGGGCACAGCGTGCGTTCGGTGCCGATGCCTATCCGGCGCCCAACTGCCTCGAACCCGATACGACCAGCGCCGGTCTCGATCACTTCAAGCAGGGGATGTCGGTGGGTTGGACCGACGAGTACAACTGGTTCCTGCCCGGCCAGTACGTGGAGGTGACGGGCGTTCCCGACGGCGACTACATCCTCGATACCACCGTCGATCCCACCGATCGCCTCATCGAGAGCGATCGAACCAACAACTGCGGCGCGGTGCGGGTGCGCTTGTCGCAGATGGGCACCGCCAATCCGCAGGCTGAATTGCTCGGGCCTGGGCCGGCGTGCGTCGCCCGCTGACAGGTGTAGTGTCCGTCTTCAGGCGGACCGTGTAGTGTCCGTGTTCAGGCGGACCGTGTAGTGTCCGTCTTCAGGCGGACCGTGTAGTGTCCGTCTTCAGACGGACCGTGTAGTGTCCGTCTTCAGACGGACCTCTGAGCAGTCCGGCTAAAGCCGGACACTACCTACGTCGGCGGGTGTCGGCGTTCGCTGGACATCCTACGAGCGATCAACCACGTGGAGCAGCCGCGCCGGCGCCGCGCCGGCGTGCTTGACCACATCGCGAGTGGCGGCAGCGAGGATTGCGGCCTTGACGTCGGCCGGCGTAGCCTGTGGGTGCGTCTGCAGATACAACGCGGCGACGCCCGCTGCCAGCGGCGCCGCATACGAATCGCCGTCGCCGGAAAAGGCGGCGCTATCGCTCGCGCTGCCAGCGCCCTGAATCCCGATGCCGGGCGCGAACAGCGTCAGGTGCGGGCCATAGCCGCTCTGCCGGGCGACGTCGGACGCATCCGTGGCTCCCACGGTAATCGCCTCTGCCACGCGCTGCGGGGAGTAAGAGTCAAGGTTCGTCATCCCGCCGGCGGACAACACATAGAGGAATCCCGCCCGGATCGAACGTCTGATCGCTTCGTCGAGTGCGTGATCGGCGGTTTCGAATCTCGCCGGGCTGATGTTGACGACCGCCGGCTTCGATCCGTGCGCCGTGATCCACTCGACGGCACGGACTGCCGCGCTGAAGTCGGTGCGCGTCGTACCCGTGCACGGCAGGATCCGCAGCGCGTGGATGCGCACCGCGCGCGCGACGCCGAATGTTCGTCCGCCCAGGATGCTGGCGACGTGCGTGCCGTGGCCGCGTTCAGGCGACGGCGGCGGATCGCAGTCGTCTGCGTCGGTGGTGCCCAACGTGTCGCCGGAGCCGGTGGTGAAGTCACCGATCCAGTCGACCCGGCCGCCGAACTCGTGATGGGTGCGGCGGACTCCGGTATCGATCACATAGGCGTGAACGCCGGCGCCGTCGCCGGGAGGCGTGAAACGCTCGTCGAGCGGCAGCGCGCGTTGATCGATCCGGTCCAGGCCCCAGGAGAGGTGATCCGCGGCAAAGAGGGAAAGCGAGCAGAGAACGAGGAAGGTGGAAACGACATGACGGGCAGGACGGCATCCATCGGCTGAGCGCGTTCCTCTCCAGTCCCTCTCGGCGCTCCTGCCCCTCCTGCCTTTCCCGCCCATCCTGCTGCCCTTCCAGACCCTATCCGTACGTCCTCCACACCCGTGTCAGATAGTCGCTGAGCGTGAGTGCCAGCAGGATGCCCAGCCAGAAGATGCTGCCGATGACGACGGCCCACGTCAGCCGCGAGCTGTCCTTCACGTGCATGAAGAAGAGCACGACCAGTGTCGCCTTGAAGATGGCGATGCCGAGCGCCGCGACCGTGTTGAACGGCCCAAGATCGAAATACGCGACCTGCCACGTGAGATAGGTGCAGAACATGAGGATCGCGAAGATGCTGTAGTAGGTTCGCGTCGGCGTGATGTGTTCAGCCATGCACGTGCCGCCCGATCAGATACAAAAGCGGGAATAGGAAAATCCAGACGATGTCGACGAAATGCCAGTAGAGACCGCTGATCTCGATCGGGCTGGAGTACTCCGCGGTGATGGTGCCGTTCCACGACCACCAGAACATCACCGACATGATCCCGAGCCCGATAATCATGTGCAGCGCGTGCAAGCCGGTCATCACGAAATAGAGCGAGAAGAAGATCTGCGCGTGGCGGGCGTGTTCCGCTTCGAACTGGAACTCGGCTCCCGGCACGTGATGCTCGATGTACTCGGTGTAGTACTCGAAGGCCTTGATGCCGAGGAACACGCAACCGAGCGCCATGGTCGCGATCAGCAGGGCCATCAACATGCGGCGCTGGCCCATCTGCGCGGCGCGCACCGCCAGCGCCATCGTCAGGCTGCTGGTGATGAGGACGGCGGTGTTAGTGGTGCCGGCCCAGACCACCAGCTCGCGGCTGGCGGCTGTAAACGCCTCCGGATACCAGGTGCGGTAGATCATATAGGTCGCGAACAGGCCGCCGAAGAACAACACTTCGGTGACCAGGAACACCCACATGCCGAGGGTGGTCGCTTCGGTCTGCTGCGCCATGCTGTCGAAATGATGGGCGAGCGCGGGATGCTCGGCCGGGTGGCCCGCGACGTCATGCGACATGGTGCTCCACCGGCGCTTTGTAGTCGTAGGCCTCCCAGGTGACGATCGGCGTCTCCACGAAATTCTCCGTCGGCGGCGGCGACGTCGTCGTCCACTCCAGGCCCACCGCGCCCCACGGGTTGGCGCCTGCGATCCGGCCGTAGCGCAGCGACCACATCAGATAGAGCATCGGAATCAGGTAGCCGACGCCGAGGATGGACGCGCCCGCCGACGACAGCACGTTCAGCACCTGGAACTCGGGCGGATAGGCGTGATAGCGGCGCGGCATCCCGAGGTAGCCGAGGATGAACTGGGGAAAGAACGTCAGGTTGAAACCGAGAAAGATGATCGCCGCGCTGATTTTTGCGAGGAACTCGTTGTAGAGTCGGCCGCTGATTTTCGGCCACCAGTAGTGCAGCCCGCCCAGGTAGCCCATCAGCGCGCCGCCGACCATGATGTAGTGGAAGTGGGCGATGATGAAATAGGTGTCGGTCACGTGCACGTCGAGGCCGACCGCGGCCAGGAAGAGGCCGGTCAGCCCGCCGATCGTGAACAGCCCGATGAAACCGATGGCGTAGAGCATCGGCGTCTGCCACGAGATCGATCCTTTGTACATCGTCGCCGTCCAGTTGAAGACTTTCACGGCCGACGGCACGGCGACCAGGAAGCTGAGGATCGAGAAGATCAGCGCCGAGTAAACCGAGATGCCAGCCACGAACATGTGGTGGCCCCACACCAGGAAGCCGAGCACCGCGATCGCCACGCTCGCAAACGCCACGAACTTGTAGCCGAAGACCTGTTTGCGGCAGAACGCCGCCACCAGCTCGCTGACCACCCCCATCGCCGGCAGGATCATGATGTAGACCGCCGGGTGCGAGTAGAACCAGAACAGATGCTGGAACAGCACCGGGTCTCCGCCGAGCCGCGGATCGAAAAAGCCGAAATGGAAAATGCGCTCGGCCGCGACCAGCAGGAGGGTGATGGCGATCACCGGCGTGCCGAGGACGAAGATCAGGCTGGTGGCGTATATCGACCAGAGGAACAGGGGCATCCGGAACCAGGTCATTCCGGGCGCGCGCATCCGGTGGATCGTGACGATGAAATTGAGACCAGTGAGAATGGATGAGAACCCGGTGATGAACACGCCGAGCGCCACCGGAATCACGTTGGTGGTCGACGACACCGTGCTGAACGGCGTGTAGAAGGTCCAGCCGGTGTCGACGCCGCCCGATACCAGGGCGTAGAGGGTGAAGCTGCCGCCGATGATGTAAATGTACCAGCTCGCCAGGTTCAGCTTCGGGAACGCGAGATCCTTGGCCCCGATCATCAGCGGCACGAGAAAGTTGCCCAGCGTGGCCGGAATCGACGGGATGAGGAAGAAGAACACCATCATCACGCCGTGCATGGTGAACAGCTTGTTGTAGGTTTCGTCCGAGACCAGATCGCCGACCGGGGTGGCGAGCTCGAGCCGGATCAGCACGGCGAAGGCGCCGCCGATGAAGAAGAAGACGGTGATCGCGGCGAGGTAGAGCAGCCCGATGCGTTTATGGTCGCGGGTCAGC
This sequence comes from uncultured Acidobacteriota bacterium, assembly GCA_963757655.1. Taxonomy (GTDB): domain Bacteria; phylum Acidobacteriota; class Vicinamibacteria; order Vicinamibacterales; family CAVVIG01; genus CAVQFC01. Next base: position 344,281 of record CAVWSQ010000006.1, on the reverse strand, counting down.
AGCCACGAACGGATGCCGTAGCCGTCGTTGAGATAGTGCCGTGGGGGCATGAAAACCGTCGGACTGGCCATGACTACCTTGTCTGCACTTGCGGCAGCGCCTTCAGCGACTTGACGTATTCGATCAGCTCCAGCAGCTGCTCTTCGCTGACCAGGCCCTGGAAGGTCGGCATGATCGGCTGGAAGCCGGCGGTGACTTTCGCCGCCGGATTGAGAATGGATTCGCGCACGTAGGCTTCGTCGACGGTCGCCGTCTCGCCGCTCTGCAGATGGACGGTGTTGCCGAACAGTCCCTCCAGCACAGGTCCTCGCCCCTGGGCGTCGGGGCGGTGGCAGGTGTTGCACGCGAGATCCTGGAACAGCTTGGCGCCGGCCGAGGCCAGCGATCCTTCGGGTGCCCCGCCGCTCAGCCAGGTCTGGAACTCGCTCGGTTCCATGACGATCACCTCGCCAGTCATTCCGGAATGGCGCGTGCCGCAATACTCGGCGCAGAACAGGTGGTAGCGGCCTGGTTTGGTCGGCTGGAACCAGAGGTTGGTGTAGCGGCCCGGGATGACGTCCGCCTTGACGCGGAACGCCGGGACGAACACGTCGTGGATGACGTCCTCGGAGGTCATGATCAGCTTGACCGGTCGCCCCACCGGCACGTGCAGCTCGTTGATCTCGCGCTGGCCGTCGAGATGCTGGAACTTCCACATCCACTGCTTGCCGACCACATAGACATTCATCGTCTCGTCGGGCGGCCGCGAGATCGCGAAGAAGACGCTGGCGCTCCAGACGAAGATCACCATCGAGATGATGAACGGGATCACCGTCCAGCCGATCTCGAGCGCCATCATGCCGTGCAGCACCTCGCCGACGCCGAGCGGATCGCGACGGCGGTAGCGGATCGCGTAGTAGACAATCAGGCCGGCGATCAGCAGCGAGAAAAACGTAGCGACCGCGAGCAGGAAGAAATACAGCGCGTCGACGCGACTCGCCATCGTCGACGCCTGCTCGGGAAACAGTGGAGTACCGGACCACATATCAGGGCTTGGGGCTCAGGGACTGGCGTTCGGGGTTCAGGGTTCGGCCCTCACGGTTCAGCGATCCGGATCCGCGATTCCGGTTCCCAGGTTTGCGCTCCCGCCGAACCATGATGACGATGAAGGCGCCGAGGGCAAGGACGGTGCCGGCACCGGCCAGCCGCACCGCGCGCATGATCGCGAGGCCGTAGCGTCCGGTCGTCGGGTCGTAGTGATAGCAATAGAGGAGCAGCGCATCGGCGACGTTGCCAACCTTGCCGGCCGACGCCTCGACCAGCCCGAAGCGCAGATCGCGCGGCCCGTACTCGATCCCGAACAGGTACTTCGACAATCGGCCGTCCGGCGTGACGACGATCACGCCGCTGGGATGAGCGAACTGCTTGGTCTCCTCGTCCCAGACGTAGCGGAAGCCTGCGGCCCTGGTCAGACGATCGATCTGCGGCTGATCGCCGGTCAGGAAGTGCCACGCCGCTGCGGCGCCCGGCCGCCGGTAGCGCTCGAGATAAACGGCCTTTTTCGCGGTCGCCGATGCCGGTGTGTCGCGCGGGTTGAAGCTCACGGTCACGATCTCGAAGTCCTGGCCGGGGTTCAGCGACAGCACGCCGAGGGCACTCGACAAGCCGTTGATCACCTGCGTGCACAGCATCGGGCAGTCGAAGTAGGCGAACACCAGAACCACTGGCCTCTTCCCGAAGTAGTCGCCGAGCCGCACGGTCGTGCCAGATTCGTCGCGGAACGTGGTGTCGAGCGGCAGTCGCTGGTCGATGTTCTGATCGAATCCGATCTCGCGCAGCGGCGCCGGCAGCGCGGAGGAGGAAATGCCCGGCTCCCGCTTGTACCCGGCGCTGGCTGGGCCGCCGGCCATCTGCGCGTGCACCGCCTGCGGGGGGCCCAATACAAAGGACACGAGGGACACGAGGGCAAGAACCCAAAAACAGCTGACGGACCTTGGTGTCCTTTGCGTCCTCTGTGTCGATGCGACGGTGGTCACTTGCTCTCCTGCCGCGCGGGCAGACCGCGCTCCAGCGTCAGTTTCATGGCCGCTTCAATCGGGATGCGAACGATACCGGCGTTCCGGTCCACCCAGCCGTACGAGCTGAGCTGCTGGTCTTCCTTGGCGCGCAGATCGGCCAGGTCCTGGCGTGGGTCGATCTGCAGCCGCGGCTCCGGCGGCTCGCGGCGACCCTGCGACGCAGCCAACGGGTACTCGGGCGGCACTCTCGCGTTCTCGCGACTGTTGAAGTAGCCGAACAGCACGTAGATGAGCAGGTGGACCACCGCTGCCACGACGAACAGCGCGGCGCCGAAGCCGAGGATGGCCACGATGTTGACATCGCTGTGCTCGTGATGACTCTCGGGGGGCACCGGTTCCTCATGCGCCATGGCTAGTGCGCGGTCCTCGGCGGCGCGTCGCGCTCGATGATGCGTCCGAGCGCCTCGTCGAACTCGGGATCGTGGAGCGGCAGGATCGCCCGGCCGCGGAGCTGCCAGATGAAGCAGCCGACCCAGATCGCGCCGAGCGACAACGGCAGCACGACGTCGAGCCAGCTGACGACAATGCCGTGCTGATGGAATTCGGGAGCGATCAACCAGAACAGATCGATCAGACGCGCCAGCAGCACGAACACCGCAACCTTGAGCAGCAGATCGGGTTGGCGCTTGACCTGGCGCGAGAGCAGCACCACGAAAGGCACGACAAAATGACCGAGGATCAGCGCAATGCCAACCCACCGCCACCCGGTCTGGAGCCGGTGCACGTACCAGGCGATTTCGGCCGGCAGGTTGCCCGACCAGATGATCAGGTACTGCGAGAACGAGAAGTACGCCCACAGCATCACGAACGCGAGCATCAGGTTGCCGAGGTCGTGGAAGTGCGCCGGCACGACAATCCGATCGAGCGGAGCGCGGCGACTGAGCCACACCAGCACGATGATGAGGAAGGCCAGCGCCGAGAGACCCTGGCCGCCCAGGATCAACACGCCGAAGATGGTCGAGAACCAGTGCGGCTCCAGCGACATCAGCCAGTCGAACGACGCGAAGGTGATGGTGAGGCCGTAGGCGACCAGGCCGCCGCCGCTGAGCATCTGCATGCGACGGGCGAGGCTTTTCTCCGCTGTCCGGTCCTGTCGCAGCGACCAGCTGTTGAGGAAGTAGGCGAGCGTGTTCCAGACCGCGAAGTAGATGGCGGCCCGGATGAGGAAGAACGGTGTATTGAGGTAGAGCTGCTTGTGCTGCAGTACGGCGTCGTGCGCGACCAGGTCGGCGTTGGTCCACACGTAGAGATAGCGCATGCCGAATGCGAGCGGCAGGAACAGGATCGTCATCACCGGCAGCGTGCGCGAGGCCGCGCCGATCGGCCGGCGGATGACGACGCCCCAGGCGCCACCCGAGAGTTGATGGACCATGCCGAGCGCCAGACAGCCCAGCGTCAGGCCGAGGCAGAACATGTAGGCCATCAGGTACGACTGCATGAACTGCTGGATGTTCGTGAACAGGCCGACCACGGCCACGGCCGCGCCAGCCGCGCCAGCCAGCAGGACGCGCCGCTGCAGGCCGGCCAGTTCCGGGATAGCGAGGTCTGCCGTCTGCGTGAGCGGCGTCACTGGATCCGGCTCCGATCCGCCGCCGGCACGTCGGCCAGCGTCGCATGCTCGCTCAACTGCAGCGCGCGGATGTAGGCGATGATGGCCCAGCGATCCTCGACCTTGATCTGGGCGGCGTAGTCCGGCATCGCGCCGAAGCCGTTGGTCATGACGTCGAAGAAATGGCCGGCCGGCGCCGCACGCAGCCGATCCTGATGGAACGACGGCGGCCGGCGATAGCCGCGCCGGACCACCATGCCGTCGCCCTGGCCGGTGCGCCCGTGGCACGGCGAGCAGTAGATGTTGAAGCGCTCCTGGCCACGCGTCATCACCCGCTCGTCCACGCGCATCGGAAACAGCGTCGCGTCCTCGCCTCCGACCTTGCCCGTGTACATCAGCTCGTCGTCGTGCAACTGGCCGCGCGCGACCGTGCCTTCAATCACCGGCCGCGCGGAACGGGCGTCGCTGAAGAACGTCGATTCCCGCAGCGGGATGTATTTCGGCTGGTCGTGCATGTCCTGGCGGCAGCCAGAAAGAAGCAGTGCTGCCGACACCAAGGACACCAAGGTTACGAAAGGCGCAAAGGCAACACGGCGGGCCCGGTCGCGGCCAGCGTTTGCGCCCGTTGTTCCCTTGGTATCCTTGTTCCTAATCGGCAACGGTCGACACCTCTCTCGGTTCCAGCGTCTCGAGGAACCGCCGTGTCGCTTCGAGGTCGAACCTGGGATCCTTCGACTCGATGCAGAGGAAGAACCGGTTGCGGCTGGCGAGGGCGAAGCGGGGCAGGTTGAACACGGGGTGATACGGCATCGGCAGGCCGTTGAGCGCCAGCATGCCGAGTACGCAAGACAGCGCCGCCGCCAGGATGGTGCACTCGAAGGTGACCGGGATGAATGCCGGCCAGCTGTGGAACGGCTTGCCGCCGATGTTGAGCGGGTAGGCGATCACCGAAACCCAATACTCGAGCGCGTAGCCGCCGATGCAGCCGAGTATTCCGCCAATCAGCACGATCAGCGGCAGCCGTGTGCGGCGCGAGCCGAGCGCCTCGTGCAGCTCCTCAATCGGGAACGGCGAGTAGGCGTCCATGCAGCGGTAGCCTTCGCGGTGCGCCCGCTCGGTCGCCGCCACCAGCGCCGTCGGATCCTCGAACTCGGCCATCAGGCCGTAGATCACCGTCGGCTTCATTCTTCACTCACCTTGGCTTCCGGCAGGATCGTCCGCATTTCGGCGATCGAGATCATCGGCAGGAAGCGCACGAACAGGAACAGCAGCGACACGAACAGTCCGATCGTGCCGATGAAGGTCGACCAGTCCCAGAACGTCGGTGCGTAGTTGCCCCACGACGAGGGCAGGAAATCGCGGTGGAGGCTGGTGACGACGATGATGAAGCGCTCGAGCCACATGCCGACGTTGACGATCAGGGCAATGATGAACAGCACCGGCACGTTGCTGCGAATCCGTCGGAACCACAGCGCCTGAGGAATCACGATGTTGCAGAGAATCAGGGCCCAGTAGTAGACCGCATACGGGCCGAACATGCGGTTCATCGGGACGAAGCCCTCGTAGGTGTCGCCGCTGTACCAGGAGATGAAGGCTTCGGTGGCATAGCCATACGCGACGATCAGGCCGGTCACCAGCATCACCTTGGCCATGTTCTGCAGGTGGCGCATGGTGATGAAGTCTCCGAGCTTGTAGACAGCACGGATCGGGATGGCCAGCGTCATCACCATCGCGAAGCCGGAGTAGATGGCGCCGGCGACGAAGTAGGGCGGGAAGATAGTGGTGTGCCAGCCGGGCACGATGCCGATGGCGAAGTCGAAGCTGACCACGGTGTGCACCGACACCACCAGCGGCGTCGCCAGGCCGGCGAGCAGCAGATACGCCGTCTCGTAGCGGTGCCAGTGGTGCGCCGAACCGCGCCAGCCCATCGCCAGCATGCCGTAGATGACGCGTCCGACCGGCGATTGCGATCGATCGCGCAGCGTTGCCAGGTCGGGAATCAGGCCGACGAACCAGAACAACAACGACACCATCGCATAGGTCGAGACCGCGAACACGTCCCAAATCAGCGGGCTGCGGAACTGCGGCCAGATGTTCATCGTGTTCGGGTACGGGAACAGCCAGTAGGCGAGCCACGGCCGGCCGGTGTGCACCACCGGGAAGATGCCGGCGCACGCCACGGCGAACAGCGTCATCGCCTCCGCGAAGCGGTTGATCGAGGTGCGCCAGGTCTGCTTCAGCAGCAGCAGAATGGCCGAGATCAGCGTGCCGGCGTGGCCGATGCCGATCCACCACACGAAATTGACGATGGCGAAGCCCCAGCCGACCGGGATGTTGATGCCCCAGATGCCGACCCCTTTCAGCACCAGATAGGTCAGCGACACGAGCAGCAGCAGCGTCAACGACATCGCCGCGCCGAAGCCGAGGTACCACCCGAGCGGGGTCTTGCGGGTCAGCACGATCGAGCTGATCGTGTCGGTGACGCTGCCGAAGGTATGGCCCGGTGCGATCACCGGCGGCCGTCCGGCGCCGACTACGGCCTGGTTCGGGTCGTCGATCGGTTGGAGGCTCTCGCTCATCGGTGACCGATCACGACCCGGCTCTGCGTTTTCTGCATGCTCGGCGTCCCGTTACTCACCCAATTCCGGGTTCACGTTCCGCACCGCCGCGAGATAGGTCGTCCGCGGCCGGGTGTTGAGCTCGGCGAGCAGCGCGTAGTTGCGGACCTCGGCCTTCAGCCGGGCGACGCGGCTGTTGGGATCGTTCAGGTTCCCGAACACGATCGCCTCCGCCGGGCAGGCCTGCTCGCAGGCGGTCTTGATTTCGCCGTCGCGCACCGCGCGATCCCCCTTCTCCGAGTCGATCTTGGCGGCGTTGATCCGCTGCACGCAGTAGGTGCACTTTTCCATCACGCCGCGGCTGCGCACGCTGACGTCGGGATTGCGACCGAGCTTGAGCACCGGCGTGTCGAAGTCCTGGTAGAGCAGGAAGTTGAAGCGGCGGACCTTGTAGGGACAGTTGTCCGAGCAGTAACGGGTGCCGACGCAGCGGTTGTACACCATGTCGTTCAGCCCTTCCTGGCTGTGCGACGTCGCGCCGACGGGGCAGACCACTTCGCACGGCGCGTTCTCGCACTGCATGCAGGGCACGGGCTGGAAATAGGTTTCGGGGTTCTCGACGCTGCCACGGTAGTAGGTGTCCACGCGCAGCCAGTGCATCTCCCGCCCGCGCAGCACCTGATCCTTGCCGATCACCGGAATGTTGTTCTCCGACTGGCAGCCGACGACGCAGGCGTTGCAGCCGATGCAGGAGTTGACGTCGATCGCCATGCCCCACTTGTAGCCGTCGTACTTCACCTCGGGATACAGGGTCAGTGTCTTGGGCGGCGGCGGTTCGATTCCCGGGCCCTCCTGCACCGACGTGGGATCGCGGAGGTACTCCTCGCGGGTGACCGCGCGCACCATGCCGCGGCCTTCCATCAGGTGGTGATACTGGGTGCAGGCGAGCGAGAACTTCTCGCCGGTCAGCGCGATCTCGACGCCGCTACCGAACCAGAGCGCGTCGCTGGTGCGGAGCGCACCGGCGTTGAAGCCGGCGCCGGCCGCGACGCGGCCGCCGCGCGTGCGGCCGTAGCCCAGGTGCACGGTGAGGCAGTCGTCCGGGTGGCCGACGACGGCGAACAGCGCGCCCTTCACTGACCGCCCCTGGAATTTCAGCTCGACGACGTCGGTGATGATCTGTCCGTGCTCCCCGCCCTGGAATGACGGCGATTGCGTCGCTTTCAATTTGTCCGCGGTCGCCGGGCTGGTGAGAACGGCGTTGTCCCACGTCAGCCGAGTGATCGGCTTGGGCAGCTCCTGCAGCCAGCCGTTGTTGGCGAAGCGTCCATCCAACACGGATGGATCATTCCTGAAGGAGATCTCCAGGCCGCCCGGCGGCAGGGTTGAGGGCTGAGGGCTGCGGGCTGAAAGGGCGAGTGTCACCGCCTTCGGCGCAAACGCTGTATCCGGCATCACGCCGTCGTGCAGCCACCGCCGCCAAGTCGCATCGAACTCCGTCGTCGGTCGTGTCCGGCTTGAGCCGGACCAGAACTCACGCACGATGTCGTGCCCGGATCGCTCGGGCCGGTCGCTCATCGCGGCGAGCACGTCGTGCGCCGACCTGCCGCCGTAGAGCGGCGCGATCAGCGGCTGGACGATAGAGGCGGTGCCGTCGCAGGCGCGGGCGTCGCTCCACGCCTCGAGGAAATGCGCTTCCGGAATGTGCCACTGGCACAGCGCCGATGTCTCATCGTCGTAGAGGCTGAGGTGCGCGCGAAGCTGAACCTTGCCTAACGCATCGGCGAACTTCAAATCGACCGGCGCGTTGTAGACCGGATTGCCGCCGAGGATCACGAGGAGATCGACCTTGCCGCCGTTCATGTCGGCCACGAGATCGCGGATCGACTCGAGCTGGTTCACCGGCTCCGCTTCCGCCGTCCCGGTATACACGACCGTCTCGCCGACGTTACCGAGAGTCGCATTCATCAAATGCGCGAGCGCGTGGACCGCGGGCGGCTGGCTGTCGCCGGCGATGATGAGGCTCTTTCCGCGGTGCGAACGCAAGTCTTTCGCAACCGCGGCAATCCATTTCTCGATCGCGGCGCCGGAATTCCGGACGAAGTCCTGATAGCCAGCAACGTAGGTTCCCCGCTCACCACCGGCGCCGGCAGCGGCTGCGATCGCGCGCGCGACCAGGCCTACCTCGCTGGGCCTCGCCGGCAGGCGATGGTCCGCGCGTGCGCCCGTACTGGTCGGCATGCTCTCGATCGCGTAGAGGCGGTTCATCTGCTCGGCGTTTTCGGGCCGTCGCCGCTTCGCGAACTGGCGCGCGTGGCGCAGCGCGCCGGGACCGCTGCCGAGGAAGTCGGCGTCGAGCGAGAGGATCACGTCCGCGATCTCGAAGTTGTACTGCGCATCGACGTATTCGCCGAAGGCGAGCTTGGCACCGTTGCGGGCGTTGTCGCGGCTCGCCGGATCCCACTGGTGCCACTTCGCCGACGGAAAACGCGACAGCAGATCGCGGATCTGCGCGGCGAGCGTCGGCGAGCTGACCGATTCGGTGAGAATGCGAACGCCGGCGCCTTTGAGCGGCTTCTGCGCGGTCAACGCCGCATTGATCGCGCCGAGGAACGCCGACCAGGGGCGAATCTCGCCGAGGTTGCGCAGCGTCTGGGATCGATCGGGATCGTAGAGACCGAGAATGGCGGCTTGTTGGAAGACGTCAGTGGCACCCAGACTGCCAGGGTGCAGCGGATTGCCTTCGATCTTGGTCGGACGGCCTTCGTGGCTTTCGACCAGCAGGCCGGTGGCGACGCCACCCAGCGCCATGGCGGTGGCGTAAAAGAGCGGCTTGCCAGGGATCAGCTCCTCCGGCTGGCGCACGTACGGAACGATCTTTTCCGGCGGCTGCTTCGTGCAGGCGGTGACGCCGGCGAGGGCGAGCGAAGCGCCCATCAGCTTGAGGAACGTCCGCCGCTGGACCGGATCGGCAATCGCCTCGATTTGCGACGGAAACTCGTTGTAGAGCAGGTCCTGGAACGCCGGTTCGCCGGCCTGTTCTTCGAGGCTTCGCCAGAACTCCAAGTGCTGTCGTGTTTCGTCCTTCATCGGTGGCACGTTGAGCAACTCGTGAGCTTCTGGATCTGGTACTCGGCGACCAGGCGCTTGCCCAGTTCCGCCTGATCGGACGGCGCGACGTAGTCGATGCGGAACACCGCGGCGCGCGGGCGCACGTACTGTTCCGGGTTGCGGTGGCAGTCGAGGCACCATTCCATCTGCAGCGACTTCTCCTGCCACATCAGCGGCATGCGATCGACCTGGCCGTGGCAGGTGGTGCAGCCAACGCCCTTGTTCACGTGAATGCTGTGGTTGAAGTAGACGAAGTCGGGTAGATCGTGCACGCGCGTCCACTCGATCGACCGCCCGGTCCGGAAGCTGGCGCGCACCGGCTCGAGGAAGGGGCTGTTGGAAAAAATCTGCGAGTGGCAGTTCATGCAGGTCTTGGTGGGCGGGATGCCGGCGAAGGACGAATCCTCGACCGAGGTGTGGCAATAGCGGCAGTCGATGCCGTTGCCGGCGACGTGGCGCTCGTGGCTGAACTGGATCGGCTGCTCGCGCGCGACGCGGGCATCGGTGACCCACGGCGAGCGATTGACCTGAGCGAACAGTCCCAGCAGTCCGGCGATGAAGAAGACCGCGCCGAAGATGCTGACCCGAGCAATCGTGTTGGCGCTGCGGTGAAAGATTTGCGACATCGAACGGTCTGGCGACTGGGACGAACCGGCTGCCGATGTAGAGATTCTATTTTGTGAAATCTTTCACGTAGCGTCAAACTGACGCCAACGGCTCAGTTGGCACCGCCGCTAGGACGCCGGCGCCTTCTCCCAGACGTAGCTGCGATGATTCGCGTACCTTTCGAACCACTCGAGCTCGATATTCGCCTTGCGCAGCAGGTGCGCGACCGCTCCCCATTGATGCCCTTCGTTCGGCGCCACCACCAGCGCCGTCGGCACGTTGAGGCTCTTGACCGCGCGATACATCTCGAGCGACTGCGCCAGCCCCACCCGAGTATCCGACTCCCCGACGAAGAACAGCGTCGGCGTCTTCACGTTCGCCACGTCCTTGATCGGCGAGTTGTCCCAGAACAGATCGAACCGCGCGCCGGGGCGCCACGGGGTGCCGCCGAACCAGGTGCGACGGAACGACGTGTTGTCGGTCTGGCCGTAGAGCGAGATCCAGTCGGCGATGCCGGCGCCAGACGAAGCGACCTTGAACCGATCGGTCATCGTCACCAGCTTGTTGACCAGGGTGCCGCCGGCGCTCCACCCCATCAGGACGAGCCGATCGCGGTCCACCAGGCCGCGCGCAATCAGCGCATCCACGCCGCGCAGCACGTCGGTCGCCATCTGATGAAAGTAGCCGTCGACGACGTCGCGGACGAATCCGGGGCCGTAGCCGAGGCTGCCGCGATAGTTGGGGCGCAGCACGAAGTAGCCCTTGCCGGTCAACACCGGCACAAAGTGCAGCGTCGAGCCGGCGCCGATGCCGAACTTGTCTGACTCCATCGGACCGCCGTGCAGCTGCACCACGAGGGGATAGCGCTGCCCTGAGCGATACCCGGCCGGATAGAACAGCACCCCCTCGATGGCCGCACCGTCCGCACCCTTCCACTCCGCCTTTTCCTGGCGCGGAATCGCGAAGTCGCGATCGAGCGTGTCGAATTGATGTGTCACGCGGGTCGGTGGCTGCGCGCCCGAGATCGGCAGCGTCCAGATCTCGCCGAATCGTGTCGGCTCGTCGACCTGGAACACGATCTTCTCCGCACTCGGCACGACGCTCCACACCGGCGGGATGAAGTGAGGGCCATCCGTGATCTGTTGCGCGCGTCCGGCCGCGACGTCGATGCGGAAGAACTCCTCGTGCACGCCCATGTTCACGGTTGCGACGATCGCCTTGCCGTCCGGCGTCCATGCCGCCTGATCGAAGGTGTACTTGAAATCCGCCAGGGCGGGACGCGGCCTGCCGCCGGCGGCGCTGACGATGAAGAGGTTGGTCGGATAGTTCGGCTCGAAGCGTTCGTTGGTATCCGCCAGGAACAGCACCTGCGCGCCATCGGGTGAAAGGTCGAGCGTTTTCTCTTCGATCGAGTTGCTGGTCAGCGCCCGGGGGTTGTCGCCACTTGCCTCCATCACCCACACTTCACCGCGAAAGGCGTCCATGTCAGCCGGCGTCGGGGCGCGTTGCAGCACAATCGATCGACCATCGGCTGAGATCGCGTATTCCTTGACCGTCGAGTCGCCCCTCGTCAGCTGCGTCTCCTCGCCAGTTGAAACCACGATCTTCCAGAGCTGACGCTCGCGGTAGTTCTCGTCCATCGCGTAGACATCGTCTTTGAGACGTGCGCGTTCGCGCTCGTCGGCGGTGGCAGGATCGGCGGCGATGAAGTAGACGGCGTTGCCGTCGGGCGACCACTTCGGCGCGCTCACGTTCGTGGCGTGTTTGGTGAGCGGGCGCGCCTCGCCGCCGTCGACCGGGAGGAGCACGATCTGGCCGTCGCGCTGGAACAGCACGGTCTTGCCGTCGGGGGACCAGAGGAGCGCGCCCGGCTGGACGCCGCCGTCGCCGAAGGTGAGCTGCTCGGGGACGCCGCCGCCAACTTCCTGGCGCCACAGCTGGAAGATCAGGCGACCGGCCTTCCAGTCGGTTTTCGTGAGCAGGTAGGCGACCCATTTTCCGTCGGGCGACAGCTGCGGCGGCGCGCCGGCAATCCGCGGCAGCGCCGCGAGATCGGTCAGCGACATCGGCTTCCCGGGCGCGGACGTTTGCGCTCGTGGCTGCATCGACTGGGCAGCAACAACACCAAGGACACCAAACAGAAGAGCCACGGCCCTTCCCGGTCGTGTCCTTGTCCTCAGGTGTGGTCGGTCAGCGCTGCGCATGAAGGCGTCCCCGCGCATCGTACCCCACGGGGCTGTCAGTCGTGCTGATCGGTGCTGGACTTCGTGTCGTCTCCCGGCGCCCGCTCGGGCGTGAATGGGCGCTTGGTCGCGTAGTGCTCGAACCACGCGATCTCGGCATTCAATTTCGACAACTGATGCCGGAGCTCGCCCCAGCCGTGCGGCTCGCGCGGCGCGACGTAGAGGTGGGTCGGGATGCCGTTGCTCTTGAGCGCGCGGTACATCTCAAGCGACTGCGGCATCGGCACGCGCGGGTCCTTCTCGCCGACGAAGAACAGCGTTGGCGTCTTCACGTTCGCAACGTCCTTGAGCGGCGAATTGTTCCAGTAGGCCTCGATCGGCGCGTCCTTCTGCCACGGCGTGCCGCCGAACCAGGGCGTGCGGTACGAGCGGATGTCACTCTGTGCGTACATCGACATCCACTGGGCCACGCCGGCGCCGGTCGACGCGGCCTTGAACCGGTCGGTGAAGGTGATCAGCTTGTTGGTCATGTGGCCGCCGGCGCTCCATCCCATTTTCACCAGGCGATCGGGATCGGCGACGCCGCGCCGGATCAGCTCGTCGACGCCGGCCATCACGTCGAGATGGGCGTTCTGAAAGTAGTGTCCGACCATGTCGCGCAGGAACGCGTCGCCATAGCCGGTGCTGCCGCGGTAGTTTGGCTGCAGGGAGGCATAGCCTTTGCCGGCGAGCACCTGGATTTCGTAGGCCATCGATCCCACGCCGTACTTGTCGGCGGCCTGCGGGCCGCCGTGGGTCATCACCGCGAGCGGGTATTTTTGACCGGGCGTGTAGTTGACCGGATAGGTTACGATGCCTTCCACGGTGACGCCGTCGGCGCCTTGCCACTGGATCGCTTCCTGCCGACCGAGTGCGATGTCGCGCCCCAGGTAGTCGAACACGTGGGTCACCTGCCTGGGTGCCGGGTCGCGCGCCGTCATCGTCCACACCTCGCCGCCGCTGTGAGAGTCGGCGGCGATGAACGTGAAGACGTCGGCCTCGGGGTCGGACTGCATGCCGGCGTCCGAGAAGCCGCTCAGGTTGTGTTTCCCGTTGGTGAGTTGCCGTGGCGTGCCGCCGGCCGCGGGCACGACGAAGAGCTCCTCGTGGACGCCGAGATTGGCGAGGAAGAAAATCGCCTTGCCGTCGTGTGACCAGGTCGCGCGGTCGACGTCGAGCGGCTCCTTCTCGCCGACCACCACGTGCGCCGCGCCGCCGCCGGCCGGGGCGACGAACAACCGGCCGTTGTAGTAGGTCTCGAACTTCGCGTTCGACCCAGAGACGAACAGCACGTTGGCGTTGTCGGGCGCAATCGCCGGCGCGGTTTCCTGCACCGTGTTTTTCGTCACCTGGACGGCGCCGGTGCCGTCGGCGTTGGAGACCCACACCTCGCTCTTGTCGCCGTCGCCGAGCAGCGGCGTCGGCGCGCGCAGGTAGGTCATCTTCCGGCCGTCGTTCGAAAGCTCGTAGTCCGTGACCGAGAAATCGCCGTCGGTGATCCGCGTCTCAGCCTTCGACGCAACCGTCAGCTGCCAGATGTGCGTCTGCTTGTAGTTCTCGTCGTAGAGGTAGACGTCGTCTCGCGCCTTCTCGCGTGCCTTCTCCTCGGCGGTCTTGGGCTCGGCCGCCTTGAAGAAGATGGCTGCGCCATCGGGAGCCCACGTCAGCTCCGAGACGGCGCTGGCGTGCGTGGACAGCTGACGCGCCTCGCCGCCGTCGGCCGGCAGCAGGTAGATCTGCGCGAACTCGTTGTCGCCGCGCTTCGCAGTAAACGCGATGTTCTTGCCGTCGGGCGACCAGCGCGGACCGGTCTCGCCCTCGGCGCCGCTGGTGAGCTGGATCGGCTGGCCGCCATCGGTCGGCGCCCGCCAGATATGCGAGACGCGGCGGTCACTCTTCCAGTCGGCATCGGCGCGGGTATAGAGCACGTCCCTGCCGGCCGGCGACAGCTGCGGTTCGCTCAGACGCGGGAGGTTCAGCAGATCGATGATCCCCATTGGCCGCGGCGTCTGGGTGCGAACCAGGGCCGGGGCGGCCAGAAGCACGAGCGTGACCGCGAGCGGAAGGCGGCAGCTGGAAGTAGTCATGTGAGATATTAGAACCGAATCAAGGAGCGTCCGAATGAAGGTTTTTCAGCGGTCGGTCGTCCTCGTCCTGGTCATCCTCGCCGCGGTGCCGGCGGTTCGCGCGGCCGAGTTCCCCGCGGCGGTCGAGGGCGACTATGTCGTCCGCGATTTCACATTCGCATCGGGCGAAACGCTGCCGTCGTTGCGCCTGCACTACCGGACCATCGGCACGCCGCAGCGCGACGGTTCTGGCGTCGTCCGCAACGCGGTGATGATCCTGCACGGTACCGGCGGCAGCGGCTCCTCGTTCCTGTCGCAGACCTTCGGCGGACAGCTGTTCGCCGCCGGGCAGATTCTCGACGCGACGCGTTACTTCATCATCCTCCCCGACGGCATCGGTCACGGAAAGTCGAGCAAGCCGAGCGACGGGTTGCACGCTCGTTTTCCGAAATACACGTACGACGACATGGTCCGGGCGCAGCACGCGATGCTGATCGAGGGTCTGAAAGTGAATCACCTCCGCCTCGTCCTCGGCACCTCGATGGGTGCGATGCATTGCTGGATCTGGGGTGAGACCTATCCCGAGTTCGTCGACGGCCTGGTGCCGCTGGCCAGCGCGCCGACGCAGATCGCCGGACGCAACCGCATCATGCGCACGATGATCATGGACAGCATCACGCGGGATCCGGCCTACATGAGCGGCGAGTACACGGAGCAGCCACACGCCGGCATGGTCGGCGCCGTCAACCTGCTGATGATGATGACCAGCAGCCCGATCGGCTGGCACAAATCGGGCCCGACGCGCGACGCGGCGGACACCTGGTACGAGTCCCAGCTGAAGACGCGTCTCGCGGCCAATGACGCCAACGACATGCTGTATCAGTTCAACTCGTCGCGCGATTATGATCCGTCGCCAAACTTGGAGAAGATCACCGCGCATCTGCTCGCCATCAATTCGGCCGACGATGTGGTGAACCCGCCGGAGCTGGGGATCATGGAAAAGCTGATGCCGCGCGTGAAGCATGGACG
This sequence comes from uncultured Acidobacteriota bacterium, assembly GCA_963757655.1. Taxonomy (GTDB): domain Bacteria; phylum Acidobacteriota; class Vicinamibacteria; order Vicinamibacterales; family CAVVIG01; genus CAVQFC01. Next base: position 329,083 of record CAVWSQ010000006.1, on the reverse strand, counting down.
CTACGTGCTGCTGCCGACGACGGCGCAGACTCGCGGGCACGGCACGCACTCGCTGCCGGCCATCTGGGGGAAGTATCTCGACCAGTTCATCAGAGAGCTCGCGCCTGCGATGTCACAATAGTCGCACTCACAAATGGTCGCCGTAGGGCACGGCCTTAAGGCCGTGCCCTACGAAGAGGAACGGCCGCACGGCCTAAAGGCCGTGCCCTACGAAGAGGACGGCGGCGACGAAAGCACAATGAGCGATCGAAAATACCGCCAACGCGGCTACCAGGACGAGAACAAGCCCCGAGGGCCGAAGGGCCCCCAGGGGCCGCGCCCGCCCAAGCAGGATCGCGCGCCCGGGCGGCAGCTGCAGGACGCGGCCGGTCCGAAGACGCCCAACCTGATGGCGGCGCACGAAGTCTGCCGGTGCGCACGCTGTGGCCATCTGCTCTCGCTGCCGATCGGTGACGACAGTCGCTGTGCCAAATGCGGCGTCGGTCTACACAGCTGCGTCCAGTGCGTCTCGTTCGACACCAGCGCGCGGTGGGAGTGCACGCAGAGCGACAAGCTGCCGGCGCGGGTGTCACCCAAGGATCAGCGCAACCCCTGTGCGCTGTTTTCACCGCGCACGACGATCGAACGGCAGACCACCACGACGCAGAGCCGTGACGCCGGCACCTCACCCGCCGGCTCGACCAGCAGCGCCCGCCGCGCGTTCGACGATCTGTTCAAATAGGGGCTGGGGCTGGTAAGCCCTGAGTCCGAAGCCCTAACCACTGACCGCTGACCCCCGACCCTGTCATAATCCCTGTAATGTCCCTTCTCGCCCCTACCGACCAGGAGAAACTGCGCGAATCGTTCGATGAGATGACCAGCCGCGTCCGCGTCCTGTTCTTTACCCAGACGCTCGACTGCGAACAATGCCTTCCGACGCGGCAGATCCTCGATGAGCTGCCGGCGCTGTCCGACAAGATCGCGATCGAGGAAGTGAACTTCATTCTCGAGAAAGACAAGGCCGCGCAGTACGGAATCGATCGCGTCCCGGCCGTCGCGCTGCTCAGTGAGGGCGCGGACGGCCAGACGCGGGACACACGGATCCGGTTTCTCGGTGCGCCAGCCGGCTACGAGTTCGTCTCGCTGGTCCAGGCGGTGCTGCTGGTCGGCGGCCACGACTCCCAGCTGACACCGGAAAATCGTGCCAGTGTGGTGGCGGTCACAGCGCCGATGACGATCCACGTGTTTTCGACACCGACTTGACCGCATTGTCCGCGGGCGGTCAGCCTCGCGCATGAAATGGCGTTCGCCAACGAGCACATCACCGCCTACGCGGTGGAAGCGACGGAGTTTCCGGATCTGGCCAGGAAGTACCGCGTCACCGGCGTCCCGAAGACGGTGATCAACGATCAGATCGAGATCCTCGGAGGCATTCCCCAGGATCAATTCATCCAGCAGGCGGTGGGCAATTTACAAGGCTGAATTGACAAGCTCCAAAGCAAGTTCCGACGCAAGTTAACCGAGCACGTTCTGAAGCGAGTTCCGGTCGAGTTCCAAAAGCAAGATTGCGTCTCGCATTTCTGACGATCGCGCCGACGATGGCAGCGAGTTCGCCCGCTTCCGTCGCCAGCCTTGCGCTGTTGCTAGCTTGTCCAAGCTGACAACGCTCGACGCAGACGAGCGTCAATCGTCGCAGTTGCTACCGACCTCGCTCGCTTTGTCAATTGTAGATTTCGCACTTGTCAAGTGACCGCCAGCCTGGGGCGAGCCAACCAGAACACCAACCCCATGACCGACCACGCCGCGAACGCGATCCATTCAGGCTGCGTGAAGCTGCCCGGAACTGAGGGCACGACCTTCATCAGCACAATCGCGACGCTGACCGCCGCGCCAAGGCAGGCCATGATCGGCGACTCGTCCTGCCGCCGCTCCCGGCTGCGGCGGAGGAGGTAGGCCACGCACGCCGACAGCCAGCCAATCCCGACCGCGAGCGAGCCGACCTCGGTCACCGGTACGAGGATGGCGTCGCCGAACATCGCCGCGGCCGCCGTCAGCACCGCCATCAGGGCAATCGCCACCACCGGCGTGCCGTGGACCGCATGCACCCGTCCGAGCGCCGGATGCACGAGGTTGCGCCGGCCCATCGCGTAGAGCATGCGCGTCGAGGCGACGAAGTTGCCGTTGAAGATCTTCAGCAGCGACAGGAAGGCGCCGAACAGAATCAGCTGTGCGATCCGATGCGAGCCGAACGTGCGCTCGAAGGCGACTTCGGTGCGGACGTGGCCCGCCACGATCTCTTGCCACGGGTAGACGAAGGTCACGACCGCGATGATCAGGACATAGAACACGAACCCGGCGATCAGGGCAGCGTAGATCGCGCGCGTGAAGTTGCGTGGATCGAATCCGGCCCTGGCTTCTTCCGATCCCTTTGCCACCGATTCGAACCCGGTCATGAAGTAGGGCACGATCTGAAGGACGAGGAAGACCGACAGCCACGGCGACTGTCCGACCGCAAACAGCGGCTGCAGGTTCGACGGCGACCCTTTGGCGAAGCCAAGCAGCGTGAAGATCGCGAAGGTCGCGATCAACCCGAACGTCATCACATTCTGGAAGATGCCACTCGGTTTGATGCCGCGGTAGTTGACGCCGGTGACCAGCGCGGTCAGCGCCAGGCCGACCGCCAGGCGCGGCGCGTAGATCGGACTGCCGCCGATGGCGTACAACTGGTGGCTGTTCAGCCCGGGAAAGACGCGCGCCAGCAGGTTGCCGGTGGCGACCGCTTCCCAGGGACACACGATCGCGTACGACAGCACCATGGTCCAGCCGGCGGCGAAGCTGATTGGCGGCGCCATCACGCCCTCGGTGTAGGCGATCTCGGCGCCCGCATCCTGAATGCGCTGCACCAGCCTGCCATAGGTGTGCGCGATTGGAAACAGCAGCATGCCGCCGAGCAGAAAACCGAGGACACCGCCGGCGGGTCCACCGCGCATCAGCCAGTCGTCCATCAGCACGAGCCAGCCGACGCCGATCATCGTGCCGAAGCCGAACGTGAAGTACTCGACGCTGCTGAGGCTGCCGTGCAGGCGTTCGCGCGCCATCAGTACTTCAGCAGCAGCAGCACAGGCGCGCCATCTTTCTGGGGAACGACGATGAACAGGTTGTCGTAGTCGTCGTCGCCGATTCGGATCGTCGCGTCGACGTGGAGTGCCTGCAGCAGCGACGGGATCGTGTTCGAGTGGCCAACCACCAGGACGCGATCGTGAGCGCCGGAGGCGCCCACCTTTGCCGCCAAGTCGGCTGCGTCGGCGGCCGGCACTGGTAGCGGCGTGACCTTGATCGCGGCGGCGAGTGGCGCCGCAGTTTCGATCGTTCGCCGCAACTCCGAGGTAAAGATCCGGGTGATTCCAGCATCGCGCAGCACATCGCGCAGCTTGTACGATCGGCCGATTCCGTCCGTCGAGAGCGCCGAGTCAGGCGACTGGTCGACCCGCTCGGCATGGCGGACGATGTAGACGGCTTCCTGCGCCCTGACCGGTGGCGCGGCGAGCAGAATCAGCAGGATCGGAACAGCCGCCGCGCGTGTCACGAGGCCCACTATACAATCGCCCTCATGACGCATCAACCGCGTGCGTCGTTCCGATCGCCGCGCTTCGCGCAGCCGCGACGTTCATTCGGCCGCCGCACGTCCTATCTCGGGATTCGGCGATTCGTCAGATTGGAGGTCGGCCTTCGCGGCCGGTGTGACATGACGCAAGTATCTCCAGCCGCCTTGGCGTTTCGACGAGGCGATAGTAGAGATCGTAGCGGATGCGTCCGAGGCCCAGGCGACGCACGCCAGGAAGGGCGATGTTCCGGGCACGCGTTGCCGACGTGAGGCTGGAATGCGATCAGTCATGCCATTGGTCCGGCTTCCACCTTGGCCGCGGCGGCTTTGTCGGGACAAGAAGCCGGACACTACCGCGGTGGCGACGTAAACGGTCGCATGGCGCCACAGCCGTGCGCCTTGTCCGAGCGGCGCCGCTCGCGGGTGGCCGCGAACGGGCGCCCGCTCCGACGCGCAGGCGACTTAGCGGAGGTGCGGGGGCGTTTCGCCGAGCATCGGAGCGGGCTGTTCGCGGACAGGCCCCGCCTCGGCGCTCGGATCACGTCACGCCGTTGGTCCGGCTTCCGCCTTGGCCGCGGCGGATTTTGGCGTGACAAGAAAGCCGGACACTACTGCGGTGCGACGTAAACGGTCGCATGGCCGTGCGCTTTGTCCGAGCGGCGCCGCTCACGGGTGGCCGCGAACGGGCGCCCGCTCCGACGCGAAGGCGATTTAGCGGAGGTGCGGGGGCGTTCGCCGAGCATCGGAGCGGGCTGTTCGCGGACAGGCCCCGCCTCGGCGCTCGGATCACGTCACGCCGTTGGTCCGGCTTCCACCTTCGCCGCGGCGGATTTTGGCGGGACAAGAAAGGCGGACACTGCTGCGGTGCGACGTAAACGGTCGCATGGCGCCACAGCCGTGCGCTTTGTCCGAGCGGCGCCGCTCACGGGTGGCCGCGAACGGGCGCCCGCTCGGGCGCCCAGACGATTTGCGGCGTGCCGGGGCGTTTCGCCGACTACGCGAGTGGGCCGCCAGCTACCATTGAAGAATGCGCCGAATCGTCTGTCTGGGTGACAGCCTCACATCGGGTCACGGCATCGGATCCGCCGCGGCGTTTCCCGCGCTGCTGCACCAGCGAGTCCGCCGCGCCGGCTTTCCCTATGAAGTCGTCAACGCTGGAGTGTCGCGATCGACCTCGGCCGACGCGCGCGCCAGGCTCGACCGCGCGCTCGAGGGCGACGCCCGTGTGCTCCTCGTCGCGCTCGGCGCCAACGACGGCCTTCGCGGCGTGCCGGTGGCCCAGCTCGCCGCGAATCTGGGCCACATCATCGAGGCCGGTCAGAAGCGGGGAATCACCGTGCTGCTCTGCGGCATGGAGGCGCTGCCGATTCATGGCTGGGCGTATACCGCGGCATTCCATGGTGCGTACATCGATCTCGCCGCGAAGTATCAGGTGCCGCTCGTCCCGTTCATCCTGCTCGGGATCGTCGGCAACCCGCGGCTGATGCAGGCCGATCATGCGCATCCCAACGCCGAAGGCGCCCGCGCGATCGCCGACGTCATCTGGCCGCATCTCGAGCGCATCCTCGCCGCCGGTTTTCAAAACTAAATTCTGGCTGCGTGCTAGCATCGCCTCGTGATGCGTCGCTTTCTCGTCGCCGCCTTTCTCGTCTCGTCCACGCTGTCCTTTCACGCGGCGGCGCCGATCCGCTATCGACTGACCTTTCCAGAGCCGCAGCACCGGTGGATGCAGGTCGAAGCCTCCTTCACCGACCTCGGCACCGGCACGCTGGAGCTGCGCATGAGCCGCTCCTCTCCGGGCCGCTATTCGCTGCACGATTTCGCGAAGAACGTCTACGACGTGCACGCCTTCGGGGCCGACGGCCGTGAGCTCGCGACAGCGCGGCCCGATCCGTACGGATGGAATGTCGCCGGGCACGGCGGCGGCGTGACGGTGAAGTACAAGGTGTTCGGCGATCGTGTCGACGGCACCTACCTCGCCGTCGACACGACGCATGCGCATATCAACATGCCGGCGGCGATCATGTGGGCCCGTGGTCTGGACGATCGGCCGGTCACCATTGCCTTCGAAGAGCCGGCCGGCATGCGCTGGCAGGTGGCGACTCAGCTGCATCCGGGAGCGTCGCCGCTCGAGTTCACCGCCCCCAACCTGCAGTACCTCATGGACAGCCCCTCGCAGTTCGGTCCCGTGAATCTGCGCCAGTTCACGGTCGGCGCGCGCACGTTCCGTTTCTCGCTGCACCACACCGGAACCGCCGCCGAGCTCGATGACTACGTGAAGGACGTCGAGAAGATCGTCCGGCAGGAAGGCGCCATCTTCGGCGAGTACCCGGACTACGAGCCGGGCTACTACACGTTCCTCGCCGACTACCTGCCCTACGCCAACGGCGACGGCATGGAACATCGCAACAGCACGGTGATCACGGCCGCCGGCTCGATCGCCGCGTCGCGCGGCGATCTGCTCGATACGGTCGCGCACGAGTTCTTCCACGGCTGGAATGTCGAACGGATCCGTCCGCGGGGTCTCGAGCCGTTCGATTTCGATCGCGCCAACCTGTCGGGTGAGCTCTGGCTCGCCGAGGGCTTCACCCAGTACTACGGGCCGCTGGCGATGCAGCGCGCACAGCTCGTGGATCTGTCGTCGACCGCCCTGACATTCGGGCGCCTGATCGAGAGCGTGTCGCAGGGGCCCGGTCATCTCGTGCGCTCGGCCGAAGAGATGAGTCGCATGGCGCCGTTCACCGACGGCGGCCGCACCGTCGATCGCACCAACTGGTCGACGACGGTCATCTCCTACTATCCCTACGGCGGCGCGATCGCGCTGGCGCTCGACCTGACCTTGCGCGAACGCAGTGATGGCCGGCTGTCGCTCGACGATTTCATGCGGGCGATGTGGAAGAGGTACGGCAAGCCGGGCGGCAGCCGCGAAGGTTACGTCGATCATCCCTATGCCATTGGCGATGCCGAAGCGACGCTGGCTTCGGTCAGCGGCGACCCTGCCTTCGCGCGCGACTTCTTCGCCCGCTACATTCAGGGCCATGACGTCGCCGACTATCCGCGGCTGCTGTCGCGGGCCGGCTTCGCCGTGCGCAAGCGTCACCCCGGCCGGGCGTGGCTGGGCGACCTGCGCCTCGAATCGCGGGACGGCTTGCGGGTGGCGGCGCTGGTCCCTCCCACCTGGCCGATTTACGCCACGGGCCTCGACCAAGACGATGAGCTGCGGCAGGTGGACGGTCAGCGGATCGCCGGCGCGGACGACATCGCCGCGGTGATGCAGCGGCACAAACCGGGTGACACGGTCGCTGTCGTTTTCGTCGATCGCCGCGGCGCTGCGAAAACGGCGAGCGTGACCCTGGCCGAGGACCCGCACACCGAAGTGGTACCGGTCGAGGGAGCCGCGGTCACCGCCGCGCAGCGCGCCTTCCGCGATTCCTGGCTGGGAGCGAAGTAGATGCCGGTCCCCTGGCTGCAACTCATCGACGCCGCCCTCGGCCTGGCCAACTTCGCGCGCGGCCGCCAGCCGCCGGCGGAGGCCGCGCCGGATCGGCAGCTCCAATCCAGCGATCGGGCGCCGGCCGGCCTCGAAGCCCGTCTCGCCGGGGTCGTGGTCGCTGCGCTGAAGGAAGCGTTCGACCGCGATTCGCGTCGGCTCGAACTCGAGCGCGAACAGCTCGCCGCCGAACGCCAGCGCGCCGAGCGGGCGATGCGCCTCGAACGGCTGCGTCAGGCCGCCGATCGTGAGATCGGCAGGCTGCGTCTGATCGCGGGTGTTGCGGTCACGGCCTGGATTGCGACGCTGGTATTGTCGGCGCGGCTGGTGGCCGGCGGCGTCGGCGCGCGGGCGGCGCTCGGGATTGGCTGGTTGTTTCTCCTCAGCGCCATCGCGGCGTCATTCGTCGCGCAGTCACGCGCGGCGGCGGCGGTCGAAGGATTGACGATCGACACCGGCGTCGAGGCCGGCGCGATCGGCTCGAGCACCGCCGGTGCGCTGCCACTGTGGCTGCTGATCGGCGGCCTCCTCAGCGTCGGCGTCGCCGCGCTGATCGCCTGATACCGCGCGCGGTCACTGCATCGGCCTGGTCATCCGCATATTCCACATCCGCCCCATGTGGCCCGCCGGTGGTCGCACTCGCAGAAACAGATGGAACGACGTCGGGTGGCTGCCGTACGACGGTTGCAGCGTGTCCGGCACCCAATAGCCGGTCACGTCACCACCGACACCAATCTCGAAGCCTCGCCAACGCGCGACATCCCGCACCGTTCCGAGGGTCAGCGCGGTCACGCCGCTGCGGGCGTCGAGCGCTATCCCGATGGCCGCAGTACCCTGGTCGGCCAGCAACGCGGTTTCCTTCTGCGCCAGTTCAAGCCGGCCGTACAGGGACATGCGGCCGCGTTTGGCGGTCCCCTCGGCGAGCAGCGCGTGGAAGGCGCCGTGGCTGGTGTCGTTACGGCCGACCGCGATTGTGGCCGACATGAACCCGTCCGCTCGGCGTCCGAGCCAGGCCGCCGAGGCGGTGGTCCGCCTGATGTCGCCAGGCTCGCCCGCTTCGGGCTGCTTGAGCAATCCATGCGACACCTGGAACTGCCACGCCGGTGACGGCTCGTACCATTCCCGTACCGACCACGAGTCCAGCGCACCCGGATCCATCACGTCCCACCGGTTGTCGTCCGGCTCGCGTCCGTTGAACAGCGACGTTTCCAGCGTGAACGGGCCGTGGTCGAGCGCGACGCTGATCACGCCCATCGCAATGTGGGTCGAATCGAGCGTATGGTGACCGAGCGGCGCCGCCGGATTTTCGGCCGCGGACGGCCGGTGCATGAACGCGGTTGGCCCCAGCGCCGGCTCTCCAATCGGCGCCGCCGCGATCGTGAGTCCGGTTTCGTAGTCGATCGGCACGCGCCACAGCACCGCCGCCTGCATGATCAGATCGTGCGGATGCTGGCGATCGACGATGGGCAGCCCCTGGTACGATTCGCCCGCCTGGAAGATCTCGCGGTAGCCGCGCGCCGTTGCGGTGGCCGGATCGAGGCTGAGCATGCCGGTCAGCGTCAGCTGGCCCCCGCCCGCCGAGCGGCTCGCCATGCCCATCCACCAGTTGGTCGAGAGGAATTCATCGCCGCCTCTGGGTCCGCCCTGGTGATTGACGGTCGCAAACAGCACACCATCGGACATCAGCATCCAGGGCGAAGGCTCGTCCTGCGCGCGCGCCACAGGCGGCCAGAGCACGGTACAGATCGACAACAACACAACGACACGAGGGTGCATCTGATCTCCGGGCAGACCCCAGGTCTGCACAATGCATTTGCGCGAACAGAGGTCCACGCGACGAGTGGAGTCGGGAGAGCCCGGAACGGATCAGATTCGGAGAATGTCGTGGCGCGACCGCAGTGGAGGCGCGTGTTGGCGGTCGATGGCCACCACATCGATTGCGTGAGGGAAATTCACGAGGCACGCCGGCGCGCTGACGATGGCGACCACCGCCGTCCGCAACAGGTCGACGGTCGGACGGGTCAGATCGGCGGCGCTGACTGATTGATCGTGCGAGCAGGGCTGCGGCGTGGGCTGATGCAGTGGGCACTCCGCCGGACGGTCCTTCGCACATGCGAGTCGACACCCATCGGTGATCGTCGGTACCCCGGCGATGACGACCGCGATGAGCCACAACAACAGCCGCTTCATCTCTCGCTAAAGAGTACACCGGGAGCAAGCTTGCAGTCCGGATCCAGGCTTCGCTTGACCGCGCGCATCTGATTCACCCCGTCCCTGCCGTAGAGCTCGAGCAGCAGTTGCTGCTTCACCGGATTGCGTCCGACGCCGTGTTCGGCCAGCGGCGAGCCGCCCAATCCAATCACCTCACGCCCGAACACGAGAATTGCGGCCTTGCCTGATTCGCACTCGTCCATCGAGCGCGGGATCACGTTGGGGTGCAGGTTGCCGTCCGAGATGTGTCCCCACACGGCCGCGTCGAGCCCGCGGCTGCGAAATTCCCGGTCGTAAATCTTCAACAGCTCGCCGAGCCGGTCGAACGGGACGATCATGTCCGCCGCCGTCTTCGCGATGCGCGGGTCATGCTGTTTCGCCCGCCCCACCCGCGCGTTGACGCCGGCCGGCACCGCCTCGCGCAACGCCAGCAGCTGCCGCTCGCGCGCCGTATCCCCGGGCACCGCGATCTCGACGTCGTCCAGCACGCCGGCTTCGCTGAGGACCCTGCAAAAGCGGACCAGAGCCGTGTCGGGTGGGTTCAGATCGTGCGCGCGGCCGATTTCATCGAACGCGGCCGCCGGCGTGGTGCCGGCTGGCAGCTCCAGCGTCACCAGCAGCGCCATCTCGGTCCCATCGGGTATGGCGACGCCGTTGGCGCGATCGGCGCCGTCCTCGCGCAGCAGCGCAAGGCAGCGCGCATCCATGTGTTCGATCGCCGACACGTCCATCCCACGCGGATCGCGCGTCCGCCAGGTTTCGCGCGCCGCGTCGCGCAGCCGCGCCACCAATGCCAGGGCATCGCTCCTGTCGCCGAACGGCACGAACGCCAGGCACATGCCCGGCCGCTCCGGAAGGATGCGAAGCGTCACCTCCGTGATCACGCCGAGCGTCCCCTCCGATCCAATGAAGAGATCGATCACATCCATGCCGGTGGCGGCGAAGTATCCGGCCGAGGTCTTGGGCACGTCCGGCATCCGGTAGCGCGGCACTGCGACGCGCACGGTCCGGTCCGACAGCACGAATTCGAAGAAGCCGTCAGGGTGGGCGCGCGTGTGTCCGCGCACGATGTCGAGAACATCGCCGTTGGCCAGCACGACCGTCAGTCCCCGCACCCAGTCGCGGGTCGTCCCGTACTTGAACGTCGCCGCACCAGCGGCGTTGGTGGCGACGATGCCGCCGGCGAAGGCGCCGGTGAAAGTCGGCACTGGCGGATAGTGCCTGCCGATGTTCGCCAGCGCCGCATCGAGATCGACGAGGGTGACACCGGCTTCGACCCGGATCCAGTCGTCACCGGTCGCGAGAATGCGATTGAGGTGCGACGTGTTCAGCACGATCTCGCCGCGCGGGGTGGCGCCGCCGGTCAGTGACGACTGCGCGCCAACGGCGAGCACGGACGAAGCCGATTGCAGCAGCGCGGCGACCTCCGCTGCCGACGCCGGCGTGCAGAGGCCGGCGGCGAATCCTCCGGGAAAGTGCGCCGCATCCTCGAGAAACGACGCGAGGACGTCCGGATCGTGTCCGATCGCCGGCGCGGCGGCCGCGCCCGCCGCCGGCCGCTGCGCCTGGATCACGTGGGTGGCGGCAATCGTCACGGTGTCGGCGCGGGCCACAGCTTGTGACGCAACGCGCTACTTCGTCGCCAGCGCTTTGATCAGCCGGTACCTGAAACTCCAGCCCTTCGAAATACTGCTTCACGCCGACGCGCTCGTCCTTGCCGTGTGCGCGCACATCGTCCATGTCGCCGAAGGTGCCGTCGATGCCGTAGGTCGGAATTTCGCCGTTGCGCAGGTAGAGACCGTCGGTGGCGCCGGTGCTCATCACCGGCACGACAACGACCCCTGGGTACATCTGCTTGGTGAGCGATTCGACCAGTGTCATGACGTCGGGACGAAGCGGCGACGGCTTGCTCGGATGCGCCTCGTCGACGAATGCGACGGAAATCTTCGGGTCGGCAAGCACCTCCACCAGCTTGGCCTTCACCGAGGCGGGGGAGACACCAGGCAGGATGCGGCAGTTGACGTTCGCGCTCGCCATCTGTGGCAGCGCGTTGGTGGCGTGTCCGCCCAGCAGCTTGGTGGCGACGCAGGTCGTCCGCATCATCGCGTTGTAGTACGGCAGCGACGCCGACAGCCGTGCGGCGGCGGCGAGATCCGGCGTTGCCTTCGCGACGGCGCGCATGTCGGCCGCCAGCTTGGCATCCGTCTCCACGTCCGCCGAGCGCGCGAAGTACGCGCGCGTCACTTCGTTCAGCTCGACCGGAAACTCGTAGGCCGCCAGTCTGGCCAGGCCGCCGGCGAGGTGGTAGATCGCGTTGTCCTTGACTGGCAGGGAGCTGTGGCCGCCGTGATTGGTGACCTCGAGGTGAAAGTCCTGGTACACCTTCTCGCTGGCCTGCACCTCGTTGGTGAGGTACTTCCCCTTGCGCATGGTGCCGCCGCCGCCTTCGTTGATCGCGAACTCGGCGTCGATCAGATCCTTGTGGTTCTTCACGAGCCACTCGGCGCCGTTGAAATTGCCGCCTTCTTCGTCGGCTGTGAGCACGAGAATCAGGTCGCGGTCCGGCTTGAAGTTCTCCTCCTTCAACCGGATCAGGTTGGCGATGAACTGCGACGCCATCGCCTTGTCGTCGCTGGTGCCGCGACCGTAGAAGAAACCGTCCTTCTCGACGAATGCAAACGGATCCATCGACCAGTCCTCGCGCTTGGCCTCGACCACGTCGAGATGCGCCAGGAGCAGCAGCGGTTTGCGGGCGCCGGTCCCGCGATATCTGAAGATCAGGTTGCCCTTGCGCGGATCGGGTCCCAGGATCTGCATGTCGGCGGCGGGGAACCCCGCCGCCTTGAGGCGCGTCGCGACGGCTTCGGCCGCCTTGGTGACGTTGCCTGCCGGAGTGTCGGTGGTGTTGATCTCGACAAGCTCTTTGTAGATCTCCCGCGCACGCGGATCGTTCGGACCGGTCTGCGCGGAGACGACGGAGCCGGCCAATAGCACGGCCAGGACGGAGTACTTCATCCCGCGATTATAGGCGTGAAAGGCCGACCTCTGCCCCGCCTGAAGCCGCGCTTCGAGGGACGGCCCGAAGACCGTCTCCTTTCCTACTGTCTGTTGTAGGTGATGCCTGCGCGCTGAGCCGATTCGATCGCGATGACCATTGCCGGCACGGTGATCACGCCCGGCAGCAAGTTGGCCCTGAGCTCGGTTTCGAGGTCCGCCATCTTGCCCTTGCCTCTCGCTTCGAGCTCGGCGCACCATCCGCCGAAGGCGTTGTTGCAGAGCAGAAACGTGGTTCCCATCTTCTGCAGGCTCTCGATGCCGAGCGCCGGCATCGCACCGGCCAACATCGGAATCCTCGGGGACTGAACTACCTGCATGAGCAAATGCAGATCGTCTCCGGTCGGCTTGTGAAAGACGTTCCGCATGTAAGGCTTGCCCGAGGCGTCCTTCAAGCCGGTGTACTCGCTGAGCCCGTATTTCGCCCACATCGCGTCGTTGAAGGCCAGTGGGATGCTGGACTGCCCGCCGATGCCGTAGAAGGTTCCCACCGCGGCGACTTGTCCGGGCGCGGTCTTGTAAGCCGTCGCATAGGTGTTGAGGTAGTTGACGATGTGGAGGAGCGGCAGCCCGTTCTTGTGCTGCGGGAAATCGAACAGGCAGCGGTGGGTTCCCGTGACGTTCTTGATCCAGTCTTCGGGACCGGGCGTTTGCGCCTCGGCGCGCTGTCCATCGCCGGCGACGCCGAGTGCGGCCGCGGCGCCGACGAGGCGGCCGAGGAAGCCGCGACGGTGTGTTTTGGTTGTGAGAACCATGGAAGCTCCTTTGCGAAAGAAGTGGACGAACAGCAGCGCTGATCATGGCCGCACCGGCTGGCTTGTCAAGCCCCTTTTGAATCGGACCCGTTCCCCGTTGACGCCACGGCGCCCGATCCGCGTCCGCAGAGGGAACTCGATATACTTCCAGCGATGAGGTTTGCGCCGGAATACATCACCTACGTCCTCAACGAGAATTTCGAAGACGCCAAGGCCCTCCTGCTCTCGCCGATGATGGCGATCAACTACGCCCACCTGGTCATGCTGGCAGCCCAGGGCATCGTGTCGGCCGCCGACGCACATACGCTGCGCCAAGCGCTCGACCGCGTGTCGCAGGACGAGATCCGCTGCGTCACGTATGACGGCACCTACGAGGACCTGTTTTTCTACGTCGAGCGCCTGGTCATCCAGGGTTGCGGCGACGACGTCGCGGGGCGGCTGCACACGGCGCGCTCGCGCAACGACATCGACATGACGATGTACCGCATGCGGCAGCGCGAGCTGATTCTCGGCCTGCTGGCGGGAACCTTCTCGCTGCGCCGGTCGCTGCTCGAACTGGCGGACCGCAACCGCGACACCATCCTGGCGCTCCATACGCACACGCAGCGGGCGCAGCCCAGCACCGTCGCCCACTACCTTCTGGCCGTGGTCGAACAGCTCGAGCGGGACGGCGTCCGGCTGAAGGCTGCTTTCGCCAGCACCAATCGCAACCCGCTCGGCGCCTGCGCGATTACCGGCACCGGCTTTCCCATCGATCGCAGCCTCACCTCGTCGCTGCTCGGGTTCAGCGGACCGACCGGCAATACCTACGGCAGCATCGCGACGGTCGATTACCTGCTGGAGAGCACGTCAGCCACGAGTGTGCTGCTGACAGGGCATGGCCGCTTCGTGCAGGACATGCTGCTGTGGAGCACGGCCGAGTTCGGGTACCTCCGGCTCGGCGACGGCTACGTGCAGGGCAGCAGCATCATGCCGCAGAAGCGCAATCCGGTCGCCCTCGAACACGCGCGGGCGATCGGCAGCAAGGCGCTGGGGCAGGCGCAGGCGATTGTGCTGACCGCGCACAACACGCCGTTTGGCGACATTGTCGACACCGAAGACGATTTGCAGCCGCTCGTCTTCGCGATGTTCCGCGATGCCACGCGGGCAGTGCAGCTGGTGGCCGCCGCGATGTCATCGGCGCAGTTCGACCCACCCGCGCTCGAGGCCCGTGCCGGTGACGGCTGGACGACGCTGACCGAACTGGCCGACACCCTGGCGCGCGAGCACGGCCTGCCGTTTCGCCAGGCCCACGCCGTCGCCGCGCATTTCGTCGGAGGACGCCAGCGCCAGCCCGATCGCCCGTTCGCCGCGTTGCTCGCCGACGCGTCGACCGACGTGCTGGGGAAGAGCCTCGCCTACACCGAGTCGGCACTGCAGCGGATACTCAGTCCCCGGCATTTCGTCGAAATCCGCAGGACCTACGGCGGACCGGCCCCGGAGGAAACGACGCGCGCCGCACAGGTGTCGCACCAGCAGCTCGAGGCCGACGAGGCCTGGTGGACCGCCGAGACCGACGCGCTGGCCAGCGCGGAGCTGACGCTCGCCGCCAGGAGCGCCGCGCTGTGACGCCGGACCGCGACCGGCCAGAGAGCGACACGCGGATGACGTCGACCTACGTGCAGGTCCTGGCACTGGAGGCGGTCATCATCGTCGCGCTCTGGATATTCGGCCGGATGTTTTCATGAGTCCCCCCCTCAGCCATTGACCATTAGCCATTAGCCATTAGCCATTAGCCATTAGCCATCAGCCATCAGCCATCCATAACCACCCGAATGCGTTCCTTCGACTGGATCGTCGTCGTCGCCTATGTCGGCTGGATCATCATCGACGGCTTGCGTCGATCGAAGGGGACCGACAAGGTGGACGGCTATCTGCTGGCCAACCGGTCGCTGCCGTGGTGGGCCGTCGGCCTTTCTGTGATGGCCACGCAGATGAGCGCCGTCACCATCGTCGGGACCACCGGCCTGGCGTACTCCACCGGCCTGCGGTTCATCCAGAACTATTTCCCGCTGCCGCTGGCGATGGTGATTCTGTCGCTGACGGTGGTGCCGTTCTTCACCCGTGCGCGCGTGTACACCGCCTACGAGTATCTCGAGCGCCGCTTCGACGTGCGCGTCCGATCGCTGGCGAGCTTCCTGTTCCTGGTCGGGCGCGCCGCCTCGCTCGGCGTCACGCTGGCGGCGCCATCGGTCGTCATGTCGGTGATTCTGGGCTGGTCGCTGCCGGTCACCGTGCTGGTGATCTGCATCCCGATGATCGCCTATACCACGATTGGCGGCGTGCAGGCGGTGGCGTGGACCGACGTGAAGCAGATGTTCATCGTGGTCTTCGGCATGTCGGCGGCGGCGGTCATCCTGCTCTATGGGATCCTGCAGCATGTCGGCTTCAGCCAGGCGCTCGATCTGGCGGGGGCGACCGGCCGATTGCAGGCGGTGGACTTCAGCTTCAACCTGAGCGAGACCTATACGTTCTGGTCGGCGATGCTCGGCGGCACGTTCCTGATGCTGTCGTACTTTGGATGCGATCAGAGCCAGGTGCAGCGCTACCTGACGGCCAAGTCAATTGACGAGGCGCGCCAGTCGCTGATGATGAGCGCGTGGGTCAAGATCCCGTTGCAGCTGTTGATTCTGACCACTGGCGTGCTGGTGTTCGTGTTCTATCTGGTCAACACGCCGCCGATGCTGTTCAACCACGTCTACGACGCGCAAGTCGCGGCCAGCTCGCACGCTGCCGAATACGCCGGGCTGCAGCAGCAGTTCGATGCCGAGGTCATGACCCGTCGCGGCGCGGCAGTGCGCGCGGATCGTGCCGCCTTCGTGGCCAGCGACGCCCGCCTGAAGGCGATCCGCGCCAGGGCGTCGGACGTCGTCAAAGACACAACTGGCGACCGGGAATACAGCGACGTCAACTATGTGTTCCCGACGTTCATCACCACGCAGATGCCGATTGGACTGGTCGGCCTGATGATCGCGGCGATCTTTGCGGCGGCGATGTCGGCCAGCGGCGGCGAACTGAACGCGCTGGCGACGGCAACCGTGATCGATTTCTACCGCCGCCACTTCGTGAAAGACGCACCCGACTCGCACTACGTGGTGGTGTCCAAGCTGGCCACGTTTGCCTGGGGCCTGTTTGCGTGCTACGTCGCGACGCGCGCGGCGAACCAGGGATCGCTGATCGAGGTCGTCAATCGCTACGGGTCGTTCGTCTACGGATCGCTGCTCGGCGTCTTCATCCTGGCGATCATGACCAAGC
Source organism: uncultured Acidobacteriota bacterium (assembly GCA_963757655.1). Lineage (GTDB taxonomy): Bacteria > Acidobacteriota > Vicinamibacteria > Vicinamibacterales > CAVVIG01 > CAVQFC01. Next base: position 312,696 of record CAVWSQ010000006.1, on the reverse strand, counting down.
GGGCGACCGCACTAGGCGCGTTTTTCGGGCTCATTGCCGGCATGGTCGCCGTGCTCACCGTCGCCACGCAGCTGCCGTGGATCGCATTCCTCTGGCACAACCTGATTGGCGCAGTTGTGGTGGTTGTTGTCGGGATGGCGATCAGTTATACCCAGCGGCCTGCCTCACAGGCCGTTCGGCAGGGATCCTCTGAGACCGCTGAGATCGCGGACAAAAAAAGATAGTTCCCGGCGGTCTTGGCGTTTTGGGGATGCCTACGGCAGCTGGTAGTAACAAGCGTCCATCTGCTAGAAACGAAAGCTTGTTCCAGGCCCGGAATCTCAGCAAGCGCCATGGACGACTGACGCGCTCAACCAGCTACTTCAAAGACCATGTGGTGAGCCCGAATTGAGCATGAACACAGGCAACGGACGCGGGATGGGCGTGAACGGCATGATCGGACGCGGATGGATGACGTGGCGTGGCTGGATGCTCCTTCTGACTGTCCTGCCTGCCCTGCCTTTCCTGTCCGTCCAGCCCCTAATGGCGCAGTCACCCAACACGTCGACGATTCTCGTCCTCGTCACCGACCAGTCGGGTGCGGTCGTCGCCGACGCGAAGGTCTCCGTCACCAACAACCAGACCGGCGCGTCGCGCGAGGCGACGTCAGGCAGCGATGGCGCCGCGACGATGCCGGCGCTGTCGCTCACCGGTACCTATACCGTCGACGTGTCGAAGCAGGGCTTCGGCAGCGAAGAGCGCAACGACGTCACGCTGCGCGCGGGCGAAACGGCAACGCTCAGGGTCAAGCTGCTCGTCGGATCGGAAAAGTCCGAAGTCACCGTGTATGGCACGGCGACAGGAGTCCGGGCCGACCCGCAGATCGGACGCCGGCTCGACAGCGCGACCGCCGATGAAACGCCGATCCTCGGCCGCAAGATCAGTACGCTGCCGCTGTTCAACTCGGCGTTTCGCCAGGCCAAGGGCACCGGCGACCTGTTCGTCAACGCCACCTACTTCGTGACCGGCGCCGGCAGCCGACGCACCACGACCTTCACCATCGACGGCGTGAACAACGACGAAGGCTGGGGCCGCCAGACGATGCTGGCCACCGTGCCGCTCGGCGCCGTGCAGGAAATGACCGCGTTGTCCAACGCGTTCTCCGCCGAGTTCGGCTTCACCGCCGGACCGGCCGTCAGCATCGTCACCAAGTCGGGCACCAATCAGCTGCACGGCGAGGGGCTGTACATGGCCCGCCCCGGAGCCTGGCAGGCGAAGACGTTCGGCACCGACGGTTTCTGCGCCCCGTCGGTGTCGACCTGCGTGACGCCGGCAACCCTGACCGCGATCAATCCGGCGGACGTACCCGACGTGCTGAATCAGGTTTCCGGTTCGGTCGGCACGGCCATCGTCAAGGACAAGACCTTTTTCTTTGCCACCGGAGACTACACGCGTCAGGATCGCACGTCGTTCCTTTCGAGTGCTCTGCCGGCGTTTCTCCTGCCGGCCGACGGCAATCTCGCCTACGTCGGCAACTACCGCCAGGGGCTGTTCAACGCGCGGGTGGACCAAAAGCTCTCGCCCAGCCAGACGCTGATGGTGCGCACGAGCGTCGATCGGTTCTACGACACCAATCCGAACGACGCGGTTGGCGGCACGAGCGCGCCAAACGTCGCGCGCCGTTATACGCGGGGCGCGGTGACCGCGCAGGCCAACCTCACCACGATTGTGAGTTCGCATGTCGTCAATGAGGCGCGGTTTGCCTACCTGGACGGCGATCCGGTCACGCGCTGGGAAGCGCAGACGCTGTCGACGGCCTACACGCGCAGCGGATCGGTGCCGTTCACGATTGGGCAGTCGCGCCGCACCGACACGTTCAGCCGGCAGCCGCAGTTGTCAGACACGCTGTCATGGGCGCGCGGCAACCAGACCATCCGCCTCGGCGGCAGCATCGCCCGCCACTCATCTGGCGGCTTCGGCAACGAACCGGGTTTCGCCGTGCTCGGCACCTTTACGTTCCTCAATACGACGACGGCGCCGTTCGACCAACTCGAGCTGTCCGACGTGCAGAACTACACCCAGCCGATCAGCTACGGGATTACCAACTACAACCTCAATCAGTGGCTGGTCGCCGGGTTCGCGCAGGACAGCCTCCGCGTGAACAACGATCTCACGCTCGACCTTGGCCTTCGCTACGACGTGCAGACCCTGACCGACGCGAAGAAGGACTTCGCGCCGCGGCTCGGCTTCGGCTGGCATCCCAACGGCGACTCGCGTACGGCGATTCGCGGCGGCTACGGCATGTACTACACGCAGATTCAATCCAACCTGGCCGCCGACTTCCTGACCAGCGGTCTGGACGGATACACGACCTACACCGCGACGCCCGGACAGCTTGGCTTTCCGACCTGTCTCACGGGCTCGTGCCTGCCGCTCGCGTTCGATCCGAAGACGCTGCCGGCGTCACAGCTGCCGGCGCGCAACATTACGATCCGAGCGGGCCAGGCCGACTTCTACCGGAGCCAGTTCGCGCAATTCGGGCTGAACTTCGATCTGCTGCCGAACTACCCGGACAAACTGGTGAGCCCGCGCAGCCAGGTGGTGTCGATCGGCGCGGAGCGCGAGATCCTGACAGGCTTGTTCGCCGGAGCCGACTACGTGCACCAGCACTGGACGAACCTCGATCGCAGCGTCGATCTCAATGCGCCATCGGTGTTCGACCGGACGGCTCCGGGTCAGGTCAGGAGCGTGGCGGCGGCCAACGCCACCCGTCCGATCCTGCCGGTCAACGGCGGTGTCCGATCGGTCAACGTGCTGATGAACCTCGGCGTTGCCGACTACGACGGCCTGCAGACCCAGGTCAGTTTTCGCGGCCACTCGAAGTTCTACGCCAACGTCAGCTACACGCTGTCGAAGGCGACCAACACCTTCGAGCCCGACGGCAACGGCATCGGGCCGAACGAGAGCAACATCTCGCGGCTGGACGAGACCGAACGCGGGCCGAGCGTGCTCGACCAGCGGCACCGCGCCGTGATCACGGCCAGCTATCAGCTGCCGTACAACATCACCGCGGGGACGGTCACGCAGCTTGCGTCCGCCCGTCCGTTCAACTCCACCACCGGTGTCGACAACAACGGCGACGGCTCGAACAACGACCGGCCCATCATCAACGGCGCCGTCATCTCCAAGTCGGCGTTTCGCGGGACCGGAACGCAGGATGTGTCGCTGTTCGTCGAGGGTCGCATCAAGCTGAGCACGCGGTCGGTGCTGCTCCGGCTGGAAGGGTTCAACCTCCTCAACCATGCCAACCTGCTCGGCCGTGCGCAGACGACGTATGGCGACACCGCGACGGTGAATCCGACCTTCGGTCAGCTGGTCAGCGTGGGCACGGCGTCGAATGCCCTGCCATCGCTGGCGAACATCGATCCGCCGAGGATGTTCCAGCTGCAGGCGCGGTTCAGCTTCTAGGCTCGGTGCCTGACGACGAAGGCTCGAAGACACGAAGACGCACGAAGAAGACCATTCAATTCGCTGTAGACGCTCGGCCACTGCTGCTGTTCGTGCATCTTCGAGTGTTCGCGCGTTTCGTGGTCAAGGCGCGAGACGCCCGCGGCCGAAGCGCGCGGTTCGCCTGCCGTAGTTGAACCGCCAGATCGTCGCCGCGACCACCAGCAGCGCGCACCCTTCCACGTACACCTTCTCGGCGTCGATCCAGTCCACCGGCCGATTCTTCAACAGCGGGTCCGCCCACACGCCGTGCACGTAGAACACCGCGGCGGCGGCGTAGGCGGTGTAGTGGAGCTGCTTCCAGCGATGCCGTCCGAAGACGCGGCGGAAGTAGGACGTCAGCACGACGAACGCAATCAGGTAGAGCGCGATTGCGCCCAGGGTGCTGGGAATCGGTTGCGTCGGCGACCAGATCGGCATGACGACGTCGAACAACCGGAAGCCCGCCTCTGACGAGGCGAGCAGGATGAGCGGATGGGTCAGCGCCGTAGCGAGGCCGATGTAGCCCAGCCAGTTGTGCAACGTGAACAGTTTGATCCAGCGCTGACGCGGCCACTGCCGGATCGGGTTGTAGCCAACCGAGAGCAGCAGTCCCATCAGGATCTGCGCCGTGAACATGCCGAGCGCGGTCAGGCCGACGACCGACGAGACGTCGATCGCGGTGGGCAGCTCGATGCCGAAGATCATCGTGCCCGAGCGTCGGTCGTCGCGCGCGCGCCGCCGTTCTTCACGTACTTGTCGAACCAGTTCAGTCGCTCGGCGATGACGTGCAGCAGCGTCTCACGCGCGGCGTAGCCGTGAGCCTCGTTCGGCAGCGTCACGTAGCGAACCGTCGCGCCGTGCCCCTTGAGCGCCTGGTAGAGACGCTCGGAATTGATCGGGAACGTGCCGGTGTTGTCGTCCACTTCGCCGTGCACCAGCTCGATCGGATCCTTGATCTGGTTTGCGTACCAGAACGGCGACATCCTGGCGTAGAGGTCAGGCACTTCCCAGAAGGTACGCCGCTCGCTCTGGAAGCCGAACGGCGTCAGCGAGCGGTTGTAGGCGCCGCTCTCGGCGAAGCCGGCGCGGAACAGCCGCGAGTGCGCCAGCAGATTGGCCGTCATGAAGGCGCCGTAGCTGTGCCCGCCGACGCCGATGCGGTCGCGATCGGCGACGCCCATCTCGACCACCTTGTCGATCGCCGCCTGCGCGCTGGCCACCAGCTGCTCGACGTAGGTGTCGTTGGCGGTTTCCCCCGGCCCGATGATCGGCATCGTCGGGTTGTCGAAGATGGCGTAGCCGGACAGCAGCAGGAACATGTGCGAGCCGCCGCGGATGGTCGTGAACTGGTTGGGCGAGCCCGAGACCTGGCTGGCCGAGTCGGCGTCGCCGAACTCGCGCGGGTACGCCCACATGACGACCGGCACCCGGGTCCCCTGCTTGTAGCCCGGCGGCAGGTAGAGCGTACCAGACAGCGTGACGCCGTCGTTGCGCTTGTAGGTGACGTACTGGCGCAGGATGTCGCGCACCTGCGGCTGTGGATCCTTGAACTGCGTGACCGCGTGCTTGGAGTCGGCGCCGGCGTCGCGCCAATAGTAGTTCGGCGTCTCCTTTTGCGTTTCGTAGCGCGTCAGGAATTTCGTCATCTCGTCGTTGAGCGGCGCCACGAACGACTCGAGCGATTCAGCCGATGAGCGGAAGATCCGCTCCGTTTTCAGCGTCTTGACATTCAGCTTGTCGAGAAACGGGCGATCGCCTTCCTTCGAGGCGCCGACGCCGGCCACGTAGATGAAATCGCCGTTCTGGATGATCGAGCCAGGGGGGGCCCCGCGTCCACCGCCCGCGGTCGTGGCGCGCCGCGTGACCGGGGATCCCGGATCGTCATAGGCCGCGTCCTGCTTGCGCTCCCACACCTTGCGCGGCGCGGCACCCGGCTCCAGGATCCAGCTGCGCGTGCGGCGGGTGGCGCGGTCGTTTTCCGCGAGCAGCGCGACGCCGGCGTCGGTGTAGTTGATGCCGCCGTAGCGCCACTCCGTCTTTGCGATCTCGACCGGCTGTCCGGAGAACGGCGCCGTGAGTGACATCACTTTGTCCCGGAACGGCACCATGTTCTTCAGGTCGCCGCCGTCGAGCGCCTCGACCCAGAGGATTGTGGCCGGCTGATCGGCGCGCCAGCGGTAAGCGCGCGGCCCGGGCTCGACCCCGGTGAGGGGCGTTCCTTCACGCGACGGCTGGTCGGCGATCTTCCTGGCCACCTCACCCGTGCGCGTCCAGATTTCGACATCCTGCGCGAAGCCGTTCATCGGAACCGTGTGCGAGAACGGCTTCTTTACTCTGGCCACCAGGACGTGCTGGCCGCCCGGGGCGGGCGCGACAGTCGCGAACACGGCGGGCTTGCCGATCGTCGTCTTGGCGCCGGTGGTCACGTTGATCGCCGTCAGCTGGCTCGCGAAGTAGTACTCGAACAACGCATCGTCGTGGGCGGTCTTCAGGAGATCTTCGTAAGTCGGCGCCGGCGCCGCCTTGCCGTAGTTTTCTTCGACGTGCGGTCCCGAGGGCACCAGCGGCTCGACTGGCGCCGGCCCGCGACCGGCGGGGACCAGCGTGCACAGCATCGTGACGTTGTCCTTCAGCCAGTCGCACGGGTCGCCGGCCGTGGCGTTGATGCGGTCGGCGCCGGCCACGACGGCCTTGGCGGCGCCGGTCATGCCGTCGGCGATCCACAACTCGATGGCATCATCCCTGGACTGGAGAAAAGCGAGATGCGCGCCGTCGGGAGAGAATTTCACGTGCGAGATGCGCGCCTGCGGCGGCATTTTCACCGCGGTCTCGACGCCGTCGGAAATCCTCTTCAGCGCGATGGCGTAGATACCCGTGCCGGGCAGGCCCGAGACGCGGTGCGGACCGTTGGTCTTCGGGTTCACGCGGGTGCCCGCGAGCCGGTACATCGGCTGCGACAGCTCGGCGATCGTCGGATAGGTCCGCGCTTTGGTGAGCGCCACCACCTGCTTGTTGGGGCTGAGCAGCGTCTGCGGCAACGGCTCGGCGTCGAAGGCATCGACGATGGCCTTTGGCGGCAGGACATACCTGGGCGAGTCGGACGCGCCGGGCACCTGTCCGGACACCCTCGGTCCGAGATCGAGCGCCACCGGCCCAACGATCACGGCAGCAAGGGCGAGGGCATGCAAGAGGACGCGGGTGATGCGGCTGCTGGACATGAGTGGCTCCTGACCGCGGATTGTAACCCTCGCGTCAGGGCTCGGACGCGAGAGATCGCAAGATGAGCCGGGTTCGGCGCGAGGGCGGACGGCGGACGGCGACGGCGAGGCGATGCCTGGGGCTCGGGGTAAACAGGCCGAATTGCCAGTCGCGGGCTGCTATCGCTTCGGGCGCGTCGAGGGCGACGCCGCCTTCACCGTCGACGTCGACGGTGAAGGCAAACGACGCGAGCGAGGTGGCGATGCCGACTCCCAGCGCCTTGACCAGCGCTTCTTTCAAGGTCCAGAACTCGAAGAAGCGGCTCCGCCGCGCGTCGGGGTCGAGCTGTGCCAGCAGCCGGGCTTCAGCGGGCGCGAAGAAACGCCCCGCAATGTCCTCGAGGTTCAGCTCGCGATCGACGCGCTCGACGTCCACGCCGATGTCTCCTTCCTCCGTCACCGCGCAGGCGACCATTCCGTGCGTATGCGACAGGCTGAACGAGCCGCGGAACTCGCCGGGATCGATCAGGTACGGCTTGCCGTGGGGCGTCTTGTCGAAACGCCAGTCGCCGGGGCCGCGATCGCCGTCGCGTGAGAGCACCGTGCGCAGCAGCGCGTGCGCGGCGGCGTAGTCGCGCGCGTCGCGCGCAAAATGAAAGCGCGCGTACTGCGCGCGCTCCTCCTCCGACAGTAGCGAAACCGCTGCCGTGATCGCCTCCTTATCGAGGGCGTCGGTGGCGCGAAACCAGACGTCAACGTCCTGCGGCGGCACAGCGGCGACGCGAGTATCGCACGCCCGATGTTTGCGGCGCTCGACTTCGATCAACCTGGTCGAAAGTCGTCCAACGCCGTGGTCGGGCCGCCTCACCGATTCCAAAGCAACTGGCGGCGACCAGGTTCATGCGTGGGCGTCATCGGAAGAGCAAGGGCGATACCCTGAAGGATGCCGGCGGCCTTCCATTCGACCGGCCACAGCGGTCGCGGTACCCCAGACGCCTTGAAAATCGTTCAAATCCTGGACGCGTCACGATCGGGGAGATCGGCCTCGCTCGTGCATGAGCCCACTGTGGAGGGCTCAATGAAGCTCATCGGCATTTGCCTGATCGTCGTCGGAATCCTGGCGCTGGCGTTTGGCGGGTTCAGTTACACCACGCGGGACCGGGTGGTCGATCTCGGACCGGTGAAGGTGGACGCCGACAAGCAGCATAGCCTGCCGATCGCTCCGATCGCCGGCGTGGGCGCGCTGATCGGCGGTATCGCGCTGGTGATGGTCGGAGCCAAGACCGGCGCGTAGAGTCCTCGGCTCCCTACGGCTTCGGCCCGAACACCTCGTCGATTGTCATCACCTTGATCGGGCCGAGGTTGAGCGCGCGGATGCCCGGCTCGATCACCTTCAGGTCGCCGACGACGACCACGGTGAGGTGGTCCGGCGTGATGTACTTCTGGGCGACACGTTGCACGTCAGTGGCGGAGACCGCCTGGATGTTCTGGACGTACCTGGCGAAATAGTCATCGGGCAGCTTATAGGCGAGCAGGTCTTCCAGCCGCCGCGAGATGTCTCCGGTGGTTTCGAACGCGCTTGGGAACCGCAGGGCCACGTAGTTCTTGGCGCGCCCGAGCTCGTCGGCCGGTACCGGCTTGAGAATCGCGTTGAGCTCGACGAAGAATTCCTTGAGCGCGTCGGCCGTCTTGTCGGTCTGGACGCCGGCGGTAGCATAGAAGGGGCCGGCGCTGCCGCGCATGTCGAAGACCGAGCCGGCACCATAGGTGTAGCCGTGAACCTCGCGCAGGTTGTTGTTCAGGCGCGACGAGAACGATCCGCCCAGCACCGTGTTCAAGACCTGAATCGGAAAGAAGTCTGCCGTCGACCGAGGCACGCCGATGCGACCGATCCGGATCTGCGATTGCGCCGCGCCCGGCTTGTCGATGAGAAACACCTGGCGCGCCGGCGGCTCTCCGGTCGCCGGCAGTTTCTCCGCCGCCGCGGCGCCCGATGCGTTCCACGCCCCAAAATTCTTCTCGAACAGCGGCATCGCCTTGTCCGGTGTGATGTCGCCGACCGCGAGCAGTACCGCATTCTCCGGGCGGAACGCGCTCGCGTAGAAGCCGCGTAAGTCATCGGAGGTCAGCGTCTTGATGGTTTCTGCCGTGCCCATCTGCGGCGTGCCGTAGCGATGGCCTTTTCCGTAGAGGATTCGTGAGAAGGCGACGGAAGAAATCGTCGGCGGGTCGTCGCGACCTTGCAGCAGGCTGGTCAGCCTCTGCTGGCGCTGCCGATCGAGCTCGTCGTTTGGGAACGTCGGCCGGATTGCGACGTCGGCCATGATCGACAGAGCGTCGGCCAGGCGGGCGACGGGCACATGCAGCCGCACGGTTGACAGATCCGACGTCGACCCGGCGCCGAGATCGGCACCGAGATAGTCGACCGCGTCGGCGACTTCGAGCGCGGTTCGCGCGCCGGCCCCTTCTTCGAGCATGGCCGAGGCGAGGCTCGCGACGCCGTACTTGCCGGGCGGGTCGTTGGCCGTGCCGCTGAGCACGACCAGGTTGACTTGGGCGACCGGCACTTCGTGGAGCTCCACGATCCAGACGGGGAGGCCGTTGGAGAGCTTCTGCTTCTGAATCGTCGGCAGGCGCAGCGGCGCGGGTGGTCCCGGCTGCGGCGGGTGCGAGCGATCGGGCGCCTGCTGGGCGAAAACTGCAATCGACGCGCAAGCCGCGATGGCAATTCCGGACAACACCTGCTTTTTCACATTGAACTCCGACGTGGACTCCGAGCCCGAACCGAGTCCTCAGACCCTTACGGTTTTTGAGGTTCGACGACCAACTCCACCCGCCGATCGAGCGGCAGGAACTGAACGGCGGCGGCGCTGATGTCGCCGACCGAGAGCGCGCGATAGCGCGCGAGATCCTCGTTGAACCAGTCGGGATCGCCGGTCGCGGTGTAGTACGCGTTCAGCTGATCGGCCTTGCCGCCGAAGCCGCCGACGCGCTCCATCCGGTTGTAGAACGACGCCTCGATCTGATTGACCGACCGCTCCAACTCGTGCGCGGTCGGCGGCTCTCGTTGCAGCTTCTCGATTTCCTCGTCGATCACCTTCTGCAGCTCGGCCACAGTGTGCCCGGGCCGCGGCGTGGCCACGATCTGGAAAGACGACGACAACGCCTGCGACTGCTGGGACGCGCTGACGTCTTGCGCGATCTGCATGTCGTAGACGAGCCGCTTGAACAACCGCGAGTTCTTGCCGCCGGCGAGCACGTCGGCCACCATGTCGAGTGCGGCGTCGCCAGGCTCGAAATGACGCGGCGTCAACCATGCGAGATAGAGGCGAGGGAGCTGCACACGGTCGGTGATCGTCCTCTTCTGTACGCCGGTGAGGACGACGCCAGGGATCGTCATCGGCTCGGGGGCCGGTCCCGGCTTCACGTCACCGAACCATTTCTCGATCAGCTTCCGCGCAGTGGCGGTCTCGAGATCGCCGGCGACGACGAGGCTGGCGTTCGACGCCGCGTAGTATTTCTTGAAGAACGCCACCACATCGTCGTAGCTCGCGGCGGAGAGGTCGTCCATGTAGCCGATGACCGGCCAGTGGTAGGGGTGTCCCGCGGGGTAGAGCATCTCGCCGAGCAGGATGTCGGCCATCCCGTAGGGGCGGTTCTCGTAGGATTGCCGCCGCTCGTTCTTGACCACGTCGCGCTGCGCGTCGACCGATTTCGGCGTCATCGCGTCGAGCAGATAGCCCATTCGATCCGATTCGAGAAACAGCGCGAGCTCGAGCGAATTCGACGGCACGTTGATCCAGTAGTTGGTGCGGTCGTTTTCGGTCGAGCCGTTGTTGTCGCCGCCGGCGGCTTCCAGCCATTCGTCGAACTGGCCCGGCTTGACGTGACCCGAGCCCATGAACATCAGGTGCTCGAACAGGTGCGCGAACCCGGTGCGTTTGGGCAGCTCGCGAGCGGACCCGACGTGATACCACATGTTGACGGTGACCATCGGTACGCTGTGATCCTCATGGAGAATCACGCGCAGCCCGTTGGCGAGGGTGAACTGGGAGTAGGCCAGCTCGATTTTCTGCGGAGCCGCGGGCGTCTGCGCGGCGGCCGGCGCCGCGAGCGCGAGCGCGAGGATGACGAGAAGGGCAGCGCGCTTCATCTCGCGATTCTACCCCTCGGAGGCCGGCAGAGATGGATCACCGGTCACGAGGCAAGGTGCGGCGAGCAGAGCCAGCAGAGGAACGGCTAAACTACCCGCGTGTCCGGCACATCCTCGGAAACCTCCTCGGCCCTGGGCCAGCCACGCTGCCTGGTCGGCGTGATCATGGGCAGCAAGTCCGATTGGGACACGATGAGCGCAGCGGCGGCGATCCTGACCGAATTCGGGATTCCGCACGAATGCCTGGTCGTCTCGGCACATCGGACCCCGGCGTGGATGGCCGAATACGCGACGACCGCGGCAGGCCGCGGGCTGGAGGTGATCGTCGCCGGTGCGGGCGGCGCCGCGCATCTGCCCGGCATGGTCGCGGCCCAGACCGTGCTGCCCGTGATCGGCGTGCCGGTGCAGAGCGCCGCGCTCAGCGGTCTCGACTCGCTGCTCTCGATCGTACAGATGCCGAAGGGCGTGCCGGTGGCGACGGTCGCGATCGGGCCCTCCGGCGCCGCCAACGCCGGCCTCCTGGCGATCGCGATTCTGGCAACCTCGCGGCCCGAGCTGCGCGCCCGACTGGTCGGCTATCGCGAGACGCTCGCCGCGGACGTGAGACGGCAGACGGTATGAGAGAGTTGGGATTGCAGATTGCAGATTGCAGATTGCGGATTGCGGATTTCGGATTGCAGATTGCGGATTGCAGATTGCGGATTGCAGATTGCGGATTGCAGTTGGCAGATTGATGGGATATCGCATCCGCCCTCGAGTCCGCGGTCCGGAATGACCGGTCCGCACTATTCATGATCCTTCCCGGCTCTGCGGTCGGCGTCCTGGGCGGCGGTCAGCTCGGACGCATGTTCGCGATGGCGGCGCGCCGTCTCGGCTACCGCGTTCACACGCTGGCCCCGGCCAATGACACTCCGACCGGACAAATCGCCGACGTCGAGATCAACGCGCCGTACGACGACCTCGCGGCCGTCCGCGCATTTGCGCAGGCTGTAGACGTCGTCACGTTCGAGTTCGAGAACGTCTCGGCCGCGGCGGTCGCCGAGGCGGAGAAGCACGCTATCGTGCGTCCCAACGGCCGTTCGCTGGCGATCGCCCAGCATCGCCTGCAGGAGAAGTCGTTCCTCGCGTCCCATGGCCTGCCAGTCGCGCCGTTCGCCGCCATTCGAAGCGACGCGGACCGTGGGGCGGCGATGCTCGCGGTGGGTTGTCCGGCGGTGCTCAAGACCGCGACGTCGGGCTACGACGGAAAGGGCCAGGTGCGGATCGACCGCGTCGAGGATCTGTCGCCGGCGTGGGACGCGCTCGGCCGGCGCGAAGCCGTGCTCGAAGCGTTTGTCGATCTCGAGTGCGAGATTTCGGTGATTGGCGCGCGTGGAGTCGATGGCGAATGGTCGCACTTCGGGCCGATCGAGAACACCCACGCACGGCACATCCTCGATGTCTCGGTCTCGCCGGCGAGTGTGCCGGAGACGACAGCCGCACAGGCTGTGGAGGTGACGCGCCAGGTGATGGAGGCGCTCGATTTCGTCGGCGTGCTGTGCGTCGAGTTCTTCGTGACTGGCGGTCGCCTGCTCGTCAACGAGCTGGCGCCCCGGCCGCACAATTCTGGTCATCTGACGTTCGACGCCTGCCGCACGAGCCAGTTCGAACAACAGTTGCGCGCGGTCTGCGGCCTGCCGCTCGGTTCGGCGGAAATGTTGCGCCCCGCGGCGGCGATGGCCAACATCTTGGGTGACATCTGGGAAAGCGGCGAGCCCGACTGGTCGGCCGCCCTCGGTCTGTCCGATGTCAAGCTGCACCTGTACGGTAAGTCCTCGCCCAGACCTGGCCGCAAGATGGGCCACCTCACGGCGCTCGCGTCGACTCCTGCAGAGGCCACGGCGCGCGTGCTCGAGGCGCGCAACGCGCTTCGACGCCTTCCATAGCACTCCTTTGCTGGTTGAGTGAGCGCGGCAGGCTGCGCCTGGGGACACAACGCAATCCGGGCCCGGAACTTGCTTCGATCCGGGCATGACGCGGGGGCTCGGCTCAAGCCTGTCGGTTCTCTCGGTGGCGGCACTCCTGGCCGCGCATGTCGGCGCAGCAGGCCCCACCACCGCATCGCCGGCCGTGCTCCAGCGTTTCCTTGCGCTCGGCGATCCGACGCCGACGCAATTCCGCGCGCTCCGGCATCTCGAGGCGCGCAACGAAAAGTTCGACAAGAGCGCGTGGATGGACGTCTGGACCGAGGCCGACGCCTCGGGCTTCCGTTATCAGATCGTCGACGAAGACGGCGCCGGCTCCATCCGCTCGAAAGTGTTTCGCGCCTCGCTCGATCACGAACGCGACATGTGGCTGGCGGGCACGCTGGATGAAAGCGCCCTCACGCCGGCCAACTATGTGTTCCAGGATCGCGGTGCGCAGCCGGACGGCCTCGCATCGCTGGCGGTCAAGCCTCGCCGTCGCGGTTTGCTGATGGTGGACGGTTCGATCTTCCTCAACCCAGACGACGGCGAGCTGGTGCGGATGGAGGGACGGCTTACGAAAACGCCATCCTTCTGGACGAAACGGGTCGAGATCGTACGCTGGTATCAGCGTATTGCCGGCTTTCGCATGCCGACCGCGCTCGATGCGGTGGCCAACGTGCGGATTGCGGGGGTCTCGACGTTCCGCATGACCTACGACTACGAGAGCATCAACGGCCAGCATGTGGGCAACCCCCAGCCGCCGGCCTTGGCGCGCCTCAATTCCCGCTGATTTTTTTCAGGCGAAACCGCGCACCTTCGTTATCGCGCCCAGGAAGCCTCGTCCTATAATTCGCCCATGATGCGTCTCATCCGGATCGCCGCCGGCCTCGCCGTGGCGTGCGCCGTGTCGACTCTTCATGCCGCGCCGGCTGGTCCCCAGGGCCGGTCGGCTCAACCCAGCCAGCCCGCCGTCGTGCAGCGGTTTCTCGCCCGTGGTGAAGAGCCGCCGGTCGAGTACCGGGCGCTGCGCCGCCTCGAGGCGGAGAACCCCAAATTCAACAAGAGCGCATGGATGCTCGCCTGGACCGAATACGATCACGTCAACGGCTTCCGCTTTCAGATCGTGGATGAAGGCGGCTCCGGCTACATCCGCTCCAAGGTCCTGCGCGCGGCGCTCGAGGGCGAGCAGAAGATCTGGGCGGCCCGCGAGCCGCAGAAGTCGTCGCTCAACCGCGACAACTACCTGTTCGACGATGGCGCGGCGTCGCTCGACGGGCTGACCGAAGTCGGCGTGAAGCCGAAGCGGAAGGATGTGCTGCTGGTGGAAGGCGCCATCTTCGTGCAGCCCAGCGACGGCGAGTTGTCGCGCATCGAGGGACGGCTATCGAAGACGCCGTCGTTCTGGACCCGCCGCGTCGACGTGGTGCGGCGATACGAGCGCAAGGGCGGGGTGCGCGTCCCGGTCGCGATCGAATCGGTGGCACACGTGCTGATCGCGGGGCGCTCCACCTTCAAGATGACCTACGAGTACCAGACCATCAACGGACAGCACGTCGGCGATCCCCAGCCGCACGCGCCGGCGTCCGCCGCGCCCTGACCGGCGACGGCCGAAGCAGGGAAGTGCCACAACCGGAGATGCGTTCTGGTTGGCAATCGCCGGCCACGGAACCAGAGGGCTTATGAAGAAGTTGGCGTTCGTCATCGCGCTCGCGGCGTCCTTGACCGCGCCCGCCGTCAGGCCAGCCGTTGTCGCTCAAACGCCGGCCAGGAGCTCGACACCGCTGCCATCGTTGGCCGAACCCGGCATCTCACCCGACGGCGCCACCATCGCCTTTGTGAGTGGCGGCGACATCTGGGAAGTGCCGGCTCACGGCGGTGACGCGCGGCTGCTGGTGTCGCATCCCGCGACCGAATCACGTCCCCTGTTTTCCCCGGACGGCACGCGCCTCGCGTTCACGTCGACGCGGACCGGCAACGGCGACGTCTACGTGTTGACGCTCGCGAGCGGTGACCTGGCGCGGCTGACCTTCGACGATGCCGCCGAGCTCGTGAGCGGGTGGTCGGCGGATGGACAGTCGGTGCTGTTCCAATCCAACAGCCACGAGATCTCCGGCATGCTCGACGTCTACCGCGTCGTTGTGGACGGCGGCACGCCGATGCCCGTCGCCGCCGACCGCTATACCACCGAATACTTCGCGGCGGCGTCGCCGGGCGGCGACGCGGTCGCGATTACCGCCCGCGCCAACGCCGGCTCGCAGTGGTGGCGCAAGGGACACAGCCACCTCGATGAGAGTGAAATCTGGATCGTCAAGGGCATCGGCGCCGGCCTGGGCGCGCCCGCGACCCCGACCTACGAGCCGATCACCAGAGGCGGCGCCAAAGATGCGTGGCCGATGTGGGCGGCCGGCGGCAAAGGGCTGTACTTCATGTCCGACCGCAGCGGCGCCCAGAACATCTGGACCATCTCGAGCCTCGGCGTGCAGGGCGACACGCAGGCAGGCGCGAAAGCGGTCACCACCTTCAAGGACGGTCGCGTGCTGTGGCCGTCGATCTCGAGGGATGGCCGTACCATCGCGTTCGAGCGCGACTTCGGCATCTGGACTGTCGATACTGCGACCGGACAGTCGCACGAGGTGGCGATCACGCTGCGTGGTGCGCCGGCGGCCACCGGCATCGAGCATCGCACCTTCACCGATCAGCTCCAGGAGCTCGCCGTGTCGCCGGATGGCAAGAAGGCGGCGTTCGCCGTCCACGGCGAAGTGTTCTCGATCTCGGCCCGGGACGGCGGCGACGCCGTGCGCGTGACGCAGACCACCGGCGAAGAAGGTGAGCTCGCCTGGGCTCCCGACAGCCGGCGGCTGGCCTACAAGTCGGACCGTGACGGCACCAATCATCTGTTCGTCTACGACTTCGGTGCCGGCACGGAGACGCAACTCACCAGCGGCACTGGCCGGGACGAGGTGCCGCGATATTCGCCGGACGGCAAGTGGATCGCGTTCGAGCGCAACTCGAAGGAGTTGCGCGTGATTGATCCGGTGTCCAGGCAGGAGAAGCTGCTGGCCACCGGCATCTTCGACTCGCCGCCGTTCGTCGACATGCGCGACTTCGTCTGGTCGCCCGACTCCCGCTTCGTGGCCTACCTGACCGCGGGCACCAAGGCGTTTCAGAACGTGCAGATTGTGGCCGTCGCGGGGGGCGAGCCGCGAGCCGCCAGTTTTCTCGCCAACAGCAATGCCGGATCGCTGGCCTGGAGCCCCGACGGCACCTATCTGACGTTCGCGACCTCGCAGCGCACGGAGCCGGGCGATGTGGTCCGCGTCGATCTGACGCCGCGCACGCCGAAGTTTCGCGAGGACCAGTTCCGCGATCTGTTCAAGGAGGAGCAGCCAAAGCCGGCTCCGGATCCGGGACGGCCTGCCGGCGCTCCGGCGCCGACCGCGCCACCCGCGGCAGATGCGGTCCGTCTTCGGCCGCTGCAGATCGTGTACGACGACATCCGCCGGCGCGCCACCTCGCTGCCGGTCGGCGTGGACGTCGCGCGGCAGGAGATCAGCCCCGACGGCAAGTGGTTGCTGCTGACCGCGAGGGCGGTGGGGCAGCAGAACCTCTACGTGTTTCCCATCGACGAGCTGTCGAAGGAACCGGCGATTGCGCGCCAGCTGACTTCCACGCCGGGCGCCAAACGCAGCGCGCAGTTCACCGCCGACAGCAAGGAGATCTACTATCTCGATCGCGGCCGCCCGTTCAGCGTGACGCTCGAGAAGCGCGAGCCGAAGGCAATTGGCATCGCCGCCGAGCTCGACGTCGACTTCTCGCGTGAGAAGATCGAGGCGTTCCGGCAGGCCTGGACCTACCTGCGCGATCAGTTTTTCGACGAGCGCATGAACGGCGTCGACTGGAACGCGGTGCGCACCGTCTACGAGCCGCGCGTGGCGGGCGCGCGCACGCCGGACGAGATGCGCCGGATCATCTCGATGATGCTCGGCGAACTGAACGCGTCGCACATGGGCATTTCGGCGCCGTCGTCCGCGACCCGGACAACGCTCGGCCGGCTGGCAGCCGATTTCGATCGCGGCGAGTACGACGCCAGTGGCCGGCTGAAGATCGCATCGCTGGTGCCGCTCGGTCCGGCGGTGGTGGCCGGGCTGAAGCGGGGCGACTACCTCGTGCAGATCGACGGCCGTCCGATCGGCGCGCACAGCAGCCTCGACCAGCTGCTCGATCACACCATCGGCAAGCGCATCACGCTGGGGATTGCGGCTGCCCCCGCCGCCGCGCCGCGCGACGTCGTCGTCAAACCGATCGATCAGGCGACGGAAAAGGCGCTGCGCTATCGCCAGTGGGTCGACCAGCGGCGTGAGTACGTGGCGAAGGCGAGCGGCGGGCGCCTCGGCTACGTTCACATGTTCGACATGTCCGCCAACGCACTCGCGCAGCTGCACATCGATCTCGACGCCGACAACCACTCGCGCCAGGGCGTGGTCGTCGACGTCCGCAACAACAACGGCGGCTTCGTCAACGTCTACGCCATCGACGTCTTTGCCCGCCGCGGCTACATGACCATGACATCGCGGGGATATCCATCGGTGTCATCCCGGTCGCAGCTGGGACAGCGCGCGCTGGAGCTGCCGACGATCCTCGTCACCAACCAGCATTCGTTGTCCGACGCCGAAGACTTCACCGAAGGGTATCGCTCGCTGAAAATCGGCAAGGTGGTCGGCGAACCGACCGCCGGCTGGATCATCTTCACCGGCGGCGTCACGCTGATCGACGGATCGGTTCTGCGCATGCCCGCCTCGAAGATTCTGGCGAGCGACGGCACACCGATGGAGATGCACCCGCGCGCAGTCGACGTGCCGGTAATCCGGCCGGTTGGAGAGAGCTATACCGGCAAGGATGCGCAGCTCGATGCCGCGGTCGCGGAGCTGTTGAAACAACTCGGGGCCGCCAGCAAGAGCTCGGCGGGAGGGAGAGTGGAATAGGCTTTAGGGCTGAGGGCTGAAGCGAAGCGCTGAGGCGCTATCTTCCACTCTCCATCATCCGGAATGCGATTGCGAAGAGCAGGAATCCGACAGCGCCGCGCCAGTAGCCGACCGGCTCGATCAGGATGACCTGGTGTGTGAAGGCGGCGAAGGTGCCGACACAGAACGCGAGCGCCGCAACTCCGATCAACGCCCAGCACACTCCGCGCATTGGTCCGCCTCCTGCGCGTGATTATAGCCGGCGTTGTTGCTACTTCTTGTCGCCCTTCTCGACCGGCAGCTCGGGACGCGCCGACCATTCCTCGAACGAGCCGTCGTAAAGATGCACGCGGTAGCCGAGTGCCCTGGCCGCCAGGTAGAGCGCGCTCGCCTGCTGGCCGATGTGGCAGTAGGTGACGACCTCGCCGCCCGGCCTGGCGCCGGCGGCCGCGAACGCCGCGCGCAGCACGGCTTCAGATTTCAGCTTGACTGATGGATCGGTGAGCGAATCGTAGGGGAGGCTGGCCGCGCCCGCGATATGTCCCTGACGGGGGTAGCGGCCGGACTGCTCACCGGTGTAGAAGCCGGTGGCGCGCGCATCGATGATCGCGACCGCCGGATCGTGCAGGCGCGCCTGAATCCAGGCGGCGTCGACGATCACCGATGGCTGCGGATGCGGCGTGAGCGTGCCAGGCGCGACCTGCGGTTCGTCCTTGGTGATCGGGCGTCCCTCCGCCTTCCACGCCGGCAGCCCGCCATCGAGATAGAAGGCACGGTCGCCGAGACCGAGGTAGTCGAGCGCGACCATGACCCGAGCGCTTGGCGTGAGCCAATCGGTGCCGAAGTAGATCACGACTCGAGAGCTATCGCTGACGCCGCGCGACGCAAACAGCGTCCGCAGGCGGTCAATCGACGCCATCTGTAGATGCAGCGTGGGGTCCGGATCCGAGATGTCGCTGAGCGCGAGGAACTGCGCGTTGGGAATGTGGCCGGCGTCGAAGTCGGCGCGATCGCCGATCTGGAACAGCACCAGCGGCGACCCGGCCGCCTGCTGTTCCGCCACCCAGCCCGGTGAAACGAGAAGCGCGCCAAGCGCGAGCGTTACCGCGATCATCGGATGCCTCCTGTAGACAGTCTATACGAAGGCGCCCCCGGCAAGGTTCACGGCTGCGCGGCCACGTGCGCGACGGTCTTCTGCACCAGACGAAGGTAGGCGCGAATGGAGGCCTCGAGGTGCGGTCCCGGCGTGTCCTCTTCCTTGCAGTGCGAGAGGCCGTTGGATGAATAGGCGAACATCATCACGACCGGCATGTGCGGCACCATCTCGGCGGCATCGTGGAGCGGTCCCGAGGGCAGGCGAGGCGCGTCGCCGGTTTCCTCGCGCACCGCCTCTTCGCACAGGCGGATCAGCGCCGGGTCGAACGGGCGGGGCTCGATCCGCCACAGCTGGCGCCACTCGACCGCGACGTTGTTGGCCTGGGCCGCGCGTTCCGCGGCGGCGCGGGCGTCTTGCAGCATGGCCGCGAGGACATCCGCGTTGAGCGCCCGCTGATCCAGCGAGATCTCGCAGACGCCCGGCACCGCGGTGACGATCTTGGGCTCGACGTTGACGACGCCGACGGTGCAGACGACGCCTTCGCCTGGCGCCGGCCGCGAGTGGCGGAGTGCGATGTCGCGGCATTCGAGCGCGGTCTGCGCGGCGGCGAGAAACGCGTCGCGGCGCATCGGGATCGGCGTCGAGCCGGAATGCGCCGCCTGACCGGTGAAACGGATCAGGTGCCGCTCGACGCCGAAGGTGCCGAGCACCACGCCGGTCGGCTTCTGCGCCGTTTCCAGGACCGGGCCCTGCTCGATGTGAAGCTCGAGATACGCGCGGGCGTCGATTCGCTTCAGCTCGTCCCGGGCATCGAGCATCCGATCGAGCGCGATGCCGTTCTCGGCGAGCGCGTCCACCAGGCGGGTGCCCTGACGGTCCTTCAGCTCCCGCACCGCGTCGATGTCGAGCGCGCCTGCCGCCGCGGCGGAGCCGAGCAGGCTGCGGCCGAAGCGCGCACCTTCCTCGTCGGCCCAATCGACCAGCCGCAGGGTGACTGGCGGCGTGGAACCGCCATAGAAGCGCAGCGCTTCGAGCGCGGCGGTGACGCCGAGGGCGCCATCGAGCCAGCCGCCATTGGGTACCGAGTCGAGATGACTGCCGACGATCACGGTCTTCGGCGAGGCGCCTGGCATCGTGATCCAGTTGTTACCGGCCGAATCAGTATCCACCCGCAGGCCGAGCTCAGCCACTTTTGCCGTGAGCCACGCGCGCGCGTCGCGCCAGACCGGTCCCCATGCGAGGCGCTGTGCGCCATCGGTGGTGGCCGTGCGGGCCGCGAGCTCGCGCAGGTCGGCAACCACGCGTTGAGCGTTCATGCGGCGATTGTAGCGCGGCCGCGAAGTGGATGTCGTTCTGGTACCTTCGCCACGCAGGCGGCATGTCCTCGCACTGGAGCTGACCGGAACGTTGGTTGCGCGCGTCGCACGCGCTCAGACGCTCGACAGAGAACGGGTCGCGACATTTTCCGGGAATAGCGCCACCGTGACCCACGCCCGCATCCGCTGAGCACCTCCGGAAGATGAAGGCCAGCCGCGTCACACCGGCTCAGCCAGATGCGTTACGGGTAGCGGTAGTAGAATCGTGGCTTCATTCCGAGAGGCCTCTCAATGAGAAACCTGCTCCTGCTCACGGTTACCGCCTTCGCCTTCATCGTGTGCGGCGACGCGCGCTCCGACACGCTCGCCCTCGCTCAGTCCAATCCCAACGTCATCGTCAATCCCAATACCTACCGGGATCTGCGCTGGCGATCGATCGGGCCGACTCGCGGTGGACGATCGACGGCGGCAGCTGGTGTCCGCACCCAGCCCAACGTGTTCTACATGGGTGCGACTGGCGGCGGCGTCTGGAAAACGGAAAATTACGGCATCAGCTGGGCGCCGGTCTCGGACGGTCAGATTCCCACCGGATCGATCGGCGCGCTCGACGTCGCCGATTCGAACCCGAACATCGTCTACGCCGGAACCGGCAGCGAAGCGATCCGTTCCAATGTGATTGTCGGCCGCGGCGTCTACAAGTCGGTGGATGCGGGGAAGACGTGGCAGTACGCCGGTTTGAAAGAAGTCGGACAGATCGGTCAGCTGAAGATCCACCCGAGGAACCCGGACATCGCTTACGTCGCCGCCATCGGGCAGCCGTTCGGTTGGGGACCCGACCGCGGCGTCTACCGCACGAAGGACGGCGGGAAGAGCTGGCAGAAGGTCCTCTTCATCAACGACCAGACCGGCGTGGTGTCGGTCGCGATCAATTGGCTGAACCCGAACGAGATTTACGCTGGCGCCTGGCGCGGGCAGCGCAAGCCGTGGACGATCATCAGCGGCGGCCCCGCGGCTGAAGGCGGCGTCTACAAGACGACCGACGGCGGCGATCACTGGTCGCGCGTCAGCAGCGGATTCCCCGACGATCTCATCGGCAAGGTGTGGGTCGACGTCGCGCAGTCGAATCCGAAAGTGGTGTATGCGCAGGTCGAAGCCAAAGGCGCCAGAGGAGGGCTGTATCGCACGGCGGATGGCGGATCGAGCTGGACGCTGGTGAACAGCAGCCAGTCGTTGCGCGCGCGGCCCTTCTACTTCAACAAGGTGTTCGTCAGCCCCAAGGACGAGAACGACGTGTGGGTGTCGGAGCTCAACTTCCACCACTCGACCGACGGCGGCAGGACCTTCGTCAATGTCAACACGCCACATGGCGACAACCACGTGGTCTGGTTCAACCCGGATCAGCCGCACATCTTCATCGAGACCAACGACGGCGGCGCCAACATCACGCAGGACAACGGCAAGAGCTGGTCCTCGATCAACAACCAGCCGACGGCCGAAATGTACATGGTCGATGCCGACGAGCAGTTCCCGTACAACATCTACGGGCCGCAGCAGGACACCGGCAAGAACCTGACCGTGCCGAGCCTGCCGCCGACGTCGTGGGGCCCGGACGACCCGATCCAGCTCTGGGTGCCGGCGCCCGGATGCGAGAGCGGTCAGGTGCGGCCGATTCCGTCAGGGAAGATCGTATACGGCGACTGCAAGGGTGAGTTCGGCCGTATGAACGTCGAGACCGGGCAGGAGCAGAACTTCTGGATCAACCCGCAGCAGCGTTACGGCAAGCTGCCGCAGGACATGATGTTCCGCTTCGTGCGGCAGGCGCCGATCGAGATCGACGCGCACAACCCGAACATCGTGTATCACGGCTCGCAGTACGTGCATCGCACCATCGACGGCGGCCTGCATTGGACCAGGTTCAGCCCCGACGTCACCGCCAACGGCCCGGAAGGACACGTGATGTCGGGCGAACCGATCACGCGCGACATGACCGGCGAAGAGGTCTATGCCGCGCTCTACTCGATGCGATCGTCGCGGCTCGAGCCCGGTGTGTTCTGGAGCGGATCGAACGACGGCCCGGTGTGGATGACCCGCGACAACGGCAAGACGTGGAAGAACGTGACCCCGGCGGGACTGCCGCCCGGCGGGCGCGTGCACACGATCGAAGATTCGCCGCATCGCAAAGGATCCGCCTACGTTTCCGTCTACCGGATGTACTTGAACGACTTCAAGCCGTACCTCTACATGACCAACGACTACGGTGCGCACTGGACCCTGCTCACCGATGGCACCAACGGCATCCCGTCCGATCAGCCGATGCACGTCGTGCGCGAGGATCCCGAGCAGGAAGGACTGCTCTATGCCGGCACGCTCCAGGGTGCCTACGTGTCGTTCGATCAGGGCAAGCGCTGGCAGACGCTGCAGCAGAATCTGCCCAATACACCGGTCACCGATTTCAAGGTCCATCACGGCGACCTGGTCGCATCAACGATGGGGCGGGCGTTCTGGATTCTGGACGACATTTCGCCGCTGCGCCAGATCGCGGCGAGCGTGACGAAGCCGACGCGTACGCCGCCGACGGACAATCCGAATGGGCGGGTTGGGCGGGATGGGCAGGACAGGCGGGATGTGGTGCTCGCTTCGCAGCAGTCTGCCCAGTCGATAACCGCCACCAAGCCGCCGCCGACACCGTCGAAGGCGAACACCGCGGCGCTGCGTCCGACGCCGGTGATCAAGCCGTTCGATGGTTCGAACGTGTTTCTCTTCACGCCGGCGCCGGTATACCGCGTCCATTACCAGCCCGCCATCGGCCGCCCTGACCAGCCGGAGTATCCGGCCGCCGGCGCGCGCATCGACTATTACCTCGCGAGCCCGTCCGGCGAGCTGAAGCTCGAGATTCTCGACGCGGCCGGCAAGGTCGTGCGCAGCTACTCGAGCGAAGCGCGCGCGGCTGGCGCGGGTGGCCGCGGCGGGCGGCGTGGCGGCGGCCTGCCGACGACACTGCCGGTGAAAGTCGGGATGAACCGATTCGTGTGGGACTTGCGCTATGCCGGCGGGCCAACAGCGGGCGACGGCTTCGGCGGCGGCGGACCGCTGGTCGCGCCGGGCAGATTCAAGGCGCGCCTTACAGCGGGCGGGGTGACCCGGACCGAATCGTTCACCGTGAAGATCGATCCGCGCATCGCGAAGGACGGGACGACGGTCGCAGACCTGGCGGCGCAAACGACCTTCGCACTCAAAGTGCGTGACGCGCTGGCCGAGGCGCGCGCCGTCCAGACGCGCGTGCGCCAGGCGCGCGAGGCCAAGCGCGGCGATCAGGCGAAGCTCGACACCGTGTGGGATCGCCTCACGACCAAGAGCGGACCGTACGAGGATCAGATGTTCGTCGATCAGCTCTCGAACGTGAACCGCGAGATCGGCGAGGCGGATCAGAAAATCGGGGCGAGTACGATTGAGCGCTTCAATCAACTGATGAAGGAATGGGCCGCGCTCAAGGCGGACGCAGAAGCGGTACTGCGATGACTCGCGGCGGACGTTCCCGTCCGCCCTTTTTCGTCACGCCGTCGTCTAACCGCCGGAGGTCGTATGAAACTGCTGCTGGCGCTCGCGTTCGTAGCCGCCATCGGCGCGCAGGATTCGACCGTATACACGCCCGGAAGCGGCGTCTCGCTCCCGCAGGCCACCAGACAGGTCAAAGCCGGGTATACGGAAGAAGCTAAGGCCAACCGTATCGAGGGCACAGTCCTCCTGGAGGTGGTCGTGCTTGCCGACGGCGCGATCGGCGATGTCAAGGTGGCCAGGTCGCTCGATACGATTTACGGCCTCGACGCGAACGCCGTGAAGGCGATGAAGCGGTGGCAGTTCAAGCCCGGGACGAAGGACGGGAAGCCGGTGGCCGTGCGTGTTCATGTCGAGATGACGTTCTCGCTGAAGTAGATCCCGGCCGGACGATCGTCGATCGCGGCACCGCGGGCGGCGGCGTCGACGCGCGGAATCAGGTGCAACAGCGTTTCGCATCGCGACCGCGGGCATGGTTCAGCACGAACTTCAGCGCCGTCGTCCGTGGCGCGGGCACGTAGGGGCGGGCCTTGAGGCCCGGCCATCTGCGAGACGACCTGAAGGTCGTCCCCTACGTCCTGAAGGTCGTCCCCTACGTCCTGAAGGTCGTCCCCTACGTCCTGAAGGTCGTCCCCTACGTCCGGCGGACGCCGTGTGTTAATGACGCTGCTGGCGCTGTTCGGCGCGCTGGCGCCAGTGCTCGGGAGCACGCGGAGCGCGCACGTAGGGCCGGGCCTTGAGGCCCGGCCATCTGCGGGACGACCTGAAGGTCGTCCCCTACGTCCTGAAGGTCGTCCCCTACGTCCTGAAGGTCGTCCCCTACGTCCTGAAGGTCGTCCCCTACGTCCTGAAGGTCGTCCCCTACGTCCTGAAGGTCGTCCCCTACGTCCGGCGGACGCCGTGTGTTTCTGATGTCGGTATACTCACCGAATGCCCGATCTCGCCGACCGACTGCGCGCCCTCCATCGCACGCCGCCGATGCTCGTGCTTCCCAACGCCTGGGACGCCGCCAGCGCCCGGCTGATCGAGGCCGAAGGGTTTTCCGCCATTGCGACAACGAGCGCGGGCGTGGCCGCCGCGCTCGGCTATCCGGACGGCGGCGTGGTGCCGCCCAATGAAATGATCGAAGCGATCGCACGGATCGTGCGCAGCGTGAAGATTCCGGTGACCGCCGACATCGAGCATGCCTATGCCGCCGCGCCGGATGCCGCGGCCGACGTCGTACTCCGCGTCATCGCCGCCGGAGCCGTCGGCATCAACCTCGAGGACTGCGTGCCCGGCGCCACCGATCTGGTGCCACTGGCGCTCCAGGTGGACAAGATCAAGGCAATTATCAAGGCGTCGACCAAGGCGGGGGTGCGCATCGTGATCAACGCCCGCACCGACGGTTTTCTCCGCAGCTTCGGCGCCGCCCAGGCGAGGCTGGGTGTGGCGATCGAGCGCGGCCGGGCGTTTCTCGAGGCCGGTGCCGATTGCGTCTTCGTGCCGGGCGTGCGCGACGCGGCGACGATCGGCGCGCTGGTCACTGGCATCGGCGGCCCGCTCAACGTGCTGGCGGTCGAGGGATCGCCGTCGATTCCGAACCTGGAGGCGCTCGGGGTCGCCCGCGTCAGCCTTGGATCGGGACCGATGCGCGCGGCCATGGCGGTGCTCCGCGACATCGCGCGCGAGCTGAAAGGCACCGGGACGTACAAGTCGTTCACCAAGAACGCGATGACCTTCGACGAGGTCAATGACCTCATGAAATGACGGCGATGGCGCTCGGCTTTCGCGTCAAGTCCGGCCGCGCGATCGCCGTGGCGATGGGCGGCCCCGCTTCCGCACCCCACGTCCTCGCTCGCCGCATCGTCGAGCTCAGCGATCCGGCGGTGCCGTCGACACGCCAGCCTTATCACGATGGCTTCTACAAGCAGCAAGAGGATTCGAACGAGCTCGCGAGGAGGATTGCGATCGTGCGCCGCTGCACTGCGATATCGGTGGCCGCGTTGCTGACCGACGCGGCGCTCGCGCGAGTCCGATGTCGCGGCGCCGGCCTTGTCGTCGGCAGCGTCATCGATCCGGCGCGTGTCGGCAACCTGCACATCCGCGCCCACGCCAGCGAAGGTCAGCTGTTTCGCACGGTGCTGGCCGATGTGCTCGAGGCGCATGGCATCGGCTGTCACGTCATCGTGGACAAGAGCCTGGCGAACAAGGCGGTCGAAGAGCTTCACCGCAGCAGCGCCGAAATTGCCCGGACCGTCGCGGCGCTCGGCAAGGCGCTCGGCGGCACCTGGCGCGCCGACGAGAAAGCGGCGTGCACGGCCGCCTGGCTGGCGCTCTCGTGACGCTTTGGTGCTGCCCGCGGGCCATCGGCTATCTGACCTGAGCTCGGCGCCGGACGAACTTTTCACCCTCGCTTGTCGTCTGTGACACCGTGCTGGCGAGTCTGTTAGCCGACGTCCGCTTCGCGCTGCGCTGGCTGCGACGCAGTCCGGCCTTTACGCTGATCGCGATCGCGTCGCTGGCGATTGGGATCGGATTCAACACCGCGCTCTTCACGCTCGTCGATGCCCTGATATTCCGTCCGCTGCCAGTCGAGCGCGTCGACCGACTGGTCGACGTCTTCACGAGCGGCGGCGATCACGATCAGTACTCCACCAGCTCATATCCCGACTTCCTCGATTTCAAGTCGCAGAACCAGGTGTTCAGCGACATGCTCGCGTACAGCCCCGCCTTCGGCGCCGTCACGCTGGGCGATCGCTCACGCCTGGCGATGGGCGAGGCGGTCACCGGGAACTACTTCCGGCTGCTCGGCATTCACGCGGTCGTCGGGCGGACGCTGCTGCCCGACGACGACAAGCCGGGCGCCGCGCGCGTAGCGGTCATCTCCTATCGCCTCTGGAACCGCGAATACGGCCTGAGCCCTTCGGTGGTGGGGCAGGCGATTCGTATTCACGGCCAGCCGTACACCGTCGCCGGCGTTGCGCCGAAGACTTTCACCGGCATGGTACCGCTGCTGGCGCCGGAACTGTGGACGCCGATGGCGCACGTGGACGATGTGGAGCCGGGCGGCATCATCAGCACCGTCCCCTCGCCAACCGGCACCACCCGTCTCGAGCGGCGCGGAACCCGCTGGATGTTCGTCAAGGGTCGGTTGAAGGATGGCGTCAGCTACGGCAACGCGGCGGCGAACATGCGTCTGGTCGGCAAGCGGCTGCAGACGACGTACGAGGCGACCAACAAACGGTTCGATGTGAGCACGGTCCCGACCCGGGACGTGCACATTCATCCGGTGGCCGATCGCACGCTCAAGCCAATCGCACTCGCGCTCATGCTCGTCGTCGGGCTGGTGCTGGTGATCGCGTGCGCCAACGTCGCCAGCATGCTGCTGGCCAGAGCGTCGGGCCGGCAGAAGGAGATTGCCATCCGCCTGGCCATCGGCGCGGGCCGGCGCCGGATCGTGCAGCAGCTGCTGGTCGAGAGTGTGGTGATGGCATCGCTGGGCGCGGCGGCCGGCGTCCTGCTTGCCTGGCTGCTGACGCAGGTCGCGATGTCGGTCACCCTGCCGATTCCAATTCCGCTTTCGTTCGCGCTGCGTCTCGACGCGCGCGTCCTGCTGTTCACAGCTCTAATCACGATCCTCGCGGCGATCGTCGCGGGCCTCGTCCCGGCGCTGCGCGCAACGCGTCCCGACCTGGTCAACGACCTGAAGAACGATGTCGCCGCCACTCACGCGGGCGGGCGTCGCTGGACACTGCGCGACGGCCTGGTCGCGACACAGATCGCGGTGACGACCGTGCTGCTGGTGGCAGCCGGGCTGCTGACGCGCAGCCTGATGTCGGCCCAGCAGGTGGGCATCGGCTTCCGCACCAGCGGGCTGGCGATCGTCTCGACCGAATTGAACATGCTCGGCTACGACGCAACCCGATCGAAGTCCTTCTACGATCGCGCGCTCGAGCGGGTGCGGGCACTTCCGGGCGTCGAGTCGGCGGCGCTGGCCGAACGCCTGCCATTCTCGATCAACTACAACCGCAACAACGTGTTCCTGCCGGATCGGCACGGGCCCGACGACAAGGGGCTGGTGCTCGATGTTGCGCGCGTGTCGCCCGAATATTTTCCGACGCTCGGCATTTCAATCCTGCAGGGGCGCAATTTCAACGCGAGCGACACGCCGCAGTCGCCGGGCGTGGTGATCGTGAACCAGGCGATGGCGCGCAAGTACTGGCCTGACCAGAACGCGATCGGCAGGCGGATTCGGGTCACCACCTTCAACGGGCGCGAACTGGAAGTCGTCGGCGTGTCCGCGGACTACAAGGTCAGCACGGTGGGCGAGGGCGCGACGCCGTATCTGCACTATGCGGTGGCGCAGCATCCCGACAGCGGCGAAGAGATCGTGGCGCGGACCAGCGGTGACGCCGGGGCGCTGTTGACGGCGATGCGGCGCGAGCTGCTGGCGCTCGAGCCCAACCTGATTTTCCTCGACAACCAGACCATGGATGCGCAGGTCGCGGCGACGCTGCTGCCGGCCCGGGCCGGCGCGATCAGCGTGAGCGCGGTCGGTATCATCGCGATGTTGCTGGCCTCGATCGGTCTGTACGGGGTCATCGCCTATTCGGTTGCGCGACGGACGCGCGAGATCGGGATTCGCATGGCGCTCGGCGCGCAGCCATCCTCGGTGGTGTCGCTGGTCATGACGCAGGGGCTGACCATCGCCGCGGTCGGCGTCGCGATCGGCGCGGTGCTGGCGCTCGGTGGAGCGAAAGCCATGGCCGGCGCCCTCTACAACGTCAGCGTCGTCGATCCGATCGCCTGGAGCGCGGCGGTGGGCTCGCTGTTCTTCGTCGCGGCGCTGGCGAATCTTATCCCGGCCCGCCGGGCGTCATTCGTGGACCCGTCGAGCGCGCTACGGTCCGAATAGGGTCCGGCTCAAGCCGGTCCGCCCTTCACTTCGTCAGCGTGTCTCTGACGATTCGGCCATCGACGATCGTCAGCGCCGCGAGCGTGGCCGGCAGCTTGTCCATTGCCACCGTGAAGATGTCCTGGCTGAGCACCGCGACGTCGGCAAGCATGCCCGCCTTCAGCTGACCCTTCTCGCGTTCCGCGAACTCCGCATAGGCCGATCCCGTGGTGTAAGCGGTCACCACCTGCTCGCGCGTCAACGCTTCGGCGGAGTTGTTGGGATGCGTGGTCGCGAACATCAGGTTCAGGAACGGATTCATCGGGCCGTCGCTGCCGAGGGCGAGGGGAATGCCGGCCGCGACGATCGACTTGAGCGGCTCGACGGTCGCAACGCGATCGGCGCCGTAGCGCGCGGTCATGATCTCGGGGATCGTGAGGTGCGCCGGGTTCTGCACGTTGACGATGCCAAGACGCTTCGCCCGTTCGAACCGGTCGTGCGTCAGGAACTCGCCGTGCTCGATACGGACGCGCAGGCGCTGCCACTGTGCCGCCGGCGCCGTCCGCTCCATCGACGAGAGCAGCTGATCGATGGTGCGATCGCCGACGGCATGGAACATCGGCTGATCGCCGGTCTCGAGCGCCCGACGCAGGGTCCGGTCGATATCTCCGGCCGGCAGATTCAGGTCGCCCGTCCAGCCAGGTCGATCGGCGTAGGCCGCGTTCATTGCGGCGAGCCGCTCGACCGGCGTGCCGTCGAGAATCCATTTCACCCCCGACACGGTGATCAGCGGCCGGGGTTGGCGGGGCAGCGGGCCGAAATCTCCGGGCGAATCGCGTTCGGTCAGTGTGATCGGAAACCGGATGATGCGCCATCGGATGGGAAGCTTCACGTCCGGCAGCATGCCTGCCAGTTCGACGGCGGGGAGCGCATTGGCCATCGCCTGAATCGACGTGATGCCATAGCCGACCGCCTCGGTCGCGAGCGCATCCAGCGAGGCCACCGCGGCCTGACGAGTGACGAGTGCGGTCAAACGACGGTGGGCCCGCAGGTCGGCGTACTCGTCGAGCCGGCCGTCGATCGCGCCATCGGGCGCGCGCCGGTATTTGCCGAACGGAGGATCGGGATCGCGATCGCCAACCCCGATCGCGCGCAAACCAGGCGTGCTGAAGATCACGCCGTGCCCTGACCAGGCTGACAGCTTGACCAGGCGCCCCGGCGCCGCATCGTCAAGCGTGAAACGCGTCGCTTTCGGATCGGACAGCACCCGCTCCCCGACGGTGCCGTAAATCCACCGACCGTCGGGCGCCGATGCGACGGCTTCGTGAAGGGCAGCGATTGTCTCCGTCAACGTCGGATCGTCGCCCGTCAGCTTCAACGACACACCCGGCGGCCGCGCGCCGACGTGGGTGTGGGCGTCGTTGATGCCGGGGATGACGACACGTCCGCCGACGTCGACCACACGGGCGTTCGCGTTCGTTCGTTTGCGGACAGCCGCGATGGTACCGACCGCGGTGATGCGATTGCCGCCAATGGCGATCGCTTCAGCCCACGGCGCCGCCGGATCGGCGGTGAAGACCTTGCCGTTGATCAGGAGCAGCTCGAGGCCGTCGGGCTGAGCCGCAAGGCCGGCGACGGCCAGCGCCGCCGACAGCGCAGACACGAATCGAAGCTTCGACATGATCACCAGCCTCCCCGCACCGCCAGCCACAACCCGGTCCCTACGACGACGCCGACCACCACCATCACCAGGATGCTGGGCGTAAAGTACGGATAAATCGAGAATACGATGCCCGCGAAAAGATGCGGCCAGCGTTGCTGTTTCTTGCCGTATACGAACAGCACGAACCCGATGCCGCTGGCAATCAGCGACAGAAAAAGCCAGGTCGGATCGAAGTTCACCAGCCGATAATACGCCGGTGGCGCTGACCGTCGTGAGCTGCTCGAACTGGCCGCCGCTTTTGCGTTCGGTCCGCCGGTGCTGCGGGTGCCGAGCGACGATCTGGCGGCGATCGAAGCCGCGGCGGCCGCGGCAACCGACGTCCGGGTCGTCGGCCTCGGTCACCCGACAACGGGTGCAGGAGTTCAACCTGGTTGCCGCAATCACCGGTGAGCGGCCGGAGCCAGCAGCGGTCTGTGTGATGACCCCTCGCAATGGCTGGCACGCGAACGCGTCGGAACGTGGCGGCGGACTGGTGTGCTGGCTCGAGACGATGCGAGCGGTTGTCGACGCCGGCGATCGCTGGCCGGATGCGGTCGATGTTGATGCGGTGTCGACGTTTGCGCGCGCGGTCGCCGACCTGACGCTGTCTCTGGCGAGCAGGTGCGGTTTTTTCTGGCTCTCTCTGGATCCCGACTCAACTGACTCGACTATCATGTGCGCATGAAACGTCTTCTGCTTTTCAGTGCCCTCGCGGCAGGCGCCGCCGTGCTCACCATGCTAACCACGCTCAGCGCACAGACCGGCAAACCGGCGGCCACACTCGCCGGGAGCGGGTCGAAAAATGCGTCCGGACCGTTCACCGTCGTCGAGGCGACGATTCCGGACATGCAGGCCGCGTTGAAGGCGGGACGGGTCACGTCACGCGAGATCGTGCGTCAGTACCTGCAGCGGATCGGGATGTACGAAGAGCTGCTGCATGCGGCAATCACCGTGAACCCGAAGGCCCTCGAGTTGGCCGACGAGCGCGACCGCGAGCGCGCGGCCGGCCGGACTCGCGGCCCGCTCCACGGCATCCCGATCGCGTTGAAAGACAACGTCCAGACGACGTTCATGCGGACGACAGGCGGGGCGCTGGCATTCGAGAATCTGACACCACCCTACGATGCCACGCTGACGAAGAACCTGATCGATGCCGGTGCGATCATCATCGCCAAGACCGGGATGAGCGAGCTCGCCAATTGGGTGGCGGGGGCGCCGACGCCGATGCCAGCCGATTACAACGCGGTCGGCGGCCAGGGCTATAACCCGTACGATCCGCGCAAGGATCCGCGCGAGGCGACATTCGACGGCCGGCCGGCGCTGCAGACGGGCGGATCGAGCTCCGGCATCGGTACCGCGGCCAATTTCTGGGCCGGCAACGTCGGGTCGGAGACGTCGGGATCGATTCTCAGCCCTTCGAACCAGAACATGCTCGCCGCGATCAAACCGACGGTGGGCCGGATCAGCCGCTACGGCGTGATCCCGATTACCGCGGATCAGGACACCGCCGGTCCGATGGCCAAGAGCGTGGTCGACGTGGCGATCATGTTCGGCGCGATGGAGAGCCCGTCGCCCGATCCGAACGACCCGGCGACCAGGCTGTGCACCCCGGCGCCCGGACGCGACTACACCAGGTTCCTGAAGACCGACGGCCTGAAAGGCGCCCGCATCGGGATCCCGCGCGCGTCGTTTTACGATCCGTTCACGCCACCGGGCGCGCCGCCGCCGGCCGACGCCGGCCGTGGCGGTGGCCGTGGCGGCGGCAACGGACTGAACGCCGAGCAGAGGAAGGCCATGGACGAGGCGATTGCCGTCCTGAAATCGCAGGGCGCGATCATCGTCGATCCAGCCGACATTCCCAGCGTCGTCGATCACGATCCCAAGAACAATTTTCTGCGCTGGAACGGCTGCTCGGGTGCGAACAACGCCAAAGGCAAGGATGACGATTGCTCGGTCGTGCTGAAGTACGGCATGAAGCGCGACTTCAACAGCTGGCTGAAGTCGCTCGGCGCCGCGGCGCCGGTGAAGACGCTCACCGAGCTGCGTACGTGGAACACGGCACACGCCAGGGCCGGGGCGATCAAGTACGGGCAGTCGCAACTCGACATCTCGGACGAAATGGATGTCGAGAAGGATCGCGGTCGCTACGAGGCGGATCGCGCCAGGGACATCCGCCTGTCGGGTCCGCACGGCATCGACGAGATCATGAAGGCGGAACGGCTCGATGCGATCCTGTTCCCCGGTGCGAGCGGCGCCGGCATCGCGGCGCGGCCGGGCTATCCGACCGTGATCGTGCCGTTCGCGCTGGTGCCGAACGCGCCGACGCCGGCGTTCCCGCCGGGCTTCGACGCCAAGCCCGGGCCGTTCGGAGTCAGCTTCACCGGGATGGCCTGCAGCGAGCCCAAGCTGCTCGAGCTCGCCTACGCATTTGAGCAGGCGACCAGGAAGCGCGTGCCGCCGTCGTCGGTGCCGTAGGCGAATGGACGCGTCTGCTGTGTTCGGCATTCAGCCCACCGGGTGCTCCCGGTCGGAAGAGGAAACAGAAGGTACGGAGGCGGTGACCCCGTTGTCTCCGCCCCCTTCACTACCGAGCGATCGAGCAGCTCCACAGCCGGCGGACCGTATGGCGGCAGCATGTCTTCTCCCCCTGGCCGCGTCATGCGACCTGGGCCCAAGGTCGCCGCCGTCTCCTGACAGGGTACTGTCAGGAGAGCGATAATCGACCTCGCCATGCGAGCGCTTCCGGCGGCACTCCTCCTCACTCTCCTGTCGGCGGCGCCGATCGCCCGGCCGCGCGACTATCCGCTCCGCGCCGTGCCGATGACGGCGGTGACGATCGACGATGGGTTCTGGGCACCGAAACTGGAGATCAATCGCACCGTCACCATCCCGCACATCCTCGAGGAGAACGACGACACCGGCCGGGTCGCCAATTTCGAGAGAGCGGCCGGGAAGAAGAGCGGCGCCTACCAAGGACGCCGCTTCAACGATACCGACGTCTACAAGATCATCGAAGCGGCCTCGTACTCGCTGGCGCTGGTGCCCGATCCGCGGCTCAGCACCAGGCTCGACGAGCTGATCGAGCTGATCGCGGAGTCGCAGGAAAAGGACGGCTATCTCTTTCCGGCACGCACGATTGATCCGCAGCATCCCGCCGCCGGCGTCGGTCCAGAGCGCTGGATCTACGAGAACGGCAGCCACGAGCTGTACAACGCCGGCCACCTCTACGAAGCCGCCGTGGCGCATTTCAACGCGACCGGCAAACGCACGCTGCTCGACGTGGCGATCAGGAATGCCGATCTGGTGTGCCGGACGTTCGGCCCGAACGGCCGTCACGCCGTGTCCGGTCATGAGGAGATCGAGCTGGCGCTCGTAAAGCTCTATCGCGCCACCGGCAATGCCACCTACCTGAAGACGGCGGAGTGGCTTGTCGCCGAGCGCGGCAGGTCGCACCCGGACATGCCGCCCTATCCGGACAAGGCGTTCGAGATGTACAACGACCGCGCTTACAAGCAGGATCAGGCTCCGGTCGTCGAGCAGGATCGCGCGGTCGGGCACGCGGTGCGCGCGATGTATCTCTATGCCGCTGTCACTGACGTCGCCGGTCTGACCGGCAACGACGCGTTCGCCAAGGCTGCCGATCGGCTCTGGCAGGATGTGGTCGGGAAGCGGCTGTACCTGACCGGCGGCGTCGGTTCCCGCGGCACCGTCGAAGCCTTTGGCGACGACTACGAGCTGCCGAACCTGCGCGCCTATAGCGAAACGTGTGCGTCGGTCGGCAACGACCTCTGGAACCAGCGGATGTTCCTGCTGCATGGCGACGGCAAGTACATCGACCTGTTCGAGCGCGTGCTCTACAACGGCGTTCTGGCCGGCGTCTCTCTGGCCGGCAACACCTTCTTCTACCAGAACCCGCTCGAATCGAACGGCCGCGCCCGGCGCACCGAATACTTCGAGGTCGCCTGCTGTCCTGCGAACCTGGCGCGGATGCTCGAACAGCTGCCGGGCCTGGTCTTCGCGCAGACTGCCGACACGATTTACGCGAACCTCTACGTCGGCAACCACGCCGAGGTAAAGCTCGGCCACCGCAGCCTGAGAATCGTCGAGGACACTCGCTATCCGTGGGACGGCGACGTCTCGCTTCGACTGGAGCCCGATGGTTCCGGCCCCTTCACTGTGGCTCTGCGTATACCAGAGTGGTCCCGCGAGCGCCCGGTCCCGAGCGACTTGTACCGCTTCGCCGATCAGGTCCACGATCAGCCGTCGGTGTCGGTCCGGAGCCGCAACGCGGAGCCGCAGCGCGTGCCACTCGAGGTGAAGGAGGGCTACCTCCGCATCCGGCGCAACTGGAAGCGCGGCGACACGATCCACCTCACCCTGCCGATGCCGGCCAGGCGCATCGTCTCGAATCCCGGCGTCAAGGACGATGAGGGGCGGGTGGCCATTCAGCGCGGCCCGCTCGTCTATGCCGTCGAGGCGATCGACAACGGCGGTCATGCGCTCGATCTGGTGATTCCGCGCGAGGCGACGCTGCGGTCACGGTTCCGCGCCGACCTGCTCAACGGCGTCGAGGTGATCAGTGGCGATGGCAGCCGTCCGTTCGTGGCGATTCCGTACTACGCCTGGAACAACCGCGGCCAGGGCGAGATGGCGGTGTGGATGAAGGAGCAGTGATCATCACATCGCGCGTGGTTCAAATGTCCGGGCAGCCGCTCCATTGATCGCGCGGGTCGGATCGATGGCCAGCCATGCCAGCGCGCCGCACGCGGAGACAATCGCTGTCACGAGGAACGGAATCGTCACCGAGCCCAGCGATCCACGGCTAACCTTGCTCAGCGCCCTCGGCGGTTTCTTCTGATCGTCTGAATCAGTCCTGCCTCAGCGCAACGGCGGGATCGAGGCGCACCGCGCGGACGGTCGGCACCGCCTGGGCGACGATCGTCACCACCAGGAGCACGAGGGCGACTCCGGCAAAGGTGGCGGGATCGGTGGCACTGACGCCATAGAGCGAGCTCTCGAGCCAGCGTGACGCGGCGAACGCCAGCACGAGGCCGGCGCCGACACCGGCGCCCACCACCGTCAGCCCGCCGCCAATGACCAGCCTGACGATGTCACGCGGCTGCGCGCCGAGCGCGGCGCGGATCCCGATCTCGCGCGTGCGCTCGGCCACCGAATACGAGATCACGCCGTAGACGCCGATCGCGGTCATCAGCAGCGTCAGCCCGCCGAACAGTCCCAGCAGCACCATGACGAAGCGCCGCGGCCCTACCGATCGCGCAACCAGCTCGGTGAGCGGGGCCTAATCAGCATCACGTTGTCGGTGGCGGCGCGATCGCGGTCGGTGATGAGACGGCCGCGCAGAAGTGGAATCCTCATCACTGTGAAGTAGTCGGGAGTGACGGCGAAGCGTTCGACCGCCGGGTCGTCGGGAGCGATCGGCCGGCCTTCGACGTGAAACGCCAGGTATCGCCATTGCCGTCGAGTGGAATCTGGCCTGCCGCCGCCGCGGCGTCAACGCCAGGCAGTGTCCGCAGCAGTGTGGCGACAATGGCATCGATCTTCTCGATCACGCTTGAGTTGCTGGCATAGGCCGGTCCGAGCATCGAGGCCTGCAGCGACAGCACGTGCTCCGAATCGAAGCCCGGGTTGACGCCGATCAGACGGCCGACGCTCTTGATCATCAACCCCGCGCCGATCAGCAGGACCAGCGCCATCGCGACGTCGGCGGCCACCAGCAGCCGACGCGCGGTGGACGTTGCGGCCTGGCCGGTGCGCCGCCCTTCACCCTGCAGCGACGCCTGAAGGTCCACTCGCGAGGCCCTGATCGCCGGCAGCAGACCGCAGAGAAACGCCGTGGCCAGCGACAGCGCCATCGAGAACAACAGCGCCCGGCCGTCCATCTGCGCACCGGTCAGCCGCGCCATCGTCGCGGCGCGAGGTGGACGAGCAGCGGAACGGCGACGAAGCTGACGACGAGTCCGAGCAGGCCGCCGGTGAAAGCGAGCAGCCCGCCCTCGACCATCAGTTGCCGGACGATGTGCGCGCGGCTGGTACCGAGCGCAGCCCGAAGCGCGAGATCGCGTTCCCGGCGCGCGATGCGGGCGAGGAGCAGACTGGCCATGTTGGCGCAGGCAATCAGCAGCACGAAGCCGACCAAGCCCATCAGGACGCCAAGCGCGGGACGGATTCCGCCGGTCAAGGCATCGCTGAGCGGCACCAGGGTCATGGTGGACGGGGCGTAGTCGGCGGGATGTTCCCGACGCAACTGGGCCTGGACCCCGTCGACGTCGGCGCGCGCGGCCTCCAGCGCGGTGCCGGTCTTCAACCGGCCAATCGCCTTCAGGTGCAGGCAGCTGCGACACGCGTAGTTGAGCGACGCGGCGTAGCCGACGTTATTCGCGGCGCCGGTCGGCCCGCGCTCGCCGATCAGCACCAGCCGGTCCGGGTCGGCGTAGGGGAGCGGCCGCAGCAGCACGGCGTTGAGCACGCTGAAGATCGCGGTGTTGAAGCCGATGCCGAGCGCCAGTGTCAGCAGGGCGATCGCGGCGAAGCCGGGCGCGCTCCGCAACAGGCGCGCGGCAGAGCGGACGTCGCGGCCGAGATCGACGAGGAGCGATCCGTTTTCCGGTGGTGGCGGCGGCGCCGAGGCCCTCGGCCGATCGGCGCGCGCGATCTCCGCCGCGATCCGCGCCGGATCGTCGAGCGGCGCGAGCGCCCGGCGCAGGGCGCTGGCGTCATCCACCCCCGACGCAGTCAGATCGGCATGGTGCTGGGCGACGTGTTGCGCGATCTCGTCGACGATATCGGCGGCCCGGCTCGCGTCGAGCGGGAGTGTTCCGACACGGACGCGGACGAGCGCCGGCCAATCAGGCATCGCGGATGCCGGCGACGCGATTGAGCGCCGCGAAGAACGCGCCCCAGCTGCGGCGCTGCGCGTCCAGCACTCTTCGGCCGGCCGCAGTGACGCGATAGAAGCGGCGCCGGCGCGTGCCGGCCTGTTCCACCCAGCGTCCCAGGATCAGGCCGCGGCGCTCGAGGCGATAAAGCGTCGGATACAGCGACGCGACGTGAAAAGTGATGGCGCCCTCGGAGCGCTCGCCGATCAGCCTGGCGAGCTCGTAGCCGTGGCGATCGCGCTCTTCGAGCAGCGCGAGGATCAGGGTTTCGGCGCTGCCTTGCGCAGCTCGCGGTCGGTCGACATAGTGCGACAGCATATGTGTCAGTCATATATATGTCAACCACATGGCTTACTGCTCGCGTACGTCCGAGCGTTTTGTCGTGCGGCGCGAAGACCAGCCGGTCAGTGTCTGTCCATCGTCGCCGCGATACGGCGTCAGCTTTCGGGCCCGAAAGACCGGGCCGGCGGCCAGCCAGACCTGGATGTTGGTGCCAGCGCTTGCGCGAAACCGATGGGCCCGGAGGCGGCACGGCGCGCAGCCCAATCGACCCTTTCTTGATGGCGCGGATTATAATCATGGGCCGTGCTCGAGTCCCTCCTTGCCGACATTCGTTTCGCGGTCCGGTGGCTGCTCAAGAGCCCGGGGTTCGCGCTGGTGGCGGTTGCCTCGCTGACGATCGGCATCGGCTTCAACACCGCGCTGTTCGCCATCGTCGACGCGGTCCTGTTCAAACCGCTGCCGGTCACGGCGCCCGGGCGCCTGGTCGACATCTTCACCAGCGATTCCACCGGCACCGTCGAGTACAGCACCTCGTCTTATCCCGACTACCTGGATCTGAGCGCGCACAACGACGCGTTCGAGGCGCTGGTCGGCTACAGTCCGATGTTCGCGGCGCTCAACCTCGACGGCCGTTCCCGGCTCGCGATGGGCGAAATCGTCACCGGCAACTACTTCCAGGTGTTCGGCGTGAACGCCGCGATCGGGCGAACGATTCTCCCCTCCGACGATCAGCCCGGCGCGCCGCGAGTGGTGATGGTGTCGCGCCGCTACTGGACGCGCGAGCTGGGGTCGTCGCCTGATGTCGTCGGGCGCAGTCTACGGATTCGCGGCACCCCCTACACGATTGTCGGCGTGGCTCCGGCGGCATTCAGCGGCATGGTGCCGATCCTCGCACCCGAAATGTGGATTCCGGTGTCGGCCTCGCTCGACGTCGAGCCGGTCGGGATGCACGACGCGATGCCGTCGCCGACGGGGACGACGCGGCTCGACCGACGCGCCGATCGCTGGCTGTTCATCCGCGGGCGCCTCAAGCCGGGCGCGACGATCGATCAGGCCCGGGCCAACCTGGCTCTGCTCGCGTCGCGGCTCGCCGCCGACAATCCCGTCACCAACACGGAGCGGCGCATCGCGGTGAAGCGAACCAGCGATGTCCACTTCCATCCCTCGCTCGATCCCGTCGTGGTCCCGATTGCGGCCGGCTTGATGGTGGTGGTCGCGCTGGTGCTGCTGATCGCGTGCGCGAACGTGGCCAGCATGCTGCTGGCGCGCGCATCGAGCCGGCACAAGGAGATCGGGATTCGACTGGCCATCGGCGCAAGCCGTGGGCGTCTGATGCGTCAGCTCGTCACCGAGGCGGTGGTGTTATCGCTGCTCGGCGCCTTCGGCGGGACGCTACTGGCCTGGTGGATTACGTCGGTCGTCGCCTCGCTCAGTCTGCCGCTGCCGATTCCACTCGCCTTCGACCTGCGCATCGACGGCCGGGTGCTGGCGTTCACGCTTGCCGCCACCTTCATCGCGGCGCTGCTCGCCGGCCTGGCGCCGGCGCTGCAGGCGACCAGGCCGAGCCTGGTTGCCGACTTGCGCGGCGAGGGAAGCGCCGCGGTGGCGGCCGGTCGGCGCTGGACGTTGCGCGACGTCCTGGTCGCCGGCCAGATGGCGATCACGGCGCTGCTGCTCGTGATCGCGGCGCTGCTCACGCGCAGCTTCATCGCGGCGCAGCGCACCAACGCCGGTTTCACCGTCAACCGGCTTGCGATCGTCTCCACCGACACCTCGACTCTCAAGCTCACGCCCGATCAGAGCCAGCGCTTCTATCAGGCCGCCCTCGCCAGGGTGTCGGCCATCCCGGGCGTCGAATCGGCGGCGCTCGCCACGCGCGTGCCGCTGCAGCTGAACGCGAACAGCTGGGAAATCTGGGTTCCCGGTCGCCATCGGCCCGGCGAGCACGGCGACACCGTCGAGGTCACGACGGTCTCGCCGGAGTACTTCAAGACCATGGGTGTGGGGATTGTCGAGGGGCGGGCGTTCACCGACGCCGATCGGCCCGACACGCCGCGGGTCGCGATCGTCAACGAGACGCTCGCCCGCCGCGTGTGGCCCCGGCAGAGCGCGATCGGGAAGATCTTCCGCACCCGCGGCGGCGAAGGGCCGGCCTTTGAGATCGTCGGCGTCTCGGCCGATCACAAGGTCAAGACGCTCAGTGAGCTGCCGACGCCGTTCCTGCAGGTTCCCCGCAACCAGCGGCCGGGGCCGTACGCCGCGATCGTCGCCCGCACACGGGGCGACGCGACCGCGTTGTTGCGCGACATGCGGCGCGAGGTGCTCGCCATCGAACCGAACGTCGTCTTCGTCGAGAACCAGACGATGGAGATGCAGGTCGATGCGACGCTGTTCCCGATGCGCGCCAGCGCCTGGCTGGTGAGCGCCGTCGGCCTGGTGGCCATGCTGCTGGCCGCGATCGGGCTCTATGGCGTGATTGCGTACTCGGTCGCGCGTCGGACCAAGGAGATCGGCATTCGGGTGGCGCTCGGCGCGCGACCCGGCACCGTGGTGGGACTGGTGATGCGTCAGGGTCTGGTGGTGGCGATCGCCGGCCTGACGGTGGGCGCGGCGCTGAGCGCCGCCGTCGCCGTCATCGCGGCAAGAATGATTGCCGGCGTCCTCTATCGGGTGAGCGTGGTCGACCCCTTCTCGTGGATTGGCGCCGGCCTGCTCCTGCTCGGCGTCTCCGCGCTGGCGAACCTCATCCCCGCCTGGCGCGCGTCCCGCGTCGATCCGTCCGAAGCTCTGCGGATCGAATAGACTCACCGCGCGTGCCGGTATCGGCTCATCGCCTGAACAACTTCGTCAGACTGCACGTCTACGGACTCGTATGATTTCCGATATTCGAGTCGGTCTGCGGCTGCTGTGGCGCGACAAGGCGTTCACCATCACGACGGTGCTCACCCTGGCGTTGTGCATCGGCGCCAACAGCGCGCTGTTTTCGGTCGTCCACAACGTACTGCTCCGGCCCCTGCCGGTGCCCGAGTCGGACCGGATCGTGCTGATGGGGAATGCCTACCCCGGCGCCGGTGCGGCCGTGGGCGGCTCGTCGAGTGTCCCGGACTATTACGATCGTCTTCGCGACCTGGACGTGTTCGAGGAGCAGGCCGACTACAACGGCGGCAACCAGAACATCGACCAGAATGGCACGCCGGTTCGCATCCGCATCACCCGCGTCACCCCCTCGTTCTTCCGTCTCCTGCGCGTCGCTCCGGCGCTCGGACGCACCTTCTCCGAGCAGGAAGGCGAACCGGGCAACCAGAAGAAGGTCGTGTTGAGTTATGCGCTCTGGCAGTCGCAGTTCGGCGGCGACCCGGGGGCGATCGGCAAGGACCTGCGCATCGACGGCGAGCCGCTCACGGTCGTCGGCGTCATGCCCAAGGGCTTTTATTTCCTGAACCCCGAGGTGATGTTGTGGCGCCCGCTGGCGTTCACCGCGCAGGACAAGAGCGACGAGCAGCGGCACAGCAACAATTTTCAGAACCTCGGACGGCTCAAGCCCGGTGCCACGATCCAGCGCGCGCAACAGCAGGTCGATGCGCTGAACGCGCGCAACCTCGAACTGTTTCCGGCGCTCAAGCCATTGCTGATCAACGCCGGGTTTCACACCATCGTCGAGCCGCTGCAGGAGACGCTGGTGCACGACGTCAAGGCGACGCTGTACTTGATGTGGGGCGGCGCGCTGTTCGTGCTGCTGATCGGCTGCGTGAACGTCGCCAACCTGGTCCTGGTCCGGTCGCGGGCGCGGCTCAAGGAGCTGGCGACGCGTCTGGCGCTCGGCGCCGGCCGCTTCCGCGTCGGCCGGCAGCTGGTGACCGAGAGCATCCTGCTCACGCTGGCGTCGGCGGTGGCCGGTCTGCTCGTCGGCTACGCCGCGCTCAGGCTGCTCGGCACGCTCAACATTCAAGAGATGCCGCGCGGCGCCGAAATTCGCCTCGACGGCGTCGTCATCGCCTGCACCCTCGGGGTGTCGGCGATCATCGGGCTGGTGCTGGGCCTGATTCCGGTTGCGAACGTGCTGCCGGCGAATCTCACCGTTGTCCTGCGCGAGGAAGGACGCGGCGGTACGGCCGGCCGGGGCGCGCGCGCGCTGCGCCGGTCGCTGGTCGTGACCCAGGTCGCGTTCGCGTTCGTGCTGCTCATCGGGGCCGGTCTGATGTTCGCGAGCTTCCGCCAGGTTCTGGCGATTCAGCCCGGCTTCAACCCCGACGGCGTGCTGACTGCCAACATTACGCTGCCGCGGACGCGCTATGCGAAGGACGAGGCGGTGATCGCCTTCACGCACGAGGCGCTCCTGCGCCTGCGCGCGCTGCCCGGTGTGACCGCGGTCGGCGCCACCGACACCATTCCCTTCGGCGGCAACAACAGCAACAGCGTGATTTTCGCCGAGGGCTATCAGATGAAACCCGGCGAGTCGGTGATTTCACCCAGTCAGATCGACGTCACGCCAGGCTACTTCGAGACCATGGGCGTGAAGCTGGTGCGCGGGCGGTTCTTCGACGATCGTGACGGCCGCAAGGGCCCGCCGGCGATCGGCATCGGCGGCCAGCCGCTCACCCGGGGCGGCTCGATCATGGTCGACGAAACGCTGGCCAGGCGGTTCTGGCCGACCCAGGATCCGATCGGGCGGCGCATGTACATGCCGACCAGCGTTGCGGCCGGCGACCTGACTGCGATCACCGAGAAGACGGTCTTCTTCACAGTGGTCGGCGTGATTGGCGACATCAAGCTGCACGATCTGACCGAGGGTCAGAAGTCGGTCGGCGCCTACTATTTTCCGGCCGACCAGGATGTGTCCCATGGCCTGACGTTCGCGGTCAGGACCGCTGGCGATCCGCTGTCGCTGACCAGCGCCGTGCGCGGCGCGCTCAGCGGGCTCGATCGCGAGCTGCCGGTCTTCGACATCCAGACGATGGAGGCGCGGATGGAGAAGTCGCTGATCACCCGCAAGTCGCCGATGATCCTGTCGCTCAGCTTCGGCGCCATCGCCCTGTTCCTGTCGGCGATCGGCATCTACGGCGTGCTGGCCTATCTGGTGACGCAGCGGCGGCGGGAGATCGGTATCCGCATCGCGCTGGGCAGCAGCGCCCGCGCCATTTTCGACCTGGTGCTGCGCGAGGGGCTGATGCTGATCGCCGGCGGCTTCGTGATCGGCGCGATTGGCGCCGTCGTGCTGCGCAAGAGTCTGGAGAGCCAGTTGTTCGGCGTCAGCGCGGCGGATCCGATCGTGCTGGCGGCGGTGACGCTCATCCTCGCGGCCGTCGCGATCGCGGCGTGCGCGCTGCCGGCGCGCCGCGCCACGCGCATCGATCCCATCATCGCCCTGGCGGAATAGCCCGCCCCGGCGCCCTACGATCCGGCCGTGACAGCTTCCGAGGCGCTCGCGGCGTTTCGTATCGAGGGTGTCAGACACCGTACTCCAATGGTGACGGTGTCTGACACCCTGGCATCAACGTCGGCTTTGCCGAGCTGTATCAACGATGCGACCGATAGTTTCGCGCTCGGCCTGCTGACCGCCGTGTTGGCCGTCACGCGACCCTCGTGCTCGCCGTCGAGGATGCCTGAACCGCCATGCGACACCGTTCGTCCAAGCGGATCGACCGTTTGTCGGGAACGCTCCGCCGCGAGTCAGGTCCGTGACAAGATTCCTCAACGTGCTCGGCTCCAGCCCTCGCCCGGCGTGAGCTGCGGCCGTGCGACGTAGCGCCAAGGCTTCAGCCGAGCGAAACATGCTGACCATTCAACATCTCAGGAAATCGTTTGGCTCGCTCCTCGCGGTGGACGACGTGTCTTTCGCCGTGGAGCGGGGCACGCTGGTGGGCCTGCTGGGGCCCAATGGCGCCGGCAAGACGACGACGGTGTCGATGATTGCCGGGCTGCTCGCTGCCGATCGTGGCGACGTACTGATCGAAGGAGCGCGCCTGAGCGGCGACACCGATCCCAACAAGCGGCGCATCGGCTTCGTCCCCCAGGATCTCGCGCTCTACGACGAGCTCTCCGCCGGTGCGAACATGCGCTTCTTCGGCGCCTTGTACAGCCTGTCCGGCGCGGCGCTCGACAAAGCGATTACGGACGCGCTGGATCTCGTCGGCCTGTCCGATCGCGTCCGCGATCGCGTCTCGACCTACAGCGGCGGCATGAAGCGGCGCCTGAACCTGGCGGCCGGGCTGCTGCACGATCCCGACGTCCTGCTGCTCGACGAGCCAACCGTCGGCGTCGATCCGCAGAGCCGTAACGCGATCTTCGACAACCTCGAGACGCTCAAGCGGCGCGGCAAGGCGCTGATCTACACCACGCACTACATGGAAGAAGTCGAGCGGCTCGCCGATCGCATCGTGGTGATGGACCACGGCCGGGTGATCGCCGAGGATACCCTCGACGGTCTGCAGTCGCGCGTTGCCGGCGTCGGCGGCGGCAAGGCGACGCTCGAATCGGTGTTTCTCACCCTGACCGGAAGGAGCTTGCGCGACTGATGCCTGTCATTCCGTTTCTCGCGATGGTGCGCAAGGATCTGCTGCTCTTCTTCGGCGACCGCCGCTCCGTAATCGTCAGCTTCGTTGTGCCGATTGCCATCGCCTCCTTCTTCGGTGCGGTGTTTTCAGGCAGCGGCCAGAACCGCGAACCGGCGCGGATTGCCGTCGCCGTCGTCGATCAGGACGGCAGCGCGATCTCGAAGGCGATCGCCGCCGGCGCCGAGGCCGACAAGAACTTGAAGGTGGCCCGGCCGACCCTGGACCAGGCGCGTGACGCCGTGAAGAAAGGAGCCACGGCGGTCGCGATCGTGATTCCGAAGGGCTTCGGCGACGCTTCCGGCCAGGCGTTCTTCGGCGATGGCGAGAAGCCGGTGCTCTCGCTCCTCTTCGACCCGTCGAAGAGCACCGAGCTGGCGATGGTGCGCGGCGTCATGACCCAGCACGTGATGGAGGCGGTCAGCCAGGAGATGTTCGGCGGCGATCAGGGCCGCCAGCTGATCGAGAAGACGCTGCCGCAGATCCAGTCGTCCGCGACCATGGCGCCGGATCAGAAGCGGCTGCTGGTGGACATGCTGGCCTCGGTCCAGAAGTTCTACCGCGATCAGCCGGCGGCGGGCTCACCCGATCAGCCGCGCCGCCGCGGTTTGACGATGCCGTACACCGTCGACGAGCAGGCGATGACCGCCGGGTCGAACATCGCCTACAACGGTTACGCCCATTCCTTCGCC
Organism: uncultured Acidobacteriota bacterium; assembly: GCA_963757655.1. Lineage (GTDB taxonomy): Bacteria > Acidobacteriota > Vicinamibacteria > Vicinamibacterales > CAVVIG01 > CAVQFC01. The sequence goes on along the minus strand of CAVWSQ010000006.1, from coordinate 268,005 downwards.
GGCATGGCGATCCAGTTTCTGCTGTTCGCGATGGCGAACATCGGCGTCGAGATGCTGCTCGAGCGGCAGCGCGGGCTGTGGAGCCGGCTGCGCAGCGCCCCGGTCTCGAAGCTCACCCTGCTGGCCGGCAAGGCCGCCAGCGGCACGCTGATCTCGCTGATGATCCTCCTCGTCTCGTTCGGCTTCGCGATGCTCGTCTTCGGCGTGCGCATCCAGGGCAGCGCGCTCGGGTTTCTGGTCATCTCGATCGCCTGCGCGGTGATGGCGTCCACCTTCGGCCTGCTGGTCGCCGCCCTCGGCAACTCGCCGGCTACCGCGCGCGGCGTGACCACGCTGGCAGTGCTGATGATGGTGATGCTGGGCGGCGCCTGGGTGCCGACGTTCATCTTTCCGGCGTGGCTGCAGCAGCTGACCCTGATCGTGCCGGTGCGATGGGCCGTGGACGGCCTCGACGCGATGACCTGGCGGGGAATCGGGTTCAACGGCGCGCTGATGCCGGTGGCCGTGCTGGCGGCGTTCGCGGTCGCGTTCTGGAGCGTCGCCGCTTCACGCTTCCGGTGGAGCGAAGGGTAAACACGCAGAGAGCAGGGAGCGGAGAGCAGAAGAACGGTTCGATCGTCTCGGCGATGGCTTAAGATCGGCCAATGAGAAACAGCCTTCTGTCCGCCGCGCTCGGCATTGCGGTGCTCGCCGTGCCCGCCCTCGTGTTCACGCAGTCCGCTCCGGCCGACACGGTGTCCGCGCACGCCAAGCAGCTGCACGAGCGCGCCATCGTCATCGACTCACACGACGACACCACGCAGCGCCTCCTGTTCGACAAGACCTTCGACATCGGCAAGCGGCAGAAGAACGGCAACATCGACATTCCGCGCATGCGCGAAGGGGGCCTCGACGGGCTGTTCTTCTCGATCTGGGTCCCGTCCGACGTCACCGGGATGAAGGCAGTCAACACCGCCAACGCGCTGATTGCGGCGGTGCACGATGCGGTCAAGACGCACCCCGGCGATCTGATGCTGGCAACCACCGCCGCAGAGGTCCGGCGCGCCGTCTCGGAGCACAAGATCGCGGCGCTGATGGGCATGGAGGGCGGCCACATGATCAACGACGATCTGGGGCAGCTCCGCAAATATGCCGCCGCCGGCGTGCGCTACCTGACGCTGACCCATTTCAAGAACAACGACTGGGCCGACTCCTCGACCGACAAGCCGGCGCACAATGGCCTTACGCCGTTCGGCAAGGATGTCGTCCGCGAGCTGAACCGGCTCGGCATGATGGTGGACATCTCGCACGTCGCCGACAAGACCTTTTACGACGCGATCGCGGTGACCAAGGCGCCGGTGATCGCCTCGCATTCGTCCTGCCGCGCGATTGCCAACCACCCGCGCAACATGACCGACGACATGCTGCGCGCGCTGGCGAAGAACGGTGGTGTGATCATGATCAACTACCATGTCGCGTTCCTCAGCGAGGAGTTCCGGGTTGCCAGTGAGAAGAAAAGCGGCACGGTCGACGTCGCGATGGCGGCGATGTCCAAGAAGTGCGGCGGCAACGAGGCCTGCACCACCATGGAGAGCGAGCGCATCGACCACGAGGCGATGGCCAAGGGTGAATTGCCGATGGTGACGTGGGACAAGATTGTCGAGCACATCGACCACGCCGTGAAAGTCGCCGGCGTTGATCATGTCGGCCTCGGCTCGGACTTCGATGGCGCCACCATGCCGTTCGGCATGGAGGACGCGTCCAAGCTGCCCAAGATCACGGACGCGCTGATCAAGAAGGGCTATTCGGACACCGACATCGAAAAGATCCTGGGCGGCAACATCCTGAGAGTCATGGAGCAGGTCGAGAGGGTGGCGAAGAGCAGCACGCCTGCGACCCGGCAGTAATTCACCAAGGCTTTGTCGTCCGTTCTTCGTGCCTTCACCCCTTCGTGGTAAAGGTAGTGGCGTGAAGCGCACGGCTGACGTCGTGATTGTCGGTGGCGGATGCATGGGCACGAGCGTGGCCTATCATCTCGCCCGGCTCGGCGTGACCGACGTCGTGCTACTCGAGCGCGAGACGATGCTGGGGACCGGATTCGACCGGCCGCAACGCCGGCGGCGTGCGGCACCAGTTCTCGAACGAGGCCAACATCAGGCTGTCGATCGAATCGATCGCGCTGCTCGAGCGGTTCGCCGACGAGGTCGGCCACCCGATTGACTTCCATCAGGACGGCTACCTCTTCCTGTTGTCGTCGCCTGCCAGCGTTGAAGCTTTCCAGCGAAACGTGGCGCTCCAGCGCAACCTCGGGGTCGAGGTGGAATGGCTCGAGGGCCAACAAGCGGCGGCGCGGGCGCCGGGGCTGGACGCCGACGGTGTGCTGGCCGCGACCTTCTGCGGACGCGACGGCATCGCCGATCCCAACGGCGTCACGATGGGTTTCGCCAGGGCGGCGCAATCACTCGGCGTCACCGTGGCGCGCGACGTCGAAGTCACCGGCATCAGGGTCGCCGCAGACCGCGTGACGGCCGTGGAGACGTCGCAGGGCATCATCGCGGCGGGCGCGGTCGTGAACGCCGCCGGCCCGTATGCGCGTTTGGTCGGCAGGATGGCCGGCGTCGAGGTGCCGGTCGACCCGATCCGCCGGCACATCTTCATCGCCGCCCCCGCGGCCGGCTCAGGAGCCGGACACTTCGCGGTGCCCTCGTCGCACGTCATGGTGATCGACTTCGACACCAGCTTTTACTTTCACCGCGAAGGAGCAGGGCTACTCTTCGGAATGGGCGACCGTCTGGAGAAGCCGACCTTCGACACCACCGTGCAATGGGATTTTCTGCCGCAAGTCATCGATGTCGCCGTCAGGCGGCTGCCGGCGCTGGCGGATGCCTCGATCTCGCACGCGTGGGCCGGGCTCTACGAGATGTCGCCCGACGGCAACCCGATTGTCGGCGCCGCCGAAGGCGTCGAAGGGTTGTACCTGCTCAATGGCTTCAGCGGCCACGGCTTTCAGCACTCGCCTGCAGCCGGCCGCATTCTGGCGGACGTGATTGCCGGCCGCGATCCGCGATTCGATCTGGCGCCCTTCGCGCACGGCCGGTTCTCGGCGCTCGCAGCGGGCGCCGGCGAGCGTTACGTGGTCTGACATGCGCTACGCGATTCGATCGCTGTTGAAGGCGCCCGAGTTCACGCTGGTCGCCATCGCCATCGTGGCCATCGGCATCGGCGCCAACACCGCGGTCTTCAGCATTGTCGACGCGGCGTTGTTGCGGCCGCTGCCATTCCGGGATCCGGGCCGCCTGTTCATCCTCTCCGGATCGAATCCCCAACGCGCCCTCGCCGACCGCCCTTTCTCGTATCCGGCGTTCAAGGAGCTGGCGACGCGCGACTCGATGCTGAGCGGCCTTGCCGCGATCGCCAACGAACGGTTCAACGCCACCGACGGCGATCGACCGGAGCAGCTTCCCGGCGCCCGGGTGTCCGCCAGCTTCTTCGACGTGCTCGGCGTGCATGCGGCGCTGGGCCGGACGTTTACGCCGGCCGAGGACAAGGCCGGCGCACCGGCGGTCGCGGTCGTTGGCCGCCGCTACTGGGTCCGGCGCTTCGGTGGTCGGGCCGACGCCATCGGCGCGACGCTGACGCTCAATGGCGCACCTTACGCGGTGGTCGGCACGCTCGGCTTCGATCTGCCGTCGCCCTTCGACGATGTGGATGTGTGGGCGCCGCGGGTCGATGAGGTCACCGGCTTCCCGCGAAACCTGATTGACGGCGGCCTCGGCTACTTGACGGCGGTGGCGCGGGTCGCGCCGGAAGTCCGCGTCGAGCAGGCACAGAGTGAAGTGGACGCCATTGCGCACGCCTACGCGCGCGCCAACCCGACCAACACCGATGCCGATCCCGCCGCCAGCCTGAGACTCGCGCCGATTCGCGAGCGCACCGTCGGCAGCGTCCGATCGCCGTTGCTGGTGCTGATGGGTGCCGTCGGTCTCGTGCTGCTGATCGCGTGTGCCAACGTCGCCAACCTGTTGCTCGTTCGCGCGACGGCGCGGTCGCGCGAAGCGGCGGTCCGCCTGGCGCTCGGCGCCAGCCGCTGGGACCTGACCCGGTGGATGTGCAGCGAGAGCCTGCTGCTGTCGATGACCGGTGGCCTGCTGGGCGTCCTGCTCGCGTTCTGGAGCGTCGATCTCGCTGCGGCGGCGCTGCGCGGCCTGCCGCGCGGATCGGAGGTCGCCGTCGACGGCCGTGTGCTGGCGTTTTCGCTGGCGGTGTCGATTGGCGCTGGCCTGATCTTCGGCCTCATCCCGGCGTCGCTGGCGGCGCGCCAATCGCCGGTCGACGCGCTGAAGGGAGGCGGCCGCGGCGCAACGGCATCCCGCCGGGGTCCGCGCAACGCGCTGGTGATCGTCGAGGTCGCGCTCTCGCTGATGCTGCTGGTCGGGGCGGGGCTTCTTCTCCAAAGCTTCGTCCGTCTGAGCCGTGTGCCGGTTGGATTCCAAGCCGACAACCTGCTCACATTCCGCGTGTCGCTGCCGACATCCACCTATGCCGACGCCTCCGACATGCGATCCTTCATCGCCCGATTGATGCCGAAGCTCGCTGCGATCCCGGGCGTGGCTGGCGCGGCCGCGTCGATGGCGCTGCCGCCGGCGATCACGACGATGGCGCCGTACGTGACCGGAGATCAGCCGCTCGTGGCGATCGGTGAACGCCCGGTCGGGCAGTGGTCCGCGGTCACCTCAGGGTATTTCGCGACCATGGGCATCCCAATCGTCGCTGGCCGCGCCATCGCCGCCGCCGACACCGAGCGATCGCCCCTGGTCGTCGTCATCAGCCAGGGGTTGGCGCGTCGCGCCTGGCCGGACCAATCGCCGATCGGCAGGAAGATTCTCGTCGGGCGCTTCCCCGGCTTTGCCGAAGTGATCGGCGTGGCCGGCGACGTGAAGAACAACGGGCTGGCGCGGCAGCCGATGGTCGAAATGTACACACCGTACCCGCAGCGGCCGTGGCCGGCGATGCAGTTCGCGGTGCGGTCCAGGAGCGGCGATCCGACCGCACTTGTCAACGGCGTCCGGGCCGCTATGCTGGAGGTGGATCGCGGGCTGCCGATTACCCGGGTCGAAACGATGGCGGCGTCGCTGGCCGATTCGATCACGACGGAGCAGCTGATGACCTGGCTGCTGTCGGCATTTGCGGTCGTGGCCCTGATCATGGCAGCCGCCGGGCTTTACGGCGTGATTGCGTACACGGTCACCCAGCGGACCCAGGAGATCGGCGTCCGCATGGCGCTCGGCGCGGATCCGGGTGCGGTCGTTCGTCTGATCGCGGCGGAAGGGATCCGCCTCACCGCCGCGGGTCTGGTCACCGGCACTGTCGCCGCGGTGATCGTCAGCGGCGCCATGCGCAGTCTGCTCTTCGAGGTGTCGCCGGCCGATCCCACGACGTATGCCGTGGTGCTGGCGATGTTTGCGGCGACGGCGTGCGTGGCGCTGATCGTCCCCTCGCGACGTGCGCTGCGCGTCGATCCGCTGATTGCGCTCAGAGCGGAGTAGCGCGGTCCAAGAAAAAACCGCCGAGGTCGCAAACATCGGTGAGCAAGGTTTGTCGATGCCAGCTCCGCGAGCCTGCAGTTTTTTCTGTACCGTTGTCGACATGAGAAGATAGCGCCGTGGCCGGGGAACGAATCGCCCAGAACAGGATTCGCGCGGCGACGCAGAAAGGGGAGTTCGACAAACTGCCTGGCGCCGGGAAACCGGTCGATCTCGAGAGTGCCCGGCGGACGTAGCCATGCTGCTGAAGCTCAAGTCGTGCGAAGTCCGGTCGTGGCGGACCGCCGACGCCGAGTCGATCGCGCGCCATGCCGACAACCGGAAGATCTGGCTCAACCTGCGTGACGCCTTCCCCCATCCCTACAGCAGCCATGACGCGCGCGAGTTCATCAGGTCTGTCCGCACGCGAGCGCCTGAGACGACCTTCGCGATCGCGGTGAACGACGAAGCCATCGGCAGCGTCGGCTTCGTGCTGCGCCCCGACGTGGAGCGGGTGTCGGCGGAGATCGGTTACTGGATTGCCGAACCGTTCTGGGGACGCGGCATCGCTACCGAGGCGCTGATCGCGCTGACCGACTACGCGATCACGACCTATGCGCTCACCCGCGTCTACGCGCTGCCGTTCGCGTGGAACACCGCGTCGTGCCGGGTTCTGGAGAAGGCGGGCTACCGGCTCGAGGCGCGGCTGCGGCGCAGTGCCATCAAGAACGGCGCCATTACCGATCAAATGCAGTACGCGTTCATCGTGCCGGACGCTGCGGCGCTCAACGCGGACGATCTGCCGCCACGCGAAAACCAAGGCTGAAGCCCTTGTCCTGCGGTGCGTGGGTATAGCGCAGCGCGCAGCGCGCGCTGTTGGCATCGAAGAACCAGCTGCCGCCCCGGATCACACGCTTCTCGCCCGAGGCCGGGCCCCGGGGATCGATGTTGGCGACGGCGCCGTCAGGATACGGGCCGTACCAATCAGACGTCCATTCCCACACATTGCCGTGCACGTCGGCCAGGCCCCACGGATTGAGGGGAAACGTGCCCGTGGGCGTCGTCTTCTGGCGGAACTCGCCGGCCGGAAACGATCCGTAGGGCTGGCGCCCGTTGTAGTTGGCCTGCGCGGTCGTCAGGTTTTCACCGGCGGAAAACGGCCCGGTGGTGCGCGCCCGGCAGGCGTACTCCCATTCCGCTTCAGTCGGGAGCCGGTAGCGCAGGGTGTTCGGCGCGTGAGCGTTCAGTTTGTCGAGGAACTGCTGCACCTCGAAGTAGGTGATGTTTTCCACCGGACAGCGGGGCCCGCAAGTGGAGAAATGGCTCGGTGCGCTGCCCATGACCGTTCGCCATTCGCGCTGCGTCACCTCGGCCTGGCCCATCAGAAACGAGCGGGTAATCTCGACGTCGTGCAGCGTCTCGTCGTCGTTGCGCCCGGCTTCCGTGACGGCGCTGCCCATGGTGAAGCGTCCGGGTCGGAAGCTCGACCAAGACCATGCCGGTCCACGAATCGGCGGTTGTCGCGATCGGCGTCCGGATGTCTTCGCTCGCCTTGACGTCGAACCGCCGGAAGCGACCGTAGCTGGCCACGGTGTTCACCCGATTGCCATTGGTGAAAGTGTACTGCTCGCGCATTTCCTGCGGCACCGCGATGCCCGACTTCTCTTCGGCCTGAAAGGTGGTCGTGATGACGGCGCGCACCGCCGCCTGCTCCACCTGGAGCTCGGTCTCCAGCACCTGGCCGGTGGCGGTGTCGATCCAGAGGCGGCCATGGGCCGGAAGATCGCGTCCCACTTCGCCGCGAATCATGGCTGGCGAGACCACCTCTTTGTACTCAACAACGGTGACGGCGGGACCGAAGCCCTTGTCGTCCTTGGCGAGCGCGAAGCGAAACCGCGTCTGGTAGCTTTGCTGGAGGATGCCGAGCGCCAGCACCGGGTTGCCGAGGGTGCTGCGCATGTTGCCGAGGTTGTATCGCGCGCCCTCCTCGCGAATGTGCTCGGCTCGGGCCATCGCATCGCTGGGCGCGGTGAGAAACAGCTTGGCCAGCCGCGCCTCGCGATCGCGGACCGCGATGCCGTCGACTTGAATGACGTCCCGGAACGCCACCAGCGCCTCGGTCTCGGGCGACTTGACGAGAAGGAAATCCGAGCGAAGGTCGCGATGGCGCGCGCGCAGCATCTCCGCCGCAGACGGCGGTGGCGAGATCGCCCCGCGGCCGCCGCCGGAGGGCGAGATGGTCGGGAGCAGCCGCGACGAGTCCTGCGTATAGGATTCCTCGGCCACGACGTTCTCGAACTCGTCGACGAAGTAGTCGAGATACCAGCCGGCGCGGTCCAGCACGGTTTCGAGATCGGCTCGTGGCGCTGGTGGCGGCGCCGCGAGCGCATAAGCGCTCCCCAGAACCAGCGCGAATACGACGGTGCCCAGGCTGGCGCGCATGGCCGCAGTGCCTGCACTATACTGCAGCCTTCGCAAGGAGATACCTCATGCTGCGACGTACACTTCCTCTCGTCCTGGCCGGCCTCGTCATCGTTCCCGCGCTGGCGCAGGACCGGATCGTTCCTCCAGCGTTCCAGCGGCCGGGCAACGCGGCGCAGGCGCAGGCGCCGTACTTTCCCGGGCGCCTCGACTGGCAGACCAAGTCGCCCGAAGAAGTCGGGATGAATGGCGCGCTGCTCAACGAGGCGGTGCAACTGGCGATCGCCGCCGACACGCCGGGCACGCACGACATGACGCTGTTCCTCAAGAACAGCTTCGGCAAGGAGCCGTTCGACACCCTGGTCGGCCCGGTGAAGGATCGCGGCCCCGCCAGTGGCATCATCACGCGGCACGGCTACATCGTCGCGAAGTGGGGCGACCCCAATCGCGCCGACATCGTCAACAGCGTGACCAAGACGTTCCTGACGACGGTGATCGGGCTGGCATGGCAGAAGGGCATGATCAAGGACGTCAACGAATACGCCCGCGACTACATGCCGCCGCATGTCGATCTGTTCGAGTCCGAACACAACCGCCAGATCAAGTGGGATGACCTGCTGCGGCAGACCAGCGACTGGCAGGGGACGCTGTGGGGCAAGCCGGACTGGGCCGATCGTCCGGTCGGCGAGAAGCCCGATGATTGGGCCAATCGCAAACTCTACGAGCCGGGCACGCACTTCAAGTACAACGACGTTCGCGTGAACGTGATGGCGCTGGCGGCGCTGCAGGTGTGGCGACGGCCGCTCCCCGAAGTGCTGCGCGAGCAGGTGATGGACCCGATTGGCGCCTCGTCGACCTGGCGTTGGTACGGCTACGAGAATTCCTGGGTCGAGCTCGACGGCCAGAAAATGCAGTCGGTCAGCGGCGGCGGCCACTGGGGTGGCGGCATCTTCATGAGCTCGTATGACATGGCGCGGTTCGGCTATTTGTTTCTGCGCAACGGCAAGTGGAAGGACAAGTCGATCGTGTCGGAACGGTGGATCAAGATGGCGCGGACGCCTGGATCCGACAACAAGAACTACGGCTACGCGAACTGGTATCTCAACACCGATCGGAAACCGTTGCCGGCGGCCCCCGAGACCGTGGTGCGATTCGTCGGCAACGGGTCGAACATCATCTATATCGATTGGGACAACGATATCGTGGCGGTATTCCGCTGGATTCGCGGCGACAAGCCGCTGAACGACGTGGTGGCGAAGATATACGCCTCGCTGAAGACCACGTCGACTGCGGCTGGACAAGTGGCGCGGTAGTTTGGACCGACACCCTAGCCTCTGCCGTTGACGTACGGCTTGAGAACGGTGCTGATGAAACCGTGAATGGGTGTCGCGACACCCATTTCGCCTCCGAGCCGCGCCACCGCACCGCTCAGCCACGGCAGCTCGATGCGGCGGCCGCGTTCGAGATCCTCGAGCATCGACGCTTTCGCCTGCGCCGGCAACGCTTTGTACGCGAACGTGACATCGTCGTCGATGGTGTCCGGAACCGCGATGCCTTTCGCATGTGCGACCGCGAGTGTTTCGCGGACCGCGGCTCTCAGCATCTCCAGCAGTTCCGGATCGTTGACGATGACACCGATTGGACCGCGCGTCACGGCGGTCATGCCGGAGAAGACAGAGAGGCGGACGAACTTCGTCCAGATCTCGACGACGATGTCCGGGCTGAGCGTGGCCTGAAAGCCGGAGCCGCGGCATGCCACGAGCAGCGCTTCGAGCTGCGGCGATGGGGAACCGTCAGGCATGCCGAAAATCAGGTGATCCATGGCGGTGTGCCGGATCACGCCGGGCTCGGCGATCACCGCGGACACGTAGGACACTCCGCCAGCCGTGTGCGACGCTCCAACCGCTCGTATCAGTGTATCGACGGTCTCAACCCCGTTCTGGAACCCGATCACGATCGTGTCCGGACCGATCAGCGGCGGCAGCATCGCCAGGGCACTCTGGGTGTCGTAGAGCTTGACCGCGAAAAAGACGACGTCGACCGGGCCGACCGCCGCGGGATCGCTCTCCGCCTTCACCTGCGGGAGGTGCAGGTTGCCGTTCGGGCTCTCGATGCGCAGTCCGCGCGCACGCATCGCGTCGAGGTGCGCGCCGCGCGCAAGAAACGTGACGTCCGCACCAGCCGCAGCCAGCCGTCCGCCGAAATAGCCACCGACACCGCCGGCACCGACGATTGCGATGCGCATCACGGGAGATCGTAACATTTCAGAATTCGGAATTCAGAATTCAGAATTTAAGAATTTAAGAAGTAAGAATTGGAATTGCCATCCAATCAATCTGAGATTCAATCTGAGATTCAATCTGAGATTCAATCTGAAATTCAAATCTGAAATTCAATCTGAAATCTGATTTCTGAAATCTGAAATCTCCCATCACTCTTCGTCACTGATATCTGAGGGCTAACATCGGATCGACGCACGTCGCTCTTCTGGCGGGGAGGTAGCCGGCGACGAGCGCGACGAGTGCGAGCAGCGCGACGGCCGCGACGAGCGCGACGGGATCCTGTGCCGACAGATCGAAGAGCTGCGACTGGACCACTCGGCCGAGCGCGATGGCGAGCGGCACGCCGGCGGCGACGCCGATACCGACCATCAGCGCCACCTCCTTGAGCACCAGCCACAGCACCGAGCCCGGTTCGGCGCCCAGCGCCATCCGGATCCCGATCTCGCGCGTCCGCCGCGCCACCGTGTACGACATCACCCCGTAGAGCCCGATCGCGGCGAGCAGGGTCGCCAGGCCGCCGAAGGCGACTGACAAGGCCGCCACCATGCGCTCGAGGAACAGCGATTCGTCGAGCACCGCGTTCATCGTCTTCATCTCGAAGATCGGCAGCCCGGCATCCACCTTCTGCGCGACCTGGCGGACCGAGGGTCCGATCGCGGCGGCGCTGCCGCGCGCGCGCAGGTAGAACGAGATCTGGCCGAGCTCCGGCTCCTGCATGTAGGGCGTGTAGACGAACCGCTTGACGTTGGCGCGCAGCGTTGCCGTCTTCGAGTCGCGCGCGACGCCGACAATCTCGATCTCGGCGGTCTTGTCGCGGCCCCAGGCGAGGTGGCGACCGAGCGGGCTCTCCGTGCCGAAGAAGTACTTCGCCATCGTCTCGTTGATGATCGCGACCCGCGGCGCGCCGTCGGCGTCCTTGGCCGTGAATTCGCGTCCCGAGAGCAGCGTCTGCCCGATGGTTGCGAAGTAGCCGGGGCCGACCGCGTTGACGCTGGGGTTCATGTCCTCGCCTTCCTTCGGCTTGTAGCCCTCGACCTTCACCGTGCTGCTCCATTCGCTGTCGGTCATCAACGAGATCACCGACGCCGCGGCCGATCGCACGTCGGGCAGCCGTTCGAGCTGCTCCTGCATCTGCTGCAGCACCTGGATCGAGCGGGCGCGCGGATAGCCGTTCAGCGACGGGTTGACCGAGAAACCGAGCAGCTGATCCGCCTGGAAGCCGGGGTTGAGCGTCTTGAGGTTGTAGAGGCTGCGCGCGAACAGTCCCGCGCCGGCAAGCAGCAGCACTGACAGCCCGACCTGTGCGACGACGAGGCCCTTGCGGAAGCCCGCGTGACCGGTGCCGCCGACCACGCTGCCGGCTTCGTCCTTCAGGGTGGAGGTCAGCGCCGGCCGCGTCGATGACAGCGCGGGCGCGAGGCCGAACAGGATCGCGGTCAGCAGCGCCGCGACGACCGCGAACGCGGTCACCCGGAGGTCCGGCACCGCCGACAGCGTCTGCACCGCGCCATCGTCGGGCAGCATGGTGAGGAGCAGTGTCCCGGTCCACCACGCGACGCCGAGGCCGATCAGCGCACCGGCGCCCGCCAGCAGGAAGCTCTCGACCAGTCGCTGCCGGACGATCGTGCCGCGGGTCGCGCCCATCGCGAGACGGATCGCGACTTCCTTCTGCCGCGCGGCGCCGCGCGCCAGCAGCAGGTTCGCGACGTTGGCGCAGGCGATCAGCAGCACGAGCCCGACCATCCCCATCAACACCAGGATCGGTGTGGTGAACTGCTGACGCAGTTCGGACCGTCCCTTGTCGCCGGCGCGCAGGAACAGGTGCTTGCTGAGAAAGCGATCGTGGAACGGCTGCGAGACGTTCGACAGCTCCTTGATCTCGACGTCGTTGATCTGCCGGTAGACGACGTTCATCGCTGCCTCCGCCTGGGCCGCGGAGACGCCAGGCTTCAGCCGGGCCATGACCGTCAGCCAGCGGCTCGTCCGGCTCTGGAGATCGTCCCAGGTCGGCGTCATCTGCGCCTTCATCATCACCGGCACCATCACGTCCGGGGTCTCGCCGATCACGATGCCGAAGAAGCCGGCCGGCGTGACGCCGACCACGGTCATCGGCAGTCCGTTGAGGTAGATGGTGCGGTTGATCACCGACCGATCGCCGGCGAAGCGGCGCATCCAGAAACTGTGGCTCAGCACGGCGACCGGATGGCCGCCCGGCGTGCGATCGTCGTCGGGCGTCAAGGTGCGGCCGATGTGAGCGCGAACGCCGAGCACGTCGAAATAGTTGCCGGTGACCAGCTCGCCCTGCACGCGCTCCGCCTGGCCGTTGGCGAGCAGGGTCAGCGGCGCGGGGAAGCGCGCGACCACTCCGTCGAACACGGTGTTCCGATCGCGGAAGTCGCGATACATCGGGTACGAGAACGTGCCGTTGTTGAAGGTGCGGCCCCGGAACGGGCCGGGGCCGTCGAGCACGACCAGCTGCTCAGGCGACTTGACCGGCAGCATCCGCAGCAGCACCTGATCGGTAAGCGAGAAGATCGCGGTGTTCGCGCCAATCCCGAGCGCGAGCGTGAGGACCACGACGAGGGTGAAGGCCGGCGCGTTGACGAGCGTGCGCAGCGCGTAGCGGAAATCGCTCATGCCGGAGAATACCACGAAGGCCTTCGTAGAGTACCGGCCGCCGCAAACGATCGGATGGCAGGGCGGGAGGGGCGGGAGGAGTAGAACGGGCAGGATGGGCGGGACGGGCAGGATGGGCGGGACGAGCAGGAGGGGCGGGACGGGCGGGAGAGGCTGGAGGGCCAGGACGGGCGGGAGGGGTAGAACGGGCAGGATGAGCGGGAGAGGCAGGAGGGGTGAGCGCCAGCTCTCGGCGAGCAACCGAAGTCGGTTGTTCGCGTCGGGTAGAATGCGCCTGCGATTTCCGAGCGCCCGCCTTCTCGGCGTTGAAGCTGATCGGGACGGAGGTCTCGGAAGGCATTCCACATGACCACTTACGCCCGCTCACCCTGGATCCAGCAGTTTCCCAAGTCGCGCGTGCCGACCTATCCGCGCCACCGCGGCAGCTCAACCGCGGACGTCGTCATCATCGGCGGCGGACTGACCGGCTGCGCGACGGCGTACGCATTGGCGGCGGCCGGCGTCAAGGTCACGCTGCTCGAGGCGGCGCAGGTCGGGCAGGGGAACAGCGGCGCGGCGTCGGGCTGGCTGAATGACGATCCGGGGATCGGCCTGGCTGCCTTCAGTCAGGCGTTCGGCCAGCGCACTGGCGCGCGCGCGTTTCAGAGCTGGCGCCGTGCGGCGCTCGACTTCGCGTCGCTGCTCCGCAGGCTCGACGTGAAATGTTTCGTCGAGCCCGTTCCGACCGTCACCGTGGCGATGACGCCGGAACAACTGCTTCGCCTGAAGCGGGAGCAGAAGGCGCGGCGCGACGCGGGGATCGAAGCCACATATCTCAACGCCCGCGCCGTAGCGGGCGAACTGTCGCTCGGCGGCGCCGCTGCGCTGCGGGCGAAAGATGGTGCGACGCTCGATCCCTATCGCGCTTGCCTGGGGCTGGCGGTATCAGCGGCGCAGCGGGGCGCTCAATTGTTCGAGCGTACGCCGGTCACGAAAGTCACCTTCACGCGCCGGGCGGCCGACGTGCTGACGACCAACGGCCGGATCCACACCCGACGCGTCATCGTGGCGACCGGCATGCCGACATCGCTCTACCACTCGCTGGCCCGCCATTTCTGGTTTCGTACGACCTACTTTGCCGAAACCGAACCTGTGCCGGCGAAGATTCGACAGCAGATGGGACGCCGCGCCGCGGTGCTTCGCGACATGTCGGAGCCGCCGCACGTGATCCGATGGGTCGACGACCACCGTGTGATCGTGGCGGGCGCCGATGGCGAGACGCCGCCGGCGCGACTGCGCGACAAGGTTATCGTCCAGCGGACCGGCCAGTTGATGTACGAGCTGTCGACTTTGTATCCGGATATCTCCGGAGTCCAGCCGGCATTCGGCTGGGCGGCAGATTACGCCCGTACTACTAATGGCTTGCCCTGCATCGGGCCGCACCGCAACTTTCCCCACCACCTGTTCGCTTTTGGGGATGCCAGCCAGGGTGTGACGGGAGCGTATCTGGCCAGCCGAGTCCTCTTGCGCCATCACTTCGAGGAAATGGATCCGGCCGACGCCGTCTTCGGATTTCACCGGTGAATCGGGCATTCGCGCCCGCCCGCATGAGTAAATTCTTTGTATACTCGCGGGCATGCTCAAATATATTTTTTCAGTTCTGCTGTCGCTGTCGCTGACGGCACCGGCGTTCGCGCAGTCACAGGCCGCCAACGGTGCCATCGAGGGCACCGTCTCCGACAGTTCGGGCGGTGTGCTGCCTGGCGTCACCGTGACGATCACCAACGTCGATACCGCCGCTGAACGCTCGGTGGTGACCAATGAGAAGGGTCTCTATCGCGCGCCGCTGCTGCCGATCGGCAGATATCGCGTGGTCGCGGAGCTGCAGGGGTTCAAGAAGTTTCAGGGTACTGACATCCAGCTGTCGGTCGGCCAGACGGTGACGGTCAATGCCACGCTGACGGTCGGGGCGGTCAGCGAGACGATCACGGTGAGCGGCAGCGATGTACCCGCGCTCGACGTCGCCCGCATCGACATCGGCCACACCATGAGCGAGCTCGAGGTGCACAACCTGCCGCTGGTCGCGCGCAACCCCTACAACTTCGCGCTCGTTCAGCCCGGCGTCACCGGCATCGAGAACGTCGAGTTCGGCGTGCCGCGCCTGGCGGCCAACGGCGCCGCCATGCGCATCAACTACATGATCGACGGCAACACGAACACCGAGAAGGACCGCGCCGGGCTGCGCCTGCTGCCGATGTCCGAGGTGATGATTCAGGAAGTGAAGGTCGTCACCACCGGCTTCGCGCCCGAATTCGGCCAGACCATGGGCATGGTCTACAACGCCGTGACCCCGTCGGGCACCAATACCTTCAAGGGCGAGGGCAGCTACCTGTTCCGGCGGAAGCCGTTCAGCGCGTTTCCGTTCTTCTTCGGCTGCGGCAGCACGACGATCGCCGCCAACTGCCCGGCGATTACCGCCGGCGCCGACCTGAAGCCCGATACGAAGACCGACACCGGCACCGCCGACGTCGGCGGCCCGATCGTCAAGAACAAGCTGTTCTTCTACGGCGGCTGGGAGCAGACCCGCCGCGACCTGTCGGCGGGCAGTCTCATCACCGTCGATCCGTCGATCGTCGCGCTGGTGGGCGTCAAACCGCAGCCGACGGCGGCGCCGAACGTCCAGACCGCCAAGTTCAAGATCGCGAAAGCCGACTATCAGATCAACAACGGCAGCCGGCTGACCACGCGCTGGATCCAGTTCCACAACGACTCGCCCTACAACAGCGGCGGCGGCACCGCGACACTGGAGCGCGCCACCAACTTCCTCGACGCGATGGATTCGATCGCCGGCCAGCTGGTGAGCTCGCTGGGCAACAGCAAGCTGAACGAGGTTCGCTTCCAGTACGCCCATCGTCATCAGAGCTCCGCCGCCAACGCCGACTCCGGCACCGGACCGGCCATCACCATCAGCAATCCCGGCCGTCGCGTTCGGCGCGCCGTTGAGCGGCACCGGCCAGGGCAACGCCGGGTTCGAGTTCAAGCAGGACATCACCCAGGTGATCGACAACTTCACCTACATCCGCGCCTCGCACAGCTACAAATTCGGCTTCGACTGGCAGCACATCTACGACGAGCGCACCAACGCGCCGCAGTTCGTCTACACCTTCCCGTCGGTCACCGCGTACCTGGCGGCGAAATCCGGGGCGGCGCCGTTCGGCTACACGACGATGTCGCAGATTACCGGCAATTTGTCGTTCAACATGGCGACCGACGTCTCCAGCTTCTTCGTTCAGGACGACTGGCAGATTGCGCCGAAGGTCAAGGTGCTCTACGGGCTGCGCTACGACCTCTACAAGTATCCGGCCGGCATCGCCGATGCGCCGCTGGCGCAGACGCACGCGTTCAACACCGACAAGAACAACTTCGGGCCGCGCGTCGGCGTGGCCTGGTCGATCAATCCGGACACGGTGCTGCGTGCCAGCACCGGCATCATGTACGACCAGCCGATTCTGGGCGGCTACGAGCAGGCGCTGCAGTTGAGCGGATCGCCGCGCTCACCGGTCTACAGCTTCAGCGGCACGTCGGCCGGCGCGCCGGCGTTCCCGGGCAGCGCCTCCACCGGCACGCTGGCGATTCAGTCGCCCTGGGCGGTGTCGTCGGACTTCGAGGTGGCGCACACCTGGCAGATCAACGCGCAGCTCGAGCGGTCGCTCAGTCGCGACCTGACGGCGAACGTTTCGGTGATGTACGCGAAGGGCAGCCAGCTGCCGGTGGTGACCAACATCAACCCGATCAACCCGATCGGCCAGCTGGCCGACGGGCGGCCGATCTACAGCACGACCGCGAGCGCCGCGACGCGCCTCGATCCGCGCTTCAACCTGATTCAGGAGGTGGATTCGATTGGTGACTCGACCTTCAAGTCGGTGACGATCGGCGCCACCAAGCGGCTGTCGCACGGGCTGTCGTTGAACGCGCAGTATTCACTCGGCAAGGGACTCGACAACACGCCGCTTTTGACCCAGCTCACCGTCCAGTCCGAAACCGGCCGCTCCGACCCGAGCAACCTCGATCGCGATCGCGGGCCCAACCCGCTCGACATCCGTCACAACTTCAACGGCAATATCGTCTACTTGACGGAGAACCATTCCTCGAACGCGGTCGTCCGTCAGCTTCTCAGCGGCAACCAGATTGGCGTGCTGCTGCAGATCAACAGCGGCCTGCCGGTGAACATCCCGGCCAGCCGCGACCTCAACGGCGACGGCATCAATAGTGACCGCCCGCTGTTTGTCGCCCGCAACCCCCTGTATCTGGCGCCGCGCAAGAACGTCGACTTGCGCTACACGCGGTTCGTGCCGATCCGCGGCTCGGTGCGTGCGGAAATCGTGGCCGAGCTCAAGAACGTGTTCAACACCGAGGAACTCTCCAACATTACGACCAACACCGTCGTCGACGCACTCGGCAACCCGGCGTCGCCGATCCCGACCGACCCCTACCAGTTCGTCAACCCCTCGGGCTATGAGCAGCGGAAATTCCAACTCGGCTTCAAGGTGCGATTCTAGAAGCCACGACGGTCGTCATGGCTGATGGCTGATGGCTGATGGCTGATCGCTGATGGCTATGGTTAAATGGGCCATCCCCCATCTGCCATCGCCATTAGCCCCTAGCCATCAGCCATCAGCCATTTTATGAAACGCGTCCTCCTCTCTGCGGTCATCCTCCTCTCCGCGCTGATCAGCTTCCCTGTCGCTCAGATGCGCGTCGTGCCGCTCGACGACGAGCAAGGCCATGTCGCGCTCGGACTGGTGCTGCGGCACCTCGCCAACACCGGCATCTTCATGCACACCACCGCGCACCCCGACGACGAGAACAACGGGTTGCTGGTGATGCTCAACCGCGGCCAGGGCTATCGCACGGCGCTGGCCACCGCCACGCGCGGCAACGGCGGGCAGAACGAGATCGGCCCTGAAATCTTCGAGGCGCTGGGCGTGCTTCGCACCGGCGAGCTCGCCGCGCTGCACCGTTTCGACGGTGCGGAGCAGTACTTCACGCGTGCGGTCGACTTCGGCTACTCGTTCGGCATCGAGGAGACGTTCGAGAAATGGGGGCGTGACGAGATCGTCGGCGACTACGTGCGTCTGATTCGCATGATTCGTCCCGACGTGATCGTCACGTTGCCGCCCACCGGCAACGCCGGCGGCCAGCATCACATGGCATCGGCGGTGATTACGCGCGACGCCTACAAGCTCGCTGGCGATCCGACCAAGTTTCCCGAGCAGATCAGGGAGGGCTTGCACCCGTGGCAGCCGAAGAAGCTGTATCACCTCGCCGCCTTCGGTTTTCCCGGCGAGCCGCCGCCGGTCGGTAAGGTGATCCGCGTCAACTCGGGCGGCTACGACCAGCTGCTCGGCAAGACTTACAACGAAATCGGCAGCGAGGCGCGCAGCATGCACAAGTGCCAGGGCATGGGGCAGCTGCTCTCGCTGCCGGCGCCGACCACGGCCGCGGCGGCCTCCTATCAGCTGGTCGAGACCACCCTGCCGGCGCAGTTTCAGAAAGACGAGACCTCGCTGTTCGATGGCGTCGACAGCAGCCTGCTCTCGCTGGCGAAATTCGCCGGCGGGCGCCCTCCGAAGGATCTGCTCGAAGGGTTGAATGCCATCTCCAGCGCGACGCTGGCGGCCGAAAAGGCGTTCGACACCGTCAGCGATGAAGCGACCCTGAAGGGGCTGCAGGATGGTCTGTTCGCGCTGCGCGTGCTGCGCCGTTCGCTGCGTGCGATGGCGATCGACGACGGTGGCAAGTTCGAGATCGACTTCCGGCTGCGCCAGAAGGAAGGCGAGTTCCAGCAGGCCATCATCTTCGCGCACGGCGTGCGCATCGAGGCGCTCGCCGACGATGGCGTCGTGGTTCCCGGCCAGAAGGTGAAGGTCAACGTCATCGTCGCCAATCGGGGCAACGGCGACGTGGCGATCAAGAACGTGAAATTCGACGGGTTCGACGGCGACACATCATGCGCGATGACGGCGTTCAACGGCGGCGGGTTCTTTTTTCCCGGCGCCAGCCGGCGTCCGGCCGCCGCTGAAGCTCCGATGCCGAGCGTGCGGAAGGATCAGGTCGGGCACTGTGAGCCGACGCTGGCGATTCCCGCCGCCGCGCGCGTCAGCGAGCCATACTGGCACCGCAAGGGCGAGGAAGGGCGCTACACCTTCGACGCCGACGCGCCGTTCGGCTTGCCGATGCGGCCGTCGCCGTTCTACGTCCAGGTGACGCTGTCGCTGCCAGGCGGAGAGGAAGTCATTCAGGGGCTGCCGGTGCAGCATCGCTATGAAGGCGACATTTTCAGCGGCGAGAAACGCAGCGACCTGCTGGTGGTGCCGGCCTTCTCGGTCCGCGTGACACCGCAAGTGGCCATCGTGCCGGAGTCCGCGATCCGATCCACGCCGCCGGCGCGCCGGACCGCGGTCCGGCCCGACGGCCGTGGCAATCCGCAGGCTGCGGCGCCCCGTCCCGGCGGCGGCACCGGAGGCCGCGGCCGGCCGGCAGCCGCGAGTGCGCCCGCCTCGACGGTGCGGGTGGCCGCGGCGGGCGATGCGCCGATTCCCGATCGCGAGATTCGCGTCACCGTGCTCAACGACACCATTGGCCCGGCCGACACGTCGGTGAAGCTCGAGCTGCCCAGGGGCTGGAGCGCGACGCCCGGCGAACAGGCCGTGAAGTTTTCGCGGTCCGACGAGTCGCAGACCGTGCGGTTCATGGTCAAGCCCTCGTCCGGCGTCACCGCTGGTGAGGCGCAGGTGCACGCGATCGTGACCGCTGAGGGCAGGAGTTACACACGCGGCTATCAGGTGATCGAGTACCCGCACATCACGCGCTACCACATCTACGACGAAGCCGAAGCGACCTTGAAAGTGATCAACGTGCGCACGCCGGCCGACCTGATAATCGGCTACGTGATGGGGGTTGGCGATCAGGTGCCCTCGGCGATCGAACAGCTCGGCGCGAAGGTCCAGCTGTTGACGTCCGACGATCTCGCCTGGGGCGATCTGTCGCGCTTCACCGCCATCGTGACCGGCGTTCGCGCCTACGAGCGACGTGACGATCTGCGCGCGACCAACAGCCGGTTGCTCGACTACGTCTTCAACGGCGGCACGATGATCGTGCAGTACAACAAGTTCGAGTTCAACGACGCCCAATACGGTCCCTACCCGGCCCGGGTCAGCGCCAATCGCATCACCGATGAGCATGCGCCGGTGCAGACGGTCGCGCGCAGCCCGCTGCTGACTACGCCGAACGAGATTGGCGACGCGGCGTGGAAGAACTGGGTGCAGGAGCGTGGCACCTATTTCCTCGCCGACGACAAGGACTCGCGCTATCACGACGTTGTCCAGATGGAGGACAACTTCCCGTTCAACAAGGGCGTGAAGACCGGCGCGCTGGTCGAGACCACGTACGGCAAAGGCCGCTGGGTCTACGTCGGCCTCGGTCTGTGGCGGCAGCTGCCGGTGGGCACCGACGGTGCGTATCAGATCCTCGCCAACCTGATCTCGCTCGGCAGAGCCTCGCGCTGAGATTTCGGATTGAAGCGTTCAGCGTTCAGATTCGGATTTCAGATTGGACTTCAGATTGGAATCCGCGCATCATTCTGAATCTGAATTCAATCTGAACGCTGAATTCGGAAATCCGAAATCTCATGGAAGTACCGCTCTCTCCCCTTGAGTTCGCCCGGCGGACCAGAGCGCTGTACGGCGACCGGGAGGCGGTCGTCGACGCAGCGCTGCGCTACACCTACGAGCAGTTCTTCGATCGCTGCGACCGCTTGTCGTCGCTGCTGCAGGGGCTTGGCGTCAAGGCCGGCGACCGCGTGGCCTACATCGCGCCGAACACGCACGCGCAGCTGGAGTCGTTCTACGCCGTGCCGCAGATCGGCGCCGTTCTGGTGCCGATCAACTACCGGTTGAGCCCTGAGGAATTCACCTACATCATCACGCACTCGGGTGCGACGGTCGTATGCGCGCACCAGGACTATCTCGAGTGCCTGGCAGCCATCAGGCCGCGGCTGCCCGGCGTCCGCCACTTCATCGCCCTGGAAGGGCGGCGCGACGGCTTTCTCGATTACGAGGCGCTGATCGCGGCGGCGCCCCCGGATTTCGCCAGGCCGCAGATCGGCGAGCGCGACCTGCTGACGATCAACTACACCAGCGGCACGACGTCGCGGCCCAAGGGCGTCATGATTACGCACCGCAACGCCTACATGAACACGGTCGGGACGCTGCTGCACCTGCCGATGGCTCTGACCGATCGCTATCTGTGGACGCTGCCGATGTTCCACGCCAACGGCTGGACGTTCGTCTGGACCGTGACCGCGGTCGGTGCCGGACATGTCTGCCTGCGGAAGATCGATCCCGCCACACTCTTCGACGTGATTCGGCAGGAGCGGGTCTCGATGATGTGCGCCGCGCCGACGGTGCTGATCGGGATCGCCGGAGCGCCCGCGGAAGCGCGCGCCAACGCGCCGAAGGGACTTCGCGTGGTGACCGCGGGGGCGCCACCGGCGGCAGCCACGATCGAGCGGATCGAGGGAGAGCTCGGGTGGACGATCACCCATGTCTACGGGCTGACCGAAACCGCGCCGTTCATCACCGTGTGCGAGCCGCGGCCCGAACACGATGGCTTGAGTGGCGCCGAACGTGCCGTGATCAAGGCGCGGCAGGGCGTTGAGCTCATCACCTCGGGCCATCTCCGTGTGGTCGACGATCACGATCGCGATGTGCCGCGCGACGGCGCGACCGTCGGTGAAATCACCGTGCGCGGCAACGTCGTGATGGAGGGCTACTACAACGATCCCGACGCCACAGCAGCCGCGCTCCGCGGCGGCTATTTCCACAGCGGCGATGCGGCGGTCGTGCACCCCGACGGCTACGTCGACATCCGGGACCGGTTGAAGGACGTCATCATCAGCGGCGGCGAGAACATTTCGTCGGTCGAAGTCGAGGGCGTGCTGCTGCGCCACCCGGCGGTGCATGAGGCGGCGGTCGTCGGGCTGCCCGATCAGAAATGGGGTGAGGCACCGCAGGCGTTCATTGTCCTGAAGCCCGGCGCCGTGGCCACGCCCGACGATCTGCGCTCGTTCACACGGGAACGCCTGGCCCACTTCAAGTGCCCCCACAGTTTTGTCTTTGTCACAGAGTTGCCCAAGACCGCGACCGGCAAGATCCAGAAGTTCGTACTTCGAGGCCGCCGTTCGGCGATTGCCGCACAGTAAGAAAAACCGCGGAGCACGCCAGATTCGCCGAGTTCCGGTTACCTGTCAGCGCCAGTTGCGGCGGATCTACCTCAGAATCCTGACCTGAACGACCCGCTTGCCGAACCGGCGCGCCCGTGAACAACTCGACATGAAGATGTCGAGGTCGCGGGACGGGACGAGAACCAGAAGGTGAAGAGGATCGTTGCGACGATGACCAGGCACGGTGCTGGTGAGCAACATCAGATCCGCGTAGTCCGCGGCCTATCCGACCTTGTTCATGACGCCGTAGCGACACGACAACCACGCAGTGACGGACGAATGACGACATTCGATAGCGGTGTTGAGCCCGTGGACGCAATGATTGCGACACACGTGATCGAACGCGCGTGGGCGCGTCGGTGGTTCCGATTGCGGCCTGGTGGCACGGGGGCGGTCCTACGTAGGAGCCGAAAGCGGACTTAGCGCTCGCGTTTGGGGAGGCTCAGCCAGCGGAAGAACAGGACGACCAACAGAGCGGGAATCAGCGGTCCCCACCACGCGTTGAGCCCGAACGCAGTGAGCGCGTTCGATCCGAGCTTGACGAACAGCATGATGGCGCCGGCCCACGCCAATCCGCTGACGAGATTGAGCGCACTGAATTTCAACGGCGACACGTTGGCGTAGGCACAGGCGACCGGAATCGCTGTCCGCAGGCCCGGCAGGAAACGACCGGAGAGCACCATCAGCGCTTCGTGCGCGTGTACGTGCGCGCTGACACGATCGCGGTACTTCGTGAGCCGGGGAAATCGGTCAAGCCAGTGAATCCGGCCGCGCAGCAGGTAAAACCAGATCTGATCGCCGAGCGAGCCGCCGATCGCGCCGGCCCACCACACTCCAGCCCAGTTCAGCTTGCCGACCATCGCGTCCGCGCACACCTTGCTGTAGTAGATCTCGCCTTCGATGACGGCGAACGCGACGATGGTCAGGTAGGGGAGCACTCAGGCGTGTTCCAGCACGCCTCGTACCACACGCGCGACCCGCTCAATCTGATCGCGCCGCAGTCCCGAGTGCACCGGAATCTGCATCGCCTGCGCGGCGCGGCGCGCGCCGTCGGCTTCGGCGGTCACCGTGCCGAACAGGTCCATGTCCGGCGGTACGTCGACGTGCAGCGTCTCGATGTCGATGCCGCGGCGGACGCAGCGGACCACCAGATCGTCGCGCCGGGGTCCTTCAGGCCCGATCACGCAGGTACTGATAGTAGACGTGCGTGCGATCGGCGGCCGCCAGCGGCAGCTGGATGCCGGGGATGCCGGCCAGCGTGCGATTGACGTAGGCGGCGTTCGCCTGGGCCTGCGCCGTCCACTGGTCGAGATATTTCAGCGCTGCCAGCCCGATTGCGGCCTGCACGTTGGGGAAACGCTCGGTGTACTGTTGGGGCAGCGGGTGCAGCGAGCGAATCTTCTCCCACAGGAACACATCAGGATTCGCGTCGATGAGCGCCGACAGCCACAGCACGGGAAACAGCGAGATCGAAAACACCCATGGCTTCATGAAGATTCGTTGCAGCCGGCCCATCAGCAGCCGCTCGGTGACGCGCTTCTCGCTCGGCCACGGCAGTGCCTCGACCATCGCGCGCACCCGGGCCGCGAGCGCAGCAGCATTGACGAGCGCGAGTCCGCCGCCGTAACAGTTGAGCGGCTTGAGGGTCTGGAAGCTGAACAGCGCGCCGCTGCCGAACGTGCCAACCGGCTTTCCCTTGTAGGTAGCTCCGAGCGCATGCGCGCAATCCTCGAGCACGACCAGGTTGTGCCGCCCCGCGATCGCCAGCAGCCGATCCATGTCGCAGGGCAGACCGTAGAGGTGCGTCGGCACGATCGCGCGGGTCTTGTCGGTGATCAGCCGCTCGACCGAGTCTGGATCGATATTGAAGGTTCTCGGATCGACGTCGGCGAAGACCACCGTGAGCCCGGCAACGCGCGCCAGCTCCGGCACCACCCAGAAGGTGAGCGACGGAAAGATGATTTCCGACCCGGCCGGCAGGTCGAGGGCCTTCAACATGTAGTAGAAGGCGATGCGCCCGTACGCGGCGGTGATGGCGTGCGCCGGGCCGAGCCCGTGACGGGCGGCGAACGCGGCTTCGAACTCGGCTATCTGGGGGCCTTGGATGAACTCGCCGCGGACCTTGCAATCCGCGACGAGGTCTTCGGTTGTCGGCAGCACTCGCGCGCCATAGCGCGAGATCGCTGTCAGCATGCGACAGGTCGGGAGACGTCGGCGATCTCCTCGCGCGCGTGCCGCTCGTTGACCCGGCGGTCCATGCGGCTGACCCATTCACGGATCGCACCGTTCTGGATCTTCAGGAAGTTGGCGAGGTACGACGGCCGCATGTAGAACCGCTTGTAGGCGGCGCCGAGCAGGAACTTCAGCTCGCGCCCGGTCAGGTTGGGATGCCTGAACACGGGCGTGAAGCCGTCGAATTTCTCCCAATCGCTCTCGGTGAGCAGCGGCTCGATCTGTTTGAACATCGGCGTACCCGGATACGGCGTCAGCATCTTGAATTGCGCGAACGTCGATCCCAGATCGGTGGCGTAGTCGATGGTCGCCGCCACCGAATTCCAGTCATCCTGCAGGAAGCCGAGCACGTAGAACGCCGCGGTGACGATGCCCAGCTTGCGGCAGTGGCCGATGATCTCACGCTGATGGCTCTGCGGAATCGGACGGCGCCCCGACTTCTTGAGCGTCGCCGGATCGAGCGATTCGACGCCGAAGCTCATGGCGCGAAATCCTGCCGCGTAGAGCCGGTCCAGCAGGTCGACGTCGAGCCGGTCGAGCCGCGTCTCCGCCTCGAACGTCAGATTCAGGCCGCGCCGGTTGATCTCATCGCACAGCTCGACAACGCGCTCGCGCTGCTCGGTGAACAGCGGATCGCGGAAGATGACGTAGGGCCGCGACACCTGATGGCACAGCCGCTCCATCTCGTCCACGATGTTCATGATCGAGCGCATGCGATAGCCGGCGAGAATCCGGTGCGGGCAGTAGGTGCAGAACTCCGGACAGCCGCGGCTCGCCAGCAGCGGATAGCCGCCGCCGAGCGGGCGGGTGAAGAACTTGAAGCCCATCCGTGAACGATCTTCGGTGACCAGATCCCAGCGCGGGAAGGGCAGCGAATCCAGATCGTCGATCTGTTCGCTGTTGACCATCCCCTTGGGGACGATGCCCTGCGCCAGCCGCATGACGCCGGCTTCCGGCTCGCCGTTGAAGATGAAATCGCAGTGCTCAGCAAACAATTCCGGCATCTTCGATGCCGTGATGCCGATGAAGCCGACCCTGACACCTTTGGCGCGCATGCGATCGGCCCACGCGGTCTCGTTCTTGTGGTCCACCAGCGACGACAGGACGAGCGCCACGTCGCCCTCCGGCTCTTCGCCGCGGGTCCACTTCACTTCGTGACCGGCGCGCGACAGGATGGCCGCGATGTAGGCCATGTGAACGCTGGGCACGTCGTGAAACTTCTTCTTCAGATACGCCATGACCGTCGTCACCCGCGAGAATGGATCGAGACGCGATCCGTAGCCGCCGACGACGGTGTCCTTGCTCACGAAGCCACGATAGGATTTCAGATCTGCGAGAACGACTCGCATCAGTCACCTCAAATTCACAAACCGCACCACGACCAGCGCAAGAAGCAGGTCATGCGGCGAGCGGTGGACCGCGAGGCGAGCGGGGCGAGAAGGCGCGGCTGCGAGGATGGAGATCGAGTGAGGGGATGACTTCGAGCGGCAGCAGGGACGGAACCAGGCAGTCATCGGCGTCGTTGCCGGTGGCCGTCGTGTCGTTCTGAATCGCCGCTACGTCGTCGCCGAGAAAGGCGCGGGTGCCGCGCAGCATCCGGGCGGTGATGTCCTGAAGCCCGGCCAGCGCGTGACTCGACGGGAGCTTGAGCGGACCGCCAAACGACCGGGGATGGCGCGGCAGCTTGCGGGCGACTGGTGCCTGCGGGTCGCAAATCGGTCCTGACGTGCCGCGGCGCGGCGCCGCTTCGACGACGTTGAACGACAGGAGCGACAGCAGCGCGACGCTGCCGGCCATCGTCAACGCGCGGAGAGGCGATGATGTAAATCGCATGTAGACCGGCTGAAGTCTCCGGGAAGCGACTTCACTATCCCACACGACGCCAGGGGACGCAACCGCGCTACGCGCGGAGTCTTCACATATAATGCCTCTTCTTCGTAAAAACAGGCCTGTTTTTGCGACTCCCTGGCATGTTCGCCGATTCTTCGTCCTCTGATCCCGTCGTTGTCGTCGGCGCCGGTCCGGCTGGCGCGACAGCCGCCCTGGCGCTCGCGTCGGCCGGGATTGCGGTCCGCCTGCTCGACCGCGCGCGCTTTCCACGCAACAAACCGTGCGGCGGCGGCATCAGCACGAGAGTGCTGCGCCGATTCCCCTACCTCGACGGCGAGTTGACGCGCATCGCGACGCATCGAGTGTCGCGACTGTATCTCGAAGGGCCCGATGGCCGATCGGCGGTCATCACCGCAGGAATGCCGGCCGCCCTGATGATCCGACGCGTCGAGTTCGACGCGCTCCTCGTGTCGCTGGCCGTCGCGGCGGGCGCCGAACTGGTCACGGGCGCAGAGGTCGTTCAAGCGAGCGAAGCCGATGCTGGCGTCACGCTCACGACGAGGGACGGAAAGCGCGTCACGGCGCCGGTCGTGATAGCGGCCGACGGTGTCAACAGCGTCGTCGCCCGCCGGCTGGGCCTCAACCGCGGATGGCCGGCCTCGAGGGTTGCGCTGGACATGATGGAGGAGGCGTCGCGCGAGGTTCTGCGTGACGTCGATCCCCAGACGTTGTGGGTGTCATATGGGCACCAGCCAGAGGCGGCACTCACGCGCGGCGGCGAGGCCGCCAGCGACGATGGCTCCAGGACCTCCACCCGCCGATGTGCCTCTCCCGCCGAGGGCTACGCATATATCTTCCCCAAGCGCGATCACGTCAACATCGGTGTCGGCTATGTCTTGTCGCATTTCCGTGAGGCGGTTCGCCAGCCGCCTTACGACGTGCAGCGCGGGTTTGTCGAACGGCTTCGCGATCGCGGACTAGTGGTGGGTCACTCGTCGCGCGGCAACTTCACGCCCGCGCTGATCCCGGTCGGAGGACCGCTGAGCACGCCGGGACGCGGGCGCGTGCTGCTGGCCGGGGACGCCGGCGGCTTCGTCAATGCGGTCACGGCGGAAGGGATCTACTACGCGATGGTCTCGGGTGAACTTGCCGCGCACGCGGTTCGCAGCGCGTCGTCGGTCGGGCAGCTGGCTGCCCGATATCGCCGGGCCTGCAATGACGAAATCGGTCCCGAGCTGCGTGATTCAGTGAGGATTCAACGGTATCTGTTCGGCAATCGCCGTCGGATCGGACAGTTGATCGACGGCGCGAATCGTGAAAAGCAGGTGGTTCGCCTGATCCTGGATTTTGTCGTCGGGGCGCGCTCGTACCGCGACCTGCGGCGGCGGATATTGTCGCGGTCGCCGCATCTTTTACTTTCGTACTGGTGCGATTGTCTAACCACCAAAGCGCCGGGGGCCTCGCCCCGCGTCACGGGGAGTTGAGCGGAATCACACGATGGCGGGATCCGATCGTCCAATCGAGCACCTGCTTCGACGCGCCGGATTCGGCGCGCGTCCCGACGAGCTTGCCACCTATGGCGCGCTGTCGATCCAGCAGGCCGTCAATACGCTGATCGGCTACGACTCGGTCCCCGACACCGTCGACTCGCAGATCGGCCAGCCCGGCCACGTCAACCTGACCATCAGTGGCGCTTTCTCGCCGCAGTCCAACATCAACCACGCGCGCCAGCGATGGCTGTTCCGGATGGTCCACAGCGATCGTCCTCTGCAAGAGAAGATGACGCTGTTCTGGCACAACCACTTCGCCACCGGCTACAACAAGATCGCCGGCGCGCTCAACGCCGCCGAAGCGGCGCGTTATCTGGCGGCCAGGGCGTCGGAGGATCCGGGACAGGTGCGCGGCCAGATGGAGATGCTGCGCGACAATGCGCTCGGTTCCTTCAGGGACATCCTGCTCGCGATCGCCAAGGACACCGCCATGCTGGTGTGGCTCGACGGCCGGACCAACACCAAGGCCAAGCCGCAGGAGAACTTCGGCCGCGAAATCATGGAGCTGTTCACGCTCGGTGTCGGCAACTACACCGAGCCAGACGTTTACGCCGCGGCGCGCGTGTTCAGCGGATGGAATCTGCAGCGGCCTGGCACCGCGGCCGACGGCTCGCAGCACTATGCGTTCGTCTACAACGCCGGGCAGCACGAAACCACCGCCAAGACGTTCAGTTTCGCGATTTATCCCGACGGCGGCAAGACCATTCCGGCCCGATCGGCGGTCGACGGCATGCAGGACGGCATCGATTTCATCAACGGCCTGGCCGCGCATCCGAACACGGCGCGCTACCTCGCGACCAAGCTGTACCGCTTCTTCGTCAACGAATTCGGCGCCGTCAACGTCACCTTCGTCAACCGTGTCGCGTCGGTCTACCTGCAGAACGGCGGCGATATGAGGGCGGTAATGCGAGAGGTGCTGCTCTCGCCCGAGCTGTGGGACGAGAGCGCCTACTTCTCGCGCTATTCGTGGCCGACCGAGTTCGTGATCCGCGCGCTGAAGGACATCGGTTGGTCCGGCTACTCGGTCAACGACGCGCTGACGCCGCTGTCGAACATGGGGCAGATCCTCTTCGAGCCGCCCGACGTCAGCGGCTGGGACGCGGGACAGACCTGGTTCTCGACCAGCGCGATGCTCGCCCGTATGAATTTTGCCTCATCGCTGGCGGCCAACCAGAAGTTCAACCTCACGACGGCGGTCAAGACCGCGGCGGCGTCGAAGACCCCCGAGGCCCTGCTGGCGTATTTCGTCGACGCGCTGGTCACCGCGCCGCTCGATTCGAGCGTGACGGCGGAGTTGTCGAACTATCTCCACGCCACCGGGGCGTGGACCGGGAGCGATGCGCAGCTGCAGGCCAAGGCGCCCGGGATCGTGCACCTGATCGCGGGGTCGCCGGAGTACCAGCTGGTATGAACGTGACCAGGCGCCAGTTCGTCAAAGGCGGCGTCGCCGCGTTCACGGTGACGTTTGCCGCGCCCGAGTTCCTGTCGGACGTGGCGCGCGCGCAAGGCGCGCACGTGCGCAACCTGGTGGTGCTGTATCTGAGCGGCGGCAACGACTCGCTCAGCATGCTGGCGCCTTACAATGATCCGTTCTATACCAGCCGCCGGCCGACCCTCGCGATACCCGCCGGACAGGTACTGCAGATTGGCACCGACTCGTCCAAGGTGGCGCTCGGCCTGCACCCGCGGCTGACCGGCCTCAAGCAGATCTTCGATCAGGGACGGCTGGCGTTCATCCAGCGCACCGGCTACGCCAACCAGAGCCGTTCGCATTTCACCGGCACCGACATCTGGTCGACCGCCGATCCCAACAACTCACAGGGACTGGGCTGGGTCGGGCGCTATCTCGATTCGCTGCCATCACCGGTCGATCCGCTGGTGGGATGGAACACGACAGGCAGCTTGCCGCACGTGCTGCAGGGACACACCGCGGTGCCCGCGATCGCGAACCCGGCGAGCTACGCGTTCGCCAGTCCCAACTCCGGCGCGGAAGCCGCGGCCGAGCGATCGACGGCGGTGCGCATCGCCTCGCACATCCCGGTCGATCGACCGGAGCTCGCGTTCGTGTACGGTAGCAGCCAGGCTGCGCTCGCGACGCTCGATCGGGTTTCGACGGTGGCCAGTTACCGCCCGTCGCTGGCCTATCCCAACACCGGCTTCGCACAGGCGCTGCAGGCGGTGGCCGGCGCCATGACCAAGTCCATCGGCACGCGCGTCTTCTACGTCACAACCGGCGGCTTCGACACGCACTCCGCCCAGAACGTCAACGCCACCAACGGCGCCTACTACCGTCTGATGGGCACGCTCGACGACGGCCTGCTGGCGTTCCATAACGATCTGAAGGCGCAGGGGCTGCTCGAGGACACGCTCGTGCTCAGCTTCTCGGAGTTCGGCCGCCGCATCACCGAGAACGGAAGCGGCGGCACCGATCACGGATCGGCCTCGGTGATGATGGCGATAGGCGGCAAGGTCAACGGTGGCCTGTATGGCACCGCGCCGAACCTCAACACCGACCCGGGCAATCCCACCCTCGAGAACGGCGCCGGGGACGTCAAGTACGAGACCGACTTCCGCTCGGTCTACGTGCAGGTGCTCGACAACTGGCTGGGCACCGATTCCGCCGCGCTGCTGGGCGGCAACTTCCGCAAGGGCGGCATCGCCTTCATCTAGATTGGTCCGTTCGGACCGCAGGCCTGTAATCAACTGGGTTCGGAACCGCCCGCCTCACATTTCAGATAGTTACGGATGTGCAGGTGGTCGCGATCATGCGGGAAAACGCGGCACGGCAAATGGCCCGAGGCGGTGGACGCAGCCGAGCGGCTACTCGGATCGGGCAATCTGGCCATTGGATCGTTGGGTCATCTGGTAATTGATTGGATATTGTCAGACAATCCTCAATCGGTTGCTCCATTACCAGACGATCCCATTGCCAGATTGAGTGATGCCGCCTATCAAACGCACCAAGTTCAAACTCACGCCCGAGCAGCTGCTCGAGATGTTCTACTGGCTGAAGCTCATGCGCGGCTTCGACCTGCGCTTGAGCAGCCTGGTCAAGCAGGGCAAGGTGCGCAGCGGCGTCTACACCGGCATCGGCCAGGAAGCCATCATCGTCGGCACCTGCTACGGCCTGCGGAAAGAGGACTATATCTGCCCGCTGCATCGCGATCTCGGCTCGTTCCTGATGAAGGGGGTCGAGCCAAAGGTGATGATGTCGCAGATGTTCGCGAAGACGACCGGGCTCTCGAAGGGGCGCGATTCGGCCCTGCACAGCGGCGTGTCGGAGCTGGGGATCTTCGGCAACACCAGCATGCTCGGCGCGAACCTTCCGGTCGCGGTCGGGCTCGCCTTCACCTTCAAGATGGAGAAGGCCGACAACGTGGTCATCGCCTACTTCGGCGAAGGCGCCAGCAACACCGGCGATTTCCACGAAGCGCTCAACTTCGCCGGCGTCCAGCAGCTGCCGGTCGTATTCATCTGCGAGAACAACCAGTACGCCTACTCGGTGCCGGTCGAGAAGAGCATGGCGATCGACGACGTGGCGATCCGGGCGGAGGGATACGGGTTCGACGGCGTCGCGATCAACGGCAACGACGTGCTGGCGGTGTACCAGGCGTCGCTCGGTGCCATCGCCCGCGCGCGCAGCGGCGGCGGTCCGACCCTGATCGAGTGCAAGACCTACCGCTGGCACGGCCACTCCGAGCACGACAAGGCGTTCTACCGGAGCGACGAAGAGCTGGCGATGTGGAAGAGCCGCGATCCGATACCCACCTTCACCACGTATCTGACGTCGCGGCACGTGCTCGACGATCAGAAGCTGAAGGAAACCGAGGCGCGGGTGACGGCCACCATCGACGAGGCGGTCGAGTTCGCGCAGAACGCGCCCGATCCCGCGGCGGAAGAAGCGGTGACGGACTTGTATGCATAGCGACATTGACCACGAAGGCTCGAAGAACACCAAGATGACTGTTGTCGTGGTTCAGGCAGATCACTCATGAGCAAGGAGCTGTCCTACCTCGAAGCGATTCGCGAAGCCATCGTCGAAGAGATGCGGCGCGATCCCCGGGTTTTCGTGATGGGCGAGGACGTGGGCGCCTATGGCGGCGCATTCGGTGTGACCCAGGGCCTGTACGAAGAATTCGGAGAGATGCGCGTCGTCGACACGCCGATCTCGGAATCGGCCATCGTCGGCATCAGCATCGGCGCTGCGTTGCGGGGCTACCGACCGATCGCCGAGATGCAGTTCGCCGATTTCATCTCGTGCGGGTTCGACCAGATCGTCAACCAGGCGGCAACGTTGCGCTACCGCTACGGCGGCCGCGCCTCGGTGCCGATCGTGATTCGGGCGCCGAGCGGCGGCAATGTCGGCGGTGGCCTTTATCATTCGCAGAATCCCGAGGCGTGGTTCATCCACCGCCCCGGCCTCAAGGTGGTCGCGCCATCGACCGCCTACGACGCCAAGGGGCTCCTGAAGGCGGCGATTCGCGACGACAACCCGGTGGTCTACTTCGAGCACAAGTTCCTGTATCGTCGCGCCAAAGGCCCGGTGCCAGAGGGTGACGAGATCGTTCCGATCGGCGTCGCTGCGACGCGGCGCGATGGCACCGACGCGACCCTGCTGACCTACGGCGCGATGGTCACGCCGTCGCTCGAGGCGGCGGACCGGCTGGCGAAGGAAGGCGTCGAGGTCGAAGTGATCGACCTGCGCACCCTGATGCCGTTCGACAAAGGCGCCATCTTCGCCTCGCTCGAAAAGACCAACCGCGCGCTGATCGTCCACGAGGACGTGAAGACGCTCGGGCTCGGCGCGGAGCTGTCGGCAGTGATCATGGAAGAGAAGTTCGACGCGCTCGACGCACCGGTGCTGCGCGTCACCTATCCCGACACCCATCCGCCGTTCTCGCACGTGCTCGAGAGCCACAACCTGCCCAACCCGGACAAGATCGCCGACGCGCTCAGGAAGCTGGCCGCGTACTGACGTGACGAATCAGGAAGACACCAGCGCCAATATCGGACTGCTCGAGCGGATCGTCGCCCGCGACGAGTCCGCGGTCGGCGCGCTGTACGATCGCCACAGCCGGCTCCTGTTCGGGCTCATTCTCCGCATCATTCGCGATCGCGGCGAGGCGGAAGAAATCCTCCAGGAAGTTTTCGTGCTGGTCTGGACGAGGGCCGAGACCTACAACGTCTCGCTCGGTCTCCCGGCGGCCTAGCTGGTGCGCATCGCCCGCAACCGCGCCATCGACCGGCTGCGCGCCAACACTGCGCGGCTGCGCGCCGTCGAATCGGCGCCCGAGCCGGCTCCGGCCGAGAATCCCGAGTCGAGGGCCGGTGTCAGCGAGCAGCAGCGGGCGGTGTCGCGGGCGCTCGCGTCGCTGCCCGCCGAGCAGCGCCTGCTGATCGAGCAGGCCTATTTCTTCGGTTTGACCCAGTCCGAGCTGGCCGAGCGCTTCAAGCTGCCGCTCGGCACGGTCAAGACGCGGATTCGAACCGGCATGCTCGCCCTGCGCGAGCGGTTGTCGCAGGTGTTCATCGAGCAATGAGTGACGACGACGAAATCGTGACCTTCGACGATCTGGTGGCGCTCGGCCTCGCGGCCGCGGCCAATGGACCCACACCGGGCCCGCACGTCAGGCAGCGGCTGATGACGAAGATCGCGGCCGCTGCGGAGCCGGCAGGCTTCACGTTCCACCATGCGTCGGACGATCGCTGGCTGCCTCACCCCGTACCGGGAATCAGGATGAAGGTCCTGGCGCTGAACCGGGCCCGCGGCTACGCGACCCTGCTGCTCGATGTGGCGCCGGGAACCCGGTTTCCCTCGCATCACCACGGCGGCGCGGAGGAATGCTTCGTGGTGTCGGGCAGCATCTTCACGTGCGGACGTCGTCTGGGCCCCGGCGATTTCGTGCATGCCGACGCGGATACCGATCACGGTGAGCTCTGGACCGATGAAGGGGCGCAGGTCATCCTGATTGTCCCGCCGGAAGAGCACCTGCCGGCCGGGATGCTGACATGACGGTCAGCCTCCAGGGCGGAGCATCTTTTCGACTGTGAGCGCCGTAGAACCTATTGTGGCAGTGCACGACCAGCTCGCCGACCGGACGGCCGCGTACGTCCTGGGAGCTCTGGCGACCGCGGAGCGTCTCGAATTCGAGACGCATCTGGCCGAGTGTGCCATTTGCGCGGCTGAAGTGCGCAGTCTGGCTCCGGTGGCGGCCGCTCTGGCGCATGCCGCTCCTCCAGCTGAACCGGGCGACCACGTCCGCCGTCGCCTGCTGGCCGCGTTCTCGACATCGTCTCGATGGTCCGGCAGCTGGCTGGCCGCGGCGGCATCGATTGGGCTTGCCCTGGCGCTGGGCGGCTACTCGGCGCAGCTTCGCGCACGCGTCAGCAAGCTCGAGTCGCGGCTGCGTGAGGCGACGCGTCGAGCGGAGCTGAGCGAAGGACAGGTTGCCGAGGCACGACGCGTCGCGTTCGACGCGCAGTCGCAGGTCGCCGTGCTCGCCGCACCCGATCTGGCGCGGATCGATCTGGCCGGTCAGCCGGTGGCGCCGGCGGCCTCGGCGCGTGCCTACTGGAGTCGAAGCCGGGGGCTGGTCTTCACGGCATCAAATCTGCCGGCGCCGCCGGCCGGCCGCGCCTATCAGCTGTGGGTGTTGACCGCGCAGCCGGCGCCGATCAGCGCCGGCATGCTCACGCTCGACTCCAGCGGCCGCGTGAACGCCAAGTTCGATACGCCGCCCGATCTCCCGCGCCCCGTCGCGATGGCGGTCACGCTCGAGCCGGCCGGCGGCGTGCCGGCGCCGACCGGTCAGAAGTATCTCGTCGGCCCCGCCAACTGATTCCCATCGCGATCGTGTCGCTCACCGGAAAATCATCGCGAGCGCGTCGTCGATGCGGGCGTAGCGAAACTCGAAGCCGCCGCGTTCCGCCCTGGCCGGCACGGCGTTCTGCCCCGACAGCAGCAGCGCGTCCGCCATCTCGCCCAGCAGCAGCTTGAGCGCGAAACCGGGCGCCGGCATGAACGCCGGGCGACGCAGCACGCGACCCAGCGCGCGTGCGAACGCGGCGTTGGTCACCGGATGTGGCGCAGTGCCGTTGACCGCGCCGCGTACCGCCGGCGTCGCCATCATCCAGCGCACCAGCCCGATCCAGTCGTCGCGATGAATCCACGGCCAGTACTGTTTGCCCGATCCCACCGGTCCGCCGACGCCAAAGCGGAACGGCGGCAGCATCTGCGGCAGCGCGCCGCCATCGCGTTCGAGGGCGAGGCCGGTCCGGATGCAGACCACACGCGTGCGATCGTCCGCTCGCATCGCTTCGGCTTCCCACCGTTCGCACACGCGGGCGAGGAAGTCGGATCCGGCGGGGTGCTCTTCGCTCACTTCTTCGGCGCCGAGCGGGCCGTAGTAGCCGACGGCGGATCCGCTGACGAAGGTCGCCGGCGGCATCACTGACGCGCGAACTGCGGCGACCAGACTCCGCGTCGCGTGAATGCGGGAGTCGAGAATGCGCTGTTTCTGCAGATCGTTCCAGCGCTTCCCGGCAATCGACTCGCCGGCAAGGTTGATCAACGCCTGGGCGCCGTCGATCTCCCCGGCCCAGGGGCCGAGCTCACCGATCGGATTCCATGGCACGGTGCGCGCGCCAGCCGGTACGCCGGCTGGCGTTCGCGATGAGCCGGTCGGACCGCGCGTCAGGACCACGACCTCGTGCCCGTCCTGCAACAGGGCGCTGCTCAGCGGCCGGCCGAGAAAGCCGGTGCCGCCGGCGATCACGATTTTCATGCGTTGTTCAACCCCGGAGCGGCGTTGAAAATTCCGCCGCGCAAGGCGGCGTTCAGAAGATCGAGTAGACGACGCCGACTTTCACGATGAACTGATCGGCGCGTGCGGTCCGAGTGATCGCGCCGGCCGCACTGTCGACGGTGATGTCAGGCCGCGCCACCATGTAGCCGGCGTTCAGGTTCAGGTAGACCTTCCGGGTCACGTCGTACCAGACGCCGATCTCGGGCTTCAAGACGAAGGTGTTGGTGGCCTTCGCGGTGACCTCCGGCACGCCGAGCGTGCGGCGATACGCGGCGCCCGCCGAGTCGCTCAGGTCGATGCCGCCGATCGCATACCCGCCCAGGACGGCCGCGGTGATCGCATAGCCGCGCATCACCTGGGTGTAGCCCCAGCCGGCCATGAACGGACGGACCTTCAGCTCGCCGAGCTCCGTCACGCTGCCGCCAATGGGACGCTCGAGCTTGACGGCGTACCAATTGAGCCCCCAGTGAAATCCCCAACCGCCCTTCGGCGTGCCAAAACGCCAGAGCAGGCCCGGGCCGAGTTGTCCTCGGGCGTAATCTTCTTTCGAGGCCCGATCCGATGTCTTGACCTTGAACTCCGCCCCGATTGCGAAACGGTTCTTGCTCAACGCCTCGTCCTGGGCGGACGCCCCTGCGATCGGCACCAGAAACAAGGCGACGATGAAGGCCATGACGCGAACGCAAATCATTCGGCTCCACCGCAGCAATCGTTGGACCATCTTCGAGCATTGTATTCACGTGGAGAATTCTCTGGCTGAGTTGGTTCAGAAGGTCTGACGCGCCACCCATTCACGCAGCAGCGAATCGACGACCGCGTAGCCGTCGGCCTCCCGCGCGATGAGATCGTCGCGTACCAGCGCCGCCAGCGCCGCCTGCACCGTGGAGGGGCCGCCGAGGCGGTGGCGGGTGCGAACGTCGGACGAGTGCAGCCCGACTCCCTCTTCGAGCACGACCGCACGCAGCACGGCGCGCTGCGCGAGCGTCAGGCGCTGCCACGCGCCCTCGAACATCATCTGCTGCTCAATCAGCAGGCGCTTGAGCGCCTGGTGCAGATCCTCGAGCGTCGCCCGGCGCCGCCCCCGGCTCCGCACTTCGTCCCAGGTTTCGTGCGCGAGCCGCTGCACGTCGTAGGGCAGATTGCCCGCGAGCTCGACGATCGCCGTGCCGAGACCGTCTTCCGGCCGAATTCCCGATCGTGTGAACCGTGCGTCGATCGCCGCGGCGAACTCGATCGCCGGAATCCGTTCGAGGCGCATCACCGGTCCGGCCTTGTAGAACGGCCGCTTGGGCCCGAGCATCCGTTCCATCAGACTCGGCTCCGAGCCGGCAAAGACGTAGCCGACGTCGCGCTGATGCTGCACCGCGGCGCGCAGCGCGTGTTCGACGGATCCGCCGTTGAAGCCGGCGATGGCCTGGAACTCGTCGAGCGCGACGACGACTTTTCGCTTTCGCGTGTCGGCGAGCCGCGCCGGCAGCGCGAACACCTCTTCGGCCAGCCGCGCGACGTCGCGATCGGTGCGCGCGTTCGGAAATGCGACCCGGGCTCCAGGTCCGGTTCCGGACTCGGTGGCCACGTCCACACGGGTAGACGAGATCGCGTCGCGCAGCCACGATCGCGCGCGTTCCGCCTTTTTCTCGGCCGCCACCAGCGTGCGGGCATAGCCCTCGAGGAACGCCACGTACGAGCTGAAGCTGCTGACGGTGACCTCGACGGTCAGGGCGCCGCGGCGTCCCATCGCCGCCAGGGCCTGGCGGATGAGTGAGGACTTGCCGTACCGGCGCGGCGAGATCAGGAAGACCTTCTGCCCGGCGGCCAGGTCGCCGGTGAGCCGCTCCAGCTCGACCACGCGGTTGATGAAGGCCGCGGCCGGCACGACCTCGCCGTAGACGAACGGATTGCGCGTTACGTCGAGCACCGTAATGCCTACGGAGTATAGCGTAACGTCACTGGCAGAAACCCGGGCTGAAATGGAGCCGCGCGCCGGTGCCGGCTTCGAGAAACACCGAATCCCAGCCGACGTCGCGGAGCGTGAAGTAGATCACGCCTAGGTGCGAGAGAGAAACCGTCCCGAGCTCGGCTTGTTGGCGAGTGGACTCGGGGCGGCCGGCGCGTTCGAGCTGCCGCCGCAACCGCAGGCGACCAGCCCGACGTGAGGGCAGACGCAGCCAGGCGTTCGTGGCCATCTCGGCAATCGCAGGACCATTCAATCATATCCGTGTGAGGTATAGTGCGCGGGCTCTTCACTATGTGCCGCTGTCGCGCCCCGCGTCCGCCGTGCCAGGCATGAACCCCCCTTCCCCCAGGCCACCCGATCGACTGGTGGTGGCGGTGGACGAACGCCGTTCCGCGGTGCTCGACATCATCCGGCAGGCGCGCCGCCGCATTACCCTGTCGCTGTTCCGCTGCAACGACACCGCCGTGTTCGAAGCGCTCACGTCCGCCGTTGATAGAGGTGTGGAAGTCGACGTATTGGTCACCTCGCGAGCCAAGGGCGGCAGGAAGAAGCTGGCCAAGCTCTGGCACGCGCTCGAAGAGACGGGCGCCAGGATTTACTCGTATACCGACCCGGTCGTGAAATATCACCCCAAGTACCTGGTGGCCGACGAGGGCCCGGCGATCGTGGCGTCCCTGAACTTCACCAGGAAGTGCTTCAAGACCACCTGCGACGCGCTCGCCATCACCCACGATCCCGATGTGGTCGCCGGTCTGCGGCGGCTCTGGACCGCCGACCGCGAGCGCGCCCCGATGCCCGACGACCTCGCCGGCCGCCTTATTGTCGGTCCCGAGCGCGCGCGGCGGCAGTTCACCGCGCTGATCGAGGGCGCCCGCAGCAGCATCCGCCTGATTGACGCGAAGCTGTCGGATCCCGATCTGGTGTCATTGCTGAAGGCGAAGCGCGAGGCCGGCATGACGGTCGAGATGTTCACCGCCAAACGGCTCGGTGAGCTGAGGTCGCACGGCAAGATCATGCTGCTCGATGACGCCACGGTCGTCGTCGGCAGCCTGGCGCTGGCGGCGCTCAGCCTCGACTTCCGCCGCGAGGTGGCGATCGTCGTCACGGAGACCGGCGCGGTGAAGGCGGCGATCGAACTGTTCGACGCCGCGCGCAAGACGACGGCCGGCGGCGGATCCACGGCAACGGGAGGCCGGGGCGAGGGGGCGTGCTGATCGCCGTCTGCGCATCGGCGCTGCTCGCGCCCAGAACGCACATCCTGCGGCCGTCGGTGTCTTCTCCGATCAGATCCGCGCATGTCATGTCATCGACGCGGGGCCGGCCAATGCGCCTTTCACATCATCGGAACGGCCGGCCAGGCGCATCTCTTGTCATCGTAGCGGCCTTGCACATGTCTTGTCATCGTAGCGGCTGGGCCTTGCGCATCTCTTGTCATCGTAGCGGCCGGCCTTCAGGCCGGCCGAGCGACGCCATGGTCAAGGAACACGGTCCGGCTGGCGGTCGCGCCGGCGCAGCTGTGCGGCGGTCGCTTCCGCGATCTGCCGCCGCGCTTTGCCGCTGGCGATCCGGTCGCAGCTGAACCCGACGAAACCGCCTTTGACGGATCCGATGTGCGCACGCGGACGGTGGATGAAGCGCCGCGCCGTGGGTCGCGGCGCGAAACGAAAGAGGTTCGTGAGCCAGGCGGTATCGAGGCCGGCGGCTCGTCCAAGCGCCATCGCGGTTTCGACATACGGCGCGGCCACCACCGTCCTGCCCTCGGCCAGCGCCGGCCGAATCTGCCAGCGCAGGCGGAATGCCAGGTCGGCTGCGTAGAGGAGCAGCAGCGTCCGCGCTGACGGCGCGCCGGCGGCCGTGCCGGCGACGGCCAGTTCCTGGAACACGCCGGACGCGTCCCACCGGCTGATGCCGCCTCTGGCGGACGCCCCGGCAGCCGCGCGGGCCTCGGCCAGAATCGCCGCCGGATCGACGCCGTCGACGGCAATCAGCACGCGCCTCGCGGCGCGGGACTTCCGCTGCGTCATCGTCCGGTCCCGTTGCCGCTGTTGGCCAGCCACTCCGCGACCGCGTCGGTGTTCCACTCGGACCACGGACGCTGCCGGCCTTCGAGAAAGAGGCGCCGGATCTGGTGATGCTGCGCGCCGATGGACTGCTCGGCATCGACGGTAATCATGTTGAAGATGAGCGCCAGCGATTCGTACTCGCGAATGACCCGCGCGATGAACCGCTGATAGCTCTCGACCGGGTCGTCGACCTCGGTCACATCCTGGCCGGCTTCGTAAAAACTCGGCACCCGGGTCGCGGTCACGCGCCTGCCTGATGTCGTCGGGGAAACCGCGAAATAGAAGACCAGATCGGGCCACAGCAGCGGCTGGTACAGCTTGAGCACCCAGTCGAGATCGAGGCCGCGCGCGACGTCGCGGGCCAGCCCGGTGAAGAGGAAGCGGTCGGCGATGACGAGCTTGCCCGCCCAGAGCGCGGGCAGAATCACCTGCTCGATGCGATGGCGGAAGTCGGCGCCGTGCAGGAGCGAGAACTCCTCGGGGCTGAGGGTCCGCACCGCCTTCCGGCTCTTGATGAGCGGCTTGATGAGATCCGACGAGTTCCACTTGGTGGTGACGACGTCGTAGCCTTCGGACCTGAGCCAGGTCTTGAACAGCTTGCGCTGCGTGGTCTTGCCCGAACCGTCCGGTCCTTCGAAGGCAACCAGCAGACCTCGGGGCCTTCCGGGATCGGCGAAGTGAGCGCGGGCAAGGCGGCGCAGAGCGGCGGGCGTCGGTCGCATCGGCGCTAATAGTAGCGTTTCGGCAGATCGACGATCACCTTCCGACGCAGCAGCTCGACGAGCTCTCCGCTCACCTTGCCGCTGGCGAGTGAGTCGATGGCCGATCGGTCGAGGGTGAGGGTCTCTGGCAGGTACTGCCGGGATGCGCCGTACTCGTCCGCGTATTCTTGGCTCGGGAACTCGAGGCGCAGGTGGACCTGGTTGCCGACCGGCCGGAGGGCATAGAGCGGGTTGATGCGCAGCTCGCCGGCGGCGTCGGTCGGCCTCGCCAGCGGATGCCGGGCGAAGACGCCCGGGTGACGGGTGGCGATGATGGTCAGCGCCGGGCTGCGGTCGAGCGTTTCCTGGTCGTCGCGCCGCGTCAGATCCAACGGACCGCCGGCGACCACGTCGGTGAACAGATTCCCTTCGCCGAAGAGGCGCGGTTCGATCGTCTCGAACAGATCGGCGTAGCCTTCCGGCGAGAGCGGCTGCCCGTGAGACGGGGTCCACGTCCGCTCGTTGTGGGTGTGCCCGATCAGGACGGCACCGGGCTCGGCGCCATCATCAGCGCGTTCGACCAGCCGCTCCATCTCGCCGATGAACTGGCGCTTGGTCCAGATGTACATGAAGGCATCGGTGCACATCGCGAAGCCGAACGCGCCGCGCGCGAACGGCATTGGTGCGTTGCCATCGCAGCAGACCGGCTCGCAGCCCGGCGCCGTGAAGCGGCGCGCCAGCCAGACTTTCGCGAAGTACAGGTCGGCGAGCACCGGGGGCAGCGTCGAGAGGTCGAGCAGCGTGCGTGTGACGTGGCCCGAGCCGCCGCAGATGTCGATGGCCCGCCGCCGCCCGCCGAGCACTGTCGCACCGACTGCGTGCGCGACCGCCTGGGCGACGAGGTAGGTGGGGTCGGAAAAGCGATAGAGAAAATAGCCGCCTTCGAAGTTCGGTCCCAGCGCTTCGACGGTGTCGCGGTAGGTGGCTGTGTCCGACGAGGCGACCGCATCGAATGCCTCGGCCTGGGCATCGTCGTCGAGGCCGAACATGGCGCGGCGCGCCAGATCGGGCCGGCCGGCCTGGAGCTGATCGCGCGCCATGGTGGAGGCCGGCAGCACGTGCAGCACCGGGATGCCGTCGACGAGCGGAAAGATGCAGCAGTGGCAACCGAGGATGCCGTCCTGAATCCTGCCGCCGTCGCGGCGGTGGAACAGCGAGTCGATCAGCGCCAGCCGGCCGCCGCAGTACGGGCAGCGGAGCAGGTCGAGCGTTTCAATCTGCATGGGTGATTTCGGCGAGGTGCTCGAGCATCGGCTCGCCGGCGGCGTCGAGCGGCGCGCGGCGGAACTGTTCCACCCCCAGCCAGCGCCGCGCCTCGTCCTCGTCGATCCAGGCCATCGGGTTGTTCGGTCCCATCTGGGTGCGATGGCAGCGCAGCGCTGTCAGCTTCCGCGCCGCCCAGTCGCGAACGTCGATGACGAAGGTCGGCGGGTTGGCGCCGTCGCCGAAGGCATCTGGCGCGATGCCCCAGAAGCTGGAATCGGGGGGCGCCCCGCCCTTGCCGTGCGCCGCTTCGACCACCTCACGCATGACACCAGGCTGCATGGTGACGTAGTAGAGCGGCGGCGCCTCGGCGCCGAACGACAGCACGGCGGTGTAGGTGCGTTCGTGCACGCCGATGTGATCGAGATGCCAGTAAAGGCCGTCTTCGGCGAAGGTGATCACCGCGTCGGGCCGGAAACGCTGGATCAGCGCCACGATCTCAGCGTGCAGCTCCGGCACATCGTCCCAGCGCAGATCGCCGTCCGGGTGATCGAGCACGATCACCTCGGCGGCGCCGAGCACCGCGCAGGCGTCCATCAGCTCACTGGCGCGCACCCGGCCGAGGTCGCCGTCGGGGACCAGTGCCGGATCGCTGATCGATCCGGCCTCGCCGTGCGAGGCGCAGACGACGACGACGCGGCATCCGGCGTCGGCCAGGCGGGCGAGCGTCCCGCCGCACGCCAGCGACTCGTCGTCGGGGTGGGCGAAGATGCCGAGCACCGTGCGGCCCGCGAGTGAAAGCGCGGCGCTAGCCTCGGGCACGATCGGCCTCCACGATACGAGAGTAGACGGCAAGGTACTCGTCGACCATGCGCCTGGTGCCGAAGCGGGCGACCGCGCGCTCGTGTACGCGGCGACGATCGAGATCGAAGACTCGAGGCAGACCGTGGGCCATGTCCTCGAGGTCCCTGAAGATGAGCCCGGTGACGCCTTCGTCTACGACCTCACGGACCGCGCCGCGATCGAGCGCCGCGACCGGAGTGCCGCACGCCATCGCCTCGGCGAGCACGAGGCCGAACGGCTCGCGCGCCTGGATCGGGTAGAGCAGCGCGCGCGCGCCGCCGTAGAGTTTGACCTTGGCCTCGAAGTCGGCTTCACCGAAGTAGACGACCCGGCGGCCGTCGACATGGGGCGCCACCCGCTCGCGATAGTAGTCGTCTTCAGCCGCGGCCAGAATCAGCCGGATGCCGAGTCGCTTGGCGATCTCGATCGCCTGGAGCGGTCCCTTGCCATCGGTAAAGCGCCCGAGGAAGAGCAGGTAGTCGTCGGGCACTTCCCGGAACGCGAAATTGTCGGTGTCGATGCCGTGCAGCACCGTGCCGACGACGTTGAGGCCGCTGAGGAGGCGCTCCTGCTCCTTCGAGATGGCGACGAAGGGCGCTTCGGGATAGAGCGACCAGAGCTGGACTTCCGCCGCACTCGGTGA
Source organism: uncultured Acidobacteriota bacterium (assembly GCA_963757655.1). Classification (GTDB taxonomy): domain Bacteria; phylum Acidobacteriota; class Vicinamibacteria; order Vicinamibacterales; family CAVVIG01; genus CAVQFC01. The sequence continues at coordinate 225,015 of CAVWSQ010000006.1, read as the reverse complement.
ATGGTGCAGGGTCTGGACGATCGGCGTCGAGCAGACGCGCGTGAAGGCCAGCGACATCGGATAGTACGCCGCCTCGTAGTGAATGATGTCGAACTGGTCGGACCGCTCGACCGCGGCGGCCAGGTTCAGCATCTCGTAAAGTTCCCACGGCCACATGTGCTCGTCGTGCCAGTAGCCGTGCGGGTAGACGGCGTGCAGCCTGGCGCGCGTCTTCGAGTCGGCGGTGGCAAACAGCGTCACGTCGACGTCGCGGGCCACGAGACCTTCGGTGAGGAGCGACGTCATCGTCTCGACCGAGCCCGACTTGGGCGGCGGAATGGTCGTCGCGACCGGCGCGATGTGCGCGATTCTCATCGGGAGCATGCCGTTTCCAGCAGGGCCGGCAGCACGACGCGGGCGTCGAAATGCGCCCGCGCCACCTCGACGGCCTGCCGCGCGTGGCGCTCGTAGTCACCGTTGATCCGCTCGATCCCCGCGATGGCCTGGTCAAGGTTCGAGAAGGCGAGCAGGCCGGCGCCGGCTGGAAGATGCGCGGTCCAGCCGGTGTCCTGCACCAGCGCAGGGCGGCCGGACGCCAGATAACACTCGGTGCGATCGCTGAACCAGCCGGATCGCGACGATACGTAGGTGTGCTTGGCGACGCCGAACTCCGCCTTCGATCCGTGGATGAAGGCGCGGTATTCCACCGGCGTCCGCGACACCTGCATCGCGTCAACCGTGTTCCAGCCATACTGGCGCAGCAGCTGCTGAGGTCCGTTGATGGCCAGCTCGAATCGTTGCGGCGTCCGCGACGGCAGCTCGATGAACTTCACGAATTCCTGGTCCTTGTTGCCGCCGACGTCGGTGAAGCTCTCGATCTGCCAGGTCATCACGGACGTGAAGCGATCGCCATGAGCGCTGTCGCTGCGCCAGTCGGCCATCGTGATCGGCTGCCACGTCTTGTGCCACTTGAATGCGCCAGTCGGGATCGCCGAAGCCGGCGTGCCGACGTTCGATCCGAACGTGAAGAGGTGGTCGAAGCGCTGAAAGAACTCGACGTACCACGGCTCGGCCTTGGCGATGGCGAGCTGCGTGAACGCCGGATCGGAGTCGACGAATACCTTGTGTGGAATATTCGCGTACTCGTCGCGCCAGAACCACGATCCGCCGGACAGGTTGATGAACAGATCGGCGTCGGCCGCGAAACGGCGGACCTGATCGGCACTTTGTCCGTGATAGCTGGCGTCGTAGTTCACGAACGACCAGCGATCGCCAAGGCCGTAGGGATCGAGGGCGTTGTGAATATACGTGGTGCCGTAGTGCGGATCGGTGGCGCGGGTGTTGAGGATCGGATCGTACACACACTCGCCGGTGTCTTCGATGTAGAACACCTCATGGCCAAGCGCGCGCAGCCCCAGCAGATACATCAGAGAGCACCAGGTCACGCCGCCGAACGGGTAGCGGGCGATGATGCCGGCGAAGAGGATTCTCATGGTATTGCAGATTTCAGAGGGAAGAGTTCAGATTGCGGACGGTAGCGGAATGCCGGCGCACAATCGACTCCAATCTGAACTCTGAACTCTGAAATCCGAAATCCGAAATCTCGTCATCTCTTTGCCGCCTCGATCAGCTCGTCCACGCTCTCCGGCTCATCCAGCGACTTCCCGACCGACAGCCGCGCGCACATCCGTCGGTAGAGCTGGCTGGACTTCAGCAGCTCCTCGTGCCGTCCCTGGGCGGCGATTTGGCCGCCATCCAGCACCAGAATGCGATCGGCGTCGCGCACCGTGGACAGGCGATGAGCGATGACGAGGGTCGTGCGCCCGGCGCGCAGCTGCCTGAGCGCCGCGAACACAATCTCCTCGGAAATCGAATCGAGCGACGAGGTCGGCTCGTCGAGAATCAGGATCGGCGCGTTCTTCAAGATCGCCCGCGCCACGCTCAACCGCTGGCGTTCGCCGCCGGACAACCCGCCGCCCGCCTGGGCGATCTCGGTTTGATAACCCTCGGGCAGCCGGGCGATGAACTCGTGCGCGTGGGCCGCGCGCGCCGCCTGCTCGACCTCCGCATCGGATGCGTCCAGACGTCCGTAGCGGAGGTTGTCGGCGATCGTGCCGGCAAACAGCACCGGTTCCTGCAGCACGATCGCAATCTTCTCGCGCAGCGATCGGACGCGGTAGTGCCGCACGTCGACGCCGTCGATGGTCACCCGCCCCACGGTGGGGTCGTAGAAACGCGGAATCAGGCTCACCAGCGTCGTCTTGCCGGCGCCGGTCAGACCGACCAGGGCCACGACCTCGCCGGGTTTGGCGGCGAACGTGATGTCGTGCAGCACGCGCGCGCCGTTCGGATAGGTGAAGCCGACGTCCTCGATCCGGATCTCGCCCGTGATGTCGACGGCGTCGATGGCGTCCGGCGCCTCCACCGTTTCGGGCACCAGCGCGAACATCGCGCGCACCCGCCGGGTGCCGGCGAGCGCGCCCTGGAGCTGGCCGGTCGTGTGCGCGATCGCCGAGAGCGGACCGTATACCGCCGCGAGGTAGCTGATCACGACCGTCAGCTGGCCGATGGTCAGGCGTCCGCTCATGACGTAGCTGCCGCCGACGATGACCACGAGCGCGGTGCCGAGAATCGTGATGGTGCTGACCACCACCGAGAACAGCGACTGCTGCCAGGTGATCGCGATCCGTGCGTCCATCGTCGTGACGCCGTTGGTGGCATAGCGCTGCAGTTCGTGTGGCTCGCGCGCGAAGCTCTTCACCAGTTTCATCGCGCCAAATGTCTCGTAGAGCCGGCCGAGCAGCTTGGCCTCCAGCTCCTTGACGCGCTCTTCGCGATTGACGAGCGTTCTGGTGTAGTAGCGAAGGCAGAGGTACATGAACGGCACGACGGTGAGCGAGAGCAGTGCGATCGTCACGTTCAGCCGCAGCAGCACGCCGAACATCACCGTCAGCGCGATGATCGACGTGGCGAGCGGAAACAGGCCGCTCATCACGAGGTTCTCGATCGCATACGCGTCCACATCGACGCGGTAGACCGCGTCGGCCGTGCTCGTGGTGACGTGGTGGTGGAGTCCCAGTGCGGTGAGATGGGCGAAGAGCCGGCCGCGCAGGTCGTAGACCATCCGCTGGCCGGTGTCCACCTGCACCTGCGTGCCGTATGCCGATACCAGCTGGTTCACGACCTGCAGCACCACTCCGGCCACGACGACGAAGACGAGCAGCGCGAAGCGGTGGTCCTGCGTCACCGCCGGCACCCAGGGCGCCAGCCATGGCGGAAACGGCTTACCGCCAAACACCTGGTCGAAGACCACCGCCATCGGCCAGGGCTGCATCGCGCCCAGCACGATCTCCGAGACCAGCAGCACCGATAGCAGCACGACCGGCCGGCTGTACGGCCGCATGTACTGCAGCATCCACGGCAGCAGGCCGGCAGTCGCGCTGACCGGTTGATCGGGCACGGGCTCCGTCATCCGCCCACCTTTCGCGGCGGCGTCACCGGACGCGGTGGCACCAGATTGGGCGCGATGCGCGGGATGATCAACGGCACGACCTTGTCCTCGCTCGAGTCGGCGACGTAGAGCCAGCCACGCTTGGGGCCCGAGGCGGCAAAGGCGACCCGCGTCGGCGCGCCGAACGCCTCCCGGCCTTCATCCGTGAGATCGCGGATGATGCCGTCGGGGCCCACCGCCCGGACGCTGCTGTTGTAGAAGTCGGCGATGAAGACGGTGACGCGCCCGCCTGGTTCGTTCACGATCGCGATGCCCGCCGGGCCGGCCAGGCGCGCCTCAGTCGCTGGCCCATCGTCTCCGGAGTGACCCCAGACGCCGCTGCCGGCGATGGTGGTGATGATGTGGGTCCGGGCGTCGACCCGGCGCACGCGGTTGTGGTGCATGTCGGCGATATAGAGATCCCCGGTCCGGGGATCGAGCGCGACGTCGCTCGGCATGTTCAGGTGAGCGCTGGTGGCCGGCCCGCCGTCGCCGACGTTCTGCGGATCCCCGGACGTGCCGTCTCCCGCAACGGTGTGGATGAGCCCGGTCTTGGCGTCGATCATGCGGATGCGGTAGTTCAGGGTGTCGGCGATGTAGATGTCGCCGTTGCCTGCGGCAGCGACCGCGCTCGGCGTGTTCAGCGCCGCCTCGGTGGCCGGCTTCTCGTCGCCGTCGTATCCGTTCTCGCCCGACCCGGCGATCGTGGTGATGATGCGGGTGGGCCGATCGACGCGGCGGATGCGGTCGTTGTGCGAGTCGGCGATGATGAGGTCGTCATCCGGCGCAATGGCGACGCCATCGGGCGTGTCGAGCTGGGCGACGATGGCCGGGCCGTTGTCGCCGGAAAAGCCGGTGCCGAGCTCGTGGCTCCCCGCCACTGGCTCGATCTTGAGGTTGTTGGCGTCGGTGCGTCGAATCACGTCGTTGTTCGAGTCGGCGATGTAGATGTCGCCGTTCCGGGCAATCGCCAGGCCGCCCGGCGCGTCGAGCCAAGCGTCCATCGGCGAACCGTAGTCGCCGGCATACCCCTTCTTGCCGCCGATCACCGGACCGATGGCGGCCTCCCGCAGCATGAACGTGCTGGCACCGAGCGTGACGATCATCAGCACGAACACGAACGTGCTGCGCAGGCCGTAGGCTCGCAGCAGCGAGGGTGCGATGAGCGGCGCCCGCGGCGGGCTCGACGGCATGGCCATCATGCCGTTGCCCAGCGTCACCCTGGCGATCCCGCGCCGCACGATGGCGGTAGCTTGCGCCGTGCGCCACAGCACCCCGACGATCAGCGCCACGGTCATGGTCGAGACCACCGTGCCGGCAATTCGCCAGTTCCGTACCGTTCCCGATGCGGCGCCCGCCAGGATCGCGGCGCCGGAGGTCGCGCCGATCAGCAGCGCACAGCCGATTCCGAGCGCGGCGACGATGCCAAACGTCGTGGGCCGGAGATGGGTGCTGATGCGGACGAGTGATTTGCCGCCGCCATGTTCCTCGACCAGCGCGCGCGCATCGAGCCAGGCCCAGCGGCCGACCAGGACGCTGACGTCGCGATCGTCCGACCAGCCCTCGTCGATTTCGATCGAGCGCACGGCCCGCGAACGGTGCAGCCATTCGGCCAGCTGCGTGAGCACCCGATCCGCCGACGTCCAGGATTCGCTCCAGAAGCGATCCTCGGTCACGTTGCCCGAGATCAGCAGCAGTCCGCGCCAGGCCTCCGCCAGCGAGGGTCGCGGCCCCCGACTGGTTTGCGGCTCGCCGGCCGGCGCCGTCGCAACTTCGGGTGGCGCCAACACACCGCGGATCCGGCCGCGGATGCGCGCGAGCGGCTGGATGAAATGCAGGTAGGCGACCGTGGCGCGGTACCACAGCTTGTTGCCCGGAAGCGAATTGACGTCGGATCGCAACGCGTAGGCGATGTTTTTCTCGATGGTCGCTGCCAGGCCGATGCCGCCGCCGACCAGCAGGAGGTACGAGGCCCAGTGGTGCTGCCGGGTTGCCGCGACGCCGAGGCCGGCCAGCGTCAGCACGAACGAGATGAACTGCCAGCGGATGGAATGCGGCAGGAATGCGAACGGATGCACGTCGGTGCGGTACACCGAGGGGAACGCCGCGGTGCCCCAGACGCCGGCGTTGATGCGCGTGCCCCAGAGCGAGCGGATGAACGGCAGCGGGCTGTAGATGCGGCCGCGCCACAGCATGCGGCCGTCGAGGAATTTCTCCGGGTGATGCGCCATCAGCCAGGTCTCGCCCTCGCCATAGCCGACCTGCTGGCGCCAGTAGGCGGCCAGCGAAGACCGGTGGTGATGCCAGACCAGCGCCGACGAGGCGAAGCCGATTTTCCAGCCTCTCGCCTGCAGCCGCCAGCACACGTCGACATCGTCACCGGCGCGGAGGTAAATCGGGTTGAAGCCGCCGATCGCCAGGAGCGCGTCGCGGCGGAACGCCATGTTGCAGCCGGGCACGTGTTCGGCGATGCGATCGTCGAGCAGCACGTGGGTAGGTCCGCCCGGCGCACGCGCGATGCATTGCGCGACCGGCGGATCGTCCGGCGGAACGACGTTGGGCCCGCCGGAGCCGACTACGTTCGAGGTCAGGAACGGCTGGACCAGAAACGTGAGCCAGTCACGATCGACACGGGTGTCGGCATCGGTGTAGGCGACGATTGCGCCGGTGGCTTCGGCGAGCCCGACGTTGCGCGCCGCGCTCAGTCCGGCATTCGGCATCTCGATCACGCGCACCTTCGCGAAGCGGTGGCCGATCTCGCCGGTGCGATCCTTCGATCCGTCGTTGACGAGGATGATCTCGTAGTCGGGATAGGTCAGCTGCTCGAGCGATCGCAGGTTGTCCTCGAGAGTGTCGGCGGCGTTGTAGGCGCAGACCACGACCGAAACGCGCGGCCAGGTGCGCTGTCGCTCGAGAGGAAACGGCGCCGCGGCGAAGGCGTCGGCGACGGCGCCCGCCGCCGGCTTGAGGCGACGTTCGGAGTCGACCAGCCCGAAATTCCAGTCTTCGACCGGGTGTCCGCCGCGCCACCACTCGTCGGTCCACGCGAAGGCGATCGCGCCGCAGGCGCCTTCCTCGAAGGCGGTGCGGACGTGCATCGAGGTGATTTCGGCCTGATGCGATTCGCCCTCCCGGATGCTGTCGGCTCCCGCTTCCGCGAGTAGCAGCGGCTTCTGGCCTGCGATGTGCTGAAGCCGTGCCAGGTAGGCGCGCAGGTCATGCTCGCGATGCAGGTAGACGTTGAACGCACAGATGTCCAGGAACGAGAGATCCAGGAACTCCGTCGGCGGGAAATTGACGTAGGTGAAGAGGCTGTCGGGTGACGCCGCTCTGGCATCCTCGTAGAGGCGGCGGAGAAAACGCTCGACCCGCGTCCGGCCGTGCCAGCGCACGACGCCCGGCGGAATCTCGTTGCCCAGCGCGAAGGTGAGTACCGCTGGATGGTCGCCGAGTTCGGCAACCTTGGCGCTGATGTCGCGCCTGATCGTGCGCTTCAGCGCGCGGTCGTCGAGAAATGCAACGTGCTGCGACCACGGCAACCCGACCATCACCCGCAAGCCCTCGTGGGCAGCGGCGTCGAGCAGGTCGCGGCGAGGCGGCGTGTAGGTGCGGACCGTATTGATGCCGAGCGACGCCATCTGGCGGAAGTCGGCCGCGATCTGCTGAAGAGAAGGGAACTGGTAGCCCTCGGCGTCGGGCGCAAACGTACCGTAGGTCACGCCCTTGACGAGAAATCGCTCGTCGCCGGCGCGCAGGAATTTCCCCTCGGTCATGATGCGCACGTTCGGCGACGTGCGCGTTTCGCGCCGGGCCCCCGATTCGGCTTGAAAGGCTGTGCTCACAGTAGGGGTGCCCGGCCACTGTGGCGGGACAACTACCTATTGTATCAGTCGGTTGGCGGATTATCGGTCGATCTTGACGCTGCCGCTGAAGGTCTTGAACCGGAACACGCCGCCGTCGCCCCCGCCGCCGAGCTCGGCCCTGATCGCGCGCCGGCTGGCACTGTGCATGGTGAGGGGCATCTCGGAATTGAGCCGGCCGCTGAACGAGTTGAACGTGACCGTGCCGCGGGCCGAGTCGGGAACGTGCAGTTCGATGCCGCCGCTGAAGGTATCAACCGCAATGGTCCGGTTGGGCTCCCACGATTTTTCCCGAATCGTAACGGAACCGCTGAACGTATGGGCCTGGATCGAGCCCGACACATCATTCAGCACCAGCGGCGAGGAGAAGCCATGCAGCCGGTGCGAGCCGTTGACTCCGGTCACACTGACCGGCGAGCTGAAGACAGCTAGGTCGAGCTGGGTCTCCCGCGGCACCGTGATATCGAAGTCGGTTTCGACCACGTTGTTGCCGCTCACAAATTCCCACCACGAGTGGTCGCGCCGGTTGGCATCCACCACCACCGCGTTCGAACCGGACGTGTGGATGTCGAGCCTGATGCGGTCCAGCTGGGCGCGCGACCCGCGACGGACGGCATCGATGACCACTTCCGCCCGATCGGACCCTGTGATGGTCACCCGGCCCGAGAAATTCTTGAGGCTGAGCGTGCCGCCAGGCTCCAGCGGGATGGTGCGAGTCACGTGTTCGGTTTCGTCGAAGAGTGCTGCCGCCGCGCGGGTGGGAATCGCGAGCGCAAGGATGGCGAACACGACAGCGAAGATTCGCATGGAGCCTTTGACGGCAAGGCCGGCCGAAACGTTCAGGAGTCGCCATCCCGTGAGTGTGAGCCCCGGCCCGCCGATGGCGGATCGGGATGCAGCGCGCCGGTATAGATCGCCATCCCGACCACGGCGTCGACGCCGAGCGCGTGAAGATCGTCGATCTCCTGCTGCGTGGTGATGCCGCCCGCCGCGGTTACGCGCCGAGTCGTGGCGTCGCGAACGGCCCGAATCGCCTGAAAGTCGGTGCCGCCCATCAAGCCTTCGGTGTCGACGTGGGTATAGAGGAATTCATCGCAGTAGGGCTCGAGCGCACGCACGGCTTCAACCGGCGTCAGCGGCAGGGTCGTCTTCCAGCCGTGAATCACCACCTGACCATTGCGACTGTCGACGGCGGCGATGATCCGCTCACGGCCGACGCCGTCGCACAGCGCCTGGGCGAGGGTCAGGTCGGGCGTGCCGTTCCGGAAGAGCGAAGAGCCGGCGATAATCTGCCGCGCACCGGCGCCAAGGACGTCGCGGGCGCGTTCGACCGTCCTGATGCCGCCGCCGACGCGGCACGACAAGGCGGCGGCGATCTGGCGCACCAGTGCCAGGTTGTCGCCCACGCCCATCGCGGCGTCAAGATCGATCACCTGCACCTTCGGAAACTTCTCGAAGCGGCGCACCCATCCGAACACGTCTTCATCCCGGATTGCCAGCTTCTCACCCTGTACGAGCTGCACGACCGCGCCGGCCTTGAGATCGATTGAGGGAATCAACAAGAGGCCACCACAGCCATGAAAGCCAAGACACGAAAGCCGAAGGAACCGCGGAGCCTGATCATCAGGGCACTACAACCGTACCGGAACGCCATGTGTTCGGAGATGCGTCTTCAGTTCACGCACGCTGGTCTCGGCATAGTGAAAGATCGACGCGGCGAGCGCGGCATCGGCACGGCCGACCGTGAACACCTCGACGAAATGATCGAGGCCGCCGGCGCCTCCCGACGCAATCACGGGGATCGACACCGCGCAGGAAATCGCCGCCGTCAACGCGCAGTCGAAGCCGGCCTTGGTGCCGTCCCGATCGATCGACGTCAGCAGGATCTCGCCGGCGCCCCGCGCCTCCGCCTCGCGTGCCCACTCGACCGCATCGCGGCCGGCGTCGGCCTGTCCGCTGCGGGCGTAGACCGAGAATCGATCGGGGCCTGACGCGCCACGCTTGGCGTCGATGGCGACCACCACCGCTTGACTGCCGTAGCGGTCGGCGATCCGCGTGATGAGCGTCGGGTCGGCGATCGCCGCGGTGTTGAGGCTGACTTTGTCGGCACCGGCGTCGACCGCCGCCGCCGCGTCGGCCTCGGTCCGGATACCGCCGCCGACCGCGAGCGGGATGAACAGCTCGCCGGCGACCGCGCGAATGGTGTCGGCAAGCGCCCGGCGAGCCTCGAGGGTTGCCGTGATGTCGAGGATCACCAGCTCGTCGATTCCTTCGCTGTTGTAGCGTCCCGCGAGCTCGGCGGGATCCCCGGCTGAACGTAGTCCGCTGAAATTCACGCCCTTGACGACCTGCCCGTTGCGGACGTCGAGGCAGGCGATGATCCGCTTAGAGAGCACCGAAAACCTCGAGCGCGGGTGTATTCATCCTGCGAGCTCCACGAAGTTGCGCAGAATCTGCAGGCCGATCTGCCCGGATTTCTCCGGGTGAAATTGCACCCCGACGACCTGTCCGTGCTGGACCACCGCCGCGAACGTCTCGCCGTGATCGGTGACCGCGACCGTATCGTCCGTCACCGGGGCAACGTAGCTGTGGGTGAAGTACACCTGTGAGCCCGACTCGATGGTGTCGACAATTGATGCTTCACGCCGGATGGTCAGGCGGTTCCAGCCAACGTGGGGGATCTTGACAACAGGGTCCGCCTGAAGGCGGACACTACGGGGATCATCGTGAAGGCGGACACTACGGGGATCATCGTGAAGGCGGACACTACGGGGATCATCGTGAAGGCGGACACTACGGGGATCATCGTGAAGGCGGACACCACCGGGATCATCGTGAAGGCGGACACTACCGGGATCATCGTGAAGGCGGACACTACGCGGATCATCGTGAAGGCGGACACTACCGGGATCATCGTGAAGGCGGACACCACCGGGACCATCGTGAAGGCGGACACTACCGGGATCATCGTGAAGGCGGACACTACCGGGATCATCGTGAAGGCGGACACTACCGGGATCATCGTGAAGGCGGACACTACCGGGATCATCGTGAAGGCGGACACTACCGGGATCATCGTGAAGGCGGACACTACCGGGATTATCGGTGGTGCCACCGGGATTATCGGTAGTGTCCGGCTTTAGCCGGACCGTATTGAGTCGATAGCATCGGCCCGCGAGCAAGCCGAGGCCGGGTAGGTCGGGCGCCTCGTCGCTGCCCTCGAACAGCCAGTGCATGCCGAGGCAGATGCCGAACAGCGGACGTCCCTCGCCCACTCTGGCGAGGATGGCGTTGATCCACGCCGCGTCGAGCGCGCGTGTGGCGCCGAAATGTCCGACGCCGGGCACAATGATGCCGGTGACGTCGGCGAGATCCTCCGGCACCTGCGGCACGATGACGTCGGCGCCGATGGTGGCCAAAGCCTTCTTCACCGACGTCAGGTTCCCGGCCCCGTAGTCGATCAGCGCGATCACAGCAGCCCCTTGGTGCTGGGCAGCATCCGGGCGAGCCGGCGATCCCTGGCGACCGCCACGCGCAACGCGCGCGCGAACGCCTTGAACACCGCTTCGATCTTGTGGTGGCTCGAACGGCCGTAGAGGACCTTGACGTGAATATTGGCGCGGGCGCCGAGGGCGAACCCTTCGAAGAAATCGGGGACGAGCTCGGTCTGCAGATCGCCGACGCGCAGCGCCTTGACGCGCAGGTCGACGACCGCGTGCGGCCGGCCGCCGAGATCGATCGCGGCGACCGCCAGCGTTTCGTCCATGGGCATGACGAAGTAGCCGGCCCGGTTGATGCCGCGGCGATTGCCGAGAGCCTTGGACACTGTCTCGCCAAGCGTAATGCCCAGATCCTCGACCGTGTGGTGCTGATCGACGTCCAGATCGCCGTGTGCGTCGATGGTCAGGTCGAAGCCGCCGTGCCGCGCGAACAGCTCGAACATGTGGTCGAAAAACCGGATGCCGGTGTGCACCTGGTACCGACCCTTGCCGTCGAGCCCGATCCCCAGCTTGATCTGCGTCTCCTTCGTCCGCCGGTCGACTACCGCGCGGCGCACAACACCTCCTCCATGACGGCAATCGCGCGCCGGGTATGTTCGACGATGCCGGTGGCGATGCGCAGCGAGCCCGCGCAGCCCGGCTCGGTCGAGCGGTCGCGCAGGTAAATGCCGTTTGCAAAGGCTCCAGATACGAGCGCGGCGGTGCGCGCCCCCGCCCGGACCAGCACGAAGTTCGACTTGCTCGGCAGGTAGCCGAGGCCGAGGCGATCGCAGGCGGCATAGAGCAGCGCCTTGGATTCGTTTACTTGACGCAGATAGTCGTGCAGATGATCGAGATCCTCCAGCGCGGCGCCGATCGCGGTCGCCGCCGCGACGTTCACGCTGTAAACCGGCACCGCGCGGCGAACCGGATCCAGCGTGGCTGGCGCGCCGACCAGACAGCCGATGCGCAGGCCGGCGAGTCCGAACGCCTTCGAGAACGTTCGTCCCACCACCACGTTCGGAAAGGCTTCGAGCTCAGGGATGAAGCTGACGCCGGCAAACTCGGCGTAGGCTTCGTCGACGAAGACGATCGCGCCGGTCGGGATTCGGCGCGCAATCACGCGGATGGCCTCGAGCGCCACCTCGACCCCAGTCGGGTTGTTCGGGTTCGTCACGAACACGACGCGCGTGTTCGGCGTGATTGCGGCAAGCACCTGGTCCAGCGGGAAGCTGAAATCGGCATGCGGCATCACCTGCACCAGCTTGCCGCCGGCGACCGCCGTGTCGAAGCGAAAGATCTCGAACGCGGGCTCCGGCACAATTGCCTCGAGCTGCGGGCCGCCGATGACGGCACGCAGACACGCGACGGCGACCGCCATGATCCCCTCGTCGAGGCCGTTGACGAGGGTCACGGTCTCGGACTTCACGCCGAGATACTTCGCCACCGCTTCGGTCGCGGCCGCGTAGGCGGGATAGAAGCCGATCTGATCCGGCCGCAGCCGCGCCAATGCCTCGATGACGCGCGGCGAACAGCCGCCGGTGTTCTCGTTCTGATGGAGCCGCAGGCCGGCGTACAGTTCAGGGGGTTTCTGATAATGGCTCATGGCTCAATGGCTAGATGACTGATGGCTGATGGCTTGCCGGCCGCTAGCGGTGGCCGCGCAGTCTCACTTCGATCGACTCGGCATGTGCCTCTAGTCCTTCGGCTCGAGCGAGCGGGAGTATCGTCGGCGCCAGCCTGGCAAGGCCGTCGCGCGTGATCCGTTGTACCGACATCACGCGCACGAAATCGGCGGCTGACAGCCCGCCGCGGAACCGGGCGGCGCCAGAGGTCGGCAGCACGTGGTTCGACCCGGTCGCGTAGTCGCCGGCGGCCTGCGCGGTGTAGGGTCCGACGAACACGGCGCCGGCCGTGACCGGACGTCTGATCAGCGCCTCGCGGTCGACGACGAGATGCTCAGGCGCGAGGCGGTTGACGATGGCCATCGCTTCGCTGGCGTTGCGCGCGACGATGACCGCGCCATTGGCGGCGAGCGACTGCTCGACGATGGTTCGCCGAGCGCTGCGGCTGGCGACGGTGTGCGCCACACGGTTGGCCAGGGCGCGGTTCCAGGTGACGAAGATTGCGCGCGCATCGGGATCGTGCTCGGCCTGCGCGATGAGATCGGCCGCGATCCAGGTCGGCCGGCCGCCGCCTGCCACGATCACGATTTCCGACGGCCCGGCGTAGAAGTCAATCGCGCAGCGTCGTGCCACGGCGGCCTTGGCGGCGGCGACATAGCGATTGCCGGGCCCGACAATCTTGTCCACCCGTGGCACGCGCGCGGTGCCGAAGGCCAGCGCCGCGACGGCGTGCGCGCCCCCGATGCGAAAGAGCCTCGTCACGCCAGCCTCGAGCGCGGCCGCCATGACGGCGGGCTCCGGTCGCGGACAGCAGACCACTACCTCGCGCACTCCGGCGACGCGGGCCGGCACCGCCGACATCAGCAGCGACGAGGGGAGCGGGAAACGTCCGCCCGGGACGTAGCAGCCGACACGTTCGAGCGGCTCGATGCGCTGCTCCACGGTCACACCCGGGCTCACTTCCACATCGAAATGCTTCGGGATCTGTCGGAATGCGATGGCGGCAATGTTGGCAGCCGCGTTCGCGATCGCCCGCCTGACGGCCGGCTCGGTGCGCGCGGCGCCTTCGCGCATCTCTTTCGCGCTGACCTCAATCGCTCCAGTGACCCGATCGAACCGTTTGGCCAGACGCGACAGCGCGCGATCGCCGCCGGTTCTGACCTCATCGACGATGCGCAGGACACGACGCTCGAAGGCACGATCCTCGCGGCCGGGCGGCGCGAGGAGCCGGTCGAGCGCGCGTGCGTTGCTGGCTTCGACGATTTTCATTACTCCACCCGACCCACCTGGCCGACCTGATCCACCTGACCCACCCGACCTACAGCACAATCTTGTTGAGTGGGTATTCCACGATGCCCTGCGCCCGCGCCATCTTGAGTTTCGGGATCAGATCGCGCACGGTTCGCTCTTCAATGATGGTGTTCACCGCCACCCAGTCGTGATCGCTCAGCGCCGAGATGGTCGGACGCTGCAGAGCGGGCAGCAGGCCCAGGACGCCCTCCAGGTCGGCACGGCGCACGTTGAGCATCAGGCCGACCCGTCCTTGCGCCTCGATCGCCGCCTTCAGCAGCAGCGCCACGTTCTCGAGCTTGGTCCGCTTCTGTGGATCGGCCAGCACGGTGTGGTTGGCGATCAACTGGGTGTTCGACTCCATCACCACGTCGAGGATGCGCAGGCGGTTCGCCCGCAGCGAGGAGCCGGTCTCGGTCACTTCGACGATGGCGTCGGCCAGCGTCGGCGGCTTGACTTCGGTGGCGCCCCAGGAAAATTCCACCTTGACGTTGACCTGCCGCTTCGCGAAGTAGGCGCGCGTCGCCCGGACCAGCTCCGTCGCGATCGTCTTCCCCTCGAGATCCGTGGCCGAGCGGAACGGCGAGTCCTCCGGCGCGGCGAGCACCCACTTGACCTTGCCGAAACTCTGCTTCGCGTAGATCAAATCCGCGATGCTCGTGAGGACGCCGGTCTTGCCGTCGCCCGCTTCGTGCTCGGCGATCCAATCCTGGCCGGTCAGGCCGGCGTCGAGCACGCCGTCCGAGACGTAGCGGGCCATTTCCTGCGCGCGAATCAGCATGCACTCGATTTCCGGATCGTCAATCGACGGAAAGTACGAGCGCGAGCTCACATAGATGTTGAATCCGGCGCGCGCGAAGAGCTGAACCGTCGCGTCCTGCAGCGAGCCTTTCGGAATGCCGAGTTTCAGTTTCATGAGTCACACCGGCGATTCAACCCAGAGGACACGATGGACGCGGAAGCAGCAGCCGTCAACCCTGGTGTCCCGGGTGTGCGTCGTGCTGATCCAGTGTGCGATAGAAACAGGTCCGCTCACCGGTGTGACAGACGTTGCCGTCGCCCAGCCGCTTGACCTTGAGGAGCACGGTGTCCTCGTCGCAGTCCACCAGGATGTCGACGACCTCGAGCCGATTGCCGGAGGTTTCGCCTTTCATCCACAGTTGGTTGCGCGCACGGCTGAAGAACGTGGCGTAGCCGGTGCGGCGTGTCTCGGCGAGCGCGGTCTCGTTCATGAAGCCGACCATCAGGACCTCCGAGCTGTCGGCGTCCTGGATGACAGCCGGTATCAGGCCGTCGAGTTTCTTGTAGTCCATAAATAAAAAACCCCGCCATGCGGGGCGGGGCATCGGAGTCGTTAGTCCTTGGTCTTTAGTCGGTAGTCCAGAACCCGATCACGCTGCTCCCGCCGGCTCGCCGCCGTGGTGGAAATGGTGCCGCGAGCGATGGTGAATCGTGAACATCGAAGGGTCAGAGTATGCGATCGCGAATTGACGTGTCAACGGCGGCGACGGGATGGCGTCCGCGCCATCGGAGCGGGCGGTGAGGTGACCGCTTCCCGGGCGACCATCACCTCGGTGGACTTGATGATCGCCAGCGCTTCGTCGCCGCGGCGCAGTTTCAGTTCCTCGACTGCGTCGCGCGTGATCACCGCGGTGAGCGTCTGATCGCCGATCCGGAGACGGACCTGCGCGAGCAGACCGTCGACGCGGACTTCGTCGACGTAGCCGCGCAGCTGGTTGCGTCCGCTGATTGACACGATCACACCGGCGACCGGAGAGGACCCCGGCCGCGGTGGCGGCGGCGTGGTGGGCGCCAGCAGACGATCGACTTCGGTGTCCGCGATGCGGTGATGGCCGCCGCTGGTCAGGCGCGTGCGGACGCGCCCTTCGTAGATCCAGTGCTTCAGCGTGGAATAGCCCACACCGAGCCTGGTCGCGGCCTGTCTGACGGTCAGCAAGGTCATGTGTCGGCTGGTGAACGTGAATGATTCAGCTTGAATCATATTAAACTGACCGGACCTGTGAATGCCAAGCACATCCCGGCTGGCCGTTGCGCTCTCCGCCGGCAGTGGTGGCTGGCCGGCTGGTTGTGCGTGGTCGTGGTCGCGGCCGGATGCCGAACCGCACCGGAGTCGCCGGCGCGGCGCGGTCGCGTGCGCGTCGCGGCGGCATCCGACCTCAACGCCGCCCTCAGCGATGTGATCACGCGCTTCGGCGGCTCGCACGACGTCGACGTCACCGTGTCGTACGGCTCGTCCGGCAACTTCTACGCGCAACTCCTCAACCAGGCGCCGTTCGACCTGTTCCTGTCGGCGGATGTCGCCTATCCGAATCAACTGACGGCGCGCGGGTTGACGCTGCCGCAGAGCGAGTTCACCTATGCGGTCGGGCGCCTGGTGCTGTGGACGACCTCGGCCTCGCCGCTCGACGTGGCGCACGACGGCATGCAGGCGCTGACCCAGGCCTCCGTCGCGCACGTCGCGATTGCCAACCCGGAGTACGCACCGTACGGACGCGCGGCGGTCGCGGCGATTCGAGCGGCCGGCATCTACGATCGCGTCCAGCCAAAGCTGGTGCTCGGAGAGAACGTCGCGCAGGCCATGCAGTTTGTCCAGAGCGGCGCCGCCGATGCCGGCCTCATCGCGATGTCGCTGGCGGTCGCCCCCAACGTCAAAGGTAAAGGTCGACTGTTCGAAGTGCCTGCCAGCAGCTATCCGCGCCTGCAGCAGGGCGGGACGATCCTCAAGTGGGCCGCCGACGTCGATGCGGCACGCGCGCTGCGCGGGTTTCTCCTGAGCGCCGACGGCCAGGCCATTCTCGAGCACTACGGCTTCTCCCTTCCGGATCGCTAGGTCCGTGGACTGGAGCGCGATCTGGCTCAGCGTCCGACTGGCGGTGTCCACCACTGTGGCGCTGCTGGCGATCGGTATTCCGGTGGCGTACTGGATCGTCTTCTCCCCGCGACGCTGGAAGTTCCTGGTCGAGTCGATCGTCGCGCTGCCTCTAGTGCTGCCGCCGACGGTGCTCGGCTTCTACGTCCTGGTCGCGATCGGGCCGCTGAGCCCGGTCGGTCGGGCCTATGCGCGCCTCGCCGGGCACGGGCTTCCGTTCACCTTCGAAGGCCTGCTGATTGCGTCGGTCCTGTATTCGATGCCGTTTGCGGTACAGCCGTTCGTGGCGGAGTTCGCCGCCGTCGATCGGCGGTTGCTCGAAGCGTCGTGGTCGCTCGGCGTCTCGCGGCTCGAAACGTTCCGGCGCGTGGTGATTCCGCTCTCCGTCCGCGGCCTCGTCACTGGAGTGGTCTTGAGTTTCGCCCACACCCTTGGTGAGTTCGGTGTCGTGCTGATGGTCGGCGGCAACCTGCCTGGCGTGACGCGGACGGTGTCGATTTCGATCTACGACTCGGTGCAGTCGCTCGACTATGCGGCGGCGTGGCGGACCTCGCTGGTGCTGCTGGCCGTATCGTTCCTGATCCTGGCGTCCATCTACTTCATGCAGCGATCGGTATGGCTGAAGCCGAGCCGGTAGCGCCGGGTGCGTCGGGAGTCGCCCTGCGACTCGCCGTCGATCAGCGTTTCGCCGGCGGCTTCGCGATCGCCGCGAGCCTCGACGTCGAACTGCCTCCCGGGGCGATGCTGGTGCTCTTCGGTCCGTCGGCCGCCGGCAAGACCACCATCCTGCGCCAGATCGCCGGGCTCGAGCGTCCGGACGCCGGCACGATTCATCTGGGCGACAACACATGGTTCGACGCGGCGCGCAGCGTCTGGTGGCCGCCGCAGGCGCGGCGGATCGGCATCGTGTTCCAGGAACCGACCCTGTTCCCGCATCTCACCGTTCGCGACAACATCCTTTACGGTGTCAGACACCCCGCGCCGACGCCGG
Organism: uncultured Acidobacteriota bacterium; assembly: GCA_963757655.1. Classification (GTDB taxonomy): domain Bacteria; phylum Acidobacteriota; class Vicinamibacteria; order Vicinamibacterales; family CAVVIG01; genus CAVQFC01. The sequence continues at coordinate 207,411 of CAVWSQ010000006.1, read as the reverse complement.
GGAGCCGGATAGCGGAAATTGAGCGGATGCTGGGGATTGAGGACCTCGGAAACCGCTACCCGCGTGCGCTCTCTGGCGGGGAAGCGCAGCGGGTCGCGCTGGCTCGCGCGCTGGCGCCGGAGCCCCGGCTGCTCCTGCTCGACGAGCCGTTTGCCGCGCTCGATGCGCCGACGCGGCTGCGACTGCGGCGCGAGGTGCGCGCGCTGCTGCAGACGACCGGCACGCCCGGGATCCTGGTCACCCATGATCGCGCCGAGGCGCTCGCCATGGGCGACAGCGTCGCCGTGGTCATCGGTGGGCGCGTGCGGCAGGTCGGTCCCCTCAGCCAGGTGTTCAGCCGGCCGGCCGACGTCGAGATCGCCGCGTCACTGGGCATCGAAGCCGTGCTGCCGGCACGCATCGCCGGCTCGGCCGGGGGTCTGGTCAGGGTCGCCGTCAACGAAATGCTTCTTTATGTCGCCGAACGCGAGCCGATCGCGACCGGCGCAGACGTTTACGCCTGCATCCGCGCTGAAGATGTGACACTCGAGACTCGTACGGCGGGCCAGGCCAGCACACGCAACCATCTGGCCGCAAAGGTTGTTGCCATTGCGTCCGAAGGCCCGATTGATCGGGTCACGCTCGACTGCGGGTTTGCGCTCGATGCGCTGATCACACGGCAATCGCGCGACGAGTTGAATCTCGCGCCAGGCGCGCCGGTGACGGCCGCGATCAAGGCGACGTCGATTCATCTCGTGTCAAGGTCAGTCTGAGGTCCTCCAGGATCGCAGGACGGCCTGAAGATCGCCCGACGCTGGTAATGACGTGGGTTCTCAGTTCGGAAGAACCTGGCCGCGCGTTTCTTCGCCGAACGGCAACAGCAGCAGACCGATCACAAACGCGATTGACGTGAGCGCGACCGGCGTGCCGATGGTATGGTAGTGCGCGACGCCCGCGCCGACGAGGAAGGTGATCCCGGCGCCGGCAAAGCGGCCGACCGAGGTCGCGAACGCGAACGCGCTGCCGCGGCACTCGGTAGAGTACTGCTCGGGCAGCCAGATCGTATACATCGCGAAGTTCGCGCCGCCGACGCCGAGGAAAAACAGCACCGCGAAGAACGGCGCCAGCGCCTCGGGCAGATAGAAGATGTAGCCGAACCCGACGGCGATGGCGAAGAACATCACCGCGAAATAGAGGCCCAACGTGAGGCGGCGCCCGAACCGTTCCGCCAGCGGCGGGAGCACGATGCAGCCGAGAATCGTGCCGATCGAGAGCACCATCGTGCCGTACGAGGCGAGGCGCGTCGCGTCGGCCACGCCGATGCCCTGGCGCAGGGCGATTTCCCTCACCGAGGTCGGCACGTAGACCGAGCCCGCCCACAGGCCGACGATGGACACCAGCAGGAACAGCGAATTGAGCAGCGTTCGCCGCGCGTAGACAGGGGAGAAGATTTTCCTGAACGCCTCGACCATCGGCGGATGCGAGCTGGAATCCGCTCGCCGCCGCCACGTCTCCGATTCGCGCACTCCATACCGGATGAACGTGATCAGCAGCGCCGGCATCCCGCCCACGACGAACATCCATCGCCAGCCGTATCTCGCCCCGACCGAATAGTTCGCCAGGGCGGCAAGGAAAAAGCCGAAGTAGTAGCCGGTGTGCATGTAGCCGCCACCGGCCTTGCGGCGATCCTCCGGCCACTCCTCGGCGATGAACGTGCCACCCATCGCCCACTCGCCGCCGATGCCGATGCCGGCGAGAAAGCGAAGCGCCGCCAGCTGCCAGATGCCGGTCACCACGCCGCACAACAGCGTGAAGAGCGAATAGCAGAGAATCGTGAGCGTCAGCGTCCGCACCCGCCCGAACCGATCCGCAATCGGTCCCCAGATCATCGAGACGCCCCAGCCGATGAGGAACAGCGCGAAGAGAACGCTGCCGTAGAAGCCGACGTTACCCGGCGTGGCTGAGATGCCCGATCGCGGCAGCAGCTCGGTGAGCGCCGGCACCAGCACCAGTGAATAGATGAACGAATCCATGCCGTCGAGCGCCCAGCCGCCCCACGCCGCCCAGAAGCCGCGGACCTGATTCGCTGTCAACGGAGTCGGGCGGCCGGCGCCTGCCGCAACCTGTGTCATAAACCTGCGAGAGTATACAGACATGCGCGTGCTGCTCGCGCCCCACGGTACCCGCGGCGACATCCAGCCGATGCTGGCGCTCGGCGTGGCGCTGCGCGCCCGCGGCCACATCGCCGTGTTCTCGGTGCCGTCGGGCTTTCTTGACTGGATCCGGGCCAACGGTTTCGAGGCCGTCTCGAACGGCACCGACATCCAGGCCGAGATGCGATCGCCCGGTGCGCAGCTCGACTCCATCCGCTGGATGTTCGGCAGGTTGAAGGCACAGACCGCGCAGATGTTCGAGCCCATCGCCCGCGCGAGCGAAGGCGCCGAGGTGATTATCGGCGCCGGCGCGCAGCTGGTCACCGCGTCGATCGCCGACTGGCGCGAGGTGCCGCACGCCACGATTGCGTTCTGTCCGTGCGCGATGCCGAGCAGCGCGGTGCCGCCGCCCACTATCAAGGCTCAGGCGCTTCCGGGCTGGATCAATCGACTGCTCTGGCAGGTCGGATTGGCTGCGGCCGACGTGGCGTTGCGCGGCACCATCAATCGCGGCCGTGCGGCGCTCGGCCTTCGAGCGGTCGACGGACCGCTCGCCCAGATTGTCGACAGCCGCGTCATCATCTCAGCCGACCCGCAACTGGCGCCGCCGGCCGGCGACGCGGCGGGCACGGTGGTCAGCACGGACGCGATGATCCTGGTCGAACCGTATGCGCCCGATCCGCGCTTGGAGGCCTTTCTGAGTCAGGATCCGGCGCCGATTTATGTCGGCTTCGGCAGCATGGTGGCGTCCCATGCCGCGGACGTGGCCGCGCAGGCGATCGCCGCCATCCGCGCCCTCGGCCGGCCCGCCATCATCGCCGGAGGCTGGGCCGAGCTCGATCGATACGTGGCGGCAGCTCCCGATCTGCTGACCGTCGGCGTCACCCCCCACCACGCGGTGTTCCCGCGCGTGGCCGCCATCGTCCACCACGGCGGCGCGGGAACGACCACCGCCGCCGCCGCCGCCGGCGTGCCGCAGGTGCTCCTTCCGCATCTCCTCGATCAGTTCTACTGGGCGCACCGGGTCGAACGGCTCGGTCTCGGCCCTCGGGGTCTGCCTGTCTCGCTGGTGACGGCAGACGTCCTGTCCGACCGCCTGGACATCGCGCTCAACGACGCCGCCATTCGCAGGAAGGCCGCCGCGCTGGGGCCGGCCGTGGCGGCCAGGAACGGGGCGGACGACACGGTCGATTACCTCGAGCAACTCGTCGGCACGGACCACACGGCGCGCGCCTGAAGGGTCGCATTCCACAATCGGCGAAACACACTAGACTGCCGGGATGCGAATCACGGTGCCCGTCTTCGTCGCGCTCGCCGCCGCCACGCTTTGCGCCCAACCGGCACCGAAGCTGCCTGCTGAAGCGCTGCTCGATCGGTCCGTACTGAAAGCGCTCGATGAGGAGCTCTCGGGCGTTGCCGCCAAGGATCACGTCGGCCGCCTCGCCCAGATGCACCGCGTCCCTGCGTCTCCCGGTTTTCGCGATGCCATCGAGTACGTGATGGCGCGCGCCACTGCCGCGGGTCTAGCCGACGTCCACGTCGAGAGCTTTCCAGGTGACGGGACGACCTGGTTCGGCACGCTCCACGGCAACCGCGGCTGGCGGGTCGAAGGCGGCTGGCTCGACGAGGTGCAGCCGCAGCCGCGCCGGATCATTTCGTTCGACGACGTGCGGCTCGCGGTCGCCGACAACAGCGAGAGCGCGGACGTCACGGTGGAGCTGGTCGACGTCGGCGGCGGCACACAGCGCAGCGACTACGCCGGCAAGGACGTAGGCGGCAAGCTGGTGCTGTGCGACGCCACCCCGTCCGCCTGCCATCGCCTGGCGGTCGAAGAGCTCGGCGCGGCGGGGCTGGTCAGCTACAACTCGAACCAGGTGAGCGCGTGGTGGCGCGACGATCAGGATCTGATCCGCTGGGGCCACCTCGACGCACGGGGACGCAAGAATGCCTTTGCGATCATGATCTCGGTGCGCGAAGCCCGCGCGCTCCAGCAGCGGCTGGGGCGCGGCGAACGCATCACGCTTCACGCCGTCGTGCGCGCGCGCAACGACGACTCGGTCGGCTACGAAACGCTGGTCGCCACGATTCCTGGCTCGGATGCTTCGGCCGGCGACGTCGTGTTCAGCTGTCATCTCGATCACGAGAAGCCCGGGGCGAACGACAATGCCAGCGGCTGCGCCGCCAATCTCGAGATCGCGCGAACGCTCGAGACCCTGATTCGGTCGAAGCGGATTCCGCCGCCGGTGCGGACGCTGCGCTTCATCTGGCCTTCGGAAATGACCGGCACCATCGCCTATCTGTCGAAGTACCCGGAGATCGCATCGCGGATCCGCGCCGCCGTGCACCTCGACATGGTCGGCGCCAATCCGTTCATCACCAAGTCGGTGATGCACGTGACCCGCTCGCCGTGGTCAATCGCAACGGTGACCGACGACGTCGAAGAGGTGTTCGGGCGCTACGTGATCGATGGCGCGATGCGCGCGGCCGGCGAAGGCGACATGACCCGCGCGATCCGCGCGCGCGGTGGCTCGAAGGACGCCTTCTGGGCCGACATCACTCCGTATGAAAGCGGCAGCGATCACTGGATCTATCAGGAAGGCGGCTTCGCGATCCCGTCAATCTACCTGCGTGATCATCCCGACATCTACATCCACACCACCGGCGACGTCGCCGACAACATCGAGCCGACCAAGATCAAGCGCTCCGCGTTCATCGCCGCCGCCAGCGGCTACTATCTCGCCACGATGCCCGATCGCGGCGAGGCGCTGGTGGCGCTCAGCTATGCCAATGCGCAGCAGCGGCTGGCCGAAGACGGCCGCCGCGCGGTCGCGATGGCGCAGGATCGGGCGCGGGCCCGGGACGCCGCGGTCATCGTCTGTCAGGGCGTGTTGCGCGAGCAGCGGCGGCTGCAGTCGATCAGCCGCTTCGCGCGGGTCGACGCGCCGGCGCGGCTCGATCGGTTGAAAGGCGGGATTGCCGAGGCCGGAAAAGCGATGTTGACGTCGTTTCTCCCCGCCGCCGCCGCCGACCAGCTCGCGAATGCCGGTTTCCATCAGCCGCCGACCGACGCGCGCGTGCCCCTCCGCAACGCTGCGATCAAAGGCCCGCTGGCGCCGGGCGGCGACTGGCTTCGCGACAAGGCCGGGCCGGCTGCCGGCGCCATCGCGATTGCCGGCCTGGAAAACAGCGACGACGTCACCTACGAAATCGTGAACTTCGTGGATGGAATCCGGACCGTGAGTGAAATCCGCGACGCCGCCAGCGCCGAGTTCGAGCCGCTGGAGCTCAAAGCGGTCGCCGAGTATCTCGATCTGCTCGCCCGGGCGGGCGCCATCACGTTCAAGTGATGGTGGCGCGCGAAGCGGGGCTGGCGGCCTCGTTGAGCGCCGCCGCGATCGCCGCCTGAAACCCGCACAGGGACGCTGAGCTGCGGGCGGGCATGACCCTCGCAACTGAGGTATTCGGAGCGGGAGCTGACCGAACCGGGCCGCGGCCAGGCTGTCACATAGGGGCTGCCATCACGCACAGCCGGATCGCCGTTGCCGGAGCGGTCCGCATCCACCAGCGGAAGCTGAGGCGATTGAGAAGCGGCTGGAACGGGACTGATGGTCGTCATCTGCCCTGCGCCGTTGCCGGCTTGCTCGCGCCGCCGAACATGTAGTGGTCGAACCACTCGACATTGTGGTCCATCGTCGCGCGGTTGCTCTTGGGCTTGGACGGGCCATGGCCGACGCCGGCGAATCCCTGGTAGACGATCAATTTGGTCGGCACGTGGTTGTCCTGAAGCCCGTGAAAGAGCTCGAAGGCGTTCGGCAGCGGAACCCGCTGATCGGTGGCGCCGTGCTGAATCAGCGTCGGTGTCTTCGCCTGCTTGATATAGGTGATCGGCGAAGTCTTGGCGTAGATCTCGGGATCGTCCCACGGCGTCGCCTTGAGGTACTGCCGCGTGAAGGGCGTGATGTCGGTGTTGACGTAGTAGGTCATCCAGTCGGAGATGCCCGCGCCGACCGAAATCGCCTTGAAGCGCGCGGCATCGTGGGTGGCCAGGAACGCCGAGATATAGCCGCCCTGACTCCAACCCATCGTTCCCACCCGCGCCGGATCGACCAGGCCTTGGGCGATGAGCGAGTCGACCCCGGACAGCACGTCCCAGGCATCGCCGACGCCAAGGTTGCGGACGTTGAGGGCGCGGAACTGCTCGCCGTAGCCGGCGCTGCCGCGATAATTCGGCTCGAGCACCAGCACGCCGCGCGGCACCCAGACGTCGATCGGATAAATCGTGCTCGTGAACGGAATCGCGCGCGAGACGCCGGTCGGGCCGCCGTGGATGACGACCAGGAGCGGATATTTCTTCCCGGCTTCGAAGTCGATCGGCTTGTGGAGCACGCCTTCGATCGCGGTCCCGTCCTGGCTCTTCCACGACACCACTTCGAGCGTGCTCGTGGTCCAGCCCGCGGTCTGCGCGTTCAGGTCGGTCAGCTTCTTGGTGCCGACGAAGACTTCGGCCATCGACGTCGCGTCCGAGCGCAGCGACGCAATCGTGCGGCCGTCCTTCGCGATCGAGAAGCTGGAATTGACCGTGTGATCGGGCGCCGGCAGCTTCGCGATCGCCTTGGTCTCGGGATCGAGCCGGTACAGATAGGCGTAGGTGCGGGCCGACGCCGCAAAGAAAAGGCCGCTCGGCTTCCAGTCGACGATTTGCGGATTCTCGTCGAACGAGGCGGAGAGGACCGTCGGCGTGCCACCGCCGGCGGGAATCGTCGCGATGACACTGTTGGAATAGAAGAAGGCCGGGTTTGCCATCGCCGTCTGGAACGCGATGTGCGATCCGTCTGGTGACCAGATCGGGTCGCTGTCGGGGCCCTCCTGTGTGACCAGCTTTCGAATCGACCCGTTCGCGACCGTGACGATGGAGATGTCGGCCGAGCCGCCGTTCCTGAGCTCGGGATTGATCCGGTGATCGAACGCGATGCTCGCGCCGTCGGGCGACCACGAGAAGCTACCGACGGTGAACGCGCCGCTGGTGAGGGTTCGCGTCGTGTGAGTGGCGATGTCGATGACGAAAAGGTGGGTCATCCGATGATCCTGCTCGACCACCTCGAACTCGCCGTATTTCTTGTCGCGATCCTTCAGCGCCGCCGGCTTCGGCTCCGTCGCCGAATACGCGATCGCCTTGCCGTCGGGCGACCATGAAAATGCGCTGACCCCTTCATCGAGGCTGGTGAGCGTCTCGGCTTCGCCGCCGCGCGGATTGATGAGGTAGACCTGCCGCTTGTCGGTGCGGTCCGAGATGAACGCGAGCTTCGCTCCATCCGGCGACCAGGCCGGCGACTGGCTCGACTTCCTGGCGTTGGTCAGCTGACGCGTCGCGCCCGTGGCGGCATCGGCGAGCCAGATTTCGGTTTCGTAGGCGTTGTCGTCCCAGTTTGTCTCGCGCACGGTGTAGGCGACCCAGCCTCCATCCGGCGAGATCTCAGGCGAGCCGGCGCGCTTCAAGGACAGGACTTGATCCACGCTCGGGCCGCCGGCCGCCATCGCCGTGCCTTGCGCGCCGATGGTGGTCGCGCCGCCGAGCGCCAGAGCTGCCAGCATCCATACGTTCTTCATAGGCGCAGTATAGGACCAGTCGTGGTATAAGCAGAGACTGTCCTGTCGGGTTTCAAAGGAGTATCCCAATGCGTAGAACATTCTTCGGGCTCACCATCGCCGCGTGCGTCCTCGGGCTGAGCGCGCCTGCCTTTGCCGAGACCGAGACGGTCAAGGGTCAGGTCGTCGACATGGGCTGCTACAAGGCCGACAAGTCGAACACCGGCGTCGACCACAAGATGCCCAAGGGCGAGACCAAGGACTGTGCAATCGCTTGCGCCAAGGCCGGTCAACCGCTGGCGCTGCTCACCAGCGACGGCAAGGTGTACGAGATCGCCGGCGGACTGGCTGCCGACAAGAACGCCAAGCTCATCGCCCACATCAGCCACACCGTCGAAGTCACTGGCGACGTGATGGATCACGGCGGCGGCAGGATGATGATCTCGGCCGACAGTCTCAAGATGATTTCGAAGTAGAGCTCGGGAGCAGGGATCCAGGGCTGAGGGCTGGGAAGCCTCCAGCCCTTTTTGCTGGTTGACTTGTCCTAATGAATTAGTACAATAGTTCATATGGCGACCGGGACGCTCGTCACCATCGACGCCAAGGATCGCACGCCGATATACGCCCAGCTCGATCGCGGCCTGCGCGCCGCGATTGCGACCGGCCGTCTGCGTGCCGGCGATCAACTGCCGACCGTCCGGCAGCTCGCCGTCGATTTGAGCATCAATGCCAACACCGTGGCCCGCGTCTACGCCGAGCTCGAGCGCGCCGGCATCATCGAGACGCGCCGCGGCATCGGATCGTTTGTCACCGCGACGCCGCAACAGGCGCAACCGCCGGACCATCACCGCCGTCAACTTCGCGCGTTCGTGACGCGCGTGATCGGGGACGCGGCCGCCGCTGGATTCAGCATCGACGATGTCGCCGCCGAGCTGCGTGCGCATCGCCAGAAGGGAGCATGACCGTGGCTTTGATCACCTCGCGTCGCACTCAGTACAACGCCGACCCGCCGCGCGCCAACGTCGTGGCGATTCTCATCCTGGTTGCGTGCCTGGCCATCGGCGGCCTGATCACCGCCGCGGTCGGCAACCCGATCCCGATCATCGTGTTCGCGGTCGTCGGCGTGGTCCTGATGCAGGCGCCGCGCGTCGCGCAGCAGTGGGAGCGTGCGGTCGTCCTGCGGCTCGGCCGGTTCGTCGGCCTGCGCGGCCCAGGGCTGTTCTGGATCGTGCCGTTGGTCGACTCGGTCTCGTCATGGATCGATCAGCGCACCATCACCACCAGCTTCGCCGCCGAGCAGACACTGACGTCGGACACGGTGCCGGTCAACGTCGACGCCGTGCTGTTCTGGATGGTCCACGACGCGCAAAAGGCGGCGCTCGAAGTGCAGGAGTACGCGCAGGCAGTCAGCTGGGCGGCGCAGACGGCGCTGCGCGACATCATCGGCCGCACCGATCTCACCGATCTGCTGCGCGGCCGCGAGAAGATCGAACAGGAACTGCAGGTGCTGATCGACGCGCGTTCGAATCCCTGGGGCGTCACCGTCTCGTCGGTCGAGATGCGCGACGTCGTCATCCCGGTCGCGCTGCAGGATGCGATGTCACGGGAGGCGCAGGCGGCGCGGGAGAAGCAGGCGCGCATCATCCTCGGCGAAGCGGAACTGGCGATCGCGCATTCGTTCGCGGAGGCGTCGCAGGAGTACCAGAACAACCCGACCGCGCTGCACCTGCGCGCGATGAACATGCTCTACGAGGGGCTGAAGGAAAAGGGTGCGCTGATGTTGATCCCGAGCAGCGCCGTCGAGTCGATGGGCATGGGCGGCCTGATGGGCGCCGCGGCGCTCCAGCAGCAACAGCTCACCCGTCCGGGTGAAACGAAGTAGGCGCGCGATGCCGAAGTGGGTCGCGATCGCCGTGATTCTTGCAGTCGTCGGATCGCGGGTCTCATGGTTGCTCGAGAAGTGGAGAAGCCGTAGGTAAGGAGGACGGTATGGCAGAACTGACACCAAAATACATCGACGCGACGAACCTGAAAGCGCTGGCCATGCTCGCGCTGGTCGGGGCAGCAGCCTATGTCGTCGTCGGGGGCCTGCCCGTCGTTGTCGGAGGCCTCGCGGTTGCCATCGTGCTGGCCGTCTATCACCGAGCGCCGTGAACACGATGGCCGGCGCCGTCCGAACCGCCGGGGCGGGCGTCAGAACAGAATAGACCCGACATGAGGATGATTGTGTCGACCGTGCTGGCTCTTGCGATCGGCCAGCAGGCGCTGCGGCCGGCGCCGCTGGCAGTCGCGCTCGAACCGGTTGCGGCGATGGTGAACGCTCTGCGCACTCACCAGGTCGTCGCCGTCACCGCCGGCCACGGCGAAGTGCGGGGCTATGCCCTTGCCCAGCTGCTCATCCATGATCCCCGCCTCATTGCTGCCATCAACGACATCGTCGTCGAAGAGGGAAGCGCCCGCTATCAGGATGTCGTCGATCGCTTTCTCCGCGGCGAGAAGGTGCCGATCGAGTCGCTCCGCCATGTGTGGCGCGATACGACGCAGCCGGGTCTCGGCTACGACGCGCAGTGGGAGGAGTTCTACCAGGCCTTGCGCAGCATCAATGCGGCCCGTCCCACGGCGCACAAGATTCGCGTGCTGCTCGGCGATCCGCCGATCGACTGGGAAAAAGTTCAGACCCCAGAGGAGCATCGCCGCTGGATCGAAATGCGCGACACGTTTCCGGCCGACCTGATCGAGCGGGAGGTGCTGTCGAAGGGGCGTCGGGCGCTCCTCACCTACGGGCAGATGCACTTCCAGCGCAAGAATCTCAACGCGAACTACGAGTCCGAGGGGCCGGCCGAAACGATCGTGAGCCGCCTCGAAAACAAGTGGGGAGCCAGTGTCTTCACCATCTTCACCGCTGACGTGTCGTCGCTGCAGCCCGAGGCTGCGTCGTGGCCGTCACCCAGCCTCGCAATCGTCCGCGGCACCGTGCTCGGCGCGGCCGACTTCACGGTCTACTATCCGTCCGAAGCAATCGGCCGGTTTCCGATTCGCGATGGCAAGCCGGATTTCTCCGCTCCGATTCCTCGCGACCAGTGGAAGACGCTGCGCGCGGAGGATCAGTTCGACGCCGTCCTCTACACCGGAAAGGGACCATCGCCGCGGGTCGACCTCGATCCGGCGCGCTGCGCGGAGAAAACCGAATTCCAGGAGCACCTGCGGCGCATGGCGGTGTCTGGAGTCCCGCCATTCGAGGCCGAAAGGTTGAAAAAACTCTGCGGCTCATAACCATCTGGCGCGGGCCGAGGCCTCCGCAGAGCGCATTGCAGGGAGGCCCGGCCAGCGTCTCAGCACTCTGCCCTCTACACTCAGCACTCTGAAGTCTCATTTACTGAGGCGGCCCGGCCGTCGCGGTCGCCGGCCGCTTGATGATCGTGACCGTGACCGACGACGGGTATTGCTTCGAGTGGTGCACGGCGTTGTGCGCGACCACGCCTTTCGTCTCATCGTAATTGTGCCCGCCGGTGTTCAGGTTGCGATCGAAGCGCGGGAAATTGCTGCTCGAGACCTCGATCCGGAGTTCATGGCCGGCCGCGAACACATTACTGGTGGTCAACGGCTGCAGCGTGACCTTGTAGACCTTCCCGGGTTCCATCCAGGCGAGAGGCTTGTCGTAACCGTCGCGATACCGCATGCGCTGAATCGACTCGTCGAGGTTGAAGGCGCGGCCATCCGGGTAGACGTCGAGCACCTTGACGGTGAAATCGGTGTCCTTGGCGTCGGACGACACATACAGCGTCGGCACGATCGGCCCACTGACCTCGGTCCCTTCCTTGAACGGCTCGCTCGTGTAGACCAGGATGTCCTCGCGCGCTTCCATGCGTCGCTGATCGAACGAACCGCCTTGCACGGCATTGCCGGTGCAGCACACGTTGCCGCCATACGAGAGCACGGGATTCATCGGGTCGTAGGTGAACGCATCCGGCTTGTCGGCGTCGGGCGCCGCGGCCGACAGGACGCCATCGCCGCTGAGCGAATTAGCCTTGCCGCCGCTTCCCAGGAAAAAGGTCCGCGGCTGCGCACCGGCCGGCGGCCAGGTGTCGGCGCTCTGCCACTTGTTGGTGCCCATCGTGAAGTAGGTGACCTTGGGCAGCGAATCGAGCCGCGACGATGGCTCGCCCTTGAGAAAGCGATCGAAGAAACCGTAGACGATCTCGTTGTAGTCGAGGCGCGCGTCGCCCATGCTGCGCTCACCGACGACCGTGTCGGCCGTGGCGCGGGTGTAGGAGCAATGCGCGACCGGCGCGATCACGGCCCACTGCTCGTTGGCCACCGCGGGCGAGGCGGTCTGTCGCACGTGGTTGTAGAGTGCGAGATTCGGTCCGACCGAGACGTCGTACCACGACATGAACCACAGGCCCGGCAGGTCGAGCTTCTGATCGTCGTGATAGAGGCCGCCGCGATACCACGCCGGATCATTCGGCGCGCGCTGAATCATCTTGCCGCCGGTTTCGACCGGCATCGCCGACTCGAAGATGCCGCGCGGACCGTCGACGTTCTTAATGATGTCTTGCGTCGGCAGGTGCCAGAGCTCCTTCGACCAGTCCACCGGCGGAAGATGCTGCGCGAGATCGAATGACTTGGACGCGCGAATGAGATCTTCCTGCGAGGTGTTCGGCGGGAACATCGGCCGCACCTGGTTCTGCTCGCCGTAGAGCCAGGCGATGAACAGCATCTGCACCGCGCCGCCGCGGTACCAGTTGCCCTGCTCGTAGTAGGGCCCGACGCGTCCGACGCCGGCGCCAAATCCCTGAACGTTCATCGCCGCGTACCCGGGATGGCCGAGGGCGGCGACGCCCATCTGGTACTCCGCCGTGGAGGAGCAGCCGGTGGTGCCAATCTTTCCGTTCGACCACGGTTGCTTGGTCAGCCAGTCCACCGTGTTGTAGCCGTCGGTTTTCGATCCGAGGATGTCGTAGTTGCCTTCGGAGAAGAAATGGCCGCGCTCGTTCTGCACCACGTAGGCGTAACCGCGCTTGATTGCCGTGAGCTGCGCGCTCATGTCGGCGGGCACGCCGTTCTGGATGTCCCAGAAGTTGAAGTTGTACGGTGTGCGGACCCAGATCGTTGGCACCTTACCGGTGGCGTTTTTGGGGCGGTAGATATCGGTAGCGAGCCTGACGCCGTCGGGCATCGTCATCATCACCTTGCGCTCGACGACGGCGAGCGATTCCAGCTCGGCCTCGGCCTCGATCCGCCGCTGTTTGTCCGCCGCGCTCAACCCGCCGCCCTGCTGCGCGCGCACGAGCACCACCGAGCAGGACGCAGCAATCACCGTCGCGGCAATGAACTGGCAAAAGATGGTCTTCTTCATGGCCAGATGATACGCCTGGTGCCAGGTTCGCGAGTGTCCGGCTCAAGCTGGACCGCGTTGCCCGACAATTCCTGGCCGGTTTGCCTCGCGAAGGGGCAGTATCTCGCGCGGCGAGCCTTATCGTCAGGCGGAAAAACACCGCACCGCACGCAATCCCTATACTCTTGGCCGGTGAGCGATTCCCGCGCCCGAGCGACGCCTGCCAACCGGCTGCGGTTCATCGGCTCCGGCGTCCTCGTCCTCGGTCTGACCGGCGCCTACCTGTTCTACCGCGCACGATCCCAATCCGCCGGGCCGACACTGGACGACTTGCTGCCGGGATATTCAGAGCGACGGGCGCGTCAGACGGGGATCCTCATGGGCAGCTTCGTGGTGTCGCTGCTCGAAGGAGCCGACCAGCTGAAGGAACCGGCGACGCAGGCAGTGATCATCGCCGCCGTGACGGTGCTCGTGGCGCTGTGCCTGTTTCGGGTCGCCTGGTTGATGGACGGGCCAGTCGATGACGGGCCGGGTGCGTCGGACGATCAATGAGTGCCAGGAGACTTCAAACGAGAACCCGCGGACACCGTACGGCGCCCGCGGGTTTCATCGCAATCTGCAATTGGAAATCTGCAATCTGCAATCTGCAATCTGCAATCTTCAGTATCGGTAGTGATCCGGCTTGTACGGTCCGTCCACCGGCACGCCGATGTAGTCGGCCTGGTCCTTCGACAGCTTCGTCAGCTTCACGCCGAGATGATCGAGGTGCAGCCGCGCCACCTGCTCGTCGAGGTGCTTGGGCAGCATGTAGACCTTCTGCTCGTACTTGCCAGTATTGGCGTGCAGTTCCATCTGCGCGATCACCTGGTTGGTGAACGACGCCGACATCACGAAACTCGGATGACCGGTGGCGCAGCCGAGGTTCAGCAGGCGCCCCTCGGCCAGAATCATCACACTGTGGCCGTCGGGAAAGCGGAACTCGTCGTACTGCGGCTTGATCGTGATCCGTTCGACGCCCGTGTACTTCTTGAGCCCGGCCATGTCGATCTCGTTGTCGAAGTGGCCGATGTTGCCGACGATCGCCTTGTCCTTCATCTTCGCCATGTGGTCGACGGTGATGATGTTGTGGTTGCCGGTTGCGGTGATGAAGAGGTCGGCCTGGTCGACCACATCGTCGATGGTGGCGACCTGATAGCCTTCCATCGCCGCCTGCAGCGCGCAGATCGGATCGATTTCGGTCACGATCACCCGCGCACCCTGTCCGCGCAGCGCCTGCGCGCAGCCCTTGCCGACTTCTCCGTAGCCGAACACCACCGCGACCTTGCCGCCCAGCATGACGTCGGTCGCGCGCGCCAGTCCGTCCGGCAGCGAGTGCCGGCAGCCGTAGATGTTGTCGAACTTGCTCTTGGTGACCGAGTCGTTGACGTTGATCGCGGGGAAGAGCAGCGTGCCCGCTTCCATCATCTGATAGAGACGGTGCACGCCGGTCGTCGTTTCCTCCGAGACGCCGCGCAGCGACGAGGCGAGGCGGGTGTAGCGGCCCTTGTCCCTGGCGATCGACGTCCGGATGGTGGCGAGGATGACCCCCCATTCCTCCGGATCCTTGTCGGCATCGAATGCCGGGACCGTGGCGGCCGTCTCGAACTCGACGCCTTTGTGCACCAGCAGCGTGGCATCGCCGCCATCGTCCACGATCAGCGTCGGGCCGCTGCCGTCGGGCCATTCGAGCGCCTGTTCCGTGCACCACCAGTATTCCTCGAGCGTTTCGCCCTTCCACGCGAACACCGGGGTGCCCTTCGGGTTCGCCGCGGTGCCGCCGCCTTCCGGCCGTCCCACCGCAACCGCCGCCGCGGCGTGATCCTGGGTCGAAAAGATGTTGCACGACACCCACCGCACGTCGGCGCCGAGTTCCACCAGCGTCTCGATGAGGACGCCGGTCTGAATCGTCATGTGCAGACTGCCCATGATGCGGGCCCCGGCGAGCGGCTTGCTGGCGCCGTGCTGCCTGCGCAGCGCCATCAGGCCGGGCATTTCCTGCTCGGCCAGCCGCATCTCCTTACGGCCGAATTCGGCTTCGGCGAGGTCTCTGACCTTGAACGGCGCGCGCCCGGCCGCCTTGGCGGCGTCGTACGGGTGCATCTTCTCGGTTGCTGTTGCCATGTGTCCTTCTCTCTCCTTTTCGTGGACCTGAAACGTCCGCGACACGTCTGCTTTCACGCCCGGCGTGCGGTGGCGACGAACAATCCTGGTCCCTTGGCCTTGCCATCTGGCGGCAGTGAAACGATTCGCACCTCATCGAACCCGGCTTCCTGGAACAAACGGCGCACGTGATCGTCGCTGAAACCGAGCCACACGTGGCCCATCTGCTGGCGGTAGCTCTCGCGATCGTGCGGCAGCATGTCGACGAGCACGAGGCGGCCGTGGGGCTTGAGCACGCGGGTCACCTCGCCGAGCGCGCGCCCAGGCTCCGGCACGTGATGGAGCACCAGCATCAGGGTCGCCGCGTCCAGCCGCTCCTGGTCGATCGGCAACGCCTCGAGATCGCCGCGGCGCAGATCGACGTTGTCAAAGGTGTGCAGCCGTTTTCTGGCCGCCTGCAGCATGGCCGCCGAGCCGTCGACCGCGATCACGTGCGCCACGAACGGGGCCAGCGCCGCGCTGACCTGACCGGTGCCGCAGCCCAGATCGCCGACCATCCAGTCGTGCTGCGCGAAGGCTGCCAGCGCCGCCAGGTGAAACCGATCGCCGAACAGATCGTCCCGCAGGCGATCCCACTGGCCGGCCGACGAAGAGAAGAACTCCTGCGATTTCGTCCGACGCAGGGTCAGCGCCGCCTGCAGGCGGCGTTGATCCTGCGCCGCCGCCGCTGACGATCCGACCTGCTCCCGTACCAGCAGCCAGAGACGACGGGCGGCAGGATCGAGGTCGTCGCGGGTCATCGTGTACAAGTTGCTGGTGCCCTCGGCGCGTGCCGCGATCCACTCGCTGTCAGCGAGCGCTTTCAGGTGGCGGCTGACGGTCGACTGCGGAAGCTGAACGATTCCGCACAGCTCCGACACTGTCAGCTCGTGGCGATCGAGCAGCAGCAGAATGCGACTACGCGTGGTGTCCGCCAGGGACGCCAGGTGGTCGTGGATTGCCGGTGACCGTCCATTCATCCGTATAACCGGATGAAAGGATACACAACCGGATGGCCGCGGTCAAGCTGCCGACCTTGTGCGGTCGAGCGGCCGAACACCGTGGCGGACGGTCACGCGTGCGATGATGGGCGCGTGACGTCGGCATCTTCGGAGCTCGGCATATCCGAAATCTCCCGCGATGACCTCATCCGCGAGCTGCGGGCGGGGCGGACCAGCCTGGTCGATGTTCTGTCGCCGGAATCCTTTGCCGCACTGCGCATCCCCGGCGCCATCAACCTGCCGGTGGTCGATCTCGCGCGTCGCGCTCCCGAGGCGCTGCCCGACCGGCGCGCGCGCATCGTCACCTACTGTGGTGGACCCACCTGACCGCTTGGCGCGCAGGCCGTGCGCCTGCTTCGCGAACTCGGCTACACCAATGTCAGTCACTACGCGGGCGGGCTGACCGACTGGCTCGAGTCCAATCAACCCACGGCCAGCGGGGCCGAGGTGGAAAGGCATGCGAACCTCCCGCTCCTGACGAAGCACACCGCCGCCGGCCGCCGGGATCCTTTGGCGCGCCTCCACAGCCTGGCCCCTCGGGCCGGCGGGTCGGCCCGTTTCATCGACGCGCTCGCCGACCGTTCGGTCGGTGAGTTGTTCTGGCTGTGGCTGCAGATTGTGTTGGGCTGCGGCGTCCTGTACTGGCTGATGGCGTGGGCGTCGCCGCGCTGGGCGCTGACGTCCAACGGCGGGGCGGTGGCGAGCGGCCTTCGCGGGTTGGCTTCCGCGCTGTATTTCAGCGCCGTCACGGCCACCTCGATCGGGTACGGCGACATCGTCCCGACCGGCGTGGCGCGGGCGTTGGCGGTGTGCGAGGGCATGGCCGGCTTGATTCTGTTCGGCTGCGTGGTTTCGAAGTTCGTGTCACGCCGGCAGGAAGAGCTGATCGGCCAGATCCATCGCATCGCGTTCGAAGATCGTCTCGGCCGCGTGCGGACAAATTTGCTGCTCGTCCGCACCGAGCTGCAGGCGACCGCGCGGTTGTGCGAGGGTCGCGACATCCCGCCGCCGGAAGCCATTGCGCGCGTCGAGAGCGCGGCGATGGTCTTTGTCGGCGAACTGCGCGCCGTGCACGATCTACTCTACCGGCCGCAGGAGACGCCGGAGGAGGCCGTTCTCGAAGCGATTCTGGCCGGGTTGGCCTCGGTGTTCCGGGAATTCAATGAACTGCTCGCGTGCGTCCAGGCGCAGCGGACCGAGCGCTCTCCGGCGCTGGCTGGCAGCGTCAGGACCTTGTCGCGGCTCGCGCGTGAGATCTGCGGCGATTGTGTGCCGCACGAATTCGCGCCGGCCCTGCGCACCTGGATGGATCAGATTCAGCGGATGGCGGGCGAGATCGAACAGATCTGAATCGTGTTCGGGTTGGGCTGTGCGGCGCAGAAGCCGGCGATCGCGCGCTGCACTTCATCGCGCGCGGCGCGCTCGCTCCGGACCCGGTTCGCCGCGCCGACGCTGCGGGCAATCGAGAGCAGGTCTACGCTCAGGATCGGGATCGAGCCGAATGCGGTGGCCGGTCCCATATTGGGAATCCGCCAGACGATTGGCGGCAGCTGCCACGGCGGCTTCTCGAAGATATCGTGCATCGGGTGGATGGCTTCGATGTGGATCTTGAAGTTGGCTTCGACATCCGGGACGTCGAGACGCAACGGCGGTTTTTGCAGCACGGCCCGCATGCGATCGAGCGAACGGTCCGCGGCCGGCTCCTGCGCGTAGGGGACGGCCAGGGTGGCCACCGTCAACGCCGCGGCGAGCCCGAACGTCGGCGTCTTCATCGGATCGGACTATCGCAGATTTGAAGGCCGGCGCCAGCATTGGGTTGACTGCCGCAGTACTGCGCCACCGCCGCGCGCACTTCTTCCTTCGCGGCTGCCTCCGCATTCGCCCGCTCGGCCTTCGAGATCGCGCCGCCGGCCCTGGCCGCGAGGTACCGTCCGGTCAGGTTCTCAATCAGGATCGTCAGCAGCTCCGGTTGATTGAACGCCGCCAGCGGCTGACGCAGCGCGTTGTCGACCGACGGAAACATGATCCGGTTCTGCTCGGCCATGTAGACCCCGCCGGCCGGCACCGGGCCGGCCCTGAAATTGAGCGTTGCCAGCAGCTGTTCGATTTTCTGGCGCTCCTGGATTTGGATACGGAAGAGCGGCCGCTCGTCGATGGTCCTCAACGACAGCGTCGGCGTTTTTTCCAGCCCTTCACGAATCTTCGAGAGCGAGACCGGCAGTCCTGATCCGCCGTCCCGGGGGGGTCCGTCCCGTGCGGCGTCTTGGGAAGGAGACACAGCCGTCGACTGCGCCCACGCGGGCGGGGCGAAGAGAGTCGCCGCAAACAGCACAGCCAACAGGCGCATAGCGTGTAGGACGCCGCGGTGTCATCCGCAGCTTGTCCACAGTTAACGTACACGGTGTGCATGACTTAGGCCAGTCAAACCCGTTCCGAATCCGAACAGGTGCGCGCGCCGCCGCCGAAGCGTAGAATGCCGGGGACGAAGTAGGAGGCGAGGATGCAGCAGGTCCTGCGCGCGGATCAAATCGAACTGGCCGACGCGATCGCCGAGGGTGCCAAGCGGCGGCCGAGCCAGGCGTTCGGCGAGTATTTTTCCGTCAACGGCGGCTCCTGCGCGCTCGGCGCGGCTTACGAAGGTGCCTACGCGTTGCCGCAGGAAGCAGGCTCGATCCGCCCTCGCCTCGACCGTCTGTTCGATTGCCTCGAGAACGTCCGCCGTCGCTGCCCCGAGGGCTGCAACAAGCGCCTGCCGCTCAATGCCATCATCCTCCACCTCAACGACGATCATCACTGGACGCGCGAGCAGATTGTCAGCTGGCTGAGGAAGTAGCCGCGCCGATTCGACACGACGGACGCGAAGGACACCAGGGCAAGACGACGGGTTTTCCCTGGCGTCCTTGGCGTCCGTTGTGTTTGATCAGACCCCGTACATGCCGGAGCTGCCCGACGTCGTCGTCTATCTCGAAGCGCTGAGACGTCACACCGTCGGGCGCCGTCTCGAGCGGTTGATCCTGCACAGCCCGTTTGTCCTGCGTACGGTCCATCCACCAATCGATGTCCTCCAGAACCAGGTCGTGCGTGGCGTTCACCGCATCGGCAAGCGGATCGTGCTGGAGTTCGAGGGCCAGTTGTTTCTCGTCGTGCATCTGATGATCGCGGGCCGACTGCGCTGGCGCGAACCGGGCCGGAAGGCGGGCCTGAGTCCAAAGCTGCTGCTCGCCTCACTGACCTTCGAGCACGGCATCTTGCTCTTTACCGAGGCGAGTTCGAAAAAGCGCGCCTCGCTGCAGCTGATGCTCGGCGAAGCGGCGCTGCGCGCGCTCGATCCGGGCGGCGTCGAGCCGCTGGAGGCGACGACCGAACAGTTTCACGAAGCGCTGACGCGCGAGAACCACACGCTGAAGCGTGCGCTGACCGACCCGCACCTGCTCAGTGGCATCGGCAACGCGTATTCGGACGAAATTCTGCACGCGGCGCGGCTCTCTCCCCTCAAGTTGACGCGATCGCTCACCGACGCGGAAATCGTCCGCCTTTACGACGCCACGCGCGCCACGCTGGCGGCCTGGGTGGACCGGCTGCGCGCCGCGACCGGCGACGGGTTTCCCGAGAAGGTCACCGCGTTTCACGACGAGATGGCGGTGCACGGCCGGTTCAGGCTGCCATGCCCGGTGTGCGGCAAGCCGGTGCAGCGAATCGTCTACGCATCGAACGAATGCAACTACTGCGCTTCCTGCCAGACCAGCGGCCGTCTGCTGGCCGACCGCTCGCTGTCCCGTCTGCTCAGGGACGACTGGCCCGTTTCCATCGATGATCTCTAAGCTTGCGCTTTACGCATCACTACATATAGATTTATAGATGTGAAACACGCCTCGGCCCTCTACCGGCTGCTCGGCGACGAGGCGCGACTGCGCCTGCTGCGGGTGCTGTCGAGCGAACGGCTGAACGTCACCGAGCTGACCGGCGTGCTCGGCCTGGCCCAGTCGGGCGTGTCCCGCCATCTTGGCCTGCTCAAGGATGCCGGCCTGGTAGCCGAGGAGCGCGACGGCGGCTTCAGCTACTACCGTGCCGCCGGCCTGGCCGGCGCCGACGCGGCGCTGACCGCGGTCCTGCAGGCGCAGTTCGAGAACTCGGCCGGCGATGCCGCGGTGCGCGCCGACGAGGCGCGTCTGCAGGAGGTGCTGCGGCTGCGCAAGGAAAATTTCGACGCCCACGCCGGCCCCGACACCCGCGATGCCCGCCAGCTGGTTCCGGGGCGCAGCTGGGCGGCGTGGTCGCGCGCGCTGGGCCTGCTGATGCCGCGGGTGAAAGTGGCGGACCTGGGCTGCGGCGAGGGTTATCTCACCATCGAAGCCGCGCGCTGGGCGGCGCGGGTGGTCGCGGTCGACCGGTCCGAAGCCGTGCTCATGCGCGCCAAGGCGCTGGCGCGGCGGCGCCGGGTCTCGAACGTCATCTGGAAGAAGGGCGAGCTCGAGAAGCTGCCGATGAAAGACGGGTCGGTCGACATCGCGATGCTCTCGCAGGCGTTGCATCACGCCGTCGATCCGGCTCGTGCCGTCGCCGAGGCGGCGCGCGTGGCGGCGCCCGGCGGCCGCGTGCTGTTGCTCGATCTGCGCGCCCACGAGGAAGAGTGGGTGCGGGCGAAGCTTGGCGACCGTCGCCTCGGCTTCACCGACGATGAGTTGAGGCGGATGCTGGCGGCGGCCGGGTTGTCCGACGTCAAGGTCGGTGTCGGTGCGCGCAAGGCCGGCGATCCGTTCACCGTTTTGATCGCATCTGGAACAAAGACCGGCACGAAACACACGAAAACACGCCAACACCAAACTCCATGAATCGCCTGTTTCGCGCGGTCGCGCGCGTAGCCCGGGGGCACAACCGATGAAACGTGATGTCCGGACACCACTCGCCGCGCTCCTGGCGCAGCGCATCCTCGTGCTCGATGGCGCCATGGGCACGATGGTCCAGCGCCACCAGCTGACGGAAGCAGATTTCCGCGGCGATCGGTTCAAGGACCATCCCAGAGATCTGCGCGGGAACAATGACGTGCTGGTGCTGACCCGCCCCGATGTCATCGCCGAAATCCACCGGCAGTATCTCGATGCCGGCAGCGACATCATCGAGACCAACACCTTCAGCGGCACCGCTGTCGCGCAGGGTGACTACGCCCTCGAGCCGCTGGTCTACGAGCTGAACCTCGAGGGTGCCAGGCTGGCGCGGGCGGCGTGCGACGAGTACATGGTCAAGGATCCGGCGCGGCCGCGATTCGTCGCCGGCGCCATCGGCCCGACCAATCGCATTCTCTCGATCTCGCCGGACGTCAACAATCCGGCGTTTCGCAACATGACCTTCGATGTCCTTCGCGACGCGTTCAAGGATCAGGCACGCGGCCTGATCGACGGCGGCTGCGACCTGCTGCTGATCGAAACCATCGTCGATACGCTGAACGCCAAGGCCGCGATCGTCGCGATCGAGGAGCTCTACGATGAACGTCGAACGCCGATCCAGGAACGTCTGCCGCTGATGATCTCGGTGACGGTGACCGACCGCAGCGGGCGCACGCTGTCGGGCCAGACCATCGACGCGTTCTGGGTCTCGATCCGCCATGCCCGGCCGTTCAGCGTCGGCATCAACTGCGCGCTGGGGGCGCAGGACATGCGGCCGTACCTGGCGGAACTGGCGCGCATCGCTGATTGCTACGTCAGCTGCTATCCGAACGCCGGTCTCCCGAACGCCTTCGGCGCTTACGACGAGCAGGCCGCCGAGACCGGCGGCTACCTGCGCGAGTTCGCCACCAGCGGATTTGTCAACATCGTCGGCGGCTGCTGTGGCACGACACCGGAGCACATCAGGGCGATCGCCGACGGCGTCGCGGGTCTGCCGCCGCGGGTGGTACAGAATCCACCATCGGTTCCACACTCCGGTGCGCAATCGCATCCACCATCCGCCATCCACCATCCGCCTTACACGCAGTTCGCAGGTCTGGAGACGCTGACCATTCGGCCCGATGCGAACTTTCAGATGGTCGGCGAGCGCACCAACGTCACCGGCTCGCTGAAATTCGCCCGGCTGATCAAGGCCGGCGACTACTCGACCGCGACCGAGGTCGCGGTCGAGCAGGTGCGGGGCGGCGCCAACCTCATCGACATCAACATGGATGAGGGCATGCTCGATTCCGAGCAGGCGATGACGCATTTCCTCAACTACATCGGGACCGAACCGGACATCGCACGCGTGCCGTTCATGATCGACAGTTCGAAATGGTCGGTCATCCAGGCGGGCCTCAAGTGCATCCAGGGCAAGGCGGTGGTCAATTCGATCAGCCTCAAAGAGGGCGAGGCCGATTTCCTGGCCAAGGCGGCGATCATCAAACGCTTCGGCGCCGGCGTCGTGGTCATGGCGTTCGACGAGCAAGGACAGGCCGACACCGTCGAGCGCAAGGTATCGATCTGCCAACGCGCCTACGCGCTACTGACCGGGACGGCCGGGATCGATCCAACCGACATCATCTTCGACCCCAACATCCTCGCCATTGCCACCGGACTCGAGGAGCACAACGCCTACGCGATCGATTTCATCGAAGCGACGCGAATCATCAAGGCGAGCTGTCCGGGCGTGAAGGTCAGCGGCGGCGTCAGCAATCTGTCGTTCTCCTTCCGCGGCAACGACGTCGTGCGCGAGGCCATTCACTCGGCGTTTCTCTATCACGCGATCAAGGCCGGGATGGACATGGGGATCGTCAACGCCGGTCAGCTGGTGGTCTACCAGGACATTCCCAAGGATCTGCTGGAGCGCGTCGAAGACATCATCTTCAATCGCCGCCCCGACGCGACCGAGCGCATGGTCGAGTTCGCGGCGTCGGTGAAGGGCGGCGCGACCAAACGCGAACACGATCTGAGCTGGCGCCAGGCGACGGTCGAAGCGCGGCTGTCACACGCGCTGGTGCACGGCGTCGTCGACTTCATCGAGATCGACGTCGAGGAGGCGCGGCAGACCTACGCCCGTCCGCTCGAGATCATCGAAGGGCCGCTGATGGACGGCATGAAGGTGGTCGGCGATCTGTTCGGCGCCGGCAAGATGTTCCTGCCCCAGGTGGTGAAGAGCGCGCGGGCGATGAAGCGCGCTGTCGCCTATCTCGAGCCGTTCATGGCTGCCGAGCGCGAAGCCCGGATGGCGGCCGGCGGCGCCGCCGAGACCGCGTCCAAGGGGCGCATCGTCCTCGCCACCGTCAAGGGTGACGTTCACGACATCGGCAAGAACATTGTCGGCGTGGTGCTCGGTTGCAACAGCTACGACGTGGTCGACCTCGGCGTGATGGTGCCATGCGACAAGATCCTCGAGGCCGCTATCCGCGAGAAGGCCGATCTGATCGGGCTGAGCGGGCTGATCACGCCTTCGCTCGACGAGATGGTATTGGTGGCGAAGGAAATGGACCGACGCGACATCCACCTGCCGCTGCTGATCGGCGGCGCGACCACCAGCCGGCAGCATACGGCGGTGAAGATCGCGCCCGAGTACAAGGAGAGCACCGTTCACGTGCTCGACGCCTCCCGCGTGGTCGATGTCGTGGCCAGCCTGTTGAGCGACGATCGTCGCTCGGCGTTCGAACAGACCAACCGCGGCCTGCAGGAGACCCTGCGGTTCCAGTATGGTCAGCGCCGGGAAAAGCCGCTCTTGCCGTACCCGGTGGCGCTGGCCAACCGCCTGGCGATCGACTGGTCCGCCGCGATTCCTCCCCAACCGCCGTTCCTGGGGCGGCGAACCGTCAAGGTGGCGCTCGAAGATCTGGTGCCGTACATCGACTGGACATTTTTCTTTTCGGCGTGGGAGCTCAAGGGGCGCTATCCGGCGATCCTCGAACACCCGGAATATGGCAGGGCGGCGCGCGATCTCTACGACAGCGCGCAGGTCCTGCTCGATCGAATCGTCGGCGACAAGCTGCTGACGGCGACCGGCGTCCACGGTTACTGGCCCGCCGCGAGCGAAGACGATGACATCGTGCTCTACCGCGATCGCGAACACACCGGCGAGCTCGTGCGATTCAATCTGCTGCGACAACAGGAAGCGATCGCCGACGGCAAAGCCAACCTGTCCCTGGCCGACTTCATCGCGCCGCGAGGAACCCTGGCTGGCGGCAACACCGACTATCTCGGCGCCTTCGCGGTCACCGCCGGCATCGGCGCCGATGTGCTGGCCGCCAAATTCGAGCACGAACTCGACGACTACAGTTCCATCCTGGTGAAGGCGCTGGCTGATCGCTTCGCCGAGGCGTTCGCCGCCTACCTTCATCAGCAGTCGCGCCAGCTGTGGGGGATTGACGAGGCGCGGTCGATCGACGCTGTCCATCACGAGATGCACCGCGGGATCCGCCCGGCATTCGGCTACCCGGCTTGTCCCGATCACAGCGAGAAGTTCAAGTTGTTCGAGCTGCTTGGCGCCGCCGAAATCGGCATCGAGCTGACCGAGAGCGCGGCGATGACGCCGGCCGCGAGCGTCAGCGGCCTGTACTTCGCGCATCCCCGGGCGCGCTATTTCACCGTCGGCCGGTTGGGCGAAGATCAGATCTCCGCGTATGCCAAGCGCAAAGGGCAGTCGATCGAGCAGGTCGAGCGTTGGCTGACGCAGAATCTCGCGTACGAGCCGGCACGCTGCTGACGCTTTCGTGATCGTCCGGCCGCTTTCGTGATCGCGCGAGCTCGGCTGTTCTGTCAGCTCAGCTGAACGATCGACAGCTCTGTGCGGCCGGATTCGACTCGAGGTCGAGCGGCAGTATCCTTGCCGTAGTCACGTCGGCGACAATCGATCTGCTGCCACTCTTCATTCCACGCATGCGAATCTTCCGGAGCGCAGTCGCTGGCTGCGCGGCCGCACTCCTGGCTCTGATCGCGGTGCCGGTCGCCGCCGCGACAATCGACGTACCCGCTGGCGCGAATCTACAGCAGGTGATCAACAGCGCCTCGCCCGGTGACACGATCGCGCTGGCGCCTGGCGCGACGTTCATCGGCAGCTTCACGCTGCCGGCCAAGAGCGGTGTCGCGCCGATCACGATTCGCACCGCGGGCGAGAACCGCCTCCCTCCCGACGGCGCGCGCATCTCGCCTGCGTACGCCGGAGGGCTGGCGATCCTGCGCGCCAGCACAACGGGACCCGCGATCCGGACCGCTCCCGGCGCCCACCACTGGCGGTTGCTGCTGCTCGAAGTGCAGGGCGTCGGCGGCGGCGATCTCATCACGCTCGGGGACGGCTCGAGCGCGCAGACGTCGCTCGCCCAGATCGCCCACGATCTGGTGGTCGATCGCCTCTACATCCACGGCGACGCCGACAAGGGACAGAAGCGAGGCATTGCGCTCAACAGCGCCTCCACCACGATTACCGGGTCCTACATTTCCGATATCAAGGTGGTCGGTCAGGATTCCCAGGCAATCTGCGGCTGGAATGGTCCTGGCCCCTACGCGATTACCAACAACTATCTCGAGGCCGCAGGGGAGAACGTGATGTTCGGCGGCAGCGACCCCAGCGTGCCGAACCTGGTCCCCGCCGACATCACGGTCGCCGACAACTACGTCACCAAACCGGTTGCGTGGCGAGCGGAAAAGTGGAGCGCCAAGAACCTCATCGAGCTCAAGAACGCCCGCCGCGTGACGATAGCGGGCAACCTGTTCGAGAACAACTGGGAGGGAGGACAACCCGGGTTCGCGATCGTGTTCACTGTCCGCAACCAGGACGGGAAATGCCCCTGGTGTCAGGTGGATCACGTGACCTTCGAGCGCAACATCGTCAGGCATGTGGCGGCTGGCATCAAGATCCTCGGATGGGACAACAACCATCCGAGTCAGCAGACCCAGGCGATCCTCGTGCGTAACAATCTGTTTTACGACATCGACAGCAAGATGTGGGGCGGCAACGGCTACTTCGTGGCGATGACGGACGGAGCGCGCGACATCACCGTCGATCACAACACGATCGTGCAGGTCAACGCGTCGGGCGTGGTGCAAGTCGACGGCCCGCCAGTGCTCGGGTTCGTCTACACCAACAATCTGTCCAAGGCCGGCGCGCACGGGATCGCCGGAACCGCTCGCGCCTCCGGCAACAGCGCCATCAGCGCCTACTTGCCGGGCTCCGACATCAACCGCAACGTGATGGCCGGAGCACCTGCGGCGAGTTATCCCGCCGGCAACAGCTTTCCGTCGGTCGCTCAGTTCGAGGCGCAATTCGTCTCTTTCGCGGGCGGGGACTACCGCCTGATCACGTCCAGCCCCTGGCGAACTGCCGGCACCGACGGGCGGGATCTCGGCGCCTCGCTCGGCGCAGTACCTTAGCCACCTCTAACGCCCTCAGTACCGACTCTTTGCTCAAATAGCTCATCGATGTGATATCGTGACAAATCTGTCCGGGCGGCGGAGATAGCACCGCAGGAAAACTGATTGTAACTCTTTGATGAATAATGGGTTAACAGCGCTGAGCCGGACTCGGCTGCGGCGTGCCGGCTCCCACACTGCGCTCTCGATCCTTGCGATTCTGGTCGCGGTATCGAGCGTGGCCGCCGCCAACGGGCGGGGACCATACGCCAAGCTCGACCTGGAGCTCAATCACCGCGCAGGCAACGCGACACCGTTGGCCACAACGAGCGTCATTGTGAGAGTCAGGGGTGAGCTGCCGGCGGAGTTCAGGAAATTTGCGCGCCCGGGCAACCTTCCTCTGATCGGTGCGTACGTGCTCGACGTTCCGAACAGCGAGTTGAAAGTGATCGCGTCGAACCCGGCCACACTGTACGCCAGCCACAACGCCACCGTTCACGCGTTCAACTTCCGATCGAGTGTCCAGAGCGGCTCGTATTTCGGACGACGGCTGCTGGGCCTCAACGGGGCTGGTGTGGGCGTCGCCGTTCTCGATTCAGGTGTGTCGCCGAACAACGAGACGCCCGTCACGTATTTTCGTGATTTCCTGGTTCCCGACGCCGCCCATGCCGCTGTCGATCCGCACTGCGCGAAACCGTGCGACTCCAACGGCCATGGCACGCACGTCGCCGGGACGATAGCGGGCAACGGATTCAATTCGTTCGGTGAGAAATCGGGCATGGCGCCCGGCGCGTCCCTCATCGCGCTCCGTGTCCTCGGCGCCGACGGTTCCGGCACGATCGACGGCGTGATCAACGCGCTCCAATGGGTGCTCGATCACGCCAAGGAAAAGAACATCCGGGTTGTCAATCTGTCGTTCGGGATGAGGCCGTCGGGATCGCTGCCTGATGCCGACCCGCTCGGCACGATGCTCGACAAGGTGCACGGCGATCCGCTCGCCATCGCCACCAAGGCCCTCGTGGACGCCGGCATTTTTGTCGTTGCGGCCGCCGGTAACCTGGGGCAGGTCGACTGCTCCACGCTCCCGCCATCGAACGTCCATCACCTTCATCGCGACACTGGGAAATGCGATGTATGGGGTGGAATCACCGCGCCGGGCACGTTCCCATGGGTGTTCACGGTAGGAGCGAACAGCTCGAAGGGCAGCTTCGCCAGAGAAGACGACGAACGCGCGGCGTTCAGTTCGCGCGGACCGGCGTTTCCATTGCAGATTGCCAAGCCCGATGTCCTTGCCGGCGGCGTGGGTATCGAATCAACGGCTGCGCCAGGGAGCAGGCTCTATCAGCAGGGCGCCCTTGCCACTCCGTCATGGCTCCTTGATGGTGCCTTCCCGACTGCCAACTTTCCATATATCGTGCTGACCGGCACCAGCCAGGCGGCTGCGGTCGTCAGCGGCGTCGCAGCGCAGATGCTGGAAGCGAATCCCAGGCTGACGCCAAATCTCATCAAGGCCATTCTCGAATACACCGCCCAGGACTACAGCGGATACGGCCCGCTCGAACAGGGCGCCGGCTTTCTGAACGCGCTTGGAGCGCTTCGACTGTCGCGCTTCTACGCGACGGCGCACAAAGGTCAGCGTGTGCCAGTCGAGGCGATCTGGAGCAAGCATTTCTTCTGGGGCAACCACCAGCTCTCCGGCGGTCTCTTGCTGCCCGACGCCAACGCGTGGAATCTGGGAGTCTTGTGGGGCGCCGCCAAGACCGCGGGCAGCGACGGGGACAACATCGTGTGGGGCACCACCGATGGCGACAACATCGTCTGGGGCACTTCCGGCGACGGCGACAACATCGTTTGGGGGACGGCCGCCGACGGGGACAACATCGTGTGGGGCACCGGCTGCGGCGGCGCCGACTGCCGCAACAACATCGTGTGGGACACCGCCGCTGACGGCGACAACATCGTCTGGGGCACCGCCGCTGACGGCGACAACATCGTGTGGGGCACCGCCGCTGACGGGGACAACATCGTCTGGGGCACCGGCGCTGACGGCGACAACATCGTGTGGGGCACCGCCGCTGACGGGGACAACATCGTCTGGGGCACAGGCGGCGACGGCATGACCCGGCTGCCTTCCACCCAACTGGATTGGTTTCGGCTGCTGCTCGATCAACAGTTCGACATCTGGTGGGTGGCTCACGAGTTCGGCGATTCTTCCGTCTCGCAGGACGGACCGCATGCGCCAAAGTTCCCGAAGGAAGACTGGCCGAAGTCCCCTTGGCGTTGGTAGTCGAGCGCGGCGGAGATCGTTGAACATGGCTGGCATGCCCGACCGTCCTGACCTTGGCCTCACCCTGTCGGGAAGTCCTGTCGGCGACCTGCTTGGCAGCGACTGGCAAAAGAAGTTGCCGTTGCTGCACGATGATCTCGTCACCTTGCGCGAGCCGCGCGCATCGGACGCCACGTCGCTGTGCGCGCTGCTCACGACTGAAGAAGTGGCGCGGTTCATTTCTCCACCGCCGACCACAGTCGAGGGCTTCGAGCGCTTCATCAGCTGGACGCAGCGCCAGCGCGTCGCTGGCACCGACATCTGTTACGCGGTCACTGTCCGCGGGTTCGACACCGCAATCGGCATCATCCAGGTCCGACGGCTGGACCGGGACTTCGGCACCGCCGAATGGGGCTTTGCGCTGGGCTCGCCCTTCTGGGGAAGTGGTGTGTTCAAGCACAGTGCGGAGCTGGTGCTCGACTTTGTGTTCGACATCCTCGGCGCTCGGCGACTGGAAGCGAGGGCCGCCGTGTTGAACGGTCGGGGTACCGGCGCGTTGCTGAAGGTCGGCGCCGTCCAGGAATGTCAGTTGCGCCAATCGTTGCGCAAGAACGGCACGGGGCTCGATCAGGCGCTCTACTCGATTCTCGCCGCCGATCGCTCGCTTTCGCGCTTGCGCAGCAGCGCCTCGCGCATTCACTGATTTTTGCGCGGGTGTCTCAACGACCCGTTCGGGCATTCGCGACCCCGCCCGCTGGATCTTCAACTTGGCGCTCGCGCCGCCACTAAGCAACAACCGCGGCGCCAGACAGCTGCGATCGATACGACAATAGAAGACTTAAAGCTCAAAAGTGCTCCATTACGACAATCTCTGTTCGAAATGGAACACGAGACGGAATATTCGCAAATTTCCCTTTAAAACTCGCCAGCTGGCGGAAGATTCCTCTATTCATTGTGTTCGATCATAGGACTTTGCCGACTATTCCAAGGTCGATGAGCTCGAATGAAAACGCTCGTAACTAACTGGTTTTACTGTCCTTATCTCAATAGGTCCGATAAATGTCGAGTTGGCGAGGCCATTGCACTTGGAAGCCGTCGATGAAAGTTTCTGCTTCCTCGTCGACCTCGAGAGCCAAGGCTGTCTGGGGGCCCAAACGGATACTGGCCTCCGGCGTTCTCGCCATCGTTTCGCTTTGTCTCGTTTCAGACGCTCGCGCTGAAGGCCTTCACCGTCGCAGGGCTCCGAGAATCCGGCCCGGCGTCGCCAACACGTTCGTCAAGCACGACAAGATGGATGCCGATGTCGCCAGGCGCGCCAACGGTCTCCTTCGCCTCGGCACCGCCGACGTGATCGTTACGCTCGAGGACGGCGTCGACCTGCCGACCTCGTTTCAACGCTACTCGCACAATGGCAAGCTGAGCGTCATTCACGGCTACGTGCTCGACCAGGTGCCGGTGTCTCAACTCGCCACGCTCGCCAATCTGGCGAGCACGCACCGGGTGCACATCAACCGGCCGGCGCATAAGCACGATGCGCTCTCGTCGGTCGCCGTCAACGCCAATGCCGTGGACCTCGGCAACGGGATCAACAATCCGGACCTTTATACCTATACCGGCTCCGGAGTCACGGTCGCCTTCATCGATTCCGGCATCACGTCGTATCAGCATCCCGATCTGGCCGACAGCCGAGTGCTGGCCTTCGTCGACTTCGTCAACCAGCGGACGACGAAGTACGACGACAACGGCCATGGCACGCACGTCGCGGGCGTGATCGGCGGCAGCGGCAAGCTGTCGGCGAAGAAGTACGCGGGCATGGCGCCCGGAGCTTCGCTGGTGTCGTTGAAGGTACTCGATCAAAACGGCGACGGCACCGTCGGCGACATTCTCAAGGCGCTCGACTGGGTCTACAGGAATGGCAAGGCGTACGGAGTTCGGGTCGTCAATCTCTCGGTTGGCGCTGCTGTCACCGAGTCGTACTACACCGACCCGCTCACGCTGGCCACCAAGGCGCTGGTCGACAGCGGCGTCACCGTCGTGGCGGCTGCCGGCAATAACGGTCAGAACGCCCTGGGCCAGCCACAGTGGGGCGGCGTCGTGTCGCCCGCTAACGCGCCCTGGGTCCTCACCGTCTGCGCGTTCAGCACCAAAGGCACCTACGCCACGCCGGACGACAAGGTTGCCGATTTCAGCTCGGCGGGGCCAACCGCGATCGATTTCTCGGCCAAACCGGACATCTGCGCGCCGGGCGTGGGCGTGGTTTCCACCGCGGCACCGGCCAGTTCGCTGTTCCAGACCGGACTGCTCTCGTCGTGGCTGATTCCGGCCACCGTCGGCAGTCTCTATCCCTATCAGCCGTACGAGAGCTTGAGCGGCACGAGCATGGCCACGCCGCTCGTGAGCGGCGCCGTTGCGCTGATGCTGCAGGCGAACCCGAACCTCACGCCGAACCTGATCAAGGCCATTCTCGAGTTCACCGCGATCTCCAAGCCGAACGTCAGCCCGCTGCGACAGGGCGCTGGCTTCATGAACGTCTCGCACGCGGTCGCGCTGGCGGCGCTTGCGGCTCAGCCAGGGGCGAAGGTCGCGATGCCCACGACGTGGGCCAAGCACATCCTGTGGGGCAATCAGATGCTGCGCGGCGGCGTCATCAACCCGAAGGCCAACGCGTGGCGGCTGGGTGTCGAATGGGGCTGGGCAAAGACGCAGGCCACTGACGGCGACAACATCGTCTGGGGCACGATGACCGACGGCGACAACATCGTGTGGGGCACGATGAGCGACGGCGACAACATCGTCTGGGGCACGATGAGCGATGGCGACAACATCGTGTGGGGCACGTCCGACGGCGACAACATCGTGTGGGGTACCGACTGCGGCCGCGACGACTGCGACAACGTCGTGTGGGGCTCGTCGGATGGCGACAACATCGTGTGGGGCACTGCCCAGGACGGCGACAACATCGTGTGGGGCACGTCCGACGGCGACAACATCGTGTGGGGCACGTCCGACGGCGACAACATCGTGTGGGGCACTTTCTCCGACGGCGACAATATTGTGTGGGGGACCGCGAACGTGACCAACAGCGTTTGGCCGATCTTCAAGGGGGGCAAGTAATCATGGAGAAAATGCCCTACCGCGATGAACTGCAGCAGGCCGTCATCCTGTCCACCACCGAAACGGTCGTCAGCACCGACTGGCAGCAGGGGCTGCCGACGCTGCGCGGCCGGCAGGTGGTGCTCAGGGAGCTGCGTGCGTCGGATGCGCCCTCGCTGTTCGCCCTGTTGACGACCGAGGAAGTGTCACGCTTCATTTCACCGCCCCCGAGCACGGTCGACGGCTTCGAGCGGTTCATCGGCTGGACCCTCCGTCAGCGCGCGGCTGGCACCTATGCCTGCTTCGCGGTGACCGTCGCCGGATACGACACCGCGATCGGCATCTTTCAGGTTCGTTCGAGCGAGCCCGGCTTCGGCACCGCCGAGTGGGGCTTCGCAATTGGCTCGGATTTCTGGGGCACGGGCGTGTTCCAGGACGGCGCGGCGCTCGTGCTCGACTTCGCGTTCGACACGATTGGCGTGCATCGGCTGGAAGCGCGTGCAGCGGTGAAGAATGGCCGCGGCAACAGTGCGCTTCAGAAGCTGGGCGCGGTACAGGAGTGCCGTCTGCGCAACTCGTTCCTGAAAAATGGCGTCTACCACGATCAGGTGCTCTACGCGATGCTCGATACCGACTGGCGCGGCTCACGCTCACCGGTCACTGCGTCGTCGGTTCGCGTGCACTAATCAAACAACCCGCTGCGGCCGGTTCGTCTTGTCGTTTCGTTCTTCTTGTCCGCTGGGGCCGGCCGTATGTGCCGGCCCGTTTCATTTTCAGGCGCCTGCTGATGACGCACTAGCGCTGACCGGCGGTCGACGGCCGGGCGGCAGTCCGGCCCGGTACTCCGACTGCGCCGCCGTCAGAGGCGCGGCGATCGCTGCCGCCCTCGAGCATGTCGTCCTTCGCGTTGTAGATGATCACCTGCGCCACCCCCTGGCCGCCGCCTTCGCGCAGCGTGTGCCCGCGCCGCTCGAGCTCTTTGATCGTGTCCGGGGAAAAGCCGAACCGCTCGAAACTGATTACGTCCGGCAGCCATTGATGGTGAAACCGGGCGGCATCCACCGATTCCTGCGCGTTCATGCCGAAATCGATCGCATCGACAACGGTTTCGAGCACCGTGTTGATGATGGTCCGCCCACCCGGGCTGCCGGTGACCATGAACAGCTTGCCGTCCTTCGCCAGAATGGTTGGCGTCATGCTGGACAACAT
This sequence comes from uncultured Acidobacteriota bacterium, assembly GCA_963757655.1. GTDB lineage: Bacteria > Acidobacteriota > Vicinamibacteria > Vicinamibacterales > CAVVIG01 > CAVQFC01. The sequence continues at coordinate 174,313 of CAVWSQ010000006.1, read as the reverse complement.
CCGCTTGCCTGGCTCGGCCAGGTTCGGCTTGGTGCCGATCGAGCCCTTGGCGGTGGTCATCTCGGGTGCGTCATTGAAGTCGCCCATCTCGTTGTTCAGAAGGAAGCCGGCGCCGGGCACCACGATCTTCACGCCGTAACCCTGCTCGAGCGTATAGGTCATCGACACCGCGTTGCGGTCCGCGTCCACCACCGAGATGTGCGTGGTCTCGTCGCTTTCGTGCGGCCACTCGAATGTAGTGGGTGACGACTTCGCCGCCTTGTCGAGCGAAATGGTCTTGCGCAAATCGGCGGCGTATGGCTTCGACGTCAGCCGATCCAGCGGCATCTCCTTGTTGAAGTCCGGATCCCCGAGGTATTTCGCGCGGTCGGCATAGGCCCGCTTCATCGACTCGGTCATCAGGTGAATCTGGGAGGCCGAGCCGAAGCCGGCGGCCTTGAGATCGTAGCCTTCGAGCAGGTTCAGCATCTCGACGAGCCCGACCCCGCCGGATGAAGGCGGCGGCATCGCGATCACCTCGTAGCCGCGGTAGGTGCCCATGATCGGCGCGCGCCGGACGGCACTGTAATTCTTCAGATCCTGGCGTGTGATCAGGCCACCGTGCGCGGCCATCTCCTTCTCGAGCAGCAGCGCCGTCTCGCCCTCGTAGAAACCGGCCGGTCCCTGCGCCGCGATGCGGTCCAGCGTGCGCGCGAGGTCGGGCTGCTTGAGCGTCTCGCCCGCTTCGTACGGGACGCCGCTCTTGGTGAAGGCCGCCACCGACGCCGGGTACTTCTGCATCGTGCGCTGCACATTCTTCAGCGATCGCGCCAGCGCCTCGGACACCGGGAAGCCGTCGCGCGCCAGTGCGATCGCCGGATCGACCAGGCGCTTCCATGGCAGCTTGCCTTGTTCCTTCCATGCCAGGTGCAGGCCCGCGACGGTTCCGGGCACACCGACCGCGAGATGGCTGTTGTGATGCAACTCATTGCTGTACTGTCCATCCTTCAACCACATCGTCGGGGACGCCCCGGCCGGCGCCTTTTCGCGGAAGTCGTAGGTGACCGCCGCGCCACTGCTGGGGCGGTAGACAATGAAGCCGCCGCCGCCGATATTGCCGGCCGTCGGATGGGTGACGGCAAGTGCGAAGGCGGTCGCGACCGCGGCATCGATGGCCGTTCCGCCAGCCGCGATCGCATCGGCGCCGATGCGCGAGGCGATCTCATTCTGCGACGCGACCATGCCCTTTTGTGCGCGGATCGGCACCGAGCTGGCGCCGGTCGTAATCGAGAGCGCGGCGGCCACAGCCGCCACCAGCAGAAGACGTGGTGTTTTCATGACGATTCTCGGTTCGCGGATTATAGCGTCGGCACAGCTTACACTCGCTTCAGCTTCCATGCCCCCTCCGCAACAGCCAGCGCTCTCGGTTTGATTCAACACAGAAGACACACGCCACACCAAGAACCGAGCCGGCAGTCTCCCTGATGTTCTGAGTGTCCATTGGCTTGAACTGGCGCGCAAGCAACCTTATGGCTTGTACGCGATCGCGTCGATCTCGACGCGCAGGCCTTCGCCCGGCAGGCCTGCCACCTGCACGGTGGTGCGGACGGGGCGATGGTCACCGAACATCCGCGCGTAGACGCCGTTCATCTTCTGGAACTCACCCATGTCGATCAGGAACACCCCGCATCGCAACACGTGCTGGAGCCCTGAACCAGCGGCTTCGAGGATGGTCTGTACGTTCTTCAGGCACTGCTCGGTCTGCTGCTCGACATCCGCCGCGATTGTTCCGGTGGCGGGATCGGTGCCGCCCTGGCCCGAGACGAAGATCAGTTTGTCGAAGCCCATGCCTGGTGAGTAGGGACCGAGGGGAGCAGGGAGATTGCCGGCGCGAACGGGAGTATGCAACATAGCCAATATGGTATCGCCTTGCCGGTTCGTCGCTAGCCTTTCTCGATCGGCCGCCGGGGATCGGCAGACCATTCCGACCACGATCCCGCATACAGCTTCGCGCCTGACAGGCCGGCATGTTCGAAGGCCAGCAGGTTGTGGCAGGCGGTGACGCCCGAGCCACAGTAGCAGACGATGTGATCCGGCGGCGCGCCGCCGGCCGACGCGGTGATCGTGGTGCGAAGTTCTTCCGGCGTACGGAACAGTCCGTGCTCATCGAGGTTCCACTGAAAGAAATGATTGCTGGCCCCGGGGATGTGGCCGCCGACCTTGTCGATCGGCTCGCGGTCGCCCCGATAACGCTCGGGCGCGCGGGCATCCAGGAGTTTCGTACCGCCCCCGCCGATCTGCGACGCGACAGCCTGGACATCGACTGTCATCTCCTGACGCGGCGATCCCTCGAAGGCGCGAGGCGTCCCGGGTGTCTCTCCGGTCTGGACCGGTCGCCCCTCCGTCGTCCATTTCTTGAAGCCGCCGTCCAGCACCGCCACCGCGTCGTGACCGAGCCAGCGCAGCAGCCACCACAATCGGCTCGCGAACATGCCATTCTCCTGGTCGTAGGCCACCACCTGGAGGCCGCTGGCGATACCGAGCCGGCCGAAGGTCTGCGCAAGACTGTGCGGATCCGGTAACGGATGGCGTCCGTTCGTTCCAGTCCTGGGTCCAGACAGGTCGCGGGTGAGATCCGCGTATCGGGCACCGGGGATGTGCGCGGTGGCATGCTCGCGTGCACCCCACGCCGGATCGTCGAGCTTCGAGCGGCAGTCCACGATCACGAACGCGCGATCATCGAGATGCGATGCCAGTACTGCCGTGGAAATCAGCGTCCTGAAAGCCATGCCGTACGATACCATTTGATTCCGCGTCGCCAACCAACGCCTGCGCGTTGGCGTCTAACTGGCTGAACCCCATGATGTTCGCCGCTCTTGCCGTGGCCCTGGCCGCCGCCGCCGTCCCCGCCAGCGCGACCGCGATTCGGGTGACCGGCGAACTGAGCGAAGAGGCCTGGCGCGGCGTGACGCCGGTCGACGCGTTCGTCCAGCGCGAGCCGCACGACGCCGCCCAACCGAGCCAGCGCACCGAGTTTCGCGTCGCCTACGACGAGAGCACGCTATTCGTGAAGGTGCGGGCGTTCGACAGCGACGCGGACAAGATCGTGACCTATCTCACGCGACGCGATCTCGACTCGCCCTGCGACTGGATTCACGTCCTGATCGACTCGTATCACGACAAACGGACCGCCTACGAATTCGCGGTCAACCCGTCGGGCGTCAAGATGGACCGCTACTGGTATAACGACACCAGCCGCGACGACAGCTGGGACGCGGTGTGGGACGTCAGCGTGTCGCGCGATCCCTTCGGCTGGACCGCAGAGTTTCACATTCCATTCTCCCAGTTGCGGTTCACGCCGGCGGCGGCGAGCACATTCGGCTTCGCCGTGTCGCGACAAATCGGGCGGCTCAACGAAACCTCGACCTGGCCGCTGCTCTCGCGCAGCGACACCGGTTACGTCTCTTCGTTCGGCGAGCTCGGCGGGATCGCCATGGCGGCAGCGCCCAAGAGACTGGAACTGGTGCCATACGCGCTCGCCAACCTGACCAGGCAGACCACCGGCGGCAATCCGCTGCTCAAGCGCGCCGCGCCAGATGGCGCGCTCGGCATGGACATGAAATATGCGCTGACGCCCGGGCTGACCTTCACCGGCACTGTCAACCCGGATTTCGGCCAGGTCGAAGCCGATCCCGCGGTGGTGAACCTCACCGCGTTCGAGACCTTTTTCGCGGAGCGCCGCCCGTTCTTCGTCGAAGGATCCGGCAACTTCAACTTCTCGATGGACTGCAACGACGGCGCCTGCACCGGGCTCTTCTACACCCGCCGCGTCGGCCGCGCCCCGCAGGGGCTCGACGATCTGCCAGACGACGACAACGTCCACACTGACGCGCCGTCGCAGAGCACGATCCTGGGCGCGGGCAAACTGACCGGCCGCATCGGCACGTATTCAATCGGCGTGATGCAGGCGTTCACGCAGGAAGAGCGCGCGCGCGTGCTGACCGGCACCACGCTGTCGCAGCAGTCGATCGAACCGTCGACCAGCTACACCGTCGGGCGGGTCCGCCGCGAGTTCGCGAACCAGTCGTCGATCGGCATGATGATGACGGCGACCAATCGCAGCGCCGACAGCGGACTGACTCCGCTTGCCGATCGCGCGCTCACCGGCGGCGTCGACTGGGATGTGCGCTTCCGCAAGCGCTACTCGCTCACCGGCTACTGGGTCGGCAGCGATCTGCGCGGTTCCGCCGCGGCCATCGAGCGCATTCAGGAGGACAGCCGCCACTACTTTCAACGGCCGGATCTCGCCTCGGCGCAGATCGACGTGACGCGCACGTCACTGGCCGGCCAGGGCGGGCAGTTCGCCATCAGCAAGATCGGTGGTGAGCGGGTGCACTTCAACTCCAACGTGTCGTTCAAGAGTCCGGGACTCGACGTCAACGACGTCGGCTTCATGCGCCGCGCCGACCAGCGCAGCATGGGCAACTGGCTGCAGATTCGCAGCGACAGGCCGGACCGCTGGTTCCGCAGCCGCAATGTCAACTTCAACCAGTGGGCGAACTGGAACAGCGATGGCGACCTGCTGTCATCGGGCGGCAACGTCAACGGCGGCCTCACGCTGCTCAACAACTGGAGCTTCGGCGGCGGCATCGGCACGCAGAGCCTCGGCTTCGACGACCGCGCGACGCGCGGCGGGCCTGGCGTCTACACGCGCGGCTATCGCGAGGGCTGGGGTTGGCTGAACAGCGACAACCGCCGCCGCATCTCGCTGAACCACTTTACCGGCGGCGGACGCAACGGCGACGGCGCCTCCTGGTGGGAAGTCTCGCCCGGCATCACCTACCGGCCGATGCCCTCGATCACGTTCAACCCCGCGATTCGCTACGCCAGGAACATTTTCGACGCACAGTGGGTGGATCAGGTCACCGACACCGCCAATCACTACGTCTTTGCCCACCTCGATCAGACGACCGTGGCGGTGACGCTCCGCTTCAACTACACCGTGAGCCCGAACCTGTCGCTGCAGTTGTATGCGCAACCGTTCGTCTCAGCCGGCGGCTACGACGGCTTCAAGGAACTCGCCGACGGGCGAAGCCTCGACTACGCCGGCCGCTACCGCCCGTACGCCTACGACCAGGTCGCCAACGGCGATCCCGATTTCAACGTGAAGTCGTTTCGCACCACCAACGTGCTGCGCTGGGAGTACAAGCCGGGGTCGACGCTCTTCGTGGTGTGGCAACAGGCGCGCGAGAACGACGCCGTTCCCGGCGGCTTCCGCTTCGGCCGCGACGTCCACGACATCTTCGACGCGGTGCCGAAGAATGTGTTTCTCGTGAAGTTTGCCTACTGGCTGAATTACTAGAGGACAGGCGACTGGGGGTAGGGACCAGACGCGGAGGTTTCCTGCTCGCTACTGTTTGTACACAATCCCGTTCTTCATCACGAACTTCACGCGTCGCAAGGCTGCGATTTCCCGGATCGGATCGCCGTCGAACGCCACGAGGTCGGCGAACAGGCCGGCCTTGACCTGTCCGATCTGGGTCTCCATGCGCAGCACTCTGGCGGCGACCGATGTGGCGCTCTTCAGCGCGGCGCCGGGTGTCATCCCGTACGCCACCATCGCTTCCAGCTCGCGCGCGTTGTCTCCGTGCGGAAACGTGCCGACGTCGCTGCCGCTGATGATGGTGACGCCGGCATCGAGGCCGGCCTTGAACACCGCGCGCTTGTGCTGGTTGGCCGCCGAGTCGGGATCGGCTGGCGGCCACGGGCCGGCCCCGGCGGTGAGCGTCGGGCACCAGGCGACGTGATGCTCGACCATCAGCTTGAAGATCTCGGGTGTGCCATCGTTGCCATGCTCGATGGTGGCGACGCCGGCCAGCGTGGCGCGCCGCATGCCCTCGACCGTGCTGGTGTGTACGGCGACCGGCACCCCAGCGCTGTCCGCCGTTTCCACCGCCCGCTTCATTTCCTCGAGCGTGAAAGTCGGATGCGATCCAGGCAGCGGTCCCCAGCGATAATCCCCGTACAGCTTGATCCAGTCGGCGCCCCTGCCGATCTGGTCACGAACCACGCGCATCAGGCTGTCGACGCCATCGGCCTCCTCCGCGCCCTGCGGCACGCTCCACTCGGGAACGAATTTCGGCTGGTAGCTGCCGGTCGCGACGATCGCTCTCGTCGCGGCCAGGATCCGCGGCCCCGGAATGATGCCCTGCCGCACCGCGTCGCGCAGTTCGACGTCGGCGTACTGGGCGCCTTCGGTGCCGAGATCGCGCACGGTGGTGAAGCCGGCCATCAGCGTTGCGCGCAGATGATTGGTCGCGCGCGCGACCCGCAGCGCCAGCCCTTCCTTCGAGACCTGATCGGTCCAGGAGGTCTCACTGTACGCGTGCAGCATGATGTGCGAGTGTCCCTCGACCAGCCCCGGTGTCAGCGTCGTGCCGGGCAGCTCGATCACTTTCGCGCCATCCGCAGCGACGCTTGCCGCCGGACCGACCGCGTCGATGCGCTCGCCTTTCACCCGTACCGTCCATCCCTCGTGGAGCGTATCGCCGTCGAACACGCGCGCTGGTTTCAGGATCATGACGACGCTGCCCGCTTCCGTCCGCGGCCGCTGCCGTGCGGCGGCGACGAACGGCAGGCTGGCGGCGATCGCGAAGACGGCGGCGTATCGGCTCAGGCGCATGGGCCGCATTATAGTTAAGACGCGTGTTGAAGCTCAGCGATCGCGATCGGGCGATGGCCGACGGCGAATGCGGACCGGCGCCGGCGCTGGCGATGTCGATTCTGGTGCGGATGGCGGACGTCTACGGCGCGAGCGAGCTGATGGACATCTCGCAGGCGCATATCGACAGCACCATCTATCTGGGCGACGCGACGCTCGAGTTCGCCGAACGGCTCGCCGCGCTCGGGGCACGCGTCGCCGTGCCGACCAGCCTCAATGTCAGCGGCGTCGACGAGTGCGGCTGGAAGGACTGGGCGGTCAAGCCCGAGTGGGCGGCCAAGGCGGCGCGACAGATGCTCGCCTACGAGCGCATGGGCGCGGTCCCCACCTGGACCTGTGCGCCGTATCAGACGCACATGCGCCCGGTCTTCGGGCAACAGATCGCGTGGGGTGAATCGAACGCCATCAGTTTCGCCAACTCGGTCATCGGTGCGCGGACGGAGCGCTATCCCGATCTCCTCGACATCTGTTGCGCGATCACCGGGCGCGTGCCGGCGGTCGGGCTCCACCTCGACGGCAATCGCGGTGGAGAGATCTGTCTTCGCCTCACCGGCGTTCCGCCCGAGCTGCAGCGCGACGATCAGTTCTTCGCGGTGCTGGGCCATCTGGTCGGCAAGCTCGCCGACGAGCACATTCCGGTCATTGACGGGCTGGTGGTCGTGCCGGCCGAGGATCAGCTGAAGGCGTTCGCCGCGGCGGCGGCTTCGTCCGGCCGGGTCGCCCTGTTTCACATGGTCGGCATCACCCCGGAGGCGCCGACGCTCGACGCTGCGTTTCGGGGCCGTGTGCCGGCGCAGACGATCCCGATCGGCGTCGCCGATCTCCGCGCCGCCCGTCGCGAGCTGACCACCGCGGACGGCCGCGATCTCGACATGGTGATCCTCGGCAGCCCGCATTTCTCGCTGGCCGAGTTCAGCCTGCTGGCGCCGCTGGTGGCCGGCCGGCGCGCGCACCCGCGCGTCAGGTTTCTGATCACGTCGAGCCGGCTGATGAAGGAGCGCGCCCGCCAGGCCGGCATCCTCGATCCAATCGTCTCGTTCGGTGCGCAGATCACGCTCGACACCTGTATCCTGGCGTCGCCGATGCTGCCGCCGGCGATCAAGACGCTGATGACCAACTCGGCCAAGTACGCGTACTACGCCCCCAGCCTGCTCGGCACGCGGGTCACGTTCGGCAGCCTGGCCGACTGCGTCCGCTCCGCCATCGACGGCCGCATCGTCCGCGACGAGTCGCTGTGGCAGGACGCGTGATCTCCGGGCGCGCGATCGTCGCCGGCGAAGCCGAGGGCGAGGCGCTCGTCACCCGCGACCCGCTGTCGTTCTGGGGCGGCTACGACTTTCAGAGCGGCGAGATCATCGACCAGCATCACCCACTTGCCGGCGTCCGCGCCGCCGGCCGGATTCTCGCGGTCCCGTTCAGCAAAGGATCGTCGACGACGACCGCCGTGCTGCTCGAGGCGGTGAAGGCGGGAACCGCACCGGCGGCAATTCTGACCACCGGCGCCGACGCGTTCTTCGCCTTGGCGTCGATCGTCGCCGACGTGATGTACGGCAAGCCGTTTCCGGTGATCTCGCTCGATCCAACCGATTTCGCGTCGCTGCGAAGCGGGGAGCATCTGCGCATCGAGTTGTCGGGCGTGGTGAGACGAGAGGAATAGCGTTTGATACGATTTGCGGCTCATGCCAAAACCTGCTGATCTCGTGAAGCTGACCGGATTGGCGAGCCGGTTCGGCGCCTTTGTCGCCGAACGCCATCCCTTTGCGCTGGGCGACGCACTCGACGCGTTCGAGAAGGCGGCCGGCGGACGCGATCCGCGCACCGAGAAGGCGATTGACGCCGTCCGCCCGGCACTCCAACGCGAGCTGAAGAAGCGGCTGGCCGCACGGTCGCTGCCCCATGGCATGCCCGAGACGACCCCGCGCACCAGCGCCGGCGCGCGAATCGAGCAGGCCGTCGCCGAGCTGCTGGAATCGGCCGACGGTTTTCTGCGCCGGGCGGCCATCGCCGCCTCTCTGACCGACGATGAGCGTCGCGAAATCCTGCGAGGCATGGTCCTCACTCGCGCCACCGACAATCGCCTGAAAACGTTCTTCACGTCGGGCGAGATCAAGTACGGCGCCACCGCGTTCCAGGGCAAGGGCTTCCGATCACTGGGACAGGAAGCGATTTACGCGGCCGCGATCCGGCTGCGGCGCGGCTCCAAGTACCGGGTCGCCGCCGGCGCCGGACAGCGACCCACCTGGACCGGCGACGTGATCGGCCCGGTGATTCGCGATCTCGGCGTGACGCTGGCGATGCGTCCCGAGCCCGACGCCGTGCGCATGGTCCTCAACGCGCAGATGGCCAAGATCGGCGCGCCGCTCGAGGGCAAGGATCTCCACATCGGCGATTTCGCCAACGGCATCCTGCCGCCGGCCGCACCGCTGACCACCGCGACGCTGACGATTGCCGGCATGGCGATGGCGTTCAGCCGTGAGGGATCCGGCCGGATCGCGGTGTCGTTCATCGGCGAGGGGGGATCGTCGCTCGGCGAGTGGCACGAAGCGATCAACCTCTGCGCCGCGCGCAAGCTGCCGGCGATTTTCTGCGTCGAGAACAATCAGACGGCGCTGTCCACGCCTCTCAGCGATCAGTCCGCGGTGCGGGTGTTCGCGGACAAGGCCGCCGGCTACGGCGTGCCCGGCCTCACCGTGGACGGCACCGATCCTGAGCAGATTGCGGCGGCGTTCACCTGGGCCGCCGAACGCGCCCGCGCCGGTCTCGGCCCGACGTTGATCGAGACCGTCTGCATGCGCATGTGCGGTCACGCGCACCACGACGACATGCTCTATCTCGGCAAGGATCCAGCGGCGTCGTGGGACTACGCCCCGTTGACGGAACACGGCTACGCCGACCGCTCGCTGTACGAGTACTGGGCCGCGCGCGATCCGATTGCGCTCTACGCGACAAGGCTGCAGGCGGAGAAGATCATCGCGCCCGGCGATCTCGACCGCTTCAAGGCGGATGCCGAAACCCTGGTCGAAACCCAGGCGCGAGCGGTGATCGACGCACCGTGGCCGGACCCGGCACAAGCCGGCGTTGGCGTCTTCGCCAACGAACCGCCTCGTGTCCACGTCGAGCCTCTCGATCCGGCCACGCGGTTGACCGCGCGGGACGGCGGGCGCGCGGAAGCGGCCGTCTCGACGATCTCGGCGGCCGCCGCGGTCTTTTCGGGGCACGTCGCACAGGCGCCACCCTTCGATCCGAAGGGCCGGACCTTCCTCGATGCAGTGATGCTCGGCGTTGGCGATGCCCTGCGCGCCGATCCGCGCGTCTTCGTCTACGGCGAGGACGTAGGCGGCGCCTATGGCAACGCCTTTCTCCTGCTGCGCCCGCTGCTGAAGGAGTTCGGCGATCGACTGATCAATTCGCCGCTGGCCGAAGGAGCGGTGCTGGGCGTGTGCGTGGGCGCGGCGCTCGCCGGCCAGCGCCCGATCGGCGAGATCCAGTTCAACGACTTCGTCGCCACCGGCTTCAATCAGCTCGTGAACAACGCCGCCAAGATCCGTTATCGCTGGGGCGGCGATGTGCCGATGGTGGTGCGCATGCCCTGGGGTGGTCTCCGCCATGCGGGCCCTTACCATTCGCAGAATACCGAGCCCTGGTTCTACCGCACCGCCGGCCTGAAGATCGTCGTCCCCTCGACCCCTCACGACGCCCGCGCGCTGATGGCGTCGGCGGTCGCCGATCCGGATCCCGTGCTGTTCTACGAACACATCGCGCTCTACCGCGATCCGCGCGTCAAGCAGTTGCTCGACGCGGCGCCGCCGCCGCTGCCGATCGGCCAGGCGGCGTTGCGGCGCGCCGGTCCACATCTGGCGATCGTCTCGTACGGCGCATTCGTCCACGTCGGGTTGCGGGTGGCGGAGAAGCTGGCCCGCGACGGCATTGAGGCCAGCGTGCTCGACCTCCGAACCCTGGTCCCGCTCGACCGCGACGCGCTGCTGGCGGCGGCGCGCCATTGCCACAAAGTCCTGATCATCCACGAGGACTCGCGAACCGGCGGCATTGGCGAGAGCCTGGCGGCGATCATCCAGGAAGAAGCCTTCGAGGCGCTCGACGCTCCGGTCCGTGTCGTCGGAGCCCTCGATACGCCGGTGCCGTACTCACCGCCGCTCGAGGAGTTCTATCTGCCGAGCGAGGCCCAGATCGAGCGAGCTGCCCGGCTGCTCGCCGACTACTGATCCGGTGACCGACCGGTCCGGTTCGACCCGTCGGCGGCTGGAGTCGGTCGATCTCGTCCGCGGCGTGATCATGATCGTGATGGCGCTCGATCACGTGCGCGACTTCTTCGGGGCGTCGGGAATCAGTCCCACCGACCCGGCGCGCGCCGGTGCCGCGCTGTTCTTCACGCGCTGGATCACGCATGTCTGCGCCCCGGTCTTCTTTCTGCTCACAGGAACCGGATCGTATCTCTCGCTTCGCCGGAGAGGCGTATCCGGACTGTCGTCGTTCCTGCTCACGCGCGGCCTGTGGTTGATCGTCCTCGAGCTGACGGTCGTGCGCTGTCTCGGCTTCCAGTTCAACGCCGACTATCGCGTGACCATGCTCCTGGTGCTGTGGGCGCTGGGCTGGTCGATGATTGCGTTGTCGGGGCTGGTGCACCTGCCGCTGGCGGCGATCGCCGCGTTCGGGATCGCGCTGATCGCGGGCCACAACCTGTTCGACGGCATCCGCAGCGCGAACCCGCTCTGGATGGTGCTGCACCGGCCCGGAGTGGTGCTCAACGGGCCGCATCTGGTATTTGCGTCCTATCCGCTGATTCCCTGGATCGGCGTGACCGCCGTGGGCTTCACCCTGGGCGCAGTTTACGATCGTCCGGCCGAGTGGCGCCGGGCGTTCCTGCTGCGCACCGGCGTCGTGCTGACGGCGGCGTTCGTCGTGCTGCGCTACGTGAACCGTTACGGCGATCCTTCGCGGTGGACGACACAGGCGTCGGCTTCGTCCACCCTGCTGTCGTTTCTCAACGCCACCAAGTACCCGCCGTCGCTGTTGTTCCTGTTGATGACGCTCGGCCCGGCGCTGCTGTTCCTGGGAGCCGTCGATGGCGCGACGCCTGCGCCGCTGCGGCCGGCGCTCGTGTTCGGCCAGGTGCCGATGTTCTATTTCGTCCTGCACCTGCCGCTGATTCATCTGCTTGCGATCGTCGCCTGCGCTGCGCGTTACCACGACGCGCACTGGATGTTTCAGTCGCCGGACCTCGCGCACTATCCATTCACGACGCCACCCGGGTGGGGCTACTCCTTGCCGATCGTCTATGCCATCTGGATCGGCGTGGTTCTGGCGTTGTATCCGCTCTGTCGTTGGTTCGCCGCCGTGAAGCGACGCGGCGGAAGTGGCTGGCTGAGTTACCTGTAAGGGCCGCTGGATCCGTTCGACCGCCGGCGACGCATACTGCTGCCACACTACCTGCCGCCTGACGTGGCCCCTCTTCTGTGCGGTTAAGATCCGGAGGTGACTTCTCCCGCGTCCGTCATCTTCGACTTCGACGGCATCGTGCTCGACAGCGAAACGCCTGAATACGAGTCGCACCGGCGCATCTATGAGCGCTGCGGCCTGACTCTCACCGTCGACGAGTGGTGCGGCGTCATCGGCACATGGAGCGAAGGGCACGATGAGCAATGGTTCACGCGGCTGTGTGCGCGGTCGGCGCAGGCGCCCACCCGCGACGACTATTTCGCCGAGCGGCGGCGGATTTTCGAGGCGATCGTCCCTGCCGATCCGATGCGCGGCGTCGGCGAGCTGCTGATGGCGCTGCGCCAGGCGCGGATTGCGGCCGCGATCGCCTCTTCTGCGCCGGCACGGTGGGTGGTCGGCGCCCTCGAGCGGCTCGGCATCGCCGGGCTGTTCGACGCCGTCGTCACCGGCGACCAGGTCGCGCATCGCAAGCCGGCGCCAGACGTGTACCTCGCGGCGGCGCTCCGGCTTGGCGTTGATCCGCGGCGTGCAGTCGCCATCGAGGACTCAGCCCTGGCATCGCGGCGGCTCGCGCCGCCGGCATGAAGACAGTGGCGATACCGCACTGGCTCACCGAAGGTCACGACCTGAGCGGCGCCGATCTCACGGTCGCGCACGCCGGCGAGCTCACGCTGGGGCGCCTGGCCAGATTGTTTTCGCAGGCGTGACAGGTCGTGCGACATGACCAAGTCGCTCGCGCTCGCCGGGATTGTCGCCGTTTGTTGTGCTTCACCGGCCGGGGCGCAGTCGGAAAAGCTTCAAGGCAGGACCTACCGCTCGCCAGGCGGAACCACCCTGCGGTTGATGCTCGATGAACACAACGTCGGCGGCGACGGAGCTTGGCGAGATGGTGTTTCCGGCCAACAGCGATTCCGGCGATCACAAGCACGGCGCGATCGAGATGTTCTACGTCGTCTCCGGCGAACTGGAGCACGTCGTCAACGGCAAGAGCGAGATTCTCGAGCCAGGTATGTCGGGCTTCGTGAAACCGTCCGATTCGGTGCGGCACAAGACCGGACCGGCCGGCGCCAAGGTCGTCGTGGTGTGGGTGCCGGGCGACGAGGGCAAGAAGATCGCCCCGCGCTGGAAGCTGGAGCCGTAGAGCCGTCGTGTCGGTAGGGATGGCCCCCAGGCCGTCCCTACTAGAATAGACGTCATCATGAGCGACGATTCAGGATCGGCTGCCACGGCGCCGGGCGCGCCGGCGCCTGGCGGGCGCGGCCCGGTCGACTTCATCCGCGCCATCGTCGACGGCGACGTGGCTGCCGGCCGGCATCACGGCCGCGTGGCCACCCGGTTTCCGCCTGAGCCGAACGGCTACCTCCACATCGGGCACGCCAAGGCCATCTGCCTGAACTTCGGCATCGCACAGGAGCACGCCGGCACGTGCAACCTGCGCTTCGACGACACCAATCCGACCAAGGAAGATGTCGAATACGTCGACGCGATCAAGGAAGACGTCGCCTGGCTCGGCTTCAAGTGGAGCGCGGAGCTCTACGCCTCTGATTATTTCGAGCGTCTGTATCAGCTCGCTGTCGAGCTGATCAAGACAGGCAAGGCCTACGTCGACAGCCTGAGCGCCGACCAGATGCGCGCCTATCGCGGCACGCTGACAGAGCCGGGCCGGAACAGTCCGCACCGTGACCGATCGGTGGCCGAGAACCTCGACCTGTTCGCGCGGATGCGGGCCGACGAGTTCCCGGACGGCGCCCATGTGCTCCGCGCGAAGATCGACATGGCATCGCCCAATTTCAACATGCGCGATCCGACGCTCTACCGGATCCGCCGTGCCGCGCACCATCGTACGGGCAACAGCTGGTGCATCTACCCGATGTACGACTACGCGCACCCGCTCTCCGACGGATTCGAGAGCATCACGCACTCGCTCTGCACGCTCGAGTACGAGGATCACCGGCCGCTCTACGACTGGCTGGTCGACAATCTGATCGAGGGCGACAAGCCGCGCCAGTACCAGTTCGCACGGCTGAACCTGAATTACACCGTGATGAGCAAGCGCAAGCTGCTGCAGTTGGTGCAACAGGGGCTCGTCAGTGGCTGGAACGATCCGCGAATGCCGACGATCAGCGGGCTGCGCCGCCGCGGCTACACGCCCGAATCGATCCGCGACTTCTGCTCCCGGATCGGCGTCGCGAAAAAAGAGAACGTCATCGACATGGCCCAGCTCGAGCACAGCGTGCGCGAGGATCTGAACCTTCGCGCGCCTCGCGTCATGACGGTGCTCCGCCCTCTCAGGGTAGTGCTGACGAACTATCCCGAAGGGCAGGTCGAGCAGGTCGACGTCATCAACAATCCGGAAGACGCTTCCGCCGGAACGCGCAGCCTGCCGTTTTCCCGCGAGCTCTACATCGAGCGCGACGACTTCATGGAGAACCCGCCGAAGAAGTTCTTCCGCCTCTCACCAGGCAAGGAAGTTCGGTTGCGCTGCGCCTATTTCATCACCTGCACTGACCTGGTCAAGGACGAGCGCGGCCAGATCGTGGAACTGCGTTGCACCTACGACCCCGCGACGCGGGGCGGCGACTCGCCCGACGGCCGCAGAGTGAAAGCGACCCTGCACTGGGTCTCGGCGGCGCACGCCATTCCGGCCGAGGTGCGCTTGTACGATCGCCTGTTCTCGGTCGAGGATCCCGAGACCGTACCCGAGGGCAGCACGTTTCTCGACTACCTGAATCCCGGTTCGCTCGAGGTCCTGAGCGGCGCCCAGGCGGAGCCGTCGCTGGCCGGGGCGGCTCCGGGGACCCGTGTCCAGTTCGAGCGCCTCGGCTACTTCTGCGTGGACACCGATTCGACGCCACGCGCCCTGGTGTTCAACCGCACCGTCTCACTGCGCGACGCGTGGGCGAAGATTGCCAACCCGAAAGGCGCTCAGTTAGGGACAGGCGACTGAAGACTGGAGACCGAATTGACCCGCTCGATGGCGTTGCTCGCAGTGCTCTCCGTCCTCCTGCTGACAGCGCGCGGGCCGCGCGCGCAAGCTCCGCGCGAGGGCGTCGCCGGTCGCTGGTACAAGGGCAACACCCATACCCACACGCTGAACAGCGACGGCGACAGCACGCCCGATGATGTGACGAAGTGGTATCGCGAGCACGGTTATCAGTTTCTCGTGCTGTCGGATCACAACGTGCTCACGAACGTCGAAGGCCTCAACGCCGTACACGGCGCGAGCGGGCAGTTTCTGCTGATCAGAGGCGAAGAGGTCACCGATCGCTTCGGCGACAAGCCGATACACGTGAACGGACTCGACCTGTCCGAGACGGTTGAGCCGCGCCACGGCGTCAGCGTGCTCGACGTGACCCAACACTCGATCGATGCCATCCGCCAGGCCAATGGCATACCGCACGTCAACCATCCAAACTTCGGCTGGGCGATGACCGCGGACGACTTGAAGAGTCTGCATAACGACATGCTGTTCGAGATCTACAACGGCCATCCCACCGTCAACAACCTGGGCGGCGGCGGCGTGCCCGGCATGGAAGAGGTCTGGGATCGCATCCTGACCAGCGGAAAACTGATCTACGGCCTGGCCGACGACGATGCGCACGTGTTCAAGCAGCCCGGCAATCCGTACGTGGCGGGGCCCGGGCGAGGGTGGGTCTTTGTACGCGCGGAACGCCTGGCAGCCCGTCCGATCGTCGAAGCGCTCGATCGCGGGGAATTTTACGCGTCCACTGGCGTAGAGCTCAGCGACTACCAGGTGAGTGCCGCCGCCATAACGATTTCCATCAAGACCGAGTCCTTCAGCAAGTACCGCGTTCAATTCATCGGCAGGGGCGGCAGCATTCTGAGTGAGGTCACCTCCAGCCCGGCTGTCTACACCTTCAAAGGCGACGAGAGCTACATCCGCGCAAAGATCCTCGAGTCCAACGGGCGCCTGGCATGGACGCAGCCGGTCTGGCGCGGCCGCTAGCGCCTCAATTGGCGCGGCCGAACGGAACTCATCTTGCACCTCTGCTGCGCATGGATCCACGGGAGCGCCGGCAAGCTCTGCAAGGAAGGATGATCGCGGCGCGCACGGCCGTCGACGCCGGCGACCGCGCCAGGGCGTTGGAACAGATCAGCGCAGCGCTCGCCCTCGATCAGGACTTTCTGGCCGCCCAGGTTCTGCGCGACCGCATCCTGGCGATGAGCCAGAGTGCGTCGCCAGCCTCACCGCTCCCGCTCCCGAGTGCCAAACCGTCGTCGTCGCGGCCGGCCGGCTACGAGAAGTTCGAGCAGCGGGCGAAGCGTCGTCGCGTCGATCGACGAATCGACGCGGCTCGCCTCGCACTCGATCAGCGGCGCCTGAAGGCGGCAGCGGCAGCGCTCGACGAAGTGATCGACCTCGATCCCAACCTGCCTGAACTTGCCGAACTCACCGCCCGATTCGACGAATTGCGCCGGGCGAGCGCGCCGCGCCATCGCGGTCCCTGGATCGCCGCCGCCGCGGTCTTCGCGATGGCGGTGTTCGCCGCGTCGTGGCTGCAGGATTCCTCCTCGATTCTCTCCCGCCAGATCGTGTCGGCCGAGCCGCTCCCGGAACCACGCATGCCGTTGATGACCATCGGTGAACGTCTGGGTGTCTTTGGGACCGGAGAAGGCGACCGTGTCGACGCGCCGACGCCAGCCGATGCCGGGGTACCGGACCCGCCGGCCGTTGTCACTGCGAACGTGGCCGGCGCCGACGTCATGCCCGCGCCTGTCGCCGCCTCGAATGTTTCGCGTGCCATCGCGCTCGCGCCCGTCGCCGTCACCCCGAATGTGTCGCGCGCCATCGCGCTCGCGCCCGTTGCCGTCACCCCGCACGTGTCGCGCACCATCACGCCCGCGCCCGTCCCGGTCACCCCGATGGCGCCGCCGCCGGCCGCTCACATCGCCGAGATTGGGCACCCGGCTGCGGAGACCGCGATCGTCCCGATCTCGGCGACTGTTCCGCCGAGCTTCGACGCACCTGACGACAGCGGACTGGTGAAGCAGGCGCTGCAGCACTATCGCCACGCCTACGATTCGCTCGATGCGCACTCGGCACGCGCGATCTGGCCCGCGGTCAACGAGGAGGCGCTGGCAAGAGCTTTCGACGGCCTCGAGTCGCAGTTGCTGACCTTCGAGAACTGCGAGGTACGGCTGCGCGGCGAGGCCGCCAGCGCTACCTGCTATGGTTCGGCACGCTATGTGCCCAAGGTCGGCAACCGCAATCCGCGCGTGGAGCCCCGGGTGTGGAACTTCACGCTGCACAAGGCCGGCGACTGGAAAATTGATTCGGCTCGCGCCGATCGGTAGGGCGGCCGATCGCGAGGAACCCTCGGCCCTCCCGCTGTCATTCAGCGGCCAATCGCGTAGTCCAGGCCGACAAACGGCGTGAACGGCGCGGTGAGGCCGGCGGTCGTCAGCGGAATACTGACGTTGGCGGCGAGCACCCAGGTGTCCGTGAGATTCCACTTGAAGCCTGGCACCACCGTCAGCAGGCGAAGGCTGGAGGTGTCGGGCGTCAGGCGAATCGTTTCCACACCGCTCAGCAGCGGGTGCGGCGCGGTCACCTGCACGATGTGGCCCGAGCTGTCGATCCAGCGTCCGAGCAGCTCGCCGATGACGGACACGCGCCCGGTCGCCGCGATTGCCACGGCGCCGCCGTAGCTGAACTCGCGTGCCAGACCGCCGATGCTGACGCCGGAGTTGGCATGAGCCGACACGCGCCCCTGTTCGACTGAACCGATCGCGTCGAATTTCATCGACGCCGATCCGGCGCCCAGCAGATCCTCCTCTCGTCCTGTCGGCAGCCGCAGGTCGACCATCGCGGCGAGGCCGCCCGCGGCTTCGGAGACGAACGCATACTTCGTGCGCACCACCAGATCGGCCAGTCCGATGGCGCGCGCGCTGGCGGTGGCCTGCGTGAACGTGCGGCCGCGGTAGGTGTTGATGCGCGACCCGCCCAGCGTCAGCGCCACGAACGGCGCGACAACGCCGACGTCGAGCCGATTGGTCACGCCGACGTTGGCATAGAGCGTCGCCACGCTGGCGTCGATGTTCAGCGTGAGTCGATCGACGTCGAACGGCTCTGCCTCGTCGGTGAACTGATTGGCCGTGGTCACCAGCGATCCGTCGCGCAGGTTACGGCCGTCGAGTGAGGAGAAGTG
The DNA here is from genome assembly GCA_963757655.1 of uncultured Acidobacteriota bacterium. Classification (GTDB taxonomy): domain Bacteria; phylum Acidobacteriota; class Vicinamibacteria; order Vicinamibacterales; family CAVVIG01; genus CAVQFC01. The sequence continues at coordinate 155,986 of CAVWSQ010000006.1, read as the reverse complement.
CAGCTGCTGGAACGTGAGTCCGAACGACGCCCGGTGGCGCCCGGCGCTGAGCGCTCGTTCGGTGAAAAACGGCCCGAAACTCTGCGTGGCCCGCTCGACGGTCCCTAGCTCCGGGTTCAACCGATACACGAAGGCGCCCGACGATGACGTCACTGGCAGCGTCGCGAGGTTGGCGGCCATCGCACGCGAAATCGTGACGCTGGTCGCCTGAGCCGCTTCCCGATCGCGCTCCACGCTGCCGGTCGAGACTGACTGGTTCGTGACGAGGAATGTGAGGACGTCGGTCACCGACTGGGCGGATGACGAGGGGGCTGTCGTCAGGAGGGCGACCATCGCCATGGCGCAGGTTCGGGCGTTAGTCATTTCTTGTCAGCCTCGATCCGCGTGGCCTTGACGACGCCCAGCAGCTGGACGACGCCTTCTCCCGACGCGGAGCGTCCGTTGCGGAGGTCGGAACACTTGGACTTGTGGAAGTCGGTCGATGTGTCGGCGACGACGGCGGTTCCGCCAATCGTCAATGACACGTTTGGACAGGCGCCAATCAGACCAGAGATCGTTCCGGAAAACTCCACGCTTCTCGGAGGTGGGGGCGGAGCCGGAGCCGGAGGTGGTGTCGGAGGGGGAGGCGGAGCTGGTGTCGGAGGCGAGGGCGGAGCCGGGGTCGGAGGTGTCGGCGTTGGTGCCGGGGCTGGCGCTGGCGTTGGGGACGGAGATGGCTCAGGTGTCGGCGACGGCACTGGCGGAGGCGGAGGCGGAGCGCCGTCCTGCGTCACGGAGTAAACCTGGCCCGCCACGTTGACGTGTCCGATACGCGCCGCACCGATGTTCGCGGACACGCTGACCTCGACGGTCCCGCTGGCGTTGCCACTTCGCCCGGACGTCACCGCGATCCAGCCGTCGCCGCTCGTGGCGGTCCATTCACAGCCGTTCAGCGTGGTCAAGCCAACCGACAGCCGCCCGCCGCCGAACCCGATCGCGTCGCCGCTGCGGCTCAATCCATACAGACACGCCGCGGCCGCCTGACTGAGCGCGACTGTCTCCGATCCGACGCCGAGCGTCGTCGACCGAGGCACCGGAACCGGATTCGGCGCGACGGCGTAGGAAACCGATGCCTCGCCCTGGCCGCCGCGCTCGCCGGTGACGGACACCCATGTGGCATCGCTGCTGATCGACCAGCTGCAGTCACGCGCGGTCGTAATCGCCAGCGAACCCGTCCCGCCCGTTGCGCTGAACGCGCTTGGAACGCTGCTCACGCTGACCTGACACTTGTCCCCGCTGGGGGCACTCACCGAAGTCTCGGCGGAACTGCATCCCGGGCCAAGGCAGGCGAGCGCCAGCACAGCCGCCGCGGCCAGCGTTCGGAATCGGCTACGCATGAGGCGTCTTCCCCCGCGTCCACCTCTCGCAAGCCGCTCGCCACCTCAGAGTCTGAAGAGGTAACTCGCTTTGAGAAAAAAGCCGTCGTTTGTACGTCGAAGACTGCCGAATTGCAGCCCTCGAGGTTCCGTGAGGAAACTGGTGTAACCCGCGAAGAACACGGTGCCGGGGGTTGGTTGGTAGGAGAACAGGGCATCGACGCGGAAGCGGTTGCGCTCCAACGCTGGTGAGGGCGCGAAGACGCCGGTCGCCGGATCGCGGATGACGATCGGCAGGTTCGTGCGCGAGTCGTCGCGCAACGCGTCCTGCCTCTGCGCGTTGTACTCGCCGATGACACGGACGAAGATCGCGCGCGACACCTGGTACTCCATCTTCAGCCGTGGAATACGTCCATCGGCCACACGCGTGCCGTCACTGCGGCGATCGTAGGATTGCAGCTGAAGCTGCGGGCTGATGCGAATCTTGTCGTTGGGCCGCCAGTCGAGGGCGTAGGTCGCGAAGGCAATGGTCGCCGGCGACCACTCGTAGAAGTTCTCGTCGTGGCCCCAGATATAGAAGAGGCTGCCGGACAAGCGCGAAAACTGCGGCGTGTTGAGCGTGACGACGTAGTCGTCGTTCCGAATGTGCGGCACGCCGGTGAACGGGAGATACCGAACCGCGGACGAAGCGGGAGCCTGCAGCGCGTAGTCCTTGTAGAACAGCTCGTCGAAGGCGAACGACTCGAACAGCGCCGACACTCCCGCGAGCCAGCCGCCGCGGAACTTGAAGCTGTTGTTGAAATGCAGCTTCTTTTCCAGCCACGCGTCGCGCTGTGTGTCCCGATCGTTGCGGTACTGCCGGACGCCGTTGAGCAGCACGCTCGTGGTCCAGCTCTGAAGCGGTGCGCTCTCGGCGCCGAACCAGGTGACGCGATGCGTCAGGTTGGTGGTGATCACGCCAGCACGGCTGATGAAACCACTCGCGGCCTGGAAGTCTTCGTGGATGCCGGTGGTTTGGTAGCGCAGTCCGAAATGACGTCCGTCGCGGTTGAAGACCGCCTGCCAGATTGGTGCCGTCGTCACGTGCCCGTCTTCGACGGTCCGACTGCCGCCCGCTTGCAGTTGCAGGTTGTAGATGGATCCGAACAGCAGCCGGGTGTCGGCGGCAAAGACCCGGTTGGCGTTGCTGCCGTCGATCCGATCGGTATAGACGAGCCCGATCTTCGACGCTCGCGGCAGGTCGTGCTGGATGCGAGCGATGTTGAAGACGGGATGGTCGATCCCGGTCGCCGACGTCGCCGCGTCGTCGACGGCGGAAAGCAGTGCCACGTCGGTGCCGGCGCTGTTCCCGGTCAGCTTGACGGCGGCAATCGGCGCGGCTATTCGCCGTGTGTAGATCAGGTTGTTCGGCGCGTTGAACAGCTCGGCGCCGTCGAGGAAGAACGGCCGCTTCTCCGGGAAGAAGAGCGAAGCGCGCGGATCGAACGTGAACTGGCTCGCGTCGGCCTCGACCTGCGAGAAGTCCGGATTGATGGTGCCGTTCAGCGTCAGGTTGGGCGTGACGCCCCAGCGCACGTTGCCGCCGACCTCGGGCCGGCTGGTGTCGTAGGTCCAGCGATCGTCCGTGGGCAGGCCGTCCGCATGAGCGGTGGCTACGGGGTTCAAGTCCAGCACGAGCCCGCGGTGCAGGTCGGTGAGCCCGTCAACGGTGCCGGACTGGGCGAGGAACGAGCTCTTGGCGCGGACCGCCGGCACCCAACTGTCCTCGTGGCCGCTGCTCTGCACGAGGCGCACGACATTGAGCGCCCACGACTGCACGCGGTCGGCGGGGAAGCGCAGCGTCTTGAACGGGATCTCGATCTCGATCTCGAAGCCCTCGTCGGTGAGCCGTCCCTTTGACTGGAACACGTAGTCGGGCGTCAGGTCGGTCACTTCGCGCCCGCTCTCGAGGGCGCTGAACAAGGCCCCACCGCGGTTGCCCGATCCTTCGACCAGCACGCCGTCGGCCTGGATGCCGAGCGGGTTGACGCCGAAGACGAGCGCCTGGCGGCCGTCCTTGAACGGGTTCAGGAAAATCTGGATCGCATCGTCGGCGTCGATGCGATCGCGATTGGCGAGCGTCGCGTGCACCGAGCCCGGCGGCGCCTGGGCCTTGATGCCGAAATAGATCGCCGTCGGCGAGTAGAAGACGAACACCTCGGTCCGATCTTCGGCGGCGCGGCCGTCGACCGGCGCGTACTGCGAAAAATCAGTGAGCCGGATCGCCTGCTGCCAGACCGCTTCGTCCAGTACGCCGTCTATCGTGACGGTCGCCGCCGGCATCTCGACGCGCGGCGGGGTGACGTGCAATTGATTGTCGCGTCCGCTGTAGACAGCCGCGGCGAGAATGATTGCTGCAATCATCGGGCTCTGAAAGGGTACACGAACCACGATACAATTTGCGGCGATGATGAAACTTCGCATCACCGTCAGTGTCCTGGCCCTCCTCTCGTGGACGACGGCCGCTGCCGCGCAGCAGACGGTCCACTACGAACCGTCGGACGCGGATCTCAAATTCGTGTACGCCACCGTCGCGCCGGTGGCCACCCTCAAACCGGGCGACATTCTCGACACCAAAACGGTCGACGCCTTCGGCAACGTCATCAAGAAGCCCGGCGACACCATGGCGATGGTCAAAGGCGACAACCCGCTGACCGGCCCCTTCGCGATCGCCGGCGCCGAGCCCGGCGACACGCTGGTGGTCAAGTTTCTCGAGCTCACCGTGGATTCGAACAAGGGCGTCGGCGCGCTGGCGCCGGGATTCGGCGCGCTGAACACCACCACCTACACCCCGATGCTCAACCCGACGCTGCCAGAGAAGATCTGGTTCTACGACATCGACGCGCGCGCGAACCAGGCGACCTTCCATGCGCTCGACTCCGCCTTCACCGTCAAGATTCCGCTGCAGCCGTTTCTCGGCTGCATCGGCGTCGCGCCGGCCGGCGGCGAGGCGCGCAGCTCTGTGGTGCCCGCCGAGTACGGCGGCAATATGGACGCACCGGAGGCGCGCCCCGGCCACACGCTCTACCTGCCGGTCAATGCTCCGGGAGCGCTGCTCTATCTTGGCGATGGACATGCCGCCCAGGGCGACGGGGAGGTCGCCGGCACCGCCATCGAAGTGCCACTGCGGGTGCGGCTCCAGGTCGATCTGATCAAGCGCAAGAAGATCGGCTGGCCGCGGTTCGAGAACGACGCTTCGATCATGGCCGTGGGCGCCTACCGACCCCTGGACGATGCCTTGCGCATTGCGTTCACCGAGCTGATCGGCTGGATTCACGCTGACTACGGCGTGTCGGAGATGGACGCCTACGAACTGCTCTCGAAGGTGGCCAAGATTCACCTGGTCGAGATGGTCGATCCCAACTACGTCGTGGTCGCGTCGATCGACAAGCGCTACCTGCCGGTGAAGCGCTGATGGAGCTCGACGAGGCGCAGCGACTGGCGCTGCGCCTGCAGGAGGAGCTGGGCCGCGCCATCATCGGTCAGCAGGTCGTCGTCCGGGAGATTCTCACCGCGTTTTTCGCCGGCGGCCACGTGCTGCTGCGCGGCGTTCCTGGCCTGGCCAAGACGCTGCTGATCAAGTCGCTGGCGCAGGCGATTCACCTCAAGTTCAACAGGATTCAGTTCACCCCGGATCTGATGCCGTCCGACATCATCGGCACCGAGGTCATCGAAGAAGATCGCGTCAGCGGCCGGCGCGAGATTCGGTTCATCCCCGGGCCGATTTTCGCCAATGTCATTCTCGCCGACGAGATCAACCGGACGCCGCCGAAAACGCAGGCCGCGCTGCTCGAAGCGATGCAGGAATACCAGGTCACGGTCAACGGCGTGCGCTACGAGCTCGATCGACCGTTGTTCGTGCTGGCGACACAGAATCCGATTGAACAGGAAGGTACCTACCCGCTGCCCGAAGCCCAGCTCGATCGCTTCATGTTCAACGTCGTCATCGACTATCCGTCGAAGGCGGAGGAGCATGGAATTCTGGCGCTGACGACGGGCGACAGGGAGCCGGTGGTCGCCCCGGTCGCCACCGCGGCGGACATCGAAACGCTGCGGCATCTGGTGCGCGACGTCCCCGCCGCCTCCAACATCATCGACTACGCGTTGCGCATCGTGCGCGCGAGCCGCCCTGCGGGCGATGCCGGCGACGCCGTGCCGGCGTCGGTGCGACAGTGGGTGAAGTGGGGCGCCGGTCCCCGCGCCGGTCAGGCGCTCGTGCTCGGTGCCAAGTCGCGCGCACTGCTCAACGGGCGCAGCGTCGCGTCGTCAGACGACATCCGCGCCGTCGCGCTGCCGGTGCTGCGCCACCGCATCCTGCTGAATTTCCAGGCCGAAGCCGACGGCATCGACGCCGATCAGATCGTCGCACGCTTGTTGGAAACAGTGCCTGCGCCCTGAGCCCTTCGCCCTGAGCCCTAACCATTGCCCCCCGACACCTGCCCCCCAGAAGTTCTCGCCGGCATCGCCGATCTCGAGCTGGTCGCCCGCCTCGTCGTCGAGGGACTGGTGTCGGGACTGCATCGCAGCCCGTTTCACGGCTATAGCGCCGAATTCAGCCAGTACCGCCACTATCGGCCCGGCGACGATCTGAAATACGTCGACTGGAAGCTCCTGGCGCGGACCGATCGCCTCTACACCAGGCAGTTCCGCGAAACGACCGACATGGCCTCGACGCTCGTGCTCGACAGCAGCGGGTCGATGGACTTTGCCGGCGGATCGTCAATCACGAAGTTTCGCTACGCGATGATCGCCGCGGCGGCGCTGGCGCATCTGATCTCGGGCCAGGGCGACGCGGTCGGGCTGGTGGCTGGCGAGCGCTACCTGCCGCCGCGGGCGGGACGCCAGCATCTGCGCGCACTGCTGGCGGCCCTGTCGTCTCTCTCGGCCAGTGGCGGCTGGAATGTTTCTGACCACGTCCGCCGCGCTGCCGAGCGCCTGTCGCGGCGTGGATTGTTGCTCGTCCTCTCCGACTTTTACGACAATGAGGAGCAGACCCTGGCCGAATTGAGGCGGGCGGCACGGATGGGCCACGAGGTCGTGCTGTTGCAGTTGTTGAGCCGCGACGAGATCGAGCTGCCGTACCGGCGCGATCTGGAGTTCGCCGATCTTGAAACCGGCCGGACACTGGCCATCAATGCTGGGCTGGCGCGCCGGGACTATACCGATGCGATGGCGGCGTTCCTCGAGCGGTGGCACAGCCGTGCCGGGGCGGAAGGGTTTCACTACTCCCTGATCGTCACGGATACACCGCCGCAACGCGCACTCCGACAGTTTCTCCTCGCCCGGATCGAGAAATAGTGCAGCCCGTGATGCTGCCAGGACCACGCCGATGCTCTGGCTGAATCCGGTCGCGTTGTTCGCGCTTGCCGCGGTCGCGGCGCCGATCCTGATTCACATCCTCGTCCAGCGGCGCGCCGAGCGCCTGGCTTTTCCGACGCTGAGGTTCCTGCAACCGACGCCGCTCGCCGCGATCCGCCGGCACCTGCTCGAAGATCTGCCGCTGCTGGCGGTCCGGGTGGGGCTGCTGGCGGCCGCCGCTGCCGCGCTGGCCGGCCCTCTGTTCGTCACGCCGGCACGGCGCCAGGCGTGGGATCGCCGCATCGTGCGGGCGGTCGTCGTCGCCGCGGCGCCGGCCTCCCAGCCAGGCGATGGTGCCAGTGTGACGGGCGACGGTGACGGCGTCGTCCTCCAACGACGATTCGAGGCCGCCTCCCTTTCCCACGGAATCCGCCGTGCGATCCGCTGGCTCGATGCGGCGCCGCCCGCGCGTCGAGAGATCGTGATTGCATCGCCATTTCCTATTGGATCGGTAAGGCAGTCCGACGTCACCGCCATTCCCACCGGGATCGGAGTGCGTTTCGAGCGAAGCGGATCATTGCCGGCGACGCGGACGGCGCCAGCCGGTCGTCTACTGACGTCGACGACCGTGCGCGCCCGCGAAGTCACCTTGACCGGGCCTCAAACGTCGTTTCGCGATCTGGATGCCGGTGTTCCCTCTGTGTGGCCGGTCGAGGTCGTGTCGACAGAGGACGACCAGGCGGCCATCGACGCGGCGATCGCGGCCGCGCTGTCGCAGCGCGTCTGGGCCGCGCCGCCGGATCGGCGCGCGCGGATGGTTCTGGTCCGCACGGCCACGCTGCCAGACCCGGTCGTGAGCCCGTCACCGATCCGGCAACCCTGGATGGCCGCCGCCGTGTTTCGAGTTGCCGCTGATATGGATCTTCATGCCGCGGCGGCCCGGGTCGCCGCCGGGCTGATCGATGCGCGCTTCACGGCCGCGCCGTGGCAGATGCTGGCGTCCGCCGCCGACGGCCGACCCCTCGCCGCTGCTGCCGGATCACCCGATGGCCTGCTGGTGGCGAGCGCCGCACCGGCGACCGATGTTGCGACGCCGGTGCTGCTTCGAGCGATCGCGAACGCCCTCGCCGACGTGCCCGATCTGCATGACGCCGAAGTGGTGCCGATTGCCGACGCCGTGCTGCGACGGTGGTCGCGGCCATCGGCGCCGCTGATTTCACCGCGAATCGAGACAGTCGATCGCGACGACCGGCGCTGGCTCTGGATCGCCGTGCTGGTTCTGCTGTCGATCGAGACCTGGATGCGGCGCGGGCGGCCAGCCCACCTTGACAGCGCCGATCGCGAGGAGCGCGCGCGTGTGGCCTGAAATCGAAACACTCGTGGGGGCGCCGGAGCGGGCCGTTGTCACCGCGATCGCGGCTGCCACGTTGCGTGCGCGGCTGCTGGTGATCGTCGAGGCCCTGGGGTGTGGTCTCGCCGCCGCCGCCATCTCGCCGCTCGCCGGCGTCGTGATCGCCGCGGCCGTTGCGACGTGGCGGTGGAGATCGACATGGCGCGCCTCGATCGTTGACCGGCTCGAGCGCGCGCAGCCGGAGGCGCACAATCTGTTCGTGACGGCCGACGAGCTGTCGCGAGGCGTGCTCGACGCGACGCCGGCGATTCGCGTACGCGTGTTCGCTGACGCGGCCGCGCGCGCGCGCGCGCTGGACATCGGCGTGGTCTTTCCGATCAGCCGCGTCGTGAGCGTGGCACTGACGGCAGCCGTTGTCTGGATCGCCGTCGAGACGGTGCAGCTGTGGCGGCGTGGGACGCTGCCGGTGGGCGCGGGAATCGCCGCTCGGTCCACGCCGGTGAACGCGGCGATGACGCGGCCGCGACTCCAGGTGAACGTTGCGATTCAGCCGCCGGCTTACACCGGCGTGAAAGAGACGACCGCGGTCGATCCTGAACAGCTTCAGGCGATCGAAGGCAGCGCCATCCTGCTCTCGATCGAAGCGTCGGCGGGTGGCGTGCGTCTCGAGCACGACGGTCACATACGCGCGCTGACGCGCGGCGCCGACGGCCGACTGACCGACCGGTTGCGGGTGATCAAAACCGGGTTCCTTGCCCTGATCACCGATGACGGCGCGCGCCGGACGATCCCCATCGTCGTGTCGCCGGATGTGTTGCCGGTCGTGCGCCTCACCGCACCCGGCCGCGACCTGGTCTACGCGGGCGGCAACCCACGGATCGTCTTCGACGCGCGCGCGACCGACGACTTCGGCTTGCGTTCGCTGGCGTTGCACTACACCAGGGTCACCGGCTCGGGCGAGAACTTCCAGTTTCAGGATGGTGCGATTCCACTCACCCTCCAGCCCGCCAACGCCCGCGACTGGGCCGGCAGGGCGTCGCGGTCGCTCGCCGACCTGGGTCTGAAGGACGGCGACATGCTGGTCTACCACGCCGTGGCCTCCGATGCGCGTCCCGGTGACGGCAGCGCCAGCTCGGACGCCTTCATCATCGAGGTCTCGAAGCTCGGCGTCGCCGCCGGCGACGCCTTCACGCTGCCGGAGGAAGAGTCCAAGTACGCGCTCAGCCAGCAGATGCTGATCGTCAAGACCGAGCGGCTGCAGCAGCGCCGCTCGTCGTTGGCGGCCGATGATCTCACGGAGCAGTCGCTCGACCTGGCGGTCGAGCAGCGCATGATTCGCGCCGAGTTCGTCTTCATGCTCGGCGGTGAGATCAACGACGAGGAGGTCGAGGCGGAGCAGTCGGTGGAGCTGCAGGCGGGTCGCTTGCAGAATCGCGGTCAGCGTGACCTGCGCGCGGCGACCATCGCGATGAGCCAGGCCGAGAAACTGCTCACCGGCACCAACACCGCAGAGGCCCTGGTGGCCGAGCGTGTCGCCGTCGCTGCGTTGCAGCGAGCCTTCTCGCGCGATCGCTACATCCTTCGCGCCATGGCGACCCGCACGCAGCTGGATTCGGCGCGCCGTTTGACCGGCAATCTCGGCGAGGCGGCTGACTGGCGCCGGACGCCGCCGGAAGCTGCGCTCGACCGCCGGACGGCGTTGATCGAGGACCTTCTGCACGGGATGGCCGACCTGGGCGGGATCGCTGACCCTGGAGACTTCAGTCCCCGCGCGGTCGCGCTCGCCGACGAGGCGATTCGGATCGATCCCGCGTCGGCACCCTTGCGACAGGCGGCCGGCGAGTTGCAACGGGCCGCCGCTGAAACTGACGCCGCCGCCCGGTCCGGCGCGCTGGCGTCAGCGGCGACGGCGGTTGTGGCGGAGGCCCGGCGGGCTCACGCCGGCCCACCGCGGATCGCGCCGGATATCGCCCCGGCGCTGGCGGGCGCGTTTGCGGATGGCTTGAGGCGTCCACGATGACTTCCGTTCTTCGGCTCGTGGCGTTTGCGATCGCCGTCGCCGCGCTGATCGACCCAACCATTACCGTCTCCGGCGTCAAACGCCCGCGCCTCGCCATCGTGGTGCCACCGCCAGCTTCGCGCGCCAGCGACGCCGTGCGCCGTCGGCTCGCCCGCGACCTCTCGACCGCCTTCGAGGTGGTGTCGGAGCCAACCTCGGACCTGGTGTCAGAGGTGGTGTCAGAGAGTACTTCTGACCCGGCGGCCGCCGTCTTGATTGGTAACCAACTCGCAGACATCCGGGTGCCGGACTCGCTCCTCGTCGCCACCGTGACGATGCCCGAGATCGACAGGTCGGGCGCGCGCATCGTCAGGCTCGACGCGCCAGGCGAGATACCCCGGGGCACCGCCATCCCCATCGAGGTCGAACTCCAAGGCCGCGGTCTCTCGGGCCGGACCACCGACGTGACAGCGGCGATTGCCGGCCTCGAAGTCGGCCGCGTGTCGCATCGGTGGACGGCAGATGACGAGCGCTGGCGCTCAGGACTCGACGTGGTTCCCGTCGGTGAGCCTCCTTACGCGATACGCGTCCGGCTACAGCCGGACACTACCGGACCAGCGGATGCGACGACGCCGGTTGTGTCCGGCGTCGGCCGGACCTCGACGACGGCGGAGGGGTCAGGCTCGAACCGGACCGTCGCGGATGTCGCCGTTGACATTCGCCGTACTCCATTCCGCGTGGAGTTCTACGATCCGCGGCCGTCCTGGGTGACGACGTTCGTCCGGCGCGCCCTCGAGTCGGACGCACGCTTTCAGGTGGCGGCCTTGACTTCCACGTCGCGCGGAATCTTCACCCGGACCGGCGGCGCCGTTCCACTCTCGGATCCGCGTCTCGATGGGTTCGACGTGGTCATCGTGGGCGGCCTCGATCGCCTGACAGCCGCGGAAACCCGCTCGCTCGATCGCTACATGCGCGAGCGCGGCGGCGCCGTTGTCGTTCTGCCCGATCAGCGAATCGACGCCGGATCGGCGCGCGACCTCATCCTCGGTCAGGAGCTCAACGAACGCCTGCTCGAGCAGCCGGCGACTCTCACCGTCACGCCGCCGGCGGGCTCTCTGCGGGCGTCGGAACTGCTCGCGATGGGCGCACTCCCGCCGGGCGCAGAGGTGATCGCGCGGATTCCTGGCGCCGCTGCAGCGAGAACGCCCGGGCCGCCGGTGATCGCGTCGATGCCGCGAGGCGATGGCCGGCTGCTGTTGTCCGGCGCGATGGACGCCTGGCGGTTCCGTGCCGCCGACAACGGCGCGTTCGACCGGTTCTGGCAATCGACCATTGCCGGTCTTGCGCTCGCGGTGCCGCCGCCGATTGCCATCAGCGTCGAACCGCCGCTGCTCGAGCCTGGTACGACGGCTGACATCGCCGTCCGCGTTCGCTCACGCGACATCGGGCCGGTCAGCGCCGTCCTCGATCGCAGTCAGCCGATTCGTCTGTTCCCCGATCCCGAGGCCGGCGTGTATCGCGGACGCTTCGAGACGACGACCGCGGCCGGTCGATCGATGGTGGAAGTGCGCGTCGCGGGCGCGCGGCCGCGGTCGGCGTCGCGCACGCTCCTTACTCACCCAGACGTCCACAGGGCGCGTCCGAGCGCCGTTCCGGCTCTCAACCTGCTGGCGTCGTCGCATCGAGGCATTGATGTCGCCGCGGCGGACACCTGGGATCTGGAGCGCTTTCTGCGCGTCGCGATCGCATCGCCGCGCGCGCCCCTCGTCCGTCGCCCGATGCGATCGGCCTGGTGGATGCTGCCGTTTGCCGTCTGCCTTTCTGCTGAGTGGTGGCTGCGGCGCCGACGGGGCCTGCGCTGAGTACCCTGGTACGCTATCACCTGCCGCACGCCGGATGGCTCCGGCTCCGGCTCACTGATGATGTTCTCGCTCAACGCGCGGGCGGCGGAGGAAGGGCGCAGCTTCATGAGCGGCAAGTATGTCCGGCCGGTCGATCAGATGATCCTGCTCAACACCGGCATGACGCGCGACGGCCTGTTGCTGATCGAGAACGGGGAGATCGCTGGGCCCGTGCAGAACTTCCGCTGGAACGACGGCCCGGCGCGGTGTCCTCGGTGTCGGTTGCGGTGTTGAGGCCAGGGGGCGGTTCATGACGGCTGATGACTTCCGCCGCATCGCGCTGGGAATGCAGGGCGCCGTGGAAGGGCAGCACATGGCGCATCCCGACTTCCGCGCCAACGGCCGCATTTTCGCGACGCTGAGCGCGGACGGGCAGTGGGGCATGGTTCAGCTCCTTCCCGCGCAGCAGCAGGAATTCGTCAGCGCCAACGCGGAGACCTTCGTCCCGGCCAGCGGCGCGTGGGGCCGGGGCGGCTCGACGATGGTCCGGCTCGCCACCGTGCAGATCGACGCGCTCGGCGAGGCGATGACCCTGGCCTGGCAGAAGGCAGTCAGCGCGAAGAACACGAAACCGAGACGGAAGCCAGCGCGCCGGTGATCTTGGCCCGAAGCCCTCGCGCGTCGAGCGATGACGCTCGCCTGACCGTCTTCGCGCGCCGAGGCATGACACCATCTAGCGTCGGCGGTTCCACCCGCCGATAACCCTTCCGACACATGCGCGCTTTGCTCCGCGCCCTGCCGCGGGCGGTCACCCGACCGGTCTCCGTGCTGCTGCTGATCGGCTGGGTGGCGGTGATGGCCATCCTGATCAACCGCTCATACCTTCAGGCGTCCACGCGACTGGCTGCGGATCTGGCCCGCTACGGCTCGGCCGCCGTGTGGCGCGGTGTGTATTACCGCGGCGAGAAGATTGGCTTCACCGTGAGCCAGACCGCGACCAAGGACGAAGGGTTCCTCCTCGAAGAGGACGGCCGTCTGCAGATGGCGCTGCTCGGCGCCACGACGCCGGCCACGCTTCATACCGCGGTCCATGTCGACAAGGCCTTCACGCTGCACGCCTTCGAGTTCTCGATCGACCCCGGCACCGGGCCGACCGAAGTGCGCGGCCAAGTCGACGGCACACGCCTGACGCTCGAGGTGAGGACGCCGACCGGCTCGCGCAGCGAAGTCCGCGATCTCGGGGAGCCGCCCGCGCTGGCGCAGAACATCTCCCGGCGTCTTGCCAACGGCGCCCTGGTACCCGGTGCGAAATATCAATGGGCCGTCTTCGATCCGGCGACGCTCCGCAACTCGAAGGTCAACATCGAGGTCGGACGCCGCGAGCTGGTGCGAGGGGCCGGTGCCGCTCCGCTTCCCGCGTTCCGCGTCGATATGGAGTTCGCCGGTCTCAAAACGGTGTCGTGGATCACCGATACCGGCGAAGTCGTGCGCGAGGAGAGCCCGCTCGGGCTGATCACGGTGCGCGAGTCGGCCGACAACGCCCGGGCGATGGCGGTGTCGCGCCGCATGCAGGTGGATCTGTTGCAGGCTGCCGCCGTCGCACCGCGCATGAAGACGCCGATCGTCGAGCCGCGCGACGTTCGCTTCATGCGCGTCCGTCTTGGCGGCGCCGACATTCCGACCGGCGATCTCGACGGCGGTTCACAGCATCTGAGCGGCAACGTTCTCGAGTTGCGCGATCCCCAGGCGCTGAAGCCGGAGCGCGCCGATCCCGACGCCGCGCACTACCTCGGCCCCGAGGCCTTCATCGAAAGCGATGCCCCGGAAATCGTTGCCGAGGCGTGGAAAGCCGTCGGTGGCGCGACCGGCCCTCGCGCTCGATCGGAGCGGCTCACCCGCTACGTCAACGCCTTGCTCGACAAGAAGCCGACGGTCAGCCTGCCGTCGGCGCGCGAGGTGCTGCGCACCAGGGTCGGCGACTGCAACGAGCACACGGTGCTCTATGTAGCGATGGCGCGCGCGCTCGGCATACCGGCGCGCATCGCGGTCGGACTGGTCTACATTCACGGCGCCTTCTACTACCACGCCTGGCCAGAGGTGTACCTGACAGAGGGCGAAGGGTCGAGGGCCGAGGGCGGACGGCAATGGGAGGGCGAAGGGGCGAGGGCGGAAAGCGCGGGACTTTGGCTCCCTGTCGATCCGACGCTGAATCAGTTCCCCGCCGATGCCACCCATCTGCGTCTTGCGCGCGGCGGTCTCGACAAACAGACGGTCATTCTTCCTCTGATGGGGCGACTGACGCTGGACGTGCTCGACGTCGAGCTGGCGCCGAACGCGACACCGATTCTCGTCGGCAAGCTGCCGCTCGATCTCGGCGCGCTCGCCATTCCGATTCCCCGGCGCCAGTCGTCGTGCTGCGCCTGTCCCAGATGATAGCCCTTCACGATCTCGTGAAGACCTATGGCAAGTTCACCGCCGTGGACGGCGTCAGCCTCGACGTCTTGCCGGGAGAGATCCACGGCTTCCTCGGCCCCAACGGCGCCGGCAAGACGACGACGCTGCGGATGATTGCCGGGCTGCTCAAGCCGACCGCCGGCCGCATTCTGGTGAACGGGCACGACCTGGCGACCGATCCCGAGGCCGCCAAGAGGTCGCTCGGCTTCATTCCCGACCGGCCGTTCATCTACGAGAAGCTGACCGCCGGGGAATTTCTCACGTTTCACGGCGGCCTCTACGGATTGGGTGAGCCGGGCATCGGCGCTCGGGTCCACGAGATGCTCGAACTGTTCGAGCTGGGGAAATGGGAGGACGAGCTGGTCGAGAGCTTCTCGCACGGCATGAAGCAGCGGCTGGTGATGTGCGCCGCCTTCCTTCACCGCCCTCGTGCCGTCGTCGTCGACGAGCCGATGGTCGGGCTCGATCCGCGCGGGGCCAGGCTGATCAAGGACGTGTTCCGCAAGATGAGCGAGCGCGGCGTCGGCATCCTGATGAGCACGCACACGCTCGAGGTCGCACAGGAGATGTGCGACCGGATCAGCATCATCCTGAAGGGGAAGATCATCGCACGCGGTAGCGTCGCCGAGATTCGCGCGATGGGGGAGCGCGACGACGATCAGCTGACGTCGGTGTTCCTCAAGCTCACCGGCGGCAGCGGTCTGCAGGAGATCGACGAGATCGTGTGATGGTGCCGGCCTATCCCTACCTCCTGCTGCCGCCCCTGCTGTCGTCGCGCAACCGGGCGCGGCGGCGTGAGCGCGGCGATCTCTCGCGCGGCGTGCTGTTCGGTGTCGTCGGCGTCGCCGTGTGCGCGGCGCTCTTCCAGGGGGCATTCTGGCTCACCGGCCATCTCGAGGACTACGCCGAGCTCGGCGACTTCCTCCTGCGCATGGCGCTGTCGTGGCTGTTCCTGACCTTTCTTTCGTTCCTCGCCTTCAGCGGCGTCGTCACCGCGCTGTCGACTTTCTTTCTCGCCGACGATCTGCGGCTGCTGCTGGTGGCGCCGGTGGCGACGCGGCGGCTCTTTCATGCGCGCTTCCTGCGCACCGTAGTGCAGTCGTCCTGGATGGTCGTCATCTTTCTGGTGCCGGTGCTGTTGGGCGTCGGCCGCGCGAAGTGTGCCGGACCGATCTTCTACTTGACCGCGCTGCTGACGGTCGTGCCGTTCTCGATCATCCCGGTCGCGGCTGGAACGGCAGCGACGCTGGTCCTGGTCAACACCTTTCCGGCCAAACGAGCCCGCGACATTTTGATGCTGATGGGGCTGCTGTTTGCGGCCAGCCTCGTCATCGTGCTCCGCTTCATCCGGCCCGAGCAGCTGCTGCGGGTCGAGTCGCTGCCCGATCTCACGGACTTCTTCGCGACTCTTCAGTCGCCGATCACGCCGTTACTGCCGTCCTTCTGGGCCGGCGAGACGCTGTTTGCGAGCCTGCAGGGCGGACGCGATCTGCTGCACGCCGGCGCGCTGTGGACGACTGCGCTGGCATCGGTGGTGCTGTTGCGGATGGCGGGCGAACGGTGGTATTTCTCCGGCTTCAGCCGATCTCAGGAAGCGCCGAAGGCGCGTTTCACCCGGTTCCGCACGCTCGACCGCAGCATCGGCGCGCTGCCGCTGTCGCCGGTCAGGCGGCAGCTGTTGATCAAGGACCTGAAGATCTTCCTGCGCGACGTGAGCCAATGGTCACAGCTGCTCCTGCTGCTGGCGCTCGTGCTCCTGTATCTCTACAATTTTCGTGTCCTCGATCTGTCGCGCATTCCGTACATGAGCGGGTTCCTGAAGAACATCTACGCCTTCATCAACCTGGGAATGGCCGGCTTCGTGATGGCGACGGTAGCGGTCCGCTTCGCGTTTCCCGCGGTCTCGGCCGAAGGCGCGTCGTTCTGGATCGTCCGGACGTCGCCAATCACGCTGCGCGACTTTCTGTGGTCGAAGTTCTGGACCGCGTTCATCCCGGTGCTGATCCTGACCGAGGTGCTGACGGTGGCGGCCAACGAATTTCTCGGCGTCGATCCGTTCCTGAAGGTTGTGACCGCCGCTGGCGATCGTGGTGATGACCTTCGCTCTGGTCGGGCTCGCGGTCGGTCTGGGCGCGCGCTATCCGCGCTTCGGCGCGGACGCCAGCCAGGCCGCGGGCTCGTACGGCGGCGTCATGTTCATGATGCAGGCGGTGCTGTTCGTGATGGTGATGATCGCGCTGCTCGGTTGGCCATCGTCGATCTACCTGCTGCACCAGATGCGCGGCAAGCCGCTGTCGGCGTCGCAGCTGTCGCTGATGACGGTGTGCTTCGGCGGCGCACTGGCGCTCAGCGTCGCCATCTGGATCGAATCGATGCGTTCGGGCATCGGCGCCCTCGAGCGCCTCGCGGACTGAGGCGCAAGGGCTGAAACGAGAAGCGGTCTAGGCTTTGTTGGTCATGGCGCGGTAGGCTGGAAATATGGGTGCGGGCAGCTACGGTGTGTGGACGGTAATCTGGCTGTGCGGTGTGCTTCTGGCCACCGGATGCTCCGACGACAAGAGTCCGACGATGCCGTCTGCTCCGGCGAGCATCACGATCTCGGGATCGACGCCCGCGCCGGGGAGCACGCTGACGCCAATCGGAACCCCGCCGGGCACATTCTTTCAGCGAGGTTCCGGCGCATTCGGCGTCACCATCTCGGTGACCGGCGGCGCAGAGTTGCCGTTCGCGCAGCTCGCGGTGTTTCTGGCCACCTCGGATCCGGCCAGTCCCTGCGGCCAGAATCTGCCCGACTGGCCGACGTGGCAGCCGTTTGCGAAGGATCAAACCATCACCTACACCGTCACCGGCTTCCAGGTCTTCCGGCTCCCGTGCGAGGTGACCGGGATCCGCGCGATCTTCAATACGCGGACGGATGTGCACGTGGGCGGCATTCCGCCTGCGGATCAGATCGTTGCCGACACGACGTTCCCGGTTGTCTACCACCTGCGACAGTGAGTCGGCCTGTCGCGTTCTTGGATCTTGGTCAGTCCATGCCACCGCACCAGCGACTCAGGGCCAGGGACGGACCAGGGACCAATGAACCAAGCAGCAGGGACGATACTGAGGCAGATCTCGTGCTACACGGAAACGAAATCGGCTCTATCCCTGGGCAATCACGGCATCGACTTCGATTTCGATCAGCATCGCCGGGTCGATCAGAGCGCGGACTTCGACCATCGCGGTCGCCGGGCGAATCTCGCCGAACACTTCTCCGTGGGCGCGGCCGATCGCTTCCCAGTCGCGCGCGATGTTGGTGACGAACATCCGCGTGCGCACGACATCTCCAACGCTGGCGCCGGCCCGGGCCAGCGCCGATTCGAGATTCTTCAGCACCTGCCTGGCCTGCGCGTAGGCATCGCCGACGCCGACGATTTCGCCGGCATCACCGGTGGCGGTCGTGCCGGAGACCCAGACCTGGTTCCCCACCTTCACGGCTCGTGAATAGCCGACGACCGGCTCCCATTTCGCTCCGCTCGAGAAATTCTGTCGCGCCATCGCTGCCTCCTATGTTCCTGGTCACGAGGAGGCCGCCGTTGGCGACCTCGAACGACACCGACTTGAAGTCGGCGGCGATGGCGGCGACGCGTCGACGCACCTACGCACGGTGAATCTCCTCGACGACCCGCAGCGCGGGAAGTGAGCGCCCCCTGCATCCAGCCGGGTAGCGCCGACGTGTGGTCGCCGGCCACGACTACCTTTTGCGGGCTGACGCGGAGGCTGATCGCCGCGGTGCGACCGTCGAGGCCAGCGCCGCCGCGGTGCGACCGTCGCCGCCGCGGCGGTTGTGGCGGGAAAGGCTCCGCGCGTGAGCGCCACGGGCTACCCCATCACGTAGACGACGATGTTGACGGCAAATTTGGTGTTGTCTTCTCGGAGAAACCGCTTGTTGCGCCAGTCGTAGTCCCACTCGCAGCCGTAGTCCTTGCTGCTGTAGAGCACCGCGAGCCGGCCTCGACGCTCGATCCCCTCGAGGTAGTCGTGAACGATGTTGTCGCCCCACCCGTTCAGCTCGTGCGACGTCTGAGGCGGTCCATTCTTGAACGTGAAGAAGCTGCGATAGAGGGCATGGGAAGCCGGCAGCTTCACGAGCGGGCCGTCGGGAAACGCGATCTTCATTTCCTGCTCGAACGTCCTGGCGTACAGGCCATTGACGTCGTGATTGCAGTCGTCGGAGAAGAGCAGGCCGCCGGCGTCGGCGAAGCGCCGCAGATTGTCGCGCTCGGCCCGACTGAAGCGGACCAGTTTGTGACCGGTCATGAACACGAACGGGAACGACAGCAGCTCGTCGGAGGAGGCCGAGATCACGACCTCCTTCTTGTAGATGGGGATCGAGGTGTATAGCATGACCGAGTCGAGGACGTTGGCGGCAACCTTCGGGTTGTAGTCCCAGTCGCCGGACTCGTAGCGGAGGCGGGCGAACACGAATTCGGAGCCGCGCGGTTTGCCGGCGCGTTGGTCCGTCTGAAGCCGGACACTACCAGCATCCCCCCGTTTCGGTTGAAGCCGTTCACCACGCGCATCGGTTCGGTCCGGCTGAAGCCGGACACTACCAGCATCCGCCCGTTCCGGTTGAAGCCGTTCACCACGCGCATCGGTTCGGTCCGGCTGAAGCCGGACACTACCTGCATCCGCCCGGTCCGGCTGAAGATGGATACCAGCGGCATCCGCCCGGT
Source organism: uncultured Acidobacteriota bacterium (assembly GCA_963757655.1). Lineage (GTDB taxonomy): Bacteria > Acidobacteriota > Vicinamibacteria > Vicinamibacterales > CAVVIG01 > CAVQFC01. Next base: position 136,934 of record CAVWSQ010000006.1, on the reverse strand, counting down.
CCCGGAGATTACCGGCACTCGCCCGGTTCGGCAGGAGCGGGACTCCATCGGCATCAGCTCCAGAGGCGGAACCGATTGCTTCGGTAGTGTCCGCCTTCAGGCGGACCGTCGCCGCCGCTGCCGCCAGCGCCAGGAACCGCCGGCGTGAAATCATATAAAATGCCGTCCTCCGTGGAATATCACATCACGCAATACGAACTCGAGCAAGGCGCGCTCGAAATTCAGTACATCGAGGAGTACTTCGGCGAATTTCCACGCAAGAAGACCGCAGCAGAAATCGTCGGCCGCCTGGAAGGACGGTCGCACCTGATCCTGCTCGCCACCGCGCCGCTGCCCGACGATGTCGGTACGGTGGTGCCGGTCTCGTTCAAGGTGGCGCACGAGGTGCGAGTGCCGGAAACGGTGCCCAAGCTGGTGGACCTGGTGCACCGCCTGAGCGACAACGTCCAGTTCGCCGGCAGGCGGGTCCTCTACACCTGGATCGGCGGCACCCGACGCGACTGGCGCGGCCAGGGCTTCTTCCGCGCTCTCACCGAGCAGCAGGAGCTGTGGGCGATCGAGCACGGCTTCGACGAGATCGTCGTCAAGACCAAGAACCGGTTCTACGACATGCGCGGCACGCTCGACCACCTGCGGTTCGAGGTCGTGCGCTACGAGCGCAACAGCGCCGACAACGCCGAGTCGAAGGTATATCTCAGCAAGAAGCTGCTGCCCGAGATGATTTCCCGCCACCGCAGCAAGAAAGCCGTAATCCAGAGCCCGGTCTAGGTCGGTCCAGGTCCAGTCCGGATCGGCATTGAAACCTTTTCGGCCAGTGTCCCGTCGAAGCTTGTGCCTCTGTATGCGCCGCGCATATAGTTGCACACCGATATGACCCTGCGCCCTGTTGAATTCCACATTCTCCTTGCGCTCGCGGCCGAGGAGCGCCACGGCTATGGTTTGCTGCAGGAAGTGGCAGCCCTCACCGACGGCGAGCTGCAGCTCGAACCCGGCACGCTCTACCGCGCCCTGCACCGGATGCTCAAGGACGGCTGGGTGGCCGAGTCCGCCCGCCGGCCGGCGGCTGACCAGGACGACGAACGGCGCCGCTACTACCGCCTGACGCCGGCGGGGCGCCGGGTGGCGTCGGCGGAGGCGGAGCGGCTGTGGCGCCTGGTCAGCGTCGCCCGGGCGCACAGGTTGTTGTCCCGTGCCTGACATCCCCAGCCCGTCGAACCGTAACGCGTACGAAAGTCGGCGCGCGAATGCGGACCTGTCGCCCCGAAGCGCACGTGAAAATCGGCGAGCGAAGGCTGACAGGCGCTTCGCCTGGTGGCTGGTCTGGCTCTATCCGCCGGCGTTCCGGCGGGACGTCGGGCTCGGGTTGGTCGACGCGCTCGACGATCGGATGCGAGCCCGGCGCAGCGACGGGGCGTCCCACATCGGCGCGCGGTTGCCGGCGATCGCCGACACGCTACGCAATGCCCCGGTCGAGTGGGCGGCGATGTTCCGCCAGGTCCGGTTAATGCCGGACACAACCGAGACAGGCACAAGACCGCAAGACGAGCAAACGGGAGTGTCCGGCGTGAGCCGGAGCGCAGGAGGACGGACCGTGAACGACAAGCTGTTTCAGGATGTCAAGTACGCCTTCCGTCTCTGGCGGCGGCGGCCGGCCTTTGCCGCCGTCGCCATCCTCACGCTCGCGCTCGGCGTCGGCGCCAACACCGCGATGTTCAGCATCGTCAACGCCGTGCTGCTGCGGCCCCTGCCATACGCGAACGCCGATCGTCTGGTCTCGGTCTACACCAAGAACCCGAACTACCGCCAGGGACTGCTGTCGTATCTGGAATACGAGGAAATTCGACGGCAATCGAAGAGCCTCGAAGGGCTGGGCCTCTTCCTCGGCCAGAGTGTGAACATCACCGGCTCGAGCGAGCCGCAGCGCCTGGTCGGGACATTTGCCAGCGGCAGCTTTTTCGACGTGCTCGGGCTGAAGGCGGAGCGCGGGCGGCTGTTCAGCGAGGAAGACAGCGCGCCGGGTTCGGTGAAGCCGGTCGTCGTCCTCAGCCATCAGCTCTGGCATCAGCGCTACAACGACGATCTGTCGGCTATCGGGCAGACGCTGACGGTCAATGGCACGCCGCTGACCATCGTCGGCGTCATGGAGCCGCCGTATGCGGCCACCGAATCCCCCGCTGACGGTTATTTCATCGGCGGCGTCGACCTGTTCCTGCCGGCGGCGCAGTTCCCGGTCCCGGGCGGTTTGCGGGCGGCGGGCCCGGTGATGCTTGGCGTCGGGCGGCTGAAGGAAGGCGTGGCAGTGGCGACGGCCAATGCGGATCTCGATGTCATCGGCAAGCGCCTGATGACGGCGGATCCCAAGACGCAGGCGGGCCGGGATGTGACGAGCGAACTCGCGCACGAGGTCGTGGTCGGATCGTCGCGGCCGGCGCTGCTGCTGCTGTTCGCGTCAGTCGGGGTGGTGCTGTTGATTGCCTGCGTCAACGTCAGCCAGCTGCTGCTGGCGCGGGCGCTCGATCGTCAGAAGGAGATCGCGCTCCGTGCGGCGCTCGGGGCCAGCCGCAGCGCCGTCACCCGTCAACTGGCCGTCGAGGCGACGTTGATGACGCTCATCGCCACCGGCCTCGGATTGATGATCGGGCGCTGGGCGCTCACCGGCCTGGCCTGGCTGCAACCGCCGTCGGTGCCGATCCCCACGCATGTGCCGCTCGACGCGACCGTGCTCCTGTTTACCGGCGGGGTGGCTATTGTCGTCGCCATGCTGTGCGGACTGGCGCCGTCGTTTCGCTCGTCGCGACCCGACATCAGCCGTGTGCTCCAGGCCGGGTTTCGCCGCGGCTCTGGAGAAGGCCGACGTCTGCGAGACGTTCTGGCAGTGGTGGAGATGGCACTGTCGGTCGCACTGGTGGCGGTTTCGGCGCTGCTGATTCAGAGCCTGCTTGCGGTTCAGCAAGTGCCGCTGGGGTTCGATCCGTCCAACGTCTTCACGCTGCAGTTCCGTCTGCCGCAGAGCAAGTACTCCAAGCCCGAGGACATCGTTCGGTTCTTCAAGGGTGCGATCGAGAAGGTGCGCGCAGTGCCGGGCGTCCAGTCGGCGGCGCTGGTGCGCGCGGTCCCGTTCAGCGGCAACGGCGGACTGACCGGGTATCAGATTGTCGGAAAACCGGCGCCGGATCCGGCGCAACTGCCCCAGGCGCGTTTTCACCTGGTGACGCCGGACTACTTCAAGACGCTGCGGATCCCGCTGTTGAAGGGGCGCGACTTCAGCGACCGCGACGATCTGAAAACGGCGCTGGTCGCCGTGATCAACGAGACCTTCGCTCGACGGGAATGGCCTCGCGCGGATCCAATCGGCCAGCAGTTCACGACGCCGAACACTCCGGGGCCGGTCACGGTCATCGGCGTCGTCGGCGACACCAAGCACTACACCGCGACCGAAGCGGCCATGCCCCAGCTCTACGTTGCGCACTATCAGGTGCCGCTGATCTTCTCGTCGCTGGTCGCGCGCGTGTCGGGGCCGCCGATGGGCATCACCAACGACGTGAAGCGAGCGATCTGGGCGGTGGACAAGGATCAGCCGGTGTGGGCCATCCGCTCGCTGGAAGCGCAGGTCGATGCGACACAGGGACAGTCGCGCTTTCTCGCGGTCCTGCTTGGCATTTTCGCTGGTGTCGCGCTGCTGCTGGCTGGTGTCGGGATCTACGGCGTGACGTCGTACGGCGTGACGCAACGCACGCACGAGATTGGCATCCGCCTCGCGCTCGGAGCCTCCGCCGACCGGGTGATGCGCGACGTCGTCGGCAACGGTGTCCGTCTGGCGCTGGTCGCGGTCGTCATCGGATCGGTTGTCGCGGTTGCCATGGGCCGGCTGGCGTCGTCGGTGCTGTTCGGAGTGACGCCGATCGATCCGATCGCACTCACCGGCGCCGCGGTCATTCTCGGCGCTGTCTCCGTCGTCGCGTGCTACATCCCCGCGCGCCGGGCATCGCGGGTGGATCCGGTAGTGGCGCTGGGCGAGTACTAGAGAAACGCGTCGTTCGACGTTGCGTGGTTCGGCGTTCGTCGACCCGAACGTCGAACCGCGAACGCCGAACGACTATGATCGAGTGCTATGCCCCCAACAACTCCTTACTCCTCAGATCTCGACAACCGCGAGCCGATCCACGCCATGCGCGACACGGCCGCGCGCATTCGTGCGGTGGTCGGCGCGTGGCGTCCCGATGAGTTCGAGCGCAGTTACGCGCCCGGCAAATGGGATGCGCGACAGATTCTGATCCATCTCGCGCAGAGCGAGATCGCGCTCGGCTACCGGGCGAGGATGGCGCTCACCACGCCGGACTATGCGGCGCAGGCGTTCGACCAGGACCAGTGGATCGCGCGCGAGTCGACCACCGGTGGCCACGACGCGCTCGACGCCTTCCTCGGCGTCGCGGCGTTGAACGTCGCGCTGTTTGCATCGCTCTCCGATGCGGACCGGAGTCTCGCGCTCACCCACCCGGAATACGGCACTCTGACGGTGGACTGGATCATCCATCAGATGGCCGGTCATCAGATTCACCATCTCCGGCAGCTCGAGCAGATCGCGGGAGATTAGGGCCAGACGGGCGGGACGGAGAAGTCTCCTCGCCGGCCAAGCGAAAAAAAGGCGGGAAGGCTTCCCTCCCCGCCTCTCCCGCCCATCCAGCGTGTCTCGTCACGCGGCGAAGGGCCGCGTGACGAGCCCTCCGCTCAGAACGTGAAGCGGAGACCGAGTTGGCCGACTCGCTGCTCCGGACGCCTGAAGTCGCCCGAGTAGGTCGCCGGCTGGAGAAGGTTCGGATCCGGTGCGCCGCTGGCCGGTACGATGACGCGCGTCCGGAAGCCACTCGGGTTGATGTTGTTGAACAGGTTGAACACTTCGGCGATGGCCTCGACGTGCGCACGGCCGCCGAGATTGAAGACCTTCGAGGCGCGCAGGTTGGTCTGGGTCTGGTAATAGCCGCGACCGCAGTTCACCGTCTCGCAGTTGCCGATCGCCTTGACCGTCACCTGCTGCAGCTGCGGCTTCGACGCATCGAACGAGTCGACCGCATATGCCGTCGTCGGAATTTCCGTGGCGTCGCCGTCGAGGTTGATGTCGCGGCCGTCGACCAGCGACACCGGCAGCGCCGAGCGGAAGAAGAAAATCGGCGCGAGGCGGATGCCGAAGGGCAGCTGGAATGTCGCGCTGATGTTGACTAGATGACGCGAGTCGGTGTCGGCCATCGGTCCCAACTGTCGAGGATCGTCGAACGGGTTGTTCGGATCCTGGATGTTCGCGGTGTTCAGTGCGTCGGCTGCCGTACCGATCGTGCTGAGACCCTTCTGCAGGGTGTAGTTCGCGCTGAGGTCGAAGCCGTGCGACAACCGTCGGCGGACGCTGAGAATCAATGCGTTGTACTCGCTCTTGCCGCGGCTCACCGTCGGACGCGTGCCATTGGTGTTCGGGTTGAGCGTCGGGATGATCGCCGCCAGGCGCCGCGGATTGGACAGGCTGCCCGGGATGCGTTGGTTGACGCGCGGCCGCAGGTTGAGATCGCGTCCGAGCGAGTTGACGTAGTCCACCGCGAACACCGTATCGCTCGAGAGCTCGTGCGACCAGCCGGCGTTGCTCTGCATCTGATACGGCTGCTGCAGGCGCGGATCGACGAACTGGCCGAACAACGGGAACGCGCCCGTATTCACGACCTGATTCTGGCCGGCGATGTTCGAGAGCGGCTGGCCGGCCTGGTAGAAGCTGCCGTCGGGGTTCTTGATGCCGTTGGTCACGTTGACGTTGAACGTCTGGCCAAAGCCCTGACCGGTGGAATCAGCCGCCGCGAACAGCACGTTCGAGTTGGTGTAGCCGACATCGGTGTAGATGCCCCACCCGCCGCGGACGATGTCCTTGCCTTCGCCGCGCAGGTCGTAAACCGCGCCGACGCGGGGCTGGAAGTTGTTCCTGTCTTCTTTCGGTGTCTGGCCGAAGTCCTCGAGCCCGACAATGCCCGCCAGCTTGCCGGCGGCGCCAGCCGCCTGCAAGGCGACGAAGTTCGGGTTCTTCGACTCGTCGATCTGATAGCCGGTCATCAGGTCGTAGCGGAGGCCGAAGTTCAGCGTGAGGCGATCGCTGACCCGCCAATCATCCTGGAAGTAGGTCGCGAACTGCTTCATCGGGATGTTGGCCGACGCGTCGCCGTCGCTTACCGTGACCAGCGAGATCGGTCCGTTGACGTCGTTGGTGATGTGGGTGTTGAACACCGAGCCCTTGCCGGTGTTGAAGGTGATGAACAGGTGCGGCTCGTTGATGAAATTCACGCCGACCTTGAAGTCGTGGCCGAGGCCGCCGCCGCCGCTCTTGTGCCAGGAGAAGTCATCCCGCAACTGGTACTTCGTCTGCTGTGTCGTCTGCGGTGTATTGCCGTTGGCGCCGGTGGTCACTCCGTTCGGGAAGCTCTCGTTCGGCTTGTTGCTGCGCGAGGCGATGGTGTTGCCGAAGTCGGCGTACTGGAAGATGAACTCGTTCAGCTTCGAGCCGGCCAGCACCCAGTTGTGGTTCAGGTTGATCGAGTTGTACTTGTTGGTGCTGTCGCCCCAGTTGTCGAACGTGCTGTTGGGTGCGGCGTTGTAGGGCTGTGAGTTGGTGTCGCGGCCGTAGCGAACCGATAGGAACTGGTTCGGGCTGAGGTTCGCGGTCATCTTGCCCGTGAACGGGGTTTCGCGGTAGGGCACGGCGAAGATGCCATCCTGCGACGGGAACAGCCCCTGGGTATTGACCGCCTGCGTCTTGTCCTGGTTGGTCCGTTCGACGGCAACAAAGAAGTGCGCCTGATCCTTCAGGATCGGTCCGCCGAAGCTGCCGCCGAACTGGTTCTGGCGGTAGTCGCCCTTCACCGGCGTGCTGCTGCCCGCCGCCAGAATCTCGGTCTCGGTCAGCGCATTCATCGACTTGTCGCGGAAGAACTCGAACGCGCTGCCCGCGAACAGGTTGGTGCCGCTCTTGGTGACGACGCTCAGCACGCCGCCGTTGCTGCGGCCGTACTCGGCCTTGAAGCGCTGGGTCTGGAAGTTGAACTGCTCGATCGCTTCGAGCGGGAACGCCTCGAGCTGACCGCCGACGGTGTCGTCGTTGTTGTCGCCGCCGTCGATCTGGTAGTTGATGTTCCGTCCCGAGCCGCCGTTGACCAGCGGCGCGTACTGCGTGCTCTTGGTCGGGTCGGTGTGGAAGGAGAGCCCGACGCCCGGCACGGTTGCCGCGAGGTTGGCGAACTGGCGGCCGTTGAGAGGAATGCTCTCGATGCGCTTCACGTCGACCACCGCGCCGACCGACGATGCCGTCGTCTGGATCAGCGGTGTCGCGCCGGTGACGTTGACCGTTTCGGCCAGCTGGGCGACCTTCAGCGGAAAGTCGACGGCTTGCGTCTGGGCGACGTTCACTTCGACGCCCTTCTTCGACACCGTCGTGAAGCCCTGGAGCTCAGCAGTCACGTCGTAGATGCCGACCGGAAGCGCCGACAGACGGTAGACGCCTTCCGAGTCGCTGGTTTCAGTTCGCGTGAACCCGGTCGTCGAGCTCTTTGCGGTGACGGTCGCGCCCGGAACCGCTGAGCCCTGCTGATCGACCACGCGGCCCGTGATGGTGCCGTTGGTTCCCTGCGCGAATGCCGACGCGCACGTGAGCAGCACGATCATCGCTGCTCCAAGCAAATGCCTTCTCATCCACGTCCTCCAGAATGTCAAAATGCAACGCCGTCCAGAACAGAACAATGGTCGATGCAGGTCGCCGGCTGCAATCGGGACACCAGAGTTTACTTCCTTCTTCCCAGGACGCAAACCCTTGTTATTCTGGCAATTGTGGGATGTGATGGTCCAGTGCTGCGGTGCGAATCTACGCGCAAACTTTGGATTGTGACCGTATGTAATCCGGGTAAATGGATCGAGGATTATTGGACGGCTTTGATTAGTCGCTCGATCTCGGCGCGCTGCGGGGCGTTTGGAGGCAGCCGCGCGAGGAGATCCCGGGCCGTTGCAGCCGCCTCCACCCGACGTCCGGCTTTGGCGTAGGTGACGGCCAGTCGGAATCGCGCTTCGTCAAGACCGGGGTCGCCGGCCAGAGCCTTGGTGAGGGAGCGGATGGCGCCGACGAGATCGCCCTTCGCTGCCTGCAGCAGGCCGAGGTTCGCGATTACGGCCGGGTTGTCGGGCTCCAACCGGCGCGCTTCCGCCAGCGACCGCTCCGCGCCTGCAAGATCGCCGCGCTGCGCCAGGCAGTTCGCGAGGCCCAGATGGACGTCTGCACTTGGAAGACCGGCTGCCGCCGCGGCATGAAATGCCGGCTCCGCCCGCCCGCAGTCGCCGGCCTGCAGCCGCGCATAGCCGAGCCGCAGCTGTGCCTGCCCGTTGCGCGGATCGTCGCGGACGATCCCTTCGAGCGCGGCCACGAGCGCGGCGCCCGACAGCTCACCGGACGTGACTCGAGCGATCCGCGCCATCGCCTCGCGGCGATCCTTTGGATCGGGGCGGGAGGGGTTGCTGATTGCAGATTGCAGATTGCTGATTGCAGATTGCTGGTTGCTGGTTGAAGAGCCGGATGTGTAGCCGAGAGCACGGAGGCGCTCAGCAGCCTCGCCGGCGGGCGGTGTGGTCGCACTGAGCGAGTCGGCCGAGTACCGATCGGCGCGCAGCGTCAGCCGGCGCGCGACGTCAGGCTGCGCCGCGATCGTATTGATCTGCTCGTCCGGGTCGCTGGCGAGATCGAACAGCTCCGGTTTCGGGGCCGCAATCACTTTCCATGTGCCGGAGCGCACGGCTCGAAGCGGGGCCCATCCAAACTCGACGAGCGGCGCGAACGACTCGGCGTAGAGCTCGCGCGACGGCAGCGGCTGGCGTAAGAAGGCCGGCGCCAGATCGATGCCGTCCACGTCGTGCATCGACCCGCCCAGCGCCCGCATGACGGTCGGCGCGACGTCGGCCAGTGTCACCGATTCGGAGACGCGCAGGCCGGCGGGGATGCCCGGTCCGCGCATCAGCAGCGGCACCCGCAGCGTGGTGTCGTACACGAAGATGCTGTGAGCATATTCGCCGTGCTCGCCGAAGGCCTCGCCGTGATCGCCGGCGGCCACGATCAGCGTGTTCGCCAGCACCGGTCCGAGCGCCGCGATCAGGCGGCCGGCTTCACGGTCAGCCGTGGCGACCTCCTCGTCGTAGCGCTCGATCGCCGGCCGCGCCGAGGAGGGGTCGCCGTAGGGAGCATGGGGTTCGAAGAGGTGGACCCACAGGAAGAATTGCGGATTGCGGATGGCGGATGACGGATTTGATTGTGGAGTGGAGACGGTTTTCAGCCACGCGATGGCGTCGTTGACGACGTCGGCGGCTGGGCGCTCGTTGGCGAGGCGGCCGTCGACTCCGCGCGGCAGCCGATCGCCGTAGACGTCGAAGCCGCGGCTCAGGCCGAACTGGTGATCGAGCGGAAACGCGGCGACGAACGCCGCCGTGGCGAATCCTTTTGCGTGCAGCTCAGTGGCGAGTGTCGACATGCCGTCGACGACACGCAAGCCGTTGTCGCGGGCGCCATGACCGGGCGGATACCGGCCGGTGAGCAGCGTGGCGTGCGAGGGGAGCGTGATGGGGGCGGCAGCGTAGGCGCTGTGGAACAACGCGCCGCTGGCAGCGAGGTCGTCGAGCGTGTGTGTTCGCGCCCGCGCGTAGCCGTAGGCGCCGACATGATCGGCGCGGAGCGTGTCGATGGTGATCAGGAGCAGATTGTGCACCGGCGCCTTCGGCGGTGACGCGCCCGGGCTGCAGGCGACCGCCAATGCCAATGGCTGAAGGCTGATGGCTATGGTCAATAGCCGGCACCATCCGCCGAACGATCCGCCAGAGCATTCACCGAACCGTCTGCCACAGCCATCAGTCGTCAGCCATGCGGCATGACGCGATCTCATCGTGAAGCTCCCACGGCCGCCAGCAGCTTGCCGGCGGCGTCCTTCTCGCGAGGATGGTTGCCGCCGGCGGCGAGGACGCGCCGATACTCGGCGGCCGCGCCAGCGCGGTCGCCGCTCTCCTGCCGCGCAATGCCCAGGTTCAGCCGCGCCGTGATGAGATCGGGCGCATCGGCGATGGCGCGCTCGAACCACCGCGTGGCCTCGGCCGGCCGCTTCATCTCGACGAGCAGGACGCCCAGGCCATTGGCGGCGTCGGCGGTTCGCGCGTCGACGTCGAGCGACCGTCGGTAGGCCTGCTCGGCGCCGGCCCGATCGCCGCCGGCGCGCCGCGCGTTGCCAAGGTTCGCCCAGTACGACGCGTTGCTCGAATCGAGCGAGGCGGCGCGTTCGAACGCCTTGACCGCTTGCGCCACGTGGCCTTCGTCGATCGCCAGCAGGCCGGCGCCATTCAGCGCCGCGGCGCTGTCCGGTGCGAGGGTCAGCGCGGCCTGATCCGCCCGCACCGCTTCGTCGTGCAGAGCCGCCGCCTGCGGCCCTTTCGACCGGCCCGCCGCGTCGCGTGCCGTGACGGCGAGATCGTGCAGCAGCACCGCGTCGGTCGGCCAGCGTCGCGCGGCCTGACGATAAACGGTCAGAGCCGCCTCGAGGCGGCCGACCTCCTTCAGTGCCCGCGCATAGGTCGTCTGGATGACGGGCGCGTCCGGATTCGCCGCCGCGAGGCGCCGCAGCTTCGCCTCCGCATCGGCGGGATGGCTGGTCAGTTCAGCGAGCGCCTGCTCGAACTCGTTCCAGCTGGCGATTCGCGCGGACGGGTTCGCGGCACTGGAGGGCGATCTGGCCGACGCAGAGGATGCCACATAGCCGAGAGAGCGGAGACGTTCCCGCGCGTCAGCGGAAATGTCCTGCGAGCCGGAGGGGGCGGCACTCGCATGAATCGCTTCCGCCCGCGCCGCCATGGCGGCCGCAGCCGTGCTCCGCGTCGACCAGAGATCATGTTCCTGCCGTGGGTCGCTCTGCAGGTCGTACATTTCGGTGGCCGCGCCGGCCCGAATCGTCATCCACCGGCCGTCGGTGAGCGCCTGCAGCGGACTCCAGCCGGCGACGCGCGGATATTCGGATTCGCTATAGAGATCGCGATCGCCCTCGCCCCGCGCCGCCGGGCTGTACGGGTCGAGCAGGTTGCGTCCCTGCATCACCGCGGGAGGAGTGATGCCGGCCGCGCGCAGAAGCGTCGGCGCGAGATCGACCAGGCTCACCGCCTCGTTGCGCGTTGCCGCCGCATGTCCGGGGGCGGCAACGATGAGAGGAACGCGCAGGGTCGAGTCGTACACCAGCATGCCGTGCGTGCGCTCGCCGTGGTCTCCGAGCCCTTCCCCGTGATCGCCCGCGACGACGACCAGCGTGCGCGTCAACAGGGCGCGCGTGCGCAGCAGGTCGAGGACGCGGGCGACCTGCGAGTCGGCGTACGCGATCTCGCCGTCGTACGGCGTCCGCCTCCCGGCGAGAAACTCCGCCGGCGGGTTGTACGGTGCATGGGGATCGTAGAGGTGGATCCACAGAAAGAAAGGGGCAGGAGGGGCGGGCGGGGCAGGATGAGTTTCCAGCCATGCCAGCGCTCGATCGACGACGGCCGACGCCGGACGTTCGGCCTCGAGGCGGTCCGTGGCGTTGGGATCGCGCGGGATCTGGTCGTCGTAAACGTCGAACCCCTGGGCCAGGCCGAAGCGATGGTCGAGCACGAAGGCACCCACGAACGCCGCAGTGTCGTAACCGGCGGCCTTCATCAGGGTGGCGATCGTCTGGTGCGTGGCGGCCAGCGCGTCGAGGCCGTTTTCGCGAACCCCGTGCGCCGGCGGCAGCAGACCGGTGTGGATGGTGCTGTGCGAGGGCAACGTCAACGGCACGGCGCTGCGGGCGGCCGTGAACCGGAGGCCCGACGCCGCCAGCCGATCGATGGCCGGCGTCAGGCCGATGCCGAGGCGGTCCGCGCGGAAGGTGTCGACGGTGATCAGCAGCACGTTCGGACGAGGCGGCGTGGCCGCCGGCGCCAGGCAGCCGCTCGCCATGGCCACTGGCTGAAGACTGATGAATATGGCGAATGGCCGGCGCAATTTCCACATGCCCGCAGCCGTCAGCCATGAGCCATGACGCGTTCGCACCAACCGATTGTAGCAAGCGCTAGAATCGCACCTGTCCATGGCCGCATTTCCGGCGACCCGGCACTCCATCGTGGCAGCGATGCGCAGCGCGCGGCCTGACGATCGCCGGACCGCGTTCGACACGCTCGTGACGGCGTACTGGAAGCCGGTGTTCAAGTACGTCCGCCTCAAATGGCACGCGTCGCCGGAGGATGCCGCCGACCTGACCCAGGGCTTCTTCCTCGAGGCCTTCGAGAAGGACTTCTTCGCCGGCTTCGATTCGTCCCGGGCGCGGTTCCGCACCTACCTGCGTACGTGTCTGGACCGATTCGTCGCCAACGCCCGTAAGGCCGAGTCGCGCCTGAAGCGTGGCGGCGCGGTCACCTTGATCCCGATCGACTTCGGTGAAGCCGAACGCGAGCTGCAGCATCAGGCCGCGAGCCGGGTCGACGACTTCGACGCGTACTTCCATCGTGAGTGGCTCCGCAGCCTCTTCACCCGCGCCGCCGGTCGCCTGCGCGATGCCTGCGTCGGGCGTGGGCGCTCCGATCGATTCGCCATTTTCGAACAGTACGATCTGGCGAGCGACGATCGCGATCGCCCGACCTACGGCGAGCTGGCTCACCGGCTCGGCCTGTCGTCCGCAGCCGTCACCAACGAGCTCGCGGCCGCACGTCGCGAGTTCCGCCGGCTGGTGCTCGAAGCGCTCCGCGAACAGTGTGCGACCGACGAGGAGTTCGAGGCGGAAGCACGGGCGCTCACGGGATGATGTCCGAGCCCGCGCTCGATCGCCTCGCTGCGATGTTCCAGGGCCCCGACCTCACCGGCACGCGCTACGAGCTGATCTCGGTGCTCGGTCGAGGCGGCATGGGTGTCGTCTACCTCGCGTGCGACACCGTGCTCGATCGCGAAGTCGCGCTCAAGATCGTCGAGCGTCCGTCAGACGATGCCAACGAAGCCCGCATCCTGGCGCGGCTCGAGCACCCCGGAATCGTTCCCGTCCACGACTTCGGCGAGCTCGCCGACGGACGGCTGTTCTACGCGATGAAACGGGTTCGCGGCGATCGCCTCGACCGCTGGATGGCATCGGAACGTGATCCGGCCGAACGGCTCGGTGTGTTCGTACGCGTGTGCGAAGCGGTCGCTTTCGCGCACGCCCACGGCGTCGTCCACCGCGACTTGAAGCCGGAGAATGTGATGGTCGGCGAGTTCGGGGAGGTACTGGTGCTCGACTGGGGGATTGCCAGGGAATTGCAGATTGCTGAATGCAGATTGAAGATTGATGAGCGCAGATTGCGGATTGCCGGCACGGTCGATTACATGGCGCCCGAGCAAGTGCGCGGCGACGCGGTCGACCATCGCGCCGATGTCTTCGCGCTGGGCGCCATTCTCGCCCGGATCACCGACGTGGCGCCGGTGCTTGCCATCGCCCGCAAGGCCCAGGCGGACGACCCCGGAGCGCGCTATCAGGACGTCAAGGCGCTGGCGGCCGACGTCGGCCGGTTCCTGGCCGGCCGCGCGGTGGAGGCGCATCGCGAGCGTCTGATCGATCGGCTCGCTCGGGTCGGGCGTCGTCACCGCGTGCCGATCCTGCTGGTGCTCACCTATCTCGTCGTTCGGCTGTTCTTTCTCTGGCTGATGCGATCCTGAAACCGATCGCTGCTGAGACCATCGCTCTTGCGCGAAGGCGCGCCGATCCGGGCAGCCTCAATAGTGGCCGGCCGGACGGGTAATAGATGCGTGGAGGGCATTCGCGTGAAAAAAGTGATGTTGGCGACGCTGCTCGGTGGGTTTCTCGGAATCTTCGACGGCCTGACGTCCTGGTTCACCCCGGCCGTTCGCGATCAGCTCGGCGCCATTGTCATTGGCTCGACCGTCAAGGGCCTGGTGGCAGGATTGCTGATCGGGGCGTTCGCGACACGGGTCCGATCGCTGCTCTGGGTGCTGATCTTCGGCGTGCTGGTGAGCGGATTCTTTGCCTATCTGGTCGCCGCGATGCAGGGCAAGTACTACCTGGAGATCATCACGCCCGGCGCCCTGGTCGGCCTGATCGTTGGTTACGCGGCCTACCGGTATCAAAGTTAGAAGAGAGAAGTTAGAAGCGAGCAGGGCGAAAGGCAGTAGCCCCGACCACGGTCAGGCAGATTCGTGCGGCTTCGATTTGCCTGTAGTGTCCGTGTTAGGCGGGCCGTCTGGAAGTCCGGCTGAAGCCGGACACTACAGTTCTACACCGAATCGAAAACCGCTCGGTCGAGAGTTCTACACCGAATCGAAAACCGCTCGGTCGAGAGTTCTACACCGAATCAAAAACCGCTCGGTCGAGCCCACCGCTTCAAACTTCTAGCAACGAAGCCGCCTTCAATCTGTCCGCAAGGCCGCCATCGGATCGACCCGCGCGGCGCGTCGAGCGGGCAGGTAGCTCGCCAGCAGCGCGACCAGCGCAAGTGTGCCGGTGACGGCTGCGAACGTGATCGGATCGGTGGTCGTGACGCCGAACAGCAGCGTCGACAGCGCCCGCGTAGCGGCCAGCGCCCCTGCCAGACCGCAGGCGACGCCGACCAGCGTCAGCCCCGCTCCTTCACGCACGAACAGCCCGACCACATCGCGGGGCGTGGCTCCGATCGCGAGGCGGACGCCGATCTCCTGCGTTCGCTGGCTGACCAGGTAGGCGAGCACGCCGTAGACGCCGATCGCCGCGAGCAGCACCGCCACGCCGGCAAAGGCCGCCAGCAGCAGCATCGTGAATCGGCGCTCGGCGATCGAGCGACCGATGACCTCGTCCATCGTCCGGACGCCCGCGATCGGGAGATCGCGGTCGAGCGCCGCCACGTCGGCGCGCGCGATGGGCAGGAACGCCATCGGATCGCCGGCGGTGCGGATCGCGATGGTGAGCGAGTCCACCTGATGCTGGGCGTACGGCACGTAGACCTCCGGCGCAGCAATGGCGTCGAGGCCGCTCACTTTCACGTCGCCGACGATGGCGACGATCGTTTTCATGCCGCTGCGGGCCTCGGCGAGGCGGACGCCGAGGTGTAGCTGCTGGCCGATCGGATTCGTTCCGGGCCAGTAGCGCCGCGCCGTCTCCTCGTTAATCGCCACCACTTCCGGTGCGTGATCATCGTCGTGCTCGTCGAACAGCCGGCCGCTGCGCAGCGGGATTTTCATGGTGCTGAAGTAGTCCGGTGTCACGATGCGCATGCCGGCGCTGGGCGAGTCGGCAGTGTCGGCCTCGCCGGCGCGGGTGAAGCTGGAGCTGGCGCGGAACGTCTCGTCGAGCGGCAGGCCGTAGACGCCGGCCGCGTGCTGCACGCCGGGGTGATCGGCGACACGGGCTACGAGCGTACGCATCAATCGTCCCGCGTCGGCGCTGGTCTTGTACGTCGGCTCGGGCAACGCGACCGTGAACGTGAGGAGATGATCGGCGGCAAAGCCGGGGTCGACCACGCTGATGCGTTGATAGCTGCGAACCAGCAGTCCGGCGCCGATCAGCAGCACGACGGCGAGGGCCATTTCGCTGACCACCAGTGTCTTGCGAACCCGGGTGCCCCCCGCTCCGACCGCGCCGCGTCCCGCCGTCGAGGCGAAGCGTGCCACGGAGCCGCCGGTGGCGGACAGCGCCGGCACCAGGCCGAACGCGACGCTGGTGCACACCGCGATTGCGATGGTGAACGCCAGCACCCGCCAGTCGACGCCGACCTCGCCCAGTCGCGGGATGCTGGCGGGACCGAGCGCGATCAGCGCGCGCGTCGTCCAGAACGCGACCGCCAGGCCGGCGATGCCGCCGGTCAGCCCGAGGACCACGCTCTCGGCCAGGAACTGTTGGACGAGACGCCGGCGTCCCGCGCCGAGTGCGGCGCGAACCGCCACCTCGCGAGTCCGGCCGTTGGCGCGCGCCAGCAGCAGGTTGGCGACGTTGACGCAGGCGACCAGCAGGACCAGCGTGACGGCGCCGAGCAGGATCAGCAGCGCCGGTCTGATGTTCCGCACGATGCGGTCCTGCAGCCCCAACGCGGTCATCACCCGATCCTTGTTGGTGCGCGGGAAATCGCGCGCCAGCCGGGCCGCCACCACCGCCATCGCGCCCTGCGCCTGCGCCAGATCGACGCCCGGATCGAGCCGCGCGATGCCGCCAATCCACTGCGCGCCGCGAGCAGCGTCGCTGACGTCGCGCGGCTTGAAGACCAGCGGCCGCCAGTACTCGGCGCCGGCTGGCATGTTGAGATCCGGCGGGGCGACGCCGACGATCGTGAAGGGCTGGCCGTCCATCCGCAGCGTCGAGCCGATGACGTCGGGCCGGGCGCCCAATTGCCGCCGCCAGAAGCCGTCGCCGATCACGACGACGGCGGCACCGCCGTTTTCGCCATCGCCGTCCACCAGGCCGCGGCCGAGCCGCGGCACCACGCCGATGACGTTGAAGAACGACGGGCTGACGTTGGCGCCGTTGACCAGCAGCGGGTCGCCGACGCCGGTCAGGTTGGCGGACGAGGGGGTCATCGCCGTCGCCCCCGAGAACACGCCACTCTGCGCCGTAACGTCGAGGAAGTTCGGCGGTGAATAGGTCATCGACAGTCGCCCGTTGCGGCCGTTGAACAGCTGCACCAGCCGGCCGGGCTCGCGATACGGCAGCGGCCGCAACAACACGCCGTTGACCACGGTGAAGACGGCGGTGTTGGCGCCGATGCCGAGCGCGAGGGTCAGCACGGCGACAATCGCGAATCCCGGCTGGCGCCGCAGCATGCGCGCCGCGTAGCGGATATCTTGAGACAATGCGCTCATTGGATTGATCCTTGGCTCGTCATGGCTCTCGACCAGTGGCGGCGGGCCAGTGGCCGATGGCAGATGGTCCACGGTCGACGGGTGGCGGCGGCGAGCAGCGATCGACGCGGTGGCGAGGTCGGCGAGCTCCGCCGCCAGCAGGCGCAACACCGCGCCGGCCGTCGCGGCGTCGTCGCAGCGCTCGGCAAATGTCGCGCGCATCTCGCCGGCGTAGCGCGCGCGCAACGCGCGGGGATAGCAGCGCAGCGCCGTCCCGTAAGCGCGCGTCGCCGCCGCGATGGACCAGGCGCGGCCGCTCATTTGGCCCGCGACCACTGCGGCCGGGCCACGGCTGTCACGCCTTTGTGCCGCGCATGTCGCACCAGCGTCTCCAGCCGCGCGGTTTCGGCGCGCAGCACCGCCTTGCCGGCGGCCGTCAGCCGGTAGTAGCGGCGCCGCTCGTCGTCCTTGGCGGCGATCGGCCGGCGATCGGATTCTTCGACCAGTCCCAGCGCTTCGAGTCGGGCCAGGGCGGTATACAAGGTTCCGGTGCCGAGGCGCAGCGCCCCCTCGGTGCGATCGGCGACCTCGCGGATGATGGCGTAGCCGTGGAGGCGGCCACCGGTTAGCGCCAGCAGGATGTGGAACTGCTGGGGAGTGAGGGGAAGAAAGCGGCGCGGATCGTCCATGGATGCATCATCTCATGATGCATCGAGCTTAGACGTAGTAAAGGCGCGAACGGTTGGCGGCGGGTCATTTCGACAGCGTGTCGCGCAGCGCCTCGAAGAACACCTGGGCGCCCTCGCGCACGCTGGCCAGGCTGACGTGTTCCCCGTCGCCGTGCATCGAGCCGACGACGTCGGCCGGGAGCAGGGCCGGGAAGATACCGTAGCTCTTCACCCCTCTGGGGCGGAAGGCATTCGAGTCGGTGCCGTAGGGAATCAGGATCGGCGTGACGATGGCCTCGGGATGGTGTCGCTTGATGGCGGCCTCGAGGTTGCGATAAAGGGGGGCGTCCTGAGACGTGACGACCGGATCGTCCGACTCGTTGATGAGCTCGATCTTGATGGCGGGGTCGGCGAGCCGACGCGCGATCTCGGCCACCCATTGGTCCCTGGTCGTGCCCGGCAGCACCCGGCAGTCGAGGCCGGCTTCGGCGACCGAGGGAATGACGTTGATCTTCGGCGGATCGCCCACGCCCGAACGCAACCAGGTGAGCGAGATGGTCGACTGCTGGATCGCGTTGGTGAACTTGTTCTTCGCGAAGGTGCCGACCTTGGCCCGCATCATATCGAGAACTGACGGCTCTCCGCTCGATTGAGAGGCCCGCGCTCCAGGCTGCGGGCGAGGCGTCGCTCGCGCTCCGGGTCCCGGTGCCAAGGTTGTTCGCGTGGCTTCCGGCGCGAGCAGCCGCGCCAGGCCCTTGACCAGGCGATCGTTGGGGTTGGTCTCGGTGGGCTGGCTACCGTGGCCGGCGACGCCTTCGGCGCGCAGCTTCAGCCACACGATCTTCTTCTCGGCGACAGAGATGCCGTACACCGTTTTATCCGGCGCGAACAGGTCGGTGCTGCCGAAGCCGCCCTCGTCGATCACGTACTCGGGATCGAGTTCGGCGTAGTGGTTGGCAATCATCCAACGTGCACCCAACGCCCCGCCGACCTCCTCGTCCGGTTCGGCGAGCAGGATGACGTCGCGGGTCCGCGGCACGTTCTGGCGCTTCAACATCATGAACGCCACCAGCTGCGCGACCGCCTGGCCCTTCATGTCCATCGAACCACGGCCCCACAGGTCGCCGCCCTGGATCGTGGGTGTGAACGGATCGGTCTTCCACTGCGTCCGATCGGCTGGCACCACGTCCATGTGATGGAGCAGCACGATCGCCTTGCCCGCGGCCGGCGAGACGGTCGCTTCGAGCCGCGCGTAGAGGATCGCCTTCCCCGGCGCCGACTGGTAGCGCGTGACGGGAATGCCCTCCGTGTCGAGGACGCCGGCCAGAAAATCGGCTGCCTTGGTCGTGTCGCCCGGGGGGTTCGAGGTGTCGATGGCGACATACTGCTGGAGCAGCCGCGTGATCTCGTCCTGCGACTGGGCATGGATCGGGGGCTGAGCAAACACCAGGGACACAACGGACACCAAGGACACAAAGAAGAAGAGTGTGGGTTCAGCGGTCATAGAGCCTCGAATGTCCCTGATTGGCGATTCTTCCGGACCCGGTCCCACTCGAAACAGCGCCCGTTCATCGCGACGTAGACCCCGCTCGGCAGCGCCTGCACGAACGACAGTGCGCTCCCGAGATTGAACAGCCCGTCCGAGCTGCCGAAGGCGTAGGGGACCATCGCGCCGGTGAGGACGATGGTCTTGCCTGCGATCGAGGCGGTCGCCGCGTTCGCCGGCTGGCCGGCGGTCATCGAACCGGCAATCGCCGCCGCGGTTTCAACCATCGTGTCGGTCCCATGCGTGATCAGGATCCGCATTTCGGCGGCTCGACCGCACTCGCCGGCGATGCGGGCGCGATCGTCGTCGGTCATCTCGAGGCTGTCGATCATCATCAACGTGGAGATCGACACGGCGACCCGCGATCGCCCCAGCCGCAGCATCTCGGGCAGGTGCGTGTCCTTGAAGAACAGCGATCCGGCCAGCTCGTTGTACTCCTTGTCGAAGGTGCCGCCGGTGACGAAGATCCGGATCAATTCGAGGTCTTGGTCGCGGCGTCGCCTGGCGCCGACAGATACAGCGCGTTGAACAGCAGCGGGAAGGTGGCGTGGGTCTGCGCCCGGTGCTGCGGGCGCAGCCCGAACAGCACCACCCGGCCGGGGTTCATGTCAATCGAGACGACGGCGGCGCGGCCAGCCATCAGCTCCTCACCCTTCAGCCAGCCGGAGGCCAGCACATTGGTATTGGGGTAGCGCACGACGACGCTCGACCGCTGAGAATTGAAGCCCTCGGTGAGCTGAAAGAACGGGCTGTTGATGTAGAAGCCGTAGGTGTCGGCGGCGACGCCGTAGCCGATCGGATGCTGGGTGTCGACTTCGAGGTTGAGGATGGCGCCGGGCGCGAAATGCTGGTCGCGTGTCAGCCCTCTCTTGAGATCGCGTACCGGAATCGGCAGCTTCTCGATCGCCAGATCGCAGGCGTTGCCCAACGTGATCAGCGTGCCGCCGTCGGCGACGAACTGCTTGAGCTGCTCGACGCCGGCGTCGCCGATGCCGCCGCGGTATTCCGGCCGGATCTGGCTGGCGTTGAAGCCCTCGATGATCGCCTTCGGCTCCTGGTCGGCGATGATGACCGCGTCGAAGCGCTGCCGCAGCTTGCCGGCGCGGATATCGGCGTTGTGGATCGAGGTCAAGTTGAACTCGTAGTGCTCGAGCACCCAGCGTGTCCAGCCTTCATCCATGTTGCCGCCGGTCCAGGGCTGGTACATGGCGATGCGTGGCGCGTGGAAGGCGGTGGTGGAAGCATCGACGGTGGTCGCGCGCCGTTCGAGGTTCGTCGGTTTCGGGTCGGACGCTGTCACGTGGAGACCGAAATCGCGGGCGATCGGTTCGATCTTGGTGCGCGCGATTCCGGTGACGGCGACGTGCGAGGGGCCGTCGAAGCTGACACGGCCCCCGTCTTTCAGCAGCCGGTTGATTGCGATCGCCGAATCGGCTCCCTTGTAGTCGAAGGCGAATCTCGCTCCCGTGCCGGTCACACCGCCGGCGATCTTCGGCAGACCGTCGACCTTCGTCATCTTCATCGCCGGCAGCGGGCTCTTCACGAAGACGGTGTCGACGCCGAGCAGCATGCCGAGCGACCACGCGGTCACGTCGTAGGGTGGCTCGGGCGCCGAAGTCGGCGATCGCCGGACCTCCGGATACGTCTGCTTCTCGAGCATGTCTTTGGCGTAGCGCGCGAAGACCTGGGTCATCGGGATGACGAAGGTGCCGGCGCCGTAATTCCTGCCGTCCGCGTCGAATGCCGCGTCGGCGCGATAGATCTCGACGCCGCCCAGGTTCAGTTTGTCGACCAGATGCGCCGCCTCGCGGGCATCCTGCTGGTGCTCGGTCGGCACCAGGATCGCCGAAGGATTGCCCTTCTTGCCCTCTTCGATCGTCTGGCGGTTGACCTCGAAGATCTGCCGCACGATGGTCTCGCGCCGGTCCGCTGCCGTCTCCAGCAGCGCCATGGTCGCGATCATCTCGTAGTCGACGATATCGTGCAGCGTCCAGTGACCGCCCATCCACGGCCGCGGGTACTCGGTGCGCGGGGTGATGTCGGTGGGGGCGGGAATCGGACCATTGTCGAAGCGAAGCTGGCCGCGGCCGCCGCCGCTTGACGCCGGCGCCGGACGCCCCGCCACGGCGCGGACCTGATCGATCGGAGCCGCGACGCGGGCGCTGGCGACCTCGGTCAGCAGCCCGATTTGGTTGTGCCACCAGCCGCTCCACGCCATCGCCCCTTCCCAGAAATTGGTGTAGGTGGAGTTGTAGATGATCCCTTCCTTGCCCGCGGCCTCGAGCGCCGCCGCCTGCGACTGACCGAGGATGCCGTTCCAGCGGTAGATCAACGGATGGACATTGGCGTTGATCGGATCGGTCGCCGGCATCACGAAGATGCGCGCGGCGTTGCTGCCCATCTGGTGTTCGTCGAGCCACACCGAGGGAAACCAGTCGTGCCACAACAGGTTCGCGGTGTGCTGGCTCTCCTTCTGCGTGAACATGTACATGTCGCGGTTGTTGTCGTGCCCGACGTAGGGGTGATAGAGGTACGGAATCGGGCTGTTGGCGTAGTCGGTGCCGACGTTCTTGTTGAACCAGTCGGTGACCATGATCTCGCCGTCGGGGTTCAGGCTCGGCACCAGGACGAAGATGACGTTGTCGAGGATCTTCTTCACCTCGGGCGCATCGCTGGTCGCCAGGTGGTGAACCAGCTCCACCGACATCTGGGTGGCGCCGATTTCAGTCGCGTGGATGCTGCACGTGATCAGCAGCACCAGTTTGCCCTGGCGGAAGATCTCGTCGCGCTCGCTGTCCGACGGCGAGCCGCCCTGGAAGTACAGCTTCTGCTCCAGTTGCTTGTAGTGGTCCAGGTTCTTCAGCGTCTCGGGCGAGCTGATTTCGAGCGCGATGAACGGGTTGTCGTTGCTGGTCTTGCCCAGTTCGCGGAACCGCACGCGATCGGAGTTGGCTGCGGCCAGCTTCATGTAGTCGACGATCTTGTCCCAGCGGATCAGCTGGTTGTCGGCGCCGACCTTGAAGCCGAGAAACTGCTCCGGCGATTGGAGCGTGCCGGCGGCGGTGGCGACCAAGGTGGACATCAACGCGAGACCGAGAGCAGGCAGCCACGGGCGTCGGCGGATCATGAGGCCTCCGGAAACAACCACTATAATGTTCAGCGTCTATTCAACACCAAGGACACCAAGGACACCAGGGTCAAACCCGCGAATGCTATGGGCACAGGGTTGAAGTCGACCACGCGCATGGACGTGGTGCAGGCGCCGATCGTGCCGGTCATCGGCGCCCTCATCCGCCAGGTGCCGGGCACCATCTCGCTCGGTCAGGGGGTGGTGCACTACGGGCCGCCGCAGGCGGCGATCGACGCCGCGCGCGTCGCGCTCACCGATCCCGCCACGCACGAGTATCAGGACGGCGCCGGTCTGCCGGCCCTGGTGGAGCGTCTGGCGGCGAAGCTCCGGAGTGAGAACGGCGTCGACGTCCAGCGCGGCGCGCGCCTCATGGTCACCGCCGGCGCCAACATGGCCTTCGTGCACGCGGTGCTGGCGATTACCGCGCCGGGCGACGAGATCATCCTGAACGTGCCGTTCTATTTCAACCACGAGATGGCGATCCAGATGGCCGACTGTACCGCCGTTCGCGTCGCCACCGACGCGCGCTATCAGCCGCGGCTCGACGCGCTGCGCGCGGCGATCACCGATCGCACGCGCGCGATCGTCACCGTGACGCCGAACAATCCGAGCGGCGCCGTCTTCAGCGAGGAAGCCCTTCGCGACATCAATGCGCTCTGCCGCGATCGCGGCATCTACCATATTGCCGACGAGGTCTACGAGTACTTCACCTACGGATCGGCCCGGCACGTCTCGTCGGGATCGTTTCCCGGCGCGGAGGGCCACACGATTGCGATGTACTCGCTCTCGAAGGGCTACGGGTTTGCCGGCTGGCGCATCGGCTACATGACCTACCCGGAGCACCTCGAGCTAGCGATGGCGAAGAGCCAGGACACCATCGTCGTGTGCGCGCCGGTGGTATCGCAGGTGGCGGCGATTGCCGCGATCGAGGTCGGCCGCTCCTATTGCGAGCCGCACGTCCGCGAACTCGCCTCGATTCGCGACATCGTCGTATCGAAGCTGGCGACGCTCGCGCCGCAGGTCAGCGTGCCGGCGGCCGATGGCGCGTTCTACGTGCTGCTGAAAGTGGAGACCGCGCTGGAGCCGATGGCGATCGCCGAGCGGCTGATCCGCGATCACAAGGTCGCGGTGATTCCGGGGCCGGCGTTCGGGATGACCGAGGGGTGCTACTTTCGCGTCGCCTACGGCGCGCTGCAGAAAGCGACGGTCGCTGAAGGGATCGGCCGCCTCGTCACCGGCCTGGGGTCGATTCTCCAAGCTGCAATCTGACCCGTTCTGCAATCTGAACCCTGCAATCTGAACTTCCGCAATCTGAACTTCCGCAATCTGAACTTCTGCAATCTGCAATCTCATAGCCCCTAACTAAACGTCGAGCTCCTCGGCCTCGTCGGCGCGTTCCATGATGAAGCGGAAGCGGGCTGACGCGTCCTTGCCCATCAGCTCGTTGATGACGCGATCGGTCATCAACACGTTCTCGTCGGCGACCGCGACGCGCAGCAGTCGCCTCGTCCGCGGGTTCAGCGTGGTTTCCCAGAGCACCTTCGGCATCATCTCGCCGAGGCCCTTGAAGCGCGTGATCTCCGGCGTGCTGCGCCCGTTCTTGCCCTGCCCCTGCTGCCTGAGAATCGCCTCCTTGTGCGCATCGTCCAGCGCCCAGAACGTGTCCTTGGCGATGTCGATGCGGTAGAGCGGCGGCTGCGCCAGAAAGACCTTGCCGTTCGCAATCAGCTTGGGCAGGTGACGGTAGATGAACGTCAGCAGCAGCGTGGCGATGTGATTGCCGTCGGAGTCGGCGTCGGCCAGGATGATGATTTTGCCGTAGCGCAGCTTTCCGATCTCGAAGTTATTGCCCAGCCCGCAGCCGATGGCGGTGACGAGATCCGAGAGTTCCTTGTTCTCGAGCACCTTGGCGAGTGATGCGCTCTCGGTGTTGAGCACCTTGCCGCGCAGCGGCAGGATCGCCTGGCGCGCGCGATCGCGCCCCTGCTTGGCCGACCCTCCGGCGGAATCGCCCTCGACGATGAAGAGCTCGCTGTTCTCGCTGCTGGAGTTGGTGCAGTCGCTCAGTTTGCCCGGCAGGTTGAGCCGTGTGGAGGTCGCACTCTTGCGCGACACCTCGGCCTGCGCGGCGCGGCTGGCTTCGCGCGCGCGCGCAGCCAGCACGATGCGCGCGACGATGGCTTCCGCGACGCTGCTGTTGTGATTCAGCCAGTGTTCGAGCCCGGGCCTGACCACGCCGTCGAGCGCCGATACCAGCTCGGGATTGTTCAGCCGATCCTTGGTCTGTCCCTGGAACTGGGGCTCCTGAATGAAGACGCTGAGAACCCCGGTGAGGCCCTCGCGGATGTCCTCGGCGGTCAGGGTCACGCCTTTCGGCGACAGGTTGTGGGTCTCGATGAAATTGCGCACCGCCTTGCCGATCCCGGCGCGCAGACCGCTCTCGTGCGTGCCGCCCGAGCCGGTCGGGATGCCGTTGACGTACGAACGCACGTGCTCGTCGGTCGCTTCAGTCCATTGCAGCACCAGATCGAGCTTCAGCCCCTCGTCCCTGGTCAGCGTGAAGGGCAGCTCGTGCACCGGTTTGGCGCCGCGCTCGGCGACGATCCGCCTCACGTAGTCGACGATGCCTTCGCTGTGCTCGTAGACGATCTTCTCCTTCGCGCCCTCGTCCTCGAAGGTCACCTTCAATCCCTTGTGCAGGTAGCTGGCGACCTCGAGGCGTTCCTTGATGACGGGCGCGTCGAATTCGATCTTGGGAAAGATGGCAGCGTCGGGATGGAAGTACACCCTGGTGCCGCTGCCGCGCGCGGGGCCGATCTTCTTCAACGGGCTGACCGCCTTGCCCTGCTTGAAGCGCATCTCCCACTGCGCGCCGTCGCGTTTGACGGTGGCGACCAGCTCTTTCGACAGCGCGTTGACCACGCTCGCGCCGACGCCGTGCAGGCCGCCGGCGGTCTTGTAGCTGCCGTGCTCGAACTTTCCGCCCGCATGCAGGACCGTGAAAATCACCTCGAGCGCGCTCTTCCGGGACGTCGGATGCCTGTCGACGGGAATCCCACGCCCGTCGTCTTCAATCGTGATCGACGATCCGTCGGCGTGAAGGGTGACCCAGATATTCGACGCGAAGCCGTTCATCGCCTCGTCGACCGAATTGTCGAGCGTCTCCCAGACGAGATGGTGGAGTCCGGCTGAGCCGACGCCGCCGATGTACATGCCCGGACGTTTGCGGACCGGCTCGAGCCCTTCCAGGACGGTGATGTCTTTGGCGGTGTAATTCGCGGATGCCATGCAGGACGCGGTTCTCCGTCGACAGTTTAAGAGGCCGCGTCCGGCATTGTACAGATGTTTCGCGAGATCAACGGGGCGCGACCCTCACAGGCCGTTGCGCGGGTTGCCGGCGTTCTCGAATCGAACCGGACACGCGGATTCGAAGGGTTCCAGGCGCTTCCTCTCCATTCCCGGCACGGATCCAAGAAATCGGAAGCGGCCGCACAAATGCCGTGCTGGCCGCGCGGGCAGCAGAGCCAAACAAAACGGCAGGGCGCCAGCTGACAAAGCCGCGGGCAGCGTCAGATGCCATGTATATAATGTCGGCTCCAATCAGCGGTAGCGAGTCTCTCCCCGGATAGGAGATGTGTTCGGTGGTGTCGTGGCGGCCGCCCGCGTTCCGTCTGCTGCTCGTGACCGCGATCGTACTCGCGCTCCCGCGTAGATCAGCTGCGGCGACGATCTCCGAGGACGTCCCCGTTCCTGGTGGCACCATCGCGCTGGCGCAGTCTCTCGGCATCGACCCCGCGCCCGATCGCGGCCGCTTCATCTACGAGATTACGCGTCTGCTCTACGACGCGCCCGAGGGCCGGAAGGGATCGACCGAGGCGTATCTGCTCGCCGCGCGTCAGGCCGCGGGGCGTGGACGGCAGAACCTGGACACCCGTCCCGGCGACGTCGTGCCGGTGCCGCTGACCGCGGAGCTCTGGAGCAGAGCGATTTTCCGGCGCACCGTCGCGCCGCGAGAGCTGGTGACCGCGATCATCATCGATCGCAATGCGGCCCTGCTCTGCCTCGGGCTGGCATCGCTCGACGATGCGACGCTCGATTTCCTGGCGGACCATCCACAGCTGCTGGAACGGATCTACGAACGATCGGCGCCGCAGTTCGCAGTCATGGCTGGCAGCCTGCGCGTGCTACGCAATCGCGTCGTGGCCCCAGGCGCGCAGAGTGCCGCCCAGGGCGAACGCGACGAAGTGGAAGCGCTCTGGGAAAGCGTCATCCTCGAGAAGGTCACGCGCGCCGATCGCTTCATCCAGCAGCTGCTCGAGCTCAACGACGGGCGGCTGGCCTATCTCTATGACGTCATCGGCGGCCTCGATCCACCGCGCCGCGCCTTTGCGCTCGGTCTCTGGATGCCGAACCCGACGGCACGCCTGGAACGTTTCAAAGCGCTCACCGTCAGCGTCGGCCTGTTCCGGGAA
Organism: uncultured Acidobacteriota bacterium; assembly: GCA_963757655.1. Classification (GTDB taxonomy): domain Bacteria; phylum Acidobacteriota; class Vicinamibacteria; order Vicinamibacterales; family CAVVIG01; genus CAVQFC01. The sequence goes on along the minus strand of CAVWSQ010000006.1, from coordinate 110,284 downwards.
GCACATCTGAAGACGCTGCCGCTGGCGCGGGCCTCCTACGATTTGTCGATGCTGCTTTCGCGCGTTGCAGCGGGTCCCGACGGCTCACCCGCCGGCCCGGCGGGACGCGGATTCTGGTCGCGGGCGTTCAACGGCAGCGATCTGCCGGACGATCCGGCTCGCCAGTTGCGCACGATCGACGAGGAACCAATCGATGCGGCGTGGCTTGCCGACGCCATCGGACCGATGGATGTGCGGGTCCGCGCCGACCGCCTCGACCAGATCGCCTTCGGCCAGCGGCTGTTCGGGATGGCTGACGTCACGGCGCTCCCCGACGTTCTGGTCGCCACGCGCGCGTTGACCCGGTATCGGATGTTGATGTGGACCTTCGAGCGCATCGGCATCCGCGCGCCATCCGCGTATGCCCAGGCGGCACGCCAGGCGACGCACGTGGGGTCGCTCGAGGGGCGGCGCGGCTTCGAGGCGCAGGCCCAGTTTCAGGGCGCGATCGCGATTCTCGCGCGCGCGACGCGGGTGACGACGCTCACCGTGGCCAGGGCCCAGGCGCTGATCGAGAAGCTGGTGGCGCTGCCGCTGAACGAGGACGGCCGCTACGCCGGCGCCGTCGCGCGCTGGATCCGCAGCGACTTGCTCGGGGCGATCACACCCGCCGACAGCATGGAGTCCGCGGTGCTCGCGGCGATGTCCGGGCCGCCGTCGGGTGAAGGGGCGATCGCACGGCCGGTGACGTGGGAGGGGCAGGCCTACCGGCTCGATCTCGGCGCCGCCGAACGGCAACGCCTTCGCATCGTCCGCGAAAAGCAGGAAGGTGCGCGGCTCGACGTCGCGCTCGACCTGGCCGCCGCCGGACGGATGCTGGCGACAGACAAAATCGCGCCAGGTGAGGTTGACGCGATCGTGACGAAGCTGACCGCGGCGATTGACGACTTGCCGCGGCGAATTGGGCGTGAGGCCGAAGACACGGAGCCCATCGGTGTCGCGCCGGCGCCGAACGCCCGCGAGACGCTCCGCAAGCTGACCGAAGAACTCGCCAAAGACGTTCGCAACCAGGACCTCAAGCGCGTCGCCCGCAGCTCCGCCCCCCTGCTGCTATTGTCGGACACCGTGCTCGCCGACGTCCTGCTCTCGATCGCGTATGCCGCTGACCTTGGTGATCCCGACGGTACCGTGCTGCTGGCGGAAGACGTCTCGCGGCGCCACGACTTCGGCTTCGGCGCGCGCGACTCGGAAGCGCGTCTGCGCCTGTCGTGGGCTGTTCCGCGCGCGGAAGTGAATCCGGGCCAGCCCTGGCACGTGAGCGGCTCGCTGCTCGGCCTCGACATCGGCCTGGCGCCGCTCGCCCTCCGCCGCGTCAACTTCGAGCGCGTGCTCGAAGCGCCGAAGCTGACCTCGAACGAACGCGACGCGTTCGCCGTCGCGGTCTCGATCCTGAATCCGTTCGCGCTGCGCGACGCCGACCCCGACGCGATAGCCGGCGCGGTCGCCGCCGGGCAGCGCCGTCTTGGTGCGTTGCGCACCGGCGGGCAGGCCGCCGCCGGCCGTGCGGCAGCCGAAGCGGCATTCGAGGGCATCGCCGACGAACTCTCGGTCGAAGGATGGCGGCGCCGCGCCGTGCGCTGGATGCTGCTGCACGAGGCGGACCACGTGTCCGGGATGTTTTCGTTGACCGAGGTGCTGACGCTGGGCGGTGGGCGGGTCGCTGCTCTCAACGCCTGGGGCATGTCGATGGTGACGGCCGAGGGATGCGTGTGCTCCCGGCTGATGCCGCCGGGACGGTGGCCGACATTGCTGGGGCGTCCGGCGCTCGGCCTCACCGCCACGGCGGTCGCGGACGTCCACCTGCACGTGGCCATCATGCTGAAGGAAATGCGCCTGCCGGCCGCCATCGCCAAGGTCGTCCTCTCCGGCGCGGTGCAGGATTTCATCGACGACGCCAGACCGACCGACGACGCGGACTGGCTGTCGCTGGCCCGCGCCGCGCGGGTGGCGACGCGCGAGCGCGTCGAGGACTACATCGCGGCCGCGACCGCGGCCGGTCCGTTTGTGCCCGACGCGGGCCGAAAGACGCCGGAACCGCGATGATCCGCCGGGGCCCTTGGCCGTGGCTGGCCATCGCCGCATGTATCGGCGCGACGCTGTCGCTGCGGGCGCAAGGCGGAAGCGAGCTGCCGGTGTTGAAGATTCTGTCGCCGGGCGACGACGCCTACGTGACCGGACCGACCCGGCTGAGCGCCGGCCTCACCCCATCCGACACCGTGACCGGCGTGACCTTCTTCGTCGATGGCCGGCAGGTCTGTGCGCTCACGGCGGCGCCGTTCGAGTGCGACTGGGATGCCGGTGCGACGATCACCTCCCATCAGGTCCGCGCCGTGGCCACCATCAGAGGCGGCGCCCGCATCGTCCGGACGGTGCGCACGAAGTCGGTCGGCTATGTCGAGCGCGTCGACGTCGACGTCGTGCAGGTCACGGTCACCGTGTCCGATGGCCACGGCAAGTTCGTGCGCAGCATTCCGCAGTCGGCGTTTCACGTGTTCGAGGACGGCCACCCGCAGGCGGTGACCCACTTCGCCTCCGAGGACGTGCCGCTGGAGCTGGTGGCGGCCATCGACATCTCCGGCAGCATGGCGCCGGCCATGCCGCGGGTGAAACAGGCGGTGAAGCAATTCCTCGGCGATGTACCGGCGCAGGATCAGGTCACACTGCTCGGCTTCAACGACAGCATCTTCACGCTCACGCGCAAGGCGACCGATCCGGCCGAGCGCGTCAAGGCGGTGGATCGCCTCGCGCCGTGGGGCTCCACCGCACTCTATGACGTCCTGCTGCGCGGCGTCGAAATGCTGGGGCGGCAGAGCGGCCGCAAAGCCCTGGTGGTCTTCACCGACGGCGAGGACCAGGGCAGCCACGCGACGATCAACGACGTCGAGCGTCATCTCCAGTCGAGCGACGTCACGCTCTACATGATCGGCCAGGGCCGTGGCGTGACGCTGGAGCCGCTCAAACGGATCATGGATCGGCTCTCGGTGCCGACCGGCGGCCGCGCGCTGTTCACCGACAGCATCGACGAGCTGCACGCGGCCTTTGCCGATCTGCTCGATGAACTGTCGAACCAGTATCTGCTCGGCTATCAGTCGACCAACTCGCGCCGCGACGATGCCTGGCGCAAGATCAAGGTCGACGTCGACGGTCACCACGACGTGAGGGCGCGGCAGGGCTACCGTGCGGTGGCGGGGAAATGACGACCAGAAACCGCAGAGATCGCAAAGATCGCAGAGAAACCCGGATCCTGCTTGTTCTCTGCGCGCTTGGCGTGCTCCGGGGTTCCAGTTCTTCGGCGCAGCCGCAACAGCCGCCGCCCAGGCCGAGCTTCCAGTCGTCGGTGGACGTCACGTCGCTCGACGTGACGGTGGTTGACGACAAGGGCAAGCCGATGGCCGATCTTGCGCCGGCTGACTTCGTGGTGCGCATCGACGGCACGGCGCGCCGGGTGGTGACGGCGGAATGGGTGTCGCTGGTCGGCGACGCCGGCGCAGCGCCGCCGCCGCCGCCACCGGATGGCTACAGCACCAATGAAAGCGCCACCGGCGGCCGGCTGATCGTGATCGCCGTCGATCAGCCGAACATCCGCTTTGGCGGCGCGCTGGCGATCAGCAAGGCGGCCAATGCCTTCATCGATCGGCTGCTGCCATCGGATCGCGTCGCCGTGGCCGGCATCGGCCTGGGCGCGCCGTCGACGGTGTTCACCGCCGATCGCGCCCGCGTCAAGCAGGCGATCGCGCGGATGGTCGGGCAGAAGGCGACCCCGATGCGGAGCGAGCACAGCATCGCGCTGGTCGAGGCCATTGCCATCGAGCGCGGCGATCCGGGTACGCTCGACACCGTGATCTCCCGCGAATGCGCCGGTGTGAGCGCCCAGGAAGCGCAGGCGTGCCGGATCGAAGTCGAGAACGAAGCGCGGGACAAGGGCCGCACTGCGAATCAGGAAGGGGACCAGAGCGTCCAGGCGTTGACCGCGCTCTTCACCGGCCTGCGCGCGATCGATGCACCCAAGACGCTGATTCTGATCAGCGAAGGGTTCGTTACCAACGAGAACACGGGGCGAATCGTGGAGCTCGGCGCCATGGCAGCGGCGGCGCGCACCAGTCTGTACGCGTTGAAGCTCGACACCCAGCTGTTCGACATCACCAACGCCCGCGCGCCGGTGAACCCGTTTGCGGACCGCCAGGCGCAGAGCGAGGGGCTCGAGATGCTGGCCGGCGCGTCGCGCGGCGCGCTGTTCACCGTCACCGGCGCGGCCGACGCGCTGTTTGGACGCATCTCGTCGGAGTTATCCGGCTATTACCTCCTCGGCGTCGAATCGGACGGCCGCGACAAGGACGGCAAGCCGCACCCGATCCGGGTGGAGGTGCCGCGCAAGGGCGCGCTGGTTCGATCGCGGCGTCAGCTGGTCAACGCCGCCAGCGATCGACCGGCGCCCAAAACCCCGCGCGCGGCAGCCTATGCCGCCCTCGCCTCGCCGCTCATCGTCACGGCGCTGCCGGTGCGCGTGGCGTCGTTCGCGCTGCAAGGACCGGAGCGCGACCGGGTGCAACTCCTGCTCCACGCCGACGTCGGCACCGACTATGCCGCGTCGAAGGTGGTGTCGGTCGGCTACGTGATTACCAACGAGGAAGGGCGGGTGGTGGACAACAAGGCCGCCGACATGCGGCTCCTGCCGGTCATGACCGGCGTGCCATCGCCGCTCCAGTTCACAGCCGGCGCAAGCCTGCCGCCCGGCGACTACACGCTCAAGCTCGCCGTCGCCGAAGGCGACCGCGTCGGCAGCGTCGAACACCTTGTCCACGCCGTACTGCCAACTGCGGGCGGCCTCACGCTGAGCGAGCTGATGGTCGGCGGCCCGCTCGAGGTCGGCGAGCTGCTGACGCCCACCATCGGCTACCAGATCAACTTCGGATCGGTGCATGGATACGTGGAAGCCTACGGCGCGAAGACGGAGGGGCTCACCATGGAATTCGAGATCGCGACCGAGGTGGAGGCGCCGGCGCTGCTCAACGTGGACGTGCCGATGCATCCGGTCAGCGAGACCCGTGCCATCTTCTCCAAGGTGATGCCGGCGCATGCGCTGCCGCCCGGTAAGTACGTCCTGCGCGCGATTCTCTCGGCCGACGGCGCATCGATCCGCACCCTCACGCGCGGCTTCGAGATCGCGCCGCCGAAGGTGCTGCTCACCTCCGCGGAGGGCCTCGGCAACGTATCGGTGGACGCCGAGCTGTTCCTGCCGGTGGAAGATGGCACCATGTCGCCGCCGTTCCAGCGCGATCTCGCGGTCGACGAGGCGACGCTGGCGCCGTTTCGCGACCGCGTGACCCCGAGCGTCAAAAGTGCGTTCGATCAGGGAGTCGTATTTCTGGCGGCCGGTGACTTCACGAAGGCCGAGACCAGCTTCAAGCAGGCAATCGCACCGGAGGTCGACAGCACGGCACCACTGGTCTTTCTCGCGGCGTCATTTGCGGCCGCCGGCAAGGATCACGAGGCCGCCAGCGCGTGGCAGACCGCGCTCGTCGACGGCGCCGACCTGCCGCAGATCTACGTGTGGCTGAGCGACGCGCTTCTTCGTACCCACGACTTCGGCGGCGCCCGCGCGATTCTCGAAGAGGCCGCCGGCAAATGGCCGGCGGACACGCGCTTCACCAAGCCGCTCGCGATGGTGTACGGAACCTTCGGTCGGGGACGCGAGGCGGTGCGCACCCTCGAGCGCTACCTGGACGATCGACAGGACGATCGCGAGGCTTACTTCTTCGCCGTCCAGTGGCTGTACACCGTTCATGCCGGCGGCGCCGTCGTCCACAGCCGTTCCGAAGATCGGAAGCGCGCCCACGATTACGCCGACGCCTACCTGCGCGCCCACGGCCCTCAATCGGCGCTGGTCAAGCAGTGGGTCGACTACTTCGACGGCGAAAAATAGGTAGAGAAAAACCGATCGTTTCAGCGGTTGCCGACGTCGTCGGACTGTGGCGCGGTCGCCTTCTTGCCGCGTGTCGACTTGCGAGCCGCGGGCTTCTTCGCTGCGCTCTTGCGGGTTGTGGTTGCGGGCGCCGGGCGAGGCGCGCGCGCACGCGGTTTGCGCGGCTTGGCGCGACCGAGCAGCTCCGCGGTGGTGTCGATCGGAATCGGGAGATCCCGCTCCGGTTCGTTCTCGGCCGGCTCGCCGGCGTGGGCGACCGGCGTTGGCACCGATTCGATTGGCTGGTTTTCGTAGGTGTCTTCGACGTCGGGCTGCGGCAGATTGGGCCTGCTGATCGGCATCGCGGGGGCGCCATGAAGCGCCGAGCCCTGGAACACGCGCAACCCGCCGCGGCGATCGCGCTCGACCCGCACGAACCCTTCACGCTGACACGCTTTCAACAGATCCATCAGCCCGCCAAAGCCATAGCGGCGCTCGTCGAAGCCGCCCTCGGTCTGGCGCAGAATCTGTTTGACGTTGCGCAGATACATCGGCCAGCGGGCGCCGCTGGCGGCGCCCAGGATCCGGCCCGCCTTCTGAACGCCGTCAGCCTGATCGCCGAGCGGCGGACCGACCGGTTCCTGATTCGGCTGGTTGAACGTCGGTGCGGTGGAACTCCCACTCGTGGTGAAGCCCTGGGGCGGCTGAGCCACCGCGGCCGGGCCCGCTTCGGTCGGCACAAGCGCAGCGCCTCCGGTGCCTTCTTCGCCGTCGGTGACGGCGCGCGGCTCTTCGACGAAGCCCTCGTTGAGCTCGACCATCACGCTGCGGCCGGAGGTCTTCAGGAGCACGTATCCGGACTTGGCGAGCTTCTCGACGAAGTCGAGGAACGACGAGGCGCCGTAGTTTCGCTCCGAGAAGGTCGAGTCCAGCTGCAGCAGCGTGCTCTTCAGCAGACCGGTCTGCGGCGTGACCTCGCGGTCGGCCAGAATCTTCAGCGCGCGACGCACCACAGGCAGCGCTTGCGAAACCGGCGCGCTCGCCGCCGCGGCGGGCATCGGCCTGCCCTGCTTGGCGGCGGCCTTGCGCACGCCCGAGAGATTTTCGTAGGCGATGAATTCGTGGCAGTTGCGCTGCAGGATCATGCTCGTGAAGGCACGGCCGCCGACCACGAACACTTTCTTGTCGGTACTGCTTGAGCTTCTCGACCAGCGAGAGGAAGTCGCTGTCGCCGCCGACGATGACGTAGGCGTTGATGTGGGAATGGGTAAAGGCCATCTCGAGCGCGTCAAGCGCCAGGTTGATGTCGGCGCCATTCTTGTCGCCACCGGGCGTCATGTTGCGCTGGACCAAACGAATGGCATGTTGTGTCAGCGAGCGGCTGTACTCGCCCGAGCGGGTCCAGTCGGCGTAGGCGATCTTGGTGACGACCTCGCCGCGCTCCTTGATCGCGTCGAGGATGATGCCGACGTCGAATTGCTGGCCGAGGGTGGTCTTGACGCCGATCTCGATGTTGTCGAAGTCGATGAAAACGGCGATGTTCAGGCGGTCTTGATGAGGCAATACAGGTTCCTAGTGTTGCGCGTGGTTGTGTGTTCGCGTCGAACAACAGCGGCTGGAGATTCCAGCCCGAGAAGCAGTGTTCGCGCCGGCCAACCTCCTGGCGAGGTGGCAGCGTCATTCTACCGCAAACGCGGCAAATCCGCGGAACTACCCTGAAGTCAGTGGCGGGGGAGCCTCGGGTGCCGGCCAGATGACCTTGGTGAACTGACCGCGCTGGAGCAGTTCGCGACCCTTGCCGCCTCGCCCGGTCACCTCGTACTTGGCGGTGCTGATGGTCTGCTCGGCGCCGCGGGATGTCTCGACCGTCAACAGATCGCGGTCGCCGCTCGACGCGATCGCGCCGAGCAGGCGGTCTTCGTCACCCAGCTTGATGAGGAGCACGCCTTTGCCTGGACCCGCGAGGAAGTTCACCTCGTCGGCCCGGCAGAGGATGCCGCGCGCCTCGACGCTGGCGGCAATCAGGATTTCACCACCCGTGAGCCGCGCGACGTTGACGATTTCGGCGCCGTCCGACGGACGAGCGTAGCGCCGCCCGGCGCGGGTGCTCGGCTCGACGAACCCGTCGAGATTGAAGCGCAGCGCGTAGCCGTCGCTCGAAATCGCAACCGCATGGACCGGCGCCGGCCCGACGTCAGCGGGGTCAGACTTCGGTTTGCTTCGCGACGACGTCTGCCCCCGGATGTCGCCGATGACCCTCGGATCGAGGCTCAGTGCCGCGACGACTCTCTCGCCGTCCTTCAGCTTGAACTGCTTCTGGATCGGCTCGCCGTAGCCGGTGGACGCCGGCACCTCGATGATCTTGCTGGTGTAGGCGGCGCCGAAGTTCGAGAAGAACACGACGCTGGCGCGCGTGCTGCCGGCGCACACCGCCATCACCTGATCGCCCTCGCGCAGCCTCGTGGTCGAGACATCTTTGACCTCCTTCTGCCGTTTCACCCAGCCGTCGCGCGACACGATCACCACGTTGTCTTCGTCGACGATGAAGTCCTCGGCCGAGTACTCGGGCTCGCCACTGTCGCTCGCGATCGCGGTGCGGCGCTTGTCGCCGTAGGTGGCGCTGATCTGCTCGAGCTCGGAGCGCACCAGCTTCCAGCGGCTCTCCTCGCTCTTCAGCAGCGTGTTGATCTGGCGGGCGCGCGATCGCTTCTCTTCGAGCTCCTTGCGCACGACCAGGATCTCGAGCCGCGCCAGCCGGTAGATCTTGAGCTCGAGGATGGCGTCGGTCTGCTCGGCGTCGAGCTTGAAACGCGCCATGATCTTCTCGGCGGAGTCGGCCTTGCCATCCGACTTGCGGATGATCCGGATGATCTCGTCGAGGGCGTCGAAGACCGTCTCGAACCCTTCGAGGATGTGGATCCGCTTTTTCAGCGCCGCCAGCTCGTGCTCGAGCCGTCGGGTGACCACCTCGAGTCGGAAATGGAGGAAGTGCCAGAGGATCTGCTTGAGATCGAGCCGCTCCGGCCGTCCCAGCTCCGGGTTCTCGGTCGGGATCAGACAGGTGAGGTTGACCGCGAAGTTCAACTGCAGCGAGGTGTGCTTGAAGAGATACGCCATGATCATCTTCTCGTCGGCGTCCTTCTTCATCTCGACGGCGATGCGCACGTCCTCGGTCGACAGGTCCTTCACGTCGAGCAGCTGCGGCAGCTTGCGCGCGATCACGACGTTGGCGATCTGCTCGACCAGCTGCGCCTTGTTGACCGTGTAGGGCACGCTGTCGATGTAAATCGTCTTGGTGGAGCGCGTCTCCGGACCGATGTCCCAGGTGCCGCGCAAACGGATCGACCCCGACCCGGTCTTGTAGATCTCCCTGAGCTCCTCTTGGGAATTGAGAATCTGTCCGCCGGTGGGGAAGTCCGGCCCCTTCACCCAGCGGCATAGTTGCGCCGTGCTCAGCTCGTCGTTGTCCAGCAGCTTGATCAGCGCCATGCAGATCTCGCCGAGATTGTGCGGCGGGATGTTGGTGGCCATGCCGACCGCGATGCCGGTGGCGCCGTTGACGAGCAGGTTCGGCACGCGCGCTGGCAGCACCACCGGTTCGGTCTTCGTGCCGTCGTAGTTCGGCCGGAAATGGACGGTCGACTGCTCGATCTCGGTGAGCATCTCGTCGCTGATCCTGGTGAGGCGGCACTCGGTGTAGCGCATTGCCGCCGCGCTGTCGCCGTCGAGCGACCCGAAGTTGCCCGAGCCGTCGACCAGCGGATAACGCAGCGAAAAGGACTGCGCCATTCGGACCAGGGTTTCGTAGAGCGCCATGTCGCCGTGCGGGTGGTAGCTCCCCATCACGTCGCCGACCACCTTGGCGCACTTGCGGTGTTTCGCGTCGGCGGTAAGGCTCTGCTCCCACATCGCATAGAGGATGCGCCGCTGCACCGGCTTGAGGCCGTCGCGCACGTCGGGGAGCGCGCGGGCGGTGATGACCGAGAGCGCGTAGTTCAGATAGCGCGATTGCGCGGCCTCGTGGAGCGGCACGTCCGAGGTCGTGCCGGGTCCGCCGCCCGAGATCAGCGCGCCGCGCGCCGCGGCGTCGCGCCCGGCATCGCCGCCGCCGGCAGGCTCGAGATTGTCGAACAGGTCGGGTGTTTTGCGTTTCGCCATGAATCGAGAATGAGGAAGCCGGCCGCTAGAGTACCGCGAGCCGCCATGCCTGTCACGATTTCGACGAAATCTCCAGTTTTCCCGCTATTTCGCCTTTACATCTGATGCGTGATGCGTGATGATCCAAAGATGAGAACCACGCTGGATATCGATGACGATGTGCTGCAGGCGGTGAAAGAACTAGGGGGATTGCAGAAGAAAACGGCCGGTCAGTTGTTGTCAGAGCTGGCTCGAAAGGCGCTGGCCCCGGCCCCGCATTCCCGCGCGCGCGTACGAAACCGGGTACCGCTGCTCCCGAGTCGGGCGGGCGCGCCGATCATGACCATGGCCGATGTCAATCGACTCCGGGACGAAGAAGTGTGAGAGAGCCCGCGTTGCTGGACGTGAACGTGATGATCGCTCTCTTCAACGAGCACCACATTCACCACGAAACGGCACACGACTGGTTTGCCGACCATGGAGACAGGCCGTGGGCCACCTGTCCACTCACTGAAAACGCATTCCTGCGCATTCTCAGCGATCCGTCGCAGCGCGCCGCTCGCCTGCCGCTTTCCACCCTGGCCGATCATCTCGGCCGCTTCTGCCGCGACGAGAACCATGCGTTCTGGCCAGACGAGGTGTCGATCTACGACGACTCCCTGTTCGATGTCTCGATGCTGCACGGTCACCGCCAGCTGACCGATGTCTACCTGCTCGGCCTCGCTGTCAGGCGGGGAGGTCGCCTTGTCACCTTTGACCAGTCGATCCCGATCTCGTCGGTCAAGGGCGCCACGCGGTCGTCGCTGGAAGTGATTGCGGCCGGCGAGTAGAGTCTCCATATGAGGTTCATGTTCGTGCTCTTCCTGCTGGCCTTGCCGCCCGCTGCCGCGGCGCAGGCGCCGCCGAACCGGCTCGAGGCCGATCTCGCGAAGGCGAGAGCCGACTACGATCGCGATCCGTCCAGCGCCGACGCCGCGATCTGGCTGGGCCGCCGGCTCGCGTATCTCGGCCGCTTTCCCGAAGCGATCGATGTGTTCACGCAGGGGATCGCGAAGCATCCCGGCGAGGCGCGGCTCTACCGTCATCGCGGCCATCGCTACATCACCACCCGCAGGTTCGATCTCGCGATCGGCGATCTGACAAAGGCCTCGCAGTTGACGGCTGGGAAGAAAGACGAAATCGAACCGGACGGCGCGCCTAATAAGGCGGGGGTTCCGCGCAGCACCCTGCAGTCGAACATCTGGTATCACCTCGGCCTGGCGCAGTACCTGTCCGGCGATTTCGCCGCGGCGCTCACCAGCTATCGCGAGGGGGTGAAGGTGTCGCGGGTCAACGACGACATGCTCGTCGCCACCAGCGACTGGCTGTATATGACGCTGCGCCGGCTGAAGCGCGACGAAGAAGCCCGCGCGGTGCTGGCGCCGATCCGTGAGCAGATGGACGTAATCGAGAACGGTGCCTACCACGCGCGTCTGCTGATGTACAAAGGCCTGCGCACGCCCGAGTCGGTGTTGAACCTCAACACCGCCGACGACATTCAGATCGCCACGCAGGGCTACGGGGTGGGAAACTGGTACCTGGTCAACGGTGACCGCGCCAAGGCGCGGGAGGTCTTCGACCGCGTCCTCGCCGGCAAGGCGACGACCGCGTTCGGATTCATTGCAGCGGAAGCGGATGTGAAACGTGGTTTCTGAGTTGATTGCCGAATCGGTTCTGCACACGATTGGCCGCACGCCCGTCGTCCGTCTGCGCCACCTCGTCGAACCCGGCAGCGCCGCCGTGCTGGTCAAGCTCGAGTACTACAACCCGACCGGTTCGTACAAGGACCGCATGGCGCTGGCGATGATCGAAGGCGCCGAGGCACGCGGGACGCTGCGCCGTGGCATGCGCGTGACCGAGTTCACCGGCGGCAGCACCGGTTCCTCGCTCGCCTTCGTCTGCGCGGTGAAAGGCTACCAGTTTGCGCCGGTCTCCTCCGATGCATTCGCCAAAGAGAAACTCGACACCATGCGCGCCTTCGGCGCCGATCTCCATGTCGTGGCCAGCGACGGCGGCAGGATCACGCCGCCGCTCTTCGACTGGATGCGCGCCGAGGTTGAGCGGCTGATGGCGGAGGGCAATACGTTCTGGACCGACCAGTTCCACAACACGGACGCGATTGACGGCTACATGGGCATCGGCCGCGAGCTGATCGAGCAGACCGGTGGCGCGCTGCACGCCTTCTGCGGCGCCGTCGGGACCGGCGGCATGATCGCCGGCGTGTCGAAGGCGTTGAAAGAGGCCGGCTGCTCGGCGCGCATCGTCGCGCTGGAGCCGGCCTCCGCCCCGCTGCTGACGAAGGGGCACGGCGGACCGCATCGCGTGGAAGGCACGGCTCCCGGCTTCGTGCCGCCGCACCTGACGAAGGATGTCTACGACGAAGCGCGCGCCGTCGACGAGCCCGAGGCCCGGGTGCTGGCGAGGCGGCTCGCCAAGGAGGAAGGGATCTTCGCCGGTACGTCCACAGCGCTGAACGTGCTGGCGGCGGTGAATCTGGCGCGTGAAATGGGACCAGGCAACGTCGTTGCGACCGTCGCGGTCGATTCGGGGTTGAAATATCTCAACGGCGATTTGTTCGCTTGAAGGGCCGGCCTGAAGGCCGTCCCCTACTGAAGGGACTGAAGGGCCGGCCTGAAGGCCGTCCCCTACGAGGGCGCGTTTCGCATCCTCGTAGCGGGCGGCCTTCAGGCCGGCCGATCAACGGGCTGAAGCCCGTTGCCTACGTACATCTGAAAAACGCTGTAACGATCTCGGTGCTGCCCTAACGTAGGGGACGCCTTCAGGCCGTCCCTACTTTGCGATCGGGTTGCCCGAGTCGCGCTGCCAGGTCCTGCCACGAACCGACGTAGACGCGTGCCGGGACCCTCGTCCTATTCCAGGACGTGCATCTTGGCCTTATCGACGGCGGCGCCTGGCGAGCTTCACGGTGGATTTCTGGCGCCGGGACGGTTGGCGGGGTCGGATGGTCAGGTTGTTCGGGAGCTCATAGGCCTCGCGCAGCCAGTCGACCAGCGGTGACTCAACTTCGTCCCGGTGAGTAATGTGGATGATGTTCAGGAGCTTGGACCCGGACTTGCGCTCTACCCGACGGACCTGCGGCGCCCGAACGGCGCGGCCGAGAAATACGCACACCTGGAGATGGCTTCGGCGTGGGCGCACGAAGAAGTAGCAGGACTTGCGCGAGAACATGATCGCCGTGCCCGACGCGTAGATCCGCTGATCGCCAAACCCGGCGGCGGTCTCACGCAGCCGCTCCCACGCCTCGCTCAAGTCCTCGGACAGATCCGCAGTCAGCGCCGCTTCAGTCGTCGACCAGCAGTCGTGGGCTTCGCCTGGACCGATCAACTGTTTGCAGTGGTGGCACTCGCGTTGGCCGATCGGCGAGGCGGGACTGGCAGGAGCGGCGGGACGGGCTGGAACGGAAGAACGATCGGTTCTGGCCTGATGCCTGTCCCGACGCCCCCCGACTACCCGACCCACCTGACCTCCCCGACCTACTTGATGAACAGCATCTCCCGGTACGTCGCCAGCGGCCACGACTCGTGCGGGACCATCAGCTCGAGCTGATCGCCAGTTTCGCGTAACGCCGCCATCGCCGGGACCACGACGTCGCGGAAATGCCTGGCGTGCTTCTCGGCCGAGCCGCCGTCGTGATCGAGCGCCTTGGCTAGCTTGTCGGTGCGCTGTTTGAACACGTCGATCAGTTTGGTCATGCTGTCGAGCGTCTTCTTGCCTTCGACCGACTTGCCGCCTGCCGACTTGACCGCGGCCACACTCAGGGCGACGTCCTTCTGGTACTCGAACGCCGCCGGCAGGATGTAGCGATTGGCCATCAGCACCATCAACTGACCTTCGACGTTGACGGTCTTGTTGTAGGTCTCGACCATGATCTCGTAGCGCGCGTGCAGCTCGCGCTGGTTGAGAATCTTGTAGGTCTCGAACAGCTTGATGGCGTCCTCGGTCACCAGCTGCGGCAACGCGTCGACGGTATTCTTGAGGTTGAGCAGCCCGCGCTTGCCCGCTTCCTTTTCCCACTCCTTCGAGTAGCCGTTGCCATTGAAGATGACCTGCTTGTTTTCCTTGATCACCTTCGGCAACAGCTCGGCCACCGCGACGTTGAGCGTCTTGCCGCCCTTCACCGCCTTCTCGAGCTCGGTGGCGATGTAGTCGATCGACTCGGTCACCGCCAGGTTGAGCACGATGTTGGGGTAGCCGATGCTCTGGTTCGACGATACTGCGCGGAACTCGAACTTGTTGCCGGTAAAGGCGAACGGGCTCGTACGGTTGCGATCGCCGGCGTCGCGCGGCAGCTTCGGCAACACCAGCACGCCGGTGTCGAGCATGCCGCCGTGTTTGGTCGATTTGGCCCCGCCCTTTTCGATCTGTTCGAAGATGTCGGTCAGCATGTCGCCCAGGAAGATCGACAGGATCGCCGGCGGCGCCTCGTTCGCGCCGAGACGGTGATCGTTGCCGGCGCTGGCGATGCTGGCGCGCAGCAGCCCCTGCCAGCGGTTCACGGCACGGATGACGGCGCTACAGAAGACCAGAAACTGCATGTTGTCGTGCGTGTTGGCGCCCGGCCCCAGCAGGTTGTTGCCCTCGTCGTCGCTCATCGACCAGTTCAGGTGCTTGCCGGATCCGTTCACGCCGGCGAATGGCTTCTCGTGCAACAGGCAGGCAAGGCCGAACTTGGGCGCAGACCGCTTGAGCGTCTCCATCATCATCATCTGATGATCGGTGGCGACGTTGGCGTTCTCGAACACCGGCGCGATTTCGTACTGACTGGGCGCCACTTCGTTGTGACGCGTCTTGACCGGCACGCCGACCTTGTACAGTTCGGTCTCGACCTCGGACATGAACGCCATCACGCGATCTGGAATGGCGCCGAAGTACTGATCCTCGAGCTCCTGGCCCTTCGGCGGCTTGGCGCCGAACAATGTCCTGCCGGCGTTGATCAGATCGGGCCGCGACAGATAGAAGAACTGATCGATCAGGAAGTATTCCTGCTCGGGGCCGCAGGTCGTGACCACGCGCTCGGCCGTGGAGCCGAACAGCTTGAGAACGCGGACGGCCTGCCTGGACAGCGCTTCCATCGATCGGAGCAGCGGTGTCTTCTTGTCGAGCGCCTCTCCCGTCCAGCTCACGAACGCCGTCGGAATGACCAGCGTCGTCGCGTTGCCGCTCTTCAGCAGCCACGGTGGGCTGGTGGGATCCCACGCCGTGTAACCACGCGCCTCGAAGGTCGAGCGCATGCCCCCGGAGGGGAAGCTCGACGCATCGGGTTCGCCGCGCACCAGTTCCTTGCCAGAGAACTCGAGCACCGCCTTGCCGTCGCTGGTGGGCGAGAGAAACGAGTCGTGCTTTTCTGCGGTAATGCCGGTCAGCGGCTGGAACCAGTGCGTGTAATGGGTGGCGCCATGTTCCACCGCCCACTCTTTCATCGCGGACGCGACGGCGTCGGCGACCGAGATATCGAGTGGCTCACCATGCGTCATCGTCCGGCGTAGCGCGTGGTAAATCGGCTTGGGGAGGCGCGTCTGCTGGACTTCATCGTTGAAGACGAGACTGCCGAACGCCTCGGTTGCCCGTGGCGTTCGTGGCTCCTTGGCTTCCGTGACCGACCAATTGCGGATCGAACCAATCGCTTCGCCGAGCACTCTGGACCCCATCGCCTGCGCCCCCTTGAAACCGAATCTTAAGGTGTTCGATAGACTCGTGCATTATCGCTAAATCCGTGCAGTAATTGCAATCAGATAGGAGACAATATCGTGACAATAGCTGAATTCATGCATTTTGACCGCCGAAAAGTGCTTATGATGCATAAAGTCGTGATCAACCTGCATTGACCGCAGGCCAGCCCAGCAGTGTCAGGAACTCGGCCAGAACCATGGCGGTCGCGCCCCAAATCTCGACCCCGTCGATTCGGAACGCTGGAACGACGAAGCTCAGGCCGTCGCGTGTGCGTTCCGTGGTTACGAAATGCTCGCCGTCCAGCAGCTCCTCGACGCTGACTTCGAGGATGCGCGCGACTTCGCCGTCCGATGGCGTCAGGTGCGGCCGGGTGGGAAGAAACGCGACGATTGGATGCAGCCGGAATCCGCTGACGGGAATCTCCAGCGGCGTCAGCGCGCCCAGCACCCGAACGTCCTCCAGGGCCAGGGCGACTTCCTCGTGCGCCTCCCGTAATGCCGCCTGCTCGAAGGTCTCGCCGGGATCGACCACGCCGCCCGGCAGCGAGACCTGGCCGGCGTGACGGAGTCCCTCGGCACGCACGGTGAGAACGATGTGCGCGGCGTCACGATCCCGAAAAAACCGCGGAGATCGCCAAGGCCGCAGATCATTGTCGGGTTCTGCGCTCTTTGCCTTCGCTGCGGTTTTTTCTTTGGGAAACATCAGCAGCAGGCCAGCGGCATTGCGTGCGCGAGCCGGGTTCACACCCGACGGCCATTCGCGGCGCGGCACCGGTGCGAGCCTGGCCTGCGCGGCGGCCCCCGGCAGCGGCTGCCGCAGGGCGACGTCGAGACGCGCCAGGGCGTCGGCGAACGTCACGGCCGCGCGAGGTTCGGCGTCATGGCGTGCCGCCGCAGATGGACGCGCCGATCAACGCCGGAACCGGAAGAGTCGGGCGGGGCAAAGGGGGAAGACCGCTGTCAGCGCGATGAAGCCCAGCGCCATGGCACATTGTGTCACGGAACGATCGTCATGCCGCTGCAGCTGGCCTGCGGGGCCGGGTAGGAGCTGGTGGTAATGGCTTTGATCACTTCCGCCGCGATGAACGCATAGCCGGCATCGTTGGGATGCAGGCCGTCCGCTGAGTAATTCGACGCCACGTAGCTGCGCGCGTCGCACATCAGATCGACAACGGTCACCGACGAAGACGCGAGCGGGTTCACCGCGGTTTTCGTCATCGCGACGGCCGCGCGTTGCGCCGCCTGGCGCTGTGCGAGGGGCGTGTTGGCGAGGAAGGGAAGGCCAGCCGCGTTGGGAACATTCAGGATGACGATTCGCGGCGAGCCTGCGCGCGTCCGGATGCCGGCCAGCAGCGTCGTGTAGTCACTGGCAAATGCGCGCGCCTGAGCGTCGATGAACCCGTTCGGATCGCTGCCGCCTTCGCCGCCGCCGAGCGCCGCCGTGATGGTGTTGATTTCATTCACGCCGGCGAAGATCGTCACAACCGTTGCGTTGGTCTGTACAAACGGCATCTCGTTCTCGATCATGTTGCCGGCGATCAGGCGGTTGTACTTGTCGCCGAGGCTCTGGAAGTCGCGGCCGATCACGGTGGTCGGAATCCCCAGATTGAGGTTGGTGACGAGGAAGCCCTGCGTTTTCAGCGCTCGCACGGTCACCGGCACGTAGCCCATGCCGTTGGGGCAATCGACGAAGGGCACGCATTCGCCGCTCGAACCGACCCCGGCCGCGTCGCTGGCACCGACGGCGGTGTAAAAGATTGTGGAACCGGGAGATGGCGGACTGGTCGGTCCCGTCGGCGTGCCGTTGTCACCACGGCCCAGCTTGTCACAACCGGTCGCGACGACGACCGCCGCGCACAGCAGGCCGATCCGCAGAATTGGAGAATGGCGTAGAGCCCGCAAAATCCTGCTGCCGGTTTCACACATGTGTTGGACGCCCTTCATTAGAATGGCATATTCGACCGGAGGCCGTGTTCTGTACCTGTTCGCGCAGCTGAGGCGTATTGCAACCACCGCGGCGGCTACGGCGATCGGCGCCTTCAACATGGCCACACAACATCCCGACACGCGCGTCGTGTTGAAGCCGGGCGATCCGGCTCCCGATTTTTCGCTGCCGGGATCTGATGGCCGCACGTATCGTCTAAAGGAGTTGGCGGGCCGGCCTGTCGTCATCGCCTGGTTTCCCAAGGCGTTTACCGGGGGCTGAACCGCCGAGTGCAAGTCGCTCGGTTCGAGCGACGAAGCGTTGCGGGAACTGAACGCGGTTTATTTTGCCGCAAGCGTCGATTCGGCCGCTGTCAATCGCCGCTTTGCCGAGTCGCTCGGGCTGACCTACCCGATTCTCAGCGACGAGACCAAAGAGGTCGCCCGGGCGTACGGGGTGCTGTCGGCAAGCGGCTACGCCTCGCGCTGGACGTTTTACATCGATGCGGACGGCCGCATTCTGGACATCGACACCAAGGTCAGCGCCGCGTCCCACGGCCGCGACATCGTCGCGAAGTTGACCCAACTCACAAGCTGATCGCCTCGCGGGCGGTCAGGCTGGAGCGTGTATGGCACTGCTCGATCGATTCCGCACTCATCCCGGCCACAAGAACCCAGACGCCGCCGCCCGATTGCAGTTCGTTCAGGAGCTTCCGCTCGACGAGCGCGACCTCCTGCTCGAGGTCGCGCAGGAGGATCCCGACGCGCGGGTCAGGCGAGCGGCCGTGGCCAAATTGATGGAGCCGGCGGCGCTCGCAACCGTGGCCCGCGCCGATGCCGACGAGCAGGTCCGGGCTCAAGCGCTGTCGATGCTGCGAGACATCGCGCTCGAGGCGTTCGAGGGGCTCGGAGAAAGCGAGAGTCTGGCGGCGGTCGCGGCGATCGAGGAGCCCAAGGTGTTGGTCGGCATCGCCAAGAACGCCTCGCGCGAAACTACCGCGAACGCCGCGCTCGATCGCGTCACCGACCACCACGCGCTTGGCTCGATCGCGCGTCACGCCGAGCACGAAGAGGTGCGCCGAGCCGCGTTCGATCGCCTCCACGATCACGCCGAGCTGCTGGCGCTAGCCGTGAACAGCGAGTTCAGGGATCCCACGCTGATGGCGGTGGAACGGATCACGGACCGCGCCGAGCTCGAGCAGATTGCCGCTCGCGCCAGGAACAAGAGCGCGTCCAAGCGGGCCCGCGCCCTGGTGCGCGAGATCGACGAGCGCGTCGCCGCGGAGGCGGAAGAGGCTCGCGCCGCGGCCGCCGCCGCGCTGGCCGCCGTGTCGCCGCCGGCAGTCGAGGCCGGGCCCGCAGGCACAGCGGCGGCCTCGCAGGACCACGCCGAACGCCAGGCCCAGCGCGCCCTCGAAGACGCCGACCGCGCCGAAGCCGCGCGGCGGGCGGACGAAGCGCGCGAGATCGCGTCGCGCCCGCACCTCGACCTGTGCGAGCGCATCGAGAAGCTTCAGGGCGAACGCGCGCTCGAGGAACTCGAAGTCGCCACCGCCGAATGGGAAGGGATGCCGGTCCTCGAGGACCAGGCGGCGCACGACGAGCTGACGCGGCGATTCGAACGCGCTGCACGAACGTGCCAGAAACGCCACGCCGAGTGGAGGGACATCGAGCGCCGGCGCATCCGGCTCCGTGAGCTGGCCGACGAGGCGGGGCGCGCCGCCGCGCTCGAGGATCTGCCGGCCGCCCGCAAGCAGTTCGCCGCGATCCGCCGCGAGTGGCACGATCTGGGCGCGGGGATGATCAGCGATCCCGCCATGACCGAGCGCTACGCGGAAGCGCAGGCTGCCTTTGCCGCGCGGGACGCGGCGGCTCACGAACAGGATCAGACAGCGCGACGCGAGGCGCTGGTCCGCGCCCAGCAGCTGGTCGGCCGCATCGAGGCCGTCGGCGCGCGCGCCGATCTGACACTCAAAGCCGGCGAGCGCGCGCTCAAGGAGATCCGGTCGGCGCTCAGCTCGGTGCCGCAGCTGCCGTCGAAGAAGGATTACGACGAGATGGTGAAGCGGTTGAAGGCGGCGCAGGCGCAGCTGATGCCAAAGGTGCAGGAGCTGCGCGACGTCGCCGATTGGCAGCGCTGGGCGAACGTCGGCATCCAGGAGCAGCTCTGCGAGAAGATGGAGGCGCTCACGTCGGTCGAAGACCCCGAAGCCATTGCCACCCAGGTTCGCGGCCTGCAGCAGCAATGGCAGCAGGCCGCCGACGTTCCGCGCGCGCAGGGCGAAGCGCTGTGGAAGCGGTTCAAGGCGGCGCACGACGAGGCATGGACGCGGTGCGAGACCCATTTCGCCACCCAGGCGGAAGCCCGCAGCGGCAACCTGACGAAGAAGGTCGCCCTGTGCGAGCGCGCCGAGGCGCTGGCCGAGTCGACCAACTGGATTCAAACCGCCGACGAGATCAAGAGGCTGCAGGCTGAGTGGAAGACCATCGGCGCGGTGAGCCGCGGCCAGGAGAAGTCGATCTGGGAGCGCTTCCGCGGCGCCTGCGATCGATTCTTCACCAGACGCCACGCCGATCTGGCCGAGAGAAAGACGGTCTGGGCTGACAACCTCACGAAAAAGGAGGCGCTCTGCGCCAGAGCCGACGCGCTCAAGGATTCGAGTGACTGGGACGCCGCTGCCCTCGAGATGAAACGGCTGCAGGCCGAGTGGAAGACGATCGGGCCGGTGAAGAAGAGCCGCTCCGAGGCGCTCTGGCAGCGGTTCCGCGGCGCCGCCGACCATTTCTTCGCGCGCTACACGCAACGACACGACATCGCGCTCGGCGAACGGGTCGCCGCGCGTGAGGCCATCTGTCAGGAGTTGGAAGCCCTCGTGCCTCCAAGCGTTGGTTCCCTGGCGACCGTCGAAGGCGCAGGGGCTCCGACCGACGAGCAGGGGCGCCTTTCCCAGCCACCTGGCGATCTGATGGCCACGGTTCGTGCCCTTCGCGGACGCTGGCAGGCCGAGATTGCCGCGCGTGGCGTGGATCGCGATCGCGCGATGGCGCTCGACGAGCGATTCGTCAAAGCGTTTGCGGCCGTGATCGAGCGGTGGCCGACGGTATTCGGCGGCTCGGATCTTGATCCCGACGCCAATCGCAAAAAAATGGAGACCATCGTCCAGCGCATCGAGGCGCTCGCCAGATCGCTGGGTGGACCGGCGACGACCGCTGCTGACGCTGCGCTGTCGCCCACCACACGTCTGGCGGCGATGCTGAAGGAAGCCCTCGCCGCGAACACGATCGGCGGCAAAGCCGACGACGACAGCCGTCTTCGCGCTGCGGGTGAAGAAGTTCGCCAGGCCCAGGCCACGCTCTCGCGGATCGGGCCGGTGCCCGATCAGGTCAGGCGGGCGCTCGCCGATCGATTCCAGCGCGCCACGCGCCGCATCTCCGACGCGACGCCGCCGCGGCCTACTGGGCGATCTTGATCAGCTCGACGTCGAAGACCAGCAGGCCGTACGGCGCCTTCTTGCCCTCGTAGGCGAGCTTTTCGGGAATCCAGAAGCGTGTCTTCTCGCCTTCGAACATCAGCTGGAGTCCCTCGGTCCAGCCCGGAATGACATTGTCCAGCCCGAATGTCGACGGCTGGCCGCGCACCACTGAGCTGTCGAACATCTTGCCGTCGGTCGTCCAGCCGGTGTAGTGCACGGTGACCTCGCTGTTCGAGCGCGGGTGGCGTCCGCCGACGCCCTGCTGCAGCACCTTGTAGGCGAGGCCGCTCGCTGTCTTCTTCGCGTCGGCCGGCGGCGCCTTCACGTCGGCTGGCGCCCGGGTCGGGATGTCGATCAGCTCGACGTCGAACACCAGCATCCCCCGCGGCTCCCGCGCCCCCTTGTAGGCGAGCGCCTCCGGAATCCACAGCCGGCGCTTCTCGCCGATCACCATCAGCTGCAGCCCCTCGCTGAAGCCGGCGATCACGCGGTTGACCGGAAAACTCGACGGCTTGCCCCTCGTCACCGAGCTGTCGAACATCGAGCCGTCGGATTTCCATCCCGTGTAGTGGATGGTGACGACGTCGTCCTTGGCAGGATGATCAGCGCCTTTGCCCGGGGCGATGACTCGGGTCGCCAGTCCGGAGGCCGTCCTGGTCGCGTTGGCCGGCGGCGCGGCGACATCGGGCGGCGCGGCCACGGTTGCGGGCGGAGCGGTCTGCGCCGACGCGGCGGCCGCAGCGAAGATGAAGGCAAGCAGCGGGAGAATACGCATGCCTGCCATTTTACCTGTGTGGTATCCTCCGCGGTGTACCTAGCGGGACCAAGAGCCCAGGTCTGAACCAGGCCTGCGGTCGGTCCCTACTCGCTCCTCGTTCTCGCCGGGGTCGCGGATGTAGGCATCAGCGAGCACACATGGAAGGTGTGCCCATGCCTCAATTCAAGAAGCTCACGCCCAATCTGCTCGTCGCCACTGTCGAGCGCAGCCTTGCGTTCTACGAAGGCATCCTCGGGTTCTCGCGCGGCATGACCGTGCCCGACTCATCGCCGTTTGCCTTCGCCTCGGTGACGTCCGGCCCGGTCGAGATCTTCTTCAACCAGGCCGCGTCGGCGGTGAAGGAGTATCCGGCCTTCGCCGGCAGGCCGATCGGCGCCACCGGCACGATGTTCATCGAGGTGGAAGGAGTCGACGCCTTGCACGATCGGCTCGAGTCCGGCGTCAAGATCGTGATGCCGATCGTGACCCAGTTCTACGGGATGCGCGAGTTCGCGATCGAGGATCCTGACGGGTACATCATTACGTTCGCCGAACGCGTCGCCAGCTGATGCTGAAGCGGAGTCGACCCGAGCGCTGAAAGGAACCCGTCAGTGCCACGGGGGGCGAGCAGGTCGAGGCTCCGGTCCTCCGTTTTCAGCGACGCTGCCGGTTCAGCGTCTCCAGCTTCTGCTTGAGCGCCTCGAGTTTCTGACCGGCCTCGCCGAGTTTCCCCTCCGCCGTCAGGCGTTGATAGTCCGCGAGATCCTTGGCGGCGGCGCTGATCAGGCCGTTGGTATCGGCCGCCGGCGGTGACGAGGCCTGCGCGCCGACTTCCGCGGGCGGGTTCCCCTGGGCGGGTGTCGGCGGCGCGTTCGGAGCCGTTGCCAGCGTCGACTGGCCGTTGCCGAACAGAGCCGACATCGCCACCTCGAATGTCGGTCCATAGGCGAGCCGATCCTGCAGCGCCAGCACGACCAGCCGCAACTCCGGCATCGGACTTCGTTCGGCCTGGAGATAGATCGGCTCGGCGTACAAGAGGGCGCTTCCCACCGGAATCACCAGCAGCCCGCCCCGGCGCACGTGTGAGCCCTGCTGGTTCCACAGCGACAGTTGTCCCGAGAGCTGCGCGTTCTGATCGATGCGCGCTTCGACCTGCAGCGGTCCGTCGACCAGCTTCGTTTTCGGGAAGTCGTAGACGACGGCCTTCCCGTAATTGGGGTCGTCGCTGCGCCCGGCGATCCAGCCGATCAGATTGTTGCGGTTGGCCGGCGTGAAGGGCAGGATCTCGACGAACTCCGCCGTCTGCTCGCCGGGCAGCTTCATCAGCACGAAGTTGGGATCCATCGCCTGCGCGGCCTGGCCGCGGTCGCCGGATCCGCCTTCGCTCGCGACGCTCCACAGATCCTCACGGTTGTAGAACACGCCGGGATCGGTCATGTGATACAGGCCGTAGACCGCCGCCTGCAGCTGCAGCAGCAGTTCCGGATAGCGCACGTGTTTGCGCATCTCCGGCGGCATCGCCGAACCGTCCTTGAAGAGACTGGGGAAGACGCCGCGGTAGGCCGCGATGATCGGATCCTCGCTGTCGAACACGTAGAACGTGGTGGTGCCGTCGTAGGCGTTGACGATCGCCTTGACGCTGTTGCGCATGTAGTTGACGCTGTCGCGTCCCATCCGGAAGTGTCGCGCGTAGGGAAACGATTCCGAGGTGGTGAAGCCGTCCATCATCCACGCAATGCGCCCGTCGTCGCCGACGACGACATAGGGATCGTCGTCGAAGGTGAGGAAGGGCGCCAGCGCGGCAACCCGGTCGCGGATATTGCGACGCATCAGCAGCCGGCTCTCGGCGGTGACATCGTCGCTGAACGGGAGCTTGGCGAGATCGCCGCGATCCAACGCGATGATCAGGCGGCGCAGGAAGCCGCCGAGCACGATGCCGCCGTTCCCGGCGTACGACGTCAGGCTGTTGGTCTCGCCCTGCGGGAAGTTGAACTCCTTCTGCCGTGTCTTGACGTAGACGTCGGTATCGGTGAGCTCGCCGAAGTAGATTTCCGGCCGCGTCACCTTGATGGCCGGAATGGTGCTTTGCACCGGCATGTTCGACAGGATGAGCGCCGGCATCCCTTCCGGCGTGAAGCCGTTGACCGGGTTCATCGTGACGCCGTAGCCGTGGGTATAAATGAGCTTTTCGTTGATCCAGTTGCGGCTGCTCTCGGGCAGCTTCTCGATGTTCAACTCGCGGGCGGCGAGCATCATCTGCCGGGTCGAGCCGTTGACCGTGTAGCGATCGATGTCGATGTCGGGGAAGTCGTAGTAGGTGCGGATCTCCTGGATCTGCCGCAGCGTGTCCTGCAGCGCGCGCCAGTCCCAGAGCCGGATGTTCTGGAGCGTGTCCTGGTTGTGCGCGGCGTCGACCGCCTCCACGCCGCCGTCGGCGGCGAAGGCGTGCTGCTCGACGCGGTCCAGCCCGAACGCCATCCGCGTCATCTCGATGTTGTGTTTGATGTAGGGCGCTTCGCGGACGAGCTCGTTCGGCTTCACGATGAAGCTGGTCACGTACCAGCTCGCGACGCCGGTGATGACATAGCAGGCCGCCGCCGGGGCGATCGCCAGCACCAGCCAGCGGACCCGCGGCGCCGCCACCGCGTTGACCAGCGCCAGCAGCGCGCCGAGGGCGAGGGCGATCGCCACCACCAGCAGGCCGGTCAGCGTCACGTGGGCTTCCGCGTAGGTGACCCCGGCAAAGATGGTGTGGTCCTCGAACAGGCGCTCGAATCGTCCGAGATAGACGCGTACCGCCAGCATCACCATGACGCACGCGAAGGCGATGGACAGGCCGCGCAAGGCCGAGGCGCTGGAGTCGCGGCGCCCGCCGAGGATGCGAGTCCCGCCGGTGATCATCACGAAGAATGCCGCCAGCGCGCCGACGATGACCGAGAGGGTCATCAACCAGCCGCTGACCAGCTGCCACGCCGGCAACGTGAACAGGTAGAACGGCAGCGGCCGCCCGAAGATCGGATCGATCATCGGGGCGCCGATCGCGCGCGCCGCCGCCGCGCCCTGCCAGTACAACGCGAACACGTTCCACTCGCTCATCATCGCCGCGCCAGTCGCGACCGCGATGACGAGCGCGCCGCCGAGAGCCGCGAGCCGAATCACGGGCTCGACCGGCAGCTTGATCGGCTGGCCGTTGATCAGGATTGGCAGGCCAGCCAGTTCGCCCAGCCGGGCCGGCTTCAGCGCGAGAAACGATCCGTACAGGATGAAAAACGTGGCGGCGAAGAAGAAGGTGAAGGTCTGACCCTGCAGCCGCAGCGTCGTCCAGAACACGTCGGCGACGCCGAGCGACTCGAACCAGAGCGCCTCGACATAGTAGGAGAGCACGGCGCCGCCGCCCAGGAACAGGACGGCGAGGACGCCGATGAGGAGCGGCAGACCGCGGCGCCGCCGCGGTTGGCGCGGCGGCGGCCAGTCGATGGTGTCAGCCATACCTCAACGCTATCAGCTTTCAGCGCTGAGCCCTCAGCTTTGCCGAAAGGCGTCTCAGCCGAGAGCCGCCGTGAGCTACCTGGCTTTTACGGAAAACCCCTCGACGTGCAGGTTGAGGTTGTGGTTCACGCGCAGGCCGGGCGTGCCGGTCGTGTCCACCTTGGCGGCATCGACCGATGTCACTTCGGTGCCGTTCACGAGAAATCGCACCTTGTCTCTGGCGACTTCGATGGCCAGCGTGTTGCTCATCTTGCCGGTGGCGTCGGCCTTCTTGATCGC
The DNA here is from genome assembly GCA_963757655.1 of uncultured Acidobacteriota bacterium. Lineage (GTDB taxonomy): Bacteria > Acidobacteriota > Vicinamibacteria > Vicinamibacterales > CAVVIG01 > CAVQFC01. The sequence goes on along the minus strand of CAVWSQ010000006.1, from coordinate 84,556 downwards.
GGCGCTGTCGGTCCAGTCGACGATCGTCGGCGTGTCGGCCCCGGTGCGCCGCTTGATCATGTACTTCCCGTCCTGGCGAACGATGAAGTAGGTGTACTTCTGGTTGGCGCCATCCAGGTTGGAGCCGCCGATGAAGAGACCGTACGCCTCGGGGTGATCGGCCGGGACCATCTGGGTGAACGTCGCGTGCGTTTCGTAGGCGCCGGTTCCGGTGTCGGCGGGCTTGTAGTAGATGCCCGCGGGACCGGTCATGAAGTGGACGCCGCCGCCCATCTGGGCCGCCTTGACACCGGCGAGGGTTTTGTCACCGGAATCGAGCCGGCCTTTCCAGCCCGAGGGTAGCGTGCCGGGGCCGGCCATCTTCTTGTCCGGATCTGGCGCGTGCTGATGATCCTGCGCAACCAGCGGCATTACCGCCAGCGCAATCGTCGCCACCGCGAGCAACAGCTTTTTCATACCCGAATTATTCCACGTTCCCACAAAGAAAAACCGTGGAGATGGCAAAGATCGCTGAGACGAGACGTTCCGTGGGATCGGCGCGAACTCTGCGGTTTCTTCTGATCGTGACCTACCAGTAGAACTTGATCCCGAGCTGAATCTCGCGCGGCGCGCGGGTGTTCAGAATCTGCCCGAACGTGTCGTTGGACGGGTTGCACGTCGTCAGGCTGATGGTGCACGTATTGTCAAGGCCATTGGCCTGAGGATCTGCGAGCCACTGCGTGTGGTTGAACGCGTTGATCGCGTCGGCGCGGAACTGCAGCCGCTGGGTGCGGTTGAGCGTCCAGTTCTTCGACAACGAGAGGTCGGTCTGATTGCGGCCGGGCTGGCGGAATTCCGCGCGCACCGAGTTGCCGTAGCTACCGTCGGCCGCCGGCGCGTAAGCGTTCGGATTGAACCAGCTCAGATTGCCGGTCTGATCGCCGGCCCCCGGATCGCCCACGATGTTCGGCCGGCCGCCGCGGAGAAAGCCGTTGGTGCTCTCCGAAATGCGCGGCATCGGCTGGCCCGAGTTGATCGCGGTCAGCCCGGCGATCTGCCAGCCGCCGAGGATCGCCTTCAGCGGCCTGTTGGACGAGTCCTTGAGGAACGGGATCTCGTAGACATAGTTCGCTGTGAAGATGTGGCGCCGATCGGTGCGGGCATCTGCGTACTCGACCGCGAGATTGGTCGGATCCTGCGGGATGTCGATGGCATCGCGATCGTTGCTGGCATCGGTGCGGCTGCGGCTGAGGGTGTAGTTCAACGTCAGCGAGCCGGCCGCGCCACCATTGTGGCGGAAGCTGGTGAGAATGCCCCAGTAGTTGCTCCGTGCGGTGGTCTCGCGCTGAGTGATCGCGCCGTAGCCCTGGTACGGTCGCGCCAGGTTGACGCTGCCGAGCCGCAGCACGTCGGCGGGGTTCGGATAGTTGATGTCGATCGGCCGGATCAGGTGATCGCCATGGGCTCCGACGTAGCTGACGTCGATCACGCCGCGCGAGTAGAGCTGCTGTTGTACGCCGGCGTTCCACTGCTGGGTGCGCGGCGTCTTGAAGTCGTCGCCGTTGCCGATCAGTGACAAGACGCCTCGGGTGGTGGATGTCGACCCGCTGCCGGGATTCGACAGCTTCGGGTTCAGGATGCTCACCGTGTTGACGAACGGCGGGTTGGTGAACGAGTTCTGTTCGAAGATGCCGACCAGCGCCTGATCGTAGTACACGCCGTACGAGGCGCGGTACATGGTGCGGCCGGCCGAGGTCGGATCCCAGGTCACGCCGATGCGCGGCTGGATGTCGCCCTTGTCGAACGCGTAGATCGCGTCGCCGAACGGCGAGTTCTGTCCGGCGACGATGATCCCGTTGAGCGGATCGCCGGTGCCGAGCATGATCAGGCTGCACACCGCATCGGCGCACTTCGGCGCGTTGGCGGCGACATAGGCCGAGGGCAGGAAACTGGTCAGCACGTTGTTGGCGTCGGTGATCGGCGGATAGAGCGAGTAGCGGACGCCGTAGTCCACGGTGAGGTTGCCGCGCGGCTTCCAGCTGTCCTGCGCGAACATCTCGTAGCGGTTGAAGCGCAGGTGCTCGGTGACGTCATTCTGCGCTTCGCTGTAGGTGCAGGCGTTCCCGCACAGGCCGTCGGCGTTGCCGCTGAGGAAGTTGTAGAACGCGGTGCGGCCGCCGCCGACGCCGAAGCCGAAGTTCCCCTGAGTGACGTTCGAGGCGTTCTCGTTCTTGCGCTCGAACGTGACCAGCCCGCCCATCTTCACGCCGTGGCTGCCGTGCTGCCACGTGAAGTTGTCGGACACGGTGTAGTTGCGGTACTGGATGTTGAACAGCTGGTTGGCCCCGATCTGCGAGATGCCGGTGACGGTTACGAGCGGCATCACGCCGAGGTCGTTGCCGGGGAACACTTCAGGAATGTTCAGGCCCAGTGAGGAACGCAGATTGCGGTCGCCGCTCTGATTGGTGTCGGCGATGGTGTTGCTCGAGAACTGGAACTGCAGTTCGTTCAGCTTCGAGCTGCCGTGGATCGAGCGCAGGATTGCCGCCGCTACCTGACCCGGCACGTTGGTGTCGGTGGTGGCGACGTTCGGTACGGCCAGCCCCAGGAACAGCCCGCCCGGCTCCTCGGTGAAGCTGTTGTCGTGGGTGTAGCGGCCGGTGAGGCGCCAGCGCGGGTTGAGATCGTAGTCGACCCGCACCACCTCCTGGCGCGTGTGCTGAATCGTCGGCTGCGTGCTCAGGAACTGCAGACGCCCGGTCACGTTCGGCGTCGGCAGCAGCGACAGCAGCTTGATGGCGTTCGGATCGCGCAGCGGCGGCGGCACGTAATTCGGACTGCTGGTGTCGGTGAGCCAGGCCGGGTCGTAGGTGTTCGAGTTGAGCGCCGTCGGCGCGCGGTTGATGCGGCGCAGTTCCTCCGAGAAGAAGAAGAACATCTTGCCCGGAATCGCCGGGCCGCCGACGGTGCCGCCGAAATTGTTGTACTTGAGCGCCGGCGGGGCGCCGTTGATTGCCGGATCCGGGTTACGGTTGCGGAAGAAGGAGTTGGCGTTGAACTTGTCGGTGCGCAGGAACTCGTAGCCGCTGCCCGCCAGCCGCGACGTTCCGGACTTGGTCACCACGTTGACGATGCCGCCGCCGCTGCGCGGCCACTCGGCCTGGTAGCCGTTGGTGATGATCTTGAACTCCTCGATCGACTCGAGGCTCGGCGTCGACAGCAGCGTGATGTTGGAGCCGACGTCCACGTCGGAGACGCCGTCGACCAGCCAGTTGACGGCGTTGCGCCGGGCGCCGTTGATCGAGAGGCTGACCGTGCTGGTGAGGCCGACGCCGACCTCGTCGCTCAGATCGCTGGAGACGCCAGGCGCCAGCGTCGCCAGCTGGACGAAGTTGCGATTGTTGAGCGGCAGTTCCTTCACCTCGGTCGAGGTCATCGTCGATTGCAGGGCGGCGATCGGCTGCACCAGCTGGCGGCCGGCGCTGACGTTCACGCTCTCCGCGAGGCCGCCGACGGTCAGGCGACCATCCAGCTTCAGTCGATCGTTGACGTGCAGGTCGATGTTCTTCAGCGTGACCGATTGGAAGCCGGAGAGCTCGAACGTGACCTCGTAGGCGCCGACCGGGAGCAGCGACGCCGTATACGAGCCCGCCTCGTTGGTGACGACGGTGCGCGATGTGCTGGTGTTGGTGTTCTTGATCGTCACCGAGACGCCCGGCAGCACCGCGCCGGTCTGATCGCTGGTGACGCCGGTAATCGTTCCCGTGGTTTCCTGCGCTGACGCGACGACGGGGAGTGTCGCGGCAAGCAGCATCAGCAGCCCGAGCCTCCGCATGCTTGTTCTCCTTGATGGGTGCGCAGCTTACCACTGCCCGGAAGGCGGGCCCAGCTCATGCGCTGGAATTGCAGATTTCAGATTATTTCAGATTGCAGACTTCCCACTTTTCACTTCACCCCGTAATCCTTCCCGGCGTAGTCCTGTTCCACGGCTCCGGGAATGGTGATCGCGTTGCCGGGCACCGGCTCAGGAATACGGTGGGCAATAGGCGGCAGGTGCCTGAGATACACGACCACGGCGTAGCGATCTTCGTCGGACCAGAGCGAGAACTGCGGCCACGGCATCACCGTGCCTGGTACGACGTGGCCGTCGGTGAAGGTCCCGCTCCGCAGCACGCGCTTGATTTCGTCGTCGGTCCGGCGGCCGATACCGGTGTCCTGGTCGGGCGTGAGGTTGCGGCTGACGAACGTGCCGTGGGCAGTCTGGAACTTCAGCGCGCCGCCAGCGAGATACCTGGTCAGGTCCGGCCCTTGAGCGCCATTGGTGGCGTGACAGCCGATGCAGCCGGCGGTCATGACGAGATAGCGTCCACGCGCCGCGATCGCCCGTTGACCCGGATCGGCGATGTCGGTCACCACCGGCGCCGCGTCGGCCATGGCCTTGCCGAATTCTTCGGGAGGCGTGATGAAGAAGGGCGGGATGAAATAGAGAAAGGCGCCGAAGGCGCAAAGCGCCACGACCGCGAGCAGCGCGAGCGCCCATTTCAGGAATCGCTTCATGGCCGCGCTCCCTTCGCGGCGGCGTTGCCGGCAAAGAACACCAACGGCGGGTCGGCGCCGAGGATGAGCATCTTGAACTTGCCCCAGAGGTAGACCGGCAGGAACGGGCGGGTCGGCGCCGGCACTCGGTTGGACACCGGCGGCACCGTCCGCAGGTAGGCGACGATGGCGTCGAGATCACCAGGTGTCAGCGTCGAAAACGACGCGTAGTCCATCGGGAACGGGGGCAGCCGCGATCCGTCGCGCAGGATGCCCTTGGTGATCACCCGCTTGATTTCATCGCTGGTCCAGTCGCCCAGTCCGGTGGCCTTGTCCGCGGTGAGGTTGCCGGTCGGGAAGTCGCCGTAGGGAACGATCCGAATCAACAGGCCGCCGGCCAGCCGCATGCCGGGAAGCATCCGCTTCCCCTCGTCGGCCGGCGAGTGGCAGAGCGCGCAGCCCAGCGTCTCCACCAGCTTCGCGCCGCGCTTGACCGGGTCGGCCTTGGCCTGCGCCTGCTGCTGCGCGTAGAACTGCTGCACTTCATCCGCGTTCATCGACCAGACCGGCTTGCGCGCGAGCGACACGACGTAGTTGGCGAGATCCCACATCTCGGCGTCGCTCGCGGCGTCAGCGAAAGAGGGCATCGGCGTCCCGGTCATCCCGGTTCGGAAGCGCAGATAGATGTCGCGAGAGGTCGCGCCGCCGTGGAACGCCCACGGTTCGGTGAGGTCAGCAGCTCGCAGTGGCATCCGCCAGTCGTCCTCGAACGTCGTCGCCACCGCGCCGGTGCCACGGCCGTCGGTGCCGTGGCACTTGCCGCACTGCAGCTTGTCGTAGACCTGCTGGCCGCGGGTGATGCTGGCCGGCGACGTCGGCAAGCCGGCGCCGAGCGCAATCGGTTTGGGCGGCTGGGCCGCGAACTGCGGGGACAGCGACTTGAGGTACTGCACCACGTCGACGATCTCCGCGTCGGACAGGATCCGATCCCATCCCGGCATCGCGGTCCCGTAGAGGCCGCGCCGCACCGAGACGATCAGGTCGTCGTCGCTCGGCATCGTGCCGGTCTCGGTCGTCCGGATCTTGTATTTCCCGGTGGTGAAGTCGCGGGGCCTTGGCACCAGCAGGGACGCAGACGCCCCGTCTCCTTTGCCACTGCCGCCGTGGCACTCGACGCAATGGGCGTCGTAGACGGCCTTCCCGCGGGGCTGTGCTTCGACCGACACCCGCGACAGCCACAGCAGGCCTGCGACCACTGCGGCCGCGGCGACACACCCATAGAGACAGCCCTGGACCCGCGTCCTCCCGTCAGCCAACTCAGGGGACCAGGACGGTTTTGCCAAGCGCGCCCGGTTCCATCACCGCCTCGTGCGCGTGGACCGCAGCGGCGAGCGGAATCTCGCGTCCGATCAGCGGGTTCAGGGTGCCGTTGGCCAATCCCGCGATTAGCGCCGCGTGGATCTCGACAAAGTCCGCGTCGGTGACGTTGAAGAGTGTCATGCCGAGGATTGCGGCGTCGCGCCCCATGGCCTGCCGGGCGTCGACCTCGGTCTTGCCGCGGTTGCCGACGACGACCACGCGGCCGTGTTTCGCGAGCAGGCCGAGATCGCGATCGAGATTGAGATGCGCCGCCATTTCGACGATGAGGTCGACGCCTTTGCCGCCGGTCGCCCGCATGATCTCGTCGGTGTAGCCGGACTGGCGGTGATTGACGACGGTGTCGGCGCCATGTTCGCGTGCGGCCGCGAGGCCGCGGTCGGTGCCGCCGCTGCCGATCACGGTCAGCCCGCTCGCGTGCGCCAGCTCGACGCAGGCGATGCCGACACCGCCGGTCGCGCCATGGACGAGGATGGTTTCGCCCGGTCTGGCGTGAGCGCGTTGATGCAACGCGCGATACGCGGTGCAGTAGGGCACACCAAGCGCCGCTCCCTGCGCGAACGACACGCGCTCGGGCAGGCGGTGCAGCTGCGATGGACTGCAGCGCGCGCGCTCGGCGTAGGTTCCGGCGCCGGCGACGGTGTTGCCGACGCCGCCGATGTACACGCGATCGCCGGGCTTGACAGCCGTCACGTCCGCGCCGACCGATTCGACCTCGCCGGCGCCGTCCTGGCCGGGCGTGTACGGCAGCACCGGCTTGCGCGCGTAGAGGCCGGTGTGTAGGTAGGCGTCGACTGGGTTCACGCCGGCGGCGCGCACACGCACCACGACCTCGCCGGGTCCCGCCGTCGGATCGGGAACATCTTCCAGTTTCATAACGGCGGGACCGCCGTACTCGTGTACTCGAATCGCCTTCATCTGTCCTCTCTGCTCATGGGGTGGTGTCCGCCTTCGGGCGGACCAGATCCCGGTCGCGACGCGCGTGAGGGCCGGCTGAAGCCGGACACTCCCGAACTACCGAACGCGCGGCCGGTCGTGGGGATGCTACCATGGGATCTTCCATGCAATTGGTGAGGCTCCACAGAACGGTAGGCGTAAAGGTCGGTCACGTTCAGGTCGGCGGCGGCGCGCCCGTGGTCGTCCAGTCAATGACGATGACCGATACCGCCGACGCCCGCGCCACCGCTCGGCAGTGCATCGAGCTCGCCGAAGCCGGGTCGGAAATGGTGCGCGTCACCGTGAACGTACCCGAAGCCGCGGCCGCGGTGCCGGAGATCAAACAGCGGATGCTCGACGCCGGCTGCAAGGCACCGCTCATCGGCGACTTTCACTACAACGGCCACCTGCTGCTCACCCGCTACCCCGACTGCGCGCGGGCGCTGGACAAGTACCGGATCAATCCGGGCAACGTCGGCACCGGCAAGCGGCGCGACCAGCAGTTCTCGACGATCTGCAAAGTGGCGGTCGATCAGGCCCGGCCGGTGCGCATCGGCGTCAACGGCGGTTCGCTCAACCAGGAGCTGGTCGTCGCGAAGATGCAGGAGAACACCGATCGCAATCTCGGGCGATCGTCGGAGGACATCATCAACGAGTGCATGGTGCTCTCGGCGATCGACTCGACGGCGCTCGCGATCGACAGCGGCCTGCGCCAGGATCAGATCATCATCTCCTGCAAGACGTCGCGTCCGCGCGACCTCATCGCGGTCTACCGCGCTCTGGCCAGGCAGACCGATCAGCCGCTTCACCTCGGGCTGACCGAGGCGGGCATGGGCACCAAGGGGCTGGTGTGGTCGTCGGCGGCGATGGGCGTGCTGCTCAGCGAGGGGATCGGCGACACCGTTCGCGTGTCGCTCACGCCCCGTCCCAATGGCGATCGGCGCGAGGAGGTCTACGCCGCCTGCGAGCTGCTGCAGGCGCTCGGGCTGCGATCGTTTTCGCCCAGCGTCACCGCGTGCCCCGGCTGCGGCCGTACCACGAGCAGCACGTTCCAGGAGCTGGCCGAGCGGATTCAGGGCTACATTCGCGAGATGATGCCGACCTGGAAGACCACCCACGAAGGCGTGGAAACGATGACCCTGGCGGTGATGGGATGTGTGGTCAACGGCCCGGGCGAATCGAAGGCGGCAAGCATCGGCATCAGTTTGCCGGGCACCGGTGAGGAGCCGAGCTGCCCGGTCTACATCGACGGGCACCACGTCAGGACCCTGCGCGGCAGCTACGACGAGCTGGCGGCGGAATTTCAGCAGCTGGTCGACACCTACGTCGAGACGACGTATGTGAAGAAAGCGTAGGCCGAGACGGCGGTCGCGCCCTACGAAGCGCTGCTCCGGGATGCCCTCCATCGCGTCTGGGGCTTCTCCGAATTCCGTCCTCTCCAGCGCGAGGCGATGCACGCCATCCTCGACTCGCGCGACAGCGTGGTGGTGCTTCCCACCGGCGGCGGTAAGTCGCTGTGCTTTCAGGCGCCCGCGGTCGCGGCCGAAGGGCTCGGCCTGGTCGTCTCGCCGCTGATCTCTTTGATGAAGGATCAGGTCGACGGCTTGCGCGTCGACGGGGTTGCGGCGTCGTTCCTCAACAGCACGCTGCTCCCGCACGAGCGCGACGACGTCGTCGCGAGTGTGCGCGGCGGACGCTGCCGCCTGCTCTACGTGTCGCCCGAACGGCTGGTTGGCGACGGCGGGCCGTCGCTGTGGCGCCTGCTCAAGCAGGCGAACGTGAAGTTCATCGCCATCGACGAGGCGCATTGCATCAGCCAGTGGGGCCACGACTTCCGGCCCGAATACCGCCAGCTCGGGCGACTGCGCGACGATTTTCCTGGCGTCTCGTTTCACGCCTTCACCGCCACCGCCACCGAGCGTGTGCGCCGGGACATCGTGGCCGAGCTGCGGCTGGCCGATCCGCTGGTTCTGGTGGGATCGTTCGACCGGCCGAACCTGGTGTACCGCGTCGTCCGGCGCGGTCACCTGCACACCCAGCTGATCGCCATTCTCGATCGTCATGATGGCGAGTCGGGCATCGTGTACTGCTCCTCCCGCCGGGAAGTCGAGGCGCTCGCCGAGTGGCTGAAAGGCGAAGGCCACAGCGCGGTGCCTTACCATGCCGGGCTGTCGGATGATGTGCGCAGCCGGCATCAGGAGATGTTCCTCGACGAACGTACCGATATCGTGGTTGCGACCGTGGCGTTCGGGATGGGCATCGATCGATCGAACGTACGCTTTGTCGTCCACGTTGGCGCGCCGCGGTCGCCGGAGCACTATCAGCAGGAGTCGGGCCGCGCCGGACGAGACGGTCTGCCCGCAGAGTGTGTCCTGATCTATTCGGGCGGAGACTTCGTCCGCTGGCGACAGATGCTCGAGGCCAACGGTGAATGGAACGAAAGCTCCCGGGTGCTGCTGCGCGACATGGAGAAGTACGCCGCCGGCACGCGCTGCCGCCACCGCACGCTGGTCGAGTATTTCGACCAGCGTTACGAGCGCGCCGACTGTGGCGCCTGCGACTGGTGCCTGAAGGAGCTCGACGCGGTGGCCGACTCGTTGACGGTCGCGCAGAAGATTGTTTCGTGCGTCGCGCGGGTCAAGCAGACGTGGGGCACGGCGCACGTGACCGACGTGCTGACCGGCAAGGCGACGGAGAAGGTCGTCGCATCGCGACACCACGAGCTCTCGACGTTCGGGTTGCTGCAAGGGGAGACGCCGCTCGCCATTCGCGGCTTCATCGAGCAGCTGGTCGGCGACGGCCTGCTGGCGCGTGAAGGCGATCCGTATCCGGTGCTGCGTCTGACGGCCGGCGGTGCGTCGCTGCTGCGCGGCGAGCGCGCATGCCAGCTCTATCGGGAAGTGCGGCCGCCGTCCTCGAAGAAACGACGTCGGTCGGCCGTCACCGATTCGTTCACGGTCGCCGTTGATGCCGACCTCTTCGACGCGCTGCGCCTGGTGCGCACCCGTCTCGCCCGCGAGCGCGGCGTTCCGCCCTACGTCATCTTCCACGACACGACGCTGCGCGATATGGTGGCACGCAGGCCGCAGACGATCGACGACCTTCACGACGTCTATGGCGTTGGCGCGAAAAAGGCGGCCGACTTCGGCGACGCGTTCCTCGACGCGATTCGCACCTTCGGCAGGCCCGAATAAGAAGAAACCGCAGAGTCGCAGAGACCGCCGAGAGACGCGCGGAGAAGAGATTGTGTTCTGTGGAAGTGTCTTCGCGTTCTTGGCGTGCTTTGCGGTTTTCTCAGTGGACCGTGTAGGGCTCGTGGAGCGCGAAGGGCGCGATCTGCGCGTCGAAGCGATCGCCGTCCTCGGTCACCATCTGGTAGGTTCCACGCATGACGCCGGTGGACGTTTTCAGCGGGCATCCGGATGTGTACTGAAACGACTCGCCCGGGTGCAGGACCGGCTGCTCGCCGACGACGCCCTCGCCCTTCACCTCCTCGGTCTGGCCGGAGGCATCGCTGATGATCCAGTGGCGCGTGAGCAGCTGAACCGTGTCGTCGCCTTCATTCGAGATGCGCACGGTGTAGTGGAAAAACCACTCGCGTTGAAACGGCTGCGAGTGCTCGGGGGCGTACTGCGACTCGACTTCCACCCGCACGTTGTTCGTCACGGCTTCCGAGGTATTGGCGTGCAGCGGCTGATCCTTGAGTTCGGACATGGGGACGACCCGATCATGATACCAACGTTTCGCTGTTGCCGTCCCACCGCCACGGACTGCTGTCCGATCCCGTCAGATGAACGCCGCCTCGCCACACGTCGATGCCGTTGAGCCGGACGTGGTCGGCCCGGGCGGCGATCACGTCACGGCCGGCCGGCGTGATGGCAATTCGGCGCGTCCTCAGATCGGTCCCACCCGGCTGCGCTGCCACCGTGACGAGCGGAACACGGCACGACGCCAGCCGGTTCAGGATGTCGAAAAACGGCAGGTCACCCATGAAGGGCGCCGCCTCGCGCGCCTGGACGGCGGCAAAGAGGGCGGCGCCGGTGCGCTCGCCACCGACGAGCGCATGCAAGGCGAGCTCTTCGGTCCGCGACAGGCCATTGGCTGAAGACGGGTACTCGGCGAGAAACCTGAGCAGCGCATCGCCGAGAAAAGGCAGTGCCGGACCACCTTCGCTCACGGCGGTTTGCGCCGCATTGAGTCCAAGGGCGATCTCGAGCAGCTCCTCCGGGCTCGACGACCGGAACGCGCGCCAGGCGTCCCGTGCCAGGGCGAGATGTCCGGCCGTCACCGTGGCGCCGGTGCCTGCGAGCGTGGCGATCTGATCACGGGACAGCTGGCCCAGGCCGACGAATCGATCGATACCGGGGAAACGGTCGATGCAGATGAGCGATACGCCAGGCGCCGTCCGGCTGAAGCCGGACACTATCGGAGCCAGTGGAGTCACCGGAGCGGGTGAATCCGCGTTGCGGGTTTCGGTGGCGGCCGGCGTTTGGGTGGCGGTCGCGGCCGCCGTTCGCGTGTCGGTAGTGGCCGCCGTTCGCGTTTCGGTGGTGGCCGGCGTTCGCGTTTCGGTGGTGGCCGGCGTTCGCGTGTCCGTGTTGGCCGGCGTTCGCGTTTCGGTGGTGGCCGGCGTTCGCGTTTCGGTGGTGGCCGGCGTTCGCGTGTCCGTGTTGGCCGGCGTTCGCGGGTTGGTGGTGGCCGGCGTTCGCGGGTTGGTGGTGGCTGGCGTTCGCGGGTTGGTGGTGGCCGGCGTTCGTGTGTCCGTGGTGGCCGGCGTTCGCGTGTCCGTGGTGGTCGGCGTTCGCGTGTCCGTGGTGGTCGGCGTTCGCGGGTTGGTAGTGTCCGGCTTCAGCCGGACGATGAGATCCAGCGTTCGTATCAGCGCCAGCTGATCGAATAGATCGTGCTCGAACCACAGCACGATATCGTCGCCGTTCCCGCACGCGTCGGTCACCGCCCGATCGCCACGGGCGAGCGCGGTCTTCACCTCGGCCACTGCGGCGGTCCGGTACGACGCGAGAAAGTCCGCGCGCAGCCCGTGCCACGCGTCGCCGTCAATCGGCGGGCACGGCCCTTCGTGGAGGACGTCGGCCATGATCGTGACCGGATCGCGAACCACGAGACGAATTGTCTCCGCGGCGCAGTCGCCGTTGGTGATGTGCAGAGTCGTCACTGTAAACTGAGAGTTCAGGGTGCGGCCCTGGAACTCGAACCTTATGACATGTGTTTCAGAATCATGTTCGTAGAGCAGGGCCTCCAGGCCAGGCGTTCAAGGACAGAACCTTAGAACCTGTATGCATGAGATTCAACCCGCCCGGCTCAAGCCTGGTGTGACCCGTGAGGCGATCGCGTCGGCGGGCGCCGCCGTCGAGAAAGCCACCTCCACCGCCATCATTCGCGGCCACGCGCTGATCCTCTGGGATCTGAAGGTGCTCGGCAAGAAGAAAAAGCTGGACGCGATCGACACCGATCAGATCACCCCCGCCGCCGACTGCGTCTCCGAGAGCCTCGACACCCTCGACGAGCGCTGGAAGGCCGGCGCCTTCCGCTACCTGATGCCCGATTTCCGCGCACGGGTCCACCGCGGCGAGACCTTCGTGATCGCCGGCGATCGTTTTGCGATCGGATCCTCCCGCGAGATGAGCCCGGCGGGGTTGAAGGCGATCGCCGAAGAAGCCGGTCTCGAGATGGTCATCGTGTGCGGCCACAACATGGGCGACATCTTTCGAAGAAACGCCCTCAATCTCGGCCTGCAGGTGGTGCAGAGCGCCGAGGCGGTCGCCGACGCCAGAGACGGCGACGCATTCAGCTTCGAGCCGCAGTCAAGGCGTCTGGCGAACGAGACGCAGGCGAAAACCTACGAGCCGGTGCCGCTCAGCGCCAAGGAAGACGAAATCCGTCAGACCGGCGGAATCTTTGCCGCGGGACGCCGCGAGTTCAAGGCCTCGGTCGATACCATCCCGCGCATCGTGTGGCCCGAACCGGAGCAGGCACGTGGCATGACCTCAACCGAGCAAATCGTCTGGGCCCACCGCGTCGACCGCTCCGCCGCCGTCGCGCCGGGCGTGACGCTGCGCGTCTACGCCGATCTGCTGCCAGCCTCGGACGGCACCGCGCCCTTTGCCATTCATACCTTCAATCAAATCACCGGCGGCGACCGGATCTTTCCACGGCAGGCGGCGATCGCCAACGATCACTTCGTCTTCACCGGCAAGGACGACGACGACAAGCAGACCGCAATCGGGAGGGAGTTTGCGCGTCTGCACGGCATCGAGAAGCCGTACTACGCCACGCCTGGGGACGGCATCTTCCACTTCTACTTTCCCGAGCAGGCGCTCGTCATGCCGGGGCAGTTCATTCCGGGCGCCGACTCACACAGTCGCGCCTATGGCGCGTATGGCGCCGTCGGCATGGGCGTCGGCTCCACGACGCTCGGCTTTGGCTGGTCCACCGGCTATATCTACTTCACGGCCGCGAAGGCCCGGCGCGTCATCTTCGACGGCCAACTGCAATCGTGGGTCAGCGGCAAGGACATCGTGCTCGAGCTGCTGCGTCGATGGGGTGCGAAGCAGTCACAGGGCATGTCGGTGGAGCTGGTCGACGCCAACCGTCAGTTGCCGATCGCCTACCGCAATACCATCGCAAACATGATGGCGGAGGCAGAGGCGCTCAACGGCATCTTTGCGCCGGATGCGATCACCTACGCCTGGTATCGCGCGAAGGGCATCGGCGATCTGCCGTACCCGTCGTTCGCTCCCGGAGCCGACGCGGTTTACGCGCTCGACGAGACGATCGATCTGCGCAGCGTGATGCCGATGATCGCCAAGCCATTCAGTCCCGGGAATGCGTTTCCGGCCGACGAGGTCGCGCGCGAGCGGCTGACGTTCGACAAGGCGATGATCGGGTCCTGCACCAACGGCAGCTATGACGACCTGCTGGCGGCGGCGCTCGTGGTCCGCGCCGCACGCGCACAGGGATTGTCGAAGACGGCCAAGCCGTTCGTGGTGTTTCCCGGATCGGGCGGGGTCGGTGTGCAGATCGAACGCCCCGACCCGCGGCTCGGCGGCGAGTCGATTGCCGCGGTGTTCCGCTCGGTCGGCGGCCAGATCCGCCAGTCCTGGTGCGGGCCCTGCTTCGGCCAGGGACCGGACGCGCTCGAGCAGGGTCAGCGCGCGATCACGTCGTTCAATCGCAACTGGCAGAATCGCATGGGGCTCGGCGGGGAAGGCTACCTCGCGAGCCCGGTGGTAGTCGCTGCGTCCGCACTGATCGGGTACATGGCGCCGCCGAGCGAGCTCGGGCTGAAGTGGAACCCCGAGGAGTTTGGAGTGTAAGGAAGGGTTGCGGGCGAAGGGCTGTGGGCGAAGGGCTGGGGGCTGATTGACTTTCGAGAACGAGCGCGCAGTGGCCGCCAGCGTTGGCGTGCCGGTGGCCAAGCGGCACATCTTCCTGTGCTGTGATCAGACCAAGCCGAAATGCTGCGACAAGGAACGCGGCCTGGCGGCGTGGGCCTATCTCAAGGTGCGGCTCAAGGAGCTGGGTCTGTCCGAGCAGGGCGGGATTCTTCGCAGCAAGGCCAACTGTCTTCGCATTTGCGAAGGAGGCCCGATCGCCGTCGTCTACCCCGAAGGCGCATGGTACGCGGCGTGCGACCCGCCGGTCCTCGAGCGGATCATTCAGGAACATCTCGTCGGTGGCCGGGTCGTCGAGGACGCCATAATCACGCAGCATCGCCTCGAGGAGCCGTAGCGCGCTCAGTCGAGCGTGTCGGCAAACAGCTCTTTCAGTTTTCCAAACGCGCGCTCTGCCTGCAGCTGGTTGTAGACAGGACTGTCGGGCACCGTCCAGCTGTGCGCGGCGCCCGCATACACCTCGCTCTCGTAGCGACCGCCCCATCGTTCGAGCGCCCGTTCCAGCCTGTCGATCGCTTCGCGAGGCATCACGCGATCGTTCTCGGCGTGACCGAAGTAGAGGCGCGCCTTGATGCGCGGCAACACGAAATGCGGGCTCAGCGGTGTGTCGGTGGCGAGCCCGCCGCCATGAAACGACGCCGCCGCGACGACTCGATCCGGTCGCGCCGCGGCCGCCCGCAGTGCGAGCGCGCCGGTGAAACAGTAGCCGACCACGCCGATCGGGCCCGCCTTCACCCACAGGTGCGCGCTGAGAAAATCGACGTACGCCGCTCCATCACGCGCCATCGCCTCCGGCGTCAGGGGTGCGGCGAGCTCACCGAATCGGGCCGCGGTCCGCGCATCCTTGAAGTCCGGCTTGAAATCGAAGAGTGGCGGCCGTCCGGTTCGATAGAACGCGTTCGGCACGAGGACACTGTAGCCGAGGCCGGCCAGGCGGCGCGCCATCGCCAACTGTGCGGACCGGATGCCCCCGATGTCGGTGAGGTGGATGACCCCTGGATACCAGCCATCGCCGTCGGGTCTCAGCAGAACGCCGTCGGCGATGCCGTCAGGGGTGGGGTTTGCCACGATCTCTTCAACCATAGCGGTCGATTATCAACCATCGCCGTCATACTCGCGTCTAACCACCCACCGAGGAGCGCATGGACACATTGCTGCAAGACATCCGTTTCGGCTGGCGTCTGCTGCGACGCACGCCGGGATTCACGATCTCGGCCGTGCTGGCACTCGCGCTGGGCATCGGCGCGACGACGGCGATCTTCAGCGTGCTCGATCGGGTCGTCCTGCGGCCGCTTCCGTATCCCGATCCCGATCGACTGA
The DNA here is from genome assembly GCA_963757655.1 of uncultured Acidobacteriota bacterium. Taxonomy (GTDB): domain Bacteria; phylum Acidobacteriota; class Vicinamibacteria; order Vicinamibacterales; family CAVVIG01; genus CAVQFC01. The sequence goes on along the minus strand of CAVWSQ010000006.1, from coordinate 68,996 downwards.
CGATGGTGTGGGAAGCCAACGATGGAAAAGGGCTGGCGCACGAGCGGATCTCGCCGGTCAACTTCGTCGACTACCGCGGCCTGTCGCAGGTGTTCGAGGCGGGAGCGGCGTGGTGGTATCCGCAGCTGACGCTGACAGAGACCGGCCGCGATCCGCTGCGGGTCAATGCCGTCGAGACCACCCCGAATCTCTTCGCGGTGCTCGGTGTGCAGCCGATGCTTGGACCCGGCTTTCCGCTGAGTCCCGCCTATTCACGCGAGGGGATCGCCGTGATCAGCCATCGCCTGTGGCGCGAACGCTTCGGCGGCGACCCGTCGATCGTCGGCAAGTCGATCGCGCTCAACGGACCCCTGTTCACCGTCGTCGGCGTGATGCCGCAGGGATTTTCCTACCCGAACGACACCGACGTCTGGCATCGCATCACCTGGGACATCTCCCAGCACAGCCGCGGTGCGCACTTCATGGAGTCGATCGTCCGCCTGAAGCCGGGCATCACGGTCGAGGCGGCCAACAACGAGCTGCGCGCGCTCAGCCGGCGGCTCGGCAAGGAAAATCCGTCGACCAACGGCGACTACACCGCCCGCGCGATTCCTCTCGCGACCGAGATCGTCGGCGTCTTCCGTCCGGCGCTGTTCGCGCTGTTCGGTGCGGCGGCGTTTCTGCTCGTCATCACCTGCACCAACGTCGCGAGTTTGCTGCTGGCGCGCGCGACCGTTCGTGAGCGCGAGATCGCCGTGCGTGCGGCGATCGGCGCGAGCCGGGGCCGCCTGATTCGGCAGTTCCTGACAGAAAGCATCCTGCTCGCCGCGATGGGGAGCGCGCTCGGTGTCGCGGTCGCGGTTGGCGCGGTCAGGACACTGGTGGCTGCAACGCCGGTCGAGCTGCCGCGCCTCGCCGGCGTCGGCCTCGACGCACGCATGCTGGCATTTGCCATCGCGCTGGCGCTGCTGACTGCGATCGCCTTCGGCGTGGTGCCAGCCATGCTGATGGCGCGCGGCGACATGCAGCGGCCGCTGAAGGAGTCGGGCCGCGGCGGCGACGCCGGCGGCGCGAGACGGAGAGCACGGAGTACGCTCGTGGTGGCCGAAGTCGGTCTCTCGGTGATGCTGCTGGTGGGGGCCGCCCTGCTGGCGCGCAGCTTCCAGCGATTGGTGCAGCAGGATCCCGGTTTCACGGCGACGCACGCGGTCACGGCCAAGGTCGAGCTGCCGTACTCGTATGCCGACTTCACCAAGATCGTCAGCTTCTACGACCGGCTCCTGACGACGGTCCGCACGCAGCCGGGCGTGTCGATCGCCGGCGCCAGCAACTTTCTCCCGCTCGAAGCGGCGTGGCGGGGCCCCTTCTTCGTTCAAGGCCGCCCGCGGCCGCGGTCGGGTGACGAAGCGCAGGCGCAGCATCAGACGATCGACGACGACTACTTCCGCGCTCTGGGTGTGCCGCTGGTCAAAGGGCGCTTCTTCACTCCGAACGACACCGCCGACGCGCCGGGCGTCGTCCTCGTGAACGAGGCGCTCGCGCATCGTCAGTGGCCCAATGAGGATCCTATCGGCCAGACGGTGACCTCGCCGATCACCGTGATCGGACCAATGGGCCGCTCGCTGATGTCGCGGCCGCTCTTCCAGGTCGTCGGCGTTGTCGCCAGCGTGAAGAACGCAACACTGGTGCGCGACGCGGAGCCCGCGATCTACTTTTCGTTCCGGCAGTTTCCCTTCCGTGGCCTGAACCTCGTCGTCCAGGGCCCGGGAGATTCTGCCGCGCTCATCGCTGCTCTGCGGAGGTCGGTGCAGCGGCTCGACCCGAACCTGCCGCTCGCCTCGGCGCGCACGGTGGATCGGATCGTCGGCGAGGCCACCGACACGCCGCGCGCGCTGATGCTGCTGATGGTGGTCTTCGCGGCGCTCGCGCTCGTGCTCTCCGCCCTCGGCATCTACAGCGTGCTGTCCTACAGCGTGAACCAGCGGCGGCAGGAGCTCAGCGTGCGTATGGCGCTCGGTGCGCGGCCGAGCGATGTGCTCTGGCTGGTCGTCCGTCAAGGCGTCTGGCTGGCGGTGATCGGCGGAGTAGCTGGCGTCGCCGGCGCGCTGGCAGTCGGCCGAGCGATGTCGAGCCTGCTCTACGGCGTTTCGTCCGGCGACGCTGCGGCGTTTGCCGTGGCCATTGCCGTCGCCCTGTTGACCGCGCTGGCGGCGTGTCTGCTGCCGGCGCACCGCGCCGCTACCCTAGACCCGCTCGCCGGCCTGAGAACGGACTGAATTCAGAACACGTCGAGATCGTGCGCCGACACGACCTTACCGTCGTACACCGAGCGCACCTCCTTCAGCAGCTCGTCTTCCGTCGAGCTCCAGATCAGCTGGTGATACAGCACCAGCAGACCCGGCTTGGCGCGGGCGGCGATCGCGCCGAGCTGCCGCGTCGAGGTGTGATAACGCGCGTGGTACGCCTGCCACTCCGGCGGCCGCTTTGCGAATCCGGCCTCGGAGTAGACCTCGTGCACCAGCACATCGCATGGCCGGCACTGTTCCTCGATGTGCGACTCGGGGCCGGTGTCACCGGAAATCACGATCGAGCGATCGGGGGTTTGAAAGCGGTAGCCGAACGCCTCGGGCCACGCGCCATGAGGGACCGCGAAGGCGGTGACGGTGACGCGCTCGTCGCGGTAGACGATACCGGGTTTGATCTCATGCACGACGACGAGCGTGGGATCGTACTGATGCGCGGGCTCGCCGCCGCGGGTGCGGATGCTGAGGTCGTCGGCGTATGCCGCGATCAGATGATCCGTCATGGCGCGAAGTCCATGCGGCCCGTAGAGTGTGAGCGGTGTCGGGCGCTCGAGGATCCACGGCGTCAGGATCAGATCGGCCAGTCCCAGCGTGTGGTCCGAGTGGAGGTGGGTTGCGAACGCTCGGGTCAGACGGGTTGCGGCCAGCGCCTTGATCCCAGACCGTTCCGCGGCGGCCGCCCGCCTCACGACACCGACGCCAAAATCCACCAGGTAGCTGGTGTCGTCGACGACGATGGCGACGGCGGGGCCGAAGCGGTCAGGGTCGGCGTTCGGCGTCCCGGTGCCCAGCATGACGACGCGTGAACGCGTTTGCGTCCGGGGCAGCGCGACCAGCGCCAGCACGGCGGCCGTCATCACGAGCGCGACCCGTTTCATGATGATCAGTGTATCGATCCGGTGCGAAAACGTGTAGCGCTGACCAGGTCAGGCCGGCGTTGATGGATCGATCACGGCCGAGCGGCGCTGGAGTCCCCAGTAGACGAGCACCGAGGTCGCCAGGGCCGGCAGCGTGCCGCCAATTGATCCTGCCGCGAAGAATGCGGCGGCCCCGGCTGCCCATCCCGACAGCCCCGCGATCGAGATGCCGCGAAAGGTGCCCGCCGGATCGTACAGCTCGGCGATCAGGGCCTGGTCCACTCGCGGCGGCCGAATGTAGTAGTGCGCGATCAGGACCCCACCGACCGGCACGAGCAGCGCGCCCAGGACGATCATGAAGTTGGTGTACTGCTCGAGCCACACGCCGGGTACCGCGCTCAGCGCGGTGCCGACGATGCCGATCGACCAGATCACCGCGGCATCGCTGGCCCCGGGCGCGACGCTCTTCCAGGCCAACGACGACATGTAGATGTTCACGAAATTCGTCGTCAGCGTCGCGAGCGTGAGCATCAGCGCGCCGGCGGCGCCGAGGCCGACGGCGCTCAGCATCGCGCCAGGATCGCTGGTGCCGGCCGCGCGCGCTGCGATTGCGCCGAGCGGCATCATCCACGCGCTGGTGATCGCGAGTCCCAGGAACACCGCGATGGCGCTGCCTCGCACCGAACGGGTATAGCGCGAGTAGTCGGCAAACATCAGGATCCACGACACCTGGTAGCCGATGACCACGTCGAGACCGCGCCACCAGCTCATGGTGGTCTGCGGCGATGCGGCCGGCTGGGCCGAGGAGCGGGCGCACGCCACGGTCAACGCGACAGCCACGACGACCATCGACGGCACCGCGACGCGATCGGCGCGGGCCACGGCGCGCGGACCGAGCCAGACCACCAATGTCGCCAGCAGGCCGAGCACGATGGCCCACGCGGTCTGCGAGCCGGCGCCCGCTCCAATCCAGGCGGCGCCGACCCGCGCGCACGCCGACGCCGCAATGACGTTGTTCAAGGCGATCCACGCAAAGTTGCTGACGTAGAGGACGACCGCGACCAGCCCGGCGCCGGCAAACCCCAGCGCCGGCCGCGAGGCGACGATCGACGGCACGCGGAGGCGCGGACCCAGCGGCGCCAGGGCTGCCACCAGCGCGGCGCCGGCAACGGTTCCCACCGCGACCAGCGCCAGCGTCGGCGCCAGGCTGAACGACGAGGACAGGCTCGCGCCAACCTGGAACGTGGTCGCCACGACATTGGCGCCCACGAAAATCAGGAACAGGTCGAGGGTCGACTGCGTCTGTTCGGCCGGAGCGGCGGGGCGGATGTCGGCGGCGTTCACGCGCGCCTTAGAATAGGTCAACGAGTTGTCGCGCCGTCCATCGATCTTCCATCGATCGCATGCACCGGCGGCAGCCGCGAGTCGGGCACAACCAAGGTGACCTGGTGATCGAGCACACCATCGCGAGCGCTACACACGGACGCTATCTTGTCGAGCCGGCCACTGCAGCCGGCCCGGCGCCGATGCTGGTCGGTTTTCACGGATACGGCGAGGGCGCGGACGTGCAGCTCGAGCGGATGCGGAGAATTCCCGGCGCGGATCGATGGCTGCTGGTGTCGATTCAAGGCCTCCATCGCTTCTATCAGCGCCGCAACAATGAAGTCGTCGCCAGCTGGATGACACGGCAGGATCGCGAGCTGGCGATCGCGGACAACCTGGCCTATGTGGCGGCCGTGATGGATGTTGTTGGTCGTCAGCATCCGGGCGGGCCGGGGCTGGTGCTCGCCGGATTCTCCCAGGGTGTCGCGATGATGTTCAGGGCCGCTGCCGCCTCGTCGCGGCCGGTGGATGGCGTGATCGCCGTGGGCGGCGATGTGCCGCCCGAGATTGGTGTCGCCGCGCTCGCGCGGGTGCGCCACGCGCTGGTGTGCCACGGCGTGCAGGACGAGTGGTACACCGATGCCATCTTCGAACGCGACGTCCGCCGGCTGCGGGACGCGGACGTAGCCGTGACGCCGCTGGAGGTCCAGGGCGGCCACCAATGGTCCGACGAGGTTTCGCGGGCGGCGGCGGCGTTTCTGCGCGAGCGGCGGCCATGATCGAGATTCGCCCGGCGACGATCGCCGATGCCACGGTGCTGGCCGAGCTGCGATGGGACTTTCGGAGCACGCAGAGTCCGCCGCGTGAAGCGCACGAACCGTTCGTGCGCCGCTGCATCGCGTGGATGCGGCGGGAGCTCCAGGACGGTAGTGCGTGGAAGGCCTGGGTCGCGGTGGACCGGCACGTCGTCGTCGGCCAGGTGTGGCTGCACACGCTGCAGAAGATCCCGAATCCAATTGCCGAGTCCGAGCAGCTCGCTTACCTCTCGAATCTCTATGTCGCGGAGGTCGCGCGCGGCGGCACGGGAACCCGCCTGCTCGAGGTCGCGCTGACGTCGTGTCGCGCCGACCGCATCGATCGCGTTGTGCTGTGGCCGTCCACCCGCAGCGTCACGCTGTATCTCGCCCACGGCTTCAAGCATGACGGGGACGTCATGGAATTGAAGATCCGATGAAGGTCACGATGGCGCTCTGCACGCCGACATGGACCGCGGCCTGCGCCGCGGCATCGTTGCGCGCCAGCTTGAAGGAATGGTCTCCGTTGGCAACGATGTGCAGGTCCGGAGCGGGCCGCATGGCGGAAAGGGTGGGCGCGAGTTCATCCGGCGTGCCGAACGCATCGCGTGTGCCCTGGACGAACAGCACCGGCCGCGCGATGGCGGCCAGATGTTTGTCGCGCCGCTGGGTCGGCTTGCCAGGCGGGTGCAGCGGGTAGCCCAGGAGCACCAGACCGGCCACAGGCAGCAGCGGATCCGCCGCCGCGACCTGCGACGCGATGCGGCCGCCCATCGACTTGCCCCCGATGAACAGGGCGTGCCGTGCCGATTCGAGGCCGCCGCGCACCGCCTCGATCACCGCGCGATAACAGGCTTCGAGCGCCGGCGCACGATCGGGGATCTGCCGCCCCTGCTCGGTATAGAGAAAATTGAAGGTGACGACGTCGACGCCAAGCTGCGAGAGCGCGCGAGCGAAGTCGACCATGAACGCGCTGCGCTGTCCCGCACCCGCGCCGTGTCCGAGGATGAGGGTGGCGTGGTCGCGGTCATCGGACACTGCGCCCGGTTCTGCACGGTGTCTGACACCCGGATAGACCAGCGCTGTCGTGGCGCTGCCCCGATCGAGCGGCACGATCAGCTCACTCGGATTTGGCAAGGGCCTGGTTGACCTCGGCGTCGGTCTTCAGCGCGTTGGTGACCGACAGCGCGCCGAACTGAGTGGCCAGCGAGCGCGCCAGCGCGCGGTCCACATCACTCTGCACCACTCCGGTGAGCGTGACCCGCCCGTGTTCAACGACGATGTGAATCGGCGGATTCGGCATGATCGCGTAGCTCCAGAAGTTCGAGTTGTTGTAGATGGAGCGCGCGATGCGGTAGCGCAGCTCATCGTCGAACTGCGACACCGGCAGCACGTCGATCTGATCGCTCACGGCGCGCACGCCATCGACCTTGGCGATCCGCTTCGCGATGTCGTCGCGCTTGTAGGGCATGGTGACCTTGCCGGTCAGCGTGACCACCCCGTCGTTCACGTTGGCGTTCACGTCATCGAAGATCGTGAACTGCGAGTAGCGCTGCACCGTCCGGGCGATATCCTTGGCGACCTGAAAGTCCTTGCGGTCGCCATCACTGCCTTGCGCGGCGAGCGAGAAATTGGCCGTGAGCAGCAGGCCTGCGACACAGGCACACAACTTCGTGAACATGATGCACCTCCCAACCGCCGGCCGCGTGGTCGGCGCTGCTTCGGAAAGGGCAAATGGAATGCCAGCCAAAGCGCACCAAATCGGCGGACATTCCGGGGTTGCTGGACGCGCCGGCTCGCGTCTGTCCTCTCGACGTGACGCTCGACCATCCGGCTGATCAATGACCGGCAAAGGCGACGCCCAAGCCGTAGGTGATGGCGGCTTCGATGATGCCGACCACCGTCATCTCCGCACCGCTCGCCCACCACGTGCGAGTGGTGACCAGCGATTTGGCGGCGCCGACGAAGAAATGCGCGGCGGTGCTGATGACAAACGATGCCACCACCGCGGGCATCCCGACGGCGAAGAAGAACGGGATGATCGGAATGAAGCCGCCGATTGCGGTCGAGAGACTGGCCGACACGGTCGAGCGCCAGGGATCGGGAAAGGTCTCCGCATTGAGCCCCAGCTCCTCGTGGACCAGCGTGCGCAGGAACTGCTTCGGCTCCTTTTGCAGCCGCTCGGCCATCGAGCGCGACTCCTCGGGGGAGAAGCCCTTGAGCTGATAGAAGAGCTCGAGCTCGACCATCTCCTCGTGCGGATCCTCGTCAATCTCGGCCTGCTCTCGCGCGATCTCGGATTCGTAGACTTCGCGCTGTGACTTGGACGAGAGGTAGGCGCCGGCTCCCATCGAGAGCGCGCTGGCGAGCGTGCCGGCCAGTCCGGCGGCGAGCACGACCTCGCTGCCGCCCGTGTAGCCGGCCATTCCAGAGACAATCCCGAACACGGCGCCAAGACCGTCGTTCACGCCGTAGATCGCGTCGCCGATCCAGCCGCTGCCGCGTACGTGCCAGCGCTCGCGCCCGAGAATGGAGTCGAGCGTCGATCGTGGCGTCGGCATTTTTCCACCCGCCAGGGTCCGCAGCACGACGGCGTGGTCGCGCTCCTCGAGCATCGCATCCTCGGCGATCTGGCGATCGGTCGGGTTCGTCAGCCGCTGCATCAGCTGGTCGTATTCGGCCTCGGCTTTGTTTTCCTCCTGTTCGAGCCGATGCAGCACCACGTTCGGATCGGAGATGCGCTGGAACCACGACAGACCGCGCTCGACTTCCTTGGGATCGGGCGCGCGTCCGGTGGTCGTGGCGATGCGCTCCGACCATCGGGCGGCGTGCTTGTCCTCCTGATCCGCCAGCCGCATCAGGATGTCCTTGCGGTGTTGATCGGGCTCGCGTTCGGCGAGGTGCTTGTAAGTGGCGGCGGCCTCGACCTCGCGGCGCCACATCTTCTCGACGGTCGCGAGGTTGGCCTTGTCGAGCGACGTCATCCAATCACTCTTTCGAAGAACACGATGGTGGCGATCCCGGCCCCGATCAGCAGCACCTGGCGCAGGGCGCTGGCGTCGATCTCACCGCGGTGCAGGTTGGGGATGAGGTCGGACATCGCAATGTACAGCAGGCTGGCGGCGGACATCGCGAGCACGTACGGCCGGATGCCGGGAATGACCTGGACGGCGAGGAAAGCGACCAGCGCACCGCCGATGCTGGCCACTCCGGTGACGACGTTGAGCAGCAGCGCCCGCCCGCGGCTGTATCCGGAGGCGAGCAGGATGGCGACGTCGCCCACCTCCTGGGGAATTTCATGCGCCGCGACCGCAATCGCGGTACTGACACCGAGCGGTACCGACGCCATGACCGCGGAGCAGATGATGGCGCCGTCGATGAAGTTGTGAAAGCCGTCGCCGATGAACAGCAGCGGCGCGGTGGCGTCGTGCACCTCGCACTCGTCAGTGTGGCAGTGGCGAAGCAGGACCAGCTTCTCGAGGGTGAAGAACACGAGAATCCCCACGAGCAGCGTCCCGAACACCGCCTGCGGGGCGAGAAATCTCAGCGCCTCAGGCAGGATGTCCAGCAGCGCGACGCCGAGCAGCGCGCCGACCGCGTAGCTGACCAGCCACGGAACGAGACGGGCACGAACATGCACGGGGAAGGAGACCAGCGTCGACGCGACGAGGAGACCGCCGCAGCTTCCAAGAAGGCTCAGGCCGAGCGCGGTCGCGAGCACCTGCACGCGGCATTCTAGCTCGCGACATATCCCTTGCGCGCGCGAACGCGATAGGTCCGATCGCGCACTTCCACGCGAATGGAGTGCCAGCGGCCGTCCTTCTTCCCGCTCGCCGGATAGGCGAGGTAGTACTGTTTGCTCAGCTCGTCGGCGATGCTCGCGGTCGCCGGATTCAGATCGCGCGGATCGCGGATGATCTCGGTGCGGCCGCCGCTGTCGTCGGTCATGTCGCGCAACGCGACGACGTTGACGCGATCGTCGCTGGCAGATCCGCGGCGCAAACCGCCGCCGCCCCCACCGGTCGGTGGCTGGCGTGGAAAGATCGGAGGCGTTCTCCCGAACGGTCCAGGCGCGCCCGGAAACGGACGCGGCGTGGGGATCCGGACGGGCGGGCGCGGCGGCGGCCATCGCGCCGGCGGTTCACCCGGGCCGTCGATGCCGATGGCGTAGACCAGCGTTTCCGTCTCGCGGATCCGTCCCTTGAGCTCGCGGATCGTGGTTGCGCTGGCAGTATCGTTCCCGTCGGAGATCACGAGCAGCGCTTTTTTTCGATTGTGCCCCTCCAGGGTCAGCGGGATCGCCTGGGTGACGGCGTCATACATCGCCGTGCCGCCGTTCGGCTCGATGCGTCCGAGCGTGTGCGACAGCTGCTCGCGGTCTGTGGTCCACGTTTCCAGCAGCACCGGCGTGTTGCTGAATCGGTACAAGAAGACTTCGTCCTGACGGTCCAGCAGATCGTAGAGCATGTGATCGAGCGCGGCTTGGGCCTCCCGGATCTTGGTGCCCGCCATGCTGCCGCTGGTATCGAGCGCGATGCCGAGGCTCACCGCCACTCGCTCCGCGCTGAACTGCGTGACGGTCACCGGTTTTTCGTCCTCGTAAACCGTGAAGTCCTCTTGGCGCAGACCAGGGACGAACCGGCCGTTGACGTCGGAGACCGTGGCGGTCACGTTGATCAGCTCGACACCGCTCTTGAAGCGGTAGCCCTGCGCATCGTTGTCGGGATGCACCGGCGCGGGCGGCTGTTGCGCGCGTGGCGCAACGACCAGCAGGGCGAGAACGGCCAAGAGCGCGCTGGCCTTCATGACCGATCGAGGCGCCGGGCGACCGCGGACGCGGAAGGATGCATGAAATGCGGTACGGCTGCGGCAAAACCCCTGCCTGTCCATTCGGACGCTTTTGCGGGACCTTCGCGATCGCGAGGCGGCGGATTGTGCTCCGGCCCGGACAGTGATGTCCCCGGCGCGAGACGCCGAAAGGTCGAGCTTGCGGCTCAGGGCTGGCGCGGTTTGATCCCCTCCACAAAAACGAGCCCCTCGCGCTCGGCCAGCGTCCGCACCGACTTGAAGCCATCGGCCTCGAGCGCCCTGGTCGCGTCACCCGATGCGACAAACGGTGGTCCGTTGTGCGTTCTCGAGAGGACCGCGCCGAGGCCGCCACGCGGCAAGGCGCCGACCAGGAGCACCCGCCCGCCGCCGCGCAGGACGCGCACCAGCTCGCGGATCGCGGCGACGCGTCCTTCCGGACGCATGGTGCCGAAAAGACCGGCAGTATCATCGACGACCGCCAGATCGAATTCCGCATCCGGCAGCGGGAGCCGGACGGGGGCGGCGATCTCGACTTCGACCAGCACACCCGCGTCCTCGGCGGCCTTGCGCGCGCGGTCGGCGGAGGCTTCATCCGGTGCGACCACCGCCGCGCGTCCTGACAACCCGACCTTGGCCGCCACCGCCGCCAGCCGTCCGCCGTGGGCGCACCCGACCTGTACGAACCTGTCGCCCATCTTGACGCCGGTCATGCCGAGCATCAGCAGATGCGGGTCGCTCTTCTTGAGAAACATTCAGGCCATCTCTCCCGCGCGGTTCCGGCTCCCAGCTTACCGCAGGCCGGCGGCGGCGCGGGCGACGGCGCGTCGGGGGGCCGGGCGGGCGCACGGCGCGGCGGCGGCGGCCGTGGTGCGCGTTAGCTAACGTTAGCTAACGGTCGGAAGCTGACAGCCGAAAGCTGAAACGGATATGATCGTGAGCTCATGTCCACTCCCGTTGATATTGCTCCCGCGCGTGGCAAGCTCGGTGTGCTGCTCGTCGGTCTGGGCGCGGTCAGTACCACCACCATCGCCGGCGTCCTCGCGATTCGCAAAGGCATCTCGAAGCCAATCGGCTCGTTGACCCAGATGGGGACGATTCGTCTCGGCAAGCGGACCGAAGGCCGCTCGCCCAAGATCGGCGACGTCGTGCCGCTGGCGCCGCTCGACGACATCGTGTTCGGCGGCTGGGACATCTTCGCCGACGATTGCTACGCCGCGGCCCGCACGGCGGGCGTGATCGAACCGGCACTCCTCGATCAGGTGCGACCCGAGCTCGAGAAGATCAAGCCGTGGCCGGCGGTGTTCGACAAGCACTACGTCAAGCGGCTCGACGGCCCAAACGTGAAGACGGGCAAGAACAAGAAGGATCTGGCCGAACAGGTGGTGGCCGACATCCAGCGCTTCAAGGCCGAGCACGGCCTCGATCGGCTGGTGATGGTGTGGTGCGGCAGCACCGAGATTTTCGCCACCGAATCGCCCGTGCACCAGACGATCGAGAGCTTCGAGCGCGCACTCGAAGCCAACGACCCGGCGATTCCCTCGAGCATGGTCTACGCGTACGCCGCGATCCGCGAAGGTATCCCTTACGCCAACGCCGCTCCGAACCTCACGGCCGACATTCCGGCGCTGGTATCGCTCGCGCTGAAGACGCAGGCGCCGCTGGCCGGCAAGGATCTCAAGACCGGCCAGACGCTGATCAAGACGATCATCGCGCCGGGCCTCAAGGCGCGGCTGCTGGGGGTGGAGGGCTGGTATTCCACGAACATCCTCGGCAACCGCGACGGTGAGGTGCTCGACGACCCCGAGTCGTTCAAGACCAAGGAGGAGAGCAAGAAATCGGTGCTCGATTACATCCTCCAGCCGACCCTCTATCCCGAGCTCTACCAGGACCTCTGCCACGTCGTCCGGATCAACTACTACCCGCCGCGCGGGGACAACAAAGAGGGCTGGGACAACATCGATCTGGTGGGCTGGCTCGGCTACAAGATGCAGCTCAAGATCAACTTCCTGTGCCGTGATAGCATCCTGGCCGCCCCGATTGTGCTCGACGTCGCGCTGTTCATGGATCTCGCGAAGCGGGCGGGGATGTCAGGCATTCAGGAGTGGCTGTCGTTCTATTTCAAGAGCCCGGTGCACGCGCCGGGGCTGTATCCTGAGCACGACCTGTTCATTCAGCTGATGAAGCTGAAGAACACCTTGAGATATCTGAAGGGCGAAGAGCTCATCACGCATCTTGGCCGAGAGTACTACGACTAAATCGCCCTACTCCCAGCCGGCGCTGATTGGCGGCGTCGTGATGGGCGTGCTGTCGGCGCTGCCGATCATTTCCGCCGGCAATGTGTGCTGCTGTCTCTGGGTGATCAGCGGCGGTCTGGTCGCGGCCTATCTCTTCCAGCAGAACAGAGCTGCACCGATGACGCCGGCCGACGGAGCGCTGGTCGGGCTGTTGGCCGGTCTGGTCGGCGCCTTGGTCCGCGCTGTCGTATCGATTCCGATCGACTTCATGGTGGCGCCGATGGAGCAGGCGATGCTGCAGCGCTTCGTCGACATGGGGAGCTTTCCGCCTGAGGCGCGCGACATGGTCGAGCGGTTGGGACGGGGAAATGGGATGGGCGGCGCCTACTTCCTGCTCGGCCACATCGTCGGCCTGATGTTCTGGCTGCTGATCGGAGGCGTGTTCTCCACGCTCGGCGGCCTGCTCGGCGCACTGGTGTTCAAGAAGCAGACCCCGCCCGGCGTGATCGACATTCCGCCAGCCTGACCGCATCCCTTCACGCACGACGCATCGGAGGCGGACACTAGACTGGCAGCGAAGATGAGCGGCGCGGCGGCCGGCGATGTACCCAGCGCCACGAGACGGACCATGAACGGCCTGCGCGTGACCGACGTCGGCAGGCTGCTCGGCCTGCTCGGCGAGCAGGGCACCGTGACCGTGATCGCGACGCCCCGGCTGCTGACGCTCAACAACGAGCCGTCGATCGTCCGCACCGGGACGCTCAGCCTCAGCGTCACGCCGCAGATTTCAGCCGACTCGATCCTGACGCTGAGCCTGACGCCGATCGTGGCGGCGCCCGAGGTCGTCGAGACGGACATGCTCGCCCGCATCGGCGACGGGGAGACGCTCGTCGTGTCCGGCTTCACGATTGATCGTGCGACCAGGAAGAAGAAGGCGGCCGGGATCTGCGGCGGCTGGTTCGGCCGCGGCACGGAGACGATTCACAAACACGTCGAGCTCGTCATCCTGCTGACGGCGAAAATTGTCGCCGGTGCGTCGGCGCAGTGACATGTACGAAAACTACTACGGGTTTTCGGAGAAGCCATTCAGCCTGACGCCGGATCCGAAGTACCTCTATCGCAGCCAGTCGCACGCCAACGCGTTCGATCTGCTTCAGTACGCCATCGGTCGGCGCGAAGGCTTCGTCGTCGTCACCGGCGACATCGGTACCGGCAAGACCACGCTGTGCCGCGCCCTGCTCGAGCAGATCGATCGAACCACCTTCACCGCGCTGGTGCTCAATCCGTTCCTCACCGAGGAGGATCTGCTCAGGCGGGTCCTGCAGGACTTCGGCGTCATCTCGCGCGAGGAAATCACGACGGATCGGATGGCGGACGTCACGAAGCAGGAGCTGATCGAGACGCTTTACGGCTTCCTGCTCTCGCTGATCCCGCTCAAGGCCAGCGCCGTGTTGATCATCGACGAGGCACAGAACCTGCCGTTGCCGGTGCTCGAGCAGATTCGCATGCTGTCGAACCTCGAAACCGACAAGGAAAAGCTGCTGCAGATCATCCTGGTCGGGCAGCTCGACTTGAAACCGCTGCTTCGATCGCCCGGGATGCGGCAGCTGGATCAGCGCGTGTCGATCCGCTACGAGCTCGAGCCGCTCGACGCCGAGACGGTGGCGGCGTACGTGACGCACCGGCTGACGATTGCCGGGGGCGGCGGCGCAGTCGCCTTCACCGCCAAGGCGCTGGAACAGGTTCACAGCTGGTCCGGCGGCATCCCGCGCCTGATCAATCTGATCTGCGACCGCGCCCTGCTCGCCGCGTTCTCGACTCGTAGCAATCGCGTCACGCCCGAGATGGTCGCGCACGCGGCCGGGAATCTCGACCTGCAGCTGCCGCGGGCGGAGCGTTTTGCCTGGGTCACTCGCAAGGCGCCGCTCGTCTCGGCCGCGGCGGTCGTGCTGCTCTCGTCGGCGATTGCCGTCGCCGGGTCGACCTACGCGTACACGCGCTTCGCGAAGTCGGAACAGACGGTGGCGCGGACGAACGAGCGGATCGCGCCGCGGATCGCGCCGGCCTTGTCCATTCCCGATCAGACGCCAACCGCGGCCGAGACGAGCGGTGCCGACCGCGAGCTGACGGCCGACGCCGCTTTCACGATTCTGGCAGGCTCGTTCCCGGTTGCGGTGGCGGCGACCGCCAGGGATGTTGCCGCGACCACCGAGTGGCTCGAGGCGTCCGGCTTCCGTGTGTTTTACGCCGACGTGAACCCGGGATCGCGCGGCCGATGGCGGCGCGTGCTGGCCGGGGCGTGTGGCGACTCGCGCATCGCACGCCGCGACGTCGAGCGGTTGATCGCCGCGGCGCCTCAAAGCGATGCGCACCTGGTCAGCACCGGTTTCGCGATCGGCCTTGTGGCGGCGTCGTCGCGCGCCGCGGACGCCGATCTGCACCCGTCGGGCACCGAGCCGTGAGCATCATTCTCGACGCGCTTCGCCGCCGTTCGGCCGACCAGGGCGACGCCAGTGCGGTTCACGGGCCGCGCGCCCTGCCCTCCACCCTTGGTTACTCGCCGGCAGCGCGCGGCGTGCCGCTCAGGAGCCTGCTCCTCTACGGTGTGGCGGCAGTTGTGATCGGATTCGCAGCCGTGGCGGGGCTCGTGGCTGTGCTCTCGTCACCCGCCGCACCCGGCAGGCCCGCTGGTGTCAGGAGTGCCGCTCCCACGCCGCCTCGCCCTGCATCGCCAATGGCGCCGGCGCGCGCGCCCGTGGCAGCCGTGGATCGCGCACTTCCGGTTCAGACACGGACAGGCTCGAGTGCGTTCACCATTGGGAGCGGCTCGGCTCCGCGTGCCACGCCGCAATCGGCTCCCGTTCGTCCGGCTGTTCCACAACCGACACTCGAGCCTGAGGTCGCTTCGGCGCCGACCGAGGATCATTTTGATCTCGCGCTCTACTATCAACGCATCAACGATTTCGACAGTGCGCTGATCCACTATCGCGCTTTGCTCGAGACCAGCGATGGCAGCGCCGAGGTCCACAACAACCTGGGACTGCTTTACGATCAGCACGGCCAGCGTGCTGAAGCGTTGGCGCAGTTTCAACGCGCGATCACGATCGATCCGAAGTATGTGAAGGCCCACAACAATCGAGGGGTCGCGCTGATGCGCGGCAACTCGCCGGCGGCCGCGGCGGCCGAGTTCCAGGTGGCGCTCACCGTCGACCCGCGCAACGTCGAGTCGCTCGTGAACCTGGCGCTGTTGCAGAAGGCCGGCGGTCGCGTCGACGACGCGCGCGATCTGTTGCGGCGGGCCCTGACGATCGACCCGCGCAACGCCGGCTCGCACTACAACCTCGCCGTGGTCGCCGACGAAGGGGGCGACGAGGTCACCGCCGTCGAGCACTACCGCGCCTTCCTGCGCTTCGGCACCGTGACCCACGCCGATCTCGTCGGCCGCGTCCGCGCCCGGCTCGCGTCGCTGGGCGGCTGATCCGGAACCGCTCCCGACCACTCTATAATCGGCCGCATGGCCGACCAGCACTCACACCCCGAAATCGCCGATCTGCTCCGCGAAGAGCGGACGTTTCCCCCGCCGCCCGACTTCCGGGCCAGGGCAGTCGTTCGCGACGACGGCATTTATGCCGTCGCTGAGCGTGACCCCGAAGCGTTCTGGGCTTCGTTCGCGGCGGAGCTCGAGTGGTCGCGAGCGTGGGACAAGGTGCTCGACTGGCAGCCGCCCAACGCCAGATGGTTTGTCGGCGGACAGCTCAACGCGAGCGTCAACTGCCTCGACCGCCACGTCCGCGGCCCCCGCCGCAACAAGGCGGCGCTCATCTGGGAAGGTGAGCCTGGTGATCGACGCACGCTGACCTACTTCGATCTCTACCGGCAGGTGTCGGCGTTTGCCAATGTGCTCAAGTCGCTCGGTGTGACCAAGGGCGATCGCGTCGCACTCTACATGCCGATGATTCCTGAGTTGGCAGTCGCCATGCTCGCCTGCGCCCGCATCGGCGCCGTCCATAGCGTCGTCTTCGGCGGCTTCAGTGCCGACTCCCTGCGCGATCGCATCAACGACTCGCGGTGCCGCCTGCTTGTCACCGCCGATGGCGGCCACCGGCGCGGCCACATCGTGGCGTTGAAAAGGGTCGCCGACGAAGCGGTGGCCGGGACACCCTCGATCGAACACGTGGTTGTGGTCCGCCGCGCAGGCGACCTGCTGCCCGTGGAGATGAAGCCAGGACGGGATCACTGGTATCACGAGCTGATGGAGCGCTCCTCTTACAAATGCGATCCGGAGCCGATGGACGCCGAGGACATGCTCTACATCCTCTACACCTCGGGCACCACCGGCAAGCCCAAAGGCATCGTTCATACCACGGGCGGATATATGGTGGGCACCTATGCCACCACCAAGCTGGTGTTTGATTTGCGCGAGGACGACGTCTACTGGTGCACGGCCGACATCGGATGGGTCACCGGACACAGCTACGTGGTGTACGGTCCGCTGGCGAACGGTGCGACGGTGCTCATGTACGAGGGCGCACCTGACTGGCCGCAGAAGGATCGATTCTGGTCGCTCATCGAGCAGCACGGGGTGACCGTGTTCTACACGGCGCCGACGGCGATCCGCGCCTTCATGCGGTGGGGTGCCGAATTTCCGCAGCAACGGGATCTGTCGTCGCTGCGGTTGATCGGCTCGGTGGGTGAGCCGATCAACCCCGAAGCGTGGATCTGGTACTACAAGATCATTGGCGGTGAACGCTGCCCGGTCGTCGACACCTGGTGGCAGACGGAAACCGGCGCAATCATGATCACGCCTCTACCGGGGGTCACGACGCTGAAGCCGGGGTCGGCCACACATCCGTTTCCCGGCATCTGCGCCGAGATTCGAACCGAAGGGGGCCAGAAAGTCGAGGTCGGCGGAGGGCTGCTTGCCCTGACCCGTCCGTGGCCGTCGATGCTGCGCGGGATCTACGGCGATCCTGACCGCTATGTCCGCCAGTACTGGAACAAATGGGGCTCGGGCGTCTATGTGACCGGCGACGGCGCCAAGCGCGACGCTGACGGCAATTTCTGGCTGCTCGGCCGGGTCGACGACGTCATCAACGTCGCCGGCCATCGCATCGGGACGATGGAGGTCGAGAGCGCGCTGGTGGATCATCCGGCGGTGGCCGAGGCCGCTGTCGTCGGGCGCGCGCACGAAATCAAGGGTCAGGCGATCGCCGCGTTCGTCACGCTGAAGGAAGGAGCCGGGGCCATCGCGCAATCGACGCAGCTCATCGACGAGCTCAAGCAGCATGTCGTCACCAAGATTGGCGCGATCGCCAGACCCGACGACATTCTGTTCGCCGCCGACCTGCCCAAGACCCGCTCCGGGAAGATCATGCGCCGCCTGCTGCGCGACATCGCGGAAGGAAAGGCGCTCGGCGACATGACGACGCTTGCCGATCCGGCAGTGGTCGCGAAGCTGAAGGCGAATTACGAGGACGAGGACAGAAGTTAGAGGGCCGGGCTTTCGGCCCTCAAAACGCCCGAGTAGCCGTCGACACGTTCGACGCGGTTGCGGCCATGCTGCTTGGCACGGCCGACGGCGGCTTCCGCTTCGGCCAGGAGGCGCTCCGGATCGATGACGTTCCCGACGGCCACCTGCACGTTGATCACTGCCGCGCTGATCGTCACGGCGACCGGTCGATCCGAACGATGATCCGTGAACCCCAGCCGCTCCTCGACGGTGGCGCGGACCCGCTCGGCGAGAGAGTTGGCGTGGATGGCATCATTGCCGGTCAGCAGGACCGCAATCGAGTCCTCCGAGTGGCGCGCCACCCAATCGTGCTGGCGGAAGTACTGCCGGATCAGGATGCCCAGTCGCTCGAGAATCTTGTCCCCCACGCCGTAGCCGTGCCCCTGGTTGATCGACGACAGGTTGTCGACGTCGAAGAGAATCAGCGAGATCGCATACCGATAGCGCACGGCGCGTTCGACTTCCTTGGCCAGTACGGCGTCGAACAGCAAGCGCGTGTGCAGCGTGGTCAGTTTGTCGATCACCGCGACATCGCCCGGTTCGAGCTGGAGACGCTCGGTGTAAGCGGCCAGCAAGTCGAACGACGCGCGCCGAACCAACTGGGCGACGAGGGGCCACGGTTCGCTGGTCGCACCAATGGAGTCGTCCAGAGCCAGTTCATCGAGGGCGGTACGCTCGGTGAGATAGGCAAACGTGAACAGCCGTTCCATCGCGAGCGCCCGCTCGAGCATCAGGCGATGGAGATCGGCCACGAGCCCGCCGCGAGGGTCGAGCCTCCCGTCGCGGACGGCAAAGGCCAGCAGTTGCGCCAGCAGAAGCCCGAGATGATGGCAGTAAGTGCTGTCGAGCGATTCAGCGCCGCTGTACGGGAAGATGGCGACCGCGTCGGCCGTGACCGCCTCGACCCGATCGAGGAGGACCGCCGCGGTCTGCTGTCGCAGGTCGCCTTGAACGTGACCGTTCGCCTCGCGGGCGTGGGCGGGATCGTGGTCCATGTCTGAGGCGAGCATGTTAGCCCGGTGTGCACCCGCGGGCAACCGAGTGCCGGATTCAGCAGCCCTCCTCTACCGCCGGTTCCGTCTCGGACCGACATACCAGCGGGAGTTCCTGGCGCCCAGGCAGGGCGGAGGCATCAGGCAACCGTGATGACAAGGCGGGTTGGAATCGAACTGTCGCCAACGGCGTGCAGGATTGTCGAGCTGGAGGTCGGCCCGCCTTGGCGCCGGACCCGGGCCGGCAGGGTGCGGTCATTCGCAGTGCTTCCGCCGTCGGGCGCGGAAACCCAAGCAAAGTTGGAGATGCTGCGCCGCCGTCGGGCCGCGGTAGTGGTATGGGGCGGACGGACTGAACATCGACAGGTGATGGTGACCACCGGCTCTTATGAATCGATGCGCGCAGAAGCGCTGGCTGCCTTGTCGGCGGCAGGTCTGCAGACCACCGGTGTATGGGCCGACATCGCGATGGCACCGCCAGCCGACGAACGCGCCACCCGTCGCCCCGTGGTGGTTTCGATGGCGTCGGCGTTGGACATGGTCGACGCGCTGCTTCCTCTTCGCGAAGCGGGCATTCAGCTGCGTACGGTCACGACCCCGGCCGTCGTGCTTGGCTCGCTGGCGCGGCTGCGACAGTGGACTCCTGGCCCCGACGTGATTGAGTCGTATGTCGCCCTCGACGAGACCGCGACCTGCATCACGCTGGTGCGGCGCGGTGTGCTCCTCGCGGCACGCGATCTGCCTTGGGGGTTCGTCGACGCCGACTACTCGCGCAGCGAGCTGCGCTCGCGGCAACACATTGCGGAGCGGCTGGCTGAGGCAATCGAGGAGTTCGTGACCGCGGTTGGAGGGTCGACGGCCGACATCGGCCAGGTGAGCGTGTGCGGTGGCGTGCCCGAGTTGCGCAACATGTCGACGCTGCTGATGGAGCGCCTCGACGTCGAAGTCGAGCCGCTGGACGGGCTGTTCGGGATCGACGCCGCACGACTGCCGGCGCCCGCCGATGAGTTCCGGGAGCGGAGCGCGGCAATGCGGCTCGCGTGGGCCGCCGCCGCGGACTGGCCGCCGGTCATCAACCTGCTGCGCGCGCGCAGGCGACAGACGTCCCGGACCTGGCTCTCGCGTGCCGCAGTGCTCGCCGGTGCCGCAGCCGGGGTCACCGGTAGCTGGTTGGTGGTGGACCGCGGTCATCTCTGGTCGGTGCCACCGACGCCGCGGAACATCGCATCTGGTGCGGCGGTGCGGGGCCGCCGGCCAGTGGCGCCGCCACCACCGTCCGCGTCGCTCGCGGGTGGGGCACCCTCGTCGGCGGTATTGAACAAGACGCCGCTTGTGCCGGCGGCCCCGGTCCTGGCGACCAACCCGCCAGTCGTGACGCAGTTGTCCGCGGCCGTCGTCGACAAGGCGCCGGCGACGCCGCCGGTCGCTGCAACCAGATCGCTCGCGGCGCCGCCATCGGCCATGAATGCCGCGCCGATGGTGACGGCCAAGCCGGCTGAGGTCGATAAGCCTCCTGTGGCCGCGGCGCCCGGGGCGCGGGCGGCGAGATCGCGCAGCCTCGCGCCTCGATCGCTGCTCGTCGCGCCGACGCCGACGGTCGAAGCGAAGCCGCCCACTGGGACGGCGCCGAAGCGGGTGCCAGCCCTGTCGCTTCGGGTCGCGGCTGAAAGCCCGGCGGTCTCGAAGCCCCGGCCGATCGCGTTGCAGAAGCCGGCGGCTTCCGCGGCGCTCCGTAAGCCGGCGACTGCGAACGTCGAACCGGCGCTGGCGCAGGAAGCTGCGCTGCCGTTTGACGCGGTGCTGGGAACGATCCTCTACTCGGCGGATCGCCAGCTGGCGATTGTCGACAACCGGATCGTGGGAGTTGGCGATGAAGTACGAGGAGCGCGGATTGTGGCCATCACAGCTGGCGCGGTCACGCTCAGAGACACACAGGGTCGTCTGAGGGGCCTGACGCTTGGAGCCGCGCGTCGGTAGGTTTGTGGATCGAACTTCAGCTCAACTACCAGATGTTGTGTCGGCGCCGGCGTTTTGCGACCGTCACCGGGTTTCACATGATCGATCCCGGGACCGACCCGTACAATGGACTCAGCGGTTTCGGGAAAGGCGGTCGTCCTGAAGGTTCAGTGTGCGTAAGAAAATCGGCGAGTGCCTGATTCAGGCCGGCCTCATCACGGAAGAGGATCTCAGCGTCGCGCTGACCGAGCACAAGCGTACCGGGGAGCGCCTGGGCGTGGTCCTCGTGCGGATGAACCTCGCGACGGAAAAACAGATCGCGAAGGCGCTCGCCTTCCAACTCGGTTTTCCCTACATCAATCTCGCCGAGAATCCACCTGAACCCACTGCCGTCATCCTGATTCCGAAGGACGTCGCGCTCAAGCGCATTTGTGTGGCGGTCCGGCTCGAAAAGAATCTGTTGACGGTGGCGATGTCCGACCCGCTGCTGTTCAGCCTGGTGCAGGATCTCGAGTTCCAGACCGGGTATCGCATCAAGCAGGTCGTCGCCACGCGCGGCGACATCGGCGATGCCATCCAGACCGGGTATCCCGACAAGGCGCTGATACGCACGACGCCAGAGAGCCGCAGCGAAATCGCGGTCCGCGAACGTGAGGCTGCTCGCCGCGGCGGGCCGGGTGTCGAGTTACCCACACCGCAAACGGCGCTCGCCCGGCGTGTGGAGGAAGAGGTCTTCGAGCCGGTCGCGGGTCTCAAGGAGCGGAGCGAGGCCGCGCCGATCATCGACCTCGTCGATCTGGTCGTCAAGAGCGCCATCAGGAGTCGGGCGAGCGACATCCACGTCGAGCCGATGGAAAAGGGCGTGCTCATCCGCCACCGGCTCGATGGCTTGCTCAAGGAGGTGATGGACCTGCCCAAGTGGGTCCACGAAGGACTGATTGCCCGGCTCAAGATCATGGCGGGCATGGACATCGCCGAGAAGCGGCTGCCGCAGGACGGCCGTCTACGCTCCAGCGCAGAAGACGGCACCGAGGTCGACTTCCGCGTCTCGACGCTGCGGACGCTGTTTGGCGAGAAGGTCGTCATGCGCGTGCTCGATCATCGCAAAGGCGTCCCGGCGCTGGAAGAGATTGGCATGTCGGCCGCCGCGCTCGAGGAGACGCGCGAGTTCCTGCGCCACCAGCACGGGATGATTCTGGTCGTCGGGCCCACCGGCAGCGGCAAGACCACCACCTTGAGCTCAGCGCTGAGGGCGGTGCAGTCGGAAAAAACCAACATCATCACGATCGAAGATCCGATCGAGTACCAGATCCCCGGCGTGAACCAGACCCAGATCAACGAGAAAATCAAGCTCACGTTCGCGAGCGCGCTGCGCTCGATCCTGCGTCAGGATCCCGACGTGATCCTGCTGGGCGAGATTCGCGACGCGGAGACGGCGAAAATTGCGATGCAGGCGGCACAGACCGGCCACCTGGTGTTGTCCACGTTGCACACCGACAACGCCCCGTCGGTCGTCACCCGGCTCATGGACATTGGCGCCGAGTCGTACGTGATCGCCTCGGCTCTGGTCGGCGTGATCGCGCAGCGCCTGGTGCGGCGGCTGTGCGTGCATTGCCGTCGTCAGTACACGCCGCCGGCCGACGTGCTGCGGTCGCTGAACATCGCTGAAGCGGATGCGGCCGCGATTCCGTTCTACAAGTCGGTGGGCTGCGATCAGTGCAACCATACCGGCTACCGCGGTCGCATCGGCATCTACGAAGTGATGCGCGTCACCGACAAGCTGCGCCGGCTGATCGCGGTGAAATCGACTGAAGATCAGTTGCGCGAGGCGGCGGTCACCGGCGGGATGATCACCCTTGGCGAGGACGGCCTGGCCAAGGTGAAGAGCGGCATCACCACGCCCGAGGAACTGCTGCGCGTGGTCACTGAAGTCAGGGAAATGCGCACCCTGTGCTCCGGCTGCGGATCGGCCGTCGGCGTCGACTTCAACGCCTGCCCACAATGCGGAAAGCGCGTCGGCGGCGGATGTCCACATTGCGGCCGGGCCATGCAGCCGGGCTGGAATTTCTGCCCGTACTGCGCGCGCAGCGCCAGCGAGGTCAAGCGGTTACCGAAGCGGTTGCGCGATCGGGACAATCGCGACGGCCGGCGCGAGTTGCCAGCCGCCAACGTCGCGGAGTTCAAGAAGTAGGTGGCTCTCAACTACTACGAACTCCTCGAACTCGCGTCGGGCGCGCCGGCCGAGGACATCAAGCGCTCGTTTCGCGCGCAGATCGCGCGCTACCACCCCGATAAGGTTCAGCATCTGGGCCGGGAATTCCAGGGCATGGCGGCCGATCGTGCCGCCCAGCTCACCGAGGCGTACCGGATTCTGTCCGACCCGGATCGGCGTGCGGAGTACGATCGGGCGCTGGCGGAAACCGGCGGCGCGGTCATTTCTCCGGGAGCCGCCGAACCGGCGACCGCCCAGCACCAGAGCGCGGCCGAGCCACATCCGGCCTCTGCGGCGCCCTCGCCATCGAACCCGGCGGCGGCTCCGTACGGGGCGGCGTTCAAGCAGGAGCGCGCGACCCGCGACGAGTTCGTGCGCAAAGCGACGTTGGGGCGTCTGCGGCAGGCGCTCGAGGCGATCGGCGGCGGCTATCAGGAGACCCAGCTGCGCGGCTTCGACTTCGCCATGGTGCCGAAGAAGTCCCTGTTCGGACGGAGCAAGAACCCGAAGCTCCTCGGGCGCTTCGTCTCGGAGCTCGATCGCGATGCCGTCGCCGAAGCGTGGCTCCAGGCGGTGAAATGGGGCGACACCAAGGCCGACGAAGTGTGCGTGCTGCTGATGGGTACCGCACTCGCGCCCGCAGGGGAGCTGGCGGGCGAAATCGCGGACCAGCGGCGGAAATCGCGCCTCGCCAGGGTCACCCTGATCCCGGTGGACGCCAGCATCTGGCAGGCGCACATGCCGCTCGACGCACCGGCCATTGCCAAGACGCTCATCGCGCGCCTGAAAAGCGGGTCATAATCAGGGGAACCGCGGGGCCGGGCCCGCCGTCTGAGCCTCAGTGCCATGCCATTGATTGAAACCGTCGACTTGTGGAAGTCCTATGTGATGGGTGACGAAGAGATCCACGCGTTGCGCGGTATCTCCATCCAGATCGAGCGCGGCGAGTACGTGGCGATCATGGGGCCGTCCGGCTCGGGCAAATCTACCCTCATGAACCTGATCGGCTGCCTCGACACGCCAAGCAAGGGCTCGTACCTGCTGAACGAGAAGCAGGTCAGCCAGATGAACGACAACGAGCTGGCCCGTATTCGTAACGAAGAGATTGGCTTCGTCTTCCAGACGTTCAACCTGCTGCCGCGCGCAACCGCGTTGCATAACGTCGAGCTGCCGCTCGTGTATGCTGGCGTACCAGCCAAGGATCGTCTCGACCGTGCCAGGGCGGCGCTGCAGAAGGTCGAGCTCGGCGAGCGCATGCAACACCGGCCGAATGAACTGTCGGGAGGGCAGCGCCAGCGCGTGGCGATCGCCCGCGCGCTGGTGAACAACCCGTCGATTCTGCTTGCCGACGAGCCGACCGGCAACCTCGACTCGAAGACCGGCAACGAGATCATGGTGCTCTTCGAGCGATTGCACAAAGGCGGCAACACCATCGTCCTCGTGACGCACGAGCCCGACGTGGCCGCGTTCGCCTACCGCACCATCCACATCAGAGACGGCAAAGTCGAGAACGACGTCCGCCGCGCCGCCTAACCACGAAATCACGACATCATGAAGAACGAAGCAGGAGATTCTCTTCTTCGTGATCGTCGTGTATTTCTGCCAACGTGGTTGACGCGCGATCAGACAGCTGCGAAGTGTCCCGCTGACACTTCGCGCAGGGCAGCGCCACGGTCCACCGACCCGGGATCGAGGACGATGCGGTGTCTGGGGGCTCCGGGATCGAGTACCGGTATCGCGGACAGCAGCGCCCTCGTGTAGGGGTGCTGCGGCGCGGCAAAGAGGGACGCGGTCGGCCCGATCTCGACAATTTTCCCCAGGAACATCACGGCGACGCGGTTGCAGACATGTTGCACCAGCCGCAGATCGTGCGCGATGAACAAGTAAGTCAGGCGCAGCTGTTCCTGCAGGTCCATCAGCAGGTTGACCACCTGAGCCTGCACCGAGACGTCGAGCGCCGAGACCGGCTCGTCCAGAATGACGAACGACGGATTCAAGGCGAGAGCTCGGGCCACCCCGATGCGCTGGCGCTGGCCGCCGCTGAACTGGTGGGGATAGCGCTCGAGATGCGCCGGGTCGAGTCCGACGAGCCGAAAGAGTTCCTCCACGCGTGTCTGGCGTGCGCTGCGGGCGCCAAGTTTGTGGATGATGAGCGGCTCCTCGACGATCGCACCGGCCCACATGCGCGGATTCAGCGAGGAATACGGATCCTGAAAGACCATCTGCATGTCGCGTCGGGCTTCGCGGAGGCGGCGCTTCGAGAACCCGAGGACGTTCTCGCCACGGAACTCGATCGCGCCAGAGGTCGGCTCGATCAACCTGAGCAGGCACCGTCCGGTCGTGGTCTTGCCGCTTCCCGACTCGCCCACCAGCCCGAACGTCTCACCTTCGTCGATGCTGAAGCTGACATCGTTCACGGCGGCGACTGCCGTCCCGGCGCTGAACAGCCCTGCGTCACGCGCGAAGGTCTTGACCAGGTGCGAGACTTCAACCAGCGGCATCGCGGGCCACGGGAGTTTGCAGATTTAAGAGTGCAGATTTCAGATTATGGTCGCGAAAATTGGGGTCATGGAGATAGCACCTCGCGGTCTGATTCGGCCCGGCGGGATAGTGGGGCGGCGGCGTCGTGGTGCACGGCTCGAAACGGTCGACGCACCGCGGGTTGAAGGCGCAGCCGGCTGGCAGTTCACCCAGCATCGGAACCGAACCTGCAATCGCGTGCAGCCGTTGACCCGGATGTCCCGCCGGCATCGACGCAAGCAGGCCGCGTGTGTAGGGATGCGTCGGGTTTCGGAAGACTTCGCGAACCGGTCCGGTCTCGACGATCCGGCCAGCGTACATCACGGCTACGCGGTCCGCGGTCTCGGCAATCACGCCGAGATCGTGCGTGATGAGCAGCAGCGACAAATCGAGCGCCGACTTCATCTCGCGCAGCAGGTCGAGGATCTCCGCCTGAATCGTGACGTCGAGTGCGGTGGTCGGTTCGTCGGCGATCACCAGCGACGGCTGGCACGCCAGCGCCATCGCAATCAGAACGCGCTGCCGCATTCCGCCCGACAATTGGTGGGGGTAGTCGCTCGCGCGCGACTCGGGGTTGGTGATGCGCACGGCCCGTAGCAGATCGATGGCCCGGGCCTTGGCCTCGCGTCGCGTGGCGCGGCGGTGTACCAGCAGGGTCTCCGCGACCTGATCGCCGACCCGGAACACCGGATTGAGCGCGGTCATCGGCTCCTGGAAGATCAAGGCGACGTCGGCGCCGCGCACCCGCTGTATCGCACGATCGTCGAGGGTGAGGAGATCGGCGCCCTTGAAGAGAATTCGGCCCGCCGCGATACGGCCGGGCCGCCGAACCAGGCGCATGATCGACAGCGCGGTCACCGATTTGCCGCTGCCCGATTCGCCCACCAGACCGAGCGTTTCGCCCGCGCGAATGTCGAAGCTGACGTCGTCCACGGCTGGCACGGCGCCGCTGGCGGTGTCGAAGACTGTGGTCAGGCCTTCGACCCGCAACACGGTGGCAGCTGTCGACGATGAGGAAGCAGCCATCAGCCCTTGACCATTTAGAGCGAAGCGAGTTCTGTATGTTCCCCGAACACCGAGCGCATGGCGTCTGCGATTTCACCGACGGTGGCGCGCGCTTCGACCGCCGCGACCATCGCCGGGACCAGGTTGCCGCCGTCGCGAGCAGCGTGCGTGACGCCGTCGAGCGCCGTCTGCCACTGCGCCGCGCTGCGGCCGGCGCGAACTGCGCGCACGCGCTCGATCTGCTGCCGCTCGATCTCCGGGTCGATGCTCAGCGTGGCCATGGCAGTCTCGCGTCCGTCGGTCACGAATTTGTTGACGCCAACCACGGTCGCGGCGCCGGTATCGACGTCGATCTGCGCGCGGTAGGCCGATTCCTGGATGTCGCGCTGAATCAGTCCCGTCTCGATCGCGGCGAGCGTGCCGCCGGCGCGCTCGATCTTCGCCAGAATGTCCTCCGCTTCTCGCTCGATGGCGTTGGTCATTGTCTCGACGGCATAGGATCCTGCCAGCGGATCGACGGTGTTGGCGACGCCGGTCTCCGACGCGATGATCTGCTGTGTGCGCAGGGCGATCCGCGCCGACTCCTCGGTCGGCAGCGCCAGCGCCTCGTCGCGTCCGTTGCAGTGCAGCGACTGCGTGCCGCCGAGCACCGCCGCCATCGCCTGCAGCGCGACCCGGACGATGTTGTTGTCGGGTTGCTGGGCGGTGAGCGTGCTGCCGGCGGTCTGGGTGTGAAAACGCAATTGCTGGGCCCGCGGGTTGGTCGCGTGAAAGCGATCGCGCATCAGGCGTGCCCACAGTCGGCGCGCGGCACGGAATTTGGCGATCTCCTCCAGGAAATCGTTGTGCGCGTTGAAGAAGAACGACAGGCGCTGTCCGAACCGGTTCACGTCGAGGCCGGCGTCAATCGCTGATTGCACATAGGCGATCGCGTTCGCGAAGGTGAACGCCACTTCCTGGACCGCGGTCGATCCCGCTTCTCTGATGTGATAGCCGCTGATTGAAATCGTGTTCCAGTTCGGCATTTCGCGCTCGCAGAAAGCGAAGATGTCGGTGACGATCCGCAGCGAGGCGCGCGGTGGATAGATGTAGGTGCCGCGGGCGACGTATTCCTTGAGGATGTCGTTCTGCACCGTGCCTGCCAGCGCGCGCGGCGCAATCCCCTGACGCCTGGCCACCGCGACGTAGAGCGATAGCAGGATGATCGCCGTCGCGTTGATGGTCATCGACGTCGACACGTTGTCGAGGGGAATCCGATCGAACAGCGTCGCCATGTCCTCGATGGAGTCGATGGCCACGCCGACGCGTCCCACTTCGCCGGCGGCCAGGGCGTGATCCGAGTCGTAACCCATTTGCGTCGGCAGGTCGAAGGCGACGCTCAGGCCGCTGACGCCTTGCGCCAGCAGGTAGCGATAGCGCGCGTTCGACTCTTCCGCGGTGGCAAAACCGGCGTACTGCCGCATCGTCCACAGTCGTCCGCGATACATGGTCGGCTGGATCCCGCGAGTGAAGGGAAACGCCCCGGGGTAGCCCAGCTCGGTGTCGGGGCTCCACCCCGCGAGATCACCCGGCGTGCGTACCGGAGGGGCGGGACCGGCGTTGCTCACGCGGCGATTGTAACGCGAGTTTCACCGATTCCGTCGCCGTAACTGCTTGACACTACTACGGCTTGGGCTTAAACTGTGGTCACCTACAAGGTCTTTCCGACACAGATGCAGACGTCAGGCGCCCAATCCCTGTCCACCGGTCTTGGTGTAGGCAGTCTTCGGTTGGGAGGCGCCCCGGAACCTGGGCCGGCGGCGTAGGAGGGAAGCAGATGGACGACGTCGTGAACCGGTTCGCCCGAGAGCTGGCCGACGCGATCGCTGCCGCGGTCGCAGAGAATCCGCAAGTAGAAGCGTGCCGTGAGAAGGCGCGCGCGGCTGGTTTCGAGATGAAGGTGACACTCGAAGCGGTCGTGGGATTCGTCAGCCGGTCACAGACCGCCGCCCTGACCAAGGTCACCGCGCCCGCGCGAGTTTTTCAACCGAAGCGGGCGCTTGACGTCACCGCGAACGACCGCCGCTTCCTCCGCTCGCTGCGGATCGCCGCAGACGAGACGACGGAAGCGGTCGAATAGAAGTTAGCACTCAGAAGTACGAAAGCCGGCGTGCGCGAGCGCGCCGGCTTTTCTTTTGTGCGCCAGCCCTGCGCCCCTGAGTCCTGCGCCGCAGACCCATCACCCCTTGGCCTGATTGGCGACCCGATCGGCGGCTGCGGCGGCGACGGCCGGATCGCCGAGATAGTAGTGCCGCATCGGTCTGAGGTCGTCGTCCAGCTCGTAGACGAGCGGGATGCCGGTCGGGATGTTGAGCTCGACAATCTCCGATTCGGGGATGTGATCGAGATCCTTGACGAGCGCGCGCAAGCTGTTGCCGTGTGCGGCGATGACGACACGCTCGCCCGACGCGATGCTTGGGGCGATTGTGTCGCGCCAGTACGGCATGAACCGGGCGATGGTGTCTTTCAGCGACTCGGTCAACGGCAGCTCCTGGGGTTTCAGCGTCCGATACCGCGGGTCGTGCGAGGGATGGCGCTGGTCGTCAATCGTCAAGGCGGGGGGAGGAACGTCGAAGCTGCGGCGCCAGATCTTGGTCTGCGCCTCGCCGTGCCTGGCTGCGGTCTCGGCCTTGTTGAGGCCTTGCAGCGCGCCGTAGTGCCGCTCGTTGAGCCTCCAGCTCTTGGCGACGGGAATCCACAGCTGATCGAGCGTGTCGAGCGCGATTCCCAGTGTCTTGATGGCGCGTTTGAGCACGGATGTGTACGCGGCGTCGAAGACGTATCCGCCCTGCTTGAGCAGACGCCCGGCATCGCGCGCTTCATCGCGGCCCCGATCGGTGAGATCGACGTCATGCCAGCCGGTGAAGCGGTTTTCTCTGTTCCAGGTGCTCTCGCCGTGACGTAACAAAACGACTTTATGCATGGTCCGCCCAAAGAGGACACTACCGGCGGGTAGCGTCCGTGTTTCCGCTCAACTCGGCGGACACTACCGGCGGGTAGCGTCCGTGTCTCTCCGCTCACCTGGCCGGACCTTGCCAACCTGCAGCGTCGGCGTGTGCGCTAGTCCGCCGGTCGACGGCAGTATCCGTCTTCAGTCGGTCCTAGTGTCCCGTCTCCGTGATTCGCAACATTATTCCCGGGCGGGGCATCCCGCCTCGCGGCGTTGCTCCTCGCTCACTTATGGCCAATAAGCTCGCTCTTCGCGCCTTGCGATCCGGGCGCCGCGCCACGGGACTTATGTCGCGAATCACGGAGACGGGACACTGCCACGAACCGCGCTCCGCCCTGCGAAGGTGGCCGAGGTTCCCAGCTCCTCTTCGATCCGCAGCAGCTGGTTGTACTTGCAGATCCGGTCGGTCCGGCTCGCCGATCCCGTCTTGATCTGTCCAGCCGCGGTGCCGACCGCCAGATCGGCGATCGTCGAATCCTCGGTCTCACCCGACCGATGCGAGACGATCGAGGCATAGCCAGCCTCGGCCGCCATCCGCATCGCGTCGAGAGTCTCGGTGACGGTTCCGATCTGATTCAGCTTGACCAGCAGTGCGTTGCCGACGTGATCCGCAATCCCTTTCTTCACAATTTCCGGATTGGTCACAAACACATCGTCGCCGACCAGCTGCACGCGCGTGCCGATGGCGCTGGTGAGCTGAATCCAGCCGTCCCAGTCGCCTTCGGCGAGGCCATCCTCGATTGAGACGATCGGGTACTGGCGGATCCAGTCCTGGTAGAGCTGAATCATTTCCGCGGACGTGCGATCGGGCTCACCTGATTTCTTGAAGGTGTAGGTGCCGCCGCCGGCCCAGAGCTCGCTCGAGGCGACGTCGAGCGCGATGAAGATGTCCGCGCCGGCGCGCAGGCCCGCTTTTCCGATCGCCTCCAGAACGACTTCAACCGCTTCCCGGTTCGATTTCAGGTTCGGGGCGAATCCGCCTTCATCGCCGACGCCGGTGGACTGGCCGCGGCTCTTGAGGATGCCGCGCAGCGCGTGGAAAATCTCGGCGCCCATCCGGAGCGCCTCGCTGAACGAGGTGGCGTTCAGCGGCATCACCATGAACTCCTGGAAATCGACGCTGGAGTCGGCGTGCGCACCGCCGTTGAGGATGTTCATCATCGGCACCGGCAGGGTGTACGCCTTCGCGTCGGCGCCACTCTGGCCTCGATACAAGTCGCCGATGTGCACGTACAACGGCACCGCGTTCGACGCTGCACCGGCGCGCAGCGCCGCCATCGACACGCCGAGCATCGCGTTGGCGCCGAGACGGCTCTTGGTCGGCGTGCCGTCGAGGGCGATCATCGCCGCGTCGAGTGCCCGCTGGTCGAACTCCCGTCGGCGGATTGCGCCGGCGATTTCACCGTTGATATTGGCGACCGCCTTGCGTACGCCTTTGCCGCCGTAACGCGATTTGTCGCCATCGCGCAGTTCCAGGGCCTCGCGCTCGCCGGTCGACGCGCCCGACGGCACCGCGGCGCGTCCGAATGCACCGTCCGCCAG
Organism: uncultured Acidobacteriota bacterium; assembly: GCA_963757655.1. Taxonomy (GTDB): domain Bacteria; phylum Acidobacteriota; class Vicinamibacteria; order Vicinamibacterales; family CAVVIG01; genus CAVQFC01. The sequence continues at coordinate 37,972 of CAVWSQ010000006.1, read as the reverse complement.
CGTGACGTCGACTTCGACCGTCGGGTTGCCGCGTGAGTCCAGAATCTCGCGGCCATGTAGGTTCGCGATCTTCATCGAGTCTCCCTATCGAGAACCGTGACCACGAAGACACGAACACACGAAGACGAACGAGCCGTTTCTTCTTGGTGTGCTTTCGACCTGCGTGAATGTTTTCGTTGCATTGGTGGTTCTATGCTCCTCCTCCACGTCTGTCTGCGTCCGCCTCGGAGCGAAGCGCTTCCTCGCCGAGGGGTCCGATGTAGGGCTCGTCGTCCACCGTTACCACGACCACGCCCGACTCGGAGACGGTGTGGCGACGGCGATCTTCCTCCGGGTTGTAGCCGATCAGTGCTCCACGTGGAATGAGGACGTCGCGATCGATGATGGCGCGCCGAATCCGTGCATGCCTGCCGACCCGGACACCCGGCATCAGAATGCATTCTTCGATTTGGCAGAAGCTGTGGACGCGAACGTTGGGGCACAGCACGCTGCCGGCGATGCGGCTCCCCGAGACGATGCAGCCGGGAGAGATCACCGAGTCGAGTGCCTGGCCGCAGCGGCTGCCGGCCTCCGCGAACACGAACTTGGCAGGCGGCGCCTGCGGCTGGTAGGTTCGTAGCGGCCACTCCGGATCATACAGGTTGAACTCCGGGTTCACCTGGCACAGGTCCATGTTCGCCTCGAAATAGGCGTCGAGGGTTCCGATATCGCGCCAGTATTTCGATGCTTTCTTGTTCTCGTCGTAGAAGCGGTAGGCGTAAACCGGCGAGTCCTGGATCATCGCCGGGATGATGTCCTTGCCGAAGTCGTGGTTGGTGGGCAGGTTGGCGTCTGCCTCGAGCGCCCGGACGATGGCGTCGGTATCGAAGATGTACACGCCCATCGACGCCAGCGCGAAGTCGGGAGAGCCGGGGATCGGGATGGCCTGTCGCGGCTTCTCCTGGAAGCCTGTGACTCGCTCGGTCTCATCGATGGCGATGATGCCGAAGCGGCTCGCGTCGGCGATCGGCACTTCGATGGTCGCGAGCGTCACCGCCGCCTTGCGCTCCTGATGCACGCGCAGCATGCGCGCGTAGTCCATCTTGTAGACGTGATCGCCGGAGAGCACGACCAGATGCCGCGGATTTTCGCGCATGATCGAGTAGAGGTTCTGATAGACCGCGTCAGCGGTCCCCTGGTACCAATGCTCGCTGACCCGCTTCTGCGGCGGCAGAATCTCGACGAACTCGCCGAGTTCCTCCGACACGATGCCCCAACCCATGCGGATATGCCGGTTGAGCGACAAGGACTTGTACTGGGTCGCGATGAAGATGCGCCGCAGGCCGGAGTTGATGCAGTTGCTCAGAGCGAAGTCGATGATGCGGTAGGGGCCGCCGAAGTACACCGCCGGCTTGGCGCGCTCCTTCGTCAGCGGATACAGGCGCTCGCCGGCGCCGCCGGCGAGGACGATGACCAGGCTGTCGTCGAGCAGCGCCGACATGCGCGTTCCTCAGCTCGTGCGCAGCACGACGCGTGCTGGCGCGCCATCGGATCCGACGACCCGAAGCGGAAGGCAGAACATGTCGTAGATGCCCGGTTCGACCTGGCGCAGATCCAGTCCTTCAATGACGATGGTGCCGGCGCCCAGGAGGACGTGGTGTGCCGGCGCGCCGGCGTGTCTGAACTGTTCGACCGACAGGTAGTCGACTCCGACGACTTTGATGCCGTGCTCGACCAGATGTTTCGCACCGGACTCGGTCACCCCGACGTAGTCCGGGTGAAACTCGGCCGAGCCCCACAGCCGCGAGTTGCGGCTCTTGATCAGCAGCCGGATATCGTCGGACAGGTCGACCGAGCCGAAATCCTCGGCGGCGATGCCGGCTCGCGATGAGACTTCGATCACGCGGGCTCGTCCGATCAACAGCTCGAGCGGCAGCGCTTCGGTTCCCGGTCCATCGTCGAAGAAGTGGCGGGGGGCATCGACATGCGTTCCGGTATGCGCACTCATGTGCAGGGTCGAGACGTTGGAGCTGTCGCCGTGTGCCAGCCGCTTGATCGGTTCCAGCGTGAACGGCGTGTTGTTCGGATAGGTCGGCAGCTGAGCATCGAGCGGCACCGAAACGTCGATGATTTTCATGGGGATGAAAGCCGGATGTTAGCATAGCCCCGACCTGCGAAAGCCGGCTGAAGTGCTGGCTGTAGAAGGGTTTGACTTGACCCGGAAGGGCCGCCTATCATGGAGGCCATCTATGAAGTCCTTTAGTGTGGGAGACTAGGCTTTATGAAGCATCGGCGTGCCGGGTTTGCGCTCTTCGTCCTCGTGGTCATCGCTTCGTCGCTGGTGATGTTTGCGCAAAGTAAGGACGACAAGAAGAAGGACGAAGCGCAAAAAAGGGAAATCCAGAGCATCGTCAAGAGCGTTGACGATCTCACGGCCGGCCAGCCTGCCGCCAACGATCTATCAATGACGTGGCTGCGCGAGGACGTGCTCAAGGCCCAGGGCAACAAGGAGTACGTGCCCTTCACCGTCCAGATCGATCCGTCGAAGGTCAGCGGTGGAACAGTGGCGTTCTACTGGCGCGTCGTGTCGAAGACCGGCGCAGCTGCCGCTCCGGAGCCGGCCAAGAAGGACGATAAGAAGGACAAGGACAAAGGCAAGAAGTCCGACTACGCCTACGAGGACATCAGCTTCGTACCGGTGACGGCCGGCCAGACGTCGATGAAGATCTCGCGCTCATTCACGGTGCCGGCCGGAAATTACGACGTGTTCCTGATTGCCAAGGAGCCGACACCGGAAAAGGCGCCGAAGAACGCGCCGCCGGCGAAAATCTCCGCGCTCAAGCAAACGGTGGACGTGCCGGACTTCTGGAACAACGATCTCGCGACGAGCTCGGTGATTGTCGCGCAGCGGATTGACCCGCTGCCTGCGCCGCTCACGCCGCAGCAGCAGGCCGACCGGCCCTATGCACTGGGCATGATGGAGATTCTCCCGACCTTCGAGACCAAGTTCACGAAGAAAGCGGAGCTCTCGACCTTCATGCTGATCTACAACCCGAAGGTTGACAGCGCCAACAAGCCGGACGTGAGCGTCGAGTACAACTTCTATCAGAAGCTCGCCGGCCAGCCCGAGAAGTTTTTCAACAAGACCAATCCGCAGAACCTGAACGCGCAGACGCTACCGCCGAACTTCGATTTCGCCGCGGGCCATCAGCTGCAGAGCGGACAGGCGGTGCCGCTGGCATCGTTCCCGGAGGGCGACTATCGGCTCGAGATCAAGGTCACCGACAAGATTGCCAACAAGTCGCTGACGCGGGAAGTCAACTTCACCGTGATCCCCTCGTAATGCCGTAGTATTGCGGGAGCGCGCATGAGCAACAGTTCCAGAGTCACGGCGTCGGCGGTCGTCGGCGGTCTGGCGTTGCTGTGCCTACCGGCTGTGATGCACGCTCAGGGACAGCTGTACCCGGTGACTCACATCGCATCGATCGCGGCCGGGTCGATTCAGGGGACGGTGCAGGACGAGCAGGGCGCCCCGGTGGCCGGCGCCACCGTGTCTGCGCTCGGTGCCTCCACGGCGTTTGCCGTCAGCGATCGGACCGGGCGGTTCGAGATGCGGACGCTGTCGCCTGGTCCCTACCTGCTTCGCGCGCACTTGACCGGCTTCGTGTCCTCACCCGGACAGCTGATCGACGTCCGCCCAAGCGCGCGCGCCTCCTCGTCAATTGCCCTCCGGCACGTGTCCGCGGCCAACACCCCGGTGTCCTATCCGGTACTCGCGGCGGGTCTCGGCCCCGTGCCCGATTCGCCACCGCCGCCGACCGCCGTTGAGCGAGCCGGGGCGTCGAATTCGGCCGGAACAGCCGGTAACGACGATCATGGCGAGTTGGCGTGGCGCCTTCGTCACGCGCGCCGCACCGTGCTCAAGGATGCCACCGTGCCGGAGGAGATGGTCGCCGCCGACGGTGGTTCCTCGGACCCGGGAGGGTTCGGCGGGCAGAACGTCCTCGGCCGTGTCACCAACTCTTCGGCGCGGCTGGCGAGCAATTTCTTCGCGGCGACACCGTTCTCCGGTCAGGTCAACCTGCTGACGAGCGGGTCGTTCGACACGCCGCAGCAGCTGTTCTCGTCGGACAACTTCGCGCACAACACGGCCTATCTCTCGGTGGGCGCGCCGGTCGGCGCGCATGCCGACTGGAACGTGCGCGCCGCGCTCACTCAGGGGGATATCGCATCGTGGATTGTCGCCGGGGAGTACACGACGCGCGCCCCGGCGCGGCACCGCTACGACATCGGCCTGTCCTACAGCACTCAACGCTACGAAGGGGGAAACGTCGCGACGCTGCGTGACGTCACCGACGGCAGTCGCAACGCAGGCGCCATCTCCGCGTTCGACACCTTCTCGATTTCGCCCGTGCTTACCCTCACCTATGGCGCGCGCTACGCGAGGTACGACTACCTCGATGGCAGCAGCTTGATCAGCCCGCGCGTCGCGATGACTTTCCAGCCGGCCAAACACGTCCGGATCAGCACGCTGCTCTCGAGCCGTGCGGTGGCGCCCGGCGCGGAAGAATTCATGCCGCGCATGGACGCCGGCATTCTGTTGCCGCCGCAACGGACCTTCTCGTCAATCGTGGCCGGGCGTCCGTTCGAGGCCGAGCGCACCAACCACGCCGAAGTCGAAGTCGAACGTGACATCGCCTCAGCCACCGTCTCGTTGCGTGCGTTCAAGCAGCACGTCGACGATCAAATTGTCACGCTGTTTGGCGTCAGCACCCTCGATGCGCCGTCGACAGTTGGCAATTATCTGCTCGGCAATGCCGGCGACGTCGACGCTTCGGGCCTCAGCGCCGGAATTCGCGCGGCGCTTGGCGGTCGGGTTCACGGCTCGATCGAGTATTCGTTGACCCGCGCCCGGCTCGGCTCGGGCGATCTCGGCTACCTGCTGGTGCTCGACCCAGCGGCGCTCGACCTTGATGGCCGTCAAATCCAGGATCTTGCCACGTCGATCGAGGCCGAAGTGCCGGAGACCGCCACCAGGATCGTCGTCCTGTATCGCCTGAGCAATGCGTTTGCGCGTCCGGCGACGTCGTCCCAGGCTCCCGCCATCGACGCCCGATTCGACGTGCAGGTCCGGCAAGCGTTGCCATTCATGGATTTCAGCAGCGCCAAATGGGAAATGCTGGTGGCCGTGCGCAACTTCTTCCGCGAAAGCGCGGCGGACCAGTCGATCTACGATGAGCTATTGGTCGTTCATCCGCCCAAACGGATCGTTGGCGGCCTGACACTCAAGTTCTAAGGCTCTCCAGCCTCGCTCAATCGATCCATAATCTTGAAGAAGACCTCCGTCTCATTGGAGATAGGTTGATTTTATTGTGCGCGCGTTGAGTCGAAGTCTCTATTTTTCAGTAGATTATGGACAGGATCCGATTCGGTTTCAGGGTATGGGCTTTGCTGTCTCGACTAGTGTCGTAGTGTCTGTTCGTATCGTCTGCTGACGTCATCCGCCATGGATACCGACCTGAATCACGCCCGACTCGACGAGGCCCGCTGGCTCGTGTGGGGTCGATCCGTGTTTGCGGTGACCATCGTGACCTTGCTGGTCGCGCTCGGTGTCACCAATGTCGCGCTCTATTCCCGCTGGCAAGAGGTCGAGGACGGCGTGCTCTGGGCCGGTCGAGCGGAAGGCGTCTCAGCGTCGGAAGTTGCGGCGGGCTCGCCGGCGGCAGCCGCTGGCATTCGGCGGGGCGACATTCTGCTGGCCGTGAACGGGTCGGCGGTGGAGTCGCCCTCCGACGTCATCGAATATCAGCATCGAGGCCACGCCGGCAGCCGCCTCGTGTACACCCTGCTGCGCGTCGGCACCCGTCAGCCGCTCGAACTCGCCCTGGCGCCGGCGCCGCGAGGCAGCTCGATGTATTTCGTGCTGGCCACGGTCGGTCTGTTTACGCTGCTGGTAGGCGCCTCCGTACGGTTGCGCCGTCCGCGCGATCAGGCGACTCTCCATTTTTTCTGGCTGTGCGTCGCGTTCTTCGGCGTGTTCACCTTCTCCTTCAACGGCCCGTTCGATCGGCTCGACTGGGCGTTCTACTGGGGTGATGCGATCGCCTTCGCGCTGCTGCCGCCACTGCTGCTGCACTTCACGATGGTCTTTCCCGAACGTCCCGGGCATACGCTCGCGGAGCAGGAGCGGCGCAGCAGTTTTCTGGTTCCGCTGATGTACCTGCCCGCCCTGCTGCTGGGGGCCGCGCGCGTCATCGCCGTGACCCGCATGTCTGAGGGACGCCTCTCGGGACCGGTGTTCTCCCGTGCGCTCGAAACCCTCGATCGGTCGGAGCCGCTCTACCTGTTCCTCTACGCGGCCGCGGCGCTGGTGGTGCTGGTGCGGGCGTTTCAGGAAATCACGTTGCTCACCGGCCGTCGCCAGCTGCGCTGGATTGCGTGGGGCACCGCGCTGGGCGTGGGGCCGTTCGGCTTTGGCTACGCGCTCCCGTGGGTCCTCGGAATCAACCCCCCCGTCGAGCTGCAATTGACCGCGGTGCTGCTGGCTGTCGTGCCGCTGACCTTTGCATGCGCGATCGTCCGCTACCGGTTGCGCGACGTCGAGGTCATCGTCAAGCGCGGCTTCGCCTACACCGCGTTTCTCGCCGCCAGCGTGGCGCTCTACGCGGCGCTGCGCAAGCTGACCGGCTTCGTCTTCGCCAACGATGCCGACGATCACAACTGGATCATCGCGGCCCTGGCGACCCTCGTGATTGTGCTGCTGGCGCGGCCGGTGAAAGACGCCGTCCAGAACGCACTCGATCGGGCCTTCTATCGCGATCGCTACGACTATCGCCGCGCGCTGGTCGCCTTTGCGCGCGACCTGAACAGCGACCTCGACATCGTTCGCTTGAGCCAGCGCCTCGTCGCCCGTATCGTCGAGACGCTGGTGGTGGACCGCATGGCCCTGATGCTGGCGGCTGGCGACCCGGGTGAGCTCGGCGACGACCAGCCTGACGACTACGTATCCATCGGCGACTTCGGCTTCGTGCAGCGCGTGCCGGTGCTGTCGCGGCGCTCGTCGATGATGTCGCGGCTCGACGGCGGTCACACCGTGGCGCTCGACGATCCGATCGCGGCGGCGCGATTTCAGGCCGAAGAGGTCGAAGCCTGGCGTGACGCCGGCATCTACTACTTCGTGCCGTGCGTGTTCGAGGGGCGGACCATCGCCGTGCTGGCGCTCAGCCGCAAGGAAACAGACGAGCCGTTCAACAGCGAAGACCTGGGGCTGCTGACGGCGGTGGCCGGCCAGGTTGCCACCGCGATCGAAAACGGTCGCCTCTACCGTCAGCTGCACCTCAAGGCCGAAGAGCTCGGCCGGATGCGCGAGTTCAACGAGAACATTCTCGAGTCGCTCGACAACGGCCTGGTGGTGTTCGACGCTGACGAAAAAATCGTCCGGTGGAACCGCGCGCTCGAGGAGTTCTACGGCGTGGCGCGCGAGGCGGCGATCGGGTGCCGGCTCGGCGACCTCTTCGACGCGCCGTTCGTCGAGGCGCTGCGCGCCGCCAGACAGGAGCATCCCTACGGCGCGACGCTGTACCGCGTCCCGCTATCCTCGCGCGACAGCACCATGCCGCGGCTGCTCGTCAACGCCACCGAGGTGCCGCTCCAGAAGGCGTCTGGTGACGATGCCGTGGTCGGAATGCTCATGATTATCGAGGACATCACCGACCGCGTGCAGCTCGAAGAGCAGCTCCAGATTTCGGAGAAGATGGCCTCGATCGGACTCCTGGCCGCGGGCGTCGCACACGAGGTCAACACTCCGCTCACCGGTATCTCGAGCTTCACCCAGATGCTTCTTCAGGGTGCCGATCCCAGTGATCCCAAGACGATCCTGCTCGAAAAGATTGAACGGCAGACGTTTCGCGCCGCCAAGATCGTCAACGGCCTTTTGAACCTTTCCCGGCCTGGGACGGCGTCCAACGATCGGGTGGATGTGGATCTCAACGCGGTCATCACCGACGTGTTCTCACTGCTCGAACACCAGTTCGCGGTCGCCAGCATCAAAGTCAGGCGCGATCTGGCGCCGGCGTCGATGACCGTGCTGGGCATCGAGCATCAGCTGCAGCAGGTCTTCCTGAACCTCTTCCTCAACGCCCGCGACGCCATGCCGAGCGGCGGCTGGCTGTCGGTGGCGACGCGCATCGAGGGCGACCACGTGGTCGCCGAGGTGGCCGACACCGGGTCCGGCATCCCGTCCGAGCAGATCGCGCGCATCTACGATCCGTTTTTCACCACCAAAGCCATCGGTCGCGGCACCGGCCTCGGCCTCTCGATTACCTACGGCATCGTGCGCGAGCACGCTGGTACGATTCGGTGCGACAGCGCCGTCGGCCAGGGCACCCGCTTCACGATGGCGCTGCCTCTGGCGCCGGCGGCGGCGCGCTCGGCGCGGGCGAAATAGCCATGGCGACTTCACGAAACGGCACCATCCTCGTCGTCGACGACGAGGAGATCATGCGCGAGATTCTCGACACGCTGCTGACGCGCGAGGGTTACGACGTCCGGGTCGCCTCGTCTGGGGCGGAAGGGCTCGAGATGGCGCGCGCGCTGCCCTTCGACGCGGCCATCGTCGACATCATGATGCCCGGACTGGACGGCATCGCCACCCTTGACGAGCTGAGGCGGATCGACGAGGACCTCAATGTCATCATCATCACCGCCTATGCGTCGGTTGAAAGCGCGATCGCGGCGATGAAAACGGGTGCGTTCGATTACATCACCAAGCCGTTCAAGAACGACGAGGTGCTGGTCGTCGTCCGTAATGCGATGGAGCGCCGTCGGCTGCTCAACGAGAATCGCAATTTGCGGCAGAACATCCAGGAGCGCTACCACAAGTTCGCCAACATCATCGGCCGCAGCCCGCGCATGCGGCAGGTGTTCGATCTCATCATCCAGGCCGCGCCCAGCCGGTCGACCATCCTCATCCAGGGCGAGAGCGGCACCGGCAAGGAGCTGGTGGCGAGGGCGATTCACGCCAATTCGTCGCGCTCCGAGCGATCGTTCGTCACGGTCAATTCCGGCAACCTGCCGCCCGATCTGCTCGAGTCGACGCTGTTCGGCCACGTCAAGGGCGCCTTCACCGGCGCGATCTATCCCAAGAAGGGGATGTTCGACCTTGCTGACAAGGGCAGCATCTTCTTTGACGAGATCGGCAACGTCCCGCTCGAAACCCAGGCCAAGCTGCTGCGCGTCATCCAGGAGCGCGACTTCATGCGGCTCGGCGGCATGGAGACGATCAAGGTCGACGTCCGCATCATCGCGGCGACCAATGTCGACCTGCGCCAGATGATGGAAGAAGGAAAGTTCCGCGAGGATCTCTTCTATCGCCTGCACGTGATCTCGATCCAGCTGCCGCCGCTGCGCGACCGTCGCGACGACGTGCCGCTGCTGGTGCACCATTTCCTCCAGAAATACGGCGAGGAGAACAAGAAGGGACCGCTCGAACTGACGCCAGAGGCCCTCGACCTGCTGACCGAGTACGACTGGCCCGGCAACGTGCGCGAGCTCGAGAACGTCATCGAGCGCGCCGTCGTTCTCAGTCCCGGTTCCAGCATCGGCGTCGAGCTGATTCCGGATCACGTCCGCAAGACACCAAACTTCCAGATGCCGCAGTTCGTGGTGCCGCCCGAGGGCATTTCGTTCAAGGATGTCATCACCGACTTCGAAAAGCGTCTGATCGAGTCGACCCTGGAGGCCGCCGGCGGCGTTCAGAAACGCGCTGCCGAGCTCCTGCACATCAAGCCGACGACGTTGAACGAGATGATCAAGCGCTACGAGATTCGGCCGCGACGCAAGCGGATGCCGAATGGCAACGGCACGGAGCCAGCGCCGAATGCGGAGCCGCAGGTTCCCGCGACCAGCGTGGCCGGCCCGGTCGCTCCGGCCGGCGTGTTCGACGAGAAGTAGAGGCGTTCGCGCCCCGCTGCGATCGTTTGGATCGTCAGCGGGCGTTTCTGATCTTGGCGAAGAGACGTTCGTACTTCGCCAGCACGACATCCCAGCGGTAGTGCTCGCGGACGTATTCGATGCCGTTGCGGCCCAGGGCGGCGCGCAGCTTGGCGTCGCCCGTCAGCAGCTTCAGCGATTCGACGAACTCATCGCGATCCCCATAGTAGAGCCCACCGTTGCTGCGCACACAGTGTTCGACCAGGACCGCGCTGCGCGCATTGGCCAGAATGGGCGTACCGACCGACAGCGCTTCGAGCGCCAGCAGCGACAGGCTCTCGTACGGCGAAGGGCAGACCACGACCGTCGCCGCCTCCAGCGCCTGGAGCCGCTCACGGTCGGAGAGCCTCCCGGCGAACCTGATGTAAGGCTCTTCAGGGAGGGCCATCAGCTTGGAGCCCATCAGCACCAGCGTTGCGTCGCCGCCCTCCTTCACATACGCGGTGAAGTACTGAATCAATTCTTCACAGCCCTTTCCGGGATCGATTCGGCCGCCGTACAGCACCATCGGACCGTAAAGGCGGTGCCGCCGGCGGAAGACCGCGCCGCGCGCGCGAAGGTGGTCCGGAAGGTCGAGCGTCGGCGCGCCGTCCTCGAACGACGTTTCGAGCTCAGTCGCATCGCCGCCGGCGCTGCGCGCGACCGGTTCATCGTCGGACGGCGGTGCCGGGATGCGCGGGTAGACCTGCTGCTGGGCCAGATCGACGCCGACACCGACCGTCTCCTCGAGCAACGGCCGAATTGGGAACTGCGCTTCCACGAAGCGCCGTTCGCTTTCGGTCAGGTAGCACAGTGCGGCCGGCTTTCGGAATACGTCCGCGAAGATCTCGAGTCGGATGGCCGGCTCGTCGTGCGCGGTCGACACCAGGATGCTGCGCTGCGGCGCCACCTCCAGCCCGAGGACGGTGGGCGCGTAGAGGTAGGTGAAGAACGTCAGGACGTCGTATTGCTGGTGGTTGCGGCGCAGGAATTCGATCAGTCCGGGGCACCACGGCCCCTGCTGCTTCAACCACTCCATTTCGTCGGCGCGGCTGTGCGGGTTGTTGAAGATCCGATCGGAACAGGCGTTGAAGGCGTCGATGTCACGGGTGACGGTCGTGGCGAACCGTCGTACCGTGACGCCACGAACGCGATCGCTGCCTTCCGGGTATTCATTCTTCCAGGTGACGTAGTCCTGCGCGCAACTCGTGATGACATCGACATCGTGGCTCGCGGCCAGGCGCTCGGCCACGAGACGGCACAGGTGTTCGGATCCGCCCAGCACCTCGGCGCCGTACCGCTGGATGACGAAGGCGATCTTCACGATAGTGTGTGGAGGAGCCCGGTGAGCTCCCGCGTGATGCGCGCGTCGCCGAAGTCGGCGAGCCGACGGCGCTGCCCGGCAATGACCTGCGCCCGCAGGCGGTCGTCGAAGGTCAGGGCGCCGAGCAATTCCGCGGCGTACTCGAGGTCCTTCGGCGCGAACTGCACGCCCGCGCCAGCGAGTGTATCGGGCACGGCGGCGGCCGCATAGGCCAGCACCGGCACGTCGGCGGCCATCGCCTCGACCAGCGGCACGCAGAATCCCTCGTGCTCGCTCATCGAGACGTAGACGGCGGCGTGGCGGTAGAACACCGCGAGCTCCTGGTCGGACACGGGTCCGGTGAACACGAATCGGTCATTCAGGAAACGGAGCTCCGTCATCAGGGCACGAATCATCGAATAATACCGTGGCACCACGTCGAAGCGCCCGACGAAGATGAACCGGTAGTAGGCGTCGACGTAGCGTTTGTAGAACTCGGCCAGCCGGATGATGTCCTCGATCTTCTTGTTCGGGGCGATGCGACCGACGAACAGAAAGTTGACGAGGCCGTCGTCGAGGATCGTGTCGAGCGCCGGGCGATCGGCCGGTCGGGTGATTCGTGATGTGTCGACGGCGATCGGGAAGACGCCGGTGCGTCCAAAACCGAGGGCTTCGAGCTCCTGCCGGTTATATTCCGAGTCACCGAGTGCCAGATCGACGCGGCCGGCCAGCGTGGCCAGCTCGTCCCGCCCCAGCGACGCCAGGCGGAACAAGGCCGGATCGTACGGTGCGAAATACGACGCCGGCGTCACGTTGTGATACTGCAGGATGCGGCCGCTCGCCAGCGAGGCGAATGCTTCGGTCATTGGCGACGGCAGCGCATAGTGAAAGATGGTCAGCTCTCCACGCTTCGCCGCCGGGTCGTCGAACGGCTTCACCTCGTGCCGCAGCGCGTCATCGATGGTCAAGGCGTAGAGCTCCGAGTCGTGGCCGAGCGCCCGCAGCAGGTCGCGCACGCGGCGGGCGCTGTCGCCGATGGCGTCGCCGTGGTGCGCCGCTGGCACCCACTGGTTCACCACCACGGCAATTCACAATGGACAAGGGACAATTTACCAAGCGACATCAATCGTTCTGTGTGACTTGTAAATCGTCGCTTGTCACTCGAGGAAGCGCCTGATAGATGGCCGGACGGTACATCCGCAGCTCCTCGATCTCCTGGGCGGCGTCGAACTGCCCCCAGAAGTCGAAGGCGACGTGTGGCACAGCGGCGCGTGGGCTCGCGAGGATCCGATCGACGAAGCCGAGCAGGGTGCCGTCGAAGTCCCTGGACCGCAGCCGATCGACCGCCGCGAGCTGACCCTCGACGATGCGATCCTGAAGCGCGACATTCGAGATGATCTCATCCATGAGCGTCGCGACATGGATCGGATGGCGTTTCTCGAACAGCACGCCGGCGCCGTCCATGGTCGACGGCACCGCGGTTGCGGCGTAGGCCAGCACCGGCACCTGTTTGTAGAAGGCTTCGACGATCGGGACGCAGAACCCTTCGTGCTCGCTGGCACAGAGGAACAGGTCGGCGATTTCGTAGAAGGCCACCAGCTCCTCGTCGGACACGTGGCCGACGAAATGAACGTGCGAACTGCCCAGCCGGCCGACGAGCTGGTGCAGCGACGCCAGATAGCGCTCGAAGCCGGTTTGCGCGCCGACCAGGAGCAGTCGGGAGCGCGGGTTGAAGACCGAGTGATAGGCGTGGAACCAGCAGATCAGATCCTCGATCTTCTTGTTGGCGATGATGCGGCCGACAAACATGACGTTGGTCCAGTCATCGTCGAAATCGTGCGCAACCAGCCAGTTCGGCGGCCGATCGAGGTGCGAGAAATCCGGGACCACCGGCAGCACGGCGGTACGCGGGAACCCGAGCGCCTCGAGATCCTGCCGGTTGAACTCGGAGTCGCCCATGGCCAGGTCGCAGCGATCCGCGTAGGCTCGAAGCTCGCGCCGGCCACGGAAGGTTTGCCGCGCCAGCGTGCGATGCACGCCGACGAAGTACTCGGGCGGCGTAATGTTGTGATAGATCAGCGCCATTCGATCCGGCAGCGCGTAGGCGGTGCGCGACGCCTTCGAACCGAGCGAAAAGTGATGCAGCAGGAGGTTATCGTGATGGCTGAAGTCCACCAGCTCGCGATAGTCGTGCGTCTGCGGCTCGAGCCGATGATCCGCAGTCTCGACGAAGATCTCCGACTCGTATCCCGCGCCACGAAGCACCCGTTGGATGCCCAGCACCTCGTGGCCGATGGCGTCGCCGTAGCCCAGCGTCGCCAGCACCTGGTGGATGCGTATCACCCGTGCCTCCAGGCCGGGCCTTTCGGCAGCTCCGCGAGGACGGCCTTGGCCGCCGGCAGATCCTGGCGCCGGCGGTCGAGCCAGCCGGGCAGAGGATCGGCGCCTGAAGCGAACGGCTCCTTCTTCAACCGCTCGAACATGTCGAGATACTTGCGCTCGATCACGGGCCAGTCGTAGTTGTCTCGAAAAAACTGTCGTCCATTGCGGCCCAGCGATCCGGCCAGCCAGCGGTTCTGCTCGATCGCTTCGAGGGTGCCGATGAACTCGCCGAGGGTTTCGTAAAACAGCCCGGCGTTGCTGCGCAGGCATTGCCCCTTGAGCACGTCGCACTTGCCGTTGGCGAGCACCGGTCGCCCCAGGGCCCAGGCCTCGAGCGTCACCATCGAAAGGCTCTCGTAGTACGAGGGCATGATCAGCACCTCGGCGGCGGCCATGGCGTCGAACTTGTCGACATCATCGAGGAAACCGAGATGACGGATGCGCTTGTGCCCGGGCAGCGGCAGCAGCGTGTTCCCGATCAGGATTAGCGACAGCTTGCCCGCAGGATCGCTCAGGTACTCCTGAAAGAACTCGAACAGTTCCTTGCAGCCCTTGTTCTGGTCGATGCGACCCACATACACCGCAAACGGCCCGCGGATGTTGTACTTCTGCCGGAAGCGTGCCGCTTGCGTGTTGTTGGGCACACTGGAACCGACGCCGACCACGACGCCTGGCACCGCCTCGTTGCGGGCGACGGCGTGAATCATCGCCCGCTCTTCCGGCGAGTTGTACATGATTGCGCGCGCATTGCGGAACAACGGCTGGAAAATCGACAGGCCGATGGTCTCGTCGCGTTCCGCCGTTGGGACCAGGATCGCTCGATCGGCGGCAGCCCGCGCGCCGTAGTAAGCGTGATAGTAGCGATAGCTGAAGAACAGGCAGTAGTCGTAGTCAGCGGCGTGCTTGTCGATGTAGTCGATGAGCGCCGGACTGGTCGGTCCCTCGGCATCGAGCCAGTCGAGCTCGTCGCCGAGCGAGTGCCGCTGCTCGAAGACGCGATCCGAACGCTTGCTGAAAACGAGGGGATCGCGTTCGTGTTTGACCTTGAAACGCCGCACGGGCACGCCGTTGACCCGCTCGACGCCCGCGGCGTGTTCGTTTCGCCACGTGACGTAGTCGGTCGCGCAGGTGGTCAGCACCTCGACCTGACCGAGAGTGGCCAGGCGCTCCGCGATATAGCGCGCATGCAGTTCGGCGCCTCCATTGACCGCCGTACCGTAGCGCTGAACGACGACCGCGATCTTCACTGCGGATCGTGATCTGCGCGGTCAGGCAGCGGCGGAGCGGGCGCAGGTTCTGCGGATGCGTACTCGACGGGCGTGCTCGTCGCGGGCGCGGATTCTGCGGATTCCGCCTGGGCTTCCGGCGCCGGTTCGACGGGCGGCGGATCAAGCGGTGCTTCAGGCACGTGTTCGATCGGAGCCTCAGCGTCCTGAGCCGCCGCGACCGCGGCGCGCTGAGACTCCGCGACGACGGCGTGTTGAGGCTGCGCGACGTTGCCGTGCTCCACCGCTCCAGGCGTGGCGTCCATGTCTTCCGACTCCGGTGATTCGTCGTCGTCCACGCGATCCAATGAGTCGATCGGATCCATGGCGTCGGCGTCGCCTGGCGCTTCCGATCCCGCGGCCGAACCGGGAACGCCCATCACCACTGACGCCGCGCCGCCGCCGCGACGTCCGCGGCGCCGCCGGCGTCGTCGGCTGCGCTGGCCTGGACCTTCCCCGGGTAGGCCTTGTCCCGGTGGCTGTCCAGCAGTCGGTTGGCCTTGTGCTGGGCCGGGCGCCGCCGCCGCTGATGCCGTGGCGACCTGCGGCGGTGCGGCCGGAGGCGGAGCGTATCGCTGTTGCGCCTGCGGACGCGCCTGGGTCGGCGCGGGTCTCTGCGCCGGTGCTTCGTCGGTTTCCGCCGTCTTGTAGACCACCACGCCTTCGAGCGCTCGCGCGCGCCGCTCGTTGAACTCCAGCCGGCTCGAGATCGACTCGACGCGCATCTTCAGGTTCTTCACCTCGATGCCCGTGCGCGTGGTCTCGACGACCAGGTTGTGCACGAGCTCGTAGTAGAGCTGATCCATGGCCCGGCGTGCCGACTCGCGTTGCGCTTCACGCTGCGCATTCATGGTGTTCAGGCGCGACTGGATATGGAGCGCCTGAATCAGCGGGTTCGGGTTGAACAGCAGCTTCAGCAGTGGCATCAGCAGCTTGCGAAGCCAACGGATCGGGGCCCGATGAGACTCGAACAGCGTATCCTCTTCGAACGCGAAGTTCGGCAGGTCGGGCGGCTGATAGGCCGGCTGTGCCTTTCGGAACTGATCGAGCAAGTCGGAGCGGACGCCCCCTGGGTCGAGAAACTTTTCCAGCTTGACCGCCGCGAGTTCCCGGATCTGTTGCTCGGTGTAGTCGACACCGCGTTTCTCGCGGATCCGTGCGCGGATCTGCTCCATGATCTGCTCGACGTTCACCGAGTCGGAGCGGACGTTGAAATCGGGCATAAGCGGCAGTCAGCTTTCAGCGCTCCATGTCCAGCTGGCGTCCTCGCTCGTCGGGAGTCGAGGCCGGAAAGCCGGCAGCGGCACGCGAAGCCTCATACAGGCCGGTAGATGATCAGTGCCACCGTAAGCGCCCACAGCGCCACGCACGCGAGCAACGGACGGTCGGCCAGCAGCAGATCTGCGGGGCTCCCTCCGCCTTCGCGCTGGTGCACCAGATACAGGTACCTGAAAATCCCGTATAAGGGAAAAGGAATAGTCAAACCGAGCCAGGTGGTCCCGAACTTGGCCTGGGTCTCGGGGCTGATCGTGTAGAAGATGTACGAAATCAGCGTCGAAGCCGTCACCACGCCAATCATCTGGTCGAGCAGGTACGGGCTGTACTCGCCCAGAATCGGCCGATGGCTCGCGGCCCCAGCCGACAGCAGCACGATCTCGTGGCGGCGCTTCGCCAGCGCGATGAACAGCGCGAGCAGGATCGTGCACACCAGCAGCCAATGGCTGATTTCGACCTGCACCGCCACGGCGCCGCCGACCGCACGCAACACGAAGCCGATCGCAATCGTCAGCACGTCGATGATGACGATGTGTTTCAGCGGAAATGAATAGAGAATCTGCAGCGATAGGTACACCGCAGCCACGCCGGCGAATGCAGGGCCGACCACATAGGCGAGCGTGAGACCACCGGCCCCAAGGCCGATCGCCACGGTTGCCGCAATCGGCAGCGGCAGCGCGCCAGACGCGATCGAGCGCTGCGCCTTGAGCGGGTGACGCCGATCGGCCTCACGATCGGCGATGTCATTGACCAGGTAGACGACTCCAGACAGATCGCAGAACACTGCAAACGCCAGCGCTGCATCGAGGACGGCCACCGGATCGAACAGGCGCCGCCCGAACAGCAGACCGGCGAACACGATCAGGTTCTTGCTCCATTGAGCCGGACGCAACGACAGGAGAACGTGGAAGGCAAGCGAACGCCCCGGTACCGCTTCATGCGCGGCACCGGAGGTCGCGACGGAGGGTGAAGTGCTGCGCGCCATCTAGCGCGGGAGACGAACTAGACCTTGGCCGATGCCGAAAAACTCCGGACCGCCTCGTTTTCCGAGTCAAACGTCTCGAACACGGTCAGCAGTTTCGTGATCGACAGAAGATCGGTGATGCGCTTGGTCAGGTTCAGCAGCTTCAGGCTGCCACCCTGTCGGGAGACCGTGGTGTAGGTGCGGACCACTTCGCCGAGCCCCGCGCTGTCGATGTACGGAACGTCCGCGAGGTTCAACACAATCTTCCTGTGGCCCTGGTTGACGAGGCTGTTGACCTTGTCCTTGAGCAGCTCGTCGCCTTCGCCCAACGTGATCTTGCCCTTCAGGTCGAGCACCACCACGTCGCCGACGATCCGTTCCTCGATCTGCATGAAAACGCTCCAGATAAAAATCGCGATGTGAGCTTAACACCCGCCTGCGCCCGTACGCAATGTAACTCGGGCTTCGGCGAGGCTTCCCGGAGCCCAACGGCGTTGCGTGACCCGCGCGTACTGCGAGTCGCCTTGGCGGCGACTTCGCCCGTCCGCGCGGGATGATCGATGATCGTTGCGAAAAGCGAGCCCGATGAGGTGACTGCGTTAGACGCCGCTGGCCCCGGCAAACTTGCGGGACTGGAAGCATTCCTTGCAGAACACGGGGCGCCCCTGGGTCGGCTTGAAGGGCACCGTCGTCTCCTTGCCACAGGCTGAGCAGCTGGTTTGCGTTTCGACCCGTTCGCGGGACATCCCGCCACCGGCCGGACGAGCCGCGCGCCTGCCCTTGCAGGCCTTGCACCGCTTCGGCTCGTTCTTGAAGTTCTTGTCGGCGAAGAACTGCTGTTCTCCCGCCGTCCAGATGAACTCCGCTCCGCAATCCACGCACGAAAGAATCCTGTCTTGGAACTCCATCGGTCGCTACCTCGTCGGGGGTCGGTCTATTCCGATTCGCGCCGGAGCTTCTTCCGATTCCTCTTGCGGGCGAGCGCCTGCTTCGCCCTTCGCTTGTCACCCGGTTTCAAATAGAAGGAATGCTTCTTGATATCCTTGATGATGTCTTCCTGCTGAACCTTCCGCTTGAACCGGCGGAGAGCGCTTTCGATCGACTCGCCCTCCTGGATTTTGACTTCAGCCACGCGCAGAACACCCCCTTCGGGTGGCGATAAACTAGGTAACGAAATCTCGGATGCGACTAAACATGCTAGGCTATCACAAGTAAACGCGGATTCTAGGCGCAATTCCACGGCAAGGTCAACGAAATAGTCCTCTCAACCTGACCTCTCCGTTCGCCCCCGTCCACCGCTATAACTAGCTCATTCAATGAGAGTTCTTGTCCTCGGCAGCGGCGCGCGCGAGCATGCCCTCGTCGCCAGGTTGGCTTCCGAACGCGACGTCGGCGAGATCGTCGCCGCTCCCGGGAATCCAGGTATCGCGCGGCTTGCCCGCACCGTGCCGATCGACCTCGCCAGCCCTGACGGCGTGCGCTCGCTTGCCGAACGCGAGCAGGTCGATTTCACAATCGTCGGACCCGAGCTTCCGCTGAGCCTGGGCATCGCCGATCGCTTCATCGACGATGGCCGGCTGCTGTTCGGACCGACCAGGGCCGCCGCCCGGCTTGAATCGAGCAAGGCCTTCGCCAAGTCGTTCATGGCGCGTCACGGCGTGCCGACCGCGCGCTTCCGCGTCTGCGAGTCCCCGGACGAAGCGCTCGTGTCGATCCGGAAGCACGAACTCGGCTTTCCAGTGGTGTTGAAGGCGGACGGTCTGGCGGCGGGCAAGGGCGTCGTGATCGCCGGCGATTGTGCTGCTGCCGAAACCGCGATTGCCGTCGCGATGCTCGAGCGGAAGTTCGGTGCAGCCGGCGATCGACTCGTGATCGAAGAGTGCCTCACCGGCCCTGAAGTCTCTTTCTTCGCGATCTGCGACGGCTCGCGCGCCGTCCCAATCGGCACTGCCCAGGATCACAAGCGGGTATTCGACGACGACCGCGGGCCGAACACCGGTGGCATGGGGGCGTTTGCGCCGAGCCCGCTGCTGGACGCCGAGCTCAATGCCCGCGTCATGCGCGATGTCGTCCATCCGGTTGTGGCTGGCATGGCAGCGGAAGGCCATCCCTTTCGCGGCTTTCTCTTCGTCGGCCTCATGCTCACCACCGACGGCCCGAAGGTGATCGAGTTCAATGTTCGCCTCGGCGATCCGGAAACACAGGTCCTGCTGCCTCTCATCGACGAGCCGCTCCTGCCGCTCCTGGTGGCTGGCGCGGCGGGATCGCTTCGCCCTGCGCCGGTCAGGTTCGGCCGCGATCGGTTTGCCGCGGTCGTGCTCGCCTCGCGCGGCTATCCGGAAACGTCGGAGCCGGGCCACCCGATCGACGGCATCGACGCGGCGGAGGCCTTGCCCGGCGTCACGGTCTACCATGCGGGAACGGCGCTTCGGGACCGCCGCATCGTCACTGCCGGCGGCCGCGTGCTGACTGTCGTGGGCCGGGGCGCCGATTTCGCAGAAGCGATCGCCCGCGCCTACACCGGTGTGCTCCAGATCGAGTTCGAGGGGATGCAGTACCGGCGCGACATCGGCAGGAAGGCACTCAAGTCTGCAATCTGAAATCTGCAATCTGCAATCTGCAATATGAAGTACTCCATCGTCACCTTCGGCTGCCGGGTCAATCAGGCCGACTCGCTCGGGTTCGAAGAGGAATTGCTCGCCTCCGGTGCCGTGGTCGCCGCGCCTCTCGACGCTGACCTGATCGTGGTGAACAGCTGCTCGGTGACCGCGACCGCGGATCAGGGGACGCGCCAGACCATCCGTCGAATCGCCCGCGACAACCCGGAGGCCCGCATCGTCGTGACCGGCTGTTACGCGACGCGCAGTCCGGACGAGGTGGCGGCGCTGCCGAACGTGACATCCGTCGTTGCCAACGACGACAAGCCGCGGTTGATACAAATCCTCAACGTTCAGCTCCTCGGTCGTGTCCGGCTTCAGCCGGACTTCCGCGGAGGGCGTCAACTGATCCCCGGTTCTGGTGACGGCCCGTGCGGCGCGGCGATCGAGCCCGGCGTTGCCGGCCGGACCGCTTTCACACTTCGCGTGCAGACGGGCTGTGCCGAGCCCTGTTCGTACTGCATCATTCCCTCGACGAGAGGAGTGCCTCGGAGTGTCGGCATCGAGACAATCCTGCGCGAGATCGAGCGTGCGGCGGCGGCCGGGTTCAAGGAAATTGCGCTGACGGGGGTGCACCTTGGCTCGTATGGCCGCGACCTGCAGCCGGCATCCTCGCTCATCGAGCTATTGCGCGCGCTCGATGCCGGTAGTGTCCGGCTTCAGCCGGGCCGCGATCCGGACCTCCTCTTCCGCATCAGCTCCCTGGAGCCGATGGACTGCACGCGCCAGGTCGTCGACCTCGTCGCCTCGTCCGATCGGTTCGCACCGCACTTCCACCTGCCGCTGCAGCATGCCAGCAACCGCGTACTGACGGCGATGCGGCGGCCCTACACGATCGAATACTACGCCTCGCTTGTCGACGACATCCGTGCGCGGATCCCCAACGCCTCGATCGGATCGGACATCATCGTCGGCTTCCCCGGCGAGAGCGATGACGAGTTCGATGCGCTGGCCTCGTATCTGGAACGCTCGCCGCTCACCCACATCCACGTTTTTCCATACTCCGACCGGCCGGGGACGCCGGCGGCGGCCATGGCGGGTAAAGTGGGCGGCGTCGTGGTGCGCGAACGCGGGAGACGCATCCGCCACATCAGCCGCGAGCTGACCGCCCGATTCCAGGCCTCGCAGGTCGGCAGCACGCATCGCGCATTGACGCTCGACGACGGCACGCTGGCCGTGACCGGCAACTACCTGAAGGTTCGGATTCCGGAGGGCCGCCTGCGCAACGAGTGGGTGCGGGTCACGGTGACGACAGCCACCGAGCCGCTCCGCGCCGAGGTGTGCTGAATCACGCCGTAATAAGTGAACTTAGAGCACGCCGGCGAGCTGCTGCGCGGCTGATTTCTTCAGGCCCTCCACGATCAGCTGACCGCAGGCGGCGCGGATGTCGCGCCCGCGGCTCTTCCGAACCGAGACCGTGACGCCGTGGTCGGCGATGATCTTTGCGAAGCGCTCGATCATCTCGTCTGACGGTCGCTCGAAGGGGATGCCGGCGGCGGCGTTGAGCGGGATCAGGTTCACCTTCGATTTCAGGCCGCTCACCAGCCGGGCCAGCTTCTTCGCGTCCTGCGGCGAATCGTTGACACCGGCGAGCAGCACGTACTCGAACGTAATCCGGCTGCGGCGGTTGAGCGGGAACCGCCGGCACGCTTCGATGATGTCGGTCACGCCGTACTTCTTGTTGAGGGGGACCAGCTCACCGCGCTGGAGATCGGTGGGCGCGTGCAGCGAGATGGCGAGGTTGGGCATTACCGGCTCCCTGGCGAGCCGTTCCAACGCCGGCAACAGTCCGACGGTGGACAGCGTGATCCGGCGCGCCGACATCCCGAATCCGTGCTCGTCGGCAAGCATTCGCAGCGCCCGCATCGTCTCGTCGTAGTTGTGAAGCGGTTCTCCCATCCCCATCAGGACGATGTTGAACTTCTTGTCGCGCAGGTCGAGGGTACCGGCCAGCACCCGCACCTGCCCGACGATTTCGCCAGCGCTCAGGTTGCGGACGAGTCCCATCTTGCCGGTCAGGCAGAAAGCGCACGCCATCGCGCAGCCGACCTGCGTCGAGATGCAGAAGGTCATCGCCGGCGTATCGGGGATGAAGACCGACTCGAGGTGTTTGCCGTCGGCAAGCCGGAGCAGGAACTTCTCGGTGCCGTCGAGCGATTTCTCCCGCTGAGCCAGCACCGGAGTGGTCAGGAGGAAATCGCGTGACAGCGCTGCCCGCAGATCGCGTGACAGATCGGTCATCGCGTCGATGTCGGTGACGCCGTGCTTGTGGATCCAGCGGAAGACCTGGCGCGCATGGAAGCGTTGGTGGCCGCGCGCTTCGAGTGCTGACTCCAGCGCGGCGCGTTCCAGATCGGCGAGGTCGGGCCGTGGCGCAGCGGTAGACACTGTATCTCTGCTACTTCTTCCGTCGTTTCTCAGCGCGCGCCCGCCTTCGATGGTAGCATAAGACTTTCCGGGCTCGATTTTGTCCAACACCACCATCGTCCGAGACGTTCTCGGTAACGGTCTTCGGATTCTGACCGAGCCGATGACGCAGGTCCGGTCGGTCAGCATCGGCGTCTGGCTGACGCGCGGATCGCGGCACGAAACAGCTGAGCGCGGTGGCATCGCCCACTTCGTCGAGCACATGCTGTTCAAGGGTACCAATAGCCGCTCGGCAGAAGACATCGCCCAGCAGATCGATTCCATCGGCGGCCAGCTCGACGCGTTCACCGCCAAGGAATACGCCAGCTACTACATCAAGGTTCTCGACGAGCATCTGCCGCTGGCCATCGACATCCTTTCGGACATCGTTCGCAACCCGGCGTTCAGCCCCGATGACATCGAGCGGGAAAAGAAGGTCGTCCTCGAAGAGATCAAGATGGTCGAGGATACCCCCGACGATCTCGTCCACGAGCTGTTCACCCAGGGGTTCTGGGAAAACCATCCGCTCGGACGTCCGATCCTCGGTACCAAGGAGACCGTCGAATCGTTCGACGCCCCGCTGCTGCGCGACTATTTCGCCGGCGTCTACACGGCCAGGAATCTCATCGTGTCGGCGGTCGGCAACGTCGAGCACGAACGGGTGCGCGAACTGGTGCAGGAGAAGTTCGGCTCGCTGGCGTCGGCTGGGGAACCCGCGATTGAAGACACGCCGCAGGTCGCGCGCAACATCCTGATTCGCAATAAGGAGCTGGAGCAGAGCCACGTCTGCCTCGGCGTCGGCAGCTACGCCCAGAATCACGACGATCGCTACGCCAGCTACGTGCTGAACACGCTGCTCGGAGGCTCGATGAGCTCGCGGCTGTTCCAGAACGTGCGGGAGAAGCGCGGACTCGCCTACGCGGTCTTCAGCGGGCTCAGCGCTTACCGCGACGCCGGCTCGTTCACCATCTACGCCGGCTGCTCGAACGAAGCGGTCGGCGAAGTGATCGATCTCTGTGTCGACGAGCTGCGCGTGGTCAAGAGTGCGCCGGTCTCGGGCGCGGAGCTGCGGCGATCGAAGGATCACCTCAAGGGCAGCCTGATGTTGAGCCTCGAGAACACCGCCAGCCGGATGTCTCACCTGGCGCGCCAGGAAATCTACTTCGATCGCCAGTTCGGGCTGGATGAAACCCTCATCGGCATCGAGCGGGTGACGCAGGAAGACGTGCAGCGAGTCGCGGCGGATCTGTTTCGCGACGGCTCGCTGGCGGCGACGGTGCTCGGCAACGTGAACGGCTTGCAGATCCCGGTCGAACGACTCGATCTTGATTAGTCGGTTCGATTAGTCGATCTCGATGAGATGATTCCTCGCTACACCCACCCTGACATGGGGCGGATCTGGAGCGACCAGCGCCGCTACGAGACCTGGTTGCTCGTGGAGACCGCCGCCGCCGAAGCGATGGCGGCCGCCGGTATCGTGCCGCCCGAGGCGGCGCGCGCCATCCGGGAGCGCGGCGCCTTCGACATCGCGCGCATCGAGGAGATCGAGCGGGTCACCCAGCACGACGTCATCGCGTTTACCATGGCGGTTGCCGAAAAAGTTGGGCCGTCGGCGCGCTGGCTGCACTTCGGGCTGACCTCTTCGGACGTCATCGACACGGCACAGGCGCTGCAAATGCGCGAGGCGTGCGACGTGCTGCTGAAGGATCTCGAGATGCTGGCCGAGGCGATCCGCGCCCGCGCCTTCGAGCACCGACGCACGCCGATGATCGGCCGGACCCACGGCGTCCACGCCGAGCCGATGACCTTCGGGCTCAAACTGGCGCTGTGGTACGCCGAGGTCGGCCGAGACATCGAGCGGATGCGCCGCGCGCGGGTGGTCATCAGCGTCGGCAAGTTGTCGGGCGCGGTCGGCACCTTCGGTCATCTGCCGCCGCAAATCGAGGAAGAGGTGTGCCGCCGCCTCGGGCTCGAGCCGGCGCCGGTCGCCTCGCAGGTGATCCAGCGCGATCGTCATGCCGAGCTGCTCGCTGCGATCGCCATCACTGGCGCCTCGCTCGAGAAATTCGCGCTCGAAATCCGCGGCTTGCAAAAGACCGAAATCGGCGAGGTCGAGGAGCCGTTCGGCCGCGGTCAGAAGGGCTCGTCCGCGATGCCGCACAAGCGCAACCCGATTGGCGCCGAGCAGGTCGTCGGTCTAGCCCGTCTGCTGCGCGGCAACGCGCATGCAGCAGTGGAAAACATCGCGCTGTGGCACGAACGCGACATTTCGCACTCGTCGGTCGAGCGCGTCATCCTGCCCGATAGCTGCATCGCTCTCGATCACATGCTGCGCCGCATGACCCGAATCGTGAGCGGCATGGTTGTCAACGTCGATAGAATGCTGGAGAACCTGGGTCGGTCGCGCGGTGTCGTCTTTTCGGGAACCGTGCTGCTCAAGCTCGCCACGAGAGGGGTCTCGCGCGAGCAGGCCTATGAATGGGTGCAGCGCAACGCGATGCGCTCGTTTGCCGAGCGGCTCGACTTCGAGCAGCTGCTGCTGGCCGATCGCGACATCACCGAGGTGCTGCCGCCGGCCGAGATTGCGCGTGCCTTCGATCTCGAGGACCAGCTCAAGCACGTCGACTACATTTTCGACAGAGTCTTCACGGCGGCGTCTGGCGGCGGCGCCGAACCGGTCATGAGCGAGGGCTCTTCACCGCTCCCTTCCCGCGCGCTGCGGTCGGGAACCTAGGGGTATCGCATGCGAGCGCGTGTGTTCGTCACGTTGAAGCCGTCGGTGTTCGACCCGCAGGGTCGGACCATTGTCGATGCGCTGCAGTCGCTCGGCTATCACAACGTGGCGGATGTGCGGCAGGGCAAGTACTTCGAGCTGGATCTGGCGACCACCGAGCGCGCCCAGGCCGAAAAGCTCGCGGCCGACGTTGCCGACAAAGTGCTCGCCAACCCGGTGATCGAGAGCTACCGCATCGAGGTGGACTGATCATGAGATTCGGCATCGTCGTGTTTCCCGGAAGCAACTGCGACCAGGACGCGTTCCACGCCGCGAGGGACCTGTTCGGACAGGACGCCGAATATTTGTGGCACAAGGATGCCGATTTGAAGGGCGTCGATGTGGTGATCCTGCCCGGGGGCTTCGCGCACGGCGACTACCTGCGAACCGGCGCGATGGCGCGCTTTTCCCCAATCATGGCGCCGGTTCGGGTGTTCGCTCAGCGGGGTGGACCGGTGCTTGGCATCTGCAACGGCTTTCAGATCCTGCTCGAGGGCGGTCTGCTGCCAGGTGCGATGCTGCGCAACAAGGGTCTCAAATACCGCTGCGAGCATGTGCATCTGCGGGTCGAACAGACCGACACACCTTTCACGGCCGCGACCAGGGTGGGCGACGTTCTGACGATTCCGATTGGGCACGGCGAGGGCAACTATTTCGCGCCGCCGGACATGCTGACTCAGCTTGAAGCGAATCGACAGGTCATCCTGCGCTACACCGATCCGGTTGGTCGCGTCGACGATGCCTGGAACCCCAATGGCTCGGTCAACGCCATCGCGGCGCTCTGCAATGAAACGCGCAATGTCGTCGGCATGATGCCGCACCCCGAGCGGGCGTGCGAGCCGCTGCTGGGGGGAACGGACGGTCGCGTGATCTTTGAATCGATTGTTTCGATCTTGCGCTCGGCTGAAAGTCTCGCCCTCCAGCCGGCCGCGGTGGGTTCGACCATCGACGTCGGGAGCGCGAGCCCTTCAGGCGAACGGTCGCGATGATCGATTCCAAGGTGCTCGAACGTCACGGCCTCAAGGCGGACGAATACGATCGCATCGTCCAGTTCATGGGCCGCGAGCCGAATCTGACCGAGCTCGGCATTTTTTCGGTGATGTGGTCGGAGCATTGCAGCTACAAGAGCTCGCGCGTCCATCTGAAAACGCTGCCGACCGACGGGCCGCAAGTGCTGCAAGGTCCCGGGGAAAACGCCGGGGCCGTCGACATCGGCGAAGGGTTGGCTGCGGTTTTCAAGATTGAGTCCCACAATCACCCGTCCTTCATCGAGCCCTACCAGGGCGCGGCCACCGGTGTTGGCGGCATCATCCGCGACATCTTCACGATGGGGGCGCGGCCGGTTGCGCTGCTCAACTCGTTGCGGTTCGGCGGCCTCGGCGCGCCGGGCACGCGGCGCCTGCTCGAAGGCGTCGTCGCCGGCATCGCCGGCTACGGCAACAGCATCGGTATTCCGACCGTCGGCGGCGAAATCGTCTTCGAGCCATCGTATGCCGGCAATCCGCTGGTGAACGTCTTCTGCCTCGGCATCGCCAGGGCGTCCGACCTCATCAAGGGCGTCGCGTCAGGAGTGGGAAACGCCGTCTACTACGTCGGGGCCAAGACCGGCCGCGACGGCATTCACGGCGCGACCATGGCCTCGGCCGAGTTCGATGAGAAATCCGCGGAGAAGCGTCCCGCCGTTCAGGTCGGCGACCCCTTCATGGAAAAGCTGCTGCTCGAGGCATGTCTCGAGGTGATGCAGACCGACGCCCTCGTCGGCATCCAGGACATGGGCGCCGCCGGCCTGACCTGTTCGACGACGGAGATGGGATCGCGAGGCGGGGCCGGCGTCGAGATCGATGTTTCGCTGGTGCCGCAGCGAGAGAGCGGGATGACGCCGTACGAAATCATGCTCTCGGAATCGCAGGAGCGCATGCTGCTCGTGGCCAAGCAGGGACGGGAGGCGGAAGTCGAGCGCATCTTCGACAAATGGGATCTGCACGCGGTGCGCATCGGCCACGTCACCAGTGACGGCAGGCTGCGCGTGCTGGAGCGCGGCGCGGTGGTCGCCGAAATTCCCAACCGCGCCCTGACCGACGAGGCGCCGGTGTATCGGCGGCCGATGAGCGAACCGGAGTACCAGCAGAAGATTCAGCAATTGAATCTCGATGCGCTTGGCGATACCGGCGACCAGAACGCCGCACTGCTCGCGCTCCTGGCCTCACCGACCGTCGCAAGCAAGAAGTGGATCTACCGGCAGTACGACCACATGGTGGGGACCAACACCATCAACTTCCCGGGGCTTGGCGCCGGCGTGGTTCGCATCAAAGGCACGGACCGCGCGCTCGCGATGTCCGTCGATGGCAATGGCCGTTACTGTTATCTCGATCCCTACCGCGGCGCGATGCTCGCCGTCGCTGAAGCCGCGCGCAACGTCGCCTGCTCGGGCGCCAGGCCGCTGGCGGCGACCAACTGCCTGAATTTCGGCAATCCCGAACGGCCGGAGATCATGTGGCAGTTCGCGAAGGCCGTCGAGGGCATTGGCGCCGCCTGCCGCGCGCTCGATGTACCGATCACCGGCGGCAACGTCAGTCTCTATAACGAGACCGACGGTCTGGCGATTTACCCGACCCCGACCATTGGCGTTGTCGGCCTTCTCGAGCACGCCGACTGTATCGTTAGCCGGCGATTTCAGGAATCAGGCGATGCCATCGTGCTGTTGGGGGTGGGCCTCGGCGAGCTGGGCGGCAGCGAGTATCTGAAGGTGTTGCACGATCTGGTGCGTGGTGTGCCACCGTCGCTCGATCTCGCCGCCGAGCGCGCGCTGCAGGCGCTGCTGGTCGATCTGGCCGGCGACCGGCTCCTCCATTCGGCACACGACTGCTCCGACGGCGGCCTGGCCGTGACGATCGCCGAATGCACGTTCGACACGGCCGGGGTCGGCGCGGAGGTTTCGCTCGACGGTGTCCACGTGTCGCACGAGGCGCGGCTCGACGTCGCGGCGGCGCTGTTCGGCGAATCGGCGTCACGCGTGGTCATTTCGATCGTCCCCGCGGACGTGACCACGGTGCTGCGGCTCGCCGAAGCCGCCGGCGTGCCGGCACGGGTCATCGGACGCACCGGGGGCAGACAGCTGCGAATCGCGGTGGCTGGCACCGTCGCGATCGATCAAACGGCGGACGAGGCGGAGCGGGTGTGGTCAACGGCGATCGATCGGTACTTCGCTCAACGTGTGGCCTGAACAGCATGTTCGATAAATTCAAGGACGAATGCGGCGTCTTCGGCATTTTCGGACACCCCGAAGCTGCCAACATGACCTACCTCGGTCTCTATGCGCTGCAGCATCGCGGTCAGGAGAGCGCCGGCATCGCGGCGTCGGACGGGCAGCAGGTGCGCATCTCACGCGAGATGGGATATGTTGCCGACATCTTCGACGGCGAAACCCTGTCGAAGCTTCCGGGGCCGACTGCGATCGGCCACGTGCGCTATTCCACCGCCGGCGAGAGCAAGCTGCTCAACGCCCAGCCGATCCTGATCGACTGCGCGCACGGCCAGATCGCGCTCTGTCACAACGGCAACATCGTGAACGCCCGCGAGCTGCGCGACGATCTGGTGCAGCAGGGATCGATCTTCCAGTCGAACAGCGATACCGAAGTCATCCTGCACCTCTACGCGCGTTCGAAAGCGCGCAGTGTCGAGGACGCCATCGTCGAGTCGGTCGCCCAGGTGCAGGGTGCGTTTTCCCTGGTGATGCTGACCAAGGACAGGCTGATTGCCGTCCGCGATCCGCATGGCTTCCGTCCGCTCGCCCTTGGCCGCCTCGACCATGCCTGGGTGGTGTGCTCGGAGACGTGTGCGATGGATCTGATCGGCGCGACCTACGAGCGCGATGTGGCGCCGGGCGAAATCCTGATCATTTCAGCCGAGGGCGTCAGGTCGATCAAGCCGTTCCCGCCCGGGAAGCTGGCGCACTGCATCTTCGAACATGTGTATTTCGCCCGTCCCGACAGCTACGTCTTCGGCCGCAGCGTGAACGAAGTGAGGACCGAACTCGGGCGTGTTCTCGCCCGCGAACAGCCGGTCGAGGCCGACGTCGTCGTGCCGGTGCCCGACTCGGGCGTCTGCGCCGCGATGGGATTTCACGAGGCATCGGGAGTGCCGCTGCGGATGGGTCTCATCCGCAATCACTACGTCGGCCGGACGTTCATCCAGCCGCAGCAATCGATTCGGCATTTCGGCGTGAAGGTCAAGCTGAACCCGGTGCGGAGCATCCTCAACGGCAAGCGGGTGATTCTCGTGGACGACTCGATCGTGCGCGGCACGACCAGCCGAAAAATCGTTCGCATGGTGAGGGCTGCCGGTGCCAAACAGGTGCACGTCCGGATCAGCTGCCCGCCCACGATCTCGCCATGTTTTTATGGCGTCGACACACCGCGCAAGGCAGAACTGATCGGCGCCACGCATTCGCTGGAAGAGATCCGCGAATATCTGGAAGCCGACAGCGTCGCCTACCTGAGCCTGGAGGGCATGCTGAGCGCGGTCAAGAGCGAAAAAAGCTCGTATTGCACCTCGTGCTACACCGGCGTCTACCCAGTCGAATTTCCGCGCGACGAGGCCACCTATCTGCAGCTCGCGCTCAAACTCGACAGGAACGGCGAGCCGATCGCGACATGACAGCGACCCAGGCGTCCCCACTGGGAACATGGCGGGCACGGCGGACAAGAACCGTCATGCTCATTGGCGTCTTTGCTCTCCTCGGCGGCGGCCAACGGCCTCGCGCACAGGAGCCCTCAGCTCCCCAGACTGTTTCTCCGGCGCAGCTGCAGGCCGCTATCGCCAAGCTCGGCGATCTCGACTACGCCACCCGCACCAACGCGTCCCGGGCCGTGCGCCGCACGGCGAACGCGCAGGCCGTCCCCGCGCTGCTGCAGGCCGTTTCCGAGCAGGCCGACGGCTACGTGCGCTACCGCGCGCTCGTGCTGCTCACCGGGTTCAACGATCCGCGCACCAAGGACGCCATGCGCGAGTCGCTGACGAGCCCCAACGACCGCCTGCGTACCACCGCCTATTCGTTTTTCGAGCACAATCCCGATCGAGCGATGATCGCGCCGTTCATGACGGCGCTCGACAAGGAACAGGCCGAGTTTGTCCGTCCGGCGTTGGTGCGCGCGCTGGCTTCGCTCGCCGCCGGTGCGCCCAGCGACCAAGTCACTGGCGCCCGTCAGGCGCTGGTTCGTGAAGTCTCGCGCGGTGAAGATTTTTTCCGTAGCGCTGTGATCGAAGCTCTCGGCGACTACAAGGCGCAATATGCCTTCGACGCGCTGGTCGCCGTCGCGAGGCTCGACGGCCCGCTCCAGGACGACGCGGCGCTGGCGTTGGGCAAGATCGGCGACAAGCGAGCACTCGACACGCTCGCCGGCATCCAGCGAACGGCGCCACGGCCGGCACAGCCGGCAATCGCGACCGCCATCTGTCTGCTCGGCGTCAATTGCGAAACGCATCAGAGCTACCTGGTCGAGACGCTGAAATTCTCGGACAAGAATCCAGGTTTCCAGGAGCTGCTGCGCGGCGCGGCCGGCGGTCTCGCCGCGCTGGCTGTCGCCGGTCACATCGAGGCGGCCCAGGCGCTGGTCGACGTGGGCGTGCCGTCCAGGGACCCCACCCGCGCTCCACTTTCTCTGGCGCTGGCGACCGTGGCGCTGCGCAACACACCGCTTGCGATGACGATGCTCGAAAAGCATCCCCATCGCGACGACGCCATTGTCCTGCTCGCGGAGGGGTTCGACATGCTGGAAGAGGACCTCGACAAGGAGCGCTTCTTCGCCGCTACGCGCCGCGCGTTCTGGGAGTCGCCGGCCAGCTCGCCGCGCCAGGAGTTGATGCAGACGCTCATCGGCAAGCTGGACTTCTGATCGTCCTGGCCCGATGTCGTGCCGGCCTTTCGAGACTGCCGGAATACACATGGAGTACAAAACAGCGGGCGTTGACATCGACGCCGGAAACGAAACCGTCCGGCGTATCCGGAAACTGGCGCGGGGGACGTTCACGCCCGGCGTCCTGTCGGAGATCGGATCGTTCGGCGGGCTGTTTCGTCTCGATCGCGAGCGTTATCGGGATCCGGTGCTGGTATCGAGCGCCGACGGCGTCGGCACGAAGCTCAAGATTGCGTTCATGACCGGCAGGCACGATACGGTGGGGGCTGATCTGGTCTGCCACTGCGTCAACGACATTCTCGTGCAGGGCGCCGAGCCGCTCTTTTTCCTCGACTACCTGGCGACCGGCCGCCTGTCACCGTCGGTGGCGGAGCAGGTCGTTACCGGCGTCGCGCGCGCGTGCAAGGAGAATGGCTGCGCGCTGATCGGAGGCGAGACCGCGGAAATGCCCGGCTTCTACGCAGACGGCGAGTACGACATCGCCGGATTCATCGTCGGCGCGGTAGACCGGGCTAGCGTCATCGACGGCCGCGGCGTGATTCCCGGTGACGTGCTGATTGCGCTACCGTCCGCCGGTCTGCACACCAATGGCTATTCGCTCGCCCGCCACGTGCTGTTCGAGGTCGCCGGGTGGACGGTCGACACGTTCGTCCCGGAACTCGGCTCAACGATCGGCGATGCGCTGCTCGCGCCGCATCGTTCCTACCTGAGCCTGGTGCGGCCCCTGATCGAAGGGGCCCTGGTGAAAGGGCTCGCTCATATTACGGGCGGTGGGATCACCGAAAACCTGCCGAGGACGCTGCCGGAAGGATGCGGCGCCCAGATCGATCTGAAGGCCTGGCTGGTGCCGCCGATGTTCCAGCTGCTTGAGCAGCGCGGCGCAATCGCGCGCGAGGAAATGTTCCGCGCGTTCAACATGGGCATCGGTCTCGTCATCGTCTGCTCGCCTGCGGACGCCGTGCGCGTCGTCGACCTGCTGGTGTTGAATGGCGAACCGAACCCTGTCCGCCTCGGCGTCGTCGTCGCTGGCGAGCGGTCGGTGCGCTACATCTGACCCATCGGGCCGCCCGGGCTGGCAGAGCTCACAAACAGATCGCGTAGCGCTGGGTCTGGCGCGGCACCGTCGTGAGAAGATGATGTCCATGAGCCATGCGGCGGCCCGATTCACCACGTGAGAGACAAACCGACGCTGTCTGACCCGCCGTCTTCCGACGCTGGCTTGTCGTCGCGATCGCTCGGTGTGCTGATCTCGGGGCGGGGCAGCAATCTTCAGTCGATCATCGACGCGATCGCCGCGAGGCGTCTGGACGCAACGATTGGCCTGGTTCTGTCCAGTCGTGCCGACGCGCCGGGGCTGCAGCGCGCACGCGATGCGGGCATCCCCGCCCTGCACTTGCATCCGCGCGACTACGCCGATCGCGACGACTACGATCGTGCCCTGGCGACGTTGTTGATACAGCACCGAATCGCGCTGGTCTGCCTCGCCGGCTTCATGCGCCTGGTCGGCCCCAAACTCCTCGAAGCTTTTCCGAACCGGATCCTCAACATCCACCCCTCGCTGCTGCCGTGCTTTCCGGGCCTCGACGCACAGCGCCAGGCGTTCGAGTACGGCGTCCGCGTCACCGGCGCGACGGTGCATCTGGTGAACGCGCAACTCGACGGCGGTCCGATCGTCCTCCAGGCCGCCGTCCCCGTGCTGGACGACGACACCGTCGAAACACTGGCGGCGCGCGTGCTGGCTGAGGAACATCGTCTCTACCCCGCCGCGGTCGACCTCATTCTTGGTGGCGACTGGTCGATCGACGGCAGACGCTTCATTCGCGGGACCCGGTTGTGAGCGGCTGGAGCGAAGACGATTCGCTGACTTATCGCGAGATCGCGAGCGTGGCGGTGCCGCGGCGGGACGAGATGATGGCGATGCTGGTCGCGGCCGTGCCGTTTGCCGCCGACGAACCGGTGAAGATGCTCGAGCTCGGGTCGGGCGACGGCCGCCTGGCCGAGGCGCTGCTGACGGTCTTTCCACGCGCCACGTTGACCGCGCTCGACGGGTCGGAGTCGATGCGCCAGGAAACCTCGAATCGGCTGGCACTGTTTGGGGACCGTGCGCGCGTCGCGCCTTTCGACGTGGCCGCGCTCGACTGGTGGGATCGGATGTTCGGTGCCGACCTGGTCGTCTCGTCGTTGTGCCTGCATCACCTCAACGACGCCAGGAAGCAGTATCTCTACAAGGCGGCGGCCGAGAGGCTATCGCAGCGCGGCGCTCTGCTCATCGCGGACCTGATCGATCCGCAGCATCTCCCGTTGCGCCGGCTCGCCGCCGATCAGTGGGACGCGCTGGCAAAACAGCAGGCAGACGCGAGAGGTGCGCCGGATCTGTTCCAGCGATTCGTCGATACACGTTGGAACCACTTCCGCTTCCCCGACGCCGACGACAAGCCCTCGGCGCTGTTCCATCACCTGGTCTGGCTCCGGCACGCGGGGTTTGCCGCGGTCGATTGCTGCTGGCTGAACGCGGGTCACGCCGTTTTCGGCGGGTTCAAGCAGGCTGCAGCGTCAGCAGCGCCACTTCCGGGGGACAGTTGATTCTCACCGGCAGGTAGATCGTGCCGACGCCGCGGCTGACGAACAGGACGGTCCGGTTGCGGTGACCGATTCCCGCCACCACCGGAAACTTGGCGGCGGCAACGGCGCCGAGCAGCGGTAGCACGACCTGTCCGCCGTGGGTGTGGCCCGACAACACCAGCGGCAACCCGAGCGCCGCCGCTTCCACCATGCGGCGTGGGTCGTGGGCCAGCAGGATGGTCATCGGCGCCGCATGCTTCGCCAGCGCGGCGATGTCGCTCCGCCGCTTCGTCCAGAACCGGATGCCGACCAGATCGATCGTCTCGTTCCTGATCGTGAGCCGGGTACGCGCGTCTTTCAGAACCTGTACGCCGTTTCTCCCCAGCGCCGCCGGCATGTCGTGATCGTCGTCGTGATTGCCCAGGATGGCGAACACGCCATACGGCGCGGTCAGCGGCGCGAGCGCTTCCGCCGATGGCAGGACGTAGTCGCGATCGCCCCAGGTCACATAATCACCGCCGAGGACGATGAGGTCGGGCTTCTCGATCAACAAGCTCGTCACCGCGCGCGCCACATCGTCGTGTGAGACGAAGAGACTGCGATGGAGATCGGTGATCAAGCCGATGCGAAGCCCCGCGAGCGAAGATGCCATGCCGGCGACCGGCACGACAGCGCGTGTGACTTGCAGGTCGTGGCGCGCGTAGGCGTAGCCGTAGGCACCGGTCCCGGCCACCGTGCCGGCGCCGGCGACGAGCGCACCCTTCAGGACCGCGCGGCGAGTGATCGCCATGCTGCTATAGTAAAACGAACACGATGAATCTCTTCGACGAGCTGAAATGGCGCGGGCTCGTGTACGACGCGACCGACGGGCTGGCGGAACTGCTCGTGACCGAACACGTCACCGCCTACATCGGCTTCGATCCCACTGCGTCGAGCCTTCACATCGGCAATCTGCTGGGTCTGGTGACGCTGGCGCGGCTGCAGCGAGCCGGTCATTCGCCGATCGCCATCGCCGGCGGCGGCACCGGCATGATTGGCGACCCGAGCGGCAAGGCACAGGAGCGCGCGCTGCTCACCCTCGATCAGATTGCCGCCAATGTCGACGGCATCCGTCCACAGCTGGCGCAGCTGCTCGACTTCTCCCGTCCGGGAAATCCGGCGCGCATCGTCAACAACGCCGACTGGCTGGCGTCATTCGATCTGCTCGGGTTCTTGCGCGACACTGGCAAGTATTTCACCGTCAACTACATGCTGCAGAAGGAATCGGTGAACCGGCGGCTCGAGAGCGAGGACGGCATCTCCTACACCGAGTTCAGCTACCTACTGCTGCAGGCCCGCGATTTTCTCGAACTGTTCGAGCGCTGCGGCTGCACGCTGCAGATGGGCGGCAGCGATCAATGGGGCAACATCACGGCCGGCATCGAGCTGATTCGCAAGGTGCACGCGAAGAAGGTGCACGGCCTGGTGACGCCGCTGGTGACGATGGCGTCGGGGGCCAAGTTCGGCAAGACCGAAGGGGGTGCGATCTGGTTGGACTCGAAGCGCACCTCGCCCTTCAAGTTCTACCAGTTCTGGCTCAACACCGACGATCGCGATGTTGTGGCCTATCTCAAGTTCTTCACGTTCCTCGAACGCGCGGTCATCGACGATCTCGAGGCGGCGGCCAGGCGCGCGCCGGAGGGGCGGGAGGCGCAACGCGTGCTCGCCCGCGAGTTGACGAGCATGCTGCACGGGGCCGAGGCGGTGATGCGCGCGGAGCACGCCTCGAGCGTACTGTTCGGCGAAGACATCGCGTCCTTGACGGTCGACGAAGTACTGGCGCTGTTCGAGGACGTGCCGTCGACGGAATTGCCGTCCGCCGAACTCGGCGGCGACGGGATCGGCGTCGTCGACCTCCTGGCGCGTGCGCAGCTTGCGGTTTCGAAGAGCGAGGCGCGCCGGCTGGTGCAATCCGGCGGCGTCTATGTGAATAACCGGCGCACCGGCGACGCGCAGGCGCGTCTGACGCTGGCGGAAGCCATC
>CAVWSQ010000005.1:0-339945 GCA_963757655.1 uncultured Acidobacteriota bacterium | reverse complement strand
CTGGGCCTGTAGCTCAGCTGGTTAGAGCACACGCTTGATAA
The DNA here is from genome assembly GCA_963757655.1 of uncultured Acidobacteriota bacterium. Lineage (GTDB taxonomy): Bacteria > Acidobacteriota > Vicinamibacteria > Vicinamibacterales > CAVVIG01 > CAVQFC01. The sequence goes on along the minus strand of CAVWSQ010000005.1, from coordinate 339,904 downwards.
GCGTGGGGTCACTAGTTCGAATCTAGTCAGGCCCACCAGTTAAAGGAGCAATGTATTGCGTAGTGCCTAGCGCGAGAAGGTTTGTTTGGATGTAAGACCTCCCGACCCTCCTTCCTTCGCGCGTCATCAAGCACCGCACAGTTCATCGGGGAATTAGCTCAGCTGGGAGAGCGCCTGGTTTGCAACCAGGAGGTCACCGGTTCGAGCCCGGTATTCTCCACCATGTTTGACTTGAGATTTCAGATTTAGGATTTCAGACTGAAGATTCAATCTGAAATCTGAACTCTTGAATCTGAAATCTCGAACGTTCTTTGACAACTGAATATTCTGCAAACGGTAGTTTTTACAGACCACACACACGCAGTGTGCATGAAGCTATCGCAGACCTAAGTGCCAGGCGCAAGCCCGGATCGAACTTGGGTCGGCGTTAGTTCGAGTTTCTTATGGTCAAGCTACTAAGGGTGTACGGTGAATGCCTTGGCTCCAAGAGTCGAAGAAGGACGCGATAAGCTGCGATAAGCCCCGGTGAGCTGCAAATGAGCTTTGACCCGGGGATCTCCGAATGGGGAAACCCCCTTTGGCTAATCCCGAAGGATCCTCCGCTGAATTCATAGGCGGTGAGAAGACAACGCAGGGAAGTGAACCATCTCAGTACCTGCAGGAATAGAAAACAAACGTGATTCCGCCAGTAGCGGCGAGCGAACGCGGAATAGCCCAAACCGGGGTGCTTGCATCCCGGGGTTGTAGGGCCCGTCATACGGAGTTACAAACTTACAGCGTAGTCGAACGATCTGGAACGATCGGCCATAGACGGTGACAGCCCGGTAGACGACATGTTGTGAGCTCCGACGGGTACCCTGAGTATCGCGGGACACGAGAAATCCCGCGAGAATCCACGAGGACCATCTCGTAAGGCTAAATACTCCTTGGAGACCGATAGTGAACCAGTACCGTGAGGGAAAGGTGAAAAGAACCCCTGTGAGGGGAGTGAAATAGTACCTGAAACCGTATACCTACAAGCAGTGGGAGGGCTATGCCGGAGCAATCCGGAATGCCTGACCGCGTGCCTTTTGCATAATGAGCCGGCTAGTTATTCTCAGTGGCGAGGTTAAGCGTAAGCGAGCCGTAGCGAAAGCGAGTCCGAAATGGGCGACAAGTCGCTGGGAATAGACGCGAAGCGAGGTGATCTATCCATGGTCAGGATGAAGCGCGGGTAACACCGCGTGGAGGTCCGAACCGGTGTTGGTTGAAAACAGCTCGGATGAACTGTGGATAGGGGTGAAAGGCTAATCAAACCTCGTGATTGCCCGTTCTCCTCGAAATGCTTTTAGGAGCAGCCTCGGGAGGTCGGCGTTGGTGGTAGAGAACTGAATGGACTAGGGGGCTTACCAGCTTACTGAATCCAATCAAACTGCGAATGCCAACGACACGTATCCCGGGAGTGAGACGGTGGGGGCTAAGCTTCATCGTCGAAAGGGAAACAGCCCAGACTATCGGCTAAGGTCCCTAACTTTGTGCTAAGTGGGAAAGGATCTGAAGACGCTCAGACAACCAGGAGGTTGGCTTAGAAGCAGCCATCCTTTAAAGAAAGCGTAATAGCTCACTGGTCAAGCGGCTTTGGGCCGACAATCCAACGGGGCTTAAGCACAAGACCGAAGCCATAGAATAGACGTGCTCCTGCGGGAGCACATATTGGTAGAGGAGCGTTCTCACAGCCGTGAAGCCAGATCGTAAGGACTGGTGGAGCGGTGAGAAGTGACCCTGCCGGCATAAGTAGCGATAAGAAAGGTGAGAATCCTTTCCACCGTAAGCCTAAGGTTTCCTGAGGAAGGTTCGTCCGCTCAGGGTTAGTCGGGTCCTAACGCGAGGCCGAAAGGCGTAGCGGATGGATATCTGGTTAATATTCCAGAACTACCTAGAAGACGTTATCACGATGGGGAGACGCAGGAGGCTATGTGAGCCCACGATTGGACGTGTGGGTTTAGACATGTAGGGGGATCCGCCAGGCAAATCCGGTGGGTCACATTCCCTGAGGTGTCATAGCGAGAGCCGTAAGGCTCGCAAAGTCACAGACGCCACGCTGCCGAGAAAATCCTCTAAGGAGTCTTTTGGGTACCCGTACCGCAAACCGACACAGGTAGGCGAGGAGAAAATCCTCAGGTGCGAGTGAGAACCCTCGTTTAGGAACTCGGCAAACTCACCCCGTAACTTCGGAAGAAGGGGTACTCCGTTAGCGTTAGTGGCTTCGCGCCACGAAGCGTGAGGGAGTTGCAATAAAGAGTCCCAAGCAACTGTTTACTAAAAACACAGGGCTATGCTAAGTCGAATACGACGTATATGGCCTGACGCCTGCCCGGTGCCGGAAGGTTAAAGGGAGAGGTTAGCCGCAAGGCGACGCTTCGAGCTGAAGCCCCGGTAAACGGCGGCCGTAACTATAACGGTCCTAAGGTAGCGAAATTCCTTGTCGGGTAAGTTCCGACCTGCACGAATGGCGTAATGATTTGGGAGCTGTCTCAACGAGGGGCACTGCGAATTTGTGGTACCGGTGAAGACGCCGGTTGCCCGTGATTAGACGAAAAGACCCCGTGCACCTTTACTACATCCTAGTAGTGAATGCTGACGTGTTATGCGCAGGATAGGTGGGAGACTTTGATCTCGGCTTCTCGGAGTCGGGGGAGTCAACGGTGAGATACCACCCTTAACACTTCGGCGTTCTAACCTCGACCTGTCATCCAGGTCAGGGACACTGCTAGGTGGGTAGTTTGACTGGGGCGGTCGCCTCCTAAAGTGTAACGGAGGCGCGCGAAGGTTCGCTCAGGCTGTTTGGAAATCAGCCATAGAGTGCAAAAGCAGAAGCGAGCTTGACTGCGAGTCCTACAAGACGAGCAGGTGGGAAACCAGGCTTTAGTGATCCGGTGGTTCCGCGTGGAAGGGCCATCGCTCAACGGATAAAAGGTACGCCGGGGATAACAGGCTGATCCTAGCCAAGAGTTCACATCGACGCTAGGGTTTGGCACCTCGATGTCGGCTCATCACATCCTGGAGCTGTAGCAGGTTCCAAGGGTCCGGCTGTTCGCCGGTTAAAGTGGTACGTGAGCTGGGTTTAGAACGTCGCGAGACAGTTCGGTCTCTATCTATCATGGGCGCAGGAGATTTGCGTGGGGCTGTCCTTAGTACGAGAGGACCGGGATGGACGGACCTCTAGTGTACCGGTTATCGCGCCAGCGGTAGCGCCGGGTAGCTACGTCCGGAAGGGAGAAACGCTGAAGGCATCTAAGCGTGAAACCCTCCACAAGATGAGATCTCCCCAGCCGTAAGGCTGCTAAAGGCTCCTGGAAGATGACCAGGTAATAGGTCGGGTGTGTAAGCGCAGTGATGCGTTGAGCTTACCGATACTAATCAGCCGTGAGGCTTGACCATATCTTCGTTTTTTCGGAGCGTTCGCTCCGGAAGAAAATGCACGCAACGAAACCGCTGCGTGAGTGAGGTCTGGCGAAACTACCGTTTGCAGAATATTCAGTTGCGTAGAGACGCGAGATCTCAGAGTTCAGAGTTCAGATTTCAGATTGTAGAGAATCTGAAATCTGCCTTCCGAAATCTGACATCTCAAAGTTCTTTGACAAGATTGTCTGGGACGATTCCGACTTCGCTCGCTACGCGAGCTACGTCGAGACAGGCCGATGAATAGGCTTGTCACGCCGAAGCGCTGAAGGCGCGAAGGCGGAAACCCCAGGCAGCAAGTTTGCCGGTGGTCATAGGATGAGGGTCACACCCGTTCCCATTCCGAACACGGAAGTTAAGCCTCATACCGCCGATGGTACTGCGTGGGAAACTGCGTGGGAGAGTAGGTCGCTGCCGGCATTATTCGTTCAAGCCCGATCGTCGAGAGACGGTTGGGCTTTTCCTTTGTACACGCACTGAAGGTAGACACGCAGTTTCCCGCGCGCTGCGTGGGCTTTTCTGTTGGCCGCTCGCGCCGCTCGCGGCAGCGTGGGAGACTGGCCGCGCTCTTCAACCGTAACCTCCCCTGGCCCGTCTGGCAACCGGCTGAGAATCGTGCACAGTCTCCGCGCGAGGAGGAGACGAGGTCGTGTCTGTCAACTGGTGGAAAAGTGTGAGCGCGTCATCGTCGAGCTCGTCGTCGCGGCTGACCTTAGGCCAACCTTAGGCCACCCGCTTCATCGCCGCCATCTCCTGCCAGCCGTCCATCTTCCGGAGCTTCACTTGGCCGGTGCGTAAGAGGCCGAAAAGCAGGAAGAGCACCGCGTCTTGTCCGGGCAAACTCGCTTGCGTCTTGGTGCGGCGCCGGAATTCCTCGTTGATCCGCTCGAGCGCATTCGTCGTGCGCAAGGCCTTCCATTGCGCGGGCGGAAAGCGCAGAAAGGTGAAGAGATCTTCGCCAGCTTCATCGAGGCACTCGACGACCGCGGGGCAGCGAAGCCGCCACTTCTTGAGGAAGCGGCCGCGCGCCTGGTCCACCGCGGTGCGGCTGTCTGCGTAGATCATCCGCCGATACTCTTCGGCGAGTTCTTCGCGGAGGCGGGCCGGGGCCTTCGCCTCCAGGTTGCGCAGCTTGTGCGTGGTGCAGCGTTGAATCGCCAGCGTCGGCCACTGCTCCCGAAGCGCCGCCGCCAAGCCGGGATTGCCGTCGATCACGGCCAAGGTCGGCAGCCCGATCTGCCGCGCCACGAGGCTCTGAATGACGTCACGCCACGCCGCGGTACTCTCGTCCCCGACCAACCGCACGTCCAGGATCACGCGATCCCCATCGGCCCGGACGCCCAGCGTGACCAACACGGGGACCCGCACGCGCCGCTTGCCGATCCGGACTTTGGGATACCAGCCATCCAGCATCAAATACTGAATGCCGTCGCCGGCGAGATCGCGCTGGCGCCAGGTGTCGAAATCGTCGGCCAGCCGCCCGACCAACCGCGACACAGCGTCCTTCGAGAGCGGCCCCCCTCGCAGCAGCGGCGCCAACGCGCCCTTGATTCGCCGGGTATTGGTCCCGCTCAAGTACACGCCCAACATCGCTTCATCCACCTGCGCACTCCGCCGCTGATACCGCGGCACCAACTCGCTGCGCCATTCCTCGGTGGTCCCCGCCGCCGTCACCAGTCGCGCCCGGGGCATCGCAAACGTCGTGGGTCCGAGACTCGTCGTCAACGTCCGCTCGCGCGTACCATGGCGATAGCCGATCCGCGTCTCCCCGCGGCGCACCGACGGCGCTGCGCCCAAGGCCTGCTCCAGTTCTTCCTCCACAATCGCATCGATCAGCTGCCGTGCCCGTTGCCGAATCGCCATCTCCAGACCACCAGCCGTCACCGCCGCCGCTTCTACTCGTTGCTCGTTCTTGGTATCCTTCGCCATCGCGTCATCCTCCGGCACCCGCCGCCAAGCGGGCGCATCAGTTGTTGGAAACTGCGCTGGATGATGACGCGATTTCTACTTTTCCACCAGACTCAAGACACTTGCGCGTCGAGGGCGTCGACGTCGAGACCGCGGCACAGCTGATCGCGCGGCTGCGATGAGATGGGCGGGGCGGCGGGTCAGCGTCTACGCGCACAGCGCCCCAACGGACATGCGCAAGGGCTTCGACAGCCTCTGCGGGATGGTCACCGAGCGTCTGGCCCGGAATCCGCTGAGCGGCGACGTCTTTCTCTTCGTGAGCCGGAATCGGATCCGCGCGAAGGTGCTGCACTTCGATGGCACCGGCCTCTGTTTGTATGTGAAGCGCCTCGAGCGCGGGCGCTTCGCCACGCTGTGGCGGGACGAGGCCGCGGGCCCGCTGACCCTCACGGTCTCCGAGCTGGATCTCTTTCTCGATGGCAGCGCCCTCGTGGGCCGGATGGCGCTGACGCCGCCCGCACTCATACACTTTTCGCTTGCCTCGGATCGTCCGTGATGATCAAATGCGCGGCATCGTGGTGCCGCTCACGGACGAACGCGACGTCGACACGCTGCGGCAGATCAGCCTGTTGCTCGAGCGCGAGAATCAGCGGCTCATCACCAAGAACCTCCAGCTGACCGCCGAGCTCGCGCGGCTGCGCGGGCTGCCCGAAGTCGCGCAGCTTACGTTCGCCGTCGAGCACACGTTGCAGCAGACGCGCGCGGCGATTCTCAACGGGGCCGCGGCCGCCGCCCCGGCGCCGGCCACGCCGCGGTCCCCGCGACCGGGCCACGGGCCGCGTGAGCAGCCGGCCTTGCCGATCGTCGAGATCCGGCACGAGCTGCCCCCCGATCAACGCGACTGTCCGGCCTGTGGCGGGACACTGACCGAGCTGGTCGGGCAATGCGAGACGTCCGAGCGCATCACCACCGTGAAGGCGACGTATCACGTCGAGCACCACGCCCGACAGAAGTACCGGTGTACGTGTAACGGCGCCGTGGTCACCGCACCCGCCCCGCCCGCCGTGATCCCGGGCGGTCGGTACACGCCCGCGTTTGCCGTGGGCGTGGCGGGCGCGAAGTACACCGACCATCTGCCACTGGAGCGCCAGGTGCGGATGATGGCCCGCGAGGGACTGATCGTGGAGTCGCAGACGCTGTGGGATCAGATCCAGGCGCTGGCGCGGCACCTCGAACCCACCTACGAGGCGCTGGGCCAGCGGGCCTTGGCGGCGCCCGTGATCCATGTCGACGAAACCCGCTGGCCGCGACTGGGCTCGGGCGCACTTTCGGCGGGCACCGTGTGGGGCGTGGCGACGCCGACCACCGCCTTCTATCGCATCCTGCCCGGGAAATCGGCAGACGAGGGGCGCCAGGTCCTCGGCGACTATCGCGGCACCGTCGTCGTGGACGGCTACGCGGTGTACCAGGTCCTGGCCCGCGACGGGCCCGGCTTCACCCTGGCGCATTGCTGGGCGCACACGAAACGGAAATTTGAGGCGAACGCGGCGGATTGGCCGACGGCGTGCGGTGAGATCGACGTGCTGATCGGCGATCTCTACGATGTCGAGCGGCTGGTTCCCGGCCGGTTTCCCGGTGACGCCGCGGCCCAGGCCCTGCGGCAGCAACTGCGCCAGGAGCGTTCGCGCGCGATCACGGATCGCATCAAGGCGTGGGCCACCGAGCAAGTCGGCTTGCCGCGCAGCGAGCTGGGCAAGGCCGTCCGCTACATGCTCGAACGGTGGGCCGGTCTCACCCGGTTCCTCGACAACCCGTGCATCCCACTCGACAACAATGCCGCTGAGCGGATGCTGCGAGGGCCGGTCGTCGGCCGGAAGAATCACTACGGCTCGAAGTCGTTGCGCGGCACGCAGGTCGCGGCGCTCTTCTACACGCTGTGTGAGTCGGCGAAGCTCGTGGGCATCGACCCGCACACGTATCTGCTCACCGCCACCGAGGCCGCGCTCGCGGTCCCGGGCACGGTCACGCTCCCCGCCGCCGTCACGGCGTAACCCATCCTCCGCTCTGCTTCGGCGGTCCGTGTTACCACGGGGCAGGGCGAGGATTTACCTTCAACCGGCCAGATCCAATCGCTGTGTGGGCAGCGCGGGCGAATCGTCGAGATCGAGCTCGGCTGCCGGCCGGTGCGATGAGCAATCGAATGCTGTTACGCCCGCACTGAGCCCCATCAGGATGCCGACAAGCGCCAGATATCCTGCCGGCGACGTGAGGGCGAAGCGTTCGATGCTGGCCAGAACGAACGAGACCAACAAGAAGAGCGCTGCGCACGCAACGCCGCGTGCTCTCAGTTCGCCGCCCGGCACGTAGCCGCTCGCGAACGGTACGAGTCGATAGCGCACGAATAGCGTTTCCATCAGGAGCGCCGACACGACAAGACCGACGCCGAGGTGAAGCACCGCGAGTCGGACGCCGAGGACCGTCGCGTGCCAGACGAAGAGGCCTCCGAGTAGCGGCAAGACGAGCGCGATCCAGCCCGCCCGCTTCACGCCAGAAATGTACAGTGGCCGGTTCCCAGCCCACGCGAGACTGAACGTGGTGCTGGCCCGGAGTTCCGCCGGGATGCGCACCGCGTGTCGGAAGCCCCCGAGCACACAGCCGAGCAGGAGCGACTGTCCAGCCAGGAGCGCCAAAGGAACCGATGCGATGTCGCTCGTGGCGACCAATACTCGCCCGCGCGCCGTGATGACAGTCAGTGAGAGTCCAACGGCGACTGACGCTGCCAGCGCGACACGATGAGAGACCTGTCTCGACAGAGTCTGCAACGTGAAAAAGAATCCCGCCTGACGGAGCGGTGTTCTGGCGACCACATGGGCTGCGATCCACCTCCCGGCGCCACTTGCCACCCCGTACTTCGGCGCACGACGAACAGCAGGCATTGGAAGCCGCCGGCTGTTCCACATGCAGGCAGCAGTCGTGACCACGCCGGCGATGACCAGCGCCGCAATCCCAATCGACGCCAGCTCGTGATAGCGCGGCCACAAGCTGCGATACAGGTCGGTGGCGTTGCGTTCCGCGCCGACCAACACCGGGGGGAACCACGACGGGCGAGTACGCGGCAGTGTGTCGATCACCGATCCCGCGAGCGTTTCATTCAGTCCGACGAACCACAAAGGAGGAAGGGCCCTTGCCAACAGCCCTCCTTGCGCCAGCCAGCTGCGAGCGACGCCCGTGAAGGCTCCAGGCAGGAGCAGCAACGCGGTCGCCAGCGGCACGACCAGCGCGGCCTGGACGGCGGCGGAGATCCGTTGGAATCGGGCTTGTCCCAAGACGGCCGACGTCACCTCGCGCAGGCCGAGGACCGCGAGAAAGCCGAACGCACCGGCGGCAAACGTCGTCACGGCGTGAGCCAGGGTCAGGGTCAGCGCGCCCGTGAAGCTCACCCCCAACTTGGAAGGCACCGCCACGAACCGCAAAAGCGCCGGCGCAAGATTCCACCCGACCGCCACGCCGATGGCCAGCACCGCGACCGCGATGAACTTCGAACGGACGATCACGGCTCGCGGAATCGGCAGCACGCCCAGAACCGCGGTGTCCCTCGCGTCGAGCGCGAGGGCATCCCATTGAGCGACCGCGGCAAGCGCCATCACCAGCATCGACGCCGACGTGAACAGAAAGCGGTCGTCAAGCGAATTGAGCGACACCATCCCCGGAGGCATGTCCGGGGAGAATTGATAGGGGACGGCGATCAGAATCGCCATGAACAGGCTGACGGTGACCAGCGCTCCACCGAGCGCCGACAGCACGACATGTCGATCGGCGTTCGGCGATATGAGGTCATGTTCCAGGAAACGCCACAGGAAATGGCGGACAAGAAGGCGATCACGCATGATCGACGACCACGTCGGCGATGTCCGCTGCGGTTCGTTCAGGATCCGCGCGAAGCACGAGCTGCGAGAACACCTCCTCGAGCGAGCCGCGGCTCATCAGCCGCCGGAGGGCCTCCACCGTATCGTTGGCGACGACGTTCCCGCGATGAATCACAACCACTCGATCGCAGGCCTTCTCCACCAACTCGAGGACGTGGGAGCTGTAGAGCACAGCTTTGCCGTGGCGGGCGAGCGCGATCACGAGCTGACGCAGCACCAGCGTCGCCGTCACGTCGAGGCCCGAGTCCGGTTCGTCGAGGACGAGGACATCCGGATCGTGCAGCAGCGCGGCGATGATCATCACCTTCTGCTTCATGCCCTTGGAGTACGAGCCGATGCCCTGGTTCGCCGCATGCGACAAGCCAAACAGTTCGAGCAGGGCGCCGATCTTTCGCGAGAGGAGAGCAGGCGGCAGCTCACGGAGGCGTCCGACCAGCTCGAGATATTCGATCGCCGACTGAAAGGTGTAGAGGTTGGGCTCTTCCGGGACGTAGCCGAGACGCCGGCGGAAGGCGACCGGATCGCGCGCGATGTCCTGTCCGTCGAAGAGCACGGCGCCAGCTGATGTCTCGAGGAGGCCGGTCAGCATCTTCGCAGTCGTGCTCTTCCCCGATCCGTTCGGACCGAGGTAACCGACCACTTGGCCGGCACGAACTTCGAAGCTGACGTCGCTCACGACGGCAGTCCCAAAGAACCGCTTCACCAGGTGTCGTGCTTCCAGCATCGCAGCCTCCACGAGAGGGGTTCCGACGACGCGCCGTGGGTGTTCATGGTCGGCGCCTCGGCTCGTCTGTCGTTCGCTATTCGATTCGCAGTGCGGCGGTCGGCTCGAGGTGCGCCGCGCGCCGTGCCGGGACGATCGACGCAAGCAGCGCCACGATGGCGAGGAGGGCGACGGTCACGATGAGCGTTGCGGTGTCGCGCGCCTCGGTCCGCACCCACGTGGTCTGCAGCAGCCGACCGACGACGAGTGCAGCCGGAATGCCGAGGATCACACCGCCAGCGATGACTCCGGCGCCGGTCTTGAGGAACAGCCAGCGCACCTGCGCCGCCTCGGCGCCGAGCGCCATCCTGACGGCAATCTCCTGCGTGCGACGCCTCACAGCGTAGGCCATCGCCGAGTAGAGGCCCACTCCGGAGAAGACGAGCGCCATGCCGCCGATCGTCGCGAACTGCGAGGCCATGCCGGCCGAGCCTGACCGCGAGCGATCGCGGAGCTCGTCGAGCGTTCTCACGGCTCCCAGCGCGAGGTCCGGATCGATGGCGTTCACGGCGTCACGGACGGTTGCAACGATGGGGCCCGCCCCGTCGGTAGCCGCGCACGATCAACGCGACCGCGGCCGGCGCCTCGGAACGAAACGGCAGATACACCATCGGAACCGCGTCCCCGATCTGTCGCACGTCCGGAGCGACGCCGATGATCGCGACGGACACCGGCGGCGCAGGGCCGTCGGCTTCTCTGAGATAGGTCCGTTGAGCCGTCGGCGGCCGGATCTCGAGGCGGCGGCCGATCGGATTCCCGGCGCCGAGGTACGTGTCGGCGAATCGCTGGTTGACGATAGCCGCCTCGTGCCCGGGAGTGCCGTGACGTTCGGAGAACGGCTCGCCGAGGACGAGACCGCGGGCGACGGTTCGAAAGTAGTCCGGCTCCACGATCACGGTCATGACGTCCGGCGGTGGATCGCTCGTGGGCTGCCCATCAACGGACGTGAGCTGGCGGCTTCCAGCCGGCGAGAACGGCGCCGCACTGGCGACCGTGCTCGCCACGATCCCGGGCACCGACAGCAGACGAGCCTTCAACTGCTCGTGAAACGAGGCCCGCTGGTCACGCGTGGCGTAGGTCCTGGCCGGCAGCCGGATGAGTGTGGTCAACGTGTCAGACGTCTGCACGTTGCGGTCAACCGCATAGAAATTGAAGAACCGTCTGGCGGCTAGTCCGGCGCCGTTCAGGAGCGCCAGCGTCACGGCGAACTGCCCGACGAGCAGTGCGTGGGTCCAGCGCCGCACCTTCGGGGGCGTGCTCAGACGACCGCCTTCCTTGAGCCCCTCGGCGGTGGCCCGACGCGAGGCATAGACGGCCGGCGCCAGGCCAAAGAGTCCGGTGGTGATGAGCGCGATCGCCGCCAGCGTCCCCAGGAGGCGAACGTCCATCTTGATGCGCCAATAGGGCAACTGCGGGGCGGCGTGCGATGCAGCGACCGTCAAGACGAGCCAAGAGCCTCCGACCGCCATGACCCACGCGACCGCCGCCAGCAACAGGCTCTCGATCAACAGCCCGCGCACGATCCGCCAGCGCGTGGCGCCGATCGCCAGGCGGATCGCGATCTCGCGCGATCGATAGGCCGCGCGTGCCAGCAGCAGATTCGCCAGATTGGCGGCGGCGATGAGCAGGACGAAGACGGCGGCCAGGAGCGGCAAGAAAATCGACGATTCAGTCAGCGTCGCGCCGCCGTTGTAGGCCTCGAGCAGTGCTGTTCACGAGCGGCCGGATGTCCTTGCTCGTCTCTGGATGCGCCGCGGCGAGGTTGGCTGCGATCGGCGAGAGCCCGGCTCGAACGCGGTCGAGGTCGGCGCCGTCGGGAAGGCGGCCGATCATCATCAGCGGACGTGTGTCGCGCCGCTGCGCGGCCAACCCCGGCATCTGCGCCAGCGGCAGCCAGATATCGGTGAAGTCGATGAAGCGGATGCCGTCGGGCATCACGCCGACGATCGTCGCCGGCGTGGCGCCGTTCACCGAGACCTTGCGCCCGAGCACGTCGCGACTGGCGCCGTAGCGACTCTTCCAGATATTGCTGGAAATGATCGCCACGGCCTCGGCGCCGGGACGATCGTCGGCCGCCGAGAAATCGCGTCCGAGCTGGGGCTTGACGCGGAGCACGGAGAAGGTGTCGGCCGACACATACAGGCCGTCGAACTGCTCGGGGGCGGCACCGTCGCGCCCCAGGCTGATGGCGCCGATCGCAAAGGCGGCCGACGGGCCGTCGAATACCCGCGCCTCGCGGCGCCAATCCTGGTAGTCGGCAAACGAGAGGCCGGCCTCCCGGCCCCGCGCATCGACCGTCCTCATGATCGCAATGCGGTCCGGGCGATCGAACGGGAAGTCGCGCCACAGGTCGGCATAGGTGCTGATGAAGGTCGTGTTCGCCACACCCATCGCGAGCGCGAGCGTGAGGATGGCGCCGGCCGTCGCCCATCCGTTTCTGGCAAGGATGCGCCACGCCAATCGCACGTCCGCACCGGCATCGGCCAGGGCGCTCGGGCGACGCACGTCGCGGCATGCCTCCTTGATCTGGTCGAGGCCGCCGGATGCCAGCCGGATTTCTCGGCGGATCTCCGTCTCCGATCGCCCGGCCCGGACGCCTTCCGCGACCTGACGTTCGATGTGATCGCGCAGCTCGGCGTCGAGCTCGCGCTCGAGCGAATGGCGGAGGAACAGACGCCGCCAGAGGGTCATAGCGATCCCTCCGCATGCTTGAGGATCAGCGCAATCGCGTCGGTCAGCCGCAGCCAGCTGGCCGCCTCTTCCTTGAGCTGCTTCCGTCCCTTGGCGGTGAGGCGATAGAACTTCGACTCGCGGCCGGTGTCCGACATCTTCCAGTCGGCGGTCAGCAGGCCGCGGTTTTCGAGCCGGTGCAGGGCCGGATAGAGCGAGCCCTGCGGCACCTGCACGACGTCGCGGGAGATCTGCTGCAGCCGCCGGGCGATCGCGTAGCCGTGAATGGGACCGGCGGCGACCACATGAAGGATCAGCAGATCGAGCGTACCCTGGGGGAGATCGGATCGCTCCGGCACGTCTACACCTCGGGCTTCTACCTATATCGCACTATATGCAGAAGCGCAAGGCGTGTCATGCCGGCGCAGTCGCGTCCTTGCCGCCGGCCGCCGCCGCCGGCTCGTCGAATCCCGGCCGGACAAACTCCATCACTCGCGGAAAGCGATCGCGGGTGGCGGTGTCGAGCTCTTCGAGCATTCGGACCGCACGCGCGGGCACGCCGTTGGCGGTCGCGCGACCCGCCTCCATGAGGACGGCCCACGCGCGCCGGGACTCGGCGATGCCAAGGAGCGCGACCTTCGCCGATCCGTTGAAGTCGGTCTGCGCTTCGTCGCGCCCCTCCCACCCGTCGGCCTGTCCACAGATCGCGCGATACAGCTTCGAGCTGATCATCGACGAGAACCACTCGATCGTCTCGACCGCCTCGACTAGCGGCCGATCGTCACGAACCGATGCGATCGGCGCAATCGCTATGGCGATCCGCCAGGCCAGCCGCCCGTACTCTCTTGCGCGAACCGCGAGCGGGTCCTGGCGATGGCGTTCCAGGTCCGTGCTGGTCGGCGGTTCCTCCCGTTCGTCCGGCGGCGCGTCGAGGTCGAGACCTTCGCGGCGCGCCGCTTCGGCGAGCATCTCCAGCGTTCGTCGCAGCGATTCGCTGAGCGTGTCGGCCAGCGACCGCGCCTCCGCGCCGCCAGCCGCTTTCAATTCCTGCGAGTCAAGATAGGTGAGGCAACGCTGCGTGAACGGGCACCGCGGACACCGACCGTCACAGTAGTTGTAGACGCTGGGAATCAGTCGCGGATCGCGCGCCCGCGCCACCAGACGGTCGAATTCAGCTGCATCCATGCACTCACGAAGCAGCAACCGCCGGGCCGAGCAGGTTTCTTCGATTTCTCGCGCAAGGCCGTCGAAACATTGCAGATAATTCACTGGTCATGAACCCCCTGCTTCGCGATTTCTGCGCACACCAGTTCTGGGCCGATACGGAGCATTGGCGCGCAATCGAGGCCCATTCGGCCGCAGCCGCCGACGCCGCGATCAGATCGCGGCTGCATCACATTCACGAGGTCCAGCGGGGCTTCGCCTGGGCGGTGGGCGATCGTGAAACCGTCCCAGCCATGACCAAGCCTGAGGAGTTCTCATCGTTGTCCGCGCTCAAGGAATACGCGCGGGCGTCACACGACCAGCTCACCCGGTTTCTCGAAAACGTGAGCGACGAGCGGCTCGACGAGCGCATCGTGATTCCGTGGTTTCAGAATCCCCCCCTGTCGATCAGCGTGACCGAGGCGTTGACGCAATGCGCGATGCACAGCCACTACCACCGCGGCCAGAATGCGGCGCGGCTGCGGGAACTGGGCGGCGAGCCGCCGCTCATCGATCTGATCGTCTGGTACTGGAAGGGGCGCCCATCGGCGCTGTGGACGTAGCTGACGCACGAAACGCGGACCGTTCGCCCTCTACCTGCGCTTTGCTCTACGGCGCGGCTTCGCCTGTTTCGCCGACCCGCCGCGCGTGTTCGCGCGTCGGGCAGTTGCGCGTTGATGCCGCTTCGCCGGCGGTTTCGACGCCGGCCGCTTCGACGCCGGGAGCTTCGCCACCACCAGGTCGTATGACGACCGCAGCCGCGCCGTCAGCTCCTGCCGTTCGAGCGTGGCGCCGAGCTCGCTCTCCTGCACCCACATCGCGCGCGCGAGATACGGCGCCGGGATGATGCCCTCACGCTCGGTGAGCTCCGCGAAGGCATCAGGGCTGCACTTGAACCCGAGCTGATGCGGCGGCTCCAGGTTGACCGCGGCGAACATCTTGCCGCCGACGCAGAAGCACAGGTCCTGTCCCCACTTGACGTCTTCGCTGGCGCCGGGAAGCGCCCGGCAGATCCGACGAAGGTCGTCCAGCGTCATCTGGTCCCTCCCGACCAGAACTCGCGTGCAATCACGTCACGCATATCGTTGTCGACCGCGCGTGTCGCATGCCGTGGGTCGCGCTTCGATGTGACGTCGGTGTTGAACGAGACAATGTAGCCAGACTTCGACGGACGATGAATGTAGAGATGCGAGATGAACCCATTCTGATCGCCGCTGTGTCCGACCAGCTCGACTCCGCCGTGCCGCTCGATGAAGCACGACAGCCCCGCCTGCACATCGTCGCCGCTCCCGCCCTCGCCGTCGGCGGCGCGAATCTGCGGCGTGAACATCTCGTCGAGCGACGATTGCTTCAGGATGGTGTCGTTGCCGCCGATCAGGAACGCCAGATATTTCGCCATGTCGCCGAATGGCGCGTTCAGCCCGCCGTTGGACGCGGTGATGCCGGTGTCGAAGTCGAAGCGCTGCTCCGCGGTGCCGGCATCGGTGGCCGTGTAACTGTGCGACCGGTGCGCCAGGAGATGATACGGGGCGCGATCGAAGAAGCTGCGCGTCATGCCGAGCGGCATGAAGATATTCTTGTTGATGTAAGTCTCGTAGCCGTCGCCGGAGAACAGTTCGATGATGCGGCCGAGGAAGATGACGCCCGGGTTCGAGTAGCTGTACTTGGTGCCGGGACGGAACTGCAGCTCGGTGTAGGGCATCATCGCGACCAGTTGCGCCCACCGCGTCGGCTCGAACGGATGCCACGGCTGGTCGCCTCCCCACGGCCACGTGCCGGCACGGAAGCCGGCGCTATGGGTCATCAGGTGGCGGATGGTCACCTGCGAGATGTCGCCGAACGGATTGTGAACTTCGCGCAGCTCCGGCACGTACTTCACCGCGGGGTCGTCGAGCGAGAGCAGCCCGCGATCCCGCAACTGCATGATCGCGATGCCGGTGAAGGTCTTGGTGATCGAAGCCCAGTGATAGATGGTCTCTGCGTCGACCGGCCGCCTGGTCGCGAGATCCTGATAGCCCTCGAACGCGCGGTGCGCAATCTCGCCGTTACTCACGAACACCAGGCTGCTGCCGACGATACCGGTCTGCTGCAGGCGCTGATGGTAGAGCGCTGCGACGCGGGACCACGCGTCGCCGGCGGGCGCCGCCTGCGCCAGGAAGGCCGCGACCAGCGACAGCGCGGAGGTGAGCCGAATCATCTGCGTATAGTAGGCGACCGTCAGAAGAATGCATGAGAAAAGGTATTCGACCTACTCGTTTCGCAGCGCGCTGACCGGATCGAGCCGGGTGGCTCGTCGCGCCGGCCAGATGCAGGCGGCCGTCGAGACGCCGAGGAGCAGTGAGACGATCAAGGTGAACAGAGCGGGATCGCTGCTGCCGGTTTGAAACAGCACACTGGCGAGCAGCCTCGCAACGCCGGCGGCCCCGGCCATGCCGATCGCCAACCCCATCCCCATCTGCACCGCCGCGCGACGCAGGACCAGCCACACCACTTGCGCCGCCTGCGCACCCAGCGCCATCCTGACGCCGATCTCCTGCGTACGCTGCGCCACCGAGTAGGCGGTGACCGCGTAGAGGCCAACCGCCGACAGCGCGAGGGCGATCAGCGCGAAGATCACGAACATGCCGCCGAAGATGCGGAACGGCCAGCGTTGCTGCGCGAGCTGCTGGTCCATGGTCAGGACACCGAACAACGGCAGGTCCGGATCGATGGCCCGCACCTCCTCGCGCGCCAGCGACGTCAGGCTGGCGGCGTCGCGCTGCGCGCGAATCAACAGCATCATGAACGATGGTGCGTGCGCGCGGAGCGGGATGTACGCCACCGCGTCCGGGGCGTCGTCGCCAGGTTGCATGCGCTGGCGCACGGTCGGCGCGATGCCGACGATCGTTGCCCACTCGGGCGGCGGGGCGCCCGGTGACTGCGGACCATCCACCCGCAGCTTGATCCGACGCCCCAGAGGATTGTCGGCGCCGAAATACATCGAGGCAAAGCGCTGGTTGATGATCGCGCTGTCGTGGCCCGGCGTGCCGTCGAGCTCGTCGAAGGCGCGTCCGCCCAGCACCTTGACGCCGAGCGTTTCGAAGTAGCGGGAACCAATCGTGACCTGCGTGACCGTCGGCGGCTGTTCGCCCGCCACCGGCTCCTTGCCGTCCATCGAGAGCAGGCGCGGGAAGCCGCCGCCGAGCGGCATGTTGGTCGCGATCGTCGCCGCCTGAATCCCACCGAGCCCAGCGAGCCGCTGGTCGAGGCGATCGTAGAAAATCCGGCGCTTCTCGGGAGTCGGGTACTTCTGATTGGGGAGGTTGAGTCGCATCGTCAGCAGGTGCGCCGTCTCGACGCCGACGTCGAGCCGGTAGAGATTGAGGAAGCTGCGCATCATGAGGCCGGCGCCCGAGAGCAGCACCAGCGTCAGCGCCAGTTCGGTCACGATCAGCACGCTGGTCCACCGCCGCGCCCGCAGGCCGCCGCTCCCCGACCGGCCGCCTTCCTTCAGCACGTCGTTCAGATCGGTTTTCGAGACGTGCAGCGCCGGCGCGAGACCAAAGACGATGCCGGTACCGAGGCAGACCGCGGCGAAAAACGCGAAAACCTGGAGGTCCATCGTGAACTGGATCCAGTACCGGCTTGCCGACGTCCTGGGTGGCGGCGTCGAAGAGCCTGACACCGACGGTCGCCAGGCCAAGCCCCATGAGACCGCTGACGATCGACAGCAGCGCGCTCTCGACCAGCAGCTGGCGGACGATGCGCCAGCGCGACGCGCCCAGCGAGATGCGGACGGACATTTCGCGCGCGCGGCCGGCCGATCGCGCGAGCAGCAGGTTCGCGACGTTGGCGCAGGCGATCAGGAGTACGAAGCCGACCGCGCCCATCAGCGACAGGAACACCAGCTTGATCGGCCCGCCGTTCACGCGATCGTTGAACGTCATGACGCGCGCGCCGACGTCCTTGTTGGTATCGGGATAATCGCGAGCCAGTTTTCCCGTGATGGTGTTCATCTCTGCCTGCGCCTGCGCCATCGTGATGCCGTCGCCCAGCCGGCCGAAGACATCCAGGGTCGTGCGGGCATCGCGCTTCTGTTCCAGGAGCTGAGGCGTGTGCGCGAGCGGCATCCACAGGTCGGCGCCGGTGGGAAACTTGAAGCCTTCCGGCATCACGCCGATCACCGTTGCTGGCAGCTCGTTGACCTTGATGGTGCGGCCGAGAACGGACGGATCACTGCCGTAGCGGTTCTTCCACACGCCGTTTCCCAGGATGACCACGGCCGGCGCGCCCGGCCGATCGTCCTCCGGAAGGAAATCGCGGCCGATCAGCGGCTGCTGGCCAATCAGCTTGAAGGCGTTGGCCGATTGGTACGGGCCCTGGAAGCGCTCGGGCGCGCGTCCTTCGTCGCTGATGTTCATGGTCTGGCCACTGGACGCCGCCAGGCCCGAGAACGTCCGCGTCGCGGCGCGCCAGTCCACGAAATCCTGATACGACACGCCCCGATCGCGTCCGCGCCCGTCCCGCGTGCCGACGACGACGATTCGATCCGGGTCGTTGAATGGCAGGCCGCGGATCAGGACGGCGTTGACGAACGTGAACACGGTGGCGTTCACCCCGATTCCGAGCGCCAGCGCGATCACGGCGACGCTCGTGAACCAGCGGTCTTTGACCAGAAGGCGTACGGCGAACTTCACGTCCTGCAGCAGGTTCATGGCACGTCCTTCCCGGGCGATCGTCGTGGGCAGGCGCGGGTGTTCCCGGTACTACGTGCCGGACGGTTCCGAGGTTAACCGGTGACAGAACGACGGTTGGTGACCCGCGCTCTCATCATCCGCGCCCGCCTGTCCTCGGCGGGCGGCATGAGTCCCGTCACGCCGTCGGGCTCAATGCAATTCGGCAGGTTCAGCCGCACGCGGATTGCCGACGCGTCCGTCACTGAGACGAGTGTGCGGTGCGGCAGGTTCAACCGTGTCCAGGCGATAGGCGGCTCGCTCGGTTTGGCGCTGCTGGCGGTACCGGGCAAACACGACGCGCTCGTCCTCGAGGCCGAGCACCGATCGCACGCTGCTGCCTGCGAAGGTATGCCCGAGCATCTTCAGGCTGTTGCGCAGGACGAACGCCGGGCTGTGCGCCAGCGCGGCCGGCATGTGGCCGACCTTCATCCACCGGTCTGCGCGCCATCGCAGGAACTCGATCTCCTCGGCGGTGAGATGTTCGCTGCGCACGACCGCCGTCGTCCCGTCATAGTGCGACACATCGTGGTCGACAATGAGGTCGCGGGCTTCGAAGTCCCTGGTCATCGGCGTGCCGGGATACGGCGTCGGGTGCTGGATATAGGGCCAGTCGACGTAGCGCCGGGCGAATGCGAGGTTCGCTTCAACCGAGCTCTGCGTGTCGCCAGGGTTGCCGACGATGAGACCGCCGACGACATACATGCCGTGCGCGTGCAGATGTTCGATCGCCGCGATGCTGGCGTTGCCGACGGTTCGGCCTTTCTCGCGCTGCGAATTCTTGCTGCGCGCGCGAAGGAATTCGAGATCGTCGTCAACCACGTTCTCGATGCCGAGAAAGACGTAGCGAAATCCGGCCCGCTTCATCAGCGGCGCCAGGCGCGCGCCATGCTGCGCTATCGGCGCCGTCATCGCCTGCACGGTGTAGTCGATGTCGTTGAATCCTGCCGCGATGATCGCCTCGCACAGCGCCTCGAATCGGGCGACATTGAGGGTGATGTTGTCGTCGACCAGGAAAATCGCCTCGGCGCCGTGCGCCCGGGCATCGGCGATGTCGGCGATGACGCGATCCAGCGCATAGGGATGAAAATTGCGGCCGCGCATCTCGATGATCGAGCAGAAGCTGCAGTCGTACGTGCATCCGCGTGACGTCTCGACAACGTCAACGGCACGGCCCAGAAGGGTGTAGCCGCTCAGCACGCGGGCATCGCGGTTGGGGAGCTCGAGCGCGGCCGACGCGAGTGGGATGACAGGACGATCCGGATTGCGGACGAAGCCGTCAGACGAGCGGTACGACAACCCGCGAATCAGCGACAGATCGGCCCCGCCTTCGAGGGCGCGCAGCAGCTCGCGCAATGTCAGCTCGCCTTCACCACGGACGATGAAGTCGATGGCGTCGCAGACCTCGTAAGCGCCAGACGCCAGGCTGGGATCGTAGCCGCCGACCACGATCTTCGTCCGCGGCGACAGGGCGCGAAGAAAGCGAGCCGTTTCGAGCGCGGTCCGGCGCTGAAACGTCATCACCGACAGACCGACGATGTCCGGCTCGAATTCGTGGACCAGCCGTTCGACGGTCGGTCGCACCGAGGCCTGCACCAGGATCAGATCGGCAATTGCAACCCGATGATGACTGTCGAGGTTGCCGGCCAGCGAGGCGAGCGCGCCGTTCGGCATGCGGATCGCCACCGGCGGCATGTGCTCGAACGAGTCGGGCATCGACAGCAGCAGGACTTTCATTGAGGGTCCTCCGAGGTCTGGCGCACAGGATAGCACCTCGGCTACAACATCTGCGTGGCTCCCGAGCGATTCGTTCAGGCTCATCCATCGTTGCCAGTGGTGGTGTTCGACGGCGACTGCGGATTCTGCCGGTTCTGGATAACGCGATGGCGTCATCGATCCGGCACTCGCGTCGACTATCAGCCATATCAGCACGCCGATATCATCGCGGGCTTTCCGGAAATATCACCGGCGCAATTTGCCCGTGCGGTGCAGCTCATCGAGCCGGACGGCCGCGTGTCGGAAGGCGCGGAGGCGGTATTCCGGCTTCTGGCGATCACGGGATTCAGGCTGCCGCTCCGCGCCTACCAGTACGCTCCGGTCGTTGCAGCAATGACCGAAGCGCTCTACCGATTGGTCGCCACCCACCGGTCCGCCGCGTCATCGCTGACCCGGCTGCTGTGGGGACGCGACCCCCGGCCGTCGACGTTTGCCTGCGCCCGCTGGTGGTTTCTGCGGTTGCTGGGCCTGGCGTATCTCGCCGCGTTCTGGTCCCTCGAGACGCAGATTCTCGGTCTGGTTGGCCGCGACGGCATCGTGCCCGCGGGCGTCCCCGACGTCTGGCTGCGCGGCACGTGCATGGCTGGGTCGATCCTCGCGGCGATGCTGACGGTCGGCATCGCACCGGTCGTCGTCCTTCCGCTGCTCTGGGCTGGCTATCTCTGGCTCTCGACAGTCACTGGTCCATTTCTCTCGTTCCAGTGGGACGCGCTGCTGCTCGAGACCGGCTTCCTCGCCATCTTCATCGCCCCGACGGTCTGGCGCGACCGCCTGCGGAGCGCGGTGGATCCACCGCGGCTGGGTGTCTGGCTGATGCTGTGGCTGCTCTTTCGCCTGATGGCCGGGTCGGGCGGCGTCAAGCTTGCGAGCGGCGATCCAACGTGGCGCGATCTCACTGCGTTGACGTTCCACTACGAAACGCAGCCGCTTCCGACGCCGTTGGCGTGGTGGACGCACCACCTGCCGGCTTGGTTCAATCGGGGCTCCACCGCTGCTGTCCTCGCGATCGAACTCGTCGCCCCGTGGCTGATGCTCGGCCCGCGGCGGCTGCGGACGCTCGCGTTCCTGCTGCTGGTCGGTTTGCAGGCGCTGATCGCGCTGACCGGCAACTACGCGTTTTTCAATCTGCTGTCGTGCGCGCTTTGTCTCTTTCTCCTCGACGACCTCGCGCTGTCGAGAACGTCGCGCCCGGTTCAGCCTGCCGGCGACATCGCGGCCGTCGCATCGGCGCCGAACCGGATGCGAAGGGCGATGTTGATCACCGTGGCCGTGATCACCGTGCCCGTGTCGGCCCTGTATCTGACCGCCAGCCTGGATCTCCCGATGCCAGGATCGCCTCTGATCCTGCCGATGGCGCAGCTGATCTCACCGCTGCGGGCCGTGAGCCGCTACGGGCTGTTCGCGGTCATGACGACGATGCGTGACGAGATCGTGCTCGAAGGGTCGGACGACGGGACCAGCTGGAGCGAATACGAATTCCGCTACAAACCGGGCGACACCCAGCGGCGGCCGCCGTGGGTCGCGCCGCATCAGCCGCGGCTCGACTGGCAGATGTGGTTTGCCGCCCTCGATCGTTTCGACGCCCAGCCGTGGTTTCAGGCCTTGTGCGTGCGCCTGCTCGAGGGATCGCCACCGGTGCTGCGTCTCCTCGCCAGCGATCCGTTTCAGGGCCGCCCTCCGCGCTATCTTCGCGCCGTGCTGTATCGCTATCACTTCTCGGACGCGACGGCGCGGCGAACGCAAGGTGCGTGGTGGACACGGGAACGCCTCGGGCCGTATTCGCCGACGCTGTCACTGCGTTGAAGCATTCCGTGCCGCCACGAGCGAAGCGGATGCTAAATTATGCGGATGGTAGAGAAAACAGACGAGCAGTGGAAGAAGACCCTGACACCCGAGCAGTTTCACGTCCTGCGCGAGCACGGAACCGAACGCGCCGGTACCAGCCCCCTCAACGTCGAGAAGCGTGAAGGAACTTTTATGTGCAGCGGCTGCGGGCAGCCGCTGTTCACGTCGGACACGAAATTCGAGAGCGGCACCGGATGGCCGAGCTTCTATCGTCCGATCGAGGGCGCGATCGGGACCAACACCGATCGCAGTTACGGCATGACGCGCGTCGAAGCGCATTGCTCACAGTGCGGCGGCCATCTCGGCCATGTGTTTCCGGACGGCCCGAAGCCGACCGGCGACCGCTACTGCATGAACGGCGTGGCCCTGAAGTTCCAGCCGAAGTAGCTGTCATGGTTTTGTCTAATTCACGCGCCGCACTCGTCGGCTACGCTGCTGGATACGATGAGATGGTTCATCGCATCGGCATGCCTGCTCGTCGCGGCGCTGCATCCGATCGCGCCGCAGGCCCAATCGTCAGCCGCCTGTTCGATCGGCGGTACGATCACGTCCGCGCGCACGCCGCTTCCCGGTGTGGTCATCTCGGCGCAGGGCGCGGATGGACGCGCGGTCGACGTCAGCGCCTCGGGCGTTGACGGCGGCTACGCGCTCAAGATTCCGGAACCTGGCCGCTACACGCTGAAAGCGGAATTCGTCGCGTTCGCCCCGCTGTCGCGAGAGGTCATCGTCGATCAGACAAGCTGCCAGGCGCGGCTCGATCTGACGATGACGCTGGCGTCGCGGATACCTCAGACACCCGCGACAACCGCCGTAGTCCCGGCGGCGGCTGCTGCCTCGGCGCCGAATGCTGCGTCTCCGGTCGCGGCCGCTCGGTCATCGGCGCTCGACGGGCGACAGAGCGGACGCGGTCAGCCGGGTGGCCGCGCTCGAGGCGCCGGGGCGGCGCCGCGCGGGCTGGCGTTTCAGAGTCTGACGCTCGTCGCCGATGACGCCAGCCTGGCGCGATCCGAGGACGCTGGCGCGACCGATGCCGCCGCGCAGCTGCTGCTGCCGCCCGGCTTCTCTCCCGACACCTCCGCCGAGTCGGTGACCTCGATTGGCAACTCGCGGGCGAACGAAGGCTTTCTCGGTCCCAATGGTCTCGGTGACTTCGCGCAACGGTTCGCGAATGGCTTCGGCGGCGATGGTTCGCCCGGTGGCGCCGGCGGGCCTGGCGGCCCGGCGGGGTTTGCCCTCCCCGGCGGGTTTGCCGGCGGACGAGGATTTGGTCCAGGCGGTCCGTTCGGGCGCGGCGGCCGTGGCAATCAGATTCGCGGCACGTTCTTCCAGGGCGTCGACAGCTCAATCCTCGATGCCGCGCCGTTCGCACTCAACGGCCAGCCGACTCCCAAGCCGGATTATCTGCAGCAGCGTTTCGGCGCCACCATCGGCGGCCCGCTGGTCATTCCGAAGATGATCAACAGCCCGCGCACGTTCTTCTTCGTCAACTACACCGGCAACCATTCGAGCAATCCGTACGACGCCTACTCGACGGTGCCATCGGCGGCAGAACGGGCCGGCGACCTCTCCGCGATCGGCGCCACGATCGTCGATCCGATCACCGGCCAGCCCTTTCTCAACAACCAGATTCCCTCATCGCGGCTCGATCCGGCCACGCAGAGACTCCTGGCGCTGACGCCGCTCCCGAACCAGGCCGGCGACCTCGAGAACTTCCACACCGTGACGACAACGAGCAGCAATCTCGACGATGTCAACATCCGGTTGGTGCACGCGTTCGGCGCGACGCCGCAAGGACGGCGTGGCCAGGGCGCCGGTCGCGGTGGTGGTTTTGGCGGCGGGCGTGGCGGCGGTCGCGCCGGCGTGTCGAATCTGAACGTGACGATTCACTACCGGCGTTCGGACAGCACCAGCACGAACCCGTTTCCCGCTCTGGGCGGCTCTGCGAAGTCGAGCGCCTGGGACATTCCAATTGGCTACTCCTTCACGGCAGCGGGATTGACCCATGCCCTGCGATTCCAGTTCAACCGCCAGTTCGGGCAAACCACGAATCAGTACGCCTTCAGCCAGAACGTCGCCGGCGACGCCGGCCTGCTCGGTGTATCTTCCGACCCGTTCGATTTCGGCGCACCCAACCTATCGCTGAGTTCCTTCACAAGCGTGCGCGATACCAATCCGTCCACGCGCACCGATCGCACCCTGGCGTTTGGCGACACCATCGTCAAGACCCGGGGCAAGCAGACGATCCGTTTCGGCGGCGACTTCCGCGACATCCGCGCGGACAGCCGGACGGATGCGAACGCGCGCGGGAGCTTCGTGTTCACGGGCCTTTACAGCGGATCCGACTTCGCGGATCTGCTGCTGGGGCTGCCGCAGCAGGCGACCGTGCAATTCGGTCCCGGTCTCGAGCAATTCCGATCGCGCTCGGCGGATCTGTTCGTCCAGGACGACTGGCGGGTCACCGACACGCTGACCGTGAACGCCGGCCTGCGCTATGAATATTTTTCTCCGCTGTCGGAAGCGTCGAATCGGTTGGTGACGCTCGACGTCGCGCCTGGATTCACGGCGGCGGTGCCGGTGATGGCCGGCGACCTCGGCCCCTATTCGGGGGCGCTGCCCGACACCATCGTGCGCCCGTTTCGCGCGGGGTTTGCGCCGCGGGTGGGTATCGCCTGGCGGCCGAAGCCGGGCACGGTCGTCCGTACTGGCTACGGCATCAACTACAACTCCAGCGTCTACCAGTCCATTGCGCAGCAGCTGGCGGGGCAGCCGCCATTTGCGGTCACCTCGACCGTGCTGGGGACGCCTGGGACGTTGCTGCCGATCGAAACGGTACTGCAGGCGGTCACGCCCGGCGTCACCACCAACAACTACGCGGTCGATCCCAACTATCGCCTTGGCTACGTCCAGATCTGGAACCTCGACGTCACGCGCGATCTCACGCGCACCGTGCAGGCCGGCGTCGGCTACACGGGCACAAAGGGAACGAACCTCGACATCCTGCGCGCGCCGAACCGCGACCCTGACGGCACGCTCCGCATTCCCGGCGTGTTGCCGTTCATCTGGGAATCGTCGGAGGGCGAGTCGATCCTGCACGCGGTGACGTTCCGCCTGCGCAAGCGGCTCACGCATGGGGTTGCGGCCGGGGCAACCTATACGCTGTCGAAGTCGATCGACGACGCCTCGTCTATCGGCGGCAGCGCCGGCGTGGTGGCGCAGAACGACCTCGATCTCCAGGCCGAGCGCGGCCTCTCGAGCTTCGATCAGCGGCACCGCGTATCTGGCGACTTCACCTACGAGCTGCCGTTTGGCGCCAACCAGCGCTGGTTCACCAACGGCAGGTTGGCCTCGGTGCTGGGCAACTGGCGGGTGAACGGGAACCTCGCGTTCGCCTCGGGAACACCGTTCACCGCGCGCGTGCTCGGCGACACCCGTGACGTCGCGCGCGGCACCAACGGCACCCTCCGGGCCAACTACAATGGCCAGCCGATCGAGGTCAGCGATCCGACGTCCACGCTGTTCTTCAACACCGCCGCGTTCTCGATTCCGGCGCCCGGCACCTTCGGCAACGCCGGCCGCAACACGATCATCGGCCCGGGCAGCTCGGTGATGAATCTGGGCTTCACCCGCAACATGCTGTTCGGTCAGAGCCGAGCCTTGTCGATCCAGCTGCTGGCAAGCAATGTCTTCAACACCGTGCAGTTTGCCTCGATCGACACCATCGTGAATTCGCCTACGTTCGGTCAGGTCACCTCGGTGCGGCCGATGCGTCGGGTCCAGCTGCTGTTCCGCTTCAGGTTCTGATGATGATGATGAAGACGACGAGGAAAGAACGGCGGAGTTCGCGATCTCTGCGTCCTCTGCTGTTTTTTCTGACGTCGATGCTCTTGACGGTGTCTCCCGCAGCGCAGGCGCCCCGGCAGCCGGCCACGGTGTTTCGCTCGGGCACCGAGCTGGTGCTGGTCAATGTCGTGGTGCGCGACCGCACCGGCGCCGTGGTGCGCGGCCTCACGCGCGACGACTTCTCTGTGTCGGAGGACGGCAAGCCGCAGACGGTCACGAGCTTCGACTTCGAGGAACTGGAGGCGTCGCGGGCGGACGCCGTGCCCGCGGCTCCGGCGCCCGACCGCGCGGTCCTGTCTTCGCCAGGCCGCAGCGCGACCGGCGGCCTGTCCGCGAACGCGAAGACTGACGCGCCCGCGAGCGCGAAGACTGGACCGTCCGTGAGCGCGACCGACCCCGCCGCGAGCGCGAAGGCTGCGGCGGAGCCAAGGCCAGCCGCCGAGGTGGACATGCGCGGCCGCCGGCTCATCGTGCTGTTCTTCGACGTGAGCTCGATGCAGCCCGAGGAGACCCAGCGGGCGGTGCAAGCGGCGCACGACTATGTCGATCACAAACTGGCGCCGGCTGACCTGATTGCGGTGGTGTCCTTCTCGACCTCGCTGAACGTCGATCAGGACTTCACCGCCGACCGCGAACTCCTGGCGCACGCGATTGACGCCTATGGCGGCGTCGGCGGCCAGGGCTTCGAGGCGGGCACGACCGGCGACGTCGAAGACACACCCGACAACGGCGCGGCATTCACGCCCGACGACACCGAGTTCAACATCTTCAACACCGATCGCCGGCTCGACGCGTTGCAGACGCTGGCCGACGAGCTCGGTGGCATCGAGCAGAAGAAGTCGGTCGTCTACTTCAGCAGCGGCATGAGCCAGCAGGGCACGGACAACCAGGTGCAGCTCCGCCGCACGGTCGACCGTGCGAACCGTGCCAATGTCTCGATCTATGCCGCCGACATGCGTGGTTTGCAGGCGGTGGTGCCGGGTGGTGACGCCAGCACCGCCAGCACGCGCGGCGTGTCCGCGTTCAGCGGTGCAGCGATGCGGAACCAGGGCGATCGGCTGTCGGCGTCACAGGACTCGCTGACGACGATGGCCGAGGATACCGGCGGCCGTGCGTTCTTCGACTCCAACTCCTTCGGCGCCGTCTTCGATCGTGTGGTCAACGACACGTCGGCCTACTACGTGCTCGGCTATACCAGCACCAACCCGGCGCGTGACGGGCGTTTCCGTCGCATCCGAGTTCGGCTCAAACCTACCGATCTCAAACTCGAATACCGGTCGGGTTACTACGCGCCTCGCGATTTCGCGCACTCGACCAGGGCCGATCGCGAGCAGCAGCTGCAGGATCAGCTGCTGTCGGACCTGTCGTCAACGGATCTGAGCGCGTACGTGTCGACCGCGTACTTTCGTCTGGCCGACAACCGCTACTTCGTGCCGCTGTCGGTGATCGTGCCCGGCTATCAGATTCCGATCACTCGAAGCACGCCGAGTGACAAGGCGACCGTCGACGTGCTCGGCGTGGTCCGCGACGAGCAGCACCGCCCGGTCGGGAGGATACGCGATACGGTGCGGCTCGCGACCGATAGCGCCGACGAGCTCAAGAAAAAGACGGTGCAGTACGAGACCGGCTTCGAGATGCCGCCCGGAAAGTATCGCGTGAAGATCGTCGTGCGCGAGAACCAGGACGGTGCAGTCGGATCGTACGAGACCGACATTGTCGTTCCCGATCTGAAGAAGGACGCGCTGAAGCTGAGCTCCGTCGTTGTGGGGACGCGGGTACAGCAGGGGGCGCGAAAGAACGATCGCAACCCCTTGTCGCGCGACGGTGGTGAGCTGGTGCCGAACGTCACGCACGTCGTCTCATCGAGCCAGCATCTGTTTTTCTACTATGAGCTGTACGACCCGGCACTACCGGTGAAGGTGATGACCAGCATCGCGTTCTTCCGCGGCAAGGTCCGCGCCTTCGAGACGCCGGTCGTGCAGACTACCGAACTCGGCGGCGCCGACCGGAAGACGGCCGTGTTTCAGTTCGACGTGCCGGCGTCCGCCCTGAGCCCCGGCCTCTACACCTGCCAGGTCAACGTCGTGGACGATTCGGCCGGGAAATTCACGTTCCCGAGGCTGCAGCTCTACGTGCGCCGCTGAGCTCGCAGCTGCACGGCCAATTTTGAAACCCGGATCCTCGGACTTCTTTTAAATATTCTGCAAGAAACGGGAAATATTTTCGTTTCCGCCTGCGCTAAGTCTAGCCCGGCCGGGTCACAATAAGGTCCAGTCTAGATCTAGACCCATCACCCTATGGTCCACCTCGCGTCACGAGCGGCGTTTGCTTGTCTCGCGCTCAGCGCCGCCACCGGTGCCTCCGCACGCTCGGCGACGGCGCAAAGCGTCGCGCGAGGCTCAACCGCCGCGCCGGCGACGGCCGAAATGAAGATTGACTCCCACGTTCTCGAGGAGATCCGCAGGCAGGCGGGAAGCGTGGACAACGGCAGCCCAATCATTCCCACGGGCGTACGCGTCGATCGGCGGAAACGGGCCCTGGTCGACGTCCGCGCCATGGTCACGCCTGCATTGCAGAAGAGCATGCGCTTGTCGGGCGCGACGATTGTCTCCACCTCGGTTGAATACCACTCGATCGTCGCCTGGATGCCGCTCACGCAACTGGTGCGGCTCGCCGGCAACCCCGCCGTGATTGCCATCGGACCGGCCGCGGCGGCCGCCACAGCCAAGTAGCCAAGCCAGGGAATCTGCATGATGCGGCCCTTGATCATTCGTGTCGCGGCTCTGATCGCTGTGCTTGGCGCTCTCTGGGGCTGGCCTGCTCACGGGATGCTCGCTCGCGCGCTCCTGGCCAGCCAGCAGCCGTTGCCGGCGGCGCCCGCAGTCGACAGCATCTCGCCAACCGCGCTGGCTCAAATCCAGGCGCTCTTTCGCGAAAAGGGCCTGCGGACCGGCGGCCAGCTGAAGATCGATTCACGCCTTCTCGTCGAAATGAAGCGCTCGTACGGTGAGCCGATCGCCCAGGGGCTGCCGGTCGCCACCGGGCTTCCGTCGACGGCTGATCAGCGGCTCGTGCTGGATGTTCGGGCCAACGTCACCGATGCGCTGCTCGACACACTCAGCGGAGTTGATGCCGAGGTCGTCGAGTCCGATCCATCAGCCCGCCACATCCGGGTGGTCACCGATCTCTGGTGGCTGGAGGCCATCGCGTCTCTGCCAGAAGTCGAGTTCATCCAGCCGAGGCAGGAAGCGGCGACGGCGCGAGTCGGCGCTGCCGGTTGGCGAGGAAATGCGGGGGCCGCCGCGCCGCAACCACGACGGCGCCTGAATCGGGAGGCGCTGGTCACGTCGGTTCGCAACGCACTTTACGCGCAGGGTGCGATCGGGTCCGGCACGGGGCAGGGCAGCCAGACCTCCGAGGGAGACGCAACCCATCGCGCCGACTCCACGCGTGCAACCTACGGCGTCACGGGATCCGGCGTCAAGATCGGCGTCCTCTCGGATGGAGTCGCGCATCTCTCCTCGAGCCAGGCGCTCGGCGATCTCGGCACGGTGACCGTGCTGTCCGGTCAAACCGGCACCGGCGACGAAGGCACGGCCATGCTCGAGATCATTCACGATCTTGCCCCGGGCGCGCAGCTGTACTTCGCCACGGCGTTCACCAGCATCACCAGCTTCGCACAGAACATCCGAAACCTCCGCGCTGCCGGCTGCGACATCATCGTCGACGACGTCTACTACTACACCGAGTCGCCGTTTCAGGACGGTCAAGCGGCGTCGGTTCTCTCGACGACCAACGGCGGCGTCGTCATTCAGGCGGTCAAGGATGTCACCGCCTCCGGCGCGTTGTACTTCTCGTCGGCGGGCAATTCGGGCAGTCTCGACGCCGCCACCTCTGGGACCTGGGAAGGAAATTTCGTTGACGGCGGATCGACGGTGCTCGAAACCGGTTGTCCGGGATCCGGCTGCCGCGTGCACAACTTCGGCGTTCAACTCTACGACTCGCTCACCTCGTACAGCGGGTACATCACGCTGTTCTGGTCGGACCCTCTGGGCGGTTCGGCCAACGACTACGACCTGATGGTGTTGGACAGTACAGGAGCGTCGCTCATCGGATATTCGACGAACGTGCAGAATGGCTCACAGGATCCGTTTGAATGGGTGCCCCCGGTGCCTCCCGGCAGCCGCGTCTACATCGTCCGCTACGCCGGCAGCGGCCGCTACCTGCATCTCAACACCAACGGCGGTGTCCTGGCGATCGCCACCGCCGGTGTCACCAGGGGCCATGCCGCGACGAGCGCTCCCAACTCGTTCGGCGTGGCGGCGACGCGCGCCGTGGGACCGTATCCGGCGCCGTTCAATAGCGGCAACGTCGCCGAGTACTTCAGCTCCGATGGCCCGCGGCGGATTTTCTTCGCGGCCGACGGCGCGCCATTTACCCCCGGCAATCTCGGCGCAACCGGCGGCGTCGTCCTCAACAAGCCGGATCTCACGGCGGCCGACGGCGTGTCGGTGACCGGAGTCGGCGGCTTTCCCAGTCCGTTCTACGGGACCTCTGCGGCGGCCCCTCACGCGGCCGCGATTGCCGGCCTGATCAAGTCGGCATTTCCCTCTCTGTCGCCGGCGCAGATTCGCACGGCGCTCCTCGGTACGACGATCGACGTGCAGGGCGGCGGATGGGATCGCGATTCGGGATCGGGCATCGTGATGGCGGACAGTGCGCTGCTGATGGCATCAGCCAGCGCCGCGGCTCTCGCGGTGAGCGCCACCGAGGCGCCGCCCGGCTCTCCGGTGACGGTGACGCTCACGAACGGCACTGGCGTGGCGCTCGATTGGCTGGCGCTGGCCGGCCACACGGCGCCAAACACCAGTTACCTGCAGTACCGGTATGTCGGCGCCGGCGTGACGACCACGACGTGGACCGTGACCATGCCGGCGGCGCTCGGTGCGTACGAGTTCCGCCTGTTCAGCAACGATGGCTACATGCGGCTGGCGACGAGTCCCACAGTGACGGTAGCGAACATCAGTCCGGTGCCGACGATCGGCGGGCTGAGTCCCTCGGGCGTGGCAGCGGGGAGTGCCGGCTTCACGTTGAAGGTGACGGGCAGCGGGTTCGTGAGCGGCGTCTCAACCGTGCAATGGGATGGATCGCCTCTGACGCTGACCTCCGGCTCGGCGACTCAGCTGAACGCCACGGTGATGGCGGCGCAAGTCGCCAGCCAGGGCACCCACACGGTGACGGTGGTGAACCCTGCACCGGGCGGCGGCACGTCCAATGGGTCCACGTTCACGGTCACCGCGCCGCCGCCGGTTCCCATCATCACCACCATCAGTCCCTCGTCGGTGGCGATTCTCGGACCGGCGTTTCCCCTGACCGTGAACGGGACAGGCTTCACGGCCAACTCGGTGGTGCGGATCGGCAACGTCGATCGCGCGACCACGTACGTGTCGTCTACGCAGCTGACTGCCACAATCCTGGCGAGCGACTTGACCGCTGTGCGGACAGCGACGATCACCGTCTTCACACCGCCGCCCGGCGGCGGCTCGTCGAACGGGGCGCTGCTGGGAATCACCGGCCCGGCGCTGGGGGTGAGCGGCTCACTGGTTCCGCCCGGCGCGTCCGTGACCGTGACGTTGACCAACGGCGTGGGTGGAGCGAGAGACTGGCTGGCGCTGGCCAACAGCGCGGCGCCGGATACGAGCTATCTCCAGTACCGGTATGTGGGCGCGGGGCTGACGACGACGACGTGGACCGTGACGATGCCCGCCGCACTGGGCACGTACGAGTTCCGGCTGTTCAGCAACGACGGCTACACGCGACTGACGACGAGCCCGGCGGTGACGGTGGCGAACATCAACCCGGTGCCGACGATCAGTGAATTGAGCCCATCGGCGCTGGCGGCGGGAAGCTCGGGTTTCACGTTGACCGTGAACGGAACCGGCTTCGTGAGCGGTGTGTCCAAAGTCCAGTGGGACGGCGGATCGGATCGGACACCGACGATCGTTTCGGCAACGCAGTTGAACCTGCTGATTCCGGCAGCCGACGTGGCGAGTCAGGGCGCGCACACCGTGACGGTCACCAATCCGACGCCGGGCGGTGGCACGTCGCCTGGCGCCACATTCACGGTGACGGCGCCCCCGCCGATGCCAACGATCACGACGATCAGCCCGACGTCGGTGCCCATCCTCGGCCCGGCGTTTCCGTTGACAGTCAACGGGACAGGCTTTGCGGCCAACTCGGTCGTGCGCATCGGCGGTGCCGATCGCGCCACGACCTACACTTCGTCGACGCAGCTGACCGCCGTGATTCTGGCCAGCGACTTGACGGCCGTGCGGACAGCGACGATCACGGTTTTCACCGCACCGCCCGGCGGCGGCACGTCGAACGGGGCATCGCTGGCGATCACCGGTCCGTCGCTGAGTGTCAGCGCGACACTCGTACCTCGAGGTGCGACGGTGACGGTGACGTTGATCAACGGAGCCGGCGGCGGGCTGGACTGGCTGGCGTTGGCGAATAGCGGGGCGCCGGACACGAGTTATTTGCAGTACCGGTACGTGGGTGCAGGGCTGGCGACCACGACCTGGACGGTGACGATGCCCGCGACGCTGGGCACGTACGAGTTCAGACTCTTCAGCAACAACGGCTACACGCGGCTGGCAGCGAGTCCTTCGCTATCAGTCGTCAACCCGGCGCCCGTCGTCAGCGGTGTGAATCCGGCTGCGGTGACTGCCGGAAGCGGAGCGTTCTCCCTGACGGTCACCGGGAGCGGCTTTTTCAGCGGCGTCTCGACGGGCCGGTGGGATGGATCGCAGCGGCCGACCACGGTGGTGACCGACACGCAACTGCGAATGGACATCGGCGCTGCCGACGTGGCAAGCCAAGGCTCGCACACGGTGACGGTGATCAACGCCGCGCCTGGCGGAGGCACGTCGGCCGGGGCTGCATTCAGCGCGACCGCACCGCCGCCGCCGCCCACGGTCTTGGCGGCGCCCGCAGTGGTCGCACTCGGCGGCCCGATATCGGTCACCGTGGCCAACGGTCCCGGCGCCGCAACGGACTGGGTCGGCCTCTATTGTCCGGCGACACAACCGGATACGTCGTACACCGACTACCAGTACTTGAACGGATCGAGGAATCCGCCGGCACTCGGCCTGACCACAGCAGCGCTCACCTTCACTGCGCCGTCGGTCATCGGCGCCACGTGCAACGTGCGGCTCTTCAGCAACGGGGCATACGTCAAACTGGCGACCAGCGCTACCGTGACGGTCTCGCCGGCGCTCACGCTCAGCACCACGTCGGCGGCGCCAGGAACCGCGATCACCGCGACGCTGACCAACGGTCTGGGCGGCTCCGGCGACTTTCTGGTGCTCGCGCTCAGCACCGCCGGCGACGCGACGTTCGTACGATTGACTCCACTCATCGCCGGTGCGACCACCCGCGCGTGGACGTTTCCGCTGCCGCGCACAGCGGGGACGTACGAAGTGCGCCTGTTCAATGCCGGCGGCATGCGCCTGGCGACGAGTGCGCCGGTGGCCGCCACCGGTACGGCGTGCGTGGACACCGATGGCGATCTGGTCTGTGATGTCTACGAGACCAACACCGGCGTCTACGTCAGCCCGATCAATACCGGAACCAATCCCAATGTCGCTGACACCGACGGCGACGGCATCAACGATGGTGACGAGCTTTTCGGGACGATCGCGGGTCTCAATCTTCCGGCCATGGGAACCAATCCGCTGAAGAAGAACATCCTGCTCGAATACGACTGGTTCGACGACAACAGCGAGCCCGCTACATGCATCGCTCACACCCATCGGCCCACGCAGGCGATGCTGGAGCGGGTCAGCGCCTCATTCGCTGCCTCGCCCGTCTTGAATCCTGACGGGACCACCGGCATCACCATGATTCACGACTACGGGCAGGGCGGAGTGTTCACTGGCGGCGGCCTGGTCACGCACGACGCGAACATCGTCGGCGGCGTGAACAATGCCGATTTCCAGAACGTGAAGGCGACCAACTTCGCCACCAACCGTCGCGGCATCTTCCACTACGTGGAGATGGCCCACTACTACACGGCGTCTCTCGGCAGCTCGGGACAAGCGGAGCTACCCGGCAACGATCTGATCGTGACGCTCGGCTGCTTTGTCTCGACCAACAACGTCGCCAATACCATCATGCACGAGCTCGGACACAACCTGAACCTTCAGCATGGCGGCAACGAGAGCTGCAACTGGAAGCCCAACTACAACTCGGTGATGAACTATCGCTTCCAGTTTCCAGGCGTGGACGTCAACGGCGATGCCATCGGCAGCAACGGCGAAATCAACGTGCTCGACTACTCGCGCGGGACGCGAATCCCACTCGACGAGAACAACCTGAATGAGAGCGCGGGGGTCAATGCCTCGACGCCGATCGACTGGAATTTCAGCGGCACGATCGAAAATGGCATCGTCTACGATCTGAATCGCATCAGCTCGTTCCCGGGCCCGTCGACCGGCGTGGACAACACCTCCTGCCTGGCCCCACTGACGACGTTGAACGACTACAACGATTGGGCGCACGTTCTCTTCACCGGTCTGACCGACGCCGATGGCGTGATGCTGTCGCGTCTTACGTCGACGCTGCTGGACTGTCTGAACCCCGAGATGCCACGCATCGTGCCGCCGGAGCTCGTGCCGCAGCCGCGTCGATGAGGGCGGAGTCCCGGCGATGATCGGTGCCGCGACCCGGGTTCGCCCCGGGATCATTGCGCTGACGGCGTCGCTCGCGCTCGTCGTGTCCGCGATTGCCCGGTCCCAGCCGACGAGCGGGTCGCTGCTGGCGGTGCGCGAGGCGCAGATTTCCCCGGATGGATCGTCCGTGGTGTTCAGCCTCGGCGCGACCGCTCCCGCCGAACCGGGCGATGCCGGAGCGACGATCTGGCGGGTGGCGTTCGCAGGAGGCGACCCTGCTCGCCTGAGTGACGACGCTGTCGACCACGCGCAGCCGCGATGGTCGCCCGATGGTCAGCGGATCGCGTTCCTGGCCCGTGAACGACATGGCGCGCCGGCTCGCGTCCGGCTGATTCCATCGCGCGGCGGCGCCGGAGCGTGGATCACCAATCCGCTGACCGACGTGTCGGTGTTCGGCCTGGCGCTGGACGGCAGCCGGTTGGCGTACGCGGGACGCCCGATCGAATCCGGGGCAACGAGCCACCTGTGGATTCAGGATGTGTCGCCAACAGCGCCGTCGCCGCGTCGCGTCGAAGGGGTCGGCCTGGTGACCTCCTTGAGCTGGGCGCCGTCCGGTCAGGCCGTCGCGTTGGTGGAGCGGACCGCGGCGTCGGCGACGCGCGTGCTCATGGTCCCGATGTCGGGACCGGCGCGAGTGGTCTATGCCGATTCGTCTCCTGCGGCCGACGTCGCCTGCTCGCCCGACGGGAGGCGCGTCGCCTGGCTGACCAGCGGCGACGCCGACAATCAGCACGCCGGCCGCGCGTTCCTCGCGCCTGCGGATGGCGGACCCGCCCGGCTCCTCCCGATCGCAGGAGGCGGATCGGTGCTCGCGCTGACGTGGGCGGGCGCAGACCATCTCTCGATGGTGCTGGCGGGAAACCAAGAGCGACACATGGACGTGGTCGACGTCGCGACTGGAACGCGCGTCACCATCCTGCCCCCGGGCATCGCCGAGATCGTCGGGGCGCCGTCATGGAGCGCCGACGGCACGCGCTATGTCGTCGTCGGATCGGGCACGGACCATCCGCCGGAGGTGTTCGCGGGATCGCTGCCGCCACCGGCGCCGTCGGGTCCCGACACCGTCGGTGCGCCGCCGCCGCCGGTGCGCCGCATCACGTTTTCGAATCGCTGACCGTCTTCAATTCGCTGTCGTCCGGTTGCGGCTGTGGTAGCGTGTGCCGTCATGAGAACACCCATCGTTCTTGCTGCAGTTTTCGTCGCCGCTTGTCTGTGCCGGCCCGCGTTCGCGCAGACGCCGGCCGGCACCGTGCTGGAAGAATCGGCCGAGCCGGGGCACAACTACGACAAGGCGGAGTTCAAGCTCTGGATGCCGAAGGACCTCGCCACGGTCGAGGCGATCGCCGTGCTCGTACCCGGATCGAATGGCGACGGCCGCGGCCAGGTCGATGATCCCGTCTGGCAGGCGTTCGCGGTGCGCCACAAGCTTGCGCTGGTTGGCGTCCGGCTGACCGACAAGCCGCACGACCAGGGGTTCATCGAGGAGTACATCAACGTCTCGCAGGGCAGCGGCGAGGCGTTTCTCGACGCGATGAGCGCGTTCGCCACCCGCGCCAAGCATCCGGAACTGGCGACCGCCCCGTTCCTGCTGTGGGGCATGTCGGCCGGCGGTGAGTTCAACTATGAATTCGTCGCCTGGAAACCCGAGCGCGTCGTCGCGTTCGTGGTGAACAAAGGCAACATCTACTACACCGCGCTGGCGCCAAAGGCTGCGCGGGCGGTGCCGGGGATCCTGTTCACCGGCGGCAAGGATCTGGAGTTCCGCACCAGCGCCATCACCGGCCTGTTTGCGATGAACCGCCGCGCTGGCGCGCTGTGGGCGCTCGCCGAGGAGCCGAACGCCGCGCACGTGGTCGGCCGATCGCGCGACTGCGCGCTCGTCCTGTTCGACGAGATGCTGGCCGCCCGGCTCGGCGGCGAGTCGGGATTGAAGCCGCTGACGGAAAAATCCGGCCTCCTGGGCGACATCAAAGCCAAGACGTTCCATCCGATCGGGGAAGAACCGGTGCCGAACTATCCGACCGCATGGCTTCCCAACCCTCGAGTCGCGGAAGCGTGGCAGTCGGTGGTCAGGGAGAAGCCATGAATCGATACGCGATCCTCGCGCTCCTGGTCGTCTCGCCGCTGGCCCTGGCTCCGGTCGCGCAGTCGAGTCACACTGCGACGCCGCCCGCTCGGGTCCGCGACCTGGCCATGGCCACGCCGGAGTCGGTCGGAATTTCGCCGGAACGCGTCAAGCGCATCGATGCGGCGATGAAGAGGCTGGTTGACGACAAGCAGGTGGCCGGCCTGGTGACCCTGCTCGAGCGTCATGGCAAAGTGGTCGAGTTCAACGCCGTCGGTCAGAAAGACGTGCGGAAAGCGGACCCGCTGCAGAAGGACTCGATCTTCCGCATCTACTCGATGACCAAGCCGCTCACCGGACTGGCGATGATGATGCTCTACGAAGAAGGGAAGTGGCGGATCGACGATCCGGTCGCTCGCTACATCCCCGAGTTCGCGCGGATGAAGGTCTACACCGGCAAGAACGACGACGGTACGCCGAAGCTGGAAGACGCGAAGCGATCGATGACCATGCGCGAGCTGATGACCCACACTGCGGGGCTCGGCTACGTCCTGAGCGCCAACAATCCGGTCGACAAGATGATCATCGATGCCAACGTGCTCAACAGCGCCGCGCCGCTGAAGAACATGATCGATGGCCTCGCCGGGCTGCCTCTGCTGGCGCAACCGGGCACGCGCTGGTCGTACAGCATCGGCGTCGACGTGCAGGGCTATTTGGTCGAGAAGTTTTCGGGCATGCCGTTCCCGGACTTTCTCCGTACCCGCGTGTTCGAGCCGCTCGGGATGAAGGACACCGCGTTCTACGTGCCCAAAGAGAAGCTGTCGCGGCTCGCCCTGGTGCACATTGGCAGCCCGAACGGACTGGTGGTGGACGAGCATCGTCCGGATCCCACGGTGGTGCCCCTGGGCGCGTCCGGTGGAGGCGGACTCTTCTCCACGGCGATGGACTACGCGCGGTTCTGCGAGATGATGCTCGGCGGTGGCCAACTCGGCGGCGTGCGCCTGATTGCGCCTCGCACGGTGGAGATGATGCGCACCAACCACGTCAACCCCGACCCGCTCGAGACGATGCCGCCGGGAACCGGCTGGGGCATGGACTTCCAGATTGTGATGGACGCCGCAGCCGCCGGCGATTCAGTGTCGAACGGCATCTACAGCTGGTTCGGCATCGCCGGCACCTGGTTCTGGATCGATCCAGTCGAGGATCTGGCGTTCGTCGGCATGGTGCAGCACGTCAACCTGGGACTCACCCGGCGCATCCACGGACTGTCCCGCAACCTGGTCTATCAAGCGATTGTGAATTGACATGGAGACACGCCGTTCGTTGATCACCTGTTCGTTGGCGGTTGCCGCGTGCTGGGCGGCCGCGCTCGCCGGACAGCCGCAGACACCGCAGACCCACCGCCTGGAAGCGACGCCAGCCACCGTCGCCGTCGGCTACTACTGGTCGGAGGCGAAGCCGGCGCTGCGCATTCCGTCAGGAGACATCATCGACGTCGACACGCTGCTGACCAACAACCCGAACGGCCTGGCCCGCGCGGGCGTGGCGGAGGACAGGATCCAGGCGTCGCTGAAGGCGATCACCGCCGAGGTCACCGGCGATCGTCGGGGACCTGGCGGCCACATCCTGACCGGCCCGGTGTATGTCGAAGGCGCCGAACCGGGCGACGCGCTCGAGGTCAAAGTCCTCTCGATTGATCTGCCGATCGACTACGGCTACAACGGCTGCAACGGCTTCGTCCCGGAAAACTGCGAGCGCGGCACGCCGTCGAAGATCCTGACGCTGGACCGGAAGAACATGACGTCGCAGTTCGCACCCGGCATCGTGATCCCGCTCAAGCCGTTCTACGGCAGCATGGGCGTGGCGCCGGCCCCGGCGCTCGGCCGCGTCAGCAGTAATCCGCCCGGCAGGCACGCCGGCAACATGGACAACAAGGAGCTGGTTGCCGGCAGCACCCTCTACATCCCGGTCTTCGTCCCCGGCGCGCTGTTCGAGGTCGGAGACGGCCATGCCGCCCAGGGCGACGGCGAAGTCGATCAGACGGCGATTGAAACGTCGCTGCGTGGCCGGCTGCAGCTCACCGTGCGCAAGAACATGCCGCTCAACTTTCCCCGGGCGGAAACCGCCACCGACTATATCAGCATGGCTTTCGATCCCGATCTCACCAAAGCGACGACGATGGCGATCCAGGAGATGGTGGATTTCATCGCCGCGAAATGGCAGATGAGCAGGCATCAGGCCTATCAGCTGGTCAGCATCGCGGGCAACGTCGCCGTCACTCAGCTGGTGGACAAGCCGAATCACGGCGTCCACGTGCGGCTGCCGAAAAATATCTTCAAGCAGTAGGTGCGCCATGCTCCGCCGATCCGCCGTTCTCATCCTGATGTTCGTCGCGGCATGGCCCGCCGCCACCATCCGCGGCCAGGCCGATGCCGAGCGGGAGATTCGCGCGATGGAGAAGCTGTGGAACGAATCGCGCGTGCGCGCCGACGTCGCTGCCCTCGATCGCCTGCTCGTTGACGGCTGGACGGTCACTCACGGCAACGGCAGCATCAATACCAAGGCCGAGTATCTCGCCGACCTGAAGTCGGGCGACCGCAAGTTCTTCGCCGACGTGAAGCAGGACGATTTCAGCGTCCGCATCTACGGCGACACCGCGGTGGCTGCCGGTCTCAGCGATTCGAAGGTGGAGTACAAGGGCCAGCCGTCGGGCGGCGCGTTGCGGTTTACTCGTGTCTACGTCAAGCGCGACGGCCGATGGGTGATGATCGTTTCGCACGCGACGCGGCGCTGACGGAGGCGGCTGTCGTGTCCGAGTTCGGTCCGACTTGTCGTAGTGTCCGTCCGGCTTCAGCCAGACCGATCACCGGCGACAGCCTTTCGGCGTCTCAGCGGTCTCGGCGCGCTCTGCGATTGTTTTCTTGACTCCGTCTCTCCGGGCGTCTGCCGTCCCTTTCTCCATATCGGCGCCTCCCACGCGCCTGGAGGCAGATAGTGGAACCGGATCAGGAACACTTTCTTGCCAGATCCATGTCTGGCCGTCTCGAGCAGGTCAGCCACGCTGTCGAACCCGGACTCGCGAGCGAGATCATGGGTGATACCAGCGATGCGGATGCGCTCGATTGAATCCACCACAATCGATCCATCGTCCATGGCATAGCGACCGCCCGTTTTGACCTGGAGTCGCCTCCAGATGCGGACGCTGCATCTGATCCTCCCGCGCCGGACACTCTCACGAAGCCGTTTGCTGAACACCATGGCACTGAAGCAGGCAGAAACGCGGAGTAGGCAGAGAACACCGAGACCATCTCTTTTGCGGCCTTGACGTTCTCTGCAGTTTTTTCTCGTGGATTAAGATCCCTTGCCAATCCATTTCGTGAACCACTCGAGGTTGCGCCGCATCTGCTCCCGCTGCTGCATCGGCTCGCGCAGCACGTGGCCGCCGCGCGGATAGACCTCGAGCTCCACGGTCTTGCCCATCGCTTTGAGCGTCCGGTAGAACTTCCATGCGTTGCTGATCGGCACACGCGGATCGACTTCGCCGTGCTGGATCAGCAGCGGCGTCGTCACCTTGCTGGCGAAGGTCAGCGGCGAATGCGCGGCGTAGCCGTCACGGTTCTCCCAGGGGCGCTTGAAATAGTCGACCAGGAACGCGCCGCCCTCCGACAGATAGTAGGTGTCGCTCAGGTCGCTCAAGCTCGCCCCGGCGGAGGCCGCCTTGAAACGGCCGGTCTGCGTCACGATCCAGTTCGTCATGTAGCCGCCGTATGACGCGCCCATCACGCCGAGGCGATTGGGGTCGGCGATGCCTTGCGCGACCAGCTGATCGACGCCGGCCATGATGTCCCTGTAGTCGGCCTCGCCCCACGCGTTGACGATCGCACGCTGGCCGGCTTCGCCGTAACCCGCACCGCCGCGCGGCATCGGAAACAGAATCGCGTATCCGGCACCGGCCA
Source organism: uncultured Acidobacteriota bacterium (assembly GCA_963757655.1). Lineage (GTDB taxonomy): Bacteria > Acidobacteriota > Vicinamibacteria > Vicinamibacterales > CAVVIG01 > CAVQFC01. Next base: position 299,067 of record CAVWSQ010000005.1, on the reverse strand, counting down.
GCGTTGCTGTCGGATACGGATCCACCTGGGGGACGATGTGCATGAACTGGGGGAAGAGGCCGAACGTGAAGCCGCCGCCGGGGCCGCCGTGGACGTAGACGAGCGTCGGCGCTGGCCTGCCGGGCGCGGCGCCGCTGGGCGTCAGCAGCAATCCCCAGATCTCCATGCCGTCGAAGGAGCGCCAGTGCACAGGCTCGAGATCGCCAACGGCGAACTGCTTCAGTTCCGGATTCACGTCAACGATCGTGCTCAGCCGGCCGGTTGCCGTCTCCATGATCGCAATCTCGCCCATCGTCCGCGCCGCGACCGACTTGAACGCCAGCCGTAAGCCGTTCGCGCTGCGGCTGATCGAGAACGCGACCGTTGGTTCCGAACCGAGGCGCGTCGCCTTTCCGTCGGCCACCGAGAGGCGCACGATCGGCTGCTCAAACATGTGCTCGCCGCGAGCGAACGTGCCGTCGTTGGCCTGAAGGAAAATTGACCGGCTGTCTGGCGCCCAGACGTACTCGTTCACCCACGCATCGTCCATCATGAAGGTTCGCGGGACGCCCCCCGCGGCCGGCACGACCGTGAGGCTGCGCGACGCCATGATGTCGTTGCGGCCGTTGGTCGAGATGAACGCGATCGACTTGCCGTCCGGCGAAAAACGCGGGCCGGTGTTCATCCCGGCGCGATCGACGATCGTCCGGCGCGCGCCGCCCTCGAGTGCCACGGCATAGACGCGGGCGTCGTAGGCGGCAGTGAACCCGGTGCGCGGAGCCGCCGAGTAAGCGATCTCGCGGCCGTCCGGCGACCACGATAGCGCGTCGACGTAGTCGGCCGGCGGCGTCAGCAACCGCATTGCCGAGGGTTGGCCGGTTTGGACCAGCGCCAGCCTGATCGGACGATCGGGGGCGTCGGCGCGAATGACGAACGACTTGTCCTGGCGCTGACGCGCCTCGTCGCGCTCCATCGGATCGCGCGTCAGAAAGGCCAGGCTCTTGCCGTTGGGCGACCACTCGTAGGCGAACACACCTTCCGGCGCATTGGTGAGCGCCACCGGCGCCGTCCCCGACAGCGGTATGCCGATCACCTCCGGCCGTCCCTCTTGGATGCCGATGACGGAGACCATCGAGCCGTCGGGCGACCAGCGCAGCTGCGGGCGCGGGGTCGGCACGTTGAAGATGCGCACTGTCTCTCCCAGCCTCGCCGGCGTCCCGCCCGAGACGGAGACGACGAAGAGCGCGCCTTCGTGCTCGTTCTTCGGCAGGTTCGGTGTCGACACGACATAGGCGACGCGCTCTCCGTCCGGCGCGATCTGCACGTCCACGATCGAGCGCAGCCTCATGAGGTCGTCGACGCCGATTGGACGCCCTGCCTGAGCTGCCGGTAACGCGAGCGTGACGGCCACCGCGGCGGAAACCAGCCACACCGGACCGCGTCTAAGTTGCATGGCGCTATACTGACTTTTTGGCGCTGTCGCCGCAATCGCTTGATGGAGGTTCGCCGTGGCTGAATTCACATCACATACGCCGGGAACATTCACGTGGCCAGAGCTGGCCACGTCCGATCAGAAGGCCGGCGTTGCCTTCTACAAGTCGTTGTTCGGATGGGACGTCAACGAGCAGCCGATCGGACCGACCGAGGTCTACTCGATGTTCCAAATGCGGGGCAAAGCCGTCGGCGCTGCGAGCACGCAGCAGGCGAACGAGAAGCAGATGGGCGTTCCGCCTCACTGGAACTCCTATGTGACGGTGGCCAATGTCGATGAAGCGTCCAAGAAGGCCGAGTCGCTGGGCGCGAAGGTGTTCGCTCCGCCGTTCGATGTGATGGACGCCGGGCGCATGGCCGTGCTGCAGGATCCCACCGGCGCCGTCTTTCAGATCTGGCAGGCGAATCGCAGCATCGGCGCGCAGATCCTGAACGAGCCGGGTGCGCTCTGCTGGACCGAGCTCACCACGACCGATACCAAAGCCGCCGAGGCGTTCTATACGAAGTTGTTCGGCTGGGTGGCCAAGCACGGCGGCGTCGGGACGCCGATGGAGTATACCGAGTTCAGCGTGAACGGCACTCCGGGCATCGGCATGATGGCCAAGCCGAAGGACATGCCGGCGCATATCCCGTCGTACTGGATGCCGTACTTTCAGGTCGCCAGTTGCGATGCCAGCGCGGCCAGAGCCAAGGAGCTCGGCGGCAAGGCGATGGTCGGACCGCAGGACATTCCCGGCACCGGGCGATTCACAATCATCAGCGATCCGCAGGGCGCAATCTTCGCGCTGTTCGAGTTCGCGGCCAAGAAATAGCCATGTCCATTTTCTCGAAGAAGCCACTCACCATCCCGTCTCAGGCCGACGCGTTGCCTGGACGGCCGGAGCGCATGCCGGTGCCCGATGGGCATTTCGTCAACCATCACCGCATCGCACCGCCGTTTCCGGACGGCGTCGAGCGTGCCGTCTTCGGCATGGGCTGTTTCTGGGGCGCAGAGAAGAAGTTCTGGCAGCTCCCGGGCGTCTACAGCACTGCCGTCGGCTACGCCGCCGGCCCGACGCCGAATCCCAGCTATCGCGAGGTCTGCACTGGCATGACCGGCCACAACGAAGTGGTTCTCGTGGTGTTCGATCCGAAGCTGACCAGCTACGAGGCGCTGCTGAAGGTGTTCTGGGAGAACCACGATCCAACCCAGGGCATGCGGCAGGGCAACGACGTCGGCACGCAGTACCGCTCCGGCATCTACTACGCGAACGAGGCGCAGAAGCGCGCCGCGCAGGCATCGCGCGAGGCATTTCAAAAGCAGCTGACCGCGTCCGGCTTTGGCGCGATCACGACCGAGATCGTTCCTGCGCCGGAGTTCTACTACGCCGAGGACTACCACCAGCAGTACCTGGCGAAGAACCCTGACGGCTACTGCGGCCTCGGCGGCACCGGCGTGAGCTGTCCGATCGGCGTTGGCGTGACGGCGTGACGAGGTTTGACCGCCGAGATCGCGGAGCACGCGGAGAGAGGTGTTTCTCTGCGCCCTTGGCGCTCTCGGCGGTTTCTCCTTGCCTCTGATCTCCCTCCCGATCGATCCCTTCCTCGACGAGATCGCCACACGCGTCCGCCAGTCGCGAGCCGCGGTGATCACCGCGGCGCCTGGAGCAGGCAAGACGACGCGGGTGCCGCCCGCCTTGCTGGCAGACGGCCGCGTCATCCTCCTCCAGCCCAGGCGCGTTGCCGCGCGAGCGATCGCCTCGCGCATTGCTGCCGAGCGCGGCTGGATGCTCGGCCGCGAAATCGGCTGGCAGGTCCGCTTCGAGCGTCATTTCACCGCCGACACCGCGCTCCTCGTGGTCACCGAAGGCATCCTGACCGCGCGCCTGCAGAGCGACCCGCTGTTGTCCACCTTCACGACCATCGTCCTCGACGAGTTCCACGAACGCAGCGTGCACGCCGATCTTGCGATCGCCCTCGCGCGGCAGGCGTGGCGGGCACGAGACGATCTGCGTCTGGTTGTCATGTCGGCGACGCTCGATACCGGTCCGGTGTCGGCCTTTCTCGACAACTGTCCGGTGATCGACGTGCCTGGCCGCACCTACCCGATCGAGATCACCTACCATCCCGGCCAGTCGATGGCCGACGCGGCGATCGACGCGCTGACCGCGACCGACGGTCAGGTGTTGTGCTTTCTGCCCGGCGCCGCCGAGATCCGGCGCGCGGTCGGCGAGCTACAGCACAGGGCGGGCGAAGGCGTCGAAGTCGTCCCTCTCCACGGATCGCTGGACGCCGCGGCACAGGATCTGGCGCTCCGCCCCTCGAATCAACGCCGGATCACCGTTGCTACCAACATCGCCGAGACGTCATTGACTGTCCCGGGCGTGACGGCGGTGGTCGATGCCGGTCTTCAGAAGGTCGCGCGCTACGACGCCGAACGGGGCATCGACAGCCTGGAAACCGAGCGCATCACGCTCGATGCCGCCGATCAGCGCGCCGGCCGCGCCGGTCGGCTGGCGCCGGGCGTCGTCCGGCGTTTGTGGGACCCGCGCGATCGGCTGCGGCTGCACCGGGAGCCGGAAATCCACCGCCTCGATCTATCGAGCACCGTGCTCGACGTCGTCGCATGGGGCGGCGATCCACGGTCGCTGGAGTGGTTCGAGCGGCCGGCCGACGAGGCGCTCGACGCGTCGCTGGCGCTGCTCGACCGGCTCGGCCTCGTCGTCGTCCGGGAACTTCGATCGGCGATCTCCAACGCGGTGCAGTTGACGCCGCTCGGCGAACAGGTGTGCAGGCTGCCGTTGCATCCCCGCCTGGCGCGCATGCTGATGGCGGCCAGGGGCGCGCGCGCAATGGCGCAGGCCTGCGCGCTCCTCTCCGAGCGCCACATGTTGCCGCGACGCACCGCGTCCACCGCATCCGATCTGCTGTCGGCGCTGGACGGCTGGAATGACGTGCCGCCGCACGTCAAACGCGCGGCGGACGTCTTTGCCGAAGCCGCACGGCGCCCTCCGACTGCAGCGTCGATTGGCGATTTGGCGGAACGCTCCAACGCGAGTGCCGACAGCGAAGAAGACCTGTTTCGTCGGGCCATCCTCGCCGGCTATCCCGACCGGGTGGCGCAACGGCGCGAGCCTGGATCACCGAACCTGCTTCTCGCATCCGGTACCGGAGCGGTCGTCGGACCGGAGAGCGGGGTTCTCGACGGTGAATTCATCGTCGCGCTGGACGTCAGCCAGCCATCGTCGACCGTCAGCCGTCAGCCCGATCCAGGACTACGGTCACGCAGGACCGCACCGGGGCACGTCCCCAGAGCACCGCGTGCGCTGGAGGCGACCACCGTCGCGCGCGTTCGAATGGCGAGCATCGTCGAACGCGATTGGCTTCGCCCGACCGGGTCGGAGGTCGTGCACCGTTTCGATGCCGACAGCGGCAAGGTGCGAGCGCTGACCGTCGATCGCTATGACGCGCTCGTACTCGGAGAACGGCCGGCCGCCGTCGATCCGGACGTTGCCGCCGAGCTGATTGCCGACGCGTGGCTCGCCCGCGGTCCACAGGATCGGGATGTGCATCTGCTGCGGCGGCTGCGATTTGCGGGACAGACGGTCGAGATCGCGCGCCTGGTCCGCAGCGCGGCGCACGGAGTACGGTCGCTGGACGACGTGCGCCTCGAGCGGGCCGTGGCGCCTGACCTTCTTCGCAGCCTCGATCGCGATGCGCCCGAGTTGCTCGTCGTACCCAGCGGGCGGTCCGCGGCGCTCGAGTATCACGAAGACGGCACCGTGTCCGCGTCGGTGAAGCTCCAGGAGCTGTTCGGCCTCGCCGAGACCCCACGGGTAGGCCGTCAGCGTGAGGCGGTCGTGCTCGCGCTCCTTGCGCCGAACGGTCGCCCCGTGCAGGTCACGTGCGATCTGCGCAGCTTCTGGAATCGCACCTATCCGGAAGTGAGAAAGGAACTTCGCGGACGCTATCCCAAACATCCCTGGCCGGAGGATCCATGGACGGCGCGATACACTTCTCCCATGCCGCCGCGGCCGGGCAGGGCGACGAGACGATAGCGGTGCGATGGTCGCGCCGGGCGCGAAGGCGGTCGAGGTGGTCGGACGACCGGCGTCGGATGCAGGCGCGGCGGTCGTCGCCGCCGTGGCTCCGAGCGTCGCATCGTCGGGACGAGTGGGCACCGACGGACTTTACTGGAGGACTCAGGGTATGACACGCAGACTGATCGCTAGCGGAGCGGCGGCGTTGGCGATGACCGCGCTTCTCTTCGCGCAGGGCGGCCGCCCCGCCAGTCCGGCTGGCACGGCGGCCACCGAGGTCAAAGGAAAGTACGATCCCAAAGCCGCCGAGCCGACCTATCAGGGCGGCAAGTGGATCGAGATCACCTACGGCCGTCCGATTCGACGGGGTCGAGACGTGTTCGGCGGCCAGGGCGCGAACTACGGGAAGATTGCGAACCCCGACGCGCCGGTCTGGCGCGCGGGCGCGAACTACACGACGCAGCTCAAGACCGAAGTGCCCATGGTGATCAACGGCAAGACGGTCGCGCCCGGTACCTACACGATGTTCATCGACCTGAAGCCAAACAGCTGGACGCTGATCGTGTCGAACTGGAAAGCCCAGACGCGGTACGACCCAAAGAACACCGCTGAGATCTGGGGCGCCTACGGTTACACGCCGGACAAGGACGTGGTCCGGGCGCCGATGACTCTCGGCACGCTGCCGTTCTCGGTCGAGCAGCTCACCTGGGATTTCACCGACATGAGCGACGCCGGCGGCAAGCTGACGATCATGTGGGACAAGACAGTGGCCTCGGTGCCCTTCAAGATCGGTGGTTAGGCCGGCGCACGACGATTTTCGGGCTCGGATCGGGCTTCTGCCGGATGGCTGCGGGCTCATACTGATGGCATATCGTTAAGCTGCGTCCATCCATGGTCATCAACTATCAGCCATTCGCGATCACGGTCGTCGCGCTGCTGGCCCTGGCGCCTCGCGACGTCGCTCCCCGTTTCGCGCTGGTGCAGCCCGAATTGTTCGGGGTTACGGGCGGTCAGCCGAACGCATGGGCCGACTTCGACAACGACGGCGATCTCGACGAGTTCGTCGGCTTCCGCGGCCGGCCGAATCGGCTCTACCGTCAGGATCACGGCCGTTTCGAGGACGTCGCGGCCGCGGCGGGGCTCGCCGACAGCGTCGAGACCCGCGCCGCGGCCTGGGGCGACTTCGATGCCGACGGCAACGTCGATCTCTACGTCGGTTTCATCGACGGCACACCCAACAAGCTCTATCGCAACGACGGCGACGGCCGACATTTCACCGACGTCGCGGGCCGGCTTGGCGTGAATGTGGTGGGCGTCACGCGCCAGGTGTCGTGGATCGACTACGACAACGACGGCGATCTCGATCTGTTCGTCGCGTTCCGCGACAAGCCAAACCGGCTCTTTCGCAACGACGGCGGCCGTTTCACCGACGTCACCGTGGAATCGGGCATCGGTGACGCGCGCAAGACCGTCGGCGCCGTCTGGTTCGACATCGACGATGACGGCGATCTCGATCTGTTCGTCGCAAACCAGAACGGTGATACCAACGGACTGTTCCGCAACGACGGCGGCCGCTTCGTGGACGTCGCACGAGAGTGGGGCGTCGAGGCGCCGCGGGCGTCAGAGGAGTTCGGCGGCGTCGGGCCCGCCGTCGCCGATTTCGACGGCGATGGCTATCTCGATCTGTTCGTCGCCAACTACGGCCCCAGCGCGCTGTACCGCAACGACGGCGGCAAGCGGTTCGTCGAGGTCACGAAGGACGCCGGCCTGTTCTTCGCGCAGCATGCGACCACGCCGTCATGGGGCGACTACGACAACGACGGCCGTCCGGATCTCTACGTGGCCGGCTTTCTCGTCAACGTCACACACTATCCGGATCATCTGTTCCACAACGACGGCCGGATCGCTGCTCGACCGCAGGCGTCGACCTCGATGGCGGGCGCCGGCGGGATCCGTTTTCACGATGCCCTGCCGCAGCTGGTGAACCAACACGACGGCAGTCACGGCGTGCAGTGGGTTGATTTCGACGGCGACGGGGCCCTGGATCTGGCGCTCACCAACAACGATCCCTCCGGCGGGCACTACCTGTTCAGGAACCTGCTGGCACCTGCCGCTGCCCGGCGCTCGCTCGCCGTGGATGTCGTCGATGCGCGCGGCCGCCATACCAAGCCCGGCACCGAGGTGCGCGTCTACGCGGCCGGAACGCGGCGTCTGATTTCGTCGGGGCTCGTCGACACCGGCGGCGGCTACTGCTCGCAGAACGTCGTGCCGGTCCACGTCGCCACCGCCGGCGCGGCCAGAGTGGACGTCGAGGTGACGACGATGGGGAAAGGCGGCCGGCGGGTCACGACGCGCCAGAACGTCAATCCGGGAACCGCCGCCAGGCCTCTGGTTCTGCGGATCCCCGACTGAGCGATCCGGGCCAGGCCGCCTCGATCGGGGCTCACTCCGCCCGCAGCGCGACAGTCGGATCCAGCCGCGTGGCGCGCCAGGCAGGAACGCAGCAGGCGATCAGCGCGACTCCAAGCAGCAACCCGACGACCGCCGCCAGCGTCGCTGGATCCGTCGCGGTCACGCCAAACAGCAGACTCTGCACCGATCGCGACAGCGCGATCGCGCCGGCGACGCCGATAGCCGTGCCGGCGAGCGCCATCGACAGCCCCTGCCCGACGACGAGGCGCAGGACATGACGCGGTTCGGCGCCGAGCGCCATGCGCACGCCGATCTCGTGGGTTCGTTCGGTCACTCCGTGCGCCACCACGCCGTACAGTCCGACCGCCGCCAGCGTCAATGCGACCGCAGCGAAGACGATGAAGATCGACATCGACATCCGCTGACGCGCGGTGGAAGTGTCAATCACCTGCTCCATGGTCCGCACGGCGTAGAGAGGGAGGTCCTTGTCGAAGCGATGCACGACGTCTTGCACCGCAGTGGTCATCGCGGCGGGTTCGGCCGGCGTTCGCGCGATGATCGCCAGTGCGCGCGCCGACTCCTGTGTCAGCGGCAGATAGATCTGCTGTGGCGTCTCCACAATCATGCCTTCGAACTTCACGTCAGCCACCACGCCGATCACCTCGCGCCACGTTCCCGGCGATTCGGGCCAGCCTTGCTTGATCGACTTGCCAATCGGGCTCTCGCCGGGCCACACGGCTCTTGCCAGCCGCTGGTTGACGATCACCACGTTGGGGGCCGTCGGCGCGTCCGTGCCGTCGAACAGCCGTCCGGCCAGAAGCCTGGTGCCCATTGTTTCGAAGTAGCCTTCGCTGACCGGCGAGAACGCCGCGCTCGGCAGTTCCGGGCGCGGCGGGATCGGCTTGTCCCTCGCGATGAAGACCGAGTTCCAGTTCGACCCTTCGATCGGCAACGAGAACGCCAGGGCTGCCTGCGTCACGCCGGGAGCGCGACGGACGCCCGAGAGCACGTCGGCATAGAAGCGCTGCCGTCGCGGTTCCGTCCATTGTTCGCCGGTCAGCGAAAATCGCATGGTCAGAAGGTGATCGGGTTGGAATCCCGGCTCGACCCGCGTGATCTCCAGCAGCGTGCGCATCATCAGGCCGGCGCCTGCCAGCAGTACCAGCGCCAGGGCCACTTCGACGGCCATCAGCCCGCGCCGCAAGCGATGGGAGCCGGACGAGGCGCCAGCGGTGCGGTTGCGGGTGACCACCGCCTGGCCGCGGATGCCGGAGGCCTGAAATGCCGGGAACGCGCCGAAGACCATGCCGCAGATCGCCGCCGCCGCCAGCGCAAAGGCGCAGGCCATGGCGTCGATCCGCACTTCGTCGAGGCGGGGCGTGCCTTCGGGTGCGACCGCGATCAGCAGACGCAGCAGCCACGCCGCCACGGCGACACCGAGTGCGCCGCCGGCCGCGGACACCAGCGTGCTCTCGGCCAGCATCTGCAGCGCCAGGCGCAGGCGTCCGCCGCCGAGCGCCGCGCGCACCGCCAGTTCGTGCTGCCGCGCCGCGCCGCGTGCGATCAGCAGGTTGGCGACGTTCACGCAGGCGACCAGCAGCAGGCAGCCGACCGCACCAAGCAGGACGAGCAGCGTGAGCCGCACCTGCGCGACGAGACGGGTCGCCAGCGGCTCGGTCCGCACCGTGACCCCGGAGTTGGTGTCGGGATGCTCGCGCTGGAGGTCCACTCCGATCGCCGCCATCTCCGCGGCCGCCGACTCCACCGTGGCGCCGGCCACGAGGCGGCCGACCACGTTGTAGCCCTGATGATTGCCGCGATCGTTCAGAAACCGATCGTCCACGATCGGCCCCATCGGGACGAACAAGTCGTACGCGCGCAGATACCGGAATCCGGGCGGCAGCACACCAATCACGACGTACGGCCGCGCGTCGAGCAACAGCGTTCGACCGAGCACGCTCTCGTCTCCGCCCATCCGCGTCTGCCAGAATTCGTGGCTGAGAATGACGGTCGGTTCGGCGCCAGGTTTGTCGTCGGCAGCGTTGAAGGATCGGCCGAGCCTCGCCTGCACGCCGACCACCTGCAGGAAGTTGGCGGTCGTCCGTCGCGCCCGGACGCGTTCGGGTTTGGACAGTCCGGTCAGCGTGAGCGGCTCCTCGCGCGAAATCGCCAGCCCCTGGAAGGAGTGCGAGCGCGATTGCCAGTCGAGGAAGTTGGGCCACGAGACCGAGATCTGGCTGCCGCCCCGCCCCAACTCGTTGAGGTAGGCGAGGCGATCGGCATCCGGCAGCGGCAGCGGCCGCAGCAGAATGCCGTTCACCATCGAGAAGATCGCGGTAGAGGCGCCGATCCCGAGCGCCAGTGTCACCAGGATAGCCAGCGTGAACGACGGCGTCCGCAAGTACGATCGGACGGCATGGCGCAAGTCCTGCTTCAGGTTGTCGATCAGCATTCGCATCCTCCTGCCGCCAGCTGCCGGTTCAACACGACGCTCGCGCCTGAGCGCGTAGCGCACCGAGAGCGAAAGCGCCTGCCGCCAATACCACACGGAGGCCGCTCCGGTCCCGCCGCGCGCGTACCATTCTTCAATCAGATCGCCGCGCATCGTGTCGCCCCGCATGCCCCTCGGCAGCGTCGATCGCAGCAGCCAGGCCGCCAGTCGGGGCGGCCCGGCGCCGCTCCTTCCCGCCCGGAACCGCATCCGCCACGTCACGACGTCGTGTCCTTCAGCACGTGCTCGACGCCGCGCCACATGCGGCGCAGGATCTCGCGCGCCGCGCGCAAGGCGGTCACGCCGGCCGGCGTGACGACGTACATCCGGCGCGGCAGTCCGTTGCGAGCCGGCGACCCGGTAGCGGCGGTCCAGCGCAGCAGCCCTTTGTCTTCGAGGCGGTCGAGCGAGGTGTAGAGCGCGCCGCGCGATACCGAGCGGCCCGCCCGGGCCTCGAGCTCGCGCGCGATGTCGACGGCGTAGGCGTTTGCATCCAGCCGCAACACGGCCAGCAGGAGCAGCTGTTCGAATTCACCCAGGTAGGCTGCCGTGGCCATGTCTACTATGTAGACTTGTTAGACGAGCGGTCATCGGAAAGGGTTGGCAGCCGCTTGGCCGCCCGCTCTTACTTCTTCATTTCCTTCTGCAGGGTTTGAATCCGCCCCGCCATGCCGCCAAACAGCGCGCCGACGGTGGGCGAGTATCCTTTGTACTTTTCGGGGAGCTTCCACTCGGCGGCCGCCTGCTCCGGCGTCTTGCCCGCCTTCAGCTCAGCCTGCATCCACGCCACCAACTCCTTGTTGAAGTCTGCGTACTCCTTCAGGTCGGCCCAGGTGGTCTGCGCCGGCGTGTGGCCGTTGATGATGGTGTCCACGTTCTTGATGCCGTTGTAGGCTTTCATCAGCGACCCGGAGATTTCCATCATGCTGCCGCCGTTGGCCTCGTCGATGAGCGGCACCGACTTGCCGGCGAAGATATCGCCCGCGTGCACGACGTGCAGCGCGGGGAAGACGACCCAGGCGTCGCCGTTGGTGTGGCCGCGGCCGAAGTAGTAGAGATCGATCTGGTCGGCTCCCTTGCCAAGCGTCATCCTGTCCTTGAACGTCCGCTTGGTCATGCCGACGCCGTTGTGCTCCTTGAAGATCGGCATCTTCTCCATGTTCGCCTTGGTGTTCTCCTGCGCCACGAAGTCGATCGTCGCCGGGAACTCCACGTTGCCGCTGACGTGGTCGCCGTGGGTGTGCGTATTGATCAGCGTCGTCACCGGCTTCGGCGTCAGTTCCTTGATCTTGTCGAGGATCGGCTTGCCCCAGCCCGGGTTCTTGGCGTCCACCACGACGACGCCGTCGGCGGTGAGGAATACGGCGGTGTTGCCGCCGCCGCCGCGCAGGACGTAAAGGTTGTCCTTCACCTTCTCGACCTGCACGACTTTCGGCCCGTCGGCCGGCGGTTGATACGCGTTGACGCCGTACGACAGGGCGCCGATCAGGAGCAGCGCGCCGAGTGCAGTCCCTCGCTTCATGAGATGCCTCCAGGAAAGAAGACCCGTTGAATGAACCAGAATGCGCCGGTCGCCATGACCACAATCGATCCCGCGAACGCCAGCTGGCGGCCCGCCGTTTCGCTCCGCGCCCGCAGCGCGGTGAACGCGGTGGCGACGACAGCGACCACCGCCAGTTGTCCGATTTCCACGCCCAGGTTGAACGAGAGCAGCGACCAGCCGAGCGCCCGGCGGGTGAGATCCAGTTCGCGCAGCGCGCCGGCGTAGCCGAACCCATGGATGGCGCCGAACGCAAGTGCGATCCATCCGCGCACATCGCGGCCGTCATGGATCAGCAGGTTGTCGGCGCCGACGTAGACGATGCTCAGTGCAATCGCGGGCTCGATGATCCGCGCCGGCGGGCTGACGATGTTGAGCGCGGCGAGCGAAAGCGTCAGGGTCTGCGCGGCCGTAAACAGCGTCACGAAGATCGCCAGCTGTCGCATCGTGCCGCCGAGCAGGAGCAGCCCGACCAGGAACAGGAGATGGTCCGGGCCGACGACGATGTGGCGGATCCCGGCCGGCAGAATCCGGCGCACCACCGCGAGAGCGCCCTGGCGGGTCGCGGCGAAGTATTCGAACCGGGTCCGTCCCGCGTCCAGAATCGTCTGGGTCAGCGTGCTGCCCTCGTAGACGTTGAGGAAGGTCTGGTGCTGCGGATCGTACGGGAACAGCGAGGTGGTGAGGACCATCGTGCCCGGCGGCCCCGATAGTGTGTAGCGCAAGGATAGTTTCAACGACTGGCGCTCGGGCAGCGGCTGCGCCGCCGACCATTGCGGCGTCAGCGTCACGCCGTTGACGGTAACCGTGAGGCGCCGTGCAAACAACTGCGCGATCGCCGCCGATTGCTGCGCCGCGACCGCGGGCTCGAGCAGGCGTTCGGCCGGATCGATGTTGAGGTCGTGTCCGAGGTCGAAGATGTGCGCGATCAACGTGCCTTCGATCGCGTCGGGCAACAGGCGGAGATCGAGATACGTGAACGGCGCCGGATGAGCCGAGGCCGGCCGCGCACACAGACAGACGGCCAGCACGATCAGAACAAACCGCGGTTCCCGCCCACGTCGTGTCACGGCCGGCAATGGTAACGTACGGGCGTGGAGATCGCCCCAGGCGCCTTCTGGTTTCCAGGCTATCTGGGCGTCGAGGATCAGCGGGCGCTCGTCGATCAATGCCGCACGCTGATCGACGGCGAGGTGCCGGCCTACGTGCCGATCGTCCGAGGGGGCGGCCGGATGCGCGTCCGCATGCTCTGTCTCGGCCGCCACTGGAACGGCAAGACCTACCAGTACGAGGCGCGCCGGAGCGACTTCGACAATCTGCCGGCGCCGCCGCTTTCAGACAACCTCGCGCAGCTCGCCCGAGCCGTCGCCGAGGCTGCCGGCATGCCCTTCGCACCCGACCTGTGCATCCTCAACTACTACGATGCCAACGGAAAAATGGGGCTGCACCAGGACAAGGACGAGAGCGAGCGATCGATCGCGGCGGGGCTGCCGGTGGTGTCGATCTCACTGGGCGATGCCGCGCGGTTTCTGTTCGGCGGCCTGCGGCGCAAGGATCCGGTCGAGACCCGGATGCTGGAATCCGGCGACGCCTTCGTCTTCGGCGGCCCGGCGCGCCTGCGCTATCACGGCGTCTCGCGCATCGTTCCGGGCAGCGCGCCATGGGAGATTGCGCTGGCTGGCCGATTCAACCTGACGTTCCGGCAGTACGACGTCTGACGCCACAGTGATACGACACGCGCGCGATGGCCACCAGGACTGGTCTGATGTCGTCGGTCGCCCGCCGTGGTGCGAGCGGGCGAAATGCCGCCGACTGACTCATCAATCTCAATGTGACGGCGGGATGTCCGGCCAGGCGTCGGCCGAGCAACGCGTTTGCTCATTCGTTGCGCGGCGCAGCGAGCTCACTGATTGTGACGTAGTATCCGTCCGGATCCCGGAGGGAGAACTCCTGTGTTTGAGTATTGGGGTTCACGTGCGGCTCCTCTTCAAGCCGAGTGACGAGAGCGCGAGCCCTCTTAAGTGTCATGTCGAGGTCATCAATCCGGAAGAACAAGAGAAGCCCGTTGCCAGGTGGCGCTGCGTCTGGACTCATCAACGAGGGATGCTCATGAGCGCCCCACTGGTGGAGGCAGAGCAAGACCGTTCCATCCGTATCCAGGATCTGACCAAAGTGGTCATGGCTCGGACGAGTCTCGGGCTGGCCAAAGAGCGACTGGTACCATTTCAAGCTACTCGGGACGTTGCTTACGCCAATGATCGTCCAGATGCGTTTCATCCGCATTCCCCGCTGTCAGTCCAAAAGAGTTTACAGCGCGTCCTCGCCTGCTTCCCTCTCGACTTTGTGGTCGGATCGGGGCCAGTCCCACATCGGCCTTGCCTGTGACCAATCTGCACAATGCACATGGCAGCGGCGGGACGTAACGATGAGCCTGGTGCTGATGACTACGTCGCTGCCGCCGGGCGACGTGAATCGAGAATGCAGCCGACGAAGGCGGACGTGACGAACCGGTGATCCACCGCGAAGTGCGGCACGTAGCAATGCTTGACGGCGGACCACGGCTGGATCATCTGCCGGCGATCGCGAGCGGCCGGCTCGAACAGATATGCATCGTCGCCGGCTCGGTACACGACCCATGCATGCTGGCGATCGATTGGCGCCTGGCCGCCGCCAAGCACCCGGCCGACGAAGAACTCGGCCTCGAGGCCGATCTCGGTCAGCTTCCGCCACGCCCACAGCGCGAAGTCCTCGCAGTCGCCGCGCTGCCGTCCCTCGAACGCGCATGGATCCTGCCACAGATCCGGTTCGTGGAACTGCTCGACGTCCGAGACGTACTCACAGGTGGTCAGCCATCCGACGATGTCGTCGATGGAGCGGGCGGGGACGCAGCTCACGCCTTCGAAATAGCGCGAGAACTGGCAGCGGGAACCGGGGCCGAAGGCGGTGGCTGGCACTTCCATCGGCACCCGCTCCCATGGCGACTCGGATGATCCCAGGCGGCAGGCGATGCTGAGACAGACGGTTCGGAGCCAGTGGACCAGCTGTTCGGAGTGCGTCACGTGTCCGACTGTGGGATACGTCGATTCGCTTCGAATCGTTCCCGTGCGACGATAGGCGGCCGCTGGTGAAGGTACACTCGTATTCGATCCGCTGCAGGTGACTGGCCCAAGCACAAAGCACCAAGAGGGTACGGGAGCAGCCCGCGTGCGACACGGAAGCGTCATCGGCTCTAAAGCCTCGGAGACCGCGCTCGTGCTCCTTGCCTTTGCCGGTTTGGCGATCCTCGCGACCTATCCTCTAATCCTTCACCTCGGCCGGGCGCTACCCGGTGACCTCGGCGATCCACTGTTCACCACCTGGATGCTGGGGTGGGACGCCGATCGCCTGAAGCATGGCCTGCACGGCTTCTGGGACGCGCCGATCTTTTTTCCCAGCCGCCTTACGGTCGCGTTCGCCGAGCATATGCTCGGCATCGCGCTGCCGGTCGTACCGATCATCTGGCTGAGCGGGAATCCGATTGCCGGCTACGACGTTGCGTTCCTACTCAGCTACGTGATCGCCGGCGCCGGCATGTATCTCCTGGCTCGCGAATTGACGGGCCGGCGCGATGTCGCCTTCCTCGCCGGGCTGGTGTTCGCGTTCTCGCCGCTGCGGGCTTTACACGTCTCGCACCTGCAGGTGCTGTCGTGGGGCTGGATGCCGATCGCGCTGTGGGGATTGCACCGCTTCATGGCGGCGGTCACGGGTTCGCGCCACACGCGCCGTTCGACGGCGGCGCTCGCGGCGTTCGCGGCCGCATTCACGATCGAGGCGCTCTCGAACGGGTACTTCCTCTACTACCTCACAATCGCGTCGGCGTTCGTAGTGATCGGCGAGCTGGCGTCCTCGAGGATGTCGGCGGCGGATCGCAGGCGAGCGATCGCCGGACTCGCCGTCGCGGCGGCGCTCATCCTTTCCTGTCTGAGCTTCGTTGTCCTGGCGTACCTGTCGGTGCGCCGCCAGTACGGATTCGTACGCGGCCACGACGACTGGTCGGTGTTCAGCGCCAATGTCCGATCGTATGTGACGGCGTCACCGAACCTGCGTGTATGGTCGGCGTGGCTGCACGGCGACGATTTTCCGGAGCGCCAGCTGTTTCCGGGGTTCACGGTGTTGGCCGCCGCCGCGGCGGCCGTCTGGCCGCGGAGCGGCCGGCGCCGGTTGACGGTCCTCTATGCGGCACTGGCGGTGAGCGCCTTCGTGCTCTCGCTCGGCCCGGAGCCGGCCGCCTGGTCCCATCGGCTGCCGTTCTCGGGTCCATATCTCTGGCTGGCGCGCCTGGTGCCCGGCATGGACGGCTTACGCGTGCCGGCGCGGTTGGCGGTCGTCGTGGTCCTGGCGTTGAGCGTGCTCGCCGCGATGGGTGCCGCCCGGGTGCTGGAGCATTGCCGGTCTGGCCTCCGCCGGATCGCACTGGTCCTGCTCGGCGTGGCGATCTTTGCCGAAGGGTGGGCCGCGCCGCTACGGATGGCGCCGTTTGACGCCCGCGGCCGCCCCGGCGATCGCAGCGCCTACCGCTGGCTCGCGCAGCAGGCACCAGGCGGGACGATCGAGCTGCCGATTCTCGAATGGGCGATCGCACCGACGCTCACCTACCAGTACGCGACGCTGTCGCACGGTCACCCGATCGTGAACGGCTACAGCGGCTACGGATCGTCGCTGCAGGAGTTTCTCGGCGGCTCGGCGTCGCCGCTCAACGACCTTGATCGGTTCGACGAGGCGCTCGTAGCGCTGCGAGCGGTCGGCGTCCGCTACGTCCTGGTGCACCAGCGAGACTACGACGACGCCTCCGCTGGCGCCGCTATCGTGGCGGCCCTTCGCGCTCATCCGCGGCTGGCATCGGAAGCGTTCCGCTCGGACGCTGCGGTGGGGTTTCGCCTCGCGGACGGCGGCGCGGTGGTGGACGTGCCGTCCGCGCCAGACGGCCACGCGCTGCGCGCCACCGATTTCCGCGCAGACGCGTCCGATGGTGGCGATCGGGTCGCACTCGCTCTCGACGGCGACGTCGATACGCGGTGGCTCACGGGCCGGCCGCAGAATGGCGACGAGTGGTTCCGAATCGCGTTCGATCGGACGCGCGATGTCTCTGCACTCGCGCTGCAGATCGCGTCGCGCAGCTTCGGGGACTACCCGCGGCAACTGCGGATCGAGAGCGCCGGCGAGGATGGCGTGGCGAGGGTTCTCTATCAGGCGCCGATGCTCGTCCCATATACCGTCCTGCTTGCCGAATCGGGCGCGCAGCCAACCCTCATCGTCAACCTGCCGGCCAACCGGACGCGCACGCTGACCATCAGGCAGACCGGGCAGACGCGCCGCTGGTTCTGGTCGATTCACGAGCTGAAAATCTTCGAGCGATGACAGCGGTCCACCGACTCATTGCTGCCCGGTGTAGAGATCGATCTCCGGCTGATGCCGCAGCAGCGCGATGTGGATGCCGTGCTCGTCGGCCACCGAGGTCACCGTTGAATCGTCCGGCCACGCCGCGATCAGGATCCGGTTCCCAGCACTCTTCCACAATCGGTCGGTCTCTTCAGACCGGTAGGCGAGTCCGAAGATGCGCGCGCGGGTGTGGGTGCGAAAGAGTGTGAGGTTGGCGTGAAAAACGGCGGGCCATACCCGCCAGTAGTCGCCGCCAATGACCGTCGCGCCGCTGTGCAGCACCGCCGCGGTGGTGCGTCCGAAGCGATCGTCGAAGCCGCGCTCGACCCGGCCGAGCGACGGCCGGCCATAGCGCGCGGCCGCCAGCGCGACCATCACGACCGTCGCCGCGATTGACAGCGCACGGATTCTCGTCGCGAACAGCGCGGCGACGATGGTGGCAACGCCGGTTCCGAGCACCATCAGCGTGGGATACATGTAGCGGAAGGCATAGCGGTTCATCCCCACCCACAGCGACGTGCCGACGACCAGCCACGTGCCGATCGCCAGCGCCGCGATCGCTGCCAGTGTTCTGAGCGGTGGCAGCCGTTCCTGTTTCCAGAGCCACGCGAGCGCGCCTGCGGCGGCGACCGCCGCGCCGATGGCGACCGCCGGACTGTCCGTCACGCTGGCGGTCCCTTCGAGAAGCTGCCACCAGCCGTTCGCCCACACCCGGACCGGAGCGAGAGCCGTCACGGTGTGAGACGCGGCGAGGTCGCGCGCCGCCAGCGACGCCAGTGCGCCGGCAGCCGCCTCGAGTGCGAGAAGGCGCAGGCGCCTCCGGCCCTGGATTGCCGCTGCGATCGCCAGCATCACCGCCACGCCGATGTTGACCCAGCACGCGATCAGCAGAAGCAGGAACGCCGCGATGATGGCACCCGGCCGGTCGCGCTCGTCCGCCACGATCAGCGCGGCAAAGCCGATGGTGATCGACACGGCGTACGGCTGCGTGACGAACCAGTCGAATTGCACGGCGGGCGTGGCGACGAGCAGAAACAGTATGTTGGTCAGCGCGCCGATCGCGATCCAGTAGCCGCCGCGACCCGACAGGAAGCGCGCCATCACGAACGGCGCAAGCAGCCCGGCCGTGGTCATGAGCCACCCCTGGAACAGCAGGTTGGCCAGCGGATCGCGAATCGGCGTCGCCAGGAGCGGGATCAGCATCCCGAAGCGGTCCTGTCCCCAGAAGAACGGGGTCCATTTCTGCGTGCTGATCAGCACCGTCAGCAGCGAGTCGGCGTGCTGGGAGTCGTGAAGCGTGCCCAGGCCCATCCACGCAGCGAGGCCGGCCGTCAGAATGCCGGCGAAGGGTGTCAGACACCGTGGTTCTTTTACCACGGTGTCTGACACCCTTCGCGGCGATCTCCGCGGTTTTTTCTTGTCACTTCTCAGCGCGCCGCGCGAACCACCTCGCTGAATGGCGTCACGGTTCCGTGGAGCGGGACGACACGGTCCACTTTCAGACGGCGCGTTGCAATGTTCTCGAGCAGGTTGGCGGCGTACGGCTGCGTCGCGAAGCCCGGGCTGAACGCGTCGGCTTCGACCAGCACCCGCTGCCTGGGAAAATACGCCATGAGCAATGTATCGGCATGCGGGTTCCCCGCGACGTGGTACAGCTCGACGGTCATCGTCGCGTCGGCGAACTCCCGCTCCTCGCCGACTGTCTCCATCTGCAACGATCTCGGATTGCGCGCGAGCGCGTCGGGCGCGAGTGTGTGAGGCCGTGTGACGGCGTCGGCATAGAACGCGGCGTTGCCCTCGTGGGTGATGACCGTGAGCCCCTCTGCCACGGCGGCGCGAAGACCGCCGGAGTGGTCCGAATGAAAATGCGTGCTTACCAGCTGCGTGAGCGGCTTTCCCGGACGCAGCGTTCGCGCCCTGGCGATGACCGCGAGCGTCCGGGCCTCGCTCAGCGGCGCTTCGATCAGGGTCAGGTGATCGTCGAACTCGACGACCGCGCTGTTGTGCGACTGCCCGGCCAGCAGCCAGATCCCCTTCGCGACCTCCTCGACGGTGACCACCGGCGCCGGGGCGCCCTCCATTGGCGCGGTTGACGCCGCCGCCGCCGGCGCGGCGAGGTTGCCCGTGTCCGCGTTCACCTGCTGGCGGGTCAGCTGGAGCACGGCCGTCTGGTACTTGTCCGTCTTCATCGTCAGTCTCGCCGGCAGCTTCAGGCCGGCTACGTCCTGGTAATCCGCGAAGCTGGTTTCGACGGCGACGTCGCCGAGGTTGGCGTTGTCGGTCATCGAGACGACGCGCGCCGGCAGCCTGGTCGACGCGTCGATCGCCAGCGTGCAGGTCGACTGGCCAGCGACCGTAATGTCGACCAGCCGTTCGCCGCCGGCCGTGCGAGCGTGTGTCAAGGTGGCTGCGGGATCGAGGGCGGCGCGAACGATGGTCAGCGGGTGCTGCAGCAGATCCGCCCGCCGGTCCCTGGCGGCGCTGTTGAGAACCCGCGTCGCCGCGCCGTTCGCGGCAACGTTGTAGCCGACGTCGCCGTCGACCCCAAACACCTGGCGCTGCGGGGCCATGCCCTGGAAGTAGGCGAATTGCGGTGTGCGCGTCTGCTCGGTTCTGGCGCGGCCGCCGGCGATGTCGATTGACCGACGGTAGCCGGATACCAGGAATGACTGTCCCGACGCTTCGGGCGACATGTCCTGGAGCAGGTTGCCGTTGGTCCCGGCGCCTTCGATGATCAGCGTCCTGACCGCAAGGATACGATCGCGGCCGCCGAGAGCGGCGGCAGCGTCGTTGATGATTTGTTGCTCCGGCGTGGCGGTCGCGCACGCGTTACAGGCGATCGCCGCGAGCAGCACGGCCAGTACCTGACGTGACATGCCCGGCACTGTAACACCAGTCCGAAGTTGCCGACACCGCGGAACACGAAAACAACGCTCTCGGCGATCTCAGCGGTTTTTTCCTGCTCACTCGTAGCGCAGCGCAAGGACCGGGTTGACGCGCGTGGCCCGGCGCGCCGGGATGTAGCCGGCAAGCGCCGCGACCGAGGCGAGCACCAGGCAAGCGCCGCCGATCGTCATCGGATCGCCGCCGGTGATGCCGTAGAGCTGGCTCCCGACCAGGCGCGCCAGGCCCCACGACGTCATCAATCCAAGGGCGAGGCCCGATCCGACCAGCACCAGCACGTCGCGCATGACCAGCCAGACGACGTCGCCCGGCACCGCGCCGAGCGCCATCCGCACGCCAATCTCGCGCGTGCGACGCGCCACAGTGAAGGCCATCACCCCGTAGAGACCGATCACCGCCAGCACCGTCGCCAGTACGCCGAACGCCGTGGACAGTGTCGCGATCAGCCGGTCGTTGAGCAGCGACTGATCGATTTGATGCTCGAGAGTGCGAGGATTGTAGATCGGCACATGGGCGTCGAGTTGACGCACGATCTGGCGGATGGATCCGAACGCCGCCTCCGGCACACTGGTGGTGCGGACGTACATGACCGCACCGCCGGCGCTGTCGTTCTCCATGAAGGAGAAGAACACCTGGCGCGGGATCTCGTCGCGCACGCCGGTGTACTTCGAGTCCCTCACCACACCGACGATCTCAATCGGTGTCTTGGTTCCGGGGTTCATGCCGAAGCCGATGTGGCGGCCGAGCGGGCTGCGCTCCCCGAAGTAGTGCCTGGCGTAGCTCTCGTTGACAATTGCCACCTTGTAGGTCGGCAGCTGACCGTTCGGATCGCCGACCTCGAACCTCGCGTCGCGGTCGTCGAAATAGCGTCCGGCCAGCAGTGGAATTCCCAGGGTCTTGAAGTAGCCGGGGCTCACTGCATTGCAGAACGGATTCATCGCCTCGCCCGGCTTGGCTTCGTAGCCCTCCACCGACATCGAGCTGTCCCACTCGTTGCCCTCGAGCAGTCCCATCTGCGCGAAGGCGACGCCGGTGACTCCGGGCGCTGCGCCCAGCCGCTCCGCGACCTGCTTCTCGAACTGCTTCGATCGCAGCGAGGTGTAGCCGTTGAGCGGCGGTGCGAGGTTGAATGCGATGAGGTTGTCGGTTTTCATGCCCAGATCGAGAAGGCGGAGGTTCCGCAGGCTGCGGATGAACAGACCCGCGCTGATCAACAGCAGCACCGACACCATCACCTGCGCGATCACCAGGCCCTTGCGCAGCCGGACGCCGCCGCCGCCGCCGCCGACCACGGCGCCGACCTGATCCTTGAGGATCGGCGCGAGATCCGGTTTCGTCGACCGCAGCGCCGGCACCAACCCGAACATCAGTCCGGTCGCCAGCGACAGCGCAAAATTGAACATCAGCACGCGGTTGTCGATCGATCCCGTAATCACATGCGGCGTGTCCGTGGTCGGCAGGAAACCGAGCAGGAACTTCGTCGTCCACGACGCGATCACCAGCCCGAGGAGGCCGCCGATCGCCGCCAGCAGCACGCTCTCGACCAGCAGCTGGCCGACGAGGCGGCCGCGACCCGCGCCGAGGGCGAGCCGAACGGCGATTTCCTTCTGCCGTGCCGTCGCCCGCGCGATCAGCAGGCTGGCAACGTTGGCGCACGCGATCAGCAGCACGCCGCCGACGATGGCGAGCAGCAGCCAGAGCGGCTGCGACAGCTGCTGCCGCAGCGGCGATCGTCCCTGCGCCGCCGGCAGCAGATCGACCTGACCTTTCAGAAACTGCTCGCGGGTGTAGGGTGTGGTGCCGCTGAAGGCGGCGTCGAGCACTTCCTGCTCGAGAATGCCGTGGAAGTACGGCTGCAGCGCCGCCTTGGCCTGCGCGAGCGTGACGCCGGCCTTGAGGCGCCCGAAGACGTTGACCCACCGGCTGCGCCGGTTGTCCACGTCGTCCCAATTCGGCGTCATCTGTGCCTTCATCAGCAGCGGCACCCGGATGCCGGGCGAGTAGCCGATGTCGACGCCGTCGAAGCCAGCCTGCGACACGCCGATGATGGTGAGTTTGTTGTTGTTGACGGTGATGGTCTGGCCGATCGCCTTGGGGTCGGCGCCGAAACGAGTGCGCCAGTAGTCGTAGCTGAGCACGGCCACCGGACCGTCGCCGCGCTTGTCGTCCTCCGGGGCGAGCACGCGTCCGATCGCCGCTCCGACACCGAGCACCTGAAAATAAGTGCCCGAGACGAGCTCGCCGGGAACCCGTTCGGTCTGGCCGTCGAGGCCGACGCTCATCGCGATCGGCCGCCGCGCGAAGATCCCGGAGAACACCTTGAGTGCCGGCGCGCCGTTGGCGACCGCGAGGCTGACGCGGGCCGGCGGCGGCGCGGCGCCGCGATCGACGAAGTCGGCCCGAAAGTCCTCGTACATCGGGTACGAGAGCATGTTCCCGCCGGAGTTGTTGCCGTAGTGGTTTCGCGCGCCGTTGAACAGGACGAGCTGCTCGGGATGCCTGATCGGCAGCTGCCGCAGCAGCACCTCGTCCACGAGCGTGAAGATCGCGGTGTTCGCGCCGATGCCCAGCGCGATGGACAGGAGCGCGACGCTGGTGAAGAGCGGAGAGCGGGTCAGCCCGCGAAATGCGTAACGAAGATCGCGAACAAAGTGTGGCATGGTGATCCAAATGCCGCCCGGAGCGCGAGCGTATCAGGCGAACGTGTCCCCTTAGACGAGGGTGGCCTCTCGCAAGTTGACTTGGCTCCGCCAGCTGCGGCAAGGTGCCCAGATGTGTCGTCGTGGCCTGGCCGGGCTGTTCGTCGCGGTGTCGGTGCCGATCGTTGCCGCGCCGCGGCGTGGCAACGAGAGTGTTCCTGATGGGCTCGAGCTGGCCCGGTCGAGTATTCGCGCCGGCCAGTCGTTCGCGTTCGCCAGCCAGCTCACCGCGATGGGGTCGCGGGTGAGCGGATCGCCGTCGTATCGACGCGCCGCCGAGTGGTCGGCCGATCGGTTCCGCGCGATCGGGATCGAAAAGGTCGCGCTGGAACCGTTCACGATCGAGCGCGGCTGGGAGCGTCTCTCGGCGCGCGCGCGGGTGATCGCGCCCGTCGATCGCCCGCTCCAGGTCGAGTCGCTCGGCTGGTCGCCATCGACGCCCGACGGCGGGCTCGAGGCGGAGGTTGTCGCCCTCGACACATTCTCACTCACGGTGGTGCAGCAGCTCTATCGACGACGATGCCACGTCGTCGGCGGCCGCCAAGGGGAGGATTGAGAGGAAGAATGAGACCCGTGTGGATTGATCGTGCGGATGACCCGCGGGTCGCCGGCTACCGCATCGTCCGCGACGCCGATCTGGCGCGGACATCGGGGCTCTTCGTGGCCGAGGGGCGCCACATTGTTCGGCGTGTGCTCGAGGACCGAAGGTATCGGGTTCAGTCGGTGCTGGTCAACGAGCCGGCGCTGCGCGACCTCGAGTCAGTGTTCGCCAGCATCGGCGTCGACGTGCCGATCTTCGTCAGCGCCGCCAGGACGCTCGCGGAGATCGCCGGCTATGACGTCCATCGTGGCTGTCTGGCACTGGTTCAGCGGCCGGCGCTTCTGCCGGTCGACGGACTGGTCGCGGCCGCGACCACACTCGTCGTGATCGAGGCGGTGACCAATGCCGACAACGTCGGCGGCATCTTTCGCAATGCCGCGGCGTTTGGCGCCGGCGGCGTGCTGCTCAGCCCCACCAGCTGCGATCCGCTGTACCGCAAAGCGATCAGAACGTCGATGGGCGCCACACTGCGCATGCCGTTCGCGCGCGCCGAAACGTCCTGCTGGCCGTCCGTGTTGTCGCGCATCACGGGCGCCGGCTTCACCACCGTCGCGCTGACGCCGCGCGAACCGTCGGAAACGATCGATGTGTTTGCTGGCAGGCCGCGGGCGGCGCGAATCGCCCTGATCGTCGGGACCGAAGGCGCCGGTCTCACGGTGGAAGTGGAGAACGCCGCCGACTACCGCGTCCGGATTCCGATCGCTCCGGGCGTCGATTCGCTGAACGTCGCGGTCGCCGCCGGGATCGCGCTCCACGCGCTGCGGTGGCCGCTGCGCGCTGGTTAGGCAATCGTTTTGTAAGAAATGTAAAGGGCGGGGGTGCGCCGCGGCATTTCGCGTACAGTGATCCTCGTGCGGTTTGATTTTCACGACCGGGCCGCGCTGCCGTGGCGGCTGATCGCGGGTGCGATCCTGGCCGGGCTGCTAGTCACGTTGGCCACACTGCAGTACCGCTGGCTCGGCGAAGTCGGCGAAGCCGAACGCGCGCGGATGCGCGCCGGCCTCCAGAGCCGCGCCGCCGATTTCACTCGGGAGTTCGATCGCGAGCTGACGCGGATCTATGTGGCGTTTCGTGAGCCCGACACATTCGATTCACACTCCGCCAGCGCGCTGACTGCGAGCATCGAGAAGGCCCGGGAGGCAGCCGTGCCAGGCCTGATCAAGGACATGTTTCTCGTGGAGGCGCAGGGTCCGCAGGCCGGCCAGCTCCAGCGCTTCGATCCTGCGACCCACGAACTGCGGCCGGCTCAATGGCCGGCGGCGCTGGCCAGTTGGCGCGATCGCGCGGGCCATGCCGGACGACCCGGTGCCGCTGGCGCGCTCCCGGGTTTCATGGCCGATGCCGTGGACGCTGCCGCGCCCGCCCTGATCATTCCCGTGCCGTTCCTCAAGAAGCTAGACGAGGGCGCCGGACACATCGCCGTGGTACAGAACCCGGGGACTGCCGCACGCGCCGTGATCGTCTGGCTCGACGCCGATGGTCTGCGGCGGCAGTTGCTCGAGCCGCTGGTCGCGAAATATTTTGGTGCCGGGGCGACGTCCGAATATCTCATTTCCATCGCGCAGCGCAACCCGCCGTCACGGATTGTCTACACCTCGGCGCCAGAGGTGGTCGACGAGCGCGGCGCCGACGTGATCGCCGGACTGTTCGATCTGCGCATGGAGGAGATGACCCCCCTGACCGGCGCCAGCGCCGGACAGGTGACGTCGGGGTCTGGCGGCGCGCTCGACCGCGTGGCGATCACGATCGTGCGGCGTTCGGCCCGCGCCGGCGACGGTGCGCGGGGTCTGATGAATGGCGGCGTCAACCAGGGCGCGTGGCAGCTGCGCGCGCGTTATCGCAGCGGCTCGCTCGAGAGCATCGTGGCGCGATCCCGCCGCCGAAATCTGGCCATCGGCCTGAGTGTGCTCGGCCTGCTGGCGGCGGCGTCCCTGCTCGTGATCGCGGCGGCGCAGCGCCAGCGCCGGCTGGCGCGGCAGCAGATGGAATTCGTCGCATCGGTCTCTCACGAGCTGCGGACGCCGCTGGCGGTGATCTGTTCCGCCGGAGAGAATCTCGCCGACGGCGTTGTCGCGGACGCTGCGCACGTCAAGACCTACGGATCGCTGATCGAAGCGGAAGGACGCCGGCTCGGCGACATGGTGGAGCGCGTCCTGCGGTTTGCCGGCATCAACTCCGGAAGGCAGACGCAGGTCCGTACGGAAGTCGACATCGCGATGGTGATTGCCGCGGCGGTGCGCGGCGTGGAGAGTGACGCGCGTGAGCGCGGCGTCGTCATCACGGTGCAATCGCGGGCGCCGCTTCCGCTCACGATGGGCGACCTCGAGGCCCTGCGATCGGCGGTGCAGAACGTCGTCGGCAACGCCGTGAAGTACAGCGTGGCGGGTGGCGCGGTCGAGATCACGGCCGATACGGTCGACGCCGGCGTCGTGCGCATCCGCGTCGCGGATCGCGGCATCGGCATCGACGCCGTGGATCTGCCGCAGATTTTCAAGCCGTTCTTCCGCGGCCGCCGCGGCGTCGACGCGCAGGTGCGCGGGAGCGGCATCGGGTTGAGCGTCGTCAAGCATGTCGTTCAGTCGCACGGCGGCGACGTGCGAGTGGAGAGCGGCGCGGGGGCAGGTACGACGGTCACGATCGTCCTGCCGATTGTCTCGTCTGCCGATCCCGACCGCGCGACCGTCGTCCGGCTGCGTCCGGGCGCGGTGTCGTGACCCTCGCACCGCGCGTATTGATCGTGGAAGACGAGGCGGGCCTCCGTTTGACCCTGACCGATCGTCTCGGCAGCGAAGGTTACAGCGTCGAGACGGCCAGCGACGGCGAGTCCGGCCTCGCGCGGGCGACTCACGATGGCTACGATCTCATCGTCCTCGACGTGATGCTGCCGCGGATGAATGGCTTCGATGTCTGCCGCGAAGTGCGCCGCCGCGGCGTGACCACGCCGATTCTGATGCTGACGGCGCGCGGGCAGGTCGTGGACAAGGTGGTCGGCCTGAAGCTGGGCGCCGATGACTACCTCACGAAGCCGTTCGAGACCATCGAGCTGATGGCGCGGCTCGAGGCGCTGCTGCGACGCGCGCCGGGACCCGCGCCGCCGGGTGGCGACGGCTACCGGTTTGGCGATGTCGCTGTCGATTTCAGAACGCTGGAGGTGATGCGCGGCGGTGTTGCGCTCGACCTGTCGGCGCGGGAGTTCAAGCTGCTGCGCCATTTCATCGCCCATCGAGGCGCCACGCTGTCGCGCGACCAGCTGCTGGCCGACGTGTGGGGTTACGACGAGACGCCGCTGACGCGCACCGTCGACGTTCACGTCGCCGGCCTGCGACAGAAAATCGAGGTCAACCCGAAAGCTCCCGCATACATCGTCACCGTCCACGGCCTCGGCTACAAGTTCGTCGGCTGACGAATTCGTCTTCCTGGTTTGCCGTTTGCAGCTACGCGTACGCGATCGGCGCCATCCCGCGCCAACTGGAGTCGTGTATGCAGATTCTGATCACTGTGGCCCTGGCCGGCGTTGCCGCACTTCAAACCCCATCGTTCAGCGGGCGCGCCACGCGTTCCGATCCGGTGCTGGTCCGATCGGTTGTCGACGGCCACACCATCGACGTCGCCGGCTTCGGCCGAGTGCGGCTGCTCGGCATCGACGCGCCGAGAATCCGGCGCGCTGAAGGCGCCTTCGCGCCATTCGGCATCGAGGCACGCGACCGGCTGGCGCAGTTGCTGCTGCATCGGTGGGTGCGGCTCGAGGCGGAGGGAGCGCTCGTCGCGGGTCGCGGACGGCATGTCGCCTACGTGCTCACGGAGGATGGCGTGTTCGTGAACGCCGCGCTCGTCCGCGATGGCCTGGCACGCGTCGCCCCGGGCGCAGCCGTGAGCCGTTTGCCCGAGCTCCAGCGGGCGGAGGCGGAGGCCCGCGCGTTTCGGCGCGGCATGTGGGGGAGCGCCGCGCCAGCCCCTGCGCCGAGTTATACTCGGCCTTCGACGGCCCGCCGGCCTCCCACGTCCCGAACCAGAACTCCGGCGTCGAAACGCCGCAAAACGCGCACAAAGAAACCGTGAACGCTGTCCCTGTCGAATATGCGTCGCAGCGCAAGATTCGCGAATACAACAAGCTGCATTACCGGTTCAATCACTGGCCGATCTGGATCTTCGTCTTCTTCATCGCCCCTGGGCCGCTGACGTTTGACCTGTTCGACCGCGGCTTCGACGCACGCATGGCGGTCTGGCTCGGCGCGGTCCTGGTCGGCACCGGCATCGCGGGACTGCGCGGCGCGCTGCCCGGCGTCGAGCCCAGGCCCTACATCATCCGCTTCACCGAGGATCGTCCCAACCCGCTCTACCGGCGCATCTGCTACACGTTTGCCTGGAGCGAGGTCGTGACCTTCGCGGTGTTGAACATCTGCGGGCTTGTTGTCGCGATCGCGACGGGACAGTGGTATCTGAAGCAGATTTACCGGTACGCCTATTTCCCGATCGCCGGCACGATCTGGCTGCTGGGCGCGATCGGCCAGCTGCCGCGGGTGAAGGCCTCGACCAAGGGGGAGGGGCACGAGCGCCGATACTTCTACGGATCGGTCTGGGCGGTCTGCTGGGCACAGCCGGCGTTGTGGATGCTGTGGAAGGTCGTGCCGCGAACGACAGCGGGCGATACCTTGAAGCTGATCGTGTTTCTGGCGATCCTGGCGTTTGTCGGGAACTTCGCCCGGCTCGGCCGTTTACCGCGCACACGGCCCATCGTTCCCGGGGAGATTGCGATTTCCGATTAGCTGACCTCCAGTGCGGTCGTGTCACACGCTGCCGCCTGCCGTCGTCTTACCAGGATGACGAGAGTAATGGCCGAGATCGATCTGTTCCAGGCCCACCGTCCCGCGCTCTTCGGCGTGGCCTACCGCATGCTCGGCAGCGCCACCGATGCCGAGGACGTGTTGCAGGACGCGTGGCTGCGCTTCTCGGCAGCGCAGCCGGCCGACCTCCGATCGGTCAAGGCCTTCCTCACCACCATCGTCACACGGCTGTGCCTGGATCGTCTGAAGTCGGCCCGCGCCAAACGCGAGGAATATGTCGGGCCATGGTTGCCCGAGCCGGTCGTCACCGACGATCGGCGTCAGCCCGAGCAGTCGCTGGCGCAGGCCGAGTCGGTGACGCTTGCCTTCATGGTCCTGCTCGAAACGCTGTCGCCGGAAGAGCGCGCGGTGTTCCTGCTGCGTGAAGTGTTCGACTACGAGTACGCGGAGATCGCTTCGATGCTCGAGACCACCAGCAGCAACTGTCGCCAGTTGTTCCACCGCGCCAATGTCCGGATCGCCGAGCGCAAGCCGAGGTTTCGCGCCGCGCTCGACGAGAAGCGCCCGCTGGTCGAACGCTTCCTGAGCGCGTTCCGCGCCGCCAGTGAAGAGGAGCTGACGCGGGTGCTGGCCGCGGACGTCGGCTTCTGGAGCGATGGCGGCGGCAAGGTGCTCGCGGCGCGGCGGCCGGTGTTCGGCCGCGAGCGGGTGGCTCATATGCTGGCGGGCTTTGTCCGGGCGGCTCCGTCGGTCGGCGTCCCGCTCGAATCCGTCAGCGTCGACATGGCCGAAGTCAACGGTGAACAGGCCCTGGTGCTGCGCGTCGACGGCAGGCTCGACGGCGTCTACGTGATGACGGTTGAAGACGGGGCGATCGCCGCGATCCGCGTGATCAGGAATCCGGACAAGCTCAACTACCTCGATCGACAGCTCGTGGCGCACTGATCCACTGAGGCCTTGGTTCTTTCGTCGGTTCGCAGTCCGCAGTCCGTCGTGCGCGCGCGTGGACAAGGGACTCAGGACGCCGGCCGTCCAGCGGACGGACCAGGAACCAAGAACCAGGATCCAGGGGCTGCGCGACCGACACGAAATCGATCGCGCCCTAGGTCACCCGGCTCGACGGACCTGCGTCGATGTAGTCCTTCTTCGCCGCGATCGACGCGATCTCCGCCATCGTGCGATCGATCTCGTCCATGGTGTTGTAGAAATGCGGCGAGATCCGTACGCCGACCGGCGGGCGGTAGTCGACGATGAAATCGCGCGCCTTCAGGGCGCGGGACACCAACGCCGCATCGGGAAGGTTGATGGCGACAGTGCCTGCCAGGCGATCGGGATCGCGCGCGGCTGCGGAGGTGAACCCGTACTGGTCGATCAGCATCAGCAGCCGAGCCGTCAAGTCCCGCGATGCAGCCCGGATCCGGTCGACGCCAACCGCGTCGATGATGTCGAGCCCCGCCAGCGCGGCATAGTACGCCGGGATAGCGGGCGTGCCGTTCATCATGCGCATCGCGTCCGATCGGAGATCTGGCGCCCCGATGTCGAAGTCGAACGGGTGCTCGTGCGACAGCCAGCCTGTGAATGCCGGCCGCTCTCCCTTCAGCAGGTCGGGCCTCGTGTAGAGAAACGCGTTCCCCGGGCCGCCGCACAGCCACTTGAGACAGCCGCCGACGGCGAAGTCGGTGCCCAGCGACGCGACGTCCACAGGAATGATGCCGGCCGACTGATAGGTGTCGAGAATAGTGACGGCGCCCACCTGGCGGGCCCGCTGTACGATCGCGTCCGCGTCCATGATGTACGAGGTCCGGAACAGCACGTGGGAAAAGGCGACCACCGCCGTCGATTCGTCGATCGCCTCGAGCACGCGGTCGGTGCGCACGGTGAGATCGTCCTCAGCCGGCACCATCCGCAGCTCGAAGCCCGCAGCCTGCTGGGCCCGGTAGAGATAAATCATCGACGGAAAGTCCATCGCGCAACAGACGATCCGCTTGCGGGTCGGCGACGGGCGGACGCACGACAGCGCCACCATCTGCGCGGTGGTGACGTTCTCGTGCATGCTGACCGTGCCGGACGCGGCGCCGATGACGCGCGCGATCTTGTTGCCGACTTCCAACGGCATTTCCCACCAGCGTTCTTCCCAGCCACGCACGCCTCGGGTCGCCCAGGTCTCGGCATAGTCCGCGAGGTTGCGCGCGGTCTGCCGCGGCATCGCGCCGAGCGAGTTGCTGATCATGTAGACGGACTGCGACAGGATGGGAAACTCGTCGCGCCAGCGCTGGAGGTCGCTCATGCCCCCTATAATACGCGCCAGTGAAACGCGAGGGCTGGCAGGGATGGGACGCGTACGCGCCGTTCTACGACTGGGAAAACGCGCAGACGCTGGGCCGGCGCGACGTGTCGTTCTGGCGCCGCGTCGCGGCCGGCGCGGGCGGGCCGGTGCTGGAGCTGGGCTGCGGCACCGGGCGCGTCTCGCTGCCGCTGGCGCGCGCCGGCGTGAATCTGGTCGGCGTCGATCGATCGGCGCCGATGCTGGAACGCGCGAGCCGCCAGATCCTCAAATCCTCAAATCCACAAATCCTCAAATCCCTCCGTCTCGTCCGCGGCGACATCCGCTCGCTGCCGTTCGGGGACGAGACGTTCCCGATGGTGCTGGCCCCTTATGGCATTCTGCAGTCGCTGATCCGGCCGCGCGATCTGAGCGCCACGCTCGATTCGGTCGCGCGCGTCGTCGCGCCGGGCGGGACCTTCGGGATCGATCTGGTGCCCGACGTGCCCAAGTGGCGTGAGTACGAGAACCGGGTCCAGCTGCGCGGGCGAGCCGGCGGCGCCCAGCTCACGCTCATTGAGTCCGTCCGGCAGGATCCGAAGCGCCATCTCACGACCTTCGAGCAGACCTACGTCGAGCGCCGGGGCCGGCACACGCGCGAGCATCGTTTCGATTTGACGTTTCGGACGCTGTCGGTCCGCCAGATGACCAGGCAGCTCGAACGCGCCGGATTTCACGTCGATGCGGTGTTGGGCGATTATCGGGGACGTGCGTGGGACGATCGCGCCGATGTCTGGATCATCATGGCGAAAAAGAAGTATATTTTTTCGGGGGTTTGACATGTCCGGCCATTCCAAATGGGCCTCAATCAAGCATAAGAAGGGCGCGCTCGACGCCAAACGCGGCAAGATTTTCACGCGGCTCATCAAGGAGCTGACGGTGGCGGCCCGCAACGGCGGCGGCGATCCCGACATGAACCCGCGCCTGCGCTCCGTCATCGCCGATGCCAAGGCAGCGAACATGCCGGCCGACAACATCAAGCGGGCGATTCGCAAAGGGACCGGCGAGGAACCGGGTGTGTCGTACGAAGAGGCGCAATACGAAGCCTACGGACCCGGCGGCGCCGCCGTCATCATCGACGTGCTGACCGACAACAAGAATCGCACCGTCGGCGAACTGCGCCACATGCTCGAGAAGCACGGCGGCAACCTCGCCTCCACCAACGCCGTCGCCTGGATGTTCAACAAGAAGGGCTACATCGTCGTCGAGAAGGCCAAGGCCGACGAAGAGCAGCTGCTCGGCGCGGTGCTCGAGGCCGGGGCCGACGACATGCAGGACGACGACGACAACTGGGAAGTGCTGAGCGCGCCGGAGGCGTTCCAGGCGGTCCGCGACGCGGTCAAGCAGCTTGGCGTCGAACCCGCCAGCGCCCAGGTCTCGATGATTCCGCAGAACTACGTCAAGCTCGAAGGCAAAGTCGCGCAGCAGATGCTGAAGCTCATGGAAGCGCTCGACGATCAGGACGACGTGCAGCAGGTGTGGTCGAACTTCGACATATCCGAGCAGGAGATCGAGGCCTCGCTCGCGTGAGGGTGTTCGGCATCGACCCCGGCTCCGAACGCACCGGCTACGGTTGCGTGGAGACCGACGGGTCGCGCCACCGGATCGTGGTGTGCGGCGCCATCCACTGTCCTACGGTCACGTCGTTTCCCGACCGGCTCCATCGTATCCACGCCCAGCTCACGATCGTGTTGGCCGAGTGCCGCCCGACCTGCGTCGCCATCGAGAACGTCTTCTATTCGGTCAACGCCCGCAGCGCGCTGAAGCTGGGGCACGCCCGCGGTGTAGCGATGCTGGCGGCGGTGGAAGCCGGGGTGCCGGTGTTCGAGTACACGCCGGCCGAGATCAAGCGCGCCGTGGTCGGCTACGGCCGCGCCGACAAGCCGCAGGTCCAGCAGATGATCAAGCTGCTGCTGGGGCTCGCCGAGGTGCCGTCGCCGCACGATGCGGCAGACGCGCTCGCTGTCGCCATCTGCCACGTGCACGCGCAGGCGCCCTCGCGCACGCTCGGCGCCGTGCAGCCGGCGCGCAGCAAGGCGACGAGCTGGCGCCAGCACCGACCGCAACGCTGATGTCCCCTGGACCAAGGTCCACGAACCAAGGCCCCAGGACCAGATGATCGCGCACCTTCGCGGATCCATTCTCGAAAAACATCCGAACCGGATCGTGATCGATGTCAACGGTGTGGGCTACGACGTGTTCGTGCCGCTGTCGACCTTTTACGGTCTCGGCGAACCGGGCACGGCGATTGCGCTGCGCGTTCACACCCACGTGCGCGAAGACGCGCTGGTGCTTTACGGATTCGCAACCCAACTCGAGCAGGATCTGTTCGAACGGCTCATCGGCGTCAGCGGCATCGGACCCAAGGTCGCCCTGGCGGTGCTGTCGGGAATCGAGCCGCAGGAGTTCATCCGCGCCATCGAGCGCGGCGATCTGGCCAGGCTCACCGCGATTCCCGGTGTCGGCAAGAAGACCTCGGAGCGCATCGTCCTCGAGCTGAAGGATCGGCTGCCCCGCACGCACCCGGCGGCTGCAGCCAGCGGCGCCGCTGCGCCCGAAGCGCCTGCACTGCGCGACGACGTGGTCTCGGCGCTCGTGAACCTGGGGTATCATCGGCCTCTCGCCGAGAAAGCCGTCGAAGCGGCGATCAAGACCGTCGGATCGGCATCCGACGCCAGCTTCGAGCGCACGTTGAGACAGGCACTACGGGAAGTGGCCAAGTGACGGATGACCGCCTGGTGACCGCCGCGCGCGTCGACGAAGACGCGCAGTACGAGGCGGGACTCCGCCCGCGTCTGCTCGACGAGTACATCGGCCAGGATCGCATCCGCGAGAACCTCCAGGTCGCGATCGACGCGGCGAAGCAGCGCGGTGAACCGCTCGATCACGTGCTGCTGCACGGTCCGCCCGGGCTCGGCAAGACGACGCTGGCCTACGTCATCGGCAACGAGATGGGGGTGCCGGTGCGCGCCACCTCGGGGCCGGCGATCGAGAAGCCGGGCGATCTGGTCGGCATCATCACGAATCTGAAGAAGAACGAGGTGCTATTCATCGACGAGATTCACCGGATGTCGCCGGCGGTGGAGGAGATGCTCTATCCGGCGCTGGAAGACTACGAGGTCGACATCGTCATCGGCCAGGGACCGAGCGCGCGCACGGTGAAGATTCCCACTGAGCATTTCACCCTGATCGGCGCCACCACCCGCACGGGCCTGCTGACGTCGCCGCTGCGATCGAGGTTCGGGATCACGCACCGGCTCGAGTTCTATGGCGCCACGGATCTCGAGGAAATCGTCCGCCGCTCGGCCAAGATTCTCGGCGTGCCGATCGAGGCTGCCGCGGCGGTGGAGATTGCCCGACGCGCCCGCGGCACACCGCGCGTCGTCAACCGCTTGCTGCGGCGGGTGCGCGACTTCGCTCAGGTGCGTGCCGCCGGCACCATCACCGTGGAGGTCGCCCACGCCGGGCTGAAACTGCTCGAAGTGGACGAGCACGGTTTCGACGAGGTCGACCGCCGGCTGCTCCGGACCATCATCGAGAAATTCGGCGGCGGACCGGTCGGGTTGAACACGATCGCCGCGGCCATCAGCGAAGAGAAAGACACCATCGAGGACATCTACGAGCCGTTCCTGATTCAAGTCGGCTTCCTCGACCGGACGCCGCGCGGCCGGGTGGCCACGTCGCTGGCCTACGGCTATTTCGGGCTGGTGGCGCCCGCCGACCAACGAAGGGACTCACGACTGTGGTGATCGAGCGCAAGGCTCCACGAATCGGCGGACGGCCGACGACGATCGCGTCGCTGGCGACGTTCGTGCCGCCGCGCCTGCTGACCAACGCGGACCTCGAGAAAATGGTCGACACGACCGATGACTGGATTCTGCAGCGGACCGGCATCCGCGAGCGGCACATCGTCGATCCCGGCGTCGCGACCTCGGACTTGGGCAAGGAGGCGGCGCTTCAGGCAATTGCCAATGCCGGCCTCACGCCGGCCGACATCGGCGTCGTCATCGTCGGTACCGTGACGCCGGACATGATGTTCCCGAGCACCGCCTGCCTCATCCAGCACAAGATCGGCGCGCACAACGCCTGGGGCTTCGATCTCAGCGCGGCCTGCTCGGCCTTCACCTACGCGTTGACAACGGCGTGCCAGTTCGTGGCGAGCGGCGCGCACGAGCACGTCCTGGTGGTGGGCGCCGACGTGATGTCGAGCATCATCGACTACAAAGACCGCGCCACCTGCGTCATCTTCGGCGACGGCGCCGGCGCGGTGGTGGTCTCGGCGGCGCAGCCCGGCGATCCCCAGATTCTCGACTTCGAGCACGAGATCGATGGCGGCGGCGGCGCGGCGCTGTGCATGCCGGCCGGCGGCAGCCTGCATCCGGCGTCGCACGACACGGTCGAGCAGCGGCTGCACTACGTGAAGCAGGACGGCCAGACGGTCTTCAAGTTTGCGGTGCGGAAGACCGAGGAGATCGCGCGGCGCTTGCTGGATCGCAACGGGCTCACCGCCGCCGACATCGATCTGTTCGTGTCGCACCAGGCGAACCGGCGCATCATCCTGGCGGCGACCGAGAAACTCGGCGTCGATCAAGAAAAGGTGATCATCAATATCGAGCGATTCGGCAACACCACGGCTGCCACGATTCCGCTCGCGTTGAACGATGCGTTGACGTCCGGTCGGCTCAAGAAGGGGCAGCTGGTCCTGCTCGCATCGGTCGGCGCCGGCTTCACGGTGGGCGCGATACTTCTCAGATGGAGCTTTTGAGAAGATTCCAGGGTTCAATGGCTCGCATCTTTCTTCTCTCACCCGCAAACTGCGGAGGGATGCGCGCGAAGCAGGCGCTGTCGCCGACGGCGACATTCGCGCTGGCGGTGGCACTGCGATCGCCAGTCGGCGCACCGCTCGGCGATCTCTTCAGCTTCATGAGCGGGCTGTACTTCCGCGGCAAGCTCACCTATGCTCGCCGCTTCGCGAGTCCGGCGGAGCCGGACAATCCCGTGGTCGGGTCCGGCATCCACATCATCACCGCCAACGCCGGATTGCGCAGCCCCGACACCCTTGTCACGCGTGCGGCCGTGCAGGCGTTCGGACGGGGAGAGATCGACGTGGACAACGCCTCCTACCGGCGTCCGCTCGAGGCCAGCGCGCGCGCGCTGCTGGCCGAGATCGGGTCGGACTGCGAGGTCGTGCTGCTCGGCAGCGTCGCCTCGCCGAAGTACGTCGACATCCTCACCAACATCTTCGGCGCCGGGCTGCAGTTCCCGATCGACTTTGTCGGCCGCGGCGACATGAGCCGCGGCGGACTGTTGCTGCGCCATGCCAGCGATGGCGTCGAGCTGGACTATGTGCCGGTGCTCGGCGCGCAGCGCCACGGCGCACGGCCACCGAAGCTCGCCCCCCTGGCTCGGCTGAGGCCTTCGCCCTGTGAAACGGTGTAGCGCGACCAGACGCACCCTCCGTTCAGGATGTCGCACCATGGCTGCAGCCGCGCGATGCCGTGCGACACGATGGCTCGAGCTCGGCTGACGCCGTTGCGCCACCAGCAACTGTCATCGATTGTGGCCGGGCGATCATGACCCGCCTGGAGATTCCACGCGATCAGGACAATGTCGTCCTCACCGTCGGCGGGAACGACGTGCGGCTGACCAATCTGCGCAAGATCTTCTGGCCGCAGCTCGGGCTCACCAAAGGCGATCTGCTTCAGTACTACGCCGACGTCGCCACGGTGCTGCTTCCTCACCTCCGCGATCGCGCCATGGTGATGAAACGCTATCCGCACGGCGCCGCCGGCGAGTTCTTCTTCATGAAGCGTGCGCCGTCGCCGCGTCCCGCCTGGGTCGCCATCTGCGCGATCGACCATGGCTCGAAGGGCGTCATCGACTTTCCGATGATCCAGGATCGCGCCTCGCTGTTGTGGGTCATCAACCTCGGCTGCATCGATCTCAACCAGTGGTATGCCACCTGCGACGACGTCAACCGGCCCGACTACGTGCACTTCGATCTGGATCCCGGCCCAGGGGCGAGCTTCGAGCGCGTGCTCGAGACCGCTCTGGTGGTGCGCGAGGCGCTCGACGCGCTGAAGATGCCATCGGTGGTGAAGACAACGGGATCGAAAGGCCTCCACGTCTACGTCCCCATCGTGCGCGGTCCGGAGCAGGGTGAGGTGCGGACATTCGCCCACGTGCTGGCGCAGGAGCTCGCGCGCCGCCATCCGGCATTGATCACGGCCGAGTACCGGGTGTCGAAGCGTCCGCGCGGCCGCGTACTGGTGGACTACAACCAGAACCGGTGGGGCAGCACGCTGGCATCGATCTACTCGGTGCGCCCGCGACCGGAGGCGACCGTATCGACGCCGGTCAGCTGGGAGGAAGTGGAGCAGGGCATCCGCATCGAGGACTTCACGGTGCGCAACGTTCCGGCCCGCGTCGCCGCGCTCGGCGACGTGTGGAAGCCGCTGCTCGCGAGGCGCGGACGGTTCAATTTGTCGCAGTTCATCTGACGGTACAATGCCGGAGTGAGCAGCCTCAGTCTTGGGCGACTCGCCACCATCGTGGTCGTGGTGAGCGTCCCCGTGATTGCGCAACCCGCCAAGCCCGTCCTCATGAACACCATCGCCGAGCGCTACGTGAAGCTCGTGCTGGCGGTCGGCCAGCACGATGCCGACTATGTCGACGCGTTCTACGGCCCCGCCGAATGGAAAAGCGAGGCCGAGCGCGCGAAGCTTCCGCTGCGCGATATCGACACCGCCGCCGGACGCCTCCTCGCCGACATTCCGGCGCTGTCGGAGGCCGATCGTCACGACGACCAGGTCGTCCTCCGGCGCGAGTATCTGAAGCGCCAGCTCGAGGCGCTGCGCACGCGGGTGGAAATGCTTCAGGGCGCCAGACTGACCTTCGATCAGGAGTCGCAGGCGCTCTACGACGCGGTCGCCCCTGTCCATCCCGAGTCGTACTTTGCCGAGATGCTGTCCGAGCTCGACCGGCTGCTCCCCGGCGCGGCGCCGCTGGTCGGTCGCTACGACGCATTCCGGCAGAAGTTCATCATCCCGCCGGCCCGCCTCGGACGCGTCTTCGACCGCGCCATCGCCGAATGCCGGGCGCGCACGCTGCGCCATGTGCCACTGCCGCCCACCGAGAGTTTCACGGTGGAGTACGTGACCAACAAGCCGTGGAGCGGATACAACTGGTACCAGGGCAACTACCACAGCCTGATTCAGGTCAACACCGATCTGCCGATCTACATCGATCGCGCGATCGATCTGGCATGTCACGAAGGCTACCCCGGTCACCACGTCTACAACGCGCTGCTCGAACAGCACCTGGTGCGCGACCGCGGCTGGGTGGAGTTCACGATTTACCCGCTGTTCTCGCCCCAATCGCTGATCGCGGAAGGAACGGCCAATTACGGCATCGAGGTGGCGTTCCCCGGCGGCGAGCGGGCGGCCTTCGAGCGCGACGTGCTGTATCCAGAGGCGGGGCTCGATCCGGCGCAGGCGGCGGCCTACGCGCGCGTGCAGATGCTGGTCGATCGGGTCTCCTACGCCGGCAACGAAGCCGCCCGCGCCTATCTCAACGGCGGATCCGATCGCAAACGGGCCACCGCCTGGCTGTCGCAGTACGCGATGATGGCGCCGGTGCGGGCGGAGCAGCGGACGCGCTTCTTCGACACCTACCGCAGCTACGTGATCAACTACAACCTAGGTAAGGATCTGGTGAAGCACTACGTCGAGTCGCGTGCCGGGGCTGGTGCGCCGGCGGCGAAGCGATGGGACGAGTTCGTGCGCCTGCTCGCGTCGCCTCGCCTGCCCTCGGGCCTGCGCTGATGGCGGCGGAGCTGGCGCCACCCGGAATCGATCTGCGCCAGACCTTCGGCGCGATCGACATCTACCTCTTCGATCAGCTGCTGCGCGGCCGCTTCGATCGCCGTCAGCGCATCCTCGATGCCGGCTGCGGCGAGGGCCGCAACCTGGTCTACTTGCTTGGCCGCCGGTTCACCTGCTTCGGCATCGATCGCGACCCCGCAGCGATCGCGCGTCTGCGTGACCTGGCCGCGCAGCTGGCGCCGGAATTGCCGCCGCAGAACTTCCGCACCGGCGCGATCGATCGGCTGCCCTGGGACGCCGGCAGCATGGATGCCATCGTCTGCAGCGCCGTGCTGCATTTCGCCTCCGACCAGGCGCATTTCGATCGCATGGTCGAGGAGATGTGGCGCGTGCTGGCGCCGGGCGGGCTGCTGTTCGCCCGGCTGGCCTCGAACATCGGTATCGAGGCGATGGTCGGGGCCGCCGGACGAAGCGTGCGGCTGCCAGATGGATCGGATCGGTTCGTTGTCGACGAGAGCATGCTGCTCGAGCGCACGCAGCGTCTCGGCGGCGCGCTGCTCGATCCAATCAAAACCACCAACGTGCAGCAGCAGCGCTGCATGACGACCTGGTGCGTTGAGAAGGCGGGCGCATGGCCTGAGCGCGAAGCGTCAGTCGCCGAGTAACTCGGCGATGCCCTTGAAGTCCTCGACGTGATCGCAGATCACCTTTATCACCATCAGCATCGGCACGGCCAGCAGCATGCCCCACACGTTCCACACCCACCCCCAGAACAGCAGTCCGACGAAGATGGCGACGGCGTTCATCCGCGCCGCGCGGCTGGTGAGCCACGGCGTCAGCAGAAATCCTTCGAGGCTGGTGATGACCAGCGAGGCGCCGCCGACCACAATCGACATCCAGACGCTGCCGAACTGAAGGAAGGCCACGACCGCGGTCGCGGCGGTCACGATCACCGGTCCGAAGTAGGGGATGGTGTTGAACAGGCCCGCGAGCGCTCCCCAGAGCGCCGCCTGCTGGAGGCCGAGCGCGCGGAACGCGAGCCAGCTGGCGGTTCCGACGACGAGGCTGGTGAACAGCTCGACGACCAGAAACATCTCGATCTGGCGATCGATCTCTTCCAGGATCTGTACGGTCACCTTCTTGTCGGTCAGCGACGGTCCGACAATCTTGACCAGTTTGCGGCGATAGAGATCGCCGGACGAGATCAGGAAGAACACGAGAAAGAGGATCAGCACGAGCTGGCCCGCCGCCGCGACGACACCGAGCGACCCCCACATCACGTAGTCGCTGATGTTGATCCCGGGCGTTTCGAGCTGGACGCGCTGAACGTTTCCGCGCGGCGCCGGAGGCGCCGCCGCATTGGCGACTTTCTCCAGCTCGGTCGCCGCCTTCTGCACCTGTTGAATCGCGTTCGCGGCCTGCGGCCGATTGCTTTCGATGGACTGACGCAGTCGCCGGGCGGCTTGCGGCAGCTGTTCGACGATCGCGCTGGCCTCGGACCGCAGGCCGTAGAGCATCCCGCCGCCAGAGGCGACCAGCGTCAACAGCACGATCGCGGCGCTGAGCGAGCGCGGCACGCGACGGCGCACCAGCCACGCCACCACCGGTTCGAGCGCATAGCTGATGAGGAGCGCCAGCACGATCGGGATGATCATCGCCTGGGCATACTGCAGCACCAGCACGATGGCGAGCCCCGCCAGCACGGTGAGCGCGGCGTTGCGGATGTCGACCGGCATCCGGATCGCCAGCGGTTCGTCGGAATTGGACCGGTCCAGCGGCGATTGGCGGGCGCGGCTCGCGTCTTCGACAGCATCCTGGGCCTTCGCCGCCGTGTCGCCGGCCGGCGGCGGGCTGGCAACCGCCTTGGGAATCATGGCTTCAGCTCCTCGAGTTGCAGTGCTTTGTTGATCGCGCAGGCCGCCTTCACGCCCTCGGCCGCGGCGACGACGACGAATTGCGCATCGCGCGAGGCGTCGCCGGCAACAAAGAGACGCGGCACCTTGGTGTCGCACGCCGTGCCGGTGTTCACGGTGCCGCGTCGGTTGATGGCGCATCCAAGCGAAACCGCGAGACTCGACTGCGGGTGCTGCCCGGTGGCGAAGAACAGCGCCTCACGCGGCAGCGGTTCGCCCCTCTCGAAAACGATGCGCTCGAGCATGCCGTCCCGATGCGCGAGGCTGGCAATCGCGTCGCGACGCACGCGAATGTCGTTGCGCTCGAGACGCTGCCGCATCCGACCCTCGAGGCGGCTGCCGTTGGTGCAGACAATGACGTCGGCGCTCCAGCTTTTCAGTCCGAGTGCGAGGCCGACCACGTCTGCGCCGCGGCCGAACGCCGCGAGCGGGCGGTCGCGCCGCTCCCATCCGTCGCAATAGGGGCAATGAAAGATCGAGCGGCCGTAGCACGCGTCGAATCCGGGAATCGCCGGCAGATCGTCAATCACGCCG
Organism: uncultured Acidobacteriota bacterium; assembly: GCA_963757655.1. Taxonomy (GTDB): domain Bacteria; phylum Acidobacteriota; class Vicinamibacteria; order Vicinamibacterales; family CAVVIG01; genus CAVQFC01. The sequence goes on along the minus strand of CAVWSQ010000005.1, from coordinate 258,136 downwards.
GTGGCGATTAACAGGTAGCGTCCACGCTCCTCGCCGCCATCGGCGAGCGACACCTGATAGTGATTGCCAGCCAGGTGCGCGCCGGTGGCGCCGATCCGACGCAGCTCGACGTCGTATTGCGCCAGTTCGTCGCGCCCAAGCTCGATCAACGACGAGGGTGCGATGCCATCGCGCGTGAGATAGCCGTGGAGCGCCTTCGAGCCTCGATTGCGCGGCTGTCCGAGGTCGAGGACCAGCACTCGACGCCGGCAGCGTCCCAACATCAGCGCCGCACTCAAGCCGGCTGGACCACCCCCGATGATGACGACATCGAACATCAGCTGGACCGGTGCAAGACCATCACCACGAATTCGATCTCCTCATTAAGGACTTTATGTTCGATAGAAGCACAGTCGTACGTAAACAGGACAATTGACATTTTCCCGCGATCTACGAATAAAAATGCCTCTGATCCGCATGAGAGGCCGCAATTGTGTCCTATTTAGTAACATGACTATATAGTCCTATATAGTCATAACAATACCAGACCGTGACTGTAACCATTTATTTCGCAGACCGTTGCAGCCAGCGATTGAAAGTTGGCCCGTCGTGGCTACACCCTTGCTCCCGTAGAGCGCGTGATTCCCTGTGGAATGCGGTTGGCCTCTCTCGGCGCTGTGCGCGGGGGAAAGTCCCGCTAATGGAGAAGATGCCGTACCGGGAACACGCCGGCCTTGCCACGGTGGTGACCACCGAACCGGTAGTCGTACCGTCGCAGAACGCGAAGCAGGACTGGCGCGGTGGTTTGCCGACACTTGCCGGGTCCCTCGTGACGCTGCGGGAACTGCGGGCCGACGATGCGCTATCGCTGTTTGCCGCGTTGACCAGCGAGGAAGTGACGCGTTTCCTCTCGCCGCCGCCGGCGACGCTCGAGGGCTTCGAGAAGTTCATCGCCTGGACGCTTCGCCAGCAGGCAGCCGGTCGCTACGCCTGCTTCGCGGTCGTGCCGCGCGGATCCGACACCGCCATCGGCCTGTTCCAGATTCGATCGCTCGAGCCGGACTTCGGTACCGCCGAATGGGGTTTCGCGCTCGCCGCCGACGTCTGGGGCAGCGGCTACTTCGGCGAAGGTGCCCGGATGGCGATTGCGTTCGCGTTCGACGTGCTCGGTACCCACCGGCTCGAAGCGCGCGCCTCGCTGGCGAACGGACGCGGCAATGCCGCGCTCCGCAAGCTCGGCGCCACGCGCGAAGGCATTCTGCGAAAATCGTTTCTGCGCCACGGTGAACATCACGACCAGGCGCTCTGGACCATCCTGGCCGAAGACTGGCGCGAGGCGCCGCTCGGGGACGGCGGGCCGACGACGATCCACTAACATCAACAGCGGACATGGACGTCCGCGATTTCGACTTCGAGCTTCCGCCTGAGCTGATCGCCCAGGAGCCACCCGCCGAGCGCGGTGGCGCGCGTCTGCTCCACCTGGATCGCACGAGTGGATCGATCGCGCACACCGGCATCGCTGCGCTGCCCGATCTCCTTCGCCGCGGCGACCTCCTCGTTGTCAACAGCACCAAGGTGTTTCCGGCGCGGCTGCTCGGGCGGCGTGTCCCGAGCGGCGGCGCCGTCGAGTGCCTGCTGGTCGGACGCCTGCTCGATCGCGGCGATTCGCCGACGCTGGCGGTGTGGGAAGCGCTGGTGCATCCGGGACAGAAGTTGAAGCCCGGGGCGCGTCTGATGTTCGACGGCGCCCGCGCCATCCACGGCGAGATTCTGGAGCGGCGCGACTTCGGTCGCCGCACCCTCCGGCTGTGGACAGACGATGGCTCGACCGTGGACGAGGCCGTGGACGCCATCGGCCACATGCCGCTGCCGCCCTACATCAAGCGCGAGGATCGCGCCGGCGATCGCGATCGCTACCAGACCGTGTTCGCGCGGGAGCGCGGTTCGATTGCCGCGCCGACCGCCGGGCTGCACTTCACGGCGCCGCTGATGGCGGCGCTCGCCGATCGCGGCGTCGAGATCGCCGAGATCGTGCTCCACGTCGGCTATGGCACCTTCCAGCCGATCCGCGTCGATCGCGTCGAGGACCATCGCCTTGAAGCGGAGCGCTACGAAGTCGGCACCGCCGCCGCCGCCGCCGTCAACCGCGCCCGCGCCGCGGGCCGGCGTGTGATCGCGGTCGGGACCACTACCACCCGCACGCTCGAAGCCGTCGCCCGGGCCCACCACGGGGAGCTGGTCGCGGGGCCAGGCCAGACCGATCTCTTCCTGTATCCGGGCGCAGGCTTCCAGATCGTCGGCGGCCTGGTCACGAACTTTCACCTGCCCAGGTCGTCCCTGCTGCTGCTGGTCTCGGCGTTTGCGGGCCGCGACGCCGTCAGATCCGCATATGATGCGGCGATCGCGGAGCGCTACCATTTCTACAGCTATGGCGACGCCATGTTGATTCTGTGAGCCTATGGCCTTCACCTACGAAGAATTCGACCTCTCCGACATCAGGACCTATCCGATCACATCGCGAAAGAGCAAGGCCCGGGTCGAGGACTTTGCCCGGCCGGCGACACCAGGCGGTTCGATCGGGGACTTCGTCGCCTCGCTGCCGGGCATGCTCGCTGCCGGCGACTTCAAGACGATCGTCGGCGCGATCGTCGAAGCCAGACATGCCGACGCCGGCGTCATTTGGGGGCTCGGAGCTCACGTGATCAAGACCGGGCTGGGCCCGATCCTCATCGACTTGATGGAGCGCGGCTTCGTCTCGGCGCTCGCCACCAACGGTGCGTCGGTGATTCACGACTTCGAGGTCGCGCTCGCCGGCGCCACCTCGGAAGACGTCGACGAAGCGCTCGGCCCCGGACGCTTCGGCATGGCGGACGAGACCGGCCGCCTGCTCAACGCGGCGATCAACGACGGGGTCGGCGCGGGACTGGGAATCGGTCAGGCGGTGACGCGATTCCTGGCTGCCATGCAGCCGCACTACGCCAGGCAGAGCATCCTCGCGGCTGCCGCCCGGCTCAACATCCCGGTCACCGTGCACATCGCCATCGGCACCGACATCATCCACATGCATCCGGCCGCTTCCGGCGCGGCGCTGGGTGAAGGCAGCCTGCGCGACTTCCGCTACTTCGTGTCCAACGTCGCCCGCCTCGAGCACGGCGTGTACTTGAACTGCGGATCGGCGGTGGTGCTGCCCGAGGTCTTCCTCAAGGCGGTCGCCATCGCGCGTAATCGCGGAATCGCACTGAGCAGGCTGTCCACGGTCAACCTTGATTTCATCCGCTCCTACCGCCCGCAGACCAACGTGGTCGCCCGCCCGACGGCGGGGACCGGACGCGGCTATTCGCTGGTCGGCCATCACGAGCTGATGATCCCGCTCCTGGCCGCCGCCCTCGTTGAGCGGGACGCATCGAAGTAATACAATCGACAGTTCTGGCCGGAGTAGCTCAGTTGGTTAAGAGCACGCGTCTCATAAGCGCGGGGTCGACGGTTCGAGTCCGTCCTCCGGCACTTCAATTCAGGGCACGATAGGCGGGAAGGGCAGGAAAGGCTGGACGGTCGGTTCGCGTCGATCGTTCGCACCTGCTCATCCCGCCCGTCTCACCCATCCAGTCTGATGCTCGTCGACCGCGTTCGGCAGTTTGTCCGCCAGCACGATCTGATCGTGCCCGGAAGCCGCGTGCTCGCCGCGGTCTCGGGCGGATCGGACTCGGTCGCGCTCGTCCATATCCTGCGGGCGCTCGCCGACGCCGGCGAACTGAGCCTGAGCGGCGTCGCGCATTTCAATCACCAGCTGCGTCCATCCGCCGACGCTGACGAGCGCTTCACCGCCGACCTCGCGCGGGGTCTCGGCCTGCGGTTCATCGCCGATCGTGAGGACGTCGCGGCGCGCGCCAGACGCGAGCGCCGGTCGCTCGAGGACGCGGCGCGGACCGCGCGCCATGAATTCCTCGCGCGCGCCCGAGCCGCGTCAGGCGCTGATGTCGTGGCACTCGGGCACACTCGCGACGACCAGGCCGAGACCGTGTTGCTGCGGCTGACGCGCGGCGCAGGTCTGCGCGGTCTGGGCGGCATGCACCCGAAGAATGGCGCCATCGTACGGCCGCTGCTCGCCTGCCGCCGCGAGGAGCTGAGGGCGTGGCTCGCCGAGCGGTCGCAGCCGTTCAGCGAAGACGAATCCAATCAGGATGTCAGCATCCCGCGCAATCGCGTTCGGGCCGAATTGATCCCGCTGCTCGAGGCGCGATTCAACAAGGGCATTGTCCACGTGCTCGCCGATCAGGCGGACGTCTCGCGCGAGACCTGGGCGTGGATGGCGGCAAGGGCGTCCGACCTCGACGCACGCAGCGTCCGGCGTTGGTCCGACCTGAATGGCGCGCCGGTCTGCGACATCGACGTCGCCACGCTGTCCGATGCGCCGATTGCGCTGCGGCGGGCCTTGCTGTGGCAGGTCATGAGCGAGCTCGCCGGCCGGCGTTCGATCACGTTTGGCCATGTTGACGCTGCGCTCCGTCTAATGGCAGAGCGCGGGGACATCCGGATCGATTTCCCCGGCCAGCGGCTGGAACGCATCGGCTCTCGCGTCGTCTTAACCGGTAGGGTAGCCGGCGCCGCTGGACGACAGCCACCAGCCGAGCGATCGAACTCTTTTCGTTTTCCGTTGTCTATCCCTGGAGTGGTGGCGTTGCCGGCGGCCGGCTGGGTGTTGTCTGCCGAGGTCGTGAGCGGTGCAACGGTGGGCAACGTTGCCGCAATGGATGTCGTCCAGGTTCGACGCGACCGTTGTGGCGGAAGTTTGGCCGTACGAAATCGGCGCCCGGGCGACCGGTTCAGGCCGGTCGGGCTCGACGGACGGAAGAAGCTGCAGGACTACTTCGTCGACCGGAAAGTTGCCCGGAACCAACGCGACGCCGTGCCCCTGGTCGTGGACAGCGCCGATCGGATCGTCTGGGTTGCCGGCTACGGAATTGACGAGGCGTTTCGGGTAACCGACCGCGCGCAAGAAATGATAATCTTGACCCTAAAGGTCTTGGGAGGCTCTGCTTGAACTCGACGTTGAAGAGTCTATTGTTCTGGATGGCGCTGGTCGTCCTGGGTGTGCTCATCTGGAATTTCTCCACGAAGTTCCAGCACGCCGAAAAAACCATCACCTTCAGCGAGTTCATGCAGGCGGCCGATTCCGGACAGGTGGCTCGCGTGGTCATCACCGGGCAGGACGTCAGCGGCACCAGGAAGGACAACGATCACTTCCAGACCTACGCGCCAGCGCAGTTCGACGGTCTGGTCAACAAGCTGATTGAAAAGGGCGTTCAGGTCACCGCCAAGGAACCGACCGTCAGCCCGTGGGCGACGATCCTCTACTCCTGGGGCCCGTTCCTGCTCATCATCGGCTTCTGGGTCTTCTTCATGCGCCAGATGCAGAGCGGCGGCAACAAGGCGCTGTCGTTCGGCAAGAGCAAAGCCAAGCTGTCGTCGAGCTCGCAGAAGAAGGTCACGTTCAAGGACGTCGCCGGCGTCGACGAGGCGAAAGAGGAACTCCAGGAAATCATCGAGTTCCTCAAGGAGCCGCAGAAGTTTCAGAAGCTCGGCGGACGCATTCCCAAGGGCGTGCTGCTGATGGGCTCGCCTGGCACCGGCAAGACGCTGCTGGCGCGCGCCGTCGCCGGCGAAGCCAATGTTCCGTTCTTCTCGATCAGCGGCTCCGACTTCGTCGAGATGTTCGTCGGCGTCGGCGCGTCACGCGTCCGCGACCTGTTCGAGCAGGGCAAGAAGAACGCGCCCTGTATCGTCTTCATCGATGAGATCGACGCGGTCGGCCGCCATCGCGGCGCCGGCCTCGGCGGCGGTCACGACGAGCGCGAGCAGACGCTGAACCAGCTGCTCGTGGAGATGGACGGTTTCGAGTCCAACGAAGGCGTGATCCTGGTGGCCGCGACGAATCGGCCCGACGTGCTCGACCCCGCGCTGCTCCGGCCCGGTCGTTTCGACCGGCGTATCGTGGTCAATCGTCCCGACGTGAAGGGCCGCGAAGGCATTCTCTCGGTGCACACCCGCAAGATTCCGATGGCCGACGATGTGGAGATTGCAGTGCTGGCGAGGGGCTCGGCCGGCTTCTCCGGCGCCGATCTCGCGAACCTGGTGAACGAAGCGGCGCTCAACGCCGCGCGCTACAACCAGAAGGTCGTGCGCATGCACGACTTCGAGTTCGCCAAGGACAAGGTCCTGATGGGATCCGAGCGCCGCTCGATGATCATCACCGACGCCGAAAAGCGCGTCACCGCGATCCACGAGGCTGGACACGCGCTGTTGACGGTCCTGCTGCCGCACGCCGATCCGATTCACAAGGTGACGATCATCCCGCGCGGCATGGCGCTTGGCCTCACCCAGCAGCTGCCCGCGGAAGAAAAGCACAACTACTCGCGCGACTACCTGAACGACCAGATCGCGATTCTGCTCGGCGGCCGCATCGCCGAAGAGATCACGATGGACAGTCTCACCACCGGCGCCGGCAACGACCTCGAGCGCGCCACCGAGTTGTCGCGCAAGATGGTCTGTGAGTGGGGCATGAGCGACGCAATGGGCCCGCTCACGTTCGGCAAGAAGGAAGAGCAGATCTTCCTCGGACGCGAGATCGCACAGCACCAGGACTACAGCGAGGACACCGCACTCAAGATCGACCAGGAAGTGAAGCGCTTCGTCACCGACAACTACCAGCGCGCGCATCACCTGCTCTCGGCCGCCAAGGACACGCTGGTGCGGATGGCCGATGCGCTGCTCGCGCGCGAGGTCCTCGACGCCGATCAGGTCCGGCGTCTCGCTTCGGGCCTGCCGCTCGACGATCCGCAGCCGGTGATGGCGCGGACCACGGTCGAAGAGGACGAGCCGCGGGCGCGCCCGAAAGAACGAGCGCCCATCGTGCCGGCGCTCAACAAGCCGCTGCCGCAGGAATAGGCAATTTACAATTTGGAAGTGACACTGGACAAAGAGATCACTCTCTCTTTGTCAATTGTCATTTGCCCATTGTGACTTGCTTCTCTTCGCGCCCTTCCTACACCGTGCCCCTCGCCGGTCGAGACGCGCTCCAGCTTGGCGAGCGCTGCCTCGTCATGGGGATCCTGAACCTCACGCCCGACTCGTTTGCCGACGCTCGTTCGCTGCTCGATCCGGCCGAGGCCCTGGCTGCCGCGTTGGACATGCAGACCGACGGTGCCGATCTGATCGACGTCGGGGGGGAGTCCAGTCGCCCGGGCGCCGAAGAGATTTCATCCGACCAGGAACTCTCGCGTGTCCTGCCCGTTCTCGACGCCTTGAAGGGACGGCTCGCCGTGCCGATCTCGATCGATACGACGAAGGCCGAGGTCGCGCGAGCCGCCATCGTCGGCGGCGCGGCAATCGTCAACGACGTCAGCGGTTTGCGGCGCGATCCGGACATGGCGCGAACCGTCGCCGAAACCGGAGCGGCGCTGATCCTCATGCACGGCCGCGGCTCGTCGAAGACGATGTACGCAGAGGCGGAGTACGTCGATGTCGTGGCGGAGGTGATCGAGGCGTTGCGCAGCGGCCTTGGCTGCGCAACTGAGGCAGGAGTGCGGCTCGAGCAGGTCATCGTCGACCCCGGCGTCGGGTTTGCCAAACGCTCGTGGCACAGTTATGGTGTGCTGGCCCGGTTATCCGAGCTCGCGCCGGCGCTCGACCGGCCCGTGCTGGTCGGGCCTTCGCGCAAGTCGTTTCTGCGCGAGGCGGTCGGCGGTCGGCCGGCCCCCGAGCGCGACTGGGGCACGGCCGCGGCCGTGACCGCCGCCGTTCTGGCCGGCGCACACATCGTCCGCGTCCATGCCGTGGCGGAGATGACGCAGGTGGTGCGGGTGGCTGAGGAGATCCGCAGGGCTGAAGGCTGAGGGCTGAGAGCTTCCGAGAGCCCGCCCTGAGCGCCTAGCCCTGAGCCCTGTTCATGATCTGGTTTACTTCATTACTGCGCCGTCCTCCCATCGGCTGGTGGGATCTGGCCGACATCCTCGTGGTGTCGGTGCTGATGTACGAGCTTCTCAAGTTGATTCGCGGCACGCGCGCGGTGCAGATGGCGCTCGGCGCCTGCGTGATGGTCGGCCTGTTCTACGGATCGCGATGGCTTCATCTCGAGACGGTGAACTGGCTGGTCCGGAACATGATCGGCTACCTCGTGTTTGCCTTCATCGTGCTGTTTCAGTCCGACATCCGGCGCGCGCTCGCGCACTTCGGACGCGCGCCATTTTTCCGCTACCTGGCCAACGCGCCTTCGGTCGAGGATTCGATCGAGGAGCTGGTGGTGGCTTCGAGCCTGCTGTCGACGCAGCGGATCGGGGCGATCATCGCCGTCGAACGCCAGATCGGCCTGCGCAACTACATCGAGGGCGGCATCCGTCTCGATGCCATCCTCACCTACGATCTGCTCCAGAGCATCTTTCTGCCGTCTTCACCGCTGCACGATGGCGCGGTCATCGTGCAGGAAGATCGTGTTGCCGCCGCCGCCTGCTTCCTGCCGCTGACAGTGAACCCGAGGCTGAGCAAGGGGCTCGGCTCCCGTCACCGTGCGGCGATTGGCCTGACCGAAGAAAACGACTCGGTCGCCATCGTCGTCTCCGAGGAGACCGGCAGCCTGTCCATCGTCGTGGACGGGCAGATCGAGCGTGGCCTGGACAGCGATCAGGTGCGCGCGCGGCTGCGATCGCTCGTGCTGCAGCGTTCCGACACTCCGCCGAAGCGGGAGGTCCAGTACACGTGACGATCTCGAGGCGGGTCGGCCACTGGGTGTTCGGCAACATCTGGCTGAAGCTGCTATCGCTGGGGCTGGCGCTCCTCCTGTGGATGGTGGTATCGGGCGAGGAGACCGTTGAACGAGGCCTGCGCGTGCCGCTCGAGCTGACGCAGGTGCCGGCCGGACTGGAGCTGCTGGGCGACGTGCCGGCAACCGTCGACGTCCGCGTCCGTGGTGCGTCGGGCACGCTGAGCCGCGTCGGGACGGGTGACGTGGTCGCGGTGCTCGACCTGCACACCGCGCAGACCGGACGCCGCCTGTTCCCGCTGACCCCCGAGCAGGTGCGGGTGCCTTTCGGCGTTGAAATCGTGCAGGTGCTGCCGTCGGCCGTGACGATGGGTTTCGAGCCGTCGGCGTCCCGCGAGGTGCCGATCGTCCCTGCGGTGGATGGCCTGCCCGCGCCGGGGTTCGTGGTGGGCTCGTTGTCGTCCGAGCCCCGGATCGCGGAGGTGATCGGGCCCGAGAGCGCGGTCAAGCGCGCCACCGAAGTGGTCACCGAGCCGATCTCAGTGGCGGGCGCCCGCGCGACGGTCAAGCAGTCGACCATCCTCGGGCTGCTCGATCCGGCGCTGCGCCTGAAAGCCGCGCGCTCGGCGATGGTCACGGTCCAGATCCTCGAGGCGCCGCTCGAACGGACGCTGCAGAACGCGCCGGTCCATTTGCGCAACCTCGGCACCCACCTGCAGGCGGAAGCGGTGCCCTCGGTGGTGGAGCTCACGCTGCGAGGAAATCGCGACTCGCTCGGTCGCGTGGCGGTGGACGATCTCACCGCCTTCGTCGACCTCGTCGGGCTTGGTCCCGGCCAGTACTCGCTGACGGTTCACGCCGACTCCTCGCGCGACGCGGGTGTGACGCACGTGACGCCGGACTCGGTCCAGGTACGGATTACCAGTGGCAAACGCTAGATTGTTCGGCACCGACGGCGTTCGCGGCACCGCGGGCAGCCCTCCACTCGACGCGCCGACGGTGCGGCGGCTCGGAGCGGCCCTGGTGCGCGCCCTCCCTCACGGCATGGCGTCGCCACAGTTCCTGATTGGCCGCGATACCCGTGAATCCGGCACCTGGATCGAGGCGGAGCTCGCGCACGGCGCCTGTGGCGAGGGAGCCTCGGTCACCAGCGCTGGTGTCGTGCCGACGCCGGCGGTCGCGTTCCTGACCCGCACCGGAACCTACGATGCCGGCGTGGTCATTTCGGCTTCGCACAATCCGTACGAGGACAACGGCATCAAGGTGTTCTCGGGGAAAGGTGAGAAGTTCACCGAAGCCATCGAGCGCGAGGTCGAGGCGATCGTGACCGATGGTTCGTGGAGCGCCCATGGCGGCGTGGCCGGAGCCGTCCCGCGCGCCGATCTCGTCGACGCCTATCTCGATCACCTGCGCGCGGTGTTTCCCGAGGCGTCCAGGATCACGCATTTTCCCATCGTTCTCGACTGCGCCAACGGTGCCACCACCACAGTAGCGCCCGAGCTGTTCAACAGTCTCGGCTTCGAAACGATCGTCATCGGCAACCGTCCGGACGGTCGCAACATCAACCTGCGCTGCGGGTCGACCCACCCCGAGCAACTGGCCCAGACCGTGGTGGCGCGTGGCTGCGCCATGGGGGTCGCGTTCGACGGCGACGGTGACCGCGCGATTTTCGTCGATCATCGCGGTCAGGTCGTCGATGGCGACGCGGTGTTGCTGATGTGCGGGCGGCAGCTGCAGCGGGAAGGCCGGCTGCACGGCGACGCGATTGTCGCCACCGTCATGAGCAACATCGGCCTCGAGCTCGCCTTGAAGCCGCTCGGCATCGACCTGGTGCGCACTTCGGTAGGGGACAAGTACGTGATGGAGGAAATGCAGAAACGAAGCCTGTCGCTTGGCGGCGAGCAGTCGGGACACATCATCTTCTCCGACTACCTTTTCACCGGCGACGGCTTGTGCACCGCGCTGAACGTGCTGCGGACGATGGCGCTGGCCGGCCGCACGCTCGCCGACCTGGCCGCCGACCTGACGACATATCCGCAGGTGCTGCTCAACGTCAGGGTGCGAGAGAAGGTGGATCTGCAGGGCGTGCCGGCGGTCGCCGACGCCATCGCCCGCGTCGAAGCGCGCGTCGCCGGCCAGGGCCGGCTGCTGATCCGCTACTCCGGGACGGAGCCGCTGCTCCGCGTCATGCTCGAGGGCCAGCACCAGGACCAGATTCGCGGCTGGGCGCAGGAAATCGTCGATGTCGTCAAAGAGCATCTTGGATAGGCGACGTTCGTCTTTCGTCGTTCGCGGTTCGTCGGTCAGGGCTCACGCCAAACGTCCATGACCCGCACGACCCGCCTTTCCGTGAACGTGAACAAAGTCGCGACCCTGCGCAACTCGCGTGGCGGACGCGAGCCGAGCGTCCTCGAGGCGGTCGAGGTGTGCCTCGGGGCTGGCGCCCCCGGGATCACCGTGCATCCGCGCGCCGATCGACGCCACATCACGCCTGACGATGTCCGCGCGATCGCGCAGGCGCTGCGCGGCCGGCCGACGCGCATCGAATACAACATCGAAGGCGATCCGCGCCCCGAACTGCTGGATCTGGTCGAGGAGGTGGCGCCCGATCAGTGCACGCTGGTGCCGGTTGTGCCGGGTGAGGTGACGAGCCAGGCGGGATGGCAGCCCGGGCGCGAGGCCGAATCGTTGCCTGACATCGTCAAGCGTCTGCACGCGGCGGGAATACGCGTCAGCCTGTTTGTCGACCCGTCGCCCGATCCGATCAATTGGGCGGCTTCGACCGGCGCCGATCGCGTCGAGCTGTATACCGAGCCGTTCGCGCGGGCGTTCGAGCGCAGCCCGGATGAGGGCGTGCGCTCCTATGCGTTGTACGCGCAGGCGGCAGAGCTCGCGCACGCTCTCGGCCTCGGCGTCAACGCCGGGCACGACCTGGACCTGTCGAACCTCACGCTGTTTCGCGATTTGCCGTATCTCGACGAGGTCTCGATCGGCCACGCCATCATCTCGCGCGCGCTCCATGTCGGGCTGGCGACGGTGGTCGGCGAGTATCTGCAGCTGCTCAGCGGCCGCAGCGTCGGTGCGCTATGATCAGCGATATCTCGACGCCATGAAATCCGACGCCGTCGCCTTTGGAATCGCCGGGATCCTGTTCGGCCTGATCGCCGGCTGGATCATCGGCTCGCAGCAGGCCACCGCCAGGCCGCCGGCGGCGCAGCCGGCGGCGCCACAGGCGTCGACAGCGACCGCCGGCGCCACGTCGCGCGCCGCGGTTCTCGACCAGACCCAGGTCAACGCGCTCAAGACGGTGGCCGAGCGGGAATCCTCCAACGCGACGCCGCGGGTCGAGCTCGGGAATCTCTATTTCGACGCCGAGCGCTACGACGATGCCATCAAGTGGTACGGCGACGCGTTGAAGCTCGCGCCAAACGACGTCAACGTCAGTACCGACCTCGGGGTTTCCTACTACTACTCGAATCAACCAGACAAGGCGCTGGCGCAGTTCGATCGCTCGTTGAAGCTGGATCCCAAGCATGCCAAGACGCTGTTGAATGTCGGCATCGTCAAGGCGTTCGGCAAGCAGGATCTCGACGGCGCCGAGGCGGCGTGGAAGCAGGTGCTGGCCATCGCGCCCGACAGCCCTGAAGGTCAGGCCGCCAGGCGAGCGCTCGACGGTCTCCAGTCCGCGCACGCCGGCGCGGCGCGTAAGCCTGGTGTCTGATGCTGCTGCGCCTCGTCCTGTTCGTGATCTTCGCCGTCATCGTCGCGCGCGCCTTCTGGCGTCTCGTTGACGGCATCGTCGAGGGCATCGGCGGCCGTCCGCCGCGCCGCCGCGGCCAGGTGCCGACCCGCGGCGTTCAGATGGTGCGCGATCCCGTCTGTGGCACCTTCATCCTCCCCGACCACGCGTTGACGCTGGTCGACGGCCGCGCGCGGCTGTTCTTCTGTTCCGACGCCTGCCGCGCCAAGTATCAGGCGCGGACCGCTTGAGCACCGAGTCCTCGCTCCGCGCCGACATCGTCGAAGTGGGCCGTCGGATGTACGCGCGCGGCTACACCGCTTCCAACGACGGCAACATCAGCGTCAGGATCGACGCCGGCCGCCTGCTCATGACCCCGAAAAGCGTCTGCAAGGGGTTCATGACGCCCGACATGATGTGCATCACCGACCTCGAGGGACGCAAGCTGCAGGGGGATCGCGATCCCTCGTCCGAGACGCTGATGCACCTCGAGGTCTACCGCCAGCGCCCGGACGTTCACGCCGTGGTGCACGCGCATCCACCGACGGCGACGGGATTCGCGGTCGCCGGCATTCCGCTCGACCGCGCCGTGCTCGCGGAGGTGCTGACGACGCTCGGCAGCATTCCGATCGCTGAATACGCGACGCCGTCCACCAAGGAGCTGCCCGAAGCGGTGCGGCAGTACATCAGGGCGCACGACGGCATGCTGCTGGCAAACCACGGTGCGCTCACCGTTGGAACCGACCTGTTCGCGGCGTACTACAAGATGGAGACGATCGAGCATTTCGCGAAGATCAGTCTCGTCGCGCGGCTGCTTGGTCGCGAGAACCTGCTGTCGCGCGAGGAAGTCACCCGACTGCAGGATCTGCGTGGCACCTACGGCATCAAGGCGCCGGCGCCGATTTGTGCCGACACCGGCCAGGACGAGTCGTGTCAGGTTGTCCGGGCGCCCAGCGGCGACGGCCGCCGTCTGATTCCAGAGTTGGTGAACCAGGTGGCTGAGACCAACCCGCCTCAGCTCGCGCGAGACGGCTCAGCGAGCCACGGCGAGGTCTCGCCGGGGCCTGCGTCGAGGGCGGATGGCGAACGAGAAATTCGGCTAACATACCGTGAGCTTTCGGCGCTCATCGAAGACGCCATACGGAGCTTGCGCTAGACAGGGCTCATCGCTCAGGGCGATGGAAGATGGCCGCCATCGACCATGACCATCAGCCATCAGCCATCAGCCATGACGAGGAGTCAGTAATGGGTGAAGCGTTAGGCATGATCGAAACCAAGGGTCTGGTCGCGATGATCGAAGCGGCCGACGCGATGGTCAAGGCGGCGAAGGTGACCCTGGTCGGCTGGGAAAAAATCGGCGCCGGTTACGTCACCGCCATCGTGCGCGGCGACGTGGCGGCCGTCAAGGCGGCCACCGATGCCGGCGCCGCAGCGGCGCGTCGCGTCGGAGAGTTGGTCTCGGTGCACGTCATTCCGCGGCCGCACGCCAACCTCGAAGACGCGCTCCCGATCGGACGAGCCACGACGGCAAAGGCGTAGCGCCGGATGCTGCTCGCGAAGATCGTGGGGACAGTGGTCGCCACGCGCAAGGATCCGCGCCTCGTCAGCAGCAAGTTGCTGGTGGTCCGCCCGATCGATCCTCGCGGCAAGGCCGAAGGCAGCTATCTGGTGGCAATCGACACCGTCGACGCTGGCGTCGGAGAGACCGTGCTGGTTGTCAGCGGCAGCTCGGCGCGGATGGCGTCCGGCCTCAAGGACTGCCCGGTCGACGCTGCCGTCGTCGGCATCATCGACACGGTAGACCTCAACGAATGACCAGGCCAGTGGCACCATGCAGCTAGCGCGGGTGATCGGCGACGTTGTCATGACGCGCAAGGACGAAACTCTCGTCGGGATCAAACTGCTGCTGGTTCAGCCGCTCACGCCCGAGCACGAACCCAGCGGCCGCCCGCTGGTCGCGGTGGACTCTGTCGGCGCGGGGGTCGGTGAAGAGGTGTTTTTCGTTCGCGGTAAAGAAGCCAGCTTCCCGTTCTACCCCGCCGAGCCGCCGGTCGATGCCGGCATCGTCGGCATCGTCGATCATTGGGACCTGGGATAAAGGGCAGGATTCAATCGTTCCTTGCTGCCATCCTCGCGTGCTGAACTTCTGCCATGCAGATCTGTAGAGTCATCGGCACCGTGGTGGCCACCCAGAAGAACAGGAAGTTCGAGGGCGCCAAGCTGATGCTGGTGCAGCCGCTGAACATCGACGAGACGCCGCGCGGCAATGCGTTGCTCGCGGTGGACGGGGTCGGCGCAGGTGTGGACGAAAAGGTGTTGGTCGTGCTCGAAGGGCGGGCGGCGGGCGAGGCGCTCGGCAAGAAGGCCGCGCCGGTCGATGCCGCGATCGTCGGCATCGTCGACTCGATCACCATCGACTGACGAGTGATGAACTGATGACTGATGAAGCCCTGCGCGCGATGATTCGAGACTCCATCGCCCGGCACGCCGGCGTGCCGGATCAGCCACGCCACACCCGCGCGCCCGATCCCGCGCTCGCGTTCAGCGCGCATGTCAGCCATCAGCGTCTCCCCGTCATCCGAGGCGCTGAGGACGATGGCGCGTGCATCATCGAGCCGGCTGTTCGGTGCACCCACTGCGGATTTTGTCAGTCGCTCGGACACTAGCGAGAATGGGCGATCCATTCATCCCGCCCTTCTTGCCGGCGTAGTCCCCCAGTCCATGAAGATCCTGGTCACCCGTAGACTTCCGTCCTCTGTCATCTCCAAGCTGCGCGCGGTCGCGGACGTCGATCTGTATATCGGCGAGGCGGCGATTCCGTCCGACGAGCTGCGATCGCGCGTGGCCGACAAAGATGCGCTCGTGTGCCTCCTGACCGACGCGGTCGACCGAAGCGTCATCGCCGCCGCCGCCAGCCTGAAGGCGATCGCCAACGTGGCGGTCGGCTACAACAACATCGACGTGCCATACGCGAAATCGCGGGGCATCGTCGTCACCAACACCCCGGACGTGCTGACCGAGTCGGTCGCCGACTTCACCTGGGCCTTGATTCTCGCAATCACCAGGCGGTTGTCGGAGGGGGAGCGCCTGGTGCGCCGCGGCGAATGGAAAGGCTGGGCGCTCGACCTCCTGCTCGGAACCGAGCTGCGGGGCAAGCAGCTCGGCCTGGTCGGTGTCGGTCGGATCGGCCGGGCGGTCGCGACGCGCGCGTCGGCGTTCGGCATGCCCGTGGCCTACACATCGCGCAGGGAGATCGAGTTCTCCGGCGCAGAGGCGATGCCGCTCGATCGACTGTTGCTGACGTCTGATGTCGTGTCGCTGCACGTCCCGCTGACGGCCGAGACGCGTCACCTGATCGACAAGCGCGCGCTGACGCGGATGAAGCGGTCGGCTTATCTCATCAACACTGCGCGAGGACCGGTCGTGGACGAGGACGCGCTCGCCTGGGCGCTTCGCCATCATCTGCTGGCCGGCGCTGCGCTCGACGTCTACGAGAACGAGCCGGCGGTGCATCCGGATCTGCTGTCGCTCGAGAACGTGCTGCTGGTGCCGCATCTCGGCAGCGGAACCACCGAAACCCGGACCGCCATGGCCGATCTCGCGGCCGATAACGTGCTGGCCGTGCTCGCGGGCCGACCGCCGCTCACACCGGTCCCGTGAGCCAGGTCCGCCGCCGAGCCAGCTTCGGTGGGCCGCCTCGTATTGCCAGCGGGACGCTGGAGCCCCAGCCCGCGGCACGGACCGTCAACACCGTCATGCGGACGCTCGCGCGCGCGATTGACGATCTCGAGTTGCCTGCGGTCGAGAAGATCGCCGGGGGCAGCCGGGAGAATGCGTTCGAAGTACTGATTGCCACGATGCTGTCGGCGCAAACGCGCGATGCAGTCACGGCCGCGGCGTCGGCGCGCCTGTTCCGGGTCGCGCGGACGGCCCCAGCGATGGCAAAGCTGACCGAGAAGCAGATCGTGAAGCTGATCATCCCCGTGAGCTTCTACCGCAACAAGGCGAAGCACGTCAGGCAGACGTGCCGGATTCTGGTGGACCGATTCGACGGCGGCGTGCCGGCAACCATGGAGGCGTTGCTGACGCTGCCCGGCGTGGGACGCAAGACGGCCAACCTGGTCATGATCCTCTCGTTCCAGGGCCAGAGGAACATCTGCGTCGATACGCACGTTCACCGCATTTCAAACCGGCTGGGATGGGTGCGGACGCGGACGCCGGCCGAAACAGAACAAGCCCTGTACAAGAGCACGAACGCGCGCTGGTGGCCTTATATCAACCTGTATCTCGTGACCTGGGGCCAGAACGTCTGCCGGCCGATTTACCCTCGCTGCGGCGCGTGCGTGATCAGGCCGTACTGCCCACAGA
Source organism: uncultured Acidobacteriota bacterium (assembly GCA_963757655.1). Taxonomy (GTDB): domain Bacteria; phylum Acidobacteriota; class Vicinamibacteria; order Vicinamibacterales; family CAVVIG01; genus CAVQFC01. The sequence goes on along the minus strand of CAVWSQ010000005.1, from coordinate 241,295 downwards.
TTGGAGTGAACCAGGTGGCGAAGGCATGAAACGATCGAAAGAAACCGGGCAGAACGTAAAGGCCGCGGCGACGATCATCCTTGGCGTTTTCTGCGTGTTCGGCGGTTGTTCCTTGTCGGCGCCCGTCCTGTTCGCCCAATCATCGGGTCCCGTTATCGTTGTCGAGACGACCAAGGGGACGTTCGCGTTCGAGACCTATCCCGCTGACGCGCCGAAGACGGTCGCGCACATTGTCGACCTGGTCAAGCAGGGCTTCTACGACGGCCAGCGCGTGCACCGCGCGCTCCCGGGATTCCTCGTTCAATGGGGCGATCCCAGGTCGCGCGACCTGTCGCTCGAAGAAGACTGGGGGCGTGGCGCCGACGCATCGAGCGGCCATCCGATCGGCGCGGCGGAACTGCGCCGCAAGCGGCTGCATACGCGGGGCGCGGTCGGCGTGGCCCACCAGGGAAATCCCGCGCTCGCCGACAGCCAGATTTATGTGACGTTGGCGAATCGTCCCGACCTCAACAATCACTACACCGTCTTCGGTCACGTCATCGACGGCGACGATGTGCCGGCCAGGCTCGAGCGCGGCGATTCAATCCGGAGGATGTACGTGAAGGAGTGACGGGGCGGCCGTGGTGACGGCGCCGGCCAGCTCCGGGTAGCGTTCGAGAAACGCCGGCGGATATTCGCCTTCGATCGGCTCGCCGAGCTGCTGCTTGATCATCACGGCATTGGCGACCGATTTCGCCGAGAAATGATTGTTGGTGTAGAGATACAGCTTCTTCACCAGCGTCCTGGCGGCGCCCGCCGTCGCCGTCAACTCTTTCAGTTCGTCGGCGGAGTAGAGATAGTTGTAGCGATCTTCCGACTTGTCGTGCCGCCACCACTGCGCGGCGTTCCGTCCGTGCAGGCGCATGTAGTAGAAGCCGCGGGCGTTCGGCAGATAGTTCTGCCGGATGGAGAAACGGAACTTCGGCTCGTCGATCTGCACCCATGCCGCGCTGAAGGCGTTCAGGAGCGTCAGGGTCTCGCCGATGCGGTCACTCCAGCTCCTGTGCCGCAGCTCGACGGCAATGGGATAGTCGGCAAACGCCCGCAGCACTGCCTCGAGATACTGGCGTGAGGCCGGCGTGTCCTTGAAGCTCGCGGGAAACTGCGCGAGCAGCGCGCCCAGTCTGCCGCTCGATGCCAGCGGATCAATGCCGCGCCGGAAGAGATCGACGTCGGCGGCGGTCGTCGATGCGAGCGCGTCGAGCAGCGCGGATTCGCGCCCGTCCCCGTGCGGGAGGTCGCCCGCCATCCGCTCCTTGAACATCCGCGGATGGGTGAACTTCTGATACAGCTTGATCGAGAACTCGAACCGCGCCGGTGTGCGCGCCGCCCACGCCCGCGTCACGTCGGCGCGAGGCTGTCCGTAGAAGGTCGAGTTGACCTCGACCGTGTCGAAGTGTTCGGCGTAGTAGGCGAGCTCGTCGAAGCCTTTGGCACGGCCGCGCGAGGACGGATAGAAGACGCCATTCCACGTCCCCTTTCCACTCGGGTAGTTCCACCCCGAGGTCCCGATGCGCAGGTCAGAGTTTGCCGTACTGCTCCTTGTCGAAGCCGAAGACGACCTTCGACCCTTTGATCATGATCGGCCGCCGGATCAGGTTCGGGTTCTCCATCATCAGGTCGATCGCCTCACGCTTCGACGCCGGCAGCGGCCGCTCCTTGAACACCGGGCTCCGCGTGCTCACGAAATCCAGGAACCGCCTGGCGTCGATGTGTTTCTCGAGGAACTCACGCGAGGGAGGCTCCCGGTTGATGTCGATCTGGTGGACGTCGATGCCTGCCGTATCCAGAAAACTTCTGGCATTCTTGCAGGTCGTTCACGTCGGCTTGGTATAGAAGGTCGGCTTCGCCATGGAGATAAGATAATAGAGATTGCACTCATGTTGACGATCAACGAGATATTTCACTCGATTCAAGGCGAATCCTCGCGCGCCGGGCAGCTCTGCGTGTTCGTCCGGCTGACCGCCTGCGACCTCCGCTGCAGCTGGTGTGACACGCCCTACGCGTTCCACGAGGGGCGCAAGATGTCCGTCGATGAGGTGGTCGCTGCCATCGCTGCTCTTGAAACGTCGCTCGTCGAGATCACCGGCGGCGAGCCGCTCCTGCAGGAGGATGTCTATCCCTTGATGGATCGGCTCCTGGCCAGCGGACGTACCGTGATGCTCGAGACCGGTGGCCACCGGCCTACCACGCGCGTCCCGGCCGCCGTCGTGAAGATCGTCGACGTCAAATGCCCGGGCAGCGGCGAGGCGGCCAGGAACGACTGGAGCAATCTTGATCGGCTCGAACCGCACGACGAGGTGAAGTTCGTCGTCCAGGATCGCGCTGACTACGAGTACGCGCGGGACATCATCGCGCGGCACGATCTTCCGTCGCGCGCGGCGGCGGTGCTGATGTCGCCGGTCCACGGCGTGCTCGAGCCCAAGGCCTTGTCCGAGTGGATGCTTGCCGACCGCCTGCCCGGCCGGCTGCAACTGCAGCTGCACAAATACATCTGGTCGCCGACCACGCGCGGTGTGTAGAACACTCACGGTCATGACGCATCCCTTCACACGGTTCAGGGATCTTCCCTCCGCTCTGCACTCTGCAATCTGCACTCTGCAATCCCCACCCTGCACCCTGCAATCATGCGGGCCGTAGTACTGCTGAGCGGAGGGTTGGACTCCTACACCGCGGCTGCCATCGCCAGGGCGCAGCGGTTCTCGCTGTTCGCGCTGACCATCCGCTACGGTCAGCGCCACACCCACGAAGTGGAGGCGGCGCGCGCCGTGGCGCGGGCGCTGGGCGTCGAGCGTCACCTCGAGCTCGAGGTCGATCTGCGCGCGATCGGCGGTTCGTCGCTGACCTCGGACGCCGCGGTACCGCACGATCGGAATCTGCAGACTGGCGTCATCCCGTCGACCTATGTTCCAGCGCGCAACACTATTTTTCTCTCGCTGGCGCTGGGCTGGGCCGAAGTGCTCGACGCCCGCGACATCGTCATCGGCGTCAACGCGCTCGACTACTCCGGCTATCCCGATTGCCGCCCGGAGTTCATCGCCGCGTTCGAGCGGCTCGCCAATCTGGCGACGCGAGCCGGCGTCCAAGGCGTGAGCTTTCGCGTGCACACGCCGCTGCTCACCTTGTCGAAGGCGGACATCATCAAGCGCGGAACCGAGCTCGGGCTCGACTACGGGCTGACGCACAGCTGCTACGATCCTTCGCCAATGGGGCGCCCGTGCGGCGCCTGCGACAGCTGCGTGCTGCGCGCGAAAGGCTTTCGTGAGGCGGGCGTCCGCGACCCGTGTTCCTAGGCTAAAATCGCGCGAGCTCTTTGCGCATTCTCAAAGACCAGCCCATCCGGCGCCAGGTTCTGGCGATTACCTGCACTCTTCTGGTGCCATTCATCGTGGCCGAAGGGTGGTCCGCGAATCGATCGCGCATCGAGCACGCGGATGAGCTGAGGGACCAGGCCGCGTCGGTCGCCTCTACCGCCGGCGCCTACCTCAACACCTACCTCGCGGGCCTCGACTCCATGTCATCGGCGCTGGCACGCCACCCGGCGGTCATGGCTCTCGACAGGCGCCAATGCGATCGGCTTTTCGAAGCCGTGCTGCGCGATCAACCGCTGCTCCTCAACATCGTGGTCAGTGACACCGCCGGCAGGGTCAAGGGAACCGGTGTCCAGGCGAACACCGATCATCTGACACTGGCGGCGATGCCGTATGTGATGGAAGTCGTGCGGACCGGCAAGCCGCAGGTCAGTGAGCTGATGACCGGCCGGATTTCCAACCAGCCGACCATTGTCTTGTCGTACGCCGTACGCGACGCCACGGGCACTCTGGTCGGCGTGCTCGGTCTCGGTCTCAACCTGAAGCGCCTGCAGACGCTGTTCCGTGACATCCCGCTGCCGGACGGCTCGGTCGTCACGCTCTCGGACAAGGAGAGCCGGGTGCTGGCGCGCAGCCGGGACGCCGAGCTCTACATCGGCAAGTCCGCCGATCCACATCCCACCCCTCCGCGCGACGTGCCGCGCACCCAGGTACGGACCGCACTGGACAACGTCGAGCGATCGTACGGCAACGCCGTCGTCGATCGCGGACCGTGGCTGCTCAGTGTCGGTATACCCACCAGCCTCGCGATGGAACGGATCGCGCCGCTGATGCGGCGCAACTTCGCGATCGTCGCGACCAGCATCGGCGCGGTCCTGCTGCTTACCCTCGGTCTTTCGACGTCGATGTCGCGCGGGGTCGATGTGCTGCGCGCCGCGGTCCAGTCGATCGCTGACGGAGACTTGTCGCCGCCCGAGCGCACCACGCTGCCGAATCGCGAGCTGACCCAGCTGCAGGAGGCGTTCATCACCATGGCCGCCAACCTGCGCGAAGCGCACTTGGCGCTCGATCATCAGATCGAGCAGGAACGGAAGATGCGCGAGACGCTGCAGTCGTTGCAGCGCCAGGTCGTTCGTCAGGAACGCCTGGCCGCGGTCGGTGTCCTCGTCTCCGGCGTCGCGCACGAGCTGAACAATCCGCTGCAGGCCATTCTCGGCACGCTGGAATTGCTCGAACGCGACCGCGGAATATCACCGGCCGTACTGGAAGAGATTGCGTTCGTGAAGACGCAGAGCGGGCGCGCGCGCGAAATCATCCGGAATCTCTCGCGCTTCAGCAGCCAGCAGTCAGGGCCGCCGACGCTGGTCGATCTCCGAGACGTGGTCAACGAGGTGGTCCAGCTTCGCCGGCGCGATCTCGACTCGTCCAACATCGCGCTCAGCGTCGAGCTGCAGACGGATCGGAAGGTCTACGCCAATTTTACAGAGGTCGAACAGGTCACGCTCAACTTCGTGATCAACGCCCACCAGTCAATCGAGGTCGCGGAGCGTCCTCGCGGACGCATCCTCATCCGGGTCTTCGATGCCGGCAAGCGGGTGCGCCTCGAAGTACAGGACGATGGCCCCGGAGTGACGCCAGAAGACGAGCCGAAGTTGTTTCAGCCGTTTTTTACGACCAAGCCGGTCGGCAAAGGCACCGGCCTTGGTCTGTCGGTTAGCTATGGAATCATCGAGTCGTACGGCGGCACCATCGGCCACCGTTCCAATGAATGGGGCGGCGCCACGTTCTTCTTCGAGCTGCCGGTGACAGACCCCGCCGCGCGCCCCTCGTCCATGTCCGCCCAAAAGGGAGCGGCGAAGCCCGATGACCGATCGCCTTTATTACACCGACCCGTATCTCCGAGAATTTGAAGCGACCGTCGCTCGCGTCGATCCTGGCGACCACCAGCTGCTCGTCACGCTCGACCGCACTGCGTTCTATCCCACCTCGGGCGGTCAGCCGTTCGACACCGGCCGGCTCGGCTCCTTCTCCGTCGTCGACGTCATCGATGAGGACGACGGCTCCATCGTGCATGTGGTCGAGCCGCCGGTTCGCGCTCTCGAATCCGGTGTGGTGCCTGGACCGCAGTCAGCTCTGGAGGCTGGTCAGCGACTGCGCGCCGACATCGACTGGCCGCGGCGCTTCGACCACATGCAGCAGCATTCAGGCCAGCACGTACTGTCGGCGGCATTCGACAAGCTGTTTGGAGTGCGAACCGTCAGCTTCCATCTCGGCGGCGCGGTGTCGACGATCGATCTCGCTCGCGAAATGTCGCCCGCTGAGATCACCGCCGCGGAGGCCGAGGCGAACCGCATCGTCTGGGAGGACCGGCCGGTGCTGGTCCGCTTTGCCGATGCGGAGGAGGCAGCGCGGTTGCCGCTGCGGAAGGAGTCGATGCGCAGCGGGACGCTCCGGCTGATTGAGGTCGAGCGATTCGACCTGTCAGCGTGCGGCGGCACCCATGTCGCGCGCACCGGCGGCATCGGTGTGATTGCCGTGTCGTCGTGGGAGCGATTCAAAGCGGGCCAGCGCCTCGAGTTCGTGTGCGGGGGACGCGCGCTCGACGCCTATCGGGGATTGCGCGATTCGATGAGTGCGAGCGTCCGCCTGTTGTCGGTCCTCCCCGCGGAACTGCCCGGCGCCATCGAGCGGCTGCAAGCCGAGGCCCGCGACTACAAACGCACGCTGGCCGGCTTGCAGAACGACCTGGCGCAGTACCAGGCGGAACAGTTCGCGGCGAGGGCGGAAGAAATCACGCTGAAGCCCGGTGAGACCGCGGTCGCCCAGCGCTGCCGGCTGGTCGCCCGCGTCGTCGATGCCGATGCCAACGGGCTGAAGACTCTTGCGAGCGCGATCGTGGCCCAACCTGGATTTCTCGTGGCCCTGACCTCTGCCTCACCGCCGGGCCTTGTGCTCATCGCACGCTCGGCGGATGTCGCGGTCTCGGCCGATCGATTGTTGAAACGTCTCATTGCCGAGTTCGGAGGTCGCGGAGGAGGACGGTCGGAGCTGGCCCAGGCAGGAGGACTTGCTGCAACACCGGAGTCAATTTTTGGCTTCCTGCGCTCTCTGGTCTGATTGCGCTCTCTTGACCCTGCCTGAAAAGGCCCGCGGGCAGTCGGAGTCAAGGCGGTTCGCGCTCGATTTTGAACAGCCGATCCGCGTGGATCAGGGCTGGTTCGGGCGACGTCCCGGATTGGATGCCGCCGACTGGCAACCGCTGCTGTCGGCACGCCTCTGCGCTAGCGTGATGGCGTCGATGTCTGCTCCCAGATCGCGGCCATCGTCGCCGGCGCGATAGAAGCGGCTGCCCGGCGACAGCCTGTAGCCGCCCCTCTGAAAGCCGACCGCGTCCCATCCAGGGACGACCAGGGTGACCGGGGGATAGCGCGACTTGAGCGCAGCGTCCGCGATCGACTGGCCGGTCGTGCCGGACGTGTTGACCAGCACGTTCTGGTTGTAGATGAAGGGCGCGAAGCTCTTGGTGATTGTCGCGATCCCTTCATTCCCGCCGGCACCGATGCCATAGAGCTTCCGCTCCACGATGTTGTGCGTGAACACGAAGTTCGGGTTGAGGTCGGAGGCGTTCTGCGGATCCAGAATGCCGTTCGGATTGCTCGTGGAAGTCACGTGGGTGATCTCCACGTTTGAGACGCCGTTGGTCACGCGGAACAGCTTGCCGCCGGTGCCCCACTCATCGGCGCCGATGTTCTGGAACAGCACGTTGGACACCCGGATATGGTTCGCCGGGCGAGGCAGTGGCATCCCCTTCGCACCGGCCTCCGCGGCATTGATGGCCATGCCGCTCGCCGCATCACGAACGATGTTGTTGGCAAAGGTGACGTACTCCGTCACGCACCACGTGCAGCGCCCCTCCTGGTTCGTCGACTTCAAGAGGATGGCGGTGCCGCTCTGGCCCGACGTCCAGACATGCTCGAAGGTATTGCCGTCGACGAGCACGCGGCGGGCGTTTTTGAGCTCGAACGCATTCTTGACCGCCACTCCAGCCGTTTTCCAGGCGAGCCGCTTCGTGCTCAAGTTCCGCCGGATCTCGACATCGGACGGCACCAGGCCGTCGACCGCGGGATCCGAACCGCCGAACATGATGTTCTCGCTCGCCGCCTCGAGGAAGTTGTTCACGATCCGGAACGGTCCGGCGCCGTTCCAGCCGGCGATCGCCTGTGAGTCGGTCTGGGCGTCGTGGAAGTTCTCGAGATAGGAGTCGATCACGGCCATGCGCACGCCGTTCAGTGCGACACCGCGGCGAAAGTCGCCTCGATCGTTGCCGTGCAGGTAGCAGCGATCGATGACGATGTCGGACGGTTCGGCTTCGACCTTCGCATCCTTGCCCGAGCCCAGCTCCACCAGGTTGGTCACCTTCGCGACGCCGTCGTCAACGCCGATGTCGAGGCCGATCAGACGGTAGCCGCGGGCGCCCGCCTCGGCGTGTATCGCGCCTTGATTCGCGGCGGCCGCGCGAATTTTCGGCATCACGTTCGCGTTGGCTTTGTCGGCCCGCGTGCCGGGCGGCAGGGCGCCGCTGGCGTCGAAGGCGCGATTGGCCGATCGAATGGTCACCCACTGGTTGAGGGCGATCTGGCGGTTGCGCAGCATGAAACTGCCTTCCGGCGCGACCGGCCGAAACGTGGCGTCCTCGGCCAGCAGAATCGTGTCGCCCCCCATCGCCTGGTCGAGCGCATGCTGCAGCTCGTCGCCGGTGGTCACCGTCACCTGACGCAAGGTGACGGGCACCGGTGTGCAGAACGTGGCGATCTGATACGGATCCTGCTGAGTTTGGCCCTGTGGCAATCCGGTGCCCGGAAAGAGCATCACAGACGCCAGTACAGGCACCCGCCACCATCCTGAGCTCGACATGATGGCAGCTGATGCAAACGGACCGCCGTGGCGCCGATGAGCTGGGCTTTACCCGGCGGGCGTCTGCGGTGCCGAAGGCGCCGCGCTCCGCGTGAACATGGCGAGGCGGACGATGATCGCATCCTCGGCCGCGGTGATCGTGCTGGCGGGCGCGTCGTAGTTGTTGGCCAGGATGCAGAACACGAGCGGCTCGCCATCGGCGGCGGTGACGTAGCCCGAAGTGCCGCGCACCGCGGTCATCGAGCCCGTCTTCGCGCGTGCGTTGCCTTCAGCGGGCGTGCCCTTCATGCGGTTGGCCAGCGTGCCGTCGCGGCCGGCGACGGGCAGCGACGCTTCGAACGGTCCGCGCAGGCGCGGATCGCGATCGACGTGGGTCAGGATCGCCACGATCGCCTCTGGCGTGACGAAGTCGTATCGCGTGAGCCCGGAGCCGTCGCGCTGAATCAACGAGCCTGCGGGCACGCCCCAGCGTTCGAAGATGGCCAGCGCGGCCCGCCAACCGGCTGCCGCCGTCGGCACCACGCCCGGTGCGGACGACACACTCTTCAGCATCGTCTCGGCGTATTGGTTCTGGCTGATCTTCATCAGCCGCACCGCGAGCTCGGAGAGCGGAGCCGATCGATACGACACAATCGGCGCGCCGGCCGGCCGTGGCGCGTCCCGCACATCATCGATGTCGGCGGCGGGCCCGCGCACGTCGATGCCATTCGCGATGAGCGCGGTCCGCAATGCGGTCACGAAGAACTGCGTGGGATTGTCAATCGAGACCGTCAGGGTGGATGGCGCCGCTCCGGCGGCGATCGCGCCGCCGAGCTCCAGCGTCATGCTCCCTGGCAGACGGCGCGTGCCGATCGACGTCGGACCGCCGGTCGCTCCGGTCGTCACGGAGCTGAGGATGGTCAGGCCGCTGCCAGCGGGCACGATGCTGATCGCCGCCGCGTCGCCGATCGCGGGACCGGGCGACACCGACACCTTCACCGCGCTCTCGTTGTATTGCAGGGCGCCGACGCCGGCCGAGTCATCGGTGGGAAGGTCGTCCCACATCCAGCCCAAGCCGAGCGTTTCCTTCTCGAAGCCGTTGTCGTCGCCGATCACGCGCCCGCTGACGCTGCGGACGCCCCGCTGCTTCAGGCGCTGCGCCCAGTCGCTGAACACCCGATCGGCCATGCCATCGGCGGCGACCAGGCTCGGATCTCCGGAGCCAACGACGACCAGATCGCCGGCGAGGACGCCATCGGCGATCGATCCTGTGGCGAAGAGCTTCGTCTCATAGGCGTAATCCCAACCCAGCGTCTCGGCGGCAGCGGCAAGCGTCACGATTTTCATGTTCGACGCCGGCATCATCAGCTTGTCCGCATTGACGGCGTAGAGGGTCTCGCCGGTTTTCAACGATCTGGCGAGCACGCCCCAGTAGCCGTGGCTGAGCGCACGATCCCCGAGGACGGCGTCGATATCGTGTCGCAGAGCACCGATCGAAGCCGACGGGGCACCCGTCGCGGCGGTGGCGGCGCGGGCAGAACCGCGCGGAGAAGCCGGACGGGGCGAATGCGCGCAGGCGGCCGTCGCGAGCACCGCCGCGACGGCCCAGGCGAGATTATTTTGCGATCTCATCCAGCGACTTGATCACATCGTTGAGATCGGCCGCCTCGATCTTGGCTGCGCCCGGCTCGCCCGGGCGTGCCACGAACACGTCGTTGCCGACCTGACCGAAGGTCGCTCGATCTTCCTTCTTGCCATCGTCGAACTTCACCACCACCGACAGCGCCGGCTTGTCGAGGCCGGTCTTGGCCGTCGCATCGACGAACGACGTGATCCGGATGTTCGACAGCTTGCCCAGCAGACCGTCGCTCTTTTCCTTGTCGACGTCGCCTGCGGTCGGGCTGACGCGCTTCCACTTGTCCGGCGCGTTCTCGCCCTGACCCTTGGTCCGATCCAGCGTCACCGTCTGTCCGTTGCGGGTGAGCTCGATGTGGGTGGCGTTGAATGGGCGGAACTCGAACACGTCCTTGCGCCGATAGTCGTCGGCGCCCTTTTTCATGTCGTCCAGCAGCGCGTTTTCGACGGTGACCACCGCGCCTTTGGACGCATCGCGGGCGTAGACGGTGTTGTCCGGTGCCTTGCCGCCGAACGTCAGGGTGGCGCGGGCGCTGCCCAGGCCCACGCTCACCGTCGCTTCCGGCTTGTCGAGACCGGTACTTCTTCAAATCGGCGGGGGAGGGGCTGTCGGCGACGATCGACTTGATCTGCACCGTCTGCAGACGTCCCACCAGGCCCTCGACCGATCCGAAGTCCGCCTTGGTCTGCACCGGCTTGGACATCTTCCAGTCGCCGCCATCCTTGGCGATCGCGATCGTCTTGCCGCCGGCGGTGATGTCGAGCGCGTCCACCTTGTCGCGCTCGAACTTCAGGAGCGTCTTGTCGCGCAGATCGAAGGTGGTGCGGTTGAACGCGGTGTCCTGAGCCGCCGCGATGAGAAACACCTTCTTGTCGTCGTTGCGCTTCGCGAAAAAGTCGCCGCCGGTCGGCGTCTTTTCGCCGATGAAGAGCTTGCGGTAGTCCTTGTCGCCGGCGGCCTTGAAGTCGACTTCGACGCGCGGGTTCGACAGACCGTAGTCGTTGAGGTTGGACGGATTGTCGTCGATGACGCGATCGATCTCGACCTGGCCGAGCGCCGATGTCAGCTGCGACACCTCAGACTCGGATGCCGCCAGATCCGACGGCTGCGTGATCTTCCAGACGCTGCCGTCCTTCTTCAGGGTGGTGGCGTCGCCGGCCGCCGTGGACACCTTCACTTCGTCGATCTTGTCGGCCTGCACCGCGGCGAAGACTTTTTCCTTCTTGGCCTCGCCCGCGGCAGCGCCGCCTTCCGGCACCTTCGAGGTGACGAAGTAGATGTAGGCACCGAGCCCGGCGAGCACGACGACGAGGACGATGGTGGAGCGGAGGCCGCGCATGTTACGACCTCCGCTTCCACCAGGTCATGACACCGGCGCCGAAGACGAAGCCGGGGACGATCAGCAGCGACAACCAGAAGATGTTCGACTCCTGGGTGGCGGTCAGCGTGATCCGGCGATCGTCAGCGTCCTTGGGACGGATCGAGATCAGGTTGTCCTGCTGCGACAGCCAGCCGATCGTGTTCATGAACAGGTCGCGGTTTCCCGGCACGCCCAGCGTGCCGTTGGCCGCGAAGTCGGAGTCGCCGATCACGGCGAGCCGGGTCTCCGGCTTGGGTGCATCCGGCTCGCCGGGCTTGGGCGGTGCCGCCGGCGTCGCCGCCGCGGACACGGCCGAGCCGAGCGCGATCGGTCCCTTTTTGTCGCCCTTCGATTCGTCGAGCGAAACGGCGCCGCTGGTCATGAGTGACTTGAGGTCGGTCTCGGCCCAGCTGCGCGGACCGGTTTCGATGAAGGGCTGCGCGACGTGCGAGTTGACGCCGCCGCTCACCGGCGACGCTTCGCGCGCGAGCGGGAACGCCGTGAGCATGCCGAAGCGCTGGGTGATCGGATGCGCCGGATAGGGCGGGGCCACGACCGGGACTGATGCGTCGGTGCCGATCATCCGGCCCATGCCGCTGACGTCGACCACGACGTTGTTGCCAATCTGGATACCCCAGTCGTGGGCGAGCGTGATCAGATTGGTGAGTGGCGGGCTGTCCAGCTTGTCGGGCGGGTCCAACTCGAGGAGCAGCTTGCCCTGCTTGTCGAGATACTTCTTCAGGGCGTCCACTTCGGGCGCAAAGAAGTCGTTCTTCGGTCCCGCCACCACCACCACCGCCGCGTCGTCGGGCACCGAGCCCTGCTGGGCGATGGTGAGCTTCTCGACGGTGTAGTTCTCGTGGCCGAGCGCGGTGCCGATCACGTTGTAGCCGTCCTGCTCTGACGAGGTGGTGTCTCTCTCGCCGTGGCCCTGCGTGAAATAGACCTTCCGCTGCTGTCCCGACACCACCTTGATGATGGCGTTGGTCAGATCCTGTTCGCCGTCGGCGTTGACGCGCTCGGAGCGCCCCTTGTAGTTGAAGATGATGGTCGGCATCCGGTCGACGTTGTTCTGCTTCGCCACCGACGGCTTCTTCTCCGGGTCGATGTACTCGGTCGAAATCTTGCTCGACGCGTACTGGTACTCCTTCATGCGCTCCTGGAAGCGCGGAAACTGCTGGTCCTGGGCGAACACCTGGACCTGCATCGGGGCATCGAGCTTGGCCGCCACGTTGCGGCTCTGATCCGAGAGGCTGAACTGCTGGTTGGCGGTCAGATCCCAGCGCTTGTTCTGCTTGGTGCCGATGTAGTTGATGGCGACGAGGATGCCGAGCACCACCAGGATGCTGACGCTCATCAGCGTACCGTAGCGCGTCTGGCGGCGGGCGAAGACCTTGGCGATCTCCCGCCACTGGCCGAGGGTATAGGCCAGCACGCAGACCAGGCCACCCCACGCCAGGTAGTACGCCCACTGCTCCCTGGCCGGGTAACCGAAGCGGATGGCCACGGCGACAAACACCATGGCCGTGCCGAGCCAGCCGATCAAACTCAGAATCCGATTCAACATGTCAGTTCTCAACTGTCAGCGCCCAACTCCCGTCACTCTTCCGAGAGTTGAAACCCGTGCGTTGCCTTATCCACGCCACCGTTCGCTGTCGACCGACTTCGCGGTCAGGAACAACCCGAATGTGATGAAGCTTACGTAGTAGATGAAATGGGTCGTGTCGAGCACGCCTTTGCCGAAGTCGTCGTAGTGATCGACGATCGACAGGTACTGCGTGACTTTTTCGGCGGTCGGCCCCGCCGCGGTGCCGATCCAGGTGATGACCCACAACAGCAGGAACACCGCGAAGGTCACCATGCCGGCGACGATCTGGTTCCTGGTCAGGCTGGAGATGAACAGGCCGAGCGAGATGAAGCAGCCGCCCATCAACAGCAGGCCGATGTAGGCGGTGACGATCGGCTTCCACTCGGGATGGCCGTAGACAAAGAGCAGCCCGATGTGAATCAGCGTCACCGCCAGCATCACGGTGTAGAGCGCCATGGCGCCGAAGAACTTCCCGAGGATGATCTGGAAGTCGGTGAGCGGCGAGGTCAGCAGCAGCTCGATCGTGCCCGATCGCTTCTCTTCCGAGTAGGCGCGCATCGTCACCATCGGCATCAAGAACAGAATCAGGATCAGGACGTTCTGCAGCAACGGGCGAATGAGCTGCTGGTTGACGTTCATCGACTGCGGTCCCTGCATGCCGAACTGGCTCATCTGCAGGCTCTGCTGAACGAAGAAATGCAGGATGGCGGCGTAGAAGTAGCCGTAGAGCAGCGCCCACAGCCCAATCACGATGTAGGCGATCGGCGAGGCGAAGTAGGACTTGAGCTCCTTCTGCGCGATTGCAAGGATGTTACTCATTGATCAACTCTCCTGCCGGCGTGACGCCCGCCTCGGGCGGCGGCGTGGGCATTTCCTCGGTGGTGAGCGACAGGAACACGTCCTCGAGGCTCATGCGCATCGGTCGCATCTCCAGCAGTCCCCATCCGCCGCTGACGATGGCGCGGGCGAGGTCGCGGCGCACGTCGCGTCCGCTTTCGCTGTCGATCTCGTAGCCGACCGTGCCGTCCTTCCGATCCGACTCCACCACCCGCGTGACGCCCGCCACGCGGGTGAGCGACGCCGCGGCGTCCGCGCCGTTGGCGTCGACCTGCACATACATGGTTTCCGAGCCGCGCAGCCGCGCGGTGAGATTGTCGGGCGTATCGATGGCCACGACCTGGCCCTTGTTGATGATGACCACCCGCTGGCAGGTCTGCGCGACCTCGGGCAGAATGTGGGTGCTCAGGATGATGGTGTGGTCGCCGGCGAGCTCCTTGATCAACTCACGCGTCTCGATGATCTGCTTGGGGTCGAGGCCGGCGGTGGGCTCATCGAGAATCAGCACCTCGGGGTTGTGGATGAGGGTCGAGGCCAGACCCACCCGTTGCTTGTACCCTTTCGACAGCTTGCCGCACAGCCGGTTGGCCATGTCGGCAACGCGGGTGCGTTCCATCACGTAGTGGACGCGCGCGCGCCGGTCAGCCGAGGCGACGCCCTTGATTTTGGCGACGAAGTCGAGATACTCGGCAACGCTCATGTCGGTATACAGGGGCGGCGTTTCGGGCAGGTAGCCGGTCCGCCGTTTGGCCTCGAGCGGTTGTTCGAAGACGTCGAATCCGGCGACCAGGGCCTTGCCTTCGGTGGCCGGCATGTAGCCGGTCAGAATCCGCATCGTGGTGGTCTTGCCGGCGCCGTTGGGTCCGAGGAAGCCGAGGATTTCGCCGCGCTCGACGCGGAAGCTGACGTCGTTTACGGCGGTGACGCGGCCGTAGCGTTTCGTGAGGTGTTGAACCTCGATCACGGAGGACTCCTATTTACGTATCGCGAAGGGCCTGAGGGCTCAGGGTGGCGCGTCGCGCCTCCCTCAATCAAAAATGCTAACCCGAACCGCCTCGGTTTGTGTAGGGGCGGACCAACCTTATCACCAATGTAATGGAGGCTTTGATGGCAGTCGCCGTCGGATCGAAGGCGCCGGACTTTACCCTTGTCAACCAGGACCGGGAGCCGGTGACGCTCAGCCAGTTGCGGGGAAAGCCGGTCGTGCTCGCGTTTTTCCCAGCCGCGTTCAGCTCCGTGTGCACCAAAGAGATGTGCACGTTCAAGGATTCGATGGCGCGGCTGGGCACGGCCCACGCGCAGGTCTACGGCATCAGCGTTGATACCTTCTTTACGCTCAAGGCGTTTCAAGATCAGCAGCAGCTGAACTTCCCGCTGCTGAGCGACTTCAACAAGCAGGTGATTCGCGACTACGGCGTGTTCAACGAGGACATGATTGGCTTGAAGGGCATCGCCAGGCGGGCGGTCTTCGTCATCGACAAGGACGGGATGGTGCGGCACGCCGAGGTCCTCGACGACGCGCGCAACGAGCCCAACTACGACGCGGTGTTCACGGCTCTGGGGTAGGACAGGGACATGGGCCCGGGTCCCACGTCTGCTATCATGAACACATGAACAGGCGTTCATATGTTCAACGGAAAGACGATCTGCTCGAGGAGGGCGCCGTCGCCGCCCTGGCTGAGACCTTCAAGGTCCTGGGCGACGCGACGCGCGTCCGGATTCTGGATGCGCTGGCGCGGACCGAAGTGCCGGTCTGCGACCTCGCGCGCATCCTCGGGCTGACCCAGTCCGCCGTGTCGCATCAGCTTCGATTGCTGCGCGGCATGCGGCTGGTGAAGGCGCGCCGTTCCGGGAAACACATCTATTACGTCGCGGACGACCACCACATCGTGTTGTTGTTCGAGCAGGGGCTCCAGCACGTGCAGGAACGTTCGCGCGCCGCTGCGGACACGAGCGTTCCGCCATCGCCAGGTGCGCCGGTCCCGGTCGCCGCCAGCCGGTCGAGGCGGCCGTGAGCACCATCTGCACGGTGTGCGAGCTCCACGCCGAATCGACCTTCAGGATCGAAGGCATGGACTGCCGCGAGGAGGTCGCCATTCTCGAGCGGCGGTTCAAGAATCTGATCGGGCTCGAGGATTTCTCGGCTGACCTCATGGGCCAGCGGCTGCACGTGAAATACGACGCGGCGAGAATTTCCACCGCAATCATTGCCGACGCCATCGCCGACACCGGCATGCGCGCGTGTCTCGACCACGAGCCGCCGATCGTCGGCAGCGATCGGTGGCCGCGGATACGCCAGGTCCTGGTCTGGACCTCCGGCATTGCCCTCGCCATCGGGTTGGCGCTTCAGTGGGCGGGGGCGGCGGGTCTCCATCCGTCCGACACCATACGCGGAGTTCCTTTCCTGTTCGTGATCTCGCTGACGGCCGGGCTCGGTGCAACCGCGCGCAAAGCGTGGACCGCCGCGCGGACCGGCTCGTTCGACATTCACGTCCTCATGGTCATCGCGGCGACCGGTGCCGCCATACTGGGCGAATGGTCCGAAGCGGCGGCCGTGGTGTTTCTCTTCGCGCTGGCGCAGGCGCTCGAGGCACGAACGCTGGACCGCGCCCGCCACGCCCTCCGCACCCTGATCGACTTGACGCCGGCCGACGCACTGGTCCGCGATGCGGACGGCGAACGACGCGTCGCCGTTGACCGGATCGCGCCCGGCGCGGTGATCGTCATCCGGCCCGGCGAAAAGATTCCGCTCGACGGCGACGTCGTGGCAGGGCAGAGCGCGGTCAATCAGGCGCCGGTCACCGGCGAATCGCTGCCGGCCGAAAAAGCGCCAGGCGACTGCGTGTTCGCCGGTACCGTCAACGGCCGCGGCGCGCTCGAGGTACAGGTGACCCGGCTCCGGCGCGACACCACGCTGGCGCGCATCATCCACCTCGTGGAGCGGGCCCAGTCGCAGCGGGCGCCGGCGCAGACGCTGGTCGAGCGTTTCGCGCGCGTCTATACCCCGGCCGTGGTCGGTCTGGCGGCCGTGGTGGCGGTGGTCCCTCCCCTGCTCCTGCACGGCAGCTGGCACATCTCGATCTATCGCGCGCTCGTGCTGCTGGTGGTGTCGTGTCCCTGCGCGCTGGTGATCTCGACGCCGGTCTCGATTGTCGCCGCCCTCGCGGCTGCAGCGCGCAAGGGCGTGCTGATCAAAGGCGGCAGGCACCTCGAGAACACGAACCGCGTCCGCTGCGTCGCGTTCGACAAGACCGGTACGCTGACCCGCGGCGTACCGGAAGTGGTCGAGGTCGTCTCGCTGGACGGCGTGGCTCCCGCGTCGATCGTCGCGATCGCCGCGGCGGTGGAACAGCGCTCGACGCACCCGATTGCGCAGGCGATCCTCGACCACGCCGCGTCGATCGGTGTCGCCTCGGCGCCCGCCAGCCAGGTGGCCGCGATCCCGGGCCGCGGGGCGGAGGGCACCGTGGAGGGTCGTCCGGCTCTGGTCGGCAGCCATCGGCTGTTCGACGAGCGCCATCTTTGTACCGACGCCATTCACCGTCGGGCGGCGGCGATCGACGCCGCCGGCCGGACCGCCGTGATCGTCGCCCGCGACGGCCGGCCGATCGGACTCCTCGCCGTTGCCGATCGGACGCGCGAGGCGAGTAAAGACGCCATTCAGTTGCTGCGCGCGCATGGCGTGGTGCGCGTGGTGATGCTGACCGGCGACAGCCACGGCACCGCCCGGGCGATTGCCGCGGAACTCGGGGTGGACGAGTTTCGCGCCGAGCTGCTGCCCGAGGACAAGGTTGCGGTGATCGAGGAGCTCCGGCGCGTGCACGGTCCGGTGGCCATGGTCGGCGACGGCGTCAACGATGCCCCGGCGCTGGCGTCCTCGGACGTCGGAATCGCGATGGGTGCGGCCGGCAGCGACTCGGCGCTCGAGACCGCGGACATCGCGTTGATGGCAGACGAACTGCTGCGAATCCCCTACAGCTTCCGCCTGAGCCGCGCGACCGTGCGCAACATCCAGATGAACTTTGCGATCTCGATCGGGCTGAAGGGCGTGTTCGTCATCGCGGCGGTCGGCGGGATGGCCACGCTGTGGATGGCCGTCCTGGCCGACACCGGTGCGTCGGTGCTCGTGATCGCCAATGCGCTGCGGTTGCTGCGGTCAGACTAGCCGCGCCGGCGGCGGTTCACGCGCCGCCGGCGTCGTCGGTGCCCTCCGCGGTGGCGCGCCGCTGGACCGGCTTCGACAGCCACACCTTGGCCACCCGCAGGCCGTCGAGAGCCGCGACCCGCATCTTGCGACCTTCCACCTCAATCACATCGCCCAGGCGTGCGCGCCGGCCCAGCCGGCCCAGCACGTAGCCGCCGATCGTGGTGTAGGTGCCCTCGTCGATGTGCAGGCCGAACTGCTGGTTGGTATCGCTCACGAGCGCCAAGCCATCGAGGTCGGCCGATCCGTCGGCCCGCACGATGGTGCGTGTCTGCGCGCCCATTTCTCCAGGGATTTCGCCGATGATGCGTTCCATCAGCGATTCGAACGTGACCAGCCCCGCCGTGCCGCCGTGTTCATCGATGACGAGGGCCTCGCGTGCCTTCCTCCGCCGCATCTCGGCGAGCAGATCATTGGCGCCCAGCGTGACCGGCACCGTCAGCACTTCGCGCGCGAGGGCGCCGGCGTTGACGGTGGCGTCGCCGCTGCTCAGTGCCTTGACCAGATCCGCGACGTGCAGCATGCCGACCACATCGTCGAGATCGTCGCGATAGACCGGCAGTCGCGTCGGTTGACCCTGGCCAACCGTGCGCAACAGATCGCGCAGGGGCGTGTCGGCGCCGACCGCGATCAGCTCGGTGCGCGGAATCATCACCTGGGCGGCGGTGAGATCGGCGAACCCGAACACGCGGTGAAGCATCTGCTCCTCCTGTTCCTCGAGCACGCCGGCTTCCTGACTGGCGGTGACCAGCATCTTGAGCTCTTCTTCCGAGTGCACCATCCCGCGGCGGTCGCCGCCGCGCAGGCCGAGCAACCGCACCACCCCTTGCGCAGTTCCGTGGACGAGCCGGATGAACGGCCAGAACACCCGCATGAAGAGCTCGAGCGGTTTGACCACCCAGAGGGCGGTGGCTTCGGGACGTTCGAGCGCGATCCATTTCGGCGCCAGCTCGCCGAAGACGATTTCGGCGGCGGTAATGATCGCGAATGCGGTCGCGATGGCGAGGCTGTGCGCGGTGTGTTCGGCCAGGTGCGGCGGGAGAAACGTCAGCGCCGGCTCGAAGGTCGAAGCCAGCGCCGGCTCCGCCATCCATCCCAGGCCGAGACTGGCCATCGTGATGCCGAGCTGCGTCGCGGCAATGTACCGATCCGGAGCCGACACCGCTCGCCTGACTGCCCGTGCGCCGCGGTGACCTTCCGCAATCATCTGATCGATGCGCGTCTTGCGCACGGTGACGATCGAGAATTCGGCGGCAACGAAGAAGCCGTTGGCGCCCACCAGCGCGAACAGCCCCACGAGTCGCCACATCACATCCATAGAGCCTCGCCTCTGGTGATTTGATCATCTGGTATCTGGTGATTGACGATCGACCAGATGGCAGCTGACCCAACGACCAGATGTTAAGCTTTTCTATTGCTGAAGAAGTGGGCGTCGACGAACTGGTCGATGATGGTCTGGTTGGCCGGATCGACCACTTCGAACTGGACGCCCATGCCCACCCGGCGGTCGCTCCACGCCACGTGCCCTTCCGCGTCGACGTCCTTCTTCGAACCCGGCATGCGGAAGCGGACCTTGATCTTGGCGTTACCTTCGAGCGGGCTGGTCGTGCGGATGGCGATGCCACCGTGGCTGAGGTTGAGCGTCAGCGCTGCGGCGATGGTGTTGCCGAAGCGGTACTGGATTGGGATACCGAGGACGACGCGCGGGCTGCTGCGGCGATTGAAGTTGTCGGGGAACAGGTGCGGCGCCAGCGAGGGCAGGATGTGCTGCACCGCGCTGTACTCGTTCACGTAGCCGGCCACGCCGAGCGCCGCCAGCTGGCGCACTTCGTCGGCATTGGCGATCGTGCCGCTGAAGATCAGCAGCGGCAAACGGCCCTCATCGAGCTTCCGGACCGAGCGGATCAACTCGACTCCGGGCGCGTGCGGCAGCCGCAGGTCGACGATCACCAGATCGATTCGATCGAGGTCGGCCCGCACCCGCGCCAGCAGCTCGGCGGCGCTGCGCACCACAATCGCCTTGTGGCCCGCCTGTTCTATCGCCGTCCGGAAGCGATCGCGGACGAATGCGGTGTCGTCGGCGACGACTACCGTTTTCGTGCTGACCGAGGTGCTGGCCATCGTTGTAGGTATCGGAACCACGCAATGCAGGCGTTACCCTGCGTTGCAGACATGCGCAGGTTCTCGCTATACTCGCGATCATCCCGCCGCTGCGGGATTCTAAGTGATCGGAGACCCCAATGGCCACCTGCCCCGAATGCGATGCCGAAATCGAAGTCGACGAGTTCGATGTCGACAAGGGCGATCAGCTCAGTTGCCCTGAGTGTGGCTCCAACCTCGAAGTCATCGGAATGTCGCCGCTGGAGCTCGACCTGGCGCCCGATGACGACGAGGACGAGGATCTCGACGATGACGAAGAAAAAGACGACGACGACATCGATGACGACGACGAGGACGACGACGAAGACGAGGATGAAGTGGAAGAATGAGTGAGCCGGCCGCGAAAGAACAGGCCCTCCGCGCCGCGCTCGCGTCCCTCGACTCGGTCATCGTCGCCTACAGCGGCGGCGTCGACAGCGCCTATCTCGCCTACATCGCTACCCGGACCCTGGGCGACCGCGCGGTCGCCGTCACCGCCGACAGCCCCAGCTATCCGGAGCGGCATCGCTCGCTCGCGATCCGGATCGCCAGGGACTTCGGCCTCCGCCACGAAATCATCAAGACCAGCGAGCTCGAGAACCCGGCGTATCGCGCCAACCCCGCCAATCGCTGCTATTTCTGCAAGCACGAACTCTACACGCACCTCTCCCGCATCGCCGCTGCGCGCCAGGCCGTCGTCGTCGACGGCAACAACGCGGACGATCGTGGCGACTATCGACCGGGCCGGCAGGCCGCACGTGAGTTCGGCGTCCGCAGCCCGCTCGACGAAGTCGACCTGACCAAGGACGAGATCCGCGAACTGTCGCACCGCGCCGGGCTGCCGACCTGGGACGAACCGGCGTCTGCCTGCTTGTCGTCGCGAATCCCGTATCACACCGACGTGACCGACGAGAAACTGCGGACGATCGAGCGCGCTGAGCAGGCGGTCCGCGCGCTCGGCTTCCGCGTGTTCCGGGTGCGCCATCACGACGACCTGGCGCGCGTCGAGATCGGGCGCGGCGAAATGGCGCGCGCGCTCGAGCCTGAGACTGCCGCAGCGATCGTGCGCGAGCTCAAGGCGGCCGGCTACCGCTATGTCACGCTCGACCTGCAAGGCTACCGCCTGGGCAGCTTGAACGAAGGATTGCTGCTGCGGCCGATGTGATTCCCGATCGCGCCCTCGACAGCGGCTCTGTTCAACACGGCGCGCCACCTCGCCGGCGCACCGGAGCGCGAGCCTTTCAGGCCGGCGCGTCCGCGCTCGCGGTCATCTTCCTCGCGCTTCACCTTCCCTACCTTCCACGCTCGCTCGAAGATCTCGACTCGATCAATTTCGCGCTCGGCGTGCGGCAATTCGACGTGGCCCATCATCAGCCGCATCCGCCCGGCTATCCGCTGTTCATCGTGCTGGCGAAGGCTCTCCACGCCGCCGTCCCGGCGGAGGTGACGGCGCTGGCCCTGGTCAGTGTCGGCGGCGGCGCGCTCGGCCTGGTGGCGCTGGCGGCGCTGTTCCGGCGGGTCGATCAAGCCGGCACGCCACCGCGCTGGCCGCTGGCGGCAGCCGCCCTGGCGGCGACCACGCCGCTCTACTGGTTCACCGCCGTCAGGCCGTTGAGCGATAGCAGCGGGCTGGCGGCCGCGCTGGTCGTGCAAGCCATCACATTGGCGGCGCAGGATGCGCGTTCGCTCGCGTTGGCTGCCTTCTGCGGTGGGCTTGCCACCGGCGTGCGATCGCAGGTGGTGTGGCTCACGGTTCCGTTGCTGCTGCTCCAAGGGCTCAGGGCTCGGGGCTCGGGGCCCAAGCGGAGAGAAGAGTCAGGAGCGCTCCGCCTTCGACCCTCCGCTCTCGTGCTGAGCGGGTTCGCCTTTGCCGCCGGCCTCCTGCTCTGGTTCATCCCTCTCGTCGTCATCACCGGCGGACCGGCGGCCTACTGGCACGCGCTGTTCGATCAAGGCGCGGAGGATCTCGGCAACATCCAGATGCTGTGGACCCGCCACGGCCCGCGCGACATTGCCGACGCGCTCTACTATGCGTTCGTCGCGCCGTGGGCGATCTGGCCGGTCGCCGTCGTCGCGCTGACCTGCGCGCTTGTCGGCTTCGTCAGGCTGGCCACCCGGCAGCGGCCGGCGCTGATCGTCCTCGCGGTCGCATTTCTGCCCTATCTCGTCTTCGATCTGCTGTTTCAGGAGACGTTCACGAGCCGCTACGCGCTGCCGCTGGTGGTGCCGATGGCCTACCTCGTGGTCGCCGGGCTCCGCACCCTGCCCTGGGACACCGGGCTGGCGATCGCCGTGGCCCTGGCCATGTTCTGCGCGCATCTCGGCGGCACCTCGATTGCGGCGAATTCCCGAATGCCCGCCCCGGCCTTCCGGCTCCTCGACGCCATGGCGGCGGCGCAGCAGGACGCTCGCGCGACGCCCGTGCTCGCGATGGACCGACGGGAGGCGCTCGATCTGCGGCGTCCCATCAAATGGGTGGGCCGCACGATGCCGGAGGTGTCTGAGCAGCTGGCGACGCCGCCGCAGCACGAGTGGCTGGAGGCCGTGAAGTACTGGAACGGCGGCGGCCGCGCGCCGGTCTGGTTCGTCGTCGATCCGCTGCGAACCAGCATCGACCTCGTGCAGCACGGCGACCCGCAGCGATTCCGCTGGACCGTACCCTATCCGGTGCTGCTCGGGGGAGCGCGACCCGGCGAGATGGACTGGTATCGCGTCGTTCGTCCCGAGTGGTACGTCGGCGAAGGGTGGGCGCTGACGCCAGAAGCCGCCGGCGTCGCCGAGGCCGATCACCGAGGCCCTTCGGACGGTCCCATCGAGGGCCGGATCAGCGGTGCCTCGATGGGCGGGACGATGATGATCGGCGGCCGCAGCTTCGATCCGACGGTGCGCCCACGGCTGAAGGTCACCGTCGACATCAACAGGGTTGTGGACAAAGCGCTGATGCCCGGAGCGTTCCTCGAGACGATCTACCTGCCGTTGGTGGGCCGCGACATCCAGGCGCTCGATTACCTGACCGTTCGGGTCGAGGCGACGGGTGGCGGACGCGTGGCGATTGAGCAGTTCGACGCCTCGCCATCGAGGCAGATCTTCGGGTTCGGGGCCGGCTGGCACGAGCAGGAGTTCAATCCGCGGACCGGACTGCGGTGGCGCTGGCTGAGCGAGCGCGGCGAGCTGAAGATCGGCGGCCCGGGCTGGCGCCCGCCTGTCGAGAACATTCCGCGGCCGGCGGAGCTTCGACGGCTCGCGCTGCACCTGGAGGGAGAATCGCCGCGCACCTATTTTTCGCGCGGCTCGAGGCTGCTGGTGCGATCGGGCGATCGGGTCGTGCTGGACCGCGTGCTGGACCGCGATTTCTCACTCGACGTGCCGATTGAGGACGCGGCGGACATCATCGTGCTGGAGACCGATCAGACCTACACGCCGGCCGAGCGGAGCCGGCGCAGCCAGGATCGCCGTCATCTCGGCCTGCGGCTGTTCAAGGTCGCACTGAGGAAGGTGACGGGCCCGGCTTCCTAGCCAGGCAGAGCAGCGAGCTCCCGAATGGCTCGTCGAACCATCGCAGCCAGAGTCCCTCGAGCTGCATCACCGCCGACATGATGGCATTGACCGGCTCGGGGGGGACCGAGATCTCCGCGCCGGCCTCGTTCTCGCTGCGCAGGCCGCGGCGGCGTTGAATCAGGCGGGCGATAGAGAGCGCCGGGAAGAGCGTCGCATTGGTGTAGGTCAGGCGCTGGATCAGAAACCCGGCGCGCTGCAATCGCATGCGCAAATCTGCACGGCTGTAGCGGCGGATTTCGCGGCTCAGCACCGAATGGTCGCCGCGCAGGACGCGCATGGCGGCCACGTTGACGATGGCATAGCCTCCGGGCTTGAGCAGCCGGTACATCTCGGCAATCGCGGTTTCCTCGGCCGAATCCTCGAGCGAATACAGAACATCGAACGAGGTGACGATATCAAAGGAGGCCGTGGGAAAGGGTGCGGCCGTGACGGTGGCGCGCGCGAGCCG
Organism: uncultured Acidobacteriota bacterium; assembly: GCA_963757655.1. GTDB lineage: Bacteria > Acidobacteriota > Vicinamibacteria > Vicinamibacterales > CAVVIG01 > CAVQFC01. Next base: position 217,282 of record CAVWSQ010000005.1, on the reverse strand, counting down.
CGTCCGGCCCGCCGCTCGACCGATGCCCAGGCCGACATCGCTGATATCGAACCCGTAACTACGACCGAATGAGCCGAGCCATTCGAGGTTGGCGCCCGTCCCGCACCCGCAATCGAGGAGGTGCGGGTCGATTCGACCAGCGGCCGCGTGTTGAAGGAGGGGCGTGACGAATGCGCGGAAGCCGCGGAACCAGAAATGACGCGTTTCCGCCCGTGCGGTCGCGCGCAGCAGCTGTTCCACTCGGCGCATTGTATCGTTTTCGTCACTCGCAATCGTTTGACAGCATGAAATCAACTTTGTAAGCTGCCACCACCGAGGAGCACACGATGATGCGCGTTCGCCGACTTGTATCCACCATTGCACTCAGCGCAGCTCTGGCCGTCGCCGTGGCCGGCTGCCACAAGAAAGTCCCGCAAGCGACCCCCGCGCCTCCACCGCCGCCGCCGGCAGCGCCTGCGCCGCCGCCGCCCCCCCCGCCGCCACCACCGCCGCCGCCAGCGCCCGCGCCGCGGCCGCTGAGCGAGGAGGAGATCTTCGCGCGCAAATCGGTCGATCAGCTCAATTCGGAAAAGCCGTTGGACGACGTGTTCTTCGATCTCGACAAGGCCACCGTGCGCGACGACGCCAGGCCGGCGCTGCAGAAGGACGCCGACTGGATGAAGAAGTGGAACAGCGTCCAGGTGATGCTCGAAGGCCACTGCGACTCGCGCGGCAGCGCGGAGTACAACCTCGGTCTGGGCAACCGCCGCGCGAGCGCGGTGAAGGAGTACCTGGTCAGCCTCGGCATTCCCGCCGGCCGCGTGACGGTGGTCAGCAAGGGCAAGGAGCAGCCATTCTGCAGTGAAGAGAACGAGTCGTGCTGGCAGCAGAACCGCCGCGGCCACTTCGTGATTACGGGGAAATAGGATGGAAGGCTAGACGGGCAGGAACAGGACAGAACGGGTAGAACCGGCGGGAAAGGCAGGACGCCTATCCCGCCCCCTTCGCCCTGTCCTGCAGAATTCGCCTCAACTCCTCCTCAGCGACTCGGTATTTCGCCACCTTCCTCTCCCCAACCAGCAGTACCGGAATCTCCAGGCCGTACCGCGATTCGAGATCGGGATCGGTCGAAATATCGACTTCGTGGATGGCGATCGGCATCGCGATAGTGCGCGTGACGCGCTGGACAACGGCCTTCATCTCGTCGCACAGATGGCAGCCAGGCCGGGAATAGAGAGTCAGGGTCACGAGGACTGGCCGCGGCACTCGGCGGCGATGCGTTCGGCGGCCGCACGGGGGTCGGCGGCGGCGATGATCGGGCGCCCCACCACGAGATAGCTGGCGCCGGCGGCGAGCGCGTCAGCCGCGCTCAGAGTGCGGCGTTGATCGCCACGGGCATCGCCGGCACCACGGATGCCGGGTGTCACGATGTTGAACCGCGGCCCGCAGCATCGCCTGATCATCGCGATCTCCTGCGGTGACGCCACCACGCCATCGAGCCCCGCCGACTCGGCCAGCCGCGCCAGCCGTTCGACCTGCGCTTGGACGCCGCCGACGAGCCCGATCTCGGTCACGGCCTGCTGGTCCAGGCTGGTGAGCATGGTTACGGCGATGACGATCGGCGTGGGCAACGAGTTCCGGGCGGCCTCTTCAACGGCAGCCGCGCGTGCGGCGCGCATCATCGCGCCGCCGCCCGCTGCGTGAACGTTGACCATCCACACGCCGAGGCGAGTGGCGGCCGCGACGGCGCCGGCGACCGTGTTCGGGATGTCGTGAAATTTCAGGTCGAGGAACACGCGGTCGCCACGGGCGGCAAGCTCCTCGACAAACGGCGGGCCTTCGCGGGTGAACAGGCGGCTGCCGATCTTGAAGCCGCCGACCGCTCCGCGCAGCCGATCGGCCAGCGCGCGGGCTTCAGCGACCGTATCGACGTCGAGGGCGACGAGGAGAGGTTCCATAACTGCAGCGTCGGATCCTTAGCCGGTCTGTCGCGTGTCAGGTCTCCGCGGGTACTCGACGGTCCCGACCAGATCGCCGACGCACGCAATCCGGTGGCGCTGCCCGTAGTCGCGGATGCCGTCGAGCAGCTTGGACCAGATGAATGGATCGACGAAGTTCGCGGTGCCGACCTGGACGGCATCGGCGCCGGCGATCATGAACTCGAGCGCGTCGCGTGCGTCGGCGATGCCGCCCATCCCGATCACCGGGATCTTCACGACCTGGCGGCACTCGTTCACCATGCGGACAGCGATCGGCCGAATTGCCGGACCGCTGAGGCCGCCGACGCCGTTGGAAATCTTCGGCTGACGCGTCTCGATGTCGATGACCATCGCCAGGAAGGTGTTGACCAGCGACACCGCGTCGGCCCCGGCGTCCTCGGCGGCACGCGCGAACGACGCGACGTCGGTGACGTTGGGCGTCAGCTTCGGAATCACCGGGAGCCGGGTCACTTTTCGCACTGCGCTGACGACATCGAAGGTGCCGTGCAGGCTGCAGCCGAACTGAATGCCGCCCTCCTTGATATTCGGGCACGAGATGTTCAGCTCGATCGCGGCAACGCCCTCGGTTTCCGACATCAGCTGCGACACCTCGACATACTCGTTGATGGTGGTCCCGCAGACGTTGACGATGACCGTGGCGCCGCGCGCGCGCAGCGCCGGCATCTTGTCGTCGATGAATCGGCGTGCGCCGACGCCCTGCAGGCCGATGGCGTTCAGCATGCCGGACGGGGTCTCGACGATCCGTGGCGCCGGATGGCCCTCGCGCGATTCGAGGAACAGGCCCTTCGAGACGACGGCGCCGAGGGTGGACAGGTCGACGACGTCGGCATATTCGACGCCGTAGCCGAAGCAGCCGCTCGCGGCGATGAGCGGGTTCTTCAGCCTCAGCGAGCCGATGCGGACGGTGAGATCCATTTCAGCGCTGACTCAACCCACAGGACGCAAGGGCACAAAGGTCTTGCAGCTTGGGTCCGTCGTGTCTTTTCCTTCGTGTCCCTCGTGTCCTTCGGGTTTCATCGAACAGCGTCCCAGACGATCTGGTCGGCATTCAGCACCGGGCCCGCGAGACACGATCGGACGTGATGGAACCGGCCGTCCTCGCCCCGCATCGGCACGACACAGCTGTAGCAACCGCCGAGGCCGCAGCCCATGATCCGTTCGACCGACACTTCGCACGGCCGCCGGTGGGAGAGCGCAGTGCGCGCCGTGGCGGCGAGCATGCCTTCAGGCCCGCACGCGTACAGCATGAGGGCCGACGCCGGCGACAAAGCGGCCAGCCGGCGATCAAGTGGTGCCACCACGCGTCCGTGCTCTCCGGCGCTGCCGTCTTCCGTGGTCAGCACCAGATCGACACCGAGGCTGCGAAAGAATTCGAGATAGAAGAGCTCCCCGGCGCGGCGGGCGCCGTAGAACAAGGTCGACGCCACGCCGCGGGCACCGAGCGCCTGTGCCAGCGTCGCGAACGGCGCCAGACCGACACCGCCGGCGATCATCCACGCCTCCGACGGCGGATCGACGATGGTGAACGGCCGCCCGAGCGGGCCGAGGCAATCGATCCGCTGGCCGTCGCGCGCCTCGTACAACAGCGATGTCGAGACGCCGATCCGCTTGCTGAGGACTGACAGGCCGGTTGGCGTGCCGCTGGCATCGCGCAGGATTTCAAATACCGAAAAGGGACGGCGCAGCAGCGGATCGCGGCCCGCGGCCTTCAGCATCACGAATTGTCCCGGCGCGGCGAGTGCGGCAATGGCGGGAGCGGCGAGGGCAAGAACGTTGTACTCGTTCGACAGCGGCCGGTTCGCGATCACGCGGGCCGCGACATCGATCGGCATCTGCGGCAGTATACTGCAGCGAAAATTGGTCCACCAAGGACCACCACGCGGGTAGGCGAGGAACACCTTCATTCCAACCTACGATCGGTGGCGCGCACCGACCTACGCCGCGTCCGAACCTTCGGATCGAGCGAAGATGCGCTGATGACGCTGACGAAGAAACCAACGCGGTGGTGGACGCGGCTCGAGCGGCACGAGCTCATGTGGCTCGTGGTCGGTCTGGTCTGCTGTGTGCTGCTGTTTGCCTTCGTGACGCTGGCCGGCCAGGTCAACAATGGCGACACGCAGGCATTCGACACATCCATCCTGCGGGCATTGCGCGATCCGTCCGATCTCTCCAGGCCCATCGGTCCAGCGTGGCTGGAGGGCTCGATCCTCGATCTGACGGCGATCGGCGGACCGACGGTCCTGTGGATGATGATTGCCGCCGTCACCGGGTTCCTCTTGTTGCAGACTCGTTACCGGACCGCCATCGTCGTCCTGATCACTACTGGCAGCGGCGAGCTGTTGAACTCGCTTCTCAAGCATGCGTTCAACCGTCCTCGTCCGACCGTCGTTCCGCACCTGCGAGACGTCTACTCGACCAGCTTTCCGAGTGGTCATGCGATGGAGTCGGCGATCGTGTACCTGACGCTGGGTGCCATCCTGATGCGCGCGTCGGACAACAGATCGACCAAGATCTACATTCTCGCGATTGCGGTGCTGCTGACGGCGCTGACCGGGATCAGCCGCGTCTACATCGGGGTGCACTATCCGACCGACGTGATCGGCGGCTGGATCGTCGGGTTCATCTGGGCGTCGATCTGCTGGCTGGTCGCACAGCAATTCGAGGGCGCGACGCACATTCGCGCCGAAAGGACGAAATCAGCGTGAGAAACGGCGCAGTTCGAGTGGTCGCCCTGCTGGCGTTGCTCGGCGCAGGGGTGGCCGCATTCCTCTATGCGCGGTGGCGCGAAACGCCACCCGACGTCCATCGACTGGCTTGGGTGGTCGATGCCCACCAGTTCGGACCGGTCGGCTATCGCGATCCAGCCGGCGCGATCTCGCCGGACGGGGGTTGGATTGCATACTCCGAGGGGCGCTTTCTGCGTGTGCGATCGACCGCCGGCGGACCGCTGGTCGATCTGCCGGCCGGCGAGGCGCAGATCCGCACGATTGCCTGGAGCCCCGACAGCCGTACCATCCTCACCGACGGATTCCACACTCAGAACGGCTGGGCGCTGTATGACCGCATCGACGGCACGCGCCGTCCGTTGTGGGCGGATCGCGATCCGCTGAAGGGCGAAAAGATTTCAGATCTTCGGCAGCCAGCCTGGTCCAGCGACGGCCGTTCCATCGCCGCCATTGTCAACGGGCGCGAAGGACAGGAACTGTGGACGATCGCGGCTGATGGTTCAGCCGCGCACGCGCAGCACATGTTGCAGCGCGTCGCCTATCCCGCCTGGACGCCGCGGGGAGAGATCGCCTGTGTGGTCACCACCGATGGGCGCGCGCGGCTGACCATCCCATGCGGGGCCGCACCCATCAGGATCGATCCGGATCTCGACGTCTACGGGCCGATGGCGTTTTCACCCGACGCGGCGACGGTGTATGTCAGCCTTGCCAATGAGTCCGGTACGCTCGACCTGTGGGCTGCGCCCTCGGTCGGTGGCCGCGCCCGCCGGCTGACGTCGTTTTCGCGCGACACTTACGCGCCGACGGTTGCCGCCGATGGCGGCGTGCTGTTCAAGGTACAGAGCTATCGCACGACGGTCGCGCTGGCGCCTGCGTCCGGCGGGCCGAGTCGGCCACTGGCGCAGTTCCAGAGCGAAACGCCGTCGTGGGATCCGGCCGGCCGTCGGCTCGGCATCACCTTTGGCACCTGGCGTCGTGCCATCGACGACGCGCACTATCCGGACATCGCGCAGGATGCAGGAATCATCGCCGTCGATTCCGCCCACCCGGCGACGCAGCCGTCTCAGGTCGTCCACGCCTCGGTGTCGGAGGATCAGGCGCTGTGCTGGTCGCCGAACGGTAAATGGATTGCCTTTCACTCGCACCAGGATCAGTCCGACGACGTCTGGCTGAAGCCGGCGGTGGGCGAGACCCCGCCGCGACGCATCAGCTTTCTCGGCCGCGGCGCCGAGGTCGGCTGGCCGCGCTGGTCGCCCGACGGCAAATGGCTGCTGTTTGACGGCGCGAGCCGGGCATCGCATCGATCGGTGATGTTCGTTGCCGGAATCGATCAGGACAGCGGCGCCGTGACGCGAGAGCCGGTCGAGCTGTCCCTGCGCAGCGTCGACGCCGAAGTGAGCCACGCGGAATGGATGCCCGACAGCGTCCACCTCGTCGTCGTCGCCAAGGAAGGCCCCGGGCGCCACGTCGTCGTCACGCTCGCGCGCGACGGCGGCGACGAGCGGCTGGTGCATCGATTCGAATCGGAGCACGACGCGCCCGGGCTGGCGGTTTCGCCGGACGGACGGCAGATCGCCTTCGTCGCCCCTGCGCCGGATGGATTCTTTCAGCTGTTCCGCATGGCGATCGCGGGCGGACCGCCGGTCGCGGTCACCACCGATCGATCGAACAAGACGCAGCCGGCCTGGTCGCCGGACGGGCTCCAGCTGGCCTTCACGGTCTGGAACTACGACGCCCAGTTCTGGATGATGCGTTGAGCGCCGCGTCAGCGACTGGTAGCCGGCACCGTTTTCATCACGCTCTGCGCTTCAACCCATTCGCCGTTGACCTTGACGACCAACGTGCCGGTGCGCGCCCGGCCGTTCCAGCCTTCCGGCCGGAAGCCGATGTTGTCGCCCGAGATGACGCCGCCGGGGTCGCGCCGTGTCTGCGCCGCCGCGATGCTGCCGACAGCAATCAGCGACAAGATCCAGAGCAGCGCGACGATGTATCGAGATGGGATGGCCATGATCGCTCCTTCGGCATAAGACGCCGGCCGGCGGCCTCGAGTTGGGGGACGGTACTGTATAATCATCGCCGTTCTCTTTAACGCGTCCCTGCGAGGATGCAAAGAGGTATCCATGCCAGTCGTCCTCGACGCCCAGCGTATCGCCCGCTCGCTCGCCCGCATCGCCCACGAGATCCTCGAGCGCAACCATCAGATCGACGAGCTGGCGCTGGTCGGCATCCGCCGGCGCGGCGTGCCGCTGGCCAAGCGCCTGGCGCAGGCGATTCACGACATCAACCAGTCGGAGATTCCGACCGGTGCGCTCGACATCACCCTGTATCGCGACGACCTGATGCGCACGGCAATCGCCGCGCAGCCGCTGATCCGGCGCACCGAGATTCCGTTTTCCATCGACGACAAGCGCATCCTGCTCGTCGACGATGTGTTGTATACCGGCCGGACGATCCGGGCGGCGCTCGATGCGCTGATTGAATTCGGCCGGCCCAAGGCGATTCAACTCGTCGTCCTGGTCGACCGCGGCCATCGCGAGCTGCCGATCAAGGCCGACTACGTCGGCAAGAACGTGCCGACCTCGCTGTCGCAGAGCGTCCAGGTGCACCTAACCGAGATCGACGGCCGCGACGAAGTGGAGATCCTCGAGTCATGAAGAAGGATCTCCTCAGCATCGACGACCTGACCAGCGACGAGATTCACCTGATTCTCGACACCTCCGAAGCGATGCGCGAGATCGGCCGGCGGCCGATCAAGAAAGTGCCGACGCTGCGCGGCAAGACCGTCGTCAACCTCTTCTACGAACCGAGCACGAGGACCCGGACCTCGTTCGAGATCGCCGAGAAGCGTCTCAGCGCCGACACGCTGAACATCGCCGTCGCCTCGTCGAGCGTGCTCAAGGGCGAAACGCTGGTGGACACGGCGCTGAACATCGAGGCGATGCAGCCGGACATGATTGTGCTGCGTCACGCCTCGTCTGGCGCCGGTCATCTGCTCTCCCGCGTCTGCAAATCGCGAATCATCAATGCCGGCGACGGGATGCACGAACACCCGACGCAGGCGCTGCTCGACGCGTTCACCATCCGCGAGCACAAACAGCGCATCGAGGGCCTCAAGGTCACCATCGTCGGCGACCTGCTGCACAGCCGGGTGCTGCGCTCGAACGTTCGGCTGCTGACCAAGCTTGGCGCCGAGGTCTGGGTGAGCGGCCCGCCGACGCTGGTGCCCACCGGCATCCAGGACTTCGGCGTGCGGGTATCGGCGAACATCGAGGAAGCGGTCGCCGACGCCGACGTGATCATGATGCTGAGGATTCAACAGGAGCGCATGACGGGCGCGTTCATTCCGTCGCTGCGCGAGTACTTCACCACGTTCGGGATGACCAGGGCTCGCATCGTCCGGGCCAAACCCGACGTCATCATCATGCATCCCGGACCGATGAATCGCGGAGTCGAGATCGCCTCCGAGGTGGCTGACGGACCGTTCTCGGTGATCCTCGAGCAGGTGGCCAACGGCGTCGCCGTGCGCATGGCCGTGCTGTATCTGCTCGCCGGCGGGGTCGAGGTCGATTGAGTGATGCGTGGAGCAGCCTCTGTTCGCTCAGGAGTGTAGATGTCCAAGTGGATGCTGAAAGGCGGGCGCGTGGTCGATCCGGCCAATGGCCGCGACGGCGTGTTCGACCTGCTGATCGACGGCGACCGTGTCGCCCGCGTCGGACGCGATCTCCCGATCGATGACGCCAGGGTGGTCGAGGTTCCCAGCGGAGTGGTCGTCGTGCCCGGGCTGATCGACATGCACGTGCACCTGCGCGAGCCGGGCCAGGAGCACAAGGAAACGGTGGCCACCGGCACCGCGTCGGCGGTGACCGGCGGCTTCAGCGCCGTCGCCTGCATGCCGAACACCAGCCCGGTCAACGACAACGCCGGGGTGACCGGATACATCCTGGCCCGGGCGGCCGCGGCGAACCTGGCCCGGGTCTACCCGATTGGCGCCGTGTCGCGCGGTCAGAAAGGCGAGCAGCTCGCCGACATCGCCGAACTGAAGCAGGCTGGCTGCGTTGCGCTGACCGACGATGGCCATCCCGTCGCGACGGCGATGTTGATGCGCCGCGCCCTCGAGTACGCCGGCATGTTCGGCATGCCGGTGATCGAGCATTGCGAGGAACAGACCTTGAAGGGCGACGGCGTTGCACACGAGGGCTTTCACGCCTCGGCGCTGGGGCTGCGCGGCATCCCGGGGGAATGCGAGTCGATCATGGCGTCGCGCGACATCGCGCTCGCCGAGCTCACCAAAGGGCTGCTGCATATCGCGCACATGAGCGCGCGCCAGACGCTCGACGCGGTACGCTACGGCAAGGCTCGCGGCGCCCGCGTCACCTGCGAGGTGACGCCGCACCATTTCGTGCTGACCGACGAGATGCTCGGTGCGCCGATCGCCTACGACACCAACGTCAAGATGAATCCGCCGCTGCGCGAACGCGCCGATCGCGACGCGATGCTGGCCGGGCTGAAGGACGGCAGCATCGACGTCATTGCGACCGATCATGCGCCGCACCACGCCGACGAAAAACAGGTGGAGTTCGATCGGGCCCCGTTCGGGATCACCGGTCTCGAGACCGCGGTCTCGCTGTGCTTCGATCGGCTGATCCACGCCGGCGTGGTCTCGCTGTCGAGGCTGGTGGAGCTCCTGTCGCTGAACCCCGCGCGAATCCTCAGGATTCCCGGCGGCTCGCTGACCGAAGGGGCGCCGGCCGACATCACCATGCTCGCGCCGGAGCTGCGCGTGACGATCGATGCGAAGACGATGGCCTCGCTATCGAAGAACACGCCGTTCGACGGCTGGACGCTGCGCGGCGGCGTGGCCGCGACGGTGGTCGGCGGGCGGGTGGTGTACAGGAATGAAGGGGTTGTTGGTTTGAGGATTTAAGGATTTGAGGATTTGAGGATTTGAGGATCTGTGGATTTGTGGGACAGCCTGAAATCGAGGGCGTCCGCTTTAGCAATCTGAAATGGGCACGATGGAAGTGGGGAATTCAGGATTGATGGACAAGCGTGCCGAGCTTCGCGAAAAAGCCCTTCACGACCTGCAACAGTCGGAGGTCCTGATGCTCGACGGGCACTTCGACTATGGGAACGGGTATCACGGCCGCGTCTACCTGAATCCGCATCAACTGTTCCGCCACCCTTCGACGATCTGGCGTTTCGCGCAGGATCTGCTCGACGTGATGCCGAGCGAGCTGGTGCAGCGGACCGAGGTGGTGGCGGGGCCGGTCACCGGCGGTGCGCTGCTGGCGCACACCATCGCCGGCCTGCTCGACAGCCGCCGCAGCCTGACACACACGCCCTGCAGCTTCGCGCCGTTCAACTCCGACGCCGTTGCTGGATTCGCGCTGCGGCCGTTCTACCGGGGCGAATTGAAGGGCAAGCGCGTGCTGCTCGCAGACGATGTGCGGAATACCGGGGAGACCTTCGCACGCTGCGCCGCGCTGGTGAAGGAAGCGGGGGGCATCGTCGTCGCCACGGTCGAGATCTACGATCGCTGCGAGGCCAACGTCGAGCTCGGCGTGCCCAACATCGCGCTGGCCGATTACAAGGCGCCGGAGAATTTCACGGCCAGCGACTGCCCGCTGTGTGCGCGAGCCATCCCGATTACCCGTTTCTAGGAGAGAGCATCATGAGAGCTGCGGCCCTGACCGCCGTCGCGTTCGTACTCGCTGTCGGCCTGGCTGCGCAGCAGCCTGCCTTCAAGCGCACGCTGCTTCAGCAGCGCGACATCTCGGTGCCGGGGCACGAGGTGATCAGCGCGGTTGCCGAATTCGAGCCGCGCGCGACGCCGGGTCGCCACACCCATTTCGGGGAGGAGATCGGCTACGTGCTCGAAGGCACCTTCCTGATCGAACAGGACGGTAAGGCGCCCGTTACACTTCAGGCCGGCGGCAGTTTCCTGATTCCGGCTGGCACGGTGCACAACGCGACCAATACCGGCTCCCGTCCGGGGAAGATTCTGGTGACCTACGTGGTGGAGAAGGGCAAGCCGCTCGCGACACCGACGGCGAAGTAGGATCCAGTCAACCTGCGCTCTCCGCGTTCGCGCGGGTGTTCTTATCGTGATCCCGAAGGCAGCAGCCGCAGATGCCCCAGCGCGCCGCGGTCGATGTCGACGCGATCCATCCGCATCTTGCGATGCCGTACGGCGCGCCAGTCGTTGAGGAAGTCGTCATAGTGTGGCGACAGAAAGTGACCCGACTCGCCAACATCGTCGATGAAGCGGCTGTCGTTGGCCGTCGAGAGATCGATGATTTCACGGTAGCCCGGCAGCGTGTGTACCTCATAGGGGTGATCGGCGGAGGTGACGCCCACGTTCACGGTGCTCCAATCGCCGCCAATCCCGATCGATCTGCTGAGGAGTGGTCGAAGCGCAGCCACTGAATCGAGCGCATGCGGGAACATCGCCCGGTGGATCGCTTCCCAGTGCCACCGCGTCATGTCCGGGCCAAGACGCTGCTGCAGATCCTCGATGCCCGTCCGGAGCGCCGCGGCCACCACGTCATCGCAGGTCTCCCGTTGCGCGGTCGCGCCATCGTCGCACCACGGGCCGTCCGGCGATCGCTGCTGCCCCTCTCCCTCCACGGGCGCGCTGAGGACGGCGGCGAGAAAGCGCGCCACGAACGTGAATTTGCCCTGATAGAGCTCGGTCGTCGCGGATCCGAGCTCTCCGGCGACGAGCGCGGGTGTGAGATGGAGAAACCAGGCTTGAAACAGCGCGGCTGCGGCGCTGTCGCGGGTGGCGTCGAAGTTCCACCGACGCAGGAGATCGAGCGCGGGTCGATCGCGCGGGCCGACTTTTCCGGTGTGCGAAAGGAGCAGTGGCACCAGCGCCCTGGCGTGGAGCGATAGCGTGTCCGCCTGCATTCGCGCAAAGTCGTCCGGCACGATCGCATGCGGTTTCAACTGGTGCAGCAGATCGACGATCCGCTGCGCCCGGTAGGGCTCAGTCCACTCCAAGCCGAGATTGTAGCGATACGAGTTCGGCTCGGGCCGATGGTTGGCGGTGACGATGAAGTGTTCGGGCGGATCGAAGGTGTGCGGCAGTTCCTCGAAAGGGACCCAACCGGTCCACTCCGCATTCCCGGTCCAGCCGTCCGCCGGACGAGACCCGTCACCTGACGCGCGTAACGGAATGCGGCCCGGTGCGTAGTAGCCGATGTGGCCATCGACGTCCGCATAGACGAAATTCTGCGACGGCACGACGTAGCCCTCGAGGGCGTCCGTGAACTCGGCCCAGTTCCGAGCCTCGTTGAGCTTGAGAAAGGCGGTCAGCGTGCCGTCGTCCGGGTCGAGAGCCGTCCAGCGCAAGGCCAGCGGCTCGACCGGCGGAAGTTTCGGTGTGGTTTTCGATTCGGCGTTGTTGACGTTGATCGCATCCGACACCAGCGGACCGTGGCGCGTCACGCGCACGTTGAGCTGCACGGGCGCAGCACCCTTGACGAGAATCGTCTCGGGTATCGTCGCAATCGGTTCCTGGACGCCGCGGAATTCCGCGTGGGTGCCGCTGGTGTCGAGGTGCTCTCGAAACAGATCCTCGACGTCGGCGGCAACGTTGGTCGCGCCCCAGGCGATGAACCGGTTGCGGCCCAGCGCCACTGCGGGCGTACCCGGGAAGGTGCCGCCGATCACGTCGAAATCACCGGCCGAGATGTGCGCGAGATACCAGGTGGACGGCAGGCGGCTCCCGAGGTGCGGATCGTTGGCGAGCAATGGCTTGCCGCTCGCGGTCAGGGTGCCGTCCACGACCCAGTTGTTCGAGCCGAGGCCCTCACGCGATGCGCCAGTGAGGAAGTCACCGACCGCGGGGTCACCGGCCGACAGGGAAGTGAAGAACGCGGCGATGATACTCGGCTCAAGCCTTCTCGCTGCGGTATCCGGGCCCCGGAGCCCTAACCCACCAGACCTACCTGACCCACCCCACCCACTTGACTCACCCGACCCAGCCGGCTTACCTGACCCACCCGACCCCGAGAGAATGCTCAGTCCGTCGATTGGATACGCCGGCATCAGCTGCGCCATGCGGGCTTCGCCGACCTCGCCGAGGAGGTCGTGACGCAACAACTCGAACGAATAGTTGCCGCTCAGATCCCAGGCCATCATCTTTACCCAAACCACGACGTCGACCGGCGTCCACGGTTCGGGCTCGAAGCGCAGCAGCGTGAACTCCGGCGGCAGACTGGCGCCGTGATGGGTGCTGATGAACGCGTTGACGCCGGCCACGTAGGCGTTGATCTGCTGCTTCGCCCACTCGGGCGTCGATGCCCAGGCCGCGCGCGCCGCACGGCCGAAGCCGACGGTGCGGAGAAACCGGTCTTGAGGCAGGGTCGCGGCACCGAGCACTTCAGACAGGCGGCCGTGACCAATCCGCCGCTGGAACTCCATCTGCCACAGCCGATCCTGGGCATGCGCGTAACCGAGGCCGAACAGTCCATCGAGCTTGTTCGACGCGATGATGTGCGGAATGGCGTCGGCGTCGCGTACGATCTCGACGGGCGCCGACAGCCCCGTCACCGTTGTGGAGCCATCGATTTGCGGCAGCGAGCGCCGGAGATAGTGGTAACCGCCGGCTGCGAACATCGCGAGCAGGATCAGCAGGATCGCGATCGATTTCAGAAGCCGTGGTCGCATGGCAGAATCATACTGATTGCAGAGTACGGAATGCAGAACCCATGACGTGGAGTGCAGGTTGGCGATTGAGCGGTTGGACCGTTTGCGGATTCACCATCTGAAGCCGGAGCTGGATCGGCTCTATTCCGATTTCAACCACCCTGATTCGGCTACCGACCCGATTCACATCGTCCGGCGTTTCCCGCGGGACGACGATCGCGAGATTGTCGGTTTTATCGCGGCGGCGCTGGCGTTCGGGCGCGTGTCGAGCGTGCTGCAGTCGATCCAGCGGGTGCTGGCGGTGATGGGGCCCGAGCCGGCGGCCTACATCCGCCAGTTCGAGGCCCGTCGCCACGGCTCCGCCTTTGCCGGCATCGTTCACCGCTGGACCCGCGAAGCCGATATCGTCGCCATGCTTTGGCTGCTGCGCCAGATGCTCGATCGCGCAGCGACGGTGGAAGGCTTTTTCCTCGAGGGTTACAGCGCCGCTGCCGACGACATCGCGGATGCGCTGGACAGCTTCTCGACGCGCGCCATGGCCCTCGATCTGAAAGCGGCATACGGCCGCGTCCCGAAGCGTCCCGGCGTGTGCTACTTCTTCCCGCGCCCGGCGGGCGGCTCCGGCTGCAAACGGTTGAACCTGTTCCTGCGCTGGATGGTTCGGCGCGACGCGCTGGATCTTGGAGTCTGGACCCGCGTGTCGCCGGCGAAACTGATCGTTCCGCTGGACACCCATGTGATCCGGGTCGGTCGCTGTCTGAAGCTCACCGGCTATACCAGCCCGGGGTGGCGGATGGCCCGTGACATCACGGCGTCACTGCGGCGTTTGGATCCGGCCGATCCGGTCAAATACGACTTCTCGATCTGTCACCTCGGCATGATGAACGCGTGCGGCTTCAGCCGGCCGCAGGCGGACTCTCAATGCCCGCTGCGTGGGGTGTGCCGGCCACGCGTGCGTACACGCCGGCGGTCTCCGCCACCATCCGCTCGACCGTGAACCGCTCGCTGACCACAGCGAGCCCGGCGGCGCCCATCCGTTGGCACATCGCGGGATCCTTCAAGGCGCGGACCATGGCGTCAGCCAGCGCACGGTGATCGCGCGCCGGGACGATGAGGCCGTTGACGCCGTCGGTCACGATTTCGGGAATACCACCGGCATCGGTGGCGACAATCGGCCGCGCGCAGGCCATGGCGTCGAGCAGCGACGTGCCGAGCCCTTCGGTGACCGAGCTCATGACGAACAGATCGAACCCCTTGATGCAGCCGAGCACGTCGGTCCTGAAGCCGGGCAGCAGCACGTGCTTCTCGAGGTGCTGGTCGTGGACCTGTTTTTCGAGATGCCCACGAAGCTCGCCGTCGCCGAGAATCACAAACCGCGCATCGGGCACGTCCTGGATGACGAGACGGGCGGCGTCGATCAAGTAGCGCTGGCCCTTGTGCGGCACCAGCGCGGCGACGTTGCCGACCACCGGCGCGCCATGCGGCAGCCAGAACGCTTCGTGCACATTGACCGCCGGTGCGGCGCGCGCACGGTCGACGTCGATCCCTTCATGCACCGTCACCGTGCGATCGGCGGGAACGCCATCGCCGACCAGCATTCGCCGGATCGCCTCCGACGCCGCGATGAAGCAATCGACCTGACGGTACTTCCAGCGCGAGAACGAGTTGCCCTTGAGATGGAAGTCGACGCGCCGCGCGGCGATCAACGCCGGCATCGACGCGCCCTTGGCCGCGGCCGATCCCATCGACAGTGCCAGCGACGCCATCGCTACGCCGTGCGGATCGTGGGCGTGGATGACGTCCGGCCGCAGCCGCTTGATGAGGCGCGCGAACTTCCACGCTGCCGACAGATCCACCTCGGTGCGCGGCGCGATGGGAATCAGCTCGAGCCCCTCTGCGGCGCGCTGCCGCAGCTCGCCATCGGGATGCGCGACCAGCGCCGCCCGCTCGCCGATCGAGCGCAGGCCGTTGACGGTCAGCAGCACCTGGTTCTGGCCGCCGCGCCACGTCCGCGCGGTATCGACATGCAGCGAAAACATCACCGTCTCCAGGGCCGCAGCACCGTGGAGGAGCTTGACTGCAGCTCGCGCAGCTTGGCGAACTTGAGGAACACGTAGTACGCGTTCATCGACGAGATGATGAAGCCGGGCACGCCGTCGCGGATGCCGCCGCGCGCCAGGTAGTTACGCAGAAAGGCGAGCGGTGGGTGGCCGGCCAGCTGCAGCAGGCCGGCGCGCCGCCCATCTTCGTGCATCTGCGCCGCCGCCAGCGTGGTGTAGCGGTCGATCGTCTCCAGGTGTTCCGCGAGATCGCGATAGGCGTAGTGCTGGATTTCGCCGGCCAGTTGTCCAGACGATCCCTCTCTGGTCAGCGTCTCGTGCACGTAACGCCCGGTCCAGCGCGCCCGGCGCCGATCGTAGAGCCGATCCTGGTGGTCGGGATACCAGTCGGTGGATCGTACCCACCGGCCCAGATGCCACGTCACGCGTGGGATACGGAACGCGGCGTGGACCGGCTCCGCCGCCAGCGCGGCGCGAATCTCCGCCGCCAACGCCGGTGTCACCCGTTCGTCGGCGTCGAGCGACAGAATCCAGTCGTGGCTCGCGAGTGACGCCGCGTAGTTCTTCTGCTCGATGTGACCGAGCCAGTCGTGGACCACGACGCGATCGGTGTGCTGTCGCGCGATGGCGACGGTCTCGTCGCTGCTGTGGGAATCGACGACGACGATCTCGTCGGCCCAGGCGACCGATGCCAGCGCCTCACCGAGATCCGCCGCTTCGTTCTTGGCCACCACCGTGACCGAGAGTTTCGGCACCGGTGGAGTGTACTTGAGGAGTGGTGGGCGCGGTAAAGCGGGCGCTAAGAAAAAACCGCCGGAGACGCAGAGGACGCCGAGAATCGATCACCGAGCGTGCTCCGCATCGCCGGCGGTTCTCGCCGGGTCAGTGCCGTGTCAACGCGCGACCTGCACGGCGTTGCCGACGCCGTTGATCGGAACCTGCTGCACCGCCTCGAAGTCCACCAGCGACTTGTTGTAGTCCGAGATCGCCTGAATCTCGACCGTGCGCGCCAGGGAGAGATCGCGCTGCGCCTGCACGACGAAGAAGGGCGACGACATGCCTGCGGCGAGTTTCTTCTCCTCGGCCTCGAGCTTCTTTTCCTGCAACTCGCGCGACGCGCGCGCGGACTGGACGCGCTGCTGGTTGGTCCTGACATTGCGCGCCACCGCCCGTACCTGGGTGACCACCTGCAGCTCCTGGTTCTTCAGCTGCGCCTTGGCCTGATCGTATTCCAGCTTGACGCGTGCGAGATTGGCATGCGCGGTGTTGGCACCGAAGGGATAGCCGATGGTGACGCCGAAGCTCCAGGTCGGATACTGGCTCTGGAAGACGTCGCCCAGCACCGAACCAAAGCCGCGATCCGCGATGATCGTCCGGTTCGGTGAGGCGCCGCCCGCGACGGCGACGAGATCGACTGGGCTCAGCTGGCTGCCGCCCACGCCGATCGGGTTGTAGCCGACGTTGGCGTTGACGTCCGGCTTGATCTGGTTGCTGTAGTACTTGATGTTGATCTGGCTCTGATCCAGCGCGTTTCTCGCACTGCGGATGTCGGAGCGCTGGTCGAGCGCGTTGCGGACCGCCGCATCGAGATCGATGGCGCGTTCGTCGAACGCCGGCGCGTCGCTCGGGTCGAACACCACGTTCCAGAAGTCGGGCGTTGCCGGGTCGAGGATCAACGCGCGCAGGCTGTCCTGCGCCTGCTTGATCGCCGCTTCGGCGACGATCACGGTCGATTCGTTGGTGGCGACCTCGGCCTGCGCCTGGACGATGTCGATCGGCGCCATGGTGCCGATCTCAACCCGTTTCTGGTTGTCCTTCAGCGACTGCCTCGACAGCGCCAGCGATTCCTGCTGCGCCTTCAGGTTGTTGATCGAGTAGGAGAGATCCCAATAGGCGTTGCGCACATTGCGGAGCGTCTGGGTGACGACGCTGTCGAGCTGAATGTCGGACAGATCGCGGGTCTTCTTGCTCAACGCCACCTGCTGCCGGATCGTGTCCATCTGAAAATTGCGAAGCAGCGGCTGCGTGTACTGGAGATTCAGGTTGGAGCTGAGCTGAGGGCTGAAGCTGCTGAACAGGTTCGTCGTCGTGAAGCGGGAACTGTTCCAGTTGGCGGTGTAGGCGCCGCCCCACGGCAGCGTCTGCGACAGCCCGACGCCGGTCGCGAAGGTGCCGTTGTCGATGCTGGTGGCGCCGCCGGACAGCGAACTGGTCGAAGCCTGGGTCTGCGACTGGCGCGACACTGTCGTCGAGAAGGCCGGCGCCCAGTTCGATCGCGCCAAGGCGACGCCGGTGTCCTGGATGCCCGGATCGAAGCGTTGAATGCGGATGCCCAGGTTCTGTTCCATCGCGAGCTTGACCGCTTCGTCGATTGAAATCCTGCGCACCACTTCGCCCGGCTCCTGGGCGGCGGTTTGTGCCGCCGCCTGCACCGCGAGGCTGAGACTCGGTGCGCCGGCCTGCCCGGAACCGGACACCGGCTGCCCGGACGCGGACGCGGAGATCGTGACGAGAGTGGCCGTGATGGCGGCAATCCTGGAGAAAATCGGCTGGTGCAGACGCATTACTGACGGCTCCATCAAAAGAAATGGTGAATCCGGGGGCTGTTCTGAACTGTAGACGGTCGGAAAGGAAGTTCGGTTCGCGTCAATTGTATACTTTTCCATGCACATTCCTGTCCGTGCCTCGTCCGGCCTCGCCGCGCTGGCGCTGCTCGCGTCAACAGCTCAACTTGCTGGTGCGCCCATCGCGAAGTCGCGAAATGAGGTGGCGACTTCTGTTCTGGGCGACTCGGCGAAAAAGGGGAACGGCTCCTTTCTTCTTACCGTCGACAGCATCATGCGCGGACCACAGCTGGTCGGTTATCCGCCGACCGGCCTGCGCTGGTCGGGCGATTCCTCCCGCCTCTACTTCGAGTGGCGCCAGGCAGACGACGACGAGACGTCGACCTGGGTGGTTGCGCGCGACGGCGGCCAGCCTCGCAAGCTCAGTGACCAGGAACGGCGCAGCGCGCCACCTGTGAGCGGGCACTGGGACAAGGCACATCGTCGCGTGCTGTTCGTGGATCACGGCGACATCGTGATGCTCGATTCGGTGACGGGCACGCGGCACCAGATCACGCGCACCACCGGCGCCGAAGCGAACCCGCGCTGGGCCCGTCACGAGTCGGCCATCACCTTCAGCCGCGACAACAATCTGTTCCTGGTCCCGCTCGAGGGCGGGGAGATCGCGCAGCTCACCGATGTGCAGCCGCACAAGCGCGATCCGCGCGAAACCGACAGCCAGAAGTTCATCAAAGCCGAGGAGCAGAAGCTGATCGAGCACACGCGCGTGGAAGCGGGGAAGAAGAAGAAAGCCGAGGACAAGGACAAGGCGAACGCGCTGCCGAAATTCGAGCTCGCCGATCGTCAGTCCGCCACCGACCTGCAGCTCTCACCCGACGACCAGCATGTGTTCATCCTCATCGTCGAGCGAGCGGAAGCCGCCAAGCGTCCCAACGTGCCCAACTACGTGACCGAATCGAGCTACACCGAGGACATCCCGGCCCGCACGTTCGTCGGCGATGCTCAGGACACCCGCTCGCTCGCGGTGATGAATCTGGTCACCGGCAAGACGGTGATGGTCGAGGCTCCCCCCACTGGTCAAGAAGCAGCAGCGACGAAAGATCCGAAAGATGGGAAGCCGGCGTTGCGCTGGGGGATGGCCGCGCTGGCCGACGACGGCGGCCTCGCCGTGGCGCACGTGCGCGCCGCCAACAACAAGGAGCGCTGGCTGGTCGCCGTCGATCCGGAGAGCGGCACGGTGCGCGTGCTCGACGCGCTGCACGACGAGGCGTGGGTTCGCGAAGTCGGAGGGTTCGGTGCGGTTGATCCGTCGTACGGGCTGTTGCCGGACCAGAAGCAGATTTGGTTTCTCTCGGAACGGGATGGCTGGATGCACCTCTACACCGTTGACGCCACCGCCTCGCAGCCGACGGCGCGGCAGCTGACGCAGGGCCGCTGGGAGATTGACGGCGTCGCGCTCTCCGCCGACCAGAAGAAGTTCTACATCACGAGCACCGAGGCGGATCCCGGCGAGCGGCATATCTACGCCATGCCGATTGCGGGCGGCGAGCGGATCAAGCTGACATCGATGGTCGGCGGCAGCAGCGGCGAAGCGTCGCCAGACGACCGCACGTTCGGTCTGATTTATTCCGCGAGCACCCGGCCGAACGAGGTCTACCTGATGCCGAACCGTCCCGGCGCGGTTGCGACGCAGGTCACGACGTCGACCACCGAGGAGTGGCGATCGTTCAAATGGATCGAGCCGCAGCTGGTGACCTACAAGACCCGCGACGGCGTCGACGTCCACGCGCGTCTGTTCACGCCGGAGATGATCGGGGCGAAGCGCGATCCGGCCGCACCCGCCGTCGTCTTCGTCCACGGCGCCGGCTATCTCCAGAATGCGCACCGCTACTGGTCCAGCTACTACCGCGAGTACATGTTCCACAACCTGCTGGCGTCACGCGGCTACGTCGTGCTCGATCCCGACTATCGTGCCAGTGCCGGCTACGGACGCGACTGGCGGACAGCGATCTACCGGCACATGGGCGGCAAGGACCTGGAAGATGTGGTCGGTGGCGCGAAGTTTCTGGTCGACACGCAAAAGATCAACGCCAAACACATCGGCGTCTATGGCGGCAGCTACGGCGGGTTCATCACGCTGATGGCGATGTTCACCACGCCGGACGTGTTCGCGGCGGGCGCGGCGCTGCGGCCGGTGACCGACTGGACGCACTACAACCACGGCTACACCTCGAACATCCTCAACGAACCGCAGGCCGACGCCGACGCGTATCGCAAGAGCTCGCCATTATATTTTGCCGAGGGGCTCAAAGGCGCGCTGCTGATCTGCCACGGCATGGTGGATACCAACGTGCTGTTTCAGGACAGCGTCCGCCTGGTGCAGCGCCTGATCGAGCTGCGCAAGGAAAACTGGTCGGTGGCACCGTTCCCGGTCGAGAATCACGGCTTCGAGGAAGCGACGAGCTGGGCCGACGAATACAAACGCATTCTGAGACTGTTCGAGGACAACCTCAAACCACATGACTCGCGACGAGCTTCTTGACCTCTACCGCCGATCGGGCGCATTGCTCGAAGGGCATTTCCGCCTGACCTCGGGTCTCCACAGTCCGGGCTATCTTCAATGCGCGCTGGTGCTGCAGCATCCACAGCAGGCCGAGGCCCTCGGTCGCGGTATCGCCGATCGGGTGAGCGGCCTGGTCGCAACCGTGGTGTTGTCGCCGGCGCTGGGCGGCGTCGTGATCGGACAGGAAGTCGGCCGCGCCCTCGGCGTCCGCGCGATCTTCGCCGAGCGACAGGACGGCAAGCTGACGCTGCGCCGCGGTTTCACCCTCGGTGGCACCGATCGCGTGCTGGTGGTGGAGGACGTGATGACCACCGGCGGATCGACGCGCGAGACCATCGAGGTCGCCCGGGCGGCGGGCGCGCAGGTGGTCGGCACCGCGTCGATCGTGGATCGCAGCGGTGGCACCATCCGCTTCGACGTGCCGTACACCTCGCTTCTCGATATCGCGCTGCCGACCTACGAGCCAGGGCAATGCCCGCTCTGTGCCGAAGGGATCCCCGTCGTCAAACCCGGGTCGCGGCCTGTGGTCGTGTGACGCGCCGAAGTGTCGACCTTCAAGATCACCGTCGCCTACGACGGCACCGAATTTGTTGGTTGGCAGCGTCAGGCCAACGGCGTGTCGATTCAGGGAGTGATCGAAGATGCCCTGCTGGCGCTGGACGGCCGCGAGGTGACGGTAGCCGGCGCCGGGCGCACTGATGCCGGCGTCCACGCGCTGGGCCAGGTGGCGTCGTTTACCCTCGCACGCGAGATGGCGCCGGCGGCGCTGCTGCGCGCGCTCAACGCCAATTTACCGCATGCGATCCGCGTGCTCGACGCGGAGGAAGCGCCGCCAGGCTTTCATCCGCGCTTCGCCGCCCGCACGAAGACCTACCGGTACCGCCTGTGCCACGACGCAATCATGAGCCCGTTCGAGCGCGGCTACGCGTGGCACGTTCCCGGCCCGCTCGACGTCGCGGCAATGGGCGCCGCGGCTCGGTTGCTCGAGGGCCGCCACGATTTCTCGGGGTTTCAGGCTGCCGGTGGTTCGGTGACGACGACGGAACGCGAGCTGAGCGCATCGCACATTCTGAATGGCGGGCCGCGCACCGACGGGCCATCCACGATCGAATGCGCAACCCACAGTCCGCAGTCCGCGATGCTCGTGTACGAAGTGTCCGGCTCCGGCTTCCTGCGGCACATGGTACGCATCATCGTCGGATCGCTGGTCGAGATCGGGCGCGGACGACAGCCCGTTGAATGGCTGGGCGAGGCGATCGCGTCGCGGCATCGCGCGGCGGCGGGACCGACGGCGCCGCCGCACGGCCTGTTTCTCGTGCGCGTCGACTATCGCAGCGAACTTGCGGCAGGGTCTTAAAAGCTTGTACACTCGGGGTTTACTCACGAAGGAACCGTAATGTCGCTTGAGCAGCTCCTGGCGTCGATTGCGCCGGGATCGCATGACGAGACGCTGGCGCGGCAGGTCAACTTCGAACGGTTGCCGGCCCACGTCGCGATCATCATGGACGGCAACGGACGATGGGCGGCGCAGCGGCACCTGCCGCGCGTCGAAGGCCATCGCGCCGGCATCGACTCGGTCCGCGACGTCGTCGAGACATCGGCGCGGCTCGGCATCGGCGTGCTGACGCTCTATGCGTTCTCGGTGGAGAACTGGAAGCGGCCGCGCGCGGAAGTCAACACGCTGATGATGCTGCTCAAGCGCTACATCAGGATCGAGCTCGGCACGCTGCTCAAGAACAACATCAGGTTCCGGGTCATCGGCCGCCCCGACGAGCTGTCCGCGGACGTGCAGCACGAGCTCGAGATCGGCATCCGCCAGACCGCCGGCAACACCGGCATGCAATTCAACATCGCGCTGAACTACGGCGGCCGCGCCGAAATCGTCGACGCCGCGCGCCGCGCGATCACGGCGGGGATCGCCGCCGCCGACCTCGACGAGCAGCGCTTCAGCGATTTCCTCTACACTGCGGGACAGCCGGATCCGGACCTGTTGATTCGGACCAGCGGCGAGATGCGCGTCAGCAATTTCCTCCTCTGGCAGATTGCCTATTCTGAGATCTGGGTCACCGAGACGCTGTGGCCCGACTTCCGCCGGCGTGACCTGCTCGAAGCGGTGGTCGCCTATCAGAAGCGCGATCGACGCTACGGCGGGATCAAGCCATCGCCGGTGGCCCTCGGCGCCAAGTGAAGTTCTCTCTCGAATCCGCAATCCCATCCGCAATCGAATCCACCATCGAATCGGCCATCCGCCGTCCGCCATCCGCCATCCGGGGCTCTTCGCTCTCATGGCTCGCCTGCTGAGCGGCGCCGCGCTGATCGCGGTCGCGGTCGCGGTCGTCTGGTTCGCACCAGACCGAGTGTTTCAGCTCTTCGCCGCGGTGCTGGTGGTGCTCGGCGTTCGCGAGTTGATCACCCTGGCCGCCGCCAGCGACCTTCATGTCTCGGCGTTTCCCGTACACGTCTCCACGTTGCTGACGGCCGGTGTCGTCGGTCTGCAGTCGGGCTACGCACTGGAAGTCGCGCTGATGGCTGCCGTGCTCGCCATCGGCCTCGGCGCGCTCGGATCGTGGCGGGGCGGCGCCAGCGCACTGGCGACCGTCGCCGCCGCGCTGTTTCCGTCGCTTTATATCGGTCTGCCGATCGGCGCGCTCGTCGCGATCCGCGTCTTCGCCGGGCCTCGGGTGCTGTTCCTGCTGATGTTGACGGTGATGGTCAGCGACACGGCGCAGTACTACAGCGGGCGCGCGTTCGGCCGCCGGCCGCTCGCGCCCGCGATCAGCCCCAAGAAGACGATCGAGGGCGCGCTGGGAGGGCTTCTGTGCGGCACCACCGTCTTTGTCGTGGTGGGCGCCTGGTGGGTGCCCGGCATGCCGGTGCTGTTCCGCGCGGCGGTGGGCCTGGCGGTCGTGGCGCTCGGGATCGCGGGCGACCTGTTCGAGTCGATGCTGAAGCGCAGCGCCGGCGTGAAGGACAGCTCCGGCCTGATTCCCGGACACGGCGGCGTGCTGGATCGCGTCGATGCGCTGCTCTTCGCCGCACCGGTCTATTACATCGTGCTGAAATATGTGTAAGCCTCTTCAACACGACGGACACCAAGGGCGACAACGTCGGATTTGTTCGATCGTCGTGTCCTCGGTGTCCGTGGTGCTGGATCAGGACTGGTCTCAACGTTGAAGCGCATCGCTATCCTCGGATCGACCGGTTCGGTGGGCCGCAGCGCCCTCGCCGTGGTCGAGGCGCACGCCGATCGGCTGCAAGTGGTCGGCCTGGCGGCCGGCGAGAACGCGGCGCTGCTCGCCGCGCAAATCGCACGCTACCGGCCGCGCGTCGCCGCGATGGCGACGGGGGAGGCGATCGACCGGTTGAAGGAGGCGGGGTCGATCGACGGCGTGACGATTGCCGGCACCGGGCGGGACGGCCTTGTCGCGGTCGCTTCGCACCCAGACGCCGACGTCGTGCTGTGCGCGTCGAGCGGAACCGATGCACTGGAAGCGGTGCTCGCGGCCATCGAACAGCGCAAGACCATCGCGCTCGCCAACAAGGAAGTGCTGGTGATGGCCGGCGGCATCGTGACGGAGGCCGCCGCCAGGTATGGCGTGGCGATCCTGCCGGTGGACAGCGAGCACAACGCCATCCACCAGTGCCTGCACGGCCGAACGCGCGGCGAGATCCAGCGCCTGATTCTCACCGCGTCGGGGGGACCGTTTCGCGGCCGGTCGGCGACCGACCTCAGGGAGGTCTCGGCGGCCGACGCACTGAAGCACCCGACCTGGCAGATGGGCCGCAAGATCACCATCGACTCGGCGACGCTGATGAACAAGGGCCTCGAGGTCATCGAGGCCCACTGGCTGTTCGGCGTCGGCGGCGACCGGATCGAGGTGGTCATCCATCCGCAGTCGGTGGTCCACTCGATGGTGGAACTGACCGACGGATCGATCATCGCGCAGCTCGGCGTCACCGACATGCGTTTGCCGATTCAGTACGCTTTTCGTACCCCGATCGATGGGCCGGACCGCTCGCCCCGCTCGACCTCACGCGCGCAGGGCGGCTCGACTTCGAGGTGCCCGACACCGCCGCATTTCCCTGCCTGCGGCTGGCTTATCGGGCGCTCGACGCGGAGCGCAGCTTGCCCGTCGTGCTGAACGCCGCCAACGAGGTCGCGGTGGCGCTGTTCTTGGATGGCAAGCTGAGGTTTTCGTCGATCCCTGACGTCATCGCGCGCACCATGGAAGCCCATCGGCCCGCCGACGTGCGCACTTTGGCAGCGGTTCGCACGGTCAATCAGGACGCACGCGACCGCGCCCTGGAGATTGCCCGCGGGTTAGAATTGAAGGTCTGAGGTTACAGGTTTGAGGACACTTCTCGCGTTTATCTTCGAACTGGGCGTGCTGGTGTTCGTCCATGAGCTGGGCCATTTTCTCGCGGCCAAGCGCGTCGGCATCCGGGTCCTGAAGTTCCAGCTCGGTTTCAATCCGACCATCGTGAGTTTTCGGCGTGGCGACACCGAATACAGCATCGGCGCCTTGCCGCTCGGCGGATATGTGAAGATGGCCGGCGAAAGCCCCGAAGAGGTCGAACGCGACGAGCAGGGCAAGGCCGTCACGCACTCGGACGAGTTCCTCTCCAAGACCAAGTGGGAACGTTTCCAGGTCCTGATCATGGGCCCGGTGATGAATATTCTGCTCGCGCTGGTGCTGACGGCCGTCGTGCTCTATCAGGGCATCGAGAAGGGCGCCTACGACGATCAGCCGGTGGTGGTGGGTGCCGTGGAGGTCGGATCGCCGGCCGCGAAAGTCGACATCGAGCCAGGCGATCGCATCATCTCCGTGGCTGGCCGAACCGTGGACACCTGGGATCAGTTCCTGCTGGCGATTGGCACCAAGCCGAATCGCGAAGTGGCGATCGGGCTGCTGCGCAACGGCCTCGAGCAGACGCGGACCGTGACGCCCGGTGTGCTGCCGGGACAGAGTCGTTTCGAGATCGGAGACATCGGCGTCTTCCCGAAGGTTCACCCCCACGTCGCGTTGATCACCGGAGGCAGCGCCGCCGAGAAAGCCGGCTTGAAGATCGGCGACGTCGTGCTGTCCGCCGACGGTCAGCCGATCACGTTCTCCTACCAGCTCTCGGCATTCATCGCCAAACACGCCGACCAGTCGATCGCGCTGGCGATTCTGCGCGACGGCCATCAGCTGACAATCAACGCGACGCCGGCCAAGACCGGCTCCAAGGGACTGCTCGGCATTCAGATCGGTGACGACACCGTGAAGACCAAGCCGGGATTCGGGGAGGCCATCACCCTCAGCGTTCGCAAGAACATCGAGTTCGGACGGATGATCTTCCAGACGCTGGGCGGGCTCTTCACGCGCGAGACCTCACCCAAACAGCTGATGGGGCCGATCGCCATCGCACAGGTGTCGGGAGAGTCGGCCCAGCTCGGTCTGATCGCGATGCTGACGCTGATGGCGACGCTCAGCCTCAACCTCGGGCTGCTGAACCTGATGCCCATCCCGGTGCTCGACGGCGGGCACATCTTCATCATGGCGCTCGAGGGGGTGGCGCGGCGCGACTTCAGCCAGGCGGTCAAGGAGAAGATGCTGATGGCCGGTTTTGCGGTCATCCTAATGCTGATGGTGACAGTCATCTATAACGATCTGACCCGAATCAGCTGGATCGAGCGGCTGATGCCTTGGCGGTAGCGTTCAGGCCACATCGGCGAGATCCTTCGCGCAGATTCCTTCGATCGCTGGTATCGGCGCGCGAATTGCACAGGTAGACGTGGAGGCTCACGTGCCATTGATGAGATTGATGTCCCCGTTGGTGTTGGCCCTGGCGCTTGGCACGGCCTGGCCGTCAACGGCCGCCGCGCAGGTCACGTCCGTCGACCTGCAACGTCTTCAGGACAGCATTTACGACGCCTCGCGGGCGGTCGGCCAGATCCGATCGCGTGATGCGTCGTTTGCGTCGC
Organism: uncultured Acidobacteriota bacterium; assembly: GCA_963757655.1. Taxonomy (GTDB): domain Bacteria; phylum Acidobacteriota; class Vicinamibacteria; order Vicinamibacterales; family CAVVIG01; genus CAVQFC01. Next base: position 190,773 of record CAVWSQ010000005.1, on the reverse strand, counting down.
AGCTCCAGACCGAACTGGACGACGTGTCGGACGAAGCGATCTACTTGAAGGTCAAACTGCGAAAGAACGAGCCGATCGCGAGGCGCGAGTACCTCGAGCTCCGCGATCACGCCGAGAGCATCGGTGGTCGCGCTCGCACAGGAGAGCACGGCGGTTGGGCCCCGGGAAGGGCATCGGGAGCGGTCGCCGACGATCGTCCGGTATCCTCAGCGGGCATTCCCGATCGCCCGCCGAATCCGAATGAGGGCCGCAACCCCAACGACAACCGCGCTCCGTACCAGAGCGACAGCACCGTGCGGTCGCAGAATCCCAACGAGATTCCGGTCGCGACCGAGTTCGACGTCCGCCTGCAGAATCCGCTCAGCTCGAAGACGTCGCAGGTCGAGGATCGATTCGAAGCCACCACGATGGTGGATCTGCGGGACGATCGCGGCCGCGTCCTGGTGCCGGCCGGTTCGGTGATGCGCGGGGTGGTGAGCTCGGTGAATCGGGCGACCCGAACCGACCGCAAGGGAAGCCTGACCGTCGCCTTCGACCGCGTCACGATCAATGGCCGGTCGTATCCCATTCGCGCCACTGTCTCCGAGGCGCTCGAGAGCGAGGGGATCATGGGCGAGAAAGAGAAGATCGGCATCGGCGCCGGGGCCGGGGCGATCCTCGGCGCCATTCTCGGCGGCGCCAAAGGCGCGCTGGCCGGCATTCTCATCGGCGGGGGCGGCACCATCGCCGCAACCGAGGGGAAGGACGTCGAGCTGGCGTCGGGAACGGTGCTGCGCGTGAGGATGGACGCACCGCTCACCCTGCAGCGCTGACGCCGGTTTCGTGTATCGTGTCGGCATGCGGATGCCACTTTTCCTGCTTGCCGGCGCGATCGCGTCAGTATCGTCCTTCATCGCCGCATCTGCTGCGGTTCCGGAACCATGCACCGCAGCGACCGCGGCCTGTATCGAATGGGTGACGCTGGGCGGCGGACCGTCGCGCTCACTGATCTATCGCAGCCATTCCCTCGACACGCGCAACGAGTCCATCCTTCGCGCGCTCATCATGGTCCACGGGACCAACCGCAACGCGGATCACTACTTCACGACCGCGACCACCGCGGCCTTTCTCGGCCGTGCGCTCGACGACACCGTCGTGATCTCGCCGCGCATCGCGTCGGCCGAGGGCCGCTGTCACGATGTGCTCGACACCAACGAAGTGAGCTGGAGTTGCACCGGCGACAGCTGGCGGTCCGGCGGCGCCGCCCCGAAGCATCCGGACCTCACGTCCTTCGACTTCGTCGACGCGATCCTCCGCAAGCTCGCGAACCGATCCACCTTCCCCAACCTCCGCGCCATCGTCGTCGCCGGACACTCGGCCGGCGGACAGTTCGTGTCGCGTTACGAGATGGCCAACCAGGTGCACGAGACCCTCGGCGTACCGGTGACATACGTCGTGGCAAACCCGTCGAGCTACGCCTGGCCGGACGCGACGCGACCGATGGCGATCGACGATGCGGCGCCTGAGAGCGCAAAGGGCGGATGGAACACCGACACGCCACACACGAAATTCGCGTACGGCCCGTTCGATGCCGCGGCCTGTGCCAACTACGACAGGTGGCCGGCCGGTTTCCAGAACCGGACCAGCGGATATACGGTGAAGATGTCCGACGATCAGCTCAAGCGGCAGCTGGTGTCGCGGCCGACGACGTATCTCCTGGGCCAGGTCGATACCCTGCCGCTTGGCGGCTTCGACTCATCGTGCCCGGCGATGGCACAAGGCGCCACGCGGCGGGCTCGAGGTGAAGCGTTCGTGAAGTTTCTCAACGAGAAGATGGGCGCCAGGCAGGCGATTCAGATCGTGCCCGAGTGCGGGCACAACGATCGCTGCGTCTACACGACCGACGGCGTCCTGCCGATCATTTTCCCGAGATGACATCGGCCATCGCCTCTCGCGCGGCAGCGATCGTCGCGTCGATGTCGCGCCGCGTATGGGCCGCAGACAGGAACCACGCCTCGAATTGCGAGGGTGGAGGATAGACGCCGCGGACCAGCATGGCGCGGAAAAACCGCGCATAGCGGTCGGTGTCAGCGCTGGTCGCCGAGTCGAAGTCGCGCACCGCGCGATCGGTGAAAAACGGCGTGAGGACGGATCCGAATACGTTGACTTGCAGGGCGACGCCAGCGTCACGCGCCGCGCCGGCCAGTCCCATCGCCAGTCGTGTCCCGAGCGTGCGCAGCCCGGCGTAGAGTTTGGGCGAGAGATTTTTCAGGCACCAGAGGCCCGCGGTCATCGCAAGCGGGTTGCCCGACAACGTTCCTGCCTGATACACCGGGCCGGCCGGCGAGACCAGATTCATCAGCTCCGCGCGTCCACCGTAGGCGCCGACCGGCAGCCCGCCGCCGATGATCTTGCCCAGGCAGGTGAGGTCGGGTCGGACGCCGGCCAGCGCCTGCGCCCCGCCGGCGGCCGCCCGGAATCCAGAGATCACCTCGTCGAAGATGAGCAGCGCCTTTGCATCCGTGGTGATCTGGCGCAGGCCCGCGAGGAAGCCGTCCGCGGGTGGCACTACGCCCATGTTGCCGGCAATCGGTTCCACGATTACGGCGGCGATCTGATCGCTGTGGACGTGAAAGGCGCGGCGGACCGACTCGAGATCGTTGTAGGCGGCCACCAGAGTGTCGGCCGATGTGCCGCGCGTGACGCCAGGGCTGGTCGGCGTCCCGAGCGTGAGCGCGCCCGACCCGGTTTTCACGAGAAACGGATCGGCATGACCGTGATAGCACCCTTCGAACTTCAGGATTCGATCGCGTCGCGTCGCGGCGCGGGCGACGCGCAGGGCGCTCATCGCCGCCTCGGTACCCGAGCTCACGAAACGAACGCGCTCGAGCGATGGCATGAGGGTGCGGACCCGTTCACCGAGCTCGACCTCGAGCGGGCTCGGCGCGCCGAAGCTGGTGCCATCCCGGGCGGCGAGGCCGAGCGCTTTCACCAGGCCGCGCGGCGCATGACCGTGGATCAACGGTCCCCATGACATCACGTAGTCGATGTAGCGATTGCCGTCGATGTCCTCGATGCGTGCGCCGGAGGCGCGGCGGATGAAGAGCGGCGAGGCGCCGACGCTCTTGAAAGCGCGAACGGGACTGTCGACGCCGCCGGGCAGAATGTTCTGCGCGCGCCGGAACAGACGAGCAGAGCGACGGGTGATCATCGTCAATGGCTGATGCCTGAGCCCTTTTAAAAGGTTACCTGACCTTGATGGTAGCGAGGTCGCCGATCGCGGCGGTCAGGAATTTCACCTCGTCCTTGTCGTGCGTGCGCGCGCGCGCCGCATCGAACGCGCGCGAGGCGCTGTCGAAATCGCGCTCGAGTACGAAAATCGAGGCCACGCCGAGGGCTGCCCGGAACGACGAAGGGTCGCGCTCCAGTGCCTTGACGAAGAGTGTCTTGGCGCGCGCGGGATCGCCCGCCACCAGCGCGATGCGGCCCGCTGACGCCAGGAAGTCGGCATCCGGGTCCTCGGGCATCCGCTGCAGCGCTGCCCGCGCTTCGTCCCTCTTTCCGTCGCGAGCTGCGGCAGTGGCCTGCGTCAGCAGCCGGCCCGTCACTTCGTCGGCCGGCCGGATCGGTTTGAGCACCAGATCCCACAACAGCGCCATGCCGGAGGTGCCCATGCTGACGGTGGTGAGAATCCTGATCGGCAGCACCACCGTTTCGGGTAGGTAGCCTGGAGCGATCGCTTCGAACAGCCATATTCCCGGCTGCATGGCACCGATGCTCCATTCACCCTTGGCGTTGGCCTGCGCCGACAGTTTGCGCGGTCCCGAAAAAGCACCGGCGGCATATCCGTAAAACGCTTCGACTCGAATGTCGGCCTTGTCCAGCGGTTCCCCGCGATCGTTGATCACCCGTCCCTTGACACGGAATGCCGCGTGCTGCGCGTGGACGACGAAAAGGGCAAGAGGGTGAAGAGGGGCGGGAAGGGCAGGATGGGCGGCGGGAAGGGCAGGATGGGCGGCGGGAAGGGCGGGATGGGCGGCGGGAAGGGCGGGATGGGCAGGAAGGGCAGGATCCAGAGGAAGTGGAACCAGCGCCGGCAGGACGAGCATCACGCCGACGATGAGCGCTTTTCTGATCCCACCGATCGCGATCGTTCCGCGATTCGCTCTCATCAGCCGGCCTCCCCTGTCAATTCCTCCGCCGGTCTCAACGTTGACCCATCCGGTCCTCGGCGTGGACGTCAGCGTCGGCAGTTGCGCCGGCGGAGCCGACCACTTCCCGTTCCGCCGATCCGGCGACTGAGCCGGGAGCCGGCGGCAGCGACGACCGCGGCGCAGCCCACGTGCGGCCGCGAGCATGCCCGGCGCAGCGCTAGCGGGTCGCCGTCATCCCGTGGCCGTGGATCACGATGCCGGGACGCGCGCCGGTGTGGCGTCCTTCGTCGAGCACCACCCGTCCGTTCACGATGACCGTGGGGATGCCGACCGGATACTGAAACGGATCGGTGAACGTCGCGCGATCAGCGACCGTGGCGGGATCGAAGATCACGAGATCGGCGGCGAGGCCTTCCTTGATCAGTCCACGATCCGCGATGTGGAGCTGAGAGGCCGTGAGGCCGCTCATCTTGTGGACCGCCTGCTCGAGCGAGATGACGTGCTCTTCTCTGACGTATTTGCCGAGCACGCGCGGAAATGTGCCGAAACTTCTCGGATGCGGCACACCGGTGCGCAGCGGTCCGCTGATCGCGAGCGCCGAGCCGTCGGATCCAACCGACACCCAGGGCTGCTGCATGGCCAGCTTGAGGTCGTTCTCGTCGATGATGAACCAGACGCAGCCGACGTTGCCGTTGTGGGCGATCAGGATCTCGAACACGAAGTCGTAGGGGTCCTTTCCTGCCGCCTTCGCCGCGTCGTCCACCCGCATGCCCTCGAACTTCTTGTAGGCCGGCTGCCGGATCGACGCCAGCTGAACATTGTGCCAGGTGCCGGCCGAGATCAGCCGGTTCTCCCACGTCGGGTGGGGGTCGTCCATCTCGCTGCGGATTCTGGCTCGCGTCGCCGGATCCTTCAACCGTGCCGCGAGCTTGGCGCCGCCGCCCTCATGCGCCCACGGGGGAATCGTCTGCGACAAGCCGGTGCTGCTGGCGACGTAGGGATACTGATCGGCGGAGAACTCGACGCCGCGCTTCCGCGCCGCGTCGACCAGTGCGATCACTTCCTTCATGCGGCCGAAATTCTTCGCGCCGGTCACCTTCAGGTGAAAGACATGAACCGGGATGCGCGCACCTTCGCCGATGGCGATCGCCTCCTCGATCCCCTCGCGCAGCTTTTCGCCGTCATAACGAAGATGCGAGGCGTAGAGTCCGCCGGCCGCGCTGGCCGGGCGCGACAGTGCTATCAGCTCGTCGGTCTTCGCGTACGCGTTTGGCGAGTAGATCAATCCCGTGGCAACGCCATAGGCGCCCTCTTTCATGGCATCGGCCACGATCCGCGACATGCGTTCGAGCTCCTCTGTTTTCGGAGCCCGTTCGTCATTTCCCATGACGAACTCGCGCACCTGACCCAGGCCGACGTACGAGAGCAGGTTGACCGACGTTTTGCCCCGCTCAATCGCCGAAAAGTAGCCTGTAAAGTCGCTCCAGTTCCGCTCGGCGGTCGGCTTTTGCGGCGCGACCGATCCGCTTTCGCCGATGACTTCGGTGGTGACACCCTGCCGGATCTTGCTCTCGGCGTTGCCGTCGGTCAGCAGCGAGAAGTCGGAGTGCGAGTGCGGATCGATGAACCCGGGGGCGAGCACCAGGCCGTGGGCGTCGATTGTCCGGGCCGATGGACCGGACACGCGCCCGACGCCCGCAATGCGGCCGTCGCGAACCCCGACCGAGCCGGTCGTGGCAGCTGAACCGGTGCCGTCGATGATCCGGGCATTCACGATCAGCAGATCGAACGGCCGCGGCTGCGCCGTTACCGCCGCCACAGCGAGCGCCAGGGCTGTCGTCAGGATGGATTGGATCGGTTTCACGGGGCGGATTATATGCCCGGCGGAATCGTACCGGTTGGCCCCGTCCTCCGGTATGATCGGGCTTCCCCCGGGGACAGGTCATGCTCATGCGTCGTCCACCGCTTCCGTTGATCGCGACGGCCTTCGCGCTGTCTGCGGCCACGCTCGTGCATGCCGACGACCTGGCGCAGTCCCGCTTCAGCGAGTATCTCGACGCCCTGCGCGTCCAGGCCGGCATTCCGGGCCTGGCGGCGGCGATTGTCGGTCCCACTGAGGTGATGTGGGAGGCGGCGTTCGGCCAGCAGGATGTCGACAAGAACATCGTCACAAGGCTCGACACGCCCTTTCAGCTGGACGGCACCACCCAGGCGATCGTCGCCTCGCTCGCGGTACGCTGCGCGTCGAGCGGATATCTGTCGCTCGACGACAAGGTCAGCAAATTTGCGCCATCGAGTCCGGACGCCAGCGCCACGATCGGCCAGCTGTTGACGCACACCACCTCGGGCCCGAAGGGCCTCACATTCTCTTATCGTCCCGATCGCTTGACGCCGGTCGCCGGCGCCATCGCCGACTGCACCGACTCGTCGTTCCGATGGGGGGTGGGTGCGCTGTTCGATCGCATGGCCATGGCCGACTCGGTGCCGGGTGCCGACGTCGCGCAGCTGACGGCGCCAACCGAGGCGTTCACCGTGTCGGCGCTGCAGCGCTATTCCGGCGTGCTCCGGCGACTGGCGACGCCGTATGCCGTCGACAGCAAGAATCACGCGACGGCGTCGAGCTACGCCGCGAAAACCCTCACCCCCGCGTCCGGGCTGATTTCGACCGTCCAGAACCTCGAGCAGTTCGATCTCTCGCTCAAGTCGGGTTTCGTGCTCAGCCCGCCATGGCGGACGTTCGCGTGGACGCCCCCCACCGACGCGAGTGGCAACCCGTTACCGCACGCCTATGGCTGGTTCGTGCAGAACTATAACGGCGGCCGCATTGTGTGGCAGTTTGGCGTCAGCGACAACGCGTCCTCGTCGATGATCATGATGCTGCCGCAGCGCGGGGTGACGCTCATTCTGCTCGCCAACAGCCAGGGGCTGGCTCGACCGTTCGATTTAGCGGCCGGCGACGTCACCGTATCGCCGTTTGCCCGGCTGTTCCTGTCGGTTTTTGTTCGATGAGCTCATGCCGCGCCGCGAACACACTGGTACTGGCGGCCAGTCTTCTGCTATTGTGCGTCCGCGCGCACGCAGCGGATCGGCAGATCCGCCCGTTTGTGGGCGCCACATTCGGTGGTGGAACGACGTTTGTCGACCCCGAGGACGCGATCGGCTCGCCCAACCCGGCGATCGGCGTGAGCGCGGTGTTCCTCGGCGAAGTGTTCGGCGCCGAGGCCGAGGCCGCCGACGCGCCGGGATTTTTCGAATCGGGGGACAAGCACCTGGTGCTGCGCAGCCGCGTGACGACGATCAGCGGCAACGTCATTGTCGCGGCGCCGCACCGTTTGACCGAATACTGGCTGCGGCCCTATTTCGTGGCCGGCGGCGGGTTGATGCGGGTGAGGACTACGACATCGTTCAACGTGTTCGACGTTTCGAAGGTGATTCCGCAGGTCGACGTCGGCGTTGGCGTCGTCGCGTTCCTGACGAATCGCGTTGGTGTCTCCTGGGACGTCCGGCGCTTTCAGAGCGTCGGCGCCGACACCAAGGAAGTCGGGTTGTCGATTGGCGGCGAGTCGCTGTCGTTCTGGCGTGCGACAATGTCGGCGGTGATTCGGTACTAACTCATGCGTGCACTGATGCGAACGCTCTCATTGTCGGTCGCGCTGCTGCTGTTGGCGGTGGCGACGGTTGGATCGCAGGAGACCCTCAAGATCACGCCGTCGATCAGCGACAGCCACGTCGTGGTGTCGTTCGAGCTCAACGACGTGTACAACGACTCGGTCCGCGAGGCGATCGCGAGCGGCCTGCGCACGACGTTCACCTACGAACTGGAACTGCGGACGTTCGCCTGGATCGATCGAACGGTCGGCACCACGGTCGTGGCCACAACCGATCGCTACGACAACCTCACCCGGCGGCATACGCTCACACGCACCGTGGATGGCCGCGTCGACGGCGTGCTGGTCACCGAAGACGATCGGGTCGTGAAGACCTGGTTGACCAAGTGGAACCGGGTTCCGGTCGCGGACACCGGGCGGCTGGATCCCGCACGCGACTACTACGTGCGCGTCACGACGCGCGCCCGCCCTCTCGGCGGTTCGTTCCTGGGTCTGACCAAGACCATCACCGCTCGGGTCAAGTTCACATTCATTCCCTGACGCGCGCTTCCACGCCAGGTCCGCAGAGCCGGCTGCTGCCGGCGCCGCATGGCTACGCGATGGCCCGCGCCGCCTCGCGGGCGTAGTAGGTGATGATGATGTCGGCGCCGGCGCGGCGGATGGCGGTGAGCGTTTCGAGCATCGCGCGCGGCTCGTCGATCCAGCCGTTGCGTGCGGCGGCCTTCAGCATCGCGTACTCGCCACTGACGTGGTAGGCGGCGGTGGGAAAGTTGAACTTGTCCTTCACGCGGGCGATCACGTCCAGATAGGTCATCGCCGGCTTGACCATCACGACGTCGGCGCCTTCGGCGATATCGAGCTCGACCTCGCGCAGCGCTTCCGCCCCGTTGGCCGGATCCATCTGGTGGGACCGCCGGTCGCCGAACTGCGGTGCCGATGCCGCCGCGTCGCGGAACGGGCCGTAGAAGGCCGAACAGTACTTGGCGGCATACGCCATGATCGCGGTATTCTCGAACCCCCGCCCGTCGAGCGCCCGCCGAATGGCGCCGACGCGGCCGTCCATCATGTCCGACGGCGCAACGATGTCGGCGCCGGCCGCGGCATGCGACACCGCCGCACGAGCCAGCTGTTCGACTGTCGGATCGTTGGCGATCTCCTCATCGATGACGATGCCGCAGTGGCCGTGATCGGTGTACTCGCACAGGCAGACATCGGTGGCCACGAGGACGTCGGCGACTTCGCGCTTGATCGCGCGGATCGCCGATTGCACCGGCGCCTCCGGATCGTAGGCCATTGATCCGATGTCGTCCTTCCGATCGGGGATGCCGAACAGGATCACGCTGCTGACGCCGTCGGCTTTGGCTGCCGCCGCGTCTTTCACCGCTTCGTCCACCGACAGGTTGAAGACCCCGGGCATCGACGCGACTTCGCGCCGCACCCCCTCGCCCTCGCAGACGAAGAGCGGCAGCATGAACATGTCGGGCGACAGGCGTGTCTCGCGCACCAGCGCGCGCATTGCCGGCGTCCGCCGGAGCCGGCGCAGCCGGCGGGTCATCGAAAGAGTTGTAGAAGCCCGGGTGGTGGTCATCGGTTCATGGTCTCACGCAGTCCTGGCCGCCTCGAAGTACTTCGCAATCGCGCCCACCAGGGCCGGGACGGTATAGCTCGACGGTTGGATCGTCGTCTGGATGTTCGATCGCGACGCCGCCTCGGCGGTGACCGGACCGATGCAGGCCACAACGGTGGTCGCGAGCAGATCGGCCGCCGGCTCGGCGCCCAGGAGGCGGACGAAACCGCGCACCGCCGAGGCGCTCGTGAAGGTGACGACATCGATGCTGCGCTCGAGCAGCATGCGGTAGATGTCCGGCTCGCCTTCGCGATCGCCGTCCACTGGCACGGTCCGGTAAGCCACGACTTGGGTGACCTCGGCGCCGCGCTTCCGCAGTTCGTCGGCGAGGAACTCGCGTCCAATGTCGGCGTGCGGCAGCAGGATCCGCTTGCCTCTGACGTCGCCGCTCTCCGCGAGCGCGCGCAGCACCGACTCGGCACGGTACTCGGGAGGGGTCAGGTCCACCTTCAGACCGTGGACGGCCAGCCGCTCGGCGGTCGCCGGGCCGACGCCGCATAACCGGACGCCACCGAGCACCCTCAGATCCTTCGGTCCGGCCAACAGCCGCGCCATGAACGCGTCGGCCGCGTTGGCGCTCGAGAACACGATCCAGTCGAAGTCACTCGCGCGCGCGGCGGCCTCGTCCAGGGGGCCGTAATCGTCCGGTGGCAAGATGCGAATCATCGGTGCTTCGATGGCATCCGCGCCCATGGCTTCGAGCCGGTCGACGAGATCAGCGCTTTGATCGCTCGGACGGGTGACCAGGATGCGCTTCCCGAACAACGGCCGCACGTCGAACCAGCGCAGGTGATCCCGCAGCGCGACAACACGCCCGACCACCGCAATTGCGGGTCGCCGATCGGCGGCCTGGCCGATGCTCTCCGCGATGTCCCGCAGCGTGCCCGCAATCGTCTGCTGGGTCGGACCCGAGCCGTCGTAGACGACGGCGACCGAATCGTCGGGCGATCGTCCGTGCGACAGGAGCGACGTCAGCATCTCGGGCAGCTGCTGCGAGCCGGCATAACACACCAGGGTGCCGTCCAGGCGCGCGAGGCTGGTCCAGTCGATCACCGCTGGCGCCCTGCCCTCGTCCTCGTGACCGCGGATGAACGTCACCGTATCGCCGCCGCCCGGGTAGGTGATGGGGATGCCGGCATAAGCCGGCATCGCGATTCCGGCCGGAATGCCGGGGACGACGGCGAATGGAACCCCCTGCTCGTGCAGGAAGAGCGCCTCGGCGCCGCCGCTGCCGAACACGAACGGATCGCCCCACTTGAGCCGCGCGACGCTCTTGCCTTCGCGAGCCTTTTCGGCCAGCAGATAGCAGATCGCCTCCTGTTCCATTGGCTGGGGTGCGGCGGTGCCGACGTCGATCAGTTCCGCATCCGGCCGCGCCGCGTGCAGCAGGCGCGCCGGCACGAGATGGTCGTACAGCACGACGTCGGCCGCCGCCAGGTGCTGCTGGCCTCTGACCGTGATCAGGCCCGGATCGCCCGGGCCGGCGCCGATGAGGTAGACAATGCTCATACGATCTGCGTTTGTCGTTCTGCGTTGGTCATTCGCCGTTCTGGTTCGTCGTTCGTCGTTCGTCGGTCGTTGGTCGTTCCGTACAGAGTTCAGTATTCCACCGTCCTTTGCGCCTCCGCGAGAATGTCGCCCGCACCGTCCGCGATCAGCTGTGCTCCCACCCGCGTGCCGAGCGCCGACGCCTCACTCCTCGCCGCGCGTGCCCGACCACGGACCAGACGACTACCGTCGAGAGAGACCACCACCGCAACGAGTTCGAGCTGATCGCTGTCGGCGACCGATGCCAGGGCGCCGACCGGTGTCTGACACCCTCCGCCAAGCGCGGCGACCAATGCACGTTCGGCGATCAGCGCGTCGCCGGCGGGGCGGTCGTTGATGCGCGCCAGCGCCTCGCGCACGCCCGCGTCGTCGTCGCGGATCTCGATGGCAACGATGCCCTGGCCCGGCGCCGGCACACAAATATCCGACGGGAGCGACAGCGAAATCCTAGACCCGAATCCCAGTCGCGACAGCCCTGAGGCGGCCAGCACCAGCGCATCATGCGCGCCCTCGTCCAGTTTCCGCAATCGCGTATCGAGGTTGCCGCGGATGCCGATGAAGCGAGCCTCGGGGAGGAGCCGCCTCAACTGCGCGACGCGCCGGACGCTGCCGGTGCCGATTGAGGGAGTGGCGCCAAGCGCCGCGACGAGCGTCTCCATCGTGAGGGCTGAGGGCTGAGGGCTGAGGGCTGAGAAGGGGTGGCCGCCAACCCTGAGCCCTGAGGCCTGGGTCCTGTTCGGGAGTACCACGGCGTCCAACGGGTTTTCTCGCGGCAACACGCCCGCGATCGTCAAGCCTTCGGGCAGCACGGCCGACATGTCCTTGCTGCTGTGCACGCCGAGATCGATCGCGCCGCTGAGCAGCGCGTCCTCGATTTCCTTGACGAACAGACCCTTGCCGCCCACTTCGGAGAGTGGACGCTCCTGCAGGCGGTCGCCGTCCGTCTTGATGACCACGATGCGGCAGGGCGGCCCGCCGCTGTCGACGATGCGCGCCGCGACGGTATTGGCCTGCCACAGGGCGAGTTGACTGCCTCGCGTGCCGAGCCGCAGCTCCCGGGCGTTATCCATGGCGTTTGTGACTGTGTCCAAGCCTAGCGGCGCCGGCCGGTGGGACGCTTGAACGGCTCGACGCGCCCGCTCCGGGCGTGCCGGTCGCGATCCCCTTGCTCGTCTGGCGGCTGATTTGCCAGCGCGAACAGACGAGTCAGCGCTTCACTGTATGCGCTGGCCACCTCGGAGTTGTCGAGCGCCTTCAGCTGCTCGGTTGGCGTCAGCAGCAGCTTTTCGACGATGAGATGCGTGATTTCGTCGACCCGCTCACGCGCCTCAGGTGGCAGCGCCGAGAGCTTGAAATCGAGCCGCTCGAGCTCGGAGCGGCGGATGCTCTCGAATCGTTCGCGGAGCGCCACGACCGTTGGAATCACCCTGCGTGACCGGAACCAGCCGCCGAACTTCTCGACCTCTTCATTGACGATCGCCTCCGCGCGGGTGACCTCACTGGCGCGACGGGCCAGGTTCTCCCGCACCGTGGCCTGCAGATCGTCGATGTTGTAGAGGAATACCTGTTCGATTTCGCCGGCCGATGCCTCGACGTCGCGCGGCATCGCGATATCGATGATGAACAATGGACGGTTCCGCCGCGACCGCATGATCGCGTCGATGTGCGCCGTGGTGAGAATCGGCCTGGCCGCGCCGGTGGCTGTGATCACGATGTCGCTGGAGCCGAGGACGGCATCGAGCTCGTCCCAGGGCGCCGCGCTGGCGCCGCCGATCGCCTCCGCTGTCCGCGCCGCGTGTGCCATCGTCCGGCTGACGATGGTGACGCGCTGCACCGCCTGCGACTTCATGTGCAGCGCGGTGAGCTTGCCCATTTCGCCGGCGCCGACGACGGCCACACTGCGGCCGCTCAGATCGCCGAAAATCTTGCGCGCCAGCGCCACAGCCGCATAACTCACCGAGACCGCGCCCGAACCGAGGCCGGTCTCGGTCCGGACCCGCTTGCCGACGGCGAACGAACTGTGGAACAGGCGGTTGAGGACCGGGCCGGCCGTGTGCGCGTCGGCGGCGAGCGTGTGGGCGTCTTTGACCTGACCGAGAATCTGCGGCTCGCCCATCACCAGCGAATCGAGCCCGGCGGCGACGCGGAACAGGTGCCGCGCGACGTCGAGGTCGGTGACGTCGTACACGTGCGGCACGATGTCGCCGGCGGCGACGCCGTTGAAATCACCGACGAAGCGCACCAGGTCCTGACGCGTGGCAACCGCCTCGTCGCAGGCGACGTAGAGCTCGGCGCGGTTGCAAGTCGACACTACCACCGCCTCGCGCGTGGAGCCGCGCTCGGCCAGCGAACGCAGCGCGTCCGTGATGCCGCGCGCCTGGAAGTCGATGCGCTCACGCAATTCGACCGGCGCGGTGCGATGACTGATTCCGACGAGCAGCAACTGCATCTGTGAATACTGAGGATTTCAGGATCTCAGGATCTGAGGATTTCAGGATCTGAGGATATATTTGCGGATCTTCGACAGCCCGCCTCAATCGCTGCTCTCAGTTTCGCAGGTTCCACCAGTTCCTCAAATCCTCAAATCCTCAGATCCTCAAATCTTCAAACGCCCTCAGAAGCTATGGCTCTTCGAGAAGAAATAGGTGATCGGGACGAAATTGAAGAGCACGATGACGAACCCGAGCGCCGACAGGTAGGCGGCCCGCCGGCCGCCCCAGCCGATGCGGCGCGCTGCGAACAGCTCGAACGAATAGACGAACCAGCACAGGAGCGCCACGAAGATCTTCGGATCCTCGAGCGAGATCGCCTGGATGCGCGGGTCGCGGGCGCCATACCCGCCGCGCGCCTGCGCCGCCCAGATGCCGCCCACGATCAGGCCGATGGTCAGGAAGATCCAGCCGATGACGATGGCGCGCTGGTTCATCCGGTCCAGGACCTGCAGCGACGGCAGGCGTGCGTAGAAGAAGCCGAGGTGCTTGGCCTTGATCTCCTTGAACAGCAGCACGTAGGTAATCCCGATCACGCAGGCCAGCGCGAAGCTGGCATAGGCGAAGAGCAGCGACGAGACGTGGACGCCGAACAGCGGTCCCTGCAGCACCGCCGCGCGATCTTCGATGCCGGGCCGGAACGCCGGCAGCGCCTGGAGCGCGACCAGCAGCGGCAGGATGAACACGCCCATCGCCCGCTCGTCGGTCGTCATCTCGACGTAGAGATACGAGAGGGCGAGCAGCCACACGAAGGTCGAGATCGCCGGCGTCGCGCCGGCCACCGGTATGTGTCCGACCTCCATGGTCTGCATGCCGATGACGAACGTGTGCGAGAGCGCGGCGGCGACCAGCAGCGTCGTGGCAGAGCGGCCGACCACGGCATTGCGCTGCGCGAAGTGCCACGCATACGCCACCAACGCACAGGCGTACAGAACCAGCGGAATGACGTTCATATGAGCCCAGCGATGCGGATAGGCCCGCCGAATCGACCCAACCGACCTTCCGACCTACCCGCCATCTTAATGCGCTGTCGGCCCGAAGTATCCCAACTTGGTCCGGGCGGTCAGGCTTGGCCGATTCACGCGGACCACGACCCGGCGCCACGAGCCGTCGCGCTTGGGATTGCGCGAGGTGTAACCGACCGTGTACTGGCTGGAGAGCTCATCGGAGATCTGTCCGTACACACCGGCCAGCTCGGCCAGTTGACTGGGGAAAAACGAGCGAGCGCCGGTTTCCTGGGCAAATTGCCGCAGCACGAACTCGGCTTCCTTGAACCCCCTGGTCGTCGAACCGGGACCGTCGGGCGCGCGCAGTCCGATGCAATAGATCGCGGTTTCCGAGCGCTTTGCGAGGTCGAGCACTTCCTCGAACGGGAGCAGGCTCGACGTGTCTTCGCCGTCGGAGAGCACCACGATAGCCTGACGGCGGATCTCTTCGGCATTCTTCGCGACAATCTTCTTGAGATCCTTGAGCGCGATGTAGACCGCGTTGTACAGCGAGGTCGAACCGCCGGCCGAGGTCTTCTTGATGGCCTGCTCGAGCTCTGGCGCGCTGTTGGTGAAGTTCTGCAGCACCACCACCCGGCTGTCGAAGTCGATCACCTCGGCGAGGTCCTGCTGGCGCAGCCGCTTGGCGAAGCCAATCGCCGCTTCCTGCGCGGTGGGCAGCTTGGTGTCCATGCTCGCGCTGGTGTCGAGCAGCAGCGCCAGCGCGATCGGCAGATTGGTGCGGTTGAAGAACGTGACCTCCTGCTTGACGCCGTCCTCGAACACGTTGAAGTCGTTGGCGGTCAGGTCCGTGATGTACTTGCCGGACCCATCGCTGACCGTGACGTTGAGCGATACCAGGTCGACGCCGGCGCGAAAGGGCACTTGCGGCGGTTGCGGCGCCTGCGCTGCCGTCAGCTGCAGCGCGGCCGCGATGGCCGCCGCGACAAACGGCCATCGGCGAGAACCGGTTCCAGCCGCGGTCACGGACGTCCCTGGACTTCCTTGCTCAGTGTCCCGCGCGCAGTGACGCCCGGCTTGACGGCGGCGACGGTCACGCGCTCCGGCGGAATCAGCGACTGGGGGCGCGCGTAGGTCAGCTTGTACTGGTGCGTCAACTCCTCGCCCAGCTGCGCCAGCTTGGCATCGAGCGCCATGCTCGTCAGCAGTTCCTCGCGACGCCCGCCGGTCTGGCGCGGACCTTCATCGAGCACGAGGTTGCGGTTGCGGGTCTCGTCGCTGAGGCTGCTCGAGGGGCGGCCCATCGTGATGGCGTGAAATGCGACACCGTTGTCGCGGAGCGGATCGAGCACCTGGTCGTGCTGCCGGCCGCTCAGTTCCGGTCCCTCGCTCAGAATGGCGACAATGACCGGGCGCTGCGCGCCGCGCTTCTTGAAGCCTTGACACACCTCGATGATGCCGTCGAGCAGGTAGGCACCGGATCCCTGAATCGACCAGATGCGATCGATGCCTTTTTTAAGTTCCACCTGACTGAACGTATAGTTCGTGAAGACCGTCGGCCGCTCACCGATGGCGATGATGGCCACTTCGTTTCTGACGTCTCCGGTGGTCAAGGTCTTGATGAATCCAGGCAGGGCGGTGCGGATATGCGAGATGTCGTTGCGGGCGCCCTGGCTGGTATCGACCAGCACCGCGACCTGCATCGGGTCGACGGCGGGTTCCACCTTGAGGACTTCCCGCGTCTTGTTGTCTTCACGCACGACGAAATCGGCGGGGCCGAGGTCGGGCACCGGCGCGCCGGCGTCGTTGACCGCGCTCACATACATCGCCCGTTGACTCGCCTGCGCATCGAGCGGGCGGTTCAGCGCGAGTGCAGCGACGGCGACCGACAGAGCGGCGACGAGCCGGCGCCGATGATTGGTCATAGCGAGAGTATAGGTCCCGGTTTCGCGGAGCGTCAAGCGAGCCGGTTGCCAAAAACGGTTTGAAATCTGTAAGTTGCGAGGAGTCTTGGCACGCGGTGACGGTGGGGCCGGTTTCTTGACACCCCTCAGGTCGCATGTTATAAAACCGAGGCTTTTCCGCGGTCGCGCTTCGTCTTCACGCGACACGAATTCCCAATGCCTTCAGCCTACATTCCTATCGCCATTTTCGTTGCCGTCGCGACCGGCTTTGCGTTGTTCACGCTCGTGTTCTCGGGCCTCATACACTCGGAGAAATACAACAAGGTGAAGCTCGAGCCCTACGAGTGCGGCATCGAGCCCACGACCGACGCCCGCGATCGCTACAGCATCCGCTACTACCTGGTGGCGATGCTGTTCGTGATTTTCGACGTGGAAACGGTGTTCATGTTTCCGTGGGCGGTGATCTTCAACAAGCTCCTGCTCTTCGGCTTGATCGAGATGATGGTCTTCATTTTCATCCTGGTCGTCGGCTATTACTACGCGTGGCAGAAGGGCGCGCTCGACTGGGTGTAAATGGCTGACGAACCCAAGAGTCCCGAGCCCCCCACGCCGCCGACCGCGGCGGCCGACAAATCCCCGAGCGCAGCGCCCGGCGAACCGTTGAAGGCGGAGGTGTCGCGCACCGACGCCCCCGGCGCGGGTGCGTCTGCCGCGCCGGTCGGCGAGCCGCGCACCGAGCCGCCGGCGCCGACACCGGAGAATCCGGCCGCGGCGACCACTGCGGTCACGAGCGAAACCAGCTCCGCGACCGGGGCACCGACCGCGCCCGCCCGGCCGCCGGTGGCCGCGACCGCCCCCAAGCCAGCCGCGCCGGCGGCGGCGAAGGCCGCGGCGCCGGCCGCGAAGGCGCCGGCGGCCAAGGCGGCGCCGCATCCGCCAGCGGCGCCTGCCCCGCCGAGCGGACCGACTGAGCCGCCGCCACCCGCCGACCTGCCGGTGCCGGTCTTCATCACGTCGCTGCAGGAAGCCGTGTCGCAGAGCGTCAGCCTCGTGAGCTACTACGTCGGCGACTGGACCCTCGTCGTCCCGCTGGAGCAGATGATCGCCGCGCTGCGCCATCTGCGCGACGCGCCCGACGCCGCCTTCGACTTCTGTTCCGACGTGACCGCCACCGACTGGCCACCGCGCAAAGAGGCGCGCTTCGACCTGGTCTACTGCCTGTATTCCACGCGTCACCGTCACCGCGTCCGCGTGAAGGTCCGGGCCGGCGAGAGCACGCCGGTGCCGTCGGTGACCGATCTCTGGCCGTCCGCCAACTGGCTCGAGCGCGAGGTCTACGACATGTTCGGCGTGAACTTCACCGGTCACCCGGATCGCCGGCGCATCCTGATGCCCGACGACTGGCAGGGGTTTCCGCAGCGCAAGGACTATCCGCTCGAGGGGCCCGGCGAGCTGCTGATGGAGAACCCGGAAGACTGGCTCAAACTGCGTCAGTCGCGGGAAGAAGCGGACATTGAGTAATGAGTAGCACCGGGAACGCGCTCGACTCGCCGGCGATTCATCACGGCGTGATGTTCGACACCAACGAGCTGGTGATCAATATGGGCCCGCAGCACCCGAGCACGCACGGCGTGCTGCGTGTCGTGTTGCGCCTCGACGGCGAAAAGGTCGTCGACGCCGACGTGGTCATCGGCTATCTGCATCGTGGCATCGAGAAGCTGAGCGAGAACCGCAACTGGACGCAGATCATCCTGCTTACCGACCGGATGGACTACGTCGCGGCGGCGACCAACAACGTCGGCTATTGCGAGACCGTCGAAAAGCTGATGGCGATCGAGGTGCCGCGGCGCGCGCGCTACGTGCGCACCATCCTGTGCGAGCTGCAGCGGATCGCCAGCCACTGCCTCTGGATCGGCACCCATGCGATGGACATCGGCGCGATGACGGTGTTCCTCTACGCGTTTCGCGAGCGCGAGCTGATTCTCGACCTGTTCGAGGAGTTCTGCGGCGCGCGGCTCACCTACAACTCGATGCGGATCGGCGGGCTGCCCCAGGATTTGCCGCCCGGCTGGGACAAGAAGGTCCTCCAGTTCTGCGACATCATGTCGTCCAAGGTCGATGAGTACGAAGAGCTGCTGACCCACAATCGCATCTGGCTCGAGCGAACCAAGGGCATCGGCCTGATCACCGGCCCGCAGGCGGTGGCGCTCGGACTCAGCGGTCCGCCGCTGCGTGGATCGGGCGTACCGCGCGACGTCCGCAAGGACGAGCCCTACGCGGCCTACGACGAGATGCAGTTCGACGTGCCGGTGGGGACGGCGGGCGATACCTATGACCGCTACCTGGTACGGATGGAGGAGTTCCGCCAGTCGATCCGCATCATCCGCCAGGCGACGCAGGGGGTGCCGGAAGGGCCGATCGTCGGCAAGGTGCCACGCCTCATCAAGCCCGCCGCGGGCGAGACCTACCATGCCATCGAGTCGCCGAAGGGCGAGCTCGGCTACTTCATCGTCAGCGACGGCAAGTCCACCAACCCGTACCGGTTCCGCGTCCGCCCGCCGTCGTTTTGCAATCTCCAGGGCCTGCGCCCGCTCATCAAAGGCCACCTGATCGCCGACGTCGTCGCGCTGATCGGATCGTTGGACGTCGTCCTCGGCGAAGTAGACCGATGAAGGACGACATGAGATGGCAGATTTCAGAGTTCGGATTTCAGATTGTCCATCAATTTGCAGCCAATCCGAAGCAATCGGCAGCCAATCCGAATTCTGAAATCAATCTGCAATCTGAAATCTGCAATCTGAAATCTCAGAGTCGCCCGTGATCGATACGCTCCTGATCCCCCTGCTGAAAGTGGTGATCGTCCTCAACGCGACGCTCGTCGCCGTCACCTACATGGTGCTGCTCGAGCGCAAGGTGATCGCATGGGCGCAGTCGCGGCTGGGACCGATGCGCGTCGGCCCCTACGGCGTGCTGCAGCCGGTGGCCGATGCCATCAAGCTGATGTTGAAGGAAGACATCACGCCGGTGCGGGCCGACAAATGGGTGTTCACCGCGGCGCCGATCATCTCGATGGTGCCGGCGCTGATCGTCTATGCGGTGATTCCGTTCGGCCCGGTGGTCAACCTGTTCGGCCGCCAGGTGTCGCTCTACATCACCGACATCAACGTCGGGTTGCTCTACATCGTCTCGGTGGCGTCGGTCGGGGTCTACGGCATCATCCTCGCCGGCTACGCGTCGAACAGCAAGTTTCCGCTGCTCGCCAGCCTGCGCGCCTCGGCGCAGCTGATTTCTTACGAGGTCGCGGTCACCCTCATTCTGGTCAGTGTGATCCTGATGGCCGGTTCGCTCAGCATGGTGAGCATCGTCCGGGCGCAGGAAAGCCAGCACCTGTGGTACGCGTTCGTGCAGCCGTTCGCGTTCGGCATCTTCGTCATCGGCAGCCTGGCCGAGACCAACCGTGCGCCGTTCGACATGCCCGAGGCGGAGCAGGAGCTGACCGGCGGCTTTCACACCGAATACAGCGGCATGCGTTTCGCGCTGTTCTTCCTCGCCGAGTACGCCAACATGATCGTCGTCTCGTCGGTGGCCACGACACTGTTTCTGGGCGGCTGGCTGCGACCGTTTCCCAACGTCGCGGCGCTCGGCTTCCTCGACATCGTGCCGAGCTGGACCTGGTTCCTGATCAAGTCGTTCCTGTTCCTCTACTTCTTCATCTGGATCCGGGCGACCCTGCCGCGCTATCGCTACGATCAGCTGATGCGGCTCGGGTGGAAGGTGCTCATCCCGCTGGCGATCATCAATCTCGTGGTGACCGGCATCATCAAGGTGGTGTTGATGTAGGGCTGAGGGCCGGGGTGGAGGGCAGTTGAGCCCCGAGCCTGAGCCCTGAGCCTTACGCGAAAACGCGTATGGGCCAAGCAATAGCGTTTTACGTCATTTCGGCGTGCATCCTCGGGTTCGGCGTGCTGGTGATCAGCACCAAGGACACCGTGCACAGCGTGCTGTTCCTGGTGCTCGATTTCCTGTTCGTGGCGGCGCTCTACGTGCTGCTCGGCGCGGAGTTCCTGGCGGCGATTCAGATTCTGGTCTACGCCGGCGGGATCGTCGTGCTGTATCTGTTCGTCGTGATGCTCGTGAACCTGAAGCGGCCGCCGGAAGCGCACGCGGATCCGCACCGCAAGACCAAACTCGGATTCGGGCTGGCGGCAGCGGTGCTGGCTGAACTGGCGCTGCTGGCGGTGCGCTCGTCGGGCATGCCGGTGCGGCCGGTCGAAGCGGCCGCGGCGGTGCCGGTGACCGGCAACACCGAAGTGGTCGGCTGGATGCTCTACACCAGCTACCTGATCCCGTTCGAGATCGCGTCGATGCTGCTGCTGGTGGCGATGATTGGGGCGATCGTGCTCGCCAAGAGGGAACTGTGAAATTGCATGCCATCCCAATCTGCAATCTGCATTCTACAATCTGAAATTCCATGATCACCCCGACTCATTACATGCTGCTGTCGGCCGCGCTGTTCATCATCGGCGTCATCGGGGTGATGGTGCGACGCAACATCATCATCATCTTCATGTCGATCGAGCTGATCCTCAACGCGGTCAACATCAACCTGGTCGCCTACTCCGCGCAGCTGCAGAACGCGGTCGGCCAGGTGTTCGCCATCTTCGTCATCGCGGTGGCTGCGGCCGAGGCGGCGGTGGGCCTCGGCATCATCCTGGCGTTCTATCGCAACAAGGAAACGATCAACATCGACGAGATGAACTTAATGAGGTGGTAGGCAGGAAGGGCAGGACGGGCGGGAGAGGCAGGACACATCCTGCCCATCCAGCCTTTCCAGCCTGTCCAGCCCCCTGGGTATGCGATACATCTGGTTGATTCCGCTTCTGCCCGCGCTCGGTGCCGCGATCAACGGCCTGGTCGGGATCCGCTCGTTTTCGCGCAAGACCGCCGGCCTGGTCGCCTGCACGATGATGTCGGCGGCGCTCGCGCTGTCGCTGTTGGCGTTCTGGCAGCTGCTCGGCCTGCCGGCCGATGCGCGCGCCTTCGACGTGACCGTTGCCGAGTGGATTCCGCGCATCCCGCTGGAGACCAATTCCGGCATCGGCCTGTTCCAGGTGATGTGGGGGTTCCGGCTCGATCCGCTCTCCGGGATGATGATCCTGATCGTCACCGGCATCGGCACGCTCATCCACGTCTATTCGACGGCCTACATGGCCGACGAGCCGCGCGGCGGCGTGGCGCGATTCTTCTGTTACCTGAACCTGTTCTGCTTCTTCATGCTCATGCTCGTCCTGGGGAACAACTTCCTGGTGATGTTCGTGGGCTGGGAGGGCGTCGGTCTCTGCTCGTACCTGCTGATCGGCTACTGGTACGAGAAAAAGAGCGCCGGCGACGCCGGCAAGAAGGCGTTCATCACCAACCGCATCGGCGACTGGGGCTTCGTCCTCGGCGTCTTCCTGATCTACTACACGTTCGGCACCTTCGACTTCCGCGCGGTGCAGAACGCGGCGGCGACCCTGCCGGTCGAGACCGTCCACTTCGGCGTGCTGTCGTTCATCTGCCTGTTCCTGTTTATCGGCGCCACCGGCAAGAGTGCGCAGATTCCGCTCTACGTCTGGCTGCCGGACGCGATGGAGGGGCCGACCCCGGTCTCCGCCCTCATCCACGCGGCGACGATGGTGACCGCCGGGGTCTACATGCTCGGCCGCAACGCCGTGCTGCTTTCGCACGCGCCCCAGGTGATGACGATCGTCGCCATCGTCGGCGTGCTGACCGCGCTGATGGCGGCGTCGATCGGCCTGGTCCAGTACGACATCAAGAAGGTGCTGGCCTATTCGACGGTCTCGCAGCTCGGCTACATGTTCACCGCCGTCGGCGTCGGCGCGTTTTCTGCCGGCGCGTTCCATCTGATGACCCACGCGTTCTTCAAAGCGCTGCTCTTCCTCGGCAGCGGCTCGGTGATTCACGCGATGGGCGGCGAGCAGGACATGCGCAAGATGGGCAGCCTGAAGAAATACATGCCCGTCACGTTCGCGACCATGATGATCGGCACCCTCGCCATCGCCGGCATCCCGCCGTTTGCCGGCTTCTTCTCGAAGGACGAGATCCTGTTCCGGGCGTTTCTCGCCAACAAGATCATCTGGGTGCTCGCGGTGGCGGCGGCGCTGATGACGGCGTTCTACATGTGGCGGCTGATGGCGATGACCTTCTTCGGCACCTACCGCGGGCCAGTCTGGGAGACCGGGCGCCAGGCCGACGTGGCGGTGGCCGCCGCGCACGGCGTGAAGCATCCGGCCGATACCCACGCGCACGGACAGGCGGCAAAGACGGCGCACGAGGTCAGCCACGGTCCGGCCGAGACGCGCGATCAGGCACACGACCCGCACGGCCACGCTGCGTCCGACGATCATGGCCACGGCCATGGACCCTGGCACGGACCGCATGAATCGCCGACGCCGATGACGTTCCCGCTGCAGGCGCTCGCGATTGGCGCGATCGTCGCCGGGTTCATCGGCATCCCCGCGGCGCTGGGCGGTGGCAACACGATCGAGCACTTCCTCGAGCCCAGCTTCACGGCGGAGCTCCGGCTGAAGCCGGACCCTACCGAAGCGCGGGCCACTGCTGCCGCCGAACCGGGGTCCGGTAGGGTCCGGCTTCAGCCGGACCGCGACGCCGCGGACGCGGAACACGAAGCCGAACCGCACGTGTCACGGGTCGAGGAGCTCGGGTTGATGCTGCTCTCCGTGGCCATCGCGGCCATCGGAATCGGGCTCGCGCAGAAGTTCTACGTCAAGAGTCCCGAGATATCCGAACAGCTGGCGCAGCGCTTCGCTGGCTCGCACAGTCTGCTGTCGCACAAGTACTACGTGGACGAGCTCTACAACGCGACGGTGATCTCCGGCACATTCGGAGCGGGCGACGGGCTGTGGGCGGTGGATCGAACGGTGGTCGACGGCGCCGTCAACGGCGCAGGCAACCTGACCAGGGCCGGCGCTCTGTTTTCGGGCTACAGCGATCGCACATTCGTCGACGGGATCGTCAACCTGGTCGGCTGGATCGTGCAGGAGTCGAGCCTCGTGTTCCGGCGTTTCCAGACCGGTCTGGTACAGAACTACGCGCTGTTGATGCTGTTCGGGATTTTCGCGTTCGTCGGCGTTTATCTGTTGATGAGATGACGCTCGGCTGAAGCGAGCCAAAACGTTTATGAATTATTACCTCTCCCTCATCCTGTTCACGCCGCTGGCTGGCGCGCTCGTCATGCTGCTCGTCAGCAAGGAGAACGAGAACGCCATCCGCTGGATCGCGAACATCACGGCCGTCATCGGCTTCCTCATCTCGGTGCCGCTCTGGTTCTGGTACAACCCGCAGGGGCCGGAATTCCAGTTCCAGGAGCACCTGCCGTGGATCCCGTCGATCGGCGCCGAGTACTTCATCGGCGTCGACGGCCTGAGCATGCTGTTGGTCCTGTTGACGACGATGATGGGGTTCATCGCGATCCTGTCGTCGTGGAACGCGATCACCGAGCGAGTGAAGGAGTACTACATCTTCCTCCTGGTGCTCCAGAGCGGGATGATCGGCGCGTTCATGGCGCTCGACTTCATGCTCTTCTTCCTGTTCTGGGAAGTGATGCTGGTCCCGATGTACTTCCTGATCGGCATCTGGGGCAGCGCCAACCGGCTCTACTCGGCGATCAAGTTCTTCCTCTACACGCTGGTCGGCAGCGTCATCATGCTGCTCGGCATCCTCGCGCTCTACTTCGCCTATCACAACGATCCAGCCAATCTTGGCGCCTATACCTTCGACATCACGCGCTATCGCCACTACGCCTTTTCGCCCGGCCTGCAGTGGTGGGTCTTCCTGGCGTTCTTCTGCGGCTTCGCGGTCAAGGTGCCGATGTTTCCGCTGCACACCTGGCTGCCGGATGCGCATACCGACGCGCCGACGGCCGGGTCGGTCATCCTGGCGGCGGTGATGCTGAAGATGGGCACCTACGGGTTTCTGCGTTTCAGCCTGCCGATTCTCCCCGAAGGGACGCGCGCGTTCGTGCCGATGATGGTCCTGCTGGCGATTATCGGCATCGTCTACGGTGCCCTGGTAGCGCTGGCGCAGAAGGACTGGAAGCGGTTGGTGGCGTACTCCTCGGTCAGCCACATGGCGATGGTGATGCTGGGGATGTTCGCGCTCAATCCCGTCGGCGTCACCGGCAGCATCGTCCAGCAGCTCAATCACGGCATCTCGACCGGCGGACTCTTCCTGCTCGTCGGCGTCGTCTACGAGCGCCGCCACACCCGCGAGATTTCCGAGTACGGTGGCCTGTCGAAGGTGATGCCGGTCTACGCCGCCATCTTCCTGGTCATGACGATGTCGTCGATCGGCCTGCCGGTGCTGAACGGGTTCATCGGCGAGCTGTTGATTCTGCAGGGCGTGTTCGTCGCCAACAAGACCTGGGCCGCCTTTGCCGGCAGCGGCGTCGTCCTCGGCGCCGCCTACATGCTGTATCTCTATCAGCGGACGATGTTCGGCAAGATCGAGAATCCCAAGAACGAGCGTCTGCTCGACCTGAGCCACCGCGAGTTCGCGACGTTCGCGCCGCTGCTGCTGCTCGCAGTGTGGATGGGAATCTATCCGGCGCCGTTCCTGCGCCGGCTCGAGAGCTCGGTGCAGCAGATCATCCTGCGCGTCAGCCCGCAATATGCCGCCAAGTACGCCGAGTGCAACAGCGCGCCGACCGCCGAAGCGATCGCTGCCTCGAACAACCCCGCCGCGAGGTTCCTGACCACATTGCCGTGCGACGCGAACGGCAACCCGCTGCCGGCCACGAGCGCGGGACAGGACCGGCGCTGATGCCGGCGGGAGTCTCGCTCTCCGATTTCTACTACATCCTGCCCGAGCTGGTGCTCACCGGCGGCGCGCTGCTCGTGCTGATCGCCGACGTGGTGCTGCCCAGGGATCGGCGCGCGGCGCTGGCCTGGGTGACGCTGGCGGCGCTCGGCGCCACTGCCGCTGCGCTGGTGCCGTTCTCGCAGACGCATGTCGAGGTCGCGCACGGCCTGCTCGCGGTCGATCGCTTCGCGATCTTCTTCAAGCTGATCTTTCTCGGCGCCGCCGGCATCACGGTACTGATGTCGATCCGCTATCTCGCCACCGAGGGCGCGGCCTCGCCGGGCGAGTACTACTTTCTGATCCTGTGCGCGACGCTCGGCATGATGATCATGGCCGGCGGCATCGATCTCATCACCATCTTCGTCGGGCTCGAGACCATGGCGGTGTCGTTCTACATTCTGGCCGGCTACATCAAGCCGAACCAGCGATCGAACGAGGCTGCCGTCAAATATTTCCTGCTCGGCGCCTTCTCCCTCGGCATCCTGCTCTACGGCATGTCGCTGATGTACGGACTGTCGGGCACGACCAACCTGCGGATGATGGCGGCCGCCTTCGTCGGCCAGGAGCACGATCCGCGGCTGGTGCTGGCCGTCATCCTCGTGGTCGCCGGCATCGGGTTCAAGATCGCGGCGGTGCCGTTCCACATGTGGGCGCCCGATGTCTACGAAGGCGCGCCGACCCCGATCACTGCGTTCCTCTCGGTCGGCTCGAAGGCCGCGTCGTTCGCGATGCTGATTCGCATTTTCGTAGAAGGGATGCCGTCGATGAGCGCCGACTGGCGGCTGCTCTTCTACGTGCTCTCGATTGTGACGATGACCGCTGGCAACATCGCGGCGGTGACGCAGTCGAACGTGAAGCGGATGCTGGCGTACTCTTCGATTGCGCACGCCGGTTACCTGCTGATGGGGATCGTCGCCGGAACCGCGCGCGGCATCACCGCGATGCTGGTCTACCTGATGATCTACGCCTTCATGCAGCTCGGCGCTTTCACCGTGATCGTGCTGCTGCGCCGGGCCGACGTGCAGGGCGACGAGCTGAAGGACTTCAGCGGGCTGGCCTTCCGCAACCCGTTCGCGGCCTTTGCGATGCTGATCTTCATGCTCTCGCTCGGCGGCATTCCGCCGACCGCCGGCTTCATGGGCAAGTTCTGGCTCTTCGGCGCCGCGATCGACGCCCATTACTATGGCCTGGCGGTCATCGGCGTGCTCAACAGCGCCATCTCGCTCTACTACTACGTGCGGATTGTGGTCTTCATGTACTTGAAGAAGGGGACGATCGGATCCGAGCCGGTCAGCAGTCCAGCCCTGACACTCGTGCTCAGCGTGGCGCTGGTCGGGACGCTGGTGCTCGGCATCTATCCGCGGCTGCTCTTCGAGGTTGCGGACGCCTCGGCCCGGACCCTCGGGGTCACGGGCATCTCGGCGGCGCTCCGCTAGCGTCCGCGGTGCTGCCCCACCGGGGAAACCGAGGCGTTGACGGCCGCGCCCGCGTCGGATTCTTTTCGCCAGCCATCGAATTCAAGGCCGGTGTGCGACGAAACAAGATCTGCGTCAAGGCTGGTGAAGTTTTTCACAAGGTACGATATACTGCCCGGCCAGCGTCGAGGATAATGACCTGCCGTCATGGCTGACAAGGACCGCGAATCGCCGCTGGCCCGTTCCACGCGTGCCCTGCAGAACAGCGCGGAGCAGGCGGGTCCGGCGGCCGGGGCCAGTTACACGCTCATCGGCGCCATCATCCTGCTCGGCGGCATCGGCTATGGCGTGGACAGCTGGCGCGGCGGCGGGTCGCACTGGTTTCTGCTCGGCGGCCTGTTGCTCGGAATCGTCGTCGGCATGTACGAGCTGGCGAAGATGGTGTTCTTGAAGAAATGAAGCCGGTTCCGTGGATGCTCGGCGCCGGCCTGGTCACCTGGCTGACGGCCACGCTCGGATTCGGCGCCCCGGCGGTCACCGCGACCCTGTACGGCATGGTCGCTCCGCTGGTCGTCGCCATCTCGACCTGGCGGTTGACCGAGCGGACCTATCGGCGCGATCCGCAGGCGCTGACGGGGATGATGATGGCCGGGTTCGCGGGCAAGATGGTGTTGTTCGGCGTCTACGTGGCGGTGGTAATCAAGGGATTGTCGCAGCCGGTCGTGCCTTTTGTCGTGAGCTTCACCGGTTCGTTCATCGCGCTGCATTTGATCGAGGCGCTCGCCTTGCGGCGCCTGTTCGCATCCTAATCAACAACGATGCTCGTTCAGGAAATCGCACAGCCGCACGCCGCCGCCGCGGTGGAGGGACACGCCGGCAAGTTCGACGCCGGCGAGACCATCATCCACCACGTTGCGAACAGCCGACTCGACGAGCCGTTGATTCACCTGCCCACGATCTACGGCATCGACTTCTCGGTCACCAAGCACGTGTTCATGCTCTGGCTGGTGGCCGCGATGTTGTTCGTCGTCATCACCTGGGCGGTGCGCCGCTATCTGAAGCAGGACCGGCTGATTCCCAGCGGGCTGATGAACGGCATCGAGGCCGTCGTCGAGTTCATCCGCGACGAGATCGTACAGCCCAACGTCGGCCAGAAATGGGTCAGGACCTGGGCCCCCCTGATCCTGACGCTGTTCTTCTTCATTCTCAGCGCCAATGCCATCGGGTTGATTCCCATCTTCGACGTCCTCGGCCTGCTCGATCACTACGTGCTGCACTCGAGCGAGACCTCGTTCGTCAAGCACCTGCTGCACGGCGGCACCACCGCGACCGGCAATTTCAACGTCACCGCCGCGCTGGCCACCGTCACCTTCGGTGCCATCATCGTCGCCGGCTCGAAGGCCCACGGCGTGGTCAAGCACTGGATGAACCTGGTGCCGCACGGCCTGGCCTGGCCGATTTACATCCTGCTGATCCCGATCGAGATCATGGGCATGTTCGTGCGGCCGTTCGCGCTCACCATGCGACTGGCCGCGAACATGACCGGCGGCCACATCGCCATCCTGGCGATCCTGTCGTTCGCGTTCCTGTTTGCGGAGCTGTTCGGATCGATCGCGGGCACCGGCGTCGGGCTGGTGAGCGCGGTGATCCTGGCGGCCCCGATGTCAGGGCTGGAAATCATCGTCGTGCTGGTTCAGGCGTACGTATTCACGCTGTTGACGGCCGTGTTCATCGGCATGGCCATTCACGTTCATCACTGACAGACACTCGAACAGAGGAGTAGACGAATGACTGGTAGTCTGCATTATTTCGGCGCCGCGCTCGGGCTCGGCCTGATCGTCATCGGCGCCGCCCTGGGCATCGGCAAGTTCGCGTCGGCGGCGGCCGAGAGCATCGCGCGCCAGCCGAGCGCCGCCGACAAGATCACCGGCGCCGTGAATCTGCCGCTGTTCCTGCTCGAAGGCGTGGCAATTCTGGCGGAAGTATTCGTCCTGCTGATCGTGCTGCTCAAGTAAACCAAGGATCGCGCCATGGATAATCCCCTCGTCCAGGTCGATCCAGGACTGTTCATCTGGACCATCGTCACGTTCCTGGTGCTGCTGACGGTGCTCGCCAAGTTCGCCTGGCGGCCGCTGCTCGATGCGCTCGAGACGCGTCAGAACGCGATCCGCAAATCGCTCGACGATGCGCAGCAGGCCAAGGGCGAGCTGGAACGGCTGAACGCCGAGTCGGCCCGGATCATCCAGCAGGCGCGCATCGACGCCGACGCCATCGTGTCACAGAGCCGGGTCGACGGCGATCGACTCCGGGAGGAGATTCGCGCCAAGGCACGGACCGAAGCGGACCACATCGTCAAGAACGCCGAGCGCCAGATTCAACTCGAAACCAGCCGCGCGCTGGAGCAGATCCGGCGCGAGGCCGTCGACCTCTCCGTGATGATCGCCTCGAAGATCATCCAGCGTAACCTGTCCAAGGAAGACAACCAGCGCCTGATCGACGAAGCGCTCAACCGGGTCGCCAACAGCCGCAACTAATCGCGGTTCCGGCGCCTTGTGGCGCGGGCTCTCAGCGCCGCGGCTGCACATGTCTGGTGCGCCGACGCGATCAAGCTTGCTGCCTGCGGGACGCCCTTCAGCGTTCGAGTTTGCGCAGCTGGGCCCGCGCGGCCGCGTAGTAGGGATCCGACGCCGGCACTTGCTGCAGCAGCGTCAATGCCTCGCCGATGCGGCGCTGACTGAATCGCACCATTCCGAGCAGGAACCTGACCGACGGCCGGTCGGCCTCCAACTGCATCGCGATCTGAAGCGCATCGCCGGCGGGATCGAGGTCGCCGGCCAGCATCCGGATCAGGCCGAGGTCACGCTGGATCGCGGCGTCGTCTTGGTGCGGCCGGGCGCGCGCGACGAATTCGAGGCTGACGCGACGGAACCGCGCTGCGTCCCCGCCCGTCGGAGGGGCGCCGCCCAGGTTGATCAACCCGGTAAGCGCCGCCATGCGAACCGCACGCGTCGGATCGTCGAGCGCGGCAAGCAGCGTCGATCGACGCGCCGTCTCGTTTCCTCGAGCCACGCCGAGGGCGGAGAGCGCAGCCGAACGGATGGCGGGGTGCGACGCGGTTGCCGCGGCCAGCAGCGCGTCGAGCGCGCGGCCGTCCGCATAGTTCGACAGGTAGCCGATCGCGTTGGCTTGAATCAGCGGTCCGGCCTGCCGATCCCCGGCGATCGCGATCAACGGCTCGACGGCTTCGGCGCGGCTGGCGCGTCCGCCCGAGAAGGCAACGGCGCGCGCGACCAGCTTGCCGCGGCGTCCGTGCGGCCACCATTTCGCAAGCGCGTCCTCCGCCCAGGCGGGCTTCTTGTCCGCGTGGCATTCGTTGCAGGCATTGGGAATCGAGAATCGCTCGGTGTTCTCCGGCGCCGGCAGGCTGATCGAATGATCGCGAATACGGGCCTTGATGCTCAGCACGGTCCGCGGCATGTGGCACTCGACACACGAGCTGCCCGGGCTGGCGGCGAGGTGGCGCGTATGCGACGTCACGGCCGCGCCGATCGCTCGGTGGCAGCCCACGCACAAAAGGTTGCTGCCCGCTCCCAGCTGCGGGTTGCGATTGACGTCAGGGAGGTGCGGGTCGTGATGGCAGCTGGTGCAGGTGGCGCCGCCGCGGAGGAAACACTCGCTCTGCCATAGACCGATCGCGTCGTTGGAAAAGCGGCGCGGCCGTCCGTCCGCCCAATAGGTCGGATCCGACTCCTTACGCGGTCCGTATTCGAGCACCGGCTGAAAGTGATCGAAGTACTCGTCGCCCGCCTTGTATCCGGGTCCGATGACATCGCGCAACGAGTGACACTGCGCGCAGATCATGCTGCTGGTTTTCGGATCGAGGCGGGTCGGCCGGACGATGGCGCGATCGCCGGAGGGAGGAGCGCCATTGCGATATTTCTCGACGTGCGCGCTGCCCGGGCCGTGGCAGCGCTCGCAGGTGGTGCCGAAATCGGTCCAGGCCGTGGCGTAGGTCTGTGTGGCGGGCTGGTAGTGGTTGTCCTGCTGGCTGACGTGGCAGCCGAAACAGTTCTTGTTCCACTGCTGCACCGGCGTCTGATCGTTTTCGTCGGGCCGGACGATTTCCATGTTGTCGAACCAGGTTCGACGGTCCACGTCCCAGCTCGGGGTCAGCACGATGATCCGGCCCTTGTCGATGGTCGTCAGGTAGTGCTGGATGCGTCGGCTACCAAGCGTGTACTCGACACGGTGTTCGCGCGGTTTGCCGGTGATGTTCGACTCGGTGATGTAGTACGCGCCGTCGGCGACGCGCAGCTGGAACGGCTGGCCGTGCAGCGTGAGGCGGGATTTGGTGAAGTCACCCTCGACGCTGGCGGCGTTCGCGGGCTGAATCATCTTGCTGTGGCGGCCGCTCTTCCAGTCGTCGTGGACGTTCTGGTGGCACGTGGCGCAGACCTGTGCGCCGACAAACACGGTGCGGCCCTGAGGCGCGGCCCCGCCGGCGGAACGCTCCTGTGTCGGCGTGCGCGCCGACCAGACAAGGGCGAGGGCCAGGGCAAACGCGGCGGCCGAAAAGCGGTGCCTAGCCATCAGTAAGGGAATAGTAATCCATGAATTTCGGTCGCCGGCTCCAATGCCGCTGCGGGGAACCAAAATATTGGACCGTCAGCTATTTATGGTCTCAAAACCGGACTTCCTCGATTGCGCGAGCCATGCATGGATGTTAGTCTCCCTGCTTACATTGAACGTCGGTCGGGTTCGGACACCGCCCGATATTTGTCGAACGGCGCCAGTCGCCCGCCCACCCTGGTGCGAAAAGAGGGGCTCAATCGGCCCTTCGGAATGAGGTGAGACCCATGAAGCACGGTTTGCGGTTGACGATGCTGGCCGCGGTGCTCGGATTGTTTGCGAGCGCCGCGTCGGCCCAGATCGATCAAGGTCGTCTGACCGGTACGGTCAAAGACGCGCAGGGCGGCGTGCTGCCCGGCGTGACGGTTACGGCGAAGTCTCCGGCGCTGATTGGCGTCCGGACCACGGTGTCAGAAGGGGACGGCAAGTATTCGATCGCCTCGCTTCCCTCAGGCCCATATGAACTGACCTTTGAGCTCTCCGGTTTCCAGTCCTTCAAGCGAGGGAATATTCTCCTCGGCCTGGGCCAGATTCTGACCATCGACGGCCAGCTGCAGGTTGCGTCGCTGCAGGAATCGGTGACGGTGACTGGCGCATCGCCCGTCGTCGACATGCAGTCGTCGAAGGTAGGCACCGACTTCACCACCGACAAGCTGGTCGGCGTGCCGACGGCGACCGACGTGTGGGCCGTGCTCGGTCAGGCCTCCGGCGTCCGTATGAACGGGTTCGACGTGGGCGGCAGCCACAAGAGCCAGCAATCCGGCTACGAAAGCTTCGGCATCCGCAATCAGAATCGCGTGCTCAACGACGGCGTCGACACGACGGAAGGCACCGGCGGCGCGGGCTTCTACGCCGACTTCTTCTCCAACGAGGAAGTCGCGGTGAACGCGGCGGGCGGCGACGTCGAGATGAACTCGCCCGGCTCGGCGGTCGTGAACACGATCAAGAGCGGCGGCAACAAGTTCAAGATGCTCGACAACCTGACCTATCAGCAGGAATCGTTTGTCGGCGACAACACGAGTGCGGCGCTCAGCACTCGCGGTTATACCGGCCAGCCGAACATCAAATTCTGGGAAGGTCACGTCGACCTCGGCGGCCCGATCAAGCTGGATAAAGTGTGGTTCTTCGGCGCCTACAACCATTTCACGATCGACAAGCAGATCTCCGGCGTGCCTCGCGCCATCGCCACCGATCTCGGCGTGTTCGACAACTACGTGACCAAGGAAACCTGGAAGGTTTCGCAGAAGGACACCGTCGTTGGCTACTTCCAGTGGGGGCGCAAGCAGAAGCCCAACCGCGGATTGTCGGTCACCGTTTCGCCGGAAGCGGCCCAGCCGCAGGACAGCGTCTCCTGGGTTTACAAGGGCGAACACTCGCGCGTGTGGAGCAATCGCCTGTTCACCGACGTCAAGGTCAACCTGTTCGGCTACGACTTCCCGCTCGGCGTGAAGGCCGATTACAAAACCGCCCCGCCGCGCCTCGATACCGGCACCAACTTCACGAGCGGCGCCGCCTGGGACGCGTTCGATCTGGCGCGTCAGAAGCCTGCCGTCACCGCCCAGGGCACCTATTACGTGCCAGCAGCGGCGGGCAGCCACGACATCAAGGTCGGCTTCGAGTACCTGCTCGACATCGCCAAGTACGCGGTCGATGGACGTTCGGGGCCGCTGCGCTACAGGGACTTGAACGGCAGCGTCAACGAGATCCAGTTCGTCGATGCCGGCGACAACTCCGCGCTGGGATCGAGCTGGAGGGGATCCAACGATCGTGACCAGCGCTACGCCGGCTACGCGCAGGATCGCTGGAACCCGAGCAGCCGGGTCACCATCACCGCCGGCCTGCGCTGGGATTATCAGCGTCCGTACTATCTGGACGGCCAGCGCGACCCGATCATCAAGGACGTGCTGACCGCGTCGAGCGGATCGCTGGCGGGTCAGCCGATGTTCGCGGCCCAGACCACGCCGGGCCAGTCGATTTTCACGCGCAACTCGATCGCGCCGCGCCTCGGGCTCAGCTACGACGTCACCGGCCAGGGCAACACGGTGCTGAAGGGCTTCTACGGCCGCTACTACTACAACTATGCCGACTCCTTCGGCAACCTGAATCCGGGTGGAGCGAACTACAAGACGTTCAAGTTCCTCGACCAGAACGGCAACAAGAAATACGACGGTCCGTCCGAGCTCGGTTTGCTGTCCAGCTCGTCAGGCGGCACCTCGACGACGGTGAATCCGAACATGAGGAAGCCGTATGCCGACGAGTTCGACCTCTCGGCCGAGCGGCAGTTCTGGGGGGAGTCGTCGGTGCGCGTGGCCTACGTGCTGAAGAAGACGGCCAACGAGTTCGCGACGATCAACGTGGCGCGCGAGGGCCGCTTCACGGTTCCGACCATCGTGTCCGTCGACACGCGCGACTTCGTGAACGGGATCACGGGCCGGACCAGCTACACCTTGATGGACATTCCAGCCGGCCTTCCCGTGCAGAACGTGATCGACAACGTCCCGGACGGCAACTATCGGTACGACACACTGCAGCTGGCGTTCAACAAGCGGTTTGGCAGCGGTCTCTTCATCCAGAGCAGCTTCGACTACCAGTGGCGCGACGAGCTGCGCGGGGGCGCTGCCTCGACCAGCAGCAGCACCGCCACGCTGAGCGCCCCAAGCACCAGCCCGCTCAACTCCGATCCGATTACCATCGGATACTTCCAGAACGTCTACCCCCAGGTTTCCAACCGCCAGCAGAGTACGAACTGGCAGGGGCGCGCCATCGCCCGCTACGTCTTCAAGTACGACATCGGCGTGGCGACGAACCTGCGCGTCCAGAGCGGCTACGCCTACTCGCGCATCATCGCGGCGACGCTGCCCAACGCCGGAGCGGTGCGCTTCTACGATCAGAACATCGACGGCAACCGATCGGATACGGTGCCGATTCTCGACTTCCGCATCGACAAGTCGTTCAAAGTGGGCCGCTACAAGCTGACCGGGATGTTCGACGCCTTCAACCTGGCCAATTCGGCGGCGGTGACCAACTTCAACCTGACCAACGGCGCCTCGTTCAACCAGATCGTTGCCGCTCTGGATCCGCGAACGCTGCAATTGGGCGTGCGGTTCGATTTCTGATCGGGAGGGATCGAAAAGACCAGCGTCAATAAGCTGGGCAGGTTCGTTTCCGGGTTCGTCTTCTGCGGCCCGCTCCTCGCAGTGAGGAGCGGGCCGTTTTTTCACTATCGCCGGTCGAGGAGCGCGCTCAGCCTCGCCACGTCCTGGCCATAGCGGCTGCGGGGCGCCTCGTTCACGAATCGCTGGATGTACGGCCGCGCCTCGTCGTGGCGACCGGCCTCGTCGAGCGCGACGGCAAGATTGTAGAGCGCGTCGAACAGCGCCGGCTCGAGCTCGATCGCCAGCTTCCACTCGGCGATTGCGGCGGGCGCCTGGCCTTGTCGCATGTGGATGGCCGCAAGCACATTGTGGGCGGCCGCCAGTTTCGGATCCAGCGACAAGGCATGCTGCAGATCGCGGCTGGCCTCGGAAAATTCTCCCGTCGCGAATTCATCGGCGCCCAGGTTGGCGTAGGTCCTGGCTGACGTCGGATCGAGCTCGAGCATCCGGCGGTAGGCCGCCCTGGCCTCGGCGTGTTTCCCCTGGCGTGACGCGACCACGCCAAGCGAGTTGTACGCCTCGGCGTAGTCTGGATGGGCGGCGATGACCGCCTGCAGCAGGGCGGCGGCGCGGTCCAGCGCACCCGATTCCTGCAGATAGCCAGCCAGCACCACCATCACGCTCTGGTCGGCGATATTGCGCCGGACGAGATCCTCCAGCGTCGCGATCGCCCCAGGCAGATCGCCCGTGCTGCGCTGCATCGAGGCGTAGATACCGGACGCGGTGGCGAACGCCGGGTGCGCGTGCCGGATCGCGGCGACCGTACGCATGCCGTCGGCGCGCGCGCCGCGGTTGAATGTCTCGAGCGCGCGGTTGAGCTCTTCGGCCGGGCCGATCAGGGTCTTCGGGTCGTCGGCGTCGCTGTAGCTGCGCGCGCCCGGCGCGGCGCTCGAGGTCACATAGCCGAGCGCCTGCAGCCGCGCGCGCGCGTCGGCGTCGAGCGTCGCCTTCGGCGCGCCCGCGGCGCTCGTTGAAAAACCCGCCGTCGTTCCGCGCAGCAGCGCTTCGAGCGTCCGCGCCCGCTCGGGCTGGCGGGTAAACAGGTTCTCGGTTTCATCCGGGTCGGCTCCGATGTCGTACAGCTCCGGAATCGGCAGATCGATCAGCTTGTAGTCGCGCGTGGCGATGCCGGTGAGCGGTGCCCAGTTGCGCGTGAGGTTGGCGTCCATCGCTTCGAGATACGCCGGCGGCGCCTCGCTCGCCTCCCCATTGACCGCCGGCACCACCGAGCGCCCTTCGAATTCTGACGGTGCCGCAATTCCGATCAGATCGAGCGTGGTCGGTGCCAGATCGATGAGCCGCACCAGCGCGTCAGACGAAGAACCAGCCCGCAGCCCTGAGCCCTCAGCCCTGGTTCCAGGCCCTGCCCACATCATCCACGGCACCCTCATCGTCACGTCGTAGACGAAGACACCATGGGTCCGCTCGCCGTGCTCGCCGAGGCTCTCGCCGTGATCGGCCGCCACGACGACCAGCGTGCGATCGAGCTGACCGGCCTTAGCCAGATCATCGAGCAGCCGGCCGACCATCGCGTCGGTGTACGCGACTTCCGCGTCGTATGGCTCGTGCTGCGAGGCGTAAGGCTCCGGCGCGCGGTAGGGCTCGTGGGGATCGTAGAGGTGGACCCAGGCGAAGAA
This sequence comes from uncultured Acidobacteriota bacterium, assembly GCA_963757655.1. Classification (GTDB taxonomy): domain Bacteria; phylum Acidobacteriota; class Vicinamibacteria; order Vicinamibacterales; family CAVVIG01; genus CAVQFC01. Next base: position 154,801 of record CAVWSQ010000005.1, on the reverse strand, counting down.
GGGCTCAGGATGAAGGGCTGAGGGCTGAGAGCCCACGGCCTCCGCGCGTTGATTACCCGAGCCCTGAGCCCTGAGCCCCGAGCCCTTGTTGAGGATCCATGCCTCCGCGGGCCGCACGACCTCCTCGGCCCGCCGTTCGGCGCCTTCGGCCGGGTCTCCGGCCGGTTTTTCGCCGTAGCGATCGTCGTAGACGTCGAACCCACGGTTGAGTCCGAAGCGGGCATCGAGCACGAAGGCGCCCACGAACGCGCCGGTTCGATAGCCGGCCGACTTCAGGACGCTTGCCAGCGTTGGAATCCTGTCGCCCAGCCTGAACAGGCTGTTGTTGCGCACGCCGTGCACCGGCGGAGATACGGCGGTCATGATCGAGGTGTGCGACGGCAATGTCAGCGGCGCGCTGGCATACGCGCGCGTGAGGCGGAACCCTTCGGATGCGATGCGATCGAGGTTCGGCGTCAGACCGGGTCGGCCGCCGAAAGCGCCGACACGATCCAGCCGCAGGGTGTCGATCGTGATCAGCAGGAGGTTGCAGCCATGACAGGCGTCGTGCGCGAGTGCGCGGCCCGGCCGCTGATGCAGAACCCAAATGACGCCGACGGCCAGCAATGCCGCGGCGACTGCCATCGCCGCGCGCGCCTTGCCGCGAGCTGTCACGGCTGGCGTGGTGCCCGGTCGAGACCGATGCCTCTGACGGCTCCTCCGGGGACGCGAGTACCGATCCGCAAGTCGGATGGCGCTCCACCCGCCGAAGCGTATTCGACGATCACTTCGGCGCCAAGACGCTGCCGCAGACGCTCGAGCGACGCGGTGTAACCGCTCCCGGCAAACACTCTGTCGTAGTCACCGCGCGTCCGGGCCACGATGTCCTGCAGCAGCTCCTGGAGGCCGAGGGCCGCCTCCGCCGATCGGTCGGACGTGAAATTTCTCCGGCCGCGCACGTTTCCGAGCCGACCGCTGGCGGCGATCGACCGCATCTCGACCACATGAACGATCGATCGGCTGGCGAGCACCGGTTCGAACACCTCGCGCGGCGTGCGGTTGCTCTGGTCGTTCGACCCGGCCGACACGACGATGATCATCGCGACCGCGGGCTCGCGCCGGGCGAGATCCTTGCCGGCTTCGATCATGGCGTCGAGCACGTGGCTTTCGCCGTCCGGCAACGCGAACAACTGGTCGACGACGCGCTCGAGCCGGGTCGTGTCGCGGGTGAAATCGGCGACGCGGAAGGCGCGGTCGCCGAACGAATAGATCGCCACGTCACGGCCCGAGAGCCGCGATACCAGTTGCCGGACCGCGGTCCGCATCTGCGTGAATTCCGCCCGGGCCGCTTGCGAGGTATCGACAAGAACCGCGACAGGGTAGGCGGCCGGCCTGGCCGCGAGCGTCTCGCAACGCGTCGTCCCTTCCTGCACGACGAAGTCTTCAGCCGACAAGCCTACGACGGGTGAGTCGTTCACAGAATTCACGACGCTGGCAAGGACGAACCGCGTCGGCGGCTGCAGCGTGCTGATGGGTGCGGCGGACCAGATCGCCAGGGCAATCCACAGGGCGCGGCTCAGCATGCGGGTATCCTGCCGATCTCCCGTGGGCTGGCATCGACGAGTGGCCCGACACCCGTGAGCTCGCGGTGGGCCGATCTCATGGCTCGAGGTTCTCGATCATCATCTCGCGTGCGGTCAGAAACGGCCAGGCTATCGAGCGCAGTGGCCCTACCGGGGCCGTGTCGAGATCTCAGTCTATGCCTCGGACGGTCGGTTTTGCCAGCGAGCAAAGGCCCCGCCCCGACTCGGGGGGGAGTCAATCAGCTTCGGGCGCTGTCGTCCTCGGCGGCCCAGAGCTCTCTGCCTTCTTCTTGTCTTTCAGCGCGGCGCGACGCCGAGGCCGCGGACCCGGGCACCGATGATCCGCACGCCGACTTTGACGTCGTTCGGCTTCGATCCGACAGGGACGAGATACTCGATCATCATTTCGCTGGACAGCCGGTCTGCGAGACGATCGAGCGCGGCCTGATAGGAGGCGGCGGAATAGATGATGGTGAACTCGCCGCGCGACTGTTCCGCCAAGGCGCGGAGCGGCGGGTTGGAGCGCTGCACGCCCGCCGCCGTCCGTCCGGGCCGGCTCGCGATCACGTGCAGGGTCGCGTTGCTGTCGACCACCGCGGCAATCATCTCGTCTGTCGCTGCCGGGCTCGCGTCGGAGGGCGTCGCCGACAGGATGACGATGCAGGAGAACAGCGTGCCGGTGGCGTGAATCGTCTGGGCCGCTAGGGCGGCGCCTTGCAGCAGAAAGCTGCCTGCGGAGTTGTCCAGCGCAGCCGCCCTGAGCCTCGCCAGGACGGTCTGGCGATCGTCCTCGAAGGTCGTCAGCATTTTCGGCGCGCCGCCGAACGTCCCGAGCGCAATGGGCCGTTGGCCGATCCGGTCGATGAAGTGTGACGCGGCGTTCTGCAGCAGCGCATAGTCGGCCGAGGCCTGGCCTCCGGTGTCGATCAGCACCGCGACGGGATAGTCGGCGGGTCGCACCGAGAGCACTTCGCGTGCGATCCCCGCTTCCTGAATGACGAAGTCATCGGCGCCCACGTCCACCAGCGGTCGATTGCGTGGATCGGTCACGCTCGCCAGCGCGACGCGGCTGGCGCCGGTCTGCGATTCCCCTGACTGCATCGCGCTCGCGCTGCCGCTGATCGCGAAGAGGAGAACGAGAACGAGAGCAATCACTCGACCCGCATTATAGACATCCAGTCCAACTCAGCAGCCGTTCGGTCGAGCATTCGTGTGGTTGCAAGGAAGAGCTTTGATGCATGCAATTGTCTCAATGGGTATCGAATCTGACACTCCAGCTCTCCTATTGATCCAATTGAACGGATAGCGCAGGTGATGCGAGTCGAAATTGCACAATGTTCAAATCAAGACGATGAGCGGCGGCGGTACGATCGAGACACGTCGACTCGGTGAGTTGGCGCAAAGGAGTGGAGTCAATGCGGTTTCGGTACGCAACAGTCGCTTTATCGATACTGTTTCTCAGCGCGCTTCCGGTGTTGGCGCAAGAAACCACCGGCACTATCAGGGGGCGTGTCGCCGATGCTCAGGGACTGGCGGTTCCTGGAGTGACCGTGACGGTCACGGGCGTTCAGGGTGCAAAGACCACGGTCACCGATGCGGAGGGCCGATTCAGCCTGCCGTTCTTGACGCCCGGCGTCTACCGCGTGCGCGCCGAGCTCCAGGGATTCAAGGCGATCGAGCGCGGCAACCTCACGGTCAGCCTCGGTCAAGCCATCGATCTGCCGCTCAAGATGGAGGTCGGAGGCTTGACGGAGACGGTCCAGGTGACGGCGAGTTCTCCGATCATCGACACCTCGTCGACGACGACGGGCGCGGTGTTGTCGAGCGAGATGTTCAGCCAGGTCCCGGTCGGCCGTCGCGTCAGCGACACGCTCTATATGGCGCCCGGCGTCAGCACCGGCGGCAGCGTCGGAACCGCGAACCCCTCGATTTCGGGCGGCAGCGGTCTCGAGAACCAGTATGTGATCGACGGCGTCAACGTCACCAACCAGGGCTATGGCGCGCTCGGCTCGTACTCCATCGTGTTTGGTTCGCTCGGCAACGCGACGCCGTTCGACTTCGTGAAGGAAGTGCAGGTCAAGACTGGCGGCTATGAAGCCGAATTCGGCCAGTCCACCGGCGGCGTCGTCAACGTGGTGACCAAGAGCGGATCGAACGACGTGCGCGGGTCACTGTTCGGATATGCGCGGCCGTCCAAGACCGAAGGGACCTGGACGCAAGAGACGTCGCCGAACGGCACCATCAACATCGCCAGTACCCACGTCAACGACGCCGGCGCCGAAGTCGGCGGCCCGATCTGGAAGGATCGCCTGTTCTTCTTCGGGGCGATCGATCCGTCGTGGGACACCCGCACCAGCCTGGTGCCGACGACGCCTGCGGGCAAGTACCCGCTGCTCTCGACTTTCCCTGACGGAGCGGACCGCAACCGCCGCTCGGTGCCGTACTCGGCCAAGGCGACGTTCCAGCTGTCGCACGTGCACCGCTTCGACGCGTCGTTTTTCGGCGACCCATCAACGGGTGAAAACGGACCGCAGCGTGGCAACGCACTGCTGAAGCCGACCACGGCCGGGTTCAGCTCAATCGAGTACGGCGGTCACAATCAGACGGTCCGCTACGATGGCGTGTTGTCGAGCAACTTCCTGTTGGAAGGGTTCTATGCGCGAGCGCTGAACCGGATTGTCGAGACTCCGTCTGTCAATCAGTGGTCGGTGACCGACCAGACCGGGCCGGCTTCGACGGTGTCCGGCGGCATCGGCTTCTACGAACAGGGCAACCGCAGTCTCAACAATCAGTTCTCGGTGAAGGCGACCAGCATCTTCGGCGGCCACCAGATCAAGTACGGAGTCGAGTACGACAAGGTCGACTACAGCAACGTCAACCAGTACTCGGGCCCGACATTCCTCGCGCCGAACGGCGAGCAAACCGCGACCGGCGCCACCATCACCATCCTGAACGACATCAACCTCGGCAAGATCTACCGGGTGTCGCGCGCGAACTTCAATGTGTCGCGATCGACGAAGCAGGACTATGTCGACTTTTTCGTGCAGGACACCTGGCGCTTCAACCGCCTCACGGTCAATCCAGGCATCCGCTACGATCAGGAGAAGCTCGCCGGGGAGATCATCGACGACTTCCAGCTGAAGAACAACTGGGCGCCGCGGATCGGCGCGACCTATGACGTGACCGGCGACGGCAAGACCAAGGCATTCGGCAACTTCGGCATCTTCTATTCGCGCGTGCCGAACGACCTGGCCGCCCGCGCGCTCACCGGGGACGACAGCATCAGCCGCGCCGATTACTTCGACGCCAACCTGACGCAGCCGATTCCCAACGGCACCCCGACGCAGACCACCGCGACGGCGACGCCGATCACCAACCACTTCGCCCTCGGCGGCGTCGGCGCCGACACCATCGATCCTGACGCGAAGCTCTCGTACGTTCGTGAGTTCGTACTCGGCTTCGAGCGTGAGATCATGCCGAATACCACCGCCGGCATCCGCTACATCAATCGCCGGATTCCGCGCGTGCTCGAGGACGTCGCGAACTGTCCGATGGTGGCGTACGAGTTCTCGGCAGCCACCGCGTCGGCCTGCGGCACCGTCGAGTACATCCTGACCAACCCGACCAGCGCGACGCCGATCAACCCGGAACTGCTGGCGATCGCGCCGCAGTTCAACGCGGTCAAGTTCGACGATCCCGTCCACAAGTACGACGCCGTGGAGTTCACCTTGAACCGCCGCATGGCGAACAACTGGTCGATGATGGCGTCGTACCGCTGGTCGCGCCTGCGCGGCAACTTCGAAGGGTTCTATCGCGAGGACAACGGCCAGTCGGATCCAGGTATCTCGTCGCTCTACGATTTCCCGACCAACGATCCGACCTACGCACCCTTCTACGGCGCCGGCAACGGCGACATCCGCTACCTGGGCGACGCCAACGGCATCCTGCCGCTCGACCGGCCGCACCAGGGCAAGCTGTTCGGCAACTACATGTTCCCGTGGGGCTTGAACATCGGAGTGGGACTGAACATTTCCTCGGGCAAGCCTCTCACCCCGCTCGATCCGAACCCGAACTACACCAACGGCGGCGAGATTCCCGATGCGCCGCGCGGCTCGGGTATCCAAACCATCGACGGGTTCAAGATGCGGACGCCGGTGCAGAGCCAGTTGGACTTCCAGGCCGCCTATCACCTCAAACTGGGCGGACGCCAGGGGATCGCGCTGATGGCTGACGTCTTCAACCTGTTCAACCAGCAGACCGTCCTCGACTACGACAACTGGACGGCCGTGTCGTTCGGCGCGCCGCCCAACGCCGACTTCGGGCTGCCGGTCTCGAGCCTGTTTGCCGGCAATCCGCCGCAGTTCCAGACCCCGCGGCAGATTCGATTCGGCGTGCGCTACGAGTTCTAACGTCGATCCATAGCCGTCTGGCGATCACGCGACAATGGGGGCCACGTGGGTGGCCCCTATTTTTTTCGGAGGTGTCCATGCGCTGGCGCCGCATCACGCTTGCACTGGTTGCCGTCGTGTTCGTCCTGGCGTCCGGGCTCGGCGCCCAGCAGCTCGCGGACGCGCAAAGCCGGCGCGAAGCGATCATGCTGTATCGGACAGGCATGGAATTCTTCACGGCGGAGAAGTTCGAGCTTGCGGCCGAGGAATTTACCAAGGCCACCCACAAAGATCCGCTGTTCACGCTGGCGCACTATCAGGCGGGCCAGTCGTACATGAACCTCAAGCGCTACGCCAGCGCCATTCAGGCGTTCCAGCGATGCATCGAAGCCAGCCGGGCGCTCTACGGCCTTGCCGAGACCAACCGCTTCGCGGTCGAAAAGGCGCGCGACGACGAGATTCGCGAAATGCGCGAAACCATCAACAAGCTGCAGCAGAGCGGCCATCCGCTGCTCGCGACACGGGCCGAACAGCACATGATTGATCTCGAGAAGCAGCGAACGTCGCTATCCGGCGGCTTCCACCCTCCCGCTGAAGCCCTACTCTCGCTCGGCAGCGCCCACTTTCGCAGCGGTGATCGCGAGGCGGCAGAGACCGAATGGAAGGCGGCTCTCCAGGTGAACCCGAAGCTGGGAGAAGCCAGCAACAATCTGGCCGTGGTGTACCTCGAGTCAGGTCGGTACCCAGAGGCCGAAGCGGCGATCAAGGCGGCCGAGAAGTCCGGATTCCGAGTGAACCCGCAGCTGAAGCAGGATCTCAAGAAGGCGGCGGGACGACGTTGAATGAAGCCCTGCCGTAGTTCGAAATCGGGACCTGCATTGTCAAGAATCTCCACAACCGAGACAGTTTCCTTTTGTGCCTCCCAGACTTTGGATTCCGCATTCACGTGCGTCGCACCGCTGCCGGCCAGAACCATTGACACGCGGTCCGGGAGTTATGATGACGGCTGGCTGGCGTTCCAACGTCTCGAGTTGCCGGCTTGATTGTCGTCGCAGGTGGGACCGGGGTGGCGTCGGACACGATACCGGCCGCCGGTCGCGCAAAGGAGCGGGCGCATGATCGGTAAGATCGCACGGGCCACCACGTGGCTGTTTGCAGTCGTGGTTGTCCTCGGCCTGGCCACCGGCGCATCAGCGCAGGTGTTCACGGGACGCGTCGAGATCACGGTCGAGGATTCGACCGGCGGGCGGCTGCCCGGCGTCAACGTCGATCTCACCGGCCCGATCAACCAGACCCAGGTCACCGACGCGCAAGGCCAGGCGCGGTTCCTCAACCTGCCGGTCGGCACCTACGCGATCAAGGCCTCGCTCCAGGGCTTCAACACGTTCGTCAACGACACGGTCGAGGTCGTGAGCGGCTCGGCGACGCCGATCTCGGCCAGGCTGGCGGTGGCCGGCACGACGGAAACCATCACCGTGACCGCGGCGACTCCCCTCATCGACACCAAACGCGATACCACGACGACCAACGTGTCGTTCGAGGAGCTGCAGAACATTCCCAGCGCGCGCGATCCGTGGGTGGTCATGCAGACGGTCCCGACCGTCTACATGGACCGCGTCAATGTCGGCGGCGCCGAGTCGGGGCAGCAGTCGAACTACAACGCCAAGGGCGCCAACGACAAGGACAACACCTGGAGCATCGATGGCGTGCCGGTCACCGACATGGGCGCAACCGGCGCTTCGGCCTTCTACTACGACTTCGACAGCTTCCAGGAAATGGCGGTCACCACCGGCGGCGCCGACGCGCAGAACGCCACCGGCGGGGTCGGGCTCAACATGATCCTCAAGAAGGGGTTGAACACGCCGTCCGGCAACGTGCGCACCTACTTCGAGAACGACAGCCTGCAGAGCGTCAACATTTCGCCCGAGCTCGCCGCCGCGCTCGGCAACAGCACTGGTAAGGGCAACCGCACTGACAAGTATTTCGACCGCGGCTTCGATCTCGGCGGGCCAATGCTCAAGGATCGGGTGTGGATCTGGGGCACCATCGGCCAGACTGACATCAACCTCCTGACGCTGACCAGCGATCCCGACAATACGATTTTCAAGAACTACGCCCTCAAGGTCGACGGCCAGGCGACGCCCGGTATTCGCGGCAACTTCACGTTCTACGAGAACAACAAGGTCAAGAACGGCCGCAGCGCCAGCTCGCTGCGTCCGCCGGAAACGACCTGGGACCAGACCGGCCCGACCAAGTACTACAAGGGCGAAGGCAACTTCGTCGTCGGCAGCCGTCTGTTCGCCTCGGCGAAGGTGGCGCACGTCGACGGCGGCTTCGACCTCGCGCCGGTCGGCGGGCTCACTACCGACTACTACATCGACGACGGCCTGGTCGCGCACAACTCGTTCTACGAGTACAAGAGCAGCCGGCCGCAGGACTACGTCGGCGGCGACGCCAACTACTTCGCCGGCAACAACGAGATCAAGTTCGGCGGCGCGTGGCGATCGACACCGGTGGACTCGCAGCAGATCTGGCCCGCCAGCCACCTGATCGCCAACTGGGACACCTATCCCAAGATGAATGTCCAGATCGCGCGCGACTACCAGGCGGTGACCACCGCCAAGTACTTCAACGCGTTTGTCACCGACACGATTTCGCTCGATCGCCTGACCATCATCGGCGGCGTTCGTTTCGACCACCAGGAATCGTCGCTGGGTGCCGCGTCGGTGCCGGGCGTGGCCGGTATCCCGATCCTCCCGGCGCTGAGCGCGCCGGCCGTGTCGGGCGTCTTCAAGTGGAACGACATCGTGCCGCGCATCGGCGTTACCTACGCGGTCGACCAGTCGCGCAAGACCGTGGTCCGCGCCAGTTACGCGATGTTCGCCTCACAGCTGCCAGGGGACGAGGCCAAGTTCGTCTCGCCGATTCAGGTACCGGTACGCGTACTACAACGCGGTCGACAGAAATGGCGACGGCGTGGCGCAGCTGAGCGAGCTCCTGATCGATCAGGGGCTGACCGGCTTCACGGGCTTCGATCCGACCAATCCGGGTCGGCTGTCCACCGTCAATGCCGTCGACCCGAACGTGAAGGCGCCGATCACCCACGAGCTGCTGTTTGGCCTCGACCGCCAGATCGCGCCGAACCTCGGCGTGAGTGCCACGTTCACCTACCGCAAGATGGTGGATCTCATCTGGGATCCACTGACTGGCGTGAAGCCGTCGGACTACACGCAGACCGGCACACTTTCGGGGAGCGTCCCCGAGCTTGGCGCCTACAGCGTGCCGTTGTACGCGCTCAGGTCGGCGGCGGTGCCGCCCGGTGGCGGCGAGACGGAAACCAACCGTCAGGGCTATCATCAGCGCTACCTTGGCGTCGAGTTCAGCGCCACCAAGCGGATGTCCAACCACTGGATGGCGCGCTTCGGCTTCTCCACCAACGATTGGCGCGAATACTTCGACGACCCCTCCGTCGCCATCGTCGATCCGACGAAGGCGCCGGCGCCGGCAATCACGCAGGGGCGTCAGTTCGCTGGACCGCAGATCGATGGCGGGCTGGTGGTGCGGAAGGCAGCGGGCAGCGGCAAGAGCAACGTCTACCTGGTCGCGCCGCAGTACCAGTTCGTCGCCAACGGATCGTACGAGGCACCCTGGGGTTTGAATTTCGGCGTCAACCTGGTGACGCGTCAGGGCTACGCCGAGCCGTTCTTCCAGAGCAGCGTGGTGACCGGCGACCCGCTCGGCCGCAAGAACGTCCTGCTCGTGAACCAGGTGGACGCGTTCAGGTTGCCGGCGGTGAGCTCGCTCGATGGCCGGGCTGAGAAGCGATTCCACTTCGGGAAGAGCTACGCCGCCATCGACTTCGACGTCTTCAACGTCCTCAACTCGGGGACGCTGCTCGGCAAGCAATACGACGCACGGGCGACGGGCGCGACCGGCTTCGACAGCACGCTCGAGATCATGAACCCGCGAATCGCCCGGGTGGGCTTGCGATTCACGTTCTGAGGATGCGTTCAACCAATCGCCAGGGGACGGCCTCCGAGCCGCCCCTCCTCACTGTCCGAGTCCTCCTTCAGCCGCCGAGGCGGGCCAGCGCCGCCCTGGCGTCGGCGAACGACGGTTCCAGCCGGATCGCTTCGCGATACTCCGACACCGCGCGCGCGGCGTCGCCGGTCGCTTCCGCGATCTGCGCCAGGCCGAAATGCATGCGCGACGGACGGTACCCCATCCGCAGCAGCGTTTCGAACTGTGGACGGGCGATGTCGAACTGGCGCAGTCGGATAGCCAGGCTGGCGAGCCTCGCCCGCGCCTGCGGATCCGAACCGTTGGCCCGAACCGCAGCAAAGTAATCGGTCATCGCCTCGGCCATCCGGCCGCCATGCTCGTGAATGGCGCCGCGCACGAGGCTCACGTCGCCGCTTCCCGGCTCGATGCCGGCGGCCTGGTCGGCCTGCTGCCGCGCGTGAGTCGTGTCTCCATTCGCCAGGTAGGCTCGGGCCGCCGACAGCGCTGGCGCAGCGCTTCGCGGATTCAACACCCGCGCGGCGGCGTATTCGCCGAGCGCCTGGTCGAATTGCCGCGTCGCCGTGTACGCATCGCCGAGGAACAGATGCAGTTCGTACGAGCGTTCGTCGATTGTCAGCAATTGTTTGAGCTGCGCGATGGCCTGAGCCGGCCGAGCTCTGGCGAGCGCGTCCATGGCGCGGCTGATCCCGCCGCGGAGCGCCTCTGCGCCTGCGATCATGTCTTTGGGATCCGGGCCGCGCCCGGCCGTGGTGGAGGAGGCCGTCGCCATGCCGACGTAACCGAGGCTGCGCAGCCTGGCCAGCGTGTCGGCGTCGGGCTTCGGCGGTTCAATGGTCGCTTCGGCGCCAAGGCCGGATGCGATTCTGGCGAGCTCGCCCCTCAGGCCAGCCACCAATGGGCCCCGAGCGCTGGCCACATTGCGGCGTTCGGTCGGATCGGTCCGCAGATCGTAGGCCTCCTGCTTCGGCGCATCGATGTACTTCCAGCGATCGCCGCGGACCGACCTGAGCTCACTCCAGCCGTAGTGCCATTTCGGGTAATAGGTCTCCGCATACGAGGAGGGCGGGTCGCGGCGCGGTTTTCCTGCGACGACGCCGGCCACGCTTTCGCCGTCCACGTGGGGCATCGGGACGCCGGCCAGCGCCGTCAGCGTCGGTAGCACGTCGATGGCGCGCACCTGTTCTCTGACGATCGTGCCCGCGTGCGCCGCTCCCGGCAGCCGCATGATCCATGGGATATGGAGCACGCTCTCGTAGAGGAACATCCCGTGCTCCTGCTCGCCATGGTCACCCAGGCTCTCGCCGTGATCGCCGACGACGGCGACGAGCGTGCGGTCGAGGCGTCCGCTGCGCTCGAGTGCCGCGACCAGGCGCCCGATGCAGGCATCGACATAGGCAATCTCGCCATCGTAGGGCGACGACTTGAAGCGCGCGGCGAACGGCGGCGGCGGATCGTAGGGGGCGTGCGCGTCGTACAGGTGGACCCAGCCGAAGAAGGGCTGCGTGCCGGCGATGGCGAGCCACTCCAGCGCGGCATCGACGACCGCGTCGCCGCGGCGTTGCACCTGCAGCTTGAGGCCGTCGCTGAAGCCGGCAAAGTCGGCGTCGAACAGGTCGAACCCCTGCGCGAACCCGTACGGCCCCGTCAGGATGAACGCGCCGACGAAGCCGCCGGTGCGGTATCCGCGCGACTTGAACAGTTCGGCCGCGGTGGTGGCGCTATCCGGGACCGGAGTGGTGGCATTGTCGCGGACGCCGATGCGTGCGGGGTAGACGCCCGTGAGCAGCGCGGCATGGGCGGGCGCGGTCAGCGGAGCCTGGGTCGTCGCGTCGGTGAAGCGGACGCCTTCGCGCGACAGCCGGTCGAGCACCGGGGTCGCCGCCTCGGCGTAGCCGTAGGCGCCGAGACGATCCGCGCGTACCGTGTCGATCGTGATCAGGAGAACGTTGGGCGGACCCGAAGGCTGAGACGAGAGAGCGGCCGGGATCGTCGCGGTGACGAGAAGCCACGAAATACACGAAACACAGACACGACCCGGAATCCCCTTTTCGTGCGCGTCGCTATTGTCGCGTGTTTCGTGGTGCGTCACTCCGCGGTCTCATCTCGGCGTCCGCGCCGCGGATGTTCGCGGTGTCGCCGCAAAAACGCGCTTCGCCTCGGCTTTGACGGCCTCCGACTCCTTCCGGTTGCCGAACATGGCGTGAAGGCGGGCGGCCAGCGCGTAGCTGTCGGGGGTCGGCGTGATGCGCAGGAGGTCGTCCAGAATGCGCGCGGCCGCTTCCGGCTTGCCGCTGGCCTGGTAGAGCATCGCCAGGCCGCCGCGGGCGCGGATGTTCTGCGGGAAGTACTTCAGTTCCTCGATGAATTCTTTTTCGGCATCGGGATAGCGCTCGAGCCGGGCCAGCGTGTCGGCGGCGTAGAAATGCAGCTCGCTGATCTGCATCGCGCCGGACTTCTTGATCTGGTCGATGGCCTGCGTGAAATCGGCCAGCGCGTTCGCGTAGTGGCCCTGGTCGTAGAGCAGGCGCGCGTCGATGTAGAGCGGCAGCGGCAGCGTCGAATCTTCGGCCTGCGCCTGCGCCGCTTCCTCCCGCGCCCCATCGGTATCGTGCCTGGCGAGTGCGATCTTCGCCAGCATCTCGTGCGCGGACGCCTTGGATTGATGGTCGCTCTCGGAGGCGACCTCGGCGGCCAGGCTGGCGTGGTCGCGCGCCTCATCGAGCTTGCGCAGCTTGAGCAGTGCCGCCGCGGCGCCGATGTAGGCGGTCGGCTCCTGTGGCCTGAGCTCGATGTAGTGCTTGTAGGCGTCGGTCGCCAGGTCGAAGCGATCGAGGCGCGTCGCAAAGACGGCGAGCTGGCTCCAGACGTCGGCCATCTCCGGCTCGTCGTGCAGAATCCGCTGCAGCAGGGCGATCGCCTGCGGCCACTTCCTCTCGCTCGCCAGATCGACCGCTTCGCGGTAGCGCTCGAGAATCGCTCGTTTGTCCTTGGGATCCGGCAGCGCACCGCCAGGCTGGGTCGAGATGTCGGCCTGGGCGCCGACGTAGCCGAGCGCCTGCAGGCGCTCGCGGGCGTCGGCGGACACCTCCGACGGCGCCTGAATGGTCGCCCCGGCGGTGACGCGATCGAGCGCGCCGCGCAGCGCCTGGCGTGACCGCGGCCGCTCCTCGGCGATGTTGGTCCGCTCGTCCGGATCGTGAGCCAGATCGTAGAGTTCCTCGCGCGGCGCCCGGATGTAGCGGTAGCGTTCATCGGTGAGCGCGGTCAGCTCGCTCCACCCGAAGTGATAGCGCGCATACAACGCTTCCGAATAAATGGTGGCCGGCGCGAGCGTGCCGGTGCCCTCGAGAATCGGCTTGAGGGAGCGACCGCGCAGGCTGCCGACTCGAGGCGCCTTCACCAGGTCGAGGATCGTCGGCACCAGATCGATGTGCTGCACGAGGTCCGCAATCCGCCGACCGGCGCCGGCATTGCCTTCCTGCTTGATGATGAGCGGCACGTGGATCGCCTCGTCGTAGACGAACAGCCCATGTTCCTGCTCGCCGTGATCGCCGAGCCCTTCGCCGTGATCCGACACCAGCACGATGGTCGAGCGATCGTAGAGCTGATGGGTCTTCAGATACTTCACCAGCCGTCCGACGATCTCGTCGGCGTAGGCAATCTCGCCGTCGTACGGCGCGTAGGCCGCGAAGCGATCCGGCGGCGCGTACGGCTTGTGTGGCTCGTAGAGATGCAGAAACAGAAACGCCCGCGACGTTCCGATCGAATCGAGCCAGTGCTCGGCGATGAGCTCCGAGTCGCCGCCGTCACGCTGCACCTGGCCAATCGACAGCTCGGGCGAGTTTGGCGGCATCTCGCCGTCAAAGAAGTCGAAGCCCTGACTGATGCCGGTTTCCTTGCGCAGCACGTAGGCCGAGACGACGCCGCCGGTGGTGAAGCCGCGCTCGCGCAGCATCTGCGGCAGGAGCCGTTCGCCGGCTTTGACGGCGAACCCCACGTTGTCGCGGACGCCCGTCTCGAACGGCAGCTGGCCGGAGAGGATGGCGGCGTGCGCTGGAAGCGTCTGCGGAGCATGGGAATAGGCGCGCTCGAAGACGACGCCGTCCGCCGCCAGACCGTCGACCGCGGGCGTCTTCACCTTGGTATAGCCGTAGACCGGCAGGTGATCGGCTCTCAGCGTGTCGATTGAGATGACGATGATCGGCCCGCTGACGGGGGCCGAGGCGCGCGCGTAACGCCAGCCGCCGACGGCGGCCAAACCGGTGCCGAGTGCCGCAAGCAGGAGAATGAAGATGAAACGGGGCGAACGGGACACTACAGCAGTACCGTCATGGCTGAGGGCTTAGGGCTGATGGCGATGGCTCATGGTCAGGAACCATCGACCATTGCCATCAGCGATCGGCCATGAGCCATGACGTGTTGTTATTTCTTCAGCTGTTCGATGACGGTTTTGGCCTGTGCCGCTTCCTGCGAGGTCGGATCGGCGGCGATGACCTTTTCGAGCATCTTGACCGTCGCGTCCTTGTCGCCCTTGTTCAGCTGAACCAGCGCGAGCTTGAAGATCGGCTTGCCCCAGGACGGATCGAGGTCGGCCGCCTTTTGATACCACTTGGCCGCCTCGTCGGTTTCACCCTTTGAAAACTTCACTTCGCCGAGGTTGTAGAACACCTCTCGGGTCGGCTTGGGGCCCTCGGCGGCTTTGGTCAGCGTGTCCTCGGCCGCCTTGTAGTCGCCCTTCTCGAGGTTGGTCATCCCGATGCCGATGATCGCCTTGTCGTTGGCCGGGTCGGTCTTCAGGAGATCGTTGTAGGCGGCGATCGCGTTGTCGTATTCCTTCTTGTTGCGGTACGCCGCGGCAATCTGCAGATTGATGACGCTCAACGCCGGCGCCTTGGCCAGGATCTGACGATAGGCGGCGATCGACTCGTCGTACTTCTGCGTGTTGTAGAGCTGATCGGCGGCCTGCAGGTCGGCCTGCAGATCCTTGGCCGCCGCGCCGCCGAGCGCGCTGGTCGGTCCTGGTCCGCCGCCCTTTTTCATCGTGAAGGTGAGCGGCGGGTTGGGCGCGCCGATCGTCGAGACGTTCAGCTTGCCGGCTTCAGGCGCGAAACCGGGCGCCTGCGCGGCGAACGACCACTGTCCCGACTTGAGTCCGATGATCGAGAAGCGGCCCTTGTCGTCGGTGGTGGCGGTGAAACTGCTGGGTGATGCGGCGGGATTCTCCGCGGTGACGGTGGCACCCTTGATCGGATTACCGGCATCGTCTTTGACGACGCCGCCGACGCGGCCGGTTTGGGCGACTGCCGTGGCCGCCAGCGCCAGCACAAATAGCGCAGCCAGCACGACACCCGGCAGATGAAGACGCTGACGCATGCTCAGATCCCCCTGTAAAGGTTCAGTATATATTGAATTCCGTGAAACATCCCCTCGTGGCGCTGCCGCTGGCGACCCTGCTGATCGCGGTCCAACTGACGGCGCAAACCCCGTCGCGCGCGGTCGAATCGAGCGCTGGTTTCGCGCCGATCGCGCCTCTAATCGAGGCCGCCATCGCACGACACGAACTGCCCGGCGCCGTCGTCCTCGTCGGACGCGGCGACGAGATCGTGTTCCACCAGGCGTTCGGGCAGCGCGCGATCAGACCGACTCCGGAGGCGATGACCGAAGCGACCATCTTTGATCTCGCGTCGCTCACCAAAGTGGTGGCGACGACGACCAGCGTGATGCAGCTGGTGGAGGAGGGGCGCATCCGTCTGACCGATCCGGTGGCGCTCTTCATCCCGGAGTTCGGCCGCTTTGGCAAGGGTACGATCACGATTCGCGATCTGCTGACCCACACCTCCGGGCTGCGGCCCGATCTCGAGCTCGAGGTCGAATTCCACGGCGCCGCCGAGGCGATTCGCCGCGCGTCCGACGAAGTGCCGGTGACGCCTCCCGGCCAGCGGTTCGTCTACAGCGACATCAATTTCTTCCTGCTCGGCGACATCGTGCGGCGCGTCAGCGGTGAAACGCTCGATCGCTACGCCAGGACCCGAATTTTCGAACCGCTCGGTATGAACGAGACGACCTTCCTGCCTCCCGAGTCGTGGCGGCCGCGCATCGCGCCGACCGAGGCTTGCGCGATGCTGGCGTGGCCCTGCGGCGGCGACGTGCCGTTTCTGCGCGGGATCGTGCACGATCCAACGTCGCGGCGCATGGACGGCGTTGCCGGGCACGCCGGTCTGTTCAGCACGGCAGCCGACTTGTCGCGGTTCTGTCGGATGCTGCTGGGCGGCGGCCGGCTGGGGACGGTGCGGATCCTCTCGCCCGCGACGATCGCCAGGATGACGTCGCCGTCCACGCCGGTCACGATGCGCGCGGTGCGCGGGCTGGGATGGGACATCGACTCGTCGTACTCGTCGAACCGCGGCGAGCTGTTTCCGATCGGATCGTTCGGGCACACCGGATTCACCGGTACCTCGCTGTGGCTCGACCCCGGCAGCAAGAGCTACGTGATCTTCCTGTCGAACCGCGTCCACCCCGACGGCAAGGGCGACGTCACGGCGCTGCGGGGGAAAGTGGCGACTGTCGCCGCGGCGGCGCTGCTCTCGCCAGCTGAGGTTGCACACGCTGGAGCGCGCGACTTTCGGTCGAGCGCCGGCTCCGCCGCGCTCACTCGCTCGCCTGAAAGGGTCGCGCTCCAGTCGAAGCATGAGTCGACGCTGGCTGGAATCGACGTGCTGGCGGCGGACCATTTCGCGAGACTGCGTGGCAAGCGCGTCGGCCTCTTGACGAACCAGACCGGGCGATCGCGCGAGGGCGCGAGCACCATCGACCTGATCGCCGGCGCGCCCGGCGTGACGCTGGCGGCGCTGTTCAGCCCCGAGCACGGCATCCGCGGCGACGCCGACGACAAGGTGGCATCGACCCGTGACGAAAAGACCGGGGTGGTGATCCATTCGTTGTACGGCGAGACGCAGCGCCCGACCCAGGCGATGCTCGACGGTCTCGACCTCGTCGTCGTCGATCTGCAGGATGTCGGCGCACGGTTTTACACCTATCCGGTGGCGGTGGCCTACCTGCTCGAGGAGGCGGCCAGGCACAAGCTCCCGGTCGTTGTACTCGATCGACCGAATCCGATCGACGGCTTCGACATCGAGGGTCCGGCACAGGCTCCTGGCGGCAACCGATACGTCGGCTACCTGCCGATGCCAATCCGTCATGGGCTGACCATCGGCGAGCTGGTCAGCCTGTTCAACGGCGAAGGGCACATCGGGGCCGACCTGACGGTCGTGCCGATGAAGAACTGGCGGCGGGAGGACTGGTTCGACGACACCGATCTCGCGTGGGTGAACCCGTCGCCCAACATGCGCAACATGCTGGCCGCGACGCTCTACCCGGGCATTGGCGCCATCGAAGGCACCAACGTGTCGGTTGGCCGCGGCACCGACACGCCGTTCGAGCAGGTTGGGGCGTCATGGATCGACGGCCGCGCGCTGGCCTCGGCGCTGAACGCCAGCGCGTTGCCGGGCGTGCGCTTCTACCCGGTGACCTTCACGCCAGTCGCCGGTGCCAGGCTCGGCGGCCAGGTCTGCCATGGCGTGTTCCTGATCGTGACCGATCGCGATCGGCTGCGGCCGGTCCTGCTCGGTCTGCAGATCGCCTCGACGCTATCGCGCATGTACGGATCGCAGTTCAGGCTCGAAGACGCCGCGACGTTGTTCGCGCCGACGGCGATGCTCGAGCAGATTCGCGGCGGCCTTGATCCGGCGTCAATCGCCGCGTCATGGACAGTAGACGAGGCCAAGTGGCGGCTCACGCGGGCGAAATATCTGTTGTATTAGTCCGTTCGAGCCGGCGCCGCATCCGGCCGTGGTACTCGCCCAGCGCCCATTCGACGATGCCGATCCCGAAATAGATCAGCCCGGCCGCTCCGATCCGGCCCGGCGCGAACCTGGCCGCCAGTGCCGCCCACGCCATCGACAGCGCGCCGATCACGACGATCCCGCTATTGCGGTAGATCTGTACCGTAGCGTCGAGCACTTCCAGGGGTGTCAGCTCCAGATCGGTGCGCCGTCGATAGGCGTGCAGGTACATCGCCGCAAGGATCGCGAATGTCGCCACCACACCGGCGCCGTAGATCTCGAACAGCACCGGGACCTGCGCCAGCGTAATGACGTCGTCCGTGACCTGGGTTCCCTGCATGCCCGCGAAGGGCAGCGACCACATGAACTTCAACGGATAGACGAAAAACAGCACGACGAACAGCAGCACGCCCGTCAGCACGACGATGTGGCCGTCTTCGAGGTCGTAGCTGCGGAAGAAACGGTAGTGGCGCCACCACACCTGGAAAAGCAGCGCGAAGCAGACCGCAAATGCCGGGAAGCCGCGGATCACCAGCATCAGCTCGTGATAGGTCTTGGGCACCTCGAGCGAGACGACCAGCAGCGTGATGGCGAAGGCGAACACGGCGTCGCTGAGACCCTCGATCCGCGAAACCTCACGGTGGCGAAGCGGCATGGGGCGGAGTGTATCGGGTTATCGGGTGATTGATGGGGAAATTGAGCAATCGATTGCTCGACCACTCAATCACCCAATTACGGCGTTTTTCAGATGTACGTAGGCAACGGGCTTCAGCCCGTTGCTCGGCCGGCCTGAAGGCCGGCCGCTACGAGGATGCGAAACGCGCCCTAGCCGATTCCGATAAGCCACGTCGGCTGGTAGAGCAGCACGTAGACCAGCACGCCGGTGACCGAGACATAGAGCCAGATGGGAAATGTCCAGCGCGCGATCCGGCGGTGCTGCGGATAGCGTCCCTTGAGGCCCCGCGTCAGCGTGATGATCGCCAGTGGCGGAACCGATGCGGCGAGCGTGACGTGCGTGATGAGGATCGTGAAGTACAGTGGCCGCACGAAACCTTGGCGCAGAAACGGGACCGAGCCAACCCGCGCGTGATAGATGACATAGCAGGTCAGGAAGACGACCGAAGAGGCGAACGCTGCGAGCATGAACCGACGATGGGCCTCGATGCGCCGCAGGCGCATCAGCGCGTAGCCGGTGACCAGGAGTACGCCGGAGAGCGCGTTGAGGCTGGCGTTGACGGCCGGCAGATCGTGGACGGTCACAGCTTGTCGGCGATCATCACGATCCAGAGCAGCGGGAGATATGTGATCGATCCGTAGAACAGCGCGCGGGCGGTGCGTTCGCTGCGCACCGATGCGAACCGCACCGCGAAGTAGAACAGCGAGCCACCGAGCACGAGCGCGACCGCCAGGTAGATGCGGCCGGCGAGACCGCTGAAGCCCGGCTCCAGGCTCGCCAGCACCAGCAGGAATCCCCAGTACACCGCCTGCTTGCCGGCTCGCCTGCCGTCGGGATCGATGACCGGCAGCATCGGAAAGCCCGCCTTCGCATAGTCCTCGCGGTAGAGCCACGCGATCGCCATGAAATGGGGAAGCTGCCAGCAAAAGACGATCGCGAACAGCGCCGCGCCGCTGCGGTCGATGCCACCGTGCGACGCGGTCCAGCCGATCAGTGCGGGCAGCGCACCCGGGACCGCGCCGATGATCGTCGACATCGGCGTGCGCCGCTTCATCGGCGTATAGATCACCAGATAGGTGAGCAGCGTGGCGAACGCGAGTGCCGCCGACAGCCAGTTGGCGCGCGCCGCCAGCAGTGCGAGGCCGGCCGCCGACAGTACCAGGCCGAATACGCGGGCGTCACCCACAGCCACCCGTCCGGCCGGTAGAGGCCGCAGCCGCGTGCGCCGCATCAAGGCGTCGGTGTCGCGCTCGTACACCTGATTCAGCACCGCCGCGCCGCCGGCGACCAGCGCCGTTCCGCATACCGCCTCGGTCATCGAGAGCGCGTCGATGGCGCCAGTCGCGCCAAGGTAGTAGCCAGCCGCGCTGGTGGCGACGACCAGGACGTTCAGGCGGGGCTTGGTGAGCGCGACGTAATCGGCAAATGCCGAGGCACGGCGCGGCTCGGACAGCGGGAGCGTCGCCGCGTCGGCGGAAGCGTCTCTCACGCGTGACCCCGACGGTCCGGTTGAAGCCGGACACTCCCGACGTCGGTGACCGCAGAACCCGCACCAGTCGCAGAGAGGAGATCGTGTTCTTCTCTCATCGTGCCGCGCTCTGTCTGCGTTTCCATCCGGCCGCCGTAAGCGAAACTCTGCCGCCACGAGCGCAACGCAATAACCAGCGACGTCGTCAACACGATCGCCCCGCACACCACATGAAAGCTGTTGATGAGTGGATCGCGGCGGCTGAGGATTGTGAGCGCACCCAGTGTCACCTGGACAACGACCAGCGCCACCATGAGCGCGGCCGGCCGCATCAGCTCGGCTCGTTCACGGTAGTGCGAAGCCACGTGCACGAACAGCGCGAGGACAGCCAGCGTCACCAGCACCGCCCCGACTCGATGCGTGAAATGAATCGCGATCGCCCTGCTCCAGTGATCGGGAACCAGGTGGCCGAACATCAGCGGGAAATCCGGAATCGCCAGCCCCGCTCCGGTATGCCGCATCGTCGCCCCGACGAGGATCTGAACGAAGATCAGGATCGTGGCGAAGGTCGCCAGGCCGCGCAGGAAGCGGCCATCGCGCCCGCCGCCATCCTCCACGCTGTCGCGCGCGCCATACCCGACGACCCATCCCGGTGACGTGAACACCGCGATCGCCACCGTCATGCAGAAGAAGATCTCGGCGAGACTGGCATGGGCGGTGGAGATCGCCGCCGGCAGAAAGAACAGCACCGTCAGCCCGCCCAGCAGCCCCTGCGCGACGACGGCGCCGAGCGCGGCGACACCGAACCAGCGCAGCCATCCACCCGGCTCCGCTATCCAGAGCCACGCCGCCATGATGATGGTGAGGAAGCCGACCGAACTCGCGATCAGCCGGTGGCCGTGTTCGTAGAGGATGTTGGCAACCCACATCGACGGCGGGAACGTGAACATGTTCCAGCCATAGCTGGTCGGCCAGTCCGGAACCGACAGCCCCGCGTCGTGGCTCGTGACGAGGCTGCCGGCCAGGATCAGGAGAACAGTGCAGGCGACGAGGAACTTGGCAAAACGGTGAAGCATCTTCGGCTAGATGGGCGGATGGGCAGGAGCGGCTGGCAGGAGGGCCCACGCCCCACCCTGCCTTTCTCGCCCTTCCTGCCCTCCTGCCTAGTTGGTCGTCGTCGCGCCGGCGGGCTTGAAGGTGAAGCTGATTTCCTTCGTCTCCTTCGGGCCGATCGTGACACTGGCGGTCTGCGCGCCGGCCTTCTCGTGCCACGCTTCGATCGTATAGGTGCCCGGCGGCAGGTTCGGCAGGTCGAACTTGCCGTCTTTGTCGGTGACCGCGAAGTAGGGATTGCTGACGACGCCGACGTAGGCGTTCATCCAGCCGTGCACGTCGCACTTGAAGGGCACCATCACCTCGGGCTTGTCGAAGGTGTGGGTCATCTTCATGCCCTGGATCGGCTGGCCGTTGTTGAACTCCGAGTTGCCCTTCGGCAGGGCATGAATGTTGTGCAGGGTCGGATCGCTGTTGATGATCTCGAGCGGCTGGTTGACCATCATGCCGAACACGTGGGGATGGTAGCGGCAGTTCTTCTGGTCGATCGTCGCCGGTTTGGTTGGGGTGTCGAACACGTAGTTGTCGAGGCCGTCCTTGACGTAGACGAAGACGTTGGCCAGCGACTTGCCATCGCTGCCGACTTCCCACGTTTCCTGGAATTGCGGCGTCGTATTTTCCTTCACGCAAACCGGATCGGCGTTCATCTTGATCGGTTCATTCTTGGGAGCGACGCCGTCGAGCATCGCCACGCCCTTGACCTCGCCAGCGGTCGCGGTGTCGACCTTTTGTCCCGCGGACGCGGCTGACGGCGAGTCGGGCTTGGCGGCCGTGCTCGACGTTTCCTGACTCCCGCCGCACGCCAGCGTGGTGGCGAGCGCGATTCCAAGCAGACCGACCCAGGTGTTTCGTAGGCGCATTGAGAATCTCCTGAACAAAAAAGACTTAGGACAAAACAGCTGTTTTATTCTACCTTGCTTCCCATTCTGCTTCGCTATTTCGCCTCTTTGAGCTTGCGCTCGACCCGGTCGGTCATCCAGTGGGGGTCCCACCACTCCACCGGATTCACCATCCGTCCTCCGACCAGCAGCGTGAAGTGCAGATGATCGCCACCGGCCAGACCGGTCGAGTCGCTGCGGCCGATCACCTGGCCGCGCGTCACCGTGTCGCCGACCTTGACGTCGAACGACATCAGGTGGCCGTAGAGCGATTGCACGCCCAACCCGTGGTCGATGATGACGCAATTGCCATAGATGCCGAGCCAGCTCGCGTTGACCACTGTCCCGGCGGCCGCCGCGGCGACCGGGACGTGCTCGGTGACCGCGAGATCAAAGCCGAGGTGGGTCTGCTGGTCGATCTCCTTGCCTTTGTAGATGTAGGTCCGGTGGTCGGCGAAGCTGGCCTCGACCTTGGAATTGCCGAGTTGAACGAACGGACCGTCCCAGAGCTTTTTCGAGGAGGTCTTGGCGGCGAACGCTGCAATCTGGTCCGCGTTGATCTTGCGCAACTCGCCGTTGACGCGCAGGAACGCGGCCAGCATCTCGGGACTGTCCTGCGCCGGCGCCGTCATCTTCAGCTCCGGTGAGTGCTCGATGATGTCGGGGACGACGCGGTTGATGAATTTATCGTCGATCTCGATGCGGCTCTTCTTGAACGGCTTCTCGAACACGTTGTCGATGAACGCGACCTTGGCCTGGTTGCCGGCCTCGTCGCGGGCGAAGGCCACAATCGGCGTGTTGAGCGGCTGGTCGTAGAGCAGTGCGAAGAAGGCGACCTTGATCGACGGATCGGCGCCTTCGACACCAGCGCCCGATGCCGGGAAGCCGGGATACTCGACATCACCGACGCGAACACCCGAGGCGACGTCGGCGGGGGTCGCCTTGTAGACGACCATTTCCGCGCCGCCGTGATTGACATAGTGATGCGTCGACATCACCGCGATGCGAGGCGGCTCGAGGCGGACCTGAAAATCCTTGCTCGCGGTGCTGGTCAGCTGGCGCAGCTTGAGAAAGGACGGCCGCGTCGCGGTGACCACCAGGCGCGCCGGGCCGGACTGGAGCTCGGGCACGCTCTGTTTGCCGAACGGACGCGTGACCGTCAGGTGGTCGCGATCCACTCTCGTCACGCTCGCCGTCTGGGGACCGTCGAGCGAGAAGAGCGGGACGTTGCGGCCGCCCTGCTCGAGCGTGATCGTGAGCCCGGTCAGCCGTGCCTCGGGTGCCTCCGCGGTGACGTCGAGCGATCCGGCCTGACCGACAAAGCGATCCGGCCTGGCGATGGTCAGCTGCGGCGGGGCGCCGCGGCCGGCGATGATGAAGGCGAGACCGAAGGCGAGCGCGACCAGTACCACGAGGGCGAGGAGCCAGCGGAACATGGACTCCATCATACAAGTTTGGTAAAATACGGGGTTCGTAGCGACGAGTGGCGGTATCGTCTAGGGGTCAGGACACGTGGTTCTCAGCCACGGGACCGGGGTTCGATTCCCCGTACCGCTACCATCATTCATAAACGTTTGGTTCGTGTAATTTTTCCCCTTGGTAACAGCCCCGGCCGTTGGCCGGGGCTTTTTCATTCAGCGGCGGATTTCGTGGGTTCGGATTCGACGTCCGGCATCGCCGCGCCGCCGGACATGTGCCAAGTAAGCCCTCGCCCATCGGCGATCGCAATCCGCGTGCATCCGCGAAATCCGCGGATGTTTCCGATCGATTAGACTCTCGGGCGAATGAGCTTCTTCGGACTTGTCGGGTTGCTTGCGGCTGGTCTCGCGTTTCAATCCCCAGACGGCCGTCGGACCGTCTCCGCGGTTGAAGCGCACGCGCCGATCGTCCTCGACGGCGCCCTCGACGAGGAGGTCTGGCGCGCCGCCGAGCCGGCCGGCGAATTCGTGCAGGCGGAGCCGCATGAAGGCGAGCCGGCCACCGAACTGACCGAGGTGCGGCTGGCCTTCGATCGCGACGCGATCTATATCGGCGTCGTCTGCCACGACACCGATCCCGCGGGTGCGATCATCAACGACATCCGAAAAGACTTCGTGGCGGGCGAGCAGGACAGCTTTGAGGTGATCCTCGACACGTTCGCGGATCGCCGCAACGGCTTCGTCTTCGTGACCAACGCCGCGGGCGCCAAGTCCGATACCCAGATAGCGAACGAAGGACGCGACGTCAACACCAGTTGGGATGCGGTCTGGACGGTTGCCACCAGGCGCGACGCGGGCGGGTGGTCGGCCGAGATCCGGATTCCCTTCAAGACGCTGCGCTTCCAGCGCGGCGCCGATCGCGTCTGGGGCGTGAACTTCAGCCGGCGCATCCGCCGGAAGAACGAGATCGACTACTGGTCACGCGTGCCGCGTGTCTACAACCTCTATCGCGCCGGCTTCGGCGGCACCCTGACCGGGTTGCCGGACGCGAGCGAGGGGCGCAACCTGCGGATCAAGCCCTGGATCGCGGCCGACTCCACCCGTCCGGTCGCCGGCGCCGCGTTCGACGCCGGGGCGCACGCCGGCCTCGATCTGAAGTACGGTGTGACGCCGTCGCTGACGCTCGACGTCACGGCGAAACCCGACTTCGCGCAGGCGGAAGCCGACGAGCAACAGGTTAACCTCACGCAGTTCAGTCTGTACTATCCGGAGAAGCGCGAGTTCTTTCTCGAGAATTCCGGCACCTTCTACTTCGGCGACATTCCGCGCGAGTCGCGGCTCGGCAACAACCGCTTCTCGCCTCCCGAAGAAGAGATGCTGCTGTTCTTCAGCCGGCGGATCGGATTGACCGGCGGCGGACAGCCGATTCCGATCGACGCCGGCGCGCGCCTGACCGGGCGCGCCGGCGCCTATGGCGTCGGTCTGATGACGATTCAGACCGATCCCGACGGCAGCGCCCCGGGGGACAACTACACGGTGCTGCGCGGGCGGCGCGACGTGCTGGGGACGTCGGATGTCGGCGCGATATTCCTGTCGCGCCAGTCCACGGCCAGCGGCGACTACAACCGCGTCTACGGCGCCGATGCGAACTTTCGATTCTTCCGGGCGCTGAGCCTCAACGGGTTTCTCGCCAAGTCGGAGACGCCGGGCGTCGTCGGCGGCGAGCTCTCCGGCAAGGGTTCGATCGTCTGGAACGACAACTTCGTGCACACGCAGTACTCGCTGCTGTCGGTCGGCGACAACTTTCGCGACGACATCGGATTCGTGAAGCGGACCGGAATCCGCAAGCACTTTGCCGACTTCGGCCTGCGGCCGCGGCCGCAGGCGCTGCGCAAATACGGCATCCGCGAGCTGCACCCGCACACGCGCTACAACATCTACACCGATCAGTCGAACGTGAAGGTGACGCATACGAACCACGTCGCGATGAGCGTCTTCTTCGAGAACGGCGCCAACGTGGAGTTCGCAGCCAATCCCCGGTTCGAGCGGATCACGGTGCCCTTTGCCGTCCGCCCGGATCAGTCGTTCGCGGTCGGCACCTACGGATGGACCGAATACAACCTGCTGGTCGAGACCAATCACAGCCGCATGGTGTCGGCGTCGCTCGATTTCACCACGGGCGGGTTCTGGTCGGGAACGCAGCGGTCAACCAAATTCGGCGTGATCGTCAGGCCGTCGTACCATCTGCTCTTCGATCTGGCGCTGCAGCGCAACGACATCGACCTGCCGTTCCCGATGCATGCCTTCGTGGCCAACCTGGTCACCTCCCGCATCGGCTATGCGTTCAGCACGCGGACGTTCCTGGATACGCTGCTGCAGTACAACACCGACCTGAAGCAGCTCAGTGCCAACGTCCGTTTCGATCTGATCCATCGTCCACTCAGCGATCTGTTCGTGGTCTACAACGACCAGCGGTTGACGGATCAGCCCACGCCAGTGAATCCGGGGCGTGGACTGATTCTCAAATACACGCACATGCTCGCGTTCTAAGAGGCCGGCTGGGGTCGGGTCGCTGCGATCCCACGACGGTTATCTCCGTCCGCGATCGAAGCCTTCGCGATATCCGCGCTCGAACGCTGCGCGGTACTCGCGCTGGTATTGCTCCCGCGGTCCGTAGCGGCGGTCGTAGTCGCGATCGCCGTCACGGTAGCGGCGCTCGCGAACCGGATCGAAGCGCTCGCGATGCCGCACGGCGCTGCGACCGGCGTCGAGGCCGTCACGGTAGCCGCTGCGCGCGGCAACAGAGACGTAGTCGGCGCGCGGGGGCGGCGGATACCCTGCTCGGTAAGACCCGGTGTCGTAGATCCTCGCTGCGCAGGCCGGAGCAGCGATCGACACGCCTGTTGCAAGCATCAACATCGGAAGGTAGCGAGCCAGTTTGGCCATGATCATCAACCTCAATGATGAGTGGTTCAAGTGGGATGCCACGGTGCGCGGCGGCGGTTTGCCAATGAAAACGACGGACCCGCGGCCGGGGTGTCCTCAGGAGAGGTCGGCGCCTCGCGGAGATCAGGTGGGTCCGGTCGGTCAGATGGATCGAGTGGGTCCGGTGGGTCGGATGGGCCGAGCCGGTCGCGTGGGTCAGGTTGGTCGCCGACGCAAAAGATCGAAGTCCGCGACCCATCGGTTCGCGGCATGGCTGACACTCACTGCCAAGAGTGGCGCATCATGCAGCCCGACCCACCGGCCTACTCCGTCCACACCATCACTTGCGATCCGCGGCGGTCGGCCTGATCAAGTAGGAGGCCGGGGCCGCGGCGTTCGAGATCGTCGAGCGTCAGGTGCACCCGGTCTGAATCGATGTCGATGCCGTTGTCGTTGAGGAACGAGAATTTATTGGTGGGCGCCAGGCGGAGCAGCCACATCGGAATGGTGACGTTCACGAGCTTGCCGGCACGCGTGTCGTAAGCGAGCACGCGTAGCGCGTCGAGCTTTGCCGCCGGCATCGCCTTCGGAATGAGCTCGCGGTGGAACACCGGTTCGTCGGAGCCCTTCCGCAGCTCGAGAAGCGGTTGCTGGCCGGCGAAGCGGGCACGCGCGTCCGCGAACCGCCGCTCGGCGCTGTCGTCCGGCACGAACTCGGCATGGACGTGACGATAGATGAAGTATGCGGTGCCGCCAACGGCCGACACCGCCAGGACGCCGACGATGATGACGGCGGCAATCACGACCGAGATCCATGTCTTGCGCGTGCTCATCGCTACTTCTCTAGACGGCAGCTCCCGAAACCCGGTTCGCCCTATTTCAGCAAGCGACGTGCTTCCTCGGACGTGCGCGGGTCATTGTCGCTGTCGGCGAGTCCGATCGCGGCACGAAACTCCGCTGCCGCCGCGGCTTTGGCGCCGGCCTTCAGTGCCAGCTTGCCCAGTTCGAGTCGACTGCGTCCGTAGACCCACTTGCGTCCTTCGAGCGCGAGCGCTTTTCGCAACTCTGCCTCGGCTTCGCCACGGCCGAGCGCTGCGTATGCCGCCCCCCTCTTGTATCGCCACAAGGCGTTCTCGCCGAACATCCGCGGTCTGATGTCATCTGCGAAACGCGTGAGGCCGTCGCTGAGAAATCGCTCGGCCTCGGCCGCCCGTCCGGCGCGCAGCGAGGTCGAACCCGATTCCAGCCACACCAGCCGGTTGCGCGGATACCGCTGGCGGAGCGTCGCCAGCACCTGCAGCGCTTGGTCGTAGCGCTTCTCGCGGTTGTAGAGCAGGATCAGTGCAAAACGCGCCTCGGTCTGGTTGTCGCCCCCGTATGCAGCGGCGTCCTCGATCTGCCTGATCCCCTTGTCCTTGCCGCCGCCGAAGCCGGCGACGTACGCGAACATGCGCAATGGGAGCGAGAGCGCGGCCACGATGTAGCGGTAGGTGCCG
Source organism: uncultured Acidobacteriota bacterium (assembly GCA_963757655.1). GTDB lineage: Bacteria > Acidobacteriota > Vicinamibacteria > Vicinamibacterales > CAVVIG01 > CAVQFC01. The sequence continues at coordinate 127,013 of CAVWSQ010000005.1, read as the reverse complement.
ACGATGAGTCCAGCATCTTTCCGCTGCGGCTGCAGCTCGAGCACCTTTTCTTCTTCGTCGTAGGCCTCACGTGCGGCGCGGAACGCCCCGAGCACGCTCCCTTCGACCGTCGCAGTGTAGGACGCGCGCAGTCCGACCGCCGCCCCGAGCTGGTAGTGTGCGTCGGCGTCCTTCGCGTTCTGCCCGATGCGCTGGCGGGCGAGGGCGGTCGCCCTGTCGATCGCGGCGTGGAAACCGGCGACGGCGTCCGGGGCCGGGGTGGGGAGCGGGCTGGCGTTCGGTTTGTTCGGTCGACCGAGGTAGTCGTCCACGGTCATGTTGCCGCGCCGGAACGTAATGCTGAGCCACAGGGACGAGGCGAGGCCTCGGTACGCGCCCGCATCCTGAGGATCGGCTGCCACGGCCTGCCTGAACGTGGCGAGCGCCAGATCGTGTTCCAAATTGTAAGTGTGGTTGGCGGCCTTGGTTCGCAGCGCTTCGGATTCGGGGTTTGCCGCGGCTGGCGACGCCCCCGAGACGATGAGCGCGACCAGGGCCGCGGCGCGAGACCTTCGCAAGCGGGTCATAACGGGATCTTACGCCTGGGCGGCGGCTTGCGCCGCTTGTGCCTATTACGTACAATCGCCTCGCTTATGGACAAAACCGGCATTCATCCGGGCGGCGAGCACGCGCATATTCACGTGGACAGCCACGGAGAGCATCACGAGGACCTGGGCTTCTGGCGGAAATACGTGTTCTCGGTCGATCACAAAGTGATCGGCATCCAGTACACCATCACCGCCCTCCTGTTTCTCCTGTTCGGCTTCACGCTGATGATGGTCATGCGGTGGCAGCTGGCCTACCCGGGCAAACCGATTCCGCTGATCGGCATGTGGCTCGGCCAGGATCGCGCGCCGATGGGGATCATGCTCCCCGAGTTCTACAACCAGCTCGGCGCGATGCACGGCACCATCATGGTGTTCCTGGGGGTCGTGCCGCTGGCGGTGGGCGGCTTCGGTAACTTCGTGATGCCGCTGCAGATTGGCGCGCCCGATATGGCGTTCCCCAAGCTCAACATGGTGAGCTACTGGGTGTACTTCCTCGGTGGCGTGACGATGCTCGCGAGCTTTTTCCAGACCGGCGGCGCCGCCCAGTCCGGCTGGACATCGTATCCGCCGCTCGCGGTCATTGCTCCTGGGCAGACGATGTGGCTGATCGGGATGGTGTTCCTGATCACGTCGTCGCTGCTCGGCTCGATCAACTTCATCGTGACGATCGTGCAGTTGCGCGCCAAGGGATTGACGTGGATGCGCCTGCCGTTCTTCGTCTGGGCGCAGTTCGTGACATCGTTCCTGCTGCTGCTCGCGTTCCCGCCGCTCGAGGCGGCCGGCGTGCTCCAGCTCATGGATCGGCTGGCGGGCACCAGCTTCTTCATGCCGAGCGGCCTGATCATCTCGGGCCGGCCGATGCTGATTGCCGGCAACGGCAACCCGCTGCTCTGGCAGCACTTGTTCTGGTTCCTGGCGCACCCCGAAGTCTACGTGCTGATTCTTCCGGCCATGGGCATTGTCGCCGAGGTCATCGCCAACAACACGCGCAAGCCGCTGTGGGGCTACAAGGCGCTGGTCTACTCGGTCACCTTCCTCGGTTTCATGTCGTTCATCGTCTGGGCGCATCACATGTTCATGACCGGCATGGGCACCACGATGAGCGCCTTCTTCCAGACCACGACGATGATCATCTCGATCCCGTCGGTCGTCATCCTGACGGCGCTGCTGCTGTCGCTGTGGGGGGCGTCGATCCGGTTCACGACGCCGATGCTGTTCGCGCTGGCGTTCCTGCCGATGTTCGGCATCGGCGGTCTGACCGGCCTGCCGCTCGGCCTGGCGCCGTCCGACATCCACCTCCACGACACCTACTACGTCATCGGCCACTTTCACTACGTCGTTGCCCCGGGGACGATCTTCGCGCTGTTCGCCGGCGTGTATTACTGGTTCCCGAAGGCGACCGGGCGCAAGATGAACAGCATGCTCGGCGCGATCCATTTCTGGGGATCCTTCATCTGCATCAACATCGTCTTCATGCCGATGTTCATCCAGGGGCTGGGGGGCATGAACCGCCGCATGTATGACGGCGGCATGCAGTACGCGCACAACCAGAGGCTGCTGAAATACAACGTCATCATCGGGATGGCGGCGTGGACGCTGGGTCTGTTCCAGATTCCGTTCATCGTCAACTTCTTCTCCAGCATCAAGTGGGGCGCGCCGGTCGGCATCAACCCATGGGACGCGACCACGCTGGAGTGGTCGGCGCCGTCGCCGCCCGGGCACGGCAACTTCCTGACCGAGCCGATCGTCTATCGCGGACCGTACGAATACAGTGTCCCGGGCGCGGCGCGAGACTTCACGCCGACGTTCGAGCCGGAGAAGGCATAGCCCGATGGACATGAACATTCCGTACACGGTCGAAGAGCGGCCCGACTCGGGGCTGGCCAACGGCAAGCTGGGGATCTGGCTGTTCCTCGCCTCCGAGGTCATGCTGTTCGGCGCGCTGTTCTCGACCTACATCATCCTGCGCATGGGCGCGCCGGAATGGCCGCACGGCGAGCTCAACGTGGCGCTCGGCACGATCAACACCATCATCCTGATCGGCTCGTCGATGACGATGGTGATGGCGTGGGCATCGCTGAAGATGCACGACTGGAGCAAGCACCGTCTCTATCTGATTGCGACCGTCGTGCTGGCGCTGGTCTTCCTCGTCAACAAGTACTTCGAATATGCCGCACACTTCGCGAGCGGCGAGCTTCCGGCCAAGAGCACGTTTCTGGCCATCTACTTCACGCTGACCGGCCTGCATGGGCTGCACATCCTGGGCGGCATCATCGTGATGGTCTATTTCCTCGGACCGGGCGCCAAGCTTTACGGGAAGAATCCCGAGCAGTTCACGAATCGCATCGAGTACACCGGGCTGTACTGGCACTTCGTAGACCTGGTGTGGATCTTCCTGTTCCCGGTTTTGTATTTGTTGTAGTCCGGCTGAAGCCGGACACTGCCGATGTCGGTGGTGTCTGCTGTCAGGCAGACCGTGGAGAACGCATGCATTCCGATCCGGAGTCGATCCGCAAGAGCGTTCGCAGCTATATCAGGGTGTTCCTGCTCCTGATGATGTTCACCATCATCACGGTGGCCGTGTCGCGGTTCCATTTCGGCGTGCCGATTGCGATCACCGTGGCGCTGGTCATCGCGTCGATCAAGGGCTCGATGGTGGCCGGCGTGTTCATGCACCTCAGCTACGAACGGAAATGGATTTACGGTGCGCTGATTCTGACCGGGCTGGGGTTTCTCATCCTGATGTCGGTTCCGTCGTTCACGATGATGGATCACATCGGCACGCCGATTCACGTCGAGGCGCCGGTCGCGGAACACGCGGGGCATTGATATGTCGCTGCGCAGGTTTCACCTGGTGTTCATCGGCATGTCGGTGATTCTGGCGGCCTTCATGGCGGCATGGGCGGGACAGCAGTTTCAGGCCGGGCACGGCTGGGGTTATGCGGTAGTTGCCGGATGGTCGCTGGCCGCGGGCGGCGGGCTGGTCGCGTACGGCGCGGCCTTCCAGCGAAAAGCCAGGCAGTTGCTGTAGCGCGGATGCTTCACCGCTGAAGCCCCGAGGCTTCAGCCGAGCGAGATGATATGCGAAAAACTCTTGTGACTCTCGGACTCCTCGCCGCGCCGCGGGCCGCATTGGCCTGTCCGGTGTGCTTCGGCGACGCCAACTCGCCGCTCACCATCGCCACGAACATGGGCATCATCGCGATGCTCGTGGTTGTCGCCGGCATGATCGGGGCATTCGCGACGTTTTTCATCTACCTGATCCGGCGCGCCAGGCGCGTGGCCGAGCAGGAGGGGACGATTTGATGCAGCGCTTCCTCGACATGTTTCCGGTCCAGGCGTCGACGCACGCCGCCGAAGTCGATCACATGACGGTGCTGGTGCACTGGCTGATGCTGGTGCTGTTTGTCGGCTGGGGCCTGTTCTTCATCTTCGTCCTGTTCCGGTTCCGCAAGAGCGCCAACCCGACAGCGAGCTACGTCGGCGCCAAGGGCAAGATCTCGAAAGGGCTCGAAGTCGCCGTTGCCCTCATCGAAGTGGTGCTGCTGGTGTTCTATGCGATTCCGGCGTGGGCCAGGCGCGTCAAGGCGTTTCCGTCCGAGAGCGGGGCGGTCGTCGTGCGGGTGGTGGCGGAGCAGTTCGCGTGGAACATTCACTATCCCGGTCCCGACGGCAAGTTCGGACGGACCGACATCAAGCTGGTGAGCGCGGACAACCCGCTCGGGCTGGATCGCCGTGACCCGGACGCGAAGGACGACATCACCACGATCAACCAGCTCAACCTGCCGACCGATCGGCCGGTGCTCGTACACCTGTCGAGCAAGGACGTGATCCACAGCTTCGGCCTCTACGAGATGCGGGTGAAGCAGGACGCCATTCCCGGCATGAGCATTCCCGTCTGGTTCATCCCGAATCGCGTCGGCGAGTACGAGATTGCCTGTTCGCAGCTGTGCGGTCTCGGCCACTTCCGCATGCGCGGGTTCATAACGATCCAGACCGCCGCCGACTATCAGAAGTGGTACGACGCGCAGGAGAAGGAGCTGCAGCCGGCGCCGGCGACCGCCACCGCGCCGACGGCTCCATGAACGTACGAAGTTCGAAGTTAGACGTTAGACGTTAGAAGTTGGACGTCTGAAGCGCGAAAGTACTTTCGACACCCGTCACAACGAGAGCTGCTGTCCCACGTTCCGCTCGACCGCGCGCCGGTACGCTAAATCGGCCGCCGTCACATCTTCCACGGCAAGTCCCAGACTCTTGAAGATCGTGACGTCATGGTCGCTGCGGCGCCCGACCAGCGTGGTGTCCGCCAGCAGCTCGCCGAGCTCGGCGACGATGTGATCGGCACCGAACCGGCGCTCCTCGATGCCGAGCACGATGTCCCCGGACTCGACCAGTGCGGCCGAACGCGAGTCGACGAACAGCCGCGCGCGCGCGACCAGAGCGGGGTCCATTTCGCGCTGCGTGGGCCGGCAGGCGCCGACCGAAATGACGTGAGCGCCAGGTTTGACCCAGCCGCTATCGAGCACTGGAGTGGGCGAAGAGGTCACCAGCACGATGATGTCAGCGCCGACGATAGCTTCACCGGCGTGATCGACGGCGGCGATGGCAACGGCCCCTTTTGCGCTTTCGACGAAGCGATCGCGCCGCTCCCTGTTCGGGCTCCAGACCGTGACCTGTCGGAGGTGGTGCACCTGCGACAGCGCGTCGAGATGGCTGCGCGCCTGAACGCCAGTCCCGATAATGGCCAGGGACGCTGAGGTCGTTTTCGCCAGCAGACGCGACGACACAGCCGAAACGGCTGCCGTTCGCGATTCGGTGATGTAGCGGCCGTCCAAAAGCGCCTGCAGCGCACCGGTGGTTGGATCCATCAGCAGAATCGACGCCAGGTGACTGGGCAGGCCGCGTGCCGCGTTGCCGCCGAACACCGTCACCAGCTTCGCTCCCAGGGCCGGAATCTCGCCCGCGGCGTCAGGGCCGGAGCCGCGCACGTAGGCCGGCATGGTGGCGAAGAACGAATCGTCGGATATCCCGATGGTCGGGCGAACCGGTTGCACGACGCGGCCGGTCGAAAAGCGGCGCAGCGCCGACTCCATCGTCGCGATGAGGTCTTCCATCGTGATCACCGATCGAACGTCGGCTTCCGTGAGCAGGCGAAAAGATACGGGCACTGAAACTCCTATGACGGCAGCGACGCCAGCTGCGCCGCGCGGCCGGCGCGGGCAACGGCCTCGCGGATGGTGTTGGCGTGGATGGTGACGATGGCGTCGACGTCAGCGGCGTAGCCGCCGCTCATGGCGACCACGACCGGCAGGTTGCGGGCGCGGCAGGCGTCGAACACCATTTGATCGCGAGCGCGCAGCCCCTCGATCGTGAGTCTCAGTCGCCCGAGTCGGTCGCCCTCGTACGGATCGGCGCCGGCCAGGTAGAAGACCAGGTCGGGCCGCTGACCATCCAGCACGCCTGGCAGATATTGCTCGAGCGCGGCGAGATACTCGTCATCGCCCGCCCCATCGTCAAAGGTGACGTCGAGGTCGCCGATCTCCTTGCGCAACGGAAAGTTCTTGGCGCCGTGCAGTGAGAAGGTGAAGACCGTCGGATCATCCTGAAAGATCGCGGCGGTGCCGTTACCCTGATGCACGTCGCAATCGACGACCGCGGCGCGTCCGACGAGGCCTTCGCGCTGCAGCACTGCCGCCGTCACCGCGACATCGTTGAAGACGCAATAGCCCTCGCCGCGGTCGGAAAAGGCGTGATGCGTACCGCCGGCGAGGTTCGCCGAGACCGCGAACCGTGCGCCGGACGGGACGGCGGTACTGCCATCGCCTACCACCGACCTGGCGGCCGCCAGCGTGCCGCCGACCGAGCGGCGCGACCGTTCCACCATCATGGTCGACCATGGAAAGCCGATCCGCCGCTGTGCGTCGGCGGGGAGCGTGCCGTTGGCGATGGCGTCGACGTAGGCCGCGGTGTGAATCAGACCGAGATGATCCCAGCCGATGGCATCGGGCACGTGCAGATCACTCGCGGCCAGGATGCCATCGGCAAGCAGCCGTTCGCGCAGCAGCCGGTACTTGGCCATCGGGAACCGGTGGTGCGCGGGCAGCGGCAGCACGAACGTATCGGAGTAGAAGGCTTTCAGGGTTCTGGTCCTCGAGGGTCCGCGGTTCCCGGTGCTAAAGTTCTACCGCAATGATCACATTGAAGACAATCGATGCTCATGCGGCCGGTGAGCCGCTGCGGCTGATCGTGGACGGGTTTCCCTCACTACGCGGCCGGACGATGCTCGCCAAACGCGAGTGGGTGCGCACGCATGCCGATCACCTTCGCCGGGCGCTGATGCTCGAACCGCGCGGACATGCCGACATGTACGGCGCGATCCTCACCGAGCCGGTAGCGCCGGGCTCGCATGCCGGCGTGCTGTTCATGCACAACGAGGGCTACAGCACCATGTGCGGTCACGGCGTGATCGCGGTGACGACGATCGCCGTGGAGCGCGGGCTGATCATGGCGCCGGCTGTCGCGCCGCCGTCCGAAGGGCGCAGCGCCCAGGAGGATGTGACGATCGTGTACGACGCGCCGGCGGGTACGATACGGGCACGGGCGAAGATGAGGGCGGGAAAGGAACCGGCGGCACGAGAGATGGAGCCGGCCGGAGAGGAAGGACAGGCAGGCGGGGCCGCGGAGGCGGGACAGGCGGCAAGGGCGCTCAACGGGCGGGTCGAGAGCGTCTCGTTTCTCAACGTGCCGTCCTTCGTGCTGCACGGCGGCATGATGGTGAGGCTGGCGTCCCGGACGATTCGTGCCGACGTCGCGTTTGGCGGCGCCTTCTACGCGATTGTCGACAGTGAAGCCGTCGGCTTGCCGATCGATGCGGCGCACCTGCCTGAGCTGCGCCGCATGGGGATGGAAATCAAGCACGCCATCGAGTCGGCGCAGACGATCGTGCACCCGCTGGACGCCGGTCTGGCCGGGATCTACGGCACGATCTTCACCGGACCGCCCAATGACGAGACCGCCGACCTTCGCAACGTCACGATCTTCGCCGACGCCGAAGTCGATCGATCGCCCTGCGGCACCGGCACTGCGGCAGTCATGGCGGTGGTCGACGCGATGGGGCTGCTCGGCGCCGGCCGGCCGTTCGTGCACGAAGGCCTCATCGGCACCCGGTTCAGCGGCCGCGTCGCCTCGCGCACGCAGGTCGGAGAATGTCAGGCGATCGTCCCGGAGATCGAGGGCTCGGCATGGATCACCGGTGAGCACACCTTTCTCGTCGACGACACCGATCCGCTCAAGAACGGGTTCCGGATCTAGGGCTTCAGCCCGTCGCTCGGCCGGCCTGAAGGCCGGCCGCTACGACGAGGTGAAACTGAAGGCCGGCCGCTACGACGAGGTGAAACTGAAGGCCGGCCGCTATGACGAGGTGAAACTACTACGACGAGGTGAATCCAGCTAGGAGCATGTGAAACGCGCCTCATAGGAGGCGGGCCTGTTCTTTCGTGGACTCAATAGCCGATCGCGAGTCCGTCCTTGCGAACGTCCGAGCCGCCCATCAGGACACCGGTTGTGGGATTGAACATGATCCCCTGGAAGCCGCCGAACGCGCCGCCCGGGTTAGGGTTCGACCTCACCGTGTGGCCGCGTTGAATCAACGCGGCGCGCACCGACTCCGGCACGTTGCTCTCGACCAGCACGCCGTTGTTGCCGTGCGTCACCCGCGCCGCCTCGCCCGCCTCCTGTACGTTCATGCCGAAGTCGATCGCATTCAGCAGCACCTGCGTGTGTCCCTGCGCCTGATGATCGCCGCCCATGACGCCGAACGACAACCAGGGACGGCCGTCCTTCATCACGAACGCCGGAATCAGCGTGTGCAGCGGCCGCTTGTGTGGCGCGATCTGATCGGGTGAGCCGGGCGTGAGATTGAAGCCGCTGCCGCGATTGTGCAGCATGATGCCGGTATCGCCGGCGACGATGCCCGAGCCGAAGTCGGAAAACAGCGACTGAATCAACGAGACGAAATTGCCCTTGCCGTCTGCGGCAGTCACGTAGATGGTGTCGCCGCGATCGAGGCCGGTGAAGTTCTGCAGCGCCTCCGCGATCGGCGCGCTCGGCGTGACGCCGGGCATCGCGCCGACCTTGTACGATTCGGCGGCGCGATCGGAGTTGATCTCCTTGCGGCGCAGCGCCGCGTAGTCTTTCGAGATCAGGGTCTTGAGCACCGACGCCGGCACCGCCGCCGGGTCGCCGTCGTAGGCGGCGCGGTCGGCGAACGCGATGCGCTTGGCCTCGATCAGGGCGTGCAGCGCCTCTGGCGAGTTGTGTCCCATCGCCTTGATATCGAAGCCCTCGAGGATGTTGAGCATCTCGAGCACGACGAAGCCCTGGGTGTTGGGCGGCATCTCGTACACGTCGTAGCCGCGGTAGGTCGTCGAAATCGGCTCGACCCAGTCGGCCTTGTGATCGGCGAAGTCCCGCTCGTCGAGCAGACCGTCGCGCTTCCTCATGTCGGCGATGATCGCCCGCGCGATGGCGCCCTTGTAGAAGACGTCGCGCCCGCCCTTGCCGATGGCTTCGAGCGTCGCGGCCAGGTGTGGGTTGCTGAAGATCTCGCCCGGCTCGAGCGGGTGGCCGTTGGGCATGAAGGTGGCCGCGGTCACCGGATCGGCCGCCAGCTTCTTCTGGCTGGCTTTCCATTGCCCGCTGATGATCTCCGACACCGCGTAGCCGTTCTTCGCATAGTCGGCGGCCGGCGCGACGATCTTCGACATCGGAAGCGTGCCGTACTTCGAGAGCAGCTCGGACCAGCCTTCCACGACGCCCGGCACCGTGACCGACAGCACACCGGATCCCGGCATGCGCGTCAGTCCGCGTTTGGCGTACTCCTCCGGCGTGGCGGCGTAGGCCGAGCGTCCGCTGGCATTGAGACCGTGCAATGTCTTGGTCTTGGCGTCGTACACGATCGCGAACAGGTCGCCGCCGATCCCGGTCATCGACGGCTCGACCACTGCGAGCACGGCAGCGGCGGTGACTGCGGCGTCGATGGCGTTGCCGCCCTCCTGCAGCACCTTCAGCCCGGCCGCAGACGCCAGCGGCTGGCTGGTGGCGATCATGCCGTTGCGCCCGAACACCGCCGAGCGGGTCGCGTGAGTGTTCGGCGCCGGGCGGTCGCCGGGCAGCGCGCGCACGCGGTCGGCGTTCTGTTGCGCCGAAACGGTGAACGTCGCGATCGCGGTAACGGCGATCAGCAGCGCGAGCAGCGTGCGTTTCATGAGGCCTCCAACGTCCGGCTGAAGCCAGACACGACCGGAAAGAACCCACCGGATCGCTCGTAGTGTCCGCCTTCAGGCGGACCCATCGAGAAACATATGCGTCAGCCGATCGAGCAACCTCGGCAGCGTTTCTCCATCGAGTGCGAAGGCGCCCAGGTCCGGCGCCCAGGAGAGTTTAAAACTTCTGGACATCGCCGACACCCAGATTTGCCGGACCGGCGCGTTCGGCGAGACGACGAACTTGGTCTCGACCGGCTCTTCGAACACGAGGTTGAGCACACCGTTCTGCAGCTCGACCTCGAAGCCCTCGCTGTCGGCGAGCGGCAGCAGCGCGTGGCGGGCGGTGTTCAGCGCTTCGTCGCTCCTGACACGGAATTCCTGTTCGGAGAGGGACATATGAGCCTATTAAACCTTTGCCGTGGGGCGTCCGTCTAACCCTGATGAAAGGAGGTCAGAAGCCATGAGAGAAAGAATACGTGACTGGAGCTTTTCAGCGTCGGCGGAATGGGTGGTCGGGATCCTGCTGGCAGTCGCGATCGTCGTCAGCGCGTTTGTGTAGTTTCCGCCCCCGCCGCGCCCCCCCCCGGCAACAGGTCCCTGCGGCCTGCACTACTTTCCAGAACCCGTCACCTTGTCGCCGGCAGCCAGGTAGCTTCGACGCGCCTGCGCCGTCATGCCCGGCTGCTTCATCTTTACCACCAGCTTGTGCACTTTGTTGTCGAGCGCGGTAGGGGTGAAGCCGATCACGTACTGGCTGTGCAGCTCCTGCGCCACCTTCGTGAAGGTGGGCGCGAGATCGCTGGCCTTGGTCAGCTCGAAGTAGCCGCCGCCGGTTTCGTCCGCAATCTTGCGCAGGCCGCTGTCCGGCCTGGTTCGCACTTTCTGCTGGCCGTTGAAGTAGACGCTCTCCAGACCGATGGCGTAAATCATCACTTCATCGGCGCGCGCGCGATCGAGGACGGTGCCCAGGCGCAACTTGCTCTCGGTGTCGTCGCCATCGGTGAAAACCAGGATGACCTTGCGGCCATCGACGGTTTTCAGCTCGTCGAGGCTCGCGCCGACGGCGTCCCACAACCTGGTGCCATTGCCGTAGTCGAGATCCTTGGCATCGGTGATCAGCTGATCGCGATCGTTGCTCCATCGCGCGTTGAACTGGATCTTGTCGTTGAACGCACCGACGCGCGCCTTGTCGTCGGGCAGCAACCGGATCAGAAACTGTTCCGCCGCCTGCTTGAGCAGGTCGATCGTCAGCGTCATGCTGCCACTGGTGTCGAGCATGACGACGACGTTGATAGGGTGGATGCTGTTGTCGAAGTAGACCAGCGGCTGCGGCTTCTCGTTGTCGAACACGGCGAAGTCGTCCTGGGTCAGGCCCGACACGAGGCGCTTCTGCGAATCGGTGACGGTTGCGAAGATCGACACGACCTGGGTGCCGGCCTTGAACGTGGGCGGCTGCTGCGCCGTGAGCGGCATCGACATCGCGGCGGCGAGCACGAAGATCCCGGCGATCGGCTTCCAAACCTTCATGCGTTCAGCTTACTGCAACGGCGGGTCCAACGGCACCGTCTTGCATCGAAGATCGAGCGCCTGTTTTATGGCCGGTTCCAGCGCGACCGCCATCCGCTTGTAACCGTCCGGAGACGGATGGAGGTCATCGGGCGAGGATACGAGCCGGTCGGGCTCACCCGCCGCCGAAACCGCCTCGCGGGTGTCGCAGAACACCACCGTGTCGAGATGATGCGCCGCGTAGGCGCGGATCCAGTCGTTCACGGCGTGCATCCGCGCGTTCTGATCCGGCGTTGCGCTGTTGAACGGGATGATGCTCCCGGCCACGACGACGATCGACACGGTGCGTGCCGCATCGTAGATCGCCTGGAGCTCGTGTTCCGCCGTCTCGGCGCTGCGTCCCTGATAGATGTCGTTGACGCCTGCAATGATCACCACCACAGCTGGTTGGGCCTGCGCCACATCGCGCACGAAGCGGGCGCGGATCTGATCGGTGCGCTCGCCGTTGACGCCGCGATTCAGGACCCGCCAGTCAGGATGCGCTTGCGTCAGCCAATAGCTGTACTGGCTCTCGACGTTGCCCGATCCGTCGGGAGGTGCCTCGATTGGCGACTTGAACGCCGGGGTGCCCGCGGTGGTCGAATCGCCGAGCGCGACGATCGTGATCATGATGTGATCATGATGGCGAATAGCCTACCTGGCGGTGTATCAAATTCACTTTTCCGCCGACACCTTGCAAACGACCGATTGATGGTACCCGTCACAGCCATCGCAACGCGAGCGGTGGCAGGTGCAGTAAGCGCGACGCCATAGCTGCCCCGTCCGAAGCGCGTCGGTGTGAGTATCGGGATGGTCCACCGCGACTGTAAGATCACACGCATGACGCGGTTTGCGCAGCTCAAACGGTCCGATCGGCTTCGCGCGACCGGCTGGCTGGTTCTGGTGTCGGGCTGGGTCTCGGCTGCGGCTTTCTATGGGATCAAGGTCCGGTCAGCCGATCAGGCGCTCGACGACGCGACGGCGCTTGGCTATACGCGGTCGCTGCACCATGAGATGGGCGTGATGATGGGCCAGTTCGGATTGATCCTGACCGAATGGGAAGACATCCTCACCAGCCCGATGGGTGAGACGCTGATCATCGCCGCGTGCGTCGCGTTGCTCGCCGGCTATTTCTTCAGAGTCGCGTGGGTCCTCGACCAGGACGAAGAGCACTGAGATCGAGCGGATCGCGGCACGCGTTCAATCCTCTGTCCCCATCCCCGACATATCCCTATCCCCGACTTGACCGGTCGGATATGCCGGGATAGACTGAATCAGTATCCTGAGATTCAGTCTCATTATCGAGAATCTGCCCTCATGCTGCAGGCGCTTGTCATCACCCTTCGAGAGGGTCTCGAAGCCTTTCTGATCGTCGCGATCAGCCTGTCGTACCTTCGCAAGTCCGGTCGTTCGGCGCTGGCGCCCGCGGTGCACTGGGGCATAGGCATCGCCGTCGCGGTCAGCGCGCTCGGCGGCTATCTCTTGTTCCACTCGCTCAACCAGGAATGGCTCGACGGTCCGCTGGCGCTCATCGCCGCCGCGTCGGTCACCTGGATGATCATCCACATGTGGCGCACCGGCCGCCGCATGAAGGGCGACATCGAAGGCCGCCTGCAAGCGTCGGCCGCGCGCCCCGGCGTGGCGGCGTTCTGCGGCGTGTTCCTCTTCACCCTGTTGATGATCAGCCGCGAAGGCATGGAGACCGCGCTGCTGCTGATGCAACTCCACCAGACGACCAACCTCGTGCTCGGTGCGGCGATGGGCAGTCTTGCGGCCGCCGGCGTCGCCTGGCTGTGGTCGCGCTACGGCCACCGCATCAACCTGGCGCTGTTCTTTCAGGCCACCGCGATTTTCCTCTTCGTCTTCGTCGTGCAGCTCGTGATCAAAGGCGCGCACGAGATGTCCGAGCAGCAGTACCTGCCCTACAGCGACTTCATCCACAGCAGCACCGAGTCGTGGGGGCCCGACAGCGTGTTCGGCCATCTGCTCACCTACTTCCTCGTGATCCTGCCGCTGGGCTGGATCGCACTCAAATCGCTCGTCACCAGGAACTCGCTGCTTCAGCAGTCATCGCCGCCGGTCGCGCGCGGATCCGTGGTCCGGTAGACAACAGCCCTTCGACTCCTGAGAGCCGCCGGCATCGCGGTTTTCTCTTGAACTACAATCCCGTCGTGGCCAAAGCTCCAACGGTCGTCGATCTGACCTGGACGAACGACCTCGTACTGGCCGGCACCAGCGACAAGGCTTCGATGACGCTCGACAGTTCCGGCATCGCCGGTCCGTCTCCCGTGCAGGCGCTCGGCTTCGCACTCGCCGGCTGCATGACGATGGACGTGGCGTACATCCTGACGAAAGGAAGGCAGCCGTTCCGGGCGCTGCGATCGCACCTGGTGGCCGACCGCGCGCAGGACGAGCCGCACCGCATCGTCAAGATGCATCTGCAGGTGAGCGTGGAGGGCGATGTGCCCGCCGACGCCGTGGCGCGAGCGCTCGCACTGTCCTACGAAAAGTACTGTTCGGTGTGGCACTCGATGCGACAGGACGTCGTGTTCACCACCTCGCATGACGTTCAGCCATAGGCGCGCCTACGTCGACTGGGCGCGAGGCATCGCCGTCCTGCTGATGATCGAGGCGCATACCACCGACGCCTGGACGCGCCTCGACGTCAGACACACGAAGGCCTTTCGCGACGCGACCGTGCTCGGCGGCTTCGCGGCGCCACTGTTTCTGTGGCTGGCCGGGCTCGCCCTCGTGCTGGCGGCCACGCGCGCCGCTGAACGCACCGGCAGCCGCCGGGTTGCGGTGGCGCTGATCTGCCGGCGCGGCCTCGAGATTTTCATTCTCGGCTTTCTGTTCCGGCTGCAGGGGTTCATCGTCACCCCGGGCAGCCATCCGGTGACGCTGTTCCGCGTCGACATCCTCAACATCATGGGTCCGGCCGTCGCCATCGCCGGCATCGTCTGGGGCGGCGCGCGCCGAACGACGCCGCGGGTGGTGTGGTATGCGCTCATCGCCACGGCCCTTGCGATGCTGACGCCAATCGTCCGCGCGGCGCACGCGGTGGACGAACTGCCGCTGTGGCTGCAGTGGTATTTGCGCCCGTACGGGGAGTTCACCATTTTCACGCTGTTTCCGTGGACCGCGTTCGTCTTTGCCGGCGGTGCCACCGGCGCGCTGATCGGGGCGGTGCGGCACGAGCGTGAGGAGCGGCGACTCCACGCGATCCTCGCCGTCGTGGGTGTCGCCCTGCTGGTCCTGGGCTGCTACGCCGCAGGCCGTCCCTCGATCTACAGGTCCTCCTCGTTCTGGACCAGTTCGCCGACGTGGTTCGCCATCCGGGTCGGCATCCTGATGATCGCACTCACCCTGATTTACGCGTGCGAAGCGACGCTGACCGCGCTGAAGCGCGGCGCCAGCAGCGAGGCGCCGCGGGGGCTGCGTCCGGGCGATCGCCTCGCGCGGCTTGGCCGCAGTTCGCTGTTCATCTATTGGATTCACGTGGAGCTGGTGTACGGCTACGCCAGCTGGATGTGGCGCCATCGTCTGCCGCTCTGGGGTACTGCCATCGCGTACGCGCTGTTCTGCGCTCTGATGTACCGGGCCATCGGCTGGCGCGACCTGGCGGTCGATCGGTGGCGGAACCGGCCGCGGCGGACCCGTCACGCTCCCCAGACCGCGACGGCATAATCGGGCGTAGAATCTCCGGCTGGAGGGATTTATGAATCGTCGCGACTTTGCCCGGCTCCTGGCCATCGGCGGTGCGGCTCCATTCCTGTCGCCCGGCGTGGCATGGCCACGCTCACTCGATCTGCCGCCCACGCCAGCCTCGCCCGACGAGAAGTTCTGGATGAGCGTGCGCGATCAGTTCGTGATGCCGAAAGAGCTGACGATGCTGAATGCCGCCAACCTGTGCCCCTCGTCAGGTCCGGTGCTGGAGACGATGTATCGGCTGACGAAGGACATGGATCAGGATCCATCCCAGGACAACCGCGCCAAGCTCGGCGACGGCCGCGAGAACACGCGCCAGCTGCTCGCCGAGTTCCTTCGCGTCACGCCGGAGGAGATCGTCATCACCCGCAACACGAGCGAATCGAACAATCTGGTGTCGACCGGCCTCGACCTCAAGGCCGGCGACGAAGTGCTGCTCACCGCCGACAACCATCCCAGCAACCACACGGCGTGGCAGCAGAAGGCCAAGCGGTTCGGCTTCACCGTGAAGGACGTGCCGACGCCGAATCCGCACCCTGGAATGGCGTACTACGTCGATGCGTTCGCCAAGGCGATCACCCCGAACACGAGGGTGATCTCCTTCACGCACCAGACCAGCACGGTCGGCGATCTCTTTCCGGCCAAGGAACTGTGCCGGCTCGCGCGCGAACGCGGCATCCTCAGTATGGTCGACGGGGCGCAGTCGTTCGGGCTGCTCGACGTCGATCTCAGTGACATCCAGCCGGACTTCTACAGCGGCAGCTCGCACAAGTGGGTGTGCGGGCCCAAGGAGAACGGCGTGCTCTATATCAACAAGAGCGCGCAGTCAAAGATTTGGGCGAGCATCTTCAGCGCTTACCCAGGCCGCGTCGGCGTGTCGCGCACGTTCGAGGGATTCGGCCAGCGCGACGAGCCGACGATGATTGCGTTCGGCGAGGCGTTGACCTTCCAGACCAAGATCGGCCGTGGCGTCATCGAGAAGCGATCGCGCGAATTGACGCAGGCGCTGCTGACGGGACTCAGAAAAATTGACGGGCTGAAGATCTGGACCAGCCCGGAACCCTCGCTGTCGGTCGCGGTGGTGTCGTTCCAGCCTGGCAGCCTCGACGTCCGCAAACTGTCGACCGCGCTCTATCAGAAGGAGCGGATCGGCTGCGCCACTCGCGGTGGCAAGGATCGCCCGGGCATCCGCTTCTCGCCGCACTTCTACAACACCCATGCGGACATCGACCGCACGGTCGCGACGGTAAAAAAGTACATGGCCTCTGGCGTTTAGAGAGGGGTGTCAGACGGTGTCTGACACCCTTGCGCACAAAATGCCCGGTAGATCCGCTGTCGCTCGATGGAGGTTGCGCCAAGTTGCTCGTAGACCGGATGACTGGTCAACCAGGCAGTCGGATGTTCGAGGGCATGCGCCCTGTAGCTTGACCAACGGTAGGCTGCCGCATCGTCAACCATTCCCGCCGAAACGGGGTTCAGCTCGATGTAGCGCATGCACGTGAGCCAGTAATTTTCGTCCGCAATCAGCTTCGCCTTGTACCGCGCGCACCACAGAGTGCCCAGACGCTGATGTTTGCGGTTGTAGTAGCGCACGTAGCCACTATCGATCTCCTTCATAGCGTCGGGAAGGCCACGCTGGCTACTCGGTGTCGCCAGCAGGTGATAGTGAGTGTCCATGAGCGCGTACGCGTGAATGCCGACGTCATGGGATTGAGCAGCGTTTTGAACGAGCAAGAGAAAATGCTCCTGATCGCGATCCTCGTGGAAGATGGTGCCGCAGTTGATCCCGCGCTGAAAGACATGCTGCGAGTAGCCTGGAACATAGACGCGGGGACGCCGCATAGACACATCGTCTGGCAGCAAGAGTCGGTACTGAACGAAATGTGCTGGGAAAAGCGAAAAATGTCCGGCGAGCTGGCGGAATTTTCAATCTTCGGCGGCCGGCCATTGGAAGGATTTCAAGGGGTGTCAGACACCGTCTCCTCGAGATGACGGTGTCTGACACCACCTTTCCTTAGGGCTGCGCGGCGGTCGTTCCGGCCGGCTTGGGCGCTTCGGTCTTGATGTCGTTGAAGTTCAACACGGTGTTGAACAGCAGGTTGAACTCGCCGAAGTTCTGCCAGCGGTAGCAAGGGTTGCCGGCGAACAGGATGATGCGCCCCTTGCCGGACTGTTGATCGACGATCGCCGGGCGATTGCGAATCTCGTTGGCCCCGCGCATCAGCCCGCTCAGCACGTGATCGTCGCCACCCGGATAGCGCATCAGCACGCCCTGCGGCGTCGGCCGCGGAGTCGCCGGCGGACCGTCGAACGGGTTGGCGCCGGTCTGCACGGTCAGCAATGGTCCATTGCCATAACGCACCGGGATGGTCTTCTTGTCGTAGCCGTAGAAAATCGGACTCTCGGGCTGCAGGATCTCGGCATCGATGATCGCGCCCGGCGAGTAGAAGGCTGCCGACGGTCGCGCCGCATCCACCTTCGGCGTCAGACCGAAATCAGCGGGGAAGAAGCTCGCCGTCCCGAGCGTGACCAGCAGTCCGCCGGCCTTTGCGAACTTGTCGAACTCCGCCACGCCTTGGATACCCATGCCGCCGGTGATGTCGTCCGACTCGCCGTACATTCCCAGGTACTTGAACTGCTCGCTCTTCTTGTACGCGATCGGCGTCCCGCGCGACTCGATGTCGAACACCAGCCGCTTGCCGCTTCCGGCCTGATGCGGGATCACGATGACGTCGTAGGCACCCTTGAGATCACCCTCGCGCACGCGATCCTTGTAGATCAGGTCGTACGGAATCTCGAACTTGTCGAACGCGTAGCGAACCCAGCCCACGTCCTGGGTGCTGCCCCAGGTGCTGTAGAGCGCAATGCGCGGCAGATCGAGATCGTGCATCGGCACTTGCGGAGCCGCATTGAGCCCGACC
Organism: uncultured Acidobacteriota bacterium; assembly: GCA_963757655.1. GTDB lineage: Bacteria > Acidobacteriota > Vicinamibacteria > Vicinamibacterales > CAVVIG01 > CAVQFC01. The sequence continues at coordinate 108,986 of CAVWSQ010000005.1, read as the reverse complement.
GCGGTCAGTCCGAGCGCTTCGACCGCCGGGCGCACTCTCGCCGCGTCGCCGCTGACGATGAACGATCCGGCCGGGAACGCGGTGTTGCCCTGCTTGAACTCCTTCTCGACGGCCTGGACTTTCAAGTCGCGGAGCCGGTAGCGCAGCGTGATCATGTTGTTCGAGCCGTAGTGCGCGACCGCGAACAACGAGCCCGTTCCGGTGACGGTGCCGGCGGGCTGGACATCGCGGGCAACCGGCGTCACGGCGACGTCGAGCACAGCCTTGTCGCCGATCTCTTTCACGTCGGTGTGGCTCATCATCCCCATCGTCCACGACGCATCGTCGTAGGTACGGGTGACCGGATCGGGATAGACCTGCTTCTCGAGCAGGTTCTTGGCAAGCCGGCCGTAGGGTTGATCGCGCTTGACGATGTAGGAGCCGGCGGGGAAGGTGCCTTCCTTGAGCTTGACCTCGGAGTTCGCCGTGCCGACCTCGATGCCCTGCATGCGCAGCAGGTTGATCAGCACGGCCACGCGTGTGGCGTCGCGCTGCCCCCCGGGAATCACGTAGCCGGCGACCGCATCCTTGCGGCCGGCGTCAATCGAATTGCGCGACTTCTGGTAGAAGTTCTCCAGGATCACCTTGGGGAATGCCGACGTGTACTGCAGCGCCGTCAGCACGCCGGTCTCGCCGTAGTTGGTGTTGTTGCGAAGCGACCAGTCGAACTCGCCGGTGGCCGGCCAGGGCCGGAACCATTCGCGCTGGGCCTGGTTGCTGCGGCCGGCGGTGACCGCGGCGGCATCGGGCCCGGGCGCCGCTCCGCGTCCTCCCCCGGCGGCCGGAGCGTTGGGGTTGCCAAGGCGCAGCTTGGTGGTGTTCGCTCCGCTGGTACCCTGAATCTCGTACATCCGGATCATGCCGTTGTGGTTCGACGACATGAAGGCGAGGTAACCCGGCGACCACATATCGACATAGCCGTGGGTCCAGACGCCCGGCATGCCGTACTTCGCCATCTGCGCCATCTCGAAGTTGGCCATCATCGGCAGCTCGCCGTAGAGGATCGGGTCGAGGTTCGGATTCTGCGGCGCCTGGCCACTGAAGGTGTACAGCAGCGTCTGCGCCTGGTGGAGGTCGTGCATGATCGGCGGGTGCCACTGCAGGTACCAGTCGAGCAGCGCGCGCATCTCGACCTGCGAGTAATTGATGTCGCGATTGTCGTCGTGGAAGATGTACTTGCCCCAGTAGGGCACGCCGGCGCCGGTGGTGTGTCCGTCGGTTTCGTGAATGCCGTACTTGTAATACCAGTCGACATTGCGATCGCGGCCGTCCGGATCGGCGACCGGCGTGATCGAAACGATGACGTTGTCACGAATCTTTCGGATCAGCGGCGAGTCTTCCACCGCCACCCGATAGGCCAACTCCATCAGCATCTCCGACGGTCCCACTTCGCCGCTGTGGAGACCGCCCGACAAGTGATAGATCGGCTTGGCTTTCGCAATGATCGCCTTGGCCTGGGGGTCGGTAATCTTGCGCGGATCGGCCAACTGCGCCAGGTATCCTCGATAGGTCTCAAGGTTCGTGATCGATTCGTCGGCGCCGACAAAGACCACCACCAGGTCGCGACCTTCGTTGCTCTTGCCGATCGAGATCACCTTCACCCGCGGCGATGCGGCCGCCAGGGCACGGTAGTACTTCAGGATGTCCGCGTAGTAGGTCAGTTTCTTGGGTTCGCCGATGTGGTGTCCGAGGACATCCTTGGGCGACGGCACGCGACCGCCTTTGGGCAGGTGATCCACCAACGGGCTGCTGAACTCGGGCTTGGTCGTCCACTCCTTGACCGCCCGCGAAAAATCCGTATCGTCAACCGCATCGGATCCGGCCGCAGCGGAAGCCCGAACTGCTTTGTTCCCAGATGATTGCGCGATCGTGCCGGTCCCCAGCCCCGCCACGAGGAGGAAGATCGAGACGAGCAGCCGCGCCGGGCGTCTCCACTGAGACATGACAGAACTCCTTATCCACGAGATACTTAGCTAGTGAGAGGTCGGGTTGGTGTCGGGCCGGTACCTGCGATACAATCCGCCTCTTTGCGCCGTCAGATCGGCCAGCCTCAGCGTCTTGGATTCGAACCTATGATCAACGTGGCAGCGATTCGGATGCAGCAGTTCGGCGTGCAATTCTACCAAGCTTCGCTGACGGCCAGTGACATCGATAAGCTCGTGCGGTTCGAGGTGCTGAGTTACGGCGACGCCGCGCAAGCGCCGGTACGTGGCGGTCGCCAGAAACCTGGCATGCCGCAACCGTCCAAAGTGAACTGGGATTTTCTCGAACGGCGCATCGCCTCGAGCGACAAGGCCTACCAGCGTCAGATCATCCGCAAGAAGATCGACGAGCTCGTGCAGTACTACGAACAGTGCCGCCAGGCGCGCGACCTGCCGTCGATTCCCGGCGCGGTCATCATCTCCTGCGATGAGAAACTGTCGTTCTCGCCCGCCGACGCCGATTCGCGGGTGGGCATCCTGAAAGTCCCCGAACGAGAAGGCATCCTGCGCGCGATTGACGGCCAGCATCGTCTGCTGGCGTTGCATGCCGACATCGATCGTTTCCAGGGTGAGGACTTCGCGGTGCCGGCGATCATCTTCGACCGTCTGCCCGAAGATCACGTCGTGCAGATGTTTGTGACCATCAACGCGAAGCACACGCGATTGAACGCCTCGCATCTGGTCAGCCTGTCGGGCCGGCAGCTCTATCGCGACGAAGCGCTGGCGACGGGACACGACGTCGTGCGCGCCCTCAACGACCGTGAGGACTCGCCGCTCTACGACGAGATCAAGCTGCTCGGCGTCGGCCGCGGCCGGGTCGCGCAGGCGCCGCTCGCGCAGGAGCTCAAGAAGCTGTTCGCCGAGGACGGCATCTTCGGCAAGAAGCGCGGCGACGCGCACGAGGAAGCGAAGAAGTTCTTTGTCAACTACTTCAAGCAGATCGCGCTGGTCTTCAATGGTGCCTGGAACGGCCGCAAGTACAGTATCCGCTCGGCTTCGGCGCTGCGCGCCTTCGTGCGCGTGGCGCCCGAGGTGATTAGGCGGCTGGATCAGGAGCACGCCGACCGGGCCGACTTCCGCGCCATCGGCCGGGTGATCGCGCCCTGGGGCCGACGCATCGGCGACCTGCGCTTTGAAACCGAGGGCGCGTGGAAGCGCTCCGGCACGACCGTCGACTCGTTGACCAAGGAACTGAGGCTGGCGCTGATGTATCCGGAAGGAGCGTCGGTCTGACAATCGACGCATGACGCTCCTCATTACCGGCGGCGCCGGCTTCATCGGGTCCAATCTCGTCCAGTACGCCCTCGATCACACGTCCGATGACCTCGTGGTGTTCGACAAGCTGACCTACGCCGGCAGCCTGGCGAGCCTCGAGGGTCCGCTGAAGAGTCCACGTGTCACGTTCGTGCACGGCGACATTGCTGACGCCGGTGCCGTGGCACGGGTGTTCGCCGAGCACCGGCCGACCGCGGTCCTCAACCTCGCCGCCGAGACGCACGTCGACCGGTCGATCGACGGCCCGCAGGTCTTCATCGACACCAACATCGTCGGCACCTTCGCGCTGCTCGAGGCCGCCCGCGCGTTCGTCGCGGAACTCGATGCGGAGGCGCGCGGGTCGTTCCGCTTCCTGCACGTCTCGACCGACGAGGTCTACGGCACGCTCGGGCCGAGCGGGCGGTTCAGCGAGGAGACGCCGTACGCGCCGAACTCGCCGTACGCGGCGAGCAAGGCCGCCGCGGATCATCTCGTGCGCGCCAGCTTCCACACCTACGGCCTGCCGGTACTGATCACGAACTGCTCGAACAACTACGGCCCGTTTCAGTTCCCCGAGAAGCTGATCCCGCTGATGCTCCTCAACGCGCTCGAGGGGCGGCGGCTGCCGGTCTACGGCGATGGCGGCAACGTCCGCGACTGGCTGCACGTCGAGGATCACTGTGCCGGGATCCTGCTGGTGCTCGCCAGCGGCCGGATCGGTGAAAAGTACAACATCGGCGGCGGCAACGAGCGCACCAACCTCGAGATCGTCGATCGAATCTGCGATGCCGTCGAAGCGCTGCGGCCGGCCGTCGCCAATCCGGCCCTGGGCGGCGCCACCTATCGCGCGCTGAAGACGTTCGTGCCCGATCGGCCGGGCCACGATCGCCGGTATGCGATCGACGCGTCGAAAATCCGCCGCGAGCTCGGCTGGGAGCCGCGCCACGGCTTCGAAGCGGGACTGGCCGCCACCGCGCGCTGGTACGTCGAACACCGGGACTGGTGCGAGCAGGTCCAGACCGGGCGATACGATCGCGCCCGACTCGGCTTGGGATGATCGCAAGATGACTGGCGCTGCCCACAGTACGAAAACACCAAGGCACCAAGGGTCGGACGAAGAAGAAGTCGTTCACGGTTCGCCATGCTGAAAGGAATCATTCTTGCCGGCGGATCCGGATCGCGGCTGCATCCGTTGACGCGCGCCGTCAGCAAGCAGCTGATGCCGATCTACAACAAGCCGATGATTTACTACCCACTGTCGACGCTGATGCTGTCCGGCATCCGGCACATCCTGATCATCACGACACCGCACGAGCAGGACGGCTTCAAACGCCTGCTCGGGGATGGCAGCGAAATCGGCCTGGAGATCAGTTATGCCAAGCAGCCCAGCCCGGATGGCCTGGCCCAGGCGTTTGTCATCGGCGCCGATTTCGTTGGCCCAGATCGCGTGACGCTGGCGCTCGGCGACAACATCTTCTACGGTGCGCATTTTTCCGACTACCTGCGCAACGCCGCGGCGCGGGAAACCGGCGCCACCGTGTTCGGCTACCAGGTCCGCGACCCCGAGCGCTATGGCGTCGTCGAATTCGATGCCGCCGGCCGCGCGGTCAGCCTCGAAGAGAAGCCGTCGAAGCCGAAGTCGTCGTACGCGGTGACCGGCCTCTACTTCTACGACAACCAGGTGATCGAAATCGCCGCCAACCTGAAGCCGTCGGCGCGGGGCGAGCTCGAGATCACCGACGTGAACCGTCACTACCTGGAGCTCGGGGGCCTGCAGGTCGAGAAGCTGGCGCGCGGCATCGCCTGGCTCGACACCGGCACCCACGACTCGCTGATGCAGGCGTCCAACTACATTCACGCAATCGAAGAGCGGCAGGGTCTGATGGTCGCCTGTCTCGAGGAGATTGCTTACCGCATGGGCTACATCACGGCGGCAGAGGTGACCCAACTGGCCCGCGCGATGGGCTCGAGCGCATACGGTCAATACCTGACGCGCATGCTCGAGCCCGAGGTCTGACGTGCGCGTGGTCTCGACGGCGATCCCCGGCGTCGTCATCGTCGAGCCGGACGTGCACGCCGACGACCGGGGATTCTTCCTCGAGACTTATCAGGCCGATCGTTATCGCGACCACGGCATTCCGGGGCCGTTCGTGCAGGACAACCACTCACGATCGGCGGGCGGCACCCTCCGCGGGCTGCACCTCCAGCGGCAGCGCCAGCAAGGCAAGTTGATCCGAGTCATCGAGGGCGAGATCTTCGACGTTGCCGTCGACGTCCGGCGCGGCTCTCCGACGTTCGGCCGCTGGGTCGGAGTGGCCCTGACCGCGGAGAGCTTCCGACAGATCTATGTGCCCCCTGGCTTCGCACACGGCTTCGCCGTGCTCAGCCCGGTGGCGCAGGTCGAGTACAAGGCGACAGATTTCTACGATCCGGCTGATGAGCTCGGGATTGCCTGGAACGATCCCGCGCTCGCGATCTCGTGGCCGATGGCCCGGCCGATTCTGTCGAACCGCGACGCCCGTCACCCCAGGCTGGCAGACTTGAGCGACAGCCTTCCGACCTATTGACAGATCCGTAAGATCGACGACGAAATCCGCGCGTTGGAAACCGCTTGTGCTGCGGAAGCGCCAGATTTTCGAGGGAAACAGGCGGGCACACTGCTTGCCCCATCATCAAGCAGGTTCGCTGGTCTGATTGCGGCAGGGCGCCGTGAATGCTGGGGGAGCCAGGCCAGTGGAGCAGAGGGGCACCGCAATGACGCGGTGCCCTTTTGTTTTTTCCGGTAGTTTTTCTCGGCGTAAGATTGCCGCGATGAACAGCCGACTCGCCCTGCTATTTTCCGCGATCGCGGTCTCCGGCTTCCTTCTCGCCTCGAGAAACCAGCTTCACGCGGATGTCCGCGGCCCGCAGTCGCTGACCACCCTGGTCGCCACGCGAAGCCTCACGCGTGATACCAACGGTGACGGACTCGCCGATGCGGTTGCGGCCCGGATTATCGTCCCGGACTCGCCGACCATCGGCGAGGTGGAGGCCGCCACGAATCTCGCGGCTCGTCTCGGCTACGAGACGACCGCACTCACGCTGCCGCTGGTGCTGCGCGAGAGTGACGTCGCCCAGCCGGCCGCGGTAGCACTGCCGATTCTGGTCGGCCGCGCCAGTCGGTTCGTCCGGCGGCTGATCGACACGCACGTACTCGACATCGCTGGGTTGGCCGCGGGGCAGGGTCTCATCGCGGCCGTGGCGTCGCCGCTCGGCGGCGGCGATGGCATCGTCGTCGTCGGCGGAGACGATGAAGGGACGCTCAATGCCGGCGTCGAGCTTGCGGCGCGGCTACCGCGGGTGTGGGGGATGAACGGTGTCTCCCTGCCGGCGGTCGAGGAGCAGGCCACGCACTACCTGCGCACGCACGGCGTCGCCGCCGGCGATTCGGAGGTCGTCTCGATGCTGGTGGACAGCGACAAACGCGGCATCGCGCGTATCGCCATGCACGTCGCGCTGGCCGACGCCGACGGCGCGCGCGCCGCGAAACTGTTCACCGATCTCGAAGCCGCGCATCGGCACGGTCAGGAACCGAAGACGCTCAACTTCACCAACGTCGCGACGACGGCCGTCGACCTGGTCGCCGGCGGGCGGGTGCTCGGGCATGCCGAGGTATCCCGTAGCGGTCTCAATCAGCGCACATTGACGCCGCCGATCGATCCCGACGAGCTCGCCCCCGACTCGCCCGGTGATCGCGGCCGGCCGGCCGACGCCGCCGCCGTCGCCGGGGGCGGACGCACGTTCGATCTGACGAACGCCCTCTCGGTGGAGGGCTGGTTCGGGGACGCCTACACCGACCTAATTCCCGATCGCTCCGACACCGTCATCGTGCTCGGCGGCGCCGACGAATCACTGGGTGCGGCGCACATCGCGGCGCGGCTGGGGCTGGAAACCACCGGCATCACGCTCCCGCTGACCCGTAGCGCAGGGAAAATCAGAACGCCGGAACGCGAGCCGAGTCCGATTCTCGTCGGCCGATCGAACGCGCTGGTCGACCGCCTCGTCAAGATCGGGCGGGCGCGGCTCGACGATCTGAAGCCAGGCGACGGGGTCGTGCAGGTCGTGCCGAAGGCCTTCGGCGCGGCCACCGTCACCGTGGTCGCCGGCCAGGACGTGGCCGGCACCGACGCGGCGGCGTCGTATCTCGCGCGCCGCGTCCCATTCGTCTGGGACAACGCGCGCGGATCGATCAGGCTGCAGGACGTCGCGCTCCAGGCCAACCGCTTCCTGCAGGCACGCTCAGCGGCTGGACAGGCCAGCCAGATTGACACCGAGATCGACGCCATCGCGGCCGAATTGAAAGGAAAGACGCTCGAGTCGGTGGACGTGAAGCTGTTCATCGAACGGGCGGATCCGGCGCTGGACACCTACGTCGCCGACAAAATGAAGCGCGCCGGCGTGACCGCACCGGTCAAAGTGTCGAGCACCGGGATCACCGATCCGGTGACGGTCTTCGACGACACGCTCAAGGTGCCGTGGGAAGTCGACGAGTTCTGGACCAAATTCAAGAATGAGGTTCTGCCCAAAGTGAAGGCGGGCTCGAAGGTCGCGCTCGAAGCCCGGCTCAGCGAGTCGCCCGAAGTCCGCCGTCGCCTGGTTGATGAGGCGCGGGCGCAGCTGGCCGGCGCCGGCGCCGCCGATCCCAACGTGCGGGTGCTGTCGGCGTACAAGCAGGGTTATCTGTGGATGACCGAGCAGGTGATCCCGCAGTTGAAAGGAAAGCGGGTGCGCGCCGTTCGCGTCAAGGTCGCGGAATATCACCCGGACCTGTCCAAGAAATACAAGTTCTACATGGTGCCCAGCCGCTGGGTGCACGAGCTCTATCCGGTGGACGAAATATTCCTGCGCGACCTCGGCGTCGCGAAGGACGCATTTTCCGTCGAGCTCGTCTCCGATCCGAAGGACACCTACACCGTCGAAGCGCTCGACGCGGCGGGACAGGTCGTCTACCGCGCCGCCTTCTCGCCGAAGACGGTCGAGCGCGAATACCTAGACAAGTTTCCAGGCTGGTCGCGCGTCATCGTCACCACCGGCTGGCTGTCGGCGTCGGTGGACGGCGCGGTCGTGGTCGATCAGCGCATTGCGACCGACCCCGAGCGTTTCTGGGATCACTACCAGTCGGTGGTGTTGCCGCGCATCTACGACAACGTGATGAAGGTCACCGACAATCGGCCCTTACCGGACAAGCAGCCGTTCCACCGCGATCTCGACATCGAAGTGTGGATGAGCGAGCCGGACTTCAAGACCGGAATCGACGAGGAGCTGGTGTCGTCGCTCGAGGCGCTCCACGAAGATCTGTACTTCGTGACGCTCGATTTTTTCGATGCGCTCGGCCGCACCACCACGAAGCGGCGGCTGGCCGCGCCGGGCAAGATTTTTCCCATCGTCCACCCGGAACGACCCGGCCAGCCTGGCGAAGTGAGGGTGCATTACGCCGGCAATGCTTCGACCAAGCCGAAGCTGGAGGTCGCCTACAAAGAGAAGAATGTCGAGCGGCCGTCGCGGATCGTGCGCGATCTGCTCAAGATCGACACGACGGCTGCGGCCGTCAATCGCGTGGTCGCTCGCGCCGATCGAGTCGCCGAAGTCGAGCTCGACGTCGAAGCCAAGGATGATCGAGAGGCGGCCCGCGCGGTTGATGCGTTCGACGCTCTCGCGCGCCTGCATTCGGCGGGACTGTATCGCGACGCCCTGTCGTTCGACCACGTCGACCGCATTGCCCTCGACGTCGGGCTCAAAGACGTGCGCACCCGGCGGCTGGTCGCGTCCACCGGCGTGTTCCCCCCGTCCGGCGTCCGGACAGCGTCGGCCCACGCCGGCGGTCAGGCGAAGACCCCGCTGGTAACCTGGGATCACATCATCAGCCCGGATGAAAGCGAGGCGCTGATCGGCGCGCTCGCGGCCTATCCCGAGGTCAAGGCCTACAAAGCCGGCCACTCCTATCGCGGCCGCGACATCTCGGTCCTCGAGATCACGAACCCGGTGCCGAGCGAGCAGGTATCGCTGGCGAAGCTCTCCGCGTACAAGCCGACGATTCTCATCACTGGCCGGCAGCACGCCAACGAAGTTTCGTCGACCAGCCACATCCTGAGACTGGCCGAACTGCTCGTGACCGACCAGACCTATCGCGACATTCTGAAGAAGGTCAACATCGTCCTGCATCCGGTCGAGAATCCGGACGGCGCCCAGATGGCGTACGACCTGCAAAAGCTGACGCCATCCCACATGCTGCACGCCGGCCGCTACAGTGCGCTCGGCATGGACGTGCAGTCACAGGTGGGGCTGGCCGATCCGCTGCTGCCCGAAGCGCTGGTGCGCGGCCGCCTGTGGCGCGAGTGGCTGCCCGATATTTTCCTGAATCCGCACGGCTACCCGTCGCACGAATGGGTGCAGCCGTTTGCGGGGTACGTGCCGCCCGGCTTCCGCACGTATCTTTCGACGCGCGGCTGGTATACGACGATGGGGACGCTGCGCGATCCGCGCTACCCGGACCACGCCGAGGCGACCGAGGCATTGCGCGACGCCGTGGTCCGCGAGATCAACGCCAACCCGGACGTGCGCGCCATGGATCTCCGTCATCAGGCGCGCTATCGGAAGTGGGCGTACGGCTTCGGCCCGTATGTGTTCAATCAGGAGATCTACAAAGATACGGCGGTCTACTACAGCGACCCTGAAACCGGCGAGCCCAACGGCAGCCGCCGGTTCGGCGCTGGACGCGGTGCCGGCGGCGAAGGTGGCGGCGGCGGAAGCGGCCGCTTTTCGATGGGCGCCTGGCCCCAGGTCACCTTCTTCAGCGGCGGCACCGAAGCGCCCGATGAGACGGCGCAAGGCGAATGGCTCAATCTCGTCTCGAAAGCAGGCTTCTCGTACCTGATGGCCAACGTGAAGTACCTGCGTGACGGACACTACACCCTCCAGCGCATCGAGGAAGACAGCGCCCGCGATGCGGTCTCGCTCACCACGGTCCGGATTCGCCCGGTGTTGCCCGGCAAGGCGGCGGCGCCACCGCGCGGATTGGCGACCGGCGCGAACCCGGGCAAGTAACGCTCACACTCACGGCTAGGAGGGTCTCATGCGTCAGAGGTTGACCGGTTGTGCGGTACTGCTGTTCGTGCTGGGGCTGGCGGCATCCGCCGCGGCGCAGAACGCGCAGATTACCGGCATCGTCAAGGATTCGAGCGGCGGCATCATTCCGGGCGCGACGGTGACCGCCCGCAACGTCGATACCGGTCTCTCGCGTGTCGGGGTGACCGACGGCGCCGGGGAATTCCGCCTGCCATCATTGCCGCCCGGGCGCTATTCGCTTTCTGCCGAGCTGAGCGGATTCGGCACCGAGAGTCGCCCCGACATCACGCTGGTGATCGATCAGACGGCGATCATCAATTTCTCGCTCAAGCCGGCGACGCTGTCCGAGACGGTCACGGTGACGGGCGAGTCGCCAATCGTCGATGTGACGCGATCGGACGTGTCGACCTCGGTGTCGAGCCAGCAGATCCAGGACCTGCCGGTCGCCTCGCGCCGCTGGATCGACCTGGCGATGCTGACGCCGGGCACTTCGCAGGACAACATCCGCGGTCAGTTCTATCGCGGCAACGTCAACGTCGGGGCCGGCGGCCGCGAGTACTCGAACGGCTTCGTCGTCGACGGCGTCAACAACACGTGGGCGGAGATGGGCGAGCCGCGCCAGAACTTCGCGATGGACGCGATTCAGGAGTTCAAGGTGTCCACCTCGACCTACAAGGCCGAGTACGGGCTGGCGACCGGCGGCCTCGTGTCGGTGGTGACCAAGTCGGGAACCAACCAGGTGCACGGCTCGGGCCTGCTGTTCCTCCGCGATGCCTCGATCACGGCGCGCGAGTATTTCCAGGCCACCAAACCCGACTACCGGCGCTATCAATACGGCGGCACGGTCGGCGGGCCGATCGTGATGAACAAGACGCATTTTTTCTTCGCCTACGAAGGCACCCAGGAAAAACAGTTCCTCACCGTCAATGCGCGCGGCCTGTGGCCCCAGTACGAGGGCACCTTCCTGAGCGATCAGACGCGCTGGACCTACAACACCAAGATCGACCACGAGATCGGCAACGGCCAGAGCATCTTTTTCCGCTACGGCGCCGAGAACGAGTACCGCCCGATCATTACCGCTGGTGGCACGGTCGCCGTCAGCAACAGCTTCGACTTTGCCGTGCCGCGCAAGTCGGCGGTGCTGGGTCACACCTGGGTCATCAACGCCAGCACCCTGAACGACGCGCGCTTTCAGTACGCCTACGCCAAGTATGAAGTCTCGCCGCCCTACAGCCATGGCGACTACGAGCCCGCCGACTTCACGGCGCGGCTGCCATTGTGCACGCCGGTCTTTTCATATCCCTCGATTACCGTCGGCGGCTGCGGCAACGCCCAGATGGGGCCCGAGTCGCGCTGGGAAGTGAAGGACGACTTCTCGTACTTGATGCACCGCTGGGGCGGCGCCCACCAATGGAAGGCTGGCGTCGACTTCAGCAGCATCCCGTTCGAGGGCGACAACACCGGATCGCCCCTCGGCATCTGGACGTTCCCGAAAGACACGCCGTACAACGCCGCCGATCCGGCCACCTATCCGACCCAGTACAGCAATTCACTGCCCACCTACGCCAACATCCCGACCAAGACCTTCGCCGCTTTCCTCCAGGACGACTGGCAGGTGCGCAGCGGCCTGACGCTGAACCTGGGCCTGCGCTACGACCTGCAGCGGGGCTCGTTCAACGAGGACGTCCCCCAACTCCTGTCCGACATTCAGGCCAAGCTCGGACGCGACGGCTCGTTCCCGCTCGATGTGTCGGTCGTCAAGCAGCCGGTTGCCGGGCGCGGCGACTTCAACAACTTCGGACCACGCGTCGGGATGGCGTGGGATCCGGCTAACAACGGGGTCATGAATGTGCATGCCGCCTGGGGCATGTTCTACGACAACATGCGCACGCTGCAGAACTTCAACGAGCTGACGTGGCCGCAGGCCAAGCAGATCATCATCTCGCGGCCGTCGTTCCCCGATCCCTATGGCGGCAAGTCGCGCGATTCCTTCATCACCACGGCGGCGCCCAACATCACCGTCGAGTCCAACGACACCGTCAACCCCTACGCGCATCAGTTCAACGTCGGCGTCAGCCGGACCGTCACCCGCGACATCGCGATCACCGCGGACGTGAGCATCACCAATCGCTACTCCGACCGTGACGTGATCGACCCCAACCTGCCGGATCAGACGACCAAGGCCAAGCTCTATCCGCAGTTCGCTCGAGTCAACTTCTGGACGTCGACCGCGAACAATGCCTACAAGGCGCTGCTCCTGAAGGTCGACAAGCGGATGGCGAATCGCTACCAGTTCTTGGCCTCGTACACGTTCTCGAAAGCCACCGATACGGCCGCCACCAACCTGCTCGCCGACCGCTACGGCTTCTTCGAGGTCGAACGCTATGGCGCGGCCGACCGCCGCCATCGTCTCGTCACCAGCGGCATCGTGCAGCTGCCGGCGGGCGTGCAGCTCTCGGCGATCGCCGACTTCCGATCCAGCCTCCGCTTCAACCCGACCACCTCGCTCGACCTCAACGGCGACGGCTACACCGGCGACCTGCCGGCAGGCGTGGCGATCGGCAGCGGCTGCCGCGACATGAGCCTCGATGCGGTGAACGCATTCCGGCGGTCGCGTGGCCTCAGCGAAGTCACCACGGTCGACTGCCCGGGTTTTGCCAACGTCGACCTGCGGCTGTCCAAGACCTTCAGGATCGGCGGCGCTCGGGCCGAGGTCATTGCCCAGCTGTTCAACCTGTTGAATCGCGCCAACTTCAACGTGCCCAACGCCAACCTCGGCGCGGCCAACGATCCGTCGACTGGCCGTCCGCTGTTCGGCACGTCGACGTCGCTGCTGCCGAACATCAACGCGCCGTCGCGGCAGGCAGAGTTTGCCGTGCGGCTGCAGTTCTGACGCGGGTGGTCACGGACGGTAGGATGACAAATGGCTGATGGCTCATGGCTCATGGCTGAAGGGCTCATGGTTGTGGAAAATGGGCCAGCAGCGATGCCATCACCCATTGGAGTTGAGCGCTCAGCCATGAAAAAGATCTGGATCGTCGTTCTCATCGTCGGTGCCGGCGCAATCGGCCGGACGGCGCCGGCCGACCTTGCCGCGGCGTCGCTGTCGGAGATCTTCAAGCCCGGCGTGGTCTTGCAGGATCGCAACGGCGACGGCGTCATCGATTTCGTGGATGCCCGCATCGTGTTGCCGGAGCAACCTTCGTCGGCCGAGATTGCAGCGGCCGGCGACATCGCGGCGCGCCTCGGCTTCGAAACGTCCGCCATGAACCTGCCGTTGCCGGTCGCGCGCGGTTTTGTGCCGGCGCCATCCACGCCGACCATCTTTGTCGGCGCGAAATCTCTGGCGGGATCCGGCGTGATACTCGACGCGATTGGCGGCGCCGGGTTGAAGGCGGGCGACGGAGTCGTGGCGGCGTTCTCGCAAGACGGCAAGGCGTCGGTCGCCGTGCTCGGCGGCGACGACAGTGGCCTCGCCTCGGCCGCCGTCATGCTGGCCGGACATCTGCCCTATATCTGGGATCTGAAGGGGCCGACCACCGACAAGATTGCGGACGAAGTGCGGCAATTTCTGGCGAGCAAAGGGGTGAGCGCGGTGTCGGCGATGCCGTCGGCGGTTCACCTGCGCGCGAGCGCGTCGGACGCCGCCGATCGCCTCACCGTAACGCTGCAGATGGCCAACGGCGGCGACCTGGTCAAGGCGATGGTCGCCTTGAATCAGTTCAAGGCCACCAGTGCGCGCGACCCCAAGCGCCCGCTGTCGTATGCCCACGTCCGAACCTTGCAGATCCGGCTGCGCGCGTCGGGATCGAGGCCGGTGTCGATCGACCTGCCGCGCACGGCCGCCTCCGAACCGGCGGCATCCCAGCCGCCCGGGCGTCGCCCTGGCGGCGGCGCCAAGGAGAACTTCGATCTCTCGACGTTCTACGCCAACGAAGGCGCGCTCGCCGACTCGGACAACAACCTGATCCCCGATCGCGTCGACGTGCTGTTGAGCGCAGAAGGCGACGGCTCGGAAGGCGTCATCGATCTCGCCGCGCGCCTGGGTCTCGAGTCGACCGGGATCTCGCTGCCGATCGCGCGCACGGCGAAGTCACTGGCCGCCCCGGCGGGTGAGCCGATCCTCGTGCTCATCGGCACCGCGCATCCACTCGTCGATCAGCTGATTGAGGCGCACAAGTGGGAGCGACCGGCGCTGGAAGCGGGCGAAGGGCTCATTCAGCTGGTGAAAAAAGCCTTTGGTGAAAAGAGCGCGCTCATCGTGACCGGTGGCGATGCCGACGGTGTGCGGCGCGCGCTCCATCAGTTGGCCGAGACATTCCCGCATATCTGGCAGCGCGGTAAGGACCGCACCACGCTGGACGACGTGGAAGACGACCTGCGGCGGTTCGTCGCCGGCCGTTCGCCGGCCGGACAGGCGGCGATGGGTCTCTACAAGCTCGATAAGATCGCCGGTCAACTGAAGGGAAAGGATCTGGCGTCGGCGCACGTGAAGCTGTTTGTCGAGAAGGCGGCCGACGGCTTCGTCGACGTCGCCCGACGCCAGGCGGCGGACGCGATCAAGACGCCGTCGCTGACCGTCGACGTGCAGAACCTCGACGTGCAGAAGGGGCGCGCGCTCATCGAAGACGACTTCGAGATTCCGTCGGAAGTCGACGAGTTCTGGAGCAAGCTGCGCGCGCGCGTCGTGCCCGGGCTCAAGAAGAGGCCGGCGGTTGCCGTCGAAGCGCGTTTGAGCGAGCCGCCTGAAGTGCGCCATCGGATCGAGGAGGAGGCTCGCGCCGAGCTGCTCGAGGCCGGCGCCGACGAGAAGGCGACCACGGTGACGGTGCTGTCCGCCTACAAGCAGGGCTACAGCTGGCTCTACGACCGCATCCGGCCCGCGCTCGAGGGCAAGCCGGTCGATCAGATCACGATCAGGTTCGCCGCGATCGGGCCGCCCAGGGACTGGGCCCAGCAGGGCATGTACGCACCGACCCGCTGGCTCCTGGAGATTTATCCGATCGACGAGATTCTCGCGTCAGAGCTGAAGATCGACCTGAAGAACATTCATTTCGAGATGGCCCCGATTGGCGCGCCGGCCTATGAGGTCATCGCGACCGGTCACGACGGAGCGCCGCTGCTGCGCCAGACCTTCGAACCGGCCGTGATCGAGCGGCCGTTCTTCGATCGCTTTCCGGACTACGAGCACGTGCGGGTGACGACCGGCTGGATCAAGGCGAGCGTCGGCGGCAGGAGCGTCGTCGACGAGCGGATTGCCACCGATCCCGAGCGCTTCTGGGATCACTTCCAGTCGAAGACATTGCCCGCGCTCTACGACCACGTGATGCAGCTTGGGAACGGCAAGCCGCGGGCCGAGGACGCGCCCTTCTTCGGCGAGCTGACCGTTGATGTGACGATGAGCGAGCCCGAGTATCGCCTGCCGATCGATCAGGAGCAGATCTCGTCGATGGAGGCGCTGCACGAGGAGATCTACTTCAACACCATCCACTTCTTCGACGTGATGGGACGGTTTACGCGCGGCGCCGGCCTCGCGTATCCGGGGCGCATCATTCCCATCATGCACCCCAAGGCCGATGGCAAACCCGGACGCGCCAGGATTTCCGTCACCGGTTTCGACGCCTCGCGACCATCGGTGGTGGTCGAGTACGCCGAGCGAAACGGGCACAGCGGCGTGGCCAGGCTCGACATTCCGAAGATTGCCGTCGATCGTCCGCAGACGCTGGCCGCAACCGTGCGAGCGGGCCAGAATGGCATCGCCCGGCTCGACCTTCGCATCAAGGTCGACACCGAGAAGGACGAGCGCGACGCGCTGATCAAGCGCAGCGACGAGTTCCGCGTCGATCGCACGATGATGTCGGCGGAGCAGGCAACCGCCATGCTGGCCAACCTCAATCGGCTCCGCGCGGCCGGGCTCTATCGCGACGCGCTGTCGTACCACGATCTCGGCTCGGTCCGCGTGACGATCGGCTGGGAGCACGAGAGCAAGCCGGGCACCGAAGTCGTCGCCACTCTCGAGCCGAACGGCACGCCCGCGCCGTTTCCGTCGATCACCCGGGACGGCCTGAAGGCCGTCCCCTACGAAAACTCACCTTCAGTCGTACGGGCGGGCCTTCAGGCCGGTCCGAACCAGTCACCCTCGGTCGTAGGGACCGGCGTTCAGGCCGGTCCGAACCAGTCACCCTCGGTCGTAGGGACCGGCGTTCAGGCCGGTCCGAACCAGTCACCCTCGGTCGTAGGGACCGGCGTTCAGGCCGGTCCGAACCAGTCACCCTCGGTCGTAGGGGCCGGCCTTCAGGCCGGTCCGAACCAGCCACCCTCGGTCGTAGGGACCGGCCTTCAGGCCGGTCCGAACCATGCGCCCCTCGTGCAATGGGATACGCCGATCCCGCCACCCGAGGCGAACGCCATCCTCGCGAAGATGTCCGCGTTCAAGGAAGCGACGGTCTACAAGGTCGGGCACAGCTATCTCGGCAAGGACATCTGGGCGATGGACCTGATGCCGCCGATCGAGGCGTCGCACTGGTCGCAGGCCAAGCAGACGACGATGAAGCCGACCATCGTCTATTCAGCCCGCCAGCACGCCAACGAAGTGTCGTCGACCAGCCATGTCCTGCGGATGGCCGAGCTGCTGCTCACCGACCCGGCCTACCGCGACAAGTTGAACAAGGTCAACGTCGTCATTCA
This sequence comes from uncultured Acidobacteriota bacterium, assembly GCA_963757655.1. Classification (GTDB taxonomy): domain Bacteria; phylum Acidobacteriota; class Vicinamibacteria; order Vicinamibacterales; family CAVVIG01; genus CAVQFC01. The sequence goes on along the minus strand of CAVWSQ010000005.1, from coordinate 91,920 downwards.
TCCGATCACCAACCCCGACGGCGCTCAGCTCGCCTACGACCTGCAGAAGATCAACCCGACCTACATGCTGCACGCCGGCTATCTCGGCTCGCTCGGCGTCGACGTGACGGCGGGGCAGTGGGATTCCGATCCGATGTATCCGGAGAGCGGCATCCGGCCCAAGATCTGGCGCACCTGGCTGCCCGACATCTTCCTCAATCCGCACGGTTATCCGTCACACGAGTGGGTGCAAATCTTCTCCGAGTACGCCGCGTGGGTCCGCACCCGTTCGGTGGACACGCGCGATTACTGGACCATGCGCGGCTGGTGGATGCCGGGCTTCGGCTGGCTCGACGATGCCCGCTATCCGAGGCACAAGGACGAGCAGATGAAGTTGCTCGAGAAGATCACCGAGTATGCGAAGCAGGTGCCCGGCACCGTGGCGCTGAACGCGCGAGCCTACGATCGCTACAAGCGCTACAGCTTCGATTTCGACCAGAAGAACTTCAAGCTCGATTTCACCAACGGCGTGCTGATCTACAAGTCGATCAAAGGCGCGCGGGCGAGTCCGACGAGCCAGGACTTCATGACGCGGAACCCGAACGTGACGATCTGGGACGGCGTCACCGAGGCGCCCGACGAGACCGCGCGCGGCGACTGGATGAAGCTCGTGGCCAACGCCGGCCTGCAATGGGACAAGGCGATTCTCGACTACCTCGTCGAAGGGCACCACGAGGTCGAGCGCAAGGTCGATCCGTTCTGGAACGGCGTCAGCCTGTCGATGAATCGCCCCCGTCCGCCGAAGCCGGCAAAGACCGACGAGAAAAAGACGACCGATGGGGGCAAGTAGGGGCTCGCACGGGCGGGATGGGCGGGAAGGAGCGGGAAGGGCAGGTAGGGCGGGAAGCGCGAACTCTACGACGCAGTCGTTGCCGCGTCCTTCTTTGACCTACCCTCATCTGTGAGTCTTCTTGGAGACACGCGGGGCGATCTCGATCCTTATCACGTAGAGTTGAAAGTGACGATGGCGAGTAGCACGCACGAAGTGGCGTGGAATATCGGGAACGTGGGTGGCAGAGCGGCGGTCGCCGCATCGACCTCCGCTGTGAAGCTTGAGGCGTTGACGACAGCGATCCGGCGAGGAGTCGAGACGGATACGGGCGTCAAGCGGTTGCTACGACGGGCGAGGATCTGCCTCTGACCGTGCGAATAGACATCAACTCGGACACCGGCGAGTCGTTCGGTGCCTACAGCATCGGGCACGACGCGGGGCTTTTCCAGTCGATCACCTCCGCGAACGTCGCCGCGGGTTTTCACGCCGGCGATCCGTCGGTGCTGCGGGCGACGATCAGACTCGCCAAAGCGCACGGTGTCGCGATCGGCGCACACCCGGGGTTCCCCGATCTGGTCGGATTCGGCCGCCGTGAGCTCAACGTCACTCCGCAGGAAGCCGAAGACTTCGTGCTCTATCAGATCGCTGCGGTCGCGGGAGTCGCCGCTGCCGAAGGCGTGAAGATCCAGCACGTCAAGCCGCATGGCGCGCTGTTCAACATGGCGGTGCGCAACGCCGAGCTCGCCTCGGCGATCGCGCGCGCGGTGGCGGCGTTCGACAAGACGCTGATCCTCTTCGGCCTGCCCGGATCGGAAATCCTCAACGCCGGGCGCGCCGCCGGTCTGCACGTCGCCGCCGAAGTGTTTGCCGACCGCGCCTATGAGCCCGACGGTTCGCTGGCCTCGCGCCGCAAGCCCAACGCCGTCATTCACGATCCCGCGGCGGTGGTCGCTCGCGCCGTTCGCATGGTGAAAGAGCGCACGGTCGTCGCCAGCGACGGAACCGTCGTGCCGCTCGAAGCCGACACCATCTGCGTGCACGGCGACACCCCCGGCTCCGACGACCTCGCCGCAAAAATCCGCGCTGGCCTCGAAGCCGCCGGCGTCATCGTCACAGCGATAGGCATCCGATGACGACAGGAATCCATTGACCCTCGTCGATAACCATCAGCCCTCAGCCACCAGCCACGATCCGCGCCCCGACGGGCTCCTGACCTGGTGGACCGAGGCGGATCGGCGCGCCCGGCACGCCTTCCTCGCGGCGGCGCTCGGGTGGATGCTCGACTCGTTCGACGTGATGCTCTACGCGATGGTGGGCGCGGCGCTCATCAACGACCCGACGCTTCATCTGTCGTTCCAGACCAACGGGCTGCTGGGATCGCTGACGCAGCTGGCGGCGGCCGCCGGCGGCATCGTGTTCGCCATCATCGCCGATCGCCTCGGCCGCAAGCGGGCGCTGATGGCCGCGATCCTGGTCTACTCGATTTTCACCGCCGCCTGCGGCTTCTCGCAGACGGTGACGCAGCTGGCGGTGTTCCGTGTCTTCCTCGGCCTGGGCATGGGCGGCGAGTGGGCGACCGGCGCGGCACTGGTTTCAGAGTCGTTTCCAGCCCGGCATCGCGGCAAGGCGCTCGCCTTCGTGCAGAGCTCGTGGGCGATCGGCTACGGCTTCGCGGCGCTGGTCAATCTGATCGTGATGCCGATCTGGGGCTGGCGCGGCGTGTTCTTCGTCGGTGTGATCCCGGCGCTGTTCACGATGTGGATCCGCCGCAACGTCGAGGAGCCGAAGATCTGGCTCGAGTCGAAGCAGGCCGATCGCGGCCGCATCAGCCTGCTGTTCACTCCCGACATCGCCAGGACCACATTCTTCGTGACGATGATGAACGCCTGCACGCTGTTCGGCTGGTGGGGCCTCAACAGCTGGGTGCCATCGTACCTGGCGCTCGGCCCCGAACGCGGCGGCATCGGCCTGTCTTCATCGGTCATGTCGCTGTTCGTGATCCTAATGCAGACCGGCATGTGGCTCGGCTACGTCAGCTTCGGCTACATCGCTGACGCGGTCGGCCGCAGGAAGACCTACGTGACCTTCGTCCTCGCGGCCAGCGTGCTGCTGCCGCTGTACGGTTTTCTCAAGGTGCCGGCGCTGCTGCTGGTGCTCGGGCCGCTGGTCGCCTTCTTCGGCACCGGCTACTACAGCGGCTTCGGCGCGGTGATCGCGGAGCTCTACCCGACCTCGGTCCGCGCCACGGCTGCCGGGGTCTGCTACAACACCGGCCGCATCGCCAGCGCGGCCGCGCCGTTCGTGGTCGGCACGCTGGCGGCCTCGCGCGGTTTCTTCGCCGCCTTCGCGGTGGCCGGCGTCGCCTTCTTCTTCGCCGCGATCATGTGGATCTGGATCCCAGAGACGAAGAACGCGGAGCTTCGGTAGAGCGCAGATTGCAGAGTGCAGTGCAGAGTGATTGCGGATTGCTGATCTGAACCCAGCTTGAGTCCAGCCGTTCTTGCCGTCGTCGCCACCTATGCCGCCTTCCTGATTGTCGGCTGGCTGGCCTCGTGGAAGACTCGACACGGTACCGCCTCCGATCTGATCGTTGCCGGCCGCTCGATGCCGCTCTGGATCGCCGCGCTGACGATGACGGCGACGTGGGTGGATGGCGGCTACCTGCTCGGCACCACCGAAGGCGCCTACAAGAATTCCATACAGCTCGGCATCCAGGGCGGCTTGTGCTTTGGGATCAGCCTCATTCTCGGCGGCCTGTTTTTCGCCGGCATCATGCGGCGCCACGGATTCACCACGTTGATCGATCCGTTCGAGGCCCGCTTCGGCAAACGCTGGGCGGCGGTCCTGTTTCTGCCCGCGCTCGCCGGCGAGCTGTTCTGGAGCGCGGAGCTGCTCGTCGCCGTCGGTTCGACCTTCGGCGTTCTGCTCGGCATGAAGCTGACCACCGCCGTTCTCCTCGCCGCGGTCGTGACCACCGCGTACACCATGCTTGGCGGGATGTGGTCGGTCGCCTGCACCGACGTGTTCCAGCTCGCCATCGTCGCGATCGGAATTGGCATCGCCCTGCCCTACGTCCTGAACGGCGCCGGTGGTCTCCGCCATGCGTGGGAGGTGTACGTCGCGGCGCGGCCCGAAGGCGGCGGCGTGATCCCGCCATGGCAACCGCATACCGATCTCTGGAATCGAGCATCCACTATCGGATGGTGGGACACCTCGGTGATGCTGATGTGCGGCGGCATTCCATGGAACTGTTATTTTCAGCGCGTGCTGTCGTGCCGATCGCCACGCGCGGCGCGCGGACAATCGATGGTGTCGGGGATGCTGACGATCGCGTTCACCGTTCCTCCGCTGCTGATGGGCGTGTCGGCCTTCGCCTATCCATGGCCAGCGGACGTTCTGGTACGGCTGCAGGCGACGCCGGCCGAGACGATGCCGCTGCTGTTCCTGCGCGCGGTGCCGCGAGCGATCGGCCTGGTCGGTCTTGTCGCGATCGTCGGCGCCGTCAGCTCCAGTTTCAGCTCGTCGATCCTGTCGGCGGGATCGATGTTGAGCTGGAATTGCGTGAAGCGCCTGGTCTGGCCGGACGTGACGCCGGTTCAAATGAAGCGGGTGATCCGTTCGTCGATCCTGTTGTTGGGCGGCATGGCGACCGCGCTCGCGCTCAAAGTGCAGAGCGTCCAGGCACTCTGGTTCTTCACCAGCGATCTGGTGTTCGTGCTGCTGTTTCCGCAGCTGATCTTCGCGCTGTTCGACTCCAGGGCCAACCGCACCGGCTCCAGCGTCGCCTTCGTCGTGTCGTTCGTGCTGCGCGTCGCCGGCGGTGAGCCGCTGCTGGGGGTGCCCGCGCTGGTGACGTATCCCGCCACCTGGCCGTTCCGGATTGTGGCCGCGGGCGCCGGCCTCATCCTGCTGCCGCTCGTCTCGCGCGCAACCGCCGGCTGGGATGCGCCGTCGCCGCTACGCCACGTGGCCAATACGGAATCGTGACTGCCGTGCGCAGGATCCTCGCCTGGCTCGTGCATCTCTACACCGGCATGGGGCTGGTGTGCGCCGCGGGCATGGCCGTACTGATCGTGCGCGGCGACGCGGCCGCGTTTCGCGGAGCCTTCCTGCTCATGATGATTGCGACCGCCGTCGACGCGACGGACGGCTGGCTGGCGCGGAAGGCGCACGTGAAGGAGGTGCTGCCGGGGTTCGACGGGGCGGCGCTCGACAACCTCATCGACTTTCAAACCTACACGACGCTGCCGCTGCTCCTGATCTGGCGAGCCGGCCTCATGCCCGGGAACCTGTCGTGGCTGCTGCTGTTCCCGCTGCTCGCGAGCGGGTATGGCTTCTCCCAGACCGAGGCCAAGACCGACGACGGCTTTTTTCTGGGCTTTCCGTCGGTACTGGAACATCGTGGCGTTCTATCTGTACGCGTTCCAGCCGCAGCCGGGGATCGCAGTCGCATTGACCATGACGTGCGCCACGCTGACGTTCATTCCGACGCCGTATCTCTACGCCACCCGCGGGGGCCCGCTGGCCAGGTCGATGAACCTCGCGGCGGTGCTCTGGTTCGTGCTGCTCGGGTTCATTCTGTACGGTCCGGAGGCGCAGCGGAGAACCGTGGCGACGCTGTCGCTCGGCTATCCAGCGATGTATCTTGCCCTGTCAGCGTTCGTTACCTTCACGAGGAAACGATGAACACCAGACTGTCGGCGATCGCCGCCGCGCTCGCCCTTGCCACTCGGGTGCTGGCGCAAACGCCGCAAACCGCCCAGGATGAGTATGCGGTCTACCAGCTGTTGAGCCCGGACACACAGTCGTTCCGAGCCGTGTACGAAGTGTCGGTGACCGCGCCGGGCGCCACCGTCTTTGCCGATCGCATCGGCAGCGGTCTGACCACCGCGAGCCGGAGCGACGATGCGGTCGTGGACATGATGACCGGCTCGCCATTGAAGTTTGCGGTCGCCAACAACGCGATTGAGGTGCAGCTGGCGCGGCCGGTCCCCGCCGCCGGCGGCCAGGCGCGGCTCCGGATCACGAAGACATATCAGGACCTGAAAAATTATCGTCGCGACGGCGACGGCCTTGTGTTCGATCGCGCGATCCCGATCCGGCGCGCCGCGATCATCCTGCCTCCCGGCTACCAGTTGACCGAGTGCACCGTGCCGTCGCAGGTGCTGGCGGACGCCGACGGCCGGATCCGCGTCAGCTTCATGAACCAGGCGCCTGGAGCGGCGGCGCTGGTGCTCAAGGCCAAGCCCGGCGCGGCGACGGGCGACGCGGCCAGACCGCGGCCGCTGACGAGTGCGCGCACCTGGGAAGCGCCGGCCAGCCAGGGGCCGACCGAACGAGCGCGGCTCACCGAGCGTGCGCACCAGGATCGCGACATCGTCTACTTGCTGCAGGCTCCGGAGACGAATGCCTTCAGCCTCGATCACGATTACACCGAGTCGCGTGAAGGCATCGACAAGTATCTCAATGTCGTGCGGACCGGCAGCACCGTATCCAACCCGTCGGGCAAGGTGCTCGATACCGGCGAGGTGTTGGAGGCCGAGACGCTCACCGGCGCGCAGATGAAGGCGGCCGGGATCGACGCCGGCGGAGAACAGGTGGGGCCCGACCAGCAGGTCGTCGTCACCCGCTTCTCGCCGGTGAAGAAGGGGCAGTCGATTCGGCTGCGTCTCTCCGAGACCTACACCGCGCCGCAAAGCTACCGCGTCGAAGGCGACGAGTTCGTGTTCGAGCGCAGCCTTGGGCGTCCGCGTAACTCGGTCGTCTTGCCGCGCGGATGGTACCTCACGGCGCTCTCGATTCCCGCTGCAATCCGGCAGACGAACGACGGACTGACGCGCGTCGATTTCGTGAACGGACGGCCCGATTCGGTGGACGTCCTCATGAAAGGGCGAAAGCTCGCGAGATAGACTGTGCCGCTGGCAAGCCGTCACGATCGTTCTTGAACCGGCGAGACCTGTCGGGAAGCACCGGTCGAGTCACGAAACGACGACGGCTTGCCAGAGCCTGGTTACTGCACGACGAGCGAGCCCACCATTCCAGGGTGGATCGTACAGTGATAGGTGAACGTGCCAGCCGTGCTCATCATCAGCGGCGGGCTCGTGGCGCCTGCGCTGATCGTGCCGCTATCGAAACGCGCAGCATCCTGCGTCGCGGTGTGTGCGGTGGTGTCGCCGTTCTTCCAGGCGACGGTCTGACCGACGCGCATCGTGGTTGGATTCGGCGAATACGACTGGCTGGCGCGATCCCCGACCATCGTGATGGTGACGTCCGCCGACACGGTCGGCGCGGCCGGGCTCGAGCTGCCGCAGCCCGCGCCAGCGAGCGCCACGGCAACTGCGAAACCAGCCGTTCCAATACTCAAACGAAACGCAAACATTCCTGACCTCCAGCGATCGAGAGCCGATCGCTGATCAGCGGTGGCAAGCGCTGTGCCGGAAGCCAGACGCGGTTTCGCGCGTGAACTCGCCTGGGTTTTGCGTTTTTTTCACACCGGCTTCGACCATCCGCGTAAGCGGTTACGTGATGCGCTGAATGGCGGGCGCGAACGCTCGCGCCGATGCGGGGTGGTTTTCGAGATACAGACTGGGCTCGACCGGCTCGACTTCCATCAACACGAACCGCTCTGCGGCCGCCACGACGTCGACGCGCGTAGAGCGAGCCCGGCCCGTGCGTGTCAAGTAGCGCGCGCAGCCGGTCGATCAGGGACGATGGCGGGCCAGGCTGGCGAGTCGTTTCATCCGTTAGCCTCCATCCCTGAGCGCCCGCCGCAGGACTTTACCGACCAGTGTCTTCGGCAGGTCGGCGCGGAACTCGACCTTCGCCGGAATCTTGTAAGGCGCCAGCCGTTCTCGACAGAACGCGCGCAAATCGGCTTCCGAAACGGTGTGTCCTTCCCGCCGCACCACCCAGGCCTTCACCACTTCGCCCTTGACCACGTCGGGGACGCCGGCGACGCCGACTTCCGCCACCGCCGGATGCGCCGCGATCGCTTCCTCGATCTCGCGCGGCCACACCTGGTAGCCGCTGGTCTTGATCAGGTCTTTCTTCCGGTCGACGATGAAGAGATAGCCCTCTTCGTCCAGGTATCCAAGGTCGCCGGTGTGCAAAAAGCGTTGCGACGTTCCGTCGATCAGGTGTTCCCGCAACACCATCGCGCTTTCGTCAGGCCGGTTCCAGTAGCCCGTCATCAGTTGCGGAGCGGCGAAGGCGATTTCCCCGACCGCCGGCGCCGTCAGTTCGCGCACACCCTCGTCATCATCGAAGATCCGCACCGTGACGTCGGGCAATGGCATACCGACCGATCCGAGCTTGTTCGGTCCGGTCGCGGGGTTGACGCACAACGCCATCATCGCTTCGGTCAGCGAATAGCCCTCGACGATGCGGGCGCCGGTGAGCGATTCGAAGCGGGTCTTGGTGTCGGCGAGCAGAGCCGCCGCGCCCGAGAAGCAGATGCGGATCGACTTGAAATCGATCTTGTTCTGCTGCACCAGCGGATGGTTCAGCATGGCAATGTAGAGCGTCGGCACGCCATTGAAGAATGTCGGCTTGACCCGATTGATGGTGGCCAGCAGATCGGCCAGATCGCGGGGGTTGGGCACGATCGCCATCGACGCGCCGATGATGAAGGTCAGTGCCTGGACGCCGACGTTGGCGTAGACGTGAAACAGCGGCAGTGGCAGAAAGATGACGTCACCCACGCCGCGCAGCGCCGATGCGTTCCAGCTTCTGATCTGCAATCCGGCCATGACATAGGCGCCGTGGGAGCCCAGCACCGCTTTGGGCGTGCCGGTGGTGCCGCCGCTCATCAACAACACGGCGGGATCGGACGCGGCCGGCATCGGGCCAGCCGGCGTTCGCCCACGATTGACCAGCAGCAGGTGCGCCAGATCGTGGTCACCCGGCTTCAACCGGATCCGATCGTTGTCGCGCTTCTCGCGGAACAGCGTAAACAGCACGCGCAGCGGTGCGGGAAAGTACTCCTTGATGTTGGTCGCGATCACGCGGCGCACGCCGGTGGTTGGCTGGACGTGCTTGACATGATGGTAGAAGCGCGTCAGCGTCACCACCGTGGCGACGCCGCTCTCGCGCAGCCGCCCTTCGAGCTCGTACTCGGTGTAGGTCGGGTTGAGCGGTGCGACGATGGCGCCGAGTTTCCAGGCGCCGAACTGCGCGATCAGGAACTGCGGGCAGTTGGGGAGCAGCAGGCCGACCCGATCGCCGCGCCTGACGCCGAGCGCCGCGAATGCGGCGGCGCAGGTGTCGCTCAGCCGATCGAGTTCGCGGTAGGTGACCGTCGCGCCCTTGAACAGCAGCGCGGCGCTGTCAGGACGGTCACGCGCCGTGTCAGCGACATAGTCGACCAGCGTCCGGTCGGGGTACGGCGCCAGCGACGCGGGAACGCCGGGATCGTAGTGCGCGAGCCAGGGCGCGGCCATGGGTGCGTGATTGTAGCCCGGTCGCTGGTGCGGACATCGCGCGCCCGGCCGATCTCAGATCCCGGACAGCGGAGCGAGCAGCATCAGCAGCAACGCCTTCTGGCCGTGCAGGCGATTCTCCGCCTGGTCGAAGACGACCGATGCCTCCGACTCGAAGACCTCCGCCGTGACCTCCTCGCCACGGTGCGCGGGCAGGCAGTGCATGAACAAGGCACCCGGTTTGGCGAGCGACATCAGCTCTTCGTTGACCTGGAACGGCGCAAAGATGCCGCGCCGCACGGCCGCTTCCGCCTCCTGTCCCATCGACGTCCAGGTGTCGGTGTAGACCGCGTCTGCGCCGGCGACGGCGTCAGCCGCCTCGCTGAACAAACGCAGGCGCGCCCCGTGATGGGCGGCAGCGGTCGCCTGCTGCACGACGGCATGGGGCAGCTGATACGGCTCCGGGCTGGCGATGTGCACGTGGACGCCGAGCATGGCCCCGGCGTGGGCGAGCGACGTCGCCACATTGTTGCCGTCGCCGATGTAGGCGAGGGTGCGTCCGCGCAGGGGACCGATGTGCTCCTCGAGCGTGAGGAAATCGGCGATCGCCTGGCACGGATGCTCCTGGTCGGTCAGCGCGTTCACGACGTGGAGACGCTTGGCCGCCGCGGCGAACTCCTGCAGAATCTCCTGCGAGAACGTCCGGATCACCACGCCGTCGACCCAACGCTCGAGGTTGCGCGCGACGTCGGCCACCGGCTCGCGGACGCCGAAGGCAACTTCAGGCTGCAGGGTGACGAGGTGTCCGCCGAGCTCGCGGATGGCGATCTCGAAAGTCGAGAACGTGCGCAGCGACGGCTTGTGGAAGAGCATGGCCACGTGACGGCCGTTCAGCACGTCAGCAGTCGGCGCGTGGCGCCCCAGCGACCGGTCGGACTTCAGCTGGGCGGCCAGCCGCAGGCAGGATTCGAGCTCGGCGGTGTCGAAGTCGAGCACCGAGAGAAAGTCCTTGCGCTTCGTGATCGTGGCGTCGGTCATCGCGTTCCACCACACGGGACGGCAGCGAGGCGGAGAGACATCGAGACGCGAGGCATGACACCCCAGCATCCGGCCAGCCTCCCGTGGTCGTCAGGTTCTGTAGTCGGCATTGATGCGCACGTACTCGGCGCTGAGGTCGCAGGTCCATACCGTCGATGAGGCGCTTCCCGATCCGAGGTCGACGCCGATGGTCAGCTCGGTTCCCTTCAAGTATTGGGCGGCCACGGCGGCCAGCTCGTCGTGCGGCTGACCGTCCTTGAACAGGACGATCGACCCCATCCTGACCGCGGCGCGGGCCGGGTCGAAGGTGACGCCGGCGCGGCCGGCGGCGCAAATCAGCCGTCCCCAATTGGGATCGCCGCCGTGAAGAGCGGTCTTGACCAGCAGCGAGTTGGCGATCACCTTGGCGGCCTGGCGTGCCTCGGTGGCCGACGCCGCACCCGTGACGTTCACGGTGACCAGCTTGGTCGCGCCCTCGCCGCCGCGAACAATCGCCAGCGCCAGCTCGCGACAGACTTCCGTCAATGAGGCGCGGAACACGCCGTAGTCGGCCTCGTCGACCACCGCGCCGCTGGCGCCGTTGGCGAAGAGCATGACGCAGTCATTGGTCGATGAATCGCCGTCGACGGTAATGGCGTTGAACGTCTCGTCCACCGCCTCGCGCAGCGCGCGATCCAGCAGCGCCTGCGGCACCGCCGCGTCCGTGGTCACGAAGCCGAGCATGGTCGCCATCATCGGCTCGATCATGCCGGCGCCCTTGGCCATGCCACCGATCGCGGCCTCGCGCCCGCCAATCGTCAGGCGGCGCGCCGCTTCCTTGGGCGACAGGTCGGTGGTCATGATCGCCCGCGCTGCGGCCGGACCCTGATCGGCGCCGAGCGCGCCGAACGCGAGCGGCAGGCCATCTCGCAGTTTGGCCATGGGCAGGCCGACGCCGATGACTCCGGTCGAGGCCACCAGCACCTGCTCGATCGGGCAGCCGATCAGCCTTGCCGTTTCGGCCGCCATCTCGCGGGCGTCCTGCATGCCCTGGTCGCCGGTGCAGGCATTGGCGCAGCCGCTGTTGACGATGACGGCGCGCGCCGTCCCGCCCGAGCGTGTCAGATGCTCCTTCGACACGACGACAGGGGCCGCCAGCGTTTTGTTGGTGGTGAAGACGGCGGTGACCTGCGCGGGCGTATCGGAAACGAGCAGCGCAAGGTCGGGGTTGCCGTTCGCCTTGATGCCGGCGCTGACGCCGGCGGCGCGAAACCCGCGCGCGGTGGCGACGCCTCCAGCACTGGCCGAGAGCATGGTGGTCATCTACGAGAGCGGCGCCGCAGCGGATCGGATGTGGGCGGTCGGAGCGGCGCTCTGAGCCGCCGGCAGACCGTAGCCGTGTTCGGCGTCGAACGCGACGTCGAGCGGCACCACCATGGCATACTGCCCGCACTGGCGGAACTGCGGGCACTTCACGCAGTCGGTGAACACCTTCTCCGTCAGCCACAGGTGCGGCACGATCGAGAACCCCATGTGAATGAAGTAGCGCGGCGCGTGGGTGAACGCGCACAGCTTTTCGTAGCCTTCGCGCCGTGCGCGGAGCCGCAGCTCATCGACGATCATCACGCCGACCCGGCTGCCGCGGGCGGCGCTGTCCACGGCGAGGGATCGCACTTCGGCGACGTGCGGGCTCAGCGGCGCCAGCTCCGCGCAGCCGACGATCCGGCGCCCCTTCACCGCGACCACGAATCGTTCAGCGTGGACGCTGAGCTCCCCCAGCGTGCGCGGCAGCAGGTGTCCCTCTTCGAGGTTCGCCTGGATCAGCGCGTAGAGTTTTTTCGCCTCGGCGGTTGCCGCCGTCCGCAGCGTGATTCGTCCACGGGCCACCTGTCTCATTCGACCGCTCCGACCGCGCCCAGCGTCGCATCGAGGCGATCGAGCGCCTCGTCCACTTCGGTCTCGCTGATGACCAGCGGCGGCAGCAGCCGCACCACCGTGTCGGCGGTCCGGTTCACGATGACGCCGCGTTCGAGGCCGGCCGGGACCACCGGTCCCGCGTCGCGCGTCAGCTCGAGCCCCCACATCAGGCCGGCACCGCGGATTTCTTTCACCATCGAATGTTTGGCCGCCATCGCGCGCAGCCGCGCTTCGAACTGCTGCCCGACGCGGCCGATTTGCGCCAGCAGGCCGCCGCCGACCAGTTCGTCGAGGACGACCAGCGCCGCACGGCACGCCAGCAGGTTGCCGCCGTAGGTCGTGCCGTGATCGCCGAACGCGATGGTGTCGGCGACGTCCTGGCTGACCAGCGCCGCACCGATCGGCACACCGCCGCCGAGCGCCTTGCCCACCGAGACCAGGTGCGGGTGCAGTCCGAGCGCCTTGAAGTAGAACGGATAGCCGGTGCGGCCGACGCCGCTCTGCACTTCGTCGGCGATGAACAGTGCGCCGCTCTTCGAGCAGACCTCGGTGATCGCGGCAGCGAAAGCCGGTGTCAGCGGACGAATGCCCCCTTCGCCCAGCACCGGCTCGGCGATGATGGCCGCGGTCTTCGCCGACACTGCCGCCCTCAGCGACGCGACATCGTTGGTTCGGATGAACGTGACCGACGGCAGCAGCGGCTCGAACGGAGTGCGGTAGTGCTGGTCGGAGGTGACCGACAGCGATCCGAACGTCCGGCCGTGAAACGACTCGTCCAGGGCCACGAACTCCTGCCGCGGTTCACCTTTGGTATGCCAGTAGCGGCGTGCAAACTTCAGACAGGCTTCGACCGCTTCGGTGCCGCTGTTGCAGAAGAATGCGCGCGGCAGTCCCGACAGGTTCGCGAGACGCTCCGCGAGTTGACCCTGCAGCGGGTGAAAGAAAAGGTTCGACGTGTGGATCAGCGTTTCCGCCTGCTCGGCGACGGCGCGCGCCAGACCGCGATGCGCGTGTCCGAGTGAGGCGACGCCGATACCCGACAGCAGGTCGTAGTACTCGCGACCCTCGGCGTCATACAGACGCACACCCTGACCACGCACGAACGTGACCGGCTGTCGTCGATATGTTTGCAGCACATGGCGCGCCTCGCGCGCCACAACGTCGTCCATCACCATCGCCATGTCATCACCTGTCTCCCGTTTCATCGCTCGGCTGAAGCCTCGCGCTCCGACCAGCCGCAATTCACCCGGTCGCCTGCATCGCGGCTACCAGCCGCGTCGCGCGTTGCGGCGCGCGGTTCGACGCCGCGCCCTCGAGCGCCGCGCGATCCCTTCCGTCCACGATCACCACGTCGTCCACACCCTGGGCGAGCGCGCGCTCGCAGGCGCGCAGCTTGGCGATCATGCCGGCCGTGGCGGTGCCCTCCGTGACCAGCCGCCCGATGGTGTCGGCACCCAGCACCGCCATCGTGGCGCCGTCGGCGTCGAGGACTCCCGGCGTGGTGCCGGCGATAACCAGGCGGCGCGCCCCGAGGCGCTCCGCCAGGCGTCCTGCGAACGTGTCCGCGTTGACGTTGAAGAGCTGGCCGTCGGTGCCGAGGCCGATACTGGCGATGACCGGCACGAGGCCGGCGGCGGTCAGCGTATGCACGACCTGCATATCGGCGCCATCCTCGGGTACGCCCACGCGTTCCAGGTCGACGAGCCGGCCTTCCACCGTGCGGTGCGGGGGGGCCGCCGCCGACAGACCGCACGACGCGTCGGCGCCGGTCAGCCCGACACCACGGACGCCAGCCGTATTGAGCGCCGCCACGAACCGTGTGTTCACGACGCCGGCGAGCACGGCGACGACCACGTCGAGCGTGGCGGCATCCGTAATCCGGAGCCCTTCGACCTGCCGCTTCTGAATCCCGGCCACCTCCAGCGCGGCATCGATCTCCTTGCCTCCGCCGTGGACGACCACGAGGGCCTCGCCGGTCGTGGCAATCGCCGCCAGGCCGGCGACCACGGTGGCGAGATGGGCCGGGTCTTCGATCAGCTCGCCGCCGAACTTGATCACGAGCGCGCTCATAACAGTCCCATCCGCTCATCCAGCCCGAGCATCACGTTCATGTTCTGCACGGCCTGGCCCGAAGCGCCCTTCAGCAGATTGTCGATGACCGACACCAGAATCGCGCGGCCCGACGGATCCACGCGCCAGCCGATGTCGCAGAAGTTGGTGTGCGCGACGTGCTTGATCTCGGGCAGCGCGGAGCCGGTGAGACGCACGAACGTCGCACCGCTGTAGGCCCGCTCGAGGATGTCGCCGAGCGCTTTCTCGGTGGTCCCCGGTGCCACGCGCACGTAGATGGTCGACAGGATGCCGCGATCCAGCGGCAGCAGGTGCGGCGTGAACGTGACCGCCCGTCCGGCGCCCTGTTCGATCTCCGCGCCGTGGCGATGGTTGAACACGCCATAGGCGGCCATGCTGCCGTGGATCTCCGAAAAATGTGTGCGCTCGGACGGCGTCTTGCCGGCGCCCGACACACCCGACTTGGCGTCGACGATCACGTCGGTGCCCGGCAGGAGCAGGCCCGCCTCGACGAGCGGCGAGAGTGCCAGCAGCGTCGCGGTTGGATAGCAGCCGGGATTGGCGACCAGGCGTGCGCGCGCCACGGCGCCGCGCTCCCGCTCGGTGAGGCCGTAAGCCACGTCGGCGGGCAGCTTGTGCGTCTCGGGATACCAGCGGCGCCGCGCCGACTCGTCGCGCAACCGGAACGCTCCGGACAGATCGATGACGCGGACGCCGGCTTCCACCAGCGCGGGCGCGAGCTCGGCGGCAGCCGAATCGGGCAGCGCGAGGAACACCACGTCAGCCTCGCGGCGCAAAGTTTCGAGCGAGAGCGGGACGACCGTGCCCTGCCACAGGCGGGTCAGCGCCGGCAGCGGCCGCGACGATGCCGCGGTCTGGCCCGACGACATCGCGGCGGTCAGCGCGACCGCGGGGTGGCGCGACAGCAGCCGCAGCAGCTCCTGGCCGGTGAACCCGGTCGCCCCGGCCACCGCGACGCGGGCGCGTGCGGTCCGATCGCCGGCGTCGGGGCCGGTCTGCGCTGCGTCGGGCTGCACAACTGTATGCATCGGAAAGAATAGTTATACACAGCCGGCGCGATTCGATCAATAAAAATCGATGTATACTCATGCTTCCTGGTCATGAAAACACGACGTCAGGCAATCATCCTCGAGCTCATCGACCGCGAAGGGCTGCACAGTCAGGAGCTGCTCCGGCGCCGGCTGCGCCAGCGCGGCTGCGAAGCGACCCAGGCGACGATCTCACGCGACATCAAGGACCTCGGCCTCGTGAAGCGGGCCGGTGATGGCGCTTACCAGCGCGCCGGCGCCGACGCCACCAACCCGGACACGGCGCTCAGCGCGCTCGAGCGGGCGGCGGCGGAATTCGTCCGCAACGTCGAACGCGTCCAGCAGCTGGTGGTGATCCGGACCGGGCGCGGCCAGGCGCAGGCGCTCGCCGAAGCGCTCGATGGGGCGCGGCTTTCCGAAGCGGTCGGCACGATTGCCGGCGACGACACGATTCTCGTCATCGCCCGCGGCGGGCGCGCCGCGGGCGCGCTGGTCAAGCGGTTCAAGGGGTACGCAGCGGAATGAGCCGTATCGTGTTGTCGTATTCGGGCGGGCTCGAAACCTCGATTGCCATTCCATGGCTCGTCGCCCGGCACGGCGCCGAGGTGATTGCGGTCACCGCGGATCTCGGCCAGGGCAAGGAAGCGCTCGAAGAGATTCGCGACCGCGCCCTCGCCACTGGCGCGCTCCGGGCGCACGTGGTCGATGCCAGAGACGCCTTCGCCCGCGACTACATCCTCCGCGCCTTGAAGGCCGGCATCCTGGGCCATCTGTCGCCGGTCGCCGCGTCGCTCGCGCATCCGCTGATCGCACAGAAGACCATCGAGATCGCCAACATCGAGCAGGCGACTGTCGTGGCTCATGGCGATCCGGCGGGCAGCAGCTCCCCGCTCGATCGGACGATTCGGGCCCTCGACCCGACCATGACCGTCCTGGCGCCGGCCGGCGGCTGGGGCATGACGCTCGAACAGCAACTCGACTACGCCCGGGAGTCGCATGTCACGCTGCCGGTCGGGTTCAGCGGGCTGGGCGACCGCGCCGGCACGTCGCGGCCCGCCGGCACCAGATCGGGCGAGCCGGCATCGGTTGACGTCGCATTCGATCGCGGCGTCCCGGTCGGCGTCAATGGCGTCACCATGCCGCTGCTCGACCTGATGGGGAGCCTCGACATCATCGCCGGTGCGCACGGCGTGAGCAGCCTCGCGGTTCTCCATAGCTCGCACGACGCGCTGGAGCGGGCGGCCATTGCCAGGCGCGGCAGGTTTTCATCGCCGCGCGTGGCAGAGCTCTACCTCGCGCTGCTGCGCGACGGCAACTGGTTCACGCCGGCGCGACAGGCACTCGACGCCGAGGCCGATGCCGTTCAGCAGCAGGTCTCCGGCGTCGTCCGGCTCACGTTCTTCGCAGGTGACTGCACGGTCGGCGACGTCCGAGTCGCTTACGCACCACGGACGATGGCGCTCGCAAAGGCAAACGACTAACGACTACCGACGAATGACTAATCTTTGGTCTGGCCGCTTCGATACCGCGCCCGATGCCGGCGCTTTCGCTTTCGGCTCCTCATTCCGCTTCGACCGCCGCCTCTTCGACGACGATGTCACCGGCAGCCTTGCCTGGGGGAGAGCGCTCCTCAAAGCCGGCGTCCTGACCGCGGACGAGGCCGGTCAGATCGAAACCACCCTGACGGCGCTGCTCGATCAGGCCCGTTCCAATCCGGCGTTCGTCTCGGGCGACGACGAGGACGTCCATAGCTTCGTCGAGCGACAGCTCGTCGAGCGCGTCGGCGATGCCGGACGCCGGCTGCACACCGGCCGTTCGCGCAACGAACAGGTCTCGCTCGATCTGCGCCTCTACCTGCGGCGCCGGATTCCGCGGCTGCAGCGCGCCGCCGCGGCCGTGGTCGGCGCCCTGGCCGCGCAGGCGGCAGCCGCGGGCGATGCGTTGATGCCCGCGTTCACGCATTTCCGGCCGGCGCAGCCGGTGCTGGTCGGCCATTTCTTTCTCTCGCATGCGGCGCCGCTGCGCCGCGATTTCGCCAGGCTGGCTGCCGCAAGGGACGAGGCCGATGCGATGCCGCTCGGCAGCGGCGCGATTGCCGGCACGGCCTACGCCATCGACGTCGACGCCCTCGCCCGCGATCTCGGCTTCTCGCGTATCGTCGACAACAGCATGGACGCCTCGTCCGATCGCGATTTCGCGGCGACATTCCTCTACGCCTGCGCGATGACAATGGTGCACCTGAGCCGGCTGGCCGAGGACCTCATCATTTTCTGCGGCGACGAGCACCGGTTCTTCGAACTGTCCGATGCGCTGAGCACCGGCAGCAGCATGATGCCGCAGAAGAAGAATCCCGATCCACTCGAGCTCGTTCGCGGCAAGACCGGGCGCGCCATCGGCCATCTCGTCGCGATGCTGACGACGATCAAGGGGCTGCCGACCGGCTACAACAAGGATCTGCAGGAGGACAAGGAAGCGGTCTTCGGCGCGGAAGATACCCTGACCGGCTGTCTCGGCGTGGCGCGGTCGGTCGCGGGCGGCTTGACGCTCAACCGCGCGCGGACGACCGCCGCCGCCTCGGGACTGCTCCTGGCCACCGACGTGGCGGACTACCTGGTGGGAAAAGGGATGCCGTTCCGGCGCGCACATGAAGTGGTCGGTGCCCTGGTGCGCAAGCTGATCGCCGAGAACCGCGACTTCGAGACGTTGTCGCTCGCCGAGTGGCGCGCCGCCAGTGAGCTGTGCGATCCGGACGTCGTTGCGCGCGTCACGCCGGCGGTGTCGGTGCAGGCCAAACGCACGCCGCAATCGACGGCGCCTGGTGCCGTCAGCGCCCGGCTGGCGGACATCGGGGCGTGGCTGGACGGCCTCGGCGACCTCTGCTAATATGAACCGCCTTTCGCATTCATCCCCTGCCAGCGGTATCTTCGGGAGCGTTGATGCAACAGCGCCAGCTTCGGCTTGGTGACATTCTGGACGATTACTGTCCGCGTGAGCGGCGCGTGACCAATCACGTCATCGTGGCGATGATCGCTGACGACGTGAAACAGGTGCGGTGCACGACGTGCGACGCCGATCACGAGTTCAAGCACGCGAAGGTCCCGCGTCAGCGGCGCAAGAGCGAGACTCCCGCCGCGCTCTACGCGCAGGTCGCTGCCAGCGGTCCCAAGCGAGTCACGCACGAGAGCGTCCAGGCCGTCGATGGTGCGCCTCGCGAAGCCGGCGCAGCGGGCAGCGAAGAGCCGCCCGAATCGTCGGTGCCGCCGATCGCCGCAGCGTTGGCGACCGAGGAGCCGGCGATCGAGCAGGGTCAGCACACCAACGGCGGCAGCGACGACGAGGCTGATCGCGACGGCCGCGACGAGGAAGACGGTCCCGTCCATCGTCCGCTGATTCGCGCCTCGTTGCCCAGGATCGATGGGGCGCCACCGCCCACGCGGCAGATTCCCGAGTTCACGATCCGTCAGCCGGGCGGACGACCCAGCAACAGATTCCGTCCGCGCCATCAGCGCGGTGCCGGCGGCCCGCCGTTTCAGGGCAACCGCTCCCACGGCGGCGGCAATTCGGCGGGCAGCCCGCGCGGCATGCGGTCGAATGGCGGCCGGCCGCCTCAAGGTCCCGGCGGTGCACAGATGCGGCGCCACGGCCCGGGCGGGCGCAAGCGCTCGAAATAGATCGCGCGTCCCGAGCCCGGCGCTCGCCGCCGCTATCCGTGATTCGTTGGCCCTTAGCCCTTAGCCCTAAGTTCATATGGCGGATCTTTCAGGCAAACTCGGCCTCATCGTGGGCGTCGCGAACAAGCGGTCGATTTCGTGGGCGATTGCGCAGGCGGCCGCGGCGGCCGGCGCGCGCCTTGCGCTGACCTATCCCAGCGAACGGTTGGAAGAGAACGTCCGTGAGCTTGCCGCCACGCTGCATGATCCGCTCGTGCTGCCGTGCGACGTCGCCGATGATCAGCAGATTGCCAACCTTGCCGCCACGCTCGACCGCGAATTGGGCGGCCTCGACTTCTTCGTGCACGGCGCCGCGTTCGCGCCCGCCGATGCATTGAAGCATCCCTTCACGGAAACCTCGCGCGAAAGCTTTCGCGTGGCGCTCGACGTCAGCGCCTACTCGCTCATCGGCATGTCGCGCGCGGTAACGCCGTTGATGGAGAAACGCGGCGGCGGAAGCATCCTCACGCTCACCTTCATCGGCAGCGATCGTGTCTTCACGAACTACAACGTGATGGGTGTGGCCAAGGCTGCGCTGGAATCGTCGGTGCGTTACCTGGCGTCCGACCTGGGGCCACGCAACATCAGGGTCAACGCCATTTCCGCCGGGGCGATCAAGACCCTCGCCTCGGCCGGCATTTCCGGCATTTCGACCATGCTGCAGGCCTATCGCGAGAAGTCGCCGCTGCGCCGCGGTGTGGAGACGGCGGAGGTCGCCGATGCCGCCGTCTTCCTGCTCAGCCAGGCCGCGCGCGGCGTCACCGGAGAAATCCTGATGGTCGACTCCGGCTTCCACGCCATGGGCGGCGCTTAAGAATTGAGAACTTCCCGCCTTTCCGTTCCTGCTTAGACACCGTTCGTCCGGTCTTGTCGCCTGCTTGCGGTGGAGCCTCCCGAGCGCCGTAGTCGCTACCATTCTTCGATCTTGATCCGCTCTCGTGGAATGCCGATCTGCTCGAGGATTCTGGGAATCTCGTCGACCAGCGCCGGCGGTCCGCAGATGAAGCACAGGGTTGCTGGATCGTGGACCAGCTCTTCGAGTGCGGCGCGATTCAACCGGCCGCGCGGTCCGGTCCAGTCGGCATCAAGGGCCCGTGTTACCGTCTGCCGCAGTTCAATCTCGCCATCGCGCGCCAGCTCGCGAAGCTCGCTCTCGTAGGCGAATTCGTCGGGGGTGCGGACGCTGTAGAAGAGCCCGATGTTGCGGTGCGGCAGGTGCAGCGCGCGCTGCATCATCGCGCGCAGCGGGGCGATACCAGTGCCGCCGGCAATGAAGACGAACCGTCGTTCGTCCGGCGCGGGCGGAAAGATGAAGGATCCGAGCGGGCCCTCGAGGTCAACCAGCTCGCCCGGCAGCAACGTCAAATGCGTCCCTGGCGTGCCGTCAGCTTTGACGCCGATCAGCAGCTCGAGCCATCCGTTGCGCTTCGCGTCCTCGGGCGCCGCGGCAATCGAATACGGCCGCCGCTGGTCCTGTCCATGGCTCGCGATCGCCACCGCCTGGCCGGGCGCATAGTCCAACCGGTGGTGGCTGAGATCGAGGCGCGCGATGCGTGCCCGCGGCGTCGCCCGCAGCACCTCGCGAATGGGAAGCGTCAGCACCGCGGATTATGCTATCTCACGATGGCATTGCGTCGTGTGCGCGGCATGGTCCTCCGTCTGGTGCGGCGGCGACCGCTGGCACTCATGGTCGGCCTGGCGCTGGCGCTGCCGGCTGGGTGGCTTGAATTCAGCGGCCGCTACCACGCGTGGTGGGTTGAGGGTCTGTCGCTTGTCGTCGGAGCGACCGGGCTGGCTGTGTTGTGGACGGGACTCACCGGAGTGAGCCCAGACTGGGTGGACAGCAATGAAGGTGAGAAGTGAGAAGCGCCTTCCACTCTCACTTCTCACCTCATAGAACGCCGGTCGCTGCGCGCTGCAGATCGACGTCGGTCAGGCTCTCGGGCGCTGTCGATCGTCCGCGCTCGGCGCCCGGTCGACCGCCGGCGCCTTCGCGTTTGCGCCGCGTCTTGTCACGGTACATGCGGCTGTCCGCGTTTGCCAGCAGCGTTTCGTACGAATCGCCGTCGTGCGGAAACACCGCGGCGCCGATGCTGATGGCGAGCGGCAGCGTCTTTTCCGGACGTGCCTCGAACGCGAGACCGTCCACCGCGTGCTGCAGCTCGACCCGTTTGCGCTCGGCTTCCTCGCCGCTGCATCCCGACAGCACGACGATGAACTCGTCGCCCGCGTAGCGGACGCAGATGTCGTAGGGCCGGATGCCGGCGCGCAGCACGCCGGCCACCTCGCGGAGGGCGCGATCGCCGACGTGATGACCGTAGGTATCGTTGATGTCCTTGAAGTTGTCCAGATCCATGACCAGCAGCGCGACCTCACTCTTCAACCGTTCGGAGCGCGCGAGCTCGCGCGTCAGGTGCATGACCATGAAACGGGTGTTGGGCAGTCCGGTCAACGGATCGGTCAGCGAATCTTCCTGCGTCTGCTCGAACACCATCGAATTGTAGATGACGGCGGCCGCCTGCTCCGAAATGCGATCGAGCAGCCGGCGGTGATCGTCGGTATAGATCGACGGCTCGGTGTGGTAGACCGACATCGTGCCGATGAACCGCTCGTTGAAGAGCAGCGGGCAGACCAGCGCCGAGTGCAGCGTCGTGCGCTCGGAGGGAAAGCCGGCGGCCTCGAGATCGGTGCTCGGCCGTGCGTTGACGAGCGGCCGGCGGTTGCGAGCCACCCACCCGGTCAGGCCGTAGCCGTTGCGGATGGTCAGCTGCTGGATGGTTTCGGCTTCGACCCCGGTGGCGAAGCGGCAGCGCAGCGTCTCGGCTTCGTCGTTGTAGAGGAACAGCGCGCAGCACGAGAACGGGACGATGTTGCTCAGCTTGGACGAGATCAGGGCCATCGTGTCCGACACGCCCAGTGAACTGCCCATCGCCTGCGCGATCTCGTAGAGCGCGTAGATCTCGCGATGCGCGAGCGCGATGTCCTGGAACACCGTCGTGCGCGCCGACGTGGTGTCGTCGACCAGCCCGACGGCCGGCGCTGCGGTCGGGGCGTGCGTCGGCACGCGCGTCAGCTTGCGCGCGGGTTCGGCGCTGGCGTCGGCTTCCGCCGCCAGCGTGGGATACATGTCGATGAAGGTCTGCACGACGCGAGGGTCGAGCGCCTTGTTGCTCTCCTGACGGAGCAGGCCGATCGCCGCGTCGAAGCCCATCGCCTTGTGGTAAGGGCGCTCGGACATCAGCGCGTCGAAGTAGTCCACCACCGAGAGGATGCGCGCGCCGAGCGGAATGTCGTCGCCTTTGAGCCCGGCCGGGTAGCCCTTGCCGTCCCAGCGTTCGTGGTGACTGAGGATCAGCGGCGCCACCGGATAGGGAAACGGTACGCCACTGATGATTTCCGCACCGACCTGCGGATGGATCCGGATCTTCTGGAACTCTTCCTGCGTCAGCGGCCCCGGCTTCGAGAGGATGTGCTCGGGCACCGCGAGCTTGCCGATGTCGTGCAGCAGCGCGGCGGTCTTGACGCCCTGAATCTCGGTTTCCGGCATTCCCAGCGCGCGTGCCAGGCCGGCGGCGTAGACCTGGACCCGGCGGATATGGCTCTGCGCGGTCTGATCTTTGGCGTCGATCGCCAGTGCCAGCGCTTCAATCGTCGCCAGGTGGAGGTCCGAGACCTGAGCGACGTGCCGCTGCTGATCCTGAATCCGCCCCATGTAGACCTTGTAGGTGCGGTAGGTCAGGTAGAGCGGGGCGGCGGCGAGCGACGCCATCCAGTACCCGCCGCGATCGATGACGCTGGCGGCAATGGCGGCCGCCAGGGCACCGACGAAATAACTCGGCGCGCTCCACAGAAAGTTCTCGTTCCACACCCGCAGAATCGCCTGCCTGGTCGAGAGACCGATCGCGGTCGCGATCAGCAGCGTGTTGAAGACGAAGTAGGTGGTGGCCGCACCAACCAGCGGCTTGGTGATCGAGAGCACCGTGAACGGCACCGACGAGGTGCCGCCGAGCAGGGTGTAGCTCCACCCGGCGGCCTTCACCGTCAGCACCAGCGACGCCATGCTGAACAGGGTGCGGTACGGCGCCGAGCGCGACTGCGTGCGGAACGTGCACTGACTCCACGCGCTGGCCGCGGCGACCAGCATGGTCTGATCGGCGCCGAGCAGCAGCAGCGCCGCGAAGTCCACCGCGTACGAGACCGACATCGTCGATCCGCTCGAGGCCAGCGGCAGGCTGACCTTGAGCGCCGAGGTGAGCGACGAGCAGGTCAGCAGGAATGCAAACAGGACCGGATTCTCGAACCCGTGCGGCAGAAACAGCGCCAGGGTGACGGCGCCCGCCGCAAGCACAGCGCCCACGAACAAGCGGGCCGCGACGGGGAGCTCCTTCACATGACTCCGGCTGGGGAAGGCTGATAGCGTCGAAAATAGGGTGAAGCGGCCGTTCAGGCGTCGTGGTCGCGACTTCTACGCCCGGCCGGCCGCGCTTCGGGTTCGAGCTGATACTCGAGGATCTTCCGATAGAGGGTGCCCCGGCTGATGTCCAGCACGCGCGCGGCTTCCTTCTTGTTCCAGTCGGTGGCCTCCAAAACGCGGACGATGTGCGCGCGCTCGGACTCGGCGAGCGACGGCAGGTGATCGCCGGTCACCGGTGCCGTGGTGGTGGTGGCGTGGAGGAACTCGATGTCCGACGGACGAATCGAGCGGCCGGGCGCCGACAGGGCGGCGCGCGACACGGTGCTCTCCAGCTCACGGATGTTGCCAGGCCAGTGGTAGCCGCACAGCGTGTCCAGCGCCTCCTTCGAAAATCCCTTGCTGTCGAGTGGCAGACCCTGCGCCGCGCAATAGCGCGCCAGGAAGCGCTGCGCCAGCACCGGAATGTCGACCTGGCGCTCGCGCAGCGACGGCAGCCTGATGGCGAAGGCGTTGACGCGGTAGTAGAGGTCTTCGCGGAACCGCGTGTCGCGCACGAACTGTTCGAGCGGCCGGTTGGTCGCCGAGATCAGGCGGAAATCGACCGAAATCGACTTATGACCGCCGAGGCGCTCGAAGCGTCGCTCCTCGAGCACGCGCAGCAGCTTGGCCTGGGCGATGAGCGACATGTCGCCGATCTCGTCCAGGAACAGCGTGCCTTCGTTGGCGAGCTCGAGGCGGCCCGGTTTGCGATCGTGGGCCCCGGTGAACGCGCCTTTCTCGTAGCCGAAGATTTCCGATTCGAACAGCGTGTCGGGCAGCGCCGCGCAATTGACGGCCTGGAACTTGGCCACGCTGCGGCGGCTCAGTTCGTGAATCATGCGGGCGACCACTTCCTTGCCCGAGCCGGTCGGCCCCAGAATCAGCACCGAAATGTCGGATTTGGCCGCGGTGCGGATCCACTCGAAGACGATCAGCATCTTCTCGTCGCGGCCGATCATCTCGCGGAAGCGCTGAACCGACGGCGACTGGTCCTCGGTGCTGACGGCGGCGCGGCGTTCGAGGAAGTGATCCAGCAGCTCGGCGACGGCCTCGTTGGCGGGGCGGTCGGCCATGAAGCGGGGCGGCGTGCTGCCCGGCATCACCGCGGCCACGCCGAAGTCCGCCAGCTCGCGCACGCAGTTTTCGACGTCCAGCTTCAACCGTCCGAAGGTCTGCATCAGCGACTCGACGTCGAAGGCCTCGTCCGGCCTCGAGCTCAAATAGCGCAGCAGGCCGGCCCGCAGCGGCGACTGGACCAGCGATCGGAATCGTGCCTCGAGGTCGGCGGGCTCGGCGGGTTTCGCCGTCGCGGCCGCACTGGCGCGGCGCGCGCTGAAGGTCAGATCGTCCATTGTGGCGGTCAGCTTATCGGCCGCTCGGGGGGCCGCCGACAGGGCCGGGGGCGCCCTGCCGGTAATAATCGGTCTGGTATCGCTCGATCAGGCCTTTCATCTGGTCGGCGTCGCCCTTCCGATGTCCGTGGCAGACAATCGGGTCGGTCCCGCCGCTGGTCTCGATGAAGACGTCGGACAGGAGGATGCCGGTCTCGACCTTTACCGAGGCGATATGCGCCATGTGAATCGTTTCCTCGCGCCTGCCGATCCATCGAGGTGTGTATTGCACGACCGCAGTCGGCGTGATCTGGACCTGGGTGGGGAACAGGTGGTTGCCGGAGCTGATTCGGCTGGCGCGGAAGACGTCGCCCTGCGCGAAGGGACGCCCCTTCAGCCAGATCCAGATGAACACAATCGCAGCCACGGCGCCGGCGATCGCGAGCGTCCACCAGATCCAATCCGACTCGCTTGTCACAATTGCAGATGTTAAGCTATTTCGCACGCCAACAAGGAGTAGACCTTGCCGCATCGCGCTCCCGGCTCCCCCGGGCATTCCCGTGAAAAATCACTGTCGGGCAAGCCGATCGCCAACTACCGTCCCACGGGCAGTCCCGAGATTCGCCATCTGATCGACAACGGGTTCCAGGCGTTCAACGCGGCGCGGTTGTCCGAGGCGTGCCAGATTTTCTCCGAGAAGATGCTCGCGCCAGAGAATGACACGACCATCGGGCTGACGATCGCGGGAGCCATGACTCCAGCCGGCCTGGGCGGCTCGGTCATCGAAATGATGGACCGCGGCCTGATCGACTTCATCATCTCGACCGGCGCCAACTTGTATCACGACCTGCATTACGCGCTGAATTTCACGCTCCATCGCGGCTCTCCCTTCGTCAATGACGTGGAGCTCTTCGAGGACGGCGTCATCCGCATCTACGACGTGCTGTTTCCGGCCACCGTCCTGCTCGAAACCGACAGCTACATCCGCGACTTCATCGTCCGGTCCAAGCTGAACGAGGCGGTGGCGACGTCGGAGTTTCACTATCGCCTGGGCCTCGATCTGCTCGATCGCAACCCAGCGTGCATGGAGTATTCGGTGGTGGCGCGCGCGGCGGCAGCGGGGGTGCCGCTCTACACCTCGTCGCCCGGCGACAGCTCGATCGGCATGAACATCGCCTACCACGAGTTGATGAACGGGGGCGGGTTCATGATCGACCCGAACAAGGACGTCAACGAGGTGTGCGCGATCGTCATGGCGGGCAAGCAGAATGGCTGCGTGATTCTCGGCGGCGGCTCTCCCAAAAATTTCTACCTGCAGGCGCAGCCTACGCTGTGGGAGGTCTACGGCATTCCCAAGGGCGGCAACGATTACTTCATCCAGATCACGACCGACTCGGTGGTCTGGGGTGGGCTGTCGGGTGCGACGCCTGCCGAGGCGGTCAGCTGGGGCAAGGTCAACCCCGGCGTCCTGCCCGATACGGTCGTCGCCTACTGCGATTCGACGATCGCTTTTCCGCTGTTCTGCGAGTACGCGGTCGGGTCTCCCAACGGACGCCGGGCACGCAAGGAGCTGGTCCACCACCGCGACGAGCTGGTGGCGAACTTGACCCGCGAAGCGAAGGCCGCTCAGCACGCGAAAAGGCAGCAGTCAGAAGTCAAGAGTTGAGACGTGGGCACTCTGTCCGAGGAGCTGGGACCGGTCGTGGAGCGCCTCGTGGCGCGGCCGCGGATCTACGCCGACGCGAACGTGCCGTCTGGCATCGTCGCACACATGCGTCTGCGACTGCGGTGGGACGTGCTGTTCGTGCTCGAGGATCCCGATCTGCGGCGGGCGCCGGACCTGAAGCACTACCAGCTCGCGCAGCAGCTGCGCCGCACGCTGGTCACACTGGATCGCGACTATCTGGACGACCGCCGCTTTCCCCTCGAAGGGTGCGGCGGAGTGCTGGTGATCCAGGCGCCTGACGAGCGACAACTGTCGGCGCTGCTCGATCGCATCGATCGGTCGTTGTTCCATTCCGACGCGGCGGACGAACCCGTGGCGCTGCCGCTGGTCGGCCGCAAGCTGCAGGTGAACACCGACTGGGGACGGGGGGAGGAGTGAGATTGGAGAGTGCAGCGCCCCGCCATCTGCACGGTGCGAAGCTACGACCGGCTCACTTGAATCTGCAAGCGGCACCTTTGAATCGGCAATCTGGACCTCTGAACCCGCAATCTGGATCTCTGAACCCGCAATCTGGACCTTTGAACCCGCGATCTGGACCTTTGAACCCGCGATCTGGACCTTTGAATCTGCACTCTGCAATCTGCACTCTGAAATTTCCCGGCTCCATATGCTTGGCGTAGAGCTCGACGATCACCACGTCTCGGCGGTTGATGTCGATGACCACGGCACGGTGGTCGCGCGCGCGCACGCCGAGCCCGGCGGCGACCTTGCCGCTGCGGCAGCACAGGCGCTCGCGCAGGTCCAGAGCGCGGCCTCGGGCCAGCCCCAACTGCTTGGCGTCGCTGCCCTGAACCCGGAGTCGCCGGCGATCGCGCCGGTGATGGCCCAGCTGGCGCTGCGGTTCGCCGGCCCCTTCACGAAGCAGGGCGCGGTGCCGTCCGGCACCGCGGCCGCGACGGCCGAGGCGTGGGTCGGCGCGGCGCGCGGCGTGAAGGACGTCGTGTATTTCGCGGTCGGCCAGCACACGACCGGCGGTGTCATCCGCGATGGCGTCGCCGTCAACGGAGCGCGCGGACGCGCCAGCTCCGTCGCCTGGTTGTCGCTCAACCCGGTCGAGCGCGAAGACTACCGCAAGACCGGCTGTCTCGAGGCCGAAGTCGCCGCCGCCGGGATCGTCCGACGCCTGATCTGGCGCATCAAGGCGGGCGATCGATCGCGCGTGCAGGACATGGTGAAGGACGACCTGTCGGCCATCACCGTCGACCACGCGCTCGAGGCCGCGCGCAACGGCGACGGCGTGTCGATCTCGGTCATGCGCGACACCGCGAAGTATCTCGGCATGGCGGCGGCCAACCTGGTCGTCATCGCCGATCCCGAAATGCTCGTGCTCGGCGGCTTCATGGCTTCGGCGGCCGACCTGCTCATCGAGCCGATGCGAACCGAGATTTCCCGGCGGCTGCCCAAGGCGATGATGGTGGCGTTGCGGATCGAGACCGCGGCGCTCGGCGCCGATGCCGCCAGCATCGGCGCCGCCCGCCTGGTCGCCGCGGCCCTTCCATGATCGTGCTGTCGGGCGGGTCGCTGGTGCTGCCCGATGGCGTTCTCTCGCCCGGTACGCTGGTGATCGAGGACGGCCGCATCGCCGAGATCCGTCCCGACGCGCCGTCGGGCGGTCACGCCGCCTTTGCCTTTCACGGCCACTACATCGTTCCGGGATTCATCGATGTCCACGTGCACGGCGTTGACGGCGTCGATGCGCTCGATAGCCTCTCCGAGGGCGGCGCCGTCGCCGCCATCGCCGCCCGTCTGCCGCGCTACGGCGTAACCGCCTTCTGCCCGACGACCGTCGCCTGCGCGCCATCAGCGCTGCGGGAGGTCCTCGACCAGGTTCGGCGCGCGCGCGAAACTCCGATTGCCGGATCGGCGCGCGTGCTGCCCGCGCACCTGGAGAGCAACTTCATCAACCCGGACTACGCCGGGGCGCAGCCCCCGGGCTGTCTGCGTAGTCCTCGACGGGCACTGGAGCCCGAGATGGAGCGGGCCAGCGTAACGGTGAGCGGAGCGGACGGGGCAGGAAGGGCGGGAGCGGCAGGAGCGGCGGGAAGGGCCGGCGAGGTCGCTTGGAGCGCGAGCCTTTCAGGCGAGCGCGACTTCACGGCGGCCGATATTCTCGCCGAGATTGAGCGCGCCACCCCTGAAGTGGGGTTCGTCACGCTCGCTGCTGAACTGGATGGTGGCCTCGAACTCGTGCGCCGGCTGGCGTCGCGTGGGCATCGCGTATCGCTCGGTCACTCAGGCTCGACCTACGACGAGGCGCTTGCCGCGATCGCCGCCGGCGCCCGCCACGCCACGCATCTGTTCAACCGGATGGCGCCGCTCAACCATCGCGCACCTGGGCTGGTCGGTGCCGTGCTGCAGACCGACGAGATTGCGGCAGAGATCATCTGTGACGGCGTCCACGTGCATCCAGCCCTGATTCGAACCGCGATTTCGGCCAAGCGGCCCTCCCGAATCCTCGCGATCACCGACGCGACCGCGGCCGCCGGGCTGCCAATCGGGTCGGCCGCGATGCTCGGCGGACGGACCATCACCGCCGACGCGGACGTCGCGCACCTGGCCGACGGCACGATTGCCGGCAGCGTGCTCACAATGGATCGCGCGTTTCAGCTGCTGGTCGCCCGTGTCGGGATCGGCCTGGTCGATGCCGCCACGATCTGCGCGACCACTCCGGCGCGGGAGCTCGCGCTGGTCGGGCACGGAGTGCTGATGCCGGGCGCGGTCGCCGACCTGGTCGTCCTCGACGCCACCTTTTCAGTGGTCCAGACCTATCTCGCCGGTCAGCTGGTGTATGCCCGCGGCCAGAATTCGGAGCCTGGCGCCTCGTCGCGACCACGGCAATCGAACTGAGTCAGGGCGACGACCGTCTAACCCGGGCGGAGGATTTGGCCATGCCTATGTCGGTTCCCGTCTTCAGGGGCTTGGCGCTGCCGGCCGTGCTTGCAGCAGCAGTCGCCCTCCCCGGCTGCGTCGAGATTGTCGGCGCTGACCTGAACACGTATGTCGAGCGCGACGAAAAGCATTTTGCGGTCTCCGGTAAGCCCGACATTGCACTGACCACCTTCGATGGCGCCATCGAGATCCGGCCCTGGGACAAGGCCGACGTCCAGGTCGTCGTCGAGAAGCGTGGCCGCGACAAGGACGATGTGGCGGGCCTCGAAGTCAAGTCCGAGCAGCACGGCGATCGTATCGAGATCAGCGTGAGCGAGCCCAGGCGCAACCACACCGGCTTCAACTTCCGATTCAACAACCGCTCGGCCAAACTGATCGTGTCGATGCCGGCGGCGTCGGACGTGTCGGCCAGGAGCGGCGACGGGTCGATTGACATCGAGCGGGTGGCGGGACGGGTCCAGCTCAGGTCGGGTGACGGCAGCATTCGCGGGCGGATGCTGGGTGGCGACGTCGAGGCGAACACCGGCGACGGCTCAATCACGTTGGATGGCAAGCTCACCAGCGTTCGCGTGCACACCGGCGACGGCCGTGTCACTATCCACGCGGAGCCTGGCAGCTCTCCCGGTGCCGATTGGGACATCGTCACCGGCGACGGCTCGGTGACGCTCGAAGTGCCGGACGGCTTCGGCGCCGAGCTCGACGCGCATACCGGCGACGGCGGCATCCACATGCGCGATCTCACGCTGTCGAACGTCACCGGGACCATCGGCAAGAACAGCCTGCGGGGCCGGCTGGGCGACGGCGGCCGCGCCGTCCGCGTGCGCACCGGCGACGGCTCGATTACCCTGAAGCGTTCCTAGTCGGTACGGCTCGTTCCACCGAAAACCTTCGCCATCTGTGCCGAGTACCTCTTGTGGTGTTGATCGGACAGCGCCTGCCGCAGGAAACAGAGATCTCCGGCGACGCTCGAAACAGCTCCGCATACGCGTCGAACAGCTGCGCCAGTCCCTTGACTGGCCGCTGGTGCGCCAGGACCGGCGCATGGACGACCTGCTCTCAGCGCTTGCGAACGCGTGCGACGATGGCGTGAAGAGTTCGTCCTTGCTGACAAAGTGCCAGCACATCGCACCCTTGGCGACGCCGGCCGCCTGCGATTCGACATACCAATCGGCTAAGGCCCGCTTCGCATCCCGTAGTTTTCACAACGTCGTAGCGGCCGGCCCTCGTCTCACGTCCCTGTAGTTTCACGTCCTCGTAGCGGCCGGCCTTCAGTCCCTGTAGTTTCACGTCCTCGTAGCGGCCGGCCTTCGGTCCCTGTAGTTTCACGTCCTCGTAGCGGCCGGCCTTCGGTCCCTGTAGTTTCACGTCCTCGTAGCGGCCGGCCTTCAGGCCGGCCGGGCGACGGGCTGAAGCCCGTCGCCTACCAACATCTGACAGCCGAAGCGACGGGTGAAGCCCGTCGCCAACCTGCATCTGACAGGCTTCGTACAACTGACAGACGCGGTATGCGACCGTGCCTCTCGACGCCAAGACCGATCAATGCTGTGTGTGCGGCCCGGGCAGCGTCGCCGGATTCGAGCGCGCGGAGGTAGGCCTGGAGCACGACGAAGGCGCGCTGGTCGCGGAAGCCGACGCATCGCTGTTCGTGGCGGTGTGACTACTTGACGATCCGCGCGGCGGTCAGAAACCGCCGGTAGTCGGTGAACGTCTGCCGGCTGCGGATCGACTCCAGCCCGCCGCGTACGACGATCAACGTATCGATCGACTCGGGCAGGATCATCGCTTCATCGGGATCGTGGAAGGGAACGGTCTTGTAGCGGATGGTGGTATCGTGCCGCTCGACCACGACATTCGACTCGAGGTTGTGCTTCCGCTGCAGCTTCGACGACACGCTGAGGTCAGCCATACCGGCCATGCGCTGTTCGACGCGCACCACCTGGTAGCTGTCCGCGTCGATCCAGACCTTGCCCTTCAGGACCACCGGCAGCGACCACGTGAAGCAATCGTCGTGGCCGCGCGGGTCCTCGGCGATCTCTCCCTTGCCTTCGGGTTTGCCCGAGGTGAACTCGACGATCAGAGTATTGCGATCCTTGCCCTTGCCGAACCCTCCCGAGGCGAAGGTGTACTCCGCGCGGTGCGACGGCAGCAGGAACGCCAGGGGCTCGGTCGAGAGCGGGTTGGCGTCGGTGCAGCCGGCCCGATCTTTCTTGTCCTTTTCGCGCGGCGGCCGGCCATTGATCCGCACCAGCTCGCGGATCACCTTGGCCTCGCCCTGATCGCCATTCTCGTCGGCTTCCACGTGCAGCTCGTATTCGGTGACGCGGGCGAACCCACGCGGTGAGTAGTCGTAGTCGACCGGCTGCACCATGGTCTTCTCGATGCAGACGACGTTCTGGGCCCGTTTGTAATAGTCGGCAATGCGCGCGCCGACGCGCGCCAGCACCGTCTCGATGTCGGGCGGCGCCTGCGCCGCCGTCGAGGCGCCCAGCAGGCACAGGGCGATGGCCGTGGCCCGTCCAACTGCGCGCGTCAACCGAAAACTCTTCGACATGGCTACGCCGGCGCCCGCTCGGGGCAGCCGGCCTCCTCGAGCAGCGCGAAAATGCCCGCCGGAGTGGCCAGCGGCGAGAGTTCGCGCGCCCGCGCCACGAACCCGGATGCGTTGGCGACCGCGAAGCTCACGCCGTTGATGTTGCGATCGCGCGCGATACCGGGGATGTCACGCGGGTACGGTGAGGTCGTGAGCACCGCGCGATCGTCCACGGTTTCTACAGCGTATGCGTCGCGTGCGGACGTCCAGTCCGCCCGCACGGCGATTACGTTGTCCAGCGAGCCTGGCAGCCAGTGCACGCCGTCAGCGTCGTGCGCGGCGACGACAATCGCGCCTCGAGCCAACGCTCTGGCGACCGCATTCTCCAGCGCTGTCCGATGCTGCGTCTCTGCCGTGCCGAGACTGAGATTGATCACCGCCGCGCCCCGTTCGGCCGCCTCATCGATCGCGCGCACGAGCGCGCCGATGGTGGTGGCCAGTGACTGCCAGAACACCTTGATAGCGAGGATACGAGCCTCCGGCGCCTTCTCACGGATGGCCGCGGTGACGGCGGTTCCGTGGCCGAGCCGATCGAGGTAGTCATCGGCCAGACTGCCGTCGTCGCGGATCGCGAACCCACCCGACACTCCTCCGACGTGCGGATGCGCCGCCTGCACGCCGCTGTCGATGACGGCGACCGTGACGCCCTTCCCGGTCTGGTGCGCTAGATACATACCCACTTCCGACACAGGCACCGAGGACCCGGAGTATACAAAGAGGCCGGCTGTTTTGTTCGCTCTTTCTCTTGATGGGCCGGATTGACCAGGCAGCGCCGAGCTAACCGAACAGCTCGGCGAACGCTCCGCCGCGCGCTCGAAGCTCCGCCGGCCGTCCCTGCTCGACGATGCCGGCGTCCCCGAGAACGAGCACGCGATCGGCAGCGGCGGCCAGCGCCATCCGATGAGTGATCAGCAGGGTGGTGCGTCCGTGCATCACGTCTTGGTAGCCCTCGAGCGCGTGACGCTCCGCAACCGGATCGAGGGCGGCGGTCGGCTCGTCGAGGACCAGGACGGCCGGGCTCAGCAGCAGTGCCCTGGCCAGAGCGATCCGCTGGCGCTCGCCCGCCGACAACGCTGACCCGCGCTCGCCCACGACCGTCGCGTAGCCGAGCGGCAGCCGCGACACGAACTGGTCGATGCCGGCTGCCTGCGCCGCCGCCCGCATCTCGTTGTTGGAGGCGTCGGGGCGCGCGTAGCGGATGTTGTCGGCGACCGTGGTGTGAAAGATGAACGGCTCCTGATCCACGAGCACGACGTGGCGGCGGAGATCGTCGAGGGCGAGATCGCGCAGGTCGTGTCCGTCGAGCCTGACCGCTCCCGCGTCGGGATCGAGCAATCGAAGCAGCAGGTCGGCGATCGTCGATTTGCCGCTTCCGCTCGGGCCGACCAGCGCCAGCCGTTCGCCCGGTGCGACCGCGAACGACACCGATTGCAGCAGCTGTCCGCGGCCCAGATCGATCGACACGGCGTCGAACTCGATCGCGCCGCGAACCTCCGCCAGGCGGACCGGCGCCGCGGGCTCGACGATGTCGGGTGGCTGGTCGAGCAGTTCGTGGACCCGGGTCAGAGACACCTGCACGGTCGCCAGGCTGGCGTACAGCCCCATCAAGGCCTGCACCGGCTGAAGCAGCCGCATCTGGTAGGCCATGAACGCGACGAAGGTGCCGAGGGTCAGGGAACCGCCAATCACCCTCCGGCCGCCGTAGACGAATACGGCGCCGTAGCCGAGGGACAACAGCAGGCCCGGCACGCTGCCTGACAGATAGGACCAGAGCTGCATCGACATCAGGGCATCGATGAACGTCGTATTGCGTCGGCGGAACGCCTCGACTTCGCGCGCCTGCGCGTTCGAGGTGACCACCAGGCGGATGGCCTGCAATGTCTCGATCAGGAAGCTCCCGATCGCCGCGCCCGCTTCCCGCACGGCCTTGACGCGCGCGGCCAGTTCGGCGCGCACGCGCGACAGCGCCCACACGCTGACCGGCACCATCGCCAGGGCGATCACCGCGAGCCTGACGTCGAGCCAGAACATCGCGATGATGCTCCCGGCCAGGAACAGGACGTTGCCGACCCAGGCCAGCAGCGACTCCGCGGCGACGCGCTGCACCTCCCCGACGTCGTTGTTCACGCGCGCGAGGATGTCGCCCAGCGGCGTCCGCGCGTAGAAACGCGGCGACAGCCGCTGCAGGTGGCGGTACAGTGCGAGCCGCATGTCGAAGAGGACGTCAGCCGACACCCGCGTATAGCGCAGGCCGGTGATCGCCGTGAGCACGAAGCCGGCGACCGACGCCAGCGCGAACAGGGCCACCGTGCGATAGAGGGCGCCAGGATTCCGGCCGACCAGCGCTCCGTCAATCAGTGTCTTCGACAGATAGGGGAGCGCCAGCGACAAGGCGGTGCTGGCGCCGCTGAGCGCAACCACGAGCAGCAGCCGCCGCCAGTAGGGCAGCACAAAGGCCACCGCCCGCCGCAGTTCAGAATTGTGAACCATGACGCTGGACGTAGAACGTGAACATCGGAACTCAAGAAGCGGGAAACCTGGAACCTACTTCGGCACGACGAACAGTTCGGTCGTGGTATCCGCATCGAGGGTGATCGTGCGCAGGTACTTGTAGGTCGCCGCCTCGTAGAGGTCGATGGTGTTTCCCGCCTGATAGATATAGAGCAGTTTGCCGTTCGAGCTGGTGCGCAGCGCCATGCGCGGCCGCCCCGAGAACTCCGTTCTTGGCCCGAGCGCGTGCTTCTCGAGGTCGAAGGTCCAGAACTCGTAGTGACCGATATCCTGCAGCAGCCCGTAGGCGCGCTTGCGATCGGGCGCCAGCGAGAAGCTGACGGGATGCGATGGGCCGAGCGGCCAGAAGTCGACCGTCTTGTGCGCGAGGTTGACTCGAGCGATACCCATGGTCCGCCGGTTCTGCACCGGATCCTGGTTCGTGAAGATCCCGCTGTAGAAACCGGGCTCTTCGTAGGTGGCGTCACGCGGCCCGAAATCGAACCGACCCATGCCTTCTTCCGCCGGCCGCGACAATTCCCACTTGTCGATCTGCTTGAATTCGGTCGTGTCGTAAATCAGCACGTCGTCGGCGAAGAAGTAGAGCAGCTTGCCGTCCGGCGACATCATGATGTTGACGCTTTCGCGCTCCTCGTTGTTCGGCCACGGGATGGTGCGCGACACCTTGTGCTGCTTCAGGTCATAGACGACCAGGGTCGGCGGCGAGATCTCGAAGCGGTCGATCTTCTTCTCGGCCGTCTTCACGAGCATGATCACGAAGCGATCGAGCGGATCGGGAATCAGGCTGCGGATGCGCGTCCGCTTGCGCCCCTCGCTGAGCGTGAAATGGTCCGTGCTCGTGCGCGTGGCGATGTCGACGATCTCGACCTGGTCGGCCGGCGCATTGACGAGGTAGAACCGCTTCTTGTCCTTCGACAGCGTCATCCGCGTCGGCGTGCCGGTGATGGTGTCGATCGCGCCGGTGACTTTTTCCGTCGCTTCGTCGATCACGAAGATCCGGTTCGGCCAGCCGCCGATGTACAGCGTGCCGGTGCCGCCGATCAGCGCCGGCGGTGCGGCGCCGATGCAGACCACCACCGCCGCTGCGACCACGCCGGCGGCCAACAATCGCTTCGCGCACCTCTTCATGGCTACCCCGGAAAGACGAGATCGAGTTTGCGCCAGTCTTTCTGGGCCGACGCGCATTTGGCGGTCCAGTCCGGCGCGTGATTCAGCTGGTCGGGCACCTGGGCCGGCCAGAAGCAGCCGATGTGGCAGTCGAAGATGTCGCGCTCCACCGGCTGGCACAGTCCGGCCGTGCCGCCGTTGTGATCGGCCTCCCAGCCCGGTGAGAACACCAGGGAGCATCCCAGCGGGAAATGCGGCGCCAGTTGGGGCACGCGCTGCAGCGCGACGACGTCCTTCTTCTGTTCCGCGACGTGTTCGACCACGCGGGTGGCCTTGCGGTTGATCGCTTTCAGGTGGGTCACAGGACAGCCTCCGCTCTGGCCTCGTCGCGATCGAATCGCGCGAGGAACTCCGGGTTGCGTTCACTGAGCGAGCCATAAATCTGCAGGCAGGTGTCGGTCCAGCCGCGGATCCATTCGCAGTAGTGCAGATTCGGCCGCTGGGTCGAGCCGTAGCGCACGTGCGCCTCGTGATAGCAGCCGCCCGAGCACAGCGGGCGGGCCCAGCAGGTCGAGCAATCGGTCTTGTCGGCGATGTGATGCTGCTGCAGGAACGCGCTCTGCGCGGCGCGATCGATGCCGTCCTTGACCGTGCCCATCTTGTGCGCGTCCGATCCGGCGAATCGATGACACAGCGCCACGTCACCGTCGGTCGAGACGCCGAGCAGTCCAAGGCCGGCTCCGCACGGGTAGGCCTTGCTCACGCCTTTGTGAATTTCCTCGAGCGTGTCCTTGACGTTCGAGAAACCGTGATGTTTGTTGACCGCGACGTGCTCGAGAAATTCGGCGGCGAGCGCGCGGAACTGGCCGAGCATCCGATCGAATCCCTGATCGCCGATCGCGTAATGTTGTCCCGGCGACGTCGTCACCGGCGCAAAGCCGACTTCCCAGAACCCGAGCTCCTCGGTCAGGTGCCGGTAGATGGTCCTGATGTCGAGGGTGTCCGAGGTCAGCGTCACGCGCGCCCCGATCGGACGGCTGCGGTGGACGCGCAGCAGTTCCTTGATCCGCGGCGCCACGACGTCGTAGCTGCCGACGCCGTTGTGAAAGACGCGGAACCTGTCCTGCATGTCGCGCGGGCCATCGATCGAAATCGTCACGCCGACGCGGTGTTCGGCGAGGAACTCGATGATCTCGGGGCGGAGCAACGTGGCGTTGGTGGTCAGACTGAAATCGATTTCCTTGTTCAGCTCGGCGGCGCGCCGCCGCGCGTAGGCGATGGTCGATTTCAGCACCGGAAAATTCAGCAGGGTCTCGCCGCCGAAGAAGGTGAGATGGGCCACGCGGCC
Organism: uncultured Acidobacteriota bacterium; assembly: GCA_963757655.1. Lineage (GTDB taxonomy): Bacteria > Acidobacteriota > Vicinamibacteria > Vicinamibacterales > CAVVIG01 > CAVQFC01. The sequence goes on along the minus strand of CAVWSQ010000005.1, from coordinate 54,974 downwards.
GCTCTCTTTGAGGAGGAATTCGACGCTCTCGAACGCGGTGGACTCGGCCATGAACTTCGACTGCCGGCCGTTGTCGGTATCGACGATCTTGTCCTCGCCGTACTCGTAGCAGTAGGTGCACGCCAGGTTGCACTGGTTGGTCACGTTCATGACCATCGTGGTCAGCGGAAATGGCGCCATCGGTAGCAGGCGCGGTGGCTTGTCGTCCGGCTGCTGCTCGTAGCCGATGGCGCGGACGTCCACCAGTTCGCCGATCGCCGCTTTGACGGTCGCCTCGTCGAAGCGATCGGCCAGCAGCCGCACCGCATCGCCCTCGCCGAGCGAAAAGGAGCGATCCCCGCTGTCCGCCTCCTGCTGGTCCGGGCACACGACGCCGAGTACCTGCCGACGTCGGCGCGTCGAGCGCGAAGACGGCGGCGCTCGGCACCAGATAGAGGAAGTCGCGCCCGGACGCCTGGAACCGGTGAAATTCACGCCGCGCCAGCGCCATCATCGACTCACCTCCGGCTGGTCCCACTTCATGTAGAGCGGAATGGTGACGAGCAGGTGGGCCCGTCCCTTCAATGCCCGCGCCGGTCCGCCCGGTGCCGCCGTCTGATACGACGCCACTACCCACACGTCGCCGTAGTTGTTGGTGCCATGTTTGCGTTTCGGATTCGGGCCATCGAGGTTGGGGGTGAATAGACCGCTGGCAGCGTCGATGGAGCCGACGAAATCCTTGTCATCGTCGTCGTAGGTGGCGGCGTACTCCTCGATGCTCCACGCCGCGTCGATCAGGCCAAGATCGATGTCGTCCTTGGTGTTCGGTTTGCCGTCCGGCCCATTCGCGAAGGCGCTCGCCTCGAACTGCTGGAACTGCTTGGGGAAGTTGGCGCCGCCGACCCGCGCCAGACCGGCCTGCGGCAGCACCTTGATGAAATCGATGGTGTCGTACACGGCGATCGAAACATCGCCCGTTGCCCCGTTGACGAACACGGTCCGGCGTCCGGGGGTGGCGCCCGGTGCCACGGTCACGGCGAGCGCCAGCCGATCGGCTGCCGCGCTGACAATGCGGTCGACGGTGATGCCCGGGCCGAAGTTGATGTCGGCCGGCGTCAGGCGGGCCGGCAGGTTGACGCCGAATACGTGCACTTCCTGGCCCGGCGAGCCGGCCTTGATGCGCGGTTCCGCGATCGACAGCACGACTGGCTCGGCGCCGACCCGTTCGAGCGATACATCCACGCCGAGCTCGTCGTAAGCGCCGGTGAACCAGCGCCCGCTGGCGTGGCGCCAGTCGCCATCGACAGCGAGCACCTCGCGGAAGTCACCGGACTTGCCGCGCCATTGAAAGCCGGTGTAGACGATCGCGCGCCCGTTACGCGTGATGGTCTTGCCGGTCCGCGCGTAGGTGAGCGTCGTCTCTGTGGTGAAGTCACCGGTGTCGGTGCCACTGGTCTGCGGCGTCACCACGACCCGGCCGAACACCGGACCCTTTCCCGGCTCGTTGCCGGTCATCACCCAGGTGCCCTGGAGCCGCGGCGGACGCATGGTTGCCGTCCAGGCCGACCATTCTGGCGTCGTCAGCGGAAATACGGAGGACAGGTGCGCAATCGCCTTGTCCATCGGGTGGCGGTTGTCCGGCGGCCGACCGTCCGGTCCCGGCTCTTGATCGCGCGGCGGCGGACCGCCCCGGCGAAACGCCTGGAAGTCGACCAGCGGATAGTAGCCGCGATGCATGGCGATGAGGAGCTCCCACTCTTCCTTGGTACGGCGCTGGAGCAGGACGCGCCCGAACGAGTGACACTTGATGCAGGTCTCTTCGGTGTCCTTGTCGCCCGAATAGTGGTAGTCGATCTGCCGGCGCTCGACTTCGAACGCGCCGGGTCTGGCTTCGGTCGGCGCCAGACCGTGATGGTCAGCGAGATAGCGCAGGATGTCGCGTGCCTCTCCCGGCTCGATCTTGAGATCGTTCAGCGTGACCATCCGCTTGATCGTTTCTTCCCAGCCTTCGGGCGTCGTGCGCCGATAGGAGATGCGAGTGAGCCGACCCTTCTCGTCGGCCCGATGACACCCGCCACATTTCTGCCGCACGAGCGCGTTGGTCACCGGAATGCCTTCGTCCTTTTTGTCCTCGTCTGCCACCGCTGTCGGCGGCGGCGACTGCTGGGCGAACAGCGCGTAAACCAGCGGACAGAAGACGAGAAAGGCGCAGGCCGCGACCCATGCTGTCAGGAGTCTCGCGCCGGATGAGCGGCGCGGATGGCGATCGGTGGTCGATTCAACGGTCATGGTGTCGAACCCTCGGCTACGAGCGCGTGACGCGCCACGAGCAGTGACAACCCGGTCAGGAGCGCGGGGAGTGGAACCGGTCCGACCGCTGCCTGATACGCGGCGAGGAGAGCGGGGACTTCTTCGCGGCCCGTCGCCAGCCGTGCCAACGCCGGAAGATTTACCCCGGCGGTGAACTGCAGCGGCGTGCGGAGCCCGGGGACGACCAGCGCGTCGCGCATCACCACCTCACGCCCTTCGATCGACGCGACGGGCTCGAATCGCAACGCGTCGGACGGCCGCAGCCTGACATGCTCGGCGCGGCGCAACTGGTCAAAGGCGAGGCGGACTTCCGCGTCGCTCGCCACCGCCTGATCGCTGACCTCGCTGCCGGCATCGGTGGCGTCAAGAGCGACAACGCACTCGGCGCGACGGTGCCAGAACGGAGTGTCGTGGGCGCCGTCGGCCTCCACGAAAAATGTGCGGGCCCGCCGCATGCAATCGGCGTAGACCTGCCGCTCACGTCTCGTGTACAGGTCGATTGCCGCCCCGGCCAGCGCGGGGTTGGACAGACAGGTGTTGGTGACCACCGCGGCGCGCCAGGCCGAAAGCAGCGCTTTTTTCACACCGGCCGACGAGAGTGGCTCGATGAACGATGCCGAGTCGCCGACCAGCAGCACGCCCTCGTCCGCCGCGCGCACCGAGTCGTAGATCGACGCATCGCACGCCCATGGCGCCGATACCTGCACGGCGCCGCTGAGCCGAGAGGTCAACGCCGTCGCCTTGGCGAGCTCCCGATCGTAAACGGGCTGCAGCGCCACGCCCTGAGCCGAGCCGGCTCCACGCGTTCGGCGCGTCGGCCGGCCAAGACGACCCGGTTCGATCATCACGGTGCTCTGACGACGGGTGGGCGATAGCGGTACCGACCACACCCAGCCGTCGTCGTAACTCTCGATCGCGGTCTGGGTCTGCTCGCCGGATGGCCACGTCGCGCAGTCCCACTCGGCGGTGATGGCCAGGGTCCGGTATCCCGAGGTGATCCGCCGGAATCCGCGGCGGGCCACGACGCCCGACCGGCCGGAGCAGTCGAGCACGTGGCGCGCGTGGATCGTGGCGGCACCATCCCGGTGCGTCACGCAGGTGACGGCCAGAGGATCGGTCATCTCGACGCGCTGCACGGCCGCGTCGACCATTCGTACGCGAGAAGCGATGGCTGCGTCGCGCAGCACACGATCGAAGCGGTCGCGCGGGACGTGAAAGCCGGCGCCGGCCGTCCGCGTCGCACGCACCGCGCCGGCCCAATGCGCGACGTTGCCGTCGTTGGGGTGGAACCCTGCGGCCTCCACACGATCGATCTGACCGAGAAATCCGAGCAGCTTGCGCGCGCTGGCAGGGAGCGACTCGGCCAGGGCCGGATGGGTGGCGGCGCGGTGCACAAGAACAACCGACCAGCCCCACGACGCCAGCAGCTGCGCCGCGGTGCTGCCCGCCGGTCCCGCGCCGATCACCAGCACATCGTAGGAATCGAGGGCGCCAGCCACGCGGGCACAATACGCTGACGTCAGCGGCGAGTCAACGGCCCCGGGAGGGGTCGCGGGTCCCCCTCCTCAGCGCAGGTTGACGCTGGTGGCGTATGTCGTCGGGTCGGCAATGCCCGCCTCGACGAAGGCGTCGTGGCGCTCGCGGCACTTCGAGCAGGCACCGCAGTGAATGGCTGATGTCTGAGGGCTGAGGGCTGGGGGAAGCCTTGGGTTCATGCACGACAGGGTGAGCTCGAACGGGACGCCGAGCGCGGCGCCGCGGCGGATGACCTCCGCCTTTCTGCTCTTGGCATATGGCGCGTCGATATCGAGCGGCCGCCCAAGCCCGAGCGAGAGTGCGCGGGCCATTGCGGCGCGGAACTCGGGCGTCGCGTCGGGGAATGGGTTGTGCTCGAGCGTGCCGATTACCAGCCGATCGACCTGCGCCGCCGCGCAGTAGACGGCGGCCTTGCTGAGCAGGACGACGTTGCGCCCGGGCAGGTAGACGTCTTCGTCTGGCGTGTCATACGCCGGCGGGCGCCCCGCCATCGCCCAGTGCGTAGCGGCGTAGACATCGCGCATGTCGACGCCGAGCGAGGCGAGCGGGCGCGCGCGGCCGTTGAGCGGTGCGCGGGCGAGAAAATCCGCCACCATCGCCCGCTCGGCCTCCTCCCACGCCAGGCCGACGCTGATGTAAACGGGACACATTTCACCCCGCATGGCTTCATCGGCCGCCAGCACTGCGCTGTCGAGGCCGCCCGAAAGGAGAACAGCTGTCGACATCTGGCTCATTGCGCAGTTGGGTAATCTGGTAATCTGGTCATTGATTGAGAGATTGACATCCAATCTTCCGATCAATAACCAATTACCAGATTACCCGATTGCCAAATCGCATGTATTCCGTCACCAAGCGCATCGAGTTCTGTTACGGTCATCGTCTGCTCGACTACGACGGCGTGTGCAAGCATCCCCACGGTCACAACGCCTCCGCCGAGATCGAAGTGCGCACCGGAACGCTCGACAACCGAAACATGGTGTGCGATTTCAGCGACATCAAGCGGATCGTCAAGGGTTGGATCGACGCCGAGCTCGATCACAAGATGCTGCTGCGCCACGACGATCCCCTGGTCGCGCCACTGCAGCAACTGGGCGAGCCGGTCTATCTGCTCGACAGCAACCCGACGGTGGAGCGCATTGCCAAGCTGATTTTCGACAAGGCACACGAGCACGGTCTGCCGGTGATGCGTGTGACGGTGTGGGAGACACCGACGTCGTTTGCGGAGTACCGGGCGTAGGGCCGCCCGCGGACGATCCTGACCCCTGATCGCTGATCCTTAGTCTTTGTCCCTGAGCCCCAATCCCTGAGCCCTCACTTTCGCTTGTTCGTGTTCGACCTGGACGGCACGCTGGTCGACTCCCGCCGTGATATCGCCGATGCCGCCAACGCGTTGCTGGTCTCGTGCGGCGCCGCCGCTGTCTCCGAGGATCGCATTGGCGACATGGTGGGCGATGGCGCGGCCACACTGGTGGCGCGCGCGTTCAGCGCCTGCGGCATCGAGCCTCCGCCTGATGCCCTGCCACGCTACCTGGCGCTTTACGAGGAACGGCTGCTGAATCACACCCGCCCGTACGCCGGCATCCCGGAGGTGCTCGAGACCATCGGCCGGCGCGCGTCGCTCGCGGTGCTGACCAACAAGCCGATCGGACCGACGCGACGCATTCTCGACGCCCTCGATCTCGCGCACCACTTTCCGGCCAACGCCGTTCTGGGCGGGGACGGCCCGTTTGCGCGCAAGCCGGATCCGGCGGCGCTGCTCGAGCTGGTTGAGCGCGCCAACACGAGCGCGCGTGACACGGTGATGGTGGGCGATTCCGCGATCGACTGGCGGACGGCGCGCGCTGCGGGAACGGCTCTGTGCCTGGCGCGTTACGGGTTTGGTTTCAACGGCGTCCGGCTTCACGAATTGGCGCCCGAGGATCGGGTGATTGCGGCGCCGAAAGAGCTCCTTGGGCTGTAATGTTCCGATACGGATTACGGGCCTGTAATGTTGGGCTTCGATGCAAAGACCCTTCGTTCCACACCGAATTCCTCGCGAAAATCTGGCATCGCCATTGCTCAGATAAGCCCGTCCCCGCCATCAGTCATCAAATGGGCGCGCGGTAACACTCGTAGAATGCGGAACCTATGCCGACGTCATTGACTGAAGGGCAAGGACGATCGACCGGCCTGGTCGATGTCCTCGATCGTGTTCTGGACAAGGGGCTCGTCGTCGCCGGCGACATCAAAGTGTCGCTGGCCGAAGTCGAGCTGTTGACGATCAGGATTCGCCTGCTCATCTGCTCGATCGACAAAGCCGAGCAGATTGGCCTCGACTGGTGGAAGTACGACCACCATCTGTCTCCCGGCAAGCAAGCGCTATCGGCTGAAAACGACGAGCTGCGCAAGCAGGTGCGCGCGCTCGAGCGACAGCTGGCGGCGTTGACGCGAAGACGATCCGCCCCGGCGTCACGATAGTGCGCAGGCAGACCGAAGTTCGACACAAGGAGTGTTAGATGCCCGTTGAACGAGCCGCAGGCGGCACGAGTCTAATCGACGTTCTCGATCGAGTCCTCGACAAGGGCATCGTCATCGACGCATGGGTGCGAGTTTCGCTGGTCGGGATCGACCTCATCACCGTCGAGGCCCGGATCGTCGTGGCGTCCATCGATACCTATCTGAAATACTCCGAAGCGGTCGGCCAGGTCGCACCGGCATCCAAGCCGGCGATCGAGGGCAAGGGGTACGAGGAGCTCATTGCAGAAAATTCGGCCCTCCGGGCCCAGGTCAATGCCCTCCCAGCCCGCCGCGCTGCTGGCCGCCGGCGCGCGACGGCCCGCGGCTAAGCGCCAGCGGGCCCGACCGTACTCGGACGTTCCACGCGTGCGAATCGCGGTCGATGAAGGTGCTGTCGACGCCGATCGGCTGGCTGCCCGCCTGATCCTGCTGGAAGGGTTTATCGCGCGGACGGAGCTGTCCGACTGCGCGCATCTCGCGCTGCAGTGGCTGAGCGAGATTCTCGGCATCGCGCCGTCGATATGTCTGGTGCGGCCGGCCGACGAGACCTCGCTGATGGTCATCGGCACCTACGGCCTGGCCGGATCAGCGGTCTCGCGTTTTGCGGTTTCGTTGGAGGACTGGGGGAATCCGCTCGTCACCGCGTTTTCGAACCGGAAGGAATTCTATTTTCCCGCACCGCACTCGGTCGCCGATCGCCGACGGCGGCCGGGCACGCCGTTCGAGGACTCCGCATTTCACGTCATGCCGCTCGGCGTCCCCGGGGCGTCCGAAACCGCCTTCGGGCTGCTGCTGATCGGCGGCACGGCGTTTCGTCCGCAACTGCACTGGTTCACCACGGTCTTCAGCCAGAAGCTCGATCAGATCCTGCGCCAGCAGGCGCTCGCCGAGGGCGACCGTAACCAGGGGCGGGAGCGCGCGCTGCTCTACAACATCATCAATGCCGTCACCGACCCGATTCTGCTGACCGACGCCGACGGCCGGCTGCTGATCGCGAACGCGCGCGCGCTGACGCTATTCACCGCGTCGGAGGAAGAGAGCGAAGGACGCCGCGGTGCCGTGCGCATGAACAACATGCTGCTGTCGTCGGCGCTCTCGAGCAAGGCGATCGAGGAAACCGGTGCGGCCCGGCGCGAGCTGCTGCTGGTGAACCCGGTCGACGGATCGGACCTCGTGTTCGAGCTGTTGAGCACCGTCACCGAGGACGCGCGCCAGGGCAGCGGCGTCGTCTCGATTCTGCGCAACGTCACCGATCTGCGGCGCGCCAGCGAAGAGATCGAGGAGAACTACCGGAAAATGCGCGTCGCCGAGGTGCAGGCGCGCGCCGAGAGCGACCGCCTCAACCTGATCATCGACTCGGTGGCCGACCCGATTGTCGTGACCGATGCGGCCGGCGCGACATCGCTGATGAACGACCCGGCGGAGCGGCTGTTCACCCTTCGACCCCACGCCAGCGAAATCGAGCAGCGCTGGGTGCAGGCCAACGACGCGCATTTCTCGTCGTTCATCGCCGGCATGCTCGTCAGCGCCGACCGGCGCCGGGTCGGCCAGATTGGCTTGAGCGATCCAGTGACCGGCGACAACATGCCGGTCGAGGCGATCGCCGGCAAGATTCTTTCGGAGCATGGCGAGCTCACCGCCGTGGTCACCATTCTTCACGACCGCCGCGAGGCGATCGAGAAGGCGCTGCTCTACGAGCAACTCAAGCAGGCGTCCGACGAGCTGGAGCGCAAGATTCAGGCAGCGACCGCCGACATCGCGCAGCAGAACGAGCTGCTGCGGCGTCAGGCGATCGAGCTCGAACAGGCCTCCGCGCTCAAGTCGCAATTCCTCGCCAACATGTCGCACGAGTTCCGCACGCCGCTCAACGCCATGCTCGGCTACACCTCGATGCTGCTGCAGGGGGTCGCCGGGGAATGTGCGCCGCCGGTGAAAAGGCAGCTCGGGCGGATCGAGTCCAACGGTCGGCACCTGCTCACGATCATCAACGAGATTCTGGACATCTCGCGCATCGAGGCCGGCCGGATGCCACTGCAGCTGTCGACCTTCCGGGTTCCCGACCTGGTGCACGAGGTGAAGTCCGAGCTCGAGCCGATCATCATGCGCTCGAAGCTGGCGATCACGCTCCACCTCTCGAGGGACCAGACGCCGATTTCGAGCGATCGCCAGAAAGTGAAGCAGATCATCCTGAACCTGCTCAGCAACGCCCTGAAATTCACCCACCACGGCGGCGTCACCATCTCGGTCAGGCGCAACATCAAGGAGCGGACGGTGACGCTGTCGGTGGCCGATACCGGCATCGGCATCGCCACGGCCGATCAGGAGCGCATCTTCGAGGATTTTCGGCAGCTCGATAATTCGCCGACGCGCCCCTACGGTGGGACCGGCCTCGGCCTCTCGATCTGCCGGCGTCTGACCCAGATGCTGGGCGGACGCATCAGCGTGCAGAGTCAGTCGAACAAGGGCTCCACGTTCTATCTGACGCTGCCGACCAAAGGACGGAAATGACTGCCACGAAACCCGAACGCCCACGCGTGCTGCTGGTGGACGACTATCCCGACGCGCGCGAGATGTACACCGAATACCTCGAGTTCTCAGGATTCGATGTCGTGGAAGCCGGCAACGGGATGGAGGCGCTCGAGCGCGCCGTCGACACCGCGCCCGACATCATCCTGATGGATCTTTCGTTGCCGGTCATGGACGGCTGGGAGGCCACCCGCCGTCTGAAGGCCGACGATCGGACAGCCGGGATCCCGGTGGTGGCGCTCACCGGACACGCCCTCGCCGGCATCTCGGAGGGGGCGAAGAAAGCCGGCTGCGACGCCTTCGTCACGAAACCGTGCCTGCCCGAGGATCTCGTGCGCGAGATCCGGAGGATCCTCGACGCCCCGCCATCATCGTCCATCAAGAGAGTCCGCAGGAGCGGCAAACATGCGAAGACCAGCTAGCCCTCGCAAGAGCCCGCCGGCGCGTCGACCATCAGCAGCACCGGTCAGGACCCGCGCACGGAAACGTTCCGTGACCAGCGCCGCCAAGTCGGCCACGGCGACCAGGGCCGCGAAATCGGTCAAGGGCAATGGCGCGGTGCGTTCCGATCCGAAGCCGTCGCTGCGCGACGCGCGAGCCGGCGCGGAGCGGCGAGTGCCCGAGAGGACCGTGCATACCCGACGAGGCGCGGCGATCGAGTCGGGCGGCAGCGCCAGCCGTGGCAAGTATGTCTACTGCATCATCCAGTCCGCCGATCCGCTGCGCTTCGGGCCCATTGGCGTCGGCGCCGATCCGTCCGATGTCTATACCGTGCACTACAAGAATCTGGCGGCGGTGGTCTCGGACGCTCCGCTCGAGGTGCTCGACTCGACACGCGAGAACGTGCTGGCGCACGAGCGCGTGAACGAAACGGTCATGCACGAACACACCGTCATCCCGATGTCATTCGGTACCATCTTCAAGACACGCGAGGACATCGTCGAGCTGCTGCGTTCGGCGGCCGAGGCGTTCGGCGACGTGTTGAACAAGATGCAGAACAAGCTCGAGTTCGGCCTGAAAGTGCTGTGGGACCGGGATCAGGCGGTGCGGGACGTGGAAAACGAGGACGAGGACATCAGTCGCCTCAAGAAGGAGATTTCGGGACAGAAAGGACCGACCTACTTCGCGCGCATGCAGTATGGACGGCTGATCGACTCGGCCCTGCAATCGCGTTCCGAACGCTGCGTCGCCGACATCCTCGACCAGCTGCGCGACGTGTCGGTGGCGTCGCGCATCAACAAGCCGATTGGCGACAAGATGATCATGAACGCGGCGTTCCTGATCGCCCGCGATCAGGAGTCGGCGTTCGACGCGATGGTCAAGCTCATCGCCACCCGCTTCGACAAGCTGACGTTCAAGTACACCGGGCCGTGGCCGCCCTACAACTTCGTCAACATCCGGCTCAAACTGGAAAGGGCATAGGGCGAAGCGCCGAGGGGCGTGCAGCCCTGAGCCCTCAGCCTGCTGTCTTATGTTCATCCTCGACTCGCTCCTGATCGGCAGCCTCCGCTTCGTCCTCGACAAGGTCGTCGCCGCGGCGGAGAGCGAGATGCACGACGATTCGGCGCTGCGCGATCAGTTGCTCGAAGCGCAGATGCAGCTCGAGCTCGGCGAAATCAGCGATCGCGAATTCGCCGAGACCGAGCGCAGGATTCTGCTCGCGATCCGGGAGATCAAGGGGCGGCAACCGGGCCCCATCTCCATGTCGCCCGATGACACGATCACCGGCGTCGACATCCAGAGCTTCGACGAACGTGAGCAGTGAAAGCCCAGCCCTTCCTGATCTTCTTCGCTGGCAAGGGCGGCGCCGGCAAGACCACTAGCGCCGCGGCCTACGCCGGCGCCCGGGCCGCCGCGGGCGATCGCGTGCTGGTGGTCTCGACCGACCCGGCCCACTCGCTCGGTGACGCCCTCGGCATCGGGCTATCCAGGAAACCCCGGCAGGTTCGTCGCTCGCTCGCCGCGGTCGAGCTCGACGCGCCACGCGCGTTCTCGCGCTGGTTGGCGGCGCACCGGCGGCTGCTCGGTGAGATCCTCGAGCATGGCACCTGGCTCGATCGCGAGGATGTCGACGCCCTGCTCGGTCTGTCCATTCCCGGCGTCGACGAGCTGACGGCGATGATCGCGATCGACCGGCTGGCTGCGCCATCCCGCTACGATCTGGTGGTGGTCGACACGGCCCCGACCGGCCACACCCTGCGCCTGTTGTCGGCGCCGGGCACGGTCGCCGCTGTCGCCGAGGTGCTCGGCGCGCTTCAGCAGGAGCATCGCCTGGTTCGCGAGCAGCTGGCGCGCGTCGGTCGTCCGGAAGCGGCCGATCGCCTGATTGCGATTCTCGCGGCGCAAACACGCCAGATGGCCGAGCGCCTGCGCGATCCGAATCGGACGACGTTCGTCTGGGTAACGCTGCCCGAAGCGCTGTCGGTGGCCGAAACCGCTGACGGACTCGGCGCGCTCAATCGGGCCGGCATTCCCGTGCCCGAGATTCTCGTCAATCGCGTACTGCCCGACGGCGGCGCCTGTCCGCTTTGCGACGGCCGGCGGGCACACGAGCGCAAGGCCGTCGCAGCCATCCGCCGACGTTTCGGGCGTGGCCGTACCATCCGTCTGGTCGCCGCGGCGATCACAGAGCCGCGTGGCGCGAGGGCGCTGGCTTCCCTCGCGCGCGACCGGGCGCGGCGTTCGCCGCCGATGACCGCACGCTCGACGTCCGCCAGCCATCGATCGTCGGCGATCGGCAATCAGCCATCGACCATCAGCCATCAGCCATCAGCCATCTTCAGCGAAGCCACGCGCCTCGCTGCGGGGGCATCGCTGCTGTTCTTCGGCGGCAAGGGCGGCGTGGGCAAGACCACGGTCGCGGCGGCTGCCGCGCTGCAGCTGGCGCGCGCCGATCGGGAGCGGCGCGTGCTCCTGCTCTCGACCGATCCCGCCCATTCACTCGGCGACGTATTGCGCACCGAGGTTGGCGACCGCGCTCACACCATTTGGACGGCGCCTGCCAACCTGGCCGTCCGTGAGCTGGACGCGGAGCAGGCCGTGGCCGATCGCCGCATCCGGTTCGAAGCGGCCCTCGACGAGATCGCGACAGCGGTTGGCATCCACGGCGCGGGAGCCATGATGGCTGGGTCCGAGCTGATGCATCTCGCTCCGCCCGGCATCGACGAGCTGTTCGGCGTCCTTTCTGTGGTCGCTGCCCGCGCCGCGTACGACGTCATTGTCGTCGACACCGCGCCGACCGGCCATGCGCTGCGGCTGCTCGAGATGCCCGAAGCGGCCCGCGAGTGGCTGCAGGTTCTGCTGCGCATGCTGCTGAAATACCGATCGCTGGTGCGTCCCGGTCAGCTGGCGGCGGAGCTCGTCGAAACCTCGAAGTCGATCCGTGGTTTGATCGCGCTGCTGCGTGACGGCTCGATGACGCGCTTTGTCGTGGTGACGCGGGCAGCCGAGCTGCCGCGGCGCGAAACGGAGCGTTTGCTGGCGCGTCTTCGTCGACTTCACTTGCTCGTTCCCGCCATCGTCGTCAACGCGCGGACGCTGCTGCCCGGCCGCTGCGCCCGCTGCCGCGCCGTGGATGCGTCCGAACGGCGACAGCTCGCGCGGCTCCGGCGGATCTGCCGCCGGCGGTGCGCTATCATCCAGACACCGCTGACTGCTCCGCCGCCTCGTGGCGCCGCGGCGTTGGTTCGCTGGTCGCGGCGCTGGGTTCGCTAGGTCCCATATGGCTGCACCGAAAGGGACGTACGTGTACTGCGTGATTGCGGCGGCGCGCCGTCCGCGACTGACCCGTGTGGCTGCCGGCTTGCCCGGCGCGGGCCCGGTTCGGGTGCTCGAGGTCGAGACCGGGTTGTTCGCCGCGGTTGCCGATCTGCCGCTGGATCGGTACAGCCAGACCGCGATCAATGCCGGGCTTGCCCATCTCGACTGGGTGTCGCGCGTGGCGGTTGCGCACGAAGCCGTCGTCGAGTCATTCGTCAATGCCAGCGCCGTGCTGCCGATGACGCTGTTCACGATCTTCACGACCGACCAGCGCGCGCTCGACCACGTGCGCGCGCAGCGTCAGCGCATCGTGGCGCTCGTCAAGCGCGTGGCGAACCATCAGGAGTGGGGGATCCGCGTCGTGCTCGATCGCCGGCTGGCGGCAGCCGTGTCAAAGAACAAGGCAGCCTCGCGCGCCGGCACCGGTGCGGCCTACCTGACGCACAAACAAGCTCAGCGCGACGCCTCCAGGGCGCTCGCCTCTCGTGCCCGCGACACAGTCGCCGCGCTCTTCGATCGGCTCGCAGCCAGATCAGGTGACGCCAAACGTCGCGGCGCCACCGAACTGCCGCTCCAGGGCGGGCCGCTTCTGCTTGACGCCGCCTTTCTCGTGCCGCGTTCACGCGCGGCGACCTTCAGGGCGTTTGCCGGCCGCGAGTCCAAAGCGCTGGCCCGCCAGGGCTATGGTCTGACCATCAGCGGTCCGTGGCCGCCCTATACGTTCGTCCAGGATTGATGATGGCGCGCCGACTTCCGGCCCGGACTGATACCCTCGCCGACCAGGTGCTCGACTCGCCTGAATCGACCCTGCTCGATCTGCTCGACAGCCTCCTCAACAAAGGCGTGATGGCGAACGGCGACGTGACGCTCGGCGTCGCCGGCGTCGATCTCATCTACCTGCGTCTGTCGACGGTGTTGTGCGCCGCAGACCGGGTCCTGCCGCCCGGCACTGCGCCGGAGCGGTCGCGGCGTCCGCGCCGCAGGGGCAGACCACCGCTGCTCGAGAAAAGGACGTGAAGAAACCACCATCCCGCGCCGCGCGCCGCCGCCGTGTCCGGACGCGGAAGTCGAAGGCGATCGCGGCGGCACCGGTGACGGCGGCGGAGCTGCGTGCGCTGAAGGACGAAATCGAGAAGCGGATCGGCCGATCGTCGACCATCGCCGTCGGCAAGCTGCGCACGGCGGCAAGGCGGCGTCGGCCGGCGCCGATGCGATGGAATCCCGAGCCCGAGGACGTACAGAAGTCGGTCGCACAGCTGGTGTTGACGATCGTCGAGTTCCTACGGCGTCTGATGGAACGGCAGGCGATCAGGCGGATGGAACAGAAGACGCTGACCAGGAAGGAAGTCGAGGCGGTCGGCACCGCGTTGATGACGCTCGAGGCAACCATCCGCGACATCGGCACGAAGTTCGGCCTGACCCCTGAGGATCTGAACCTCGATCTCGGACCGCTCGGCAAGCTGATGTGATCGTTCAGTTCAGCCCACCGCCGCCAGCCACCGGGCTGACGGCCTCACCGGAATGGCAGCTCGTAAGAGAAATACGTCAGCAGCGCAGCGGTCCATTGACCGCCGGCGTGAGTGAATGGAACGGCGGCGCCGATCACCAGCTGGTAATCGCCGAAGTTCCAGCCACGCCGGAAGCCGGGCGACAGCGTCAACGCCTCATCGACTTCCGACACAGCCTCGAACAGCAGGTTGAGCATCGGCATGACGCGCCAGATTCCGCTGCCGGCGAGGCGGACGGTGCGCTGCACGTCGGGCAGCCAGGTGTAGCCTGCGTTCGCATGGACGTAGAGGTCGCCGAACTGCTTGCTGACGGGCAGATTCAGGTCGAGGCCGGTCGTGCCGGTGCCGAGGCCGTCCGCTTCGCGGCCGCTCGGCAGGATCAGGCTGAATCGCGGAGAGATCGCCGGGCCATCCGCCGATTCCTCCCGCAGCTGCAAACGATAGTTGAGCAGGACGTCGTTGATGCCGCTGGCTTCCCCCGTGCTGGCAAACGGGATCGAATACGAAAGCTGATGACGCATACCAGGCACCGGCCACTCCTGGGTGAAGCTGCCGTCCCAGGTGCCGTGACGGCCGCGCGTCCAGGTCAGGATGTTCTGGACGATGCCAGGCTCCTGGTTGAAGGCCTCTTCAACGAGGAAAGAGTTGTCGACTATCTCCCACTTACGTGAGGAGGCGGAGGCAGCCGCGGGCTGCGCCTCGACGCGCGCGCAGGCCAGCAGCAGCGACAACGTGAGGACGCCGCGGATCGGGATCAACCAGGCACGACCTCGACGAGCAGCTTGGACGCGGCACGCGCACCGATGGTGATCGGCCGATCGTTGTGGTGGAGGACCACGGCATCGGCGGCGTCGTCGCGCGAAGCGACTTCAACCGCCTCGCCCGGCTTCAGGCCGTTGCCTTCGATGAATCGCAGGAACGCCGGGTCCTGATCAGTGATGCGGGTGACCTTCAGCGGTGTTCCGAGCGGGCAGGTGAGCAGGCTGTCGAGATGCCGGGTGGTGATGGCGCCGTCCTGATTGGGGATCGGGTCGCCGTGCGGATCGTGGCTCGGGCGTCCAAGCATCTCGTCGATCCGATCGATCAGGCGATCGGAGACTGCGTGCTCGAGCTGTTCGGCGTCGTCGTGCACGTCCGCCCAGCTCATGCCCATCACCTGCACCAGAAACAGCTCCACGAGACGATGCCGCCGCAGCACCAGGCCTGCGAGGCGCTCACCCGACGCGCTCAGGCGCACGCCGCTGTAGGGCTCGTACTCGGCCAGCCCCGATTCCGCCAGTGCCTTCACCATCGTGGTGGCCGTGCCCGGAGTGACGCCGAGCGCTGACGCGACTTGTCCCATCGGCACCAGCCGCTGGTCCGGTCCGAGCGCGGACTGACCCTGATGAATCGCCTTCAGGTAGTTCTCGACCGTGCTCGACGGGAGCATGCCACGATATTATCCGAAGATGTCACTGCGCGAACGGATCGCCACGCCGGACGGGAAGGGCCGGTTCGTCCGCACCATCTTCGCGACCATCGCTGATCGTTACGATTTCATTACCGTGATTCTGTCGTACGGCCAGGATCGGCGGTGGAAGCGGCGGTTGATCAATCTGGCCGGGCCGCTGCGGACGGCACGGGCACTCGATCTTGCGACCGGCACCGGCGACATTGCGTTCGCGCTGGCGGCCCAGGGTGCGCAGGTCGTCGGGCTCGATATCACGGTCCGAATGATCGAGCTGGCCCGCAACAAGGCCGTGACGGAGCCCGAGCTTCAGCCGCCCTCGCGGGTTCCTCCGCGCTTTCTCGTCGGCGACATGCTCGCCCTGCCGTTCGCCTCCGGTTCCTTCGACATTGTCACGACCGGCTACGGGTTGCGCAACGTGCCGAACCTGGCGGTCGCCATCGGCGAAATCGAGCGAGTGCTATCGCACGGGGGCCAGATGCTGTCGCTCGACTTCAACAGACCGTCGAACGGGATCGTGCGATCGGCCTACCTGGCGTATCTGACCATCGTCGGCGGAGCGCTCGGCTGGATTCTTCACCGCGACCCCGACACCTACCGTTACATTCCAGCGTCGATCCGGCAATACCCCGGGGCCGAGGGTGTGGCGCGCCTGTTCGAGTCACGCGGCTTCGTCGGCGTGCGGTGCTATCCGGTCCTCGGCGGCTTGATGACCATTCACCATGCCATTCGAGCTTAAGACCTCAGGCTGGTCTGGAGAAGGGACGTTCACGCAACTCCTGATCGAGCGGCTGCGTGATGTCGCGGGCGTTCAGTCCGTACGTGTTGAAGATGCGCCCTCAACGCGGTCCGACGCCGACTACAACTTCATCGCCAACGAGCTGTTCGTCACGTTCGATACCATCGAGCGCCGTGAGAAGACCAAGCGCTTTGGCATGCTGCCGGGAGTGCGGGTGGCGGTGGAAAAGGCGATGACTCTTCCGGGACTCGAGGCGGCGCTGGCCGCCATCGAGGAGATCGGCCCGCCCGACTACGGCGACGAAGGAATGCTGCAATATTTGCGGGCCGAACGCATTGTCCCGCCCTACCAGACACGCGGCTACAAGCTCGTTGAAATGGTTCGCATCTACGAGGTGGGCACACCGCGGCGCTCCTAATGGCCCGAGCGGATTTGGCCGACACTGACGGTGTGCCTCCCCTTGCCCCTGGTTGTGTGCGAATGCATGCAAGTGTGAACAGATGAGTCTCGTCCCTGCCCTCCTTCAGGCGATTGTGCGCATCGACGGCGAAGCTCTGGTGATGCACGCCGGCGACAAGCCTTACGTCGTGTCGCCCACCGAACAGGTCGACCTGGCGAGCCGTGGTCTGACCCTCGAAGCCGTCAACGGCATCGTGACCCAGATTCTGCCGACCGAGCTGCAGCACGCTCTCGATGAATTCGGCGCAGTGCAGCACGAACTGCCGTCGATGCCGGACTTTCCGGGCGAGCATTTCACGGTGGTCGCAGCCCGCGGCGGCGATGATGTCTGGGTCGAGATCCGGCGCCGCCGCATTCCGGAAGACGATCGCGTTCCCGACGAATTCTTCGAGCCGACGCAGACCCCGCCGCCGGCGCAACCGATGGCGTCGCATGGTGCGCCAGTACAGCCGGTCGCCAGCGCCGCCACGCCGATCGTCTACGACAACGACGAGCTGCCGGTCGAGATGCTCGGTTTCGATACGCCGTCGGTCGAGGAGCACCAGCCGCGCGCGGTGGAAGCAGTTGCCCACGCGCAAATCGACGAAGCAGCCGGGGTGGACGACGACCTGCTGCTGCCGGACGAGTCACATCTGTGGCCGGCCCAGGCCGCGCCTTCGTCGGCGACAGTGGCCGACGCGGTAGCCGCCTACGGCCAGGAGCTCGAGATCGATCTCGACGTCGACGACGACCTCGACGCCGTCGAGGAGGCTAAACGGGAAGCGGAACGCATTGCCGCGGAAGAAACGAAGCGGGAAGCGGAACGGATCGCCGCAGAGGAGGCCGAGCGCGAAACGGCGCGGGTCGCGGCGGCGGAAGAGGCTCGCCGCGAAGCCGAGCGGGTGGCGGCGGAAGAAGAAGCCAAGCGGGAAGCGGCGCGCGTCGCGGCGGTGGAAGAGGCCCGCCGCGAAGCCGAGCGGGTGGCGGCGGCGGAAGAGGCCCGACGCGAAGCCGAGCGTGTCGGGGCTGAGGAAGAAGCCAAGCGGGAAGCGGAACGCATCGCCGCAGAGGAGGCCGAGCGCGAAGCGGCGCGGGTCGCGGCGGCGGAAGAGGCTCGCCGCGAAGCCGAGCGGGTGGCGGCGGAAGAAGAAGCCAAGCGGGAAGCGGAACGCATCGCCGCAGAGGAGGCCGAGCGCGAAGCGGCGCGAGTCGCGGCGGCGGAAGAAGCCCGCCGCGAAGCCGAGCGTGTCGCGGCTGAGGAAGAAGCCAAGCGGGAAGCGGAACGCATCGCGGCGGAAGAAGCCGAGCACGAAGCGGCGCGGGTCGCGGCGGCGGAAGAGGCTCGCCGCGAAGCCGAGCGGGTGGCGGCGGAAGAAGAAGCCAAGCGCGAAGCGGAACGCATCGCCGCAGAGGAAGCCGAGCGCGAAGCGGCGCGGGTCGCGGCGGCGGAAGAGGCCCGACGCGAAGCCGAGCGTGTCGCGGCGGAGGAAGAAGCCAAGCGGGAAGCGGAACGGATCGCCGCAGAGGAAGCCGAGCGCGAAGCGGCGCGGGTCGCGGCGGTGGAAGAGGCCCGACGCGAAGCCGAGCGCGTCGCGGCGGAAGAAGAAGCCAAGCGGGAAGCGGAACGCATCGCGGCGGAAGAAGCCGAGCACGAAGCGGCGCGGGTCGCGGCGGCCCGACGCGAAGCCGAGCGGGTGGCGGCGGAGGAAGAAGCCAAGCGGGAAGCGGAACGCATCGCCGCAGAGGAAGCCGAGCGCGAAGCGGCGCGAGTGGCGGCGGCGGAAGAAGCCGAGCGCGAAGCGGCGCGGGTCGCGGCGGCAGAGGAAGCCGAGCGCGAAGCGGCGCGGGTCGCGGCGGCGGAAGAGGCCCGACGCGAAGCCGAGCGGGTGGCGGCGGAAGAAGAAGCCAAGCGGGAAGCGGAACGGATCGCCGCAGAGGAAGCCGAGCGGGAAGCGGCGCGGGTCGCGGCGGCGGAGGAAGCCGAGCGCGAAGCGGCGCGAGTGGCGGCCGCGGAAGAAGCCGAGCGCGAAGCGGCGCGGGTCGCGGCGGCAGAGGAAGCCGAGCGCGAAGCGGCGCGAGTCGCGGCGGTAGAAGAGGCTCGACGCGAAGCCGAGCGGGTGGCGGCGGAAGAAGAAGCCAAGCGGGAAGCGGAACGCATCGCCGCAGAGGAAGCCGAGCGCGAGGCGGCGCGGGTCGCGGCGGCGGAAGAAGCCGAGCGCGAAGCGGCGCGAGTGGCGGCCGCGGAAGAGGCCCGACGCGACGCCGAGCGGGTCGCCGCATCGGCCGAAGCTGCTCCGGACGAAATGCTTCCGATCGCCGGTTTCATCACCGTGTTCAGCGAACCCGAGCCGATCGCCGCACGCATTGATGCGCAATCCGGGCCCATGGCCCAGTCGTCGGGGGCCGGGCCGCAGTTCGACACGCAGTCAATGGCCGCGTCGATCGAAGATCCGTACGAGGCCGCGCTGCTTTCAGCCGTCGACGCGGGCCGCGAGACCGAGCCTCTGCTGGCGTCGGTCGACGAGCCGGACGAGATGATGACGTTTGCCGCGCTGCAGACGGATTCGGTCTTCGCCTCCGTCGTGGCGCCGCACGAAGTCGCGCCATTGGAGGCGTACGACGTCGAGCCCTTCCTGGCGTCGGCGGAGACGACCTCCGAGATAACGTCGTATTCCACACGCATCGCGCCGCGGCTCGAAGCGGATCCGTTGAGCGCACCGTTCGAAGCGCAACAGTTGCCGCTCGTGGCCTTGCCGCCATCATCGCAAATGCGGTCCGCTCCGCTACAGCCGGCCGTGGTCCTGAACATGTCGCGCAGTCCGATCCGTTCGGATGCACCGCCGCCACCGGTCGAGGATCCGATGCTGTCCGGGTTGGAGCGTCTGTTGCGCGTGTCCTCCGCTCGCGGCGCCTCGACGCTCTATCTGTCGTCCGGATCGCGTCCCTCCGTGCGTGTGGACGGCGAGCTGCAGATGCTCGACGGCGAGCCGGTGCACGTCGCGCGCGACGTCGAGTCGCTCCTGCTGACGCTGATGCCCGAACGCAGCCACGAGGCGCTGCGCACCGGTGCCGCCACCGAGTGGATCACTGATCTGGAAGGCGTCGGGCGCGTTCGCTGCATGAGCTTTCGCGATCAACGTGGCCCCGGCGGTGTGTTCCGCCTGATGCCGACGCGCTCGGTCTCTGCCGACGAACTCGGCCTGCCCAAGGCGGTCCAGGCACTGGCCCTCGAGCAGGAAGGCCTCATCCTGATTGCCGGTGCGCGCTCGAGCGGCAAGCGGACGACGATGGCGGCCTTCGTCGATTTGATGAACCGCACGCGCCGCGATCACATCATCACCATCGAGCGCGAGATCAACATCCAGCACGAGCGCGCCAATTCGTTCATCAGCCAGCGCGAAGTCCGCGGCAACGACGAGGACGTGCTCGCGGCGGCGCGCGCGGCGCTGCGCGAGGATCCCGACGTGCTCGTGATCGAAGAGCTGCGGACCAGTGCGCTGGTCGACCTCGCCCTCGAAGCGGCGGCCGCCGGCCGGCTGGTTGTCGGCGGCTTCACCGCGCACACCGCCACCGGGGCGATCGATCGCATCATCGATCTCTACTCTCCCGACCTTCATCGTCAGGTGCAGATGGCGCTGGCCGACTCGATGCGTGGTGTCGTGGCGCAGGTCCTCCTGCGCAAGGTCGGCGGCGGCCGGCTGCCGGCGCGCGAGGTCCTGCTGAATACGGCGGCGGTGTCGAGCGTGATCGCGGGAGGGAAGACGTCGCAGCTGCCGATGGCTATCGAAGGCGGCCGCGGCCATGGCATGATGCCGCTCAACGATGCGCTGGTCGGCCTCGTGCGCAACGGATCGGTCGAAGCGCGAGAAGCCTACCGCCATTCACCGGATCGCGCCGGCTTCGTGGCGGCGCTCAACCGCCAGGGCATCGACACTTCTTTCGCCGAGAGACTCGCCAACGGGTAGACGGGGCGGGACGGGCGGGATCGGCGGGGCGCGCAGCAGCCCCGCCTAGCGTTCGACGAACGGCTCCAGTTCCTTCAGCAGGAATTCCAACAGCTCTTCTTCGGTCAGCGTGTCGGGAGCGCCAATGGTGCGCTCGGCGTCGATGACGCGGCGGCCGCGGGCGCGGCTCACCTGTCCGGTCACGCGCGGCAGACCGTCCGACGTGTCGAGCGTCAGCTCGATGTAATCTGACGCCGCGCGATCCGACATCAGCCGAACGCTGCCCGACGGTGTGAACACGGTGTAGGCGTAGCCGTCGGCCTTGAGTGCGTTGGCGACCTGCCGGAACAGCGGTACCGCGATCTTCTGCAGGAACAGCTCGAAGTCGCGCGCCGCCTGATCGCCGCGCCCGCGGCGTTCGGCGGCCTGTTTCCTTGCGCGTTCGATGGTCTCGGTCAGGCGTCTGCGGACAACGGAGATTTCCATGACGGTTAGATCACCTGATGCCGTCGCAATGCGGCGACGGCGTCGGCGTCGAGTCCAAGATCGAGCCGCAGCACGGCGTCGGTGTGCTGCCCGAGCGTGGGCGGCGGCGAGCGGACCGCGCCCGGCGTCCCCGACAGCTTGACCGGCACGCCAAGCGCCTTCAAGGGCCCGATCGTCGCGTGTTCGACGAGCGCGATCATCTCACGGGCCTCGACCTGAGGATCGGCGAAGAGTTCGTCGAAATTGCGCACCGATCCGCACGGCACTCCGGCGGCGGTCAAGGCTTCAATCCAGTGCTGACGCGGCTCTTCCCGCAGCCGGTCGGCGACCACCGTCCGCAGCGCATCGTAGGCGGATACCCGCTGTCGATTGGTGGCAAACCGCTCGTCGCCCGGCAATCCTGCCACGGCGCAGAATCTCCGCCACTGTTCGTCGTTGCCGACCGCGAGCACGAAGTCGCCATCGGCGGCGGCGAAGGTTTCGTACGGCACGATACTCGGGTGCCGGTTGCCCAGCCGCGCCGGGATCTTGCCGCTCGCGAAGTAGTTGCCGGCCTGGTAGGTGAGCAGGGCCACCGTCGCATCGAGCATCGCGAGGTCGACCTCCTGACCTGTACCGGTCCGCTCGCGCGCCAGCAGCGCCATTGCGACTCCGTAGGCCGCGAACATGCCCGAGACGATGTCCACGATGGCGACCCCCAGCCTGACTTGAGGGCCGTCAGCCGCGCCAGTGATGCTCATCAGGCCGCCTTCCGCCTGCATGATGGCGTCGTATCCGGGCTGCTTCGACCTCGGGCCGGTGTGGCCAAAGCCGGAAATCGAGCAGTAGATCAGGCGGGGGTGCGTCTTCGCCAGCGTTGTGTAGTCGAGCCCGAGCCTGGCCAGTGTGCCCGGCCGAAAGTTTTCGACCACGACGTCGGCCTTTGCGATCAGCCGATCGAGCACCGCCCGGCCGTCCGGATGCTTGAAGTCGAGCGTCACGCTCTCCTTGTTGCGATTGATGCTGAGGAAATAGGCGCTCTCGCCCCCGTCATCCGGTCCCCCGGCGCGCGAGGCTTGCGCGCCGGGGGACAGAAACGGCGGTCCCCAGGCACGCGTGTCGTCGCCGGTGCCCGGCTGTTCAATCTTGATGACGCGCGCGCCCATGTCGGCGAGCAGCATCGTGCAGTACGGTCCCGACAGCACGCGCGTCAGATCGAGAACGGTGATTCCGTCGAGTGGCGCCATGATGATTGGATGATTATCGTCTACGCGGGCAGTGACTGACGAAGCTGCGCACGGTGAAAGAGGTCGTCAGGGGTTTCGCCGCCGCCGCGCCGCGGCGGTCCATCGTCGAGCGGCGGGCGCACCGGTGATCTCCCGCGCGATGGTGACGAGGTCGGACAGCAGCGCATAGGCGGTCTGGGTCAGGCTGCCGCTGAGTTGAACGACGGCAATTTCTTCGAGCAGGTCGGTCTTTAGGATGATCGCATTCTGCTGGCTCTCCAGGTTGGCCAGCAGATCATCGCCGCGAAGGCTTTCCGGCGACACTCGCGCGACGATGCCACGCCCATTGCGCTCCGCCCGGGCGACGAGCTTCAATCGTCGGCCGGCCGCGCGGGCGTCCCGCGCCAGCCGACCGGTGTCGGGTCCGATGCCGGTACGTTCAACCTGCCGTGGCGTGATGTTTGCGCCCAGCAGGACGTTGGCGAGTGCCGCCGCCTTGGCCGCCGCGTCCCAGCCGTCGACGTCGAGCGACGGATCGGCCTCGGCCACTCCGCGCGTCTGCATCTGCGCCAGCGCGACGTCGAACGGTTGCCCGTCTTCCATCGCAGTGATGATGTAGTTGGTCGTGCTGTTGACCACACCCCGGAAGCCGAGGACGCGCAGCGCCGGCAGCGTCTCGCGCACGAGATTGAAGAGCGGCACTCCGTCCATCACCGCTCCCTCGAAGAGGAAGCGGCGGTTCGCGCGTTGCGCCTCCCGCATCAGGCGTCGGTAAGCAAAAGCGACGGGGCCCTTGTTCGCGGTGACCACGTGCGCGCCCCCGGCCAGCGCGGCGCGGACGTGGCTGATTGCCGGCTCCCCGCGTTCGATATCCAGCGTCGTCGTCTCGACGACGATCAGACGGCCGGCTTTGGCGGCGGCAGCATGCGCGCGGACGGCCTCGCGGATGAAGTGGAGCGTGGAGGGCAGGGTGACGCTCCGGCGGTCCAGGACGGAACCATGGCGCCTCGTCGCCACCCCGACGATGCGCGCGCGAACGGCCGATTGTTCGCCGAGCAGCGATGCGAAACGGCGCGCGACATGGCCGTGCCCGACCAGGATCAGGTCGAAGGTCAATCGACAATCCGCAGGCGAATCCGCAATCGACTACGCAAGCGAATCCGCAATCCGCAATCCACACTCCGCAATCCCGTCGCGCACGCGATCGAGAGCGGCGCGTAGCTGCTCCGGCCGGTCTCCGAAGCCGAACCGCAAATGCCCGTCCATGCCGAAATGATCGCCGGGGACAATCAGAACGCTGTTCTCGAGGCGCAGACGTGTTACGAGTGCGGTCGAGTTGATGGCGTGGCGATACCGGACGTACACCATCGCGCCGGCGTCGGGCGCCGCGTAGTCGAACAGCGCGCCGTGCTCGTCGAGCCATCGGGCGATGATCGGATAGTTCGTGTTCAGGATGTCGCGCGTGCGGGCCAGCAGGCGATGCCGTCTGGATGCTGCCAATGCATGGCGCGCGAGCGCGTCGCTGAGCGCCCCCGGCGCGATCGTCGTGTAGTCGTGATACGACCACAGCGATGCGATGCGAGCAGGTGAGCCGACGATCCAGCCGATCCGCAGCCCTGGCAGCCCGTAGGCTTTAGACAGTCCGTTAGTGACGATGGCGCGATCGGATCGCGCCCAGATCGTGGCGGTCTCACGGCCGTCGCGCTCGGCGCCGCGATAGATCTCGTCGGACACCACCCAGCTGCCGTGGCGCTCGGCGATCGCGGCAATGTGATCGAGATCGCTCGACTCGAAGCGCGCGCCGGTCGGATTGTTCGGATTGCAGATGACGATCAGCTTCGTGCGCGCCGAAACCAGGCGTTCGAGCGTCTCCAGGTCGATTCGCCAGCGCCTGACGCCGCTGGTGGGTCCGACTAGCGGCCACTCCCTGACCACCGCACCAAGCGCGTGCACCAGACCCCACGACTGCATGAAGTTCGGCACCATCATCACGACCTCGTCGCCCGGCTCGACAAGATTCCACATCGCCAGAAAGTTGGCCTCGGCACCGCCATTGGTGACCAGGACATGATCGGCGGTGGCGCCGGGGTACGACGTCGCAATCGCTTCGCGCAACGGCACCGTCCCGTTGGTCTGCGTGTAGCGCAGGCTCTCGGTCAGGAGCGCCGCTTGCGCAGCAGGATCGTCGATCAACTCAGCCAGCGTCAGCGGCTGCACGCCGCTTTCGGACAGGTTGAACTCCACCTGGTGTTCGTACGTGGACTGCCACCGTTCCATTTCAAACGGTTCGAGTTTCATGGCGGCACTGTACTCTGACTTCGCCGAGCCTGGCGGCTGCACAGATTTGGCTTTTGCGGGAAAGTAAGTGTCCGGTAGTGAACTATACTGGCCGTCGCCTAGAGACAAGTGCAGACATCTTTGCCCGATCTGGCCCGGATACCGGGCGGTGAGTTTCTCATGGGGGCCGCCGACGCGGATGAAGACGAGCGGCCTGTCCACCGCGTCCATGTCAGCGAGTTTTTCATCGGTCGTTTTGCGGTTACCAACGACGAGTACGCCCGCTTCGTACAGGCGACCGGTCATCCCGCTCCCGTGGTTGGCGCTCTTCCACTGATCGCTCACAGCCGTGAGACGCTTTTCCGCGAAAGCTCCTCGCCCTACATCTGGGGTGGCGACGAGCCGCCGGCCGGCCATGGCAGCCATCCTGTTGTGCTGGTGCGCTACGACGACGCGTTGGCCTATTGTCGATGGCTGTCGGATGCCACTGCTCGGCCGGTGCGTCTTCCGACCGAGGCCGAGTGGGAAAAGGCGGCGCGTGCGGGCACCGAAGGCCTGCGCTATCCGTGGGGCAATGCCATCGATGCTTCGCGAGGCAACTACCTGATCGATCCGGCCACGCGGCCACAGCGCGGCACGCGACCAACGGGGACCTACCCTCCCAATGGCTACGGGCTGTATGACGTGTGTGGCAACGTGTGGGAGTGGATCGCCGACTGGTACAGCGCCGACTACTACGGTCTTGGTGAGAGGCGCGATCCTCGAGGCCCGCAGACCGGCAACCTGCGTGTGGTGCGTGGCGGCTCGTGGGTGAACGACCGGATCACGATGTTGCGCTGCGCGTACCGCCACAAGGTGCCGCCAGATACCTACGCGTATAGCGTAGGATTCAGGATCGTATGCGACGCTTGACTCCCGCCACGGCCACCACGCAACCCTCCGCCGTGAGTGCTGCCCCTTCAACGCTCAGCCCTGAAGGCTATGCCAGGGCCCGCCGGCACCTGATGCGACGCGATCCGATTCTCGGCGCCAGGATCAAGGAGATCGGCGCCTGCGGCATGGCGGAGCGCCAGCGCAAGGACCACTTGAGCGCCCTGGTCGGAGCGATCGTCAGCCAGCAGTTGTCGACCAAAGCGGCGGCGACGATTTTCGGCCGCTTCGTCGCGTTGTTTCCGGACAATCACATACCGGACGCCGCGGCGATCGCCGCACACAGCGACGTCGTCCTGCGGTCGGTTGGTCTCAGCGGCCAGAAAGTCGGCTACCTGCGCGACCTGTCCGCGCGGCTGATGGACGGACGGCTGAATCTCGACGAGCTGGATGCGCTGCCCGACGAAGCGGTCATCGACCGACTGGTTGCGGTCAAAGGGTTCGGACGCTGGACCGCGGAGATGTTCCTGATGTTTCGCCTGCACCGGCCCGACGTGCTGCCGGGGGGCGACCTCGGGATCGTCGTGGCAATCCAGCGGCTCTATCGGCTGCGCAAGCGGCCCGACGCCAGGCGAGTCCTCAAGATCGGCGAGAAGTGGCGGCCCTATCGCTCCGTGGCGTCCTGGTACCTTTGGCAAACGCTCAGAAACGAGCCTTCGCCCAAAGCAGCAGATAGCCCGCGACCAGCGCCACGAAAGTCCCGCGCTCGCTGAACAGCGTTGCGCGCCACGAAAAAGCCACCACGGAGGGCACCGGCGGCGCGACACTGGACGCCGACGCTGTGGCTGGTCCCCCATGTGATCGTCCGTGAGCTGGGTAAGTCAAAGCCGGCAGCCAGCGTGGGACGCTCGCGGCGTAGTCACGGTAGGCCTGCCCCAGCCTCGATTCCAGCAGCGTCTCCTCCCATCGCACGATGGCGTGATACTCGAGCGCCAGCAGGATGAGGATCACGGCCGCCAGCCAGACCAGGCGTGCGGCCAGCGCGAAGCCGACCCAGAGCGCAATGTTTCCGACGTAGAGCGGGTTACGCAGCAGCGCAAACGGCCCACTCGCGATGAGCGGGCCCAGCCGCTCGCTGCGGGTTCGTGAAATCGCCCCGATGTAGTGGACGCCCCACAGCCGCATCAGCTCACCGAGCACCGTGATGGCGACACCGAAGGTCACCAGTCCGACCGACGGGGGCGCTTCTCCCAGGCGCACCGTCAGAATAGCGATGGCGGCTGGTAGCGGAAGCGCGGTCCGGTGGCGAAAGAGCCAGCCGCCGAGTTCGGTCGTCGTGTCTCGGGTTGTCGCTCGAGAGTCGGTTGGCACAGATTCACGCCAGTTTGACAGGGTTCACGAGGTTGGTAAAATCAGGACTAGTTCGGTCGGATATCCGCAATGACCTCAGCTGACACCTCATCGGTCCTGAATCGGGCACCCGATTCCTCCGTCCTCGACATGATCGGAAGGACGCCGCTGGTCCGCCTCCACCAGTTCGAACGGGAGTGCCCGGGCGTCGAGCTGTATGCGAAGGCGGAGTGGCAGAACCCGGGCGGCTCGGTGAAGGACCGGGCGGCGGCGCGAATGATTCTCGAGGGCGAAGCGTCGGGCCAGCTGACCCCGAACAAGATCATCATCGACGCGACGTCGGGCAACACCGGCATCGCCTATGCGATGGTCGGCGCGGCGCGCGGCTACCGGGTGACCCTGTGCATGCCGGAAAATGCCAGTGCGGAGCGCAAGCTGATTCTTCGCGCGCTCGGCGCCGAGCTGATCCTCACCAGCCCCCTTGAGAGCACCGACGGTGCGATTCGCGAGGTGCGGCGCCTCTACGCCGAGCATCCCGATCGCTACTTCTATCCCGACCAGTACAGCAACGACGGCAACTGGCGCGCGCACTACGACACGACTGCGCCAGAAATCATCGAGCAGACCAGCGGACGATTAACCCATTTCGTCGCCGGCCTCGGCACCGGCGGGACGTTCGTCGGCACGGGCCGGCGGCTGCGCAAGTTCAGCCCGGGCATCAAGCTGATCTCGTTCCAGCCGCGAGGTCCGTTTCACGGCCTCGAAGGGCTCAAGCACATGGCGTCGGCGATCGTGCCGGCGATTTACGACCCGACCCTGGCTGACGAGGATCTGCGGGTCGAGACCGAGCGCGCCTATCGCATGGTCCGCCGTCTCGCGCGCGAAGAAGGGCTGCTCGCCGGCATTTCCTCGGGTGCCGCGGTTGCGGCGATGCTCGACGTCGCCCAACGGCTCGATCGAGGCGTCATCGTGACGGTTTTTCCCGACGGCGCGGAGAAATATCTCAACGAAAGTTTCTGGACCATTGATGAATAGGCAGCAGCTCCGCATCGCCGCCGAGGTCGATGCCGCGATCCGTCGGCACGGTCAAGCGACGTATCCGCACGAATGCTGCGGCGCGCTCGTGGGACGTGGGGGCATCGTGACCGCTACCGTGGCGTTGCCCAATACCACGGAGGAAGGACCCCGACGCCGCTTCATGGTGCGGCCGTCGGACTATCAGATGGCCGAGCGCCGGGCGACCGAGCTCGGCTGTGACCTCCTGGGCTTCTACCATTCGCATCCGGACCATCCGGCGCGGCCGTCGCAGTACGACCTCGATCACGCGTGGCCGACCTTCGCGTACATCATCGTGGCTGTCGCAGGGGCGGGCGACAGTTCGTCGCCAACGAGCGACGAAGCCGCGACGGCCGGCGACATGACCGTCTGGTATCTGCTTGAAGATCGTTCACGCTTCGAAGAGGGCAGTCTCAATCATGGCGAAAATTCTGATTCCCACCCCGCTCCGGCCGTACACGGATAAGCAGGACGCGGTCGACGCGTCCGGCGCTACCGTCGGCGAACTCCTCGCCGACCTGACAGCGCGGCACGCGGGCCTGAAAGGTCATCTCTATAACGATCAGGGCAAGCTGCGCAGCTTCGTCAACATCTATGTCAACGACGAGGACATCCGCTATCTGGAGAAGGAAAAAACGGCGGTGAAGGCGGACGACACCGTCAGCATCATCCCGTCGGTGGCCGGAGGAGCGCCCACCTCTGAGGTAACGTCCAAGGTGTCCGGCTTCAGCCGCACCTCCGACGCTCGCGATCTTCCCGAGCTCACCAACGAAGAGATCAAGCGCTACAGCCGGCATTTGATCATGCCGGAAGTCGGCGTCGAGGCTCAGCGCAAGCTGAAGGCGGCCAAGGTGCTTTGTATCGGCGCGGGCGGCCTCGGATCGCCAGCAGCGTTGTATCTCGCCGCTGCCGGCGTCGGCACGCTCGGCCTGGTCGACTTCGATACCGTCGACTTCAGCAACCTGCAGCGCCAGATCCTTCATGGCACACCCGATGTCGGCCGCTCGAAGCTGGCATCGGCCAAAGACAAGCTGAACGCGATCAATCCGAACGTGAAGATCGAGCTGTACGAGACGGCGCTGACGTCGGCGAACGCACTGCAGCTGTTCGCGCCGTATGACGTCATTCTCGACGGCACCGACAATTTCCCGACACGATATCTGGTCAACGACGCCTGCGTGCTGCTCGGCAAGCCCAACGCGTACGGCAGCATTTTCCGCTTCGAAGGACAGGCGTCGGTGTTTGCCACCGAGGACGGTCCGTGCTACCGCTGCCTGTATCCCGAGCCGCCGCCGCCCGGGCTGGTGCCGAGTTGCGCCGAAGGCGGCGTGCTGGGCGTTCTGCCCGGCATGATCGGCATCCTGCAGGCGACCGAAGCGATCAAACTGATTATCGGTGTCGGTGAACCGCTGATCGGCCGGTTCTTGATCTACGACGCGCTGAAGATGAAATTCCGCGAGCTGAAGCTGCGCAAGGATCCCGACTGCCCGGTTTGTGGGACGCATCCAACCGTCACCAAGCTCATCGACTACGAGCAGTTCTGCGGTGTCACTCCAGTGCCGGTGGAACCGGTGACGGTAAATCACGCGACCGAGATCACTGCAGTCGCGCTCAAGCAGCGGCTCGACCGCGGTGACGCCTTGAAGATTGTGGATGTCCGCGAGCCCAACGAATACCAGATCAACCGGATTCCAGGCTCGGAGTTGATTCCGCTCGGCGACATCCCCAAGCGGTATCCTGAGCTCGACAAGGGCGACGAGATCGTGGTGCACTGCAAGATGGGCGGTCGAAGCGCGAAGGCCGCGGATTTCCTTCGTTCTGTTGGATTTACGAGGGTTCTCAACCTGAAGGGGGGCATCCTCGACTGGGTCGACAAGGTGGATCCGAGCCAGCCAAAGTACTAGCCGGAAACCCGGCATGATTGGCAAGACCCGTCAGAGGGTGTGCTAATATACGACTTAAGAAGTCGGACATGCTGAGGCTATCAAAAAAAGCGGATTACGCGCTGATCGCCATGAAACATCTGGCGGTGCGCGGAGATCGCGGGTCATCGAGCGCCCGCGAGATTGCAGGCCTCTACGACATCCCGATCGAGTTGATGGCCAAGGTGCTCCAGCGACTGGTGCGCCGTGGCCTGCTGGTTTCCCAACAGGGCACGCGGGGTGGTTATCAACTGTCCCGTGCGCCGATTCAGATCACGGTCGCCGACGTCATCCAGGCCATCGAGGGTCCGGTCACGGTGACCGCCTGCTCGACCGAAGAAGGCCAGTGCGAGCAGTTTTCGAAATGCAACGTGCGCGATCCGCTCTATCGCGTGCGCGAACGGATTCTGGCCGCGCTCGGTGAGTGCACCATCGCGGAACTAGCGGCCGATCCCCCGGCGCCGGCGCCGGTGCGTCCCGCGGTGCTTCATACGCATTTGTGACGGCGGGTCCTCGAGGCCCGCCAGAGAGAAAAACGATGGCAGTCAAACTTCCGATCTACATGGACTATCACGCAACGACGCCGACCGATCCGCGCGTCGTCGAGGCGATGCTGCCGTACTTCACGCAGCATTTCGGTAACGCGGCGAGCCGCAACCATCCCTTTGGATGGGAAGCCGAGGAGGCCGTCGAGAAGGCGCGCAAGCAGGTCGCCGATCTCATCGGCGCCAATGCCAAGGAGATCGTCTTCACGAGCGGTGCGACCGAGTCGGATAACCTGGCGATCAAGGGCGTTGCCGAGATGTACCGTGAGAAAGGCAATCACATCATCACCGCGGTCACCGAGCACAAGGCGATCATCGACACCTGCAAGCGGCTGGAGAAAGAAGGCTACCGCGTCACCTACCTGGCGGTGCAGAAGGACGGCCGGATCAGCCTCGACGAACTGAATGCTGCGATCACCGACAAGACCATCCTCATCACGATCATGGCGGCCAACAACGAGATCGGGGTGCTTCAGCCGATCGCGGAGATCGGCGTGATCGCGAAAGCGAAGGGAATTCTCTTCCATACCGACGCGGTGCAGATGATCGGCAAGGTGCCCTTCGACGTCAATGCGCTCAAGGTCGACATGGCCTCGATCAGCGCGCACAAGATGTACGGACCGAAGGGCGTCGGCGCGTTGTACGTCCGGCGCCGCAATCCGCGAGTGCTGCTTTCAGCGATCATCGACGGCGGCGGCCACGAACGCGGAATGCGCTCCGGCACCCTCAACGTCACCGGCATCGTCGGCTTCGGCAAGGCCGCAGAGCTGTGCAAGGAGGAGATGGCGGCCGAGGCCGAGCGGCTGCGCGGGCTGCGCGATTATCTGAACGACAAGCTCCACCAACAGCTCGACGAAATCTACATCAACGGCTCGATGGAGCACCGGCTGCCGCACAACCTGAACATCAGCTTCGCCTACGTCGAAGGGGAGTCGCTGCTGATGGGGATCAACGACGTGGCCGTGTCGTCCGGGTCGGCGTGCACGTCGGCGAGCCTCGAGCCGTCGTACGTGCTCAAGGCACTCGGCGCCGGCGACGATCTGGCGCATTCGTCAATCCGTTTTGGCCTGGGGCGCTGGTCCACCAGGGAAGAAGTCGACTACGTGGCCGACAAGCTGACGTCGGTCGTCACCAAGCTCCGTGACATGTCACCGCTGTACGAACTCGCCAAAGAAGGCGTCGATCTGTCCACGATGGTGTGGCAGACAGAAGGGCACTGAGATCATGGCTTATTCAGATAAGGTCATCGACCACTACGAGAACCCGCGCAATGTCGGCTCGCTGCCGAAAAACGACGTCAACGTCGGCACCGGCCTGGTCGGGGCGCCGGAATGCGGCGACGTCATGAAGCTGCAGGTGATGGTGAACCCGGCGACCGGGGTCATCGACGACGCCAAGTTCAAGACTTTCGGCTGTGGATCGGCGATCGCGAGCTCGAGCCTGGCGACGGAGTGGCTCAAGGGCAAGACGGTCGACGAGGCGCTCGCCATCAAGAACACCGACATCGTCAGTGAGCTGAGCCTGCCGCCGGTGAAGATCCATTGTTCAGTGCTGGCCGAGGACGCCATCAAGGCGGCGATCAGCGATTACAAGAAGAAGCAGGGGGCGACCGGAGTGTCGGCGGTCAAGGAAGCGCAGCCGACCGTGTAAATGAATCCAAGGAGTTCGGGATCCAAGGAATTGAGAATCGGCATCCTCAGATTCACAAATCCCAAGATCCTCAAATCCTCAAATCCTCAGATCCTAAGATTTTATGATTGCGATCAGCGAAGGCGCCGCGCGGAAAATTCGCACCTTGATGGCCAAGCAGGGCATCGACGAGGGCGGGCTGCGCGTCGGCGTGAAGGGCGGCGGCTGCTCTGGGCTGAGTTATACCTTCGCGTGGGAGAAGCAGGCGCGCCTGGGCGATGAAGTGTTCGAAGGACCCGACGGCGCGAAGATCTACGTCGACAGGAAGAGCCTGGTGTTTCT
The DNA here is from genome assembly GCA_963757655.1 of uncultured Acidobacteriota bacterium. GTDB lineage: Bacteria > Acidobacteriota > Vicinamibacteria > Vicinamibacterales > CAVVIG01 > CAVQFC01. The sequence continues at coordinate 22,610 of CAVWSQ010000005.1, read as the reverse complement.
CAACGGTACGGTCCTCGATTACGACACGAACCTGGTGTCCCAGGGGTTCAGGTTCAACAATCCCAACGCGAAGTCGACCTGCGGCTGCGGAAGCTCTTTCGGGGCTTGAAGAAAGTTCGAAGTTCGAAGTTAGAAGTGAGACGTTCGAAGTTCGAAGTTGGAAATGACTTTTGACCACCACTACCCCCACCCTCCAGGCGTGCCGTGAGTGCGGCGCCGGCGCTCCGCTGGAGGCGCATTTCTGTCCACAGTGTTCGAAAATCCTGCCCCTTCCCCGCCAGGGTGACTACTTCAGCTTTCTCGGTCTGTCGCGCAAACTGAACATCGATGCGGCGGACCTCGAGCAGAGGTTCAGGACCCTCAGCCGACAGTTTCACCCGGACTATTTCTACAACGCGCCGCCGACGCAGAAGCGCGCCAGCCTGGAGCGGTCTTCGTATCTGAATGATGCCTACCGCACGCTGCGTCAGCCGATTGCACGGATTGAATATCTGCTGAAGCTGGAAGGCCTCGCAGTGTCGAATCCGGCGGAGGCCGCGAAGCAGGTGCCGCCGGCACTGCTCGAGGAAGTCTTTGCACTCAATGAGGAGCTCGACGAGATCCGCGAATTGCGAGAGGGAGGGGTTTCGCCCGAGCAGTGGCAGCTGCGGCTCGAACGGGCGCGTCAGCCGATCGAGGCCAAGCGGATCGAGCACGAAGCGCAGCTGGTGGAACTGGCGGCGCGGTGGGACGCGGGTGGCGGCGACACGGCGCTGAAGGCGCTGCGGGATCAGTTCCTCGAGCGCAACTACATCCACAACCTGCTCGCGGGGATCGAGCGGGAGCGGAATTCATGAGGCGGCTTTTCCTTAGTGTCCTTTGTGTCCTTCGTCTTGATTCAGTGTTTGTATGAGCAAAGTCGTCGGCATCGATCTCGGCACCACCAACTCGCTAGTCGCGTACGTCGAGGACGGCGTGCCCCAGGTGATCCGCGACCAGGACGGCGATGGACTGGTTCCTTCGGTGGTGTCGTTTGCGGAGGCTGGAGCTGTCCATGTCGGGCGTGAAGCCCAGCGCCGCCTGCTGACCGACGCCCAGCGCACCGTTTACTCGGTGAAGCGTTTCATGGGCAAAGGGCGCGACGACGTCAAGGACGAGGTCGGCCATTTTCCGTTCCGCATCGGTGGCGAAGGCGGTGTTCTCCGGGTCGGCGTCGGCGACCGGGAACTGACGCCGCCGGAAATCTCCGCCTTTGTCCTGCGCGAGCTCAAGCATCGTGCCGAAGCGTTCTTCGCCGAGCAAGGTGAAGTCGACAACGAAGTGAACCGCGCCGTCATCACCGTGCCGGCCTATTTCAACGACGCGCAGCGCACCGCCACGCGCGACGCCGGCCGCATCGCCGGGCTCGAGGTGTTGCGGATCATCAACGAGCCGACCGCGGCCTCACTCGCCTACGGTCTCGACAAAAGGCACACCGGCCTCATCGCCGTCTATGACCTCGGCGGCGGGACGTTCGACATCTCGATTCTTCGCGTCGAGGACGGTGTCTTCCAGGTGCTATCCACCAACGGCGATACCCACCTCGGCGGCGACGACATCGACAACCTTCTGATCGATCGCGTGCTCGGGTCTGCTGCCTTAGGTACTGACGCGGCGGCATCCAGCGCCGGTGTCCCGGTAGTATCGGGCTCCGCTTCATCGGTGTTCGGCTCAGGTGTGTCGGTGGCGTCCGACTCCGATTCTTCGGTAGTGTCCGGCTTCAGCCGGACTCCCGAGCAGATCCAGGAAATCCGCAAGGCCGTCATTCAGGCCAAAATCGATCTTTCCGATCAAGACGCCACGACGATCAACGGCAAGCCGTTCGCTCGTGCCGAGCTCGAGGCGCTGATCGCGCCGATTGTCGAGCGCACGCTCGCCCCATGCCGACAGGCACTGGCCGACGCAGGGCTCGAGCCGTCGCAGATCGACGAGGTCGTGCTGGTCGGGGGATCGACCCGTATTCCACTGGTGCGCCGCCGGGTCGAGGAGCTGTTCGGCCGGACGCCGCACAGCGAGTTGAACCCAGACGAGGTCGTCGCCCTCGGCGCCGCGGTGCAGGCCGACATCCTGATTACCGGCAACCGCGAGATGCTACTGCTCGACGTGACCCCGCTCTCGCTCGGCATCGAGACCATGGGCGGCGTGACCTCGAAGATCATTCTGCGCAATTCCACGATTCCCGCCACCGGCAGCGAGATGTTCACGACGGCCGTCGACAACCAGACCGCAGTCGACATCCACGTGCTGCAGGGCGAACGCGAGCTGGTCGCGGACAACCGGTCACTGGCGCGCTTCAAGCTGCGCGGCATCCCGCCGATGCCGGCCGGCCTGCCGCGGGTGCAGGTCAAGTTCCAGATCGACGCCAACGGCATCCTCAGCGTCACCGCGAGCGAACTGCGCACCGACATCGAGCAGACGGTGGAAGTGAAGCCGTCGTACGGGCTGAGCGACGAGCAGGTCGAGCAGATGCTGCTGGACTCGTTCGAGCATGCCGAGGCCGATTTCGCCGCGCGCCTGGTCATCGAGGCGCGCAACGAGGCCGCGAACGTCATCCGCGCGACTGAAAAATCGCTGCGGGCCGACGATATCGATCAGATCGAACGCGACGAACTGCTCCCCGGTGAGCGCAAGAAGATCGAATCGGTTCTGGCGGCGCTGAAGATGGTGCTGAATTCCACCGACCGCGAGACCATCCAGAAGTGGACGCAGGCGCTCAATGACAACACGCGCCACCTCGCCGAGATCATGATGAACCGGTCCGTGAAGGCGGCACTATCCGGCAAGAGCGTCGATGACCTCTGAATCTGCAATCTGCAATCTGCAATCTGCAATCTGCAATCTGAAATCTGAAATCTGAAATTTCAACATGCCCAAAGTCACCTACATCATCGACGGCGAGGAAACGGTCATCGAGTTCGAGCACGGCCAGGTGCCGTATTCGAACCACGGCAGGCCCGAGTCATTCCTCGACCTGGCCAAACATTTCGGCGTGCCTCTCGAGCATGCCTGCGGCGGCAGCTGCGCGTGTACCACGTGTCACGTCATCATCAAGGAAGGCGAGGAACACCTCAGCGAGATGCAGGACGACGAGGCCGATCGACTCGATACGGCCTGGGGCCTGACCTCGCGCTCGCGCCTGGGTTGCCAGGCGGTGATCAGCGGTGATGTCGTCTGCGAGCTGCCGATGTACACGCGCAACTACGTCCAGGAAGGCGGCGGTATTCAGCTCGGCAAGTCGGACCGGAAGGCCAGAGCCCAGGAGGTGACGCCGTGAAATGGGCAGACTCGGAAGAGATCGCCATCGCGCTTGCCGAGAAATTCGCCGGTGTCGATCCGCTGACCGTGCGCTTCACCGATTTGCGCGAGAAGGTGGTGGCGCTCGACGGCTTCGACGACGATCCCAAGATGTCGAACGAGCCGAAGCTCGAAGCGATCCAGATGGCGTGGTACGAGGAGTTCAAGGACGCGGAATAAGCCGCTGGCCTGAACCGTTCCGGTCGTCCCAGGCTGAGCTCGGGCGCTCTGCCTCGCGTGCTAGACTCGACGCGTGGCGTTGAGCGAGATTTTTCGCCCGGGCATGCGCGCCTATTTCGTGCCGCTGGTCGCTGGCATCATCCTCGCCGTGAGCGCTTTCCTGCCGTGGGTCATCGTCGGCGACGCCTCATTGATCGGTGTACCTGACGTCGAAGCGCTCTGGGTAGCCGGCCTCGGCACGCTGGCCGCCGTGCTCGCGTTGCTCAGCCTGATCACGCGCCGGAACTCGCGCCACCCGCTGCTCATCATCGGGCTCTTCGCCCTCGGCATCACGTTCCTGTCCTGGCGCATTCTGCCGCGCGCGGCGGGCGAGCGCGCCACCACGATGGCGCAGGCATTCGCCATCGTCGACGACCTGCCGGTAACCGCGGCGCCCGCAGCGGTGGTCGGGATCGGGATCTATCTCGGTCTCGCCGCGTCGACCGCCCTGGTGGCGTTCGGCCTGACCATCGTCGTCAAGCGCGCCTCGCAGGTCTACGTGGTGATTCCGCCCGACGACGACGTGTAACGCAGGGGTGCACATCCGCTGAACCTGGCGTGCGTCGTTCAGGGTTCGAGGAACAGGCCCCGGCTCGCCGGCGGGATGAGTTCATCGGCAACGGCGGTCTTGAACAACAGCTCGACGGCTCGCCGACCTTCGCTGCCCAGGTTGATTGAGAATTCGTTGACGTACAGATCGATGTGCCGGTACATCACGTCGTCGCTCATCTCCTGGGCGTGCGCGCGCACGAACTCGAGGCTGGCGCTGCGATGCGTGAACGCGTACTCCACGCTGCGCCGCAGCACGCGATTCACCCGCTGTTGCACGTCCAGGGAGAGCGAGCGACTGATGACGATGCCGCCGAGCGGGATCGGCGCGCCGGTGGTGTCCTCCCAATACTCGCCGAGATCGATGATCTTCTTCAGTCCCTTGGCCTCGTAAGTGAACCGGTTCTCATGAATGATGAGCCCGGCATCGAACCGGTCGGCTAACAGGGCTGCTTCGATCGCCGAGAACACCAGCTCGGTCTTGTTGCGCGCCGTCGGGAATGCCAGGCCGAGCAGTAAGTTCGCCGTCGTGTAACGTCCCGGGATCGCGATCCTGAGCGCTCCCGCCGCAACCTCCGCCCTGGTCACCACGCGCTTCGAAATCAGCAACGGTCCACAGTTGCGGCCGAGCGCACTGCCGGCGTCCAACAACACGTAACGGTCGATGCAGAACGCATACGCGTGATAGCTCAGCTTGGTGACGTCGGCCTCGCCGGCGAACGCCGACTGGTTGAGGGCCTCGACGTCGGCGAGGCGAACGGCGAACTCGAGACCCTCGAGATCGATGCGGCGGTTCACGATTGCGTCGAACATGAAGCAGTCGTTCGGACACGGCGAGAACCCGAGCGACAGCGAGACCGTCATGCCTGATTGATGATGCGCAGTGCGGCGACGGCCAGGTTGTGGATCGCGTCGGCCATCTTCCACGACTCACGGTTGCGGCGCTCGACGAAATTCGAGACGGCGCGTACCTGGGCGAACGGCACCTTCTGAATCAGGCATGCGGACATGAATGCCGCGCCCTCCATGCTCTCGACCTGCGGCTTGAACCGCTCGGTGACCAGCGCGATGGTACGCGCGTTGCCATGCACCATGTTGACGGTGATGCCGGTGACGGCTGGCAGCTGCTCGAGGCCGGGGTTGGAGGGCGGGTCCAGATTCGCGAACTCGGACTCGCCGCGAAGGTGCAGCTGCTCGAGCGTCAGGAAGTCGTCGCCGTCCTCGGCTCCCAGCTCGGCGAGGCGATCGGCGACCACGTGCACGACGGTGCCCGGCTCCAGGAAGGGATCGAAGCTGCCGCACACTCCGAGGTTGAGCGCGAAGTCGTAGGTCCACTGAGTCAGCGCGCGCGAGCACCACGCTGCGGTCGCCACCATGCCGACCCCGGTGACCAGCACGTCGATGTCGTGCGAGGCACAGGCATAGGTGTCAACGCAAGTGTTGTCGGTCGGCATCGACTGCATGCGTTCCAGCAGCGGCGCGACCTCGAGATCGGTAGCGGCGGCGATGAGAATGCGCACGATCCAGTTTACCCCGCTCGCTGGAACGGTGGCCTACATCGCCAGCGTCTGGAGGATGGCGTGCATCTGCTGGACGCCGTCGGTCAGGCTGGCCGGGCCCGGCTGCAGGATGTAGGTCGACTTGATCTCGAAAATACGATCGTCGCGGACGGCGGTTGTCGCGTCCCAGCCCGGCCTCGACCGGATCGTGGTCTTGCGCACCTTCTTGCCGCACCACGAGGCGAAGATGACCTGAGGATCGCGGCGGGCGACCTCCCGCGGATCGACAATGCGATCCCTGGCAAGGGCTGCATGCGCGAGCTCGGGGAACAGCGGCGCCCCGCCGGCAATTGCAATCAGCTCCTCCACCCAGCGGATCCCCGAGATCAGCGGCTCGTCCCACTCCTCGAAGAACACTCGCGGCCGCCGCGGAAACTGCGCGGCGGCGTCCTGAATGCGATCGAGATCCGCCCGCAGCCGATCGGCGAGCTGTTCGGCCTCCCGTTGACAGCCGACCAGCCCGCCGAGCATCGCGATCATCTGCAGGATCTCGGTGACGCTGCGCTGGTTGAACACCACCACGTTCATGCCGCGGCGCACGAGTTCCGCGCACAGATCGGCCTGCAGGTCGGAAAACGCCAGAACCAGGTCCGGCCTGAGCGCCTCAATCTTGTCGAACTTCGCGTTGATGAACGCCGACACCTTCGGCTTGAGCCGCGCTTCGGGAGGCCGGACGGTGTAGCCCGAGACGCCGACGATCCGATCGCCCTGCCCGAGCAGATAGAGCGTCTCGGTCGTTTCCTCGGTCAGGCAGACGATGCGCTGGGGATATCTCGCCATCTGGTCAATTGGTCATTGTCGTCATTTGTCCATTGGTCATTGGCCTGGTCCCGTGGTGACCGGCGACTGGATTGTCAGATCGGTGAAGACGTAGCCGTCGCGTTCCACGGTGATACCGGTCTCGACTGCGACCGGGTGGTTGAACATCGGCCCGGCGTAGGCGCAAGTGTGAAACTCGCCACGCTCTGCGCACGGGTCGATCGATGCCGGCAGCTCGTCGAGCAGGGCCGCGTCGAACTCGCGGCCGGCGAAGGCGCGCTCCATCACCTTCGGATTCAGGCAGGTGATGCGTGCGCGCAGTCCGGCGGCGATCATGCGCCTCGCCAGCGCCGGCGTGTCGGCGGCGGTCCCGAACAGCGGGAACAGCGGCGTCAGCCCGCTGCCGGCGAGCCGCTCTTCCCGATACTTCCGGATATCCTCGAGAAACAGATCGCCGAACGCCGCATGGGTGAAGCCCAGGCCCACCGCCCGGGCGACAGCGCCCCGCATCGCTTCCTCGTAGACCTCGTTCGGGCAGGGTGACGGAATCGGCACCAGCCACAGCGGCAGCCCCACGGCTTCGGCCTGCGCCTGCACCACGGCGACGCGCACCGCGTGCATCGCCACCCTTTGCGCTGGCTCGTTGATCGTCGTCAACAAGGCTCCGATTTCGACATCTCCGCGCTGGCGAAGCGTGTGCACCATCCACGCGCTGTCCTTGCCGCTCGACCACGACACCAGGGCCTTCATCTGAAGGCCTCGGGGTGGATCGCACGCGCCAGCTTAAGGGTGGCGTCGACCACGCGCGGTCCCGGCACCACGAACTCGTCGCCGGTCAGCGCCAGGACGCGATGCGAGCGGACGGCCGGCACCGACGCCAGCGCGTCCCAGGCCCGGAGCTCCTTGGCCAGATCGGCGTTCTTCAGGCTGTCACCGTAGAGCAGTTCGATGATCACGTCGGGACGACTGGCGATCAGCATCTCAGTGCTCGCCTGCACCGCCTGCTGCCTCACCTCGGCAAAGACATTGTGTCCGCCGGCGATCTCGAGCATGTCGTGCAGAAAACCGTAGCCGCCGCTGGCGTAAACGTTGCGCAGCGTCGCCGGGTCGCGCTCGAACACCAGCAGCGTTGCGGGACGAGACAGCGGCGCGGTCCTGGCGCGGATCGCTGCGAGCGAGCGATCCATTCCCGACGCCACCGCATCGGCCCGCGCGGCCGATCCGATCCGGACACCGAGCGACCGGATGGTGGTCATGATGTCGCCCAGCGCCTTGTGCTGGTAGTTGAAGTACGGGATCCGGGCACGATCCAGCCGCTCGATCAGTTCTTGCTGCGTGGCGTAGACGATGACCAGATCGGGCTTGATGGCGAGAATGCGCTCGACGCTGGGATCCAGCAAGCCGCCGACCCGCGGCAGGCGCGCCACGTCCGCAGGAAAATGATCGTAGTTGCTGACCGCGGCGACGCGGGCGCCGTCGCCGATCGCGTAGATCATCTCGGTGACCGCAGGGACCAGCGAGACGATCCGTTGTGGCTGCGCGGCCGCCGGTCCGGCGGCCATCGGGCGGAGCGGTGCGGTCACCGCCGCGACGGCCACGAGCAGGAGCGCCAATCGCCTCGTCACCCTCACCTCCTCACCAGCAACCACAGGAAGAACGGCCCGCCAATCAGCGCGGTGATGATGCCGACCGGCAGCTCGCCCGACGACCAGACCGTCCGCGCGATCGCATCGCACGCGATGAGAAACGCGGCGCCAAAGAGCGCAGACGCCGGCAGAACCAGACGATGGTCCGAGCCGACGATCAGCCGGACGAGATGGGGCACGACCAGGCCGATGAAGCCGACCGGGCCGGCCAGCGAGACGGCGGCCCCGGTGGCGAGCGACGCGCTGGCCAGCGCAAGACGCTCGGCGGCGACCACGTTCACGCCGCGCGCGGCCGCGGCGTCGGCGCCGAGGCTGATGAGATCGAGCGAGCGCGGCAGCGCCGCCAGCATCACGAATGCGACCACCACGATGGGAAGCGCGGCCACGATCGGCACATAGCTGCCGACGTCGAGCGTGCCCATCAGCCAGCGCACGGTCCGAAAGGTGTCGGCGAAATCGGCCACGTACTGCGTGAACAGGATCAGCGCCTGGAAGAAGGCCGTCATCGTGACGCCGGCCAGCAGCAGAACGATGGTCGAGAGGCCGCGCCGCCGCGCCGATGCCAGCGCGTAGACGATGCCGAGCGCGCCAATTGAGCCGGCGAAGCTGGCGATCGGGATCGAAGCGACGCCGGCAACCGCGAAATTGAAATGAAACGTAATCGCCAGCATCGCTCCGAGCGCTGCGCCGCTGGACACGCCAAGCGTGTCTGGCGTTGCCAGCGGATTGCGCAGGAGCGCCTGGAACACGACGCCGGCCGCCGCCAGTGACGCCCCGACCAGCGCCGCGGCCAGCACGCGCGGCAGCCGGGCGATGAAGAAGATCTGCGCGTCGGCATTGTCGGCGAACGGGATCGAACGGTCGAAGACCCGCGCGAGCGAGATGTGGGTCGATCCAATCAGCGGACCGGTGAGCAGGGTCGCAGCCAGGACCAGGCCGAAGCCGCTCATGGTCAAGATCAGCCGCGTGCGGATCTGCAGCATCACGGCACACGCGCAAGCGGCGTGACAGTGAGGTGGCCGGCGATCGGATGACGGCGGACGTCGGCGTCGACGCCGTAGAGCGCGCGGACCGTGTCGGGCGTCAGCACCGCTTCGGTCGGACCCTGCGCGATGACCCGTCCGTTGCGCAGGAAGATGAGATCGCGGCACAAGGCCGCCGCCAGATTCAGGTCGTGCGTCGAGAGCACCATCGTCACCCCACGATCGCGGTTCAGTCGGGTGAGCAGGAGCTGAACGTCGAGTTGATGGCCCAGATCGAGCGACGCGGTCGGCTCGTCGAGGAGCAGGAGATCGGGGCTCTGCGCCAGCGCGCTCGCGATCACGACCCGCTGCTTCTCGCCGCCGCTGAGCGTGGCGAACAACCGATCGGCGAAGGCCGACGTCGCGGTGGCGGCGAGCGCTTCCTGTGCGATCAAGAGATCCGCCGGCCCTTCGAGCGCGAACGCGCCAAGGTGCGGAAAGCGGCCCATCAGCACGATGTCGAGGACGGTGAAGTCGAACGGCGCGTGGGTGTCCTGCGGGACCAGCGCGATGCGGCGCGCGAGATCGCGACGCCGCCACTCGATCAGCGGTCGCTGATCGAATCGGACGGTGCCGGCCGACGGGGTAATCGTTCCGCTCAACATCTTCAGCAGCGTCGTCTTGCCGGAGCCGTTGGGCCCGAGCACGGCGACCATCGCGCCAGGCGCAATCGTCAGCGACACGTCGTCGACCACGCGCGGCGCGTGATGACCGTACGCGAACGCGACGCGGTCGGCCGTCAGCATGTGGTCGTCGCAGAGCGGACGGTGTGCGCGACGTCAGGGGCAGCAGTGGCGCCGCCCGGCGGCGCGAGCTGGAGATCCAGGGCGTGACAGCCGCTCCGCAGCACCTGCGGTCCGTGAACGATCTCGAGGCGGGAGCTGAACAGCGGACTGTTGATCACCACGGTGTGATATTCACCACGCTCTCCGCACGGGTCGACGTCGAGCCGCGTCAGCTCGTCCAGCATTTCCGACCGCAGTGGCCGACCAAGCCAGCTCGCGTCCAGATACCCGGCGCGAGCGGTGACGATGATCGCGTCGGCGCCGGAGGCGGTCCACTCGTTGAAGAGGGTCCGGGTGGAGCAACCGAACAGCGGCTCGACCGCGGTCAGCCCGTGAGCCGCGCATTGAGACTGCGCCCACGCGCGATGTTCGTCGAACAGGATGTCGCCGAAGATGACGTGGGTCACGCCGTCAGCCTTCGCTTCGAGCAGCGCACCGCTGAACGCGGCGTCGTAGCCGGGCCAGCTGCAGCGTCCGCTGATGCGGCGCAGCCCGAGACGCTCGGCCTGGGCCGCGACAATCTCGGGTCGCAGCCCGTGCGATCGGCTGCGCGCGGCGTCTTCGTCGAACATGGTGATCATGCAGACGAGGTCGTAGTGCGTGTGGATCCGGTGCAGGGCGGCGCAGCTGTCCTTGCCGCCGCTCCAGGAAATGGCGGCGCGAGGCTGGGCAGGCGACAGAATGACTCCTTCGGCGTTCTCCGCGCCGAATACAGGACGCCCCGGCGACCAGGTTTCCTGACTTGCGGCGTGAACCCGCTGCGCGCGCCTTCCCAAGCATCGGCTCAGTGGCGGACCGCGGGCCAATAACCAGGCCCGAGGACCAAGCGTAGCGTAACCGCTTACAGTGGCGGGACCGTGTGGGCATCGCACCCACTTCGCGTAACCGCCGGGGTCATCATCGACTTACAGGCCGCGGAGTATAGCAGGGTTGCCTCGGCCTGTTGTTTTTTCGTAACATTGCACGTTCGTGTCCGAAAGCGGGACCCGGCGCACCGAGCCAACACTGAAGGGGAACGCATGAGCAAGAGTTCGACTGTCACCGTACGCGAGAAGCCCGTTGAAGGCGTGGCAACTGCGACGGTCGGCGGCCTTACTATCCATGGCGAGACGTTCGTCATCGATACGGATCAGCGGGTGGAACTGGTCGACCTCACCAACAAGATCATGGAGTTCGTCCGGCGCTTCAACATCAGCGAAGGGCTCGTGAGCCTGTGGTCGATGCACACGACCTGCACGCTGTTCATCAACGAATTCCAGGTGGCGCTGCTCTCCGACATCAAGCGGTTTCTCGAGCAGATGGTGGCGCGCGACGCCGAGTACATGCACAACGATCCCAGACACTCGGACTGCGATCGCATGAACGCCGACTCGCACCTCCGCGCCATGCTGCTCGGACACAATCTGACGCTCCAGATCAGCGGTGGTGAAGTGGTGCTCGGTCAATGGCAGCGCATCCTGATGGCGGAGCTCGATGGTCCGCGTGCGCGTTCGCTTCGCGTTCAGATTTTCGGCGTCTCCTGACCCGGAGAGATTTGGTGATGGGTAATTTGGCAATCTGGTAATTGCAATTGCTCGATTACCAGGCTGTCCAATTATCAGATGCAGCTGCCCCCCTCCCGCTTCGCCGCCGCCGGCCTCTCCGACATCGCCGACAAGCTTTCAGCCGGGACACGCCTGGATCTCGCCGACGGCATCCGCCTGTTCGAGACGCCCGACTTGCTGGCGGTCGGCTGGCTCGCCAATCGCGAGCGCGAGAAGCGCCACGGCGCGCTCACCTACTACAACTACAACATCCGCCTCGAGGCGACCAACGTCTGCGTCGCCAGCTGCCTGTTCTGCGCCTTCGCCCGACTCGAGCCGGGAGACGATGGCGCCTACACGATGTCGCTCGACCAGGCGTGGGACAAGCTGCGCCAGCGCGCCCATCAGCCGCTCACAGAGATCCACATCGTCAACGGTCTGCACCCTGATCTGCCGTTCGACTACTACACCGAGCTGCTGCGCGGCTTCAAGCGCATCCGCTCCGACATCCATCTGAAATGTTTCACCGCCGTCGAGATCGCGTTCTTCGCCGATCTGTACGGCAAGACCGACGAGCAGGTGCTGCGCGAGCTCATGGACGCGGGACTCGACTCGCTGCCCGGCGGCGGCGCGGAAATCTTCGCGGAGCGGGTGCGCCGGAAAATCGCGCACGACAAATGCGGCAGCGATCGCTACCTGGCGATTCACAAGACGGCGCACCGGCTTGGCATGCGCACCAACGTCACCATGCTCTATGGCCACATCGAGACCAGCGAGGAGCGGGTCGATCATATGCTCCGGGCGCGGGCGCTGCAGGACGAGACCGGCGGCTTCCAGGCGTTCATTCCGCTCGCGTTCCATCCCGACAACAACCAGATGCGCAAGTTGCCGGCGCCGACGGCGTCGGACACCCTGCGCGTGCATGCCGTCTCGCGACTGATGTGCGACAACATCGCGCACGTGAAGGCGTTCTGGATCGCGACCGGGGTCGAGGTGGCGCAGGCGGCGTTGTGGTTCGGCGTCGACGATCTCGACGGCACCGTGCAGGAAGAGAAGATCTACCACATGGCCGGCGCGCGCACGCCGGAGGCGATGACCACGCGCGAACTCGCGCGGCTGGTGCGCGCTGCCGGACGTGAACCGGTCGAACGCGACACGCTCTACAACGTCGTCCAGGCCGCCCACGCCTGACCGGCGCCCCACGGTCCCGCCGTCGGTTCCGGCAGCGTCCGCCTTCAGGCGGGCTGTTGACCGGAGTCAAGAGCCGTAGCGCTGGTGGTCCGGCGAAAGCCGGACCCTACCTCGTCACAGCATCCCGCCCGACGGGCTGACTGGCGCGACGGAATGCCGCGCCTTCCCCGGGTGTTATACTTTTCAGGTGCGTGTCTTGATTGGTGGCTTTGCGAAAAGTTTCACAAAATATCAGGAACGTTAACTGTTTATGCTGATTCCGCTGCTGACGGAATACGAGAAAGACCACATCGCCGAGCGTCAGGCGCTCCCGGAGCGCTATCTCGGCCTCTCCGATGTCGAAATGGATCGGCGCATCGCCGCCGCCAAGGCCGCGCTGGGACGCCGGCTCGTGATCCTCGGTCATCACTACCAGCGCGACGAGGTGATCAAGTTCGCCGACTACGTCGGCGACTCGTACAAGCTGGCCGGTCAGGTCAGCCGACACCCCGACGCCGAGTTCATCGTCTTCTGCGGTGTCCACTTCATGGCGGAAAGCGCGGATGTGCTCAGCGGCCATCACCAGCAGGTCATCCTCCCGGATCTGGCTGCCGGATGCTCGATGGCCGATATGGCAGCACCCGATCAACTCGAGCAGTGCTGGGCCGACCTCGAGCAGATGCTCGGCGGCGCAACCGTCATTCCCGTCACCTACATCAATTCCGCGGCTTCCATCAAAGCCTTCTGCGGCGAGCACGGCGGCGTCGTCTGCACGTCATCGAATGCGGCGGCGACGTTGAGGTGGGCGTGGGGACGCGGCGAGAAGATTCTGTTTCTGCCCGATCAGCACCTTGGTCGCAACACCGCCTACGCCATGGGCGTGCCGCTCGACCAGATGGCGGTGTGGGATCCCGGCGAGATCTGGGGCGGCCTCGAGCCCGACGCGGTGACATGCGCGCGCATCGTGCTCTGGAAAGGGCACTGCTCGGTCCACGCGCGATTCACCGCGCGCCAGATCGAGAACGTGCGCGCCCAGCATCCCGGCATCCGCGTGATTGTGCATCCGGAAGTGCCCTGGGACGTCGTGCAGGCGGCAGACGACTCAGGTTCAACGGAGTACATCATCAAGACAGTGACGGACAGCCCGGCCGGATCCACCTGGGCCGTGGGCACGGAGATCCACCTCGTCAACCGTCTGGCCGCTCAGGTGCATCCTGCCCGTACCGTGGTCTCGCTCGATCAGTTCGGCTGCCTGTGCTCGACCATGTTCCGGGTTTCGCCCAATCATCTGCTCTGGGTGCTCGAGGGTCTCGTCGCCGGCGGCGTCCACAACCGCATCCTCGTCCCCGAAGAGCAGACGCACTGGACGAAGGTGGCGCTCGATCGGATGTTGTCGATCGAGTAGCGCCTGAAGTACGATCCTCAGTTGTTCTACCGTCCGATCGACGCGACAAGGAGGACCGTCTGATGGCTCACACACTCCCGCCTCTCCCCTACGCACCCGACGCGCTCGAACCACACATCGACAAGATGACGATGGAGATTCATCACGGCAAGCACCATCAAGGCTATGTGACGAATCTGAACGCCGCGCTCGACAAGCATCCCGAACTTCAAGCCAAGAGCGTCGAGGATCTATTGCGTAGCATCAACACCGTGCCGGACGACATCCGCACCGCGGTGCGCAACAACGGTGGCGGTCACGCCAACCACTCGATGTTCTGGCAGGTCATGGGCCCGAACGCCGGCGGTGCGCCGAGCGGGGCGATCGCGGACGCGATCAACGGCTCGTTCGGCGGTTTCGACAAGTTCAAGGAAGAAGTGAAGAAGGCCGGCGGCAGTCGCTTTGGCAGCGGCTGGGCCTGGGTGATCGATCAGGGTGGAAAACTGGCGATTGAGAGCACGCCGAATCAGGACAGCCCGCTGATGGAAGGCAAGAAGGTGGTGTTCGGTATCGACGTCTGGGAGCACGCCTACTACCTGAAGTATCAGAATCGGCGTCCCGACTATCTCAATGCGTGGTGGAACGTCGTCAACTGGGTCGAGGTCAACAAGCGGCTCGGGTGATTTTCTGAGCAGGATAGGCTGGACGGGTGGGATGGGCAGGACGGACGGGACGGGTCAGGCGGAGTGTCGCAGCTCCTCCTGACCATCCAGTCCCTCCCGCCGTCGAGTCCTTCCCGCCCATCCAATCCCTTCTGGCCATCCAGCCCATCCCGCCCCTCCTACCCCGTCATGTCCCTCTCCACCGTCCTGTTCTTGTTCCTCGCCCACCTCGGTACGGGCATCGCCTTCACCCTCCTGTTCGTCCCGCGCGAGGCAGGGATGAAATTCTTCCGTTTCAACAGCGGGCTCGCGGCTCTTCTCCTTGTGATCGCGCTCGCCTTCCGGTTTCAGGCCGCCGGCGCCGGACTGTCGGCGTCGGACGCCGCGCTGATCTTCGGCGCGGTCGTGACTGTGTTCTACTGGGCGACGATCGGCCGCGTCTTCACGGCGGCCAGAACAGGGATACTGGCGCTCGCCGCGGTCGCCGGGCTGATGGCCGTCGCGATACAGGGTGTCGAGGTCGCGAATGCCACAACGCCGGCCTCGTCGGTGCTGGTCGCGCTCACGGTGATCAGCTTCCTGACGTCGGCGGCGATGCTCGGCGGCGCCTGCACCGCGATGATCCTCGGCCACTGGTACCTCGTGATCCCATCGATGGACGTGGCCTATCTTCAATCGATCGTCAAGGGACACATCGGCTCGATGCTGGCGCGGACCGTGGTGGTTGGCGTCGCCGTCTGGTTTACGATCGCGACCTGGCAGGCCGACTCGGGCGTGCCCAGCTTTCGTCACTACATCTTTTCCGTCGACGGCATCTTCTTCTGGCAGCGCGTGCTCTTCGGGCTCGCCGGCCCGGCGGTGCTGTCGTACCTGACCTGGGAGACCGCCAAGATCCGATCGACGCAGTCGGCGACGGGCATCCTCTACGTCGATTTCTTCACCGTCGTCGTCGGCGAAGTCCTTGCCAAGTACATCGTCCTCGCGACGCACGTGCCGGTGTAGTACAGTGAATGTTTGCGGATTGCACCGCGGTCCGGAACCTGTGCAATTTCAGTCCGCGAACCGCGTCAGGGCCGGAAGGCAGCAGCGCTCACCGGATACTGACATGTGCCGCAGGGAACTCCGGGCCGCGGTTCAGTCCGCAAATCTCAATCTCGAATCGCAATCAGCAATCAGCAATCAGCAATCAATGCAATCTGAAATCTGAAATCTGCATTTCTCACATGTCCTACCAGGTCATCGCGCGCAAATGGCGTCCGCAGCGGTTCGACGACGTGGTCGGTCAGCAGGCGGTGACGCGGACGTTGAGCAACGCGCTGAAGAGCAGGCGGCTGGCGCACTCGTTCGTGTTCGCCGGCCCCCGCGGCGTCGGCAAGACGACCACGGCGCGCATCCTGGCGCGCGCGTTGAACTGCGTCAACGGCCCGACCGCCGATCCGTGCGGTGCCTGCGACGCCTGTCAGGAGATTGCCGAAGGCCGCGACATGGACGTGATGGAGATCGACGCGGCCACCCACACCCAGGTGGACAACATCCGCGACGTGATCATCTCGGGTCTGTCGATCGCTCCGGTGCGCAATCGCTACAAGGTGTTCATCATCGACGAGGTCCATCAGCTCTCGAGCCATTCCTTCAACGCGCTGCTCAAGTCGGTCGAGGAGCCGCCCGCCCACGTCGTCTTCATGATGGCGACCACCGAGCTCGACAAGATTCCGGAGACGATTCTTTCCCGCTCGCAGGTCTATGAGTTCCGCAACATCAGCACCACCGCGATTGCCGCGAAACTGCGCGAGATCGTGGACCAGGAGGGCATCACCGTCGGCGACGATACGCTCCAGCTCATTGCGCGCGATGCCGAAGGCAGCATGCGCGATGCGCAGAGCAAGCTCGATCAGGTGATTGCCTTCACCGGCAAGACGATCACTCCCGATGACGTCGCCACTGTGCTCGGCCTGGTCGGCCGCGATCTGCTGCTCGACACGCTGGACGCCGTCGCTGCCGAGGACGCGCCGGCATCGTTCGCATTGACCGCGCGCGCGGTGGAAATGGGCTACGACCTGCGTGCGGTCTGCCGTGAGCTGTCGCGGGTCGTGCGCGACGTCCTCGTGCTGTCGGTTGATCCGTCGCGCATCAGCGATCCGGAGATTGCCTCGGAGGGCGACCGCGATCGGCTGCAGGCGCTGGCCGGTCGCTTCTCGCGCGAAGACCTGCTGCGCGCCTTCGATCTGCTGACCCGCGCGGAGCAGGAGATCAAGAGCGCGGCGCAGCCGCGCTATCACCTCGAGATGGCGCTGCTGCGGTGGATCCATCTGCGAAAGCTGATGCCGATCGAGGATCTGATCGCCGGCGCCGCCGCCGAGCGAACTGCGCCCCGCGCCGCGATCGTGCCGGCGCGAACCGCGCCCGCGCCCGCCGCGAGGACCGCTGCGCCGCCCTCGATCGGCCGGCCGGTTCCGGCGCCGTCAGGGATCAGTCCGAGGCCGCCGATCGACCGGCCCGCGCCCTCGTTGAGCGAAGCCGCGGCGCGTGCGGTCGCGAACGTTGCTGCCGTCCCCGAACCGAAGCAGAGGCCTGCGGTAAGTCCCGAACCGAACCAGAGTGCTCCGGTAAATCCCGAACCGAAGCAGAGTGCTCCGGCAGTGTCCGGCTCGAGCCGGACTTCGCCGGGAGAAGGCAAACTCAAGGATGGGTTCTTGTCACGGGTCAAGGCAGAACGCCCCCCCGCGTACGGCGCCGTCCTGGCGCAGGCGACGCGGATTGTTGTCGACGGGGATCGCATCGTCCTCACGTTCGTTGCCGCCCAGAAGATGGCACCGACCTTCGAGAAGTACCGGGCCTTCTTCAACCAGGTTGCGTCAGACGTCGCGGGCCGCAAGATAACTGTGGTCGCTGACCTGTCGGGCGGCGCGGCGGATTCGGCTGCCTCCGCGGCGGATCCTGCGGCTGGCGGCAGCGCGCCGGCGCCCGACACGCGGTCCGCCGACAAGAAGTCGGCGTTGCGCGAGCAGGCGCTGGCCGACGCCGGGGTCCAGACCCTGCTGGAAGTCTTTCCCGCGGAAATCCGCGACGTCGAGGAAATGTGAACATCCAGGAAATGATGAAGCAGGCGCAGCAGATGCAGGAGCGCGTGCAGAAGGAGATGACCGAGCTGCGCGTCGAAGGCAACGCCGGCGGCGGCATGGTCACCGTCCGGGTCAACGGCGCCAAACAGGTGCAATCGATCACCATCGATCCCGAGGTCGTCTCGAAAGAGGACGTCGGGATGCTGCAGGACCTGATCGTGGCCGCCTTTCATGACGCCCATCGCAAGGCGGAAGAGGCGATGGCACAGAAGATGGGCGGCATGCTGCCGCCGGGCATCAAGCTGCCGGGGATGTAAGTTGGCGCTGCCCGATCCCCTGCTCCGTCTCGTCGAAGAACTGGTGCGCCTGCCCGGCATCGGGCCCAAGGGGGCGCAGCGCCTGGCCTTCCACCTGCTCAAGACGCCGCGCGAGCTGACCGACCGGCTCATCGACGCGCTGCGCGATGTGAAGGAGCGTGTCACCTATTGTTCGATCTGCAACGCCATCACCGACGCCGATCCCTGCGCCTTCTGCAGCAGCGACAGCCGCGACCCGCACGTCATCTGCGTTGTCGAGGAGCCGCAGAACGTCTCCGCGATTGAGAAGACGCGGGAGTTCAAGGGCATGTATCACGTGCTGATGGGCGCATTGTCGCCGTTGCAGGGCGTCGGCCCGGACGATCTCAAGATCAAGGGTCTGCTCGGGAGAATCGGCAACGGCGTCAACGAAGTGATTCTTGCCACCAACCCCAACGTCGACGGCGAGGCCACGGCCATCTATCTCGCGCGGCTGTTGAAGCCGCTCGGCGTCAAGGTGACCCGCATCGCGATGGGCGTGCCGGTGGGCAGCGACCTCGAGTATGCCGACGAGGTCACCATGCACAAGTCGATGGAAGGCCGGCGCGAGGTCTGAATCGACGTGATGCTGCCGCACTCCTACGAATTGCCGGCCGCGATCCTGCTCGTGCTGGGCGGCGCACTATCGTGTTTTGCGGGCTACCGTCTGTTCAAGATCGTGCTCGGCATCTACGGGTTCGTGCTCGGGGCGATGCTGGCGAGCTCGGCGATGGGCGTCACCAACACCACCGGCATGATCGTGGCGTCGCTCGTTGGCGGCATTTGTGGCGCGCTGCTGCTGATGTTCGCCTACTTCATCGGCATCGCGCTGGTGGGTGCCGGCCTTGGCGCGCTTGTCGCGCACGTCGCCTGGAGCAGCATGGGCAGGGGCGGCGATCCGCCGGCGATTGCCGTGGTGGTGCTGTCGGTTGCCGGTTCGGTCGGCGCGATGTTCCTGCAGCGCTATGTGATCGTGGTGGCCACCGCGTTTGGCGGCGCCTGGACGGTGATCGTCGGAGGGCTGGCGGTCGCCGGCGATCGCGGCGCCGCCCGCGCGGCCTCGGCCGGCAACGTCTGGATCCTCTATCCGCTGTCACCGGCGCCAGGGCAGCGCTGGGTGCCAGTGGCCTGGATCGCACTGGGCTTGATCGGCACAGCGGTGCAGCTGGGTACGACGCCGCGGAGAGGAAAATCCTGACATCATCTGAGGTGATGAATGGAGGATGCCGAGCGTCCGGAATCAATCGCACCGTGCAATCGACAGTCGGCACTCTGCAGTGTGCAACCTGCAATCTGCGTTCTGCAGTCTGCATTCTGCCATCTCATAATCCAAGGAGGCCTGATGGCGGCGTTTGAGCGACACGTAGACGTGGAATGGACCGGCTCGGTGATGGAAGGCGGCGGGACGGCGAAGGCGGGAAGCGGGGCGTTTCAGCTGCCGGTGACATTTCCCTCGCGCATTGGCGAGCCTGGCGGCAAGACCAGCCCTGAAGAATTGATGGCGGCAGCTCATGCCGCGTGCTATGCGATGGCGCTCAATGGGACGATCGGGAGAACCGAAGGTGTGTCCGCGGATCGCACCAGCGTCCGTGCGACAGTCACCGCCGATAAGGGCGACGCCGGGATCAAGATCCAGTCGTCGAAGCTCGAGGTGACCGCGTACGGCCTCAAGGGCGCCGACGCGGTCAAGTTCGACGAGATCGCGAAGCTGGCCGAGAGCAAGTGCCCGGTGTCGAACGCCTACCGGGGCACGATGCAGATCACCGTCGAAACGAAAGTCGTGTAAGAACACCGCTGAGAGATCGCGAAGGGGCGCTGAGAAACGGTTTCAGCGCTCTCCGCGGTCTCCGTGGCGGGCATGTGGCGATTCGATGAGGTTGTTGCGCGACAAGCATGGGATTCGCTAGTATGCAGATTCCTCTCTACGACGACCCACCCTCGTTCCTCAGTAGCTCAATGGTAGAGCATCCGGCTGTTAACCGGAGGGTTGCTGGTTCGAATCCAGCCTGAGGAGCCAATTTTTCGAACAATTTCAGATTCTGGTGCGAGGCCAGTCGTACCGAGTCTCATCCTGAGGGGGCACACTCTTCGGGGCCCGGTTCTTGGGTTGAATTGGAGAACGCTGGTAACTTGAAGAATTCGGCGAGCATCGAGACCAGCAACCCTCCGGTAACTCGCCTGATCGCATCATGGTTTGCTGCCGCCATTGGAAATCGGATAGCTCGCATCCTCGTGGGGCGCGGTGGGATGTACGGACGAGACGGATTTGGATGGACGCCAATGTCTCGACGACCGGCCGGAACCAACGTCGAAACGGGCCGGGCCTCGAAGGCTCAGCAAACGTCGGCTCGACCAACTCGTTGAAGAAGCCATCCTCGACGCCTATGGTGAATCGGAACAGCGCATCGGCCTGCTCACGATGATTCAGGAGAACCTGACGTGCCCGTTTACAACGGAAGTTCTCGGAATACCGGTCCGCGTCGAACGCGTCGATCTGAACGGCGCGGATGAAATTGCGGCCATCTCTCGCCGAGAGCGACAGCGGCCGCTGATCCCGATTTTGGACCTTCCGCTGCCCTCACCGCCACCAGCTGGATGGGAGTGGATTGAAGCGTACCGGCACTGGGCGCGCGAAGGTCGCTAATCGTTAGGCCCAATGGGCCCTGGTCGACCTCCCGTCGATTCTTACGGTCGCACGGCCGCCACGGCACGCTCAGAGCGGCCCTCCGCGAGAGAGACCGGGGGCGTCCCGTAGATCGGGCCGGCCGAATCCAGTACATTATCGGGATGCCAAGCAAGACCATCGAGACCCGGGCGCACACGACAAAGGACGGCAGGCTGAACTTGAGCGTCGACGTCGAGGTGCTCGATGCAGACGTCACCGTTGTTGTGACCGTCACGCCCGTACCGGCCGGATCTGGCGTCGACGCAAATGGCTGGCCTGAAGGCTTCTTTGACCGGATAGCGGGTTCGATGCCGGAACTCCGTCGCGGGTCCCAAGGCGAATTCGAAGAGCGGCTTCCGCTCGAATGACCTTTCTTCCCGACACGAACGCCTGCATCTCTCTGCTTCGTCAGAAGCAGTCGCGTCTGATCGCACGCTGGCAGTCGACTAAAGTGACTGACATCGTCCTCTGTTCGGTCGTCGTGTACGAATTGCGTCACGGCGCTGAATCGAGTGCCGATCCACGACGTGAACACGCGAAGCTGAACACGTTTCTCGCCCCCTTCTCCTCACTCCCGTTCGATGACGCATGCGCGGTGAAATGCGCCGAGATCCGTCGTGCGCTTGAGCGGAAGGGGGAAACGATCGGACCGCACGATTTGCAGATCGCCGCTGTGGCCCTTCGCCACGACCTGACGTTGGTGACGCACAATACACGCGAGTTTTCGCGAATTTCGGCGCTCCGGTTGGAGGACTGGGAGTGATGGATTTCAAGCGCCTCGACCTCACCAAGCTGTCCGAAGACGATCTGATCGAGTTGAATCGGCGAATCGTCGAACGTCTCCAGCTTCTGCGTTCCGCGAAGAGCCTCGCCAAACTCGCCATGTTTTCAGTCGGAATGGTCGTGGAATTCGAAACGGACGATGGCCGGACAATCAGCGGGACGGTCGCACGTCTGAATCAACGGACCGCAACCGTGGTAACCGCATCAGGACCTTGGCGAGTCAGCCCCTCGCTGTTGCGGGCTGCGGCCGCGCCGCGGAATACGGCGATGCGATCCGCCCGCATTGTTGCACTGCGACCGCGCCCAGAGTAGCGAACGCTCAGCGCAAATACAGGAGCTGCCGGAGGCGCATTCTCGCAGCCGGTTTTCGGGTCGCGATGTAGCCGGCAAGCTCGTACTCGTTGAACGTCCGCCAGACGGCAGCGAGGAATCGCGGAAGTTCTCTCGCGAAGGCGGGATCATCGCGAGCTGCGTCGGCGAATGTCACCAATTTCTCTCCAATCAAGTAATCGAGCGCACTCTTCGCGCCGAAGCGTCGCTTGATGGCCTTTGTCGCCTTGCACTGCTCAACCCACACTCGCTCAAACCGCATACACGGAATATACGGGTACCCGCCGCCTGAGTGCAATCATCACGGTCGACGCATGGGCCGGATTCACTTGGCAAATGTCGACACAGACGTCGACAGCCTGTTGACAAGGCCTCAAGGACGATGGCATCGTCGTCGTCGGATGGACTGGCGGCAACCCGATCACGAACCGGTGGCCGAGATCTCGACTATCGAAGGCTTGGCATGGCTCAAGATGCTGAAGAGGCGCCATGGAAAGCTGCTTGCGCATCGAAAAGCGGCGGTGTAGCTGAGGCCGCGGCCGTGGACAGCCAGGATGCGAGTGGCGTTGCAAACGACGCGCTTGTGACTGACACGCCGACGAGGCGGCATCTCCTCCGCGTCGACTTTGCCGAACGACACGCGGCTCTACTTGATCTCGCCCGAGCATCGGGCGACTTTGATGTTCGCCTCGAGAAACTCGACGTCGGCGACTACTTCGTTGATGGCGGCGTTCTAGTTGAACGAAAGACGTACGTGGATTTCGCGACGTCGCTGGTGGACGGCCGACTTTTTCCCCAAGCCGCTGCCCTCGCTCGAAGTCCTCATCGTCCTGTCCTGTTGCTCG
>CAVWSQ010000004.1:0-645530 GCA_963757655.1 uncultured Acidobacteriota bacterium | reverse complement strand
GTACGCCCAGTTCAGGTCGGGGCTCTAACAGATTGACCTACAGTCTCTTGTGAGCCTTTCAAACTGCGTGAGATAGGCGAGGACCCTACGTGTCAACGCTTGGAGTTACAAGCGGAGCCTGCGCGCTTCAAATTTGTCGATTCGGGAAACTTTCGCCTGAGGTAAGCTCCGCCTAGCCGATCAAGTTGCGTGGGGAAACACGACCAACGCTCGACCTACCTACACTTCGCCCGACCGAGAGAAGCTGAAGGTGTATCCTCTCGCTCGGTTATGAATTCTCACCCTGAGGTTCTCGCCTCGATACAGACTCCCAGGGACAAAACTCTTCGGACGGTGTTTCGAGGTTGATGTCGCTGCACGGATCCGGCGGTGAGATGGGTCGCGTCGGCGCTCTTTCGGGACTAGTGATCCTCGTCGTGTTGACTGGCGCGTGTCGTGCCGCAACCCCCGAACCGGAAACCGGAAGGGCGAGACAGGCGCGAACATACACAACGCGATTCGATCATGAGGAAAATCCAATTTCTGAGAATGGCTTGTGGATAAATGGAGGCGTGACCGGACTGGATTGGAGCAACCTGGCAGTAGCGTCAGGGATCGTGTATGGAACGGAGACTGGCACTCGAGGCTACGACGACTCGACCGCTCTTCTGAGTGGCGAGTGGGACCCGAATCAAAGTGTTGAGGCGACGGTTCACTCGACGAATCAGAATGACACCATTTATGAAGAAGTAGAACTCCGGTTGCGCAGTTTGTTGGCCGCACATCGGGCTACAGGCTACGAAATCAATTTCCGATGCTCCAAGACAGCGAACGCCTACGCCGAAATCGTTCGATGGAACGGACGTCTCGGAGATTTCACGTACCTGAAGAGGGGCAACGGAACGGCGTTCGGAGTTGCTGAGGGGGATGTGGTCAGGGCAACTATTGTGGGCAACGTGATCACCGCCTTTGTAAACGGCGTCGAGGTGCTCCGAGCCGTCGATTCGGCTTTTGGGGAAGGTAAGCCCGGTCTTGGTTTCTTCCTCCAAGGAGCCACCGGAGTTAACCGCGATTTCGGGTTCAAGGATTTCACTGCGTCGGACAAGTCAGGGGCAAGGTCTTGAGAATGTAGGATCCCCTTCTTGCTGAAAGCCGACGCCTGGCCGTCGCCAAAAGTCCGCGCTCAGGAAATCGGGTGCATCAATACATCCAGCAACAATTTTTCGCCTTCAACGATGGCAGTACGTGAGCCATCGCGCGTGGTCCACCAACGGTCGGCTTGGAACGTCGAATAGCGGGAGGGGTACACTGTGAACCGTGTCGAGGACCCCTTCATAGACCGTCGAAGCGCGCGCTGGAGGCGCCTCGAGTGATCAGTGCTGGTCACGACGATGATGGACCGAATCTTATAATCAGCACACCAACGGGGCAGAACCTCCGCTTCGTTCTCAGTTCCCACCACCCGCGTTGATATTTGCACAGCCTGGCCCACACCAAGGTCCCTGAGTTGGCGAACCAGCAGCGCAGCTTTGCTTTCGTAGGGAACGCCTCGCCGGATAAATTCGCGCTCGACCGAATCTGAAAGATCGCCGAAGATCGCCACCCGAGGTGCAACACCACGATGCACCAGGTCCGACGCGTCGAGCGCGCCGGCGCTGCCGGCGTCGATTGCAACCACGATGATTTCTGCGGCATCGACGTGGGCGGAAACGACCAGGAGTCGCCCGGCCATCCGGAGTATCGGCAGGCGCAAGAGAATCGTCGCGGTCGCGGCGACGCAGACGAACATTAGCGCCGCAACCAGTCGTCGAGAGCGCGACGGCCCTATGATCACACGCGCATGATAACAACATGCTCGCGCCCCTCACATCGCGTACACTTCAGCGGAAATGACTAGCCCAAGCGGTGCCCGGCGATTCGTGGGGATGGTGGCCGCGCTGGCGATATTGACTGCGTGCCGGCCCACACGCACGGTCAAGCTGTCGTGGGATACGCCCGCGGTACTTCCTGCTGGCTATCGGATCCTCGTCGATGATGTCGTGACGATGGATATCCCACCGCCGCCAACTGATCCCTTGTGCAAGTGCCTGACGGTGAGCGTGTCCATTCCACGTGGACCGCACAAGGTGTCGGTCGTCGCCTACAACGGGTCTGGCTCGAGCGCGCCGAGTGTGGTCGCAGTCGTGAAGTGAGTGCCGCCATGGGCGTCGACGTTGGTCGGTCGCTATCGGTCTAGTCCCTGGGACGAAAATCCCAGTCCGCCTTTGCGCGTGAGCTTCCCCCGCCTGCGGAGAATCGCCGGTGTCCTTGT
The DNA here is from genome assembly GCA_963757655.1 of uncultured Acidobacteriota bacterium. Lineage (GTDB taxonomy): Bacteria > Acidobacteriota > Vicinamibacteria > Vicinamibacterales > CAVVIG01 > CAVQFC01. The sequence goes on along the minus strand of CAVWSQ010000004.1, from coordinate 643,240 downwards.
TTGAGTGCGGAAAGGTCCAGAACGTACGACATTACATACCTGTCCTCGCGACGTAAGTCTCCCAAGCGGCGGACTTTATTCTTAAGTGCCGAGGGTATTCAGCAATTCCATGACTATTTCCTTCCTGAAGAACACCAGCTAAAGCATTACAGATGAATGGGATAGTCATAACATCTGCCCGCCAGGACCATTGGTGGCCCCTTTGCAGTTTGACCCTCCGAACTTCTGACGGCGTGAACAACTCGCGCGACCGTCGCCCCGGTCAAGCCCGTCAGTCTGGTGAGAATGACTTCCGATGACGCAGATGGAAACAATCGACATGATCGGCTCGAGTCCGGCCATCAGCGAGCTGAAGGCCGAAATCGAGCGCGTCGGCCGCCATGACGGCAAAGTCTTGATTACTGGCGAGAGCGGCGTAGGTAAGGAGCTCGTGGCCCGGGCACTTGGCGCTGCGAATGTGCGCGCGAATGCGCCGTTCGTTCCAGTCAATTGCGCCGGAATTCCCGAGACGCTGCTCGAGTCCGAGTTGTTCGGCCACGTGAAGGGCAGTTTTACAGGCGCCTACCGCGACAAGCCTGGAAAACTGGAGATGGCCAGCAATGGCACCATCTTTCTGGACGAAATTGGCGAGATGACCCTTCGCATGCAAGGGTTGCTTCTTCGCTATCTGGAAACCGGCGAAATCCAGACCGTCGGAGCGGACCGAATTGCGATCACCGGCCACACTCGCGTGATCGCAGCGACCAACCGGAACCTGCGCGAACTCATCGCCCATGGGCAGTTTCGGGAAGATCTTTTCTACCGATTGAACGTGATCCATTTGATCGTGCCGTCGTTACGAGAGCGGCGCGAGGACATTCCGCTCCTCATCAGCCACTTCTTGCAGACGCTTCTCACCAAGAATGGTGGCCGGAACGGCCGGACCGGACCGAGCGGCTACAGCCCGATCGTCCGCGATATTTCCCCGGAGGCGGTCGCGGCGCTGACCGCATACTCCTGGCCTGGGAATATTCGTCAACTGCAGAACGTCATCGAAAAGCTGGTGGTGACCGGACGTCGCGAGGTGATTCAGGTTGACGATTTGCCGGTTGAACTACGCACATCGACGATGGATGTGCGCCCGCGCCGCGAGCGCCGCCGCACTGTTGCTGACGACTTGCTGAAGAAGCTCAGCACCGACGGTGAATCGTTCTGGACGGCGGTCTACCCCCTCTACATGAACCGGGAGATCACCCGCGGCAATGTGCGCGACCTGGTCCACCGTGGCCTTGAAGAGGCGCGTGGGAACTATAAGATCGTGTTGCGTCTTTTCAACATGCACTCGTCCGACTACAAGCGCTTCCTCAACTTTCTGCGGAAGCACGACTGTCACCTCCCCTTTAAAGAATATCGGCATTAGCAATGCGACTGATCCATACGCTTTGCATTCCCACCGCGCTTGTCTTTGGCGTCGTCAGCCTCGTCGCGGCCCAAACGCCGCTGGTGACCGGGCAGGCACCGTCAACTGGTGTCGGTGCGACAGTCGCGCCGGCACTTCCAGCCGGCTATGTAATCGGTCCATTGGACGTCCTGTCAATCGTGTTCTGGCGCGACAAGGACATGAGTGCTGACGTAACGGTCAGGCCCGACGGGAAGATCACGCTTCCCCTTCTCAACGAAGTCGTCGCCGGGGGTTACACGCCGGAGGAGCTGCGCTTGCGGCTTGTTGAAGCGGCGAAAACATACATCGAGGATCCGAATGCCACCGTGGTGGTCAAGGAAATCCGTAGTCGGAACGTCTTCATCACCGGCAACGTAGCCAAGCCGGCCACCTACCCTCTGGCTAGTGAGATGACAGTTCTGCAACTCATCGCGGTCGCCGGTGGAATACTCGAGTATGCCGACGCCAAGAACATCGTGGTCATTCACACCGACAATGGACACCAACAGTACCTCAAGTTCAACTACAAGGACGTCGTCAAACAGAAAAACGTCCGCCAGAACGTGATCCTGAAGCCAGGCGACACCGTCGTCGTACCGTAAGCGTAGATTTCAGTGAAGACTTTTCAGTATTGGGCAATTGCGGTGCTGGTAGTCGCGCGCGTCGGCGTTGCCACGCTGGCTGCGCAGACCGTCACCAGGCCGTACCCGGCAGTATTCGGCGGCGCGGGCACAGCGGCACCGGCGAAAGGGCCGACGCTCGACCTCGCCGTGGACGCCGCCGACGCGTACGATGACAACCTGCAAGCCGACGTCGCCAACGCGCCGAACCCGAGCGTCGTCCAAGCATCGGGGTTTTACACTGTATTAGCGCCGTCGGCAGTGTTCGAAACCCATTCTGGCAAGTTCCATCTCGTGGCAACCGGAAGTTCGAACGTCAGGTACTACGGGGATCTCGAGAAAGTGCTCGTCACCGGACATTCTGCGGCGGTCGGCCTCAACGCCGAGTTGAATCGAAAAACCCAAGTCTTCGTCAATCAGGCGGTGAGCTACTCACCGGCCTACCTTCACGGGCTATTTGCGTCTGTCGCCCCGCCAGCGGCGGGTGCTCCGATTGAACCGGCCAGCGACTATACCGTAGACGACGGAAGGTCGATGGCTTATGCGACAACGGCGAATGTGACGCACACGATAAACCCCAAAATAGATTTGTCGGCCGATGGAGCCTATCGCCGAACCGACTTTACGGGAAACACGCCCGGTTATTCCAATCTGCGTGGCTACGACGTCGGCGGTGCGATGCGATACCTGATGACCAGGAACCTGAAGTTCCGGTTGGGATATACCTATCACTATACGGAGTACACGCCCGAGTATCACCCAGAAGAAAACGATGTCGGAATCGGATTCGAGTACAGTCGGGCTCTATCGGCACTGCGTCGTACGACGTTTGCCTTCAACCTGAGTCCGTCGATCGCTACTGGCGTGTCGTCTCCGACCGAGTTACCCGAGGGCGACCGTCAGTATCGAATCGGTGGCGATTTTTCTGTGATCCATCAGTTGACCCGGACCTGGACCGTTCGCGGAAGCCTGCGTCGAGGCCTGGCGTACATCGAAAATGTGCCGCGACCGGTGATGACCAATGCGGCCAGCGTGGACGCACAGGGGTTCCTAAACCGCAGAACCGATCTCACGGTCTCAGCTGGCTACACGAGTGGCGAGCTGGCGCTGTCCGGAACTCCTCCGCCTTTCTCGACCTACACCGGCGTCGCGCGGCTTCGCTTCGCCTTCGCACGGAATTTGGCCGCCTTTGGCGAATATTTCTACTACTACTACGACTTCAACCAAGACTTCCCGCTTCCCCCCGGTGTGGCGCCGACATTGACGAGGCATGGCGCCAGAGTCGGTCTGACGCTGTGGGTTCCCCTGGGACGAAGGTAATTGTGCTACCTGGCAAAACCTATTCGATCGGAGAAATCGCCGGAATTCTCGCGCGCCGTTGGTGGCTGATCCTGCTGCCGACTGTGATTGGCGCCGCGGCTGCATTCGCAGTATCGACACGCCTGCCGAATCGGTATCAGTCACAAACACTGATCATGCTCGTGCCGCAACGAGTACCCGACAGTTACGTGAAGTCGACAGTCACGACGAGGATCGAGGACCGCCTGGCGTCGCTCGAAGACCAGATCCTGAGCCGATCTCGCCTCGAGCGGATCATTCTCGATCTCAACCTGTACGAGGATCTCCGGACCAAATTGCCAATGGAAGATGTGGTCCAACGGATGCGCCTCGACATCGGGTCCATCAAGATCGAGGGCAAAGAGTCTTTCAGAATCTCATATCTCAGTCGAGATGCTCGGACGGCGCAAAGGACCACCGAGCGCCTCGCGTCACTCTTCATCGAGGAGAACCTCCGGGATCGGGAGAACCAGGCGGAGGCGACCAACCAGTTTCTCGATTCTCAGCTGGAGGATGCGCGCCGCCGGCTGATCGAACACGAACGAAAATTGGAAAAGTATCGCAGCCAGTACTCGGGCGAGCTGCCGTCGCAGGCCGCGGGGAATCTTCAGGCTATCCAGAACGTGCAGGTTCAACTGCAGACCTTGACCGAGGCGACCGATCGGGCACGCGAACGGCGCTTGCTGCTGGAGCGTCAGCTCGTCGAGGTGCAATCAGACCCCGTAGTGGTTCCGCTGGCCCCCGCGGGAGCCACGGAGACGCCGGTAGAATCGACCGCTCAACAACTCCAAGCAGCCGAGGCCCGTCTACAGGTGCTGCTGACACACGCAAAGCCTGATCACCCTGACGTCAAAATGATGCAGCGGGCAATCCGGGATCTCCGCGCCAAACTAGAGAGTGAGGTGAGGCCGACGCCCGTAAAGACCGCAGAGCAGACCGCGCTGACGCCAGAATCACTGCGGCAGCGCAGGCTTCGCGACTTGAAGTCGCAGGTCGAAGATATCGATCGACAGATCGCCGACAAGCAAGAACAAGAACAGCGTCTCCGCGGCCAGATTGCGACCTACCAGCTGAAGCTTGATGCCGTTCCGAAGCGCGAGTCCGATCTGGTCGAGTTGACCCGAGATTACGCGACACTCCAGACGAGTTATCAGACCCTTCTCACGAAGCGTGAGGAGTCGAAAATCGCGGCGAACTTGGAGCGTCGCAATATCGGCGAGCAGTTCAAGGTGCTGGACCCGGCGAGAGTTCCCGAGCGACCGTTCAGCCCGAACCGACTGCTCATCAACTTAGGCGGCGCGGGCGGCGGCGTGATCCTTGGTGCCTTGGTGATATTCCTCCTCGAATTCAGGGACACCGCGTTGAAGACCGAGGAGAACGTCATGCGGCTTCTCAACGTACGGGTCCTGGGCCTGGTCCCGACGATGTTGTCCGCGGAGGATCATCGCCGCCGCCGTCTGCGGTCGGCGGTCATCACGGTGGCGGGGGCGCTTGCGATAGGGTCCAGTGCGTTGCTGGTGTGGTGGAGGTTGCGGCCGTAAGGCCCAAGGCACCGATGTACGAAAAGCACTTCGGGCTCCGAGAGCTGCCATTCCAGTTGACGCCGAATCCGAAATACCTCTTTCTCACCGACCAGTACCGGGAGGCGCTGAGCACACTGCAGTACGGATTGTTTTCCGCCAAACCCATTACCGTGCTGATCGGCCAGGCCGGCACCGGCAAGACGACCTTACTGCACACAGCCCTGCAGTCGGAGCGCTGCGCCGACGTCCGATGCGTGTACCTGAACAACCCGACGATCACCCGAGCCGAATTCGTCGAACTCCTGGCGCAGCGTTTCGGCCTGAGCGACCATGCCGCCGAATCCAAGGCGGCGTTGCTCGCCGAGCTCGAACGTGTACTCCGCGAGCGCCGTGAACGTGGGCTCATCACCGCGCTCGTAATCGACGAAGCGCAAAGCCTCACGGACGAACTGCTCGAGGAAATCCGGCTGCTCGCCAATATCGAGAACGCGACGGAAAAGCTTCTGCCGCTCGTCCTCGCAGGCCAGCCGCAATTGAGAGATCGACTGAACGATCCGGCGTTGATGCAGCTCAAGCAGCGTGTCACGCTCAGGTGCGAAGTGGCGCCATTCAACGTCGCCGAGACCGCGGCCTACATCGCAACCCGCATTAGAACAGCAGGTGGTGATGCTGCGCGGATATTCACCCGCGACGCCGTGATGCTCATTCATGCGCACTCGGGCGGCATTCCCCGAACCATCAGCGTGATGTGCGACAACAGTCTGTTGACGTGTTTCGGGCTTGGACTCTATACGGTCAACGAAAAAATGGTGCTGGAAGTTGTCCGCGACTTCGACCTGAAACGTGTAGAGAGCGAGCCGACTGTTCCGTCGGCGAGCTCATCGGTTCCTGCCGGACTGCTCGCTGCAACCGGTGCCGCAGTGCATCAGCGTGCTCCGTCCGCGCCGCCGGCAGAAATTGACAAGACGAGCGGCGAGCCGTACACGCTGTTTGGCACTCTGGGAAAGCCAAGCCGGTTTTCCTTCCTCCGGCGGTCATGATTCCAGAGTTATGAGATGAGCCGAATCGACGACGTATTGAGGCGTTCCGGCGGTGTGATGGGCGGTCCGGCGGCGGTCGAAACCGCCGATGCCGCGGCTGTTGCCGTATCGCTCGATCGGTATGCGCCGGAGCCGGTGTCGGCACCGCGCACGGTAGAATTTCCGAAATCGCGCGTATCCGCACCCGAGCCGGCCCCCAGATCCCGCGATCGTGTGTCTCCGTCGTTCCCGCAGTCTCTCGAGGGACGGCTCGTCACCGACCAGAATACGCTGCCGGTCTGCGTCGAGCAGTATCGACGAGTCGCAGCGGCGCTACACGAGTATCAGCAGCTGCACGGCCTCAAGAGCATCATGGTGTCGAGCGCAGTGCCCAAGGAAGGTAAGACTTTGACGGCGCTGAATGTGGCGCTGACCCTGTCAAATTCGTATCACAGCCGGGTGCTGCTGATCGACGCCGATCTGCGTCGGCCGTCTATTCAGGTACTCGTTCGGGCTCCCCGATGGAAAAGGCCTCGGCGATGTCCTGGCCGCCGGAGCCGGACCTCTGCCGCTCATCGAAGTGTCAACAGCGCTATCTGTGCTCATTGCAGGAAAGCCGAATCGTGACTCGGTCGGGTTGCTGGCATCGAGCTATCTGCGGACGCTGATCGCCGACGCCGCCGGCCAGTTCGACTGGGTCGTGATCGACACACCACCAGTCGGCGCGCTGCCGGATGCGCGTTTAATCTCCAACCTGGCGGACGGCGTCCTCTTCGTCATCGATGCCCAAGGCACACCTTACGACCTGGTCAAGCGCGCGATCGCTGAGCTCGGACCTGAGCGAATCGTCGGGACCGTCTTGAATCGGATTGAACAACATTCGCTGCCGGTCAATGACTACTACGGGTACTACACGCCTCGGGGAACCTAGGGGGCGGCTGTCGTTCTGCGCAGTACGGCCTTGGGACCGCGGGCGAATGTCCGCCAGACCGCCGGTGAAAACTCTCGATATCAGAGACAAAAGACATTTAGAGAGCGGACTATTCACCGGCGGGCAAATTTACCACCTTCGAAGTGGCCACCTAACCTACTGACCACGAGCTATTTATGCCGCATTATTCGCCTCTGAGCCGCACGGAGGATCCTTTGCTCCTATCGACATCGATGTCACCTATTTCGCAACGGTTCCGGTTCCTCCTCAGCGTGGGTGGTGCCGTGGCGATGGCGAGTGCGTTGGCCTGCTCTCGGAATCCGGAGTCGGCCAAGCGGAAATACGCTGATAGCGGCGACCGCTACGCCGCCGCGGGCAAGACCGCCGAAGCCGTCGTGGAATATCGCAACGCGCTCAAGATCGACGCGCGCGCCGGCGAGGTTCGTCACAAGCTCGCGGAAGTTCTGTTGAAGCGTGGGGATTTGCCGGCCGCCCTTGGCGAGTACGTCCGCGCCGCGGACCTACTTCCCGCTGACAGTTCTGTCCAGTTGAAGGCCGGCAACCTTCTGCTCGTCGCAGGGAGGTTCGATGATGCCAAAGCCCGTGCGGAGAAGATTCTCGAGCAGTCGCCGCGTGACGTGGAAGCACAAACGCTGCTCGCCAATTCCTATGCCGGCCTGAAAGATCTGGACGCTGCCGTCTCGCAGATCGAAGAGGCACTGAAGATTGCACCCGACCGCAGTGGCAGCTACTCGAATCTCGGCGCCCTCGAACTGAGCCGAGGCAAACAGCAGTCGGCGGAAGCGGCTTTCCTGAAAGCGGTTCAACTCGCTCCGAGCTCGGCTCCGGCTCATCTGGCGTTGGGCACATTTTACTGGCTGACAACCCGGACGGCCGCCGCCGAAACATCATTCAAGAAGGCGCTCGAGGTTGCACCTCGCGACCCGTTAACCAATCGCGTGATCGCCAGCTTCTACATGGCGTCAAATCGTCGCCAGGAAGCCGAAACGCATCTGCGAACCGTCTATGAGGTCACCAAGACACCAGCGGCAGCGTTCGCGCTCGCCGACTACTACGCCACCGCGGGAAACAACGCCGGAGCGAAGGCAGTTCTGGAACCGCTGCTGAGCGATCCGCGCGCGACAACGTCCGCAAGCGTCGGTCTCGCGTCGCTCGATTTCCGCAGCGGCAATCGCGACGAGGCCTATCGACGTTTGACGGACGTGCACTGGCGAAGGATCCGAACAATCTCCAGGCTATGCTCGTGAAGACGTCGTTACTCATCGCGGACCGGAAGACGGACGAGGCGCTGCTGGTCGTGGCCGCGGCGGCCGAGCGTCATCCCGATTCGATCTCAGCACTCTTCATGCTGGGGCGCGTCCAGGCCGTCAGGAAGCAGCCGGATGCAGCGATTGCTGCGTTCCAGGAAGTGCTGCGGTTGAATCCTCGAGCCAGCGAAGCGAAGGTCGCCCTCGCCAATCTCCATCTCGCACAAGGAAAGCCCGAGACATCGATCGGTTTTGCCCAGGAGGTGCTGGCCAACGAGCCGGCCAACGCCGACGCTCAGCTCGTGTTGGTTCGCGGACTGCTGATGAACGGACAGGTCGAGCGTGCTGATCCCGAACTCAAACGGCTCGTCGCGCGATATCCGAATTCAGCGGCAGTCCGTACCCAGATGGGCATGTTTTACGGGCGCAAGCGCGACGTCAAGGCCGCCCGCGCCGAATTCGAGCGCGCGCTGACGATCGACCCCGACGCGCTCGATGCGGTCGGAGGGCTCGTCGCTCTCGATCTCTCGGCACACGACTTTGCCAGTGCGCGGACACGCGTCGACCAACGTGTCGCAACCAAGCCAACTGCTCCACTCTTGGCCCTCGCCGCCCGGACCTACGCGGCCTCCGGCGATCTCGCGGCAGCGGAGCGGTTTCTGCGGCAGTCGATCGAACGCGACCCGATGTATTTCGCGTCCTACCAGGCGCTCGGACAGTTGTACATCGTGCAAGGGAAACTCGACGCCGCGCTTGCCGAATTCAACGCGGTTGCGCAGCGCTCGCCCAAGTCGGTGGCGGCGTGGACGATGGCCGGAATCATCCTCCAGACCAAAGGCGATATCGTCGCAGCGCGCGGCCGGTTCGAGCGCGTGATGCAGATCGATCCGGAAGCTGCTGTCGCCGCGAACAACCTGGCGTGGATCTACGTCGAGAATGAGGGCAACCTCGACGTGGCGTTGAACCTGGCGCAGACGGCGCAGCGACGGTTGCCCGACGTCGCGGCAGTCAACGACACGCTGGGCTTTATCTACTATAAGAAAAATCTGGCGAGCCTCGCGATCTCGGCGTTGAAGGTCGCGGCGGAGAAGGAGCCCGGGAACGCGCAAGTTCAGTATCACCTGGGACTGGCCTACACCAGCGCCGGTGACACCGCCCGCGCCAAGCAGTCGTTGAGCCGGGCACTCTCCCTCAAATTGGATGATGACGACGCGCAACGAGCCGGGGAGCTCCTGAAGTCACTGGATCTCCGCTAGTTCCTCCGCATTTTTACTGCACAACGTCAGCGGACGAAGGCCTCAGCGTGGTGGCTTTCACGCCCGGGATCCAAAACATCGATTCGAGCCAACCTGCCGTCAGCTGAGGGCATTCAAGGTCGCGGGGTTTCAGGGCATCGCCGCGTCGAGTTCTGATATCCGCATTTCAGATGACTTTTGGCCTCGATTGTCGCCGCACAGAGTTCTCTCGTTTCGTCTCAAATCCGGTTACAGGCCTGTTGCCTCCAGTAAGGCCCTGATTAGAAGCGGTTTAGCAGCGTAGCCAGATCGACCGACAGGACGGTCAGTCGTGGCGATCGCTTTGCACTTGAGGTGTGCTGACCGCCGATGCTCTCCGCATCGCCGACCCAACTTCGCATCTGGGGGCACCGAGATTCCGAATGACGAGCCGAGCGTCTGTGATGAATTTGAACTCGGGCAACGCGGCGCTGACTTCCGGCCCCGGGTCGGAGTCGGAACGCCGGGAGGCGTCGGCCGGCAGAGGCTCCGGAGCCTGTCCTCGCGTGAACCAGCCCGCCGATTCGATCGGAGGGTCACGGCATCTCGACGACTGCTCGAGCGTGCAGTCGGTGACGCCGACCGTCGAAGCGTACAACGAGACCGCCTTCAGATACTTCCTCCAGGTGGAGGAGAAACGCTTCCTGCGATCGAACCGCAGGTTTCTCCTGCTGCTGCTGGATTTGAATGACGAGGCCGGCGCCGCCGAGGTGATCGATCCGTCGCTCAGCAAGAAGCTGTTCACGGCATTGAGGCCCTGCGTGCGGGAGACTGATTTCGTCGGCTGGTATCGGCAGGGTCGCGTGATCGGCGTGGTGTGCACCCAGCTCGACGACTCGCTGGGCGCGACCGTGCTGAACGTCGTGGCCGGTCGTTTTCAGAAAGCCATGGGCGACGTGCTGATCGAACGGGTCGGCAGTCGCGTGCACGTGCGGTCGTATTTTCTTCCTTCCAGCGGCGCTGACCGGAGTTGAACGTGGCCACCGCAATTTCTGCGAGTTCGTCCTCGACTAATCTGATCGCCACCCGCGCCCGGGCCGCCGTCACGAATCGGCCGTGCAGGGCGCCGATCTCGCGGCGCGAGCACGAGGACGAGCGGCCGCTCGACGTGCACGTGATGAACGAGCGTCTGTTCAAGACGGTGATCCACCGCGAACATCGTCGTACCGATCGTGCTGACCAGTCGTTCATCGTCGCGCTGGTCAATGCAGAAGGCGACATCTCAACCGCTGTTTGGGATGACATCATTGATGGGTTGGCGGCGGCGAAGCGCGATACCGACTACCTGGGTTGGTACAGGACCAACGAGACTCTCGGCCTGATCCTGACAGACGTCAGTATTCCTCCGCACGAGCTCGCGCTGACGGTCGACGCTCGCGTGCAGCGTGCGCTGGCCCGTCGAGTTCGCCTGGACGTCTTCGCGCGGCTGACGATCTCTTTCCACGTTCATCCGGATTCGGCGCCGTTGGAACGCGACGAGACGCAGGCATACGCAGTGTCTCCGCTGCCCGCGCCCACTCGCACGCCGACCAAGTCGGCGGTCCTGTACGCCGGTATCAAGCGCGCCATCGACATCGTTGGCAGCGCCTCGCTGCTGCTCATGATGGCGCCGTTCCTGCTGTTGGTCGGCGCGCTCGTCAAGCTGATGTCACCCGGCCCGATTTTCTTTCGCCAGGTGCGCGTCGGGCAGATGAAGAAGCCGTTCACCATGTTCAAGTTCCGCACGATGCATGTGAACGCGGACAGCACGGTGCACCAGCAGTTCTACAGCGAGTTCATCAAGTCCTCGAAGGCCCAGAAGATCAAGGGGGGCGACGAGGCCACGCCATTCAAGATTGCGAACGACTCACGGATCACACCAATCGGCGCCATCCTGCGTAAGACCAGCGTCGACGAGCTGCCGCAATTGTGGAACGTGTTCCGCGGCGACATGTCACTCGTCGGCCCCCGACCACCGCTGCCCTACGAGCTTGAACAGTACGAGCGGTGGCACTGCCGTCGGGTGATGGATGCGAAACCGGGACTGACGGGCTTGTGGCAGGTGGCGGGTCGTAGCCGCACGAGTTTCGACGAGATGGTTCGTCTCGATCTGCGCTACGCGAAAACCTGTTCCCTCGCGACCGATCTCAAGATTCTCCTGGCGACGCCCGGCGCAGTCATCGCGGGCAAAGGCGCCTGCTAGCTCCGCTCCTTCGGCACAAGGTAACGAACGTTGAATCAATATCTGTCTATCGCACCGGATGTGAAGCTCGGCAAGGACGTCAAGTTGTCTACCTTCATCAACTTGTACGGCTGCGAGATCGGCGACGAAACCAAGATCGGCGCGTTCGTCGAGATCCAGAAGAACGCCAGAGTCGGCAAACGCTGCAAGGTGTCGAGCCATACGTTCGTCTGTGAGGGTGTGACGATCGAGGATTTCGTGTTCATTGGGCACGGCGTAACGTTCGTCAACGACATGTACCCCCGTGCGGCCACTGAAAGCGGCGAAATTCAAACCGAGAAAGACTGGCAGGTCGAAAAGACGGTCATCAAGAGTGGCGCGTCGATCGGATCGGGCGCGACCATCCTCGCCAACGTGACCATCGGGGAACATGCCATCGTCGGAGCCGGCAGCGTCGTCACGCGCGACGTGCCGGCGCGTACCATCGTCGCGGGCAATCCCGCGCGAGTCTTGCGAAGTCTCACAGACGAATCACGGAGCGCGAAATGAGTAGTCAGGAAGCGTCCACCCTTAGCGCCGTCGCCTCGCAGCCAACGCACGCCCGCTTCGAGCCGGCATCGCGCAAGTCGGACGTCGTTCGCGTGGGTGTGATCGGTTACGGCTACTGGGGTCCGAACATCGTCAGGAACGTGCAGGGCCTCGAGAATTGCCAACTGGCAGCGGTGTGCGACAAGAGTCCGGCCGCCCTGGCGCGTGCCGCTCGAAACTATCCAAGCGTGCATCTGACCACCGATTTTTCGGAGGTCCTGAACTCTCCGGACATCGACGCCATCGCTGTCATCACACCGGTCTGGACCCACTTCGAGCTGGCCAAGGCGGCGCTGATGCAGGGCAAGCACGTCTTCGTCGAGAAGCCGTTCACGTCGACGTCGCAGCAGGCGGAGGAGTTGATCGAGCTGGCCGCGCGGAAGAATCTCAAGATCATGGTCGACCACACCTTCCTGTTCAGCGGCGCAGTCAGGAAGATCAAAAATCTCGTCGATGGGGGAACGCTCGGCCCGTTGTATTACTTCGACTCGACGCGCGTCAACCTGGGACTGTTCCAGCATGACGTCAGCGTGGTGTGGGACCTCGCGCCGCACGACCTCTCGATCATGAGCCACGTCATCAGCGAGCAGCCCGAAGCCGTCGTGGCCACAGGAGGACGACATCTCAATGGCCACGCGGACATGGCGTTCATCACGGTCTATTTCCCGCGGGACATCGTTGCGCACATCAACGTGAACTGGCTGTCGCCGGTGAAGGTCAGGACGACATTGATCGGCGGGCGCGACAAGATGCTGGTCTGGAACGACCTTGAAGCCGACGAGAAAATCAAGATCTACGACAAGGGCGTGGACATCGCCAATGGCAACGACGTGTACAATCTCCTCGTCAGCTATCGGTCGGGCGACGTATGGGCACCCAAGGTGGAGCAGACCGAAGCCCTTAAAGTGGAGCTCGGATATTTCGTTGATTGCATCGTGAACGACAGAACGCCGATCAACGACGGAGTCGCCGGCCTGCGCATCGTTCGTCTCCTCGAAGCGGCCGATCAATCGTTGAAGGCCAGAGGCAAGATTTTCTCTCTGTGAGCCAACGGTGAGCGTGCGGTGCGCCCGACCGCTCATTCCAACAGGCCCGTCTGTGCCATCACCGCCCTACCGGCGGGACAAGACTCTGGCCGCACATTGAGTCGCGGCGGTTGTGCGTTCGGCTGCGTCGTTTCTCCAGCCCCCGCCGTCGGGCGTTCCAGGTATTCTCGGTTCGGTCCGCAATGCCGTTAGCTCCTCCGTTGCCTCTCTCTGTCGGCGCATTGCCCTGCGACTCTCATCGTGGAGCGGTTCTGGAGTTTTTTGAGCTCTTCAAGATCCCATGGGCGTTCTATGACACGAGCCGCTCAGCTGACTTCGGCGCAGTGATCGCGAGCAGTTCTTCCGGCATCGTCCCGAAAGCCCCAATTGTCTTCATGTGCGGGCCGCCTGAGAGTCCCCTCGACCGCACGTTGAATCTGGTCGGCTCGCCGCTCGCGAGCGGCGACCTCCTGAACTATCGTGGCGACCAGGTTCCGTTGTACACGCCGGCCGTTGCATTCGACGGCCCCGCCGATGATTTCGGCCTGCAGACCACTGATGGTCGGCGCGTCGGCGTCATCGTGCGGCGTCCCGGCGCTACCGTCGTTCGGATTGGTTACGACTTGTTCGCTGAGGTTGATCGGCTGTTGTCCCGGGGGCATACGTCCGGCGAGCATGCAGCGCGGCCGGCGCTCGACATTCACATCAACGTTGTTCGCAACGCGCTGCTGGCGTTGGGCATGCCCGTGGTTGAGATTCCACCGCGTCCCCTGGGGCATCCCTTCATCGTTTGCCTGACCCACGACATCGATTTCATGGGAATTAGGCACCATTGGCTGGATCACTCGGCGGTTGGATTCGTCGGCAGAGTGTTGCAGTCGCTGTGGACAGCTCCCCGCACCGGCTGGCCTAAAGTCAGGAAAAACATTGCGGCCTTGCTGTCGCTGCCGGCCGTCTATCTCAAGCGCCGGCCGGATTTCTGGTATCCGCTCGACCGGTATCGCGAGGCGGAGGGCGACCTCCCTTCAACGTTTTTTTTCATTCCTCATGCCGGCCGCGCCGGCAAGGGTGGCGGCGGCAAGCGGGCATTCTTGCGGGCCGCACGATATCGCGTTGAAGAATACAGTGAGGATGTGCGTCAGCTGGAAGAGGCAGATCGGGAGGTCGGCGTGCACGGCATCGATGCCTGGTGTGACGTCGACCAAGGCGCCGTAGAGCGGCGGGTCATTCGAGACATCACCGGGCGGGACGATCTTGGCATCCGGATGCACTGGCTATATTTTGGCGACGACTCGCCGTCGATTCTCGAGCGCGCGGGCTATACGTATGATTCGACCTTGGGCTTCAACGACGCGGTTGGTTACCGCAACGGCACCACACAAGTGTTTCGACCCCTTGGCGCGTCGACGCTGCTCGAGCTGCCGCTCAATGTTCAGGACACAGCGCTGCTTTTTCCGGGGCGCATGCACCTATCGGAGGCTGAGGCTCTCGAACGGTGTGACCGATTGATCGACACCGCGACAGGTTTTGGCGGCGTGCTCACGATAAACTGGCACGATCGGAGTCTCGCACCGGAGAGGAACTGGGACGACGTCTACCGTGAGTTGCTGATCAGACTTCGGGCACGTGCACCGTGGTTTGCCCGGGCCCGCGATGCGGTCGCGTGGTTTCGCCGTCGGCGCACTCTGACATTCAGCGGTGCCATATTGAATGAAAGCACGATCACGATGACGGTGAACCAGACGGGAACGGACTCTCGATTGTGGAGCAGGGATTGCCCGCCGCATGTTGTCAGGGTCCGCACCGGATTCCACGGCGCGACCGAGACGGTCCTGGCTCTGCCATCGTCTGGCGCCCACACGTTTGACATCGAACTGAACCATGGGACGCTGGTCCAGCGGTCGCAAGAATGAAGCGCGTGTGCATGGTCGCGTACACCGTCTACGACTGGGATGCACGGGTCCGTCGTGAGGCAGAAACCTTGGTGTCGATTGGCGTCTACGACGTGCGCGTGTTGACACTCAAGACCGACGACTCGGCGCGAGAATATGTATTGAACGGCGTCCGGATTCAACAACTGAACGTTCGCAAGTACCGCGGCAAGAATCCACTCAACTACATTTGCTCGTACATCACATTCACGTTGCGGGCGTTCCTCGCGGTCATGGCATTGGCGCGGCGACGGCTGGTCGACGTTGTGCATGTCCACAACATGCCGAACTTTGTCGTAGCTGCTGGTCTCGTGCCAATGATCCAAGGCAAGACCGTCGTGCTCGACATACACGACACCATGCCGGAGACATTTTCCGCGACGTTTTCACCAAAATATCGAAGATTGTTTCAACCGGTGCTCAACCTGGAGGAGCGACTCTGTTGCGCGGTCGCTGACCGAATCGTCACCGTGAACCAGGTGCAGCAGGACGTCATCGTTGCGCGTCATCCTCGTGTCAGATCGAAAATGATCGTGTCGATGAACGTGCCGGATCCGAGGCTCTTTGCGACGGACAACTTGGCCGCGACAGACTCACCCGTGTCGGATCGATTCCGGCTCGTATATCACGGCACGGTTTCCGGGCGGCTGGGCGTCGGCCTTGCGATGGAAGCCGTTGCGCGGTGCAAAGATATCATCCCCGAGATTCAACTGCACATCATCGGAGAAGGCGACGCCAAAGATCGATTGATGCGCGATTGCACCCAGAGAAATCTTGGCCAGCACGTGGTGTTTCACGATGCCGTGCCTTTGGACAAACTGATTCCCGTGGTTCGGGGCATGGACTTGGGAATCGTCTCGCTCGAGAGCAATCCGGCGACAGAACTGATGCTGCCGGTGAAGCTCATGGAATGCCTGTTCCTTGGAATCCCGGTCGTTGCGCCAAGGCTCAAGGCGATCCGTCATTACTTTACCGAAGACATGCTGTTCTACTTCGAGCCTGGAGACCTTTCGTCCCTGGCTGCCGCTATCGCCGCCGCGCGTGACCCGGAGGCCCGCCGGGTGCGAGTCCGCAACGCTCAGGCATTCTTGCGGCAGTACGACTGGAACGTTCATAAGGCCGCACTGCTGGAGCTCTACCAGTCAGCTTAGGGCGTCCGCCCCTGACGGCTTCGACGGCAGCCGATTAAAGGTCTGAAAATACGCGCCTTCGGCGGTATAAAAGTCACCCTAAAAGCAGACATTGCAGTCGTCGCTTCGGTAGAACGCAGCGCCGACCAAAGATAAGCGCATTTCAATCAACACCTTCCAGGCATCGCGTGCCGCATTGGTCGACCGGACGCTTCTTTGCTCTCTCTGTGGCATACCGACTTCCCCTATTGCCTCAGTCGCGGCAGACAGGCACGGGTTTCCTACGTGTCGCGTCGACTCGTGTAGGTGAGAGGGCGAAGCTTTGCACCGGTGCAGGCATTTCGCTTCCGACCGCCTGCTCACCAAGGAGACCGTATGAAGGGAAACGAACAACATCGGATCAAGTTTGCCGTGGTTGGATGCGGCAACATCGGATCCCGTCATCTCCATCACATTTCTTCGAACCCTGAGGCAGAGCTCGTCGCGCTGTGCGATACCGACGAAGCCGTGATGTCGAAGTAACGCAGCCCAATACGGGGTGTCTGGATTCTCGAATTATCAGCGCATGATCGAGCAGTCTGGCGCGGATGTCATCAGTGTGTGCACGCCACATGCCCTTCACGCCCCGATGGCGATTGATGCGATCGACGGCGGCAAGCACGTGCTGGTCGAGAAACCGATGGCCTTGACCGTGAGTGATGCCATCCGGATGAAGACGGCGGCGGCGACCAAGGGTCTCCACCTGATGATGGTGTGGCAGAACCGATACAACGTTCCCGTCCATCTCACCTACAACGCGCTGCGCGATCGCCGGCTGGGCCGAATCTTCATGGCGCACTGCTCGGTGCTGTGGAACCGCCCTCAGGGCTACTACGACTCATCGCCTTGGCGGGGCAGCAAAAGACTGGAGGGTGGCGCGCTATTCACTCAATGCAGCCATTTTGTCGACTTGTTGATTCATTTCTTCGGAGAAATCGAGAGCGTCAACTCGATTGGCGATACCAAGAACCACGCCGTCGAAATCGACGATTGCGGCGCTGCGCTCCTGCAGTTTCACTCGGGCGTGCTCGGCTCGATGACCTACACCACCTGCGTGCACGAGAAAAACTACGAAGGCAGCATCACCATCGTTGGCGAGAAGGGCACGATCAAGATCGGCGGCCAGTACCTCAACACCATCGAGTACTGGAACGTCGAAAACTACCCACTTCCCCGCGGCGTGCAGTTCAACGACAAGCCAAACAAGTACTCGTCGTATTCCGGTTCGGCCTCGAATCACGACAAGGTCATTGCGGACGTCATCGCGACGTTGACGCACCGAGTGCCGCGTGTGCCCGGCTGGGACGACGGAAATCGTGTCGTCAAAGCGATCGAGATGATTTACGAATCTCAGGCCCGCGACGGATCAATGGTCACGGACCGCACCCTGAATGGCGAAGAACGGGTGCTGGCGGCATCTCTTGGGTAATCAATCGTCTGATTTCGCTGCGACGGCGCGAGTGTACCCGGGAGTATCGTTCGGCGACGCGACGACGGTCGAGGACTTCTGTGTGATCGGCGTACCCACACGTCACCCCGAGGCCGACCGCGACGAGACCTGTTTGGGGCCAGGGGCGTGGATTCGGACGCACACGGTAATCTACGCCGGCAACGTCATCGGGCGGAACTTCGTCACCGGCAACAAGGTGAACATTCGGGAGTGCAACAACATCGGCGACGAGGTCAGCGTTGGCACGTTGTCCGTCATCGAGCATCACGTGGTGATTGGCAACAACGTCCGTATCCACACACAGGTCTTCATCCCCGAATTCTCCGTGCTCGAAGACGGCTGCTGGCTCGGTCCGCACGTCGTCCTGACCAACGCGAAGTATCCGCTGTCTCCCGCGGCGAAGAAGACGCTCCAGGGTCCAATCATCCGCCGTGGCGCCAAAATCGGCGCCAACTGCACGTTGCTTCCCGGCGTAGTCATCGGCGAGAACGCGCTCGTTGGAGCAGGCTCCGTCGTCGCGCACGACGTCGCGGCCGGTGAAGTGGTGGCCGGGAACCCGGCGCGCGTCATCCGTCACATCTCTGCATTGCCCTACTAAGGATCCTCAACCTCGACCGCATTTATAAGGAAGATGTCATGCAGACACTGGAAACGGCCATGACCGTTCCGTTCGTCGATCTGAAATCCCAGTACCAGTCGATCAAGTCCGAAGTCGACGCCGCGATCGCCGCCGTGATCAACGACACCGCGTTCATCGGCGGCCCTGCTGTGACGGAGTTCGAGGAGGGCTTCGCCCGATACTGCGGTGTCGCGCACGCCGTAGGCATGGCGAACGGCACTGATGCTCTGTTCCTCGCACTGCGGACGCTCGGTGTCGGACCTGGCGATGAGGTGATCACGGCGGCCAACAGCTTCATCGCTACCTCCGAAGCGATCAAGATGGCCGGAGCTCAGGTGGTGTTCGTGGATATGGATCCCGTCACCTACGCGATTGACGTCAGTCAGATCGAGGCGAAGATCACGGCGAAGACGAAGGCGATCATCCCCGTCCATCTGTACGGACAGCCGGCAGACATGGATCCGATCCAGGCGCTCGCCAAGAAGCACGAGCTGTTCATCATCGGGGATGCGGCCCAGGCGCACGGCGCGATTTACAAGGGCACACCGATCGCCAAGCTGGCCGACATCACGTGTTACTCGTTCTATCCGGGCAAGAACCTCGGTGCCTATGGCGACGCGGGCGCCCTGGTCACCGACAACGCGGCGTGGGCCTCAGCCGCGCGGATGCTTGCCAACCACGGGCGCACCAAGAAATACGACCACGACTGGGAAGGCGTCAACAGCAGGTTGGACGGTCTGCAGGCCGCTGTCCTGAACGTCAAACTGCGCCATATCGAGAACTGGACCGAACGCCGGCGGGCGAACGCCGCGCTCTACAACGAGGCGTTGAAGGAGTCCGGGGTCGTGACGCCCCGCGAACTGGCCGACGTGCGGGCGGTCTACCACCTCTACATCGTGCGCGTTCCGAACGGCCGGCGCGAGGCGCTGGCGGAGCATCTCAAGGCGAATGGTATTCAGACCGGCATCCATTATCCGATTGCCCTGCCGTACCTGAATGCTTACCGCTACCTCGGCCATAGCAAATCGGAATTCCCACAGGCCTTGAAGGCCTCTAGCGAGATCCTATCGCTGCCGATGTTTCCAGAACTGACGTCGGACCAAGTCGCCTACACGGCCACGTGCATCCGGGAGTTTCAGAGCAGGTCTGAATCTTAAGAGTAAAAGTTTTACAATCATTCCAAAATGTAAGTGGTTCGACGAATTCCGAAGGCAATTACCGTCAAAAGTTGATCGGCAGTGACCAGACGGAAACGGATTCCGTGTCACAACGAGCGCCGATTGCTGTGCGGCATTATCTTTGCTTTCCGTCCAAACACACCACACTGGCCGTTTGGGCCGAATCGTTCAATTCTCTTGTCTTTGGGAGCGGCCGAGCCATGCGACTACTTCGAACTCTAATCGTGGTCTGGATGGCCGGCGTCGCGTCGGCGAGCGCTGCGGTCAAGACCGCGGCGAGCTGCGCTTCAACTGACGTCCAAGCGGCTATCAACTCGGCTGCGGGCGGCGACACCGTCGTGGTTCCGAATGGCTCCTGCACGTGGACATCCAGCGTGACGATTGCCGGGAAGGGCATCACGCTTCAAGGTCAGTCGGCAGCGGGGGTCACAATCACCAACAACGCCACGTATGCGCTTGTTGTCACGGAAGACACGACACGTCACACGGACATCAGTCAGATGACCGTGGCCGGCCCTACGACAGGCGCCAGCTATTTCATTCATCTGCTGCCACATGCCTCACCCAACGACGATGGGAAAGCGGTGTTGGTGCACGGATTAATCATCCACGACACCGCAGGCATTCGGGCGGAAGTGAACCGCGGCGTGTTCTATTCCAACACGATGAGTGGTCTGAACTCCATCGGGTTCAATTTGGAGTTCGTGCAGTGTAAGCCTCTGGGTCTAACGACTTCCTGGACGACTCGGTCGACCATGGGCACGGCCGACACGACTGGCGAATCAAATCTGTATATCGAGGACAACACGTTCACGAAGGTGCTGCAGTCGACCATTGACGTTGATGACAACTGCCGATCCGTGATTCGTCACAACACATTCGACAATTCCGCGTTGGGCAGTCATGGCGCTGACACGAGCTCTGTTGGCAACAGACATTTCGAGCTCTACGACAACACCTTTATTTTTACAAATTTTGGCGATTGTAATGGGTCACAGACAGCCAACATTCCGTTCTTCTGGTATCTGCGAGGCGGGACCGGTGTCATCACCGACAACGTCGGCATGGTCAATATGACCAGTTGCGCGTGGGGTACCAAACCTGCCTTGAATATGGTGGTGATGAATCTCGGCAGAAATGCCGGCCCGAATGCGTGCTGGTCGGCGGGTACCACCGGCGGGGGCCGCTATCCCGCACCGCGACAAGTGGGACGAGGCTACGTCACAGGAACAGGAACCGACGGACTTGGTCGGAAAAACGACGCCTTCACGTACGTTGGAGACTCCGAACCACTATATATTTGGAATCAGAGCTTCACGCCCGCAATTTCGGATTATGTGCCACCTGACTGTGCCAATCCTGATACGACTTCTAACTACCTCAAGGCGGGGCGTGATTACATCGTAGGCGTCGCCAAGCCAGGCTACACCAAATATACGTATCCGCATCCCCTGCGAGGAGCAACGGCGGGAAGTCCTCCCGGCGTGCCAACGAATCTCCGAATTGTCGGGTAAGAGTGTTCTTGAGGTGCTGCCGCGATCAGTTGCGCGGCTTGCCGGGCTAGGAAACCGCCCGGGAAAAAGGCCGTCGGGCAAGTGGCCGCTCGACTGTCACTAACGCAGCATTCTTCTTCGATTGAATCGGACCATCAAGCGACTTCAGGCTGACTGCGAAGACCAGCTTAGGTCGTCCCTCGGTTTCAATCGTAATTCGACCATTCCAAGACCGCTGACGCCCGACATCTGCCGGCCGTTCATCGACCTCGATGCCTCCACCGCTTGCACTAGGCCTTACGCTCGCCTCTATCTGCGTCCTATTGTGGCAGGATGTCAGAAAGAGCCCCGGAGCCAGCGCAGCGCGGTGGCTTCCAGTCATTTGGTTCTTTCTTGTTGGTTCGAGATACGCCTCACAGTGGCTCGCCATGTGGGGCTTGCCGGTCGGCCCTGTCACGCAAGAAGACGGCAGCCCACTGGACGCGGCAATTTTTGCGGTACTGATCCTTGCAGGTCTTTGCGTGTTGATTCGACGAGGAGTGGGCGTATTCCAGATCGCACGCGCTAACCAGTGGCTGACCATCTTCCTCGTCTACTCCTTTCTCGCGATTGCTTGGTCCGATTTCCCGTTCGTGGCGTTGAAGCGCTGGATCAAAGAACTCGGCCATCCGATCATGGCACTGATTGCGTTGAGCGACCCATTCCCGCGGGAAGCACTTCGTTCTATTCTCAGGCGAAGCGGCTATGTCCTCATCCTTCCCTCCATACTGGTGATTAAGTACTACCCACAGATCGGACGTGGGTTCGATGCCTGGACGGGTGAGCCAAGTAACATGGGGATCGCGAATTCGAAGAACGACCTCGGGTACACGTGCGCGTTGTTTGGACTCTTCTTTTTTTGGAATCTCCTGTCCTCACGCCGCGCCCACAGCGGGCACGATCGGCGCGTCGAGACCGCCTTGTCACTAGTGTTTCTGTGGCAGACCTGGTGGCTGCTGTCGATGGCCCAAAGTTCAACCTCCTTGGTGTGCACCGCAATCGGTGCCGCTGCGATGGTGGCGGTGAGCACACGATTTGTCAGCAAGCGCTTCATCGGAACGATTTTGGTAGTTAGCGTGCTGGTTCTGGCCGCTCTGGAATCCGCCTTCAATCTGTATGCGACGGTGGTAGTGGACATGCTCGGGAAGAACGTAACCCTGACCGACCGGACGGCTGTCTGGCAAGATGCTCTCGGGCTTGTGAGAAACCCCGTGTTCGGGGCTGGCTTCGAGAGTTTCTGGTTAGGGCCGAGACTCGACGTGATGTGGAAGAAATGGTGGTGGCATCCTATTCAGGCGCACAATGGCTACATCGAGACGTATTGAATCTGGGCTGGGTCGGCGTCGTCTTGCTAGGGGCCATGTTGATCGCTACGTTTCGTAAGGCGCGGTTGGAACTGCTTCGTGACTTGGATTTCGGCCGGTTTCGTCTCGGCGTCTGGGCTGGCATAGTCGTTTACAATTACACCGAGGCCACGTTCAAGGCCTTGCATCCGCTGTGGACCCTCTTCTACATGATAGCCACTGATTGCCCGGCACGGGAACCGTTGGCAAGCGAGAGTCTGGTAATGCCTCAGCGCGGTTGGGCTGGGGTCCGCGGTCCTGGATCGCGGCGGAGCCCTGCGGTCCGAGTTGCCGCAGGAGTGCAATCGCCGGATCGGGACGCTCTGCCGGCGGCAAGCCACTCGTTACCAGACCGGAGATGGCGATGAACTACGTGCTGATTACGGCTGCGAGGAACGAGGAAGCGTTCGTCGGAAAGACGCTCGAATCTGTCGTTGCACAAACAATGCGGCCGGTTAGGTGGGTCATCGTCGACGACGCCTCCACCGATAGGACGGCAGCCATCGTCAATGAGTATGTGAGCCGCCATCCGTGGATCGAGTTGGTGCAGCGCCCGCCGCGCTCGAATCGCAGCTTTGCCGGCAAAGCCCACGCGGTCAATGCCGGGCTCGAGCGCATGAAGGATCTGTAGTTTGACGTCGTCGGCAATCTTGACGCAGACGTTTCGTTCGAGCCGGACTACATGGAATTCCTGCTCCAGCGCTTTGCCGAACTGGCACGCCTGGGCGTGGCCGGGACGCCGTTCACCGAGGCTGGAGGCTACGACTCGACCCGAGACAGCTTCGAAGGCGAGAACTATGTCGCGGGACCGTGCCAGATGTTCCGATACCAGTGCTTCCGCGACATAGGTGGCTACGTGGCCAATCACGCGGGCGGCGTCGACTGGATCGCGGTGATGACGGCGCGTATGAAGGGGTGGACGGTCAAGGCGTTTCCTCAGAAGCGCTTTCATCATCATCGATCAATGGGCACCGCGGAGCGGGGCAAAGTGTTCGCCATGTTCTCGTACGGCCAGAAGGACTACTACCTCGGCGGCTCTCCGTTGTGGCAATTGTTTCGTGCCGTCTATCAAGCCACCAAGCCGCCCTTTGCGGTCGGAGGTCTGGCCCTGCTGAGCGGCTACACCCATGCGTCAGTCACCCGTGTTCCTCGTGCTGTGTCGTTGGACCTGATGCGGTTTCATCGCAAGGAACAGATGAAGAAGCTCCGCGCGGTGTTTCGCTCGCTATTACGGTTTGAACGAGTCAACGCGTTCCAATTGTCGGTCGACCCTGATAACGAACGGCGTGATCGCAAACATGCTTGATTCGACCACGACCCATCCCGCGGCGGAAGCGGTCGACCGGCCCTTGCGCCGGCACGCGCCTGGGCCTGACGTGCTCGAGATCCTGAGCAGGTTTACCGCGTGGCTCGAACGGTTTGGCGAGACGTCCTGGGACCATCAGAGTTTCTTTGCTGGGCCGATCGGCGGCCGTGCCAAGGCTCTGTACTACCGGCAGAAGGCACTGGGGACTGCCGCCGTCGCACCGATGATTCTCTGCGAAGCGTTGTTGCCGTCGGCGCGCCAGCTGTTTCATCATCGAATCCGATTTCCGATCGCCGACGCGCACTACGCGATGGGGTTTGCCTACCTGCACGAGGCCACGCGCGATCCGTCGCATCTCGCGAAAGCGAACTCATTTTCTGGAGGAACTCAAGCTGTCGCGGTGCGCGGCGTTCGAGGAGTACTGCTGGGGTTACCCATTCGACTGGGTGACGCGCAACGGCACGATTCAGCCGTCAGACGCCGCTAATCACGACCACCCCGTACGCGTTCGAGGCCTTTCTCCAGGTGCACGAACTCGACGGAGCGACGGCAAGGGGAGGTTCTGCGTTCGATTGCGCGCCACGCTTCCCGCGACATCAAGGATTTCAGGACATCCGATACCGCCAGCAGCTGTTCGTACTCCCCGTTCGACGGCGGGGGCGTGATCAACGCCGCCGCGTACCGAGGGTTTCTCCTGACCAGCGCCTCGCGCGTCCTCGGCAAGCCCGTCTATAGGCAGATCGCCGATCGCAACGTCAATTTCGTCCTCGACAACCAGAATCCAGACGGCTCGTGGTACTACGCCACCGACGGCGTCCGTGACTTCGTCGATCACTTCCACACCTGCTTCGTGATGAAGGCGCTGGCCAAGGTCCACGAGCCTGACCGGCGATGAGCGCGTCCTCGCAGCATTGTCACGCGGCGTCGAATACTACCGGGCCAACCTGTTTGGCGAGGACGGGCTGCCCCGGCCGTTCGCCCGCGCGCCTCGGTTGACGGTCTACAAGTGCGAGCTCTACGACTGCGCCGAGTGCATCAACCTGTGCCTCCTGCTCCGAGACCGCTTTCCTCAGCTTGACGAAACGCTGCGGAACGTTGTTGCCGGCATCGCCAGGGATTGGGTCAAGCCGGACGGTTCCTTTCGCTCACGACGACTGCACTTTGGCTGGGACAACGTGCCGATGCACCGTTGGGCGCAATCGCAGATGTTCCGGAGCCTCGCCTTCTACCATCGCGAACAGAAGCGGTCGCGACCAGCGGTCGAAGCCTGGCCCTTCACCGACGCACTGACTGAAAGAACGCACCATGTGTGGTATCGCGGGACAGTTCAACTACGCTCGAGGTGATCGTGTCGATCCTGATGTGATCCGCACGATGACCCGCTCCATCTCGCACCGCGGGCCGGACGACGAAGGGTATCTGATGTCGGGCGGCCTCGGACTGGGTTTCCGTCGCCTGTCGATCATCGATCTCGCCGGCGGTCACCAGCCGATGGCCGACGGGGAAGAGACGGTGTGGATCGTCTTCAACGGCGAAATCTACAACTTCAAGGAGCTGCGCGCGGAGCTCGAGCAGCGCGGTCACAGCTTCCAAACCCGGTCGGACACCGAAGTCATCATTCACGGCTACAAGGAATGGGGCACGGGTGTGTTCGGGCGGCTCAACGGCATGTTCGGTGTGGCGATTTGGGACGTCAAACGCCAGCGGCTGGTCGTCGCGCGCGACGCGATGGGCATCAAGCTCGTGTACTACCGGGACGTCAACGGGCAACTGACGTTTGGTTCCGAGATCCGCGCGGTTCTTGCCGCCGGTGAAGGGACGCCGGAGGTCGATCCGATCGCGGCTCGACCTCTTCCTGAAATTCCGATATACGCCGTCGCCGATGACGGTACTCCGAGGCATCCGGAAGCTCGCCCCAGGAACGATGCTGGTTGTCGAACATGGGGAATGCCGCGAAGAGCGATGGTACGACTACACGCCGGTCCCCTTCGACAGCCCCAAGAGCGACGCCGAGGCGACCCGGGAACTACTCGACCTCTATCGGGGAGCGGTCCAGCGTCATCTGCTGAGTGACGTGCCGGTGGGCATCCTGCTCAGCGGCGGCCTCGACTCGGGCCTGCTGCTGGCGCTGATGAACGAGCACGGACGCGAATGGCCCGCCTACACCGTCGGCTACGGCAATAGTTTTGGCGACGACGAGCTCGCCGATGCGGCGGAGAGCGCGGCGTTGCTGGGCGCACGTCACGTCCCCGTGCACATCGACCGGCAGGAGTTCGAGCGTTCGCTGCCGAAGATTGTCGGCTGTCTCGAGGAGCCGATTGCCTCGTCGTCGATTGTCCCGATGTATTTCGTCTGCGAGCGCGCTCGCGCTGACGTCAAGGTCGCCCTCATCGGACAAGGGCCCGACGAATTGTTCGGTGGATACAAGCGGCACATCGGGGTGCGCTATGGCCAGTCGTGGCGCAACCTTCCTTCCGGCATTCGCGGCCTGGTGGGCACGGCAGTCAGCCGGCTGCCGCGCAACGAGACGCTGAAGCGGGGGGTGCATTCACTCGGCATCGATGACCGTCTCGAGCGCTACCAACACGTATTCGCACTGGCACCAGAGGAAACGATCAGCGGGCTGTTTCGTGACGGCTTGCTGCCCCGCGGATCGTACGAAACCGTCGAGTCCTGGACGTCGCTCCTGCCGCAGATGGCACACCTCGACGACCTCTCCGGATTCCAGCTTCTCGAGGTGCGATCATCTCTTCCAGACGAGTTGCTCATGTTCGGCGACAAGTTGTCGATGGCGCACGGCCTCGAAGCGCGCGTTCCCTATCTCGATCGAACCATCGTGGAATTCGCTCAGCGCCTCGACACCAGCCTGAAGATCCGCAAGGGCAAGGGCAAGTGGTTGCATCGCGAGGTCTGTCGCCAATACCTGCCCCCGGCCATCCTCGCTCGCAAGAAGCGGGGCTTCGCGGTGAACGTGGTCGACGAGTGGTTTCATTCGTCGCTCGAGGGCGTGCTCCCAGAAATGCTGCTCGACAGCGGGTCGTTGATTTTCAATCTGCTCGAACCGCAGGCGGTGCGACGCCTGCTCGACGACCATCGGTCGAAGCGCCAGGACAATCACAAGCTCCTCTTCAGTCTCGTCATGTTCGAGCAGTGGCTGCGCGGAACCCGTTCACCGCAGCCAGAGCCGACGCACGCGCTGCACTCGTAGCATGCCCAGAACCCGGGGCGGCGCGATCGTCGCCTTTCGAAATTTTTGCGAGGCGAACGCAGTAGACGACTATGCTAAAAACCACTGAACTAGAGCGCCCGATTGGCTCTGACGCGCGACCCGCGACTCGCGTCGCGGCCACTTCCGGCCCCGACACGGTTGAGATTGCCGTTCGTGGCAAAAAGGTTCGCGTGCCTAGCGTGCGCGTGCTTGGCCTCACTGTCGTCATCACCGGGATCTGGCTGAAAATCGCAAGTGTGTTCGACGAAGAAGCCATCCCCGGCGAAGTGATCGCGGCCCCCGAGTCTTTCTTGCGCGAGCTGAAGGCGATCAATTGCGGCGCCGATGTCTTTACTTTTTCGCAGCGGCTACCTGACACGGAACCCAAGTATCCGTATCCATTCGAGACAGACAACTCAGCCGCCCTCTCGGTGACGACCTATGACCAGTGGTTCAACAAACAGATCGGCACGGACGTCAAGCAGAACATCAAGAAGGCCGCCAAGCGTGGTGTCGTGGTGCGCGTCGTGCCGTTCGACGACGAGTTCGTCCAAGGAATGGTGGACATCTACAACGAGTCTCCCATCCGTCAGGGCCGTCGTTTTTGGCACTACGGCAAGGACCACGCAACGGTCAAAGCCGAGAGCGCTCATTGTTTGGACAAGAGCGAGTTCATCGGCGCCTATAGCGGCGACGAGATGATTGGATTCGTTAAGCTGCTTCGGGTTGGCGTGACAAACGATCTCGTGCTCATCGTTTCGAAGCAAAGTCATTTCGACAAGAGAGTCACGAACGCGCTCATTGCGAAAGCCGTCGAAGTCTGCGCCGATCGCGGTGTCCGCTACTTGACCTACGCGAAGTTCGCGTACGGAAACAAGGCGAACAGCTCGCTGGTGGAATTCAAGCGGCGTCACGGCTTCGAGCGTATCGATTTCCCGCGCTACTACGTGCCTCTGACGCTCGTCGGTGCACTCGCGGTGCGCTTGAGGCTGTACCACGGTTTGACGGACGTGTTGCCCGAAAAGGTGCTCCAACTCTATCTGAACGCGCGGGCGCGATTCTACAAAGAGGTATCGTCAAAGACGGCCCAGTCTCGCGTCAGCCACCCTGAGCCCACCACTAGGGGCTCTGGAACAGAGTGATCGCATAGACGGAGAGGTGGCCGAGCGGTTTAAGGCAATCTTCCCGAAAGGGGGGGTATATGGGCAACCATATCGGAGGTTCGAATCCTACCCCTCTCCGCCAATTATTACGCCAAGGGAACAACTTCGATGTTCAGGAGATTTCCAAAGTGAAGCGCGAATCGACGTGGAAGGAGTCGTGGGAAACGACCTTCTCGTCCCATACCTCGGATTACGAGGCCGATCGCGGGACGGGCCGCCGTGACGAACTGCTGGACAGACTCTCAACCGATGAGCTCCTTGAGTTCGTGCAGCCTCAGCTCGAAGATGTGGTGTTTGATGCGGGTTGCGGCACGGGCGCGAACATCGTGCTGTTGCATGATCGAGTGCGGCAGATCATCGCGATGGACTTCGCCGAGTCAGCTGTAAAACGCGCGCGAGCGCGCGCGGCCGCCGCAGGCGTGACCAATGTCGTAATCGCTCAAGGCGACATCATGCAGACTGAGGTCGCTGACCACAGCGTTGACAAGATCCTCTGCCTGAGCGTCTTTCATTACCTTTCCGACACGCAGGTTCGTTCTTGCCTGAGATCGTTCAGGCGAATGCTTGTGGGCGGGGGAGTCGTAATCGTTCACGTGAAGAATCTGGCGTCGCTGTACTTGGCGACGCTGTGCGTCGCCAAACATTTTCTGCGTCTCGTCGGTAGAAGCGGAGCGCTCGACGAGCACTTTAGGCCGTTCGGTTGGTACATTCGCGAATTGCAGGAGGCTGGATTCGAGGTGGAAGCCTTCAATTCTTTTAACCTACTCATTGTTGAACGAATGCCCAGAACGCTGGTCGGCTTCTTGCAGCGGTTAGAACTGTCCACACGAAAGCGATTTCCGTTCAACACCGCCTTCGTTCGCCGACATGGTGCAGATCTGAAGATCCGCGCTCGACTCCCTGTCTAACACCCGAGTTCCGACACACTTAGAGAGCCCAGTTCGCCAGCAAAGTATTTTTCTATGCCAGGAATCGTCGGAATCATCCGCAAGTCTCGTTATGACGCCATCGAAAGGGACGTGGATTCGATGGTGGCCGCTCTCGTCCACGATCCGCAGCAACGACGCGGCACCTTCGTTGACGAAGCTGCCGGCGTCTGGATGGGGTGGGTGTCCCATCGCCACTCTTATGCCGACTGCATGCCGCTGGTGGGTCGGAACGAGGACGTTGTCATTATTTTTCAGGGCGAGCACTATCCTCCGCCAGAACAGCTGACTCGGTTGCGCGAAGCCGGCGCCACATCTGTTCCTGGGACCGCCGAGTATCTGTTAGGGTTGTACGAGATCTGCGGCGATCAGTTCTATGAAGAACTAAATGGTTGGTTTTCAGGCCTAGTCCTTGATAGACGTCGCAACAGCGTCACCGTGTTCAACGACCGGTACGCGATGGGCCGCATCTACTTTCACGAGACGGCTGACGAGTTCATATTCGCCTCAGAAGCGAAATCACTCTTCAGGATTCGACCCGAGCTGCGACAGATACGCCGGGAGGCGCTCGCCGAGCAGCTTCGTTACAATTGCGTCCTGGGCAATCGAACACTCTTTGCGGACGTCAGGTTGCTGCCGCATGCTTCTGCGTGGTCATTCCGCAATGGTGCCACCGTCGAGAAGCGCACGTACTTTGATTTTCGCCAGTGGGAGGGCCAGTCTGAGCTGGACTCGAAAGAGTTCTATAGCCGGTGGTCGCACACAATCTCAGAGGTGTTTCCCCGATACGCTGAAGGTGGTAGTGAGGTTGCGTTGTCGATGACAGCAGGTCTCGATACTCGGCTGATCATGGCGGTCCTCCGCGAACGAAATCGCGGCCATCGAGTGTACACCTTCGGCGGCGCATGGGGAGAGCTCTACGACGTCAGCACGGCCAGAAAGATTGCCCGAGTATACGATCAGCCGTTCGATGTGATCCGAATCGACGACACTTTCCTGAAAGGATTCGGCGACTACGCTGCGAAGGCCGTCCAGATTTCCGACGGTTGCCACGATGCATTCGGTGCCCACGACGTTTTCTTCAACGAAGCGGCGCGCCACATCGCGCCGGTCCGCCTCACCGGCAAGTTTGGCAGTGAGGTCGTTCGCATCCGTAGACTTCTCGGCAGTGTCGGCTACACTCCGGGATTGCTGCACGACGACCTGCAGTCGATGGTGGAGCGGTTGCCGCGTTTTGACGCCAATTCCGAAGGCAATCACTTGACCCGTGTCGTGACCGAGGAGGTCTCCTGGCACGAGTACAGGCCGAGTGGCCGTCGAGCAGGCTTACCTCACCATGCGGACGCCCTACATGGACAACGCCCTCGTCCGACTGATGTACCAGGCTCCCAGGGGAAGCCGGGCGGCGGGGGATCTCCAGGAGGCCTACGTCAAGGACTTCGCGCCAGAGTTCGCGGCGTTTATCACGAACCTCGGGCGTTTTGCGAGTCCGAACCCCCTATTAACCAAGCTCGCCTACTATCCGTTCTGGGCGATCTTCAAAATGGAGTACATCTACTTGTGGGCGACACCGCATTGGATGACCCGTCTCGATCGCCTTGCGGGTAGTCTGCACCTGGAGCGTATATTCGGCGGCAGGCAGAAGTGGGAGGGCTATCGAATCTGGATCAAGACGCACTTCGCCGAATTCATCCAGGACACGCTTCTGAATCCTCAAGCGGAATACACCGAGCACTTCAACTATTCGACGGTGAGCAGGATGGTAAGGCAGCATATCGCCGGTACCCACAACCACGTCCTCGCGATTAATCGCGCATTGTCGCTTCAATTGATCTACTCAACGTTGATGAAGCCTTGAATCGATCGTTGCAAGCGGGCCGGGTTGATGGAATGACGCCGATGGAGAACACAGAGTTACCGGAGAATGCTGGAGTGTCAATGATCGGCGAGTGCATTGCCGACCGAACTGACGGCATGCTGATAACTGGCTCGAACGGGTTCATTGGCGCGAAGGTTGTAGAGGTCTTGCTGACGCACGGGTTCAGAAGCTTGCGTTGCTTCGTCAGGCCTTCGAGTCGCTTGGACCGCTTAGCGGCCGTTCTCCGGCGATTCTCCGCCGAAAAGAATGTGGAGCTCATTTCTGGGGATCTCGTTTCGCCTGACGACTGCAAACGAGCGGCCGAGGGAATTGCAGTCGTGTACCACCTTGCTGCGGGATTCGACAAAAGCTTTGCTGGCGCTTTCATGAACTCAGCGTTGGCGACCCGCAACCTGATGAATGCGTTTCTCGATAACGGGCGGCCCAAGCGCTTCGTGAACGTCAGCTCCTTCGCGGTCTATTCGAATTTGACCATGAGGCGTGGATCGCTGCTCGACGAAAGTGCCCCTCTTGAGACTGGTTTTCAGGAGCGGTATGACGCGTACGCCTTCGGCAAGTTGAAACAGGAAGAGCTCGTCGAAGAATACGGTCGGACGCGCGGTCTTCCGTATGTGATTCTCCGACCGGGGACGGTGTTTGGGCCAGGCAAGAAGGAGCTCACTGGTCGAATTGGCATAGACACATTCGGATTCTTTATCCATGTGGGTGGATCGAATCTTCTGCCCCTGACGTTCGTTGACAACTGTGCGGAAGCGATCGTGCTGGCCGGCGTCGTCCCCGGCGTGAACGGCGAGATCTTCAACGTGGTCGACGATGAGCTTCGAACCAGCGCCCAATTCTTGCGCGCCTACAAGGCGCGCGTGCCGCCATTCTTTTCGCTCCGGCTCCCCTACTTTGTCGCCTACAGCCTGTGCCGGATCTGGGAAGAGTATTCGAAGCGTTCGCAGGGTCAGCTACCACCCGCGTTCAATCGACGACGATGTGCGGCGGAGTGGAAGGGCAATACGTTCTCAAATCAGAAACTTCGGACAAAACTAGCCTGGCGACCGCGGGTTTCGATGGATGAGGCAATGGCCTCGTTTCTCTCCCAGTTTACGCCGCGGGACATTTGACGATGCTTCGAGTCGCTATAGTCGGATGCGGGAAGATCGCAGACCAGCACGTCCAAGCAATTCGCCGAATTCCCGAGTGTCAAATCGTGGCCGCGTGCGACCGGGAAATCCTCATGGCGGGCCAGCTAGCAGACCGTTTTGGCATTTCCGGTCGGTTCAATGATACCGGTGAGTTGCTGCGGGCGACATCCCCCGACGTGGTGCACCTCACGACTCCCCCGCAGAGCCACTACGCGTTGAGCAATCAGTGTATCGACGCTGGCAGTCACGTCTACGTGGAGAAACCATTTACCGTCACGGCCGTCGAAGCGAAGTCTCTGCTCGAGCAAGCGCAGGGCCGCAAGGTGTGTATCACGGCGGGCCACAATTATCAGTTCACATCCGAGATGATCGAGATGCGCCGATTGATTCGGCAGGGCTTTTTGGGAGGGGATGCGGTCCATCTCGAAAGCTATTGGTCCTATGACCTTGGAGATTTGAGCTACGTGGGACCGCTGTTAGGGAATCCTGAGCATTGGGTTCGTCAGCTGCCTGGACAGCTGTTGCACAATCTTATCAGCCACGGAATCGCCAGGCTCGCGGAGTTTCTCGATAGCGACATTCCACATTTGAGTGTTAGTGCCTATCAGAGCCCGCGTCTGAAGGCATTGGGTGGTCGAGAAATCATCGACGAACTACGGGTACTGCTGCGCGACAAGAATGATACATCGGCGCTGTTTTGCTTTTCCACGCAGATCAAGCCCGGGTTGAACCGTTTGAACCTGTACGGGCCGACCAACTCGATGACAGTGGACATCACAACTGCCACAGTGGCCAGGAATGCCGGTAAGAGTTATAAGAGCCTTCTCAATCTTGTTGTACCGCCCTTGAATATTGCACGAGAGCAGTTTGCCAATGCCAGGCGGAACGCGCTCAATATTGTTCGCTGGCGCCTGCATCAAGATTCAGGAATGAAGGAATTGATCGAGCGCTTCTATCAAAACATCCGAGGCGTGGCCCCCCCCCCCATTCCATACCGCGAGATACTACTGACGGCAACCATCATGGATAGGGTATTCGAGCAGCTTCGAATCGCCGCTGAAACTAGCGCAACACTCGAGGCTCACGTGTAATGAAACGATCGGTCATGCTCATGCATCCGCGATGCGTTCAGAAGTTGCAGTACTGACGGGGGGCGGCGATAGACCGTACGCCATCGGACTCGCGTTGTCTCTGGCGCAGCAAGGCATTCCGATCGATTTCATCGGCAGTGACGAGATAGACGAACCATCTCTGCGAGTGAACCCCCACATACGTTTCTTGAACCTGCGCGGGGATCAACGACCCACGGCGCCGGTCGTCACGAAGGTCGCTCGCGTGACGCGGTACTACGTGCGCTTGCTATTGTACGCGCTGACAGCGAAACCACGTGTCTTTCATATCCTTTGGAACAACAAGTTCGAGCTGCTCGATCGGACATTGGTCACCTTGTACTATCGCAGTCTAGGCAAGCGGGTCGTGCTTACGGTACACAACGTCAATGTGCGGTCGAGAGATGGGAACGACAACTGGCTCAACCGACAGACCCTTCGCATCCAGTATTACCTTTGCGATCATCTGTTTGTGCATACCAAAATAATGAAAGACGAACTTCAACAGACGTTTGGCATTTCCGCGGGCAGGATCAGCGTCATTCCGTTTGGTATCAATAACACTGTTCCAGACACGACCTTGACATATGCGGATGCACGTCGCCGGCTCGGTTTGGAGGCCGCCGATAAGACGATCTTGTTCTTCGGCAATATTGCCCCATACAAGGGCCTGGAATACCTAGTGGAGGCTCTGAAGCTGGTCGAAGACAGGCTTCCAGACTGTCGGCTTGTCATCGCCGGACGGCCGAAGGGTGCCGAGTCATACTGGGAATCGATTCGACAGCGAATCTCGGTTCTGCATCTCGACTCAATGGTGACGCAGCGGATCGAATATGTACCGGACGCCGAGACGGAGGTATTTTTCAAGGCTGCTGATGTTTTGGTGCTGCCCTACATCCACGTGTTCCAGAGCGGCGTGTTGTTTCTTGCTTACAATTTCGGGCTCCCAGCGATCGCCTCGGATGTGGCCTCTATGAAGGAGGACGTCGTGGAAGGCTGTACCGGTTTTGTCTGCCGGCCCCAAGACCCGGTCGCTCTCGCAGCGACGATCGAGCGGTACCTTCTCCAGCGATCTATACTATGCGCTGATCGGTCGGCGGAGCGAGATTCGACAATTTGCACTCCGGCGCTATTCTTGGAAAACCGTGGGTGAGATTACGAAGAACGTTTATGAAAGCATTCAGTCGAGCCTTCGTTCTCGGACATCGACAAACGACTGATTCGGGCGTATCGCAATGTTCCTATAGCTCCGTGGCGGTGTCACCGACTCATCTGCGCGAACTGCGTCTATCCATCGAACGTCCTACGAGGAATAAGTGATGAAACCGCTAGTGTCGATTCTCATTCCAGCCTACAACTCAGAACAGTGGATCGCCAATTCGCTGGAGTCGGCGTTACGTCAGACTTGGCCCAACAAAGAAATTATCGTTGTCGACGACGGTTCATCCGATAAGACCTTAGATGTGGCAAAACGTTACGAGTCAAAAACGCTATTAGTTGTGACGCAACACAATCAAGGTGCAGCGGCGGCACGAAATAAGGCGTTGTCGCTGTCAAACGGCGACTACATTCAATGGCTCGATGCCGACGATCTATTGGCTCCTGACAAGGTGGCGAGCCAGGTCGCGCGACTCAGTCAATGCTCCACGTTGACCGTTGCTTCTGGTCCTTGGGCCTATTTTCTGTATCGGCACCGTCAAGCCAAGTTCTGCCCAACCTCACTGTGGGAAGACTTGGCGCCGCTTGAGTGGCTGTTGCGCAAAATGGAACAGGGGCTTCACATGCAGACTGCGACATGGTTAGTCAGTCGTGAAGTGTCCGAGGTTGCTGGTCCTTGGAACAGTCAGCTGCTGGGAGACGATGATGGTGAATACTTCTGTCGGGTACTACTCAAGAGTGTTGGCGTCAAGTTCGTACCTGAAGCGAAGGTGTACCGATCGAGCGTCTGGAACCAGCAGCTTGAGCTATATTGGACGTTCCAGCCGGAAGATCGAAGCCCATTTTCACTCGATGCAGTTGCACATCAACTACATACGAGCTCTTGAAGACAGCGCACGAGTTCGGGCTGCCTGTGTCAAGTATCTTCAAACCTGGTTGGTCGACTTCTATCCAGAGAGTCCCGAGATAGTAAAACGCGCGCAAGATGTGGCGATAGACCTGGGGGGAAGATTGGAGCCTCCGCGATTCTCGTGGAAGTATGCCTGGCTGGAAGCGATGGGCGGTCCCGAGCTCGCCAAGCGCGCTCAGGTCTTTTCGAGGAGTGCGAGATGGTCTTTGACGCGGGCTGTCGACAGGATGTTACTGCGGGCGGAGAGGCTAGGTGTCTGGCCCGCATCGCTAGGCGCGGACACGTGAGGAAGCGATCGAAACTACTAATTACGATTGACGTCCGCACTTCCTAAGTGCGGCAAAATCGAGAGAAACTTTCAAGCGCACTTCTGCGGAACAGAGCCAGTAAAGGCAGTCAGGCGCCTGGTCGCTCACTGTCATGTTTCGGACGGCCCGCATGAACACCAAGTGGCGATTTCGGTTGACGGCGGTCGGCGGCTTCGTCGTTCTGATATCGTTGACGAAGGCTTTGTTAATTCGTGAGGTGGGACAGAGCCTGGTCTGCACCGAGCAGTCTAGACCGGCTGATGCCATCCTCATCGAGAACTTCGACCCGGACTACCTGCTCTTCGAGCGAGCGCAAGCCCTTCAAGTGGCTGGGCACGCCTCGAAGGTTCTTGTGCCCATCAAGACCTCGGGTGACGGAGAACTATCGAAGGTGAGCAGTGGTGTTGCCGAAGTCATGGCGCGTGTAGCGCGGTTGGATCCGCCGGAGGTCATCCCGATACAAGAAGTAGAACCCATTTCGCTGAATGCGGCCAAGCAGATCCGCGCCGTTCTGATCAAAGAAGACGTGAAGTCCGTCATGATCTTGACGTCAGGGCTGCGAAGCAGGCGGTCGTCACTCGTATACCACGCCGTTCTGGCGCAGGCCGGCATAAGTGTTTCGTGCATGCCTGTGTTCGGCGAGAAGACCCCTGAGAATTGGTCGCGCACTTGGCACGGGATCCAAGAAGTCACGGAGCAGTTTCTCAAGCTGCAATACTACCGCCTCTATGTGCTCCCGGCCTACGCGTCCGGCTGGCTCTGATGACGACCACACCAGGGTGATTCTTCAAGGGACCTTGAAGCCGATTTCAATGGCGGAGCACATCGCATGCATGATGGTCCGATGCACTTCCTGAATGCGCGGCGTGGATCGCTCCGGTAAGTTCAGATGAATGTCCGCCTCGGCGCCCATGCGTCCGCCATCACGGCCGGTCATCGCAATCGTCACCATTCCGAGGGCCTTGGCCGCCGTGAGCGCGGCTTCGACGTTCTTGGAACCGCCACTTGTTGAAATGCCGAACGCCACGTCGCCCGGCTGTCCCAGGCCTTCGATCTGTCGCTTGAACACGTTCTCGTACCCGTAGTCGTTCGCGATCGCGGTGACGGTGCTCGAGTCGGCCGTGAGGGCAATGGCAGGGAGCGACCGCCGTTCCCCTTCGAACCGTCCCACGAGCTCAGCGGCTAGATGCTCAGCGTCCGAAGCGCTCCCGCCATTGCCGAACGACAGCACCTTGTGACCGTTCCCCAGTGCGAAGCCCATTGCGTTGGCGGCCGCCGCGACTCCCTCCAGTCCGTTGCCGGTAAATCGCTCATGCGCGGCGATGGTGTCCCTGAAGATCCCCCGAATCATTTCCAGCGCCTCGTTGGCCATGTTTGTCTCCAAATTGCGATCAATAGTCCGCCTCAAGAGTGACTTCGACCAGACCACCGTGTCCGCTGGAGCGACCCTTTTGGCCTGAAGCTCTTTGCCTGCCAGCACTTCCGAAGAAACGCGCGCGAGGCGACATCCGGAGTGCCCTTTGCCTCATTCGCTATTTGCGCGCCATGTGGCGCACGACGATTCACAGCGCCGCCGAGGCTCCTAATGACACTGAACGAGACAGTCGATCCGGCTGCGGTGCTCGTGTCCAAGTTTCACGACAAGCGCGTCCTCGTCCTCGGGGATGCAATTCTGGACGAGTACCTCCTCGGTGACTGCAGCCGGATTTCCCCGGAAGCCCCGGTACCGGTGCTCAGGGTAAACGCCACCAGACGGGTGCTTGGCGGCGCGGCGAACACGGCCGCCAATATTGTCTCCCTGGGCGGCAACGCGACCCTTGTCGCGCTGGTCGGCCGCGACGAGGGCGGCCCCACGCTCAAGCGATGTGCGGCGGATGCAGGCGTCGATCTGCTTGCCGTCGACCATGGTCTGGCCACGCTGCGCAAAACCCGCGTGGTCGGCCAGCATCAGCAGATCGTCCGACTGGACTACGAAGACATTCAGCCCCCCGACGCCGCCGTTGAGGGCGAAGTGATTCTCGACTGGTCGACGCATGTGTCGCGTCGTGCGACATCGTCGTCATTTCCGACTATGCGAAGGGGTTCCTGTCGGCCTCGCTGGCGCAGGCGATCATCGACGCGCGCCCACGAAGCCGGACTCGATGTGATCGTCGACCCTCGCCCACAGAATCGAGAGTGCTACGCGCGGCTGCGACTACATGACGCCCAACTGGAGGGAATCTCGGGCGCTGCTCGGACTGGCCGACGCCGAGCCCACCGAAGAAGCGGTCGAAACAGTGGCGCGTACCCTTGCCTCGAACTCGGGACCAATGTCGTGCTGACCCTCGGCGCGCACGGCATCTTGTTCTGCAGCCGGAACGGCAGCGGAGCAGTTCGCGCTGCCGACGCTGGCGCGGGAAGTGTTCGACGTCAGCGGCGCCGGCGACACGGTTGTCGCGGCGTTCGCGCTGGCGCGCGCCGCCGGGGCCGATCATGCGACGGCGGTGGCGCTCGCCAACCGCGCCGCCAGCGTCGTCGTCGGCAAGTTCGGCACCGCCACGGTGACGCCGGAAGAGATTCTTCAGGACACCGATGCGCTCCGGCTGGTGCCCCGCCACGCGCTGGCGCCAGCTGGCGACTACGCTGCGCGCCAAGGGCAAGCGCATCGTCACGATCAACGGCAGCTTCGACATGCTCCACAACGGCCACCTGCACATCCTCAACGAAGCCCGGCAGCGCGGCGACGTGCTGATCGTGGGTCTCAACAGCGACGCATCGGTTCGATCGTACAAGGGACCGGAACGTCCGATCGTCCGCGAGCGCCGCCGGGCCGAGATGCTGCTGGCGCTGCGGATGGTCGACTACGTCCATATCTTCGACGAGTCGGACCCGATCGCGTTCCTGAAGGAAGTCAAGCCCGGACGTCCATGTCAACGGATCCGAGTACGGCGAGGACTGCATCGAGAGCGAGACCGTGAAACGCGGCGGCGGCGAATCCACATCGTCAGCCGCATTCCCGGACTCTCGACGTCGCGCCTCGTCGAAGCGTTGCAGTCGACAGCCGTCCGGCGAGAACTCGATGAGTGACGGCTGAGCATTTCGATCACATGGACAAAACGAATCCAGATTGCCGGCGCTCGCGAGATCGCGTGGGACTGCAAGTTCTTTCTCGGCGATCGCCCCTGCGTCTGGCACAAGCGGACCGGCGTGCTCTGCACGTGCGATCACTACGAGCGCGGTCGAAGAACGCGTGCTGATCGTCAAGCTCGATGCGATGGGCGACGTGCTGCGCTCGACCGCGCTGCTGCCGCCGCTGGCCGAAGTGCACCCTCGGGCGGCCATCACCTGGATCACGCGCAAGGAATCAGTGCCGCTGCTGCAGCGCAACCCCTACGTTGCCGAGGTGCTCGAACTCGGCCCGGAGGCGCTCGCGCACCTGCAGACGCGAACGTTCGACCGCGTCATCAACCTCGACGCGTCGAAGACCAGCGCCGCGCTGGCGACAGCGGCGCGCTCGATGCGGAAGGACGGTTTCGTGCTCGACGAACGCGGGCTCGTGCAGCCGACCAACGAAGCCGCGCAGAGGTGGCTCGAGGCGGGCATCTTCGACGACATCAAGCGTCAGGGCACCGAAACCTATCAGGACCGGATGGCCGACATTCTCGGGCTCTCGCGGCCGCGAGCACCGGTATGTGTTCGAGCTGGCGACGATGAGCGCGCGCGCGCGAAGGGACATCTCGAGTCGATCGGCCTGGACGACGGGCCGGCCGGTGATCGCGCTGAATACAGGCGCCGGCGGACGCTGGCCGTTGAAGCAGTGGCGGGAGGACGGCTATGTCGAGCTGGTCCCGCGCTGAGCGCCGACCAGAACGTGCAGTTCCTGCTGCTCGGCGGGCCTCCGGAGAACAGGACGCAACGAACGACTGAAGCGCGCGTCCGCCGTCCACCTGCTCGATCCGGGCTGCGACAACCCGTTCGGCACTTCGGCGGCCTTGCTGAACCGCTGCGATGTCGTCGTGACCGGCGACACGCTGGCGATGCATCTCGCGCTCGCGCTGAGGAAGCGGACCGTCGTCCTTTTCGGACCGACGAGCGCCGCGGAAATCGAGCTCTATGGGCTGGGGGAGAAGGTCGTGCCCGACATGGCGTGCCTGAGCTGCTACAAGACAGCTGCGACTTCGTACCCAACTGCATGGACCTGATTTCCATGGACATGGTAGAGCGCGCGGTGCTAAATCAGCTCGAGATTGCCACGGCGCTGCGTGCGAACCCACTCGCGATCAGCTGAGGGCTCGGTGGAAGTGAGCCGGGTGCGGATCGGCACCTCAAGTGGTCGATTGGTCCTAAACCGCAGATGAGATTCCCCAAGCGCAGGTCACGTTTCTGCGACGGCGGACTCAATCGCTACAAGTAACCGCACACGTGGCTTACTAACCAACAATCCTCAAATTTGTCGGCGCCGTCGGTGCAGTTGGCACCCCGCCAAGATTCTGAGCGGTAAAACTACTGAAACCAAACCCGCTCCAATTGTTGTCCTGATTGTCATAGAATCCGATACCAGGGTTGCCGGAAGGCCACGGCCCATACCTGCGCCCATCGCTGAAGGTGAAGGTCCCGCTGTCTTGAACCTGGAGAACTTGTGTCCCGTTGATGAACATCGTAACGATTACTGGGTTAGTGCCGGTCACCGTGGCCCTGAGAACGTCACCGTTCTTGAGGAAGACGGACGGAGAGTGGTTGTCCATATTGACGTAAGCACCGTTAGGGCCACCCCAGCTCGCAATGTGACAGTAGGGACTATTCGACATAACGCTGCAATAGGCTTCGTACCCGGTAATGCGGTTCGCAGAGATAGTTGTTCGAAGGCGTACCTCCGCCTCATGACAGCAGGTACCCGTTTGAGTCGCGTTGATCTTTACAGTCGCCTGCGCGGATTGATCAGCACTCCAGGATCCGGTCAGTATCGAAGTGGGGTCGCCGAACTGTGTTGGCTCGCTGACCCCGAATGCCAATCCTGGCGTGGTCCGCACATTTCCCCAAAGATTTCCTCCGGCTGAAGCACCATTCAGCCACTTCCCCCCTTCCGAAATCGGATTTTCCGTGAGGGGAAATGTAGTCGTGTATGCGGAGCCCTGCCCCAGCGACGCTCGACTCTGGCCTAGAAAGACGCCCACACCAAGCACAAAGCCTACAAGAATACGATTTGTCGTGCCCTTCAGCATTTGTCGCATTCCAATTCCCTTCAGGAGGGTCCGTTCGCCGGGGCGTGAACCCTCAGCCAACCGTGTGCCGCGCGAGACTCGGACCCGGAAATCTTGACACTGGCCCGCAGCCCCGCAAACGGTGCTTTGACCCACTCTACCCAATCATACGCGCCCGATACGACACCGCCTCGGCAGAGGTCGCTACATATCGTCCAGACACCCCACGCGTTGACCCCAGCAATATTCGCGCCGTTTGGCTCACTTGCCATAAGCGGGGTCTGGTCGAAATGCACGTTTTATCAATGCACGGAAGAGGTGAGTGGTTCCGTCAGTCGAGAAGCCTGGCACAACTGCTCCCGAGGGCGGACCAACCGAGCGATCTGTTTTCGCGAAATGAAATTGCTGCCGAAAACGAGCAGAACGCAAATCACCTACGTGAACTCAGCGAAACGAGCCGCCTTCTCCTTGCGTGAGACATCGCCTCACACACGTTACTAGAGACTGTATGCGGGCTGGATGCACACGGTGTAGCGCACATTCCCGTGGGGATGCTTTCGGAAACGGTAGGTCCGTCGCGACAACTGACCACCCAGTGACGCTCCGCGGTGCGTACTTTGCGCTGGTCGACGCCGGTCGCTGTGGATATGCTTGAGTTCATCTCTGCGGCACACTGGTGTCCTGTGAAGGCTTCCTCCGACGCCGAGAGGCGATCAATAGTCATCTAATCCGCGATATTCTACTCGTCCAGCCCAGCATGATGCTCATTAAATTAAGCAATGAAAGAACTTACAGACAAAGGCCGGCTCAAGTCACATCGGAGCTCAGTTTGCTGGTGAGTGCCATATGCTGCGCACGACCTTCAATGCAGAATCCAGCAAGGTGGCTGATATCGGAAGCAGTGTCAGCCGGCGACAAGACGGCGGCCAATTGGAGACCGGGAGCCGAGTCCGCGTAAGTGACATGCCGCGTTCCATCCACGCGACAGACCGCTCCTTGAATCTGCGCGTTGGAGAATGGGTAGAAGTGAGGAGCGCCACCGCTATCCTCGCGACCTTGGACGACTCTCAGTGTGTAGATGGATTGCCTTTCATGCCGGAAATGCTGCAGTACCTGCGGCAAGAGATTCCGCGTGCTTTGGTCAGCGCACAAGACGGCGGACACGATTGAGTTGTACTCAATCCGGCGTATGGCGAATGCCGTTCACCTCGAAGAGCTTCGCTGCAATGGAGCGGCGCATGGCGGCTGTCAGGCCGAATGCTTGCTGTTTTGGAGTGAGTCCTGGCTCAAACGTCTACCGGTCGAAGCCATCAGACCCGAGATCAGCTCCAACGCAACCGTTGAAGATGGCTGCGCCCCCCAGAATGTGAGCAGCCTGTCTCGAGGAACGAGGCGTCAGGTTGCTGACGGGAAAGCGGAGAGGTATCGCTGTCAAGCGACAGAGATGCTCAACGCATCTTCAGAGGTAAGGCGACGAGACAGGTGGGACCCTCGCTTCTATCTGAAGGACGTCACCAGCGGCAATGTGACTCTCATTAATTTCATTCTCTTTGGGGCGTTGGCGATGCTCAACGCCTTTCTCAAGCAATGGTTCGGCGTCAGATACTCAGGTATTCGTGGCCTTGTCGTAGGAAAGACTCCGACGCTTACGCTGAATCTTCAACCCGGGGAGTTAGTGAGTGTACGGCGCAAAGAAGACATCGAGCGCACCCTGGACGGCCAGCTTCGAAACCGCGGAATGTGGTTCGACGAAGGTGAAATGACTCCTTATTGCGGCAAGGGCAACTTCAGGGTTCGGCGCCGTGTCGAACAAATCATTAACGAGAAGACCGGTGAAATGATGAGGCTAACGAATCCCTGCATAACCCTGGATGGCGTGACATGCAGTGGGAATTACCTGCCTCAGCGTATGTTTTCACGTCGACACGACTACATGTACTTTCGTGAAATCTGGCTGCGGCGTGTGGAAGCGCACCGAGGTGAGCCCGTCGCGGAATCTAGTCAGATGACAGAACGCGAAAATTAAGCCGGAATCCCTCCTCCGCCCGCCTCGTGCAAAGGACGGTACCCCGAAAGGGCCGGAGCGAGGCATGTCAAATATCGCCCGTACTGGCGTTGGCTCCTCTGATGCGACAAATTGCCTCGGCACGCATCTCGGACTCGCAGTTCGACTACGGGCGAGGTGGAGCGACTTTCCCGGAACCCAGGAAGGAGCGCCAGAATTTTTGTAGGGCTCGTCCGGGATTCACGACCTCGCGCAAGGCCTTGCGAGCCAACACCTTTGCCAGTCGGGCACCCGAAAAAGGGTAGCCGAGCTCTTTGAGTCTGCCTTTGTGGTAGGCCCAAAACTCGGGGCTTCGACGTTGGAACAGATTTACCGCCAGGAAGCTGTCGTATTCGGTCACCGTATCCTTGAGGGTCCTGACGAATTCATCCTCGTCAAGGTAGTCACGTCCGTACCGCCTGACATCGTCCAGATACGCCGACAAATACCGATTGATGTTCGCGGATGCCGAGCTCTGAGTTCCGGCGTGAGTTCTTTCGACTGAAAGGACTTGATACACGAAGCCAAAATCACACGACCGCAACTCCCGAAAACAAGCGCTCGAATCTGAGTGCGGCGACGGGTTGGGATAGAAGTCCGATCTTTGACGAATCAAGTCCGCCCGATACAGAAGGGAGGTCGGCGTACCGAAGCCGAATTCGGGATTTCCCTCGAGCAGAATCCGGCGGCATACCTCGCGTCCGGGAAACACTGCTCGCGGATACTGAAAGCCCTGCCACCGAACCTGGCTTCCACTGAGCTGATATGATCCGACGATTCCGACAGACGGGTTCGCTTCAGCGAGATCGACCAGTCGCAGGATGCACTCTGGTAGTAGAAGGTCGTCTGCGGAAACCACTTTGCAATACTTTGCATCGCCAGACATCAGTCCGAATGCATTGTTGTGATTGGCAATCACTCCAACGAACGTATCGTTGTTGTGAACACGAATACGGGAATCCCTCTTCGCGTATGACGAAGCAACCTCCAACGATTGGTCCGTGCTGCAGTTGTTGACCACGATGTATTCGAAATTCTCGTAGGTGCTTTTCAGCACGCCTTCGATGCAATCCGCCAGGAACGGACCCATGTTGTATGTCGGCGTCAGCACGCTGACGAAAGGACGGGAGGATAATGTCAACGGGTCGCTCCATCAAGTATTTTCAGGTTCATCGCCAATTCCATTGCGACAGTGCCATCGAACACGTCGACCTCAGGTCCGCGCTGTTGGAGGCGAGGTCGGGTCGGCGGCGCCACCATCAACCCTTTCTAGCCAAAATGTCTCGCCAGTACGGATACATGACGGATACATGG
This sequence comes from uncultured Acidobacteriota bacterium, assembly GCA_963757655.1. Classification (GTDB taxonomy): domain Bacteria; phylum Acidobacteriota; class Vicinamibacteria; order Vicinamibacterales; family CAVVIG01; genus CAVQFC01. The sequence continues at coordinate 599,213 of CAVWSQ010000004.1, read as the reverse complement.
CCCTGAGACAAACATTCACCAGTGGCTGTGACGTGCTTGGCAAGTGACTGAGTCGAGAATGATGCAAGGTGTCTTCATGTCCTGCACTCTTGCTATTTGTTCGCTGATGATCTTGGTGACGCGCCATATGACCCGGTACACTAAACGAATCCTTCCATTAGTCGGCGCACGCTCACGTTGCCTGAGCGAACGTCCTCGACATATTGCCGAAGGTCCCACCAAATGCAAGGGAGAGCGACCATGCGAGCGGGCGGCTCGCCTTCGGCAATTCAGTCGTCTGACAGACGAACTTGGTTGCGGAATCTACCGGATGGGCAACCTGAGTACGATGCCAGATCGCAGGCTCCTCGCATCCGCCGGCGGCCTGCGCGGCATCGGTGCGTCGAGTAAGTTGCAGCAGAGGCTGACGTGGCGAGCCGCCACCTCCGGCGACTGGCTGGAGCCATGCCTCCTTCCAGAAGATCATGCAACCCGCCTGGCAGCCAGCGTGGGCAGATCCGTCGCATCGGGTGTTGAGGAGGACAGCGTTGTCGATCCAACGGCTGCTGAAGGGATAAGGGGTAGTGTAGTCCGCAGCTTTTATGCGCTCTCTTGTAGACTTGAAAGCGTTGCCCACAAAACTGAAACATCTCGGGCATCCATAGCATCCCGTCAAGCTCGCCCTTGGCATCGAGAGTCTTCAGGACCTCCTCTTTGCTGCGAACCTCGACCCAGTCTCCCGTCTTGAGTGTGCTCTTCATGGTATTGCTATCAGGGATTCCCTGTCGCTATCACGCCGCATCCCTTCGACGCCGAATCGTCGGCTGCGCAGTCAAAAAAATGCTAACTTGACGCCAAAGCCTTTTCTTGACCCGTCGGGGGCCTCTTCAGGCTTCGAATGATGTCCATGTATTCCGACCGTTTGCCCGTGACGAACAGCAGCAACGCGACGTAGACGACCAGCAGAACTCCCGTCTCAACGATGAGACGAAACAGTGGATACAGCTGGCCGCACGTCAGGCCGACCCCAAACGCGACGATGCCCGCCACAACTCCGGACCCCAAGGGGCGACTCGCTGTCATCAGGACGTCCCTGGTCGACACGACAGTGCCATGGACGGCCCACATGATGGCCGGGACAGCCCACAACAACGCCGCGGCGGAATACGCAAAGGCGACGCCGGTCAGGCCGTATGGCAAGCCAATAAAATAGCCGGCGATCATGAACGGGGCGACCACCAAAGCCATCTTGAGTCCCCTCACCGCCATGCCGAGCGAATAGATCAACCAGCCAAGAGGGTTGACGATGGCGAACGTCAAAATCGTCGGAGCCAACAGGCGAAAGACCGCCGTAGCCTCTCGCCATTTCGGCCCCAGGACCACGAGAATCAAGTCGTCGGCAAAAAGAGCGCACGCGATGGTTATTGGTAGGGTCGTCGCGAGAAGCAGGGCATAGCCCTTGAGAAAATAGCTCTTCAAGCGAACCGGGTCGTTCTGCAGTCGCGAGAAAGCAGAAAAGGCGACTTCGCCCGCCGCCGCGTTCAGGTTTTCAGTCGGGATGCTGATGAGCGAAAACGCTCGACTGTAGATGCCAAGCGCTTCGACGCCCCAATAGCGTCCGAGCAGAACCTTATCGAAGTTCGTCGCTGCGTACGAGACCAGAACGTTGGTCGTCATGATTCCGCCGAAGCGCATCATCGATCGGATGCCAGAGTGGCGCCGCGGTCTGCCGGGCATCCACCCCGTGGCGAGCCACAGCCCAACGGTTGATGAGAGCGGCAGACTGACGGTCATGGCAACCAGAGACCAGTATCCGTAGCCGGCCAAGGCCCCGCTGATACCGATTGCGCTCCCGACGACCAGCGAAACTACGTTGATGGTGGAAAGGGCCGTGAACCGCATCTCGCGCTGCAGAATCACTCCATGCTGCACCCCGACGGCGTTGAAGACGAACCCGGCGGACAGCGCCGCCGTAACGCCGACCAGGCGAGGCTCGTGGTAGAACGAGGCAACCGCTGGCGCCAAAGCCAGTGCCAATAGTCCGAGCAAGACACCGACCAAAGCGTTGATCCAGAACAAGGTCGAGGCCTGTTCGTCGGTCACCACCGGCCGCTGAATGGCCGCCGAGGAAAGACCAAAGTCCCGGAACAGACTCAGGACTCCGGTAAACGCGGTAACCATTCCAACCAATCCGAAATCGTTAGGTCCGAGCAGCCGGGCGAGAACCATCAGGGAAGCCAGCCGCAGGATAAAGCTGGCGCCTTGAGACCCCAAACGCGCAGCACCGCCACGAATCGTCTTCTCTCGTAAATCTTTCATCAACTCGTCTTAGTGGGCGGAGCGGGCGGTCGATGCTCGCATCCGGCGTTCCCGAAGACCGAACCTGAATCTAGAGTGTGGCCATCATCTTCTCAGCAGCCTTCTCGCCACTGATGAACGATTCGTCGGTCCAGAGATAACCCCAATCGCCGAACCGGCCGCAGTAATTGATGCCGATGTCATCGAGGTAACCGTGTACCGTGCTGAGCGCGTCCGCCCGCTCGAGGTCGAAGATGATGTTCGCGTATTTCACCAGCATCGACGTCTTGGACAGAATCTTGTCGTCCTCGCGCAGGATGCCGCAGCGCCGCAGATCCTTGATGACCGGCTCGATACAGTCGTCAGGTGAGACGCTCAACGGCTTGTACTTGTCCGAAAAATAGACCTCCGCCTGAATGCTGCCTTTGCCCGCAGGCGCGTTCGACGCGGCGAGCATGTGCGGGAAACCGAGCCGGGTGAAGCAAATGTCCTCATCGTAGAAGTAGATCATCGTGGAATCGGATAGGTCCGCACGATCTATGCCGAGGTTGACGAGCACGCAGGTCGAGCAGGCCAGCCGCCGCGCTGCGTCAGCGACGTCGTCGGGCACGCCTTGAATCATGCGAATGAGATCGGGCAGCGGCACCGACGAAATCAGGGCATCGTAGTTAGTCACGACACCATTCGAGAAGTTGAGTTGATGCGTCCGTGGGTCGATGGCGACGAGCTCGTGGTTGAAGTGCAGCTGCCCCTTCGGGACGAACTTCGTCAAGTACGACACGAAGCCGCCCTGATTGGGATATCGGAAATGCGTGATGTAGTGCTTCTGAGGCGCGGCCGCGGACAAAGCGCCTCGCAGCACTTCTTCAAGCGACGGTCGGTACATGCGCGGCCCGAGCCAGTCCGTGCTCATATTGGCGGCCGTGGTGAGGTGGTACTTCCGCGTGTAGGTCATCGGGAAGAGCTCGGCGAACGTGCGACCGAAGCTTGCCAGCAGCCAGTCTTCGTAGTTCTTGATGGGGCGCTCGGGCGCCTGCCGCTCTTCTACGAAATCGCTGATCACCTTGACGATCACGTCTTCCGGGAGGCCGTTCAGGTGGAGCTGGACCGGGTGCGGCGGCCAGTAACCACGCCAGTAGTTCTTCAGGTTGATCTGAAGCGTCTCGTACTGCTGATCGACGCTGTCCGCGAAGAGCTCTTGAATGCGCGAGTCCTTGGTGAACGAGATGTGCGGTCCGACGTCGAACAGAAACCCACTATCACCTCGGAATGACGCCGTGTGACCGCCGTGAAAGGCATTCTTGTCGAACAAGGACGGCGAGACACCTTCCGAGTGAAGGCGATGCGCCGCTCCAAAGGCGGCCATTCCACTCCCGAGAACGACGATATTTGACATTGGCGAGACTTCTCCTGGGTGATTATCGTGAGATCGAAACGATGGCCAACCTCGCGCAAAAATCGGTCGGTCAGCGATTGCTCGATGCAACAGCGGTTGTCGGCCGCGCGGCGTCTTCATACCGCTCGATTTGTGATCGAGTCAGCCGTTGAAGATCGTCCCCTGCTTCGAGCGCGCGGTACCATTCGACAATCCATTCGAGGCCGGATTGCAAAGGCAGCAGCGGGCGCCACCCGAGGTCCTGTCTGGCCTTGGACGTGTCGAGCTTGAGGTAGCGAGCCTCATGGGGGTGGACCGCAGGGTCCTGAGCCCACGAGGCGCCGCTGCCCCAAGAGCGCGCCAACTCGTCGGCTACCCACGATACCGGCTTGGCGTCGCCCTCGACTGGTCCAAAATTCCACGCCGACGCGAATCGGGCCCCGTCCTCCGACAGCCGTTCTGCAAGCATCAAATATCCCCGCAGGGGCTCGAGCACGAATTGCCAAGGTCGAATAGCTGCAGGGTTTCTGATCAAGCAAGGTCGTTTCGCGACGAATGATCTGATGAGATCGGGGATCAGCTGATCGCTGGTCCAATCACCGCCACCGATGGCATTTCCTGCCCGAGCGCTGGCCAGCGCAACGCCGTCAGGTTCGATCGATTCGGCTGGAAAGAACGATTCCCGATAGGCGCTGGTCACGAGCTCAGCGCAGCCCTTCGAGTTGGAGTACGGATCGCGCCCGCCCATGGGCTCGGTCTCGCGGTATCCCCAAGCCCACTCGCGATTGTCGTAGCATTTGTCGCTCGTAACATTGACGACGACGCATCGCCGGCCGAGCTGACGGACCGCTTCGAGCAGATGAACCGTACCCATGACATTCGACGAGTAGGTGTCGACTGGGTCCTCATAGCTCCGCCGCACAACCGACTGCGCGGCCATGTGGAGGACTACGTCTGGACGGCAGTCGGCCATAGCCGACTTCAACTCAGGAAAATCGCGGATGTCGCCACGGATCGAACGAAGGGTTTGTGCGACGCTCGCCTGCTCGAACAGATTCGGTTGGGTGGGCGGATCGAGCGCAAACCCGTTGACATCGGCGCCGAGCGCATTCAGCCACAGCGACAGCCAACTTCCCTTGAAGCCGGTGTGCCCCGTCAGGAATACCCGCCTGCCCTTCCAGAACGAACGGCTGGGCATGTCGCGGAGCGGCCCGCGCGCGACTGCATCAGTGTCAAACGATCGTTGAAACCCAGTCATAACGTTGTACTTTGGCGCAGCCTTACCCGTGAACTCATACCCCGACGCCGGCTGGCACCGATGCTGAGCGTGCACCGCGCTTGTCACCCGGCCACCGGGCGGTCTGCTCGAGCCAGAGTTCTTCGACCAGTGGATCCCGCGCCGGTTCGTCCACGTCTGATGCCGAGAGCGTCTGATCCTTCGACACGTCGCGACGCAGCACGCAGCCCTCCGACAGGCCGATCGGAAGCGCCTCGGTCGAACGAGCCGTGGCCGAATTCTCGATCAGGCCGTACGAGCAGAAACCACCAATGCCGTCGAGCCGCTCTCCTGCCTTCAGATTGCGCTTTGCCACGGTGACGACTTCGCAGACCGGGCCGTCCAGCGGAGCGACGGTCGCATCGCGGAGGACGACCGCTCGCCCAATTGTCGAAGCGATTTGGATGTGCGGCAGGTGAAACGGCGTGTAGAACACGTAGAACGGACCGTCGCCAAGCTTGTAGTAAGCGAGTTGGGCCTTCTTGAGCGCCGATTCCTCATGGACAACTACAAACGCGCCGGTATGCGGTGCGGCGCCCACCGCATAGTCCACAATGCCCGTGGAAAGCATCTCGTCGGCTGGCAACAACTGCGCGACGTCTCTAACGTAGCCGCAGGACGGACCGTGCATCCCTCTCCGACCCACCCGGAACCCGGTGGCATTCGCGAGAACGGTCGCCTCCATTGAAAGCTTGGTCGAATCGGCGAACGACGTGACCTTCATGGCGTCCTGGTTGTTCTTCTCAGCGAAGGCCCGCTGCGTATCCGGCGTCCGATAGTAGTCGACCATGCCCTTGATGTTGCCCGCAGCAACCGGGCGTAGTCCGAGCGATTGGAGATACCGGAACAGGGTCATCGCGACTCCCGGCTCGTCGCCATCGGTGTGCGTCAGGACCACTCCGGCCTCGATCGCTTTTTGATTCAGGATCGGACCCAGCAGCGAATCGAGTTCGGCGTTGACCAGAACGACGTGCTTGTGCTTGGCGAACGCGCGCAGCACCACGTGCGCAGCAGGTGCCACCGTGCCGGTCACTTCGAGGATGACGTCGATCGCCTCGCAGTCGGTCAGTACCGTTGGATCGGTCGCCAGCACTGGAAGGCCGCGCGCGATGGCGGCGTCCGCCTCGCGAGCGGACTCTGCGCGGCACCACTCCGTGACGCCGGCTTCCCGGAACGCTCGTTCACCGTTCTCGACCGTTCGATTGGCGATGGCGACGAGGCGAATTCCCGGAGCGGGTGTCCCAAGCTGCAACGCAATTGCACGTCCTGTTGCACCGGCACCGACCAAGCCGACGCGGATCGGGTTATTCTTGCTTTCGCGTTCTCGAAGGGCTGTGTCGACGTTCATATGGTTACCTTATCGGTCGCGACGATGTGACGACCATGCTGATCGAGGATTGGAGGCAATGGGCGGCTGGCTCGACGCGTTGAATCGAGGCCGTTCAGTTTGACGGACTCGAAAAATGGGAAATCGACTTGCGATGGCCGAAGATCATAACTCGTTCGCTGTGGCGCGTCGGCGTAAACCGTGGCGCTCGGAACATAACTGCACGGCGGTGCTTGAATTCGCACTGGAAACTGATTCGCCCCAATTTCTTCAGATGGGCCGGTTGGCAAAATGGAATTCACCGAGACGGAACTCAAGGGCGCCTATGTGGTGTCGCTACAGAAGATTGAAGACCACCGCGGGTTTTTCGCGCGCGCATGGTGCCAGGAGGAATTCTCGAGGCACGGCTTGAGCGCCGCGATGCTGCAGCTCAATGTGGGCTTCAGTCACAAGAAAGGCACGATGCGGGGCTTGCACTACCAGGTGCCGCCCCATGCGGAGGCCAAGCTCGTCCGCTGCACACGCGGTGCCATTTTCGATGTCATCGTGGACCTGCGCGACGATTCGCCGAGCCGAGGCCGCTGGTTCGGTGCGGAGTTGACCGCCGAGAACGGCCGGATGCTCTACGCGCCAGAAGGATGTGCCCACGGTTACCTGACCCTGCTCGACGAGACCGAGGCCTATTACGTCACGTCGGCGTATTACGCCGCGTCGGCGGCCCGTGGCGTGCGCTATGACGATCAGGCGTTCGGCATTGACTGGCCGATTCCGGTGTCGGTCGTTTCTGAAGCCGATCAAAAATGGCCGGACTTCAGCGCGACCCGATGAAAGGTCGATCAGCGGCGGGACACTTTCAGAAATTCGCGTACGCCCAAGAACGGCAGGATCAGCAGTTCGCTCACGGAGGGTAGCGGATCGTGCCGGCAAAAGACCGATTCGGTGCGAGTATGTTTGAGTGAATCGACGTAGGTCCCGACGCTCAGGTGGCCGCCGGCCACATCCGACAGGGCGGTTGGAAGATCAGTCAACAGTCGCAACCATCCCACTCCGCTGCGGCCACGACAGGCGTCGATCGGCAGGCCGACCCGATCGGCGAACTGCAGATAGGCGAAGTCGACGCCGGCCGGTAGCCCGATGGTGTGGAAGCCCCACGTCCGAGCGTTGACGTCGAGGAGCTTGTACTGTCCGTCGCGAGCATCCTGCTTGAATTCAATTTCCACCAGGCCGTCGTAGCCGATGTGCTCGAGAAACCGTGTGGCCAACTCTTCGACCACTGTGTTTTCCGAACTCTCGACGTAAGTGGCGGCGCGTCCGAATTCGCGCGGGTGCTGCCGATGTCGTCTGGCAACCAAGCTGCTATGCACCCGCCCGTCACGGCAGAAAGCGCAGAACGAAAACTGCCGCGCGCCATCGCCAGGAATGATCTCCTGAATGAGGATACGGTCGGCCTCAATTTCCGCCGCTGCTTTGTCGTACATCTCGCGCAGCTGGGCCGGGGTTTCCACCCGCCAGGCCTTCGCCCCTGTGGCGTAAAAGAAGTGTTCTTTCACTGCCGGTTTGATAGCGAGCGGGAGTCGCTCGTAGAGCGGGGCCAGGTCGGCCGCACTCTTGACCGCCCACGTTTGTGGCGTCGGAATGCCAAGACGCTCCGCGAGCTGGTACGAATTCTTCTTGTCCCAGGCCCATTGAACTGTTTCCCACGGCGCAGTCGTGACGCGGAACTGCTTCGACAACTCCTCCCGGTTGCGTGCGATTGCGTTGACGTGTTCGTCTCTCGTGGGAAACAGGACCCATCCGTCCAGTCCAAACCTGCGTCCAGCGTCCAGCAGAGCGTCAATCGTAGCCCGATCGCTTCGCAGATCCTTGGCGCGAATCACCTGTTCGACGTAGCGCGAGAATCGCGAAACCGACAGCTGATCGTCCAGAACGCAGACGCGAATGCCACGGCGGCCGAGGCTTCTTGCGATCCCCAGGCCAGGGTGCTGACCCCCGATGACCAGTGCGCCTGGCCCATCCGGATCCGCCATGGCCAACGTCAAATGCCGCTCGGCCGGCTGGGACCACGACCGCGAACGCGCACCACCATGGACGCCAACTCGCGCGACGTGAATTCCGTGCCAGCCACGAAGTACATAAGCGGTCCAAAGCTTCGGGCCGCTGGAGCTCCAATGAAATGCAGTCCTGCCATCGAACTGCTGAAACCCGAGGTCAGGAGCGGGTATCCATCGAGCATCCGAACGCTGGAGAGAAGGTCAGGCGACAGAAATCGATAGCGGGCCAGGTCAACGGAATAGCCGGTTCCCATCAGCACATGATCGGCCGTTCTTTCGCTTCCGTCATCCAGCTTCAGCTTGACCTGCTCTCGTGACGACTCGGCCTGAACGACGCATCGACCCGTCGTCAGGGTAACCCGTTCCAGCCGCGACGGGAGCCATCGCGAGCCGGCCGATCGAACAGCCCGTCTGCGAATTTTGTCTCTCAAGCGGAGCGGAACGCGGCGAACGACGTTGGGCATCGCCACCAGCCGGCTGATCCCGGCGGGTCCGACATCGAACTTCGAGTAAAGCAGTCCTGAAACCGGTCCGAGGCTGTGGAGCCAGGGGTGCATTCCGATCCAGCGTAGCGCCGGGATGCGCGAAATGACCTCAACCTGCGCTCCGGCTTCGTGCAGCAGCGCAGCTGATTCGAGGGCGCTCTGCCCCGCTCCGATTACCACCACCCTTTTGCCTGAAAAACTCTCGACGCTTCGTCCTTCATAGCAGTGTGACGCGAGCATCGGATCGAGGTGCTCGAAGACGGTAGGCTTACGGACGAATGACCCGACCCCGGTCGCGACGACGACGCGCTCGAACCGCAGCTCTTCGCCATCGTCCAGGCGCAGCACGAAAGCGTTCGAAGCTCTACGCACATTCGCCACGGTCCTGGGATCAAGGTCGGGCGTGGCCTGTTGACCGAACCATCGACCGTACGCCACGAACGTGTCCAGCGGAAGGGGCGCTCGCGCTGGCGTCCTTGAGGCGGCCTCGAACTGCTCCAGAGTGAACCGTGCAGCTGGATCCGACAGATTCGAGGCCTCTCGGGGGGACCGAAGGAGCATTCCAGCCGGCATGTTATGCGCCCAGAACTTCATTGGCTCGCCAAACACTCGCACGGAAAGGCCGCTGGCTTTGAGGTGCACGGCAGCCGATAATCCGTACGGGCCCGCACCGATGATCGCCACTTCGAAATCCACGTTTCGTGGAGGTCCCAGCGTGGCGACGTCGCCACGCTGGTAATCCAGGTTCCAGCTGCTCGGGTTGTTTCGATCGGTTCGTGATTCGACGAGTGTCACGCATTTCCTCCCAGGGTGTAGACGAGCGCTCCATCTTCAACGCTGGCGTATGCGATTCTGGCTCGATGGCTCTCCACCCCTTCGATGCGCCAGTTCTGTCCATCTCGGACGAGTCGCATCTGATTTCGAGAACGCCACCAGTGGTCGATCTCGCGAGGCAAAGCGATCCAGGCGTCCCCGCTCGCACGCAACTCGCACAGGTGGGCGAGAAGCTCGCGATAGGCCAGTTGTGCTGACGGGTGGAGGAGATAGTCGGGGTGACTCAGGACAGTTATGATTCCGTTTTTGCTTCGAATCCGCTCGATCTGATCTCTCCACAGCTCTGTCGAATAGCTGTTGAGAATGTGAAACAATGAGTAGTCCTGCGTCAGGGTCAGAGGCAGTTCCAGAATTTTGCCGATGAAATAAGGCATCACCGTGCAACAACCACCACCTTGGGGTTCCAAGTGGGCAACGTTGGGAACCGACATGTCGTACGAGAACTCGAAGGCGTCGAACCATTCCTGGTTGCGGTACATCGCGCCCGAACGGAATCCTTGACTGTCAAATCGACTCACGAAATCGTTCACCAGCCGAGCGCGGCGGGTGAACTTCTGTTTGTCTCGAAAGAGCGATCCATCGTGATTCAGATCGTGGACATTGACTTCGAACCCGCGAGAGCGGACTTGATCGGCGAGCCGCTCCGGGCGCTCGTAGCGTTCGGTCGGAACGATCTGAAAAGAGGACTTGATTGAAACCGATTCGTCGATATCCATAAGACGGCCGACAAAGCCGCAGCCGGTCGTGCTTTCGACGTCATGGGTGACGATTGCGGCGCTCGATGCGCCGTTCGGCCAGAACCAAATGAATGGGATCTTGTCGCCGCCGCCAGCTCTCAGAGCCAGACACATGGCTTGCCGCATCAACGTGTCGACGGTCACATCGACCGGCCATCGCGGAAACGGGATGTTGCGCCAGCCTTTCAGCCTGGCCTTTTGCAGATGCTTGCGCACGGACACTGATAGAGCCGGTCGAAGAAAGTAGTACAGGTCGCGAGCAACGCTCCCCGATAGGAGCGGACGTCGATGTGAGTTCCGCTGATATCGTTCGTGACGCAGATTCTCGACGACCTCAGAGAAATCAAACGGGAAAACGACACGCCCGTGAGCAACGCGCACATCCTTCGACACATCCTGAAGGTCTGTCTCGGTTGAGATGGCTGGTGCAGCGGCAGGATGGTGTCCGTAGCCAATCACGTCCGGGCCGAATGCGAAGAAGCCTTCTACGTCCGGCCTCTGTTCGTCCCGATCGAATCGAACGAGCTCGGCGGGACTACGAAAGTAGTCGAAGAACGTTCGATCGATTCTGTGATCTGTCAACGTGCAGTTCTTGCTTGATGCGCCAGGCACCGGGTGAACCAGGCCGACCGCGTCGCGAGCAGTCCAGGCTGCCGTTGAATCGTATCGCATGGCGGGGAAGGCGATCGGCATCGATCAAACAGATTGAGGTATTGTCACGTCCGGTACGCTGTCTGTTCCGACATGACCATCAAAGTTCGCCCATGACGGTTTATACGCTCGATCCTCTGGCCGACTGTCGCTGGGCGCGCTTTGTCGAGTCCCAGCCAACCGCATCCGTCTTTCATACGCCCGGCTGGCTCGAAGCCATGCGTCGCACCTACGGGTACCAGCCGGTTGTCTACACGACCTCCGCTTCGACGCAGCCGCTGAAAAATGGTGTGCTGTTCTGCTGCGTCCGTAGCTGGCTGACTGGCAAGCGGATGGTTGGAGTTCCGTTCGCTGATCACTGCGAGCCACTGATCGATGTCGGCGCCGAACGCGACGTGATCTTCGGAGCGCTTCGAGAGAAGGTCGCGAATGGGGAGTGGAAATATATTGAGTTTCGCTCGCGTCGCCATGAGCTTGTCGCGGTTCCAGGGCTACGGCCTCTGGATTCATTTTGCTTTCATTCCGTAGACTTGAGTCCTCCCCTCGACCAACTGTTTGGCGCGCTTCACAAGGATTCGATTCGCCGGAAGCTTCGGCGAGCCGAGCGCGAGGGCTTGCGCTACGAACAAGGCTTTTCCACGACACAATTGGACCACTTCTATCGTCTATTGGTGGCCACGCGCCGACGGCACGGCTTGCCGCCGCAGCCTCTTGAGTGGTTTGAAAATCTGGCCGCCTGCCTCGGTGACTGTTTCAAAATGCATTTCGCGCTCTACGGAGACAAACCGATCGGCGCCATTCTGACGCTGCGCCATCGAGGAACGCTGGTCTACAAGTACGGGGCATCGGATAGGCGTTTTCACAATCTCGGCGCCATGCCACTCTTGTTCTGGAACGTGATCACGCAGGCCAAGTATGAGGGCCTCGACCAATTCGATCTGGGTCGTTCAGATATGGGCAACACCGGCCTGATTGCGTTCAAGGATCACCTGGGTGCTGCTCGATCGATGGCGACGTACCAGCAATACTCCGCTTCGCACCGAACGAACAAAGAAGGCTGCGGTATGGGCCTCGCCAAACGGCTCTTCAGCCGCATGCCCGACCGCTGGTTGGTCGCGGCTGGCAGAGCGCTCTACAAACACATCGGTTGATGCTTTGGAGGAAGTCTCTTGGAGGTTAGCCTCGCGACGGTCGCATGCTGTCCCATCGATGGAAAAGGGTTAGCAACGGTGTCAGCAGCGCGAGTCCGAGCAAGTAGAAGACGATCCCGCCCTCATGATGTAACCGTCCCGCCAGAAAGCCAGGATTGTAATGAATGGCCAGCAGACACAGGCTGACGATACGCACTGCATTTTTCAAGATGGTGATCGGCACGACGGCGACGGCGAGCAGGCACTTGTGCCACGTGCTTGCCAGGAACAAATGCCCCGCAAGAAGGCTAGTCAGAAGCAGCGCAAATGTGGAGCGGATGCCGCTGCATTCGTCAGCGATCTCAATGACCACCGTCGGCAAACTGAACACAAATCCTTCGCGGTAGTGCGGAGTTCCGACAAGGGTGAAGAGGGCGTCGACAGTACTGGCCGACCCACTCTTCAGAGCAGAGATCGCTGGGTTGAGCACTGCCGGTGGCACGGGTACCATGAAGCCAAGGAACATCAGCGGAAACAGCGCGGCTCGAGCAGCTTTGTCTCCATAGAACAGCACGAATCCGGCGATCCACAGCATCACGACCGCCGACACCGAGAGGCTCAGCGATCCAGGAGTGCCTCTGGGCACACGCGCATGGACGATGAACAGAAACGAGATGCCGAGCAGCACCGCGAATGCGCCAACTCCACAACTCCAGCGAATCGACGCAAAGACGATTCGTCTCGCATGCCAAAGCAGCGCGATGGTGATCGGCAGAATCAACACGACGTGCGAGGCCGTCATGTCTCGACGGGACAGATTGACGAGTTCCTGAAGCGCGCCGACGCTGGTGGCCGCGATGGCGACGCAATAGATGCCGTAAAGTGCGGTCCTGATTCCAAAGGCGGTTTGGAGCCTTCTGCCGCGCGAATGCTGCCGATCGCAGTCCTCAGACCCTGTTTTCAATTTCACCACCACAAACCGTTCAAGAGAATCCTGCAATGTGGATAAAGCTTCGCCCTCTCACTTACATGGGGGGACGGTCATTGGCTACCACAGGCAGGATTGCGGACCTGGTCTAGCCCGCCTTGGAGCAAGGGCCGGTCCGCTCGCACTGAAGGTTGAATGAAACCCGTAAGATTCAAGCGTCAAGCAATTTAACTGAATTTATCCGGACCTTACGGCCACGAAACCGAACAAATGTCTGCCAAAATGCAGACTTAATGTCAGCGGTGTCAGGACTGTCTGCGGTTGCAGATTCAGGGATAAAAAGTCAACCATTCGAGTGACTTCGTTGGCAAGCGCCCGTTCAACGCTTGGAGCTGGACAGATCATCCGTTGAAGATTTCTGCCTTCAAAACCCCCATGAGTCGTCACAAAGACGAGCGATCTCTCGAAGCTATCGCCGTGGACGCTCCGCTGGGCCCGCTGATGATGCGGCAGGACGTTTGCTGAGGTGACAACTACGCCGCGAAGGTTGTCCGACGTCTCGACTGATATCGACCCGCCACAACCGGTTGGATCGACCGCGGCGAATCGACGTAAGTCAGATTGGCGGCGTTCACTTGGTTAGACCGGGGGCTGAATGAAGGTTGTGCTCTTCTGCGGCGGTTTGGGCATGAGGATCCGGGAGGCCGGAGAGAACGTACCCAAACCAATGGTGACCATCGGCTACCGGCCGATTCTTTGGCACGTCATGAAATACTACGCCTATTTTGGGCACAAAGACTTCGTGATCTGTCTGGGATATCGTGGCGATGTCATCAAGGACTATTTCCTGAACTACGCCGAGACGCTGTCCAACGACTTCGTCCTATCCGAGGGAGGGAAGAAGCTCGAGTTGATGGCCAGCGACATCCACGACTGGAAGATCACGTTTGTCGAGACCGGCCTGCAGTCGAACATCGGACAGCGACTGAAGGCCGTCGAGCGCATCATCGGTGACGAACCCGAATTCCTGGCGAATTACAGCGACGGGCTTAGCAACCTCCCTCTTCCCCATCAGCTCGAGCAGTTCCGCCGGCAGGATGCGGTGGCCAGCTTTGTGAGCGTCAAGCCGAACCTGAGCTACCACCTGGTCTCGAGCAATCGAGATGGTCTGGTCACGGCAATCGAGGATATCCAGCGAACGCCGATTCGGATCAACGGCGGCTTCTTTGCGTTCAAGCGGGAGATTTTCCAGCACATTCACGATGGGGAGGAGCTCGTTTGCGAGCCGTTCCATCGCCTCGTTGCGCTCGGTAAACTGCGTGCGTGCGCCTACGACGGCTTCTGGATGTCGATGGACACGTTCAAGGACCGTCAGCAGCTCGAACAGATTTATGCCCGCGGCAATGCGCCGTGGCAGGTCTGGAACGGCGCCTCGCAGCCGGCGGCGCTCGCCGGAACCTTCGTTTGATGGAACGTTCGTTGGTTTCGCTCATCCGGCTGTAAATGCGCGGGCTGGACTTTGCTCTTGGCTCGACTGCGCCGCTCCGGTTGCTCTGCGTGGGCGCGCATTCCGACGACATCGAGATCGGCTGCGGCGGCTTCATCCTCGAGCTTCTGAACGGTCGGCGGCCGGTCGATGTCGACTGGGTAGTTTTTTCAGCTGACGGCGTGCGCGAGAAAGAGGCGCGTCGGAGCGCGGCGCTCTTTCTCAAGGGTGCCCGCAGTCAGCGCGTCATCGTCAAATCGTTCCAGGATGGTTTCTTCCCCTACGAGCCGGCGATCAAGCAGGTGTTCGAGGAGCTGAAGGGTGGGCCAGCTCCGGATCTGGTCCTCACTCATTATCGCGACGACCGCCATCAGGATCACCGCGTGCTATCGGATCTCGTCTGGAACACCTACCGGGATCATCTGATCCTGGAGTACGAAATTCCAAAATACGACGGCGACCTGGGATCGCCGAACTTCTTCGTGCCCCTCGATCGGCGTACCTGCGACCGGAAGATCACGCTGCTGCAGAGGGCATTTGGGACGCAGCGCGGAAAGCACTGGTTCGATCCCAGCACCTTTCTGGGCCTGATGCGACTCCGCGGGATGGAGAGTCGGGCCGCTTCAGGCTACGCCGAGGGCTTCTACGCCCGTAAGTTCGTCCTGAACTGGCGCTAGTCCAGCCAATCGACCCTCGGCCAGACCGAGCCTCTTCTCGTCAGCGCCACGCACCCGCCGGTTTGAGCGAATCCCAAGTGTCCCCGAAGCCCTCCGCCGAATGTGACGGTCTCAGAGACGGCGCCTTCAAGGCCGTCCCTCCAACTGCTTTGAGGTGCACCGGGAGCCGAGCACAAGGCGCGCCGTCCGAATTTGCATCGGGACACAAAAAGGGCCCAGTCAGACCGATTTGTCTGACTGAGCCGTGAAATTTCTCCAAGTCTGACGACTGTCAGGCGACGGTCAGGGCTCCGGCCGATTTTCGCCGAAACACGAAGATCAAACCGCCGCCGAGCATCAACAGCGCGAGCGTCGACGGCTCGGGCACTGCGGTGACCTGATCCTGACCGTTGCCATTCCCCGGGGAATCAAGCCATGCGGCCTGACCGGTGCCGCCGATCTCGTAGAGGCTCTTGAGATAGGTCGTCGCCCATGACAGGGTTCCGATCGATGCCATCACGCTGAAGTCACCTGAATTGAGGTTGAACCCACCGAGGTCCGAGTCATACAACGTTTCCCAGATCGCGAGTTGGAGGCCGGCGGCCTGCTCGTTGGTTCCGGAGGCATGAATATCGGCGGCGTATGTGTTGACCAGCCAGGCGATCTTCGAACCGGCCCCGGGGGCCGTATACGGAGACGTGGCTGGCGTCATCTCGTCCGTCGAACGGACCGTGACGTTGTATTGCGGGTCGGCCTCGTTGTTCAGCACGTCCACGCAGTACGTGTAGAGCGATTGCGAGAATCCAGCTGGCGGCGCCCCGACCCAGTCCCAGTCCAATTCACCGGCATACGCGTAGACCGTGCGCAGGCCGGAGATCATGACGACATCGGCTTTCCCCATGCCGGTGAAGTCCAACGTCGCCGCTCTCGCCGCCGAAGGGACCGAACACATGAGCGCCAAGGCGCTTATACCCACTAGTCTTTTCACCAGTGCACTCCATTCACTCGATTAAAAAAGCACCATTGCGCGTCGAACTCAGGCGAGCGGCGGATCCTCAAGGCACCACACCGAACGGTCAGTCGCTTCACTGGGAAGATGAGCAAGTGTCAGGCCCAACGGCTCAGTCGCCGGAAAGCTCGTACTTAGGCCTGAAATCTAGGGTTTGTAAGGAACTCGTCGAACCAAAAGAACTCATAAGGCAGACTTTAGTCGATTGGAACGCGCCGAAGGTGGTCGGCGGCACAACGCCGAACTGCAGTGAGCTCGCGCGCGCTGTACTCGGCAGCCATCGTAGCAGTCGTCCCGGTCACGTTCTACCCTGGTCCCGGTCGCGGCGGTCACTGCATTCCGATCGATCCTTTCTACTTGTCGTGGAAGGCAAAGCAGAGCGGCTTCGAGCTGCGTTTCATCGAGCTGGCCGGGCAGCTCAACTCCGCCATGCCGCACTCGGTCGTCGACAAGATCGCCACTGCGCTGAACACCCAGAGGAAACCCCTCAACGGATCGCATGTACTCGTGGACATCTTCGCAAGAGGTGACGAAAGAACGTACGCTGTAGGCAGCCGAGATTCAGCCACTCCTGGAGTCACCCGATGTCCGAAGCTACCGGGCCAATCGAGATCGTCCGAGAAATTTTCGACGAGACGACCGCGGCCCACCGGCGATTTCGTCCTACGGCCTGGAACGCATCGCTGCCGCCGCGGCGGCCATCCTCGGCGCACTGGCCGCAGGCCGCAAGTTGCTGGCGTTCGGCAACGGCGGGAGCGCGGCCGACGCGCAGCACCTGGTGGCGGAACTGGTCGGACGATTCGACGGCGAGCGCCAGGCGTTGGCGGCAATCGCGCTCACCGCCGATTCCGCGGTGCTGACCGCCGTCGCCAACGACTTTGGTTACGACAATCTGTTCACGCGCCAGATCGGCGCGATCGGCTTCCCGGGCGACATCGCGTTCGGCATCTCGACGAGCGGCAGATCGCAGAATGTCGAACTGGCGCTGGCGGCGGCGAAGGCGCGGGGGATGGTGACGATCGCCTTGACAGGATGCGACGGCGGCCGGATGGGTACCGATGCCGATGTTCATGTCAACGTTGCAGAGATCTCCACTCCCCGCGTGCAGGAACTACATCGCACGATCATGCACGCCATGTGTGCGCTCATCGATCGAGACGTCCGCGCTCGAACCTCCTCATAATCGGGCCGTCCGGTGCCACTGAAATACCCGCCGACGATCTCGGCCAGCCGTGCCAAAAGTTCTTGTCATTACAAAGTATTCGGCCAAACACAACTGGACCGATCAAACGGCCGGGCCTGACCGAGGTGCCATTTGAAATCGCTCAGCTCGAGGACGTTTGGCTGCGAAACGGCTGACTAGCTGGTGCCACTAGCTGTCGAGAGGGCTGAAAAAAGTCCACGGCGACGGGTTCTGGCTGACTAGGAGGCGGAAGCCAATCTTGACGTCGAAAAAGATCAAATTGTGCGGGCCGAACAATCAAGTAAGGCTCACCCGAACAAAGGCTTAATCCTCGATGTGTGGCCGCATACGGGGAGGGCGGTGTGAGATTTCTAATGGATGGGCAGGTTGAAAACTGAGCAATTATCCACGGTTGGGTGCGCCTAAGTGAGTCACCGTGATAAGCGCTTAGTGCAGAGTAACTTGACGGCAATATTACCGTGAAACTGTCCCGTTTTAACACACGAAATGTGTGCGTCAAACGACTATGTTAGACTATGGCGTCAGCTGAAGTACTTGGAAAATGGTTGACTAACAGCCGCAGGTTGACTTATAACCTTCGACACGGAATGTGCTCAACCGTGGCGCATTTCGCCATCGCGACAACAAGGAAACGACGCCGATGAAAAGCAAGCTCGTGGGAGCAAGTTCCGCGCTGTCCGAAATCGAACAGGAAATCGACTGCGCGGCCCGCTCGGACGCAAAGGTGCTGATCACTGGAGAGAGCGGAGTCGGGAAGGACATCGTCGCCCGGCTGATTCACCAGCAGAGCCGACGCTCCGGCTCGTTCGTCACCATCAACTGCGCAGGTGTTCCCGACTCCTTGCTCGAATCGGAGTTGTTCGGCCACGTGCGTGGCAGTTTCACTGGCGCCTATCGCGACAAACGCGGTTGGCTCGACCAGGCGCAGGACGGCACGATCTTCATGGACGAAGTCGGCGAGATGAGCCTGCGCATGCAAGCTCTCCTGCTGCGGTTTCTCGAGAACGGAGAGATCCAGCGTGTCGGCTCCGATCGCGTGCAGACGGCTGGTAACGTCCGCGTGGTCGTGGCCACCAATCGCAATCTCGTCGAGCGCATCGCCGAAAAGAGCTTCCGCGAGGATCTCTACTACCGCCTGAATGTCATCCACATCTGCATTCCGCCGCTGCGTGCGCGCCGCGAGGATGTGGCCCCGCTCGTCACCCATTTCCTCGACACCTTCGGCGAGGCGCACGGGCTCTCGCGTCCGGTCATTTCAGAGCAGGCGATGGAGAAGTTGATCGCCTATGGATGGCCGGGCAACGTTCGCGAGCTGCGCAACATCGTCGAGCGCATGGTGATTCGCAATCGTGGCGGCGTGATCGCGCCGGCGGATCTTCCACGTGAAGTTGCGAGTGCGGCGCCGTTGCGAAAGTCGATGATGGTCGAAGAGACGCCGCGCAAGACGATCGCCGACGCCCTGTACGAGCGCATCGTCGACACCGGGGAGCCGTTCTGGACGGTCGTCTACGACCCGTTCATGGCGCGCGACCTCACCCGTGAGGATCTACGGGCCATCGTTGCCCGAGGCCTCCAGGAAACGCGTGGCAGCTACAAAGGCCTCGTCGAGCTCTTCAACCTCTCGGCCCACGACTACAAGCGGTTTCTCAATTTCCTGCGGAAGTACGAGTGCCGTCTGCCGTTTCAGCGATTCCGCGCTGTGCCGGTCAATGTATCACCCGCTCGGCTGCGCTCGAACGTGGAAGAGCCCGAGCCGCTTGTCGCCAAGAGCTACTGAACGGATAGCACGGGTCCTGTCGACGCCCGGCCGGCTGGTGCGAAGGATAGTGCGCGGTCCAGTTGCGCTCGCCAGGGAACCAGACATCTGCTGGGCGCCAGCGAGCGCAGTGCGTCTTTCGACTGGACCCGCGCACTCGGTAGCGCTTCTTCGCAACAGCAGTGCCACTCCAAATCGCGACAATCGCCCGCGTTGATTGAAGAAATTTTAGCGCTCCGGACAGCACACCTGCCGATCGGATAAGCATCAGGCGACAAAAGACAGCGCAGTTCAGGATTTGGCGAATTGCGTGGCCATGCAGCGGTGTCTCTCACACCGCACGGCGCGGTGTAGAGGGTCCGCCAGCAAATGCCTGTCTCGATGAATCTGCTACGGCGTGAAAGGGTTTCGCGGGACCGTGTGTCGGAGCGCTTGCGGCGAGTTGACTAGCCGACGGAATCTACGAACTCGCGCCAACGCAGGAGATCATGAGAGTCGTTCCCGGAAATATCGGCGCCGCACAACCACCCGCCGGTGTCGGTGTCCGGCATGGCCCAGACGCGCGCAGCGTGCAACGAAATCTCCAGGTTTGGAAAGACGATGTCGAAGTCGAACGGAGGGTCGTCTTTCGGAGGGCCCGCTGAGACCGAGGGCATCTTGAGCTGTACTCCGCCGTAGCTCACGTCCACGACTTCGGCGCTCGCGGCGGCGACCTGGACGACGGTGGGAACCGGCACCGGCTTTCGATAGGAGCGCCGGATGTCGCCGCCGTGACGACGAGACTCGAGCATCTTGAGGGCGGCCTTCGTCAATTGCTCACGCGAGGGCGTTTTCACGACATAGGCAGCACTGAGACGCTTGGCGTCGGCATCAAGGACGACGTCATAGGTATTGTGGGTCGCGATAAACGGCGTCCCTGGCCGCCAGACTGCGCACAAGGCGGCGAGATGAAGTCCGTTGTAGGCGCGCAGCTTGATATCGGCGATGACGATTTCAGGAGTCATCGACGCCAGCAGTGCCTTCGCTTGCGCGAATGAATCGGCGCTCATGACCACGAACCCCGCCTGCTCGAGCATCTGCTCGCTTCGGCGGAGTTCCGCGACATCGGCGTCGACGAGGACGGCTACGGGCGATGGAATCATGCGAACCGATTGCTCGTTGGCCGAATCGATCTGAGCGTCGTCTCTGTCTTCTTGTTCCGTAAAGTCTCCACCGTCATCGTTCGTCGGCGCTCCGCCACGTAAGAGCTGCAAGCGATCGCCGACCGATCCGTTTTGGCGGCGCGGCCAGCCGTGGAATCCTGCGCGAGGGAGACTAAAGGGTGCGTTTTTATCATGTCGACTACGAGCATCCAACGCAGCCCCTCAGCGTGAGTGGTCTCACGCAGCCCTGCCGTGCGAACTCTCACGTCCATAAAGCGCCTTTGTGGCTGAGATCGCGTACGACACACCGTAATCACGGGAGTCCGCGGGGAACGGAGTACCCACGCGGTCGCCGACCCGAGCCTACAGCCCGGGGCGACAGGACGGGCTGTGCAATGTTCGGTCCCTAGGTTTGCCGCGAGCAGAACCGGAGGCCAATTGGGGAAAGGACTACGTCGAATGAACAAGCGATCGTGCATTGGCGCGCAAAAGCTTGCAACTGCGAGAGTCCTGACGATCAAGGCTGTTTCTCGATCTCGGGGTGGACTGGACTACCGGCTGTTGCTCACCGGAGGATGCTGCTACGCGCGCGATCGGCGTGGCACATGCTTCACCGAAGGCGATTTCGCTGTGAGCCGAGTGCTGCTATGCGGGGGGAAGCGGATGAAGCGGTTCGAAACGTTCTGGTTGCCACGAGGGCGAATTGCCGGCCAACCGCTTCAATCAAACCGCAATCGGGGTTGACCGATGGCAAGGAGCCGGTCCTTTTAGAAGCGTGCTAGAAACGTCCCGAGCGATGGAGCAACCGGCCGTCTCGATCCAGGAGGATGCCGGTGTCTTGCGTAAAAGCTGCCCGTTCCCGCTGCTGTGCTGCCCGGGCCGCTGCGATGGAGAGCACTGTGGGCCCGTCGCTCTTGGAATCCGACGCGTCGGCCGCGTACTCGGTATATGCGATGTAATCGATTGACTCCATGTATTCCATGGCGCTGGTCGATTGATTTTCTTTCTGCATCACAGACGTGTCTCCTCAGCTGTAAGGATCTGCAGAAAGTCGGCCAACCTCAAGCAGATAAAAACAGGCCTTTTTCTGCGAACGCCGTCAACGCGCGTCCGTATGCTGACGTTTCGACATCCCTTTTTACACTCTTCACGGCGAGACCTAAACGAATTTAAGAGATCTTCGAGGCTGAAGCCCAGCCTCGAAACGCGTGAAAAATGACAATCCCTGTCACTGCGCAAGGTCGCGTCACGAGGAGGCCATTTCGTAGCGCTTGTCTTGGGCGGACCCGACCTTCAAGGATGAAGAAGGTCTGCCTGCCGAAGGACTACAGGACAGACCAGAATGATGCCCCGATTCACCGAAAGTCCGGGTCTGACGGAAATGGGGGATGCCCGAGCGGCCGGCGGCACAAAACTGCACGTCCTGCGACCGACATCACATAAATCGCTCGCTCCTTACAATTGTGACCCGTGGATGCAATCCAGACCCTCTGGTCCAGCGATTTCGAAGTCGTAAACCAGCGCCGAGCTGAGAGATGCGCGAAAACGCACGCCGAGCTCATGGTGGGAAGGATGATCTGGGTACTCCTGCAGGCCGGCCAGATCGTCGAAGTCGAGCATCGCGAGAAAGTCCGCGGCATCCAGTGCTGTCCGCTCGTACCCCGCACCGTGGCAGACGCGCCGGCCGATGCGTACATGGCGGATCGTCGGAATCTCGCGATGCGCACGCTCGAACGCGACCACGAATGCCCGGCGATCCGCCGCCGACAAGTCCGGTCGCGGCTTCATCAAGACGATGTGCGTCACCATGGGATGAGCGCCTCTCACAGCGGTCCAGAACGGAAGAACGACCACCCGACCAACGCCAGCCCGCATCTTAGTCGCGGTCGGGCGGCTCATCGTCGCGGCGCTTGCGGGCATCGGGTTTTGGCGGAGGGCCTGGCCGAAAGGGTCTTTTCTGCCACGGCTTGGCATGAGCAGCCTTGAAGGGTGGACTCCCGCCTCGGCTGTCCCTCCATGGCCGATCGCCACTCGGCGCGAACCCTCCCGGCTTCTTCGCTCGCGAATGATTGCCGGCCGGCTTTCCGGTCCACGGTTTTCGCTGCGCGCGCGGTCCTGTCGGCTTGGTTTGCCACGGACGATCACTAGGCGGCGCCGGTTTGTCGGTCCATGGCCGCCGTGCTTTCGACGTTTCGGGCCGACCGTCCCGCGGCTTGTTGCTCCACGCTTTGTCGACGCGCGGATGATCCTGCCGCGCCCGATCGTCGCCCGGCCTGCGTGCCCGCCGGGCTGCGTAACCGGGTTTGTCGCGATCGCGCTGCGTCGCAGGATCCTTCTCCGACCACGCGCGCTCGGGACGATTCTTCTTCTTGAACCGATCCCGCGGATCCTTGTGCGTACCGCCGGGACGCCAGTCGCCGTCCCGCCGTTCGGATCCCCCGGGCCGGTCGCGGCGTCGTTCGCGCGGCGCCAGGGCGGCCTGTTTCTGTTTCTGAAAATCGTCGTGCTCCACCTCTCGCGATGGCCACAGCCTGCCGCGTGCAAACCAGCGCATGACGACGTTGGCGTTCTTCCGCTGTAACTGCACGAATGTCGGCTGCAGCTCACCGCGGTCGCGCGCGCGGAACGCCGTGGGCGTGTCGTCGATCAGAATCGTCCAGTAGGCGTGGCGGGGGGGCACGCAGTCATTCTAGCGGTTCCTGCCAGAATTGACCTCCGCTGCCCCGGCTGTTCTATCCGCCACAGCCTCGCTCGGCCTGGCCCTGTTACGACGGCCGTCACGAGCCGACAAGATGGATAAGGAAACCCCTGTTGCGAAAAACCCTTTCGACTCTGCTCGTTGCACTGGTGCTGATGCGCGCTGTCCCGGCGCTTGCCCAGACCGACGCCGGCGGTCCTGATCCCTCCAAGATCCGCGTCCGCATCGGCCCGCTGTTGATGAACCCGACGCTCTCGATTACCAACATCGGGATCGATCACAACGTGTTCAACGATCCCCCCGACAAGAATCCGAAGGACGACTTCACCCTCACCCTGACGCCCGTCAGCGATTTCTGGCTGCCGGCTGGTTCGACGTGGATTACCGCCAGCCTGAGCGAATCACTCAACTGGTACCAGAAATATTCCAGCGAGCGGAACGCCAACACGGGCTACAAGCTGGGTTGGAGAGTGCCTGGTTCATTCATCTCCCTCAAACTGGACAGCAGCTACCTCAACGCCCACGAGAGACCGGGCTTCGAAATCGACACTCGCGCCGGGCGAACCGAATCCACCTTCAGTGGGTCGCTCGACTTTCATGCCTTGCCGAAATCGTTCATCGGCGTGACCGCGGCGCGCCAGCAAACGAGGTTTGCCGACGACGCCGATTACCAGGGCACGAGCTTGAAGACATCGCTCGACCGCATCGACACCGCCTACGGATTGAGTTTTCGCCACGAGCTCACGCCGCTGACGTCGTTCACCATCACCGCGACGCGCTCCAACGCCCGTTTCGAGTTCTCGCCCGATCGCAACACCGTGTCGAACTCCGCGCTGATTGCAGTCAAGTTTCAGCCCGCGGCATTGCTGGTCGGCGGGTTTTCACTGGGGTTCGACGACTTCAAACCGGCGGACTCTTCGCTGCCTGGTTACCAGGGCTTCATCGGCAACCTGGATCTCACCTACGTCCTCCTCGGCAGCACACGGTTTGCCGTCATCGGCAGCCGGGGCGTACAGTATTCCTTCGACTTCAACCAGCCCTACTACCTCCAGTCCCGCATCGGCGGTTCCGTGGCCCAGCAGATCGTCGGTCCGTTCGACGTCCAGGTGAGGGGCGAGTTCGCCTCGCTCAGCTATCGGAATCGGGCCGGTGCCGCCGTGACGGTGCCGGACCGTGACGACCGCGTCACCACCGTCGGTCTCGGCGTCGGGTACCATATCGGGAAGGATCTGCGCCTGTCCTTCAATGTCGATCAGAACAACCGCGACAGCCAGGTCGCCGACCATCAGTACCGAAAATTCCTGATCGGCTCTTCGCTGACCTACGGCTTCTAGTCCGCATGTCGCTGCGCATCGCGTTCGATCTCGACGGCGTGCTCGCCGACATGGAGTCGCAGCTGGTGCGCCAGTCAGAGATCGCGCTGGCGAAGCCTCAGCCGCGCCACAGCCAAAAGGCACGATCTGCCGTCGGTTCGAGCGAAGGCGCCGAAGGGCCGGATCCCGCGCCCGACTTCGTACCTCCGGTCGTTCAGCTCAGTACGACCCGGCGGCAGCAGCGGCAACTCTGGGAACAGGTCCGCTCGATCGAGAACTTCTGGGAGGGTCTCGACGAGATCGAGCCCGGCGTCGTTCAACAGCTGGCCATGCTTGCCACCGCTCGTCGCTGGGAAGTGATCTTTCTCACCAAGCGTCCAGAGACTGCCGGTGTCACGGCGCAGGTGCAAAGCCAGCGCTGGCTCGAGCACAAGGGCTTCGCGCTGCCGAGCGTGTTCGTCGTCCAGGGTTCTCGCGGTCGCATCGCCGCGGCTCTGGGACTGGACTTCGTCGTGGACGACCGCCCCGAGAACTGCCTCGATGTGGTGGCCGACTCCAAGGCGCGCGCGATTCTGGTTTGGCGCACGCGGGATCGCAGGCCGCCTGCGATCGTCAAGAGGCTCGGCATCGGCGTAGTGAAGTCGGTCGGAGACTGCCTGGAGATTCTCACCCAGTTCGACGCGGCAGCCCGCGAGGATCCTGGCGTCATGCGACGGGTTCTGCGGCTCCTCGGCCTCAAAGCACCTGCGTCGTTGTAGGCCGCGGCTACTTTTGGAGGCGCTTCAGCTTTTCCACGAGCGTGGTGCGCTTGAGATTGAGGAGCCGTGCGGCCTGCCCCTTGTTTCCTCCGGTGCGCTCCAGCGATCGCTCAATCAATTCGCGCTCGATGTTGGCGACGAACGCGTCCAGATCCATGCCTTCTTCGGGGAGGGTGATCGAAGACGTGACCGCAGTTTCCTTGGCCTGCTGCACTTCGGTTGGCAGATCGTCGACGTCGATCTGCGACCGGCCAGCCGTGAACGCGACGGCGCGTTCGATCGCGTTCTCCAGCTGGCGAACGTTGCCGGGCCAGTGATAGGCCATGAGCCCGCGCATGCCCTCTTGCGATACCGTGGCGCGCGGCAGGTGATCGGCCGTGACATTCGCTCCGCCCGCAGCCGCATCGCGCTCGGCTTCGAACCGGGCCAGAAAGTGCTGAACCAGCAGCGGGATGTCTTCTTTCCGTTCACGCAGCGCCGGCAACTGCACCGGGATCACGTTGAGCCGGTAGAAGAGATCCTCTCTGAACTGTCCTTCGGCAACCAGCCGGGCGAGATCGCTGTTGGTCGCTCCGATGACCCGAACGTCGACCTTGATCGTGTGCGAGTCACCAACGCGCTCGAATTCACGCTCCTGCAGCACCCGCAGCAGTTTCATCTGCAGGCCCACGCTCATCGTCCCGACTTCGTCGAGGAACAGCGTGCCCTTGTGAGCCTGCTCCAGGCGACCCTGACGATTGCCGACGGCGCCTGTGAAGGCCCCTCGCACATGTCCGAAGAGCTCCGCTTCGAGCAGCGTCTCCGGAATGGCGCTGCAGTTCAGCGCCACGAACCGGTGCCCCCGGCGCGAACTGTTGTGATGGATGGCGCGGGCCACCACCTCTTTCCCCGTTCCTGTCTCGCCCGTGATCAGAATGGTGCTGTTGGTCGGCGCGACGGTCTCCAGCAGCTGGAACAGGCGATCCATCGGCCGGCTCTTGCCGACGATGCCCTCGAACTTGTAGCGCTCTTCGAGCTGCGATCGCAGGTACGCGTTCTCCGACTTCAAGCGCCGCTGTTCGATCGCCGACTCCAGCACATGGAGCAGTTCGTCGATCTGAAACGGCTTGCTGACGAAGTCACGCGCACCGCGCTTGATCGCTTCCACCGCGTCCTTGACGGTCCCGAAACCGGTGACCACAATGGCGATGATGTGCGGGTAGCGGGCGACGGCGGCCTCGATCACCGCCGAGCCGTCGATGCCGGGCAGCCTCAGATCGGTGACGATGATATCGAAGGCAAACTCGGCGAGAAACGCGAGCGCCGCCTCGCCCGACTCGGCCTGTTTGACCCGGTAGCCGCGGTCGTTGAGCTGTTCCGCGACCGCCTGACGCAGCGGAGATTCGTCTTCGACGAGCAGCAGATGTTTCAAGGAATCAGGCATTTAGCGGCTCGCCAAGATTTTGACACCTGGCCGCCACGCTGTCCACCTCAAAGGTCGTCGACACTAGACGTTCAGATCGGGCTCTGATGCGGATACCGGACTCGGATACCTGTGCTCACTGACCCTGAAGCGGTCGCCGTCGCTTCGCGATCCTTCTCTCGTAACCCAACCCTTCGCCGGGAACTGCTCGATCGGTATCCGCATTCACGCTTCAACGACACCGGCCCGGCTGTCCTCTCCGGCGATGCCCTCGTTCAGTTTCTCCGCGGACATCGGCGGGCAATCACTGGACTGGACGTTCTCGATGAAGCGGTGTTTCGTGCGGTTCCGGAATTGCGCGTCGTCAGCAAGTACGGCGTCGGCCTCGACATGATCGATCTCGAAGCGGCGCGGCGCTGCGGGGTCTCGGTGCGATGGGCGCCCGGCGTGAATCGCCAGGCGGTCGCCGAGCTGACCATCTGCTTCATGATCGCGCTGTGCCGGAGCGTGGTGCCGCTCGCACGGGGTCTCGCGGCCGGCGAGTGGCGCCATCCGGGCGGGCGTCAGATTTCCTCGTCCACGGTGGGAATCGTCGGCTGTGGCCACGTCGGCCAGCAGGTCGCGCGCATCTCGCGCGCTCTCGGGGCGTCCGTTATCGCTCACGACATTCGCGCCTACGATGATTTCTACCGTGAAGTCGGGGTGACCCCTGTGTCCCTCGACGAGCTGCTCGAACGGTCAGACATCGTGACGCTCCATGTCCCGCTCGATGCCTCAACCCGCGGTCTGATCGGCGAGCGTTCGCTCCGCCTGATGAAGACCGGGGCCGTTCTCGTCAACACCGCGCGCGGCGGCATTGTCGACGAGCAGGCGCTGAAACGGGCTCTGGTTGAACAGCGGCTGGGCGGCGCGGCGTTCGACGTGTTCGCAGTTGAACCACCCATTGATCGCGCGCTGCTGCTGCTCCCCAGTTTTTTCGGGACGCCGCACATCGGCGGCGGGACCCGGGAGGCCGTGCTGGCCATGGGCATGGCCGCAATCGACGGACTGGAGCGGGAGCCTGCTTCCGGCCAGTTCACGTCAAATAGTTGACACTAATCCCTCGAGGCTGACCTCCCGATAAAAACCACGGAGGGAACCCCAAATGGAACGAAAAACGATATCGATCATGAAAGCGTGTGAGCTCGTCGGGGTCAGCCGTCGCACGATTTACAATTGGCTGTCCAGCGGGAAGATCGAATACGTCCGGACCGCTGGCGGGTCCGTACGAATTTTCGTCGACACGCTCTGGCGCGACGCCAATAACGCCGACCGCCCTGCGGTGACCTTGTGGCAGGCGGAAGGCCGGAACCAGGCGTGATGCCGCCGCGAGCGTTCAGCGTAGAGGAACTGCTGGCAAAGGGGCCGATGGACGAATCACCTGAACTCCGGCTCCTCTTCCATCGCCTGAACAATCAGCTCGGCATCATCCTCGCGCACGCCGAGCTGCTCGAGTCGAAGGCGTCCGACGAGATGAACCGCTCGCGGGCAGCACAAATTGTCTCCAGCACGCTGGAGGCGATGGGGACCGCCAACGAGATTCGACGCGCTTCCGCGCCACCTTCCGATCCGCAATAGCACGCAAGAAATGTAATTCAAGCATCAAATTGTTGACGCAGTTCCTGCCACGATCGTCAATTCTCTGACGATTTTCACGGTTTTACCCTCTCATCTCCGACGCGCGTTCCGAAACTGTTCACAGATTTAAACCATTTAGATTCATCTAATTAATCAGATCCCACGCATTTTTGTGGTGAGGTCTGGAACACAGACGGGGCTGTTGGTACCGCCGTTGCGATACCGTGCAGCATGAGATCTCAATCTGTCACCGTCAGCCAGAATCGCCGCATCGTCGCCGGTCTGCCCTTTGTCGAGTCGTTGGCCAGGCGCATGGCCTCCACGATGCCGAATTCGATCGACATCGGCGACCTCGTGCAGGACGGTGTTCTCGGCTTGATCGACGCCGCCAACCGCTTCGATGAGGATCGCGGCATCAAGTTCGAGACGTTTGCGGAGCGGCGAGTCCGCGGTGCCATGATTGACGCGCTGCGCAAGGACGCCTGGCCGCGCGGAGTAAGACGACAGCGCCGCGAGCTGGATGCGGCACGCGAGGCGCTGCGCCGTGAGCTCGGGCATGAGCCGTCGATGGCCGACCTTGCCGCCCGCGTGGGCTCGGACGAAAAGCGGCTGAGCCGAACCATCGTGCGCATCAACACAATCGAGGCGACCTCGCCGCTCAACACCGGCGAGCACATGGACGAGAGCTCTCTGCCAACTGCGTTGGTGCCATCCGAGCCAGAGTCCCCGGACGTGGCCTACGAACGCTGTGAGACGCGAGACCGCGTGCGCGCCGCGATTCAGTCGCTGCCGTGGCGCGAACGTAAAGTGATCGGCCTCTACTACTACGGGGAAGTCACGATGAAGCACATCGGCGCGGAGATCGGCGTCAACGAATCGCGCGTGTCCCAGCTGCACGCCCGTGCGATTCGCCGCCTGCGCGACGCGCTCGGCGACATGAACCCGCTGAAGGTCGCGGAAATGCGGCGTCAGCTGATTGCGTTTGCCAAGAAGCCGATGGCGAAGGCGCCGATGGTCGCGCTGAAGGCCGACCCGTCCTACACCGCGGAGACCGTCGCCTCACCGCCGGCCGTGGTCATGGCGTTCAAGCCGGCCAGCAAGAAGACGGCGCCGATGAAGGCATCGCTGCGGATTCCGAGACAGCGTCAGGCGATGGCCGCTGCGCGATAAGGGTCATCCCAGACCGTCTCTTACCGCCCGCAGGAGATCTCCCAGGCGGAACGGCTTTGCCAGCCAGCGGCAGCCGCTCTCCTCGAGAAACTGCTCGGCATCGGTGCCGGCGACGTCGCCGGTCACGAAGATCACTCGTTTCGCCAATCCGGGCGCCGCAGCCGACAGCATTCGGTAGAACGCCATCCCGTCCATGCGCGGCATTTTCAGATCGCAGATCACCAGATCGTAGGCCTGGGCTCTGACCTTACCCAGAGCGTCCTCGCCGTCGCCCGCGTGGTCGACAATGTAATCGGCATCGCGGAGCGCGTCGACCACGGCGCTCGCCAGTTTGGCCTCATCTTCCACCACCAGGATCGAGGCGCCTGCGATCGCGTCGACGGCGCCGTCTCGGGCGCGTGAGACAGGCAGCGGCGCCAGCTTGACGCCGGTCAGCGGCAACTCGATGTAGAAGGACGCGCCACCGCCAGGCCGCGACTCCAGGCGGATCCGGCCGCCGTGCTCCTGTACGATCGCGTACGCGACCGTCAGACCGAGGCCCGTGCCCTTGCCGACCTCCTTGGTTGTGAAGAACGGATCGAAGATCTTGGGCTGCATCTCGTCGGGAATTCCGGGTCCATCGTCGTTGATCTCGAGAACCACCGACTCTTGATCCGCGTCGTGCCAGCTGCGCACGACGAGGATGCCGCGGCCGTTGGCGGACAGCATCGCCTGCTCCGCATTGATCACCAGGTTGAGCAGCACCTGCTGCACCTGATGACCGTCCGCGAACACGCTGGGGAGCCCCGCCGCGAGCGCGTCGATGACCGTCACGTTCGTGACCCGCTGCTCGTAGGCGCGCAATGCCAGCGTCTCGCGCACGACTTGATTCACGTCGACCATCGCCCGCGTCGTCTGCCGCTTGCGCGCGAACGTCAGCAGGTTGCGGACGATGCGCGCGGCGCGTTCGGACTCGGAGAGAATCGTCTCGAGCCCGCGACGCACCGGATCTTCCAGCGTCGTGCGCTGCGACAGCCGCTCGGCCCAGCTGAGAATGGTCGCCAGCGGATTGTTGAGCTCGTGCGCAACGCCGGAGACCGTCTGTCCCAGAGCCGCCATCTTTTCAGCCTGCAGCAGTTGGTTGTAGATGTCGCGCGTTTCGTCGTCGAGCTTCTTGCGTTCGCTGACGTCCCGGACCAGTGCCTCGATCCGCACCGCCTGATCCGCGGCGGGCGGGTCGGCGCGCGCGGTCAGTTCGACCCACACCGGGTTGCTGTCGACGCGTCGCAGGCGCAGCAGGTAGTCGTTCACCGAACCGTCGCTGGTGAGGCGCTCGAGCAGCGCGACACGGGCTTGTGGATCGACAAAGCGATCGCGATCGAACGGGCAGACGGTGTCGTCCGCCGCGTCGCTGGCATAGCCGAAGATCAGTTTGAGGTGCGGATTCGCGGCGATGGTTGCGGAGGAATCGGGACCGATCGTGCCGATATACACGCCTTCATGCACCGCCTCGAACAGCCGGGCGAATGCCGCAGCGCGCTTTTCCACGCAGCGATTATAGAGTCGGACCGTGTCCGGCCCAGTCGGCATTCGGGCTGCGGCCGACTGGTGCGCAGGTCGCTACATCGCCGGCGATTTCGCCGGCGGCATCGGCGTCGGTGTATGCCCAGCCGACGGGCTCGCCCACTTCTTTTCGATCGCTGCGCGGATATCGCGGACGCTCGCACCCGATCGATGCATCTGCATCGCTTCGTTCGCCACGTCGAGGCAGACGGCGCAGTCGAGGCCGTGCGGCTCCCACTCGGTCACATCGCCCTGCGCATTGCGCGCCTTCACGAAGCAGTCGTCGTTGCCGCGGTGACCGCCGCGCTCGCAGCCGCAGAAGCAGGGAACATAGCTGAGGACTTCGGGATGCTCCGCGGCGAACCTGTACACGGCGCGGACGGTTTCCATCGGCCGTGGCGGGGCATACGCCTGAAACGGCAGCGGTGGCAGCGACTCCTGCGGATGCGGTCCGAATCTGGCGGCGGCTGGCGGATCCATTACAGCCGCTGCTGGCGCGGATTGAGCGGCCAGTGCTGCCGGTTCCGGCTGACCCGACCGCGTGTAGGCGAACAGGCCCACAATCGCCAGCACGAGCACGATGCCGACCGCGAGCAGCGGAGTCGACGACCGTTGCGGCTCGGAGGGTGGGGGCGTGCCCGCGGTCGAAGAGGGATGCGACTTGGCGCCGGATTTTCTACCCATGTCGCTGCCATTTTACCGTGTTCAGCCCTTTAGGCTACAGTGACGTTCATCACGATGATTCCGGTGGCCCGGCAGCACCGGGTTCTAAGGCGGGCGCTGCCTGGTCGCGGCCAAGGGCGGTGAGTTCCCAGCCCACCACCCTGAGCCCCACGGCACGACCCGCGACGGCCCACCCGCGCGCCTACCTCGCCTGGATTGCCGTATGTCTGATCTGGGGGACCACCTATCTCGGGATACGAATCTCGCTCGAAACGATTCCGCCCCTACTGATGGCGGCGATGCGATGGATCGTCGCCGGCAGCCTCTTGATCCTCCTGCTCACCCTGCGCGGCGAACGCCTGCCTGCCCGGCGCGAATGGCCGTCGCTCGCCGTGCTTGGCGTCCTCCTGCTCGGGTTCGGCAACGGCGCCGTCGTGTGGGCAGAGCAGACGGTGCCGAGCGGGCTGACGGCGGTCCTGGTCGCGACCTCGCCGTTCTGGATGGTGGGCTTCGATGCGCTGATGCCCGACGGGGAGGCGATCACGCTGCGGCGCGCGTTCGGTCTCCTCGTCGGTTTCGGCGGCATCGTCATGCTGGTGTGGCCGGAGTTGCGCCTCGATGGCGGTGCCGGTGGGTTTCTCGGCGGTGTGATCGCGGCGCAGATCGCGTGCGTGGGATGGGCGGTGGGATCGTCGTATGCGCGTCGGCGCGGCCGCGGCCATGCCCGCGGGGAGAACGTGCTCGCCACCGCCGCGTTCGAGATGTTGTTCGGAGGAATTGCGCTGCTGATTGCGTCGCTCGCGCTGCACGAGACCGCGCGGCTGACGTTTACGCCGCGGTCGGCGGGCGCGCTGCTGTATTTGACGTTCGTCGGCGCGATTGGGGGCTTCTCGGCCTATGCGTATGCGCTCAAGTACCTGCCCATCGCCACCGTCTCGCTCTACGCCTACGTCAACCCGATTATTGCCGTCGCTCTCGGAACAGTGGTCCTAAGTGAACCGTTTGGCATCCGAATGCTTGTCGCCGCGTTCGTCGTTTTTGTCGGCGTCGCCATGGTCAGAACAAAATGAGATTTCAGAGGGCAGATTTCAGAGGGCAGATTTCAGAGGGTAGATTTCAGAGGGCAGATTTCAGAGGGTAGATTTCAGAGGGCAGACTTCAGAGGGCAGATTTCAGAGGCAGAATTCAGGCGCAAAACCGAAGTGCACGCCGCATTCTGCACTTGTGCACTCTGCACTTCAATCTGCACTCTGCAATCTGCACTCTGCAATCTCTTCCGTCTAAACCTAAACCACTCTGCGGCCGCTGACCAGGCGCACCAAGAACAGCACGATCGCCACGACCAGCAGCACGTAGATGAAATTTCCCATTGTGTAGCCGCTGACCACTCCAAGCAGCCACAGGACGATCAGGATGATCGCGATGGTTTCTAACATGTCATTCCTCCAGTTACCGGTTCCGAATCCCTGCTCGGACACCGGCAAGTGCAACCGGTGTGCCGTACTGGTGCGTATCGTCCTCCTCGGTGTTCTGTCGCTTTTCGCTGGATTTCTTCCGATCGCGGCCGTCGCGCAACCCAGCTCGACAGAACAGGCGGCCTCAGCACCGTCAGCGGATGAGCATCGCGCGGTCGACACTGTGACGTTTCTTGCCGGCGGTGCTCTCGGCCTGGTGCTTCACGAAAGCGGTCATCTCGTTCTCGATGCCGTCTTCGACGCGGGCCCGAGAATCGAGGGCGTGAGGTTTGGACCGTTTCCGTTCTTCGCGATCACGCATCGCAATGACCTGTCGCCGCGCCGCGAGTTTGCGATTTCCTCGGCCGGGTTCTGGATGCAGGATCTGACCAGCGAGTGGCTGCTCACGAAACATCCGACGCTTGCCGACACGCGGGCTCCGTTCGCCAAGGGCGTGCTCGCCTTCAACGTGCTGAACTCGGTTGGTTATGCGTGCGTGGCGTTCGCTCGCGCCGGCCCGTTCGAGCGCGACACCCGTGGCATGGCCGAATCGATTGGTGCCGACGAGCGAGCGGTCGGCCTGCTGGTGCTCGCCCCGGCTGTTTTCGACGCGATCCGCTATTTCAAACCGGAAGCGCGCTGGGCCAGGTGGGCGTCGAGGGTGGCGAAGGCAGGGTCGGTCGTGATCTTGATTAAGGAAAAGTGAGTCGGTTCCGGCTCATGGCCCGCCAGCCGGTGGCCCGAGCGCGAAGGTCATGGTCCCCTCGATCACCGCCTGACCGTTGACGCGCGCCACGCCCTGCAGACGGCCCATCCGGCTGCGGAGGCGCAGCACGGTCGCTTCGATTTCGATGACGTCGCCGGCGTGTACCGCGCGCCGATAGCGAACCCGCTCGATGCCGGCAAAAAAAATCAGGCGCTGACGGTTCTCCGGTTTTGCCAGAATCATGATCGCGCCGACCTGCGCGACCACTTCCGTCAGGATCGTCGGCGGTAGCGCCGGCCGGCCGTCTACGGCGGGTGACAGGTAGCGCTCGTTGTGGGAGACGTTCTTGATCCCGACGATCCGCTTGTCCACTTCGAATTCCGTGATCCGATCGACGAACAGAAACGGATAACGGTGGAGCAGGATCTTCTCGATCGCGGCATTGTCGAGCGGCAGCGTCAGGTCCATGTGCGCTCAGATTATACTGCTGGGGCGTCTTCCAGATTTTCAGCGCGCAGATCGCGGACTCAGTCGTGACCGAACCCGTCGCTCCAACGCCGACCGCTCCGCCGAACATCCGGGAGCTCGTGATCACGCTCTTCGAGCTTGGCCGCGAGATCACCGCTGTGCTCAATCTCGACGAGCTGCTGCACAAGATCCCGCAGCTGATCGCCCGCATTACCAAGTTCCAGGCGTTTGCCGTGTACTTGCTCGATCCGCGCGGCGAGGAGCTGTCGATCGCCTATGCCGTCGGCTATCCCGACGAAGTCGTCTGGACGCTGCGGGTCAAGGTCGGCGAGGGACTGGTCGGTACCGCGGTGGCCGAGGGGCAGCCGATTCTCGTGAACGATGTGCACAGCGATCCGCGCTACCGCGAAGCGGTTCCCGGCTCGGCCGCCGAGCTGGTGGTGCCGCTGCGGCGCAAGGGCCGGGTCATCGGCGCGCTCAATATCCTGAGCGACACTCCCGGCCAATTCACCGAGATCGACGAGATGCTGTTGCGTCAGTTCGGCGCGCACGTCGCCGTCGCCATCGAGAACGCGCGCCTGTTCGAGCACACCCGCGAGTACACCAGCACGCTCGAGACGCTTTCGGAGATCGGCCGCGAGTTCGGCGCGATCCTGAACCTCGACGAGCTGCTGACGCGCATCGCCAATCTGACCCGGCGTCTCATCGACTACCGCACCTTCGGTATCCTCCTCGTCAACGAGCGCAGCGGCGAGCTCGAGATGAAGGTGGCGGTGCGCTACGGCGACAAGATCACCGTCCCGCGCGTCAAGCTCGGGCACGGCATCGTCGGCTATTCCGCGCTGCACAGAGTGCCGGTCAATGTACCCGACGTCTCGCTCGATCCTCGTTACATCAAAGTGGTGGACGATGCGCGGTCGGAGCTGGTGATACCGCTGATGCTGCAGGACCGCTGCGTCGGCGTGTTCGACCTGGAGAGTCCGGAGCTCGACGCCTTCACGAAGGGCCACGTCGACATCCTGACGCTGCTGGCGAGCCAGGCCGCGGTGGCGATCGAAAACGCGCGGCTCTACGAGCGGATTCGGTCGAACGAAGTGCGCCTGGAGAAGGAAATCCGCTTTGCCGAGCGCGTCCAGGCGGCGCTGTTGCCGGTGGAACTGCCCAAGCGGCAGAAACAGGTCGACGTCGCCGCCCGTCTCGAGCCGGCGCGCGGACTCGGCGGCGACTTCTACGATTTCCTGGCGCCAGAGCCCAACAGCCTCGTCGTCGCCGTGGGCGACGTATCGGGAAAGGGGGTCCCGGCGGCGCTCTATAGCGCGTTTGCCGGCGAGCTGGTGCGCTCGCGCACGTTCCGGCGGCGCTACGCGCCGGAGCGCTTCACCCCAGCCGGCGTGCTGATGTCGTCCAACACCATCCTCTACGAGCGCCAGCTCGAGGAGTATTACTGCACATTGTGCTACGCGCTGTTCGACATCAAGCGCCGGGTCGTCACCATCGCCAACTCGGGGCTTCCGTACCCGGTACGCTGCAGCGGTGACACGGTCGGCCAGGTGGAAGTGCCTGGCGTGCCGCTCGGATTGTTCGCGGGCTCCTCGTACGACGAGGTCACCTTCGAGCTGCTCCCGGGTGACGTCTATGTGTTCTGCTCTGACGGCGTGTACGACGCCAACGATTCGCGCGGTTCCGAGTTCGGGGTCGATCGGTTGATGCAGGTCGTAACCGAGATGCGGCACAAAACCTCACGCGAGATCGTCGACGCGATTGTCTCCGCCGTCCACGACTTCCGTGGTGATACCGCTCCCAACGACGACATGACAGCCGTTGCCATAAGGATGACCAATGAGGGACTCAAGGCGGAGGGGTCTGGGCGTTTTCCTGTTGCTCGCCTCAGCAGCTAGCGCGAGCGGACAGGCGCCGCCAGCGACCGAGCTTGGCGCGAAGTTCGAGAAGCGCGTGCACGACATCGCGGCTCGCGTCGACGGTGTCGTCGGCTATTCGATCGTCGACCTGACCAGCGGCGAGCGCCTGGGACATCTCGAGGGCACCACCTTCCCGACCGCCTCCGCCATCAAGCTGGCCATCGTATACGAGCTGTTCAAGCAGGCAGCCGAGAGCAAGTTGCGTCTCGACGAACGGGTGACACTCGACCGCCGTCAGGCGGTAGGCGGCAGCGGCGTGCTCGTGGAGATGGGAACGCCGACGCTGTCGATCCGCGACTACGCGGTTCTGATGGTCACGCTCAGCGACAACACCGCGACCAACGTGCTGATCGATCGGCTCGGCATGGACAAGATTGACTCACGCATGCGCGGTCTCGGGTTGAACGGGACCCGGCTCCGTCGCCACATGATGGACAGCGCCGCCGCACAGCGCGGCGACGAAAACGTGTCGACCCCCGACGAGCTCGTGCGGTTGCTGCGCGCGATGAACGACACCATGCCCGATGCGATCGCGTTGTTGAAAAAACCGAAGGAGAACCGCCTTCGTAAAGGTCTGCCCGAAGGAGTGGCCTCGGCCGACAAATCGGGCGAACTCGAAGGCGTCCGTGTCGATGCCGGGATCGTCTTCGCGAAGAATCGCCCCTACGGCCTGTGCGTGATGACGACGTTCTTGAGGGACGAGTCGGAAGGTGAGCGCGCGATCGAAGAAATCTCGCGGGTTGCCTATGAGTATTTCAGCCGCCTCGGTGCCGGTGGGGTCCTCGGGAGATTGAACGGACGCTGATTGCGCGATCGGCGGATTCCGCAAGTCAATTCGCGATCTCCGATCCTCTGAGAAGGCCGCGCCGAATCGTGAGACGAACGGCGGGATGCGGCGATGCCAGCGCCTGCCTGATGTTTCGCACCCCGTTGATTCGACGCGACCCGCAGACCACCTATCAAATCGCGTGCCCGACGCACGCGAAGAATCGCGATAGAATCGGCGCGAAATTCACCCCAGGGATGTCGACCGTCCGCGTTTGGAGACGGCACCGCCCTCCAGTGAGCACGGCTGGCTGGTCGCGAGCCGCACCCGGCGCCGATCCCTTCGCTTTTCGTAAAGCCGACGTCGGCCCATCTTCCACGAGCCATGCCCCATGAGCGATCAGCCATGAGCCATCAGCCATGAGCCATGAGCCATGAGCCATCAGCCATCAGCCATCAGTACATTCCCAAATACCTCTCAATCTCCCACGGCGAGACGTGCTTGATGTAGTCGAGCCACTCTTCACGCTTGGCGGCGACGAAGTGCTCGAACAGGTGCTCGCCAAGCGTTTCCCGCACCAGATCGTCCTTTTCCAGTTCGTCCAGCGCCTCGCTCAAGTTGCCCGGCAGCTCGTCGATGCGCAGATGCCGGCGTTCGCGGTGGCTCATCTTGTAGATGTTCTTGTTGATCGGCGGGCCCGGATCGAGTTGCTTCTCGATCCCATCCAGACCCGCCCGTAGCATCACCGCAAGGGCGAGATAGGGATTGCAGGAGGGGTCGGGCATGCGCAGCTCGATTCGTGTCGCGGTGCCGCGCGCCGCCGGCACGCGCACGAGCGGGCTGCGGTTCTTTTCGGACCAGGCGATGTTGGTCGGCGCTTCGTAGCCGGGCACGAGACGCTTGTAGGAATTCACGAGCGGGTTGGTGACCGCGCAGAACCCTTTCGCGTGTCGCAGGATGCCGCCGATGTAGTTCAGACAGATCTCGCTCAACTGCCCGTCGGCCTTCGCGTCGTAGAAGATGTTGGTCCCGCCGGAGAACAGCGACATGTGCGTGTGCATGCCCGATCCGTTGATCCCGTAGATCGGCTTGGGCATGAACGTGGCGTGTAGCCCGTTCTTGATCGCGATGTTTTTCACCACGAACCTGAACGTGCTGATGCTGTCGGCGGTCGCCAGCACATCGTCGTAGCGGAAGTCGATTTCGTGCTGGCCGGGTGCGACCTCGTGGTGGGCCGCCTCGACGTGGAACCCCATCGCCTCGAGCGCGAGCACGATCTCGCGACGGACGTCCTCGCCCTGATCCACCGGACTCAAATCGAAATAGCTGGCGGCGTCGTGAGTCTCGGTGGTCGGCACGCCGTTTTTCGTCTGGAAGAGAAAAAACTCGGCCTCGGGGCCGGCTTTCATCGCGTAGCCCTGTTCGGCGGCGAGCGCGATCACATTCTTCAAACAGGCACGCGGATCGCCGATGAACGGCTGGCCGTCGGGCGTGTAGATGTCGCAGATCATCCGCGCCACTTTCTCGCCGGTGGTGCCAGGCCAGGGAAAGACACGGAAGGTGGAGAGGTCCGGACGCAGATACATGTCCGATTCCTCGATACGGACGAACCCTTCGATCGACGAGCCGTCGAACATGATCTTGCCGTCCAGCGCGTCTTCGAACTGGCGATCCGGGATTTCGACGTTCTTGATGGTGCCGAGAATGTCGGTGAACTGCAGTCGCAGGAACTTCACCTTCTCGCGCTCGGTGCGTTCGAGAATCTGGGATTTGGTGTCTTTCCCTGGGGTTTTTGACATGACAGCGGGATTCTAGCAGTCGATAGTCGTTGGTCGATAGTACGGAGTCGTTGGTCGATAGTACGGAGTCGTTAGTCGCTAGTCGGCGCCAGCCTGTGGCATGGGTCCTGCCAATCCACCAAATCATGTGTGCCAAGTGCGTCGAAGAATTGAAGGTTTATCAAAAAGCGCTCGATGCCGCCGATGCAGTTTCTGCGATCCTGAAGCGCCCTTGCTTCCAGCGCGACTTCAAGCTGAGGGAGCAGTTGGCCGACTCATCTGACGCTGTTCCCTCACTCATTGCCGACGGCTTCCCCCAAAGTACCGATCGCTTCTTTGCGCAGATGCTGTACCGATCAAGAGGGGAGAGCGCCGAAACTCGAACACACCTGCGGGTGGCGAAGGGGAGGGAATATGTCACCGAGTCGGAGATGAAGGAACTCTGCGATCGGTATAACGAGATTGAGAAGATGCTGACGGGACTGATCCGCCACCTGGAGAAGGAAGATCGAAGACACCGAGGCTAGCGTCTCGTCACTCGACTAACGACTACCGACTCGACTAACGACTAACCGACTCCGTACTAACGACTAACGCCTAACGACTCGTCAAGATCCCGCCGCCGCCCGCGGCTCCTCGACCTCGGGGGCCGGAACCGTGGCCACGATTCCGGCGAGCAGCGCGGCAAAAATCGACGCCAGCGCCTGCACACTCTGCGACGTCTCCCCGCCGCTGCGGATTTCCGCGGACAGCGCGCCGATGCAGCCGTCCGCCGAGAGAATCGGTGCCACCACCGCCCCCCTCGAGCCGCCCGGGCGCGAGTGGACGATTTGCGGCAAGCCCGATCGATACGCCGCGGCCGCAGCGTTGTCGGCGGTGCGTGGAACCGGCGGGAAGCGCGCGATGGCCTCGGCGCTGTAGCCGTAGGCGAGAACCGGGCGGAGGTCGTCGCCGCTGGCGCTGCCAACCCAGACCATCAAGCCGCTGGCGTCCATCACCTCAGCCGCACGGCCCAGAACGGCCTCGAGCTCACCGACATTGCGAACGCGTCCGAGATCGGTGACTACGCCGGTCGCGGCCCGGAACACCGAACTCTGCGCGTGCGAGGTCATCGCTACCGGCGCTGGCACTGGGACGACGGCCTTGATCGGGAGCGCGTCGTCCGTGGCCGGAGTCGGCCGCGGGTTCAGTGACGCTAGCGCGTCCGTGGCGTCGGCTGCCTTCGCGCGAGGCACCGGAATCAGCAGCAACACGACGAAAAAGACGATGCCGGCCGCGGCAGCGGCGGTCAGCGCTTCCTCCCTGCGAATGACGGTGGCTTCGACCTCAGCTTCCTGGTGTTGCACCTGGCGTGCGGTCTCGATCTGCCGTACCGCGGTGGCCGCCGCATCGCTGCCTTCCGTAAAGATGACGTCACCGGCCATCAGCTGCTGCCCCGATTTCAAGTAGTCGCGCGCCCGCTTGTCGATGGCAGCAAAGTCGGCAATCGTCGTCACCGCTTCGTCGAGGGCGGTCCGAGCACCGGTGCCCGCCGCCGACTGCAAGCTGGCCAGACGATCCGTGGCGGACTGCAACGACGCCGCGGTCCTGCCGAACCAGAAGTCGACGCCCTGGCCTGCCGCGACGTACGCTTGTTGACCAACGCGCGCGTCGACCAGCGCAACGCTGGCGTCGCGGACGTGCTGATCGAACGCCCGCAGCGATGCGGCTCGCTCGCCGTTGTCCTGTTCAAAACGGATGAGAAGGAACGCCGCCGCGCCAATCGCGATCGCGGCCAGAAAGCCACACGTCAGCCGCAGCGCGCGTGAGTGCAAAACGTCGCCAGAGTATCATAAGCGCGCAGAATCCAACCGCTTATGAACCCTCCCATTGCACCGATCGTCGAAGGCGCCACTCGCGTACTGACGGCGCCCGCCGTTGCCTTCGTCGAAGATCTCACGCGGCGCTTTCGGCCGCGCATCGACGAGCTGCTCGAACGCCGGCGCTCGATGCAGGCGCGGTTCAACGACGGCGCCCGCCCCGGTTTTCTCGACGAGACCGCGGCCGTGCGCGGCGCGGAGTGGACGGTCGGCGCGATACCGGCCGACCTGCAGGACCGCCGCGTCGAAATCACCGGGCCGGTCGATCGCAAGATGATCATCAACGCGCTGAACTCCGGCGCGAACGTGTTCATGGCCGACTTCGAGGACGCCACGTCGCCGACCTGGGCGAATCTCGTCGGCGGCCAGGCCAACCTGATGGACGCGGTCCGCCGGACGATTTCCTACGAGTCGGACTCGGGCAAGCGCTACGCGCTGGCGCCGCCGCTGGCGACGCTGATGGTCCGGCCGCGCGGCTTCCACCTTCCGGAGCGCCACCTCGTCGTCGACGGCCGGCCCGCGCCCGGAATGCTGTTCGACTTCGGCGTCTACCTGTTTCATAACGCTGCCGCGCTCAAGGAGGCCGGAACCGGTCCGTACTTCTACCTCCCCAAGATGCAGAGCCATCTCGAGGCGCGGCTCTGGAACGATGTCTTCGTGCACGCCCAGGCGGCGCTCGGGATCCCGGCCGGCACCATCAAGGTGACGGTGCTCATCGAAACGCTGCCCGCTGCGTTCGAGATGGACGAAATCCTCTTCGAGCTCCGCGAGCACGTCGTCGGGCTCAACTGCGGCCGCTGGGACTACATCTTCAGTTCGATCAAGACGCTCCAGAATGACGCGTCGTTCGTGCTGCCGGATCGCGGACAGGTCACGATGGAGGCGCCGTTCCTGCGCGCCTATACTCAGCTGCTGATCAAGACCTGCCACCGTCGCGGCGCATTCGCGATGGGAGGCATGGCCGCTCAGATTCCGATCAAGGACGATCCGGAAGGCAACGCCAACGCGATGTCGAAGGTCCGTGCCGACAAGCTCCGCGAAGTGCGCGAAGGACACGACGGGACGTGGGTGGCGCACCCGGGACTCGTGTCGATCGCCAAGCAGGTCTTCGACGAAGGCATGCCCACGCCCAATCAACTCCGCCGCCTGCGCGAAGACGTCGCCGCGTCTGACGCCGCCCTGCTCCAGCCGCCGTCCGGCACTCGCACCGAGATCGGACTGCGTCACAACATCCGTGTGGGCATTCAGTATGTGGAGGCCTGGCTGGGCGGACAAGGCGCCGTGCCGATCTACAACCTGATGGAAGACGCCGCGACCGCCGAGATCTCGCGGACCCAGCTCTGGCAGTGGCTCACGC
Source organism: uncultured Acidobacteriota bacterium (assembly GCA_963757655.1). Classification (GTDB taxonomy): domain Bacteria; phylum Acidobacteriota; class Vicinamibacteria; order Vicinamibacterales; family CAVVIG01; genus CAVQFC01. The sequence goes on along the minus strand of CAVWSQ010000004.1, from coordinate 557,419 downwards.
ATCGCGCGACGCTGGACGACGGCCGCGTGGTGACGAGCGAGCTGGTCGAACAGCTGATCGGCGAGGAATTCATCCGGGTGCGCGCCGAGGTTGGCGCCGAGCTGTTCGACAAGGGTCGGTTCGAGGAGGCGCGGGCGCTCTTCACGCGGGTCGCCACTTCTCCGGACCTGGCGGATTTCCTGACCCTCCCCGCGTACGAAATTCTGGTGAAGTCCTGATGAACGCTTCGCCCTTCATGTGGCCCACCGCGCTGGCCAACGGCCTTCCGGCGATCGTAAGTTCCTTGGCCGCCCAAACCGATCTTCTTGCGTTCTGCCGAGAGCGGCTCGGCGTCGGCACGCGTCACAAACACATTCACATGACCGAGGCCGGTTCCGCGAACGCGTTCGTGGTAGTGTCCGGCTTTGGCCGGAGCTGATATCCGTTTAGCCGGACCCGGTCGCCAGCTTTAGCCGGACCGCGGATGCGTGAGCGTCGCGCCAGGCAAGGGAGCGCTGATATGTCGACAACTGGAGTGCCCACGCAGACGGCGATGCCGGTGAACCGCTGGCTGCAGCTGGTGGCCGGGATCATCTGCATGGTGATGATCGCCAACCTGCAATATGGCTGGACCTACTTCGTCGATCCGATCAATGCGAGGTTTCACTGGGGACGCACCGACATTCAGGTCGCCTTCACTATTTTCGTCGCCACCGAAACCTGGCTGGTGCCGGTCGAAGGCTGGTTCGTCGATCGGTTCGGGCCCCGCATCGTCGTGATGCTTGGCGGCATCGTCGTGGCGCTGGCCTGGACGCTGAACGCCTACGCCACCACGCTGCCGATGCTCTACGTGGCGGCGGCGATATCGGGCGTCGGCGCCGGCGCGGTCTATGGCACCTGCGTCGGCAACGCGCTGAAATGGTTCGGCGACCGCCGCGGGCTGGCGGCCGGCCTCACCGCGGCGGGCTTCGGCGCCGGTGCGGCGGCGACCGTCGTGCCGATCATTCACGTCATCACGACCTACGGCTACGATCGCGCGTTTCTGTGGTTCGGACTGGTTCAAGGCGCCGTCATCCTGGTGCTGTCTCAGTTTCTCAAGGCGCCCAAGCCCGGGGAGGCGCCGAGGGCGGCGCGCAAGGTCAGCCAGGGTGCGCGCGACTTCCGGCCGATGGAGATGCTGCGCACGCCGCTGTTTTGGATTCTTTACGTGATGTTCGTGCTGGTCGCCGCCAGCGGCCTCGTCGTCACCGCGCAGGTGGCGCCGATCGCGCGTGACTACAAAATCGCCAACCTGCCGGTGAACTTCCTGTTCATCGGGTCCACCGTCCTGGTGATGGCAGGTATCGTTGACAACATCCTCAACGGCCTGGCGCGACCGACTTTCGGGTGGGTCTCGGATCACATCGGCCGCGAGAATACGATGGCGATCGTGTTCACCTGCGGCGCCGGCGCCTACTGGGCGCTCGGCACGATCGGCAACTCGCCGTGGACCTTCATCGTGACCGCCGGGCTCGTCTACTTCACGTGGGGCGAGATTTACAGCCTGTTTCCCGCGATTTGCACCGATACCTACGGACCGCAGTACGCGACCACCAACGCCGGATTGCTCTACACGGCGAAAGGAGCCGCGTCGTTCCTGGTTCCGGTGGCGAGCTGGCTGCAAAGCCAGACCGGCAGCTGGCACGCGGTGTTCGTCGTCGCCGCGGTGGCCAACATCGCCGTCGGCGTCACGGCGCTGCTGGTCGTCAAGCCGATGCGCGCCTCAGCGCAGCGGGCGGCGATCGCGATGGGCCGGATGACGCCGGTGGCGAAGTGATCCAGCCGACCGTCGAAGCGGCGCGGCTCGCCGGTGCCTTTGCGGCACGGCAGATGGTCGAGACGCCATCCTCCCTGGATCCCGCATTCGATCTCGGCGCGGCGTACGCCGTCGAAGCGGCGATCGCGCAGGCGCACGTGAGCGGCGGCCATCAGGCGGTCGGCTGGAAAGTCGGCTATGCCAACAAGGCGATGTGGCCCGCGCTCGACCTCGAGACGCTGGTGTGGGCGCACGTCTACGACGACACCGTGCGCTACGCCGATTGGAACGACGCGACGCTGTCGATGGCCTCCATGGTGTCGCCGAAAATCGAACCAGCGATCGTCTTCAAGCTTGCGAAGACTCTGTCCTCCAGCGACGCCGCCGGAGTGCTCGAGGCGACGGAATGGTACGCGCTGAGCTTCGAAATCATCGACTGCGTGTTTCCGGGCTGGACGTTTCAGCCGGCCGACTTCGTCGCTGCCCGCGGGCTGCACGCGGCGCTGATCATCGGCGAGCCGGTATTCGTCGAGCCGGCCGGCATCACCAGGCTGGTGAGCGAGCTGTCGGAGTTCACAATACGGCTGCTGCGGAACAACGAGCTGGTCGAGGAAGGCGCGGCGGCGAACGCCCTCGAAAGCCCTGCGCTCTGCGTCGGTGAGCTGGGCGAGGCGCGGCGGCGCCGCGGCGGCGGGGCGCTGCAAGCCGGCGACTTGATCACCACCGGCACGCTGACCGCGTCCCTGCCGATCGCTGCCGGCGATACCTGGATCGCCTCGCTCTCCGGAATTCCGCCATCGTCGTTGACCCTGCGGATTAGATGAGAGGTGAGATTGCATTCCGAGCTCTGCAATCAATCTGCAATCCGCACTCTGAAATCTGCAATTTCCGGGCTTTCCGGAATCGCCGCGCCGTCGTGCCGCGGCTCCGATGCGCCGAAATGGACACCGGTTCCGTCGCTCATCACGGCCTGTCCGTGACCGAACGTACCGGTCCGCGGTGGAATCACAGTCACCTCGTGGCCGAGCGCAATCAACTCCTCCCTGACTGATTCCGGGACCAGCGCCTCGACGTTGACGTCCGCACCGCCGAAGGTCGCCTTGGTAAACCGTCCCGCCTCGAGCGCCTGCTGGATGTCCATGCCGTAGTCGGCAATGTTCGCAACGAACTGGGCGTGCGCCTGCGCCTGGTTGAACCCGCCCATGATCCCGAAGCCGATGCGCGTTTCGCCGCGCTGCATGAACCCAGGGATGATCGTGTGCAGCGGCCGCTTGGCGGGCGCGATCTGGTTCGGATGCCCCTCCTCGAGCGTGAACAGGGCGCCGCGATTGTGCAGCGCGAAGCCGGTGCCGGGCGGCACGATTGCCGAGCCAAAGCTTTCATAGATGCTCTGAATCAGCGACACGATGTTGCCGTGACGATCGATCACCGAGAGGTAAATCGTGTCCTGGCCCGACGAGGTGGTGAGCCCGCTGAACGCCGACGGTTGCACGTCGCGCGCGGCGCGCCCGGCCAGAATGCATGTGGCGCGCTGCGACGCGTAACTCTTGGCGAGCATGGCGTCGACCGGCGGCTGTGAGAAACGGGTATCGCCAACGTAGCAGAGCATGTCGGCATACGCGAGCTTCTTGGCCTCGATCATCACGTGCAGGGCCCTGGCGCTGTGGAAGCCGTAGTCGGCGAGCGGAAACTCCTCCATCAAGTTGAGCATCATCAGCGCAGCGACACCTTGTGTGTTGGGCGGCAGCTCGTAGATGGTCCAGCCGCGGTACGTGGTCGAAATCGGCGCGACCCATTCGGGGGCGAAATTCCGGAGGTCGGCGGCGGTCATCGTCCCGCCCTTGTCGCGCGAGGTCGAAAGGATGGCGGCAGCGGTCGGTCCTTCGTAGAAACCGGCGGCGCCATGTGCCGCGATACGACGCAGCGATGTGGCGAGGTCGGCGTTCCGGAACAGCTCGCCGCCACGCGGCGCGCGGCCGCCGGGCAGGTAAGTGGCGCCGGCATTCGGCTCCGCCGCCAGTTTGTCGGCGTGTACGGCCCAGTGCGCGGCGATGACGTCGGAGACCGGGAAACCCTCATCGGCGTAAGCAATGGCGGGGGCAAGAAGATCCGAAAACGCGAGTGATCCGAGGCTCGTGCGCAACGCCTCCCATCCCGCCACCGCGCCTGGCACCGTCACGGTGTGAATGCCGGCTTGCGGCATTTGAATATGTCCGTGAGACTTCAGCAGCGCGGGTGTCAGCCCGGCCGGTGCCCCACCACCGGCGTTGAGGCCGTGGAGCGCGCCGGTCTTCGCGTCGTAGACGATGGCAAACAGGTCGCCGCCGATGCCGTTCGACTGTGGCTCGACCAGTCCCATCACGGCATTGGTCGCGATGGCGGCGTCGATCGCGTTCCCGCCCCGCCCGAGGATCTGCGCGCCGGCCTGCGCCGCGAGCGGCTGGCTGGCGGCAACGATGCCGTATTTCGTAGCGATCCGCGATCGGCCCACGATGACGCTCACGGGCTCCATCCTACACATTTCGGGCGTCACGCCGCGATCCTGGCGTCGGTCTTTTTCGTGCATTTCGTCTGAACCTCCCTTTTGTCGGTTCGTGAGTTCCATGCGCTTTCGTGACCCTCGTGTCGTCGTGGTCAGGTGTGATTAACTGTCGCGTGTGAAAAGCGGACGCCACTTCCTCCAGATTCCCGGCCCCACCAACGTGCCCGATCGGATTCTGCGCGCCATCGCGCAGCCGCCCATCGACCATCGTGGGCCGGCGTTTGGCGAGCTCGGACGCGAGGCGATTGCGGGTCTGCAGCGCGTGTTCCAGACCGCCGGGCCGGTCGTGATGTATCCATGCTCCGGCACCGGTGCGTGGGAAGCGGCCTTCGTCAATACCTTGTCGCCAGGCGATACGGTGCTGATGGTCGAGACCGGTCAGTTCGCCACGCTGTGGCGCGACCTGGCGCTGCGCCTGGGCCTCCAGGTCGACTTCGTTCCCGGCGACTGGCGGCACGGCGTTGATGCTGAGATCGTCGCGGCGAAGCTGGCTGCCGATCGCAGCCACGCGATCAGGGCCGTCGCCCTCGTCCACAACGAAACGTCGACCGGCGTCACCAGCGACATCGCCGGCGTCCGTCACGCGATCGACGAATCGGGGCATCCCGCGCTGCTCTTCGTCGACGCCGTCTCCTCGCTCGGGGCCATCGACTACCGCCACGACGAGTGGGGCGTCGACGTCACAATCAGCAGCTCGCAGAAGGGGATGATGCTGCCGCCGGGCATGGGTTTCAACGCGATCGGCGAGAAGGCGCAGGCCGCGTCGAAGTCGGCGCGGTTGCCGCGCGCTTACTGGGACTGGCAGCCGATGTTGAGGGACAACCCGGCCGGGTTCTTTCCAACGACGCCGGCGATCAATCTGTTGTTCGGCCTGCGCGAGGCGGTGCGCATGCTCGAGGAGGAAGGGTTGACCAACGTATTCGCGCGTCACCGCCGGTTCGGAGAAGCCACCCGGCGCGCCGTCGCGGCCTGGGGGCTCGAGTTGCTCTGCGCGCGTCCCGAGGAGTACAGCAGCGCGCTGACCGCGGTCGTGATGCCCGTGGGCTACGACGCCGACGCCCTCCGCAAGGTGATCCTGGAGCGATTCGATATGTCGCTCGGCGCCGGCCTCGGAAAACTCAAAGGGAAGCTGTTCCGCATCGGACACCTCGGCGACTTCAACGACCTGATGCTGGTCGGGACTCTTGGTGGCGTTGAAATGGGGCTCGCCGCCGCGGGGGTGCCGTTCACGCGCGGCGGTGTGACCGCGGCGCTCGATTATTTGGCGCGCTGCAGTAGTGTCCGCCTTTAGGCGGACCGATTCCGATCGAGGGTCACACCATGGCATCCGACGTCTGCCAGCTGAGCGCCGTCGAGCTCGCGCGGCGGCTACGCACCAAAGAGCTGTCGGCCCGCGAGGTGGTCGGCGCCCACCTTACGCAGATCGAGCGCCTCAACCCGGGACTGAACGCGATCGTGACCCTGGTCGCCGACCAGGCGCTCGCCCGCGCGGGGGAGGCCGACGAGGCGCTCGCCCACGGCCGTAGCGTCGGACCGCTGCATGGCCTGCCGATCGCGCACAAAGATCTTCAGCTCACGAGCGGCATCCGCACCACCTTCGGTTCGACCATCTTCAAGAACTTCGTCCCGTCTGAGGACTCGCTGATCGTCGAGCGCTTGAGGCGGGCCGGCGCCATCTGTCTCGGCAAGACCAATACGCCGGAGTTCGGCGCCGGATCGCAGACGTTCAACCCGGTCTTTGGTGCAACGCTCAATCCATACGACCGCGACAAGACGTGCGGCGGCAGCAGCGGCGGCGCGGCGGTCGCGCTCGCCACCCACATGCTGCCAATCGCCGACGGCAGCGACATGGGCGGATCCCTCCGCAATCCCGCCAGCTTCTGCGGCATCGTCGGCATGCGGCCGTCGCCGGGGCGGGTGCCGACGTGGCCGACCACCACCGCGTGGTCAACCCTGAGCGTCGACGGGCCGATGGCTCGCACCGTCGCCGACGTCGCGCTGGTGCTGAGCGCGATGGCCGGTCCGGATGCACGCTCGCCGATCGCCATCGCCGAGTCCGGAAGCCTGTTTTCGCAGTCGCTCGAGCGCGACGTCAAGGGCACGCGCATCGCCTGGTGGAAGGATCTTGGCGGCGTGCCGGTGGACCCGCGGGTTCGGGACATCGTCAATGCACAGCAGCGCGTGTTCGAATCGCTGGGCTGCAGCGTGGACCAGGCGGAGCCCGATTTCACCGACTGCGACGGCGTGTTCAAGACTGTGCGCGCGCTGGCGTTCCTCACCGGCGTCGCGCCCCGAGTCGCCGGCCACCGCGATCAGGTCAAGGAGACGATTCTGTGGGAGATCGATCGCGGCGAGCGGCTGACTGCTGCCGAGATCGGGTGGGCGGAGATGAAGCGCACCGAGATCTATCACCGCATGCGGCGGTTCATGGAGCGGTACGAGTTCTTCGTACTGCCGACCGTCCAGGTGCCGCCATTCAGGGTCGATCAGCCTTACCCGACGGAAGTCGACGGCATCGCGATGGAGACGTATATCGACTGGATGAAGTCGTGCTACTACATTTCCATCCTGGGAAACCCCGCCATCTCGGTGCCGTGCGGCTCGAGCCGTGAAGGTCTGCCGGTCGGCCTGCAGATCGTGGGGCGCCATCGCGACGACTGGGGCCTGCTGCAGATGGCCCACGCTTTCGAAGCAGCACAGGATCGCAGGTCCGGCTGAAGCCGGACACTACCGGTAAAACGGTCATCGGCAGCAGGTCCGGCTGAAGCGCCGCAGTTGCCCCGGTAGCCCCGGTAGCCCCGGTAGCCCCGGTAGCCCCGGTAGCCCCGGTAGTGTCCGGCTTCAGCCGGACCTTCGATCAGAACGTGTAAATCGGCGGGGTAACGCCCTCGAGCCGCAGGTAGACCTCGCACTGCGCGCGATGGTGCGCGACGTGGATGAACATGTTCATCATCATGTCGCGCCCGTTGGTCGGGTGCGCCCGCCACCGGTGGCCGTGATGCACCGCCTCGGCGTGCTCGCACTGCAGGTCCGCGATCACCGGATCGATCAGCCGCTCCATCGAACCACGACGGAAATCATCCGCGGACTACGCAAATTGAGTTCCGGATCCGGATGTGGATCGCGCACGCCGGACGCCCTGCCGACTCCATCCGCGTACCTCCGCGCTGTCCGCGGATAACCAGGAAACGCGCACTCATCCGAGCGCGCCGGCTGCTCGCAAGGCGGCGATCTCCGCGCCACTGAGCCCGGCCTCGATCAGCACCTGGTCGGTGTGTTCACCGAGTTGCGGCGCGCGGCGAGCGACCTCAGGAGGCGTCGCGCTCATCTTGATCGGCGAGCCAAGCGTTCTCAGATGACCAAGCGTCGGATGGTTGGTTTCGACCACCATCTCGCGCGCGAGCACCTGCGGATCCGCGAACACCTGCGCGTAGTCGTTGATCGGACCGCACGGGATATCGTTCGCCTCGAGCAGCGCCAGCCAATGCGCCCGCGGCATCGGTACTGGTCATTACCTCGATCCGTTCAGCCAGCTCCGCGCGATGCCTGACCCGGCTCGCATTGTCGGCGAACCGGTCATCGTCTCCCCATTCGCGGTGTCCGAGAACGTCGGCCAAGCGCCGGAACAACCGCTCGTTGGCGGCCCCAAGAGTGATGTACCCGTCGGCGCAGCGGATGGCCTGGTACGGCGCGTTCATGCGATGCGCCGACCCGAGCGCGGTCGGAACGCCGGCCCCCGAAAAATACTCCGTCGCCTCCCAGACCGACAGCGCCACCCCCGCGTCGACCAGCGACGTATCGATCTGTTGGCCGACGCCGCTGCGGTGCCGATGTTCGAGCGCCGCGAGAATTCCCACCACGGCGAACAGCCCGGCGCCGAGGTCCGTGATGGGGATGCCGGCCTTCATGGGCGGGCCGCCGGGGGCTCCCGTGATCGACATGACGCCGGTGACGCCTTGCGCGATCAGATCGAAGCCGCCCTTGCCGCGCTGAGGGCCGGTCTGCCCGTAGCCCGAGATCGACGCATAGATGAGCCCAGGGTTCGCTGCCGACAGCGTCGTGTAGTCGAGGCCGAACGAAGCCATGACGCCGGGACGATAGTTCTCGACTACGATGTCAGACGATTGCGCCAGCCGCGCGAACACATCGCGTCCCGCCGCGGTCTTGAGATTGAGGACGATGCTGCGCTTGCCGCGGTTGACGGCATTGAAGCTGGGACTGTCGCTGCCGGCGGCTCCGGGCATCTGGCGGCTGGAATCTCCGGCCGGCGGCTCGACTTTGATCACCGCGGCGCCAAGATCGGCCAGCATCATCGCGCAGAACGGGCCGGCCATCACCTGTGTGACGTCGAGCACGCGCAGGCCATCGAGCGCACGCGATTTGGTCATGTGGTCACTTGGTCATCGAGTAATCGGGCGATCTGGTGATCGGGCAATTGATTGACAGACTGGATTATGGCTCACACGCTGTTCGAGACTGACGGCCCCATCGCCACGCTGACCTTCAATCGCCCCGAAGCGCGCAACGCGATGACCTGGGACATGTACGAGGCCCTCGTCGCTGCCTGCGAGCGCGTCAATCAGGACGCGGCAATTCGCGTGCTGGTTTTCCGCGGAGCCGGCGGCAAGGCCTTCGTCGCCGGCACCGACATCGCGCAGTTCAAGAACTTCAACAATCGCGACGACGGCCTGAAGTATGAGGAGCGGCTCGACCAGGTGCTGGACCACCTCGAGCGCGTGACCAAACCGACCATCGCTCAGGTCGAGGGCGTGGCGGCGGGCGGTGGCTGCGCCATCGCCCTGACGTGCGACCTGCGGGTGGCGACGCCGGAAGCGTCCTTCGGCATCCCGATCGCGCGCACGCTGGGCAACTGCCTCTCGGGCGCGAGCTACAGCCGGCTGCTCGATGTCATGGGTCCGGGCGCCGTGAAGGACATGCTGTTCACCGGCCGCCTGATTGGCGGGGTCGAAGCCCACGCGCTCGGCATCGTGAACCGGCTGGTGCCAGGGTCCGAGATCGAAGCGGCGGTGAAGCGTCTCGCCGCCGAGATTGCCGCCAATGCCCCGTTGACGCTGCGCGCGACAAAGGAAATGATCCGGCGTATCCTCGCGAAGCGCCGCCTGCCCGCGGCCGAGGCCGCGGACATGGTCGAGATGTGCTACACGAGCGCGGACTTCCGCGAAGGCGTGACGGCGTTTCTCGCCAAGCGTAAACCCTCATGGTCCGGCTCGTAAACGTGCGATGAAGGAGAGATGACATGGCTGATGAGCACACCGATTTATCACGTCGCGATTTCGTCGCCCTGTCGCTGGCCGCGGGACTGGCGGCGGCCGCCGGCGAACAACTCGTGTCGGCAGCGCCGATGCCGGTCGAAGTGGACACCGTGTCGGTGAAGACCCCGGACGGTACGTGCGATGCCGCGTTCATCCATCCCGCGAGCGGCGCCCACGCCGGCGTGCTGATCTGGCCGGACGCGTTCGGCCTGCGGCCTGCGATGGTCGACATCGGCAAGCGCATCGCCGGCGAGGGCTACTCGGTGCTCGTGCCCAACCCGTACTACCGCATGACCAAGGCGCCCGGCGTCGACATGAACGGGTTCAGCTTCCAGAATCAGGCCGACATGGCCAAGCTCCGGCCGCTCATGGCCAGCATCAATGCCCCGGGTGCCGGCGAGAAGGACGCCGTCGCCTTCATCGAATTCCTCGATGCCCAGAAACAGGTGGACACCACGAAGAAGATCGGCACCCAGGGCTACTGCATGGGCGGTCCTCTGGTGCTGAAGACGGCGGCAGCGGTGTCCAACCGCGTCGGCGCCGGCGCCTCGTTTCACGGCGGCGGCCTCGTCACCGACCAGCCGACCAGTCCCCACCTGCTCGCGACCAAGATGAAGGCTCGCCTCTACGTCGCCATCGCGTCGAACGACGATCAACGCCAGCCGGATGCCAAGGACAAGCTCAAGGCGGCGTTTGCCACAGCCGGCGTCCCCGCCGAGATCGAGGTCTACAAGAGCATGCACGGCTGGTGCGTGCCGGACATGCCCGCCGACGCGAGCAAGCCGATCTACAACAAGCCGGAAGCCGAAAAGGCGTGGTCCAAGCTTGTCGCGCTGTATAGGATGGCGCTCTCGTAGCAGGAAATAACGAAATCATCAGACCCACGAAACCCACGAGACGAAAAATGTCTTCGTGTCTTTCGTGGGTCGTATTCAACGGAAGGTTTCCGCGGCCCCGCGTGCGGTGAAATCGATTGTTCGCCCGCCGACCTTGCCGGTGACCCGGTACTCGCCGCCCAGCTGCAGAAAATCGACCGGCGCTCCCGGCGCCGCCGCGGTCATGGCCATCGCCGTCCGCACCGATCGATCGATTGAGAACACGAGCTCGAGGTCGAGCGCCTGCCCGCGCGCGCGAACGGTCACCTTGTCCGGCATGCCTCGATCGTCGTCGCTCTCGTCCAGCGTCACGGCCGTCGAGAAGCCGAGCGCGCCCTTGGCGCCGAGCACGCCCAGAAACCCGGGAATGCGGTCCGGATCCGCGACGTCGGGCGGAGGAAAGATCCGGCCGTATACGAACGACAGATCGCCGCTGGCTACCTGGCCCCATTGCCAGCGCACGCCTTTCCAGAACCCCCAGTTGTGGTCGTGATAGCCGGAGGCGCGGCGCAAGATGACTGACTCATGTCCCACTGTGAGCTCGCCCTCGACGCGTCCCGACAACACGGGCGCGGTGTAACCGGTGATCCATCCGCGCGCACCGGTGATGGTCGCCGGCGGCAGCGACTGCCCCGGCGCCGCGTCGAGCGTCAGGCGTCCCGACGCGCCTGGCAGCGCCAGAGCGATGAGATAGCGCGAACCCTTCAGCCGGACGTGGTTTCCCGCGATGTCGAGGTCGGGAGCCGACGCCAGCACCGCCGCTTCGTCCACGACGTCGCCGGCCGCGTAGGTGGTCGTCTTCCCATCGCGATCGAGCTGCAGCCGCACGCCAGCCGATCGCCGTCCCGGTCCCGCCGCAGGACCGACCATGAAAGTCAGATAGAAGCGCAGCCGGCCGTCCGCAGAACGACCGTTGAAGTACAGCCACTCGGCCCACGAGGCGGCGAATTCCGGTCTCGGTGGAATTCTGTGGAATCGATCCATCGCCTTCAGCACGTCGTCGCGATCCGGCGACGACCATTCGCGATCGGCCGCGACGTCGTTCCAGCCAGGCACGCTCGCGGTCTCGCGATCGCCAACGGCGCGCTCGGCGCTGGGCACTCCGCCGGTGACCGCCACCGCCGTGGAGCGCCCGTCTTTGATCAGGTAGAGCGTTGCTTTCTTCGACGGCGCCACCGCGACGGTCTGCGCGGCGATATCCGGCGATGCCAGCACGCTGGCGATCAGGAAGCGCGCGTTCTCCAGCGGGCCGAATCGACCGCTGACCACGAGATCGCCGCCGCCCTCCAGCGCCGGCGAGTGCGCCTGCTCGAGAATCACATCGCCGACGCCGAGCAGGGCGGCCATCACTGCGATGCCGAAGCCGAAGCCGCACGCGAGGACCGCGGTGCGGACAGGACGGGTCGCCAGCGACCGCAGCGCGAGCCGCAGGATCACGTCGTCACCACCCGGCCGCTCTTCATCCCGAGATGACGGCTCGCTCGCGCCGCCACCGCCTGATTGTGCGTGACGACGACAATCGCGGTGCCGTCGGCGTGCACCCGGTCGAAGAGCGCCGCGATTTGCGTCCCGGTCTCGTCGTCCAGCTCGCCGGTCGGTTCGTCCGCGAGCAGCAGCGCCGGCCGGTTGGCCAGCGCTCGGGCGATGGCCACGCGCTGCATCTCGCCGCCGGACAGTTGCGCGGGCCGATGCTCGCTGCGACCCGAGAGGCCGACATAATCGAGCAGCTCACGCGTGCGCGCCCGGCGTCCTGCCCGCGCCGCTCCAGCTTCGGCCTGCGGCAGCTCGATGTTCTCCCATGCCGTCAGCATTGGCAGCAGGAAGAAACGCTGAAACACGAAGCCGATTCGCGTCAGCCGGATGCGGCTGCGCTCCGACTCCGTCAGAGTGCCCACGTCGCGCCCTTCGAACAGCAGCGATCCCGCACTGGCCTGATCGACGCAGCCGAGGATGTGCAGCAGCGTCGACTTGCCGCAGCCCGACGGCCCGGTGATCGCGACGTAGTCGCGCGCCTCGACGCGAATCGACACGCCGCCCAGCGCGGTGACCGCTCCCGCCGGCATCGCAAACGATCGCGTCAGCTCTCGCCCTTCGATCACCGCCGTTGCGGTATTCGTCACGACAGGATCTCGCGCCGCAGCGTGGCGGCGATCGGCAGCCGCGTCGCCAGCCAGATGGGATAGACGGCCGCCAGCATGCCGGTCACCGACAGCAGCGCTGCGTGCAGGACGATGGTGCGCGGTTCGAACACGAAGAAATGCAGGCGGGCCGGTACGCCGGGCATTTCGCGCAGGATCCGATCCAGGATGATCGCCAGCACGCCGCCGACCGGCAACGCGGCCAGACCGCCGACGCCGACCAGCAGCACCGATTCCCACAGCAGATTCGCCGCGATCCGCCGCCGCGGAAAGCCGAGCGCGCGCAGCGCGGCGACTTCGCCGAGACGCTGGTTGACCGACATGGTCAGCAATGTGGCGATGAGCAGGAAGGCGAAGGCCAGGGTCATCGACGACAGCACCGTGGAAATCTGCCGGAAGTAGCTGAAGGCGTTCTGATTGAACTGCTCCATGACCTGATCGTTGGACAGCACCCGCAGATCGGGCCGGAGCCGCCCGATCGCCGCCGCGACGGACATGGTCGTGCCGGGCTGCGACGACACCAGCACCATCTCCGCCATGTCATCCGACGGCACGCCGCGCGCCGCCGCCAACCCTTCCATCGTTGTCGCCACGGTGTCGTCGCCCGCGGCTTCGAAGGCGAATTGCCCGATTCCGACCACGCGGGCGCTGATGGGCGGGAGAGCGGAGGCTGCACCCGGAACGAAGAGGCGCAGTCCCAGAGTGGAGCCCACGTCGATGTGAAACTCCGTCGCGAGGCTGGGGCTGATCACCACAGGCGGCGGCGCGCCTGGTGATGACTCCGACGGCAGCGACGATCCGCTGACGATCGTCCAGACGGTGCCGGCCGCCGCCGCTGTGGTTCCGACCAGCGTAACGCGGATCCCCGAATTGGTCCGTCCCGGCGCAATCGCCTGCGCGGTCTCGGTACGAACGCGCGTGACCCGCTGCACATCCGGCAGGCGGGCAATCGCCTCAGCCAGCGTCGCGGCCTGGGCAATCGGTGGCCGATGGATCATCGACCCTTCGGCGGCGACGACGCGAATGTCGAATCCCGCGGTGTCGAGCAGATCGCGGAAGGAGACCAGGAGACCGCGCGACAGCAAGAGCATGTCGAACAACAGTGCGCCGATCACCGTCACCCCGGCGACCGCGAGAACCGATCGCGCCGGGCTGCGCGCGATCGTGCGCCAGGCCAGGGCCCAGGAGCTCATCGGCCGATGAGCGCGAGCACGTCGCGGCGCAACAGGGTCCAGGATCCGACCAGTCCCGCCAGGATCCCGAGCGGTACCGACGTGGCGATCGACTGCAGCGCGATGGATCGCGTCACACGGACGAAAACGAGCGCGGTGTCGTAGCGCCACTGGAAGAATCGATTCACGGCGCCCTGCGCCGCGACCGCCAGGAGGATTCCGAATGCGGCGCCCGCAGTGGCGATCAGCAGGCCTTCGACGAGCACTTCGAGCAGGATCGAGCGCTGGGAAATGCCGATCAGTCGGACGATGCCGATCGTCTCGCGGCGCTCCTCAGCGCGCATGACCATCAATGCCAGCAGAAACGCGGTGCTGCCGAGCACGGTGACGATGGCGACCGCAACATGGAACCGTTCGAGCACGGCGAACGGGTCTGAGCCATCGCGGGCGCGCGTGGTCGAACGCACTGTGATGCCGGGAGCGCGCGCCACCAGCGCGGACCAGAACGAGGCGGCGTCTCGCTGGTTGGCCAGGCGGATGTTGATACCGCTGAGCGACTCCGCCGACGCTGGATCTGCCGGGTCGGTGGTCATCGCGATGAGCTCGGGCAGGTGGAGGCGCGCCTCGAGCCGCCGCGCGGTGAAGCGGAGCGGATCGGGCGTCGGCTCGTAGGTACCGTCGATGCGGAACCGGCGCGCACGTGACCCCGCCGAATCGGCGGCCAGCGTGATTTCGTCGCCGGCATGGAGATGCTCGCGTTCCGCCAGCTGTCGGGAGATCAGAATCGATGGCCGGCCGGCGGCGCCTGGATCCGTGACCACGGGAACGGCAAGCGCGATCGCGAACGCCGCTCCGAACGCACTCGCGTGCAGGCGGTTCACTCGGGGCACCGCTCGATTATTGGATAAACTACCTCGTCCAGCAACCCGGAGGAACCTGATGAGACGCCCACTCCTCGTGATGCTCCTGGCGGCGAGCGCCGCGACGTTCGTCACCGCTCAGACCGATCGGCTCGACTACTCGATGCTTGGCCGCATCCGCGACGAGGGCCTGAACCGCTCGCAGGTGATGGATCACGTCTCGTGGCTGAGCGACGTCTACGGTCCGCGACTCACCGGATCGCCTGGTATCCAGCAGGCCAGCGAGTGGACGATGAAGAAGTTCCGCGAGTGGGGCCTGGCCAACGTACATCAGGAGCGTTGGGCGTTCGGCAAGGGCTGGTCGCTGGTGCGATTCAGCGCGCATCTCATCGAGCCGCAGATTCAACCGCTCGTGGGCTTCCCGCAGGAATGGTCCTCCGGCACCAGGGGACCGGTGACCGCAGAGGTGGTGCGCATCCAGATTGCCAACGAGGCGGACTTCACCAGATATCAGGGCAAGCTCGCCGGCAAGATCGTGTTGCCGCAGACGGCGCGGCGGGTGCGCATGCTCGAGGGACCGATCATCCTGCGCATGACCGACAAGGACATCGCCGAGGCCGAAACCACGCCGGTACCTGCCGCCGCGGCGGCGGGTGGCGGACGGGGCAGCCAGGCCGCGGCGTTCCGCCAGAAGGTCAACGATTTCTACGTGCGCGAAGGCGTGGTCGCGGTGTTCGATCGCGGCAGCGACAGTGACATGGCGGCGGGCGGCAGCGATCTGTCGTGGCAGCAGCAGCATCCCGACGGCGGAACCATCTTCCCGAGCGGCGCCAGCCCGCGTGACGACAGGGCCGGCAAAGGCGTGCCGGTGGTTGCACTCGCCGTCGAGCACTACAACCGGATGGTTCGCGTGCTCGACAAAGGGGTGCCGGTGAAGGTCGAGCTGAACGTCGAAACCAGGTTCTACGACGAGACCACGCCGAACGGGTTCAACACCATCGCGGATATTGCGGGGACCGATCTGGCGTCGGAGATCGTGCTGCTCGGCGCGCACTTCGATTCCCACCCCTACGCCACCGGGGCCACCGACAATGCGACCGGGAGTGGCGCGATGATGGAAGCGATGCGGATTCTGACGGCGGTCGGCGCCAAGCCGCGCCGGACGATTCGGATCGGGCTGTGGGGCGGCGAAGAACAGGGCCTCCTCGGATCGCGAGCCTATGTCCGCGATCACGTTGCCGACGTCGACACCATGGCGCTCAAGCCGGAGCAGGCACGGCTGTCGGCGGTGTTCAACTCCGACAACGGCAGCGGCAAGATTCGCGGCATCTGGCTGCAGAGCAACCTGGCGGTGCGGCCGATCTTCGAGGCCTGGATGGCGCCGCTACACGACCTCGGCGTCACGACCATCGGGCCGCGGTCTGTCGTCTCGACCGATCACGTCTCGTTCGACAACGCCGGCATCCCGGCGTTCCAGTTCATGGTCGATCGGCTCGAATACAATGCGCGCTCCCACCACTCGACGATGGACACGTTCGATCGCGTCCAGCGCGACGACATGGTTCAGCAGGCCACCGTCATCGCGGTGTTTGCCTACAACGCCGCGATGCGCGACGAGAAGCTGCCGCGCAAGGCGCTCCCCGCGCCGCGAAAGGGTCGCGGCTCGGAGCAGCCATAAGGATTCAGAGACGTGTCCTCCGCGGTTTTTTCCGGCACTACCGGATTTCCCTTTCGAACGGCCTTTCCGGGTGCATCGTCGGCGCGAGGCATGCGCCCAGCAAGAGAAACCCGAGCGAGCCGGCAAACGGCAGCTGCCAGTTGCCGGTCCGGTCGATGATGAACCCGAACGCGATCGGTGAAAGAATCGCGGCCAGCGCGGAACCGGTATTCATCATTCCCGCCGCGGTGCCCGAGAACTTCCCCGCGATGTCCATCGGGATCGACCACATCGGACCGATCACGAATTCGGCGAAGAAGAACGCCGCGCCGAGCGCGACGATGATTGACACCAGATCGTGCGTCAGGAATACCGGCACCAGACAGACGAACGAACCAAGGAAGCCGATCATCACCACGTTGCGCCGCGCCTGCTGCAGGTCGCCGGTACGGTGCAGGATGCGGTCGCTGATCTCGCCGCCCAGGTAGTCGCCCACCACTCCGGCAAAGAACACCGCTGACGTGAACAGCGCCGACCGGCGCAGGTCGAACTTGTACTCGTGCAGGAAATAAGAAGGCAGCCACGTCAGGTAGAGCCACAGCGTCCACCCGTAGCAGAAATAGACGATGGTCACCGGCACCATGCGGCGCGTCAGGGCGCCCCAGGGGACGCGCGGCCTCACGATCGTCGCGGCTGCGCCGCGGTTGGGCAGCATGGCGAGCTCGCCGGGCGTGATGGCCGCGTGGTCCGCCGGCGTATCGCGGAAATACCAGATCCAGATCAGCACCCACACCAGGCTGCAGCAGCCGAGCGCGATGAACGAGCCGCGCCACGCCACCAGGACGATCAGCCACGCGACGATCGGCGGCGTGATCGCGTTGCCAAGGCGCGCGAAGGCATGCGTCAGTCCCTGCGCGAATCCCCGGCGTCCGACTGGCGTCCAGCTCTGCATCGCGCGGGTCGCCACTGGGAACGTCGCCCCCTCACCGATGCCGACAAACAGGCGGCACACGAACAGCGACAGGAGTCCACCCGAGAAACCAGTCAGGATGGTCGCGCTCGCCCAGATCAGCCCGCACAGGAACAAGGTTCGCCGCGGACCGAAGCGGTCACCGATCCAGCCGCCGAAGATCTGGAAGATCAGGTAGGGATAGCCGAACGCGGACTGCAGGAACCCGAGCTGCGTGTTCGACAGCGCCAGCTCGCGCCGGATCGAATCGGCCGCTGTGGAAATGTTGACGCGATCGACATACGTGATCATGTACATCACGCACAACAGGCCAAGGACGACGACGGTCGGCTTCGGCCGCTTGAGTGGGGACATTCGAGGGGCTATAGACTACATCGGCGCTCGAAGGATGGTGCGGCTCGAGGACAACCTGAGAGAGCCGTCGATGTGACGTTGACCGCGACGACATCACGGCGCTCGACGAGGTCAGGAAGCTGATGGCGGAATGCCCGGCGTGGATGGATGCGCCCGGGTCTGATCGGCGTTTCTCCGGGCGGCATTTCTGACGCGATCGCGCAGGCAATTCCGTGCGTATCTGCACCGACTGTCCTTGTCGCGGGCACCGGCGGAATTCCCTGTTTCCCGTAAGCCGGTCGCAGATTCGTTCGCCGGTGTTCCGAAATAGAACTGCGGCACGGCGACCCGCGGCCGTCCTCATGCGGCACCAACCCGAGAGCGCGTCGGCGAACCTTCCTCTAAAGTCAGAGACTTAGCCTGACGGCTCGGACCGGCGATAGCGGGCCGACCGGAGCGGAACAGCTGTTGCGGGGCGGAAGACCGGAGCAAACAGTCTCGATGACATCTACCGTCCGTCGTCTGGAAGCCGTGAACAAGGAGTTGTGGCTCGTCCTCTCCATCTTCGTCATTGCGCTGGCCTTGAATCTCGCGCTCGACACCCAGCGCATGATGCTCAGCTTCTACACCCTGCCGACCCTCGGCTCCGCATATCTCTACGGCCGTCGCCACGCAACGCTGACGGCGCTCGCAAGCGTCCTGATTGTCGTGGTGCTCACGGCGACGTCCGGCATTTTCGGTCATGCGGCCGCTTCCGTGTCGACCGCAGCGTGGCTCGACCTGACCGTATGGGGCGGCATCCTGATCATCACCGGCTATCTCATGGGCACGATGTACGATCACAAGAACGCCCAGCTGGCCGAGTTGCGCGAGACCTACAACGGCGTCCTGCGTCTCCTTCGGCACTTCATTTCCAAGGACGAGTTCACCGAACATCACTCGTATCGCGTCTCGGTCTACGCGACGCGCATTGCCGCACACCTCGGGCTGGACGCCGAGCGGATTGAGGACGTCCGCGCGGCCGGCCTGCTCCACGACATCGGCAAGTTGAACGTCAGCCGCGAGCTGTTGCACAAAGCGGCTCAGTTCACGAGCGCGGAGTACCACGACATGCAGGGGCATGTCGACAAGGGAGTCACGATGCTCGAGACCATCGGGGGGTCGATGCGCAGAGTGATTCCGATTGTGCTGGCGCATCACGACAAGTTCGACGGATCGGGATATCACCCGACGCGAGGCGATGAAATTCCGCTCGAGGCTCGTATTATTTCGGTCGCCGACGTCTGGGATTCGCTGACGAGTGACCGCCCGTACCGGAAGGCGATGTCGCCCTTCGACGCCAAGGACATACTGGTCAAGGGCAGTGGAACCGATTTCGATCCTCAGGTCGTCGATGCGTTCCTGAACGCGTTTCGCTTCGGCGAGATGGACGTGACGTCAGCCGTGGCATAGCCGCTCGCCGATAGACCTGCAGCAACTTCCGTTTCTCTGCGGCTGGTAGTTTCTGCGCGGTAGGTAGTGTCCGGCTTCAGCCGGACCTCTCGATGGTCCGCCTGAAAGCGGCCGCTACAGCGTTCTGAAAACCGCACCAGCGAAAACCGCCCTACACCGTGAGCAGGCATCGCAGCAGCTGCGCCGGATGCAGCGCTTTGACGCCGGTGAAATGCGCGACCTGTTCCCGGCACGACGTGCCGGGCGCGACCAGCACGCTGCCGGGTGTCATCGCGCGCGCTGCCGGCAGCAGCTTGCGCTCACCGATCTGCCGCGATACGTCGTAGTGCTCCTTCGCGTAGCCGAACGATCCGGCCAGGCCGCAGCAGCCCGCGTCGAGATCGACGATGGCCGATCCCGGAATGCGCGCGAGCAGCGCGCGCGTCGGCGCCAGCAGCCCCATCGCCTTCTGATGACAGTGGCCATGCAGCAGAACGGTCGCGGGGCCGCCTCGCAGATCGAGCTGAAGGCGTCCGGCCTGCCATTCCTGCTCGAGGTATTCTTCGAACAGGACGCACGCATCGCCAACCACGCGCGCCTTGCGTTGCGTTTCGCCGCGCAGTAAAGCCGGCGCGTCCTCGCGGACCGCCGAGAGGCAGCTCGGCTCGAGAAACAGGATGCGCTCGCCGCGCGAAGCGATCTCGAAGAGCGCCTCGACGTTGACCTGCGCAGCGGCGCGCGCTGCCGTCAGCAAGCCCTGGGAAATCAGCGGACGGCCGCAGCACCCATGTGGCGCGAGACGCACCCCCACGCCGGCTGCCTCGAGCACGTCAGCGGCGGCGCGCCCGATCTCAGGATGATTGAAGTTCGTGAAGGTGTCGGCGAACAGAAGGGCGGGTTGCGGTCTGCTGATTGCCGAATCGATGGTGGATGGGCGAGCGGATTGTGGCGGCCGGCGAGCAAAGCCGCGCTCCAGCGTGTCGCGGACGAAGCGCGGCGGCGTGCGGCGGCGGTCGATGCCGAGGATCTGCTCGTTGAGCCATCGCCCCACACGGCTGCCTGCGAGCGCGTTGGCGATCGGCGCGACACGGCTGGCCCATTCCGACAACCCGCGGACGTGGCCGATGACGCGCGTGCGCAGCGGCATCCCGTTTCGCTGCCAGTAGCCGGCGAGAAACTCACTCTTGAACCGCGCGACGTCCACCCCGACCGGGCATTCCGCCTTGCACGCCCGGCATTCGAGGCACAAGTCGAGCACGTCGTGAACGGCGTGGTCGCTCAAGCCGGCGTCGCCCAGGCGGCCCGCCATCGCCAGCCGCAGCGTGTTGGCCCGTCCGCGGGTCGAATGCTTCTCCTCCCGCGTGGCCATGTACGAAGGGCACATCGTCCCTTCGAGCGTCTTGCGGCAGGCGCCGAGGCCGCTGCACATTTCGACGCCGCGGCCCATGCCGCCGTGCTCGCTGAAATCGAAGAAGGTCACCGGATCGGGCGTTGGATAGCCAGCGCCGAAACGCAGGTTCGAGGTCATCGGCGGCGCGTCGACGATCTTGCCCGGGTTGAAGAGACCGGCCGGATCGAAGGCGCGCTTGACGCGCCGGAACGCGTCGTAGAGCTGCGGCCCGAACATCTTCTCGGTGAACGCCCCGCGCACCAGCCCGTCGCCGTGCTCGCCCGACAGCGCGCCGCCGAATTCGAGCACGAGGTCGGCCACAGCGTTCGCGATCGACTCGAACTTGCGCACGCCGTCGGCGGTCTTGAGATTCACCACCGGCCGCACGTGCAGGCATCCGACCGACGCGTGCGCGTAGACGCCGGCAACCGTGTCGTGGCGGCGTACGATCGCGAGAAAGCGTTCGATGTAGTCGCGAAGCCTCTCCGGCGCGACGGCGGTGTCCTCGACGAACGACAGCGACTTGTCGTCGCCCTTCATCGCCATCGACAGCCCCAGCGACGCTTCGCGAAAGCTCCAGATGCGCGCCTGATCGGCCGCCGCGATCGCCCGCCGCCACCGGCAGCGGTAGCCGGACGCAGCGAGGTCGCGCTCGAGGCCGTCGAGTCTTGGCGGCAGATCGTCGGCGCGGTCGCCGTAGAGCTCGACGCAGAGCAGCGCGCCTGGATCGCCATGCAGGATGCTCCGCCGCAGGGCATCGAGCCGCGGGCTCTCTTTCGCGTGGTCGAGGATGAAGCGGTCCATCACTTCGACCGCCGAAGGTCCGTGGCGCAGCACCAGCGGTGTCGCCGCGAGCGCGTCGAGCAGCTCCTCGAACTCGATCGTCAGCACCGCCCTGGCGGCGGGAAGCGGCACCAGGTTGACCTTCGCAGCGACAACCAGGGCGAGCGTCCCTTCGGAGCCGACGATGATTTTCGAGAGGTTGAACGGCCGGCCGCTGTCGACGAACTCGTCCAGGTTGTAGCCGCCGACCCGGCGCAGCACTTTGGGAAAACGGCGCTCGATTTCGTCCCGGCTGGTGGCCGCGAGCTCGCGGATCGTTCGATGGCACGAAGCCTCGAGCGTCGCGCCGGCACACGCCGTCTCCAGTCGCGCCGCATCGAGCGGCCGGAAATGTGCGACCGATCCATCCGCGAGTACGACCTGGAGTTCGAGCACGTGATCGATGGTCTTGCCGTACAGCACCGAG
This sequence comes from uncultured Acidobacteriota bacterium, assembly GCA_963757655.1. Taxonomy (GTDB): domain Bacteria; phylum Acidobacteriota; class Vicinamibacteria; order Vicinamibacterales; family CAVVIG01; genus CAVQFC01. Next base: position 535,755 of record CAVWSQ010000004.1, on the reverse strand, counting down.
CGGGCGCCGCTGGAGTTATTGGCGATCATCCCGCCGACGGTGGCTCGGCTGGCGGTGGAAATGTCCGGGGCGAAGCGCAGGCCCGACGCTCTCAGCTGCGCGTTGAGTGCGTCGAGCACGACGCCGGGTTCGATCCAGGCCCACCGCGCCGCGACGTTGATCTCGATCACGCGATTGAAGTACTTGGAGGTGTCGATCTGAATTCCCGGGCCGATCGCCTGGCCGGCCTGCGAAGTGCCGCCGCCCCTGGCGGTGATCGACACGCCGTGGCGCGCCGCGATCTGTACCGCCTGCACGACGTCTTCGCGGCCGCGCGGCACCACAACGCCGAGCGGTTCGATCTGGTAGACGCTGGCGTCAGTGGAATAGAGGGCACGCGACACCGTATCGAACCGGACTTCACCGGAGATGTGCCGTTCGAGATCCGCGCGCAGCGCGTCGTGGGACATGTCAGGACTATCCGCGGATTGCGCGGATGATCTTACTTGCTCGGCCGGAGGATGACGTAGGTGGGGAGCCCGGCGGCGTTGAAGCGCTGCATCACCGTCTTGGCCGGCGGCTGATCTGGGTCTTCGGCCTGGTACTTGATGCGGATGTAGCCGGACAAGGCCTTCTGCACGTCCGCGTTCTCGAGCGTCGTCTTGTCCATCGTCAGGCAGTTCTTGCACCAGGTGGCCCACATGTCGATCAGCACAGGCTTCTGCTCGCGCTGGGCGAGGTCGAGCCCCTCGGCGAGCGACGCGTGCCAGCCGGCTTTCAGCTGATCCTGGACGCTCGAGGCGACCGCAGCCGGATCCACCCAGCGGTTGGCGAAGATGGAATAGGCCTCGTAGCCGTAATAGACGGCGGTGGCCATGATGAACACGCCGAACGCCTGCTTCACCCGGACCATCCACATGCCGGGCTTCGGCAGTGCCGCCAGACCCGCGCCGGCGATCGGCCACGGGATGGCCATGCCCAGCCCGAGGCAGAACGGCAACGCCAGCGCCAGCTTGGTGCCGGTGGCGTAGAGGTTGCTCGAGAACAGCACCACCTGAATGACAACCGGCGCGACACACGCTCCGGCGAGCAGCGCGGCGACGCCGCCCATGCTGAAGGCGAGCGCAAAGGTGCCGCGACTCGAGGAAGTTCCAAGGTTGGCCGAGTACTTCGAGAAGTCGATCAGCAGTACGTCGAACATCGCGAGGGCGAGAATGACGAAGAGGATCGCAATGCCAAGGTTGAACCAGGGCGACGAGTTGATCGTCCCGAACGTGCCGGCGGTCAGGATCACGACCAGTCCGATCGCACCATAGACGAGTGCCATCGCGCCGCCGTACGCCGATCCCAGCATGAAGCCGCGCCCGCGCGAGCCGGCCTGCGCCCCGGCGCCGATAATTGCCAGGTTAATCGGAATCATCGGCAGGACGCACGGGGTCAGATTCAGCGCGAGGCCACCGATGAGCACGAGCAGCAGGATCATCAGCGGACCGCGGCCCTCGAACATGCCGCGCTCCTTCACGCCGTTTTCAGCATTGTGAACGAAGTGCAGGAATTCTTCGGCGTTGAGGTAACCACCGTTCATCCCCAGCTCGGTAAAGCCGTCGAGTCTGGCGATGCCGTCGCCCGAGGGTGCCGCGGCAGCCGGCGCGGCCGGCCGCCGCTCGATGACGGCGCCCGGCGCCTCGCCCGTGCCGAACGCGATGGTGGCGAAAATCGGGTCGGGCGCGCCGCCCGCCGCCGTGCCGCCCGCACCGATGTCCAGCGACCACTCTCCGTCGGCGGTGGACGGCGGGTAGCAGAGATTGGCGTCGCACGCCTGATAGCGGAGATGGAAGGGGACCGCGGCTCTGCCGGCCGCGGTCCCCGAGTCGATCGCGAGCTGCACACCGATCCCGAACGTCTGCTCGAAGACCGCGAGCGGCTGATCCTGTCCGACCTGTTTCAAATCGGTTGACGGCGGAAAGACGACTTCCTTCACCGTGACGCCCGCCGGCGCGTCGATGTTCAACTCGGTGGGAATCAGCAGCGGATCGCGCGGCTTGTTCGATTGGGTGTGCAGCCCTTCGGGCAGCGACACTTTGAGCGCGACACGCGCCGTCTCGCCGGCGTGGGCGGAACGCTCGACCAGGGGTGTCACGTCGGCCTTCGGGCGCTTCAATTGTGCGTGCGCGTCGCGCGCACCAAGGACACCGAGGCAACAAAGGACACCAAGGAGGACGATCGGGCCGCGCCGTGCCAGCCTGTGCGCCCTTGGTCGCCTTCGTGTCCTTGGTGAAGCCAATGTCATTCCTAGTACTGAACCGGCTTCAATGGGATCGCCCCCGGTGGCAGCGGCAGCGCCGTGGGATCCACGGTGCCTTTGACCGGAGGCAGATCCTGGTACATGAAATCCCATTTCCAGCGCTCGGATGGGTTGGACGCCTGCAGCCAGCTTCGTGCCTCGAGCGGCTTGTTGAACGCCAGCTTGGTCAGGCCCGGCAGCTCGGTCGGGAACTGCGCCGCGATGTCGGCGCGGACCTGGTCCGCGCTCTGATACGTGAACGGCACGCCCAGCGCGGTGCCGAGGTTCACGAGAATCTGCCAGTCTTCCCGCGCCTCGCCCGGCAGCGGAATCGCGCGCGAGGTGCCCTGCAGGCGCCCCTGCTGATTGGTATAGGACGCTTCCTTCTCGACGTAGGATGCGCCCGGCAGCACGAAATCGGCGGCCCGAGCCAGATCGCTCATCACCACGCCCTGCACCATCAGCAAACCGATCGCCCCACGCTTGCGCGCGTCGACAATCCACGCGGTGTCGCCGATCGATCCCTCGGGGCCCGGATCGAAGACGTACAAGGCAGCCACGCGTCCGGCTTCGACCGCCTGGCGCAGCGCCGACACGTCCGCCTCATGCGCCTCGTCGCCGGGCGTCCCGGGCGCGAGTCCCAGCAGCCGCGCCCCGTTGACGTTGGGCGCATCCACCGCGGGTACCTTGAACTTCGTCGCGCCAGGCTGCGGCTTCTCGCGATACCGCCACGTCACGCTGATCGCGCGCGGGCCATCGTCGCCGAGCAGTTCCTGAGTGAGGCGCTTGAAGAGGAACAGCTCCTCGTGCGATGCGTGGGCCGAGAGCAGGAAGCGGATCCCCTCCCCCTTGGTCGCCGCGCCGGCGGCGCCGAGCCGATTCGACAGCGTCGCGATCGCCTCGTGCCACGGCACCGGCTGCTGCAGGTCGCCGGTCTTCACCAGCGGCTTCATGATGCGATCGTCACCCTCGATCCAGTGGTACTCGAAGCGGCCGATGTCGCACATCCAGTAGTCGTTGACCTCGGGGTTGAAGCGCGGCGTGAAGCGGATGAGCCGCGATCCCTTCGCCCACTCGGGCTTCGCCTTGATCCACGCGGTGACGTTGCAGCCTTTCGCGCACTGCGTGCAGATGGTGTCGGCGGCAAACGGGTTGTCCCACGGCCGCGACTTGAACCGGTAGTCGCGCGTGGTGATGGCGCCGACCGGGCAGACGTCCATCAGGTTGCCCGAGAGCAGCGAGTGCACGCCCTCTTCTTGAAAGGTGGCAATCTGGCTGCCGTTGCCGCGATCGATGATGTTGATCTGGGCGTCGCTGTCGATGTCGCGCATGAACCGCACGCAGCGGGTGCAGAGAATGCAGCGGTTGCGGTTCAGCATCAGCGTCGGACCGAAGTCGACGTCGGCCTTCACCCCGTTGCCGTCGAACTCGCGTCGCGGAAAATCCATTCGGCTCAGGTCAGGTCCGAACTCGTAGGAGAAATCCTGCAGCGGGCACTCGCCGCCTTTGTCGCAGACCGGGCAGTCGAGCGGGTGGTTCACCAGCAGGAATTCGAACACGCCGGCGCGCGCCTCGACCACTTCCTGTGTCCGCGTCGACACCACCATGCCGTCGCTGCAGACGGTCGAGCACGACGTCTGCAGCTTGGCCATCTTCTCGATCTTGACGATGCAGACGCGGCAGGAACCGTCGATGCTGATGCCCGGGTGGTAACAGTAGTAAGGGACCGAAATCCCGCTCTCGACGGCCGCCTGCAGAACGGTCTTGCCTTTCGCGACGGTCACCGGCTGGCCGTCAATCGTCAGCGTCACGGTCTCCATAAGAAACCGATCATATCAAGAAGGGGCGCCGGACCGGGGCCGTGCCTGAAAACTCGGGATCAGCGCGGGTGCACCGGATCCATTCCGCTTCGCGCGATGGCGTCGGTGGCCTCCGGCGACGCCAGGAATGCAAGCAGCGCGCGTCCTCCGGCGGGGTTGGGCGATCCAGCCGACAGGGCCGCCGCAAACACCGTGACTCGCTGCACCTCGGCCGGCAGCGGTCCGACCACTTCGACGCCGGCCACGGGGCGAAGCTCGCTGATCTGCTGGAAGCCGATCTCCACTTCCCCGCGCGCGACCAGTGCGGCAACCGGCTCGCTCTCCACGCGACGGCTCTTGGCCCGCATCCGGGTCGCGATGCCGAGACGCTCGAACAGCTCGCTCGAGACGTAAACACCGCTGACGCTCGACGAATACGCCACCGACGCCGCCTGCAACAGCGTCCGCGTGAGCGCATCCACCGAGCTGATGTCCGGCTTTGGTGCTCCGGCACGGACGGCGATGCCGATGCTCGACCGCGCCAGATCGACGCGGCTGCCTGCGACGACCCGGCCGGCCTTGATTAGATCGTCGATGCCCGCGGCCGCCAGCATCACGACGTCTGCCCGCTCACCGCGACCCAGGCGATCGGGAATGGAGTCCCGGGCTCCGGCCACCGATCCGCCCGAGACGATCGTCAGCGTCGACCCGGAACGGCGCTCGAAGGCCGGCATGAGCTCTCGCAGCGCGGCCGACAGCGCGCCCGAGGTCATGACCGTAATCGCGTCCGCGCGGACGGCGACCGGCGTCAGCAGGATGACGGCAGTGCAGACAGCCGACCGCAGGCCTCGCTGAAGCAGGTGCATTGGCATGTTCTCCGTTGGCGGGCGCGAGGATGATTTTGAACCTTCTCCTACTGCAGGCTCGGCGCCACGACATCAACTGCTCTTGACGATCTCCGCCACCATCCCATCGTCCTTGCTGATCTCGACGCCGCGCAGCACGCCGGCGAGCGGCAGTCGCCGCTCGACCGTCTCTTGGGTCACCGGAATCAACACGTCCACCGATTTTCGATCCGAGTACTGCAGCGTGACGGTGACCGGCACATCGAAGACTTCGCCGATCTGGTCTACACGCAGCACGACGTCGGTGCCCTCGATGCGGTAGCCGACCTTCACGCGGGGGATGGTGGAACCGTCGATCCATTGCCGGAAGAAGCGCTCCAGCTGCCTGCCGGTTTCCTTCTCCATCGCCGCGCGCAGGTCTTCGGTGCCGACCTTGTGGAAGCGCGATTCACGGTAGAACCGCCGCAAGCCGCGGAAGAACTCGTCGTCGCCGACGAGACGACGGAGCATGTGCAGCACGGCCGCGCCCTTGTTGTAGACCAGCGCACGAAACACCCGGCTCTCGCCACGGATGTGGCCGAGGCGGTATCCCAGGGAGACCGGACCCTGGTCGCTGGAATCGATGGCCCATTTGCGGAACTGGCGCAGCATCGAGACGAAGGTCTCGTCTCCCTTCTGATGCTGGGCATAGAGCGCCGCGAAGTACTGCGCGAACCCCTCGCTGAGCCACTGCTCGTGATAGTTGCGCCACCCGACCGCCTGTCCCCACCACTGGTGCGCGAGCTCGTGCGCGAGGAAGAAGTCGGGATAGTTGTTGAAGGCCGCCGGATCGTTGCGCCAGACCAGCGGTGAGGTCACCAGCGGCTGGTTCAGCACCGCGAAATAGGCCGGGCTGTGGCCACCCGGCAGATCGCTCTCGACCAGCGCCACGGTGAAGCTTGAATAGGGAGAGTCGCCGATGATCGATTCGTAGAACAGCGCGATATCGGCGGCACGCTCGGCGACTTCGCGTCCGCGCTGCACCTCCCGCGGGTTGGCCTCGACCGAGAGGTTCAGGCTGCGGTAGCGCTTGCCGGAGATGGCGGCCGCGCCGGTGCCCGGGAAGCCAAGGGTGACGGTCTCGGCGCGCGAGAAGCGGCTCAGGATGAACGCCAGATAGCGCAGCGGCTGCGCGGCGTTGAACAGGTAGACCTTCCGATTCAGGGCGGGGTCCTTGGCGGCGAGCATGGCCGGAAAGCCGGCTTCGAGCTCGCCGCTGGCGACGCAGTCCACCGCCGGCGGCACCGAGATACGGATGCGCGCCGTGGCGTAGTCGCTCACCGGAGCCTGGGGATACCAGTAGCTGCGGCTGCTGTAGAGGGCGCTCGGCTCGGCCGTGATCAACAGCGGCTGCTCTTCGGTGCGTCCCTGCAGATCTGGCTCGAGTGCGAGCGCTTCCCGGTCGGGAGTCTGCGGCTCGAGCCGACCGGCGTAGGCGATCGTGAGGGACAGCTCGCTGTCGCGCGTCAGTGGCGCCGGCAGGTTCACGACCAGGGTGTTCTGGTTCTTGACGCGGATGCCGAACAACCGGCCGAACTGATAGCTGACAATCGACTGCACCACCAGCGGATCGGCGAGCCGGAACGTCAGCGTGCCGAGGACGGTGGAGCGTACCTTGAGACGAATGTGCGCCCGCCCGTCGATCCATTGACGGGCGGGAGTGGCGGCCACGTCGATGTCGTAGTCGAGGATGTCGTAGTCGACCAGGTCGTCCTCGTTGTAGGTGGGCCCGCGCTGGGCCAGCTTGCCCTTCGATGCGTAGAGGGCGATGTTGTGGTGCCGCTTGCGATCGAACAGGGTGATGTCTTCGGCCTCGGTGCCGGATCGCGCGTAGGTCAGCGTGTCGAAGCGGCGCGTTCGGATCTCGGCGAGGAAATCGCCCTGGCCCGGCAGCAGGGTCCAGGGATCGCGGCTGAGATCGCCGAGGTCGATCACGAACGACTTGGGCGACTCTTCGCGAAACACGTCCTGGGCGCGCTTCAGGCCGCGGGCGTCGACCGCCACCGGCCGCAACGCCGAGGCGCGGAAGAACGATTCGAAGTCGGACGGATTGAGGCGGATGTAGGCAGTGTCGAAGCGCGTCTCCAGCGTGTCGCTGCCGCAGAAGATTTTGACCTGCCCTTTTTCGGTGACCGGCGCCGGATGAAAGTTGATCGTGCCCTTGCCGAGCAGCACCACCGCGGTCACGCCGGTGTCGATCTCCGCGACGAACGCGGATCCTTCGGTGAGCGTGAGGTCGAGGTCTTCGGCCGCGATCTTCAAATCGTGCGCGGCGTATTGCTTGGTGCCGTTGAGGGCGAGGCGGAAGATATTCTCGACCGACGAGATTCGCTCCTGGTTGGCGACCGTCCACTCGTTCTCCGCGCCAGCCGCTCCGGTGCGCCTCACGTCGAGCTGCCAGGTCGCGACGCGCGCACGTGTGCCGAACTCCGCCATCACGTCGACCATCAGCCGGTAGCCGCTCCCCGGGGCCCCCGCCAGCGGAACGCGATCGCGCTCCTGCACCACGCTGCGGTTGACGCCGGGCATCAGCTCGGTGCTGGCGAAGTCGCGTGCGCGTTCGCGGTCGGCGCCGTCGGCGAGCAGCGCGAAATATCCCGCCGTATCACCGGAGCGCACGACGCGCTCGATCCGGGTCAGCAGCAGGTGCACGCCGTCGTCGTCCTGGGCGCGCGCTGGGGCGGCCGCGCCGAGGGCCAGTACCAGCAGCACGATCGTCGTCGGAGCCCTGGTCACCACAATGTCTTTTGCCGGAACTCTTATCTTAGACACCTCGCGCGGGATTTCGCGCTCCCCCTGGAGATGACTCGAGCGAGAACGAAGCGCGATCTACGACCGGCTGGATCTCGATGTCCTTCGTGTCCGCTGCCGCGGTCTGGGTGGACGGCCTGCGCCGCTTAAACGGCGGCCGCGGCCGGCATGACACACCGTCGCAGCAGAAGGATGGTGAGGTCGTCGGCGAACTTGTGCTCGTCAGTATGGCGCTCGACGGCCCGCACGACCGCAGCACCCACGCCAGAGAGGCTGTCGTGCTGGCTGGCTTTCAGCGCAGTCTCGAGGCCGATTTCATCGAACGGCACACCTTTGGGATCTTCCGCCTCGGTGATGCCGTCGCTGTACACCGCGAACAGATCCTCGAGCTGGATCACCACGTGTCCGGTCGTGTAGGTCGAGTGCTCGAACATGCCGAGCGAGATGCCGCCGTCGGCGAGACGTTCGCAACTGCCATCCACGCGCAGCAGCAGCGGCGGCATGTGGCCGGCGCTCACGTAGGTGAGGGAGCCGGTGCGCGGATCGAACACACCATAGAAGAGCGTGATGAACCGCGAGCCTGGCGCGTGCCGGCACACCTGCACGTTGAGTCGCGTGACCAGGTCGGCCGGCTCGAGCTTTTCGTCCACCAGCGTGCGCAGCATCGCAAGGAGCAGGGCCATCAGCAGGGCCGCCGGACTCCCCTTGCCCGCGACGTCGCCGACCGTGATCACCAGCCGCCCGTCTGGAAGCGGCAGGATGTCGTAGAAATCGCCGCCGACCGTGTTGGCCGGCCGGCTCATGCCGACCGTTTCGACGCCGGGCGCGGTGTAGACGCCACTGGGCAGCATCGCCTGCTGAATGTCGCGCGCGATCTCGAGGTCGTTCTTCAGCGACAGCCGGTCGGCGACCTCCAGGAGCACGAGCAGGTTCATCAGCGCGAATGCGAAGAACAGCGACCACGTCCCCTGCTGGAACAGCGGGCCGGGCGTGCCAATGCCGCCGATGACCGGCAGCCGGATCACCTCGATGATGCCGATGCCGCGGAAGAGGCTGGCGAGGCCGATGAGTGCGAGCAACAGCGCGCTTCCGAACACCACCCGGCGGGCGGGCGACAACTTCATCGAGAACGCCAGGAACAGCACGCGCACTTCGGCAATCACCCGCCGGTGCCACGGCAGCCGTTTCAGCGCGTCGGCATCGCCGCCGCGGATGAAGAACTTGTAGGCGTCGCGCGTGTCGCGCGTGAACAGCCGCTGCAGATCCTCGGCGGTCAGATCTCTCGTGTAGTTGTCGAAGAAATCGGCGAGCCGCGACGGACGATGCGGAGGGCGGTTCACTGGTCTTGATTCTGAATGCCTAATTCCTAATTCTTGATTCCCAATTCAGATGAGCCCCAGCTCGCGGCCGACCCTGGCAAAGGCGTCGAGCGCGAACTGCAGCTCGTCGCGCGTGTGCGTCGCGGTGACAATCGTGCGCACGCGGGCCTTGTCGCGCGCGACCGTGGGGAAGGCGAGGCCCTGGGCGAAGACGCCTTCCTGGAAGAGTCGATCCGACAGCTTCATCGCGAGCGCGCCGTCGCCGACGATCACCGGTGTGATCGGGCTCTCGCTCAGGCCGGTGTTGAACCCGAGCGCCGTCAGCCCGGCCTTGAAGAACCGCGCGTTGTCCCACAGGCGCTCGATGATCTGCGGTTCCTGCTCGAGCACGTCGATCGCCGCGATGCAGGCGGCGGCGACCGCCGGCGGATGAGAGGTCGAGAACAGAAAAGGGCGGGCGCGATGATAGAGAAACTCGATCAGCGCCTTGCTGCCGGCCACGTAGCCACCCAGCGCGCCGATCGCTTTCGACAATGTCCCGACCTGGATGTCGACCCGTCCGTGCACGTCGAAGTGATCGATGGTGCCCCGGCCGTTGGCGCCGAACACGCCGCTGGCGTGCGCATCGTCCACCATCATGATGCAACCGTACTCCTCCGCGAGCGCACACAAACCGGGCACCGCTCCAAGGTCGCCGTCCATGCTGAACACGCCGTCGGTGATCAGCAGTTTGCGCTGCCCGGCCGGCAGACCCTCGAGAACCTTGCGCGCCGCCTCCAGGTCCTTGTGGGGAAATACTTTGATCGTGGCCCGGCTCAGCCGGGCACCGTCGATGATGCTGGCGTGATTGAGCTCGTCCGAGATCACGACGTCTTCCTTGGATAGGACGGCGGCGACGGTGCCGGCGTTCGCGGCGAAACCGCTCTGGAACACGACCACGGCTTCAGTCTTCTTGAATGCCGCCAGGCGCCGCTCGAGCTCCATGTGGATGTCCATGGTGCCGGCGATCGTGCGCACCGACCCCGAGCCGACGCCGAGTGCGCGCACCGCCTCGAGCGCCTGCTCGCGCAGACGCGGGTGAGTCGTCAGGCCGAGATAGTTGTTCGAGGAGAGGTTGACCACCTGGCGGTGATCGAACGTGCTCTGGTGGCTCTGCTCGCCTTCCAGGATTCGGAGGTGCCGGAACAGCCCCTGCTGTTTGAGGGTGTCGAGCTCGCGAGACAGGTATTCGAGCGGATCGGTCCGCATAGGCAGCCGTTAGTCCTTCGTGAGGGAGCCGGAATGCTCCATGGTGAGTCGCGGTTGTGACCTCCAGTATATGACCACAACAACGCCACACCCGCGATTCCGGGCCGTCAAACCTGCGACTAAGGGCTCGTGAAGAAGAACAAAGTCGTCCAGGGGAGAATCGCCAGCGCGAAGTAAATGGCGGTGAGTACGGCCACGAGTGTGTGCACCCGACGCAGGTGCAACAGCATTCCGAATCCGATTGCGACACCCTTGGCGGCGCCGAGCGCACCGACGACCCCGGCCGCCGCCATGGCCGAGCTGATCAGCGGGTTCGCCTCGATCGTCTGACCCCAGATGCCGACTCCAAGGTAGGTGAATACGGCGTCCAGGCACTGCGTCAGCAGGAAGCCGACGACCACGAGATCGCCAAAGCGACTTCTTGGCTGCTCCCACTGCTTGACCAAACCGGACATCGGCTTTCCGCGAGAAGGCGCCGCGAGGAAGTACTTTCGCGGCCTCGCGCCTTTCCTGGCAGGACAGGCATCAAGAACGATGCCGCGGCTGTTGCATCACCGCTTGGCTCCTGGCAGCTCGAACACGCGATCCGAACCGAACGCCGCGATTTCGCGAGCCCCGTGTGCGCGCAACAAGGCGCTCAGTTCTTTTCCTGCGTCGTTCGTGTACGACGCCTCGTGGACGATGACATGCGTCGCTGTCGAGGTCGCAATCGCGAGCCAGGCACGATCGGGTCGTGAAACGACGTCGTTCAGCGACTCGGTCAGCAGGCCGTACTGCTCTGGCGAGCCGCCGCTGTACCCGTTCACGAGCCTTCTCCAATGCAGCGACGAGTAGAACATGTAGCGCACGTCGAACGCCGGCTCGCCGAGTGGCAGCTCGATGAGCACGGCCGAGTCTGGCAGCTGCGCGACGTAGCGATAGACCTCCGGCGCGTCTGCACCCGTGGAGACCGACGCAGGCAGCGGTGCAAGTCCGAGCTGGCTGTACTGTGTAGAGTTCTGGTTCATGGGAATGGGGACCGCGATCGCCTCGAGCAGGATCAACGCTCCAGCGACGATGCTGATGGATCCTCGGCGCGGGCGTCGGATGCCGGCGACCCCGAGCGCGGTCAGCGCCGCCAGCCCGAGTGTCACGATCATCGCATAGCGAGCGGGCACGCGGACGCCGTCGAAGCCGGGGACGAAGTCGACAAACAGCGCGTAGATATTGCCGTCCGCCACCGCGCGTCCCCGTGCGTGAATGTCGGGACCGAACGACATCGCGACAGCGAACATCACGATCAGCGAGAAGATGCCGGCATGCGACAGCAGGCATCGCCGCGCGGCTTCGCGGGATCTCTTCGAGGCGGCAAGCACAACGGCTCCTGCCAGCGAGCCGAGCAGGAGCGCTCGCGGCAGACTCGTGATTTTGATTCCAGGCAGACGGATCGGGAAACCGAGCAAGAGCGCCGCAACGACACCCAGCGTCGCCGCTACTGTCGCCAGCACCAAGGCAACTCCTCGATTGTCACGAGAGGGCGCGGCCGGCACGTCATCGACTCCGCTGGCCCCGAACAGGGCCAGCGCGACGATTGTCAGACCAGGAAACAGCAGCCCCTCCGGTCTGGGCCACGCCTGTGCGATTGATCCCCACAGCCGTAGGTTGGGATCGGCGGTGAAATAGGCGAAGACATCTGCCGAAAATCGCCGCGTCTCGGCCACCGTCCTGGGAGCAAACCCCAGCCGGCGCAGCTGGAGGTAGGGCACGAGGAAGGGCGCGGTTGCCGCCAGCACGACTGCGATCGCAAGGCCGGTGCGAATCAGCACCCGCGAGTTGCCCCAGAGTTCGCGTCGCGTCAGTTCCCATGCGATGTAGAGGATCACGATCGGCGTGAAGAAGAGCAGGTAGTACCCGCACGACAGATTCTGTATCAGCCACGCAGCCGACGCGCCGGCCAGCGCCCACCCGCGTCGGCTCGCGAAATACCGGTGCAGACCGAACAGCACGAACGGCATCCATGCCGCCGACAGCACCTGGAGATGCGGGATGTTGGCGATCCGGTAGGGCGAGAACGCAAACGCGAGCCCGGCCACGAGCCCGGCTCCGGCACTCCCGGTCAGCTCTCGTCCGAGCAGGTACATGCCGAGGCCGGACAACACGAATGTCGAGAGGAAGAGGAGGTTGTAGCACAGGATCGGATTCTTCGTCAGCGCGTAGATCGGCAGCACCTGCAGCGCCTGGGGCAGAAAATGCTCCGAGTACGCCAGTGCGAGGGGGTGGGGGGCGAAGATGTTGGCGCTCCACCAGCCACGGCCCAGGTGGGTGGCGTCCCACGACAGCACCCACGACGTGAACAGCGGATCGCCGAAATCGCCAGGGAGGTCGCGCGTGATGCCGGCCGCGAGCGGCCACGTCATGACGAGAGTCAGCCCGAGAAACAACAGGAACGCCGCGCCGGCAGAGCGCGGGAACCGGTCATTGGTCGGCGCGCTCGTCACGGTTGCCGATTATAGTGATCCGATGCATCTTCGCCTGTCCGGTCTGTGCACCGCGATCGCCGCGGCCTCGCTGTCCGCGTCGCCGGCTGTACCGCTGCTGTCGCAAGCCGTTGCGAGCGCATCGAACCCTGCGCCGCCGGTCGCACGATCCATCGGTGGCGTGCTCGACACCCTCGCTCGCGTCCGCGCGTTTCACGAGACGGCGATCTCAGCCGACGGCCTCCGCGTCGTGTGGGTCGAGGATGTCGCGGCCACGGCCGACGCTTCGGCCATTTTCCTGCGCACGCTCGGCACCTCGCCCACCCAGGCGCGTCTCATCACCGCGTCCAACGATGACCGGGGCCACCATGAGGACGGCGTGGCGTGGGCTGCCGACGGACACAACCTGGCGTTTCTGTCGGACACCGGCAGTCCCGGCCAGCAACAGCTGTACGTGATCGACGTCGAGGGCAGCGCGCCGGCCCGGCGCGTGACCAGCGTCAAGGGGCAGCTGGCGCAGCCGCGCTGGTCGCCCGACGGCAAGCAGCTCGCCGTGCTGCTTGTCGCCGGCTCCACCCATGGCACCGGCGCCCTCGTCGCCTACAAACCGGACGCCGGCCTCGTCGGCGACGTGGTGGAGGAGCAGCGCATCGCCGTGGTCGACGTCGCGACCGGCGCCCTTCGCGAAGTGAGCCCCGCCAACATGTTCGTCTACGACTACGACTGGTCGCCCGACGGCAAGTCGTTCGCGGCGGAAGCGGTCGAAGGATCCGGAACCAACAACTACTGGATCGCGCAGCTCTACGTGGTGCGTGCCGACACCGGTGCGACCAAATCCATCTGGAAGCCGTCGCTGCAGATTGCCGGGCCACGCTGGTCGCCGGACGGCACGTCGATCGCGGTCATCCACGGCATCATGAGCGACGAAGGGCAGAGCGGCGGCGATATCTATCTCGTGCCCGCTGCCGGTGGCGCCGCAACGAACATCACGCCGAATCTCGAAGGATCGGCGCGCGCACTCGCCTGGCGTCCTGACGGCCGCCTGATCTTTCAGGAATATGTCGACGGCCGGTCAGCGCTGGTGACGGTTGGCGCCGCTGGCGGAACGAGATCCACCGTCTGGTCCGTGCCGCAGCAGATGGTGACATTGGCTTCCATCGCGACGCGCGCGGATGCCGCGTCGGCCGTCGTGCAGTCGTTTCAGCAGGCGCCCGAGGTCTATGCGGGGGCGATCGGCGCGTGGACCGCGCAGACCGCCGCCAACACCGCGGTCAAACCGCTCTGGGGCGACGTCAAGAGCCTGCACTGGACGAGCGACAAATATCAGGTGCAGGGCTGGCTGATGTATCCGGCCCGCTTCGATCCCTCGAAGAAGTATCCGCTCGTCGTCTCCGTCCACGGCGGTCCGTCGGCGGCCAATTTTCCGAGCTGGCCGTCGCGCTGGAACGCAGTCCTGCCTGCCAGCGGCTACTTCGTGCTCCTGCCCAACCCGCGCGGCAGTTACGGCGGCGGCGAGGCGTTCACCCTGGCCAACGTCAACGACTTCGGTTACGGCGACCTGCGCGACATCGAGGCCGGCGTCGATGCGGCGGTGAAGGCCGCGCCGATCGACTCCAACCGCACCGGCATCATCGGCTGGAGCTACGGCGGCTACATGACGATGTGGGCGGTGACACAGACGACGCGGTTCAAGGCGGCGGTTGCCGGCGCCGGCATCGCCAACTGGCAGAGCTACTACGGTGAGAACCGGATCGACACCTGGATGCTGCCCTTCTTTGGCGCGTCGGTCTACGACAAGCCCGAAGCGTACTCACGCTCGTCACCGATCACCTACATCAAGAAGGTCAAGACCCCGACGCTGGTGCTGCACGGCGATCGCGATTCGGAGGTGCCGACGCCGCAGGGCTATGAATTCTGGCACGCGTTGAAAGCGCTGAACGTCCCGACCGAGCTGGTGATCTATCCGGATGAAGGGCACGCGATCGCCAAGCCCGAGCATCAACGCGACATCGAGGAGCGGCTGGTCGGGTGGTTCGATCGCTACTTGACGCGGTGAAGACGCGCGTCCTGTTCGGCGGCGAGCTCTTCGATCGGTACTGAGAGCAATGCCGCAGTGGGAATCGCCAGGATGGCACCGACAATCCCCATCAGCGACCCGCCGATGAGCAGCGCGACCATGACCGCGACCGGGCTCACGCCGACACTGCGCTCCATGATCTTGGGCACCAGTACGTTCGCTTCGAGTTGATGAAGAATCAGGAAGTAGGTCCCCACCATCAGCGCCAGCTTCGGTGACACCGTGATGGCAACGGCCACCGCCGCCAGCCCTCCGATCACCGGCCCGACGATCGGAATCGTCTCGCCGACCGCCGCGATCAGCGCGATGACGTAGAAGTAGGGCACGCCCATGAAGCCCAGGCCGATCGCTGCGAAGGTGCCCATGACTCCTGCGAGAATGAACTGCGCCCGCAGCCAGGCGCTGACTTTGGCGACGCCCTGTCGCGCTGCGGTGGCCACGTCGCCGCGGCGGCTGAGCGGCACGAAGCGCGCGAGATACTCGAACATCGATCCGGCCTCGAGCAGCAGGTAGAACGTCAGAATCAAGATCGTGATCAGGCCGAAAATACCGCCAATCACGCTCGAGATCGCGACCAGCACCGTGCCGACCGCGTTGCCGCTGGAGCCTCGTGGCGCGCTCTGGACCGCCTCTTCCAGCGTCACGGGATGGACCATCAAACCGTGCGTGATCAGGAACGTCTGTAGTCGGTTGAACTCGCTCGGCAGATCGGCCCACAGCGACGCACCCTGGGCGACCAGTGGCGGAATGACCAGCAGCCCGACGAACACGAACAGGCCGACCACCACCGCGTAGATCGCCAGAATGGCGAGCCAGCGCGGCACCTGCCGTTTCGTGCCGTGGCGCGTGGGCTTCTCGATCAGCTTCACCAGCGGGGACAGGCCCATGGCGATGAGGGCGCTGACATACACGAGCAACAGCGCGTCGCGCGCCGCCCAGAGGAGCGCCAGCAGGATGGCGACACCCGTGACCGTGGCCACGGTTCGCAACATCCGGCGGGTGAAGTCTGCGTCAGAAGCCATGAGATTTTAAGTTTCAGGTTCAGATTCAAGGCACGCGCACATCTGCCCATGGAGGCATGCACACATCTGTCCATCAATCAATCTGAAATCTGAAATCTGAACTCTGCAATCTCAGCCGATGTACTCCGCTGTGAACCCGGCCATCAGATCGTAGATCTCGGTCAGCTCGTCGAGCGGAGCGAGGAAGACGATGCGGAGGAAGCCGTCCTCCGCCGGCAGGCCGAAGCCTGAACCGTAGACACACAGCACACCGGTCGCGTGGAGCAGGGCCTTCACGTAGTCCTCGTCAGTGCGCCCCGGGGGCAGCGCGATCCTGGGCATTGCGTAGAACGCAGCGCTTGGGGCGACGCAACTGACGCCGGGCATGGCGCGGAGACGGGATACGGTGAGATCGGCGCGCGCCTTCAGAGCCTGACGAAATTCCGGCTGGTGCGATCGATCGCCGCCCAATGCGCCGGCGATCGCGTATTGCATCGGCACCGTACTGCACAGGCGGCCGTCCGCCAGCTTCTTCACCGCCGCCACCACCTGGTCCAGGCGCGGCGAGCGGCCGCAGACCATCCAGCCCGTCCGCCAGCCAGGCGCGAGGTATGCCTTCGAGAGACTGGAGAACGAAATGATTGCGGCATCCGGATCGAGCTTGCCGTACGGCTCGACCGGACCATTGAAGCCGAGGTCGCCGTATACCTCGTCGGCAAGAATCAGCAGCCCATGCCGGTCCGCGAAATCGAGCAGCGCGCGACGCGTCTCGGCGGGGTAGACGGCGCCGGTCGGATTGTTCGGGTCGATGACCACCAGGGCGCGGGTGGCCGGCGTGACGAGGCTCTCCAGATGGTCGAGATCCGGCATCCAGCCTCGAGTGGCATCGAGACGGTAGTACTTCGCGTTTGCGTCCAACTTCGCCAGCACCGCGGTGTACAGTGGATACGTCGGCATCGGCACGAGCACTTCGCCATCCGCCTCGACGACGGCGCCAAGCGCGAGCTCGATCCCTTCAGATGTGCCCGCCGTGATGAAGACGCGATCGGCAACAATAGGAACGCCGTTTCTCGCGTACTCGGCAGCCACGGCTTCGCGGGCGATCGGGATGCCGGCAGAGGGTCCATAGTTGTTGTGGCCGTCGCGCATGGCGCGCTCGACGGCGGCGATGAGATGCGGTGGCGTCCTGAAGCCGAACGCGATCGGATCGCCTATGTTGAGGTAGCGGACGCGGGTGCCGGCAGCCTCGACCTTCATGGCTTCAGCGACAATATTGCGGATGGCGTAGGTGAAACGGTTCACCCGGGCCGCGGTCGGGATGGCAGGATGGGCTTTGGCAATCGTCACGGCGCGATTTTACTCGCTAAGGTCTTCGGGTGTGATCTCCTGCTACCTTTCAGCACGGCTGAACTCTCTTTGTGTAATTTTTACGCTATAGAATCATCACTTTCCTATACGCTCGAGGCTACAGATCCACGTAACACCAATGCATGAAATGACTTAACGAAATGGCAAGCGTCTGGCACTAAGAACGCGTGATGACTTGGGGCAAGCTCATCATCGGCGGAGCGATTCTGACCTTCGTTCTTGGCATCGGCGGCGCCAAAGCGCAGGAACAGACAACTTCGGCCGCGACGTTCAAATCGAGCGTCGACATGGTCCGGGTCGCGGCTGTCGTCCGTGACGCCAAGGGCCGATTCGTCCGTGACCTGACCGCCCGCGATTTCGAGGTGCTCGACGGCGGACAGACGCGGCCGATCAGCGACCTCCAGCACGATCTGGCGGGAATCAGCATCGCCATGCTGTTCGACGTCAGCGGCAGCATGGAGGGGCATCTGCCGAATGCGCGCGAGGCCGCGTCTCACGTGCTCAGCGGGCTCGATTCGTTGCGCGATGAAGCGGCGGTGTACACGTTCGACACGCATCTCGACGAGCGCGCGCCGTTCACCTTCGGCCTGCGATCGCTGCCCGAGTCGATGACGCATGTCGTCCCCTTCGGCGCCACGTCGCTGCACGATGCAGTGGCGTTGACCGCGCGTCGTGTCGGCGAGCGCGAAGGTCGTCGCCGTGCGGTCGTGGTCCTGACCGACGGCTCCGACAACGCCAGCCGCCTCAAACCGGCAGAAGTATCGGCGATCGCCAGCGCTATCGACGTCCCTGTGTACATCTTCGGAATCGTTCCATCGATCGACAATCCTTCGTCGGACGCGTCAACCCACTCGGTCGAGGGCACCGCGCTGGCCGGACCGCTCGCCGAACTTGCGGCCTGGACCGGTGGCCACGTCTTTGTCGCCAGCACGCCGGCACAACGCAGCATCGCCGCGCGCCAGATCATCGACGAGCTGCGACATCAGTACGTCATTGCATTTGAATCGAGCGGCAGGCCGGGCTGGCATCCGCTCGTGGTCCGTGCACGAAACAAGGACCTGGTGGTTCGAGCCCGGAGCGGTTATATCGCGGGGCAATCACGCCCGACAGCGCATTAGGAGGATCGCCATGTTCCGGAAGTTTTTCGTCGCAATGCCTATCGTCGTATTGGCAATTGGCGGATCAACCGCCTGCGCCACCAAGAAGTACGTCCGCACCAGTGTCGGGGAAGTGAACGAGAAGGTCGACTCGCAGGGACGAGCGATTGAGGAAACGCAGGAGCGCACCCGCAAGAACGAAGGACGCATCACCGAGGTCGACACCAAGGCGCAGGCGGCGGCGCAGTCGGCGCAGGCGGCCAACGATGCCGCCGCAGCGGCCAAGACCGCGGCGACCGCCGTCGGCACCGAGGCCAACACCAAGTTCGACGCCATCGACAAGGCCAGCAAGCGTCTGGTCTACGAGGTGGTGCTGAGCGAAGACCAGGGCAATTTCAAGTTCGGCAAGACCACGCTGCCCGATGAGGCCAAGCAGAAGATCGACGAGATGGTCGCCCAGATGAAGCAGGATCCGAAGAACATCTACCTCGAGATCGAAGGCCACACCGACAACGTGGGCGACAAGGCGACCAACGAGCGCATCGGCCTGGCCCGCGCGGACGCGGTCAAGCGCTATCTCTACGAGCAGTACCAGATTCCGCTGCACAAGATGAACGTGATCAGCTACGGCATGGACAAGCCGGTTGCGCCGAACAAGACCAAGGCCGGCCGCGCCCAGAACCGTCGCGTGGTGATCAAGGTGCTCGCCTAAACTGAACGTTGCCCCGCACCCCGGGAGGTCGGTCGCCGGCTGGCTCACGGAGCCCCGGCGCCTGACCCTTCGGGGTTTTCGTTCTTCCACGCCCGGCTGAAGCCTTCGCGCCCGTCTTCCCGATCCCTCTTTCTGATCCCTGATCCCTATCTTTGATACTCTCTCCGGATGATTCGAATCGAGCTGTCTCTCCGCCTGGCCAACAGCCCGGGCGCGCTGGCGGGTGTCTGCCGTCTGCTCTCGGATGACCGCGTGAACGTGCAGGCGATGGCGATGGAGACCGGCGGCCCGCTGCGGCTGATCGTCGACAACCACGTCCACGCGGCGGCGGTGCTGCGCGAGCACCATCATCAGGTGACCGAGCGCAATGTAATCGTGACCGCGGTGCCCAACGCGCCGGGCGCGCTGGCGCCGGCGCTGAAGTTGATCAGCGACGCCGGGATCAACATCGAGTACGCCTACGGCGGCGCTGCGGACGGCAGCCCGACGGCGGCCATCGTGCTCGGCGTCGAAGACGCGGAACGCGCCGCGGCCGCCGCGGGCGTCTGATGAGACTGTACGTCGGCACGATGGACGCGGTCGTCGTCGATGTCGCCGCCGACGGCCGCGTCCGGCTCGAGAACGAAGACTGGTCGCAGCCCACCCTCCAGGAGCGCCGCGCCATCATCCACGCGGCGCACGAAGAGCTCCTCGCACTGGGAGAATTGCTCGAGATCCTCCAGGCAGAGCGGTGACGATCGATCGGTCCGCTCCGAGCGCTGCCGGCGCGCCGACGCGGGCGTCGCGGTCCACCGGCCGCTTTCTCGTGGTGACGCTCGCGCTCTTCGTCGCGCTGACCGCGGTCATGACCTATCCGCAGGTCCTGCGGATGTCCGACGGCGTTCACGATCCTGGCGATCCACTGATGGTGACGTGGGTACTGGCCTGGGTCGCGCACCAGCTGCCGAACGCTCCGGCGCACATCTTCGACGCCAACATTTTCTATCCCGAACGCAACACGCTCGCCTACTCGGAGACCCTGCTGGTGCCCGGAATGCTGGCGGCTCCGCTGCACTGGCTCGGCGTGGCGCCGATTCTGGTCTACAACCTCGTGTTCCTCTCAGGCTTCGCGCTGTCCGGTGTGGGTGTGGCGTTGCTCGTCCGTCGCCTCACCGGCCACGCCGGTGCCGCAATTGTGGCCGGCATCGTGTTCGCATTTCCGCCTTACCGCATCGATCACTACGCCCACCTGCAGCTGCAGCAGACGCAATTCATCCCGCTCGCGCTGTGGGCCTTCCACCGGCTGCTCGACACCGGACGCCTCCGTGACGGCGCGCTGCTGGGCCTGTTCACCGTCTGTCAGATGCTGTCGTGCATGTACTACGGCATCTTCCTCGTCCCCTACATGGCCGTCGTCTGCGGCACGATGCTGGTTGCGGCGCGCCGGATGCCGAAGCGACGACTCCTGGCGCTGGTGGTGGCCGCGGCGGTCGTCGCCGTCGCCACGATGCCGGTCGGACGCGCCTACCTGGCGGCGCGCAAAGTGGTGGGTGAGCGCAGCCGCGAGGAGGTCGCGCGGAACAGTGCGACGTGGCGCAACTACCTCGCGCCGCCCGAAACGAACGCGCTCTACGGTAGGGTCTTCGCGCGCTTCATGGACCCGGAGCGCCGGCTCTTTCCCGGCTTCGTCGCGGTCGGCCTCGCCATGGTCGGTCTCTGGCCACGAATGAGGCCAAAGGCCGACCGGGAGAAGGGCCGCGCCGCTCGGTCGCGCGTGCGCGATTACGTCAGCTCACCACAGTTTGCGTACGGGTTGGGGTTGATCCTCGCCTTCGACGTCTCGCTCGGATTCAACGGCCTGATCTATCGCGGTCTGTACGATTATTTCCTGCCGTTCAAAGCGCTGCGCATTCCGGCGCGGATGGGGCTGATGGTCGGCTTTTCGCTGGCCGTGCTCGCCGGCTACGGTGCCGCGCGAGTCTCGGAGCGGCTGCGCTCGGCGCGGATGCGGTGCGCGGTGCTGGCGATGATCGGCGTGCTGATGCTGGCCGAGTACGCCTCGAAGCCGCTGGAACTCTGGGCGGCGCCGCGGCATCCGCCCGACGCCTACGCCGACCTGATCCGCGACGCCGGTGACGGCCCGACCTCGGTGATTTTCGAGTTCCCGACTGGTGCGATGGAAGACCCGGAATATCTCTACTACTCGACGTTCCACTGGCAGTCTCTGGTGAACGGCTACAGCGGCTTCTTTCCGCCGTCGTACCAGCACATCGTCCGCGCCGTACGCGGCTTTCCCGACGAGACGTCGATGAACATGATCAGGTCGCACGGCGTGCGCTACCTGGTAATTCATGGCGAGTGGCTCTACGGGGCCCGATACGACGAGATCGTCACCGAACTCGACCGCCGTGCCGACGTGAAGCTGGTCTCGCGCCACCCCTGGCAGCGCGAGGACAAGCACGCCGAGATTAGCGTCTACCGCGTGCTCATCGGCGCCGACGCCTCGGGACGGTGAATGCGACCCGGGAAAACCGCAGACATCGCAAAGAGCGCAGAACCATGAATCTCGGCGCGCTCCGCGCTGTTCCGGATCGTCTCAAGCCGCGGTCGACGGTGCGCCGTTCTTCAGCAGATCCTCGATGGCGCCGGCGAAGGTGTCGATCTCTTCCAGCGTGGTGTAGACGTTGGGTGTCACCCGCAGGCCCTGGTAATCGTCGCGCTTGATCGCCGCGGTGATGATGCGGTACTTCGACCACAGGAAGGCGTACGCTTTGGGCGACTCGACGCGCTCGAGGCTCACGTTGAACAATCCCCACGCCTGGTTCGGCTCGCGGCTGTTCAGGATCTTGACGCCCGGCAGCTTGTCCACCCGCTTCGCCCATCGATCGTTCAGATAGCGCAGGCGCGCCGCCTTACGCTCGGTACCAATCGCCTGGTGGAACGCCAGCGCCTCGGCGATCGCGTTGTGGTTCGCCGCCGGGTGAGTGCCGATCTCCTCGAACTTGCGGATGTTGTCCGACTTGCTCGCCGCCGCCGGCGTCAGCGGCCACACGGTGGCGATGTTCTCGCGGCGCACGTAGAGGAAGCCGGTGCCGACCGGCGCCAGCATCCACTTGTGCAGCGAACAGCCGTAATAGTCGCATTCGAGCTCGGAGACCTTGAATGGGAAGTGCGCGAACGCGTGTGCGCCGTCGACGATGGTCTGGATGCCGCGCGCGCGGGCCATGCGCGCGATGTCTCGGACCGGAAACAGTTGCCCCGTGAGGTTGGTGATGTGGCAGATGTGGATCACTTTCGTCTTCGGCGTGATCGCCCGCGTGATCCGATCGGTCAGCTCAGAGAGGTTGGTGGTCGGCACCGGGAACGCAATCTTGGTGACCGCGATCTTGTCGCGTCGCACGCGTTGATCCCAGGTGTCGAGCATGCGCCCGTAGTCCTGGTTCGTCGTCACCACGTGATCACCCGGCTGCAGGTCGATGCCGAGCTGTACGATCTGCAGTCCTTCGCTGGCATTGCGCGTGATCGCCAGCTCCTCCATGTCGCAGCCGACCTCGACCGCGAGCTTGCGCCGCACCTGCTCCACGTTCGGCTCGAGCGTGTTCCACATGAACTGGATCGGCGCCTGATTCGAGCTGTCGAGATATCGCTTCAGCGCCTCGTGGACGACCCGCGGGCTGGGGCAGGTGTAGCCATTGTTCAGGTTGATGATCGTGCGATCGAGCGTGAAAGCCTGCTGAATGTCGCGCCAGTAGCCCTCGTCTGCCGCAACCTCGGCAGCGGTCCGATCCGCCACAGCGGCGCCGGCGGACACAATTCGCTCGAGCCAGTCGGTGTTGAGCGCCACGGCTCCGAGCGCGCCCATCGGAAGAACCTGTCGCAGGAAGTCGCGTCGAGCATTCATAACAGCCTCCAGAAACTTGCCGCCTTCACCGTTCAGCCTGAGCCCTGAGCCTGAGCCCCGAGCCCTGACCCCGTAGTCTGGCGTATTATTCTCCTCATGACAGTCAGCCGCAGAGATTTCTTGAAAAGCGCCGGCGTGACCAGTCTTGCTACCGCCGTGACGACGGCGACGGTCGCCGAGGCACAGACCGGTCCGGCCGTCGTCGGTCCGGGCGATGTTCCGGTGACCTTGATGGTCAATGGCAAGCGTCTCGAGCTCAGGATCGAGCCGCGGGTCACGTTGCTCGACGCGATCCGCAATCGCGCCGATCTCACCGGCAACAAACGCGTCTGCGACCGCGGCGCCTGCGGCGCCTGCACGATGATCGTCGACGGCCGCACCGTCTACTCGTGCTCGACGCTGGCGATCGAGGTGCAAGGCAAGCAGATCCGCACCGTCGACGGTCTCGCGGCCGCCGACGGAACGCTGCACCCGGTGCAGCAGGCGTTCTGCGACACCGACGGCCTGATGTGCGGCTTCTGCACGCCGGGATTCGTCGTCGCCACCGTTGCCATCCTCGAGAAATATCCCAACCCGACGCGCGAGCAGATCAGCAAGGGGCTCGACGGCAACATCTGCCGCTGCGGGACCTTTGTCCGGATCATGGAGGCGGCGATCAAAGCGAAGGGAATGGGGGTGGCGCGTGGCTAGCAAATATGCGTGGCCCGAAAAGCCGGCGCTGATTGGCACGTCGGTCAAGCGCCTCGACGGACCCGATAAGGTGTCCGGCCGCGCCCGCTACTCCTACGACATCAGACGCCCGGGCATGATTTTCGGCAAGATGGTGCGCTCGCCCTACCCGCACGCGCGTGTGGTGTCGATCGATCTGTCCGCTGCGGAGAAAGCGCCCGGCGTGAAGGCCGTGCTCTCGTACGCTCAGCCGGGTGCGCAGGTGATGTACCAGGGCGATCCGATCGCCGGCGTCGCGGCCGACACCGAGGAGCGCGCGGTCGACGCTGCCCGCCTGGTTCGTGTCCGCTACGAGGCGCTGCCGCACCTCGCCAACGTCGAGCAGGCGATGGCGGCCGACGCGCCCGCGGTGTTCCCCAACGGCAACACCCGCCAGGCCACCACCGAAGAGACCGGCGATCTTGCCGCTGGCTTTGCCGCCGCCGCGCACGTGGTCGAGGCGACCTATGCCACCCACGTGATCACGCACGTGTGCCTCGAGACGCACGGCTGCGTCTGCGAGTGGGACGGCGACAAGCTGACGGCGTGGATTTCGACGCAGGCGGTGATTCAGAGCGGGCAGGGATTCGCGCAGGGGCTCGGTATACCGCAGGCCAACGTTCACACCATCACCCAGTACATGGGCGGTGGTTTCGGCAGCAAGTTCGCGCCCGATGCGCAGGGCATCATCTGCGCCAAGCTGGCGCGATTGGCCAAGCTGCCGGTGAAGCTGATGCTCGATCGCAAGGAGGAGCATCTCGACACTGGCAACCGGCCGTCGGCGACGGCGCACATCCGCGCCGGCGTCACGGCCGACGGCACGCTCACGGCGTTCGACGGACAGAGCTGGGGCACCGGCGGTGCCGGCGCCCCAAGCGGCTTTCCGCTGCCGTACATCTACAACTTCCCGAACCGCAAGCGGACGCACAAGGACGTGTACATCAACGCCGGCCAGCAGCGCGCGATGCGCGCACCGGGGCATCCGCAAGGCTGCTTCCTGACCGAGATCCTGATGGACGAGCTCGCCGACCGCGTCAAGATGGATCCGGTCGCGTTCCGCGTGAAGAACCTGCCGCCGGCCGCACCCAACGCGATGTGGGCGGAATATTTCGCGCGCGGCGCGAAGGCGTTCGGCTGGGACCAGCGTCACGCCACCGGCGATCCGACGCCGGGCCCGATCAAGACCGGGATGGGCGTGTCGGCGCACCGGTGGGGCGGCGCCGGCCGCGGCTCGCGGGCGCATATGGATATCACGTCCGACGGCGGCGTCGTGATCAAGTGCGGCACCCAGGACATCGGGACCGGGACCCGCACTATTGTCGCGATCGTCGCTGCTGAAACGCTCGGCCTGCCGGTGAGCGCGGTCAAGCCGGAAATCGGCGATTCGATGCTGCCGTTCAGCGGCGGATCCGGCGGCAGCACCACTGCGGCGTCGGCGATGCCGGCCATTCGCGTCGCGTCGGTGATGGCCCGCGACGCGCTGTTCGCGAAGGTTGCGCCGACGCTCGGATCCACGCCGGAGAATCTGGTCGCCGAGGGCGGACGGATTTTCGTCAAGGGGACGCCGTCCAAGGCGCTCGCGTGGAAGGACGCCTGCAAGCTGATCGGCACCGAGCCGATCTCGGTCGACGGACAGTGGGAAGAGGGTCTCTCGGGGGCCGGCACCAGCGGCGTGCAGTTCGCGGAGGCCTCGGTCGATATCGAGACCGGCATCGTCAGGGTCAAGCGGATTCTCGCCCTGCAGGACTGCGGCCTCATCGTCGACAAACTGACGGCGGAAAGCCAGGCCTACGGCGGGGTCATCGCTGCGATCAACTTCGCGCTGTTCGAGGATCGCATCCTCGATCGCGTCACCGGCCAGATGGTGAACCCGAACATGGAGATGTACCTGCTGGCCGGGATGTCCGACGTGCCGAAGATCGACATCATGCTGAACAACATGCCCGAGCGCGGCGTGATCGGCATCGGCGAGCCGCCGACCGTATCGACGGCGTCGGCCATCGCCAACGCGGTGCGCAACGCCACCGGCGTGACCATTCGCAGCCTGCCGCTGCACCCGCACAAGATTCTGGCGGCCATCGAGCAGGAGAAGGCAGGAGGGACCAATTGAAGGCGTGTGCCTGCAGCGGCGAACCGCTACGCGGGGAATGGGCCCCGCCTGCCGGGAACATGGCTCTGCGAGGAGGTCGGGCATGAAGGCGTTTTCATATGTGAACCCGACTACGGAAAAAGAGGCGGTGGCCGCGCTCAAGGTGGACGGCATCGCGATGCCGATCGCGGGTGGCCAGGATCTGCTGGCGCGGATGAAGGACTACATCGATTCACCCGATCGAGTCGTCAACCTCAAGGGACTCGACGCCACGATCGCGGCGACATCCGACGGGGGAATGAAGATCGGGTCGGCGGTGAAGATCATCGACCTGTTCGAGCATGCACAGGTCGCGAAGCTGTACCCGGCGATCCATGCCGCGGCGATCGAGATTGGCACGCCGCAGATCCGGAACCAGGGGACCGTCGGCGGCAACGTCAACCAGCGGCCGCGCTGCTGGTACTACCGCAACGAGGAGTTCGTCTGCTTCAAGAAGGGTGGATCGCGCTGCTTCGCTGTCAACGGCGAGAACCAGTATCACGCCATTTTCGGCAACGACGGTCCCAGTCACATCGTGCATCCGTCGAGCCTGGCGGTGCCGTTGGTCGCATACGGCGCGAAGTTCCGCGTGCTCGGACCGAACGGCGCGCGCGAGATCGCGGCGGCCGACTACTTCACGCTGCCGACGCTGAAGAACGTCCTCAAGGAAAACGTGCTCGAGGACGAGGACATCCTCACCCACGTCATCCTGCCTGCGCCGGGCAACGTCAAGAGCGGGCACTACGAGGTGCGCTACAAGCAGTCGCACGACTGGCCGCTCGCCTTCACCACCGTTGTGCTGACGATGAACGGGAGCACGATAGCGTCGGCGCGCGTCGTTCTCGGCGCGGTGGCGCCGATCCCGTGGCGGTCCAAAGCCGCGGAGGCCGCGCTCGTCGGCAAGCCGCTCAACGAGCAGTCGGCGGTTGCAGCCGGAGAAGCCGCGATCGCGGAGGCCAAGCCGATGAGCGGCAATGCCTACAAGGTGCAGATCGCGAAAACCGCGGTGAAGCGCGCAGTCATGCAGGCCGCGGGGATCAAGACGGTTTAGAACGTTCGCGGTTCTCCGTTCGCGGTTCGTTGCTCACGATCACCGCGACGAACATCGAACGGAGAACGTAGAACGACGGTGTTTGACATGGACCATCTGACTTCGCCCAAACTGACGCCCGGCGTGCACTGCCTGAACATTCGCCACAAGGGCATGTTCGTTACATCAGGACCCGATCCAGACGAGTTCGAATTTTACGATCGGTATGACTCGACAGCCTACTGGTGCGCCGAAACCCAGCGCGGTTTCGGGCCAGACGGCGCCCCGGTGCGTCCCGACTGCTGCGGCGGCGAGCGCGACTGCTGCAAGCACTAGGGCGCCCGTTCGACCATGCTGACGAATCGCTGAGTACACCGTCGAGGATTTCGGCGGCCACTCCTGGACGTTTTCCGAATCGATTGTCGACGTCGCTCCCGAGAGCTGGGGCGGGACGTCGGGCCAGCTCTCATGATTCGACGCTGCGACGAAGGCGACTTCGAGACGATCTGGGCGACCGTCAACGATGGGGCTCAGGCCTACAAGGGCATCATTCCTGCTGATCGGTGGACCGAGCCGTACATGTCCCGCGACAAGCTGCGGCATGAGATCGACGATGGCGTGGTGTTCTGGGCGTATGAAGAAGATGGGGCGGTTGCCGGTGTGATGGGACTGCAGCACGTTCTGGATGTGACGCTCATCCGCCACGCCTATGTGCGTGGCAGCAGGCAACAGCGCGGCATCGGCGGCCGGTTGCTGTCCCATCTCCGCGAGCTGACCAGCCGTCCGGTGCTAGTCGGCACGTGGGCCGACGCGGTCTGGGCGATCCGCTTCTATGAACGGCACGGCTTTCACGTCGTCGCGCCGCAGGAGAAGAATCGCCTGCTCGGGAAGTATTGGAACGTGCCGGAGCGTCAGGTCGAAACCTCGGTGGTTCTCGCCGAGTCGTCGCCGCTGCATCCCACCCGGCTGTCGGCTGCGGTGCCCTGAGTCGAAACCGCCGCGCCTCGCTTCGAGCACTCTAAGGCCGCGGGTGCTCCCCGGCCATCTTGAACAGCACGGTCGCGAGAGCCGCATAGTCGAGATCGCCGCCGCCAGACGCCACCAGCGCGTTCAGCAGCTGTGCGACGATCGCGGTGACGGGCATCGAGACGCCGTTGGCCGCCGCTGCTTCGTTCGCCAGCCGCATGTCCTTCTGATAGAGCCGCGCGCGAAAGCCCGGTTTGTAGTTGTCCACCAGCATCCGTTCGCCGTGCACGTCGAGCACGCGGCTCGCCGCGAAGCCGCCAAGCAACGCCTGCCGGACCCGCGCCGCATCGACGCCGGCTTTTTTGGCCAGCGCGAATGCCTCGCTGACGCCGGCGAGCGCGCCGCCGATCGCGATCTGGTTGCAAACCTTGCAGATCTGCCCGGCGCCGGATCGTCCGATGTGGACGATTTTGTCCGGGTTGCCCATCGACGCGAGGATCGGCTTGACCCGGGCGAACGCCGCCTCATCTCCCCCGCACATGATTGACAGCTGCGCGTTGATCGCGCCGATTTCCCCGCCGCTGACGGGCGCATCAATCATCGATCCGCCTTTTTCGGCGACGAGCGCCGCCAGCCGTTCGGTCGCGACCGGCGAAATGCTACTCATGTCGATGACGATGGCACCTTGCTGGAGAGTGGAGAGGACGCCGTCGGGTCCCGTGAGCACACGCTCGACGTCGGGCGTGTCGGGCACCATGGTGATGACGATGGTCGAGGCGCGGGCGACCTCGGCCGGGGACGAAGCGGCCGTGGCACCCGCGGCCACGAGCTCATCCACGGCACCACGACTCCGATTGTGAACCGTCAGCCGGTGTCCCGCCGTAATCAAGTGCTTGGCCATGGGCTTTCCCATGACCCCAAGTCCAATGAATCCAATGTTTTCCACTACGACTCGTCCTTTCAGGTTGTGTATGCGGATCAGGCCTCCGGGCGGCACTTCTGACCCGGCTTCCGACCGACCTCTGACGCTGACCCTGATCGCCCCTCCGATACCGACTCAGATACCCGAAGGGTTGGTAGACGGTGCGGGCGTTATAATCCTAATGCGAGGTCGCATATGAAACGAGCAATCGTCGCGGCGGCATTGATCGGAATGGCAGCGGCGCCGCTTCTGGCGGGCGGACGCAACAAGGTCTCGGGCGCGTATGTCGAAGCCCGCACCGCCGAAGTGTTCACCGGCGGCTGCATCATGAACAGCGAAGCGGAGACGGTCGGCAAGCAAGCGGTGCTGGCCTGGAAAGTTGACCGCGGCAGCTTCAACGGCATCAGCATCGACGGGTTGTCGGTGGTGGCAGCGCTGTCCGGCGATCGTAACCTCGGCATGACAGAGATGGGCGGCGAGAAACCGGCGGTCCGGACCGCCATGTTCGTCGACCAGCGCGCCAACGCCGCGCAGCAGATCGCTCTCGTCGCGATGGCCAACGAGTTGTCGAATGGACTCGTCGGCACCATCGTTCAGGTGACGCCTACGGCGATCCAGTTTGCCGACCACGGCAGCGAGATCGACGTCTCGGCTCCGCAGGTGACGCTGGCCGTCAGCAAACACCTGATACACGATCCCACCTGCGGCGCGATGCAGTGGTTCCACCCGTTTGCACAGATGGACGAATCGGCATTGGGCGTGACGAACCAGAACCTGTTCACCGGCTCGGCGCTCGGCACCAAGTGGAGCGATCCGAACAAGCGATCGGCGTTCTTCGGGACGTTCAGCTACTAAGAGGCAGGAAGGGCAGGAGGGGCTGGATAGCTGGAACGGCCAGCTGCTCCCTTTCTGTCTATCCCGCCTGTCCCGCCAGTCCCGCCCTCAAATGGATCTCACCGACAAAGTTGCGCTCATCACGGGCGGCAAGCGCATCGGCGCGGTTGTTGCGCGCGAGCTCGCGGCGCGCGGCGTCGATGTCGCCCTCAGCTACGCACGTTCGAAGGCGGAGGCGGACCAGGCCGCAGAGATCGTGCGCGCCGCCGGACGCCGCTCCGACAGCTTCGCGGCGAATCTCCTCCAGCCGGAAGAAGCCGCTGCGCTGGTCCGATCGACCGTTGCCACGTTCGGGCGACTCGACATCGTCATCAGCATGGCGTCGGTTTATGTGCAGAAGCCGTTTGCCGAGCTGACGGTGCGCGACTGGAATGCCGCCATCGACGTCGACCTGCGCGCCGCCTTTCTCTGCGCCCATGCAGCCGTGCCGCACATGCGCGCCACGGGCGGCGGGCGCATCATCAATTTCAGCGACTGGATCGCGCGGAGCGGGCGGCCGCGCTACCCCGGCTACCTGCCGTACTACGTCGCCAAGGCCGGCATCATCGCCCTCACGGAAGCGCTCGCGCTGGAGCTGGCGCGCGACAATATTCTGGTCAATGCCATCGCGCCGGGACCAATCGTCGCGCCGCCAGGTACAACCGAAGCCGAGTCACGAGCGGTCGAGGAGGCGACGCCGCTGGGGCGATGGGGTGGCGAGCAGGAAATCGCCAAGACCGTGATCGGGCTGCTCGAGAGCGATTTCATCACCGGCGAAACGATCCGAGTGGACGGCGGCAGACACGTCAGATAATTTCAGATTTCAGATTTCAGATTTCAGATTTCAGATTGCGGATTGCGGATTGCGGATTGCGGATTGCGGATTGCGGATTGCGGATTGCAGATTCAGACGCGCACACCGAACAGCTGCCGCATTGATGCGAGCGCGCCGGTGAGTTCGCTTCGTTCGCGCGCAAAGCAGAACCGTACGTACCCTTCACCGTTTGCGCCGAAATCCACACCGGGAACGCAACCAATGCGTCCCTTGGCGATCAGATACTCCACCATCCGCCACGATACCGATGCCGTCTTCGGATTCCCTTCGCACCAGGCCGGATCGATACGCAGGAAGGCGTAGAACGAACCCGCGGGTGGCTGACCGGACAAGACATCGCCCGCCGATTCCTTGATGCCCTGAAAGAACAGATCCCGCCTGGCGCGAAGTTCCAGGCAGAACGCCTCGACGCAGTCCTGCAACCCTTCGAGCGCGCCGATGCCGCCGTACTGCACCACCGACGCGACGTTACTCGCGGTGTAGAACAGCAGCTTCTTCGCGCGGTCGCGGATCGCCGCATTCCTGATCGCGATGTAGCCCAGCCGAAGGCCGGTCATCGCATAGGTCTTGCTGAAGGTGTAGAGCGGCATCGTGCGCTTGTACATGCCTGGCAACGACGCGATGCTGATGTGTTCGCCGTCGAAGACGACGTCCTCATAGGCCTCGTCTGAAATGACCCACAGATTGTGACCGTGCGCCATCGCCGCGAGCCGCTCGAGATACGGCAGCGTCAGCACGCCGCCGGTCGGGTTGCTCGGTGAGTTGAGATAGAGAACGCGGGTCCTCGGCGTGATTCTCGATTCGATCTCGTCGAGATCCGGCTGCCATCCGCTCGATTGGTAGAGTTTGTAGCCGACCGGGACACCCTGCGCCGCCAGAACGTTGCCGGCAGCCGGCGGCCACGCCGGATCGGGAATCAGTACCTCGTCGCCGGGATCGAGCAGCGACCGGCACAGAAGGTAGAGCCCGTGAATGCCGCCGTTTGTGACCAGCACGTCTTCGACGTCGTCGATCGGAATGCCGTTCGTATCGCGGAGTTTGGCCGCAATCAGCTCGCGCAAACGAGGCAGGCCGCTGGTCTGCACGTAGTGCGAGTGGTTCTCCGCAATCGCGCGCGACATGCCCTGCTTGACGCTGTCTGGCGCATCGAAGCTGACGTCCCCCTGATCGAGGCGATACGGATCGGCGACTGAGTACATCATGTCGCGGATGCGAATGATGCCCGAGAAGGGAACGCCGTCGAGGTAGGAAGCCATTCTCCGATCCTATATTGTGGGTGGAATTCGTAACTCCGCGACCGTTTTATCGGTAGCGGAAGTAGTCCGCGACATCACGGGCCACCAGGCCGATCGCGTTCTCGAGCATTTCACCCGATCCGAAATGGTTGCCGGTGAACACGGTGAGGACGATCGTCTTTCCCGGAGCCTCGAGCACGCCGACATCGTCGCCGACGTAAGGCAGGAAATCCCCGGTCTTGTGCGGGATGGTGAAGCCGGTGAGATAGCGGGGAATTCGCGTGCGATAGAGCTGACCGCGCATGATGCGGAGCATCAGGTCCGAGGACGGCTTGTCGACCAACGTGCCGCGCTCCATCATTTCGAGCAGACGCCCCATCTCGCGAGCCGTGGAGAAGCCGAACGGCGACTTGCCGTCGCGATAGAACTGCTCGGTGGTCGGCGCCGAGCGCAGCGCCGGAAACCAGCGCGACGGCACGTTGATGGCGCGAGTGGTCTTCAGTCCAAGCGCGTCCATGCGCCGGTTGACGGCATCGGGTCCGCCCACCATGCGATAGATCACTTCGGTCGCGGTGTTGTCCGACACGATGATCATCATCGTGAGCAGATCCTTGACGTCCATCACCGCACCGTAGTCGAGTCTCTGGATCGTCCCGGTGCCGGGCTGCGAGTCGGCTTCGACGAAGGTGTACTTGTCCGTGAGCTTGAACCTGCCCGCCTTGATCTGCTCCAGCGCCTCGATCATCAGCGGGATCTTGATCGTGCTCATCGTCTCCATCTGACGATCGGCGTCGATCGCAATCTCCTCGCCGGTCTCGAGCGACTTCACGTAAATGCCCCAGGTGGCGTTGATGCTGCGCGTGGTCCGCAGGATGGACGCTTCGAGCCGCTGGAGCGGAGTCGGTTGGACGGTAGCCTGCGCGCTAAGAGGCACGGCCTGAAGGCCGTGCGCTACGAAGACAGCCGCTGCGACGCAGACGATCGCCCATCGCGGCGATGCGGTCGGTCCCACCCGTCCCGCCGCTCCAGCCCGTGCCGCCCCTCCAGCCCGTGCCGCCCCTTCAGCCCGTCCCACCGCTCCGGTCCTTCCCGCCGCTCCAGCCCGTCCCGCCCGTTCGGCCCGTCCCACCGCTCCGGTCCTTCCCGCCCCTCCAGCCCGTCCCGCCCATCTCCTCATGCCGTCACTCCCACTTTCGAAGATGTCCGCCATAACCGGCCTACTATACGTCCCGTGACACCTGCAGCGCTGCGTCAGCTGATTGCGCGCCTTCCCTCGCTGCCATTCGTGTCGGCGCCGACGCCGGTCGAGCCGATGCCGAACCTGATGCGGCGGCTCGGCGGCGGTCCGCGGCTCTTCATCAAGCGAGATGACGCGATTCCGTTTGGGTTCGGCGGCAACAAGGTTCGCAAGCTCGCGCTGGTGGCGGCACGCGCGGTCGCCGACGGCGCCGCCACGCTGGTGACGGCCGGCGGCGTCCAGTCGAATCATGCTCGGGCGACGGCGGCCGCCGCGGCCAGGCTGGGTCTGCGCGCGGTGCTGGTTGTCAACGGCGAAAGGCCGGCGCGGCTGACGGCGAATGCGCTCCTCGACGATCTTCTTGGCGCCGAGGTCGTGTACGTGCGATCGCGGGAGGAACGCACGCCGATGCTGGCGCAGGTCGCCGAGCGACTTCGAGGTGAGGGGCGGCAACCGTTCGTGATCCCGATCGGCGCCTCGACGCCGCTCGGCGCGCTGGCGTTCGCCCTCGCCGTCGCCGAGCTGGCGGACCAGATGCCCGCGCCGGACGTCATCCTGCACTCGACCTCGTCTGGCGGCACCCAGGCGGGCCTCGTCGCCGGCTGCCGGCTGCTGGGATTGCCGACCCGCGTCGTCGGGATCAGCGCGGACGATACATCGGCCTCCTTGCAGTCGACCGTAAGCGCGATTGTCGCCGGCGTTGCCGACCTCCTTCACATCGATCGCGGACAGATGTCGCGAGGCACGGCGATCGAGGTTGACGATGGCTTCGTCGGCGAAGGCTACGGCATCCAGACCGAGGCGTCACGCGAAGCGCTGGATCTGACGGCGAGGACCGAGGCGATTTTTCTCGATCCGACCTACACCGCGAAAGCGATGGCCGGCTTGATCGGCTACACCCGCGAGCAGAAGTTCACCGCCGATCAATCGGTATTGTTCTGGCACACAGGCGGGCAGGTAGGTCTCTTCGTGTGAGATTCAGATGAGTCCATCGTGGGTGGCCGAGAACGGGCGCCCGCTCGGGCGCGCAGGCCTCTCCTGTGATCAGCGCGGTTGACTGAGCACCCGAGTGGGCTGTTCGAGGACGGGCCCCAAGCGCTTTCGATGCGGCACCATCGCCAACCACGATCGGTACCCCGCCAGACCTTCGGCGCGATGCTGCGTCCGGCTGAAGCCGACACTACCGGAACGGCTATTACCGTACGGCTACCGGCGCGACTTGAAGACTTCGTCGATCAGGAAGAGGTCGGTGAGCAGCGCGCGCAGGTGGATCGAGGCATTCAGGTTGTCGACCAGCTGCGAGCTGATGCCGGTCTGGGCGAGCACGAGCTGGATGGCCGCCTGGGCATCACGCGCATCGCGGTCGACGACGGCGATGAAGGCGCGATAGGGGTCGACGGGATCCACGCCCGCGCGTGCGCTGAACGCATTGAGAAAGTCGCCAAGGCCGTTGAGCGCAGCGTCGCAGCGTTTGAGGAATTCGCGCGCCTGACGGCCGGTGTCGCTGCCTTGATCCGACGCCAGCCCCTGGGAGGCGTAGGCGAGCATGAACTCGTACGCCTCCTCGATGACGTTGATGCGCGAGCCCAGCTCGGCGGCGGTTTCCGCCTGGCTCACGCGTTGCTCGCCGGCTTCGCTTCGCTGCGCTTCTGTCCGACCGGCCAGCGGCTCGGTTCGTGATGTTCGAGATACTGCCGCCGGGTGATGAAGCCAAAGATCATGGCTTTGGTGATCCACCACTTCTCGGGACGAATGGCAAAGTACACGTGCGCGATCACCAGGCCGACCAGACCGACGCCCGCGAGACCGTGGGTCACGTAGGTGATGCCCCAGGTGACGTCGCTCAGATAGTACGGGTTGCGGGTCAAGAGCCCGGTGCGGATACGCGGAATCATCAGGATGCCCGTGATCGAGGCCCCGAGACCGGCGATCACGATCGCAGTGTGGTACAGGCGATTGCCGAGCGGATACTTGCCGTCCTTCGGTCCGGGGACGTCGTGGCCGAGCTCGCGCATCAGCTCGGCCTTCAGCTCGGGAATGTCCTTCGGTCCGACCCAGATCGACCAGAAGTCCAGGAAGAACGTGGCGTGGATGATGTGGAACACGATCGACGCGGCGAGGACGATCCCCGCCATCCAGTGCCACTGCACCCACGGGAACTTCACGCCGGCAATCGGCAGGAACGCGGTGAAGAGCAGGGTGAACATCGCCGCCGCCATCACCCAGTGGAACAGGCGCGCGGCCAGCCCATGGCGTTCGATCTTGGCGGGAAGGTTCTTGAACTGCGCCTCGAGCGCGTCAGTCTCCGCCGACGCGCGCTTGCGATGCGCCGAGAAGAGCATATAGCTCGCGTGCGCGACGAAGAACAACACGCCGGCGAATAGCGACGCCCAGAACAGGCTCCACGAGACGTGGGTGAGAACCCACTCGCCCCACGGGCTGCGTCCCCACCTTAAGAGGTCCATGTCGCTCCGGCTCCTCCACGAATGGCCCGCTTCACGAGATTGCGCATCAATGGCACTTTGTAGGCGTTGTGCCGCAGCGTCTGCGCGCCTTCAACCGCCATCTTGCCAGCCATGTCCGCGGTTTCTTCGTTGCGCGCCTTGCCGATGAGCGCGGTCTCGACCGCCTTGAGCCGATGCGGAGTCGCCGCCACGGCGTTCACGACGAGGCGGATCTTGTCGATCTTGTCGCCGGAAACGAGCATCGCCGACGCGACGTTGACCAGCGGGAAGTCCCACACCTGGCGATCGCGCACCTTCTCGAAGTAGAACTGCGCCCCCGCCATGGTCGACGGGATGCGGATCGCGGTGAGGATCTCGTTGGGCTGGAGGACGTTCATCCGTGTGATGTCGATGCCGGGGCCGATCCAGTACTCCTCGGCGGGGACCACGCGCTCGCCTTTCGGTCCGCGAATGACCATCGACGCGTCGAGCGCGAGCAGCGCCGGCGCGGTGTCGGACGGATTCACCGCGACGCAGCGATCGGCGTTGAAGATCGCGTGCTCGCGGTTCACCGCCGTCGGCGTGTCGGCGTAGCAGATGTTGCCGCCGGCGCGATAGCAGGTCCAGCCGCCTCGGTAGTACCAGCAGCGCGTGTCCTGCGACACGTTGCCGCCGATCGTCCCCTGGTTGCGGATCTGCGGCGAGGCGACGAGCTCGGCTGCTTCCATCAGCAGGCTGAACTTCTCGCGCACCACCGGGTGCTTGACGATCTCGGTGAGCGGCGTCATCGCGCCGATCTCCAGGCCGCCATTCACTTCCTTGACCCCGCGCAGCTCCGTGATCTGACCGAGGTCGACCACCGCCTTTGGCTTCTTCAGGCGATCCTTGAGCCAGTCCATGCTGTCGAGGCCGCCGGCCAGCACCAGCGCATCAGTGCCGTGCTTGTCGAGCAGCTTGATGGCATCATCGATGGAAGCCGGCTGGTAAAGCTCGAACACCGGAATAACGTCGCGAATCACGGCCATATAAGCATTCCTCTCAGGGCAGATTTCAGATTGCTGATGTCAGATTCCCGGTCAACCATCAATCTGAATTCTGAAATCTCAAATCTGAAATCTCAGGCCTCAAACGTGCGCCGTAAGCGCTTCGTGTGTCCGTTGACCGCCATTCTCGATGGCAGCGAGGATGATGTCGGGCGAAGCCGGCGACTTCCTGAAGATTTCGGTGCCGACCGCGTCCGCGATCGCGTTCAAGATTGCGCCGTAGGCCGCGCCGACCGGCGGTTCGCCCACGCCGCGCACGCCGGTTGGCGTTTCCGGATCGGGGATGTTGACCGCCTCGCCGGTGAAGTTCATCGGCGCGTCGAGAATTGTCGGCGGCTTGTTCTGGTAGAAGCGGCGCGCGAGCGCCACGCCGTAGTGCTGGTCGTACGCCCAGCGCTGCGTCTTGGCGTGCCCCAGCCCCAGCATCGATCCGCCGAACAGCTGACCCTTCAAGCCGCGCGGGTTCAGGACCGTGCCGACGTCGCCGACGGCGGTGTAGTCGATCACCTTGACCACGCCGGTTTCGGTATCCACTTCCACCTCGGCGAAGCCGACCACGTAGGACTGAGACTGGCCGTCGCGCGGGTAGGCATCCTTGCCCACCGCCATCAGTCCCTGGCCGACGAGATTCTTCGCTGACGTTTTCGTGAAGTTGTTGATGTCTTCCGGCAGTTCGTGGCCGTCGAACTTGCCGCCGTACTCGATCGCCTTCTGCGCCGCCTGTGCCAGCGTCATGCTGCCGCCCGGTCCGGTCACCTTGCCGCCGCCCACTTTGTAGGCGTCGGGATTGCCACCGCGCGCCTTGGCGGCGATTTCCTGCAGCTTCTTGATCGCGTCGGTCGCTGCCGCGTGCGCCGCGCGGGTCATCGCGTGTGCGGTCTGGCTGCCGGCCGAGACCGAGGTCCACGGCAGGTTCTTCGCGGTGTTGCCCCACACCACGTCGCAATCTTCCCATGCGACGCCGAGCATCTCCGCCGCCTGTCGGTGCACGTCGAACACCGAGTGCGTGCCGTGGTTGCCGATGCCCGACTGGAACGTGATGCGACCATCGGGCTTGATGATGAACAGACCGTCGAAGCCGATCGAGCCGCCGGAGTACGGGCTCACCGCCACCCCGATGCCGCGCGCGAGATACCCCTGCTTCTTGCCGCTGTAGGCCGCCTTCTTGGCGTCCCACTGGAACTTCTCGCGGCCCATGTCGATCGCTTCCTTGACGAAGGCGCTGGTGACGTAGGCCTGCCTGCCGTTGGGCAGGGTCGGACCGAAGCCGGCCTTGCCCGCCGGGGCGTTGATGCGGCGCACGTCCACCTGATCGAGGCCGAGCTGTTTGGCGGCCTTGGTCAGCATCGGTTCGAACAGACCGATGCCCTGCATGCCGCCGGGCGCCCGCTGCGAGGTCTTGGGTGGCGTGTTGGTCAGCACCGTCAGGCCGCGCCACCGCATCGTCTCGGGTTGATAGGCGAGCGACATCGTGGTGCCGGCCGAGCGGGCATCGCCCTGCGCGTCGTACGGACCGTTGTCGCAGATCGCATACATGTCGATCGCGGTGATGCGGCCGTCCTTGCGCATGCCGAGCTTGACGCGCGCCAGGATGCCGGGACGGGCGCGGCCGATGAAGTGCTCGTCTTCGCGCGTGATGCGCATCATGACCGGGGCGTTGGCTTTCTTCGAGAGCAGCGCCGGGATCGCCATTGAGATGGCGCCCGGAATCTTGCTGCCGAAGCCGCCGCCCGTGTACTCGCTGATGATCACGACTTTGTCGGGCGTCAGGCCGGTCCAGCGCGCGACCGCCCCGACCGTCTGCACCGTGCTCTGGGTCGAGCCGTGCAGGAAGAGCTTCCCGTTCTGCCAGTAGGCCATCGCCGTGCGCGTTTCGAGCGGCTGATGGCCGGTCGACTGCGTCATGAACGTCTCGTCGAGGACGAGGTCGGCTTTCTTGAACCCTTCCTCGACGTCGCCGTGCGACCATTCATCGGTCGCTTTGCCCATCGGCATCTGATTGGGGCCGGCCTTTGCGAAGTCCTCGTCGGTCCACTTCACGACGGTGATCTGGGGGGGAGCGGGCGCCCCGGCGCCTGCGCCGCGGCCGCCACGTCCACCGCGCGCCGCCGCGGCGCCGGCCGCCGCGGCACCGGCGGCGGGTGCCGCGGAACCGGGTGCTGCCGCGGCTGGCGCTGCGCCGGCTCTTGCCGGAGCCGCACCGGCGGCTTCCGGCGCGCTGGCCGGCGTCCGCGCCCCGGTTGCTGCCGCCGCACCGGCGGCGCTGTTGGCCGGACCGCGGGCGCCAGGGGCGGCCGGCGGCGCGGTCGGCCGGACCCAGACGTTACCCTGGATACGGGCGTTGGGCCCGTTGGGCCGCAGACTTTCAATCGGATCCACGACGAAGGGGAGCGGCTCGAATTCGATGACGACCGCTTCGATTGCCTCGGCCGCCGTTTTCTCATCGATGGCCGCAATCGCCAGAATCGGCTCGCCCTGATAGAGCGGCTCGTTCGTCAGGCCGCGTTCGGCCTGCGCACTCGCCTGGACGCCTTCGCCCAGCGTGGCGCCGACCGCCGCGCCCGGCATGTCGTCGGCCGTGAGAATCGCTTTGACCCCTGCCAGTGCCATCGCCGCGCTGGTGTCGAGCCGCTTCACCCGCGCGTGCGGATGGGGGCTGACGAGCAGTTTGGCGAACAGCATGCCCTCGACGCGATAGTCCTCGGCGTACTTGGCTTTGCCGGTGACTTTGGCAACCAGATCCGGGGTGGTGTAGTTCTGGCCGATCAGTTTGTTGTCAGCCATTACGCGTTCCTCATGTGCTCGGCGCCCTTCATCAGCGCGGTGAGAATCTTGTCGTAGTCCTGACAGCGGCACAGATTGCCGGAGATGCCGTGCGCCAGTTCCTGGCGGGTCGGGTTCGGGTTCGTCTTCAGGTAGCCGGTGGTGGCCATCACGAAGCCGGGCATGCAGAAGGCGCACTGGAATCCCTGCTCGTCGACCACGCCTTGCTGCACGGCGCTGAGTTTGCCGGTCAGCGGATCGGCAAGGCCCTCGATGGTCTGCACCTTCTTCCCGCGCGTCGTGTGCGTGAGCACTGAGCACGAATAGTGCGGGACATCGTCGATGAGCACGGTGCAGGCGCCGCACTCGGCGCGGTCGCATCCAAGCTTGGTGCCCGTAAGCCCCAGCTTGTAGCGCAGGGTCATCGCGAGCGTTTCCTGCTTCATCACGTCGACGCGACGGTCCTGGCCGTTCACGTTCAGCGTGATCAGGCGCTCCACCGAGCCCGGTGCCGACGGTTGACCAAGCAACGGCGCCGTCCGGAACAAATACGCGGAGGATGACGCGACCGCGCCCGCCGCGATGACGCCTTTGATGAAGCCGCGTCGCGACACCGACTCTGAAATCTCTTCCGACATCTTCTTATCGTCCATTGCAGGATCACCTCGTCGGGTCGTGGACCGACCGGATGGAGAGGGATTTAGTCAGGCACACGATAACGCTTACAGCGCTTTGGTTCAACGGGTCTTTCGACGTCATCTCGCACGCCGGACTTCCAGCGACAGGGCGCATCACGACTCAGCGGTTCGAGGCGAAACAGCGACTTGATTCGAGCCGAATTGTGCAGGCACGAACGCTTCCCGGTGCGCTCGATGTCTGCAAATGTCATCCGGGCGCACCGTCGGCGGCCGCTTCCGCTATTCTCTGGCCTTGTCGACCCCAGCTTTTTCCATCACGTTTCTCGGCGCCGCCGGGACCGTGACCGGATCCAAGCACCTGCTCGAAGTCGACGGCCGGCGAATTCTGGTCGACTGCGGTCTCTTCCAGGGGCTGAAGGAGCTGAGGCTGCGCAACTGGATGCCGCTGCCGATCGATCCAGCCACGATCGACGCGGTGGTCCTCACCCACGCCCATCTCGACCATTGC
Organism: uncultured Acidobacteriota bacterium; assembly: GCA_963757655.1. Lineage (GTDB taxonomy): Bacteria > Acidobacteriota > Vicinamibacteria > Vicinamibacterales > CAVVIG01 > CAVQFC01. The sequence goes on along the minus strand of CAVWSQ010000004.1, from coordinate 495,570 downwards.
GGCTATCTGCCGCGGCTGGTGTCGGCCGGCTTTCGGGGTCGCGTGTTCTGCACGCCGGCAACCAAGGAGCTGTGCTCGCTGGTCTTGCCCGATTCGGCCCACATCCAGGAAGAGGACGCGCGCGAAGCCAATCGGCATGGTTTCACGAAACACTCGCCGGCGCTCCCTCTCTACACCGCGGTTGACGCAGCTCGGGCGCTGACGCAGCTCCAGCCAGTGGGTTACGAGCGCCCAGTGCCGATTCTCGACGGCACGGGACAGAACCCGGCCGATCCGACGGTTGAGTTCATCAACGCGGGACACCTGTTGGGGTCGGCATATGCACGGGTCCGCGTGGCCGGAAAGACCATCCTCTTTGGCGGTGACCTCGGCAGGTATGGGCGGCCGGTGCTGCCCGACCCGACCTCGGTGGCCGAGGCCGACGTCCTGCTGCTCGAATCGACTTATGGCGATCGCCTTCACACTCCCGACGACAATGGCGCCCGGCTCGCGGCGATCGTCAATGAAGCCGCACAACGTGGCGGCAAGCTGATCATCCCTTCGTTTGCGATCGGCCGGGTGGAGGAGGTGCTGTACTGGCTCAAGCGCCTCGAGGAGGAGAAGAGAATTCCGGCGCTGCCGGTCTACCTCGACAGTCCGATGGCGATCGCCGCGCTGCAATTCTTCTCCGCCCGCCTGAACGAGCTGGATCCCGGGCTTTCCGCAGCTGGCGCTGGCGTCCAGTCCCATCTTCCGACCTTGAGTTCCGACCTCACCTCTGTCCCCACCTCGGACCCCAGGACGAGAGGCCTGCGGCACGTCTCGGCGTTTGCCACCAGCCGAATGACGATGATCGCGTCGCCGCAACAGTCGGCCGACCTGGTCGCGTCACGCCGCCCCGCCATCGTCATTGCCTCCAGCGGGATGGCGACTGGCGGGCGCGTTCTACGGCACCTGGCAGCGACGATCTCGAGTCCCAAGAACACCGTGCTGTTTGTCGGCTTCCAGGCCGCCGGCACGCGCGGACGCCTGCTCGCCGACGGGGCCAAGGACATCAAGCTGCTCGGACGCGTCTACCCCGTCGCCGCAGGCGTCGAGCTGCTCGACTCGATGTCGGCGCATGCCGACTACAGCGAGAGCCTGCGCTGGCTCTCCGGGTTCACCCGCCCGCCCGGCATGACTTACCTCGTCCACGGCGATCCGCTCGCGCTCGCGGCGCTCGCCGCGCGCATTACCGCTGAAAAAGGATGGCCGGTGCATATCGCGGCGCACCTCGAACGCGTCGAGGCGACAGCGTGATGTAGATTAGCTGACAGGTATGGACGAGACGAGACACGTGCCGGTGACGGCGGCCGCGCCGCCAGAGCGAAAATACCTGCTCGAGCGCGTCGGTGAAGCGGCAGTCGTCCAGCTCTACGCGGACGCCTTCCGCGATCTGTCGCTGCGCGACAGGACGTTGATCTGGCACCTGAGTCAGGCGGCCATCGCCGGACGCGACATCTTCTACGACCAGCGCTACGCGCACAGCCTCGAGATGCGCGATGTGCTCGAGGCGATCGTCACGCATCCCTCCGCCATCGATCGATCGACGCTCGACGAGATCACTCGCTACACCAAACTCTTCTGGCTCAACAGTGGACCCTACAACAACCTGACCTCGCGCAAATTCGTACTTGCCTGCACCCCGGCGGCGCTGGCTGCTGCCGCGCACGCCGCCGCGCAGGCTGGCGCCCGCTTTCCGCTGCAGGCCGGCGAGACGCTCGACACCCAGCTCGCGCGCCTGCGGCCGATGTTTTTCGATCTCGACGTCGATCCCACGGTCACCAGCAAGGCGCCGCGTGCCGGCAAGGACATCGTCACCGCGAGCGCAAACAATCTCTACGTCGGCCTGACGCTGGAAGATCTCGAGGGGTTCGTCGAAAAGCATCCGCTCAATTCGCGGATTGTCAAACGCGACGGGCAGCTGGTCGAAGAGGTGTATCGGGTCGGTGGACGTTATGGCCCGCACATTGCGGCGATCGTGTCTCACCTGGAAGCGGCGATGCCGTACTCGACCGCGGAGATGGCCAACGTCCTGCGCGCGCTGGTGGCATTTTACCGCACTGGTGAAGAGCGCGACCGCGAGGCGTACGACATCGCCTGGGTCCAGGACCGCACCTCGCCGGTCGACACCATCAACGGCTTCGTCGAGGTCTATCTCGACGCCCGCAGCATCAAGGGAGCGTGGGAAGCGCTGGTGTTCTACGTGAACCAGGACAAGACCGCGCAGATCAGGATCATCGCCGACCAGGCGCAGTGGTTCGAAGACCACATGCCGTGGGACTCCAGGTACCGGAAGAAGGGCGTGCGCGGCGTCACCGCCAACGCCATCGACGTGGTGATCGAGACCGGAGACTCCGGTCCGATCACGCCGGTCGGCATCAACCTGCCCAACGATCAGACGATTCGCGAGCGCTACGGCAGCAAGTCGGTGTCGTTGTCCAACGTGAACGAAGCCTACGATCGCTCGACGCTGCCCGAGTTCCGCGACGAATTTTCGTGGACCGCCGACGAAGCCGAGCGATCGAAGCGCTGGAACGCGTTCGCCAGCGAGCTGACCACGAACATGCACGAGGTCATCGGGCACGGATCGGGTAAGGTGGCCGAGCGGCTCAATGGCAGCCCGCAGTCGGCGCTCGAGGAACAGTTCTCGGCGATTGAAGAGTCGCGCGCCGATCTGGTGGCGTTGTACTTCCTGGCCGATCGGAAACTGGTCGAGTTCGGCTTGGTCCCGGCGGACGTCCACGACGAGATCGTGCGCACCGAGTACGAGAGCTACACCCGCAACGCGCTGGTACAGCTGCGTCGCGTGCGTGAAGGCACGGATATCGAAGAAGACCACATGCGGAACCGGCAGATGATCGTGCACTGGCTGATGGCCGAGACCACGGCCATCGACGTGCGCCGCCGTGACGGCAAGACGTTCTACGTGATGACCGATGCCACTGCCTTCCGCGACGGCGTCGGCCGGCTGCTGGCCGAGGTACAGCGGATCAAGGGCGAAGGCGACTACGAGGCGGCGCTCGCCCTCTTCACCGCGTACGGCGTGCACTTCGATCCGGCGTTGCGCGACGAGGTCGTCGCGCGGGTCGATCGCCTGCAGCTCCCGTCCTACACCGGCTTCGTGATGCCGAAGCTCGAGACCGTCACCAACACCGCTGGCGAGATTGTCGACGTCACGGTTTCCTATCCGCTGGATTTGACCACGCAGATGCTCGAGTACTCCGCGGCCACGCGCCACCTGCGATGAGAACGAAAGCAACCGCGGAGCGCGCACAGATCGCAGAGATCGCACACAACACGATATTGCTCTGCGGACTGTGCCTGCTCTGCGGTTTTTTGTTCGTCGCGGTCCGTGCCCAGGAGGAGCCGGCGGCGCCGCGCACGTCGCGGCTGGCCGTGCTGCAGGCCGAAGACCGCCGCGCGCCGACGCCGCGCGATCTGGCGATCATCCGATCAGGTCTGCACGGCGACGCGCAGACCGTCCGGGTCGCCGTGCGGGCGATTGGACGGCTGGAACGGCCGGCGTTGATTCCCGATCTGCTGCCCTCACTGCGCCACGCGCTACCCGAGATCCGATCCGAGGCGGCCAACGCCATCGGGCAGGCCGCACAGGGATGGAAAGGCGACAAGGCGCCGGCGCCATCGGCGCTCGATGGTGCATCGACTCCCCTGGTCGTGCGCCTCAAAGTGGAAGCCGATGCCGACGTCCGCGAAGCGATTTGCGACACCCTGGGCAGGCTCCCCTACGTCAACGCCGCGCAGGCCGAGTCGGCGGAGCGCACCTTGATCGAGATGGCCGGCCGCGCCGAGACGCTGACCGATCGACTGGGCGTGGCGCAGGGGCTGGAAGGGCTGGTCCGGACGCAACGGAAGACGCGGCCGCCGGGCGACGAAGCACTCGCGCTGCTGCGCCGTCTCGCGATCCCGCTGAAAGGAGAGGCGGTGAGCGGTGCGCGGGTCCGACGCCTGGCGCTCGAGGCACTGACAACTGCCGCCGCCGTTGACGTGGAGACGTTGGGCGCCGCGCTTCACGATGCCGATGCGCAGGTTCGATGGCTGGCGATTCGCGCGGCCGCGGCCGCTGCGCCGCAGGTGTCGCCGGCGGAGATCCATCGCGCCCTGACCGCCGCCCGGGCCGATGATTCCCCGATCGTCCGGCTCGAGGCGTTGCGCAGCCTGCGCGGCCGCGACGATGCCGACTCCTGCTCCGCAGCGCTTGCCGCAACCGGCGACCGCGACCTGCATGTGACGCTGTTTGCGATCGATCAGCTCGGCGGTTGCGGGCTGGCGCCAGACGCGGTGGCCGCCCTTTCGCGCGTGGTTCGCGACCTCACCGATGCCGCCCAGGCGCGCGGCTGGCATCGCGCCGCCCACGCCCTGGTCGCCTTTGCGGCCGCCGATCCTGCCGATGCGGCCGCCGCGCTGCCACCGTTCACCGGCTCGAGTGTCTGGCAGCTTCGCATGTACGCGGCGCGCGCCGCCAGGGAACTGAAGGATCGCGATGCGCTCGACCAGCTGGCGCGCGATGACGACGACAATGTGAGCGAGGCGGCGGTCGATGGCCTGCACGCGATCGCCGGCCACGACGCCGACGCGATCTACGTCTCGGCGCTTGCCCGGCGGGGTCACCAGATTCTGCGCGCGGCGGCACTGGCCCTCGATGGCACACCCCATCCGGATCAGGCAGTGCCGGCGCTGAAGGCGGCGTGGGAGCGGCTGCTCGCCGAAGGGCACGACAATTCTCACGACGCCCGCGATGCGATCGCTAAAACGCTGGGCGACCTTGGTGACCCGCCGAAGAAATTTGTTCCCAGGCCGCCACAAAACGATCTCAACGCCGACGATTTGCGCCGCCTGGCGGCGCCGCGCGCCCGCGTCACGATTCGCGGCGTTGGCGTGTTCGAGCTCGCGCTGTTCACGTCGCAGGCTCCCGCTACCGTACTCCGCTTCGCGCACCTGGCGGAGGCCGGCTATTACAACGGCCTCACGTTCCACCGCGTCGTGCCGAACTTCGTGATCCAAGGCGGCAGCCCGGGCGCGACTGAGTACATCGGCGACGCCAGCTTCATGCGCGATGAAGTGGGGCAGTGGCCGCACGTGCGGGGCGCGGTCGGCATCTCCACGCGCGGCCGCGACACCGGCGACGCGCAGATTTTCGTCGACCTGGTGGACAACCCGCGCCTCGATCACGAGTACACCGTGTTCGCGCAGGTGCTCAACGGGATCGACCTGGTCGATCAGGTGCTCGAAGGCGATGTTATCGAGCGGATTGAGATACTCCCTGGTCCTTAGTTCCCGGGTTCTGGTCCCCGGTCCGTCCGTGGTCCCCGGTCCTCCTTGGTCGTCAGCCTCGATCCAAAACGACGCGACCCGACGAATCAGGGAGCAGGGATCGGGGATGAGGGACCTGGGATCAAGGACAGACCAAGGGACCAGGGATGGACCAGGGACAAGGGACGGACCAGGGACCAGGACCGACCAGGGACCAAGAACCGAGCACCAAGGACCGTGTTCTCCAGCCGCATACCGACCAATCTGGCACCGAATCGGGTGACGGAAGCTCTGCGCGCGCGCAGGGCGAGCGGCGATCCGTTGATCGATCTCACCGAGTCCAACCCGACCCGCGCCGCATTCGACTATCCGTCGGATCTTCTGGCGCCGCTTGCCAGCGCAAGCGGCCTGCGCTATGCACCGTCGCCGCTCGGCATGGCGGAGGCGCGGACCGCGGTCGCGGCCGACTATCGGCGCCAGGGCGTGGAGGTTGCTCCTGATCGCATCGTTCTCGTCGCCAGCACCAGCGATGGCTATTCGGTGCTGTTCAAGCTGCTGGCGGACGCCGGTGACGAGGTGCTCGTGCCGCGGCCGAGCTATCCGCTGTTCGACTACCTGGCTCGTCTGGATCTGGTCGAGACGCGCTTCTACGATCTCGACATCGACGGGTCATGGGCGATTGACTTCGACAGTGTCGTGCGCGCGATCACGCCGCGCACCCGCGCCGTGCTCGTCGTCAGCCCCAACAATCCGACCGGCACGTTCATCTCCAGGGACGAACTCGAGCAGCTCGCCGCCATCTGTGCGCCGCGCGGCATCGCGATCATCGCCGACGAAGTATTCGCCGACTATGAGCTCCATCCAGGTGCGTCGACGCGCGCCGGTCGGGTGACCAACCGGCGCGATGTGCTCTCCTTCGCTCTGGGTGGATTGTCGAAGTCGGTCGGTTTGCCGCAGCTGAAGCTCGGCTGGATGGCGATCGGCGGTCCCGAGCGACTGGTCAACGACGCGCTCGAGCGCCTCGAGGTCGTCTGCGACACCTACCTTGCGGTCTCGACTCCGGTGCAGCTCGCGGCGGCGAATCTGCTCCTCCGCGGCGCAACCGTCCGCGCGCAGATCGCCTCGCGAGTCGCCGCGAATTACCGCGCGCTGCGGGCGGCGGTCGCAGCGGCGCCCGCCTGCGGCGTCCCGACGAGCGCCGGCGGCTGGTATGGAGTGCTGCAGGTGCCATCGCTCCAGTCGGAGGAAGCGCTCGTCCTGCGCCTGCTGGCTGACGGTGTGCTGATTCACCCCGGATATTTTTTCGACTTCCCGCGCGAGTCGTTCTTGATTGTCAGCCTGCTGCCGCCCGAAGCGCGGTTCGGCGACGGGATTGCGCGCCTCTTGCGGCACTTCGATTGCCACGTGACCCGGACATGAGCTCCTCGAACGGCCGCCGCCGCGCGGGCCTGCTCATTCCGTTGTTCTCGTGCGCATCGACCGCGAGCTGGGGCATCGGTGACATCGGCGATCTCGAACCGATCACCGCCTGGCTCGCCAGCGCGGGCCAGCGCATCCTGCAGCTGCTGCCGCTCAACGAGATGGCGACCGGCCAGCAGTCGCCGTATTCGGCGATCAGCGCGATGGCGATCGATCCGATTTACATCAGTGTCCCGCAGGTGGCGGAGTTCGCGGCGCTGGGCGGCGAAGCGGCGCTGCCGACCTCAGATCTCGAGGCACTGGCCGCCGTGCGCGGCTCGCCGCGGATCGATTATGGCGACGTCCGTCCGCTGAAGCGGCGCGCGCTGCGCTCGGCGTTCGAGCGATTTCTCGAGCGCGAGTGGCGCGGCGGCAGCGAGCGCGGCCGCGCGTTTCAGTCCTACGTCAGCGAGCAGGCCTGGTGGCTCGAGGACTACAGCCTGTTTCGGGCGCTCCACGCGCGCGAGCAGGAGCGACCGTGGATGGAGTGGCCAGAGGCGCTTCAGCGGCGCGACCCGCCGGCGATCGATCGCGCCAGGCGCGAGCTGGTGGACGAAGTGCTGTTTCAGCAGTATCTCCAGTGGCTTGCCGGCTCGCAGTGGCGGGCGGCGCGGCGGCAGACCCACGGCGTCGCCCTGTTCGGCGATCTGCCGTTCATGGTTGACGCCGACAGCGCCGACGTGTGGGTGCGCCAGCACCAGTTTCGCCTCGACATGTCGGTGGGCGCGCCGCCGGATGCCTTCAGCGCGACCGGACAGGACTGGGGCATGCCGGTCTATCAATGGAGCGCGCTCGCCGCGGAAGACTACCGCTGGTTGCGCGAGCGGGCGCGGCGGAGCGCGGATTTGTTCGACGGCTACCGTGTCGATCACCTGGTCGGGTTCTACCGCACGTACGGCCGGCTCAGAAACGGCGGCGAAGGCTTCTTCACGCCGTCTGACGAGGCGGCGCAGCGCGCGCTCGGCGAGACGGTCCTGGAATTGTTTCGCGGCGCCGGCGCAGAAATCATCGCCGAGGATCTCGGCACCGTTCCCGATTTCGTGCGGACGTCGCTGACCCGTCTCGGTATTCCCGGTTTTCGCGTGTTCCGCTGGGAGCGGAAATGGCACGACGAAGGGCAGCCGTTTCGCGATCCCGCCGATTACCCGCAGGTATCGGTGGCGGCGTCGGGCACTCACGACACCGAGCCGGTCGCGGTCTGGTGGGAGTCGGCGCCCGAATCCGACCGCCGCCAGGTCAGCGAGCTGCCGTCGGTTCGCCGCCTGAGGGGCGGCGGCGATCTCAGCCACGAAACATTCGGCCCCACCGTACGCGATGTCCTGCTCGAGGTGCTGTTCGCGTCGAAGTCCGACCTGGTGCTGCTGCCCCTGCAGGACGCCTTCGGCTGGCGCGATCGCATCAACGAGCCGTCGACCGTCGCGAACAGGAACTGGACGTTCCGGTTGCCCTGGCCGGTCGATCGGCTCGACGACATCTCCGAAGCCCGCGAACGGCAAGCCCAGCTGCGCGCCTGGTCGGAGCGTTACGGGCGCACCTGAGAAAAACGCGGCGGGCTTTTCTCAGGGTTGCGAGCTGCCTCTTCCTGGAGCCGGCGTCGGCTTGGGCAGCGGCTTGCGCGGCAGCTTCTCGTCGCGGTTTGCCGTGTTCATCACGAACGTCGCGACGATGACCGCGTTGCGCATCATGTCCGTGGCCTGGACGCGCTCGTAGAGGTCCATGTTGGAGTGATGCGTGCGCGAGTTGTACTCGATTTCGTCCTGCACGAACTGGAACCCCGGCAGACCGACCGCGTCGTACGACAGATGATCGGTGCCGCCGGTATTGCGGATCGTCAAGGTCGTCATGCCGAGATTCTTGAACGGCTCCATCCACTGCTGGAAGATCGGCGCGACCGCTTCGTTGCCCTGCAGGTAGACGCCGCGAATCAGCCCCGTGCCATTGTCGACGTTGAAGTACCCGGCCAGCTTGGCGTGCTCCGGCTTCAGCGCCATGGTCTCGGGATTGCCGTAGTGCGCCTTGATGTATTCCTTCGAGCCGAGCAGCCCTTCTTCCTCGCCGCCCCACAGCCCGATGCGCACCGTGCGGCGCAGTTTCACGCCGCTGGCCTTGAGCAGCCGGATTGCCTCCATCATCACTGCCGATCCGGCGGCGTTGTCGGTGGCGCCGGTGCCGCTGTGCCATGAGTCGAAGTGCGCGCCGAGCATCACCACCTCGTCGGCCTTGTCGGTACCCGGCAGGTCGGCGACGATGTTGAACGCGTTGAGGTTGTCGTCGAAGAACGTGTTCTCGGCGTCGATCTGAAGCGTCACCGGGACCTTCTTCTCCAGCGTGCGCCAGATCCGGCCGTAGTGCTCGACCGCCAGCGTGACCTGCGCCGGCTGCGCCGGACCTTTCGGATCGCGCGACACGCCTTGCGGCGCCTGCACGAAGACGGTGCCGTCGTCGCCACGGCTGAAGTCGAGGACCGCCGCAACCCCTTCGTCGATGAAGAACTGGGCCTTCTTGCGGTTGAATGCCTGGGCGGCGGCGAAATTGCCGCGGCCGCGTCCGCCTCCCGCCGGCTGCATGGCGAGTTCGGCGAGCTCTGCGTCCGTGTAACGATGGCCCTGTGCGTCGAAATGCGCCGGCACCGCGCGCATCGCCATCGACAGCACGAACTTCCCGCGCAGCTTGCCCTTGAACGTGGCGAAATCCTTCTCCTCGTTGATCACCGCGATGACGGCGTCGCCGGTCACCGGACCGTGGGTGCCCGGCGTCCACGCCTTCGGATAGGCGATCAACGGATAGGCGCGCGGCGTCAGGGCGTTGGCGGTGAAGCGCTGATTCTGCCAGCCGCGGCCGAACGGCCATTCCTCCTCGTGCACGTTGGTCAGGCCCCAGTCCTTCATCGTCTTCATGGCCCAGTCGCCCGCTTCCTTGATGTTGGGCGAACCGGTGAGCCGCGGACCATAGATGTCGGTGAGATAGCTCTCGATCTCCATCACCTTGGAGCGCTGCAGCCCCTCGTCCTTGATGCGATAGATGGCATCGAGATCGATTTTCTCCGTCATCGGCCATTGCGCCGAGAGCGGCAGCGCCACGAGTACCGCGATGACCGTGCCTACACCGAACGTGCGTCGAAAGTGCATGGAATAACAGACCTCCGCCCGAACTCTATCGGCTTGGCTCAGATCCGGTCAACGGTGTCGGAGTCGGGACACGGAGTCCGGGTTTCGCGCGTCGGTCTTTGCCAACCCCAGATCGGACTCCCGTGCTACGATGCCGCCTCTTGCAGGGTACTGGACGTCTGAACCGCAGGAACCGATAACAAAGCTCAACTGTGCGCGAGATTGTTGTCCTGATCATCTTGGCCGGCCTTGCCGCATCGGCGTGCGACACGCGGACTAGCGCGCGCACGGCCCGGACCGACACGCTGCCGGCAGTGAAAGGCGATATTCTTCTCTCGCTCGAGACCACGGTGGTCTCGTCGCGCGTCCGCGCCGGAGCCACGCTCGCGTCGCTGCTTCGCGCCAACGACGTTGCCTTCGCGGACGCGGCGGCCATCGTCGCGCAGGCAGCTTCGGTATTCGATCTGCGGAAGGTCCGCGCCAATCAGCCCTACCGGCTCGAGACCACCCATACCGGCACGGTAAGGGGCTTCGAGTACGAAATCGACGCCGACCGCTTTCTGCGCGTCGGCCGATCGCCAAATGAAGAGCTGGTGGCGCGGGTGCTGCCGATTCCGAAAACGCGCAGCGCGGAGGTCGTGAGCGGACAGATTGACCACAATTACACATCCCTGGCGGCGGCGCTCGACGCGGCCGGCGAGACGATCGACCTGACCCTTGCGCTGGCCGACATCTTCGGCGGCGAGATCGACTTCAGCACGGAACTGCAGCCGGGCGATCACTTCCAGCTCACCGTGGAGAAGCAGTTCCGCGACGATCACCGGTTCGCCGGCTACGGGCCGATTCTCGCTGCGGCGTTCACCAACGCCGGCCGGCGGGTCCAGGCCATGCGCTTCACTCCCGAAGGCGGGTCGCCAGCCTACTTTGACGAGCACGGGCGATCGATGCGTCGTTTCTTTCTCGCATCGCCGCTCAAGTTCCAGCCGGTTGTCACCTCGAGCTTTTCCACGGCGCGCATGCACCCCGTGCTGCGCGAGGTGCGCGCGCATCTCGGCGTCGACTATCGTGCCCCGGCCGGTTCACCGGTGGTAGCCGTCGCCGACGGCGTCGTGCTGTCGGCGGCCATGAGCGGCGGCGCGGGCCGAATGGTCCACTTGCGTCATGCCAACGGTTTCGAAACCGAATATCTGCACCTGTCGGTGCTCTCGGTGCACGCGGGCCAGCACGTTCGGCAAGGCGAGCTCATCGGCCTCGTCGGCTCGAGCGGTCTGGCGACTGGCCCCCACCTCGACTATCGCCTGCGGAAGAACGGCACCTTCGTCAACCCGATCACCGCGCATCGCGCGATGCCTCCAGCTGATCCGGTCCCGCCGGCGCAAATGGCAGCGTTCCAAGCCGCCCGCGACCGCGCGATGGCGGCGCTCGTGCCCGCGGCCCTGGCCAGCGTCGCAAATCCAAACGCCCTCGCGCACTAACGCCACTCGTGCGGACAACCCAGCCGTAACACTCCAGTCGTGTGGCTGAGAGTGCGGCTCCCCCGAATCTGGCGCAGGTTTGGCAGGGCTGTTCAAGCATGACGAAGTCGATTGCCGAATGCCGGGCCGCCGGCATCATCTTCGAGGCCCATGAAGCCGTAGCCATTGCGCAACAGCTGATCTCATCGTTCGAGGAGCCCGGCCGCGCGGACCAGGTGCATCTGCCCTATGGTCCGCCGTCAGTTGAAAGCGTCTGGCTGAACCAGGATGGAACGGTCAACTGCCGGAGCTGCACGATGACGCCGGCGGTTTCGGACGTAGGCAATTTTCTCGAGCAGCTGCTGCCGCCGGGATCGACGCGCGTGCCCGGAGGCTTGCGCTACACCCTTGCTCGCGCGTTGCTCAACGTCGACGCGCCGCCGTTCGACTCGCTCGACGAACTCTCGTCCGATCTGGTCCGCCACGAGCGCGGCGATCGCGCTGCAGTCGTGCGCCGTCTCGTGGCGCGATCCAGCAGCAGGCGCGCGATCGCGACCGTGCCGCTCGTTGATCGCCGCATGAACCGGGCCTCGACGACCTCTCTTCGCCGCGAGCTGCGCGAGGCCGACCGCCGTCTCTACCAGCAGCAATGCGCCGCAATTGCCGCAGAGCCGGCGGTGATCGATCTGGTCGCGGTATCCTCTCCACCGGCGCCAGCCCGGTCGTGGAATGCCACCGTCGCGTGCGTCGCCGCCGGGCTTACGCTGATTGGAGCCGGCGAGCTGATGCACGTGAGATCCGCATCGACGCCCGCGCCTCCCCCGCCGCCAGTCGTGACGGCGCAGACATCGGTGATCGACGCGCCGCGGCTCCCACCCGTGCAACCGATCCCCGCACTCGAACCCGGCATCATCGCCGTTCGTGACATCTCGATGCGGCCGGTTCCCGCATCCCGTCCCGAAATGCGGCGCATCGCGGTGAAGCGAAGCGCGCGGCCGCCGGCGCGCGGCGTGCGCCGTGGTGTCGCCACCGCGCATCCGGTGCGGCGCGGTCTGCTCGATCGTCTGCGGCTGCGGTGGCTTCGAAACGCCTTCATACCGCACGCCGATCTCTGAGCGGCCGGCCTGCCCGGGCCTCTTCCATTCCCGCGCTGCGATATGATTTGAGCGCCTATGGCGACCGTCTACCCGTTCCGCGCGCTGCGTCCCGACGCAGCCAACGCCTCGCGCATTGCCGCCGTTCCCTACGACGTCGTCAGCACCGACGAGGCGCGCGCATTGGCGGAAGGTAATCCGCTGAGCTTCCTCCGGGTGTCGCGCGCCGAGCTCGAACTGCCGGTTGGCGGCGATCCCTACGCCGCCGCCGTTTATCAGCGGGCGGCCGCCAACTTCGCGGCGCTCCGGAACGGCGCGCTGACGCTCGAGAACGAAGCCTGCGTCTACTTCTACCGCCTCGAGATGGGCGGCCACGTCCAGACCGGCCTGGCGGCCTGCTTTTCGATCGATGAGTACGAGCGCGACATCATCAAGAGGCACGAACGCACGCGCCGTGACAAGGAAGACGATCGCACCCGGCACATGCTTGCGCTCGGCGCACAGACCGGACCGGTCTTCCTCACCTACCGGGCGGTCGAGCAGATCGATCGGTTGGCTGACGCGGCCACGCGCGGCGAACCGTTGATCGATTTCACCGCGCCCGACGGTGTGCGTCACGCCCTGTGGCGCGTCGGCGGTGTCGATCGCGACCTCCTGGTCGCTGCGTTCGCCCTCGTCCCCGCGCTCTACATCGCCGACGGTCATCACCGCGCCGCGAGCGCGGCGCGGGCGCGGGCCGAGATCCGCGATCGTGGACTTCCCGGCACCTCGCTGGGAGACGGCGCCGACGCCTCGACGATGCTGGCGGTCGCGTTTCCCCACGATCAGGTCCAGATCCTCTCCTACAACCGCACGGTCAAAGATCTTGGCCGACGGTCGCCGGGCGATTTCCTGGCGGCCGTCCGCGAGCGCTTCGATGTCGCGAGCGGGCCGGCCACCCCGGTCCGGCACGGCGACATCGCGATGTATGTGAACGGCGCCTGGTACACGTTGCGAACACGTACGGCGCCGGATGCCGCGAATCCGATCGCCTCGCTCGACGTCAGCGTGCTGCAGGAACAGCTGCTCGCGCCGATGCTCGAGATCGCCGACGTGCGCACCGACAAGCGCATCGACTTCATCGGCGGCGGCCGCGGCACCCGGGCACTGGAGCAGGTGGTGGACTCCGGTCAGGCGGCGGTCGCCTTCTCGCTGTTCCCGATTCGCGTCGCCGATTTGATCGCGGTCTCCGACGCGGGAGAGATCATGCCGCCGAAATCGACGTGGTTCGAACCAAAGCTGAGGGATGGTCTGTTGATCCATGTTATCTAGCGTCCCGACCAACTACGACGAACGCAGAACGGAGCACGACGCGTGAGAGTCCTCGTCGCCGACAAGTTCGAGCAGAGCGGCATCGACGGCCTCGAGGCCGCCGGCTGCGAGGTGCTCTATCAGCCCGACCTGAAGGACGACGCGCTGGCCCAGGCGGTGCGCGATTCGGGCGCCGACGTGCTGGTGGTTCGCAGCACGGCGGTCACCGGCGCCATGCTCGAAGCAGGGTCGCTCTCGCTCATCGTCCGTGCCGGCGCCGGCTACAACACCATCGACGTCGCGAGCGCCTCCAATCGCGGAATCTACGTTTCCAATTGCCCGGGGAAGAACGCCATCGCGGTGGCGGAGCTCGCCTTTGCGCTGATCCTGGCCCTCGACCGGCGCGTGCCCGACAACGTCGTCGATCTGCGCGCGGGAACCTGGAACAAGAAGGAATATTCGAAGGCGCGCGGGGTCTACGGCCATACCCTCGGGTTGCTCGGTTACGGCAACATCGGCCAGGAAATGGCCAGGCGCGCGCACGCGTTCGGCATGCCGATCGTCGTCTGGAGCCGGCGCTTCGCCACCGGGAAGGATCAGATCGCGAACCAGCCGATTCCCCTGCAGCTGGCGCAATCACCGGCCGACCTGGCCGGCCGCTGTGACGTGCTCAGCGTGCACCTGGCGCTCACCGCCGAGACCCGCGGACTGGTAGACGCCTCGGTGATCGACCGGCTGAAGCCCGGCGCCTGTTTCATCAACACCGCGCGTGCCGAAGTGGTCGATCATGCGGCGCTCGAGCGGGCCGTGCGCGAGCGCGGCATTCGCGTCGGCCTCGATGTCTTCGCGGCCGAGCCGGCCGGTGCCACCGGCGCCTTCCACGATCCGCTCGTCGCGCTGCCGAACGTCTACGGCACGCACCACATTGGCGCGTCGACCGACCAGGCGCAGGACGCGATCGCCGCCGAGACCGTCCGGATAATCGCGTCGTACAAAGACACCGGCAAAGTGCCGAACGTCGTCAACCTCGCCACCCGGACGCCGGCGACGCACCTGCTGGTGGTGCGACACCGCGATCGGCCCGGCGTGCTCGCCCACGTCTTCGAGCATCTCCGCAGCGGCGACATCAACGTCCAGGAAACGGAGAACGTGATCTTCGAAGGTGCGCAGGCGGCTGTCGCGCGCATCAATCTCGACGGCGCGCCGTCCGACGCCCTGCTGACGGCGATGCAGAGCGGCCATCCCGACATCCTCGATCTGCACCTCGTCACCATCTGAGAGCAGCCATGACCACCGTTCACCGTGTCTACAATTTTTCCTCCGGTCCGGCCGTCCTGCCGGTGCCGGTCCTCCAAGAGATCCAGCGCGACCTCATGGCGCTGCCGTCCGTGGGCATGTCGATCCTCGAGATCAGCCATCGCTCGGCGGCGTTCGAGGGAATCCTCGCCTTGGCCGAAGCGGACGTCCGTCGCATTGCCGCGGTGCCTGCGAACTACAAGGTGCTGTTCCTCCAGGGCGGTGCCAGCACCCAGTTTTCCATGGTGCCGATGAACCTGCTGACGCCGGGCGCCACCGCGGACTACATCGACGCCGGCTCGTGGGGCGCCAAGGCGATCAAGGAAGCACAGAAGATCGGCAACGTCAACGTCGCGGCGTCGACCAAAGCGGAGAATTACTCGCGGGTGCCGACCCAGGCGGAGCTGACACTGACCCCAGGCGCGGCCTACGTGCACATGACGTCGAACAACACCATCGAGGGTACCGAGTACAAGACCCTGCCCGATGTTGGTGACGTGCCGCTCGTCAGCGACACCTCCTCGGACATGTTCAGCCGGCCGCTGGACGTGGCCCGGCACGCGTTGATCTATTCGGGCGCGCAGAAAAACCTCGGGCCGTCAGGCGTCACCCTGGTCATCGTCCGCGACGACCTGCTGATCCGCTCCCAGAAGTCGCTGCCGACGATGATGAACTATGCGATCCAGGCGGAGAATGGATCGATGTACAACACGCCGCCGACCTTCGCGGTCTACACGCTGGGCCTGGTCGCGAAATGGCTGATCGCGCAGGGCGGTCTGACGGCGATGGCCGCGGTCAATGAGCGGAAGGCGGCGAAGCTGTACGCGGAAATCGACCGCACCGGCTTCTATCGCGGGACGGCTCACAAGGATTGCCGCTCGCTGATGAACATCACCTTCCGGCTGGCGTCCGAGGAGCTCGAGAAAGCCTTCGTCACGGAGTCGACCGCGGCTGGCCTCGACGGCCTCAAAGGACACCGCTCGGTCGGGGGCATGCGGGCCTCGATCTACAATGCCTTCCCCGAAGATGGGGTCGACGCGCTCGTCGCCTTCATGCGGGAATTCGAACGGAAACGTGGATAGTACAAAAGTCTTACAGTCATGGCCTTCCGCCTGTGGGACGTTAAGGTCGTCCTCAGGAGGATAGTGCCGTGCTGCTGCATCTGCTTCTCGCCCTCGCCGTCGCCGGCGCCCTGATCCAGGTCGCCGTGTTCAGCACCACGATCTACCTGCACCGCTGCGCCACCCATAAGGCGCTGATTGTTCATCCCGCCGTGGCATGGACGTTCAAGCTGGCGTTGTGGCTGACCACCGGTCAGTGCACCAAGGAGTGGGTCGCGGTGCACCGCAAGCATCACGCGTTCACCGACGAGGAAGGCGACCCGCACAGCCCCAAGCTCGAAGGCTTCTGGCAGGTGCAGCTCGGGAACGTCTTCTACTACGTTCGCGAGGTGAAGAAGACCGACGTCGTCGCGCGCTACGCACGCGACATCAAGGACGGATGGTGGGACACTCGCCTGTTCAACCACGGGCTGCTCGGTCTCGGCATCGGCACCGCGCTGCTCTGCCTGATTGTCGGTCCGCTGATCGGCGTGTGGTGGGCGCTGCTCGCGGCGGCGATTCATGCGGTGATGTACGTGTTCGTGCTGTCGTCCTCGATCAACGGGCTCTGCCACCACGTCGGCTACAAGAACTTCGACAACACCGCGACCAACATCCGCGCGCTGGCGCTGATTACCGGCGGTGAAGGCCTGCACAACAACCACCACGGTTATCCGCGCAGTCCGAAGTTCAGCGTTCGCGCCAGCGAGTTCGATCCTGCGTGGCCGCTGATCAGACTGTTGATCGCGCTGAAGCTGGCCAAGCCGTACAAGACGATTGCGGAAGTGGTGGCGGCGTAGAGAAAAAACCGCGCTGCGGTTTTTTCCGGTCAGGGCTGAGCGTGGCCGCCGCCCCCGCGTCGGCCGCGCCGGCGTCGCCGTCGGCGTCGCCTGGGCGGTGCGTCCGTCGCTGGCTGTTGCTCGTCGCCGCTGTCCTCTGAACCAGGCTCGGGCGCGCCGCTTTCGTCCACGATCCCCATCCAATGTTCGACTACGTCGGGCGCGTCGCCGTGGATTTCCATCCACGTCAACGCCTCCCGGAAGATGCCGCGATGGGTGAGCGCGTGCTGGGCGCGCGGGCTGGCGGCGAGGTCGCGTAGGCGGCGCTGCAGGCTGACGATCTGGCGCAGCCGCTCGACGTCGCGCCGCGCCAGCGGCAGCTCACCGAGCCGCGGTCCCGGCGGGTGGCGCTGGCGGCGCGACGACTCCGGGTCACCCGACCCGCTGCCGGTCGCACCCCCCGGGTGCGCCGCGCGCGGATGCAGCGAAATCCCAAGCGGGACAAGCAGGCTGCCGAGCAGGATGGCGTTGGAGAGCGTGTCGGGCGTGGCCTCGAACTGGCGGCGGTATTCGTCGACGGCGGCGAGGGAGCGCCACAGCGGATCGCCGGCGCCGCGGTGCAACTCGGCAGAGATCGGTTCGAGCAGGCCGACCTCGGCGAGCTGACGGAAGGCTCGCTCGGCCGAGCCCGCGCGCAGAATCTTGTAGTACTCCTCGAGCAGTCGCGGCAGCGAGCTCTTCGCGATCTCGCGCCGGTGCGTGCGGATCGCCTGCAGCAGCGTCGGCTCGATCGTGAAGTCGAGCCGGGCCGCAATCGCGATGGCGCGAATCATCCGGACCGGGTCCTCGTTCAGGCGGACGTCCGGATCGCCAATCGAGCGCACGATCCCCGAGCGCAGATCGTCGAGGCCGTCGACGTAGTCGATGATCGAGAACGTCGCGATATCGTAGGCGAGCGCGTTGATGGTGAAGTCGCGACGGAACGCATCCTCTTCGGGCGTGCCGAAGGTGTTGTCGTGGTGGAGCAGCTGCTCGCCTTCCGGCGTCGTCGGATCGGGCGCGGGCACGCCGTCCTGCACCACCTCCTCGCCGGCCGCGACCTGGCGCCGGAAGGTGGCGACTTCGATCACTTTCTGTCCGAACTTGACGTGCGCGAGGCGGAAACGTCGGCCGATGATCCAGCAGTTCCGGAACAGCTTCTTGACTTGATACGGATGCGCGGACGTGCCGATGTCGAAGTCCTTCGGTCGCCGGCCCAGCAGTAAATCGCGGACGCTGCCGCCCACCAGATACGCCGTGTGCTCACCCTGCCGTAGACGGTACAGCACCTTCAGCGCGTCGGGATCGATGTCGCGGCGCGAGATCGGATGCTCCTCTCGCGGCACGATCCTCGGTTCGACCATCGAGCGGCATTGTACCAAAAGCGTCGCGGAAGCTAACTAAGCCATTGATGTCCAATGACTTAGGCTTGAATTGCGGCTGTGTTACCATCGCACGCATGCGTCGCCTTGCCGTTTCGGCGGCTCTGCTCCTTGTCGCGAGTGTTTCTGGAGGGGCCGCCGACGATCCGCTCGCTCGCGCCCGTCTGTTGTACAACCAGGGACAGTTCGACGCTGCGATCAACGCGGCTGAGCAGGCTCATCTGACACCGGCACACGCCGACGCCGCCGATCTGGTCGGTGCCCGGGCGTACCTCGAGCGATTTCGGGCCAGCGCGGTCGACGACGATCTCGTGAATGCGCGTGAGCGCCTGCGCCGGATCGATCCGCAGCGGCTGCCGGCCAACGAGCGTCCCGAATACGTCGTCGGCATCGGCGAGGCGCTGTTCTTCGAAGGCGCGCACGGCGCCGCGGCCAATGTCCTCGATCCAATCGTGCGCAATCCCGATCTGCTGGCCGGCGACGCGCGCGAGCGGGTACTCGACTGGTGGGCCAGCGCGCTCGATCGCGACGCCAAGCCGCGTCCCGAGATCGATCGCCAGGGCGTCTACCTGCGGATTCGCACGAGGATGGAAGAGGAGCTGGCGCAGCGTCCGGTCAGCGGCACCGCCTCGTACTGGCTGGCTGCCGCCGCTCGGGCGCAGGGCGATCTCCAGGCGGCGTGGGATGCGGCGCTCGCCGCCTGGGTGCGCGCGCCCTTGACCTCTGATCACGGCGTCATGCTGCGCGCCGACATCGACCGACTCGTGCTCCGCGCGATCATCCCCGACCGCGCCAAGGCGACCGCGCAGACGCCGGAGAGCCTGCTGCAGCAATGGGAACAGTTCAAGGAGCGATGGACCAGGTAATCGTCCTCACGGTTTCGCGTCCTTCCAGTTCTCTCCGACACCGATGTCCACCGTGAGCGGCACGTTCATGATCGCGGCCGACTGCATCCCGTCGCGTACGATTTCGGCAAAGTCCTCCGCCCGCGCCTGCGGCACCTCGAACAGCAGCTCGTCGTGGACCGTCAGGATCATGCGCGCTTCCGGATAGGGCGCGAGCGCGGCGTGGACGTCGATCATGGCGCGCTTCAGGATGTCGGCGGCGCTGCCCTGGATCGGCATGTTGACCGCCTCCCGCTCGGCCGCCGCGCGGCGCTGGAAGTCGCGGCTGTTCAGTTCGGGCACCAGCCGCCGCCGCCCGTACATCGTCTTCACCACGCCGCTGGCGCGCGCCTCCTCGAGCGTGCGATCGATGAACGCGCGCACGCGGGGAAAACCGGCGAAATAGGCGTCGATGAATTCCTGCGCCGCCTGTTGGGTGACGCCGATGTCCTTGGCCAGCGTGAACGCGCCCTTGCCGTAGAGGAGCGCGTAGTTGACCATCTTCGCGATGCTGCGCAGCTGATGCGGATCCTTGCCGCTGTCGGCGCCGAAGATCTTCACCGCCGTTCGCTCGTGAAAATCGACCCCTTCGCGAAAGGCGTCGACCAGGACCGGTTCCTCTGAGAGGTGCGCGAGCACCCTGAACTCGATCTGCGAGTAGTCGGCTGAAATCAGCACGTGACCGGCTTCGGCGATGAACGCGCGGCGGATTTCGCGGCCGAGCGGCGTGCGGATGGGGATGTTCTGCAGGTTCGGATCGCTGCTGCTCAGTCGTCCGGTCGCCGCCACCGCCTGGTTGAAACAGGTGTGCACGCGGCCGGTCTGCGGGTGTACCAGCTGCGGCAGGGCGTCGATGTAGGTGCCCTTCAGCTTCATCAGCTGCCGCCACTCGAGGATCTGGCGCGGGATGTCGTGCGTCAGCGCGAGCTCTTCGAGCACCTCCACCGCGGTGGACGGCGCCTTCGACGTTCCCGTCCGCTTGAGCACCGGCAGCTGCAGCTTGTCGAACAACACCTCGGCGAGCTGTTTCGGTGAGTTGATGTTGAACTCGCCGCCAGCCATCTCGAAGATCGTCGACGATCGGCGGGCGAGCTCCTGATCCACCTTGTGTGACTGTGCCGCCAGCGCCGCCGTATCCACCCGGACCCCGGCCCGCTCGACCGCCATCAGCACCGGGACCAGCGGCAGCTCCAGCGTCGCGTAGACCTCGGCCAGCCCCTCGCCGGCGAGCAGGTCGCGCAGCGTCGGCGCCAGCTGACCGACCAGGTCGGCGCGTTCGCAGGCATACACCACCGCCGCGTCGACCGGCACTTCCGCCAGCGAGATCGCCTTGGCGCCGCGTCCACACACATCGTCGGCCGACAGTGCCTTGTAGCTGGTGTGCTCGAGCGCCAGATCCTCAATCAGGTGGCCGGACCGGGTCGCGTCCAGGAGATAGCTCGCCAGCATGGTGTCGAGATCGAGACCGCGCAGCGTGACGCCGTGGCGCGCCAGCACGATGGCGTCGAATTTCAGATCGTGCCCTTGCTTGAGCAGCGCGGCGTCTTCCAGGATCGGCCGCAGCGCCTCGAGCGCGATGTCCAGGGGCAGGCTCTCGGTGTTGTCGAGCGAGCGATGGCCAATCGGCACGTAGTCGCCGTCGCGCGGCGAGGTCGAGAACGACATGCCGACGATGGTCGCGCGCATCGCGGTTGGTCCGTCGGGCAGGACCCGCAGTGCGAAGCGGCCGGCGGCGCGCAGCCGCCCGGCGAGCGCGCGCACTCCGTCGGCGGTGTTGACGATGCGATAGGCCTTGGCGATGGTGTCGGCGGTCGGCGCGTACTCCTTGGCCAGCGCGCGAAAGCCGAGCTCGTTGAAGATCGCAAACGCAGCCTCGCGCGACCCGGCGCGATAGCGCAGCTCTTCAGCCTGGAACTCGACCGGCACGTCGGTGCGGATGCGCGCGAGCTCGCGGCTCTGGCGCGCCGGCTCGATGTTGGCCAGCAGCCCCTCGCGGTAGCGTTTGTTCTTCACCTCCGCCGCGTGCGCAAGGAGATTTTCCAGCGATCCGTACTGCACGATCAGCTCGCGCGCGCCTTTCTCGCCGATGCCGGGGACGCCCTTGATGTTGTCGATGGTGTCGCCCATCAGCGCCAGTACGTCGACGACATGATCGGGGGCGACGCCGAACTTCTCCTTCACGCCGTCGGCGTCGTACCAGGTGCCCTCGTCGCGCGGGTTGTAGACGCGGATGCTGCCGCCGACCAGCTGAAAGAAGTCCTTGTCCATCGTGACGATCGCGACCTCGAAGCCGGCCGCGGCCGCCTTCAGCGCCAGCGTCCCGATCACATCGTCGGCCTCGTAGCGTTCCGATGTCAGGATCGGGACCCCGAGCGCTTCGCACGCCGCATGCACCATCGGGATCTGCTGCGCCAGCTCGCCCGGCATCGGCGTGCGGTTGGCCTTGTAGTCGTCGACGAGATCGTCGCGGAAGGTGCGGCCGGGCAGATCGAACGAGGCGGCGATGAACTCGGGCTGGTGCTCGTTGAGCAGCTTGCGCAGCATGTTGACGAAAATGTAGACGGCATTGGTGGGCGTGCCTTGGGCGTTGCGGAGCAGTCCGCCTTCCGCGGTGCGGACGGGCGCGTGATACGCGCGGTACATCTGCGAGCTGCCGTCGATCAGATAGAGCACAAATTTTTACTATATCATTTGAAGGTTATGCGGCTTCGCGCCCGCGCACTCGGCGCGCTCGCCACGCTCGTCGTGATCAGCGCGTGCAGCGGCACCGCCTCGCTGTTCCGGCAGTACCAGGTACGAGGAGGAGATCTACCTCTCGCTCGACGGCAGCGCCACCGTCTACGTCAACAGCTCGCTGGCGGCGCTCAACGCGTTGCGCGGCACGACGTTCGACACCAGCCCGGCGGCGCGCGTCGACACCGCGGCGGTTCGCGCCTACTACTCGGGGCCGTCGACGCGCGTGATCCGCGTGAGCCAGTCACGCCGCAGCAACCGCCGCTTCGTGCACGTCCGCCTCGACATCGATGACATCACCAGGCTGGGCGAGGTCGCGCCGTTCGCGTGGTCGAAGTACGAGTTCCGGCGCGACGGCGATTTGTTCATCTATCGTCAGGCGGTGGACGGCGCCGCGGGAAAGGATATCGGGTCGGCCGGCTGGACCGGCAGGGAGGTCGTCGCATTCCGGCTGCACCTGCCCAGCAAGATCCGCTACCACAACACCCGCCGCGAGGTGCGCGGCAACATTCTCGAGTGGGAGCAGCCGCTGGCCGATCGACTTCGCGGAGTGCCGCTGGTGCTCGACGCGCGCATGGACCCGCAGTCGATCCTCTACCGGACGCTCTGGCTGTTCGGCGTGACCTTCGTGGCGGTGATCGTGACCTTCGGCGTGGTCATCTGGTGGGTGATGCGGCGCGGATCGGCGGCCATGGAAGCGGCGCCACGATAGAATGGCCGGATGATGCGCCGGAGCCTGTTCCTGCTCGCCGTCGTGCTGTCGATCGCGTCGGGCCGCATGCGAGCGGCGACGCCGACCCCGGTCATCGTCGAGCTGTTCACGTCGGAGGGCTGCTCCGACTGTCCGCCTGCCGACGCCCTGCTCGACAAGCTCGTCACCACGCAGCCGGTGGCCGGCGCCGAGATCATCGCGCTGGGCCAGCACGTCGACTACTGGGATCGGCTCGGCTGGAAGGATCGCTTTTCGTCTGCGGCGCTGACCAGTCGGCAGCAGACGTATCAGGCCCGCTTTGGCACCGACAGCATCTATACCCCGCAGATGGTCGTCGATGGCGGTGCCGAATTCGTCGGCAGCGACGCCGCGGCTGCGCGCAAGGCGATCGAACGGACCCTGACCGCGCCGCATGGCGTGGTCACGCTGACGCTCGGCCCGGGCGAGGGCGCGCTGCACGTCGGCATCACGGTCAGCGACCTTCCAGCCTTCGACCGCCGCGATCGAGCCGACATCGTCGTCCTGGTCACCGAACGCGGTCTGCGCACCGAGGTGAAACGCGGCGAAAACCACGGCCGCACCCTCGCGCACGCTCCGGTGGTGCGCTACCTCGCGACGGTGGGGCACATTGCTGACAACGCGGCCACGACCGGTTCGGCCAGCGCGGAGATTCCGCTCCCGGCCGACTGGCAGCGCGATCGCCTGGCCGTCGTCGCCTTCGTGCAGCAGGCGCGCGGCCGGACCATCCTCGCCTCCGCGTCGATTCCGGTGAAGATCGCCCGCCCGTGAACGAGTATCCCTACTGGTGGGACACCTCGCCGGGCGGGCGTCGGAGTTTCGAACCAACCGATCGCAAGCCGGACCAGGTTCCGTCGCACGCCGACGTCGTGGTAGTGGGCGCGGGCTATACCGGCCTGGCCGCGGCGCGCCGCCTCGCGCAGGCGGGTGCCGCGGCGGTCGTAATCGAGCGCCGGCAGGTGGGCTGGGGCGCGAGCTCGCGCAACGGCGGTCAGGTTCTTACCGGCATGAAGCTGGAGCCGGCGATCCTGGTCGAGCGGTTCGGCGAGGCCCGGGCGCGGCAGCTGTTTGACGTCGCCACCGAGTCGATCGCCAGGCTCGAGGCGCTGATCGACGAGGAGTCGATCGATTGCGAATACGTGCGCACCGGCCACCTGCAGGCGGCGTTCAAGCCCGCGCATTTCGAGGCCTTTCGAGAGGAGCAGGCGCTGCTGTCGCGTGTGTTCGATCACGCGGTCCAGGTGGTGCCGCGCGCGGACCAGCACGGCGAGATCGGCAGCGACGCCTATCACGGCGTCCTGGTCGACGAGCGCAGCGGCGGCTTGAACCCCGCGCGCTACGTCCGCGGGCTCGCCGATGCGGCGACGCGCGCCGGAGCGACGGTGGTGACCGGGGTCGGCGTGACGGCGGTGGATCGCCGACCCGGCAAGTGGCGGGTGCGGACGACCGGCGGGGACGTCGAGACGCGGGACCTGCTGGTGGCGACCAACGGCTACACCGATGCCGCGGTGCCCGCGCTGCAGCGCCGCCTCGTGCCGGTCGGCAGCTACATCATCGCCACCGAGCCGCTCGACGAGGCGGTCGCCGCGGCGCTCCTGCCGCGGCGGCGGATGGCGTTCGACACCAAGAATTTTCTGTACTACTTTCGCGTCACCACCGATCGGCGTCTGCTGTTTGGCGGACGCGCAGAATTCGGACGGCCCGACGCGGACACCACCCGCCGCGCCGCCGCGATCCTGAGCCAGGGCATGCGCGCGATTTTCCCCGGGTTGGCCGGCGTGGCGATTGAGTACGCGTGGGGCGGCAACGTCGCGTTCACGCGCGACCAGATGCCGCGCGCCGGTTGTCTGGATCATCTCAACTATGCCGGCGGCTACTGCGGCCACGGCGTCGCGATGGCGACCTACCTTGGGGAGCAGATCGCTCGCCGGATCGGCGGCGAGCCCAACCTTCACCCGCTGTTCGACGATGGGTTCCGGGCCATCCCGCTGTATTCCGGCCAACCGTGGTTCCTGCCGATCGTCGGGGCCTATTATCGGGTGAAGGATTGGATCCGGTAGACCTCGAGTTTTCGCCTCAACAGATGCGCGCGATGACCGATCAGGTGGTCGCGCGCTGCATCGCGCACATCGCCTCGCTCGATCGACAGCCGGCCTGCGGCGACGTCGACGCCGCCGCGCTGTGCCGGGCGCTGCGCGAACCGGCGCCGGAACAGGGTGCGGCGCTCGAACCGCTGCTCGACCGGCTCTTCGGCGACTGGATTCCGCGATCGTTCACGGCACCGAGCCCCGGCTATCTCGCCTACATCCCCGGCGGCGGCTTGTACCCGGCGGCGCTCGCCGACTTCATCGCGAACACCACCAATCGCTATACCGGCGTGTGGCAGGCGGCGCCGGCGCTGGTCCAGCTGGAGGCCAACGCGCTCGACTGGCTGCGCGACTGGATGGGATTCCCGCCAGGCACGCGGGGGCTGTTCACCACCGGCGGCTCGATGGCCACCTTCAACGCTATTGTCTGCGCGAGGGAGCGGCATCTTGGCGCCGAGATCCGCCGCGGCGTGCTGTATACGTCCGACCAGGCGCATCATTCGGTGCTGAAATCGGCCAAGCTCGCCGGCATCATGCCCGATCGCGTCCGGCCGATTGGCTCCGATGATCGGTTCAGGATGCGCGCCGATCGCCTGGCCGACGCGATCGCCGCCGATCGCCGCGCGGGCCTGTCGCCGTTCGCGGTCGTCTCCAGCGCGGGGACTACGAATACCGGAGCCGTGGATCCGCTGGATGCAATTGCCGACCTGTGTGCCCGTGAAGGCCTCTGGCATCACATCGATGGCGCTTACGGCGCATTCTTTTATCTCATCGAGGAGCTGCGAGGAACCTTGCACGGGCTGCCGCGCGCCGACTCGCTGACGCTCGATCCGCACAAGGGCATGTTCCTGCCCTATGGCACCGGCGCGCTCCTCGTCCGCGACGGTGCGGCGCTGCGCGCGGCCCACGAAGCGACCGCCGACTACCTGCCGGCGATGCCGCATCCGGAAGACTTCTACGATCCGAGCCAGCACGGACCCGAGCTGTCGCGTGGCTATCCGGGATTGCGGGTGTGGCTGTCGGTCAAGCTGTTCGGCGCGGCGGCGTTTCGCGCTGCCATCGCCGAGAAGCGCGCGTTGACGCTGGAGGCGCGGGCGCGCGTCGCGGCGCTGCCGGGCATCGTGATTGACGCCGAGCCCGAGCTTTCGCTGTTTGCGTTCCACCTGACCTGGCCGGGCGCCTCTCGCGCCGACGAGGACGCGGCGACCCGCGCCGTGATGGAGAAGACCACACAACGCGGCCGGGTCATGGTGACCGGCTGCAGCGCGCACGGCCGGGCTCTCGGCCGCGTCTGCGTACTCAGCTTCCGCACGCATCAACCACAGATCGACGCCCTCATCGAGGACATGGCGGCGGCGATTGAGGACATCAGGACCCAT
The DNA here is from genome assembly GCA_963757655.1 of uncultured Acidobacteriota bacterium. GTDB lineage: Bacteria > Acidobacteriota > Vicinamibacteria > Vicinamibacterales > CAVVIG01 > CAVQFC01. The sequence goes on along the minus strand of CAVWSQ010000004.1, from coordinate 469,466 downwards.
GGCTGATCAATCGCAGCGCGGTCACCTTCGATCGATCGCTGTCAAGGCGATGCGTGAGCGCGGCCTCGATCCCGACTTTCCCCAGGACGCGCTGGCGCAAGCCGCCGCGATCAGGAGTGCGCCGACCACGACCGAGGAACCGACGCGCGACCTGCGCCAGCTGCTGTGGTGTTCGATCGACAACGACGACTCGCGCGATCTCGACCAGCTGTCGGTGGCCGAAGCGCTGCACGACGGCGACGTCAAGGTGCTGGTCGCGATTGCCGACGTCGACGCCGCCGTCGCCAAGGGTTCGCCGATCGATCGGCACGCGGCGCTGAACACCACGTCGGTGTATACGCCCGGCGTGATTTTTCCGATGCTGCCCGAGCGGCTGTCCACCGATCTCACGTCGCTGGCCGACCGCCAGGATCGGATCGCCATCGTGATCGAGTTCCTCGTGTCGAGGGACGGTGCGTTGAAGTCGTCCTTGCTGTACGGAGCGACGGTGAACAACAAGGCCAAGCTGGCCTACAACGCCGTCGGCGCATGGCTGGAGCACGCCGGGCCGCTGCCGCAGACCGCGGCGGCGGTGGCGGGCATGGATCAGCAGCTGCGCATGCAGGACGGCGTCGCGCAGGCGCTCGACGCGGTGCGAGTGCAGCACGGCGCGCTCGGGTTCGAGACCATCGAAGTCGAGAACGTGTTCGACGGCGACTCGCTGCACGAGGTGCGGCCGCAGGCGCCGAATCGCGCCAAGTCGTTGATCGCGAACCTGATGATCGCGGCCAACGGCGTCACCGCGCGATTCCTGGACGCGCGCGGATTCCCGTCGCTGCGCCGCGTGGTCAAGTCGCCCGAGCGCTGGGATCGCATCTGCGCGCTGGCCGGGCAGCTCGGCGACACGCTGCCGGCCGCCGCCGACTCACTGGCGCTGGCGGCGTTTCTCGAACGGCGCAAGAAGGCCGACCCGCAGACCTTTCCGGATCTTTCGACCAGCGTCATCCGCCTGCTCGGGCGCGGCGAATACGTCGTCGATCCACCGGGAGAGGAGCCGCCGGGGCACTTCGGTCTCGCCGTGCGCGACTACGCGCACTCGACCGCGCCCAACCGTCGCTTTCCTGATCTGGTGACACAGCGGCTGGTCAAAGCGGCGCTGGCCGGCCATCCATCCCCCTACAGCCTGGGCGAGCTGGAAAAAATCGCGACCCAGTGCACCAACCAGGAGGACGCCGCCAACAAGGTCGAACGGCAGGTTCGCAAGTCCGCCGCGGCTATGGTGGTCCAGTCGCAAATCGGCCAGACGTTCGACGCGCTGGTCACCGGCGCGTCGAACAAGGGCACCTTCGTTCGAGTGATGAGCCCGCCGATCGAGGGCAAACTGATGGGCCCGCGCCCCGGGCTCGATGTCGGCGACCGCCTGCGCGTGCGCCTGTCAGGCGTCAACATCGACCGCGGGTTCATTGATTTTCAGCAGGCTTGAGAGTGTGGTCCTCGGTGCTTGGTTCCTGGTCCGTCCTTGATCCTTGGTCCTCGGGTCCGCGGTTTCAGCTGACAGGATGTCGTCGCAGAAATCCTTCGCTAGTGCAGCGAGCAGGCGCACCGCGCCGAACTACGGACGACCCTGCGAGCTGGTGGCGCTGGCGCGCGCCGGCGCGTCGGGCGGCTGCGCGGCCGCGTTGCCGTCGAGGTAGCGCTCGAACCAGTAGACCTGCCAGTTGATGCTCTCGACCAGGTGCTTGGGTTCGCCGGTCCGCGTCAGGTTGTGGTTCTCGCGCGGGAAGAACACGATCTCGCTGGGGACGCCGAAATGCTGCAGCGCGCGGAACCACTGCTCGCCCTGCTCGATCGGCACCCGGAAGTCGTTGTCCGAGTGGAGGACGAGCGTCGGTGTCTTGACGTGCTGGGCGTATTTCAGCGGCGAGGCGTTCCAGTAGAGATCGTGCTTTTCGAAGATGTCGCCGGTGAAGTCGTCGGCGTGCCCGTACGCGCCGTCGCGTGTACCATCGTCGCTGACGAAGTTCGAGATGCTGCGGAGCGTGACCGCGGCCTTGAAGCGGTTGGTGTGGCTGACGATCCAGTTGGTGAGGTAGCCGCCGTAGCTGCCGCCGGTGACGCCGAGACGATCCTTGTCCACCCACGGATACTTCGCGAGCGCCGCGTCGACACCGTTCATGACGTCGACGTAATCCTTGCCGCCCCAGTTCAGCTCGATACCGCGCTCGAACTTCTCGCCGTAGCCGGTGGACCCGCGCGGGTTGGTGAAAAACACCGCCCACCCGTGTGCGGCATAGACCTGGAACTCGTGATACCAGTCGAAGCCGAACTGCCCTGCCGGACCGCCGTGAATCGTCAGGATCATGGGATACGTCTTGCCGGTGACCCAGCCGATCGGCTTCATGAAGAACCCGTCCACGTCCCAGCCATCGGCGCCCTTGAACCGGACTCGTTCGACCGGCGCGAGATCGAGCTTCTTCCAGAGCGCAGCGTTGAGGTGCGTCACCGGCTTTTCGTTGCCACCATTGAGATCCGCCACGTACAGATCGTCGAGATGGGTAGGATCGTTGACGCCGTAGGCCAGACGGCCAGTCTTCTCGTTGACGTCGACGAGGTGGACCGTGCGATCGCCGGCGGTAACCGCCGCCGCCTTGCGTGCCGCCAGGTCGACGTGGAACAGCTGGGTGGTGCCCTTGGATCCGGACTCGAAGTACAGCCCGCGGCCGTCCGCCGACCATCGCAGCGCTGCCGGAATCAGGTCGATACCGTCGGCGGCGAGCCGAGACGCCGGTCCGCCACCGCTCGCCGCGAGCCAGATCTTCGGATGTGACTTCGCCGGGACGGAGCTGAGAAAGGCGATCGTCTGGCCGTCGGGAGACCAGCGCGGCGAGTTGTCGGGGGTGGCGTGATCCGAGATCTTCGTCAACGCGCCGCCGCCCGCGGCGATCACCCACACGTCGGTGTTATGACCCAGGTCGAAGGCTTTGCCGGTCCGATCCGACACGAACGCAATCCGGCGACCGTCTGGCGACCACTGCGGATCCGAATCGTTCCAGTCGTCGCCGGAGGTGATCTGCATCGACGTCCCGGCCGCGATGTCAATCACCCAGAGGTGCGTCCGCTTGTCGTCGAACCATCCGCTGTCGTTGAATTTGTAGTTGGCGTGCAGGTAGTGGCGGACGTCGCTCGGCGACCTGACGCCGTCGCGCGGGCCGCTCCGGCCGACCACGACGAGCTTGCCGCCGTCGGGCGACCACTGAAAGCCGGACACGCCGTTGAGCAGACTGGTGAGGCGCCGCGGTTCGCCGCCGCTCAAGGACAACAGCCAGACCTGCGTACGCGGCGTATCGCCGGCCGCCTCGCCGGGCACCGGCCGCGCCGACAGAAACGCGATCGTCTTCCCGTCCGGACTCCATCGCGGACTGTTGGACGACTGCGGCGAGGTGGTGAGCGCCACCGGTTCGCGCGAGCCGTCGGACGGTACCGACCAGATCGCGCTGCGGCGCCGGTTCTGCTTCTGATCGACGCCGGTGACGACATAGGCGATGGTCGATCCGTCAGGGGAGAAGTGCGGATCGCCCAGCGTCTCGTACGAGAAGTAGTCCTCAGCCGTCATCCCGCGGGTCTGCGCAAACGTCGGCACCGCGGATGCCAGGAAACCGAACGCCACGGCGAATCGAATCACTCTGACCATTGTCCAGCCCTCAGCCCTAGCCCTGAGCCCCAGCATTTGAGCCCTACGCCCGCTTCCGCCTTTTATCTTCCGCAGGCGCGGCGATCGCCGCCGGCTTCTTCTTCGCGCCGATGGTGTCGAGACTCTTGCGCAGTGCTTCCATCAGGTTGACCACCTTCGGCGGCGCTTCCACTTCGGGCGCCACGACCTCGCGTCCCTCGATCTTGGCGTCGATGATCTCGCGCAGTCCGACCTGATAGTCGTCGCGGTATTCCTGCAGATCGACGTCGCCTTCGAAGGTGCCCATCACCTGCTTGGCGAGCTTCACTTCTTCCGGCTTCACCGTGCCCGGCATGTCGGTGAGCTCCTCGATCGCTTCCATGCTGCGGATCTCGTTGGCGTGGCGCAGCGTGTACATCACCAGCCCCTGCTCGCGCGGCTGGACTTTCACCAGGTACTCCCGCCCGTAGAGCGCGACCTTGCCGATGCCCGCCTTCCCTTTCATCCCTTCGCGGATGACCGCGAACGCCTCGCGCGAGACGGGGCCGTCGGGCGCCAGGTAGTAGGGCCGCTCGAGGTAAATCGGGTCGATCGCCGTGTCCTCGGTGAATCTTTCGAGATTGATGACGCGCGTCGAATCGACGCGCACCTTCTCGATGTCCTCCTCGTCGACGATGACGTAGCGTCCCTTCTCGAACTCGAAGCCCTTGACGATGTCTGTGTTCGGCACCTCGCGCTCGCATTTCGGGCACCAGCGTTTCTGCTGGATGCGGGTCTGACATTCGCCGTGCAGCTGATTGAAGCTCAAGGTCGCGCCGGCATCGGTCGCCGGAAACACCTTGATCGGAATGTTGACCAGGCTGATCTTGAGATATCCCTTCCATGTCGGTCGTGCGGCCATAGGCTCCTACTTCTTGATGAGAAATGATTCGTCCACGTTGACCTGAAACTGCCGGAACCGGCCGTAGCTGGCCAGGCCGGTGATGTGTGAGCCGTGGCGCTCCTGGTAGTCCTCCCGCATCTCGATCGGCACCAGGCAGCCGAGCAGCGGCTCCGACTGGTAGCTGACGTCGATCGTCGCGCGGATGTTGCGATTGCGGGCGGAGAGCTCGCTCATCAGAACTCGACCACTGTCCGGCTCAATCCAGAACCGCCCCCGGACCGGCAGGTCCTTGAGCCCGTCCGTCCTGATCATCGTACCCGCGCGGCGCTCCTGGTACTCCACGATCCAGACCTCGACCGAGAGACGGAACGCCGCGCTCGGCGTCTCGCCATCCGGGAATGTCTCCAGCGCACCTCGACCGGCGCGCTTGAAGGTGAACCGTCCGCGGTTGGCCGCCTCGAGGAACTGCAGCGCGAACAGCGGCGTGTTGACGTTGCGCAGGATGTCGCCGATGTTGAAACGGGAGCTCTCGTCGAGGATCCGGCTGATCTGCACGCGGCCGTTACGCACGTCGCCGCGAAACAGCCGGGTCAGCCGCTCGGTGCGGTCGCGAACCGGCGTGCCGTCGGCCTCGAACACGTCGCGAAGCTCGGTCCAGCCCGTGGCGCCGGGCGGTCGGATCAGTCCGAGATCCGATCGCAGCTCGGTCCGCATCGGATTGGCCAGCTGGCCCCGGCAATTGAGCACCGTCGCGTAGGGGGCGCCCGACGGGCAGCCGCCCCGGTTCCCAAACGTCAGCACCTGCTGGGTGTAATGTTCCTCGGCGACGATCCCTGAGAGCTGACGCTCGAAGGACGCCACGTAGGCGCTCGCGCGATCGAGCACGGTCGCCAGCTTGGGTTGGTCTGCTGAAGCGGCCGGAGCGGGCAGGCGGAGGAGGAACACGGCGACAAGCGTGGCGAGGGCTGAACGGGCACGACTGGCAGGCCGGAGTGTCATTGCTTGATCGGCGCGAGCTTCTCGTCCACCTTGACCTGAAACTTGCGGTATCGCCCATAGGATGCCTCGCCGTCGACGCGCGAGCCGTTGCGGCGGATCTCGTAGCGTTCCCACATCCTGACCGGCACCAGCAGCCCGATCGCGGGCTCGGTTTCGTAGTCGACGTCGATCGTGCCCCTGATCGTGGGATCTTCCGCGATGAGCTCGCTCGACAGCACGTGACCGGTCGCCGGGTCGATCCAGAAGCGGCCGCGCGCCGGCAGATCGCGGCCGTTGGTCGTGCGGATCATCGTCTGCTTCAGAATTTCCTGATACTCGATGACCCAGGCCTCGGCCGGCCGCGGCCGGCCGCGGTCGAGCAGCGGATCGCGACGCTCGCTGCGCTTGAACGTGAACCGGCCCTGCCGCTCCGGATCCAGGACAACCAGCGCAAGCACCGGCACGTTGACCGTCCGCTCCAGGTCGCCGATGTTATAGCGCGAGCTTTCCTGCATGATGCGGTCGGTCTGGGCCGCCGACGAGGCCGAGGGCGAGAGGAACAGCTTCATCAGCCGCTCGTTGCGATCCCGTACGGTCCGGCCGTCGACCTCGAACACATCGCGAAACTGCAGCCACCGATCGCCGCCAACGGGCTTGACCATGAGCAGATCCGATTTCAGCTCGCGGTGTCTGGCAAAGAGCGGGTTGTTGCGCGAACCGGCGCCGATCGGATAGCGGACGTCCTGCACGTACTGCTCTTCGGCCACGATGCCCGACAGCTGGCGCTGAAACTCGACGACGTAGGCGCCGGCGCGCGCGAGGACCGTCTCGAGCGTCGGCTCCTGGGCCGACGCCGGCCACGTCAGCAGGACCAGACTACCGATCAGCGTGCCGATGCGTACCCGCATGATTCAGCCGGTCCGATCCCTGATTCCCGACCCCTGATCCTTGCTCCCTGATCCCTGATCCCCGACTGAGCCGCTGATCGTCCTCCCGGAACCATCGGTGGTCAAGCTAGAATCCGCCGCATGACCAGCCACATCGCGCCTCGTCTATGCCTCGCCGTGGCGCTCGCCAGCCTCGCCGGCGCCGCCGCATTCGCCGCCTCCCGGTCGTCGTCGGCAATGGCCGACGCGGCCACGAAGCTGTTGAACAGCCTGACGGTGGAGCAGCGCCAGCAGGCGTCGTTCGCGTTCGCCTCCGACGAGCGGCTGCACTGGCATTTCATCCCGACCGAGACGTTCCCGCGCAAGGGGCTGCTGATCCGATCGATGACCGAGCCGCAGCGCAAGCTGGCGCACCAGTTGATGCAGGCCGGCCTCAGCCAGCGCGGCTACCTGACCGCCACGTCGATCATGGAACTCGAGATGGTGCTGAAGGCGCTGGAGGCTGCGCAGCGCGCCGCCGCGCCGCAGCCGCCACGCGGCGCGCCGCTCGAGCGCGATCCCGAGAAGTATTTCTTCTCGATATTCGGTACGCCGTCGGCCAGGGACACCTGGGGCTGGCGCGTCGAAGGCCATCACGTCTCGCTGCACTTCACGGTGGTGAACGGCACGATGGTCGCCTCGTCGCCGACGTTCTTCGGCAGCAATCCGGCCGAGGTCCGCGAGGGGCCGAAGAAGGGACTGCGCATCCTTGGAGCGGAAGAGGACGCGGCGCGCGCGCTGCTGCAGTCGCTCGACGCGTCGCAGCGGAGCACCGCCATCGTCAACGCCACCGCGCCGGGCGACATGATCACGATGGCCAACGTGGACATCACGCCGCTGTCGCCGGCGGGCCTGGCTGCGGCCGCGATGACCGCGCCGCAGCGCGACCTGTTGATGAAGCTGCTCGACGTCTACATCGGCGCGATGGCCGGCGACATCGCCGCGGATCGGCTGGACCGCGTCCACAAGGCCGGCGTGGAGAAGATCGCGTTTGCCTGGGCCGGCGCTACCGAACGCGGCAGGAAGCACTATTACCGGGTGCAGGGACCGACCTTCCTCATCGAGTACGACAATACCCAGAACGACGCCAATCACATCCACTCGGTCTGGCGGGATTTCAACGGCGACTTCGGGCGGGACATCCTGCGCGAACACCTTCGATCGGTCGCGCACTGATTCAACACCAAGGACACCAAGGACACAGAGGACAGTCCTCAGTGCTGGTGCGGCGCCGGAAATAATCGTTCGAAGTTTCCCCCGAAAATCTTCTCCCGCGCGTCCGCCGTCGCGCCGATGGCGTCCAGCGCGGCGGACTGCTGCTCCTGGACCTGCCGGACCCATCCCCGCGGGAAGTACGAGGAGTCGCTGCCGAAGAGCAGCCGTTCGGGGCCGACCACCGCGAGCGCCTGTCGAAACACGTCCGCCAGCGTCAGGCCGACATATTTCATCCACGCATTCGAGCTCGAGGTATCGAGCAGGACGTTGGAGCAGAGGTCGGCGACCATCAGCGCTTCGCGCAGGAGGCCGGCGCCGAAATGCGGGATGATGATCGGCACCGTCGGGTAGGCGAGCGCGACCGCGTGCAGGTCGAGCGGGTTGCCGAATCGGATGTCGAACGGGCTCTGGAGGCCGAGCTTCTTGCGGACGCCGACCGACAGCACGCCGCAGTGCACGAAGACGGCCGTGCCCGGCGTCGCCGCCGCGATGTCGAACGATCGCTTCACGCGCTCGTCCTGGATCGAAAAGCGGTGCATGGCGGGGAAGAGGCAGAGCGCGCGCATGCCGCCGGCGATGGCGGCTGTCGCGTACTCGCCCGCGTCCTCCTGCGTCGGGTCGACCATGAAGAAGCCGACAAACCGCTGCGGATGACGGGTGACCGCCGTCACCACTGATGCCGCATCGCGTGGGACGCTTGCGATCAGCGCCGCGCGGGACACGTGATGCCGATCGAGCTCGGCGACCCACCGATCGGCGAGCGCGTCCGCGCTCCCGGGCGGGTCCCACCCCAACTTCGCCAGCGCCGCCTCCCCCCCGAGCGTCGCAAAGAACGGCGTCGAGAAAAAGTGACAGTGCGCGTCGTCAATCATTCTGATGAACCAGTACCGACAATCCGCCTGAATCCGCGTCATCCGCGGACAACCCGCATGCCAGGCGCTGACCATCTGTCCATCCACTTCCTCGCGGTCAGATTTCGCCGACGATCGCGTCGGCGACATCGCTCGTCTTCGCCGATCCGCCGAGGTCCGGTGTCCGGATCTTGCCGGTGGCGACGACCCGTTCGATCGCGCCCAGCACCTTGTCGTGGAGTGCGCGCTGGCCGAGATGGTCGAGCATCAGTGCGCCCGCCCAGATCGCCCCGATCGGGTTGGCGATTCCCTGGCCGGCGATGTCGGGCGCCGAGCCGTGAATCGGCTCGAACATCGACGGATGCTGGCGGGTCGGGTTGATGTTGGCGCCGGGTGCGATCCCCAGGCTGCCGGAGATCGCGGAACCGATGTCGGTCAGGATGTCGCCGAACAGGTTCGACGTCACCATGACATCGAGCGTCTGCGGATGAGTGATCATCCGCGCCGCCAGCGCGTCGACGTGGTACTTCCGGTACTCGACCGCCGGGTAGTCACGGCGCACGATCTCGGCAACCTCGTCCCACAGCACCATCGAGTGCGTGAGCGCGTTGGACTTGGTGGCGCTCGCGAGCATCTTGCGCGGCCGCGCCGCAGCGGTGTCGAACCCGTAGCGCAGGATGCGCTCGATGCCATGCCGCGTGAAGACGCCGACCTGCTGCGCCACCTCGTTCGCGGTACCGCGATGGATCCGGCCGCCGACTCCCGAGTATTCGCCCTCCGAGTTTTCGCGCACGCACACCATGTCGATGTCCGTCGCGCCGCGGTTGGCGAGCGGCGAGCTCAGCCCGGCGAGCAGGCGCATCGGCCGCAGGTTGACGTACTGATCGAATTTCTGGCGGATTCCCAGAATCAGGCCGGCCGACGCGGCATCGGACACTCCCGGTGCGCCGAGCGCGCCCATGTAGAGCGCGTCGAACGCCGCCATCCGCTCATAGCCGTCCTCGTCCATCATCCGCTGGTGCTTCGAGTAGTACTCGCAGCTCCACGGCAGATCGCTGAACGACAGCGACACGCCGCTCCCGCGCGTGGCGCGTTCGATGGCGGCGATCCCCGCCGGAATCACTTCCTTGCCGACACCGTCACCAGCGATGACCCCAATCCGAAACGACGACATGAGCGTCTCCTGTCAGAAAAGTCCGCGCCTCCGAGGCAACGCACGGCAGCATACAGCCCTCCGGCGAAGATGACGAATGCGGTGCCTGCCGTCGGCGGCGAGCCACCCTGACGTCGAAGAAAAAACCGCCGAGACCGCGAAGATCGCCAGAGAATACTTCTCTGCGGTTTCCCCGCGTTCTTCGCGAATTCCGCGGTTTGTTCTTACATTCCCGGTGGGGTAAAGCGGCCGTCGGCGGCGAGCCAGCCACCGTCGGCGTAGATGATCGTGCCGGTCACGTAGCTCGCGGCGTCCGAGAGCAGGAAGATTGTCGGCCCCACCATCTCGCTCGGCTGCGCCCAGCGTTGCATCGGGCTCTTGCTGGCGTAGGCGTCGTACCACTCCTTGTTGCTCTTGATCGGCGCCGTCAGTGGCGTCTCCACCACGCCAGGGCCGACCGCGTTGACGCGTACACCGAGCGTTGCCCACTCGGTGGCGGCCGCCTTGGCCAGCTGCAGGATGCCGGCCTTGGTCATCGAGTAGACCGACTGCCCCGGCTCGGTGACGATCGACCGAATCGAGGAGTAGAGCACGATGCTGCCGCGGTGTTGCTGCGTCATGATGCGGCCAGCCGCCTGCAGCACGTTGAAGTTTCCGCGCAGGTTCACGCGCACGACGCGGTCGAACTCGTCGCCCTTGTAGGCAAGAATCGGTTTGCGGACGTTGATCGATGGCGTGCAGACGAGGCCGTCAATCCCGCCGCGCGCAGCGGCCAGGTCGTCGAGGCAGGCGCGCGAGCCCTCGGCGTCGGCCACGTCCATGCGGACCGCGCCGGCCGTGCCGCCTGCGGCGGCAATCTGAGCTGCCGTCGCCGCCGCCGCCGCTTCGTTCATGTCGAGGCAGGCGACGTAGGCCGCGTGCTGGTCCGCGGCGCCGCGCGCGATCGCTTGGCCGATACCGCTGCCGGCGCCGACCACGGCAATCACCTTGCCCGCGAGCGAGAAGATGTCATGAGCCATTTGGTCCCCTATCGGTCGTTCGTCGTTCGGCGTTCGATGTTCGATGTGCCGTCGTTTTGGTCCTTTACGCGCACTCGTAGCGGACGGCCTTCAGGCCGTCCCCATCCGCCGCGGGCAAGGAAACGGCCTAAAGGCCGTTCCCTACGAAGAGTCACTCGTAGCGGACGGCCTTCAGGCCGTCCCGATCCGCCGCGGGCAAGGAACGGCCTAAAGGCCGTTCCCTACGAAGGGTCGCTACATCGCACGCTCCAGAGAGCCGCGCCGCGTGGCGAGCACGGCGGCGAAGGCCGCCGTTGCCGCGGCGAAGCCGACGAGCGCCGGGGTGAGCGCGCCGTATCCGGCGCCGCCGGTTCTGACCTGCACGTACAACATGGCGCTCACCCCGGTGGCGATGGCCGCGAGCGCCTCGGCCGTGCCGGCCCGCGCGACGTAAAGGCCGCCGAGAATCGGCACGAACAGGCTCACGCCCAGCAGCGTGTAGAAGATCGACAACAGGCCGATCACGGTCGGCGACGCGATCGCCAGCGCCGTGCCGAACGCCCCGGCGACCACCGTCGTGACCCGCGCCACCATGAGAATGCGCTGGTCGCTCGACGCCGGCGCCACGAAGCGCTTGTAGAGATCCTGCGACAGCGACGTCGTGAGCATGAACAGCACGGCGTCGGCGGCGCTGAGCTCGGCGGAGAAGACCGCGGCGAGACCGAGAGTGCCGATCGCCGCCGGCAGGCCGCGCATCAGGATGGTCGGCAGCGCGAGATCCGGCGTCGCGAGATCGGGGAAGCGCGCTCGCGCGATCATGCCCAGCAGCACCGGTACGATCGCGTAGATCAACAGGCCGACGGCATTGGCGCCGACGCCGAGTTGTACCGCACGGTCATCCTCGGCGCCGTACAGCTTCTGCAGCAGTCCTGGCGAGACGATGAACGCCGGGCCGAGCATGGCCAGATAGACCACGCCCGACGCGCCGCCCGACCAGAAGTTCCAGTAGCCGGCTGACGGCACGGGCATCGACGACACCGCCTGCCATCCACCCACTGCCGACAACGCAAGCGGCAGGGCGATGGCAAACCCCGCCATCTTCACGCTCAGCTGCACCATGTTCACCCACGCACCAGACTTCAGGCCGCCGGCGGATGAATAGATGGTGATGAGTGCACCGCCGATCAGGCAGGCCACCCACTTGGGCGTGCCGGCCGCGACGGAGAGAATCGATGCGATCGCGATCAGCTGACCGGCCAGGATGGCCAGCGAGCCGAGCCACAGCAGCACCGCGATGATGGCGCGGACGCTGGCGCTGTAACGCAGCTCGAGGTAGTCGCCGACCGTACGCAGGTCGTGGGCCGCCGCCAGACGCCGGATGGCGGGGCCGATCCACAACGCGAGCACCAGCGATCCCGCTCCGGCCGATCCCACCCACCACCACGCGGCGAGCCCGTCGCGGTAGCCCAGTCCGGTGGCGCCGACCGTCGATCCCGCGCCGATATTCGCGGCGAGCATGGTCGAGAAAATCAGCCCGGGCCCGAGACCGCGGCCGGCGACGAAAAAGTCCTTCGCGCCCTTCACGTAGCGCCCGATCCACAGACCGAGCGTCACCAGGCCGGCGGAGTACGCCAGCAGCAGCGCGAGGCGCAGGCTCATTTTTTCAGGTCGCGGACGGCAGGAATGTTGGGCAGGCCGGTCGCCTGTGTCACCGCCTGCACCAGCGCCCTCGCCATCGCGTCGGCAGCCAGCGCGCCGATGATCGACACGTCGGCCTGGCCATCCCACCTGCCGGTGGCCAGCGAAAACACCGTGTCGCCGTCGCCCATCGTGTGCGACGGAAAGATCGCACGCGCGTAGCCATCGTCGCCCATCAGCGCCATGCGGCTGACCTCGGCCTTGGTCAGCCTGGCGTTGGTCGCCACCACGCCGATCGTCGTGTTCTCGACCGCGCGTGGCGCCCCGCCGGCACGCTGCGCAAACGCGCCGCTGCGCAGCAGCTTTCGTGCGTCGGCGAACGTGCCATCCGGCTTGCGCGCACCGGCGACGATCCTGCCGGTGTCGGGATCGAGAATGTCGCCCACGGCGTTGACCGCGACGATCGCGGCGACGACGAGGCCGTTCGGCATGCGAAGCGCGGCGCTGCCCAGGCCGCCCTTCATCGCCATGCCGGGGCCGCCCATCTTGCCGACCGTCGCGCCGGCGCCGGCGCCGATCGTGCCCATCGACACCGGCGCCGTGGATGCGGTATCCACGGCCTTGTAGCCGCAGTCCGGCCCTGGATGGTTCTTCGCGTTGTCTCCAACCGGCAGATCGAACAGGATCGCCGCCGGCACGATCGGCACCTTCGCGATGCGCACGTCCCAGCCGATGTGGTGCTCTTCGAGCCACTTCGAGGTGCCGGTTGCCGCATCGAGCCCGAACGCACTACCGCCTGACAGGACGACCGCGTTGACCTTGTCCACCATGTTGAGCGGATTGAGCAGGTCGGTCTCGCGGGTGCCCGGCGCGCCGCCGCGCTGCGAGACGCCGCCCGGGACCCCCTCGCCGTCGACCAGGATCACCGTGCACCCGGTAGTGCCGCCGGGCAACGTGAAGCTGCCGACCTTGATCCCGTCGACCGCGGTCAGCGTGCCGTTTGCGGCGGGTTGAGGCGACTGTGCCGCAGCGAAACCGGTCGACAGAGCCGCAAAGCAGGCTACTCCCAAACCCAGATGTTTCATGGACCTACGATACCGCATCAGTTCGCCTTGCGGACGGCAGGCAGAGAGTGAGCCGATCGATTGCGTGGCACCACAGACGTCCCGGCCGCCGCTATTGCTGCGAGCCGCGCCTGGGCTGCAAGGTTCGATGTTTGCGATATCTTAGACATCGATTCACATGGAGCCCATCGAGCGAATTTTTTCCGAGGTCGATCGCGCGACTGACGAGCTCGTTCAGTTCACGGCCGATCTCGTCCGGATCCCGACCGTCAATCCGCCCGGGGAGGAATACGACGCGTGCGCGCATTTTCTCGGCGACTCTCTCGCCCGTCGTGGCTTCTCGATCGAGTACATCGCGGCTGAGGGTCGACCCGAGCACACCACCCGCTACCCGCGCGTGAACGTCGTCGGATCGCGGCGCGGCGGGGCAGGACCGGTCGTCCACCTCAACGGCCACATCGACGTCGTGCCGGCCGGCGACGGCTGGACGGTCGAACCGTTTGGCGGGATGGTGCGCGACGGAAAGATCTACGGGCGCGGCGTCTGCGACATGAAAGCCGGCATCGCCGCCGCGGTGTTTGCCGCCGAGGCGATCGCGCGCGCCGGCATCACGCTCCCCGGCACGATTGAAATCAGCGGCACCGTGGACGAGGAGAGCGGCGGCTTTGCCGGCGTGGCGCATCTGGCGGAGCGCGGTCGGATCGCAAAGGGGCGAACCGACTACGTCATCATCCCCGAGCCGCTCAACGTCGATCGCATCTGCATCGGACATCGCGGCGTGTACTGGTTCGAGGTGACGGCGCGCGGCCGCATCGGCCACGGCAGCATGCCGTTTCTCGGCGTCAGCGCCATCGCCGGCATGGGCCGGCTGCTGCAATCGGTGCGCGAGGAGCTGATCCCGGCGCTGGCGTCGCGGCGCACCGACGTCCCGGTGGTGCCGCCGGGCGCCCGCCACGCCACCATCAACATCAACGGGATCGAAGGCGGGCAGCCGGTGGACGGCATCCAGACGCCGTGCGTCGCCGATCTGTGCCGCGCCGTGTTCGATCGCCGCTTTCTCATCGAAGAAGGATTCGATGCGACCCGACAGGAAGTCGCCGATCTCGTCGAACGTGTCGCCGCGACTGCCGGCGGCGTTCGCTTCGACGTGCGCGAGCTGATGGTGGTCCACCCCACTCGCACGCCAGACGACTCGCCGGTGATCGCGGCGCTCGAGCACGCCATCCAGAGGGTGCTCGGCCGTCGCGCTGAACTGATCGCGAGCCCCGGCACCTACGACCACAAGCATGTCGCGCGCATCGCCGGCGTCCCGCATTGCGTCGCCTATGGGCCCGGGGAGCTCGAGCTCGCCCACCAGCCCGACGAGTACTGCCGCGTGGAGGACATCGTGAACGCGACCAAAGTGCTCGCGATGGCGACACTCGACCTCATGGGCGCCGGGAGATAGACTGAAAAACATATGGACATGAACGCCCGGCCGAAAGCGTTCCTCTCGCGGCTCAAGCCTTCGCGCTATTGCTGGCTCGTCGTCGCGCTGGGGACGTTGGCCTGCTCGGGTGGGTCCGGCGGCCTGGGCCTGTCGTGCGGCGGACCCGCGCCTTCCAACGCCGCCGTGCCGGCGGCGCCCTCCACGTCGGTGCATACTCCGATTGGACAGCTGCCGGCGATTGATATCGACGCCATCCTGGCGCACACGAAGAAGCTGTCGTCCGACGAGTTCGAAGGGCGTGCGCCGGGCACCAGGGGCGAGGATCTCACGGTCAACTACCTCGCCGATCAGTTCAAGGCGGTGGGGCTGAAGCCGGGTAACCTCGACGGCTCCTACTTCCAGCCGGTCCCGCTCGTCGGGATCACGCCGACGCCGGCGCCGCTCGTGTTCCGGAAGGGCGGCGAGGAACAGACGCTCAAGTGGAAGGACGACGTGGTCGCGTGGACGAAGCATGTGGCGCCGTCGGCGGTGCTCCAGGATTCCGAGCTCGTGTTCGTCGGCTACGGCGTGGTCGCGCCCGAGTTCAATTGGGACGACTACAAGGGCGTCGACGTGAAGGGCAAGACACTGGTGGTGCTTGTCAACGACCCGCCGGTTCCCGATCCCGCGAACGCCGATCAGCTCGACCCGAAAACCTTCGGCGGCAAGGCGATGACCTATTACGGCCGCTGGACCTACAAGTACGAGCTGGCAGCGCAGAAGGGTGCCGCCGGCGTGCTCATCGTCCACGAGACCGGCCCGGCCGGCTACGGCTTCAACGTGGTCCAGGGAAAAACCGGTGAGCAGTTCGATCTCGTGACCCCCGACAAGAACATGGGGCGCGCGGCGGTCGAAGGCTGGATCACGCTCGATTCGGCCAAGGCGCTGCTGAAGGCGGCGGGGCAGGACTTCGACCAGCTGAAGAGTCAGGCGGCGACGCGCGACTTCAAGCCGGTCCCGCTCGGCTTCACCGCGTCGATGACCATCGAGAACAAACTGCGCACCATCAATTCGCGCAACGTGATCGCGAAGCTGGAGGGCTCGGATCCCAAGCTGAAGTCCGAGTACGTCGTCTACAGCGCCCACTGGGATCATTTCGGGAAGACCGCCGACGGCATCTTCCACGGCGCTGAGGACGACGGGCTCGGCTGTGCCGCGCTGATCGAGATGGGGCGCGCGTTCACGAAGCTGGCGTCGCCGCCGCGGCGCTCGATTCTGTTCCTCGCCGTCACCGCGGAAGAGCAGGGGCTCCTGGGATCGCAGTTCTATTCAATGATGCCGATTTACCCGCTGGCCAAGACCGTGGCCGACATCAACATGGACAGCTGGAATACGCATGGCCGCACCAAGGACATGACGCTGACCGGCTATGGCGCCTCCGATCTGGACGACTACGCCCGCGACGCAGCGGCCGAGCAGGGCCGCACCGTCCACGGCGACGCCGAACCGGAAAAGGGGTTTTACTACCGTTCGGATCACTTCAACTTCGCGAAAGAGGGCGTGCCGGCGCTCGACCTCGCCGGCGGCGTGGACTACATCGGCAAGCCGAAGGAATTCGGCGAGCAGATGCGCAAGGAGTGGACCGACAAGCGCTACCACACGCCGCTCGACGTCGTGATGCCGGACTGGGATCTGACTGGGCTGCGCGAGGATCTCCGCGTCCTGTTCGCCGTCGGCCAGCGCGTGGCGCAGGCCGACAAGATGCCCGACTGGAAGCCCGGCAACGAATTCAAGGCCAAGCGCGACGCGATGCTGAAGAAGCCTTGACTTCGTGCATGCGTGGTGACCGTGCGGCACATGAAAGCAGGTTGAGATGGCGACCGAAACCTTGAAGAAACCGACGATGACCGGTGACGACATGATTGCGCTGTCGAAGAGGCACACGCTCTTCGAGTGGTCGGCGCAGTCCAAGGTCGATCCGATTCCGGTCGAGCGCGCGAAGGGGATCTATTTCTGGACGCCTGAGGGAAAACGCTTCATCGACTTCAACAGCCAGCTGATGTGCGTCAACATCGGCCATGGCGACCAGCGCGTGATCGACGCGATCCACGAACAGGCGTCCACGCTCGCCTATGCCAACCCCTTCATGGCGACCGAAGCCCGCGCCCGGCTGGGCGCCAAGCTCGCCGAGATCACGCCCGGCGACATCGACGTCTTCTTCTTCACCAACGGCGGCGCCGAGGCCAACGAGAACGCGATCAAACTGGCCCGGATGGCGACCGGCCGCCACAAGATTCTCGCGCGCTATCGCTCCTACCACGGCGCCACCGCCGGGAGCATCTCACTCACCGGTGACCCGCGCCGCTGGGCGGCCGAGCCCGGCATCCCCGGCGTCGTCCACGTGCTCGACCCCTACCACGGCCTCGCGCGCGGCTGGGATTCCGCGCAGGAGTCGCTGGCGATGATCGACGAGGTCATCCAGCTCGAAGGTCCACACACCATCGCCGCGTTCATCCTCGAGACCGTCACCGGCACCAACGGCGTGCTGGTGCCGCCAGACGGCTACATGCAGGGCGTGCGGGCGATCTGCGACAAGTACGGCATCCTGATGATCTGCGACGAGGTGATGGCCGGCTTCGGCCGCACCGGCGAATGGTTCGCCATCGATCACTGGAAGGTCGTGCCCGACATCATCACCATGGCCAAGGGGCTCACCGCGGCGTACGTGCAGCTCGGCGCGGTCGGCATGCGGCGCGCGGTCGCCGACAAATTCACCGACAAAGTGTTCTACGGCGGGCTGACCTACAACAGCCACCCGCTGGCGTGCGCGGCGGCGCTGGCGACGATCAAGGTCTACGAGGACGACAAACTGCTCGACAACGCGAAGAACATGGGCGCGCTGATGGCAGACCTGATGACCGACCTCGGCCTGCGCCATCCGTCGATCGGCGCGGCGCGCTGCATCGGCCTGTTCGGCCTCGTCGAGCTCGTGCGCGACAAGGCGAAGAAGGTGCCGATGGCGCCGTTCAACGGCACCTCCGACGAGATGGTGGCACTGGGAAAGTTCTTCCGCCAGGAGGGCCTCTACACCTTCGTGCGCTGGAACACGTTCTTCACCAACCCACCGCTGTGCATCACCGAGACGCAGATGCGCGAGGCGTTCGCCATCATCGATCGGGGACTGGACATTACGGACAGGGCGGTATCGTAGACTTCAGACTTCAGACTTCAGAATTTCAGAGATCAGATTTCAGAGATCAGATTTCAAAAGCAGATTTCGGATTGGATTGCTTGAATTGGATTCTGAACTCTGAAATTTGAATTGGATTCTGAACTCTGAAATTTGAACTCTGAAATCTCATTTCGGCGTATAGCCGAGGACGGCCTTCGTCTCCAGGAATTCCTCGAAACCGTCGACGCCCCATTCGCGCCCGTTGCCCGACTGCTTGTAGCCGCCGAACGGCGCGTCGAACGACGTCTGCGCGCCGTTGAGGTGCACGTTGCCGGTGCGCAGACGCGACGCCACCCGACGCGCGTGCTCGAGATCGCCAGACGAGACGTAGCCCGACAGGCCATACGGCGTGTCGTTCGCGATCGTAATGGCCTCCTCTTCGGTCTCGTACGGGAGGATCGCGAGCACCGGTCCGAAGATCTCCTCGCGCGCTATCGTCATGCTGTTTCTGACGTCCGCGAACACGGTTGGCTTTACGTAGTAGCCGGTGTTCAGGCCGTCGGGACGGCCGACGCCCCCGGTGACCAGCTGCGCGCCTTCGTCGATCCCTTTCTGGATCAGCCCCTGGATCTTGTTGAACTGCGCATCACTGACGACCGGACCGAGCTTGATGCCGTCCCCGAACGGGTCGCCAACCTTCGTCTTTTCAGCGGCCGCCTTGGCAATCGCGACCGCTTCGGCCTGCCGACTCTTCGGCACCAGCATTCGCGTCGGCGCGTTGCACGACTGGCCGCTGTTGATGAAGCAGGCGTTCACGCCGCCCGCCACCGCCGTCTGGAAATCCGCGTCGTCGAGGATGATGTTGGCCGACTTGCCGCCGAGCTCCTGGGTGACGCGCTTCACGGTCGGCGCGGCGTTGATCGCGACTTGAACACCGGCGCGCGTCGAGCCGGTGAACGACACCATGTCGATGCCGGGGTGCGCCGCGATCGCCGCGCCGACGGTCGGGCCGTCGCCGTTGACGAGGTTGAAGACACCTGGAGGAACCCCGGCTTCGTGCAGGATCTCCGCGAACACGATGGCGTTCAGCGGCGCGACCTCCGTCGGCTTCAGCACGATGGTGCAGCCGGCGGCCAGCGCCGGCGCCACCTTGCACGCGATCTGGTTGATTGGCCAGTTCCACGGCGTGATCATCCCGACGACGCCGACCGGCTCGCGGACGACCATCGTCCGCCCTCTTGGCTGTTCGAACTCGAAAGTCTTCAGCACGGCCAGCGCCTGCGCGAAGTGGCCGATGCCGGCCGCCGCCTGCGCCGCTTTCGACAGCCACATCGGCGCGCCGACTTCGGTCGAGATGGTTGTTGCCAGCTCGTCCTGTTTCGTCTTGAACACGCGAATGATGTTCTCGAGCAGCGCGATGCGCTCTTCCCGCGTCGTCCGCGAATAGGTGTCGAACGCCTTGCGCGCGGCCTGAACGGCGCGGTCGACGTCTTCGGCGCTGCCCATCGAGATCCGGCCGATCGTTTGCTCGGTCGCCGGGTTGATCACGCCGCGCGTGGACGGTTTCACCGGCGGCACCCACGCGCCACCGATGTAGAAATTCAGATGGTCCATAACACTCGGATCGTAGCACGCGTCTACGACGCTGTTGTGGCAGAAGCGAACTCGATCGGGCCGCGTTGACGGTGCCGTCGCACGGTCGGAGAGAAACACTTTCGTCGGCAGCCGTCAGGCGCGGTTGATACGTTCGCCGAAGGTGAAACGATGTCCGTCCGGTGTGCGCAGGCCAAATTCCCGAAAGTCCCACGGCTTGTCCTCCGGCTCGGTCACCTGTGCGCCGTTCGAGATCATCTGCTGATGCAGCTCGTCCACGCCCTCCACAACCAGGTAACCGACATAGGAGTGATCGCCCAGCTCGCTGGCCGGCCGTTCGTCCGGGCACTCCCCGAGCATCACCGTCAACGAGTCCCGGCTGAGGAAACACCAGCCGGCGCCGTCGACGACATGAAGCGTGAATCCGAGAACGTCGACATAGAACTGGGTCGACTCCGCGAGATTGCGAACAGTCAGAACCAGGCGCAAGTCGGTGATGCGAGCCATGCTTCGATCCTGAAATCGCACGAAACAGAACACAGCCGACCAACGGAATCCGATACCGACAAACCGATGCCGGTAGTGTCCGGCTTCAGCCGGACGTCTGAGAACGAGTCGTGTCCGGCTTCAGCCGGACGTCTGAGAACGAGCGGCGCTGGCGATCGGCGCTCTCCGGGGCCCGTCCTCTCTCTGCCCGTTAGCTATCGTACTTTACAGGTCTTCGCTCGCTTTCCTGCCGAGCCTTCTCCTCCCCAGGTCCGGCTAAAGCCGGACACTACCGCGACGACAGCCACTACCGCGACGACGGCCACTACCGCGACGACGGCCACTACCGCGACGACGGCCACTACCGCGACGACGGCCACTACCGCGACGACAGCCACTACCGCGACGACGGCCTTCTCCTACCCAGGTCCGGCTAAAGCCGGACACTACCGCGACGACAGCTACTACCGCGACGACGGCCACTGCCGCGACTACGGACACTCCGCCACTATTGCCATCACCGCCACGGCGCGGGCGGCCCTGCGTGTATCATCGGCGAACCGTTGACCGTCATCGTTTCGCTTCTGGCCCTGGGCTTCCTGATACTGGTGGCGTATCGAGGCTACAGCGTCATCCTGTTCGCGCCGGTCGCCGCACTCGGCGCCGTCATCCTGACCGCCCCCGGGTCCGTCCTGCCGGTCTACAGCGCGCTGTTCATGGAGAACATGGCAGCCTTCGTCCGCAACTATTTTCCCGTCTTCATGCTCGGCGCCCTGTTCGGCAAGCTGATCGAGATCTCGGGCTTCGCGCGGTCGCTGGCCGCCGCGATCAGTCGCGCCGCCGGCCGCCGCCACGCCATGCTCGGCATCGTCGTGATTTGCGCGCTGATGGTATATGGCGGCGTCTCTGTATTCGTGGTCGCGTTCGCGGTTTATCCCTTCGCAGCCGAGCTGTTTCGCGCCGCCAGCATACCCAAGCGTCTGATTCCGGCGACGATGTCGCTCGGATCCTTCACCTTTGCGATGGACGCCCTGCCCGGCAGCCCGCAGATTCAGAACATCATCCCGACTACGTTCTTCGGGACGACGACGATGGCGGCTCCGATTCTGGGACCGATCGGTGGTGTCTTCATCCTGATTGTCGGCATGAGCTTCCTGGACTGGCGCCGCCGCCAGGCGGCGGCTTCAGGCGAAGGGTACGGCACCGGCCATTTCAACGAGCCGGACAGTGTGGACGTGCACGCGGCAGTCTCGCCCGTGCTGGCGTTCACGCCGCTGGCGGTGGTCGCGGCGATGAACATCGTGCTCACCGAGTTGCTGCCGCGATGGTACGGACCCACAGCGACCGTGGCGCTGACGCCGTCGGCCGCGCCGCTCGTGCTGGAAGTGTCGCGACAGGTCGGCGTGTGGGCGGTCGAGGGTGCGCTGCTGCTCGGGATCGGCACGGTATCGATCTTCGCGTGGCGACGGGTCCGCGCCGCGTTCGCCAAGGCCAGCCAGATGGCGATCGCCGGCTGTCTGCTGGCGACGCTGAACACCGCGTCGGAGTTCGGTTTCGGCGCCGTCATCGCCGCGCTGCCGGGGTTCGTCGCCATCCAGTCGGCGATGAAAGCCATCTCGAACCCGCTGGTCAACGAGGCGATCGCGGTCACGACGCTGGCCGGCATGACCGGGTCGGCGTCCGGTGGTCTCAGCCTGGCGCTGGCGGCGATGGCCGGACAGTTCAAGGCCGCGGCCATCGCCGCGAACATACCCATGGATGTGCTGCATCGAGTCGCCGCGATGGCCTGCGGCGGCATGGACACGCTGCCTCACAACGGCGCGATCATCACGCTGCTGGCCATTACCGGACTGACCCATCGCCAGGCTTACGGCGACATCTTCGCCATCACGTGCATCAAGACCTCCGCGGTTTTTGTCGTGATAGCGGTTTATTACCTCACAGGGATCGTCTAGAGTTCAGATTTCAGAGTTAGGATTTCAGATTGGACTTCAGATTGGACTTCAGATTGGATTTCAGATGGGATTTCAGATGGGGTTTCAGATTAAATGTCGGGGTCTTTGCAATCTGAAATGATCTGAAATTTGAAATCATCTGAAATCCGAAATCCGAAATCCGAAATCTGAAATCCGAAATCTGAAATCTGAAATCTGAACTTCCAAGGGAGGCCGAATGTCCAGCAGGCAAGTGTTGGTCGTTGTTGCCGTCGTCCTCGCCGCGATCGGCCGACCCCAGGCACAGAACAATCCCCAGGCCACGGCCGGAAGCTGGCGCCCGACCATCGTCGCCCAGCACGGGATGGTGGCGGCGGGCCATCCGCTCGCCGCTGAAGCGGGCATGCGGATTCTCAAGGCCGGCGGCAATGCCATCGACGCCGCGATTGCGACCTGGGCGGTACAGGGCGAGGTCGAACCCGGCATGACCGGCCTGGGCGCCGACATGTTCGTTCTCTACTACAACGCCAAGACCGGCGAGGTGAAGTTCATCAACGGCACCGGCTTCGCGCCGCAGGCAGCGACCATCGATTTCTACAAGTCGAAAGGCGGAATTCCCGACGAGGGACCGCTGTCGATTGCCGTGCCTGGTGCGGTCGGCAGCGCGGCCTACGCGGTGAAGGCCTACGGCACCAAGTCGCTGGCCGATGTGCTCGCGCCGGCGATCGAGATGGCGGACGGCGGATTCCCGGTGTCCGAAGCGCTGGCGTCGACGATCGAGAGCTCGAAAGCCAAGCTGGCGAAGTTCCCGCCGTCCACCAGAATCTATTTCAAGGACGGCAAGCCGCTGGTCATGGGCGACACCATCCGCAACCCGGACCTGGCGCGGACGCTGCGCGCGATCGCGGCGCAGGGTGCCGATGCCTTCTACAAAGGGGACCTCGCGAAGAACACCGCGTCGTTTCTGAAGGCCAACGGCGGCATCATCGGCGAAGAGGATCTGGCGAGCTATCAGCCCTACGAAGACGCGGCGATTCACGTCAACTACCGCGGCGTGGAAGTCTACGAGTGCCCGCCCAACTCGCAGGGCTTCGTGATGCTCGAGGCGCTCAACATCCTCGAGGGCTACAAGCTCAAGGAAATGGGACGCAACAGCGCGCCGTATCTGCACGCCATCACCGAGGCGCTGAAGCTCTCGTTCGCCGACCGCAACGCCTACGTCGGCGACCCGAAGTTCGTACCCGACATCCCGATGAAGCAGCTGCTCTCCAAGGAGTACGCGGCGACACGGCGCGCGGTCATCGACCCCAACCACGCCATCGTCGGCGAGCCGGCGCCAGGCAATCCGCGCGGGATGAAGCCGGCGACCGCGGGTGCCAGAGCCGCCGACGGGGCGCGAGCCGTCGAACGAGCGAGAGGCGTCCAGCCGGCCGATCGATACGCATCGCCGCAACCGCTGCCGGCTGACGTGAAGCCGTTCGATCCCAACGAAATCCTGAACCTCACCACCTACCTGGCGGTCGTGGACAAGGATCACAACATGGTCTCGATCACTTCGAGCCTGTTGAGCGGTTTCGGCAGCGGTATGGTAGTCGACAAGGCCGGCTTCCTGATGAACGACCGCATGCGCTACTTCTACCTCGATCCGAAGGATGTCAACTCGCTGCAGCCGGGCAAGCGCACGCGCCAGACCATCAACCCGGCGATGGCGCTCAAGGACGGCAAGCCGTGGCTGTCGTTCGGCACGCCCGGCTCCGACACGCAGCCGCAGACGCAGCTGCAGTTCTTCCTCAACGTCGCCGAGTTCGGGATGAACGTGCAGGAGGCGCTCGAGCAACCGACGGTGATCAGCAACAGCTTCCGCGACTCCTATCAACCGCACGCGGTCAAAGGCAAGCTGCTGACGCCGGCGATGCTGCCGCGGAACGTCCAGGAAGCGCTGGCGGCCAAGGGACACCAACTCGATATTCGCAACGTCAAGGGCGTCGGCTCGGTGAAGGCGATCCTGATCGACCCGCGCACCGGCGTCCTGATGGGCGGTGTCAGCCCGACCGGCGACAGCTACGTGATGGCGTGGTGAGGGGCGGTTGGCCACGCCTTCTTCATCGAACAAGTCGAACGTGCCGACGAGCGCCCGATCGCGGCCGGCGAAGGCACGCCCTATCAGTCTGTAATCAAGGACTGCCCATGACCATTGCAGATTTCAAAATGCAGATCGCAAATCGGGTGCAGATTGCGGATTGCCATGTGCCAATTGCCGGATTGCTGCTCGGGCTGCTTGTTCTGCAAGGCTCCGCGCAAAGTCCGGCCTTCACCTACCGCAAGGTGATGGTTCCGGTACGAGACGGCGTTCGTCTTGAGACCGTGATTGCGACGCCGGCCAGCACGACCGGACCATTGCCGATCCTGTTGCGCCGGACGCCCTACGGCGTGCCCGAGAATGCCGACTTTGCCAGCGGCGGCACGCTGAAGGCGCTGGCGCACGATGGCTACATCTTCGTGGTGCAGAATCTTCGCGGCCGGTTCGGATCGGAAGGGACGTTCGAGCTGTCGTCGAAAGCTGACATCGAAAACCCGAAGGCGACCAGCGAGACCACGGACGCGTACGACACGATTGACTGGCTGGTCAAGAACGTCGCGAACAACAACGGCAAGGTCGGCGTCTTCGGCGTCTCCTACGACGGCCTCACCGCCGCGATGACGCTGCTCCACCCGCACCCGGCGCTCAAGGCGATCTCCGAGCAGGCTTCACCCGCCGATCAATGGATGAACGACGACGACCACCGCTACGGCGCGCTGCGGGAGAGTTACGCCTTCGAATATGCCGTGCTCGAGCAGGCCGACAAGCACGCGAACACCAACTTTAAGTTCGAAACCTACGACACCTATTCCTGGTATCTCAATCTCGGCCCGCTCTCGAACATCAACGCCAGGTACCTGCATGGTTCGATTCCGTACTGGAACTCGATCGTCGAGCATCCAGACTACGACCCGTTCTGGAAGGACGAAGCGTGGGTGACCCAGGTCAAGGGCGCGTTCGTGCCCAACCTCAACGTCGCCGGCTTCTGGGATCAGGAGGATCCGTGGGGGCCGTGGGAGATTTACCGCCGCTCGGAGCAAAGCGATCCGAACCGCTACAACCTGATGGTCGCCGGGCCGTGGTTCCATGGCCAGTGGCACAACGCTCAAGCCGAGTCGATCGGCGCGATTTCATTCGGCGGTCACGATACCGCCGTGGAGTTCCGCGAAAAAATCGAGGCACCCTGGTTCCGCTACTGGCTGCACGGCAAGGGCGAGAAGTTTCCCTGGAAGGCGTCGACGTTCCAGACCGGCTCGAACAGCTGGCGCACGTACACCGCGTGGCCGCCGAAGACGACCGCCACCAGCGTTTACCTGCTCGCCAATGGCACGCTGTCGTTCGAAGCGCCGGCGGCCGACGGGTACGTCCAGTACATTTCAGATCCAGCCACGCCGGTGCCGTACCGTCAGCGTCCGATCTCGCCGACGTATCCCGCCGGCGACTGGCGCCGATGGGAAGTGGCCGACCAGCGCTTCGCAGACAACCGTCCCGACGTGGCGACCTGGGTGAGCGCGCCGCTCGACCGCGATCTGACCGTGACCGGTGAGCTGTCGGCCGACCTGTTCGCGTCGACCTCAGGCACCGATAGCGACTTCGTGGTGAAGCTGATCGACGTCTACCCCGAAGACGCCCAGCCCAACGCGTGGAGTGCGGACGCCGGCCCTCAGCCGGGACAGTACGCCCAGTCGCTGAACGGCTACGAGCTGCCGATTGCGATGGAAGTGCGGCGCGGGCGCTACCTCGAGAGCTACGAACATCCCGTGCCGATGGTCGCCGGCCAGCCGACCGAGATCACGGTCCCGCTTCGCAGCCATGATCACGTGTTTTTGAAGGGGCACCGGTTGATGGTGCAGGTGCAGTCGACCTGGTTCCCGCTGATCGACCGCAACCCGCAGAAGTTCGTGCCGAGCATCTACGCTGCCAAGGCCGAGGATTTCGTCACCGCGACGCAGCGCGTCTACACCTCGCGCGAGCGGCCGTCGCACGTCGTGCTGCCGGTGGTTCGCTGAAGCCAAAGATTTCAGATTTCAGATTTCAGATTTCAGATTTCAGATTTCGATTGCAGATTGCAGATTGAATTCTTGATTGAGTCTGAATTTGAGAATCTGCACTCTGAAATCTTATTTCTGAAATCTCTGCGCTCCCATCGCCCAGTCGTAGTGTTCGACCGCGTGCTTCAGCAGATCCGCCACGTCGTCTGACAGCAGGTAGCCGCGGTCGACGAGATCGAGCGCGGCCGCCGCGAACCTTCCCACATACTCGTCGCGATTGCGGTAGCGTTCCTCGATCGACAGCCTGGGATCGCCGGTACGGTTGCGGTCGGCCTTCGTCCGCGCGAACGGAATGTACGATCCGATCTCGCCGGCCAGCCGATCGGGTGCGCCGATTGACGTGTCGCGATAGTTCCAGCCGGCCTGTGTCGCGAGCGGGACGGCGATGTCCGGCAGCCGGATGCCGGCGCGGACGTTGCCGTCGGCATCCACGGCAGGCACGCTGACCACGAACGGCTTGCCGACTTCGGGCGGCTCGACGCTGACGATCCCTTTTGGCCAGTCGGCGCCGAAGTTCAAATGGAACGCACGCAGCGGCTGCTGCGGCAGCTGGTAGCCGGGCACCGCCGGCCAGCCGGCCTTTGCCGGCGAGGTCAAGGTGCCGTCGGCGAGCTTCGGATAGGCGCTCGGCGGCGGTGCAACATCGTCCACCACCCAGCGGTCGAGGGCGCGGAAGAGCGCACGCACCGCCGGCGAGTAGTTGAGCGGGTTCAGCGCAGCGCGGCCGGTCATGCCGCCGCCGACATTTGAGACCGGCGGGAACGGACCCGGCCCGTGCGGCGCGGAGGCGATCATGTACACGCGCGTGTTGGCCGGGAGGTCGGCGTCCTTCGTGCCGGTCGGATCGGTATGGACCAGCGAGCCCGCGCGGTTGAAGTACTCGGAGTTGGTCAGCAGGTGGAAAATCTTGGGGGCGGTGCCGGTGCGTTCGGCGCGGCCGAGCAGGCTGTCGACCGCGCCGCCTTCCGGATCGGTCGACGGGCCGTCGGTGAACGGAAACAGATCGACCGGGAACAGAATGTTGAAGTACTGCAGCGCGTCCCGCGAAGCCTGCCCGAAACGATGGTTGAACGAGCCGCGTCCGGCGCCACCGACCTGATCGAAGACGCCGTCGAACACCTTGCGTCCCTGCTCGTCCTGGTTGAAGCCCTGGTAGAGGAAGTGCCGGAGGTAGCGGCCGCTCTGCGACACGCCCCAGCCGATCGCGTAACGCAGCCCCGGCGTCGGGTTGTCGGCGGAGGTGTCGTACTTCAGGAAGCTGATGAGATCGCGCGCGCCTGACAGGCCGATGCCGACCACGCGCGGGTCGGCGCTGCGATAGACGACGTCGTAGATTCGCCCGGGCTCGAAGCCGCCGTCGAGGCTGACCGTCCCCGGGTCGGTGAAATGCCAGCGCGAGCGCGGGATCACCTGACCTTTGGCCGCGGGATCGTCGCGCACCGTCATCACGTTCTCGGCGCTGTCGGGATCGATGGCCGGATACGCCTGGTGCGCGCGGTCGGCGACCGACGCGGTGGCCGCGCGCTGGTTCAGGATGAAATTGCCGCGCACCAGACCGGTGATGCGCTTGCCGTTCTCGGTGGCGATCGGCATCGCCATCCGCATCGTGCCGGCGCGTTCGGGGACGTCCCATTGCCATCCCATCCAGAGCAGGGTGAAGCCCTGGCGCATGAGGGCGCCGTCGCCGAACTGCGACTCCGTGGTCGGATCGGGCGATCCGGTCGCCTTCTGGAATGTTTGCAGCAGTGATTTTCCGCCGCGGTTGCCGACCTCGTAGAAGAGGCGGCCGTTGCCCCGCTTCGGGTCGACCGGTTTCAGCATGTAGAAGTCGGCACTCGCCTCGACTTCACCGCGCGCGTCGCGGGGCGCCAGCTTCAGATCGACGATCTCACCGTTGCGCGGCAGGGCGGGATCGAGCCCGAAGTCGACCTTGCCGACGAGCTTTTCGTACGGACCCGCGGCGCCGAACGCGCGGCCGTCGAGGATCAGCTCGCGCCGCTCGACGTGCAGCCGCACGACGCGCGCCTCGGAGACCGACGCGGTCAGCGCCAGCATCATCGTCAGGAGAACCGCCTTACGCATTCAGCCCCTCACACCAATCCGCGTAATTCATGCAATCCGCGGATCGCTTTGCGTCAGTTGCCTCTTCTCGTCTTCGTGCGTCTTCGTGGTCAATGCTGCGTGATCGCTCGCGTCGATGGCGCCTTCGGTCTGGCATCGGCGTTGGCGATGTCCCAGCTCACCTGATAGACCAGCCGCGTGATCTTCTCCATCTTCACGTAGTTGATCTTCTCCGGCCGATCGTACGGGGTGTGGTAATCCGGGTGCAGCCCGGTGATGAAGCCCATCGCCGGCACCCCGCGCTGGAGGAACGGCCACTGATCGCTGCGTCGCAGCAGGTTCGAGCTGTTGTTGTCATAACGCTTCTTCAACTCGAGGCCGATCCCGCTGTTCGCTTTCTCGACCTCCGCAGTGATGTCGGGCACCTTGGAGAAGGCCATCAGGTTCAACGCGTTGCTGTTGGACTCCGCAGTCTGCACCTCGAGACCGGCAAACCGCTGGCCGCCGCCCACCGGGATCTCCTCGTTGCGGCCGATCATGTCCATGTTCAGCACCGCGGCGATCGTGTTCAACGGGGCGAGCGGCTGTTCGGTGTACGCCCACGCGCCGAGCAGACCGCGTTCCTCGGAGTTCCACGATGCGAACAGGATGCTGCGCCTGGGCCGGTGACCTTCCTTGGCCGCCAGCGCGTAGGCTTCGGCCATCTCGATCAGCGCCACCACGCCGGATCCGTTGTCGTCGGCGCCGTTGAAGATCTGCGTCCCGTCGGCGCCGTTGTGATCATAGTGCGCGGACACGATGACCCATTCGTTTTTCAAGCGCGGATCGCTGCCTTCCATCAGCGCGACGACGTTACGATCCGGCACGACGTGTCGATCGACGACGGTCCGGAGCACGACGCGGGCGCCGGGCAGCGCCATCGGGGTCAGCCCGTGCGCGGTCTCGGCCGATTTCGCCAGCTCGTCCAATGTGCGGTTCGTACCCGCCACCAGCGATGCTGCGAGCGCGGGCGAAATCTGCGCCACCGGTATGCGGATGCGATCGGCCCAGGCGGCCAGCGTGTAGCTGCGGATGCGCGGCGGCGCGGCCGGCCAGTAATTCCTCGCGATCGCTTCGAAGTTGGCTGCGCCGGGATGGTTCTGCACGTCGCTGACGAACAGAACCGCGATCGCTCCCTGGTCCTGTGCCGCCAGCGCCTTCCGCCACGGCGCCGACGACTCGGAGGTCACGACCCCGTCGAACGGGCTGGCAGGATCGCGCTCGCCGGGCTCGTGGTCGAGCGCGAGGACAACCTTGCCCCGCACGTCGCCGTTGTAGTCGCTGTATCCCAGCTGCGGCGCGTTGATGCCGAAGCCGACGAAAGCGAGCGATCCGGTCGACGTGCCGCTGGCGCTGAACCGGTGCGGGTAGAACTCCTGTCCGAGGTGGAGGAGGCGGCTCACGCCGTCGGCCGCCGTGATCTCCAGCTCGTTTACGGAGGCGTCGCCGACGGCGGCGGTCATCAGGTTGTAGGGTTGGAAGAACGACCCGCCCGGTCCGGCGCCTTTCAAGCCCATGCGCTCGAAGCGCGAGCGGATGAAATCGGCCGAGGCGCGGTTCTCCACCGTGTCGGTCAGTCGTCCTCGCAGCGAATCACCTGCAAGAAAGAACAGGTCGGCGCGCAAGTCGTCCTGGCGGATCGATTCGATCTGCGGCGCTCGCGGCTGCGCGCCGAGGTGGACCGCTGCCGCCAGCGACACGGCGACGATGAGGCGCTTCTTCATGCCGGAGATTATGCATCCAGCTCGGGGGGCTTGGTATTCTTCCCTCGCGTCAGGATCCATAGGTGTTCCTGACGCGCGCGGAGCGGAACAGGTAGGTCAGCCACGCGCCGTGATATGCCAGCGACGCGCCGACGTAGTACACCGTGTCGCCGGGCGCCCGATTATTCGGGAAATACGGCGTCGTGTAGACGAAGAGATCGGTGGCCGCGGAAGCGAAGAGGGCGGCCTTTGCCAGCGTGACCGCGCCCGGCTGCACGGTCTGCAGCGCGCGTCCCGCCGCCATGCCGAAACCGACGACGACCAGCCGAAGGATCAGGATCAGCGCGACTGACGTCCCGCGCACCGACAGGGCGCTCAGGGCGCCGGAAGCCGTGATCGCGAGGGTGAGCGGGTGAAACACGACGAGCAGCCGGCAGAGGAGCAGCAGCCAGCCGCCCACTCCCTGAACCATGGGTAATACTAGGTCGAAGATGACCCTCTATCTCGTTCATCATGGTGTGGCGGTGGACGCCGAAGAAGACGCGCGCCGGCCGTTGTCCGCGGTGGGGCTCGCTGGAGCGGCACGCGTGGCGGGCAAGGCCGCCGCTCTGGGAGCGAAGCCGGATGTGGTCTGGCACAGCGGGAAGCTGCGCGCGAAGCAGACCGCTCGGGAGTTCTGGCGCGCGTGCAATCCGATGGCCGAGTTCGCGGTGAGCCGCGACCTGCAGCCCGACGATCCTCCACAGTGGATTCGCGATCGCCTGCGCTCGGGAACCGCCAACGTCGCGATCGTCGGACACTTCCCGCATCTACCGCGTCTGCTCGCCTTGTTGACGACCGGCGGCGAAGCGGGCGTCGACTTTCCCATCCATGGCATCGTCGCCCTCGTCAGCGACGACGAGGGCGGCAGTTACCGCGAAATCTGGCGCGTTGAAAACTGAAAACCGCCGAGCACGCTGAGCTCGCCGAGACGCTTGGATCATCTCTCCCAAACGATTCTCTGCGGCCTTTGCGTTCTCTGCGGTCTTTTCTCCGTCTCAGTATTAGCGGATCACCACGCCAATGGATGCGCGCCAGAAGTGAAGTTGGTTACCGTCCAGGTCGAGGCTGCTGATTCCCGATTTCAGATCGCTGGTTGCCCGCAGGTAGCGCACATCGCCGCGCAGCCCGACATGGTCGTTGAAGTAACCCATCACGCCCGCGCCCGCATCCCAGCCGAACATGTTGTTCGACGAAGACACATTGGCGATCGTGCCGCCATCAATCTGTGAACGGATCAGGCCGATGCCGCCGACCGCATACGGACGAACGCCGCTGCCGTGGGTGCCGCCGATCGGGACTCCCACGATCACATTGCCCATCAGGTTCATCACCGTGTTGTTGCCGAAGTCGCTCTTCGTGCCGAAGAAGCTCGGGCTCCACCCGAAGTCCACCTCGCCGCCGATGATGCCGGCTCCCATGCCGCCCGCGCTCACGCCGAGCGTGGCCTGCCCGTTCTGAATGCTGCTGCCGAATGCCGATCCCACCCACGGCGTGACAAAGCCGTCCGCGCGTGCCTGCATCGGGGCAAGGACGACCGCTGCGGCCGAGGCAAGGATGAGTGATTTGATGACACGTTTCATGAGACTGCTCCTTCGGCGCAAGGAACTGCAAGCCACGTACCCCGTGAGGCTAGTGATGAGGTGGAGTCAGTCGCGCAGCCGGCGACCCGAAGAGCTGATCTCTATCGAGGAAGGCGGAGAAACCAGCGGTGCCAGAGCCTGACGTGCGGCCCGAGCCGGTATAACTGGACGAGCTGATCGCACCCCGGTCGCGCGTCGCCGGGGGCGCCGGTCAGATCGTCCATCACGCGTCAACGCGTGTGCGTCTGTGCGTAGTCGATCGCGAACTGCTTCAGCGCCGGGCTGGTGAGTCCGAGCTCGTGCGCTTCGGCGTAGGCTTTGTCGGCATCCCAATGATCGACCACCATCCGCTTGATCATCCACATCGCGGAGACGCGGTTCCCCGACGCGCAGTGGATGTACGCCGGGTTGTTCGCCGGCGCGGCGATCGTCTTCAGGAACTCGTCGGCGACTGCCGGATCGGGCGACGCGCCGCTGAACGGGATGTGGAAATACCGGATGCCCGCCGCCTTGGCGGCCTCGGCTTCACCTTCGACGTTCGCGCCGGTCTCGTTCGCCAGCCGCATGTTGACGATCGAGGCGTAACCCATCTTCTTCAGCTCGGGCACCGCGGCCGGCGTCGTGGCGCCGCCGCAGGCGATGGTGGTTTCGAGCCTGGCAAAGTTCGTGACGCCGGGCACGGTTTGCTTGGTCACCTGCTGCGCGGACGCGCGCGAACCGAAGGCCGCGGCAGCGATGAGGACGAGGGCAACTCTAATCAGCATGGGACGCTCCTTCAATGAAAGGCCATCATAGTTCAGGCCGGCGGCGTTTTCGCCATGCGACGAGGTAATGGCGGGTGGCGGCATGGGGAAGACCGGCACGCCGACACCGGCGGCAATCGACAGCGGAATGATCCGGTAGCCGCCGTAGGCGGTGGCGCCGGTCGGCAGCGGAAACTGCGCGTCCAGCGCCCGTCGGATCGGCGCGGAAAAATGTTGCGGTCGTTCAGTTGGCGGTGGCGAGCATGGCGTCGAGCAGCGGATGGCGGGCTGCAGCGAAGGGGTTCGCAACCGTGACACCGCTCCAGGTGAAGCCGTCCTGGAAGTCCTCGGATAAGAGCAACCGGCAGCCGGCGTCCGCCGCGGTCGACAATGCGACCGCGTCCCAGATCCCGAGCTGATGATCGACGGACAGGTCCAGTGCAAGGAGGAGAACCGACGAGGAGGTTTCAATCAACGGAAAGGCGTCGCCCCAGCGCAGGACCGCATCGCGTGCCGTTGCCCGCGACCTCCCTGCCTTCCTCGTCAGCACATTGAACAGTTCGCCCAACACTTGTACCGGAAGCAGCGTCGACTCCGGCGCGAGTCTGCCCACCAGATCGAGCGCCTGCTCCTGCCGGCCCTTGCCGTTGACACCTTCAGCGTAGGCGAGGATGTTCGTGTCGAGGGCGACGATCATCAATCGTTGTCGTAGAGCTCGTCTCGCGTCCAGCGGCCGATGTCGATGGCGGCCTGCGAGCGAAGATGCCGGAGGAGCGATTGCTGCGCCGCGTCCCTCACGGAATCGCGGTCGACGAAGGGGATGATCTTGGCAATCGGCTTTCCGTGGCTGGTGATGACAAACGAATCGCCGCTGCGCACATGGCCGAGCAGCTTTGAGAAGTCGCGGTTGGCGTCGGCGGCGGAAACGGTTTTACCCATCAGGTCCTCGAATGTAGGTATATTACCTACATTCAGAGAACAGGCCAAGCATTTTATTTGTTGTCGATGGTGACCGCGATCGGCTGCAGGATGCGAATGGTCATCGACGTCCCGGCCGGCAGCGTCGCGTTGTTGCGGTCGCCGGCGGCGAGTGTGGCGGCGCCCGCACCGGCGCCAGCGGCTGCGCCGATCGCGGCGCCTTTGCCGCCGCCGAGGATGGCACCGAGGATGGTGCCGGCGACCGCGGCGCCGCCGATGCGCGGCGCCGTGGACGGCGCATCACCGTCGCGGAAGATCGTTTCGGTCGAGATCGGGATTCGAGTGCCGTCGGCAAGCACGAGGGTGTTGAAGCGGACGCCGAGCCGCGCGCGCTCCTTGAATTTGCCGCCGCGTTCGACCTGCATCACCGAACCAATGGCCCGTGTGCCGGCGGGAATGGCCACCTGGCCGCTGACTCTGACGTCGCGCGTCACGCGCGCCTCGACCCGATCTTCCACCCGGGCCGTCTCGCTCGACACGCGGCTCTCCGTCTGCAGGCCGATCACCGAGTCGGCGGAGACAACCAGCTCCGTGAACGCATGCTGGGGTCGATCGATCGGGTGAAGCGGTTCGGGCGCCTGCTGTTCATCCGGTTTGGGCGCCTCGGGCGCGCTCTCGAGCATGGGCGGTGCGGGCAGTGGCGACTGCGCCGTGATGGTGTTGCTCGCCATCAATGGGGCCGGTTCGCGATGCGCGCTCGCGAACGTCGCGGGCCGGCCGTTGTCCCGCGCGGCGCTCGTTCGGGCCGGCGTTCCCGCAGCTTTGGCCGCGCCGGTCCTGGTCGAGGTCATCGTCTTGCGCGGTGTTTCGACGGCCGGTTCCGTCTCCTGCTCCGTTTTCGCCGATGCGGTCGGTGCTCCCGACGCCGTGGCCGCGATGCCTGTGGAAGCGGTCGCCGCGCCAGCCTCCGGTTGAGCCTGAGCCGATGCCGGAGTGGGAACCGTGTTTTGCCGCGTGGCTAAGTAACCTCCTCCCGCCGCTGCCGCGATGCAGGCGACGGCAAGAGCGGCGAAAGCAAGTCGGTTCGAAACCATCTGTGAACTCCTTGACCCGACCGATGGTGAGGCAAGCGCTGTACCTTGGCGCGTGCTGCCGTGTCCCCCGGTAAGTCCGCAGGAAAAAGAAGCTTAGCAGATCGACCACGCTCGTTGGACTGTCCCCTCCCAATGAATGGTGTCCTGGTGAGAGTGCATTGTCCTGATCGCGTAACCCCTGGTTTCCTTAGGGTTTCTGGGCCCTCTGGCTGGCCGTGTCGTTGCAGTTCGTGTGGTATGGCAGACGCGGGTCTGCTCCACGAGGTGGCCATGGGTCGCAAATTCCTGGTTCTCGGCATCGTCGCAATGGCGCTCCTCGTCGCTCGGTCCGTGTTCGCGATTACCGTCGACCAGGTGATGTCGCTCGCCCGCTCGGGCGCGACCGACACCGTCATCCTTGCGATGATCGACCGCGATCGCACCGTCTTCGCGATCGAGCCGGAACAGATTGACGGCCTGCAGCGCGCCGGCGTCAGCGAGACCGTGATCCTCGCCATGCTCAGGAGCGGTCGCCAGGAGGGCGAGCAGGCGGCAAGGGCCGACGCGGCCTACAACTCTGCCTGGATTGCGTCCACGCTTTCGACCGAACCGCAGAGCATCAGCGTCGGTCACGGACCCGATCGCCCGAATACCTCGGAGATCGACGGTTTCCACCCCGCTCCGCCTGCCGGCGGCTTCTTTACGGCGTATCCGTGGGTGGGGCGTTCGTCGCGTGGTCACGCAGACCGCCGCCGCTCGCAGGCCTCAGTCGGCCAGCAGCCAGCCACCGTAGCTCCGCAGGTGGCGGTGCATCCCCTGATCGGCGCGCCGGCGGTTGACCTGGTGTCGTCGCCTTCGCTCTGTCTAGCGCAGGTCCGGGGACTGCAGTCAGCAGGCGCGCTGTCGTTTGTCACCGGGTGTCCGGCGGTGATGCAGACGCACCGGCGGTAGATTTTCGGACTACGATCCGGGGATGAAACCCCGACTGCCCGCGCTCGTCGCGCTGCTCGCCCTCGTCCTCGTCCCCGTAATCCAGGCGCAGAAAGCCGCGCCCAAAGCCTCGCCGCAGAAGATCGACGAGGAGTACACGCGGACCATCAAGCAGAACCTGCAGGATCCGCGGATCTCCACCGAGCTGGTCGATCACCTGCCGGCCTCCGACACCGTGCCCTCGCCGCTCAAGTTTCTCGGCCGCGCGGTCGGCACGCCGGGCGAGCTGACCTACGCGAAGGACATCTACCGCTATTACGAGGCGCTGGCCAAGGCGGCGCCCACCCGCGCGAAGTACTGGAAGGTCGGCACCACCGAGGAAGGGCGCGACATCGTCCTGCTCGCGGTCGGCAGCGAGGACTCGATCAAGAACCTCGACAAGTACCGCGACATGCTCGGCGAGCTGACCGATCCGCGCAAGACGACCGAAGCGCGGGCGCAGCAGCTGCTCCACACCGCCAAGCCGATCTACTACGCCATCAGCGGCATGCACTCGCCGGAGACCGGCGGGCCAGAGATGCTGATCGAGCTGGCCTACCGGCTGATCGTCGACGAGACGCCGTTCATCCAGAACATCCGCAACAACGTGATTACGCTGATTACGCCGGTCATCGAGGTCGACGGCCGCGAGAAGGAAGTCGACACCTACTACTTCAACAAGAAGCGGGCGAAGGGCGACGCCCGGCTGCCGCTGATGTACTGGGGCAAGTACGTGCAGCACGACAACAACCGCGATGGCATGGGCCAGTTCCTCAAGCTGACGCAGACGGTGACCAAGGAAACGATCGCGTGGCATCCGACGGTGATCCACGACCTGCACGAGGCGCAGACCTATCTCTACTCGTCGACCGGTACCGGCCCGTACAACAACGACATCGATCCCATCGTGGTGTCGGAGTGGTGGATGCTGGCGGAGAACGACGTCATGGAAATGACCAAGCGCGGCGTTCCCGGCGTCTGGACCTATGGCTTCTACGACGGCTGGGTGCCCAACTACATGTTCTTCATCGCCCACAGCCACAATTCGATCGGCCGCTTCTACGAGGTGCAGAGCTACGGTCCGGATCCCTACACCGTGACGCCCGGCGCGACGACCACGAGCAAGGAGTGGTTCCGGCCGAACCCGCCGCTGCCGACGATCAAATGGGGACCGCGCAACAACACCAACATCCAGGAGTCGGCGCTGCTGTTCTCGCTGAGCCATGTCGCCAAGAACAAGGATCTGTATCTCGAGAACTACTGGCTGAAGAACAAGCGCGCGGTGGACAAAGGCAAGACCGGGCCGACCTACGCCTGGGTGATCCCGGCAGCGCAGCGCCGCAAGGCCGACGCGGCGCAGGCGGTCAACGAGCTGCGCACGCAGGGGCTCGAGATTTCGCGGGCCTCATCGGCATTCAAGGCCGGCCGCATCGACGTCAAGGCCGGCGACTATGTCGTCCGCGGCGACCAGCCCTTCCGCACGCTCGCCGACATGTATTTCTCGATCCAGAACTACGCGCCGCAGAACCCGTCGCCCTACGACGACACCGGCTGGACGTTCCAGTACATGCGCGATCTCGAGATCCTGCCGGTCTTGGAGAAGGGCATCCTCGATCAGCAGATGACGCTGTTGACCGCGGATGCCAGGGCGCCGGGCGGAATCGAGGGCACCGGTAACGTGCTCGTCGTCGACCACACCGGCGACAACACCATCGTCTCGTTCCGGTTCAAGAACCCGGATGTGAAGATGCTGGCGGCCGAGGACGACTTCGAGCTCGGCGGTCACAAGTTCCGCGCCGGCGCGATCATCGTGCCTGACGCCGACCGCGCGAAGCTCGAGCCGATGCTGAAGGATCTCGGTCTGTCGGCGTGGGCGGTGGCGTCGGCGCCGGGTGTGAAGACGCACGATCTCGACGTCCCGCGCATCGGCTACATCCACAGCTGGACGCGGACGCAGGACGAAGGCTGGTGGCGCGCGGCGCTTGACACCTTCGGCGTGCCCTATACCTACTTCGCCGACCAGAAGTTGCGCGAGGGCAACCTGCGATCGAACTACGACGTGCTGATTTTCCCGCACGTGGGCGGCAGCGCGGTGTCGCAGGTCAACGGCATGCCGAAGACCGGCGGTTCGCCGCTGCCGTACAAGAAAACCGCGGAGTTTCCCAACCTCGCGTTCGTTGACTCCAGCGACGACATCCGCGGCGGCATGGGCCTCGAAGGGCTCGGCGAGCTGATGAAGTTCGTGCAGGAAGGCGGCACGCTGATCACGGAAGGATCGACGGCGACGATCTTTCCTGAGTACGGCATCACCGCCGGCGTCACCGTCGAGGAGCCGGCGCAGCTGTTCGTGCGCGGATCGATTCTGCGGGCGAAGATCACCGACATGAAGAGCCCGATTGCGTACGGCTACGAGAACGCCGACCTGCCGGTCTACTTCAACCAGTCGCCGGTGCTGAACGCTGCGGGCGGCGGGTTCGGCGGCTTCGGTGGCGGCCGCGGCGGCGCGCCCGGCACCAACCCGAACGGCGGCATCGGCCAGAACGTGACGCCGAACGCGCTGCCGCTGCGGATTCAGCCGCTCGACCCGGACACCAATGCGGCGCCGTCCGGCCGTGGCGAGCGACCGCCGGCCGACGACATGGCGCAGATGCGCCAGATGGCGCAGCAGTTCGGCATCACCATCGACGACACGCGTCCGCGGGTCGTGCTGCAGTTTTCGGCGAACCCGAACGACATGCTGCTGTCGGGCACGCTGCTGAACGGCCAGTTCCTCGCCAACCGCGCCGCGGCGCTCGACTCGTCGCTCGGCAAGGGGCACGTAGTGATGTTCGCAATCCGGCCGTTCTGGCGGTGGCAGACGCAGGGAACCTACACCCTCGGGTTCAACGCGATCATGAACTGGAACGATCTGGACACCGGCAAGGCGGCACCGGACACGCGCGGCACCACGGCGGCGCGGCAGCCTCGGTGACTGAGGGAGGATTGGCCAATTTCCCGATTCGAGCGATCCGGTGAGCGACGTCTCGCAACTGCTCGAGAACAATCGGAAATGGGCGGCCGACATCACCGCCGTCCAACCCGATTTCTTCCGCAAGCTGGCGGCGCAGCAGGCGCCCGCGTATCTGTGGATCGGCTGCTCCGATTCGCGGGTGCCGGCCAACGAAATCGTCGGGCTTCTGCCCGGCGAAATGTTCGTACACCGCAACGTCGCCAACGTGGTGGTCCATACCGACCTCAACTGTCTATCGGTGCTGCAGTATGCGATCGACGTGCTGAAGATCCGCGAGGTCATCGTCTGCGGTCACTACAGCTGCGGCGGCGTGCGGTCGGCGCTCGATCAGGTCAGGCTCGGATTGATCGACAACTGGTTGCGGCACGTGCAGGACGTCGCGCACCTGCAGAGCAGCGCGCTCCAGGGCTTCGAAGGCACGGCGAGAGTCGATCGGTTGTGCGAGCTGAATGTGGTCGAACAGGCGCGTCACGTTTGCGAGACCACCGTGGTGCAGGACGCCTGGGCGCGCGGACAGGAGGTGAACGTGCACGCCTGGATCTACGGCCTTCGCGACGGCCGCTTGAGCGACCTCGGCTTCGACTCGGTGATCTGGCGAAAGGAGAGGCCCGAATGAGAGCTCGCACCACGCGATCATGCTGCGCTCTTGCGGCGTCGGCGACAGCCTGAGCGACGACGGTCAAGCTGATCGGGTGGGGCGGCGACCTTCAGGAACCGATCGAGATCTCTGGCGCCGACGTGCTGTCCTTGGAGCATTGTCCCGGGTTGGAAATGCGTCAGCGTCGCGCGGATCAGATCGACGGCGGACCGTCAAGAGGAGGGAACGCACATGCGGATCGGGGTCATCGGATCGGGGCAGGTCGGCCAGACGTTGTCGCAGGGACTGGCGAAGCACGGCTACGAGCTGCGCATCGCGAGCCGTTCCCCCGCCAAGCTGGCTGAGTTCTCGAGCACATCGGGCATTCCTACCGGCACGTTCGCCGACGTCGCCGCCTGGGCCGAAGCGATCGTGCTGGCCGTCAAGGGCGACGCCGCCGATGCCGCGTTGCGCGAGGCCGGCGCGGCGAACGTCGCGGGTAAGCTGGTGATCGACACCACCAACCCGATCGCGCCCGAGCCGCCGGAAGACGGCGTCCTCAAGTTCTTCACCTCGCCGAACGAGTCACTGATGGAACGTCTGCAGCGGGCCTTCCCCGAGGCCCGGTTGGTCAAGGCGTTCAACAGCGTCGGCAGCGCGCTGATGATCGATCCCGCTTTTCCCGGCGGCGTCAAACCGACGATGTTCTACTGCGGCGACGATGCCGGGGCGAAGGAAGTCGCGGCCCGCATCCTGGACGATCTCGGCTGGGACGGCGCCGACATGGGCACGGCCAAGGCGGCCCGCGCCATCGAGCCGCTTTGCCAGCTGTGGTGCATTCCCGGCTTCCGCGAAAACGCGTGGACGAACCATGCGTTCGCACTGCTGAAGCGCTGAACCCGCACTATCCTGTTCCTCACATCTCCTGGCCCTGCGCTGCTAAGCTGAGATGCCATGGCACGCCCCTCCGACATCATCGTGGTCGGCGCCGGCATCGTCGGATGCGCAGTGGCGCATGAGTTGGCCATCCGGGGTGCGTCGGTCGAAATTGTCGACGAGCGTCCCGTCGGCATGGGCGCGACCCAGGCGTCGGCCGGAATTCTGGCTCCCTACATCGAAGCGCGCGAAGGGCCGCTGCTGGACCTGACCGTCCGCAGCCTCGGCCTCTTCGACGGCTTCATCGAGCGCGTCGCGGCCGACAGCGGCGTCGCCGTCACCTATCGGCGCAGCGGGACCCTCGATATCGCGGTCAACGACGCCGAGATGGACGCGCTGCGAGCCACCGCCCAGCGGCTGGCGCTGCGGGACGTGCCGGCGCTGATACTGGATGCGCAAGCCACCCGCGAAGAAGAGCCGCAACTCGGCGACGGCGTAGTGGGTGGCCTGCTGATCGAGTCGCATGGTTTCGTGAGCGCGGGCGAGTTGACGCGTGCCCTCGCGACCGCGGCGCGGCGGCGGGGGGCACAGCTGATTGAACGCAGCCGGGTGCTCAGCATCACGCGCCTCGCCGGCGACATCATCGTC
The DNA here is from genome assembly GCA_963757655.1 of uncultured Acidobacteriota bacterium. Lineage (GTDB taxonomy): Bacteria > Acidobacteriota > Vicinamibacteria > Vicinamibacterales > CAVVIG01 > CAVQFC01. The sequence goes on along the minus strand of CAVWSQ010000004.1, from coordinate 429,148 downwards.
GAGACGAACCGCGGTTCGCTCACCAGCAACGCCGTCGTGCTCTGCGCGGGCAGCTGGTCCGGAGACATCAGCGTCGAGGGCGTCGGCGTCACCGTTCCGGTGCGGCCGGTTCGCGGTCAACTGCTGCACCTGGGCTGGGTTGGCACCCCGCTTCGCCGCGTGACCTGGAGCGGTCGTTGCTATCTCGTGCCGTGGGAGGATGGGACGCTGCTCGTCGGCGCGACGGTTGAGGAAGCCGGGTTCGACGAGCGGGCGACGGTGGCGGGCGTGCGCGAATTGCTCGAGGCTTTCTGCGAGGTGGTGCCGCGCGGGGGGACCGCAGGATTTCTCGGTGCCCGGGTCGGCCTGCGGCCGGCAACCACGGATGACCTGCCGGTGATCGGAGCGTCGGCGATCGTGCCGAATCTGATGTACGCGACGGGACATTTTCGCAACGGTGTGCTCCTGGCTCCGCTGACGGCACAGCTGGTCGCCGATGCGATGCTCGACAATCGGATCGATCCGGTGCTGGCGTCGGTGAGCCCGTCCCGCTTCGGTGAGCTCTAAGGGGCGGCGCTTTGATGAGCGCCGGAATGACACGCCAGGGGTCCCGAGTGAGGACCGTCAGATGAAAACCACAATCGGCGAAGCGACGTTCACTCTGCATGCGACCGAACGCGACGGCCGCTGGGTGGCCCGCGCCGTGCGCGACGATAACGGCGATCCGTTCGGGATCGAATGCATCGGCGTCACGCCAGAGGAGGCGACGGCGCGGCTGACGGGCTGGCTCGAATGGCAGCGCGAGCATGCCGACGCGCTCGACGCGCTTCAGCAGGCCGAGCGCGCGTATCATCGCACCATCGCCGGCAGCGCGTTTGCGAGCTCAACGGAAGGACCGACCGCGATCGAAATGCAGAAGGAGTCGCTCGATGCCGTCGAAGCCGCGCGCATCCGGCTCGACGAAATCCGCGGCCGTCGTCCACAGCCGTAGTGCGAAGGCACGCCGCCGGAGCGTGGCCAGCGGCAGGCGAAGGCCTGGCCGGCAAAGGAGGACATCATGAAACTCTCGCAGGCCGACATCGATCAGCGAATGACGGGACTGCACGGCTGGACACTGCAGGGCGACGAAATCACCAGGCAGTACACCTTCAAGGATTTTCCCGGCGCGATCGCATTCGTGAACCGACTGGCGCCGGCGGTTGAGGCCGCCGATCACCATCCCGACATTCAGATCGATTACAAACGCGTGACGCTGACCTACTCCACGCACAGCGAAGGCGGTCTGACCGAAAAGGACTTCGTCGGCGCCGCCGCGGCAGACCGTCTGGCCGTCCCGTAGCGATACTATCTATCGCATGAGCACGATCGCGGGCGTTGGCAGGTGGCTGGTGGAGCGCCTCGGCTACACGATCCGCCGGCGCCAGCCGCCGGCGAGCCATCTGCGCCCGATCGGCGACCAGGACAGCGTGTTCTCCGACTTCAGCGCCCGTGGGTTCGATCCGGCGATCGTGTTCGACGTCGGTGCCGCGACCGGCACCTGGACGGAGGCGCTCAGGCCGATCTTCCCGCGCGCGACGTTCATCACCGTCGAGCCGCGCGACACGGGCTTCACGCCGTCGAAACGGGCGGCGATCGGGGCTGAGGAAGGCACGGCGACGCTGACGGACTGGGAGACCGGCTCGACGCTCCTGCCCTCTCCCGCGGAATCCGCCACCAGCTACTCAGTGCCCGTGACGACGCTCAACCGGCTCGCCCGCGAGTTCGGGATGCCGGATCTCGTCAAGCTGGACGTCGAGGGCTTCGAGCTCGAGGCGCTCAACGGCGCCGGCGATTTGATCGGCCGCACTGAGATGTTCGTGATCGAGGTGGCGCTGTATCGATTCTCGGGCCGACCGATGATGCACGAAGTGATTCCGTTGATGGCCGAGCGCGGCTACTTCGTCTACGACATCGCCGGCTTCATCCGACGCCCGTTCGACGGGGCGGTCGGCCTGATGGATCTCTGCTTTTCGCGATCGCTGCGTGGCTCCGAGCACGAATGGCAGGCCAGGCCATGAGTGGCAGGCCGATGCGTCTGAAGAAGATGTACAGCTCGCGGGAGGTGGCGTCGCTCACCGGCCTGACCGCGCGCCAGCTGCAGCTGTGGGATGCGGGCGGCCTTTTGTCGCCGTCGATTCCATCGCACCGGACCGACGCCGGTGGCTACACCGAGCGGCGCTATACGCCGATCGAGCTGTTCGAGCTGCTGGTGCTCGCCGACCTGCGGCGCCGCGGCTTCACCATCCAGCAGCTGCACCAGATCCTGCGAGTCCTGCAGGAACAGTTCGGGGAGCGTCTCTTCGATGCGACCGGCGGCGGCGGCGCGGTGCAGCTGCTGACGGATGGCCGCGAGATCTACGCCCGCACGGCGCAAGGGTCGTTCTTCAATCTGCTGAAGACACCGTCGCAGCCGTTGTTGGTGATAGGCAATGAGGGGCTGCTCAAGGAGCTGAGCTCGTCGATGCGTCCGCGGCGGCGTAGGAAGCCGGCCAGCGCCTAGTCAGGCTAATACGGAAAGAACCGCGGTTTTTTCTTCTTAACGTCTCAGCGGATCGGGAAAATCTTGTCGAGCTCGTCGGCCGGGCGGGGAATGACATGGACGCCGACCAGCTCGCCGACCTTGCGGGCGGCGGCGGCGCCGGCGTCGGTCGCGGCTTTCACCGACCCGACATCGCCGCGGACAATCGCGGTGACCAGTCCGGCATCGACTTTCTGCCAGCCGACGAACACCACGTTGGCGGTCTTCACCATCGCGTCGGCCGCCTCGATCATGCCGACGAGGCCGCGCGTTTCGACCATGCCGAGCGCATCGCCGATGTCGACGCGCTTGTCCTTCTCTTTTTCAGCCATTGTGCTACTGGATTCTACCCCGGGCGGCCACTGGCAGGGTGTCAATTACCTCGTCGCCATCCACCAGCCTGACGACATCCACCAGGTTCGAGACGACGCAAGCGTGATTGGGCACGACCCGAACGCGGTCGCCGGGCTCGAGACGCGTGCTGCCGGTGACGCGGACGATGGCGTGCTCTTCCGAGAGCCGTTCGATCAGCAGCGTGTCGTCGATCTCGCTCGCGTAGTCGAGCGCATGCGACGCACCGGCCAGCACGGCGCCGTAGCCGGCGGCCGGGGAGACGCCGCGCGCCTGATCGTTGGTCAGCGTCTTGCTACCGCAGTCGAGGATGATGCGTCCCGGATGTTTCGACACCACGGTCGCCATCACGGTGAGGGCGCAGTCGTCCAGCGACGCGGCGCCCAGCGCCACCTGGGTACGATCGAAGTACACGTAGTTGCCGGGCCGCAGCTCGGTCACGCCGCGTTGACCGGCGCTGAACCGGAGCGTCGGCGTCGCCCCGACCGAGATCTCATCGAGCGCAATGCCCGATGCGGCCGCCCGCGCGCGCAGATCGGCGAGCATTTCCGCTTCCTCCCGCGCAATCGCACGAAGCGCGTCCTCTGACGCCGCGTGATAGGCGTGGCCGGCGTGGCTGAGCAGCCCGCGCAGCTTCAGTCCGGGCAGCGAGGCCACGGCCTGGATGAACCCGAGCGCGTCCGCGCTCGGATCGATGCCGCAACGATGAAAGCCGACGTCGACCTTGATGAGCACGTCGAGCGTGCGTCCGGCAGTCCGCATCTGGTCGGACCAGCCGCGCACGACATCGAGATGATCGACGATGATCGAGACCGAGGCACGATCCATCAAGGCGAGCAGACGCGACGCGTTGGCCGGGTTGATCGGATACGGCAGGCGAATGTCGGTGATGCCCGCTTCGGCGAACACTTCGGCCTCGCCAATTTTCGCGCACGCAATACCGATCGCGCCGGCGTCCAGCTGCCATCGGGCCACGACCGGTGATTTGTGTGTCTTGGCATGAGGCCGCAGCCGGGCGCCCGCGCTCGAGGCCATTTCCTGGATGCGCGCGATGTTGTTCATCGCGCGCGTCCGATCGATCACAACTTGAGGAGTGGGGAGGTCAGACAGCTGCATTGGGCAATTGGGGAATCGCGGAACCAGGGAATTTGGAATCGAGTCATTGCTGATTGATTGAGCGATTGTCCGCCAATCCGCCAATCAATGACCAGATTACCCGATTCTCCAATTGCCCAGTCCAGCGACGCTCTCCGGTCCCCAATTCTGTTATGCGAACAGCCCGGGGAACCGCGCCTCGCTGATCTGATATCCGGGAAACACCTGGCGAGCGTCCTCGAGGGCGAGGTGTCGGGTGATGATTTCGCCGAAGACGTCCCGGAAATCGGTGGTGACGGCCAGGTCGCGTCCGTCGTAGCGCTTCTCCATGGCCAGTCCCGGCCACCTGCCGTAGACGTGGCCGCCGCGGACCCCGCCGCCGATGACCATCATCGCGTTGCCGTGGCCGTGGTCGGTGCCGCGGTTGCCGTTCTCGTTGACCGCTCTTCCGAACTCCGACATCGTCAGCACCACAGTGTCGGCCATGCGATCGCCCAGGTCGGCGACCAGCGCCGCGATCGACCTGGAGAAGTCGTCGAGCCGGTTGGCGAGCTGGCCCCGGCCGGCGCCCTGGTTCACGTGCGTGTCCCAGCCGCCGACGTCGGCGAACGCGACCTCGAGTCCGACGTTGGACTTCGCGAGCTGCGCGATCTGGCGCAGCGACTGGCCGAACGCGCTCCGCGGGTAGTCGGCATCGTCAGCCGCCTCGTACTTCGACGGGTCGGCGCTCTTCAGCATCTTGATCGCGTTGAACGCCTCCCGGCCGGTACCGTTGAGGACGGCGTCGGCCGCAGCGGCGTATTCGGCTTCGAACGACGCCCCGACCGTTTCGCTCGACCGGCCGGCGCGGATGCCGAACTGTGCCAGCTGACTGACCGCCAGTGCCGGCGCCGTGCCCTGCAGCACCCGCGGTAGCTGCGGCGTCAGCGCGACGGCGCGGAACGGCGTCGGGTGATCGGCGTGCTGCGATTGCAGGTAGCGGTTCAGCCAGCCGTCGGCCGTGCTCTTCACCCCTGGCGTTGCGCTCTCCATGTAGTCCTGCGCGTCGAAATGCGACCGCGTGTTGTCGGGTGAGCCGCAGGCGTGAACGATTGCCAGCTCGCGCCGGTCCCAGAGCGGCTTCAGCGGTTGCAGCCTGGGGTTGAAGCCGAAGAAGCCGTCGAGGTCGATCGCGGCGCCGTCACCGCCGGTGGGACGGGGAATCGCGATGCTCGGACGCGCGCGATAGTAGTCGCTCTCGCCGTGCGGGACCACGACGCTGAGGCCGTCCACCGCGCCGCGCTGGAAGATCGCAATCAGCTGCTTGGCGCGCCCCGAGGCGGCGACCGCCGTCCGCGCCATGAACGAGGGCGCGAAGCCGAGGCTGACAAAGGCGAAGGCGCCGTTCTTCAGGAACACGCGTCGAGACAACATCACGCGACCACCCCCCAATCTGAAATCTGACCTCTGAAATCTGAAATCTCATCATCGTCGCTGAAATTCCGGCGAGCCAATCGTGAGCGCCATCATCTTGGGCGCGTCGGTGGCCCGCGCGATCGTTGCGCGCGTGGTGTCTGACACCTGGCCGCTCAATCGCACGTCGCTGCCGGCGTCGACCGACGTGCCGCGCAGCTGACCCGACGCGAGGCGAAGCGCCAGGTTCATGCGGCCGACGAGCGCACCGCTGTTGACCCAGGCCTCGCCCGAATCCCTGTAGCCGGTCGGTGGCTGACACATGTAGAGCGGCATGCCCAGCTGCTGCACTTCACGCACCAGCGGCCGCGCGTCCAGCACCTGGGCGTTGGTCGCGCGCAGCGCGCTGACGACGAACTCGAACGGCGTCTTGACCTTGGCGTCGAAGCTGTCGGGCGAGAGGAACTCCGGCGACGTGAGGATGGTGCGTATCACCTGGCGCAGATCGCCGTCGGTTTCGCGGAATCGCGCCGCCGCCCGTTCGACCAGCGCCGCCGGCGGCGTGTCGCTGACGAAGCGGCGCGCCAGTTTGGTCGCGATGAAGGTGGCGGTCGACGGATGCCGAGCCAGAATGTCGAGCACCTGCTCGCCGTCCGACGCGCCGCCGCCAGCCCGGATCACGTGGCCGAGCACGACCTTCTGTCCCGGGTCGTGGAGACGCGGGTTGAACGTGAAGCCGCCGCCCTGGCGCGGCCGATCAATCGTCCATCCGGTGAACGCGCGTGCCACTTCAGTGACGTCCTTCTGTGTGTAGCCGCCGTCGACCCCGAGCGTGTGCAGCTCCATCAGCTCGCGTCCGTAGTTTTCGTTCAGGCCCTTCGGCGAGTTCTTGCCCGGTGCGGCCGCGAATCGTTGAGGCACCGGCCTTTCGAATCCGAGCCGGCGGCGCTGAAGCGGCCGCTGTCCGTCGAATGGCGACACCGGATGGGGGCCGTTGGGGTCGGCGCTCATCCAGTTGTCGAGATAAAAGAGCATCGCCGGGCTCTTGGCCGTCGCGCCGAGCAGGTCACGGAACCTGCCGAGTATGCGGGGACGAATCGTGTCGCGCTCGTACTCCGTCAACATGAACCGGTCGGGGCCCTTCCGCGCATCGACGTTGAAATGATTGAACCAGAAGTCGGTCAGCACTTCCTGCAGTTGCCGCTCGCTGTAGAGCGCCCGCAGCACCTTCTGCTCGGAGAGCTCGACGATGACGCTGTTGGCGCGCTGCTGCATCGGGTTGGGAGGCGATTTGGCCTCGCCCGCGGCCGGGTCCGTGGCTTTGGCGTCGGCCTTGCGCTGCTGGCGTGCCTGGAGCTGCGGCAGCTCGTATTGATCGGCAATCTGGCGCGAGCTCAAGCCGATCGTCTCGAGCCCGGCCAGCCGGGCGGTCACCGGCGCGTCGTCGATGCGCTCGGGATGGAGCTGCTCGTCGATATACCGCTGGATGCCGATGCTTCGCACGCGCTCGACGTCCCCTGCCCGTGGTCCAAAACCTGTGCGGCTGAGCACATGGACGATCGCGTCGTCTCTTGGCGACGTTGCCGGGGGGCTCACCATGGCAACAACCGCGACGATCAGCGAGAGGAAAGTTCTCATTGCCAGGTTAGACAATCGCCAGGGCAGGACGTTTAAAGAACTGCCATACAATCAGCGGTTCACATGGCAAGATTTGTTGCGGCGGAGGGCGCCATCCTCGACCGTATCCTGGAGGATACGTACAGCATCTGGAACGCCGGGCTTTCGCGGCCCGCGTATGGCCGGTTTTATGCGGCGCAGACGGCCACGCCCTGGGGCCGTGTCCACCTGCAGCGGTTCGCGCTGGTCGACGGCGACGAGGTTCTCGCGAGCGCAAAACTCTATCGTTTCGACGCGGTTCTCGATGGCCGGCCCGTTCAGGGTGCCGGCATCGGTGCGGTCTTCACTGCGCCACCCGCCCGCAGGCGCGGCGCCGCGCGGGAACTCCTCGATCGCGTGCTCGAGCGCGCGGCGGCCGAGGGCGCCGATCTCGCCTTGCTGTTCTCAGAGATCGGCCCGGAGTACTACGCGCGTCTCGGCTTCGAGGCGATCCCGACCGTGGAGCGGCATCTCCGAGTAACGGAGTCGACGCGTCACGGTGCGCCGATGACGATGGTGCGCGGCGGGGATGCGCGCGACTACGCGGACATCGTCGCGCAGGGACTCGTCCGGGCGGAGGCCTACCGCTTCTCCCTACGGCGCGATCGCGATCTCGTGCATTTCGCGATTGCGAGCAAGCGTCTGCTCGCCGGTTTTGACGCGTCAGGCGCCCGCGCGGTGCACTTCTTCATCGCCGAAGAAGGGGCGTCGGCGGTCGCCCATGTGGTGATCAGCGTACGCGGGACCGAGTGGATGCTCGAGGAGATGGGCGATCGCGATCCGGCCGGCGCGCGGGCTGGCGCGATCCTGCAGACCCTGATCGCGCGTGAGCCGGCGGAGAAGCGCCCGACAATCAAGGCATGGCTGCCCGAAGGCGTGCTGCCGCCGCAGGTGACGATCGTGAGCGCGCAGCCGTCAGCGGAGGTGATGATGATCAAGGCGCTGAGCGAACGCGTCCGCGGCTTCCGGCCACTGGCGGCGGCGGAGGTGTGCTACTGGCATGGGGACCACTTCTGAGATTTCAGATTTCAGAGGGCAGATTTCAGATTGATTTCAGATTGATTTCAGATTGATTTGCGATTGATTTGGGATTGATTTGGGATTGGTTCGCAGTCTGGCACTGTATTCGCTCAATGCGCGTTTATGGCCAATCCAAAAGCCGATCAACTGAAAGCGAGGACGAAGCGATTTGCCCTTGATATTCTGTCGTTTAGGCGGACGCTGCCGGCCACCGATGACGCAGCGGACGTAGGACGCCAGTTGTCACGCTCGGCAACCGCAGTTGCGGCGAACTATCGATCCGCGTGCCGTTCCCGATCGGACGCGGAGTTTGCCGCTCGCATCGGCGTAGTGTTAGAGGAGGCGGACGAGGCAGCCTTCTGGTTGGAAATAGTGACCGAAGATGGCCTCTCGAAACGGCCACAAGCCGCCATTCTTCTGGACGAAGCGAATCAACTGACGGCGATCTTCGCGGCCTCGAGCATCACGGCCCGGCGTCGTCAGAATCTGAGATAGCTGAAGTCTGCAACGAAATCGGCAAGTCGAATCGGAAATGAATCTGAAATACAATCTGAAATGCAATCTGAAATGCAAATCTGAAATGCAAATCTGAATTCAAGAATTCCTAAATCTGAAATTTCAAGTCGCCATCGATCCGAACCTCAATCGTCAAGATGGCCAGGAGACAGGGCAGCGCTCGCAACATACCGCCTCGGGCCAGAAATCTCAGATTGCAGAGGTTAGATTTCAGATTCATTTGACGATTCAGATTGATGTTTTCTTAAATGGTCCTTGGACGCAAGTTTTCACTCGCAAGTCTTAAATCAATCTGAATTCTGAATTCTGAATTCAGAAATTCTGAAACCTCGTTCACCTCTGATCGAGTTTTCTCCCCGCATCGAGCTGGTCGAAATTCAGCAACGCATTGAAGACGAGGAAATAGCTGCCCTGGGTCTCGCCGCGCCAGATCGGGTTGTTCGAGAACGCGACGACGTGGCCTTTATCGAGCGGGACGTCAACCACCGCCGCATGCTGCGCAATCTCGCCGCCGTTCTCCACCAGGCCCGAGACCAGCAAGTCGCGCGTGTCGGCATAGCGCAGGATCACACGCGGACGGGCCGCCGGCGGAATCACGTTGATGCCGTTGCGCAGCTGCTCCCCGGTGACCGGCACCGCTTTCCACGTGTCGACGTGCTCCTCGCGCTTCACTTCGCCACCCGTGCGGCCCTGGGGCACGTCGGGATCGTCTGCCGTGCCCCTTCCCGTCGGCCGGTTTCCGCCATCGTCCGGCCCGAGCCGGCGGCCGCCCCGCGCTCCGAAGAGGTTCGAGAGGTTGAAGATCGGGCCGTTATCGCACCATAGCGCGAGGTTGTCGGTGTAGCCGTAGGCGATCGGGCTGGTCGTGTCGATCGTCTTCGAGCGGACGACGCTGCCGACGATGCGGAGGCGCTGGCGCGCGGCAACGGACAGACCGGGCGTGAAGCCGCTCGACGCTGCGAGCTCGGCCGTGTCCATCACCGTGAGGAACAGTCCGCCCTTGCAAACGAAGTCTTGCAGGTGGGCGACGCCAGTCCAGCCGAGCCCCGGGCGCATGTCGTCGGTCTGATCCTCGGATCCGAGGTTCGGCGTCTCCGCCGTCTTCTTCCACGGCAGCGCGTTGCCCCACATCGGCATGCCGTTGACGATCGCCTCGGCGCCGCGGCCGACCGGAGGAAACACGATGACGTCGTATTTCGCGTTGAGGTTCGGATCGTTCGCAATCTGCTGCGTGCTGATGTAGGTGTACGGCACCCGGGCGCCATCGAACGCCTGCCGCCACCAGCCTTCGGTCTGGGTGCTCAGCCAGGTGTGCAGCAGCGCCACGCGCGGCGTGCGCAGCGGATGCGTTTTCACGGTCGGCGCGTCGTTCACCGCCACGATCTGCAGGCCGAGATCGGCGGCGGCCTTGGCGAGGTCGCTTGCCGACGCGTTCCTGATGATGAAGGAGCCGCGATTGAACTTCCTCCCCGCCGCGTCGAACGGCTCCTCAGCCGCCTCGAACGACGCATCCTTGAACGTGTAGCGCAGCGTGGCCAGCGCGATGTCGGCGTTGTGGTTCACCAGATAGACCGATCCGGTACTCGTGATGCCGCCCTTGGCACGGATCGGCCCGGTCATCTTCTCGACCGCCGCGTCGAGCACTTTCACGTCGGCGACGCGGACAGCCTGGACGTTGAAGAGCTCGGGAAACGTCCAGCCGGTGTCGTCGTACGGCGTCTTCTGCGGATCGTTGGGGCTCCAATACTGATAGTCCATCAACGAATCGGCGATGCGGCTGTACGGCTGATCCATCCGAACGATGAACGACCCGGCCGGAAAGGTCCGGGCGACCGGCGGCGGCGTGTTTCGATCCCGCCCATCCTGCCCATCCCGCCTGTCCTGCCCCTCCCGCCTGTCCTGCTCTTGTAGCCTGTCCTGTCCCTGTTGCCCGTTCTGTCCGGCGTTGGACCCACCCGACGCGCCTGACCCACTCGACGAACCACCCGGCGCATCTGACCCTTCCGTAGTGGTCGTGTTCTGACGCGCGGGACCGCGCTTGCCCGGAACCGTGACGGTGAATGCCGCGGTCGCGCGCGAGATCTCGACGCCCTGCTTCTGCAGCACCCCGAGCAGCTCGGCCTGCGCGCCGGGGCGCGGATCGTCGGCGGCGAGCACGTACGCCGCCGGTCCCTCGGTTCTGGCTTTCAGGATCGAGCGCTTGCTCTTCAGGTAGTAGTTGCGAAGGAACAGCTTGCCGTTGGCGGCGAAGTAGTGGAGCGCGGTCAACAGGCCGGTCTGCTCGTAGTTGTTGTTGTTGCGCTGCGACCAGGTCGTCTTCGGCAGCGGTGGATTCTGCTTGTACCAGGTGCGCGCGTATTCATCCGGACGGAGTTCGCGCACGACGGTGTCGGCGCCGCCGTTGCCGAAGGTCTCGTAGAGACGGCTGATGCCGTTGTGCAGTGCGGCGATGAACATCAGGTAGCCGGGCGACCAGGTGTCGAAGTTGCCGTGAGTAAAGACCCCAGGCATGCCGAACTTGGTCATTTCCGAGACGTTGTTCCAGCCGATCATCTCCCACTCGTCGGCCAGGATCGGATCGATCCAGGCGTTGTAGGGGCCATCGCCGACGGTGTTGTCGTAGAGGTAAGGCACGGACTCGTGCAAATCGTGGAGCACCTGCGGATGCCACTGCCTCCAGGTGTTGATCACGTTCTCGGTGAGCTTCAGCGTGGCGGCCATGGCATCGCGGTTGTTGTCGTGCGCGACGTATTTGCCCCAGTAGACCAGGCCCGGATAGTTCTGGCCAGGGTGCGCGAGATGCCACTTGTAGACGTCGACCATCTTGTCGCGTCCATCGACTTCGATCACCGGCGTGATCAACGTGATCAGGTTGTCGCGTATCGACCTGATGTATTCGTGATCGTCGACGACGAGACGGTAGGCGAGCTCCATCAGCGCGGTCGGCGCGCCGGTTTCGGGCGAGTGGATGGTGCCGGTGATGTAGTAGATCGGTGTCGACGCGCCGACCAGCGCCTCGGCTTGCGCATCGTCCATGTTGATGGTGCGCGGATCGCCGAGCTTGGCGAGGCGGGCACGATTCTCTTCGAGTGTCGCCATGATCGCGTCCGAGGCGATCGCGACCGCGATCATCTCGCGGCCTTCTTCCGTCTTGCCGATGCTGACCACCTTCACGCGTCCGGGCGCCGCCTTCTCGAGCATGCGCATGTAGTGGTAGACCTCTTCGGCGTACGGCAGCTTGCCGGGCGCGCCGGCCACGTCGCCGAGCACGGCCTTCGGTGTCGGCACGGTCTTCGAGGCCGGGAGGTAATCGACCAGCGGCGAGCTGAAGAAGGGTTCGGTCGTGTACTCCTTGATCTTCCTGGTGTATTCCTCGTCGATCGGAATCCTGGGGTCGCGCAGGAAAGGTTGAGACGCCGACATCGGCGCAACCGCCTTTCTGGCCGGCTGCGCGACGAGCGGCGATTGCAGACATACGCCGGCGACCACCAGCGCCAGCGCCACGGACTTCCTCATGGCAACCTCACGAAAATAGCCCCTATGCTATCTCACGAGGAGCGCGGGCGGATGCGCCGAATGACTCAAAGAAGCCGTCGAATCACGTCCTCGAGCTCCGGTTCCGTCATGCGACCGGAGTGGTAGAAGCGCACGACACCTTGTCGATCGATCAGCACGTGGAGCGGGATCAGAGTCGCTCCGTACTCCTTGGCGTTCGCCTCCCCGACGGGCACTGGTTCATGGTCGAGGAATCTGTAGTACGAGTCCCGCACCTGGGCGATGTAGCGCAATTCCTTGTCGGGCGGCGCCGGCCGTCCGCCGGCCACGTAGCCGTATCGCTGCGTCGGCGCGATGATCGCGAGCCCCTGCGATCGGTACTTGTCGAGCAGCTTGGCCACCACCGCGCTCTCCGCCTTGCATTCCGAGCACCAGTGCGCCCAGAAGAACAGGAGGACGACCTTGCCGTTCAGGTCGTCGATGCTTGGGACGCGAGGGCCGAGGTGCAGACGACCCTCCAGCCGTGGCGCCGGTCGCCCGACCAGGCCAAGCGGATCGCTGTCGGCATCGGCCGTCCCCGGGGCCGCGGTCACGGAGACGGCCAGCAGCGCGACGACCGCGAGGGCTGAAACGACGCTGCGCATGTCCGCCTACCATGGTAAAGTCGCGGCATGAAGCTCGGGCATCCGACTATCGAGGCTTAGCAGGGTTCGGAGCGACCCCGCCCTCCCCGCAGGATCGGTTGACGTACTGCCGTACTAGTCCGACCAGCTCGTCGCGGCTGTTCTCATCCGCTGCCACGCCTCCGAGGTTCAACCTCCGCAACGTATCCGCGAGTGCCTTCAGGGTTTCGATATGAGGCTCCCGCGGATAGTCATCGACATACCACAGCTCATGCGGGCGGTTGATCTCGAAGCCCAGCACCTCGTTCAGAATTCCAATGCACGTCAGCGCGAATGCCCATGAGGTTGTCGTGCGCCACCGATCGAACCCCGATTGCAGCGCTCGCACATCGGCGTCAAACACCGTGTCCGCCTCGCGCTGGCTCTTGAAGTCGCCGAAATTCGACGTCGGGTGCAGCCGTCCGACGACCTGGAACACCAGCACGCGACCGATTGGCGGCGTCGCGCCGTCCTGCCCGATTTCCTGCAACTTGAACTGATCCCACGCACCGGATGCCAACTGCTCGCCGAGATATGACTTGAAATAGAATCCGCCGGCCTTCTGGTTCAATAGCCGCATGCGGCGCGACAGCATCAGCCAGTTGAACGTGAGTTCGTCGGCGCTGTTGGTCAGCGCCAGGGCGACGATCCTATCGATGCTCGATTGCAGCGGCAGGTAGTAGCTTTCGGAGTTCTTCAGGTTTTTCGGAAGTAGAGTGGTGAACAGCGCCTGCTTCTCGGTCCGCCGTTGAATGATCAGCTGCACGACAACTGTGACTGCCGTGCCGATCAGCGTGATGAACGCGAGCAGCTCCGGCGTCGACAGCGGCCGTGTCGTCGAGACCAGCTGAAGCGGCGGCGCGGCAATCGTGGCTTGACCCGTGCGGCCCTCGGCGGGGATGTTCCAATGCACTGCGCCGAACAGAATCGATTTGCCGTTGTCCCTCTGCACGCGCCGGAATTCGGCCCACCTCACCAGCTGTGATGACGCGGCGACCGAATGCTGCGGATCCGGCGAGTTCGACCCAGGCGCGCACGCTGGGGTATTCCCACTCCAGCAGCCCGCGACCGGCTGAAAGCCGTGAAGCTGTAGCGCGTCGAAACTGACGGAGTCGATCGGGTTGACGCCCTGATTCTCGATGACCACCCACACTCTCACCGTGCCGGCGTCTGGAACCTGGTCGGCATCCAACGACGCGCGGACCACGACTGGTGGCCGTTGTGCGCCGGCATCGGAGGCCAGCGCGAGTATGCCGAGCAGCACTATTCCCGCTCGCCACGACGTCATGGCGAGAGGGTATGCCAACCCGAGAAAATGCAAACGGAAATGTCGACCACCGGCGCGACTCAATGTCGGGCGCGCCGCAGCTCCAGGTGACGCCTGACGTCGGGCCACTCCGCGGCGAGGATGCTGTACATTACCGAGTCGCGGACGGTGCCGTCCTTCCTCGCGGCGTGGTGGCGGAGAACTCCATCCCGCTTTGCGCCCAGTCCTTCGATCGCGCGCTGCGAGCGGAAGTTGAAGTTGTCGGTCCGCAGGCCCACGACCCTGCAGTGCAGCGTGTCGAATGCATGCGCGAGCAGGAGCAGCTTGCAGGTGGTGTTGACGCTCGTCCGCTGCCGGCTCGACGCGTACCAGGTGTAACCGATCTCGACGCGATCGATGGCGGCGACGATGTCGTGATAGCGAGTCGTGCCGACGATGGTGTTGGTGGCCACGTCACGCACGGCCCACGGCAGCATGTGACCATCGCCCTGTCCCTTCAGCGCCGCGGCAATGTAGGCCTGCATGCCCCCGGGCTCCGGAACCGAGGTAAACCACAGCTCCCACAGCTTGCCGTCGGTCGCTGCCGCCTCCAGCGCATCGTGATGACGCTCGGTCAACGGTTCGAGGCGAATGCCGTCGCCCTCGAGAACGATCGGTTGCGGATGGATCATCTACGCATGCTACAAGCGAATGCGTGCCCCTGAATAGAGCGGGCTCGATCGAGCGTCGCCCTCAGCGGATCCGGAGGTGCTCGCACCACCGGGCCGACCTGTCGCATACTTCGGCCCACAGGAGGCGCCATGAGCGTTTCGCGCCGTGAGTTTCTGCAGGTCAGCGCGGCCGCAGTGGCGGGAGCCGAGATGTCCCTGCCCGCCCAGAGCGCGACGTCGGCCGCGGAGTCACTGACGGCCGTGAAAGCCCTCGTCTTCGACACCTTCGGCACCGTCGTCGACTGGCGATCGTCGGTCGCTCGAGAGGTCGCGGCCGTCGCGGCCAGTAAAGGCGTCACGCTGGATGCTGCCAGGTTCGCCGACGCCTGGCGCGCCGGCTACGGGCCAAGCATGAACCGCGTGCGCTCGGGCGAGCTGCCGTGGACCAGGCTCGACGCGCTGCATCGCATGACGCTGGATCGAATCCTGGTCGATTTCAAGCTCGCCGGCCTGAGCGAAGAAGAGAAGGTGGCGCTCAATCACGCCTGGCATCGCCTGACGCCATGGCCGGACGCAGTTGCCGGCCTCAGGCGGATGAAGAAACGGTTCATCGTTGCGCCGCTGTCGAACGGCAACATCTCGCTGATGACCAATCTGGCAAAATATTCTGGTCTGCCGTGGGATGTGATTCTCGGTGCCGAGCTGGCGCGTCACTACAAGCCGGACCGCGAGGTGTATCAGTCGGCCGCCGACATCCTCGATCTGAAGCCGGCGGAGGTGATGATGGTGGCGGCACACCTGGGCGATCTGCGGGCCGCCAAGCAGGTCGGCCTGCGAACCGCGTTCGTGACGAGGCCCAAAGAGTTCGGCCCAGACGGGAAGCCGGATCTGAAAGCCGACGCCTCGGTCGATCTGTCAGCGACCGATTTCAACGACCTCGCGCGGCAACTGGGTGGGTGACCACGACAAGAAAAAACCGCGGTTTTTTCTGTTTACTCCTGCCGCAGAGTGACAGCGGGGTCGACGCGGGTGGCGCGCCAGGCTGGCAGCGCGCATGCGAGGAGCGCCGACACGGCGAGCACGGCCGCCGTCGCGAGGAAGGTGGCCGGATCGGTCGGCTGCACGGCGTAGAGCAGCGAGCCGAGCAGTCGCGTCAGCAGCGCCGCCGCGACGAGTCCGATCGCGACGCCGGCACCGGTCATCTTCATCGTGACGGCGAGCACCAGTCGCAGCACGTCGCGCGCCTGCGCCCCGAGCGCGAGGCGGATGCCGAACTCCCGCGCCCGCTGCCCGACCGAATACGCCAGCACGCCGAAGATACCGACTGCCGCAAGCACCAGCGCCAGCAGGGCGAAGACGCCCACCAGTTCTGCGCGGAACCGGGGCTGCGACGTCGCTTCGGCCGCGACTTCCTCCAGCGTCCGCACCCGGGTCAGCGGTTGATCCTTGTCGATGCGTGCGATGGCGGCCTTCACCGCCGGTAGATACGCCAGCGGCTCTCCGGCCGTCTGCACCGACAGCGACGCCGAGAACCACGGATTCTGCGTAATCGGCACGTAGATCTCGATCGCGCGTTCCTTTTCCCCGGCTTGCTCGGCCACCTGACGGATGACGCCGACGATTTCGCGTGGAACGGCCTCCGAATTGCCGCTCATCGCCATGTTCTGGACGCCGACGACCATGCCGATCGGCTCGCGGCCCTCGAGATAGCGCCGCACGAATTCCTCATTGACCACGCACACCGGCTTTCCCTGCACAGTGTCGTGCCCGTCGAACGCGCGCCCCCGCATGACATCGATGCCGAGCGTCTTGAAATAGCTGGCGCTCACGATCTGATAGTGCGCCGACGCCATCCGCGACGGCTCGACCGGCGGGTCGCCGGCAATGGTGAAGCCCTGCCCGATGTCCCAGCCGTCAAGCGGCAGGCTGCCGCCGAACGCCGCGCTGGTGACCCCAGGAATCGCCGACAGCTCGCGCTCCGCGGACTGATAGAAGGCGAGCAGCTTCTCGACGCTGCCGTAACGATTCAATGGCAGGCCGACCTGAAGGGTGAGCACGCCGCCGGCGTGGAAGCCGGGATCGATGCCGTTCAACGCGATCAGCGTGCGGACGAGCAGGCCGGCCCCGGCCATCAGCAGGACCGCGGCGGCAACTTCGGCGACGACCAGAGCGGCTCGCAATCCACCCGCGGTTCGGGTCGAGCCGCGCCCGCCCGCGCTGGTCATCTCCGCCAGCGGCACCGCGGACGCCTGCCAGGCTGGCGCGATCCCGAACAGCAGCGCAGTGACGACGGTGAGCAGTGCGGCCACCGCGGCAACACGCCAGTCGAAGCTGAGCACTATGGCCGGCGGCAGCGTGCCTCGCGGGACGATGGTCGTCGCAATGCGCACCGTGGCCCAGGCTAACCCGAGACCCCAGGCGCCCCCCATCGAGGCGAGCAGCAGGCTCTCGGCCATCATCTGCTGGACGATGATGGTGCGGCTTCCGCCGAGGGCGGCCCGGACAGCGATTTCGCGCGAACGGCCGAGTCCGCGTGCGAGCAGGAGGTTCGCTACGTTGGCGCACGCCATCAACAGCACGAACGTGACGACGCCGGCCAGCATCAGCGACGTCGCCCGCAGTTCGGGCCCGACGATGGCATCGCGGAGAGGTTCGATGGTGATACCCCAACCCTCATTCGTGTCGGGCGCAATGGCCGCGATGCGGTCGGCAACGGCGGCCATGTCGGCGCGCGCCTGCTCCAGCGTCACGCCGGGCTTCAGGCGGCCAACAACCTGCATGTAGTGCTGGCGCCGCTGCTCGGGGCTGCGCCGCACCGAGAACAGGGTCCACATGTCGGCGGGGAACAGAATCTGGAAGGACGCCGGCACGACGCCGACGATCGTGTACGGCTGGTCGTCGAGCGTAATCACGCGACCGACGACCCCCGGATCCCCACCGAACCGGTTCTTCCACAGTCGCTCGCTGATCACGACGATGGTCCGCCGGTTCGCCGTGTCGTCGGCAGTGAACGTGACACCCGCGATCGGATGGATTCCAAGCACATCGAAAAACTGCCAGGTGACCGCCTGGCCGGGTATCCGCTCCGCTTCGCCGCCCTGTTCCGTCAGCGTGCGTCCGCCGCCGGCGATGCCGGCGATCGACGTGAACGCGCGCTGCTGCTCGCTCCAGTCGAGAAAGTTGAGCGGCGACACGCGGTTGTGCGGGAAGCGTGGCGAGCGCTCCCAGAGCATGGCGAGACGGTCGGACTGGGCAAACGGGAGCGGCCGAACCAGCGCGGCGTCGACGAGACTGAACATCGCGCTGTTGGCGCCGATGCCGACGGCAAGCACGATGACAACGACCGCGGTGAAACCGGGAGCGCGCCGCAGCGAGCGCGCGGCATAGCGCAGATCGCGCCAGATCGACATGCCGCTTAGACGAAAGCGGCGCGTGAGGGTTGGCCGGTCGCGTCGCGCGGTTAGTGGACGGTGACCCGCTCGGACTCGAATCCGTCGAGCTGCCAGCCCGCGTCGAGCAGCGTGCGCTCGATCATCGCATGCCGCTGGAATGCCGTCAGCGCATCGTCGAAGCGTTCCACCGCCAGGCCGGTGGGATTCCAGTCGGCCGGTGCACGCAATTCGTACTCGCGGTCCTCGCCGGTCAGCGCCAGCTCGCAGATGACCGCGTCCTCGTCACGCCGGAAGATCCAGCGGAGCACCCTGATGTGCCGATAGTTCCGCCGGCTGCGATCGACTGGAGGGGCTGACGTCTCGCTGGGCGTGATGACGGTCACATGAGCCATGCCCGGCGCTTCGCAATTGTAGTGCCAGCTCAATGTCGTCTGTTTTGCAGGCGGGGCGGGTCGAGCAGCGCGGCCGCTCGTACGAGAGCGGCCACCAGATGGGCCACTTGTGTCATGAGCTGCTTATCGTCGTGCGCCTCCAATGTTTCGGTGACGCCCGGGAAGACCTCCGGTGCATACGTCGGCCTGGGCGCAAAGAGCAGATGCCGGTACCACGGGCGACCGGGAAGTCCAGAAGGGTCGAGAAACGCGCGTTCCGTCTTGATCAGCGCTTCGTTCAGGAAGGCGGCGGTGCGAGGGTCGGGCGAGTCGTCCGCAAGGAGCGCGTCGATACGGCCCCCCGCAGCGGCGGCGGCCGATGCAAATTGATCGACGGCGCCGGTCAGCGGTCGAAGCGATGCTTGTCGCGCCGCCCCAGCCATCTCGACCGTCTCGGCGAGGAACGCACGGAGGCGATCCGCGGTCGCGCGGTAGTCCAGCGGTACGACGTCGGCATTGGCGAGGCGCAGCGCCATCACACCCCAGACGCGCGACATCGCGATCTGATGGAGGAATCCAGGGTCGCCGAACTTCTGTACCCACAGGTGGTTGTCGTAGACCGAGTGATAAACGCCGTACGGTCCGTTGAACGTCATATCGGCGATCGGCACGCCGAGGAAATTGAGAAAGACGGTGTAGTCCGATCCGCCGCCCAGGCGGTTGGAAACAATCGCGTCGTCGCTCTCCTTGAGCCCAAGCACTTCGCGCGCGCTCTGGGTCACGAGCCGGTTCAGTGAGGGGACGGCCATCGCCTTGAAGTCGGGGCCCGACCCAGAGTTATCGACATTCAGGTAGGCGATGGCGTGCTCGCTCAGATCGCGCGCATGCTGTTCACCCCATTCCGTCGATGAGGTGAGCGAGAACTCCTCCGCGTCCCAGCTGGCGAACTCAATCGTCCGGCGCGGCCGCACGCCCTGGCGAGCGAGCGCGCCCAGCGATCGGGTCAACTCCATCAGGGAGGCCGTTCCGCTCGACGGGTCGACGCCGCCATAGACCCAGGCGTCACGGTGGTTGCCCACGATCACCAGCTGATCGGGGAAGGCCGTCCCGGTGATTCGGCCCGTGACCGTCCAGATCGGCCGGATCCGGTTGTCGTTGTGCACGCGCAGGTGCACCGTCACCGTTCCCGCCCCGACTCGATAGGAGATTCCGGGCTGCTCGGCACCGGGAGCCGGAGCTCGGAGTCGGGGCCCGGCGTTCGAAGCCGGCGGGATCCCGCCCTGCCAGGAGGGGGGCGCCTGCGGGCCGTTCAGGGCCTCGAGGATCGGACGCGCGTCGCGCCACGACAGCGGCACACTCAAGATCTTCGGCAGTGACACCGAATCGGTCGCCTCGAGCCGTGGCGCCCCTGGCACCGACGCCCAACCAGGAGTCAGCGGATCGCCCGGCACGCGGAAATCGTAGACCACACTGCCGCGCTGAATGTGGCTCTCTGGTCCCCATGGACCCAGCGGATAGGTCGCTCCCTTCCGAAAGCCATCGTCGGCCGGATCGGAGTAGATGAGGATGCCCGCGGCGCCGTGTTGTTCGGCGGTCAACACTTTGAAGCCGCGATAGCTGTACGGTACGGAGTACCGCACCAGAACGATCTTTCCCTTCACATCGACGCCGTGCCGAGCCAGCCAGTCGTAGTCGGACGGGCTGCCGCTGCCGGCGTAGACGACCGGCGCGGTGACGTCGCCCGATCCCGAGTAGGCGTGAAACGCCAACCCGGTGTCGCGAGCGGAATAGGGGTCGCCCTCGACCGCGTCTTCCTTCATCGTCGCGCGCCAGGTCGACAGTCGGCCGCCATTGTGCACCGTCGCTTCGACCAGCAGATCTGCGGGAGAGGGTAGCAGTACGTCGTGCTGGACGATCTCCACCTGCTCCAGGCCGTACTCGCGCCAGCGGTCGCGGACCCATTCCGCGAGCAGGCGATCGCGGGGCGATCCGGCGACGTGAGGCTCGGCGGTCAGGAAGGCATGCGCCTCCCGCGCCCGGGCTGAGGACGCGAGCGACAGCAACCGGTATTCGAGACCGCGTTCGGTGGCAGCGGAGCGGGGCGTGAAGCCGAACAGCGTGCCGGCCGGCTTCTGGGCCACTGCACGCGCCGAGCAAACACCAAGGACACCAAGGACTCCAAGGGCGCCGACGACACCAAGGATTCCAAGCACACTGACAATCGCGCCGGCCTTCGAACTCAGTACCCGCCCTGGCGTCCAGCGCGTCTTCGGGATGAATGGGGAGATGGCAGCTACCCCTTGCCCTTCAACTCCCTGAGGATCTCGCGCGCTGCCAGCGATCCCGATCGTCCATCGAGGCCGGTGCCAGGATGCGTTCCAGTTCCGCAGAGATACAGGCGATCAATGGGTGTGCGGTAGCGGGCCCAGCCGAGCAGCGGCCGCGTGACGAACCACTGATCCAGCGACAACTCGCCATGAAAGATATGTCCGCCGCTCAGGCCGTAGCTGCGCTCGAGATCGAGAGGCGTGATCACCGTGCGCGCGATGACAGAGGACTCGAACCCCGGCGCGTACTGCTCGATGGTCCGCGTGGCGGCCGTCGCGAGGCGATCGCGCTCGACGTCCCAGGTCGTTCCGCGCAACCGATATGGCGCGTACTGGACGTAGGCCGAGACCACGTGCCCCCCTGGCGGTGCGAGCGTCGAGTCGGTCAAGGACGGTATCGTCAGCTCGATCCACGGCTCGTCGGCAAACGCGCCGTATTTGGCCCCATCGAATGCCCGCTCGATGCCGTCGAGACTGCGCGCGAGCCTGATGCGGCCCGATAGCGCCGCCGTACGCTCGGCGCCGTGAAGGTTCTCGACACCGTTGACCCGCGGCAGCGACGACACCGCATAGTTGATTTTGGCCAGCACACCGTTGCTGCGTATGTTCTGAATGCGGCGAACGATTTCGGGGGAGAGGTGCATCGGATCCAGAAGACCCAGCAGCGTCCGCCTGGGATCGGCGTTCGACACGATCGCCTGCGCCGCGATGGTGTCTCCCTGCGCGAGAGTGACGCCGGTCACCACGCCATTGGCCGCTTCTATCCGCACCACCTCGGCGTCGGTTCTGATCTCGACGCCAGCCCCGCGCGCGGCTGACGCCAGCGCTTCCGCCAGCACGCCCATTCCACCCGCGACCGTCCAGCCGCTCGCGACCGGCTGCCCTTCGCCGGCGCCGAGCATCAACAGAACGGCGCCGCTGCCGGCGGACCGGGGTCCGAGAAACGAGCCCAGAAGGCCGCCGGCCGCGACCGTCGCGCGCAGCGGCTCGCTGTCGAACCACTCGCTCGCGAGATCGGCGACCGCCATCGGCATCCAGCGGAGCAGGCGGTGCGCGTCGCTCTTGCCGAGGGCTCTGAATTTTCGCCCGGCCTTGAGCAACTCGATGAGGTCGGACGCGTCGGGATGGTCGATCGAAGGCGGCGGTGTGGCCGCCACCGCACGCAGCACCACGCTGATTCTTGCGAAGCTGTCCAGAAAGCGCGGATATCGCTGTGCATCACTGGCGGAGAACGCCGCGATACTGGCGCTGGCGCGGGCGCGATCGTTCCAGAGGATCAGCGCGCGGCCGTCCCGCGTCGGCGCGCAGACGTCGGCGGCCGGCCTGACGATTCGGAGCCCATGCCGATCGAGGGCGAGCGAACGCACGAGAGAGGGATCGATCGCCGCTGCGTGGGCGAGCGTCGGACCGCGGAAGCCGGGGGTGATCGCATCGGTCCGCGCGCAGCCGCCGACACGATCGCTGCGCTCGAGGACGAGCACCGTGCGTCCGGCGCGTGCGAGAAGGGTGGCGGTCACCAGGCCGTTCACGCCCGCTCCGACGACGACGACGTCGTGGTTCACCATGACGTTCGTCGTTCTCCGTTCGGCGTTCGTCGTTCTTTTTCGTTCGACGTTTGTGGTTCGACGTTCGTCGTTCGGCACGCCGTTTGAACGTCCTTCCATATGACTGGAGTACGTCGATACGAAGACCTCGAAGCGTGGCAGATCGCGGACGAACTCAAACGCGAGGTGTACGCGCTTACTGAGACGGGTTCAGCGGCCAACGATCGCGAATACCGCAACCAGATTCGCGGGTCAGCGGCCTCGTCCACCAGGAACATCGCCGAAGGGTTCGGACGATTCAATCCAGGGGACAACGCACACTTCGTCGAGTTCGCCGTTGCGTCAACCATGGAAACGAAGGATTCCCTCAAGGACGGTGTCGATCGGGGGCACTTCACACCCGACCGGGTCCGGCGTGCCCAACAGCTCGCCGAACGGTCGATCCAATGCTCCACAGGGTTCATCGTCTATCTGAAGACCTGCGCCAAGAGGCGACGCCGCAAACCCCGGCGATGAAGGTCGAACGCCGAACGCCGAACGCCGAACGCCGAATCTCGAACCTCGAACGACGAACCAACGACGAACGACGAACGTAGAACGACGAACGTCATGATTTCCCCAGTATCCTCAACGCCGCATTGCGCCCCGGTGCGCCCATGATGCCACCACCCGGATGGGTGGCCGACCCGCACATCCACAGGTTCTGAATCGGCGTCTGGTACTGCGCCCAGCCCGGTACCGGCCGGGCGAAGAACAGCTGTTCGAGCGACAGCTCACCCTGGAAGATATTGCCCTCGGTCAAGCCGAACTCGCGCTCGAGGTCGAGCGGCGTCAGCACCTGGCGATGAAGGATGATGTCGCGGATGTTCGGCGCGTACTCGGCGATGGTGTCGATGACGGTGTCGCCAAACGCCTCGCGCTGGTCGTCCCATGTTCCGGACGACAGCTTGTAGGGTGCGTACTGCACGAAGCACGACAGGATGTGCTTGCCCGGCGGCGCGATCGACGGATCGGTCAGCGTCGGAATCACCATGTCCATATACGGTCGACGCGAGAACTCGCCGTATTTGGCCTGGTCGTAGGCGCGCTCCATGTAGTCGACCCCAGGCGAGATCGAGATCGCACCACGCAGGTGTGGACCTTCACCTGGCAGGGCGGTGAAGTTCGGCAGGGTGTCGAGCGCGAGGTTGACCTTGCCCGACGAGCCCCGGTACTTGTAGCGGCGAATCTCTTCGACAAAGTCGCCGGGAAGCTCGCGATCGGCGTCGATGAATCGAAGGAAGGTGAGGTTGGGATCGACGCTCGACAACACGATGTCCGCGGTCAGCTCGTCGCCGTTGGACAGGACGACGCCCGAGGCCCGGCCGTTGCCGACGCTGATCCGGGCGACCGCCGTATCGGTGCGGATCTCGGCGCCGGCCTCACGGGCTGCCGCCGCGATCGCGCTCGAGATCGCGCCGGTCCCGCCGCGGGCGAAGCCCCACGATCGGAACGCGCCGTCGATCTCGCCCATGTAGTGGTGCAGCAGCACGTACGCCGTCCCCGGCGATCGCACTCCCTGAAAGGTGCCGATGATTCCCGACGCTGACATCGTCGCCTTGAGGACGTCGGTCTCGAACCACTGGTCGAGAAAGTCGGCCGCGCTCATCGTCATCAGCTGAATCTGGTTGTAGCGGTCGCCGTCGGGCAGCGCCCGGAACCGGCGGCCGAGGAACAACAGCTTGCGCAGCTCACGCGGATCGAGCGACAGGGGATCTGGCGGCGTCATGTTGAGGATCGGTTTGACGAAGCGCGCCATCTCGACCATCGCCTTGCTGTACTCGTCGTAGGCCTCGGCGTCGAGCCTGGAATGACGCGCGATCTCCCGGCGAGTCTTTGCATGATCGTTCACGCGCCAGAGATGGTCACCGCCCGGCATCGGCGTGAAGGTGCCATCGAGCGGCAGGATCTCCAGGCCATGCCTCGGCAGGTCGAGATCGCGGATGATCTCGGGCCGCAGCAACGACACCACATACGAGCAGACCGAGAAGCGGAAGCCGGGCAGCAATTCCTCTGTCACGGCCGCGCCGCCGAGCACGGGGCGCCGCTCGAGCACCAGCACCCGGCGTCCGGCGCGAGCCAGGTACGCTGCGGCGGTCAGTCCGTTGTGGCCGCCGCCGATGACGATCGCGTGGTGCTTCATCGATCAGATTGCAGAATTTAGATTGCAGATTGCAGATTGGAGGGCCGCAGTCTAGCGGCCGACTCGATCGGTTGCAAGCCGGAGAGCGGATCACATCGGCGACGCTATAATCTCGGCATGCCGATTGGCAGCGCCGTCCACGCCCGCACGTTCGCGCTGGCCGAAAGCCTGAACTACCGCGAGTGGTCGGGCTTTTACGCGGTCAGCGCGTACGAGGCGCACCACGAGCACGAGTACAACGCAATCCGCAACGCGGCCGCGCTGATCGACGTGTCGCCGCTGTACAAGTACCGGGTCAGCGGACAGGACGCGGTAAAGCTGGTCGATCGCGTCATCACGCGTGACGCCTTCGCGCTCGCCGTGGGCCAGGTCTGCTACACACCCTGGTGCGACGAGCACGGCAAGGTCATCGACGATGGCACCGTGACGCGATTGTCCGAGGACGCATTTCGCTGGACCGCCGCCGACCCCAGTCTGCGCTGGTTCACGCAGAACGCGTTCGGCCTCGACGTCGCGATTGAAGACATCTCCGAAGAGGTCGCGGCGCTCGCGCTTCAGGGCCCGACATCCGGCCGTCTGCTGGCAGCCGTCGCCGACGCCGATGTGGGCGCCTTGAAGTACTTTCGCATGATCCGCGGCACGATTGGCGGCGTAGCGGTCGAGATCTCGCGCACCGGCTATACCGGCGATCTCGGCTACGAAATCTGGATGCCCTGGGATCGCGGCGTCGACGTCTGGGACGCGCTGATGAGCGGCGGGCAGCCGTTCGACATCCATGCCGCCGGCATGCTGGCCCTGGACGTCGCCCGGGTCGAAGCCGGACTGCTGCTGATCGACGTCGACTTCTTCAGCAGCAAGAAGGCGCTGATCGAATCGCAGAAGTACTCGCCGTTCGAGATGGGCCTTGGGCGCCTGGTGCAGCTCGATCGCGGGCCGTTCGTCGGTCGCGCCGCGCTGGTCGATGAGCGGAGGCGCGGTGTGTCGCAGCAGATCGTCGGTCTGGAGATCAGCTGGCCGGCGGTCGAGCAGCTCTACGAGAAGCTGGGGCTGGCGCCGCAGATCGGCGCCGCGGCGTCGCGCACTGCCGTGCCGGTGTACCGCGGCAGCCGTCAGGTCGGCCGAGCCACGACGACCACCTGGTCGCCGGTGTTGAAGAAGCTGATCGCCCTCGCCACCGTCTCGGCGCCACATGTCGCGGAAGGGACCGCGCTCGAATTCGAAGTGACCGTCGAGGCCGTCCGCCACCGCGTGCCAGCCACCGTCGTCAAAACGCCATTCTTCAACCCGCCGCGCAAAACCGCGCCGATCGCGTAACCCGGATGGCCCCGCGAGCAAAGGAAAGCGTGGGGCACAGCCTGTCCGCGCTTCGCTCGCCGCAGCGGCCCGCGGACACCGCAGCGGAGCACGTAAGCGCGCCCGCTTCGCCCAAGGGGATGGATGCCTCCGAAGCCGAGCTCTGCACGCACATGACGGCCTATCTCGACGGTCGAATTGAGGCCTTCGATGCCTTGTATGCGGCGTTTGCCGGCCGTTTGCGCGGCTACCTGCTCGCCCAGTGTCGCGACACCAGCCTGGCCGACGATCTGGTGCAGGAGACCTTCATGCAGATCCACCGCTCGCGCCGCACCTATCAGCCCGGCCGTCCGGTGACGCCGTGGGTCTACGCCATCGCGCGCAATGTCTACCTGATGAAGCGGCGCAGCTCCGGCCGGCGCGCGCGATTCGAGGAGTCGCTGGTGGCCGATGTGCGCGGCGAGGACGAAGTATCCCGAGACGCCCTCGACACGATGGTGGAGGGCGACCAGATCCGGCGCGCGCTGAACGGCATCCCCGCGGATCAGCGCGAGGCGCTGGTGATGCATCACGTGGAAGGCTGGAGCTTCGTCGAGATCGCGGCGCGACTGGGCATCCGGGTGAACGCGGCGAAGACGCGGGCGTTCCGCGGCATGAGGAAACTGCGAGAGCATCTGAAATGAAGGCGCCGCAACGCTTGCGGGATCGGATCGCGCGCGATCTTCGGCCGACGCGGCCTCTGCGGCCGCCGCTGGTCCGGGCACTTGTGCTGATCCCGCTGGCCGTCGCGATCGTGCTTTCCGTTCCAGGCCTGCGCTTTTTCCGGTCGGACATGAACGCGATCGGATTCATCAAGGCGTGGGGATTTTCGTTCGGCCAGGCGCTGGCCGGCCTGCTCATCGTCGCTGCGGCGCTGCGCGAATCGATTCCCGGCCGCGGCCTCTCGCGGCGGACGATTTCGGCAACCGTCGTCATCGGCCTGGCGATTCCGTTCGTCCTGCTGGTGGCGACTGCTTCTGCGTTCAACCTCGGCCCGGAGCCGGGCCATGCGCTCGAGGAAGGGATCGGCTGCTTTCGCGTCTCCGCGATTTCGGCCATCCCGGCGCTGATCGCCGCCGCCATCCTCGCCGCACGTGCGCTGCCGCTGCGCCCGGCCCTGGCCGGAGCGCTCTACGGGCTCGGCTGCGGACTGATCGCCGACGCGGGCCTGCGTCTCTACTGCGAGTACACCGACCTGGAGCACATCGTCTTCGGACACGGCGGCGCGATCGTTGGCGCGATGGTGTTCGGCGCCATCATCGCCAAGACGGTTCGGCGATCGTAGGACAATGGGCTGGTGATCCGAGCCTCGACATCCGCTGACGACAAACCGCGCTGCGCCTGGGCACAGGGTGATCCGCTCCTCCGCCGATACCACGACGAGGAATGGGGCGTGCCCGAGCACGATAGCCGGGCGCTCTGGGAGCTGCTGATGCTGGAAGGCTTCCAGGCCGGCCTGGCTTGGATCACGGTCCTCCGTAAGCGCGAGGCGTTCCGATGCGCGTTTCGCGGGTTCGACCCGGCGAGGGTCGCACGTTTTCAGGACAAGGACGTGGCGCGGCTGATGGCCGACGCGGGTATCATCCGCTCGCACGCGAAGATCGCGGCCACGATTGGCGCCGCGCAGATCGTTCTCGACATGAAGCGCTCGGGTGAGGCGTTCGCGCCAACGATCTGGGCAATGGCCGGCGGCAAACCGATTCGGCATCGTGGTCCTGTCGTCGCCTCCACGCCGCTGTCCGTCGAAATCTCCAGACAGCTCAAGAAGCGCGGCTTCAAGTTCGTCGGACCGACGCTCGTCTATGCCTTCATGCAGGCGGCCGGCATCGTCAACGACCACGCGGAGACCTGTTTTCGCCGCCGCGCCGTGGCGAAGTTGTAGCGGTGGGACGTCCGCCGATCGATAATCGCTGGCATGAAACGCCGGGCCTTGCTCATCGTTCTATTTATCTGCTTATTTGCCACCGCGCCGGCCGCCGCCGAAGCCCCTCGCGGCAGCATCACGATCGATCGCATCTCGCAGATCAGATATCCCTCTGCGCCAGCCTGGTCGCCGGACGGCAAGACCATCGCCTTTCTCTGGGACGCGTGGGGCAAACAGGATCTGTTCGTCGTCGCACCGGGACAGCAACCGATCGCGCTGACGGACTTTCCGGTCGACCCGGACATCCGGACGTCCGACGTGACGTCGTTTGCCTGGGTCTCGTCAACCGAGCTGCTGTTTTCGAAAGACGGCGTGCTGTGGACGGTGGCGACCACCGCACCGAAGCCGGTGCGCATGTCGGACGGCCTCGACGATGCCGCGAACTTCGTGCTCTCGGCCGATCGCCGGTCGATCGCGTTTACCCGTGGCGGCCAGATCTGGGTCGCGTCGCTGGCCAGGAAGACGCAGCGCCCGGTGACCGGCCTGACGCCGATGACGGCGACCAATCCTGTCTTTTCCCGCGATGGGCTCTGGATCGCCTTCCTCTCGAACGGCTCAGGACTGCCGGCGGATCCAGGCCTGCTTGCGTTCAACGGCGATCGGATGCGAGTGGTCGGCAACAGCAACGGCGTCGTAGCCGGCGGCGCGACGGAGCGACGGCTGGGCGTCGTGTCGGTTGCCGGCGGCGATATCTCGTGGATTCCGACGCCTGGAAATCCGGGCTCGGTCCAGTTCACGGCCGATGGTTCGCTGGTCTGGGCTGAAGGATCGGCGAACGGCAAGACGCGGACGATCAAGGTGTGGAAGGACGGCGCCGTCCGCACGCTGTGGAAGGATCACGACGAGCGGTGGTTTTCGCCCACCGGGCGTGATTCGAAAGTGCTCGTGTCGCCCGATGGAAAATCGGTCGCTTTCGTCAGCGACCGCAGCGGCTGGCTGCACCTGTACGTGATCGCCGTCGACGCGACGAGCGAGTCGCAGGCCAGGCCGTTGACGAAGGGGAACTATCTCGCCGGGCTCGGCGCCTGGTCGGCCGACAGCAGCCGCATCGCCTATCATCGCAGCGCCGTCGGCAACCAGATGGAACGGTTCGTCGACGTCGTCGACGTCGCCAGCGGGAAGACCGAGGCGATCGTCACCGACCCTGGCGTCAACTACGACCCGGCGTTCTCGCCCGACGGCGCCAGCCTCGTGTATCACCGGACCGATGTGGAGAACTCGCTCGACCTCTATACCATCGCGGCGCGGCCGCAGTCGCGTGCCGTCCGGTTGAGCGATTCGATGCCGGCAGGACTGAACAAGGCCGATCTCACGCCGCCCGAGGCGGTCTCATTTCCGAGCCGCCTCGACGGCAAGCCGGTGCCCGCCTCCCTGATGGTGTCGAAGACCATCGATCGCAGCCGCAAGCATCCGGCGCTGGTGTGGATTCACGGATCGGGATCCGATCAGAATTTCCTCGGCTGGCATCCGGGCAGCTACCGGATGTACTACTCGCTCTGTCAGTATCTGGCGCAGCAGGGCTACGTCATCCTGACGCCCGACTATCGCGGCAGTTCGGGGTACAGCCGCGACTGGTCGACCGGGGTCTACATGGGCATCGGCGTCAATGATACCGCCGATGTTGCGGCCGGCGCCGACTACCTGAAGACGCTCAGCTACGTCGATCCCGATCGCATCGGCGTGTTCGGTCTCAGCTACGGCGGGTTCCTGACGCTGCAGGCAATGACCGTCGATCCGACGCTGTGGCGGGCCGGTGTCGACGTCGCCGGCGTCGTCGACTGGGCGACGTACGGCGCCGGCTACACGACGCCCCGGCTCGGCACGCCGGTGCAGAATCCGGAGATCTACGACGTGTCGGCGCCGATCCAGCACATGGAGAAGCTGCAACGGCCGCTGCTGGTGCTGCACGGCACCAACGATCGCAACGTGTCCTTTGCCGATTCGCTGCGGCTGTTCGACGTGCTGATCAAACTGGGGAAGAGTTTCGAGTCGCAGATCTATCCCGGCGAAATCCATTTCTTTCGCCGGGATATCGTGCTGCGGGACGCGTGGAAGCGCATCGAGGAGTTCTTTGATCGGACGGTGAAGAACGGCCAGCCGATGACAAGCTCGTCGCCGACGACGCGGCCGTGAACGGAAGGCGCCAAGGTGGGACCTGCCCGCGGGCATCCGCACCCGCGTCGTCGGTAGTGTCCGGCTTCAGCCGGACCAACGGCCTTAACCATCGATCGTGGAGCGCTACGGCGGGGCCTGTCCGCGAACAGCCCACTCGAGTGCTCGGCGAAACGCTGTTCCATTCGCGAGCTAAATCGCGTGCGCGCTCGAGCGGGCGCCCGTTCGCGGCCACCCGCGACCGGCGCTGCACCTGGAGGAACCCGACAGCCGATCGTTGATCGCAGCGACGTTCGATGAACCTGACCACCGCGACCACGGCTGACGGTCAAAGCGCAGCGTCGTTTTTCCGGCCTGACGAAAAGGCTCGCGGCGCGCGATACCGTTCCTCCCCACGAAGAAGCGCGACGGTGGGCGAAAGCGGATCAGGCGGCCGCGGCCCCGGGCGCCTGTCGCCTATTCTTCGCTCATGAACGGGTAGCGGTAATCCTTCGGCGGGTTGAAGTTCTCCTTCACCGTCCGCGCGCTGACCCAGCGCGTGAGGTTCAACTTCGATCCTGCCTTGTCGTTGGTGCCGGACGCCCGCGCGCCGCCGAACGGCTGCTGGCCGACCACCGCGCCGGTCGGTTTGTCGTTGACGTAGAAATTGCCGGCGGCGTGGCGCAGCGCCGACATCGCCTGCACGATGGCGCGGCGGTCCTGCGCGAACACGGCGCCGGTCAACGCGTACGGCGACGTCGAGTCGACGACTCTCAGCGTCTCGTCCCACTTCGCATCGTCGTAGACGTGCGCCGTGAGAACCGGTCCGAAGATTTCCTCACAGAGCAGCTTGTATCCGGGATCGGTGGTTTCCACCAGCGTCGGGCTGATGAAGTAGCCCTTGCTGCCGTCGACCTTGCCGCCAGCGAGAATCTTCGCGTTGCCGCGGCCGTGCTCGATGTACTCGCTGATCTTGTCGAAGGCGCGCTTGTCGATGACGGCGCCCATGAAGTTGCGGAAGTCGGTCGGGTCGCCGATCTTGATCTCGTTGATCATCGCCACCGCGCGATCGCGGACCGCCGGCCAGATCGACTTCGGCACGTAGACGCGGCTGGCGGCGGAGCACTTCTGTCCCTGGAATTCGTACGCGCCGCGTACCATCGCCACGGCCAGCGCATCGACATCCGCCGAGGCGTGCGCGACGATGAAGTCCTTGCCGCCGGTTTCACCGACGATGCGCGGGTAAGAACGGTAACTGGACATCGATGCGCCAATCGTCTTCCACATGCTGTTGAAGACGTCGGTGCTGCCGGTGAAGTGCACGCCCGCCAGATCGCGGTGCGACAGCAGCACCTTCGAGATCATCGCCGCGTCGCCGGGCACGAAATTGATCACGCCGGGCGGCAGGCCGGCCTCTTCGTAGAGCTTCATCAGGTAGTAGGCAGACAGCATCGCGCTCGACGCCGGCTTCCAGACGATGGTGTTGCCCATCAGGGCCGGAGCGGTCGCGAGGTTGCCGCCGATCGACGTGAAGTTGAACGGCGACACCGCGTAGACGAACCCCTCCAGCCCGCGATACTCGAGCTGATTCCACATCGTGTGGTCGCTGACCGGCTGTTCGTCGAGCAGCTCCTGTGCGTAGTGGGCATTGAAGCGCCAGAAGTCGACGAGCTCCGCGGCGGCGTCGATTTCGGCCTGAAACGCCGTCTTGGACTGGCCGAGCATCGTCGCGGCGTTGATCGTGTCGCGCCAGCTGGTGGTGAGCAGCTCGGCGGCCTTGAGGATGACCGCGGCTCGATCCTCGAACGCCCAACTGGACCACTCCGCGCGCGCGGCTGCGGCGGCCTCGATCGCCTGCACGACGTGCTGTTCGGTGGCCTTGTGATAACTGCCGAGGACGTGGGCGTGGTCGTGCGGCATCACGGACGACGCCGTGTCGCCGGTCCGCACTTCTTTACCGCCGATGATGAGCGGCATGTCGGCGGTCTCCGCCGCCATCGTCTTGAGGCGGGCCTTGAGCGAGGCGCGCTCGGGCGAGCCCGGCGCGTAGGATTTGATCGGTTCGTTGACCGGCGGCGGCACGCGGCGGCGGCCACTGAAGACAGCTGATGATGACGGCATAGCCTTCCATGATAGCGTTTTCGACATGAAAATCGCGATGGTCCAGCAGCACGCGGGTCGGGACAAGCAGGCGAACGTGGCGAGGGGACTGCGCGCGCTCGAGGCGGCGGCGCGGGCCGGCGCGCAGCTGGTGGGATTCGCGGAACTCGCGTTCGAGCCGTTCTATCCGCAGAACCCGGCGGGACCGGAGTCGCTGCGCGAAGCCGAGCCGGTCCCGGGACCGATCACCGATGCGTTCGCCGCCCGGGCGCGCGAGCTCGGCGTGGTCTGCGTGTTGAACCTGTTCGAGCGCGATGGCGAGCGCACGTTCGACTGCTCGCCGGTGATCGACGCGGACGGCACGCTGCTCGGCCGGACGCGCATGATCCACATCACCGAGTACGCCTGCTTTCACGAGACCGGCTATTACACGCCTGGAGATACCGGTGCGCCGGTGTACCACACGCGGCTGGGCCAGGTCGGCGTCGCCATCTGTTATGACCGCCATTACCCCGAGTACATGCGGGCGCTGGCGGTCGCTGGCGCGGATCTGGTCGTGGTGCCGCAGGCGGGGTCGGTTGGTGAGTGGCCCGAAGGATTGTATGAGGCCGAGATGCGCGTGGCCGCCTTTCAGAATGGCTACTACGTCGCGCTGTGCAATCGTGTCGGGCAGGAGGAGAAGCTGACGTTTGCCGGCGAGTCGTTCGTGTGCGGCCCGGACGGCACCGTCATCGCGCGCGCGAGGCTGGGCACGGACGACATTCTCTACGCGGACGTCGACTTCACGCAGAACGTCGAATCGAACGCCAGACGCCTGTTCATGCGGGACCGCAGACCTGAGCTCTACGCAGGCTGGCTCGCAAGGTAGCAGGCGGCGTCATCGCGATCCTGGAGGACTGACATGATCAACGAAGGTGGCCGCTGGAGCGGGTGATCGCTCTCGTCGTTGTCCTCTCCGCGCCGGTTGGCGCCCGGCCATTGCCGATCGGCGCCCGTGATCTCCTGGCGCGGCGCCAGTCGCGGCTCGGTGGCAACAGCGTTTTCAATCGGGGACAGCCGATCTGGTGACGCTTAGGACAACCGGTGAGCCGCCTTCCGCGAACGGGTCAGCGACACCAGGACCCCGAACAACACGAGCGCGCCAACGCAATACGGCGAACTCGCTTCGTAAAGGAGTGCCAGTCGGTGTCCGGCGAACACGAGCGGCAGGATCGTCCCGGGCACGGCCATCGCCGCGATTCCCGTCAGAATCGCTCGGCGTTCGCGCGGCGTCTGCGCCCGCTGCAGCAACGCAAGCAACGCCACAGCCGGGACGTATAGCGCGACGTAGTAACGTCGCTGTGTGTGCGGCGACGCGATGAGCATGCCGGTCAGGACGATAGACAACTCCAGCAGTCGGGTCACCGGATCGGAGTCGTCGCGCCAGACTGCCGCCAACGCCGCCACGCCGAGCACCAGTAGCCCCCACAGCCACAGGCCGTCAATCACCCACATCGGCAGGTTGGCCAGGTTGGCCGCTATGTGGGTCACGTCCGGCGTGTCAGCCGACAGATAGCGGACGAGCATCCCACGAAGCGAGTAGTTGTCGTGCTCGCCGACCTTTTCCAGCGCGAAGGTCGTGAAGGCGCGCAGTTCGCGCGCGTTGGCGGCTGGTCCGATGACGGCTGCGGGAAGAACGACCAGCAGCGCGAAACACGCGATGATGGCGACACAGAGGCGAGCGCGGCGTCGAATCGCAAAGTACGCCAGCAGGGCGATCGGGATCAGCTTGGTCGCGATCGCCACGGCCGTCGCCAGCGCCGGCACCCACACATTACCCCGTTCGGCGCGATCCCAGGCGATCACCATCAGCGTCACGCAGAAGAAATGCGCGTTGCCAAACCGTAGCTCTTCGACGAGATAGCCGCCGACGACCGTGAACGCGAGCAGAAACGCCCGCTGTCCCCAGCCGGTGGCTCCAGCGTGCCGCGCGACGATCGCGCCGACCCACCACAGCGCCACCAGTTTCAGCAGGAAGAACGCCAGGGCGGCAGCCGGCAGCGGCAGCACGGCGAACGGCACGAACAGAACCGCGATGATCCAGAGATATCGGAACTCTTGCGACGGTCCGGGATGACCCGCGTATGTTTCTGGGCTGTACAGCTGGTACTCGCCGCCAAGCAGGTGCCGCCCCGCGCGGTAATACACCGGAAAGTCGATCGAGCGTGTCGCAGACTCACGGGCGAGGAGCGCCAGAAGAACCACGACCGCAACCGTCGCGAAGACCTGGACCCGCTTCATGTCCACGTGCGAAAATCCGCTGCTCACGTCACCTGCAAGTCGGCGCTACGAGTATCGCCTGCGATCGCCGTGTTCGGCATTGCCTAGTTCCCCCTAAAGCCATCCGCATCGCCAATCGTCTGCGTTGTTCAGGGCAGGCAGTTACGAACGGATTCTAGCGCAAGCGCGGTTGCGAACGCCGGCGGGTAATGAGCAGTCGCCCAGTATTTGGTATCGACTCAGAGGCAGCCACTCGGGGGGTTGCCGATTGAGGTGTTGTTACAGGCTAAGAGCGCCAGACCCTACATCTCGCGGGCGGAGCGTCTGACGATCTCATCGAAGCTCCACAGCAGCGCTTCTCGCTCCGAATACGGTCCTGGCGTGTAGACGCGCGAGCTGATCCCGGCCTGCGACTGCTCGGCGATCCACCAGTCTTCCTTGTTCGTCAGATCCCAGAACGCGACCGCATCGTCTATCTGCGCGTCGCTCCGTCCGAGTTCGGACGGGTGGAATAGAAACTCGCAGACGATCTCCGTCCGATCGTGCGCGCGCGGCCACAGCGTGTGCGTCATCACGTAGTCCGGGTGCAGGCTCAGGAGCAGGTTCGGGTAGATCGCGAAGTAAACGACCTGCTGGCGCTGCGACTCGCTCAGCCCGGGCAGATGGGCCCGGCGCCGTTTGCCGTCCACGCTCATGGTCTCGACGCCGTCTCTGAATCCCATCGCGCCGCCGCAGTAGCTGGCTGTCGGCGCCACATTGTCGGCGCCGAGGTAGTGGTGCAGCTTGTTCAACGCCGGGTGGAGGTTCGGACAATGGAGGCACTCGTTGTAGTTGAGGACGATCAGCTTCCAGTTCGCCTTCACGTCGTAAACGATGCGGCGGCCGAGACGGAGATCGCCCATCTGCCACGCCGCGAAGCGTTCGGGAAGATCCGCGAGCTGCGCGCGTAACGGCTTTCGTCCGTCCCGCCCGTCCCGCCCGCCCTGCCCATCCCGCCCCAGATGTATGAACACGTGCCCGTCCCACACCTCGCAACCCGCGCGGTGCAGCGGGTAGTCGGCTTTGCTGAAGTCCGGCGGCATGTGAGGCGCGGCCAACAGGTTGCCGGCCAGATCGTAGGTCCAGTTGTGATACGGACACTGGATGCGATCGACGAAGTGGCCGTCGCTCTGCTCGCACAGACGCGTGCCGCGATGGCGGCAGACGTTGAACAACGCGCCAATCGTGCCCGAGGCGACGCGGGCGACGATGATGCTTTCGTCGCCGATCGTCCGGGTGAAATAGTCGCCGGCGTTCGGAATCTGATCGGCGCGCCCGGCACAAATCCAGCGTTCGAAAAAGAAACGATCGAGCTCGGCGCGATAGAACTCGGGGTCGGCGTAGAAGCGCCGGGGCAGAGTGGTATGCATACGGACGGCACCTGCGGGTCGCTCGGAGCCTCGCGTTACGGGTTGCGCGGCCGGAGTCGTCGGCGCTCCGAGCGCTGTAGCTTGACGCAGCGCGAAGGCTACAGCCGAACGTCATGATACAACTCGACCGAATGACCACACTGAAGCGGGCGCTCGGCCGCTGGGATTTGACCGCGCTCGGCGTCAACCAGGTGATCGGCGGCGCAATCTTCCTGTGGCCGGCGCAGGTCGCGGCACAGGTTGGCGCGTGGAGCCCGATCGGCTTCATCCTGATTGGGCTGCTGTCGTTGTCAGTCGCGCTCTGCTTCGCGGAATTGAGCAGCCGTTTCGACGCCACTGGCGGCCCGTACCTGTTCACCCGCGCCGCGTTCGGCGACTTCGTTGGCTTCGAGATCGGCTGGATGCAGTGGTTCTCGCGCGCCACCAGCCAGGCCAGCATCATGGCGGCCACCGCCGTCGCGCTGGGCTACTACTGGCCGGCGCTGACGACGGGGTGGCCGCGCGCGGCGTTCCTGGTGGCGCTCACGTTCACCTTCGCCTGGATCAACGTGCGCGGCGTGCGTGAGAGCTCGTCGGTCGTCAACGCGCTGACCATCGGCAAGCTGGTGCCGCTCGCGGCCTTCATCATCGTCGGCCTCGCCTACGTTCAGCCGGCGCGGCTGACGACGCTGCCGCCGATCACGGTCCAGCAGTCGCTGGCCGCCGGGCTGCTGCTGATCTTCATCTACGGCGGCTACGAAGTGGTGCCGGTGCCGGCCGGCGAGTCGCTCGATCCGCGCCGCGACATCCCGTTCGCCATGGTTGCAACGATCGTGTCGGTCATGATGGTGATGACGCTCACGCAGATCGTCGCGCAGGGCGTGCTGCCCGATCTGGCCGGACACGCGACGCCGATCGCCGACGCGGCGGCGGCATTCATGGGCGCCGCCGGCGCGCTGCTGATCGGTGTCGGATCGGTCGTGTCGATGACCGGGAACAACGCCGGCCAGGTGCTGAGCGGGTCGCGCATGATCTTTGCGCTGGCGGAGCAGGGACAGCTGCCGTGGTTTCTCGCCCGCATTCACCCGCACTACCGCACGCCCGCCAACGCCATCGTCTTCACGTCGGCGGTGGCGCTGACGCTCGCGCTCAGCGGCTCCTTCGCGCAGATTGCGGTGGTCAGCGCGCTGGCGCGGCTGTTGATGTATGCCGGGTCGGCGGCAGCGACGCTCAGGCTGCGGTCGCCGGCGTTGGCCGCGATGGTGAAGCCGGCGGGGTTCCGGGCGCCATTGGGCCCGGCCATGCCGATCGTCGCGATGGCGGTGTGCGTGGGGCTCGCGGCCGGCGCCACGCGGGCGCAGCTGTTCGGCGGCGTCACGGCGCTCGTCGTCGGTGCCGCGCTCTATGGACTACAGACCAGACCAGGGAAAGGGTGACTGCTCTGACTCCGGCTCTCGGCTATCGTCATCGGCTGGAGTTTCGTGGTCTACTTCCAGCGTCCCGTTGATCAAGAGGCGGGCAGGAGCACAACGATGATCGTTCGCAGACTGTCTTTCGCCAGCATGGTCCTCTGCGTCGCGGCCGCCCTGGCGGCCCGCCCGCAGGGGCAGCAGACCCAGCGTTTCCTGTATGCGGCGCTGCCGGGTGTCGGCGGCGGCAACAACGTCAGCTACGGCGGCGCCGGGATCCTGGTCTTCGACATCGACCACGGTCACAAGTTCGTCAAGCGCGTGCCGATGCCCACCGCGCTGGCGCTGCCGGCCGCCACCAACGGTCGTCCGGTGTCGCCGCAGGAAGCGATCAAGGGGATCGCCGCGCACGCACCGACCGCACGGCTCTACGTCTCGACCAACCGCCGTGTCGCCGCCTACGACCTGA
The DNA here is from genome assembly GCA_963757655.1 of uncultured Acidobacteriota bacterium. Classification (GTDB taxonomy): domain Bacteria; phylum Acidobacteriota; class Vicinamibacteria; order Vicinamibacterales; family CAVVIG01; genus CAVQFC01. Next base: position 391,720 of record CAVWSQ010000004.1, on the reverse strand, counting down.
TGACCGACAAGCTGGTATGGGAGCAGCGCTACGAGGATCGCGGCACCGATCGCATCGCGTTGTCGCCCGACGGCTCGACGCTCTACGCGCCGGAGCTCGGCGCGCCGAAATGGGTCGTCGCCGACGCCCGGACCGGCGCGCTGATCACGACGATCGACAAACCCGGCAACCCGCACAATACGCAGTACTCAGACGACGGCACGCGCGTGTACTTCGAGGCGGAAGGCAACACGCGGACGATGTCGGTGGTGGATGCCAGGACGCGAAAAATCATCAAGGAGATCGGACCGTTCGGCAACATGGTGCGGCCGTTCACGTTCAACGGCAAGCAGACGCTGCTGTTCGCCAACATCAACGACTTCCTGGGCTTCGAGGTGGCGGATCTCGAGACCGGCGCGATCCTGCATCACGTCGAGGTGCCCGGCGTCACGCCGGGCAGATCGCCCACCCACGGCATCCCGAGCCACGGCATCGCGATGACCCAGGACGAGACCGAGATCTGGATCGCCGACAACGCGAACAACTACGTCCGTATCTTCGACGCCACCGTGATGCCGCCGGTGCTCAAGGCCAGCGTCAAGGTGCGCGACGAGCCCGGCTGGATCACGTTCGGCATCGACGGCCGGCTGGGTTATCCCTCGACCGGCGACGTGATCGACGTGCGCACCAAGCAGATCGTCGCGACGCTCCAGGACGAGAACGGGGCCAACGCCGAGAGCGAGAAGATGCTCGAGATCGACTTTGCCGGGGGCAAGCCGGCGGTCGCCGGCGATCAGTTCGGCAAGGGCAAGAAGCGTTAGACCTAAGCAACGAAGAGATCCGGTTCCCTCCGGGACCTCTAACTGCCCAGGAGCCGCTCCAGTTCCTCCGGGTGTCCGGCGCGGGTGAGCGCGTCCTTGCGGTCGACGAGGTCACGTTTCACCAGCTCGGCGAGCGACTCCTCGAGCGTGAACGATCCCAGTTTGCGCGTGATCGTGATCTCCTGGTGCAGGTGCTGCAGAGCGTTCTTCCGTACGTGCTGGCGCGCGCCGTAGCCGATCATCAGCAGCTCCGCCGCCGGAATCCGGCCGCCGCCGGCCTTCGGCATCAGCGTCTGGGTCAGCACCGCGGCCAGTGACATGGCCAGCTCCTGGCGAATCGTGTTCTGGCGCTCGGGCGGAAACGAGTCGGCCACCCGCGCCACGGTGGTGGCCACGTCGCTGGTGTGCAGGCTCGAGAACACCAGATGCCCGGTCTCGCCCGCGGCGACCGCGATCTGCATCGTCTCTGGGTCGCGCATTTCACCGACCACGATGATGTCGGGCGCCTGACGCAGGGCGGCGCGCAGCGCGGTCGGAAAGTCCGGCGCGTCCACGCCGATCTCGATCTGCTCGACCACCGACTGGCGATGGGGATGCTCGTACTCGATCGGGTCCTCGATGGTGATGATGTGGCGGGCCTCGCGCAGGTTGAGTTCGTTGACGAGCGCCGCCAGGGTTGTCGTCTTCCCCGACCCGGTCGGTCCGCCGACCAGTACCAGGCCACGCGGCAGCCGCGTGAGCGCTTCGATCGACGGCGGCAGGTTGAGCGCCGCGAAGCGCGGGACCACGGCCGGCAGGCGACGGATGGTCGCGGCGGCGCGTCCGCGCTCGTGATGCAGGTTGATGCGGAACCGGCCGAGGTCGGGGGCGCGGAACGAGCCGTCGGCGATGCCGGTCTCGCGGTAGATGCGGCGCGCGTGCGGGGCCAGCGCCGGCGCCACGGCGTCTTCGATCTCCTCGCCGCCGAGCGGCGCTTCGGGCAGCGGCTCGACCGCGCCGTCGACACGCAGCGACGGCGGGGCGCCGGGCACGAGCAGGAGATCGCTGGCCGATTGATCGACCACCTCGGCGAGCCACGACAGCAGGCGGGTGGGCTGCTGGTTGGACGCTCGCAGTTTCGGCGCCCCCGCGTTCAGCTCGGTGACGAGCGCGTCGAGATCGTCCGGCTCGCTCACGTCAGCTGTTCGAGAGCGGGGCGTTGAGAAACCGGGCGAGCGGAATGACGCGACGGAAGACCGTGAGCAGCGTCTGGTAGAAGGCCGGACTGGTCGCGAGCGTCGGCGGAAACCCGGCGCCGGCAACGAAGCGGGTCAGCTTCAGATAATCGGCCGCGGGATCATCCCTGGCAAAGCCGCGCGGCACCCGTTTCAAGGCGTCCCCCTCGAGCGGACCGAATTGCCTGCGGAAGGCCGGCGACTCCACGATCGCGCGCAGCTGCTTGAGATGGGCGGCAATGTGGCGGCGGACCGCAAACAGCTGCGGCGGTTGTGGCGAATACATGCCGCCGCCGATCCAGACTTCTTCGGGTGAAACGTGAAAGTAGACGCCGGCACCCTCGTGCTTGGCCAGGCCGCGGGTGGGGAAGACCGCCGCGACGTGCGTCTTGTAAGGAGTCTTGTTCTCGGAGAAGCGCGTGTCGCGGTAGATGCGGTACATCGAAACCTTCGCGCTCGCCACCAGCTCGGGCGCGAAGGCGCGAAGGTCGATCGCCAGCCGCTCCACGATCGCGGTCATCGGCTGGCGGACGTAGGCCTCGTAGTCGGCGCGGTGGGCGTTGAACCACTCGCGCCGGTTGTTGCGTTTGAGCGCGCGCAGAAACCGCAGGGTTTCTGCCGGAAACGTCATGCTGGCGCCGGCGCCGCGCTCTGGGCCGCGATCGCCGCCATGCGCTCCTGCATCTGGCGGGTCAGGTGCGGCACCTGGCCGATCATCCGCTGCGCCGTCATCAGCTGCGCGCGGTGATGCATCTCGTGCTCCTTGGAGCCGAGCAACATCTCGAAGCGGCTCTTGGTCGCGGGTTGCGCGCCGGGCGGCATCGCCACCTGCTCGGCCAGGAACGATTCGGGTAGCCCTTCGAGGAACGACGCGAATTTTTCGCCTTCGGTCTTCAGGAAGGCGATGATCTCGGCTTTATTGCGCGTCTTGGCCTCCTCCGCCATCACGCCCTTCATCAGCTCTGGGAAGTTGACGGTCTTGAGGTCGGTGATCTTGTTGCTCTGGACGTAGTGCTGGAAGCCGGGCCCGACCGCGATGTGGGTCAGCGTCTGACCGATGCTGCGGCTGTCGCTGGCCGGTTTGAAGCTGTACTTGTCCTCCGGAATCTCCTCCGCGATCTTGAGCGTATTCTCGCGGACCGTTCGGAACGCCGCCGCCATTTCCTTACCACCGTAATACGTCATGCGTGCCTCCTCAATACCAGCCGATTGGCTGTTCAGAAAGATTGATGTAGACCTGTTTCACGTTCAGATATTCATCGACGCCCCACTTGCCCAGCTCGCGGCCGATGCCGCTCTGTTTGTAGCCGCCCCACGGCGCCTCGACGTAGGTCGGTTGCATGTGGTTGACCCAGACAATGCCGGCGCGCAAACTCTTGACCATCCGCATGGCGCGGAAGATGTCGCGCGTCCAGACCGCGGCCGCCAGGCCGTAGTAGGTGTCGTTGGCGATGCGCAGCGCGTCTTCCTCGGCATCGAACGGCATGACGCAGGCCACCGGACCAAAAATCTCCTCGCGCGCGATCCGCGTCGCGTTGTCGACGTCGTAGAAGATGGTCGGCTCGATGAAATAGCCGCGGTCGAGCGCGCCGCCGCTGACTCGCCCGCCGCCCGCCGCCACCTTCGCTTCCTGCTTGCCGATTTCCTGATAGCGGCGCACCCGGTCGAACTGCTCGCGGCTGACGAGCGCGCCCATTTTGGTGTCGCGATCCATCGGCATGCCGACGGTGATCGCCTTCGCCTTCTCGACCATGGCGTCGACGAATCGCTTGTAGATCGGCCGCTGCACCAGAATCCGGCTGCCGGCCGAGCAGACCTCGCCCTGGTTGAAGAACACCCCGAACAGCGCCCCTTCAACCGCGACCTCGAAGTCGGCATCAGCGAAGAAGATGTTGGGTGACTTGCCGCCGAGCTCCAGCGAAATTTTTTTCAGCGTCGCGGCAGCCGCGCGCATGATCGTCTTGCCGACCTCGGCGCTGCCGGTGAACGCGATCTTGTCCACGTCGGCATGTTCGACGATCGCGGCCCCGGTCGGCCCCTCCCCGGTCACGATGTTGACGACGCCCGGCGGCAGGCCGGCCGCGGCGAAACCGGACGCCAGGGCGAGGATGGAGAGCGGCGTCTGCTCGGCCGGCTTCAGCACCGTCGTGCACCCGGCGCAGATCGCCGGGGCCAGCTTCCATGCCGCCATCAGCATCGGGTAGTTCCAGGGGATGATTTGCCCCGCGACCCCGATCGGCTCCTTCAGCGCCAGGCTCATGGCGTTGTCCGGCACGGGAATCACGTCGCCGTGAATCTTGGTCGCCAGCCCGCCGTAGTACTCGTAACAGGTCGCGGCGTCGGCGATGTCGAACTCGGCTTCGACGATCGGCTTGCCGGTGTTGCGGGTTTCGAGCTCGGCCAGTTCGGCGGCCCGCTCGCGGACGCTGCGGGCGATTTCGAAGAGGACGCGCCCGCGATCCTGGGCCGTGGCCTCCTTCCAGGGCCCGGTGTCGAACGCGGCTCGGGCAGCCGTGACGGCGCGATCCACGTCGGCGGCGCCTGCGTCCGGGACACGCCCGATCACCTCCGTCGTCGATGGGTCGATGACGTCGAGAGTGGCCGACGACTGCGAAGTCACGAATTCGCCGTTGATAAACAGCTGGTGTGTGTGCACGGGAGCCCGGTCTGCCTCCGCGGGACCGCTGCGGTGGACAACAGCTAACTATATGCAGCCGCTCAAACCGTTGTAAAGTTTGCGGCATGAGGACATGGATGATCGCCGTCGCGTTGATCGTCGCCGGTCCGGCTCAAGCCGGACACTACCTTGACGCGGACACCGCACGGGTCCTGGACGCGGACACCGCACGGGTCCTGGACGCTGATAGCGTACGGGTCCTGGACGCTGACAGCGTACGGGTCCTGGACGCGGACACCGCACGAATACTGGACACTGACAGCGTACGGGTCCTGGACGCTGACAGCGTAGGTGTCCTTGACGCGGACAGCGCACGTGCCCAGGCCGGGGCGTCGTTCACCGTCGGCACCGCGACCGCCCAGCGGGGCCAGAAGGCCTACGGCGTCATGAAGGTCCCGGCTGGTTCAGACGCCGGCTACGATATTCCGGTTGCGGTCCTCCATGGCGCCAGACCCGGTCCGGTGCTGGCGATCGTATCAGGCGCGCACGGCACCGAGTACGCGTCGATCGTGGCGGTGCAACAGCTGATCGATGCGGTCAAACCGGCCGAGCTGTCAGGGACGCTGATCCTGGTGCCGCTCGTGAACGTGCCCTCGTTCGAGAAGCTCACGCCGCACGTCAACCCGACGGACAACAAGAGCATGAACAGCCGCTATCCCGGCGATCCGGCCGGGACGCAGAGCGATCGCGCATCTGCCGTCATCACCAAAGAGGTGGTCGAGCAGTGCGATCATCTGATTGACCTGCACGGCGGCGATCTCGACGAGAACCTGCGGCCGTACAGCTACTGGACGGTGACCGGCAACCAGTCGCAGGACCAGGCCTCGAAGGCGATGGTGCTCGCCTTCGGCCTCGATCACATCATCATCAGCGCTGACCGGCCGAAGGATCCGAAGGCGTCGCGGTTTCTGGAAAACACCGCGAGCACCCGCGGCAAGGCGTCGTTCACGGCCGAGGCCGGGCGCTCCGGCCCCGTGGTTGCCGCCGACGTCGCCGCCCTGGTGAATGGATCCCTGGGCACGATGAAGCATCTAAAGATGCTGGCGGGCGCGGTCACACCGGTCGCGGCGCCGATCTGGGTGGAGAAGATCGTCAGCGTGGCCGCCGACGGCCCGGGCGTGTTTCACCCCTCGGTCGACCGCGACGCGCACGTCGCCAAGGGCGCCAAGATCGGCTCTGTGACCGATTATCTCAACCGCCCCGTCCACGACGTGACCGCGCCGGAGGCGGGCATCGTCATGTTCGTGCGCGCCGTGCCGTCACTCAGAAAAGGTGACACGATAGTGAACCTCGGCGTGGTTTCCACCTCAGCGAGATGAAACGGTTATGACTATGATGAGCGGTGTTGCGCGCGCGACCTACGATGACGTCAACCTGATCCTGCGGCTCTATGAGATGCGTCGCGAGGATCGCCTGCGCGAAGCGCGCAAGTGGTTCACTGGGTCGTTCAAGGTGAAGTCGTTCGAGGAGTTTCAGACGCTGTGTCCGGCCGGCAGCGAGTCGAACGCATCGTACCGGATGGTCACCACCTACTGGGAGATGGTGGCCTCGTTCCTCACCAGCGGGGTACTGAACGCGGAGCTGTTCTATCAGAGCGGTCGGGAGCTGCTGCTGGTGTGGGAGCGGGTGCGCGACATCGTGCCGGCGGCGCGCGATGCCTTCAAGCACCCTCGCGAGCTGAAGAATCTCGAAGAAGCCGCGGCGGGTTACGTGACCTGGTGGAATCACACCGCGCCAGGCGCCTACGACGCCTTTTCCAAACGGGTACGGGGATAATATGAAAGTCATGGCGAACGTTCTCGTGAATACGGACTGGGTCGCGCAGCACGCTACCGATACCGGTGTGCGCGTCGTGGAAGTCGACGTCGACACCACTGCGTACGAACAGGGCCACGTGCCCGGATCGGTCGGATGGAACTGGACCACCGAACTCTGTGACACGCTGGTGCGTGACATCGTGCCGGTGAAGCAACTCGAGGAACTGCTCGGGAAGAGTGGCATCGACAACCAGACCACCATCGTCCTCTACGGCGACAACAACAACTGGTTTGCCGCCTGGGCGTTCTGGCAGCTCAAGGTCTACGGCCACGATGACGTCCGCATCATGGACGGCGGGCGGAAGAAATGGCTCGCCGAAGGCCGCGACCTGAGCACCGACAAGACGTCGTTCCAGTCGGCGACCTACAAGGCCGGCACCGCTGATCTGTCGCTGCGCGCGTTCCTTCCAGAAGTTCAGCAGGGAGTCGCCGGCAAGAAGGTGGCCCTCGTCGACGTCCGAAGCCCGCAGGAATTCACCGGCGAGATCCTGGCGCCGCCTGGACTGCCCGAAACCTGTCAGCGCGGCGGCCACATTCCCGGTGCCAAGAACATTCCGTGGGGCAAGAACTGCAACGACGATGGCACGTTCAAGAGCTTCGACGACCTGAAGGCGCTCTACGCGGAAAAGGGGATCACAGGCGATCAGCCGGTCATCGCCTACTGCCGCATCGGCGAGCGCTCCAGCCTCACCTGGTTCGCCATGAAGTACCTGCTCGGCTTCGACAACGTGAAGAATTACGACGGCTCGTGGACCGAGTGGGGCAACCTGGTCGGTGCAGCGGTCGAGAAACCGTAGCCCACGTTGAAGCCAGAGGACTACTCTCGCCGCCAGGAGGAGCTCGCCGGCTGGGCGGTGAGCATCGAAACCTACAAACTCGGCGACGTGTATCACTGCACCATCGCCAACATCGATCCGGGTGCGCGCTTCGCCAGGGCCGATGGCGCGACGAAGGAAGAGGCGGAGTCGCGGGCGATGGAAAAGGCGGCGAAGTATCTCGCCCAGACAAGACGGTTCGAAGTTTGAACTCTGAGGTCTGAAGATGATCGGCTCCGATTTCACCCCGCGTCGTTCGGACCTCGTATTGCATTTGTTACACGTTTGTCGATGGTGATGCCGGTCGTCACCGGCTCACTTGCGCTGATCGTCTTTGCCGCCGGCACAATCGCCGGCAGCCTGGGGGCGTTGCTCGGACTGGGCGGCGGCGTCTTCCTGGTTCCCTTCCTCAACCTGGTCATCGGCTTCCCGTTCAGCGTCGCCGCAGCCATCAGCCTGACGACGGTGATCGCGACCTCGAGCACGGTGTCGGCGGGACGCGCCGGCAAGCAGCTGATCAACATGAAGCTGGGCATGCTGCTGGAAGTGGCGACCGCCGCCGGCAGTTTTCTCGGCGGCGTCACGGCGCAGTTCGTCTCGCAGTCGGTGCTGCAGCGGCTGTTTGGCATCGTTGCAGTGATCGTGGCGCTCATCATGCTGAGCCGCCTGCGCCGCCGGAACGTCATTCTCGACCCGACCGCCGATCCGGGCGTCCTTGGCGGTCGGTATCACGAAGCCGAGAGCGGCGGCACCATCACCTATCGAGTGAAGCGACTCCCGATCGCGGTCGGGGCGTCCTTTGTCGCCGGCAATATATCGTCGCTGCTCGGGATCGGCGGCGGCATCATCAAGGTGCCGGTGCTCAACGCGTGGTGCGGCATTCCCCTTCGCGCCGCGGCCGCAACCAGCGCGTTCATGATCGGGGTGACGGCGACGGCCGGCGCCACCATCTACTACGGTCACGGTCAGCTTCAGCCGGCGCTGGCGGCGTCGGCGTGCCTGGGGGTGCAGCTGGGCTCGTGGGGCGGGATGAAGTTCGGCGCCGCGGCGTCGGCGAAATGGCTGAAGATTCTGATGGCCGCGGTCCTCTTCATCGTCTCGGCGATGATGTTCGCACGAGGCGGGCGATGAGTGCGAAGAGCGATACGGCCGGGACGTCGCCGAGGATGGAACGGCTGGTCGGCATCGTCCTTCGCGGCGGGGTGATCGCAAGCTCGGTGTGCCTGACGGTCGGGCTGTTGTGGTCGCTGGCGGGCGGGGGGGGGCCGGTGGCCGCACTTCTGCTCAACGCCGGCATCGTGGTGCTGCTCTCGACGCCAGTGGCGCGCGTGGTGGTCTCGACCGTCGAATACGTGATCGAGCGTGACTGGCGGTTCGCGACGCTGACCTGCATCGTGCTGCTCGAACTGATCGCGAGCGCGGTCGCCGCGCTCGTGTTCAACCGCAAGCTCTGATTCCCGGGGAGCGGCTCAGTCGAGCGGACGCTACGACGCCTTCTCGATGTGAACCAGGTAGGCCTCGACCATCAACAGGTTGCGCTCGCCCGACTTGCGGATCACGCTCAGCAGTCGATCCATCTTGACGACTTCCTCGAGCTGCTCGTCGATGAACCATTGCAGGAAGCTCTGGGCCAGGTAGTCGTTGTGCTTCATCGCGATGTCCATCAGGGCGGTGATCTGTCTGGTGACTTCCTGTTCCCAGGTCAGGGCCGCCTGCACCGCTTCCTCGGCCGAGGCGAACGTCGGCTTGGGCGCGGGAATGGACGGGATGCGCAGCTCACCTTTGGTATCGAGCATGTAGCGCACGAACTTCAGCGCGTGCTGGTTTTCTTCCTCCGCCTGAGTGAAGAACAGCTTGGCGAGCAGCGTAAGCTGGGCGCGCTGGAAGTATCCGGCGATGGCGACATACTGCAGCCCGGCACCGTATTCGTGGCCGATCTGTTCGTTGAAGGCGGCGGCGAGCTCTGTGCTGATCAACATCGTGAGGCAATCCTATCAGCGCGGACCGGATCGATGCCAGCGGCGCGCCGCGCTGCGAGGCCTGATAGTAGCCGCTCGATCGTCGCCAGCAGTGTCAGTAGATCCAGCTCCTGGTATCGGCGCCAGCCGGAGCGGATTTCAGCATCCAGCGCGCCATCGCCGGCATGTAGCGCTGGTGCACCGTGCGGCTGCCGACGTTGTTGGGATGCTCGGTGTCGCCGGTGAAACAGTGCTCGCGGCGCTCGCCGTAGGTGATCTCGAATTCCGGTGACGGCACGGCGTGGCCCAGGAACTCTTCCATCTGGTAAACCGCGTTGTTCAGATAGCCGTTGTCCATGGTGCCGCTGGTGATGTGGATCTTCCCGCGCAGCTTGGGGCCGAGGCTGGCCCAGTCGCGCTGCAGGATGTAGCGAAGGTCGTAGTGATCGCGCCAGTAGGTCGCAACCTCCGGATCGATCGCTCCCGTGGCTTTGTCGTAGAGCGGCTTGTAGTAGCCGTCGGCGCCGACCGGTCCGAACACCGACGCCCAGGCGTCGTGCTGGCCGGCGGAGCGGCCATGCGTCCCGAGCGCGAGCTCCACCAGGTTGCGGTCCTCGAAGGTCGAGAACAGATGATCGCGGTAATCGCGGTAGCCTGGCTTGGGCGTGCGCTTGAACGGGTTGTCCTCGTAGTAATAGGCGTTGTGGTCGTGGTAGATGTCGACCGACCGGTAGGAGCGGAAGTCGATCGGATCGGGACAGAGCGCCCAGGCGCCGTTGTAGGCATCGGGGTACATCACCTGAACGCCGAACGCCTCCCACCCGCCTGTTGACCCGCCCATCGTCACGCGCGCCCAGCCGGCGCCGATGCCGCGGAATCGCTGCTCGATCATCGGGATCAGGTCGAGCGTGATCGCGTCGCCGTAGGGTCCGTTGTTGGCCGAGTTCACCGCGTAGGAGTCGTCGAAGTACGGCGTGGGATGCTGGATCAGGACGTGAATCATCCGCGGGAACCTGGGCCCGTTCCAGTCTTTGAAGAACTGGTACGCGGCGACCTGATTGTCGCGGACCGTAGCTTTCGCACTGGCGTCGGGCGGCGTTTCACGCCAGCCGTCGCTCGCCGCATCCTTCGGGAAGTGTCCGTGGTGCACGAGGACGGGATAGCGCGCGTTCGGGTGCGAGTCCCAGCCGCGAGGCAGGAACACGATCGCTCCCAGAAACATCGGCCGACCCCAGAATTTCGTGAGCCGCTCGTTCTGGACACGCAGGTATTTGACCTGCGCGGTGTCGTGCGGCGGCGCGATCGGCGGGATCTCCTGGTCGATCGAGATCCTGACTTCGCCGCCGTTCGCGGCGTCGAGGTGCAGCTTCACCGGCTTGCTGTAGAAGTTGCCCGGCTTCGACTCCCAGTGCTGTCCTTCGCCCTGATCCATCGGCATCTTGATGGTATGGCCGTCGGCGCGATGGAAGGTTTCGTAGCGGTTGATCAGCGCCTGGACGAAGTAGTCTCCGGGCGGCAGATCCCTGAGGCTGCGCACGGGCCAGCCGACTACGGCCTCGTCGATGACGGCGTCGGCGCCCGGCATCAGGCCGTCGACGTCGACGCCGAAGATCGGTTTGGTGGAGTTGGCGCGATACTGATCGGTCTGCGTCCTTGGCTCCGCCTTGCCATCGTCAGAGATGAAGAGCAGGACGCGGCCGTCGATCGGCCGGGCACTGAGAGCCGCCGGGAACGAGATCGCGAAGCGCAGCGGCGGGCGGGTCTGCGCCCGCGTCACCAGAGCGCTGAAGCCCGCGGCGACGAGGGCGAGCGCGAATCCAAGCGTCAGCGTCGAACGACTCATCGGCAGCTCCTGGCGGAGATTCTACCGTTGCAGCAAGAAAAAACCGCAGAGAGCGCCTTCGCACGGCTCTAGCGCCGCTGCCAGCGGATGTCGACGCCGTCGCTCGACGCGAGCGCGCGGCGTAGGAGACCGACCAGATGTTCGGTCGCTTTGCCGTCGGCGAGGACGTCGATCGTGGCGCGATCGATGAAGTAGTCCTGGTCCTGCTGGGATTCTTCTTCCAGCGCGTCCTGAAGGACCTTGAGGTCTGCCTCGGTGATGCTGCCCAGCAGCTGATTGGTCGCGGCGTTGTGCAGGTCAATCATCCTGGAATTCTACCGTCGTCCGACCGTGACCGACGCAACGGTTGACACCGGCGCGCCTATAGATTACTTTTTGGTTATGTATTCGAGAGGTTATATATGGCGACGCTGACCGCCGAGCGTGAGCTCACCGCCACGTTCGGGGCGCTGGCCGATCCGACACGGCGCGCGATCCTGGCGCGGTTGTCCAAGGGCGAGGCATCCGTGCTCGAGCTCGCCGAACCGTTCGACATGAGCCAGCCGGCGGTGTCGAAGCACCTCAAAGTCCTGGAGCGAGCCGGCCTGATCGTCCGCCGCCGCGATGCGCAGCGGCGGCCGTGCCGCTTCGAGCCGCGCCGGCTGCAGCAGGCGGCAGACTGGATCGGCGGCTATCGACAGTTCTGGGAAGAGAGCTACAGCAGGCTCGACGACTACCTTCGCGATCTGCAAACCAAGGAGAAGCCGCGTGACGTCCGAAAAGCTCGAAATCATCGCCGAACCCGGTAAGACCAGCTTCACGACCCGCCGCGTCGTGGACGCGCCGCGGACGCTGGTATTCGAGGCGTTCACCAAGCCCGAGCACCTCAAGCGATGGATGGGTCCGAAAAACCTGACGATGGTCGTCTGCGACAGCGACTTCCGCGTGGGCGGCCGCTATCGCTTCGTCCTGCGCGCGCCGACCGGCCAGGAGGCGGGATTCAGCGGCGAGTTCCGCGAGATCGTCGTGCCGGAGCGCATCGTCCGGACGTTCGTTTTCGATCCTTATCCGGAGGCCGAGGCGGTCGAGACGCTTCAGCTCGACGAGCGTGATGGGACGACCACCATCACCACCACCACTGTGCACAAGAGCGTCGAGAACCGCGACGGGCATCTCGGTTCGGGCATGGAAGCTGGCATGACGGAGGGTTACGAGAGACTCGACGCGCTGCTGGCCGACATGCTGCAGAAGCGCTGACGGTAACGGAACCTGTTGTGCGTATTCTTCGGCCAGGGACGGCCTGAAGGCCGTCCCCTACTACGTCACTTGCGAGGGACCGCCTGAAGGCCGTCCCCTACTACGTCACTTGCCAGGGACGATCTGAAGGCCGTCCCCTACTACGTCACTTGCAGGGACGGCCTGAAGGCCGTCCCCTACTACGTCACTTGCGAGGGACGACCTGAAGGCCGTCCCCTACTACGTCACTTGCCAGGGACGGCCTGGAGGCCGTCCCCTGCAGCCGTCCGCGACGTCATCGAGGACACACTAGCTTTTCGCCGGCTTCCGGTAGCCGTGCTCCTCTTCATGGCACACGCCTTCGAGATCCGCCACGCGATCCGTGAAGTAGGCCTGAGCGTCGGCGATCGCGGCGTTGTAGACGCTGGCGCCGATCTCCGTCAAGCAGTAGTCCAGCAGCAGCCCGGCCTTCAGGTCACCGATCTCCTCGTCCAGGTTCTCGGCAGCGTAACGCTTGAGCGACGCGATGAGCCGCGTGCGGGTTTCCGGTGAAAGCTTGATCGCCATGACTACGTTTGCTCGATAGTTTTCTTCCGATCGGTCTACACGTTGAACTTGAACAGCAGGACGTCGCCGTCCTTGACGATGTACTCCTTGCCTTCCATGCGGTACACACCCTTCTCACGAGCGGCGGCGACCGATCCGCATTTCAGGAGATCGTCGTAGGCGACTGTCTCGGCCTTGATGAAGCCGCGCTCGAAGTCGGAGTGAATCACGCCCGCGGCCCTGGGCGCGGTGTCGCCCTGGTGGATGGTCCAGGCGCGGACCTCCTTCTCCCCGGCGGTGAAATAGGTCTGCAGCCCGAGCAAGTGATACGTCGAGCGGATCAGCGCGCCGATGCCGCTCTCCTGCACGCCGAGCTCCTTCAGGAATGCGTCGGCCTCGTCGGGAGCAAGGTCCACCAGATCGCTCTCGATCTGCGCGCTGATCACGACCGCTTCGCAGGACAGGTGGGTCTGGACGTACTCGCGCACTTTCGTCACGTAGGGGTTGCTGTCGGCGGTGGCGAGGTCGCTCTCCTTTACGTTGCACGCGAAGATGGTCGGCTTGTCCGAGAGCAGGAAAAACGGCGCGGACAGGGCGCGCTCTTCGGGCGCGAGTTTCACCGTCAACGCCGGCTTCCCCTCGTTGATCGCCGCCTCGATCTTCCCGAGCACCGCATCCTCCGCGATCGCTCCCTTGTCCCCGCGCCTGGCATCCTTGGCCAGGCGCTCGCGTCGCTTCTGCACCACTTCGAGGTCGGCGAGCATCAGCTCGGTGTTGATGACCTCGATGTCGCGCACGGGATCGATGGTGCCGGAGACGTGATGGATGTCGGCGTCCTCGAAGCAGCGGACGACCTGTACGACCGCGTCGACCTCGCGGATGTGGGTCAAAAACTTGTTGCCCAGTCCCTCGCCCTGGCTCGCGCCCTGGACCAGGCCGGCGATGTCGACGAACTCGATCGCCGCGGGAATCACCACGTTGGTCTTGGCGATGCGCTTCAGCTCGGCCAGCCGCGCGTCGGGGACCGAGACGATGCCGACGTTGGGGTCGATGGTGCAGAAGGGATAGTTGGCCGCTTCGGCGTTGCGAGTGCGGGTGATGGCGTTGAACAAGGTGGATTTGCCCACGTTGGGCAATCCGACGATTCCGGCTCTCAGCATGGTGATGTCGTTCCAGCGGCGCTCGGACAGCGACACGCTGGCGGAAGCCTTTGCGGCACGTCGGTCAAAGTTTATACGCTGCGGGGACGGGCCGGAGCGGGCGATCGAACCAGAGGGGGCGTCGCAGTCCATCCGGCCCAGGCGCGGGCCGTGTCATGGCGAGCCACTCCTTGTAGATCTCGTGCGATTTGTCGGTATCGACGAAGATGTCGCCGTACCGATCGTCGGGCCCCGCCTTCTCCAGTGTCACGCGCTGATGCCAGCAATGCATCCCGCTGACCGGGTCGGGCTGCACCGGAAACGTCAGGTTCTGGTGCACGCCGACCTCGCTCCACCAGATGCGTGAGCTGTCGGGGTCGGCGCTCGTGAACGGCCGCGCGCCGTGGATCTGCGACACCTTGTACCCGCTGCCCTGCCGATCGATCGCGACCAGCGCCGACGCCGTGCGGTTGCCGATTTCCTCGTTCAGGCGCCAGCGCCCGAGATGGTGCGACATGCCGAGCACGCCGGGACGAATTCCTTCCGTGACCCACGCCCGCGTCACGAAATAGCCGATGCGGGTCCGCACCTTTACGAGCGTTCCGGTCTCGATGCCGTAGCGCTGCGCATCCGGCGTCGCGATCCAAAGCGGGTTGTCGTGCGAGATTTCGTAGAGCCACTTCACCGGCGATCGGGTGTGGACCAGCGTCGGCAGGCGGAAGTTCGGCAGCAAATCGAACTCGTGCTCCTCGCGCTTCAAGTTCCGCCAGTGGACATGGCCCGGCACGTAACGCGGCACCGCGTGCTCCGGCCATCCCCAGTCGACCAGCGTCTGTGAAAACCACTCGAGCCGGCGCGACGGTGTGGTGAAGCCGGTCAACGGCACGCCGCCGACCAGCACACCGATCGGCTGGCCGTGCAACAGCACGCGTTCCTCGTCCACGTCGACCTCGGCCCCCGCGAGCGCGTCGGCCGTCAGCGGGACCAGGTACGGCGTGTAGACGTTGTCCTGGACCTCGAACACGCCATACTTGCGCATGTAGGCGAGCGGCGTGAGGCCGTCTTTGGCGGCCGCCTCGGGCAGGCCCGGCACCGAATTCTCGAACATCCACGAGTAGTACTCGTCCATCGTCACCGGCTGGCCGGGACGGTATGGCGACTCGAAATGCTTGCGGATGCCGAGCGTGCCGTCGGGATCGATGCGCCAGGTGAGCGCCGCCCAGAACTCGCTTTCTTCCCAGACCTCGCCCGGGTTCGCCTCGTAGGTGGCGTTGATCGTCTCGCCGCGCTTCTCCCGCGCCACGCGGATCACCGGCTGACGAAAGCCGAGCCACTGCGCCGCGTGCGTCTCCTGGCTCATCGTGTCGTGGCGCTCGGTGCCGAGGCCCATCGGCAGGATGTAATCGGCGAACCAGGCGGTTTCACTCCAGGTCGGCGTCAAGGCCACGTGCAGCCCGATCTTGTCGTGGTCGGTCAGCATCTCCATCCACGAGAAGCCGTCCGGGTTGGTCCACACCGGGTTGTAGACGCGCGTGAAATAGACGTCGAGCGTGCCGCGATTCTCCTTGAGGAGATGCGGCAGCAGAAAACTCATTTCGAAAAACGCCAGCGGATATTCCTTCGGGAACAGCAGCTCGTTCCAGTAGTCGGCCGGCTCTGGCTGCGTGATGTGCCTGGGTACGAACTTGTTCGACAGGTGAAGGCCGACGCCCCCTTTGGTGCCGACCGATCCCGTCAGCACGACGAGCAGGTAGAGGCAGCGCGTAATCTGCCAGCCCCACAGGTTGCCGGCCGCTGCCGATCGCCAGTTATGGGTGCTGAAGCTGCCGCGCGCGCGGCCGATCGCCCGCGCCGACTCGACAATCTGCGCGGCTGTCACACCGGTTTCGTCGGCGGCGAACTCTGGCGTGAACTCGGCATAGAGCTCCTTGAGCAAGATGATGAAGTTCTCGAAGGTGACGGCGAGGTCGGGGCGCGCCCCGCGCAAGGCGCCGCGCCAGTCCACCCAGGTCCGCACGAACTCGCGGTCATAGAGATTCTCGTTGAGGATGACGTGGACCATCGCCAGCAGGAGCGCGCCTTCGGTGCCCGAATAGGCCGGCATCCACACGTCCGCCTTGGCCGACGTATTCGACAGGCGGGGGTCGATGACGATCAGCGTCGCGCCGGCGGCCTGGCCTTCGATGATCCGCTGCGCGTGCGGGTTGAAGTAGTGCCCGGTCTCGAGGTGCGACGACAGCAGCAGAATCGTCTGCGCGTTGGCGTAGTCGGGTGACGGCCGATCGTTGCCGCACCAGAGGAAATGTCCCAGCCGCGCCGACGATGAGCAGACGTTGGTATGGCTGTTATGACCGTCGACGCCCCAGGCCTGCAGTACCCGGTTGGCAAAGCCGTCTTCGCCGGGCCGCCCGACGTGATACATGATCTGGTGCCGGCGCTTTTCGACAATCGCCTTGCGCAGGCGGCCGGCGATGTCCTCCAGCGCCTGGTCCCACGACACCTGGCGCCATTTACCGGCGCCCCGTTCGCCGTCGCGAATCAGCGGATGGAGGATGCGGTCGGGATCCTCCAGCTGGTTCGGCGTCACCACGCCTTTGGCACAGGTGCGGCCGCGGCTGCCCGGGTGGAGCGGATTGCCTTCGATCTTGCGAACGGTCAGCTTTTCTTTGTCGACATACGCGAGGATGCCGCAGGCGGATTCGCAGTTGAAGCAGATGCTGGGGATGATCCAGTAGCTGCGCTTGTCCTTCTTCGGCCAGCTTGTCGATTCGAAGTCGACATAGTGATCCCAGACGGAGGGGTCGGGGTGGGACTTGAGCTGCATTTGGAATTTTGAGGAATTGAGGATCTAAGGATTCTAGTTGACGATTTGAGTGCATGCGGCACGACCATCGAAGCGCGGCGTTCACGTTCTTCAAGGAGCTCCTCAAACAAATCCTCAGATCCTCAAATCCTCAAATCCTCAAATCTTTGGATCAAGAGAGCGGCACCGATTGTCCCGCCTCGACCCACACGTACTCCCACGCGAAGCTGCCGGCGAGGGCCAGCACGGCGGCGATCAGCGCTCCGCCTGGCAGTTGTGCGAACAGTGCCGCCGCCACGATGGACACGGCAGCGACGGCAATCGCCCCGCCCCAGAACAACGGCGCGAACGCGCCGCGGCGGATGGCGGCGACCGCCAGCTGTCGGTGCCGGGTATGGTTCTGGGCGAGCAGGTTCTCGAACACGATCAACGCGACGTGCACGATCATCGCGCCGATGAGCGTGACTGCAAGCGCGCGCGTGAGGGCGGTATCGCCGATGCCCGGAACCAGCCCCGCGATCAGCATGACCGCGGAGCCTTCGACGATCGCCTGCGCGAAGAGGTCGATGGTCGAGAGTGGCCCCTGCCACAGGTCTCGCGCCAGGCCCTGCGCGAACAGGAAGCCGGTGTAGCCGGTGGTGAGGATCGAACAGATCACGAGCGGCCAGCTCAGGATGCCGAGCAGTCTGGCGGCACCGAGCGCGGCCGCGGCGATCCAGAGCGTGGTCAAGAGCCCTTGCGCGGTCAGAAACCAGGCGCCCCACACCATCCACGATCGCCAGTTCGGCCGAAGCAGAATGTAGTAGAAGCGCTCGGGCCGTTCGAGATCGACGATCAGCAGGACGGCGGTGATCGCGAGGAAGACCAGGGAGAGGATCGGTCCGACCGTCGTCGTCAGCGTCGACGCGTGGCCGAGTACGAGCGCCAGCAGCAGGCAGACGAGCATGGTGCCGGTCGCGATACCTTTCGTGAGCAGGTACACCGCCATGTCGACGCCCCAGGGCTTGGCGTGCGGGGTGTCGTAGTCCACGCGCGCATCGCCGGGGCGGTCCGGATCGGCTTCGGGCGATCCCAGCGGGCGCAGGAACACCTGTCCTTCCTTGTAGACGAACGGCCGCGTCGCGATCTCGGGCTGCATCGCCGCCGCCGTGGCGTCGATGTAGAACACCTTCGGGATTGTGCCTTTTTCAGGCTTGCGAACGCTGGTCGCTTCGCGCGCCGCAATCTGCGCGACCGCGCTGGACGGATCGTCGAGGTCGCCGAAGATCCGGCACTCGGTCGGACAGACGCTCACGCAGGCCGGCAACAGCTCGTTCTCGACGCGGTTCGCGCAGAAGTTGCACTTCTCCGCAGTATGCGTGTTGGGATCGATGAACAGCTGGTCGTAGGGACAGGCCACCATGCAGGCGCGGCAGCCGATGCACGAGTCGCCGTGCAGATCGACGATGCCGTCGCGCCGCTTGAAGAGCGCGTTGGTCGGGCAAATCCTGGCGCAGGGCGCCTCATCGCACTGGTTGCAGAGGACCGGGAAGAAGAAGCGCCGGGTGTCGGGAAACGTTCCGCTCTCGACGGTTTTCACCCAGCAGCGATTGACGCCGACCGGAATGTCGTGCTCGGCCTTGCACGCGATGGTGCAGGCGTGGCAGCCGATGCATTTTCGAAGATCGATGGCGAACCCATAGTTTGGCATGCGGGGCTGCGAATATAGCACGCGTACCGAAACGCTGAGCGGCCGCCGCTTGTAGAAGGCCGGTACGTCTGTCTGCTGCGCATAGCCGAGCGCGCTCGTCGAGTGCGATAGCCCTCGCCGCCTCGGAGATGGATTCGAGCAGCCCGGGACCAGGCGCTCGATGGGCCTCGATCGCAGGCGCCGACGATGACGGGCGACGTCAAGCCTCTTGGACGCCCAATCTGTGTGCCCCAGCTGGCCCTGCGGTAGATTCATGTCCGGCGTTTCACGACCGCCGGTCCCTCGAGAAAGGCCGTCATGGCGGCCTGACGTTCGACGAGCGGAATGAGGGGGAACGTGTCGAGGATGTCCCCGAACTCCGCTGCACTCAGCTGGTAGAGCGCTGCGACCCTGGCGTTCAGACGCGCCAGCGCGGCGGGATTTGGGCGCCGCGCCAGCAGACGGGCGAGACCGGCGATCTCACGGCAGGCGCTCGGCGCCGTGTCCGCCGTCGGGATTGGCAGCTGCTCAACCGTGCTCGTCGTCACATGGGTGCTCACCCGCAGACGCACCAGGTAATTGACGACGAAGCTGTTGAAGAAGCCGCAGAGGAGATGCTGCCGGGTTGACGGCAGCGGCTGGCGGAGACAGAAGACCGTGTGGGTGGAAACACAATGCGCCGGCAGTACCGCGGCGATGAGGGTCAGGCGGTTGGTCGCGCTGGCCACATCGCGGTAGCCGAGGCGTTGGTGCTCATGCCGATCGGATTGGAGCAGCCGCCTGACTTCGGCCGTCGCGATGCAATGACGAACCGACGTCAGCGAAGCGCGGAACGGCTCGAGATGCTTTCCCTCAACGATTGGCAGGTAGCCGCGCTTGATCCGGTATCGTCCGATCCTGGTGCTTGAAGACTCCGGTTTTCGAGCCGGGCGGAACGCCGCGCGATCGTCACTCGCATTGAGCTCCCGCCCGAAGCCGATCGCCCAGCCTTCGGCGCTGCCGAGCGGAGGGAACAGCGATGCCGCACGCTCGACGATCGCGACATCGGTCGCGTTTCGAAGACGGGGAACCGCCAGGCTGTCGCCCGAGATGCGCGACAGCAGGGCCGGCGTCAGGTGGACCGGAAACCACTCGTCGGACTGATCGTCACCAGCCGATTCGAGGACGGCCGGATCGTCGAGATCCAGACGACAGGCGATACGGTCGGTCGGAGTTCCTGCGGACGCCGTAACCAGGAGAAACCTGACGCTGCGATGGATCGGAAAGATGCCGCGATGGTTGTCCATGCCGACGAGCGCGTCGACCCGGCAGCGCGAGAAGAGCAGCCTGCGCAGTGCGGCGCTGCCGTGGTCAGTGGCCAGGCCGGACGGCAGCACCAGTCCCAGGCGCCCGCCCTCTCGCGTGAGCGCGATCGAGCGCTCGACGAACAACTGGTAGCGGTTGGCCTGCCCATCCGATTGTGCCTTGTAGATGCCAGCGTCGCGCGTGAAGCGAATGATAGGCGCCATGTCGACGCGATGCCGCGACCGGGCACCGGCGGCGCCGTGGTCGGCGCGGATCATCTCCCAGGGCGGATTGCCAATCACCGCATCGAACCCAGGCTGGGCACGCCGGCTGCCATTGCGGTCGAAGAACACTTCCGGAAATTCGAGCTCCCAGTGGAAGAACCGTCGCGCCTCGCCGATGGCATCGGCGGTGTCGAGATAACGCGCTGCGGTGCGCCATGGCAGCGAACTCCTACCGGTCAAGGCGGCGTCTGACAGCGGCCCGAACGCCGACGCGGGTGCGGTCTGGCCAGCCGCTGCGAACCAGTTCGAGCACCACAAATGGGCAATGCGCTTCCACCGCGACAGCGTGGCGTGTCGCGCAGTCAGATCGGCGAACGCGCGCTCCTTCGCCCGCACCTGTTCGACGGTGTCGGTCGGCTTCGTCTCGAGCGCGAACCGGATCGGCACTGCCTGCCTGAGCGCCTCGGACATGGCCTCGTCGGCGAACAGCGGCAGCGTCGTCTCCGATCCGCGGCGCCGGCGAGTCGAAGGGGCCTGGCGCAGCTGCGCGATCCAGGTGCCGAGCAGGCTGTCGCCGACCTGCAGTCGATGATCGAGAAAGCTCAGTGGGCGATCGGCGGCGAGCGTCGCGAGCCAGAGTGACAGGCGCGCGAGCTGGACAGCCATCGGGTTGAGGTCCACGCCGTACAGACAGCGTTCGGCGATGGTTCTCCGGATGCCGACGCGCTCGGCCTCTCCAATGTCGGTCGCGTGGCAACCTCCGGACCGCAGCAGCGACGCTTCGTACGCCGCCGCGAGAAAACGGCAGGCTGCCACGAGAAAGGCGCCACTCCCCATCGCCGGATCGACGACCCTGAGCTGGAGAATCCGATCGGGCTCCGCATCGCGCACCAGGGGGCCAAGCGTGCGGCGGACCAAATAGTCGGCGATCGGCTGAGGTGTGTAGAACGTGCCGGTGGATTTACGAATGCCGGCGCTCCGCTGCAGCAACACGGATCCACGGTCGAGGTGCGGCTCGTAGTCGAGCAGGGTTTCATACACGGCACCGAGCTGCTCGACGCCGAGATCGCGATAGGCGATACGCTGTCGCCCCGCCCGATTCGGCGAGGGTCGGGTCGACAGCGCGATGATGGCCCGCGTCGCGGCTCCCTCGTCCAGATCGCGGCCGTCGGCGAGCGGCGTCCGCCCGGGCGCGAAGAGCCGTCCGTTGAATGCGGTGACATTCAGATCGCCGGCATGGCAGCCTGCGTGCGCGAGGCGAGCGATGGCGCGAAGCGCATCCCAGACGCCCGGGCCGGGCGACGACCGTTCGGCGGCGTCACGCAGGGCCTCGAGGCTGTAGCTTTCCCGGTAGATTGGGTGCCACAGCGGGACGAGCGCGCGCGCTTCGGCGAAGAGAAGGAACAACGTTCGGTAAACGACAGTGAGTGCTTGTTCGAAACCGTCCCTTACACCGAAAGTCGGGTTGCGGCGCTTGCTTGCCATCAAAGCGGACAGGATCTCGCCAGACGCGGTGAGAACCCCGTGCGAGAGCGATCGGCAGACGCCGGCGGCGTGCTGATCGGATCCTTTCACCAGCGCGTCGAGCGAGAGGAGATGGTCAGGTCCACCGGCGAGGGCTGGCGTTCCGAAAACGTGCAACAGCACCGCAAGCACCCGCGGGTGCTCGATCGCCGTCTCGAGGTCGATCTCGAGGTAACGCCGCGCATAGAGTCGGGTCGCATCGACGATGCGAAGGCGGAGACCGTCGAAAATGAGGCACCAGGATGCGGCCCGGCGCGCCGCCTGGATGACCGCGGGCCGCCACAGCGAGTCGTGCGCCTCTCCCCACCCGCAAACCAGAAGTGCAACCGTGTGATTGCCAGATCGCAGCGTAGCGGCAACCGCAGCGTCGGCCGATTCCACGCGCTCGGCCGCGTCGAATCCCAGCGTCGAGAACAGCGGCGCTGCCGACTGCAGCATCGCGAGCGGTGTCGAGGAAGGGCCCATCATCGCGCACCTTGCTCGCCATGCGACCAGCGTATGGTGCGCACCCCCGAGATCCGTGGCCGCCTCGATCGCCGGCAGCGTCTGCTCGATGAACGAACCCGCGAGAAGATGGCCGTCGATCCCTGGCAGCATCGCTAGGGCAGCAGGACCAGCAGCAGTCGCGCCGTCAGCGGCCCGGATTGGGCGGCTGTCTCGAGCCGGCGAACACGGGTAGCGGCAGCCCGTTCGATCTCTGCGTTCGCCGAGGCGAGGGCGGTACGGGAACGTTCGGCGCGACGATCGAAAAGGCCGGGCTGAGACTGGCGGGGCCTGCGCGTCGTCTCACCCGCGATTTCCCGCTCGCGTCGCATCCGCGCCAACCAGAACGCGTCCGTCATTCCGATGACCTCCGCCTGCCAGGTCGTGCACTCGGCATCGAGAAGCGCCCGAATCGGTCCATCGGCGTTGCGAACGAAGGTCTGGATCCACCCGGCCGATTGGAATCTGGGCAACCGTGGCACCTCCACCAGCATAGGCACGAGGCGGGACTCAATCGGACGGCCGGAGGCCTCTTCAAGGGCGACGCGCCATACAAGACATGCGCGTCCACTCAGCCATCGCCTGATGCGCGCTCGCTTCGCCCGAGTCATCCACATCCCGTCTCCTTCAAGCCGCAGAAGCGTTCGCTCATCGTCGTGGTGAAGGAGATTTCGCGCCGACGTCAGGCGCAGCGCTTCGTCAACCGCCTCCGCCCGGAGGTCTACGGTGATCATCGCCATGGCGCTCACGACGGCTCCATCATCACGAGCCGGGCGATCGCGCGTTCCTCGTCGAGCGGATCGGGAGCGCCGACATCGGCCTTGGCGCGGGCCACGCGCGCGCGCAGCCGCTCCAGCAAGCGGGTCTCGCCGGTTCTGACGGCAACGAGATGAAACGCGTGGACGGCGCGGCGTTGACCGATTCGATCGACACGGCCGATGCGCTGCTCGAGCCGCATCGGATTCCACGGCAGCTCGAGGTTGATGACGAGGCGGCAGTGATGATGAAGGTTGAGTCCTTCAGCCGCCGCGTCGGTCGCAAGCAGGAGTCCGTTCCGATCGCGTGCGAACGACGCCAGCACCGCCGCCCGCTCGAGCCGCGTCAACCCTCCGTGAAGCACGAGGGCATGCCCCGGAAGGAGTCGCCGTACGTGCTCCAGTGTGTCCCGGTATTCGGTGAAGACCACGGCAGGCTGGCGGGCGCGCCGGAGCAGCCTGGCCAGGGCCACGATTTTTGTTTCGTTGGCCGAGGCGGCCCGCGCACACTGATGCAGCGATGAGAGCAGCCGCCGTTCACGCGCCGGATCGGACAGCCGGAGGTCGACTGGCCACGTAGGAGCTTCGTCAGCGCGGATGAGCTCGCCCTGTGGATCCTCGAACGGCAGGGCCATCTGCGCAGCGATGGCAGCGTCCTCGACGCTGAGTGCGGCCAGGCGGCGTTCAACCGAGCGCGCGAGCGACCAGGCGCTCGACAGGGCTCGTTTGTGAAGCACTGACAGTGCGAGCCACGCCTCTCCGTTTCGAACAGTCTCGTCGTCACGGATGGCTCGTTGATACTCTGCCAGCAGCGCATGCATGCGTGCTTCGTCCGCGCTCGGCCGCACGCCGACGATGTGAATGCGGCGAGCCGTGGCGAGGCCGGCATCCGCTGCCGTTCGGCGGAAAACGAGCAACGGCTGACTGGCGGGGCAGTCGTCAGGGCGCGACCAGTCGGATGTGGGGCCGACGGCGCCCATCGCGCACAATGCTTCGAACGCCTCCCGATCGCCGCTGTGCGGCGTCGCACTCAGCAGGAGGACGTACGGCGCTCTGCTGGCAAGCGTGTTTGCCGCTTGACGTCGGTCCGAATCGCCGGCGCATGCGTGGGCTTCATCGAGGACGACCAGGTCCCACAGGCTCGAGGCGGCCGCGGGCAACACTTCCTGGCGCTTGATGTAGTCGATCGATGTCACCGCCGCCGTCAGCGTGTGCCACGGGTTGACGCCGACCGGCAGCCCGGTGGCGAGCTGTCGGAGAGTGTGTCCGTCCATACCGATCGCCTCGATCGAGAAACGATCGCGTAGTTCCTGAACCCACTGATCGCGCAGGCCGGGTGGCGTGAGCACGAGCACGCGCTCGATGCCGCCGCGGGACAGCAGCTCGAATGCGATCAGGCCAGCCTGGATGGTCTTGCCGAGACCGACTTCGTCGGCAAGAAGCACCCTCGTGCCGAGACCGCGACGGATCGCCAGTGCTGGCTCGAGCTGATGCGGAAGGAGATCGATCCGCGCCGATCGTGCGACCCCGAGCGATCCGGGGGGGCCGTTGGTCGCGATGAGCGCCCGGCAGGCGCGGCGCCACATCGCTGGGCGCACGACCCGCGCCCGCGCGCTGCCAGCGATCGACTCGATTCGATCGAATGGGACGATGAAGCGGCGCTCGATGCCGAGCAGTGGTGCGGTCAGGCCGCACAGTGTGAAGACGTGACAGTCGTCATACGCCAGCACGCGCACGATTCGCCATCGAGCACGGCGCACCCACACGAGGTCGCCCGGCCGAACGCGCCGCGAATTGCCTGCGTGAGATTGAAAAATCTGCATTGCGCATCGGCCACTCGCTTGCAGATTGTGCAGCGCGCGTTCTGCGCGCCGCATGAAATCAAGAACTTACGGGTGACGAGTGGACGCCGTACCAGTAAAGGGCAAGGGCGATGCCGTTACCGAGGGGACACCAGTCGCGCGACGGTCGCTCCCAGGTGTGAATCGTGGTCGTCCCAGAATTCGACGACCTTGGCGTGCCGTTCCAGCGCCGCCTGCACGACCCCGCGCTGAACGCCCCGCCCACGCCCGTGGACTACGCGCACCTCCTGCAATCCTGCAGCGGCGGCCGCGTCGATGTATTCGTGCACGACCGAAACCACGTCGCGTGGCGGAAAGGCGTGAAGATCGAGTTCGTGTTCGATCGGAATGCGGAGTGGCTCGTCGGTCATGGCGTCCTGGGGTTGATCCCTCGCCTGCACTCAGGCGCGGAGCCCCGGGCTCTCGGCCTTTTGTCCGTGGGCCGGGTATTCGGCCTTGACGATTGTCTTGATTCCGCCGCGGACGGAGAAGTCGCCCACCACCATCATGTGGCGTGGCTGCAGCGTCGCGACCAGGTCGTCCAGGATCTGGTTCGTGACCTGTTCGTAGAAGATACCCTGGTTGCGAAACTCCACCAGGTAGTACTTCAGCGACTTCAGCTCGACGCACCGCGCGTCGGGCACGTAGGTGATTCGGATCTCGCCGAAGTCAGGCAGACCGGTCATCGGGCAGACCGATGTGAATTCCGGACACAGGATCTGAATCTCGAAGTCACGCTCGGGCCGCGGGTTCGGGAAGGTCTCGAGTGTCGAGCTTGACATGTCCCAAAATTCTAGCATTCTGTAGGGAAAATCGCGGTTTCCGGGTGCCGCGTTCAATTGACACTCGTAAGAGGCGCGGGCTAGGATGTGACGTTTTTCGAACGAAAACCGCGATTGGTGCTGCGCGCGCGGCGATCGCCGGTTGAACATCACAGCGCGATCAAGTGAGGGGAACGCGATGACCACCGACGCCCGGCGCATGGGCAAATCCGAATTGTTTTCGCACTTCGCTGAACGGTTCGACGTGAAGCGCACTCAGGCCCGCGAGTTCTTCGACGAGCTGACGGCGCTGGCGGAAAAAGAACTGAAGCGATCGGGCGAGTTCGTGTTGCCCGGCATGGTGAAGCTCGTCGTGCAGAAGCGGAAGGCGCGAATGGGACGGAACCCGGCGACGGGCGAGGCCATCAAGATTCCCGCCAAGACCGTGGTCAAGGCCCGCATCGCCAAGCAGCTGAAGGATACGGTTCTACCGCGGAAGTAGCCGGTGGTTCCCCCACACCACTGACTTCGAGTCCAGGTTGAGAGCGGCGCGGCGGCTGCCCAGGCCGCCGTCGTGCTTCCTCTCGTGGGTCAGGCCGCCGCGGTCGTGCGCGCCAGCATTCGGCTGTAGAGGGTGGCCGGCACCAGACAGGCGGTCCGCGCTTCCAGGTTCATCACCGAGTCATCGTCCAGAATGATGCGGTCTCCCGGTCCCAGCAGTATCTCGGCGCTGTAACGACGCGCGCCACGGAGCGTCCGCAGCTCGAAATAGCGCACCGAGACGGTGCGATCCTGTACCGCCAGAACGTCGGTCTTCACGAGTGTCCGAAACATCTGTTCATCCCTCCTCGAAGCTAGCTTGCCGCTGCCTGTGCTGAACGATCGTCGCGCGCCGGGAAGCGCAAGATGAACGCCGTGCCGCGACCCATCTCGCTCTGCACGTCGATGGTGCCGTTGAGCTGTTCGACGATGCGCTTGGAGATGGCGAGACCGAGGCCGAGGCCGCGGCGTTTGGTCGTGACGAAGTCGTCGAAGATGGCCGAGAGGCGATCGGCGGGAATGCCGGAGCCGGTATCGGTGACGCTGATCTCGACTTGATCGCCGGCGCGGGCGGTGGCGATGGTGACGCGCCCGCCCGGCTGGGTGGCCTGGATGGCGTTGGTGATGAGGTTGCGGTAGACGCGGCCGAGCGCAAAGCGATCGCCTTCGATCACGAGCGGTCCCGGGCCGTATTGCGTCTCGACCGCGACGCCGTTGCGCTCGCCTTCCCCACGCATCGACTCGACGATTTCCGCTACCGATCCGTTGACGTCCATGGCGAAGCGTTCGATGGGCTTCGGCTTGACGACATGACGGAGATCGTCCATGAAACGCTTGAGCGTCTGCAGCTCGCGTTCGATGGTCAGGCGAAACTGATCGCGGGACTCTACGTCGAGGTCGTCGCGCAGCAGCAGGCGCGTGCTGTTGCCGATGTTCTGGATCGGATGCGAGAGGTCGTGAACCAGGCCGGCGGCGACGCGGCCGAACATCGCCTGCCGCTCCTGCCGCTTGACCTCTTCCTGCAGTTTCACCAGGCGGTCGGCCATCGTGTTGAAGGCTCTGCCGAGGTCACCGAGCTCGTCGTCGCGCTCGATCGAGACCCGTGCGTCGAGCTGGCCGGCGGCAATGTCGTGAGTTCCGCGCTGCAGGGTGAGGATAGGATTGATGAAGCTGCGGCCGAACAGGTAACCGACGGTGATCATGCCGAACAGTGCGACCGAGATGGCGACACCGAGCTGGCGCTGGAGGACGGTGGCGTTGGCATAGGCCTCGCGCGTCGGCTGCTCGACCACGACGGTCCAACCCAGCTGGGCGATACGCGCGGTGACACCGAGGTCACGGCGGCCGTCTTCGTCTGTGTACTCCTGCGAGATCGGCGTGTCGTCCGATCGGGTGCGGGCAGTGGCGAACAATTGGTGACCGCTCATGTTGCGGGTCTGCGCCACCAGCGCCTTCTTGTCGGGGTCGCCGTGCGCGATCAGCTCGCCGCCGGGAGCGATCACCATGGCAAAGCCATGATCCCCGATGCGGATCTGATCGACCATCCGCCACATTTCCTCGAGGCTGAACTCGCCGGCGAGCCAGCCAGCCGGCTGGTTCAGGTGCTTGAGGCGGATCGCGAACACCGAGGTCGGCAGCTGATCTTCATCGACGCGGATCGGCGACATGAGGACGCCGTTGATGTTCAGCTGCGCGTCTTTCGGAATCACGACCCGCGGCTTGCCGACGCGGCTGGTCGCGATCATCGCGCCCTGTTCGTCGAACAGCGTGATCTCGCGGAACTCGCGGAACTGGAGGACGTAGTTCTTGAGAATCTGATCCTGCTGATGCTGGTTGAGGCCGGTGTCTTGAAGGTTGGCGGCGAGGCCCTTGAGCAGTTCAGCGTTGGTGACCACGTAGCGGCGGATTTCGTCCGCCGCGCGCACGGCAACGTTCTGGTTGCCGTTGATGACCGATTCGCGCGTGCCGCGCTGGAGCGAGAGGATGGACACCACGCCGTAGGCGACCAGCGGCACGATGGCCGCGACGCCGAGGAGCAGCGCGAACCGTGTCGCGATGTGGCGGATCCGCATGTCAGTTCTGGCCCGCCGCATTCTCGTCGGCAACCGGTTTCCAGAAGCGTAAAGTGCTCAGGATGTCTCTACCCGGCTCGCGCGTCCGGCACCAGGAATCGCTTGCTGACGGCGCGCGCCCGTTCCGACCAGGCCGAGAAATAGGCGCGGCGGGTCTTGGCCATCATCGCACGTTGAAACGCCGCGACACCCGAACGATACTCGTCGTCCGAGGCCGAGTGCCGAATCTCGATCGAGAGCGGCATCGACCGCGGCGCTGGAAAAGCCTGACAGGTTGGCCGCGACCCGGAGTGCCACCACCAGAAACGCCCGGAACAGGCTCGGTCCGCTGACGACGTCGAAGAGTACCGCCTCGAAATCGCGCTTGTGCCATGGCAGCGATAAGCCGTTCGGTGGGCATTTCTTGGACGTCCATCGAGACGTTGACCGCCTCCAGTTGCCGCCTCACGATGAGCGCCAGGCGTTCATAGTCGGGCGGCACCAGGCACGTGAAATGCAGCCGCCCGGTCCCGCCAATACCTTCGCCGCCTTCGCGGGATCGAACCCGAATTTCTCGCCGGTCGGGACCCGAGCGCCCAATGGTGCGGCCAGATGGGCCTGACGGATGCGAATCCCGTGGCCGCTCAGCGCCTGTCGGACGAGCGGCGTCTCGATCGATCGCCTGGCTCGAGCGCCTGTCGAACCTCGGCGCGATCGAAACGTCGCGCTTCCGGCGTGTTGAAGACGATGGCGTACTGGTAGTGGCCGGACGTAGTTGAAGACCGTGAATCTTGTTGGAACGTTCGAATGAGTCGAGCGCGTCGGTGCTCGACCTCGTACAGCATGTCCAGGTGATCGCGCAGCATTTCTGCCCATGCCGCGCGGACGGTTGGATAGGTGCTGACCGTCGATTCGATCGATCGATCGGCCGACCCAGATAGTAATGCGTCGTTGGCTACGAGTTCGGTGGGCGACGCCGGTCCAGCCGGCTCGAAGGGCCCGGTGCCGGCTCCGCTTCGTCCCGGACTTCGTAGCTGCATATCCAGCGCTTCGAGAACGAACGGCGAATGATGGCGGAGGCGGATATCGAGCTCGTTCGTCCCCGGACGCGGCTGATCCGCTCGATGTCGTTGAACGCATGGCCCATGAAAGTCGGACAGGCCACGCTTCGAGGCGCTGCGCAACTGTCGCAGCCGTGACCGGGCGAGCCGTCATGGAACTTGACGTGTGGCCGGAGGTGCATCTTCAAGCGTTCGACCGTCCGGCGTGAACTCCCAGCTCTCGCGCCATCCACGGGTGGGCCGGCCATCTTCGCCAATCCTCACCAGCCCCTCGACGGATTGGTTTTGGGTGACTTGGCGGACGCCGGTCTAGCGGATCGCGCGGTCGCCATCTGACCGACGCTGATGCCAATCCGCAAGGTCGCCTGTTTCGGCGGCCTCGCGCACCGTCTGGCTGCGACAGCCCCAGCTCCGACAAAGGACTCACAGCAGCGAGCGCGCCAATCGCATGCGGCGATTGGCGGCGCCTCGAGTCCTCTGTCGATCGCTGTATCATCTACCGTCTTGTTCAGCGGCACGTCGTCAACCATCGCCATGCAGATATCCCTGGGGCTTGACGGAGGTGGCCTTTTTCACGATGGTGATCTTCATTGTAATCTCCTAATTGGCTGCGCTGGCGACGGAATGTGCCAGCGAAACGAGCGCCGATTCAAAGCTGGGCTTGTGACATGTCGGCGTGTTCATGTCGCCTGCCTGTGAATGCGATGCGGCCACGCAGCCCCCGGCACACGTCGGGATGAACGCGCAGTCGCCACACTCTTTCCACGGATGGAGCCGTTCGAACTTGTCGAGAGCCGATTCGCGCCACGAGTCGCGCCGGTCGTCGATATGGCCGGTCGACATCGCCAGCTGGCCGGTAAACCCGGGGCAGGCGTAGAGCGAGCCGTCGGGTCCGATGGTGTGCGCGTGCGTCTTGTGCACGTGACACATACCCTTGGGCACGCCGTCGTAGGTGGGGAAGCCGTGACGCTGCGTCTCCTCGCGGATGAACGTCATCTGATCTTCCATGGTGTTGCACGAGTCGCAGGCCTTGCCGGCACCGGATCCGACCGACGTCATGCAGGTGCCCTTGAGGGCCTCCTTCCCGCCGACCGGCGTCAACGGGATAATCCCTTTCGCCGAGAGCGGTTCGGTGCGGACGATCGGCTTGAAGTTGACCTTCACGAGCTTGCTGCCGAAGTCCTGGGCCCGAAGGTAGTCGAGCAGCGCGGGATAGCTCCCCGCCGATGACTCGTCGAAGTTGCCGCCAATGGCGATCCGGCAGCGATCGGCGACCAGCCGGATGTTCTCGACGATGCGGTCGAATGTACCCTGGCCGCCGCGCAGCGGACGCATCCGGTTGTGCGTGTCCTTGTCGCCATCGAGCGTGATCTTCACGCCATTCAGGCCGAAGGGGAGCATCCGATCGACGACGTCCGGCGTCAGCAGCAGCCCGTTGGTGATGATGTTGGTGAAGAGTTTGACGTTGCGCGACCTGGCGGCGACAGACGCACGCTCGGCGAGCATGTACATCACCGGCAGATTGAGCAGAGGCTCGCCGCCGAAAAACGTCAGCACGAAACGCTGCGGGCGCACGCGATCGAGCTCGCGCTCGAACCATTCGGCGACCCGGCTCGCCGTTTCCAGCGACATCTTGTCGGCGTTCTTGTTGTAGTCGCCGTGATCGCCCTGGAAGCAGTAGTCGCAGGCGAAGTTGCACTGCAGCGTTGTCAGCAGCGTGACGTTGAGCTCTGAGCTGTCGCTTTTGACCTCGGTCAGGTACTGATCGAGCGCCTGGCGATCCGCGACGCGGCTCTCAACCAGGAAGCCATTCTCGTGGAGGAGATCGAGCGCTTCGCGCTCCTCGCGCGACACGATGGAACCGACGATGTCGCCTGCCGCCGCGCGATCGAGCAGCGCCACCACGTCGCTCGAAACGACGAGCTGCGCGTCGGTGAGCGTGTTCATCAGGAACACTTCACCTCGGGCCTCGAGCGGCACACGGAGGTTGAACATCGAAGGCTGCATCGTGGGAAGTGCTCCGGGACCAGATCTTGTTTGTGACCGCGCTGGTCGATGCCGGTGTAGATAGCAACCGGTCTGCCAGATCGCATCGGTGCGACGCGATTCGGGAATTTGCTGGGACTTCGCCGAATCAGCGTGGTGGAGGGTCGAAAGGTCCAGCTGGCTCGATGGCCCGCGAGGACAACCGTTTGTCCGACGATTGAAAAGGCCGTCGCTGGCGAAATCGATTAGTTCTGCGAAATCAGGAGATTAGAAGGAAAGGCAAACGCTTGGCCGATAGAGCCAAGTTGTTGACTGCACTTACGCACCGCGCAATCGTTTCGCAATCTGTCGCACGTCGAGCTTGTCCATTTTGTACTTCAGCGTGCTCAATGGAATTCCAAGGTACTCTGCGGTCCCGGTCACATTCCAACCGCATTTTTCGAGCGCTCGCAAAATGAAGTTTCGCTCGAACGTGTTGGTTGCATCCTCGAAGAGACTATCGGTCGGAGTGCCCTGAGGTTCGAGTTGGGCGAAATGGAACTCGAGCGGCAGGTCCTCCTCCGAGATGTAGTCCTTGTCGCTGACGGCGACCAAACGCTCGATCAGGTTCTCCAGTTCCCTGATGTTGCCCGGCCACCAGTACTTCTTCAGCAGCGACATCGTCGGCTCGGTGATGCCCTGGATGCGCTTGCGAAACCGCGTGTTGTAGCGGCGCAGAAAAAATTCAGCCAGCTGCGGCACGTCGTCGCTGCGTTCGCGCAGCGGCGGCAGCTTGATCGGAATCACGTTGATGCGATAGAAGAGGTCCTCGCGGAACCGTCCCTCCTTGACCGCCTTCTCGAGATCCACGTTGGTCGCGGCAATCAGCCGGAATTCGGTCTTGATCGGCTTGGTCCCGCCGACGCGTTCGATCTCGCCCTCCTGGATGGCGCGAAGCAGCTTGGCCTGCAGGTCGAGCCGCAGGTCGCCGATCTCATCGAGGAACAGGGTGCCGTTGGACGCGAGTTCGAACTTTCCCAGTTGCTGGCGGTGCGCGCCGGTAAAGGCGCCGCGTTCGTGTCCGAACAGTGCGCTCTCGGCAAGCTCGCGCGGGATGGCGGCCAGGTTCACCGCGATGAACGGCGCTTCGGGATCGCCGGCCTCGCGGTGGATCAGCCGGGCCAGCAGTTCCTTGCCCGTGCCACTCTCGCCGAGCACCAGGACGGTGGCCGACAGCTTCGCGACTTTGTGCACCAGATCGACGATGTCGCGCGCCATCTTGCTCGGACCGACGATGAACTCCCGCTCGGTCTGATCGGCGACCTGGGCGGAGAGCGTCAGCACCTGGCGGTTGAGATCCTGTCGCTCGCTGGCGTTGCGCACGAGCGAGCGCAGCTGGTCGTAGTCGAAGTCCTTGGTGACGTAGTGGTAGGCGCCATGCTTCATCGCCTGCACGGCGGTTTCGATCTCGTTGATGGCCGAGATCATCAGGACCTCGACCAGGCTGTAGTTCTCCTTGACGATGCGGAGCACCTCGAAGCCGCTGATGCCGGGCAGGCGGACGTCGAGCAGCATCAGATCGACGTCCTCGCGATTGAGGATCGGGAGCGCCGCTTCACCGCTCGAGACCCTCAAGACGCGGTACTCGCGTTTGAGGATCGCGGTCAGCGTGTCGCGCATCCCTTCGTCGTCGTCGACGATCAGAACCGTCTTGGGTTTGTGGCTCATGGCCCTGGGGCCACCTGGAAACGCGGGTATTGTGTCAGGCGGTTGACACTGTTGCAACCCGTTCGATAACGTACCACGGTTGTTGACCCTACTTTGGCTGCTGACCGGCGCGGCGCTCGTTCTGGCGGTCGCGGCGTTCCTGCTGGCGCGACGCCAGACCAAACGTCTCGAGCGGCTGACTGAATCCTATTGGGAACTTCGGTATGAGCACGGGCAATTGCGTGCACGGGTGAACCGGCTCGATCCCGAGCCGCACGGCACCGCCGCCGCCGAACCACCGGCGACCAACTTCATTCCCCTCTCATCGTTGAAGCGATAAGCGAGTATACGTGGCTCAGGAATATGACGTCATCGTGATCGGCGCCGGCACCGGCGGCTACGTGGCGGCGATCCGCGCCGCGCAACTCGGTCTGAAGACCGCGGTGGTCGAGAAGCAGAAGGCGCTCGGCGGCACCTGCCTGCTGTGGGGCTGCATCCCGACCAAAGCGCTGCTCGAACATGCGCACGCGCTCAAGATTGCGCAGCACGCCAAGGACTGGGGCATCTCGCTCGGCGCGGGCGCTGTCACCATCGACATGAGCCAGGTCCAGTCGCGCAAAGATCGGGTCGTGACCGGCCTGACCAAAGGCGTCGAATTCCTCTTCAAGAAGAACAAGATCGACTGGATCAAGGGCACGGCGCGGCTGACCGGCAATGGCGGCGTCGACGTTTTCGAAGGCGAGCAGCAGACGCTGCGCGCGCGCAAGGAGATCATCGTTGCCACGGGTTCCATGCCGCGCGGCGTGCCCGGCGTCGACATCGACCGCAAGCGCATCATCACCAGCGACGAAGCGATCGGGCTGCGCGACGTGCCGAAGACGCTGGTGATCATGGGCAGCGGCGCCGTCGGCGTGGAGTTCGCCTCGATTTTCAACCGGTTCGGCAGCGACGTGACGATCGTGGAGCTGCTGCCCAGGCTGGTGCCGGTCGAGGACGAGGCGGTGTCGGCGGAGCTGGAGAAGTCATTCCGCAAGCAGGGAATCACCAGCCATACCGGCGCGAAGGTCACCGCCGCCAGAGCGGGTGACGACGGCGTCGACGTCGAGGTTCAGCTCGGCGACGGCACGACGAAGAAGATCCGCACGGACTACCTGTTGGTCGCCACCGGGCGCGGCCCGGTCACGACCGGCCTCAACGCCGACGGCGTTGGCCTGCAGATAGAGAAGGGCTACATCAAGGTCGACAAGTTGTTCCGCACCAACGTGCCCGGAATCTCCGCTGTCGGCGATGTCATCACGTTCGCTGCGCCCGGTCATCCGCAATTGGCCCACGTGTCATCAGCCGAAGGCATTATCACCGCCGAGCGGATCGCCGGACAGGAGGCGCGTCCGATCAACTACGACCACGTGCCCGGCTGCACCTATTGCGATCCCGAGATTGGCAGCGTGGGACTGACCGAGGCTGAAGCCAAGGCGCGCGGGTTCGATGTGCGCGTCGGCACCTTCCCGTTCGGCGTTCTCGGCCGCGCCAAGATGGCTCAGGAAACCGACGGCTTCGTGAAGATCGTGGCCGACAAGCAGTACGACGAGCTGCTCGGGGTCCACATGATTGGACCACGTTCGACCGAGCTCGTCGCAGAGGCGACGGTCGCGCTCCGGCTGGAGTCGACGGTCGAAGAGCTGATTCGCACCATTCACGCGCATCCGACGTTTGCAGAAGCCGTCGGCGAAGCCGCCCACGCCACGCACGGCGCGGCCATCCACAGCTGAGGACTCACATTGCAGGTCGCGATTGCGGCAGAGGATGGTCGTAGGTCGGCGCCACCGCCATGTCCGATCCACAGCCCAATCCGATAAGGCCAATCCGCAATTCACAATCCACAATACAGGGGACTGCTAATGGCGACTGACGTTGTGATGCCCCAGATGGGCGAGTCGATTGCGGAAGGCACCATCGTCCGCTGGATCAAGAAGGTCGGCGACAAGGTCGATCGCGACGAGCCGCTCTTCGAGATTTCCACCGACAAGGTCGACGCCGAAATTCCTTCGCCCGCCGCCGGCGTGGTCTCCGAGATTCGCGTCAAGGAAGGCGAGACCGTCGCCATCAATACCGTCGTCGCCGTCATCGGTGAGGCCGGCGCGAAAGTCGCAGAACCGTCGAAGGCCTCGCCGCAAGCCGATGGCCCTCCGGCGCCGGCCGCCGCGCCGCCGCCGCACTATCACGACCGCGACGAGCCGGCGCCCGCCGCGACCGGTCCCCAGGCTGACCCGCACGTCAACACGGCCTCCCGTACCGAAGATGCGATCCGCGAACGCTCCTCTCCGCTCGTGCGCAAAATCGCGAAGGAACACCACGTCGACATTGCGCAGATCCACGGCACTGGCATCGCCGGACGGGTGACCAAGGACGACATTCTTGGTTTCATCGACAAGGGCAATGGCGCTCGAGCCGGGCAGGGCGCGTCGGTCGCCCCGGAATCGATCGCGGCGGCGCCGGCGGCAGGGTCGACGGTTTCAGGCGCACCGGCGCCGGCGTCCGTGTCGTTCACGCCCGGCGCCAACGATCGTGTCGAGAAGATGTCGGTGATGCGCAAGCGGATCGCCGAGCACATGGTGGTCAGCAAGAAAACGTCGGCGCACGTGCACTCGGTATTCGAGGTGAACTTTGGCCGCATCGCCAAGATCCGGGATGCGAAAAAGGCCGAGTTCGAGCGCTCCGGCGCCAAGCTCACCTACATGTCGTTCATCATCAAGGCGGCGATCGACGCGCTGCGCACGGTGCCGATCGTCAACGCCTCGGTCGACGGCGACAACATCGTCTACCACAAGGACATCAATGTCGGCATCGCCGTCGCCCTGGACTGGGGGTTGATCGTGCCGGTCATCAAGCACGCCGACGAGAAGAACCTGATGGGGCTGAGCCGCGCCGTCGCTGACCTCGCCAACCGCGCCCGCGGCAAGCAGCTCAAGCCCGACGAAGTGGCCGGCGGCACGTTCACCATCACCAACCCCGGCGTCTTCGGTGCGCTCTTCGGCATGCCGATTATCAGTCAGCCGCAAGTGGCCATCCTCGGCATCGGCAACGTCGAAAAACGGCCCGTCGTGGTGGACGATGCGATCGCGATCCGGCCGATGGCGTACCTGACCCTCGGCTACGATCATCGGGTCATCGACGGCGCCGTCGCCGACGAGTTCATGTCGATCCTCAAGAAGTCGCTCGAGAATTGGGACCCGAACGCGATCTGACGGCCGGAAGGGCGCGAAGGGCAGGAAGGGCAGGAAAGGCTGGAAGGGCAGGAAAGGCTGAACGAGCAGGGAAGGCTGGACCAGCAGGAGGGACGCGACGGGGGGGCGGCGCGAACATTCGATGTGCGCCGGTTGGGCGTGGTCCCGTACCTTGATGCGCTCGCGCTGCAACGTTCGTTGGTCGACGAGCGCCGCGCCGGTCGCATTGGCGACACGCTGCTGCTGCTGGAACATCCTGCTGTCTTGACCCTCGGCGTTCGCGGCGATGGCGGGCGTGCTCACATTCTGGCCAGCGCCGATGCGCTCGCTGCACGCGGCATCGACGTGCACGAAGCCGGACGGGGAGGAGACGTCACCTATCACGGGCCCGGGCAAGTCGTCGGCTACCCAATCATCGACTTGAATCCCGACCGACGCGACGTGCACCGCTACGTTCGCGATCTCGAGACGGTGCTCATCCGCACTGCCGCTGACTACGATATCGGCGCCGGTCGAGTATCGGGTCTGACCGGGGTCTGGGTGGGCGACGAGAAGCTCGCCGCGATTGGCGTCCGCATTGCGCGCTGGATTACCAGCCATGGCTTTGCGCTCAATGTCTCAACCAACCTCGACCATTTCGGCTTGATCGTTCCCTGCGGCATTCCGGATCGAGGCGTGACGTCGCTTACGCGCCTGCTCGGACGTGCCGTCGACACGAGGGAGATCGAGAATCGCATTATCGAACATTTCGCTAACGTGTTTGGTTCGAGCAGTTTAAGAATTTAGTTCACGGGTGGAATAATTCGGCCGCAAGAGGGGTTTATGTCCGAAACGAGGGACAACCCATGCGGGTCATCGAACCGACTGCAACTCCAATTCAGACACCAACCGCGGACCAGGCTCTTCTGGCGCGGCTGAAGTCAGGCGACGATCAGGCGCTCGCCGACCTGTCCGATGCCTATAGCTCCAAGATCTATCAGCTGGCCTTCCGCTATCTACGCAACAAAGAAGACGCCGAAGAGATCACCCAGGACGTGCTCTTCAAGGTCTACCGAAAGGTGGAGGCCTTTCGCGGCGACGCGCAGCTGTCGTCGTGGATCTATCGCATCACGTTCAACGCCGCGATGTCGCGGCTCCGCACCGCGCGCTATCAGCGCGCGCAGGCCGAGGATCGCCGCGCCGCAGCCGCCACGGACGAGGACGGCACGGCTACGTCGCGCACCGCGGATGTGGCCGATTGGAGCGACATGGCCGACGAGCGGGTGCTGCGCTCGCAGCTTCGCCAGCGAGTGTTCCGCGCGATTCTGGCGCTGCCGGCGATCTATCGCGCACCGGTGATGCTGCGCGACATTCAAGGGATGTCCACCGAAGAAGCCAGCGCCATGCTGAGGGTGAAGGATCAGACGCTCAAGTCGCGGCTCCACCGCGGCCGGCTGATCCTGCGCAAGCAGCTCGCCGACTTCGCCGGCGGCCTGACACTGCACAGACCGGTCTACGGCACTCTTTGAGGCAAGCCAGACAGGACGCGCCGGAAGCTTCCTGTCCCGTCCAGCGCGTCGTGTGCCTACAACATCATCGCGTTGTCGAGCGCGACCTGCTCGACGGCACTCAATGACGGCGACACCATCTCCACGATGCCGGAGGCTCCGAGCCTGACCGGCATTGCCGTCGTCCGCGCGTGCCTGCCCGTGGCTAAATCTGGCGCGACAAAACTCGAAAGAATGCGACGCGACCGTCCTGTCATCGCCTCGACCACGCTGGTCGCGGCCGCCGCCAGCGCGTAGGGACCGGTCGGCCACAGCGCTGAGACGCGCATGGCCAGTTGGCGGCGGGTCGGCTCGTCCACCAGTCGTGTCAACGACAAGCCGGCGACTGTCGCATCGGACCACGGGATCACTGTGTGCTCGGGCGGGAGGCCCAGCACCGACAGCGCCACGTCACGCGGTGACCCGTTGACTGCCAGCGCCACCAGGGCCCGCGCTGCTGCCGCGAGAGACTCCGGTGCCGATCCGAACAGTCGCGTCCGCGACAACCCGAGCTCGCAGACGCCGCGTTCCACCAGTTCGTGCTGTGATGGTCCGGCGCAGACCATCACGGCCCGCGCGGCAGTCTGCGACAACCGCTTCAACAACGCGAGCGCGTCTTCACCGCGCCACTCGCCACCTGCGATCCGATCCGCGATGATCACCAGGAACGCGCCGGCGGCCAGCGACAGGTCCGTGCCCCCGGACGTCCTCGTCGCGAAGCCTTCGACCGGCGCCGCTTGTGCGATATCGAGCGCCTTGCCCTCGGCGACGCGGCGTTCAGCGTCGATGATCCGGACGGATTGGACGAGGTTCGATCGCGCCAGCGCGTGCGCCGCCGCGCCACCGAGTTCGCCCGCTCCGATAATGGCCACCTCGCGCATCCGGTGCGCTATTGTAATGGCTATGCAATCACTTCGCGGGAAGGTGGCGCTGGTCACGGGAGGATCGCGCGGCATTGGTCTCGCCATCGCGCGTGCGCTGGTCGCCGATGGCGTGCAGGTCGCCATCACCGGCCGCGGTGCGGCACATCTGTCGGCGGCGAGGCCGAAGATCGAGGCCGCCGGCCCTGGCGCGGTCGAGACACTGCAGGCCGACGTCCGACGCTACGACGAAGTCAAGAGCGCGATCGAGGCAACCGTGGCGCGCTTCGGCGGGCTCGACATCCTCATCAACAATGCCGGCGTCGGGATTTTCACCGACGTCGGGTCGATGACGCCGGATGAATGGGCCGAAGTCATCGACACCAACATGACCGGCGTCTTCAACGCATGCCAGGCATCGCTGCCGCACCTGCGCCGCCGTGGCGGCGGCTACATCATCAACATCAGCAGCCTGGCGGGCAAGAATCCGTTCAAGGGCGCTGCCGCCTATTGCGCGTCGAAGGCCGGACTGAATGCGTTCAGCGAGGTGCTGATGCAGGAGGTTCGCTACGACAACATCCGCGTCAGCTATGTGATGCCCGGATCGGTCGCAACCGGCTTCTCGAGCGGCGACGAAACGAAAGGCGCCGACTGGAAGAGCTCGTCGGAAGATATCGCGGACGTCGTCGTCGACCTGCTGCGGAGCAACGCGCGGAGCATTCCCAGCCGCGTCGAGATCCGCCCGTCGAAGCCGCAGAAGTGATCGAGAGTTGATGTCCGTCTTCGACAAGCACCGCGACGCCCTCGAACACCACGAAACGATGATGGGGACGGCGCGGGGCCGCCTCGCCGTTGCCATGGATCTGCTCACCGACTCGCTGGCGCTGGTCGGGCAGCACGGCGTCTACTGCCGCAGCGATCGCTTTCCGGGGAAGCCGAAGATGGACATCGCGCTCGTGCTCGAGCAGCTCGACGATGCCAAACAGCTGGTGCAGAGCGCGATGGAGGACTTGAAGAAAGGAAGAACGTAGAGGCGAGAAGTTAGATATCTGCAATCAGACTTCTGCAATCTGCAAGCTCCTATCCAATTCTGCTCTCGAGCACTTCTTCCTCGCCGGCCGCCTTGCCCTCGATGACTCCCGCCACCTGCGCCGGTCCTTCTTTCCAACGCGACTCAATCAGCAGCCAGAGCGTACCAGGGACGCAGAACATCATCCCGAGCACGAACGCGAGCGTCCGCGGCTGCCATCCGGCGTGATCCAGCTGGCGTCCGGTCCAGTAGCTCGACGCCGACGACATCAGCGTCACGAGGGCGAGCTCGGTGGCGAAGACGCGGCCGCGAAACCGATCGGGCACTTCCATCTGCAGCAGCACCGTGCTGAACACCCAGAGGATCGAACCGCCGAAGTGGGCGCACAGCACGCACAGCGCGGCGATCCAGAGCGCCGGTGCCCACGCCAGCGCGACATAGAACACCCCGACCATGAAGTAGGCGGGCCCGATGGCGCGGCGGAGCCGCTGCGGCTGCTGGCCGACGATCCAGCGCAGCGCGATCGGTCCAAGCCCGGCGCCGACGCCTCGTGCCGCGTAGAGCACGCCGATGCCCGCCGCCGATCCCCCCGCGAGCGGAAACACCCGCTGGCCGAAGATGGTCAGCAGCAGCAGGACGCCGCCGGCAAGTCCCCAGCCCGCCTTCACGAACATCAGCGCCGCCACGTGCGAGCGCTGCCGCACATAGCGGGCGCCCTCGATGAGATCGCTGATCCCGCTGAGCGCCAGCCAGCCCTCGAGTCGCGGCGTCGCCGCCGGGCGCGCGTCGTAGCGCGTCTGGGCGATGAAGAATGCCGATGCGAAGAACGACAGCGCGTTGACGATGAACGCGACGTTGCGGCCGGCGAGCGCCGTCACGATGCCACCAATCGAGGCGCCCAGCGCCAGCATCGCCGACCAGGTTGCGCTCGACAGCGCGTTGGCGGCGAGCAGATCCGCGGGCGGCGTGACGTTGGGGATGGTCGCGGTCCGCGCCGGCTCGAAAAACGCCTGCGCCCCCACCGCGAACGCCATCACCACGTAGGCGATCCAGACCTGGTCGGCGCGGCGTATCAACAGCAGCGTCAAGATCATCACGCCGCGGAGCAGGTCGGTCGCGATCATCAGACGGCGGCGGTTCACGCGATCGACGATCACGCCCGCCAGCGGACCAAACACCGCGACCGGCAGGAACTGCACGATCATCATCCACGCCACCGCGGTCGCTGACCCGGTCAGGTCGAGCAGCAGAGCGTAGACGGCGACGGCGTTGAACCAGTCGCCCAGCTGCGAAATCGTCTGGCCGACATAGAGCAGGCGGAAATTGCGGTTGTTCCGCAGGATTGCGATGTAGCTCACGGTGGTGGTGTCTGCACCAGTCGGCGCGCCGCACCGGGGCCGTCGGCCAGGCCTGTCAGTATAATCGTCGCCGTTCCATGTTCGAGACGCTCGGCGACTACAGGATTCTCGATCGGATCGGCGCCGGCGGAATGGGTGAGGTCTATCGCGCACGCGATACCCGTCTCGGCCGCACGGTCGCGATCAAGGTCATCGCCGCGGACATCGCCGGCGATCCCGGTCGCCGCGAGCGCTTCCTGCTCGAGGCCCGAGCCAGCCTGGCGCTCTCCCATCCGAACATCGCCACGTTGTACGAGGTCGGCGAGGATCAGGATCAGCTGTTCTGCGTGTTCGAGTACGTTCCGGGCGAGACGCTCAAGAAGGTCATCGCGGGCCGACCGCTCAACCCGCGGCGCGCGATCGATCTGAGCGTCCAGGTCGCCGACGCGCTGGCCGATGCGCACGCCGAAGGCATCGTTCACCGCGACATCACGGCCGACAACGTCATCGTCACGCCAAAGGGGAACGCGAAGGTGATCGATTTCGGCCTGGCCGCGTGGACCACCAGCGGTGCCGCACGCGATCGCGCCGGTCGGCCATCGACAGCGGATGCGGCCGGCGCGGCGAACCGCGGGCCCCTGCCGTATCTGTCGCCCGAGCAGGCGCGGGGCGAGCCGACCGACTACCGCACCGACATGTTTTCGCTCGGCGTCGTCATGTTCGAGATGCTGACGGGCAGGCTGCCGTTTGCCGCCGCGACGGCCCCAGAGCTGGCGCAGCAGATTGCCGAGACGCCGGCGCCGCCGCCGTCGGCGGTCAACCGATCGCTTCCAGCCGAACTCGATCCGATCGTCGGCAAGGCGATGGCGAAGGTTCTCGATCAGCGCTACGAGTCCGCGGCCACGCTGGCAGCGGAACTCCGATCCGTCGGCGCCATTCTCGACGTTCGCAGCGACACCCAAGAAGCGGCGGCCGCGTTCGTAGCGGCGCCGCGGGGACGGTCGGCCGGAGGGTGGGTGCTGCTGTTCATCGTGCTGCTGGCCGTACTGGTCGCCGCATGGTACGAGCGCGTCGCGCTCCAGCGACTGTGGCGCCGCACGTTCGCGTCGCCTCCCGCCCCGGTCATCGCTGTGATCCCGCTGGACTCGGAGCCGCGCCAGCCCTCAATTGCCGGCGGCTTCGCCGACGATCTCACCATGCGCCTGGGCTGAGCCCGCCGGCGCTCGCACGCGCGTCAATACCGCCGACAGTGTAGTAAAGCCTTCGCCGCGCTCGCTCTCCGTGTTCATGATTGTGGCCAGACGCCGATCCAGCCGGTCCCGGGCGCCTGCCAGGCTGCTACTGTCGGCGCTGCAAGAGGCGCGCGAGCGTCGCGCGATCGATGTTGCCGCCGGACACGATCACGCCCACATGCCGATCGGACAGGTCGACCCGCTGGCCGACCAGCACCGCGGTCGCTGCCGCGCCGGCGCCTTCCGCGATCAGGTGTTCCGCTTCTGCCAATCCGATGATTGCATCCTCCAGATCGCCTTCGCTGACCGTCACGATGCGATCGACGAGCTTCTGAATCAACCCAAACGTGATCGTGTCTGGATCCGGATTCCCGCTGAGGCCGTCGGCCAGGGTGGGGCCGGCTACGATCTCGACGAGCGTGCCGGCCCGCAGGCCTTGCTGAAACGGGTTCGACGCCTCCACCTCGACGCCGATGACCTCGCACCTCGGGTTGATGGTCCTGGCGGCCATCGCCATCCCGCTGATCAGTCCACCGCCGCCGACGGGCACCACGAGCGTGTCGAGGCCCGGCTCGTCCTCGAACATTTCAACCGCGACCGTCGCGGCGCCGGCAATCACATCCGCATCGTTGTAAGGCGAGATGAACTCCGCACCCGTCCGGCGCGCGAACGCCTTGGCCATCCGTTCCGCTTCGTCGTAGTCGCGGCAGTCCGGACGGAGGTCGGCGCCGTCGCGACGGATGACGTCGAGTTTGCTGGTCGGCGCATCTGCGGGCGTGAAGACGACGAGCGGAAGGCGGAAGGTTCTCGCGGCGGCGGCCAGGCCGCGGCCGTGATTGCCCGCCGAGGCGGTCACGATCCGGAGCGCCGCCGCGGGGGTGCGCTCCAGCCGCGCGATCACCGCGTTGAATGCACCGCGCGCCTTGAAGGAATTGGAGAGCTGCAGCGTTTCCGGCTTCAGCCAGACGTCCGCGCCGGCAAGACCGGCCAGCCACGCCGAGCGGATGGACGGCGTGCGCCGCACAAAAGGAGCGATGCGGCGCCGCGCGCGAAGGATCTCGATCATGGTCACGTCAT
This sequence comes from uncultured Acidobacteriota bacterium, assembly GCA_963757655.1. Classification (GTDB taxonomy): domain Bacteria; phylum Acidobacteriota; class Vicinamibacteria; order Vicinamibacterales; family CAVVIG01; genus CAVQFC01. The sequence continues at coordinate 348,742 of CAVWSQ010000004.1, read as the reverse complement.
GCCGCACGGCTGGCCTTGAAGCGAGTGCTAAGCGTAGCGCGTGAGGATGTCGCCCAACTGCTGCACGAACGCCGATCGCGCTAGCACATCGCCGACGCCAGCCTGCCGGGCGGCGTTGATGACGTCGGTTTGCACGTGCGAGGCGTAGCCGACGGTGGGTATTGACGCCAGCGCGGGATCCTGCTTCATCGCGGCGACGATGGCGAGCGGGCCGATGCGCTCGTTGTTGAGGTCCAGAAGCACCAGCGTCGTCGGGTTCTTGCGCATGGTGTCGATCGCGCCGTCCACCGAGCGCGAGAAACGCAGATCGACGCCAAGCTGCTTGGCAGCGCTCTTGATCTTCGAGCTGAACATGAGGTCGTCGAGTACGGCTAGAATCATTTGCCGACCATGATAATTGAGAGTCAGGCAGTGGGTCCGTTCTTCAAGAACGGCTATGTCGTAGGGTGCGAGGACACCCATGACGCGGTCATCATCGATCCCGGCGACGAGGTCGCGTCGTTGCTGGCGTTTGCCGAGCGGCGCAGCCTGACGATTCGTCAGATTCTGCTGACGCACGCACACGTCGATCATGTCACCGGCGTCGCTGCGGCCAAGCGATCGCTGAACGTGCCGATCCATCTCCACCGGGACGATCTGTTCCTGTACGACCAGGTAGTCGAGATGGGCGCGATGTTCGGCCTGAAGGTGGAACCGCAACCGCCGATCGATGCCTTTTACACACCGGCACAGGTGATTCCCTTCGGAACCTATGAGGCGCACGTTCATCACACGCCGGGACACTGTCCCGGCGGCGTTTGCCTGCAGATTGGCAAAGCCGGCACAATCGGGACCGAGCTGTTCGTCGGCGACACGCTGTTTGCGGGTTCAATCGGCCGCACCGACCTGCCCGGGGGCGATTACGACACGCTGATCGCGTCGATTCGCCATGTGCTCTTCCCGCTCGGCGACGCCGCGGTCGTGCACTCAGGTCACGGGCCGGATACCACCATTGGCCGGGAACGGCGCACGAATCCATTCTTGAACAGGGCTGAGGGTTGAGGTCTGAAGAGGGCTGAGCCCTGAGCTCTAGCCTCGAGGTTAGCCCTTCGCCCTCAGCCCTTCGCCCTGTTTGTGTTTCTCTACCGTCAACTCCACCCGTCCGATTCGCAGCCGATCCCCAGTCGCCAGCTGCGCCGTCGCCACGCGCTTGTCGTTGACGAATGTGCCGTTGGTGCTTTCGAGGTCGACGACCTCCAGCTGGTCGTCGGCGGCCGTCAGCCGGCAGTGCAGACGCGAAACCAGCGCCACGTCGAGAACGAAGTCGGCCCGCGGCGCGCGACCGACCGTTTTGATGGCGCCTGATTTCAGGCGGAATGTCGCGTCCGGGCTCTGAAGGATCCACATCGTGGGTATCTTAGCGGGTCTGATCGGCGGCCTGCTGCCAGCGCGTCTCGAGCGTGCTGCTCGACGTTCGGCTGCGGGATCCAGCCATGATCGGCGCGGTTCCGCTTTGGTCACGATCGCACGACCGCCTGCTTCACCGCGACGCCCCGGGTTGTGGTCAATCCGGCGGCGGCGATGCGCGAAGAGTGAGCCGCACGGCGCGGACGATCGAATCGGCCGACCGATCGACATCGTCCTCTGTGGTCGACCAGTTGGACACCGAGATTCGCATGGCGTCCATGCCGTGCCAGCGTGAGCCGCCGAGCCAGCAGACCTGCTCGTCCTGTACCAGTCTGAGCGCCGACCGCGTTGCGGCGTCGGCATCGCCGCCCGCCGGCGCCACCCGGACCAGCACCTGGTTCAGCACCACGTCGTTCAGGATCTGGATTGAAGGCTCGTCGCGCAGGCGCTCAGCGAAGCGCCGCGCCAACCGGCAGCAGCGCTCGATCAGGTCGGCGACGCCGCTGCGGCCGAGCGATCGGAGCGCCGAATAGACTGAGAAGCCGCGTGCCCGCCGCGACGACTCGGGCACCCAATCCATCGGTTCGCGCGGCTCCTGCGGCGAACGCACCAGATAGTCTGCGCCGAGACTCATGGCTGCCCGATGCGCTGCCGGGTGTGCGATGAACACCAGCCCCGAGTCATACGGAACGTTGAGCCACTTGTGGGCATCGGTCGCACACGAGTCAGCCCGCTCGATGCCGTGCACGTGATGCTTCAACGCGCCGCTGGCGGCCGCCCACAATCCGAACGCGCCATCGACATGCAGCCAGGCGCCGTGGCGGCCGGCGACGTCGGCAATGGCGTCGAGCGGATCGAACGCGCCGCTGTTGACGTTTCCAGCCTGTGCGCACACGATGACCGGACCGTTCAGTTCCTCGACGCACGCCGCCAGCGCATCCGGCCGCATCCGTCCCTGGTCGTCGACGGCGAGGCGCACGATCTGCCGCGAACCGATTCCGAGCATGCGCAGCGCGCCAATCACCGAGACGTGCACTTCCTCTCCGACGAGGACCTGGATCCGCGGCGCGCCCTGCAAGCCATCCGATTCCACCTCCCAGCCCGCGCGGCGAAGCAACTCGTGGCGGGCAGCCGCAAGCGCCGTGAAGTTCGCCATGTGACAGCCGGTCACGAACCCGACGCTGCATGCGCTGGGCAGCCCGAGCAGATCGACGAGCCAAACCGCCGCCACTTCCTCGACCACGGCCGCTGCCGGCGACATGACGTAAAGGGCCGCGGGTTGATCCCACACCGCCGTCAGCCACTCAACGGCGACGGTGGCCGGCAGCGCACCGCCGGTTACGAATCCGAAGTAGCGCGGCCCCGTTGTCGTCACCAGGCCGGGCTCGGCCGCGCGCGCGAGGCAGTCGACGACGTCAACCGGATCGACCGGTGTGTCGGGCAGCGTTCCGCCAAGAGCCGCACGCAATTGTTCGAGGCTGGCGGTCGCCCACGTCGGCCGGCTGGCGCGTGAGGCGCCATAGGCTCGGGCGAGGGCTATTGCACGGTCGAGTGGGTCTGATTCAGCCACGTGACGATCGCCTGTGTGACCGCAGGGCTGACGTGCTTGTCGGTCAGTCGGCCGTTCTCCGCCGCTTCGCCGGTTGTCGCCGGCACGAGCAGATGGTTGACGTCGGGAATCCTGACCACCGACACGGCGGGTGACTTCTTGCGCCTCTTGGCCAGCCCTTCCAGCACATCGGCGTTCGCCGGCTCCACCTGCGTGTCGAGCGCACCCTGGACAATCAGCAGCGGTTGGCGGACTTTCGGCATCAGCTTCGCCGGATCGGTCACGAGCAGGCTCTGGTATTCGCCATTGTCCACCGACCGGCGCACGCTGGGCGGCAGCAGCTCGAGACCCTTCCCGGTGATGACGGCCTCGTGAATCCGTTTCTGCTCGTCGATCTTGGCCTGGCGTTCCTCCGGCGTGAGCTGCAGGCGATCCAAGGCGCGCTTCTGCTGCGCGAGCGCGACCTCGGCATATGTGGTGCCGGGCGTCGCGAGCAGGCCGACCGACGAAATGTGCTTGTCCTTCGTGGCTGCAATCAGCGCGACCAGGCCGCCTTCGCTGTGACCGACGACGGCGATGCGCTTGGCGTCGACGTCCTTCCGCTCCGCCAGCAGCTTGACCGCCGCCCGGACATCCTCGGCATAGTCGGCCAGCGTCGCCGCCTCGGCGCGCCCGCCGCTCTGGCCGATGCCACGCTTGTCGTAGCGGACGACGATGTAGCCGGCATCGGCCAACGCATCGGCAATCTGTCCCAGCACCGGAATGCCGGCGGCCAGCCCGTCGCGGTCAGTGGGTCCGCTGCCGCCGACCAGGACCACCGCGGGCAGCCGCGCGGCGGTGGCGGTCGCCGGCTTCGACACCGTGCCGGCCAGCGAGAAACCGTTGCTCGGTATGTTCACCGTCTGATCGTTCGGCCGCGAAATCGTGACGCTGCGCGAGGACACCGCCGCGATGTCCTCCCGCACTACCTCGAGCGACTGCAGCGGCACGCTGAACCGGATCATGCGGCCGGCGTCATCGGTCCAGAGGTCGGCATCCAGGCGCCCGCCTGGAAGCACCAGGGCGAGGCGCGTGCGGCGCGCGCGAACCAGACGTGCCGTGGTCTGAATCTGTTCGGCCGACGATTCGCCGACCGCGATGGTGATCGACGCCTGCGGTTCAAGGTAAATCGGAATCTCGCTGCCGGGTGCCGCGGCTGTCAGCCGCGCCGCAACCGCCTCGTAGGGCGCAAAGAAGTTGGTCGGCAACAGCAGCACCGCGTTGGCGTCGATGGCGTCGGTCTTCTGGGTGGTCTGGCCGGCGAGCGTGATGTCGCTCCTCGCGGTTGTGCCCTCGATGACGGTGTGGATCGCCTGCGCCTGGCCGCGGACCGTCCCGTCCAGCGTGAATTCGAGCGGCTTCCACTCCGGTGTGTAGCGCACCTGCAGCCGCCTGGCCACCGCATCGAGCGGCGGACCCAGACGTCCGGTGCCGACGATGTTCCACCCGCTCGACACGCGGGTGACGGCGATCTGCTCGGTGCCGATGGGCGCGCCGCGCAGAAAGATCGAGAAGTTGGTCGCGCCCGTTTCCTGCAGCGGCGGCGGCGTCGCCTGCTGTTGCGCCCCCGCGCTCAGCGGCGCTGCGAGCACCGCCGCCGCAAGCGCCGCACGGATAGAATGGGGCGAGGGCATGTCTCAGCATAACACCATGATTCCGGCCGCTTCCGCCGCGGCGTACGAGGCCGCCCGCCGGCGTGTGGCGTTCCTCGATCGTTCGCACCGCGGCCGCATCGTCGTGTCCGGCAGCGAGCGCGCGTCCTATCTTCAGGGCCTGTTGACCAACGACATCGTGGCGCTGAAGGCCGGGCACGGCTGCTACAGCGCGTACCTGACCGCGCAGGGCCGCATGATCACGGACCTGTACGTCTTCGAGCTCGGCGACGTGATGCTGCTGACGACGAGCGGCGCCGTGAAGGATGGTGTGATGGCCCGGCTCGATCAGTTCATCTTTTCCGAGGACGTGCAGCTCGGCGATGTCAGCGAGACCTTCGCCCAGATCGCAGTCGTCGGGCCTGGTGCGGCGGCATGCGTGGCGTCGCTGGTCAGCGGCGTCTCCGAGGAGCGGCTGCGCGGCATGTCCGAGCACGACAACGCGCGTGGCGCGTGGACGGAAGGCGCGGCCATCGTGGTGCGGGTGATGGATACCGGCGAATCGGGCTTTGATCTGCTCGTCGAACGCGATCGGGCAAGCGCGTTGAAGACGTCATTGGCGGCGGCGGGCGCGGTCGAGCTCGATACGGCGAGCGCCGAAATGCTCAGGATCGAATCGGGCGTGCCGCTGTTTGGTCGCGACATGGACGAGGACACGATTCCGCTCGAGGCCGGCATCGAGTCGCGTGCGATCAGCTTCACGAAGGGCTGCTATGTAGGGCAGGAGGTCATCATCCGCGTACTCCATCGCGGCCATGGGCGCGTCGTCCGCAAACTGGTGGGCATGACATTGGGAGGCGAACGCCCCCCGGCCCCGGGCTCGATCGTCCGCGGCGGCGATCGCGACATCGGCCGCATCACGAGCGCTGCGCTGTCGCCCGCGCTGAAGTGTCCGATCGCGCTCGGGTACGTCCACCGGGATTTCCTGGAACCGGGGACGAAGGTGACGGTCGGCGATGAGCCGGGCGAGGTCGTCGCCTTGCCATTCGTGCGGCAGGCCTGAGAGTCGACGCTCGCGCTACGTGACGCGGCGGGGCGGCGCGTCGAGGCGTTCGCCGGGCGGCTGCATCAGGATCTGAATAAGCTCCACGTCGGCCGGCGGAAATTCCAGGGTCGCCAGCTCGTCGCGTGTCACCCAGCGCATCTCCTGTCCCAGCTGCGGACGCGGCTGGCCGGCCAGCTCGCATCGGAAGAAATGCAAATCAACCTGACGTTCGGGATAGGTGTAGGTCGTGGCCAACAGCTCGCTGCCGATCCTCGACACGACATCGAGCTCCTCGCGCAGCTCGCGCGCGAGGCACTCCTCGAGCGTTTCGTCGCCGTCGCACTTGCCGCCGGGGAATTCCCAGAAGCCCTCGAGGTGGGCTCCCTGCTGCCGGCGCGTCACGAGAAACCGGCCCTCGATCTCGATCACCGCTGCCGTGACGACGATGGGGGTCATTTCTCCGGCGTGAACGGGTAGGTGCGGCAGCTTTTCGCCATCGGGCAAACCAGGCATTTCGGATTGCGCGCGACACAGATCATCGCTCCGAAATCCATCAGTGCCTGGTTGAAATCGAACACCCGCCGATGCGGCATCACGGTCTCCGAGATCTTCCACAGCTGTCGCTTCATGGCGTGGCTCCTGTGATCGCCGCTCGCGACGAATACGCGGAAGAGCACGCGGGCCACGTTGGTATCCAGGATCGCGGCGCGTTCTCGGAACGCGAAGCTGCGGATGGCGCCGGCGGTATAGGCGCCAATCCCCTTGAACGACAGCAGCGTCGCTTGATCCGACGGCAGCCGCCCTCCATATTTCTCCACTGATTCGCGCGCGATCGACTGCAGCCGCCGGGGGCGGATGTTGTAGCCCAGCGGGTACCACGTGTTGGTGACGTCCTGTTCCGGTGCCTCCGCCAGCATCTCCATCGACGGGTACTTGTCGAGCCACTCCGCGTACTTCGGGAGCACGCGCTCCACCTGGGTCTGCTGCAGCATGATTTCCGACACCAGGATGTGATACGGGTCGGCGGTCTTCCGCCAGGGCAGATCGCGGCCGTGACGGTCGTACCAGGTCAACAGGCGCTGTCGGAACCGACGCCGATCACCCGGCGCCGGGAGGCAGCGCGCAGCCGCGCGCGGGTTCTTCTTCTTGACGGGCATTTCGTATAATCCGCTCGTGAAAATCTACACGCGCACCGGCGACGGTGGCGAGACGTCGCTCTTCAGCGGCGATCGCACCCGCAAGGACGACCCGCGCGTCGATGCCTACGGAGAGATCGACGAGCTCAATGCCTGGCTCGGGCTGGTCCGCGCGTCAGCCCTCGATCCGCTGCTCGATCCGGCCATTGTCGATCTCCAACGCGACCTCTTCGCCCTCGGCGCCCAGCTCGCCGATCCCGCCGACAAGCTCGCCCCGCGCGTCACCAAGGCGGTGATCGACGACGATCACATCCGGCGGCTCGAGCAGCTGATCGATCGTCTCGAGGACGAACTGCCGCCGCTGCGCCGCTTCATTCTGGCCGGTGGCACCGGCGCCGGGGCCGCGCTGCACGTGGCGCGCACCGTCTGCCGGCGCGCCGAGCGCCGGATGGTCGCGCTCAAGCCACCGATCGATCCGGTGCTCCTGCGCTATGTCAACCGCCTGTCCGATCTGCTCTTCGTGCTGGCCCGCGTCGCCAATCACCGGGGCGGCGTCCCCGACACGGAGTGGTAGTCAAGAATTTCAACTTGCGGATTCCTTACTTCTGGTTGCCATCACGGCGCTCCAATTCCCGCTTGACGGCGTCGAAGACCGTCCGTGCCAGCTCCTGCGACACCCGCTCACGTATTGCGCCGCACTCGACCAGCATCACGCCGTTCACCGTCTCGATCGCCACGTCCCAGCGGTCACGCGCGATCCCGTCGGGCCGATCCTCGAAGCTGGTCGCCTGGCGAGCAGGGTCCGCCGGATGCCGTGTCGACACGTAGGCGGCGATCGGCGATCCGTTGATCAACACCCGCACGGCGACGATCAGATCCTTGTCCACCCACGCCTCGCCGTAGTGGAATCGCACCGCGTCCTCGCTGAACAGCCGGAGGTCGTCGTCGGCGGGAATCTCGGCGATCACCGTGCGTCCCAGCGCGCGCTCGGAATCGCGGGCGCGCCGGCGCCGCCGCCGGAACGCCGTCAGCGTCGTGCCCAGGCTGGCCGCGACGATGAGGAGAACGATGGCGACGACCCCGGCGAAGATGTCACGCATACGGGGCTAAGATGCGGTCGTGTCCCGGTGGCCCGAACCGCTCGCGCGGGCGTACGCGGCGTCGGAGGCGACGGTCCGCGCGCACGGCGGGCACGGCGTAACGCGCTGGCGGCTGCTGCCCGGGGCGATGCGCCCGCACGTGGCGGCGATCGACGCGTTTGTCGGTGTCGCGGCGGGAATCGCGAATCGGCGTTCGATGCCGGCCGCCGATCGCGTAGCGAGGCTCGACGCCTGGCGGCGGCGGCTTCATGCAGCCGTTGGCGTCGAACGGCCGGAGGCGGCGCCACATGCGCATGAGGATGCAATTGTTGTCGCGCTCGCCCATTCGATCCGATCGCTCGATCTGCCGATTGCGTGGCTCGACGATCTCGTGAGCGCGTTGGCTGAGGATATCATGACGACCCGCTACGGCTCCTGGTCAGACCTGCTCGACCATTGTCAGCGCGCCGCGAATCCGCTGGGTCGCCTGGTGCTGCGCGTCGCGGGCTATCGCGACAGAGACATTGACCGATCGTCGGATGCGCTCTGTACCGCGCTGCGCCTCACCGGCTGGTGGCAGAACTTCAGCCACGACTGGCTGATCGGCCGGCTCTACGTGCCTCGCGACATCACCGCTTCCTGCCGCGCTCGCGAGAGGGACCTCGAGGGGCCATTCCTGAACGAGGCATGGACGGCGGCGATTGGACACTGTCTCGAGCGGACGCGCGCTCAGTTCGAAGCCGGCCGCAGTGTGTGCGACGCAATCACGGGCCGGTTCGGTTACGAACGGCGCGTCGCCTGGCTCGCCGGGACGACGCTGCTCGAGCGGATCGATCGCGCCGGTGTGGCGCTGCGGTCGCAGCGTCCGACGATCAACCGGCTCGACCTGCCGGCGCTGCTCTATCATGCCCGCCGCTGGCGTCTTCCAGCCAATCAAGACGGTTCGTCAGGATGATCGTGAAGCGCATTCGCGGCGGACGGGGACGGCTTGGTGCTCCAGCCTCAGTTATGCGACCATGGACCGCTTCTACCGCGCCCGGTTTTCGCAGAACAGGATGCTCGTCATGACGCTGTCGCCCGTCTTCCGATCGGACGAGGCGGTTCAAATCCTCAGAACCGCTGGAGTATGGAGCCGGCTCGATCCCGCGGCTCGGGGGCAGGCCGAAGCGATCACCACGGTCAAGCAGGACCTTCCCAGCGTTCTGGACAACCGGTATATCGACCTCGGTCGCCTCGTCGAGGATCCGCAGGCCACCATTGGCATCGAGTTCGTGCAGGAATTCTTCTTTCTGATCGTGTTCCGATCCGTCCTGCAGACGGTGGGGCTCACGCTGGCGGATCTGCGGCTGTGCTGTGAGCTGAATTTTTGCATCAAGGGCACGATCACCGCGGCCGACAACCTGTTCGACGATCAGGACAAGGCGCTGCTGCCACTGAAGCTCGGACGGGGCGCGCGATTTCGTTCCATCCTCCAGCTCCTGGCGTTCGAGCGGCTCGTCAGCCGCGTGCTCGAACGGGGTGTCGTTGTCGGCTCGATCTCCACGGGGTCGGCCGCCCAGTTCCAGAAGGAGCTGCTGTCGCGCATGGCCGCGATCGGATCGCTCGAAGGCAGCGAGGAGGGCGGGGTCCAGGGAGTGATGGAGCCCGACCAGATGATCGAACAGGTGCATCGCGTCCGCGGCGGTGCGCTGTTCGAGCTGGCCTTTATCGCGCCGCGCCTGCTCGAGACCGCGGTGAATCCGGATCTGCTCGCCCGCGCCCAGCGCGCGATCTCCAAACTGGGCACCGCGTTCCAGATCGTCGACGATCTGACCGACTTCGAGTTCGACCTGAACCGCGGCAGCCACAATCTGCTGGTCTCGCAGATTACCCATCGCGGCACCGCCGCGGAGCGGGCACACTTGGCCACCTTCGGTGGCACGGCGGCCGACGGGGACGACGTCGTCACCGACCTGTTCGCCGACTCGGCGCGGGCGGTCGTCGAGCGAGGCGAAGACGAAGCCAAGCGGGCCCTGGAAGAGCTGCGCGCGCTCGGGTTCTGGTTCCCGACGGAATTGAGCCACGAGCTGGTGCGCGCCATCGTCGGGCTCGATGGCGTCGACCGGATGCGAACGCTCTAATCGCGCAGTTGAGTGATCGGGAAATCTCCCCGATTGACCATTTATTGATTCCGTCATTTGATGACTTCGATCGTCATTCACTACAAAGAGCTCGCGCTCAAGGGCAAGAACCGTCCCTGGTTCATTCAGGTCCTGGTGCGCAACCTCAAGACCGCGCTGGCTGGCCTTCACGTCGCCTCCGTGCGTTCATCGATGGGGCGGATCGAGCTCGCCCTTCGGCCCGAGACGCCATGGCACGAGGTCCGCGAGCGGCTGTCGCGCCTCTTCGGCATCGCCAACTTCTCGTACGCCAGTCGCGGTCCTCACGATTTCGACGCGCTCGCGTCGGCGATTCTGACCGACCTCGGTGATGCGGCGCCGGCGTCGTTTCGCGTCTCGGCGACGCGATCCGACAAGCGGTTGCCGTTCACGTCACCGCAGGTCGAACGGGAGATCGGCGGCCTGATCTGGCAGGCGAAAGGATGGAAGGTCGATCTTTCGCATCCCGCGCTGACCATTCACATCGAGATGCTGCCGACAGAGGCGTTCTACTTCTTCGGCAAGCAGCCGGGCGCCGGCGGCATGCCCACCGGCACCGGCGGTCGCGTCGCCTGTCTGCTCTCCGGCGGCATCGACTCGCCGGTTGCCGCCTATCGGATGATGCGCCGCGGCTGCAAGGTGCTGCTGATTCATTTCCACAGCTACCCGATCCTCTCGCGCGCTTCACAGGAGAAGGTTCGCGAGATCGTCACGCTGCTCACCAGGCACCAGCTGCGATCGCGGCTGATGCTGGTGCCCTTCGGTGCGCTGCAACAGCAGGTGGTGCTGGCGGCGCCGCCGCAGCTGCGGGTGGTGATGTACCGGCGCCTGATGCTGCGAATCGCCGAGCAGCTGGCGCGCAAGGGCCGCGCCCAGGCGCTGGTCACCGGAGAAGTGGTCGGGCAGGTGGCGTCGCAGACCCTCGAGAACATGACCGCAATCGCGCAGGCCACCACTCTCGATGTGCTGCGGCCGCTCGTCGGCATGGACAAGGACGAAATCACCGCCGAAGCCAGGCGGATCGGCACGTATGATGTCTCGGTGATCCCCGATCAGGACTGCTGCACCCTGTTCACGCCGAAGCACCCGGCGACCCGCGCCCGGCTGTCGGCGATCGCGCAGGCCGAGCGGGCGCTGCCGATCGAGGACATGATTGCCGCCGCCGTGGCGGAGACCGCCGTGGAGGACTTCCGTTTCCCGATGCTAGAATCATCGGCCGACCGCATCGCGACGCCTCAGGGAGAGACCGCATGACGACCTTTCAGACCGTGACAGACCTGCCAGACGCCACCGGCACGGCCGCCGTCTCCACCGATGTGATCGACCGCCTCGTCTGGACAGCCGTCTTCGGCAAGGACGCGGAGCTGCGCGGCAGCGCGCGCTTTACTCTGCGGACGCTTGCCGCCAGGAACGGCATCCGGCCGGCGTCGATCCACGACCTCTATCTGGCGATGGGCCGTGGGGACGCCGGCGGCTTCACAGTGCCGGCCATCAACGTCCGTGCGATGGCCTATGACACCGCACGCGCGGTCATCCGCGCTGCGAAGAAACTGAACGCCGGCGCGTTCATCTTCGAGATCGCCCGCTCCGAGATCGGCTATACCGAGCAGCGGCCTCACGAATACGCGGCGGTCGTCCTCGGCGCGGCGCTGCGCGAAGGATTCACCGGTCCGATCTTCATCCAGGGCGACCACGTCCAGACCAACGCCAAGAAGTACAACAGCCCGGACCGCGACAAGGAGCTCGACGGTCTGCGGGCACTGATCACGGAGGAGATCGGCGCCGGCTTCTACAACATCGATATCGACACCTCGACCCTCGTCGATCTCGACAAGGCGACGCTGGACGAGCAGCAGGAGGTGAACGTCAACCTCGCCGCCGACTTCACCGCGTTCATCCGGCAGCACGAGCCAAAGGGCGTCACCGTCTCGGTGGGCGGCGAGATCGGCGAGGTCGGCGGGAAGAATTCCGACGTCCACGAGCTGCACGCCTACATGAAGGGGTTCAACGCGGCGCTCGAGACTCGCGGCCAGGGACTGCTCGGCCTCAGCAAGATCAGCGTGCAGACCGGAACCGCCCACGGCGGCTTCATCAATGCCGACGGCACGCTCCGGATGGACGTGAAGATCGATCTCAAGACGCTCGAGGAGTTGTCGCGGGTGGCGCGCCAAGACTACGGGCTGGGCGGTGCGGTGCAGCACGGCGCCTCGACGCTCCCAGCGGAGGCGTTCGATGCCTTCCCGAAAGCGGGCGCCTGCGAGATTCACCTCGCCACGAATTTCCAGAACATGGTCTACGAGCATCCGCAGTTTCCCGCCGAGCTGAAGTCCGAGATGTACGCCTGGATCCGGGCCAACGCCACTGAAGAGCGCAAGCCGAAGGACACCGAAGAGCAGTTCATCTACAAAGCCCGGAAGAAGGCGATCGGACCGTTCAAGCCGAAGATGTGGGCGCTGTCGGACGAGGCGCGCCGGGCAATCGGCCAGAACCTCGAGGATCAGTTCACCTTCCTGATGACCAAGCTGAAGATCAACGACACCGCGGCGGTGGTGGCGAGGGTCGTCTCGATACCCGATGTGGCGCTCACCCGCGGCGCGGAGATCGTGGCAGCCGGCGGCACGATTACGGCGGCGGAGAAGAAGGCCGAAGGCCTCGCTGACTGAAGAGACGGTGAGATTGCAGATTATTGGCTTCGTGCGATCGCCGGCGTGCGCGGCGATGGCCGCCTCGAGCTCCTGAGCCGCAGTGCGGAGCGGCTGCTCAGCGAAGGTCACGGCATCCAAATCCTGGGCTTCCCACCGGAAGGACCGCCGCCGATCTAGAAGACGTCAGCCAGTAAGCGGGTGCCGCGAGCCGTTCAGGTAGTCGCGCAGCCCCTCGTGGGTGCTCCGGAACGCCAGATCATTCCAGGGAATGGCCGATGGCTCCCGCTCGACGGCCTCGAGGCACTCATCGTCGACACACAGAGTGCCGCTGATCGCCGTCGCGGCGTAGACGACGATGACCGGGGCGCGGCCGGCATAGGAGTAGATATTGACCAGCGCGTCCAGCCGGACGTCGAGGCCGCACTCTTCGCGCGCCTCGCGGATTGCGGCAGAGGTCAGCGGCTCACCCCTGTCGACATAGCCGCCCGGGAAGACCCACTTGCCGTACCCGGGCTCGATGGCACGGCGGACGAGGACAATCCGTCCACCCTGCGATTGGATGATCGTTCCGACTGCGATCTTCGGATCGAGATAGAACACGAACCCGCACTGTGTACACACCGGGCGCTCTGGCTCGGTGCTCTTCAGCACGCGCCGCTCGAGCACGCCGCCGCAGCGCGGGCAGAAGCGGTAGGCGTGCGAGTCGTCATGGGGATGGAGCACCTGCGTCACAGTATAATTTGGAGCGATGTCCATCCTGAAGGTCGCGCGCATGGGACACCCGATCCTGCGCGCGAAAGCGCGGCCGCTCGAAAAATCCGAGATTCGAACCGCGGTGATTCAGAAACTGATCGAGGACATGCTCGACACCATGGCCGAATACCATGGCGTCGGCCTGGCGGCGCCGCAGGTGCACGAAGGGGTGCGACTGTTTGTTGCCGCCCTCGACCATGGCGACGAGGAAGAGGAGAGCGAGCCGATCGCCGTGATCAATCCGGAAATCACCCTCGCGGGCATTGACGTCGTCGAGGATTGGGAAGGCTGTCTCAGCATCCCCGACATCCGCGGCCGGGTCCCGCGCGCCCGCGAGATCAAGCTGCGCGGCTTCGACCGCAGCGGCGCGCGGATCGAGCTCGCGGCCCACGATTTTCCGGCGCGAGTAATCCAGCACGAGACCGATCACCTCGATGGCGTGCTGTTCTTCGATCGGATGAAGTCGCTGGAATCGATGACGTTTCTGGACGAGTACTCCCGCTACTGGCGCAAGGACGCGGATTAGCGACCCAGCCGCTTTTTCTCCAGGTTGCGCTCGGACTGCAGGCGTTCGAGCTCCACGCTCGAGTGATCCACGAATTGCATGGCGGCGGCGATTGCGCGGTGGCCGGCCTGCTCGGCGATGGCACGGTGCATCAACTGACAGACCCGGCGGTAGGCGGGATGTCCCTGCGGCGACGTGCGCAGTTCGATGACGTGCATCGCCTCGCGGGCGTTCATGTCCATGTAGAAGCGGACGCGATACGCCATCACCACGGCATACGGTGCGGCGTCGCGCAGGCCGGCCGCGATCAATCGATCGTAGAGCGCCGCCGATTCGTGCATCACGGCCCGCCAGTCGTCGAGCGCGCCGGCGTCCTCGATGGCCGACGGCTCGGCGAAGCCATGCGTCGCGCTCAGCGGCTGCCAGTCCAGCGTCAGCAGCCGATGGCGCTGCAGATCGCGAAAGGCGCCGTAGTCGGCAAGCACGTCGAAGCGGTAACCGGTGCGCTCGAAGGCACGCCCCGGCTTGTGGCGGCGGTTGGCCCGGTCGCCGACGTAGGCGCGAAGAAGGGTGGCGCGATCGTCGGGTGACATGGCGCGCGCGATGGCCAGGAGCTGAGCGTCGGGCAGCGCGGATACACTGTAGAGCGCGGCGGCCACGACCTTGATCTCGCCGTCGCGGTCGAAATCGGTGAGCGTGACGTCCCCGGCAGAATCGGCCGCCGCGCCGTCGACGAACGCAGCGGCCGCGGCCGTGAACGCCTGTCGTGTTGCCGCGAAATACTCGACCCAGCGTCCACCGCGGGTCGGCTGATCGAGACGCGCCAGGAACGCGGGAATCACCTGGCGGAGCTCGGTGAGCATCTGCCCGGCGCAGCCGCGGACCTCCTCGAGTGGATGCGCGAACATCCGCAGCAGCAGCGCTTCGAACGCCTGTCCGGTGCCGAACAACCCGACATTGGAGGTCGTGGCCGCCGGCAGGAGGCCGCGCAGCGTGTCGAGCGCCTTGGCCCGAATCACCGACTTGTAGACGCCTTCCGAGTCCTGGGGGGACTTCGGGTGCCGGGCCCGGAAATGGGCCTCCATCGCCGGAATCCAGCGCGCGTAGGTGTCGAACGCCCGATCGAGCGCGCGCACGAAACTCTCGCGCAGCGGCGAGCCGTCGAGCTCCGCCGGCACGTGATATTTCCAGCGCCCGCCGGGACGATCGGTGTACGGCACGTAGCGCGTCGACTGCTCGAGGTAGGCCATCAGTCGTCCCCACTCGAGCACCTTGGTCAGCACATTCGAGACGCCTTCGCAGGCGATGTGCGCACCGCCGAGCTGTGCCACCGAATCGTCGCCGTACTCGTTGAGCACGCGGGCATAGAGCTTGTCGGCGCGTTCGGCGCCGATTCTGGCGTCCGCCGGCGTCACTGTTCGAGATGACGGAACGTCCATCTCGCCGACGAACTCGTCGAGGAACAACCGGCGCACCGACTTGGCCGATCGCGAATAGCGCGCGAACAGCGCGCCCTTGACGGTTTCGGGCAGGTTGCGCAGCGCAAAGACCGGACGATCGGTGTTGGTGAAGTACGGTGCGAGCGCGCGGGTTTCGTCGCTCGTGAAGGTTTCGCCGATGGTGGTGGGGAAGGCCACGGTGGTCGGGTATTCTACCGCCATGTCGATGTCGAACGAATTCGCCTATCGTCATCGCCTGAGCGTCCGCTTCAGAGATTGCGACGCGATGGGCAATTCGCCGGCAAACTCGATGATGGTCGGCATCTCGAGCCTGTTCGCGCTCTTCATCGGGATGTTCATCATCTACAACTCGTTCGCGATCGCGGTCACGCAGCGCCGATCCTCGTGGCCGGTTACGCTGGAGAAGCGGTGACGCCGCGGCGGGCAGAGCTCTCGTTCGCGCCAGACCGCGGCATGACGCGTTCGATTCTCGGACGCGCCTCGTAGACCACCGATCCGCTTCGCAGCCTGGCGTTCGAAACCGCGGTGCGTCAGAACGGCGACGGCGTCTACGGCAAGATCGAATATTCGCAGGCGCGCGGGCAGCACTGGCGCATCACCATGACCGGCGTCGGGATTGGCGGCCACAGCGACGATTTCCTCGGCCAATACCATCGGAACTCTCACCTTGCCGTCGCGCTTCGCTATAGTTTCTAGGTGGAGCCCATCCTGTTGCCCGCACACAATCCGGGGCCGATGACCGGATCGGGTAACAACACCTACCTGATCGCCGGACGCAGTGGATCGGCCACCCTGATCGACGCCGGCGTGGGGGAGCCACAGCATTTGAGCGATCTCGAGCGTGCGCTGGACGCAGGCCGACTCGAAGCGGTGCTCGTGACGCATGGGCACCGCGATCATGCCGCCGGCGCGCCGGTCATCGCTAAGCGACACCCCGGGGCATCGTTCCACAAGTTCGCGTGGCCCGATGAGGACGCTTTGTACGACGTGCAGTGGCAGCCGTTGCGCGGCGGCGACCTGGTTCGAGCCGGCGACGACTGGCTGCATGTGCTGGGCACGCCGGGACACTCGCCCGATCATCTGGCGTTCTGGCACGAGCTGAGCGGCACGATCTTCACCGGCGACCTCGTCGCCCTGGGCAGCAGCGTGATGATTCATTGGAGTCGGGGAGGGGACCTCGGTCAGTACCTGGCATCGCTCGAGCGGCTATTGGCGATCGATCCGCGCCGGCTGCTGCCCGCGCACGGCCAGCCGATCGACGATCCGCGTTCGATTCTCACCGGCTACCTGGCGCACCGCCTCGAGCGCGAGCGGCAGGTGATCGACGCGATGCGACACGGCCGCGCCAGCGTGCAGGCGATCGCCGAATCCATCTATGATGGTCTCGCGCCCGCGCTCCTGCCGGCGGCGCAGGAAAACGTGCGTGCCCATCTCGAGAAACTGAAGCGCGAAGGACGCGCAACCCACGAAGACGGTCGATGGACCCTGTAGCGATCCTGGTGGTGGCGGCATTGGCGGTCATGCTCGTGGCGCGCGAGATGACGTGGCGGCGGGCGTTTGCCGCCCAGCGCCAGCGGATTGCAGCCGACGGCCTGCAGATCCGCGAACAGGGGCAGCTGGCCCAGATGGGGCAGCTGGTGTCGGGTCTGGCGCAGGAGCTCAAGAGCCCGCTGCAGGGCGTGATCGGCAATACCGAGCTGATGCTGGCGACCGGCGGCGCCGGGGTCGATTCCACCGACGAGCTCCGTGAAATTCAGGAGCACGCCTCCCGGGCCGCCGGCATCGTCCGCAACCTGGTGGCGTTCACCGAGACGACGTCGCTCAGCCGGCGATGGCAGGATCTGAACGAGCTCGCCAGACGGACGGTCGACTGCATGCGGAGCGACCTCGACGCCGGCGGCGTTCGCGTCAGCTTTGCGCTCGCCGAACGACTGCCGATGGTATACGTCGACGGCCGTCAGCTGGAGAAGGCGATCTCGACGCTGCTGGTGCGTTTCTCACCACCGCCGCACAGCCGGCACGACGTGGTCCCGGTCACCCTGACCACGCGGCGCGGCGATCCGGACGATCGCCTGGTCATCGAGCTCGACGATCGTACCGCCGCCGATCCGGTCGCCGCCGGTGAGCCCGGGTGGTCGGGCGACCTGGGTGCCAGCCGGCAGATCGTCGAAGCCCACGGCGGGTCGCTCGAGATCGTTCGCCCGACCTATGGCGGATGCCGATTTCATCTGGAGCTGCCGGTGACCGCCGGCGGCACCGATCCCGATCACGTCACCAGCAGCTAACGGAGCATCCCGTGGACAACGTCATCGATTTCATCAACGTCAATCGCGAACGCTACCTCGACGAGCTGAAGGCGTTTCTCGCCATCCCGAGCATCAGCGCACTGCCGCAGCACGCCGCCGACGTCAGGCGCTGCGCCGACTGGTGCGCGGAGGAAATGCGACGCATCGGCATGCAGAACGTCAGGCTGGTGGACACGCCGGGCAACCCGGTGGTCTACGGCGACTGGCTCGGCGCGCCTGGCGCGCCGACCATCCTCTTTTACGGGCACTACGACGTCCAGCCGGTCGATCCGCTGGATCTCTGGCAGTCGCCGCCGTTCGAGGCGACGGTGCGCGACGGCGAGATCTACGCGCGCGGGTCAGCCGACGACAAGGGCCAGGTGTTCATGCACTTCAAGGCGATCGAAGCGCACCTGAAGCAGAACGGCACGCTGCCGGTCAACATGAAGATCATCCTCGAAGGCGAGGAGGAAGTCGGCAGCGTCAACCTCGACAACTTCATCCGCGATCATCGCAGCGAGCTGGGCGCCGACGTCGTCGTCATCTCCGACTCGCCGATGTTCGCGCGCGGCGTCCCCTCGATCTGCTACGGTCTGCGCGGCCTGGTCTACTTCCAGATCGATCTTCGCGGCAGCAGCACCGACCTGCATTCAGGCTCGTTCGGCGGCGCGGTGGTGAATCCGGCCTTTGCCCTGTCGCAGATGCTCGCGCAGATGAAGGATCGCAGTGGCCGCATCAAGATTCCCGGCTTCTACGACGATGTGGTGGCGCTGCAGGAGGAGGAGCGAAAGGCGTGGGCATCGCTGCCGTTCAACGAGAAGGGATACCGCAAGGATTTCGGTATCCCCAAGGTGTTCGGTGAAACCGGATACACGACGCTCGAGCGCACCTGGGCGAGGCCGACCTTCGAAATCAACGGGCTGCTGTCAGGCTTCACCGGCGAGGGCGCGAAGACGGTGCTGCCGGCGGTAGCCATGGCCAAGGTCAGCATGCGCCTGGTGCCGAACCAGACGCCGGACAAGATTGCCGAGCTGTTCGAGGTTTACCTGCGCGATATCGCGCCCAAGACCGTGGCGCTCACGGTCACGCGCATGCATGGCGGCAAGCCGTGGATGACGTCGTACGACAACCCGTACGTGCAGGCGGCGGGCCGGGCCATCGAGCGCGGTTTCGGCCGCAAGCCGGTGTTCACGCGCGAAGGCGGATCAATCCCGGTGGTGTCGACGTTCCAGGAAGAGCTCGGACTGCCGTCGGTGCTGTTCGGCGTGGGCTTGCCAGACGAGAACGCGCACGCGCCGAACGAGAAGCTCGACGTCGCCAATTTCCACGGCGGCATTATCTCGTCGGCGATTCTGTACGAGGAGATCGCGAAGAAGTAGCGACCGGAAGAAACCGCGGAGCACGCAAAGATCGCAGAGAACACATTTTCCCCAGCGACCTTTGCGGTCTCCCCGATCTGTTCTTAGAACCCTACCACCAAGCCCACCCTGAAAATTCGCGGGCTGAGGTTCTGCGCGATGGCGTTGAACGTCGGCGACGCAATGTTGTTGCTCCGCACCAGCGCGGTGTTGGCGTTGAACACGTTGAATGCGTCGAGCACTCCACGGACGTTGACGGTGTTGAACTTGAACGTCCGGGACACGCGGAGGTCGGTGTTCCACAAGTTGTCGTAGCGGAAGGTGTCGATCTGCGGGGTGACGAGCACCGACAGCGTCGAGTCGCCGCCGAGCGCCGCGCTGGTGCCCTGGCGGAACAGCGGATACGGATAGCCTTGACGACCGAACACGTTGCCGCTGACGTCGAGGCCATAGGGCAGCTGATACAGCGCGTTCGCGTTGAATTGCCACCTGGCGTTGATGTAGATACTGCCGGATCCGCTGCCACCGCTCTGCGGCGCGAACTGGCCGCCGTTCTTGAGCGGCTCCGCCAACGTCGGGGTCGGGTTGCCGTTGGTGTCGTAGATGCCGCTGGTGCCGTCGAAGTTCTCGCGGGCGTTGTTCCACGCGAATGAGACCCGGCTCATCCACTTGTTCGACAGCCGCTTCACGACGCCAAGCTCGAGTCCGTTGAAGTTGGTCGAGTAACCCGGGATGTTGGTCGTGATGAAGCCATTGCCACCTGCCGCCACCTTCGCCGCGTTGGGGATGTAGGTCGCCACGTTGTACGGCGTGCCGTCGGGCAGCGTACCCGAGAAGCCGGCACCCGGCGCGTAGTCGGCCAGCGTCACGCCGACGCGCGGCGTCACCCGGTTGGTGAAGTTGCCGAACAGGTCGCTGGTGCGCGTGTAGCTGTAGTTGACCTGGAGCGCGAGGTTGGGACGCAGCTCGTGATCGACGCCCGCCACGAAACTGTTGGTACGCGGCGCCACCAGATTCGGATCGAGCACGTTGGATGAGCTCACCGCCGTCGGGCTGGCGGGGTTGAAGCCGCCTGCTGCGGTGATGAACTGGTTCAACAGCACTTCGTTGGCCTGGGCGAAGTGATCGCCGTTGAGATCGACCCAGCGGTAGGTTGCCGAACCGATCGTGGTGCTCGGATTGGTCACGCCGACGGTGCCGGTCTCGAGCTGGCCGGCATAGCGGCTGAAACTGGCGCGCGCCACGGTCTTGCGCCCCTCGTCGAGCGCGAACGTGAAGCCGGCGCGGGGCGACAGGTCCTTCCAGGTGAAGGGCGTGTCGTATCCCGCAAACGTCAGGCCGGGCACGACGTCGGGGAACGCCGCGTTGGGCAGCGTCTGGCTCGCCAGGGCCTTGCCCCATTGCTGGTCGTAGCGCAGGCCGACGTCGACGGTGAGGCGGTTCTTCGCGATGGTGTCGCCGACGTAGAAGTCCGTGTAGTACGCCTTGTTGCTGCCAAAGGCCTGGCGGTAGACCTGCGCTCGCAGGTCAGTGGGCGAGTTCTCGATCGCCAAAATCATGTTACCGGGATACACCTGGGCGGAGAGCGCCTCGGCGGTGCGATAGCCGAAGCCGAACTTCAGGTCGTGGGTCGCGCCCATGCCGTTCAGGAACGAGTTGCCGTCCACGTTGTAGATGTGCTGCGGGCGAATGTTGAGACTTTGATTGATTGAGCCGAACGATTGCGCGGTGGTGAAACTGCGTCCCGCCTGCTGCGTCAGGCCCGCCTCCGGGACCAACCCGAACCCGGTGTTGAAGAACGCCGCCTTGCCCGAGACGAAGAGGTTCGGGCCGAAGACGCGATCGTCGGCAATCTTCCACAGGCCGTGCAGCCGATTGTCAGTGTAGGCGTTGTCCTGATGGAAGGTCGCGCCAGGCGCATCGAACAGGATGCCCGAGACTCCCGGGCTGCGGCCGTCCTTGATCTTGAAGCCGTCGAAGTAGAGGAAGCTGATCATGTCCTTCTTGGTGGCCTGCCAGTTCAGCTTGACGTCGGGGTTCTTCAGCTTGGTCTCGTCGACCAGCGCGCCAGCGCGCCGCACCAGCTTCACGTCCTGGATGGAATAGGAGCCATAGAACCACGCCTTGTCGCGCAGGATCGGGCCGCCGAGATCGAAGCCGTAATCCGAAATCTGTTTGTTGTGATCGGAGGTTTCCCGCGTCACGCCTGTGGCCAGCAGCTCGTCCGGCACATTGGTCGACTCCATCGCGTGGTTGTCGAAGTAGCCGCGCACGCCGCCGTGGAAGGCGTTGGTGCCGCGCTTGACCACGAGATTGAGCCCCATGCCACCGGTGGGCTGCTTGATGTCCTGTCCGGCGGTCGAAACCTGGATCTCCTCGAAGTTGTCGTAGTTGTAGTAGCTGGGCGACGCGCCGGTGGCCGCCATGTCGGTGATGTTGATGCCGTCCATCGTCCACACCGCGTCCTGCGGGCGCGTGCCCTTCGACGCGAAGTTGGACTGCTGACCGGTTTCGTTGCCGCCGATGTTGACGCGGTCGACCAGCACGCCCGGCACCGAGCGCATCAGCGCAAACGGATCGCGCGAGGTCGGAATCTTCGTCAGCTCGTCGGCGGTGAAGTTGGTGGAGGTGCCGGTGGCTTTGGTATCAATCACCGGCGACTCGCCGCTGACGGTGATGGTCTCAGCGACCTGCGCGATCTTGAGCGTCATTGGCAGCTCGACGCTCTTGCCGACCGACACGACGACGCCCTCGCGGACAATGGTGGTGAAGCCGGGCAGGACGGCGGTCAGTTTGTACGGGCCCGGTGCGAGATTCAGAAACCGGTACTCGCCGCCGGCTTCGGTCACGAATGTCTGAGTGGCATCGACGCCCTGCGCCGAGACGGTGACGCCAGGCAGTACGCCGCCCTGTTCGTCCTTGATGGTGCCGCTGATACTCCCGCCCTGAATCTGCGCGAACGCGGGCATCGCGTACACGATCAGAAGGGCGAGCAGGGTGCTCAATCGTTTCATCTGTACTATTCCTCCGAATGTGATTGATTGATTCGAAAGCTCGAGGAGCACGCGATATGCCACTGACCGGACGCGCGCGAACAGTGTCTCAATTGTCCGAACGCGGGATTGGTCAAATGCTTAGCGGCAAATTAGGAAAAGTCGCCTAAGTGGATGCACGAGATCTTGAATCCGTCGATCCAAGAACTCTCCATGTCCTGTCGCAGACACCGTTCGCAATTGAAACCTGAGGTAGAGTTGGGGCGCCGTGACGAGGCTGCAAACGCTGCTGAGCGCGCTGCAGAAATTTTACGGGGTGCTACCGCCGCTACCGCGGGATCCGTTCACGCTGTTCGTCTGGGAAGTACTGTCGGTCCACTCGACGCCGCGCAAGCGCGATGCGGCGCTGGCCGCGCTCAAGCGCATTCCCGCCCTCACACCTGACGCGATGTGGCGCGCGCCGCAGAAGAAGCTCGAGCAAAGCATCGCCCTCGCCGGCCCCTATTCGGAGAACCGGCTACAGGCGTTGCGGTCGGGCGTCGAACTCTTCCGCCGATCGCCTGACTTGCCGGCGATCATCCGCGGGCCGCTGCCGGCGGCGCGCCGGGCGCTGAAGCCGTTTCCGCAGCTTGGCGAGACAGGCGCACACCGCATGCTGCTCTTTGCCGCAGACCATGCGATTCTGCCGGTGGATGCGCGCGTGAGCCGCGTTGGACGCCGCCTCGGCTACGGTGAGGGGGCCGGCGACTTCAAGAAGCAGGCGCGCTCGGTCCAGACTGCCTTGACGCGCGAACTGGAGGGGTCTGCCGACTCCTATCGGCGCGCCTTTCTCTACCTTTCACACCACGGCGGCGCAACCTGCACCGAGTCCGACCCGCACTGCATCGTCTGTCCGCTTTTGAGGGACTGTCCCGAGGGACTGGGACGCCTCCATACTTGATGGCTGATGGCTGATGGCTGATGGCGGAGCAAAGCCCCGCCCTGGAAAACGCGCAGGCCCGGAAGCCTGCGCCGAGACGTTCAGACTACCAGTTGAAGCGCACACCCAAGCGAAGCACCCGCGGTGCCACGGTCGCCTGGATGTTATTGGCGTTCGATGCGTTCTGCGTGCCGCGGATCGCCTGCACCGTGTTGTTGTTCGACACGTTGAAGACGTCGAGCGACGGGATGAACCGCACCATGCCGACGGCCACCGGACGCTCGAGGTGGAAGTCGAGGTTCTGGAACGTCGGCAGCCGGTTGTCGCCGATCGGATCGAGCAGCACCACCACGTTGCCGACGCCGTTGCGCCGGGTCGGCGTCTGGACGCCGCGCTCGTACGGGTATCCCTGCCGGACGTTGTAGAACGCCGACACGTTGACGTGCCCGGGCAGCTCGTAGAGACCGCTCACCTTGAACAGGTACTTCGAATTGACGTAGACGTTGCCGATGCCGCTGCCAGAGGTCAGATAGTGGTACTGATAGCCGTTGCGGACCGCGAGGTTGGTCGGGTCCTCCGACAGCGTCGTGCTCGTGATGCTCGGCTGGTTGGCCGGTGAGTCGGCACTGTTCACCACGGTGCTGTTGTAGGCGAAGCTGGTGTTCAGCAGCCAATGGTGCGACAGGCGCTTGCGCCCGGTGAGCTCGACGCCGTTGAACACGCGGTTGTAGTTCGCCACGTTCGTCTCGGTGACGACGGTCGGCTGCTGGAACGTCGGCTCGTAGTAGGTGACGGTCGGGCACGAGGCGCCGGCCGGACAGGTCGAGGCCGGCGCCGTGTAGGCAACCGGCACGAAGTTGGCCATCGTGATGCCGTCGCGATCGTTCCACGAGAAGTTGCCGTACTTGCGCCAGATGTAGTTGGCGCCGACCGCCATCCCCCCGCCGATCTCGCGATCGATGCCGACGATGACCTCATCGGTCGTGTCGTTCTTCAGGTTCGGGTCGACGGAGTTGGCCGACGAGGTGTTGGCGGGATTCGCCGCCGACCAGTTGGTGCTCGCCGTAATCGGGTTCGCACTCGCGAGTACTTCGCTGGCCTGCGCGACCTTGTCGCCGTTGGCGTCGATCCAGGGATAGCGCAGCGTCGTCGAGCCCACCGGGTTGATCGTGCCGGCGACGCCGCCGTTGCCGACCTGGCCGTAGTAACGGGCGTAGTTGGCGTGGACAAGGGCCTTGCCGTTGCCGCTGAGGTCGTAGGTCATGCCGACGCGCGGCGAGAAGTTGTTGAAGGCGACGCCGGGGTCGGCGCCAGGGAAGGACAGCGCCGGCAGCCACAGCGTCGACAGCGGGTTGGCCGCGATGTTCGCCGACAGCGCCTTGTCGTTGTAGTAGTCGTAGCGCAGGCCGAGCTGCAGCGTCAGACGGCGATGGGTGATGGTGTCCTGAGCGAAGGCCGAATAGTTCAGCAGGTCATAGGAGCTGAGGCCGTCGCGGATGAGATCCACCTGGCAGCCGGCCGCCTGCGTCGAACAGTCATTGGTGATCGCGGTCGGGAAGCGGACGCGGGCATAGCCGCCGGTGTGGGCGATGTTCTCACTGAGCGCGTCGCGCCAGAAGCCGCCGATCTTGAAGGCGTGGTCGCCCCCCAGCTTCGCCGGCATGAAGTAATTGGCGTTCAGGTTCAGGCTGTTCACCGGACGGATGTTGACGCTCTCGGAGCCCGAGCGTCCGTTCAGCGAGTTCGAGATCAGGAACGTCGGCTGGACGTCGCGCAGGTCGGGTGCATGGAAACCGAGCACGAAATTGTTGCCGACGTGCGTGTAGGTGACGTCGACCAGCAGGCGATCGCTGGCCACCCACTGGTCGCCGAACTTGTAGGTCGGGTTCGGTCCGGTCGTCCAGTAGTTGGTGCCGAAGGACGAGTCCACGTGCCCCTGCGGCGTCGTGGTCTCGATCGGGTGCAGGTCGTCGGCGCCGCGCGCGTTGCGTAGCTTGCGCGCCATGTTGTTGTAGAGGCTGACCTTGTTACCGTTGAACAGCCGGATCTCGGCCTTGATGTTGGTTTGCTGCAGCTCGGTCAAGTCGGTGTTCAGGCAGTTGTTGACATCGGTGATCGACGCCGCCAGCGCCACCGCCGCGTTCTTGAATGCCTGGCACGCCGCGCTGGGCTGATAGAAGTTCAGCACGCCGACCCCGACGTTGTCCTTGCCGAGGCTGCCCCAGATCCAGGCACGGCCCCTCTTGATCGGGCCGCCCATCTCGAAGCCGTAGTCCTTGATGTCCTGGATCGGGTTGCCTGAAGTGGCGCCCTGCGTCCGCTGATCGTCGGTGATGTTCTGCGACTCGAACTTCTTGTTCGTGTCGTAGAAGCGCGCCGAGCCCTTGAACTTGTCGCTGCCGCTCTTGGTCACCAGGTTGATGCCGACGCCGCCGGTCTGCTGCGTCACGTCGACGCCGCCGGTGCTGATCGTCATCTCTTCGAACGCGTCGAAGTCGTAGTAGCTCGCCGAGGCGCCGGTTGCGGCCATGTCGGTGATGTCGACGCCGTCGAGCGACCACTTGTTGTTGGTCGGGTTGCCGCCGCGCGAAACGTAGTTGGACTGCTGCCCCGACATGTTGCCGCCGACGTTCTCGCGGTCCATGGCGACGCCGGCGGTCTGCTGGAGGATGACCCAGGGATCGCGCGCCGAGGGGATGCTCTGCAGCAGCTCATTGGTGAAGGTCTGCTTCGTGCCGGTGGCCTTGGTATCGACAATCGGACTCTCGCCGGTGACGGTGATCGTCTCCTGCACGGTCGAGATGCCCATCTGTGCGTTGACCGCGGCGCTGAAACCGACCGTCACCTTGATGCCTTCGTTCACCACGGTCTTGAAGCCGGCCAGCTCGAACTTCACCGAGTAGGTGCCGATTTCAATACGGGGAAACTGAAACGTGCCCGTGCCGCTCGTCACCGCGGTCAGCGGCTGGAGCAGGACCGGACCGGTGACCGTCACCGTGACGCCCGGAAGAACCGCGCCGGAGCCATCGGTGACCTTGCCGAAGATCTCGCCCGTCTGACTCTGCGCGCTCGCGAGCGCGCTCGTGGCAAAGAGCGCCACCAGTGCCAGCACGACTACCTTGAATCTCATCCGCCCTCCTAAAAACAATGAATCCAGTGGAACAGTCCCGGTTTCGCACACTGCTCTGAAACGCTCGCTGTCCGGATCGATCCAGTATCACGATCGCCAGGCGAAGGTGTAAAGGAAGAAGGGCCCGATTTCAATCAGGAAGAGGACCGAATCCAATCACTTGGATATTCGCGTTGGCTGGACTTATTGCCGGGAACAGAGGCGGTCGAGGATGTCGAGGTCGATCGCTTCGAGCGATGCGATCGTGAAATCCGCGGCCAGCTGATCCGCCGCGTATGTGTGAGTCACTGCCACAGTGCGCAATCCTGCGGCGCGGGCTGACTCCAATCCCCAGTGCGAGTCCTCGATCGCCACACACTCCGAAGGGTGCAATCGATCGGCACCCGCCGACCCCAGGAGTGCCAATGCGCGCAAGTAGGGATCGGGTGCCGGCTTGCTGACCGCCGTATCTTCGGCGGCGACGATGGCCGCGAAGCATGAGGTCAGGTGTTCGCGAAGCAGCACGCGCCGGATCTCCTCGCCGCGCGCGCCCGATGCGATGGCAATCGGCACCCGCGCCGCCGCACGTCGAATCGTGTCGGCCGCGCCAGGAAAGAGGACCGAGACCTCACGCTCGAGTTCTTCGAGCCGGACTGCCTTGCGCGCCACCAGGTCGCGAATCCGCACGCCGTTCCATCCCGCGTCGTGCCGCCGGCCAATCGCCTCGAATGCGCCGACATCGTCGAAGCCGAGATACTCCGCGTAATAGTCGGGCTCGGTCAGCGCGATGCCTTCTTCGGCGAGGACATCGCGATAGCCGCGGAAGTGGAGCGGTTCGCTGTTGGCGATGACGCCGTCGAAGTCGAACACAATCGCGCGCAGGGCCATTACTTCATCTTCTCGCCGGCGCGGATCGGAATCTTGAGTCGGTTCTCCGGCGGAGGCAGCGGGCACTCGTAAGTCGGGTTGTAGTAGCAGTACGGATGGTAGGCGCGGTTGAAGTCGACTTCATAGATGCCGGTCGCGTTGCGATCGAGATCCATGAAGCGGCCGGCGGCATAGGTCTCGCTGCCGCTGGTGAGATCGCTGAAGGCCACGAACAGGCGGCGCGGATCGGTGCCGACCTCGTTGAACGCGAGCAGCTTCAAGGGCGCGCTCTTGAGTGTGAACTCGAGCGTGCCGACACGCCGCATCTGCCGATTGGTGCCGGTGGATGTCGGCAGCTCGACGATGGTCTTGTCCTCGATTGGCTTGAGCACCGCCGGTGCATCGTAGTCGGGATCGATCGGGAAATAGGCGAGCGGAAGGAGCTGGGCATGGCGCGCCAGCGGGATCGGATCGTCACCGGCCGCGAGCGCGGTGTCCTTGGCGGCGCGTTCGGCGGCGATCCTGCTCGCGTAGTCCTTCGGTTCGTCGGGAGGTTTGCTGGAGCAGGCGGCCGCGAGCATCAGCATCGCGATGAGGGCGAGAAGGGCGGGACGGGCAAGAGCAGGGAAAGGACATTCTTCCCTGCTCATCGTTCCCGTCCCGCCCATCCTGCCTACCCAGCCCATCCTGCCCATCCCGCCTCTCCCGCCCACCCCGCCTGTCCTGCCTATGCCAACGGGTAGGCGCCGCGCTCGACGGCCGCGTCGGCGAGACGGCGCCGTGCCGCCACAGTATTGATCGGCGCGACTTTCAGGAGACGGCGCAGTGCCGCGAGCATGGTGCGAAGCAGGTCGCCGTCGACGGTCGCCGCAAGTGCCTGGCGCGCGGTGGCGTCGATTCGCATCGCGGCGTCGTTGACGAACACGCGCGCGGCGTCGACGTGCAGCGCCGCGCGCGGTGCGTTCGAGGCCGACGCCGCCTGCGCCCGCAGCACCGCGCTCTCGGCGCTGTAGACGTCGATCGCGATATCGGCCAGGTGCATCAGCACCTCCTGCTCGTCGGTCAGCTTCGTTCCAAACGTCTGCATCGCGAGGCCGAACACCATCAGCGCCGTTTTCTTGAACGACGTGATCGCGCGATGCTCGTCGGCGAGCGAGCCGTCGGCCTCGCCGGCGGCCGCTATGGATGGCGGTCCCAGCAGTTCGTCCTGAAGCGCCTTGGCCGCGGCAATCAGCGGCAGATCGCCCTTGACCGCGCGACGGATCAACATGCCCGGAATCAGCAGCCGATTGATCTCGTTAGTGCCCTCGAAAATGCGATTTACCCGTGCGTCGCGGACATGGCGTTCCGCAGGGTAGTCGTGCACGTAGCCGTTGCCGCCGTGGATCTGGACGTTCTCGTCGAGCACGAAGTCGAGCGCCTCGCTGCCGGCGACCTTGGCGATCGACGCCTCGACGGCGTACTCCTCGAACGCGGCGAGCGCCGCCGATCCGTCGTTGGCGTCGTGCGGCGTGGCCGCGATCCGCGCGTCCACCAGGCCGGCGGTCCGGTAGAGCAAACTTTCGATGGCATAGGTGCGGACGACCATCTCGCCAATCTTGTGCTTGATCGCCCCGAACGATGCGATCGGCTGGCCGAACTGTCGCCGGGTCGCCGCGTACGTGGCGCTCTCGGCGATGGCGCCAACGGCGCCGCCGCCGCACATCGCGCCGAGCTTGAAGCGTGCGAAGTTCAGGACGTTGAACGCGACCTTGTGACCCTTGCCGACCTCGGAGAGCACGTTCTCCGCCGGCACCTTCACGTCCTGCAAGATCAGGGCGGTGGTCGACGAGCCGTGCAGGCCCATCTTGTGTTCTTCCTTGCCGCTCTTCACGCCCCAGCCGCGCTCGACCAGCAGCGCCGTGAACTGGTCGCCGTCCACCTTGCAGAAAATCACGAACAGATCGGCAAAGCCGCCGTTGGTGATCCACATCTTCTCGCCATTGAGCAGGAAGCTGCCGTCTGGCTGGCGGGTGGCCTTGGTCCTGGCCCCGAGCGCATCCGATCCGGATCCGCTCTCGCTCAGTCCGTAGGCGCCGATGATCTCGCCCGACAGCAGCCTGGGCAGGTAGTGCTGCTTCTGCGCCTCGCTTCCGAACAGCATCAGCGGGACGATGGTGAGGTTGGCGTGGGCGCCGAAGGTGGCGCCGAACGACGCCGACCGGGCCAGCTTTTCGCTGACGACGAGCGAGGTCACTTTGTCGAGGCCGAGCCCGCCGTAAGCCTCGGGCACGTCCACGCCCAGCAATCCGAGGCCGGCGCCGAGCTTGACGAGGTCGCGTGCCAGCGTCCAGTCCTTCGCCTCGAGCTGGTCGAGCTTGGGCAGCACCTCGTTGTCAACGAAGTCCTGTGCGGTCCTGGCAATCAGGCGGTGTTCCTCGGTGAGACGCTCGGGCGTGAAAACGGAGTCCGCTTCGGAAGGCTGAAGCAGCCATTCGCCGCCGCGCAGAATCGTGGTCTCGGTTGTCGTCGTCATGCTCAGACCCTTTCAAAAATACCAGCCGCGCCCATTCCGCCGCCGACGCACATCGTCACCATGCCGTAGCGGGCGTTTCGCCTCTTCATTTCATGCAGCAGCGTCGTCGTCAGCTTCGCTCCAGTGCAGCCGAGCGGATGGCCGAGGGCGATGGCGCCGCCGTTGACGTTGAGCCGATCGGCATCGATCGGCAGCTCCTTCAGGCAGGCGAGCACCTGCGCGGCGAATGCCTCGTTCAGCTCGATCAGATCGATCTGGTCGAGCGTGAGCCCGGCCTGCTTCAGGGCTTTCCGGATCGCCGGCACCGGTCCGATGCCGAAGCGTTCCGGCTCGACACCAGCGGTCGCGAACGTAATGAAGCGTCCCATCGGCGCGAGGCCGGCCGCCCGGGCACGATCGCTCGAAGTGACGACGACGGCTGCCGCGCCGTCGCTGGTCTGTGAGGAATTGCCGGCGGTGACGCTGCCGGCGGCGTGGAAGGCGGGGCGGAGTCTGGCCAGCGCTTCGGCCGACGTGTCACGGCGCGGCCCTTCGTCGACCGCGAAGATCACCTGCCTCATGCGAGGGGCAACCGCCAGGCTTCTGGCAGCCGGGCCTCCAACGGTGGCAGGCTCCAGCTGGACCTCTTCGATGAGATTCGCGGTCACCGGCACGATCTCGTCGGCGAAGCGTCCGGCGTCGATCGCGGCGATCGCGCGCTGATGGCTGCGCAATGCGAACGCATCCTGTTCGGCGCGGGAAATGCCCGATTCGCGCGCATGATTCTCAGCCACGAGTCCGGTGGACAGGTAGACGTCGGGGTAGCGATCGATGAGGGCCGGGTTCGGTGCGATCTTGTTCCCGCCCATCGGCACCAGGCTCATCGACTCGGTACCGCCGGCGACGATCGCTTCCGCCGATCCGCACATGATGCGTTCGGCGGCATAGGCAATCGCCTGCAGGCCGGAGGAGCAGAAGCGATTGACGGTGACCGCCGAGGCGGTGACCGGAATGCCCGCGCGCAGGCTCGCGATTCGCGCCACGTTCATCCCCTGCTCCGCCTCCGGCATCGCACAGCCCATGATCACGTCGTCGATTTCGCCGGCGTCGATCCCGGGCGCGCGTCGCAGCGCCTCGGCGATGGCGACGGCGCCGAGTTCGTCGGGGCGGGTGCCGCGCAGGGTTCCCCCCGGCGCCTTGCCCGATGCGGTGCGTACCGCTGAGACGATGACGGCTTCGTGCATATCATTTCCCAATCGTCCGGCTATCGCCGGACACTATCGAC
The DNA here is from genome assembly GCA_963757655.1 of uncultured Acidobacteriota bacterium. GTDB lineage: Bacteria > Acidobacteriota > Vicinamibacteria > Vicinamibacterales > CAVVIG01 > CAVQFC01. Next base: position 318,105 of record CAVWSQ010000004.1, on the reverse strand, counting down.
AAGACCGACCAGACCCCCGAGCGTGTACACCTTCCGAGATCCGGCTGGAGCCGGACACTACCGGCATCGTGGACATTCCGGTAGTGTCAGGGTTCAGCCGGACCAATCTCCCAACAAGTCCTCGACCGCGTCTGCCACTTCGGCGACCTTGCCGTCGAAGAGGTGATCCGCACCGTCGATGACCACCAGCTCCTTCGGCTCCGCCGTCCGCGCGTAGAAAGCGCGCATGTCCTTCAAGAAGCACAGCTCGTCGAACTCGCCCTGGATGAAGAACTTGGGCTTGGCGCTGCCCGTCACGGTGCTGAAGTCGTAGCGCGTGATCGGCGGCGCGATGGCGATGAGCGCGGTCACGCGCGGATCGTCCACGCCGACCGACAGCGCGACCCACGCGCCGAACGACATCCCCGCCGCCCAGAGCGGCGCGCCGGGATATTGCGCCGCCATGTAATCGAGGGCGGCGCGGAAGTCCGCCTGCTCGCCAGGCCCGTTGTCGAACCCACCCTCGCTGGCGCCGGCGCCGCGGAAGTTGAAGCGCAGCACCGCGCAGCCGATCCGGCTGAGCGCCTTCGCGGCCTGATAGACCGCCTTGGTGTGCATCGTGCCGCCGTGCGACGTCAGCGGATGCGCGAAGACCGCTGCCGCGCGCAGGCCTTCGGGATGACCGGAGCTGACACGCCCATCTCGTCCGACGCTGCCGACCGCGGCCGGCTCGTCGAGCAACGCTTCGAGGCGGCCCGCCGGTCCGGCCAGCTCACGCGGCGGCATGGCACTGACTGTCCACAAACGCGCGCACCAGTGAGGCGAACGCGTCCGGGCGCGTGATCGATCCGAGATGTCCAGTGCGCTCGAGTACCGTCGCGCGTGCATTGGCAATCAACCGCAAGTACTCGGATGAGCCTTCGACCGGGACGACATGGTCGAGATGAGCCTCGCCGGTCACGATCAGCGTCGGCGCGGTGATCCGCGAGCAGTCCCCGGTGACGTCTTCCTCCGTGATCATTCGGGCCCGCGCGGCCATCGCCGAGAGCGAGATCGGCGCGCCCAGTGCGGTTCGCAGCTGGCGCAGCGAGAATTGCCGTCGCGCCCCCGCTTCGGGAATCGCGGCGCGGATTTCCGGGCGCAGGCGGAACGGCGTTTCGGCGAGAAAGACCGGACCAAAGATCCACGGCGCGCGCAGATAGGCTTGGTGTCGCGGCCGCAGCCGGAGCTTCGGCTTCGGCGTCGACGCCAGGATGAGCGCCTCGCATCGCGCCGGGTAGCTGGCCGCGAAGCGAACCGCGATCAACCCGCCAAAGGAGACGCCGCAAATCACAGCGCGCTCGACCCTGGCGTCCGCCATCGCGGCGGCAACGGTGCGAGCATAGCCGTCCAGATTGTCGGAACCGAGCGAGAACGTCAGCACGCGGAAATAACGGGCGAGCTCGTCCACCGCCGGCCGCAGATACTCCCAACGGCCTTGCAGGCCGGGAATCAGCACGAGAGGAAGACCGCTCCCGCGGTCGATCAGATCCACAACTAGAAAATCCTCAAATCCTCAGCTCCACAAATCCACAAATCCACAAATCCTCAAATCCTCAATTTCTGAGAGTCCCCCCCGTCTTCAGCGTGTACTGAATGCGTTCCAGCGTCTTGCGCTCGCCGCACAGCTTCAGGAATGCCTCACGCTCGAGGTCGAGAAGATACTGTTCGCCGACGACGGTCTGATGCGGCAGCGCGCCGCCCGCCAGCACGTTGGCGAGCGCCCGCCCGACCACCGCGTCGTGATCGCTGATGCGCGCGGCGCGCCACGCGAGGTGGACGCCGAGCTTGAGCGCGGCCAGGGTCGTTTCGCCGCCGACCGGAATGGCGGTCCGCGGGGCAGGGCGCTGGTAGCCTTCCTCCACCCGTTCCAGTGCATACGCCTTCGCGTCCGCCATCACCCGTTCGCGGTTCATCGTCACGCGATCGGCGTCGCCGAGAAAACCCAGGGTTCTCGCCTCCGCGGCGCTGGTCGACACCCTGGCGAACCCGATGGTCTCAAATGCTCGCTGAACGAACGGCAGCAGGTCGGGATGGTTCGCGGGCAGACCCTGAACCGCGCGCGCCAGCATCTCTTTCGTGCCGCCGCCTGCCGGAATCAGTCCCACGCCGACCTCGACCAGCCCGATGTAGCTCTCCGCGGCCGCCTGCACGCGGTCGCCGTGCAGTGTGATCTCGCAGCCGCCGCCAAGCGTGAGGCCGGCAGGTGCGACCACGACCGGGACGTCGGCGAAGCGCAGCGCCTGGGTGGACGCCTGGAACGCGCGGATCATCAGATCGATCTCGTCCCAATTGCCCTCCTGCGCTTCGAGCAGGAGCAGCATCAGGTTGGCGCCGGCAGAGAAGGTGGCGGCGTCGTTGCCTACCACGAGCGCGGCGAAGTTCGCGGCCGCTTCCCTCACGCCGGCATGAATCATCTGGATCTGATCGCCGCCGAGCGCGTTCATCTTCGAGTGAAACTCGAGCGCGAGGACACCGTCGCCGAGGTCGACCAGGCTCGCGCCGGCATTCTTGCGAACGATCTTGTTGCGGTCGCGTGCGGCCTTCAGGATCAGCAGATCGCTCGGCTGAAGCCGCCGAGCGAAATCGGGCGCCGGCTGAGGAGCTTGGCGCGCGCCGGCTGCAGCCGGGCGCATGGCCGCGTCCATTCCGAGCGTCTCCATCATCGCGAAAGGGCCGATCTCCCAGCCGAATCCCCACCGCATCACGCGATCGACGTCCGCCGCCGAGTAGGCGATGTCGGGGGTGACTCGAGCGGTGTACTCCAGCATCGGTCCGATGGTGCCGCGGAGGAAATCGCCGGCTTTGTCTTTCGCGTTGAACAGCGTCTTGATTCGCTCGCCGGTATCCTCGATCGATTTGGCCGCCTCGATCGACGCGATCCGCGCCGGCTGCTTCGGCCGATACTCGAGCGTGGCGGGATCGAGCGTCAGGATCTCGGTCCCGTCCTTCGTCTTGATCCGCTTGTAGAAGCCCTCGCCGGCCTTCTCGCCGACCATGCCCTTGGCGATCATCCGGGTCAGGAACGCCGGCAGTTCGAGGCCGAGATTGGCGGCGACGTGCGCCAGGATGTCGATGCCGGCGATGTCCATGGTCCGGAATGTGGCGCTCTTCGGTCGGCCGAGTGCGGGTCCGGTAATCGCGTCGATCTCCTCGATGGTGTAGCGGCCGCTCTCCAGCGCCTCGAGCGTCAGCATCACGCCGTGGACCGCGAGATGATTGCCGATGAAGTTCGGCGTGTCCTTCGCCAGGACGACGCCCTTGCCGAGACGGTGATCGGCGACGTGCGCCACGTGGTCGACGACGGCGGCGTCGGTGTCGGCGGTCGGGATGAGCTCGACCAGATGAAGGTAGCGCGGCGGGTTGAAGAAGTGCGTCCCGAGCCAATGCTTCCGGAAATCGTCGCTGCGGCCCTCGGCCAGCGTGGCGATCGGAATCCCTGATGTGTTCGACGAGACCATCGTGCCGCGGCGCCGGACAGCATCCACGCGTTCGAGCAGGGCGCGCTTGATGTCGAGCCGCTCGACCACCGCTTCCATGACCCAGTCGACCTCGACCAGAGCTGCCAGATCGGTGTCGAATCCGCCAGTGCGAATCCGGGTGACTGAGTCCGGCGTGAAGAAGGGATCCGGCTTCAGCCCTCTCGCGCGCGCGAGCCCCTCGCGCGCGACGTCGGCGGTGAGATCGAGGAGCAGGACCGGCACGCCCGCGTTCGCGAAATGCGCCGCGATTTGTGAGCCCATCGTCCCCGCTCCGAGCACCGCCACGGATCGCAGCAGCGGCGCCATCATCGGACCCGCGCACCGTTGGCGAAGAGGTCGACCACCGTGTCGGCCTCGGCCTCGAGCGAATAGCGGCGGCGGCTGAGGATCCAGTTGGTGGCCATCTCGTCGAGCGCGCCGTAGAGTATTTTCGCCATCGCCGTCGCCTTCACATCCGTGCGAAACAGCCCCTCGCGCTGTCCGTCGGCGATGGCCTCGCGGATCAGGCCGAGATAGTCGCGCAGCAGCGTGGCGGAGAAGCGCTCCATGAACTTGGTGGACTGCCGCAGCTCGACTTGAAACACGATCGCCAGGTTGCGGTCGCGGCCGAGCCGGGCCAGATGGGCGCGGGCGAGTCGGAGCAGGCGCTCGCGTGGATCTTCGACTGCAGTGACCGCGGCGCGCCCGTGCGTCAGGCCGTCGCGCATGCTGCGCTCGAAAATCGAGACCAGGAGATCGTCTTTGCCCTTGAAGTAGAGGTAAACCGTGCCGGCGGCAACGCCGGCGGCGCGGGCGACGTCGGCGACCTGGGCGTTGAAGAAACCACGCTCGGCGAAGACATCGATCGCGGCGCGGAGAATGACGTCGCGTTTAGGACCCGGCGGCGCCTCGGGCGCGAGGCCGGGTCGGGTGCGGCGCGCGACCGCGTTCAGCGGCATGACTGAATGAATGTTCATTCAGTCGTTCGCCGGGTGTCAAGAGAGTGCCGCGCAGGAGTGCCGCGCAGGAACCAGCTGTCGCGGCCGGGCTCCACGCCAGATCGGACGCCGCGATGCTATGGGTTGGACGAGAATTCGAACAGGCCCGGCGTGATCAGCACTCTGCCGTGCTTGGCGAAGAAAAGGCTGCTCGGCGTCATGATTCCCGCGCCGCGGAATTGCAGCGTGCGAACCTTGTCGCCGTCGCGATCGAAGACGTAGGTGTACGGCACGGTGAAAGCGATCCAGAGCCGGCCGTCGGGATCGATCGCCGCGGTGCGGATGGTCGGCGTCACCAGCGGCAGCTCCCCGTCGCCGGTCTGCCGTACCGGCCACTTCGACGGCAGGCCCGCGATCAGCGCGTCGATCTCGCGCCCTTCGACGTGCCGCTCGAACAGGAGCCGGCCGGCGGCGTCATATTTCTGGAACAGCGGCTCACCGGTTTGAAAGACGAAGAAGAAGCCGCCGGTCGGATCGACGAGCGGGATGCCGCTGTTCAGTGCGAGGTGCAGTTCTGGATCTTCCTCATGCCCGGTGCGGCGCAGCCGCCCGATCGTCCGGTGTGCACCGCCGTTCAACTCGTATTCCGTGATCAGGGCGCCGGTCTCCGGCTGCGAGATCAGGATGGAGGTCCCGGTGTATTGCAGCGACCCGATGCCGTTGACCACGGCGTTGTCCATCACGACACGAGCCTTCAGACGGCCGGGAAGCAGGAAACCGCCGATACGAATGCCGGCGGAATCGAAGATCTGGATGCGTTCGCGGTTGTTGGGCGCGTCGGCGACGACAAAGGTGCCATCGGGCGCGACGGCGAATGCGGTCGGGTCGATGATCCGCCCCGACTCGCCGCCGATCTTCACGATCTCCCAGACACTGGACTGCCGTGGATCGAGGCCGTAGATCGTGTGGGCGCGGCGATCGAACACGAAGTACTGACCCGAAGACGATTGCTGGAAGCCGGCCGGCTGGCGAAACCGCCCGGCGATGTCGGCGGGGACGGCACCGGAGGATCGCAGGAGCTCCGGCGTCAGCGCCGACACGGAGATCATGAACACGAAAAAACCGCCGAGAACGCAGAGCACGCGGAGGATGATTTTCAACAGGTCTCTGCACTCTTGCGATCGCCGCGTTTTTCTGCGTCAGTACCGCGCGGTCTCGCGAATCGCCTTCAGCACGTCGGACGACTGCGGCAGGATCGCTTCCTCCAGATCCGGGTTGTAGGCGACCGGGACGTTCTTCGCCCCGACCCGCCTGACCGGCGCGTCCAGGTGCTCGAACAGTTCGTCGGCGATGCGCGCGGCGAGCTCGGCGCCGAAGCCGCACATCAGCTGATCCTCGTGGGCGATGACGACGCGGTTGGTGCGCTTCACGTGCGCGGCGATGGCGTCCCAGTCGTAGGGCACGATCGTGCGCAGGTCGAGCACCGCCACGCTGAAATGATCCTTCTCCGCCTGCTGCGCGGCCAGCAGCGATCGCTGGACCAGCGCGCCCCAGGTGATGACCAGCACATGATCGCCCTCGCGGCGCAGGCTGGCCTTGCCGAAAGGGATCATGAATTCCTGGCCCGGGTACTCACCCTTGTTGTAGGTCTGGCGGTAGAGATGCTTGTGCTCGAGGAAGAGCACGGGATCGTCGCATCGAATCGCGGTTCGCAGCAGTCCGGCCGCATCGATCGCCGTCGAGGGGTAGGCGATGCGAATCCCCGGACAGTGCGCGAAGATGCTCTCGCCGGACTGGCTGTGGTACGGCCCGCCGCCGCGCAGGTAGCCGCCAATCGGTACACGAATCACCACCGGCGCCGACCAGCTGTTCCCCGATCGATAGCGCATCATCGACAGCTCGTCGCGCAGCTGCATCATCGCCGGCCAGATGTAGTCGAAGAACTGGATCTCGACGACCGGTTTCAGCTTGCGTGCGGCCATGCCGGTCGCACGACCGACGATGCCGGCTTCGGCCAGCGGGGCGTTGAAGACGCGATCGTCGCCGTAGAGACGCTGGAGGCCGTGCGTGAGCTTGAACACACCGCCCTTGCCCGAAACCACCGGTAATGAGTCTTTCTTGCTCGCGTCGGCCACGTCTTCGCCAAAGACGACGATCCGCGGTTCGCGTGCCATCTCGTCCTTCAGCGTGCGGTTGATCGCCGCGACCATCGTGTCGGGTTTCCCCTCGGGATGCGCCGGCGTCTCGAACGCGGACGAGGTCGGGTCGACATCGGGTGAATAGAGCCACAGTTCGGCGCTGCTCTTGGGCGGCTTGGGCGCGGCCAGCGCCAGAAGCGCGGCTTCGTTCACTTCGCGCTCCACGTCACCGGCCATTGCCGCCAGCTCCTCGGCGGTTGCCACCTCGTGTGTTTTCAGGAATTCGGCGAACCGGGCGATGGGATCGCGCCGGGCTTCCGCCTCGCGCTCGGCCGCCGGCTTGTACAGCTTCTCATCGTCGGACAGCGAGTGCGAGTAGGGGCGGATGCAGCGAGCGTGGACGAACGCGGGTCCCTTGCGCGCGCGGACGTAGGCGGTCGCGTCGCGCATGGCGCGAAGGCTGGCGAAGAAGTCGGTGCCGTCGATCGAATCGACGTGCAGGCCGGGGAAGCCCCGCACCAAGCGCGAGATGTCGCCGCCGGCGGTCTGCACTTCGACCGGCACCGAGATGGCGTAGCCGTTGTCCTCGACCAGAAAGAGCACGGGCAGCTGCTTGATGCAGGTGGCGTTGAGCGCCTCCCAGAACTCGCCTTCGCTGGTCGCGCCATCGCCAAGCGACACGTAGACAATTTCGTCAGCGTGGAAGTGCGCGTCGCGGTCGGGAATCTGCGCGACGCGGCCGTAAATGACGCCGGCTTCGGCGGCGCCGACCGCCTGCAGCACCTGGGTGCCGGTCGGACTCGAGCCCGACACGATGTTGTGCTTGGGGTGCCCCCAGTGCGACGGCATCTGCCGTCCGCCCGACGCCGGATCGTCGCTGGCGCCGACCGCGGCGAGCAGCATTTCCAGCGGCGTGACGCCAAGCGCCAGGCACAGCGCGCGGTCGCGATAGTACGGGTAGAACCAGTCGTAGCCCGATCGCAGCAGCAGTCCGGCCGCGGCGAGCACCGCTTCGTGGCCGGCGCCGCTGATCTGGAAGAAGATCTGGCTCTGACCCTTCAGCTGGATTTCCTTGTCGTCCAGCCGGCGCGACAGCAGCATGCAGCGGTGCGACGCCAGCAATTGATCGCGGGTCAGTCCCTCGATCAACTGCGCCTCGCGCTCGTTCAGAGCGGCTTTCATCCGGCGGAATTATAGCATCGGGGCCTGTTGGTATATGCTCGACCCTCATGAACAGCCAGACGGTTCGTCTTCACCGCTGGGACGAGATCGCCCTCGAAAAAGTCACGGAGATGTTGTCGCGCAAGCTGGTCACCGGCGAGCGTGAGATGCTCGCGCAGATTTACTTGAAGCGCGGCTGCCTGGTGCCGAATCATTCGCACGAGAGCGAGCAGATTACCTACGTCCTGCAGGGCGCGTTGAAATTTCTCATCGGCGGCGAGGAGATCACGGTGCGCGAGGGCGAGGTGCTGCACATTCCGTCATGGGTGGAGCATCAGGCCGAAGCGCTCGAGGACACCTTCGAGCTCGACATCTTCAGCCCGATCCGGCAGGACTGGCTCGATCACACCGACGACTATTTCCATCGCTAAACACCACGGACACCCCTGACGGGTTTTCCTTGGGGTCACCCTGTCCTTGATGTTGATTGAAGTTCGGATCTGAAGGAGGTCGCGATGTCGGGTCTGCGACGAGCGAGCGCGACGTTGTGTACAGCGACGGCCGCCGCGGTCTGGCTGTCTGCGCAAGGCACCGCACCGCCCAGCTCACGCATCCGCGGCTTCTCCGCCGCCACCAGCGCCGCCGAGACGGCACGCGAGCGCGAGCTCAAAGCGATGCCGTCGGCAAAAGCGGCGGAAGCCGACTTCGACGTCATGACCGCCGAGCCGCACCACACCGGCTCGCCCTACGAGATCAAGCTCGCCGACTACGTCAGCGATCAATTCAAGCAGATCGGGATCGACTCGACGAAGTACGAATACAGCGTGCTGCTGCCATGGCCCAAGCAGCGCCGCATCGACATCGTCGCGCCCGATCAGGTGAAGCTCGAGGTCGAGGAAGAGAAGATCCGCGGCGATCAGTGGGCCGACAAGCCCGGCATCCTGCCGGCGTACAACGCCTATTCGCCGTCTGGTGAGGTGACCGGCGAGATCGTCTACGTCAACTTCGGCATCCCGTCCGACTACGAGACGCTGGACAAGCTGGGCATCAGCGTCAAGGGACGGATCGTGCTCGCGCGCTACGGCGGCAGCTGGCGCGGCATCAAGCCGAAGGTGGCTGCCGAGCATGGCGCCATCGCCTGCATCATCTATTCGGATCCGCACGAAGACGGCTACTTCCAGGGCGAGGTCTACCCTGACGGTCCGTTTCGCGGCTGGGGGATGATCCAGCGCGGCAGCGTCATGGACATGCCGCGCTATCCGGGCGATCCCTCGACCCCCGGTCGTCCCTCGAAGCCCGGCGTCGAGCGCATTCCGATGGACAAGATCGAAACCTTCGCGCCGATTCCGGTGCAGCCGATGTCGTATCGCGACGGCGTCGAGCTGCTCAAGCGCCTGAAGGGGCCGGTCGCACCGGAAGCGTGGCGCGGGGCGCTGCCGATCACGTATCACATCGGGCCCGGGCCGGCGAAAGTCCACATGAACCTGCAGATGGACTACGGCCAGCGCCGATTGATCAACGTGGTCGGCAAGATTACCGGATCCGTGGCGCCCGATGAGTGGATCATCGTCGGATCGCATCGCGATGCGTGGACGTTCGGCGCATCGGACTCGGTGAGCGGCCACGTCTCGATGATGGCGGTGGCGCGCGCGATGAGCGCGATGATGAAGAGCGGATGGAAGCCACGCCGTAGCGTGCTGTTCATCAGCTGGGACGGCGAAGAACAGGGACTGCTCGGCTCCACCGAGTTCGTCGAGGACCTGACCGCCGAGCTCAAAGCGAAGGCGGCGGTCTACGTCAACCGCGATGCCGGCGCCGGCGGGTTGAATTTCTCGAGCAGCGCCGTGCACTCGCTGACGCCGTTTGTCCACGAGCTGGCCCAGGCGATTCAGCCGGCAGGGGAAACACAGACGCTGTACGACGGATGGCTCGTCCGTTCCCGCGAGCAGACGCCCGCGCATGACGGCCAGCCGATGCTCGAGACCCCGCCAGTCGGCGCGCTCGGATCGGGATCCGACTACACCGCGTTTCTCGATCACGTCGGCATCGCGTCGATGGACATGGGCTTGAACGGGCGCGGCGGCGACGGCAGTTACCATTCGACCTACGACAATCCGACCTGGTTCAAGACATACATCGATCCGGGGTTCAAGTTCAGCGTGCTGGCCGCGCAGTTGACCGGCGTCGCACTGCTGCGGCTCGCCGACGCGGAAGTGCTGCCGTTCGATTACGCGGCTTACGGGAAACAAATCCTCGAGTACCTTGGCGAGATCGAACAGCAGGCGACGAAAAGTTCACCCGATGGCGCGAAGCAGGTCGATTTCGCTGGATTGCGGACGGCGGCCGAGGCCTTTGCAAGGGCCGGAGCCGACGCCCGCGCGCGCGGCGAACTGCTGGTGAGTCCAGCCCCGCCAGGAGGGACCGCGTCGCCCGGCGCGATGGCGGAGCTCAATCACCGACTGATCATGGCCGAGCGCGATCTGATCGAACCGGCGGGGCTGCCCGATCGACCGTGGTACCGCCACGTGATCTACGCACCCGGCCTTTATACCGGCTACGGCGTGAAGACCATCCCCGGAGTGCGCGAAGCGGTCGATGCCGGCAACTACGGGCGCGCGGCGGAGCAGGCCGCCATCGTCATCCGGGCGCTGCAGCGCGCCACAAAGACGCTGCAGGGGTCGTAGAAAGTCAGCGCCGCCCTCGAGCCGGAGAACAGCAGATGGCGATCGATCGACAAGGCACCGGCCTGGCCATTCTCCGAATTGGCATCGGGATCTTCTTCCTGTTCGAAGGCCTCGGCAAGACTCGCTGGTTCACCACGCCGTCGCTGTTGGCGGGCCAGCTCATCGGATGGTCGCAGGCCGTGCCCGCCGCGTCGTGGAGTCACGTCTATCTCGATCGCATGGCGTTGCCCTACGTGTCGGTCCTTGCCCGGCTGGTGCCGCTCGGTGAGCTGAGCTGTGGTGTCGCGATGATCGTCGGTCTGTGGACGCCGCTGGTGGCATTCGTCGCGTTCTTCATGGCGCTGAATTTTCAGTTCGCCAGCGGTGCGCTCTTCAAATACAGCGTGCTGACCAGCGGCTACGCCCTGCCGGTGCTGGGATCGACGCTGGCGCTGACGGTTGGCGGGGTACGGCTGCCGTGGAGCATTGGCTCTTCACGATCGCCGCGTGCCATGAAAGCAACCAGCAGTTGAAAACCGCCACGAACACCGTGACATCGACGATGGTGAGGCCGCGCGGCAGCGCGTAGCCAATCCCGTCGCCAAATCCGTAGAACAGGTTCAGATTCAACGCCACCACCGCGCTGACCCCGATGCAGATGGGACGAAAGGCGCGGCGCCCTGCCGACGCCAGCACCAGCAGCGGCACCGCGGCGAACAGATGATTCTCGTGTACCTGCGCCGAGAGCGTGGCATAGGCATGGACCAGGAATGCCGCCACGCCGGCGACCAGCCAGAGGTCGATGGCCGATTGAGGAGGTCGAGCGGCGGATCGATACGCGGTCCACAGCGCCCATGCGGCGGCCGACAGGGTCAGCAGGATGCCAATCGTCCGGGGATCCGGATAGCCGATCTCGATCACGCGCCGGATACCGAGAATTCTTGCCGGTGCGACCACCGCGGCCCACACACCCATGTCGTGCATCGAATATCGCACTCGCAGCAGATAGCCGATCACCCACCAGAGATTGGTGGCATTGGCCGACAACATGTCGTGCTGTGCGAGCCGTCCGAGCGCCTGCAGCATGTTCGGCCAGGCACCGGCGGCAATGACCGGTGCGACGGACAACGTGCCGACCGCGGCTCCGCCGGCCAGCGCGGCGAGCAGGCGCGGCGTTCGCCTGGCGGGATCGCCAATCGCCCAGATGGCGAGAGCCACGCCAGGTGCGATGAACACGCCCTGCGCCTTGGTGAGTATCGACGCCGCGATCAGCGCGCCGGCGAGAGCCGGCCAGCCGGCTGCCGCCGCCACCAGCGCGGCAACCGCCGGCAGCACGAATTGCACGTCGAGGTAGCCCAGGATGCTGGCGTCGAACAGCGCCGCCGGATTCAGCCAGTACGCCGCAGCCGCCAGGCGCGCCGCACCGACGCCGGCGCGCGCGCGAACCACGACGAACAGCAGAATCGCGAGCCCGATTTCCGCCGCCAGGCCCGGCAGTTTGACGAATGCATTCAGCGGAGTCGCGTTGGGAAAATGGCGGTGCGACCAGATCCAATAGGCGCGTCCGGCGACACCGAGCTCATACAAGGCCAGCGGCGGATAGTCGACCGTGGCGGTCGCGCCGGCATATGCCAGCGCTCGTCGCTCGGGCGGCGTGCCGCCGACGCCGTACATTTCTGCGACGCCGCGCCGCGCGGCGTTGTAGCTCCAGACCTTCCAGATCGTCAGATCGCCGGTACCGGGGCCCGGCAGTGCGACCACGCGGATGAGCATGCCCGCGACGACCAGCGTGGCAAATTGGAGACGTGACAACGCTTCGTGCCGCTAATGCACGCGGCGGTCGTAGTCGTTGGTGCGGCCGCCCGAGTAGACGTCGAACTTGCGGCCGCGGTTGATCTTCCACTTCCAGTAGCGGTATTTCAGCTCGGAGATCGGGTGGATTCGCGCGCCTTTCAGGAAAAGATAGCCCACTACCAGGCCGCCGACGTGCGTCGCGTTGGCAGTGCCGCCGGCCTCGGAAAGCGACGTCAGCAACGCGATGCCGCCCAGAATCGCGACGCAGACCTTCGCCGGCACCCAGAAGATAATCATCAGGATCGGGCGGTCCGGGAAGTACATCGCATATGCCAGCAGCAGACCATAGATGGCGCCCGATGCGCCGATGATGACCGAGTGCTGCACCTGCTGGGCGAAGGCAAACGGCAGCAGTGAGAAGATCACGGTGAGTGCGCCGGCGCCGATGCCTGTGACGAAATAAAATTTGAGAAAGTAGCGCGTGCCCCAGATCCGTTCCAGCTCGGCGCCGAACATCCACAACGCCAGCATGTTGAACAGAATGTGAAACACGCCGCCGTGCAGGAACATGTAGGTGGCGAGTTGCCAGCCCCAGAACTGATGCAGCACCAGCGTCGGCACCAGCCCGAGGTATTCCAGCAGCGACGGCATGAGCGACGTCACGACGAACATCGCGACGTTGGCGCCGATCAGGACTTTGAGCGTGGTCGAGAGTGGACCGCCGCCGAACGAGATGGACGAGTAGGAACGTCGCATGGTCAACTTCTCGAGAATCGTATCACTTGCGGAGCAACATACGTACCGGCAAGAGCTCAATCTCGACCGCAACAAAGCGCAATCGGACACAAAAAAGGCCCCGTCGGATGAACGACGGGGCCTAAAGGAGGATGGATGAGAGGCTGTGTTTTTGCCGTCTCGCAAACTTAGACGGACGCCCCTCGAAAATAGTTTAGGGACCAGCCAGCTTCCGTCGAACCAGCTCGTTGACAGCCTTGCCGTCCACGGTCTGCCCCGCCAGTCGCGCCAGCGCCGCCTTCATGACGCGCCCTACATCCTTTGGCGACGTCGCGGTGGTTTCCTCGATGGCATCCGCCACCGCCTGTTCGATCACTGCCGGGTCAGCCGCCGCAGGCAGGTAGGTTTCGAGGATATGAATCTCGGACTGCTCCCGGTCCGCCAGCTCAGGACGGCCGCCCCGGGTGAATTGCTCGATGGAGTCCCGCCGCTGTTTCACCAGTGAGGCGACGACCTGCAGCGACTCGCTCTGATCGAGCGCGCGCCCGCGCTCGATTTCACGATTCATCAGGGCGGCTTTCAGCATACGCAGCGTACTCAGACGCACTGCGTCGTGCTTGCGCATTGCATCCGCAATGCTCGCGCTCAGCTCGTCAACGAGGGCCAACCCTTATTGACCACCAGGGCCGCCAGGGCGGCGAATGGTCGGCGGAAGCTGGCCCGGCGGCGTCGGCGGCGGCGGCGCGACCATGCCCGGTACGGAGACGCCGCCGTACGGCGCGACCGGCGCCTGCGGCGCGGGGGCTCCATTCGGCGATCCGGGCTGCGCTCCCGGTTGCATCGGCGTCGCCTGCGGGTTGCCGACCTGCGGCTGCGGGAAGGTGTTGAACACCGGTCCGCGCTGCCTGCCTGGCGGCACCTGGACATTGGGCGCCGGCAGCGGATCGTCGTCGTCATCGTCGGCCGCCTGCGGCGGCGGGAACTGCGGCCCCTGGTGGAAGACCGGTGGCGGCGGCGCCGACGTGGCCGGTCGGGCCGATGCCAGCGTCGGCATGACGATGATGCGATCGAACCGCGACAGGTTGATGGCTTCCACCGCACGCGGCGCGGTGATGTAGCCGCTCAGTGAGCGCAGCAGCACCGCGAGCGCCTCCGCTTCCGGCACGTCCGTGAGCTCGAGGGTGACCGGCCCGCCCGGGACCCGCTCCATGTTCACGATCTTGGTATCGCCAACGCGGGCCCACTCGGCGAGGATCTGGCGCACGGTGGCGTCCTTGGCGACCAGCGAGACGCGCCCGTTCTGCATGGTGAGGTGGACGTCGGCAGACGCGGTCGAAGCCGCGAACATGCAGACGGCGACGCCGATGATTGCTGTCTTCATGGTACTGATTTCAGTATACGCCACCCTACTTCTTGCGGAAGTAATCGATCACTTGCGTCAGGATTTCATCAAGCTGAAGGGTGGTCCGGTAACCGATGAGCCCTTCGATACGGGCGAGGTCGGGCACGCGTCGGGGCATGTCCTCGAATCCGGATTCATAGGCGTCGTCATACGGGATGAGCTTGATTGGCGACGCCGAGCCGCTGAGTGTGCGCACACGTTCGGCGAGCGCCTGAATCGTGATCTCCTGCTTGTTGCCGATGTTGATGACCTGACCAATCGCCCTGGGTTCGGCCACCAGCTTCAACAGGGCGCCGACCACGTCGGTGACGTGGGTGAAAGCCCGCTGCTGGGTTCCGTCGCCAAACACGGTGATCGGCTCGCCGGCAAGCGCCTGACGCACGAAATTGGGGATCACCATCCCGTACTGTCCCGACTGGCGCGGCCCTACCGTGTTGAAGAAGCGCACGATGATCACCGGAAGTTTGCGCTCCTTCCAGTAGGCCAGCGCCAGGAATTCGTCGATCGCCTTGCTGCAGGCGTAGGCCCAGCGGTGCTTCGGCGTCGGTCCCATCACCAGGTCCGAATCCTCGCGGAACGGCACGTCCTCGCTTTTGCCGTAGACCTCGGAGGTCGACGCGATGACCACCAGCTTCTTTTTCTTGTTGGCGTGCTTCAGCACCACCTCGGTGCCGTGCACGTTGGTCTCAATGGTGTAGACCGGCTGCTCGACGATCAGTTTGACGCCCACCGCGGCGGCGAAATGAAAGACGACGTCGCTGCGATCGATGAGCTCGGCGAGCAGCGGCTCGTTGGTCACGGTATCGATGAAGTACTCGAACCCGGGCCGGCCCTTGAGATGCGAGATGTTGTCGATCGATCCGGTCGACAGGTTGTCGAGGATCAACACCTCGTGGCCCTGCTCGAGCAGCGCCTCGGAGAGATGGGACCCGATGAACCCGGCCCCGCCAGTTATCAACGCTCGCACTCGGCTGTCCTTTCCGTCAGGAAACAACGCTCCGCGGCTGGAAGGCGTGCACCACCGCGGCGATCTGGTCGACTTCATCGTCGCGCAAAGCGGGGTGAAGGGGTAACGAGAGTATCGCGCGGCACAGGCGCGCCGCAACCGGACAATCGTCCGGCCGCTGCCCGGCCAGCGCCGGCTGGCGCGGGATTGGAATTGGGTAGTGAATCAGCGTTTCGACACCGCTCGCCGCCAGATGCACCTGCAGCGCATCTCGATCGGCCGATCTGACGACGAAGAGATGGTAGACGTGGCCGGAGTCGCGCTCGAGGAGCAGGTCGATCGGCGCGCCCTGAAGACGACTGCGATAGCGCGCCGCCAGCGCCCGCCGCCGCGCCGTCCACCCGCGCAACCAGGGCAGCCTCGCGCGCAGCACCGCCGCCTGCAGGTCGTCCAGGCGTGAATTGATTCCCGGTTCCTGATGGCGATAACGGTCGCTCTGCCCGCCGTTGCGCAGCCGTTTGATCCGGTCGGCCAGGGCGCGGTCGCTGGTGATCACCGCGCCGGCGTCGCCGAGCGCACCAAGGTTCTTGGTCGGATAGAAACTGAAGGCGGAGGCGACGCCGATGGTGCCGACCGGCCGCCCATCCGAGGTCGCCAGGTGCGCCTGACAACAGTCTTCGACGATGGCGAGACCGTGGCGTGCGGCGACGCGCTCGATCGCCGCCATGTCAGCCGCCTGTCCATACAGGTGCACCGGCAGGATGGCGCGCGTGCGCGCGGTGACTCGCTCGGCGATCCGGTCGGGATCGAGGGTGGCGCGCTCGGCATCGACGTCGGCGAACACCGGACGCGCGCCGGCCATCATGATGGCGAGCGCGCTGTACGCCGCCGACAGCGGCGAGGTGATCACTTCGTCGCCGGCGCCGATGCCGAGCGCGCGCAAAATCAACGCGATGGCGTCGGTGCCGTTGCCGACTCCGGCTGCGTGTGCGGCGCCAGTCGCCGCCGCAAACTCCTCTTCGAAGCTGCCGACCTCCGGACCGAGCACGAACCAGCCGCGGCCGATCACACGATCGACCGCGGCCCTGACGTCGGCGGCATCCTCGCCGGGTAGCAGCGACATGAACGGGATGCGGTAGTGGCTCACGACCGCGACGGCTCTCCTGCGCCGGAGAGATAGCGATCGAGATGCTCACGGTAAAAGGCGACCGTCCGCCGCAAGCCCTCGGCCATCGGCACCGCGGGCGCCCACCCGGTCGTGGTCTTGAACTTGGTCGAGTCCGCGTAGAAGCTGCCGATGTCGATCGCCAGCTTGTCCGCCGGCCAGTCCACATATTCCACGCGGCCGGTGCCGGCAACGCCCAGTAGCAGCGCCGTCAGATCGCGATGGCTGATCGCCTGGTCGCCGCCGACGTTGAACACCTCACCATTGCAGGCGTCGCTGGCGCCGGCGCGCAGGAAGGCGTCCGCGGCGTCGTCCACGTACACGAAATCGCGCAGCTGCGATCCGTCGCCGTAAATCTGGATGGTGCGGTTCTCAATCGCCAGCCGGATGAACCAGCCGATGAATCCCTGCCGGTTGTGGCTGATCAGCTGACGCGGTCCGTAGACGTTGGTGAGGCGCAGCGAACAGGCCCGGATACCGAAGACGTTGTTGTAGACCAGGTGGTAGTACTCGCCAGCGGCCTTGTTGATGCCGTTGACGTCGGTCGGCCGCACCAGATGCCGCTCGGTGACGGGGAGCGAATCGGGTCTGCCGTAGACCTGGCGGGTCCCGGCGAAGACGACCTTCACGCCCGGGTTGTGTTTGCGGCACCCCTCGAGCACGGTCAGCTGGCTGCGGCAGTTGATCTCCAGATCGGTGTACGGATCGCGCATGCTGTCGATGTGGCTGACCTGACCGGCGAGGGAGAAGATCACATCGAGGCCGCGGACCAGATAGTTCATGGTCGACTGCTCGCGGATGTCGGCGACATTGACCTCCACCCGCTCAGTGAGACCGTCGATGTTGAACAGGTTGCCGCCGTAGTCCGGAATGAGCGAGTCGACCAGCAGGACTCGTGCGCCGAGGCCGGCCAGAGCGTGGGCGAGGTTGCTGCCGATGAAGCCGAGACCGCCAGTGACCATCACGGCACGGCCGCGGTAGAACTCGCGGTAGTCGCCGGTCACGACCGCGGCGAGCTCCGGTAGGCGCGCTCGGCGCTGTCGGCAGACGCCGCGAGCGGCCGGATGCCGGGCCGCAGGTGCTGCCGCCGGATCACCAACTCGTACCAGAGACGGAGCACATCGACTCCGGTCTTGGCGATGCGGCGGAAGTTGAAGAACTGCGATTTGCCGAATGCGCGGTGATAGTGGTGGACCGGCACTTCGACGATCCGGAATCCCGCGTCCTGGATTTTCTTCATCATCTCCAGGCAGATGACGCCGCTGGTTTTCTCGAGATCGATTTTCTCGAAAATGGCGCGGCGCATCAGCCGGAAGTCGCAGTCGACGTCGCGCACCCTCAATCTGAACAGGAGCCGGACAATGTGATGGTAGAGGCGGCCGATGACGATGCGGTGGAACGGATCGGAGCGGCTGATCTTGTAGCCATTCACGAGGTCCGCCTCGACGGTCATCTGCGCCCAGAGATCGGCGAGTTCCGCCGGATCGTACTGGGCGTCGCCGTCGGTATAGAAGATGAACTCCTTGGTCGCGGATCGAAATCCGGTCTGCAGCGCGCCGCCGTAGCCCCGGTTCTTGGGGTGATGAACCACGCGCACGTGCGGGTAGGTCCGCGCGAGCTCGTCGACGATCTGCGGCGTCGAATCGGCGCTGCCGTCATTGACGACAATGACTTCATAGTCCGACGTCAGTTCCGACGCAGCCTGAACGGCGCCAATCACCATGCTCGCAATGGTGCCGCTGTCGTTGTAGGCCGGGAAAAAGACGGTCAGACCCGCAGCCTGTGCGGCGGGGGAGGCAGACATGGAAAAAGTTTCTAAACCATAGCACGAAAGGGCTCAGCGGCCCGTCGGCCGCGCCTTCTTCGCCGACGCGATCAGACGCCACGGCGTGATCGCCGACTCGAACAACACGGCGCGCGACAACTTCGACTCGCCCTGCCGCCGTTCGACGAACGTAATCGGCACTTCGGCGACCGTCAGCCCTGCCGCCGATGCCGCAAACAGCATCTCGACCAGGAATGAGTAGCCTTCCGATCCGCTCTGCTCGAGCGGCACGGTCGCGAGCGCCTCGCGGCGCCAGCACCGGTAGCCGCTGGTGCAATCACGCGCGCTCAGCCGGGTGACGAGACGGATGTAGCTGTTCGCGAATCGGCTCAGCACCCGCCGCCGCCACGGCCAGTTGACGACCGCGCCGCCCGGGATGTAGCGCGAACCGATGGCCACGTCGGCGTGGGCGGTGGCGGCGATCAGATCGCGCAGGTGCCGCGGGTCGTGGGACAGGTCCGAATCCATCTGACAGATGACATCGACCGGCCGATCGAGCACCGAACAAATGCCGTCGACGTACGAGCGGCCGAGGCCGGGACGCGTGGTGCGGTGCATCACGTCGATCCGTCCCGGATATTGACGCGCGAGCTCGTCCGCCAGCGCGCCGGTCCCGTCAGGCGAGGCGTCGTCAACGACGAGCATGCTGACCTCCGGGTATGCCATCAGCGCGTGGGTCAGCACCGGCAGATTGTCCTGCTCGTTGAAGGTCGGCACGATCACGAGCGCCGTTCGTCCGGCATGGGTCGTTGCGGTGCTCACGATCGCCGACCTTCCATCCGTAGCGACGAAATCTGCTCGGACACCAGGCCGACCAGCAGGATGACGACGCTCAGGACAATCAGCAGCACGGAGGAATTCGTGACGTGTGATTGGGTGGCGATGGTCCACGCCGCATAGGCTGCACCGAGGAGGAAGGCGGCGGCGCTGACCGGCGCAAAGATTCGCAGCGGGCTGAAAATCGTGATCACCTTCAGCACGATGAGCAAGAACTTGAAGCCGTCGGCGCCGAGTCGGATTTTCGACACGCCGACGCGGCGTGCCGCCTCGATCGGCTCGAAGCGCACGCTGTAGCCGGCACGCATGAATGCGAGGGTCGTCGTGGTCGGGGTCGAGAATCCGTTCGGCAGCAGGTGGAGGAACTCGAGCAGGTACTCGCGTCGCGCCGCGCGAAAGCCCGACGTCAGGTCCGGAATCGAATGTCGGGTGAGATAGCTGGCCAGCTGATTCAATGTCGCGTTACCGAGCCGGCGTGCGATGCCGGCCTGGGTCCGACCCGAGCGAGCGCCGACCACGAGATCGTAGACGTCCAAGTGAGACACCAGGCGCGCGGCGTCAGCCGGACGGTGCTGACCGTCGGCGTCCGCGATCAGGATGAAGACGCCGGCCGCCTGACGGATGCCGGTCTTGACCGCGGCACCGTTGCCCTTGTTGTACGGATGTCGGATGACGCGCGCGCCGGCCGCCGAAGCCTCATCGCCGGTCTGATCGGTCGAGCCGTCGTCGACGACGAGGATCTCGAGAAAGCGTGCTGCGCCGACGAAACCGTGGACCACTGAACCAATCGACGCCGCCTCATTGAAGGCCGGGATCACGATCGAGGTCTGCGCGGCGTGCGGGGTCTCTGACATCCGATCAGCCTTCAACACTCCGCCATCAGGCGATCGACAACGCCGTCCCAGGTGATCGCGGCGGCGCGCTCGTAACCGGCCTGGCCCAGTGATGCGGCCAATCGTGGATCGGCGGCGAGCCGTGCGATGGCGGCGCCGAGCGCCTGCGGAGTCGCCGCGCAGACCAGCCCGGTGACGCCGTCGTCCACGAACTCGAGCGGTCCGCCCGCATCGGTGGTCGTGATCACCGCCTTGCGCGCCAGGAACGCTTCAAGCGTGACATAGCCGTAGTCCTCGTCGAACGGCGGAAAGACGACCGCGAGCGCTCCGGCATAGAGCTCGATCAGACGCTGCTCCGACACGGCGTCGGTGAAGGTCACGCGGTCGGCGACCCCCGAATTCGCCGCGGTCTCCTCCAGCTGAGACCGCAGCGGCCCTGCGCCGGCCACGATCAAACGCACGCGACGGCCGGCATGGGCGAGGGCCCGCACGATGAGATCGACGCGCTTGTTGCCTTCCAGACGCCCGACCGACAGCAGATAGTCGCCGACTGGGCCAGCCGTCAGTTTTCCGGCGAGCGGCGGCGGGTGATAGAGCGGCTCAGCGGTCAATCCGTTGAAGCGAGCCAGCCGGGCGGCGGTGTTGCGCGCGTTGGAAAACAACCGCCTCGACTCGCCCAGCACCCGGTTGTCGAGCGCGATGAGCTGGTTGCGCAGGCGCACATCCGATTCCGTGTGTGAAAACTCGCTGTACGGCGTGTCGAACAGGTCGTAGATCGCGCGGTACTGATGGAACAGCCAGGTGACCTTATGCGGATGGCGCACGAAATAGGTCGGAAACTTGGTGGCGATCACCGTGTCGATTCGTTCACCATTCGATTCCGACAGGTCGATGAGGCGCCACGCGGCGGCCTGCGCCAGCAGCTCGTCCTTCGGGTACCACTTGAACGGCACCGAGACGCTCTCCGCACGGTAGCCGCGACGGGTCAATTCGGCGACCAACCCGCGAACGTGCAATTCCGCTCCTCCGTGCACGAACGGCACCTGCGCTTCGCACACCAGCACGGTCCTGGTCATCTCGCGGGCGCGGGCCGGAACGCTGTGGATTTGGCGCGAAAAACGAAACCTTCACGGGCTGGCCCCGGCATTTGAGCCCTCATCGTATACCGGCCACCCGACTGGGGAGGTGAGGAGGGCTGCGTTCGAGGGTTGGCGGGTGCCGCTCTCGAGTCGTACCCAACAGATTGTAGCAGCGGGCGATTAAAAGGCGAAAATTTGGCGTAACTTACTGAGCAGCTGGATTTTGCGGTTGACAGTCACTCAGCCGTCCCTTAGTATCTCCGTGGAAATTTGTGGGTAAAAGTGGCTTATTTTTGATGCCTCGCTATGTTTAGAGGCCACGAGCAGGCACGCATAGATGATAAGGGCAGACTCAAGGTCCCGAACGTCTTTCGTTCGTTCCTGGAGAGCAAGTACGGCCGCGAGCTGTTCCTTACCAGCCTGACCGGCGAATACGTGCGTCTGTACCCGATGCCCGTCTGGCTCGACATCGAAGAGAAGCTCGGCAAGATGCCGTCGACGCATCCCTCGCGGCTTCGCTTCCTCGATCGTGTCAATTTTTTCGGACAAGCCGTCGAGCTCGACACGCAAGGACGCGTGCTGGTCCCGGCGCGCCTGCGCGACACGGCGGCCATCTCGGGCGACGTCGACGTGCTCGGTCAATACAACTACCTCGACACCTGGAACCACGATCGCCTGCAGGCCAAGCTGCAGCGCGATCCATATACCGACGACGACGCGAAAGCGCTGTCGGCATTCGGCATCTGATGACGCATGTCCCGGTGATGACCGCCGAAGTGCTCGAGCACCTCCGCCCCGAGCAGGGCGGGCTGTTCGTCGATTGCACCGTCGGGCTGGGCGGTCATTCACGCGCGCTGCTCGAAGCGGGTGCCTCGCGCGTGATCGGCATCGATCGCGATCTCGATGCTCTGGCGCGCGCGCGCGAGACCCTCGCGCCCTGGGGCGATCGCGTGGAGCTGGTGCACGCCGACTACCGCGCCATCGACGAAGTGCTCGACCGCCGCCAGATCGGCCGCATCGATGGCGCGCTCGCCGACCTTGGCGTGTCCTCGATGCAGTTCGACGCGCCGGGCCGCGGCTTCAGCTTCCAGCGCGACGAGCCGCTCGACATGCGGATGGACCGCACCACCGCGGAGACCGCCGCGGATCTGGTCTCGCGATCGAGCGAGCGCGTTCTGGCGGATGCGATTTTCCAATACGGCGAGGAACGCTTCTCGCGCCGCATTGCGCGAGCCCTGGTCGAAGCGCGACGCGACGCGCCGGTGGTGACCACCGGACGGCTCGCGAGCATCGTTCGCCGCGCCATCCCGCATCGCGGCGACCACGTGCGCATCGATCCGGCGACCCGGACATTCCAGGCGCTGCGCATCTGGGTCAACCGCGAGCTCGAGGGCCTCGATCGTTTCGTCGAGGCGGCCGCCCGTCGGTTGCGAGAGGGCGCACGGCTGGTGGTGATCACGTTTCACTCGCTGGAAGATCGAATCGTGAAGCACACGCTGCGGGCGTTGCAGCAGCGCGATCGCGTGGTGCAGGTGCTGACGAAGAAACCGCTGGTTCCGGCCGGCGCTGAAGTGGATCGCAATCCCAGGGCGCGGAGCGCCAAGCTTCGCGCGGCGGAAAGGTTGGCCTGATGGAAGCGTTCGAGTACGCCATCAAGAAAGACGTCCGCAACAACCCGATCGTGCGCGAGGTCGACGACGAGCGGCAGCGCGAGCTGTGGCAGTCGATTGCCGTCGCCGGCTTCCTCGTGCTGGTGCTGCTGGTGTCGGCGTGGCAGCATTTCGAGCTGCTCCGCCACGGCTACCAGGTCGAGGCGCTGCAGCGCCAGCGCAGCGCGGAGGAGGACATCGCCCGCCGGCTGCGCCTCGAGATCGACACCCTGAAATCGCCGGCGCGGATCGAGTCGCTCGCGACCCAGCAGCTGCACCTCGTCGTGCCGTCGCGCGACGAGGCGATCGTCCTCGAACGCGTCGTGCCGGCCGAGCCGCCGGCCACCTCTGTCGTCGCGCGACGGTAAGGAGCGATGACGCCTCCCGGGACTGCCGCCACGCACAACTGGCGTCCGATCATGAAGCGCCGCGTCGCCATGATCGCGGCGCTGGTGGGGATTTGGGTCGGCGGCATCGAAGCCAAGCTGGTCTACCTGCAGGTGTGGGATCGCGCCGACCTTGCGGCTCGCGCCGAGCGACAGCAGGAACGGACGCCACCGTCGCCGGCCCGGCGCGGTGACATCCTCGACCGACGCGGTCGGGTGCTGGCCACCAGCGTCGATGCCGACACGATCTACGGCGTCCCCACCGAAATCGCCAACCCCGCCGACGCCGCCCAGAAAATCTGTGAGGCGCTGCGTGACTGCGACGCCAGAGACCGGCAATCGATCGCCGAGCGGCTGGGGCAGAAGCGCGCGTTCGCGTACGTGAAGCGCCAAATCGCGCCGGATCAGGCCGAGCGCGTGGCCGCGCTCAATCTCGACGGCATCGGCTTCATCAAGGAGAGCAAGCGCTTCTATCCGAACAAGGAACTGGCCGCGCACCTGCTCGGCTGGGTGGGCGTGGACAACAAAGGCCTGAGCGGCCTTGAAAACACCTACGATCCGCAAATCCGCGGCAAGGCCGGAACCATCCTGGTCCACACCGACGCGCGCCACAAGGCGTTCAGCCGCTCCGAGCGGCCGCCGACGACCGGCTCGAGCATCGAGCTCACGATCGACGAGAACCTCCAGCACATTGCCGAGCGCGAGCTGCACGCCGGCGTGCTCGAGAACCATGCCGCCGGCGGCACCGCCATCATCATGAATCCCCATACCGGCGAGATCCTGGCGATGGCGAACGAGCCGACGTTCAATCCCAACGCCTTCCGCGATTTCGACGACGACGACCGCCGCAACCGCGCCGTGCAGGACCTCTACGAGCCCGGTTCGACGTTCAAGGTGGTCACCGCGTCGGCAGCGATCGAAGAAAAGCTGATGCCGATCGACGCCATCATCGACGTCAGCGGTGGCCAGATCCGGATCGACAGGGGCCGGATCGTGCACGACACCCACAACTACGGAGCGTTGTCGTTCACCGACGTCATCGTCAAGTCCAGCAACGTCGGCGCGATCAAAATCGGCTTCCGCCTCGGGAAAGCGCGTCTGAGCGAGTACGTCGCGCGCTACGGTTTCGGCCACCCCGTGTCGCCCGATTTTCCGGGTGAGAGTCCCGGCATCGTGTGGCGGCCGGACAAATGGACCGATAGCGCGCTCGCCTCGGTGTCGATGGGCTACCAGGTCGGCGTCACGCCGCTGCAGATGCTCGCGGCGGTCAGCTCGGTGGCCAACGGCGGGCAGTACGTCGAACCTCGCGTCATCCGCGCCATCTACAAGGACAATCGACGCTACGCCGTCCAGCCCAGGATCGTCCGCAGGACGATCAGCGCCGATACTGCCGCGACCATGACCGGGATCATGGAGGGCGTGGTGGAGCGCGGCACCGCCAAGGCGGCGCAGATCCCCGGCTACACGATCGCCGGCAAGACCGGTACCGCGGCCAAGCTCGTCAACGGCCACTACTCGAGCAGCGACTGGAACGCCTCGTTCGTCGGCTTCCTGCCGTCACGCGATCCGGCGGTCGCCATCATCGTCGTCACCGATTCGCCGCATACCAGGGGGCACACCGGCGGCGTCGTCTCGGCGCCCGTCTTCAGGAAGATCGCCGAGGCCACGCTTCGATATCTCGGCATCGGCCCGACCATCAACGCGCCATCGCCCGTTCTGGTCGCGCAGCAGAACGAGTCGGCCGTCACGACCACCAGCGGTGAGCGCGAGGCCGAGAACAAGCCGGTGGTGAGCCTGGTGGCCGACGGTCCACCCGGAACGGTGCCAGACCTGCGCGGCATGAGCGCCCGCGACGCCGTCCGCAGGCTGGTCAAGCTCGGGATGAACGCACGCCTCTCGGGCGACGGCTTCGTCGTGTCGCAGGTGCCGGCCGCCGGGTCGCCGATCGACGGCGACGGCTTCTGCCGTCTGGTGCTCGAACGCTGGCCCTCGCATCACACGGTGGGTGCGAGCCGGCCATGACCTGGGCTGACCTGTACGGCGCGCTGCGGGGACGCGGCCTCATCGGCGCCGACGAGGCGTCGCGCGCAGCGCCGGCCCTCGATCTCATCGCCGGCGTGGCCTATGACTCGCGGGCGGTCGTACCCGGCCAGGTCTTCGTTGCCCTCAAGGGTCAGCACGCCGACGGCACGGCGTTCGTCCGGCAGGCAATCGAGCGCGGCGCGGCGGCGATTGTGTCCGAGGAATCGGCGCCGGATGATCTGCACGTGCCGTGGGCGATGGTCAGCGATGCGCGTCTGGCGCTGGCGGTGCTCGCCGGCACCTTCTATCGCGACCCCAGCCGCGAGATGCGGGTGATCGGCATCACCGGCACGAACGGGAAGACGACGACAGCCTATCTGGTCGCCTCGGTGTTCGAGGCTGCCGCCATTCGCTGCGGAATTCTCGGTACCGTCGAATATCGCATCGGCGCCGAGATCCGCGAAGCGACCAGGACCACGCCGGAAGCGCCTGAGGTGCAGGCGCTGCTGCGCGAGATGGTCGATCGCGACTGCGGCGCCTGCGCGATGGAGGTGTCGTCCCACGCGCTGTCGCTGCACCGGGTCGACGGCATCACGTTCGCCGCCGCGATCTTCACCAACCTGACCCGCGACCATCTCGACTTCCACGCCGACATGGACGACTACTTCCACGCCAAGCGGCGGTTGTTCGAGATGCTGCCGCGCGAGGCACCGAGCGTGATCAACCTCGACGACCCTCGCGGCGCCGCGCTCCTCGCCGCCGGAGGACGGCCGGTCACCTACGCGATCAATCGGCCGGCGGACGTCACCCCCGGACCGCTGGCCTTTTCGCTCGACGGCCTGTCGTTCGAGGTGCGGACGCCGCGCGGCACGCTGCAGGTGACGTCGCGGCTGGTCGGCCGGCCCAACGTCTTCAACGTGCTGGCGGCGGTGGCGGCGGCGACCGCACTCGAGATCCCGCTCGATGCCATCGAGGCGGGACTTCGCGCGCTCGACGGCGTGCCGGGACGGTTTCAGGTGGTCTCGGCCGCCAAGGACGAAGTGACCGTCGTCGTCGACTACGCGCACACCGACGATGCGCTGCGCAACCTGCTCGAGACGGCGCGGCCGCTGGCGCCAGGCCGGCTGATTACGGTGTTCGGCTGTGGCGGCGATCGCGACCGCACCAAGCGTCCCTTGATGGGCGCTGTCGCCGGACGGCTCAGCGATCTGATCGTGATCACGTCGGACAACCCCCGCAGCGAAGACCCCAGCCGGATCATCGAGGAGGTGCTGCGCGGCATCACGCCAGACACCAGGCGCGACAGTTCCCAGGGCGTACTCACGATTGTCGATCGGCGCGCGGCGATCGCGAAGGCGATCGAGTTGGCCAGCCCGGGCGACGTGGTGCTGGTGGCGGGCAAGGGGCATGAGAAATACCAAGTGATTGGCGATCACGCGCAGCCGTTCGACGATGTTGCGGTCGCACATGAAGCGCTGGCGCGCCGGCGGAGCAAGTCGAGCGTCGCGCGATGACGACGGGTTCGACATGACGCCGGGAAACGAGCTGGATCATGCCGCACCCGGCGTGGGGTCGGGCTCTGGAGGCTCCGCCGTGCCGCTGATCGCGGCGTGGGTCGCGGCGCAGATGAGTGGATCGATTGCGGCCGGTGACGCGGCGCGAGAGTTCGCCGATGTCTCGATCGACACCCGCACCATGACGCCGGGCGATCTGTACGTCGGCATTCGCGGCGAGCGGTTCGACGGCGCGGCGTTCGCGGCCACCGCGATCGACGCGGGCGCGGCCGGTGTGGTCGTACCCAGAGGGTGGCGCGCCGCCGCTGCGGGCGTTTCTGGAGTGGCCACGGATGACGCGAAGGCTCCAGGCGAGGGTGGCGCCGTCGTCATCGAAGTCGACGACACCACCGCGGCATTGCAGGCGCTGGCGCACGGGATCCGTCGCGAGGCGGGGACCAAGGTCGTGGCGATTACCGGCAGTGCCGGCAAGACCACGACGAAGGAAGTCACGAGCGAGTTTCTCGAGTCGCGGTACCGCGTGGTCCGCAATCGCGGGAATTTCAACAATCACATCGGGCTGCCGCTGTCGCTCATCGGGCTGAGGCAGCGGCCGGAGATGGCCGTCGTCGAACTGGGCATGAATCACGCCGGCGAGATCAGCACGCTGGTGCGCGTGGCGGAGCCGGAGATCCGCGTGTGGACGAATGTCGGCGAGGCGCATCTCGGCTTCTTCGCCTCGGTCGACGCGATTGCCGACGCCAAGGCGGAGATCCTCGAGGGCGCGACCGAGTCGACCCTGCTGGTGGCGAACGCGGATGACCCGCGGATCACGGCGAGAATCGGGGCGTTTCGCGGTCGCGTCGTGACGTTCGGGATCGATCGGGACGCCGACGTCCGCGCCCGCGACGTGCTCGAGCGCGGCATCGAGGGGATCAGTGCCCGCGTGATCGCGCGCAGCGGCGCAATCGAGATCACCACGCCGCTGGTTGGCCGCGCCAACCTGGCGAACATTCTCGCGGCGGCCGCGGTGGCCGAAGCGTGCGGCGTGCCGCTGGCGGAAATGGCGTCGCGGGCGGCACGGCTGCGCCCGGCCGCGCACCGGGGAGAGGTTGTCCAGCTGCCGAGCGGCATCGGCATTGTCGACGACAGCTATAACGCGAACCCGACGGCGACCAGGGCGGCGCTCGCGGTGCTGGCGGCCGCCTCCACCACGCGGCGCATCGCGGTCATCGGTGAGATGCTCGAGCTCGGTGAGCGTTCGGTAGAACTGCACCAAGCCGTGGGGCGGGCTGCCGCCAATGCCGGCGTCGACCTGCTGCTGGCGGTGGGAGGCCGACCGGCGAGGGCGCTGGCCGATGCGGCGGTGTCGGCGGGCATGCCGGTTGCGAACGTCCGCTATTTCGAGACCAGCGATGAAGCCGCCGCGGCCGCCGTGACGCTGGTCAGGTCCGGCGATCTGGTGCTGGTGAAAGGTTCGCGCGGCGTGAAAACGGATCGCGTGGTGGATCGGCTCAAGGCGGAGCGCGGTTGATGCTGTATCACCTGCTCTATCCGTTCCACACGCAGTTGTCGGTACTCAACGTGACGCGCTACATCACGTTTCGCACCGCCGCGGCAACGCTCTCGGCGCTGGCCATCAGCCTGATTTTCGGGCCCTGGCTGATCCGGAAGCTGCGCGAGTTCCAGATCGGACAGGTGATTCGCACCGAGGGACCGCAGTCGCACCGCCCCAAGGCCGGCACGCCGACGATGGGCGGGCTGCTGATTCTGACCGCGGCGCTGGTGCCGACCCTGCTGTGGGCCGACCTCACGAACGCTTACGTGTGGATTGCCGTGCTGACGACCGCCGGATACGGCGCGATCGGGTTCGCGGACGACTACCTGAAGATCGTCCGCCGTTCGCACCACGGGCTGCTGCCGCGCTACAAGATGGGATGTCAGCTCGTCATCGGCATCGCGGTCGGCGTTGCGCTGCTGGTTCTTCAGCACCAGGGGCTCTACAACACCCGGCTGGTGTTCCCCTTCTTCAAGCGGCTGATCCCGGATCTCGGCTACGGCTATCTGGCGTTTGCGGTCTTCGTGCTGGTCGCCGAGTCGAACGCCGTCAACCTCACCGACGGTCTCGACGGTCTGGCCATCAGCGTCTTTGCCATCGCCGCCAGCGCCTACACCGCCCTGGCGTATGTGACTGGCCACCGCGTGTTCGCCGAGTATCTGCTGCTGGTTCGGTTTCCGCAGGCAGCGGAGCTGACGGTGTTCTGCGGATCGCTGGTCGGCGCGTCGCTCGGATTCCTCTGGTACAACTCGTACCCCGCCGAAATATTCATGGGCGACGTCGGCTCGCTCGCGCTCGGCGCCGCGCTCGGCATCGTCGCCATCCTGATCAAACAGGAACTGCTGCTGGTGCTCGTCGGCGGCGTCTTCCTGCTCGAAGCCGCTTCGGTGGTCCTGCAAGTCGGCTATTTCAAGGCGACCGGCGGCCAGCGCATTTTCCGCATGGCGCCGCTGCACCACCACTTCGAACTGATTGGCTGGAGCGAGCCGAAAGTGATCACCCGCTTCGTCATCGTCGGGATCATCTTCGCGCTGTTCAGCCTGGCGACGCTGAAGCTCCGGTGACTGGGGACTTGGCAGCAGGGAACAGGGAATTAGGGATTTGGCATTCGACGTGACAGATATGCGCGTGACGGTCGCGGGTGCGGCGAGAAGCGGTGTGGCGGCGGCCGAACTGCTGGCGCGCCGCGGCGCTCGGGTCATCCTCTCGGACGCCCGGGCCGATCTGCCGGCAGCGGCCTCCCTGCGCGGACTCGGCGTCACGCTGGAGCTCGGTGGTCACACGCGGGAGACCTTCACGTCGGCGGAACTCGTCGTGCTCAGTCCTGGCGTGCGGCCCGATCTGGACGTCGTGCAGGCGGCGCGCGAGCGTGGCATTCCGATCATTGCGGAGATCGAGCTCGCGTCGCGATGGCTGCGGGGCCGTGTGATCGCGATCACGGGCACGAAAGGAAAATCGACAACGACGGCGCTCACCGGGCGGATGCTGGAGGCGGCGGGATTCAAGGTGACCGTCGGCGGCAACATCGGCTCACCGTTGAGCGCGCAGGTGTCCGAGTCGACCCCCGACACCTTCCACGTGGTGGAGACCAGCAGCTTCCAGCTCGAACAAATCGACACGTTTCATCCGTGGATTGCCGTGATGCTGAATTTTTCGCCGGACCATCTGGATCGCCATCCTGATGTCGCGGCGTACGGATCGGCCAAGGCCCGCATCTTCGAGAACCAGGACGCCGGCGATTTCGCCGTGATCAACGCCGACGATCCGGCGGTCCTCGATCTCGCACGACGCGGACGGGCGGTGGCGCGGCGGTTTTCGCTTGCCGGCGCCATCGACTGCGGCACGGTGATCGACAAGGGCTGGATCGGCGATCGCCAGCCGGACCGGACGGAGCGTCTGGTGCCGCTGGCCGCGATTCACCTGCTCGGGCCGCACCTGGTCAACGACGTCATGGCGGCCGCCACCGTCGGTGCGATCGCCGGGGTCGCGCCGTCGGCCATGACCTCGGCGGTCGACGCCTTCACAGGACTCGAACACGCGATGGAGCTGGTCGCCGATGTCGGCGGCGTGCGGTTCGTCAACGACTCGAAGGCCACCAACGTCGAGTCGGCCGTGCGCTCGATCGAGAGCTTCGATCGCGATCTGGTGCCAATCGTGGGCGGCCGATTCAAGGGCGGCGACCTGCGGCTGCTGCGCGGCCCGCTCCAGGCGAGGGCGAAGGCAGTCGTGGCGATCGGCGAGGCCAGGCCGCTGCTGCGCGAGGCGCTGGCCGGGGCGGTGCGCGTGGAGGAGGCCGACAGCCTCGCTGCCGCGGTCGATCGCGCCTACGAGCTGGCTCAGCCGTCAGGTGTGGTGCTGCTGGCGCCCGCCTGCGCGAGCTTCGACATGTTCCGGGACTATGCGGAGCGGGGACGCCGCTTCAAGGAAGAGGTGCGGCGGCTTGCGGACTGAGTTCTTGGCGGAAAGCTGTGAGCGGTGAACAGTCGTCAGTCGGTTCTCGCGGTGGAGGACTGACTGCTGGGAACCCAGGCTGCCCCGGTCTGGGAAGTTGGTGCCTCGGCCCGAGGCCGACTGATGACTGTTGACCGCTCAAGGCGATCGTATATCCGGCGCCGGGCATAGTTTCGGAACGAAGGCGCCGGGGCATTAGAGAGCGGGGCCCTGGCCGCTCCAGTGACGGACGGCAAACGATGGCGAGAAAGCTCAAATCGGACAAGGTGCTGTTCATCGCGACCCTGCTGCTGGTCGCGCTGAGCGTTGTCATGGTGTACAGCGCCTCGGCGCCGATGGCCCTGGACCGGTATGGCCGCGCCACCAGGTTTCTGACCACGCAGGCGCTGTGGGCGGTGCTGGGCATCGCCATGCTGACGCTCGTCATGCAGATCGACTATCGCCACTACCGTGAGCCGGTGTTCATCTGGAGCGGCCTGGCGTTTGTCGCGGTGGCCCTGGTCTGTGTCTTTTTCCGCGCGCCGGTCAACGGCGCGCGCCGCTGGTTTGGCGTCGGCGGCATCGGCGTCCAGCCCTCCGAGCTGGCGAAGCTGGTCGCGATCTTCTTCGTCGCCGCGCTGCTCGAGCGGCGGATGCACCGCATCGACGAGGTCACCTACTCGCTGCTGCCGATCGCGATCGTCGTGCTGGGTCTGGTGGCCCTGATTCTGCCCGAGCCCGACTTCGGCACCTCAATGGTCATCCTGCTGATCACGGCGGTGATGATTTTCGCCGCCGGGTTGAACTGGCGCTATCTCTTCGGCGTCGCGCTGGTCGCGCTCCCCGCGCTCTACATCCTCGTCATGGGCTCGGCCTACCGGCGCCGGCGCACGCTCGCGTTTCTCAATCCCTGGGACGATCCGCTCGGCG
The DNA here is from genome assembly GCA_963757655.1 of uncultured Acidobacteriota bacterium. Lineage (GTDB taxonomy): Bacteria > Acidobacteriota > Vicinamibacteria > Vicinamibacterales > CAVVIG01 > CAVQFC01. The sequence goes on along the minus strand of CAVWSQ010000004.1, from coordinate 286,702 downwards.
ACGGCTTCCAGATCATTCAGTCGCTGATTGCGATCGGCACCGGCGGGGTGTGGGGCAAGGGGCTGATGAATGGCGTGCAGAAGCTGTTCTATCTGCCGGAGCCGCATACCGACTTCATCTATTCCGTGATTTCGGAGGAGTTGGGTCTGATCGGCGCCACCGCCGTGGTGATCTGCTTCTGCGTGCTCACCTGGCGCGGCATGCGCATCGCGCTGCGCGCGCCCGATACCTTCGGTGCCTTCCTGGCGCTCGGGCTGACGACGATGGTGGCGGCGCAGGCGTTCGTGAACATCAGCGTCGTGCTCGGCCTGATGCCGACAAAAGGGATTCCGCTCCCGTTGGTCAGCGCCGGCGGATCGTCGCTGCTGATCAACCTGGTCGGGATGGGCATCCTGCTCAACGTGTCGCAGCACGCGTCGACAACAGGGGCATGAAGCGAGTCGGGAGTCGGTTTCGTGATGAACGCGGTGATCGGTCAGGGCGCGTCGAAGACGACTCGCGACGCGTTGAGAGTCGTGATCGCCGGCGGTGGCACCGGCGGCCATCTGTATCCCGGGATTGCGGTGGCGCGCGAACTGCTGGCGCGGCGGCCGGACGCGGCGGTGTCGTTTGCCGGCACGGCGCGTGGCATCGAGGCGCGTGTCATCCCGCGCGAAGGATTCGAGCTCGACGTGATTCGCAGCAGCGGGGTGAAAGGGAAATCGATCGTCGATCGCGCCCGCGGGGCCGCACTGGTGCCGTTGAGCCTGGCCGACAGCTGGCGCCTCGTCTCGGCGCGGCGCCCGTCGCTGGTGATTGGCGTCGGTGGATACAGCTCGGGACCGGTGGTGTCGGTGGCGGCGCTGCGCGGCGTGCCGACCATGCTGCTCGAGCAGAACGCGGTGCCGGGATTGACCAATCGATTGCTCTCGCGGGTGGTACAGGCGGCGGCAGTGACGTTCGACTCGACCAAGGCGTTCTTCGGATCGAAGGCATTCGTCAGCGGCAACCCGGTCCGGCCGGAGTTTTTCGCGGCGTCCGGATCTCATCAGGAGTCGGCGCGCGATGACCAGACCTCCGTTACGCGGGTTTTGATTTTTGGCGGCTCTCAGGGCGCGCACGCAATCAACGTGGCCATGGTGGCGGCAGCACCGGAGCTGGCGGCAGGCGGTTCGCATCTTCGTCTCGTCCACCAGACGGGAGAACGAGATGTGGAGATGGTCCGCGCCGCCTACCGGCAGGCGGGGCTTCAGGGCGACGTCGAGCCGTTCCTGTACGACATGGGGCGGCAACTGGGACAAGCCGACGTAGTGGTGTGCCGGGCCGGAGCGACGACGCTGGCCGAGATCACCGCGGCGGGCAAGGCGGCGGTGCTGATTCCGCTGCCGACCGCGACAGACGACCACCAGCGCAAGAACGCCGAAGCGCTGGCCCACGCGGGAGCCGCGGAGTTGGTCCTGCAAAGCGACGTGACCGGTCCGGTGCTGGCGGCGCACGTGCTCGCGCTGGCCGGCGATCGCCAGCGGCGCGGGCGGATGTCGGCGGCGGCGCTCAGGCTGGCGCGGCCCGACGCGGCGAAAGTGATAGTCGACCGGGCACTGGAGCTGGCGGCCAGATGAGGGGATCAGGCATCGGGGCCCAAGGATCAGGGGTCCGGGGTCACCGCAGGGCTCAGGGTTGAGAGCTGAGGGCACAGAACTGGCGCGGCCGTGCTAGGCAAGACGCGGCACGTGCACTTTGTCGGCATCGGCGGGATCGGGATGAGCGGCATCGCCGAGCTGCTGGCCAATCTCGGCTATGCGGTCAGCGGGTCGGACGTGAAGCGATCGGGGGTCACCGACCGGCTGGCTACGCTCGGCATTTGCATCGATGTCGGGCACGACGCCGCGCATGTGGGCGACGCCGACGTCGTGGTGATCTCGTCGGCTGTGAAGCCGTCGAACCCTGAAGTGGTCGAGGCGGCCCGACGTCAGGTACCGGTGATCCCGCGGGCCGAAATGCTCGCGGAGCTGATGCGCCTCCGCTTTTCGATTGCGGTCGCGGGATCGCACGGCAAGACGACGACGACTTCGATGATCGCGCTGGTACTGGAACGCGCGGGCCTCGACCCCACCGCGGTGATCGGGGGGAAGCTGAGGGCGTTCGGCAGCAACGCGCGGCTGGGACGGGGCGAGCTGATGGTCGCCGAGGCGGACGAAAGCGACCGATCGTTCTTGAAACTGTTTCCGACGATTGCGGTGATAACCAACATCGACCACGAGCATCTCGAGAATTACGGCGGCTTCGAAGACCTGCAGCAGGCCTTCGTCGACTTCGCCAACAAGACGCCGTTCTACGGCGGCGTGGTCGCGTGCCTGGACGACCCGAACCTGGCCGCGGTGCTGCCGCGGATGACCCGCCGCGTGACCACCTACGGTCTCGATTCGCCGTCTGCCGACGTACTGGCGACCAACGTGGCGATGGGGCGGATGAGCGTCACGGCGACGGTCCGGCGCCGTGCCCGCCGTGCCGCGAGCGCGCCTGTGGCCGCTGATCGCGGCGACGGTTTGGCGACTCTTGGCACCCTCGCCCTTGCTGTGCCCGGGCGGCACAACCTGTTGAACGCCCTGGCGGCCGTCGCCGTCGGGATGGAGCTGGGCCTGTCCTTCGATCGCATCGCCGCGGGGTTGAACGACTTCCGGGGAGCGGAGCGGCGCTTCGACGTCCGCGGCGAGCCGAACGGCATTCTCGTTGTCGACGACTACGGTCATCACCCGACTGAGATTGCCGCCGTGCTGGCTGCGGCGCGCACGCTCGGCCGGCGCATCGTGGTCGCGTTTCAGCCGCACCGTTACTCGCGCACCGCGTCGTTGATGGAGTCGTTCGGTCCGGCGCTGTCCGCCGCCGATCACATCCTGCTCACCGACATCTATCCGGCCGGTGAGGAACCGATCGCCGGGGCGACGCTGGAAGCGCTGGCCGCCGCCATCCGCAGCCGCGTCACGGTTCCCGTCGATCTGGTCGCGCGCCTCGACGATGTGATAGCGGCGATCGCAACGTTGGCGCGGCCCGGAGACGTGGTGATCACGCTTGGCGCGGGTTCCATCGGCAGCGTCGCCGATCGGCTGGTCACGGTCCTTGGCGGAGGCGCCGACACGAGCGCCGGCGAGGCGCGACCCATGCCGTCGACGGGAGTGGACTCGTGAGCGCAGTTGCCGCCCAGACCGATCGGCGGTTTCGCCGCGCCCACGTCAAGCCGTCGCGCCGCCGAAAGAACTGGCGGGCGCTGGTCGGGCCGCTGCTGATCTGGGCCGTGCTGACCGCGGCGCTGATCTATGGCGTCTACCGGACATCGGTGATCGCGGCGCACGCGCACGTGCTCCAGGTCGAGAACATCATCGTGCGCGGTAACCAACGGTTGTCGAAGGACGACGTGCTGGCGGTTCTGCACGGGCTGCGCGGCGAGAGCCTGATCTGGACCGATCTGGATGTCTGGCGGGCGCGGTTGAAGGCGTCACCCTGGGTGAGCGACGCGGCGCTGCGCCGCTCGCTGCCAGCGACGGTCGAAGTCGTCGTCTCGGAGCGGCAGCCGATCGGGATTGGGCGGATTCGATCGGACATGTATCTGGTCGACGAGCGCGGCGTGATTATCGACCACTACGGACCGAAGTACGCCGACCTCGACCTGCCGGTGATCGACGGGTTGTCGGCGGCGCCGGGTGCGAATGGCGCGCTCACCGACGAAGGGCGTGCCGATCTCGCGGCCCGCCTGATTGCGGCGGTGAAGTCGAAGCCGAACGTGGCGCGGCGTCTGTCGCAGGTGGACGTGTCGGATGCGCACAACGCGTCGGTGATCCTCTCGGGCGACCCCGCGATGATTCAACTCGGCGAGGACCAATTCCTGGCGCGGCTGCAGCAATACCTCGACCTGGCGCCGGCGTTGCGCGAGCGCGTAACCGACATCGACTACGTCGACCTGCGGTTCGACGACCGGATCTACGTCAGGCCGACGGGCAAGAAATCGGCAGGCAGAAGGCAGAAGTAAGAAGGCAGACGCCGGAAGTTAGAAGTGCGCTGGGCGGCTCTGCACGGCCGCCCATTGGGGGATCTGAGTGGCGCGAAAAGAACGTTACCTGGTTGGGCTGGACGTCGGCACCTCGAAGGTGGCGGCGGTGGTTGGCGAAATGCTGGACGGGGACGCCCTCGACATTGTCGGGATCGGCGTCGCTGAATCGCGCGGCATCCGCCGCGGCGTGGTCGTCAACCTGGAGGCCGCGGTCGACTCGATCAAAAAGGCGATCGAGGAGGCCGAGCTGATGGCGGGCGTCGAAATCGACTCGGTGCACCTGGCGCTGTCGGGTCCGCACATCAAGGGCTTCAACAGTCGCGGCGTCGTCGCCGTGGCCGGCAAGAACCGCGAGATCACCCGCGAGGACGTGCGGCGCGCGATTGACGCCGCCAAGGCGGTCTCGCTGCCGACCGGGCGCGAGATTCTGCACGTGCTGCCGCAGGATTTCGTGGTCGATGAACAGGATGGCATCGGCGCGCCGATCGGCATGACCGGGTCGCGGCTCGAAGTCAACGTCCACATCGTCACCGGCAGCCAGAGCTCGACCCAGAACATCGTCGCCTGTGTCAACCGGGCCGGCGTCACCGTCGCCGAAACCCTGGTCGAGCAGCTGGCCGCGAGCGAATCCGTCCTCACCGAAGACGAGAAGGAGCTGGGTGTCGCCCTGGTCGACATCGGCGGCGGCACCACCGACATCGCGATCTACGAGCGCGGCAGCCTGTGGCACACCGCGGTGATCGGCGTCGGCGGTGACCACTTCACGAACGACATTGCGGTTGGCCTGCGCACGCCGGTGCCGGACGCGGAAAAGATCAAGCGCAAGTGCGGCTGCGCGTTGTCCGGGATGGTCGACGAAGACGAGACGATGGAAGTGGCCAGTGTCGGCGGGCGCAAGCCGCGCGTCATGGCCCGCCGCATCCTGTCGGAGATCCTGCAGCCGCGCGCCGAAGAAATCTTCCACCTGGTGTGGGACGAGATTCGGCGCGCCGGCTACGAGAAGAGCCTCAACTCCGGCATCGTGATGACTGGCGGCGGCGCGATTCTCGACGGCATGCCCGAGATCGCGGAGCAGATTTTCGATCTGCCGATCCGCCGCGGCTGTCCGGTCGGCGTCGGCGGCCTCGCCGATCACGTCAACAGTCCGACCTTCGCCACCGGGGTCGGGCTCGCGCTGTACGGTTATCGCAACTCGATGGGTGACGCGGCGCGCGCTCCGGTTGGCGCCGGCGCGCTGGTCCGGGCTGCCGGACGGCTGCGCGGCTTGTTCAGGGAATTTTTCTAGGCGGAAGCAGCCGCCTCATAGGAGACGAAGCATGGACGATTACACCGGCGCGAGTGACGAGGTTCGACGGCTGCGGCTGCGGCTCGACGAGACAGCCACGACGGGCGCCCGCATCAAAGTAGTGGGCGTCGGCGGCGGCGGCAGCAACGCCGTCAACCGGATGGTGCAGGCGGGATTCGATGGCGTCGAGTTCGTCGTCGCCAACACCGACCTCCAGGCGCTCAACGCCAACCACGCGACGGTCAAGATCCAGATTGGCAGCAAGCTGACCAAAGGGCTCGGCGCCGGCGCCGATCCCAATGTCGGCCGCCAGGCCGCGCTCGAGGATACCGACAAGATCATCCAGGCGCTCGACGGCGCCGACATGATCTTCGTGACCACCGGGCTCGGCGGCGGCACCGGCACCGGCGCGGCACCGGTGATTGCGAGCCTGGCCAGTGAGCTCGGCGCGCTGACCGTGGCCGTGGTCACCAAGCCGTTCAAGTTCGAGGGCAAGAAACGCCACATCCAGGCCGAGCGCGGCCTCGAGGCGCTGCGCGACTGCGTCGACACCATCATCACGATTCCGAACGAGCGGCTGCTGTCGATCATCGATCGCACGACCTCGATGACGGATGCCTTCACGACCGCCGACGACGTGCTGCGCCAGGCGATCCAGGGGATCTCGGACCTGATCCTGGTGCCGGGGCTCATCAATCTCGATTTCGCCGACGTCAAGACGATCATGGCCGGCATGGGCCTGGCCATGATGGGCACCGGCATCGCCGAAGGCCCCGACCGCGCGATGGAAGCCGCGCGGCGCGCGATTTCGAGTCCGCTGCTCGAAGGCGCGTCGGTCAACGGGGCGCGCGGCGTCATCATCAACGTCACCGGCGGGCCGGACCTCTCGCTGGTCGAGGTGAGCGAGGCGTCGTGCATCGTCCAGGAGGCCGCGGACGAAGAGGCCAATATCATCTTCGGTGCGGTGATTGATCCGACCCTGAGCGGCACGGTCAAGATTACGGTCATCGCGACCGGCTTCGGCGCCCACATCAGCGCGCGCTCGGTGACGCCGGCGGCAAGCCAGACGCCCGTCGACATGACCCCATACGCCGACTATGCGAGGATTCGTGGCGACATCGCCCCAGCGGCGCCGCCGGTCGCTGTCGCCACGACCGCCGCGCGGATGTCAATCGCGCGCCGTCCGTTGCTCGAACTGCCGGTGGCGGCGAACGGGAGTGGTTCGGCCGCGGCGCCGATGGCGCCGGCTGCGTCAATCGCCGGTTCAGCCGCGGCCGTGGTCTCCGACCCCGACACGATGCGCCTCAAGATCGCCTCGGAGGCCGCCTCACGCGATGGCGACTTCGACCTAAGCTCGACGTTTGACGTTCCGGCGTTCCTCCGACGCCAGGAAGGATGATGAGATCTCCGGCAGGACCGGAGAATTGGGCAATCGTGGCCGGCGTTCACGACAGCTACAGCGGGACGGCCTCAGGGCCGTCCTTGACGGTGATACAGTAAGTAAATCCACGGCACATGAGAACGCCGACGTCTGAGCGTGAGCGCGCGGACGTGTCGACCCGGCGCGGAACAGGCCGGATCACCGCATGAAATCCTGGGAACAACGCGAGCGCGCACAGGTCACCCTTTCGAAGGAAGTCGGCTACGTCAGGAAGCCACACGGCAACCGTCTGCGTGTGGCGCTCGCCTTTCCGAACACCTACTGGGTCGGGATGTCGAATCTTGGCTTCCAGACCATCTACCGCCTGTTCAACGCCGAAGAGGACATCGTCTGCGAGCGGTTCTTTCTGCCGCCGAAGCAGGAGCTTGCCGAGCTGTCGGCGGCCAAGACGCCGCTGGTCACGCTGGAATCGCAAACACCGGTCAGCGATTTCGACGTCGTCGCCTTTTCCGTCTCCTTCGAGTGGGACTACGTGAACGTGCTCACCCTCCTGCGCCTGGCCGGTATTCCGGCCTACGCCGCCGAGCGTTCGCCGCGCCATCCGTTGATCGTCGTCGGCGGAGCGGTCACGTTCGTCAATCCCGAGCCGCTCGCGCCTTTTGCCGACGTGATCGCCGCGGGCGAAGGCGAAGTGCTGGTGCCAGGCTTGCGCCGCTCGGTTGCCGCCGCGGCGGATCGAGAGAGCCTGCTGCACCTGCTTGCCGTCGAACGCGGCTTCTACATCCCGTCTCTCTACGACCCTCAGTACGCGGACGATGGGACGCTGGCGGGATACCTGGTGCGAGAAGGCGTGGAAGCGCCGGTTCCGGTCCGGAAGGCGGCGCTCAAGGTGACCGACGCCGTGGACCCTCCCGCAACTGGCATTTTCACGCCCGACACCGAATTCGGGTCGCGCTTCCTGGTCGAAGTCGTCCGCGGTTGTGCCAACCTGTGCCGCTTCTGCTGGGCCGGCTACAACTACCTCCCCGTTCGCGCGTTTCCAGCCGACCGCATTCTGCAACTCGCTCGCGAAGCTCGCGCGCATTCGAGCCGGGTCGGCCTCGTCTCGATCGCGCTTTGCGATCACCCCGAGATCGAGCGCATCCTGGCGAACCTGCTCGAGATGGGTTACGCCATTAGCCCCGCTTCGTTGCGGCTCGACGATCTCACGCCGTCCATCGTCCAGGTGCTCAAGGCGAGCGGCGAGCGAACCATCACCATCGCGCCGGAAACCGGATCGGATCGCCTGCGCCGCGTCATCAACAAGACCGTCACCAACGACGAAATTCTTGATCGTGCCGATCTGATCTTCGCCACTGGTATCGAGAACCTGAAGCTCTATTACATGATCGGCCTGCCGACGGAAACCGACGACGACCTGGTGGCCATCCGCGAGTTGACGTTGCAGATCCGCGAGCGGATGCTGAAGTACGCGCGCGCCAAGGGACAGATCGGCCGGATCATCGGCAGCGTGAACCCCCTGATTCCCAAGCCGGGCACTGCCTATCAATGGATCCCGATGGAGGATCCGGCGGTGGTCGACCGCAAGATCAAGCGCCTGCGCACGCTCACGGCCGACATCGACAATGTCTACTTCAACATCAAGTCGGAGCGCCACTCCTACTTCCAGGCCCTGCTCTCACTCGGAGACCGCCGCGTCGCGCCGGTGATCGCACGCGCCGAGCAGAATGGCCAGAACTGGCGCGCGGCCGTCGCTGACGCCGGCATCGACGGCGACTTCTACATCTTCCGCGACCGTTCCCGCGATGCGGCGCTGCCGTGGGACATCATCGACGGCGGCATGAAGCGGCCATTTTTCGAGGCCGAGTACGCCAAGAGCCTGCGTGAGGAATGGACGCTGCCACCGAAACGCGCTCAGGAGAACGCCCGACTGCTGCCGGTGATCCAATAGCGCGTCGGCTCCTGGGATGGTCTGGTAATCGGGCGATTGACTGGGGTTGCCAGTCGATTGCGCGTTCCCCAATCGAATGCGCGACCGATCCCCGATATCCAATCGATTACCCGATCGCCCGATTACCCGATTCAACTGGCCATCGCCGAGCGCTCCTCGTACTCCTGAAACGCCTCGAGAATCAGATCCCGCAGTTTGGCTTGCGCCGTGCTGTCCACGATCGGCCGCAGCAGCGCGAAGCTGCGGCGGTCGCCGTTGACCACGTAGGATCGGGCCGGGAAGGTGACGTTGCGGCCATTGCCGCCACGACGCTCCCAGACGGAGAAGCCAATCAGCTTCAAGCCTTCCAGCGGACCGTCGCTGAAATGCAGCTCCGCTTCGGCGAGTTTTCCCGGCGGATTCCCCTTGTCGTTTGGCGTAATCTTGATGGTCATGCGGCGAGGATGATCAAGGGCGGTGCCGGTCGGCGGATCCCGCCGCGACGCCGCAAGACGCTGGCAACACACGCGATAGCGCCCCGCGTCGCGGCGAACGGCCGCAGCCCAGTCGGCACCCGCACCACACGACTACGCGGGTTGCCTCAGTCCCCGAGAATGATGACCTGCGCCATCGCCAAGGCATCGGTATGCGTGATGGTCAACAGCGACGAACGGCCGCCGATCGCAGCGAATCGCCGGGCGGCGCCGCCGTGCAACCGCAGTTGCGGCGGCCCGCCACGCCGGACCACTTCGACATCGCGCCAGAGCACGCCCTGCGAGTGGCCCGTGCCGAGCGCCTTCATCGCCGCTTCCTTCGCTGCGAAGCGGCCGGCGAAATGCATGGCGGCGCGGCGCCGCCGCGTGCAGTAGGCGATCTCGCCGTCGGTGAAAATGCGCTCCAGAAACCGGTTGCCGTACCGTTCGATGGTACCGACGATACGCGGGATCTCGGTAAGGTCGATTCCCAGGCCGATGATGTTTGGCATGATCAGAACCAGAACCGATGAAGCCACAGCCTAGCGGCGGCTTCGAGTGGGTGCAAGCCTCGGGCGGGCCGGCGCTCGTGTGCGCCGCCCTGCGTCCGTTCGCCGACCATCTCTTTACGACGCGTGGTTGGGCTCTCGGATCGGCGGGCGCGGTGAGTGACGAGGCCTGGGAGCCGGTGGCCGCCGCGCTCGGCGTTGATTCGACCCGGCTAATCCGGCTGCATCAGGTTCACGGTGCGTCGGTGATCGTGCACCGCGCCGGCGATCGGCAGCAGCCCTCCCCGCCGCCCGACGCCGACATCGTCATCGCGGACGATTCCGGGTCGGCGCTGGCGATTCAAACGGCCGACTGCGTGCCGCTGCTGATCGCGGATCGCGTGACCGGCGCGGTGGCGGCCGCGCACGCCGGTTGGCGCGGCCTGGCCGCAGGCGTGCCGCGCGAGACGGTCACGGCAATGGCGCGCGAGTTTGCCAGTGCCCCGGCGCACCTCGTCGCCGCAGTCGGACCATCGATCAGCGCGGAACGCTACGAAGTGGGCGAGGATGTCAGAACGCGTTTCCTGGCCTCAGGTTGGCCGATGGCACAGGTCGAGCGCTGGTTTCGCCCTGCGGTGCGGGCCGATCACTGGTTGTTCGATGGCTGGCGGTCCGTGCTCGATCAGCTGGAGCTCGCCGGTGTGGCGGCGGTCAACATTCACGCGTCCGGACTGTGCACGGCGAGGTATCCGGAGCTCTTGTGCTCTTATCGGCGCGACGGCCAGGTCGCCGGCCGGATCGCCGCCGCTATCCGGGTGTCGCATCCGACACGGTAACGTGACCAGGCAGTCATCGCGCTGCTGGCGGCAGCGACGTGGGCGGTCATAGCCGATATGCCGGCGCCCGCAGACGGACAAGTCCCAGGCCGACCGCGGGAGCATGCCCGGGCGCAGCAGCTGCTGCAGCGTCACGACTACTTCGAGGCGCTCAAGGTTCCAGAAGGCCGGCCGGCTGGCAGGTGGGCGGGCGATCTGCCGAATGTGTCATCGGCATGACGCCGGCGCTGGTCGGCATGACGAGCTGGCAGAACGACGCGATCGAGAAGCGGCTCGGAACCCAGAAGCGCGTCAGCCCCTGGCGGCGTCGTCCATCGCGGTGTTGGCCAGTCGATCGGCGTGCGCGTTGAGCGCGCGTCCGACGTGCTCGAACGTGACGCGGCCGACTTCCCCAGCGAGCACGCGCGCCTTTGCGTGCAGCGGCTGCAACCCGGCATTCTTCACCTTGTAGTTGCCGAGCATCTGCTGCACCAGCAGGAGCGAATCGGATCGCACGTGCAGCTGTTTCTGTTGGTGGCGACGGGCCCACTCGAGTGCGGCCAGCAGCGCGCGGTATTCGGCCACATTGTTGGTCGCCACGCCAATCGACTCGGCGAATTCCTCGATCAGCGTGCCGTCGAATTGTTCGACGCGCACGCCGAATCCGGCCGGTCCGGGATTGCCGCGCGCGCCGCCGTCGATGTAGGCGACGATGCGCGGCGGGGCGCCGCCGTCGGAGAAGGGGAGGGTCACGACGCCGGCTGCGGCGACGCATCCGGCGCAGCGGCCGCCGGAGCCGGCACGAAGAACAGGATCCGGTTGCAGCTGTCGCACTGGACGATCTCTTCATTGCGGCGGACGGTGTTGAACACCTGCGGCCGCAGCCGCACGTGGCAGATGGTGCAGATGCCCTGGCGCGCTTCGGCAACGGCGACGCCGTTGCGTTTGCGCGAGACCGCCTCGAAGGTGCCGAGCACCTGCTGGTTGAGGCCGCTGACGAGCGTGGCGCGCTCCGTGACGATACGTTCGAGCGCGGCCTCCATCTCGCCATGGGCGACCATCACCGCCTTGCGATCCGCGGCCACCGCCCTGGTTTCCGCCGCGAGCTGTCCTTCGGCGCTCTTCAATGCCGCCGCGAGATCGTCGCTCTCCATCATCCGGTCGAGGATGGCATCCTCGATTTTCTTGACTTCGGTTTGGGCGAAGGTGATTTCGTGCTGGATGGCGTGGTATTCCTGATTGGTCTTGACGGCCATCGCCTGCTCGCGGAATTTCGAGAGGCGGCCCTGATGTATCGCCACGTCTTTTTCGAGTGCGGCGCGGGCGTTCTTGTTGGCCGCCACTGTCTCTTTCACGGCGGCGACCTGCTGACGGGCCGCCTCGAGGCGCGCGTCCAGCGCCTGCTCGTGCTCCGGTTCGGCCGCCAGTCGTTTCCGCGCCGCGTCGGCGGTGCTATCGAGCTTCTGCAGGGCGATGAGTCGTTCCAGGTCGGCGTTCATGGGTTGTTTGGGCCAAAAAAAAGGCCCCGCCGGAGCGGAGCCTCATTCTGCAATTTGCGATCTGCAATTTGCAATTCATTGAAGGTGGGCCCACCAGGATTCGAACCTGGAACAGGCCGGTTATGAGCCGGCGGCTCTAACCGTTGAGCTATGGGCCCAGGGGGAAGTATGAAGGAAGAAGGCAGAAGTTTCACATCTAACTTCACGAAGTGCGTCCTTCGAGAAACGCCCGAAGTTTGCGCGATCGCGACGGGTGCCGCAGCTTGCGCAGCGCCTTGGCTTCGATCTGGCGGATGCGCTCGCGCGTGACGGCGAAGCTCTGGCCCACTTCCTCCAGCGTGTGCTCGCTGCCGTCGCCAACGCCGAACCGCATCTTGATCACTTTCTCTTCGCGCGGCGTCAGCGTTTTCAAGACCGATTCGGTCTGTTCCTTCAGATTCAGATTGATGACCGCCTCGGCCGGCGACACCACCTGCCGATCCTCGATGAAGTCGCCCAGATGCGAATCTTCCTCCTCGCCAATCGGCGTCTCCAGCGAGATCGGCTCCTGCGCGATCTTGAGGACTTTGCGCACCTTGCTGACGGGGATGTCCATCCGCTTGGCGATCTCTTCAGAGGTCGGCTCCCGTCCCAGCTCCTGCACCAGCGCGCGCGAGGTACGAATCAGTTTGTTGATCGTCTCGATCATGTGCACCGGGATGCGGATGGTCCGCGCCTGGTCGGCGATCGCGCGGGTGATAGCCTGACGGATCCACCACGTGGCGTAGGTCGAGAACTTGTAGCCGCGGCGATACTCGAACTTGTCGACCGCCTTCATCAGGCCGATGTTGCCCTCCTGAATCAGGTCGAGGAACTGCAACCCGCGGTTGGTGTACTTCTTGGCGATGGAGACCACCAGGCGCAGGTTGGCCTCGACCAGCTCCTTCTTGGCCTGCTCGGCCTGGTATTCGCCGCGGAGGATGACGTCGAGCGTCTGCTTCAGCTCGTCGGGCGACTGCTCCAGCGTGTCGGTAATGCCCTTGATCTTGAGCTTGAGCTCCTTGATCTGGCGTTGGATGTTCTTCTTTTCCTCGTCCTTCAGCTTCGACTTCTTGTTCTTCGGATTCAGCAGGCGGTCGTTGGCGTCGACCTCGCGCTGCACCGCGCGGACGCTTTCGACCGCGTCCTTCATGTCTTCGATCAGGCGGCGCTTGATCGACTCGGTGAACTCGATCTTGCGGATGTAGTTGGACAGCTCCACCTGCGCACGCATGGTCAGCCACTTGCACTTGCGGTATTTGCGCTTGTCGCGAGTGGTCGCGCCCCTGGGCGTCTCCTGCAGTTTCTCGTCGAGCTTTTCGTAGACGGCGCGAGCGCGGCGGACGGCATCGATTTGCTTCTGCACCTGCTTGGAGCGCTCGACGATGCGCTCGTCGGTGATTTCCTCGTCGTTGAAGATGACCAGCTCGCGAATCGTGCGGTCGCCGGTGTGGAGCTGATCGCCGAGGTGGATGACCTTCTTCGAGATCAGCGGCGTGCGGGAGATCGACTTGATCACCGCCAGCTTGCCGCGCTCGATGCGGCGCGCGATCTCGACTTCGCCCTCACGCGTGAGCAGCGGTACCGTGCCCATCTCGCGCAGATACATGCGCACCGGGTCGTTGGTCTTGTCGAGGGCGCCCGGGGTCAGGTCGAGCTCGAGCTCCTCCGCGCCTTCCGAGGTGCGGTCGATCGGCTTGACGTCGTCGCGCAGGTATTTCTGATCGGAATCGATGACTTCGATGCCGGCGCTGCCGAAGGTATTGAACAGATCATCCAGCTCGTCGGGCGACGTGATGTCGGCCGGCAGAAGCTCATTGACTTCGTCGTAGAGGAGGTAACCCTTCTCCTTGCCGATGTTGATGAGCTGCCGGACCTCGTCGTACTTTTCCTCGATCGAGAGGTGTGGTGCGCCGGGTGCTACGTCAGTTCCTCGATGCGATGGAGTAGGTCTTTTTTCCGCTGCCATAAGGTATCAATCTCTCGTCCGTGTTGAGTGGCGCCCAGCTCCTGCAGCCGGTCGATTTCCCGTTGAATGGCCGCCCGCTCACGTTCCCATCTCAGCCGCTTGAGCGCGCGCACGCAAGCAGAGGGAGGGGCCTGGGTGACGTCGGTGGCTGCGATGCTGGTAACCAGCTGGGCGTTCACTGTACTTAGACGCTGCAGTAGCGTCGATGGTAAGAGGTCCAGCGGCTCTTGGTGCAGGCTCCGCGCCATTTCCAGGATGTGGCGACCGGCCAACTCTTCGAGATCGTCGTCGTCCAGCCCGGCGAGCGCCTCCAGCGCCGCGCTGGTATTGTGGATCAGCCCCCAGATCAGTGCCTTTTCCGCATGTTTGAGCTGCCCAAACGACGGCAACTCGCGTGACGTCACCACCGTCTGGCGGTTCACGGCCGCCTTCCGGATTTCCGCCCGCACCACGTCTTCCGTAATCCTCGCCTTGTGGGCGATCCGGTCCGCGAACTGATCTCGTGCGGCAGCGTCCGGAATTCGCGCCGCGACCGTTAGCATCTTGCCGAGGAACTGCCGGCGATGTTCATCGTGATTCAGGTCGAGCCCCTCGGCCCCCTGGTCGAGCAGGTATTCGAGATAGGGCCGCGACGACTTGAGTCGCTCGCGGTAGCGATCCCCGCCCTGATGCCGGATGAACGTGTCGGGATCCTCCCCCTTGTCGAGCACCAGGACGTTGACATCAAACCCTTCAGCGACCAGGAGTTCACATGATCGGACCGCGGCGCCCAGGCCGGCCGCGTCGGGGTCGAAGCTCAGAACCACTTTCGAGGTAAACCGCCGCAGCAGCTGCGCCTGCTGCGGCGTGAGAGCCGTGCCGCAGGAAGCGACCGCCGGAGCCGCCTGCGACTGGAAGACCTGCGCGAAATCGAAATATCCCTCTACCAGGACCGCAAAACCAACTTTCCGGATCTGTCCCTTGGTCAGATTCAGGCCGTAAAGTATGCGGCCTTTCGAATAGATCGGCGTTTCCGGCGAGTTCAGGTACTTCGGACCGCCCTGATCCGCATCCATCTGCCGGCCGCCGAACGCGATGACCGACCCCGAGTCGCGACAGATGGGAACCATCAGACGATTCCGGAACCGATCCACTACCTCGGCGCCCTCGCGCTGCACCAGCAGGCCGCTTTGAAGTAATACGCCTTGCGCGAAGCCCTGTTTCAGCAACCGCTGCTTCAGCCCGTCGCGCGAACCGGGGGAGAAACCGAGGCCAAGCTGGTCGATGGTCTGTTTTGTGACGCCTCGTTCGGCTAACTGCGCCCGCGCCCGCCCGCCGGCCGGGGCCGCCAACTGCTCCGTGAAGTACGCGGCGGCAATCTCGTGCGCCTTGAGCAGGCTCTCGCGCAACGCCGAGTCGCGCCGCGCCTGGTCGCCACCGTCGCCCTCATCCAGCTCCGGCAGCGCGACGCCGAATTTCTGCGCCAGCATCCTGACCGCGTCCTGAAAACCGATCCTTTCGTGCAGCTCGAGGAACTTGAACACGTCGCCGCCGACGTTGCACCCGAAACAGTGGAAGAACCCCTTTTCGGGGTGCACGTTGAACGACGGCGTCTTCTCGTTGTGAAACGGGCAGTTGCCCTTGTAGGACGCACCGGCGCGCCTGAGTGGCACGTACTCCTGGATCACTTGCAGGATGTTGGCCTGCAGGCGGAGGTCGTCGATGAACTGCTGCGGAAACAGTCCCACTAGTCCTTGAGCTCCACCACCGTAACCCCGCCTCCGCCCTGATCGGGAGGCGCCGTCGCAAACCTCGCGACCAGCGGGTGCTGCTGCAGAAATCCGGCAATCGCGCGTTTCAGTTGACCGGTGCCGTAGCCGTGAATAAACCGGATGACGCGCTGATCAGTGAGCAGTGATTCGTCCAGAAACCGGCCGGCGCGGGTCAGGGCCTCGTCGACCGTGCAACCGATCACGTTCAGATCGGCCGAAGTCGTCTCACGCGGCTCCAGCTCCACGTTCACGCTCACCCGCGCCGCGACCGGCGGGCCGCCGACGACGCGGAGATCGCGGATGCTTGCGCGCATGCGCTTGCCGCGAACGTCGAGGTCGGCGGTGCCGTCATGCACCGCGGTGACTGTCGCTTCCAGACCGAGCCCGCCGACGATGACGCGGGAACCAACAGCGAGAGGGTTGAGCGCTGAGGGCTGAGGGCACATGGATGATGCTTGATGGACCGGTTCGCCTGCGTTCGCGCGCGCAGCGATAGCGTCGACGGCGGCGCGAGCTTCGCCGCGCGCTGTGCCCGAATCGCCGGTCGAGACCAGCCGCGGCGCCCTGGCCATCGCGTCGGCCTTGGTCTTCAGCGCCGCGATGACGTCGTCGATTTCCTTGCGCGCCTGGCGGACCTGCGCGTTCAGCTCTTCGTTCAGCCGCCGCTTGAAGGTCTCCTCGCGCTGGTGCAGCGCATCCTCGCGGTGCTGCATGCGCGCCTCGGCGTCCTTCAGCGTCTCGCGCTCGCGAGCCGCCAGGCGCCGCGCGTGTTCCAGCGCGCGCATGTCGTGGTCGACCCTCGCGAGGTGCTCGGCGAGCTGCGCTTCGCGCGCGCTGAGGTTGTCGCGCGCCGCCGCGACGACGGCCGGATTGAGACCGAGCCGACCGGCGATCTCGAGCGCCAGGCTGCGGCCCGGGCTGCCGTAAATCAGCTGGTAGGTCGGCGCGAACGTCGCGAGCTCGAAGCCGAAGGCCGCGCTGGCGACGCCGTCGGTGGTCGATGCGTATGACTTGAGCTGCTCGTAGTGGCTGGTGGCAATCACCGTCGCGCCGCGGCGCCGGAAATGGTCCACGATCGCGACGCCGAGCGCACCGCCTTCGATCGGATCCGTGCCGGAGCCGACCTCGTCGAGCAGTACCAGCGCAGGGTTTGCCAGCCCGCGATCCATTGCGGCAATGTTGGTGATGTGTGCCGAGAAGGTGCTCAGGCTCGCTTCGATCGACTGCTCGTCGCCGATATCGGCGAACAGCGACCGGAACACCGGCAACCGTGATCCATGCTCGGCCGGGATCCGCAGGCCCGCCTGCGTCATCATCGCGAGCAGGCCGGCGGTCTTGAGCGCGACAGTCTTGCCGCCGGTGTTGGGACCGGTGACGAGGAGAATCGTCGCCGGGGGAATCACCTTGATCGTGACCGGCACCGGGCTCTTGAGCAGCGGGTGACGCGCCGCCTGCAGCTCGAAGGCGCCGTCGGGGGAGAGCGTCGGCTCGGTGCCATCGATCGACTCGGAGAAGCGGGCGCGGCCCTGCAGGACGTCGAGCTCGGTCGCCGCCTCGATCGTCCGCTCCAGCTCCCCGCCGCGACTGCGGAACGCATCGGTGAGCGCCAGCAGGATGCGCCGGACTTCCTCCGCCTCCTGCTCTTCGAGCGCGACGATGTCGTTGTTGATCTCGACGGTGCTCAAGGGCTCGAGAAAAAGACTGGCGCCGCTGGTCGAGGTGCCGTGCACGATACCGGGGATGCCGCTGCGGTGCTCGGCCTTCACCAGCAGGACGTAGCGGCCGTTCCGTTCCGACACGACCTGGTCCTGGAGATATTTCGCCGTCTCCTTGCCGCGCAAGTACGACTCGAGCGTGCTGCGCAGCCGGGTTTTCTGTTTGCGGACCCGCTCGCGAATCAGGCGGAGCTCCGGGCTGGCATGATCGACGACCTCTCCCGAGGGGTCGATTTTCTCGCGCACCTGCGCCGACTCGCCCTTGAACGACGCCGCTCCGGTGGTGGCGGCATCGAGCAGCGGAAAGGATCCCGGCGCCCGCCGGATGCCGGCGCGCGCTTCATCGATGGAATCGAGAAAGGCCGCCAGCGCCAGCAGCCGCAGTGATTCGAGCGCACGCCCGTCCACCGCGAGCGCCGCCAGGATCTGCGGCAGTTCGCTCGACGCGCGCAGCGGAAACAGACCGTGGGCGGTGACGAACCGCACCGTTTCGGTCGTCGCTGCCTGCCACCGGGCGACCTGCTGCGGATCGGTCGACGGCGTCAGGCGCGACAGACGCTCGGCGCCCATCGGCGTGAGCGCCAGGTCGGCGACCGCCTCGACGATGCGATCGAATTCGAGGGCCCGCAGGGCGCTGGGTTGCATATTGGGGGAACCTCACATGCTACCGTACTGGCCGGGACAGAACCATGGCGAATGGCTTCAGGCTGATGACTCAGGGCGATGGTTCAGGGCCGAATTGCTGATGATCGCAGCCGACAAGCGGCCACCGACCATCAGCTATCAGCCACGACCTAGAGGTGGTTGATGAGCGAAGCTATCGACGCAGCGCCGAAGCCGTTGTCGATGTTCACCACCGAGACGCCGGACGCGCAGCTATTGAGCATGCCGAGCAGCGCGGCGATGCCGCCAAAGCTCGCGCCGTAGCCAATGCTCGTCGGCACGGCGATGACGGGGACGCTCACCAGCCCGGCCACAACACTCGGCAGCGCGCCTTCCATGCCGGCGACAACGATGATCACGCGCGCCGCTGACAGCCGCTCGCGTTCCCCGAGCAGCCGATGAAGGCCGGCTACACCAACATCATACAGACGGGTCACCCTGTTCCCCATCAGTTCCGCTGTCAACGCCGCCTCTTCCGCAACTGAGAGGTCGGACGTGCCGGCGGCGGCCACGACGATGGTGCCGTGCCCTGGGCTCACGTCTTGCTGGCGCAGCGTAATGAGGCCCGCATCGGGATGGTAAATCGCGCTCGGAATTCTTTCGGCCACCGCCTGATAGGCGGCCTCGCCGGCCCGGGTGATCAGGAGCGTCGATCCACGAGCGACGATTTCCGCCGCGATCGCAGCCACCTGGGCTGGCGTCTTGCCGAGCCCGAGAATGACTTCAGGAAATCCTTGCCGGACCGCCCGATGATGATCGACACGAGCGAATCCCAGGTCTGCGTACGGCTGCGCGCGCATCGCTTCGAGCAGCCGCTCCTTGGCGACGGCAGGAGCCAGTGCGCCAGACGCCACCTGATCGATGAGATCCTGGAGGTGTTTGTTTGACGTCATCAGATACCCAACAGTACAATAACTGCTTGTGCCGGTGGGGGTTCCACCTTAAACCATGACGCCAGCCGAAACCCTCACCCTCGCCGCATATTTCTTCGTGGTGATCATTCTCGCCATCTATGGATGGCACCGGTACTATCTCGTGTACCTGTACATGAGCAACCGCGACAAAGAACCACGGATCGGTCGACCGCTCGATCCACTGCCGGTCGTCACCATCCAGCTTCCGCTTTACAACGAGATGTACGTCGCCGAACGGCTGATCGATGCCGTCTGCGCCATCGAGTATCCACGCGAGCTCCTCGAGATTCAGGTGCTGGACGACTCGACCGACGAGACGCGCAGCATCGCCGAACTGGCGGCACGCCGCCATGCCGTGCAGGGGATCGACGTGAAGTACATCCACCGCGAGGATCGCACCGGCTACAAGGCCGGCGCGCTCGAAGCCGGGCTCCGAACAGCGCGCGGGGAATTCGTCGGCATCTTCGACGCCGACTTCATTCCGACGCCGGACTTCCTCACCCGGCTGCTGCCACATTTCGGCGACCCGAAGGTCGGCATGGTGCAGGCACGCTGGGGCCACATCAATCAGGACTACTCGCTGCTGACCAAGATCCAGGCGATTCTGCTCGACGGTCACTTCATCCTCGAACACGGCGGCCGCAACCGCGGCGGCCGTTTCTTCAACTTCAACGGCACCGCCGGCGTGTGGCGGCGGACGGCGATCGACGAAGCTGGCGGCTGGCAGCACGACACGCTGACCGAGGATCTGGATCTCAGCTACCGCGCCCAGCTGGCGGGCTGGCAGTTCGTCTTCGTGCCCGATCTCATCGCCCCGGCCGAGGTGCCGGTGGAGATGAACGCGTTCAAGTCGCAGCAGCACCGCTGGGCCAAGGGTTCGATCCAGACCTGCCGCAAACTGTTACCCAGAATCCTGAAGTCCAACCTGCCGATCGGCGTGAAGGCCGAAGCGTTCTTCCACCTGACGGCGAACTTCAACTACATCCTGATGTGCATTCTGTCCATCTTGATGTTCCCGTCGATGGTGATCCGCTACAACATGGGCTGGTACGAGATGATCCTCATCGACGTACCGCTGTTCTTCGCCGCGACCTTCTCGTTCTGCAACTTCTACATGGTCTGTCAGCGGGAGTTGCACAAGGACTGGGTCTCGCGCCTCAAGTACGTGCCCTTCCTGATGTCGGTCGGCATCGGACTGTCGGTCAACAACGCCCGCGCGGTCTTCGAGGCGCTGTTCAACAAGAAGAGCGAATTCACGCGCACGCCGAAGTACCACATCGAGGGCGACAGCGACGAATGGGTCGGCAAGCGCTACCGCCAGTCGGTCGCCGTCCAGCCGCTGGTGGAACTGGCGCTTGGCCTCTACTTCACGTGGACCGTGTTCTATGCCCTCGCCAACGGCATTTACGCGACCATTCCTTTCCTCGTGCTCTTCCAGGTCGGCTTCCTCTACACCGGTCTGCTCTCGATCATGCAGCAGTACGCCGGTGCGGTCGGTCTCGAAAGCCAGAAGTTAGAGGTTAGAAGTTAGAAGTGCCGGCGAAGTCGAAAGTCGCGGTCATCCGGGTTTCCCCAGACACCATCCTCCCTGACATCGATCGGCTCATCGGCCTGGCCGGCGTCTCCGACGCCCTCGCGCCGGGCCAGACCACGATTCTCAAGGACAACATTTCGTGGCACTTTCCGTTTCCGGCGGCCAACACCACGCCGTGGCAGCTGGAAGGCACCATCCGGGCACTGGCGCGGCGCGGTTTCCGAGACCAGGTCTGCGTGCAGAACAAGACAGTGGTCACCAACGCCTTCAAGGGCGAAGATCTGAATCACTACGTGCCGATTTTCAAGCACTACGACATCCCCGTCCTCTACAACTTCAAGGACGGCGACATGACGTGGGTGCGCTACCAGCCGAAGGCGAGCATGCGCGTCCTCGACCGCATCTTCCCCGACGGCATTCAGATCCCCGACTATTTCTTCGGCAAGAACATCGTGCACCTGCCGACGACCAAGTGCCACATCTACACGACGACGACCGGCGCGATGAAGAACGCGTTCGGTGGCCTGCTCAACACCCGGCGCCACTATACCCATTCGTGGATTCACGAAACGCTGGTCGACCTGCTCGCCATCCAGCGCGAGATCCACGCCGGACTGTTCGCCATCATGGATGGCACGACTGCCGGAAACGGACCCGGTCCGCGCACGATGTACCCGGTGGTCAAGAACGTCATGCTGGCGTCGGCCGATCAGGTGGCGATCGATGCCGTCTCGGCCAGGATGATGGGCTTCGATCCGCTGTCGCTTCAATACATCCGTCTCGCCCACGACGATCGCCTGGGCACCGGTGATCCGAGAGACATCGAGATCGTCGGTGACGTCGACGCGGCGCAGGAGAACTGGAAGTTCCATGTCGGCAAGAACCTGGTCCGAGTCGGCGGCGGCGATTTGATCTGGTTCGGACCGCTCAAACGATTCCAGAAGTTGTTCTTCCACACCCCCCTGGTGAACGGCTTCATCCTGGCCAGCGACGTGTATCACGACTTCTATCGCTGGCCTCTTGTCGACCGCAAGGTGTTCGAGCGCTGGTGCGAGACGACAGCGTGGGGGCAGATGTTTCTCCGCTACGCCCAATCAGGGCCGCAGGGCGTGCCGATCGACGTCCTGGTGCCGCCGCTCGATCCGACCGTTCCCACGTCGAGCAGCATCCACTAGAGAAGATTTGAGGATCTTGGGATTTGAGGATCTGAGGATTTGTCTGGAGATCTTTGGCGGATCGTCGGTTCGCGAGATCCTCGAACAAATCCTCAGATCCTCAACATCCTCAAATCCTAAGATCTTCCAGAACCTCAGATATGATTGAGCGTCATGAGCACGGTCGAGAAGCCCAAAGCGGGTCTTGAAGACACCGTCGCCACCTCCTCCGCGATCTGCTATCTGGACGGCAATCGCGGCGTGCTGGCGTACTGCGGATACGACATCCACGATCTGGCGAGCCATGCCACGTTCGAGGAAGTCTGTTACCTGTTGTGGCATCGTCGTTTGCCGACCCGCGCGGAGCTCGGTGACCTGCAGTCCCAACTGGTCGCGGCGCGACAGCTGCCGGAAGGGGTCCAGCGCCTCATGCGCACGCTGCCACCCGGCAACAGCATGGACCTGCTTCGGACGCTGACCTCAGCCCTCGGACACTACGATCCGGACGCGAACGACAATTCCCCGCAGGCCAACTTTCGGAAGGCGGTGCGGTTGACCGCACAGATCGGCTCGCTGGTGGCGACGCTGGGGCGGCTTGCCAAAGGTCAGGGGCCGATCGATCCGGATCCGGTCCTGGGGCACGCCGCGAATTTCCTCTACATGCTGACCGGCGAGCGCCCGAGCGGACTGGCGACGCACGCGTTCGACGTCGCGCTGACGCTCCACGCCGATCACGAGTTGAACGCCTCGACGTTCGCGGCACGCGTCGCCGCTGCCACCCTCACCGACATCCATTCGACCATCGTTGGCGCGATCGGCGCGCTGAAGGGACCCCTTCACGGCGGCGCCAACGCTGACGTCATGCGCCTGCTGCTCGACATCGGGAAGGACGCTCCGATCGAGAAGGCCGAAGAAGTCGTGCGCGCGAAGCTGGCGCGCAAGGAGAAGATTCCCGGCTTCGGTCACCGCGTGTACCACACCGAGGACCCTCGTGCCACGCATCTGCGCCAGATGTCCCGCGATCTTGGTCAGCGCGCTGGCGAGCCGATGTGGTTCGAAATGTCGGAGCGCATCGAGGCGCTGGTGAAGGCGGAGAAAGGGCTGAACCCCAACGTCGATTTCTACTCCGCGACCACGTATCACGCGCTCGGCATCGACGTCGATCTGTTCACGCCGATCTTTGCGGTCAGCCGGGTATCCGGCTGGACCGCTCACGTCCTGGAGCAGTACGCCAACAACCGTCTGATTCGCCCGCGCGCCGAGTACATCGGGCCGGAATATCCGCAGCGGTTCGTCGCGTTGGATGTACGCTGAGGCGGCGACGCCGGAGGCGGGGATCTGACGCTAGGACGCGATCTGCGCCAAGGGGTCGGGACTGTGCTCGTCGCCCGGACTGTCTTCTGTCTTATCCCACTCGCGGGCCAGATCTTGAACTTCGGCCACGAGATCCTTCAGCATGCCGGTGATCGACTGCGGTGCGGTGTCCGCAGGTTTCTTCGGGGCGGCGGGTTGGTCGGCGTCGAAGAAGTCGGTCAGCGACTCGACCGAGAGCGTCTCGTCGGTGGTGCTGGCCAGCGCGTGGACATCGCGCAACTCCAGGCCGTCGACGGTCGAGATCGCAGATGCGCTGTTCACGATGAAGGCAGCGTCCGCTTGAAACCGTTCCACAATCCAGCGCAGCACCCGCGCGCGCGTGGGCGGATCGAGCCGATGCAGCGTTGTGGCGATATCCTGCATCGCCGACAGTTCCGCATCCAAGTCATTACTGGCCATAGAGTCGTATTATGTCACGATGTTTTTGGAAATGCTACCTAATAACCGATAAGTCTGCGCGAATGTTTGCGCTTTCTGCCTGACGTGGATTCCCTACATATCCGGAATTTTTCGGTCATCGCGCACATCGATCACGGCAAGTCGACGCTGGCCGACCGATTTCTCGAGATTACAGGCGCCCTGCAAGCCCGCGAAATGGAAGCGCAGGTTCTCGACGCCATGGACCTCGAGCGAGAGCGCGGCATTACCATCAAGGCGCACCCCGTTTGCCTGCACTACACGGCGAAAGACGGCCAGAAATATGCGCTCAATCTCATCGATACGCCCGGACACGTCGATTTCTCGTACGAAGTGACGCGATCGCTGGCCGCCTGCGAGGGGGCGCTGCTCATCGTCGACGCGTCTCAAGGCGTCGAGGCGCAAACCCTGGCCAACGCCTATCTCGCCGTCGAAAACAACCTCGAGATCATCCCGGTGATCAACAAGATCGACCTTCCGAGCGCCCAGCCAGACGAGGCGCGGCGCCAGATTTCCGACATCATCGGCCTCGACGGCGACCACGCCCTTCTCGCGAGCGCCAAGGCGGGCACGGGTGTCCCCGAGATTCTCGAAGCCATCATCGCCCGCCTCCCGCCGCCGGCCGGCGTCGCTGAAGCGCCGCTGAAAGCGCTGATTTTCGATTCCTGGTACGACCCCTACCGCGGCGTCGTGATCGTGGTGCGGGTGATTGACGGCGTGCTGCGGCCCGGCCTGAAGATCCGACTGATGGCGGAAGGACAGGACTACGAGTCGCTCCAGGTCGGCATCTTCACGCCGAAGGCGACGCCGGTCGACGAACTCGGCGTCGGTGAGGTGGGATTTCTGGTCGCCAACATCAAGAAGATCAGCGACGCGAAAATCGGTGACACGATCACCGAATCGGGTCGTCCGGCGCTCGAGCCGTTTCCGGGGTTCAAGCCGCTCAAGCCGATGGTGTTCGCCGGGTTCTACCCGGTCGAAGGCCACCAGTATCCCGAGCTGCGGGACGCGCTCGAGAAGCTGCGCCTCAACGACGCGTCGTTCTTCTACGAGCCGGAGACCTCGGTGGCGCTCGGCTTCGGTTTCCGCTGCGGCTTCCTCGGCCTGCTGCACATGGAGATCGTCCAGGAGCGCCTGGAGCGCGAGTTCGACATGGACCTGGTGACGACGGCGCCGGGGGTGTTGTACCGCGTGACCACGACCGACGGCGCGGTGCGCGAGATCGACAGCCCGGCCAAGCTGCCCGACGCCGGGTTGATTGACACCATCGAGGAACCAGTCATCACCGCGATGATCCTGACGCCGGCCGAGCACGTCGGCGCCATCCTCCAGCTGTGCCAGGACAAGCGCGGCATTCAGAAGGCGCTCGAGTATCTCGCGTCGGACCGCGTGCTGATCACCTACGAGCTGCCGTTCAACGAAGTGGTCCTCGATTTCTACGACAAGCTCAAGACCATCTCGCGCGGCTACGCCTCGCTCGACTATCATGTGACCGGCTACTGGCCGTCGCCGCTGGTGAAGCTCGACATCCTGGTCAACGGCGATCCGGTCGACGCGCTGTCGATCATCGTCCACAAGGACATGGCCTACGACCGAGGCCGCCTGCTGGCGTCGAAGATGCGCGAGCTCATTCCGCGGCAGATGTTCGAGATTGCCATCCAGGCGGCCATTGGCGGCCGCATCATTGCGCGCGAATCGGTGAAGGCGCTGCGCAAGAACGTGCTCGCCAAGTGCTACGGCGGCGACATCTCGCGCAAGCGCAAGCTGCTCGAGAAGCAGAAGGAAGGCAAGAAGCGCATGAAGCAGGTCGGCCGGGTCCAGATTCCGCAGGAAGCGTTTCTCGCCGTACTGAAGATGGGGACGGATGGGGAGTGAAGATTAGGGCTGAGGGCTGATGGCTGACTTCAAGAAATCGACGCTGCGCGAGTACTTCGAGTCGATCGTCATCGCGGTGATCCTCGCCTTGTTCATCCGTACGTTCGTGGTGCAGGCCTTCAAGATCCCGACCGGGTCGATGGAGGAGAACCTGTTGATCGGCGATCATCTGCTTGTCAACAAGTTCGTCTTCGGCGCGACCGAGACTCCGCTCGAGCGGGCGCTGCTGCCGGTCGGGGCGATCAAGCGCCGCGACATCATTGTCTTCAAGTATCCCGAGGAGCCCGACCGCGACTTCATCAAGCGCGTGATCGGGTTGCCGGGCGAGACCGTCGAAGTACGCGAGAAGAAGGTCTACATCAATGGCACGGCGCTCGACGAGCCCTACGTCCACTTCCTGGCGCCGCCGAGTGCACCCTCTGAGTTCCACGAGGTGACCTCGTTCGACGTGCGAGAACGGTACGGCCCGGTGACCGTTCCACCGGATCACTATTTCGTGATGGGTGACAACCGCGACAACTCACAGGACAGCCGCTATTGGGGCTTTCTGCCGCGCGAGCTGGTCAAAGGCAAGTCGCTGGTGATCTACTGGTCGTATCAGGCCGACCGCGAGGACTATCAGGACGAGAGCGCCGGCGCCACGGCGAAGGGGCTGGTGTCGGTGTTCGCGCACTTCTTCACGCGCACGCGATGGGATCGGATGTTCCACCAGACGCGCTGATGATTCGCACCATCCTGAAGCTGGCGGTCGTCGCCTTGCTGGCCAATGCGGCCTGGCACCTGTTCAATGCCTACTCGCCGAACTACAAGCTCCAGGACGGGATTCAGTATGCCGCGCAGAACCGCGGGCCTTTGGGCGACGACGCCCTCAAGGACAAGATTCTCGACCTCGCCGCCCAGTTCGAAGTGCCGGTGACCGCCGCCGACGTGTCGGTCACCCATACCGACAGGCACACCCTGGTCGATGTCTCCTACGTCCGCCCGATCGAGCTGGCGCCCGGCTTTCGCTATCCCTGGCCGTTCTCGATGCATCTCGATGTGCTCAGCCTCGCCTCGTTAAAGTAGTGCCTCGGCTTCGGTGGCGGCGCGCGATGCTCCGTCGGAACAGCGAGTCGTTTCGGTCGCGACCGCGGCTGTGAAGTCGGCGTCGGACAGGCCCGCCACGTTGATCTCGATGTTGAGGCGCGCTCCGCGCAACCCGGCGCGAAGGAGCGCGATCGCGACGCCGACGTCGCTGGCTGCGGCGCGGTGACCGTGTGCGGCGACCGCCCCGGCCTGGTCGATCGCCGCCGCCGACAGGCGGACCACGCCGAGCGGGACCTCGGTGGCCTCGTGCAGCGCACGCTCGATGGCGGCTTTGCGCGCAGCCTGCTCGTCGGCCGAGGCCTTCGGCATCTTG
This sequence comes from uncultured Acidobacteriota bacterium, assembly GCA_963757655.1. Classification (GTDB taxonomy): domain Bacteria; phylum Acidobacteriota; class Vicinamibacteria; order Vicinamibacterales; family CAVVIG01; genus CAVQFC01. Next base: position 260,024 of record CAVWSQ010000004.1, on the reverse strand, counting down.
TACGCAGCGATCACGCGATCGTAGGCGACGCTGTCGGCATCGATCGCTTCGGCAAGCTGCTCGCGGATATCGGCGAGCGTCGTGGCCGATGCGGTCAGCGCGGTGCGATCCTGGTTCGATCCACTTCGGGTCTTCGGCAGCCCCGCGACCATCATCAACAGCGACGCGCCGATCGCCGAGGCGAGTGCTGCCGCCGATCCGCCGCCCGGCGTTGGATCCGAAGAGCTGAACGCGGTGAGAAGATCGCGAACCGATTTGTCGGTGAGGGGCATACCTGTTCCTGTTTCGAGAAGGAAACAGAGCAGAGGAAACGGGATCACACCGAGGCGCAGAGGAACGAAGGGAGCGGCGGCGAGGCCCGCTTCGCCGGCCGGCTGCGTCACTGCGGATCGTTCCTCCGTGGCTCAGTTTCTCGGTGTGATCCGATTCCCTCCGTGACCTCCATTCCCTGAGACGATCCGCCCGCGTTTGATGACCGCCCGGATCGTGGCGGCGCCGACTCGGATCAGATTGATCGCCGGCCCCTCGACGATGACCGCGTCCATCTGCTTGCCTGGCTCCAGGCTACCGATTCGATCCTGACGATCGAGGGCGGAGGCGGCGTTGATGGTCGCGGCGACCAGCGCCTCTTCGAACGTGAGGTTCATGCTGAAACAGGCCAGCGTCATCGCAAACGGCATCGACGGCGAGTAGCCGGCGCCGGGGTTGACGTCGGTGGCGAGGGCAACAGCGACGCCGCTCGCGATCAGCATGCGCGCCGGCGCGAAGCGTCCGAGCTTGAGATAGAAGGATGCGATCGGCAACAGCGTTGCGACCACACCGGCCGCGGCGAGCCCGGCGGCGCCGGCGTCATCGACGAAGAGCAGATGATCCGCGGACCGCGCGCCGACCATCGCCGCGACCGCCGCGCCGCCGCTGGCGGCCAGCTCGTCGGCATGGATGCGCGGCTTGAGGCCGGCGGCCATTCCGGCCGTCAGGATCTCGCGCGCTTCATCGGCCGTGAACACACCGGTCTCACAGAAGACATCGCACCATTCGGCCAGCCGCTCACGGGCGACCGCGGGAATCATCTCGCGCACGACGAGGTCGATGTAGGCGCGGCGGTCGTTGCGATACTCGAGCGGCACTTCGTGGGCGCCCATGAACGTGGGCGACAGTTCGATCGCGTGCGTGGCCGCGAGCGTCCGAATCGTCCGCAGCATTTTCAGCTCGCCCACGGTGGTGAGCGCGTAGCCGCTCTTGGCCTCGCAGGTCGTCGTGCCGCAGGCAAGCATCTCGTCGAGGCGGACCAGGGTGTCGGCCGCCAATTCCTGATCCGACGCCGTACGGGTGGCGCGGACGCTGCTGACGATCCCGCCGCCTGCCGCGGCGATCTCGGCGTAGGTCACCCCGCCCAGGCGCCGGCGCAACTCGGCCCGTCGATCGCCGGCGAACACGACGTGCGTGTGTGGATCGACGAAGCCAGGAACGACGGCGCCGCCGGCGGCGTCGAGTACGACGGCGTCGGCCACCAGCGTCCCGGCGCGCCGCCACTCCGAGTCGGTGCCGACGAACACGATCGTTCCCTGATGCGCCGCGATCACGGCGTGTGGCTGCGAGCCGGCGTCGCTCTGCCGCAACCCGGCGCGCGGCGCCGGGCCGGCGCAGGTCAGGATCTCGACGGTGTTGTGGACGAGGAGGTCGGCGACCACTCGCGCGAGTGTAGCCCAGCTGACGTCCGCGCGATCTGACGTCACGCAATCAGAGGCGTCGGCCGGTCAGGGAGCGGACGCGTGCAGTGGTGACGCGGCGATGGCGATCTTCCGGTGGCGGCCGCCATCGCGGCTGATGATGGCTGCTTACCCGACGATTTTGCGTGCCGCGTGCGTGTCGGCGTCGATCGGCTCGGCGAGTCGCGGGCGATGAAAGAGGATCTTGTCGTCGCGCTCGCGCGCTTCCTGTTCGCGAATGAATTCCAGCGTGTTGCGAAGCGTCGAGATGTTGGCTTCGATGGAAACCTCGACGTCCTTGCGCTTCAGCTTCATGCCGTCGATTTCCCGCTGGATGTCCTCGAGTCGGGACTGTGTTCTCTCGAGCAACAGCTCGGACTGGCCCTGGGCCTCGCGGATGATGCGCTGCGCGTCCTGCTCGGCGCTCGCCTTGATGTCGTCCGACAGTTTCTGCGCCGTGAGCAGGGTACTCTGCAGGTTCTTCTCGTGCTCGCGATGCTCGGCGAGGACCACTTCCATCCGCATCAGGTCCTGCCGGAGGCGGTCGGTCTCGCGCAGGGCCTGTTCGTAGTCGTCGGCGACGGCGGCCATGAACGAGGCTACCTCAACCGGATCAAACCCCCGGAATGACTTGCGGAATCGCTGCTGGCGAAGGTCAAGCGGGCTGACTTTCATACCTGATCGTTCTCCCCGCTCTGCCTTATCGGACGCAACGCCGGGGAGCGACAGGCGTCAGGGGTAGGTGCGGCCTCCGAAGATGGCCGTTCCCACTCGGACGAGCGTGGCGCCCTCTTCGACAGCGATCTCGAAATCGTGGCTCATGCCCATCGACAATTCCCGAAGCATCGAGGCATCGACTCCCCGCGCCAGCAGCCTCTCACGCACTTCGCGAAGCGCCCGGAAATATGGACGGACGGCCTCAGGCTCCTGGACGGCGGGCGGGAGAGTCATGAGTCCAACACAGCAGCACGATCGAGCCGATCGGGCGGCGTCAAAAATGGCGATCAGCTCGTGCTCTCCGGCGCCATGTTTGGTCGCTTCGCCGGCCAGGTCGACCTGGACGAGGAGATCCAGCCGGCGTCCGGCAGCGGTGGCCGCCTCGTCCAGCCTCTGCAACAGAGCCGGGGCGTCGATCGAGTGAATGAGGTCGAAGCGGACGGCCCGTTTGGCTTTGTTCGACTGCAGGTGACCGATCAGGTGCCAGCGCAGAGTGAGATCGGAGCTCTGGTCCATCTTGGCGAGCGCCTCCTGGACCTTGTTCTCACCGAAATCAACCTGTCCGGCCTCGGCGGCGGCGCGGACGTATTCTGCCGGGAACGTTTTCGAGACCGCGATGAGGCGGATGGAGGAAGGATCGCGCCCGGCCCGGTCCGCAGCCCGCGCGAGGCGTGCGCGAACGTCAGCCAACCGGGCTCGGAGCGCGACGGTGTCGATCACTACTTCTTGATCGTGCCCAGAATTCCCTTCGCCGTGACGGCATTCGGGCCCGTCGGCGACAGCTTCAGATAGGTCTCGAACTCCGTGGCGGCGCCAGCGAGGTTGCCCTCGTTGACCAGCGCCATTCCGAGTTGATAGTGGGACTCGGCATGATTCGGGTCGGCCGCGACCGCGCCCTCGAACTGCTTCTTGGCCTCGGCGATCTTGCCCGCGTTCCAGAGAATCACACCCTGATTGAACATGGCGTCGGCGCTGCCGCCACCGGCCGCACCGCCGGCACCACTCAACTCCACCGCCTTTGCGCTGGCGGTGGCCGCCAGGTCGAACTTGCGCTGCGCGTTGTAGACGTTGGCGAGCCCGCTGTAGGCCTCGGCGTAGTCAGCCTTGAGCTCGATCGCCTTCTTGTACGCGACTTCCGCCTTGTCGTAATCCTTCTTTTGCGACTCCGAGAAGGCGATGTTGTAGTAGCAGTCGAAGCAGTTCGGGTTCAGCTCCGCTGCGGCCTGGAAGCTGGCGATCGCGGCGTCGTGGTTGCCGGCATGGCTGGCCGCGACGCCTTCCTCGAACGATTTCTTCATCGCCGCGCTCTTCGCTGCGGCCTCGGGCGACACTCCCGCGCCGCCGCCGCCCAGCACCAGCGTAATGGGGTTGCCGGCGGCGATGCGAACGCTCACCATGCTCGGCGCCGAGGCGACCTTGTCTTTCTCGGCCGACACCTTGTAGGGACCGGGGGCCAGCCCGATCTGCAGGAATTCGCCCTTCTTGTCCGTTTTGGTCTCGAAATGGCGGTTGTTGGATTCGGCCTCGATGCTGACCTTGGCGTTTTCAACGGGCTTGCCGGCCGCGTCCTTCACGACGCCGCGGACCATACCGGTGGACTGAGCACGGGCGGGCGACACGAACGCCAGCACGAATAGCGCGGCGCACGCCACCAGCCAGGGAAGCCGGCCGTTCAATCGGCGGACCATGGAAATCCTCCTGAAGAAAGAGAGCAACTCTAGCGCGCCGGCTAGTTTACCTTGATCCGCCGCGCCGCAGAACAGGTCGAGCCCATTCGAGTCCACCCGACGCGCGGGTCTCGTGCTGACGGCAGCTCAACCGGTTCAAGGAGAGCACTGACAGCTCCGAACGCAGCCGGCCCAGAAGGCACCGGTGTGACATTCGAAAGGGCTGAACACACCCGCATCAGGCGGCGACACGGTGACGTCGGCAGCGTGCGCGTCGAACGCCCTCTCTGACCTCGGAGGTAGGCCCGTGGGCACATCGCGGCCGGATTCCGGCTCGCTAGCCGAAGAACGTCTCGATGCTCGCCAGATCGTGCACGATCGGCGCCGCCGGCAACGACGCGACCAGGCGCCGGCCGTACCCCATCGTGCGCAGGCGCGGATCGAGGATAGCCAGCACGCCGCGGTCACGGCGGTGCCGGATCAGACGTCCCAACCCCTGCTGCAGCGCCAAGATCGCCAGCGGCACCTGATATTCACCGAACGGATCGCCGCCGCGCCCGCGGATCTGCTCGATGCGGGCGGCGGTGATCGGATCGCCCGGCGACGCAAACGGGATCTTGTCGACGATGACGCAGCTGAGCGCGTCGCCGACCACATCAACCCCCTGCCAGAAGCTCGAGGTGGCGAACAGGATAGCGTGCGGCGTCGAGCGAAACTGGTTCAGCAGCTGCGATCGCGGCGCCGTTCCCTGCGCGAAGATCGGATAGTCGAGCGTCATTTCCGCCATCCCCTGCACCGCTCGCATCATCGAGTAGCTGGTGAACAGGACGAAGGCGCGCCCGCGTGTGCGCCTGAGAATCTCGATCACCTCGCGGCCGGCCGCCACCGCGAACTGGTCCGACCGGGGATCGGGCATCTTTGGCGGCAAGTACAGGATCGCCTGCTGCCTGAAGTCGAACTCGGACGCCAGACGGACTTCGCTGGCGCGCGAGATGCCAAGCCGCGTCCGGATGTAGTCGAAGCCGCCGTCGACCGTCAGCGTCGCCGAGGTCAGCACCGTCGCGTGCATGCGGTCGAGCAGCAGGTCGCGCACGATGGTGGAGACGTCGATCGGCGACGCGCGCAGAAAAATGCCGCGGCCGCGGAACTCGACAAAATAGACATACGAGTCGTCGTTGCCGCGCAGCAGGAAGCGGAGATCGTCACGCAGCTGGCCGGTCCGTCGCGCCAGCGTGGCGACGTCCTCGTCTCCACGGTCCGCCTGAAGGCGGACACTATGGGAATCGTCGTCTTTGTCGGTAGGGTCCGGCTGCAGCCGGACCGCCCCGAGCAGCGCGAGCGTCGACTCGAGGATGTCGAGCGCCCCCGTGAGGTTGACCGCCGGATCGTAGGTCTGTCCCAGCGACTCCGCCGTGGCCCGGACGCGCTCCTCGTTCTTGGCGCGCCCCTGACTGCGATGGGCGACCGCCAGCTCGGTGAAGAATGCCTGCGCGTGGTCGCGCAGGCGCTGGACCGACTTGACGAGCTCGCCCTTGGCGGCGCGGTCCTCGATGCCGCCGGTTGCGACCAGCCGTTCAACGTCGCGCGCGAGCTCCTCGACGCGATAGGTGCTGACGTTGAAGCCGAAATACTGGGTCGCGATGTCCTCGAGCTGGTGCGCCTCGTCGAGGATGGCTCGCGTGAATGCCGGAATGACCTCGCCAAACGCATTCTGCCGGACCGCGGCATCGGCGCACAGCAGGTGATGGTTGACGATCACGACATCGGCCGCCGCCGCCTGCTGTCGCATCCGCGTGACGAAGCAGTCGTCATAGCGGGGACATTGGGTGCCGAGGCAGGTGTCCGCGGTAGCCGACACCTCGTGCCAGAACGCCAGATCCTCCGGCAGGTCCTGAAGCTCCGCGCGATCGCCGGTCTCGGTCCGGGTCGACCACTCGCGAATGATCGGGAGAAAGACGTCGTGGGCGGACGGACCGGCACCGTCGGTCAGCTGATCGAGCTTGTGGACGCACAGGTAGTTCGCGCGCCCCTTCATGTAAGTGGCGGTGAACGGGATGCCGAGCGCGTCGCGCAACGCCGGAATGTCCTTGAAGTAGATCTGCTCCTGCAGATTCTTGGTGCCGGTCGAGATCAGAACGCGCTCCCGGCTGAGAATTGCGGGCACGAGGTAGGCGAGTGTCTTGCCGGTGCCGGTGCCGGCTTCCGCCAGCAGCACCCCGCCGTCTTCGAACACCCGGGAGACCGCTGCGGCCATGTCCACCTGGCCGGCGCGCGCCTCGAAGTCCGGCATGGCGAGCGCGAGTGCTCCACCCGGTGCAAAGACCGCGGCCACCGCTTCGGCGGTGGTGCAGCGGGCGGCGCCCGCCGAGCGCGACGGAGGCTGTCGTCGGAGACCTGCTACTCCGGGTACAGGGGGAACTTCCGGCACAGACTCTCCACTTCAGCGCGAATCATGCCCAAGGCGCGGTCATCCTCCGGCGTCTGCAACGTGCGAGTGAACAGCTCGCCGATCAGATCCATCTCGGCCTCGCGCATGCCGCGCGTTGTCACCGCCGGCGTACCGACCCGGATGCCGCTGGCGATCATCGGCGGGTTCTGATCGAACGGAATCGCGTTCTTGTTGACGGTGATGCCGGCCTTGCCGAGCGCCGCCTCGGCCACCTTCCCGGTGATCCCCTTGGAGAAGACGTCGACGAGCATCAGGTGATTGTCGGTGCCGCCGCTGACGAGGCGGAAGCCGGCGGTGGTGAGCACGCTCGCGAGCCTGCGGGCGTTGGCGACGATCTGCTGCTGGTAGGCCAGAAACGCCGGCTCGGCCGCTTCTTTGAGGCAGATTGCCTTGGCCGCGATGATGTGCATCAGCGGACCGCCCTGCAGGCCAGGAAACACGGTGCGATCCAGATCCTTCGCGTACTGCTCGCGGCACAGCACCAGGCCGCCGCGTGGCCCGCGCAGCGTCTTGTGCGTGGTCGTGGTGACGAAGTCGGAATGAGGAATCGGGCTCGGGTGCACGCCAGCGGCGACCAGGCCGGCGATGTGGGCCATGTCGGTGAAGATCGGCGCGCCGACACGGTCTGCCGTCACTCGAATGCGGGCGAAGTCGATGATGCGCGGGTAGGCGCTGGCGCCGACGATGATCATCTTGGGCCGGTGCTCGTCGGCCAGCCGATCGATCTCGTCGTAGTCGATCCGCTCGTCAGACTTGCGGACACCGTACGGGACGATTGCATAGAGCTTGCCCGAGAAGTTGAGCGGATGTCCGTGCGTGAGATGGCCGCCGTGCGCGAGATTCATGCCGAGGACCGTGTCGCCCGGTTTGAGCAGCGTCAGGTAGACCGCCATGTTGGCCTGCGCCCCGGAGTGAGGCTGGACGTTGGCGTGATCGGCGCCAAACAGCGCGGTGGCACGCGCAATCGCGGCGCGCTCGACGACGTCGACGAACTCGCAGCCGCCGTAGTACCGCTTGCCGGGATAGCCTTCGGCGTACTTGTTGGTCAGCACCGACCCGGCGGCTTCCAGGACCGCCTTGCTGACGAAGTTCTCGGATGCGATCAGCTCGAGGCCGCTGTTCTGGCGGTGCAGCTCGTCGCGAAGCGCGCCGGCAATTTCAGGATCGGTGTCGGCAACGGTGCGCCACATCGCCGGCGTCGTGGTGTTGGTGCTCATAGGTATCTCGCTCGACTACGGTCGCGGCGCGCCATGTTGCGCCGCGGCGCTGCTGGGATGGTCAGACGCTTCAGGACTGCGATCGTTCGGCCGCGGTGATCTGATCGATGCGCCGCTGGTGACGTCCGCCTTCGAAAGCGGTGCGCAGCCAGAGCGCCAGAATCTCGTCCGCCAGACCGAAGGCAACAATGCGGCCGCCGAGGGAGAGGACGTTGGCGTCGTTGTGCTCCCGGGACAGGCGCGCGGTATAGAGGTCGTTACAGAGCGCCGCGCGGACGCCCGGGACCTTGTTGGCCGCGATCTGTTCCCCTTGTCCGCTGCCGCCGAGTACGATGCCGCGGTCGGCACGGCCGGCGGCAACGGCGCGGCCGACGGCCAGACAGATCGGCGGGTAGTCGACCGGCGCTTCGCTCGTGGTGCCATGATCGTCGACCGAGTGGCCGAGCCGTGCGAGCGTCTGCTTCACATGTTCCTTCAGGGTGAAGCCGGCATGATCGGCACCGATGGCGATTCGCACGGTGAACGATTGTACTATGACGCCTGGGGCCGAAAGTCCAGGGTCGCATTGGTGTCCTCCGACCAACGCCCGAACTTCGAACCGTCGAACCACAGGTATGTGTTCCTTTGTCGTGATTTCCGCGCGTGGCGAGGAGCGGTTGCGGGGCGGCCACCCGTGGATCTATCGCGCTGACGTCGCCCACGCTCGCGCGTCAGCGGGCGACATCGTGCAGGTTCGCAGTCCGCGCGGCCAGACCCTCGGATCGGCCCTGTTCAGCGATCGGTCGCAGATTACGCTGCGCATGCTGATTTACGGTGAGCGCGTCGCCGACGAGGCGCTGCTGCGGCGGCGGATCGAGAATGCGATTGCGTTTCGCGAGTCGCTCGCCATCGACGCCACCGCCTACCGGCTCGTGCATGGCGAGGCCGATCTGCTGCCGTCGCTGATCGTCGATCGATACGGCGAATATCTCGTGGTTCAGGCCTTGTCGCAGGGCATGGACCGGCTCCTGCCGGTGGTCGTCTCGGTGCTGCTTGATCGGCTCCATCCCCGCGGCGTTCTCGCCCGCAACGACCCGCGGGCGCGGCTGCTCGACGGCCTCGAGCAGCGGGTCGACGTGCTGGCGGGCGAGGTGCCCGATCGCGTGGCGATCACGGAAACCGGTGTCCACTACGACGTCGATCTGCGCCACGGCCAGAAGACCGGGCTGTTTCTCGATCAGCGAGAGAACCGGGCTGCTGGCGCCGCTTACGCACGCGGACGGATGCTCGATTGCTTCAGCTACAACGGCGGCTTCGCGCTGGTGATGGGACGCCGTTGCGACGAGACGATTGCACTCGACGTGTCCGAGGAGGCGGTGGCGCGGGTGAAAGAGAACGCAGCGCGCAACGGGGTCGCCGTCGATGCCCGTGTCGGCAACGTGTTCGACGAGCTGCGAGGGCTGGATCGGCTGGGCGAGCGCTTCGACACCATCGTGCTCGATCCGCCGGCCTTTGCCAAGAACAAGGCCGCGGTCTCGAATGCCCGAGCCGGCTACAAGGAAATCAATCTCCGGGCGCTGAAGCTGCTCAGGCCGGGCGGCACGCTGGTGACCTGCAGCTGCTCGTACAACATCAGCGAGGCGGCGTTCGCCGAAATTGTGCATGAAGCCAGCGTCGATGCCCAGGCTCAGGTGACGGTGATCGAGAAGCGGATGCAGGGGCGGGACCATCCGGTTCTGCTCGGGGTCCCCGAAACCTACTATCTCAAGTGCTTCATCCTTCGGAGACTCGCCTGAGCGAAAATGGGACGGTACCGCTGAGAGGACCACATGGGTGCTGAAGCCGCCTGCACGGCGCGGTTCAAAGGGTTGACAACGGCTGGCAAGGCACGGCTCGAAACCGAGGTCCTCCAGTTCCGCGGCGGCGATCTACGGTTGTCGATTCCCTTCAAGCAGATGTCCAAGGTGACGGCGCGGACCGGCACCCTGAGCGTTACCTATCCCGACGGCACTCTGTTGCTCGAGATCGGGGCGGCAGCGCCGAAATGGATGGACAAGATTCTGCATCCGCCGTCGCGGCTGCAGAAGATTGGCGTCAAGGCCGACTGGCGCGTGTCGGCCGTCGGCGTGGACGACACCGGATTCTTGGGGGAACTCAAAGCGGCAGTTGACACGCTTTCAATCGGGCGCGTCGAACGCGGCTCGGACGCGATCTTTTACGGTGTGACCGATCAGGGTCAGCTCGCCCGCCTCGAACAGCTCAAAGTGTCGCTCAAGCCGAATGGGGCGTTGTGGATCATCCGTCCGAAAGGGCGCCCCGAGATTTCCGAGCGCGCGACGATGGCGGCGGGAAAGGCGGCGGGTCTGGTGGACGTGAAGGTGGTTGGCTTCTCGAGCACTCACACCGCCGAGAAGTTCGTCATTCCGATTCGCGCGCGGTCCTGACCGCGACCTCGGTCACCGTCCACGCGATCTGGGGATGGGCTTCGTCAAGACGCAGCCTGACGAAACGTGCTGTGCTCAGCGCCAGCGGTACAGCAACTGCCACCTGCTTCGGATTGTCGAGCGCGGCTTTCATCGTCAGGCCGGCCATGCGCCGCACCGCGACGACGGTCCACGCGCCGCCGTCGGTCGAAGTCTCGACGATCAGTTTGCGCGCGTAGCTGATGCGAAACTCGCCAACCCCCACCACGACTGCGCACGAGCGCACGGTGCGACCGAGATCCAGCACCAGGTTGTCACCCGAGCGCTGCGGATGCGGTGTCGCCCACCAGGTATGGGGATCGCCGTCAGTGAGCATGCTCAAGCTGGCGGTCCCGTGGTTGGCGGTGATGCTCACGATTCGCGCCGGTTCGCCGTCGCATGCGACCGGTTCCACTGGCGGCGGATCGAGGGCGTAGAACGCCCATGGCGGGTCGGCTGCAAGACGCGTCACGCGCGGATGGGCGGTGAGGAATCGTTCCCAGATCTCACTCGCCGGGTCGCGCCGGTCGACCACGACCAGGACACGCCCCGAGGCTGGCAGCCCGTCGAACGCGGACGGATCGTGCTCTGCCAGCGCGGTCTTCAGCGTGAAGTAGTGTGTCGGCTCGAAGCCGCTCGCGCCATTCACAATCGGGCGCCGGTGGCTGATGGCGCGATAGGTGGCGGCGAAGTCGGCGAACGTGTCGCCCAGTGGCAACTCGAGGACGGCGGCGAATCCTGCCGCGCGCGCCGGTGGCCAGGCGTCCGGCAGCGGCGGCAGGGTCATGGTCGAAGGCCATCCGTCGGCGGCGATGCCGAGCGCCAGAGCCGCCGCCAGCGCAGCGCCAACTGCCGGTCGGAACCGAAAGCGCGCGAAGGCCAGCGCGCCGGTGGTCGCCAGCGTCAGCATCGCCAGCAGACCAAAGCGCGCCGGCACGCGGATCGACGAAAAGATCGGCAGCCGCATCAGCCAGGCATACGGCGGCTCGTACATGAACTGGTGTCCCGCCAGCGTCGGTCTCGGACCGAGGCTGCAGAGCAGCAGCATCACGGTGGCGAGGCCATAGAATGCGAGCGTCGACTGTCGGGCGTAGGCGCCGCGCATCGGCCGCGACGTGCCCACTGCCACAGCAATCGCAAGCAGCGCCACGGTCATCGGCTTGAACGGGGCATCGGAGGAGGCGCTGATGCCGGCGAAGGCAACCCGCCATGGTCCGTACGCCCATCCACAGGCGGCCAGAGCGGCCAGAACAGCAGCCGCGGGCCACAGCCAGGTCCCGAGGCGACTCCGGGGGCCCGGTGTTCGATCGCGTCCTGACGCCAGGATCACACCGAGCAAAGCCACCAGGGCGATGGTTGCGCCCGGAAACAATTCGCATTCCGACTTGCTCCAGCGCGCAGTCCAGCCCCACAGCCGCAGGCTCGAGTGCGCCGTGAGAAACGAGGTGACGTCCGCGCTGTATCGCAGGATCTCGTCGAAGGGCCGCGCGAAGCCGTACCACGAGTGGATGCGCTGAAACCGCAACGCGAGCGGCAGCAGCGCCACGATGGCGCAAGAGCCCGCCACCAGGACGCCGTTCAACACATCCGTGTCGTCGCGGCGAATGAACCAGAGCAGCCACAACACGAGCAAGACCGCAAAGAACAGCAGGTAGTAGCTCGAACACAGGCCTTGCACGAAAATCGCCAGCCCGAACAGCCACAGCCACCGTCGTCGCCTCGTGCGCTTGTACAAGTGCAAAGCCGCCAGCGCCGCCGGCATGCCGAACGCCGTCAGCAACTCCAGATGCGGCAGGTGCGCGATGCGGAAGGGACAGAATCCGAAAGCGAGGCCGCACAACGAAGAGGCGTCGTGCCGGGCGGTGAGCGTGAACGCCAGCCAGTGCGCCGCGATTGCGCACAGGGGGAACGTCGCCAGGAGCGTCAGGTTATAGGCGGTAATCGGGCTCGCGCCGAGCCATTGCAGCGGCGTCGCGATCAGGCCTTCGCCGAGCCGATGATCCGAGAACGCCAGCATGCCGGTGGCAGGCCAGAACGCGAAGCCGTTCCACCAGCGTTCGGTCAGCGGCAGGGTGTGGGCGTTCCACCACAGCAGTGTGGTGCTGAGGAGCGGGTCGCCGAGATCGTGAAGGACCGTCGACGAGAGGTGCCACACCAGCGGATAGGTGACGACGCAGGCGAACGCGGCGTAGCCGAGGAAGAAGTACCACGGGAGTGAGACGCGGGCGCAGCGACACTGGCTTGATGATTCCCTTCGCGCTGCAAGTGTCGTGCTGCCCCGAATCGAGTCTGAGGAGTGCCTGAGCTTGCCGGCGTTTGTCGCCATGAGACAATTGATCGAGCAACGATGCATGTCTCCGCGGCGTTCATCAAGCGACCGATCGCGACGAGCCTGTTCATGCTGGGCATCGCGGGCATGGGCGTCGTGGCCTACCGGGTGCTGCCGGTTAGTGACCTGCCCAACGTCGATTTTCCGACTCTGAACGTGGGCGCAGGGCTGCCGGGCGCCGATCCAGGCACGATGGCATCTGCCGTCGCCAGCCCGCTCGAACGGCAGTTCACGACCATCGCGGGGCTCGATGAGATGACTTCCTCGAGCTCAACCGGCGGCAGCAACGTCACGCTGCAGTTCGATCTCGATCGCGAGATCGACAGCGCCGCCGTTGACGTCGAAACCGCGATCGCGGCGGTGATGCCGCTGCTGCCATCCGGCATGCCGGCGCCGCCGTCGTTTCGAAAATTCAACCCCGCCGACTCGCCGATCATGTTCTTCGCGCTAACCTCGAAGACAGTGCCGATGTCCACGCTCGACGACTACGCCGAGACGTTGGTCGCGCCGCGCATTTCGATGGTCAACGGCGTGTCGCAGGTGCAGGTTCACGGGGCGCAGAAATACGCGGTCCGGGTTCAGGTTGATCCGACCAAACTGCAGTCGGAACGGATCGGTCTGAACGAGGTCAATCAGGCGATCCAGAACTGGAACGTCAATCTGCCGACCGGGCAGCTGTTCGGCGACTCGACCTACAACATCAAGGCGAGCGGACAGCTGATGACTGCGGCCGCCTTCCGTCCGATCGTGGTCGCCTACCGCCATGGCGCGCCCATCCGCCTCTCGACGGTCGCCCACGTCATCGACGACGTCGAAAACAACCTGAACGCGTCGTGGCTGTACACTAAAGAGGGCGGCCAGCGTGCGATCACTCTCTCGGTGATGCGCCAGCCGGGCAGCAACACCATCGAGGTGACCGATGCGATCCGGAAGCTGCTGCCGACCTTCCAGTCGGCGCTGCCACCGTCGGTGCACCTGACCATCCGCGGCGATCGGTCCAGGAACATCCGAGAAGCGTTCGACGACATCCAGTGGACGATGTTCCTCACCCTGGCGCTGGTCGTTGCGGTGATTTTTGCGTTCCTGCACAACGGTTCGGCCACGCTGATCCCCGCGCTGGCGCTGCCGTTCTCGATTCTGGGTACCTTTGCGGTGATGGCGGTCCTGGGCTACAGCCTCAACAACCTGTCGATGATGGCGCTGATCCTCTCGATCGGCTTCGTCGTCGACGATGCCATCGTGATGCTCGAGAACGTGGTACGGCACATGGAACGGGGCGAATCGCGGCTCGAGGCGGCGCTGAAGGGGTCGGAGGAGATCGCGTCGACCATCGTGACCATGACCGTGTCACTGACCGCGGTGTTCATCCCCATCCTGTTCATGGGCGGCATCCTCGGCCGCCTGTTCCGCGAGTTCGCCGTCACCATCGCGTCGGCGATCCTGATTTCCGGCGTCGTGTCGGTGACCCTGACCCCGATGCTGTGCAGCCGCTTCCTGTCGGTCGCTTCGCTCCACGCCAAGACCGGTTTCGCCGGGGTGATGGAGCGGCTCTTCAACCGGGTGCGGCGCGGCTACGAATGGAGCCTTGCGCTCGTGTTGCGCCGGCGGCCGGCGATGCTGGTCGTGTTCGCCGTCGTGCTCGTGGCCACGCTGAAAATGTTCACCGTGGTGCCGAAGGGGTTCGTCCCCGACGAGGACAACGATTCGCTCAACGTCAACCTGCAGGCCGCGCAAGGCACCTCGTTCAGCGATATGATGGCGTCCTCGCAGCGCATCGCGGAGGTAGTGAGGCAGAACCCGTACGTCGACACCTTCTTCGTCAGCACCGGCGGCAGCATCGGATCGATGAATCGAGCGCGCATCAACATCCAGCTGGTGCCGCGCCGCCGGCGCCCGTTGTCGGCGCAGCAGATCGCCGAGCAGCTGCGCAGCCGCATCATCCGCTTTCCGCGCGCGCAGGCCTACGTCAGCCTGCCGACGTCGCTGCACATCGGCGGACACCGCGGTAACAGCGCCTACAACTTGACGGTGCAGAGCGCCGACACCGCTGTGCTTTACCCATGGGCGCGGCGCCTCGAAGACGCCATCAGCCGGCTGCCGGAGCTGCAGGACGTCTCCGACGACATGGAGATGAAGAGTCCGCGCGTCGACCTGGTCATCGATCGCGACAAAGCGGCGGCGGTCGGTCTCGATGCGACCGCGATCAAGAATGTGCTCTACGACGGTTTCGGTCCGCAATGGTCGTCGACCATCTACGGACAGTCATCGCAGTATCGCGTGCTGCTGGAACTCGACCCGCGCTATCAGCAGCACGCCGATTCGCTGAAGAGAATTTCGTTCAAGACGCCCAAGGGGACGCTGGTGCCGCTCGAGTCGGTGATGACGCTGCGGGACACGGTCGGGCCGCAGACCGTGAACCACGTCGGACAGCTGCCCGCGGTGTCGATCTCGTTCGGCCTCAAGCCGGGTATCTCGCTCGGCGCGGCGGTCGACAGGATTAGCGGGACCGCCGCGGGCCTGCTGCCGCCGACGGTGACGACCGAGTTCCAGGGTTCCGCCAAGACCTTCGAGCAGTCGTTGCACAACCTCGCGTTCCTCCTCGTCATCGCGATCGGCGTCGTCTACATCGTGCTGGGCATGCTCTACGAGAGCTACATTCATCCGCTCACCATCCTGTCCGGCCTGCCGTCGGCCGGCCTCGGTGCGTTGATCACGCTGTGGCTGTTCGGCAACGAGTTGAACGTCTATTCGTTCGTCGGCCTGGTCATGCTGATCGGGATCGTGAAGAAGAACGCGATCATGCAGATCGACTTCGCGCTGGAGGCCGAGCGCAAGCATGGCAAGACGCCGGCCGAAGCGATCTACGAAGGCTGCCTGATCCGCTTCCGTCCGATCATGATGACGACGATGGCGGCGTTGCTCGGGACGGTGCCGGTGGCGATCGGGTTCGGCGCCGGTGGTGAATCGCGCCGTCCCCTGGGGCTCGCGGTGGTCGGAGGCCTGGTGGTCTCTCAGCTCATCACGCTCTATCTCACGCCGGTGATCTATACCTACATGGCGGCAATCGTGAAGACCCGACCCGCCGTCCGGCTTTCGCGATATAGTGATCCAGCCGCCAGGGGTATCCCCGCCAATCCGGGATTGAGATAAACCCTTGGAACCTGACCCGCGCCGCGCATCGCGCGAGCGCGGGTCCGCCCAGGCCTTGTGCTGAAGGCGGATCCGGTTGACACCGGCGGAGGGAGTGCGGAGATGTCAGAGTTCGCCACAGCGTTTCCCAATTCAGCCAAAGTATTCGTCGACGGGCCGCAGGGCGTGCGCGTGCCGATGCGCGAGGTCTCGCTGTCGAGGGGCGAATCGTCGATTCGCCTGTACGACACCAGCGGCCCGCCGGACTGTGACGTCGCCCGGGGGTTGCCGAAACTGCGCGAGCCATGGGTCACGGGACGCCGCGCGGCGTCGAGAGCCGGCCAGGCGGTCACCCAATTGCACTATGCGCGCCAGGGCGAGATCACGCCCGAGATGGAGTTCATCGCCGTGCGCGAGGGACTGCCGGCCGAGTTCGTTCGCGACGAAGTCGCGCGCGGCCGCGCCATCATTCCCTCGAACATCAACCACCTCGAGCTCGAACCGATGATCA
The DNA here is from genome assembly GCA_963757655.1 of uncultured Acidobacteriota bacterium. GTDB lineage: Bacteria > Acidobacteriota > Vicinamibacteria > Vicinamibacterales > CAVVIG01 > CAVQFC01. The sequence continues at coordinate 243,855 of CAVWSQ010000004.1, read as the reverse complement.
TCGGCCGCAACTTCCTGGTGAAGATCAACGCCAATATCGGCAATTCGGCGGTGTCCTCGTCGATCGAGGAAGAAGTGGCCAAGCTGCAGTGGGCGACGCTGTGGGGCGCCGACACGGTGATGGATCTGTCCACCGGCCAGAACATCCACGAGACCCGCGAGTGGATCGTGCGCAACTCCGCGGTGCCGATTGGCACCGTGCCGATCTACCAGGCGCTGGAAAAGGTCGGCGGCCGTCCGGAGGATCTCAGCTGGGAGGTCTACCGCGACACCCTGATCGAGCAGTGCGAGCAGGGGGTCGACTACTTCACCGTCCACGCCGCGGTCCTGCTGCGCTACATTCCGATGACCGCCAGGCGCGTCACCGGCATCGTCTCGCGCGGCGGTTCGATCATGGCGAAATGGTGCCTCGCCCACCATCAGGAAAACTTCACCTACACCCGCTTCCACGAGATCTGCGAGATCATGCGCGCCTACGACGTCTCGTTCTCGCTCGGCGACGGCCTGCGGCCGGGATCGATTGCGGACGCCAACGACGAGTCGCAGTTCGCCGAGTTGAAGACCCAGGGCGAGCTCAATGAGATCGCCTGGTCCCACGACGTCCAGGTGATGAACGAAGGCCCGGGCCATGTTCCCATGCACCTCATCAAGGAGAACATGGAGAAGCAGCTCGAGTGGTGCAAGGAAGCGCCGTTCTACACCCTCGGGCCGTTGACCACCGACATCGCGCCCGGCTACGACCACATCACGTCGGCGATCGGCGCCGCGATGATCGGATGGTACGGCACCGCGATGCTGTGCTATGTGACCCCGAAAGAGCACCTCGGCCTGCCCAACCGCGATGATGTCAAGGCCGGCGTCATCGCCTACAAGATCGCCGCGCACGCGGCCGATCTCGCGAAGGGTCACCCGCGCGCACGCCAGTGGGACGATGCCCTCTCGAAGGCGCGATTCGAATTCCGCTGGGAGGATCAGTTCAATCTGGCGCTCGACCCGGTGACCGCGCGCTCGTACCACGACGAAACGCTGCCTGCCGACGGCGCGAAGGTGGCCCACTTCTGCTCGATGTGCGGTCCCAAGTTCTGCAGCATGGAGCTCACGCAGCAGGTCCGCAACTACGCCCAGCAGGGCATGGACGAGAAGTCCCTCGAATTCAGGAAGACCAAGGAACTGTATGTGAGGCTGTGATGGCGCGCGGCGTCCGCCACTTCGTCGTCGCCGCCGCGCTGCTGGCGGTGACGGCGTATGCCGCGCTCTACGGTTCGATTTACTCCTATCCGCAGATCCATTCCGACGGCTACAGCTACTACGTCTACCTTCCGTCGGTGTTCATCTATCACGACTTCACGCTCGAAGCGCTCGCCCGGGAGTGGTACGGCGGGCCCTATCCGGACTACACCGGCCTGCGGCGATGGCCGACGACCGGGCGCTGGCTGAATCTGCATCCGATGGGCACCGCCATCCTGATGGCGCCATTCTTCCTCGTGGCTGACCGGCTCAGCGTCTGGTCGAACCTGCCGCGCGACGGCTTCTCGCTGTACTACCAGCACGGCGCCGGGCTGGCGGCGGTGGCGTATCTGCTGGTCGGTCTCGCCGTGCTGCGACAGCTGCTCCGGCGTCAGTTCAGCGACGGCATCGTTCTCGCCACACTCATCTGCATCACCTGGGGTACGAACCTGTTTCACTACGCCGTCTTCGACGGCACGTTCAGCCACGTGTATGCGTTCTGTCTGATTGCGGTCTGGCTGTGGCTGGTGCAGCGCTGGTGGGAGCAGCCGACGCTCTGGTGCTCGCTGGCCGTTGGCGCGGTCGCGGCGCTGAACATCCTGGTGCGCCACACCAACGCGATCTTCATGGTGGTCCTGCCGCTCTACGGCATCGTCGATGGGCAGAGCCTTCGCACGCGTGCCGTTGAACTGCGCGATCGATGGCGTGAGCTGGCGGTCGCCGCGCTGGCCGGCGGTCTGGTCCTGGCGCCGCAGCTTGCGCTCTACAAGTGGATCACCGGCACATGGTTCGTCAACGCCTATGTCACTCACAGTATGAGTTTCTCGTTCGGTGCGCCACACCTCGTCGATGTGCTCTTGAGTCCGCAAAAGGGTCTGTTCTTCTGGTCGCCGATCCTTCTTCTCAGCGTTGCCGGTGTCTTCGTCGCGACCGGCCCGGCCCAAGCGCTGGCCTTGCCCGCGATCGTCGCATTCGCACTCCAGACCTGGCTGATCGCGAGCTGGCCGGAATGGCAGTTCGGCGCGAGCTTCGGCCACCGCGGATTCACCGATGGGTTTGCACTGGCCGCGCCGTTCATCGCCTCGTTCTTCGCCTGGGCCGCACGACACCGGAACGCGGTGCCGGTGGTCGCGATCGGCGCAACGGCGGCGGTGCTGCTGTCGGTGGCGCAGATGATCCAGGTACTGGACCGGCGTGTTGCCACAGGCCAACACCACCTGGGCGCAATATCAGCATCTGTTCCTGCGATTCCGATGAGGGTAGCGACCCGGTTCAAGGCGGCCGCGGCGTTAGTGGCGACAATTGTGGTGCTCGGGTATCTGTATGACCCGCCCTGGATGGGCGGCGTGACCTCGGGATTGCGGAGCTGGGAACAGGATCCACCCGGCACCTTCTTCCGATGGACAACCGGGCGCGCCACCTTCTACGTGCCGTCCACCGCCACCACGATGACGGTGCCGCTGCGGGCGGTCTTTCCCGGACCGAACGGGACGCCCGTCACCGTGGAGTTGAGAGACGATGACCGGTTGCTGACCACGGTGGAGCTGGACAATCCGGATGCCTGGGTGCGGCCGACGCTCCCGCTGAAACGTGCGGCGAGCCGGCGGCGGTTCCGCCGCATCGACTTGCGGATCTCGCGCGTCGTCGGCCCGTTCTTTCTCGGTGTGATGACCGGTGAGGTGGTTATTCGCTGAATCGGAGGATCTGGTCCCCGAGAGTTCCTGGTGCTACCTCTCCGTCACCGGCACGATCTGGATCACGGTCGGAAAGCGCGCCGGCTGCCCGCCCGGTTTGGGATTGGGGTAGCCCTGCGAAATATCGGACTGAAAGTCCTTGATCGTGACGCCCGGCGGAAACGCCATCGTCTCCTCGCGATACTTGCCGACGTCGAACTCGTGGGTCGCCGGCACGTCGTACACCAGTTCGCCCTTCTGCTTCAGCACCGTCCGGTAGTACGTCACCAGATCGACAAACGGGGCCGCCGAGCCGAAGATGTAGTAACGCTGATTGCGGCCGGCGTCGTACGATGCAATGAACTGGGCGCCAGGGAAAACCGGTACGCCAAGAGTGGCTTCGGTTGGCACGCCGTCGGCGGGCGGCTTGACCGCTGTTGCAGTCTGTGGCGCCGGCGCTGGTGGCGGCGGGGCCGGCCGCGCCGGTTGCGAGGGCGGCGCCGATCCGGGCCGCGGAAATGGCTGCGGGGTCGGCGGTTGTTGAGCCGACAAGACGCGGAGCGAGGCGAGCACACAGAATAGAACCAGCCACGCAGACACCGAGACAGCGGGCCGAATGGTTCGCTGTGTCGCAGGGTCTCGATGGCTCGTCTTGCTCCATGTCCGCGGTACCCTCTGGGCCACTTTCAGGATCATGTCCACGATTATAAGCCTCCGCGATTTCTGCCGCGCCCACCAGGAGTGGCTCATCGACACCATCGAGTCGCTCGTCGCACTCGAGTCGCCGACGACCGACAAGGCCGCCGTGGATCGTTGCGGCGCGGCGCTTGCCATCCGGCTCGAAGCCATCGGCGGGCGTGTGACGCATCTGCCCCGCACGAACCGCGGCGATCACCTTCTCGCGGAATTTGGCTGCGGCGCGTCCCAACTGCTGCTGCTCGGCCACTTCGACACCGTGTGGCCCGTCGGCCAGCTCGACCGCATGCCATTGATGCGCCGCGACGGTCGTCTCCATGGACCGGGGGTGTTCGACATGAAAGCCGGCATCGCGATCGCCATGCTGGCGACCCGCGCCCTGCTCGAGGCCGGCCCGCCACTCGATCACCGAATCGTCATGCTGTGGACGACGGACGAAGAGATCGGAAGCGAGTCGTCGCGGGCGGCGATTGAGGACGAGGCGCGCCGAAGCCGCGCGGTGCTGGTGCTGGAGCCGTCGTTGCCAGGCGGTGCGGTGAAGACCTCGCGCAAGGGCTGCGGTCAATACCGGCTTCTCGTCCGCGGTGTAGCCGCGCACGCGGGGATCGACCCGTCCAAAGGGGCGAGCGCGATTCACGAGCTCGCCCACCAGATCTGCCAGCTGTCTCACCTGCCGGAGCAATGGCGCAGCGTAACTCTCAACGCCGGGATCGTGGCCGGCGGCACCCGCGCGAACGTCATCGCCGAGGAAGCTCGTGCCGTCATCGACGTGCGAGCCGCCACAGCCGACGAGGCGAGTATGGTCGACGCCGCGGTTCGCCGCCTGTCGCCGGCCGACCCCCGCACGCGAATCGAGGTCTCAGGTGGCTTCGACCGTCCGCCGCTGGAACGCACCGAGTGCGTGGAGCGTCTGTACAAGCAGGCGAGGGAGGTTGCGCTGGAACTCGGGCACGATCTGGCCGAAGGCGGCACCGGCGGCGGGTCGGACGGAAATTTCACTGCGGCGCTCGGGGTTCCAACTCTCGATGGTCTGGGCGCGATCGGCGATGGTGCCCATGCCCTTCATGAACACGTGGACATCGAGAGCCTGCCCGGACGAGCTGCGCTGGTGGCAGGTCTGATCGTGCGAATCGCGGTAGGCTGAAAACGATATGACCAACACGGTGAAGACGGCGCTGCTGCTGGGAACGATGAGCGCGTTGCTCCTGGTGATCGGTGAGATGCTCGGTGGGGCCGGCGGGCTGGCGATCGGCTTCCTGTTCGCGGTGGCGACCAACGTTGCCTCGTACTGGTTCTCGGCCAAGATCGTGCTGCGCATGTACCGCGCGAAAGAAGTCGGCCCCGGCCATCGATTGTTCGATATCGTCGATCGGCTGGCCAAGCGCGCCGGGCTGCCGCAGCCGCGCTGTTACATCATTCCCGATGCCTCTCCGAACGCGTTCGCTACCGGCCGCGACCCGCAGCATGCCGCGGTGGCCGCGACCGAAGGCGTGTTGCGGCTGCTCACCGACGAGGAGCTCGAAGGTGTCCTGGCGCACGAACTGGCACATGTGAAGCACCGCGACATCCTGATCAGTTCGGTGGCGGCGACGCTCGCGGCGGCCATCATGATGATCTCGCGCTTCGCGATGTTCTTCGGCGGCAGCGGCAACGGCCGCGACGATCGCGGCGGCTCCAACCCGTTCGCCCTGATTGCGACGATCATTCTCGCGCCGGTCGCCGCGGCCCTCATCCAGGCCGCCATCTCCCGGTCGCGTGAGTTCGACGCGGACGCAGGCGGGTCGGCAATCGCGGGCGGGCCGACCGGACTCGTCAGTGCTCTGCGCAAGATTGAGGTTGCCTCGAAACAGATCCCGCTCGATGCCAATCCGGCGACCGCGCACATGTTCATCATCAAGCCCTTCAGCGCCTCCGGCCTGCTTGGCCTTTTCAGCACACATCCGCCCACGGCGGATCGGATCCAGGCTCTGCTGCAGCAGGGCTAGAAATTCAGGACACATTCCCTGACTGTGGCCGGAAAGCCACGGTGGAGTACTGGCGTACCGTTTGCTGCGTCTGTTGATGACGGAGGACACGGTGCACGTAGAAGACCTCGATATTTCGCCCAGCAAAGTTGCCGAAACTGCGCAACGCATCATCGATAGAGCGATCGAAGAGGCTCGCCGGCGTGAGCACGCCCTGCTGACAAACGAGCATCTGTTCCTGGCTTTCGCGCAGGTCGAGTGGGACATGTTCGCCGAGGTGATGCGGGACGTCGACCTCAATCCGCACACGATCCTCCAGGCCATCGAAGAACATCTGCACATGATGCCCTCCTTTGCCGGGCGCGATCTGCGCGTGTCGCCCGCGACCAAGCTGGTCTTCAAGCTGGCGTTGCATCATGCCAGCCGGGCTGGGCGTCAGACCATCGAGGCACCAGATCTGTTTTCGGCCGTCTTCGAGGAGACCCAGGGCGTCCCGGTGTCGATCCTCCGCCGTCACGGCGTCGAGCCGGATGTTCTGGTGTCACGCCTGACGACGCGGATGCGCGACCTCGAACTGCGCGAGGAACGGCTGAAAAAGCGCTTCGAGCTGCCGCCTTTCCTCAAACATTTCGCGACCAATCTGAATCTGCTGGCGCGTCAGGACAAACTGCCCCCGGTATTCGGCCGCGACAAGGAGATTCAGCAGGTGCTGGAGATTCTCTGTCATCGCGAGCGCGCCAACTCGGTCATGTTGATTGGCGAACCCGGAGTCGGCAAGACCGCCATCGCCGAAGGGCTGGCCCGACGCATCGAGTTCGAGCCGGAATCGGTTCCCGTGCGGTTGCGCGACTGCCAGGTGATCAACCTGGCGATGAACAGCATGGTCGCCGGCACGATGCTGCGCGGCATGTTCGAAGACCGGATCCAGAACGTGATTCGCGAACTGAAAGAGCGCACCAACCTGATCCTGTTCGTCGACGAAGCGCACACGATGGTGGGCGCGGGTTCGGCGCTGGGTGCGCCGTCTGACGCCGCCAACATCTTCAAGTCGGTCCTCGCCCGCGGCGAGATCCGGATGATCGCGGCGACCACGCTCAGCGAGTACAAGGAATACATCCAGGAAGACGAGGCGCTGGCCCGCCGCTTCCGCTGCGTCACGGTCTGCGAACCCAGCATCGACGAAACCCGCAACATTCTCTACAGCCTGCGGCCGCGGCTCGAACGTAACTATTCGGTGCGACTGCTCGACGAGGCGATCGAGGCGGCGCTCGAGTTGTCGCCGCGTTACATGCGTCACCTCCATCTGCCGGACAAGGTCATCGGCTGGCTCGACACGGCGGCGGTGCGCGCGGAAATCGACCGGCGCTGGGAAGTGAAGAAAGAAGATATCGTCTCGGTGATTTCGCACGTTGCCGCGATTCCCGAGGACATGGTCTTCCGCGACGTCTCGGATCGGTTCAAGAATATTGAAGCGAAGCTTCAGACCCGCGTCGTCGGCCAGCGCAACGCGATCGATGCGGTGGCGCGCCGGCTGGTGCTGAACAAGGGACCGCTCAAGGACGGTTTCGATCGGCCCGATGGCGTTCTGCTGTTTCTCGGTCCGACCGGCGTCGGCAAGACCGAACTCGCCAAGTCGGTGGCCGAATTCCTGTTTGGCGACGAGAAGAAGATGATCCGCGTCGACATGTCGGAGTACCAGGACGGCTCGGTCTCGGTCGACAAGCTCATCGGCATGCCGCGCGGGATCGTCGGCAGCGAGCGCGGCGGGGTGCTGACCAACCAGCTCAAGGACAACCCGTACAGCGTCGTGCTGCTGGACGAAGTGGAGAAAGCCAGCCCCAACACGCTGAATCTCTTCCTGCAGGCATTCGACGAAGGCTGGATGACCGATGGTCGTGGCAAGCGCGTCTACCTGAGCGACGCAATAATCATCATGACTTCGAACATCGGCGCCGATCACTTCCGCAAGCTCACGAGCCCGCTTGGCTTCAGGCACCGGAGCATCGGCGCCGAGCAGGTCGACGGCGAGGTCATGCGTGAGCTCGAGCGGCGGTTCCCGCCAGAATTCCGCAACCGCATCGACGAAATCATCGTGTTCTCCCCGCTGACCCACGACGAGGTGCGCGAGATCGCGCGGCATTACTTCCAGCAGATCACCGTTGCCCTGGCACGGGCCGGGAAGACGATGGCGATTGAGGACGAGGCGCTCGAGCTTGTGGTCGTCAAGGGCTACAGCCTCGCGTTCGGCGCCCGCTTCCTGAAGCGGTTCATCGACGAGCACATCAAGCTGCCGATCAGCGAGCAATGGAAGAACGGATCGCACTTCGACGTGCGGGCGAAGGATGGTCAGCTCCTCGTCGAGCCCGGAATCGCGAAGATCACGTCGGCCAGCGAGGCGATGGCCTACGGCGATATCGCCTGAATGCCAGACTGAAGTCTGAGATTCGACTAAAAGGCGAACCCGACCTGTTCGCTTTCGGGTGAGGCGGCTGCGGACGCATGATTCGCATCCGCCTCTTTTCTCTTGCGCAGGCCGTAACGATCCTGGAGCATCCGTACCATCGACTGCACTTCCTGGCGATACGCCGACGGTGGCGACTTCTGCGCGTACAGGCGCTCGAAGCGCGGACGCATCGACGGAAATTCCCGCTGGATGAAGCGCATGAAGTGGTCGCGTGTGCCGTCCTGCAGGTACATCACGTTGCAGCCGACGAAGCGCGCGCCATGATCGGCGATCGCCTTGATCGTGCGCTCGAGTTTGTGGCGAGCCGTGGAGAAGCCGGGCACGACGGGTGACATCAGGACGCCGGCGTTGATCCCGCCGTCCACCAGCGCGCGTACTGCGCGGAGCCGCTGCAGCGGATGGGCCGTGCCGGGCTCGAGTTGTCGCCATGCCTCTTCGTCAACAGTCGGCACGCTCATGTAGACGGTGTTGCGCGCGATGCGCGCGTGCTGTGCCAGCACGTCGATATCGCGAACCACCATCGGCCCTTTCGTGATCAGTCCGAACGGCGTGCGGCCGCGAGTGAGCGTCTCAATCAGCGCGCGCGACAGCCGGTAGTGCCCCTCGATTGGCTGGTACGGGTCGGTGGCGGTTCCGAATGCGATCAGGCCGCGCTTCCAGGACGGACGATCGAGCTCGCGCGCCAGCACCTCGACGATGTTGTGCTTCACGAGAATCACGGACGCGAACTCGTCACCGGCATCCATTTCGAACTGGGCGTGATAGCGGCGCGCGAAGCAGTAGTGGCAGCCGTGCGTGCAGCCGCGGTAGGGGTTCAGCGTCCAATCGAAGGGCATGCCTCTCACGGCGTTGAGCGCCGAGCGGCAGGTCACCTCCTGATAGCGGGCATCGTCGGCGCGTCGTTCAGCATCCGTCAGTGCGTCGGTGCCGCCGGCTCTCACGGTGTTGGCGATGTCGCGGGTGGTCGGCTTCCTGGTGCCGAGATCGAAGAGAAGCGGAATGGAAGACATGGCCGGCAGCCCCCGGGGAAACATTGAAGCGCATTCGCTTTTGTTTCGCCAATGATCGGGGGCGGGACCGCCGGCTGTCAAGTGCTCGAGACCGCCGGCTTGGGGAGCCGGCAGCTTATCGCGGCTTCGTCGTCGGCCTCTTGGCAGGGGCCCGTTTCACCCCCGGCTTCCGGGACGAAGCGCTCGCTCGCGGGTGTGCCCGTCTGGCCGCTTTTCGCTTCGCCGCCGGCGTCCTGCTCGTGGTCGCGGCGGCACCGGATGCCACGCGCGACGAGTGCTTCGGGCGATGCCGGGTCTTCCTGGGTGCGGCTTCAGCCACCGACGACAGCGCGAAGGCGGCGATCAACGCCATCACCAGCATCTTCATTGTCTTGCGGACCATACAGTCGTCCTCCCGAAGCGAGCGGCCGAGCAGAGATGCGGCTACGATAACACGGCTTGGCGATGAACGCCCTTCGCGACGTGCGCGCAGCGATCTACGCCGCGGTCGTCGAATCCGGACGCGCACCGGCGCCTGAAGAACTGGCGGCGATGCTCGATATCGACGTTGTCACGGTCGCCGATGCCTTCCGGAGGCTGGCCGACGCACACGTCATCGTGCTGCGCCCGGGGACGGTTGAGATCATGTGGGCGCCCCCGTTCTCCGTTGTCCCCACGCCATTCCGTTCCGCCGCGGCTACCCGGGCGTGGCATGCGCCCTGTGCCTGGGACGCGTTCGGCATTCCCGCCGCGCTCGGGCGCGACGCCGCGGTCGAGGCGCGCTGCGCGTGGTCCCATGAGCCGATCCCCTGTGGCGTCCGGGATGGTCGCGCCTACGGCGAGGGGGTCATACACCTGCTGGTGCCGGCGGCGCATTTCTGGGACGACATCGTTTACACCTGAACGACGATCCTGCTCTTCCGGTCGGAAGAGGACGTCGAGCGCTGGTGCGAGCTGAAACGCGTCGCTTGCGGCGCGATCATGACGATTGCGCAGGGGTGGGATTTGTCGCGCCGATGGTACGGCGCGCGTCTCGATCCAGATTTCCGCCGCCCGACCGTCGACGAGGCCCAGGCGATCTTCAGAAGCGTCGGTCTGACGGGGGCATTCTGGTCGCTGCGTTAGTGGGTTAGAGCAGGTAGGCCAGCGCGAACCCGATCTGCGCGACGAACATCATGCGGTACATGTGCGCCCACGACACGTGGTTCTCCTCGACGGCGAGCTCCTCCGGCCGCCGCAGCATCAAATAGAGAACGTAGACGCCGTAGGCCGTCATCACGGCGCCGAGGATTTGCAGCAGCCAGAAGTGGCCGGTCAGCACGTGCGCTGCGGCGCCGATGTTGATCATGAGAAACGGGATCACGAATGAGGGCGAAATCATCCAGGCGGCCCGGCGCACGCCGTACTGGAGCGGCAGCGTGCGGCAACCGCCGCGGCGATCGCCTTCCATGTCTGCGAAATCCTTGGTCGTCGTCGCGCCGAGCAGAAACAGGCCGAAGATCGCCCCGATGTACCACGGTTCGAGCCCCATGATCGTCTTCACCGACGACCAGCCAGCCACCTTCAGCAACACGCCCCGCGGAATCGCGATGGTGATGTTCGCCCAGATGCCGAGGCGCTTGGTGCGGAAAGGCGGCACCGAATAGAGATACGTGCAGACCACGGCGATGGCGACCAGCCAGAAGCACTCGTGCCGCCCGCCCGGTGCGACCAGCCACGCCAGCCCCAACGCCAGCGCATAGGTGACGTTGGTGAACCGCCACACCTGAGGGATCGTCAACCGTGCGCTGGGCAGCGGCCGCTTCGGCTTGTTCACCCGATCGATGTCGAGGTCGTAAATCTGGTTCAGCGCGTTGTTGCCGGCGTTGAGCAACGCCGCCATCGCGGCGCCGACCAGCGGCGCGACCAGCAGGGTGGTCGACCAGGTTTCCGCCGGAGCCGCCCCCGTGGCGGTCAGCGCGCCAGAGATGAAACCGAGGGCAGGGGCGACCAGAGTGAACGGGCGGGCGAGGTCGACGTAGGCCCGGATCGCTTGACCTGCGTCGTTCGGCGTCCGTCGTTCGACCTTCGTGGTCCGACGTTCGTGGTTCGACGTTCCGGTCACAACATCGCCAGCGTGACAGTGGCTGCCACCGCTGTGTTGATGAAATTGAGCATGTCGTTGTTCAGGATACCCGGTCGCTCCAGCGTCGCGCCAAGCGCGCTCTCGACCAGCGCGCCGGCCGTCGCCGCGACGACTACGACGAAGACGGCCGCGGTCGGGACCAGGCCGAGCGCCGCGCCGACGCCGGCGAGCGCGAACGCTGCGAACACACCGGCGGCCGTGCCCTGGAGCGACATCGCCCCGGGCGTTCCCGGCTTCACCCGCTTCAGCGTCGTCAGGAGAAACGTCGAGCGGCCCCAGGCCTTGCCGATTTCGCTGGCCACCGTGTCGCTTCCGGCGGCCGTCAGCGATGCCACCAGCGCGGCCATCGCCAGGGATGGGTAGGGCGTCGTCACCACCGCAATTGCCGCCGCCGCCGCCACGCCGCAGTTGGCGATTGCGTTGCCGGCGCCGCGGCGGCCGCCGCGCTCCTCGGCAATCTCGAGCTTCTCCTTGCGCGCAAGCCCGAGCCGGGATGTGGCTGATGCGGCGACGAACGTGAGCAGCAGCAGCACCCATGCACCGGCGCCGCCGCCTGCGTAGATGACGGCGCCTACGATCGCGCCGACGCTGGCGCCCGATCGCGACACGGCCCTGGCGCGGTAGCCGAGCCAGGCGGTGATCGCATTGATGCCGAGCGCCCACGGCAGCGCCGCGACGATCGCCGCGCGTGAGCCAGACAGCGACGCCGAGGTCATCACGCTTCCGAGCCAGAGCACGGTGGCTGCGATCAGCGGCACCGAGATGTTGTCGTCAAGCCGCACCGGGATGGTCTCGACCAGCGCGGCCAGCAGCACCGCGGCCAGCGCTGCGGCGATCGTGAATGCCGGCGGCGGAGGCGGCGTCACCGCCGGCTGCACCCACCACGCCAGCGCCACGCCGGCGGCGCCGCCGCACACAAGGAAGGCTAGTGTTCCGGCGACGGTCTTGTCGCGGTTCCAGGGCAGGCAGCCGGAAAGAACCACCGAGATCGCGGAGGTCGGAGAGACCGATGTTTCTTCGGCGCCCTTCGCGCGCGTGGCAATTTTTTTCGAAAATTGCCGACCGACCAGTGTGGCGGCGCCGTCGCCGAATGCCAGAATCGCCCACGCCGCCGCGACGATATCCAGCCTGGACGGAAACGCCAGCGTGAGCAGGAGGATCGACAGCGGGTACAACAAGATGCCCACCGGAAAACCGCGTTGGCGATCGATTGGCCGGTATAGCTGTCTGCCGCCGAGTCGGGGCAGCAGCAGGATGTTGAACGCCAGCGCCACCGCTGCCATGGCCGCCGCCTGTCGTGCGGTCAGCACTCGCAGCAGCAGCGCGAACAGCCCGGAGCCGATGTGGACCCACTGACGCGCGGTCTCGGAATGGGCCGCTCGATCGCCGCTCACGACCGTGTCCGTTCCCCGCCCGCGTTCCAATCGCGAATCGATTGCAGCGTTCGCGCGACTCCCTCGGCAAGCGGCGTCTGGCGATAACCGAGTTCGCGAATGGCGTCGCTGCTGTCGAGCGACCAGTCGTGCCGGAAGATGTCCACGGCGCCGCGTGTGAGGAGCGGCGTGCCCCCGAAGAGGGTCACGCGGATCTCTTCCGCGGCGCCCAGAACACTCGCGACTGGAAAGGGGATGCGCGGCGGCGGCCGGCGCCCGGTGAGCTGCCGCACGACCTCGAACAGACGGCCTTGTGGCGCGTTTTCGCCGCCCAGCGCGTAGCGCGCGCCGATGCGTCCGTGTTCGAGCGCATCACAGTGCCCCGCCGCAACATCGTCGACGTACGCGAACGACCAAAGATGTTCCGGTCCGACCAGTCCGGGCAGCTTGTGTTTGAGATGGTCGGCGATCAGACGACCGACCAGGTTGCCCTCGGTGAACCAGCCGGGACCGTACACCACCCCGGGGTACACGCGAACGAGGGAACAGCCGTCGCGGACAGCGGCGTCGGCGAGTTGATCGGCGGCGACCTTCGTGCGCTGGTAGTCGTTCGCGGTGAGCGGCTCGGTTCGGTCGCGCGGCGGGATGGCGACGAACGACGATGTATAGAGGACCCGCGGCGTTCGGAGTCTGGCCGCCGCCGCGAGGATGTTCCGCAGCCCCCCCACGTTGACGTCGTCGAAGTCCTGGTGCCGGCGCCGCCAGAGGCTCACGAGGGCCGCGGCATGGCAGATCGCCTCGCAGCCGGTCGCGGCGCGCTCCACCGCCTCACGATCGCGGATGTCGCCGTCGATGGTCGTGCCGGGCAGGCCGCTGCGGCTGGCACTGCGCGCGAAGATCACCAGCTGGTGTCCCCGCGCGGCCAGCGCGCTGACGACGGCGCGGCCGAGATATCCGGTGCCGCCCGTCACCAGCACTCTCATGGCGTCCTGCCGCGCCAGTACTCGAGCAGATCGTCGAGCGTCCGTTCGATGGGAATCTGCGCGCTCCAGCCGAGCTCGTCGCGCAGCCGTGCGGGATTGCCGAGCAGCAGCGGGGTGTCGTTGGGGCGATAGCGAGCCGGGTCGATTTTCACCGCGACTGGGACGCGGGCGCGCGCAATCAGGCGGTCGAGCAGATCGCGCATGGTGATGGCATGGCCGGAGCAGACGTTGTAGGGGCGGCCCGGCTGTCCCTGCTCGAGGATCAGCTGGTAGGCGCGCACCGTATCGCGCACGTCGGTGAGATCGCGCCGCGCGTCGAGGTTGCCAACCGAAATTTCCGGCGCCCACCGTCCCAGCTCGATGTCGGCAATGCGGCGCGCGAACCCCGACGCGACGAAATGCGGATCCTGGCGGGGCCCGAAATGATTGAACGCGCGCGCGATCGTCACCGCCACGACGCCGTTCGACTTTCCGGCGAGCATCTCCTGCGCCAGCTTGCTCAGTCCGTACGGGTTCGATGGCAGGAGCGGATCATCCTCGGTCAGCGCGGCGTCCGCCGAGGCATAGACCAGCGCCGAGCTGGGGACGAGAACCCGCGCCTCGATCCCGGACCGCTCGAGCGCGCGCAGGATGTGATGGGTGCCCAGGACGTTGGTGGCGAAGGTCGAGGCGGTCGAGTCCCACGCGCGCCCGACATGCGCGGCGCCGGCGCAGTGATACACCGCGGTCGGCCGTGCCCGATCGATGGCGGCCTGCACCTGTGCCTGATCGAGCAGGTCCACCGCCTCCCAGCGCACAGCCGCACCATCGCGTGGCGGCGAGCCGCCCGGCCGGTGCCAGGCGATCAGATTCGCGCCGGAGCCGGCCAGCAGATCGATCAGATGGCTGCCGGCGAATCCCGCCGCGCCCGTGATCAGAATGTCGGTCGCCATCGTGGTGAATCGCGCGCTTACCGCGGTACCCCGCTGAGGGCACCGTTGAACGGCGAGAAATTGCCCAGGCCGGCGAGCGTGAACGACATGAAGAAGCGATGGTCGGCCGGAATCGGCGATGAGGAGAAGGGACCGTAGTTGTAGGTCTGGTATTCGACCGCGATGCCGCAGCACTGCGCGTTGTAGAACAGCGACATGCGCTCCTGCTGCACGTAGCCGCGCAGGATGTCGTAGTTGATCGACAGGGTCGCGCCCACCTTGTTGTCCTTGGTATGCATGGTCGAGGCGATGTTGACCGCCTGATCGAGCGAGGCCGGCGAGCAGGCCAAGGGGATCTGCACGAGGCGGCAGTCGTTGAACGCCGGGATCTCGGCGATATAGCCGCGCTTGCTCCAGCCGCCGGTCAGCTGGACGCGATTGGTCCACATGTACGATCCCTGTGCCGAGATGGTGCGCAGCCCGTGATAGCGGGCATCGAATTCGGCGCGCAAGTTGGCGTTGATCCCGTCGGTCGGCAGCGCCCGGAAGTTCAGCGCGATCGGCGAAAAGCTGGTCGGCGACTGCACCACCACCCCCAGGGTGGTCTGGTACTGCGTGTCGTACTGCGCCGCGTTCTGGTTGGTGTAGTAGCTCTGTGACAGCTCGATGTCGAAGATCTCGCGCGATTGTCCGGGCGCGCCCAGCGTCACCTTGCGTTTCGCGTAGAACCGGTTGTTGAGTCCGTAGGTGAGCGTGGTGCCGCCGATGTACTGATCGACGCCATCGAGCTTCACGATCTGATTGATGTTGTCGACCGACGACGTCCGGTTGACGGTCAGGACCGGCTCGATCGAGTGCTTGAACTTTTCCGCGTAGCCGTTCTCCGGCGTGTCCCACACGCGGTTGAAGACCGGCCCGACGATCTGCGATTGGATGGTGTACAGCGTCCGGTTCAGGCCAACGTCGATCACTTTCGTGGGCAGGACGTTCGGATCGCCGGTCGGCTCGTAGCTGCGCGTGTAGTAGGTCTCGCGCCAGCTGAAAGTGGAATTGACCGTGAACCACGCCCACTTTTTGAACGGATAGCGGATCTGCGGCGCCAGGTCGATGCGGCTGAGGCCGGTGTCGGTGGTGGTGGTCACCGTCTGGTTGGTGTCCGGGTCAATAGATCCCACCGCGGTGGAGCGCAGCGAGCTGAGGAACTCGGTGGTCATCGAAAAGTAGGCGGGTGAGCCGCCGATGGGGCGCTCGTTGCGGGTGAACGAGACTCGCGGCAGGCTGCCGGACAGGACCGAGTCGGTGAGATTGTAGAAATACTCGGTGTGGTCGAGCGTCGCGTTCAACGAGTACTTGCCCCAGGCGCCGACGATGTTGCCGCCGAAGGCGCGCGAATTGCGCGACGCGTCGTAGATGTTGGTGTTGAACTGCTGCGAGGTGGCGATGCTCGAGAAGTAGTTGACGTTGGCGCGGGCGCGCAGACCGAAGGGCAACAGCTGATTGGCGCCGCCGCGGATTTCATAGCTGCGGGTGGCGGCGGTGCTCGTGGGATTGCCGAAATCGTCCACATACGTCGTGCCGTGCTGGTCGTCCAGGTAGGCGCGAATGTTGCCGTCGCCGCTGCCGGCGTTGTAGCGGTACTCGCTGCCCAGACCCTGGCCGGTCTTGGAAAACCAGTCGTGGAGAATCGTCGCGTCCTGGCTGCGGTTGATGGCCCAGAAGAAACCGTTGTGGATCGACTGGCCGCGCAGCGACGAGGAACCGTAGGTCGGCAGCAGAAAGCCGGTGGCGCGATCGTCGCGCTTGGTCGGATAGTAGAGGATTGGCGTGTAGAACATCGGCACGCCCTTGACCCGCAGCACCGCGTTGGTCAGCACGGTGTAGTGGTCGACGTTCAGGATGACGGTGCCGGCGTGCAGATCCCAGCGCGGGGTCGGTTGCGAGCAGGTCGAGAAGCCGCCGTTGGTGATGCGGTACTTCTTTGGTCCGATCTTTTCGATTTTTTCGCCGAAGAAGATCACGACCGTGTCCTGTCCGATCACCGGCGGTGGCGCCATGGCTCCGGGCCGCGCCGGCTGCACCTTCGGCGGCTTCACCGTCGAGAAACCGGTCGCGTTGTAGAACGTGCCGAGGCGGGTTTCGGTGTTGAACTCGGCGTGCTCGGCGGAGATGCGGTTGTCGCCCTGCGCGAACACGACGTTGCCGGTGGCGATCGCCCGGTTGTCGCCCGTGTACATCATCACATCGTCGGCGTAAATCTTGGAGTCGCCGCCGCTGTCCATTTCGACGTGACCGATGAAGTGCCAGTCCTTCTGGTTGTTCGAGCCTTCCCGGCTGTCGCTGATCGTGGTTTCGCTGACTGGCTTGGCGGGCGCCGGCGCGGTTTGCGCGTAGGCCGAAACCGCCGACAACACGCACCACAGAGACACCCACCATCGGAAAAAATTCAGCATCCGGACACGCTGCGCAGGCTTTCGAAGCGTATCACGAGCCGCCGACTCTCTTCATGACGTCACCGAGCAGGAAGATCGATCCGGCAACGACCACGCGCGGGGCGGCCTGCCACGCGACGTCGAGCGCGCTGTCGAGATCGGGCGCGACGATGACTGGCAACGCCGGTGCGATGGCGCGGGCCTGTTCGGCCACCGCCTCGGGTTCCGCCGATCGGGCGTTCGACGTACGGGTGACGATCAGTCGGCCCACCTCCGGCAACAGCAGCTCGAGGATTCCCGTGATGTCCTTGTCGCGCATGACGGCGAAAACGAGCGGCCGCGGTTCGCCTCCCGCTGCATGCAGGTAGGACGCGAGCGTGGCCGCGCCGGCCGGGTTGTGCGCGGCATCGAGCAGGAGCTCGCGGCCATCCTCGAGCCGACGCGTGTCGAGGCGGCCTGGCCAGTCCGGACGGGCCAGGCCTGCCTCGATGGCGCGAGCCGGTACGGCGATGCCATTTGCATCGAGGACCTGGAGCACTCTCAGCGCGACCGCGGCATTGGCGCGCTGATGGGCGCCGGCGAGACCGATAGTCATGCCGGCGCAATCGCTCGCGTGGGCTCGAATGAGTGGTGCGGCCCGGCTTGCCGCGACGCCGTCAATCGCCAACGCCGCCTCCGGCTCGAGCGGTCCGACAACGATCGGCACGCCGGGCTTGATGATGCCGGCCTTCTCGATCGCAATCTCACGCAGCGTGGTCCCGAGATACAGCTGGTGATCCAAGGCGATTGACGTGATCGCGGTCACGGCGAGAGCAGGAGGCGCGACGACATTGGTGGCGTCCAGCCGCCCGCCGAGGCCGACTTCGAGCACCGCCACCTCCACGCCGGCGCGATGGAAGAGCTCGAACGCGACGGCCGTCGTCACCTCGAAAAATGTCGGCTGGACCTCGAGCCCGCCGTCGGCGCGCAGGCCGTCGATGGCCTCGCGTACCTGCGCGATCGCCGCGATGAGCGAGGGTTCGCTGACCGCCGCGCCGTCGATGACGAAGCGTTCGGTGACGTCGACCAGGTGCGGCGACGTGTAGCGCGCCGCGCGATGGCCGGCGGCGCGCAGGGCGGCAGCGATCATGGCGGTGACCGATCCTTTGCCGTTGGTTCCCGCGACGTGGACCGATCGGAACGCCCGCTCGGGATGGCCCAGCCGGGCCACGATCGCCGAGATGTTCTGAAGGCCGAACTTGATACCGAACTGCTCGAGCGCGAACAGCCAGGGGAGGGGAGCGGTCAATGGCTGATGGCTGATGGCGGCGGCCTTACACCTGAGGCGCGCGTTCCATAATCGGCGCAGCCGCGACGGCCGGGGACGGCACACTGGCGAGCGACGGCTCGACCGCCCCCATGAACCGCAGCGCGTTGGCGATCGTCGCTTTCATCTCTCGCCGATCGACGACCAGGTCGAGCATGCCCTTCTCGAGCAGGAACTCGCTGCGCTGAAAGCCCTCCGGCAGCTTCTGTCGGATGGTCTGCTCGATGACGCGCGGGCCGGCAAAGCCGATCTGCGCCTTTGGCTCGGCGATGTTGAGATCGCCGAGCATGGCGAAGCTCGCGGTTACGCCGCCGGTGGTCGGATCGGTCAATACGGCGATGTAGGGGAGACGCGCGCGGTCGAGGCGCGCCAGCGCGCCGGAAATCTTTGCCATCTGCATCAGCGACCGGGCGCCTTCCATCATCCGCGCGCCGCCCGAACAGCACACGATGATCACCGGCAGCCGGCCATCAATCGCCCGCTCGATGGCGCGCGTGATCTTCTCGCCGACCACCACGCCCATGCTGCCGCCGATGAAGCCGTACTCCATGGCGGCGACGATCGCGGGGATGCCGTCGATGGCACCCGACGCCGACACCAGCGCGTCCTGCAATCCCGTGCTCTCGATGCTGGCTTTGAGTCGGGCTTTGTAGGGTTTGGTATCGGTGAAGCGCAGCGGGTCGGTGGAGACGAGATTCCTGTCGTACTCGGTCCACTCGCCGTCGAACAACATGCGCAGCCGCTCGGTCGCGTTGATGCGGAAGTGGTGCGCGCATTTTGGACAGACGCTGAGGTTGGCGGCCAGATCCTTGTTGTAGATCACCTGGGCGCAGCCGGGACACTTCACCCACAAGCCCTCCGGCACGCGGCTCGGCTTCTCCTTGGCCGGCGTCGCCATCGGCTTGCGCGTCTTCTTGAACCAGGCCATGGGTGACAGTGTACAGGGTTAAGGCTTGGGGTCAGGGCTTTGGCTGAGCCCTCAGCCCTATTTGGTTCTGGGTACGTAATACCGCGTTCCCGGCCCCATCGCCCGGATCTGCTTGATGAGATCGTCCAGCGCCTCGTCGCTGGCATCGGAGTCGAACTGCGAGGTCTCGACCACGAGCAGCGGCGCAGCGTTGTAGTGAAAGAAGAAATGCGTGTAGGCCTCGTTCAACTCACGCAGGTAGTCATCGTCGGGCTGAAACGCGACCGTTTCTGCCTCCATGCGGCGGCTGTGGACGCGGCGCAGGAGCACATCGGTGGGCGCCTGAAGGTAGACCACGAGATCGGGCGGAGGCACGTCGCGGACCAGCAGTTCGTAGAGACGCTGATAGATGAACAGCTCGTTGTCGTCGAGGTTCAGGTACGCGAAGATCTTGTCCTTGTCGAAGACGTAGTCGCAGATCGTGGTCTGGCTGAAGAGATCGGCCTGGCGCAGGGTGGTCTGCTGGCGGTGGCGATTGAGCAGATAGAAGAGCTGCGCCTGCAGCGCCGAGCCCGGACGGTCGGCGTAGAAGTCGGCCAGGAACGGGTTCTCCATTTCTTCCAACACGACCGTGGCGTCCAGTCGCGAGCCGAGGCGCTCGGCCAGCGCGGTTTTGCCCGCCCCGATCGGTCCTTCGATCGCGATGTATCGGAACTGCAAGGCGCCGATGATATCATCGCGCCGTGAAGATCGAACGTCTGGAGCTGCGTCTGATGAAGCTCCCGCTCGTCCACTTCTTCGAGACCAGTTTCGGCCGAATCGACGACAAACATTTCATCCTGGTGCGGGTCGACGGCGACGGCGCGACCGGCTACGGCGAGTGTGTCGCGGAACAGGATCCCTATTACAGCTCCGAGACCAACGAGACGGCGTGGCACATCATCGCCAACTTCGTGGCGCCGCGTGTGTTGGGCGCCGACTTCGCCCACCCGCGCGAGGTGTTTCCCGCCCTGAAAGCGATCCGCGGCCACAACATGGCCAAGGCCGCGGTCGAGATGGCGGCGTGGGATCTGTTCGCCCGGCAGCGCGGCGAGCCGCTCAGCCGCGTCCTCGGCGGGACGCGCGACCGGATCGCGTCCGGGGTGTCGATCGGCATCCAGCCGTCGCTGGATGCGCTGGCGGCGAAGGTCGAGCGCGAACGGGCGGCCGGCTATCAGCGGATCAAGATCAAGATCAAGCCGGGCTGGGACGTGGCCGCGGTCGAGATGATCCGCGCGCGCTTCGGCGCGATCCCGCTCATGGTCGACGCCAACGCCGCCTACACCCTGGCCGATGCCGATCATCTCGCACAGCTCGATCGCTTCGACCTGATGATGATCGAGCAGCCGCTGGACTACGACGACATCGCGGATCACGCCGCGCTCCAGCGCCGGCTGAAGACGCCAATCTGCCTCGACGAGTCGATCAAGACGATTGGCGTCGCGCGCGAAGCGATCGCGGCCGGCGCCTGCCGGATCATCAACATCAAGCCGGGACGTGTCGGCGGATTGGCCGAGTCGGTCCGGCTGCACGATCTGTGCGCGTCGCACGGCATTCCGGTGTGGCACGGCGGCATGCTCGAGTCCGGCATCGGCCGCGCCGCCAATGTGCACCTGTCGACGCTGCCCAACTTTACGTTGCCCGGCGACATCGCCGCGAGCCGGCGCTATTTCGATCCCGATCTGATCGACCCGCCGATTGAGGTGGCCGCCGACGGCACCGTCGCTGTTCCCACCGCACCGGGTATCGGTGTGTCCGTCCGTGACGATCGGATGGCGCGCGCGACGCTGAAACAGACCGTTCTCGAGGCCGCTCACGCATGAAGGGTCGCCTGAAACTGACGACTGCCACGATGATCCTGGCCGTTCTCGCGGCCTCCTGTGCCAGCGCCCCGCCCGCGGCGGCCGTCAAGGCGCCGACCGGGCCTTCATTCGAGCAGAAGATCTCGTGGATTCTGCGGCTCGAGGATCAGCGCGTGCTGCGGGATCCGGCGCCCGCGCCGGCACCGCCACCTGTCGCCCCCCCTCGGCGCGGTCAGAAGACCGCTCCGGTGGTGGCGCCGCCGCCGCCACCCGATCTGACGCGCATGCTGACCGACAACGAGGCGCGAATCCGGCGACGGGCGGCGTTGGCGATTGGCCGCGTCGGCCTGGCAGACGGTGTGGCGCCACTCCTCACCGTCCTGAGCGATTCCGATCCTGAGGTTCGTCAGATGGCCGCGTTCGCCCTCGGCCTTCTCGGTGACCGCCGCGCGCGCGAGCCGCTGATCGGCGCGCTCGCCGATCCCGCGCCCGTGGTGCAAGGCAGCGCCGCTGAAGCGCTCGGCCTGCTTGGCGACGTCACCGCCGCCGACGCGATCGGGACGCTGGTGACGCGCATGGTGCAATCCGGCGCGGTGACCCAGCCACCCGGGGACGCAGACGACGTGCGGCGCGACACGCCGTCGGCCGCCTGCAGACTGGGGATCTACGCCCTGGTCCGCCTCAAGGCCTACTCGCAGCTCGAGGCCGCCCTGCTGGACCGCGACGGTCAGCCAAAGCTGCGCTGGTGGCCGGTCGCCTTCGCGCTGCAGCGTCTCGAAGACAAGCGTGCACTGCCGGCGCTGTTGACGTTGGCCAAGGAGAACAACGCCTATACGCGCGCGTTCGCAGTCAAGGGACTCGCCGCGCTGAAGGATCGCTCGGCAATGCCGGTACTCCTGCCTCTGCTGTCGAGCGGCGAGCGAAGCGTGCTGATCGAGGCCGTGCGTGCGATGGGACGGATCGGCGATCCGTCGGCGGTTCAGCCGCTGCTGCGCATCATCGGCGACGCTGCAGTCGATCCTCACGTGCGCCTCGAGGCCGTCGCCGCCGTCGGTTCGCTTCATCAGCCGGCGGTCAGCGATGCGCTGCTCGACCTGCTCGCCGATCCCAGCCCCGCCATCCGCGCCGCCGCGCTGCGATCGTTGGCGGCTTTCGATCGCGAAAGCTTCATGACCGTGCTGTCCGGCCTCGATCCCGATCCGCACTGGAGCGTGCGCGCGGCGCTGGCCACGGTGCTCGGGACGCTGCCGGCGGAGAACGGCCTGCCGCGGCTTCAGGCGATGCTGAGCGACGCGGATCAGCGCGTGATTCCGTTCGCCATTGCCTCACTGGTCAAGCTCAAGGCGCCGTCCGCCGCCGCGCTGCTGGTCGATCGCCTGAAGGCGGAGGACCCTGTGGTGCGGGCGGCGGCGGCCACGGCGCTCGGCGACCTCAAACCCGCCGACGGCGCCGCCGAACTCGCGGAGGCCTACCGCTTCGGCCAGCGCGATGCGGCCTATGGCGCCCGCGCCGCGGCACTCGCCGCAATCGCGAAGTACGGCGCCGCAGCGGCCACGCCGGTGCTGCGCAGCGCGTTCACCGACAAGGACTGGGCCGTGCGTCTGCGCGCGGCGATGCTGTTGAAGCAACTCGACCCGGCAGCGGGCGCCGACGCCGACGCCCGGATCAGGCCGGCGCCGACGACGCTGGCGGCCGACGCCTACGCGACGGTGCGGATCGGGAACCCGCCAGTGTCGACGCAGGTGTTCCTCGACACCGATCGCGGCACGATTCAGATCGAGCTGGCCGTCCTCGATGCGCCGCTCACGGTCGAGAACTTCATCAGCCTCGCGCGCAAGGGTTTCTTCAACGGGCTCAGCGTTCATCGCGTGGTCCCGGACTTCGTCATCCAGGACGGCGATCCGCGCGGTGACGGCGAAGGCGGGCCCGGCTACTCGATTCGCGACGAACTGAACGAGCGGCCGTATCTGCGCGGCACCGTCGGAATGGCGCTCGATCCGTGGCCCGACACCGGCGGCAGCCAGTACTTCATCACGCATTCCCCCCAGCCGCACCTCGACGCCAAGTACACCGTCTTCGGCCGCGTCATCGCCGGCATGGACGTCGTCGATGCGATTCAGCAGTGGGATGTGATTCGCCAGGTACGGGTGTGGGATGGGGTTGCGATGACCAGACGGTAGATGTAGGTAGTGTCCGGCTTCGGGCGGACCTGATACGCGACATGAATCACAATGGGTCCGGCTAAAGCCGGACACTACCGAAAGCGGATCGTGGGTGTTGGGTCTGGACTGCGGAAGGTAGGCCGGAAAAGTGAAAAGGGGGCGACGGCCGCCCCCTTTTTTTGTACGGGTGAAGTTACCGCTTCTTGCCGGCCTTCTTCTTCCCGCCCTTGGCTTTCTTCGCCATGTTCTGTTATCCCCCCCTTCATGTTGGGATACTGCGCAAGCGCTCGCACCCATCACTGTGGCTGCCGCCTGGCACGCTCACCCGATGTCGGCGCCCGTCGCCTTTCGGGTACCTCCCACCGAAGCGGAAGGGCTCCACCCGGCCTGCGGCCGAGTTTCACTAGGGATGGCATAAGTTCACCATCCTCATACCAGATGTAGATTATGAGCCTGAACTTTTCAGTGTCAAGCACAATGTGCATGAAAAGTCAAAAAATCTGAGGGCGCAACGCGTTTCTTACACGCTCGTCCGCAGCTGCTGCTTCTCGGCGTGGCGTTCGATCGCGAGCGCGATCAGACGATCGATCAGCTGCGCATACGGCACACCGCTCGCGTCCCACATCTTCGAGTACATGCTGATCGTCGTGAAGCCGGGAATGGTATTGACCTCGTTCAGATACAGCACCTGACTGTCGCCGCCGAGCAGAAAGTCGACGCGCGCCATGCCGGCGCCATCGATCGCCTTGAACGCCGCGATGGCCAGGGCACGCACTTCCTCGGCGCGGGCCGCGTCGATCTCGGCCGGAATCACCGTGCGTGAATTGTCGCTGACGTACTTGGCTTCGTAATCGTAGAACTCGCCCGACGGGATGATCTCACCCGGCACCGACGCCTGCGGATCATCATTGCCGAGCACGGCGACCTCGATCTCCCGCGCGTGCGGCACGGCCGCTTCGACCACGATCTTGCGGTCGAACTGAGCCGCCAGCGCGATCGCCGTCCGCAGTTCGGCGCTGTGCCTCGCCTTCGAGATGCCGACGCTGGACCCGAGGTTCGCGGGCTTGACGAACAGCGGGAAGCCGAGGCGAGTGACGATCGTCTGCAGCACACGGTGCTCGTCGCGCAGCCACTCGCGCTTCAGCACCACTTCGTAGTCGCAGATCGGCAGCCCCTTGGCGGCGAACACCAGCTTCATCGCCGCCTTGTCCATGCCCACCGCCGAGGCCAGTACGCCAGCCCCGACGTACGGCACGTTGGCCAGCTCCAGCAGTCCCTGTACCGTGCCGTCTTCACCATAGGGACCGTGCAGTACCGGGAACACCACGTCGAGGGCGAGGCCCGAGACCGCGATCTCGGATCGCCCGGAGCCCGGACCCGGGCGCGCCATGGTCAGCAGCGTCTCGGCGCCAGGGTACGCGATCAGGTGCGCCTCACGCAGACCATGATCAGGCATGGTCCTCCCGGCGTCAGGGCCGGCTTCGAGATGCGCGGCCGCGATCACATCCGCCGCTCTCATCGTCCTGGGCGCCTCGGTGGGCAGCGTCCAGCGACCGTCTTTCTCGATCCTGATCGCGATCGCCTCGTAGCGATCGGAGTCGAGGTTCTGAAACACCGACGCCGCCGACGCCAGCGACACCTCGTGCTCGCCGGAGCGGCCGCCGTATATGATCCCGATGCGAAGTTTCTTCACCGTTTCACCGACGCTTCGACACCGTCTTTGTGTCCTTCGCGTCCTCTGTGTCGAGTCAGTACCTCGAAACGGATTGTATTCTGTATCCTCGATGTCTTCAGCATTCGGGTTCGAGCTCATTCACAGCGACGGTCTCGCGCGCCACGGGCGGCTGACCACGGCGCACGGTGACGTGGAGACGCCGGCGTTCATGCCGGTCGGTACGCAGGGCGCGGTGAAAGGCGTCACTCACCGCGAGCTCGACGCGCTGGGCACCGAGATCCTGCTGGCCAACACCTACCATCTGTATCTGCGCCCGGGCGACGATCTCATCGCGCGCCGCGGTGGTCTGCACCGCTTCATCGGCTGGAACAAGCCGATTCTGACCGACAGCGGCGGCTACCAGGTGTTCAGCCTGTCGGACCGGCGCACCATCGACGAGGCCGGCGCGCACTTCCGTTCCCACCTCGACGGATCGGCGCACTCGCTCACGCCCGAGAAGGCGGCCGACATCCAGGCGCAGCTCGGATCGGATGTCGCGATGGTGCTCGACGAGTGCCTGGCGCATCCGGCTACCGAGGAGGCGGCTCGTGTCTCGATGGCGCGCACGCTGCGCTGGGCCCGGCGCGCGCGCGACCGGTTCGTCGCGCTGGCCGAAGGGCGTGTTCCGAACGTCGCCATTACCAACGCCGGCCAGGCCCAATTCGGCATCGTGCAGGGCGGGGTCTTTCCTGGACTGCGTGAAGAGAGTGCCGGGCAGACCGCGGCGATCGGGTTCGAGGCCTATGCCATCGGCGGCCTCAGCGTCGGCGAGCCGCCGGCGTTGATGTACGAGATCGTGTCGCGCACAACTCCCTGCCTGCCAGCCGACCGGCCGCGCTACCTCATGGGCACCGGGACCCCGGAAGACCTGGTCGAGTCGGTGGCGCGCGGCATCGATCTATTCGACTGCGTCCTGCCCACCCGCAACGCCCGCAACGGCCAGCTGTTCACCAGCGCCGGCCGGATCAACATCAAGAATGCGCGTTACGCCGAGGACGATCGGCCGCTCGATTCGTCCTGTGGCTGCTATACGTGCAGGACCTGTTCGCGTGCGTATTTACGCCACCTGTTCCAGGCCGGCGAAATCAACTCGTCGACCCTTAACACGTTGCATAACTTACACTTTTACCTTGACACTCTCCGACAGATTAGGGACGCTATAGCGTTTGGGCGGTTCGAAAGTTTCAGGCTCGCGTTCCATCAAAGCTTGTCCCGCCAGCCGCACGATTCATGATGATGTCAGGGTGCTAGCGTGCTTGGTTTGAGCCCGGAAGGCGGCAGCCTTCTCCAGATGATCGTGCCGCTGGCGATGGTTTTCGCCATCTTCTATTTCATCGTCATCGTCCCGAACAAGCGGCAGCAGAAGAAGGTGCAGGAGTTCCTGGACAGCCTGAAGGTCAACGACAAGGTGATTACCACCAGCGGGATCTTCGGCCAGGTCATGCGTCTCGACGAGCAGAGCGTGCAGCTGCAAATCGCCGACAAGGTCCATATCAAGGTGTCGAAGGCGGCCATCGGCGGCTATCAGGGCCAGCCCCCGGTCGTCGAGACCCCCCAGAAGCCATAGAGACAGTCATGTCCAACCTCCGCTGGAAGATCGTCACGATTCTCTCCGCGTTCGTCCTCTTCTTCGCGCTCGGCGTCTACCCGATCCTGGCGGCTCGCTACCACATCCCGACGCCCGGATGGCTGATGGAGAAACAGCTCAAGCTCGGGCTCGACCTGAAGGGCGGCGTCCACCTCGTGCTCCGCGTGCAGACCGACGACGCGCTGCGGCTGGTGACCGAGCAGGAGATGGAGCGGCTGCGCGAGGAGCTCAAGACGCGCAACATTCCGGTCGGCAACCTGGACGCGCCCGACGTGATCCACTTCAAGGTGGACGGCGTGCCGCCGGCGCAGGACGCGGCGTTTCGCACCGCGGCCAACGAGGTGCAGGCGAACTTCGATCGCGGCTCCGGGGTCAACGGCAGCTACACCTTCACGATGAAGCCGAACATCCAGGTCAACCTTCGTGACGAGTCGGTGATCCAGGCGCGCCAGACCATCGAGCGGCGCATCAACGAGCTCGGTGTGGCGGAGCCGAGCATCGCGCAGCAGGGCAGCGATCAGATCCTCGTCCAGCTGCCGGGCGTCACCGACGTCGATCGCGCCAAGAGCATCATCGGCTCCCCGGGCCTGCTGGAACTCAAGATCGTGGAAGGGGCGCCTTCGGCCTCGAAAGAGGCGTTGATGGTCAACGGCCAGGTGCCGCAGGGAATGGAGATCGTGCCCGGCGCCGGCGGCGCAGGCGACGCCTCGACGATCTACTACATGGTGAAGAAGGTGGCGGCGGTCACCGGCCAGGATCTGCGCAGCGCCCGGGCGTCGGTCGACGAGAACAACCGTCCCGCCGTCAGCTTCACCTTGAGCAACGAGGGCGGCCGGAAGTTCGGCAAGGTCAGCAGCGAGAACATCGGTCGCCAGCTGGCGATCATCCTCGACGGCCGGGTGCAGTCGGCGCCGACGCTCGAAAGCCGGATCAACTCGGAAGGGCGTATTACCGGAAGCTTCACTCCCGAGGAAGTGCAGGATCTGTCGCTCAAGCTGCGGTCGGGCGCGCTGCCGGCGACGCTGACCTACCTCGAAGAGCAGACCATTGGGCCGACTCTCGGCGCCGACTCGATCCGCTCCGGCGTGACCGCCTCGGTGGTCGGCCTGCTGCTGGTGACGATGTTCATGCTGGTGTACTACCGGCTCTCCGGCGTCAACGCCGTCGTCGCGCTGGTCTTCAACCTCGTCATCCTGCTCGGCCTGATGGCCTACGTCGGCGCGGTCATGACGCTGCCCGGCATCGCCGGCTTCGTGCTGACGATGGGCATCGGCGTCGACTCGAATGTGTTGATTTTCGAGCGCATCAAGGAAGAGCTCGAAGCGCAGCGCGGCGTTCGCGCCTCTATCAACGCCGGCTTCAGCCGCGTGTTCTGGACGCTGGTGGATACGCACATCTCGGCGCTGATCTCGGCGGCGTTCCTGTTCCAGTTCGGCACCGGTCCGATTCGCGGGTTTGCCGTGACGCTCTTCTTCGGCCTGGCCTCCAATCTGTTCACGTCTCTCTTCGTGTCGAAGACCCTGTATGAGGCCGCGCTGTCGGGCCGTCGTCAGGTCGCGACGCTGTCCATCTAGCCATGCATATTTTCAAGCACGCGAACTTCGACTTCCTACGCTATCGCTGGCACGCGATCATTTTGTCCTGGATGATCATCATCGCCGGCGTGGCGACGTTGTATACCAGGGGCATTCCGCTCGGCATCGAGTTTGCCGGCGGCACCGCGATCATCGTCGCGTTCGATCAACCCGAGAGTGTGCAGAACGTGCGCGCCGCGCTCGACAAGTCGTTCCCCGGCGGCGGCGAGAACGTCGTGGTGCAGAGTTACGGCGATCCGGCGTTGCGCCAGGTCATGATCCGCGTGCCGCACGTCGGCGCCGAGCAGGGCACGTCGCTCAGCCAGACCAAGCAGCAGGTCATCGATGCGCTGCACAAGGGCGGCGTCGGCGCCTTCACCGAGAAGGGCACGCAGATCGTCGGACCGGCCGTCGGCCAGGAGCTCCGCAGCAAGGGACTGCTGGCGACGGTGCTCTCGCTCGTCTTCATTCTCGGCTATCTGGCGTTCCGGTTCCAGTTCAGCTTCGGCGTGGGCGCCGTGGTCGCGACCATTCATGACCTGCTGATCACGATGGCCTTCCTGGCCTTCTTCCGCTTCGACATGTCGCTCAACGTCATCGCCGCCATCCTGACGATGACCGGTTATTCAACCAACGACACCATCGTCATCTTCGACCGGATCCGCGAGAACCTGCGCGGCATGCGGCGCGACTCGCTGAACCACGTGATCAACGCGTCGATCAACCAGACCCTGAGCCGGACGATCATCACCGCCGGCACGGCGCTGCTGACCGCGCTCGCGTTGTTCTTCTTCGGCGGCGAAGTGCTGCACGGGTTCGCCTTTACGATGGCGGTCGGTATCATTACCGGCACCTACTCCAGCATCTTCATCGCGGCCGCGATCGTCAGCTTCTGGCGCGGCAGCGCGCCGACCCGCGCCGGGATGCACGCGCCGGCGGCCGCGGCGCCCGTGGTGCAGCAGCCGCAGCGGAAGCAGAAGCCGCAGCGCAAGGCTCGCGCGTCATAGAAGCGAGAAGCTAGAAGAGAGAAGCCAGAAGTCAGAGGTGAAATGGGAAGTCCTTCTGCCGTCCCCTTCTCACCTTTCCCTTGTCACTTCTGACTTCCTCTTCCTATGCCTACTCTTCTCAAAGCCGCGCTGCTCGGCGTCCTCCAGGGCCTGACCGAGTTTCTCCCCGTGTCGTCGACGGCGCACCTGCTGATCGGCAGCCGGTTGATCGGGTTCCGCGATCCTGGCGGAGTGTTTACCGTGATGATCCAGCTCGGCTCGATCTTCGCGGTGATGTGGTTGTATCGCGAGAAAATTATCGCGGTGGTGGCCGGGCTGCCGTCGAGCGCGGCGGCGCGGCGTTTCGCGTTCATGATCGTGCTGGCGACGGTGCCGGCGCTGGTGGCCGGGTTCTTTCTGTCCAAGTTCGTCAAGGGCGTGCTCTATGGCAGCTTCGTGGTCATCGCACTGGCCTTCATCATTGGCGGCATCATCATGCTGATGGTCGAGCGCTCGCGTCCGGTGCCCGACGTGTTCGACGTCGACAGCCTGCCGGTCGGGCGCGCCCTGGCCGTCGGTTCGTTTCAGGCCCTGGCGCTGATCCCGGGCGTGTCGCGCTCGGGCGGGACGATCGTCGCGGCGATGGCGATGCGCGTGGATCGGGCGGCCGCGGCCGAATTCACCTTCTTTCTCGCCATGCCGACGATGGCGGCGGCCTTTGCGCACGATCTGCTCGAAGTGCGGCACGATCTCGGATCGGCGCGGGGCGCCGAAATCGCGGTCGGTTTCGTGATGGCCTTCTTGGCGTCGGCGCTGGTCGTGAAGCCGTTCCTGCACTACGTCCGTCGATCCGGGTTCGCGCCTTTTGCGTGGTATCGCATCGCGTTGGGTGTCGCCCTCCTGTGGGCGGTTGCCGTCGGCCGGATGTAGGAACGCGTCATGCAATGGCTGCGTCGGAGCTTCGTCACCGGCTTCTTCGTTACGGTGCCGCTGTTCATCAGCGTCGCGGCCTTTATCTGGCTTTTCAACGTCGTCGACGGGTTGACCACGCCGCTCTACGACCGTGTGCTCGGACGGCGGATTCCGGGGTTGGGCACGGCGTCGACGGCGATCGTGATCGTGCTCGTCGGGGCTGTGGCCCGCAACGTTTTTGGCCGGAGAATCCTGTCGCGCGGCGAGGAATGGCTGCTGAAAGTGCCGGTGTTCCGGACGATCTACGCGCCGGTCAAGCAGTTGATCGCGGCCTTCTCGCCGGATAACGAATCCGGCTTCAAGCGCGTCGTCATGATCGAGGATCCGCGGCGCGGCTACACGCTCGGATTTCAGACGCGCGAGTTCACGGTGGACCGCGGACGGGGCCCGGAATCTCTGCTGGCCGTGTACGTGCCGACTAATAACCTCTATCTGGGCGACATCGTGATCGTTGAGCGCGAACGGGCGAC
Source organism: uncultured Acidobacteriota bacterium (assembly GCA_963757655.1). Classification (GTDB taxonomy): domain Bacteria; phylum Acidobacteriota; class Vicinamibacteria; order Vicinamibacterales; family CAVVIG01; genus CAVQFC01. The sequence goes on along the minus strand of CAVWSQ010000004.1, from coordinate 213,502 downwards.
GTTCCCCGACATCGCCGTCGAGGATGGCATCAAGATTTTCCTCACCGGCGGCATGGCGCTGCCGCCCAGGGTACGCATATAATCGCCCCTTTTGCGCGAGGCTCAATGATTGTGACCGTTCAGACCCGTTTCCGGCGGCGCCTTGTCGTCCCGCTGTTGGCCCTCCTGTTCGGCCTGGCGCTGGTCTCGCTGCCGCGGCTCGCGCACGCGCAGGCGGTCCAGCCGACGACCCAGGAAGCGCCGCCGGCGCATGCGGGTGGCGAAGCCGACCTGGTGCTGCCCGATCTGTCGGTCGTGAGCTTTCACGGAATCAACGGGCGGACGCTGCTGATGGGCGGGCTGCTGATCTGTGCGTGCGGACTGCTGTTCGGACTCGCGACGTTCGCGCAGCTGAAAGCGCTGCCGGTGCACGCCTCGATGCTCGAGGTCTCCGAGCTGATTTACGAGACGTGCAAGACCTACCTCGTGACGCAGGGCAAGTTCATCCTCCTGCTCGAAGTCTTCATCGGCGCGATCATGGTGGCCTACTTCGGCGTGCTCCAGCACCTCGAGGCCTTCCGCGTCGTCATCATCCTGCTGTTCAGCCTGATCGGCATCGCCGGCAGCTACGGCGTCGCCTGGTTCGGCATCCGCGTCAACACCTTCGCCAACTCGCGCGCGGCGTTTGCCAGCCTGCGCGGCAAGCCGTTTCCGATCTACGCCATCCCGCTGCGCGCCGGCATGAGCATCGGCATGCTGCTGATCAGCGTCGAGCTGCTGCTGATGTTGTGCATCCTGCTGTTCATTCCGGGCAACCTGGCGGGATCCTGCTTCATCGGCTTCGCCATCGGCGAGTCGCTCGGCGCCGCCGCGCTGCGCATCGCGGGCGGCATCTTCACCAAGATCGCCGACATCGGATCGGACCTGATGAAGATTGTCTTCAACATCAAGGAAGACGATGCCCGCAACCCGGGAGTGATTGCCGACTGCACCGGCGACAACGCCGGCGACTCGGTCGGGCCGAGCGCCGATGGCTTCGAGACCTATGGCGTGACCGGCGTCGCGCTGATCTCGTTCATCCTGCTCGCGGTCAAGGAACCGCGCGTCCAGGTCCAGCTGCTGGTGTGGATCTTCGTGATGCGGATCGCGATGATCATCGCCAGCGGACTGTCCTACTTCATCAACGAGACGATCGCGAAGGGACGCTACGCCGACGTCGACAAGATGAACTTCGAGGCGCCGCTCACGTCGCTGGTCTGGCTGACCTCGTTCATCTCGGTCGCGATCACCTACGCGGTGTCCTATTTTCTGGTCCCCGACCTCGGCGACGGCACGCTGTGGTGGAAGCTGTCCACGGTCATCACCTGCGGCACGCTGGCCGGCGCGATCATCCCCGAGCTCGTGAAGGTGTTCACCTCGACCGAGTCGGGCCACGTGAAGGAGGTCGTGATCTCCTCGCGCGAGGGCGGGCCGTCGCTGAACATCCTCTCCGGGTTCGTCGCCGGCAATTTCAGCGCCTACTGGCTCGGCCTCAGCATCGTCGGCCTGATGGGTGCCGCCTCCTACATCAGCACCTTCGGGCTGGCGACTTTGATGCTGGCGCCGCAGATCTTTGCCTTCGGCCTGGTGGCGTTCGGCTTCCTCGGCATGGGGCCGGTCACGATCGCGGTCGACTCCTACGGCCCGGTGACCGACAACGCGCAGTCGGTGTTCGAGCTGTCGGTGATTGAAACCATCCCCGGCATCAAGGAGCAACTGAAGAAGACGTTCGGATTCGACGTCCACTTCGATCGCGCCAAGGATCTGCTGGAGGAGAATGACGGCGCCGGCAACACGTTCAAAGCGACCGCCAAGCCGGTGCTGATCGGCACCGCGGTGGTTGGCGCGACGACGATGATCTTCTCGATCATCTTCCTGCTGACCGGCGGACTGACGCTGAACATGGACAAGCTGTCGATTCTCTACGCGCCGTTCTTTTTGGGGCTGGTCAGCGGTGGCGCAGTGATCTACTGGTTCACCGGCGCGTCGGCGCAGGCGGTCACCACCGGCGCCTATCGTGCGGTCGAGTTCATCAAGACGAACATCAAGCTGGACGGCACCGCGGAGAAGGCGTCGATCGAGGACAGCAAGAAAGTCGTCGAGATCTGCACCAGGTACGCGCAGAAGGGGATGTTCAACATCTTCCTCACCGTGTTCTTCTCGACTCTGGCTTTCGCCTTCCTCGAGGAGTACTTCTTCATCGGCTACCTCATCTCGATTGCCCTGTTCGGCCTCTACCAGGCGATCTTCATGGCCAATGCGGGCGGCGCCTGGGACAACGCGAAAAAGATCGTCGAGGTCGAACTGAAGATGAAGGGCACGCCCCTCCACGCGGCGACGGTGGTGGGCGACACGGTCGGCGATCCCTTCAAAGACACCTCATCGGTGGCGATGAACCCCATCATCAAGTTCACGACGCTGTTCGGGTTGCTGGCGGTCGAGTTGGCAGTGAGCATGCGGGACACGCAAGGGCCGGGGCTCGGCCATGTGCTGGCCGCCCTTTTCTTCGCACTTTCAACCGTTTTCGTCTGGCGTTCGTTCTACGGGATGCGAATCGGGTCAGGCGCCTAATTGGGTGACTTCTCATGACAAGCGAGGGCCGGATGTGCGGGGCCTGGCGGCCATTTCAGCAAATCCGGTGTCTAAGCTCTCGAGTCCTTCGTTGACTCTCGGTTTTTGGACTGACTATAATCGGCGCCTTCTACGCCGGTCGATTTGAACCACCTACGAGGAGGAACGTCGTCGCGCTCACGCGCTGCGGCGTACGAGGAGAAGCCCAGTGGCACGTGAGATGTTCGGCGATGTCGTCGAGCCGTCGATCAAGGTGGGCAGCCAGAAGTGGTATACGGTTCCACTGTCGATCATCGTCCACACGGCGATCATCGGCGCCGTCGTCATCATCCCGCTGATGGCTGCGGACGTGCTGCCGACGCCACCGTCGATGATGGCGTTCGTCGCGGCCCCGCCGCCCCCGCCGCCGCCGCCCCCGCCGCCGCCCCCCCCGCCGGCCGCCGCCGCGGCGCCCAAGCCGGTGGAGACGGTGAATCCGAACGCGGCACCGGTTGAGGCGCCCAAGGAAATCAAAGCGGAGACCGGCGTCGAGCAGAACCGGGCCGTCGTCGGCGTCGAGGGCGGTGCCATCGGCGGCGTCGCCGGCGGCATCGTCGGCGGGCTGTCCGAAGCCCCCCCGCCGCCCCCGCCCCCGCCACCTCCCCCCGCCCCGGTACGCGTCGGCGGCAACATCAGACAGCCGACCAAGGTGAAGGACGTGAAACCGGTCTACCCGGCGATCGCCCAGTCAGCGCGTGTGCAGGGCGTGGTGATCATCGAGGCGACCATCGGACCGAACGGCGCGGTGCAGGAAGCCAAGGTGCTGCGTTCGATTCCGCTGCTCGACGCGGCGGCGCTCGACGCGGTGCGACAGTGGACGTTTACGCCCACGACGCTCAACGGTGTGCCGGTGCCCGTCATCATGACCGTGACCGTGAACTTCACGTTGCAATAGACGCCGAACTTCGAGCTCGCCTCGACATTCGTTTTCTCAGGAGGATGGACCGTGGATTTAATGCAGATGTGGCAGTCGATGGGATTCGTGGCCAAAGCCGTGGCCTTCATTCTCTTCATCATGTCGATGTGGTCGTTCGGCGTCGCGATCGAACGCATCTTCACTTACACCCAGGCGCGCAACCAGTCGAAGATGTACGCGCCGCAGGTGGCGAAGCATCTGAAGGAAGGTCGGCTGAAGGACGCGATTGCGCTGTCCTCCTCGAAGAACTATCGCTACAGCCACCTGGCGAAGGTGGTGCTGGCCGGTCTGCAGGAGTATCAGTTCCAGCAGGAGAGCGGCGGCGGTCTGACCCGTGAAGACCTGATGGACACCGTGCGCCGCTCGATTCAGCGCGCCTCGGCCCTCACCGCGTCCGACTTGAAGAAGGGCGTCTCGGCGCTGGCCACCATCGGATCGACGGCCCCGTTCGTCGGACTGCTGGGCACGGTCATCGGCGTCATCAACGCGTTCCAGGGCATCGGCGCCAGCGGCTCGGCCGGCATCGGCGCTGTCTCGGTCGGCATTTCCGAAGCGCTGGTCGAGACCGCGCTCGGGCTGGTCGTCGCGATTCCCGCGGTGTGGTTCTACAACTACCTCAGCGGCCGTATCGAGTACTTCAACGTCGAGATGGATAACTCGTCGTCTGAACTGGTCGACTACTTCATCAAGAAGACGGCGTAAGCGAACGTTGAGATTGCGGATTTTCGGATTTCAGATTGCAGATTCCCAAGGGAACCAATCTGAAATCTGAAATTCTGAAATCTGAAATTTCTAGGGAGATACAGCTATGGCAATGGATCTTGGCGGCGCCAAGGGCGGAGTCAAATCCGATATCAATGTGACGCCGCTCGTCGACGTCATGCTGGTGCTGCTCATCATCATGATGCTGGTTGCACCGATGTTGCAGCAGGGCGTCAGTGTGAAGCTGCCCACGGCCACCAACACGGTCGACAAGCCTGAAGTGCAGGGTCAGACGGTGATCGCCATCGCGAAGGACAAGGGCGTCTACCTGAACGCCAAGCAGATTCAGGAGGGTGAGCTGGCGACCAAGGTCAACGAGCTGCTCGAGAACTCCAAGGACAAAGTCGTCCTGATCAAGGCCGACGAAGAGGTCGAGTACAGCGCGGTGATGGGGGCGATGGACCAGCTGCGCCAGGCGGGCATCGAGGACATCGGCCTGATCACCGAACGCAAGAAGTCGGAAGGCGGGGGTGACAAGTAATGGCTCACGCACATCACCACCTCGGCGCGGACAAGGTCGTCAAGGGCGAGGTTCCCCACGCCAGTTCGGACATGAACGTCACGCCGCTCATCGACGTGCTGCTCGTGCTGCTGGTGATCTTCATGGCCGCCCTTCCTCTCACCCAGAAGGGCGTCGACATCAATCTGCCTGCGGAAAGCAAGAAGACGACCGACGTTACGCCGGACGTCAGCCAGATCGTGATCGACTACACCGCCGACAAGCACATCTCGGTCAACAAGCAGGACGTCACGATCAACGACCTCGAGTCGAGACTGCGCAACATCTTCGATCAGCGCAAGGACAAGACGATGTTCCTCATCGCCTCCGGCTCGCTGCGCTATCGCGAGATTGTCGCGGTCATCGACGCGGCCAAGGGCGCCGGCGTCGAGAAGGTCGGGATCGTGACCGAAGGCATGCGCAGGGCAGGCGGTGCGACGACAGGAAGCAATTAGGAATTTAGAATTCGGAATTAGGAATTCGTGGCGGCCGCTCCTGAGAAAGGGGCGGCCGTTTTCTTTTGTCCGGTGTCCAAGCGATCGGAGGTGACCCATGTCTCACACCGAGACGCATCGTTGCGCGAATACCGTCGTTCGTGCAGAAGCGCCGCGGCCCCGCGTCGAGATGAACCTCACCCCGCTCATCGACGTCCTGCTCGTCATCTTCATGTCCGCGCTGCCGCTCACCCAGCAAGGGATCGACAGTCAGCTGCCCTCCCAAACGCGGACTCCCGAACAATCGCCGGGCCCGACTGATCAGATCGTCCTCGAGTATTCGGCGGACGGCGCGATCGCTGTCAACCACCAGGCCGTCGCGCTGGATCGGCTCGAATCACAGCTAAGGAACATCTACGCGACGCGCTGCGACAAGACGCTGTACATCATGGGCGCGCCGTCGCTGCGCTACAAGGCGATCATCGGCGCGATGGACGCCGCCAAGGGCGCCGGCGTCGATCGCGTCGGGATTATTACCGAGGCGATGCGCCGGAAGTGACACCTTAGGATGAAACTGAAAACTGAAAGGTTCAAGATGGCGGACCTGGAACTCAGAACGTTCAAACGTAGCTGGCTCGCGGCTGGCCGCGAACGGGCACCCGCTCGGGCGCGGAGGCGATTTAGCTGTGTTGCGAGTGCGTTTCGCCGAGCACCCGAGAGGGCTGTTCGCGGACAGGCCCCGCCCGCAGTTACTTTTGAAACGCGCTTTTGGAGATCGAAGGTCCAGAACCTGGACTCTGAAACCTGACAAAGAGTGCGAAGGCGCCGATCGCAGCGGCGAGAAACAGGACGGAGAACAGAATACCGGCGAGAGGCGCCGACAGAAAGATGTAGATCCACATCACCAGCGACACCAGCGCCGGCACCGGATAGAGCCACATCCGAAACGGTTTGACGACGTCGGGACGGTAACGGCGGAGCAGCATGACCGCCGCGCACTGCCAGACGAACTGCATCAGGATCTGCACCTGGATCAACCAGCTGACGAGCTGTCCGAGCGAGAAGAAACAGAACGGCAGCGTCACCGCCCCGATCGTCAGCAGCGATACGTGCGGAAAATGTTTGGTCGCGTGTAACCGGCCGAAAACGGCGAAAAACTGACCGTCTCTGGCGGCGGCGAACGGGATTCGCGAGTAGCCGAGGATCACCGAATACAGCGACGAAGCGGTCACGAACAGAATCAACATCGTCATCACCATCGCCGCGATACGGCCGTGACCCGGATTGGTGAACGTCCGTTCGATGAACAGCGACGCGATGGTGCGGCTGTGCTGCGCCTCCTGCCACGGCACCATGCCGAGGATGACCGTGCTCATCACGATATAGAGGACGACCACGATGGCGATTGACAGCACAATCGCGCGTGGCAGTGTCCGCTGCGGAGCGCGCAGCTCTTCGCCGATGTTGCAGACGTTGCTGTAGCCGCCGTAGTTGTACATCGCGAGCAGGCCGGCGGCGCCGATCGACCGCAGCAGGCTGACGTCGAGCTGACGCGCCGACGGCGGAAAATCGAACGCCTGCGTCCACGAGAAACTGAACAAACCGGCGACGACGACCCAGCCTACCGTCACGAACACGACGATCAGCATGACGACGGCAAGCCGGCCGACCGACCTGATGTCGCGGTAGAGCAGCGCCGTCACCGCGACGCAGACGGCCGCTGCCACCAGGTTGTGCTGCAGCGGCGTCATCGTCGTCCAGTAGAAGCCGAGGTAGTCGGCGAAGCCGACCGCTCCCCCGGCCACCGACAGCGGAGCGATCAGCATCAGCTGGAAGATGAAGATGAACGCCATCAGCCGGCCGAGACCGAACGGCCGGTAGGCCTCCCTGAGGTAAACGTAAGGGCCGCCGCTGCCGGGGAGCGCGGCACCCAGTTCCGCGTAGACCAGGCCATCGCTGAAAGCCAGCACCGCGCCGAATGCCCAGGCGTAGATGATGTGCGGCCCGTTCATCGCCGTCACCATGAACGGAATGGTGAGAAATGGACCGACCCCGACCATGCCGATGATGTTGGTCGCGGTGGCCTGCAACAGGCCCATGCCGCGATCGAGCGTCACCATAGCGGCGACAGGTCGGCTATCAGTCTGTCGGCGGTCGTGGGATCGGCGACGAGTGGGTTGCGCACCAGCGCTGCGCGCGCGCCCTCCCGCGATTGCGCCAGCGCGGCACGGACGGTGAGGCGTTCGTAGTCACGGACCTGCGTCAGCAGAGGCGCCACGCGGCCGGGAATGCGATCGACCTGGAGCGGTCGCGCACCGTTCGCATTCACCACGCACGGCACCTCGACGATGTCGTCGTCGAGCAGGAGAGGGATGGTGCCGCGGTTGGCGACGCTCAGCGGGATAATGGCGTTGGCGTTGAAGTGAATCGCGCGCACGACGCCGAGCGCGATCCGATCGTAGCCACTGAGGCCGATCGCCGGAGCCGGCATGGAGGGCACACGACTCCCCGACTCAATCTGCATGTAACCTGCGCTGCGCGCAAACAGGTAGGCCTTGTAGCGCGCGACCAGGTCGGCGCCGGGCTCGGCGAGGCTCTCGAACAACGAATGCGTCAGCTCCTCGATCACCTGGCCGCGGCTGCGGCCGGCGCGCTGCACGTTGTCGAAGGCACGCGCCGGCTGATCGTAGTAGAAGACATACTCGGTCGGCAGCAGCTCGAGCTCCTGGAGAAACGATGGCTCGAACAATGGCACCCGGTAGATCGCGCGCAGACGATCGGGATCGGGCCACAGCCGCTGAAGCTGGGCCACGCCGCCGCTGTAGATCTCGCGCAACCATCCCAGGTGATTGAGGCCGAAGTAGTCGAAGTAACAGTCCTGCGACGACAGGCCGAGCGACCGCGCCACGTCTTCGAACAGCTCGGTCGGCGTATCGCAAATACCGATGACGCGCTCGCTCTCGCTCCGCATAGCCTCGGTGACCATACCCACCGGGTTCGTGAAGTTGATGATCCAGGCGTTCGGCGCGACGCGGTGGATCTCGCGGGCGTAACGCACCATGTGCGGGATCGTCCGCGCCGCCATGGCAAACCCGGCCGGGCCGACCGTCTCCTGACCGACGATACCGTGTCGTTGAGCGACGGCTTCGTCCTGGATACGCCGCTCGATGCCGCCGACTCGAATGCTCGTGAACACGAAGTCTGCGCCGCTGACGCAGTCGGTCACCGAGCTGCATATCTCCAGTGGACGGCCGGACATCAGTCGGGCCACGCGTCCGATGATTTCGAGCCGCGCGTGGTCGGTGTCGTAGAGCGCCACCCGCTCGATCGGCAGGTCCGAGTCGGTGAGCCCACTGATCAGCAACGGCGTGCGAACACCGGCTCCTCCGATGACGGCGATCTTCATGGTCGGGTGGGTCGGGTGGGTTGGATAGGTCTTGTGGGTCGGATAGGGCCGGTGGGTGGGGTAAGTTGGGTAGGTCGAGCGCGTCGGGTAGCATCGGGTCGCGTGCCTCGACCTTGGTGATTGGGCAGTCGGCGTGGCAGCGCGTCGACACCTCCAGGTGCGAGCGTCGATTGCGCGCCGATCACGTTGCCGATGCGCAGACACTCGCGTTGGGTCGCCCCGCCGAGCCAGGCGAAGAGGAAACCGCCGTTGAATGCGTCGCCTGCGCCGGTCGTATCCACGACCCGCACTCGTGGCGCAGGAGCCGCAATATCGCTCGGCTGAATCCTTTGCTCTTCGCCGCGTGCACCGGCAATCCAACGGCTGCCGCGCGGCCCGAGCTTGATGATGGTGTTGCGTGACGTTCGGCGCCAGAAGCGGGCGAGGCTCGCGGCCTGACGCGTGCGTGCGTACATCGTAGCCTCCGCCTCGTTGACGAAGATGAAATCTGCCGCAGCCAGCAGCGCGTGGAACCCGGAGGCGGCCCGCAACGCCGGGTTCCAGCCGAAGTCCCACGATGTCGAGGTGCCTGCGGCTCGCAGGCCTGCGATGATGCGCGTCCACTTTGCACAGTTGCGCGGGGCAAATGCGAAGTGGATGTGTCGGGCACGTTGTCGCGACGTGACCGTGGCCAACCTCGACTCCAGCCGATCGTTGACGCCATCGAAGGTGATGAAGCTGCGCTCGGCGGTGGTTGACAGCGAAACCGTCACCGCGTGGGCCTCGGACGGCCGTTTGACGTTCAGGACGCGGATGTGATCCAGTCGCAGTGCGCGCACTGCCTCCACGCTGAGCGCGCTGGCGACCGCGGTCTTCAGCCCCAGCCGTGACGCCGCGGTGGCCGTGATCAGCGCGCCGCCGCCAATGGTGGCCGTGAAACGTTGTGTTCGCAGCTCTTCGCCGCTTTTCGGCATGTGCGGCAAGCCGACGAAGATCAGATCCTGGAACGCTTCGCCGACGGTGAGGAGATCGATGCGCGGCACGCGGGGAAAGTATAATCCGGCACCATGGTGCAGCTGAGGTTCCAGGTCGTCGTGCGGTGGCTGTTGTGCCTCGCCGCTGCGATATCGCTGTCGGCCGGACTCGGTGCAGGGCCCGAGCCGTTGCCGCAAGACAGAGGCGCCGCCGGCACCTGGCAGCGACTGCTCAAGCTGCAGACGACCGCAAGCGCGATGCACACGACCGCGCACCCCGACGATGAGCACGGCGGCCTGCTGGCGCAGTTGAGCCGCGGCCGCGGCGCCCGGGTCTCGCTGCTGACGCTCACTCGCGGCGAATCGGGCGACAACGCCATCGGTCCCGAACTGTTCGATGCCGTCGGGCTGATCCGCACCGAGGAGCTGCGTGTGGCGGGCCGCTATTACGGCCTCGATCGCCAGTACTTCACGACGATGACCGACTACGGCTTTTCGAAAAGGCTCGAGGAAGCGTTGACAAAATGGGGACGCGAGAACGTGCTTCGCGAGGTCGTGCGGATCATCCGCATGGACCGTCCGTTTGTTCTGATCGCGCGCTTCCAGGGCAACCCGCGCGATGGCCATGGCAATCACGAAGCGGCGGGCCTGATCACGCAGCAGGCGTTCCGCGCGGCCGGCGATCCTGCCCGTTTCCCCGAACAGATTCGCGATGGCTTGCGACCGTGGCAACCGATGAAGCTCTACATGGGGGGAATCCGCGAAGACGAGGATTGGACCTTGCGCGTCGATACAGGTGAGTACAGCCCGTGGTTGGGGCAGTCGTATCAGTCGTTTGCGCGAATCGGTCTCGCGTTTCAGCGATCGCAGAACGCCGGCCGGGTCAGCTCCCAGGCAGGGTCGTCGATTGCGTACTACAAGCGGCTTGCGTCGGTGTTGGACGCGGTCCGGCTAAAGCCGGACACTACCGGAACCACGGTGTCCGGAACCGTCGGGCCAGGAACCACCGCACCTGGAACCACGGCACCCGGAACCACCGCACCTGGAACCACGCCAGGCGGAACCACCGCACCTGGAACCACGCCACGCGGAACCACCGCGCCTGGAACCACGTCACCCGGAACCACGCCACGCGGAACCACCGCGCCTGGAACCACGGCACCCGGAACCACGCCACGCGGAACCACCGCGCCTGGAACCACGACGTCCGGAACGACCGCGCTCTCGGTAGTGTCCGGCTTTAGCCGGACCACAGAAAACAGCTTTTTCGACGGCATCGACACGTCCATTCTCGGCATCTTCAATGCGCTTCACCGTCAGGCGCCGCCGTCAGCGGCCTCGCTGCTCTCGGCTATCGACGTCGAAGTGCGCGCAGCGATCGAGGCATTTTCGATGCAGCACCCCTCGGCCGCGGTTCCGGCACTCGCACGAGGTCTGCGTGCGACGGTCACCGCAATCGCGCGGCTGTCCGACGAGCCGGACGCCGCGTTCATTCTGAAAGTGAAGGAGCAGCAGTTCCAGGACGCGATCAACGCCGCGCTCGGCATCGATTTTCAGGCGATCGCCTCCGTGCCTGGTCCGCTGGTTCCAGGCCAGCGCGTGAGCGTTGATGTGTCGCTCACCAACCACGGGCCTGTTTCAATCGACGATCTCAAGTTCTCCCTCGTCGCCCCAGCGGACTGGAAACCTCTCGAATTGACGATTTCCGACTCCCGCCTTCGCCAGAACGAGAGCGAACGGCATGCTCTGACGTTGACCGTCCCAGACGATGCACCGTTGACGACGCCGTACTTCGAGCGCGCGACGATCGCCGAGCCACGCTATTCCGTGCATGATCTCTCTCAGTTCGGCCGGCCAGCCGCCAAACCGGTGGTCACTGCCGTCGCGGCATATACCGTCGCCGGCGTGCCGGTGCGGATCCGCCAGGTGGTCAGACGCCGCGAGCCGCACCTGCCGTATGGCGAACAACTAAGGGAACTGATGGTCGTGCCTGCGGTCGCCGTCAACGTCACACCGCGCATCGCGATCGTGCCGCTCGCGGCCGCGCGAAAGCAGATCGACGTGCGCGTGGAGCTCCTGAACAATGTCGCCTCGGGCGGAAGTGGTCGGCTCACGTTGCGGTTGCCAGCCGCCTGGACCGCGGTGCCGGCGACCGTCCCGTTCACGTTTTCGCGGGCGGGTGAACGAAACACATTCCGCTTCGACGTGACGGCGCCGTCTTTGGAGAACCGCGGCTACCGGATCGAAGCGGTTGCCACCGTGGCCGGACGTCACTACTCCCAGGGATACGACGTCATCGAGCACCGCGATCTCGAGACGCGCTATCTCTATCATCCGTCGACGACGTCGGTTCGCGGCGTCGACGTGGCGATCGCACCTGGCTTGAAGGTCGGCTACGTGATGGGGATTGGCGACGAGGTTCCAGCTGGTATCGCGCAGCTCGGAGCTTCGGTTGCATTGCTCGGAGAGCAGGATCTGGCGACCGGTGATCTGCGCCAGTACGACGCGATCATGACCGGGACACGCGCCTACGCGGTGCGAGACGATCTGAAGACCTACAATCGCCGGCTGCTCGACTACGTCCGGCAGGGCGGTAATCTCATCGTCCTCTACAACACTCAGGAGTTCGTGCCGGACAGCTTTGCGCCCTACCCCGCGAAGCTGCCGGCGACTGCCGAGGAAGTGTCGGAAGAGGATTCGCCGGTCGAGATCCTGGCCCCGTCGCACCCGCTGTTCACGACGCCGAACCGGATCACGAAAGCCGACTTCGATGGTTGGGTAGAGCAGCGTGGTTCGAAGTTCTTCACCGAATGGGACGCGGCGTATACACCGATGATCGCGACGCACGATCAAGGCCAGGCGCCACAGCGCGGCGGCTGGCTGACGGCGGTCTACGGCACGGGGCACTACACCTACTTTGCCTATGCATTCCATCGTCAGCTGCCGTACGGCGTGCCAGGCGCCTATCGCCTGCTTGCCAACCTGCTGTCGCTGGGCCGCCGCGAGTAGCATCCGTCAGCCGGACGGGCGGTCCGCCTGAACCGGGAAGTCCGTTTGAAGGCGGCCACTACGTCTGCGGCCCGAAGGCGGACGCTCCTGTGGCTCACAAGTCGACGTCCGCCTGAAGCCGGACACTGTGGCCCTCACGAAAAAAAGCCGGCGCAATTTCTTGCGCCGGCTCCTCACTTCTGCTCTCCGAACTTCTACTTCCGACTTCTACCTTCGACTTCTACCTTCTGCCTTCTTATTGGAAGGTATACCGGAAGCTGAGCATCATGATGTAGACGTCCGACGCCTGGCTCGGGATCGAGGCTATGTTCGCAGAGGTCTGCAGCGGGTTGGTTATCAGGTTACCGCTCAGAGATTGCAGGTTGTAGGTGAGCCGGCCGTTTGCATCAGCCGTCGGACTGGTCAGGATCTGGCTGTTCACCAGCCGCTGACCGACGCCCCAGTTGTGATTGAGCAGGTTGCCGAAATTCGTGATGTCCAGGCGGATTTGGCCGGAGTGCCGGTGCCCGCCGAGACTATGGAAAATGTCCTGGCTGACGCTCACGTCAACTCGGTTGACCATCGGCAGGAAGACAGCATTGCGCTCCGCGTACTGCCCCCGGTGCGAGTTCAGGTAGCTGTCGGCCTGAATCAGCTGCTCGAAGGCCGCGGCCTGATCGCCGGCGGAATACGTTTTGCCGCTGACGGTCAACGGCTTGAAGTTCATCTCAGAAGTGTCGCGCGGAATGTAGATCAGGTCGTTGCCGGAAACCGCATCGCCATTGGCGTCACCCGAGAACACATAGCTCGTGTTGCCGTTGGTGTGACCGTCGTAGAACGCCGAAAATGTGGTTCCGCCGAACCCGAAGTATTGTGCGGTGTAGTTTGCCGCCAGGAAAATGCGCTTGCCGGGCGAATTGGTGGAGTAAGCCAGCGCCGGGTTGTTCGGGTCGTTGACGATCGGATTCGCCGAGCCCCACGAGCTGCCGGCCGTCGACGATGGTTCCACGATGCTCTTCGAAACGCCGTAGTTGAAGCCTCCCTTGAACGAGAAGCCGTGGGTCATCGTCTTGGTGATCGCGCCGGAGATGTTCTGCGACCGATTCTGGCTCTGGTTCTTGATCACGTAGGCGGCGGTGATCTGATTGCCCGGCGCGTTGTTCAGGCGCTGGAAGCACCCACCGATTTGTCCCGTCGAAGCGCAGGCCGGCGACGTTGCTGTGGCGACCCAGCGCGGCCGGTTGTCCACGCCCGTATAAGCCGAATCCGCGGCCGGGAGGTTGGCGTTGATGTAGGCCGGCGCGTTCAGATCGCGATTGTAGATGTAGTCGAGCGTGCCGATCATGCCCCAGGCGAGCTTGCGGTCGACGCCAATGTTGGTTCGCCATGTCTGGGGAAAGCGGAAGCCCTGGTCGGTGACGTCGAGTTCGTAGCTGGCGGCGGCGCCGCCGGTCGGGGCCGGCTTGTACTTGTCCGGGTTCGGGTTGAACGGGAAAGCGGTGGTGTTGTTGGTCTGAGCAAATCCGTACAACACGCCGGTGTTGCCGATCTGGTTCGAAATCCAGACGTACGGCGGCTTGCCCGAGAACAGGCCGGAGCCGCCGCGCACCTGTGTGGCCTGATCGCCAGTTGCGTCCCAGTTCAAGCCGACCCGCGGTGACCAGTAGGCCGTCGTTTCCGGCAGCGCGCCGCTGTTGTATTTTATTGGCGAGCCATCCTTGTCACGGAAGGTCAGTGCATCGGCCGCCGGGTTGTCGAACGCCGTGTTGCCGAACTTCGGCACATCGATGCGGAGGCCGGCGGTCACCGTGAGGTTCGTTTTGGGGCGCCACTCGTCCTGGATGTAGCCGCCGGCGTACACGACGTCGAGCGGCTGTAGCGGCGGCTGGGTCTGGCCAGGCTGCAACAGGTACTTCACCTGGAAGATGCTCAACTGCACCGGTGATACCGTCCGGTTCGGATTGGCGAGAAAGCCGTTCGCGTCAGTGTAGAAGTCGGCGAGCGTGTTGTACGAGTAGGCACTCTGGAGGCCGAAGTAGAAGGAGTTGTCCGAGTGGAATTTCTCGACGTTGCCGCCGAAGGTGATCGAGTGGTTCTTCTTGAACATGGTCACGCTGTCCTGCACCTGGAGCGTGTGGTAGAAGAGCAGGTTGAACGGCGTGAACGGCTCTGACCCGAACGCCGTCAGCGCGCTGCCGTCGCCGGCGCCGATGACCACGAAGGGGAACAGGTTGATCTGGGCGCGGCTCTCATCCTGCTTGGTGTAGCCGACGAGCAGGTTGTTCGTCGAGGAGCCGAACACCGAGTTCCATTCGCCGACGCCCGATTTGAGGTTCTCGAGAATCGAGTAATTGGAATTGGCATAGCTCAGGAACTGCGTGGTGTTGGTCTGCCGGCTGGTGCCCAGCGAGGACGATCCCGACTGCGGCACATCGCTGCTCGAATCGAGCTGGTTGTAGCGGAACGTGAACTTGTTGGCGCTGTTCAGGTTGTAATCACCCTTGAGCATCCACGGTTTGGCGGGCGTCTTCTTCGGGATGTTGTCGAACGGCCCGGTGTCGTATTTGAAGTTCGTCGACAGGAAGTTGCTGAGCGATTGGAGGTCGGCGGTGTTGACGCGGGTGGTGTTGCCGGTCACCGGCGCGCCACCCGGATTCGACATGAACGTGCTCAGCGGACGCTGGTCGTCCTGCTTCTCGTAGGCGCCGAACGCGAACAGCTTGTTCTTGACGATGGGGCCACCGGCCCACGTCCCGGTCACATGGGTCGTAAAGGTGCCCGGGTTCACCTTGAGCCCAGCCGCTTCGGTGCCGACATACGACTCGTTGCGGGTGCGGCGGTACACCGATGCGGTGATGTTGTTGGTGCCGCTGCGGGTGACGGTGTTGACGCCGGCCCCGGTGAAGCTGCCCTGCCGCACGTCGTACGGCGCGACGCTCACCTGCACCTGCTCGATCGCCTCGAGCGAGATCGGCGCAACGCCGGTGCGATCGCCGATGCCGCCGGTAGTCACGCCGAGGCCGAACGAATTGTTGAAGTAGGAACCGTCCACCGTCATGTTGTTGGCGCGATTGTCCTGGCCAGCGAACGTGCCGTTGCCGCCATACTGTGGCGTCAGCCGCGTGATGTCGGTGATGCGGCCCGAAATGGTCGGCAGCGTCGCCAGGTCCTCGCGCATGACCGCGGTAGCGGCGCCGGTGCGACCCGAACTGAACACCGGGTCGCTCTGGCCGACGACGGTGATCGTCTCCGACACGTTGGCGACACGGAGACCGAAGTCGAGGTCCTGGGTCACGCCGAGGCTGACTACGATGTTGTTCTTCGCTTCCGACGTGAAGCCGGGAAGCGACGCGGTCACCGTGTAGGGCCCGCCCACCCTCATGCCGGGCATGACGAATCGTCCGTCGGCCTGGGTCACCGCCTCATACGTGCTGCCTGACGGCTGGTGCACGGCGAGCACGGTGGCGCCCGGAATCACCGCGCCTTGCGCGTCCTTGACGGTGCCGCTGATGGCACCCGTGGTGACGCCCTGCGCGTCTGCGCGGCCGGTCGGCCACAGCAGGATCCAACAGACAAGTAGACCGAGGGTTCTCAACATGGTGGTGCGACTCATTTGTTCTCCATGGCGTGCCGTCATGCGCGGCCACCAGTGTTTCTGCGAAAAATGAAGGGGTTCGAAAGCGCGAGTATTTTACCGCGGCGGAGTGTGACGACCGTGCAAAAAAGAAGGCCGCCAGGTTGCCCCTGGCGGCCTTTCGATCCAATCAGTTGTAGGTGTCGATACGCCTACAATTCCGTTTCCTTAAGGCGCGGTACCGGCGGTTTTTGCCTTTCGCATCGCGTTGGCCTTTTCGCTCAGCGCCGTGGCGTCCTTCAGGAGCTGCTGCTGTTTGGCCGGGTCCTTTTCGAGATTGGCCTGGAGACGGAGGAGCAGTCCCTTGTAGGTGATTGCTTCGATGTAGTCCGGTTTCAGCTGCAGCGCGTGGTCGATAGCCGTCGTACCCTTGGCGACGAAGTCCTTCTTCTCCGCTTCCTTCAGCTTGAAGTCGCGGTAGGCTTCATCCCAGTAGTAGGTGGCGATCGTGTAGAAAGCCTCCGGGTTGTTGGGCTCTTTCGACGCGCGCTCTTCGAGCGCCTCGATGGTCTTGTCGAAGTGGCCCTGGCGGTTGTAGTAGCCGGCCAGCGTCATATAAACCGCCGGATCGCTCGGTTTGGCGTTCTTGGCATCGACCAGCATCTTCTCGGCTTCGTCATAGGCGCCGGCGTCCTCGTAGATTTTCGCGAGCGCGAAGTAATTCGTCGGCTCGCCCGGCTCGAGCTGGATCATGCGCTGCACCACCGGTTCGGCCTTGGCAGGGTCGTTCAGCTTGTCGGGTCCGTAGGACGCCACCAGATACTCGAGCGACAGCTTGCCGAGCTTCTTGTCGGCCGGATCGGGCGAAGCGGCCAGCTTTTCCGCCGCTTTCTGATAGTTGTCGACCGCCTTGGTGAGCAGGGCGTCGTTGGCGGCATCGCCCTTCTTGCTGGGCTTATAGAGGTTGTCGTAGCTGTTGCCGAGGAAAAACAGGGCCTGATGGGCTGTCGGGGTGTCGGGCGCGGCGGCGATGGTCTCTTCGTAATACTCCGACGCCTTCTTGTAGTCCTGCTGCTGGTATGCGGCGTTGGCGGATTTGAACGCCTTTTTCGCCTGAATCTCGCCAACCTTGGCGCATCCCACGGTCGACGTGACCGACCCCATGGCCAGCACCGCGACAACTCCAAGCGATGCTCCCGACAAAGAACGCATGAGACCCCCTAAACAGCAAAAATTGGTGAAGCCGAAACCGGGCCAGTATAGTGAAGCAAAAAATCGTACGTCAAGCCAACGATCGAACCGTCCGACACAGGGTTAGACACCGAAAATCATGATTCGCTTCGAGGATCTTCTCGAAAAGGTCCGGGCTTACAGCCCCGCCGCCGACGTCGAGCTGCTGCGCCGCGCCTATGTGTTCTCGGCCTTCGAGCACAAGGGCCAGGTCCGCCATTCCGGGGAGCCGTACCTGATCCATCCCCTGGCCGTGGCTGATTTCCTGGCCGACATGAAGCTTGACGCGGTCGCCATCGCTGCCGGGCTCCTCCACGATGTCGTCGAGGACACCCTGACCACGATCGAGCGGATCCAGGAGCTCTTCGGGCCAGAGGTCGCGCACGTGGTCGAAGGGGTGACCAAAATCAGCGCCATCCCGCTGTCCTCCGCCTCGAGCGAGGAGCGCCAGGCGGAAAACTTCCGCAAGATGCTGCTGGCGATGGTGGACGACATCCGGGTCATCCTCGTCAAGCTTGCCGATCGCGTTCACAACATGCGGACCCTCAGCCACCTGCCCGAGGACCGCCGCATCAAGATCGCTCAGGAAACCCGCGATATCTACGCCCCGATCGCCAACCGCCTCGGCATGAGCAAGGTCAAGAACGAGCTCGAAGAGCTGTCGTTCCGCTACCTCGAGCCGCAGTCGTACGAAGCGCTGCGCACCGAGGTCGATTTGAAGCGGCGCGCGACCGAAGGACTGATTGGCGAGCTGAAGAAGACCATTGCCGCCAAACTGAACGAGGCACAAGTTCCGGTCGTCGAGATCGACGGCCGTATCAAGCGTCTGTGGAGCATCCACCAGAAGCTCGAGCGCCAGAAAATCGATCTCGGCCAGGTCTACGACTTCATCGCGCTCCGGATCGTCACCGAGAGCGTGAAGGACTGCTATGCGGCCCTGGGCATCATCCATCAGACCTGGTCGCCGGTACCGGGGCGCATCAAGGATTTCATCGCGATGCCGCGGCCCAATGGCTACCAGTCGCTGCACACGTCGGTCATCAGCGAGCACGGCATGCCGTTCGAAGTCCAGATCAGGACCATGGAACAGCACCGGCGGGCGGAAGAAGGGATCGCCGCGCACTGGAAATACAAGGAGGGGCGCCTTGGCGATCAGCGTGACGATCGCTATTTCCAGTGGATGCGGCAGCTGCTCGAGTCGCAGCAGGAAGTGCACGACCCGCAGGAATTCATCCAGAACCTGAAGGTCGAGCTCTACCCGGAGGAGGTCTATATTTTCACGCCGAAAGGGTTGGTGAAGGCGCTGCCTCGCGGTGCGACGCCGATCGACTTCGCCTATTCGATCCACACCGATGTCGGCCATCAGTGCGTCGGCGCGCGCGTCAACGGCAAGATGGTTCCTCTCCGCACGCGCCTCAAGAACGGCGACATCGTGGAAATCGTCCGTCAGGCGGGCCACCGGCCCAGCCGCGACTGGTTGAACTTCGTCGCGACGTCTCGGGCGCGCAGCAAGATCAAGCACCTGATTCACGCCGAGGAAAAAGCGCGCGCCATGGAACTGGGGCGCAAGCTGTTCGACAAAGAGGCGCGCCGCTACGATCTGAGTCCCAAAACGATGGTCGAGGGCGAGCTGTTTGCGAAAGCGCTGACCGATTTCGCCGTTGGCAAGGCCGACGATCTGTTTGCCGCCATCGGCTATGGCAAGATTCAGGCGAAACAGCTGCTGGTCCGCCTCGTTCCGGCCGACTCATTGCGCGAGAAGCCGCCGGAAGGAGCCGTTGCCTCGGTGGTCCGGCGCGTGCTCGGTTCGGGCGAAGAGAAGATCAAGGTCAAGGGTTTCGACGACCTCATGGTGTTCCGCGCCCGCTGCTGCAGCCCGATCCGCGGCGAGAAGATTGTCGGCTACATCACCCGCGGGAAGGGTGTGTCGGTCCACTCCGCCACGTGTCCCAATGTGGTCAACCTGCTCTACGACCCGGAGCGAAGAATCGAGGTCGAGTGGGACAAGAGCGACGCCGTGGCCCGATACACCGTGAAGTTGACCATGGAGGTCGAGGATCGCAAGGGTCTGCTGGCCGCGGTGAGCGCCAAGATCGCCGGCATCAATACCAACATCAAGAACATGGAGGCGCGCACCGGCGACGCGCAAAACGCGCGGATTGATGTGACGATCGAAATCAGCGATCTGAAACACCTCGAGAAGGTGATCAAGTCGCTCCGGGGTGTCGACGGGGTTTTGGGGGTGGAGAGGGCGGGAAGGGCAACGTAGTCGTTAGTCGGTAGTCGGTAGTCGTCGGTCACGAGTCGATAGTCATCAATCACTACGGTCGTCAGTCGAACGACGCGATCGCATCAATCTCGACGCGGGCGTCCTTCGGCAGACGGGCGACCTGTACCGTGGCTCGCGCCGGGTAGGGCTCTGAAAAATAGGTTCCGTAGACCTGGTTCACGGTCGCGAAATCATTCATATCGGCGAGAAAGATCGTCGTGCGAACGACATCGGCGAACGAGCGGCCGCCGGCCTTCAGCACCGCTTCCAGATTCGCGAATACCCGATGCGTCTGCGCGGCGATGTCGCCGCTGACCATTTCGCCGGTGGCCGGATCGAGCGGCACCTGACCCGACAGGAACAACAGCTGGCCGACTCGCACCGCCTGCGAGTAGGGCCCGATTGCCCGGGGTGCCTGGGGGCTGGAGATCGCTTCCTTCATCGAGGTCTCGCTCAGGCCGCTTTCACGACCTTGTTCGAGCGCAGGCAACGGGTGCAGACTCGAATCCGCTTGTGCCCGCCATTGACCACGGCCTTGACCGACTGCAGGTTCGGTTCGAACCGCCGTGCGCTCACGTTGTTCGCGTGGCTATGCTGCCGGCCCACGACCGGCCCCTTCCCGCACAATTCACATCGCTTCGCCATAAATCAGCTCACAACTTCCTGGAGTGCATTCAGAAATTACCTGCGGAGGTCGTCTCGCAACGGAACTCTCGTCTGCGAGTCGGGCTGACAGCAGGTCGCCGACAGCCGCACGACCTCTAACGCAAACCTTGAGTATAGCGGCCGAGCTACGGGACGATCAAGCGCGAACGTTCCGGGCTGTCTATCGCCGCACTGTCGTCCGCTGCCGGGTTCATGACGCGTCGGAGGAGATCGAGAAACGCCTCGCGATTGGTCTGATCGAAGGCGCGGACGTCCCGCACCGCTTCTTCGATGCGCCTGAGCACGACGGCGGCGTCGCGCTCGAACGCCGAGCCGGCGCTCTGGCCGGCCTCCGACAGCACAGGCTTCAGCGCCGTCGTCAGACGCTCGGCCAAAACCGAGGCAGGACGATGGTCGTAGATCAGACCACGGGAGGCGGTTTCGTATGTCGATGCAAGCGACCCGATTGCCTCGGCGACGTCATCGTCGATCGGGGCATGGAGATCGGGCGCCTGATAACGCGCGAGGAACGCGACAATCAGAAAGAAGAGTTGTGACTGGCGCTGGCTGAGGTCGCGCATGAAGCGCGCCAGCAGCCCGACGTCGCGCTGCTGTTGTCGCACTTGCGAGGCCGGCGGGTGCTCGCGGGCACTGGCCAGCCAGGTGCAGTCGCTGGGGCAGCTAATCTGGACGAGTCTCTTGGTGCCGCAG
The DNA here is from genome assembly GCA_963757655.1 of uncultured Acidobacteriota bacterium. GTDB lineage: Bacteria > Acidobacteriota > Vicinamibacteria > Vicinamibacterales > CAVVIG01 > CAVQFC01. The sequence goes on along the minus strand of CAVWSQ010000004.1, from coordinate 192,487 downwards.
CAGATGGCGCAGATCTGCTTGTCGAGGGCCGGGCAGCCTCGCCGCGCGCGACGGGTGCCGCAGAGAGGACATACCACAACCGGCAGTTTACACGTGAGTGAGTGGGATCTGCGTCCCCGACGCGTCACAACTCGGCAATTGTGCTACGCCTCGAACGTCTCATTGCGCGGACAAAACAGAGGCCAAAGAGTAGAACCGTCCGAGTCGCTCGGGCGTCTAACGGATCAACATATTTTGAACAATCGGTTGAGTTTTATGAGTGCGACGACACAACTGGTTACAACAGAGTGTTTTGTAGATGTCGCAGTGAGCGATTCGCACGTGATCGGTGTCTCTGGCTGGTTTCGATCCGTTCTTCGATGGATCCAGTATATTCTTGGCGCTTCATTTGCATAGGTTTCGGCAATCTTAAAGCGGTGCGGACCGGCAAGGCCGGGACGGAAGGAGCGGCGGTCATGAAAAACACTCATAAGAAGGAAGCGGCACCAGCGAAGTCTGGGTCCCGCTATTCCGACCTGAAGGCAATGCTCGACGATCGGCGTCGCGAACTGCAGGCCGAGGTCCAGGGCAAGATGCGCGGTGTGCGGGAAGAGGGTTCGTGGGGCGGGAAGCTGAACGAAGTGCTCGACGCGGTCGAAAGCGCGGAAGCCGACATTCAGGAAGACCTGGAGTTTGCTCTGGTCCAGATGAAGTCCGAGACGCTCAACAAGGTCAACGACGCGCTGGTCCGCCTCGACCAGGGGAACTACGGCAACTGCTTCGACTGCGGCGAGGAAATCGCCGAAAAGCGTCTGAGGGCGCTGCCCTTTGCGGTCCGTTGTAAGGACTGCGAGGAGGCGAGGGAAACCGCCGAAAAACGCGAGCGTCAGCTCACTGCCCGACGCGGCACGAGCTCGTTGTTCATGGATATGTAAGAGCCTGGCGTCCCAGTAATTTGGGGCTCCGCCGGTGGGCGGAGCCCCTCCTCTCCCCGTCGGCCACCCCCTTCTACATTGAGGATTGAGGATTGCGGAATGCAGATTGCGATTACGCAATCGTTAATCCACAATCCATTTCGCAGTCCTCAATCCGCATTCCGCAATTGAGAAAGGGGTCGCGATGAGCGATCAACTCGAGAGCCTCAAGACCGAGGACATCTCGCTTGGCGATCGGCCGCTCAACATTCCGTCCGAACTGCCGATTCTGCCGCTTCGAGACACGGTCCTGTTTCCGAATTCGTTCATGCCGCTCGCCGTGGCGCGCGAGAGCTCGGTCCGCCTGATCGACGATGCCATCGCCAACGGCAAGCTGATCGCGGTGTTCACTCAGCGCGACGCGACGGTCGAGGAGCCATCGCAACTCGATCTCTACCCGGTCGGTACGGCGACTCACATCCACAAGATGTTCAAGCTGCCCGACGGCAGCCTGCGCCTGATCGTCCAGGGACTGGCGCGGCTGACGCTCCAGGAGATGGTCTCAACCCACCCCTACCTGCGGGCGCGGGTCAGCAGTGCCACGGAAGACACCAACGACGCCGACGGCCTCGAGATCGACGCGCTGGCGCGGAACATCAAGACCAATTTTCAACAGGTGGTCTCGCTGTCGCCGCTGTTGTCCGACGATCTGCAGACCCTGGCCACCAACATCACGGAACCAGGGCGGCTCGCCGACTTCATCGCCTCCTCGCTGTCGACCATCAGTACCGGCGTCAAGCAGGAGGTCCTCGAGACGCTCGACATCCGCGCTCGCATGGACAACCTGAACCGGATCCTGATCAAGGAGCTCGAAGTGCTCGAGCTCGGATCGAAGATCCAGTCGCAGGTGCAATCCGAAGTCGGCAAGAACCAGCGCGAATACTTCCTGCGCGAGCAGATGAAAGCGATTCAGAAGGAGCTCGGCGAAGGCGACGATCAGACCAAGGAGATCGAAGAAATCAGCGAAAAGATCGAAGCCGCTGGCATGCCCGAGGCGGTGAAGAAGGAGGCGGTCCGCGAGCTCGATCGGCTGTCCAAGATGCCGGTTGCGGCGGCCGAGTACACCGTCTCGCGCACCTATCTCGACTGGCTCGTCATGCTGCCGTGGGCGAAGCGCACAGAGGAAGTCATCGATCTCAAGAAGACGCTCCAGGTGCTCAACGCCGATCACTCAGGCCTCGAGAAGGCCAAGGATCGCATCATCGAATACCTCGCCGTGCGCAAGCTGAATCCGGAGGTCAAGGGTCCGATCCTCTGCTTTGTCGGTCCGCCTGGAGTCGGCAAGACATCGCTCGCCCGCTCGATTGCCGAGTCGCTCGGCCGCAAATTCGTGCGCGTGTCGCTCGGTGGTATGCGCGACGAGGCCGAGATTCGGGGCCACCGCCGGACCTACATCGGCGCGCTGCCCGGACAGGTCATCCAGGGTCTGCGCCGCGCTGAATCGAAGAACCCGGTTTTCATCCTCGACGAGATCGACAAGCTCGGGTCAGATTTCCGCGGCGATCCCTCGTCGGCATTGCTCGAGGTCCTCGATCCGGAGCAGAACAACACCTTCCGCGACCACTACCTCGACGTGCCGTTCGATCTGTCGGAGGTGCTCTTCATCACGACCGCGAACGTCCTCGATCCGATTCCGGCCGCGTTGCGTGATCGCATGGAAGTCCTCGAGATCGCGGGCTATACCGAGGAAGAGAAACTCGAGATCGCCACCGATCACCTGGTCGACAAGCAGGTGAAGAACCACGGGCTCACCAGCGAGTACATCCGGTTCACCGCCGACGCGCTGCGTCGGGTGATCCGCGGCTATACCCGCGAGGCCGGCGTCCGCAATCTCGAGCGTGAGATCGGCTCGCTGTGCCGGAAAGTGGCCCGTCGCCGCGCCGAAGGCAACGAGACCCCCATCGAAATCACGCCGGACGTCGTCGTCGAGATGCTCGGCGCCCCGAAGTTCCTCGACGAGGAGATGGAGGAACGCACCAAGGATCCCGGCGTCGCGATCGGACTGGCGTGGACGGCAGCGGGCGGCGAGGTGCTCTTCATCGAAGCGTCGAAGATGGCCGGCGGCGGATCACTGACACTGACCGGTCAGCTCGGCGACGTCATGAAGGAGTCGGCTCGCGCCGCTTTGTCATGGCTGCGCTCGAATGCGAAGAGCTACGCCATCGATCCGGACTTCTTCACCAAGGCCGAAATGCACGTCCACGTGCCGGCGGGCGCGATTCCAAAGGATGGCCCGTCAGCCGGTGTGACGATGGCGACGGCGATGGCTTCGGCGCTGACCGGCCGTCCCGTCCGCGGAGACCTCGCCATGACCGGCGAGATCACCCTGTCGGGCCGGGTCCTGCCGATTGGCGGAGTCAAAGAAAAGGTGCTCGCGGCGCGCCGCCTCGGAATCCACGAAGTGATCGTGCCGAAGCAGAATGCGAAGAACATCAACGAAGACCTGACACCCGAACTGCGCGAGGGGTTGACCGTGCATCTCGTGTCCACCATCGACGAGGTGCTGGCGCTGGCGCTGCAGCCGGCGGCCTCTGACCTCCGCCCGATCAGAAAAACGGTACGGCCGGTGGGACAGGTTGCCGCGCCTGGTCATTGAACCGCACCGGGTTGAACGTCGTCTGCTCGGCCCGGTACCAGGTCGATATCGGGCCGCACGTCTTTCCGACTCGCAAGTACTCGTTGATTCTCGATCGCGTGCTCGAAGCGCACCTCGTCCAGCCGTCGAACTTCATCGAGCCCGAACTCGCCAGCTGGAGCGATCTCGCCCTGGTTCACACCTCCGAATATCTCGGGAAGATGCGCGACGGAACGCTGTCGCCGGATGAGATCACCCGGCTGGAACTGCCGTGGTCGGTCGGGATGGTCGAAGCGTTCCGGCTGATGACGGGCGGCACGATCGAGGCGGCCGTGCAGGCGTGCCGGGACTGTGCCGTCGTCTGTCACATCGGTGGCGGGCTTCATCACGCCTTTCCGAACCACGGCGAAGGCTTCTGCCCATTCAATGACGTGGCCGTCGCTGCGCGCGTGCTGCAGGCGCGCGGGCTCGAGCGGATCGCCATCGTCGATCTGGATGTGCATCACGGCAACGGCACCGCGTTCACGTTCGAGTCGGATCCGCGTGTGTTCACCTTCTCGATGCATCAGCAGCACAACTATCCGGTGTGGAAACCCCGCGGCTCTTTGGACATCGGCCTGCCGGACGGCACGCACGACGCGTCCTATCTTGATCAGCTCCAGGCCGCGTTGCCGGCGGTCATGGGTCACCGGCCGGAGTGCGTGTTCTATCTGGCTGGTGCCGATCCGTATGAGGACGATCAGCTCGGCGGCTTGCGGATGACGAAGGAAGGCCTTCGCCGGCGTGACCGGCTGGTCATCGACGCCGCTCGCCAGGCCCGCCTGCCGCTCGTGGTCGTACTCGCCGGCGGCTATGCTCGGCGTATCGACGATACGGTCGCTATCCACACGGCGACCGTCGCGGAGGCGGCAAGCGCCCGATTCTAGATCAGGGTCAGGGCGTACGCGGTCTTGAGGTCGATGATCTCATTGCGCTCGACCATGGCGCGTGCTTCCGCCACCGTGACCGCGCGAGTCGTGATGTCCTCATCCTCGTCTGGCTGGTGCGGCGAACCGGGCGGCGGCGTTCGCAGCTCCGACACCAGAAAGAAGATCAGCTCCTCATCGCAGAAACCGGGCGCCGGATAGAGGCCGCCGAGCCGCTTCATCTGGTGCGGGACGAGGCCGATCTCTTCCTCGCACTCGCGGCGCGCCGCGTCTTCAGGCGATTCCCCTTCGTTCAGCCGCCCGGCCGGCAGTTCCCAGATCTCGCGGTCAAGTGGGGCCCGGTACTGCCTCACGATGACCACCTGATCGTCGTCAGTGATCGGAATGAGCACGACCGATGGGGCATGGCGCACGATCTCGACCGGGTGCTCCCGGCCGTTCGGGAATCGGCGCGTCCCGGTCTCGACAGAAAATACGCGTCCTTTGTAGATGATCGGCATGGGCCTCGCTCGACTAAGTCTCCGCGCTTCGCGGTGCGGAGTCGTGCCTCTACTCTTCGTGAAGGACCGGGTTGAAGCTTTCGCGAAGCTGATCGAGCACCGTCTGCAGATCCGCCGGCATCGCGCTCAAGAACTCCATCCGCCGGCCATCCTCGGGGTGCGAAAAAACCAGGCGCGCCGAGTGCAGGAACGGGCGCTCGAGGTGCGCGACGGCGCGGATGTCGCCGGGCACGCGTCGGTGTACTCCGCCGTAGAGCGCGTCGCCGACGATGGGATGGCCGATCGCGCTCAGGTGTACTCGGATCTGATGCGTGCGGCCGGTATGAATCGCCACCTGCACCAGCGTCAGGACGCGACCAAAATGCTCGGCGCGGACGATTCGGGTGACCGCCGCCCGCGTCCGGCGCACGCGGGCCGACTCGGACGCCATCTTCTTCCGGTTCGACGGGTCGCGGCCGATAGGCGCGTCGATGCGACGGCCGGCCATGACCTCTCCCCACGCGAGCGCGAGGTACTCCTTCTCCACCTCGCGCTGAGCGAATTGCCGCGCCAGCGCCTCGTGAGACCGGTCGTGTTTCGCGACCACCATCAGCCCCGATGTGCCCTTGTCGAGCCGATGCACGATGCCGGGTCGCTTCTCACCCCCGATGCCGCTCAGATCGTCGACGTGATGCAGCAGCGCGTTGACGAGCGTGCCGCTTTCATGACCGGCGGCAGGGTGGACGACCATCCCCGCCGGCTTGTCGACCACGATCAGATCCTTGTCCTGATAGGCGATCGGCAGCGGCAGGTTCTCGGGAGCTGGCGCCGCGTCGATTGGCTCGCGCACGTCGATTGAAATTTCCTGACCCGGCTTGACCGCCTGGTTGGCTTTTGCGGCTCGGCCCGAGACCAGCACCGCACCGTCTCGAATCAACCGCTGCAGTTGGGATCGCGACAACGCCAGGGCCGAGGCGAGAAACCGATCGAGGCGCGTGTCGTCGCTGTCCGCTGGAACGGTGAGGGTTTGAGTCGGCATTGCGCTCAGCAGAATCCGGCTCCGTGCCCGCGATGCGTGGACCGGTGCGGCGTTCGCCGTCAGGCGGCCTTCCTGGCCCGCTTGGGTTCAGGCGTCTTCGCCCGCGAGAGATAGACGAGCATGGCGACCGCCAGCGGCGCGAGCAGGATAGAGATGAACTGCGAGGTCGAGAACATGCCAACCGTGCCGCGCTCGTCGCCGCGATAGAACTCGATGATGAAGCGCGATATGGCATAGAGCAGCATGTAGAGCCAGAACGTCCGTCCGGCGAAGGGCCGACCCTTTCGCTCGCTGAACAGCAGTATGCCCAGGATCAACAGCTCCGCTCCGGCCTCGTAGATTTGGGTCGGGTGGAGCGGGACTCCGAGCGGCGTGCCGACGTTGGCGGCGGCGAACGGATCCTTGAACGTGATTCCCCACGGCAGCGTGGTCGGCTTGCCATAGCAGCAGCCGGCAAACAGGCACCCGAAGCGGCCGACGACGTGACCCAGCGCGATGCCGGGCGCGAAGACGTCGGTCGTCGTCCACAGCGGCAGCCCGACCTTGCGAATGTAGAGAAGGGCGACCGCCACCGCCAGGATCAGCCCGCCGTAAAAGACGCCGCCGGAGCGGGCCAGGGTCAGCAGCTCGCGTGGGTTGGCGGTGAATGTCCCGAACTCGGTAATCAGCAGCAGCAGCTTCGCGCCGATCAGGGCGCTGATGATGATGTAAATGCCGAGGTCCAGAACCCGGTTCGCGTCGAGGCCGCGCGCCTTGGCGCGAACCATGGCCAGCTTGAGGCCGAGAAGATACGCGGCGGCGAGCAGCACGCCGTAGGTGTAGACGGTGATCGCGCCCAGCTCAAACAGTCTTGGATACATGGGGCCCTGTGATGAGCATATCGAGAATCAGCATCGTGACGCCGACCGAAATGGCCGAGTCGGCGACGTTGAACGCCCAGAAATGATAATTGCGCCAGTAGACGTCCACGAAATCGACCACTGATCCAGCCAGCACCCGGTCGATCAGGTTTCCCGCAGCCCCGCCGATGATGAGCGCCAGTCCGATGCGTGCGATCACCTGATGGTGAGACAGACTCGCCGCATAGACCCCGACGCCGATCAGCGCGGCGGCGGCGACAACCGCAATGATCACCGTCTTGAAGGGAAAATCGGCACCGTTGAGGATGCCGAAGGCGGCGCCGCTGTTCAGCGCGTGCGTGATGTCGAGCAACCCGGGGATGATCGTCACGCTGTCGTGCACCGGCACTGAGGCCCGGACCATCGCCTTGGTCGCCTGATCGATCCCGACCACGACAATCGGTAAGAGGAATTCGAGCAGACGCACGGGGGGCGGCGCGGTCGCGTCCTGGTTGGACGCGAGCTGCCCGAGTGCGTTATCCATGGACGATCTCGGCCAGCGCGTCCTGGCACCGTTCACACAATCCCGCAGACGCCGGCTCGCTCGACACCCTGGGCACGATCCGCCAGCAGCGTTCGCATTTCACGCCGCCCGCCCGCTCGATCGTGATGTGCGGCATCGCTTCAGCGGTTGCTTCGACGTCGCCCGGCGCGGGACGGATCTCCACCTCGGAGACGATGAACAGCATCGGCAATTGGGCTGCGTACTGCTCGAGCAGCGGCAATTCCCGCGTCGTGGCGGAAACCACGACCTTGGCCTGCAGCGAGCTGCCGATCTGCTTGTTCTTGCGCAGCGGCTCGATTTCCGCCAGTACCCGTTCGCGCAGCGCCACCAGCGTGTTCCAGCGTTCCACCAGCGGCGGATCCACAAACGCCTCGAGATCCGCGGCCGTGGGGAACAGCGCCATGTGCACTGATTCCTCACGCGGCCCGGGCATGTGCCGCCACAGCTCATCGGCGGTGAACGACAGAATCGGCGCCAGCAGGCGGGTGAGACCGTCTGCCATCAGGTACAGCGCCGTCTGCGCCGACCGCCGTTCCCGCGATCGCGGCGCCAGCGTATAGAGCCGATCCTTGGAGATATCGTTGTAGAACGCGCTCAGGTCCACCGTCGCGAACTGGGTCAGCGCCTGGGAGATCGGCCCGTACTCATACTCCTCGTAATCGTGCAGGATCCTGCGCGCCACCTCGGCGTAGCGCGCCAGAATGAAGCGATCGACTTCTTCCAGCCTCGCCACCGGCACCAGGTCGGTTGCCGGATCGAAGTCGTACAGATTCGCGAGCAGATAGCGCAGCGTGTTGCGCAGCTTGCGATAGGCCTCGGACACGCGGGCGAGAATCTCCTTGCCGACGCGGATCTCTTCGCGGTAGTCGCTCATCGCCGTCCACAGCCGGATGATGTCGGCGCCGCCTTCCTTGATCACGTCCTGCGGCAGGATGGTGTTGCCGATCGACTTCGACATCTTCTTGCCGTCGACGTCGATCAGGAACCCGTGCGTCAGGATCTGCCTGAACGGCGGACGGCCACGGGTGCCGAGGCCGACGAGCAGCGAGCTCTGGAACCAGCCGCGGTGCTGATCGCTGCCCTCGAGGTAGATGTCGGCGGGCCAGGTGAGATCGGGGCTGACCGACAGCACCGCCTCATGGCTGGATCCGGAATCGAACCACACGTCGAGGATGTTCATCTCGCGCTCGAAGCTGGTGCCGCCGCACTTCGGGCACGTCAGTCCTGCCGGGATGAACTCGTCGATCGGCCGCTCGTACCACGCGTCGGCGCCATAACTGTCGAACACCGCCGCCGTCTTCTCGACCAGAGCCGGCGAGGTGATCGCCTCGCCGCACTTCGTGCAGTCGACGGCTGGAATCGGCACGCCCCACACACGCTGGCGCGAGATGCACCAGTCGGGTCGATTGGCGACCATGTTGTACATCCGGTCGTGGCCCCACGACGGGATCCAGCGAACTTTGTGGTCGATCGCGTCGATCGCCGCTTCGCGGAGCGTCGGTCCGTCGGTCGGCTGACTGCCGGCGGTGGCGTTGTGGTCCGGCTTCAGCCGGACCCCATCCAGCGCGATGAACCACTGCGAGGTGGCGAGAAAGATGACCGGGTTGTGGCAACGCCAGCAGTGCGGGTAGGTGTGCGAGAACGCTTCGCGGTGCCACAAGCGGCCGCGTTCCTTGAGCGCCTCCTCGACCCTGGGGTTGGCATCGAACACACGCTGACCGCCGAACAGTTCCACGGTATCGAGAAAATGTCCGGCCGCGCCGATCGGCGCGTAAATTTCCAGGCCGTAGCGCATGCCGGTGTCGAAGTCATCGGCGCCATGACCGGGCGCGGTGTGGACGGCGCCGGTTCCGGCCTCGAGCGTGACGTAGTCGCCGAGCACGCCCAGTGACGTCCGCGCGTAGAGCGGATGCTGAAAGCGGATGTATTCGAGCTCCGCGCCCTTCATCCGTGCCAACGGCGGGCCAAACGTCTTTCCACCAGCCGCGGCGACCCTGTCAGCCAGCGCCTCGGCGACGATGACCGCCCGGCCATCGACGTCGTAGGCGGCATAGTCGAACTGCGGGTGAAACGCGATCGCCAGGTTCGACGGAATGGTCCACGGCGTGGTGGTCCAGATCAGCACCGAGACGTCGCGGCCGGTGAGGGCGGGGACCCGCTTCGCAAACTCCGATCCGCTTTCCGGCGCCAGCGGAAACTCGACGTAGATTGACGGCGACGTGTGATCCTCGTACTCGACCTCGGCTTCGGCGAGCGCCGTCCGGCAGTGGATGCACCAGTGGACCGGCTTCTTTCCCTTGTAGACGAGCCCCTGGCCGACGAACTTCCCGAAGGCGCGCGCGATTGCCGCCTGATACTTGAAGTTCATCGTCAGGTAGGGCGCGTCCCACGTGCCGAGGATCCCGAGCCGCTGGAACTGCTCGGTCATCGTCCCGATGTAGCGCTCGGCATAGGCGCGGCAGGCGCGGCAGAAGTCGGCGACCGACATCTCTCGTTTTTTCGGCCCGAGCTCGCGATCGACCCTCAGCTCGATCGGCAGCCCATGGCAGTCGTAGCCGACCAGGTAGGGCGCGTCGAAGCCCGCCATCGAGCGCGACTTGACGACCAGCTCCTTGAGAATCTTGTTCAGCGCCGTGCCCATGTGAATGTTGCCGTTGGCGTACGGCGGACCGTCGTGGAGCACGAACTTCGGCGCTCCCTTCCGGCGCTCGCGAATTTTCCCGTACAGGTCCATCGCGGCCCAGCGGGCAAGTGTCTCGGGCTCGCTCGTCGGCAGATTGGCCTTCATCGGGAAACCGGTGCGAGGCAGGTTGACGGTGTCTTTCCACTCAGGCATGGGTATCCACCGATTCTATAATGATCCAGTGCGTGCCACGCGGCTCGACAACGGTCTCAACGTCCTGATCGAGGAGGAACATACGGCGCCGCTCGCCTCCGTGTGGTGCTGGTACAAGGTCGGGTCGAAGGACGAACGACCGGGCCTCACCGGCGTCTCGCACTGGTGCGAGCACATGAATTTCAAGGGCACCGCCAACATCCCGCGCGATCAGGTCAAGGGCATCATCGAAAAATACGGCGGCAGCTGGAACGGCTACACCTGGATCGACCAGACGACGTATCTCGAGACGGCAACCAGCGATGCGCTCGACCGCATGCTATTCATCGAAGCCGAGCGCATGGCCAGCTGCCTCTACCATCCGGACGACTGCGAGTCCGAGCGCACGGTCATCATCTCCGAGCTCCAGGGCGGCGAGAACGATCCCGATCAGCTGCTCGATCAGGAGCTCACGGCGACGGCGTTCAAGGCGCATCCCTATCGCCATCCGACTATCGGCTGGCTTCCGGATCTGCAGTCGATGACCCGCGACGATTTGTACGCGTACTACCGCCGTTTCTACGTTCCCAACAATGCCACGCTGGTGATCGTCGGCGACGTCGATACGGACGCGGTGCTGCGCCGGGTCGAGCACTACTTCGGCTCGATCCAGCCGGGCGGCGCAATCGAGCGCCTTCGCACGCACGAGCCAGCGCAGACCGGCGAGCGGCGGCTGACCATCCGGCAGGAAGGGACGACGGCGTACCTGAAGCTCGGGTACCACGCACCATCAGCCACCGATCCCGGCTTCTTTCCGCTGCTGATTCTCGACGCCGTCCTGACCGGCGCCAAGGGATTGAACCTGTGGAACAGCTTCCGCGTCCCGCCACCGCAACGCAGTGCCCGGCTCTATCGCGCGCTGGTCGAACGTGGTGTGGCATCCTGCGTGTCCGGCGCCTTGATGCCGACCGAGGATCCGTTCCTCTACACGGTTTCCGCCACCGCCACCGAGGGTACTCCGCTCGCCTCGGTGGAAGCCGCGCTGCTCGAGGCGCTCACCGGCGTCGAGCGGCAGGGCATCACCGAGGCGGAGCTGGTGAAGGCGAAGGCGCAGCTGCGCGCGCGACTGGTCTTCGATAACGACAGCGTCACCAACATCGCCCATCAGCTCGGTTACTACGCGACGATCGCCAGCGCCGATCTCGTCATCGCCGCGCCCGAGCGTATCGGTGCCGTGACCCTCGAGGAAGTTGCGGCCGCCGCGAAGCGGCTGTTCCCGCCTTCCAACCGCACCGTAGGATGGTTCGATCCGCTACCCATCGGCGACGGACGCTTGGAAGTCAGCGTGAGAAGTGAGAAGTGAACTTCCCGTTATGACCTCTAACCTCAACCTTCAGGCTTCCCGCAGGGCGGTTCTGCACCCGGTGCGGACCGTTCTCGACAACGGCGTGGTGCTGCTCTGCAAGCCGGCGCACACCAGTCCGGCAGTCGCCATCAGCCTGTCGCTGCGCGCCGGCTCGATTGCCGATCCGGCGGAGCTTCCCGGCGCGACGTGGCTTTTGTCGCGCGTCATCGACCGCGGCACGGCGACGCGATCGGCGGCGGAAATTGCGGAGGAACTCGACAGCCGCGGCATCACGCTCACCATCATCATCACGCGCCATCTCTTCTCTCTCGGCTGCCGCTGCCTGGCGGAGGACTTCGAGCCGGTCCTGGCGCTGCTTGCCGACATCGTGATGTCGCCGTCGTTGCCGGAGCAGGAACTCGCGACGCGCAAAGGCGAGGTGATCACGTCGATCCGGCAAGACGACGACAACCCCGCCGTCCGCGCCAGCGAGACGCTGATGGCGCTGCTGTATCCGGACGGGCACCCCTACGGCCGGCGCACGAAGGGCTCGATCGAGCTCGTGGAACAGCTCACGCGCGAGCGGCTGCTGCGGCTGCACGCCGACCGTTTTGCTCCCAGCGAGCTGACTGCGGTCATCGTCGGCGACGTCGAGCCGGCCCGCGCCGGCGATGCGGCGGCGCGGGTGTTCGGCGGATGGCACAACGCGTGTCCTCCGGCGTTGAGCGTGCCGCCGGTCACTGTGCCGGTTGGGCGCCGCCGCGTCGTCATTCCGATGATGAACAAGGCGCAGGCCGACATCGCCTACGGCTTTATCGCGATCAGGCGCAACGATCCGGCCTACTACGCGTTCTGGCTGATGAACGTCGCGTTCGGCCAGTACGCGATCGGAGGCCGCCTCGGCGACAGCATCCGCGAGCGGCAGGGCATGGCCTACTACGTGTCGAGCGCGCTCGACGCGAACATCGCGACAGGGCCGCTCAGCATCCGCGCCGGCGTCAGCCCGGCGAACGTCGATCGCGCCGTCGCCTCGATCGACGAGGAGATTGCGCGCCTCGTGCGCGATGGCCTGACCGCGCAGGAGCTCGACGAATCGCGCCGCTACCTGATCGGATCGATCCCGAGGTCTCTGGAGACCAACGCCTCGATCGCGAATTTCCTGCAGGTCGGTGAGTTCTTCGGGCTCGGCCTCGACTACGACGCCCGCCTGCCGGGCCTGCTGACCGCTGTCACGTTGGAGGACGTGCACGCTGCGGCGCGCCGCGTGCTCGATCCCGAGCGAGCCACAGTCGTCATCGCCGGACCGTATCAATGAGCGCCACCAGGGCCGTGCTCTTCGACGTCGATTTCACCCTCATTTACCCCGGTCCGACATTCCGCGGCGAGGGCTACCAGGCGTTCTGCGCGCAATACGGCATGCACGTGGACGCGTCGAAGTTCGCAGCGGGCGTGGCCAGTGCAGCCCCCCTGCTCAACAGCTCCGACGATGTCTACGATCCGGAGATCTTCATTGCCTATACCAGCCGCATCATCGAGGTGATGGGCGGTACCGGCTCGCGCATCGACGACTGCTCACGCGAGATCTATCGTGAGTGGGCAGCGTGCCAGCACTTCGAGCTCTATGACGACGTGCCCGACGTGCTGCGCCAGCTGGCGCAGGCGGGCCTTCGCATCGGGCTGATCTCGAACACCCACCGCTGCCTGGCGTCGTTCCAGTCGCACTTCGATTTGCAGGGACTGATCAGTGCGACCGTTTCCTCGTCGGACCATGGCTTGATGAAGCCGCACCCGAGCATTTTTGCCGCAGCGCTGCACCTGCTCGACGTCGCCGCGGCTGACGCCGTGATGGTAGGCGACAGCCTCAAGCACGACGTCGAGGGCGCGCTTGGCGTGGGAATGCGCGCAGTACTGCTCAACCGCGGCGACACCGCCGCGCCTACGGCGGCGGAGAACCGGCAGGTGCCGGTGATTCGCTCCCTGCGCGAGCTGCCGGAGTTGCTGTGATCAACTATCGCGATCTGACAACGCTGGACGACTATGCGACGGTGGTCGAGCTCGAGCGCGAAATCTGGGGACCTGGCTACGATGAGGTTGTGCCGGTCCCGATCCTGGCGATTACCGCGATGCGTGGGGGCATCCTCATTGGCGCCTTCGATGGTGATCGGATGGTGGGATTCGTGTATTCGCTGCCCGCGATCAAAGCTGGTCAGCCGACTCAGTGGTCGCACATGGCCGGCGTGCTCGATGCCTACCGCGGCTCCGGCGTCGGTTATCAGTTGAAAGTGCTGCAACGGGAACGCGCGCTGGCGATGAGGATCGAGCTGATCGAGTGGACCTACGACCCGATGCAGGCGATGAACGCCCATCTGAACTTTGCCAAGCTCGGCGTTCTCGTCGAGGAGTACGAGATCAACGTGTACGGCACATCCTCGAGCCCGCTGCACGGCGGCAATCCCACCGACCGCTTCGTGGCGGAATGGCACGTCAAGAGTCCGCGCGTGGAGCAGCGGCTGAACGGCGCCGTGCCGCTCGCGCCGGTGTTGACCGTCGAGCCGGCGTTGCGGGTTACGACAGAAGGGAAATGGCCCGAGCCGGCGGCCGTGCATCTGTCAATTGAGGCCAGGCGCATCGGCGTCGAGATTCCGATGGGATTCACGAACCTGCTGTCGGAGGCGCCGGAGCTCGCCCTGGCCTGGCGGATGGCGACGCGCGACGTGTTCACCACGTATTTCGCCGGCGGATATCACGCCGCCGAGTTTTTCCTCGACCGCACGGCGCGCAAGGGCTCTTACCTGCTGGTCCGCACCTGACGCATCTCAATCGCAGGGGACGACCTTAAAGGCCGCCCTCGACGTTTTCTGCGGTCGCGATCGCCTCGGGTTTTCCGAACCGGGCCTCACTTCACTCCGTCCCGTCCATCGCGCGAAGGCTTGACTCCGCCGGTTGCGATTCGCAAGGCGTGGACGGCGTCGGCAATCACGTCTGCGGCTGTCGCCGGCCGTTGGCGGTTTTTCGGCGCAGTCAGCGGCGCACAGGCATGGTCTGAATCGCATGCCAGTCCTGCCCAGCCCGGACTCTGGCATAACCAGCAATGGCCAACCCAATCGCGGCGAGCGCAAAGACCACCATCACCAGCACATCGCGCCATCGAGGTTTGATGTCCATGCTTCTATGATACGGGAACAGACTGCTGCGGCGTCATCGTGTGAGTCTCTCAGGATCCGGTGAAGCGAGACACTGCCATTGGCGGCAAGGCTTGGTTCCTTGCCGTCATGAGAAGAAACCGCCGAGCAGTTTATTCTGAACGGAGCGATGCCCCCATTCGCTCTACGCTACGTGCTCGCGCCAATCGCCGCAGCCGAGTGCGGAAGTCCCGACCAAGTACTCAACCTAGTCATCAGTCGCCTCTGAGCACGATCATCGGATCGACGCTCATCGCGCGCCGCGCCGGCACCATCCCGGCGACGACGGCCAGCGTCATCGTCGCCGCCACGACCACCGCCAACGTCAGCGGATCGCTGACCCGGGTTTCGAACAGCAAGCTCGCGATCAGGCTCCCGCCCGCCACGGTCCCGGCGACGCCGATCACGGCGCCCGACGCCGTCAACACGAGCGCGCGCCGGAGGACGTCGCGGAAGATCGACGCCCGGCTCGCGCCCAACGCGAGGCGAATGCCGATTTCGGGCAGTCGTTGGCTGACGGCGTACCAGATCGAGCCGTAGATGGCGACTCCAGACAGCGCCGCGGCCAGTGCCGCCGTAACCAGCAGCAAGAGCATCGTCCCGCGCGTTTGCGCGAACGAGCCCGCAATCCGTTCTTCCATCGTGCGCACGTCGTAGATTGGCAGATTGGGATCGATTGACTGCACCGTAGCGCGGGCCGCCTGGGCGAGCGCAGTCGGCTCGCGATCGGTTCTGACCACGAGCGTGAAGATCGGCATGGCCGTCTGCTCGATGGGACGGTACATCTCGGTTACCGGATCCCGGCTCAACGACACGTGGCGGACGTCCTCGACTACGCCGACGATGCGGAACCAGGAGCCGGAGTCGAACCCGGCGGAGGTGCGAAGCCGGTGGTCGATCGGACTTTCGTCCGGCCAGTACCGCTTCGCCAACGCGCGGTTGATGATCACGACCGGTTCGCTGCTCGCGTTGTCGGTGGCTTGAAACCCTCGCCCCTGCACCAGCGGCATGTTCATGCTCTTGAAATAGCTCGCCGATACGTGACGCTGATCCGCGATCAGGGTGTGGCCCGGCGTCGGCGGCCGACCCTCGATCTCGAAGCCGTTCGCGCCGCGCTGTCCGCCGAAAGGGATGATGGAGGACAACCCCACCCGTGTCACCCCGGGCATCGTGCTCAGGCGCGCCAGCAGATCAGCAACGAACGCCACCCGCACGGGTGCGGCGTTGTAGTTCGCGCCGCTCAACGCGATCTTGAAGGTCAGCAGGTGATCGGCATCGAACCCCGGCCGGACTCGCGACAGCTTGACCACGCTGCTCATCATCAAGCCGGCGGCAGTCAACAGCACCACCGCCAGCGCCACTTGCGTCATCACCAGCGCATTGCGGCCGCGGCCGCTGGAGCCGGAGATCGTGCGGCTCGATGCCTTGAGGCGATCCACCAGGCGGCCGTCGGGCCGGTGAGCGGCCACCACGAGACCGAACAGGACGCCGAGAATCGCCGAAACCGCAGCGGTGAATATCGCCACGCGGGCGTCGATGTCAATCGGGATCGCCGACGGCAGCGAACCGGCAAACTGCGGCAACGCCGCGCGCAGGGCCCAGCCGCCGATGAACAGGCCGGTGAGACCGCCGAGCGACGCTAAGACAAGCGATTCGGCGACGGCCAGCGACAGCAGTCGTCCGCGCGTGGCACCCAGCGCCGAGCGCACGGCGAGCTCGTGCCGGCGGTTGGAGGCGCGGGCGAGCAGCAGCGTCGAAGCGTTCGCGCTGGCCACCAGCAGGAGCAGTCCGACGCTTCCGGCGATCAGCAGGAGGGCCGGTTTGATCTGACGCACCGTTTGTTCACCGACCGGGACGACGCGGCCCCCGAGTTGCCGATGCGAGGGCCGCTCGACCGCCATTCGTGCCGCAACGGTATCGAGCTCGGCAGCCGCCTGCTCGAGGGTGACACCTGGGGCAAGGCGTCCGAGGATTTTCTGGCTGTGGTACGCCTCGGTGAGGCGATCGGCCTGCGACAGCCGCGCCGGCATCCACAAATCATCATCACCCGCCAGCGGTCCCGGCAGTGACGCGCCGCGCGGCATCACCCCCACGATGGTGCGCGGCTGGCCATCGATCTGAATCGACCGACCGACGACACCCTGGTCGCTGCCGAAGCGCCGACGCCACAAACCGTCGCTGAGAATGGCCACAGCCTGGGTGCCGTCGAGATCTTCAGCCGCGGTGAAGCCGCGGCCGAGACGTGGCGCGATCCCAAGCAGCGGCATCAGCGACGCGGTCATGCGCGAGCCGCGCACGCGTTCGGGGTTGTCGTCGCCGGTCAGCGTGAACGTGTCGGCACGCACCATCGCCAGCTCGGAGATCGAGCGCAGCGCGTGCCACGCGTCGTAGTCGAACGCGGTGGGCTCGAGCTCCAGGACGTCTTGCGACAGAAACGTCTGCCACAGGAACACGATGCGCGACGGATCGCGGTAGGGCAGCGGGCGCAGCAGCACCCCGTCGAGCAACGCAAACACCGCGCTGTTGACGCCAATGCCGAGCGCCAGCGTCAGTACCACCAGCACGGTAAAGCCCGGCCGGCGAATGGCGTTGCGGCCGGCGAGCACCAGGTCGTGGAGCATGAGGTCGAACGGCAAGTCCTGACTCCTCGAGTTCACGGCGTCGGCGACAGTGCCGATTGATCGATGTACCAGCCGATCGGGACGCGATGGTCATCCCCACCGGCTCTGTCGACAATTTGTGTAGACGGTCCGACCGCGCGAGCGGTTAGCCAGAGCCGAGCGGCTTGACACAAGCCGCTCGCTACGGCGTTTTTCAGATGTGCGTAGGCGACGGGCTTCAGCCCGTCGCTCGGCCGGCCTGAAGGCCGGCCGCTACGAGGATCTGAAACGCGCCCTAGCCCGGCGGCCACGACAGGCCGCGCCCGCCAATCAGGTGCAGGTGGATGTGAAACACAGTCTGGCCGGCGTCGCGATTGGTGTTGAACACGGTGCGGAAGCCGCCAGCGTCGACGCCTCGTTCTCGTGCAATCGCAGCAGCCCGCCTGACCAGTTCGCCGACGATCGGATCATCGTCCGGCGAGAGATCGTTCAGGGTTGGGATATGGCGTTTCGGGACGACCAAAACGTGCGTCGGCCCCTGAGGGTTGATGTCGTTGAAGGCGAGCATCCGCTCGTCTTCGTAGACGATCGACGCCGGAATCTCCCGCGCGACGATCTTGCAGAAGAGGCAGTCAGGCACGAAAAACGCTCCAAGTACCGGGCACGAGTCCGGAAAACCGCGGAGATCGCAATGCAGGAGGAGTCACCGTTGCAGAAGGTTCTATCCACGTCTCGCCATCGCGGTACGGGCGATGCCCTGCAGGTCGCGGCGCAGGCCGACCAGGGTCAGGTCGACCGCCCGCTCGAGCAGGTGCTCCACCTCGACATCCTGTCCGAGGCCGAATTCGAAGATGAGGTAGCCGCCTGAACGCAGGCGAGCCGGTGCGGTCGCGATCAGCCGGGCCACCAGCGCCAGGCCGTCCACCCCGCCAAACAGAGCGACCGGCGGCTCGTGATCGCGGACCTCAGGCTGCAGCGCCGGCCCGGCCCGATCGATCACGTAGGGCGGGTTCGCCAGGATCGCGTCGAAGACGCCGTCGACGCCTTCGAGCAGATCGCCATGGGTGACGACGATGCGGTCGCCGACACCATGGCGCGCGGCATTGCGCATTGCGACCTCCAGCGCCGGCCGCGAAATGTCGATCGCCGTCAGCAGTGCCGATGGGCGCTCGCACGCGATCGCCACCGCCACGCAGCCGCAGCCGGTGCAGACGTCGGCCACCTTCAGAGGCAGCGCGCGATTTGGAAACAGTTCCTGCATTGCTTCGACAATCAGCTCAGTTGCCGGACGAGGAATCAGCACGTCCCGCGTGACCTCGAGCTCGAGTCCCCAGAACTCGCGCACCCCGACGATGTAGGCGAGCGGTTCCCGAGTGACGCGGCGGGCGACCAGCGCGTCGTAGCGCAGTGAGAAGCCGTCGGGAACCGGTTCTCGAGCCCCGGTCAGAAACCGCTCGGTGGTCCAGCCGAGGACATGCTGGGCAAGCAGGCGCGCGTCGAGATCCGACTCGGTCGGGGTGATACCGGCGTTGCGCAGCCGCTGGCGCGCCGCAAAAACCTGGGCGTGGATGCTCACGAAACCGCCGTCGCGTCCTTGAGTTTCTCCGACTGGTAATGCGTGATCACGTTGTCGAGCAGTTCGGCCAGATCGCCGTTGAGCACCTCGACCAGCCGGTGGGTGGTGAAATGGACGCGGTGATCGGTGATGCGATTGTCGCGGAAGTTGTAGGTGCGGATTTTCTCCGATCGCTCTCCGGTCCCGACTTGGCTGCGGCGATCCTTGGCGATCGCCTCCTGCTGCTTCCGTTGCTCAATCTCGTAGAGGCGCGCGCGCAATACCTTCATCGCTTTCGCGCGATTCTTGATCTGCGATTTCTCGTCCTGCTGCGAAACCACCACGCCGCTGGGGATGTGCGTGATGCGAACCGCGGAGTACGTGGTGTTGACGCTCTGGCCGCCGGGGCCGCTCGAGCAGAAGGTGTCGATGCGCAGATCCTTGTCGTTGATCTGCACATCCACTTCCTCAGCCTCGGGGAGCACCGCGACCGTGACGGTGGAGGTGTGGATGCGGCCACTGGCTTCGGTGGCCGGCACCCGCTGCACCCGGTGCACGCCGCTCTCGTACTTCAGCTTGCTGTAGGCGCCGCGCCCTTCGATCATGGCGATCACTTCCTTGAGGCCGCCGCCGCCGGTGTCGCTGCTCGACATCACTTCGAGCCGCCATCCGTGGCGCTCGGCGTACATCGAGTACATCCGGAACAGCTCCGCCGCAAACAACGCGGCTTCGTCGCCGCCGGTGCCGGCGCGGATCTCGAGCATGACGTTCTTCTCGTCGTTGGGATCCTTGGGGATGAGCAGGATCTTCATCACGCCGACCAACTCGTCGCGGCGCGCCACCAGCGACTTCAGCTCTTCGCGGGCGAGGTCGCGCATGTCGGGGTCGCCGGCCGTCGCCAGTTCCTCGGTTTCGGCGATGTCGCGGACCAGCGCCTTGTACTCGCGGAAGCGCTCGATGAGCGGTTCCACCTCGGCCAGCGCCTTGGCGTGCTTGCGATACGCCGCCGGCTCGCCCTGCACTTCGCTCGTGCCGAGCAGCCGCATCAGCTCTTCGTAACGCTGCTCTTCTGTGGCTAACTTGTCGAACATATCTTCTTCGCTGACGTTCGTCGTTGGTCGTTCTGGGTTCGTCGTTCTGGTTCGTCGTTCGTTGTTCTGTGTCGGAGCCCACGACGAACGTCGAACTACGAACGACGAACCTCGCGATTGTCTATCCCCCCGACACCGGCGGCAGGAATGCCACCTCATCTCCGTCCACGACGACCTGATCCATGCGCGCGTACTCGGCGTTGATGGCGCTCGAAATCGACCGCTCGTAGCTGGCCAGTTCCGGGAACTCGCCGGCGAGCTGGCGCCAGACATCGCGGATGGCTGCGCCCGGCGGCAGATCGCGCGCCAGCTCGGTCGCGCCGGTAATGTCCCGGAGCCGCGCGAACAGCCGGACGGTCACGCGCACGCGATCCGCTCCGCTTCCGCGCGCGCCTGCGGATCATCGGGGTTCGCCGTGGCCCCCTCGATCCAGACGTCGCCGCCGTCGAAATACTCGTGTTTCCAGATCGGCGCGATCTGCTTGATGCGCTCGATCGCATAGCGACAGGCGGCGTAAGCGTCGCCGCGATGCGCCGATCGGACCGCGATCGCCACGCTCGCTTCGCCGACCTCGAGCCGTCCGATCCGGTGATGCAGTGCGAGGCGGGCTCCCGGCCAGCGCTCGCCGACCTCGGCCGCGATCCGTTCGAACGCCTTCAGCGCCAGCGCCTGGTAGGCCTCGTACTCCAAGTATCGGACGCGGCGGCCCACGTTGTGGTTGCGCACGAGACCCAGAAACGTCACCACCGCGCCGTCGGCACCGAGCTCGGCACCCTCGGCAACCGCTCGCATGACCTGTTCGAGCAGCAGCGGCTCGGTCCCGATGGCCAGAATTGACGACACGGTTTCAGTATACGGGGTTCGGCCGAGGTCCGGCTAAGCCGGACACGACCTAGCCGAGCGTCTTGGTCCGGCTCGAGCCGGACACTACTGGAGACCGTGTGATGCTTTCGTGGGGTCCGGTAGTCTCCGCGCGCTCCGATAATGTCCTGCTTTAGCCGGACCCCGACCATCGCGACTCCCAGAAATGATTGATCGGCCCGCTTCCCTGGCCGATGCCCGGCGCGTGGCGAATCGCGCCTGCCACGTACTGTTGCGCGCGCGCCGCTGCCTCGAACAATCCCAGATCCAGGGCGAGACCGGCTGCCACCGCGGACGCGTAGGTACAGCCGGTACCATGGGTGTGCCGCGACTCGACCCGCGGCACTCTCAGCTCGTGGAACCTTTGCCCATCGAACAACAAGTCGATGACGAGGGACCCCTGAGCGCTGTTCCCTGAGCCCTCAGCCCTGAGCCCTGCCTGCTGCGCCCTGGCCCCTGCGTCCTGTCCATGGTCATGGCCGCCCGTGATGATCACGGCGGCTGCGCCCATGTCGTGAATCCGGCGCGCCGCTTCACGCGCCGCGTCCATGGAGCCGATGCGCCGGCCGCTCAGCGCTTCCGCTTCGGGAAGGTTGGGTGTCACCACGCGGGCTCGCGGCAGCAGCTCCGCGCACAGCGCGCGAACGCCGTCATCGTCCAGCAAGCGTTCTCCGCTGGACGACACGAAGACCGGATCGACGACGACGAGGGGCAGGTCGAGCTCGGCGATCGCCGCGGCCACCGCTTCCACGATCGCAGCGTTGGCGAGCATGCCGACTTTCGTGACGCGGATGCTGTAGTCGCCCGCGACCGCCTCGATCTGCGACGTCACCAGATCGGCGGGCAGAGCCAGCATCGCATCGATTCCCTTGGTACTCTGCGCCGTGACAGCGGTGATCGCGCTGGCGCCGAACAGGCCGAACGCGGCAAATGTCTTCAGGTCGGCCTGGATGCCGGCGCCACCGCTCGAGTCACTGCCCGCAATTGTCAGCGCTGTATACATACGCTAAGATCCGCCCCCATGTACCCAACACTGCTCGACGCGGTGACGACCCGCGCGCTCGGCCGTCTCAAGCTGGCCGAACAGATCGGCGCCGTCCTGTTCGTGACGATTCTCACGGCGATCGCGGCGCAAATCAGTATCCCCCTGCCGTTCACGCCGGTGCCGTTCACGTTGCAGCCGATGGTCGTTCTCCTCGGCGCCGCCGCGCTCGGTCCTCGTCTCGGTCTGTCGAGCCAGATTCTCTACCTCACCCTCGGCTGCGCCGGCTTGCCGGTGTTCGCCGCGTCGCCAGTGCTGCCGCAAGGCGCCGCCAGACTTTTCGGTCCGACCGGTGGCTATCTGATGGCGTACCCGTTCGCCGCGTTTGTCGCCGGCTGGCTCGCGGCCCGCGGATTCGATCGCCGATACGCCAGCGCCGTGGTCTCCATGGTGTGCGGCCTGGCGGTCGTCTTCACCGGCGGCGTGCTCTGGCTGACCGTCGCGTCGAGACCGCCGATCGGCCTGTCTGGCGCGCTCGCCGCCGGTTTCGTGCCCTTCATCCTCCCGGATCTGTTGAAGCTGCTCGCCGCCGCCGCGGTCATGCCCGCGCTATGGCGGATTACAGGGTCGGCTTCGCGCTAGCGCGGCCGAACACCAGCAGGAACACGAACGGCGGATAGTCCTCTCTCTTGATCAGCTGCAGGCCGGCCGCGGTCGCGGCCTTGATCACGACGTTCGGATCGACGCGCTCCTCCGCTCTCGGGCCTGGCCCACCGTTTCCCGGCGTCCAGTCGACGATGCCCAGCCGGCCCTGCGGCTTGAGGGAGCGCCCGACGTTGCGCAGCAGCGTGACGACCAGGTTTGGATCTTCCGGAACGTCCATTTCGTGGAACGCATCAGAGATCAACGCCGCGTCGAGGCCGGAGGGCAGACGCGGATCGCTCGGCGTTCCCAGTACGGTCGTCACGTTCGTCAGGCTCTCAGCCGACATCCGCCTGCTGATGCCGTCAAGCATCGCGCGCTGAATGTCCTCCGCGTAGACGCGGCCGTTGGGGCCGACGCGCTCGGCGAGCTGCAGCGTGAACCACCCGCCAGCAGCGCCCAGCTCGGCCACCTTGGAGCCTTCAGCGACGCCAAGCGCATCCATGATCTGATCCGGCTTCTGCCACTGCTCGCGATCCGGAGTCTCGAGCAATCCGAGGTCCTGCGTCCCGAACAGACGTGTGTTGGGCTTCGCGCTCTGCTCATCGGAGACGAGGGGAGAGCTGTGTTGGACAGGAGGGGCTGGAGCAAGACGGCCGAAAGGGGCGGGATGGGCAAGGCGGGCGGGAAAAGAAGGAAGAGCAAACGCCAGCATCAGGGTGACCGCCCTCAGCCTCATCACTCCGTCTCCCGTTCGTTCCGTCCTGCCTGTCCTGTCGCTCCTGCCACTCCCGCCTCCCCCGTCCCATGTCCTGTCCCTTCCGCCCTATGCCCTTCCTCGCCGACGATCCCCCCACGTGTCATCGACTCTACCGAAAGAATCTCGTTCAGTCGTCCTTCGTCGAGCAGGCCACGCTCGAGGACGATGGCGCGGACCGACTTGCCGCTCTTGACAGCTTCTTTGGCGACGTCAGCCGTGACCGCATAACCGAGATAGGGGCTGAGCGCAGTGGCGGCCGCGGTGCTGCGATCGAGAAGCTCGCGCGCGCGCGTCTCGTCGCTGGTGATGCCGTCGACACAGCGCAACCGCAGGACCTTCAGCGCCTCGCGCAGAATCTTCGACGCATGCAGCGCGTTCCAGGCGATGACCGGCATCATCACGTTGAGCTCGAGCTGACCGGCCTCGCAGGCGATGGCCACTGTCGCATCGCAGCCCATCACCTGGAAGCAGACCTGGTTCACCATCTCCGGCACCGACGGGTTGACCTTTCCCGGCATGATCGACGAGCCCGGCTGGACCGCGGGCAGTGCGATCTCCGAGAGTCCGGCGCGCGGTCCCATGCTGAGCAGGCGAAAGTCGCTCGCGATCTTGGAAACCTCCACCGCGAGCCGGCGCATCGCGCTCGAGTAGGCGAGCACGTCGCCCATGCTTTGCGTGACGCGAAACAGGCTGGGCGCCGGCTGCAGCGGCAGGTTGGTGTAGCGCGCCAGGTTCGCGATGACATGGCGTCGGTAATCTTCTCCGGCATTCAGGCCCGTCCCGACCGCCGTTGCGCCGATGTTCAACTCGCGCAGCTGCAGCGACGCCCCGCCGACGTCCTCGGCGCCGCGGCGGACGCACTCGGCATAGCCGCTGAACTCCTGACCGAGCGAGATCGGGACCGCGTCCTGAAGGTGCGTGCGGCCGGTCTTCAAGACGTGCGCGAACTCGCCGGCCTTGTGAGCCAGGCTCGCGACCAGGGCGTCCGCGGCCGCGCGCAGCGGCGCGGCACCGAGCAGCAGCGCAAGGCGCGTGGCCGTGGGATAGACGTCGTTGGTCGACTGGCCCATGTTGACGTGGTCGTTGGGGTGGACACGCCGGTATGTGCCTCTCGGCTCGCCCAGCATCTCGCCGGCGCGGTTGGCGAGCACCTCGTTGGCATTCATATTGTGAGAGGTGCCGGCGCCCGCCTGGTACACGTCGACCACAAACTGATCGCGGAGCGCGCCGCCGAGAATTTCGTCGGCGGCCGTTCCGATGGCGTCAGCCACATCCCGGTCGAGACGGCCGAGCAGACCGTTGGCCTCGGCCGCAGCCTTCTTGATGAGGATGGTCGCGACGATGAGATCGTCCGGCGCCCGCAGGCCGCTGATAGGGAAGTTCTCGACCGCGCGCGTGGTCTGCACGCCGTAGTACGCGTCGACGGGCACGGCGAGCTCGCCGAGCGGATCGCGTTCTATCCGGAAGCCTCCAGCCATCAGCTTTGCCCTCAGCCCTCGGCCCTGAGCCCGCGCTCACGGTTCTTCACGCGTGGCCCTTCGCCGCGAGGCCTGTACCGTCAGTATACTGAGGCTCGCATGCTGCCCTCATTCTTCGACAGTGTTCTCCAGCTCATCGTGCGAACATCAACAGACCTGCCGCCCGACGTGCGTGCCGCGATGAAGCACGCCCTGATTGCCGAGCCTCCGGCGACCCGTTCGTCGCAGGCCCTGACGATCATCGCGCAGAACATCGACCTTGCCGTCGACCACGAAGGTGCAATTTGCCAGGACACCGGCATGCCGACCTTCGAAGTGAAGACGCCAGTCGGCGCCAACCAGATCTGGATGCGCCAGCAGATTCGCGAAGCGGTGGCCGAGGCGACCCGCCGCGGCAAGCTGCGTCCGAATTCGGTCGACTCGATTACCGGCAGGAATTCCGGCGACAACCTCGGTCCCGGCACGCCGATCATCCATTTCAATCAGTGGGACCGCGACGCCATCGAGATCAAGCTGATCCTGAAGGGCGGCGGCTGCGAGAACACCAACGCGCAGTACGCGTTGCCTGTGGAGCTGCCGCATCTGGGGCGCGCCGATCGCACGCTCGAAGGCGTGCGCAAGTGCATTCTTCACGCGGTCTGGAATGCGCAGGGCAAAGGTTGCGCTCCGGGCGCGGTCGGAGTGTGCCTGGGCGGCGATCGCACTTCGGGGTACACCCATGCCAAGGAGCAACTGTTCCGGACCCTCGACGACATCAATCCCGATGCACGACTCGCCGAACTCGAGGGGTCGATCATGGCGACGGTCAACGATCTCGAGATCGGCACCATGGGGTTTGGCGGCAAGGTGACGCTCATCGGCTGCAAGATCGGCGCGCTCAACCGTCTGCCCGCCAGTTTCTTCGTCTCGGTTGCCTACGACTGCTGGGCGTTCCGCCGACTCGGCGTCGAGATCGACGCCGCCACCGGCGCCATCGACAAGTGGCTGTATCGCGATCCGTCGCACGCGATCATCCCGATGCTGGATCAGGCCGGCTTCGTCCGCACCGGCAAGGAAGTGGCGCTGCGCGCGCCGCTGAGCGAGGCGGACGTTCGCGCGCTCGAGGTCGGCGACCTGGTCATGATCTCGGGTCGCCTGTTCACCGGCCGCGACGCCGTCCATTCGCACCTGATGAAGCACGAGCCGCCGGTCGATCTGCGCGGCTCGGTGCTGTACCACTGCGGCCCGGTGGTCGTGAAGGAAGGCGACGGCTGGCGCGTTACCGCCGCCGGTCCGACCACGAGCATCCGCGAGGAGCCCTATCAGGGTGAAATCATCAAGCGCTATGGCGTGCGGGCGGTGATCGGCAAGGGCGGCATGGGGGCAAAGACGCTCGCCGCGCTCAAGGAGCAGGGCGCAGTCTACCTCAACGCGATTGGCGGCGCGGCCCAGTTCTACGCGCGATCGATCAAGAAGGTGGACGGCGTGTCGCTGCTCGATTTCGGCACGCCGGAGGCGATGTGGCACCTGGAGGTGGAAGACTTCCCCGCGATCGTGACGATGGACGCACACGGCAACAGCCTGCACCACGACATCGAGCAGGAATCAGGTCAGCATCTCGAGAGCATCGGCGTATAAGAAGAAACCGTGGTGTTTTCCGCCAACGGAAATCATCCGCGGATTCCTACGCCTTCTTGGTAAACTCTTTCAGGCCCGGTCTGGCGTAGCCGTGCTCCATCGCGGCGACGTCGAGGTCGGTGGTCTCGATGTCCGAGATCGACAGCAATGGGAAGGGCGAAAGCTCCGGCACATCGATCGTCTTGAGATAGCCGCCACAGCTGGCGCAGACTTCAATACGCCGATCGGTTCGCTCGGGATTCGGCGCGGCAGTGACGAATCCTTCCCCGCTCTCTTCACAATAGATGCAGGCATAGGAGTTGAGCTCCCATCCGCACGAACAGAACGAGCAGCGGAGCGTGCGGTGACCGCCGGCCACTTCGCCGACCGCGGGCCACGATCCGCACGCCGGGCAGTAGCCGCGGTTCCAGGCGTCGAGCGCATCGCGCAGCTCGCCGGCCGTGACGGCGCCGAAGATCATCCGCTGCAGCGCGTGCGCGAACGGGCTGACGGCGAGTTCGGCGACGAGCCACGTCAGATCCGGTGAGAGCCCGCGGTGAGTGGCACCGGTCCGCACCGCTCCCAGATCGCGGTGCAGTGACGCGGCCAGAAGCGACGCTGGCTCCAGCTTGCCGCCATCGAGCGACGCGCGGATGTGCGTAGCGGCATCCCCCGCGCCGCCGTTTGCCAGCGCATCGCAGAGGTGAAACAGCGTCGGCGTCAACACCGGGACCGGCAGCGGGATCGGCTCGCCGGCCAGCGCCGGAACGCCGCGCGCCAGCTTGGCGGCAAGATATTTCGGCGGCAGCGACAGGCGCGGCAACCGGCCGCCGGCCAGCGTTGCGGCGAGGTCGATCATCTGCGTCAGCAGTTCACCCTGCAGGGCCAGGGCCGGCGCCATCTCGGGTCGGGCATCCTGGATGACCTCCCAGCGCCGCCTCGCGGAATCGAGCAGATTTTCACGGGAAAACGCCTGAATGGTCACGTACGGCATGGGGCAGGCTGGCAGTATATCAACCGGGATCTTGCTATAATGTGTTCATGATCAATGTTTCAGAAACGGCGGCCTCGAAGATCAACGAGCTGCTCGCCGAAGAAAACAAAGCCAACAGCGGACTGCGCGTGTTCGTCCAGGGCGGCGGCTGCTCCGGATTCCAGTACGGCCTCATGATCGAGGAAAACGGCCAGGGTTCCGGCGATCAGGTGTTCGAGTCGCACGGCGTGAAGCTGTTCGTCGACCCGATCAGCATCCGCTATCTCACCGGCGCTGAGGTCGATTTCGTCGACACGATCACCGGCGGAGGTTTCACCATCAAGAATCCTCAGGCCACCTCGACCTGCGGCTGCGGCTCGAGCTTCTCGGTGGACTAGCGTGAAATTGGTAACAGGGTGAGTTGGTAAGTTGGTAGATTCACATGACCACCTTACCAACTGGCCACTTTACCAATTCTCATGAACCGTCCTCTCCCTGACCTCTCTTCCCTCCGCCCGGCGGGGAGCAAACGCTCTTCCAAACGCGATCGCATTCTCCAGGTGTTCCTCCGTCAGGAGGGACACGTCAGCGCGGACGATCTGTTCGACCTGGTCCGCCGCGAGGTGGCGGGCATCGGCCGCGCGACGGTGTATCGCACCCTGCAATGGATGGTCGGGGCCGGTGTGGCGCGCAAAGTCGACTTCGGCGAAGGGCGCTCGCGCTTCGAGCCTGCCTATCGCCATCCTCGTCATTTTCACCTCATCTGCACGACCTGTCATACCTCGTCCGAATTCCTGAGCTCCGACGTCGAGTCGCTGCTCGAGGAGGTCGCCGCCGCGCGAAGTTTCGACACCACACAGGCGACCGTGCAGATCTACGGGACGTGCGAACAATGCCGGACCGGTCGCGAGACGCCGCCGGTTGACGGCTCGACCACCGAAATGGTGTTCGCGCGCGATGCGCTGCGCATGGCCATCGCTACCGAGCGGAGCGGTCTCGAGTTCTACACACGGGCGGCCGGTCTCACCAAGGATCCGCGCGGACGCTCGGTCTTTCAGAAGCTGGCCGGCGAAGAAGGCGAGCATCTCGGCACGCTCGAACGCCGCTATCGTGAACTGATCGCCGGCGATCCCCAGCTGGAAGGGCGGCCGACCTTCCTGTTCTTCAAGGGCGCCGCGAGCGGTCTATTCGCCGAGGGCGCCAAGCAGCTTCGTCAGGGCGTCAACGACCAGGAGGCGCTGCTCATCGGCATCAAGTGCGAGCGCGGCTCACACAGGTTCTTCAAGAAATACGGTGAGCGGTTCGAGGACTCTGAAGGGAAGCAGGTGTTTCTGGAATTCGCCGAGGAAGAGAAGGCGCACCTCGACCTGCTCGTGCGCGAGTACCGCGCCCTGGTCGAGCGCCAGACCCGGAAATCGGCTCGGGCGGGAGTGCTGCGCCGCGCTGGAAAGCCCCGTTGATCGATCTCCACACGCACACCACGGCGTCCGACGGGGGCTGCAGTCCGCCGGAGCTCGTGGCGCGCGCCGTCGCGGCCGGCGTCACGGTATTGAGCGTGACCGACCACGACACGGTTGACGCGTGCGAGGCGGCCGCCGCGGCCTGCGCGACTGCCCGCATCGACTTCGTGACCGGCATCGAGATCACGGCGATCCACGACGAGATTGACGTCCACGTCCTCGGCTATTTCATCGATCCCGGTATGCCCGGCCTGCGCCTGTTCCTCGCCGAGCAGCGCCGGCGGCGGATCGATCGCGTCGGGCGCATCGTGGCGCGGCTGCAGACCCTCGGCATGCCGCTCGACGCCAATGCCATTCTCCAGCCAGTGATCGATCGGCCGGGCAAGTCGATCGGCCGACCCGCGATCGCCCGGGCGCTGGTCGCCGCCGGCTACGTCCAGACCACCAACGAGGCGTTCGACAGCCTGCTGTCACGCGGGCGTCCCGGGTTCGTGCCGCGCGAGGGAGCTCCGCCGGAGCAGGTCTTCCAGCAGATTCACAGCGCCGGGGGAGTCGCCTCGCTCGCGCACCCAGGGCTGCTTCGGCGCGATCAGTGGATTGCCGACTTCGCCGCCTCCGGCCTGGACGCGCTCGAGGCCTATCACACCCACCATGACGCCGAGGCGATCGATCGCTACTGCGCCATCGCCCACGGCCTCGGGCTGTGCCGGTCCGGTGGCTCCGACTACCATGCCGACGCGTCGCATGGATCGGCGCACCCGGGCAGCATCGCGCTGCCCGCGGACGCCTTCGATCAGCTTCGCGAGCGCGCCGCCAGCCGCGCCACCGCATCGGGCGCGGGCACTTCTTCATAGAACAGCACATCGAGTCCGTCGAAGCGCTGCCGCAGCTCGCCGGGCTCGAGCAGGTGATTCGGCGAGGTCGGCGGCCGGCCGAGGGCGCGCTGGCCGGTCGTGAATGTTTCATAGAGGACGATGCCGTGTGGCGCCATCGCTTCGCGCAGCGCCGGGAACAGATCTCGTTGCAGATAGCGGCTGACCAGCACCAGATCGA
Organism: uncultured Acidobacteriota bacterium; assembly: GCA_963757655.1. Lineage (GTDB taxonomy): Bacteria > Acidobacteriota > Vicinamibacteria > Vicinamibacterales > CAVVIG01 > CAVQFC01. The sequence goes on along the minus strand of CAVWSQ010000004.1, from coordinate 162,718 downwards.
ACCATCGGCTCGGCAGCGGATGCTGCGTCAGGTCGGCGCACCATCCCTCGATGCGCACGCCGGCGCGCCGCGCCGCCGTCATCGCCTCGCGCACCGCTTCCAGTTTCACGTCGACGCCGAATGTCGCCAGTCCGGCGCGCGCCAGCGGCACGGCATGACGGCCGTTCCCCATCGCGACGTCGAGCGCTCGCAGGCGTCCGCCCCGCTCGCGTGCAACCCGATCGATCCATTCGACGATGAAGGGCGAAGGTGACATAATTCCCGTACGATCTCTTGGCTCAAGCACTCCTGACCGGCGTCTTCCTCGGACTGGCCGGACTGGTGACCACCGCCGTCTTCGGTCTGCGCGGCACCGACATCTCACGCCATATCTCGTATGGCATCTTCTCGACGCTGATCACGCTGTTCGCCCACTCGATGATGATGTTCTATCTCATCGGCAAGGGAAAGTCGGTCAAGGACGCGATGACCGAACACAACCTGACCGGCGACTACTATCGCCGCATCGCCGAGGCACGCAGACCGGTGTTCTCGATGGGCACCATCGCCATGGCGCTGACCATGGTGACGGCGATCGTCGGCGCCAGTGTCGACACCGGGGTGCTGCCGCCGATGGTGCACGCGACGATCGCCTACGGCGCGATCGTCTTCAACCTCGCCGCCGCGAAGATCGAGATCGCCGCCCTGATCGCGTCCCGCCGCATCGTCGACGAGGTCGACCGCCAGATCCAGTCGTGATCGCGGCGCTCGAGTTTGACGCCGTCACCAAGGCCTACGGCGGGCTGCGCCCGCTGCGGATCGCGGCCTTGCGCGTGGCCGCCGGCGATCGCGTGGCGATTCTGGGGTTCGATCAGCCCGCCGCCGAAGTGTTCGTGAACCTCGCCACCGGCGCGACGCTTCCCGACGAGGGCCAGGTCAGTATCTTCGGGCGGACGACGAAGGCAATTGACGATCCGACCGACTGGCTGGCCACCGTCGATCGATTCGGCATCGTCAGCGAGCGCGCCGTGCTGCTGGCTGCGCTGACCGTGGTGCAGAACCTCGCCGTGCCGTTCACACTGCAGATCGAACCGCCGCCCGATCAGGTCCGGGAGCGCGCCCGGGCGCTGGCGCGCGAGGTCGGTCTGTCCGAGTCGACATGGGAAAAACCGGTGGCCGATCTCGATGCCGCCGGCTGGCTGCGCGTGCGCTGCGGCCGCGCCATGGCCCTGGATCCGGCGGTCCTGCTGCTCGAGCACGCGAGCGCGCAATTGCCGCGTGAGAGTGTCGCGGCCCTCGGCGCCGAGATGCGGGCCATGGCGGCCGCCCGGGGCATCGCGCTGGTTGCCGCGGCCGCTGATGAGCGCTTTGCGAAGGCCGTGGCCGACCGGGTGCTGACGCTCGAGCCTTCCAGCGGACGTCTCAGGGAGTCGCGCCGATGGTTCGGCCGCTCCAACCGGCCGTAGGGGCGCCCCCGCGGGGCTGCGGCCGACGATCGGTGCGCCGATGGGCGAAGGCGGCTAGAATGTGACCGCGAAAAGGAGATCGTATTTATGAAGATTAGCAAGCTCGTGCTGCCGGTGATGGTGATGGTTGCGGGGCTCGGCGTGTTCGCCAGCGCGCAGGCGAAGAAGCCGGCGATGGCGATGAAGGCGAAGCCGAAGGTGTTCTTCATCGAGCCGAAAAACGGCGCCACCGTCACCAGCCCGGTGCACATGAAGTTCGGCTCGTCGGGCATCGAGATCTCTGCGGTCCCGCCGGGCGACCTCAAGGAGACGCGGCCAGGCGTGGCGCATTATCACGTCGGCATCGATCAGGATTGTCTGCCGGCCGGCAAGAACATCGTCAAGGGGACGCCATCGTGGGTGCATTTTGGTGACGGCAAGGACGTTTTCGACAGCCAGCTGACACCCGGCAAACACAAGCTGGCCCTGCAACTCGGCGACGATCTGCACAACACGCTGGCGGGCGCCTGTCAGGTGATCAACATCACCGTCAAGTAACCCCCGTCTTTGGACATTCTTGCCTAATCGTTTTCGCGGCCAGCTGCGGCTGAGCTTTACGCTCGGCCGCAAAGCCGTGCAATTTGCAGGCTCGCGAGTGGAATGAAAATTGATATCTTTGGCTCCTGGGCACGTGTACGTGCTCAAGGAGACCCGGATGTCGAGCGGCACCATCAAACGACTCGTTCGCGACAGGGGTTTTGGTTTCATCCGCGACGAAGGCGGCCAGGAGTGGTTCTTCCACCGCAGTTCCGTTCAGGGCAGCTTCGACTCACTGAATGAAGGCCAGCGCGTCAGCTTCGACGAAGAGCCGTCGGCAAAGGGACCGCGCGCCGGCAACGTCCGCGGCGAGGACTAGGAAGAGCGCCTCCACACTCATCCTTTTCGACATCGACGGTACGCTTGTACTCACCGGCGGCGCTGGTGGCCGCGCGATGTCAGTCGCCTTCGAAGAAACCTTCTCGGTTCCCAACGCCTTTCAGGGCATTCCGATGGCGGGACGGACCGATGCGTGGATCCTGAACGACGCGCTGGTCGCCCACGACATCCCACCCGATTCACCTCGACTGCCACGGTTTCGAGAAGCCTATCTGCGTCATCTCGCCATCGAGCTCGAGAAGCCTGGCCAGGCGCGCAAGGGCCTGATGCCCGGTGTACGCGAACTCCTCGAGATGTTGACCCCCCGCGAGGAGGTGTATGTGGCACTCCTCACAGGCAACTACCAAGACGGCGCACGCCTCAAGCTCGAATACTTCGACCTCTGGAAGTACTTTCCCTGCGGCGCGTTCGGAGACGACGCCCCGCATCGTAATGTTCTGGTGCCGAAGGCGCTGACCACCGTGGCCGCCTGCGGTGGCCCCGCGTTCGCCGCCGCCGCCGCAATCGTGATTGGCGACACGCCACTCGACGTCGCTTGCGCCGCCCATGTCGGCGCCCGATCGCTGGGCGTGGCGACCGGCAGTCACTCCGCCGACCAGCTGCGAGCCGCAGGAGCGGACTTTGTCCTGGAAGACCTTGGCGACACCCAGCAGGTCCTCCGTGTCATCGCGGATTTCGGATTGCGGATTGCGGACTAGCCTGCGGCTGCAGATTGTGGATTACAGTGCTGGTTCTGGAAGCGAACGGGGTCCGGTGGCCCTCCCGGTCTTCAAAATCGGTCGCTCCCCGTTCACACGGGGAGGCTGGGTTCGACTCCCAGGCGCTTCCGCCATCTCCGCCTCGCGGCCTGCCGATTGAAGTTGTGGGCTGGGGTCTGGGGTGGAAAAAGCGGATTACGGTCGAGCACGGAAGGATGGTTGATCCGCAATCTCGATCCGCAATCCGCTGTGAGATCAGTTCTCGATCAGACGAACGTCACCGGCGCGCGGCCCCTTCTGCGAGTCTTCCGGCGTAAACTCGACCCGCTGACCCTCGCGTAGCAGCTCGAACACGGCCCCTCGGACCGAACTGCGGTGAAAGAAGTGTTCGATTCCGCCCTCGTCGCGGATGAACCCGAACCCCTTGTCGATCAGGAGCCTTGCGATTGTCCCGGTTGGCATGCCCGAACCCCTCCGTTCCGAAGAGTCTGTCCAGCGTTGGTTGAGCTGGAAAACGGGGCCAGTCTAGGCAAGTTCAGTCGCGGAAGTCAAGGAGAGACCAGCCTTTAGCGGAACGTCTCCGATTGGCTACCTGCCAGGTTTCAGGCTCGTCCTCATCCTGGCCTTCGTCCTCGTCGTCCTCGTCATCCTCATCGAAGTCGTCGTCTTCGTCCTCGTCCGGGTCATCGACGGGATATTCCAGCACCAAGTGGCGAGACATTTTGTGACTTAAGGGGCCGGTTCCGTGGCAGGTTTCGGTGTGGGAATTGACGCTGTCGGCGCCGCGGGTGCCGCGGCCGGCTTCGGCGGCGGATACGTCGTCCAGAAGTGACGGCCGCACTTGTTGCAAACCCAGAACTGGTCCGGCGTCCAGGGCATGCCCGGACCGGGATCGCGCATTTCCATGTCGGCGCCGCAGCGCTGACAACGGATGTGGAGGGCGGCGTCGCTCATGGCCGCGATTCTATAACATGGCGTTCGTGATCCCCGCCGTCGTCCTGGCCGCCGGCCGATCGTCGCGCATGGGTCGCGCCAAGGCGACGCTGCCGCTCGGTCACGGCCACACGTTCCTGACGCGAGTGGTGCGCACGTTTCTCGATGCCGATGTCGACGACGTGCTCGTGGTCGTGGGGCACGACGCCGACGCGATTGCGGCCAGCTTTTCGGAGAGCGGGCTGCCGGCCCGATTCGTTCTCAATCGCCACTACGATCGCGGACAGTTGTCCTCTCTGCTCGCGGGACTCAACGCGATCGATCGTCCCGGCGTCTCTGCGGTGCTCGTCACGCTCGTGGACGTGCCGCTGGTGTCAGAAGCGACCGTGCGCGCCGTGATCGACAGTTATCGCCGTAACCCGGTGCCGATCGTGCGCCCGACCTCAGGTGGTCGACACGGGCATCCGCTGTTGATCGATCGCTCGCTATTCGGCGCGCTGCGCTCAGCGGATGTCTCGGCCGGGGCGAAGCCGGTCGTTCGGGCGCACGCGTCCGCCGCCGGCGACATTGCGGTCGACGACGAAGGCGCCTTCCTGGACATCGATACTGAAGAGGACTACCTTAAAACTATCAGCGCTCGTTCCAACGGCGGCGCGGGTTCTTTTTGAGTCGCTCGCGCGCGTTCTCGCGCTGCATCAGAAAATCTTCTTCGTGCATCCGGCGGTCTCGCCGCATCTCGGGCTCAGCAAATCGCTCGGCGATCAGCCACGAGCCGATGCTCGACGATACCTCGCGGACTGAGCCCGGCTTCATGTCACCCACACGTACGCCATCTACCTCAGCGATGTCGGGCGTTTTTCTTATTCGGACCTTCACGATTACCCAATTTGTCCAGCCTGGACACACCAGTCTGGGGCGGGACCGGCGTCAAGAGGACTAAGGAGCAAGTGAGGTACCGGGGCGACGCCGGCGATACTGCTGGCCTGTGGGGGGATGGAGGTCGCTTAGCTGATCGGCCTGTTCCTCAGTTGCCGGAGCGAGGTTTTCGCGAGGTCGGCCGCGGCCGCGGATCAGTCACAGCGGCCTCGAGGCGCGCGGCGAGCGGTTGAAACGCCGGTGTCGGCCCCAGCCATTTCAAGTCGTCAACTGAGTTGAACAGCGTGATGTCGTCGCGCAGCGTCGCCAGATCGCGAAACAGCAGGACGCGTTCGCGCTCGCGCTCCAGCGTCTGCGCCAGCACGCCAGGGCGGCTGGCGTTCACGCCCCAGGTGTGCCAGTCCGCCGGTATCGCTTCAAGGTGTCCGAACTTGGCAAGGACCGCAGCTGCCGACTTCGCGCCCCAGCCGGCCAGTCCGGGATAACCGTCCGCGGCGTCGCCGACCAGCGCGAGGTAGTCGGGGATCGAGGCCGGCGGCACGCCGAACTTCGCGACGATGCCGGCTTCGTCGCGGATCGATCGCGTCCGTCGATCCATCTGCACCACGCGAGTGCCGCGCACGCATTGCGCCAGATCCTTGTCAGGTGTGCAGATGATGACCCGCTCCACACGAGGGTCGCGCGCGGCGGCCGCGGCCGCGGCCGCCAGGGCATCGTCCGCTTCGTACTCGACCATCGGCCACGTGGCGACGCCGAGGGCGGCGAGCGCGTCTTCGAGCAGCGGAAACTGCGAGTAGAGGTCGGGATCGATGCCGGCGCCGGTCTTGTAGCCTGACCACAGACGATTGCGAAACGATTCGATGACGTGATCGGTCGCGACCCCAAGATAGCGCGTGCCGCCGTTGATCATGCCGAGCATCGATGCAAGCACGCCTCGGACCGCACCGACCTCTCTCCCGTCGGCTTCGCGCGCCGATGGAACGGCGTAGAAGTGCCGGAACAGCTCGTAGGTGCCGTCGACTAGATAGATCTCCATACGCCGATGGCATGGTAACCGGGTCCCGCGCATCTTCGATACGGATGAACGGCGCTGGCAGTGCCGGCCGCTTCGACAGCAAACCGTCGTAGCATAGGTTCGGGTGTCAGACTTTCCGATCGATCCGCCGATCGAGCCGATGCTGGCCAAGCTCGCAGAGGAGCTTCCCGCCGACGGCCCGTTCCTCTACGAGCCCAAGTGGGACGGCTTTCGCGCCATCGTGTTTCGAGGCGGTGCGGACGTGTTCATTCAGAGCCGCGATCTTCGTCCGCTCGACCGCTATTTCCCGGAGCTGCACGAGGCGTTTATCCATCTGCTTCCGCCCGGGTGCGTGGTCGACGGCGAGGTCGTGATCGCCACCCCCCGCGGCCTGGACTTCGATGCGCTCCAGCTCAGGCTGCATCCGGCGGCGTCACGCGTGGCCAAACTCGCCAGGGAATCGCCGGCCGAGTTCGTCGCCTTCGATGTGCTCGCGATCGAGGGTCTCGACGTGCGGGCGAGGCCACAGGGCGAGCGCCGCGCGCTGCTCGAGCAGCTGCTTGGCACGGTGATGGCGCCGATCCACCTGACGCCGATGACGCGCGACCCGGCGATCGCGGCGGAATGGCTGTCGCGCTTCGAAGGCGCCGGGCTCGACGGAGTGATCGTCAAGCCGGAGCAGGGCACGTACCAACCCGGCAAGCGGCTGATGATCAAGGTCAAGCACGCTCGTACCGCCGACTGTGTGGTCGCCGGCTTTCGCTGGCACAAGGCCGGAAAGGGCACGCTGATCGGCTCGCTGTTGCTCGGGCTGTACGACGCGGACGACAGGCTCCATCACGTCGGCGTGACCTCCTCGTTCACCATGGCGAGGCGGAAGCAACTCGTCGCCGAGCTCGCGCCGTTGCGCGAGGGTGCGATGGACGAGCACCCGTGGCACGAGTGGGCCGCGGCCGACGGCGGCGAGATGACGCGCATGCCCGGAGGCCAGAGTCGCTGGAGCGCAGGCAAGGATCTGTCGTGGGAGCCGCTGCGCATCGAGCGGGTGTGCGAGGTCAAGTACGACCACATGCAGGGGCCGCGGTTCCGCCACGCCGCCGTCTTCCAGTGCTGGCGCTTCGACAAGCGCCCCGCGGACTGCCGCTACGATCAGCTCGAGGTCACGGCGCCGTACGAGCTGGCGAAGGTCTTCGGTGCCAGTTGAGAAAAAACGGCGAAGCGCGCCAGGGACGGCGAGACATGATGGCTCAGCGATCTTCGCGATCTGTGCGGTTTTTTCTTGGGCGCGGATCGGCAGCGGAAGACAGCGTCTCGTCGTCGCGCGTGCCCGGGGTTATCGTCGCCTTGCGCGCTCGCGATGGCCGGCGGTGCCACGTCGACGGATCGACGCCCGCCCATTCGTTTGGCGTGTCGTTGGGATCGAGCGGCTCCTGCGGCGGCCTGAGCATTTCGGGGACGTGCTGCAGATTCACGCGGATGCGGGTCCAGGTCTTGAAACGCCCGCGCATGGCATCGACGAGGACGTCAGCCGGCTGCAGTTGCGCCGCGGCGTCGGGATGCCGCGCCCTCCAGCGTTCCAGTCCCGCGAGTGCGGCGTCTTTCTTCGGCGCACGGCCGATTTCGATCAGCGGATGCTTCGGCTGTCGCCTGGGCGTTGCCGGCGGATCGCCGTCACGGGACACGCCGGCGCGCCGCTTCGACGGTTGTACCCGTGCCGGCTCGCCCGCCTGCTTCCTGTAATGCGGCGGCCACGGCGCATCGCCCTGACCTTCGCGCTCCTGTTGCGCCGACAGCTCGAGCAGTGCCGCAATTGAACACGGCCGCTCGTCGATGCCAAGGTGACGGTCGCCGACGGCAGCGAAGCGCGCCGGCATCGTCTTCAGCGTGAAGTCGGCTGGGTCGCAGTCGCCGACTTCATCCCACGTCAGCGGCGCCGACACCCGCGCGTCGACGGTGGGGCGCACGGAGTACGCGCTCGCGATGGTGCGGTCCTTCGCATTCTGGTTGTAGTCCAGGAAGACACCGTGACGCTCTTCCTTCCACCACCTGCTGGTGGCGAGCGCGGGTGCGCGCCGCTCGACTTCGCGCGCGAAGGCGAGGGCGGCGCGGCGCACCTGGTCGAAGATCCAGCGGCGTTCGATGCGCACGTAGACATGGATTCCGCGCGAGCCTGACGTCTTGGGCCAGCCGACCAGGCCGAAGTCAGCGAGCGTCGCCCGCACCACCTGCGCGACGTCGCGGATCTGCGGCCAGTCCACCCCCGGGACCGGGTCGAGATCGATGCGCAGCTCGTCGGGATGATCGAGATCGTCGGCGCGCACCGGGTGCGGATGAAGCTCGAGGCAGGCCAGATTCGCCATCCACAGCAGCGCGGCGGCGTCACGCGGCACGACCTCCTCCGCGGTCCGTCCAGAGGGAAACCGCAGCGCCACCACCTCGATCCACGGCAGCCGCGACTCCGGTGCACGCTTCTGAAAGAAGTACTCGCCACCGACGCCGTTCGGATAGCGCACGAGGACGTTGGGCCGTCCGCCGGCGCCGCGCAGCGCGCCGTCCGCGACCGCGAGATAGTAGTGCGCCAGATCGCGCTTGGTGTACCCGGCCTGCGGGAAGAGCACCTTCGACGGGTTCGAGATCGAGATGTCGCGCCCGTTGACCGTCAGGATTTCCCGCTCGGAAGCAGTCGCCATTTACGACCAAGACTATAGAATGACGCCGAAAAGATGTACTCGAGATGTGGAGCGCTCGGCCCCGATGGCCGCCTTCAGGGCGAGACGGAGAGACCCACCGTCCAGAGCGACAGCCCGCTCGGCCCGTCGTAGATCGTCACCGTAACCGCCGTGATCGCCGACACCACGCCGGTCGTGAGCGAGAACTGAAACGTCGTGGCCGAAGGCGGCACGATCACGCTTGCAGGCGCTCTGACTGATGGATCGCTGCTGGCAACTGAAAGCTGCCAGCCGCCGGCTGGGCTCGCGCTCGCCAGCGTTCCCATGCACTCCACCGCGGTGCCGGCCGACGGCGTGCTCGGCGTGCAGCTGACCGCGGTCAGGTTCGGATATGCGACCACGGTCACCGTCGCCGTCAGGCTCGCGCCGCCATAGCTCGCCGTGATGATGGCGGTCGTCGTCGGCGGCGCATCGAGCGTCGCGATGGCAAAGGATTGCGACAGCGATCCGGCCGGGATCGTCACGGACGGCGGCACGATGGCGGCGGGCGAGCTGCTCGACAAGGTGACCAGGGCGCCGCCGTCGGGCGCAGGTGTCGGCAGCGAGATGGTGCCGGTATCGGGCAGACCGCCGGCGATCGAGGGGAGGCCAATCGAGAACGCGAGCTGGCCGATCGTCAACCCCGCCGTGCGGACCACGCCCGAGTAGGTTGCCGTGATCGTCGCCGCGCTCGAGGCCGCCGAGGCCGCAATCGAGACCGGGAACGTCTGAATGGTGTTGCCGGACTGGACCACCACGCTGGCGGGAACCGCCGCCAGCGGTGTGCTGCTCGCGAGCGTCACCGACAGGCCGCCCGCCGGCGCGGGGGCGGTCAGCGTGACCGTGCCCTCGACCGGCACGCCGGCGATCGAGACAACGCTCGACAGAAACAGGTTTTGCAGCGACGGCACCGTCACCACTGTGGTGGCGAGCGTCGCGGTCTGATTGGATCCGGCGTAGGTTGCGGTGATCGTCGTCGACGAAGCCGTGGCGGTGGTCGTGATGGCGAACGACATGCTATTGGAACCTTCGGGAATCGTGACGCTCGGCGGCACGTTGGCAGAGGCGCTGCTGCTCGCCAGCGTGATCGCGGCGCCGCCGGCGGGCGCGCTTCCCGTCAGCGTAAGAATGCCGGTCACCGGCGTCCCGCCCACCACCGAGGTCGAGGACAGCACGACGCTGGCCAGCGCCACCGTGGTGGGGGCCGTCGTGGCCGTCGAGTCGGCGCAGCCCGAAACCAAGAGGGAAGCGAGGAGTGCGGCGCCGATGACGCATCGATTCACCGAGCGCAAAAGGATGGTAGTCACGATCCCGATCGTTTCGTCAAAGCGACGACCGGGGTGCGGCAGAATCGTGGCGAAGCGATGACAGGATCGTGAAGTTTTCTCGACAGGCGAAGGCGATGCTTCGGGCTGCTAGACGCGCCTCGACTCCACGTAGCAGAGCGGTTCCCAGATAACGCCGTCGGGCGATCGATCCCAGTGCGACGTCATGGTGCGGCCGTCGTCCGCAAACATGATGGCGCAGCGCTCCCGCGTGCCAGTGAACGTCCAGACACGATCCCGCGCTCGCGCCTGATAGATCCGCGCCCAGCCGTCGCTGTCGAAGAAATGCACCTCGTAGACGTCAGCACCGGCGTCGTAGCCGATGACTTCAATCCCCTGGCTTTGGTGGTCGCCGATGTGGCCAGCCCAGCGGTGGAGGATGTGAAACCCGCCAGGCAGCCATTCATAGGTGTGTTGCTGAGTCATGTTTTCGGACGACCCTGACGATCCCGCTGCAGTGCGTCCGTCCGCCGTCCACGACCCGATGAAGACATCCAGACGTCTGTGTTCGGGCCCCAGCACAGGCTGCGGCTCGATCGCTTGCACGTGCGTTCCTAGCGAAGCTGAGGAAGTCGCCATGCACCCTCCTTTTCGACCCGAATTGCAGCAATCGTTCCAGCCATGTCGAAATCGGGCCGGCTCGATCGACAATGAGCTGGACTATCGGAAGGAGTGACGGATGAGCGGTGTACCGAGTACTGGTCGGAACGCGCAAGGGCGCATTCATCATCACGGCTGACGGCAAACGCGACCATTGGACCATCAGCGAGCCACAGTTCGGCGGATGGGAGATGTATCACCTCAAGGCGTCGCCCGCAAATCCGGATCGCCTGTATGCGTCGCAGAGCAGCGGATGGTTTGGTCAGGTGATGCAGCGATCCGACGACGGCGGCAGAACCTGGGTGCCGGTGGGCAACAAGTTCGAGTACGCGAGCGTGCCGGGCACGCACCAGTGGTACGACGGCACACCGCACCCGTGGGAATTCAAACGGGTGTGGCATCTCGAGCCCTCCCTGACCGATCCTGACACGGCATACGCCGGCGTTGAGGACGCCGCGATGTTCCGGACGGTGGACGGCGGGCAGACCTGGCAGGAGCTTCCAGGTTTGCGCGAGCACGGCTCGGGGTCGCGCTGGCAGCCCGGCGCCGGCGGGCTGTGCCTGCACACTATCGTGCTGGATCCCTCCAATCCGCAACGGATGTTCATCGCGATCTCCGCAGCAGGCGCCTTCCGCACCGACGATGGCGGCGCAACATGGGTGCCGATCAACCAGGGCCTTCGCTCGCCGCACATTCCCGATCCGGCCGCCGACGTCGGCCACTGCGTGCACCGCATCGCGATGCACCGATCGCGGCCGCAGACGCTGTTCATGCAGAAGCACTGGGACGTCATGCGCACCGACGATGCCGGCGACTCGTGGCGCGAGGTCAGCGGCAACCTGCCGACCGACTTCGGATTTCCGATCGACGTGCACGCCCACGAGCCGGAAACCATCTACGTCGTCCCGATCAAGAGTGACTCGGAGCACTATCCGCCCGACGGCAAGCTGCGCGTGTATCGCAGCCGATCGGGAGGGAACGAGTGGGAGGCGCTGACCAACGGCCTGCCGCAGCGTGACTGCTACGTCAACGTGCTGCGCGACGCCATGGCGGTGGACGCGCTCGACTCGTGCGGCGTGTATTTCGGCACCACCGGCGGGCAGGTCTACGCGTCATCCGATGGCGGCGATCATTGGAACGCGATTGCGCGCGACCTGCCGGCGGTCCTTTCGGTCGAGGTGCAGACGCTTGCCTGAGAATGTTCCCGGGGTGAAGTCGTGATTCGCGTCGAACTGCCGCACCATCTTCGTACGCTCGCTGGCGTCGGCGACGAGGTGTCCGTGACGGTTGACGGCGCGGTCACGCAACGCACCGTGCTCGACGCATTGGAGCGCGACTACCCGGTGCTGCGCGGCACCATCCGCGATCACGGGACGCTCAAACGGCGTGCGTTCCTGCGCTTCTTCGCCTGCGCGCAGGACTGGTCGCACGAACCGCCGGACACAGTGCTCCCTGAGGCGGTGGCGCGCGGCGACGAACCGTTCCTGATCGTGGGGGCTCTGGCCGGCGGGTAGGGCAGCCTCACGACTGGCCGCCGCCGCGGTGGGCAAGACGGTCCGCCGAACCACGCGGGCCTGGACTTCGGTTGCGGCGTCGAGGCCGACGACAGCGACGCGGGGTGGAACACGTGCAGATCTATCAGAGGGTCACGGCGCGCTGAGCCTGCCCGCTGCCGCGGTCGGCGGATGGCTGGTTGAGAAGGGCCGGCTTGCCTTCCGCGGCCGTTCGCGGAAGCGCGGCGCTGCTGTCGGAGAGTGGCAGCGACACCGTGAACGTGGCGCCACGGTTCTCGCCATCGCTTTGGACCTGGATGTGCCCGCCGTGCGCGTCCACCAGGCGTCGCGCGATGAACAGCCCAAGCCCCAGGCCGCCGACCGTCCGCGTGACGGTGCCGTCCGCCTGACGGAAACGCTCGAACACGTGCGGCAGGAAGGTGGCATCGATGCCGCGGCCGGTGTCGCGCACGCGCACATCGACCGACCGTTCGGCTCGTGTGACCTCGATCGCGACGGTGCCGCCGGCGGGTGTGAACTTGACCGCGTTGCCAAGCAGGTTGACGAACACCTGCTCGAGGCGGTGCGGGTCGGCGACGACGAGCACGTCAGGCATCTCGGAGACGTCCACGTGGAGCCCCTTGGCTTCGGCCAGCGGCATGATCGTTTCCACCGCGCCACCGACGTTCACGCCGAGATCCACTTCCTGCAGGTCGAGCGGCGCGCGCCCGGCTACGATCCGCGATACGTCCAGCAGTTCGTCGATCAGTCGCGCCTGACGCGTCGCGTTGCGGTGGATGGCTTCGATCGCGCCCGACCGCCGCGTCTCGTCCAGGACATGGCCGCGCAGCATCGTCGCCCATCCGAGCACCGCGCTCAGCGGCGTCCTGAGCTCGTGCGACACGATGGACAGGAAGTCGTCCTTGGAGCGGTTGGCGGCCTCGGCGTCGGCCCTGGCGCGCTGTGCGCCTTCGTAGAGCCGCGCCCGATCGATGGCCTGCGCGGCGTGGTGCGCGACCGACGTGAGCAGCGCGCGGTACTCATCGTCGAAATTCACTGGCGCGGTGAAGTGAAAGGAAAGCACGCCGATCGGCGATCCCTCGACCAGCAGCGGCAGCGCGGCAACGGAGGCGAAGCCGCCGTCGGCCGCCATCGACGCCGAGCGTGGATACTGCTGCTGCCATTCGGCGAAGGAGCCGATGAAGACGGGACGCCGCGTGTCGACCGCCGCGGTCGCGCAGAATCCCGGCTCGGCGGGAAACCGGTGCGACGCTTCGACCCGCTCGAGCGGATACTCCTCCGCATAGAGGGTTTCGAACTGCGCATCGTCTCCCAGCAGCGTGACCGAACCGGCCGACGCGCCGGCAACCACCTTGCCCTGGCGGACGATGACCTGAGTAACGGCGTCGAGCGTGACCGCTTCGGACAATCCTGCGCTCAACGTGTAGAGGCGCGTGGTCCGCGCCGCCAGCCCGCGATAGCGCGCTTCGCTCTCGCGCAGCGCCGCCTCGGCGCGTTCGCGCTCCCGAATCTCGATGTCCGCCTGGATCCGGTAGGCCTCGGAATCGGCGCGGGCGCGCTCGGCTCGCTCGAAACGCTGCGCCCGGTACAGTGCCGGCGCGATGCGGTTCAAGGCGCCGACCAGAAGCTCGTGCTCCTGCCAGTTGGCCGAAACGGTCTGGGGTTGGGCGAGAACGATCACCCCGATGGCCTTGCCCGACACCAGCAGCGGCAGGGCGATGGCGGCGTCGACTTGGTCGAGGATCGGATCGAGCGTGAGGTCGGCGAGCGCCGTGGATCGCTCCTCGCGTGACGTGAACGCCAGCGTCTTCTGCCGCCGCACCACTTCGGTCAGTACGGTCCTGGCGGTGAGGGCGACGGTGTAGTGTGCCGCCGACTCGGAGTCCCCATAACCCATCGCCTGCATGACGGCGAGATGGCTGCCGTCATCGCTGACGACCGCGATGGCTCCCGTGGCGAAACCCGCCGACGGGAGCAGCTCCGACAGCGACGCGTACGTCACCTCTGCAGGCGTCTGGGCTTTCGACAGGGCGCGGGCGAGCGCTTCCAGTGCGCCGGTACGCGTTAGCGTCTGTTCCGCGTCGATACGTCGGGACCGCTCGCTGAGCAGCGTGCCGCGAAATCGACGCAGGGAGACACCGATGAGCACGCACAGCACGAAGAGCAGAGCAAGTACGACTGCCTCGGCCCGCCCGTCGATTGGCAACATCCAAGCTCCCGCAGTGGGTCTCCACCGAGTAAGGCTTACCGTCGCTGTCTATCCGTGAACACGATGGCTGGGTTGCACACCTCAGCGATCGGGTCCCCCGCAAGCGGAGTGCCGCCTGGTCAAGCTTACCTTGAGCCGCGGCATATTGTTTGCGGCACCAACCTGACGGATGTGACTGTCGAACGACCCCACCAGGGACGACCAACCACTGCCGTCCGCGGGCACGAGCGCGATACGCAAGAGCCGGTGATTTCGAAGGATCTGATCGCGACGTCTGCGCTCTCCGGCCGCATCGACCACGTGGATCTTGCGGAGCACGTCGGCCTCGGTGTTACCGTGGACACGCGCTTTCGTCCGAACTCGCGGAGCCGGCATTCAACCCGACCTAAGTAGCATTGGCGGGCTGTGCGCGATGCTCAGCCGCGACGTCCTGCGAAACACCTGCAGATCAGAAACACCTGCAGATCATCTGCGTTGAAGAGGTTTGACCGTGTCATCATGCCCGCGCTACCATTGGGATTCGGCACCCGCCAGTGTGGGCCAGTAGCGCAGTTGGGAGCGCGCATGAATGGCATTCATGAGGTCACCGGTTCGATCCCGGTCTGGTCCACCATCCTTCGCTCGCGCTCAGTCTGCCGGACCACACCGTGCTCAGTCACGCGGCTGACGCGTTGCGCCAGCCAGCGGGAGCGATCCCGGTTTCTCAGCTGACGCGGACTCTCGGCTGACGCGGCTGCCCTTCGGGTCAGCGCGGGAGCGACTCGGTCTGGCCTTCCATCGCTTCCATCAGTCTGCGGACGCTGACAGTGCTCAGTCGCGCGATCCCGGTCTGGCTTACTGCTTCAGACCATACACGGCATCCTCGAAGTCTGACAGCTGCATGATGAGGTTGTACTGCACGGTCAGCGAACCATTTGTAAGCGCTCCAGTCGCACCCCAGGCGCCTGCGATACTCCAACCTTCCCACTGGAAAGTGATGACCCCGTTCGACTCCGTGTACCCGCCGCGATACTCGAGGCCAAGCGACACATACTGGAGGGCGAAGGCTCCGTTGTCGTAAAGGACGAAGTGCGACGTCTTCGTGTAGTCGCGCGAAGGGTACGTCAGATCCTGGTCGAACGTGAAGGTGCGCGACGGACCCGATAACGCGGGGAAATTCGTAGCAGGCGATGACGGAACAACGGGGCGCTGACTGCTCGCAATCGGCGCAGTGGGCGTCGAGCCACCGCACGCGATTGACAGCAGTACCAGACCCACCAGGGCTCCGCGTGCAACGGCCGTCCACATCGACAGTACCCGTTTCCTATCAATTCGGTTGGAATCCCATGTCTTTACCGCAACTCACCAAGGTCCCGAGCGCGGAGTCGCGTCATTGAGTTTCGGTCGACGTAGTTGGCAATCGCCTCGCCCAGGGCGTCGCTGACGGCGACGGTGCTCGGGTAGTTCATTCCACGCTCGGACGGTGACAACGCACCAGTCTGGGGCGGCATCCAGCGCCGCTTGTCGGGACGGAAACAAACTGACCAGCGCGGTGTGCGCCGCCGCGATGACCGCAGCCCGGCGCGACGCGCCGTCGGGGGACGCCTGGTGAACGAAAATCGGGGTGTAACGCCGTTCGATGCCGTTGAACGCATCGAAGATCGCCGTGTGCACGATCGCTCCGAGGCGCGGACTCGAGGAGTCGAGATTTCCTCGTCATAGTGCCCTCACCTTTCAAAAGCCGGATTCCGTTGCCGTGTCGCGACGGTTTTTCTTGGTCCGCTACCCGCAGCGGCTCATGACCGCGTTCGTGATCCGCGCGCTGGTTGGGGGGTTCTCGCCGAGTCCGAGCGTATGCAGGAGCTCGTGAATGAGCAGGATCTCTCCGCCCTTTGTCTTCACCGCAAACTGGAGGAACCGTTGGCCGCACACGTGAATCACCCGGCTTCCCGGCTCGGTGAACGCAGCGACGATCTGGTCGGCGCGGCACTGAATCGTGTCATCACCCTCGACGAAGTACAGCCCAGCCAGGAATTCCGCGGGCAACTCTGCGGTCAGCGGCAGGTTGACCGTCAACGCGCGACCGCCTTGATCTGTGAACTCCTCGAACAGCTGCTGGCACCTGGGTGTGGAGAGGCGGCGCATGGCGCCCCGCACGGCGTCATCGACCGCCTTGTGTGCTTTCCCGATCAGAAAGATGTGATGCGGGCGTTCGTGATGGTCCGCGATCCTCGGATCCTGAGCGGCCGCCGATTGGCCGACGCCCAGGATCGTTGCGGCCGCGATCGCGATCAAGCCCGTGATCCGCTTCGACATCTCGCCTCCCGCCCGTAGAGACGGAAAGGGACAACCGAAACGGACACGGCGCGAAACCCGGTTAGAATGCAGCGATTTTGAGCTCGACCCACGAGGTGACGGCGCTCCTCAGAGCCTGGCGCGAGGGAGACCAGCTGGCGCTGGAGGCGTTGATGCCGCTCGTCCACGACGAGTTGCGGCGCATCGCGCGCCGGTGCCTGCACGGCCAGCGGGCGAACCACAGCGTGCAGGCGACCGAATTGGTCAACGAAGCCTTTCTGCGCCTGGTGGACGTCCAGCAAGTCAACTGGCAGAACCGGACGCATTTCCTGGCGATGTCGGCACGGTTGATGCGACGCGTGCTCGTCGACCTCGCGCGATCGCGGGGTGCGAACAAGCGGGGCGGTGGCGCCGTACGCGTGACGCTCGACGACGCGACGATCGGCGGAGTGGCGCCCGATGCGGACGTGATCCGACTCGACGATGCGCTCGAGGCGCTCGCTGCCCAGGACGACCGCAAGAGCCGCGTCGTCGAGCTGCGATTCTTCGGTGGGCTGACCGTCGACGAGATCGCCGTCGCGCTACAGGTTTCGTCGAAAACAGTGCTGCGCGACTGGGAATTCGCGCGGGCGTGGCTGGAGCGGGAATTGACGAGAGCTGAACGTGGCGTCTGAGCGTCTGCGCGAGATCGAACGGTTATTTCACGAGGCACGCGAACGGCCGGCCGCCGAGCGCGACGCGTGGCTAGCACACGCGTGCGCGCACGATCCCACGCTGCGGCGCGAGGTTGACTCCTTGCTGGCGCAGCCGCTGGCCGGAATGATCGATAGGCCGGTCGGCGCAGTCGTGGCCGGGCTCGTCGAGGCTCCGCAGCCGCGACTCGCGCCAGGGTCGTCGCTTGGCGCGTATCGCATCGAGCGACTGCTCGACGTCGGCGGCATGGGCGAGGTGTATCGCGCGCACGACACGACGCTGAGCCGCGACGTGGCGATCAAGATCCTTCCGCGGCATCTCACATCGGATGCGGAGCGGCTCGCCCGGTTCGAGAGGGAGGCGCGACTGCTCGCCGCCCTCAATCATCCGCACATCGCCGCCATCTACGGCGTCGTGGACGCCGACGGCATACGCGGCCTGGTCCTCGAGTTCGTCCCGGGGCCGACGCTCGCCGATCGCCTC
Source organism: uncultured Acidobacteriota bacterium (assembly GCA_963757655.1). Taxonomy (GTDB): domain Bacteria; phylum Acidobacteriota; class Vicinamibacteria; order Vicinamibacterales; family CAVVIG01; genus CAVQFC01. The sequence continues at coordinate 145,030 of CAVWSQ010000004.1, read as the reverse complement.
ACGAGCGGCCCGATGGCCGTCGGCGAAGCGCTTCGCGTCGCCCATCAGATCGCGGAAGGCCTCGAGGCGGCGCACGAGAGAGGCGTCGTTCATCGCGATCTGAAGCCGGCGAACATCAAGATCACGCCGGAGGGCGTCGTCAAGGTGCTCGACTTCGGCCTCGCAAAGGCGGTCGGCGCCGACACGGCAGGACCGCCGCTTCACGAATCACCGACCATCACTTCTGGCGGCACCACGCCTGGCGTGATCCTCGGCACGGCGGCCTACATGAGCCCCGAACAGGCACGGGGCCGGCCGGTCGACAAACGCGCCGACATCTGGGCCTTTGGCTGTGTGCTCTACGAGATGCTGACTGGTCGCAATTCGTTCGATGCGGGAACGGCGTCGGAAGCGATCGCCAAAATTCTCGAACGCGAGCCCGATTGGGATGCGCTGCCGGCGGGCGTTCCGGATGCGATACGTCGATTGTTGAAACGGTGTTTGCGGAAGGATCCATCAGAGCGCACGCACGACATCGCAGACGTGAGGATCGAGATCGCGGACGTCATGTCTGCACCGGGCACCTCTGCGAGGACCGATCGGGCCGAATCCGGGACGAAACGCTGGCGATGGATTGCGTTGGCGTCGGCCGTAGGAGCTATCGGCGCCATTGTGCTGCTGGCTGCGGTGTGGCGGACCCGTCCGACGCCGATCACGGGGCTCCTCGAGTTCAGGATCGACCTGGCCGACAACGCGGCGTTTGGCATCGCCATGTCGCCGGATGGCCGCCGAATGGCGATGGGTGTGTGCTGCAGCGAAGGCCCGCGGATCTGGCTGCACTCGTTCGATTCCGGGGAAACGCGACCGGTTCCCGGTACCGAGCTTGGAGGTGCACCGTTCTGGTCCGCGGACGGTTCAGCGATCGGGTTTTTCACGGCGTCGTCGATCGGGCGTCTGAAGCGGGTCGACCTCGCTGGCGGTCCGCCGCTCACCATCTGTGAGACAAAAGGATCATTCCCCGTTGGCAGTTGGAATGCCAACGGAGACATCCTCTTTTCCGCGGGATCGCGCATTCTTCGTGTCGCGGCGTCGGGCGGCGTCCCCTCACGCGTCGATCCGATCGATGGGGAAGGTGCCAACGCCATGCGCGCGGCACCGGCATTCCTGCCCGACGGCCGCCACTTCATCTACCATGTCGCAGGATCGCGCGGCGGTACCATCCGCCTCGCATCGCTCGATTCCCCCGAGACCAGGCATCTCGTCGATTCGGATTATCCGGCTACGTTCGCTTCGCCTTCTCACCTGGTGTTTCTCCGTGGCGCGGCGTTGATGGCCCAAACTCTCGATCCGCGAACCTTCGAGGTGGAAGGGCCCGCATCCCTCGTGGCGGACGAGGTCGCTCCCGGATACCTCGGCGCCCTGGTGAAGTATTGGCTGCCTTCCGCCTCGACAACAGGGGTGCTCGCCTTCGTGACGACGCGCGGCGGAAGCGCAGGCCAGTTGACGTGGTTCGATCGTGCCGGACGGATCTCGGGCAGCATTGAGCCGCCGCAAGGCGGCGAGTACCTCAACCCCGCCATTTCGCCGAACGGCGAGCAGGTCGCCGTCAACCGTCACGATCCGCAAACCGGCAACTGGGACATCTGGATTCTGGACGTCGCCCGCCACGTCTGGTCTCGCCTCACTTTTGATCCGGCCCAGGACACCGATCCCGTCTGGTCGCCCGACGGAACACAGATCGCATTCGCGTCGAACCGGGGTGGGCGGTTCGGCTTGTATCGCAAGAACGTTGACGGCTCCGGCGCTGAGGAGCCCCTCGCGACGTTTGAAGAGCCCGTCATCGATCTGTTCCCGTCAGACTGGTCACCCGATGGACGATTCATGCTCTACAGCATCTCTACGTCTTCACAGCCTGCGTGGGCCGTCTGGAAAGTCGGGGTCGGCGACGAGGCTAAATCGGTTCCGATTTTGCGGAGGGACTTCAATTCCTTCGACGGCCGCCTGTCGCCCGACGGTCAGTGGATCGCGTACACGGCTTTCGAGACCGGAGCGCAAGAGGTGTACGTTCAACGTTTCGGGGGCGGAGACAAGAGACAGATTTCGCGCGGCGGCGGCGCGCACCCTCGGTGGACTGAGAACGGCCGCGAGTTGGTCTACTGGGCGGTTCCGGGCGGCGTGGCGAACGTCGATTTGGAAACTTCTGGATCGCAGCTTCGCATCGGCACGACAAGGACGCTCATCGCGACACGGATCCTGGCGCTGTTCGACAGCCGGTCTCAATACGACGTGACCCGCGACGGGCAGCACTTCCTGCTGCGGCAGCCCCTCGGTGGCAAACCTCCCGCGGTCACGGTGATGGTTAACTGGACGGAAAAGTTGAGGAAATAGAATGCCGCCGGTCGCGACGCCTGAGCGGCTGCGAGAGATCGAACCGCTGTGTCATGACGCTCGGAGTCGTTCAAGGCGGCGCAACCACATGACGAGCCGGTTCCAACTGGCGCCGGTCTGGTCCACCATGAACACGACGACGAAGTGCACGCGGCCCTTGTTCAGGCGGCAGAAGGTGAGCAGCTTCTGAAGCTGGCTGCGATCCGTCGTCTTGGCGCTCTCGCGCTCTTCGTGGAAGCGTTCGAGAACTTCGTAGCCCTGGCGGCAGTACCTCTTCGCACGCGCGGAGCTGGGTTGGCAGGCTGAGGTTCTCGGTCTGCTCCTTCGTGCTCACGCGAACGTAGATCTGCCGCAGCCACTTCACGATCGGGTTCCAACTGGCACTGTCCTGGTCCACCAGCCGAGAGCCACAGGCCTCGCGAAGTACCTGCATGAACTCCGCATTGGGTACCGTGTACCGGCAGTTGACGCTGCGGCCAGCCAAGTTGATGACGACGTCGCAGCCGTCAATCTCGCGTTGCCAGTTGCCGAGGTCGCGCCATCCCACGCGACGACCCGCCACGGGTTCGGCCGCGGTTGTCGGCTGAGCACGGCGATGTCGTGGCCACCATGGTGAAACGCTCTCGCCAGGATCGTGCCGACCTGTCCGGACCCACCTGGAATGACGATCTTGATGTGGCTCTCCCTGTTCACTCGATGAATCGGCCTCGGAACTCCGGACGCGGAGCAAGACACTGCTCGAAGCGGCCGAACACGCGATACCGATTTCTGGCGATGACGTTGTAAGCGCGGTCCAATACCGCGCCTGGCAGGACGCGCGCAATCAGCGCCGCCTTCCACGGCCACCCAAGCTGGCTCGCGACGAACAGCGCTGCGTTGCTCCTGGCGAAGATCCGGCTATTACGGTCCGGTAGTTTGCCAAAACGTAAAACGACGTCAGTTCGGTGGGGTCGCCGCCAAGTTCTTCAACCACAGCCCTGCCCGTTCGGCTCTGCAGCGAAGCGAACGCGAACACACCGCGGCGGTCGTGAGTGAGGAGGAACTGAAGGAGCCTGCTGCACAGCCCACAAACTCCGTCGTAGAGCACGAGGTGAGCACTTTCCCCAGCAGATGCGGCTTGCGTCGCTGAATCAGTCATGTTCTAATATTAATGAACATGTTCACTCAAAATGTCAAGCCGCGGAAGCGGGGCCGTCCGGCCGGTCCCACGGCTCAGGGCACCGCGGCGAGGGACCGCCTGTATGCCACGGCGACGCAGTTGATTGCCTCCCGCGGCTATGAAGCGACGACCCTTCGGGACATTGCCAAGAAAGCGGGCGTCAGCGTCGGCCTCCTGTATCGCTACTTCCCGAGCAAACAGGCTGTTGTCATCGCGCTCTATGACGAACTGTCATCCGAGTACGCGCAGCAGGCGTCCGGCATGCCGCCCGGGCGATGGCGCGACCGCTTCCTCTTCGCCCTAAGGACCAGCCTCCAGGTGCTCGAACCGCATCAAATGGCGCTCCGGGCTCTGACGCCCGTCATGGTTGGCGACCCTGAAGAAGGCATTTTCTCCGCGAGGACGGCGTTCTCGCGGCTTCGCGTCCAGCAGGTATTCGAGCAGGTGGTCACCGAATCGAGCGATGCACCCAAACAGCCGCTGGCCGAAGCGCTCGGGCGCCTCTTGTATCTCGTCCACTTGGCAGTGCTCCTGTGGTGGCTACTAGACAAGAGTCCGAATCAGCGCGCGACCGCTGCACTGGTTTCGCTGACCCAGCAACTTCTGCCATCCGCAGGGCTGGCGCTTCGTGTTCCGCCGGTTCGCAAGTTCGTGATATCCGTCGACGAGCTGGTTCGTGAGGCCCTGTTCGGCAGCCCAGTCTCTGCCTGAGGAATCAATGTTCCTGGCTCGACGTCCAACTCGTAACGTCATCGATCGTTTCCTTCGCCAGTCGCAGGACCTGCCGCTGTCGTACGGCCCCATCGGAATCGTCGGAACCCGGACGGCCGATCCGGACGTCGACGAGGTGACTGTCACCATCGGGCGGGGACAAGCCGACTTCAAGCGAGCACGAGCCGCGCTACGGGCGTGGAAGCAGTTCGACATCGGCTGGGTCGAAACGTTTCCGCGTCAGGCACCTATCGCGGTCGGGACTGTTGTTGCCGTGCTGATCCGACATCTCGGGTTCTGGTCGTTGAATGGTTGCCGTGTCCTCTACGGCGTCGGAGGCCCGGGTGATGTCGCTCGATTTGGCTTCGCATACGGAACGCTGACGAACCACGCCGAGAGCGGCGAAGAGCTCTTCGAGGTCTTTGTCGACCCGCGGACGGAGGACGTTGTGTATCGAATTCGAGCTACCTCTTGGCCACAGGCTATGCTCGCGCGATTCGGCCAGCCAATCGTGCGCGCGCTTCAAGAACGATTCCGAGATCACTCGGTCGCAGCGATGAGGCTCGCAACACGCTGCGACGGCGTTCGAGCATGAGCATCTACGTCGAGATTCTTGTCCGAGCACCGATGGATGCGCTGTGGTCACAGACGCAGACGCCAGCACTACACGAGCGGTGGGATCTGCGCTTCTCGCGAATCGAATAGGTGGGGTGAGACAGGCGTGGACGTAGTCTCAGCGATGATCGCCAAGACATAGCGAGTCTCGGGATCGCCGTCGTATGGTCTTAGTTCAAAAAATGGACTAAAATGACGATCATGAACGTCAGCGTACACGGCGCCAAGACTCAACTGTCGAAGCTCCTCGACCTCGTACAAGATGGCGAGCAAGTCGTGATCGAACGCCACGGGCGCCCGGTGGCGCAACTTGTGCCGATTCGCCGTCGCAAAATCTCGGCGCTTGGAGCGATGGCCGGGCAGTTCACGATGGCCGAAGGCTGGGAACGAGCCCTCACCGATGAAGAAGCCGAAGCGTTCTGGAACGGGCGTTAGATCCGCGCATCTACTCGATACCAGCACGCTCCTCTGGGCACTCGGATCTCCTGAGCGCCTGTCGCCACGGGCACGACGCCTCGTTGACGCGGGGGAAAACGTCGTCAGCGTCGCTTCGTACTGGGAGGTCGTGATCAAGACCCAAAAGGGCCTGCTGACGATTGCCGACCTGTCGACGTGGTGGCGCCGAGCGACAGAGCTGACCGCGGCGCGCGTGTTGCCGATTCGCGCGAGCCATGTGGCGGCCCTGTCTGCGCTCCCGGCGGTGCATAAAGATCCCTTCGACCGAATCCTGATCGCGCAAGCGGTTGCTGAAGGTATGGATTTCGTCACGAATGACGAACCGATCAGCGTGTACCCGGTGCGGACGGTCTGGTGAAACGGGTGTCTTGTCGGAGTCCTTCAAGTTGACGCAACCACCGGACGAGCTGTTCGATTTGGCGCCCGCCGGGTCCACCATCCTTCGCTCGCGCTCAGTCTGCCGACCACACCGTGCTCAGTCACGCGGCTGACGCGTTGCGCCAGCCAGCGGGAGCGATCCCGGTCTGACCATCCTTCGGCCGCGCTCAGTCTGCCGGACCACACCGTGCTCAGCCACGTCGACGAGCCTCTGATCGTGAAGGTTCTCCAGGCTTCTTGCGAAAGGTCGAGATCGTGTTCCGGCGCGATGCGGAACGCACCGTCGGCGCCAGCGTGCGGCTGTCTGCGCCGTCAAGCTCGTAGACTCGATCGCGGTCAACGACGAGTTCACGGTCGTCACCACCGCGCGGCAGGTCCAGATCGCGCATCAAGGCATCGCGCGGATCATGTTCATCACGGTCGCGTGTGTCATACACGCGCGGCCATTCGTCGGTCGATATCCGCGCGTCGTACTCGCGCGAATCATTACATCGAGCGCCGGACATCGCTCCTCCATGCGGTAGTGCTGCGGTTGCGTTGTCCGTGAAACCGCCCTGGCAGTTGCTGCGAAGGGTGGTTCAGGAAAACCTGGAATGCGGGGGTTTGGCCGCGGCTTTCACTGGCGAGGTCAGGATGGAGTCCAGGCGCGGGCCCTGATGAGCGCCGAGCGGTGAATTCAGCCCCCATGCCTGCACGATGCAAGGGGCCGAAGCCGACCAGAAGACTGCTTCGAGAGTTAGACGCCTCGGAGAACCGCACCGCAAGCTGCTCGACGTCGTCCACATTTGAGCTGTGCGACAGGATCGCGTCAACCGGTCAGGAAAATCGAAGCTTCGCCTCGGTGACACGTGGTTCAAGCCGTCCGATCGGGTAGCGAGATGAGTGCGGCACCAAGTGGGTGCGGCGCCGCTCCACAAGCGGCTCACTCAAATTCGATTCACGCAGCACGTACGGGCAGGTAATCGTGTTCGTTCAGCGGCGTCTGACCGAGGTCGGCAAGCAGGCTGTTCAGACGATCCAGAGGCACCGCAGTTGGCGCGGTGATTTCCACGCCGATCGGCTTTCCGTCCCTGGCGTAGTCGACCACGAGCAAGCCGTCAGCGGACGGCACGGTCTTCGCGCTTTTCTCGCCTGTCTGATGCGACAGGTGAAGATATGCGGAGAACGGTTTGCCTTTTCGATAAGTGACCTGGAGGGATCGTTCTGTCATTCAGACATCTCGCCCCGCGACGGGGGTGGGACGCCGAAGGCTGTCTTAGAGGACTTTCCCAACATCGTTTACCCTCAGCAGTCGGCCGACAGAGACTGGCGCGGTCGACCTGATAAGGCAGAGCGATTGTGTGACGATGTCGATGAAGACGTCGACCATCACGACTCGCCTGGACGACGCTTTCGAACGTGGGCTCGATCACGCGTGCACATGCACGGGTCGCACCCGAAGCAGACTTCGCCCGTGAGCCGCTGCGGCGGCGACTTGCGCTGCTACGCTTCGAGCGCGTGCGTCGGCGCGCCCTGCCTCTCGCCGAGTCGCAAGGCTACCTGATGGACGAGGGCGTCTTTCGCGACGTGTCGTGAAGGTCACGTCACCGTGCTACCGAGGTTGGTGATCGTATTGGACGACGCGCGGCCGCGTCTGTCAGGTGCTCACAACTCGAGCACCCAGAATCCAGCCCGTGGCGAAACATAACGAACCGCTCCCTGGTCGACAGGCACCCGCATACTGGCGAGGTGCACCCACACCACGTAGCGGACGCCGCGCGCCCGCAAGACGGCGCGATCGACGAGCCCCTCGAGTTGAATCGTAGGCGTGCCGGTGCGCAGATACACGAGCGCGGGGTTGCTCGTGGCGATGACGCCGTCCGTAGGATGCATCTGCAGCCACGCGAGCACTGCGTCCGTGTCTTCGGCGTAGACGGACCAGTCCGGCTGGCGGACGCGGGCGCGCACCAGGTATTCGCCATGATCGAACAGGCTCAGTCCGGCCACGCCGAGCATGGCGAGCGCCGGCACGGCGCTCGCTGCGGGTGTCACCGCGCGCAGGCCGTCGACCAGGTAAACCAGCAGGAACGGCGCGAGCGGCAGCACGAATCGAAACGTCCAGAACGGCCACGACACGATCAGCGCCAACGACAAGGGCACAACGATCTCGGCCAGCGAGAGTCGGCGCTGTACCGCCCGAACCCACCCGACGGCCATCAACAGGAACAACACGGCCGACACGGTCATCGTCGCCGCGCCATTTCCCATCGGACCCTGCATGCCGTAGCTGCCCACACCGAGCACTTCCAAACCGCTCTGGTGCGCGCCACGCAGGAGTGACGGCGCCACCAGCGCAACGGCGTCCCGGGCGACCACGTCGATCATGTTCCGTCCGATGCGGGGCGGCAGATCGCGATAGGTCGCGGTGCCGGCCTTGGTGTCGCCCGCCCACTGCTGCCAAAACACGCGACGGTAGGAGAGCAGCGTCTCGCCGTTCCCCATCTGCGCGTCCGTTGGCGCATGGCGAGAGGCGTAGATCTGCCACGGGGTCAGCGACACGACGACCACTGCGGTCAGCATCGCCGCGCGTCGCCATTGACGCGTCAGACACAGATACACCACCGCGCCCACCGGCACAGTGACGCCGACGGCCCGCATCAACATCGATACCGCCGCACCGACGCCCGCAACGACGGTTCCGGTGCGCGTCGGCCAGCGCTCGAGTGCGACGAGTGTCGCGAGCTGCACGGCGAGAAAGACGCAGTCGGACATCAAGGTCGAGGTCGTCAGGAAGACGAGGCTCGGCACGAGCGCAACGACGACGGTGACGGTCAGCGACAGCTGACGCGGCCACTCCGTATGCGCGCGGCAGTAGGCGTAGGTCAGAACTGCTGTTGCGAACATCGCCGCGACCGAGAGCGCTTTCAGCACCAGGACGTTCGTCGGAAACACGGGAGCGATATACCAGAGCGGTGCGAGCAACAACGGAAAGCCCGGCGGCAGGTATGGGAGCTGACCTGGTGTCGGGGTATTCGGCTGCAGGAAGCCGCCGCCGCGTGAGAGGGTACGTCCGAGCAACGCATACCACGCGTCGTCACCCATGATGCCGACGATGTAGTCAAGTCGAAGGACGTAAACCGCCAGAACCAGCGCGCCGGCGGCAAGGACAGCCCAGGCATGTCTCGTCACTTCCTACCTATCGACCGCCGGGCAGTGTCCCAATACCGTCGGGACTGGGACCGTACTGAGGAAGAGGCCTTGCGGCATTTCGACTGGCACATCAAGCCGCTGCGACCGGCCCGACTGAAGCTCGCACTCTTGCGCTTCGAGCGTTTGCGCAGGCGCACCTTGCCGTTTGCTGAGTCGCCACGGAGCAGCGCCTCGATCTCGTCGACGTTCGCGTGTGGACTCGAGTGGCCGGATCGTCATCGCTCTGGAATTGCCGCCATTGATTCGGTCACTTCGGACGAGGCGAACATGCCGTGCCGATTGCCAACCGCATCACTTTGCGCTAGGCTCCCGGCACGTCGCCGAAATCCACCAGCGTCGCCGTCATCGTGATTGCATCGTGCATGATGGCGCCGACGTCTGCCGAAACGCATCGCTTCAAAGCGACTCAGTTCTACATCACCTACTCGTCAGCTCATCCGCCGGCGCTGCGCATCAAACCCGGCGACCGGGTGATCACCCAGACGATCGACGCCGAAGGGCGCGATGCGGCGGACGTCAAGGTGGCCGCCACGCCGAACCCCCAGATCGGGCCGTTCTTCATCGAGGGCGCCGAACCGGGCGACACGCTGGTGGTGACGCTGGATCGTGTCGAAACAAACCGCACGACCGCGCGCATGGGTGCGCTGCTGGCGCCTTACGCGCTCGATCCGGCTTTCCTTCGCTCGCGAGCGGAGCGACAGGCGCAGCGAGAGACCTGGATCATCGACAAGCAGAAAGGCGTGGCGCGCACGACGACGGCAGGCATGAAGCCGGGGCCGATCGAGCTGCCGATTGCGACGATGCTCGGCTGCGTCGCCACGGCGCCGCGCAACAACGAAGCGTTCTCCGCGACCACGCCAGGCCGCTTCGGCGGCAACATGGATTACGTCGGCGTGACCACGGGCGCCAGACTGATGCTGCCGGTGAGCGCGCCGGGCGCGCTGCTGTTCCTCGGCGACGGCCACGCGCGCATGGGCGAGGGCGAAGTAGTGGGCACCGGACTCGAGACCTCGATGGATGTCGAGTTCACCGTCGACCTGATCAAAGGCAAGGCGATCGGGTGGCCGCGCCTCGAGAACGCCGACTACATCATGGTTCTCGGCAGCGCCCGCCCGCTCCTCGAAGCGCTCCAGCATGCCGACACCGAGATGCTGACGTGGCTGATGAACGACTACGGCTTCGACGAGCGCAGCGCCTCACTCCTGATGGGGCAGGCGCTCGAGATCGACACCGCGAACATCGTCGATCCAAATTTCACCGTCGTCGTCAAGATCAACAAAAAGTACCTGCCTCGCAGGTAGCGACCGGCCCGGTCCCGCCACGGACCGTCGACAACTCACTGAGGAACGAGCAATGAGGCAACTATCATTGGCACTCGCGGTCCTGTCGGTGTTCGGCACCGTTGCCGTCAATACCCAGGTGCTACCTGGCAACATGATCGGCGTCGTTCGTGACGAGTCGAACGCCGTTCTGCCTGGCGCAACCGTGACGCTGACCTCGCCGGCCCTCCCTGGCGGACCGGTAAGCGTGGTCACCAACGCACAGGGGGAGTATCGATTCACCGGCCTGCCGCCGGGAACCTACGGCTTGAGCATCGCCCTCGTCGGCTTCAGCGCCTACGACGAAGCCGACCTTCGCGTGACCGTTGGCGGCACGACCGAGCGCAACGTCCGCCTGCCGCTGGCGTCGGTCAAAGAGAGCATCACCGTGCGCGGAGACGCGCCGCTGATCGACCCGCGACAGACTGGCATCGGCCAGACGCTGTCGACCGAGGTGGTCGAGTCGCTGCCGAACAAGCGATTCACGGCCGCCGCCAGCTTCATGACCGACTCACCGGGCGTGACCGTCGGCAACATGGATTCCGCCTACAGCGTCAACGTGATGGGATCGACCGGCGCCGAGACGCCGTTGATGGTGGACGGCGTCGTCACCAACCATCCGGCATCGGGCGGCGGGTGGACGCATTTCGATCTCGATGCGATCGGCGAGGTCAGCGCGACGACGCTCGGAGCGTCGGCGGAGTTTCAGGGGGCAGCCGGCGGCGTCCTCAACGTGATCACGAAGGCAGGCACCAACCAGTTCCGCGGCGACGCCGCCGGTTTTTATGCGCCCCAGGCGTTTTCAAGCCAGCCGATCACGCTGCCGTGCAATTGCCCCGATGGCCAGACTGGCTTCACCTGGTACAAGAATCGCGACCTCTCGACGCATCTCGGCGGACCGATTCTGCGCAACCGTGCCTGGTTCTACGGCGGCCTGACCTTCACTGGACAATCGGCGTCGACGCCGGGTCAGGCGCCTCTCGCGCCTGCCGACCAGTACCTCGTCTGGTTCGCCGATCCGAGTGCCAAGGTGAACCTGAAGCTGAATGATCACATCGGCTTCCAGCAGACGTACTATCAGGAATCGTTCTTCGAACCGCTGCCGCACTTTCCGACGGTGACGCGGCCGCTCGAGACGATCCAGCGGTCGTTCGGCGATTTTCCGCACGGCGCCTCCGAGCTGACCGCCACGCTTTCATCGCGCACAGTGCTAACAACACGCCAGATATGCACTGACGAACCTGCCGGACCAGCGGATTGGTTTCGACAACGATTTGACGACGCCGCGGCGGGTTGACACCGCAACCGGGATCAACAGCGGCAACTGGACGGCGTTCCGCAGCAAGCCGCGCCGCGACGAGTTCGACGTCAAGCTCAATACCTACCTGGCCGGCAACGTCGTCAACAACAATCTGTCGGTCGGCGTGCAGTTCATCCGCAATCGCATCTGGCGCGCCACGGTCGAACCAGGCGGCGTCGTCTACTCGGATGTCAACGGCAGGCCTGACCAGGCGACGTTGTCCCCGCCCAACATCGACGCCGCGCAGTACAACGCGCAGGTCGCCTGGGCCGAGAACGAAATGACCTTCAGGCGGCGGCTCACGATCAAGATCGGCGCGCGCTTCGATCGGCTCGAGGGGATCAGCACCGACGCGCCAGCGGTCGACAGCGAGTTCCGCGAGACCGGAGCGACGATAGCCGGGCTGGGTACCGTGGTCACCTGGAACACCGTCTCGCCTCGCGTCGGCGTCAACCTCAAGCTGGACGACGATGGCAGCACGGTCGTGCGCGGCCTGGCCGGTCGCTACTACGACCCGATCACGCTGACCAGCATCGAAGCGGTCCATCCCGGCATCGCGATCACCACGCTGGCGCGATTCGATCCCGCCACCGGCGCGTACAGCACCATCATCTCGGTGACTGATCCGCGCGCGAACATTGCGTTCGATCGCAATGTGAAGACGCCGTACACCGATCAGTATTCGATCGGCCTGGATCGCCGGATCGTCAGCAACTTGGCCGGATCGATCAGCTACGTGCACAAGAACGCCAGGAACCAGATCGCCACGCTCACGACCGGCGCCCAGTACGGGACACAGCAGGTAGCGTCGCCGCTCGGCGGCACGCTGACGGTGTTCCCGCTCACCAGCCGGGCCAACGATCGCATCTTTCTGACGACGAACGGGCCCGGATATTTCACCAGTTACGACGCGCTGCTCGTGAGCGTCGCCAAGCGCTACTCGCACCGCTGGCAGGCCAACATCGGCTACGCATTTGCGAGGCTGCGCGGCCTGACCGCGGGTGCCGTCGATCCGAACGACGTCACCAATGCCGAAGGGCGCCAGAGCATCGATCGGCCGAACATGTTCTCGGTCACGACTTCATACGACATCCCAAGAATCGACGTCCAGTTGTCGGGCAACGTCGTGGTCGTACAGGGTACGCCGTACGCGCCGGTCGTACAGGTCGTGCTGCCCCAGGGCCGGCGGTCGATCAACCTCGCACCGACCGACAGCTTCCGTGGTCCGGTCGAGAAGCACGTCTACCTCCGGGTGAGCAAAATCCTGTTCCGCACCGATCACAGCCGGCTAGAGCTGAGCGGCGAGGTGCGAAACGCGTTTCAGGACACGGCCAACCAGACTCGGGTGACGACTGTGTTCGGCAATGCGAACTTCGGCCTGCAGTCGTCGTGGCCCGATCCCCGGCAGCTTCTGCTCCGGGCGCGAATGTATTTCTGAGCCAGGACTCCGCAGGCGGCGCATTTCCGTTGACACTTGGCCTCACGCCGCCGGACAATCCGGCGCAGTCGCTTCCGGAGGTTTCCCGCATGAGATCTGTCGCCGTCCTCCTCGGCTTGTTGTTGGTGCCGGCTTCGCTGCTCTCGCAGGTCGAGCCCACCCGCGTCGCGCCACGCCGTCAGCCGACGATGCGGCCCGAGATCGTGGGTCAGCATGGCATCGTCGCCGGCGGGCGCCACTACTCGGTTCATGCCGGCACACGGATTCTCGAGCAGGGCGGCAATGCGATCGACGCCGGCGTCGCGACGGTGTTCGCCGCGTCAGTGGTCGAGATCTCGCACTTCGGATTCGGCGGCGAGGTGCCGACGATCATCTACGACGCCAAGACGAAGCAGACCTACGTGATCAACGGCCAGGGTACGGCGCCGAAAGCGGCCACGCCGGCGCTGTTCAGCCAGAAGGGCAAAGTCGATTCCAACGGACCGCTCGGCGCGACGCTGCCGGCGGTGATGGATGCGATGGCCATTGCGCTCGAGAATTTCGGCACCATGCGGCTCGAGCAGGTGATGGCGCCGGCGATCGAGCTGGCCGACGGCTTCCCGATGTACGCGTTCCTGCGCGATTTCCTGGTCAGCAACCGGCAGAAGACCGAGGCCTACAAGTGGGGCCACCTCTATTTCGCCGACGGCAGGGTGCCTGAGGTCGGCGAGGTCTTCCGCCAGCCCAATCTGGCGCGGACGCTCCGCACCATCGTGGCCGCCGAGCACGACGCGCTGCAGAAATCATCGGACCGCAAGGCGGCCATCCGCGCCGGCCGCGACGCCTTCTACAAGGGCGACATCGCCCACCGCATCGCCGATGCCGACCGCGCCGAAGGCGGCGTATTCACCTACGACGACCTCGCGAATTTCCACGGTTCGATCGAGAAGCCGACCACCACCACGTTTCACGGCTATGAGATCAACAAAGCGGGCACGTGGGATCAGGGTCCGGTGCTGCTCGAGACCCTGAACATCCTCGAGGGTGTCGATCTCAAGGCGATGGGCCACAACTCGGCCGACTACATCCACACCGTGCACGAGGCGATCAAGCTCGCCTACGACGATCGCAACGCCTATCTCGGCGATCCGGCCTTTGCCACGGTGCCGATCAAGGGCCTGCTGTCGAAGCCGTACGCGGCCGAGCGGCGCCGGCTGATCGGACCCAAGGCATTTCTCGAGCATCGGCCCGGCGATCCGTATGTCTTCGATCCCGACGTCAAACCGCCGGCCGCCCGCTACTATCCGCATTCGCAAGGCCGGAAGGGCGCGGACTCGAACGGCGACACCACGTGCGTCGATACCGTCGACAGCGAGGGCAACCTGTTCAGCGCCACACCGAGCTCGGGCTGGTTGCTCGGCGGCGCGTTCATCGCCGGCGACACCGGCGTGCCGCTCTCGAACCGCATGCAGGTGTTCGATCTCGACCCGGTCAGCCCGAACGTGCTGGTCGGCGGCAAGCGTCCGAGGACAACGCTGACGCCGACTGTCATCCTGAAAGATGGCAAGCCGTTTCTCGCCATCAGCACCCCGGGCGGCGACAGCCAGGACCAGCAGATCCTCAACGTGCTGCTGAACCTGCTGGTGTTCGACATGGATCTCCAGGCGGCGATCGAAGCGCCGCGCATCAATTCCGACCATCCGCACAGCTCGTTCGACAGCCACGAGAGCGTCCCCGGTCAGCTCGAGGTGGAGAACCGGATTCCCGTCAAGGTGCTGGACGACCTACGCGCGCGCGGCCATGTACTGCGCACCGTCGGCGCCTTCGGCATGAGCACGGGCGTGGTGGCAGTCGGCGTCAATCCCCGCACCGGCACGCTGCGCGGCGGCGCCGACCCGCGACGAGAGCGCTATGTTTTCGGCTGGTAACTGCACGCACATACCCGCGGACACGACTGGAGGGACACCGTGATGCGCACGCTGCGGCCTGGAATTTTCTGCGTCCTGCTATTGTTCGGAGCGGTCGCCACGCCCGTCTACGCGCAGGACGCTTCGGTGATTGGCGCGGTCACCGACGACACGAAAGCGGTGCTGCCGGGCGTGACCATTACAGCCACCGGCCTCGAGACCGGCGTGCAGACCACCGCGGTCAGCGACGCGCGCGGCGAATACCGCCTGCGGCTGTCGCCGGGCACCTACAAGCTGCAAGCGGAGCTCTCCGGCTTTGGTCCGCTGCTGATTCCCAAGGTGGAGCTCCTCGTCGGCCAGAACGCGACGGTCCCGATGACGCTGCACCTCGCCCAGGTCGCCGAAGCGCTCACCGTCACTGCCGAATCACCGCTGGTCGATACTTCCTCCTCGCAGGTGGCCGGCAACGTCGACCGGCGCCAGATGGAGAGCCTGCCACTGCAGGGCCGCAACTGGATGGAGCTGTCGAAGATGGTGAAGGGCATCACGGCCAACGACGTCAGCAGCAACCGGCCGGGCGTCGACACCGACGACATGTTTCAGCTGAATCTCGACGGCCAGCAGATCACACAGAAGACCGCGGGTTCCGGCTTCGGCCAGCCCAAGTTCAGTCGCGAGTCGATCGCCGAGTTCCAGATCGTCACCACGATGTTCGACATCACGCAGGGCCGCTCCGCGGGCATCGAAGTGCAGGCGATTTCGAAATCTGGCACCAACACCAACGCCGGCAGCTTCTACGGCAGCTTCCGCAGCGACAAATTCAACGCGCCCGACGCCGTGGCCGGCGTCGTCCTGCCCTATTCGAACCAGCAGATTGGCGGCACCTTCGGCGGTCCCATCGTCAAGGACAAGCTGCACTATTTCGCGTCGTACCAGTACGAGCGCGAACCGGGCACCGTCGTGACCAGCCCGTCGCAGCTGCCGGGCCAGACCTTCACCAACTCATTCAAGGTGGCGCAGCAGAGCGTGCTTGGCCGCGTCGACGATCAGCTGTCGGCGGCCAACCGGCTCTCGGTGCGGGTCTCGCGATGGACCTGGGAGAACCCGTTCATCCTCGGTGCCGGCCAGCATCCGTCGCAGGCGTCGATTCAGAACAAGGTGTCGCGCGACGTGCTCGGCACCTGGTCGAAGGTCTACGGCGGCGGCGGCGCCGTCCAGGAAGTGAAGGCGGGCTACGCGAGCTTCAACTGGACGAACCTGCCGCAGCCGTCGATGGTCGGCGTGCCCGAGTACGATTTTCCCGGCTTCACGCTCGGCGCCCCCTACAACTACCCGCAGTACCACACCGGCGGCACCTGGAACGCCCGCTACGATCTGAGCTGGCACAAGGCCCGGCACGACGTGAAAATCGGCGGCGAGTACCTGCACGTGCATGACACCGGCGACTGGTACATCCAGGCCGCCGGCCGCTACACGATGTCGTCGGTGCCGTCCAACCTGAGCCAGCTGATCCCGGCCGATGCGGCGCTCGATCCGTCGCGCTGGAACATCGCGGCGCTCAATTCTCTGGTGCTGCGCTTCGACCGGAACTTCGCGCGCAACGGCTTCACCGACTTGTTCGACACCTTCCGCCCGATGTACGCACTGTGGATTGGCGACAACTGGCGCGCCACCGATCGACTGACGATCAACATGGGCCTGCGCTGGGACGCCGATCCGAACATGGCATCGCCGCCCGGCGTCGTCGCCAACTCGATTCCGATCAGCAACGGCACGATCAGCGGCGACTTCGGCTACAAGACCGACATTCGCGACTGGGCGGACGTCGCGCCCCGCGTCGGCCTGACCTACAACGTCGGCGGTTCGAACAATCTCGTGATCCGCGGCGGTAGCGGCATCTACTACGCCTCGCCGGTGTCCAACGTCACCTACAGCCCGAAGGTCTACAGCAACCTGCTGACCGCCAGCTTCCCCAATGACGGCCGCCCCAACTTCATCACCAATCCGACCAACGGCGTGACGGCGGAACAGTTTTTCTCCGGCGCGGTTTCGGCACCGGTCCAGTCTCCGCGCACCATCATCGACGGCTTCAAGAGCCCGTACACCTGGCAAAGCAGCATCGGGTTCCAGAAACAGCTCAACAACGTCACCGGCATCGACGTCGACCTGACGCATTTCAACGAGTATCGCGACACGCGCACGTTCGACCCGAATCTATTCCCAGATCCAGTCACCGGCTACAACAAGAATCCGTCTGCCGGACGGCCGAACCCTGCCTACGGCCAGGTGCTCGTCTTCAATTCGAATGGCCACCGCGACCAGACTCAGCTGGCGACCGGCCTGACGCGCCGCCTTCGGAACCGCTTTCAGGCGGGCGCCACGTACACGCTGATGTTCGCGATGCACGACGATGGCGGCATCGGCTACACGTCGCCGGGGGCGAACAATCCGTTCAACTACACCGACGGCGAGTACGCGACCTCGGCGGCGTTTCAACGCCACACCGTCCGCGCCTACACGATGTATCAGATGCGCTGGGGCCTGGCAGCCGCGGTCACCTACTCATACGGATCCGGGAACTTCTTCTCGGCGAGCATCTCCGGTACGCCCTACGGCAAGACCGGCACCAACCGGCTCAACCTCACGAATAGCGGCGGGCCGGCCGCCAGCATCGTGATTCCGGCCAACGTCGTCGACCGCTTCAACGGACCATCCGTCATCACGTCGGGCATGGTGATTCCGCGCAATGCGCTGCAGGGGCTGCCGCTGCACAAGGTGGACCTGCGGATCACCGAGGATCTCCGGCTGGGGGGCTCGCGCAAGGCGACGCTGATCCTCGAGGTCTTCAACCTGTTCAACCACGCCAACTACGGCAGCTACGCGACGTCGCTCAGTGCGACCAACGCCGCGGCGACCGCCGCGTTCGGACGTCCGCAACAGCTGGACGGCAACGCGTTCGTTCCGCGCGAGGCGCAGCTCGGATTCCGCATCGGTTTCTAACCAGAGCTTCGTTGAATCTCGAGCAGACCTTCAGGCCCGAATCGGGCGAGCCTGGAGGTCTGCGGACGGGACGCCCCGATTCCTCCTGCTATCTTGGTTTCGCCCCCGCCGCGACGATGTCCTTAGCGCGGTTCCATTGATCCCGGGCCATGGCGGCCTTTTTTCAGTTCTCTCGACAACCATGCCCGCGCCATCGTCCAGTCGCGCTTCACCGTGGCTGGAGAGATGCCGAGCGCCTCCGCGGCTTCTTCGATTGTCAGGCCGCCGAAGAACCGGAGTTCGACGATGCGGCTCTGTTGCACATCGCGCCGCGCCAGCGCATCGAGGGCATCGTCCAGCGCCACTACATCGGGCCGCCCCGGCTGCAGCGGTTCGATGCCGAGCGTCAATTCCACCGTCTGTCCAGCGCCGCGTTTGGCCGCCTGATGACTCCTTGCGTAGTCCACCAGAATCTGCCGCATCAATCGGGCGGCCACCGACAGGAAGTGTGCGCGATTCTCGGTGGCGACCGGGCGTCCTTCGAGGAGGCGCAGGTAGGCCTCGTGGACCAGCGCTTCGCTCTGCAGCGTATGTGACCGCCGCTCGCGCCGCAGATAGCGATGCGCCACGGCGCGCAGCTCCTCGTAGACGAGCGGCACCAGTGTCTGGAGCGCGTCTTCGTCGCCCCCGCGCCATTTGACCAGTAATTCGGTCACGCGTTGCGATGGAACAGCCACGCGCCCACATCCCTCCGGATCCGGTAATTTCTGCCGCACGATAGCCCGCGGCTCAGATCAAGTCAAACGAGACCGTCCAGCGCGTCTGCGGCGGCTACTCAGATTGGTGAGCCAATTGACCCCGGCGTTTCCGCAACTACCATTAGCCGGACACACCGCCATCCGCTGAGCGCGTTTGTGATGAAGGAGAAGCCATGTTGCATCGATGGGTCATTGATGTCGGCGTTGCCCTTGCGACAGTCGTCACCCTGGTCGCGCTGCTGCTGATCGGCCGTCCTGCGACAGCCGATCGAGCCGACGCCCTCATCGCGTCGCGTGATCCGTTCGGTCAGTTGCGCACGTTCACGACGAACGGGAGCTTCGATCGCGGAAACCCTTTCTTCAGCGACCTTGGCACCAATGGACGCGCGTGCTTCACGTGTCACCAGCCGGATCAGGGCTGGACGATTACGCCGGAGGGCGTGCAGCGGCGGTTCGTCGACTCGAAAGGTCTCGAACCGATCTTTCGCAACAACGACGGGTCGAACTGCGAAGGCGCGGACCTCGGCACGCAGGCCAAGCGCCGCGCCGCGTTCAGCCTGCTGCTTCGGCGCGGCCTGATCAGAATCGGTCTCGACGTGCCGGTCGGCGCCGAGTTCACCATCGACAGAGTCGAGGATCCCTACCACTGCGCCGCATCCTCGATCTCCGTGTCGATGTACCGGCGGCCGCTGCCGGCGACCAACCTGCAATTCCTGAGTGCCGTCATGTGGGATGGCCGCGAATCGTCGGCTGCCACCACCAACCTCCAGGATCTGGCGCAGCAGGCGGACGACGCCACAATGGGCCATGCGCAGGCGGTACGGCATCTCTCCGAAGCCGAAAAACAGGCGATCGTCAGTTTCGAGGCCGGGCTGTTCACCGCGCAGGCGGTGAGCGACCAGGCCGGCTCGTTGCGAGCGGAGCGGGCGCACGGCGGGCCAGTGGCGCTGTCGGCCGAGCTCTTTTTCGTCGGGATCAACGATCCTGTCGGCCTGAACCCGACCGGTTCGGCGTTCGATCCGCGTGCCTTCACGCTGTTCGATGCCTGGATCGGCGCCTCGGACCCGCGCCCCGAGGTTCGCCGGGCCCGCCGCGCCATCGCCCGCGGCCAGGAGGTCTTCAACACCAAGCCGATCGTGATCGCCGGGGTCGCCGGCCTGAACAATCAGACCTTCCCGAATGGCGTCACGGTACCCGATTCGTTCACCGGCAGCTGCACGACCTGCCACGACGCTCCCAACGCCGGCGATCACTCGGTGAAGGCGCCGCTCAATATAGGATTGACCGACGCCGCGCATCGTACTGCCGACATGCCGCTCTACACCTTGCGCCGGGTCGCCACGGGCGAAACCATCCAGACCACCGATCCCGGACGGGCGATGGTGAGCGGCAAATGGGACGACATCGGAAAGTTCAAGGGCCCGATCCTCCGCGGGCTGGCAGCGCGGGCGCCTTATTTCCACAATGGATTCGCCGCGACGCTGGATGCGGTGATCGACTTCTACGAGAGCCGATTCAACCTCGGCCTCACAGTACAGGAGCGTTCGGATCTCATCGCATTTCTGCGCGCGCTCTGACGGCGGGCGCGGCGAATCCGTCGTTCCCGATCACCGCGCTGAAGCGGCGATCGGTTCGAAATTCGTGCCACGTCGAGTCGGCCGGCAGGAGCAACAGGTGCACGGCCGGTTACCGGCCATCGAGAATCAGTTGCGCGACACCGCGGGGGTCGATCCACATCGGCACGTGACCCCACCCGTGCTTTGTGACCCACCTGGTGTGGGGCGGAAGTTCGTCGCGGCGCCGTGATTGCTCAGGCAGGATCCAGTCGCGATCGCCGAACGCCACCGTCACCGGAACCGCGATCTCGCGTCCCGAGAAGGGCGCACTGGTGCTCTCGAAGGTCTGTTCGAACGCCGATGACAACGCGAGATCGTCGACGGCACGCAAGGCGTCGCCCGCAGGCATGCAGCGGCTTCGCACCGAGAGCGGCACGGCGAGCGCCAGTTCCCGCAGCCACGGCCGTCGCATCGCCGCCTTGACCAGGCCGGGAGAGTTCCGCGACGTGAAGCGCAGACTCCGGAACACGTACTGCACATGACGCGCCGGATGTTTTCGCCACAGGCCGATCGGCGACACGGCGACGACGCTACGCGCCAGCCCGCGGTTGGCGGCTTCCAGGGCGATGCAGCCGCCGAGAGAGTTTCCCGCGATATCAACCGGCCCATCGATGCCGATGGCGCGGACCGACTGCTCCAGGCCGTCCACGAGATTGGCAATCGTCGGGAGCGTCTGGCCCGACAACGGCGGCGTCAATCCAAAGCCGGCGATATCGAACGCAATCACTCGGCGGGTCACGCCCAGATGCGGAATCACCGCGTTCCAGACGGCGTGCGACATGCCGATTCCGTGCAGGAGAACGAGCGGCGGGCCCTTGCCCGTTTCGCGAAAGTGCCACGAACGCAGTGGTCCTGATTGCGGTCGCGATGTCATGTCAAGGGAAGACGAGGCAAGCCACCGCGGTGTGACAAACGCGCGGACCCGGCTGGAGCGGGACGATCTGCTACGACGCGCGGGCCGTCGCCGGCGGCGTCGCTGAGCGCCGACGCGCCGAGAGCAGAATCCCGATGCCGACCAGGTTCATCACCACGATCATCATCGTGATCTTGAGCGCGAACGTGGACACGCTTTCGACCTTGATGATCGGGAACACCGACAGCACGACGTAGAGCACGGTCATCAGCAAACCGGAGAGCGACGCCAGCCGTAGCCACAACGGCGGTCTTGGCGTGACGGCGCGCAGTCCGAACAACGGCAGGGCGAACATCACGACATAGGTCAGGGCATAGAAGATGCCGCTGCCGTTGAACAGCAGCTGAAATGCCTCCGCGTGTCCCACGCCGATCAGGCTCAGCGTTGCGATGCCGAACGAGCAGGCCCCCACCAATAGGATCGAGTTCACCGGCGTCTTGTAGGTGGCGTGCAGCCGGCTGAACCAGGCCGGCAGCATGTGGTCCCAGCCCGCGACCATCGGCAGTCGCGTCACGGCCGTGAACGCCACGCTCGCCTGGCCGACCCGCATCGCCAGCGTCATCAGAATCGCGATGGTGACCAGCGGTGTGGCGATCCCGAACGGCCCGTAGCCGACGCGTAGTACCTGCGCCACCGGTCCGATCAAATCGATGTCGCTGGTCGGGACGTAGGCCACGACCGCGCTGGTGCCCAGCACGAACATCAACGCGATCACCGGCGCCGCGATGAACACCGAGCGCGTGACCGATCGCGCCGGCGCCCTGGTCTCGCCGGCCAGGATGGCCATGTACTCGAAGCCCCCGAGGGCGCCGAAACCCATTTTCCCGAGGATGTTCAGGTTGTAGATCGACAGTTCGGGAAGGGGGGCACGAAACGGATGGTATGCGGCCAGCGTTCCGGTGGCCAGGCCGATCAGCGGCAGCAGGACGACCGCACCGAAGATCGTGATCATGAAAATGCCGCCGGTGTTGTGCACCCACTTGCCGACCGACAGGCCGACCGTGGATGTAACCACCATCAACGACAGCATCACGGCCGACGACAACGCGACGAACCAGCCGCTGCCCATCATCCACGCGGCGCCGGGTCCGATCGCATACGAGAGATAGGTTGCGCACTGCAGGCCGATCTCCGACGTGAACACGATCACGTAGAGCCACAGGTTCCAGGCCAGCATGAAGCCGACGGTCTGGTTGAAACCGAGTTTCGCCCATTGATACAGGCCGCCTTCGAGCGGCATCAGCCGATTGAGATAGATCACGACCGCCGCCGACGGCAGATAGAACAGCACGAGAGCGAGCAGCCAGAAGACCACGTGCGACGGTCCGAGTTTTCCGGCGACGCCAATCCAGGTGAGTCCGACGATGAACAGGATCTGGGTGAGGGCGAGATCGCGGACGCCGAGTTCCTTTTTGAGCAAGGCGCTGTGCGCCTCGACGCGCGCCTCGGCCCGGGCCAGCCCGCCCGAGCGTGCCGACGCGGGGTCCGACGATCGGTCGTCGTCGGATGTCATGCGCTCCTCTCGCCGAGAATCGTCCAATAGCGCGCCCACGCCTCGAGACCTTCGTGCAGCCGCCGGACTCGAAAGAACTCGTTCGGGGCGTGGAAGTCCTCGTCCGCCGTTGAAAAGGAGAAGAAGACGGTGTCGAGGCCCAGATGATGCTGGAACAACTCCGCGATCGGCACCGTGCCGCCCATGCGCACCACCAGCGGTCGCACCCCGTAGGTCGCCTGCAGGGCGGCATCCGCCGCCGTCAACGCGAAATGATCCGGCCTGATGTGCGTCGCTCGCGAGCCGCGGTCCGCAATCGACAGCGACAGCCAAGTGCCGGGAGGGGTGTGAGCCTCGAGGTGCCGCTTCACGCGCGCTGCCACCTGGTCCGGCTGTTGATCCGGCACCAGGCGGCACGTCATCTTGGCGTGCGCCTCGCTCGGGATCACCGTCTTCTGGCCCGGCCCCTGATAGCCGCCCCACATGCCGTTGACTTCGAGCGTCGGCCGCGTCCACTGCCGCTCGAGCGTGGTGTAGCCCGGCTCGCCGAAGCCGCAGGCGGCGCCGACCCGCGCGAGGTAGGTTGCCTCGTCATACGGTAACGCGGCAATCGCCGCGCGTTCGCTCGCCGGCAACTCACGCACGGCGTCGTAAAAGCCCGCGACCGCGACGCGTCCATTCGGCTCGTGCAGCGACGCGATGAGCGTGGCCATCGCATGCAGCGGGTTCGCGACCCCGCCACCGTGCCGGCCCGAGTGGAGATCCTTGCCGGCGGCAGTAACCGTCAGCTCGAGACCACACAAGCCGCGACTCGCCACCGTGAGCGACGGCTCATCGATCCGCCACATCGCGCCGTCCGCCGACACCGCGACGTCCGCGGTGAGGAGCGCCTTGTGCTGCTGCACGAAGGCCTCGAGGTGCCGGCTGCCGATCTCCTCCTCCCCCTCGAACAGGAGCTTGATGTTGACTGGCAGGCGGCCGGCGGTCGCGAAGAACGCTGCGGCCACCGCGATCGGAATCAGCATCGGCCCCTTGTCGTCCGACACGCCGCGGGCGTAGAGACGGCCCTCGCGCACGGTCGGCGTCCACGGCGGGCTGTGCCATTTCTCGAGCGGGTCAGCCGGCTGCACGTCGTAGTGGCCATACACGAGCACCGTCGGCTTGTCCGGTGCGCCCAGCCATTCTCCGTAGACGACCGGGTTGCCGGCGGTGGGAAGGGTCCGCACCGCGAACGGACCGGCCGCCGCTGCTTCGGCCGCGACCCAGCGCGCAGCGCGGTCGATGTCGGCCGCGTGCGCCGGGTCGGTGCTCACGCTCGGGATCGATGCAAATTCGACGAGCTTGCTGAAGGTCCGGTCGCGGTTCGCCCGCAGGTGCGCCAGCACGTCTTCGATGCCCATCACTTGCCACCATCGATGGACATGACCTGCCCGGTGATCCAGCTGGCGTAGTCGGAGGCAAAGAACAGCACGCCGTAGGCGACGTCGTCGGGGGTGCCCAGACGCTTGAGGGCGATCCGATCGACGAGCGCGCGCTGGCCTTCCTCGCCATACGATTCCCACTGCCGCTCGGTGGTGGGATTGGATCGCACGAACCCGGGCGCGATGTTGTTGACGGTGACGCCCCACGGCCCCAGCTCGTGGGCGAGCTGCCGCGTGAGCCCGATCTGCGCCGCCTTGGCCGCCGCGTAGGCCTGGATACCGGTGAGACTGATGCCCAAGCCGGCACCGCTCGAAATATTGATGATGCGGCCGCTGCGGGCCGCCTTCATGCCGGGCGCCACCGCCTGTGAGAAATAGAACGCGCCGGTGACGTTGACGTCGAAGATCGCGCGCCACTCCTCGGGCGTGATTTGCTCGAGCGGCCGGCCGACCTGGCCGAGCACGCCGCCCGCGTTGTTCACCAGGATGTCGACGCGACCCGAGGTCTCCGCCGCCGCCTTGACGCATGCCTCGACAGCCGAACGGTCGCGAACGTCGGCGATCACCGCGCGGCACGATCCGCCGGCGTGGCGGCACAAGGCCTCAGTTTCACGGAGCTCTCCGTCAAGGAGGTCGCACACGCAGACGTGAGCACCGCGTCCGGCGAAAGCAATCCCGATGGCGCGGCCGAAGCCGTGCGCGGCGCCGGTAACGATAACGGTCTTGCCGACGAACTGCAGATTCATGGCGTGATGGGCTCGGCAACCGCGGTGGCGAGTGCGTCAAGGGTGGCGAGCGACTGGGGACGCGTGCCGCGCTCGATCTCGTGGATCAGCGCGACCAGTCGGGCGGTGAGCGGCGTTGGCACCGACGCGTCGACGCCCAGCGTCACCACGATGCCCAGCTGCGCGTCGACTTCGGTCGGCCGTTTCCGCACCGCCAGATCCCGCCAGATGCCGCTGTGCGACTTGGCCGATCGGCGGTTGTGCGCCACCAGCGCGTCGAGTGAGCGCTCTGCTGCGCCGGCCGGTGCGCTACTCAGATAGGCCGCGGGATCGAAGCCGTCGAACGCTTCGGGCCGGACGCCGCGCGCTGCCGCAACGGCGAGAATCTCGCGCGCCAGCGCGATATACAGACGTCGATAGGTCGGCATGGCCAGCGCATCGGCGATCGACTCGTTGGTCAGCGCCGTGGCGAACAACATCGCGCCGTAGGCTTCTTTGCCCCAGAGGTAGCCCCAGATGTTCGGCGTCACGCTTGCGCGCGGATCGACATGGCGCCACGCTTCCCGAATCCGGGCGACACGTGGCGTGAGGCGACCGTCGATTTCGCCCAGGACCATGGCACCGCGGCCCGCGTAATGAATGACGCCCGGCTCGAGGTAGTCGGCGCCGAAATTGACAAAGGCGCCGACCGTGCGCGCGGCGCCGGCCACCGCCGCGATCGTGAGCTCGTTGAGACCGTTCTGCGCCGACACCACATAGCCGTCCGTCGCAAGGTGCGGGAGGAGCGCGCGAACCGCAGCTTCGGTGTGATGGGCCTTGGTCGCCAGGACGATCTCATCCCACGTGCCGACGAGTGTCTGCGGCGTGAAGGCAGGGATGCGTACAGTGAACTCTTCGATCGGGCCGGCCACGCGAATTCCGCCAGCGCTGATCGCGTCGACGTGCTCGCTCACCGTATCGACGACCGTGACGTCCACGCCAGCGCGCGCCAGATAGGCGCCGAGCGTTCCGCCGATGGCTCCCGCTCCCCAGATCAGCGATCGCATCGCTCCTGCCTGTGAACCATGTGTGACTTCTGATTTCTGACTTCTGATTTCTAATTGTGAACTTCCTGTAACTCGTCCGCGTCGCCCCACGAACCGGTCAGCAGGCCGCGCGTCTCGTCCACCGCGACCTGCCAGAGTGCGAGCATCTCGTCGTCCGAGCGCTGGTACATCCCGCCGAAGTTGCCGTCGCCCAGATACTGCCGCAGCGCGACCGGATCGAGCGCACGTACCCGCGCCATGTCGACCATCGGCCGCTGCGCGTTGGGCATCTTCACCCCCGGGAGGCGGGTCCAGGGAAAATTCTCCATCCACGAGCCGTGCGACGCCACCGGGTCGATCGTCTGCACCTGGGCCCACGTCCGGGGCGCATTCCACCAGTTGTGGAAGACCACCCGACAGGCTGGATGATCGGCGGCCCACTCGAGCGCGAACTGCTGGACGGCGCTGTTTCCGCCGTGACCGTTGACGATCAGGATGCGGCGGAAGCCGCTGTGTGCCATGCCGTCCAGGATGTCGCCGACGACGCGCAGGTGGGTCTCGACCCGCAGCGAAATCGAGCCGGGGAATTCCCGGAAGTAGGGGGTCACGCCGTACGACAGGACCGGGAACACCGGCACGCCGAGCGGCTCGGCCGCTTCAGCCGCCACCCGCTCCGGAAGAATACAGTCGACGGTGAGCCGCAGGTGACTGTGCTGCTCCGTGCTTCCCAGCGGCAGCACCGCGCGGTCGTCGCGCCGCAGGTACTCCTCCACCTGGATCCAGTTCATGTCCGAGATGCGCACGCTGATCCTCTCTCGATGGCGCGCTGTCGGCGCTCGCGGTGCGGCCGAAGAACGCTTGTTCCGGTGCGTGCCGGCGCGGCTCCGCCAGGCGACCCGCGTCGCGCACCTATCATACGGGCGGCTGGTTGTCCTTGCGTGCCGAAGCTGCGTCCGTCACGATACGCAAACGCGCAACCCGATGGTCTTGGATGCGGACCACGTCCCGACATGACATGTTGCCTCGAACGCTGACCGTGCTCGCTGCCATTCGGCCAGGCGAGGAGGCCAGCCTCCGCGGCATCCTGCGGCCAATCGGCGACGACATCGCCGGTGAGCGGTTGGACCGGCGCGCCGGCGGCGTCCGGATCGAGTTCACTCGCAGCCGGCGAATTCATTTTGCGCGTTTCGCCATCCTCGCCGATCCGGATCGCGGACCCGATCGTATGCGCCTGCTCTATTCGGCGGCCTACGACGGCGACCTCGACGGCCACCTCGCCGAGCTGATCTCGATCACCTCCGACATGGATGCGATCTGGGGGCGGTGCGAAGACTATGCTGGGGCGCAGAACTTCGCGAGGTTCATCCGGACGCATGCATTCGAGCCCGAAGCGTTCTACATCGCGTTTCGCGATGGAACCGTCGCCGGCATCAAGGACGCCATTGCGGCTCGCCGACAGGCGCAGACGCTCGCCGAATCCGTGTCGGCGAGCAGGTCGGCCGTGACGCCGGCCGGTCCATCAACGGCGGACTCCCGTCGTGACGGTGCGAATGCCGGTCGGGCCGTCAGCAACGGCATCGAGCGGCTGGCACGCGCCCTCCCGATCGCGATCGACGTCGTCAGCGTGGTGGCGCGCCTCGGCTTCACCAACGTCCTGCGCGCGACGCAGCGCATGACCGCGAGCCTCGATCGCTACACGCTGGTCCGCTGGGCGAACAAGCTGACAGACAATCGGATGCCGGCGAGGCGATCGCTCTATTCAAGCGTGCGTCTCGACAACTGTGCGGCGCTGGCGCCGCTCGAGCCCGGCGACGAGGTGCCGGCGGGTCAGGACCGAGCGGTACCGCCGACGTTCAGGGAGGACGTCGTGACGCAAAACCAGCTCACGCTGGTGACGGTTGTGAAGCCCGGTCAGGCGGACCGCGTCCGTGCCGTCATGGCCGCGATTGATTCCTACGCGAAGCGCCTCGCGCCACCGGGTTCGCTGCTCGGCATCAGCACGATCCACTTCGTGAAGTGGCTGGTCATCGATGAGGGCCGGCGGTTGATGATGGTCAGCGACTACGATGGCTCGTGGGAGAGTTACATCGACGAATTCGCCGAGATGATCCTGTCGGGCCTGGATGCGATCTGGGAAACGGCGTATGGCTATCCTCCAGATGGCGCCAGGGACGTGCCGGCGTTCAAGTGGTTTCTTCGCAGTCATCAGGTGCCGGCCGAAGTGTTCTTCAGCGCCTATCCGGACGAAACCGTCGTCAACCTGGTCAGCGATTTGGCACGTGCGCGCGCCTGCAGCGGCGCGACCCGCGGTCCGGTGCACGCCGCACTGCAGCGGCCATAGCGTGGCAACCAGCCTGGCGACTCGACTGACCGATGACGTCCTGGCCGACGTCCAGGGCTTCATCACGAGCGGGTACGGACACCTGCCAAACGCCGCCTATCTGTTCGTCCAGTTTCATGACGCCGTCCGCGCCCGCCGCTGGCTCGCCGCGGTCGCGCCGACAATCACGTCGGCGAGGCCATGGCCGAAGACGCCGAGTGGAGAGAAGGTGAAGCCCGCCGTAGCGGTGAACCTGGCGTTCACCGCCCCGGGCCTGGCCGCACTCGGAGTCCCGCGGCGCGTGCTCTGCACGTTTCCGGTCGAGTTGCAGCAGGGAATCGCGCATCCGGACCGTTCGAGAATCCTCGGCGACAGCGAAGAAAGCGAGCCCGGCGCCTGGGAGTTGGGCGGACCGGCGACGCCGCCGATTCATGCTCTCGTCATCCTTCACGCGGCCTCTGCGGACGAGATCGATCGGGCCGGTCATAAACAACGCGCGCTTCTCGCCGACTCGGCGGGCGGCGTCGTCGAGGTGCCTGCAGGCATGCAGAGCGGCTATCGGCCGAGCGGCGACTACGAGCCGTTCGGGTTCCACGACGGCATATCGCAACCGTCCATCGCTGGCGTCAGCGGCGAGGGCGTGCCGACCGGCGAATTCATCCTCGGCTACGAGAATCATTTCGGCCTGAGGCCGCCGACGCCGTGTGTGCCTGCGGATCTCGATTCACCTGCGATCCTCCCGCCGCTGGACAATCCCTATCATGCCTTTGAGCCGCTGCGGGATCTCGGCCTGAACGGCTCGTATGTCGTCTATCGCAAGCTTCGACAGGACGTGGCCGGGTTCTGGCAATTCATGAAACGCGAGAGCGTTCGTGCGACGGGGTACGAGGATGTCGGCTACATGATTTGGCTGGCGTCTCGTCTAGTTGGACGCTGGCCGAGCGGGGCCGCGCTCATGATCACGCCACGCGCCGACGATCCTCGTCTCCGCGATGGCAACGATTTCCTGTTCCGGTCCGATCCCGCTGGCTTGTCGTGCCCGATCGGCGCGCACATTCGGCGCACCCATCCGCGCGACGATATCAAGCCGTATCCCGCCGCCCAGTCGCTCAGCATGTCCGAAGCACATCGGCTGCTTCGACGGGCACGCGCCTTCGGCCCGCCTTTGTTCGATCCCGCTGTGCTCGCGGATGCGACCACCGCCGCCGGCGCCTCGCTGCTGACGCTTGCCGCCGACGGCCGCGCGCGCGGCATTCATTTCTTCTGTGTCAACGCCAGCATCCGAAACCAGTTCGAATTCGTGCAGCAGACCTGGTGCAACAATCCTCGCTTCGGCGGCCTCAACGACAACAAGGATCCGATCGTCGGCGACAACCAGCGGACGAATGCGCCGGCAAGTCACATGACCATCCCCGGCGAGCCGCTGGAGCGGCGGACCAGCGCGCTGCCGCGATTCGTGACGGTGACCGGCGGCGCCTACCTGTTCATGCCGAGTCTCACGGCACTTCGTTATCTGGCGGCGCCCCGCCGCCAGCGGTAACGGCCCAGCGCGCGCCGGAAGTCTCCCACTCAGCTAACCCGGTCAAAGGTAAACCGACCGAAATTCGCCCCACGGTCTGTCCAATCACCGATCAAATATCTCGTTTGGGTGAACCCGGCGCTGGCGAGATGTTTGCGACGAGTTGTATCGATTCCACCGACACACATTGTAAGTCCTTGATTTGGAGTACGTTAGCGATGCCGTTGTCACGTTGTGCCTGAGCGGTTCGGACGTAAGGAATGAAAAAAGGACAAAAAGTCGTCTCAAGGGAAGACTTTATACCGCCGAGCAGCGACCTGATGAGCTCATGGCTTCAACGCCCGGTCGGGACGTTGGCACCCGCCGTTCGGCTGTTCTGTTTCCCATTTGCGGGAGCCGGCCCTTCGGCGTTCAGGGGTTGGTCACCGAATCTCCCTGCCGCGGTCGAAGCCGTGTTCGTGCACCTGCCTGGCCGCGAATCGCGACTCCGCGAACCCAGCGTTCCGGACTTGTTGAAACTCGCTCGCAAGATCGCGGATGCCATGATGCCGCTTTCCGATCGGCCATTGGCCCTGTTCGGTCACAGTCTTGGCGGTCTGATCGCATTCGAAGTCGCTCGCGAACTCCGTCGCAGGCAATTGCCCGCGCCCCTCAGGCTATTTGTTTCCGCGTGCCGCGCTCCGCATCTGCCGCCGCCGTTCTCGCCGCTGCACGAGCTGGACGTTGACGAACTGCTCCGACAGGTGAACGAACGCTACGACGGATCGGTTCCTCGGG
Source organism: uncultured Acidobacteriota bacterium (assembly GCA_963757655.1). Lineage (GTDB taxonomy): Bacteria > Acidobacteriota > Vicinamibacteria > Vicinamibacterales > CAVVIG01 > CAVQFC01. The sequence continues at coordinate 114,667 of CAVWSQ010000004.1, read as the reverse complement.
AAGTCATCGAAGACGTCGAACTGCGTGAACTGCTCGTCCCAGCGTTGCGCGCGGACTTCGCTGCTCTGGAAACGTACCGCCACCAGCCCGAGCTTCCGCTGGATTGTCCAATCACGGCGTTTGGCGGCGCGCGCGATCGCACGCTCGCACACGACGCCGTCGAACCCTGGTCCGTCCACACCTCTCGTGAATTTCGTCACCGTATCGTCGAAGCCGGACATTTCTATCTGCAGACTGCGCGTGAACGGCTGATCGATCACATTGTGGAAGATCTCGAGGTCGGCATGGCGTCTCCGTTCGTTTTCGGCCGCGCGTGATGACACAGAGGCCTCACGAGGTCGCGGGACGCTGGGAGGAGCCCGTAGCCATTGTCGGCATTGGCTGCCGGTTTCCTGGCGGTGTCGTCGACGCTGCCAGTTTCTGGCATCTCCTGATCGAGGGCACGGACGCGATCACGGAGATCCCCGGCGATCGCTTCGCCATTGCTCACTATTACGATCCCGCTCCCGCAACGCCGGGCCGGGTGATGACTCGGTGGGGTGGTTTTCTCGACAAGATCGAGGCGTTCGACGCGGGCTTTTTTGGTATCGCCCCGCGCGAAGCCGAGCGCATCGATCCACAGCAGCGCCTGATGCTCGAGACCGCATGGGAAGCGCTCGAGGACGCCGGCCACGATGCCCGACTGCTCGATGGCTCGCGCACCGGCGTCTTCGTCGGTCAGTGGCTGAGCGACTTTGAAGCTCGCCTGTTCAGCGATCCCGAACGGGCCGACTTCTACATGACCACGGGCAGCGGCCGGTATTCGACGTCCGGGCGAATCTCCTACGCTCTTGGCCTGCGTGGCCCAAGCCTGACGATCGACACCGCCTGCTCGTCGTCGTTGGCCGCGGTGCACCTTGCTGTTCGCAGCGTGCGGAGTGGGGAGAGCACGCTCGCGCTGGCCGGCGGCGTGAATGTCATCCTTCAGCCGCACATCAGCATCGCGTACTCGCAGAGTCGCATGATGGCGCCCGACGGCCGCTGCAAGTTCGGCGATGCAGGCGGTGATGGCTATGTTCGCAGCGAGGGTGCCGGGCTGGTTGTGCTCAAGTCGCTGTCTTGTGCGGTCGCGGACGGCGACCGCATCTATGCCTTGATTCGCGGCAGCGCAGTCAACAACGACGGACGGAGCAGTGGCTCGATGGGCACGCCAAGCCGCGTCGGGCAGGAGGAGCTCCTGCGCCAGGCGTATGGTGACGCCGGCATCGAGCCTGGCCGTGTCGGCTATGTCGAAGCCCATGGCACCGGCACGCGAGTCGGCGACCCCGTCGAGCTCGGCGCGTTGGGATCGGTGCTGCGAGAGGGTCGGCTGGAGGGCGCGCACGCACTCGTCGGCTCGGTCAAGACCAACGTCGGGCACACCGAGGGCGCCGCCGGTGTAGCCGGCCTCATCAAGGCCGCGCTGGCGATCTATCGCGGCGTGATTCCTCCGAGTCTCCACTGTCGGCAGCCCAATCCAGCGATTCCGTGGGCGGATCTCCCGCTCCGGATCGCGCGCGAAGCCGTCGCCTGGCCGCATGTCGACGGTCGTGGGCGGGTGGCGGGTGTCAGCGCGTTTGGCATTGCCGGCACGAATGCGCACGTGGTGCTCGAAGAAGCTGGCGACGAACCGCTGTCAACGGTGGCTCCGCCGATCGGCTCCGCCTCGGCGCACACACTGGCGTTGTCAGCCAGAAGCCCTGAAGCACTTGGCGCACTGGTTGAGAGTTACCGCGACACGTTGGTGCGCCGAGGCGATCTGGCACTCGAGGATGTGTGCTGGAGCGCAGCGACCAGACGTACGGCACTCGATCATCGCGCCGTATTGGTTGCGTCGGACCGCGCCGCGATGATCGCCGCTCTTGGCGGCTACAGAGCCGGTGTCGTCCCTGCGGCTGAGCGCATCGTCAGGGCTGAAAGCCGGCCGCGCATCGCCTTCGTCTGTCCCGGGCAGGGAGCGCAGTGGGTCGGCATGGCCCGCGAACTGGTGACACGCGAGCCGGTGTTTCGTTCGGCACTCGAGGAGTGCGACGCGGCCAAGCGCCCTTACGCGGAGTGGTCGATCCTCGGACAGCTGGCTGCGGAGCCTGGCGCATCCGACTATCGCCTCGACCAGATTGACGTCATTCAGCCGGTGCTGGTCGCCCTGGCGATCGCGTACGCGAAGTTGCTGGGCGCTCGCGGCATCGAGCCTGATGCGGTGGTCGGTCACAGCATGGGCGAAGTCGCTGCCGCCCATATCGCTGGTGTCCTCGATCTCGATCAGGCGATGCGCATCATCTGCCTGCGCAGTGCGTTGATGCGCCGCACCAGCGGCCTTGGAGCGATGGCCCTCGTGGATCTCTCGATGGCGGACGCTCAGGCTCGGCTGGCGGGCGTCGAGGAGCGCGTCACCGTTGCGGTCAGCAACAGTCCTCGTTCCAGTGTGCTCTCGGGCGATGCAGAGGCCGTCCGGCAGCTCGTGATCCAGCTCGAACGCGACAGCATCTTCTGCCGCCTGATCAAGGTCGACGTCGCCTCCCACAGTCCGCAGATGGACGCGTCGTCAGTGGAACTCGCAGACGCACTCGAATCGCTTGTCGTTGCGGATGCGGCCTGCCCGGTCTATTCGACCGTGCTCGCTCGGCGCGCCGACGGTGCGGAGTTCGCCGGACGCTATTGGGGCCGCAACCTGCGTCAGCCGGTCCGCTTTGGCCAGGCCGTCAGCCAGATGCTCGCGGACGGCATCACGGTGTTCGTCGAGCTCGGCCCGCATCCCGTCCTGTTGCCGTCCATCCAACAGACGGCGTCTGCCGAAGGCAAGGATGTCACCGCGATCGCGGTCGCCCGGAAGGAAGACGGAGAACAGGCGGCGATGCAGGCGGCGATCGGTGGGTTGTGGGCGGTGGGATATCCAGTGGATTGGCGTCAGGCCATGCCGCGCGCAGGACGCGTCGTGGATCTCCCGTTCTATCCCTGGCAGCGCGAACGGCACTGGTCCGACGCGGCCGAGATGACACCGGTCGGACGCGGAGTCGCACGGGTGACGGCAAGGCCCAGTGACGCGTCGCTCGAATGGCTCTACCAACTGCGGTGGAAAGGCGTCCCGCCGGCGACGCCGGCTCACGCTCCCGATCGAAGCCGGTGGCTGATCGTGTCCGATGACGAAGCGTCAGCATCGGCGGTCGCCGCCGCGGCGACGGCGGTCGGAGTCGAGGCAATTGCGGTGCGCACGCAAGACCTCGCTGCCGCAGTCGTGCGCGAGTTGCCGACCCTCATCGCGGTGCTGGCGGGTGAGCTCGACACGGCGTACGCGCCCGTCCGTGTCGTTCAAAGCGTGCTCGCGGCACGACAAGTACGTGCCCGTCTGTGGTTCGTGACCCGAGGGGCCCAGGCGGTGCTCCCGCAGCCGCTGGAACGCGTGTCGGTCCCCCAGGCCGCGCTCTGGGGCGCGGCGAGGGTGGTTGCCGAGGAGCACCCTGAGTACTGGGGCGGCCTGGTCGATCTCGATCCGCGCGCAGGGTGGCTTGATTGCGCTGCCGCGCTCGTGGCGCAGTTGCGCGCCTCGGACAACGAGGATCAGATCGCGCTGCGAGGAAGTCAGCGTTTCGTTCTCCGTCTGACTGCCGCCCGGGGCGCGGAGCATCTTCCGCCAAGCGAGTTTGTATGGCGGGCGGACGCGGCCTACCTGATTACAGGCGGTCTTGGTGAGGTCGGCCTTCACATCGCCCGGACGATGGCAGCGCACGGAGTGCGGCGTCTCGTCCTGATCGGCCGGACCGCTCTTCCAGCGCGGGACCAATGGGCGGATCTGGATCCGCAGCATCCGATGGCGGGGCGAGTACTGGCCGTCCGGGAACTGGAGTCCGCCGGCGTTGCCGTCCATGTCGCCGCCCTCGACGTCAGTGATGAACGCCAGTTGCGCGCGTTTCTCGACCGTTACACGAAGGAGGCCTGGCCGCCGATCCGCGGCGTCGTTCACGCTGCCGGCGAGTTGCGCAATCAGCTGTCGGGAGAGATGACGCCGGCAACGTTCGACGCTGTCGTTCGGCCGAAGATCGAGGCGGCGCAAGTTCTCGATCGGCTGTTGCCCGGGCTGGATTTATTCGTTCTCTTCTCGTCGACTGGCGCGTTTCTCGCGCAATCAGGACAGGCCAACTACGCCGCCGCCAACGCGGGGCTCGACGCGATTGCGCACGACCGCCGCGCGCGCGGACTGGTCGCACAGAGCATTGGCTGGGGCGTCTGGGAGAACACCGGCCTTGTGAAGGGGTATGCCGGCGAGCGAAACGTCGACGGCATGGCGCGCCACGGAATCGGCGCATTCCCTCCTTCGGAGGGCGCTGGGCTCTTTGCGTGGCTGTGCGGCCGTTCGACGACGTCCGTGGCGGTGGTGCCGATCGACTGGCCACAGTTCGGACGTACGCGAAGCGGTCGACGCGGCGAGTTGTTCAGCGACATGTTGACCGGCGCGTCGGGTGACGTCTCCCCGTCGGCGCTGGCGACGGCTCTTCTCGAGGCCAATCCTGCGCAGCGCAGACCGATTCTCCAGAACGTCGTCGCCCACATCGTCGGCCGGGTGCTCAAAGTCGCTCCGGCCCAGCTCGATACGCGCAAGGCGCTGGGGGCGATGGGCCTCAACTCGTTGATGGCGATGGAACTCCACAACCGGTTGGAGACCGTCGTCGGACGCCCGCTCTCGGCGACCCTCGCCTGGAACTATCCCACCGTGGACGCGCTCGTGGAATTTCTGGCGGGCTTCGGACCCGAGCCATCGAGATCCGAAACAGTCCCCGCGCCGGTGCACGGGCAGATCGACGATGCCGTCAGTCATGTTGCCGCCTTGTCGGACGAAGAAGCAGCGCTGGCATTACGCTCGCGCCGCTAACGGATCCATGAGCACGAGGTCGAACACAGCGCTCGCCGGCATGTCCGCCATCAAGCTGGCACTCCTGGCCAAGGAAACGCGGGCGCAGTCCGGGTCGATCCTGCGCGCCGATCCAATCGCGATCGTCGGGATGGCGTGCCGCGTGCCAGGCGCAAACACTCCCGCTGAGTACTGGCGCCTGCTGCGCGACGGTGTCGATGCCGTGCGCGAGGTGCCGGACGATCGGTGGGATGCTGGTAGCTGGTACGACCCCGATCCGGCAGCCGTCGGCAAGACGGTTGCGAAGTCCGGCGGGTTCCTCGAGCAGATCGACGGGTTTGATGCTGACTACTTTGGCATCCTGCCTCGCGAGGCCGAGCGGATGGATCCGCAGCAGCGTCTGTTCCTGGAAGTCGCAATCGAAGCGCTTGACGACGCAGGTCTGGCTCACGAACGGCTGAGAGCGCAATCGGCCGGCGTCTTCATCGCCAGCTACCACAACGACTACGCCCAGCTGCAGTACAACGACGTCGGCGCGATTGATGCGCGCACGCTGACGGGCACGTTGCACAGCGTGCTCGCCAACCGCCTGTCGCATTTTCTCGACCTGCGCGGGCCGAGCATTTCGATCGATACCGCATGCTCCTCGTCGCTCGTCGCCGTCCACCTGGCCTGTCAGAGCCTGCGTTCCGGTGAAAGCCAGGTTGCACTCGCCGGCGGCGTCTCCCTCATGATCGGCCCCGATCTGATGGTGTCGATGTCCAAGGTCGGCTTCATGGCCGGGGACGGCCGCTGCAAGACGTTCGACGCACGCGCGGACGGGTTCGGTCGAGGTGAAGGATGCGGCGTCGTCGTACTCAAGCGCCTGGCCGATGCGATTGCGGACGGAGACCGGCTGCTGGCGGTGATCCGGGGCTCGGCGATGAACCAGGATGGACACTCGACATTGCTTGCGGCACCGCACGGTCCGGCGCAGGAAGCCTTGATCCGAGAGGCGCTGGCGAACGCCCAGCTCGATCCATCGCGCATCGGGTTCATCGAGGCCCACGGCACCGGCACGGCGCTTGGCGATCCGATTGAGGTCGAGGCGATTGCCTCGACGGTCGGCCGAGGTGATGCCGCAGCGGCAAGCTGCTGGCTGGGTTCGGCCAAGGCCAATGTGGGGCACCTTGAAGCAGCCGCGGGCGTCGCGGGATTGATCAAGGTTGTCCTTGTCCTGCAGCACGGCGCGGTCCCGCCGCAGGTGCATTTTTCGAAGCTCAACCCGCATATCTCGCTTGCGGGAACACGGCTCGCGATTCCCACGACGCTCACGCCGTGGCGCGCGGGCACGTCGCCGCGGTGCGCTGGCGTCAGCTCGTTTGGCGTCGGCGGCACCAACGCCCACGTCATCGTCGAAGAAACGCCGGTGCTGCCGCCCGTTTCTGGCGGTCGGGCGGCCGCCGGCGAGAGAGTCCTGACGATCTCTGCGCACAGTGAGGCCGCCCTGCGCGCATCGGCGGAGGCGTGGACGGGATTTCTGCGAGAGACACCTGACGCCATTGACGACGTGTGTTTCACCGCCACCGAGCGACACACACACTACGACTGGCGTCTCGCCGTCGTCGGGGAGTCGAAGGACGATCTCGGGAGGCGCCTGTCCGACTACTTGAACGGCCAGGTCTCGTCGTCGGTGGCGGCCGGCCGGAGGGGCTCGAAGGCGCCGCTAGTCGGCTTCGTGTTCAGTGGTCAGGGGCCGCAATGGTACGCGATGGGACGCGAGCTGCTCGACCACGAGCCGGTGTTCCGCGACGCGATTCTCGAATGCGACCAGTTGATTCAGACGGCGGCAGGATGGTCGCTCGTCGAGGTGCTGCGACAGCCTGAAGACCAGACGACGCTCGGTGAAACCGCGTTCGCACAGCCGGCGCTCTTTGCGTTGCAGGTGGGCTTGGTCTTGTTGTGGCGGTCATGGGGAATCGAGCCCGCTGGCGTCGTGGGCCACAGCGTCGGCGAGATCGCGGCGCTGTGGGCGGCGGGTGTGCTCGACCTGGCCGAGGCCGTCCGGATTGTTGTCCATCGCGGCCGCATCATGCAGGAGGCGACCGGCCAGGGGCGCATGGCGTCGGTCGCGTTGACCGAGGCTGAAGCCGACGAGGTCGTGCGTCCGTTCGGCGAGCGGCTGTCGGTCGCGGCCATCAACGCGCCGCAAAGCGTCGTCCTGTCGGGGGCACCCGACGCGCTGGACGCGGCGCTTGCGGACCTGTTGAAACGCGGCGTCAGCCATCAACATCTGCCTGTCCGCTACGCGTTTCATAGTGCGCAGATGGCTCCGTTTCAACAGCGGCTTGCGCGCGAGCTATCGGAAATCCCGTCCGTGCCGGCGATTGCCGCGGTCTACTCAACCGTGACCGGAGCACTCGCCTCGACGGTGGCATTCGACAGTGACTACTTTGGCCGCAACGTGCGCGATTCGGTGCGGCTGGCGAGCGCGTTGCGCGCGATGATCGACGACGGTTACGACGTCTTCGTCGAAGTCGGCCCGCATCCGGTGCTGGCGAGTTCGATCGGCGAGTGTGTGTCGGCTGCCGATCGCGCCGCGAGGATCGTCGCTTCTCTGAGGCGAGGAAAGCCCGAACGCGAAACGATGTTGCAGGCGGCGGCAGGTCTGTATTCAGCCGGCTGCACACCTGCCTGGGATGCGCTCCAGCCGGGTTCGGGCTCCGTGGTACCGCTGCCAGCCTATCCATGGCAGCGTCGCCGGTTCTGGATACGGCCGCGTCCGAGCAGCGAAGTCAGAGCGATCGATGCCGCGATCCATCCGCTGCTGGGCACGCGTCTCCCGGTGGCCGGTGAAAGAGTGTTCGTCTGGCAGGGAGACTCGGGGACCGCCGGACCGTGGATGGCCGACCACCGCATCTTCGGTCGCATCGTTCTGCCAGCGACGGCGGCGCTCGATCTGTTTTTCGCCGCTGCAGTTGCCGCCTTTGAATCAGAGTGGGTCGCGCTGACCGGATTCAGCATCGCTCGTCCGTTCTTTATTCCCGATGCCGAAAACGGCGTGGCGCGCTGGCAGGTGGTTGCGACAAGAAATCTCGCCAACCAGGCCGATCTCGAGTTGTTCGAGGAAACCTCTTCGCGCGGCGGCTGGCGAACTGTGGCGACTGCGAGTGCCCATCCGTCCGGCGCCGACGAGCGCCCACCGATCGTGGCGGAGTTGCCGGCACACGTGTCTCTCAGTGGGCCGCAGATCTATGGGCGCTTCCGCGAGCTTGGGGCCGAATTCGGGCCGACGTTTCAACGTCTGCGCGACGTCCGGTGCGCGGCTGGTGCCGCGGAAGGCTGGATCGAAACCGCAGGAGGAACGGAATCGGTTCGCGACTTCGCGACGATGCACCCGGGCTTGCTGGACGCCGCCTTGCAGCTCTGTTCATTCGCCGCAGGTCCGGGTCCGACCGGTGAGATGCCGGCAAGACTGCTGCTGCCGCTTGGTGCCGACCGCTTCTCCCGGTATCGTGAGTCGGCGAGGTTGATGCGAGCGCGTGCGCAGGTCCGGGAGAGCGGACCTGGCAGCTTGTGCGTCGACGTGACCGTCGAGGCGGCGGATGGCGTCGAGATTGCGCGGCTCGGGGGCCTGCGCTTCGCGGAAGCGCGATCCGCGTGGTTTGCCGCGCCCGCCGATTCGCTATACGACCTCAAATGGCGACCCGCCGACCCGGCGGTCCCGCCCGTCGACTCCGCGTCCGGTCGATGGTTGATCTTTACGGATCGCAGCGGGTGCGGTGACGTCCTTCAACGTGAGCTCGCCGAGTCAGGCGCGCGCGTTTGTCGCGTGTTCGCCGGCAGAGCCTTCGTCAAAACGTCGAACGACGAATTCACCATCGACCCCGCGGCCCCTGCCGATTTTCATCGCCTGCTGTCCGAGGGCGGTTGGAGCGCTGCGACGCCCTTGCAGAATGTCGTCCATCTCTGGGCACTCGGCACCGCGGCGGCGCGGCCGGAGGCCGACACGGATGGTGACGAGTTGCTCGCGTACGGCTCGGCGCTGCATATGCTGCAGAGCCTGGTCGGATCGATGGCGGCGGATGGGACGGTGTGGCTGGTGTCGCACGGCGCTCACGTCGTCAGCGGGGCCGAAGATGGGCGGTCGTTGAATCCTCGCGCCGCCGGGTTGTGGGGACTCGCGACGGTTGCGGCTGTTGAACATCCTGAAATTCGCGTCCGGTCTCTGGATCTCGATTGTCGACCAGCCATCGAGCAGATGCCCGAGCTGGTTCGCGAGCTGCGCACGCCCGCGCCCTCGATTGGATCCGCCCTTCGTGGCGGACGGCGCTGGGTGCCAGAGCTCGCGCGTTTCACGTCCGCCCCACCGGCTCCGGCGGGAAACGCCGCGCGCCGCCTCCATCTCGCGCGGCCTGGCACCCTCGATGGTGTGGAGCTCGTGCCGGCCGTCGCTCTTGCTCTGAGACCGACCGACGTGCGTGTGCGAGTCCTCGCCGCGGGTGTCAACTTCCGTGACGTGCTCGTGACGCTTGGCATGTACCCGGGCGCGGCTCCGCCGCTCGGTGCGGAATGCTCCGGGGTGGTCGTCGACGTTGGTGCGGCGGTCACCGAATTCAGAAGAGGAGACCGCATCGTCGGCTTCGCGCCCGGCAGCATGGCCACCGAACTGACGGTGCCGGCTGCCTTCGTGGCGCCGCTGCCGAGCGCGATGCGCTCGGAGATTGCAGCGGGGCTGCCGGTCGCCTTTCTGACCGCGCACTATGGGCTTCATCACCTTGCCCAACTGCGCCCGGGCGAAAGGATTCTGATTCACGCCGCAGCGGGCGGCGTCGGCATTGCCGCCGTGCAACTCGCACAGCGCTGCGGCGCCGAGATCTTCGCCACCGCCGGTTCTCCGGCGAAGCGGGAGTGGCTGCGCGCGCACGGCGTCCAGCACGTCATGGATTCGCGTTCGCTGGCCTTCGTTGACGAGGTGGCTGCGGCGACCCACGGCGAAGGCGTGCATGTCGTCCTGAACTCTCTCGCCGGAGACTTCATTCACGCCAGCCTCCGCACTCTTGGGCGCGACGGCCGATTTCTGGAGCTGGGCAAGCGCGACATTCTCACTGTCGACGAAGCGGCGTCGCTGCGGCCGGATGTTCGCTACTTCGCGTACGACCTCGGGGCTGAAGCGCACGCCGACCCGGCCCTCATCCGTCCGATGCTGGATGAGATCCTGAATGGAATCGCCGATCGATCGTTGTTCCCGTTGCCTGTCACCCCGTTTCCCCTCAGCGATGCCGCCGACGCGTTCCGCCATCTGGCCCAGGCTCGCCATATTGGCAAGATCGTCCTCCGGGTCGCGGCCGACGACGAGGCGTTCGTCACGTCGGCCGCAACCTATTGGGTCACCGGCGGATTCGGAGCTCTGGGACTTGAGACCGCTCGGTGGCTGGTTCGCGCCGGCGCGCGCAGCCTCGTGCTGAGTGGTCGGCGCCCGCCCAGTCCGGACATGGTGCAGCAGATCAGCGCACTCGAACGTGAGAGCGTGAACGTTCGTGTCTGGCAGGGCGACGTGTCCGACCCGCGGCACGTCGAGCAAGTGCTCGAGGATGTCGCAGCCAGCATGCCACCGCTGCGGGGGATCGTGCATGCCGCCGGCGCTGTGCGGGACGCGGTGCTCGTGCGTCAACAGTGGAGCGACTGTCGTGAAGTGTTGCGAGGCAAGGTGCGGGGCGCGTTTCTGCTCCACGAGATGACGCGAAGCCTGCCGCTCGATTTCTTCGTGCTCTATTCCGCCGCCGGCGCGCTGCTCGGCGCCGCCGGCCAGGGTGTGTATCCCGCGGCCAACGTCGAGCTCGATGCGCTGGCGCGGATGCGCCACGCGCTTGGCCTCCCGGCGTTGAGCGTGGCATGGGGAATGTGGGGCGACAAGGGAATGGCGGCCGCAGAACGCGGACACGACGTGTGGGCGGCTCGCGGATTGTCTGCCATCGCGCCGGAACTGGGCTTCGCCTGTCTCGAGCGGCTGCTGCGTGAGCGTGCGCCGTATGGCGTCGTGCTGGCCGTTGACTGGGCACGCTTCCTCGCTCGTTTGCCCGAGGGGCTCGATCGTGATTTCTTCCGAGGTGTTGCCCCGTCTGCGCGTCCGGCATCATTTGCGAACGCCTCGCCGTCAGGCTCGCCATTGGCTGATCGTCTTGCCGTCATGCCAGCGGCACAGAGACGTCAGACTGTGGTCGCACACGTCGGAACGTGTGTGCGGCAGGTGCTCGGCCTTGACGAGACGACGCTCGTCCCGGATCGCGAGCCGCTGAAGGACCTGGGCCTCGACTCGCTGACGGCAATGGAGTTGCGAAACACGCTGGTGCGATCGATGCAAAAAGCGCTGCCCGCAACGTTGCTGTTCGACTATCCCACGCCCGATCAGCTGACGGGGTATCTGATGCGAGCGCTCGGCTACGAACGCGCGCCGTCCGAACCGGAGTCGGACCGGGGCCGCGCGTCGACGATCGCCTCAGACACGAGCGCCGTGGCCGCGCTCTCGGATGACGACGCGGAGGCGCAATTGATCGCTGAGCTGGAGCGCGGCGGAGCTGGGAGCCCCCGTGTCTAACCAGCCGTTCGAGGACGGATCGTTGACGCCGGTCAAACGGGCCCTGCTCGAGATCCGCGGCTTGCGCGAACAGCTCGCCAGGTCCGAGGCGGCGCGACGCGAGCCGATTGCGATTGTCGGCATGGGCATGCGTTTCCCCGGCGGGGTCAAAGACGCAGCCAGCTTTGCGCAACTGCTCTGGTCCGGCACCGACGCGGTCAGCGCAATCCCGGCGGATCGCTGGTCGCTCGACGCGTTGTACTCCCACGACGCGGATGCGCCTGGCATGATGACGACGCGGCATGGCGCCTTCGTCGAACGCGTGGACGCGTTTGACGCGGAGTTCTTCGGGATCTCGCCGCGCGAAGCGGCGACGATGGATCCGCAGCACCGCTTGACGCTGCAGGTGGCGTGGGAAGCGCTCGAGGATGCCGGTCACGCGGGTCGCGACCTTGCCGGTTCGCGCGGAGGCGTGTACCTGGGCGTCGCCAACAACGACTACGGCCGCGCACTCTACGCGCGAAGAGAGACGATCGACGCCTACTTCGGCATCGGCAACGCCTTCAGCGTCGCCGCCGGCCGCCTCTCGTATTTCCTTGGTTTGCGCGGCCCGGCGATTGCCATCGACACGGCTTGCTCGTCTTCCTTGGTCGCGTTGCATCTCGCCTGCCAGGGCCTGCGCCTCGCCGAATGCGATCTGGCCCTTGCCGGCGGCGTGAACCTCGTGCTGACGCCGGAGATGAACATCACCTTCTCGAAGGCGCGCATGATGGCCGCGGACGGGCGCTGCAAGACCTTTGACGCGGCAGCCGACGGCTACGTGCGCGGAGAGGGATGCGGCATCGTCGTGTTGAGAAGGTTGTCCGAGGCGATTGCCGACGGCGATCGGATCCTGGCGGTTGTGCGCGGCACCGCCATCAACCAGGATGGGCGCAGCAACGGGCTGACCGCTCCCAATGGCCCGGCACAGGAAGCCCTCATCAGGGACGCGCTGCGGGCGGCGGACATCGAGGCGTCCAGCGTCGGCTATGTCGAGGCCCATGGCACCGGTACGCCGCTGGGCGATCCAATCGAGATGGGTGCCCTGTGCGGCGCGCTGTGCCAGAACCGCGATCGCGATCGTCCGCTGGTTGTCGGCTCGGTCAAAACCAACATCGGGCATCTGGAGGCGGCAGCGGGCATTGCCGGCCTCATCAAGGTGGTGCTGGCGCTGCGGCGGCAGGAAATTCCGCCGCATCTGCACTTCACGAGCGGCAACCCGCATATCGATTGGGCGACCTGGCCGGTAACCGTGCCGACGTCGGTTGTGCCCTGGGCGCCGATTGGCGGCCGGCGACTGGCGGGCGTCAGCTCGTTCGGGTTCAGCGGAACCAACGCGCATGCGATTGTCGAGCAGGCGCCGCCTGCGGCCGATGACGCCCCGGCGTCGGATCGCCCCCTCCACCTGTTGACCCTGTCCGCCCGCGACGAGGAGTGCCTGCGCGAGCTGGTGAAGCGGTACGAGTCGGCGCTGGACCGCGGACAGTCCGCGGGCGACCTCTGCTTTACCGCCAACGCCGGACGCAGCCACTTCCCCCATCGACTGGCGGCGCTCGGCGTGAGCACCGCCGAATTGCAGGATGCGTTGCGCGGCCATGCCGCCGGCCGCGACTGCGCCGCGGTGAGGACCGGCCGCGGCGGACGACCGGCGAAAATCGCGTTCCTGTTCACGGGGCAGGGCGCGCAGTTCGCCGGCATGGGCAAGCTGCTGTATGCGACATCCCCTGTCTTCCGCCGCGCGCTCGACGAGTGCGCCGACGGCCTCGCCACGCACATCGATCGCGGTTTGCGCGATGTGATGTTTTCCGATGACACCCAGTCGATCAACGAGGCGATCTACGCGCAGCCGGCGACCTTCGCGATCGAGTACGCGCTCGCCGAGCTGTGGCGCTCGTGGGGCATCGAGCCATCGGTCGTGCTCGGCCACAGTCTCGGCGAGTACGCCGCGGCCTGTGTGGCGGGGGCAATCTCGCTGGCCGACGCGCTTCGGCTCGTCGCCAACCGGGGCCGGTTGATGCAGGAACTTCCGCCCGGCGGCGGCATGGGGGCGGTGTTCGCGCCATACGACGTGGTCGCGGCCGAGGTCGCGCGCTGGAGCGACGCTCTCACCATCGCCGCCTACAACGGGCCCGAGAACTTCGTCGTGAGCGGTGCGTCGAATGCGGTCGAGGGCGCGCTGGCTCGCCTCCAGAATGCCGGCGTCCGCGTCAAGCCGCTGCGCGTCTCGTTCGGCGCACACTCGTCGTTGATTGAACCGGCACTTGATCGGTTCCGGCGCGTCCTCGAGACCGTCCGATTCGAGAACCCCAGCATTCCACTCATCTCGAACGTGACGGGCGCGCTGGCGGTGCCAGGCGAGTCGGAGCGCGTGGACTATTGGTTGACCCACCTGCGCGCGCCGGTGCGTTTCGACCAATCGCTGCACGCCGCCGCAACGCTGGGCATCACGCACTTCGTCGAGGTCGGTCCGCATCCCGTGCTGTCGGGCATCGGCGCCGAGTGTCTGCCGGCGCTCGGCCTGGCGTGGCTTCCGTCGCTGCGACGCGACCGTGCCGACTGGTCGGATCTGCTCGAAAGCCTTCAGCATCTGTACGTCGCCGGTGCGGACGTCGACTGGAACGCATTCGACAGGGGCCACTCTCGGCATCGGCTCGAACTGCCGACGTATCCCTTCCGCCAACGACGGCATTGGACGGATCTCGCTGACGCGATTGCGATGCCGGCGACGGCCGGAGAACGATGGCGGCGCCTCGATGAGCGCCTCGACCGGCAGGCGGAGCAGGGCCCGTTGGATCTCAATCCGGCGTCGTACCCGCGCAAGTGGGAGTGTCTTGCCCGTCTGACGGAGGCGCACGCGATTCGCAGTCTTCGCGAAGCCGGGATGTTCAGCCACTCCGGGGAGCGTCGTACGCTCGACGGCCTGCTCGAGGAGGCGAAGATCGCGTCGTCGTACCGGCACCTCGTGCTGCGATGGCTCGACCGATTGGTCGCCAACGGGCTGCTCACCGTTGACGGATCGCAGTTCATTGCACGCGCGCCGTTGTCGGAACCCGACCTCCTGGCCTTATGGGCCGAAGCCGAGCGGCTGTTCGTCGACAACGAGCCGCTGCTGGCGTACGTCCGCCATTGCGGCGGCCTGGTCGGCAAGGTGTTGACGGGAGAGGAAAGCCCGCTCGAAACGTTGTTCCCCGGCGGTTCATGGGATCTCGCCGAAGGGTTGTACCAGCGATCCACGACCATGCGCTACGTCAACAGCCTGGCAGCGTCCGCATGCGAGGTGCTCGCCGCGTCGACTCCCGCCGGCCGAATCCTTCGCGTCCTCGAGATTGGCGCCGGCACCGGCGGGACGACGAGCGCGTTGCTTCCGATGCTACGGCCAGACCAGACGCGATACCGGTTCACTGATGTCTCGGAGCTGTTTCTTGACCGGGCGCGAAAACGATACACGGCGTTCCCCTTCATCGAGTACGGGCGCCTCGACATGGATCAGGATCCGGCGATCCAGGGCTACCAGCCGGGGAGCTTCGACGTCGTCGTTGCGGCCAATGCGGTACACGCCAGCACGAATCTGCGGATCGCGCTCCGGCGCGTGCGGGACCTGCTCGCTCCAGGCGGAGTTCTCGTGCTGGTCGAGTCGACGACGCATCTGGCGTGGTTCGACATGACGACCGGTCTCATCGAAGGTTGGCACCACTTTACCGACGACCTCCGCACCGACAATCCGCTCCTTCCGCCCGATCTGTGGCTCAAGGCGCTCGTGGACGCAGGTTTCGAGAGCGCCGAGTCGTGGCCGCGGGTGGGCTCGGCCGCCGAGTCGCTCGGCCAGCACGTGATTGTCGCGCGACTCTCGGGCGAACCGTTCGGGGCGGTCGACACCTTGACGGCGGTCGATGCCGTCACGGCCGTCCCCGTGCGCGCGTCGATCGATGACGTGTCGGAATCCGCGGACGCACTGCGACAACGCGTTCGAGAGGCAGTCGCCGGCGATCGGCTGGCGATTCTGCGCGACGTCGTGCGCAATCGAGCAGTGCGCGTGCTCAGGCTCGACGCGGCCGATGCCCCCGGACGCCACGATCGCCTGATGGACGCAGGATTCGATTCGCTGATGGCGGTCCAATTGCGCAATCAGTTGAGTGAGGCACTGGGCCTCGAACGCGCGCTGCCCGCGTCGCTCATGTTCGACCATCCGACGATCGAGACGTTGGCCGAACATCTCCTGACTCGCGTCTTGCCCGTCGAGGCCGGTAGCTCGCAGAGCGAGGCTGAACAGCCTGCTGACCATGTTTCGGCTTCGCGCGCGGCCGACGTCGCCGCCATGACCGATACCGAAGTCGAAGCGCTGTTGCTGGAGCGGTTGGAAAAACAATGACCGTTCCGCGCAGCGACATCCCGGTCGACCCGACTGCGGCTCCGCTCAGCCCTCTGAAGCGGGCGTTTCTCGCGCTGGAAGACGCGCAATCTCGCCTGGCTGCGGCGCAGAATGCCGCGCGGGAACCGATCGCGATCATTGGGCTGGGATGTCGAGTTCCAGGCGGAGGCGACGATCCGGATACGTTCTGGCAGCTGCTGCGCGATGGCGTCGACGCGATCGGTCCGGTGCCGTCCGATCGGTGGGACGTCGATGCGCTCTACGATCCCAATCCTGACGTGCCAGGACGAATCGCGGCCCGCGAGGGCGGCTTCTTGCATTCGATCGATCGATTCGATCCGGTGTTCTTCGGGATCTCCCCGCGTGAAGCGCAGGGCATGGACCCGCAGCAACGGTTGTTGCTCGAAGTCGCATGGGAGGCGCTCGAGCACGCCGGCCAGCCTCCCGATCGCCTTGAGCGGTCGTCGACTGGTGTCTACGTGGGCGTGACCAGCAGCGACTACACCTACCTGCAGCTCAAGACCGCCGATACTGGTTTGCTCGATGCGCATTTCGCGTCCGGCATCGCGCACAGCATCGTTTCGGGGCGGCTGTCCTACCTGCTCGGCCTCCAGGGGCCCAGCCTGACGCTCGACACCGCGTGCTCGTCGTCGCTCGTCGCCGTCCATCTGGCCTGTCAGGCGCTTCGCGCCGGCGACTGCCACATGGCGCTTGCCGGCGGCGTCAACCTGATTCTCTCTCCGGATCTGTACATTGCGCTGTCGCACTCGCGGATGCTGGCGCCTGACGGTCGGTGCAAGACGTTTGACGAGGCGGCCGACGGTTTCTCGCGCGCGGAGGGGTGCGGCATTGTCGTTCTGAAGCGATTGAGCGCCGCCCGCACGGCCGGCGATCGTGTGCTGGCAGTCATTCGCGGCAGCGCTGTCAACCAGGACGGGGCCAGCAGCGGCCTGACGGCGCCGAGCGGACCGGCACAGGAAGCCGTTATCCGGGAGGCGCTCGTGCGTGGCGGCATTGCGCCGGCCGCCGTCGGCTATCTCGAAGCGCACGGGACCGGTACGCAGCTGGGCGATCCGCTCGAAGTCCGCGCGCTCGGCGCCGTGTTCGGCGACGGACGGGATCTTGCGCGGCCGCTGCTGCTCGGGTCGGTCAAGACCAATATCGGCCACCTGGAGGCGGCGGCGGGGATTGTCGGCCTCATCAAGATCGTGCTCGCGCTAACGCACCACACCATTCCGGCTCACCTGCACTTTCGAACGCCCAGCCCGCACATTCCATGGGGCGACCATGTGTTTCGCGTGCCGACCCGCACCGAACCGTGGGAGCCAATCGGCGGAAGGCGGATCGCCGGCGTCAGCGCTTTCGGCTTCAGCGGGACCAACGCGCACGTCGTGCTCGAGGAGGCGCCGACCCCTGCCGTGTCTCCGTCCGCGGCGCCCGTGCCCGCACACCTACTCACGCTGTCGGCACAGACCGCAGATGCGCTGACCGAACTGGCCGCGCGCTACGTCGTCGCCCTCGACGGTCGAGACGAAGCCGCGCTTGCCGACGTCTGCTACACGGCCAACACGGGCCGCGCGCGGTTTGCTCATCGGGCGACGATCGCCGCCAATGGCACGTCGCAGTTGCGCGATCGCCTGATGCTGCTGGCGCAGCGACAGCCCTCGGCCGGTGTGCGTACGTCGAACGTGGCGCGGCGGGATCCACCGCGTGTCGCCTTCCTCTTCACCGGCCAAGGTGCCCAGTATCCGGGGATGACTCGCGGCCTCTACGAGCACGCACCCGTGTTTCGGGAGGCGCTCGACCGCTGCGCCTCTCTGTTGACGTCGCTTCTCGACCGGCCGCTCCTCGACGTCCTGTTTCCGCCGGAGGGCGAAGACACGCCGCTGAACGACACCGCGTATACGCAGCCGGCGCTGTTCTCAATCGAGTATGCGCTGGCCGAGATGTGGCGTTCCTGTGGCGTCGTTCCCGACCTCGTGCTGGGGCATTCGGTCGGCGAATTCGCGGCCGCGTGCGTCGCCGGTGTCATGAGCCTCGAGGACGCCGTTCGCCTGATCGCTCGGCGTGGGGCGCTGATGCAGGCGCTGCCCGCCGGCGGCGCAATGGCGGCGATCTTCGCGACGGAGGGCGAGGTTGCGCAGGAGGTCCTCCCGTACGCCGCCGAGTTGTCGATCGCCGCCGTCAACGGACCGGCTCAGACGGTCGTGTCCGGATCCTCGTCGGCGGTCGATTCGGTCTGTCGACGGCTCGCGGCACGTGGCGTGCGCGTCCAGCCGCTGACCGTGTCGCATGCGTTTCACTCGCCGTTGGTCGACCCGATCCTCGACCGGTTCGAGCGCGAGGTTCAGTCGGTTCGATTCGCGGCCCCGCGAATCGCACTGATCTCGAACCTGACGGGCGCCGTCGCCAAGGCCGACGACCTGTCGCGTTCGGGCTACTGGCGGCAGCACGCTCGTGAGGCCGTCCGGTTCAGCGACGGCGTCGCCGCGCTGCGCGCTTTGAAGCCGGACTGCATCATCGAGATTGGCCCGCATCCGACGCTCCTGGCGCTCGCGAGCGCAACGCTCTGGGAAGATGCGCCGCCGACGATCGGTTCGCTGCACAAGAACCACGACGACTGGACGCAGATGCTGAGCGGGCTCGAGACGCTGTTCCTCGCCGGCGCGGATATCGACTGGCGCGGCGTGTATCGCGTTCGCGAAAACAGCGTCGTCGATTTGCCGACCTATCCGTTTCAACGGGAGCGCTGCTGGTTTCAGGCGACCAGGAGCAAGGCAGTGTCCGCTGCCAGCGGCCGTTCTTCCGGGCACCCGTTGCTTGGCGCGAAGCTGCGTACCGCCGCATCCGACAGCGTCTACGAATCACGGCTTTCCGCGAGTGCGCCGAGCTTTGTTCACCAGCACCGCGTGCTCGGTCACATCGTCCTTCCGGCGACCGCGTTTCTCGACACGCTACTGACCGCAGCGCAGCAGTTGCACGGTCGTGACCGCGTCACCGTGGAGGACGTCACTCTGCAAACGACGCTGGTGCTTGAGGACGATGGCGCCGTCCGAACGATGCAAACGGTCTGCACCACTGTCCGCGATGGCGCCGCGTCGGCGTCACTGAGCAGCGCACCCGAAGAGGGCAGCGACGCCGACGCCTGGACCACACACGTGACGGCGACTCTTCGAGCAGAGGCGGCGGCGCCGGCCGACGGGGACTCGCTTCAGGACGCGCGCGCTCGCTGCCGTCTGGCGCTTTCGACCGCCGAGTTCTACGCCGGGTTCGAGCGCCGGGGACTCGAGTTCGGCGCCGGGTTTCGCAGTGTCCATCAGCTCTTCCAGGCCGAGGGAGAGGCTCTCGGTGAAATCGAGCTGCCCGAAGAGCTCGCGGCGGACGCCAACGCATATCGGATGCATCCGGTGTTGCTCGACGGCTGCGTGCAGGTCATCGCCGCGGCGATGCCCGATGTGGGCGACGACGTCCTGTACCTGCCGATCGGCATCAGGCAGTACACGCTGCTTCGTCGCCCTGGCGCGGTTTGCTGGAGTCATGCCGTGGTCAACGGTGGCGGCGACGCGGCCGCCAGTGCCGACATTCGCGTCTTCGATGTCGACGGCACGCCGGTCGCGATGTTGGAGGGAGTGCAGCTGAAACGTGTCGGTCGAGACGCGCTCGACCGTCTCGGCGAGCGCTGGCTCGACTCGTGTCTGTACAACACGCAGTGGCCGGTGGCGGCGGTTGCGAATGTGAGCGGTTCGGCGGGGCCGTCGCCGGCCACACTGGCTGCGGCAGGGAGCCGCGCCGTGCCGGGTCTGCGCTCGGCGGCGGCGCTCGACGGCTACGACGTTTTCCTCCCGCGATTCGAAGCGTTGTGCGGCGACTACGTCG
The DNA here is from genome assembly GCA_963757655.1 of uncultured Acidobacteriota bacterium. Taxonomy (GTDB): domain Bacteria; phylum Acidobacteriota; class Vicinamibacteria; order Vicinamibacterales; family CAVVIG01; genus CAVQFC01. The sequence continues at coordinate 94,963 of CAVWSQ010000004.1, read as the reverse complement.
TGCAGACCCTGCGACGGCTCGGTTGGACACCGTCGCCTGGGGAGACTGTCGCCGAGACGCCGCTGGCGCAGCGCCTGGGCGTGGTGCCGCGGCATTCACGCCTGTTCGGGCGTCTACTGGCGATCCTGGGCGAGGTTGGAATTCTGGCGCGCGACCTCAACGGCTGGTGCGTGCTCCGCCCGCTTCCCGAGGTCAATCCGGCGACGGGCCTTGCCGATCTCGCCGACGGGTGCCCGCCCGGGGCCGAAGCGGAGCTGGCGATGACCGGACGCGTCGCCGAACAGCTCGCCGAGGCGCTGCGCGGCCAACGCGAGCCGATGCAGCTGCTCTTCCCGGACGGTTCGATCGCCAACGCCGAGAGCCTCTACCGCGATTCGCCAACCGCGCGGTTCTTCAACGGCCTGATCGCGGAGGTGGTGTCCTCCGCGACGGCCGCTGGCACGAGCGGGCAGAGGCTGCGCATCCTCGAGGTCGGCGCCGGTACCGGCGGTACGACGACGCGTGTCGTACCGCGCCTGCCGGCTGACGCGGTCGAGTACACCTTCACCGACATCGGGCCGACGTTTGTGGCTCGCGCGCGCGGGAGGTTTGGTGCGTTTCCGTTCATGCGCTTCGAAGTGTTCGACCTGGAGCGTGAGCCTGAGACTCAAGGGTTTCAGCCGCAATCGTTCGACGTCGTCATGGCGTCGAACGTCGTGCACGCCACGCGCGACGTCCGTGGCACGCTCGAGCGGCTTTGTCACCTGCTGAAGCCCGGCGGCCTGCTCGTCATGCTCGAAGTCACCGCGCCGCAGCGATGGTTCGATTTGACGGTCGGCCTGACCGACGGCTGGTGGGCATTTGCCGACACGGATCTCCGGTCCGACTATGCCACGCTGTCACGCGAGCGCTGGCTTGACGTGCTCGCCGAATGCGGGTTCGAAGAGCCGGTCGCGTTGCCCGAAGACACCAGCCACGGGGGTTGTGTCGCGCTGCAGTCGGTGCTGGTGGCTCGCGCTCGGGTGGCGGCACCGCTGTCGCGGGTTGCGCGGAACTGGTTGATTCTCGCCGACCGCGGCGGGGTCGGCTCTGCGCTCGCCGATCGCCTGCGCAGCGCCGGCGATCACTGTACGGTGGTCCACGCTCGCCGATCCGATGGCGCGGCCGCGACGGCCGCGATCGATCCGCAATCGGCCGGCGACTATCGCCGACTGCTCGCCGACGCCCGAGCGGCGGGACGCGTCCCGTTCGGCGTCATTCACGCCTGGTCGATCGACGCGAACGACTGGGATGCCGCGTCGGTGGGCGACATAGCAGTGGCCGAGACGCACGGCGCTATCAGCGCGATGCTGCTGGCCCAGGCGCTCGTCGCCGAGAACCCGGCGCCGCGGCTGTGGATGGTCACGAGCGGGGCGCAGCAGATCGACACGCACGACCGGGCGCTGTCGCCGGTGCAGGCTGCGGTCTGGGGCTTGAGCAAGTCGCTCGCGATCGAACATCCGGAACTGCGCAGTGTGTGTGTCGATCTGGGGGCCGGTGCAGCAGCCGCTGACATCGACGCGCTGGCCGCCGAGTTGAACGAACCGGGTCTGGAGACACAGGTCGCGCTCCGCGGGCGGTCGCGGCACGTGGCGCGTCTGGCCAGGACCCGATCGAGCGCCGCCGGTGAATCAGGCACGGCGTCGTCGGTCGCATTTCGCCTGAGTCCTGAAACCGCCGGATCGATCGAACGATTCGCCAGACAGCCGATGAGCCGATGCGCACCGGGCCCCGGCGAGGTCGAGATCGCCGTCGAGGCCACCGGCCTCAACTTCAAGGACGTCCTCAACGCGCTGGGAATGTATCCAGGAGATCCCGGCCCGCTGGGTGGCGAATGCGCCGGCCGCGTGCTGGCAGTCGGTCAGGGCGTGACGCACTTGCGTCCGGGTGACGACGTGCTGGCCATCGCCGCCGGAAGCTTTGCCTCGCACGTTGTCGCCAAGGCAGCCTTCGTGCGGCCCCGGCCCGTTGGCATGAGTCTGGAGGAAGCAGCTTCGTTTCCGATCGCCTTTATCACTGCGGAGTTTTGTCTCCAACACGTGGCGCGTCTGCGCGCCGGCGAACGCGTGCTGATCCATGCCGGCGCCGGAGGCGTCGGCATGGCCGCCGTGCAGTTGGCGAGGCGTGCGGGGGCGGAAGTGTACGCAACCGCCGGCTCGCCCTGGAAGCGCGAGCTGTTGCGATCCTTGGGCGTCGTCCACGTAATGGATTCGCGCACGACGTCGTTTGCCGAGACGATCATCGCCGAAACCGGCGGGCGCGGCGTCGATGTCGTCCTCAATTCGCTTTCCGGCGACCAGATTGACGCCAGCTTTCGCGCGCTGGCCGCCGACGGCCGGTTCGTGGAAATCGGCAAGCGGGGCATCAAAGATCAAAAGTGGGTGAACGCGCTTGAACGAAATCACCACTACCACGTCGTCGACTGGGGCGAAAACGCGACACGAGACCCTCAGCTGATTGGCGGCATGCTCGAGCGGTTGGTGGCTGACCTGGCGACGGGCGCGCTGACGCCGCTGCCGCGCCATGTGTTCACCATCGATGAGGCGGATCGAGCCTTCCGCTTCATGGCCACCGCTCGCCATGCCGGGAGGATTGTCGTCCGCCACACTGCGACGACCGACGTGACCGTTCGTCGAGAGGGCACCTACTTGGTCACGGGTGGACTCTCTGGCCTGGGGCTCGCCGTGGCACGGTGGTTGGCAGCACGGGGCGCCGGCCATCTCGTTCTCGTCGGGCGTCGCGGCATGACGGATGAAGCTGAACCTGTGCTGCGCGAGTTGCGCGCCCTGGGGACGAGGCTGACGATCGAAGCGCTCGACGTCGGCGACGAAGCCGGGCTGGCCGAGTTGATCGCGCGAGTGCGACGCGATGGTCCGCCGTTGCGAGGCGTTGTGCACAGCGCCGGCGTGCTCGACGACGCCGGACTGATCCAGCAGAACGCCAAGAGGTTCGCGACGGTGTTCGCGCCGAAGACCCACGGCGCCTACCTGCTCGATCGACTGACCCGCGTCGATCCGCTCGACTTTTTCGTGTTGTTCTCGTCCGTTGCGGCCGTGCTCGGATCGCCTGGTCAATCGAACCATGCCGCGGCCAACGCCGTCCTCGACGCGCTGGCGCACGAGCGGAGGAACCGCGGAGTCCCCGGCCTGAGTATCAACTGGGGTCCGTGGAAGGATGTTGGCGCTGCCGCCGATCGCGGCATTACCGATCGGCTGGAGGCAGAGGGGTTGACGCCGCTGAGCCCGGCGCAGGGACTGGCGGCGCTCGACCGGCTGCTTCGCGGCGGGGAGAGTCAGGTCGCAGTGTTATCAATCGACTGGGATCGCTATCTCGCCCATGCCGGACCACTGGCATTGTCGCCGTTCCTGAGCGACACCGCGCGTGTGGCCATGGCACGAGCCGAAACCTCCCATGTCCGCGCGCCACGTCAGCAGGACCTGCGCGAGCAGGTCCTGCAGGTGACGGAGGGCCGGCGCCGGACCGTCGTCGAAGCGTTCATCGTCGAACGGGCGCTGCGCGCGCTTGGACTGGATCCATCACGTTCCATCGATCCAAGGACGCCGCTCGGGGAGCTCGGGCTCGACTCGCTGTTGGCGATCGAACTGCGGAATGCTCTCGCGACGTCGCTCAACCGGCCTTTGCCAGCGACCTTGCTGTTCGACTATCCGACTGTGAACGCGCTGACGGATTACGTCATGACCGGCGTTCTGAAACTGGAGGTGGCGACGAGCGCAGCCATCACAACGGTTGCGCCGACCAATTTGGTCGACTCGATTGAAGACCTGCCGGATGAGGAAGTCGATCGGCTGCTGGCGGCTCGTGCGAAAGGACGGGCGTGACATGAGCGCTGACTTTCTCGACCGCATCAGCAGGCTGTCGCCAAAGCGGCTCGCGCTGCTGGCCGCCGAACTGCACGATCAGGTCGAGGCGGCAAATCAGCGCGCCCACGGACCGATCGCGGTGGTTGGCATCGGTTGCCGCGTTCCGGGCGCTGACGATCCGGCACGCTTCTGGACGCTGCTGAGCGAGGGACGCGACGCGATCCGGACGGTTCCACGCGACCGGTGGGATGCCGACGCGTATTTCGATCCCGACCCCGACGCACCAGGGCGGATTTCGGTGCGCAGCGGCGGGTTTCTCGATCGCGTGGACGGCTTCGACGCCGCGTTCTTCGGGATCACACCCCGCGAGGCGCTCACGATGGATCCACAGCAACGGCTGTTGCTCGAAGTCGCGTGGGAAGCCCTGGAGAACGCGGGCCTGCCGCCCGATCGGTTGACGGGCTCACAGACCGGCGTCTTCGTCGGCATCTGCAACAGCGATTACTTTCAACGGCTGGTCCACGGTGGAGAGGATGCGATTGACGCCTACCTCGCCTCGGGAAGCGCTCATAGCGTCGCCGCCGGACGCGTTGCGTATTTTCTGGGACTGCAGGGTCCGGCGTTGTCGATTGACACGGCCTGCTCGTCGTCGCTGGTCGCGCTCCATACCGCGTGTCAAAGCCTGCGGCGCGGTGAGTCGTCGCTGGCGTTGTGTGGCGGGGTCAACGTCATGTGCTCGCCCGAGACGACGATCGCTTTGAGCAAGGCTCACATGCTGGCGCCGGACGGACGCTGCAAGACGTTCGACGCGCGAGCCGACGGCTTCTCACGCGGCGAAGGATGCGGCGTGCTCGTGCTCAAACGCCTCGACGACGCCCTCACGGCCGGCGATCGGGTGCTCGCGGTGATACGTGGCACTGCCGTGAACCAGGACGGTCGAAGCGGAGGCTTGACCGTCCCGAACGGCCCGGCGCAGGAGGCGGTCATCTGCGCCGCGCTCGCCGACGCCGGAGTGACGCCTTCGGACGTCGACTATGTCGAGGCGCACGGGACCGGAACGTCGCTCGGCGACCCGATCGAGGTTCGAGCCCTTGCCGGCGCGCTCGGTCCCGGCCGCAGCGCCGACGCCCCGCTGTGGATCGGATCCGTGAAGACGAATATCGGCCATCTTGAATCGGCCGCCGGCGTCGCGGGCGTGATCAAGGTGATTCTGTCGCTCCAGCACGAGCGCATCCCGGCCCACCTGCATTTCCAGGAACCGAGCCCGCACATCGAGTGGTCGAGCTATCCGGTGGAGGTGACGGCGAAGGGGCGCGAATGGAAGCGTGGGCCAAGACGTCGAATCGCGGGGGTCAGCTCGTTCGGCTTCAGCGGCACCAACGCGCACGTGGTCGTCGAAGAGGCCCCGCTGCCCGACAATGTGGACGGCACCGCGCGTCGCCCCTGGCATTGTCTGCCGCTGTCCGCGCGGACCGGTGATGCGCTTCGCCAGCTGGCGGCACTATACGCGCATGTGCTGGAAGAGGAGGAGGCGTCCCTCCTGGACGTGGCCCACACCGCCGGAGTGGGCCGTGCCTTGTTGAACGAACGCGTGGCGGTGGTGGCGCGCGATGAGACCAGCGCCCGCGAAGCGCTGCGCGCGCACGCCGAGGATCGAGTCCACTCCGACCTGCATCGCGGCACGGCGGCTCCGGGCCGCTCGCCAGAAGTCGTGTTTCTGTTCACCGGACAGGGCGCTCAGTACCCGGGCATGGCCCGGGAGTTATATGACGCGTCGCCCGTGTTTCACGACGTCATCGACCACTGCGACGCGCTGCTCGGTCCTGATGCCCGCGGTCGAACGCTCACCTCCGTGTTGTGGGCGGCACCTGGCGACGACGCACCGATTCATGACACGGCCTGGACGCAGCCGGCGCTCTTTGCCCTCGAGTACGGGCTGACGCAGGTATGGCGTTCGTGGGGGATCGAACCGGCCGCTGTCATCGGCCATTCGGTGGGCGAGTACGTCGCGGCCTGCGTGGCCGGCGTCTTCAACCTCGACGAAGGTCTGCGCCTGATCGCCGAGCGCGGACGATTGATGCAGGCTTTGCCGCCGGGCGGCACGATGGCCGCGATCTTCGCGCCGGTCGCCGAGGTCGCCGCGGCGGTGGCGCCGATGTCTGCTTCGCTGTCCATTGCCGCGATCAATGCCGCCGACAGCGTGGTCGTGTCCGGCGCCGCAGAATCAGTTGATGCACTGCTCGCCGAGTTTGCCCAGCGCGACGTCAAGGGCCACCGCCTGTTCGTATCGCTCGCCGCGCACTCGCCGCTCGTGGAGCCGGCGCTCGACGCCATGGAGGCGTGCGCAGCCCAAGTGGTCATGCGGCCGCCTCAGATTCCTGTGGCCTGGAACCTGACCGGCTCGACCAGGTTGGCAACCGTTGCGCCTGACGCGACGTATTGGCGACGTCACCTGCGGGAACCCGTTCGCTTCGCCGACGGCCTGTTGCAACTGCATCGGGAGGGTTACACGACATTTCTGGAAGTCGGCCCACACCCCACGCTGCTGGCGTTGGCGCAACGGTCCTTGCCAGAGGAGAGCTCGCTACTGCTGACCTCCCTGCGGCGAACCAAGGACGATTGGCACGAACTCATGACGAGCCTCGCCAAGCTGTACGTCCGGGGCGCTTCCGTAAAATTTGACGGCGTCGACGCGCCCTACGGTGCCAGGCTCGTTGCGGCGCCCACCTATCCCTTCGAACGGCGATCGTTCTGGGTCACGCCGCCGCAGGCAGGCCTGCGCCGTGTCAAACGGACGTCGGGGCGCAGCAATCCGTTGGTCGGATCGCGCCTGCCGACTGCGGCGCGGATCTTCGAGCTGACGCTCGCACCAGACTCACCGGCGTATCTCGGCGAGCACCGCGTGCATGGGGCCGCGCTCGTTGCCGGCCCGGTGTACATGGAGATGGTCCAGTCGTGCGCCAGCGAGGATCCCGCGGTCGTGTCCCGGGCGATTGAGGACTTTACGATCCACGAGCCGCTTGTGTTGCCCGACGCTGGTTGTACCGTGCAGGTGGAGTTGTACGGAGGACCTGAGGCCGCTCACGCGACATCCTTCACCGTGCACAGCCGCGGCGCTGACGCCGCGGGCGCATGGCGGCTGCACGCAAGCGGACGCCTGGTGGAGGCCGACGCCGCGCCCACTGCCGCCTACGATCACCCGGCGCTTGTCGGTTCGGCGGGTGAGTCGTGCACGCCGTTCTACGCGAGGCTTGCGCAGTTGGGCATCGAGCTCGGCGCGTCGTTTCAGAGTCTGCGTCAGGTGCACCGCGGCGACGGCTGCGTCGTCGCACGGATCACGCTGCCGGTCGAGCGGGCCAGCGATGTGGTCGGCTGGGCTCATCCCGTGCTTCTCGACGGCGCGTTGCAGGCGGTCGGCCTTGCCTTGCCGGCGACCGACGACTCAGATGTCTATCTCTTCACGAGCGCGGCTCGCGTGGACGTGCGGTTTCCGCTGCCGCCGCAACTGTTCTGCGAAGTTCGCCTGCACGATACCGAGAATTTCCGTCCCAGCCAGTGGCTGGCCGATGTCGTGCTCCGCGACGTCGAAGGCGCCTATCGCGGCAAGATCACCGGTATATGCCTCCGTCGGTCCGGCCGCGAAGCGTTGAGTCGGGCGGCCGGCGACGATGCGGCCGCCGGGCTGTTCTATCGCATCGATTGGGAGGCCGTCCCGACGAGTGTTCCGGCCGCGGGAGCCCTCGAGGATCCCGCCCGCATCGCCGCGGCGTCGCGCGATCGTTTCGCATCGCTAGCGGACGTGCACGGCCTGTCTGTCTACGACCGGCTGTTGCCCGCGCTCGACCGGATCAGCGCCGGGCACGTGAGCCGTGCGCTGAGAACGCTGGGGTTCGACTCGATTCCGGGCCGTATCTTCGACCTCGAAACGGAGGCGCGATCGCTCCATATCGCGCACCGGCACAATCGGCTCTTTGCGCGTCTGGTTCAGATGCTGGTCGAGGACCGAGTCGTAGAGCGGGAGGGCGAAGTTTTCAAGGTCATCCGAACCCTGCCGGACATCGATCCCTTCGAAGCCGACGATGCGGCGTCGAAAGTCTTTGGCGACGTGGACGGAGAGTTGAGCACGTTGCGGCGTTGTGGCGGCGCGCTGGCGCGCGTCCTTATCGGCGAGCAGGATCCGCTGCACCTTCTGTTCCCCGGTGGTTCTCTCGTCGAAGCACGGAAGCTCTACGTCGAGTCGCCGTACGCGAAGACCTACAACACGGCGCTTGCCGAGGCCGTACAAACCGCGATCTCGAATCTGCCGGCCGGCGCCAGGTTGCGCGTCCTTGAAATTGGTGCAGGTACCGGCGGCAGCACAACCTATCTGTTGCCGGCGCTGGAGCACCGTCGCGTCGAATACACGTTCACTGACTTGTCTCCGCTCTTTCTCGAGCGGGCGGCCGAGCAGTTTGCCGCGTATCCCTTCGTGCGACGCGCGCTGCTCGATATCGAGCGCGACCCGCTGTCGCAGGGTTTCGAGGCTGGCAGCTACGACATCGTGATCGCAGCCAATGTCCTGCACGCGACCGCCGACCTCCGCCGGACGCTCGGGCACGTCCGCAGCCTCATGGCGTCGCAGGGAATGCTGTTCCTCCTCGAGGGCGCGGCGCCGGAACGATGGGTCGATCTCACGTTCGGTCTGACCGAAGGCTGGTGGCGATTCACCGACACGACCTGGCGGAAGGATTACCCCCTCGTCAACCGCGCACGATGGGTTGACCTCTTGACGCTGATCGGATTCACCGACGCGTCCTCGATTCCATCGGACCGAGCTGTCTCGCGGGCCGAGAGCCAGCAAGCCTTGATCGTCGCCCGAGCGCCGGCGCGGACGCTGCGCTGGACGTTGCTTGGCACGGATGACGGCGTCGCCGCCGCGATGGCCGAGCGCCTCCGCAACCGCGGCGACGAAGTGACCTGTCTGCCAGCCGATGTCGTCGATGCGCACAGTCTGACGGCCGATCGCATCGTCTATCTGGGAGCCTTGCCCCTCGCCGGGTGTGGCGGCGATGACCCGGCAGCGGCCGACAGCTGCAAGACGCTCGCGTGCGAGATCCCGTTGCGGCTCCTTGCCGCGTGTGCCCGCTCAGAATCAGGGTCACGCGTCTGGCTTGCGACCAACGGTGCCCTGCGCGTGCAGGAATCGGTCTCCGCCGGATCCCGTTGGCAGGCTCCGCTGTGGGGCCTGGGCCGCGTGTTTGCGCTCGAGCATCCGTCGTATTGGGGCGGTCTCGTGGACACGGCGCCCGATGCGTCGGATGACGGTGTTGCCGAAACGCTGGTCGCCGCCATCGATGGAGACGACGGCGAGGACCAGACGGCCTGGCGATCAGGGCGTCGGTTTGCGGCGCGGCTCGCGCCGTCCACGCCGCCGGAATCGGCCACGCTCCAGTTGCGCGCCGACGCGACCTACCTCGTCACCGGTGGGTTCGGCGGATTGGGGCTGCTCGTCGCCAGGTGGCTGGCTGAACACGGCGCCACGCACATCGCTCTACTCGGACGCACGCCGGATGCGGCGTCTGCCGGCGTACGCGAGATCGAAGCGCTCGGCGCACGGGTGTGGCCGCTGGCGGGAGACGTCGCCGACGAGCTGTCGATGCGTCGGCTGTTGGAGCGACTCGACGCCGACGCGCCGCCGCTTCGGGGGATCGTGCACGCGGCTGCAGACCTGACCGCCGCGCCGATCCTGGATCTGCAGGCGGCGCAGGTGTCGCGCATGTTGCGGCCGAAGGTCGACGGAACGCTGGTGCTGGAGCGCGTGACCCGTGGACGTGATCTGGATTTCCAGGTGTTGTTCTCATCGACGACGGCGCTGACTGGCGCGGCCGGCTTTGCGCACTATGCCGCGGCGAACGCATTTCTCGATGCGAGCGCGTCGGCCGCCAACAGGTCGGGGCGCCGCGTGCTCTCGGTGAACTGGGGCACCTGGGAAGCGATGCGGCTAGCCTCTGCCGATAGCCAGCGCAGTTTCCGCGAAGGTGGGCTGAAGCCGATGCCGGCGGCTGCAGCGCTTGCTGCTCTCGCGACGGCGCTGCGCGGCACCGACGCGCAAGTGGTCATCGCCAGCATCGATTGGAGCGCGCTCAAACCTCTGCACGAAGCGCGGCGGGCGCGGCCGTTCCTCGCGCGGCTGGGCCTGGCACCACTACGCGCAACTTCGACAGTTGCTGGAATGTCTTCGCTGGTCGAACGCCTGAAAAACGCCCCGCAGGGTTCGCAGCACGATCTGATTCTGTCGCTCGTGTCGACCGAAGTCGCGGTTGTCCTCGGCCTGGCCGACGGAGAGGCTGTTCCCCTCGAGACCGGTCTGTTCGAACTGGGCATGGACTCGCTCATGTCGGTCGAGCTGCGGCGGCGGCTCGAGCGCGGCGTGGGCCAGACCCTGCCCTCTACGCTGACGTTCAACTATCCGACGGTATCGGCCCTCACGCTCTTCATCGACGGCCAGTTACGCGCCTCGACGAGCGCCACGGCGCCGACGGCGCCGGTGCCGATTGAAGCGCCGACGGCAAGCCCGCCCGGACAGGACCTCGATGCCCTTTCGGACGACGAGCTCGAGGCACGGCTGCTAGCACGTCTGGAGCAGATGCGATGAGTCGTGAGCAGCGCAGCATGTGCTGGATGGCGGCGTTCGCAGTGATGTGGGTGTTGGTGGAACTGCTGGCCCGCTTCCTGAGAAATTCCTACTCAATGTATCAAGTGGTGTGGACCCGCTACGGTGTCCACCTGCTGTTCATGCTCGCCGTCTGGGGATGGCGAGATCCGGGGACGCTGTGGCGGACGCGTCGGCTCGCGTTTCAGGTCGCCCGTTCTCTGCTCATGTTCGCGATGCCGGCCGCCGTGATCATGGGAATTACCCGAGGTGTCGACGGCGATACCCTGTGGACCGTTTTCTGGATCACGCCTCTCCTGATACCGGTCTTTGCCACGCTCTGGCTTGGTGAGCGGCCGCCGGTCCGCGTATGGATCGCGTCCGGGATTGCCGTCGCTGGCGCGGGTCTGTTGCTCGGTCCTAGCCTGCCGCGATCGCCGGGGGCCCTGTTCCTGCCGCTGTTGTCGGCGGCGAGCTTTAGTCTGTATGTAGTGATGACGCGCATGTTGCGTGGCGAGTCCGTCCTCGTCAATCTGTTCTACACGGCGCTCGGGGTGTTCACTGTGCTCACGCCGGTTGTCGCGAGATCGTGGGTAACCCCCACACGACACGATTTCGTCGTCCTCGCCGGCATCGGATTGCTTGGGCTCGGCGCACTATATGCGCTCGATCGGATGGCCTCGGCGTCGGCGGTTTCGTCATCGGCCCCTGTCGTCGCGCTTCAGGTCGCCCTCACGATTGGCGCGAGTGCGGTGCTGGCGAATCGGATCCCGGGGTTCCGCGCATGGGGCGGCGCCTGTCTAGTCGGTGGCGCGGCGCTTTGGACCTGGACGCGCGCCAACGCGGTACGGGCAGCGGTGGCGAACCCATGAGCGAGCGCCGGAATCTTCTGCAGGAATCGCTGTTGGCCATCGAGCGGCTCCAGACTCGCCTCGACGCCAGCGAGCGCGCGCGACACGAGCCGATCGCCATCATCGGCGCCGGATGCCGCTACCCCGGCGGGATCGAGAACGCCGAGGGCCTGTGGCGCGTTGTCCGCGATGGCGTGGACGCCGTGAGCGACGTGCCGGCCGATCGCTGGGACGCCACCGCGTTCTACGATCCGGATCCGCAGGCGCCGGGCAAAATGATCACGCGGCGGGGCGGCTTCCTCTCGCAGGTCGACCGCTTCGATGCCCAGTTCTTCGGCATCTCCCCGCGCGAGGCGGCGACGATGGATCCGCAGCAGCGGCTCCTCCTCGAGACTGCGACCGAAGCGCTCGAAAGCGCAGGGCTGGCGACCGACCGGTTGTCAGGCAGCGCCACGGGTGTCTTCGTCGGCATCACCACGAGCGACTACGGTCAGCTCTTGAGAGTCGGCGGTCCCGAGCACTCGGATGTCTATTCGGCGACAGGCAGCGCGCTCAACGCCGCGGCCGGACGGGTGTCGTTCACCTACGGATTTCAGGGGCCGTGTCTGTCGGTTGACACCGCCTGCTCGTCCTCTCTGGTGGCGGTTCATCTGGCGTGTCAGAGTTTGCGTTCCGGCGAAAGCGATCTCGCGCTCGCCGGAGGCGTCAACGTGATCCTCTCTCCCGACGCCATGGTCCTGTTCTCGAAGTGGGGAATGATGGCTCCGGACGGAGCCTGCAAGACCTTCGACGCGGCGGCCGATGGCTTCGTTCGCGCCGAAGGCTGCGCGATGATCGCCCTGAAACGGCTCGCCGACGCCCAGGCGGCCGGCGATCCGATCCTCGCGGTCATCCGCGGATCGGCAGTCAATTCCGATGGCCGAAGCAGCGGTCTGACCGTGCCCAACGGACCAGCGCAGCAGGCCGTTTTGCGCCGGGCGCTGGCGGATGCCATGCTGAATCCCGCCGACGTCGACTACGTCGAAGCGCATGGCACCGGGACGCCGCTCGGCGACCCGATCGAGATCGAAGCCTTGGGCACCGTCATGCGGACCGGGCGGGAGCCGGATCGCCCGCTCAAGATCGGATCGGTCAAGACGAATCTCGGTCACACCGAGGCGGCCTCGGGTCTCGCCGGGTTGTTGAAGGTAGTGATGGCCCTGCGTCACGAAGCCATTCCACCGCACCTGCATTTTTCGACGCCAAATCCCGGCATCCCATGGCGGGAACTGCCGCTGAGCGTGCCGACGAGTCTGAGCCCCTGGCCGCGCGGTGGCCGTCCGCGGCGTGCGGGGGTGAGCTCGTTCGGATTCAGCGGCACCAATGCGCACGTGATTCTCGAGGAAGCGCCTGTCTCGGCCGGGGCGCAACCAGTACCCGACGAGCCGTCCGTTGTCGTGCTCTCGGCACGGAGCGAAGCGGCCCTTCGCGCATTGGCCCGCCGCCACGCGACCCATCTGGCTGAGCAGCCGGAGACATCGTTGGGGAATCTCGTCGCGACGCTGGCGACAGGGCGCACCCACTACGAGCGTCGCCTGGCGTTCGTCGCCGATTCGGTTCCCGCGGTCAAAGCGACACTGTCTCGCATCGCTGATGGCGAGTCGCCCGAAGGCGTCGTCGAGGGAGCGCTGAAGATCGGCGAGCGGCCGAAGGTCGCGTTTCTGTTCACCGGCCAGGGCGCGCAGTATCCCGGCATGGGACGGGCTCTCTACGAGAGCGAACCGGCGTTCCGTGCGGCCCTCGACTCGTGCGCCGAGATTCTGCGCCCGCACCTGGACCGGCCGTTGCTCGAGGTGCTGTTCCCGGCGGCAGGCGTCGACTCGGTGCTCGCTGAGACGGCATACACACAGCCGGCGTTGTTCGCCGTCGAGTACGCACTGGCGGAGTTGTGGCGTTCCTGGGGCATCACGCCGTCGGTCGTCGTCGGTCATAGCGTTGGCGAGTACGTCGCCGCCTGCGTGGCCGGTGTGTTCAGCCTGGAAGACGGGCTGGCCCTCATCGCCGAGCGAGGCCGCCTGATGCAGTCGCTGCCGTCGGGCGGCGGGATGGCGGCTATCTTCGCCAGCGAGTCGGCGGTCAGCGACCGCGTCGCCGCGCTCGGCGATCGTCTGGCGATTGCAGCGGTGAACGGTCCAGAAGAGATCGTCGTCTCCGGCGATGCGGATGCGGTGCGCCTCCTGCTCGAGCGGTGCGAAGCCGAGGGTATCAAGGGCCGCGCCCTCGAGGTGTCGCATGCCTTCCATTCCGCACGGCTGGATTCGATGCTCGACGTGTTTGAGCGCCGAGCGGCGGAGGTCGCATGCGTGGTGCCCCGCATGCCGCTCGTGTCGAACGTGACCGGACGGGTGTTTGCGCCTGGCAGTCGTCCGGACGCCGCGTACTGGCGTCGGCACGCGCGCGAGACGGTGCGGTTCTCGGCCTGTGTCGACGCGTTGCGCACAGCTGGGGTCAACGTCCTGCTTGAAGTCGGACCGCATCCGACGCTCCTGGGGTTGGCGGGACGAGCCGCGCCGGAGGCGGACTGGAGCACGCTCGCATCCCTTCGTCGCGGCCGGGACGATCGACAACAGATGCTGGCCAGTCTCGGAACGCTCTACGCGCGCGGGGCCGCGGTGAAGTGGGACGCGGTCATCACGGCCCGTGGCCGTCGCGTGGCATTGCCCACCTATCCGTTTCAGCGTGAACGGCATTGGGTCGCCAAGGCGGCGCGGGATCGTAAATCGCCGATCGCATCGGGCCACCCGTTGCTCGGCGCACATCTGGCGCTGGCCAGCATGCCTGGCGCCCACGTGTGGGAGCGCGAGGTAAGTCTGGAGACCCATTCCTGGGTCACGGATCACCGTGTTCAGGGTGCAGCCATTCTTCCCGCGACTGCTTACATCGAGATGGCGCTGCAGGCCGGCCGTGAAGTACTTGGTGAGTGCGCGCTCTCGGTTTCGGACATCGAAGTCTCTGAAGCCGATGATCCTTCACGAAAACCGGTCTCGCGTCGTCCAGACCACGCTGACCGAAAGCCCAGATGGCTCGCGTCTCGCCGTGCACAGCCGCCCGGCGGCCCAGCCATCCGGTGCCGCCAACGTCGGTCCGCAATGGACCGCTCACGCCACGGCGCGCCTGACGGCGATCGCGACGCCATCCGTCGCAGACGATGGCCACGCAGGCATCGCCGCCGCGCGGGCACGCTGCGATTCGGAGTTCGACGGGTCTGCGTTCTACGCGGCGCTGGCGCAGAAAGGGAACCAGTGGGGCCCGCGCTTTCAGGGCATGGACCACGTCTGGTCCGGCGAGGGCGAGGCTGTCGGGCGCGTTCGCGTCCTGCCCACTCTTGACGATGTCAGCGCATATCGATTCCACCCGGCCGTGTCCGATGCGTGCGGCCACGCACTGGTCGCGACCGTGCCAATCGTCAGGAGTGACTGCGCCACTGGAGGCGCGTTTGTCGGCGGCGGCGTCGGCGAGGTGCGCTTTTATCGATCGCCTGTCGGCAGCACGCTGTGGACGCATGCGACATTGCGTCCCCAACTGGACGGGCCTCGCAACACCGTCATCGGCGATGTCGAGGTCTACGACGAGTCGGGAGCATTGATCAGCGAAACGGTCGGCGCGCGATTGTGGTATCTGGACGAGCGCGCTGAGAACGATCTTCTCGGCGTTCACGATGACTGGTACTACCGGGTCCGCTGGCGCGCCCAAGCGCTCGAGGGTGTTGGCTCACGCCGGCCGAAGGACGGACTCTGGCTGATCTTCGCAGACCAGTCCGGTCTGGCCGAGCACATCGCAACGAACCGCCGCGCGGCCGGCCTCCCAACCGTTCTTGTCTGGCGCGGATCGGACTGGACGTCGCAGTCCGGGGATGTCACGATCCGGGCGACGCAAGCCGAAGACTACAGGCGACTGCTGTCGTCAATCGACAAGCCGTCGGCGATTCTGCACCTCTGGAGTCTCGACTCGGACTCCGTCGGCGCTGAAGCCGATCCGTTGTCGGCGAGACTCTCTCTCGGCCCTGAGTCCGTCGTGCACCTGCTGCAGGCGATTCGTGCGGCGGCCGCTGCGACGCGCCCACGCATCTGGCTGGTGACATCAGGCGCGCAGCCCGTGTTACAGGACGACCGATGTCTCGCGCCCTGGAACGCGACCCTCTGGGGCCTTGGCAAGTCCCTGTCCGTCGAGCATTCGGAACTCTGGGGCGGCCTGGTGGATCTGCCCGCCGATCTCGTCAACGAGCGTGATGCGCCTCGGCTCGTTCGAGAGGTCGAAGCCGGTGCGACCGAAGACAAAGTGGCGCTTAGAGCCGGCGGGCGGTACGTTCCCCGTCTCGAGCGCCGTCCAGCATCCGCGAGCGACAACGCGTCGACACCGGTGCGAGCCGACGCCACCTACATGATCACCGGCGGTATCGGCGGCGTCGGCCTGGCGATGGCCAGGTGGCTGGCCGAGAAGGGCGCCCGGCACCTGCTGCTGATTGGTCGCACGATATTGCCCCCGCGTGATGAGTGGCCGGACTTCGATCCCAAGAGCGCGATGGGGCGGCGAACGGCAGCACTGCTGTCGATCGCGGCGCTCGGTGTGCATGTTGAAACACGCAGTGTCGACGTGGCGAATGAAGACGAACTGCGAGCTTGTCTCGACGAGTGGATCTGGGCCGGGCACCCCGCCGTGCGAGGTGTGATCCACGCTGCCGGCGTTCTGCAGTTTCAGACGCTCGAGACTCAGGATGTGACGGCGCTGCGGGCGTCCCTCGCGGGGAAGGTGGACGGCGCCTGGCATCTGCACCGGGCGCTGGGCCACATCGACTTCTTTGCCCTGTGCTCGTCGACCTCGGCGCTCCTCAATTCGCCGCTGCTCGGCGGATACGCCGCCGCGAATGCCTTTCTCGACGCTCTGGCGTGGCATCGGCGGGCAGCGGGGCTCCATGCGCTCAGCGTGAACTGGGGCACCTGGGGCGAAGTCGGTATGGCCGTCGAATCGGGCCGCGGCGCCGACATGCTCAGCGGCATCGGCACGATTCCGACGTCGACCGGCTTGTCGGCGCTCGGCGAACTGCTGCACAACGGAGATACACAGGCGGCCGTGATGCCGGTCGACTGGCGGCAGTTTGCGGTATCGTATCCGGCCTTCGTCGCCGATCCCTTCTTCGCCGAGCTGCTGGAGGAGGTGCCCGAGGCGGGGCGTTCCGATCGTGGCGCTCGGCTGTCGCTCGCCGGGTTGCGCGATGCCGGCGTCGACGCGCGGCCGGAAATGATCCAGAGCTACTTGCGGGCAGAGACCGCGCACGTGCTGGGGCTCGCCGCCGATCGTCTCGATCCCGGAATGCCTCTCTCGTCGCTCGGATTCGACTCGCTGATGGCCGTCCAGCTCAAGAACAGGATCGAGACGGATCTGTATGCGGTTCTGCCGATGATCGAATTCCTGCAAGGTTCGAGCGTCGATCAATTGTCGGTAATGCTGCTTCGAACCATCGACATGACCGCAGTGGGCGAGGATCTGGTTGCGTCTGCTGAGGCGTTGGAGGAGGGTTCGCTTTGAGCGTGCCGGAACTGATACGGGCGGTGACGGCGCAGGGCGTCGAGTTGTGGTTCGAAGGCAATCGACTACGGTTCCGCTCGCCGAAAGGCGCCCTCACGGCGGAGCAACGCACTGAGCTGATCGCGCGACGCGGGGACGTCCTTGCGCATCTTGCGTGCCGAGGCCGCGCGCTCGACGGCGACCTGCCCGCTGTCGTTCAGCCAGCGCTCGCTCTGGTTCGTGCATCAGGAAGTGCCGGAAAGCGCCGCCTACAACGTCGGCTTTGCCGCGCGCATCGTTTCGTCGGTCGACGTCACGGCGATGCGTCAGGCGGTGCAGGCGCTGTCCGATCGGCATGCGTCGCTCCGTACGTCGTTTCCGATCGTCGATGGAACTCCGGTCCAGAGCATCGCCGGCACATCGACGGCCGTGCTGACGCTGCACGATGTCGCAGGCGAGGATGAGCAGCGCCTTCACGATCGCGTGGCCGCCGACTATGGCGCGCCATTCGATCTGGAGCACGGCCCTGTATTTCGCACGGCTCTCTATACAGCCGGCTCGCAGAATCACGTCTTGCTGCTGACCATTCACCATATCGCCGCGGACGGCTGGTCGCTGATGCAACTCCTCGAGGAGTTGCGCGCGCTCTACGCTGAAGCGACCGACGGTCCGGTCGTGTCCACGCAGCGCTCGCCGGTCGACTATTCGCAGTTCACCCGGTGGCAGGCCGAGATGCTGGCCGGCGAGGAGGGCACACGCCTCGCGGACTATTGGCACATGCAGATGGCGTCGCCGCGCGCCGAGCTGGAATTGCCCGCCGATCGACCGCGTCCATCCGCGAGCGGTCCTCGCGCGGCCGCACTTTGTCCATCGACCTCTGCGAGACGACCAGCGCAGGCCTGCGGCAGATGGCGCAGGATCGAAAGCACCACGCTGTTCGTGGTCCTTCTCGCGGCGTTCAAAACGCTTCTCTACCGCTACACCGGCGTAGACGACATCGTGATCGGAACCCCCATCTTCGGACGAAACCGCCCCGAATTCGCGCGTGTCGTCGGCGACTTTGTCAACACGATCCCTCTTCGGTCACGCATCGACCCCGGCGCTTACGTTCGCCGATTTCATCGGCCGGCTGAAGAAAACGGTGTCCGATGCGCTCGGGGCGCAGGACTATCCGTTTCCGCTCCTGGTCGAGCGGCTGCAGCCGATGCGCGACCCGAGCCGCTCGCCGTTGTTCGAGATGCTTCTTCGTGATGCAGCGATTCGACCAGCTGCGCGAGCTCGAACCGGTGCTGGTGGCGTCGGCGTCGACGCCATCGGTAGACTTCGGCGGCTTGAAGCTGACGCATTTTCCGCTCGACCAGCAGGAGGGGCAGTTCGACCTTACGTTGCAGGTAGTCGATCGGGCCGGGCCGATCACGATCCAGTTCAAGTACAACCTGGACCTGTTCGACGAAGAGAGAATCGTCGCGCTGTCTCGACACTTTCAAGTCCTTCTCGAGGCCGTCGCGGTCGATCCCACCGCAGGAGATCGGACGCGTCCCGCTGCTCGCGGCCGACGAACGTGCAGCCTTGCTCAGCGGGGCGACTTTCAATGCCACATCGCAACCGATCGACTCCACTCCCGCCATCGGTGCAGTTCGAGCGACAAGCGGCTCGAGCCCCGCACGCGTGCGCCATCACCTTTGAAGGCGATTCTCTCACCTACTCCGCGCTCAATATGCGGGCGAATCGGTTGGCCCACCGCTTGCGGCATATCGGTGTCCGCACGGGCGCGCTCGTGGCCGTCGGGCCTCGAGCGCTCGCCTGACCTGGTCGTGGCGTTGCTCGGTATACATAAAGCCGGTGGCGCATATGTGCCGCTCGATCCGGAGTTTCCGGCGAGCGCCTGAGCTTCATGCTATGCCGACAGCGCGGCAACCGTCCTCGTGACGGCTGGCTGAGAGCGCCCGCGACATCGAGCTGCACTGACGGCGTCCGCGTCGATCGATCTCTAGTCGGATACGACGCTCTCGACCCAGTCAGCGACGGCGACAATCCTGAGTGCGGCGTGCAGGGAAGCGACCTCGCTTACATCATCTATACCTCAGGCTCGACAGGACGACCGAAGGGTGTCGCCGTCACGCATTTGTCCCTGGCGAATTTCTTGTGGTCGATGCGCCGCGAGCCGGGTCTCACGGCGAGGACATCCTCGCCGCCGATGACGACGATCTCTTTTGACATTGCTGGCCTTGAGATCTTTCTCCCGCTGATTGTCGGCGCCCGGATCGAATTGATTTCGAGGAACACTGCGATTGACGGCGCGGCACTCGCCACAGCGGCTGGTGGCAAGTGGTGCCACGGTACTGCAAGGCGACGCCAGCAACCTGGCGACTTTGCTGGAGGCTGACTGGCAGCCAGACGAAAGGATTTCGTGCTTTGTGCGGCGGCGAGACGTTGCCGGCCGATCTGGCCCGCGCGCTGCTCGATCGCGTCGATGAGCTTTGGAACCTATATGGTCCAACCGAAACGACCATCTGGTCGACGGTCGACCGCGTAACAGAAGGACCGATCACCGTCGGCCGGCCGATTGCCAATACGCAGATCTATGTTGTCGACAGGTCTGGAGACGTCGTTCCCGTTGGAGTAGCTGGCGAGATTTGGATTGGTGGCGATGGAGTTGCCGCCGGGTATCACCATCGTCCGGAACTGACCGAAGCAACGCTTCGTTCCGGATCGCTTCAGCGAGCCGCCCCGGAGCGCGTTTGTACCGAACCGGCGACCTCGGGCGATGGGGAGCCGATGGACGGCTGCACCATTTGGGTCGCCTGGATCATCAGGTCAAGATCCGCGGGTTCCGGTCGAATTGGGCGAGATCGAATCCGTGCTTGGACAGCATCCCGAGATTCGCGAGGCCGTCGTCCTCGCGATATCCGATCGATCCCAGGCCAGCAGCGTCTGATTGCGTATTTGGTCGTGAACGAGACCGATGCCGGATGTCGGCGAATTGCGCGAGCACCTTCGGAAACAGCTTCCCGACTACATGGTGCCGGCCGCGTTCGTGTCGCTCGATCAGCTGCCGCTGACCGAACAACGGCAAAGTCGATCGCAAAGCCCTGCCTGCGCCGGCAGTCCGCCAGACGCGCTCGCTCCGAAGGATACGCAGCGCCGATTACGGACAACCGAGAAGGGTGTGGCGCGAATCTTCGCCGAGGTGCTCGAATCTGCCATCTGTCGGACTGCATGACAACTTCTTCGAACTTGGCGGTCATTCCCTTTTGGCCACGCGAGCCTTGGCCCGATTGCGCGAACGGTTCACGCTCGACGTCCCCTTGATTGCCTTATTTCACGAGCCGACCGTCCAAGGCCTCAGCCGGTGGCTTGACGCCGAGGCGGGGCGGGGGGCCACGACGCAACTCGCAGGCGGCGGTGTCGATCAGGGGCCGAGCTGGCAGGGGCTGGTCGTGACGCAGAACAACAGCTCCCGTCCGCCGCTGTTCCTGCTCACCGGATACATGGATGCGGACGACACGGCGCGAATCCTGTCGAACCTGATTCCGCATCTTGGACTGGATCAACCATTGTGCGGATTGCGACCACGGTGGCTCGATGGTCAATCGTCGAAGTACGCGTCGGTTGCGGAAATGACCGACGATTACGTGACGCAAATCCGCGGTTTTCAACCCCGCGGCCCTTACTATCTGCTTGGCGACTGCGTCGGAGGAGTCGTGATGGTAGAGGTCGCCCAGAAGCTCGTGGAACAGGGTGATGAGGTCGATCTGCTAATGCTCCTCGATACGGAACGTCCCCGACATTTTAGCCGCATGCTTGACGAAGTCGTCCGACTTTTGGAACGAGGGAGACACATCACCGGTCTGCTTCGACAATTGCTTCTTCCTGGCGAGCGAACGCGGCGCCAGATCATTTCGGAGGTGCTGCAGCGCAAGCTGCGCCGGGCCGGGCTCGGCAGCAGCGCGCCTACGGCGACCGATCGTACCTACCAGCAGCGCATCGCCTATCGGCGTCTTCTCAAACGCCATCGACTGAGGCGATATCATGGACGTATCGAGCTGATCGTGACCGACGATGTCTACCGGTTCGTAGGGCTCCTGGGATGGAACGGATTTGCCTCCGGTGGGTTGGAAGTGCATCGTCTGGCTGGAGATCACGAGACTGTTCGAGCCCAGAATGCGAAAGACCTGGGTCGGCGACTCCGTCTGTCCATCGACCGCGCCCTCTCGCAACGTAAAAAGTGGATCGCTAATGCGGTCAACGGTGTGGACCACGAGTGCCGTCGCGAGTCGGCCTGATAGCAGAGTCTGTCTTCCTGCCAGGTGGGTTTCGCAATTGGAGCTGAAGCAGCGTGACGCACTCTTGATGTCGAACAGTCAGCCACAACCAACCCCCGATCTCGTCCAGGCCAAGGGTGTCTCGATGCGGTTCCCCATCCCTAAGCGCTACCGGGAGCTGGCGCGACATCCGTTCCGGGCGCGCCGCGTCGTGACTGCGCTTGCGTCGGTCACGCTGGAGATCCAGCAGGGCGACCGCATCGCCGTGCTCGGGCCCAACGGCGCCGGCAAGACCACCCTGCTCAAGTTGATCGGCGGCCTGCTGCTCCCGACCGACGGCCAGATTGTGGTCAACGGGTTCGACACGCTGCACCACAACACCGCCGCACGTAAGTCGGTCGGGTTCGTGATGAACGAGGAGCGCAGCTTCTTCTGGCGCCTGAGCGCGATGCAGAACCTGGAGTTCTTCGCCATCCTCGACGACCTGACCGGCGACGCCGTGCGCGAGCGCTGTCGCGAGCTCGATGAGTTCGTCGGCCTCGACGAACACGCGGACAAGCCGGTCGCCACCCATTCATCCGGGATGAAGCAGCGCCTCGCGCTCGCCCGCGGACTGATGGGCGAGCCCGAAGTGCTGATTCTCGACGAGCCGACCCGAACGCTGGATCCGATCGCCAGCGAAGACCTCATCGCGCTGATCAATGAACGCCTTCACCGTGGCTCGCGCAAGACCATATTGATCGCGACGCACCGGCTGGAAGAGGCGCTCACGCTGTGCGACAAAGTGCTGATCATCAACCACGGCCGGCTGGTGGCGTTCGATCGGATTCAGGATCTCCTCGATCGCGGCATCACCCTCTCGCAGTACTACCGCCACCATGTGACGGCCGAGCCGGTATGATCATGATCCTGCGCAAGGCCGCGGCATTCATCCGGCGGGACTTTCAGATCGAGTCCAGCTACAAGATGAATTTCCTGATGGGCGTGGTCGATTCGCTGATCATCCTGGTCTTCTTCTACTTTCTCGACAAGCTGGTGCCCGACGGTGGCGGTGGAAAGCTGACCCGCTACGGCGGCGACTATCTATCGTTCGTCCTGATCGGCCTCGCCTTCGCCCGCTTCTTCCAGCTGACGCTGAAGATGTTCTCCGATTCCATCCGCGAGGCACAGGTGACCGGGTGTCTGGAGGCGATGCTGAGCAGCCAGACCGACTCGTTGACCATCGTACTGATGTCTTCACTCTACGGATTGATTTCCGGAGCGGCACAGCTCGTGATCGTTCTCGTCGCCGGCGCCGTCTTCGCCGGTGGCGACTTCAGCCACATGAATGTGCTGTCGACCCTGATTGTGTTCAGTGTGTCGGTCCTGAGCTTTGTCGCCTTCGGCGTGCTGTCAGCTGCCGCGATCCTCTGGCTGAAGA
The DNA here is from genome assembly GCA_963757655.1 of uncultured Acidobacteriota bacterium. Lineage (GTDB taxonomy): Bacteria > Acidobacteriota > Vicinamibacteria > Vicinamibacterales > CAVVIG01 > CAVQFC01. The sequence goes on along the minus strand of CAVWSQ010000004.1, from coordinate 72,413 downwards.
AGGGCGATCCCTTCACCTGGATCCTCGGTGGGCTCGGCACGATGCTTGGCGGCGCCTACTTTCCGGTGACGGTCCTGCCGCCCTGGCTGCAGAAGGCCGCGTTGCTCATTCCCATTACCTACTCACTCGATGCCTTGCGGCTGACGATGCTCAAGGGGTTTTCGGTGAGAGAGGTCGTCCAACCGCTCCTGATCCTTGGGCTGATGTCCGCGATCCTGTTGCCGCTTAGCCTGATGTTGTTCGCGGCGGTGGTCCGCAAGGGCCGCAAGGAAGGCACGCTGATGCAATACTGAATCGCGATGCCGGACCGTACGTGCACCGCGCTGCCGCGATTCGTGACGGTGACCGGCGGCGCCTACCTGTTCATGCCGAGTCTCACGGCACTTCGTTATCTCGCGACGTGTAGCGACGAGCAATGACCGCGCCGAACGTCGCGGGAGGTTACCCGCGTGCGTGTCGAGTCAGCGATTCGGCCGGAGCGGAAACAACTCCATTCTTGCCGCCTGGATTGCGCCGCCGGAATGGATGAACGAGTCGTTCCATCCAGCCGGCGGGCACATGTTCGTCGATGCCATATCGAAGTGGCCGGCCTTCGCGCGGTAGATAGACGGTTCCAAACAGGACATCCCAGCAAGCGACCAGGCTCGCGTAGTTCTTGTCGTAGGCTTCGCGTTCATGGCTGTGATGCCAGTGATGAAACTCAGGCGAGACCAGGAGCCAGCGCAACGGACCGTACCGCATCCTGACATTGGCATGAACCAGCGACGCCTGCCATCCGGAAACCGCGACGAAAATGGCAATAGCGGACGGCGTGACGTTGAGCGCGACCAGCGGCCCGAGGGAGGCGACACGAAGCAGGAACAGATCGAGCGGGTGAAAGCGAAATCCGACCAGCCAATCCAGTTCCTCGGCAGAATGATGCACCGCGTGAAGGCGCCAGAGCCACGGCACGGTGTGCTGCAACCGATGCATGCCGTAGACGCCCAGATCTCCCATCATCAGTGCGAGAACACTCTGGATCACGATCGATCGGGTTTCGATCCAGTGTCGCAGAACGGGTGCGCCGGCGTCGGCCGCGGCGGCGACTCCCCCCAGCGTCAGGAGCAGCACCGCGTACAGCAGAAGGCCGTTCAGGAATCCCGTCAGCACGTCCATGGCCCAGCCGCGCCGGAGCGTCTGCTGCGCGGGGTGCAGGCTGGCCAGCCGCTCGAACGGGATGAACACGGCGGCGGCGATGACCAGAGCCTTGGCGGGTCCGACAAACAACGACTCGAACACGGAAAGACCGTGGGCAAAGGCACGGCCAGTTCGCAGCTGTCACGCCAGAATCGGTGGGGTTGGTCTTAGAGACGGTTCAGCGCTCGGGCGACTTACGGTTCCCGTCGTCGGCGAACATTATGGGAAGTACTGAAGTCGTACGCAGCGCCGGGCCTTCAGGCCTGGCTAATGGGTCGCGAGATTTCGAGGAGCGCCCTGAAGGTCGCGCTCTCCGATGGGCCGGTCTACCAAGGGGCGCCCTTTCGCGAATGTGGGCTTGTCAGTACTCCGTGAACATGCGCTGGATCTCGGCTGGATCGGTCGTGCGCGTGAGCGCGAGCATCAGCAGCAGCCGCGCCTTGACCGGCGCCAGATCCTCACCGGCGATGCGATGCCGGATCTCGTCCGGCGGCGGCCCCGACGTACCGCGCCGCCCGCGTCCACCGCGACCGGCAGCGATCCGCCCGGCGCCCGTCCGCGTGGTCGTCACGACGAACACCCCTTTCTTCGTCGCGTAGTCGATGCCATCCTGCTGGGTACCGCTGGTTGCGCCGGCGCCAGCTCCCGCGACGACGATGCCTTTCGCGCCAGCGTCCGCCGCCGCCCTGATCAAGTCGCCGTCGGCGCCCTGGTAGACCAGCAGTACATCGACCCGCGGCAGCTTCGTCACCGCTGCGATGTCGAACTCACTTTGGGCGGTGTGGCGTTTGAGCGAGGTGCGGTAGAAAGCGACGCGGTCGGCGTCGACAACGCCGAGAATGCCATAGCCGCGGGTCTGGAACGTATTCAGGCGCAGCGCATCGGTCTTGGTGACTTCGCGCGCCGCGTTGATCTCGTCGTTGAGCACGACCAGCGTCCCCTTGCCGCGTGCCTCCGGGGCCGCAGCGACGCGGAATCCCTCGAGCAGATTCGCCGCGCCCTCGTAACCGAGCGTGCTCGGGTTGCGCATCGATCCCACCACGACCACCGGTTTGTCGCTGCGCACGGTGAGATCGAGAAAATAGGCGAGCTCCTCGAGCGTGTCGGTCCCGCTGGTGACGACGAGACCGGCGATGTCGGGTTCGGTGGCGAAGATTTGATTGAGCCGCTTGGCCAGCGCCAGCCACTGATCGAGGGTCAGCTCGCTGCTCGCAAGGTTCGAAAACTGTTCGAACTCCGGCCGGGCGTAGCGCTCGATGCCCGGCATCGACTGCACGAGTTCCTCGGCGGTCAGCCGCCCGCCCGTCTTGTTCGAGATGGTGCCGCCGGTGGCCACCAGGCGCACCTTCGGCACATCCTGCGCGGGCGCCGCCGCCGCCCCGAGGAGAACGGTCAGGATCGCGCCGAGGACGGCGCTACTTCGTCGACGCATGTGTGTCGGCATGGAAGGGATCCAGATTCCAGTCGAGGAACGTCCAGACGCGGTTCCACGAATCGCGCTGCTCACGGGTGTTCTCGGGCTGCCAGGTCTTGGCATCGACGCGGCGATCGAAGGTGTGGCCGCCCGGCGGGTTGTCGTACACCATCGTTTCGGCCAGGCCTGGCTTGCGCGCGCGCAGCGCGTCGACCAGCTGCATGTCTTCTTCGATGTTCACGTCCTGGTCGTTCCTGGTCACGCCGACGTAGAGGGGAATCTGCAGTTTGTCGACGTTGTAGAGCGGCGACCGATCCTTGTAGATGTCGTGGCGCTCGAAGGGCAGGCCGCCATACCTGTTCGCCGGGTCGATGGCCTGGTGCTGCCGCTCTACGCCTTTGTAAGCCAGCCGCTGAAACAGGTTGGTGACCGGCACCATTGCGACTGCCGCCTTGAACAGCGCCGGGTTCCGGAAGATCGAGAGCAGGGTGATCATGCCGCCGTGGCTCCAGCCGATGATCCCGATGCGGGTTGAATCGACCTGCGGATACCTGGTCTTCAGCACCTCCACTGCGGTCACCACATCGTCGACTTCCGTGCCACCGTAGTCGATGGCATCGTAGAAGGCCCGGCCGTAGCCGATGCTGCCGCGATACTCCGGCGCGATCACGATGTAGCCCTTGGCGGTCGCTTCGCGGATGTACGGAATGTAGTGCTCGTAGAGGTGGCCGCGGATGTTTTCGTGGACCCACACCAGCGCCGGGTGCCCCTTGGCGCCGCGCAGCTTCACTGGCTGAAAGACGAAGGCGGGGATGTCGAGGTCACCAACCTTGCTCCGGTAGGTGATCTTTTCCATCTGCATGAAGCCGTCGCTGGCGGCGCGCCACGTTTTGTCGGTCTCCGACTGCTGCTGAAGCTGACGGTCAAAGTCAGGTGGGCGCTGCAGGAACTGGCTGGCGGCGGCGGGCGCCTGTCCGGATTGACCTTGCGACGGCCCGGACACGAGCAGGAGGGCGGTCAGAACGACAACGGCTGAGGCCTTCATGCCTCAGATCCTACACCGCGGTGGAGGGGTTCGCGGCGCGCGCGTGCGCGCGCGTGAGCCATTCGCAGAGCTGATGGGCTGCGTCGGCCGGTGTGACGCCATAAAACGGCATCAGCGCGTTGGGGACGCCGGGAATCCGAACGATGCAGGCGCGCCACCGATCCTTGGAGACGTTGGCAACCTCGATCAGATAGTCGCGGCCGGCGATGGATTCTTCGAAGCGATGGACGTCGGGGGTCACGGAGAGATGGATCTTACGCGGATGTTACCGGCGATCAAGCGAAGCGGGTCACGAAAGCGGATCCACAACCGCGACATGGCGGCCCGCCGACCGACGTGCCACAAAAAGAATTTATGCTGTCGATATGTCCACAGGAAATTCACCACTCATCAACAGCTTTTCCACAGCTTGACCTGTTCCAGCCCGCACACTACGCTTGAAACTTCATGCGCACGCGCAAGGTGGCGGCTGTTTTTCTGGCGGCTGCCCTGATGAACCCGCTCCGCGCGGCTGCCGAGGAGGTGACACTGCTGCGCGTGTTTCTGACCGACGGCACGTCTCTCGTCAGTTACGGGGAGCCGTCGAACGCCAACAATCGGGTCATCTTCCTGATGCCCACTGCAGCTACCAAGAACCCGCCGCTGCACCTGGTCAACCTGCCGCTGGCGCGCGTCGACTGGGATCGGACGAGCCGCTACGCCACCAACGCCAGGGCATCCCACTACGTCGAAACGCAGGCCGAGAGCGACTACGCCGAGCTTTCCAACGAGGTGGCCTCGACATTGAATCAGGTCGCGCGGACGGCTGCACCGTCCGAGCGGCTGGCGATCGTCCAGCGGGCGCGGCAGACACTGGCAGACTGGCCGCAGAACCATTACAACTACCGCGCCGCCGAGGTGCGCCAGATGCTCGGCCTGTTGGATGAAGCGATCGCCGACCTGGAGGCATCTCGAACCCCTGGACGATTTGCGCTGAACCTGTCGACGTTTACCGATCCGCCGGTGATCGTCGAGCCGCTGCTGCCTCCTCCGGCTACACCGCAGGAGTCGATCGAGCAGATGCTGGCGGCGGCGCGGGCGGTGGATGTCAGTGCCGAGCGGACGTCACTGCTGGCGTCCGCGGTCGGCGCCATCGATCGCGAGAAGGCGGCGCTCCCCCCTGAATGGGCACGAACGACACGGGCGCAGGCGCAGGCGGAAATGCTGAAGGAGCTCAATCTCGACCGGTCGTACCGGTCGCTCACGTCGCGGATGATGCTGCTCGCGAACCGCCGCGCCGCTGCGGCCGACGTTCGCGGCATCGAGCGGCTGGTCGCGGCGATCCATCAGTGGGACACCGCATTGGGCGAAAAACGTCCCGAAGCAGTCAACTCGCTGATCCAGGCGGTTCAAGTCAAGCTGGATGCTGCAAGACGACTGCAGCTCGCGCGCGATCACTACGCGCTTCGCGCCGCCGACATCACGCGCTATCGCGTGGCGATGCGCACGCCGATGGAGATGCTGGCGCGGCTGACGCCGTCGCTCGAGGCGGTAAAGGCGCTGTCAGGATCGGCGCCCGAGGCGCTCGATGCGATCCAGTACACGGTGGCGCACATCCTGACCCTGGCGTCCGCCGTGGTGCCGCCTCAGGAGTTCGTGGCCGCGCACGCGCTCCTGATCAGCGCGGCCCAGCTGGCCGGAACGGCCGCGAAGATCCGGCGCGAGGCGACGCTCGCCAGCGACATGTCGCGAGCCTGGGATGCCTCGTCTGCAGCTGCCGGCGCCCTGATGCTCGGCGCCCGCGCTCGATCCGACATTCAAACCGCGCTGAAGCCGCCGCAGCTCAGGTGATCACACCACGTCGGACGCGCCTCATCCGCGTCGCAGACTTGCAGGAGTTTCGACGGGCGATACACGATCTCGCGGCTGCAGGGAACGACGCTCGGGCTGGAGGAGACGAGGTCGAGGTCGCCCGACCCGCGTTCAACCGCCGCGCCGCCTCGCCTGAGACAGAAACCGCGAGCATCGCTTCTCGCGCCGTTGTGGTCGTTCCGACCCGCGGTGCCGCGCGCCTGCTGATGCGCACCGTTGATGCCGACATCGTCACGCGCGACGAGTTGTACGATCGGCTGCAGCAGCGGCTCGACCCGCCGCCGCGGTCACTCAGCGCGCTCGAGCGCGACGTCCTAGCCCAGGCGTCCGCGCGCGCAGCCGCCTCCGGCGTCAGCGGCCTCTCGTTTCAACTGCGTCCCGGGCTGATCGCCGAGATGCTGCGTTTCTATGACCTGCTGCGCCGGCAATCGCAGCACGTCGGGCGGTTCGAGGAGCTGATCGAAGGAGCACTGGGATCGGACGATGTCGATCGAGCGACACAGCGCATGCGGGTCCAGACCCGTTTTCTCGCCGATGCCTTCCGCGACTACGAGCGTCGCGTGCGCGAATCGGGCGGTTGCGACGAGCACACGCTGCGCGAACGGCTGATCGTCGAAGTAGCCGCCGACCCGGTCCGGCACGTCATCGTCACCATTCCGGACTGGATTGCAGACGCCCGAGGGCTGTACCAGGCGGATTTCGATCTGCTGACGCGCATCGCCGGGCTCGAATCGCTGGATCTCGTGGCGACCGAGCGCCTGCTGGCGTCGGGTTTTCACGAGCGCCTGCACACTTGGTGGCCGGGCCTCGAGGATGTCGCTCCTCGCCAAAACCATGCCCTGCCGCCGGCCAGGCCCGTGTTGATCACGCCGCCCGGCGCATCGCCCGATGAACCGTGGTGGACGTTTCGCGATCGGGAAGAGGAGCTTGTCGCCGTCGCCCGGCAGTTGAAGGCCGACCGTCGCAGCGGCGATGCCGTCGGGCTCGACCGCTCCGCGATCGTCTACAAGCATCCGCTCCCATATCTGTACGCGGGGGCCGAAATCCTCGGACACGCGGGGATTCCGTACCAGATGACCGACGGGCTGCCACTTGCCGCGGAACCTACAGCGGCCGCGTTCGATCTGATTTTCGACGCCGTCTCGTCCCACTTTTCGCGCAGCGCGCTCATCGCCCTGCTGCGCTCGCCGCATTTCGTGTTCCGGGCCGAAGCGGATCCGCGCGATGAACCCTCCGACGCGGCCGGCGTCGTGGCCGGGTGCGGCGATGACCGAAGCGTTGCGTCCCTGGAGATCACGCGCGAATCGGTGAGCGCGCTCGATCGCGCACTGAGCGCCGCACGCTATCTGGGCGAACTCGACCGCCTGGAAGCCCTGGCGGCAGGTTGGGAACCGGGCACGTCGCGCCCTGCGATGGAGGCGGCGCTGGCGGTCGCGCGCGGCCTCGCGCCGATGACTGAAACGCGCCGGGCGTCCCAGCAGGTGTCCTGTCTGCTTGCATTCTGGTCCGCACATGCGCGTCCGATCGCGGATGACGATCCGTTCGCCTCGCGCGAGCGCCGCGCCCGTACGGCCATCGTCGACATGCTGCCGTCGCTGGCCGCGGTGCACGCCGCGCACGACGATCCGTCATGGACCACCGACGATCTCGGGCTTGCGGTGCGACGCTGGATCGAGGAGCAGACGTTCGCTCCAACCCCTGACCAGGGCCGAGGTGTCTACCTGCTCGACGATCAGGCGGTCCGCTACGGTGACTTCGACGATGTGACGATCGTCGGCGTCGTGGATCAGGATTGGCCGGAGCGCCCGCGGCGCAACATTTTCTATCCCCCGGCGCTGCTCACCGCGCTTGGCTGGCCTTCCGAAAAGGATCGCCGCGGTGCTGCGGATGCGCGATTTCTCGATCTGCTGACGTCCGCGTCCCGCCGCGTCGTCGTTTCGACCTTCACGCTCGACGAGGACGCCGTCGTGTCTCGATCGATGCAGCTCGACGAGATTCCTGGCGCGCGATTGTCGGCGATGGCTCGCGAATCGTTCGCGGCCCGAGTGTTTGCCGATGAAGCCCTGTCGCTGGAGCCAATCACATTCGATCTGCTTGACGGGAACGCGCGGGACTGGGCCGACATGCGGACGCGCCGATCGCCGGCTGAGTTGCCCGATTTCCACGGCACCGTTCGCGATGTCCCCGCCCGCGCCTGGTCGGTCAGTGCGATCGAGACTTATCTCGATTGCCCCTTCAAGTTTTTCGCGCAGCATGTCCTGAAGCTCGAGGAGGAGCCCGAGGATCAGGAGGTGATGGATCCCCGCCGGCAGGGGCAGTTCGTCCACAGAGTGTTCGAGCGGTTCTTCGCGCGGTGGCAGCACGCCGGGCACCGCGCAGTGACTCCACGGAACCTCGACGCGGCGCGGGAGATGTTCACCGCCGTCGTGGACCGCGCGCTGGAGCAACTGCCGGCAGCCGAGGCCGGTCTGGAACGCACGCGCCTGCTCGGATCGCCAGCCGCCGCCGGACTGGGCGAGGCGGTGCTGCGGATGGAAGCCGAACGTCCAACTGCCGTCGTCGAGCGCCTGCTGGAATACCCGCTGAACGGAAATTTTACGTTCACAACCGCGGCCGGCGCGCGGACCATCGCGCTGCGCGGCAAGGCCGACCGCCTCGATCTGCTCGAGGACGGCACGTTCCGGCTCATCGACTACAAACTGGGATGGCCGCCACAGCGCGGCCGGGCGCTCCAACTGCCGATCTACAGCCTCTGCGCAGAACAGCGGCTGGCCGGCCGCAAGGACACTGCCTGGCAGTTGGGCGAGGCGGCGTATCTCGCGTTCAAGGGGCCCAAGCGGGTCGTGCCGCTGTATGGGACCGCCGCCGATCGCGTCAAAGTGCTCGCCGACGCGCAGCAGCGCCTCGCCGACGCGGTAGACGCGATTGACCGCGGAGAGTTTCCGCCGACACCCGACGACGTGTGGCGGTGCGAGACCTGCAGCTTCTCGTCGGTGTGCCGGAAGGACTATGTCGGCGATGTCTGAGCCGATGCTGCCATTCGAAGAGGACGAGACGGTCCGGCTCAAGCCGGACACTACCGAAACGAGAGTCGCGGCGTCGCGTGATCCCGGTAATGTAGCCGCGTCGCGTGATCCCGGTAATGTAGCCGCGTCGCAGCGTGATCCCGGTAATGTAGCCGCGTCGCAGCGTGATCCCGGTAATGTAGCCGAGTCGCGTGATCCCGGTAATGTAGCCGCGTCGCAGCGTGATCCCGGTAGTGTCCGGCTTCAGCCGGAGCTGCCGGATGCGGCCGCGCGGACCTACGCCGTCGACCCGTTGCAGAACGTCGTTCTCGAAGCGTCGGCGGGCACCGGCAAGACCCGTGTGCTGGTGGAACGTTACGTCAACTTGCTGCGTGCCGGCATCGAGCCCGAGAACATTCTCGCCATCACCTTCACGCGCAAGGCCGCGGCGGAAATGCGTCAGCGGATCATCGATCGGCTGAAAGAGGCGAGCCGTCTCTCGGAATTCGATGCCGCGCGGTGGCGCGACTTGAAGCAGCGCCTCGGCGACATCGCGGTCTCGACCATCGACGCGTTCTGCCTTCAGCTGTTGCGCGAGTTCCCGCTCGAGGCGGACGTCGATCCGGGATTCGACCTGGCCGACAGCACGGAAGTACCCAGGCTGGTCGGCGAGTCGCTGGACCGGGCATTGCGAATCTGCCGCGGCATCGCCCGGGACGATGACGATGTGGCACTGGTGTTCGCGCAGCTTGGCGAGCGGCGGCTGCGAACCGGCATCGCCGCATTGCTTGATCGCCGTCTGGTGGCGCCGCACGCTCTGCGGCGGTTTCTGCAGAAGGGTCCGCGCGACCTGACCGCGGCGCGTGCTTGCGATGCGGCGTCGGCGCGGCTGCGCGGGATTTTCACCGGTGTGCGCGGCGGGCTCGACGCCTTCCTGGAGGACGGCCCGCATTGTCATCCTCAGTTCGCGATGCTGGCGGCAGACACGCGCCAGTTGGTTGCGACAGCCACAATCGAATCCGCAATCGGCGATTCGCAATCTGCGGTGTGGACGCGCGCGGACCAGGCCGCCTTTCGTGCCCTGGTCGATCGGCTGCGGGGGTACTTCCTGACCCAGGAAGGGAAGCCGCGCAGCGAGAAGTTCGCCGGCACCGGGTTCACTCTCAACGACTGCGTGACCGCCGACGCCTGGAAGCGACATCGTGCGACCGCCTTCGACATCGCCCCTGCGATTCACGACGCCATCCGCGTCTTCCGCCGCGATCTCAACGCGATCATGTCGCGCGGAGTGTGGCGGATCTTCGCAATCGCGATACAGCAGTATCAGCACATGCTGGAATCGCATGCGCTGCTCGATTTTTCCGGAGTGCTCGAGCGCGCGGTGCGGCTGCTAAAGGACATGGACGAGTTCGCGGAGAGCCGTCTTCGCCTCGAGGCGCGTCATCGCCACGTCCTGCTCGACGAATTCCAGGACACCAGCCGTGCGCAGTGGGAGCTGGTGCGCCAGCTGGTCAAGAGCTGGGGTGAAGGGTTCGGCGCGGCCGCCGACGCGATTGCGCCGTCGATCTTCGTAGTCGGCGATCGGAAACAATCGATCTACGGCTTTCGCGACGCCGATGTCGGCATGGTGGACGAGGCGGCCGTCTTCATCGATGCGCTGCGTCCGGACGGCGCTCCCCGACAGGCGATCACGGTCAGCTTCCGCTCGGCGCCGGAGATTCTCGCCTTCGTGAACGATGTGTTCGGCCAGATCGTCGCCGGCGACGCCGGCAGTCCGGCGCGGCCGGACGCGTTTCGCTATGGCGACTCGGACCGGTTCCCAGTCGACGCGGCCACAGCGGTCCGGCTAAAGCCGGACACTACCGGCGTCGCGAGCGGCCATTCCAGTAGGGTCCGGCTTCAGCCGGACGATGACCCCGGTAGTGTCCGGCTTCAGCCGGACCATGACGACGCGCCCGTCCGTTTCATCGTCGGCGATACTGTGCAGAACGCCGCAGCCGCGGTGGCAAACGAGATCGTCCGCCTGTTGTCCGGCGCCACCGTGCGCGATCGCGCGACCGGCGTCGCGCGCGCCGCCGGCGCGGCTGACGTCGCCATTCTGTTTCGATCGCGCGACAGCCACCGCGAGTTCGAGGCGGCACTCGATCGTCGCGGTGTCTCGACCTACGTCTACAAAGGCCTCGGTTTTTTCGACGCCGATGAAATCCAGGACGCCGTTGCGCTGCTGCGCTATCTGACCGATCCGCTCTCGGACCTTCGCGCCGCCACCCTCCTGCGCTCGCGCATCGTGCGGCTGTCCGACGCGGCGGTGGCGAAGCTCGGCACGGACTCGACGGCGGCCATTCTCGGTTCCGATCCGCCCTCGGTACTCTCGCAGCTCGGCGATGAAGATCGGCATGTCCTCGAGATGCTGCGCTCGGCAGTCCCGCGGTGGCTCGGATGGGTCGATCGGCTGGCACCGTCGGAACTGCTGGACACCGTGCTCTCCGAAACGGCGTACGCCTTCGAGCTGCGCGGCTCGCGGCGCTCACAGGCTCGTGAGAACCTGAAAAAGCTGCGCGGCATGATCAGGCGCGCGCAGAATCGCGGCTACGCGACGCTGGCACGTATTGCCGACCACCTCGAACGGCTGGCAGTCGGTGACGAGTCGAACGCCGCAATTGACGCCGTGGACGCCGTGAGCCTGATGACCGTGCACGCGGCCAAGGGACTCGAGTTCCCGATCGTGTTCGTCGTCAACATGGGCCGCGGCACCGGCGGCATCCGGGCGCCGATTCGTGTCACAGACGATGCCGGCGGGGAGGCGTCGGTGTCGATTGCGGACTACCAGTCGGAAGCGGACGAGGACGTCAGCGCCCGCGAACGCGAAGAGTCCAAACGGCTGCTCTATGTCGCGTTGACTCGCGCGCGCGATCGTCTGTACCTCTCGGCAACCGTCAAGGACGGCCAGTGCCGGATGGGCCGCGGCAGTCTCGGCGAAGTGCTGCCGGCCGCGGTCCGCCACCGTTTCATCACCGCCGAGGTTGCGAGCCGGACCGACACTCAGGCTGAGCCGATCGCACGTGTTCCGGCCGCATCGATCGCCGTCGTCGACGACTTCGGCGCCTTGATGTGATCGGCACGCATGACCATCTACACCATCGGCCACTCGACCAGGTCGCTGCCCGAGTTCGTCCAGCTCCTGCTGCGGCACGGGGTCACGCAACTCGCCGACGTGCGCACGATTCCCAAATCGCGCCGGCATCCGCATTTCGCGCGGGAGGCGCTGGCGTCATCGCTACCCGAGGCGGGTATCGCGTACCGGCATTTTCCCGGTTTGGGAGGACTTCGCAAGCCGGCGCCGGCCTCGGTGAACGGCGGCTGGCGTCACGCCAGCTTTCGCGGCTACGCCGACTACATGCAGACGCCGGCGTTTGCAGCCGCGCTGGAAGAGCTGATGGCCTGGTCGACCGAAGGAGTGACTGCGCTGATGTGTGCCGAGGCGGTATGGTGGCAATGCCACCGTCAGCTCATTGCCGACGCGCTCGTGGCACGCGGCGTCGAAACGCGACACATCCTGTCAGAGAAGCCGGCCGCGACACATGTCCTCACGTCATTTGCGCGCGTGGACGCCGGCCGGGTGACCTACCCCGGCCTAGTATGAAGATTGGTCTGCCCAGCGGCGGGCGTTCGCTTCCGCCTTCTCTTTCGTTTCTCCCACTAGGACGACGGATCGGTCGGGTGTGCCGCTGCCGTCGCGACTGACCCATGCGATCCAGTGCGGACCGCGAGCTTCGGTGTGAATTTGATAGCGGCCGGACGCAGAGGACATTTGGAGTCAGAATCTATCAGATTCAGGCCGAATTCGCGACGATCCGCCGATTTTGGGCTGATTTACATTGCGTCCGGCCCCAACCATTTCATAGAATCGAAAGGCTAAGGAGTCATAAGTGACGTTGACCTGTCCGAATTGCGGCAACGACCGGAACTTCCTGGTCAAGACGCTGCAGATGCACGTTGTGAATGTCGAAGGCGGCCGGGTGGAAGTGTCGGAAGAAAGCCGGCCTGCCGTGCTCGAGGTGCTGTGCGACGAGTGCGAGTCCGCGCTCAAGTTCGAAGAGTTCGAGGATACGCTCCGCAAAGAAGTTCTGCTGACGATCGGCGCGCGCTGAACCGCGCGGCCGGCTTTCATCTGTTGCTTTCCTCTTCGGCTTCTTCAAAGTAGTCGCAGTCAGGGCAAACCCATTCCATGGTAGTCCGAGTGGTGGCACTCGGATTGCCCGGCACGTGAGTGACGGTCGTATTCTGCCTGACCTTCATCGTGCCTCCGCACAGCGGACACTCCTGGCTTGCGGGCATGATTTTTGTTCTCCACCCGAACACGCTAGCACCGGCGTGTCGCCTTGACAAGCCTGTGATCGACTCCTATCGTTAGCGAGAATTGATGTCGCAGATGACGCACGAGTGTTTCGCAGACGAAATCGCCATCGACTTCCCGTCGGTCGGGAACGTCGTCGATCGCATGCGCACCGCCTTTCTCGGCGAGCACGTGGACGCCGATGTCCTGCGCGCCGAGGTGTCGTTGTCGGCACGAGAGGCAGCGGCCGGCCACATCGTGTCGCTGAAGGTACCGGTGCGGATCACCTGTCCGAATTGCGGCGGCCGGGGCGAAACATGGACCGAGGCGTGCGGGCTGTGCCGTGGCACCGGCGAGTCACTGTTTCAGCAGGCGCTGCGCGTCACGGTGCCGCCGCGGGTCGCCGATGGCGCCTGCGTCCGTTTCCGCCTGAAGTCGCCAGATGCAGCGTCGATTCGCGTGGAGCTGCGCGTCGCGATCCGATCGTCGACCACCTGAATCTGCAATCAGCAACACGCAATCTGCAATCTGCAATCTGCAATCTGCAATCTGCAATCTGCAATCTGTATCTAAATCTGCAATTTCAATATCAATGAAGTCCCACGTCGAGTTCCTGGGCGTCTTGTTCATCGTCTGGGGGCTGCTGACGATCGTGGTCGGCCTGTCGACCCTGGCTTTGGGCGTGGGCGCAGTCGCCCTGATCACGTCGGCAAGCCGGGGCGGCGGCGGCGAGGTGGCGGCGGGGATCACCGCCGCCGCATTCACGACGCTGGCGCTGATTGCCATCCTCTGGGGCGCGGCGCACGTCACCGTCGGGGTGCCGCTCCGGCGCTACACGCCGTGGGCGCGACTCCTGGCGCTGATGCTCGGGTCGGTGGACCTGCTGTTGCTGCCATACGGCACGGCGCTGGGAGTCTACGCGCTGTACGTGCTGTTGAGGGAAGACGGGAAACGTCTGTTCGTCGTCAGCGTTTAGTCTAGCCATCATCGCCGGAGTTCAGAAGCGATCGGCGTAATGGCTCACGCCCGGGATGATGACCCGCGATCCGCCGACGCCCTTCAGGATGGCGACGACGTGCACGGTGAGGAGGCCGATCCATCCGAACACGAGCACGAGGCTGAGCACCCACCCGAGCCCCAACGTCGCCAGGCTCACGATGCTGGTGACTACGCCGTAGGCGCAGAGCAGCAGTAGTTCAGCCATCATCAGCACGAGGCCGTGCCTGGCGTGCCATTGAAGGTCGGGATCGGCCCGTTCGACGAGCAGCGGCACCAACGCGAGGAGCCACAGGTACGCCAGGACGATCATGACGCCGCGGTTCGGCGAGCCCTCGACCTCCGGCATGCGGGGCAAGTGTACGATATTCTTGAGAGCATGCCAGTGGAGCAGGCCGCTGTACTCGCGGCGCTGAAGGTCGTCCGCGATCCCGATCTGCAGCGCGACATCGTCAGTCTGGGCTTCGTCAAGGATCTGACGATTGACGATGGTCGCGTCGGGTTCACGATCGAACTCACGACGCCGGCTTGTCCGGTCAAGGATCAGCTGCGCGATCAGGCGCGCGCGGCGGTGATGCAGCTGCCCGACGTCAGCACTGTCGACGTGCGGATGAGCGCGCGCGTGCGGGAGGCGGTTGGCTCCGAGGGCGCACGCCAGGCAGTGCCCGGCGTCAAGAACGTCATCGCGGTCGGCGCCGGCAAGGGCGGCGTCGGCAAGACCACCGTCGCCGTCAACCTCGCGATCGCGCTGGCCCGGTGCGGCGGGCGGGTCGGCATCATCGACGCCGACATCTACGGTCCCAACGTGCCGATCATGCTGGGCATGAAGACGCAGCTCACCACCGACGGCAAGAAGATCGTGCCGGCGGAAAAATTCGGGTTGCAGGTCATCTCCATGGGGTTCCTCACTGGAGACGATGCGCCGATCATCTGGCGTGGACCGATGCTGCACGGCGCGCTGCAGCAGTTCTTCCGCGAGGTGGCGTGGTCCAACCTCGACTATCTCATCATCGATCTGCCGCCGGGCACCGGCGATGTCGCGCTCAGCCTCAGCCAGACCGTACCGGTCGCCGGCGCCATCGTCGTCACGACGCCACAGCGGGTATCGCTGGCGGACAGCAAACGCGCGATCGCGATGTACAAGAAGCTGAACATCCCGCCGATCGGCATCATCGAGAACATGAGCCACTTCGTGTGCAGCCAGTGCCATCACGAGGCCGACATCTTCGGGCACGGTGGCGGCGAGGAGATGGCGGCAGACGCCGGGATTGCTTTTCTCGGACGGATTCCGATCTATCAACCGATCCGCGAGGGCAGCGACGCCGGCGTGCCGTTGATGATCAGCGAGCCGGAATCGCCTTCGGGCAAGGCGTTCACGGCGGCCGCGGAGCGCACCGCGGCGCAGGTGTCGATTGCCAGCTACAACCGGCCAACCATTCAACTGACGGTGGTGAAATGAACAAGCACACAGGGCTCAGGGCTCAGGGCCTAGGGCTGATTCTCTTGATCGCCAGCGCGTGCGCGCCGGCGCCCGCGACAGGCAGGACGCCGCCGGCCGGCTCGGAGATGAGCCGCGCGGTGATCGATCCGTACCTCAAGATTCAGGCCGCGCTCGCCGACGACTCGATGGACGGCGTCAAGCGCAACGCCGGCGACGTCGCGACGGCGGCCACCGCGCTTGGCGCGCCGGCCATGAAGATCGACACGACTGCGGTGCAGCTGGCATCGGCGGTCGAGATCGATGATGCCCGCGTGAAGTTCGGCGCCTTGAGCGAAGCCATCGATGCCTACATGACCGGCCTGAAATTGAAGGCGCCTGAAGGGGTGAAGGTGGCGTTCTGTCCGATGGTGCAGAAACCGTGGCTGCAGGCCGAGGCCGCGATCAACAATCCCTACTACGGCAAGAGCATGCAGACCTGCGGCAGCTTCCGGTGAACATTCCCTCGACCCGACACACTCTCGACAACGGACTGGACGTCCTGCTGCACGAGGACCACGCCTGCCCGATTGTCGCGGTGAACATCTGGTATCACGTCGGGTCGAAGAATGAGCAGCCCGGGCGCACCGGCTTCGCGCATCTGTTCGAGCACTTGATGTTCGAAGGTTCGCAGCACCACGACCACGGCTTCTTCCAGCCGCTGCAAGGCGCCGGCGCCACCCTCAACGGATCGACCAATGCCGATCGCACCAACTACTGGGAGGTAGTGCCGGCCGGCGCGCTCGAGCTCGCGCTGTGGATGGAGTCCGATCGCATGGGCTACCTGCTGCCCGCGCTCACCGAAGCCAAGTTCACCAATCAGCGCGATGTCGTGCTCAACGAGCGGCGTCAGAACTACGAAAACCGGCCGTACGGGCTTGCGCCGATGGCGCTTCTCGCGGCACTCTTTCCGGCCGATCATCCGTATCACTGGACGACGATTGGCGACATCGCCGATCTGCAGGCGGCGAAGCTCGACGATGTGCGGGCGTTCTTCCGCCGCTACTACCATCCGGCCAACGCGTCGATCGCACTGGCCGGCGACATCGATCCCGAGCAGGCACTGGTGCTGGTCGACCGCTACTTCGGCGAGATTGACCCCGGCGAACGCGTCGATCCAGTCAGCGTCGACGCGGCGCTGGCGCGCGACGTTCGCATCCGGTTCGAGGATCGAGTCGAGCTGCCGCGGTTGTACCTGGCGTGGCTCACACCGGCGATGTTCGCCGAGGGTGATGCCGATCTCGATCTTGCGACCGACCTGCTCGCCAACGGCAAGACGTCGCGCCTCTACCGCCGCCTGGTGTTCGACCAGCGGCTCGCCACCGACGTGTCCGCCTCGCAGAACTCCCGCGAGATGATGGGCTACGCGCAGATCACCGCGACCGCCGCCCCCGGCCACACCCTGGCCGAGATCGAGCACGTCATCCTGGAAGAGATCGCGCGGCTGGCCAGCGATGGACCGACCGACGAGGAGATCGAGCGCGGCCGCGTGCAGGCCGAGGCACAGTTCATGTTCCGCCTGCAGACGGTCGGCGGCTTTGGCGGCAAGTCGGATCAGCTCAACGCCTACAATGTCTTCCTGAAGGATCCGGACTATTTTCCCAGGGATCTGGCGCGCTATCAGGTCTGCACCGGGGCGTCGCTCCAGGCGGGCGTGAACCGCTACCTCGACCCCGCCCGGCGCGTCACGCTCAGCATCGTGCCGCATGGGAGATCGACGCTCGCTGCGCCCGATTCCGCGACGGCGGCCGTCTCGTGAATTCCGGACGAGCGGGGACCAGGGTCGATCGCGCGCAGCTGCCGGTCCCGGACGCCACGCGTCCGTTCCCGTTTCCGGCCATCGAGAAATCGACCCTGCCCAACGGGATGCGCGTCTGGACGGTGCACCACACCCAGGTGCCGCTGGTCGCGTTCACGCTGCTGATTCGCCGCGGCGCGTCGTCCGATCCAGCCGGAAAGGAAGGGCTCGCGGCGGTCACCGCCGACATGCTCGATGAAGGGAGCGGGGATCGCTCGGCGATCGAGATCCACGAGGCCCTCGCCCGTCTCGGGGCGCAGTTCGACACCGACATCGGCTCCGACGCGACCGTCGCCAGCGTCACCGTGCTCAGCCGCTTCACCCGCCGCGCTCTCGACCTGCTGTCCGACGTCGTCGCCCGCCCCGCCATGCGCGAGACTGATTTTTCGCGCGTCCGCCAGCTGCGCCTGCATCGCCTCACGCAGCTGCGCGACATGCCGGGGGCGGTCGCCGATCGCGCATTCCTACGGCTGCTGTACGGCGCGCATCCGTATGGACACTCGCCGATTGGCAACGAAAGCTCGCTTGCCGCGATGGATGTCGACGATGCGCGCGCGTTTCACGCGCGCGCGATCCGGCCGGGCGTGTCGACGCTGATCGCGGTGGGCGACTGCGACCACGCCGCCATGGTGCAGATGGCGTCCGAGGCGTTCGTCGACTGGATCGGCGGCGGGGACGCCGAGCCGGCGGGCCAGGGCTCGAGGTCGCACGCGGCGCGGATCAACGTGGTCGCGCGGCCACGCGCGCCACAATCCGAGTTACGGATTGGACAGGTCTCGGCCGCACGCGACACACCGGACTATCATCCGCTGGTGGTCGCCAATACGATCCTCGGCGGCCAGTTCGTCAGCCGCATCAATTTGAACCTGCGCGAGGACAAGGGCCTCACCTACGGGGCGCGCACCGCGTTCGAATTCCGCCGGCGGTCGGGTCCGTTCGTGCTGCAGGCGAGCGTGCAGACCAGCGGCACAGCGGCGGCGATCAAAGAGTCGCTCGGCGAGATCGGCGGCATTCGCGGATCGCGTCCGGTCACCGCAGCCGAGCTCGAGCTGGGTATCGCCGCGCTGACGCGCGGATATGCGCGGAGCTTCGAGACCGGTGAGCAGATTGGACGGGCCGCGCTCCAACTCGCGCTCTACGACCTCCCCGACGACTACTTCGAGCAGTTCGTGCCGCGCATCGAGCGGGTCACGGCCGAAGACGTGTCGCGCGTGATGTCGCAGCACCTCGACCCGGCCCGGCTGGTCACCCTGGCCGTCGGCGACCTCGACATGATCAGCGCCGATCTCGGTGCGCTCGGCCTCGGCGATCCAGTCGTCCTGTCACCAGACGCCTTTTGACGGACTCGCTCCAATCCCTCATTTGATCGGCCGGCTATCCGGCGGTTGGATTCGTCTGCCGGCACCCCCAAACAGGTTCAATGGCCGAACGATCACCGAATCTCAGATGACCAACTGGCGCGGTTGTCGGGCGCGCGTGACGAACCGGCGGACGGCCGCTGTCGTCATAGAACATGTCCGGACACCGCCACCTGAGCCAGAAGCGTCCGAGCGCTGGAGCAGCCGTTACATCTGGCGCAACCACCGGCGGTGAGGGTACGCTCACCTTGAACGCGGCGCATCTCGACGCGGCTCTCGATTCCGGCTCGCACCTCGTCTTTGCCAGCCGGCAGGTGTCGTCATCGATTCGCCCCCGGCCGCTGCGCGCCGCCACGCAGGCGCGACAGCCGCTGGAATGGTCGGAGCAGTTCGGTAAGATCGTGCTCGAAGAGCCATGAGCCTGCAACGTCTCGGCGTCGGCCTGTTCACGGTGATCGCGATCGTCAGCATCGTGCTGGCGGCGGCCACGATCTGGCTGTTCGTCACCAACCCGGTGACCGTGGCGACAGCCGTCAACGAAGGCGAGATCTCGCCGCTCGTGCGCAGCCTCGCGCAGGTGCTGCTGTCGGCGTTCGGCGGCCTGCTCAAGTATCTCTGAACGCTGAACCCAACGACGAACGCAGAACGTCGAAACCCCAAACGACGAACGCAGAACGCAGAACGACGAAGGTTATCGCTCGTGGTTCGCCGTTCTACGTTCGTCGTTGAGCGCCTTCTTCAGAAAACTGGTGAGGATATACCCGTCGACAAACTTGAACGGCGCCTTGCCCGTGCTGTAGTGGCCGCAGCGCAGGACAGCGACTTCGTGAGGGATATTGAGCTCCGCGAACGCGCGCACCAGATCCTCTGACAGATCGACCGGAAATGTCAGGTCATAGCGCGCGTAGACCAGCAGTGTCTTCCGGTTCCGCAGCCGCTCGAGATAGCTGCGCGGGCTGATCGGCTGCCAGATCGATCGCAGCAGATCGAGCTCGACGTGACCGTTCAGCGCCGCGCGAACGTGCGCCGTCGATAGACCGCGCCAGACGACATCGGCGAAGTAGGGGGAGATGTGGTTGAGCGCTTCCGCATCGATCAGCGGTTCGTGCGCGGCGGTCAGCAGTGCCAGGCAGGATCCCAGGCTGGTGCCGAGAATCCCGATGCGCTCGAACCCCTGCTGCTTCAGCCACGCGATCGCGCGGCGCGCATCCAGCACCGCCTGCCGGCAGACCTGCAGCGTCCGCATCACGTTCGCGCTGACGATGTAGTCGGCGCGGTGGAGCTCGGGCGGCATGCGCTGATCGTGATAGGGCAGGCTCAGGCGCAGCGCACTTATGCCGTTCCACGCCAGCAGCTTGCATAAGCCGACGTGTCCGGCCGCGTCGGAATTCCATTGCGGCATTACGAGAACGGCGGCGCGCGACGGTGGCACGGCCTGAAGGCCGTGCCCTACTGCGGGACTTGCGCCAGATCCGCCGGGGACGGCCTGACGACCGTGGCCCGCGTCGGGACCTGCACCCGATCCGCCGCCGACGGCCTGACGACTGTGCCCCGCGTCGGGACCTGCACCCGATCCGCCGGGGACGGCCTGACGACCGTGGCCTGCATCGGGACCTGCACCCGATCCGCCGCCGACGGCCTGACGACTGTGCCCCGCGTCGGGACCTGCACCCGATCCGCCGCCGACGGCCTGACGACCGTGCCCTACGTCGGGAGCTGCACCCGATCCGCCGGGGACGGCCTGACGTCCGTGGCCTGCGTCGGGACCTGCACCCGATCCGCCGCCGACGGCCTGACGACCGCGCCCTACGTCGGGAGCTGCACCAGATCTGGAGGGGACGGCCTTTAGGCCGTCCCGAACCCGCGCCGGAAAGAATCGGCACCGCACGGTGTTGTTCGATTCGTGCGGCGTGACCAGCGCACTCGGAAACGTCAACACATCGCCATCGGTTGCCGGCTGCAGGTTGTAGTCGCTGGTGGGCCCCGGTGTGAAGAACGCATCGGTGTCGGCCATGACTCGGGCCACATAGTCGCCGACCAGATCGAGAGGCGGTCGATCGGATGCTTCGTGTTCAGGAATCCAGTCGAGACCCCATTCGAATGGCCGGACGACGCGATCGGTGGTGACAGAGGCGAGGTGTCGCTCCCAGGCGTGGAAGAAGGCTTGCAGCATCCGTGCACCATGCTATACTGCCTTGCTCATGTGCTTCACCTCTGACATTCGAAAGCGCCTCGGTCGAAAGCGGGCCGGCCGTGTCGGAGTGTGTGTGCTCGAGCGCTGAAGACCAATTTCAAAGCGAGCGACCTGCTGCCGACCGGTTAACCACCGCGTCGGCTTTTTTTTTGCTGAAACCCGACGAACGGCACGAAGGACAACAAGACGATGACGATTGAAGTCGGGATTCTCGGCGCGACCGGCATGGTCGGCCAGCAGTTCATTGCGCTGCTCGCACAGCATCCGTGGTTCAAGGTGACGTGGCTCGGCGCCAGCGAGCGATCGGCGGGAAAAGCGTTTTGCGATGCGGCGGCGTGGCGGCTGCCCACTCCGCTGCCTGAAGAGATGGCGAGGCTGCGGGTGGATGCGGCGGCACCCACCAGCGCACCCAAACTCGTCTTCTCCGGCCTCGACTCGTCGGTCGCCGGCGAGATCGAAGGGGCGTTCGCGCAGGCCGGCCACATCATCGTCAGCAACTCGCGCAACTACCGGATGGAAGCCGACGTGCCGCTGCTGATACCAGAAGTCAACGCCGATCACCTCGCCCTGCTGAAGCAGCAGGATGCCCGCGGCTGGAAGGGACGCATCGTCACCAATCCGAACTGTGTCGTGGTGGTCTACGCGATGGCGCTGGCGCCGCTGCGGCAGTTTGGCCTGAAGACCTCGATCCTGACGTCGCTCCAGGCGGTGTCGGGCGCCGGGTATCCGGGCGTGCCGTCATGGGACATCCTCGGTAACGTGATTCCGTTCATTGGCGGCGGTGAGGAAGAGAAGATCGAGACCGAGACGAACAAGATTCTCGGTGCACTGAAAGGCACGGTGGTCGAGAACCATCGCGTCACGGTGAGCGCCGCGGTGACACGCGTCCCGGTTCAGAATGGCCATACCGCCTCGGTCGCGGTGACGCTGGAACAGCGGCCGGATGCGGAAGCGATCATCGCGGCCTGGAACGGGTTCCGCGGCAAGCCACAGCAGCATGGCCTGCCGTCGGCGCCGGCGCAGCCGATCATCTATCTGACCGAGAACAATCGCCCGCAGCCGGCGCTCGACGCCAACCGCGATGGCGGCATGACGGTGAGCATCGGCCGGCTTCGTCGCTGCCCCGTGCTCGACTACAAATTCGTCGCGCTCGGTCACAACACCATCCGGGGCGCGGCGGGCGCCGCCATCCTGAACGCCGAGCTGATGCACCGCGAGGGACTGTTGTGAGCCGCCGATGCGGTTGCCGCCACTCCTGCGACGGCAACGACGTTCCGCCTCAAGGCGGACACGTCGATGGTCCGTCTCGGGGCGGAGATTCCCTGACCGTTGTCAGCCGGCGTTCCGGTAGTGTCCAGCTTCAGCCGGACGGCGGCGACGGTCCGGCTAAAGCCGGACATTCCCTGACGCGCGCGGGTCGACCAGGACTGTTGGGTAAGTTGGAGACGCCGTCGTGAGCGTGGTGATGAAGTTCGGCGGGACGTCGGTGGCGGATCCCGATGCCATCAACCGCCTGATCGGCATCGTCCGGCAGCAGCAGGTCAAGATCGGGAGCGCGCCGCTGGTCGTCGTGTCCGCGCTGTCTGGCGTGACCGACCGGCTGGTCGCCCTCGCGCAACTGGCCGAGGACGGCGCCTCGAACAAGGCGGCGGCCGAGGTCCAGGCGCTCCTCGAACGGCACCTCTCGGTGGCCACCGCGGTGACCAACGCCGGCCGCGCCGGCTTGCTGAACGACGTGCGGCGCGAGTTCGCCGAGTTGAACGGCCTTGTCCACGCGCTCGCCGTGCTGCGCGAGGTTTCGCCGCGCTCGCGCGACGCGGTGCATGCGGTCGGCGAAGTGGTCAGCAGCCGAATCGTGGCGGCGGCATTTGTCGACCACGGCATCGCCAGCTGCTGGATCGACGCGCGCGCGGTGCTGATCACGGACGCCGAGCACACCGCGGCGGTGCCCGACATGATGGCAACCTGCGACCGGGTACGCGAGCGGGTCGCGCCGGCGCTGGCGGGCGGGAAGGTGGCCGTGCTGGGCGGATTCATCGGCGCCACCTCGTCCGGGATCACCTCGACGCTCGGCCGCGGCGGGTCCGACTACTCGGCCGCGGTGTTCGGATCGTGCCTCGCTGCCGACGAGATCCAGATCTGGACCGACGTGGACGGCATGCTGACGGCCGATCCGCGCATCGTGCCGCAGCCGCGACTGGTGCCGCAGCTCTCGTTTGCCGAGGCGTCGGAGCTCGCCTACTTCGGCGCGAAGGTACTGCATCCGAGCACCATCCTGCCGGCGATCGCGAAGAACATTCCGGTGCGGATCCTCAACTCACGGCGGCCCGAGAACACCGGCACGCTGATCACCGCTGAAGGGCGCCCGTCGGATGGGCAGCTGGCGGCGCTGGCCTGCAAGCGCGACGTGACGGTGATCGACATCACCTCCACCCGCATGCTGATGGCGCACGGTTTCCTGCGCCGGCTCTTCGAAGTGTTCGAGCGGTTCAAGACGGCGGTCGATGTGGTGACCACCTCAGAGGTCAGCGTGTCGGTGACTGTCGACGACACCCGCCGGCTGGAGGCCATTCTCGACAACCTCCACAATTTTGCCGAGGCGGGCTGCGAGCGGGAGATGGCGATTATCTGCGCGGTGGGCGAGAATCTCCGGATGGATCCGACGCTGTTCGGCCGGGCGGTGACCGCGCTGGAGCGGATTCCACTTCGGCTCGTCTCGCAAGCTGGATCGCGGCGGAACGTCACGTTCGTGCTGCGCGACGCCGACGTGCCCCATGCGATGATGCGGTTGCATGAAACGTTTTTCTGACATGAAACTTCTCCTTGTCGGCCACGGGAAGATGGGGCAGCTGGTCGAAACGCTGGCGCCCCAGTACGGCTGCGAGGTCGCCGGCGTCATCGATCCCGCCTCGCCGCGCCATGGCGGCGGGCCCGGCTCGGATCGCTGGGATGGTGTCGACGTCGCGATCGATTTCTCGACGCCCGACTCGGTGGTGACCAACGCCGAAACCCTGATGGCGCGCGGCATCAACCTGGTGGTTGGCACCACCGGCTGGTCGAAGCATGAGGCGGTCGTGCGCCAGGCTGCCGCCGCCGCAGGCGCCGGCATCGTCGTGGCGCCGAATTTTTCGACCGGTGTGGTGTTGTTCGAGGCATTGGTCGCACATGCGGCGAGATTGTTCGCGCCGCAGAGCGAGTTCGCGCCGTTCCTGCACGAGGCGCACCATTCGGCCAAGACGGACGCGCCGTCGGGCACAGCGCTGCTGTTGAAGCACGCGATGGAGCAGGCCGGGCTGACGCGGTCGATTGACATCAGCTCGACCCGCGCCGGTTTCATTCCCGGCACGCACACGGTCGGGTTCGACGGTCCGGCCGAGACGGTGACGCTGATCCACACGGCGCGCGATTGTACTGCCTTCGCACGCGGAGCCCTGACGGCGGCACGATGGGTCCATGGCAAGCATGGCTGGTTCACGATGCGGGACGTGTTGGGAGTCGGGTAGGTCGGGTGGTCGGGCGGGTCGGTCACGTGGGTCACGGGTAGGTGCAGGCTTCAGGCTGCACGGAGAAACGAGATGAGAACACCTTTTACCGGGGTAGGCACAGCGCTGGTGACGCCATTCACGACGGGTGGCGATCTCGACGAAGCGGCGGTGCGGCGGCTGGCGCGCCGCCAGATCGATGCCGGCGTCCATTTCCTCTGTCCATGCGGCACCACGGGTGAAAGCCCGACGCTGAGCGATGCGGAGCGGCTGCGCATCATCGAGATCGTCGTGGACGAATCCAGGGGGAGGGTGCCGATTCTTGCCGGCGCCGGCGGCTACAACACGAAGGAGCTGATTCACGCCGCCGCCCAGATGGCGCAGCGAGGTGTCTCCGGTTTTCTCTCGGTCACGCCGTACTACAACAAGCCGACGCAGGAGGGACTGTATCAACACTACCGCGCGTTCGCCGAGAGTACCCCGCTGCCGATCGTGGTCTACAACGTTCCGGGCCGTACCGGAGCCAATGTCGAGCCGGCAACCCTGGCGCGCCTCGCCCAGATTCCGAACATCGTCGGCGTGAAGGAGGCGTCGGGCAACGTCGGCCAGATGTGCGAGATCCTGAACGCGGTTCCTTCGTCGTTCCTGGTCCTTTCCGGAGACGACGGGCTGACGCTGCCGGTGATGGCGATTGGCGGCCGCGGCATCATTTCCGTCGCGGGCAACGAGATTCCGGCCGAGATGGTGCGGATGGTCGAAGCGGCCGAACGCAACGACTTCGCCGCCGCGCGCGCGGTCCACGCGCGAATCCTGCCGCTGATGTCGATCAACTTCGTCGAATCGAACCCGCAGCCGGTGAAGTACGCGATGGCCGCGATGGGCCTGGTCGAAGAGACATTCCGCCTGCCGATGGTGTCGCCAACCGCGGCGTCGAAGGAGAAGATCAACGGCGTGCTGAAGAGTCTGGGCCTGCTCAAGGGCGCGCTGGTGTAGAACGGACCAAGAGCCAGGCACCGAGGCCGAAGGACCTCTCCATGCTGGAAACCGACATCGTCAATCTCGTCGCCGCCGGTGCGGCGGCCGATCGCGAAGCGGCGCGCGCGGCATTCGCGCGGCTGCGCGACGCGCTCTCCTCCGGCGAGGTTCGCGCCGCCGAGCCCGACGCGTCCAGTCCGCTCGGCTGGCGCGTCAATCTGTGGGTCAAACAGGGCATCCTGCTCGGCTTCCGATTCGGCGACATGATCGACGCGTCGATGGACCACGGCAAGCTGCCGTTCTACGACAAGGACACGCTGCCGCTGAAGCGGCCGGGGCTCGCCGCCGGAATTCGCATCGTCCCCGGCGGTTCGGCCATTCGCGACGGCGCGTATCTCGCCCCCGGCGTCATCTGCATGCCGCCGATGTATGTGAACATCGGCGCCTACGTCGGTGAAGGTTCGATGATCGACTCGCACGCGCTGGTCGGATCGTGCGCGCAGGTCGGGGCGCGCGTGCATGTCAGCGCGGCCGCGCAAATCGGCGGCGTGATCGAGCCGGTCGGTGCGCTGCCGGTGATCATCGAGGACGAGGTCCTGATCGGCGGCAATACCGGCATTTACGAGGGCGCCATCGTCAGGGCCCGCGCCGTCATTGCCGCGGGGACGGTACTGACGGGCTCGACGCCCGTGTACGATCTGGTCAACGGCGAGATCATCAAGCCGACCGCCGAGCAGCCGCTGGTCGTGCCCGAAGGCGCGGTGGTTGTGCCCGGCGCGCGCGCGGTGACGACCGGAAAGGGCGTCGAGTGGGCTCTGTCGCTGGCCACCCCGGTGATCGTGAAGTACCGTGACTCGCGCACGGACACCCGCACAGAGCTCGAAGCGTGGATCCGGTAGACATCGTCTCGCTGACGCGGAGCCTCGTCGACATCGACTCGACCACCGGCCGCGAGGGCGCGGCGGGTCGCTGGCTGACGGACTACTTGCGCCAGCGCGGCTGGTCGGTCGACGAGCAACGAGTCGACGAAACCCGTTTCAACGTGATTGCCAACCTCCCGGGTGCGCCGCATGCCGCCGCTCCAGCCGTCGTGTTCTCCACACATTTCGACTGTGTGCCGTCGTTCTTTCCGAGTCGGATCGTCGGCGACAAGTTGTTCGGGCGCGGGTCCTGCGACGCGAAGGGGATTCTGGCGGCACAGGTATCGGCGGCCGAGCAGCTTCGTCGCGGCGGAGAGTCGCGCGTCGGGCTGCTGTTTGTCGTCGGCGAAGAGCGCGGCAGCGACGGCGCCCGGGTGGCGAACGAGGCGGCGCGTGGCAACGGTGTCCGTTTTCTCATCAACGGCGAGCCGACCGACAACCGGCTCGGCCGGGCCACCCGCGGCATTCTCAGGATCAAGCTGCGAGCGAGCGGCCGGGCGGCACACTCGTCGTTTCCCGAGCTTGGCGAATCGGCGATCGACAAGCTGATCGACGCGCTGATCCAGCTGCGTTCGATCACGATGCCCACCGATCCGGTCCTCGGCCAGACCCACTACACCGTTGGCCTCATTGGCGGCGGCGTCGCGCCGAACGTCGTGTCGCCGTCAGCCGACGCCGAAATCATGTTTCGGACGACCAGCGATGCGACGGAAGTGCGCAAAGCGGTCATGCCGCTCGAGCGCAAGGTGACGATCGAACATGTGCTCGACGTCCCCCCGGTCCGATTGAAGACGGTGCCTGGGTTCGAGACGGCGGTGTTTCCGTACACCACCGACATTCCATTCCTGCCCGCGTGGGGAGAACCGCTGCTGTTCGGGCCGGGATCGATTCACGTCGCCCACACCGCCGATGAGTGGGTATCGATTGCGGAGCTGCACGCGGCGGCCAGCCACTACGTGGCCCTCGTCACTGAGCTGCTCACGCTGGGTTAGAACCACCGGAACGCGTCGTTCGTGTTCGCGTATCCCTTCGTAGTCCAGGTTCTAGCCTGCGGTTACTCTGAGGCTGTTGCCGGAGTGCCGTCCACCGATCGACGCAAGGCCGCACGCGCAAGCAGGCGCGTCGAATCCAGCGTCGGCAGCGGCGAGTTCGAGTCGTTCATGATCAACGGGATCTCGGTGCAGCCGAGCACGACCGCGTCGCAACCATGATCGTCCTTCAACCTTGCGATAATTCGCTGAAGTGACGTGACCGCTTCGGCCGTGAAGACGCCGCGCACGAGCTCGTTCATGATGATGCGGTTGATCGCTTCGCGCTCGTCGGCAGTCGGGCGCACATACTCCAGCCCGCGCGCCGCCAGTTGTTCCGGATACACCTCGCTCTCCACCAGCCAGCGGGTTCCGGTCAGTCCGATGCGCCGGAAGCCACGTTCGGTCGCCCGCTGCGCGACCACCTTGGCGATGTGCAGCCAGGGCACCGGCGAGCGTGGCTCGACGTCGTGGAGTGCCTGATGAATGGTGTTGTCCGGGCAGACGAGGAAATCGGCGCCGATTCCCGCCAGTTTGTGGGCGGAGGCCAGCATCAGCTCGCCGACGCCCGGCCAGTCACCACGGTAGATGCACTTCATGTAGTCCGCGAGTGAATGTGTGTGCATCGACACTTCGGGGTGAGCGTGCGGGCCTAGATCGTCGGCGCCCTCGACGCAGATGGTCCGATAACAAAGAGCCGCCCCTTCCGCTGAGCAGCCGACGATACCGATGTGTTGCGGCATGGGGTCAGGTGCGCGCTGTCGCTGTTGTTGCCGGCGTCGACCCGCACGACGTCTCGCCAGCCTGTTTCATCATGATGTCGGACCCAATGACCGCACAAGTGTAGTGTCGGTGCCGTTGCGTGGCGCGGATCGCCGCGTCCGCAGCCGGCGGCATGAAGTTTCCTACGGTACACTCAACCCTGATCCCTGAACCCAACCTTGAGCAGCCCCCCGAATTCCGCCGGCGCCGAATATGAACGCCGTCTTGCCGCGTGGCGTGCGCGAATCGCCGCGCTCGATCGCGTCAACGTGACGATCTCCAATATCCGTCTCGTGATCGCGCTTGCCGGCGCCGTGCTGCTGTGGCTGGCGTTCATCCGCGCCTCGATCTCACCGGCCTGGCCGCTGGCCGCGTGGCTGGCATTTGCGGTCCTCGCTGTCCTTCATGCCAAGCGGCTGCAGGGCTTTGAACGTGCCACGGCCGCCGAACGCGTTTATCTGCGCGGACTCGACCGCATCAACGGGCGCTGGGCCGGCAGCGGACGCGGCGGCGCGTCGTTTCTGGCCGAACATCCGTATGCAGGCGACCTGGATCTGTTCGGGAAAGCGTCGCTGTTCGAGCTGTTGAACACGACGCGCACGGAAATCGGCGAGCTGACGCTTGCCGACTGGCTGCGCGCGCCGGCACCGCTCGCCGAAGTACGCGCCCGCCACGCGGCGATCGACGAGCTGCGGCCGATGCTCGAATTCAGGGAGGAAGTGGCGGTGCTCGCGTCGGAATCGCCCGTGGGCCGTACCGGACCGCTCGCCGTCTGGGCCGGCGCGTCACCGGTTGCCTTCGCCCCGACCGTGCGTGCGGCGCTGGCCGCCTGCGCGCTGACGACGATCGTGATCGCCGTCACCGTCTACCGAGACATCATCGCGCCCGAGTGGTTGTTTGCCTGGTTGTTCCTCGAGGCCGCCTTCTCCGCGATCTGGCGTCAGTCGTTTCATCGCGTGCTGCAGGGCATCGACACACCCGAGCGCGATCTCGGGCTGCTCGCCGGATTGCTCGCGCGCGTCGAGGCGGAGCGCTTCACGGCGCCGCGCCTGGCCGGGATGCACCAGGCGCTGCTGACCGCCGGCGTGCTGCCATCCATCCGCATCGCCCAGCTGCGGCGGTTGGTTTCGTGGCTCGACTCGACGCACAACATGATGTTCGCGCCGATGGCCTTCGTGCTGCTGCTGCGGCCGCAGCTGGCGATCGCGATCGACCGCTGGCACGCTGCCTATGGCTCGGCGGTCGCCGGATGGCTCCGCGCCGTCGGCGATGTCGAAGCGCTCGCGGCGCTGGCGACCTACGCGTACGAGCACCCGGACGATCCTTTCCCCGATTTGACCGACGAAGGTGCGATCTACGAAGCGGATGCGCTCGCTCACCCCTTGATCCCGGCTTCGCTCGCCGTGCGCAACGACGTCCGTCTCGGCAGGGCCGGACCGCGCGTCATCATCGTGAGCGGGTCGAACATGTCGGGCAAGAGCACACTGTTGCGATCGGTGGGCGTGTCGGTGGTGCTGGCGCTGGCCGGTGCACCAGTGAGCGCGAGGCGGCTCAGAATCTCCGCGTTCGTCCTCGGCGCCACGCTGCACATCGAGGACTCCCTGCAGGCTGGCCACTCACGCTTTTTTGCCGAGATCCTCCGCATCCGCGCCATCGCGGACGCCGCGCGCGGCCCGGTGCCGCTGCTGTTCCTGCTCGACGAGATCCTGCACGGCACCAACTCGCACGACCGCCGCATCGGTGCCGAGGGGATCGTGCGCGCACTGGTCGCTCTCGGGGCGATCGGCCTGGTTACGACGCACGATCTGGCGCTGACGGAGCTGCCCTCCCGGCTCGACTCAGCGGTGAATATGCATTTCGAGGACAGGCTCGAGGGCGGGAAGATGATCTTCGACTACCGGATGCGTCCAGGCGTGGTCGAGCACAGTAATGCGCTGGCGCTGATGCGCGCCATTGGTCTGGACGTGTAATTGCAATAGCTTCGGGCATGATGGAGCAACCTCAGAAGCCCACGCCCGATGTTCCGCGACCGATCGATCCCATCGACAGCCCCCCGCCGGACATCAAGCCGGTGCCGCCTCCGGATATACCGGTACCGTCACAGCCGCCGGTCCTGCCGGAGCGGGGCGAGGCGGCTCAACCGGTGATGTGACGCTCTCCACTGATCAGGTTCTCGCATGCGAGCGCCACTCGCAGCAGCGCGTCCGTCTGCTGACGTGGTCCGACCAGTTGGACTGAGCATGGCAGTCTGTCCCTGCTCAGGCCCGAGGGCATCGCGATCGCCGGATGACCGGTCACGTTGAACGGCTGTGTCAGCCTCAACATGAGGTTGCGGATCGGCTCATCGGCGGAGCCGATCCGCACCGTGTTCGCGCCAATTAGGGGCGCGGGAATCGGCAGCGACGGCAGGATCAGTGCGTCGTGCTGAGCCATCGCCGCGTCGACCTCGCGGGTCAGGCGATCGCGTCCCGCGAGCGCCCTCACGTAATCTTCCGCCAGCACGTAGCGTCCCATCTCGAGCCTCATCCGCACCGGCTCGGTGTAGCGCTCCGGCATCGAGGCGAGGGTCGCGGCGTGATAGGCGGCGGCATCACCCATCACGATGTGCAGATACACCGGCGCGATGTCGGTGGCGTGACGAATCTCGATATCGTCGATGTGCACGCCGGCGCTTCGCAGCCGCTGCAGCGCCTCCTCGAACCGCGCGCGCACGTCCTCGTCCAGCACATCGCAGAAATACGGCCGCGGCACCGCGAGGCGCAGACCGTGAATCGGCAGCGGGGCCGGCGGCTTCGCGGCGGTGTCACCCATCAACGCGTGATACACGAGACAGGCATCGGTGACCGATTGCGCGAGCGGACCCACGTGATCCAGGGTGCGCGACAACGGCACCACGCCGTCGATCGACACCTCGCCCAGCGACGGCTTCAGGCCCACGAGGCCGCAGGCGGCGGAAGGGATCCGGATCGAGCCGCCCGTGTCGGTGCCGATGGTGGCGAGCGCCATCCCGGTTGCCACGCTGACCGCCGACCCGCCGCTCGAACCGCCGGGCGATCGCGACGGATCGTGCGGGTTGCGCGCCGGTCCAAACGCCGAGTCTTCGTTCGTAGTGCCAAAGGCGAATTCGTGCAGATTGGTCTTGCCGATGAACACCGCACCGGCCTGGCGCAAGTGGACGATGGTCGGGGCATCGTGCACCGCGACGTGGCCCTCGCGCACGCGCGACGCCGCCGTCGTCGGGAGGCCGCGAACGTCGAGGAGGTCCTTGATCGAGATGGGCACGCCGTGCAGCGGTCCGCGGTCGTGGCCGGCGGCGAGCTCCTGGTCGGCCTGGCGCGCCTGGCGCAGCGCTTCGTCGGCGGTCACCGTGATGAAGGCGTTCAGCCGCGAGTTGTCGACGTCGACGCGGCGGAGGCATTCTTCGGTGACGCGAACCGCGGTCAGCTCGCGCGCGCGCAGTCGGCGGCCAAATTGTTCGATGGTCATTTTGGAATGTCGGAATCGGCGGCGGCGCCGCCGGAGCCGTCCGCACGGTCATTGAAATCGGCCGCGCGCAAGGCGCGAGTCGAACGGGCCAGCGCCTCGAGAATCGGCGCCAGGCCAGGAAGGCCGCGGCGCTCGGCGTCAGCGCGGGCAGCCTCCAGCCACGAATCGATAGTCATGAGCAACCTCTGATTCAACCTCTGACCGTGACTCCAACCTAAGCTTCGACACCAGGTATTGTGGGGCGCTTGACTGAAATCGAGACCCCGTCGCGCAGCGGGACGATGCTCGTCAGCAGCTGCGGGTGGGCGGCGACGCGGAGGTTGTAGTCGATGATAGCCCGCGTGTCTTCGGGATTCTGGCGCGGCGCCGTTTGAAAGCCTGGAACGACTTCGCCGTCCCACAGGACGTTGTCGGTGACGAGGAGCCCGCCCGGACGGAGCAGCTCGACGAGCCGGTCGAGCATCGGCGCGTAGAGCTTCTTGTCGCCATCCTGGAAGACCAGATCGAAGGGGCCCGACACCTTCGCCAGCTTCAGCTGCGCATCTCCGACCACGACGCTGACGCGAGGGCTGACGCCGGCGCGCTCGAAGTTGTCGCGCGCCTCCCGTACCCGCGCCTCGTCGAACTCCATCGTGACCAGCATCCCGTGCACCGGCAGCGCCCGCGCCAGCCAGATCCCGGAGTAACCGATCGCGGTGCCGATCTCCAGGATACGCCACGCGTTGATCGACGTCGCCAGCACCTGCAGCAGCGCTCCAACTTCGGCGTCCACCAGGGGCAGACCGCGGGTCGCGTTGCCGTGCGCGATCTCGTCGAGCACGGAGTCGCTCGCCCGGTTGAGTCCCGCGAGGTACTGCTCGATGGCGTCAGGCACGATTCGACCCATAGACGCTATTCTAGGACCAAGGACCAGGAACCAGGGACTACCTTGCGACACACCAAGATCATCGCCACCATCGGCCCCGCGAGCGACACCGAGCCAACGCTGGAGGCGCTGATCGCGGCCGGGACCGACATCTTCCGACTGAACTTCTCGCACGGGACCCACGAGTCGCACGCGGCAACGTTCGCCCGCGTGCGGGCGGCGTCCAAACGAGCGGGTTGCGAGGTGGCGCTCCTCCAGGATCTTGGCGGCCCGAAGATCCGCACCGGCCGCTTGAAGGACGGCCGTCCGATCGCGCTCGCATCCGGCGCGACGGTCGTGATTCTCACGGGCGACGGCCTCGGCGGACCCGGGCGCTTGTACACGGCATTTGAAGGGCTGGCGCAGAGCGTGCGCGCCGGCGATCGCCTGCTGCTCGCGGACGGACGGGTCGAACTGCGCGTCGAGTCCAGCAGCGGAACCGAGATTCAGGCCACCGTGATCGAGGGCGGCGAGATTGGAGAGCACAAGGGCATCAACGCGCCGGGTGTGCCGCTGCCGACGTCGGCGATCACGTCCAAGGACGTCGACGACTTGAAGTTCGGCCTGTCGCTCGGGGTCGACATGGTGGCGCTCAGCTTCGTGCAGTGCGCGGCCGATGTGCAGCGGGCGCGTACGATCCTGAACCACGCCCATGCCGCCGGCGTTCCATTGATCGCCAAGCTGGAGCGGCCGCTGGCGTTGGACCACCTCGAGGAGATTCTCGGCGCGTGCGACGCGGTCATGGTCGCGCGCGGCGATCTCGGTCTCGAGATGCCCCTGGAGCGGGTGCCTCGAGCGCAGAAGGAAATCACCCGCCGCGCCCGCCTTGCCGGCAAGCCGGTGATCGTGGCGACGCAGGTGTTGGAGTCGATGACGACCGAGGCGCGCCCGACGCGCGCCGAGGTGAACGATGCCGCCAACGCGGTCGAGGACGGCGTCGATGCCATCATGCTGGCGGGTGAAACGGCGGTCGGCAGCCACGCGGTGCGCGCGGTGAGGACGCTCAACGCGATCATCGGCGACGCCGAGACGGCGCCGTTGCACAGCGTCGCCGACCTGCACCGTCCGGCCGCGCACGACGATCACGCCCGCGCACTGTGCGAGGCGGCTGTCACGCTGGTCGATCGCAGCGCTGCACGCGCCATCGTCGCCGTCACGCGCGGCGGCACCACCGCCCGATGGCTCTCGGCGCTGCGGCCGCACGCGCCGATCATCGCTGCTACAGAGAGAGAAGTGACCGGCCGGCGTCTCATGCTCTACTGGGGCGTGGTCCCGCTGTGCATGGCGATCGGCGACAACCTCGACGAGGCGAGCGCGCGCATAGGCACCCAGCTGGTCGAGCGCGGGCTGGTGTCGCCTGGCGCCACCTGCGTGTTCGTCAGCATCAGCGCCGACCTCAGGCGACGCGACGCCAACTACCTCAAAATCCATCGACTGTGATGCCCGACATCCGCTACACGACCGTCGGCGCTGTCGTGCTCGCCTTCGGCGTTGCCGCCATCGCGGCGCGCGCCGCCCATTCGGTCATCCACCGTCTGGCCAACGGCCTCGACATCGTCGACGCCGAGAATCGCGCGGCGGTGGATGCGCGGGCGCGACAGCTGACCCGCGCGCTCACGACGCTGGCCTATGGCGTGGCGGTACTGGCGAGCCTTTCGCTCGCGCTCGAGCGCTTCGGCGTCAACGAGCCGCAATGGAATCCGCGCCGGCTCGGCCACTGGGTCCTGACCCACGGCGTCAACATCGTCATCATCCTGGTCGGCGCGTTCATCGTCGTGCGCGTGGCGAACCTGGCGATCGACCAGTTCCAGTTCAAGCTGACGCGCCGTCACGCCGCCGGCGACCTCGAATGGCAGCGGCGTGCGACGACGCTGGGCGGCATCCTGACCAGCATGGTCACCGCGACGGTCGGCTTCGTCGCGATCCTCATGCTGCTGCGCGAGCTGACGATCGACGTCCTGCCGATCCTGACCGGCGCCGGCATCGCCGGGCTCGCGATCGGCTTCGGCGCACAGAATCTGGTGCGCGACGTGATCTCGGGCTTCTTCCTCATCCTCGAGGATCAGGTGCGCATCGGCGATCTGGCCCGCATCAATGGCGTGGCCGGCATCGTCGAACAGATCAACCTGCGCACCATCGTCGTGCGCGACGGCGAAGGCGCCGTCCAGGTGTTCCCGAACGGGACGATCAGTGCGCTGGCGAACCTCAGCAAGCAGTTCGCATACGCCGTCGTGGATGTGCGCGTCGCCTACAACGAAAACATGGACCGGGTGACCGGTACGATGCGCGAAGTCGGCGCCTCGATGGAGCGCGACCCGCTGTGGGGAAAGCTGCTGCTCGCTCCGCTCGACATCCTCGGCATCGAGTCGCTCGCCGACGGCTTGGCTACCGTCAGGATGAAATTCAAGACTCAACCGCTCAACCAGGGCAGGGTGGCGAACGAGCTGCGCCGTCGCATCATGACCACATTTGTGGGCCGCGGCATCAAACCGTTCGGTTGATTGCAGATTTCAAATTCAATCGAGTCCGATTCCGGTCACAGTGTCCGAAATCGGAATCGACCGCGTTGGGCACCGCGATCGGTCTCGTGTCGGTCTTCGTCCAACCCCCTATGGTAAAGTCCCGAATCATGCGCATTTCAACGCTCGCACTGTGTTTCGCGCTGCTGGCGCCGGCGATGCCGTCCGCGTCTGCACAGACATTCTCGGTGCCGGTCGTCTACAAGAAACTCCCGAACGGTCTCCGCGTTGTCGTCAGCGAAAACCACGCGGCGCCGGTCGTAGTGGTGGAGCTGATGTATCGCATCGGCTTCCGCATCGAGCCCAAGGGCCGCACCGGCTTCGCGCATCTGTTCGAGCACCTGATGTTCCAGGGATCCGAGCACGTCGCCAAGTTCGAGCACGTGCGCATCGTCAACGAGAACGGCGGCACGCTGAACGGATCGACCCGTTTCGATCACACCAACTACTTCGAGGTCATGCCCTCCAATGCGCTCGAACTCGCGATGTGGCTCGAAGCCGACCGGATGCGCTCGCTGAAGATCACCCCGGAAACGCTGAAAAACCAGAAGGACGTGGTCAGCGAAGAGGTACGGGTGAACGTGCTCAACCAGCCCTACGGCGCGTTCGAGTGGCTCGGCTTGCCACAGAAGGCGAACACCAATTGGTACAACGCTCACAACTTCTACGGCGACCTCGCAGAGCTCGAGGCCGCCACCCTCGACGATGTGAAGAAGTTCTACGACACCTACTACGCGCCGAACAACGCCGTGCTGGTCGTTTCGGGCGACACTACTCCCGACGAAGTGATGAAGCTGGCCGAGAAGCATTTCGGCGCCATCCCGCAGCGTCCGCTGCCGCCCCGCCCCGACATCAAGGAGCCGCCCCAGACGGCCGAGAAGAGCTTCACCGAGAGCGACAAGCTGGCGCGCACGCCGGCTGTCGCGTTCGGTTATCACCTGCCCGAGCGCATGACGAAGGACTTCTTTGCGCTGTCGCTGCTCGACCCGCTGCTGGTCAGCGACGAGAGCGCGAAACTCTATCAGGCCTTGATCAAGGAAAACCAGATCGCGTCGGGGGTGTCCGGCGGTTTCAACTACGGGCTCGGCAACAATTTCGACTACAACGGTCCGATGCTCTACACCTTCCGCGTCGATTACCGTCCCGACCTCAAAGGCGCCGACGTGCTGAAAGTCGTCGACAAGGTAATCAGCGCGATCCAGGAGCACGGCATCACCGAGGACGAGCTCAAGCAGGCCAAGGTCAACTTCCGCTCGTCGTTCCTCGAGAATCTCGAGAGCCAGGGCGGCTTCGGGCGGGCCGATTTGCTCGCGGCGCTTGCGCTTTACGACGACGATCCCAACCGCATCAACAGCATCCTCAGCGATCTCGACAAGGTGACGTCGGTGGATGTGCAGCAGGCGGCGAAGAAGTACCTGGTGCCATCCAATCGCACGACGATCGATCGCCGGCCGGGGGGTGGACAGTGAAATTGCAGATTGCAGAGTGCAGATTGCAGACTGAACGGTGCAAGTGGCGGATTGGCGTTGCGGCGGTGGTATTCCTCTGCGGCGCCGGTCTCGCGTCGGCGCAGGAACGGCCCGCGGTCGGGCCCGAGCGGCCCTTTCAACTCGCGCCGCGCATCGAGAAGACGCTGCCCAACGGGCTCCGCGTCATCGTCACGCGGCAGACCGCGATCCCGAAAGTCTCGATCACGTTGACCGTGCTGTCGGGATACTCGAGCGACCCGGCCGATCTCACCGGCCTGGCGTCGCTCACGGCGGATCTGATTCAGGAGGGTACCAAGACCCGGACCAGCCGTCAGATCCGGCGCGAGGTGTTCGGCATGGGCGGATCGCTGTCAGCGGGGGCGTCGCAGGACTTCACGTCGGTGTCGCTCCGCGGGCTGTCGGAGTTCGCGCCGCGGCTCATCGATCTGGTCGCCGACGTGGCGATGAACCCGACCATTCCCGAAGATGAGGTCGCCATCCTCAAACAGCAGCACCTGCAGGCGGTGGCGCAACAGAAGGCGTCACCGCAGTTCCTGGCCAACCGGACGTTCAGAAGCGAGCTCTTCGGACCGCATCCCTACGCGCGCACCAGCGAGACCGAGGCGTCGCTCACTGCGATGGATCGCGCCAAGCTGGTGGCGTTTCACCGCGATCATTACCGTCCGAACAACGCGTTCCTGCTCATCGTCGGTGCGATCGATCCGGATGCGACGTTCGCCGCGGTCGAGAAGGCGTTCACGGGCTGGACGCGCGGCGAGGTGCCGGCCCCGGCATTTCCGACGCCACCGGTGCTCCGCGGCCGCCACGTCTATTTCGTGCAGCGGCCCAACAGCGTTCAGTCGTCGATTGCGCTCGGCAACATCGCCGTCAAGCGCAGCGATCCGCGCTGGTTCGAACTCACGCTGGCCAACACCATCTACGGCGGGGCATTCAACTCCCGCATCGTCCGTAACATCCGTGAGGAGAAGGGCTACACCTACTCACCGCAATCAACGCTGACCGGCTTCAGCAACACCGGGTTCTACCGCTTCGCGGCCGATGTCCGCAACGAGGTGACCGGACCGACGCTCACCGAGGTGTTCAAGGAGATCGACAAGCTGCGCGCGGAGGGCAGCGACGGCGCGGAGCTGCAGGGCGCAAAGTCGTACCTGCGCGGCATCTTTCCGATCCAGACGGCGACCCAGACCGGCCTGTCGGCGACGCTGAACAACGTCTACGTCTTCGGCCTGCCCAAGGACTACCCGGAGACGTTCAGGGCCAAGGTCGCGGCCGTCACGCCCGAACAGGTCAAGAGTGCCGCCGCCACGCTGTTCGGGTCGGAGAATTCGCTGATCGCAATCGTCGGCGACTACCCGAAGGTGAAGGAGCAGCTGTCCGCCTACCAGGACATCACGTTCCTCGACACGAACGGCAAGACCATCCCGGCGCCGCAGTGATCAGAAAAAGCCGCAGAGTCCGCCAAGGATCTGTGAGCAGACGATCTCAGCGATCTCAGCGCGCTCTGCGGTTAGTTCTTGTTCGTCCCGCGATCCAATCATGAGCAATTACTATGCGTTCCTGACGCGCTGGCGGGTCGAAGGGACGTGCGGCGAAGTCGCCGACATCCTCGGCGACCCGCTCGATTTGCCGCGCTGGTGGCCTTCCGTCTATCTCGGCGTTGAGGAGCTGCGTCCGCCGGATGCTGCCGGTCTCGGCCGTCGAGTACGCCTGCACACCAAAGGCTGGCTGCCCTACACGCTGACCTGGGCATTCGATCTGGTCGAGACGCGCTATCCGCACGGCTTCACCCTCATCGCCAGCGGCGACTTCGACGGGCGAGGCGTGTGGACGTTCACCCAGGATGGCCCGTTCGTCGACATCACCTACGACTGGCGGCTGAGCGCGGAAAAGCCGTTGCTGCGCAACCTGTCGTTGATGCTGAAGCCGGTCTTCGAAGCGAATCACCGGTGGGCGATGGAGCAGGGAGAGCAGAGCCTCGAGCTCGAGCTCGCGCGCCGGCGTGCGACGTCCGAGGACCAACGCAACAAGATTCCGCCGCCGCCCGGTCCGGTCACTTATGCCGGGGTGGCGCTGCTCGGAGGTGCGGTGGCAATCGGCGCCACCCTTGGCTATCTGATGCTGCGCTCGCGGCGAAGACTTCGTCGACTGCCCGCGAACCGGTAGTGTCCGGCTTCCAGCCTGGCGACTGCCCGCGAACCGTAGTGTCCGGCTTCCAGCCTGGCGACTGTCCGCGAACCGTAGTGTCCGGCTTCCAGCCTGGCGACTGTCCGCGAACCGGTAGTGTCCGGCTTCCAGCCTGGCGACTGTCTGCGAACCGTTGTGTCCGGCTTCCAGCCTGGCGACTGTCCGCGAACCGGTAGTGTCCGGCTTCCAGCCTGGCGACTGTCTGCGAACCGTAGTGTCCGGCTTCCAGCCTGGCGACTGCCCGCGAACCGTAGTGTCCGGCTTCCAGCCTGGCGACTGTCTGCGAACCGGTGGTGTCCGGCTTCAGCCGGACCCGAGCCCAGCCGCCAGCTGCCTCGTCAAATCGGCCGCCGGAATCTCCCTGCAGCCGCTCACGTTCTGTCCGGCCCACAGCGGCGAAAAATCACCGAGACCGCGGCTTTCAGCGCTCGCCCTCAGCGGCGCAATCGCCGCCGCGGCGAGCGGAAACTCTGGCGCCAGCGCGGTCATCGGACCGATTTCCCGCACGATGCGGTTCATGATGCTGCGTGCGGGCCGCCCGGTGAAGACGTTGGTGACGGCGGTGTGTTGCGCGGCCGCGCTCTTCAAAGCGGCGCGATGCACCGCGCTGGTCGTGCACTCGGGGCACAGCAGATAGGCGGTTCCCACCTGCACGCCCGCCGCACCAAGTGCCATTGCGGCAGCCACCGTTCGGGCGTCGACGATGCCGCCGGCGGCGATCACCGGAACGGAGACGGCCGCGATCACTTGTGCCAGCAGCGCCAGAGTTCCTGTCTGGGTCGTGATGTCATCAGACAGGAACATCCCGCGGTGGCCCCCGGCTTCGACACCCTGCGCGACGATCGCGTCGACGCCGTGCGCTTCCAGCCAGCGCGCCTCGTCAAGAGTGGTCGCCGACGAGAAGATCTTCGCTCCTGAACTGCGTGCCCGCCTCAACAAGCCGGGTTCCGGCAGCCCGAAATGAAAGCTCACCACCGCGGGCTTGAACTCGCTCAGGATGTCAGCGGCTTCCGCGTTGAATGGCGTCCGGGCGGCCGCTGCCGGAATCGCGCGGGCGTCGAGACCGAGCTCGTGATAGTACGGCCCGAGCGCCAGCCGCCACGCCGCTTCGCGCTGCACATCCGGCTTGGGAATCGAGTGGCAGAAGAAATTGACGTTGTAAGGCTTGCTGGTCTGCGCCTGGATCCGGGACAGCTCCTCGCGCAGCGAAGCCGGGGTCAAGGTGGCGCACGGCAGCGAGCCGAGGCCCCCGGCGTTGGAGACGGCCAGGGCGAGTGCGCTGCCTTGCACGCCGGCCATCGGCGCCTGGATAATCGGATGCTCAACGGCGATGAGAGTGGTGAGCGTCATGGCTGCGCATGCTAGCGCGCTTTCCGATTTCGTGTAGTCGTGCAGCCCCTGATGCCTGGTTCTGAAATCTGAAATCAGAAATCTGCAATCCTGATCGTCACATCCGCGTTCTTCCACGCTTCCCTGAACTGCTTCTGCGTTGCGGACGCAGCCGGATCCTTCGTGGCGATCTGCGCCTGCCACAGACCGAACAGCGAACGGCCGTTCTTCGGGTTGCGCGCCAGGTCGTCGCGGAACACCTGCGCGGCCTCGGGTGCGCGGTGCGCCCGCAACAACGCCGCGCCCAGCGACTCGCGCGTCGGATAGAACCAGTCGGCCGGCTCGTCGTAGCTGGTCGCGTCCTCCGCGGCCACGGCGCGCTTCCAGGCGGCGATGGCACCGTCATCGTCCCGCGCGGCCCGGGCGATCCACGCATCGAGCACGGCGTCGGTGATGGCGAGCATGGTCCTGGCCTTGTTGTAGCCCCAGTCGGTGTCGGGTGCGACGCCAGCGCGTGCGGCGGCGTACGAGGTCCGCTCCGCTTGCGCTGCGGCGGCGTTGCCGCGCGCCGCCTGCGCCACTCCACGACCGAAGTGGGCGAGCGTTGTCAGCAATGCGTGTTTCGGATCCGGCGCGGGGAGCGCCAGCACATCGTCCCACCGCGCGAAGCGCAGCAGCACGTACATCGTCTTGGCGCCGAAAGGCTCGATCATCGGCATCTGGGCGATCATCGGCGTCGCATTGGCGACGACCATGTCGGCCGCCTGCTTCGCCTCCTTGAACTGCCCGGTCATCATCGCGGCGGACGCCAGGAAGTCGAGGTTGTGGTTGTAGTACATCGCGGGGTACACGCCCCCGGTCCCCCGCGTTTCGAGGTATTCGCGATCCACCGCGGCGGCCCTGGCGTTGCTGGTGACGGCCCCTTCGTAGTCGCCCGTCCGCATGTAGATATGTGCGGGCATGTGGACCAGATGTCCGGCCGCCGGAACCAGGGTCTCGAGCCGCTTCGCGCTTGCGAGGGCGCGCCCGGGCGTACGCGACGCCTCGAGGGTGTGAATGTAGTAGTGGTTCGCGCCGATGTGCATCGGGTCGCGCCGCAGCACCGACTCGAGCGTGGCCACGATCGCGAGTGTGTCCTCGGTCGGCTGACCATCGGCCGTCCACAGCTGCCAGGGGTGCAGATCCATCAGGCTCTCGGCGTACAGCGTGGCCGCGTCCAGATCATCCGGGTGGCGCTCGACGAGGTCGTGCATGGCGTCCTTGTACTGGACAGCCAGCGCCTTGAGATCAGCTTTTGGATCGTTCGAGTAGCGCTTGATCACGGCGTCGACGTACGC
This sequence comes from uncultured Acidobacteriota bacterium, assembly GCA_963757655.1. Classification (GTDB taxonomy): domain Bacteria; phylum Acidobacteriota; class Vicinamibacteria; order Vicinamibacterales; family CAVVIG01; genus CAVQFC01. Next base: position 31,347 of record CAVWSQ010000004.1, on the reverse strand, counting down.
GCGTTCGTTGGCCGGCGCCGCCGCGGCGAGCGTGTGCGCCTGTTGCGCTTCGGTGAACGCCGCCTGCTCGCGATCCGGGTCGACGTCCAGGTTGATGTTGGGTCCGAGTGCCAGCGCGATGCCCCAGTGCGGCATCGGCGACGCCGGATCGAGTTCGGCGGCACGCCGGAATGCACGCACGGCTTCATCGTGGTTGAAGGCATAGACGAGCGTGAGGCCCTGATCGAAGAAGCGCTGCGCTTCCGCGTTGCGGGTGGCGATCGGATGATGCAGGCGGCCCAGGCCCGCCATCAGCGTCACCGGCTTCTGGGCGGCCGGCGCTTGGCCGTCGTGCAGTTGCGGCGACAGCAGGGTGAGTAACAAGAGCAGCATCGTCATCGGCGTCTCTCCTCAGCGCGTGCCCACAGGTTCAGTTCGTGAAGCGCCCACCAGTTCGTTCCGTGCGCGGTCTGCCGGATGCGCAGCACCGCAGTCCGATTGCCAGGCAGATCGATTGTCACCGGCTCGTGCAACTCGTCCACCGCCAGCGACGCAATGAGGCGATCGGCGACGCCGCCTTCGTAGAGCCTTCGGGGCGCCCCGCTCTGGTCAGCTGCGTCGATGATCAGCCGGCGCGGATAGTCGGTCACACTGCGGGGCGCGGTCTCGAACCGGATCCGCGCGACGTCAATTTCCCTGGGAAACCGGATTTCAATCCATTCCCCACCGTCCTGCCGATCGCCGCTGATCCATCGTGTATCGATGTCGCCGTCGAACAAAAGAGGAATCCGTTCCTCGTGGCCCGACGTGTGGACGTCGAACGTGCGCGGGTCGAGAGGCCTCAACCCGTCATCGACCGATGGCGTCGCCGGCCGGATGTCCTGCAGCCGCCACGCCCATGTCCCCGGCCACTGGTGTTCCTCGGCGATCTGATCGCGGGCGGTGCGGATTCCGGCCGCGATTTGCGCCGCTTCAGCGGCGCTCGCAAACGTACGCTCATGGAGCAGTACATAGCGCACGCCGATCGCACGGAGCCCCTGCAGCCCTTGAGACGCGAGGCCCGGTTCTCGAAGCGGCGAGGCGTACGATCCGAGCAGCTCCTGCAGGGTGGATGTCCATCCAGCGTAGCCGTTGACGATGGGGTGTCGATGCGTCAGCGCCTGCAGCTGGTAGACCAGCGTGAACGGGCGGAGATCGTCCAGCTGGGTAACGTTGAGCTCGAGCACCGCTCCCGGCGGGCTCGCTGCCAGCCACTGGTAGCCGACCGCGTCCCAGGATCGCGCTTTCGGATCCGGCGTGTCGATCAGCCCCACGCCGTGCTGGCCCTCGACCGTAATCACCGCCGCGATGATGGCGACGGCGACCACCGCGGCACGCTTCGGCAGGCGCGCCAGCAGCGAGGCGAAACCTGCCCCCGCGAGGACCGCCATCGCCATGCCGAAGACCGACGCCAGGCGGGCCGGCACACGTAGCGCGTTGAAACCAGGCAGCCGCCTGAACAGCAGGGCATAGGGCGTGGCCGGGCCCGGACCCATCGCCAGCCACGCGGCAAGTGCGGCGATCGCCAGGTAGATGGCGATCGGGCGCGTCCGGCCACGCTCCTTGATGGTGGCCACGCCGATCGCCGCAAACGCGAGCACGACGAAACCGTTGAACAGTTCGAGCTCGCCTCGGCCGACGGGCAGCAGTCCGAACCAGTTCCAGGCGCCAGTGGAAACGTGAAAGTAGTCGGCCAACCTGCCGCTCAATCCCAACTGCTCGATCGTCCGCGTGAAGCCATGATCACGCTGCAGCCGGTAGTACACGAACGCGACGGGCGCGAACGCCGCCACCGCGATGCTGCCGGCAGCGGCCATGTCGAGAACGAGGCGGCCGCGCGGCACGCGCGGCTGCCGCCGAGACGCCTCGACGGCAACGATCACGGCAACCGGCAAGAGGAAGAAGTAGATGTAGTAGCTGTTCGACAGTCCAAGCACGACGAAGATGGCAGCGAACGCCGCCAGCCACCGGCGGGATCCGTTCTCGAAATATCGGTGGAGCGCCAGCAGGCCAATCGGCATCCATCCGTTGACCAGCACCTGCAGATGTGAGGTTTGCGCGAGGCGATAAGGGGTCAGCTCGAAGGCGAGCCCGGCAAGCAGTGCGGCGTCGTTGCGGCCCCACAACTCGCGCGTCAACAGGAACATGCCGAAACCGGCCAGCACGTACGACCCGATGTAGGCGACGTTGTAAACGAGCACGGGGTTGCCGGTGATCCACTGGATCGGCGTCGTGAACACCGCAATGCCGAGCAGGTGTTCGGCGAAGGCGAGCGAGTGACGATGGGGGAAGAGCCAGGGCGCATCCCAAAGGCCGCGAAGACCGTGCGCGATGCGGTCGGCGTCCCAGGCGAGGATGACGGTGACCAGCATGGGATCGCCGGGACCGCCTGCGATGGTGCGTCCGGGTCTCAGGACCAGCGGCCAGGTCGCGACCAGCGCCGCCGCCACGAAGATGCCGAGCGCCAGCAGTGCCGCCCGCCGGTCCCGCATCTCAGGGCTCGAGCAGCGACTTCAGCGAGGTCAGGGCGCGCGCCCAGCCGACGCCCACCACCTCGTAATAGCGCCGCCAGCGTGCGCTTTCCTCGAACCCGGTCTGGGTGACGCGCACGCGCGTCACGCCGGCGGCTTCCGCCTGCAACCGAACCTCGAGCGCCATCGGACCGATCGGCTCGCCATCGGGCGGCAGCCAGAAGGCGTCGGCGACAAAAAAGCCCTGGCCCTCCTCGTATTTCACGATGGTGCCCCTGAAGACGCCGCCGAGACGGCCCAGCACTTCGTCGCGAAACTCGGTCGGCTTCCACTCGATCGCGTACGGCCCCAGCACGCGCGGCGAGGTCACCGAGCGCTTGACCTGCCACCACGCGCCCAGGGCGTCCGCATCGAAGAACGCCCTCATCACCCGCGTCACGGGCGCAGCGATGGTCGAGGTCACATCAAGGCTGGGGACAGGCATGTCGTGTCTGTTTCAGCGCGGAGAGCGGCGGTCTTTTCCTCACGGATGTGCGGCCGTGCTGCGCGTGCGCTGGCTGCGCGCGCGCGAGACCATCTCCCTCACCTCGCGCATCAGCGTCGGCACGTGGTACGGGATGCCATCTTTGATGGTCCATTCGATGCCGCCGCCGCGCGCACCCTGCACCTTGTCGTTCGGCCCGAGCGGCGAGTAGTTCGACGCCTGCCGGCCATTGATCAGCATCACGTCCGCGCCGTACGGATTGAGCAGCTTGAGATTATCGAGCGGATTGCCGTTCACGATCAGCAGATCGGCGATGAAGCCCTCGCGGACCTTGCCGATCCGATCCTCCATTCCCAGCAGCCGGGCACCGTTCCAGGTCGCGTGCTCGATGACCTCGAGCGGGCGGAAGCCGGCCTCCTCGTGCAGCTCGAGCTCGCGCGAGATGCCGAACCCGTACATCGAGTAGATATAGCCGGCGTCGTCTCCGGTGGTGACGAGGCCGCCCTTGTTGGCGAATTCGCGGACCGCGTCCATCCAGATCCGGTACTGCTGCTTCCACTTTGCTTCCTGCGTCGAGGTCCAGCCGATGAAGTACGAACCGTGGTTGTCGAGTGAGCCCTTGAAGTATTCCTCCAGCGACGGGTGCAGGTAGTCCTTGAACCATGGCTGGGCCTGCGCCCGCACGAGGTCGCGGCTCGCCTCGTAGATCGAGAACGTCGGATCCCAGGCGACGTGCTTCTCGACCATCGCGTCGATGACCTTGTGCAGCTTCGCCGGGTCGGCCTGCGCGTAGAGCTCGCCGGCCCGGCCGAAGCGGTGGATCTCGTTCGAGTAGCTCATCTCGGGCGGGAAGTCCTGAATCCCGTTCAGTGCCGCGTCCGCCACGCCGTAAAAATGCTCGATCGAATTGACGCCGAGCTCGATGTAGTCCTTGGCGGTGGTCTCTTCGACCGCAATGTGCGTGGCCGTGCGCATGCCGAGCGTGTGCGCCTCGTCCATGATCGCTTCCAGCTGGTCGCGATCCATGCCGATGATCTTGAGGCCGTCGGCGCCTTTCTGTTTGATGTCGCGAATCCACGCCCGGATCTCGGCCGGCGACCCGGTCCGCCCCTTGCTGACGACCGGGTAGACCAGGATGCGCGGCGCGATGATCGTGTGCGCGTTGCTTTCCGCCTGCCAGCGCTTCGACTTGTCGAAGTCGCCGCCGACCTCGCGCGCGGTGGTCACGCCGGCGGCGAGGTAGAGGTTTCGCTCGTACTGGATTGGCTGTGGAATCCCCGGCTGCCGCTCCTCATGCCAGTGCATGTGCGCGTTGACGATGCCCGGCATGACGTATTTGCCGGTGGCATCGATCACCGTGTCCAACGATCGCGCGGTGGTGGGAATGGTGAGCGCCGAGCCCGGCATGCCGTCGGCGGGACCGATGTAGGAGATCAGTCCGTCCTCCACGACGATGTCGACGGGACCGTAGGGCGGCTTGGCGTTGCCGTAGATCACCATCGCGTTCCTGATGACCAGGCGCCGCGCGGCCTTGGCATGAATCGGCGGCGTGGTGGGAGGCTGCTGAGCGGCGAGACCGAATGTCATCAAGGCGGCGAGCGCGAGCCCTTTGATCGGTACGTTCATGCGATCGACTCTCCTGTGGAAGACGCAAAATCATAGCATTCTGATGATAAATTGGCCGTATGCCGAAGCAGCCGCTCGCCTACCTCGATGCCGAGTTCCTCGAAAGCGAAGAGGGGCGTCCGGTCCGGATCCTGTCGGATACCTCGATCCGCTGAAGCGATTCAAGGATCAGAAGATTCAGGACACCGTCGTGTTCTTCGGATCGGCGCGCGTCGACAGCCGCGAACGGGCGGAGCGGGCGCTCAACACTCTACGTGCGCGCGGCGTCCGCGATGCCGACGATCATTACGAAATCGAAATGAAGAAGAGCCGCAAGGCGGTCGAATGGGCGCGCTACTACGAGGACGCGCGCGAGCTGGCCCGGCTGCTCTCGGCCTGGACCATCAGCCTGCAGTCCGAGAATCACCGCTTCGTCGTCACCTCGGGCGGCGGGCCGGGCATCATGGAGGCGGCCAACCGCGGTGCGCGCGAAGGCGGCGGCAAAACCATCGGCCTCAACATCCGGCTGCCGTTCGAGCAGGGCGCCAATCCCTACATTACCGACGGCCTGCACTTCGAGTTCCATTACTTTTTCATGCGAAAGTTCTGGTTTGCGTATCTGGCGAAGGCGCTCGTGGTCTTTCCCGGCGGCTTCGGCACGCTCGACGAGATGTTCGAGATCCTCACGCTGGTGCAGACCGACAAGCTGTCGAAGCAGATCGGCGTCGTGTTGTATGGGCGTGCATACTGGGAGCAGGTGCTCGACTTGAAGCCGATGGCCGAATGGGGCGCGATCGCGGAGAAGGATCTCGAGCTGCTGCACTACGCCGACACGCCAGCCGATGCCTTTCAGCAGCTGCGCGATCACCTGATCGCGAACCACCTGGAACCGAGCACGGCGCAGGAAGCCGCGACGCCGGGGATCGCCAAGACGCGGGGGTAGAACCAACGTGACCGCAGAGGAACGAAAGCAGCTGATCGCCCAGTACCACGACGGCTACCGGGCGGTGGCCGAGGCAGTGGCGGGGGCGTCCGACGAGCAGCTCGACGCCAGGCCGGCGCCAGGAAAATGGTCGGCACGCGAGATCGTGCATCACCTGGCCGACAGCGAGATGACCGCGGCCACGCGGCTGCGCCTGCTGGTCGCCACCGACAACCCGCCGATCTTCGGCTACGACCAGGAACGCTTCGCCCGCACGCTGTACTACGATCGGCCGATCGCGGCGTCGCTCGAGGCGTTCAAGGCCGCGCGCCGCTCAACCGGCGAGATCCTGGAGCGAATGACCGACGCCGACTGGGCGCGTGCCGCGGGGACGCATACCGAACACGGTCCGTTCACCGCCGAACGATGGCTCGAGCTGGTCGCGGTGCACGCGCACGCGCACGCCGCACAGATCCTGGTCGCGCGCGACGCGGCAAAAAAGACGTCACCCAGCTGACAAGAAAAAACTCGGAGCGCGCAACGCACGCGGAGACATGTGTGCTCGGCGACTTCTGCCACAGCGTTGTGGAGGAGGGCGTCGGCGACGTTGTAGCCGAAGTCAGTAGAGAAGATACTTTTGCCGGAGTGCGCCGAATTCGTCCATCGCCGGTTGCCACGACGCCGCGATGTCACGCGCCGTCGCGCCAGCCTCAATCTGCTCCCGCAGCTCAGATGATCCGGCGAGGATGTCGATCGGCAACAGCGTGTGCTCGTACTCGTAGGGCGGATCGCGCCAGGCGAAGCGCTCGGGATCAGCGGCGCGGAACGCGGCGATCAGGGCGACTCCGGTCTCGACCGGCCTGAACGTCTCGCGATCGAGCACGTGGATCTGGCAGCCACCGCAACTGGTCTGCGCGTGCTTGTGAAACGTCGGCTCGATGACGGCCGGTCGGAAACGCACGCCCGGCAGCTCCAGGGCGTTCATGCCGTCGGCGAAGCGCTCGGCGTCCACCCAGGGCGCCCCGAGCAGCTCGAACGGCTTGGTGGTGCCGCGGCCCTCGGACACGTTGGTGCCCTCGAACAGCACAGTCCCCGGGTAGACGATTTCCGAGTCGAGCGTCGGGATGTTCGGCGAGGGCAACACGAACGGAATCCCGGTGGCGTCGAAATACATCGAACGGCTCCATCCCTCCATCGCCACGACCTCGAGGTCGGCGCCGATGCCGAACGATTCGTTGAAGAGACGCGCGAGCTCACCGATGGTCATGCCGTGCCGCATCGGCAGCGGATAGAGGCCGACGAACGACTCGAACCCGTGCACCAGCATCGGCCCCTCGACGGCACGGCCGCCAATGGGATTGGGCCGGTCGCATACCATGACCGTGATGCCATGTTTTTTCGCGGCCACCAGGCAGTTCGCCATCGTGTAGATGTAGGTATAGATGCGCGTGCCGACGTCCTGCAGATCGACGACGAGCAGCTCGACGTCGCGGAGCATGTCCGCGGTCGGCTCACGGGTGTCGCTGTAGAGCGAGTAGACCGGCACGCGCCGCCGGGCGTCTTGCCCATGCCCGGTCTCGATCATGTTCTCCTGCACGTCCGAGCGGAAGCCGTGCTGCGGGCCGAAAATCGCCTTCAGCGCGGGCCCGGCCGGACCCGCCGACGCCAGAAGATCGGCGACGTGGCGCAACTCGCGATCAATCGACGCCGGGTTGCAGACGATGCCGACACCACGGCCGTCGAGGCGTCCCGAGGCCAGCAGGCGGTCGGTTCCGAGCGTGACCGGCATGCGCCAGATTATAGGCGCTGCGCGACTTGCTTCTGATCGGGCCGCGTTGGTAGACTACCCGCCCTTGGTGGTCTGCCCCCCGCCTGCTTCGCCCGCGCCGAGAGCCGATCGAGCCTCAAGTCCGACTCGCTCCCTCCCAGTGAAAGTGCAGCCGACGTGTGCAGCTGCCTTGTTCGGTGACCGGCATCGAGCGCGGAGGTAGCCGCCTGGGTGCGAACGAGGAGTGAATGATGGGTCGAAGGTTGTACGTCGGGAATCTCCCTTACACGACCGGCGAGGCGGAGTTGCAGGAGCTGTTCAGCAAGGCGGGCACCGTCGAGTCGGTGCGCGTGATGCGTGATGCCGCGACCGGCCGGGCGCGGGGCTTCGCGTTCGTCGAAATGTCGACCGACGAAGAGGCCCAGAAGGCCGCCAGCGAGCTCAATCAGTTCCAGATGGGCGGCCGCGCGCTGACCGTGAACGAAGCCCGTCCCAAGCCTGAGGGCGGCTTCGGCGGCGGCGGTTTCGGCGGTAATCGCGGCGGCGGTGGCGGTGGCGGGCGCCGCGAGCCGCGCTGGTAGCCCCCCTTCGGTTACCATAGAGGCACGATGAAAAACTGGTCGAAGGGCGATCGCGTGAGTCAACCCACCTATGGGGCGGGGACGCTCGTCGAAGTCAACGAACATCACACGGTCATTGACTTCGACGAGGGCGGTCGCAAGACGTTTTCCACGAGACTGGTCGCGCTTCAAGCGTCAAACGAACCGGCCCCACACAAGACGCCCACCCGCAAACGCGCGGTCAAGAAAAAGAAAGCCGAAGCGTAGAACGCCGAACCACGACCGGCGAACCGCGAACGTCAGCGTTCGATGACGTTCGACCTTCGCGGTTCTACGTCCGTCGTGCGGTCAGGAAGTAGTACACCGCTGGCGTGATTACCAGCGACAGCACCATCGACGCCAGGATCCCCCCGATCACCGCAATCGCCAGCGGCTGCAGCATCTGCGAGCCGGCCCCCCACCCGAGCGCGAGCGGAATCATCCCGGCCACCGTGGCCAGCGCCGTCATCAGGATCGGACGGAGCCGGCGCTCTCCCGCGTGCACCATGCTCTCTTCCGGAGACAGGCCTTCGGCGCGGAACCGCTGGTCGGCGTCGAGCAGCAGGATGCCGTTCTTCGCGACGATCCCGATCACCATGATCAGACCCATGAACGACGACAGGTTGAACGTGGTGCGCGTGACCAGCAGCGCCAGGAATACGCCCAGCGTCGACAGCAGCGCTGAGGCAATCACCGCGGTCGGCGCCGCGAAGTCGCCGAACTCGAACAGTAGCACCGTGAACACCAGCACGATTGCCAGCACCAGCACCAGCAGCAGATCCTTGAACGATCGCTGCTGTTCTTCGTAGGCGCCGCCGTAGGCGACGCGGATCGCCGGCGGCATATGCAGCTCTGCGATGGCGCGCTGGGCGGCCGCCACTCCGGCGCCAAGGTCCACCCCTTCCAGCCTCGCCGTTACGGTGACATTGCGCTGCAGGTTCTCCCGCCGCACTTCGGTCTGGCCCGGCAGCTCTTCCACTGTCGCCAGCGTGCCGAGCGTGCCGGTGCGCCCGGTCGCGCTCACCAGGAGCGTGCTCTTGATGGCATCGACCGACGCCCGCGTCGATTCGGGAAAACGGACGCGGATGGTGTAGGCGCGGTCGTTCAGCACCACCGGGGTCGGCGCCGGCTCGCCCTGCATGATCGCGGCGATGTTGGTCTCGAGCTCCTGCGGCGTGAAGCCGGCGCGCGCCGCCATCGCCTGATCCACCTTGAACAGTGTCGCCGGCCCGCTGATGGTGTTCTCGATGCCGTCAAGCACGTCGACCACGCCGGGCAGCTTCTTGATCGCCTCGCCGACCTGCGGTGCCCACTGTGTCAGCAGTGCCGGATCCTGGGAAAACAACTTGATCGCGATCGGCTCCGGCGCGCTCGTCAAATCGCCGATCATGTCCTGAGTCAGCTGGACGAACTCGACGTCGAGCATCGGGTAGCGTTGCGTCACTTTCTCGCGGACGTCCGAGATGACGTCATCCGATCCGCGATCGCGCTGGCGCTTCAGCTTCACGGAGATGTCGCCGGTATTGGCCTCGGTGACGGCCGCCAGGCCGAGTTGCAGGCCGGTCCGCCGCGACGTGCTCTCGACTTCGGGAGTACGCGCGAGAATCTGCTCCACGCCGGTGAGGACCTGGTTGGTCTCGGCCAGCGACGATCCGGCCGGCATGATGTAGTCGAGGATGAAGCCGCCTTCGTCCATCTCCGGTAGAAGGTCGGAGCCGAGAAGCCGATAGCCGCCGTAGGCACCGGCCAGCACCAGGGCGCTGGCGGCGATCAGGAGCGACGGGTAAGCGATCGCCGACCGCAGCGTTCGCTCGTAGGTGCGCAGCACGGACGGTGGAACTCCGCCGTGGTTCGGCGTTGCCGGTTGTTCATCGTGGGTCGGGCGCCGGCCGAGGAAATAGTGGCTGAGGGTCGGCGTCCACGTCAGCGCGAGGCCGAGCGACGTCAGCAGCGCCGTGCCGACGGTGATCGCGAGCGCGCGGAAGAACGCGCCAGTAACGCCGGTGATGGCGATGAGCGGGAGGAATACGACGATCGGCGTGATCGTGGAACCGATGAGCGGCAGACGGACCTCGGCGATGGCGCTGCGGATCGCTTCGGAGCGGTCCTGGCCGGCATCCCGGTGCATCACGATATTCTCGACGACGACGATCGCGTCGTCGATGACCAGGCCGACAGCGGCCGCCAATCCGCCGAGGGTCATCAGGTTGAAGCTCTCGCCGAGCAGGCGCAGCGCGATGAACGTGACTGCCAGAGTCGCCGGGATGACCAGGCCCGCGACCAGTGAGGTGCCCCAGTCGCGCAGGAAGAGCACCATGATCAGCGAAGCCAGCGCCAGGCCGATCAGTACCGCGTCGCGCACGCTGGTGATTGAGTCGTTGACCAGGTCCGACTGGTCGTAGAACGGCTGCAGCTCGACGCCTGCCGGCAGTTCCCGGCGGATGGTCTCGATCTCCGCGTGGATCTGATCGGCCACCGTCACAGTGTTGCTGTCGGGCTGACGGAACACGTTCATCAGCACCGCCGTTCTGGCATTGGCCGTCACGCCGACGTAGACCGGCTTGATCGACCTCGACACCGACGCGATATCGCCGACCCTTACCGGGGCGCCGAGCGCCGTCGTCTTCACGACAATGTGGCCGATGTCCTCGAGAGAGTGGGCCTGGCCGCTCACCAGACTCAGCACCAACTGGTGGTTGTTCTCGAACAGGCCCGGCGAGTCGATCATGTTGCTGCGCCCGATGGCGTCGAGCAGTCCCGGCACCGTAACCTGCGTCTGCACCAGCTTGGCCGGATCCGGCTTCACCTCGAACTCCGGCTCCTGGCCGCCCTGCACGACGATGGTCGAGACGCCTAGCTTGCGGTTCAGCCTCGGCTTCAGTTCGTAGGTGGCAAGCTCCCATAGCCGGGTCATTGGCACCGTCTCCGACGTCAGGCTGTAGCCCATGATCGGAAAGGCCGCGAACGTCAGCCGGTTGGCTGTGATTTTTGCGGTTGCCGGCAGTTCCGCCTGGACCCGGGCCAGCGCGGCGTTGACGCGCTCCAGCGTCTGGAACATGTCGACCTTCCACGAGAAGAACAGATCGACCTCCACCGTCCCGCGGCTGGTGATCGACTGTACCCGCTCGAGTCCCTGCACCGAGTTCAGCGCCTCCTCGATCGGACGGGTGATGGTGACCTGCATCTGTTCGATCGGCGCCACGCCGTTGTCGATGCCGACGAGGATGCGCGGGAAGTCGACTTCGGGAAAGACCGCGACCGGAATCGTCGTTGCCAGGTAGACGCCGACGGCAACCAGCGTGAGGATGACGAAGATGATCGGCTTGCCGTGGCGAGCCGTCCAGTGCTCGCCGCTCCGCTCCGCGCTCATCAATTCTTGTCCTCGTCGGCTTCCTCTTTTTCGCCGGCCGCCTTCTCGCCCGGCTTCATCACGCGCACCCTGGTCTTGTCTTCGAGACCGAGACCGCCCTGGGTCACCACGCGCTGTCCCACCTCGACGCCGGCGACGATCTGCACCATCTCGGGCTCGCGCACCCCGATTTGCACGACCTTCTCGTGCGCGACGTTCTGGTCGTCGACGATGAGCACGATGGTTTCGCCTTCAGGATTGGGCAGGACGGCCGACGCCGGAATCAGCGTGGCACCCTCCAGGGTCGCCGCGACGATCGACACGTGCACAGCCTGGCCGGCGTGCAGCTGCTCGCCGGGGTTGTCGGCCTGCACCCATACCTGGACGGTCGTGCTGTTCGGGTCCGACGCGGGGCTGACGATGGTGACCCGGCCGGTGACGAGCTCGCCGCCGTCGGCCGGCGTGATCGTCGCCTGGTTGCCGACCTTCACATTCCGGGCCTGGTCCTGCGCCATGTTCACGCGCGCGACGACCTTGGACATATCCATGACGGTGAGCATCGGCGTGCCGGCCGCTGCCATCTCACCGGGGTAGATCGGCCGATCGGTGACCACGCCGCTGATCGGGCTGCGGATCTCCGCGTAGCCGGCCAGCGCCTGGGCGTTCTCGTAGCGGCCTCTGGCCGCGTCGACCTGCGCCGCCGCGGTGTTGATCTGCTCCTTGCCGCCGACACTCTGCAAAGCCTGCAGGTGCTGCTGCGCCGTGTCGAAGGCCGCCTTGGCCTGCGCGTAGCCGACCTCCGCCTCGTCGACGAGCTTCTTGGCGAGGGCACCGTCCTTGAACAGCTGCTGGCGGTTGTCGAGGAGCCGCTTGGCGGCGTCCATCGCCTGCTGCGCGGCGGCGACGTCGGTCTGCGCCTTGGTCATCTGCTCGGGCACGCCCGCGGTCGCCGTCGATCGATAGTTCGACTGCGCCTGCTCGAGCTGCCCGCGGCCTTCCTGCGCCGCGGCGACGAGGTCGCGCGCCTCGAGCTCCGCCAGAAGCTGGCCCTGCTTGACATGATCGCCGCGATTGACCAGGAAGCGCCGTACCGGCGCGCTGATCTTCGGGACGATATTGGCCTGGTCGCGCGGGAAGAGCACGGCGTCCGCGTTCACGATCAGGCGGATGCTGCCTTTGATGGCCGGCGACACGCGGACGGGCGCGACCACCTCGGCTGGTTTCTCCGCCTTGCTGCAGGCGGTCAGGGTGAGACCGACCAGAACACAGCCGCCGAGTAAATTGGCACGGGTAAATTTACAATTCACAAAGTCCCCGTCAGCGTCTGCAGCGCGGCGAGCGCCACTCTATATCGCACAAGTCCATCGTCGTAGGCGTTGCGCGCCTGAATCAGCGTGGTCTGCGCGTCGACGACCTCGAGCACCGAGACCTCACCGGCCTGATAGCGCAGCAGCGTCAACCGCAGGCTCTCAGTGGAGAGATCGAGCGATTCGCGGAGCGAAGCCACCTGATCGCGGGCAACTTCGGCCTCGCGGTGAAATGTGCTGACGCTGGCCTGCAGCTGGCGCTGGGCCAGAGTGAGGTCGTTTTTCGCGAACTGCACGCGCAGTTGCGCCTGTGTCAATTTGCTTTGCGCCGCGCCCCAGTTCCACAGCGGCACGTTCAGCTGGACCTGCGCCACCGAACCGAGCAGCCGGTGCCCTTCCGGGTCGTAGGTCGCGAATTGGTTGGCGTTGATGCCGTAGAAATAGTCGAACGAAATCGACGGCAGCACGCCGCCACGGGCAACACCCGCTCCCATCGTCTCCTGCTGAACTGAGGCTTCGGCGGCGCGGACGTCCGGGCTATTGGCCGCGGCGGTCGATTTCAGCTCCGTCAACGGCAGCAGCGGCGTGAGCGTCTGCAGATCGTCGATGACCGAGAACGTGTCGCGGAAGTCGGGGAAGATCAGCACCGACAAACCGAGCCGGCTCTTGAGCAGCGCCAGTTCGGCATCCTGCGCGTCGCGTGTGCGCTGCGATACCTGGATTTGCGCCTTGATCACGTCCGAGTGCGCGACCTCGCCTCCGCTCTCCTGCTTGCGGGTGATGTCGAGAAATTCTTCCGCCTCGCGTAGGCTCTGTTGCGCGCTTGCGAGCTTGCGCTGCGCGGCCACCAGCCCGTAGTAGTTCTGCACGATGGTGGCGACCAGTCCGCGGCCGGCGATGTCGGCCTTGGCGCGCGCGACCGCTTCCGCCGCGGCCGAACTGCGATACTCGGACCACTTCTGCAGCGAGAAGATGTCGCCGTGGACATTGAGCCACGTCGCGTAGATGCGCGGGCCGTCGTTGGGTACCCAGATGCCGGACGGTGTGCCGTTGGGCTGCGTGTAGATGTACTGGCTGAACCCGCTGAGCGACGGCAGCAGCGCCGCGCGGGCCTGTTTCTTGTCCTCTGCGGCGAGATCCGCTGCCAACTGCGCCGATCGGAACTGCTGGCTGTTGGCGTGCGCCTGGTCCAGCACGGCCTTCAGGGTCAGCGGCGCATCGGCCGGCGTCGGCTGGCCGGCCGACGCGGTGGCCGCCGCCATGGCGACCAGCACGACGGCGATCAGGAGTCGAGTCATCGAACCATGCATCAAGACTCTTTCCACGGTCCGGCTAAAGCCGGACACTACGTCACGGTCCGGCTAAAGCCGGACACTACGTCACGGTCCGGCTAAAGCCGGACACTACGTCACGGTCCGGCTAAAGCCGGACACTACGGCTCACGGTCCGGCTAAAGCCGGACACCACCTCGCACAGGCCGGCTGAAGCCGGACATAGCGGAACGAAACAGACTACTTCGCCATCTGGTAGGTCAGCACACGAAAGCTGCCGGTGACGGCCTTCGGACGATCCTTGGAGCCGGGAGCCTGCGGCTCGTAGTCGGTCGCCGCGAGATAAATCGTGTGGGTGACGGGGTCGAGCGCCATGGTTCGGGCGCCGCGGACGGTTTTGATGGTCTGCACGATCTTGAGCATCGACGCGGAATCCTCGTGCGCGACCGACACCGTGCCGGCGCCGCCGTTGGACGTGAAGGCGAGCTTGGTCTGCGGATCGAACCAGGTCGAATCCACGCCGTCGCCGACCGGCACGCTATAAACCACCTTGCCGGTGGTGCTGTCCATCATCACCATCAGCTTGTTGTCGCAGCCGAGAAACAGGCGATGCGTGACCTGGTCGAACGCCATGCCGCTGGCCGCTTCGCACGGCGCGCCGGGCCAGGTCGCCGTCACCTTGTGCGTGGCGGTGTCGATCACTTTGACGGAGTTGAGATCCTCCATGTTGACGTAAATCCGGCCGGCCTTGGAATCGGCCTGCGCCGATTCCGGTTTGCCCTCCAGAGGGATGGTCGCGACCGCCTTGCCGGTCACGGCGTCGATCACCGTCGCCGACTTGCCGCGGCCGTTCATGGTGTAGATCTCCTTTTTCGCGGGCTCGTACAGAATCGCATCCGGGTTTTCGCCGGTGTCGATTTTCTGAATGAGCTTCAAAGTCTTGAGATCGAACATGCTCGATTTGTTCTCGCGGCCGTTGCTCACGAAGCCCTTGCCGAGATCGGCGGCGATGGCCACGCCGTGGACACCCGGGGTGTCCGGGATGTCACCGACGATCTTGTTCGTCTGCGTGTCGATCACCACGACATGCGTGGCATGGCTGACGTACAAGCGATGCGCGGCGGCATCGATGTTGAGGTAGTCCCATCCACCCTCCCCGCCAATCTGGATGACGGGGCCGGCATGATAGGGGCCTTCCTGCCCTTGCAAGCCGGCCACTGCCGTTAGAGAGAGGATCACCGCTGCCGTGGCTACATGTTGCATCTGTGCTCCTTTGCCCGCCATCTCGCGCCGGCCGGTTCAGGCCGACCCTCAGGCAGTGGTGGAAATCGCCCCGTTGGTGTCCGCGTCAGAACTTCAGGCGCGCTGAAAACTGCAGCTGCCGCGCCGACCGGGCCGAGACCGGCTGGCCGAACAGCGGCGAATTCACCGTGCCGACAAACGTCCCGTAGTTCACATGGTTCAAGACATTGAACGCGTCGAAACCGAGCGTGATCTCGCGTGCCTCCTTGCCAGCGCCGAGCTTGAGGTCGCGTGACGCGCGAAGATCGAGCGACGCGAAGCCGGTGGTGTCGAGGCTGTTGCGAGGCACCCCCGCCGGCCGCGCCCGGCCGCGGCCGTTGTTGAAGAGATCCAGGCCAAGCGTCTCGTTGTATGGTCCACCCGAATTCATCGAGACGCCCACGCCGATGTCGATCAGCTTCACGCTGGTGCGTCCGAGCAGGTTGAAGCGGTGGCGCCGGTCGAAATCGGCACGTGCCCACTCGCCCGACAGATCGTAGTCGTTGGCGGGGAACGAGGTGATCCCGCTGGTGTCGTTGTCGCCGCGGCTCAAGCTGTACTGCATCTGGCCATTGAACCAACGCGACACCTTGCCGCGGAGGGTGGCCTGCAGCGAGTCGGTCTGCTGGCGTCCGCTCGATTCCACCTGGCGCACGACCCCAAAGGCCGGATCGGGCCGGGTGAGATACAAGGGTGGCGGCGGCGCGTTGATGTCGCGCGAGCGGAAATAGTGATATCCGCGCGCCCCTGTGTAGGTGAGCGACAGCGTCAGCGATTGCTGGAGTTGATGATCCAGGCCGACGCTGTACTGGAGGGTCTGGGGAATCTGCACGTTGGGGGCGAGCCGCACGATGCTCGGCGGCTGCGACGCGGAGACGGAGGCCGACGCGAACGGATCGGGAAAACCCGGATCCGTGATCACATACCTGGTCAGGCCGCCCGGCTGCGAGTGGAGCAGGTCGGCAATCACCACCGGACCACTGCGGTCGTTGAAGACGCCGATGCCGGCGCGCAGCACGTTGGTCTTGCGGTTGCCGGGTGCGTAGGCGACCGAGAAGCGCGGCGCGAGGTTGTTGTCGTCGTGAAAGTAATTCTGCCAGTCGTAGCGCAGGCCCAACGACAGCGACAGGCCGGGCAGCAGTTGCCAGTCGTCTTTGACATAGGCGCCGACCTGCTTCTCGAGAAAGGCGAGGTCGCCGTTGCCCTGCTGCTGCGAGAACGCGTACGGTCGGCCGGCGGCGAACGAATCGAGGCCGGAGAAGGAGAACGTCCCGCCAAAGTTGGTGCGGTCGTAGAACCCGCGCCGGCTCCAGTCGGGCAGCTGAAAGCCGGCCTGGATCAGGTGATGACCACGGGTCCAGCCGAGGCTCTCGTTCAGGTTCATGTGCGTTTCGGTGCGGAGCAGATCGGCCTGCGCGCCGCCGCCGGTGAACGCGCCGTTGACGACAATGGCGCGGGCGGAGAAGGCGCTGACCGTCGGTTCGCGCTCGTGGCCGACCAGCACCTGGAACTGGTTGAGCAGTGTCGGGCTCAGGATCGTCTGCTGGGTATAGGTGACTTGCTGCTCGTGGTGCTTGAAGGTAGCGGCGGCGCTTGCCAGCGTGGTGCCGCCGACGCCGCGGTTCTCGTCGTTCTCGTACTGATACGTGGGCCGGATCGAGAACGTGTTCCTGTCGCTGACCTGCCGGGTGAGGCTGCCGCTCACCCGCGCCTGCCCGTTCCGGTGCGGCAGGCTGTCCTGAATGATGCCCGACGGACCGAGCGCGTAGATGAACGATTGCTGATCCTGGATCCGGTCATTGGCCGAGAGCACGAAAGACATCCTGCCGCTGGTGCCGAGCGGACCACCGAGGAACGCTTCGTAGATCTGCCGCTGCTCCGGCGGCTTGGTGGTCGCAAACGGATTGCGCGCGTTGACCGCCGCGTCGCGGAAGACCAACGAGCCCTCGCCGTGGTACTGCTGCGTGCCCGGCTTGGTCAGGATCTCGACGCGGCCGCGGCCGGGCCGCGAATATTCCGCCGAATACGGATCCCGGTTGATGCGGATCTGCTGCATCTGCGCGGCGCTGACGTTCAGCGCGCTCACCTCCATGCCGTTGACCACGATGGTCACGCCGCCGTTGCCGATCGAGCCGGCGTCCAGGAACTGCGACATCGTCGCCACGAAGTCGTTGTCGAAGACCGGAAGACTGGCCAGCATGTCCTGATCGACGGTGATGGCGTCAACGTTGCTGCCGGCGGCAGCACCCACTTCGGTGGCGGCGTTGCTGACCGTGATCTCCTGCGCGAGCGCGGCCAGGTCGAGCACCAGGCGCTGCGAGGGGATCGGCCGGGTGCCGACGCGCAGTTTCGCCGTCGCCGGCTTGAACCCGGCGTATCCCGCGCGCAGCTCGTACTGGCCGGGCGCGACCCGCGCGAAGCGGAAGGCGCCCGTGGCGTCGGCGCTCGCGGTCTGGACCACCGCGCCGGCGGCGTTGACCAGCTCTATCGTCGCGGCGGGCAAGACCGCCCCGGTCTGATCCTGGACGCTGCCGCTGACCGCCACCAGCGGCGGCGTCTGGGCGCCGGCCAGCGCGGTGGCGGCGCACCAGAGGATCAGGGTTACGGCGGCTCTCATCGGATCGACGAGTGTAGTGAGATCTGCATGAACCGGCGATGAACGGCGTCCTGGCGTAGAATTTTTTCGCCATGCGAGTGCTTCTCGTCGAAGACGAACCCGCCGCAGCTCATGTGCTGGCCAAGGGATTGCGCGAGCAGGCCTACGCCGTGGACATTGCCACCGACGGCGATGCCGCCGTCTTTCAGGTCGGTACCACCGACTACGACGCCGTGGTTCTCGACGTCATGCTGCCCAGGCGGGATGGCTTTGCGGCCTGCCGCGCCATCCGGGCGTCCGGCTGCGCCGTGCCGATCCTGATGCTGACCGCGCGCGACGCTGTCGAAGCGCGCATCGAGGGGTTGGACTGCGGCGCTGACGACTATCTGGTGAAGCCGTTCGACTTCGGCGAGCTGCTGGCGCGCCTGCGGGCGCTGATCCGCCGCGGCCGCCAGCCGCTGCTGCCCGAGCGGTTGACCGTGGGCCCGCTGGGGATCGACACCCGCAGCCGGCTGGTGCGGGTCCGCGGCGCCGAGGTGCCGCTCACGGCGAAGGAGTACGCGCTGCTCGAATATTTCGTCCGTCGCGCCGGCGATGTCGTCAGCCGCGCCGACATCTGCGAGCACGTGTGGGACGAGCACCACGATCCGCTGTCCAACGTCGTCGACGTCTACGTGCAGCGACTGCGCCGGAAGCTCGATCGATCCGGATCGGAGTCGCTGATCCGGACCCGGCGCGGCGAAGGCTACCAGCTGGTGGCCGGAACGGAGCCGCTATGAAGACGCTGTCGCTTCGCGCGCGTCTGACGTTGTGGTACACGCTGGCGCTGCTGCTCGTCCTGTCGGTGTTCGGCGCCACGGTGCTGTGGCAGCAACGGCGGATCGGGATCCGCCGCGTCGATCGCGAGCTCGCGGGATTGCTGACGACGGTCGAAAACGTGGTTCAGGACGAGCTGAACGAGAAAGACGCGCCGGCAATCGCCGCGGCCGAGGCGACCGGCACGGTCACCGCGCCGGGACGTGCGCTCGCGATCCTTGACGCAGAAGGGACGGTACTCGCGGCGCGGTGGAATGGTCTCGCCCTCGGGGGCCAGCCGCCCGATCTGGGCCCGTTGCCGCGAATCTGGAACGTAGACACCGGCTCTGGAGCCTGGCGTGTTTACGGGCGCAGGCACGTCTTTGGCGACGTGACGTTCATCCTGCTGGCGGCGAGTCCTGTTTCCGACGTCCTCCGCGAACAGCATGAGGTACAGGAAGCGATGGTGGTGGGCATTCCCATCGCGTTGCTTCTGGCCGCCGGCGGCGGTCTGTGGCTGGCCTCGATCGGACTGAGGCCGATCACCGACATGGCGCGCCGCGCGGCGCGGATTGCGCCGGCCGGTCTCGAGGATCTGGGGTACACCGGGCGGGATGACGAGCTCGGCCAGCTGGCGGCGGCGTTCAATGGTCTGGTCGCGCGGCTGCGGTCGACGCTGCAGACCCAGCGTCAGTTCATGGCCGATGCGTCGCACGAGCTGCGCACGCCGGTGTCGGTGGTTCGGGCGACCTCCGACGTCATGCTGAGCCGCGATCATCGCGACGAGGCCGAGTATCGCGAGGCGATCGCGATCGTCGGCGGTCAGTCGCAGCGGCTGGGCCGTCTCGTCGAGGACATGCTGGTGCTGGCGCGCGCCGACGCCGGCGGTTATCCGCTGCGGCCGGTCGATGTCTACCTGGACGAAGTGGTGGCCGACTGCCGCCGCGTCGTCGACGTGCTCGCGCGCGAGGGGGGCGTCACCATCCGGGCCGCGGGGCCACCCGACATCCCGTTCCGCGGCGACGAAGATCTGCTGCGACGCCTGGTCCTGAACGTGCTGCAGAACGCCGTCCAGCACACCCCGTCTGGTGGATCGGTCGCGGTGGAAGTCCGTCAGGAAGAAGCGGCAGTGCGGATCCGCGTCACGGACGAAGGCCCCGGCATTCCAGCCGAGGATCAGCAGCGGATCTTCGATCGCTTCGTGCAGCTCGACGCGGCGCGCCGCGGGCAGGGCACCGGCCTCGGCCTCCCGATCGCGCGGTGGATTGCGGAAGCTCACGGCGGCACGCTCGTGCTCGAGCACACCGGCCCCGGCGGCTCGACGTTTTGCGTGTCCCTGCCCGTCGCCGGCGTGCCTGTCGCGATCGGCGCCCATCGTGCCGCGACGGCTTGAGCCGAGGCAGGGAAGCTACGGAAGGCTGTTGACGAGGATTTCCGTCGCGGCGTGCACGATCAGCAGAAGCGGCGTGTAGCTGAGCGCGAGCGCGGCCACCGGAATCGCAAGCGGGAGCCAGCGCGTCGGCCGCGGCCGAGGGCCGGACGCCGGGTCGCCGAGCAGGCGTTGCACGCGTGCGGTGATGTCGCCGCCATCGACCAGTGCGCTGACTGGCTCGGCGATGGAGCTGACCGGAGGCGTCAAGCGCGCGACCTTGACCAGCGCGGACGCGAGCGCGCAGCGGGCGCTGTCGCTGTTGCCCGCGCCTGTGTCGGCGACCTGTTCCGCCGCCGCCACCCACCGCCGCTCGATGACACCGGCCACACCGGAGGCGAAGAGGAGGTCCGGCGCGGCGCGCATGGCGAGCCGCTTGAGATTGTCCCAGGCGCGCCAGTGACCGAGCTCGTGGGCCACGCTGACGCTGAGCTCTTCCTCAGTCAGCGCCGCCAGCACCGGTCGCGCAATCAGCAGGCGAGGGCGCCATAAGCCGACCAGGGCCATGATCGGCGCGGCGGTGTCGATGGCATACACCGGAATCGAGGCAGCGGCGAGTCTCAGCCGAACACTGGTGCACATCCAGGCGTCGGTCCGGATCCGGGCGCGGCGCCATGCCGTCGCGCCGCGCAGCGCGGCGGCGACGACCACCGCGATCGCGAGCGCCGCCAGCGTGGTGAGGCTGATGTCGAACCCTTCGACGAACTCCCGCGGCTCGTAGCGCCAGTAGGAAGGCACGAAGACCAGCGCGACGAACGCCATCGACAAGGCTGCGGGCGACAGCCGCACCGCCAGCCAGAAGCCCGGCGATCCGGGCCGTGACTCCGCCGTCAGCCGCAGCGCGACGACCGCGACGACGGCGGTCGCGGCCAGGTTGCACAGCAGGAGCCACGCGAGTGCCAGCGTCGCACCGTGGAGGAGATACAGGATGACCGCCATCAGCCTTTCTCGCGGTCTACGGCGCGCCGTTTTTCGCGG
This sequence comes from uncultured Acidobacteriota bacterium, assembly GCA_963757655.1. Lineage (GTDB taxonomy): Bacteria > Acidobacteriota > Vicinamibacteria > Vicinamibacterales > CAVVIG01 > CAVQFC01. The sequence goes on along the minus strand of CAVWSQ010000004.1, from coordinate 10,474 downwards.
ATGAGGCGTTCGAGATCGTCGAGCAGTGCGCGATCGCGATCCGACACGGCGTCAACCAGCGACGACAGCAGTGGCAGCGGTTCGCCACCGTGGCGCTGGAGCAGGCTCTGCACCAGCTCGCTGGCGACCGCGCCTTCCATCTCGTCGCGCGTCGCGGCGGCGGAGTAGACGAACGCCCGCCCGACCTTGCGCCGGGCCAGCAGCCGCTTCTTGAACAGCCGATCCATGGTCGTCATGACGGTCGTGTAGGCCACTGACGACTCCAGGCGTTCGCAGGCTTCCCGGACATTGATCTCGCCGGCCTTCCACACCACGTCCATGACGTCGCGCTCGAGCGCGCCGAGGTGACTCTCCAGGATTTCGCCAGAGGATTTGAATCCCCAGAACAGGAAAGGCCGGTGCATCACCGTGAGCCTAGGACCCGGACCGCGGCGCTGTCAAATCGAGGCCAGCGCCCGGCCAGCGACGAACCCGGTCGACCAGGCCCACTGGAAATTGAAGCCGCCGATGCGTCCATCGACATCGAGGATTTCACCGACGCACCAGAGCCCGGGACACCGGTGCGAGGTCATCGTGGCAGCGTCGACCTCGGTCAGGTTGATGCCGCCGGCGGTCGCTTCGGCGTAGGCGTATCCGCGCGATCCCGACACCGGCAGGGGGAATTCGACCAGGGCGCGCGACAGGCGCCGGCGATCGTTGCGTCCGACGTGGGCAAGGGTGGCCGTGCCGTCGAGCGCGAGTTGCCGGAGCACCGCGGCGGCGACCGACCCGGGCAGGATCGACGCCAGTGTGGTTTGCATCGAGGCTTTCGGGTTCGCGCTCGCGCGGCGCAGCCAGTCGGCATCGACCTCGTCGAAGCGCGCGCCAGGCCGGAAGTTGGCGGTGACCGCCACCGGCCGCCCTTCGAGCCGGGCACGGAACCAGTGTCGCGACGCGTTCAATGCCACCGGGCCGCTGATGCCGAAGTGCGTCCAGAGCAGCGCGCCGGTCAGGCGGACAGCGACGGCGTTGTCGATCCACACGGTTAGTTCGACCTCATGGGACACACCGGATACCGCGGCGTGCACTTGGTCGGTGGCGTCGAGGCAGAGCGGGACCAGCGCCGGTGTCGTCGGTACGATCGTGTGGCCCAGACGCCGAGCGATGTCAAAGCCGGCGCCGTCGCTGCCGCTTTTGGGCAGCGACTGGCCGCCGGTCGCGAGCACGACCGCTGACGCGCGCAACTCGCCGGCATCAGTCACTACGCGAAAACGGCGCTCGGGTTCGTCGCGGGCTGCCGCGCCCGTCGGTGCCGCGACGATGTCGAGCACCCTGCGGCCCGCGAGCAACTCTGCGCCGACCGTCCGGCTCTCGCGCAGCAGCGCGTCGAGGACGTCCCGGGAGCGGTTGGTGTCGGGAAACAGCTTGCCGCCGGCTTCCTCGTGCAGGCCGACGCCGATCTCCCGAAAGAACGAGATCGTGTCGGCTACGGGAAAGGCGCGCAGCACGCGCCTGATCGTCGATGGCTTGCCGCCCCAGAAGTCGCGCTCGCTGACGATGGTGTTCGTCACATTGCAGCGCGATCCGCCGCTCACCAGGATTTTCGCGCCCGGCGCCCGCGCGCCGTCGAGCAGCGCGACCGAGCGCGAGCGGTTGAAGCGGCGCGTGAAGATCGCCGTGGCGAGGCCGGCCGCGCCGGCGCCGACGATGGCCACATCGCACGAGGACGGCAGCTCGAAGGTCAGGGTGAGAGCTTAACTCGCAAGCGAAGGCGAGGATGTCCGACCGCCCGCGCCGTGATACGGCTGTTTTGGTGGCTGTATCCGCCCACCCGCGCCGGCGGTTCAAAAAGATACGCGCTGGACGTCGCGTTTTGCGCGCGTAACAAATGTCTGCCTGCGGGCGGCAGAAAGTCGTCGAAGCGTCCGTGGCGCGGATGCTTTTTCGGCCTGAACAGCGGGGCCCACCAACGAAACCGCCGGAAACCGGGATGGCATGGGATTGGCCATATCTCTGTTGTCGGCGACACGCGCGGCCGACGCGGTTGGGATTTCGCCGCCGTCAACACCCGGCATTGAAGGATATTTGATGAAACGCATTGCTCTCCTGTCCATGCTTCTCGTGATTTCCGCGGCATGCGGCGCCAAGCCTTCCCAGTCGTCGCTGATCAGCGGACCGTCACCACTGGATGCGGCCGTGGTGACTGCGGATCCGTATTCGTTCGACAGCACGCAGCTGGGACGGGTGACGCTCACGAATGCGCACAACACGCCGATCGACTACACGCTCATCGTGTGGCGGTACGTGTCCGATGACGACCAGGTGAACAAGGGCCAGGCGTCGTACCGGCTGTTGCCGGGAGAAACGCGCATCTTGACGGTTGGCGTCGAGGAGCAGTGCGGCACCACGTATCAGCGCAGCGTGTCGGTCGGCGTCGCCGGCGTGCCGGACGCGAATCCGTTCACGATGTCCGACCTGCGCAACTATCCGCTCTATACGCCGGGCGCGTTATGGATCGAGCCCGCCTGCGGGCTGCCGCCAGTCACGCCGCCACCGCCGCCGCCAAGCAACTGCACATCGGTGCTCGCGGTTCCGTGCGGACACCGGTAACGGCGAGTCTCGATCGATTCGCCGTGGACCGTAAGACGGCATTGCCCGGGTAACCGGAGCGAATCCATCGATCTGACGCCCACGTCATGCTCATCTGCGGCACAGCGAACAGCGACTTCGGTATCGAACTCATTACGCTGGCGCCGTTCGCACCGAACTTCGTGCTGCGGCTCTGCCTTTCAACGGTCACCCGGCAGCGCGGCCGCAGCACATAACATGACCGATGCGGGAGTCCCCACTCCGCTACCGCTTGACCGAATACTTGGTAAACGCACCGCCGGCCTGGGTGATCGAGTTGGGCCCTTCGGCCGCGTAGACATTGCCGTCGGCGTCGACGGCCACGCCCTCACCCGCGGTGCCTTGATACACGCGGTCGTCGCGTTCGAACGGCGGGATGAACGCGACCACGCGATCTTCGTTGACGCTGCCGACCCGGACGCCATCACGCCAGTCCGGGTGGTTGTACGGCCCCGACTCCGAGTCGATCACGTAGAGTGTGTCGCCCTTGATGAAGAGACCGCTGGGGCGGCCGAACATATAGCGCGACTCGAGGTAGGTGCCGTTCTGATCGAAGATCTCGATCCGGTGGTTGCCGCGATCGGCCACCCACAGGCGCCCTCGTGAATCGAACGCCAGCGCGTGGGGCGTGCGGAACTCGCCGTGGCGCACGCCGATGCCGCCCCACGACTTGATGAATTTCCCGTCCGCAGAGAACTTGCTGATGCGCGACGTCGCGCCGCGCTTGATGCCCTCGGCGACGGCGTTTGCGGTAATCATGCCCTGCGCGTCGTGTCCGTCGGCCACGTAGATGCTGCCGTCGGGGCCGACCACCACGTCGTTCGGCTGGTTGAACTGGCCATCGCCATTGCCGGGCTTGCCCGCCATCCCGAGGCTGAGGAGCTTTTCGCCCTTCGGGCTGAATTTGTGGACTTGATGCCCCTTGGTGCCCGCCTTGTTGCCCGCGAAGTCGGCGATCCACACGTTGCCCTGCTTGTCCACCGCGATGCCGTGCGGCGTCACCATCACGCCTTTGCCGATGTTCGCGAGCACCGCGCCGGTCTTTCGATCGAACTTGAAGATGGGATCGACTGGCGTGTTGTCACAGTCGACCGGACCGCCGCCGGCCGTGCCCGCGCCACAGCGCTCGTAGGCCCAGATGTTGCCGTCGATGGGATCGATGTCGATGCCGGCCGTGGTACCCCACTTGCGACCAGACGGAAGCTGACCCCAGTTCCGGGTCACGTTTGGCGCCGGGTTCGGCAGTCCCTCACCGGTGATCGGATTGGCCCTCGTCGTGCCGCGAGGATTCGACGCCGCGGCCTGCGCATGGGCGCGCATGTCGACGTTCGAGTTCACCAGCAGGATGGCAGCGCCGAGGCCGAGTACGCACAACGGAACTCGCAGCAGTGTCATGGCAGACTCCTTCGTTCGAACGATAGTAGAGCGAATGATCCCGGTCGTTGCAAGAGACATCTCTCGCACATCGCACAGTTCACTGCCGCGAGGACGTGCAACCGGACCATTGGGATGCGCCAGCCGACCTGAGGCCGGCGCGGTGGTGCAGTGGGGCTGGGATCGAGATTTGGATGGCCGGCCGGCATCAGCAACTTGATGCGGCGCGCTTCGAATGGCCCGAATCTGGCCGTGGTGATGGCCCTGGTGTGAGGCGGGCGCCACGCCGTTACCGACGCGTGCCAGCAGCGAAATCAGCACGGACGTCATGGCGACCAGAGCCTACATCGTCGCCATCGGCAAGTTCAACCGAACCGCTACACACGGGTTGTCAGTAACCCCAGGTCTAGAAATTCATCTGGCCGCGTGGTCTGAACGCCGTCGTCGCACGATCGAGCATGGACACGACGGTCGACGCTACGAGCAGGTACGCGAGCGCAGCCGCCGCCAACCGCAGGAGCGACAGGAAGCCAGTCGGGAGCGGTAATCGCGAAGCGGCGACGAGCACGATCGGCACGAAGTAGAGGATGCCGTTCCACCGCCCGAGAAAGCTGGCGCGCAGCTGCCGCTGGCGATGCCACACGAAGGAATCGACGACGTACTGACCAAACGCGAACGGGATCAGCGCCGGCAGAATCGGCGTGATCGATCCGGCGATGGCGGCGCCGGTCAAGCCGCTGGTAACGAAGAGGCAGTCCGTGCTGTGGTCGAACAACATCCCGGAGGCCGCCGCGGTCCCTCGCCTTCGCGCGACGGGGCCGTCGAGAAAGTCGGTCACGATCGCGAGACCGACCAAGAGCGCCACGACGCCGGGCGCGAGCAGACTGGGACGGGCCAAGGCGACCGCGATCGGAAGCGCCAGTGCCAGCCGGACGGCGGTCAGCGCGTTCGCCATCACCGATCGAACAGCTCTCGTTGGGCGCGGCGCAGGAACACGACACCGATCAGCGCATTGAACAGGATGAAGAAGTTGTGCTGCACGAATCCGAAGGCGGCCATCTGGCCCTCGTTCCGTGGGAACAGGACGACCCAGAGCGTGATCGCAGCCGCGCGCATCGGCGTTGGCACCGTCGCGGCAAAGAAGATGATCGGCAGATAGCCGAGCAGGGGCCGCAGCGAAGCTGGGACCCCGAACAGATTCAACGCGATGGTGTACACCAGCACGGCCGCGAGCAGAGCGGGGGAGCGCAGCAGGAAGAACAGGAAGTAATGCTTCAGGGTCGCCATCCTGAACGCGTGAAAAATCTTCTTCTCGCGAAACTGGCTGCCCGGAAAGATCGTCCCGCGGAAGTAGAGCACCCACAGCGTAAATACCACCGTCGCGCCCAGTGTGATGACGGGCATCCATCCAAAGATCGCCGGCAGCGAGCTTCGGTTGATCATGTAGCCCACGCTGGCCCACGTCAGGAGATAGAAGATCTCGCCGAACATGATGAAGAGCATCACGGACGCCACTTCCCACCCGGGCACGTCGTACCGCCGATTGAGGTAGTACGCCATCACGCCCTTGCCAACCTGCTCGCTGAAGAGCGAGATGATGTAGGCGCTGGCCCGGATCGGCAGGATGTCCCCGTATCGGATGGGCTTGATGAACCAGCTCAAGGCCCGAGTGAGGACGAGGGTGTCGATCATCAGGTAGAAGCACGAGTACACCACCATCAACAGCAGCCAGGGCAGCCAGCGAACGTTCGCGAACACCCGTGTCATGTAGTCGACGAGCGGGAGCCCCTCACGGGTGGCGGCGCCGTTCAGGCGGTAGTACAGGAAGACGAAACATGCAGCCGCGATCGCGAGAAAGACCATGCGGCCCAGCGCCTTCGAGGCACCGGTGGCCGGCGTCGTTGTCGGAGGCGCGGCGGATTCAGTCACGAGTGGGCCATCTTGACCTGCGAGGGCAGGAGCTTCTCGAGTGTCGTCGACAATGGCGTGAGGAGCACGCCGAGCTTGGCATCCGCGTTCTCGTGCACGACTTCGCTTGACGTGATCACGTCGATCACAGTGGGCGTCATGCCGCCCTGCCGACGCCATCCGCTCAGAGCGGCTCCCCATCTGGCCAGCCATACCGGCATGGACCGGATCGACACGTGACGGTCCATCAGCGCCGCCGTCCTGGCCACCACGTCTCGATAGGCCGCAGGTTCCGGTCCCACCAGTTCGTACACGGCCACTCCCGGAGCGGAGCCTTCACAGCAGCGCAGGATGGCACGGCTCAGATCGTCCACGTCCAGCGGACGGATCGAATGGCGGCCGCCGCCGAGCAGCGTGACGACCGGCTGCGAAGCCGCGTGAACGACGGCGCGGGCGCCTGCCATGCCGGACCCCAACAGGATCCCCGTGCGGATGATGGCACCCGAAAGACCCGATTCGGAGACGATGCGCTCCGCGCGGCCTTTCGAGCGCCAATACCGATTGGGCGACGTCGGGTCCGCTCCGAGCGCGCTCACCAGCACGAGGCGAGGGACTCCGGCGTTCTTGCAGGCATCCACGACAGCCTTGGTGGCATCGACGTTGGCCGTTTGATAGCTGGACCGGGGGCCCTCGAAGAGAATGCCGGCCAGATGCACTACGCAACCGGCGCCTCTCAGCGTAGCCGCCAATCCTGCGGAGTTGTCGTAGTCGATCGCGCGCGCCGAGACGCCGGGAGCGGGCGGAAGGTCGGCGGCGGCCTGCGCCGATCGCACGCAGGCAACGACATGGATGTCGGCAGGTGCGGCCAGATGGCGCAAAAGGATTTTGCCAACACCACTGTTGGCTCCAGTGATCGCAATGTTCACGTGCCTACCGATCTGCCGGTTCGATCCGGCCGCTGGCTGCTCGCGGCAGCGAAGTCGAACGCGCTAGCCCACAGCCGAGCGCAGCTGAAACGTGCCCCATCCCTTGGGCCGTTTCGCGTCGGGCGGAGGAGTGGGATTGTTGGGAGCTTCGCCGTACACCTGCAGCTTCTTGACGAAGCTCCAGTCGGTCACGGGTGCTTTCTGCACATCGCCCAACAGCATGAATCCGGGCATCTGATTGCACGGACAGGTCGTGGTCCAGACCGCGATGCCTCCCAGCGCCACGATGAAGAAAGCGGCCAGACCAAGAAGGACCTTTCTGGCGAGAGGGATTTTTCCAGTTGTCGCCAATTTCTCAGTCATCTCGAACGTTCCTTTGAGAGTGTGCCTGACGGGATCCGTTCTTCGCTGGGCCCTTCAGGCCCGAGGACAACCGAGCCGGATTTTACGTCACGCCGAGCAATAAAGTTGCAAGGCTGCCGAAGGCCGTCATGGCGCGGTCCCGCGGGGACGGCGCAAAAAGGCTCGGATGGATCTGCCCTTCGCGACATCCGCTATCCAGCCAACGACCTGGGACCTCTTCTCCGAAACCAGCCCGCGCGCGACGTTGAGGAGTGGTATGGTGGGCGCTCGCAGGCTGGGGCGGGCGCGGCCGGATCAATTTGCCTGCAAGCGGAATCTGGTGCAGGTCACAGAAACGTACGGAGAACGCAGATGGCGAAAGCATTGAAGATTGGCTTGCTGGTCGTCGGAGCCCTCGTGGTCGTGACACTCGTGACGCTGCGCGTGACCGGCCTCGAGCCCCCATACGTCGATCCGAGTAGCGAACAGTTCGTCAAAAGCGGCCGGACCACCATGCCGGGATTGTGGCTGACAGGGGAAGTCGTCCATGAGCCCGTGACAAATTGGGACTGGGTCAACACGGTGAATGACCCGATCCGAAAAAACACGATCATGCTCGAGACTCGTACCTGGTACGGCGTCCCCCACTCAGTGACGATCAACATTATCGGGCGTGGCGACAAGCTCTACGTGCAGGGAAGCGAAAGAGATTTCAGACTGCAAAAGCAGTTCCCGTATTCCAAAGCGTGGTGGACCAACGTCGAGCGCGATCCGCGCGTGCGCATGAAGATCGGCGGAAAGATCTACGAAATGACGCTCGTATTGATCCACGATCGCGCCGAGGTTGCCCAATTGCAAAGAGGGAGAGACCCGGTCACGAAAGAGATTGGTGCCGACGGGAAGGAACACGTCACACAGGTGGTGCACTGGTGGCGCGTTTACCAGCGAAACGTTCCGGAATATGGGAACGGGTCGGCGGTTGCGCCGTCCGACAAGGCGAATTCACAAGAAGGGCGTCCCAGTGGCGAAGGCGCGGCTGAACGCCCGGCCGAGCGTCCATAACTCGCACGCCAGACGACGTACAAACAAACGTTCGGGCAGGCCGCAGACGGGCTGCGGCGAGGTTTACAACCAATCTTGGCCTTCCAGGAAGGGCGCGGGCCACACTTCCGCGATACCTGAACAGTGCCCTCAGTAACTTCGATGCCACCCTATGACCCCACCTGTCACGACGATCCGTATAGTCGGATATGCAGCCCTTTGAGCCGAGGGGTTTCCGTGCTAGCATCGCTGCATCCAATTGGCTTGCAAAGGCTTACGGGGAAGGCCAGTCTAAACGAATGCGCCGCAGCGCGACCCAGAAAAAATCTGAACCGACCCTTGAACCCGAGCTGGTTCTGCGTCCTCCCTTGAAGTGGGCGGGCGGCAAGCGCTGGCAGGTGCCGCACCTTCGGGAGCTCTGGGAACCCCACCAGAACAGCAGGCTCGTCGAACCGTTTGCCGGCGGCCTCGCCGTGACCCTAGGCCTGAAACCGAAGAGCGCCCTTCTCAACGACGTCAATCCGCACGTCATCAATCTCTATCGCTGGCTGAAGCGCGGCCTCGACGTGAAGGTTCCGATGGAGAACACGTCGGAGACGTACTACGCGCACCGGGTGCGTTTCAACGAGCTGCTCGAGAATGGCGCGAGCGGATCCGCCGAAGCTGCCACGCTTTTCTACTATCTGAACCGCACCGGCTATAACGGACTGTGCCGCTTTAACAACCAGGGCGGCTTCAACGTCCCGTTCGGGCGTTACAAGAAGATCGATTACCGGACAGACTTCAGCGAGTACAAGCCGGTCTTCGCGCGCTTCGAATTCACCAACACCGACTTCGCCGATCTTCCGCTGCGCGACGACGATTTCATCTATGCCGATCCTCCCTATGATGTTGAATTCACCCAGTACTCAAAAGGTGGATTCAACTGGGACGAGCAGAAGCGCGCGGCCGAGTGGCTTTCGAAACATCCCGGCCCCGTCGTGCTCTCCAACCAGTGGACCGACCGCATCATCAAGCTTTACCGGAAGCTCGGTTTCACGATCGTCCCGCTCAAAGCGCCCCGCCTTATCAGCTGCACCGGCGATCGCACGCCGGCCAAAGAAGTGTTGGCGACCCGCAACCTCTGATCGAATGCCCGGCAACACACGCACGGGCGGCGTTCTGGAGGCGATGATCCTCCCCGCCCTCGATCGTGGCGGCTACCAGCACCAGGCCCAGGTTGCCATCGGCGACCGAATGGGATGCGGCAAGCACATCGTCGACGTCGTTGCCGAAAAAGACGAGCGGAAATTTCTCGTCTCGGTGAAATGGCAGCAGGTCTCCGGTACCGCCGAACAGAAGGTCCCCTTTGAGGTGATCTGCCTGCTCGATGCCCTCGAGAGCGGCGGGTATTCAAAGGCCTACCTGGTGCTCGGCGGCGAGGGCTGGAAGCTTCGGCACTTCTACGTCGATGGAGGGCTGAAACGTTACCTTCCGATCGACGGCCGCGTCGACATCATCACCCTCGAAGGGTTCGTCGCCAAGGCCAATTCCGCGAAGCTCTGACATGTCCGACGACAACCTGAAAGACCAGCGCGCAGCGTTTGACTTCGTCCGTGAAAAATACCGGACGCAGGATGCCTTCACCAAGGAAGACCTGCAGAAGCAAACCAGCTGGGACTGGAAATCCGTCAGCACCTACTGGTCGAAGCACTTCGAGCCTTTCGTCAAGCCCGTTCCGCCCATCTTCAAGGGCGCGGCCCAGAAGGACCAGAAATTCCGTATCACGCGCGCGTTCCTCCCGTTCGGATCGTGGCCGAAGTTCAGGCGTCACGTCAGCCAGAAGCGCCGCCTCACCTTCGAATATCAGCACGACGTCTACGACACCGTCCTCCTGTTCGATTTCTATCTGCCGCTCACAAACGAGACGGTCCTGCGCCTGCCGACACAGAATGCTACGGATGGTCGGCTATTACCCTGGAGTTACCCCCAAGGCCATCTGCGTGGTGTTGACTAGCGCGACTGCCCGGACCCGGAGTGACAGACGGCCATGCATTGAGGGATGTCGGGTGTCGGACACGACGCGGTCGAGGTCACGCTCGTGGCGCAGCCCGATGGCGCCGTGATGGCCCGGGCCACAACGGCAGCGGGCAGCTGAGGATGGAGGTCTCCGGCGAACCTGGAAAGCGCCCTAACTTGACAACATGGCAACTTGCAGCCGCGATAAATCGCCGTGAGTTGTTGGTGCGGAAGAGGGGATTCGAACCCCTACGGTATTGCTACCGCCAGCCCCTCAA
>CAVWSQ010000003.1:0-943166 GCA_963757655.1 uncultured Acidobacteriota bacterium | reverse complement strand
ACTAGACCAGTCGGCCGCTCGGAAAGTGGACCACCTGCAGGCTGTTCATTCTACGCTCTCGGTCTTCGGCTTCCAGGTTCCCAGTCGGCGGGCGGCGTGATCGGCCGTTCTTCAGGCCGAGCACGCCGCCTGCCGACTGACGCGCGCCGTTACGCCTGCCCGCGGCGCTTGCGCATCCGATAGCTCTTTCCCTTCGTGGTGATCACGGTCGCGTGATGCGCCAAGCGATCGAGCAGGGCGGTCGTGAGCTTCTCGTCGCCGGCAAACACGGTGACCCATTCGGCAAACGCGAGATTCGTCGTCACCACCGTCGCGCGACGTTCGTAGCGATCGGTGATCAGATTAAAGAGCAGCTCGCCGCCGGCGCGTTCGAACGGGACGAATCCCACTTCGTCGACGATCAGGACGTCGACGCGGAGGAGGCGCTGCTGCAGACGCGTCAGCTCGCGCGCATCCCGTGCTTCGAGGAGCTGGCGCACGAGGTCGGCCGCACGCGTGAAGAGCACGCGTTGTTTCTGCTTGGTCGCTTCCACGCCGAGGGCGATGGCGAGGTGGGTTTTGCCGGTCCCGATCGGACCGGCGAAGATCAGATTCTCGGGGGCGGTGACCCACTCGCCGCGCGCCAGCGTGTGGATCTGGGTCGCGCTGACGCCGTCCGCCGCCGCGAAGTCGAACGTGTCGAGCGTCTTCACCTCAGGAAAGCGCGCCTCGCGCAACCGCTGGCGAATCACGGACTCGTGGCGCGACGCCTGCTCGGCGGTGAGGACCTCATGGAGGTAGTCCTCGTGCGGCCAATGTGCATCGCGGGCTTGACGCGCGAGCGCCTCAAAGGTGCGCGCGACCCCTGGTAATTTCAACGCGCGCGTCTGGGCGACGACGAGATCGCGGGCGAGGGTGGCGGCGCTCATGCGACACCGCTCAGCAGCCCGCCATCGTAGTCGGCGGCACAGCCGCTCGTGACGGCAATGTCGCGCAACGGGGCCGGCACCGCGTCGAGCGCGACGCAGGCCGGGGTCGATTGCGCCGGCGTGACGGCCAGCAGCAGGGGGGGCCCGGTCGCGAGCGCCCGCGTCAGCGCGGGCACCACAACGGCCGCGCCGTACGTGTCGAGCTGCCCGAGCACCTTGGCGAAGAGCCGCGCGGCCTCACGGGGACCGTGCGCGCCGTGCAGCTGATCCCAGATCGCCGGAAACGGGTCGCCGAGGTCGCGCAGCAAATCCGGCAGCACCTGGCGCACTGCCTGCGGCTTGCGCGCGAGCTCCGCCAGATAATGCCGGTAGTCAATCGACCGCTGCCCGAACCGCTTCCGAGGGTGCAGAATCCGCGTCCCCTCGCGTCCGACGATCGTCACCGTCGTGGCACCGATGCGCACGACGAGGTCGAGCCCGGTCCACCGACTCGGCACGGAGTAGACGGCGCCCTCGAGCCGCACCAGGGCGCGCGGTGACACCGTCGCGAACGTCGTCGCCTCCGCCGCGAAGGGCAGCGGCGCGGCGCGAAACACGCGCTGCTCCTCGGTGAACCGCGCGCCGATGGTCTGGCCGGCCGCATCACGGTGGGTCTCGAGTCGCGCATCCATCTGCGCCAGCAGCGCCGTGTTAATGACCGCGAGCGTCGGACCGACGGGAATCGGCACGAGCGCCTGCTGCCGCACGGCCTTGCCCCGGGCCTCGACGCCGCCCTTATCGTGACCTTCACCGGGTCGACAAAAACACGCTTCGAGGAGGTAGTGCGAGGCGAGGGCCGCGAACCGCGGGGTCAACGTGCGGGCGCCGCCCACCAGGATCCGGACGACGGCCGCCCGCAGATTGTCGTACGCGACGCGGGCCGGTACGCCCTCAAAGTGCGCAAAGGCGCGGACGTGCCCGTCGAGAAAGCTGATTTGATCCTGGCGCTCGTAGATCCACGCGAAGTCACGGCCCGAGTACATCAGCCGCATCAGGAAGAGCCAGGCCTTGCGGCGGGTCCCGTCGACGTCGACCAGCACTTCGAAGAAGTCGACTTCGGCGAGATCACCCGGCCGATACGTGAGCGGCACGAAGACTTCGCGCCGTTGCCGCTTCCATTCCGCCACCGCGTCTTTGACGACCGTCACGCCGACGCGGTGCCCTTCCGTCAGCAACAACGCGTGGAGTCGCGTGGCGGTCAGACGCTGTTTGCCGCCGGTCCAGCGCACCGATTCGGCCAGCAACGCCTGGACCCGCCCAGCGACCGCGTCCCAGACCGGGCGCGGCCGAGGTCCCGCCTCTAATTTCCGCGCCGGAGCCGCCTGATCGAGGTACTTCCGGACCGTAACCCGCGCCAACCCCAACTCGCGGGCGACCGCCCGCTGCGGCCGTCCCTCCACCAGCACTTTGTGTCGAACGACATGCACGATATCCATCCTGAGCATCCTCCAGCGAACCCCGGATCCCTCGATCCGACAAGCCCGCCATCAGGCCCTCAGGTGGTCTACTTTCCGAGCGGCGTTTGGTCCACTTTCTGAGCGGCGCGCCCACCATAGGCGCGTCATTTCCATAACCCGTCGATTTTCGTGTCGCATCATCTGTTGCCGGCCCCAACCGGCGCGATGCTCCATGGCAGTCACGGTCTCGCCGCGGGCGTTTCTCGTCTCGCGGGCGGTCTGATGGCGGACGAGTTGCTCGCCGGTGATGGGATGCTGACCGTCAGCCAGCCGATGGAACTGCTCTTCGCGAACCTCGCCGACGAGCCCCCACTGCTCCCCGAGCTGCCCGTACCACTTGCCGCGAATCTGATCGGCTTACCAAGCATCTGGAACCATTCTTCGGTGGGCGACGAATGGCGAGCATCACGACCTCGGACATTCGTCAGTACATCGCGAAACGACAGAATGATTCGTTCGTGGTTCGACGCGCTCGACAGGTGGTCTTACCGAACGGTCGCATCGCCGACGTCCCGATCGTCACTCGTCAGACGTCGAATGGTGAGCTCAACCGCGAGCTGACCACGCTGAAACGCGCGTTCAGCCTCGCCATTCAAGCCGGCAAGTTGATCACGAAGCCGCACATTCCGCTTCTCCAAGAAGACAACGTGCGTACCGGATTCTTTGAGCCGGAACAATACTTGTCTGTGATCGCGCATCTCCCCACTCATCTTCGCCCGGTCATTACGTTCGCCTACGTGACGGGCTGGCGGATCCCGAGCGAGGTTCTCAGGCTGGAATGGCGGCAGATCGATTTCGCCGCTAGCGAAGTGCGGCTCAATCCCGGACAAACCAAGAATCGCGAAGGGCGTGTGTTTCCGTTCACGCCTGAACTCCGGGCGTTGCTAGAAGCGCAGCGCGAGATGACGCTCAAGCTGGTGCCCACTCGCGGGATCATCTCGTGGGTCTTTCATCGTCTCGGGCGGCGCATCACGAAGTTTCCGAAGTCATGGCGAGACGCCTGCGTCGCAGCTGGGTGCCCTGGACGCATTCCTCACGACCTCCGACGCACGGCGGTGCGTAATCTCGTCCGAGCCGGCGGCCCGGAGAGCGTCGCGATGAAACTCACCGGGCACAAGACGCACTCCGTGTTCGAGCGCTACAACATCGTGAGCGATGGCGATCTGCGGGAAGCGGTCACGAAACTCGCGGCGCGGAGCGGGACATTTTTCGGGACTGGGACAAAAGTGGGACAACCGACCGTGATCGGGGCACGGTCGCTCGCCCGATCGCGCGTTTTATTGAGGAAAGAGTGGAGGCGCCGCCCGGATTTGAACCGGGGGTGGAGGTTTTGCAGACCGACAAGACGAAAAAACCGAAACCATGAAATCCGGGCAACTCTCAGAGAACGCAAGAATTGTTGCTGACTTACCTGTTACGTGGAACGCCGAAAACTACGAGGTTTTCGGCCGCGAATGGGACAGAAATGGGACAGCGATCACGGCCAGTCCGGCTCCACGTGTTTTGGCTGCGCGATGTGCTCCGCGCTGGAGACCGCCGAAAGATGACAGGGTCTCGGGACAGGGCGAGGTCGAGGGGCGGCGACGTCACTTAGCGCGCTTCGCGGCCGTGAAAGACGCGCAACATCACGATCCGGTTGCCGTCATAGCGGTACTGGAACACGTAGGTTCCACCGAGCACCTGCATCACGATCTGCCGATACTCCTCGCGCGTCGAGATGGGGCGACCGAGCTTCGGATGGCGGGAGAGCAGCTGCGCTCTGGCGATGATTTCCTCCGCGACGATTGCCGCAAGCTCGGGGGATTGCTCCTGGAGGAACGCCGCGAATCGATCGAGGTCGGCGAGCGCATCGTCCGACCAATCGAGGTCTATTGATCCTGCCACCGGCTGAATCGCGGCGTGCCCCACGTGCGCAGCCACCGAACGACGCGCTCGTGCGGAACCGTGGGTTGACCCGCTTCGATCTTCTTCCAGCGCCGATCGAGCTCCGCAATCTCGTCTGAGTCCACGGCGATCGGCTCACTGTCGAGCGTCGCCAGTTCAGCGACCAGTTCAGAGACGGTCACGCCCAGTTCCGCGGCGCGGGCGTGCAGAACGTCGGCCGTTCGCTCGTCGATTTCGATTTTGACGTTCGTGCTCATATCAAGATCCAAGTTTATCGCACGAGGGGGCTGACCGTCATACACCCTTTCACCCAGCTTCGAGCTGCGCTAGCCCCGGGTGGGCGTCATCCAACGAGTAGATGTCTTCCCGAGAATCGGCCAGTTCTGCCGAGACGATAGGAAATTTGGGGCCGTCTGGGAGTAAGCATAGCGCCGGTTCTCGGTCTATGCTCAGCCCTTTCTGTCAACGCCGGCTACAAGCGCCGGGATGTACGAGCCCGCCGTCCTGGTAAACATTCGTGGTCCACAACTCGGTGCTGTCCCACGGCATGTCAGGATGGCGCCACGCGAGCCAGGCCAGCCGCGAGCCGTCGGCTGAAGCGCGGGCTCGCACAGAGATCGTGACCGGCGGCGATCACGGTCGCCGCAGCCGTTTGGACCGTCCAAGGCCACGCTCACGAGCATCATATTCCTTCATGATCTGTTGAGGTGTGGTCGTCTCGGCACGCGGACACGCGGGCGCGCAGGGCGGCCGAGTAATCCGCGTAGCACTACGGGCCGGCCGGCGTGAGCGGTGCGGGACGCCGCCCTCCCGCCAGCCGGCACACCCGCTGATCCTCGAACTCGGAGCAGCAGGGTGTGTGCGTTTGAACTTCACACGAAGGATACGCCGCCCTTCGTCATTCAGCCGATCCACAACATTCGGGTTATATCTCCAACGAGCGCCTGGTATCGCCAACTTGCTCACGAGCTGCTCGGGGCCTCCGGCTCCTCCGCCTTCAGGCCCTAGGAGCGCCTTGAGTTTTCCCGGCGATCGCGTGCTGAGCGGTTCCAGCCGACCCAGATGACGCGACAAACTCGAGCAATGAACAGTAGCGAGTTTGTGGAGGCGCAGCGCGGAAGGGACTTCGGAGATGCGTGCCCTGAATTCCGTTGTCGCGGAATCGACGATGAGAACTCAAGGCAACGGGTTGAACGGACGAAATGTAGGCGACGAACACTTCGGGAACCGACCCGAGCTCCCGGTCAGGGAGCCCCGGTCAGCAACAACACCGGGACCAACTTCATCCCAGGAATATCGCCGAACGGGAATTGCGGCAGCTAGATCTCCAGATCGGCGGTTGAGGCCCGACGCAAGTGATTCGAACCTGTGACGTGCTCACCGCCGCCGGGAAACCGGCGGGATCGACGGCAACCCGTGGAACGGGTCTCGACGTCCTGCTGCGCACACCGATGGTTCGTTCGGCACGTGTTGCTCAATCTATGGTTCCTACACGCGCAAGAACCGGCTCTCGCGCTCTTCTGTACCGGTAACGTTGCCGGCCGCCCCGGTCCACGCCGTCAAGTCCTTTTCTGGTCGAGCGCCGAATTCTCGGCGGGCACGTCTGCAGCGGTCGGTTTATCGGCGGTGCACGGTTTTGCTTTTGTTGCTGCAGTCTGTTTCTGCGCTCTCGCACTGGCCGCACGAACGCCGCATCCGCACTCACTCCTCGGCATGTGCCTTGCTCTGGGACGGGTCGCCACACAGTCATCGCCTGATTCGACAATCACTTGTGGCGGCAACGGCAAATGGGAGTCGCAGTATGACCTCAGAAACGCATTATGCCGCGTTCAAAACAGACAAGCAGCATTATCTCTATGACACGGCGACGAATCAGATCCTCGGGGCCTCACCGGTCGCGTGGGCGATTGCCGACGATGTAATCCGGCACCACGCCGATGTCGCCGCATCGCGGCGACTCGGGACGATCTCACAGTGTCTGAAATCGAGGCCGCCAGGTCCGACATTCAGACCGCGCAGGCAGCGGGATTCTTTCAGCCCTGCTCGATCCAGAAGATGCAATTCTGCGACGCCGAAGGCGATCTGATGCACCGCGTCCGGCACCAGGTGCGTCATCTGACGCTGGAACTGACCGAGCGCTGCAATCTGAAGTGTCATTACTGCGCCCACACGTACAACGATTCGAGGGTCGCCGAGCCACGTGACATCTCATGGCCGACGATTCAGAACGCGCTCGAGCAGTTCGCTCGCAGCTCCGACGAAGCGGAGGATCGAGCGATCTCCTTCTGGGGCGGCGAGCCGCTTCGACGCTTCGACCTGATTGCCCGGGTCGCGGCAACGGTACGGACCCAATATCCCGGGCTGAAGCCCACGTATTCCTTCACGACGAACGGGACACTCATCACCGGCCGAATCGCCCAATTCTTGAGCGCCAATCAGGTTCAGCTATTGGTCAGCGTCGATGGCCCGCGCGAAATTCACGATCGGAACCGCACCACGAGCACCGGCCATGGCAGTTTCGACATGGTGATGGCCGGACTTCGCCGACTGCGCGACACCGATCCCGAGTACTTCCGGCGCCAAGTCCGGTTCAACTGCGTCGTGACTTCTCAGGCCGATCTGGTGCTGGTGTCGGAATTCTTCGCCGAAAATGAGCTCACGCGCGACTGCGGCGTCATCCTCAATGGGGTGTCGACCGACGGCCTTCCGGCTCGAGAATGCCTTTTCTACCGGAAGCGCCCAGCGTCAACCGACGAGACAACGAAACGTCTGGTCGGCGGCAGCAACGACGACTGGCTGGCGGACAGCGCTCGGCGGCGACTGTTGAACATCGCGTTCCGCCGCCGCGGCGCATTGACCGCCGCGATCCCGCTCAACGGCTGTTGTGTCCCACTTCGTAAGAAGATGCTGGTTACGGTGACCGGCGAGATCCACATGTGCGAGCGGGTGCCGTACCAGATCTCGTTGGGCAACGTGAACACCGGCGGTGTCGACTACGATCGGGTGTTGAACCTCGTGAGAAGCTATGCGGCCAACAGCTTGCCTGACTGCGGCCGCTGTTGGGCAGTGAGGGTCTGCTCGGCGTGTCATCGCGACTTCATGCGCGATGGCGGCTGGGACGGTTCAGACCGCGCCGCTCAATGCGAGTCGCGCCGTCGTGCCCTGCTGTGTGCGCTGCGCGGATACGCGACGGTCATCGAGCATGATCCGCTGGCGTTTGACAAATACAAGAATGTGACGTTTGCGGCGCCGCTCTGAGGACGACGAACGCGAGAGTGACGGCGGAATCGACGGCGGCTCGATGTTGTCTTCGAGGAAAGGAGTGTTCCCATGTATCTGCTCGATGCGACCAATCGCTATATCGAGAAAGGCGACGGCTTCTGCGCTTGTGTGTGCGCCTGTGTCTGCCAGGATGATCTGTTGGCTCGACCGACGTGGACCAACAGCAATAGCGACGACATCTACGAGTACATCTGAGGCGGCACGCGCTGACACTGACGGCGCCGCCGGCAGCGGTCGTTCCGCGGCTGGCGGCGCCTCCTGAGCGAAGCGGTTGGTGGAGCTCAGAAATCAAATGCTCGGTGATCTCCGATATGCAGTGCGGCGCCTTGGGCGAGCGCGAACATTCCCGTTCGTCGCGATAGTGTCGCTGGCCGTGGGAATCGGTCTAAACACCACGGCGTTTAGCATCGTCTATGGCGTGTTAATCCAGTCGCTGCCGTATCCAAATGCCGACCGGATCATCGCTCTGGCGCGGCGTGGCCCGGGTATCTCGACGCCATCGGCCCGCCGGGTGGCTCTTACGATTGGCGAGTACGAAGAATGGGAAGGGCATGCGCGCGTGCTCGAATCGTCGGCGATTTTCGCGTCGAATCAGTTGTCCTTGGGTGGTGCCGGACAGCCTGGCATCATTGCCGTCGCCGGGGTGTCGCCGCGATTCTTCGACGTCTTCGAGACGGCGCCGATCATCGGTCGGGCGTGGCAGCGAGCGGAACCGGCCGGTGCCGTGGTCTTGATCAGCGAACGAATCTGGGACCGGCGCTTCGGACGCGATCCGAGCGCAGTGGGTCGACCGTTGACGCTGAACGGAGTCCAATGCGACGTCATCGGCGTCATGCCGGCGACGTTCGGGTTTCCTGCCGACCGCATTGACGCCTGGGTGCCCCTCGATCTGTGGACGCGCATCGGTGGCTCAGAATTGCGCGATCGTGGTGTGTTCCAGTTCGTCGGCCGACTGCGGCCATCGGTCACGCAGGCCCAGGCGGAAGACGATGTGCGCCGTGTCGGTGCAGAACTGGTGCGTGATGGTGCAGTTGGACTGCACGTAATCCGAATCCAGGACGACCTGGTGTCGCAGGTGCGCACGCCGCTCTTGTTGGCCCTCGCAACAAGCGGTCTGACGCTGCTGATTCTGTGTGCGAACCTGGCTAACTTGCTGCTCGCGCGCTCTACGCACCGGATCCACGAATTCGCGGTGCGCGCTGCGCTTGGCGCGGACCGTTACACGTTGATGCGCCAGGTCCTGGTCGAAGGCGCGTTGCTGGGCGCGGTCGGAACTGGCCTGGCCTTGCCGTTGACGTGGCTGATGCTTTGGTCGGTCCGCGCCTGGAGGCCCGAGGGTCTGCCGCACATCGACGCGGTCTCGATAAGTATGCCGGTCTTGTGGTTTTCGGTCGCGACTGGGCTACTCGCTAGCATCGTGTTCGCCGCGGTTCCCACCGCCATTGCGGTCTGGAATGCGCCGGTTGCGGAGCTGCTGACGGTATGGAGCCCGGCCGCTCGTCGCCAACATTGGTGGAACCACGTATTTCTCGTGACCGAGATCGCCCTCGCCGTCATTCTGACCACCAGCGCTGGCGTGTTGACTCGCAGCTTCCTGAAGCTGCTCGCCATTGACGTCGGTATTGACGTGGGAAACGTACTGGTCATGCAGGTGAACTTGCCCCAGAATATGTACCAGACTCCAGAACAGCAGCGGGACTTCTTCGGTCGTTTCGTCGAGCGGGTCCGGAACCTACCAGGTGTCCGCGATGCCGGGGTCGGAACGGCCGTCCCGCCCAGTCGGTCATATATTCAAATCAATCCACCAACGAAAGACGACGCGGGTCAGGTTCGCCGCCTGCTGGTGGATCTCGTTCCGGTGTCGGACGGCTTCTTACCAGCCGTTGGTGCGCGGCTGAAACGTGGCCGCCTGTTCACCGCCTCGGATACAGAGTCCGAGTCGCCGGTTGCGATTGTCAGCGAGCGCGTCGCTACCTTGCTTTTGGCGAACCGCGATCCGCTGGGCGCCTCTTTACCGGTGGGACGTCTGCCGATGCCGGGCCATCCAAGAACCGCAATTGTCGTCGGCGTCGTCGGGGACGTGCGGTACTCCGGCCTGGAAACGCCACCAGACGGTGCGGTGTACGTCCCGTTCCGCCAGCGCCCGCTGGCTACCGCGTTTGTTGCGGTCGCCACCGAAGGACCACCGCAAATGATTGCCGCGAGTGTTCAGACCATCATTCGCGACCTGGATCCAGCCCTCTCGGCCGCGGATCTCCGAACTCTCCGCGATGTTACAGACGAAAGCATGGTGCAGCCGCGCTCGCGCGCGCTGCTTGCCGGCGGAATGGCGGCGCTTGCCCTCCTGCTGTCTGCGGCCGGGGTCTACACCGTCTCCGCCTATGCCGTATCCCGGCGGATCCGCGAGGTCGGCATTCGCCTGGCTCTTGGTGCGAGCGGAACCGACGTCATTGTTCTGTTCGTCGCGCAGACGGCTCGCGTCGCCGCCGTCGGCTTGGTCATCGGCGTCGCTGGGGCCATGGCAATGAGTGGATGGCTTCAAAGCCTGGTCTACGGTGTAGGTGGCCGGCAGATTCCCGAATTGATCTTAGCGGCGGCATTGAACGGTGCGCTGGCGGCCGCGGCGGTGTTCATCGCGGTCCGCGGTGCGACGACGGTCAACCCGGCATTGATCTTGAGGACTGAATGAAACGCCACGCGGCCTTGGGGTCGACGATCGGCACGGGTCACGAGATACCCGTCAGCCGAATGCTGATTCGGCTCTACCTGGGGAGTGTGCAGGCTTTCGACGCGGCCGGTCGGATTCTGCATGCGTGTTTCATCGGCGTGTGGCTCGCCGTGCTAGGCAAGCGTTCGCTGGATGAACTCAATGACTCGTTCTATTGTCGTGCGCGCGCGTACCTGTCGGAGGCCCGGACCCTTGCCGGTCTGATGCAGTGGGAAGAAGCGGCGATCGACAAGCACTTTGGCCGTTGCTCGTCACTGATCGTCACCGGAGCGGGCTCTGGTCGCGAAGTGATCGCACTGCACAAGCGCGGCTACGATGTCGATGGGTTCGAATGCAATGACACGCTACGTTCATCCGGCAACGACCTATTGTCCAGAATCGGGATCCAGTCGCTGCAGCCAATGAACCGGGACGAATGTCCAGCAGTGGACCGAGAGTACGATGAATCATCGTTGGTTGGGGCTCCTACATGCACATCCAGGGGCGAATCCGCCGGGTCACATTCCTCGAAGGGTTGCGCCGCCGTGTTCAGGCCGGGTCGCCGATGCTTGTGTCGTTCTTTTGCCGGGAATCACCGACCTCGAAAGGGCAGCACCTCACAATCGCCGCGACTCTCGCCAATATCATGACCGCGGGACTGCGGTCGCCGCGAATCAACCGTAAGGCCTCGCCCTGGCCCGTCTGGGCAACCGGCTGAGAATCGTGCACAGTCTCCGCGCGAGGAGGAGACGAATGGACGACGCGGTGCAACGATTCCGACGACAGGCGGGTCGAGAGCTCGGCGATCGAACGGGGGCTGAGCGACGGTACTCCGTCGGGCTGCGGCAGCAAGCGGTGGCGTACTGGCGCGCGCGTGAGACGGCGGGCGACGGGGTGCGGGCGGTGGCGGCGGCGCTCGGCATTGCGCCGGTGAGCTTGCGCCGCTGGGCCCAGGATACGCGGTTCCGTCCGGTGCGCCTCCTCGAGGCCGACGTGCCCGAGCCCCTGCGGCTCGTGGTCGTCGTCGACGCCACGGGCGTGCGCGTCGAGGGCGTCGACGTCGAGACCGCGGCACAGCTGATCGCGCGGCTGCGATGAGATGGGCGGGGCGGCGGGTCAGCGTCTACGCGCACAGCGCCCCAACGGACATGCGCAAGGGCTTCGACAGCCTCTGCGGGATGGTCACCGAGCGTCTGGCCCGGAATCCGCTGAGCGGCGACGTCTTTCTCTTCGTGAGCCGGAATCGGATCCGCGCGAAGGTGCTGCACTTCGATGGCACCGGCCTCTGTTTGTATGTGAAGCGCCTCGAGCGCGGGCGCTTCGCCACGCTGTGGCGGGACGAGGCCGCGGGCCCGCTGACCCTCACGGTCTCCGAGCTGGATCTCTTTCTCGATGGCAGCGCCCTCGTGGGCCGGATGGCGCTGACGCCGCCCGCACTCATACACTTTTCGCTTGCCTCGGATCGTCCGTGATGATCAAATGCGCGGCATCGTGGTGCCGCTCACGGACGAACGCGACGTCGACACGCTGCGGCAGATCAGCCTGTTGCTCGAGCGCGAGAATCAGCGGCTCATCACCAAGAACCTCCAGCTGACCGCCGAGCTCGCGCGGCTGCGCGGGCTGCCCGAAGTCGCGCAGCTTACGTTCGCCGTCGAGCACACGTTGCAGCAGACGCGCGCGGCGATTCTCAACGGGGCCGCGGCCGCCGCCCCGGCGCCGGCCACGCCGCGGTCCCCGCGACCGGGCCACGGGCCGCGTGAGCAGCCGGCCTTGCCGATCGTCGAGATCCGGCACGAGCTGCCCCCCGATCAACGCGACTGTCCGGCCTGTGGCGGGACACTGACCGAGCTGGTCGGGCAATGCGAGACGTCCGAGCGCATCACCACCGTGAAGGCGACGTATCACGTCGAGCACCACGCCCGACAGAAGTACCGGTGTACGTGTAACGGCGCCGTGGTCACCGCACCCGCCCCGCCCGCCGTGATCCCGGGCGGTCGGTACACGCCCGCGTTTGCCGTGGGCGTGGCGGTCGCGAAGTACACCGACCATCTGCCACTGGAGCGCCAGGTGCGGATGATGGCCCGCGAGGGACTGATCGTGGAGTCGCAGACGCTGTGGGATCAGATCCAGGCGCTGGCGCGGCACCTCGAACCCACCTACGAGGCGCTGGGCCAGCGGGCCTTGGCGGCGCCCGTGATCCATGTCGACGAAACCCGCTGGCCGCGACTGGGCTCGGGCGCACTTTCGGCGGGCACCGTGTGGGGCGTGGCGACGCCGACCACCGCCTTCTATCGCATCCGGCCCGGGAAATCGGCAGACGAGGGGCGCCAGGTCCTCGGCGACTATCGCGGCACCGTCGTCGTGGACGGCTACGCGGTGTACGAGGTCCTGGCCCGCGACGGGCCCGGCTTCACCCTGGCGCATTGCTGGGCGCACACGAAACGGAAATTTGAGGCGAACGCGGCGGATTGGCCGACGGCGTGCGGTGAGATCGACGTGCTGATCGGCGATCTCTACGATGTCGAGCGGCTGGTTCCCGGCCGGTTTCCCGGTGACGCCGCGGCCCAGGCCCTGCGGCAGCAACTGCGCCAGGAGCGTTCGCGCGCGATCACGGATCGCATCAAGGCGTGGGCCACCGAGCAAGTCGGCTTGCCGCGCAGCGAGCTGGGCAAGGCCGTCCGCTACATGCTCGAACGGTGGGCCGGTCTCACCCGGTTCCTCGACAACCCGTGCATCCCACTCGACAACAATGCCGCTGAGCGGATGCTGCGAGGGCCGGTCGTGGGCCGGAAGAATCACTACGGCTCGAAGTCGTTGCGCGGCACGCAGGTCGCGGCGCTCTTCTACACGCTGTGTGAGTCGGCGAAGCTCGTGGGCATCGACCCGCACACGTATCTGCTCACCGCCACCGAGGCCGCGCTCGCGGTCCCGGGCACGGTCACGCTCCCCGCCGCCGTCACGGCGTAACCCATCCTCCGCTCTGCTTCGGCGGTCCGTGTTACCACGGGGCAGGGCGAGGATTTACGATCTACGCGCGGTGATCGGTCCGGTCGAAGCGGAGGTACTTCGCGAGCTTCACGAACGGATGCGATCCTCGGCCTCGTTGCGCGTGTGCTCGTAGATCCAGGACACCGAGACGTTCAGGAAGCGCGCGGCATCGTGAACGGTGAGGAGCTCATCGCCGATCGCAATCGCAGTGTCAGCCGTCATTGCAACCCTCCGGCAGTTCGACGGGGCGCCAGTCACGGAGAGAGTCCGTCGAGACGTGTTGTTCAAAGTATGTGTCTATATTGGACACGTATGTCTAACACTACTCGCATGGGCCGAGACGTCGAGAAGGCGAGGCGCCATATTGGATTGGCGCCTCTATCCCGCGCCGCCAGCACTGACGCTCGTCGGACAGCGCTGGCTCGAGTCCGCGCGGACGGCCCTCCTCTCCATTCCGTCGGTCGTCATCCCGCATGAGCGCAACTACATCCTCAATCCCGCTCATGGGGATTTTCTCGACGATGAAAACGATCAGACCCGAGTCGTTCAGCTTCGACCCGCGCATGCGGAAGAAGTGATCGACAGCCGTCGTCCGTCTATTCAGCGCGCAGGGCGGCAACCGGATTGACCGCCGTCGCGCGCAGTGCCGGCACGTAGCTCGCGAGCATGGCGGCTCCGATCAGGCTGAGGCACACGGCCGCGTAGGTGGCCGGATCGAGCGGACTGGTGTCGAAGAGCAGCGACGCCATCACTCGGCCGAGCGCGATCGCCGCCAGCACGCCGCAGGCAATGCCGATGCCGGCGAGGCGGAGACCGTGGCTGACGAACATACGCGTCACCTCCGTCCTCTGCGCCCCCAGCGCCATGCGGATCCCGATCTCGCGCGTCCGCTGAGAAACCGAGTACGAAATGACGCCGTAGATACCCGCGATGCCAAGCAGGAACGCCATCGCGCCGGCCATCGCCAGCATCACCAGCGTGAATGAGGTCCGCGCCATCGATGCGCCGACGACCTCTTCCAGCGTCCGCACGCTCGCCAGCGGCAGATTCGGGTTCACCGACCAGACGGCACGGCTCACCTCGTTCACGAAGCCGTTCGATCCCGACCGCGCGCTCCGAACGACGTAGGTCAACGTTCGCCGCACCTGGATCTCGTCGCCCTCGAACTTCTCCATCAGGATCGGCCAGAACGCGATCGCCGGTGCCTTCTTGTCCACACCTTCGTCGCGCTCATCGCTTACCACGCCGACCACTTCACGCCAGGACGAGTTCATGTTCTCGCGAATCTGCTTGCCAATGGCCGCCGACGGCTCGTTCCACAGCTCGCGCGCGAGATTCTCGGATACGAGCGCCACCGGCCGCTTGCCGTACGCATCCTCCCAGGTGAAGTCGCGGCCGGCGACAAGCGTGTTGCCCATCGTCTTGAGCAGGCCGGGCGAAATGAACTTGAACAGGCGAATCGATGGAATCTTCGTTTGCTCGTAGCTCTTGTCGGACGCGAAGATCGGATCGCGCCAGCCCGAATCGGTCATCGGCACGATCGAGGTCAGGCCCACGGACGACACCCCGGGAACCGCCGCAATGTTGTCCATGATCGCCTGGTGCATGCGGATCACCGCCTCCGGGTCCTTGACCTGCGCTGACGGAATGCTCAGTCGCAGCGTCAGCAGCTCGCCCGGTTTGGCAAACCCCGGATTCACGTGCCGCAACGCCTGGAACGTGCGAATCATCAGGCCCGAGCTGACCAGTAGGACGACCGCGAGCCCGACCTGGACCACAACCAACGTGCTGCGAGCGCGATGACGGTCGCGGCTCGCGCTCGACGTCCGGCCGCCGCCGCGCAGGCCGGCGGCAATATGCGGGCCCGCGTACTTGAACACCGGGATGGCGCCGAACAGAAGCCCGGCCAGGACCGACACGACAAAGGTGAAGAGCATCACCGTCGCGTCGATCGAGATGTCGTCGAGGCGAGGCAGGTTGCCAGGCGAGAGCGCGATCAATGTCCGCACCGCGGCGTAAGCGAAGCCGAGCCCGGCAACGCCGCCAACCAACCCAAGGATCACGCTCTCCGCCAGCAGCTCGTAGGCGATGTGTCCGCGGCTGGCCCCCAGCGCCGACCGCACGGCGAGCTCCTGCTGCCGTCCTTCGGCGCGCACCAGCAAGAGGTTCGCAACATTGGCGCAGGCGATCAGCAGCACCATGCCGATCGTGCCCATCAGCAGCCACAGCGCCGATCCGACGTCGCCGATGACGTCGGCCTTCAGCAGCCGCAGATTCGGCTGGAGCCTCGCATCCTCGAACATCTTCAGGCTGAAACCGGGAAACGGCGGGAACTTCTGCAAGCCGATCGGAATGAGACGGACAACCTCGGCGGTTGCCTGCTCCATCGTCACGCCCGGCTTCATCCGCGCGACCGCCGTGTAGCTGAACTGTCCGAGGTGGACTTTCTCGCGCTCGAGCCGCATTGGCAGGATGAGCGAGGGCTTCTGATCGAAGAGCCTGAAGGTGTCCGGCAGGACGCCGACCACCTCACGCGGCTTGCCGTTGACCATGATCCGGCGGCCAATCACCGAGGGGTCGCTGCCGAACCGGGTCCGCCAGTAACCGCCGGACAACATCACGGTGTCGTCCGAACCCGGCGAGTCGTCGTGTTTCGAAAGCAGCCGCCCGACCGTCGGACGCGCACCGAGCATCGGCAGCAGGCCGTCGGTGACGATGATCGAGCGAACCTCCTCGGGTTCGGCGACGCCGGTGACGCTTTCCGTGTCGCTGGTCCACATGGCCACGTCTTGAAACAGCCGGCCGTCTTCGCGATAGGTGTAATACAGAAACGGCGCAGCACCGGCGCTCTTCAGGTTGATGCCCGGCGCCGAATGGTCGAGGACAACCAGTTCATCCGCCTGTGGGTACGGCAGCGGTTTGAGGAGCACGCCGTTGACCACGCTGAAAATAGCGGCGTTGGCACCGATCCCAATCGCGAGGGTCAGCACCGCCACGGTCGTGAAGACAGGAAGCTGCAGCAGCCGCCGGAGGATATAGATCAGGCGCATACCAGTGTAGATACGCGCCGGCACCACTAAAGTTCGGTATTCACGACGTGCCTGCGAAGCCTTTACTTCCTTCAGCCCGATCGTTAGGCCGCGCCTGGTACAAGAGGATTCTCACGTCAGCGAATTTCCGAAAGGCATTGGCGTTAGTCAGGCCGACTTGATCTCTACATCCTTCGCAGCCCGAATGCTGTGAACGAGTTCGTCAGCGACGTTGCGCGCCAATTCGGGACCACCGGCGACCGGTATCTCCAGCCGTGACTTGCGTGACGCCAGCTCGCGAGGTCGGACCGGTTGGGACGCGGGCGGTCACTGTCGAAGCGGGAAGGGGCAAGCGGGTCCGAGAACGGGCGCTTCGCTAACCGCAACAGCGTCCCAGTGTTTCCCATCGTCTCATCGGCATCAACGCTCGATCAAGGGCCATTCCGACGTGCCGGCGACCGCCAGCGCGCCCGAGCACCAACAAACTGCCCGATCACGCGCTCGTCGATGTCCGCTACCGCGATCCGATGCCGCACCAGCCAATCACCGAAGACGACGACGGCTCGAACATGCCGTCGAATCACACTCGACGCGTAGCCAGTCGTGGTGAGCGCGAGCAGGTAGTCGTCGATCCACGGACCGAGTGGCCCCGAACGAATCTGTCTGCAGATGTGCGGCCGGACAACCTTCGCTCCGGTGCTTCTCCTTCTGGGAACCCGTGTTGGTCCCTCGGCGGACATGAGGGAAGGGGCGCCGATCACGGCCAGTCCGATTGTTTTTGAACGGACGATTGTATTTTGATGATTCAAAATGTTAGTTTTGTACGTGCCACATGCGCCGAAGCCTCTGGACTCCAATTGGACTCGCGGCGTGCGCCTCACCACGTTCTTCGCGTGCCTGTTGTTGTTGCCGTCGGATCTCTGCGCCGGCCAGGGTCGCGGGACGGCGGCTTCCCTGAGCGGCATCGTCCACGACTCCACGGGTCTGGTGTTGCCCGGTGCCACGGTGGAAATCGGCCAGACCGGCGCGGCGCTGACACGATCAACGGTGTCTGCCGCCGACGGGACGTTCGTTTTTCCGGATGTGCGGGTCGGCTCGTATCACCTTCGCGTGAGTTTTCCTGCCTTCGAAGCGTTTGATCAAACGCTGGCAGTCGACGCGAACGCCCATCCTCCAGTGATCGTCACGTTGAGGCTCGCCGGCGTACGGGAAGACGTGTCCGTCGTCGCGCCACGCATCGACGTACCAGCGACGCCGACGATGCAAACCGATGTGAGCCGTCGAATGATCGAGACGCTCCCAAGCGAGAGTGTCAGCGCGGGCCTCAGCTCCCTCGTCACGCTCACCACACCGGGTGTAGCGGCCGACTCCAATGGGGGCTTCCATCCCCTCGGTGAACACGCGGAGACGTCCTTCAGCGTCGACAATCAGCCGATCACCGACCAACAAAGCCGGACGTTTTCAAATCAGCTGTCGCAAAACGCCATTCAGTCACTCGACGTGCTGACGGGCGTGCCATCGGCTGAGTACGGAGACAAGACGAGTTTGATCGTCAAAGCGACGACGCGATCAGGCTTGGGTGTTCACGGGCCGGCAGGTTCAGTGGCCCTCGGTTATGGGTCGTTGATGACTCCCACCGCTTCGCTCGCTCTCGGTGCGGGTTCCACTCGGACCGGGAATTTCGTCGCGATCGACGGATTGGCCAGCAGCCGATTTCTCGATACGCCGGAGACCGGGCCACTGCACGCCCACGGCAACGTGGTGAATCTGTTCGACCGCTTTGACGCGCGTTTCTCGCCTACCACGACGGTTCAACTGAACGTCTTCGTCGCCCGCTCCACCTTTCAGGCGCCGAACACGTTCGACCAGCAAGACGCGGGACAGGACCAGCGCCAGCGTCAGCACAGCTTTAACGTGGCGCCGTCGCTGACCCGAACGTTGGGCTCTCGCGCCGTCCTCGGGTTCAACGCCTGGATCCGGCGTGACGTCGTCCAGTACGATCCCAGCCCGAACCTGCTCGACGACCGGCCGGCTGTTCTGTCGCAGTACCGGACCCTCACCAATGCGGGCGGCAAGGCAACTGTCACTGACACCGTTGGCGCGCACACAGTCAAAGCCGGCCTTCAAGAAACGACCACGTGGCTCAACGAGCAATTTCAGACCGGGTTGACGGATCCGACGTTCAACACACCCTGTTTCACCACGGCTGGAGATCCCTCTGCCGACACCTCTCTCCGTGACCCTCGACAGTGTTCAGGGCAGGGCCTCATCGCCAACGGCAGCTTCCTACCAGCGCTCCTGCCGTACGACCTCGCGCGCGGTGGGAGTCTCTTTGATTTCCACGGGACCGGGCGCATCACGCAATGGGCGGCGTATCTCCAGGACGAGTGGCACGTCAGCGACTGGACGCTGACCGGCGGGCTCCGGTTGGATATCTACGACGGTCTGAGTCGGGCGACGAGTGTCCAGCCCCGAGTCGGAGCCATCTATCGCATCGATCGCAGTGAAACGGTTCTGCGCGCGTCGTACGGTCGCATCTTCTTGACCCCGTACAACGAAAACCTTGTCCTGGCGAGTTCCACAGGCGGCGGCGGATTCGGCGGTGGCGTGCCGGGCAGCGTCGGCGGCGCGCCGCTCACACCCGGCCGACGGCATCAGTACGATGTCGGCTTGGAGCAGCGCACGTGGCGGGGCATTCGCATCGACACGGAGTACTTCTGGAAACTAACGGACGGCGCGTACGACTTCGACATCGTGCTGAACACGCCGTTGGCCTTTCCGGTCCAGTTCCGCCAGTCGACGCAAAACGGCGGACTCGTGCGAATCACGCTGCCTGAGTACCACGGGTGGCAGCTGTACACAACGTTGTCGCATACGCGTTCTCGCCTGTTCGGCCCGGAACTTGGTGGCCTCCGGTTCAGCGCGGACTACGCGCCAGTCGCGCGCCCGGATCACGATGAGCCGTTTCAGCAGAACACGCACGTGGAATATCGATCCAGCGGCAAATTCGGATTCTGGGGGGGCCTCACCTGGCGGTACGACAGTGGGCTGGTCGCGGTCGCCGTTCCGACATACGGCGCGGCCTTGACGCTGACCGGTGACGAACAAGCCGCGATGGGTCTCTATTGCGGTGACGCGTTAGCCTCGCGAGCGCAGCCTCTTCGGAGCTGTGCCTCGCCGCAGTTCGGCGCGACGCGGATCAAGATTCCGGCGCCCGGCACTGAGAACGACGACACTAACCCGCCCCGCATCGTGCCGCATCATCTGTTCGACGTAGCTGTGGGACTCGATACGCTAAAGCTGGGGCGCGTTCCTCTGCGGGTGCGGCTGACGGTCATCAATCTCTTCGACACGGTCGCGCTCTACAACTTCTTGTCGACGTTTTCTGGCACCCACTTCGTGACGCCCAGAGGGGTGCAAGTTCAGTTGACGGTACGGTTCTGATCCGCCGGCACCCGTGCGTCGGGTCGCGACTGTGTCGTCTTCACCCACGCCGGTCCGCGCACAGCACCACGCAGGCCCATGGCACGCATCAGCCGGCGAACGCGACACCGGGCGGCGTGGAGCTGCTCGCGGCCCATTTGTTTCCACACTTTCCGTGGTCCGTAGACCTGCTGGTTCTCGTCCCAGATGCGACGAATGATCGCCTGCAGCACGTCGTCGCGCTGCGCGCGGGCCGAGCGCTTCGTCGGATCCCGCTGCTCGGCCTTGCGCCGAAAGTACGTCGACGGGGCGATCGGCAACAGCGCGCAGATCGACTCGACCCCGTGGACCTCGCGGTGAGATGAATGCCACCATCACTTCGCTCGGCGGTCGAGTTCCGCCTGCGCGAAATACGCGGATGCCTTCCGCAAAATCTCGTTGGTCCGTTTCAGCTCCCGGACCTCGCGCTCCAATTCCTTCATTCGCTCCCGTTCGTCGGTCGTCAGGCCGGCTCGGTGGCCCGTATCACGCTCCGCCTGGCGCACCCAGCGCCGCAGTGTTTCGCTCGTGCAGCCAAACTTCGGCGCGATCGCCGCAATCGCGGCCCACTGCGACGGGTGTTCGTGCGCATGTTTCTGAACAAGCCGGACCGCGCGCTCACGCAGTTCTGGGGAGTACTTGCTGGGTCGTGCCATGGGCTCCATCCTCTCTCTGAATGGGCCCTCCAACAAACCCGGTACGCTTCAGTATGGCCACTGGGCACGTTGGCTGCCATTGCGCTCACGGCGACGATTCCGCTCCTCGGTCACGCGTCCGGCAATGCCGCTCGCATGGTCTTGCACGCCGTGCATATTCTGGCGGGCGGCTTGTGGTTGGGCACGCTCGCCGTCGTTCTCTTGATCCGCCTCCCTCCATCTAGTCTTGTGTCGATCGAGTTGCCTCGCGCGCGACAGCAAGTCCGGCTGCTGCTCCTCCGTCACTTCTCGCCGATTGCCCTGTCGGGTTGCGGAACCGTGGTAGTCGCGGGCGTGGCCGTTGCTTGGCTATACGTGGGCGCCCTTCCGAATCTGTGGATGACCGCGTATGGACGCGTGCTGATCGTGAAGGTTGGTCTCGTTGTCGCTGCGTCCATATGCGGCTACGTGAACTGGCGTCGTCTTCGTCGCGAACAGATGGGAGACGGCTCTTCCACGTCGATCATTGTGCTCGAAGCGACGCTCGCAGTCGGAGTGGTGATTGTGACGGGATTCCTGACCGAAATCGGTCATCCGTGATCAGATCGGCGGGCGAAACCGGCGCGTACGCTAGGCTCAGCCGTTCGGGCTGACAAATGGCTGACAATGCGTAATGGCTCGGCTTCGGCCTTGGGTGGGGAGGAGTGGTCCAAAGCCTTGTCAACGTTCCGATTTGGGACCCGGCTGACCGTCAGCATCGAGCTGGATCCGATCGCTTCCAGTCCAACTGGCGCATAATGCAGAGCCGCCAGGCGCTACCGCGAAACCTGGACGTCCACGCGGCGTGATTTGACGCGGCTGTTGCATTCCGGGCCAGTGATTCGGTACCGTGCGCTGGCATTCCCGGGCCGAATGCCCTGCTGGTTGTGCTGATGACTAAGGCTGAACAGCTCGATGGCGGCGATTCTGGCAGGCGCCGGCGGGCGCTTCGGGTGGCGCTCGCCCTGCTGGTGCTGGTCGTCTGTGGCGCGACCGCCTGGGCGCAGCAGCAGATCCGTGGACAGGTCGTGAATCGCGACCGGGTGCCGCAGCAGTGTCAGCTGACGTTCTACAGCGGTAACAACGTCATCTACCGCCTGACCGCCGATCGCAAGGGATATTTCTACATCACGAATCCGCGCTATGGCAGCTATCGCATTCTGATCACCCAGGGCAACCGTCGTGCGGAGGTCGGTGCGACGGTCAATCAGAGGGGATTGAGTCCGGCTCCCCTAATCGTCCCGTGGTAGTCACCGGGGCGGACTGCCTTCAGCCGTGATTGTGAGCCTACCGCGCACCTGCGATGGCGTCCGGCCCCAACGACGCTCGCACTCCTGGTACTGGCTCAACGCCATGTCTTCGGATTCTCTTAGGTAGCGCACGTGGTCGTTCACCAGCAGACAAGCGGTGGTGGCATTCTGTAAATAAGTCTGCAGCGCCGGAAGCGTGATGCGCCACACTCGCACGACGCCGCCTTCCGTGCCGGTCGCGACCAGCTTGTCGTCGGCGTCGAATGCCACGGCGCGCACCGAATCCTTGCCGTGCTGAAGGAGTAGCCGCTCGAGACTGCTTTGCCCATCCCACAGTCGGGCGGTGCCGTCCAACGAAGCGGTGCCGATCCACTTGCCAGTAGTGCTGAAGATCGCGGCATTGACCGTGTCGCGATGCCTGAGTTCCGTCGGCCCGTCGCCGCCGTCCATATCCCAAATACGGGCGACTCCGTCGCGATATGCGGCGACGACTCGCCGGCCATCGCCGCTGAACGCCGCCTTGACTGCCACGCTCCCGCGCTGGACGAACTGCTTGATCGGTTCGCGGGCGCTGCCAGCCAGGTCCCAGATGCGGACTACGCCGTCGTCTGACGCCGTGACCACCTTTGAGCCGTCGCGGCTGAACGCGACACCGTTGACTGGTTCCTGATGCGGGAGGGCTTTCGCCTGGCCGGCGCCGCCCATCTCGGCGGCGCCGCCCAACAGTGCGGCCAGCGACCATACGCGTGCCGTTTTATCCTGATCGGCGGTCACCACGCGGGCGCGTTGCTGATCGAAGGCGACGTCGTAGACCCTGCTGCCGCGGTGCGCCAGCATGCCAAGCGCGACGCGCGGCTCTTTCGAACTCCACAGCCGCAGCGTGCCGGTGTCGTCGGCCGTGATGATTTTCGACGCATCGCTGGGCTCGAACACGGCGTTGCGAACCCAAGTCGGGAGCAGGTCTCGGTTCTTGAGGTAGGCGTTAAATGTCTGCGGCGTCGTGTGATTGAGGCTCCAGAGCCCCGCGGTCTGATCGTCCGAGGCGGTCAGCACGCTGTTTCCATCAGGGCTGAAGGTGACGTTCTCCACCGCGGCGGTGTGCCGTCCCACGATTCGGGGTTCGCCGGGTGCAATCGGCCAGATGCGGGCCGCGCCGTCGTCGGAAGTCGTGACGAGGCTGGAACCGTCGGTGCTGATCGCCGCCGCCGTGACTGCCGCATCGTGCGTGAGGACGCTTGCCGAGCCGACCTGCTTCAGCGACCACGATTGCCTGTCAGGGCTCGATCCGTCCACTTGGACCGTCCAGATCTGCGCCGTCTCGTCAGCCGACGCCGTGACGACCGTCGAACCGTCGGGGCTGAAGTCCGCGGCAGTAATCGCGGCAGTGTGACCCGGGAGAGTGAGCGCTCTGGTGACGAGCTTCGAGCTTCTCTGAATCCGTGCAGCGCCGCTGGCATAGCCGCTGAGCAGCCACTCGCCGTCGGGGCTGAATGCGACGCATCGCACTGAGTCGTTGGGACTGTCACTGTTGGCGAGCTCTAGAGCCGGCCGAGCGGGCGCACGCAGATTCCACATGCGTAGCGTGCCATCGAGAGCGCCGGTTACCAGACGCGTGCCGGCAGGATCGAAATCGACGCTCATGATGGCCGCGGTGTGGCCGCCGGACAGACGAATGGCTTTCGAGGCAACCGTGCCGTTGGTCAGGTCCACGCGCATCACTTCAGCAGTGTAGTTGCTATAACCGACTGCGAGCTGGCTGCCATCACCGCTGAAGGCGAGCGCGTTCGCATCCTTCGGCAACAGAGGATCAACGGCGACGATCTGGCGGAAGCCGGTAGCGTCGCTGCGGCCGAGCCAGACAGCTCCGTCGGCGGCGGCGGCAGCAATCCACCGGCCGTCTCGGCTGAGAATCGCGACTTTGAAGATCGGCGCGCCGCCGGCCTTGGTCCGGCTGGTGGTCGACGGGGCCGTGACGAAAGGGCGCGTCGTCGCGTCGCCCCTGCCGTCGCTTGGCCACGACCAGATCGTGCCGTTGGACAGCAGCACGACAATGCGGCCCCCGTCGACGAAGCCGGTGCCCACGGCACGCTCGTCGCCCGTGTATCGGAATAGCGTGCGCGGAATCGGTGTCGACGCGGCTTCCTGATAGACCGCGAGATGTTCGTCCTTCTGATCGTCCCGACCCAGTTCAGCCAGCAGCAGCGCGCGAGTCAGCGGATCCCGTACCGACCGCATCGCCATGATCTGCGACTCGGTTTTTGCATCGCGAGCAAGGGCCTCGGCCATGATGGCCGTGGCGGCGGCGCGGCGGAAGTAGATCGCCACCAGGCTGAGCAGGACGATGAATACCAGCGCCGTGCCGGCGGCGGCGATCCGACTGCGGCCGCGCCGAATCAGTTCGCGGCTTTGCTGCGCTTCGCTCGCGCGGATGAATTCGAGGACGATGGTCAGAGCCGCTTCGCTGGCGTAGTGTCGCGCCCAGGCCGACGAGGTATTGCGTTCCCGGTCCCACTGCCGCGCGTCGCTCAGATCGAGGCCGATCAGCAATGGTCCATGCTTCTCCCGCCAGTTGTACGCCCGCCCGACGAGGTCGAGGAACACTTTCGCCGAAGCCTGCTCCGCGGGCAGCCACTGATCGCGCAAGGTTGCCCACTGGCGGATCAGGCTCTCATGGGTGATATCGACATAGGTGTCCTGCTCGAGCGCGCCGTCGCGCGGCACCAGAAACGTCGCTTCGCCCTGGCGGAAGCGATCGACGACGGCGTTGACCAGCCGCTGCCGATCTGACGTCTCCGCCGAGCACACAGCCCACAGTTCAGACAGCGTTGCCGGGTTGCGACGCTCGCGGCTGTTGCGTCCTCTCGCCGTCAAGCGTTTGAAGATCGTAGCGGCGACGTTGGCGGGCGTACCGGCGACCAGCTCATCGGCGTGCCGATTGAGGGCGTCGTCCAGTCCACCGATGGCGTCGTAGTCACTTAGCTCGATGCGCCGAACATGCTCGGGATCGGCGCGGAACCAGTAGTTCCACGTGCGCATCAGCGCGTGCTGCAGTACCGGCAGCTGATCCGGCTCGTCGCCAGTGACGTTGAGCAGGCGCTGCACAAGTGCCGGCTCCATTTCGACGCGGCCGAGCGGCCCGAGAATCGCGGCCTTGCGCTGTTCACGCGTGAGGCGTGGGACGAGATACTGGCAGTCGTTGAGAGTTTCGGGCAAATCGCGAAACTCGGCACAGTCGCCGAGGTAATCGGACCGCATGGTCAGCGCGACATAGACTGGCGGCTGATATCTGGCGGCTTCGAGCAGCAGCTGTACGTACTCTGCTGCCCGCGCCGCCTGCAGATCGCGCCGGTGCCCGGCTTGGCCCCCGTCACTTCCGAGCTCCTGGTATCGAAACAGTTCTTCGAACTGATCGACAATCACCAGCAGGCTCTCGTCCGCTTCCAGCTGGCGGCTGATCTCGACGAGGCCGAGGCTGCTCCGATCCAGGCGCGATGGGTCGAGGCCTGCGCCGGTGAGGTCGGCGCCGAGCCGTTCGTAGGGTGCGGCTCCGGGACGCGTGACCACGGTGCGCCAGCGCCGCCCGGCTTCCGACAATTGCGCGCGTCCCAGCGCCGGGATCAAGCCGGCACGAACCAGCGACGACTTGCCGCTGCCAGACACGCCGACCACGGCGACGAAGTGATTGCG
The DNA here is from genome assembly GCA_963757655.1 of uncultured Acidobacteriota bacterium. Taxonomy (GTDB): domain Bacteria; phylum Acidobacteriota; class Vicinamibacteria; order Vicinamibacterales; family CAVVIG01; genus CAVQFC01. The sequence continues at coordinate 917,799 of CAVWSQ010000003.1, read as the reverse complement.
CTCGAGGCGGTCGACCAGCTCCGCGATCTGTTGATCGCGGCCGAAGAACAGATGCGACTCGTCGCGGTCGAACGGGCGCAGGCCAGGGTAGGGGTTCGCGATGGTGCGGAGCTGCTGCAGGACAGTGGCGAAGCTCACGGTTGCGGGCCTGCGGGGCGGCGCAGCAGCGCCGTGAAGAAGGTCGACAGCCGCGCCGGATCGAAGCGACCGAACTCTTCACCGATATAGAGTTCGCCGAACCCGGCGCGAATCTGCTCGACCGCTGTTTTCTTGGTCTCGACAGGATCGAAGAGGCACAGGCCCAGCGCCGTGCGCTTGGAACTCTGCACCATCTCGGCGAACTCGCGGGAGCACCAGTCCTCGTCTGCGTTGCCCCACACCAGGAGCACGCCGTCGGAGCCAAGAAGCCGCCGGGTGTGCTGCGCGGGATCGTCGGGATGTTCGAAATGCGCCTGGTTGCGGAAGTGGAAGCTGATCAGACCGGCGTTCTTCACTTCTCCCCGATCACGCCGGTTGTAGACCAGATAGACGCGCGGTTTGCCTTGCGTTTCGGGCAGCGCTTGCGGGTCCGGCCGCAGCAGCGAAAGCACCTCTTCTTTCACCCTGGCCGGCAGGATTGTGGCATCGAGGTAGGTCTTGGTGCCGGAATCGAGCTGCTCGACGTATGTGCAGAAGCCGGTCTGCTCGGTGACCGGTGTCTGCTCTGCGGCCGGCGAGTTCCACACGACCCACGGCATGTCCTTGCGATTGGCGGCAATGTCGGTGAGCTCCCTGGCGACATCGTCGTAGTCTGCGCCGAGGAGGAACACCGCCATCGCTGCTTCCTGCAGCTGTTCGCGGAGATTGACGGTGCGATCGGGCAGGATGCGATAGCTGTGCGCCGAGAGTTCAGCGGACAACGCTCTGTGCGCCGCTTGCAATTCGACGCCGGGATTGGCCGGGTAGAGGAACACCGCCGTGCTCTGGTTGCGAAGCCGTTTCAGCAGTCCGACCAGCTCACCGACCAGCCGCCGGAAGCGCGCCTCGAAATCAGGGCTGCCGGCGGGAAACGTGTCCGAATCATCGAAGAACGCGATGTCGGTGAGGCCCGGAAACAGCGACCAGTGCTCGTTGTCGTCAATCGGGAGCAGGGGACAGCGGAGCGCGAACAGGTCGTTGGCGAATGCGGATCCGAATCGTGACCGCCGCGCCGGGATTGTGTTGTAGAAGGTCTTGCATTCCTGCTCGACGCAATAGCTGGAGCGGATGTAGGTGGGAGACGGCAACAGGAGCAACACCGCGGAATGCCGAACCGCGTCGGGGATGTCGTTGGCGAAATCGCGCGACGCGCGCAGCGCGTCGTCGTCGATCCAGAGCGCCGGCTTGATGCCGAGCCGCTGTTTGACCGCGAACTCGAGGCGCTCCACCAGCGCGTTGATCCACGGTCGATCGTCGCCGTGAGCGTAGCTGATGAAGACGTCGAACTGGTACCCGGGCACGTAAGCCATGGCGGAGAGAATCTAGCACTATTTGCCGCCGTGTTTCGGTCAGATCCGGCCCGATCGATGCTGCGCGCGGTTGCTCACTCCGTCCCGTGGCGCAAGGCGGTAAGAACGGCCCCGCGTGTGTCGAATCGCGCGCGCCGGAACGCGTGCTCGAGGCCCCTGTGTCGCGGAAGCATTCGATCGACCGGCGATGAACTCCAATTCTCGCGCGCCGGAATCATCACCTTGCGTTCGATGTACAACGACGCGTGGTGGACCGTGAGGTGCGGTGTGAATCGGCGCGGTGCGACCACGATGAGCGCCCATATGGTGGCGATCCCGGCCGTAAGTCCATCCTTGGAGGCCGCGCGGTGTGCCGACACCGAGGATTGACCGGACCAGGAGCCGGGAGGACAACGCATCGGTTGCGCATCCGAACGCTACTTCAGAAACGCACGGGCTTCGATCAACTCCGGCCGCGGCGGCGAATCGGCGCGCTCGCAGATCTTGACCAGCTGCCCGTAATACGTTCGAGCCGTCGCCGGGTTGCCTGCGAGCGCGGCTGACTTTGCCGCGCCGTACACGGCGCGGAACCGGTTCGGCTCTTTCTTGAGTGTCGCCTCGAACTCGGTCAGCGCGTCGGTAGGCTGATTCTGCCGCAGCAGCAGCTCGCCGAGCAGTTCGCGCGCCGGCGAAAGCGGGCCGGGCGTCACCGCCGCCTTGTCGGTGCCGTCCTCGATCCGCGCCGCCTCGCGCATGGCGGCGATGCTGTCGTCGTGGCGCCCCTCGATGAATGCCAGCCATGCGGTCGCCTCGCGCCGCTGGATGTCGGTTTGCTCGGCCCAGTAGGTTTCGTGCTGCGCCGCGAGCGCGTCGGTGATGCGCTGGAGCGCCTCGATCGATTGCTTGATCAGCGGGGCATTGCCGGTGTGGGCGGCGCCGAGCGCGCGCGCCGTGTAGGTGAGCGCTTCCGTGTAGGGGAAGGCGGTGGCGCGCGGCACCAGCTGCGCGGCGTCGGACCACGCGCCGCGTTCGAGCGCATAGCGCGCGGGGATCGCGGCCATCGCGAAATAGGCGGCGGAGATCGGTGTGGCGGCCGGCGGCGCATTCGGATCGAAACGCGTCGTGACCTCGGGCAGCGCCTCGATCATCGTCCGCGCCTTCGCGTCCTGCGCCGTCTGCAGGTAGGCGTAGGTGCGGTAGTCCATCGTGTGCAGCTCTTCACCGATTGCGCCCTCGCGTCGGGCGACCGCGCCCGACGCGATGTTGGCGTCGATCGACTCCTGCCAGTAGCCGACGCGCGTGAAGGTGTGCGACGGCATGTGGCGCGCGTGCGGCGAATCGGGCGCGATCACGGCGTATCGCCGTGCCGCTTCGAGCGCGCGATCGGCGAGCGGCGGATAGTCGTAGCTGTGGATGATGTAGTGCGCCAGCCCGGGATGATCCGGCTGGGTCGCGAACAGCGGCTCGAGAATCGCTCCCGCCTTGAGCGGCTCGGCAAACGTCGGGTCGAATGGGGAAGCGGCGGCGACGGCGGCGATCGCGAGCGCATGGAAGATCGACGCTTCGGTGTCGCGCGGATACGCCGCGGCCAACGCCGCCATCGCCTCGCGATACGCCACCAGGCGCGTCCGCTGATCGATCGCGTCGGCCTTGTCGTAGAGGTGCGCGACCGCCTCGACGTAGGCGCGCTCCCGATCGGTCTTCGGGCCGATCGTCCGCGCCCGCTCGACCGCCTCGCTCCCGAGCCGGAGCGGTCCGGCGGGCCGGATGCCGACGCCAAACGGATTACCCCAGCGGCTCAACGCGATGCCCCATTCGGCCACCGCGCAGGACGGATCGGCCTTGAGCGCGGCGGAAAAGGCGTCGACTGCGCGCCCGAACTCGAACGAGTGCAGCAGCGCCACCGCCCGGTTCACGTGCGGCTGGCCAGCCGGAGCGCAGGAGGTGGCGAAGACGACGGTCCCGACCTTTTCGGTGGCCGGCACGCCGTGCTCGTGCTCCTGGGCGACCGCCATCCGCGCGGCCGTGACGATCGACAAGATCAATACGAGGCTCATCGGTCGCATCAGCGCACCTCCGTTCACTCGACCACGAATCGCCTGACGTCGCTCTCGAACCGCTCGCGTCCACGTCGCGATCGGGCGGCAGGCTGAGAAATTACTCTACCGCCGGCCGGTCGTCGGTCAAGAGCGGTGCGGAACAGAGGAACACGGCACAGCTCGCCGGGTCCGGCGTTGAACGCGCCGAGCAGCGCGTCCAACGCTCTCGATGCCCACTCGAGCAGTCGCTGGACTCGGCCCGGCAATTCCAAATTCCAGTCGAGGTCGCGGCGCGCCAAGTGTAACGGCTCCGTCATCCCGACCAGCCCCTCACCCTGTTCCCGCAGACCACGGCGGGGGCGGCGGGTCGCCCGAAGGCTCGAGCAATTATCTCGTATTCCGTATCGGTTCCAGCCACCCATTGCACCGCCGTCCCTCCGGCTTGGGAACGCTCCGCAGCAGCCGAATGTACTCGACGGAATAGAAATGCCCCGATCCGGCGAAGCTTGGATAAAATGACATCCGCAATGGTCACATCCCTGGCGGCGGCGTTGGCGATTCGTGGACGACGGCGGTGGACGCTGCGCTAATATTTGCGATCGTCATTCGAAGACTGATGCGGACCGATACGATCGTGTCGCCGATCCGGAGGCGGCCGTCGCCTGATTCAGATAACTCGCTCTCCCACGGTCCCGGCACGGTTCACGGCGGCATCCGAACCGTCGGAGTGATAGGATTCGCCGATGGGCGAGACCGTCTGGAGCGTCGATCGAGTGACGGCCGCCGCCACCCGCACTGACGCGCCGCGTCACGCCGCGCTGGTCCGCGTCACACACTGGCTGACGACGGCGTGCTTTTTCGCGCTGCTGGTCAGCGGTCTGGAGATCGTCGTGTCGCACCCGCGTTTCTACTGGGGTGAGAGCGGCAACGTCCTGACGCCCGCGTTGTTCTCCTTTCCGATTCCCTCCTCCCGCGCAACCGTCCCGACCGGCTATGGCTTTGTGTTGCCCGACCAGAACGGATGGAGCCGCTACCTCCATTTCGAGGCGGCGTGGGTACTGGTGGTGACCGGCGCGCTGTATGTCATCTGGGGCGCTTCGAGTGGGCATTTCCGCAGAAACCTGCTGCCTGACGCCAGCGATCGGTCGGTGCAGGCGTTGTCCCGCGCGCTCGCGCGGCACCTCAGATTCGCGCGCCCGGCCGCCGCTGACGCATGGTCGTACAACCTGGTTCAGCGGCTCGCCTACCTCCTGGTGATTTTCGTGCTGTTCCCCTTCGTCATCTGGACGGGCGTGGCGATGTCACCCGCGTTCGCCTCGGCGATACCGTCCTCCGTCACGATGCTTGGCGGCCGGCAGTCTGCGCGCACACTTCATTTTCTGGTGTCGGTCGCGCTCGTGGCGTTTCTGCTGGTCCACGTCGTGATGATCTGGCTCGCCGGATTCGGAACTCGGGTGATGACGATGATCGCGGGCGCACCCCACGCCCCGAGGAAGTCCTGAATGAGCGCAATCTCGCGGCGCCGGATGATCGCGCGTGGTCTGGCGGCCGCCGCGGGCCTGTCTGGCCTCGCCGTCGCCGAGCGCATCGCCGATCGGTATGGGCTGGTTCCCCCCGATCACGGCGGCATCTTCGGAGCGGGCGAGACGCTGACCTATGCCGCGCAGCGGATTCTTACCCGACACTCGCTCGCGCGCGAATTCAGCCGCAGCCAGATCTCGAATCCGCCTTTCGCCAACGAAACCGCTCCGCCAAACGATCACTTCACGCGGCTTCACGCCGACGGCTTCAAGGACTGGCGGCTCTCCGTCGACGGCCTCGTCGCACAGCCGCTGTCGCTCTCGCTGGACGACGTCAAGCGGTTTCCCGTGCGCCGGCAGATTACCGAAATCGCCTGCGAAGAAGGGTGGTCGTATGTTGCCGAGTGGGCCGGGACGCCGCTGATCGAGGTCCTGCACGCTGTCGGCATCTTGCCCCAGGCACGCTACGTCGTATATTTTTCGATTGAAGAAGCCTGGTGGGAGAGCATCGACATGGCCGATGCGCTGCACCCGCAGACGCTGCTCGCATACGCCATGAACGGCGGCGACCTGCCGGTCGCGTTCGGCGGCCCGCTGCGGGTTCGGGTTCCGCGGCAACTCGGTTACAAGAGCGTCAAGTACATCACCCGCCTCGCCGTGACCGACAGCCTTAAGCGATTCGGCAAGGGTCTGGGCTCTGCCTCTCCGGAAGGCGGCTATTCCTGGTACGCCGGCATTTGATTGACGCGGAGTTCTGATCGCCCCGACCCGTCGACGATGCGGTGAATCGTGGCAGAATTCGCGATCGCCAGGAACTACGGCTTCGCCCGGCTTGGTTGAACTCGCTCCTGGGTTTCAACGGTAGCCGAACACGGGCGGGAAGATGACAACCACCAGTGCCGCCCACAAGGAGTAGATGGGCAGATAGGCGATCTGCCATCGCTCGAGGACCGCAAACGAGCTCCCCTGACGCAGGAAGCGCGCATGGAGCCACGCCGACCACACCAGGTTGACGAGCAGAATCACATTCTCACCTAGAGCCGCCACGCGATTGGGTGTGAAGCCAAACTCGGAAATGCGAGCGGCGATCGCCGCGAGCGCCACTCCATCGACGACGAGCGCGCTGACGACGAGCAACAGTTGCAGGCCGTCGAAAAAGTCAGGCGGCGCCTGCGGATCGCGGGCGGACGCCGCGTAGAGCACCAACCCGACGACGACCGCCAGCAGCAGGTCGAAGCCGATCAGCACTTCGCGCTTGACGTTGATGGGGTTGCCGGTCCACGCCATCGTCGCCAGAAACGCCAGGAGCAGAACGGCAAACAACGGCGTGAATAGACGTGTCAATACCGGCGCCATGTTCTCGATGACACTTTGTTTCGCCTCCACCAGCCACGATCCAACGATGACGGCGCCCGCCGCCCCGCACGGGATCAGCCAGCCCGCGACGAACCAGTCGGGATTCATATCGATGGCGCGGAACATCATGAACGTAAAGAGGGTGACGACGAAGCCGCCGAGTGCGATGAGCACGTAGTAGATCGCCAGTTCACCAGAGAACCGGACGAAGTTCATACGGCCGCCGTTGGTGAACCAACGGCCTCCGACGTAGGCGACCCCCACGGCCAGCCAGAGTGCGATGGGCAAGTGCAGTATGGTGAGCACCTGCGTGTCACTTTTCTTGACGAACGGGAAGGCGTTGGCGAACACGGCAGCAGCGGCGAAGGGCAGGCCCAGCCAGAGGCCGCTGGCCACGCTCGACCCACGCTTCCACACGAAGTAGATCGTCAGCAGCGGAAAGGCGAACAGACTGGCGTTCCTGGCGTAGAAGGGCGGCAGGTCCTCATCGGGGCTAAGGGGATGACCGAACAGCGCCGGCACCTTGGTGGCCAGCGCGGCGGCGACGGCCAGGCTCAGGGCAACGAAGATCTCGGCGCGTCCGCTGTTGGCGGGCGCTTCGGCGTCGGGCGCGACAACGAGTTGCTTCCACAGCCGATCGGAGTGCGCGCGGGCGAACTCGCGTGACAGCGCATCGAGGTTGCCCATGCGCTTGACCGCAACCAGGAAGGCTTCCTCCGCCGTCAGGCCGGCCGCGGAGAGCGCCGCCAGCTGGTCGCGCAGGTGCCCTTCGAGCTCCTGCACGTCGGGTCCGTGAAGCGCCTGACGGCGGCTGACGTACGCTCGCCACTGTTCGATCTGCTCCTCGAGCGGTCGATCGTCGAAGGTGGTCATGCCTTGCACGCCGTCATCCAGATACCTCGCAACGCACCGTCCACGGTCTGCCATTGCTGCCGCTGGGCGGCGAGCTGCGTCCGGCCTTCCTTGGTGATCCGGTAGTACTTGCGGCGGCGGCCGTTCTCGGACGCGGACCATTTCGCTACGACGAGACTTTGGCGCTCGAGCCGGTGCAGCACCGGATAGAGCATGCCGTCGGTCCACTGCAAATGGCCGCCTGACAACTCGGCCACTCGTTTGATGATGGCGTAGCCGTAACTCTCCCCTTCGGCAAGGATGGCCAGTACGAGCGGCGTGGCGGAAGCAGCAACCAGGTCCTTCCCCATGTCCATACGGAGACTTATACATTGTGGTTCTATGTATGTCAAGAATCTGAGGTGAACTGCATCGGAATTGACGTACGCATTTCCTCTCGTCATTTGCCGGTGACAGCTCATCTCGCGAGCGCCAATTCGTCGATCGGGGATTCATCGTCCGAAACGCTCTCGTTGCGACCATCACCATTGAAGCGGGGAATCATCCGGGTCACCTTTCGGTTCGCAGAAAGGAAACAGCATGACCGTCGTGAAAATACTGCCGGTCGTCCTCGCATTGGCGTTCGCACGCTCCGCAACCGATCAGACCACTCGCGGCACGCTGCCAACGAAGGAAGCCGCAAGCCCGTTTCTGACGCGGCTCCCTACTGTCTTCCTGATCCCGCCGGACGACCCGCGGTTGCCACCATGGTGTCGAGAGGCACGGACACATTCCGAGTGTCCAGCTTTTCTCGCGTACGGTGGCGCGGCAGGCAACCCCCTCCCAACCATCGATCCTCCCCTCAAAGCCGATCTGCCGCATGTGCGGGTGACCTTCGTCGTGCAGAGGATATCGAACGACATCGTTGCAAACGGCGGCCTGGATCTGGGAATTTCGCCGTGGCCGTGGGTCTGGCAGACATCCAGCAGTGCTGCGTCCGTCGAAACCGCCGGCAGCAGCTTCATCCTGCCCAAACCAGGCGAACCGCCGTGGACAGACGAGAACGTCTATCTGATTCGCCTTTACGATGCGCTGGTCTTCAACGCGTGCCAGGCGTTCACGGGGTTTCCTGTCGACCACCGCACGTCGATTCGAGAAGACGGCGTCGAGATTGCCGCGTTCCATGGCGTCGATGCCTCGACGCTGGATGCAACCGGCTTCTACAATTTTCAGTTCACGGTGCGCGCGGGCGACGCAGAAGGGCGCATTTCCGATTTTCATTTCTCCGGCAAGGTCAGCGTCACCTGCTCAGGGCTCACCTCGCTACCGTGACAGTCTTCTTGTGAAGCGACAGATCCTCCCGATAAGAGTCGGCCGTGACATGAGATGAGGGAATCTTGGCCCCGCGGCGGATTCTCGGCGAACCTCATGTGCGTCGGGGCTGGCACGGACGTGGCAAGTCGATGAACGGAGGCGGTTGCCATGAAGCTCATCCTGAGACCGTTCGCCGTTGTTGCCTTGTCTGTTGCGACTGCCGGCGCGCTGGCGGCCCAAACGGACGTCAAATCGAAAGTGAAGGTCAAGGACGGAAAAGACGTCGAGGTCACCGGCTGCATTGCGTCGGCGACCAGCGGCAGCGGCGACGGCTACATGCTGACCCACGTCGCGGACAAGAAGGGCACCAGGCCTAGCTACCTGCTGGTCTCCGACGAAGAAAACTTCGAGAAGCATCTGGGCCACCGCGTCCAGATCGATGGCGAAGCGACCGACCGCGACGGCGAGGTTCAAATCGAGACCAGGACGAAGACCAAGGTCAAGCACGGCGACGATCAGGAGACCGAAACCAAGTCGACGCTGAAAGGCGATACGACAGGTATGCCGTACCTGAGCGTGAAGTCGATGAAGATGATCGCCGCAGTCTGTCCGTAACTCCGCACCGGCGCGGCCTCTGACCGCTCGCCGGGAGCGGCGAAAGAGGCAGAGCGCGCGGCGACCGGGCCAGCCAGTAGATGATGATGAGTTTCCACTTGCCGCCGAGTGCGGCGAGCGCCGCCGTCAGCGGGCAGTCGTTGACCGGATTCTTTCGACGCGAATGAGGGGTAGTTACGGCGAGGTGCCTTCTGGCAGTCATGAAGTCGGTCCAGTACGATCCGCAGTCGTGCCGCGACTTCTATTATGCAACCTGCTGATCGCGATCCTGCCGTTTCACGCCTCTGCGCAGCGCGACGGGCGCCGTGACTTCGACTTCGAGATCGGCGCCTGGAAGGCGCGCCTCTCGCGGCTCGAACACCCGCTCAGCGGGTCGACGAAGTGGCTGGACTACGAAGGGACGTCGGTCGTGCGGGCGCAATGGGAGTGACGCGCCAACATCGGTGAGCTCGATGTCAACGGCGCGGCCGGCCGCATCCAGGGGCTCACGATTCGCCTGTTCAACGCGGACACGCAGCAGTGGAACATCACGTGGGCGAACGGATCCGACGGAATGCTCGACCGCGCAACGATGTACGGACGCTTCAGCGGCGGCCGCGGCGAGTTCTTCGGTCAGGATATGCTCGACGGCCGTGCGATAAGCGTGCGGTTCGTCTTCGCGGACATCACCCCGTCCCTCGTTCCGCTTCGAGCAGTCATTCTCAGCGGACCTCGGTCGGACGTGGGAGGTGAACTGGAAGGCCGTGTTCACGCGTTGATTGGGGACCGCCATGATCATCGAGATGCGCACCTACAAGACCAGTGCGGGGAAGCGCGCCGAGTTCCTCCGGATCTTCGACGCGAAATCGGTGCCCGCGCATCTCGCGATCGGGATGAAGATTCTCGGTCCCTTCCTCTCGCTCGAGGACCCTGACACGTTTTTCTTCATGCGCGGCTTTCCGGATCTCGCGTCGCGCGAGCCGATGAAGGCGCAGTTCTACGACGGCGAACTGTGGACGAACGAGTTGAAAGACATTCTGCTGCCGATGCTCGAGAAGTACGACGTCGTCCTGGTCGACGACGCCGGCGGCCTCATTCAATGGTAGTTACCAACCGTCTTACGACCTCTTCTTCGTTCGTTTCACGGGAGTATGAACCTGACTGCAGCTGTCGGCATGCGCGCCGGCGCCGGCACGTCGAGGCGCGCTGCCCATCAATGTGATCGTCGTTTTCGCCGTCTTCGGGTCCCAGCCCTGCTGGCAGTACATCTCCACGCAGTACTTCAGCTCCGGCTCGTCGGCGTCGTTGCTCTTGAAATGCACTTCGAAGGCCGCGTGGTGCGTGTTGCTGACGATGTTGAAGTAGGAGAATTGGTAGGTGCCCTGCGAAGGCACCTGGCTCGCCTGACGCGCGGCCGCGTTCAGGGCCGCTTTCGGACACCCGAACGTAAGCGAATTCAGGTCGCTCAACCCGCCCGTCGCCGCTGCCGCCTCCGCCGTCTGGGCCGACGGTTCCTGTGGTGCCTGGGCGCTCTGCGCGTGCGCGGCGGCGGCGCCGGCCGCCGCCGTTGCCATCGCCATCATGATCAACATGTTTCTCATGGTCACGTCCCTGTTCTCTCGACTATCGAATCGTATGTCTCGATCGTTCACAGGCCGTACTGCACGACCTTGTTGCTGAACGTGCCGACGTACACCTTGCCGTTGGCGACGATCGGCGTGGAGTATTTCGCGAACTTGCCCATGTTGTTGGCCGGGTTCGCGTCGCTGTGAAAGAGCTGCTTCAGCCGGCCGCCGGCCAGCACGGTCGTCGCGTCGTAGGCGACCAGCGCGCCGTGCACGACCTCGGAGTTGGCATTGCCCTGCACGGGGTACACACCCCACACCACGCCCGTGCCGGGCATCGTCCCGTTCGACGAGACGACGAGTCGGCCGCCTGGCATGCCGCCGGGCGCGGGCATCGCGCCGGAGGCAAACTGCACGCCCTCGGCCCGGAAACCAGTGAGGCGTTTCGTCGTGACGTTGTAGTTGTACGCCTTCACCCGCTCGTTCTCGCCCCACACGAACACGATCCCGCTGCCAGCACGCCCCATGAACACCGGCGTGCCGTGGACGTGAAATGTCTTCTGATTCGGCGTCCTCGCGTGGAGATTGCGATTGAGATTGACGATCGGCCAGTTGGGATCGGCAGCGGTGGTCGTGGGCAGGCCGGCGGCGCCGTTCGGTGGATTGGGCAGGTAGGTCGCGACGAACGGCAGATTGAACTGCGGATCCCAGCTGTTCCTGCCAAGGTTGTCCTTGTCCAAGTTGTAGAGGATGCCGTCCTTGCCGCCGCCGATCAGGTTGCCGCGCTCTGGAACGAGTACGACGCCGGCGGATCCGAGGTCGGCGTCGCCTGCATCCTGCGTGTCCTCCGGAAACTGCTGCTGGCGAACGAAGTCGCTGAAGGCGCCCCAGAAGTCGGCGAGGGCGAGCGCCGGCTTGCCGCCGCTCACGTTCGCCGTGCCGGGCGTGTAGCGGAGTCTCACGAAGCTCTCGGCGAAGTTGCCGGGCATCGTGCCGGGATCCATACCGTTGCCGGTGGTCAGGTAGATGTCGCTGCCATCGATGGCCGGACCCGAGCCCGACATCCATACACCGCCGGCGCCTCCGCCGGGCGTCACGTTCCAGACCGCCGGCGTCGGCGTGAAGCCGGCGTCGCGGTTCAAGCCGCGCACATCGAAGGCCGTCACGAACCCGTGTCCCGGTCCCTGCGGGTTTTCGCCATTGATGGAAAAACAGACGATCACTGCCTTGTTGCCGCCGGCGTCGGTCAGCAAGCCCAGTCCGGCGCGCATCTTTTGGTACGGCGTGGTGACTCCGTTGGCGATGCCGCCGCCGCCGTTGTCGGCCTGTCCGGCGATCAACACGGGCGGCTTCTTGTCGACGAGCGTGCCCGCATCGAGGATCCAGAGCATGTTTTGACGGTCGTTGTTGGCGCTTGCCGCCGTGGGCTTGCCGAACGTGGTTGCGTAAATCGTACCCGTGGCGACATCGATGACGGGCGTCGCCGTGATGCCCCAGTTGTGATACAGGAGCCAGCGATCCATCTGGCCTGGATCGGGCCGGGGATCGAACGGCACAGCGAGCTGTCGCCTGGCAAGCTCCGCGCCGCTGTTCACGTCGAAGACGAACGCCGTGTTGGACATCGTGAACACGTACAGCTTGTCGCCGACCACAAGAGGCGTCACATCGATCTTGTCGTCGACCGTGAATTCGCGGAGCTTGCGCAGCTTCGGGACGTTGGCCGCTGTCAGCACCGACTCGAACCTGTTCCACCCCTGACGGGTGTTGTCGACACCGACAGTCCAGATGTCAACGGCTCCAACCGCCGATGTCGTTGCCAGCGCAGCCACGACAACCAGAACACTCGAATGGATTCGCGTCATGATCGTGCACACAGAATGTCGATCTATCAGTTCCCTGTTCGACTATGCCGTAGAGGGTTGGAATCACCAACTCAGCGATACACGCGATCTCTGGAGACTACAGCAATGAAGTACTTGATGTTTATCAAACATGCCGAAACCGCCGGTCAGACGCAGCCGCCGAAGGCGCTCATGGACGCGATGGGTGAGTTCGTGGCCAGGATGTTCGCAACCGGCGTCCTCAAGGACACTGGCGGACTCAAGCCCGCCTCACAGGCTTACCGGATCCGGTCGAGTGGCGGCAAGCTGCAGGTCATCGACGGACCGTTTGTGGAGACCAAAGAGGTCATCGGCGGCTTCGCCCTGGTGGAGACGAAGTCGAAGGAAGAGGCTGATGCCGTGGCGCGGGAGTTCATGGAACTGCACCGGATCCACTGGCCGGAATTCGAATGCGAGTCCGAGGTCCGTCCGGTCGAGGACATGTAGCGGTATGCCTGGTGCCGCGGCTCGATGCTGATCGCCAAGCATTGTTCCAGAAGCTCGATCACCATCCGCGCATAACCCATGGCGCCGATGGCATCGGAGGCACCGTAGGGCACGAAATACGAGCGGCGTCCGCTGCACGCAACTCCTGCTCGATTCCGTGGAGGCGTGCATACCGACAGGCGCTGCATCTCTTCCAAGGGCGTCGGCAGGTGAGCGAGCTTCACGTGCGAAAACTGGGCAAGGCGTGCGGCCGGCGCGCCGAGTGTCATCGGAGCCGCGGGAGTCATATGGTACGAATTGCCCGGACTCGCCGTGGGAAGTCCTTGTCGTCGCCGTGCTGGCGTCCCAGATCTGCAAAGTCGATGTGGACCGCCATGTCGGCGGTCTGCTGCGATGAAGCCCAGTAGGTAAAATTATCGGCGACGCCGCAGTCGTTGAAAGCGCCGGTCCCTGCGGCCTTCAGATTGCGATACATCAACGCGAGTTCATCTCTGGATGGCAGGTACCATCCGCGCACACCGTTGACGCTGAGCGTGGCGCACAATTGAGCAGCGCTACCGGGCTCGGAGCATGCGGCGATCATGTCGAGCGTGTTCGGCTTACCCGTGCCGATCGCCGTGCCCCGCGCACCTGGGATCGCTCGCCGAAAACATCCCCACTGGGCGCCGCCACTCTGATCGAAGGGAGCGGCCTCGAGGTACCGCCACCCATCGCGATCGTGGTTCGGGTTTTCATAGAAGATGAACCCGCCGGCCGGACCGACATCACCGATCGAGTAGCCCGCGGTCGATAGCCACACCGTCATCTCACCCGCGCCGCGGTTCGCCCACAGATAGTATGGGACGAGCGTGACCGGCTTGGGCTGATCAGCCGGGTTCGTGATGCTGCGCGCCTGCGCCCTGACGACCGTCGCGCCATTCCAGCCGGCGTCGACCGACGCCTTCAAGTCGCCATCGGGATCGAACAGCAGCGTCAACGGGCGGCCGCCATCGGCGTCCGGCCATTCCGAGCAGTACACGATCGGCCCTCTCTCGACGGCCATCCGGCGCCTGGCCTGCGCGACTCTCGAGTCGGCCGACAGTCGTCGCACGCTGACGGGCAAATCGACGCTGACCACGTCGCCGTTCTTCCACCACCTGTCGAGGCTGACGTAGCCAGTCGAATCCGGGACAGCGCTCACGCGCTGACCATTGATGGACACGGTCGGCCGCTCCTCGAGCCGGTCCAGATAGGCATAGAGACCGCCCGGCGCCGGGCGATTCATCGTCCAGCCAGGGATGCGCAGCTTGACCACAGCTTTCACATCGGCGGTGGTGGATAGGGTGATGCTCGATTTCCCTTCCCACGGCAGTTCGCTGTGAAGGGACAGCCCGATCTCTGTCGCATTGACCGTGAACGACGTGGCGCTCGACACATACAAGTTCACATAGATCGCGCCGCTATGACCCTGTGCGTAGATGAAGCTCGGCATCGACGCCAGAAACCGCACGAGATTCGGCGGGCAGCATTCGAGCGACGCGCGCTCCCAGCGAACATCGCGGCCGTCGCCGGCACTGGCCAGCCTGTTCACGTAGAAGAAGCGATTGCCCGCGACAGCCACGCCGTCGATGGCGTTGTTGTACATGCAGCGCTCCATGACGTCGATGTACCGACTGTCGCCCGTGGCCATGAACATCCGGTGGTTCAGCGTGATGAACATCAGCGCGGCGCAGGTCTCGGAGTAGGCCGAAATGGTCGGCAGCGAATAGGGCCCGCCGAACCCTTCATTGCCTGTCGCGCCGACGCCGCCGGTGACGTACATCTTTCGCTCGACGACATCGCGCCACATCCGGTGAGCGGCGTTGAAATATTCCTTGATGCCCGTCAACACGCCGACGTCGGTCAGAGACACCATCAGCGACAGGCCATTCACGGCATGACCGACCGCCTCGGTCTGTTCGAGGACCGGCTTGTACGACTGATTGTGCCGGCTGCGATTCACCGAGTTCGGCAGACCTCGGATATCGAGGTAGTGTTTGGCCAGATCAAGATGCTTTCGCCTGCGTGTCACCCGATACAGTTGGACGCAATTGATTGCATCTCTTTCGCCGCCAGAAAATGGAGGATTGCGCGTGCGGAAGTCGTCATACAGCGCCTCGGCAGACGCGATCGCTTTCTCGACGAGATCGCGTTTGCCGGTGGCGTTGTAATACGTGGCTGCCACCTCGAATCCGCTGTTGCCGTCGCTTCTGCCGCTTCCGGGAGCGTCGGCAATTGCTCGGATCCGAGCATCGACTTGCGCCTGCAGCGCAGGATTCGGGTGGGTGGTCAGCGACAGGATCGCGGCTTCGAGGACGTTTCCGGTGAGACCTCCGGGCGTCGCGGCGAGCTTCTGTACCTCCAATGGGATCGTGACCTCGGCGTTGGTCACGATCTTCGGTTTCCAGAAGCTGTCGGTGATTTTCACCTCGGAACAGCGTTTTGGTCGGATGGGGTAGTCCGCAACGGGTGAATACGCGGCGGCACCGATCGTGGGGTTCTCCGCCGCCTGCGTCGCGGCCGGATCGATTCCGGCGCTCGCGGCCGCGACATACGTTGCGATGCCGGTGGGGGCAGCCTTCAGAAATTCCCGGCGAGCGATTTTTACCACGCGTGATTTCTCCCTGGAGAATCTGGTTCCATAGCTTAGCGAAAATCGATCGCCAGCGCGGCTGGGCTGTGCCATCGAGGAGCGCCGATGGCCGGCACAATAACCGCATCAGAGCCCCGCCCCGGGGGGGCCACGGTCGCTGAGGGCCACCCCGCGTTTGATGGTTCGTTCGGCTTCGGGATGGCAACGGCGATGGCACGTTCCAATCGGCGGTCACCCACCCGGTCTTGCCCGGTCCGGCGCAGATCGTCGTTGGCGACTTCAACCGTGATGGTTGGTGGACGTCGTCACGGGCAACCAGGGATTGCCGGTGACGAGCCATGACGCCGGAGTAACGGCATCCGCCACTTCCGCGATGTCTCGGTAGATCCGCCGTTCTAAGAGGTAGCGGACCGAGGTCCGCCGCCGGGCCGAGGTTGCACCCTCACCCGGTCTTCTTCAGCAGCGGTTCCAGGTGCGGCCAGATGAGATTGGCGATGGCGCGGGCGCCTGCCGCGTTGGGATGGGCACGATCGTCCTGCATCAGCGCCGGATTGGGCAGGACGTTGATCAGCACGAACGGCACGAGTGGAATGTGGAATCGGGTCGCGAGCTCTTCATAGGCATGATGAAACGCGAGCGAATAAACCCAGCCGCGCAGCGGCAGCGCATCCATGCCGACCAGTAGGACGGCGATGCCGCGTGCCTGGGCCTCTTCGATGATCGCGCTCAGGTTGGCCTTGAGCTGTGCGACCGGAATGCCGCGCAAGCCGTCGTTGGCGCCCAGCGCGACGATCAGGATCTGGACGCGGCCGTCCAATGCCGCCTGGTAGCGGCGCAGTGCCCGGGTGGTGGTGTCGCCGGACACGCCGGCGTTGACCATCCGATAGGTGTAGCCTGCGGCGTCGAGCCGCTCCTGCAGCACCGCCGGAAAGGCGGCGGCGGCGCCAATGCCCCGACCCGAGGTCAGGCTGTCGCCGAGCGCGACGATCAACGGCCGGTTCTCTCGATCGGCCGCACGCGCGGGGAGGGCAGCGGCAGCCGCGACGACCGCCGCCAGGAGCCATGTCACGCCCACGACCTTCCCCACGGCTCGAGTTTACCGCCGCACTGGTGCGGGAACAACGCCGGCACGTTCCGCGCCGGCGTGGCGGGATACACTCTCTCGCGGAGGCTCTCATGTGGCCACGACTGATGCTTGGCGTTTCGGCTGTGGTGGCGCTGATCGCACTGCCGGCAACGGCCGTCCGATCGACGGCTGCACAACCTGCTCCCGGGGCGACGAAGGCGAGACCCGTCCTGATGGATGAAATGACGATGACCGAGTTGCGGGACGCGATCGCATCCGGAAAGACGACGGTTCTACTGTTCAACGGCAGCACGGAGCAGACCGGCCCCCATGTCGTGCTGGGGAAGCACAACTTCAAGGCGCGCTATCTGGGCGAGCGGATGGCGAGGGCCCTGGGCAATGCCCTCGTGGCGCCGGTGATGCCGTTTGCGCCAACCGGCGCCGAGCTGATGAAGTTTCCCGGCACCATCGACCTGTCGCCGGACACCTTCTCGAAGGTGAACGAAGAGGTGACCGCCAGCCTGGTGAAGGCCGGCTTCAAGACGGTGATTCTGCTTGGCGATCACGGCGGCAATCAGGAACCGCTCAAGGCGCTCGCGCCGAAGCTCGACGCACGCTATCGCCCACAGGGCGTGCGAGTGTTGTTCTCGGGCGATTCGTACGCCAAGGCCGACGCCGAAGTTGAACGCTATCTCCAGGCGCACGGATTTCCGCCCAGCAATCATGGCGGCGTCGCGGACACCTCCGAACTGTGGGCCATCAGCGCGTCCTACGTGCGGCCGGACAAGATCGCGATGGGCGATCCGGTGAAGCGCGACGCCGGCGGCGCGGTGATCGGGCCGACCGGTGTCGAAGGCGATCCCCGACGATCGTCGCCCGCGCTGGGAAAAATGTTCGACGACATCAAGGTGAAGAACGGTGTCGACGAGATTCGCCGGCTGATGGCCGGTCTCGGCAAGTAGCGAGCTGCCGAGGCTGCAGGCACTCGTGCGGTGCCGTGCAGGCCGGCGTCAGACACAGTGTCATACCCTGATGATGAACCGTCGATGGATCTCGACTACGGCGGCAATGACCAGAAAGTCCGCGCCGGTAATCCGCACACGATTGTTGGGCAGCGGCTCGTAGAGCACGATCTCCGGACGCCTTGCGTCCACTTCGCCGTCACCGACGAGATCGAAGTTCACGAAATGCAGCCCCATCGCTCCGAAATCACTGCAGCGCTCTCCTGCGGAGTCGGTTTGCGCGGCTGCGACGACAACGCGATCGTGTGGTCATCGTGTGACTGAGCAGTCGCCACCCATGCCGATCCCGACAGCATGAGCCCTGCGGTCAACATGTGCGCCAGCGGTCTTGCCAATGGCCCGATTATCATGACGGCCTCCTGACGCGAACCGACGAGTTCCGCGTCGTTTCGACGGGATGATGCTAGGCACCGGATTGCGCCCGGCATCCCGCGTGATGACCAGAAGCCGCAGCGGCGCCAAGGAAGGCTCACAGCGCCTCGTGAGCCGGAATGCGCGCGTTTGTGGCTTTCTCACTTGTGCGGCCGGAGTATCAGTGGCTCCGGCACTTTTGGGTTCACGAACAGGAGAGTCAGATGCCAACGCTCACTCGGGACCTGCAGACGGTCCTGACCGACGACATGCTCGCTCGCTTCGCTACCCGTGCGCCCCAGTACGACCGCGACAACGTGTTCTTCTCGGAGGACTTCGACGAGCTCCGCCAGGCCGGTTACCTCCGCCTGGCAGTTCCTACCGAGCTCGGCGGTGCAGGATTGTCGCTGGCCAACGTCGCCCTGGAGCAGCGGCGTCTGGGTTATCACGCCGCGGCCACCGCCCTGGCGATCAACATGCACGTCTACTGACCGGCAACGCCGCCGATCTCTGGCGTGCGGGTGATCGGTCGCAGCAATGGCTGCTCGAGGCGGCCGCTGCTGGCGAGGTATTCGCGGCGGGACACGCCGAGAGCGGAAACGACATCCCGGTGCTGCTGTCGACCACCAAGGCTCAACGAGTCGAAGGCGGCTACCGGTTCACCGGCCGGAAGTCTTTCGGCAGCCTGTCACCGGTGTGGACGTACCTCGGCATCCACGGGATGGATGCCGCCGATGCCGCCCATCCCAAGATCGTTCACGCCTTCATGCCGCGCGACACCGAAGGCTACCGCATCGATCAGACGTGGGACGTGCTCGGGATGCGGGCGACGCGCAGCGACGACACCATCCTCGACGGTGTCTTCGTGCCCGATCGCTACGTCGTGCGGGTGGTGCCGGCGGGCGCGGCGGGAATCGACGCCTTCGTGCTTGGACTGTTCGCGTGGGCGCTCATCGGGTTTGGCAACATCTATTACGGGCTCGCGCGTCGCGCGCTGGATCTGACCATTGAGACGGCGAAGTCCAAGCGGTCGATCGCGCTCACCCGACCGATGGCCTACCATGCGGAGCTGCAGCACCGGGTCGCGGAGATGGGGTTGGCTTTCGAGTCGATCGGCCCTCATCTCGATCGCGTCGCCGAAGACTGGTCGAACGGCGTGGATCACGGCGCGACCTGGCCGGCCAAGATCTTCGCCGCGAAGTACCACGCCGTCGAAGACTCGTGGCGGATTGTCGACCTCGCGCTCGAACTCGCCGGCGGTTTCGGGATCTTTCGCAAGAGCGGGCTCGAGCAGCTGTTTCGTGATGCTCGTCTCGGGCGCATCCACCCCGCCAATTCGATGCTTACCCATGAGATCGTGGCGAAAACGCTGCTCGGAATCAGCCCCGACGAGGCGCCTCGCTGGGGCTAGGCGCAACGATCGGACGGGCTACACGAACATCGTGGGGTTGATCTCGAGGGCGACTTCCGAGATGCGGTCCGCGGGCAACCCCGCTCGCCTTGCATGTTCGCGGATGGCGTCGAGGCTGGGCGCATCGTACTCGCAGTAGATTTTGCCTTCGGCATCCGAGACGTAGCTTCTGATCCATCGCACGTCGGGCAGTTCCGCCAGTGCGGCGACCGATCGGCGGCCCGCCGCCATCAACTCGTCGCGCGTGAGGCCGGGAACAAAACGCTCGATGATGTAACGCGGCATGGCACCATTCTCCTGGTCACGGGGTTTCGCGGGCAGCCTCCGCGCAGGCCGTCGAAAGAGCATTGTCGTTGGCATCGGCAGCCGCCGACCGGGCGGCGGCCATCGCGTCGCGGGCGCCTGGGCCGTCGCTCATCGTGGTCCTGAGCGCGGCCAGGCGCAGATGCATCCATCCCTCGCCCGCGCGATCGCCGATGGCATGCCGGACGGCGCGAGACTGTTCGAAGCAGCCGGCCGCGCCCTTCAGGTCGTGGGCGTTCAGACATACCTGGCCCAGGGCGGTCAGACCGTCGGCTTCGAGTTGACGCTCGCCGATGTCCCGGCTGATGGTCAGGCTCTGCTCGAGCACGGTGCGCGCCTCGTCGGGACGACCGAGCCTCGTCAACGACACGCCAAGGCTGTTCAAGATGAGGGCTTCGTGTGCGCGATGGCCCTGGTTGCGAACGAGCACCAGCGCCGCTTCGTAGTGTCGCAGCGCCTCGGCGTACCGGCCCCGCTCCCACTCGAGAATTCCGAGCACGTTGCGAATCGCCGCTTCCCGCACGCGCTCGCCGATCGTGGCCGCCAGCGCAAGGGCCGACTCGAACGCCGGAATCGCTTCGTCGGCGCCCTTGGCGCGCATCGCTCTGGCGAGTCCTTCGCGGGCGTCGAGCTCGCTCCGGGAGTCGCCGCGCGTGCGCTGCAGCGCCAGGACCAGGGTCCACGCCCGGGCGGCCTCGTCCGGCGATCGTCGTTCGAGAATGCTCGCGGCGCCGGTCCACATTTCGGCTTCCGACATCTGATCTTCGAGCTGCGCGAACAGCTGCGCCGCTTCCTGCAGACAGGGCAGCGCTTCGTCGTAGCGGGCCAGTCCCAGCAGCGCGTTGCCGAGCATCCGCAGCGACTGCACCAGACCATCCGCGTGCCGGGCGCGCCGGCTCAAGTCCACCGCTGCGCGGTAGGTGGCGAGCGCGTCTTCGATGCGTCCCTGCTGCAGCTGAATGTGTGCGATCGACGTGAGATGAAACGATCGCTGGATTGGCAGCAGGTGAGTGCGGGCAATTTCGTCGTTCTGGCCAAGGCAGGCGAGCGCGCGATCGAGTTCGCCAGTCGCTCGATACACGTTGGCCAGATTGTGCTGGGTATAGACCAGTTTCCTGGGATCGTCGCGGAGCGCGGGCATCGCCAGCGCCGCTTCCAGCTCTCGACGCGCACTCACATAGTCGCCGGTGGCCTTGAGAATGTTGCCGAGGTTGGTCAGATCCACGGCCACCGCGATGTCGTCGTGACACTCGCGATCGACGGCGAGCGCACGGCGCGTGATGTCGAGCGCGTCGGAGTGGCGCCCCTCGTGCCAGCGCAGGAGTCCGAGGCTCCGAAGCCCGCTGCGCAGAACCGTCGTGTCTCCGCGCTCGTGGCCGATTCGAAGCGCGGTCCCCAGGGCCCGGTCGGCGGCATCGAATCGCTTGAGCAGGGTCGAGAGGTCGCCCTGGCGAAGATAGACCTCGGCCAGGCGGGCGGAGCTTCCTTCACGCGCAAGGCGCGCGATCAACGAGTCGATGATCTGTTGCTGGCGCGCGCGCAGTCCGAGCGTCTCGCACAAACGTTCCTGCTGGAGCAGCAGGTCCGCTGTGAGATCGGCCTGCTCACCACCGGAGGCGCGGCCAACCCATTCGAGTAACTTGATCCAGAGTGCCCAGGGCGTCGGCAAACTGGCTGAGCGCCATCGCGCGCTCCGCCGCGCGTCGGCCGAAACGAATCGCGGCCGGCCAGTCCTCCGCGCGGCCGAAATGATGCGCGAGCAGCTCCGCGCCTTCGTCCAGCCGGTTCACAAGCGTGGCGGCGAGTTCGCGCCCGATGGCCCCGTGAAGCAGTTTTCGCTGGTGTCCGACGAGACTGTCGTAGCAGACCTCCTGCGTCAACGCATGGGTGAATCGATAGCGAGCCGTCGGCGGGGCCGAAGTCTGCTGGATGAGACCAGCCGTTTCGAGCGCGGCCATCGCCGGAGCGAGATCGATGTGGGTCGACACCACCTCCGCGAGTAGCGCGCGATCGAACTCCCGCCCGATCACCGAGGCGACCCGTACGATCTCGAGGTGGTGCGGGTTCAGGTTATCGAGTCGCGCTCGTATCACTCCCTGAACGGTGTCCGGGAGCGACAGTGCCCCTTCGCCGCCGTCCACTCGGGCCTCGCCGTCGCGCACCGTGACCGCGTGCTGCTCGAGCAGCGCCGCGCAGATCTGTTCGAGGAAGAACGGATTGCCTCCCGCCCGCTCGTACAGGCGCCGCGCCAGGGCATCGGACACTCGACGAACGCCGAGAACGGCTTGCATGATGGCGGTGGATGCGCCGAATTCCAGCCGCGACAGGTGAACGCAGATCGTGCCTGCGGGCCAGTCGTCCTGGGCGTCCCGCTCCAGGCGGCTCGTCGCTATGAGCACCAGTGGACTCGAGCCGACCAGCTCGGCCACCCGGAGGAAAGCCGCGCGCGAGCCGGTGTCCGCCCAGTGCCAGTCTTCGACGATCACGAACAGCGGTGCCCGGCGGCTCAACACGGCGGCGATGGTTGCGATCGCTTCGAGCAGGGCCGCCTGAAGATGTTCGCCACGCAGGTGCCGGGGAAGCGCGTGGGCATCGCTGCTCAGCGACAGCAGATGCAGGAATAGAGGCACGAACGACTCGAGCGACGCGTCGACCGCCCGAATCCTCGCGATGACTGCGTCCGTGTTTCCCAGTGGTGGTCGCAGATCGAGCGCGGCACACAGGATTTGCACGAAGACGCCGTATGGCACGCTGTCGCCGTAGGCCCGGCACCGCGCGTGCAGCACGCACACGTCCGCTGCAGTCTCGAGTCGCCCCTGCAGCTCGTAGAGCAGACGGCTCTTGCCCACGCCCGGCTCGCCGAGCACCGCGATCACGGCTCCCTGACCGTTCCGGGCGCGGGCGACGTGCGACTGCAGCATCAAGAGCTCGGATTGCCGGCCGACGTACGGCGTCAGATCGGTTCGGCTCGATGCCTCGAGGCGCGTGACGATCCCGGTCTCACCGAGTACCCGCAATGGCGTCAGCACGCCGATCTGCGAGTCGAGCACTACCGGAGGGCAGGCTGCCGTGTGCACGTAGGGTTCGACGAGACGTTGGGTCTCGGGGCTCACCAGCACGCTGCCCGGGTCCGCGACGGCCGCGAGTCGCGCCGCCCACGTCATCGCTACGCCGACGATGTCGTAGCGTCGCGGTCCTTCGTGCAGACGTTGCGCGACCACCGGACCGACGTGCAGGCCCGACTGGACCCTGAGCCGGACGCTTGACGGATGCGCGGCCTCCTCGAGTAAGCGAACGCGTGCATGCAACTCCAGGGCGGCACGAACGGCGCGCAGGTCGTCGTCATCGTGGGCGACTGGCACGCCGAAGACCGAGACGATCTCGTCGCCAATCGCCTGATTGACGAGTCCACCATACCCCCGCACCACGTCGACTGCAGTGTCGCGCAGCAGTGCCACGACGCGATGCGCTTCGATTGGCGTCATCTGATCGACGAGCGACGGGTAATCCGAGACCACCGTGACCAGCACCGCCGCGCGGCGGCGCTCGCTCGTCGCCATCCGCGCCGGGTCGTCTGGTGGTCCAACGCCGTAACCGCCGGTCCCATCGGCGGGTGCCGTCGTCAGCGCTGACAACTCCGCCGCCAGCAGGGACATCGAGGCATGGCGCCGATCTGCCGCTTTCGCGAGTGCCCGACGCAGGATGCGATCGACCCCGTCCGGCACATCGGGATAGGACGTCGCTGTCAGGCGCGGCTCCTCGGTCAGAATCGCCTGCAGCACGGCTCGTCCGTCGTCACCGCAGAACGGTCGCGCGCCCGCCAGCATCTCGTGAATGACAATGGCAAGAGACCAGATGTCGGAGCGAGCATCGACTTGACGAGCGCCCGCCTGCTCCGGACTCATGTAAGCCGTCGTGCCGATCAAGCGCTGCGGATCGTTGACGGCCGCGGCATGAATCTGAGCGATGCCAAAGTCGAGCACTTTGGCGGTTCCATCAGGAAGGACGACGATGTTGGAGGGCTTGACGTCGCGATGAACGACCCCGGAGTCGTGAGCGTGTGCGAGTCCCCGGGCGACCTGAAGTGCAATTGGCAGCGCTTCGTCGAAGGCGAGTCGGCCGCGCTCCAGACGTGTCTGCAGGGTCTCACCGTCGTAGAGCGGCATCGCGATGAACAACTGTCCATCGTCGGTCTCGCCGATCTCATAGATCGTGCACACGTTCGGATGATCGAGAGCGGCGGCGGCACGTGCCTCCTCGACCAACCGCGTCTTGGCGTGCGGGTCGGCGCTCAAATGCGGCGGAAGGAATTTCAGTGCGACCTGACGCCCGAGCCGCTCGTCCTGCGCCTTGTAGATGACGCCCATGCCGCCGGCGCCGAGTGGCTGTTGGATCAGATACTGGGCGATGCGGCGTCCGCACCACTCTGTCGCCGGCTCCCGAATCCATCCGGCCGGTGGTTTCACCAGGGCAGCCAGCTGGTCGACGACGCCGGCGTCGTCGTGGGCCATCAGCAACGATTCCACCTCGCGCCTGAGAGACGGGTCGTCGGCGCAGCGCGCGTCGAGCAACGTGCGGCGCTCGTCAATGTGGCAGTCGATCGCGTCGGCAAGGACGTCGTGGATGTGTCGCCAGCGTTCGGGCGTCATCGCATCCTGGGACGTGCGCGGCGGGTTCATTTCTGCAGCTCGCGATTCAGCCAGGCACGCGCCGTGGCCCATTCGCGCTTGACGGTGGCGGGGGAGACCTTCAGTGTCTCAGCCGTCTCCTCCACGCTCATCCCGCCGTAAAAGCGACATTCGACGACTCGCGCCTGCCGCTCGTTCAGGGCACCAAGTCGTCCGAGCGCTTCGTCGAGGGCCAGGAGGTCCTCGCCGCGGGTCTCGACCACTGCCCAGGCGTCGCCATCAAGGTGAATCGGGACCTGCCCACCGCCGCGCTTTTGGCGACTGCGCGCGACGGCATAATCGATCAGGATGCGCCGCATGGCCTGCGCAGCGATTGCCAGGTAATGCGATCGGTTCTGCCACTTGATCCGGTTGAGCTTCGTCAACTCGAGCCAGGTTTCGTGGACGAGGGCAGTGGCGCTCAGGGTGTGACTGGTGCGCTCGTCGCGGAGTTTGCGCGCGGCCATCCGACGGAGTTCGTCATAAACGAGCGGAAAGATCTCGTCCATCAGGCAACCCAACGAAAGCCGTCTCCAAACCAGCGCGGATCATACGTTTGCAGCCGGCTGGATTGGAACCCTCATTGCCGAGCCACGGGCCCGCACGGTGCGCCCCCGATACAAGCCGCTTTGGTTGCGATAACGGCTCGCGAGCCGGATCGTAACCTCTGCCGCGGGTGAACACGAATCCAATCTGGCCGATGTTGGGCAGGGCGGCTCGACCGACGATGGACGTGCGCAGCGGTCCGGTCTCTCACCACGGTCGAAACACTGGAGGACCGGCCGCAGGTGAGGTCAAGCTGAGCGGCGCGTGCCGCCAAACTCCGGTTTCGTCCGTCTCTACGGCTTGACGCCGAGCGGTGCGCTCTTGGTCACGCCATTGACGGTCACGCGAATCGACGGCGTCGTCGTGGTCGAGACCGGATGGGTCTGCACGGCGAACGACGCGGTCGTGGCGCCTGCGGCGAACGTCGTCTGCCCGGTCGTTGGCGTCGCCGCCGATGCTTTCGTGCTGAGCAGCGCAGCGGTGATTCCCCCGGCCGGCGCTGGACATTCGATTGTCGCGGTGCCGTTCGAGGTGGCGCCGCCGGTCACGGTCGACGGTGACAGCGTGACCGCGGTGAGGAAGATCGGACGCACGGCCAGCCGCGCCTCCTTGGCGACGCCGCCGAACGCCGCCTGGAACACACCAGAAGTCAAGGCGTGCACCGCATCGGCGGTCACCGTCAGGCTCGCGGTCGTGGCGCCGGGCGCCACCGTCACCGCTGCCGGGATGTGGACGCCGGCCGTCGTCGACGACAGTACGACGCGTGCGCCCGCCGCCGGTGCGTCGCCCGTCAGCGTGACCTTGGCCGTTGCGGTCTGGCAGGATCCGATCATCGTGCTGCGCGTGAGCGACACCGTCTTCAGCTCGGGCGGGATGACGGTGAGCGTTTGTGAGATCGTCACCAGATCGAACGTCGCCGAGACGGTCACCATCGTCGGCGCCGACACGACCGGCGGCACGATGTTGAACGTCCGCGCCGGCGACCCGTGCTCGACGGTGAACCTCGATGGCACGGGCGCGATGGCGGAGTCGGTCGTCTCGAGCTGGATAAAATTGCCGTTCGGATTCGGCAGCCCCGTCAACTCGACGCGCGCCGATACCGCCGTCCCGCCCGCGACCGTGGTCTTCGACAGCGTGAACGACTTCAGTGCGATGCCTCGATTGTGTTCGCTCTCCGTGTCGGTCTCAGGATTCGGGATCGCGTTCACCGCGGTCGCGTGCGCGGTGTGCGAAAACGGCCCCGGCGCGTTGACGCGCACCCTCATGATCAGCGTCTCGTCAGGTCCCAGGGCGCTGAGCTCGCCCAACTGTTGAATGTGGCAGGTCACCGTGCTCCCGGCAACGCTGCAAGGGGAATCCCGCCGGGTGAAAGCGCTCTCGATCGTCACTGGCCCGCTGACGACATCGGTGAGGACCACGTCGTGCGCGGTCACATCGTCGAGCGGAGTGACGGTGGCGAAGAAGATCGCGGTGCGCCCCACCTGCACGCCGTCGAACGGAAGATTGCTGGCCTCCTCTGTGCCCTCATTCGACACGCTCAATGTGACCGGGAGAGTCATCAGGAACGCGTGGCGCTGGCCCTTGATCGTGCCGACGCCGGCAATCTCTCCGGAAAAGTTGACGTCGTTCGCCGATTCGAGCACCCAGCCGGATCCGGCCGGCAGCTGCGAATTCAGGTCCAGCATCGCGCCGTTCTGATAGAGAAATGCGTGTGTACCGCGACAACGGCGACAAGCGCGGCGGTCCGGCGGCTCATCGGGCCCCATGGGATGAAAGCGTTGAGATCGGATGCGCGAGCCGCACTGTAGCAGCAGCTCGGCGATTTTCGTCTCAGCGGTACGCCGATACGGCGATCCTGCTCAGCGCACGGGAGACCGGCAACTGATCAATTGATGCGGCGATAATCGGCGGCTTCAGCCTTTTTCAACCTTGCGTAGGCGACGGGCTTCAGCCCGTCGCTCGGCCGGCCTGAAGGCCGGCCGCTACCTCGATGTGAACTACTCCGCGTGGTAAATCTGCTGACCGCCGACCCACTCCGGCGTTTGACAAGTAGGCGACGGGCTTCAGCCTTTTTCAACTGTGCGTAGGCGACGGGCTTCAGCCCGTCGCTCGGCCGGTCTGAAGGCCGGCCGCTACCTCGATGTGAATTACTCCGCGTGGTAAATCTGCTGACCGCCGACCCACGTCCGGCGTTTGACAAGCACTGTGCGTCTGCCACGGACCGGGCGGCAACGGTGATGGGCAGGGGCCTGCGCTTCGCCGGAGTCGCTACTTCTTCGTGGATGCGCGTCGAGCTGGAGCCGCGGAGTTCGCCGCTACCGCGGATCGGATCAATGCCTTGAAGGCGGTTTCGTTGAGCTTCCCGCCTTCGCGAATGTCGATGGCCCGGCGCGTGTTTCCCTCGAGACTGGAGTTGAACAGCTTCTGCGGGTCCGGAATGGAGGCGCCTCGGAAGAAGGTGAGCTTCACGACTTGCTTGTACGATTCCCCGGTACAGACGCCGCCGTCATGGGACCAGACAGGAATCCCGGGCGAAGAGGGCTTCTCCCATTTCCATTGCTCCTCGATCTCGGGATCCGCGTCGTGGATGCGCTGGCGAACCCAGGCGAGCGTCTCACCCCTCCAGTCCCCGAGCTCCTTGATTCTCTTCGTGATGTTCTTCGCAGCGGCCGTGCGGTTCGGGCTACGGTTCGACGTCATGATCTCTCCGGCGGCGTTGCCGGCAGGCGGCGCCAGAAGAAGTACGAGAGCCCCCAGTACGCTGGTGGCCGCCGCCCAAAGGCGTCAGCAGGCGTAGTGCTCAGCGCTGCTCATGTTTTTTCCTTCCTTTCCCGGATGAGACCTTCTCCATCCGCTCCAGATGTTGCTCGAGGGCGTCGACGTGCTTCGACCAGAAGCGGCGGAACGGCGCCAGCCACGCGTCGACTTCCTGGAGCGGTTTGGGATTGAGACGGTAGACTCGCCGCTGGGCCTCCACACGCGACTCGACGAAGCCACCCTCTCGCAACACCTTGAGGTGCTTGGAGACCGACGGTTGCGGCAGGCGCAACTGGTCCATCAGCTCGCCTACCGAGCACTCGGACGAGGAGAGCATGCTGAGGATGGCGCGGCGGTTCGGTTCGGCGATCACGGCAAATGCGGATTCCACGAAGTGTATATTCCCATACGTTCATGTGACTGTCAAGAGATGCTGCGACTGGTGGCCGGCGCCCCGGGGGCTGCTCACTGTTCCCAGAAAGGATGTCGAATCGACACGGTGTCGAGATGCTGATGTCCGACCCAAGAACGAGTTCGAGAAAACATTAAGGATTCTGCAAGCTCCAATGCGACCCCTGATGCGCCTGGATCTTGCAACACAAGAAAACGAGAGGTGCTGGATGTTCAGGCTCCTGCTTGTGTTCCTCGGCGGCTGGCTGGCGTTTTCGACGGCGCTCGGCCTCTTCCTGGGTCGGGTGATGGCCATGAATCATCGCGTCGAGGTTCCTACCGGCTCGGCGCCGCAGGAAGGCTCCAGGCACGCCGCGTAGGCAGTCGGGTCGCCCGAATCACCGGTGTTTCGCGAATCTACGACCCATCCGTTCCGCCTCGGCTCCATAGCTTCCCCCGCCTACTCGCTTCGCATTTCCACCGAAAACGCGGATGTAAGGCGTCAGCTCGCCGCGGCACCATGTTGTCCCCACGGGGGTCAGCTGTGCGGAGACGCGCAAGGCGTGCGGATCGGCCGCTCGGCCTGTCGTCGGGCGCGACCACGACGCCTCGGTACTGTGTCATGATTGGGTGTGAACGAGAGGCCTAAGGCGACCACGCGTCCCGGCAAACCAAACCAGCCACTCCCTCCCTGCGGCCGTTCGACCAGCGGCCGGATCATTCGTATTCACGCCGGACAAAGTCACGGCTTCATTCGCGACGCCGACAGCCGCGAGGTGTTTTTCCACCGCAGCGACACGACCTTCGGCACGTTCAACAAGCTGATCGTCGGCGACAAAGTCGCCTTCGAGTTGATCGAGGATCGCGTCAGCGGTCCGCGAGCAACGGGCGTTCGCCTCGGCAATCGCGCCCGCTCGTAAGCGAGCCCGGGCCGCGTCGTCCTCCGCGTCGCCCCGTTGTTCTCCGCATTTGAATGCAGTATTAAGATGCGGTTGCCATGAGCTATTCACGCCGCCGCTTCGCGCAGTGGGCCACATCGATGTCGGTCCTCGCGGTCGCCGGCCCGATGGGGACCCACCTCGTTCGAATCGCGCGCGCCGCCGGCGCCGCGCGGGTATTCCAGCCCAACCTCCTGCCGACGCAGAAACAGGTGTGGGATCAGCAGGTGTGGATGGCCCGCCTCGGACCCAAGTACACCGGCAACCAGGCGCACACCACGTTCGTCGAGTTCCTCGCCGGCGAGTTCAGGAAAGCCGGCTGCGACGTGGCGCACGATCGCTACACGCTGCCGCGCTGGGATGCGAAGCGCTGGAGCATCGAGGTGACGCCTGGCGAGGGCGTCGGCTTCCACGCGCCGGTCACGTCGTATTTTCCGTACTCGGGGCAGACGTCGGCGGCCGGCGTCGGCGGCGAGATGGTTTACGCCGGCAGCAATCCCACCTTCACGCTGACGGGGCTGTCGGGGAAGGTGGCGCTGATCGATTTCGCGACCAACACGCGCGAGTGGGCGCACCTCTACAAGCCGTGGGGCGTCAATTCGCCGGGTGAGCCATTCCCCGACGCGAGACGGCCAGCGCGCGGCGCGGTCAACGACCTCACGCGGTTCCAGAAGGCCGGCGCGGTCGCGGTGATTCTCGGCTGGACCGACGTGTCCGACGCGAACGCGCAGGATCAGTACACGCCGTTCTCGCGTCCGCCTCAGGGGATTGCGGGTCTGTACGTCGGACGCGACACGCTCGCGCGCCTGCGCGCGCTTGGCAGCGGCGCCCACGCGAAGGTCACCCTCGAGGCCGACACGTTTCCCGACACGCCGACCGACACCCTGATCGCCACGCTTCCCGGCGCCACCGACCAAGTCGTCATCGTCAACACGCACACCGACGGCCCCAACGCGACCGAGGAGAACGGCGCGCTCGGCATCCTCGCGCTCGCTCAGTATTTTTCGAGGATCCCGAAGGCCGAGCGGAAGCGCACGCTCGTGTTCCCGTTGACGACCGGACATTTCGCCGGCCCGTGGGTGCCGTCGATCCGCGGCGTCATCGAGAAGCATCCCGACGTCATCAGGCGCGCGGTCGCCGCGGTCACGGTCGAGCACCTGGGCTGCCGCGAGTGGATGGACGACGCGTCGATGCAATACGCGTCGACGGGGAAGAACGAGTGGAGCGTGGCGATTACGCCCGACAAAACGCTGGGCCACGCCCTGGTCGAGGCGCTGCAGGGGAGCCGTGATCGTGCCGGCGTCGTCAGTCCGGTCAACGGCGGGTGGCTGGGCGAGGGTAGCAGCCTGTCGCGCGCGGGCATTCCGACCATCGGCTATATCCCGCAGCCGAACTATCTGCTCGCCGGTCCGGCCAATGGCTGCATCGAGAAACTGAGCCCGGAGCTGATGCACAGCCAGATTCAGGTGTTCGCGAGACTGCTCCACGCCATCGAGGAGATGAGCGCGGACCAGCTCAAGGGCGTCTGAGCGCTATTCGACGGCGACGACCGGCTCTTCGCCGACGGGGATGCGGGCGACCTTGCCGGTCGCGACCTCGATCTGCGCGGTCGTCACCACCTTGTGCTGCCGTTCGACGCGCGGAATGCATCCGCGCATCAGCTGCGCCGCGCGCAGTCCAGAAACCACCACGAATTCGAACGGATTGGTGCCATGCGGACGCTGAACCACGAGACCTTCTTCTTTCTTGCGGCTTTGGTGAGGCTGGGGGGCTGGAATAGCCGGCCGGGCTCAGGAAAGCGGGGAGCGCCGATTATACCCCGGAGTTACTCGGTGAACCGGTACTTGAGCAGCACCCAGAGCGCGATGATGCCGTCGCGCCAGGTAATCTTCTTGCCTTCCTCGTAGCCGCGGCCGTCGTAGCTGATCGGCACTTCGTACACCTTGTAGCCGCGCTTGAACACCTTGGCGGTGATCTCCGGCTCGATCCCGAAACCGTTCGACTTCAGCTCCATCGACCGCAGCACGTCGATGCGCAGCAGCTTGTAGCAGGTCTCCATGTCGGTGAGCATCGTGTTGTAGAGCACGTTGGTGAAGAACGTGATCACGAGGTTGCCGAGATAGTGGGTGAGCAGGAACACTCGGTGCGTGCCGAGGAAGCGCGAGCCGAACACCACGTCGGCGCGGCCGGAGGTAATCAGCGGTGTCAGCAGCTGGTATTCTTCGGGCGAGTATTCGAGGTCGGCGTCCTGAATGATCATCATGTCGCCGGTCACCGCGGCGAAGCCACGCCGGAGCGCCGCGCCCTTGCCGCCGTTGCGCGGCTGGCGGAGCAGCACGAACCCGAGCTCCTGCTGCAGCCGTTCCAGGATCGCCGGCGTACCATCGGTCGACATATCGTCGACAACGATCAGCTCGATGCGCATCCTGACGGCGAGAACGCGCCGAATGATTTCCTCGATCGTGTCTTCTTCGTTGTAGACCGGCATGACGACGGAGAGGAGTGGGTCGGACGGCACGTTCGCGCCGCTGCGTTGCCGCTTGGGGAGCGTCGCGCTCATGCCGCATGCATGCGGGCGCGGCCGACGGCGAAAAGCGACAACCCGATCGGCGGCGGCGCGAGGCGGTCCAGCGGCAGCGCCCACGGCGCGACGAACTGCTCGAACAGTCTGACCTGTCCCGAGGTGTGCTCGGTCACGCCACTGACACGGGCGTTGTACATCCATCCCAACAGGCCGATCGGGTTGGTGTAGCGCAACGCCATCAGGTCGAGGCCCGCCTCTGTGAAGGCACGGCGCAGCGTGCGCTTCGAGTAGCGGCGATGGTGGCCGAGGGCGGCGTCGAGCGGTCCGTACGCGGCCGGCACGGCCGGCACGAAGATCAGCACGCGCCCGCCGGTCGGCGCCACCAGCTCCCGAAACAGGCTGAGGGCGCGGATGTCGTCCTCGATGTGCTCCAGCACGTTGACGCAGACGATGGTGTCGAAGCGCTGCTGGATCAGCTCACCACGGTCGCACTCCTCGAGATGACAGATGCGCAGCGTGATCCTGGGGTTGCCGTCGAGCGCAGCGCGCGCGCGCGACACGCAGTTCAGATTGGGCTCGATGCAGACGAGCCGCTCCGCAATCTCGGCCAGGCGAAGGCTGGTGGTGCCGATGCCGCAGCCGACTTCGAGTACGCTCGAGCCGATGTGAGGACGCAGCAGCTCGAAGACGTGGGCCTGGTAGCGTTTCGCCTCGCTCATCGTCTCGAGGTCGTCGGCGGCGTACTGCTTCTGGGTTTGCGTGAACCGGTGGTCGACGTTCATATCTGAATCTGGAGCCTCGACACGGTACCATATGCTATCGTCCGTTCGCTACCGTGATGCACAGCTTTCCTCTGGCTCTCGTGGCCGCGCTGATCGCGGGCACGCTGCAACAGTCGCTTCCTGACGCCGTGGTCGACGGCCGGACGACGTCGGTTGAAGCGCTGATCAAGAGCGGCGCCGACGTCAACGCGCCGGATGACGACGGCCTGACGCCGCTGGCACTCGCCGCGATGCAGGGCCAGACCGCGATCGCGCGACTGCTGATCGCCGCCAAGGCCAACGTGAACGAGCCGTCGAGCGACGGCACCACGCCGCTGATGCGCGCCGCCTCGGCCGATCGCGGTGAGACCGTCCGATTGCTGATCGCGAGCGGCGCCGACGTCAACGCGCGCAACTCCGGTGGCATGACCGCCATCATGGTCGCCGCCTTTGGCGGCTACCTCGAGCCGCTGCGCGCGCTGCTGGGAAGCAAGGCCGATCCGAATGCCAAGGACAACCAGGCGCGAACCGCGCTGATGGCGGCGGTGACCAACGGCGAGACCGCGGTGGTGCAGGCACTGCTCGCGGCCGGCGCCGACGCCACCGCTGCCGACGCCGGTGGCGGCGTGGTCATGACCTACGCGGCCGCGGCCGGATCGGCGGCGGCGATCGATTTGCTGCAGAAGCGCGGTGCCAAGGCGACGCCCCGCGATCTGATGCTCGCTGCCACCGGCTGCCATACCGAGGCGGTGCGAGTGCTGTTGTCGGCGGGCCTCAGCGCGAACGCGTCGGTGGGCGGTGACGCGCCGCTGCTGGCGGCGACCGGCCAGAACTGCGCGGAGACGGTCGCACTGCTCCTCGATCGGGGCGCCGAGGTCAACGTCAAGAACGGGGACGGCTGGACGCCACTGATCAAGGCGGCCTCGGCCAACCTGCCCGACGTCGTCCGGGTGCTGCTGACGCACCATGCTGATCTCGACGTCGTCGATCGCTTGGACCGCACCGCGTGGATGTACGCGTCGATGGCCGGGCGCGAAGAAATCCTGGCGATGCTCAACGAGGCCAAGGCGAAGCCGTGAGCGGCGGGTTCCGGGCGTTTCGCGTCTTCGAAGAGAACAGCCATGTCGAGGGGCGCGTCGTGAACGCGACGCTCGAGGAGCTCGGCGCCAGCGGCGTGGTCATCAAAGCGTCGCACTCGAGCGTGAACTACAAGGACGCGCTCGCGGCCACCGGCGCGGGGAAGATCATCCGCCGGTTTCCGCTAATCGCGGGCATCGACGTCGCCGGCACCGTCATCTGGAGCGACGAACCGCGCTTCCCGCCGGGAAAAGCGGTGCTCGTGACCGGCTTCGACCTCGGCGTCGCGCACGACGGCGGCTACGCCGGAGTGGTGCGCGTGCCGGCGGAGTGGATTGTCCCACTCCCCGACGGCCTCAGTGCGTTCGAGGCGATGGCGATCGGCACGGCCGGCTTTACCGCGGCGCTTTCGATCGTGGAGATGGAACGAAACGGGTTGACGCCCGCGCACGGCCCCGTCATCGTCACGGGTGCAACTGGAGGACTCGGGACGCTTGCCGTCCAGATGCTGGCTGGAGCCGGCTACCGGGTCACCGCGTTGACCGGCAAGGACAGCGAGCACGATTTTCTCCGCTCGCTTGGCGCGAGCGACGTGATGTCGCGCCACGGTCTGCAGACGGGCGGTCGCCCTCTCGAGAAGTCACTCTGGGCCGGGGCGGTCGACGTGGTCGGCGGCGACATCCTCGCGTGGCTGACCCGGACGATGATGTACGGCGGCGCGATCGCCAGCTCGGGGCTGACCGGTGGAACGGACTTGAAAACGACCGTGCTGCCGTTCATCCTTCGCGGGGTGAAGCTGCTCGGAATCGACTCGGCGATGTGTCCGATGGCGACGCGGCTCGAGGTCTGGCGCCGGGCGGCGACCGACCTCAAGCCCGGCCGGCTTGAC
Source organism: uncultured Acidobacteriota bacterium (assembly GCA_963757655.1). Taxonomy (GTDB): domain Bacteria; phylum Acidobacteriota; class Vicinamibacteria; order Vicinamibacterales; family CAVVIG01; genus CAVQFC01. Next base: position 883,474 of record CAVWSQ010000003.1, on the reverse strand, counting down.
GCCATCGCGACGACGATCGGCCTCGACGATCTACCGGGTGCGTTCGCCACGCTGCTGTCGGGCGCCGCGCGAGGCCGGTACGTCGTGAGGATCTGATGCGCGTTGGCATACATGGGAGCGACCAATGAGAGTGGCCTTGTGCGCGACCGTGATCGCTGCCGCGACTCTGGCGGCTCAGGCGCCACCGCAGCCGATCACCGTCGGCAGCCCGACGCTCCAGGCCGATCAGGCGATGCCGCGCGACTACACGCCGGACGGCCGGAATCTCTCGCCGCCGCTGACTTGGAGCAACCTGCCGTCGGGGACCAGGGAGATCGCGGTCATCTGCGAAGATCCCGACGCCGGCAACCCGCCGCCGTTCGTGCATTGGGTGATCTACGGGATTCCGGCAACGGCGACGGGCCTGCCGGAAGGGATCCCGATCGATCCGGCCGCTCCGATGCCAGCCGAGATCGGCGGCGCCATTCAGGGGATCTCCGGTTTCCGGCGCCCGATCTATCGCGGGCCGGCGCCGCCGCCAGGCAAGCCGCATCACTATCATTTCGTGGTCTACGCGCTCGATGCGGACCTCGGGCTCGAGCCGGGTCTCACGCGCGCCGACCTGCTCGCCGCGGTCAACGGTCACGTCATCGGTCGGGGCGAAATCGTCTCGACCTACGAACGGAAAGCGCCATGACATTCATCTCACGTCGCGATCTCTTGAAACGCGCCGGGACGCTCGGCGCTGCCGCGGCGGTCCCTGCGAATGTCGCCGGCGCTGTCGCGGGAAGTCACGCCCTGACGCTGCATGACGAAACGACGGCCGCCCCACCTCACGCCTACGCGATGGTTGCGGCCCGCGAACCGCTCGAACATCTGACGGCCTCGGAAGCGGATTTGCTCGACGCGGTCGTCGCGCGCTTGATTCCCAGCGACGCCAACGGTCCCGGGGCGACCGAAGCGCGGGCGGCGCATTACATCGACCGGGCGCTGGGCGGCGCCCTCGCCTCGTCACGGCAGGCCTACACCGCTGGCCTGGCCGCGCTCGAGCGCTACGCGCACTCGTCACGCGGGAAAGCGTTTTCCGAGCTGTCCGCCACGGACCAGGATTCGGTACTGATTGATGTGGAGACCGGCGCAGCCACCGGGTTCACCGGCAGTTCCGCCGTCTTCTTCGCCATGGTGCTGAACCATACCCGTCAGGGCACCTTCGGCGATCCGTACTACGGCGGCAACGCCAATTTCATCGGCTGGGATCTCATCGGCTATCCGGGTATTCGCACCATGGTGACCGCCGCCGATCAGAGGAGCCTCGAAGAGCACTCGCTGAAAGCCAATCACAAGTCGGCCTACGACTACGAGTCGTTCACGAAGGCGACAGCGCGAGCCGTCGAGGACGGATCGCCGGGCCCAGGCTCCCGCGATGCAGGCGCGAAGGCGGGAGGGTAGGCATGGCCATCAGGCTGAAGGACACCGACGTCGTCATCATCGGTCTCGGCGCGGTGGGGGGCGTCGCAGCGCTGCCGCTGGCGCAGGCCGGCCTCGAGGTCATCGGCCTGGAGGCGGGTTCATGGTTGACGCGCCGTGATTTCGCGCCCGACGAGCTCCGCAACAACTACCGCGGATGGCCGCAGGCGGTCCAGAAGGCCAATCAGGAGATCCCGACGTCGCGCGCGACCGCTTCCTCGCCGACCGGGCCGCGCGGCACCATCCACCCGATGCAGAACGCCGTCGGGGGCACGAGCCTGCACTACTGGGCGCAGAGCTGGCGGTTGAATCAGTGGGATTTCAAGGTGGTGAGCGAGACGACGCGCCGCTACGGGCCCTCGCGTATCCCCAAGGGGTCCACGGTCGAGGACTGGCCGTTCGGTTATGAGGAGCTCGAGCCGTACTACGACAAGATCGAGTACGAGGTCGGCGTGTCGGGCCAGGCCGGCAATGTCAACGGCACCATCGATCCGCGCGGCAACCGCTTCGAGGCGCCGCGCAAGCGCGGCTACCCGATGCCGCCGCTGCGCGGCACGGCGTTCATCGAGAAGATGGCCGCGGCGGCGAAGTCGATCGGCTGGCATCCATTTCCCGGGCCCGCCGCGATCAACTCACGCAGCTATCAGAACCGCTCGGGCTGCATGTATCACGGCTTCTGCAACCGCGGCGGTTGTCACGTCGACGCCAAGAACTCTACGGCGGTGACCACGATTCCGCGCGCGCAGGCGACCGGCCACCTGAAGGTCGTCACGCGAGCGCACGTCACGACGCTGGCAGCGGATCGCAGCGGGAAGCTGACCGGCGTCAACTACGTCACCGACGGGGTCGAGTACTTCCAGCCCGCCAGGGTCGTGCTGCTGGCGAGCTTCACCTACGAGAACACGCGGGTGCTGCTGCTTTCGAAGTCCGCGGCGTTCCCCAACGGTCTCTCGAACAATCACCAGCAGGTCGGGCGTCACTATTTCAGTCACCACCAGGGCGCTCCCGTCGCGGCGCTGTTTCCGTTCAATCTGGACAGCTGGTACGGCTTGCCCGCGCAGGGCGTCGCGGTGGACAACTGCGCCGACGACAACTTCGATCACTCGGGGCTCGACTTCATCGGCGGGGCGAATCTGTGGGCGATGTCGGACCGGCGGCCGATCGCCGCCGCCGCCATGAACACGTTCGGCCGTGCGCCGGGGTGGGGCTCGCAGTGGAAGGCATTCATCAAGGAGAACGCCGATCGATCGCACACCTCGTACATACAGAAAACGACGCTGCCCTACGAGGACAACTACTTGGATCTCGACCCGGTCGTCAAGGATCCGCTCGGGTATCCGGTGTGCCGCGTGACCGCCGAGTTCAAGGACAACGAGCGCAGGATCGCGGCGTTTTCGCAGGAGAAGATGGAGCAGTGGTATCGCGAGGCCGGGGCCGTCGCCGTGCAGCGAGCGCCAGTGGGCGGGCAGATGGGGGTGTCGACGCACGCGTACGGCGGTACCCGCATGGGTGACAACCCGGAGACCAACGTCGTCAACCGCTTCGGCTTCTCGCACGAGGTGCCGAACCTCGGCGTCCTCGGCGCCTCGGTGATGGGAACCAGCGGCGCCCGCAACCCGACGCTGACCGCGCAGGCACTCGCCTGGCGGACTGCGGAGCACCTGGTCAAGAACTGGAGCGCGATCAAGGCGCATTCAGGGACGGGGATCTAGGAGGGGCCGGGCGTGCGAGCCGGCGGCTTGCCGGTGCCGGCTCGCTGGGGAAGTCTTAGTTGAAGATGTCCCCGACCGGTTTCTTCTTTCTCTTGGTGGCCTTCTTCTTGGCCGCCTTCTTCTTGGTGCCGGCTTTTTTCTTGCCTGCCTTTTTCTTCGCCATCTAGCCTCCTGTGGGTTGACGATTGACGGACGTGAAACGAGCTTTGACGCGGGCGCGCGCGGTCGGGTCGAGTCTGGCAAACAGCGGCCGCAGCCGCTTCATCGCGTCGCGGGACGGCTGGTACTCGCCAACCGGCACCGCCAGCGACAGGTACTTCGATCCTTCATGCATCAGGTGGCCGTTTGCGGCGATGGTCCGCAGTCGTGCGGCACTCGCGGCGTCGAGCGCGCTCGAATCGGTAATCGCGTCGCAGGTCAGGTAGAGCTCGCGATCCTGACCGGTCACAATCGACACTGGCGCTTTGGCGCGTGGCCTGGTGTCGAACACGAACAGCTGGCCCTCGACGTCCACCGACACCAGCTCGGTGTGCCTCCAGGTCGTCTTCCACGCGTGGACGCTGCGCACGAGCGGGTCGGCGTATCTGATGACGTCTTGTGGCACCTTGTAGTCGTAGGCGAAATAGTACGCCAGGTTGTGTCGCGCGGCTTCCGGCAGATCGTAGAGGAATTCGTAAAACGGCAACGGCCGCAGCCTGGTGAAACCGAGCTGGCCGGCCTGGTTGAAGTTCGGGCTGAAGCGATCGAGCCGGATCATGCTGACACCCGAGGGTTGCGGCAGATGGCAGACACGTGCCGACAGCGACGCCATCTCGAAGTAGTCCTCGGGCGATTCGCGCGGGAATCCAATCAGAAAGTTCCAGATCGGGTGCACTCCGATTTCCTTGCACCATTTCAGCAGCTGAATGTTCTGGAGGCCCGACACGCCCTTTTTCATCTGGGCCAGAACGCGATCGCTGAAGCTTTCGATGCCGGGCTGGATGGTCAGCACGCCGGCGTCGCGCAGCAGACGCACCTGATCTTTCTTGAGGTTCGACTTGGTCTCGTAGAACAGCGAGACGTTCAGCTTCCGTTCCGCCAGGGCCGGCAGCAGCGTCTTGAAGTATTTCAGGTCGAGAATGTTGTCGACCACCTGGATATCGCACCCCGGGTGTGACGTCGCCAGGTGGGTGAGCTCGGCCAGCGCCCGGGGCGCCGACTTGCTGCGGTACTTCATCGTGTCGCCGTTGAGGCCGCAGAACGTGCAATGCATGCGCTCGCCCCACCAGCAGCCGCGCGACGTTTCGACGAAGACGCTCGGCTGCCAGGCAGGCGCGAATCGACTGCGCTCGAACTGGGCGAAAAAGTCCGAGAAATCCGGATACGGCAGGGAGTCGAGGTCGGTGACCGCCGGAGCGGTCGGAGCGTGCGCGGGGGCGGCGACGGCGGTGGGCGCCGTGGCGGTCACGCCCGCCATTCCCGCCACTGGTTCGTTCCGGATCACACGCGCCGCGAGCTCCGCGAACACCAGGTCGGCTTCACCCGACACGATCGCATCGACATAGGGGAACTGCCGGATCGTCTCGACCCCCATTGTCGCTTCGCAATTGGCGCCGCCCATGACGATGAACACGCCGGGTAAGCGCTGCTTCACGCGCCTGGCCACCGCCAGCGACGCCAGGTGCTGCTGGAAGACGCTGGTCAGACCGAGAATGCTGGGCCGCGCTTCGACGATTCTGTCGGTGCACCAGTCGATGAACGCGGCCGCGCCGTCCCGCGCTTTGAGAATCGCCCGCAGATCAGCGCGGCTCGGCGGCCGCGTTGGATTGCGTCCGAGCCAGGCCGGCGGCTTCAGCAGCACGTCGCGCACATAGCGCTCGTCATGGTCCTGGTCCCAGTCGTACACCGCGTGAGAGAAGATCCATTCACCGACAAACGCCCGCGACATGGCGCGGTGCTGGCTGGTGATCTTCGAGTACAGCGCCTCGCCGATTCGCTCCCCGAAGGCGAGGGTGAAATACTGGCAGCGGCAGGACAGGCCGCGCGCCACCACCTGCGGCTGCAGCAGGCTCAGGCCCAGCGACGGCGACAGCAGTGGACCAAACGGCATCGACACGAGGAGAACGTCCAGGTCGGTCGTCATCGCGGCGCGCTCGCCGGACTCGAAGCAGGCAACGCTGCGGCCTCTCGTGCGGCAAGCACCAGCAGTGGATCATCCGGCCGCGCGTTGCGCCAGGCCCTGGCGAAGGCGACATAGGCCTGGCGGGCCTGAGTGAAGTCGCCCGTATCGCGGGCCGCGCGTCCCAGTTGCAGGTGTGCCAGGCTGTGGACGAAATTGGTCGGCTCGTTGCCGGGATGCTCGATCACGGAGCGGAAATGCTGGACGGCTTGAGCAGGCTCATGCGAGGCGATGTACGCCAGGCCGCGCAAGTAGGAGATCCACGGTCCGCCGGTGGCCTCGAACTGCGCCGCACCGCTGAGGGCCGAGAGCGCCGTGGCCGGGTCGTTGCTGGCGTTGGCGATCGCCGCAATCAGGTACAGGCACTTGCGCGTTGACGACGTCGGGCGCCGGAGGCTGCTTGGTTTGAAATGCCTTGGCCAGAGCCCCGGCCTGCTCCACACGATTCGAGAAGGCGGCCGCCAGCGACGCCGTCCACGTCGTCTCCGGGCCGCTGGTGGCGGCGAGCGCCATTCGCACCTGGGTGTGAGCACGGTCGGTCTCACCCATGAGCGCGTCGACGAGGCCTTGCTCGGCCAGCAGACGGCCGGCGAAGTCGTTGATGCGCGCCGCGCGAGCGCCAGCCACGGCCCGCGCATACAAGCTGCGCCCGTCTTCGAGATCTCCGGAGGCCATCGCCGCGCGCGCGCCCTCGGTCAGGACAAGATAGCCGTCGAGCCTGGCGGCGGCGGCGCGCAGTTGCGCCTGCATGGTGTCGGCGTCCCGATCGATGAACGCCAGATCGAAAGCGAGTTGACGCATCACCGTCGAGTCAAGACCCTTGGACTCGACTTCGCGCACTACCTGTTTGGCCTCCGATAGCCGGTCGACCGCCATCAGCGCTCGAGTGAGCTGTTGATAGGGGATGACCAGGTTCGGTGCGAGCCGTACGGCGGCTCGGGCCTCGTCGATCGCGCTGTCGTACTGGTTGAGGCGGGCGTAGGTCGTCGACAGATTGGTGTGTGGAACCCAATCGTCAGGATAGGTGCCAATCCACATCCGGTAGGTGGCCACCACCTCATCCAGGCGGCCGGTGACGATGTAGTGATAGTGCGACCGGATGAAGAGGCGCTCGGGCTCGCTGAGTGATTCGCTGCGAGCGAACGCCTGCCTGGTGTAGCGCTGCGCCTGATCGAGGTCCTGCAGGTTGGTGTAGATCGCGCCGAGGCGCCCCGCCGCCAGAGCGAAATTGGGGTCGAGCTCCAGCGCGTGCTCGAAGAAGGGAATCGACTGCATCTCGCCCGTCGTCAGACGCGTTTCGATGCCCATGCTGTAGGCCTTCAACGCGTCGAGCGATGGCGTGGTGGCGTTGGGCGCCGGAACGTTGAACTTCTGGATCGAGCCGATCGATTCGCCCAGCCGCTCGCGGATCCGCGCGGCGGCGGCGCCGACCGTGGCGAGCACGTCGGTCTTGGCGGCCGCCTGGGCCTGATCACGCGCGAGCGTGTCACCTGTCAGACACGCCTGCGCCTCGAGCGTGATCACATAGGCCGAACTGAGCGGGGCGATCGATCCGAGCAGGATCGCCTTGACCCCGAGCCGCTCGCACAGGTCGCGGGCAACCGCCGTGGTGAGCGGTTCGGTCGGCGACCGCTGCATCAGCTGCAGCGCGGTCCGAACCTGGGAGGCCGGCACCACCTTGACGTACGGCGACTGCTGGAGCTGGATTTCGAGCGCATCCTTCAGGGCACCGTCGAACACCGCTTCGCCGGTGGTGTTCGAAAAATCTGCCAGCAGCAGCGGCTCGCGCGGCGGTGGCGGCGCCGCGGCGCCGCGGTACCACGAATAGGCGCCATAGCCGCCGACGGTCAACAGGGCCAGCAGCAGTGCCACGGTGACGACGTCCTTGAGCTTTCCGGGAGCGAGCGCCATCGTCAGTCCCGACGACGAAGCCGCTGGCTGGTACGCGGGCAGTTCGTGATGCTGTGCGCCTGGCTCGGTGTGCGCCGCCCTGTCGAGGGAACTGCCGCTGGCGGTTGCGGCGTACTCGCGTCCGGCGATCGAACCGCTCTGAACAGCGCGCAGTCGCGCCGCCACCTCGGCGGCGCTCGCCGGCCGTTTGTCGCGCTCCTTTTCGAGCATCCGCCCGACCAGTCGACGCAGTTCGCGCGGCAACCCGGACACGTCGGCGAGATCGAGGCCGGCCGGCGACGCATGCAGGATGGCGTCTACGATGGCGGTGGTCGACCGGCCTTCGAAGGCGCGCCGGCCGGTGAGCATTTCGTAGAGAACGAGGCCGAGCGAAAAGACGTCGGTGCGTGGATCCAGCGCGTCGCCGAGCGCCTGCTCAGGCGACATGTAGAGCACGGTGCCGACGGCCGTGCCGAGGCTCGTGAGCGGTCCGCCGGGCTGCTCGCCAGTCGACGATGCGTCGGCGGCGCTGGCGACCATCGCGGCAAGGCCGAAGTCGAGCAGTTTGGCGTCACCACGGGTCGTGACGAAGATGTTGGCCGGTTTCAAGTCGCGATGAATGATGCCGGCGCCGTGCGCCGCATCGAGCGCGTCGGCGACCTGCACTCCCAGATTGATCACGGTCGCCATCGGCACCGGGCCCGAGGCCATCATTTCGTACAGGGTGCTGCCGCGCAGCAGTTCCATCACGAGATACGGCCGGTCGTCGGCTTCGGGGGCCTGGCCGACGTCGTAAATCGTGCAGATGTGTGGGTGATTGAGCGCCGACGCCGCCCGCGACTCGCGCTCGAAGCGCAGCAGGTGTTCTTCGGAGGTCGCCAGTGCAGACGACAGCAGCTTCAACGCCACATCGCGGCGCAGTTTGAGGTCGTGCGCCTGATAGACCTCGCCCATGCTGCCCGCGCCGAGCGGGGCGATGATTTCGAAGCGGCCGACGATCTGGATGCCGGAAGCGAGTGGCACGGCGCCGTTCTAGGAAACCCGCCGCAATGTCCAGAAGTCCCAGGCCAGATCGGGTGACGCGACGTAGGGATACGGCAGATAACCGTAGCCGCGATCACCCCAGCCGCGGCCCCAGGAGTTGCGAAAGATGAGCAGCCGGCGCGCGTGCTCGTAGCCGACCACCAGGATGGCGTGACCACCGCGGAGGCGATCGTGGCGCGTCGGCATCGGCACTACGCCGGTGCGGCGCACGCCGCGGCCCATCATGCTGGCGTGCACGGCAATCGCCATCACGAACGGAAAGTGCTCAGCGAGGCAGGCTCGCAGTTGGGTGACGGAACGGCGGATGCGATAGTAGGCGATGGCGCGACAACGCCGCGCGGCGCGGAAACACGGCGGGGTCGGCGGCCGACGGAAGCGGCGGACGTCATACGGCCACATCGCTTCCGGACATGAACCGATCTTCGCCACTGTCTGGTATCCATAACGCAGCGACACGGCGCTGTTGTCGGCAACCTGGTTGGCCAGTACGCGCTCGTTGTAGTAGATGAACAATCGCGACGGCGACGGCACCTCCGGGCGTCCCTCCTTCAGCTCGTCGTAGCGAAGCGCAGCCGCGATGGCGTTCGCCGAGCAGCTGTTCAAGTGAAGCTGATCATAAACCGGCGGACAATGGCGACGGAGGTCGACAACCGCGGGGAGCCGACGCACGACCGAGGGGTGCGCTCGATATTGCCAGTCCAGCGGGCTCACCAAGTCCCGTCCAGTGCCGAGATGCCGTTTCACTTGGGAACGCCGGGATTCTACATTACTTTCCGCGGTCGTGAACGCGGAGCCGCACGACGTCGAGAAAGCGCAGGAGCCGTTGTGAAACAGTTGGTAACATGAACCGATGACATCATGTCGCCGTCTTGTTGCCGCCGCCGGATTTTTCGTGTTCGTCGCCGTTCCCGCCAGTGCCCAGGGTTTCATCTCGGCCTTTGCGGGATATGACTTCGGCGGCGATTCCGCCAACTGCGTCAGCCTGCAGAACTGCGAGGACAAGCGGCTGAACGCCGGGGTGTCGCTTGGGACGGTGCACGGCATCTTCGGGTTCGAGGAGGACATTGCCTACGCGCCGGACTTTTTCGGTAAGACACCCGGTGGCAGCAATGGTGTCCTCACGGTGATGAGCAACCTGCTGCTGGTCGTGCCCGCCGGCCCGATCCAGCCGTACGCACTGGTCGGGCTCGGCCTGATGCGGCCCCACCTGCAGCTCGATGCGATCGACCTGACCCTGGACAAGAACGCGCTGGGCTACGACATTGGCGGCGGTATCAACGTGTATCTCGCCCATGCGGTCGGTATCCGCGGCGACATCAGGCACCTGCACACACTGCAGGATGTCACGCTGGGCGTGTTCAGCAATGATCAGCTGAACTTCTGGCGCGCCAGCGCCGGGCTCACCTTCCGGTTCTGACGGACGCCAGGCAAGCCGTCCCTTCGCCACAGCGGCTCGGAGCAGCATTGCACTCAGGCTTCGTCAGTCGATCAGCTGGATCGAGGTGATCACCTGGTCGAAGACCCGGCTGTACGACTGAAACTGGTCCTGCGGCGCGACCGCGACTGCGTAAAACAGCGTGCCGTCGTGCAGGCGCGCAGTGAAGATGACGATGTTCTCGGGCTGCCCCAGCGAGGAGGTGTTGGCGATCACCGCCCGGAGGCCCGGTCGGCCGCCGAGGCGCACGCGATCGTAGCCGGACGGCCTGCCGAGACCGGGATTGCCGGACGCCATCGACGCAATCAGCTCGTCGGTCGCCGTCCGCAGGTCGTGGCTTTCGTTACGTGACGTTCCGACCTCAACGCCGTGCGTAAACACGCTCTGGCCGTTGGCATCGCCATAGGCCCCCTCCGGCGCGAACGTGACCGCGTTGGCTTCCGGCAGTTCGCGCCAGTTCTGCGGCACGCTGATGCGGAACACGCTGCCTTCGGTGTAGGTCCGGAAGCGGGATGACGGCGGCTGCACGCCGCCCCCGGGCAATCCCAGCGCCGCCGGGTCCCGGCTGGTCCCGTCGGCTCCGACGCCCCTGGTCGCCTGTTCGGTACTCGGAGCCGGCGCCAGCTGCTTCAGATGTGCCTGCACCTGCGCAAACTGACGCGTGGTCCGAATCGGATTCACGACGTGCAGCATCTGCGCCTCGCGGGCGATGTAGGCGGAGCGATTGCCCGGATCGGGATGGTCGCTGAGCCACTGCGGTCCGCCGGCGCCCCCCTGTTTCTGGATGGTCTTGAAGATGTTCGCCATGTCGTTCGGGTCGTAACCGGCCCGCGCCATGAGCTGTCCGCCCTCGATGTCGGCCTGCCGTTCGTAGTCGCGGCTGTAGCGCAGGAACGCGGTGCCGAGGCCGAACTGCGTACCCTGGGAAATGACCTGACCCCAGCTGCCGCCGATGATCGCGCCCAGCACGGCGCCGGCCACCTGCCCCACCCCGTACTTGGTGGCCTTGCCTGCGTGCGCCGTCCCGTGGCGCAGCACAACGTGGCTGATCTCGTGCGCCATCACGCCGGCCACCTCGCCGTCGGTGTGCGCCGCTTCGATCATGCCGCGGTTGACGAACATCGGACCGCCGGGCAGTGCGAAGGCGTTGATCTCCTTGACGTTCACGACCTCGAACGTGTACTGGAACTCGGAGTGTTGCAGTTCCGGCGGAATGGCGCCCACCAGTCGCCGGCCGATCTCCTCGACAAACGGCGACACGTTGTCGTCGCGCATCAAGGGCAGCGTTTTTCTCGCTTCGGCTGCGGCCTTGCGCCCCAGTTCGACATCCTCCGAAAGCGTGTAGCGGTTGTCGGGCGGGATCACCCGCGTCTGGGCCCCAGACCAGGACGTGGCGGCCGCAATCAAGGCGCATGTAAGTGCCGCCATCGTCGTTGGCAAACCGGCCAGACGGGTCATGAAGGTGGGCGGTGCAAGCAAGAGTCCCGAAATCTTCTTTCGTGGACGAGGTGGTTCGTGGCCAAGATTCGCTAGACTACTCGAAGGAGACGACGATGCCAGACAAGACGACCATCACGCGCGCGCAATTGATCGACAAACTCAACGAAGACCTGTCCCGGGAATACCAGGCCATCATCGCGTACGTCGTGTATTCGCAGGCGCTCAAGGGCGCCGAGTACATGAATATTGCCAAGGAACTCGAGAAGCACGCAGCCGAAGAATTGAGACATGCGCTGATCATCGCCAAACACGTGGATTATCTTGGCGGGATGCCCACCAACACGCCTCAACCGGTGAAGCTGAGCGACCAACCCGAAGAGATGCTGCGCGCAGACCTCAAGAACGAAGGCACCACGATTCGCGCCTACCGGGAACGGTTGCTTCAATGCGAGGCGCTCGCCGAATACGCCATCGCCGAGGACATAAGGGAAATCCTTCGCCAGGAGCAGGAGCACCTTGTCGACCTGGCGACCGCTCTCGGGGAAGATGCACCGGATCTGTCAAAGAAATAGCTGGCGCTGAATTTGCTGTTTGTTGGGCTGAGATTTCTACTATGCCCGACAGTCGCGATCAGAAGTCGAAGGACCACCGCCGAGTCGGACGACCGCCGGCCGGCGCCAAACACGGTGAGAGAGTCAAAGACTATCCTCAGCTGAGCGTTCGGGTGCCGCTCGAGTTCAAGGCCCGGCTGAATGCGCTTAGCGCCGTCACCGGGCTCGCGCAGTGGCGGGTGATCATGGAAGCGATCACCTGCTTCAGCGAGGATCTGCCCAAGCCCGAGCGCGATCTGGTGGACGGCCTCAGCGAACAACTCATGCGCGCCGGCTAATCCTCGGCGCGACCTTCAAGCCGCCATTCCATCCTTCGCCGACCAGACCCCATCTCAGTGTTCCCACGATGAACGACGGCAAACCTGTAGTCTGGACAGGCTTTGGCCGAAACCTACAGTGTCAACATTTGTCAGATGAAGACCGTTGGTGACGCAAAATGTCATAAGGGCTGACTCATCTGATTGCCTAAATCACTGAGCCTGAATAGTTTCGCGACCATGTCCGACCCGGCACGAGCTCTGCAGTCACCGGCCTCGAGAGCTAATCAGTTGACCACGATTCGAAAAAGCCAGGGCTTCGCGCTCATCGACCTGATATTCGTCTGCGGCATCATCGGCGTGCTGTGCAGCATCGCCTTGCCGCGGCTGCTGCTGGCCAGACAGTCTGCCGGCTCTGCGTCGGCCATCGCGTCGATGCGCGTCATCAACAGCGCCCAATTGACCTACGCGCTGACCTGCGGTTCCGGTTTCTACGCCCCGAACCTGACCACGCTCGGCACGCCGCCGCCCGGCAGCCGCGAGCCGTTCATCTCCGTTGGCCTGGGCGGTGCGGATACGGTCACCAAGAGCGGATATATCATCACCATGGCCGCGGCGACCTATGCCGGCTCGCCGGCCTCCTGTAACGGCCTGGGTGTGGGGCAATCCGCACAGGGCTTTGCCGCGACCGCCGATCCGACGGAGTTGAACAACACGCGCTTCTTCGGCACCAATGCCAGCAACGTGATCTACGAGCACACGGCGACGTTCTCGGGCGTGATACCCGAGAGCGGGCCGCCGCCAGTGGGCCAGATCATCACCCATTGATTCAGCTATAATTCAGGTCCATGTGGACCAAGATGATGTCGGGGCCGCGCAAGAAGGCCCCGAAGACGATCGCGGTAATCGATCCTGACAGCTGTTTTGGCGCGTTTGCGTGCTCGATCTGTCAGGCCGCCTGTCCGGTCGCCGGCTGCATCGTCGAGGAACCCGACCGGGATGGCCGGATGGTGTGCGCCGTCCGCGCCGACCTCTGCATCGGCTGTGGCCTGTGCGTGACCCTCGGCAATCCAACTGCGCCTCAGCAGCGAGAGTTCGGCTGCCCGGCCGACTACGACGCCATCAACATGATGCCGTGGGACGAGGTGCTCAAGACTCTGACAAGTGAGAATCTGGAAAGTAAGAAGTTAGAAGTAACACGTTAGAAGTGGGAAGTTAGAATTCGGCCCGCCAGCCTTGTTCCCAGCGCGTGCCGAGAGTGTTGCCCTCCCGTCCGAGACGCGCGTGCGCCGTACGGGCGTCTGTCGCGGCTCAGGCGTCGACGCTCAATCTCGGCTCAATGTCGAACCCTTCAAAATATCGCGAGGCCGTGGCTGCCATCTACGGTTCGACCAACGGCTGTGAATCGCATCGTAACGTGAGCGAGCCGAGCGCGAGATCATGGCCAAATTAATCTACGTGTGTCCCCGTCAAATCGCATTGCACCCCACGCTGGAGGCAAGGATCCGCGCGGCCTGCAGTAGCCTGGCTCCCGACAACATCAACCCGGTACCGCCAACCCTCGTTCAGCACGACGGGGTCGTGCTCGGCATTTTCAATCCCAACGAATCGATTTCCCGCCGCAACGTCTCCGTCTGCCTCGGCACGATCCTGAACGATGAGATGAACTGGGCCACACCGCTGACCGGCCGGCCGGACGGGTCTTACGCCCTGTTCCGAAGCAACGACCAGTTTGTCGAAGTGTTGAGCGACGCGACCGCCTGTAGAACGATTTGGTTCTTCCTGGACGATGACCTGTTCATCGCCTCCACCTCGCAGCGAGCCATCGTACAGCTGGTCGGGTGTTTCGAATTCAATGCCCGCGTGGTCCCCTGGATGCTGTCGAGCGGCACGCTTGGACCCGGCAATGCGTGGGATCGTCGAATTCACTGCGTACCCGCAGATTCCTCAATCACCCTGGATCGGCGGGCATGGTCGCTGCGGAGCAAGATCGGAACTTGTGCCTTCGTCGCTGTCGATCGATCGGATGAACAACACCGGGCTCTCCTCGAGCAGCGTCTCCAGCAAACATTTTCCTCGCTCGCACTCGACTACTCGAAATGGGTCCTGCCGCTGTCTGGCGGGTTCGACAGTCGCCTCATCCTGCAGATGCTCAAGCATCATGCGAAGCTGCGGACAGTGACGTGGGGCCTGAAGTCGTCCCTCGGCGAAACAGAGAACGACGCATACATCGCCCGGTCGTTGGCGAAGCTGCTCGGTCTGAGGCACGACTTCTACGAGACCGGGCTGTCACATGAACCCGTGAACGCCGTGTTCGACAGGTTTCTCATTTGCGGCGAAGGCAGAATCGACCATATCTCGGGCTACATGGACGGCTTCAAGATCTGGAAAGTCTTGTTCGAAGGCGGCGTCGAGGGGGTGATCAGAGGAGATGAAGGATTTGGCTGGGAACCGGCGTTGTCGCCGTTCCAGGTGAGGATGGCGATCGAGCTGCAATTGTGGTCAGATTTTGCCAACGTGAAAGAACTTGGAGACTTCGGAACGCAAGACGTTCCGAGCTATCTGCTTCAAGAGCACGACGAGTCGCTCGAAACATGGCGCGATCGGCTGTATCACCAGTTTCGCATTCCCACGGTCCTGGCCGCACTGAGCGATCTCAAGGTGGCCTATGTGGAGATTGTGAATCCGCTGCTGTCGAACCAGGTCGTCGCATTCGTGAGAACGATGCCCGACCACCTGCGAACCAGCAAGAATCTGTTCAAGAGCATCGTTCGATCGATGCCCCCACAGCTGGCCTTTGCGAAATATCCTGCGATCGACGACCCGAAGAACATCCTGCGTTCCAGTCCGGCGGTCGCGGTGCTTCGCGACGAGTTGTCGTCCGCCCACGCAAAGGCGCTTCTTCCTGAGGATGTGTTGGCTTACATCCTTTCCCACCTCCAGCCGATCAACCCTCGGACGGAATGGAAGAGAACGTGGGAGAAGACTCTCAGGCGCCGTCTGCCCAGGTGGGCCAAGGTCGGCGCCAAGAGAATCACCGGGCAGACGGCGCCGACCATGGATGTCTACGTCCTGGCGTTTCGGGCCTATATCCTGTCCAGGATGAGCCGGTTGCTGAACGATCGATTGGAGATTGACGAATCGCCGATGCGGAACGATCCGCTCAGCCGATCGGTGCATTGAAAGACCATGGCCCGGTTCCCCGGCCATTGCAGGCGCGATCCCAGTCGGCCGTGCTCAACGCGCTTCGAGCGCCTGGGCGTATCTCGACGGCAGGCGATGATCGATCTTCGACGCGATGAAGCGTGAGGCTTCGCTGACCGCCATCAGAGAGACTCCGGTTTCGATTCCCAGCCCATCGAGCATGTACAGCAGATCATCGGTCGCGAGGTTGCCCGCTGCCCCCGGCGCGTAGGGGCAGCCGCCCAGCCCTCCCGACGAGGCGTCGTAGGTCGCGATACCAAATGGCAGCGAGGCGAGCACGTTGGCGAGCGCGGTGCCGCGCGTGTCGTGATAGTGGAGCGCGATTTGATCCGCCGGCACTCGCGCCAGCACGGCCTCGAGAACCTGCGAAACCTGGCCAGGGTGGGCGATGCCGATCGTATCGCTGATCGCGACTTCGAAGACGCCAAGGTCAACCAGTCGATGTGCGATGCGCGCGACCTGCTGCGGGTCTACCTTGCCCTCGAACGGACAGCCGAACGCGGTCGAGAGGTAGCCGCGCACCCGCAGGCCGGCGGCGAGCGCACGATCGCACACGGCGCGGTAGCTGGCCAGCGAGTCGTCTATGCTCTGGTTGATGTTCTTCCAGCTGAAGGCTTCGGTGGACGCGGCGAAGATGGCCACCTCCGCGACGCCGGCTTCGATGGCCCGGTCGAGCCCGGACAGGTTCGGCACCAGCGCGGTGTAGCGGGTGCCCGGCGCACGGGTGATGCCCGAGAACACGGCGGCCGCGTCGGCCATCTGCGGCACCCATTTCGGGCTGACGAATGCCGATACTTCGATGACCGGCAAATGGGCGGCGCTCAACCGGTTGACGAACTCGATCTTGTCGCTGGTGGATACCTGCGCGCGCTCGTTCTGCAGGCCGTCGCGCGGTCCGACTTCGACGATGGTGACGCGCTCGGGAGTCATGCGAACTCGACGAGGGTGGCGTCGGCCTGGACCAGGTCACCTTCCTGGCAGCGGACCGCGTGAACCACTCCGTCGCCCAGCGCGCGCAGTGGCAGTTCCATCTTCATGGCCTCGAGTACCACCATGACGTCGCCTTTCTTCACCGGGTCGCCCGCCTTGACCTGGACCCTGATGACCGTCGCCGGCATCGGAGCAGTCAGCGCTGTCGCCGCGGACCGCGTGGCGCGCCGGACGGAGGCTGGCGCCGCCTGCGCCCGGACGGCTGTGGGCGCCGACCCCCACGGATCGTACGATTGTGGAGCTCGGACGGCAGATGGCGGATGGATCGCAGATGGCGACGGGACGGTGGATTGAGGATTGTCGAATGTGGTTGGTTCGTTCGCGATCGTGGCCGCAATCGCTACTGATTCGCGATCGAGAAATCCGGTGTCGACCGCGCCGTCGCGGAACGCGTCCGACTCGAGCACGCGCAGCAGGAAGGCGCGGTTTGTCTTGATGCCCGCGATCTCGAACTCCTGCAGCGCTGTCGCCAGCCGGGCGATCGCCAGCGGCCGGGTCTCGGCGCTGGCAATCACCTTCGCGATCAGCGGATCGTAGTAGACCGACACGTCGCCGCCTTCGCTGCTGCCGGAGTCGACGCGGATGCCGGGTCGCTGGGGTTCACGATAGCGCGTGAGGTGTCCCGCCTGCGGCAGGAATCCCTGTCGCGGATCTTCGGCATAGAGACGCGCTTCGATGGCGTGGCCGCGCTGGGTGATGGTGGATTGTGTCCACGGCAGCGGTTCCCCGTTCGCCACCAGGATCTGTGCCCGCACGAGATCGAGTCCCGTCACCTGTTCGGTCACCGGGTGCTCGACCTGCAGCCGGGTGTTCATCTCCAGGAAATAGAAGCGGTCTTGCTCCACGAGGAATTCGATCGTCCCGGCATTGCGATAGCCGGCCGCACGGGCAGCGGCCACCGCGGCATCGGTGATACGCGCGCGCAACGTCGCGGTCAGCGCGGGGGAGGGACTTTCCTCGATGACCTTCTGATGACGCCGCTGCGTCGAGCAGTCTCGCTCGAACAGGTGGAGCACCTGTCCGTGATCGTCGGCGACGATCTGCACTTCGACGTGGCGCGGATGGGCCACCAGGCGCTCGATGTAGAGTGTGCCGTCGCCGAAAGCGGCGGTGGCTTCGCGTCGCGCGGCCTGAACCGACTCGTCAATCTGGTCGGCGGCGAGGACGTGACGCATACCCTTGCCGCCGCCACCGGCAGACGCCTTGATCAGGGCCGGCAGACCAAGGCGTTCGATCGCCTGCCGGACACCGCGATCGGACTGATCGCCTGGCGTCTCACCCGGAACGACCGTGACCCCGGCCGACGAAACCAGTCGTCGCGCATTGATCTTCGAGCCCATCTGCGCGATGACATCAGCTGGCGGCCCGACGAAAATCAGGCCGGCCTTCGCGCAGGCGCTGGCGAATGCCGGATTCTCGGACAGGAATCCGTAGCCGGGATGGACGGCATCGGCCCCGGAAGCGCGCGCGGCCTCGAGCAGCCTCGGTACCGACAGGTAGCTGTCGTGAGCAGGCGCCGCTCCGATCGCGATCGCCTGATCGGCGGCGGCGACGTGGCGCGCCGTCGCGTCGGCCGCGGAGTAGACCGCGACGCTCTCGATCCCCATCTCGGCGCACGCGCGGATGATGCGAAGGGCGATCTCGCCGCGATTGGCGATCAGGAGACGTGTGATCACGGACTAGTCCTTGTTGTTCGTCAGGCGTTGGGACCAGGCCGGTGAGCGCTTTTCGAGAAACGCCCGCAACCCTTCCTGTCCCTCGGCGGAGACGCGGCGGGCCGCGATGGCGGCGGCGGTGCTCGGCATCGCCTCGGCGATTGGCGTTCCTGATACTCGACGGATCAGCGCCTTTGCCGCGGCGACGGCCTCCGGGCCGGCGGTCAGGAGCTCGTCTACGGAACGGTTGACTGCGGCATCGAGATCCCGGGCCGCCACGACCTCGTGGACCAACCCGATCTCCCTGGCGCGCGCCGCGGTGAAGCGGGCCCCGGTCAGAAACAGCTCGCGCGCCGCCCCCGTTCCGATCTTCGCGAGTGCGAACGGCGATATCACCGCCGGCAGAATGCCGAGCTTGGTCTCGGTGAAGCCGAATCGCGCGGCGTCCTCGGCCACCACGATGTCGCACACGGCGGCCAGGCCGGCGCCGCCGCCGAGCGCGGCGCCCTGAATCCGCCCGATGACCGCGATCGGCAGCTCGTCGATCGCGGCGAACATGCGCGACATCGCCGCCGCGTCGCGCACGTTCTCTTCCTCGCTGTAGTGCACCGTCTTCGACATCCAGGTGACGTCGGCACCGGCACAGAACACCTTGCCGGCTCCAGCCATCACCACCGTCCGGATCTCATGCCGAAGCGCCAGCTCCCCCGTGCGCGCCGCCCAATCGGTCAGCTCGGCGATGACATGCTCGTTGAAGGCGTTGCGAACGTCGGGCCGGTTCAGGGTCAGGTATTCGACCGCCCCTTCGCGCCTCGAGATCAGGTGAACGTACGTCATGGATTGAATACGTGGGGTCTTCGTGGTTGCATGCGTTCTACATTCTGAAGACGCCGAACTTCGCCGCGGGAATCGGCGCGTTGTAGGCCGCGGACAGGCCGAGTGCCAGCAGCTGCCGCGTCTGTCGCGGCTCGATGATGCCATCGTCCCATAGCCGCGCGGTGGAGTAGTAGGGCGATCCTTCGTGCTCGTACTTGTCGAGAATCGGCTGGCGAATGGCCTCCTCCTCGGCCGCCGGGAAATCCCGTCCTTCGCGGGTCAGCTGCTCGCGCTTCACCGTGGTCAGGACCGACGCTGCCTGCGCCGCGCCCATCACCGAGATGCGTGCGTTCGGCCACATCCACAACAGCCGCGGCTCGTATGCCCGCCCGCACATGCCGTAGTTGCCGGCGCCAAACGAGCCGCCGACGATCACCGTGAACTTCGGCACCACCGAGTTCGCCACGGCGTGGACCAGCTTGGCGCCGTCCTTGGCGATTCCCGCCCGCTCGTACTTGCTGCCGACGATGAAGCCGGTGATGTTCTGGAGGAACACCAGCGGAACGCCGCGAAGGTTGCAAAGCTCGATGAAATGCGTCGCCTTCAGCGCCGATTCCGAGAACAGGACGCCGTTGTTGGCGACGATGCCGACGAGGAAGCCGTGCAGCCGCGCGAAGCCGGTCACCAGCGTCGTGCCGTAGCGCTCCTTGAACTCGTCGAAGCGCGAGCCGTCCACCAGCCGCGCGACGATTTCGCGGACGTCGTATGGCTTGCGCGGATCGGCGTTGACGATCCCGTCGATCTCCGCCGGGTCGTAGAGCGGTTCCTCCGGGACGGCCATGTCGCCGGGCAACGTCTTGGTCGTGTGCAGGGTGGCAACGGCGGTGCGGCAGAGTTCGAGCGCCTGCTGATCGTCGTCGGCGAAGTAGTCGGCCACACCTGAGAGCCGGGTGTGGACGTCCGCGCCCCCCAGATCCTCGGCGCTGACCTCTTCGCCCGTCGCCGCCTTCACCAGCGGCGGGCCGCCCAGGAAAATCGTCCCGGTGCCTTTGACGATGATGGTCTCGTCCGACATCGCCGGCACGTACGCACCGCCGGCGGTGCAGGAACCCATGACCGAAGCAATTTGCGGAATCCCTTCGGCAGACATGCGCGCCTGGTTGAAGAAGATACGGCCGAAATGTTCGCGATCCGGGAAGACCTCGGCCTGCAGTGGCAGGTAGGCGCCGCCCGAATCGACCAGATAGACGCACGGCAGGCGGTTTTGCCGCGCAATCTCCTGAGCCCGCAGGTGCTTCTTGACCGTCATCGGGAAGTAGGTCCCGCCCTTCACGGTGGCGTCGTTGGCGACGATCATTACTTCACGACCCGACACCCGGCCGATGCCGGTCACGATGCCGGCGCCGGGGGCGTCGTTGTCGTACATGCCGGTGGCGGCGAGCGCCGACAGTTCGAGAAACGGCGAGCCGGGATCCAGCAGCCGCTCGAGGCGTTCGCGCACCGGCAGCTTGCCCTGGGCGCGGTGGCGTTCCACGTACTTCGGCCCGCCGCCTTCGCGCGCCTGGCCCAGCCGGTCGCGCAACTCGGAGATGAGTTGCTGCATCCGCTCGCGGTTGGCGTGAAATGTCGGGTCGCTGACGTCGATGTGGGTGTCGAGCGCTACCATCCGCAGCAATCGGACTTGAATCCGCACCTCGGACAACGCCAAACCGCATGCATGCGGTAGGTCTCTGCACCGCAGCGTTCGCACAGCGTCTTGACCTCGCCGGCGGGTGGCGTCGTGAGCGCAGATTTGATCGGGGTAATCGGACGCGCCGCCCGGTTGGGGGCGTCGGAATCGGCCATGGCGGAAATTATGTCACGCGATCGCGGAATCGCCGACGGTCGCGCGTTCCTGTGTAAGCTCGCCGACACACGAGGTTTAAGGGGCTGGGCCAGCGCTTGCCGGCCCGCTCATGAATGTAGCAATTGCAATCGCGAAGACAAGTTGTGTATTGACCCAGTGCGTCTTTTCGCTACATTCTGTCCTTCATGAGCGTAAAGCGTAAGAAGCGTGTACTCGCCATAGACGATGAGCCGGCGATGACTGAGTGGTTGAAGATCCTCCTCGAACATGCCGGATACGATGTGCGAACCGCTCTGATAGGTACGAGAGGAGAGGAGCTCTTCAAGACCTGGCGGCCGGATGCCGTGGTCACCGACATGATGCTGCCCGACGTGGACGGCATCGAGCTCGTGCGTAAATTCAAGCTTTACGATCCCGACTCCGAGGTCATCGTCGTGACCGGGCAGGGCAACATCCCCCGCTCGGTCGAGGCGGTGAAAGCCGGCGCCTTCGATTTTCTGGAGAAGCCGATCGACGCCGAACGGCTGCTCGACAAGCTGGAGAAAGCCATCAAGCAGAAGACGCTGATGGACGAGAACGAACTGCTCAAAGCCAAGCTGCAGGATCGCTACAAATTCCAGAACGTGATCGGCAAGAGCAAGAAGATGCAGGAATTGTTCGATCTGGTCGAGAGCGTCGCGGCGAGCGAGGCCAATATTCTCATCCAGGGCGAGAACGGCACCGGCAAGGAGCTGATCGCCAACGCCATCCACTACAACAGCAAACGCAGCAAGGGCCCGTTCATCAAGATCAACTGCGCCGCGATCCCCAAGGATCTGATCGAGTCGGAGTTGTTCGGCTACAAGAAGGGCGCGTTTACCGGCGCCACCATGGACAAGGAAGGGCTGTTCGAGATGGCCGAGGGCGGCTCGCTCCTGCTCGACGAAATCGGCGAGATGCCCGCCTACCTGCAGACCAAGCTGCTCCGTGTCCTCCAGGAGCGCGAGTATCGTCCGATCGGCAGCGACCGGATCGTTCACGTCGACTTCCGGCTCATCTGTGCCACCAACATCGATCTCGACGCCGCGCTGCGCGACGGGCGGCTGCGCGAGGATCTCTATTTCCGCATCAACACCATCACCCTGCGGGTGCCGCCGCTGCGCGAACGCACCGAGGACATCCCGCTGCTGTGCGACTACTTCCTCGACAAGTTCCGGCAGCGCTATCAGAAGAACGTCAAGACGTTGGCGCCGTCGGTCTATCACCTGCTCATTCGCAATCGCTGGCCTGGCAACGTGCGCGAGCTCGAAAACGCCATCGAGCGCGCAGTGCTGGTCGGCAAGGGCGGCGAGATCGCCGTCACCGACCTGCCGGAAACGATTCGCGAAGAGTCGACCACGGCGGCCGATTTCGTCATCCCGCCGCATCGCACGCTGGCCGAGATCGAGAAGATGGCGATCGTGCAGACGCTGCAGCGGACCAACTGGAACAAGCAGGAGGCCGCGCAGATTCTGGGCCTCTATCGCCCGACGCTTTACAGCAAGATGAAGAAGCATGAGATCCGCGACGCCGGAAAGGCCGCGCGGAATTCCGCCGCCTCCTCGCCTTCGAGCTCCACGCCCGCCGCGACGTAGCCTCCTTCGGCCAGCTCGTGCACGCTCGCACGCGGGTACGGGCAACGTCGTTCTCACCGTGGCACATAACTTGTAGTTCATCTGCAGAGGCAGGAGGGCAGATGGACAATTCGCGCGAATTGGCGGCCACATTGGTCGGCGCGGTGATTGGCGGGATCGCGGGTTACCTGTTTTTTACCGATCGTGGGCGTAGCATCCGGCGACAGATTGAGCCGGCGCTCGAGGATTTCTCACGCGAGCTGATGAGTTTCCGCAGCACCGTCCAGAAGGCCAGTGGCGTTGCGAGCGAGGGCTGGAAGCTGTTGAATGACGCGCTCGGCGAGAGCGGACCAGCGCCAAGGTTCCCCGGCCGTCAGACGTCTCCGTTCTGAGGCACACATATGTCAGGTGAATTGGCTACGACCAACCTGCTGCTCGGCATCATGGCCGCGGTCAGCGTGTTCGAGGCGCTGCTCATCATCGGCGTCGGCATCGCCGGCTACATGGTCTATCGCAAGGTCGCTGCGCTCGTCGATACCGGGATGGTCCTGGCGCAGGGCCTCGAGGCGCGCCAGGTCACACCCGCCATGGCGCGCGTCAACGCTATTCTCGACGACGTGAAGGATGTCACGGCGAAGGTGAAGGAAGAGACCGAGCGCGTCGACCAGGCGATTCACACGACCATCGATCGCATCGACGACACAGCCGGTCGGGTGCGGACCAACGTGCGGGCCAAGACCGGGGCAGTCGTCGCATTCGTGCGCGGCGCGCGCATGGCGGTCGAGGAGATGCTGCGATCGGAAGCGCGGACTTAGACCGTGGAATAAAACCTGGAACCTGGAAGCCAGAAGCAACGACCAAGAACTCGAGGGAGGCTGGACATGGCAGACGGCTACGATCGTTTCGACAATGAAAACAACGGCGGCGGCAGTTTCGTGATGGGCCTGCTGACAGGCACGGTGCTGGGCGCTGGCCTCGGGATGCTCTTCGCACCGAAGGCCGGCTCTGAGCTGCGCAACCAGCTCTCGGAGCAGGCGGGCAGCCTGGCCAACCAGGCCTCGGAAGGCGTGCGCAAGGTCGGCGAGAACGCCGGCGACTGGGCGGATCGCGGCCGTGAGATGTACGGCAAGGCCAAAGACGCCGTGGCCAAGGGTGCCGAGGAGGCGCAGTCGTACGCCCGCGATGCGGCGAACACGATCAAGGACACGGCCGCCGCGAACATGCCGTCGACCTCCGGCTCGAGCGTACGAGGTTCGTCGGGCTCGAGCTATAACGCGGGTTCGGCCTACGGCAGCGGCGCGGACGATGTCCGCGGCGGCAGCTCGGAACAGACCCGGGGACAGTCGAACAACGGACCGGCGGCCGGCTCGTACCCGGATTCGTCGTCAACCGGCGGATCGCGGCGGAGTTGATGACCGACGCCAACGCGCGCACTGCGGCGAACCTGGTCATGATTTCGGCAGGTGTCGCCGCCGCCTACGTCGTCCTGAGCCGGCCGCCGCTTCGCCGCCTGGCCTCGATGGCTGTGCGCTACTGGTTGGGCGGCACCGTGCCGGTGTTTTTGTTCACGCAGGCCCGCGACGCCTGGATCGAGTCCGGCCGGCACGCCTGACATAAACTGGTCGCGTGAGTGAGTTTGGCGCCGTGGTGCGCCGCGCGCGCGATCTGGTCAGGCTGACCGGCCTGTCGTTCTGGCGCGGACTCGAGGGTTTCTATCATCGCGACAACCTGACGTATGCGGCATCGATCGCATATTACGCGTTGCTGTCGCTGTTTCCGTTTTTTCTGCTCGCTTTTGCGCTGCTCGCTCGATCCACGGCCGACGTCGACAACCGGAACGAGGTGTTGACGTTCGTGTTGCGCTATTTTCCCGCCCGGTTCGAATTCATCACCAGGCAGCTCGATGCCTTTCGCACCGAATCGGTGTCGATTGGCGTCGGCGGCACGATTGCGCTGATCTGGGGCGCGCTCGGCGTCTTCGGTGCGATCTCCACGGCGGTCAACTACGCGTGGGGGGTCGAGAAGCAGCGCAGCTTCTGGAAGCACAAGCTCGTGTCGTTCGTCATGCTGCTGGTGGCCGGGCTGATCCTCGTCATCGCGCTGCTCCTCATCAGCGCCGCGCAGGTGGTTGACGCCAGCTGGTTCGCCGAAGTCCTCCAGGTCTTTCCCTGGCTCGGGATCCTGCGCGGGTTCACCGTCCGCCACGCCACCACGCTGCTGTTCATCGCTGTCGTTGGACTGGTGTTCTATTTCGTGCCCAACGCCAAGGTCCGGTTTCGCGACGTCTGGATCGGCGCCTTCATCACCGGCATGCTGTGGAAAGGCGCCCTCGAGGGATTCTCCTGGTACATGAGCGACATGACGCGGTTCACCCGCGTCAACGGATCGATCGCTGCCGTCGTCGTCTTTCTGGTCTGGGTCTACACCCAGGCCGTGATTCTGCTCTATGGCGTCGAGTTCACCGCCGCCTACGCCCGCCTTCGCCGGGGCCGGCCCGATGAACTACCCGCCGCGGTGACGCCACGGACCTAAGTGCCGAGATGACATCGCATTGGCGGGTAGACCAGCTCGGATGATACCGATGGGTCGCGCGTATTGCGTCGGGCTGACGACTGCCGTACTCGGCGTCGTGCTGTGTTCCGTGACGGTGGCGGCGATCCAGCTGATCTCTGTGACCGACGAGATCGCGATCGGCCGGCAGGCTCAAGCGAAGGTCAAGCGCGAGACGCCTACCGTCTCCGACCCGGTGGTGCGCGCCTATGTGGCGCGAATCGGTCGCGAACTCGTGGCGCACGCCGCCGGCGACCGCTATCCGTACCTGTTCTCGGTGGCAAACTACCGCGAGATCAACGCCTTCGCGCTGCCAGGCGGCCCGGTGTGGGTCAATCGCGGCGCGATTCAGTCGGCGGCGACCGAGGCGCAGCTGGCCGCGGTGCTGGCGCACGAGATCGCACACATCTCGCAGCGCCATGCGGCGCAGCAGCTGTCGAACGTCATGGTCACCGACCTGGGCCTGAGCCTGTTCGGCGCCCTGCTCGGCAACGCCGGCGGAGCCACCGCCGCCAACATCGCGGCGCGCTACGTCGCGAGCGGCACGTTTCTCCAGTTCAGCCGCGACGACGAACAGGAGGCGGATCGGGTCGGCGTGGGGATCATGCGGCGCGCCGGCTGGGATGCGCACGGCATGATCGAGCTGATGACATCGATCCGCGAACAGGAAAAACGCGACCCGAGCTCGGTGGAAGTGTTCTTCTCGAATCACCCGGCTCCAAGGGATCGTCTGGCGCGGCTCACACGACTGGTCCCGGCCAGGCGCTCGGGCGTTCACGACAGCCAGGCGTTTCAGTCGATTCGAAACCGGCTGCGCCGGCTGCCGCCCGCCGCAACGATGCCCCGAAAATAAGTGGTTAGACGGGTACTTTCGACAGCGCGCGGATGATCGCATCGATGAACACCGGCACATCGTCCGGCCGGCGCGACGTGATGAGGTTGCCGTCTTCGACCACCGGCTTGTCGACGTAGCGCCCGCCGGCATTCTTGACGTCGATTGCGATCGAGGGCCAGCAGGTGAGAGTACGGCCGCGGACAGAGTTGGACGAGATGAGGAGCGACGGGCCGTGGCAGATGGCGGCCACCGGCTTGTTGGCGTCCATCGCATCGCGGGCGAGATCGACCATCGCGTGCCGCATCCGCATCTTGTCGGGCGCGTGCCCGCCCGGAATCACCAGCGCGTCGAATTCAGTCATGCGCGCCGATCCGGCGGCGAGATCGGAGGAGACGAGCGCCTCGCCGCGCTTGCCGTGAAACTGCGTGCCCGCGGTGGGGCCGACCAGGGTGACGGTTGCGCCTGACGCGCGCAACGCCTCGAGCGGACCGGTGAGCTCGCGATCTTCGAATTCATCTTCGACGAGCATCGCGACACGTTTGCCGGCGAGGAGCGCTCCGTCACTCATGTGGCGATTCTACCCTAATGTCATAATGACCAGATGAACCGCCTGGCGCGCGAGCGCAGTCCGTATCTCCTGCAGCACGCGCACAATCCGGTCGACTGGTATCCGTGGGGCGACGATGCCTTCGCCAGGGCGCGCAGCGAGGACAAACCGATCTTCCTGTCGATCGGTTACTCGACTTGCCACTGGTGCCATGTCATGGAGCACGAGTCGTTCGAGAGTGATGCGATCGCGACCGTGCTCAACCAGCAGTTCGTCGCGATCAAGGTCGATCGCGAGGAGCGGCCGGACGTCGATCGCGTCTACATGACGTTCGTCCAGGCCACCAGCGGATCTGGCGGCTGGCCGATGAGCGTGTGGCTCACGCCAGATCTGAAGCCGTTCTACGGCGGCACCTATTTCCCGCCCGCGTCGAAGTGGGGACGGCCTGGGTTCGTCGACATCCTTCAGGAGATTGCGCGCGTCTGGCGAGCCGAACGCGACAAGGTGGTCGAGTCGGCCGAGGCACTGACGCTGCGGCTGCGTGCGATGGATCAGCCGGCCCCGGCGGCGGCCGTGCCGGTCGCCGCCGCGCTGGACCGAACCGTCCAGCAGTTTCGCGACGCCTTCGATCCGCGCCATGGCGGCTTCGGTGAGGCGCCGAAATTTCCGCGTCCTTCCGAGCTGCTGTTCCTGCTGCGCGAGCACGCCCGGGTCGACGCGCCGCAGTCGGCGGAGATGGTGCTGCGCACCCTGCGCGCGATGGCGCTCGGCGGCATGCGGGATCACGTCGGCGGCGGCTTCCATCGTTACTCGGTCGACGCCGGCTGGCGGGTGCCGCATTTCGAGAAGATGCTGTACGACCAGGCGCAACTGGTGATCGCCTTCGTCGAGGCGGCGCAGGTGTCTGGTGATCCGTTTTATGCGGAGGTGGCCGAGGACACGCTGTTATACGTGATGCGCGAGATGACGGATGAAGCCGGCGGCTTCTATTCGGCGGAAGATGCCGACAGCGTGCCGCCGGAGGATGTGGCGGATGGAGACACGCCGGTGGGTTCCGGAAGGCCCCCGCACAAGAAGGAAGGTGCGTTCTACCTGTGGACAGCCGCCGAACTGGACTTGCTGCTCGGTGACGACGCGCGCATCGTGCAGCTGCGATTCGGCATCGAACCGGAAGGCAACGCTCCCCAGGATCCGCAGCAGGAGTTCACCGGCAAGAATCTGCTCTACGTGGCGCGGTCGATCGACGACATCGCCAGGGAGACCGGCCGTGCACCCGACGAGGTCGTGGACACCCTGCATCGCATGCGACTCAAGCTGTTCAAGGAGCGGCTGGACCGGCCGCGGCCGCAACGTGACGACAAGGTGCTGGCGGCCTGGAACGGGTTGATGATCGCCGCGTTCGCCCGGATGGCGCGCGCCTTACGCGCGCTGGGCGCCGACGGACGGACGGCCGCAGTGCCGTATCTCGACGCCGCCCGGCGCGCCGCCGCCTTCGTCCGCGAGCAAATGTGGAACGCCGGCTCCGGGGTGCTGCTGCGTCGCTATCGCGAGGGCGTGGCCGAAATCGACGGCTACGCCGAGGATTACGCGTACATGATTTACGGCCTGCTCGAGCTGTGTCAATCGGATCCCCAGCCGATGTGGCTCGAATGGGCGGTCGCGTTGCAGCGGCGCCAGGACGACCTGTTCTGGGACGATCGGGCGGGCGGCTGGTTCAGTACCACCGGCAACGATCCGAGCGTATTGCTCCGGATGAAAGAGGACTACGACGGCGCCGAGCCGACCGCGAGCTCCGTGTCGGTGTTGAACCTGCTGGCGCTCTCGCATCTGATCGCCGACGCGCAGTGGACCGATCGCGTTGAGCGAACGCTGCGGCTGTTCGCGACTAGGCTCGAGCAGATGGGGCGCGGTGTGCCGATGATGGCTGCGGCGCTGTCGACCTACCTGGCCGGCGTTCAGCAGATCGTGATTGCCGAAGGCGAAGGCGGCGACGCGCTCGACCGGGCGCTGGCGACGCATTACCTCCCGTTCGCGATTCAACTGCGCATCTCAGGCGAGACGCGCCGGGCTCTGGAAGGCAGTCTGCCGTTTGTCGGGGGCATGCAGCCGGTCGCCGGCATCACCGCGGCCTATGTCTGCCGCGATTTCAGCTGCCGTCAGCCGGTCACGACCGTCGTGGCACTCGAGCACGAATTGGGGATCACCGCATGATCGTGTCCGTCGACGTCTGGCTCCGAGGCACCGAGCACGCCACCACGACGACGATCGAAGGGCTGTCGCGTGAGCCCTCGGCGTGGACCGACGACGACGTCCGGTTCGTGCTGGAGGGGATGCTGCGGGTGATGGCCCAGCTGAAGCAGCCGGGAGGGGAACCGCGGACGATCGCGCTGCGCGGCATCAGCTGGATCGTCAATGCCTACGACGAAGGCGGCGTCGTCATCGCGATTGAAATCACCCTCGGCGCGGCGATCGCCGGGCCGTTCCTCATCGACCAGGCGCAGCTCGAAGCGATGATCACGCGCGTGATGGCGCCGCCGATTGCGCCGGTGTCGACAACCGTCCACTAGCCGGTCGCGATCATCCACATCAGCATGAAGAAGCCGAGGCCGAGGATGAGGGCGCCGAAGGTCAGGTCGGCGGCGCCGCGCAGGAAGTCGTGCGCCGACGCCTTGTAGACGGGACGACGGAGCGGCTCCAGATCGATGACCGAATCCGGCCGCGACGAGAGATGAATACGATCCCACCACGCAATGAACCGTTCCGAGCCTCGCCACGTCAGCAGTCCCGCGAGCGCAAGGAAGGAAACGACGGTAATCAATTGCACCATCAATCACGCTACCTTCGCAGCCGCGGTCAGCAGGCCGGCGATGGTCCGGCGTCCGAAGCCAGACGCTGCAAATAAGAGGCCGAGCTCTTCATGGCCGACTCAGCTGACACGCGACATCTTCAGGCGGGCGGCACGCCACGGCACCGCTGGCCGGCTACAGCGTGTGCGTCATCGCCATCAGATCCCACACGCGCCAGAAGGCCTGCAAATCGGACGCGGTCCCGAGCGACACCCGCACGTACTGGCGGAGCGGCTCGAACGGCGGCGCGAGCGCGATACCGTTTCTGGAGAAGTGATGGACGATGTCGATGGCGCGGCGGGTCGTGTCCAGCATGACAAAATTCGCGTGCGAGTCGATTACCCGAAGCATCCGCGCATTGGCCTGGTTGTAGAACTCCTGTCGATCGTCGGCGACCCGGTTCACCACGGTCCTCAAGTGGCTCCGGTCGTCGAGTGCTGCCGCCGCCGCAAGCGCCGCCGTGCTGCTCACGGTCGGCCACCCGGCCGCCTCGACCACGGTGTCGACCACACGCGGGCTTGCGACCAGGTATCCCAATCGCAGGCCAGCCAGACCGTAGGCTTTCGAAAAGCTGCGCACGACGATGATCCGCTCGTCGGCGGATGGGCGGTCGAGAAAGGACGCGTGATCGGCACCCGCCATGACGTAGTCGTGATACGCCTCGTCGACTATCAGAAACGTCGTCGCTGGCAGCGTGGCGAGCAGTGCTTCGATATCGGCGCGGCTGGTCAGCGAGCCGGTCGGATTGTTCGGATTGCATAGGTAGACCAGCCCGGTGGTGTCGTTGCACGCTCGACGCATCGCCGCCACGTCGTGCGACCAGTTCGCCTCGAGCGGCACGCGGGCAATTCGCGCGCCTGCCCGATCAGCCCAGCGCGAAATCACCTCGCACGTCGGCTGCGCGAGGACGAGGCCTTTGTCCCGATCGAGATAGGCGCCGGCCAGCATCCGCAGCAGATCGGCGGAGCCGGAGCCAAGCGCAATCCGGTCTGTCGCCACGCCGTGTCTGGCCGCGAGCTTCTGCCGCAGCGCCTCGTATTCGACGTCGGGATACAAGGACACCGTCCCGGTGTCGACCTGGCGGATGACAGCGAGGGCGGCTGGCGACGCGCCATAGGCGCTTTCGTTGTGCGACAGTCGGACGGACGCGGGGCCGCGCTGGATGATGGCCGCAACTGCGTCGCGCCGGAACGGGCCGGCGGCGGCGACCGCCACCGCCGCCCCAGCGCGGGAGAGGAGACGCCGTCTCGAGATTGCCACTACCGCACCACCAGCTTGACCGTGGTCGAGTGCGTGATGGTGCCGCTGAGCCCAGTGATCTTCAGCGAAAATGTTCCGCGCGGCACCGTCCGCTTGGTCTTGACCGAGAGCTTCGACGACCCCGAATGCAGGATTGATGATGGGGCGAAGGTTGCCGTCGCGGTCTTTGGCAGGCCAGTCACCGATAGCGTCGTCGTTCCGGAGAAGCCCGCGCCACCGGTGACCGTGGTCACATAGGTGGCGGTGCCGCCGCGGGAGATCGTGATCGACGAGGGCGCTGCAGCGATGGCGAAATCGGCTTGCACGACCAGCGTGACGTTCGCGCTGTGGACGATGGATCCTGCAGTCCCGGTGATCCTGAGCTGATAGGAACCGGCCGGCGTTGTCGCGGTCGTCGCCACCTTCAATGTGGACGAGCCGGAGCCCGTGATCGACGCGGGCGTGAACGACGCTGATGCGCCAGCCGGCAGGCCGGTGACCGCGAGTCCGACCGTGTCGCCGAACCCGCTGCCGCCGGCGATCGCGGTCGTGTAGATCGTGGAGCCGCCCGTCAAGACGGTCTGCGGGGAGGGCGACACGGAGATGGAGAAATTAGGAACCGTGATCGTCCGGGTGACTGCCGCGCTGGAGAGTCCGCCGTTGTCGGTGACGGTCAGCGACGCGACATAGGTGCCGGCCGTCGCGTAGCTGACCTGGCCGGCGTCCGCGAGAGTGCTGGTTGACGGATTTCCACCGGGGAAGGTCCAGTTGTATGCCGCGATCGTTCCATCGGGATCGCTGCCGGCACCGGAGAACAGCGCCGACTGTCCCGCCCCGACCGTGACGTCGCCGGGCGGCGACGTGATGCTGGCGGAGGGCGCCTGATTCACGGGAGTGCTGCCGAGCCGGACAAAGCTGGCGACCGACGGCACGCCGGCGTGGTTCAGCGCGAACAACATGTAGAACCCGGGTGGCGCGATGTTGCCGTTGGGCGGCGCGATCACGTTGAGCGTGCCGGCGCCGGCCGTGAAGGTCATGCGGACCAGGCGCTGGTCCATGTCGAACGCGTGGGTCGGTACGCCGGGTCTGACCAGGACCACGGCGGCGACGCTGCTGGCGTCCGGCGTGAAAACCTGGAAGGTGGCACCGAGATCGATGGCGCTCGTCGACAGCCCGGAAATCGTCGGCCTGGCGGCCAGCGATCCGTCGGCGTTGAAGAGATAGGCGGGCGAATAGACTTCGACCTGGCCTTCGTATTTGCCGCGAACGGGATTGCCGCCAAGTAGCGCGACTCTGGCGTCTGGCAGCAGGAGCGAGTTGGAATGATAGAGGCGCGGATACACGTTGGCGCCGGCCGACGAGAATGTGTTGGTGGCCGGATCGTAGAGGTCGGCGTTCAGGCTGGCCGTGGCGGCGTCTTCGTCGTTGAGCGATCCGCCGAGAGCGAGCACCTTACCGTTGGGGAGGATGGTGGCGTTCATCTCGATGCGCGCCTGTGTCATTGGCGGGCCGTAGCTCCAGGCGGGCGTGGCCGCGAGCGGTTCGATGATCTCGGTGCTGGTGGTGGCGGGATTGCCGCCGCCAAAAATCATGACGCGCGCGCGATAGCCGTCGTCCGGACCGAGCGGGAGCAGCACTGAAGAGCCGTACTTGCGCGTGCCCGAGTATTTCGTGGTCGCAACGACGGCCGACCACGTCTTCACCGTCGGATCGAACAGGCGCGAGCCGCGGCCGGAGCCCGAGTAGAACACCTTCCCGTTCGGCAGCAGGTGCATGCGCGGGTAAAGCGGCGGAGTCCAGCCGGCCGGGTACTCCGGGCTCCAGCCCGATCCGGGCGTGTAAATCTCAACCGTCGTATTGGTTCCTCCCGATTCATTCAGTCCGGAAAACGTCATGACGCGGCCGTCGCCGAGGACCGTCGTCGTTGGATACCACCGGCCGTGCGCCATGTTTTCGAGATCCGTGAACTGTCCGAGGCTCGGGTCGAATGCGGCGTTGCGGGGCTGGCCGTGGAACGGGTCGTATTGGAGATTGCCGCCGTTGACGAAGACGCGTCCGTCCGGCAGCGTGACCATGCCGTTGCAGAACATGTCCCAGGCGAGCGGCTGAACCGCGATGGTGCCCTGGATAGGATCCCAGACGGCAGCGCGATAGTTGGTCTCGGCCGCCACGTTGCCCGAACCCGCGACCACGAGCACGTTGCCGTCGTGCATCAGGGCGACATGAACGGGGTTGATCGGCATCACGTATGGCAGAGTCGTCCATATTCCTGTGACCGCGGTTTGAGCCCGAGGCGATCGCGCGAGCGGCCCGACCAGCGCGAGCGCGAGGGTCAGAAGTACAGGGGTCCATCGCCGCGAGTTCCGCAATCCGCGATATAGATCAGCTATCAGCATGCTGGCTCCGCACACACCCACACACCTCCGGCTCGACGCAACGCGGATGTTGGGGCAGTGCTGAGCCCGGTGCAACCGACAGACCAGCTCGTGGGTTTAGTTTGTCGAGCAATGCGCGAGTGATCGTCCGGAAATCGCGCTGGGCTCAGACTGAAGTTTTCACCGCGACAGATTTCCCGGACTGATCAGCTCCGCTCATCATGACGATCGCAGCCGCTTGATGAATCTCTGAAACAAACGCGCGTGCCGCCGAGCTCATCCGCGCGCAGTGAATATGGACGAGCTCTGAGCGAGGGAAGGAGATCGATTCTTGAGCGGGTGAGTTATCGGACGGTCCGGGCTGTTGGCCGCTGACCATTGGGCAGCGCAGATCGACGCCGATGTCGAAGTCCGCGATGGCCAGTGGATTGGAACCGTCGCCGTCTGATCGAAACGATCGCCGCCCAGCTCGCGCCTGGCAGTGAGACTACACGTTCGACGGACGGTTCGGATTCAAAACGGGGTGGCCGCGTCCAAAACACAATCGTTGGCCGACTTCGCGGAGCGACTGATGGTGAGCGAGCATCGGGTCCAAGGTCGAGGGAGACGAGAACCGATCGCACCGACGATCGCCCCGCGCCAGAAGCAGCGCTCGATCGTTGATACGATAGCAGTCCTTCACCGTGCCGGGGTGGCGGAACTGGCAGACGCACAGGACTTAAAATCCTGGGTCCCGCAAGGGGCGTGTGGGTTCGAGGCCCGCCCCCGGCACCAATAAAATAGGGCCTAAATCGCATATTCCCTCGATCCGGTCCTGACGGCAATTTGACTGCGGGCTAACACTGGGCTAACGTTGGCCTTATGCCGACGGTGAACTTCACGGATCGGTTCGTCGCGAGCGCTCGCTCGACATCGCGCGTCGTCTATTTCGACACGAAGACGCGCGGTTTGGCGCTTCGAGTCACACCTGCTGGCGCCAAGACATGGTCATTCGTCTATCGCGCTGGCGGCAAGCCGAAGTGGCTGACGCTCGGCACATATCCAGCCGTCACCTTGGCGAGCGCCAGAACATTGGCGCTCGACAAGCGGCATTTGCTCGACGTCGAGCGGCGCGACCCGGTAGAGGAAGAGCGGATTGCGCGCGAAGCGACTACTGTCGAGGTGTCCCTAACGGCGCCGGCCTTCACATTCGCCGACCTCGCCAAACTCTACGAGACTCTTGCCAAGGGCCGGAAGAAGTCCTGGCGAGACGACGTTGGGAAGACGAACAAGTATCTGATCCCTCGGTGGGGTAGCATGCCGCTCCGCGACATCACTCGGGCCCACGTGCATGAACTGCTCGATGGCCTTGTCGCCAACGGAATGAAGGTCGGCGTTAATCGCGTCCAAGCCGTTATCTCAAGACTGTTCACCGTCGCTCTCGATCGGTCGTTGGTTGATGCGCACCCCGCCGCCCGCATGATCAAACGGTTTCAAGAGCGTCCGTCGGATCGCGTGTTGACGGATGCCGAATTGCGCGAACTGTGGTCGGGTCTCGATTCAAGTCCCGGACGCGCATCCGATGCGTTGCGTCTACGGTTACTGCTTGGCCAACGCGGATCCGAAGTGATCGGCATGAACTGGAGCGAAGTCAATTTCATCGACAAGGCCTGGGAACTTCCAGCCGCTAGAACCAAGAACGGCCGGCCGCATGTGGTGCCGCTTCCGCCGACCGCGATGGCCTTGCTGAAGCGCGTCCGAGCTGAAGTAGCGGACGACCAGGCACGCGTCTTCCCTGGGTTGACTCCATGGACCGACGATCTGCGCGAGCTGTCGAATGTCCATAAAGGCGCTTACGAATGGAAGGATCTTCGGCGGACGGTGAGCACTCGCCTCGCTGGGTTAGGTTTCAGCGAAGACGTAATTGGTCGAACATTGAATCACGCTCGATACACCGTGACATCGCGACACCACATCAAGCACACGTACTTGGTTGAAACGCGGCAGGCTCTCGCAGCGTGGGACGCCGTGCTCGGAGACATCGTCGCCGGCCGGAAGGGTTCGCGCTCTAAGATCGCCCATTTTCGACGCTGACCGCATACGGCATTGACGGACATACGTCGCTGACGTATGATAGCCATGCACACTTTTGTCGAAACCAAGCTCTTCACCAAGTTGGTGCAGGAATACCTGAGCGACGATGACTACGGGGAACTGCAGGATGCCTTGATTCAACAGCCAGAGGCCGGGAACGTCATTCCTGGATCTGGCGGTGTCCGCAAACTCCGATGGAAGGGTTCCGGCAGAGGGAAGCGCGGTGGCCTTCGAGTGATCTATTACTTGCGGTCGCGCCAAGGCCAGATCTGGATGCTCACGATGTATGCGAAGAACGTCGCCGAGAACATCTCCGCGAAAGTGTTACAGAAGATCAGGGAGGAGATCGATGGCTCGCAGTAAGCGGAACCTAGGCCAGGAGATTCTGGAGGGTGTTCGTCAGCTCAAGCGAGGGGAGCACGGGCGGATCTTGAGCGTTCCGTCTGTCGCGAGCATTCGAGAGAAGAGTGGTCTCTCGCAGTCCAGATTCGCGGAATTGCTGGGCGTGTCGGTTCGAACGCTTCAGGAATGGGAGCAAGGCCGACGAGCGCCCTCGGGTGCCGCTCGCACGCTCCTGTCAATCGCCTCAAAAAATCCGCGAGTATTGTCCGACGTCGCGTAACGGTCGTGTCTTGACAGTCACGACGGCCGGGAAACCGCGAATCGCCGTCGATATGTTGCCATTGGCGCGGCGCAATCGACCGGCCGCGTCGACAGAATGATGGTCGGCACGGCGCTCGACGAATGGCCCACGTCAGGGTGCTGACCTTATTCTGGAGAATGCGCGCGAGAGTTCTTGTTCCCGGCTCGAGAATTCCCATCCGCGGCCGGCGGTTGTCTCCTCGCGCTCCGACGTCGCGATGCCTCCGAAACATCGCAGGCTCTTTTCAGACTCTGACACATCAAGAACGGCCCCGTTCCTGGGCCGTACAAGAAATGATGCGTGTGGCGGCGATCGGCCAGTTTTCGCGCGTCGACCACCACCAGAAAGACGTTGTCCATCGGCAGCGGCCAGATTGGCAGACCGACGAGGCCGATGACGGCCGCCACAAGAGGTTGATCGGGACGCGAAACGCCAACGCGTGGCGGACCAGGATGCGCCCCTGCTTCTAACGTCCTGTGCCGGCAGCGACGGCCGATGCCTGGGCGCGTTCAGGCATAG
The DNA here is from genome assembly GCA_963757655.1 of uncultured Acidobacteriota bacterium. Classification (GTDB taxonomy): domain Bacteria; phylum Acidobacteriota; class Vicinamibacteria; order Vicinamibacterales; family CAVVIG01; genus CAVQFC01. The sequence goes on along the minus strand of CAVWSQ010000003.1, from coordinate 847,751 downwards.
GGCCTTGAGAACGGACGTGCACGGCTCTTGCGACGACGCAGAGCGCCGGCACATGCGTGCCGGCATGGTTCGCGCGGCACGCGTGGAAATGGCGGTCCTTGGCGAGTCCGGTTTCCACGAGTTGGCTCAGCACGTACTCCGTCGACTCGCCGATGAGCACTGCGTAGGAGAACAGCGTCTCGCTGTTCGTTCTAACGGGCGCGTGATGTGTCGCGCGACGTGCTTCTGCGTCGTGCGCTGTTTGATGGCTGGCATGAAGCTCCTCCTCGTCCAAGCGATGGACGTGAGGTTTCGACGCGGAAAGCGCGTCGAAACAACAACGGAATCGCGGTCCCCCGTCATCGCCGGTGCGGCCGGCGGTCTGTCAGTGCGGGCAGGAGCGACCCCCTCCGGGGTCAGAGGCAGGGCCGCCACGCGGGCCTGACGAGGGGGTCGCTCCTGCCCGCTCCGGAATGGTCGTGGCCACCCGCGCGGCGGCACAACGCGCCGCCTGAGGACGCCGCACATTGTGCTCCTGGTCGAGCGAACATCAACGCTGGCTACCAGATGACGCGACGCGACATCCGCGCCGCTGAGCAGGGACGGTGCGGGCACCGGGCCTTGTCAAATGACGGCCGGGGCCAGGTGCCCCGAGTCGTGCGTGGCCCCAGGTGTGGCCCCCTGCGATCGATGCACGCCCGGTGTAGACGGTCGCGACTGCCGAGCCCAGACGGGCGGGCGGCAGTAATGGGTGCGGCCGGCAGCTTCGGCACCTCCGCGGCCTCCTCGTCAATCGTCATCACGTCCTGATCCCGTCGGGAGTGGGTGCTGAACGCAACACCGGCCAAGCGATGACAACATTCCGGCGAACGACAGCCGCGGCTATTCCTAAACGCTACGGCGTCGATCGTTAGCAATACTGGGGAAGAGCTGCCGAAACACCGACGCACCTTCAACAACACCTGTCAGAAACAACTCTCAGCTATTTGGTCTTAGTCAACTGAGCTGACACGGCCTTCTCACGCTGTGGGTTCCGGAAATTCTGCCGACTCGATTCCGGAAATTCTGGCCGGTTGATGTAATGCCTCATTGGAGGTCGGGTCGTCAAGTCCGAGATGCTTCGTCCGCAGGGATGGGCCGTCGAGCGTGAGCACCCGGCCGCGCTCGAGGATCCGATCGACGATAGCGTTCGCCAGGTCCTCGTCGTGCAGGACGCGGCCCCAGGTCGTGACGGGCTTGTTCGTCGTGAAGATCATCGCGCGCTTCTTCCGATGGCGATCATTGACGACGTGGAAGAGCATATTGGCGGCGTCCGTGCCGTACGTGAGATAGCCGACTTCGTCGACGATGAGCACACCAGGATGAATGTACGTCGCCAAGGTGTCTGCGAGACGCCCACTACGAAACGCCGCGGACAGATCATCGATCAGTTCAGCGGCGGTGACGAAGCGCGCGTCGAAGCCGTTCTGGATCGCCCGATACCCGATCGCCACGGCGAGATGCGTTTTCCCCCGCCCCGGTTTCCCGCCCAGAATCAGACAGCGGCCGTCGGTCACAAACTCTGAGGCGAGCGCCGAGCCGAGCAGCGAGAGTCGGACGGTCGATTGATACGTGAAGTTGAAATCGTCGATGGTCTTGAAAAACGGAAAGCGGGCCCGCCGCAGCAGCCGGTCCAACCGGGTCTGCTGCCGGTGCGCGATTTCTTCCGAGACCAGCAGGGTGAGGAAGTCGCGATAGGTCCAGTCCTCCTGCTCCGCGCGCCGCGTCAGGTCCCGCCACGCGCGACGGGTATTGGCCAAATGCAGCCGTTTCAGCAACGCATCGAGCGCTGGATCAGAGAGCATCATGATCGGCCTCCGTCGGTCTCAAACGGGAGCGGCGGCGTCGGATCGCCGGAGGTCGACCTGCCAGGATGTCCCAGGAACGACGATCGATCGAGAGGGCGACCGGGACTATCCCCCTCTATCGGCGGTGGTGTGGGCACCGCGGCGGCCAGGTAGTGCGCGATGTACTCGGCGCCGATCGCCTGCTCGGCGAGTCCTCGAGTGAACGCGGCGCGCAGCGCCACGTCTCCGTAGGTGGCGAGCAGCGCGTGCAAGCGATCGACATCGCGAATCCAGATGCGCGGGCGGCGATGGGTGAGCTCGGTCAGATAGTCCAGGGCCGAGGCCCCCAGCGCCAGGAGATGCTCCCGCTGCAGATACCGTTTCGCGCGCTTGCCGGACACGGCGGCGACGTGTTGCGCGCGATGCTCCGGCAACGTCGACTTGGCGTACGGCTCGAAGAGGCGTTGATGGACGGCCTCGAAGCGGCCGGCGACGATGCGCACGCGATCCCGATAGAGAAACAACGTCCCGGGAATGCCGATCGCGTCGGGCGGCATCGAGTAGGGATGGGTGTCATGCAGGACGGCGGCGGTCGGCCCGACCACGATCGGCACGCGGAGGGCGAGCTGCCCGGGCGCGACCTTCACCGGCCGCAGGCGCGGACGCTCGTCCTCGAGTCGCACGGCGGGAATCACCCGCGTGGCCCGACACGGCCGCTGCGTATTCACCTCCGTCCGCCATTCGGCGAGCTGGGCCCGCAGATCCGCGTCGTCCAGAAACCGGCGTTGTTTGAAGAACGACCCTTTCACCCAGCCGACGAGATTCTCGATCGATCCTTTTTGCTCCGGACTGAACGGCCAGCAGACTTCGATCCCCAGTCCGAGATCGAGCGCGACGCCCGCGAAGAGCGCATTCCACTCGGTGACCTGTCCGTCCTTGGCCCACTTCAAGGCGACCGTCTTCGGCCGATCGAACACCGCCAACAGCGGAACCCCGCCGATGGCGGTGAAGTGATCCACGAGCGTGCGGACCAGCGTCTCGGTCTGCTCGTCCGGCACGATGGTGACTTCCACCCACCGCGAGTACTTCAGCCGCGAGGCGAAGAAGTGGATCCGCCTCTTCGTCCCGTCCAGAAAGCGCACGTCGACCTGGCCAAAGTCATGTTGCGTGAACTCGCCGGGGAGGCCTTCGAAGCGGACCACGGGGCGTGGGGCCTTGGGCCGAATCGCGTGAATCAGATCATAGAGCGCGCTCTTGCCGCCGGGATACCCGGCCAATTTGGCCCGCCGAAAGATCTCGACGGACAAGAGCGCGGGATCCTGCGCGAGCCACCCCACGACACGCGGCCGAAACGGCTCGGCGAGGGCGGGCCGCCCAATCCCACGCCGGTCGCGCTCGCCGGCATCGTCGACATGAGAGACGTCGGGCTCAGCCTCGACCCGACGAACGCTTCGGACCGAGACGTCGGTGAGCGTGGCGATTTCGCTTTGCCCGTGCCCGGCTGCTCGGAGAACCTGAATCGCGTGCCGCTTGAGCATGTCGATCATCCTTTCCCTCGCTGTGTGAAACAGCGAGTGTCCCTCTGGGAGGGACCGGCTCAGAGCGGCCAGAATTTCCGGAAAGGATTAGGTCAGAATTTTCGGAACCCGCACACGCCGGGAGACGCAGATTCGACGCTGCCGGCGCGCTGTGCAAACGGGCGGAAGCGACAACTCACAAATAGCGACGGAATCGGTCAGGACCCCGACGCCGACACGCACGATGATAGGACTGAAGTCATCACGTCCGCCTGGCCAGGCGGCTCTCACAGGGAGCCGCCATGTTTCCTCATCGCCCCGACGCCGTCGGTTTCGTTCGATATGCGGTTCTCTGCCTGACTCTAATATCCGGCGGCGGCGGCGTTGGTGCACAACGGGCGCACCCCGCAAACAACGCGGCGATAAATGTCCGGGAGATCAAAGACGGCGAGCTCGCCGCGTCGATCGAACGCGCTGTACGAGGAGCACGGCGGCGATTGGGACACCCGGAGTGCGCAAGGATCTTCGATGACTTCAGCGACGGCAATGGCCGTCCGCTCAGCGAAGTCCTGGCGACCCTGGCAATGACTTCCACGGAGCCGACTGCGCGTGCGATCTTTCGTGACGGGCGTGAGAACGCAACGTGCCGGATCGCGCCGGTCGCTGCGTTCACCGGCCCCGGCAGCCGCGTAGTGTTCGTCTGCGGGAATCGCTTCGGCGCGATCGGCCGCGAACGTGCCGAACTCATCATTATTCACGAGCTGTTGCACACGCTCGGGCTCAGGGAGCAGCCGCCGACGTCAGGCGAGATCGATCGGGTCGTTGCTAGGCGCTGCGGGTCGTAGCGGCGTGGGCGCGGCGGGCGTTCCTCGATCACGGCTGCGTGACGGGAGGACGCCACCCCAGAATCATGCTGTACGCCTCTACCGTGGCAGGATTCACATCCCGCGCGATCAGGAACCGTTGACCATCGGGCGACACGCCGTAGCGAGTCCACAACGTTTCGGATGCTTTCCATCCAGGCACGTTGAACAAGCGCGACGGCGGACGCCGCGTCAGACGATGTTCGTCCTCGTCGAGCGCCACAGCGTAGATGTTGCTGCCGGGCCCAATAAAAAACAGCTCTCGTCCGTCCGCGCGCCACTGGGGCTGCGATCCGCCAGTAGTCGAGATTTTCCACCGGTCCGCCGAGAGCGGAAGCGTCACTATGTAGACTTCGAACTGCCCGGATTCGTCCGACTGATATGCGAGCCACCGACCGTTCGGCGAGATCTTCGGAATGCCCTCGCGCGCGGGCGTCCTGAGGAGCCATGTCAAGGCGCGTGTGTCGAAGGAGTACATCCACACGTCCTGCTGTGTTTGCGCCCCAAGTCCCGTTCCCACGATTGCGCGGCCGTCGGACGACCAATCGGTCGGCCAGAGGGGTGAACCGGATGCTGACGCGAGCAACCGGCGATCGCCGGCTCGCGCAATCGAGCTGCTGTAAAGGTTCATCGTTCCGCTCTCATCCGAGCCGAAGGCGACCTCACGTGCATCCGGCGACAGGGTCACACCGGATTCCCACGAATCGGTCGTCGTGAGGCGGGTTTTGCTGCCACGAGCCAGGTCGAAGATCCAGAGGTCTGTCTGTTCCGCGAGCGTCTCTCCAACGAGCTGAGTCCCCACGAGCTTAGTCCCGTCGCGACTCAAACTCACGGAGGCGAGACCGATCTCGGGACGGCCGATCTCCTCCAATATCGTACCGTTGCGAGCATGCCACGCGAGTTGCAGCGCGGGCGCAGGAGGAAAGGGTCGATAGATGACGCGGTCGATCGATCGCGCGTCAAACGCCGCGCCGAGCGATTCGTAGACTTCGACGGGGCCGGCCAGCAGCGTGGGCTCGCCGTGCAGTGTTCGACGCGTGGTGTCGAACGGCTGCGCGACGAGCCATCCATTGCGAACATACAAGAGTATGCCCGGTTCGGCGAACACCGCGGACGAAGCGATCCCCCGGAGTTCGACAGGCGCGGGCCGCTCGAGCATGCTCACCATCAGCGAGTCCTGCTCACGCCGGCCGCTGTCGCGCACGTACAGAAATGATTGACCGTCGGGCAAGAATCGCGGCCAGGAGAGGCTCTGCTCGTTGGTGCTTCGGTTCGGAAGCAGTACGACCTCCGGGGTCCCACCCGCCGCTGGCACTCGCCACAAACCACCGTTGATGTACTCGGGCGCGAAGAGGATGACATCCTGGCGATTCCAGTCCCCTCCACCAGGGAACGCCCCGACCGACGCGATCTTGTGCGCGGCTCCCCCTGATGGCGACACCCGCTTGAGCTGACCGTCTGCGAAAAAGGCGAGCGACTGACCATTGGGCGACCAGAACGGCGCACGCGCGCCCTCGGTACCGGCCAGCACGCGCAACTCCGCTGTTTGAAGATCTCGCACGTAAAGGCGGTTAACAGCCTCGTGAACCGCGACGAACGCAAGGAATCGCCCGTCGTGCGAAATAGCTGGCGGCGAGCCGGTCGAGTCGGACACAAGCCGCAAATCAGCAGGGAGCGCCAGCTCGCTGTGAAGTGGGGCGACACGTGACACCAGCGAACCGGACGCCGTCCATCGTCGCGCAATCCAGCCGACAATGCAGACGAGCGCCGCGACGGCGAGGCCGACGCCGATTCGAGCATATCGTCGGCGCGGCGACATCCGCGGATGCGGTTCCAGTGATGGAACGACATCCAGATTGCTCGAGATCCAACGGAGTTCGTCGGCTAGGTCCGCGGCCGACTGCCAGCGCGCATGTGGGTCCTTCGCTAGGCACCTGCGTACCACCCGCACCAGCGCCGCCGGCGCGACCGACGTGACGATCGGCGGCGGCTCGTGCTCGACGATCTGCGCAATCACCGTCGAAGCCGTCGAGCCAATGAACGCGCGAGCGCCGGTGAGCATCTCGTACAGCACGGCCCCGAGGGCAAAGATGTCGGACCGCGCGTCCGTGCGCCCATCCAGTTGTTCGGGCGCCATATAGGGCAGCGTGCCGGCGCGTGCCAGATCGTCGTCAGAAGTTGCTGTTACGGTAAGTCCCGTTTCCCCGCTGGCGCGGCGTAAACGCGCGACGCCAAAGTCCAGCAGCTTCGCGCCGCCCGGCGTGAGCATGATGTTGGCCGGCTTGACGTCCTGATGGACTACGCCGTGCTGATGCGCGAACGCCAGTCCTTCGGCCGCCTCGGCCGCGATCGTGAGGCATTGGGCGATCGGCAGGCCTTTGTCGCCGAAGCGCAGCAGACGCGTGGCCAGCGATTCTCCGGCGAGGGCCTCCATGACGAGATAGGTCTGCCCGTTGTCCTGCACAACGTCGAACAAGGTGCAGACGTGGGGGTGCGACAACTGCGCGACGATCTTCGCTTCTCGTTCGACGCGCGCGCGTCGGTCGGGGTCGAGTACCAGCGCGTCCTTGACGCACTTGATGGCCACGGTCCGATCGAGACGGGTGTCGCGAGCCAGATACACCTCGCCCATGCCTCCCTCGCCGAGTGGGGACAGCACCGCGTACGGGCCGAGTCGCAGGCCGCTTGCAAGGGACATCGCCATGCTAAGTATAGAAGGGGTTTTGCGGCCGATGATCACTCGATTTCGGGACTGCGTCCTCGACCGCAACGCGCGGGCGCTGGTCCGTAGCGGTCGCACCGTGCATCTCACGCCCAAGGCGTTCGACGTCCTGGCGCTGCTCCTCTCCGAGCGGCCGCGCGCGCTGAAGAAAGCAGAGATCCTCGACCGCGTGTGGCCGGGCACGTTCGTCACCGATGCCAGCTTAACGCGGACGATTCATGAGATCCGCGACGCGATCGGCGATGAAGGCTCGACGACGATTCGCACTGTGCACGGCCACGGGTACGCCTTTGCCGCAGACGCAGTGGAAGAAGCGGAGAATTCTGAGGCGTCAGATGCCGCGTTCGCCCATCGCCGTGTTTTCGGGTGGTTGCTGGTCGGTGTTCACGCGGCTCCTCTGCTCAAGGGCATCGCGACGATCGGCCGTGATCCCACTGCGACGGTCTCAGTTCAATCGCCGCAGTCTTCCTGGCATCATGCGCGGCTGGAAGTATCGGCAGATCACGTCAGGCTTGAGGACCTCGGCTCGAAGAATGGCACGCTCGTGCGCGGCGAGCGCGTCACCGGGCCCATAGACCTGCAAGACGGCGACGACATCATCATCGGCACGACACGACTAGTCTTTCGCAGGGGCGAGAAGCTCGTCGCAACTGTGACTGACGAGTCGCGCTGAGTCACGACTCGTGACCTACGGGCTGCCGCGGACCTTCGGCCTCGATCGATCGCATCGCACAGATCTGCTGGCAGTCCGCCGGCAACGCATGAGTTTATCGATCACTGCACCGCCCTATAGCGCGCGCAAGCGAACTCTAGCTCCCTCGTTCTGTGGCTGACTCGCCGTGAAAGCGCAGCTGACAATCGAAGTGGCGGCCGTCCTTCCGCACCGTCTGAGGCGCTCGCCTGCCTTCCACTGTCGCATCGACGGAGAGGACGGGCTCGCCGCGAACCATTCGGGATTGGGCATCGCCTGATCGGAGCCGCACCCGTGACAGACCGGGTCACCGTTTCTTGGCGTCCGCACTCAGCGCTAGGAACACACTACGGCGTTACTCAGTCCCGTCGTGGTGGACCAGACGGGGGCCGGATGAACCGATTGGTCGGCTGGTTGTCGCTGGTCGATAGGCTTCGAGCCGTGCAGCTCGCCTCCGGTCCTGTTTGAGGAGCCTGCAGGGCCGGGGTTTAGCGCAAAGAGGCGATGTCCTGCGGTTATCGAGTCGGCGATCGCGGTCAACGCTTCACCGCGACGGCGTCGTTGTCGGCGCGTGGGGCAAATGGATCGACATCATGACGATCGTGCCGGCGATCTGCGGAACCAGTGCGGAGTCTTCTCGGGCACCATCACCCAGTCGCCCCTGGCGATCTTGCGCGGTGTGCCGCCGTCGACGCCCGCCCCGGTGAGGTTCTCGGCGTTGGTCCGCTTCTCGTCCTTGAGCTTGCCGCCGGTGACCAGCGTCCCCGATCCTTCGACGACGTAGAACATCTCCGCTTCGCGTTCGTGCACCGACGCGGGCGCCGGAATACCGGCGACACGATGCTCGAGGTTGGCGGTGTAAGGCGTCAGGCCGACGATCGGCTGGATGAAGTTGGGCTGGTCCGGCTTCCGTTCAGCCTTCGCCTTCGCGATCATCGCCGTCACGTCAGCGGCTGAGGCGAACAGCTTCGGCGCGGGCCTAGGCGGGCGAAATCAAGCGTCGGCGGCAGTCTTGATGCCGCAGCAGAGCGCATTCGGCGAGGACGGCGGAACGGGTTGCCGCGGTTGAATACCTGCGGAGGCAAGTCGATGGATCCGGCGCCCGACTTCGACGGTCTATCGGGTCCTTGATTGCCCATGGGGTTGAGTTCATCGTCGTTGGCGCCTACGCGCTTGCCTTCCATGGGGCGCCCCGCTTCACCGGCGATCTCGATATCCTGATCCGGCCAACCCTCGACAACGCGGCGCGTCTGCTGACCGCCCTTGAAGGGTTCGGCTTCCCGGTGAGGGAGCTGACGCCGGAAACGATTGTGGCTCCTCGCCGGATGCTGCAGATGGGCGTGCCTCCGGTGCAGATCCACGTGATGAGCGCGATTAGTGGCGTGGAATGGGACGAGGCGTGGTCGGATCGCGCCGAAGGCGCGCTCGGTACCCACCAGGTCGAGTTCCTGGGCCACGACACGTACCTGCGGAACAAGCGCGCCGCCGGTCGTCCCAAGGACCTGGCGGATATCGACGCACTCGAGCCCGGTCGCGACGTCTGAGCCGTCATTTCGTGCGGACACCGACGGGCGCACGTCCGGGATGAATCGGTGTTTTATGGGTGGCATTCGATTCGCGAAGTGCGTGGATGACACACAGGAACGGGCGGACGACGCGTTGAACATCAACCAGGACGCGACGGCCAGAGTCGGGTTGCCGGCCGCCACGATTCAGAAGTGGCACGAGAGTCATGAGAAATTCATTCGGTCAGCTGATGAAGAAGCGGCCGACTGCCACGAAGGCGACAAGGGCGAGATAGGTGAGGTCCAATAGTGCGTGTTTGAACTCCTGACGGCGGAACTCCACGATCACCGCGCCGGTCATGATTACGCCCAGACCCAGGGCAGCCAGCGGCACCAGAACCGGCGCGATATCGAGCACGGCGGGCAGGATCAGGCCAATCGCGCCCAGCATCTCGAGTGCGCCGAGAGCCTTGACGAAGCCGGCGCTGAAGTCCAGGACCCATGCCCCACCAGGAGCCTTGGCCAGTTTCTCGCGAGGAATGAACAGCTTGTTGAAGCCGGCGATCAGGAAGACAGCGGCCATGAGTCCGGCAACGATCCACAGAGCGGTGTTCATGAGATTGTTCCTCAGAGCATTGTCGGGGTGTGGCGGAGCGTACCAACCGCGTAGAACCCCGCGAAGCCCCGCGCCGACTACAACAACGCGATGACATCGCGCGGTTGATTGAGACGTTCGCGGCATGATCCTGGGTTGAAGAAATCGTAGAGTTGAAGCGACGCGTTCGACTCGGCGCAGACGATGCCGCCGAGCCCATCCGCATTCGCAGGGGCGGCCGCACCCGACATTGCAAGCACGCAACAGAGGTGCCGTGAAAAGATGCGATGCCGCCTGGAGCTCCACCGGCTGTCGATCTGCGAATGACGCGTTAGGGCTGCCTCGAGCGCAAGAGACGTGGCGCCGCTCTTGCTCCGGCTCGAATGGGCCGTCGACCACCGTTGGACGGGATAGATGAAACACCTGCTTGCGTCGGTGTGCTTCTCTGCGCTCGCTCTGGTCGAGGCAGTAAGCGGGACTGCGGTCCAAGCAGCGAGCGGAGGAAATATTGCCTTCTCGGACATCGATCGGTACATCAGCGAGCGCATGGGCTCGGCGCGAATTCCCGGGCTTGCTGTCGCGATCGTGCAAGGAGATCGGATCGTCTACCTGAAGGGTTACGGAGTGGCGGATCCATCCGGGCGCCGGGTGACCGCCCACACACCTTTTCTGATTGGCTCGATCACCAAGTCGTTCACCGCGCTCTCCACCATGCAGCTGGTCGAAGCCGGAAAGGTCGATCTCGACGCACCCGTTCAGCGGTACGTTCCCTGGTTTCGCGTGGTCGATCAACAGGCCTCGGCGCGAATCACGGTGCGCCATCTGCTCACCATGACGAGCGGGCTTCCCCAGATTTATGAGACCCAGCTGTGGACCGCGCAGGACGCGGGCGCCATCGAGCGCGCCGTGCGTCTGCTGCGCGCCGCCGAATTGAGCGGGCCGGTGGGGTCCTTTGGATATTCCAACGCGAACTACGAGGCCTTGGGCGTGCTGGTGCAGATCGTGTCTGGACTGTCGTACGAGGACTACGTCAACACACGCATCTTCGCGCCGCTCGGCATGCACGAAAGCTTCGTGTCGGCTGAGGAGGCGCGGCGGCACGGAATGGCGACGGGACATCGCTGGTGGTTCGGCATCCCGATCGCGTGCACGCTGCCCTACAACCGCGCAGAGCTCCCCGCCGGGTACATTGCGTCCAGCGCCGAAGACATGTCGCATTTCCTCATCGCGCAGCTCAACGGCGGACGTTACGCGCAGGCATCGGTGCTGTCGCCGGACGGGATCGCCACGACGCATCACGCGCCAAATCCAGGGACTTACGCCATGGGGTGGGAATCTCTCGCGAGCAACGGGCGCAGGTTGATCAACCACGATGGCGGGACGGCGAACTTTCAGTCCTCCGTGTTCCTCGACCCCGACGCGCGCGCAGGCGTGTTCATCGCCGCCAACATCATGAACGGGCTGGACGCGTTTTCGTCGCCCTCCGGTTCGTCCCCGCTGGACGGACCCACGGTCCGCGCGATGGCCCAGAGCGTCTTGACCATGGTCACCAACCAGCCGATGCCGAGCCAGGGGCGAGGGCACCGACGGTTGACAGTCGCCTTCGATCTCGCGATTGCCGCCTCGAGCGGCGCGCTCCTGATCGCGCTGGCACACCTTCCGCGTTGGCGCCGCCGGCTGGTACAGCGCGGGATCGGCAGCTGGCCCCGCCTGATGACGCACGTCGGTGCCACGGCGATCACCAGTCTGCTCGTTCCAGCCGCGCTCTGGTATCTGGCTCTCGACGTTCCGGCCTGGAAGGCCCTCGTCGTTCTGTTTGAACCGGATCTGGCCTACTGGCTGTACGCGGTCGGAACCGTGCTGTTGGTCAAGGGACTCTTCGAACTGGCGTGGGTGTGGCGTGCATTCAGCCAGACAAGAATCGCGTAAACGCGGAGCACGTCGGTCCGCCGTCCCCGTTTGAGACTCGTGAAGCCAGGAACACCGCTATATCGTTCGTTCCCGCATCGTTGACGCGAAAGTGGATCGTCTTTTCGTCAGCGCTCTCGAGCGGGTTGGGGTGTATCGTCAACGTCGCAACAGAGTGGCGTGGCGACGGCGCCTTCAGAACGAGAGACAGGGGGCATCTGGAAGTGAGGCGGGAAAGCGACGATGCCCGGGACAGCCTGCCCTTTCTCGGGGGCCTTCTACAGGATGTGCGCTACGGCGCGCGCGTGCTGCGGAGGAGCCGCGGCTTCACGCTCGTCGCCACCACATCGCTGGCGCTGGCCATTGGCGCGAATACGGCGATTTTTTCTGTCGCGAAGCCGCTGCTGCTCGACCGCCTCGACGTACCGCATGCGGCGGACCTGCGCCTGCTGCTCTGGACGGATGGGAACTTTTCGTACCCAATCTACCAACAGTTGCGCGCACAGAATCGGGCGCTCGGCGACCTGCTCGCATTCCACGCGACCGCAGTGAACGCCACCATCGGCGAAAACGCGGAGCGGCTGCTCGCCCACGAGGTCTCGGGCAACTACTACACGGTTCTCGGCGTTCGGCCGCAACTCGGACGCGCGATCGTGGCGATGGACGATACGGTGGGAAGCGATACGGTTGCGACGATCAGCGACGAACTATGGGAGCGCGAATTCAGCCGGTCGCCCGCAGTCATCGGGCAGTCGATCAGGCTGAACGATGTTCCAGTGGCCATCGTCGGCGTGAATCCGCGCGGGTTCACCGGCGCGGCGAGCACCCTGCTCTCGCAGAGCCCGGACGTGATCGTCGCCCTGGCCAAGGCGACGCTGGTGACGCCCTCGTCCGACGGCCGCGACTGGCTCGCGGATCCGACGTCGCGATCCGTCAACGTCCTGGGACGCGCGAAACCGGGCGTGAGCGACCGCGGCGCGCAGGCGGTGCTCGACACGCAATTCGCCGCCATCGTGCGTGCGACGCTGCCGCTCCACGCCGGCGAGTCGGTGCCGAGACTGACCTTGCGCGACGGCAGCCGGGGTCTCTTCGCGCAGCAACCCGTGTTCGCGACACCGATATCCGTGTTGATGACGTTCCTCGCTCTGGTCTTGCTTCTCGCCTGCGCCAACATCGCGACGCTGATGCTGGCGCGCGGCGCGCAGCGGCAACGTGAGATGAGCGTGCGCCTGGCGCTCGGCGCTGGCCGCCCGCGGATCTTGCGGCAGATGCTCGTGGAAAGCCTGCTGCTCGCAGCGATTGCCGGCGTCGGTGCATTGGCGGTCGCTTACGCCGGACGCGACGCCGTCGCGCGGTTCACGCCACGTTTCGACTGGCAGGTGTTTGCCTTTACCGCGCTCCTGTCGATCGCCACCGGCGTTGTGTTCGGCCTCGCGCCGGCCCTGGCGGCCATGCGTACAGAGATTGCCGACGGGGTACGGCACCGCGCCCTGGTCGGAAAGTCAGTCGTCGGATTCCAGATCGCGCTTGCCACGCTGCTGCTCATCGGGGCCGGCCTCTTCATCCGTTCGCTTGCAGGACTGACCGCCGTCCATCCCGGATTCCGCACCGATCGTCTGCTGCTGGCGCAGATCGTCCTGCCACAGAATCGCTACCCGGCCGGCGCCAACGTCACGTTCCATCAGCGGACGGAGCAAGCGATCGCCAACATTCCCGGCGTCGCGTCTGTGTCTGCCGCCGAGGTGCCGTATCTCGGCGGCGAACAGTTGCAAACGACTTTCCTGCCGCAGGGCGAAGCGACCGATGCCAGCAGGGATCAGACCGAACCCTACAATGCCGTCGGCATCCATTTCTTCGAAGCGATCGGTATTCCCATTGTCGCGGGACGATCATTCAACGGTGGCGACACGGCGCTGTCGCCGAAGGTCGCCGTCATCAATCAGCGCCTCGCCGCCACGCGATTTCCGAATCAGGATCCGATTGGGAAGCGCGTGTCCCTCGGCGTGTACGCCGGCTATGGCGACGTGTTGACCAGCGACCCGCTCGAAGTCGTCGGAGTGTGCCGCGACACGCTCTACGCCGATCTCCACGGAGCCCCCCCTCCGCAGCTGTTCGTTCCCTATGTGCAACAACGGCAGGTGCGGCGGCTGACCTACCTGATCCGCGCGTACACGAACCCGGAGGCGATTGTTCCGGCCTTGCGCCGCGTCGTGCATGCCGCCGATCCGGCGCTGCCGCTGGTGAATGTTCGAACGCAGCAAGATCAGATCGATACCGATCTCGCCGACGAGCGGCTGCTCGTGTCGCTCACATCGACGTTCGGCATCTTCGCGGTGGTGCTGGCATCGGTTGGAATTTACGGCCTGATGGCTTATTCGGTTGCGCAGCGGACGAAGGAAATCGGCATCCGCATGGCGCTTGGCGCGCTCCCGCGCCAGGTGTCGCACATGGTGCTGAGGGAGGCCTCGGCGCTGTCGGCCGCGGCGATCGCGATCGGCGTGGGTGCGTCGTTCGTCGTCGCCCGATTTGCGAAGGCGATGCTGTTCGGCGTCGCTCCGTCGGATCCGCCCACGCTGTGGGGCGCCGCTGCGCTGCTGCTGATCGTCGCGCTGGCCGCCAGTTGGATTCCGGCGCGGCGCGCGGCGCGCGTGGAGCCGATCGAGGCGCTGCGACGCGATTGAGGGCTCGAGCAGGCTTTCGGGAGGGCGTCCGGCGTGTCTTTGCATGACAAAGAACATTGCCGTATCCTAGGGTGACCCGCGCCGTCTGGAAAAGAAGAGAGGAGCCGTCCCCATGATCGGTTCGACCATCAATCGGGTGAGCGCTATCGGACTGACCGGGCTGTCGCTCACCGCGTTGCTCGATGTGCTGCTGCTCGGGTACCTGCGGCCGCCGCTGCCCGACGAAGGCGCCGGGGCACATATCTTCCAGCTCGCCATCGTCGCGCTGGCCCCAGTGGGGCTGGTCTTCCTGGCCACTGCGGACTGGACGCAGCCCCGGCGAATCATCCGGCGGCTGGCGGTGCCGGCCATGCTGGTGGTCCTCTCGTTCAGCGCCCTGTACTATCTCGAGCACTACTTTTATCCCGCGCACTATCAGTAGCGAAGTCGCCGACGGCTTAGACTAGGCCAAGGCGCGCGGGCACGTCCCTCCCGCATCGCGGCCGCGGCATACAGCGGAACTCGTGGCGGGAGACGGTAGCGAATCCGAACGCCCGGACCCAGACACCCGCAAACCATCTTGCGCAGATCGAATTTCCGTCTTGATTCGCAATCCTCTCGGGATTAGAGTGGCGATCACGGACCGCAGCTGCGGTGTGGCACCTGCTGCGTCGCTCCCCTGAGAGGTGGAACCATGAGCGCCTCTGCACCCGATCGATCCCTGCAACGCATTCGTGCCGAGTATCTCGAAATGCCGGGACTGCGCCTGACGCGCGGACAGGTGGAGCGGCTGTGCGGCGTGGAGCACACGGTCTGTCAGACCCTGCTCGACGCGCTCGTGGAGGCGAAGTTTCTGTGTGTGAAGGCGGACGGTGCCTACGGTCGGCTCACCGACGGCACCTACCCGCGCCCACGACCGGCGAAGGCGGACCAGCGATCGGCATCGCTCGCCGCGGAAGCGTCATAGCCGCGGCTCCAGGCCTGGCGTTCGTCCGCGTCATCGCGGTGCCGCCTGCAGCAGGCGAGTGGCCACCGTCGTCCGGTAGTGTTCCTCGATATATTCCACGCCGTCGGCCGTGATCGTCACGTTCATGTTGTCGGCGCGGCTGATCAGCTTCTTCTGCAGCAGGAACCAGATCGTGAACTCGAGATGTTCGCGCGGCTTGCCGCTCAACTCCTCGAGATCGTGCTGCGGCATGCCGGGCTCATAGGGTTCGGTGCGCCGGCGCGCGTACAGCACTTCGAGAATGGTGAGACGCGTGATCTTCTCCGCGTCGAAGTCGTTGTCGGCGCGGGCCGATTGCGACACCAGCCGCCATCGCTGCTGACGCAGCCCCTCATGCAGGATGTCGTACCGTGCCCGTTTCTCCGGATCCCCGAGTGTCTGGTAGGCCTCGGTAATCGCGCGAAAGCGGCTCTCGTCGCCGGTCTCGAGGTTGTCGGGATGGAATCGCGGCGCCAGCAGCCGGTAGACGCGGTGAATCGTCTCCGGTTCGGCGTTGGCACTGATCTGAAGCCGCTCGTAGAAGTCGCTCTCGTTGGTCCAATCCGTTGACATCGATCCTCTCCGGCCCGGGGCTGCCGTAGTTATCGACGCGAGCAGGTTGGAAGGAAAGGGAGGGCCGATTAGCCAGAGCAACGCTGTGCAGCGGCGGGAAGCACGAGGTCGATGGCTCGCCTGGCCCTCGAGAAGCGGCTCTGCCTCGAGAGCATTCTCCCTGTCTCTCACGGTGCCTATGTCGTCCTCGACGACTACCACGACTATGACGGGCGTCGACGCGCGGTCGAGGACTTTCTCGAGCGGGCCCCAGAGGACGACCTGAGAGGTCGTCGCGTCTTCCAGATTTGCTGGCGGTTTGCGACCGGCTGGCGTCGGTGCGATGATGAGTCGCCCAGGCGCACCCAGGCGCAGGAGTCTCAATCATGAAACGCACATTGGCGCTCATCGTCAGCGTGATGCTGGCGTTCGGCATCACCGGCGCGGCCGCTGGCACCAGCGTGCTGTTCATCGGTAACAGCTTCCTGTTCGGGTCCGGATCGCCCGTCCGCTTCTACCGCGCCGACACTGTCACCGACCTCAACAACGAAGGCATCGGCGGCGTGCCGGCGTTGTTCAAGTCATTCACCCAGCAGGCTGGGCTCGATTACGACGTGTCGCTGGAGACGCGGGGCGGCAGCGGACTGGACTTTCATCTCGAGAACAAGCTCGGCGTGATCGGCCGGCGCGGCTGGGACGCGATCGTGATGCACGGCTACAGCACGCTCGACGCCGACAAGCCGCGCGATCCGGGAAAGCTCATCGCCACGAGCAAGCAGATGGCCGACTTCCTTCGCGGGCGCAATCCGAAGGTCGAGCTGTATCTGATGGCGACGTGGTCGCGCGCCGACCAGACCTATCCGGCCAAAGGCGCCTGGGCCGGCCAGCCGATCGAGGCGATGGCTCGCGACGTGCGCGCCGGCTATGACAAGGCCGCCGCCGCGGCCGGCGCCAAGGCGGTGATTCCGGTCGGCGAGGCGTGGACGCGCGCCATCCAGACCGGCCTCGCCGATCCGAATCCTTACGACGGCATCGAGGCGGGAAAGATCAATTTGTGGACCTATGACCAGTATCACGCCAGCACCCACGGCTACTATCTCGAGGCGCTCGTCATCTTCGGCAGCGTGACCGGGCGCGATCCGCGCTCGCTCGGCCAGAACGAATGCTCGGCCTACGAGCTGGGGCTGTCACGCTCCGACGCCAAGGCGTTGCAGCAGATCGCATTCGACCAGCTCGCCAGCACGGGCCCCATCCACCCGGCTCCGCTCGTGCTGTCCAAGTCGGTCAATCCCGAGCGGTGCGTCGGCGGGCGCTGACGCGATCGACGGAATGTGCGCTGGCGGCAGCGTCAGATCCGGCATGACGTCGAGAACGACGGTCGGCAGCTGCGATGGACGCCGAGTCTCATCGTGTCGAGATTCACCCTGAAGCCTGACCGCCCACCGCTCACGTCAGACACAGCCGAAGGCGAACAACCGAGGTGATCTGACAGAGTCTCGAATCAGAACGCGATGCGGCCGCCCAGACGCAGCAGACGGCCCATCACGATTGCCGACGGACGGCCCAGGGACGTGCCGATGGTGGTATTGCCGCTCGTCACGGCGTTGTTGTTGAAGATGTTGAACAAGTCGACGGTCGGTTCGAACCTGGTCGAACCGGCCTTGAACGACTTCGTCAGCCGCAGATCGACGAGGTTCTGCCATGGATAACGGAACTCGCCGCGCGGCGCCGCCTGCACGTTCTGCGTCACCTGTGTCAGCCCCGGCACGATCGACGTCGTGACGACGAAGATGCGCGTCTGGGGAAGCCCGGTCGCTTCGCGGATCGAGCCGGCCACCTGGACCTCGCCCGGCAATCGATAGCTGAAGCCGCCGCGGATCTGATAGGTCGAATCGAAGCCAACGGCTCCGTTGTTGTTGATCAGGTTGTTCGGGTTGTTCAAATCGCCGCTGTCCTGGTCGCCACGATCGCGACCGATCGTGATGCCGCCGAAGACGGTGGCGTTGCGCAGGCGCGTGTTGACCTGGGCCTCGACGCCGTTGTAGGTCTGCAGCAGGTCGGGCAGCGTGGTGAGCAGATTCCTGGACAATGTACGCGTGGCCGGATCGCGGTTGTAGACGGTGAGCGGCGCGCTGGTCAGCGGGTTGGTGACGGTGACCGGCGTGTAGGAGGACGCCGGGACCGCGGCGTTCACCGTGGTGTACAGATCGGTGAAGCGGCGGCCGTAGTAACCCAGGCTGACCGAGGTGTTCGCGCCAATTTGGCGCTGAATCATCGCCATGAATTCCCACTGGTGGGGGCGCTTGAGGCCGGGATCGACATTGCCGAGGGTTGGTTGCAGCGATCCGGTGCACTGTGACATGGCGATTTCGCTGGTCTGCGCCACGACATCCTTGTTGCTGTCGTTCCAGGGGCAGACCTGGAAGGCGATGTTGCGCAGGTTGAGCGGCTGCACGAGGGTGACGCCTTCGAGGCGATCGTAGCGGCTGGCGCCGCCCTTGACCGCCGTGCGGCCGTCGCCGAACACGTCCCACGACACGCCGATGCGTGGCGAGACCGTGTTCCAGTTGACGATCCCGTCCTGCGCGGCGAAATCGCGGGCCGGTACCCACGTGCCGGCCGGCGCGCTCTGCGCGGGAATCGACATCACGAAGCGCTCGTAGCGGAGGCCAGGATTCAGCGTCACGCGCCCCAGGCGCCAGGAATCCTGCACATACAGGCCGGTGTTGACGCCGGACTCCTTGTGGCCGCTCGGAGTGTTGACCAGACGCACCGAGTTCGGCACTCCATTGTTCGTGATCTGCAGGAGGTCGCCGCGGATCGAGAACAGCTCCTGGGACCAGCCGGTGCGGACCTGCGTGCCGACCTTGAGATTGTGCGATCCGGTGACGTACGCGACGTTGCCGGAATAGGTGAACATGCGCGCGCTGTTGGTGTCCATGCGCGGCGAGACGCCGCTGATCGCCGATTGGATCTGATCCCACGTGGCGAACACGCCGGGCGCCGCGTCGGGCTCGAAGCCGAGCGTGTAGTTGACCGGCAGCGTGAAGAGCGCCGCCTCGGCCAGCAACTTGCTGCCGATCGGCGACGACCATTTGATCTCGCCGATGTAGTTCAACTGCGTGGTCTGGACCACGTCCGAGATCGGATCGTTGATGCTCGCCGACAGCCAGTTGTTGGGTCGGTGGCCACGCCACTTGATGCTGCGGTCGTAGTGGAACGAGAACTTGTTGTTCCGGGTCGCCTGATAGGTGAGACGGATGGTCGCGTCGGTGAGGTGCTGATCGTCGACCGCCTGCTCGCCGGTCGAGGTGAAGGTGTTGCCCAGGAAGTTGTTCGCGCTCCAGCGCCGGAACGTGCCGAAGAACCAGAGCCGGTCGCGCAACACCGGTCCGCCGAGCGTGAAGTTCAGATCGTAGACGCTTTGCACGCGGTTCTGGATCTTGAACCCGAGGGCGACCAGATCCTGTGACAGGTTGTCCGCTTGCATGCTGTCGTTGCCGCCGGTGGCAAACGCGCCGCCGTGGAACGTGTTGCCGCCGTCGTGGGGAATCATGTTGATTTGCACGCCGCCGACCGGCGCCTCCGCCGGCAGTGAGCTGGTCTGATAGCTGATCTCTTCCATCAGGCCGTCATTGAAATAGAAGCCGGTCTGGTTGCCGCCGAAGCCGATGTGCTGAATCTGGACGCCGTCGATCATGAAGACGTTGTCGTTGTTCGACGAGCCGTGCACCTGCAGCGTCGGCTGCTGCATCACCTGCGTGCCGCCGACGTCCGGGGTCGAGGTGGTTACGCCGGCGATCAGCTGGCCGACCGCGAACGGATCCTTGCCGGTGGGAATGGTGTCGAGCGTGGCGCGATTCATCACTGACTGCGACACCGAGCCGCGAACGTCTACCAGCGGCGACTCGCCGGTGACGGTGATCGACTCTTCCAGCTGGCCGACCGCCAGGTCGGCGTTCACCGTCGCCGTGAACGAGGCGGGCAGCGTGATCCCCTCGCGCTTGACGGTGCGGAACCCGGCAAGGCTGAACGTCACGACGTAGTCGCCGGGCCTCAGATTCTCGATCCGGTAGCCGCCCGAGTTGTCGGTCACGACGGAGCGGGTGCCTTCGATCAGCACCGGGCTCGCGGCCTCGACCGTGACGCCGGGCAGCACCGCACCCGACCCGTCACGGACCAGGCCGGCAATAGCGCTCTGCGCGTGAGCGGTGGCTGACGCGGCCAGCGTGATGACCGCGGCAAGCGCCAGCGAACGGCAGACAATGGACGGGGAAGTAAAGGGCGCGACTCGCGACATGAGGCCTCCTGAGTGGAGCGAGCTTAGAGCCGCGCCCGACGGCAGTCAACGAGATGCGCTGCGTTCTGCTTCAAGAAACGAATGTTGATGAGCTTGCTGTGGGCTGCCGCGTCGCTCAATGCACATAGAATCTCATCGAGTCGATCCACGTTGCAGGATGAACTTCTGCACGCGCCGGCCGGTGGATGCCTCGCCGACATAGAGGTTGCCCTGACTGTCGATGCTCATGCCGTGCGGCCGCAGCATCTGGCCGACCTGCCGGCCGCCACGTCCGAAGCTGCCGACGATCTCGAGGTCGGAGCGGCGCAGGATCCAGATCTTGTGATTGGTGCCGTCGGCGACATAGAGCCACTGCTGCTGCGGGTCGGGCGACAGCACCGGCACGAACGCCGAACCCGACGACAGCGTCGCGGGAGCGATCACTTTTTCCGCCAGGAACTTGCCCGAATGGTCGAACACCTGGATCCGGTTGCCGCGCCGGTCGGCGACGTAGATCTTGCCGTCGGTCGATCCGGTGATGCCGTGCGGGGTCGAAAACTGTCTCGGCAGCGCGCCGGTCACCATCGTTTTGGGGTCGAACTTTTCGGTGTCGTCGGGCACGTTGCCGTAGGCGCCCCAGTGGCGCAGGTATTTGCCGGTCGCCCCGTCGAACACGATCACGCGGCGATTGCGATAGCCGTCGGAGATGTAGACCTCATTGGTCTTGGGATCGACCCAGATGCCTGACGGCCCGCCGAGCAGCGTGGTGTCGGCGCTGCCGCCGGTCTTCTCGTACTGGCCGAGCGTCATCAGCCACTTGCCGTCGCGGGTGAACTTCATCACGCGGTGACGGTTGTAGCTGCCGACCCAGACGTTGTCCTGGTGATCCACGAAGATGCCGTGCGGCTCGCGCGGCCAGGTGGAGAAGTCGGTCATCGAGCCCTGCCCCCAGCCCTGTACGAGCTTGCCTTGCTGGTCGAATTCCAGCACCGGCGGCGCGGCTTTGCAGCAGGTGCCCATCGGCGGCGTCTGCTGCTCGTAGAGCTCTTCTTCCGTGAGCGTCTCGGGCAGGTGCGTGACCCACACGTGTTGCTTCGCGTCAACGAACACGCCGGTGACCGCGCCCATGATCCAGTGGTTGGGCATCTCCTGCGGCCAGGCCGGATCGACTTTGAACGAGGGCACCTGTTGAGCGAGCAGGCTCGGCGCCAAGACGCACACGAGCAACGCGGTGGCAATACGAGTGACACGAAGATTCAGCATGATGCAAACAGTATAGCGAAGCGTCGTCCCGCGGCCAGTGAGCGGCGCGTCGATCGCTACCTGTGCCTCAGGGCGTCCCACAGCCCCAGCATCCAGCA
The DNA here is from genome assembly GCA_963757655.1 of uncultured Acidobacteriota bacterium. GTDB lineage: Bacteria > Acidobacteriota > Vicinamibacteria > Vicinamibacterales > CAVVIG01 > CAVQFC01. Next base: position 826,308 of record CAVWSQ010000003.1, on the reverse strand, counting down.
GGCCGGGCAGCCGCGCATCGCGACTGCCGCCATCACCCCAGCGGCGACCGCGAGGACAGGCTGCGTACTTGCGAACGTCAGCGCCCAGGCGATGAGTACTGCTGCCGTGGCCCCGCGAACCAGTTGCGTCGTCAGCCGGGTCATAACCACTCCTTGACGATCCCGGGGAGGAGCGCCATGCCGCCCACCGCGTACCTAATGCCGATCGCGACCCCGCCGACCGCGATCGTGCCGACCGCGAAGCCGCCGACCGAGACGCCCAGCCCGAGCGCCGCTCCGCCAATCGCCAGCGCCAGGCCGATCGAAGCACCGCCGATCGTGATCAGTCCACAGGCCAGCCCGCCGATCGCCAGCACTCCGACGGCGATGTTGCCGATTGCGATGACGCCCCGTGCCACCCTCGGCCGGAGCGTCTGCGGGTCGACGCCGCCGCACACGTGAACGAGCGGCCAGCCGGCGATCCGGATCGGCGAGCAGTATTCGAGGGTGTAGCCGTTGCGATACCCGCAGCCGGCGTTGGTGAAGGCGCTCATTTCGACACCTGCTTGAAAGTCAGGGGCAGCTTCATAGCGTCCTGTGTCCACGTCCCGACCAGTTCATGGCCTGCGTTGAGAACCGCGTTGTAGGTGGCGCCGACTGTCGCAACCTCGATGGTCAGGCTCGACGCCTGCTGTGTCAGGGCGACTGGAATCTCCACGTTGCTGCCGTCGAGATCGAGAATCGTGCCGGTTGCGGTGCCGTCGGCATGGTTGGTCATCTTGAGGACGAGACGTTCGGATTTGCCGCCCACGTCGATCGCGCCGGTCCAGCTCCCTTCCAGCTCCTTGTCGATCGGCGCGCTCTGTGGCGCCGAGGCAATCTGCGCGTCGCCGGTCCGCTTCACGTCGAAGGGGATGTGGTAGCCGCCTTCGCTGGTCACGAATTCGCCGAAGAGGGTCCCGCTGTCGGTGACCATGCCGCGGAACAGCCCACCACCGTTGGTGGCCTCGAGTTCGAATGACACCGAGCGGCCGTCGACCGCCACCCGTGAGAGCGGCAACCCGCTCACGTTCTGGTCGGGCTGACCAAACCGGCCGTCGACGCCGCCATCCGCGTTCTTTGCCAGGTCGATCGCGATGTCCACTTCACGCGATCCGGCACCGTTGACGGGCGGCACATGAATCACGCCCGTCCAGTGGCCGGATGGATCGACAGCGGCCTGCGCGAAGAGGGACGAGGCCGGGCCGAGCAGCAGCGATCCGGCGAGGAGCAGGCGGGGAACACGACGCGTCTGAGTGTGCATGGACGTTCTCCTCTGTGACGCGCGTCAGAAATCCTGACGCGCCAGGTTTCGGCTGGCCGCAAGCAGCATGGCCGCAGATGCGGCCACGCTGACGAGCAGTCCCAGCCATGGCAATCCGACACCGCGAAAATACCGCTCACCGTCCATCAGTCCGAACAGGCCGTAGCGCGAGTAGAAGCCGAGAAACGGCTCGGCGATCCCGATGCAGGCGGCGACGCCGCAGACGATTAGTGCCGGCCGCCAGACGTCGTTGAACACCGTCGACAACAGGCTCGCCATGCTGAAGAGGACCGCCGCCGCGCAGAAGGCGCACGTACCGTATGCGAGCACGTCGACGACGCTGAAGGTTTCGCCTACGGCGGGGGAGAGTAGCGGGACCACCAGCGAAGGAATGAAGGCGAGCGCGAGCAATTCCAGTAGTCCCGTTGCGGCGCGCACGCCGAGTAGACGGTCGCGCGACACCGGCAGTGAGAGCGTGAAGAGCGCGCCGCCGCGCGACGACTGCGACAGCAGCCCGCCGGTGCCGAGCAAGGCGGCGAAGAGCGCCAGCATCTGCGACATGTTCTGGCGGAGCCACTGCGCCCACACGTAGCCGCGATAGGTCCTCGACAAGGCGGCGATTTCCAGCAGCCGCCGCCCGATCTCGCCGGGCGGCTCGACTGACGGTATCAGCGGGAGCAGCGTGACCACTCGCGGATAGGCGAGCACGGTTCCGGCAGCGGAAAGGACGAGAATCGCCAGGCCGATCGCGAAGCGCCACCGCGTTTCGAGCCACGACTTGTACCAGAGCATCTCAGTTCTCCTCGACAACGGTTTCCAGAAAAATGTCTTTCAGCGTGACCGCCCCGATCTCGACGGAGGCCGGGTTCAGGGCGCGCGCTTCCTCGACGATCCCGTCGCTGCCGGCGCTCGACAGCACCGTGATCACGCGTCCCTGGCGCCTTATCCGTTCGATGCCTGGCGTCTGGAAGGTGGTGGCCGGGGCGTCGCCGTCGAACACCAGCTGCACGCGCCGGTAACGCTCGCGCACTTCGTCGAGTGCGCCGCTCAGCACGACGACGCCGCGATCGACGATGGCGACATGGTCGGCAATCTGTTCGACCTCGCCAATCTGGTGAGACGAGAAGAAGACGGTCAGCCCTTCGCTCGCGACGTGACCGACCACGGCCTGCAGCACTTCCTCGGTCATGGCCGGATCGAGCCCGGCGGTCGGTTCGTCGAGGATCAGCAGATCCGCGCCGCGGCACAGGGCGAGCAGGAGGGCGAGCTTGGTGCGCGTGCCTCGTGACAGGGCCTTGACCCGCCGATCGGCCGGCAGGTCGAATCTACGCTGGTAACGCTGCTCGAGATCGACCCGCCAGCGGGGGAAGAAAGCGGCGGTGAAGCGGATCATCTCGCCGATGGTCATGTAGTCGTAGAGATCCTTCTCGTCGCTGACGAAACCGATGCGGCGCCGGGCCTCGACGCCGATCTCCGGCGCTCCGGCGGGCGAGCCGAAGACGAGAGCCGCTCCGCTCGTCGCCCGCGCCATGCCGAGCAGGACCTTGATCGTCGTTGTCTTGCCGGCGCCGTTGCGGCCGAGAAACCCGTAGATCGAACCGGCGGGCACCTCCAGACTCAAACCGCGCAGAGCCTCGACGCTGCCGTACTGTTTGCGCAGGTCGGTCGTTTCGATGACGAACCGGTCACTCACTGCGGCCTCCCGTGTGGTCCACGCCCGCCAGTGCCGCCTCGAACAGGCGGCGGATTTCTTCGTCGGTAACCCCACGCGCCCGGAGACGGTCGACGGCGGCGGCGACCAGCGTCTGGCCGGCGCGCAGCTTGTCGGTGGCTTTCTTGGCGCGCCCGTTCGCGGACACGAATGCACCCGCCCCGTGGCGCAGCTCGATCACGCCCTCGTGCTCGAGCTCGCGGTAGGCCTTGGCGACCGTGTTGGGGTTGATCACGAGCTCCTCCGCGAGCGGGCGAATGCCGGGCAGCTGTTCGCCGGGGCGTAGCACGCCGGTTTCGATGCTGTGCTTCACCTGCTCCATCAACTGGAGGTAAATGGGCACGCCGGACGAGGGATTGGGTTTGAGCAACATGTAAACTGTACTACTGAACTAACACAGTATTACTGTCGACTACGTAAGGTGGCGTTGTCAAGTTCCACGAAAAACAGGCCTAAAAGTTGGCCTAAAGTCGCCGGGCATGCCAGGCTCGACGACGAGCTTGCCGACTGGTGGCCGCTGATGTCGGCTTCGGAAGACTGCGAAGAGGAGGCGGCATTCTGTGGCGACGCGATGTCCGGCGCCGGGCGCGCATCGCGTGTGCACCCTCCTCTAACTGGGAAGCGGAGGCGGCAACAATGCCTATCATCTCGAGGCGCGCGACACGCGCAGCGTGAGGCCCGGCTGCAGGCGAGCGTGGCATGGTCGCTCCTCAGAATCTTTCGTTGGCGGGCAACCTGCCCGGCCGATGCCAGGCTCACTATCGCCGTCCGCGCTATACTCCCGCGGACGCCATGGTGTCCGCCGCCCAGCCACCGAAGAACTTCACCCACGGCGACGTCCTGCGTTGGCGCAAGGTCGGTGGCCTGTTGTTGGCCGAGGTTCACTACGAGCCGGGCCAGCGGGTCCACCGCCACCTGCACTCGCACGCGCGTTTCGTGCTGGTCCTGACCGGCGGCATCACCGAGATCCGCGGCGACGACACACAGAGTCATGGCTCCTCGACGTTGTTGTTCCGGCGAGCCGGCGAGCCGCACGCCTACCTGGTCTCACGCGCCGGCGCGACCTGCCTGATCGTGGACATCGACGAAGGCTGGCACGCTCGGGCGAGAGTGCACGCGCCGGTGCTGGAGCAGTCGGCCGCTTTCCGCGGCGGGTTCGTGCTACACCTGGCGCACCGGCTGCACGGCGAGTTCAGGCTGCGCGACGAGGTGTCGCGCCTGGCCATCGAAAGCATCACGCTCGGCGTTTTGGCCGAGGCGTCGCGGCGTGCGGCCCAGGCAAGCGAACGTCCCGCTCCCGGCTGGCTGCAGCAGGCGCGCGCGCTGGTCGATACCCATTTCGCGAAGCCGCTGCCGCTGGTCGAGGTCGCACGGCGGGTCGGCGTCCACCCCGTGCACCTCGCCCGCACGTTCCGCCGCGTCCATCAGATCACCTTTGCCGGGTACGTGCGGCACGTCCGCATCGAGTTCGCGCGCTGTCAGCTGGCGGCCTCGGGGGCGCCACTCGGCGACATCGCGGTCGCGGCCGGCTTCTGCGACCAGAGTCACTTTTCGCGCTTGTTCAAGCGCTACACCGGCCAGACGCCCGCGGAATACCGCCTCGCCCTTCAGACGCGCTAAGCGCGTCCCATCACGTTGCTCGTGTGCAAGACGCGCAGCGGCGCGGTGCGACAGGCTTGCGCGCATGGGGCTGTTCTCGAAGAAGTCGTTCGCCGATCTGCAGGCCGAGGCCGACGAAGGCCAGCTCCGCCGATCGCTTGGGCCGTGGAACCTGACGGCGCTCGGGATCGGCTCGATCATCGGCACCGGCATCTTCGTGCTGACTGGCACGGCGGCGTCGCAGAACGCCGGGCCGGCGCTGGTGCTCTCGATGATCATTTCCGCCACCGGCTGCGCCTTCTCCGGCCTTTGTTACGCCGAATTTTCGGCCATGGTGCCGGTAGCCGGCAGCGCCTACACCTACGCCTACGCGACGATCGGCGAGTTCGTCGCCTGGATCATCGGCTGGGATCTGATCCTCGAGTACGCGCTCAGTGTGGCGACCGTGGCGGTCGGCTGGTCCGGTTACTTCGTGAGCTTCGCCCGGGACGTGGGCATCGTGGTTCCGGCCTGGCTCGCCAGCCCGCCGCCCGACGGCCTCTTCAACCTGCCGGCGGCGGCCATCGTCCTCGTCGTGGCCGGGCTGCTGGTGATCGGGATCAAGCAGTCGGCCGACACCAACACCCTGCTGGTGGCGATCAAGTCGATCGTGCTGGTGATCTTCGTCGTGGCCGGGGCGTCGTACGTGAAGCGCGCGAACCTGACGCCGTTCATTCCGCCGAACCTGGGTCCGTTCGGCCAGTTCGGCTGGAGCGGCGTCCTGCGCGGCGCGGGCGTGATGTTCTTCGCCTACATCGGCTTCGACGCCGTCTCGACGGCGGCGCAGGAGGCGCGCAACCCGGCGCGCGACATGCCAATCGGCATTTTGGGATCGCTGGCGATCTGCACCGTCATCTACATCTTCGTGGCGGTCGTGCTGATCGGCCTGGTGCCGTATCAGCAGCTGAACGTGGCCGACCCGCTCGCCGTCGGCATCGACGCCACTGGCATCACCTGGTTGAGCCCGGTGGTCAAGGTCGCCGCGCTGTTCGGGCTGTTCAGTACCGATGCTGGTCCAGCTGCTGGGTCAGACCCGCATCTTCTACTCGATGAGCCGCGACGGTTTGCTGCCGCGCGTGTTTGCGGTGGTCCACCCGCGCTTCCGCACGCCGCACCTCAGCACCATGCTGACCGGCCTGATCATCGCGTCGATGGCGGGGCTGACGCCGATTGCGGTGCTCGGGCAACTGGTGAGCATCGGCACGCTGCTCGCATTCGTGCTGGTCAGCATCGGCGTGGTGATCCTGCGCCGAACCGCGCCCGCTGCGCCGCGGCCGTTCCGGACACCCTGGGTGCCGTTCGTGCCGATTGCCGGTGCGGTGATCTGCCTCGCGCAGATGGCGGGGTTGCCGCTGGCGACGTGGGAGCGTCTGCTGATCTGGCTGGCAATCGGCCTGGTCGTCTATTTCTCCTATTCGCGCCGGTCATCGCGGCTGTGGGCGGGAGGCGACGTTCCCGGCGTACAATCGACTCCCGTCGATGGCCTCCGATGAATCGCCGCCGATCCATTCGCGGCGCCCGCGCTAGGCGGGCACGAATCCGCGCCGGTTCCACGAGACGTTCAAGGAGCTGAACCCCGACCACTACCCAGCGGCCGTGGCTCGACGTCGATCCCATCGAATTGCCGCGCCCGGTCGCCCGTCTGCGCGCGGCGGGGTTCGCGCGAGACTTGTCGCGCCCATCGCCGCAACTTTACCGGGCTGCTGCAGGTACTGGCTGCCGATTCTCGGGCGCGGATCTGGTGCCGGCAGACCTGGGCGTGTCGTCGATGCAACTTGACGATCCGACTCGCGGTTTCAGCCACAAGGAGTCGGAGCCGCTCGACATGCGGATGAACCCAGGCCGCGGCGAGCCCGCCTCGCGCTTTCTCACGCATCAGCGTGAGGACTTGCTGGCGCGACTCCTGGAGGCGAACGTTGAGGCGCCGACGCCGGTCTCATTGCGGTCGAAGGCGCGCCAATGACGACACCAACACCCGCGCGGCAGCTGGCGTCGTTCCTCGCCAGGTTCTCACCCGACATCGTCTCGCTGGCGAAAGCGGCGCGGGCCAGGCTGCGCAGGCGGCTGCCTCGCGCGGTCGAGATGGTCTACGACAACTGTAACGCGCTGGTGATCGGCTACAGTCCGACCGAGCGGCCGTCGGATGCCATCGTCTCGCTCGTGATCTTCCCCAAGCGGGTGAGTGTCTGCTTCATCCAGGGCAAGCATCTTCCCGATCCGCAGCAGGTCCTGAAAGGCGACGGCAACCAGGTCCGCTTCATTCGGGTCGACGCGCACGCCGCCATTCTCGATACGGCGCCGGTGCGCGCGCTGGTCTCCGACGCAATCGCGTTCGGCGAGGTGCCGTTCGCCGGCCGCCACCGGCTGGTGATCCGGGCGATCGCGAAAAAGCCACGGCCCCGCCGCTGATCCGCGGTTGCCGCCGGGCCGGTCGATCCGCTAAGCTAGTCAGGATATATGGGACCCAATACATCCAGTCTGCCGGCGCGCCAGGTGCTCGATGCCATCCGCCGCATCGTGCAGGCGCTGCGCGAGTCGTCGCGCGCGGCCGAGAAGCATGCCGGGCTGAGCGGGGCCCAGTTGTTCGTGCTGCAGGCCCTGGCCGAATCCCCCGGCCTGTCACTCAACGAGCTCGCCGGACAGACGCGCACGCATCAGAGCTCGGTCTCGGTGGTGGTGGCACGCTTGTCGCGCGCCCGTCTGGTCGAGCGGGGGACGTCGCGCGGCGACGCGCGTCGGGCGGAAATCCGCCTCTCGGCGCGCGGCCGCCGCCGTCTGCTCAGCGCGCCGGCAACCGCGCAGCAGCGGCTGGTGGCCGCGGTCGACCAGCTGCCGCGGGCCGATCGCGGCCGCCTCGCCGCAATGCTCGGACGGCTGGTTGACGGGATGGGGCTGGAGACACGGCGGCCGGCGACCATGTTCGATGAGCCCGCGAAGGGAAGGGCAGGGCGGCGGACAGATGCATGAGCTCGGCGATTTCACCACCGGCCGGCGCGTCATCCTGATGACGGCGATCGCCGTCGGCATCGGCATCGTGGCCGCGTACGTCGCGAAGGTGCTGCTGGCCTTGATCGCGCTGTTCACGAATATCTTCTTCTACGGCCGTCTCGCCACCGACCCGGTCTCGCCGGTCGGCAATCACCTCGGCCTGTTCGTCATCATCATCCCGGTCATCGGCGCGCTGATCATCGGGTTCATGGCGCGCTACGGGTCGGATCGCATCCGCGGCCACGGTATCCCGGAGGCGATCGAGGCCATCCTGATCAACGGCAGCATCATCGACGCCAGAGTCGCGGTGCTCAAGCCGCTGTCCTCGGCGATCTCGATCGGGTCCGGCGGCCCGTTCGGAGCGGAAGGGCCGATCATCATGACCGGCGGCGCATGCGGATCGCTGATCGCACAGTTCTTCCATCTCACCGCGGCGGAGCGTAAGACCCTGCTGGTGTCGGGCGCCGCCGCCGGCATGTCGGCGACCTTCGCGGCGCCAGTCGCTGCCGTCCTGCTCGCCGTCGAACTGCTGTTGTTCGAGTGGAAGCCGCGCAGCTTCATTCCGGTGGCACTGGCCAGCGCCACCGCCGCGGCGGCGCGCCGCTACATCATCGGCGTCGGCCCGTTGTTTCCGGTGCCGCCGCATCCGATTTTCATCGGCCCGCAGGGACTGTTGGGGTGCGTGATTGCCGGCCTGCTCGCCGGTGCGCTTTCAGCCGGGCTGACCTACGCCGTCTACGCGTCGGAGGACCTGTTCCAGGAGCTGCCGTTCCACTGGATGTGGTGGCCAGCGATCGGTGGCCTGATCATCGGCATCGGCGGCTACTTCTTTCCGCAGGCGCTCGGCGTCGGCTACGACACCATCGGCGCGCTGCTGCAGGGCGACGTGGCGCGGCGCATGATCATCGGCATCCTGTTGGTCAAATCGACGATCTGGGCGCTGTCGCTCGGCTCCGGCACGTCGGGCGGCGTGCTCGCGCCGTTGCTGATGATGGGCGGCGCGCTGGGTGGCCTCGAGGCCGCGGTCCTGCCGTTCGAGGGCATCGGGTTCTGGCCGCTCGTCAGCATGGGCGCGATTCTGGGCGGGACGATGAGATCGCCGTTCACCGGCATCGTGTTTGCGCTCGAGCTCACCCACGACGTCAACATGATGCTGCCGCTGCTCGTCGCGGTCACCATCGCGCACGGGTTCACGGTGCTGATGCTGCCGCGGTCGATCCTGACCGAGAAGGTGGCGCGGCGCGGGTTCCACGTGAGCCGCGAGTACGCCGTCGATCCGCTGGAGATTCTGTTCGTGCGCGAGGTGATGCGCACCAACACAATCGCGATCGCCGGCGACACCCCGCTCGCAACGCTGCGCCAGGCGCTGCACGCCGGCGCCGATCGCCGGCCGCAGCGGCTCTATCCAGTGGTCGACGGCGACCGCGTCCTGGCCGGAGTGGTCACGCGCAAGGAGCTGCAGAGCATCGTCGAGGACGGCGCGGCGCCGAGCATCGGCGCGTTCGTCTCGGGGACCGCCCGCACGCCGACTGTGGCCTATCCCGACGAACCGCTCCGCGTGGTCGTCTATCGCATGGCGGGAACCGGCTTGACTCGTTTCCCCGTGATCGAGCGTGGCCGGGGCGGACGGCTGGTCGGCATGATCGCGCTCACCGATCTCCTCACCGCGCGCACGAAGAACCTCGAAGCGGAGCAGCGGCGCGAGCGTCTCTTCGCGCTGCCGCGACCGTTTGCCTCATCGTCGGTATCTTGACCGCGCCTGAGGCGAGGTGGTACAAACGCGGTTCGCTTGGTGCCCGCGGTGGGCATAACAGGGAAGTCCGGTGAAAGTCCGGCGCGGTTCCGCCACTGTATGTGCGGGCACGTCGCTTCGTAAGCCACTCGGCGTCAGCCGGGGAAGGTGAAGCGACTGGCAGTCTGAAGACCGGCTGCCCCTCCACGAGCCAGGAGACCTACCTAGCGTGAATCCCGGCAGGCGCGCCGCGACGGCCGCCTGTCAGCCACCGCGTCAACGGTGTGGAGGATGCCATGCGCTCCCTTCTCAGGCTCGGACTGTCTCTCGCCCTCTCAGCTGTCCTCCTTCCGGCGATCGCCGCCGCGCAAACCGTCACCGTCAGTGGATCGGTCCAGGATTCGTCGGGCGCCGTGCTGTCGGGCGCGACCATCGACGCCACCGTCGCCGGCCTCTCCGTCGCCACGGCCGTCACCGGCGCCGACGGACGCTACTCGATCGCGCTCGCCACCAACACCCACTACCAGTTGCGCGCCCGGCTGGACGGGTTCGCTGACGAGCCATTCGACATTCGGCCGGTCTCGGCGTCGACGTCGCACGATTTCACGCTTCGCATCGCTGCGGTCGCCGACCAGGTGGTGGTGACCGCGACCCGGGTTCCAGAAGGCCGATCGACGACGACCGAATCGATGGCCGTCTTCACGGCCCAGGACATTCAGGCGCTCGGCTCCACATCACTGGTTGACGTGCTGCGGACGGTGCCCGGCCTGAACGTCGAGAGCACGGGACGCGAAGGAGCGCTGGCATCGCTGTTCGCGCGCGGCGGCGAGTCCGACTACAACCTGGTGCTGATCGACGGGGTGCGCGTGAATCCGAGCGGGGGCGCCTACGATTTCAGCCGCGTCTCGGCGTCGGAGATCGACCGGCTCGAGGTGGTGCGCGGGGGCCAGTCGTCGCTGTACGGATCGGATGCAATCGGCTCTGTCGTCCAGGTGTTCACGAAACACGCAACGCCGGGCGAGGCGCCGCGGGTGATCGGCTCGCTCGAAGGCGGTTCATTCGACACCTGGCGCGGTGACGCGGGCGTACTGGGCGGGGCGCGGCGACGCGTGGACTACCAGGTCGGCGCGGCCTACCGCGGCACCGAAGGCGCCTTCCAGGACATCCTGCCCGACCATGACACGTTCAACCAGACGTCGATCGACGCCGGCGTCGGCGCGATTCTCGGCGACCGCGCCGTGCTGCGGAGCGGCGCCCGCTACGCCACGGCCAAGGGCAAGGCGGTCGGGCCGATCGACTTCGGCTCGCGCGATACCGGCACCGCCGCCGATACGCGAGATCTGTCGTGGCACCTCGATTTCAGCCACCGCCTTTCCGATCGCGTCAATCAGTCGGCGCATCTCAATTTCTTCCGTTCGTACCGCTTGTCGGCCGACTCCATCGCGGATCCGAGCTACCGTGTCTACGCCATCCTGGCGGGCACACCGGGCGCCATTTTCCCAGACAGCCCGCGCCTCGTCCGGCTGCTGGATCAGCCGACGTTCGCCGCCTATGAATCGGGCAGCCAGTTGCTGGGAGCCGGTCAGTTCCTCGCGACTACGCCATTTGGCGTGAGTGACTTCACCTCGACCACCAGGACCGAGTTCCGCCGGCCGGCGTTCAAATACCAGGCCGATGTCACCTGGAGCGGCGACCAGTTGCTCAGCGGCGGCTACGATTTCGAGCGCGAGACCGATCCGCTCAATCCGTCGTTCCTGGTCGAGAATCATGCGTGGTTCGTGCAGCAGCAGTTCCGCGCGCGGGACCGCTGGCTGGCCACCGTCGGCGTTCGCCTCGATCACAACTCACGCTACGGCAACACCGCCAGCCCCAGGCTGTCGCTCGGCGGCTTTTTGCTGCCATACCGTCAGGCGGCGTTGTCGTCGCTGAAGTTGTTCTCGAACATCGGGCGCGGGGTCAAGAACCCGCAGTTCAGCGAGCTGTACAGCACCGCGTTTACCGACGGCAATCCGGACCTGCATCCAGAACGCGCGCGTACCATCGACGCGGGCACCGAAGTGACGGTCGCCGATCAACGCGTGCTCGGCCGCGTCACCTATTTCGACAATCGTTTCAACGATCAGGTGGCCTTCAAATCGACAGGCCCCGGGCTCGACGGCAAGCCGGACTACGTCAACATCGACGGATCGAAGGCGAGTGGATGGGAGCTCGAAGGCGCCCTGCAGCGTCCGGTCGCCGGCTTCACCGCCAGCGCCGGCTACGCCCTGGTCGACACCGAGGTCGTCGCGTTCGTCAGCACCAGCGAGCAGTTCCAGCCCGGCCAGCCGCTGTTGCGGCGGCCGAAGCACTCATCGATGCTTCGCGTGAGCTACTCCAGCGGCCGCGCCAGCGTGACCTTTAACCTTCGTTACGTCGGCCAGCGTCACGATGCCGCCTTCCTCGGGCTTTCCGCGTTGGCCTCCCCCCAATTTCCAGGCGGGCGGGCGGTGGATATCACCGTCAATCCGGCCTACACCGTGTCGTGGATCGGTGGGGAAGTGCGAATCACGCGCGAGGTGGTTGGATACCTGCGAGTCGACAACCTGGCCGACACGACCTACGAAAGCGTGCTTGGCTATCCCGGCCTGCCACGCTCGGTTGCCGCGGGACTCCGGATCAATCTCGGGATGCAGAAGTAGTGGAACAGCCTCGTCATCACACTGAACGCCGAGGGCAGGGCCTGCCGATGTCGATCGGCGTGGCCCTCGCTGTTCTCAGCATTGTTTGTGGTCGTGAGCGGCTGATCGGGTCGGAACCGACGCAGGTGCCGAAAGCGTGGGACGCCGCGGAACTCGCCTCGTTCGAGCTGCCGCTGGTCGACGCCGAGCGATCGGCACGGCATGCGGCGCGTACGTTCTTCTCGATGCCGTGGCTGACGCCGGATCCGATTGGCCGCGTCGCCACGATGTCCATCGACGAGATCGCCCGCACATACGAGAGCGTTCCGGTCGGCGCCTTGACGCGCGTGAATCTCAGTCTGTTCGCGCCGGCGCAGATCCCCGATCTGATCGGGGTGAAAGAGCGGCACTTTCTGGACCACACCGGGCTCGTCCAGCAGCTCAATCGCCGACCTGATGCGCTATGTCGCGATCGTTCAGGGCGCCGACGCGTTCGATCGCTTTGGCGGCTTTCTGCTTGTCGATCCGGCGCCCGATCCGACCAAAATGGATCGGTACAGCGATGACCAGCTGTATGCGCTCAGCCGCTATCTCTACTCCTTGAAGCCGCCTCACCATCCCAACCAGCCTGACGCCGTGGCCGAGCAGGGACGCCGGATCTTTTCGCGGGAAGGCTGCAACAGCTGCCACACGAGTCCGCTGTACACCAGTTACACGCTGACGCCCGCGCTGGGGTTCAGCGTTCCACCGGACCATCTGCGGCGCTATCCGGTCATCAACCGATCGGTCGGCACGGATCCCGAGCTGGCGCTCCGCACACGGAAAGGCACCGGTTACTACAAGGTGCCGTCGCTCAAGGGCGTATGGTACCGCGGACCGTCCAGCACGCGGGGGCGGTGAAGACGCTCGAGGAATGGTTCGAGCCCGCCAGGACCGCTCGCGTGCCCGGACGCCCGTTCGGCCTGGCGCTGAAGCCGGAGGATCGCCGCGCCCTGATCGCCTTCCTTCGGACGCTGTAGCCGAGAGCTGCTCGAGTGGCAGTCGTGACGCCATGGACTGCCGCCCAGTCCTAGTCCCCGGTCAGCTGGCGCGCAATCGGATACTCGCCGACGCGGGTCCATTGTCCCGCTCCGGCTTTCACGAAGACCTCGACCTTGGCATCGCCGAACCGCGAGTTGTTGAGCAGTTCATCGGCTGGGTCGGTACCGGTGTAGCCGGTCGCCGCCTTGAGCCTGATTTTCTCGGTCGACGCGGCTGCCGGCAGGCCGCCGGATCCCGAAACGGGCCTGAAGTCGGTCCCGATTTCGGCATTGGTGGCGACCAGTCGGAAGACCGCGTTCGTCTGCAGGGCGTTGAGGGTCTGGTTCGACACGTTCTTCAGCGTCAACGAGACCGATGGAACTATCTTGTTCTTGCCGTCGACGACGCCGGCAACCAGCCAACCGCTGGTGGCGACGTCGACCTTCACGGCTCTGGCGACATCGATCGGCTCGCTGCAGGCGACGGTCAACAGCATCGCGAACATCAGCGTCATTCGCTTCACGCGTTCTCCTCCCCTCAGTAGCCGACGACATGCGTTTCAGACGTGCGTTCGTCCGCCGGGCCGGCCCTCTGGGGGCGGCGGGGCGACGCCCGGCCCGAAGGTCGCCCTCTACGAAAATTGAAAGGCACGCTTGCTACCGGTTGACACCGGACGCGGCGAAAGGTTCCATACGCGGCGTCAAACGTCATAGAATTCCGGGTTCCGCTTCACGAACAGAGGAGGTTCGATCATGTCGATGACCCAGGCGTTTCTGCAGGAGTTCGACCACGAAGCCAAGACGACGCGACGCGTGCTCGAGCGCGTGCCGGCCGACAAGCTCGCGTGGAAGCCCCACCCGAAATCCATGTCGCTCGGCGAGCTGGCCATGCACACCGCGCTGACGCCAGGCGCCATCTGCGGCTGGGCGTGTGAAGAGGAGACCAACGTGGGCAGTGGAGAGAAGCCACCGGTTGCCACCTCTACCGCCGACCTGGTGGCGGCCCACGACAAGAGCGTGGAAAAGATGAAAGAGACGATGGGGCAGCTCGGTGACGGCGGGCTGATGAAAAACTGGAAGGCGTCGGCGGGCGGACAGACCGTTTTCGAGATGCCGAAGGGTGCGCTGATCCGTTCGATCGCGCTGAACCACTGGTATCACCACCGCGGTCAGCTGTCGGTGTATCTGCGTCTGCTCGACGTGCCCGTGCCGTCGATCTACGGTCCCAGCGCCGACGAGAACCCGTTCGCCGCGCGCGCCTGACCCCGGTTGTCGCTGAACCGGATCGTTCGCTTCCACCTCTGGATCGCCGCCGTCCTGGCGGCGATCGTCGTCGTCGTCGGTCTGGTGTGGAACACCCGCGTCGCCGCGGGCGCCGATGCCTACGGCTACGTCAGCCAGGCCGACCTATGGCTGGGCGGTGGTCTGCACATCGATCAGAGCTTCGGCGCGTCGGTGCCCTGGCCGTTTGCGCGCTGGACCTTCACGCCTCTCGGTTACCGTCCAGAACCTGACGGTTTCCGCATCGTGCCGCAGTACGCACCCGGTTATCCGCTGCTGATGGCGGCCTTCAAGATCATCTTCGGCCAGTGCGCGATGTTCTGGGTCGTGCCGATCTGCGGTGGCGTGCTGGTGTTCGCGACCTACGCGATCGGCCGCAGCATCGGCCGGCCGGTCGTCGGCCTGGCCGCCGCCTGGATGGTCGCGACCAGTCCGACGGTCCTGTTCATGCTGATGGCGCCGATGAGCGATGTACCGGCCGCGGCGGCGTGGGCGGTCGCGATCGTGTGTGCGCTGAGGCGGACGCCGACGGCGGCGCTCGCTTCGGGCAGTGCGACCGCAGTCGCGATTCTGATCCGTCCCAACCTGGCGCCGCTGGCGGGCGTGATCTTCCTCTGGCTGGCATGCGCGGATCTGCGCGTGTGGCGAGGGTCGACGGAGCGTTCGCTGATATCGGTTTGGTACCTACTGCCGGCAGCCGCCGGTGCGATCGGGATCGGCATAGTCAACGCACGGCTGTACGGATCGCCGTTCGCGTCCGGGTACGACCTGACTGACGCCTTCGGGCTGTCGTACGTGTTGCCCAACCTCCGCCGCTATGGATGGTGGCTGGTGTCGGTGGAGACGCCGTTCGCGCTGGCGGGATTGGGGACACTGGTGATCCCGTCCGCGCGACTCTGGCCCACGCGCAGTTCGCGCCAGGCGTTGTTTTTGTTTTGCGGGGTTGCCGCAGTGATCTGGCTCTCGTACTTGCTGTACAAGCCCTGGGACGTGTGGTGGTACCTCCGCTTCCTGCTCCCGGCCTGGCCGCTGATGACAATCGGAGCCGTGTCACTGATCGCCGCCTGGCATCGGAGCACTGCTGGCGCGGCGCGCGCGGCGGCGCTGCTGGTCGTGGTCGCAATCGGCGTGAACGGCGTCGTGCAGGCGGTGAGGAGGGACGCGTTTGCGGTGGCACTTGGTGAATCCAAATACATCGAGGTGGCCAGGACCGTCGAGTCGCTCACCGATCCGAACGCCGTGATCATTTCCGCTCAGCACAGCGGCAGCATCCGCTACTACGCGGGACGCCTGACCTTGCGTTGGGACACGGGTGATCCGGCATGGCTCGACCGAACGATCAACTATTTGGCGGTCCATGGCCACCATCCGTACTTCGTGCTCGAGCCGCAGGAAATCGCCGGGCTGCGCGCCCGGTCAGGCACGACCAACGCGTCGGCGCGGCTCGACTGGGCGCCAATGGTGTGGTTCCGAGGCGGGGCGGTGGCGATGTACGATGGCGTCCACGGCGATCACCCTGGCACGACCGTGTTTCAGCTACCAGCGCGGCCGTCGCGCGAGTGCCCCGTTCAGAAACCACCGCCGCTTCTGGAGTAGCGTCAAGCTCACTCCGGCCAGAATTCGGAGACTCAGCGATGAACCCGTCTGCGACCATGCTCGTCAACTTCCTGCCGCCGTTGCCGAAGGGCAGCGTGTGGCCGCTGCTCGATCAGCACCTCCCGGCGGTGGCGCAGGTTGCAAAGGCGCTGGTGCCGAAGCGGTGATGGCGGCGCGCACCATCACCGTCAACGGCCGGGCCTACTGCTGGCCAAGTCGACCCACGGTGGTCGTGTGCCTCGATGGATCGGCGTTCGCCTACATCGAGCGCGCGATTGCCGCGGGCGTCGCGCGGTATCTGCAGTCGCTCACCACCGGCGCATTCTTCCGGCTGGTCGCGTCCGCGCTGCCCAGCTTCACCAACCCGAACAACGTCTCCATCGTCACCGGCGTGCCACCTTCGGTGCACGGCATCGGTGGCAACTTCTTCCTCGATCGCGCGACCGGGGAGACCGTGATGATGAACGACGCGTCGTTTCTCAGGACCGACACGATCCTGGCGGCGTTCTCGCGCGCCGGCGCGCGGGTTGCGGTCGTCACGGCCAAGGACAAGCTGCGGCGCCTGCTGGGCAACGGCGTGAACGGCACCTGCCTTTCGATTGAGGCGAGCGGCGTCGAGGTCTATTCAGCCGCGCTCAGCGAGCGGGCGCTGGGAGAGGGCGCGCGGCTGCTGGCGTCCGCGGCACCGGATCTGATGTATCTCTCGACCAGCGACTACGTGCAGCACAAGCATGCACCGGGCGATGCGGAGGCGAACCGGTTCTACGGCGCGATCGATCGGTCGCTGGCCGAGATCGATCGCCTCGGGGCGACGCTGGTGATCACGGCGGACCACGGCATGGGCGCGAAGGCGGACGCTTCGGGCCAGGCTCGCGTCATCTTTCTTCAGGATCTGATCGACGGCTGGCTTGGAGCCGGCCGGGCCCGCGTGGTGCTGCCGATCACCGACCCCTACGTCCTGCACCATGGCGCGCTCGGCTCGTGCGGGATGGTCTACCTCATGGACGCCGGCAACGCGCCGGGGCTTGTCGAGCGCGTCCAGACGCTCGCCGGCGTCGATCTCGCGGTTGGCAGGGAGGAAGCCTGTGCGCGTTTCGAACTGCCGTTCGATCGCACCGGCGATGTCGTCGTGTTCAGTGACGCCAACACCGTGATCGGCACCCGGCCGGTGGATCACGATCTGTCCGCACTCGACGCTCCGCTGCGCTCACATGGCGGCCGGGCCGAGCAGGAGGTGCCGCTGCTGGCCAACCGCGCAATGGCCGGGCGAAGCGATCCACGCCGCAACTACGACGCCTTCGACGTGGCGCTGAACGGCTGCGCGCCGATGTAGTGCGGGCGACGAAAAGCTGCGTCTGTCACGAACTTTGCGCGGCGGGGTTCGGTTCCATGGGCAGCTGCGCCGTTTCCCACGCCGTGATGCCGCCGGCCATCTCGCTGACCTGGGTGAACCCTCGCTGCTGCAGCAGGCTTGCGGCGATAGACGAGCGATAGCCGCCGGCGCAGTACACGATCAAGGGCCGATCCTTGGGGAGCTCGCCCGAGCGATCGGACAAATGATTCAGCGGAATACTTACGCTACCAGGGACGGCCTTGAGAGCGCGCTCGCCCGGCCCCCGCACGTCCACCGCGATGGCGGCGCCCTCAGCCAGACGTTCCGCCGCCAGCGGCGCGCTGATCCGGTCGGTGCTGGCCGTCAGATCGGCGCGGGCCGCGAGGCTGCGCAGCCCGTCCTGGAGGTAGCCGGCGATGTGATCGAAGCCGATGCGGCCGAGGCGAATCGCGGCCTCGTGCTCGCGTCCCGGATCGGCAATGATGACGATCGGGCGCTCGCGGCTGAGGACCGTGCCGGCCCACGTGGCGTACTGTCCACCGAGACCGATGTTCAGGCTGCCGGCGAGATGCGTGGCGGCAAATTCTCCCGCATCCCGCGTATCGAGACACTGCGCACCGACGTCACGCAGCGCGAGAGTCTGATCGAGCGTCATCGGGTTGACTTCCCTCGCCAGCGCTTCGTCCAGCGTCGGCCGCTCCTTGCTGTTCAACACCGCATCGTAGGTGAAGTAGGGCGGAGCGTCGGGCTGATCGGCGGTGACGAGATCAACGAACGCCGCCTTGGTCATCGGCTGGAGCGCATAGTTCAACCGGCGCTGCTCGCCGATGGTGGACACCGTCTCCTTGCTGATCGCCTTGCCGCACAGCGACCCGGCGCCGTGCGCCGGATAGACCAGGCTCGCGTCGGGGAGCGTGAGCAGCTTGTTCCGCAGCGACTCGTAGAGGAGGCCGCCGAGATCGGCAGCGGCCCAGCCAAGCGCGGCGCGCAGATCGGGGCGGCCGACATCTCCGACAAACAACGTGTCGCCGGTCAGCACGGCATGTGGTTCCGCAACGTGGTGATCGAGATCGTAGACCGCGACCGAGATGGACTCGGGTGTATGGCCTGGCGTTTCGATCGCCTGCAAACGGACGTGTCCCAGTTCGATGACATCGCCGGCGGCCAGCGGCGTGAAGGCGTACTCCGCTTTCGCGGCGGCGCCGAGGTAGATCTGCGCGCCCACGCGATCGCGAAGCTCGAGATGGCCGGCGATGAAATCGGCGTGGAAGTGCGTGAGGATGACGTGGGCGACGCGCAGATGGTGTTGCTCGGCGAACGCCAAATAGTGCTCGATATCGCGCTGGGGATCGACAACCATCGCGACGCCGCTCGACTCGTCACCGATCAGATACGACGCATGCGCGAGGCAATTCAGATAGAACTGATGCAGGATCATCCGCGGGTCACCTACCGCTGCTAGGTATAGGCAACCCCCCTTCTCCAGGCGAATCGACAGGCGCCGATTGGTGCGGACACCCTTCGAACACCATTGGCGACAATCCGCTCGGCAGTGTCGCTGGAATCAGATCGCACAGGTTCGCCTTGTTCGCGCGCTGGTCGAGGAGCCCATTGTCGACAAAGTGAACCAGATCGCGAAACTCCTCATCGCTCAACTTGATCCGCGTTCGCATTCGAGGATCGATCAGCGTCTTCGGCACCGGCGGCCCCACCCGATGGGTGAGATCGGTCGGCAGACCGGCCGCGGCGGGACTGTAGCGCCGCGCTGCTTCGATCACGTTCAGGTGGAAGCCAATCGCGTCGTCGAGATGCGTATAGGCGCTGTTGTGGAAGAAGCCCGCCGACACCGCGAGATTGCGCAGTGGAGCGGTACGAAACCGGTAACGATCGGCCGGGTCACCGGTTCGCTCCGCGCGTCCGAAGTCCTCGTTCTCTCCGGGTCCCGAGAAGATCACGTTGCCGGTGCCGGCCCCGAACGTGGGGGCGTTTTGCGGCACGCCAATCACGTGCTCCTCGAAGTCGCTGAACATTTCGTTCGAGTCGCCATCGACACGGTGACACTCGACGCATTTCGCTTTGCCGAAGAACAGAACGGCGCCACGTTTTTGAGACGACGTCATGGCGTCGACGCTGCCACGCGCAAATCGATCGAGAGGAGCGTTGGCGTAGACGAGCGTGAACTCGAACTCCGCGATCGCCTTGCCGAACATGAAGAAGTCGATCGGCTTGTGCTCGGGCGGCCCCGTTTCCGGGAACGCTTCCCGGAACAGTTGGCGATAGGCCGCCGATCCGTTCAGTGCGGCCAGCGTGGCCTCTCGAATCGGCTCGTCGCGGAGCCCGGTCGAATCAACCGGCGGCAGCGGTTCGCCCGGACCGGTGCCAGTGTCGAACTGACAGAATCGCGGCCCCAGCGTCGGATCGGGAACGCCGTCGGGGCAGGTTCCCTTGAAGCCGGCGGCCTCGACCAGTTCCGTCGGAGGGATGTGCGCGTGCGCCTGGAGAAGGTGGGTCACGTTGTGGAGCCGGCTCTGGCGGGGCGAGAACCGGACCGGCTTGCTCGGTTGCGCCGCATCCTCGGGGACGGGAAACGCAGGCAGGCTGAAACCGAGCGAACTGTCGAACGGATCGCCGGCCACCGCGGCGAACCGACTGTTCCACATCACGTTAGGGTACAGGGCGGTGTTGACAACGCTGGGCGCGCGCCGTTGGTTGCGCGGGCCAGTCCGGTGAACGCCGACTATGTTGTTGTTCTGCACGCCGATGGCGATGGGCTGGGAATCGCCCATCCCGTTGGTCGGCGAATGGCATCCGGCGCAGGCGTTGTCTCGCCCGAGCGCCTGCAGCTTGTCGAACCACAGCAGACGACCGAGATCCGCGAGCTTGGGGTCGATCGGTCGGCCGAGATTCTTCCTGATGCGCCGGTCAAACTCCTGCTCGATCCGACCGGTGAATTTGGCCGCCGACAGCACGGCGGTGAGCTCTCGATTCAGGATCCGATCATGGTCGTCGTCCTGATCAGCTGCCGCGGCGTGGACTACGGTGAAGGTGTTAGTGACGCGCGGGAACAGCGACGTCAAGGCCAAGGCCAGCGCGCCTGGCAAGACCGCCGTGATGATGAGCGTGGCGGCACGCATTGTGTGGGCTCCTCCACGGGGGGCTGAATGAGCGGACTTCTCCAGGGCTCGCATCCGTAGTGCTTTGTTAGTGGCATCCCAGGCCGATCCGTTTCACCGCCCCGACCGGAGCTACCACGCCAAGGAGCCGCCGGCCTGGCGCCTTCGGGTGTCTGACACCGTCCAACGCAGTGATGATCAGAAGGTGGGCGGCGGTATTGGGTGATTGCAGGATGTCGATGCCGCTGATCATCAGCGCTGCGCCGGTCGCCGTGCCGAGAATGCCGGTATCGACCGACTGCACCTGATAGGTGGTCGCCGGCTGCAGACCAGTCGGCTTGACGGTGATCGTCTGAACGGCGGTGTCAGACTGCACCGCGTTGATGACGATGTGATCGTGCTCGGCCATTGACCGACAGGTTGTTGTCCCACTTGAGGTAGTCCGGCTGGACCTGGTTCAGGAGTGTGGTCAAGCGATCCAGCAGCCACTGGCGGGCCGCGGCGCTGGCCAGGCAGATCTGACCGGCGTGGTCGGAGCCGTACTGGCCGCCCTCGGTCGTCAGCCACGATTCCTCGACGCCCGGCGCACCGACCAGCGAGAGGTTGACGCGCTCCGGTTCGACCCATAAGCCGAACTGAAGTCCGAGGCTGTGGGCATACTCGCGCAGCGGGGCGAGGCCGTTCGGAAAGCGGGCCGGGTCCGCGGTCCAGCTGCCAAGACCCGCGTCGAAGTCGAACGGTCCCTCCGCGCGCCGTAGAACTCGTCGCGGCTGCCATCGATCGAAAACCAGGGAACTGTGTGCTCCGAGGCGCGATGAGACGCGCCCAACGCGAACGGCTGGTTGAGCGCCAGCGACTGTTGCTGCAGGGTGAAGGCGGCGTCGGTGGGCACGTCAGCAGCATCGCCGTCGAGGCCGGTGAGCCTGTGCAACGTCCCGGACGGCACGGTCATCTGCCACGCATTGAGATCCGCAAGCGAGGCGCCTGCGCCGGAATAGGTCGTCCACGGCTCGAAGGTGGGCGAACCGGAGACGATCGCGTAGTGCCGCGTGACCGTGAGGCTGTCGGCCGCCAGCCGGAACGTCGCATTCAGCTGAAGCGTCGCGCCGCGGCCAACCGCATCCGCCGCCTGATAAGCGAAGCCGGCCGGGCGGCTACCAAAGGCCAGCGTCCGCCCACCGACGCGGACGGTCGAATCGGACGAGCCATCGGCGTTCCACGGCGTGCCGGTGGCGGAGCGCAGGCTGACGATCGAGAAGTCGCGGGATGGATCGAGGGCCAGGACGAGCGAGGCTCCGCCGGCGGCGAGGGTCCAGGTGCCGGCCGCCGCGTCGTGCGCGACGGACGCATCGCCCTGCTGGACTTCGACCGTGGCCGCCTCGGCTTGGACGTTGACGAGCAGCATTGCGAGAAGGCTGGCGAGGGCGATTGCGCGTGGTGTCGACCGCGCTGTGGCGCAGATCAGGGAGCCGGGCACTCAACAAGTTCGACCGCGGACGGAGGCGAAAGTTAAAGCGCCGATCTGCTAGCATCGGCTTATGCATTTTTCACGAAAGCTCCTGGTGTTCCTGGCGGTTACTGGAGCACTGTGGCCGATCGCGCGGCCGTCCGCGCAGCGGGCACGGTTCGACGTGATCATCGCCAATGGACGCATTGTCGACGGAACCGGCTCACCGTGGTTTCGCGGCGACATCGGCATCCTTGGTGACCGGATCACGGCCGTTGGCGCGTTGGGTGACGCGACCGCCGCGACGAAAGTCGACGCCTCCAATCTGGTCGTTGCGCCTGGATTCATCGATCTGCTCGGTCAATCCGAGTTCAACGTGCTGGTCGACGGCCGGGCGGCGAGCAAGATCCTGCAGGGTGTGACCACGGAAGTGACGGGCGAGGGCTCGTCGATCGCGCCGGTCAACGATCGCCTGATCGGCGAAGCCGCGGCCAATGCGAAGCATTTCGGCGTGGTCCAGGACTGGCGCACGCTCGCCGATTATTTCAAGCGGCTGGAGGATCGATCGCACGCGGCCATCAACGTCGGCACGTTTGTCGGCGCCGGCGGCATCCGCAACTATGTCATCGGCAAAGACGACCGGCCGGCCACGGCCGCCGAGCTCGAACAGATGAAGCAGCTGGTCGCCCAGGCGATGGAGCAGGGTGCGCTCGGGCTCAGCACGTCGTTGCAGTACGTGCCGGACCGGTTCGCCTCGACCGGCGAGATCGTCGAGCTCGCCAGGGTTGCCGCTCGATATGGTGGGGTGTACTTCACTCACCAGCGCTCGGAGAGCGCCCGGATCTTCGAGTCACTCGACGAGGTGTTCGCGGTGGCCGAGCGCGCCGGCATTCCGGCGGAGATCTGGCATCTCAAGACCGCTTACAAAGCCAACTTCGGCAAGATGCCGGAGGTGCTGCGGCGCATCGAGGCGGCGCGGGCACGCGGCCTGGACGTGACCGCGAACCAATATCCGTACACGCGCGCGTCGAACGGTCTCGATTCCTGCCTGCCGCTCTGGGCGCGCGAAGGGGGGTTCGACAAGACGCTGCCGCGGCTGACGGATCCGGCCACACGCGAGCGGATCAAGAAGGACATGGACGATCCGAATGCCACCACCTGGGAGAACCAGTGGTATGGGGCCAATGGCGGCGACGGCGTGATGCTGTCTTCCGTGCTGAATCGCGATCTGGCCAAGTACGAAGGGATGACGCTGAGCCAGATCGGCAGGGCTATGGGCAAGGATCCGCGCGACGCCGTCATCGATCTGGTCATCGCCGACCACGGTGAGAGTTCGGTGATCACGTCGATTATGGACGAAGGCGACGTGCGGACGGCGTTGCAGCATCCGCTGGTCGGCGTCGGGACCGACTCGGGCGCTCAGGCGGAGGACGGCAGGCTCTCCGAGTCGAAGTCGCACCCGCGCGCCTGGGGGTCGTTTCCAAGGATTCTCGGCCACTACGTGCGCGACGAGCACTTGCTGACGCTCGAAGAGGCGATTCGGAAGATGACCTCCAAGGCCGCCGACCGCGTCCATCTCGTGGATCGTGGTCTGCTGCGGCCGGGAATGATGGCTGACGTCACCGTCTTCGATCCGGCGACCATCGCCGACGTCTCCACGTTCGACGACCCGAAGCACTACGCCAGGGGTGTGCGACAGGTCTTCGTCAACGGCACGCGTGTCGTCGCCGACGGCGCCATCACCGCCGCCCGACCGGGCCGCCCGCTTCGCGGGCCCGCGGCCAGATAAGGGCTGAACGGCAATATCAGTCCTCAGCCCTTGGCTCTGACCATTGGCCCTTGACCCCTGGCCCTTGACCGCCCTGTTCTAATCCCCGCATGCCCTCCTGGCTGCTCGAGCTGTTTGCGCGCTACGGCTACGCGGTGGTGTTCGGCGGTGTCTTCCTCGAGAACACCGGCCTTCCGGTGCCGGGCGAGACGACACTGCTGGCCGGCGCGGCGCTGGCGCACTACGGTCAGCTGTCGCTGTTCTGGGTGATTGTGACCGCGATCACCGGCGCGACACTCGGCGACAACCTGGGGTTTTTCATCGGCCGGCGCGGCGGGCGCCGGATTGCGGAGCGTCACGGATGGCGCATCGGGCTGACGCGCGAACGGCTTGCTGACTTCGATCGGTTTTTTCAGCGCCACGGCGCCAAGACGGTCTTCGCCGCCCGGTTCATCACCGGCCTGCGCGTGGTCGGCGCCCTGCTGGCTGGCGGTAGCGGGATGCGGTGGCCGGTGTTCATCTTCTACAACGCAGCCGGAGCGATCGCGTGGTGCACGGCGGTGGCCGTCGCGGGGTATTCGCTGGCCTACAGCTGGGCTACGCTGGAACGCTGGATCGGCCGCAGCGGGCTGATCGCACTGGCGGCGGTGGTCGCGGTTGGTATCATCGCGCTGTTACGCACACGACGGGATCGTCATCCATGATGAGACTCGCCTCCGGGCTGTCATACCTCGACTTGCATTTCTCCGGCGTTAACGGCGTGATCGCATCGGCGATTTTCCACGGTGCCGGCGGCGCCGCGATTCTCGATCCCGGGCCATCAAGCACGTTGCCGGCCCTGCGCGCGGGACTCCAACGCGCCGGCCTCGCGCTGACCGACGTCCGCAGCATCCTGCTGACGCACATTCATCTCGATCACGCTGGCGCCACCGGCACGCTGGTAGACGAGAACCCGGCGCTGCGCGTCTACGTGCACGAGAAAGGCGCGCCGCACATGGTCGATCCGTCCACGCTGATGGCCAGCGCGATGCGGCTGTGGGGCGACGAGATGGATCGACTGTGGGGCGAGATGCGGCCGGTGCCGCCAGACCGCCTGTCGATCGTACGCGGCGGCGAGCGCATCCTGGCCGGCGGCCGCGACCTGGACGTTGCGCACACGCCCGGGCACGCCTCGCATCACGTCAGTTACTTCAGCCCCGACACCGGCATTGCGTTCGTCGGTGACACCGCCGGCGTGCGATTGCAGGCGGGACGTTTCATCATGCCGCCAACACCTCCGCCGGACATCGATCTCGAGGCCTGGCGCGACAGCCTCGATCGTATCGACGCCTGGCATCCCGAGACGCTCTTCGCCACGCATTTCGGTCCCTTTGCGCCGGTTGCTGCGCATCTGACGGAGATGGCGGATCACCTCGGGATGACCAGCAGCCTGGCGAAGGCGTCGCTCGCGCGACCGGGCGATGACGAGGATCGCGAAGCCTGGTTCGCAGAAGAGCTCCGGCGGGAACTTCGCCGTCGCATGACCGAGTCGGAGGCACACGCCTACGAGGTTGCGGGCCGCTTCGACCTGAGTTGGCGGGGGCTTGCGAGATACTGGCGAAAGAAAAGGTAGGCGCTCGACACCGCCGCAGAAATCACGACGCGAACGGCTACGGTCGAGGAAGTGGCTGGCTACGCCGTCGCTCGGGTCTGCTCGAGGCTGACGTTGCGGCGCGGGTCCACCATCAACCGCAGCGCCAGCCCCTGGGGCCGCGAAGTTGAAGGCGGCGAGACGCGGTAGACGGCGCTCAGAACTCGCCCGTGCTGCAGGGTGTAAGGCACGATCTCGCACTTGGTGTCCCGCTCGAGCTGAAACTGGACCAGTCGGTACAACGGGATCGACACCGGGGCGTCGCACTCGACGTACACACCAAAGTCGCTCACGTTCCGGGTGATCACCGAGGCAAAACGGGTAGTGCCACGCTGATCCTTCCAGGTGAGGCGCGCCGGCAGCGTCACGGCACGACGCTCCGATCCCCGTTTGATGGTGTCGGTGCGTTTCGGCGGCGTTGCATCGGTCCAGATGTGCTTCACGTCGGCCCCCAAAAAACTGAGTGACGACAGAATCAGTATCAAGGGCTGAGCCGTGTGCACGAGTGAGCAGCCGCGCAGTTGGTCCAAAGGCCTAATACGTTTTAAACGAATAACTTACAAGGATAGTTGACGCCAAGCTGCTCCTTATGAAACAGGATATTTGGTATCCAGACGAGATGGTAACTGAATATTAAGTATCCATCAGTGAGTATCGACTTCCTCCCGAGCATCCAATCCCAGTCGCTTGATCTTGAGGTAAAGCCCGCGGCGCGTCAGCCCCAGAGCCCGGGCGGACTCGGAGATATTGCCGTCCGCGCGATCGAGGGCGGCCTGAATCAAATCGCGTTCGACCTGCTCGACCGCCGATGCCAGGTTCGGGGCTGACCGCGCGACGCGGATCGAGCCGGACGAAGGCGGGAGGCGGGTCGAGCCGATCTCTGGCGAGAGATGAACAGGCTCGATCGACCCACCTGGGGCGCTGAGCGCGACTGCCCGCTGGACTTCGTTCTTGAGCTGCCGCACGTTGCCCGGCCACCAGTACTGTGAGAACACGTCGAGCGTTTCCGAGGCGAGGTGAACGTCCGGTTTGCCGAGCCGTTCGAGCGCCTCGCGCAGGAAGAACGTGCTCAAGTGAGGAATCTCCTCGCGGCGCTCGCGCAGCGGCGGCACGTGAATCCGAATGACGCAGAGCCGGTAGTAGAGGTCTTCGCGGAACTTGCCTTCGGCGACCCGCTGTTCGAGGTCCGCGTTGGTTGCCGCGATCACCCGGACGTCGACGCGTTGCGGCTTGGTCTCGCCGATCGGCATGATCTCGTGATGCTCCAGGAAGCGGAGCAGTTTCGGCTGCACGTCGAGCGGCAGGTCACCGATTTCATCGAGAAACAGCGTGCCCCCGGACGCGGTGCGAATCAGGCCGGGCTGGTCGGTCACGGCGCCGGTGAAGCTGCCGCGGCGATGGCCGAACAGCTGGCTGTCGGCGAGATCGCGTCCTGTCGTCGTGCAGTTGTAGGGCAGGAAGGTGCCGGCGCTGCGATGCGATCCGACGTGAATGGCGCGCGACACTAGTTCCTTGCCGGTCCCGCTCTCTCCGGTGATGAGCACGGTCAGGTCGTTGCCCTGCAGCCGCCGGATCTGCTCGACGACGCGTGTCATCGCGGCGCTGGCGGAGAGGAATCCCGGCAGTAACGGCTCCAGCGACTGTGGACTGACCGCCAGGCCGGCGGCGGCCGTAGGCCGATCGCGCGCGGTGCACAGCGCGAAGCCCTGCCGCGCCACGGCGGCAATCATCCGCAGGCGTCGCATCACCGGATGGCCAATCGGACGTGGCGAGGCGACGAGGCCGAACCGCGGGCCGTCGACGTCCCGCCCGAGTGGTTCGATTGCGATCACGCCACGCCCATACGGGTTGCCGTTGGCGGCCGTCCTCGCCATGGTGCGTCCCGCCTCCTCGTCCCATCCCGAGGTGGCGATGATGCGGATGTCGCCGCCCGCGAGCTGGACGTAGATCACCGCGGCATCGGCCGCCGCCGCCTCCTGGAGCGACG
Source organism: uncultured Acidobacteriota bacterium (assembly GCA_963757655.1). GTDB lineage: Bacteria > Acidobacteriota > Vicinamibacteria > Vicinamibacterales > CAVVIG01 > CAVQFC01. The sequence goes on along the minus strand of CAVWSQ010000003.1, from coordinate 799,126 downwards.
CGGCGGTTTCGCGCCCGAGCAGATCGGGAAGCGCGGCCGCGTCCACGATCCGCCGCACGATGGCATCGTCCGCATCCGCCGGCGAGATGACGTACTGCCCGGTTCCCACGGCGGTCAGCAGCGACTGAGCGACGTGGGTGTCCTCGATGTCGCGCGCGGCGCCGAGCTGTTCGAAGATGCCGAGCGCCTTGTTCAGATGGCGCTCGGCGACTGAGCGAGCGCCCGTCTCAGCGACCAGCCGGCCGAGCGCCAGGTGACTGAGCGCGGCCTGATAGCGCTCGCCGAGCAGATCGAGCAACGCCGCGCTCTGAGAGAAGTCGTGGTAGGCATTGGCGCCGTCGTTGGTCTTCGCATGCAGCGATCCGCGCAGGCGGAGGTACTCGCCCCAGGCGGCGGGCGCCACCCGCGGATCGAGCGCCTCGGCGGCGTTGGCCAGGCGCTGCTCGGCTTCCGGCAGCCGGTCGGCGCCGATCAAGGCTTCGGCGGCGATGAGCGTCGCCTGCAGCGCGTCGAACGGCGGCGCGCCGGCCTGCAGGATCTCGTCGACGCGCCCGACGGCGTCGTCGAGGGCGGCGCGGCGGAGCGCCAGCCGCGCGCCGAGGACGCGAACCGACCACTCGTACCACTGGCTGGTCTGACGGCCGTAGGCGCCGAAGGCTTCGCTGGCGCGGCCGAGAAAATCGCTTGCCGTGTCGTAGTGTCCGCGGATCAGATGAATTTGGGCGAGCGTGTCGAAGACCGCGCCGGTCGTCTCGTGAAACTGAATCGGGCTGCGCACCTCGAGGGCGCGGTGCAGGGCGTGCTCGGCCCGCTCGAGGTCGCCGAGCCTCACATAGATCTGGCCGAGCGTGGCCAGCGCCACGGCCAGCCCGTGTCCCGAGCCGTGCGCTTCGTGCAGCGACACGCTGCGCACCGCCAACGCGAGCGCCTGCTCGTAGCGGTGCTGCAGCATCATCACGTTGGCCTGGTTGCCGCACACCGTCGCGAGCACGTCCTCGGCCTGGACGGCGGCGGCCAGCCGCTCCGCGTGCCGGAGCGCCACCATCGCCTCCTCGTAGCGACTGAGCTGCGCCAGCGAAATGCTCGACAAGGAGTGGACCAGCGCGAGGTGGCGGCGGTCGCCGGCCGCGTGTAGCGCCGAGGCCGCTTTGCTGATGTGCTCGCGCACGATCGCGATGTCGCCGACCTGGCGGTAGCACTGGCCGAGTTCGTAGTGGGAACGGCCGATGCCGCGCGAGTCGTGCGCCGCCTCTGCCTGTTTCAGCGCGCGGACGTGCATCGCGATGGCGCGCGACTGATCGCCGCGCGCCGACGCCAGCCGTCCATGCAGCCGCCACAGCGTCGAGAGTCGGCGCGACGGCACGGTGTCGCGGAAGGTGTCGGGCGGGCGGCCGAGCGCGCTCGCGGCCTGGTCGAGATCATCCTGCAGGAGTGCCGCCTCGGCGAGCATCGAGCGCACCGTCAGTTCTTCATCTCGCGTCAGCGACGAGCGCAGCGCCGGAGCGAGCAGCTGCACGGCCTCGGCGCCCCGGCCGCGCTCGAGCAATGCGCCGGCGCGGATCAGCAGCCCCTGCAGAGAAGACGACGGCACGCGGCGAGTATAAACCTACTTGGAAGGGCGGAACGGTCGTCCCTTTGACGCCAGCCGCGCGTCGAGCCGCGCCGTGCAGTCGCACGCGCCGCAGGCCCACGATTCGGTCCCGTTCAAGTCGCGGCAGCGGCTGCGGACGTGTGCGTCCTGTATTTTTTCGAGGGAGAAGTAGGTCTCCCAGTACTCGCGTTCCTCGGCCAGCGGCGTGGCACAGTAGCAGACCTCGACCCACTGCACGCAGCCGTCGTCCAACTGGCGCGCGGCAGCCATGTTCCGGAAGTATTCGTCGCCGGCCACCGAGCCGAGACCGAGCGTTCCGTCGGCAATCGCGGCGTTCAGCGCTTCTTCGCGTCCAGGCCTGACCTTGGCCGTAACCAGATAGCGCATCAGAGTGGCCGCCAGGTGCGTCCCATGGACTCGATCAGACGATCGGCCTCCGCCGGCCCCCACGAGCCGCGCGGATAGGTGGGCAGCGGCGCGGTCTGTTCGGCCCAGTGGTCGAGCAGCGGCATCACCCAGCGCCACGCGGCTTCGACCGCGTCGCGCCGCATGAAGAGCGTCGCGTCGCCAGCCAGCACGTCGAGCAACAGCCGCTCGTAGGCCTCCGGCGAGGATCCCCCGAACATCTCGCCGTAGTGAAAATCCATCTTCACGGGCAGGATTTCGACGTGCGGCCCAGGCCGCTTGCAGCTGATGCCGAGCGAGAAGCCCTCGTCCGGCTGGATCCGGATGGCGAGGATGTTCGGCTCGAGCCGCTTGGCCGGGTTGGCGTTGAACAGAATCGGCGGGATCTCTTTCAGGTGGATCGAAATCTCGCTGGAGCGCTTGGGCAGGCGCTTGCCGGTGCGCAGGAAGAACGGCACGCCGTACCAGCGCCAGTTGTCGACGAAGAGCTGCAGCGCGACGTAGGTCTCGGTCCGCGACTGCGGATCGACACCGGCCTCATTCACATAGCCCTGGTACTGCGCGCGCACGACGTTGGCGTCGATCGCGGCGCCCTGGAGCGGCCGCAGCGACTGGAGGATCTCGAGCTTCTCGTCGCGGACGACGTCGGGGTTGAGCGAGTGGGGCGGTTCCGTCGCGACCAGCGACAGCAGCTGCAGCATGTGGTTCTGGACCATGTCACGCAGCGCGCCGGCCTGCTCGTAATAGCCGGCACGGGTGCCGACCCCTTCCTCTTCGGCCACCGTGATCTGCACGTGATCGACGTAGTGCTGGTTGAACAACGGCTCGAAGATGCTGTTGGCGAAGCGCATCACCAGGATGTTCTGAACCGTCTCCTTGCCGAGGTAGTGATCGATGCGATAGACCTGTGGCTCGTCGAAGACCTCGGCGATGGCATCGTTGATGGCGCAGGCGCTCTCGAGATCGGTGCCGATCGGTTTTTCCACGACGATCCGCGCGCTGGCCCGGTCGCCCCGGCTGACGAAACGCGCCTTGTGCAGTTGCCGGACCGTGGGCACGAACAGCGACGACGGCAGCGCCAGATAGTAGATGCGCTCAGGCCGGAGGCGGTGCTCGCGCTCGATGATGTCGAGCCGCGATCCGAGCCCGGCCATGCTGTGCTCGCCGTCAATCGTCGCGGTTGCGGCAAAGAGCAACCTGCCAAACGCCAGCCACGACTTCTCGTCAATGGTCCGCCGCGAGAACTTCGTGATGCCGTCTTTCGCGAATGCCCGGTAGGCGTCATCGCTCATTTCCTTGCGGCCGACGCCGACGATGGCGACGCCGTCGGGCAGGAACCCGTCGACCAACAGGTTGTAGAGCGCCGGCAGCAGCTTGCGGTGCGCGAGATCGCCGCCGCCGCCGAAGATGACGATGGTCACGATGTGTTCTTGACGGCGTGGCCCCCGAACTGATTCCGCAGCGCCGCCAGCATCCGCTCGGAAAACGGGTTGTCCTTGCGCGACCGGAAGCGGGTGAAGAGCGCGGCGGCGCTGGCCGGCATCGGCACGCCGCGATCGATCGCCTCGTGCAGCGTCCAGCGGCCTTCGCCGGAGTCCTCGACGTAGCCTGTCAGACTGGACAGGTCGGCGTCCTCGGCCAGAGCGTGGGCGGTCAACTCCAACAGCCACGAGCGGACGACGCTGCCATGATTCCAGAGGGCGGCGACCGCGCCGAGGTCGACCTGGTACTCGCTCTCGTGCATCAACTCGAAGCCTTCAGCGTAGGCCTGCATCAGCCCGTACTCGATTGCGTTGTGAATCATCTTCACGTAGTGGCCGGCGCCGTGATCGCCGACGCGCAAGTATCCGTCGGACGGCGCGAGCGTCAGGAATACCGGCTCGAGTCGCAGGCAGACGTCGGGCTTACCGCCGACCATCAGGCAATAGCCTTCCTTCAACCCCCAGATGCCGCCGCTGGTGCCCGCATCCACATAGTCGACCCGCCTGGCCGCGAGGCTTTGCGCGCGCCGCACATCGTCGTGAAAATTCGTGTTGCCGCCGTCGATGATGGTGTCGCCGGCCGAAAGCAGCCGGCCCAGCGCGCTCACCGTCGACTCGGTGGGATCGCCTGCCGGCACCATCACCCAGACCGCACGCGGCGCGGCGAGCGCTTCGATCAGGGTTTCGAGAGTCGAGACGCCTTTGGCGCCGGCAGCTTCCGCGCGCGCGACCGCGTCGGCGCTGCGGTCGTAGGCGACGACCGTGTGGTGGCCACCCTGGAGGAGCCGGGTGACCATGTTGAGCCCCATGCGGCCCAGTCCAATGAATCCGATTTGCATCGATGACTCCGATAGGCCGGCCGCGTTCAGGCCTGCTGCATCCTGGTGATCAGGGCGTTGGCGAGCGCACGGATCAACTCATGATCCTGCGACGTCAGGTGGGCGTGGACGGCGCGGCGGCCGGCGGCTTCCAGGGATGCGAAGTCACCGATCGCCTGCGCCTGCTCGAGGGTGCCGAAGGTAAACGACTCGCCCGGGATGGCCACGTCTTCTGCCGGCGTGGCCGAGATCAGGACGAACAGGCCGCTGTCGGGGCCGCCTTTGTACAACTGGCCGGTAGAATGGAGGTAGCGCGGCCCGTATCCGAACATCGTCGCGACTCGGGCGCGATCGCGGACGACGCGGCGCCACGTCTGCAGCGCGGCTGCCAGCACCGGATCGGGTCCGACGTAGGCGAGTAGTGCGAAATAGTCGCCTGGATGGAGCAGCGTCAGCACCGCGTCGGCGCTTTGACCGCGCAGTGCCCGACGCGCAGCGGACGTCAGGGTCAGCGTGGTACCGTCGATGGTCTGGTCAGGTGCAGCGTCCGGCAGCTGACCCTTCGCCTTGAACTCCTTCAGCAGGGCATTGGTGGCGTCCTTGGCCTGCTGCACGTTGGGCTGGTCGAAGGGGTTGATCTTGAGCAGCGCGCCGGCGACCGCGGTGGCGATTTCCCAGCGCACGAACTCGGCGCCCAGCGCTGCGGGCTCGGGCAGGTCGACCTCGACCACCGGCGCGTGCGTCGCCCGAATCGCGTGGATACCCGCTTCGCGAACGTCCTCGCCGGGCTCGCCGGCCATGCACATGCGCACGAACAGGCGATCGACGCCGTAGGCGTGTGGATCGCCCAGCGGCTCGCCGGCAATCGGCACGATACCGCTGCCCTGCTTGCCAGTGCTTTCGGCGATGAGCTGCTCGACCCAGAGGCCGAACGCACTGAGCGCCGGCGGTCCCACGAGCGTCAGTTTGTCGCGACCGTCCAGCGCGCACGCCCCCATGACAAGGCCGAGGCCAACCGAAGGATTGGTGCGCGCGCCGGTCGAGCCCGGCTCCGAAGCGGCCAGCATCGCCAGCGACCATCCGACGATCTCGGCGACGTCCTGTCCCATCAGCGCCGCCGGCACCATCCCGAAGAACGACAGCGCGGAGTAGCGCCCTCCGATATCCGACGGGTTGATGAACAGATCGCGGAAGTGCTCGGCGCGCGCGCGGCGCTCCAGCTCGGTGCCTTCGTCGGTAATGGCGACGAAATGATCCGCCCAGCGGGGGATCCCGGCGTCCTGCAACCGCTGCCGGAAATGTGCCGCCAGGGAATTCGGTTCGATCGTGGTGCCCGACTTGCTGGCGAGGAGGTACAAGGTGTGGTCCGGCGATGTCGCCAGGCTCCGCACTGCAGCCGGATCGGTCGAATCGAGCATGTGCAGGCGTGGCCAGCCCATCGAGACGCCAATGACGGCGCGCAGCACTTCGGGTGCGAGGCTCGAGCCACCCATTCCAAGCAAAACGACGTCGGTAAAGCCGTTGCGCTTGATGCTGGCGGCGAAGGTTCGCAGCCGTTCGATGGAGTCGGCCATCAAGAGCGGCGACGTCATCCATCCCAGTCGATCGGCGACCTCCTTCTGGGTCTCCGGGTCGCGACTCCAGGTGGTGGGATCGAATTGCCACAGACCGCTCGCGGCGCGGTCAGCGGCGGCCGCCGAGCTGGAAACGGCGTCGATGACGCCGGGCGGACAGTGAAGCGAATTCCCAAGACGGGCATGTTTGCCGGCGACGTCGAGTGCCGGCCAGCGGGTCAGCAACTCGTGGGCGCTGTGCATCTCGCTAGAATACTGTAGTCGTCGTATGGCGCGAGGCTTTGAAAGCAAGGATATCGAGTTCCAGCAGGCGGAGAAAGAACGCGTAAAGCAGCCCGGCCGCGGGTTGACGCCAGAGGAGCGCGAGCTGCAGGCGAGGCGCGGCACCATCGAGCTCGCCCTTGCGCGTGCCAGATCCGATCTTGCGTCGGCGCGCACGCCGGCCCACACGAGTATGCTCAATCAGGCCATCGCCGCCCTGGAACAGCAGCTGGCCGCCCTCAGCGCGGAACGATGACGGAGTCGTTCTTGGTCGCGCCTGGGCTGGCGTGACGATAGGCGACGGCGGACAGTACCACCTGATCGACCCCGAGGCCGTCCTCGCGCGTCTGCACGCGGATGCGCTGCGGACCCGACGAGGCAAAGTACACATCGGGCCCGAAAACGTTCAGGCCGTATCCGTTGTCGTTCCATCCCCAGCCCTTGACGCCGCACCCGCTGCAATCCTCGAGAATGACGCTGGTCGCGGACGTGGTGCCGATGCGCCAGATCGGGTTGCCCGAGGCATCGAGGCTGGTGTCGAATTGTACGAACACCGAGTCATTGTTGTAGTTGTCCTTCAGCGCGACGCCGCGAAGCCACAGGTGGTACGGCTTGCCGGCCTCGGCGTCGAACGTCACGTCGAAATACTGCGCGGGGCTCGCCAGCGGCGCGGGCACCTTCGGCTGGCCGGCGTCCGGGTTTTGCAGCCGCGCCCCGCCCGCCGCCGTCGCGTCCGGGACGGCGGACCAGCCGCCGCCGACCTGCGCATCGATGCCGGCGTAGAGCACCACCTCATCGATCGCGCCGCCTGGCGGTGGTGCAGGAGCGACGGTGACGGTGATCGCCGCTGATGTCGTGGTCGCCCCCATGTCGTCGGTCGCGCGAGCCGTGATCGTGTAGGTGCCGGGCGCCACCGACGGCCACGACACGCTGTATGGCACGGCGGCCGCGTGTCCGACCAGCGTCGATCCCTCGAAGAAGTCCACCGACGTCACCGAGCCGTCGCTGTCTGTAGCATCCGCGGTCAAGGTGAATGCCGCCGGCGCCGTCCCCCTGGTGCCGTCCGCCGGCGACGTGAGAGTCACCTGTGGCGCGCTGTTGGGCGGCAGGTCGCCGGCTGGCTGGGTCGCTGGAAGGATCGTCGTGTCGTTCTTCGTGGCGCCCGGAGACGTCGTCTTGTACTTGACTGCTGACAGCACGATCTGATCGAGGCCGACGCCGTCCTCGCGCGCCTGAATCCGGATCCGCTGCAGTCCACCCTGCGCGAAGTACACCAGGGGGCCAAGCACGCCGCGCCCGTAGCCGGTATCGGCCCATGCCCATCCCTTCACGCCGCAGCCGCTGCAGTCCTCCAGAATCACCGTGACGGCACTGGAGGTGTAAGTCCGCCAGATTGGGTTCCCCGACCCATCGACGCTGTTGTCGAACTGCACGTAGACCGAGTCGTTGTTGTAGCTGTCGTTCTGCGGCTTGCCGCGCAGCCACAACCGGTACGCCTTGCCCGCATCCGCTTTGAACGTCAGGTCGAATGCGAGGGAGGGGGAGGGCAATGGCGTCGCGACCTTGGCGACGCCCTGATCTGGGTTCTGCAAGCGTGCGCCGGCCGCCGCCGTCGCATCGCTGGTCACGATCCAGCCGCCGGCAATCTGTGGTGAGACCACAGCGTAGAGCACGATCTCGTCGATGGCGCCGTCGATTGGCGACGCCGGGGCGATGGTGATCGTGACCGGTGACGACACCGTCGATGCGCCGCTGGCATCGGTTGCCACCGCGGTGAGCGCATACTGACCCGCCGGCGCATCCGACCACGTCATCTCATACGGCGGCGCGGTCAGCGCTCCGAGCAAAGTGGCGCCGGCAAAGAATTCGACGCGGGCGATGGCGTTGTCCGGGTCGGTGGCATTGGCGGCCAGCGAGACGCTCGCAGGCGCGGTGAACGGCGTCGAGGCTGTCGGGCTCGTCAACGTCGCCTGCGGCGGCTGATTCGGCGGCGGAGGCACGTTGGTCACCACGACGTTCACCGCCGCCGACGTCGTCGAGGCGCCGCTGGCGTCGGTTGCGGTCGCCGTGAGCGAGTACTGGCCCGCGACCACGTTCGACCAGATGATCTGGTAGGGCTCGGCGGTCACACTCCCGATCGATGAGCCGTTGGCCCGGAATTCGACTTGCGCCACCGCATTGTCCGGATCGGTGGCGTCGGCAAGGACCGTTACCGAGGCCGGCGACGTGAAAATCGTCGACGGTGCCGGATTGGTCACGCTCACCTGAGGCGGCAGGTTGTCCGGCATGCCTTCTCCGATCGTAAGGTTCACCACCGCGGATGTGGTGGCGGCACCGCTCACATCTGTCGCGACCGCGGTGAGTGCGTAGAGGCCCGCCGGTACATCTGACCAGGTCGCCCGATACGGCGGCGCGTCGGCGACGCCAATCGATGTGGCCCCTGCAAAGAATTCGACGCGAGCGATGGCGTTGTCGGGATCACTCGCATCCGCCGCCACCGCCACGGTCGCTGGCGCCGTGAAGGTCGCGGAGGCGGCCGGGCTGGTCAAGGCGACCTGCGGCGGTTGATTGATGGGCGGCGGCGGGTCGACCGTGACCGACACCCTGGCGGAGGTCGTCGTCGCACCGGAATCGTCGATCGCTGCGGCCGTGATGACGTATTGTCCGGCAGGAGCGTTGGCCCAGACGATCGTGAACGGGCTCGACGAAGCGCTGCCGATGAGTGTGGATCCGGCGAAGACATCGACACGTGTCACGGTCCCGTCGGCATCATCGGCATCGGCGGTCACGGTGATCGATGACGGCTGCTGATACTGCGCATGGTCTGCGGGGCTGGTCACCGTCACCGACGGCGGGACGTTCTCCGGCGGCGCCACGCTGCCGGGCAGGGCGATGCGCAGATCGAACGGCTGGTAGTCGATCCGATCGAATACCTGGAGCTCGCTCACGCAGAGGTTGCGCTTCGGCGTGATGTGATACCGCACGTAACGCGCCTGCACCGCCGACGCCAGTGTCTGCTCGAAGTTCCATCCCGTCGCTGTCTCGTCGTCCTGCAGCATGTGGTTGATGGGGATGTCCTTCCTCCACAAGGAGGTCGGCAGAAAGCCCTGACTCGCAAACGTGACGCCGTCGGTCGACGTCAGAATCTCGACCCGATCCTGGACCTGGCCCTTCAGTGCGTCCCAGAACTGGTAGCCGAACAGGTGTGCGCGGAAGGCGCCGACCGACCGCGCCGACCCGAGATCCACCTGGAGGTCGACGTTGGCCCCGGAGGACCAGCACTGTCCCCACCAGTAGTAGTTGCTCCCGGTGACCGGGCTGCCGACGACGCCGTCGGTGAGAATCGTGGTGTCGCTTGCCGGCGCCGAGGACTGGAATCCGGACGGCGCGCGCGACGCGGTATAGGGCCTGTTCTTCGCGAGGTTGGTGCCTTCGATCCGTTTCTTCGGCACGTAGCGCTCGCCGCCGGCGTCGACGCCATCGCTGTAACCGACCGGGGACGGGTCGGCCGGATCCTCGACGTTGACCTTGAGCGAGTCCATCACCGGGTGATCGCTGCCGCCGACGTCGATGGTCACGGTGGTGGGAAAAGTATCGACGCGCTGCCGGAAGCTGCGCAGAACGAGCGATCGATCACTCTGGACTTCGTTCCAGCGGAACGTCACGTCGATCGGACGCCCGCCGCCTTGCGCCGGCGTGTAGTCCGCCTCCATCCGGGCGGCGTACAGCCCGCTCGCGCTGACTGCAGCGGTCGACGTGTTGTGAATCAGGTACTTGAACAGCACGGTCCTGACGCCGGACGGCACACCCGTGATGGTTTCGTAGTGGATGACGTCGTAGGGCTTGCTCGTGCTGGTCAAACGATACGAAGGAATCCAGGTCGCGCCGTTGTCGAACGAATGCAGAAAATCGATGTACGACCCGGCGTGTGAATTGTAGAGGCGGGCGCCATACACCAGCCGCGTGATGTCACCCGGCGCGTCCATCTTGTAGGTAAGATAGGCATCCTGGTTCAGCGTCGACGGGTAGGCGACGGCGGTGTACTTGCGCGGAACGTCGACCGCCTGCGCCGTGATGTTGTGCGCATCGTAGGCGTCGTTCATCCACAAGGTGCTGCGCAAATCCGGCCACAGGACCATCGAGTCGGTTTGATCACCCGCGCCGATGTAGACCTGATTGCGGCCGAGGTTGAGCCGCGGCAGCGCCTTGGCGTTCACCTGCGTGAGCGTGTCGATTGTCAGGCCGGTCAGCACGATGCCGCCGGGTGACTGCGGATCGGGCGTCAGCTGAATCCGGATCAGTGTTTCGTAGGCGCCATTCACTTGATTGCGCAGGTTGACGGCGATCGGCACGACCGATCCGACCGCGGATCCCAAGTCGCCGATGGCCTGCCACGTCACGCCGTGATTGAGGCTCACGGAAACCGACGCCGAGGCCGCTGTGGTCGCTCGCGAAAACTGCGCCTGGATCTTCTGCGACGTGATCGCGTCGGCCGCCTGCACCTTGTAGACGACCTCGGCCGCCTGTGCGGGGTCGGTCGGCTCGAGGCCGGCAGCGGCCGCACCGATGTTCGTCGCCCGGTACACGGCCGCCGCCCAGGTGTCCGCCGCCAGCGATGGCGTCAACGTCCAGCTGCCGTTTCCGCGCAGCCCGAACTTGTTCGGCGCGTCGATCTCGAAGGCGGTTGCCGGATCCGCCTTGGCAATTTTCTCGCTGCTGACCCAGTAGTCGGAGCTGGTGCCGAGTGGATGGTAGTAGCGGACATAGGACTCGCCGTCGCGGACGTTGAGCACGTAGCGGTGGCCCCAGTTCCAGTTGTAGTAGTAGTCGCGCAGCTTGAGCCCTTCGCAGAAGTCGTCGGCAAAGCCCGCCGTGAGTGAGCCATTCACCGGACTGTTGAAATCGGTCAGATTGCGGCCGGTATCACTCCCCGTGAGAAAGCCGTTCGGGCTCGTCGAATACAGGCTGTGCTCGCGCAGCAGGCGCGCCGAATCGGCGACCGCCTCCGGCACCGATGCCAGCGTCACGCCGTCGTCCAAGGTCACGAGATTGGACATCGACGTATCGACCATGTGGAATTTGCCGTCGTATTCCACCGCCGAGACGGTGTGATTGCAGATGTCCCAGGTACTGGTGCGTCAGGCCGAGCGCTTCGTAGAGCGACTGATTGATTCCCGACGCCGTGCTGCACATCGTGTAGCCATAGTCGATCAGGTTCCGGATCGGATCGGTCACATCGAACCCGTGCAACGTCATCGGCGGCGTCTGGCGTTTGAGCAGGTGGCTCCAGTAGAACAACGCCCAGACTTTCTGATCCGCAGTCGGCCACCGCGAGGTGGTGCTGTCGATGAGGCTCGCCATGTCCGAAAGGTCGGGCGAGGCATCGGTGACGACCTTGATGTTGAAGCTTCCCGCCTGGGAAGGCGCCGCTTCGCCGGAGCTCAACCCCTTCGCGGCGCCGAATCGGGAGGTGGTCGAAATCGAGGGATCGTCGCCAGTCGAGCCCGCCCGCGCTGCCTGGAGCAGAGTTGCGGGTGCACTCGAGCCGAACATCGACGCGCCATCCGGTCCATCCGCGTACATCGACCACTCGACGACGAGATCGGCGGGAATGACACCAACGCTCTCGACGACTGCTGCGAATCGTCGTTCGCGCGCCGAGGCGAACTCGCGGCCGACATCAACCGTGAACCTTCGCATCGACTCGACGCGGAACCGTTTCGCATCCGTGGTTCCGTCCTCGAAGAGCAGCGTGATGCTGACCGAGCCAGCCGTCGCGGATGTATTGGCCAGCTGGATGCTCGTCCGCGCGTGCCGTGATCCGCCAATCTCGCCCTCGGCAATACCCCAGCGCGTCCCGGCAGCCATCGCCCCGATGCTCGCGGCTGCCTCGTCCCAGCTGGCGGTGGTCGGCCCGGGCCAGAACATCTCTCGCTCTGCGACGATGCCGACTCCGTTGGTCGAGGTGAGGATGACAGCCACCTGAGTATCAGTCAGGCGCGGGTCCTCCAGATCGACCCAGATCTGCAGGCGGCTGTGTCTGGCCACTTGATAGCTCTTGGTGATCTGTTCCCCGGACGGCAGCAGGTAGCGCGCCTCGATGCTGGCGTCGGCCAGGCCGGGATTCGCGACGACCAGAAACATGTCGAAGCCGGGACCGGTTTCGCCCTCTGCGAAAGACCACGTTGTCGACGTCGCGGATGCGCCCACGCTGCTCAACGCGGCTCCATACATCTGGCCCGGTCGTCCCATGTACATCGTCTTCTCGACGACTATCGGTACGGTGGAATTGACCGCGGCCGACACCTCGGAGTCGCTCAGCCCGGCCAACCGCAGGTCGGACCGCGACTCCTCGTTCACCCAAATCGTCGAGCGGCTGTGCGGTGCCATCCGGTAGCTCTTCGATAACGGCGCCCGAGGGGCTGGAAGGAGGTACTGGACCGTCACGTCGGCCACAGCCGCATTGGGATTCTGAATGGCGTAAAAGAGATTGAACCCGCCATCAGTCGCACCGCCAGCCAGCATCCACGCTGTCGACGGGGCGGCCACACCGGCGCCCGAGCGGCTCGCGTAGCCGCTTCCATCCCACGTGATGGTGCGATCCACGACGAGCGGCTGGTCCGATTCGACGGTGGTGGAAAACTCGGCAGCCTCGAGCCCGGCAATCGAGGCCGGGGATACTGTCGCGCGTGATGTGGGCGCTACGACCAGGTTGCGCGTGAACTGGCGGCCGTCGCTTCGTGCGAACGTCAGCCGGACGGCCGCGGCGCGCGTTGCGGGGTTTCCGATCGCGATGCGGGTCTCGAAGAACGACCCGGTCGCACCGTCAGCAAAATAGCGCACGAATGCGGCCGGCGTGTCGGCAGCGCGTGTCGGGGTCTGATTGAACACAACCGCGCCGGCGACAAGAGCGAGGAGAACAGTTGACAGGGACGCACGCAAATTCACATGACACCTGTTGGAGTGAATAGGGCCCCTGGGCTCTCGGCGCGAGCAAAAGGCGCCTGTTGACTGCGCGATCGTGAAGTCGACAAATCGACCGCGAAGTCGACAGATCGACAGAAAAATCCCAGAGTGCGACGGACGGCCGACGCGCTGAGCGACAGAGCAGAGAACGAGCGACTAACCTTGAATGCGATAGAGAAGGGGGAGGCGAGAGGATAGCAGCCTTCGACGCGTATTGCGAGCTCATCAGGGAAAGGCGGGCCTCGATGAAGGCACGCTGTGGGTCATCGGCCGGCGACGCCAATCAGCAGGCGCGCCGCGATTTGTCGTGGCGCCCACGCACTTCTACTCGAGGACGTAACATAGCAGTGATGAGAATCTGGTTGGCGGCCGCGCTGGCACTGACGGTCGCGGCCTGCGCGACACGCAGCGACGATCGCGAGACCCCGCGGTCGCCATCGGCAGGAGCGCCGTCGGCGTCCGCGGTCCCGGCGATTCCGGTTACGGCTCGCGCGGGATCTCCGGGCGCGGCCGCGCGGCCGCGCATCGCCGTTCTCGGCGACAGCCTGACGGCAGGACTCGGCGTTGCGAGAGCCGCGTCCTATCCGTCGTTGCTGCAGGAGCGCCTGGATGCCGCCGGTCTCGATTTCGAGGTCGTCAATGCCGGAGTTTCCGGCGACACCTCGGCGGGTGGGCTGGCGCGGCTCGACTGGGCGCTCGACGGTGACGTGCGCATCCTGATTGTGGCACTCGGAGGAAACGACGGACTGCGCGGACTGCCGGCGGAAGAACTCCAGAACAACCTCGCGCAAATCATCGAACGCGGCCAGAGACGGGGCATCGCCGTCATCCTGGCCGGCATGGAAGCGCCGCCGAACTACGGACGCGACTACATCGTCGCGTTTCACAAGGTCTATCCGGCGCTCGCGGCGAAGTATCACGTGGCGCTCGTGCCGTTTCTGCTCCAGGGCGTGGCGGGCGATGAAACCCTCAATCAGCGAGACGGCATCCACCCGACGGCCGCCGGCGCCCGAATCGTGGCCGACAACGTGTGGGCCGTGCTGAAGCCAATCGCCGAACTCCGGAGACAACCCACCACATGATCGAGCTGCGCGAGGTTTCCAAAACGGTCATGAGCGGCACCGAGCCGCTGACCATCCTGCACCCGCTATCGATTCGGATTCCCCCCGGACAGTTCGTGGCCGTCGTCGGGCCGTCGGGAAGCGGCAAGTCGACGCTGCTCGGCCTGATCGCCGGCCTTGACGCGCCGTCGAGCGGTTCGGTGCTGATCGATGAGGTCGACATCACGAAGCTGGGCGAAGACGAGCTCGCGAAGCTGCGGGGCGAGAAGGTCGGCTTCGTCTTCCAATTTTTTCACCTGATCCCGTCGCTGACAGCGTATGAAAACGTCGCGGTGCCGATGGAAATCGCCGGCGTGGTCGATGCCCGTCCCCGCGCCGAACAGCTGCTCGAGGAAGTCGGTCTCACTGGTCGTGCCCATCACTACCCCTCGCAGCTATCGGGCGGCGAGCAGCAGCGCGTGGCGCTCGCGCGAGCGCTGGCGAACAACCCGAAGATCGTTCTCGCCGACGAGCCGACGGGGAACCTGGATACGGCCAACGGCCGGCACATCATGGATCTGCTGCGGACCATCCACGCCGGTCGCGGCACGACCCTAGTGCTCGTCACCCACGACGCCGAGCTGGCGGCGATGGCCGACGCCCGACTTGTCCTGCGCGACGGCAGGGTCGTCGAGAGCACGCTCGCCGTCCAGCCGGTGCTCGATCATCACCAGCGTCTCGACGCCGCCGTCGACACGACCGTCCGCCCCCACGAGGCATCATGAGGTTCGTTCTGCGCATGGCGGCGCGCGAAACGCGGGCGTCGCTGCGTCGGCTGTTCTTCTTCTTCGTCTGCATCGCCGTCGGCGTGGCCGCGATCGTCGCGTTGCGGTCGGTCATCCAGAGCGTCCGCGGCGTATTCGGCACCGAGGCGAAGTCGCTGATCGCCGCCGACGTCGTGATCGGGACCAACCGCGAGTGGACGGCGGACGTGCGCGCGAAAATCGACCGACAGCTCGCCGACGCCGGAGTGTCCGAGCGCACCGAAACTGTCGAGACCCCGACGATGGTCAGGCCGGCGGATCGGTCGAAGGTCGTCGCCAGGATGGCGGAACTGCGTGCCGTGCAGCCACGCTTTCCGCTCTATGGCCGGATCGAATTGCAGGGAGCCCAGGAATATTCGCCGGCGCTGCTGGCGAACCACGGCGTGCTCGTCCGCCCGGAGCTGCTGACCGCGATCGACGTCGCGGTGGGCGATCCAATCGTGATCGGCCAGGCCACGTTCACCATTCGGGGTGTCATCGTGCGCGAACCCGGCCGGGGCATGGGCGAGTTCAGCCTGGGTCCGCGCGTGATCATCGGGTATGACGATCTCGCCTCGACCGGCCTGCTTGGATTCGGCAGCCGCGCGCGCCGCGCGATGCTCGTCAAAGTGCCCGAGGATCGGGTCGAGCCGCTGGTCAAGGCGCTGCGCGAGGACCTCAAGGACGATTTCATCAACACCCGATCGTTCCGGTCCACCGAAGATCAGGTCGGGCGCGACTTCGATCGCGCCGAAAACTATCTCAGCCTGGTCGGGCTGATCATCGTGATTCTCGGCGGCATCGCCGTGTCGAGCGTCACACGAGTCTTCATCCTCCAGAAAATCCGGAGCATCGCGGTCCTCAAGTGCCTCGGCGCCCGCAGCGGCCAGATCATTGCGGTCTACATCCTGCAGGTCATGACGCTGGGTCTGGCCGGCAGCCTGCTGGGCATCGCGATGGCGCGCGGCGTGCTCGCCGCCATCCCGCTGATGCTGGGATCTTCGAGCTCGATTCTGGCGCAAGCCCACTACGGGGTCAGCTGGGGCGCAGCCATTCAAGGCATGGCGATTGGCGTACTGGTCTCGCTGCTGTTCTCGGTGGTGCCGCTGCTGCAGGTGCGGTTCATCAAGCCGTCGCTGCTCCTGCGCGACGAGACCGTGCGTCGCACTCGCGACTGGATTGGCGTCGCCGTGACCATCGTGGTGTCGCTGGCGCTGATCGCGCTCACGGCATGGCAGGCCGCGTCGCTCAAGGTCGGCATCGTGGTGTGTCTGGGGTTCGCCGGGCTGGCGGTGATCCTCCATCTGGCCGGCCGCGCCTTGATCGCGTTGATCGCGCCGATGGCGAATTCGACCTCGTTTCCGCTGCGCCACGCGGTCCTGCATTTGTCGCGGCCCGGCAACCAGACACGCGTCATCCTGCTCGCCGTCGGTCTTGGCGCCTTCTTCATCGTCGGGGTCCGATCGCTGCAGGCCAGTCTGCTCGGCGAGTTCTCCGTCCAGGTGGCAGCCGACGCGCCCGACATGTTCCTGCTCGACGTCCAGAAAGCACAAGCCGACGGGGTCCGCGCATTCCTCGGCGACCCGACCCACGGCGCCGGCGAGTATCAGCTGATCCCGGTGCTGCGGGCGCGTGTCGTCGGCGTGTCGGGGACGGAGGTCAACCTCGAAGGCGCTGACGATGTCCGCCGGCACGGGGTGTCAATCGGCCGGGAGTTCACCATCACCTATCGCGATCATCTCGAGGCGAACGAGCGTGTGATCCGGGGGGCGTTCTGGAGCGGTCCATCCGCAGACGCCGAAGTGTCGGTCGAGAAGATGATTGCAGAGCGGGCGCGGCTGCATGTCGGCGACACCATGCGCTTCGACGTGCTCGGCCGGATCGTGACCGCGCCAATCACGAGCATTCGCGATGTCGAGTGGCGCGAATCCCGGAACGGCGGCTTCGTCTTCGTGTTCCGTCCCGGCGTGCTCGATCAGGCGCCGCAGACGTTCGTGGCGCCGTTGAAAGGCCCCGAGGGCGTGGCCGCCCGCGCGCGATTCCAGCACGATCTCGTCGAGAAGTTCCCGAACGTCTCGATCATCGACTTCCATGAGGTGCTGGAAACCGTTCGCGACGTGATGTCCAAGGTGACGCTGGCGATTACCGTGGTGGGCGGCCTGGTGTTGTTCAGCGGCGGCCTGATTCTCATCGGCGCCGTGGCGATGACCAAGTTCCAGCGGGTCTACGAGGCCGCGGTGTTCAAGACGCTCGGCGCCAATACCCGGACGATCGCACGCATGCTGCTGTTCGAGTACGGCGTGCTCGGCTCGCTCGCCGGGCTGATCGGATCGGCAGGAGCAGTCGTCCTGACCTGGGGCGTCAGCCGCTACGCGCTGGAAATCCCCTGGCGGGTCTTCGTCGGGGAGCACATCGCTGGTGTGGTCCTGACGGCGCTGCTGGTTGCGATCATCGGCGTCGTCTCGAGTCTCGACGTCCTGAGGAACAAGCCGCTGGCCACGCTCAGGGCAGAGTAGCCGCCGTTGCCCACGCCGGACGCGACGAACGCAGTCGTTCGTCGTACCTCGTTCGAGGTTCGCCGTTCAGCCGACCGTTCCGCCGCTCGTCGTTCAGCCGAACGGAGCACGCCGAACGACGAAGACCGGGCGCTCCGGTAGTGCTATGATTTGATGTTGTGCAGGCTCGAACCGCGAGCGCCGGGGCAGGAGTGACAAACGCAATGGACGAACAGACTTTCAAGGACGCGCTGCTCAAGAAGCGCACTGAAATTCTAGGAACCGGCGGCATCAAGCCGCTGCAGGCGTCGATGGACAACAACACACGCCAGGGCGACATGGCCGATCAGGCGAGTGGCAACAACGAAGTGCATATCGCGCTGAAACTGAAACAGACCGACGCCAAGATCCTGCAGGCCATCGAGGAAGCGCTCTGGCGGATGGAAAAGGGCACCTACGGCATGTGCCGCGACTGCGGTGAGCCGATCGCGCCGGCGCGTCTCAACGCGATCCCGTGGACGCGTGTCTGCATCACCTGCAAGGAAAAACAGAACTCGTGACCGATCTGTTGCCCCTTCTCCAGGAGTTCTATCTCGAGAAGCTGACCATGATGCTGCAGCACCAGGCCGGGGCTCGGCGGATCGGGCAATACGACGCCAACAACACCTACCAGTACATCATCAACCGCGAGGAGGCGCAGCTCACCTGGGTCGCCACTGCCATCCAGGAACTGGGCGGAACCGTGGCCGATGCGAGCGAGCCGGTACGGACGGTGAAGGGGAAGGCCGCCTCGGCCAGTGTGATTTTCGAGGAAGACGCCGCGGCGGCTCAACGGTTCGTGGATCGCTGGCGGCCGCGCATCGACGCGATGCAGAACGCCCGCCACGCCAAGATGCTTCGCGTCATCATCGGCGAAACGCTCGAACAAAAACGCTTCTTCGAACAGGCGCTGGCGGGCCGGCAGGATCTGCTCGGCCGTCGCGGCGAGCAGGTCGGGCCGTCGCACGGCGAGGTGCTGCCCTCGAGGTGGATCGAGTAGGCGCGCCGAGCTGGTGACTTGGTAACCTGCGCCGTGGCATTGGGCTCCAACGTCGGCGACCGGTGCGCCCACCTCGACTTCGCCGTGTCCAGGCTCCGCGATCTGCTCACCAACCTCGTCGTCTCCCGCTACCACGAAACGGTTCCGGTCGGCGTCTGCGGCCCGCAGGCGATGTTTCTGAACGCCGCCGCGGTGGGCGAGACCACACTGCCGGCGCGCTCGATCCTCGATGCCCTGCTCGCGATCGAGCGACAGCGCGGGCGGGAGCGGCCCTACCTCCGCGCGCCGCGTACGCTGGATCTGGATTTGATTCTGCTCGGCGACCTGGTGCTGGACGAACCGGGACTGGTCGTTCCGCATCCGCGTTTCCGCGAGCGACGGTTCGTGCTCGAACCGCTGGCGGAGATTGCTCCGGAAATGGAGGATCCGGTTACCGGCTCGCCAATGTCCGTGCTGCTATCTCATTTGGCCGCATCCTGAGGCGTAGCAGCGATCCGTTTCCGCGCCGGTTGGTGCGGCCTCCAGCATCGTGACGTCTGATCGTCCTATCTGGCTCGGGGTGAGGGCTGAGGCCTCGGGTTCACGCGCGGGCTGGGGTTCGGGTGGGGCGCCGGCACGCCGAACGGCAGCAGGTCTTGCAGCTCCGCCAGTGCCTCGGCGACGGCGGCGTCAATCTCCGGCTGTACCTCGGCCATCGACCGCTCGATGGCTGGCCCGGCCTCACGCATCGCGTCGGTGACAGCGCGATCGATCTCGGGCTGCACTTCGGCCATGGCTCGCTCGACTTCCGCCGCAATCCCCAGGTGATCCAGGGAATCGATCATGAATGCGCCGTGATCACCCTTGTCCTTGTCTTTGTCTTTGTCCTTGTCTTTTTCGGATCGGCGTTTGCGCTCGGTCTCGGGCCGCGGGTCGCCCGGCCGCCGCAGCGCGATCGTGCCGCCGAAGGACTCGAGCTCGACGTGCGCGCTGCCGTTGCCCAGCGTGACACTGAACCGCTTGTTGCGCTTGTCGGGATCCCCGATCGGAAAGGTCGAGCGGAAGCCGCCATTGTAGGTGCGCACGGTCAACGCCACGTTGGCCTTCTCGGCGATTGGCATGGCGATCAGGCCGTTGTGCGTGGTCAGCCGATAGAGCCCCTTGTCCTTGATCGCGCCATCGTAGGAGATGTTGCCGTTGACCGTGTAGAGGTCGACGTTGCCGGAGTCGATGCGGTCGAGGATGATGCTGCCATTGGTCGACTCGGCCGACAGGTCGCCGCTGATGTCGGCGAGGTGGATGCTCTCATTGACGGCGCGCACTTCGATTCGCCCCTTCGCCTTTTCCAGCGTGATCTCGCCCTGCACCGACTTGAGCGACACGAAGCCGGAGCCACCGCGCACCTTGACGTCGCCGTGCGTGGTCTCCACGCTCACGTCGCCGCCGACGCCTTCCATCGTCACGTCGGCGTAGGTGCCGGCAACGCTGATCGGCATCCATGACGGGACGCTGATCGTGTAGTCGAGTGATCGCGGCCGGCCGCCGCGCAACGAGCGCGACCGGATCGTCAGGGTCTGGTCACCCTTGTTGATGTCAACTGTTTCACGGTCGGAGTTGTTGGCCTCGACGCGCACGGCGTCCTTGTCCCAGACCTTGATGTTCACGTCGCCGGCGAAGTTGTTGACGTCGAGCTTCGTGCCCTTCGCGACCTGCACCGTCTGATCGGTGGGCGTGATCGCCATCAGCGCCAGCAGGAGTGTACCCAGCATCGTTGTGCCCTTCCCGAGTTCCAGAGTTCCAGGTTCTAAGCTTCTACGTATCAGCGTTCTGATTCACGAGTTGTGGTCTCCCGTGCTCAGTTCAGTTCGTTTCCGTCGCGAGCGCAGTGGCGCGGCGAAGCAGATCCAGCTTGCGCCGCCGCGCTTCCACGAGGTGGCCGCTCAAGTAGCTGTTGGCCGGGTCGCCGGCCAGCGCTTCCCGCGCCTGGTTGATGGCCTGGTCGATGATCTGGAGGTTGTGTTCGACGATGGCGATGGTGGAAGCGTCGAGACGGCTGCGTCCGGCCTTCAACGCTTTTTCGAGGTCGGCGACAGCGGCGTCGTACTGCGCGTCCGCCATGCTCACGTTGTCGACGCGGGCGAAGTCGGCGGCGCCGGTGCCCTCGAAACCGGACGTTCGAAACGGCCCGGCAACCGATGCATCCGCACCGGCCTTCGTGTCGGCGCTCATATCGTCGCCGGCAGAGCGAAGGCGCCCAATCCGACCGGTCTCTGAGGCCATCCTCCAGGCGACGCCGCCAGAAACCGCGATCAGCAGGGCGGCGGCAGCCGCGAGCTGCGGCAGTGTGAACGCAAAACGCCTGCTCCCGCGCCGGGAGAACGGCACCAGGCTCCCTCGCGCCGGGACGACGGGTGCCTCAATGCGCGCCGCGACGCCGGCCCACAGGTCGGCCTGCGGAGGGCGTGCGGTTGCCGACGCGGCGCTGGCGACCACGCGCTTCAGATCGTTGAGCACCGCCGTGCATGACGCGCAAACGCGCAGGTGCAGGTCGACGGCACGTTGCTCCTCCGGCGACAGCTCGCCGTCCAGATAGTCCGACAGCTGGTCCGTCCATTCCTGGTGCACGATCATTCCCCTGAAAGATGTTTTCGCATCAACATACGAGCCCGATGCAGCTGCCGCTTCGAGGTGCCCGTGGCGATGTCGAGCAAGGCAGCGATTTCGCGGTGCTTGTAGCCTTCGACGTCGTGGAGCACGAAAATCTCCCGCGCTCCGGCCGGCAACTGGTCGATGGCCTGCTCGAAGTCGACCGTCAGATCGGCGCGGGCCGGCGCCACCGTCAGCAGGTCGAGCGCGGTCGGGTCGTCGGCCATCCGCTCGCGCTGAATCGCGAAGGATCGCCGCCGCTCGATGACGACGTTGACGGCCAGGCGGTGAAGCCAGGTCGAGAACGCCGAGTCGCCGCGAAACTGTCCCAGCTTCTGCCAGGTCCGGACGAAAATATCCTGTGTGACCTCATCGGCTTCCTGCGTGCTGAGCATCCGTCGGGTCAAACTGTGAATCCGCGCCACGTGGGTGCGGTAGAGGCGCTCGAAGGCAGACTGGTCTCCACCGGCCGCGAGGGCCACGTCTCCGTTGAGCCCGCTACCAGCCGGGGTGTCGCCGCTCAGCGTCATTACCGCCGCAATCGTCACAGTTCCGCCACTGACAACCGATTGGACGGGCTCAGCTTACCGAATGGTTGATACGGGTGGGAAGGGAATAGGCCAGTCTGATGGCTGATGGCTGGTGTACTCATCGTTGACGGCTACGCAGCATGAACCGTGTGCCCTCAGCCATGAGCCCTCAGCCATGAACCCTCAGCCCTCAGCCCTCAGCCATTGTGAGCGTCCGCCGGTGCAGGGCGCTCGGGGCGGCGGAGCAGCCGTCTGAACGTTGCCGCCGGCGACCATTCCCGCAGGTCATCGAAGTAGGAGTAGACGACCGGAGTTACCAGCAGCGTCAGCAGCAGGCACAAAACCTGGCCGCCGAGAATCGTCACCGCCATCGAGGCGCGCGATCCCGCTCCGGCGCCCTTACCGAACGCGATGGGAATCATGCCGGCGACGATGGCGATCGTGGTCATCAGAATCGGCCGGAGGCGCACGTGGTTCGAGACGATCAGCGCCTGGTGCCGCTCCATGCCTTGTTCCCGCAGCGTGTTGGTGTAGTCGACCTGCAGAATCGAGTTCTTTTTCACGACACCGAACAGCATCATCAGGCCGATGGCGCTGTAGACGTTGATGGTCATGCCAAACGCCATCAACGCCAGCAGGCCGGCTGGCAGGCTGAGCGGCAGCGACGTCATGATGGTCAGCGGATGGATGAAGCTGTTGAACTGCGACGCCAGGACCATGTAGATGAACACTACCGCGAGCACCAGCGCGATGGTGAAGTTGCTCGACGCCTCCGCCAGTGTCCGCGCGCTGCCGCCGAACACGGCCTGATAGCCCGCTTTGAGGTGCAACTGCTCGACCTTGAGCCGCGCGTTCGCGAGCACCTCGCCGAGCGGCACACCCTGCAGGTTGGCATTCACCGAGATCTGTCGTTGACGGTTGTAGCGATCGATCGACGCCGGGCCGAAGTCGCTCTTCAGCTGCGCCACGTCGCTGACCTTGACGGTGCGGCCGCTGCCGCCGGGACCCGCCGCCACGAGCAGGTCGCCCATCACCGCCGTGGCGCGAAACGGCTGGTCCAGCCGCAACAGCACCTTGAACTGATCGTCGCCGTCCTTGAATTCCGATATCTCCTCGCCGCCGACCAGCGTGCGCAGGTTGTTGGCGAGCGTGTCGATGTTGACGCCGAGGTCAGCCGCCCGCGCCCGATCGATGTTGATGCGCAGCTCGGGCTGCGTCGGCTCGAAGTTGGTGTCGACGTCGACGACGCCGGGAATGGTCCTGACCATGGTCATCAGCTGGACGGTGTATTCCTGCAGCTGTTCGATGTCGGGGCCCTGGATCAACACGTTCAGACGATTGAAGCTGCCGCCGGGCCCGCGACCGCCGCCGGTCGACGCGCCCGAGATGTCGGTCCCGCCCGAGACGCTGATGCGCGCGCCCTGGTACTTGCGCAGCATCTGGCGCGCCTGGATCATCAGCTGCTGCTGTGAGATCGTCCGCTCTTCGAGCGGCACCATCGTGATGTTGAAGCTGGCGAAGCCGGAGTTGACGTTCTGCATCACCCGATGCAGGGCCGGCAGCGCCAGCACTTCCTTCTCGATTGGCTGAACGAACTCCT
Source organism: uncultured Acidobacteriota bacterium (assembly GCA_963757655.1). Lineage (GTDB taxonomy): Bacteria > Acidobacteriota > Vicinamibacteria > Vicinamibacterales > CAVVIG01 > CAVQFC01. Next base: position 775,898 of record CAVWSQ010000003.1, on the reverse strand, counting down.
CGGTCCTCAAATAGCTGGTGCCGCGCGGCAGGCGCACGTTGATGCTGAACTCGCCCTGGTCGTCGTCGGGCACCAGCTCCTTGCCGACGAATGGGTAGAGTGCTGCGGCCGACATCACCACCACACCAGCGATCGCGATCATCACGGCGCGGTGCGCGAGCGACCACACCAGCATGCGGCCGTAGAGGTCGTCGATGCGGGCGTAGAGGCCGGACGATTTGGTGGTCGAATGATCCGACCTGGCGTCCTCCGGCTTCAACCACATCGCGCAGAGCGCCGGCGTCAGCGTGAAGGAGACGAACATCGAGAGCAAAATCGCCGCCGCCGAGGTCAGCCCGAAGCTGTAGAAGTAGCGGCCGATCTGGCCGGTCATGAAAGCCACCGGCACGAAAATGACCACCAGCGAAAGGGTCGTGGCCATCACCGCCAGGCCGATTTCCCTGGTGGCATCGGCGGCGGCTTCCTTCGGGCTGACGCCCTTCTCCTCGACGAACCGGAAGATGTTCTCGAGCACCACGATGGCGTCGTCGATCACGATGCCGGTCGCCAGTGAAAGCGCCAGCATCGTCATGTTGTTCAGGGTGAAGCCCGCCATCTTCATGAAGGTGAAGGTGCCGATGATCGACGTCGGAATCGCGAGTGCGGCGATGAAGGTGACGCGCAGATTGCGGATGAACAGGAACACCACGACACTGGCCAGCAGGCCGCCCAGGATCAGATGCAGCTTGATGTCCTCGAACGAGCGCCGGATGAAGCGGGACTGGTCGTTGCCGACGCTGATCTGGATGTCCTGCGGGAGCTGCGCCCCGATGCGCTGCAGTCTGGCCTGGACGCGGTCGACCACTTCGACGGTATTGGTGCCCGACTGCTTTCGCACCTGCACGCCGATCGCCGGGGTGCCGCTGAGGCGGGTGGCGCTGCGCACTTCCTGGGTGGTGTCCTGGACCCGCCCGATGTCCGCGAACGTGATGACCGAGCCGTCGGCGCGATACGAGATCACGACGCGGTTGAAGTCCTCGACGTTCTTGATTCGCCCCATCGTGCGCACCGCGACGTCAGCGGGACCGGCGGTGAACTGGCCGCCCGGGATCTCGACGTTCTGGCGCTCCACGGCGGTGCGCACCTGATCGACGGTCAAGCCATAGGCATTGAGTCGGTCGGCGTTGAGCAGCAGCTGGATCTCGCGCTTCCGCTCGCCGTTGTAGCCGACCGATCCGACGTCCTTGACGGTTTCCAGCTCCTGCTTGACCCGTTTCTCGGCGATCTCGGTGAGCTCCTTGCCAGCCCGCGGCCCGAATACCGCGAAGCCGAAAATCGGCTGCGCGTCGGGATCCATCTTGGTGATCTGCAGCGGCCTGGTGTCGCGCGGGAACTGGCCGACGATCTGCGCCAGTTTGTCGCGGACATCCTGTGTCGCCGACTCGATGTCGCGTTCGAGCGTGAAGGTGATCGTGACCCGCGAGCTGCCCTGATCGGAGGAGGCGCGCAACTCGTCGATGCCGCTGATGGTGTTGACCGCCTCCTCGATCCGTTTGGTAATCTGGGTCTCGATTTCCTCCGCGCTGGCTCCGGGCAGGCTGGCCTGCACCGACACCACCGGCGCGTCGGTTTTCGGCATGAGGTCGAGGCCGAGCGACTCGTACGATACCCCGCCCAGCACGATGAGCGCCGCCGTCATCATGATCGCGAAGACGGGCCGCTTGACGCTGATCTCGGCAAGGTTCATGGCTGGGTGCCCCGCGCGCCGGCGCCATCGCCCAGGCGCACGCTCACGCCGGTGGCCAGCTGACTCAGGTTGGTAGTGGCCAGCTGCTCGTCGCCCTTCAACCCGGTGGTGACTTCGACCAGCTTGTTCTGGCGGGTGCCGAGGGAAATCTGCTGCTGGCGGGCCTTGCCGCCCTCGATGACGTAAACCGTGGAGACCCCGGCGAGGGTCGAGATCGCTTCTTCGGGCACCGCCAGAACGCTGACGTCGACATGGGTCAGCACGACGCCCTTGGCAAAGAAGCCCGGCTTGAGCTGCCGATCGCCGTTGTCCACGATCGCTTCGACCGCGAACGTGCGCGTGGCCTGATCGACGGCCGGACTGACGTAGGCGATGGTGCCTTTGAACGTCCGGTTGGAGAAGGCCTCGACGTCGAACTGGACTCCCTGTCCCGGTTTGATCAGGCTGGCGTGCCTCTCCTGGATCGCGGATTTCAGTTTCAGCGGCGACATCTGGACGACGGTTGCGATCACCGTGTTCTCGCGGATGAATTCGCCCGGCTGCACGAGCCGCTCCGAGATCGAACCGGCGACCGGCGCCCGGATGACGGCGTCGGCCAGCTTTTTCTGGGCCAGCTCGTACGACGCACGGCGATCCTGCAGGCTGGCCTTCAGGCTGTGGACGGTATCGAGGGCGGCCTGATAGTTGGCCTCGCCGACTTTCAACCGTGTTTCGGCCGCGTCACGATCGGCGCGGGTCAGCAGGCCGCGGCTGTTGAGCTGTTGCGCCCGCTCGTAGGCGGCGCGCGCATCGTCCCGGTTCGCGACCGCCTGGCGGACCGACGCCACCTGTTCGTCGGCGGGTGGTTGCTTGTCCTGCGTGCGATCGATCCCCAGTTGCGCCTCGACCTGACGCAGCGAACTCTCGGCGCGATCGAGCGCGAACTGCAGCTCGCTCGGCTCGAGACGGACGAGCACGTCGCCGGCCTTCACTTCGGTGCCGAGCTGCATGCGCACGTCGCGCACCACGCCGGCGACTTCGCTGCTGATCCTGGCTTGCTCCGGAGAGAGCAGCGTGCCGGACAGATCCACTTCGCGCTGAACCGACATCCGCTGGACCGCGGTGGTCTGCGTGACCACCGCCGTGCCGCGGGCGCCGCGTCCCCCTCGGCCGTCACCGGTTCCGGCCGCCTGACTCGAGTTCTCGCACGCCGCCGCCAGGATGCTGGCCGCGACGATGAATACGATTTGAACAGACAATGTTTGCTGTTTCCTTATGTCTCGGGTGTGCGAACGCATGCGTTTGTCGGTGCGCCTGGTTTCTCGAAGGTTGTCCGTCGCGCCGCCGATCAGGCGGTCGCCCCCGCTGGCCTGGTCCTCGCGTCTAAGCGCCCCCGCGTTCCTCGATGCTCTGTAACGCGATGGCGGTATCGACCGGCGCGCCATGCACGTCGCGCCGTGTCGTCTCGGCCGGCACGCGCTTGCGTCCCGCGAGCCGGAGCCGCGCGCCTTCGATGTACACGTCAGTACACCGGCGTGATGTAGAGCGTCAGCAGCTGCGAGACGACCAGGCCGCCGACGACCGCGAGCCCGAGTGGCCGCCTCGATTCCGCGCCGGCGCCGATGCCCAATGCGATCGGCAGCGTGCCGACCAGCGCGGCCATCGTTGTCATCATGATCGGCCGGAAGCGGACGAGACAGGCCTCGTGAATCGCTTCACTCGGCGACTTGCCGTGCTCGCGCTGCGCCTCCACCGCGAAGTCGACCATCATGATGCCGTTCTTCTTGACCAGACCGACCAGCATGACGATACCGACGAACGCATAGAGGCTGAGTTCGACTTTGAACAGGTACAGGGTCAGCAGCGCGCCGAAGCCGGCCGACGGCAGCCCCGAGAGAATCGTCAGCGGATGCGTGAAGCTTTCGTAGAGGATCCCCAGCACGATGTAGATGACGACGATCGCCATCAGCAGAATCAGGCCGAGGCCCTGCAGGGAGTCCTGAAACGCCTGCGCCGTGCCCTGAAAAGTAGTGGCAATGGTTGACGGCACCGTTGCCGCCGCCGTGGTGCGGATGGCGGTGACGGCGTCGCCCAACGCATAGCCTGGCTTCAGGTTGAACGAAATGGTGACCGATGGCAGCTGCCCGGTGTGACTCACGGTGAGCGGACCGGCGTCGGTCCGTACTTTGGCGACGGTGCTGAGCGGCACCAGTGCTCCCTGCGACGTTCCTGGCTGCACCGCGCTAGAGCGGACGTAGAGCTTCGAGAGAGCCGCCGGATCCTGCTGGTACTCGGGCGCCACCTGCAGGATCACCTGATATTGGTTGTTCGGGGCGTAGATCTGCGACACCTGGCGCGTGCCATAGGCGTTGTACAACGCTGTTTCCACCTGGTTGATGTTGAGTCCGAGGGAGGAAATCTTGTCGCGATCGAGGTCGAGCTGAATCTGCGGGTTCTTGATCTGCAGATCGCTGCTGACGTCCTCGATCCCGGCCAGGTCGCGAATCTTCGCTTCCAGAATCGGTGCCCAGCGGTACAACTCCGCCGTGTCGGTGTCCTGCAGGGTGAACTGATAGAGGCTGCGCGCGCCCTGCTGGCCGCCGAGGTTGATCGGTGGCTGGTTGACCATGTACACGCGCACGCCCGGAACCTGCGACAGCTTCGGCCGCAATTCAGCCATGACCTGCTCGACCGACAGTTTCCTTTCGTCGCGCGGCTTCAAATCGATCGTGATACGTCCCTGGTTCAAGCCGCCGCCGCCGGGACCGCCGCCGACATTACTGCTCAAGCCGGCGACGTTGGGATCCTGGCCGACCAGGTCGGCGACTTCCCGCTGGTGACGCACCATCTCGCCGAACGAGATGCCCTGGATTGCCTCGATGCTGATGTTGAATCGTCCTTGATCTTCGCTGGGCAGGAAGCCCTTCGGCACCAGGTTGAACAGGTACACGGTGCCGAAGATCAGGGCGATTGACACTGCCATCGTCACCACGTGGAAGCGCAGGCAAGTCCGCAGCGTGACGTCGTAGAACTTCAGCCACAGCTCGAACATCCGCTCGGTCGCGTTGTAGAACCAGCCGTGCTTCTGCGCGTGCGGCGGCTTGAGGAAGCGGCTGCAAAGCATTGGTGTCAGGCTGATCGAGACGAACCCGGATACCAGAATGGCCGCGCTGATAGTCACCGCGAACTCGTGCAGCAGCCGGCCGACCACGCCGCCCATGAACAGCACCGGGATGAACACCGCGGCGAGCGACGCCGTCATCGAGACGATGGTGAACGCGATTTCCGCGGATCCGTCGTAGGCGGCCCGCATCGGCTGCTTGCCCATCTCCATGTGACGGACGATGTTCTCCAGCATCACGATCGCGTCATCGACGACGAAGCCGACCGAGAGCGTCAGCGCCATCAGCGAGAGATTGTCGAGGCTGTAGTCCAGCAGGTACATCACCGCGAAGGTGGCGACCAGCGACGCCGGCAGTGCCAGGCTGGGGATGATCGTCGCCGAGACGTTGCGCAGGAAGAAGAAGATCACGCCGATGACCAGCCCGATGGTCAACATCAGCGTGAACTTCACGTCGTGGACCGATTCGCGGATGGCCACCGACCGGTCGGTGCGGACGTCGAGTGAGACCGCCGCCGGCAGCTGTTCGCGAAACGTCGGCAGCAGCTTTTTTACCGCGTCGACGACCTGGACGACGTTGGTGCCCGGCTGCTTCTGGATGGCCAGATAGATGGTGCGCTGGCCGCCATACCAGGCGGCGCTCCTGTCGTTTTCGATGCCGTCGTAGACGTGGGCGACCTCGTCGAGCCGGACCGGGTTGCCGTTGCGGTAGGCGATGATCAGCGGTCCGTACGCCGAGGCGCGCAGCAGCTGGCCGCTGGCCTGCACGATGTAGGTCTTGTCGGGGCCGTAGATGGTGCCGGTCGGCAGGTTGACGTTGTTGTTGGAGATGGCAGCGGCCAGCTCGTCGAGCCCGACGCCGTGCGCCGCCAGCTTGTTGGGATCGGCGTCGATCCGCACCGCGTACTTGGCGGCGCCGAACACGTTGACCTGGGCCACGCCGCTGACCATCGAGATGCGCTGCGCGATGGTGCTCTCGGCGTATTCGTCAACCGTCGACATCGGCAGCGTCGCCGAGCGCAGCACCAGGAACAGCACCGGCTGATCGCCGGGGTTCACCTTCTGATACGACGGCGGTGTCGGCATCTGCGGCGGCAGCTGCCGCGCCGTCTTGGCGATCATCGAATTGACGTCCTGCGCCGCCGCGTCGATGTTGCGGCTGAGGTCGAACTGCAGGGTGATGTTGGTACTGCCCTGCGAGCTGGTCGAGTTGATCGAGTTCAGGCCGGCGATGGTGGCGAACTGCTTCTCGAGCGGCAGCGCCACCGCCGACGCCATCGTCTCCGGGCTGGCGCCGGGGAGATTGGCGCCGACCTGAATCGTGGGGAAGTCGACCGTCGGCAGGTCGCTGACCGGCAGCTGCCGGTACGACAGCGTGCCGAACACGATGATTCCGAGCATGATCAGCGCGGTGGTGACCGGGCGCTTGATGAAGAGGGCGGCGAGATTCATGACGTGGCCTTTGCGGGTTGGCCGTTCTTGATACTGACTTTGGTGCCGGGATTCAACCGCAGCTGGCCGTCGGTCACGACGGTCTCGCCGACCGCCAGGCCGCTCTTGATGACCGACTCATCGCCGCTGGTTCGCTCGACCACCACGCTGCGCAGGTCCACGGTTTGATCGGGCTTGATGACGAAGACGTAGGTCCCCTGCTGGCCGGTCTGCACCGCCAGCGACGGCGCAACGATGGCGTTCGGCTCGGTTGAGAGCGTGACGTTGACGTTGACGTACTGGCCGGGCCAGAGCCGTCGATCGGTGTTCGGGAACGTGCCCTTGACCTTGATCTGGCCGGTGGTCGAATCGACCGCGTTGTCGATGAAGTTGATCAAGCCGGTCGCCGGCGGTCCCGGATCGTTGGGAGGCAGAGCCGTCACGGCCAGCTTGCCCTTCGCCATGTAGTGTTTCAGGTCGGGCAGCATCGCTTCCGGTACCGAGAACGATACGTAGACCGGCGTAATCTTGTTGATGGTGACGATCGGCGTGGTGTCGGTCGCCCGTACCAGGTTGCCCGGGTGCACCTGCAGCAGGCCGGTCTTCCCGGTGAGCGGCGCGCGGATGGTGGCATACTGCAGCTGGACGCTGGCGTTCTCGAGGTTGGCGCGATCGAGCGCCACCGTCGCGTCGAGCGCGGCGGCGTTGGCCACAATCTGATCGACCTGTTCCTTGGTCGCGATACCTCGCCGCAGCAGGTCCTGGTACCGCACCGCCTGGGACCTGGCGTTGGCCGCCTGCGCGACGTCGCGGTCGAGCGCCGCCTGGGCCTGCTGCAGTGCGGCTTCGAGAGGCCGCTTGTCGATGGTGACCAGGACCTGGCCTTCCTTCACTTCATCGCCTTCGATGAAGTTGACGGAGGTCAGCTCGCCGGTGACCTGGGCGCGCACCGTCACCGTCGACGCGGCGATCACGGTGCCAATCCCCTGCACCGCCAGCGGCACCGACTTCTGCACCACAGCCGCCGCGGTCACCGGAACCTCCTGCGCGTTCGGCCCGCCGCCGCGACCGCCGCCGCCCGGCGGCGTGGACGGTGCCGCTTCGCCGCCCGAGCAGGCCGCCGCCGCGATGGCGCCAGCCAGCAGGACACTCCCGAGCACGGGTCGCACACTCTTTCGCATCATTCAAATCGCAAGGCGTCGATGGGATCCAGTGCGGCCGCCTTGCGCGCCGGATAAAAGCCAAAAAATACGCCGGTCATCGCGGCGAAGCCGAAGGCGACGGCGACGGCGTTAGGCGAGACGGCGGTCGGCCATCCCTGCCAGAGCGTGACGCCTTGGGCCAGCCCGAACCCCAGCGCGATGCCGATGCCGCCGCCGAACAGGCTCAGCACCACGGCTTCCACGAGAAACTGCAGCAGCACGTCGCGGCCGCGCGCCCCGATCGCCATTCGCAGCCCGATCTCACGCGTCCGTTCGGTCACCGACACCAGCATGATGTTCATGATGCCGATGCCGCCGACCAGCAGGGACACGCCGGCGATGCTCGCCAGCAGCGCGGTCATCGTCTGGGTCGCTTCCTTCCTGACGCTGGCCATTTCTTCCATGGTCCGAACCATGAAGTCGTCGGGGTCGCCCGGCTGGATCTTGTGGCGCACCCGCAGCGCCGAGGCGATGGTGTCGGCCACCTTCGTGACCTCACCGGCCGAGGCGGCGGACACGGTCACGTTCTGGATGTTGGTGATGCCGCGCAATTTCTTCAGCACCGTGGTGTACGGAATGAAGATCACGTCGTCCTGATCCTGTCCCATGCCCGACTGGCCTTTGCTCGCCATCACCCCGACGACGGTGAAAGGCTGCTTGGTGATGCGGATCACCTGGCCGACCGGGTCGCTGTCGGGCTGAAACAGCTGATCGCGCACGACGCTGCCGAGCACCGCGACCTTCGATGCCGTGGCGACGTCCTGCGGCGTGAAGAAGGCGCCCTGGGTGACCGGCCACGCGCGGATGAGCGGGAAGTCGACGTCGGTCCCCTGCACCTGCGTGTTCCAGTTCTGGTTGCCCGCGACGATCTGCCCTCGCGTGTTCGATCCGGCGGCGACGTACTGCACGCCGGGCAGCTGCGCGATCGCCACGGCGTCTTCGGGAATGAGCGTGCTGGCGTTGCCCTGGCCCTGGCGCACCCCGCCCTGGGAGAAGTTGCCGGCGGACACGATGATCATGTTCGTGCCGGCCGACTGAATTTGCGCCTCGATCGAGGTTTGCGCGCCAGTGCCGAGTGCGACCATGGTGATCACCGCGGCGACGCCGATAATCATCCCCAGCATCGTCAGCGCCGTTCGCATTTTGTTGCGGTTGAGCGCCTTGACGGCAATTCGGAGAATCATCAGGAAAGACATGGTGTAGTCCTTAGACGGCCTCCGCCCTCGGTAGGGCGGCGAGCTCGTCCTGCGCCTGGCGTCGGCGCGCCACCGCCTTGTCCGCCACGACCTGTCCGTCACGGAATGTCACGGTGCGGGTGCCGTACTCGGCGATGTCCATCTCGTGCGTGATCAACACCACCGTGATGCCCCGTTCCTGATTGAGGCGTTGAAAGATCCCCATCACTTCGATGCTGGTCCTGGTGTCGAGGTTCCCGGTGGGCTCGTCGGCGAGCAGAATCGACGGGTTGTTGATCAGCGCCCGGGCGATCGCCACCCGTTGCTGCTGGCCACCCGACAGCTGATTCGGGTGGTGATCGGCGCGGTTGCCCAGCCCGACGAGCTCGAGCATCTCCGTCGCTCGCTTGTGTCGATCGGCCGTCTTCAGCGTCGAGTGTCCGTAGAGCAGCGGCAGCTCGACGTTGTCGAGCGCTGAAGTCCGCGACAACAGGTTGAAACCCTGGAATACGAAACCAATTTTCTTGTTGCGGACGGCGGCCAGCGCATCCTTGCTCATGCGCGACACATCCTGATCGTCGAGCAGATACTGGCCCGACGTCGGCTTGTCGAGGCATCCGACAATGTGCATGAATGTCGACTTGCCGGATCCCGACGTGCCGCTGACCGCCAAAAACTCTCCGCGCTGAACGTCGAGGTTGATGCCGCGCAGCGCTTTGACCTGCACCTCGCCCACAACGTAGGTCTTGACCAGGTTCCTGACCGAGATCACGGTGGACATGAGCGTGCGGCCTAGCGGCCGCGCCCTCCGCGTCCGGCCGGCAGCAGCGGGTTGCCGTTCCGGTTCCCGGTCGCCGTCGTCCTGGTCCCTACGCCGGTGACGCTGGTGACCACTTCCATGTTCAGCTGCAGCTCGCCGCTGAGCAGCTCGGTGTTGGTGCCGTCGGTAATCCCGAGGCGGAGGTTCACCGGCTTGAGTTGATGATCCATGAACAGCCAGACGCGGCCGCGCGACTCTACTGACGGGAGCGGCGCGAACAATGCATCGATGGTCTGTGCCGACTCGGCGTTCTTCGGTTTCGCCCCGTTGGGCGCTTTGGCGTTGGTCTGGAGCTCCTTCTCGAAGACGCTGGTGTCCTGACCGCGATCCTTCATCCGGGCGATGAACTGCTTCTGATCGTCGGTCGACATCCCCTTGAACCGTTCCAGCATCCGTGCCGGATCGAATCCCCGTCCGCCGCCACCGCCCCGCAGTCCGCTCTCGGCACTGGAACGCCCAGCGGAGGGCGCCGCAGTGGATCCCGGTGGTGCCGGTGTTCCCGGTGCCCCCGGTACTGGCAGATGCGGACGGGAGCGCCGTCGAGCCATCGCCGGCGCCGCCGTTGCGGTTGCCGCCCCGGACGCCGTTGCCGCGTCCGCCGCGACCGGAGCCGATGGTTTCGGGCGGAGCCGCCTGATTGAGCGCCGCGAACACGTCGGCCGACGGCCGGAAGCGCAGCGCCGTATTGGGCACGCGCAAGGTGTCGCCTTTTTTCGCGATCTCGACTTTCACGTTCGCGGTCATGCCCGGCTTGAGCTTGAGCTGCGCGTTGGGCACGTCGATGACGGTCCCGTAGGTCGTCACGTTCTGCACCACGACCGGCTGCAGCCGGATCTGTGACACGGTGCCCTCGAAGGTGTCGGTCGGATAGGCGTCCACCTTGAACGTCACGTGCTGGCCGGGACGGATGCGACCCACGTCGGCTTCGTCGATGTTCGCGTTCACCTGCATCTTGGTCAGGTCGGCCGCGATGACGAAGAGCGTCGGCGCCTGCATGCTCGCCGCCACGGTCTGGCCGACGTCGACACTGCGCTGGATGATGATGCCGTCAATCGGCGCTTCGATTACGGTGTGGTCGAGATTGACCTGGTTCTGGTTGAGTGACGCCTGCGACTGGTTGACCGCGGCCTGGGACTGCGACACCGTCGCCTCGGCGGACGAGAGCGTCGCCTGCGCGGAATCGACGGCGATCTTCGCGGCGTCGAGATCGCTCTGGGGAAGGAGACTCTTTGCCGCCAGCTCCTTCGCGCGCGCGTACTTCTGCTGCGCGTCGGTCAGCATGACCTTGGAACGATTGAGATCGCTCTCCGACTTGGTCAAGTTGGCGCGGGTCTGCTGCAGATTGGCGCGTGCCTGCTGAAGCTGCGCCTCGAACAGGGAAGGGTCGAGGCGAGCGATGACCTGTCCCTTCTTGACGATGGAATTGAAATCGGCGCCCAGAAACGAGATGTTGCCCGACACCTGGCTGCCAACCTGCACCGTGGTCACTGCCTGCAGCGTGCCCGACGCGCCAACCGTGTCGACGATATCGCCTCGGGTAATAGGCGACGTGTTCACCTGCACGTCCGGTCCGCCGCGGCGGATGTAGTACGCCCCGGCGCCGGCGCCGATGGCCAGAACGATCAGCAGGCCGATGAGTGCTCGTTTCATGTGACGGGCGTCTCGCTTACTGCGGAGTCAGAATCGAGATGTTCAGGTTCGCCAACGTGGTCTGCTGCAGGCGCTCGAGTTCGACGAGCGCTTTTCGATAGTTGAGGATCGCCTGCAGTTCGTTGCTCTGGGCGGTCGCCAGGTCGCGTTGCGTGAGGATCACGTTGTAGTTGGTCGACATGCCCACCTCGAACTTGCTCTGCTCGGCTTCGAGCGTCTTCTGCGCGAATTCGCGCGCCGCCTGCGCCGCCTGCACGCGCTCGACTCCACTCTGGACGTTGATCGCCGCGTTGGAGACGTCGGTGGCCACCTGCAGCTCGATTTGGTGAACCTGCGCCTGAACCTGGTTTACCTGCACGCGCGCGCGGGCAACCGCCGCCTCCTGCGAGCTGACACCGAGGGGGTAGGAAATGTTCACCTGGGCGGTCCAGCGCGGAAAATTGCTGTTCAGCAACGTGGAAAGGGCGTCACCGTAACCGCCCGGGATCGAGCCGATGGTCTCGCCGTTCACGCCGCTTCCGGGCGCCTTGAGCAGCTGGGTACCGCCGAGTCCGACCAGGCCATAGGTGCCGACGAAATCGGCCTGCGGTTTCAGCTGATCCCGCAGGTATTTCAGGGTGACGTCGTTGGCCTGCATGTTCTTTTTCGCAATGTCGAGGTCGGTGCGCTCGGCGAGCGCCCGCCGCACCGCCGCCTCGACGTCGACCGGCTCGGGTCGAAAATCCGGATGATCGACCGGGTCGAGGCGGACGTTCCAGTTCTGGTCCTGGGTCCCGGCGACGATCAACCGCTTGAGCGCGAGCTCGGCCGTCCGCATCGCGCCCTGCGCCGTCACCAGATTCTGCTGCTGGGTGGCTGCCTGCGACTGTGCCTGGACAACGTCAATCGGCGCCATTGTGCCGACTTCGACGCGGGTCTGGTTGTCCTTCACGAGCTGGTTGGCCAGGGCCACCGACTGCTGCGCGACGTCTACCGATTGCACTGCGAAGACGTAGTCCCAGTAGGCGTTGCGAACGTTGGATACAGTGTTGGTGATCGTCGCGCGCAGCTGCACGTCGGAAATGTCGCGGTTGATACGGGTGACGGCGAGCTGCTGGCGCGTCGAGTCGATCGCGAACCCCCGGAGGAGCGGCTGGGTATAGATTCCTGACCAGTTGGTATTGAACACCGGGTTGTAGAGGGTGTTCTGGCTGGTGGTCTTCTGGCGGTTGTTGTTCAGCACGACGTTGAAGGCACCGCCGCCCCACGGCACGCTTTGAGCAATGCCGCCGTTGAAGGTGCCGAGGCTCGCGACAATCGGCGCGCCGGCGGTCTGACTGCCCGCCAGCGTCGAGTTGGCGGGAGTGGTGGTCGACTGGGTCGACAAGGTGGACGTCAAGGCTGGGTGATAGACGGATCGGATCCGGGCGATGCCGATGTCGTTAATCTCGGGGTTCAGCCGCTGGACCGCGATGTCGAGGTTGCGATCGAGCGCGAGCTTGACGGCGTCGTCGAGCGTCAACGGCACGACCGGACGGGAATCGCCGCCGGTTGGCGCGATCTGCTGCGTCTGGGCAATCCCGGACGCGACACCGGCCGCCGCCTCTTTGATGAGTTCGCGGATGCGCGTATCGGAGGTCTGTTGCGCGCCCGCACGCGAGGCGAGGCCAGTCAGAGCGAGCACCGCGATGAGCATCCCGATCGATCCGTTCCGTGTCATTCCCAGTCTCTCCATTACTTGACGTCTCCGCGTGACGGCCGCTTGTGATCGCGCTGCCACTGCTCGTGGAGCTTGTTGAGTTTGAGCCGCTGATCGGGCGTGAGGATCTGACGCTCCTTCAGCAGCATCAGCGTCCGCATCTTGTTCATGTGGGATCGAATCGCCTCGACCCGGTCGACCTGTTTGCTGACGAGCGCCTCGTCGGCGCCTGCCACAATCTGCTGCGACAGGAGCTCTTCCTGCTTGTCGAGCTCCGCTTTCTTCGGCCGGAGCTGCGAAATCGCGTCCTGGAAGATGGCGTCAATCCGGGTGGACTGGTCGGCGGAGAGACCCAGGTCGTGCTGGAACTGCGGATCCTTCCACCACGCAAAGCCAAACGATTGTCCGTGGAGCGGGGCAGCCAGCGCCAGCAGGAAAACCGCCGCCAGCAGCCTGCAAACCCAAGTCTGCTTCATGCGTAAACCTCTGAAAAAGCAGTTACTTGAGGGACTACGACGGAGCGACCGCAACCGTTTAGCGGGAGACAACTTTTTACGACGAAAACCGGCTAGCTGCAGAGAACGGAGAGTCTGTCGACGGCGGCGCCGACCAGGTTGTCGGGCGTCGACGCGCCCGACGTCAGGCCGATCGAGACCGCGCCTTCGAGCGGCAGCCAGCTTTCGGCGGTCATCTCGACTTTCGATCCGACCGGCCGGTGGCGGATTTCACGAACGGAGACCAGACAGCCGGGGTCGGCGATGTGAAACGTAGGATGGGAAGCGTGGCACATGCGGGCAAGGTTGGCGGTGTTGCTGCTGTTGTAGCCGCCGATCACGATCATCAGATCGACTGCCCGGTCGCGCAGCAGAGCGACCACGGCATCCTGACGGTCCTGCGTGGCGCTGCAGATCGTGTCGAACGCCTGGTAATGCTCGGCCAGCGCCTGGTCGTCGTAGCGCTCTTGCATGGCGGCCCGGATCATCTCGCCGATCTCGAGCGACTCGGTCATGAGCATCGTGGTCTGGTTCGCGAGACCGATGCGCTGCAGGTCGAGGTCGGGGTCGAAGCCGGGCGACGCCGCACTGGCGAACCGCCGCAGAAAGGCATCGCGATTGCCGCCGCGTCGGATGTATTGGCAGACGGCGTCGGTCTCGGGCCGATCGAAGACGACGAGGAACTTGCCGCCGTGCTGCACGGCTTGCGACGCCGTTGCCTGCGTCTCCTCGTGCCACACCTTGCCGTGAATGATGGAGGTGTATCCGCCCTCGGCGTAGCGCCGCACGTTTTTCCACACGTTGAGGACCGAGCCGCAGGTGGTGTCGATCATCGTGCAGCCGCGCCGATCGAACTGCTCGAGCATCGCGACGGTGACACCGAACGCAGGCAGGATCACGACGTCTGCCGCGGTGAGGGAGTCCACATGCTCGCCCTCATCGGTCAGAAAGCGAATGCCCATCGTCCGCAGTTTGTCGTTTACATGGGGGTTATGGATGATTTCGCCGGTGAGAAACACGCGCCGATCGGGGAAGCGCTCACGCGTCTGGTAGGCGTAGTCGACCGCGCGATCGACGCCGTAACAGAAGCCGAATTCACGCGCCAGGTGCACGGTCAGCCGTCCGGCGCGATGCGTGAAATCGTCAGCCTTGATCCGCTCGACGATCGAACTGTGGTAATTGTCGGCGAGCATGCCGGCAACGGCATGCTGGAGGTCGAGACCCTTTCGGAAGATCAGGGATGGCATCGGGCTGGGTGGGGATGGCCATCAGCCATTCAACGTTGGTCCCGAATCTCCCTGACGTGCGGCGTGAGCGCATCGAAGGCCTGCAGTTCCCGCGTGTGCGGCCGGTCGAGGGCGATCTCGAGATCCGACAGGAAGGCATCGTCGTCGGCGACGTCGGCGGTACCGGTTCCTCGGGTGGCGATGGGGGTGAGGCGCTGTGATCGGCCGGTGTCGGCCACCGAGCGCTGCCGCGATGGCGGCTGTCCACTCCACTGAAACGCCGCGCCGACCGCGACACCAACGAACAACCCGGCCGCGGCCGCGGCGGCGACCCATCGTGGCGCCGTCCGGGCTGCCGAGGCGTCGATCGTGCGCCGGACGATACGTCCGGGAAAGCTGAGGACGCGGGCCGGCCGGCCGACCAGCGCCAGCCGCTTGAGGATCTGCTGCTGCTGGAGTCGCAGACGCTCAGGAGTGAAAATGGCGTCGGCCTCGGCGTCGCCATCGCGGCGCAGCGCGTCCATGAACGCCGCCAGTTCGGCATAACGGGTGGCGCACACCGGGCAATCGGTGAGATGTTCGGCAGCCGGGGGATCAATCGCCTCACCGCCGCGCTCAGCCAGATACGAGTCGAACAGCCGCTCTTCCTGGAGGTGATACACGCGTTGAGTCACGGCTGACCTCCGAGCAGGCCGCGCAGTTTACGCGCGGCGCGAAAGAGGTGAACACGAACAGTGGATTCATTCAGGCCGGTCATCGCGCTGACCTCACGCGGCGTGCAGTCACCGTAATGACAGAGCATGAACACAGTCCGCTGCCGCCCGTCGAGACGATCGATCGCACCGGCCAGCCTGGCGCGGCGCTCACGAGACAGCAGCCGGTGTTCCGGGTCGGTTTTCGGGCTGATCGACGAGGCGCGGGCTTCATCCGCGCTCGAGACCTCGCCGCCCACGAACCACCGATCGCGGCGGCCCCGGGCCTTGCGGCGATCCAGGCAGCCGTTGATGAGAATGCGCGTGAACCACACTTCAAACGGCCAGGCTTCGCGATAGGAGCCGAGGTGTGAGAACGCTTTGAGGAACGCATCCTGGACCGCTTCGTCCGCGTCCGAGGGGTCGCGCAGGTACTGGTAGGCGATTCGAGATGCCCGCCGCTGATGCAGTGCGACCAGCTCGCCGAAGCGGTCGCGCGCCTCGTCGGTCTCGCCGCGCTCGACCAGTCCCCGGATCTCGACCGCGATCTGAGAGTCAGGCGAGAGCGGTGCGCCGAGGGCACGGCGGACAGGGGACACCCGCTCGACGGCAGGCGCGGCGACCTCGACAGCAGTGCGCGTATCACTCATGGAGGATTACGATGCGTTTCGACAGGCGTTTACAGTTTACCGCATTCAGTGGAATTGTTGACGGGACAGATCGTCGAGAGTACGATCCGCGGATTGTCCGTATGTTGCTGGGCCCCCGCGTTTTACGGAGCGTTTGATGAGCACAGAGGTTGATCGCGCGCGCGGTCTGGAGCGGGAAGGCATCCAGACCGAACGGGTGCGCTGGAATTTGTCCGCAGCCGCGCTGTACGAGGAGGCGGTTCGCCGCCAGGAAGCCGTGATCGCCGCCGACGGGCCTCTGGCGTGCCGGACTGGACAGCACACTGGTCGATCGCCCAAGGATAAATTTATCGTGCGCGAGGCCTCCAGCGAGGCGGAGATTTCCTGGGGCACAGTCAATCGTCCCATGGATCCGGCGCAGTTCGACCTGTTGCACAGGGATCTGCTCAGCTTTCTGGCGGACAAGGAGCTTTTTGTTCTCGATTGCTTCGCTGGCGCGGATCCCGCCTATCGCCTTCCGGTCCGGGTCATCAACGAGTTCGCCTGGCACAACCTGTTCTGTCGCAATCTGTTCATCGACGATCCCGCCGCTGCGGTGGCCGGCGCACCGCAATTCACGATCATCGATTCGCCGACGTTCAAAGCCGATCCCGCGCGGCACGGCAGCAACTCGGACGTGATGATCGTGCTCAATTTCGCCAAGAGACTGGTGCTGATCGTCGGCACCAGCTATGCCGGCGAGATGAAGAAATCGATCTTCTCGGTGCTGAACTACATATTGCCGTTGCAGAACGTGCTCTCGATGCACTGCTCCGCCAACATCGGCAGCGACGGCGACACGGCGCTGTTCTTCGGCCTCTCCGGCACCGGCAAGACGACGCTGTCCAGCGATCCCGACCGCATGCTGATCGGCGATGACGAACACGGCTGGAGCGACCGCGGCGTGTTCAACTTCGAAGGCGGTTGCTACGCCAAGACGATCCGCCTCTCGGCCGTGTCCGAACCGCAGATTTATCAGACCACACGCCGTTTCGGCACGGTGCTCGAAAACGTCTTCGTCGACGAGAAAACCCGGCAGCTCGACCTCGACGATGACCGCTATACGGAAAACACGCGCGCGGCCTACCCGATTTCCTTCATCGACAACGCCGTCGCGTCGGGCATGGGTGGACATCCTCGCAATGTCGTGATGCTGACCGCCGACGCGTTCGGCGTGCTGCCGCCAATTGCGCGCCTCTCACCTGAGGCGGCGATGTATCACTTCCTGTCCGGCTACACCGCCAAGGTGGCGGGGACGGAGAAGGGCGTGACCGAGCCGAAGGCGACGTTCAGCACCTGTTTCGGCGCACCCTTCCTGCCGTTGGCACCGAGCCGTTACGCGCGGATGCTCGGAGAACGAATCGCGCGCCACGACGCGCGGGTCTGGCTCGTGAACACCGGATGGACCGGCGGGGGATATGGCGCCGGCACCCGCATGGAGATCGCGCACACCCGGGCGATCGTCCGCGCGGTGCTGTCGGGAGCGCTCGACACGGTGGCCTATGAAAGGGATCCGGTCTTCAATCTGCAAATTCCGGCCAGCTGTCCCGAGGTGCCGAGTGAGGTGCTGAAGCCGCGTGCCACCTGGGCCAGCGGCGCGGCCTACGACGAGCGGGCGCGCAAGCTCGCGCACCTGTTCGTCGAAAACTTCAAGACCTTCGAGCGCGGCGTGACTGCCGACGTGGTGGCGGCGGGTCCGAACGCGTAGCCGGTCGGGGTCAGGGCACCGTGCAGAGCTCAGCGTTCGAGGCGGTCATCGGGCTCGAAATCCACGCCCAGCTGCTCACGGCGTCGAAAATCTTCTGCGGCTCCAGCGCCGCGTTCGGCGCCGCGCCGAACATGCACATCTGTCCGGTGTGCCTGGGTTTGCCGGGTGCGCTGCCGGTTTTGAACCGTGCTGCAGTCGATCACGCCATCAGCGCGGCGCTGGCACTCGGCTGTGCGATTCAGACGCGTTCGGTTTTTTCCCGGAAGAACTATTTCTATCCTGATCTACCGAAGGGCTATCAGATCTCGCAATACGAGCTCCCGATCGCGACCGGTGGCGTGGTCGAGTTCAC
This sequence comes from uncultured Acidobacteriota bacterium, assembly GCA_963757655.1. Taxonomy (GTDB): domain Bacteria; phylum Acidobacteriota; class Vicinamibacteria; order Vicinamibacterales; family CAVVIG01; genus CAVQFC01. The sequence continues at coordinate 757,976 of CAVWSQ010000003.1, read as the reverse complement.
GAGCGGCGGCGACAGCCGGCGGGTCGGCATTACCCGCGTCCACCTGGAGGAGGACGCCGGCAAGTCGCTGCACGAAGGTTTCCCCGACGCCGATCGCAAGAGCTACGTCGATTACAACCGCAGCGGCGTGCCGCTCATCGAGATTGTCAGCGAGCCCGATCTCCGGTCGGCTCCAGAAGCCGCGGAGTTCTTCAGCCGCCTGCGCACGATCCTGGTCTGGCTGCGCATCAACGACGGCAACATGGAAGAGGGCAGCCTGCGCTGCGACGCCAACGTCTCGGTGCGACGGCGCGGTGACGCCGCGCTAGGCACCAAGGCCGAGATCAAGAACCTCAACTCGTTCCGGTTTCTGCGCAAAGCGCTCGAGCACGAGATCGCGCGACAGAGTGAGTTGATCGCGGATGGTGGCGAGGTGGTGCAGGAAACGCGGTTGTGGGACGCGGCGGTCGGACGCACCGTCTCGATGCGGAGCAAGGAAGAGGCGCACGACTACCGCTATTTCCCCGAACCCGATCTTCCCCCGATCGTGATCGAGTCCGATCGGATCGAACGCATTCGCGCGGCGATGCCCGAGTTGCCGGACGCGCGGCGGCGGCGCTTCGTCGACGCCTTTGCCCTGTCCGAGTACGACGCCACCCAGCTGACGCAATCGCGCGGTGTCGCCGACTACTTCGAAGCGACCGTGCGGGTGGGAGCGCCGGCGAAGGCGGCCGGCAACTGGATCATGGGCGAACTGGCGCGCGCCCTCAACGAAGAGGGCGCCGATGTCACTTCGTCGCCGATTGACCCGGCGCGGTTGGCCGGCCTGATCGCGCTGATTGAAGAGGGCACGCTCAGCAGCGCGATGGCCAAGGGCGTGTTCGAGAAGATGTATGCCACGGGTCGGTCCGCGGGCGCGATCGTTGCGAACGAAGGGTTGTCGCAGATCGACGACCAATCGCAAATCATCGCGCTGATCGCGACGGTGCTGGCGGCTAGCCCCGGCCCGGTCGCAGACTATCGCCGCGGCAAGACCAGCGCGTTTGGGTTCCTGGTCGGGCAGGTCATGAAGGCGGCCGGAGGGAGGGCCAACCCCAAACGCGTGAACGATCTGCTCAAGCGGGCCCTCGACGCGTGAGCGATCGGGTTCGAACCAGTTCCAGCGCGTCGAGCCGCAGACCTCTGGATCGCCGCGCACTCTTCATGGCAGCGGGCGCGGTCGCATGGTAGCATTCCGGGAAGTTGATAGAGACCTATCACCTGTCCAAGTTTTACAGTCGCGGCGTCTACGCGCTGCGTGACCTATCGCTTTCGATCGACAAAGGCGAATTCATCTTCCTCACGGGCCCGAGTGGTGCCGGCAAGTCCACGCTGCTGCGGCTCCTGCTGCGGGAGGATCTGCCCAGCGAAGGCGAGCTGAAGGTCTTGGGGCGCGATCTCAAGACGCTCAGCCCCTCACAGGTGCAGACGTTCCGCCGAACCGTCGGCTTCGTCTTCCAGGACTTCCGCCTCATTCCCCGCTTCACCGTCTTCCAGAACGTGTCCTTCGTCATGCGGGTGCTCGGTCTGCCCGTCGCGACCCAGCAACGTAAGACCTTCCAGGTGCTGAAGTGGGTGGGCCTGCAGCACCGGATGAACGCCTATCCCGAAGAGCTCTCGGGCGGCGAGCAGCAGCGCATCGCGATCGCGCGCGCCCTCGTCAACGATCCACAGCTCGTGCTCGCCGACGAGCCGACCGGCAATCTCGATCCGGATCTGTCGCTGGAGATCATGAACCTGTTCCGTGAGATCAACGCCCGCGGCACTACCGTCGTGGTCGCGACCCACGACCGCGAGCTGATCCGGCGGGTCGGCCGCCGCTCGGTCACGCTCGATCACGGTCGCATCGTTGAGGTCACCTGAGATGCGAGCGCTGCGGTACTCCCTCGAAGAAGCGTTCGCCAGCCTGTGGCGCGGTCGTCAGGCCGGCCTGCTTTCCACGCTGACCATCGCCCTGGCGTTGTTCGTGCTCGGTGGCTTTCTCGCGGTGACGGCGAATCTGGAGCGTCTGGGCGCCGAGTGGAGCAACTCAGCCGAGCTCTCGGTCTACCTCAAGGACGACGTCACCACAGACCAGCGGAGCGCGGTCGAGGCGGCGCTGGCGCCCAGTGACCTCATCGACGCCCACGAGTTCGTGTCGAAGACCGATGCGCTGGTCCGGTTCAAGCAGACGTTCGGCGATCTGGCGACAGCCGTCGACGGTGTCGGGGGCAACCCCCTGCCGGCATCACTCGAGGTGCGGCTGCGCCCGGGGCCAGGCGTGAGCGGCGGCGTCGACAGCCTCGCTGCAAGTCTGCGCCAGATGGCCGGCGTCGCCGACGTTCGTTATGACCGACAGTGGCTGATCCGCGTGCTATCGGCGATCAACGTGGTCCGCGCCGTCGGTTTGTTTCTCGGTCTGGTGCTCACCATCGCCGCCGCGCTCACCGTGGCTAACGTGGTCCGACTCGCGCTGTATGCGCGACGCGACGAGCTGGACATCATGGGTCTGGTGGGCGCGCCGCAGGCATACGTGCGCGGCCCTTTCATCATGGAAGGTGTGCTTCAAGGCGGCATCGGCGCACTGGTGGCGCTGACCGCCCTGGGCGTCGCCTTTGTGGCGATGCGAGGCCGTTATCTCGTCCCGCTGGCCTCCGCGCTGAACCTCTCGTCGATCCGGTTTCTGCCAATCGAGCTCTGCATTGTGATGATCGCCGGCGGCATGGCGGTGGGATGCCTCGGCGGTCTGGTGGCGGCATGGAACCGGTGAACTTCTTATGGAATCTTGACAGCCGTTTTGCGGCGGCGTTACACTGATACATCACGGGGACAATTCATCTCGAGGACCTGCATGCCACGCTTCGTTCCCGATTCGAGGCCGATCAGCGCGCAGCATTTGCTCACCGAGTTCTACCGGGAAGAATTTCTCAAGCATCGCCGCTGTTTGCAGGAACAGCGGGCCTACTACTCCGAGAGCGCGATTACCGGAGTTGAGGCCGCGCTCTCCCGCATCATGGGCAAGCTCGAACAACTTTCCACCCAAGACAACGCCCCGCAACTGGTCAGCTCCCTCCTCAAGAAGTTCGATGTCGTGACCGGCCTCTCGTCCTGGTCCGATCCCAAGCAGACACACTGACGCGTTCACTCTCGGACCTTCGACACGACCTCCTGGCGATCGTCCGGGCCGGCATCGCTGCGGCCGCGCCCGGCGTGCTCGTGGAACGCGCGCTCGACGGGCGTGACCATGGGAGCGCGCCGCCCCATGCCTCAGCGGCCGACCTCGGTAATCGGGCGTTCGTGCGGCTGATCGCCGCTGGCAAGGCGTCCCCGGCGATGGCTGCTGCGGCGGCATTGCATCTGGGTTCGCGCGTCCGTTCCGCCCTCGTGGTGGCGTCGGCCCCGGCGGCCGTGCCGTCCGGCTTCGAACTGATCGTCGGTGGCCATCCTATTCCCACCCTCGGCAGCGTGCGGGGCGGGCGCCGCGCGCTCGAACTTGCCGCGGGTCTGGCGCCGGACGAACGGCTGCTGGTGCTGCTCTCAGGCGGCGCCTCGGCGCTCATGGCCGTTCCGGCAGAGGGGATCACTCTCGAGGACAAGCGGGCCACGACCGAGCGCCTGCTGAGGGCAGGCGCCGATATCCACGCGCTCAACACCGTGCGCAAGCACCTCTCGTCGATCAAAGGCGGCTGGCTGGCGGCCCGCGCCGGCGGCAACTGCGACGCGCTGGCAATTTCCGACGTCGTCGGTGACGATCCGAGCTTCATCGCATCGGGACCCACGGTCGCCGACGTCAGCCGCTTCGAGGATGCCCTTGAGGTGCTCCGTCGCTTCGGCGGGCAAGAGGCCTATCCGGCGGCGGTGGTGGCGCGGCTGCGCCAGGGAGCGGCTGACGCGGTCCCGGAGACGCCCAAGCCTGGCGACCCGCGAATCGCGCAGACGCGGACATCCGTGATCGGGTCGCGGCGAAACGCGATGGCCGGAGCGCTCGCTCGAGCCGCAGCGTTCGGCTATCACACTGTCCGGCTGGACGATCCGGTCGTCGGCGACGCGCGCACGACCGCCGTGGCCCACGTCCGCGCGGTGTTTGCACGCGCCGCCGGAATTGGCCGGCCGGCCTGCATCGTCTCGAGCGGCGAAACCACCGTGCACGTCACCGGCTCGGGCAGGGGCGGCCGCAACCAGGAATTCGCCCTCGCCGCCGCGGCATTGTTGGCTGACGCCCGTGCCATCGCCGTCCTCGGAAGCGTCGGGACCGACGGCATCGACGGCCCTACCGACGCGGCCGGTGCCGTGGCCGATTCCGCGACCATCGACCGGGCCGCCGCCGCCGGCCTGCCGCCCGCCCGCTTTCTCGACGACAACGATGCCTACGCGTTTTTCGACGCGCTGGGCGATCTCATCCACACCGGTCCAACTGGCACGAACGTCGGCGACCTGCAAGTAATTCTGTTAGCCTAAATTCAGATGTTTTCACGCGATCAAGTCCTCGCGCTCATGCGCGAGCGGGTGCACCATCCCGCCAGCATGCGCGAGCTGCTGCAAGTGCTCAAAGTGGCGAAGGACGACCAGACGTCGTTCAAACGCCACGTCAAGTCGCTGGTCTCGTCCGGCGAGCTCATTCAGATTCGAGGCAATCGATTCGGGCTGCCCGAAAAGATGGACCTCTATGTCGGCCGTCTCCAGGCCAACCCGGCCGGCTACGGCTTCGTGACGCCGGAGCGGCCGCTCGAGCCGTCCGGCGGCGACATTTACATCCCCAATCAGAATCTCGACGAAGCGATGCACGGCGATCGCGTCGTCGTCCGGATCGAGCGCATCAAGGACGGCGGCCGCGCCGAAGGCCGGATCATCCGCATCCTCGAGCGGCGCACCGGGTCGCTGGTAGGACGCTACGATCGCGACGACAGCGGCATGGGCCACGTCATTCCCTTCGATCGGCGCGTGCTGATGGACATTTTCATTCCTCCGGGCCAGGAAGGCGGTGCGGCTCCGGGAGAAATGGTCATCGTCGAGCTCACGCGGTGGCCCTCGGCGACCCGCGGCGCCATCGGTCAGGTCAGTGAGGTGCTCGGCGACATCAACGCACCCGGCGTCGACACCGAGATCATCATCCGCAAGTACGGCATCTCGGACCAGCACTCGGCCGAAGCCATCGCCGAGGCGGTCCGGCTCGGCTCGTCGGTGGCCGAGAAGGATATCCGCGGCCGCACCGATTTTCGCGACGTGCCGACCGTGACCATCGACGGCGAGCACGCGCGCGATTTCGACGATGCGATCACCATCGAGAAGCTGGCGAACGGAAACTTCTGGCTCGGCGTCCATATCGCCGACGTCTCGCACTACGTCCAGGAAGGCAGCGCGCTGGATCGCGAGGCCTATGACCGCGGCACTTCGGTCTACTTTCCCGAGCGCGCCGTGCACATGTTCCCGTCGGAGCTCGCCACCGGACTGTGCAGCCTCAATCCGCACCTCGACCGCCTGGTGCAGTCCTGCTTCATGGAGGTGGATCGCCGTGGCCAGGTGGTGCGCCAGGAATTTCACGACGGGGTGATCAACAGCAATGAGCGGATGACCTATACCGCCGTGAACGGCATCCTGACCGATCGGGATCCGGAGCTGCTCAAGCGCTACGCCGCGCTCGTGCCGATGTTCGAGATGATGCGGGAGCTGTTCCAGATTCTCAACGACGCACGTCACCGCCGGGGCTCGATCGATTTCGACATCAAGGAAGCCGAGGTCATCATCGACGCCGGCGGCGTGGTCGAAGCGATCATCGCGCTCAATCGCAACGTCGCGCACCGACTGATCGAAGAATTCATGCTCCTGGCGAACGAGACGGTAGCCACTCACCTCGAGGCGCAGCAGGCGCCGGCGCTCTACCGCATCCACGAGGAGCCCGACATTCTCAAGATCGCCAAGTTCGAGGAGTTCATCGCCGGTTTCAACTACAGCCTCGGAGCGCCGGTGAACGCACTCCGGCCGCGGCATTTCCAGAAGCTGCTCGAGAAGATTCACGGCAGGCCCGAGGAAAAGCCGATCGCCATGCTGATGTTGCGGACGATGCAGAAGGCCAGGTATGCGCCGGAGAACATGGGCCATTTCGGCCTGGCGTCGCCCAGCTATACCCATTTCACGTCACCGATTCGTCGCTATCCGGACCTGGTGGTCCATCGTGCGCTGCGGGCTGCCCGCCACGGCCTGTTGACCGATGAAACGCGCGAGGAATGGACCGATGAGCTCCCGGAGGTGGCGCGTCACACCTCTGAAATGGAGCGCCGCGCCGACGACGCCGAGCGCGAACTGCTGCAGTGGAAAAAAGTGAAGTTCATGGCCGACAAGGTCGGCGATGAATTCGAAGGCTACATCACCGGCGTCGCCGCGTTCGGCCTGTTCATCGAACTGATCGAACACTTCGTCGAAGGCATGGTCCACGTGTCGACGATGGCGGACGATTATTACAAGTTCGTGGACAGCGCGCACGCGCTGCTCGGCGAGAACACGCACAAGCTCTATCGCCTCGGCGATCGGGTGCGGGTCCAGGTCATTCGCGTCAACATGGAAATGCGGCAGGTCGATCTCGGCCTTTCCGAGATTCTCGAACGTGTCCGCGAAGGCGAGCGCGGGTCGCGGCGCAGCAAGAGCGCCCCGAAAGCGGACAAGCGTCGCAAACAGCGCCCCGGCCGCCGCGAGCGACTGGGACGGAAGCCTCGACGGTGAGAACTCCGCCATCAGCCATCGGCTAGTCCCATCATGCGATCCATCGTCGTCGGCACCGCCGGACACATCGACCACGGCAAGAGCACGCTCGTCCTGGCCTTGACCGGGACCGATCCGGACCGGCTCAAGGAGGAAAAAGCGCGCGGCATCACCATCGATCTGGGCTTCGCGCACCTGACGCTCGACGACATCGACCTCGCCTTCGTCGATGTTCCCGGCCATGAGCGCTTCGTCAAGAACATGCTTGCCGGCATCGGCGGCATCGATCTCGTGGTGCTGGTGGTTGCCGCGGACGAATCGGTGATGCCCCAGACGCGAGAGCACTTCGACATCTGCCGCCTGCTGCACGTGCCGGCCGGCGTCATCGCCCTGACCAAAGCCGATCTGGTCGACGCCGATACCCTCGAACTCGCGCGAATAGAGCTGCGCGAGCTTGTCGCGGGCTCGTTTCTCGAAGCCGCACCGATCGTGCCGATATCGGCCAGGACCGGTGAGGGTCTGGACACGTTGCGGGCGGCGCTCGTGAAAGGCAGCCGGGAGGCGAGCGGGCGCAAGGCTACCGCTGTCACGCGATTGCCCATCGATCGCGTGTTCTCGATGAAGGGCTTCGGCACCGTCGTGACCGGCACGCTGGTGTCGGGCAGGGTCGCCGCCGACACTGAACTGGCCGTCGTCCCCGGCGGCCGACAGGTGAAAGTGCGCGGCCTGCAAGTCCACGGCGAGAAGCGGGCCGAAGCGGTGGCGGGACAACGCACCGCCATCAATCTGGGCGGCATCGAGGTGCAGGAGGTCGCGCGCGGGCAGGCGCTCGTGACACCCGGCGCGTTCGAGGAAACCCGGATCGCTGATGCCACGATCGAGGTCCTTCCCGGCGCCAAGCCGTTGAAGCATGGAACTCGCGTGCGGTTTCATCAAGGCACGGCAGAGATTCTCGGTCGTGTCGCAATCATCGGACCGGCGCAGCCGACTCCGGCACGCCCCGGCGATTTGCCGGGGAACGCAGGAGCATCGCCGGGGCTCACGCTGCCGGCCGGCGCGCGCGGCTTTATCCGGCTGCGCCTCGAGGCACCCGTGGTCATCGCCCGCGGCGACCGCTACATCCTGCGCGCCTACTCGCCGCCAGTGACGATTGCCGGCGGCCTGATTCTCGATCCGCGCCCGCCCCGGACCGCGATTCGCACCGCTGCGGCACTCGACCGCTGTCAACGCCTCGCGTTCGATCCGGTCTCGGGCGATCGTATCGACGCCGAGATGCGTGCGGTCGCGGCAATGGTTGAGGACACGGGCGCTGCCGGTCTTCTCCTCGCGGCGATGACCTGGCGTGCCGGTGTCGACCCGCGCGATCTGGACGCTCGAGCGAACGCGCTGGTTGACGCGAAGCAAGCGGTGCGGGCCGGCGCGGTGCTCGTGTCCGAACCCATCTATGGTCGCCTGAAGCAGGCCATCGTGCGGGCGCTGACGCTCCACCATAGCAGCCAGCCATTGTCGGCCGGCATGCCGCGCGAGGAACTGCGCGAGCGGCTGTTTGCGCGGGGCCACGCGGCAGTGTTTGACAAGGCGCTGGACGATCTCGCGTTGGCCCGGCCGCCAGTCATTTTTATGAAGGATCGCGTGGCGCTCGCCACGCACCGAGTGGAGCTGACTCCGGAAGAGGAGCACACCCGCGCGACCCTGGAACGCGTGATTCGCGAAGGTGGACTGAAGCCGCCGGACTTTGCGACTCTTGCGGCCGTCGTCGGTGCTGCGGCGCCGGTCGTCGATCGGGTCTTGAAGCTATTGCTGCGTGAGAAGACGCTGATCAAGCTGGACGCACTGGTGTTTCATGAGGAGGCGCTGGGCGGGCTGAAGGCGGAGGTGGTGGCGCTCAAGCAATCGGCCGGCGCGGGAGCCCGCATCGACGTCGCGACGTTCAAGGAGAAGTTCGGCGTGTCGCGGAAATTCGCGATTCCCCTGCTCGAGTACCTGGATCGCGAACGCGTGACGCGACGCGTCGGTGAGAGCCGAGTCGTGCTATGACGCCTTGCGGTTCTTGTCGTCCTTATCGTCTTTGTCTTCGTCGGTCTTCATTCCGTCTTTGAAGCCCCTGATCGCGTCGCCGATACCCCGGCCGAGCCCTGGCAATCGGTTTGCTCCGAAGATGACGATGACAATGGCCAGAATGACGAGCAGTTCTGGCAGTCCGAGACGTCCCATGATGTGGCTCCTTGAAGCCGCGATTGTACCACTGTTCCTCGGTGCACTCCTCGTCTCCGGCGGCGCGGTGCCTTATGCGCAGTTTACGTCCGGCGTGAGCCTGGTCGAGGTGTACGCGACCGTCACTGACGGCCGCGGCGAACCGGTTTCAGGCTTGACGGCCGCCGACTTCAAGATCGTCGAGGACGGTGTCGGCCAACCTATCTCGACGTTTGCGGCCGGCGAGTTTCCCCTGTCGGTTGCGGTCGGCATCGATCGCAGCTTCAGCATGGGCGGCAGAGATAACCGCCTCGGAGTGGTCAAATCGGCGGCGCGCGCGTTGGTCGGCGCCCTGCGACCCGACGATCAGGTCATGGTCGTCGCAATCGGCGGCGAGACGTTGATTGTGGCACCGCTCTCGGCGAATCACGCGGCGGCGCTCTCCGCGATCGACCGGCTCGAGGCGTGGGGAACCACACCGCTCTACGACGCGACGATCGGGGCAGTCGACGCGATTGGGCCGGCCCGCGGGCGCCGCGCGCTCGTGCTGCTGTCAGATGGCAGTGACAGGTACAGCGACACCAAGGCGGCCGACCTGGTCGATCGCGTGAGGCGGCAGGACGTGCTGGTGTATCCGGTCGCGGTGGGATCCGCGAGGCCGCCGATCTTTGCCGAGCTCGCGGCCGCCACCGGTGGCCGGTCGTTCTTCGTGCGCGATCCACCTGCGCTCATGACCGCAATGACGACGATCGCGCGGGAGCTGCGATTTCAGTATCTGCTGGGATACGTGCCGTTGAGGCGGGCGGTCGAAGATCCATTGTGGCACGCGATCGATGTGACGGTGTCGAAACCGGAGCTTCGGGTGCGCGCGCGTGAGGGATACGTTAGTCGTTAGTCGTTGGTCGATAGTCGATAGTCGATGGTCGATAGTCGATGTCGGATTTTGAAACCCTGCGCTGCGGCAGTCAGTCGCGGGTTCTCAATGCTCGCCAGGCAAGACCGAACTCGAAGGTCTTCAGCAGTCTCCATTTCAGGTCGGCATAGCTCTGTCGGCCCGCCACGAGATCGGCCATTACTGTGCGGATGGCCGCGCTCTCCATCAGCGCCCGAACCACGAGATCGGTGAAGGCAGGACGGAAGAATCCCGCTTTGAGACTGGCGGCGCGCCGAAGTTCGGCGATCGCGTCATCGCGCACGCGCGACGCATACTCGGAAGCGGGGCTATTCCTGGTCAATGCATCGGCGGCCCATTGTCCGGATGCGAGCGCGAAGAAGATTCCCTCGCGGGTGATCGGATCGACCAGCCCTGCGGCGTCGCCTACCAGGGTCCACCGCGGCCCGGCCAGCTTCAGCGCTTCAAAGTCGCGGCGGTTCAGCGAGGGAATCGGCCACGAGTATGGTTCGAGCGTCGCACCTTCCGCGATGCGGGTCGCCGCGATCCAGGCAGCCGTCCGCGCACGCAGGCTGCCGGCCGTGACGCCGGCGTCGGCTTGCGCGCAGATACCGATCGCCAGATGACCGGGCCGGGGAAACGACCAAATGTAGCCGGGTGGATCAGACGTGAGCTCGATGACGATCTCATCGCTGGCAACCCCGTGCGCGAAAAAACCGGTCGCGATCGACAGCTGATCGCGGCGGAAGGCCGTCGCAAAGCGGCGACGGGCGAGGCCGTTCGCGCCGTCAGCGCCGACCACGTGCGCGGCTCGATGACGGGCGCCGTCCGCCGTGGTCAGGGCCACGCCGGTGGCATCCACCGACAGCTCGGTGACGCGCGAGCGGACGTGCACGGCGCCGGCAGCCACTGCGGCGGCCAGGAGGGCGGCATCGAATGTCGCGCGGCTCGCGACTCTGAGGGCCTCGGGGTCGAGTGGAACTGGGACCCGCCCCTCTGAACCCGGCCCCCGATCCAACCTCTGACCCAACCTCCGACTCCAGCCTCCGGCCTGTGACGGAGCGCTGGCCGTGAAGCGGACGGAGCGGATGACCGTGCGGGGGAACGCCGACACATCGACGGCGTCGGCGATCAGGTCGAGGGCACGTCCGGTGACGCCGCCCCCGCACGGTTTCTCGCGCGGATGCGAACCGTCGAAGACCGTCACTCGCGCGCCTCGCGAGGCCAGCACGTACGCGGCCCGCGCGCCCGCGGGCCCGGCTCCGATGATGGCGATGTCACTCATGGTGATGAGACCGACAGGCTTACGCTAGCCCGGTTCCGCTCTCCAGTCTCCGGAACCCTCCGTGATACATTACACGGCCATGGTCGACGTCGAGGCAGGGCGGTTCACGGTGGGCGTGTTTCAGGACGTGTCGTGGGCGAGTAAAGGTGTGACGGCGCTGCTGCAAGCAGGGCTTGCACCGGCATCCTTGACGATCATGGCGAAGGACACGCCCGACGCAGCGACGCTGATTGAATCGACTCTGGGCTCGCCGGGAAGCCGTCTTGACATGACCGGCGTCGGTCCCACTGTCCTCCTGGGACCGATGGTGGAGGCCGTGCAGGGGCGCGCGCGCGATCTCGCGACGGCGGGCCTTGCAGGCACGATGCGTCGCGTCGGGTTCCAAGCGCACGACTGCCGGATCTTCGAGGCGCTCGTGGCCCGGGGTGGCGTTCTGGTCGCGGTCCACAGCGAGCCGCGGGCCGCAGACGCGCTGGCCGTCATGTTTTCTTATGGCGGCGGCAACGCGGCCATCGGAGCCTGGACCGGTCGTGTCTAGAAATTGAGGCCTCGCCTTTTCGGATTGCGGACAGCCGGCCGAGGCTGAGCCGCCCTCGTCTTACCAAACATGGACGAGGTTCGAGGCACCCCTTTTGCAGTTGCAGCCGCCAGACCGGTGCGCAACAATACTTCGACGAGCCCCATCACATTCCCGATGTCCGAAATCCCGACGCCCGAAGTCCGCGCAAATGAGTCGGCCGGTCATCTGTCCGTTCATGTTGAGGGGGCTCACCCCGTCGAGATCCCGTTCCTTTTCGAGCAACAGCAGACGCGTATCCCCTCCGCCCTCGCGGGTTCGCTGCTTTCGCATATCCTTCTCACCCTCCTCGTCATTTTTGGCGTCCGGTATGGCGCCGCCACGACCGTTTCGCCGGCTGTGCTGCCTGAACAGCCCAACACCAACATCATCTGGCTGAGCGAGCCTGGTCCCGGCGGTGGTGGCGGCGGTGGCGGCAACCGGATGAAAGAACCACCTCGTCAGGCCGAGATGCCCGGCAAGGACAAGCTTACAGTTCCGGTCTCGAAGCCTCCCAAGATGGAAATGCAGGAGGTCAAGAAGGAACCCGATCCCGTTGCACAGTTGAACATTCCGGCCAAGAGCCTCGCTTCTGCGCAAGATTCGCTGCCCGGCGCCATCGAAATGCCGCCCGGCCCGCCGACGCTGTCGCAGGGTTCAGGCAGCGGCGGCGGAGCCGGTACCGGCTCGGGCTCTGGAGTGGGGCCCGGTTCGGGGTCCGGCCTTGGCCCGGGGAGCGGTGGTGGAACCGGAGGAGGTGTCTATCGACCGGGCAACGGCGTCACCCTCCCGCGCGTCCTTCATGAAGAGCGGCCCCAGTACACGTCCGACGCGATGCGCGCGAAGGTGCAGGGCACGGTCCTGCTCGAGTGTGTCGTCAGGCCCGACGGCAGCGTTGGCGATGTGCAGGTCATTCGATCGCTCGATCCCACCTTCGGCCTCGATCAGCAGGCGGTAGTCGCTGCGCGCAAGTGGCGTTTCGCGCCAGGCACGCGCCTCGGCGAAGCCGTACCAGTGCTCATCACCATCGAGTTGACGTTCACGCTGCGGTAGGTGCCGGATGGGCAGGATCGGCGGGTCGGGCACGACACCTGCTCTGCAAATCAAAAAGGCCCGGCGAGCGTGAGCTCACCGGACCTTCTTCCGTCTCGACTACCGACTACCGACTACCGACTAGTACTAGGCCCTGGTACATCCCACCCATGCCGCCGCCGCCGGGCATGCCGGCCGGCGCTTCCTTCTTCTCTTCAGGGATCTCCGAGATGAGCGCCTCGGTGGTGAGCAGCAGGGAAGCGATCGACGAGGAGTTCTGCAGCGCCGAGCGAACAACCTTCGCCGGGTCGATGACGCCAGCCTTGACCAGGTCCTCGTAGGTGTCGGTCAGCGCGTTGAAGCCTTCCGAATCCTTCATCTCGCGCACACGCTGCACGACGATGGAGCCCTCCTGGCCCGCGTTGGTGGCGATCCACCGCATCGGCTCCTCGATCGCGCGCCGCACGATGTTGACGCCGATCTGCTGATCGCCGCCAAGTTTGAGGGTCTCCAGTACCTTCGAGGCGCGAATCAACGCCACACCGCCGCCGGGGACGATGCCCTCTTCGACCGCCGCCTTGGTCGCGTGCATCGCATCCTCCACGCGCGCCTTCTTCTCCTTCATCTCGGTCTCAGTGGCGGCCCCGACCTTGATGACGGCGACGCCGCCGACCAGCTTCGCCAACCGCTCCTGGAGCTTCTCGCGATCGTAATCCGAGGTGGTGTCCTCGACCTGGGTGCGAATCTGTTTCACCCGACCCTGGATGGCTTCGGTGTTGCCGCCGCCCTCTACGATCGTCGTGTTGTCCTTGTCGATGGTGACCTTCTTCGCGGTGCCGAGGTCCTCGATCTTGATGGATTCGAGCTTGATGCCGAGATCTTCGGTCAGCGCTCGGCCCTTGGTGAGGATGGCGATGTCCTCGAGCATCGCCTTGCGGCGATCGCCGAAACCCGGGGCCTTGACCGCCGCTGCGTGCAGTGTGCCGCGCAGCTTGTTGACCACCAGGGTGGCCAGCGCTTCACCTTCGATGTCTTCGGCGATGATGAGCAGCGGGCGGCCGAGGCGCGCCACCTGCTCGAGCACCGGCAGGAGATCCTTCATCGAGCTGATCTTCTTCTCGTGGATCAGGATGACCGGGTTCTCGAGCACCACTTCCATGCGCTCCGGATCGGTCACGAAGTAGGGCGACAGGTAGCCGCGGTCGAACTGCATGCCCTCGACGACCTCGAGCGAGGTGTCGAGTGTGCGCGCCTCTTCGACGGTGATCACACCGTCCTTGCCGACCTTGTCCATCGCCTCGGCGATGATCTTGCCGATGGTCTCGTCGTTGTTGGCCGAGATGGTGCCGACCTGGGCGACCATGTTGCCGCTGACCGGTTTCGACATGCGCTTGATCTCAGCGGTGAGGGCCTCGACCGCTTTCTCGATGCCGCGCTTGATGTCCATCGGGTTCGCGCCGGCGACCACGTTCTTGGCGCCCTCGCGGTAGATGGCCTGGGCCAGCACGGTGGCGGTGGTGGTGCCGTCGCCCGCGGTGTCCGACGTCTTGCTGGCGACCTCGCGGACCATCTGCGCGCCCATGTTCTCGAGCGGATCCTTGAGGTCGATTTCCTTCGCCACTGTCACGCCGTCCTTGGTGATGGTCGGCGAGCCGAACTTCTTGTCGAGCACCACGTTGCGGCCCTTGGGGCCGAGCGTGACCTTTACCGCGTCGGCCAGCTGGTTCACGCCGCGCAGGATCGCCTGGCGGGACTGCTCGCCGTACACAATCTGTTTTGCCATCGATGTCGTCTCCTACTTCTTTTTCTTGGTGTCGCCGTCTTCAATGACTGCGAGAACTTCGTCTTCGCGCATGATGAGGAATTCCTCACCATCCAGCTTGATCTCCTGCCCGGAATATTTTCCGAAGAGGATGAGGTCGCCGGCCTTGACGTCCAGCGGGATGCGCTTGCCGTCGTCCTTCGACTTGCCGTTTCCGGCGGCGATGACTTTACCCTGCTGTGGCTTTTCCTTGGCCGAGTCCGGGATGATGATCCCGCCGATCTTCTGCTCGCCTTCCTCGATGCGGGAGACGATGATGCGGTCGTGCAACGGTCTGACGTTCATGCTGTGTACTCCGTGTGAAGATGAGGGCGTCTCTCTGTGCGTTAGCACTCGGTGAGGACGACTGCTAATTATAGGGCTGCGGCTGGCAGTGTCAAGCGGGGAGTGCCAAGGACGAGGCTGGATGGCCGGGATGGGCTGGAGAGCAAGGCGCCGGATGCATCCTGGCCGTCCTGCCCGTCCGGCCTACCCCGCCCTTCTCTTGATCTTGTACTCCCCCATCTTGCGGGTCAGGGTATTGCGGTGCATGCCGAGCGTGCAGGCCGCTTTGGTCAGGCTGCCGTCGCATTGCTCGAGGACGCGCGCGATGAAACGCTTTTCGAACTCGCGAACCGCATCGTCGAACTGGACGCTGCGGTCGACCATTTCTTCCACCAGGCGCTCGAGGCGGTCGCTGATCACGATCAGTCGAGCTCCCGGCCGGTGAGGAGGCGGAACGCGTCGAGGTATTTCAGGCGCGTTCGCGCCACGACGTCGTCGGGAAGCGAGGGCACCGGCGGCTGTTTGTTCCACTGGATCTGCTCGAGATAGTCGCGCACGAACTGCTTGTCGAAGCTCGGTTGCGCACCGCCGGGGCGGTAGGCCTCCCGCGGCCAGAAGCGCGAGGAATCCGGCGTCAACAGCTCGTCGATCAGGATGATCCGATCCTCCACCGGGCGTCCGTCGCCGTCCTCGACCGGCAGGAGCCCGAACTCGAACTTGGTATCGGCGACGATGATGCCGCACGATTCCGCATGGGCCGAGCCTTCCGCGTAGAGGCGTAGCGTCAGGTCCTTCACGCGATCGAGCACACGCTTGCCGACCAGCTCGGCGGCGTGCTTGTCGGTGATGTTGATGTCGTGGCCGCTGTGCGCCTTGGTCGCCGGAGTGAAAATCGGTTCGGGCAGGCGATCGGACTCACGCAGCCCCTTCGGCAGGGGAATGCCGCAGAGCTCGCCCGTGGCGACGTAGTCCTTCCAGCCGGAACCGGAGAGGTACCCGCGCGCGACACATTCGATTGGCAGCGGCTCGGTGCGCCGCACCAGCATCGAGCGACCGCGTAGCAGATCGGCGGCCCGCCGCGCTTCGCCCGGGTACGAAGAAGCCGTGGTCGACAACAGGTGGTTGGCGACGATTGGCCGCAGCCGCTCGAACCAGAAGCACGAAATCTGGGTCAGCACCCTGCCCTTGTCCGGGATGCCAGAGCCCAGCACGTAGTCGAATGCTGAGATGCGGTCGGTCGCCACGATCAGCAGGCGATCACCGAAATCGTAGATATCGCGGACCTTACCCTGTCGATCGGGGCGTCGGTCGGCGAGCGTGGTCTGGAGGACGGGAACGGCGAGGGGCAACAAAATCCTCAGAGGAAGAAGACACGCATCTTACAGGGGCGCGCGACCGGCTGACAACAACAACATGTAGGGCGGTATAGTAGGGACACCTCAAGCCTCATGCGCTCCCACGCCCGCACCATCGTTGTTCTGGCGGTCGCCCTGGCGCTGATCGCGTTGTTCTTATACAACGTGAATCTCTGGGGCGTGCTCGCGGCGATCACGCGTGCGAAACCCGGATGGCTTGCTGTTTCTCTGCTGACGACGTTCGCCAATCTCGCGATTCGTGCCCTGCGCTGGCAGTTCCTGCTCGAGCCGCTGGGCGCGACGACCTTTGCGAGCGCGTTTCGCGCGACCGCCGTTGGATTCGCCGCCAGCGCCGTGCTGCCAGCGCGGGCCGGTGAGGTCATTCGCCCGTACTTCCTGGCGAGACAGGCGCCGCGCGATCCTCACGGCCGCATGACCGCCACCGGAGCCTTCGCAACGATCATCCTGGAACGCCTGCTCGATACGATCACGGTGCTCATCCTGCTGGCCTCGTTCGTGTTCGTCTTCGGCAAGCATCTCGCCGGCGTGAACCCGACCGCTTTCGCCATCGTCAAGTGGGCCGGCGCGAGCGCCGCGGCCGCCTCTAGCGCGGCACTCGTCATCCTCTTCATGCTCGCCGGCGATCCCGCGCGCCTGGGTCGCACGATGACGCGGTTGGCGCAAATGCTGCCGTCGAAGCTGGTCGCGATGATTGCCCGGATCGCCGAGAAGTTTGCACGCGGGCTCGGCGCGATTCGCCGTCCCGGTCGGGTCTTTGCGGCGCTAGCATGGTCGTTTCCGCTCTGGCTGTCGATTTGCCTGGGCATCTGGTCGATGACGAAGGCGTTTCAGTTCGCCATCCCCTTCACCGGCTCGTTTCTTCTGCTGGGGCTGCTGACGCTGGGTGTCGCAGTGCCAACGCCGGGCGCCGTCGGCGGTTTCCACGAAGCGTTTCGCGTCGGCGCGACGCTGTTCTATGGCGCGCCCGACGACGCGGCGGTCGGCGCCGCGATAGTGTTGCATCTCTTCTCGATCGGACCTTCGCTGATGCTTGGGCTCCTCTTCGCGGCGCAAGAGGGACTGAACATCGGCGGCATCCAGCGGCTCGCCGACCAGGCAGAGCAGGGGCACACGGCGTGACGCTATGAAGTGTCCGTACTGCGCGCATCTCGGCGACAAGGTCGTCGACTCCCGGGAATCAAAGGAAGGCGAGGTGATCCGGCGGCGGCGCGAGTGCCTCGACTGCGGGAAGCGATTCACCAGCTACGAGCGGATTGACGAAATTCCCTACATGGTGGTCAAGAAGGATGGCACCCGGGAACGCTTCTCCCGGGAAAAGCTGGTCGCCGGCCTGCTCAAAGCATGCGAAAAGCGGCCGGTCAGCGTCGCCGCGCTCGAGGCGGTCGCCGACCGCGTCGAAGCGACGCTCCAGGAGCGGCCCGAAAAGGAAATCGCGACGGCGGACGTCGGCTCTTTCGTCATGGAGGAGCTCAAAAAGCTCGACAAGGTCGCCTATGTGCGCTTCGCCTCTGTCTATCGCCATTTTCGCGACATCCACGAATTCGCCGACGAGCTCAAGCAGCTGTTGAATCCCAAGGAATGAGTCATCTCCGCCATCAGAGGTAGCCGGGGTTATGCCAGCGACCGTCACCTCGATCACGCCGGGACGTGCGGGTGCTCCGCGCCGGACGCCGGCATCGCGGCGGCGGCCGTTCCGCGACAATCCGCGCCTGATTCTCGCCGGCATCGGCGTGTTGCTCATCGTGCTGGTCGCGCTGCTCGCGATTGCGAACGGCACGTCGCGTTTCTCACCCGATTTCCTCAGCGAGTTCGTGCTCTACGCGCTGTCAGCCGCCGATCTCACGATGCTCGCGGCGCTGGTCTTCGTGCTCGCGCGCAACATCGTCAAGCTGATCGTCGAGCGGCGCCGGGCGCTGCCGTTTGCGCGCTTCCGCGCCAAGCTGGTCGCGCTGCTCCTCGGCATGGCGCTCGTGCCGACCGTCCTGGTGCTGATCGTTGGCAGCGAACTCATTCGCACCAACATCGACCGCTGGTTCAATGCGCCGATGGCGGACATCCTGTCCTCGGCCAACCAGATCGCGAGCGATTACTACCACGAGCAGCAGATGCTGGCCAGCGACCAGGCCAACCGGTTCGCGCGCACACTGGCCGGCATCGACCTTGCCAGCGCCGACGTGCGGCCGATCCGGGACTTGCTCGCCCCGGACGTGACGCTGCGGCGGGTGCAGATGGTGGAGGTCTATCGCGTCGTGCCGTCGGCCGGATCGTTGTCCAGCCTCGAGCCGGTCATCGACGTCGCCGCGCCCACCCTGCCGCCAGGCCACAGTCGCGCCGCGGTTGATCGGCTGGCGGCGCAGGCGCTCGCCGGATCGTCGGAGGCCAAGGCGATCGAGACGCTCGGCGCGGCCGGCGATCTCCTGCACGCGGCAGCCGTGATCCGCCGCAAGGACGGCAAGCCGTCGGGCGTGGTGGTCGCGACCGCGTATCTCACTGGCGACCTGGCCGCGCGTTCGCGTCGCATGACCAAGGCGTTCGAAGACTACAACCAGTTGCGGGTGCTGAAGCGGCCGTTGACCGGATTGTATCTTTCGTTCTTCCTGATGGTGACGTTGCTCATTCTGTTCGGCGCCACCTGGATGGGTTCGTATCTGGCCAAGCGCATCACCCGTCCGGTGCTGATGCTGTCGGCCGCCGCGCGCGAGATCGGCGCCGGGCGTCTGGATCAGCGCGTGGAGCCGCAGAGCAACGACGAGTTTGGATCGCTGGTGGAGGCGTTCAACTCGATGGCGCGTGAATTGGCGGCAGGGCGCCGTAAAGTGGATCGCGGGACGATTCAGCTCGAGCGCAAACACGGTGAGGTGGAAGGCAGGCGCCGCTACATCGAGACCATCCTGGAGCGCATCGCCACCGGGGTGGTGTCGGTTGATGCCTCCGGCGCGATTACGACCATCAACACCGCCGCGGCCCGCCTGCTCAGTGTCGATCGTCAAATCGTCGGGCAACCGGCGCTGGCCGTGTTCGATCGTGCAGACCTGCAGCCTCTGGGCGCCTTGCTGGCTGGCGCCGGCAGCCGTGGCCGCAGCGCGCCCCCAACCCACGAGATCGCTCTCGCGCGCGAAGGTCAGGAGTTGCACCTGGCCGCCGTCGCGACCGCCATGGTCGGGGAAAGCGGCGCGTCGGAGGGCGTGGTGCTGGTGCTCGACGATGTCACGCCGCTGATTCGCGCACAGAAAGTGGCGGCGTGGCGCGAGGTCGCGCGCCGGCTGGCGCACGAAATCAAGAATCCGCTGACGCCGATTCAGCTGTCCGCGGAACGGATGCGCCGGCACTTCGCAGCAGCGTCTGCCCAATCCCGGGCCCTGGTCGACGAGTGCACGACCACGATCATCGGTGAGGTGGAATCGTTGAAGGGGCTGGTCGACGAGTTCTCGCAGTTTGCACGGATGCCATCGCCGCGTACGGTTCCGAGTGATCTCGCCCAGCTCATCACCGATACGATCGCGCTCTATAACGGCATTTTCACGGATGTGCGCATCGACCAGTGCTTCGCACCAGGAGTGCCGCTCATTCGACTCGATACCGAGCAGATTCGGCGGGTCATGATCAACCTGATGGACAACGCGATCGAAGCGATGGAGCGGCGCGGCCGGATCGCCGTGGAAACCCAACTCGACACCGCCAACAGCGTGGTCCGCGTCATCGTCGCCGACAACGGACCCGGCATTCCGGCGGGCGAACGCGAAAAGCTGTTCCTTCCGTACTACTCGACCAAGCGTCGGGGCAGCGGGCTTGGCCTCGCCATCGTCCGGCGTATCATCGCCGAGCACGGCGGCAGCATCGACGTCGGCGACAACACTCCGCGCGGCACGCGGTTTACAATCGAATTACCGTGTTGAGCCACCTGTCGTTCGTCGTTCGTCGTTCGGGCGCCTTCACCGCCCGGTCGTCGTTCGAGCGCCGAACGCCGAACGGCGAACGCCGAGCCACCAACCGCGAAGGGCGAACCACGAACCCCGAACGACAACCGTTCCCGTGAAACCCACCATCCTCATCGTCGACGACGAGCCGGGCGTGCGGACCGCGCTCAGCGGTGTGTTGCGCGACGAAGGCTATAGCGTCGACGCGGTGTCGAGCGGCGAGGAGTGCCTGGAGCGCGTCACCCGCGCCGCCTTCGATCTCATCGTCCTCGACGTGTGGCTGCCCGGCATGGACGGGCTGGCGACGCTGGCGCGCCTTCGCGAGCGCCAGGTGGATGCACAGATCGTGCTGATCTCAGGCCACGGCAACATCGAGTCGGCGGTACGAGCGATCAAGATGGGCGCGTTCGACTTCGTCGAGAAACCGTTGTCACTCGAGAAAACCGTGCTCGTCGTCCGCAACGCGCTGCACCAACGGCGGCTCGAAGCCGAAAACCGCGCCCTCCGCGCGCGCGTCGATCGTCATCAGGCGATGATCGGCGAGAGCTATGCCATGCGCCAGCTCCGCGAACAGGTCGCGATGGCGGCGCCGACCAACGGACGCGTGCTCATCTACGGCGAGAACGGCACCGGCAAAGAGCTGGTGGCGCGGACGGTGCACGGCTTGAGCCGCCGCCGGGCGGCGGTGTTCGTCGAGCTCAACTGCGCGGCGATTCCAGAGGAACTGATCGAGAGCGAGCTGTTCGGCCACGTCCGCGGCGCTTTTACCGGCGCGGTCGCGGACCGCCGCGGCAAGTTCGAAGTCGCCGACGGCGGCACCATGTTCCTCGACGAGATCGCGGACATGAGCCTGAAGACGCAAGCCAAGGTGCTGCGTGTTCTCCAAGAGCAGACGATGGAGGCGGTGGGCGGCTCGGCCCGAATCAAGGTGGATGCCCGGGTGCTGGCGGCCACGAACAAGGATCTGCAATTGGAAATCCGGGCCGGTCGATTCCGCGAGGACCTCTACTTCCGGCTCAACGTGATCCCGATCTTCGTTCCACCCCTGCGCGATCGGCAGGAAGACATTCCCGTGCTGGCCGATCATTTCATGGCCGAGTTCGCCCGCGAATACGGACGTCGTGTCAAGGGCTTCGACACGGGGGCCAGACTGCTGCTGCAGCACTACGGGTGGCCCGGCAATGTACGCGAACTGCGGAACGTCATCGAACGCCTGATGATCATGGTGCCGGGCGATGCGATCTCCGCCTCGGATCTCGGTTTTTTGGAGCCGATGTCTTTGGCGCATTCGGCCGCAGCGGCACCTCCCAGTGCCCGGCACACCCTGCACGAAGCGCGCGATCAGTTCGAGCGCGAGCTGATTTTGCGCACGCTGGCCGAGCAACAGGGAAACATGTCGCGCACCGCTGAAGTCCTTGGCGTCGAGCGCAGCAATCTCTACCGGAAGATGAAGGCGTTCGGGATCGCGCCTTCCCGGCGAGCGGACGAGGAGACTGAGGCGGTCTGAGCGTCGGACCACGACCGCCGGACCGTAAACGACGCGTTCGAGGTTCTCCGTTCGGAGTTCTACGTTCTCAGCTTGTTCTCCAGCACTTGTTCGGCCGTGAACCCTTCAATCTGCAGGTAGAACTGCGCCGCCGCGTGTAAGGCCGCTGACGGCACCAGCCCGACGATTTCGCTTTCCAGAACCGCCACACCGTAACCCTCGGCCTCCCGCTTGACCGTCTCGAACACGCGGAAGATCGGCGTCTTCTCGAAATTGGTCAGGTTCATGGAGACCTGGACGATGCCGCGGGTCTCCAGGGCGATGCCCATCGCCTTTACGAAGCGGTAGCCGCCACTACTGTGGCGGATCGCGGCGGCGATCGCCTTGGCGACATCGAGGCGATCGGTCGCCAGGTTGATGTTGTAGGCGATGAGCGGCATGCGTGCGCCGATGATGGCGGCGCCGGCACTTGGATGCGGCGCCGCCGGACCAAAGTCCGGCGCCCAGCCGGCCAGCGCCATCTTTTCGGCCAGCCCCTCGAACTCGCCGCGCCGGATGTCTTCGAGATTCTTGCGCGCGGGGTGGGTGGACGCTTCCTCGTACAGATAAACCGGGACCTGGAAGCGCGCCGCCACTTCGGCGCCCACTTTCTTTGCGAGCGCGACGCAGTCGGCCATCGTCGCTCCCTCGATCGGCACGAACGGCACCACGTCCACCGCGCCCAGCCGCGGGTGCTCGCCGCGATGCCCGCGAAGGTCGACGTCGGCGATGGTTCGCTCGAACAATGCCAGGACGGCACGCTCAACGCCGTCGGCGTCGCCGGCCAGCGTGAATACCGATCGATTGTGAGACGGATCGGAGGAATGGTCGAGCAGGCGGACACCCGGGATCGCCCGCACCACGGCGGCCATCGCGGCGATGATCTCCGGACGCCGCCCTTCGCTCACGTTCGGGATGCATTCGATCACCATGCGCGCGTTCGATTCTAGCTCTGTACTTCCATGGATCGCCATGTTATGATCGCGCCGCAGTCATACCGTATGTCCGATCCGCTTCGTTCCGACGGCTCTCGCGCTCACGCAGATGTCGCGTCGGGATCGGATCGCGACGCAAAAATCGAACAGCTTCTGCTCGTCGGCCTGGATCACTATTTCGCCGCCCGCTACGAGCTTGCGATCAACGTCTGGACGCGCGCGTTGTTCCTGGACCGCAGCCATGCACGGGCCCGCGCCTACATCGAACGTGCCCGCAGCGCTCTGGCCGAGAGGCAGCGCGAGTCAGAGGAACTGCTGCAGAACGGCGTGGCCGCCTTCCGACGTGGCGAGGGCGATGAGGCGCGTCGGCTCCTGCAGGCCGCAATCGAGGGCGGGGCGCCGTCCGAAGAGGCGCTCGCCGTCCTCGATCGGCTGAACCGGCTCGAGCCGGCGGCGCTCCTTACGCCGGCGCCGCCATCGGATCGGGCGCCACGCGACCGCGCGCCTCACCTCTCTCGAACCGGCCCGCGCACGATCGGCGACCTCGGCGTCGTGCGTGGCCTGGTGGCGGCGGCTGTCGCCGTCGCGGGTTTGGCCGCGGCCGCCACCTGGAACGACTGGACGGCGTGGCGTTCGGTCGGCGCCTTTGCAGGAGTCGCACGCCCCGAGCCCGCCCCTGCCGCGATCTCGGCGCCGGTGACGCTCGACACCGCGCTGCCCCTGCCTCGACGCGGCGAGACGGCGCTGCTTCGGGCGCATGCCTTCGCGGCAGGCGGTCGCCTGCGGGAAGCCCTGTCAACGCTCGACGCGGTGCGGCCAACTGATTCTGAGTACGGCGAAGCCAATCGTCTCCGCGCCGACATCCAGAGGGAACTGCTCGCGCTGACTCCACTGCCGTCGGGTGAGGCGGCTGAAGGCGAAAAGGGCGATCCCCGCAACCCATGAAGTGTCCAAAATGCGGCTATCTCGGCTTCGAGCCGGCTGATCGCTGCCGCAATTGTCAGTACGATTTCTCCCTGACCTCGCCAAACCCGATCCCAGACTTCACCATCCGCCGCGACACCGAGATCGCCAATCCATTCGAGGATCTCGCTTTGATCGATGCCGCCAGCCACAGGCCGTCGCCGCCGGCGAACGTGGACCGAGTGCCCGATCTCGACCGGATCTTCGGCGCCCCGGAGCCAGATACCGAACCGCTCCCGCCGGCCGCCGTCGCGGATGCGTTGAAGGCCTTTCCGCGGGAGGAGCTGCCGCTCTTCGGGCCGCCGATTCCAGACGACGAAGCGCTCATCACGAAGGCCTCGCCGCCGCGTCAGCCGCTGGCCGTGCGTCGCGCGACACCCGAATCGCCGCGACTGCGCGCAGAACCGCAACTCCGGACGCCGAGCTTCGATCTCGCGCTGGAGGTGGTCGATCCGTCGCCCATGCCGGTGGTCCTGCCGGCCGAGCGCACGACCCACGTCGTCTGGTCCGACGAGGGGCAGCCTCAGGACGCCGGGATCGGTGCCCGACTGTTCGCGGTGATTGTCGATTTGCTGATCTTGACCGTCGTCGACCTCGTCGTCATCTACTTCACGATGCAGTTGTGCTATCTGTCGATTGACGATCTCTGGATCCTGCCGAAAGCGCCACTTCTTGCGTTTCTCCTGGTGCAGAACGGCGGCTATCTGGTGGCCTTCACTGCCAGTGGCCAGACGCTCGGCAAGATGATCGCGGGGATTCGTGTCGTCCAGTCGGACACCGCCGCATCGCTCGATCTGGGGCGCGCGTTCCTGCGCACGATGATGTGGGCCGTGCTCGCGGTACCAGTCGGACTCGGATTCCTGACCGCGCTTTTCAGCCGCGATCATCGCGGTCTCCACGATCGCTTTGCCGGGACCCGGGTCATTCGCGCCTCGGCCTAGCCCTGGAATCGTTTGCCGTTGCTGCCGTGACCACGACCCCCGCAACCGGCGCCAGGTTCCGCGTCGGCCTGGCGATCGCGACGGTGGGCGGCGTCGGGTACGCCCCATTTGCGCCCGGCACATTCGGATCGGCAGCCGGCCTCGTCGTCTGGTGGCTGTTGCCCGCGTCACCCACCGTGCAGGCCATCGCGATCGTCGGCGTGTTCATCGCCGGGTCGTGGAGCGGTAACATCGCCGAGCGCCATTTCGGTCGAACCGACCCCGGTCAGGTGGTCATCGACGAGGTGATGGGGATGCTCGTCACCCTCTTTCTCAGTCCCGTCGGCTGGGCGGGCGCGCTCGCCGGCTTCGTGCTTTTTCGCCTCTTCGACGTCATCAAGCCGTATCCCGCGAATCGTCTCGAGCGCCTGCATGGCGGCATCGGCGTGATGGCCGACGATGCGATGGCGGCGGTGTACGCCAATCTTGCCTTGCGCGGCGTCCTGCATTGGATCCTCAGGTCGGCATGAAGGCCTGCATCCTTGCGATCGGCAGCGAAATGCTGACACCGTTTCGTGTCGACACGAACTCGCTCTTCATTACCGAACGGCTGAACACCATCGGCTACGACGTGCGCCTGAAGGCAGTGGTCGCCGACGACGTCGGAGAACTGGCGCGGGTCATCGAAAGCGCGCTCAGCTGGGCCGATCTCATCGTCGTCACCGGAGGCCTCGGTCCCACCGAGGACGACATCACCCGCGATGCGGTCGCGCGTGCGCTCGGCGTCGGCCTCGACGTCGATGAATCGATCGTCGATCGTCTCCGCGAGCGATTCGCCCGTCGCGGCATGACGATGCCCGAGATCAACCGTCGTCAGGCGATGGTTCCACGTGGCGCCACGGTGCTGCCCAATGCCAACGGCACCGCGCCCGGCTTGTGGCTCGAGAAGGCACAGACCGCGCTGGTGCTGTTGCCCGGTCCGCCGCGGGAGATGAAGCCGATGCTGGAGGCGCTGATCGCCGGGCAGCTCGCGCCCAGGTCGGGCGGCAACGGACTGTTCCGCCGGGTGCTGAAGATCACCGGCCGCGCGGAGTCGGACGTGGACGCCCACGCATCGCCGGTCTACGGCAAGTGGACAACGCAGGCCGTCGCCATCAGCACGACGATTCTGGCCGTGCTCGGGCAGATCGAGCTTCATCTCACCGCGCAAGCGTCGAGCAAGGCCGACGCTGACGCCGCCCTCGATGCTGCGGTGCTCGAGCTCCAGAACGTGCTGGGGCCGGCGCTCTACAGCGTCGACGGCCGCGCGCTCGAAGCGGTCGTTGGCGATCTGCTGCGCGAGCACAAAATGACCATTGCGGTGGCGGAGTCGTGCACCGGCGGGCTGTTGGCCTCGCGATTGACCGACGTGCCTGGAAGCTCGGCATACATGGACCGCGGCGTCGTCTGCTACAGCAACCAGTCGAAGATGGATCTGGCCGCTGTTCCCGAGAGCGCGATTCTGGAGAACGGCGCCGTCAGCGAGGCGGTCGCCACGGCGATGGCGGCAGGCATCCGATCGCGTGCCGGAACCCACGTCGGCGTCGGCATCACCGGCATCGCCGGACCAGGCGGTGGGACGGCGGACAAGCCGGTCGGCACGGTCGCGGTTGCCGTCGTCGTGAACGACGAGTGTCGTGTGCGCACGTTCCAGTTCATGGGCAACCGCGAGATGGTGAAGTTCCAGGCGGCGCAATCGGCGTTGAACATGACCCGGCTGATGGTGATGGGCCTTCCCGGCTGGCGCGAATGGTCGGAGCGGAAGTAGGGTGCGGCTGTTCGCGGCCGTCGACCTATCGGGCACCACCCGGGAGACGTTGGCGGCCGAGCAGGCGCGGCTGAGGGCGGCGCTTGGTGCATCCGGCGGCACCTTGAGATGGATTCGATCCGATCGCGTACATCTGACGCTCGTGTTCGTCGGGGACGTTGACGCATCGCGGGTGCCGTCGCTGATCGAAGGCGTCGGCGCCGACGTCAACACGGCTCCCTTCGATATCTCCGTCAGCGGCATCGGTGTATTTCCAGCGCGAGGCGCGCCGCGGGTGCTGTGGTTCGGCATTGGCGCCGGCGCCGACAAGGTCAAGGAGCTTCAGCAGGAGTTGGCGGCGCGGATCGCAGCACTCGGGATCGGGCCGGAACGGCGCGACTTTCACCCTCATCTCACTCTGGGCCGGTGGACCGCTTCGAAGCCGTCCGATCGCACGCGCGCCCTCGCGGCGGCGCCGCCGCGAGCGCTGGCGCGCGATCGTGTGACACGGGTCACCTGGTACGAGAGCCGGCTGTCGGCATCCGGGACGGATTACCTCGCGCTCACGCATGCTAATCTCACCGGCAGGTGATGCTGGTCGCCGTTCTTGCCGCCTATCTCATCGGCTCGATTCCGTTCGCGTTGATTCTAGCGCGACGCTGCGGTGCTGACCTGCGTCAGGTGGGCAGCGGCAACCTCGGCGCCGCCAACGTCATGCGTGCATCGGGAGTGGCGGCCGGGTTACTCGTCGCCGTGCTCGACATGAGCAAAGGCGCCGCGAGCGTCTGGCTCGCGCTCCACATGGGTGACAGCCGGGACTTGCCGGCTGCCGCCGGGTTCGCCGCGATCATCGGGCACATTTATCCCGTCTGGCTGCGCTTCCGCGGCGGCAAGGGAGTCGCGACCGCCTGCGGCGTGTTTGCGATTCTGAGTCCGCTCGCCATCCCGCCGGCGTTGACCATTTTCGCCGTTGTCGTCTGGCTGACACGCTACATCTCGCTCGGTTCGCTGCTCGCCTCGATGGCATTGCCACCGCTGGCGTACGCGCTCGGAAACTCGGCGCCGGTCATCATCGCCGCGGCGGCGGCAGCGGCGTTGATCGTGTTCCGACACCGTTCGAACGTGTTCAGGTTGTGGACGGGCACCGAGCCCCGCGCCGGAGCGCGCGCGTAATGCAGACCGTCGCGGTCATCGGCGCCGGCAGCTGGGGCTCCGCGCTGGCGGTGCACCTCGGCCGCGTCGGACACGACGTCAGGCTCTGGGCCCGCGATCGCGCGCTGGTTGACGAGATGTCCGCGCGCCGCGCGAACAGCGTGTATCTCCCTGATGTCGTCTTTCCCGAGAGCGTGTCGGTTACCCACACGCTCGCCGACGCGCTGCGTCAGGCTGACCTGGTCGTGTCGGCGGTGCCGTCGCACGGCTGCCGCGCCGTGATGGGGGCGGCGTCGGGATCGTTGGCCGCACGGGCCGTGATCGTGAGCGCGACCAAGGGTCTGGAGGCCGGCACGCTGCTGCGGATGTCGGAGGTGATCGCTCAGGAGGTCGGCTCGACGCATCCAGTGGTAGTGCTCTCGGGACCGAGCTTCGCGTCCGAGGTCGCGCGCCAGCTGCCGACTGCGATCCTCGCCGCGTCACATGACGCCGCCGCGATCGAGCTCGTGCAGCACGAATTCCGCGGTCCGTACCTGCGTCTCTACGGCAGCGACGATGTGGCGGGAGTCGAGATTGGCGCCGCCATGAAGAACATCATTGCCATCGCCGCCGGCGTCGTCGAAGGCCTGGGGCTCGGCCACAACGCGCTGGCCGCGCTGATTACGCGTGGGCTGGCGGAGCTCACGCGCCTGGCGTGTGCCGCCGGGGGGCGGCGGGAGACACTCGCGGGGCTGAGCGGGCTGGGCGACCTGGTGCTCACCTGCACCGGCACGCTCAGCCGCAATCGGCACGTCGGCCTGGAGCTGGCGCGCGGCCGTCACCTGTCCGAGATCCTGGCCGGCATGAAGATGGTGGCCGAAGGGGTCGTGACCACCGGCGCCGCGCTCGCGCTCGGGCAGCGCTACGGGGTCGAGCTGCCGATCACCACGCAGATGGCCGAAGTGCTGCGCGGACGTACCGACGTGCGCGCAGCCATCGACGCGCTCATGCTGCGCCGGCAGCGTGCCGAGGCCGAGACCGGTTGAATACGGAATCTGGTCACCGGGTGATCTGGTAATCTGGTCATCGATCTCACAAATCACCGCCCGATCACCAGATTTGCCAATGACCCGATTCCCGTGAATTTCTTCAACCGGATCAAGCAAGGACTCTCGCGCACCACCAAACAGATCGTCGATCGATTCGACGAGATCGTCCGCGCCGCCGATGCGCCGGAGAAGCGATCCCGCCCCGTCGACGTCGACACCGTCGACGCCCTCGAAGAGCTGCTGATCTCGGCCGACCTCGGCGTCGCTGCCACCAACCGCATCATTGCTGCGGTCAAGGCGCGATCGCGCGTCGGCGAGAGCCTGCGCGATCTGGTGAAACAGGAGATCCGCGCGGTCTTCGCCGCAGTCGATCGACCGGTGGCGATCGCGGCGCGCCCGCAGGTCGTCCTGATTGTCGGCGTCAACGGTACCGGCAAGACGACCACGGTCGGCAAGCTGGCCAACCTCCTGAAACGCCAGGGCAGCACGCCGCTAATTTGCGCCGCGGATACCTTTCGCGCGGCGGCAGTGGAGCAGCTCGAGATCTGGGCGACCCGCGCCGGTGTCGACCTGGTGCGGGCGCGCGACGGCGCTGATCCGGCGGCGGTCGTGTTCGACGCGATTACGTCGGGCAAGGCGAGAAACCGCGATCCGATTCTGGTCGACACCGCCGGCCGGCTGCACACTCGGGTCAACTTGATGAACGAGCTCGACAAGATCAGGCGCATCGCCGCGCGCGAAGTGCCAGGCGCGCCGCAGGAAGTGCTGCTGGTCCTCGACGCGACCGTCGGGCAGAACGGGGTCTCGCAGGCGCGCGAGTTCATGGACGTCGCCGGCGTCAACGGCATCGTGCTGACCAAGCTCGATGGCACCGCCAAAGGCGGTGTCGCTGTCGCCATCGCCCACGACCTGAAATTGCCCATTCGCTACGTCGGCGTGGGGGAAGGGATCGAGGATCTCGTGCCGTTCTCGGCCGAGGAGTACGTCGACGGCCTGTTCGAAGAGAAATGGTAGAGCGCGACTACATGGAGCGTGCGCTCTTTCACGCCGGCCGTGGCGCGGGCCGCACCAGCCCCAACCCGCTGGTCGGCGCGGTCGTCGTCTCGGCCGACGGCGTGGTGGTCGGACAGGGATTCCATCAGCGCGCGGGCGAGCCGCACGCCGAAGTGCACGCCCTGGCCGAGGCCGGCAGGCGGGCGCGCGGCGCGACGTTGTTCTGCACGCTCGAGCCGTGCTGTCATCAGGGCCGCACCGGCCCCTGCGTCAGCCGGATCGTCGATGCCGGCATCAGGCGGGTGGTCGCGGCCGTGGAAGATCCCAATCCGGCGGTGCGCGGCCGCGGGTTCGCGTTTCTTCGCGAGCGCGGCGTCACGGTCGACGTGGGCCTCGCCGCCGATCGCGCGGTGACGCTGAATCAGCCGTTCTTCACCATGATGCGCGAAGGGCGTCCGTTCGTCGTGCTCAAGGCCGCCACCAGCATCGACGGACGCATTGCCGAAGCGCCCGGGCGTCGGACGATCCTGACGTCGGCGGCCGCCAATCGCCACGCGCAGCGCGTTCGCGCGGAGGTGGACGCGATCGGCGTCGGCAGCGGCACCATCCTGACCGACGATCCCGAGTTGACCGCGCGCGGAGCCTTCCGTGAGCGGCCCCTGACCCGCATCATCTTCGACCGGCGGCTGAGGACGCCGCCACATGCGCGTGTGCTCTCGACACCGGAGGCCGGGCCTGTCATCATCGTGACCACCGCGGCCGCGGCGGCGCGGGGCGACTTGCAGGCGCCGCTCCAGGCTCGCGGCGCACAGATCGAGGTCGCCGCCGACGGCAGCCTGCGAGCCGCGCTGCAGCGACTGGCGGAGCGCCAGATCGAATCACTGCTGCTCGAAGGCGGCGGAGCGATCCACGCGGCCGCATGGGATGAACGCGTGGTCGACTACGTGCGCCTGTACGTCACACCGCACGTTCTCGGCGCCGGAGCGGTTCCGCTGCTTCCGGATCGTTCGTTTTCATCGGCGGACCTGCGCGATCGACGGATCGTGCCGCTCGGACCGGACGTCCTGATAGAGGGATATGTTCACGGGACTGATTGAAGGCGTGGGCGAACTGGTGGAGCGCAAGCCGACCAACGGCGGGTGCCGCCTGCGCATCGCCACGCCGCTGGCCTCCGAGCTCACGCCGGGAGACAGCGTTGCGGTCAATGGCGTGTGCCTCACCGTCATCCTGGCAGAACCTGATCAGATGCTCGCCGACGTGGGGCCGGAAACGATCCGTGTCACCACGCTCGGCTCGATCGCCCATGGTCACCCCGTCAACCTCGAGCGTCCGCTGCGTGCCGACCAGCGCTTCGGCGGGCATTTCGTCCAGGGCCACGTCGACGCCATCGGCCACGTCGAGGAATTGCGGCAGGAAGCCGAGTTCCGGTGGGTGACCGTCAGTTTCCCGTCCGCGCTGACGCCGCTCATCGTGCACAAGGGCTCGATCGCCGTCGACGGCATCAGCCTGACGGTCGCCGGGCTCGGCGTCGATCGCTTCGACGTCATGGTCGTCCCATTCACGATGCAGCACACCAACCTGAGCCGGATGAGAATCCGTGATCGGGTCAACCTCGAATGCGACATGGTCGGCAAGTACGTCGTCCGCGCCGCGGAACTGGCTGGTCTGACGCTCAACGTCGGTCCAGGGGAAAAGACACATTGAAGAAGAACACAACGGGTTCGGCGTCGAGGGCCAAGAGCAGGCCGGCGAAGCCGAAGCTCGCGCTCGCGGCCGGAAAGGCCACCTCGCCGTTTGCCCGAATCGAAGACGCGGTCGACGCCGTCCGCGCCGGGCGGATGATCATCATCGTCGACGATGCGGATCGCGAGAACGAAGGCGACCTGATGGTCGCCGCCGAGAAGGTCACGCCCGAAGCGATCAATTTCATGGCGCGTTATGGTCGCGGCCTGATCTGCCTGTCGATGACGCCCGATCGGCTCGACGAGCTCGAGATTCCGCTGATGGTCAGCCGGAACAGCTCGAAGTTCGACACCGCGTTCTGCGTGCCGATCGAGGCCCGCGAACGCACCAGCACCGGCATCTCCGCCGCCGACCGCGCGATGACGGTGCTGACGGCGATCGACCCAGCCACCAGGCCGATCGACCTGCTGCGCCCGGGTCATATGTTCCCGCTGCGATCGCGTCCCGGCGGCGTGCTGGTGCGGACCGGACAGACTGAGGCGTCGGTCGACATCGCCCGCATCGCCGGCCTGTATCCGGCCGGCGTGATCTGCGAGGTCATGAACGAAGATGGCACGATGGCGCGGGTGCCGCAGCTCGCCAAGGTCGCCCGGCGCCACGGCCTGCTGATGGTCACGGTCGCCGATCTGATCAACTACCGCATGCGCACCGAGTCGCTGGTCAAGCGCGCCGCCTCAGCCAAGATGCCGACTGACTACGGTGATTTCCGCGTACACGCGTTCGAGAGCCAGGTGGACAACCAGACACACGTGGCCCTGGTGCGCGGCGAGATTGGTGACGGCCGAGATGTGATGGTACGCGTGCACTCGTCCTGCCTCACCGGCGACGGGCTGCACTCGATCCGATGCGATTGCGGCATGCAGCTCGACGCCGCCATGGAAAAGATCGCCGCTGAAGGGCGTGGCATCCTGCTGTACCTGAATCAGGAAGGGCGCGGCATCGGCCTCGCCAACAAAATCCGTGCGTACGAGCTTCAGGACGAAGGCTTCGACACCGTCGAGGCGAACGAACGGCTCGGGTTCAAGGCCGATCAGCGCGACTATGGCATCGGCGTTCAGATTCTGCGCGAGCTCGGCGTGCGGTCGATGCGACTGCTCAGCAACAACCCGCGCAAGCTCGTCGGCATCGAAGGCTACGGGCTGTCCGTCAGCGAATGGTTGCCACTCGAGATTCCGGCCCAGGACTCGACCCGCCGATACTTGAAAACCAAGAAGGAAAAAATGGGTCACAAGCTGTCCTCGGTCTAGCAGATGAGAATCGTGCCGACGCGACACCCGTTTGCAGTTCATGCCCGGCCGTTGACACTGCGCGGACGGGTTGGCTACGATAAGAGTTTGCGGCAGAGCGGGTTAGCAACCACATGACGGTCAAAGGCCAACTTCACGGGTGTCGGGATTCATTGATGGCGGGGATGCGCGCGGCATCGCGCGGCGCCGCGCCCAATCCGAAAGCCGAACCCCTCCTGCGCGCCTGCCTCGACCTGGTCGAACATCTCGTGCGTCAGTCGCTCGACGTCACTGCCGCCGAGGTCGAAACGACTCTCGCCGTCCTCGAGCGTGCGTTCAACGAGCTCGAAGGCGAGGCCAGTGCCGATGCGGCCATGAGTCCGTCTTCGGTGGCGCTGAAAAATGCCATCGGCAAACTCAAGGCCCTGAAGCTCGAACTCGGCGCGAAATAGCCTGTCCTCAGCGGTTTGACAGTCCGAAGCCCGTCCGCTACGATAACGGTTTGCGGTAGAGCGGGTTAGCGGCACATGTTCGAGTCCCTCAGCACACGCCTGCAAGACGTTTTCAAGACGCTTCGGGGCGAGTCGCGGCTGACGCCAGAAAACATCGAAGTGGCGTTGCGCGAGATTCGGCTCGCGCTGCTGGAAGCCGACGTCAACTTCAAGGTCGTCAAAGCCTTCGTCGACCGGGTTCGCGACCGGGCGATGGACGCGGTCAGCAGCAAGGATGTACTGCGCGGTGGCCTCGGGCCGTCACAGGAAGTCGTCAAGATCGTTCGGGACGAGATGGTGGCGCTGTTCGGCAATGCCGAAGGCGGCCTCCAGCCCACGACCAAACGGCCGCGCGTCATCCTCATGCTCGGTCTGCAGGGCGCCGGCAAGACGACGACGACCGGCAAGCTCGCGGCGTGGCTGAAAAAGCAGGGCAAGCATCCGCTGCTGGTGTCGACCGACGTCAAACGGCCGGCAGCCATTCAGCAGCTGAACGTCGTCGCGGAGAAGGCGGTCGTTCGTGTCCACGACCCGGCCGGTGTGATGGACCCTGTGGCGCGCGCCAGGGGCGCGGTCGTCGAGGCCACTACGCTCGGCTTCGATGCGGTGATCGTGGACACCGCGGGCCGGCTGCACATCGACGATGAGTTGATGGCGGAACTGGTGGCGATCAAAGGCGCCACGGAGCCGTCCGACCTGCTCTTTGTCGCCGACGCGATGACCGGCCAGGACGCGATCAAGAGCGCGGGCGAGTTCAACGCGCAGGTCGGCGTCACCGGCGTCGTGCTCACGAAAATGGACGGCGACGCCCGCGGCGGCGCGGCGCTGTCGGTGGTGTCGGTGGTCGGCGTGCCGATTGCCTTTGTCGGCAGCGGCGAGACGCTGGCCGATCTCGAGCCGTTTCACCCCGAACGCGTG
This sequence comes from uncultured Acidobacteriota bacterium, assembly GCA_963757655.1. GTDB lineage: Bacteria > Acidobacteriota > Vicinamibacteria > Vicinamibacterales > CAVVIG01 > CAVQFC01. The sequence goes on along the minus strand of CAVWSQ010000003.1, from coordinate 724,266 downwards.
GTGTCGCGTGTCCTGGGCATGGGCGATGTGCTGTCGCTCATCGAGCGGGCCGAGGCCGCGATCGACGTCGAGGACGCCGAGAAGCTCGAAGAAAAGCTCCGGGCCAACGAATTCACGCTCGAGGATTTCCGCGATCAGCTGAAGACGATCCGGAAGATGGGCCCGCTCGAGCAGATCATGGGGATGCTGCCCGGGATGGGCAACCTCAAGGCGCTGGCGGAGAACAAGCCGGACGAGAAGCAGATCTCGCGGATTGAAGCAATCATCGGCGCGATGACACCGGAAGAGCGGCGCAAGCAGCACATCATCAACGGCAGCCGGCGCAAGCGGATCGCGAAAGGAAGCGGCACCTCGGTCGAGGATGTGAATCGTCTGCTCAAGCAGTTCGTGCAGATGCAGAAGATGTTGAAGTCGCTCGGCGGGATGGCCGGGATGGCCACCGGCGGCAAGAAAGCGCGCCGCTCGGCCATGCAGATGCTGCGCAACCGCGGGTAGCCCGCGGTGTTCGAAATCGGCCCGGCCTGAAAGCCGGGCCCTACGTACGCGATAGAACTCGACCCGCCGTACGCGATAGAACTCGACCCGCGACGGTTGTCCCGACCGGGTATCGGTTTTTCCGTTGACGGGTACGCTTTCCCGTTGTCGGGCACGTAGGGGACGACCTTCAGGTCGTCCCGCACGCGTAGCGAAACATGCGTTCGGGTTCGAACCCCGGAGGCTATTGAGGAGTGTCAGATGGTCGCCATTCGTTTGCGTCGCGCCGGTTCCAAGAAACGTCCATACTTCCGCGTCGTTGTCACCGATTCTCGCGCTGCCCGCGATAGCTCGTTCGTCGAAATCCTCGGTCACTACAACCCGCGCACCCGCCCGGCACTGGTCGACGTCCAGCGCGAGCGCGTCGACTACTGGGTCAGCAAGGGCGCACAGCTATCGGATTCGGTGCGAACCCTGATCAAGCGTCATCTGACGCCGTCGATACCGAAGGTCACAACCACGACCGGCGCCGAAACCATCAAGCCGACAACCGGCGCGGAAACGATCAAGACGACAACCGGTGCGGAAAAGGTCACGACGACGACGGGCGCCGAAGAGATCAAGCCGAAGACCGGCGCTGAACAGGCGGACGCGATCGTCGTCGAGACCCCCGCCGCGTCCGAGGCCAAATGAGCGCCGACGCCGCGTCGAGCAGCGGCGTGCGCGCGGTCGTCGAGGTCCTGGCGAAGGCGCTGGCCGACGCCCCCGAGCAAGTGCGCGTGACCGAAACGCAGCACCAGAAGGTGACGCTGATCGAACTCTATGTCTCGCCGCGCGACATCGCGAAGATCCTCGGCCGGTCCGGCCGCACGGCGGCGGCGCTGCGCACGCTGGCCGCGACCGCGGGCGAAAAGGACGGCAAGCAGGTGACGCTGGAGATACGGGAGTCACGGTAGGAGGTTGAGATTTCAGATTTCAGAGGTCAGATTTCAGATTCAATCGGGCAAATCTGAAAGCAATCTGAATTCTGAAATCTCCAATCTGAAATCTCATGGATTGGGAAGCTATGGCGGTCGTCGGACGCATCGCCCGGGCGCACGGGATCCGCGGACAGGTCATCGTCAATCCTGAGAGCGATTTCCCCGAGGAACGGTTCCGGCCGGGGGCCGAACTCTTCATCGAGCGCGGGGGAGTGATCGAAACGCTGACCGTGACCACGGCGAGGTTTCATCGCGAGCGGCCGATCATCGGGCTGATCGGCGTCGACACGATGACCGACGCCGAGCGGCTGGCGGGCCTGGAAGTGCGGATCCCGATCGAGCGGCTGACCAGGTTGCCGCCGGACATGTTCTACCGGCATGACCTGATCGGCTGCCGAGTGGACACGCGTGACGGGCGCAGGGTCGGGCTGGTTCGTGACGTCGAGGGCACTCCGGCCGGGAGCCGCCTCGTCGTCGACGGTGCGGCTGGGGAGGTGCTGATCCCGCTCGTGGCGGCGATTTGCACCGAGGTTGATGCGGTCGCCAAGCGGATCGTGATCGACCCGCCCGAAGGATTGCTCGAAGTAAACGAGGTCCGGCTGAAGCCGGATACGACCGGAGCGTAGGGGACGGGGCGACTGGCGGGCCTCGGTAGTGTCCGGCTTCAGCCGGACCACGCATCATGACTTTTGACATCGTCACGATTTTCCCGGCGATGATCGAGCAGTCGCTGTCGGTCGGCATCGTCGGACGGGCGATCGAGCGGGGAGCGCTGGACGTGAAAGTGCGCGACCTGCGCGACTTCACCACCGACCGCCATCGCGTCGTGGACGATGTACCGTACGGCGGTGGGCCTGGGATGGTTCTGAAGCCTGAACCGATTTTCCGGGCCCTGGACGCGATCGCGGCGGAGCGGGGAGACCGGGTGACGGTCATCATGATGTCGCCGCAAGGACGGCGCTTTACACAGGCCGATGCGGAGCGGCTCAGCGGCGCTGACCACATCGTACTGTTGTGCGGGCGCTACGAGGGATTCGACGAACGGATAGGCGAGCGGGTGACCGAGGAGCTATCGATCGGCGACTACGTGCTCACGGGAGGCGAGTTGCCGGCGCTGGTGATTCTCGATGCGGTGGCGCGGTTCGTGCCCGGCGTGGTGGGGGATGAGCAGTCGGTGGCGCTGGATACATTCAGCCGGGGACTGCTGAATCATCCGCAATACACCCGGCCGGCCGAGTTGGCGGTGCCGGATGATGCGAGTGAGAAGGATTCAGCGGGACGGGTGCTGAAGGTGCCCGACGTGCTCTTGTCCGGAAACCACGCTGCGATTCGACGTTGGCGAAAGCGCGAGGCACTGGCCCGGACCCTGGCGCGGCGGCCCGATCTATTGGACGCGGCGAGTTTGGACGAAGAAGACAAGCAGTTGCTGCGAGAGCTTAAAGGAGCGAGTGATGAGCGCGATTGAGATAGTCGAGAAGTCGCAGTTGGCCCAGCGGCCGGCGATGAAGTCGGGCGATACGGTCAAGGTGCACGTCAAGGTGCGCGAAGGCGACAAAGAGCGCATCCAGGTCTTCGAGGGTGTGGTCATCGGCATGCACCGCGGCGGGACTCGCGCCTCCTTCACCGTGCGCAAGGTGTCGTTCGGCCAGGGCGTCGAGCGAATCTTCCCGCTCCATTCGCCGACGATTTCGAAGGTCGAGATCACGCGGTCGGCGAAGGTCCGGCGCGCCAAACTCTATTACCTGCGCGGGCTGAAGGGCAAGGCGGCGCGCATGAAGGATACGTCGAAAGCGTAGAGTTAGAGTTGGAAGTTGAAAGTAGAGGTCCACGACTCCTCTCCAACTTGTGACGTCTGACTGCTGAGAGGTCCCATGACGCGAGTCCCCGCAACGCGCACGCTCGAGAACGCGTTGCGCCGTGTGGGATTCGTGCACGTGGCCGGCTGCGATGAGGTGGGGCGTGGGTGCCTGGCCGGTCCGGTCGTCGCTGCCGCAGTCGGTACTGCATCCCGACCGGCATATTGCCGGCGTCTGCGATTCCAAGACGGTGCCCGCAGCCGAGCGTGAACGTCTTTACGTGCAGATCCTGGCCGCCGCGGTCGCGTGGGCGGTCGGCGAGGCGGATCCGTGCGAGATCGACCGCGTCAACATCCACCAGGCGTCGCTGCGCGCGATGCAGCGCGCCGTGCTGCAACTGACGCCGCTGCCTGATATCGTCCTCGTCGACGCGTTCCGGGTGCCCGATCTGCCGATGGCCCAGCGCGGCGTGCGGCATGGTGACCGCCGTTGTTCAGCCATCGCGGCGGCATCGATCATCGCCAAGGTGACCAGGGATCGTCAGATGCTCGACCTGCACGGCCGGGACCCGCGCTACGGATTCGATCGCCACAAGGGCTACGCCACGGCGGATCATCTCGAGGCGGTGGCGCGGTTTGGCTATTCGGATGCGCATCGCCGGTCGTTCCGCCCTTCCACGCTGTTTGATACGATTGAGTAAGTTTCCCAGTGCCGATTGATCGCGCTGCCACGCTGCGCAATGCCGAGAAGCTGATCCGGCAGGGCAAGCTGCCCGATGCCATCGCGGAGTACATCCGTCTGGTCGAGGACCAGCCTGGCGACTGGAACCTCCAGAATTCGCTCGGCGACCTCTACGCGCGCGCCAATCAACTCGACAAGGCGATCGCGCAGTACGGCCAGATCGCCGACCATCTCAACGACGAAGGCGCCGGCGCGAAAGCCGCCGCGGTCTACAAGAAGATCCTCAAGCTCAAGCCCGATCACGAGCACACGCTCGTCCAGGTGTCGGAAATCCTCGGCAGCCAGGGCCGCTACGCCGACGCGCGATTTCACCTCAATACGCTGATTGAGTTGCGTAAGGCGAAGGGCGACACGCGAGGGGCGCTCCAGGCCAGGGTCCGGCTCGGATCGCTCGACCCGGAGGACTACGAAGGACGCTTGACGGCCGCCAGCGCCCGCATCGAGATGGGCGACAAGGCCGGCGCCCTCGACGACTTCAAGGAGATCGCCGGCGAGCTGGCCGACAAGGGGCGCGAGGCGGAAGCGATCGAGGTGCTGCGCGAAGCCGCCAGGCTGAACCCCGACGACGACGAGGTCCGGGACAAGCTGCTCGACGTCTATTTCGCCGCCGGCGATTTCGACCATGCACGAGAGTGCGCCACCACGGTCGAGCAGTTCCGGATGCTCGCCGCGGCGCTCGAGTCGAACGGCCGACCGGACGAGGCGCTCGACGCGCTGCGCCAGGCCGCCGCGGTTCATCCCGGCGACAACGAACTGGCCGCCCAGCTGGCGCGCGCGTTCATCGCCAGAGGCGAGCTCGAGGCGGCCGGCAGGTATCTCAGCGTGGAGAGCGCCGGCGACGATCCTGGACTGTTGCTGACGCTCGCCGAGCTCCGTTTGCGCGGCGAGACGTTCGAGGACGGCGTCGAGATCGTCCGCCAGCTGCTCGACCGCGACCCGCTGCGCCGCGAGGACATCGCGCAGCTCGGATGGAGCATCGCCGAGCAGGCGCCCGAGGCCGGGTTCAAGGTCGTCGAGCTCGCCGCCGACGCGGCGATGTCGCTGGCGGACTGGCCCGGCGCTGCCGCCGTGCTGCAGGAGTACGTCACGCGCGTACCCAACCATATCCCCGCCCTGATGCGGCTGGTCGAGATTTGCGTGGATGGCGGCCTCGAGTCGACCATGTACAGCGCACAGGCGCAGCTGGCCGACGCCTACATCGAGGGGGGCCACGCGACCGAAGCGCGGTTCATCGCCGAGGATCTGGTAGCGCGCGAGCCGTGGGACAAGGCGAACATCGAACGCTTCCGCCGCACGCTGGTGCTGCTGGGTGAACCGGATCCCGATGGCCTGATCGCGGCTCGACTGAGCGGTGAGTCGCCGTTCCTGAGCACCGATCTGAACGGCGATTCGCTCTTCGACGAGGGCCCGCCCCAGCCGTCGTCCGAGCTCGAGCCGGACGAGGCCGAGATCGAACAGCTGTTGGCGGCTGCCGCCGCCGTGGAAGAAGCGCCGAAGCGAACGCCCACCAAGCCGATGCCTCGGCGCCTCGGCGAGGACCAACAGTTCGCGATGAGCGCGAACGCCATAGATCTGGACAGCATTCTGGGTGACCTCGAATCGTCTGCTCCGCCGCCCGTGCACGCGACGTCCGAGGACGTCGAGGTCGATCTCAGCATCTCGCTGGACACGATCAACCCGCCGCCAGCGCCAATCCCCGACGCCGTCGAGGCCGATCTCGACAGCGTCTTCGACAACATGCGCGCGCAGTCCGCGAAGCGCGCCGGTCTGGATGAGGCCGAAAAGGAGTACAAGCGCGGGCTGGCACTGCGGGCGGCGGGAGACCTCGATGGCTGCATTCAGGCACTGGAGAAAGCGGCGCGCGCCCCGAAGCTGCGGTTCGGCACCTCGTGGCTGATCGCTCGACTTTACCGCGACCGCGCGATGATGGCCGAGACGCTCGACTGGCTCGAGCGCGCGTCGCAGGCGCCCGCTCCGACCAGCGAGGAATCGCATCAGCTGCTGTTCGAGCTCGCCGAGGCGCTCGAACAGGTCGGTGAAGTGGCGCGCGCGCTGGCCGTTTGCATGGAGCTCCAGGCCGAGGCCGGATCCTACCGCGACGTCGACGCACGCATCGATCGCCTCACCAGGGTCCAGGCCGGGAGCTGACGCTGCTCCGCCGGTTCCTCTACGTCGTCTTTTTCGTCCAGGTCGGCCTGCTGCTCATCGTGACGCCGTGGTGGCCGGCGTTCTGGGAGCACAACTACTTCGCGATGAAGTGGCCGGTGCTGGGCTCGATCCTCTCGAACAACTTCGTGCGCGGCGCGGTGAGCGGCCTTGGCGTCGTCAACCTGTTCGCCGGCTTCGCCGATCTCGCGAACCTGCTCGGCGCGCGCGATTCCCACGAATTCTCTCTGCATGACGACTCGCGATGATCTGCCTGGTCACCGACCGGCGCCGCCTGGTCGCGGCGGGCGCCGCGCCGGCCGCCCGGCGCGACTGCCTGGTCAGGCAGATCCGCCATGCGGTCGCCGCCGGTGTCGACCTCGTCCAGGTCCGTGAGCGGGATCTGGAAGCGGGAGCCCTGGCGGGGCTGATTGGTGACGTGCTCGTCGTGACGAAGGGCACGGCCACCCGGGTCGTGGTCAACGATCGGATCGACGTGGCGCTCGCCTGCGGCGCAGACGGCGTGCACTTGCGCGGCGATTCCATCCCGATTCGCGCTGCCCGACGGCTGGCACCGCCGGGTTTCCTGATCGGCCGATCGGTTCATGGCGTGGAGGAAGCGACTGCCGCCGGGGACGCCGACTACCTGATTGCCGGCACCGTGTTTCAGTCGCGGTCGAAGCCGGCGGCGACTGACCTGCTGGGGATCGAGGGGCTACGCGCGATCGTTCGTGCCGCCGATCGGCCGGTGCTGGCGATTGGCGGTGTCACCGGCGCCCGCATCGACGAGATCGCCGCCACCGGCGCCGCAGGATTTGCCGCGATTGGCCTGTTCATGGCGCCACGCGCGGCGCAGGACGAAGAGCGTTGCCGCGCGATCGATCTGCGGCAGGCCGTGCAGCACGCGCATTCGCGGTTTGACAGGCCCAGGACCACTCCCTAACATAAGCCGGTCAGCGCTCCTTTCATGCCCCCTGAACGCACGGCCGGCGGTTTCGGCGGACGACTTCGGGACGCCCGCGAACGGCGCGGCGTGTCGCTGCGCCAGATCGCCAACGCCACCAAGATCTCGGTCGCGGTTCTCGACGCGCTCGAACGCAACGACATCTCCAAGCTGCCGGGCGGGATCTTCGGCCGCGCGTTCGTGCGCTCCTATGCAATCGAAGTCGGCCTCGATCCCGAAGCCACGATCCATGAGTTCATCGCGCAGTTCCCCAACGACTCGGTGATCGCGGGGCATCCCACGTCCGATCGGATCGAGGACTACGTTGCGGTGGAAGGCGAACGGCGGACGGCGGGCACGTTTCTCTCGCTGGTTGCGGTCAGCGTGCCGATCATCGCCGGCCTGCTGTATTTCGCGACCTCCGGCCGGCGCGCCGACCAGCCATCGCCACGCCCGCCCGCTGTCGCCGACCGGATGCCCGCGTCCACAACGACCGGCGCCGCGACGCCGTCGTCGGCCGCCGTCATCGAGCCCGCGGTGCCAGCGCTGCGGTCCGACGCGACTGCGGCAGCGCCGCCGGAGTCGGGCGAGGTGCTCACAGTCGCGCTGGCGGTGAAGCGTCCGTGCTGGATTTCAGCCACCGTGGATGGCGAGAAGTCGATTGAACGATTGCTGCAGGCCGGTGAAGAGCAGACCATCGCCGTTCGAAAAGAGATCGTGCTGACGGCCGGCGATGCGTCGGCGATCGCCCTTCAGTTCAACGGCGCGGACGCCCGCCTGCTCGGGAGGGCGGGCGAGGTCGTCACGGCGCGCTTCAACCTGACCAACTACAAAGACTACCTGCAGGCCCGCTAGTGACAACCACACCGCTTCTGGATTTGTTCAAACGAGGCGAGGTCGAACGCGACGTCCGCCTCCAGGCCGCGCAAGGCGCGCTGGCGCCGCGCGCGCACGAGCAGCTCGCGATTCTGGTCGTGCTGCTGGAGGATCCCGATCGCGAGATCCGCGAAACCGCCGATGAGACGCTGGCCCGGATTCCAGTCGAAGCGCTGGAGAAGTTCCTTGCGCGGGCGGATGTGCCGGTCGACCTGCGCGAGTTCTTCGGCGATCGCGGAATCTTCCCGGCGCACATTCCGGCGGTCGAGATCCCGCCCGACGATCCGCTCGTCGACGCCGCGCCGGCAGACGGCGTGGAAACCGAAGAGGAAGAGACGCGCATCTCGGGAACCCAGGAACTCGCGGCCATGAATTTTCCGCAGCGGTTGAGGGCTGCCATGAAAGGCACCCGCGAACAGCGCGCCATCCTGATTCGCGATCCCAACAAGCTGATCTGCGCGTCGGTGCTGAGCAGCCCGAAGGTCAGCGTCCCGGAAGTCGAGAGTTTCGCCCGCATGCAGAACGTGTCGGAAGACGTGTTGCGGATCATCGGCAGCAATCGCGCCTGGCTGAAGAGTTACGGCGTCGTGCTGGCCCTGACCAAGAACCCGAAGACGCCGCTGGCGCTGTCGATGAACCTGATGACCCGCCTGACTTCGAAGGATCTGGCCAAGCTGTCCGTGGATCGGAATGTGCCGGAAGCGCTGCGCATCTCGTCGCGCAAGAAGGTGGTCGCCAATCAGTCGGGCAAGGACTGACGGCGGAAGTGGAAGGTTCAGGGCTGAGGGCTTAGCGTTTCCGATTCCGCTGGTGCCCGCCAGCCGGTCGCTGACCCGGGGCCTTTTGTTTCCGGCCGGCCCAGTCACGGCGCATCTGCGCCAGACCTTCCATGTAGACGGTCGCGCGTTCCCGCTCGTCCTCGGATGCCATCGACTTCAGCAGATCCAGCGCCCTGGCCAGATCCTCCTCAATCGTCCGTTTCGTCGTCGTGAAGTAGAGGCGGCGGATTTCCGCGTGCTTGTCGGCGGTGCTCAGCATGGGGAGCTTCACGGGAGCGGTCTCCGGTGCCGTCTCAGCGAGGCACGGAATTCATCGAACGATCGCGTGTTGAGGACGTCGGTCGGTCGAAGCCAGGCGCGGCGAGCGACTGCCGTTCCCCAGCGCAGAAAGGTGAAGCCGCTGCGCGAGTGCGAGTCGCTCGAGATCACGATCGGCACGCCGCGATCCCGGGCCATCCGGGCGTGGACGTCGTTGAGATCGAGCCGGTGCGGCTGGCTGTTGATCTCGATCGCTGCGCCGGCGCGTCGCACCGCCTCCAGGATCGCACCGACGTCAATCGGGTAGGCCTGGCGTTTCAAGAGCATGCGGCCGGTCGGATGGCCGAGGATGTCCACGTACGGGTTCTCGATCGCGCGGAGCACCCGCGCGGTCATTTCCTGGCGTTCCTGATTGAACGCGGAGTGCACCGACGCCACCACGATGTCGAGCGCGGCGAGGCAGTCGTCGGCGAGATCGAGCGTGCCGTCGGGCTTGATGTCGCACTCGACGCCGGCGAGCAGGCGGATGCCGAGCCCTTCCGCGTCGACGGCGCGGATGCGAGCGGCGTGCGCCAGGGCGCGGCGCTCGTCGAGGCCGTTGGCCATGGCGAGCGACTGGCTGTGATCGGTGATGGCGATGTAGTCGAGCCCGGCCTCCCGGGCTGTCGCCGCCATCGTGCGGATGTCGTCTTTGCCGTCGGTCTCGGTGGTATGCATGTGAAGGTCGCCGCGCAGATCAGCGACTTCGATCAGGCGCGGCAGGGTCCGCGACACGGCGGCGTCCATCTCGCCCTGCATTTCACGCAACTCAGGCGGAACGAAGTCGAGGCCGAGTGCGGCGTAGATCTCTTCCTCGCGCTCACCGGCGACTCTGACCTCGTCGGCCAGCCGAAACAAGCCGTACTCATTCAGCTTGAAGCCGAGACCGATGGCACGGTCGCGCAGGGCGATGTTGTGCGCCTTGGAGCCGGTGAAGTACTGCATCGCGGCGCCTCGGCTCTCGGCGGCGACGAGCCGGAGATCGGCCTGAAATCCGCCCTGGACGAGGATGCTCGACTTGGTATCGCCGTGGCCGAGGACCCGCTCGACCAGTGGATAGACGATGAACTCGTCCATGAGCGCGGCCGGAGCGGCGGTCGCCAGCAGATCGAGATCGCCACAGGTGTCGCAGCCGCGCCGCAGGCTGCCGACCGCTTCGATGGTCGCGCCCGGTGCGCGCTCACGCAGGTATTCCTGCAACGCAGTGGATGCTTCGTGGGCGCGAGACAGGAGGTGCCGGCCGGCGAAGCGCTTGCGCTCGTCGAGCGCCTTCAGAATCAACGCCTCCTTCTTGGCGCCCATGCCCTTCAGCGATCGGATGCGGCCGTCCTGCGCAGCGCGCTCGAGATCGTCGAGGTTCAGAATGCCGAGATCGCGATACAAGGTTGCCACCGTCTTCGGGCCGACGCCCTGCAGGTGCAGCAGGTCGAGAATCGTCGACGGGAATTCTGCGATCAGCTCGCGATGAAAATCCGTGTCGCCGGTCTGTCCGATCTCGCGAATGCGAGCGGCGAGGTCCTTGCCAATTCCCGGGATCTCGCGCAGCCCGATCTCGTCGAGCAGCGACAGCTCGTGGGGGTGATTGCCGACAATGTCGGCGCCGTTGCGGTAGGCGCGGATCTTGAACGGATTGTCGCCCTTGATTTCGAGCAGGTCGGCGATCTCGCGCAGGATGCGTGCAATCGCGGCGTTATCCAAGCCGCAGACCTTCGGCTTCGATCCGATAGTCGAGCAGTCGCGCGCCGCCGGCGGCCAGCGCTTCGGCGATGGCGCTGCTGGCTTGCGGGGGTCCGTAGCAGAACAGGCAGCCGCCGCCGCCGGCGCCGCACACTTTCGCCGCTGTCGCGCCGGCAGCCATCGCCCGGGCGATGAGATCGTCGACTGTCGGGGTGGTCACGCCGGGGGCCAGACGCTTCCGATTGTCCCACTCGATCGCGATCTGACGACCGACCTCGTTCCAATCGCCGCGCTCGAGCGCCGCACGCATCGCGATTGCCGTGTCGCGAATGCGCTCGAAGCAGTCGAAAATATGCCGGTCGCCGTCGATGTGGCGCTTGGCAATTTCCCAGTTGTTGGTGCCGGAGTTGCGTGGCGCGCCAGTGTAGGCCAGCACGATCCGACGCTCGAGTTCACCCGGATCGATGTCGATCGCCGCCCGCGTCACGCCGGCGACGCCGAGTTCGACAGCGGCGACGCCGCCATACAGCGCCGGGCGGTAGTCCTGAACTCCGGTCGGCACGCGAATGGTCTGGCATTCGACGTTCATCGCGACCTGAAGGAGGTGTTCGGGATCGGACTGGGAAGCCGTCCAGCGGGCGAGCGCTCCGCAGAGGGCGATGGTCAGCGCCGACGAGCCGGCGATTCCCGCGCCAGCCGGTGATTCGCCGCGGGTGGTCACCGTGACGTTCTCGAGACGGTAGTGTCTCGCCAGCAGCGCCAGCAGCGACAGCTCGCCGCTACCGCGGAGATCGGACCAGCCCGCTGCGCGAACGGTCTTGTCGGTGTCGATCGAGCGAAGTTCGATCGACCCATCCTGCCGATCCGTCAGCTCGACGTGCGCGCGCAGGCTGATCGCCGCGTTCAGCGTCGTCGCGCCTTCGTGGAACAGATAGAGCGGCCAGATATCGATCGTTCCACCGGCCAGATCGATGCGGGTCGGAGCGGAAGAGGTCAGTCGCACGGGCAATTATAGCCAGTCGGCGGGTGTGGGCGGACGTTCGTGGTTCTACGTTCGCGTTTCGTCGTGAGGTTCGACGTTCGACGTTAGACGTTCATTGTTTTTGCGGTTCGGAGATCAAGGATGACACTGTACGCGGAACCTCGACCGCCGACGGATGCACGTCGTCCTGGATGGCGTGCCGACGTCACTGAAGGTGTCGTACGAAGAGCTGCTGCCGTGGGTCGGTCCCTGGGAAGTCGGCGCGGACGGAGCGCAGGTCCTCCGCTTCGACCGGGCGACAGCCAAACGCTACCGCATCACGCCAAGGAGCGGCACGAGCATCGAAACCGCGCTGGCTGCCGCGAAATAGCCGGCTCGCCGGCTGTCGCTCCAGCGGTGCCGCTGGTCGCGCACGCGTCGTCCGACCCGTTCGTGTTTCTCCGCTGATAGAATCAGCAGCATGTCGCCGAGCGCGCTTCGCCGCCAGATCGGCCAGCTCCTGATCGCGGGATTCGACGGCCATCAGATTTCGCCGGAACTCCGCTCGCTGGCCCGCGAGTTCGGCCTCGGCGGCGTGATCCTGTTCGCGCGCAACATCGTCGAGCCCGAGCAAGTCGCTGAGATTTCGTTCGAGGCGGCCCGGATGCTGCCGGAACCGCCGGCATGGGTATCGGTGGACCAGGAGGGCGGTCGTGTCGCCAGGCTGAAGTCGCCGTTTACGGAGTGGCCGCCGATGGCCACCCTTGGCCGCAGCGGTGATATCGCGCTCGCCAGCCGCTTCGCGCGCGCGCTCGCGGTGGAATTGAAGGCGGTGGGGATCACGCTCGACTATGCGCCAGTCCTCGACATCCACACCAACGCGAAAAATCCCGTGATCGGCGACCGGGCGCTGGCGGAGAAGGCGGACGAGGTTGCCCGCCTCGGCGGCGCGATCGTTCGCACGCTCCAAGCCGAAGGGATTGCCGCCTGCGGCAAGCACTTTCCCGGGCACGGCGACACCAGCACCGATTCGCACCACGAGCTGCCACTGGTCGAGCACCCGCCCGACCGTCTCCGTCGGGTCGAGTTCGTGCCGTTCAAGGCGGCGATCGAAGCCGGCGTGGCGACGATCATGACGGCGCACGTGCTGGTCCCGTCCCTCGACGAGACGAGGCCGGCATCGCTGTCGCGTCGCATCGTGTTCGATCTGCTGCGCAACGAACTGCACTACGAGGGCGTGATCATCAGCGACGACCTCGAGATGAAGGCGATTGCCGCCGGTTACGCCGTGCCTGAAGCGGCGGTGATGGCGATCGAGGCGGGGTGCGACGCGGTGCTGATCTGCAGCGGCGATCACACCATACAGGCGGCGGCGCTCGAGGCGCTGGTGCACGCGGTCGAGCAGGAGCGCCTGCCGTTCGGCCGCGTCGAGGATGCGTTGAAGCGGCAGCGTCGCGCCAAGGAGCGCTTCCTGACGTCGCCAGTCGCCGCGGGCAGGCCCGCGGCGGGGAAGACATTGCGTGACATGCTTGGCCGCGATGAGCATCTCGCGATCGCCGAGGAGATGGCGCGCTTCCTGTGATGCGCAAGCCGAACGCTCTCGCTCCAGGCGACCGTCTCGCTATCGTCGCCCCCGCAAGTCCGTTCACTCGAGAGGAGTTCGACCTAGGGGTTGAGGAGCTGCGCCGTCTCGGTTTCGTGCCGGTCTACGACGAGTCGGTCTTTGCGAGGCAGCGTTATGTGGCCGGATCGGCCGCGGTGCGCGCCGCGGCCATTCATGCCGCGTGGCGCGACCCGTCGATTGCCGGGGTGATTGCCGTTCGCGGCGGCTACGGCAGCGCGCAGGTCCTGCCGTTGCTGGATCGGGATGAGGCTCGACGCTCCGCCAAGCCGTTCATCGGTTACAGCGATCTGACCTCGGTCCTCACCTATCTCACCATCGGCTGCGGCCGGGTCGCGTTTCACGGCCCGATGCTGGCCGGACGGCTTGGGCGCGGCGCCGCCGGCTACGATGAGGACTCGTTTCTCCGGACGTTGTGTCGTCGTGAGCCGCCGGGCGAACTGGCCCCGCCGGGCCTGGAATCGATACGACCTGGCGAGGCGCGCGGACTGCTGCTCGGCGGTACGTTGACCCAGCTGCTCGCGTCGTGGGGGACTCCCTACGCGTTCGATCCGCCGCCGGGATTCGTGCTGTTTCTCGACGAAGTCGGAGAACGGCCATATCGACTGGATCGCATGGTCACGCAGCTGATCCAGAGCGGGTTGCTGGCGCGTGCGTCCGGTGTGGTGATCGGCGAGTTGCCGAAATGCGACGAGCCGTCTGGAGATCCTGAGGCGCGTACGGTCATGGCCGAGCTGTTCGCCGACTTTCACGGCCCTGTTCTGATGGGCTTTCCCTCCGGCCATACCTCCGGCCCCGCGATGACGTTGCCGTTTGGCGTGACCGCGCGTGTCGTCGGCGGCGCCACGCCCCGTTTGATCATCGAAGAGTCCGCAGTCCAATGAGCAGAATCCATCTGATCGGGGTCTGCGGGACCGCGATGGCCACGCTCGCCGCCATGCTGAAGCGCAAAGGCCACGACGTCCAGGGCTCCGACCAGGACGTCTACCCGCCGATGAGCGGCTTCCTCGCGTCGGAAGACATTCGCACGCTGGTCGGCTACAAGTCGGAGCATATCGACGGTAATTTGGAGCTGGTCGTCATCGGCAACGCCATCTCGCGCGGCAACCCCGAGCTCGAAGAGGCGCTCGATCGCAAGATTCGCTACTGCTCCCTCCCGGAGGCGATCCGCGAACAGTTTCTCTGGGGCGCCCGATCGATTGTTCTCGCCGGTACGCACGGCAAGACCACGACCACGGCACTGACCGGGTGGCTGCTGACGCACGGCGGTCTCGATCCCAGCGTGCTGGTCGGCGGTATCGCGCGCAATTTCGGCGACCAGGGCTCCAGCTATCGCATCGGGCAGGGCCGCGATTTCGTGATCGAAGGCGACGAGTACGACAGCGCGTTCTTCGACAAGACCGCGAAGTTCCTGAAGTATCTGCCGGACATCGCCGTGATCAACAACGTCGAATTCGATCACGCGGATATCTACGCCGATTTCGCCGCAGTGACCCTGGCGTTCCGTCGTCTCGTCAATCTCGTGCCGCGGCGGGGTCTGCTCCTGGTCGGCGTCGACAGCCCGGGTGCCCGGGCGCTGGTCGATGCAGCCGTTTCCCGCGTCCAGACGTTCGGCACCGCGGACGATGCGGAGTGGCAGGCGCACGATCTGGCGCCGGCCGGCACATCGACCCGCTTCAAGGTGCGGCGTGCCGGCGAATCCTTTGGCGTGTTCGAGGTAGCGCTGGTCGGCGCGTACAACGTGCGCAACGCGTTGGCGGCGATCGCGGTTGCCGCCGAGGTCGGCATCGGGCCGGAGCGAATCGCCGATGGGTTGCGCGCCTTTGCCGGCGTCAAGCGGCGGCTCGAGATCGTTGGTGTGGCCGACGGCGTCACGGTCTACGACGACTTCGCGCACCATCCGACCGCCGTCGCTGAAACTCTCAGCGGCCTGAGGACGTCACGCCCGGAGGCTCGCATCTGGGCGGTGTTCGAACCGCGGTCGGCTTCGTCTTGTCGGAGCGTTTTCCAGGACGACTTCGCGCGCGCGTTCGGCGCCGCCGACGAGGTCCTGCTTGCGCCGATCTTCCGCTCCACGCTGCCCGAGTCTGAACGTCTATCTCTTCCACAACTGGTGCGTGATCTCCAGGCGCAGGGCCTGTCGGCCCGCGCCGCCGAGTCCATCGACGATATCGTCGCGACTATCGCATCGGATCACCGGCCGGGCGACGTGGTGGTGTTGATGTCCAACGGTGGATTCGGTGGCATTCATCAGAAACTGCTGCGGGCGCTCGCGTGAGTGGGTTCCGGATTGTTCCGGCTGGGGACTCGGCGCTGATTGTCGAATTCGAAGAGCGAATCGATCCCCAAGTCAACGCCAGGACCATCGCCGCCGCCGAGGCGATTCAGGCGGCGGCCATTGCCGGCGTCCGCGACATCGTACCGACCTACCGGTCCATCGCAGTTTATTTCGATCCGCTGCGCACGGATCACGACGCGCTGACTGATTGTCTGGAAGGAGCTGCCGCGGTGCCGAGTGCTCCGGCAGCGGTCGCCGAGCGCGTATCCGTGCTCATACCAGTTTGTTACGGCGGTGATTTCGGTCCCGATCTCGCGGGCGTGGCCTCGTTCGCGAACGTCACCGCAGACGAGGTGGTGCGCGTCCATGTCGGACGCACCTATCGCGTGTTCATGCTCGGGTTCGTGCCCGGGTTTGCGTATCTCGGCATCGTCGACCAGCGCATTGCCATGCCCCGGCATGCCACGCCGCGGGTGCGTGTGCCCGTGGGATCGGTCGGCATTGCCGGAATGCAAACCGGCGTCTACCCGGCCGAGACGCCCGGCGGCTGGCAGCTGATCGGCCGAACGCCGTTGAAGCCCTTCGATCCGGCCCGCGCCGATCCATTCCTGATGAAGGCCGGCGAGGCGGTGCAGTTTTACTCGATCGATCGCGACGAGTACGAGCGCCTGGCGGCGAACCCGGAACGGGTCGGGTCGTCTCGGAGCCCGGCGTGAACATCGCGGTCATTAAGGCCGGAATGCTCACCACTGTGCAGGACGCTGGTCGCTGGGGATATCAGGCGCGTGGCGTGCCGGTAGCCGGGCCGATGGACCCGGTATCGCATCGCCTGGCAAATGCGCTCGTGGGCAACGATCGAGCGGCAGCACTGCTCGAGATTACGCTGATCGGTCCGGAACTCGAATTCGATGACGAGCGCGTGGTCGCGGTCGCAGGCGCCGCTTTCACACTCTCACTCGACGGTCGTTCGGTGCCGCCGCGTGCGCCGTTCACGGTCGCCGCGGGATCGCGTCTCAGGTTTGGAGCGCGGCAGCTCGGCGCTCGCGCCTACCTCGCCGTTTCGGGCGGTATTGCGGTCGCGGCAACCCTCGGCAGTCGCTCAACGCATCTGGCCAGCGCCATGGGCGGTGTCGGCGGTCGCGCGCTGGTTGGCGGCGACCGGCTCCCGCTCGGCGATCCGTCCCGGCCGCACGGCACCGTGCTCGCCCCGCAGGAGGCGATAGTGGCGCTGCCCGATCGTCATGCCACCGTCCGTGTGCTGCCAGGACCGCAGGCGGACTACTTCACAGCCGACGCGCTGGAGATCCTTCAGTCGGCGCCGTACACGATCGCGCACAACTCCGATCGCATGGGCTTCCGGCTCCTGGGCCCGCGGCTCACACACGCACGGAGCGCCGACATCATTTCCGACGCCACGCCGCTCGGCGTGCTTCAGATTCCTGCATCGGGCCAGCCGATCCTGTTGATGGCCGATCGCCAGACGACCGGAGGGTATCCGAAGATTGCCACGGTGATAAGCGCCGATCTATCGACTGCCGGCCAGCTGGCGCCGGATGACACGGTGGCCTTCGTCGTCTGCACCCGCGCCGACGCGTTGAAGGCTCTGATCGCCCAGGAACGAGCGCTGATGGCGCTGGAGGGCCGTCGATCGTGAGCGAGTTCGCCGCGGCGATGCGATCGGCGCTGGGCGACGGCCGGTTGAAAACTGCCGCGCCGCTGGCGCCGCTGACCACGTTCCGAGTCGGTGGCCCGGCGGAATGGCTGATCGAGACCCGTACCAACCTGGAGATTGAAACGGCGCTGTCAATCGCGCGAGCCCACGACGTGCCAATCACCGTGCTGGGCGGCGGTTCGAACGTGCTGGTGGCCGACGCCGGCGTGCGCGGACTGGTCATCCGCGCCCGTGGTGGCGACGTGCATGCGATCGACGAGCGACATCTTCGTGCCGATGGGCCGGTGACCATCAACGGCCTGGTCCGCTGGACGATCAATCACGGCCGCGCCGGACTGGCGGCCTGGGCGGGGACGCCGGGAACGGTCGGCGGCGCGATCTTCGGCAATGCACACTTCGGTGGCCGGCTGATCGGCGACCTGGTCAGTTCCGTGCGCCTGATCGTCCCCGGTCGACCTGGCGTGGACGTCCCGGGCTCTGCGCTGGAGTTCGGGTACGATCGCAGCCGCCTGCAGGAGTCCGGCGAGGTGCTGTTGTCCGCCGTGTTTCGCGTTGCGCCCGGTGATCCGGCGTCGCTGCGCGCGACCGCCCGTGAATCGCTGGCGTTCAGAAAGCGGACGCAGCCGCTCGACACGCCGAGCGCGGGCTGCGTTTTTCAGAACCCGGCGCGCGATCTCGATATCGTTCCCGACGGCATGCCATGGTCGGCTGGCGCGCTGGTCGATCGTGCCGGCTTGAAGGGCGTGGCCGTCGGCGGCGCACGCGTCTCGCCGACGCACGGCAACTTCATCGTCAACGAAGGTGGCGCGACCGCTGCGGACATCAAGCGGCTGATCGGGCGCTGCCAGACGGCCGTGCGCGATCGGTTCGGCGTCGAACTGCGCGAGGAAATTGTGTATATCGGGGATTTCGAGGGCAGATGAGTGTCGGCTCACGAATCGTTCACCGCGAACAGACGAAATCACACACGAAAGACTCCGGACGGGCGAAAAAGAGCAGATCGATATCGTGGGTTCGTGCTTTCGTGATTTTCGTGGCAACTCGAGACGTTCATGTCCACATTGCTGATTGAAGGTGGCAGGCGCCTGTCCGGCGCGGTCGAAGTCGAAGGCAACAAGAATGCGGCGCTGCCGCTGCTCGCCGCCTGTCTGCTGACGTCCGAAGAGTGCGTGCTCACCAACGTGCCCCGGATCAGCGACGTCGAGGTCATGGCGAGGCTGCTCCTCGATCTCGGCGGCGAAGTGGAAGGGATCGGCAGCACGACGCTGCGCGTCAGATGTCCGGACATCGTCAAGGACGAGCCAGACAGCGTACTGGTCGGACGGCTTCGCGGATCCGTGCTGCTGCTCGGTCCGCTGCTGGCGCGGCGGGGCCGCGCGCACCTGGCGCCGCCCGGCGGCGATTTCCCTGCACGACGGACGATCAACACCCACCTCGAAGCGCTCGCAGCGATGGGTGTGCGCAAGGTCGAAGGCTCCGGGCACCTGCTCGAAGCCCCTGGCGGATTGAAACCGACCTCGATTTACCTGTACGAAGCATCGGTGACCGGTACCGAAACGGCGCTGCTCGCCGCCGCTGCCGCCAGCGGCATCAGTGAGATCCGTCACGCCGCCTGCGAGCCGCATGTCGTCGAGCTCTGCGCGTTTCTCGAGCAGCTCGGGGTCGGCATCACCGGCGCCGGCACCACGACGATTCGCATCGAGGGCGGCGGCACCTTGCACGGCGCCGAGCACAAGCTGTGGGGCGATTACATCGAGGCGGGGAGCTGGGCGGTCGTCGCCGCGATCACCGGCGGCGAAATCGACATCCACGGCGCCAGGGCCGAGGACATGGAAGTAGTTGCCGCCGTGTTGACGCGCATGAACATCGAGTGCGCCAGCCGCGGCGAGCTGTTTCGCGTCGAACAGTCAACGCCGCGCGCGGCCGGGCGCATCACCACCAGTTTGTGGCCGGGATTCCCCAGCGACCTCGTCAGCCTGGTGACGGTTCTTGCCACTCAGGCGGAAGGCCAGACGCTGGTCCACGACTGGATGTACGAGCTGCGTCTGTTCGCGCTCGAACAGATGAGCGGCATGAGCGCCGATCTGTTTCTGTGCGATCCGCACCGGATCATCGTCACCGGCCCTCGCAAGCTGCGCGGCCGGGCGCTCGACAGCCGCGATCTGCGATCGGGAATGGCGCTGATTGCCGCGGGCCTGGCCGCTGATGGACAAAGCAGGCTGTCGCCGCTCGAGACCGTCGAGCGCGGCTACGGTCGGCTGGTCGAACGCTTGCACGGGCTCGGTGCCAAGGTTGCGAAAATGCCGTGACGGGTGTTCAGTCGAGAGTCTTTAGTCGGTAGTACGGAGTCGGTAGTCGTTGGTCGAGTCGTCAGTCGTTAGACGAGGTCGTTCAGTCTTCAGCCATCATTCGCGACTCTGCTTGCCGCTTGGGCACCCGACTCCGCACTCGACTCCCGACTCCTGATTCGATTCCCGACGCCTGCCTCGATTCCCGACGCCTGCCTCGATTCCCGACGCCTAACTCGATTCCCGACGCCTAACTCGATTCCCGACTAACGACTCGATAACGACCATCGACCATCGACTATCGACTATCTTAAACCGCCGGGCTTCTTGATCGGGACCGCGGGGTTCACGGTGTCTTCAGGCTTGGGCAGCTCGGCGGGCTTTGGCGGCTCAACCGGCAACAACGGCAGTTCGGCGATCGGCGCCAGCGAATCACGTCCGACGCGGAACGGACGCAGATCGGCCTCGTTCAGGTCAAGGACGCGGATGATGTGCGGCGTCAGCGTGAGGATGATGTCGGTCTGGGTGGTCGATTTGGTGTTGTGCGCGAAGAGGCGCCCGACCAACGGCAAATCGCTCAGTCCGGGGATGCCGTCGAGCGCGTCGCGCTCATCGTCCCGGATCAGGCCGGCCAGCATATTGGTTTCGCCGTCGCGAAGGGTGATGATCGTGTTGATTTCGCGGTTGCCGAACGTCGGCAGCCCCTGATACCCGGTTCCCGAGATGTTGGTCACGGCGATCTTGAGCGTCAGCGACACGTCGTCGTCGTGGTGCGTGCGCGGGGTGATGTCGATGTTGACGCCGATGTTCTGGTAGTTGAACGACGTGATCGGCTGCTGCGCCGCGCCGCCCTGCGCCAACGGTGCGAAAGTGGTCACCGGCACCGGCACCTGCTCGCCGAAGCGCGCCTGGGCCGGCGTGCCATCGGTCGTGCGCAGCTGCGGGTTGGCGAGCGTGCGCGTGTTGGTGTCACTCTTGAGCAGGCGGTAGTAAAGCGAGGGCAGGGCCGCCAGCAATAGATCGGACTGCGACAGGTTGCGCAGCGCCGACAGCGAAATTCCCGATGCCGATCCGTTCACCGACACGCTGCCGTTCAGGCCAGGCGAGCTCGGCGACGCGATCTGCAGTCCGTATTCCGCCAGCTTCGTGCGATCGACTTCAATCAGCTCGACGTCTATGATCACCTCCGGCCGCGCTTTGTCGATGGCTGAGATGACGCGGCCGGCGGCCGCAATCCGTTCCGGCGAGTCTTTGATGGTCAGCGCGTTGAGCGCCGTGGTCGGCGAGATGCGACGCGCGTCGAGCACCATCCGCAGCAGATCCATCGTCTCTTTGAGATCGGCGTTGCTGAGATAGAAGGTCTTGACGATTTCCTCTTCGTACTCGCGCCGTTTGGCCGGGGTGTCCGGGATGACGATGATCGTCTTGGGCGCGGTGACCCGGAAGAACGTCCGCGTGGCCCCGGCGACGGTGGTGAGCGCGTCTTCGAGCGTTGTGTTGCGAAGATCGACGGTGACCGGAGTGTCGCGGAAGGCCGAATCGAAGATCAGGCTGATGTTGGCCAGTCGCGAGATCGCCGTGAACACGTCGCGACTGGTGGCGTCGCGGAAAATGAGCGACGCCGGCATCTTGACGCCGCTCGGGAGATCCATGCCGGGAGGCGGCAGATCGCGCGCGCGATCGATCAGCGCCTGGAGCTCGGTCTTGCCTTCGCGGGCAACGGCGATCTTGGTGCGCAGCTTGTTACGGGTGGCGAGCAGCTCTTTGTCGAGATCGCCGTTGGTGGGGTTCAGTTCGGCGGCGACCTGATACTCGACCAGGGCCTGATCGAACTTGCCGGTCGCGGCCAGCCGGCGGCCGCGGTTGAAGTGGTCGTCCGACGCTCGCAGCTTGGCCCGCTCCAGCGCCGCCCGCGTGTTGGCGTCCTCGGGACGCAGACGCAGCGATTTAGTGTACTCGACGACCGCAAGGTCGTAGTCCTGCCGGTGCTCGGCGGCGCTGCCGCGGCGCAGCGCGCCCGCCGCGGCGCAGCCGGACGCGAACAGGCACAGCGCCAAGACTGTCGCCACGGCGCGCGCGCGCGATTCAGTTCCGGGATGGGGCACTGACAACATCAACACCGCGCGGGATCTTGAACGTGAATTCCTTATCGGCCAAACCGAGGTTCTCCTTCAGATTTGTGAAGGAAAAGGTGGATTTCCCACCTTGCGCGTCCACCGTCACCAGACCCTGAATCGCCAGGGTGCCGGGTTCGAGCACGAGCACCAGCCAATCGTAGTCCGGTTGCTTCGCCTTAGGAATCAACTTCAGCGCCCGGCTGCCGGCGGGCATTCCAGGCGGTGCATCGACCAGCGATGGCGTGAAGTCGCGGGTGAGGTTGCCCTTACCAGCCAGGAACAGGGTCGGCGTCGGGGCGCCGTTGTCGGCCGGCACGGCGGCGACGATGACCTGTTTGTCCTGAGGAATGTAGGAATACATCTTCACGCCGTCGGAGACAAACTGCTTGGTTTCCGGCGTGGAATAGTCCCAGCGCATCTTGCCCGGCTTCTTGACCAGCAGGTGACCACGCTCGGTGATCTGCTTGCGCAGCACGCCGCCCTGGTAGGTATGCGAAAAATCGGCCGAGAAATCTCTAACCAGCTCGTACTTGCGCTGCAGAGCGGCCGCGAGTTCGGGCGCCGTAGCGTCGGCGGCCCGCACCGTGGGCTGACCCCAGAGGGCGGCACAGATCGTCACCGCCAGAACAATCGCGCGTCGCGATGTGGTCATGGTCAACCTTAGCATGCGCCCGGTTCAACCGGGCGTGGCCTCGACACCTGCCGATGCGGTGTCAGGGGAGATGTGTATCGATGAGGTAGCGCGCCTGCGGAGCGTAGATGTTGGACGCGTATGCGATCCGAGTGGCCGTGCCGCGGTCATCGAAGGCGACGAAGCTGAGGCCACGCTCGACAATGAGCGTGTGGTGGTGCGCCGCAACGACGTGACCAAACCCCATGCGGCGAATCGTGTCGGAGATCAGCCACGAATCCATGCGGATCTTCACGCTGACGCCGGCCAGCTGGATGTCGCGACGGAACGGCCGATCGCTGGCGGCCACCAGTGCGGGGCGGCTCCCGGCTATGCCAGCCACCGCGGCGTAGTCTCCGGCCGGCAGGCTGGTCACGCGTCCGGCCGTCAGCGACGCCAGCGCGCCGGACAGATCGCCGGCATTGGGCGTTGAGTCTGCGGAGGCTTTCAGCACGGTCAACGCATACCGCGTGCCCGGCGGCACCATTCTGACGGTGTCGGCCAGGCTCGTGACGGTAACGCGAGGGTCGCGTGTCACCTCGAGCACGGGACCATATGCGGCCTGAAGTGTTACCAGCGCTCGCTCGGTGGCCACGATGCGGCGGTCGATGGCGCGGTTGTCGGCAATCAGGGCCGGCGCATAGAGCAGTACGTCCCGCAGCCGGGTGTATGCGATCTCGGGCCGCGTCACCCTGGCAACATACGAGAGGCCGTTGCCGATCTGCCAGTTGAGATCACCAATCAGGACGTCGTGCCGATCGTCCAGTCCGACTGTGAGCGCCTGGACGAGCGCCCCGGGCCGGACGTCGTGGCTGCGATCGAGCGCAGGAAAGTCTTGATACGCGCGGGCACCCGCATAGAGCGCCAGAACGGCTCCGGCGGTCACCGCGCCATGGGTCGAGAATCTGCCTGCCGATGCCACGGCGGGCGCTGCCAGCAGCGCGATCAACACGTGCGACGGCAAGTAGAACACGTGCGCATCGCCCACGTTGTAGCTGTAGGCGAAGACCACGTTGGCAGCGAACAGCATCGACAGCAGAATCGCACGCCTCATGTCGTTCCGGGCCAGGTGCAGCAGGCCGACGATCGCGAGGACCGGCCCGGCCACGCCGAACTGCTGCCGGAGGTCGAACCAGTACATGGCCAGATGGTCACCCAGCCGCGATTGGGGCAGGGTCATCACCATCGTGTCGCGCCAATCCGACTTGGTGACATCGAACCAGAATCGCTGCAGCGCGTCGACGACACCGTGCGGAGGCTGGGGCAACAGCCAGAGCGTTCGAAGATTCCACCCGTACTGCAGCGCACCCGCAGCGGCGCACGCCACGGCCATCACGACGATGCGCGGCGCGAACATCGAACGCCAGCCGCCTGGCGCGGCGAGCAGGAGAAATACCGCGTAGCCCGGCAGCAACAGGATCATCGACAGGTGGTTGCCGAAACCGAGTGCGTACGCGGCGAAGAAAGCAAGGAGCCGGCCGTCGCTGGGTGTCTTCGCCCAGCGCAGCAGGAGGAGCAGGGTCAGCGCCACGAGTGCTATGTGCAGCGAATAGACCTCCGCGATGATCGCCTGACTCCAGAACGTGTACGAGACGGCGAACAGCAGGGTCGCGCCGACCGCCGCGACGATCGATCCGGACAATTCGGCCGCGACGAGGACCAGGAGAGCGCACGCCACCGCCGCCTCGACCGCCGACGTGAGATTGAGCGCCAGCGCGGGTTCGGCGCCGCTAACACGGAGCGCCGCCGCGCCGATCGCGAAGTACAGGGGATAGCCGTCGCGCGGTGTGATCAGCGGTGAGCCGACCATCGTCTGGAACGAGCCGGTGTCGCCGAAGTCGACGCCGGGGAGCAGGGTGGCGCGATACAGGCCGAACGCGGCCACCGCGACGATCAATGCAGCGGGCAGTCCGCGGCGGGCCATGACTCGGCGCTCATCGCGCGGCGCGCTTGGCGGTGATCGTGGACCTGACGTCCGCCAGCGATCGCGTGTTCAGGACGTGACGCGGTTCCACCCAACCGCGGCGGGCAGTGGCCACGCCGAGATCCATCTGGCGTCCCAGCATTTCGGCCCGGTGGCAATCGCTGTCTATCGACACCGTGGCGCCGGCCGCGACGGCGCGGCGCGCCAGCGCTCCGGGTAGATCGAGATGCGACGGCGCGCCGTCGATTTCCACGATGGTGCGGGTCTCGACCGCCATCTCGAACAGGCGGTCGTAGTCCAGATCGTAGCCCAGGCGACTGGGCACGAGACGGTTGGTGGGGTGCGTGATGATCGTGACCAGCGGGTGCTTCATCGCCGCGCCGTACCGTTTGATCAACTGATCCGGCCCGTGACCGGCTGGCTCGTGCAGCGACGCGAGAACGATGTCCAGCGATTCGAGCACCTTGTCCGGAAAATCGAGCCTGCCGTCCGGCAGGATGTCCACTTCGCAACCGTGGAGAATCGCGATGTCGCGGTAACGTTCGCGCAGCCGGGTCACCTCCTCCGCCTGCTTCTTGATCGTGTCGAGCGTCAGGTTGCGAGAGGCGGCGGAATGCGGCGAGTGGTCGGTGATCGCCATGTACTGGTAGCCGAGAGCGCGGCACTCTTCGACCATCGCCTCGATCGGATCGCGACCATCGCTCCACAGCGAGTGCATGTGCAGATCGCCGCGGATGTCTTCGCGAGAAACGAGAGCCGGTAGCGTGCCGCGGCTGCCCGCCGCGATCTCGTCGTCGCCGTTGCGGATTTCTGGCGGGATGAAGGGGAGGCCGAGCGCCTGGTAGATATCGGCCTCGGTTACCGCGGGCATGAGCTCGCCGTGGACCGTTTGCAGGCCGCCCGCCTTCAAGCTCAGACCGCGCGCGGCGGCGTGCGCCTGCAGAGCCTCGAAGTGCTTGCGCGATCCTGTCAGGTACAGCAGCTCAGCGCCAGCAGTCGCGACGGGCGGCAGCCGGACGCCGATCTGGACCCGGTCGGTCAGCACGTACAGTCGCCGATCGCTCCTGTGCAGGACGTGCGAGGATGTCGGCAACGCCAGGAGAGCCGCGAGTGCGTCGGCTGGCTGTTCGGTCGGGGCCATGATTTCAACGTCGCCGACCATGTCCTGACCGCGTCGCAACGAGCCGACCGGCAGCGCCCACGCCACGCCCGGGACGGCGCGCAGGGGTTCGATCACACTGTCGGCGAGCGCAATCGCGCGGCCGAGTGGGATGCGCGGGATGCGGGAGCGCAGTGCCGGCAGCGTGCGTGCGACCCCCGCTTCGACCTCGGCGCTGAAGCCGGCCAGGCCACGCAGTTTCTGCTCGCGCACGGCTTCGCCCAGATCGGCGACCGAAATCACGCCGAGCGCGCGGTGGGCTTCAGCGAGCTGCTCGATATTGACCGCACCCGACTCGAACAGCCAGCGCAGGTCGGCCGGAAGATCGGCGATTGCCGACTCGACCAGCACCCAGCCGCCTGCTTCGTACATCTGGCGCAGCCGTTTGAGGACGTCGTGGTCGCTGCCCGGCGGCGGGTCGTCGAACAGCGGGCCGGCGTCAGCGTCAGATTCGATGTGACGCGCGCGAACCAGATCGACCGCGCGCGCCCACAGCGCCGCTTCGGCGACATCGCCTCGCATCGCCGCCAAAGCCGCGAGCTGTTCGAGTGTTTGGTGGAAGGGCGACACAGATGTCGCTGGGAAATCGCCAGGAATCGGCCGGCTAGCCTTTCAGTGCCCCAGGTTCGGGCGCCGCTTGCTTGGGTGCGTCTTTGGTTTCGGTCGGGAGATTGGCGGCGAGCCAGTCGGCGATGCCGCCCTTCAATGCGACGGCCTGGTAACCCTGCCGGATCAACTGGGCGGCCACATCGGAACTGGCAAGCTCGTTCGGGTCCGAGTCGTACACAACCAACTCGCGGTCGCGTGGAAAGGTCGGCGTGGGAGCACCGTGACCGAACCGGACCGAGCCCGGCAGCTTCACCGTGCTGTGTTCGTAGGGGTATTTCAACCGCGCATCGACCAGAATTGGTGGCGCGCCGCTATCGAGACGTTCCTTGAGCTCTTCTTTGGAGATGCGCAGCACCGGCACGGCTGCTATTGTGATCGTGCGGTCCGCGGACTGTCAACTTGAGAGCCGGGTCGGCTACGTGGCCGGCTGGTACGGCGCCGACTTGCGCTCCTCGCCAGCCAGCGCGCGGTCGAAGGGGATCACACGGGCGGGCGCCGCCGGCATCGTCCTGTGGCCGGCCACGAGCGGCGCGGTCTGTCGGTATTTCACTTCGACAGCCCAGCCCGACGAACGCTTGCCGCAATGAACGCAGCGGAGGAACATCTCGCCCGATTCGCACCACATGCCATAGTCGTGGCGCCCCGAAAGATAGCAGTGAATCAGATCCCACATGGTAGAGCCTCTTCGAACATCGGATGGGTTACTCACCCTATGGCAAGGCGAATGCCGCACCATGTCGGCGTCCGCTTCATCGACCAGGTCTGCGGAAAACTTTGCATTTCGGCCGAAAAAACTCGTTGAGGCAAACGACAGTCGTGGAGCGGCGTGTTCCACGCTAGTACATCCGGCGGGGCTTGTCATACAGTTTCGTAATCGACTTACAACGAGGGCGCATGGCCAAGCAGTTGGAGCTTCAGGGACGTCGCTTCTGGATCCTGTCCGAACCGTACGACACCGGCTGGAAGGCGTCGGTGCTCGAGATGAAGGGCGAGATTCAGGAAGCCATGGGCATAGACGCCACCGGCGAGACGCGCAGTGCCGCCGACGATGCGGCGGAACGCAAGCTCCGCCGACTGTTGCTCGACTCTTAGTCCGAGGGCTTGACGACCGGTGCAACCAGCCAGGCGATGCCGATGCTGACCAGATAGAGCACGACCATTGGCGCGGCGAAGATCGTCTGATTCCAGGGGTCGCCCGACGGGGTCAGGACCGCGGCGAGGATGAAGATAATCAGGATCGCGTACTTGATGTTCCCCCACAGGAATCGCGCCGAGACCAGACCCATCTTCGCGAGAAAGAACACCGCCGTGGGCATTTGGAACACGATCGCCATTCCCAGCAGCATCTTCGTGTAGAGATCGAACGCGGTCTCGACCTTCGGCATGAATTGCAGATTGGCGTTGCTGAAGGTGCCGAAGAACTCGATCATGTAGGGAAACACGATGAAGTGGCTGAAGAGCCACCCGGCGATGATCCCGCTCGACGACATCAGCACGAACGGGATGGCGAATTTCTTCTGATTGGTGTAGAGCGCCGGCGCGATCAGTCGCCACACCTGGAACAGTACGTAGGGCGACGCCAGCGCGCAGCCGGCTATCAGCGCGATGTTGATGTAGAGCGAGAACGCTTCGCCAGGCGCCGTGTAGATGAGCCGCGTGCCCGGCGGCAGCGCCCTGCGCATCGGTGCGAAGACGAACGCGACGATGCGGTCGATCTGCGTGAAGGCGATGAGCACACCGACCGCGATCGCCATGCACGAGCGCACCACCCGCTTGCGGAACTGCTCGAGCAGATCGAGCAGTGACAGTCCCGCCCAGGGCGGACGGTAACCGTCCCCGTCCGGATCGTACCAATTCCCGAGCGCGGGCGTCATCGAAAGATTTTAGTCTGAAACGAGCGGGTACCCAGGATGACGGCGAAGGCGCCGCGCCGCCATAGCAGCTCGACGCGAAAACCGGCGGATCGCATCAACGCGAGCTCCGCGTCCAGCGGCAGGTAGACATCTTCGTGCGACCAGGACGTCATGAAACCCCTCGCCTGCGCCGGCGTGTAAGCGCCTCGTAAATGGGTGTACCACTGGTCCAGCTGCGCGCGGCGCAGCCGTGGATCGCGCGCCGGCTGACAATCGACGCTCACGAACACGCCCCCCGGCCGGAGTGCGGCACGAATCCGTCGATAGAGCGCCCTCTTCCCTGCACGCGTTCGCACATGATGGAGCGCGAACGACGCGACGACGGCGTCGCAAGCGGGCAGCGGCGTCCGCAGGAATGAGCCGGTGTCGAATCTGGCGCGGTCGCCGAGTCGTCGTTGCGCCAGGGTCAGGATCTCCGGATCCATGTCGATACCGATCGCGCGGGCCGCCCGGGCCGTGTTCAAGCAGCGGGCCGACAGCGCGCCAGTCCCGATGCCCAGATCGACAATGGTGCGAGCGCGTGGCGGTACGGCCGCCGCACCCACGTCGAGCATCTCCTCATAATGGGGAATGAAAGTCCGGATGCGCGAGTCGTACTCCCCGAGATCGATACCGAGATGCGAAGCGACGCCCATAAGTCCAAGCTTATGGTTGATCGGGCCTGGGCTGGTATCCTTCGCATTGTCGCACCGGCAGGATCGGATAGCGCCGGAAGGTGGGGTTGGTCTCCGAGAGCGTGCACCGATAGAAGGTGGATCCGCGCAGCGAGGTGATGATCTCGGCGCAGCGGCAGGAGCCGCACAATCCGGCCGCGTCGGGCGACGGAGGAACCATGGACCACCCAATCACAGCACAAATCACGCGCGAAGTCGCCGGCTGGGTGGGAGTGACCGTGGTGCCGCATCGCTTCGGCGGGACCGAGTTCCGCGTCGGCCGCCGGGAACTCGGACACCTGCACGGAAGTCGTCTGGCCGACCTCCCGTTTCCGGTCCGCGTGCGCGAGCGCCTGGTCGCCGAACAGAAAGCACAGCGTCACCACACCCTGCCCGAGTCAGGGTGGGTGAGCTATGTCATTCGCGACCGTGCCGATGTTCCGGGCGCCATCGCGTTGTTCCGGTTGAATTTTGAACGGCCGTGGACCGGATGAGACTGGCGCGCCGGCTCGGGTCCCCTGTCAGTTCTCGAGTCGAGGCGGCCGCGAATGGGCGGCCGCCTCGATGTGCTCAAAGCGATCGGAGGAAATTCAGCAGATTTTGTTTCTGCGCTTCGCTGAGCCGCAGATAGGCCGACACGACGGCGTTCGCTTCCGACCCCGAGCTCGCATGTGCGCGAATCGTGGTGATGAGGTCCGACGTCCGGCCATCATGGAGGAAGAACACGCGCTGTCCCAGCCCCCAGAGGGGAGCGCTACGGAACTCTCGCGGACCAGCCTCGCCCTGGCTGACACCGTCGGCCAGGCCAACGCCCATGTCGTGCACCAGCAGGTCGGAATAGAGATTGACGGTCTGATTGCGCAGCGCCGCCACCGCCATGTTCCCGGTGGTGAACGACGGCGTGTGGCAGAAGGCGCAGCCCACGTTCTTGAACACGGTTCGCCCCGTTGCAATCGACGTCGCCCCGCCCGGCGTGTCGTTCGACGGCACCGGCGGCGCGAGCAGACGCATGAACATGGCGAAGCGCTCGATCGAGCTCAGCGCGGCCACCGGCGTGGCGGCGTCCGGATTGGTGACGTCATTGGGCGTCGTCGTCATCTGGCAGGATTTGAGCTCTTCACGTTCGGTCGGGAACATCTCGTTGGTGATGCCCATTTCGACGTTGTAGGCCTCGCCGGAGAACACCAACAATGATTTGTTCTGTGCCTTCCACCCGAACCTGGCGATCGTTCCGTCATTGCCGTTGTTGTTGGTCTGACCCGAGATGGTCCGGCCGGAGACGGCGAAGTTGGCGCGCCCGCCAATGCCAAGGCTGGCTTTAGCCGAGGTGCTGGCGACCTGGTTGGCCAGGATCGCCGAATCCGGAATCGCCTCAATCAGCCCGGAGCCGAACACGGGGGTCGGAATCCGGAAGATCACGTTTTTCTTGGCAACCTGCTTGGCGAAATCGGGCTGTTTCATCGAGCAGCCGGTTGCGCCAAGCCGCCCGTTGATCGTGAACAACGCGTGCACGCCGCCATCGGGCGAGCCGTCGGGATTGCTGACGAAGCGAGCCTCCCGTACTGGTCCGTCCGCAGAGAGAAACGGGGGTGGCACATCGGTGCCGCTATTCAGGTTGGCGAACGCCATCTGCGGATTGATCGCGGGACTCGAGCCGCCAATCGCCGGCTGCGAGTGGCATCCGCCGCAGCTGTCGAGATTCATGCGCGGCCCGAGGCCGTCAGCCACGTCTTCCGCTTCGGCGAAGTCCGCTTGACCGGCCGTGAAATACTCGAGTTGACTGTTCGACAATCCCCTGATCGCACCTCCAGCATCACTGCCGGTGCGAACGCCGGGATCGACCGCATTGCCTGAAAATGACGCGATGCCGATTTGTGCGGCGATCATCAGAGTGGCCGCCGCCGACACCCGTAGCGACGTGGAAGACGCAGCTGTCTTCATCTCATTCCTCCCGTTGGTTGTGATTGCGGATCGAGCGGTGTGCAGCCCTTCGGCAAGTGCCGATCCAACCACCTCGAGTGTTACGAATGTTGGGCTTAAGCGATGGCAGACCTTCGCAGCAGCCAGTTGAGTCCTGTTTCACGACTCATCGTTAAAGCAACTGTTTACACGCTCTTGACCCGGCAGGTCAGACCCATCCGCCAAAGGCGGTCATATTCATCTGGTTGGATGTCTTCCTCCGGCGTAACTGAGCACCGGTTGTGTCGCAATCATGTACGTGCGGCGATCTTCAGCCCGCGTGACGTTTGGAAATCGACTTTTGTGTTCGAACTGGAGACAGAGATATTGCGCGTGAAACGTTTTTGTCGGCGACGGCACCAACCGGATGAAGCAGGGTGCCGCGAGATGACGCGACCATTCAGTGGAGGTGTTGATGGCAGAGTCTGAAGTGCCGCCGCGCTATCACGCGCAAGTGAAACGGCGGATGACGATTGTGTCGTACGCGAGCGAGCACGGAATCAAACCGGCCAGCCGCCATTTCGGATTAGCGAGGCGGACGATTCGGACCTGGCTGCGCCGCTGGCAGGCCGATGGCAGCCGTGGCCTGGTGCCACTCTATCCGCACAAGCGACGCCGGAGAGTGCCGGCGGAAACGATCGAGCTGATTCGGATCGCCCGTGCGCAGCATCGATGGGGCGCGCAGCGCACGAGAGCGTGGCTCGAGTGCGACCATAACCTGCTGGTGAACGCGCGCACGATTCAGCGTGTCTTTCGCGACATCGGTATTCCGGTGCTGGCCAAGGCTGCACCTCCGCCGCAGGCGGTCGAGGTCTTCGACGATCGGCCGCCGCACGATGTGATTCAGGCCACTATCGATAGGTTGCGCCACTCAACGGCTTGATGGAGGCCCAGGCTGAACCGACTGTGGGTGTACCGGTCTCTACTCGACCGGACGTCGAAACCACTCGGGTGCGCCGCGCACCATTCGATGGAGGTAGGCAAGCGGCAGCATCAATGAAGGGCAGCGCGGGTATATCGATCTCATATAGGCGGCGCTCGGCACGAGGTGCGCGCTGAGCAACTGAAGACGAGCCCTCCAGCCAGCGACGGCGATCAGATCTCGATGCAGGATGTCGACCTGCCGCATGCCGCCGCCGAGAAACTCGGCCGACGGCTCTCTGACCGCACCCGCGCCGGCTCGCAGGGCAGCGAACACGGCCGCCAGTCGCGGCGTGGCGAAGCGTGCCGATGCCAGTTCGAGGCCCCGAGAGCAGACCGCCCGCATCGCTCGATGCGCGGCCAGATCAACGAACCGCGCGCTTTCAGGCTCAGTCAGGCGAGATGCCAGCAGATGAATGTCCCAGAGCCACACGAGATCGGCGGCGTCCTGATGATGCGCCACGCGATGCAGGCACGCCAGAAACAGCGCGTCTGGCGTGGACAAGGCTCGTGCGTTCGGACCGAGCGAATCGATCGAAACCGCTCGCGCCGCCAGTTCGTCGAACGTCAGCGCGTCTTGAAAGACGTGCGGCACCGAAATGTTCCAGTGCAGGTCGAGGTGCTCAGTGCAGGACGGCACCCCGGCCAGCACGTAGTGACGCTGGGTCGTGACGGCTTCACGGCTCTGCTCGGCGAGCCGAATCCAGCCGGCGGCGATGATTGTGCGGTCGGCGAGCTCCAGTTCGCTCCGCGCGATCAGCACATCGAGGTCTGCCCGCGGCCGGAGGTGCGACGCGCCGTACACGGTGTAGGCGAGCGCGGCACCCTTGAGGAGAAGCGGATGGACGTCAGCGGCGGCGAGCTGGGTGAGCAGACGACGCAGCTCGCGCTCCCGGTATAGATCGGCAATCGCTGCCTGGCGAAGCTCGGCGAACAGACCGGCGCGGGCGACCGCGTCTTCCACCCGATGGCCGGCAGTCTGCGCCAGAACCAGGTGGACACGGTGGCGGCGGGCGAGATCGACGGCGGCGTTCGAAACCGGCGGATCCTCGCCGCGCAGCGCGGCGCACAGTGCTTCGAGGGGCACGCCACTCCAATCCGGTGTTTCGGTTGCTGCCATGCCGTTCAGCCAGACTACTACGGGTTGTTCCTAAGCGCCCGTGACCGTCGCCGATCCAGAGTGGCGCGGTTATCATGGCTCCATGCAGCTTCGCCTTGCCCGCCTCTGCCTGGACTGTGAGGAGATCCACGATCTGCAGAGCTGTCCGGTCTGCAGCTCCGAATCGTTCGCATACATCACGCGCTGGATTCCGCGCCCGGACGGCCTGGCGCATCAGCGACCGGCGCCCTCACGGGAGACCGCGGAGACGTATCGCGAGCTGATCAATCCGACGCCGCGGCCTTCGGGTACGAGGCGCTGGGCGAAGCGCGGGGCGGTTGCGTTAGGGGCCGTCGGCCTGGTGAGTTGGGCGTTTCGTCAGAAGGCGTCGACCGGCAAGCAGACATCCGAGGGTCCCCGAAAATGAGGATCGCGGATTCGTCGGCGCGTTGATGAAGGCTATGAACGTTGAGGAAGGCCAAGAAAAAAGGCGAGGCGGCTGAAGCCGCCTCGCCTCTCGAAACATGTGGTGGACCGCAGGAGGATCGAACTCCTGACCTCCGCGTTGCGAACGCGGCGCTCTCCCAGCTGAGCTAGCGGCCCACGAAACTTCGAGTGTAACATGCAGGTTTCAGCCGCCGCAACGCAGCGACCCTTCCTGCTACACTCCGGACACACATGTCGGCGCTCTCTCGCATCGGCGTCCTTACCGGCGGCGGCGACGCCCCCGGTCTCAACGCGGTCATCCGCGCCGTCGTCAAGGCCGCGGCGAACGGCAACATCCAGACTGTCGGCATCGAGGACAGCTTCGACGGCCTGCTCGAAGTGGATCGTTCGCGCATCCTCACCCCGCGCGACGTGACCGGCATCCTCCGACTGGGCGGCACCATTCTCGGAACGCTCAACACCGGCAACCCCGTGACGTTCGAGGTGCAGACTTCAGACGGGCTGCGCAAGTACGCCGATCGGGTGCTCGAGATCTACCGTCGTCTGAGCCTCGACGCTGTGGTCGCCATTGGCGGCGATGGCACGCTGGCGATCGCTCACGACTTCTGCCGGATGGGGATGCCGATCGTCTGCGTGCCCAAGACGATCGACAACGACATCGTCGGGACCACCAACTGTTTCGGGTTCGATACGGCCGTGGCGTTCGCCACCGACGCGATTGACCGTCTGCATACCACGGCGGAAGCGCACAAGCGCATCCTGGTGGTCGAGGTGATGGGGCGTTACGCCGGCTGGATTGCGCTCTACGCCGGCGTCGCCGGAGGCGCCGATGCCATCCTGATTCCGGAGATTCCATTCGACATCTCCATCGTGGCCGAGCGGCTTCGCGAGCGCGATCGCTGGGGCGCGAAATTCAGCATCGTCGTCGTCGCGGAAGGCGCCTACCCCAAGGGCGGCAGCTTGTCGTTGATCGAAGCCGCGCATGGCCGCGCCGCGGAGCGGCTCGGGGGAATCGGCGCCCAGGTGTGCGAGGCGCTGCATGGCGAGACTGGCAAGGAGACGCGGTCGGTGGTCCTCGGTCACCTGCAGCGTGGCGGCGCACCGACCAGCTTTGATCGGGTCCTGGCGACGCGGTTCGGCCGTAAGGCTGTGGAACTCGTGCAGCGGGGCGAGTTCGGCACGATGGTCGCCTCTGCGCCGCCGGACATCATTGCGAGACGGATCGACGATGTGGTGGGGAAGACCAAGACGGTGCCGATGGACTCTGATCTGCTGGCGACCGCAAGATCGCTCGGGGTCACGTTTGGTGACTAGTAATGGCGGCCATGACATCAAGGTACTTGAGCGCCCCGCCGGTGTTGAACAGCACCACCGACTCGTCCGGCTTGATCATGCCGTCCTCAACTAGACGCTGAACGGCGACGAATGCGGCGCCGCCCTCCGGCGCGGCGCTGACGCCGGCGTGCTTGCCGATCGCCAGCATGCCCTCGACCATCGAGCGGTCGGTGACGGCAAGCGCGGTGCCGCCGCTTTCGCGCACCGCGCGGAGGATCAGAAAATCGCCGATCGCACGCGGCACGCGCAGGCCGTCGGCGAGGGTTGCGGCGTTCTCCCAGGGCTGAGCCTTGTCCGCGCCTGCCTTGAACGCGCGGACAATCGGGGCGCAGTGTTCAGCCTGCACTGACACCATGCGCGGGCGTTTGCCTTTGTTCACCCAGCCAATCGTCTCAATCTCGTCGAAAGCCTTCCACATCCCGACCATGCCGGTGCCGCCACCGGTTGGATAGATGATCCAGTCGGGCCAGTCCCAGTTCATCTGTTCGGCCAGCTCATAGGCCATGGTCTTCTTGCCTTCGATGCGATACGGCTCTTTCAGCGTCGACACGTCATACCACCCCAGCGGACCGCCCTTTTCGGCGCAGAGACGGCCGGCGTCGGTAATCAGCCCATCGACCAGCGTGACGTTCGCACCATAGAGCCGGCATTCGTCGATGAATGGCCGCTTGGCATCCTTCGGGATGAACACTTCGCACCCGAGACCGGCCGCTGCCGAATAGGCCGATGCGGCGTTGCCGGCATTGCCGGCGGTGGGCAGCGCAATGGTCTTCGCGCCCAGATATTTCGCGCGCGTAATCGCCGCCGATTGTCCTCGCGCCTTGAACGAGTTGGTCGGGTTGAGCGATTCGTCCTTGATGTAGAGACGCTCGAGGCCGAGGGTCGCACCGAGCGCTGCGGCGTGAAGCAGCGGCGTGAAACCCTCGCCGAGAGTGACCGGCGTTTCGCCCTCGAACAGCGGCAGCAGCTCGCGGTAGCGCCACATGTTCGGCTCGCGTCCGGTGAGGCTGGCACGCGACCAGGCGCGGGCGCGATTGAGATCGTAACGAGCCAGCAGGGGAGCGCCGCAGGAGCAGAGATGGTGGACCATGTGCGGGTCGAGCAGGGGAGCGCCGCACGGCACCGAGCACTCGAGATGGGTAAACCAAGACATGCTATTTCCCCAATAGCTCGGTGTCCTTCTTCTTCTGGAGATCGTCGATCGCCTTGATGTGCTGATCGGTCAGCTTCTGGACCTCTTCCAGCCCCTTTTTCTCGTCGTCCTGCGAGAGGCCGTGATCCTTCAGCATCTTTTTCAGGCGGTCGTTGGCATCACGTCGAACCTGCCGCACGCCATTGCGTCCTTCCTCACTCAGCTTGTGCACGTGCTTGGACAGCTCTTTTCGCCGCTCTTCGGTCAGCGAGGGGAGCGGAATGCGAACCACTTTGCCGTCGTTGCCGGGGTTCAAGCCAAGGCCGGCGGCACGGATGGCCTTTTCAATCGCTCCCAATTGCGACGGGTCGAAGGGCTGCGCGACGATCAGAGTTGGTTCGGGAATCGAGAGGCCGGCGACCTGGTTGAGCGGCATCTTCGAGCCATAGGCCTCGACGTGGACGCCGTCGAGAATAGCCACCGACGCCCGGCCGGTGCGGACGCCGGCGAACTCATGTTGGAGATGCTCGATCGCAGCCTTCATCCGCTTGTGGACTTCAGCGAACAACCCTTTGAGATCTGTAACGTCCATTGGAGCCTTTCGAATCTTAGGATCTGTGGATTTGAGGATTTGAGGAAGTATTTGAGGAAGTAGTTGAGGAAGTGGTTCGCGGCGGTTCGAGCCGCCGCCAAGATCCTCAGATAGATGCTCACCTCCTCAAATCCTTAGCTCCTCAGATTCATCTAAGGATCTGTCTACGCCGTGACGAGCGAGCCAATCGGTTCGCCCGTGATCGCGCGCTTGATGTTGCCCGGCGTCCGCAGGTTGAACACCACGATCGGCAGCCGATTGTCCATGCACAACGATATCGCGGTGGAGTCCATGACCTTGAGACCCTGTTCGAGCACTTGCTGGTAGGAGATGCGATCGTAGCGGACCGCGTCCCGCTTGACCATCGGGTCGGCATCGTAGATACCGTCGACCTTGGTGCCCTTCATGATCACGTCGGCCTTGATCTCCATTGCGCGCAGCGCGGCCGCTGTGTCTGTGCTGAAGTAGGGATTGCCGGTCCCCGCGCCAAAGACGACGACGCGCCCCTTTTCGAGGTGACGGATGGCGCGGCGGCGGATGAACGGTTCGGCGACCGCGCGCATCTCGATCGCCGTGACCACGCGGGTGACCACATCCTGCTGCTCGAGCGCGTCCTGAAGCGCGAGTGCGTTGATGACCGTCGCCAGCATCCCCATGTAGTCGGCGGTCGCGCGGTCCATACCGCGCGCGCTGGCGGCGACACCCCGGAAGATGTTGCCGCCGCCGATGACGATGGCCGTCTCGACGCCCATGCCCTGGATTTCGGCGATGTCCTTCGCGATCTGCGTCGCGACGACCGGATCGATGCCATAGGTCTGTTCGCCCATCAGGGCTTCGCCGGAAAGTTTGAGGAGAATGCGGTTGTAGGCGGGCTTGGCGGAAGAGGTCACGAACAACGATTATAGCCATGGCTGATGGCTCCTGGCCAATGGCATAGGGATGAAGGAGCCGTCCATCACCCTGAACCATATGCCATCAGCACTCAGCCATCAGCCATCAGCCATCAGCCATGGCTACGAGGCGCTTTCTCCCACCTACGAGGCGCTTTCACCCACCTTGAGCCGCGCAAATCGCGTCACCGACACCGACGCGCCGAGAGCTGCGTTGGCGGCGGCGAGGACGTCCCTGACGCTCGTCTTGCCTGTGGTGTCGCGGATCGAGTCCTGGTCAGTGAGGACGGTCTGCTTGTAGTAGCTCGCAAGCTTGCCCTCGATGATCTTCTCGAGCACATTGGCTGGCTTACCCGAGCCTTCCATTTGTGCGCGGTAAATGGCCTTTTCCTTCTCGAGGAGATCGGCCGGAACTTCGTCGCGGCTTGCGTACGACGGATTGGCCGCCGCCACCTGCATCGCGAGTTCCTTTACGAGAGCGGCGAACTCATCGCGTCCGCTGATGTCCGGTGTGACGCCAGCCATCTCCACCATGACCGCAATCTTCCCGCCCAGATGAATGTACTGTCCGACGTAGCCCGCGCCGGCATAACGCACCAGGCGCGACACGCCAATGTTCTCGCCCAGTTTGGCGATGACCGGCGCGACGTGCCGGATCACCGGCCCCTGCGGATCCTTGAGCCACCTGTCGTTGGCGGCGTCGCCGGCCTTTTCGATCTCGGTGAGCACATCCTCCATCAACTGGGCGAAGTCGGGCGTCCGGGCGACGAAGTCCGATTCACAATTCACCTCCGCGAGGGTGCCCCAGGAATGATCCGCGGCCACCCGGTTGGCGATGAGCCCTTCGTTGGCGGCACGGCCGGCCTTTTTGGCGGCGCTGGCGAGGCCGCGCTTGCGAAGAATCGTGTTGGCCTCCTCGAAGTCGCCATTCGCCTCGGTGAGCGCGTTCTTGCACTCCATCATCCCCGCGCCGGTCTGGTCGCGGAGCTTCTTCACGTCTGCTGCGGTGATCGTCGTCGCCATGACTCTCTCTTCTCCGTCTCTTTCTGCGTACGAAGAAAAAGACGCCGGGCTCTGTGAGCCGGCGCCTTGGAAGCCCTGAGCCCTTAGCCCTAAGCCCTACTGGTCCTCAAGCGGATGCCGGCGCCGGTTCACGCCGTCGTTCGGGGCGCGCGGTGGCGCGGCGGCCCTTGTCGTCGGCATCGTCGCCGGCTTCGCGCGAGCCTTCGGCCTCAACCGACTGCTTCATGTCGCGGCCGGACACGACGGCATCAGCGATCCGCGACGCGAACAGCCGAATCGCCCGCAGTGCATCGTCATTGCCGGGAATCACGAAGTCGACCTGATCGGGATCGCAGTTGGTGTCGACGATGCCGATCACGGGAATCTTCAGCTTGCGCGCCTCGTCGACCGCAATCTGTTCCTTCTTGGTGTCGACAATGAAGACCGCGTCTGGCAGCCGGGTCATGCCGCGGATGCCGTCGAGGTTCTTCGCCAGCTTCTTGCGCTCTTTCTCATTGCGCGCGATTTCCTTCTTCGAGAGCGTGTCAAACCGCCCGTCGGTCGTCATCGCCTCCAGATCGCGGAGCCGGCCGAGACTGCGCTGAATCGTGGCGAAATTCGTGAGTAGACCACCCAGCCATCGCTCGTTGACGTGGAACATCCCGCAGCGCTGGGCTTCCTCCGCAATCACGTCCTTGGCCTGCCGTTTCGTGCCGACGAAGAGGATGGTGCGTCCCTCGGCCGCGAGGCGGCTGACGAACTGCTCGGCGGTGTTGAAGAGTTTTACCGTCTTCCCCAGGTCGAGGATGTAGATCCCGTTTCGTTCGCCGAAGATGTACTCCTTCATCTTCGGATTCCAGCGCTTCGTCTGGTGGCCAAAATGCACGCCGGCCTCCAGCAGTTCCTTCATCGCGATCGCGGCCAAGCTTCTCTCCTTTAGCGTTTGCTGAACTGGAAGCGTTTACGCGCTCCAGCCATCCCGTATTTCTTGCGCTCCTTGGCGCGCGCGTCGCGCGTCAGGAGTCCTTCAGCCTTCAGTGCCTTGCGCAGCTCGAGGTTGTACTCGACCAGCGCACGCGCGATGCCGAGACGCACCGCCCCCGCCTGTCCCGAGACGCCGCCGCCGGCGACCGTCGCCAGGATGTCGAACTTGTCTGCGGTTTCGGTGAGGATCAGCGGGGTCTTGATTTGGGTGCGGAGCGCTTCCGTGGGGAAGAACGCCTCGAAGGTGCGGCGGTTGATCGTCAGTGTCCCGTTGCCGGGTCGGAGAAACACGCGAGCGGTTGAAGTCTTGCGGCGACCGGTTCCGTAATATTGCGCTGCTGCTGCCACGTTTACGCGACCTCGAGCTTGGAGGGTTTCTGCGCCGTATGCGGATGATCCGGCCCGGCGTACACTTTCAACTTGCGGTACATGGCCTCGCCCATCTTGGTCTTGGGCAGCATGCCGTGCACCGCGTCTTCCACCAGTTTTTCCGGCTTGCGCGCGCGGACCAGGCGGGCACGTTCTTCCCGCAGGCCACCTTCATACCCGCTGTGCTGCCGATAGACCTTCTGATCTTCCTTGCGGCCGGTGAGCTTCACCTTCTTCGCATTCACGATCACGACGTGATCACCGGTGTCGATGAAGGGCGTATAGGTAGGCTTGTTCTTGCCTTGAAGCAGCCGGGCTGCAACCGTTGCGATGCGGCCAAGGACCTGTCCGTCAGCATCGATAACGTGCCAGCGGCTTGTGGCAGCCGCCAAAGCGGCGCTGGCCATGAACGTAGACATCCCTGAGAAGCCCTTTCGAAACCCACGAACCGATGTTGGGGGATTTCCGCCCGGACAAGCAACCAGTCGGGCAGGTCCAGGCAGCGGTAAACCCAAAGCATACCGGCCTTTCTGGGGACTGTCAAGCGTGCAAACCCCTCTGATGGCTGCCTGGCCTCGCACCGATAAAGCTGACCGACGAGGTTGGTGCGGCGTCCGTCCCGATCTGTAAGTTGCTGACGATATTGTAACCGGCGGAAGCGCCGCCAGCGCCTTCACGATCGCACTTTTCGCGCGCATACGCCGGAATTCGACAGTCTCTTACGTGGACGGGGTTGGTACCAGCTTTGCCAAGTGGCAACCACACACTCTTAGTCAGGACATAACCGTGTTTGGTCTCGGCAAATCGAAAGCGGTCGTTGGTCTCGACATCGGCTCGAGCGCCGTCAAGGCCGTCGAACTGAAACCGTCGGGCAAGGGCTTCAAGGTAGTGGCGTTCGGCATCGAGTCCGTGCCGCCCGACAGCATCGTCGACGGCGCGATCATCGATGGCGCGGCGGTCGCCGAGGCGATCCGTCGCGTCTTCGAGAACAAGTCGTTCAAAACCAAGGAAGTTGCCGCCTCGCTCTCGGGCAACGCGGTCATCGTCAAGAAGATCAATCTCCCGGTGATGACGGAGGCCGAACTGGCCGAGTCGATCTACTGGGAGGCGGAGCAGTACATCCCGTTCGACATTCAGGACGTCAACCTGGACTACCAGATTCTCAACACCGGCACGAGCGAGGAGTCGGCCGGAACCATGGACGTGCTGCTGGTCGCCGCGAAGAAGGAAAAGATCGCCGACTACACCGGGGTCATCTCGCAGGCGGGCCGACTGCCGGTCATCGTCGACGTCGACGCTTTCGCCCTGCAGAACGCCTACGAGGTCAACTACGGGCTGGAGGCCGAAGCGGTGGTCGTGCTGCTGAACGCCGGTGCCAGCGCCATCAACATCAACATCATCGCCGGAAACCAATCGGTCTTCACACGCGACATCTCGATGGGCGGCAACTCCTACACCGAAGCGGTGCAGAAGGAGTTGAATCTGCCGTTCGAGAGCGCCGAGCAGATCAAGCGCGGACAGCCGGTCGAGGGCGTCACGTTCGAAGACGTGCAACCGGTGCTCCACGCGATGACGGAGAACGTGCTGCTCGAGATCCAGAAAACGTTCGACTTCTTCAAAGCGACCGCGTCCTCCGATCGCATCGACCGTATCGTCGTCAGCGGCGGCGCGTCGCGGGTCGACGGCTTCACCGCCTCGCTGCAGGAGCGCTTCAGCACCGCCGTCGAGTCGTTCGACCCATTCAAGATGATCTCCTTTGAACCCGCGAAGCTCGGAATCGCCGATCCCGAGGGTCTGAGCGCCACGGCGGCCGTCGCAGTAGGTCTGGCGCTGCGAAAGACCGGTGACCGATGATTCGCATCAACCTGCTCGCCGCCGAGCGAGACAAATCGAAGAAAAGGGCGGTCACGCTCGGCACCGCCGGCCAGAAGCTGACCGTCGGCTGCAGCCTCATCCTCATACTCGCCGTGCTCTTCATCGGCTGGCGCTACTGGGCACTGTCGCGCGACTCCAGTGCGATCGACGCCGACATCGCCGCCGCTCAGCAGGAGACGACGCGGCTGCATTCGGTGATTCAGCAGGTGCAGCAGTTCGAGCAACAGAAGGCGCGCCTGCAGCAGCGGGTGGTGCTGATCGAGCAGTTGCGCAAGGGACAGACCGGACCGGTGCACATGCTCGATCAGATCAGCCGCGCCCTGCCGCAGATGCTGTGGCTGACGGAACTGAAACAGACCCCGACCGGCACCGACGTGGTCATCGACGGCAGGTGCACGACGTTGACCGGATTGTCGGAGTTCGTGTCGAACCTCGAAGCGTCCGGCTATTTCAAGCGATCGATCGAGATCATCGACACCAAGACGGAAATGGTCGGCACGCCGGCCAGCGAGATCATCAAGTTCTCGATCAAAGCGACCTTTCAGCAGCCCGGGGAAGCCAAGCCGCCTGTGGTTGCCAAGGCGGGGGGCTAAGGCTCCGGCGGCGGCATGGGACAGGCGAACTTAAAGGTCGTATGGGGTCGCCCCGATACGGCGCAGTAGCGAAATCCGATGGAACTCACACTCACGAAACTTCCGTGGTATGCGCAGGTGGGCGCCTTTGTCGTGCTCGCCGTGGTTGGCTGCGGACTGTTCTACTACTACTACGAAGAGCCGGTGCGCGTGGACATCGCGTCGCGCAGCACCCAGCTGGCTGCGCTACGCGCGGACATCGCCAAGGGATTGACCACCGCGAAGAAGCTACCGGAATTCCGCCAGCAGGTCGGCGACCTCGAAGCGCGCCTCGCGAACCTCAAAGCGATTCTGCCGGAAGAGAAGGACGCCGCCGATCTGCTCAACCGCATGCAGACGGTCGCCGCCCAGTCCAATATGACCATCAAGGGCTTCAAGCCCTCGCCGACGGTGACCAAGACGCTGCATGCGGAGTGGCCGATCACGCTCGACCTCGAAGGGACCTATCACAACCTCGCGATTTTCTTCGATCGCGTCGGAAAATTCACCCGTATCGTCAATATCAGCGGCTTGGACGTAAAGGGGCGCGACAAGCCCGACGCCAACGCCACCATTAACGCCACCTGTATCGCGACGACATTCGTGTTGCTGGACAAGCCGACGCCAGGCGCGAGGCCGGTGCCGGCGGCCGCCGCGGCGAGGGGCCACTGATGTCTCGCGCCGCTCACGGTCTGCTCGTGCTGCTGCTGGTCGGGCTGGCGTCTGTGGTTCGTGCACAGCCGCCGGCCACGCCCGCGCCTTCAGCGCAAGGCCAGCCTGCAACGGCGGCACCGGCACCGACGCCGGCCGCTCCTGGCGCGGCCGCGCCGCCGCCCGCCCAGGAGGCCTACACCTACCGGGCCGACGGGCGGCGTGACCCCTTTTTGAACCTGATCGGCACCGGCACGGAAAGCAAACTCACGTCGCGCAAGGGCGACGGGGCGGCCGGCCTGGCGGTCGGGGAGATCTCGGTCCGCGGCGTCATGCAGAGCCGCGGCGCTTTCGTCGCAATGATTTCGGGGCCCGACAACAAGACCTACATCATGCACCAGGGCGACAAGCTTCTCGACGGCACGGTCAAGAGCGTGACGCCGCAGGGACTGGTCATTGTTCAGGAAGTCAACGATCCGCTGTCACTGATCAAGACGCGGGAAGTTCGCAAATTGCTGCGATCGCTCGAGGACGCCAAGGAATGACTGCAACCCGGGGCCTGGCCCTGATTCTCTCCGTCGCCACCGCCGGCGCACTCGTGAACGCCGCCGCCCCGCCCGACTCCCGCGCCGCCGTTCGCCTGAAAGCGATCAGCGCCCGCGTCGGCTCGAAGGGCGCGTCGCTCGTCATCGAGGCGACCGAACCGGTCGCCTACACGATGTCGCGGCCGGACCCGCTCACGCTGCTGCTCGATTTCCGCAACGTGGCGGGAAGCGAGGTCGCCAATTCTGTCGCGGCCGACGTCAAGAGCCCAATCGCCCACGTCTCGGTCGAGGCCGTCGAG
Organism: uncultured Acidobacteriota bacterium; assembly: GCA_963757655.1. Taxonomy (GTDB): domain Bacteria; phylum Acidobacteriota; class Vicinamibacteria; order Vicinamibacterales; family CAVVIG01; genus CAVQFC01. The sequence goes on along the minus strand of CAVWSQ010000003.1, from coordinate 680,982 downwards.
TCACTGGGCGCTCCTGCTTCGCGCGTGCGCATCGCGTTGTCGCAGCCGGTCGCGCACCACGTGCGCAGCGAACGCAACACCATTGTCGTCGATTTCGACAAGCCGTCTGCGAAAGCAGCGCCGTACGTGCTGCCGCCGGCGACGCGGACCAACCGCGGCGAGACGGCGCCCGACGCCATGCTCGCGCTGCAGCAGGCGCCGGCAACGGATCCGATTGCCGCGCTCGGGCTCGACACCATCGTCGGCGGACCGTCCGCGGCGTCATCGCCATCCAGCACCCCGGCTTCGCCCCACACGGTAGTCGCGCAGAGCGCCAACCCGGTAGCGGCGCGGTTGGCGGCGGTTCAGGCCCAGCCGCAAGCGGCGACGCCGCCTCCAAGCCCGGCGCTCGAACAGCAGAGCCCCGGATCGCGCGGGCGTCAATTCACCGGTCATCCGATCAGCCTCGACTTCCAGGGTGCCGACCTGCGCGCGGTCCTTCGCACCTTCGCCGAAATCAGCGGCCTGAACATCGTCATCGATCCGGCGGTGCAGGGAACCGTGGATGTCGCCCTTCGCGACGTGCCGTGGGACCAGGCGCTCGACATCATCCTTCGCGCCAACAAGCTCGGATATTCCGTCGACGGTACCATCGTGCGCATCGCGCCCAATACCGTGTTGAAGTCGGAAGAGGACGAGCGCAAAGCGCTGCTCGACGCGCAGAACGACGCCAGTCAGCTGGGCACGCTCCAGCGTCAGCTGAGCTATGCCAAAGGTGAGGAGGTTGCGGCCCTGCTCAAGTCCGCGAACGTGCTGAGTAAACGTGGACAGGCGAACGTCGATCCGCGAACCAATACGCTGATCGTTCGCGACGTGCCGAGCCAGTTCCCCGAAATCACGTCGCTCATCGACGGCATCGATCGCGCCCAGCCGCAGGTCGAGATCGAAGCCCGCATCGTGCAGACCAACAAGACCTACGCGCGCGCGCTCGGTGTCCAGTGGGGCTTTGGCGGACGCGTGGATCCGTCGCTCGGCAATACCACGAACCTGGCGTTTCCCAACAGCGGCAGCCTCGGTGGCCGTACCGGCGTGGTGCAGGGCCCGGCCACCGGTTCGACGACGGTTCAACCGACCGCGGTCAACCTCGGCGTCAACGGCGCGACCAGCGGCGTCGGCCTCGCGCTCGGTTCGGTCAATGGTGCGTTCAATCTCGACGTTGCTCTCTCAGCGCTCGAAAGCTCGGGCAACGGCCGGCTTCTCTCAACGCCGCGGGTGACCACGCAGAACAACGTCGCGGCGGAAATGACCCAGGGCGTGCAGATTCCGATTCAGACCGTGTCGAACAACACGGTGACGGTCAGCTTCAAGGACGCGGCGCTGACGCTCAAGGTGACGCCCCAGATCACGTCGGCCAACACCGTGATCATGCTGATTTCGGTGGAGAACGCGACGCCTGACTTCAGCCGCCAGGTCAACAACATCCCGCCGATCAACACCCAGCGGGCTAACACCCAGGTGCTCGTCAGTGACGGCCAGACGACCGTGATCGGCGGCATTTATGTGAGCAACTCGACGCTCTCGAGCGACAAGACGCCCGGCCTCGGCAATGTGCCGCTGCTCAAGTGGCTGTTCAAGCGCGACCGGGTCGACGAGTCGAACTCCGAACTGCTGATCTTCATCACGCCGCGCATCATCAAAGCCTGACGGTAGAGGACGACATGCGAAATGCCACTCGATTGATTGGGCTCGTCGCGGTGATCGCGGCCAGCGTTTCGTGCGGGGACGTCGTGCGCCAGGGCAGCTCACCGGTCTACCTGGTCGTCGACCTGCTGCAGGGCATCCGCGGCGCCACGCAGCTGGGAACGCCGGGCAACCCGTTGCTCTCGGACGTGATCACCAATGTGACGACGCCGGCGCCGTGCGCCCCGGCGACGCCTTGCCCGACGATTTTCAACGACCTCGGAACCGTGACGCTGCGCGCGCCGCTCAAGGACACCGGCTCGGGCGCCAGCGCGCTCGCGCCGACGACCAACAACGAGGTCACCATCAATCGCATCCACGTCGAGTACATCCGGGCCGACGGTCGCAACACCGCTGGCGTCGATGTGCCGTTCGGGTTCGACAGCGCGATCACGGGCACGATTGCCGCCGGTGGCACGCTCACGCTCGGCTTCGAGCTCGTGCGCAGTGTCGCCAAGCAGGAGTCGCCGCTGGTCCAGCTGAAGCAGGGGTCGAACATCATCTCGGCGATCGCCAGGATCACCTTCTACGGTGTGGACCGCGTCGGCAACGACATCCAGACGACCGGACAGATTCAGGTCGAGTTCGGCAACTTTGGGGATCTCTAGGGCCATGCCTTTCACACACTTCCGCCGGGCGGCGATCGCGCTCGCCCTTCTCGCGGCTGCGGGTTGCACCGTCAAGAGCACCGAGCAGCCGCCGTTGTCCGGTCCGTCGGGCCTCGCGCTCTCGCTGCAGGTCAATGCGGTTCCCGACAGCATCAGTCAGGACGGTGGCTCGCAGTCGTCGCTGAAGATCACCGCGATCGGCCCGAACGGCAAAGGGCTGTCGGGCCTCGCGCTGCGCCTCGACATGTACGTCGATGGCGTGCCGCAGGACTACGGCACGCTGTCAGCCCGTTCGGTTGTAACCGACAGCGGGGGCACGGCGACCGCCGTCTACACCGCACCGCCGAGCCCGGTCAACGGTCTGTTCGGGACCTGCTCGGGCCTGCCGGGCAATTGCGTCTCGATCGTGGCCACGGCGTCGGCGAGCAACTTTGCCACTTCGAATCCCGAGCAGGTGATCATTCGACTCGTACCGACCGGAGTCATCCTCCCGCCGGCCAGCTCGCCGACCGCTCAGTTCACGATTACCCCGACGCCGGTCAACTTCAACATCCCGGCGATCTTCGACGCCTCGTCGAGCACCCCCGGCACCGGCGCGAGCTCGATCACCAACTATGCCTGGACGTTCGGTGACGGCTCGTCGGGTTCCGGCAAGTCGGTCACCCACACGTATACGCAATCCAGTTCACCCGGCAACTTGTATAACATCACCCTGACCGTCACCAACGATCGTGGTCTTACTGCGACGACCACGCAGACGACGTCGGTAGATGCTTCGCCGGCCCCAAGCGGCGACTGGGTCTACTCGCCGACCGTGCCGGTGGTCGGCGACACGATCTTCTTCAACGCCGACGGCGTGAAGCCCGCCGCGGGACACCAGTTGGTACAATTCAGCTGGAACTTTGGCGACGGCACGACCGCGAGCGGGTTCCAGACCACGCACGTGTTTGCCCAGAGTGCGACTTACACCGTTGTCCTCAGCGCGCTTGACGATGCCAACCAGAAGGTCGTGATCCCGAAGACCCTGACGATTGGCAGCGGCAACCCAGTCGTGTCCTTCACGTCATCGATCCAGAACGCGGCCGCTCACGCCATGTTCTTCGACGGCGGCGGATCGACAGCGGCCAACGGCTCCTCGATCGTGTCCTACCAGTGGGCATTCGGCGACGGCGCCACCGCGACCGGACAGACCGCGTCGCACACTTACACGGCGACCGGCAGCTACACCGTGCGGTTGACCGTGACCGACACCCTCGGACGAGTCGGGGCGATTTCTACCGCCGTCGCGGTGCCGTAGTCGCCTGTGGCCGACAACCAGCGGATTGAAGACCTTCGCCGCCGGGTCCAGCGCGACCCGGCATCGATCGCCTTCGCCCAACTGGCGGAGGAGTGCCGCCGCGCCGGTCATTTTCAGGAAGCCGTCGACGTCTGCCGCGCCGGACTCGAGCTCCATCCCGGCTATCTCTCGGCGCGCGTCACCTTGGGACGCGCACTCATCGAGCTGAACGATCTCGACATCGCCCTCGCCGAGCTCGGTCACGTGCTCAAGAGCGCACCCGAGAACCTCGCCGCCATTCGCGGCGTCGCCGAAATTCATCATCGCCAGGGCGTGCTGCCCGAGGCGCTGGCTTACTACCGCGCTGCGCTCGCGCTGGCGCACAACGATCCCGATCTGCAGCGCACGGTCGACGAACTCGCGCTGCAAGTGGAGCCGCCACCGCGCCCGGCGTCAGCCGATGGACTGTCGTTCGCGCAGATGCAGGACGAGCTGCTGCAGAACTTTCTGCTGGCTCCGCCGCCCGCCAAGGCGCCGGCCGTCGTGCCGGTCGTCGCGGACGCACCCGCACCGGCGTTCGAGGCCGGCACCGATTCCGACCCTGGGGCCGCCGCGTCAGATACGGTGACCGGACTGGCGATCGAGTCTTCGGCTGCGCCAGTTGCTGCCCCCGATTTTATAGCGCCAGTGGTTGCATCGGAGCAGACCGTCGCGGACGCAGCCGCGGAACGCAGCGCCGACGGGAATCAGGCTGAGCGGGTGATTACCGCCCTCGAACGCTGGGTCGAGGCCATCCATGTCGTTCGCGCCCAGTCGCGCACTTGATCGTCGGCAGCGGATCGTTCGGGATGAGCTCGTCGCGCGCCAGCTCGACGCGCTCGTCATCACGTCGCTGCCCAACATCCTCTATCTCACGAACTTCTCGGGCAGCTCGGCCATCCTGGTCCTCACCGCGGACCGGGCGTTCTTCATCACCGATTTCCGATACTTGACGGTCCTGAATGAGACGCGCGGAACTGCTCACGAGTGCCGCGGCCTCGAGGTCGTGACGGTTGAAGGGTCCTATGACGCCACCCTGGCTGGGCTGCTGGCGCAACATCCTGATCGTCGCATCGGCTTCGAAGCCGCACACCTGACCGTCGATCGCTATCGCTGGCTGACCGCGACGATTGCGGCCAACGGGCCCCAGAGCGCCGAGCTCATCGCGACCGAACGCCTGGTCGAGCGCGTGCGTGTTCGCAAGGATGCCTATGAAATTGAGACGCTCCGCGAGGCGGCTCGAAGGCTATCGCGGGTCGCGGCTGTGCTCCCGACTGAGGTTGTACGGGGTCTGACTGAACGCGACATCGCCCTGGCGATAGACGGTCGCCTCCGCCAGGCCGGCTTCTCGCGCCCCGCCTTTGATACCATTGTGGCCAGCGGTCCCAACGCAGCCCTGCCTCACGCCCGTCCCAGCGAGCGAACAATAACCGAAGGTGACCTCGTGGTGCTGGACTTCGGCGGCGTCTACGACTCATACTGCGTCGACCTGACCAGAACCGTTTCGGTCGGTCCGGCCACCGCGAGGGTCCGCGACGTCTACGCGGCGGTTCGCGAGGCGCACGACCAGGCGATTGGGGTGGTGGCGCCGGGCCGGTCGCGGTTCGAGATCGACGCAGCAGCCCGCGATGTTCTCGGACGCCGCGGGCTGTCCGAAGCGTTCGGGCACGGCACCGGGCATGGCCTTGGCCTCGAAGTGCACGAGGATCCGCGAATTTCGCGGAAGCGTCCCGACGTCGATACCGAAGATGAAGCGGTGGCGGCCGGGATGGTTTTCACGATCGAGCCCGGCGCGTATCTACCTGGATGGGGCGGCGTCCGGATCGAGGACGACGTGCTGGTGACCGACATCGGAGTGGAAGTGCTCACCGACGTGACGAGGGAGCTCATAGAGATTTGAGGAGTTGAGGATTTGAGGAGTTGAGGATTTGAGGATGTGAGAATTGCTGCCACGATGGCCCAGTTCTTCGATCCTGAAAATCCTGAGATGCTCAAATTCCTAGACTTCCCCGCGATGGACCTACACCAAATCAGGCAGATCCTCGACCTCGTGCGCGAGCACGAGTTGTCGGAATTCGAAATCGAGCACGAAGGGTTGCGGCTCAAGATCCGCAAGGACGCCAACGGTGCGCACGTGGTTCCCCACGACAGCCCCGTCCCGCCAGCCCTGACCGCTCCGGCCGCGGTCGCGTCTGCGCCGGCGGTGATCACCGCCGCCGCGCCGCCCGTGGACGACCTTGGCGACTCTGAAATCGAGCTGGCGGTGGTGAAGTCGCCGATCGTCGGAACGTTTTACCGCTCGTCCGAGCCGGGCTCGCCAGCCTTTGCCGATATCGGATCGTCGGTCAAAAAAGGCGACGTTCTGTGCATCATCGAAGCGATGAAGCTGATGAACGAGATCGACTCCGAGTACGACGGAGAGGTCGTCAACATCTACGTGGAGAACGGGCAGCCGGTCCAGTACCGGGGAACGTCTGTTCGCCATAAGGACACGATGACGTCATGGCTGAAGGCTAATCGCTCATGGTTATGGCCGATGGGCCCATCAGCCATCTGCGATCAGCCATCAGCCGTCAGCCATCAGCTATGTTCAAGAAAATACTGATCGCGAACCGCGGCGAAGTCGCCCTCCGCGTCATCTACGCGTGTCGCGAACTGGGCATCAAGACGGTCGCGGTCTATTCAGAAGCGGACGAGAACCAGCTGCACGTCAAGTTTGCCGATGAGGACGTCTGCATCGGGCCGGCGCGCAGCGCCGACAGCTACCTCAACGTGCCGGCGGTGATCAGCGCCGCCGAAATCACCGGGGCCGATGCGATTCATCCCGGCTACGGCTTCCTCTCGGAGAGCGCTTACCTGGCCGAAGTGTGCGAGGCCTGCCACATCAAGTTCATCGGCCCCGATCCCCAGGTCATCCGCCTGATGGGTGACAAGGCGCGCGCGCGCCGCGTGATGAAGAAAGCCGGCGTGCCGATTCTGCCCGGCAGCGACGGCCCGATCGAGAACGAGGAAAAAGCGCTCAAGCTCGCCAAGGACATCGGCTACCCGGTGATCGTCAAGGCCACCGCCGGCGGCGGCGGACGCGGCATGCGCGTCGTGCGCGCGCCGGCGGAGCTGTCTCATGCAGTCAAGACCGCACAGCGCGAGGCGGAGGCGGCGTTCGGCGTCGCCGACGTCTACATCGAGAAATACGTCGAGTCGCCGCGCCACATCGAGTTTCAGATCCTCGGCGATCATTTCGGCCAGGTGGTGCACCTGGGCGAGCGCGAGTGTTCGATCCAGCGCCGGCACCAGAAGCTGATCGAGGAGTCCCCGTCGCCGGCCCTGAGCGAGAAGATGCGCCGCCGCATGGGTGGCATCGTGATCGACGCCGCCAGGGCCGTGCAATACACCAATGCGGGCACTTTCGAGTTCCTGATGGATCCCGAAGGCCGCTTCTACTTCATGGAGGCGAACACCCGCCTCCAGGTCGAGCACCCGGTGACCGAAATGGTGACCGGCATCGACATCGTCAAGGCCCAGATTCGGATCGCGGCGGGCGAGCGGGTCGGCTTCAAGCAGGGCGACGTCGTCTTCACTGGCCATTCGATCGAGTGCCGCATCAACGCCGAAGATCCCGAGACGTTCGTGCCCTCACCCGGGTTGATCCACGTCTTCAGCGTGCCCGGCGGTCCTGGCGTGCGCGTCGAGACGTTCGCTCACTCCGACTGCACGATCTCGCCGTACTACGACTCGATGATCGCGAAGCTCATCGTCCATGGCCGTGACCGCCAGGAGGCGATCGCGCGCATGAAGCGGACGCTCGAGATGACCACCATCGAGGGGATCAAGACGACCATCCCGCTCCACCTGCGCATCCTCGCCGATCCGGAGTTCGTTGCCGGGAAGTTGAGCACCTCGTTCATGGAACGGTTCCTCGCCCGTCCCAACCCGGCGGGCGGCCGTCTCGCCGAAGCGGTATAGCGGTCCACGTGGAGAAATGGCGGACTCCCGACGCCGTGCTGGCGATCCTCGATACCGCCGGCGCCACCCGTGCCGGGTGGGCCCCGCTCGATCTCGCGGCCGCGTACCTCCGCGGTGGCGCCCGGTTCCTGCAGATCCGCGCCAAGACCATCACTGGCGATGCTTTTCTGGCGCTGGCATCCGCCGTGGTGCAGCTCGCCCGCCGCTATCAGGCGCGCGTGATCATCAACGACCGCGCCGATCTCGCCAGGCTGGCTGCTGCTGACGGTGTGCATGTGGGCCAGGACGATTTGACGCCGGCCGCCGTCCGCGCCGTCGTCGGCGACGCAGCGATCGTGGGCCTGTCGACGCATTCAACACAGCAGCTCGATCACGCGGTGGTCGAACCGGTCAATTACGTCGCGATCGGGCCGGTCTTCGCAACGGCGACCAAGCTGACCGGCTACCCGGCGGTGGGATTGGCAATGGTCAAAGAGGCGGCACGCCGGGCCGGCGCCGCCGGACTGCCGGTGGTCGCCATTGGCGGGATCACCCTCGAGAATGCCGCCGCCGTCCTGGCTGCTGGCGCGGCGTCGGTCGCCGTCATCAGCGATCTGCTTGCGACCCGCGATCCTGAAATGCGGATGCGGGCCTTTATCGAACGGCTCTCGCGTTCCGAACCGCCCCGCGTATAATCGCCCGGGTCCTCACGGCATGACATCTTCGAACTGAGAGGGTACATAGTGGCTGGAGCATTGTCCCGAACGAAGTCAATCGATCGCCTCATGGCCGACGTCGCGGCAACCGGTGAGGCGACGCTCAAGCGGACGCTGGGCCCGTTCTCGCTGGTCACGTTGGGCATCGGCGCGATCATCGGTGCCGGCCTGTTCGTGCGCACCGCCGCGGCGATCGCCGAACGATCCGGTCCTTCGGTGACCCTCGCTTTCCTTGTTGCCGGCCTTGGCTGCGCCTTCGCCGGCCTGTGTTACGCCGAGTTCGCGTCGATGATTCCAATCGCGGGCAGCGCCTACACCTATTCCTACGCGACGATGGGCGAGCTGGTCGCGTGGATTATCGGCTGGGACCTCTGCCTCGAGTACGCCGTGGGCGCCGCCACGGTCGCGATCGCGTGGGCCGAGTACTTCAACAAGGTGCTCGAGTACGTAGGCATGCACGTGCCCTACCAGTGGTGTCACTCGCCGCTCGAGAGCGCCAACGGCGTGCACGGCATTGTCAACATTCCCGCGATCACCATTCTCCTCATCCTGTCGGCGCTGCTCATTCGCGGCATGCAGGAATCGGCCACCGTCAACAGCATCATCGTGGTGACCAAGGTCTCGATCGTCCTGATGGTGATCGTGATCGGCTGGGGGTTCATGAACCCCGCCAACCACACCCCATACATTCCGGCGGCAACCACCTACACGACGTCGGAAGGGATCACGCACCCCTACGGCGGCGTGATGGGCATCCTCGGCGCGGCCGGCGTCGTGTTCTTCGCCTTCATCGGGTTCGACGCCGTGTCCACCGCCGCGCAGGAAGCCAAGAACCCGAAACGCGACATGCCGATCGGCATTCTCGGCTCGCTCGTGGTGTGCACCATCCTGTACGTGCTGTTCTCGCACGTCCTGAGCGGCGTCGCAACGGTCGAGGATTTCCGCACCGCCGGCAAGGAAGCCTCGGTCACCTTCGCGATCTCCAAGTACATGATCGGTTACGAATGGCTGTCGAAGTTCGTCACCGTCGCGATTCTGGCCGGGTTTTCGTCGGTCATCCTGGTGATGCTGATGGGGCAGTCGCGGGTGTTTTACTCGATGAGCCACGACGGTCTGGTGCCGAAGATTTTTTCCGAAGTGCACCCGGTCTACAAGACGCCGTGGAAAGCGAACATGCTGTTCTTCCTGTTCACCTCCGCGTTCGCCGGCTTCCTTCCGGAAAGCATCGTCGGCGAGATGACCAGCATCGGCACGCTGTTCGCGTTCATGCTCGTGTGCGCCGGCGTCTGGATCATGCGGGTGCGGCGGCCGGAGATTCCGCGCGCCTTCATCGTGCCGGCGTTGCCGCTGGTCGCGGTGCTCGGCATCCTGGTCTGCGGAGCGATGATTTACGGCCTCGGCTGGACCAACTGGCTGCGGCTCGGCGTCTGGCTGGTGATTGGCCTGGTGTTCTATTTCGGATACGGCATGAAGCACAGCCGATTGCAGTCGCATCCCGCAGAAGCCGGTCGCTGAAGCCGCTGCCGTGACGCTCTTCAAGGGCGACCGCGGGTTCCGGGCGCAAGGTCCGGCGTTCGCTGTCGCCCTTCTTGTGTTCATCATCGCTGGCGGCACCGTCGGCTACATGGCAATCGAGGGGTGGAGCGCGTGGGACGCGTTCTACATGACGATCATCACCGTGACGACGGTGGGCTATCAGGAAGTCCATGCGCTGTCGCGCGCCGGGCAGCTGTTCACCGTTGTCCTGTTGCTGAGTGGCGTCGGTGCGGCACTCTACGCGTTCACGCTGTTTGCCACGGTGGTGGTCGAGGGCGGGTTACCCAAGCGTCTCCTGCGGCGCCGCCATCAACGTATGCTGGACACGATCACGGATCACTTCATCGTCTGCGGATACGGCCGCATCGGCAGCATTGTGGCTCAGCAGTTTCGCCGGCAACGGATTCCCTACGTGGTCATCGAACACAGCGCGGAACGGGTCGAGGTCGCGATCGCGGATGGTGCGCTCGCGGTTGAAGCCGATGCCAGCCGCGAGGAGGTGCTGAGGCGGGTCGGTATCGACCGCGCGCGCGGCCTGATCGCTGCCGTTGGCACGGACGCGGAGAACGTCTACGCCGTGCTGAGCGCACGCGTCCTGCGACCCGATCTCTTCATCGTGGGCCGTGCCGGGACCGAGGACGCGACGTTGAAGCTGCGGCGCGCCGGTGCCAACCGCGTGATCTCGCCGTATCAGATCGGCGCGGTGCAGATGGCACAGACCGCACTCCGGCCGGCGGTGGTCGATTTCATGGAGCTGGCGACGAGCGCCGACAACCTCGAGCTGGCGATGGAGCAGATTACCATTGCCGCACGGTCCCCGTTGGCGAACCGATCAATCGTCGAGGCAGGTTTGCGTCAGCGTTACGGCGTGATCGTGGTCGGGATCCAGCGTGAGGACAGCCGGATGGAGTTCAATCCGGAACCAGACACTGCGATCCGGGCCGGCGACAAGCTGGTGGTGCTCGGACGACCCGAGTCGCTCAGGAAGCTCGACGCCGACGCCGCGGAGAACGCAAGCTGATGCCTGCAAGAGTGCTGGACGGCGCCGCCGTCGCCAGCGCCCTCCGGGCTGAGGTTGCTCCGCGGGTCGCGGCATTCACGTCATGCGCCGGCCGTTGTCCGGGCCTCGGAATCGTTCTCGTCGGCGACGATCCCGCCTCGGCCATCTATGTGCGCAACAAGCTCAAGTCCGGCGCCGAAGCCGGCTTGCGCACCGATCTGGAGCACATGCCGGCGACCGCGACGCTGTCCGAGCTCTTGGCGGTGGTCGAACGGTTCAATCTGAGCGAGGAGCACGACGGCGTTCTGGTGCAGTCGCCGCTGCCTTCCGCCATGGGCGATGGTGCCGACCGCCGCGTCTTTGACGCCATTCGGCCGGACAAGGACGTGGACGGATTGCATCCCGTCAACGTCGGCTATCTGGTCCAGAACCGCGCCGCCCTGGTCTCGTGCACGCCGGCCGGCGTGATCGAGTTGCTCGAACGGTCGAACGTCGGGATCGCCGGGGCTCGGGCCGTCGTCATCGGACGCAGCGACATCGTCGGCAAACCGCTGGCGCTGCTGTTGCTGCACCGCCACGCGACGGTCACCGTGTGTCACTCCCGAACCCGGGATCTGGCGGCGGTGGCGTCCGAGGCTGACATCCTGGTGGCGGCGATCGGACGCCCCGGCTTCGTGACGCCGGCTTTCGTCAAGCCCGGCGCCGCGGTCGTCGACGTCGGCATCACTCAGGTTTCGGATCGCGCGCTGGTCGAGCAACTGTTTGCTCGGGGCTCCAAACGCCGCGACGCATTTGCACGCCGTGGGTCGATCGTTGTCGGCGATGTACACCCTGACGTCGCCGAGGTCGCGGGCGCGCTGTCGCCGGTACCTGGCGGCGTCGGGCCCCTGACCATCGCGATGCTGTTGCGGAATACGCTCATTGCCGCGCAGCGTCGCGCGGGACGGCCATAGTGAGCGGAACAGGCAGGCGGGCCGGGTCAACCCGATCCAGCCGGTCTCGCCGATCCAGCCCGTCTCGCCGCTGCGGTCTGGCCTGCCTGTGTTGAAAGTCGCACTGACCGGAGGCATCGCGACGGGCAAGAGCTATGTGCTCGCGCGCTTCCGTCGGCTTGGGGTGCCGTGTCTCGATGCGGACGAACTCTCGCACGGCGTGACCGCGTCCGCTACCGAGGCGGCGATGGCGATTGCCGCCCGTTTCGGCGCCGACGTGCTTGCGCCGGACGGATCCGTCGATCGCAGCAAGCTCGGTCCCATCGTCTTCGCCGACCCGGGGGCCCGCCGCGACCTCGAGGAGATTGTGCATCCCGCCGTGCAGCGCGCGATCACCGCGGGGCTTCGCGGTTTCGAGCGGGTCGGCGACGGCGCCTTCGCGATCGTCGATATTCCGTTGTTGTTCGAGACCGGGGGCGAAGGCCAGTTCAATCGCGTCATCGTCACCGCCTGTGCACCCGAGGTGCAGCTGGCGCGCCTACGTGCCCGCGGCCTGAGCGATGACGCCGCACGCCTACGGCTGGCGGCGCAGTGGCCGACGGAGCGAAAGACCGCCCGCGCCGACTTCGTGATCGCGACCGATGGGACGTTCGAAGAGACTGACCGGCAGATTGAGAGAGTGATGATGGAGCTGAACAACCTGAAGATTTAAAGATCCTCAGTTCCTCAGTTCCTCAAATCCTCAAATCCTCAAGCTTCCACCTCCGTCGGATCCTGCGCGGGCGCGATGCGCTCCTCGACGAACGTGTTCCAGTCGTGACAGTGCGGACATTGCCAGAGCAGCTCCGTGCTGCGGTAGCGGCACCTCACGCACACGTGAGGATCGAGGTAGAAGACGGCGTGCTGCGTCAGCTCGCCGTAGCGGTCAACCAGCGCGGCCGGGTGATGCAGCTGCCCGAGCGCGCGCCAGATCGCCTGATGAATGCCGAGCGCGTGCGGGTTTTGCACGAGCGCCGCGAACAGCAGATCGAGCGCCTCGCGCGGCTGACCGCTGGCGGCGAGGTGGCGCGACAGCGCAAGGCGGGCCCGCCAGTCCTGAGGATTCTCGTCGATCAATCGCCGGCACAGTCGCGGAAAGCGGTCGGGGTTGCCGGTTCGAATCGCCAGCGCCTCGAGCCGATCGAACGCGAGATAGGCACGATCGGGCGCGACTTCGACGAGCCGCTCCCAGACGGCCGCCGCTTCGCGCTCGTTCCCCTGCGTCACGCGGACGTCGCCGAGGTTCAAGTAGGCCGGCACCGCGCGGGCGTCGAGATCGATCGCCGCCTCGAACCGGCGGATGGCGTCCGCGTACTCCTGACGCCGGATTGCCTCGAGCCCGATCTCGTTTTCGAGGAACGCCAGGATGGCCTGGCTCTGCGGACGCGCATCGATGTCGGCCAGCTTGGACAGCCGGCGCCGCGTGTCGTACGCCTCGGTCCATTGATGCTGCTCTTCGTGCAGCTTCTGCAGATTGAGGAGGGCGTACTCGTTCTTGGGATCGAGCCGAAGCACTTCGTTGAACGCCTCGAGGGCGCGGTCGACGAAGCCGCCGCGCTTGTAGTCGAGGCCGAGGCAGAGCACGACGTAGGCGTGCTCGAGCTTGCTCAGATTCGGCCGCTGCAGCAGGTTCTGGTGCAGGGTGATCGCTTTGCCGACCTGCCCTTTTTCCCGGTACAGATTGCCGAGAATCATGTGCACTTCGAGTGCGTCGCCGTCGAGGCTGGCCGCCTTGCTGAGCTCTTCGATGGCGAGATCGATCTGGTTCGCGACGAGGAAGTTCAACCCCAGGATGTAGTGCGGCGACTCGCGCGCGCGGCGCCGGTCAATCCAGCGACCGTCGCGGAGCTTGTAGCGTTCCCACGCTTTGCCAACGGTGAGGCCGGCCAGAAGGGCCACCAATGCGGTGAGCAAAAGGGCGTAGGAGCTCATGGCGTTTGATCCTGCGGTGTCAGATAGGTCGCCAGCACCGATTCCCACCGTCCTTGTGCGCGAAGGATCAGCTCGATCAGCTCGCGCGCCGCGCCGGCGCCGCCTTTGGCTTGCGCCACCCAGTGCACCCGGCCGCGCACGTCGGCCGATGCGTCGGCCGGAGCCGAGGCCAGTCCCACGCGCGCCAGCACCGGGAGGTCGAGGACGTCGTCTCCCATATAGGCGATTTCGTCCTCGTCAAGCATCAGGCTGTCGGCGATCTGCTGGTAAGTTTCGAGCTTGCTCGAGACGCCCTGGTGCACGAGGGTGATGCCCAGTTGGGCCGCGCGTTGTGACGTGGCGGCCGACGAACGTGCCGACAGGAACCCGACCGTGAGCCCGAGCCGCTGTGCCCACACGATGCCGGTGCCATCCTTGATGTCGAACACTTTGCTCTCGGTGCCGTCGGCGTGCAACAGCAGCGTGCCGTCGGTGAGGACGCCGTCGACGTCGAACAGGATCAGCCGAATCCGTAGCGCCCTCTCGTCGATCACGGCGCGCTCAGGCTTCGCGGTTCGGGGTTCAAGGTTGAGGTTCCAAGGCCGCAATGCTGCATGCGTCTAAAACAGGTCGATTCGCCACAAGTCGTGCAGGTGGAGCACTCCCGCGACGCGCACGGGTTGGCCGTTCTCGGCGATCACGATCGACGTGATCTTGCGCTGTTCCATGATGTTCAGCGCCTCGGCGGCGAGGGTCGCGCGCCCCACCGACACCGGCTGGTGCGACATCACATCGCCGGCGGTGAGGTCGAGGATCTCGCCGCCGCGCTCCATGCGCCGCCTCAGGTCGCCGTCGGTGATGATGCCGAGCAGCGTCTCGTCGTCGCGGTCGATCACGCACGTCATGCCGAGCTGCTTACTCGACATTTCGTAGATCACGTCGCGCATGCGCGCGTCCGTGCGCACGATCGGACAGTCCGTGCCCGAATGCATCAAGGCTTCGACCCGCATCAGTCGCTTGCCGAGTTTGCCTCCGGGGTGCAGGTTGGCAAAATCCTCCTGCCGGAACCCCTTCTCGACCAGCAGCGTCATCGCCAGCGCGTCGCCGATCGCGAGCGCCGCCGTGGTACTCGCGGTCGGGACCAGGTTCATCGGGCACGCTTCTTCCGTGACACTGCAATCGAGCGAGATATCGGCCGCCTGCGCCAGCGTCGATTTCGGATCGCCGGTGATCGCGATCAACGTCGCGCCGAGCCGGCGGATCGTTTCGAGCAGGTGCAGCAGCTCTCCGGTCTCACCGCTGTACGACAGTGCAACGACGACGTCGTCGGACTGAATGACGCCGAGATCCCCGTGGATGGCCTCGGCGGGATGGAGGAAGAACGACGCCGTGCCGGTGCTGGTCAGGGTCGCCGATATCTTGCGGCAGATGATTCCCGATTTCCCCATTCCGGTCAGAATCACGCGGCCCCTGCACTGCCGCAGCAGCTGCACCGCCCGATCGAACCGCTCGTCCAGACGATCGACGAGCGCCAGGATGGCGGCGGCTTCGGTTTCGAGCACCTTGCGCGCCAGGGAGCGGTCAGCCATCGAGGCGCGCCTCTGCCTGCTTGGCGATCGCGTCGATCGCGATCAGCCGTTGGAGCAGCGGTTCGAGCTCGTCGAGTTGCAGCGCATTCTGCGCGTCGCTTTTAGCGTGCGACGGCTCTTCATGCACTTCGAGGAAGACGCCGTCGACCCCGGCGGCAACCCCGGCCGAGGCGAGCGGCACGATATAGGCCGCCTGGCCGGCAGTGACGCCGTGACCGCCGCCCGGCAGCTGCAGGCTGTGCGTGACGTCGAACACCACCGGCAGCCCCAGCGCACGAATCATGGGAAACGCGCGCACGTCGACGACGAGGTTGTGGTAGCCGAACGTGGTGCCCCGTTCGGTCACGATGACCTGCGGGTTTCCCGCGTCGATCACCTTGGCCGCCGCATGTTTGATGTCCTCGGGCGCCAGAAACTGTCCCTTCTTGATGTTGACGATGCGTCCGGTCTTCGCCGCGGCGACGAGAAGGTCGGTCTGCCGGCACAGGAACGCTGGAATCTGCAGGATGTCGGCGACCTCGGCTGCCGCGGCCGCGTGGTCGGGTTCGTGCACGTCGGTGAGAATCGGCACATGGTGGCGCGCCTTGATTGCGGCGAGCACGCGCAGTCCACTGTCCAGGCCCGGCCCGCGGAACGATCGGCCGGAGGTGCGATTGGCTTTATCGTATGACGCCTTGAAAATGAACGGCACCCGGGTTCGCCGCGCAATGTCGGTGAGTCGGCCGGCCAGTTCAAGCGCGTGCCCCTCGCTTTCGATCACGCAGGGCCCGGCGATGAGTACGAAAGGGCTGCCACCGCCAATGGTGATGTCGCCCAGCGTCAATCGGGTCACGGGCAACATTATAGAGGGCGGGATGGGCGGGATGGGCAGGATGGGCAGGATGGGCGGGATGGACCGGATGGGCAGGATGGGCGGGATGGGTGGGACAGCCAGGAAGCGTCGGAGCGCAGACGCGCCCGTCCGTGCCGTCCTTGGCCCTGGGTACCGCGATCGTCTTATGCCACCGAGACGGCGGCACCGCGCGTCGCGTGTGTCGTCTTGTGCTGGTACGACGCGATCACGAACGCCGCGAACAGCGGATGCGGCCGCGTCGGCTTCGATTTGAACTCCGGATGGAATTGGACGGCGAGATACCAGGGATGGCCGGGCAGCTCTGCGATTTCAACGAACTTGCCGTCTGGCGAGCGACCGGAAATCTTCAAACCACGCTCGCTGAGCGTGCGCTCATACAGGCAATTGAACTCGTAGCGGTGGCGATGCCGTTCGTGAATCAGGTTCGTGCCGTACACCTTCTGGGCGAGCGATCCCGGGGCGAGCTCGCAGGCATAGCTGCCAAGACGCATCGTCCCGCCCAGGTCGTCGACGCCGAGGAGATCGCGCAGCTTGTAGATCACCTTCGCGGAGGTGTCGGGATTGCATTCCGTGGAATCGGCGTCTGTCAGCCCGGCGACGTTGCGCGCGTATTCGACCGTGGCCCACTGAAAACCGTAGCAGATGCCAAAGTAAGGAATGCCGCGCTCGCGCGCAACCTTGGCGGCCATCATCATGCCGCGCGTGCCCCGATTGCCGAACCCGCCAGGGACCAGGATGCCGTCCGCGCCGTCGAGCAGCGCCGGACCGTCAGTCTCTTCGAGCGCCTCGGCCTCGATCCACTTGATATTGACCTTCAACCGGTGCGGAAACCCGCCGTGGTAGAGCGCTTCGTTCAGGCTCTTGTACGAATCCTCGTAACCGACATACTTGCCGACGACATGAATGGTGAGTTCGTCGGCCGGATTCTTGATGCGGCTCACCAGGTCGTCCCACGCCTGCATCTGTCGAGCCGTCGGCGGCAAATGCAAGTACCTCAGAACGATGGTGTCGAGTCCTTCGGCCGCCAGCACGGACGGGACCTCGTAGATCGTGGAGACGTCCTTGGCCGTGATGACGGCTTCTTCGGCGACGTCGCAGAACAGCGCGATTTTGCGCTTGATATCCTGATCGAGAAAGCGATCGGTGCGGCACAGCAGGATGTCTGGCTGGATGCCGATCGACCTCAGGTCGCGAACGCTGTGCTGCGTCGGCTTGGTCTTGAGCTCGCCAGCGGCGCCGATGAACGGCACCAGCGTGAGGTGGACATACAGGGAGTTGTCGCGTCCCACGTCCTGTCGAAACTGACGGATCGCCTCGAGAAACGGCAGGCTCTCGATGTCGCCGACGGTGCCGCCGATCTCGACCAGCACGACATCGACGTTGTTCGAGACCGCGTGAATCGCGTCCTTGATCTCGTTGGTGATGTGGGGAATGACCTGCACCGTGCGCCCGAGGTACTCGCCGCGGCGCTCTTTCGAGATCACGGTCGAATAAATCTTGCCGGTCGTCCAGTTGGAATCCCGGGTCGTGACCGTGTTGGTGAAGCGCTCGTAGTGGCCCAGGTCCAGATCGGTCTCGCCGCCGTCATCGGTGACGAACACCTCGCCGTGCTGATACGGGCTCATCGTGCCGGGGTCGACGTTGATGTACGGATCGAACTTCTGCATCGTGACCCGGTAGCCGTGGCCCTCGAGCAGACAGCCGATGCTCGCGGCGGCCAACCCCTTGCCGAGCGAAGAGACCACGCCGCCAGTGATGAAGATGTATTTGGTCGTCCGCCCGTCCGGTTTTGTCATGGGTGTCAGCTCGAAGTCGGCGCCGTCAGCAGTCGACGCACCTGTTCCAGGTCCTCCGGCGTGTCGACGCCGAACGATTCGTAGAGTGTTTCCACCGCCGTGATGCGAATGCCGTGCTCCAGCGCGCGCAGCTGCTCGAGCGATTCGGCCCGTTCCAGCGGCGTCGGGTCGAGCGAGGCCAGGACGAGCAGCGTGCTGCGGCGGTAGGCATAGAGGCCGATATGTCGATAGAGAGGCGGCCAGCCGCCGCGGGGATCGCGGACGAACGGGATGGGTGCACGGGAAAAATAGAGCGCGAACCCGCCGCGATCGACCACGACCTTCGTGATGTTCGGGTTGTTGAGCTCGGCCGGATTGTGAATGCGCCGGAACAGCGTCGTCATCTGGACCGCAGGATTCAACGCAAACGGCGCGATCAACTCATCGATGGCGCGCGGATCGATCAGCGGTTCGTCGCCCTGCACGTTGACGACCACGTCGCAGTCCATCGATGCCACTACTTCCGCCAGGCGATCGGTTCCGGTCTTGTGCGTGGCCTTGGTGAGGCGGACCTTGCCGCCAAAGTCGTGCACGCGCGTCGCGATTCGCAAATCGTCGGTCGCCACGATCACCTCGGACAGTCCGCTGGCGGCGGCGACACGGCGATAGACGTGCTCGATCATCGGCCGGCCGTCGAGGTCGGCGAGAGCTTTGCCGGGAAGCCGCGTCGAAGCGTAGCGGGCGGGGATGATGGCGACGACTGTCAGCGGAGGAACCGAATCGACTCTTGATCCAGTCGATGCAGGGTGCACGACGAATAATAACACAACGCTAAAGTGCGCGTGCTACCATCGGCGGAGTCAGTATGAATCTCAAGCGGACGACGACGATCGCGGTCGTTGGCGCGGCGCTGGTGGCGTGGCTTGCAGGCGCGGCGACGTCGAATCACGCGATTGCTCCTGTCACCGTCGTCCCGCAGAGCGCGATTGAAAAGCGCGGCGCCGAACTCGCGACCGAGATCGAGCGTCTTCACGAGCGTCTCGCGCCAACCACGGCCCCCAACGCACCTGGACGCAACCTCTTCACGTTTCGCGCGGCCGCGGCCCGTCCGGTGACGCACGCGCCCGAACCGCCGCGCGCGGCGATCGCGGCATTCGTCGCGACCCCGGCTCCGTTGCCGCCGCTCACGCTCTCGGGCATCGCCGAAGACGAAGGTGCCGACGGTCCGGTGCGGATCGCATTCATCTCCGGCGAGGGGCAGCTGTTCATGGTCAAGGAAGGCGACACGGTGACGCCCCGTTATCGCGTCGAGAAAATCTCCGCCGACGTCGTCGAGCTCACCGACGTGATAAACAACAGCATCCGGCGGCTCGCCTTACGCTGAGCCGCCGGAAGTCAGAAGCACGCAGTCTAGGTTGGAAAATGTTTTCGAATTTCTAATTTCTAATTTCTGACTTCTAATTTCTGACTTCTGACTTCTGACTTCTGACTTCTGACTTCTGACTTCTTCTGACTCCTGACTCCTGACTTCTAGTTTCGCACTTCGAAGTCCCCGTCCGTGTCCACTGCGATCATCATCAATCCGATTTCCGGCGGCGCCAGCCCGCGCGTGGCGCGCGCGCGTGCCCAGCTCGCGCTGGCGGTCGTCGATACGCATGGCGATCCGGTCGAAGTGCTCTTGACCGAAGCCGTCGGCCACGCGCGCGAACTGGCCAAATCAGCAGTACGGCGAGGCGCGCGGCTGGTGCTGGCCTGGGGTGGCGACGGCACGATCAACGAAATAGCCTCGGCGCTGGCGTTCGACGAAGTGCCGCTGGGAATCGTGCCCGGCGGATCGGGCAATGGCCTCGCCCGCGAGTTGGGGGTCCATCCTCGCGCCGAACGCGCCATCGCCGAGGCCCTGCAGGCCGTGCCGCGGGCGATAGACATCGGTGAAATCGACGGCCGGCTGTTCGCCAACATGGCCGGCATCGGCTTCGACGCGCACATTGCGTCGCGCTTCGCCGCGGCGACGCGACGCGGATTCGTCGGCTATGCGGGAATCACCGCTCGGGCGCTCAGGAGCTACGTGCCGCAGCGTTACCGGGTCACCATCGGCGACGTCAGAACCGAGCACCGCGCGATTCTCGTGACGATCGCCAACTCCGCGCAGTTCGGCAACAACGCTCGTATCGCACCGGGAGCGCGGCTGGACGACGGTGAACTGGATCTGGTCGTGATGGAGGAGCGATCGCGGTTCGGGACGATCTGCCAGCTGCCGCGGCTGTTCAACGGAACCGTTGGCCGCATCCAGGGATGCTCGATCCGCCGGGTTCGCGCGGCGCTGATCGAGTCCGAGCAGCCGATGCTCTATCACATCGACGGCGAGCCGGTGGAAGGCGGTACCAGTCTCAAGGCGCGGATCCATCCTGGCGCGCTGATGGTCGCGGTACGGTAAACGCTCCGCTGACCTGCCGGCCCGAAGGCCCGGCGCTGGAGCCTGGTCAGGCGAGCCGAACGATCCACGCTTCGCGAATCGTCGCCACCTGGCGCAGTTCTTCGATCGCGCGCTCCAGCCTGCCCGGCGCCGCCGGCTCCTCGTCGACGTTGACCACGCCGATCGCGCCGCCTTCGCCGCGGCCGAGCGCGAAGTTGGCGATGTTCACCGTGTGCCGGCCGAGGATCGTTCCGACTTCACCGATCACGCCCGGCTGATCTTCGTTGGCGATGATGATCATGGTCCCGCCGAGCGGCGCCTCGACCTCGACTCCCCGTACCGAGACCAGCCGCGGGCTGTTGGGTTCGAAGACGGTGCCCTCCACCCAGCGGTCGCCGGCATCGGTGGTGAGTTTGATCGACACCAGGCTCGTGAAATGCCGCGATCTCGAGCTGCGCGATTCGACGATGTCGATGCCGCGGGCCCGTGCGACGGCCCGGGCGTTGACGATGGAGACGCCGCTGGAAAGAATCGGCCGGAGGACGCCGGCGGCCGCGCTGGCGGCCAGGACGTCGACGCCCCGGTTTTCAGCCAGCGCTCCGTAATAGCGGACGCCGAGCGCCTCGATTCGCGCCGTCCCCATTTGCGAGGCGAGGGTGCCGAGCTGATCGGAGAGGCGGATCCACGGCTGCAGCCGTTGGAGTTCGTCGGGTTGAATGGCAGGGAAGTTGACGGCGTTCCTCACCATCCCGTCGCGCAGGAAGTCACGCACAGTGGCCGCGGTCTCGATGCCGACGAGCTCCTGCGCTTCTTCCGTGGACGCGGCGATGTGCGGCGTGGCGATGACCTGTGGTAGTTGGGCCAACACCCAATCAGCGGGCGGCTCCGTTTCGAACACGTCCAGGCCGGCGCCGCCAACCACACCGCTTTCGATCGCTTGGCGCAGCGCTGCCTCGTCGATCAGGTCGCCGCGAGCCGTGTTGATCAGTCGAATTCCGGGCTTGCAGCGCGACAGCCGTGCCTCGTTGAACAGGTGACGGGTTTCGGGAGTCGATGGCAGGTGCAACGTCAGATAGTCGGCGCTCGCGCACACGTCATCGAGACTCATCAGTTCGACACCCAGCCCGGCGGCAACCTCTCTGGAAATGTACGGATCGTGCGCGACGATCCGCATGCCGAACGCGCGCGCGCGCCGGGTCACCTCCTGACCGATGCGGCCGAGACCGGCGACCCCGAGCGTCTTGCCGCGCATTTCAGTGCCGAGAAACCGTTTCTTCTCCCACTTGCCGGCCTTCATCGCGGTGTCAGCGGCCGGAATCATTCGCGACAGCGCCAGCATCAGCGCGCAGGCGTGTTCGGCGACCGAGATGCTGTTGGCACCGGGAGCGTTGACCACCAGGATGCCGCGGCCGCTGGCGGCCGCGACATCGACATTGTCGACGCCGGTTCCGGCCCGCGCGATGATGCGAAGCCCGGGAGCTGCGTCCATGAGGGCGGCCGTCACTCTGGTGGCGCTGCGGACCAGCAGGGCGTCAGCGTCGGCCATGTCCGTCGCGAGCGCATCGGGGGTGCGTCCCGAGCGTGCATCGACGATCCAGCGGCTATCGGCCCGAAGCAGAGCGAGCGCGGAGCCCGGCAGGTCGTCGGCGACAACGATTTTCACGTCGGTCCGATGCTGCGGAGGTAGTTCACGACGTCCCAGACCTGGTGCGTCGTCATCTTGCGGCTGTAGCCCTTCATGCCGGTGGACTTCACGCCTTCGCGAATGACAGTGTAGATCTCGCCGTCGGTCGAGCCGTGCTTCCACTCGGCGTCGGTGAGGTTCGATGGTTTCGGGTTGAGCTCTTCACCCAGTGCGCCGTCGCCTTGGCCAGTGTCGCCATGGCAGCCGGCGCATTGTTTCTGATACAGCTCCTGTCCGGCGGCAATCGAGGCGGCGCTGGGCGGCGCCGCGTTCCTGATCCTGGCCACCTGCCGATTCTGACGGGCGCCGCTTTCCGGCGGACGCTGATGATCGTGGGATGTTCGCGCACTGATCGCGACCGTTCCGCACACGCAGAGCGACACGAGAAGGACTCCGTCGCGAATGGAGGTGTGCATCGGTTCGACTCTCCCGCCGTCCTGTAAGTATAATCCGTGGGTTTTGGTGGACGCGCCGGTGGTGGCTGTCGACTCGCCCTGCCGTGGTGCAAACCGCTAGATCATTCGAAACTCCTTATCACAACGACGTAAACGGATTGCTTTTCCACAGAGTTTTCCACAGCACTGGCGGAAATCTTCTTGGAACGGCAGGTGACCTGACCTAAAAACATATGGCGAACTTCACGACGCTCGAGCCGCCGACGACCGGCACATCGATTTCGCGCAGGAACGCGCAGCTCAAGGTTCCAGACAATCCGATCATTCCGTTCATCGAAGGAGACGGCACCGGCCCGGACATCTGGCGCGCCAGCGTTCGTGTCTTCGATGCCGCAGTGGAGAAGGCGTACGGCGGCAAGAAGAAAATTGCGTGGATGGAGGTCTACGCCGGCGAGAAGAGCTTCAGACAGTTCAACAGCTGGCTGCCCGACGACACGGTCGAAGCGTTCCGCGAGTACTACGTCGGCATCAAGGGGCCGTTGACCACGCCGGTCGGGGGCGGCATCCGGTCGCTGAACGTCGCCCTGCGGCAACTCCTCGAC
This sequence comes from uncultured Acidobacteriota bacterium, assembly GCA_963757655.1. Lineage (GTDB taxonomy): Bacteria > Acidobacteriota > Vicinamibacteria > Vicinamibacterales > CAVVIG01 > CAVQFC01. The sequence continues at coordinate 657,950 of CAVWSQ010000003.1, read as the reverse complement.
CTTTACGTCTGCCTCCGGCCGGTCCGGTGGTACAAGGGTGTCCCGTCGCCGGTGAAGCAGCCCGGGAAGGTCGACATGGTCATCTTTCGGGAGAACACCGAGGACATCTACGCCGGCATCGAATACGTAGCCGGCTCGCAAGAAGCGGCCAAGATGCTCGAGTTTCTCGCCAAGGAGTTTCCGGAGGAATACCGAAAGATCCGCTTCGGTTCGGAGACGGCGGTGCGAACCTGGCAGGCGCAGCTCGAATCGATCGGCGCGCCGAGCCGCGATCTCGGCATCGAAGTCGGCCTCGGTCTGAAAGCGATCAGCCGGCTGGGTACCGAACGGCTGGTGCACAGCGCGATCGAGTACGCAATCAAGAACGCCCGTAAGAGCGTGACGCTCGTGCACAAGGGCAACATCATGAAATACACCGAAGGCGCCTTCCGCGACTGGGGATACCAGGTGGCGAAGGACTTCTTCGGCGCTGAGGAGATTGACGGTGGACCGTGGTGCCGGATTCCCGCGGGGAAGGCGGGCGCCGGCCTGGTCATCAAGGACGCCATCGCCGACATCACGCTTCAGCAGGTGCTCACGAGACCGGACGAGTTCGATGTCATTGCCACGCCGAACCTGAACGGCGACTACCTGTCCGACGCGCTCGCCGCGCAGGTCGGCGGCATCGGCATTGCTCCAGGCGGCAACATCAACTACGTCACTGGTCACGCGGTGTTCGAGGCCACGCATGGCACCGCGCCGAAGTATGCCGACCAGGACAAGGTCAACCCGGGCTCGGTGATCCTCTCCGGCGAAATGATGCTGCGTCACCTCGGGTGGACCGAAGCGGGCGCTCTCATCGTCAAGGGGATGGAGGGGGCGATCGCGGCCAAACGCGTGACCTACGACTTTGCGCGCCTGATGGACGGCGCGACGGAACTGAAGACGTCGGAGTTCGCCGACGCCATTATCAACAACATGTAGCGCCGAGCCGACCTCACGAGCGCGAGGCTGTCAGCCGAGCGGCCACTCGGCAGTGCGTTGCGCGAAGGCTCGAGCCGAGCGAGGGGAGTTTCGATGAATCGAAAAGTCACAGTGGTTGGTGGAGCAGGAAACGTCGGTGCCACGGTGGCGCGCGGCGTCGCGGACAAACAGCTGGCCGACGTCGTCGTCATCGACATCGCCGACAAGAAGGCGGCGGGCGTCGCGCTCGACATTCTCGAAGCGTGTCCGGTGTACGGGTCCGACGCACGGGTCATGGGATCGGGCGATTACGCCGATAGTGCCGATTCCGACATCGTGGTCGTGACCTCGGGCGTGCCGCGCAAGCCGGGCATGAGCCGCGACGACCTGCTGAACGTGAACTACAAGATCATGCAGCAGGTGACCGAGCAGGTGGTGAAGTACTCGCCCAACTGCGTCATCATCCCGGTGTCAAATCCGCTCGACGCGATGGCGCAGGCGGTGCTGAAGCTGTCGAAGTTCCCGCGCGAGCGCGTCATCGGCATGGCCGGGGTGCTCGACTCTTCGCGCATGCGGTCGTTCATCGCCAGGGAGCTCAACGTGTCGGTGGAGAACATCCACGCCTTCGTGCTCGGCGGCCACGGCGACACGATGGTGCCGCTGCCGCGCTATTCGACGGTGGCAGGCATACCGATTACCGACCTCATGGACAAGGCGACGATCGATCGGATCGCGGCGCGGACGGCGCGCGGAGGCCTCGAGATCACCGAGCTGGTGGGCACCAGCGCCTGGTACGCGCCCGGCGCGTCGGTGGTCGAGATGGTCGAGGCGATCCTGCTCGACAAGAAGAAGATCATGCCGTGTTCCGTGTACCTGCAGGGAGAATACGGCACGCAGAATCTGTTTGTCGGGGTGCCGTGCAAGCTGGGGGCGCGCGGGCTCGAGCAGATCATCGAGATCAAGCTGACGCCAGAAGAAGACGCCGCGTTCGAGAAGTCAGCCGCCGCGGTGAAAGAGCTGGTCGACGTCATCGGCGTGTAGCGGCCCAGCGGCCTAGTCTGGGGCCGGGCGTAGAATGAAGCCATGACCGACCCGGCGCTCGTCGTCATTCATGCATTCGGCAACAGCCAGGAAGCCGAGCTCGCGGTGAGTGCGCTCGATGCCGCCGGTATCGATGCGATGGTCCAGGCCGACTCCGGCGGCGGCATGCGACCGCACCTGGCGTGGGCCGGTGTGGGCTACCAGATCCTCGTCCGCAGCGAGGACGCGCCGGCCGCTCGCGAGGTGCTTGATCTACCCGCCCTCCCGGCGCAATGAGCAGCCAGCGCCGCGTCACCGACTACGATCGGATTGCCGATCGGTTCGACACGCGCTACAGCCATCATTCCTATCAGGGCGTCCGTGAGACGTTGGTCCATTTTCTCGGGACGCAGCCGGCCGCGGTGCTCGAAGTCGGCTGCGGGACTGGACACTGGCTTGCCGTATCCGCGGAGGGGCTGAAGCCTTCGCCCGGCGAGCACCGTCCCGACGCCGCGCCATCTCACGGCCAGGCTTCAGCCGAGGGCGGATTCCTCGCCGGCATCGACCCGTCCGCGCCGATGCTGGAACGCGCGCACCGCGCAGCGCCGACGGCGCACCTCGTGCGCGCCCGCGCCGAGCATTTGCCCTGGCGCGATGCCAGCATCGATCGTCTCTTCTGCGTCAACGCGCTCCACCACTTCAGCGACCGCGCACGGTTCCTCGCCGAGGCCCGCCGCGTCCTTCGTCCCGGCGGCGGCCTGCTCACCATCGGCAAGGATCCCCACACCGATCGGGACCAATGGTGGGTCTACGACTACTTCGAGGAGACACGCGAGATCGATCGCCAGCGCTTCGCGCGGGTGCGGACGCTGCGTGGAGAGATGGCGCTGGCCGGTTTCGCCTGGACCGAATCGATGGAGGCGGAGCACATCGAGATGGTGCGACCGGCGACCGAGATGCTGGCCAATGGCATCGTCGATCCGGGCTTCACCTCGCAGTTGACCGTTCTGTCGACGGAAGAATACACGCGCGGCACCGATCGGTTGCGTCGGGCCAATGACGAGGCCGGCGGTGAACTGCAACTCGTCGTCGATGTCCGCCTCTACGCGACCCTGGCCTGGGTCTGACCGCGCAGCCTCGCGCCGGCGGCGCCGGTTACGGCGCCATCAGCGCGTTGACCCGATCCACGGAGGCTATCGCCGGCGCTTCAATCACCTGAAACGTCACCCAGCTCAAGGCCGGCACGATGGCCGCACAGGCGTAGACGATGAGCCAGTGCCCGGCCGCGCTGAGTGCGGCGGTATTCACGGGACCCAGCAGCCATCCGAACGCTGCGAACAGCACCACGCCGTGCAGCAGGTAGATGCTGTAGCCGATGTCGCCAAGCCCCCTGGCCGCCGCCCACTCGAGTGAACCGAACAGCGTGTTGCCGCACGCGATGATGACGAAGGCGATTGACAGCAGCGCCAGAGGCGCGGGGGCGAAAGCGGTCTCGAAGCGTGTGACCGCGCCGAGGGCCGTGACGCAGAGAATGGTGGCGACCGGATGGCGCGCCGCGGCGGTGATGGTTGGCTTTCGGACGAGAAACGCTGCTGCGATCCCGCCGAGGAAGGCGGCGGCGATCTGCCAGCTGCCGCGATCCCCGATCCACCAGACGGCTCCGGCCGCAGCCGCGCCGCTGAGAATCAGCCATCCCCGATACGGCCGGAGTCCGACCAACAGGCCGGCTACCGGCAGGGAGAAATAGAACCACCACTCGTACGGCAACGACCAGGCGGGGCCGCCGACGAGCGACGTCGGCGCGTGGTTGAGGTCGGGCATCCCGGCTATCGTGAACGTCAGCCATTGCAGTGTCTGAATCACTGCGCGCGGCGCGGATACGCGCAGCCTGAATCCGCCCACTCCCAGGGCGACGACCCACAGCAGCAAGATGAGCAGCGTGAACAGCGGCGCCAGTCTCAGGATGCGCGAGACGTAAAGGCGGCGCCAGTCAATCAGCCGGTCGCGTCCGTCGAGCAGCTTCGACCAGAACAGGAAGCCGGTGATCATGAAGAAGATCGCGACGCTGCTCTGGCCGAAATGAATGTAGAGCCGGGTCGGTGGCAGAGACCACACGCCGGTCCGGGCGAAGAAATACCAGATCGCGCAATGGTGCAGGTAGACGAGGAAGGCGGCGTAGCCTCGCAGGCCATCGAGCGTGGCGAACCGCCTGTGCGCCGGTGGCGCGCCGAAGCGCCGCTGCAGCAGGCCCACGGTGAGGAGCGCGATCCCGAGAGCTCCCGCCGCGCCGAGCGGACTGGTCGCGCTCATGCCCGGTGCTTACTTGCCGGCGCCGAGCTGGGCCTTGATGTACTCGCGAGTCATCCGCGCGATGTTGGAGATGGGAATCTCCTTCGGGCACACCGCCTCGCATTCGCCTTCGTTCGAGCAGCTGCCGAAGCCCTCCTGGTCGGCCTGATCGATCATCGCGATCACCCGGCTGTACCGTTCCTGCTGGCCTTGCGGCAGCAGCGCCAGGTGCGAGATCTTCGCGCTCATGAAGAGGTGCGCCGATGCGTTCTTGCACGCCGCCACGCAGGCGCCACACCCGATGCAGGCGGCCGAGTCCATCGCCGCTTCCGACACTTCCTTCGGGATCAGGATGCTGTTGCCGTCCTGCGCCCCGCCGGCGTTGACCGAGACGTAGCCGCCGACGGCGATGATCCGGTCGAACGCGCTGCGATCGACCACGAGATCCTTCACCACCGGGAAGGCCCTGGCGCGCCACGGTTCGATGACGATGGTCTCACCGTCCCTGAAGCGCCGCATGTGCAATTGGCACACCGTGGTGCCGCGATCGGGCCCGTGTGGAACACCGTTGACGACCAGACTGCACATGCCGCAGATGCCCTCGCGGCAGTCGGAGTCGAACGCGATCGCGTCCTTGCCTTTGACCACCAGCCCCTCGTTGACGACGTCGAGCATTTCGAGGAACGACATGTCGGGCGAGACGCCGTCGGCCGTGTAGTCTTCGAGGCGGCCTGCCGCCGTCGGGCCGGTCTGCCGCCAGATTTTCAGATTGAGTCGCATGTATTCTCTCGCTCGACTACCCGGGCTCCGTCAACCGGTCGTTCTTCTTCGTGTGTGTTCGGGTTTTTCGTGGGTGCATCCGCTCTGGTTCGTTATTTGTAACTGCGCTGGGTTGGATGCACTTCCTCGAACTCGAGCGCCTCCTTGTGGAGGTCCGGCCTCTGGCCGACGCCTTTGAATTCCCACGCCGCCACGTACGAGTAGTGCTCGTCGTCTCGCTTGGCTTCGCCGTCGGCGGTCTGGCTCTCTTCGCGGAAATGGCCGCCCGCCGACTCGCGCCGATCGCGAGCGTCGAGCGCCAGCAACTCGGCGAACTCGAGGTAGTCGGCGACGCGGCCGGCATACTCGAGGCTCTGGTTCAGATTGTCGGCCGAGCCCGGCACCGAGACGTTGTGCCAGAACTCCTCGCGCAGCTTCGGAATCGCCGCCAGCGCGCGTGACAGGCTCTCCTCCGTCCGCGCCATCCCGACGTCGTCCCACATGATGCGGCCGAGCTCACGGTGAATATCGCGGATGCCGCGGTTGCCCTTGACCGACAACAGCTTGTTGATCTGGATCTGCGCGTTCTGCGCCGCGTCCTTGAACGCGTCGTGATCGGTGGTGATTCTGGGCAGCGCGCTGGTGGCGAGATAGTCGCCGATCGTGTACGGAATCACGAAGTAGCCGTCGGCCAGTCCCTGCATGAGGGCGCTTGCGCCCAGGCGGTTGGCGCCGTGGTCGGAGAAGTTCGCTTCACCGAGCACGTGGAGCCCGGGCACCGTGCTCATCAGGTTGTAGTCCACCCATAGACCACCCATCGTGTAATGGATCGCAGGGTAGATCCGCATCGGCACCTGGTACGGATCCTCGTCGGTGATCTTGTTGTACATCTGGAACAGGTTGCCGTACTTCTCCTTGATGACTTCCGGGCCGAGCCGGGCGATGGCATCCTTGAAATCGAGATAGACCGCCAGCCCGCTCTCGCCAACACCGCGACCCTCGTCGGCGGCCTGCTTGGCGTTGCGCGACGCGACGTCTCGCGGCACGAGGTTGCCGAACGCCGGGTACTTGCGTTCGAGGTAGTAGTCGCGCTCGTCCTCCGGAATCTGGTCCGGCGGGCGGCTGTCGCCCTTCTTCTTCGGCACCCAGACCCGGCCGTCGTTGCGAAGGCTCTCGCTCATCAGGGTCAGCTTCGACTGGTGGTCGCCGCTGACGGGAATGCAGGTCGGATGAATCTGGGTGTAGCAGGGATTGGCGAAGAAGGCGCCGCGTTTGTGCGCGCGCCACGCGGCCGTGACGTTGGAGTTCACGGCGTTGGTCGACAGGTAGTACACCGTGCCGTAGCCGCCAGTCGCCAGGACGACCGCATCGCCCGCGTAGCGCTCGATCGCGCCAGTGACCAGGTTCCTCACGACGATGCCACGCGCCTTGCCGTCGATGACGACCAGGTCGAGCATCTCGCGGCGCGGGAACAGCCGCACCGCGTTCTGGTGCACCTGGCGCATGAGCGATTGATAGGCACCAATCAGCAGCTGCTGTCCGGTCTGGCCGCGCGCGTAGAAGGTGCGCGAGACCTGGGCGCCGCCAAACGATCGATTGTCGAGCAGGCCGCCGTACTCGCGCGCGAACGGGACGCCTTGCGCGACGCACTGATCGATGATGTTCACGCTCAGCTGGGCGAGTCGGTAGACGTTCGCTTCGCGCGACCGATAGTCGCCGCCCTTGACCGTGTCGTAGAAGAGCCGGTACACGCTGTCACCGTCGTTCTGGTAGTTCTTGGCGGCGTTGATGCCGCCTTGCGCGGCGATGCTGTGCGCCCGGCGCGGACTGTCCTGGATGCAGAAGTTCAGCACGTTGTAGCCGAGTTCACCCAGCGAGGCCGCCGCCGACGCGCCCGCCAGGCCGGTGCCGACCACGATGATCGTGTACTTGCGTTTGTTGGCCGGGTTGACCAGCTTCATCTCGAACTTGTGCCGGTCCCACTTTTCGGCGATCGGCCCGGTCGGCACTCGCGCGTCAAGCGTCACGACCGGGCTCCCGCGAAGTGGGCCCAGAGGGCGATGGCGATGAAGCCGGCGGCGATGAGCACCGCCGTCACTTTCCCGGCCGGCAGGATGAACCTCGTCCACGCCGGTTTGTCCGCGCCGAGCGACTGGAACGCGCTCGAGATGCCGTGCCACAGATGCGAGCCCACCACGACCATGCTGATGACGTAGAAGGCCACCATCAGAGGGTTCTGGAACGTTTCCATTTCCTGGCGATAGAGATCACGTCCGCCGGCCGGCCACTCGTACTGGTTGCCCCAGCCATCGTGAAACGCTTTCACGTGAATGAGCAGGAAGACCAACAGCCACAGCCCCGAGACGATCATCGTCGAGGAGGCGAACGTCTTGCGGCTGGTGTAGCCCGCCGACTTCTTGCGCGCGTAAGCCACCGGCCGGGTGCTCTGGTTGCTCAGGAACATCCGCACCGTTTTGTAGATGTGGATCACGAACCAGGACAGCAGCACCAGCTCGATGAGCGGCAGCAGCCGATTGCTCTCGAGCGTGAACGCGTAGTTGTTGAAGGCGGCGGGCCCGAGGAAGACGATCAGGTTGCCGGCGATATGAATGAGGAGATAGAGGAAAAGAAGGATACCGGTGATGCCGATAAGAAGCTTGGTGCCGACCGATGAGGAGAATATCCCTTGTCGCGAAGCCATCAGCCGTGAGTTTACTGTTGCGTCATGACGGGGCGCAACAGGCCGCGGCGTCGACTGTTCGCGCCTTGACGCCCTCGCGCGATGCCGACTAGCATCAGTCACTCCCGACCGCCATGAAAATCCACGAGTTTCAAGCCAAAGCGATCCTGGCGCGTCACGGTGTTCCCGTGCCGCGCGGCGAGGTGACGTCCACCGCGGCGGAAGCCGGCGACATCGCCAGACGACTCGGCGGCGCGGTGGTCGTGGTCAAAGCCCAGATTCATGCGGGCGGCCGCGGCAAAGGCGGCGGCGTCAAGCTGGCCCGCAATCCCGGCGACGCCGTCAAGCTCGCCCGCGACATGATCGGCATGACCCTCATCACGCACCAGACTGGTCCCGAGGGACGCGTGGTCGGACGAGTGCTGATCGAAGAGGGACTGCAGATGACGCGCGAGCTCTACCTCAGCATCGTGCTCGATCGCGCTGCAGGAAAGCCGGTGATCATGGCGAGCGCCGCCGGAGGCATGGACATCGAAGAGGTCGCCGAGAAAACCCCTGAGAAGATCGTCCGCGTCTATGTCGAGCCGGGCGTCGGCATCGTCCCGTTCGAGGCGCGCCAGCTCGGATTCGGGATCGGCCTCGACGGTGCGCAGGTGAACAAATTCGTCAAAGTCGTCTCGTCGTTCTACGATGCCTACCTCGCGACCGATTCGTCGCTGCTCGAGATCAATCCGCTGGTGGTGACTGCCGCCGGCGACCTGCTCGCGCTCGACGCCAAGATGAACTTCGACGACAACGCGCTGTATCGCCACGCCGACATCAAGGCGCTGCGCGATCTTGGCGAGGAAGATCCGCTCGAAATCGAGGCGTCCAAGTTCAACCTGAACTACATCCACCTCGACGGCAACATCGGCTGCATGGTCAACGGCGCCGGTCTCGCCATGGCGACGATGGACATCATCAAGCTGGCGGGCGGGGAGCCGGCCAATTTCCTCGACGTCGGCGGCGGCGCCAACGCCGAGCAGATCCGCAACGCGTTCAAGATCCTGATGTCGGACAAGAACGTCAAGGCGGTGCTCATCAACATCTTCGGCGGCATCCTGCGCTGCGACGTTCTCGCGCAGGGTGTCATCGCCGCGGTCAAGGAGCTCGGCGTCCCGGTGCCGATCGTGATTCGCATGGAGGGCACCAACGTCGAGGAAGGCAAACGCCTGCTGCGCGAAAGCGGAATGAAGCTGACCACGGCCGACAGCATGGACGAAGCGGCCAAGAAGGTTGTAGAGCTCGCAGGGTGATCACAACCAGAGTTCTTCGTCGTGTTGGTTCGTGGTGCCTTCGCGTCTTCGTGGTTGCCGTCCAATAGTTATGTCAATTCTGATCGATAAACAGACCCGCCTCATTGTCCAGGGACTCACCGGGCGCGAGGGCACGTTCCACGCCAAGCAGGCGGCAGCCTACGGCACCACGGTGGTCGGCGGCGTCACGCCCGGCAAAGGCGGCACCACCCACGAGGGCTGGCCGATTTTCGACACCGTACGGGATGCCGTGAAGCAGACCGGCGCCAACGCGTCGGTGATTTTCGTGCCGCCGCCGTTTGCCGCCGACGCGGTGATGGAAGCCGCCGATGGTGGCCTCGCGCTCGTCGTCTGCATCACGGAAGGCATCCCGACCCTCGACATGATGCGCGCCATGACCTTCCTCAGGGAAAGGCCCGTCACGCGGCTGGTCGGACCCAATTGCCCCGGGCTCATCTCCCCGGGCAAGGCCAAAGTGGGCATCATTCCCGGCAACATCTGCAAGGAAGGGCGAATCGGGATCGTGTCGAAGAGCGGCACCCTGACCTACGAAGCGATCCATCAGCTCACCCGGCTCGGCCTGGGACAGAGCACGTGCATCGGCATCGGCGGCGATCCCTTGATTGGCACGTCGCATATTGATGCCTTGAAGTTGTTTGGCGAGGATCCCGAAACCGATGCGGTGATCATGATCGGCGAGATCGGGGGCAACGCCGAGGAAGACGCCGCGGCGTGGATCAAAACCCATTTCAAGAAGCCGGTCGTCGGCTTCATCGCAGGCCAGACCGCACCGCCGGGACGCCGCATGGGGCACGCCGGCGCGATCATCGCCGGCGGCAAAGGTACCGCCGCAGAAAAGATGGCGGCGCTTACCACCGCCGGCGTGAAGGTCGTCAATAGCCCCGCGGACATGGGCGAGGCGATCAAGACGCTTCTCTGACGACCGTCGCGATCGATCTGGGCGCCGCAACGTCGTGTCAAAAGTTGTATTACTGGCTCGGCCGCACTCTGCCTGCGTGATATACTTTCGAGGTTCTTCTTCTTCGGCGATAACCCGCCGGGAATTCCTATCTTCATACGCCTTAAGGACTTGCGAATGTCACCGACAGACCTTGCCGTCCAGGAACAGCGAACGCCCTCGAACGCGCAGCGCGTGGTCAACGACTTCAGCATCCAGATCGCCACCGTCAACGGATCGGGCAGCCAGACCGCGAACATGGTCCTGCTGCGGTCCATCCTCCTCATGGGCGTGCCGGTGTCCGGCAAGAACATGTTCCCGTCCAACATTGCCGGTCTGCCGACCTGGTACACGATTCGGACGAGCAAGCGCCACTACATCGCGCGCAAGAAGGAAGTGGACTTCCTGATCGCGATGAACCCGGAAACCGCCAAGGAAGATGTTCTCACGCTCGAGCCCGGCGCAGCGGTGGTCTACGACGAGCCGTTGAAGCTCAACGCGTTGCGCCACGACCTGGTGTTCTATCCGGTGCCGTTCGACGCGCTGGTCAAGCCGGTCTGTCCCGACGCCAAGCTCCGCCGGCTTGTGCGCAACATGATTTATCCGGGCATCCTTGCCCAGCTCCTCGGCATCGATCCCGGGTTGATGGAGAAGGCACTCGGCAAGCAGCTCGGCAAGAAGGTGAAGGCGGTCGCCCTGAACGCGGGCGCGCTGAAGGCCGGCTACGACTACGCCCAGGCGACGTTCACGAAACAGGATCCGTTCTTCATCGAGTCGATGAACGAGACCGCCGGCAAGATTCTGATTGAAGGCAACGCGGCCGCGGCGATTGGCTGCATGATGGCCGGCGTCACCGTGGTGGCGTGGTATCCGATTACGCCCTCCTCGTCGCTGTGCGAGTCGCTCATCGGCTATCTGAAGAAATATCGCGTCGACAAGGAGACCGGCAAGGCGACGTTCGCCGTGGTCCAGGCGGAAGACGAGATTGCGTCGCTCGGCATGGTCATCGGGGCGAGCTGGGCGGGCGCGCGGTCGATGACCGCGACCGCCGGCCCCGGCATTTCGCTGATGGGCGAGTTCACCGGCCTGGCCTACTACGCGGAAACACCGGCGGTGATCTTCGACGTCCAGCGCGTCGGGCCGTCCACCGGACTGCCGACGCGAACCGCGCAGGGCGACCTGATTCAGGCCGCCTTCCTCTCGCACGGCGATACCAAGCACATCATGTTGATCCCGTGCTCGGTTGAAGAGTCCTACACGATGGCGATGGAGGCGTTCGAGCTGGCAGAGTTCTTCCAGACGCCGATCTTCGTGATGATGGACCTCGATCTCGGCATGAACAACTGGATGTCGGACCCCTTCACCTACCCGACCTCGCCGATCAGCCGCGGCAAGCTGCTCACCTCCGCCAAGCTCAAGGAGCTCGGCGAGTGGGGTCGCTACCGCGATGTGGACGGCGACGGAGTGCCCTATCGCACGATTCCCGGCGACGGCCTACCGGTGTACTTCACGCGGGGATCGGGCCACAACGACAAAGGCCAGTACAGCGAGCGCCCCGACGACTATGTCGAGAACATGGATCGGCTCGCCCGCAAGTTCGAGAGCGCCCGCGCGCGGGTGCCGGCGCCGGTGGTGCAGAACCAGTCGAAGGCGAAGATCGGACTCATCGGCTTCGGCACGTCGCACTTTGCGACAGAAGAGAGCCGCGACCAACTGCTCGAGGAATTCAAGGTCGAGACCTCGTATTTCCGCGTCCGCGCCTACCCGTTCAACCACGAGCTGGCCGCCTTCATCGACGCGCACGAGCGCATCTACGTCATCGAACAGAACCGCGACGCGCAGATGCGCCAGTTGATGAAGCTCGAGCTCACGCCCGAGCGGCAGGCCAAGCTGCGCAGCGTGCTGCACTACAACGGCCTGCCCATCGACGCCCGCAGCATCACCGACGATGTGCTGGCGCAGGAAGGGTTCGAAGTGGCGAAAAAGACCGCCGTCCGCGTCAGCGCGGGCTCGGCGGGCGGGGAATAGCCGCGATGCGGACCGCGGATCGCGGATGGCGGATTGTTCTGGGACGACGGATTCATAGCGGAGATCGCATCTGATGGCACCACCATTGAAGGTCAATCGAATCGGGCTCGAACCCCAAATCTACAAAGGCGGCAAGACCACGCTCTGCGCCGGCTGCGGCCACAACGCGATTTCCGAGCGCATCATCGACGCCTTCTACGAGATGGGCGTCAATCCCACGCAGGTCGTCAAGCTCTCGGGCATCGGTTGCTCGAGCAAGAGCCCGGCGTACTTCCTCGGCGGCTCGCACGGCTTCAACGCGGTCCACGGCCGCATGCCGTCGGTCGGGACCGGCGCGCTGCTCGCGAACCAGAAGCTGATCGCGATCGGCATCAGCGGCGACGGCGACACCGGCGCGATCGGTATCGGCCAGTTCGTGCACCTGATGCGCCGGAACCTGCCGATCATCTACATCATCGAGGACAACGGCTGCTACGGCCTCACCAAGGGACAGTTCTCGCCGACCGCCGACGTCGGCTCCACGCTGAAGACCGGCGTGGTCAACGACCTGCCGCCGATCGACACCTGTGCGCTCGCCGTCGAGCTCGGCGCGACGTTCGTCGGGCGTTCATTCTCGGGAGACAAGAAACAGCTGTTGTCGCTGCTGAAGGCGGCGCTGGCGCACCGCGGCACGGTGATGCTCGATGTCATTTCACCCTGCGTGACGTTCAACGATCACGAGGGCTCGACCAAGAGCTATGCCTATGCCAAAGAGCATGACGATCCGGTCGAGGACGTGACCTTCGTGCCTTTCTTCGAGGACATCGCCGTCGACTACGAGCCCGGATCGGCCCAGGAAGTCACCATGCACGATGGATCGAAGCTGATTCTGAAGAAGCTCGAAGAGGACTACGATCCGACCGACAAACTCAACGCGATGAAGCGGCTCCACGAGACCGCGCGCCGCGGCGAGTTCGCCACCGGCCTGATCTACATCGAACCGGACCGCGACGATTTCCTTACCCAGCTGAACGTGGTCGACGAACCGCTCGCGACCCTGCCGCTGTCCAGAATCCGCCCCGGCCGCGAAGCGCTGGAAGAGATCATGGAAGGACTCCGATAGGATTGCAGAGATCTGTCACTCCTGTTCCTTGTCGGCATTGGCCCCTTCGACGTCCTGCGCCGTAGCGATCGGATCGTTGGGCAAGCCGTTCTGGTCGACGCCTTTGCCCTTGTTGCTGACATTCTGCTCGTCGGAGGGACGGTCCCCTTCGATCGCACCTTTGTGGATGTCGGGGTCGTTCAGCTGACTGGGATCGGTCGGCGTCATGTGCGCGACTCCTTCGAAAGGCTGAGGTGGCGCCTGCTATAATCGGCGGATATGACCGAACGAACTTTGGCCATCATCAAACCGGACGCCGTCGAACGGCGTCTTGCGGGCACCATCATTCAGCGCATCGAAGACGAGGGATTCCAGATCCGTGCCATGCGCCGCGTCCAGCTCTCGAGGCCGCAGGCAGAAGGCTTCTATGCCGTGCATCGGGAGCGGCCGTTTTTCCCGAGCCTGACCGCGTTCATGTCCTCGGGGCCGGCGATCGTGCTGGTGCTGGAGGCGCAGGAGGCGATCAAGAAATGGCGAACGCTGATGGGCGCGACCGACCCGGCCAAGGCGGATGCGGGCACGATGCGGCAGGCGTTTGCGGAGTCGATCGAGCGCAACGCCACGCATGGATCCGATGCACCGGAGACGGCGGCGTATGAAATCGGCTACTTCTTCGCGGGGCTCGATCTGCTTTGAAACACTGATTCACCACAACGGACACGAACGACACAGAGACATCGGTTCCGTGTTCCTTTGTGGCCTTGATGTCCTCTGTGTTTGACCTACCGGTGATATGGGCAAGACCCTCCTAGTGGTGGGTCTCGGCATCGCCGCCCTCGGCGTGGTGATGATGCTGGGCGTGCCGTTGGGACGGCTCCCCGGTGATTTCTACGTACGGCGGGGCAGTTTCAGTTTCTATTTCCCGTTGGCGACGTCGATTGTCCTGAGTATCCTGCTGACCCTGTTGCTGGCCTTCTTTCGACGCTGACCGGGTTCCCCTCATGTCCATCAAATCGGATCGCTGGATCACCCGCATGGCGCGCGAGCACCACATGATCGAACCTTTCGTGGACGATCAGGTGCGGCAGGGCGTCGTCTGGTACGGCGTGTCGTCGTACGGCTACGACGTCCGCGTCGGCGACGAATTCAAGGTCTTCACCAACGTCTACAACACGGTGGTCGACCCGAAGAACTTCGACCCGAAGTCGTTCGTCGACATCAGGGCGGATGTCTGCATCATTCCGCCCAACTCGTTTGCGCTGGCGAGCACGATCGAATACTTTCGCATCCCGCGCGACATCCTGACCGTGTGCCTGGGTAAGTCGACTTACGCCCGATGCGGCATCATCGTCAACGTCACGCCGTTCGAGCCCGAGTGGGAGGGCCACGTCACGATCGAGATTTCGAATACCACGCCGCTGCCGGCCAAGATCTATGCGAACGAGGGCATCGCGCAGGTGCTGTTCTTCCAGGGCGACGAGCCGTGCGCCAGGTCCTACAAGGACAAGAAGGGGAAGTACCAGGCCCAGCGCGGGGTGACGCTCCCCAGGCTGTAACCGGGCAGTCTCTTATAATCCCTTAAAGATTATCAATTTGACTTCTAGGCTGCCGACGTATGTAATCGTCGTCTCCTATGAAGATAGCCTACCAAGGTGAGCCCGGCGCCTTCAGCGAGGCAGCCGCCCGGCGGGTCGAGCCCGACGCGCAGTTCATTCCGTGTCGGAGCTTTGACGAGGTCTTCGACGCCGCGCAAGCGGGTACCGCCGCCTACGGCGTGCTGCCGATCGAGAACTCGATCGGCGGCAGCATCCATCGCAATTACGATCTGCTGCTCGAGCGTGCCCTGCCGATCGTCGGCGAAGTCGAACTGCCGGTTGTCCACCACCTGCTCGCGCTCCCCGGAACGACGCTCGACGGCCTGCGTCGCGTGTATTCGCATCCGCAGGGGCTGGCGCAGTGCGAGCGCTTTCTTCGGGCACTGACCAAGGTCGAGATCATTGCCACCTACGACACGGCCGGCAGCGCCAAGATGGTGGCGGATGCCGGGCTGAAGGACGCCGGTGCCATTGCCTCGGCCCGCGCCGGCGAGGTGTTCGGCCTGATCTCGCTGGCGGCATCGGTCCAGGACTTCGACGACAACATCACGCGCTTTCTGGTGGTCGGCAGCGCGCCGCTGCCCAACCGCGTGGCGGACAAGACCTCCATCGTCTTCTCGCTCCCCAATGAGCCGGGGTCGCTGTTCAAGGCACTCAGCGTCTTCGCGCTGCGCGGCATTTCGCTGACCAAGCTGGAGTCGCGGCCGATCCCGGGACGACCGTGGGAGTACCTGTTCTATGTCGACCTCGCCGCTGCGCGCGACGAGCTGCATTGCACCCGCGCCCTGGCGCATCTCGGCGAGTTCGCGCCGATGCTGCGCACGCTCGGCACCTACGCCCGCTGGAAGGCGCACGAGGGCCTGCAGCCGGATCCGTTCGAGGTGGTGTCGTGACCGATCGCGGCAACCCCCTCACCTCGGGCCCGAGCCGGGCGCCGGCCCGCGCGATGTTGAAAGCGGCCGGCTTTTCCGACGCCGACCTGAAGAAGCCGCTCATCGGCGTTGCCAATACCTGGATCGAGATCGGTCCGTGCAACTATCACCTCCGCGATCTGGCTGTCCACGTGAAGGCCGGGATTCGCGCCGCCGGCGGCACGCCGATGGAGTTCAACACGGTTTCGATCTCCGATGGCATCACGATGGGAACCGAGGGGATGCGCGCCTCGCTCGTGAGCCGCGAGGTGATCGCCGACTCGATCGAGCTGGTCACGCGCGGCAACGGGTTCGACGGGCTGGTGGTGCTGGTCGGCTGCGACAAAACGATTCCCGGCGGCGTGATGGCGCTCGCCCGCCTGAACATCCCTGGCGTGCTGTTGTACGGCGGGTCGATCGCGCCGGGCCGCTTCCATGACAAGTCGATCACGATTCAGGAAGTGTTCGAGGCGGTCGGCGCGCACGCTGCCGGCACGATGAGCGACGCCGAGTTCTGCCAGATCGAAGACCAAGCCTGTCCTGGTGCCGGCGCCTGCGGTGGACAGTTCACCGCCAACACGATGGCCGTCGCCAGCGAGTTCCTCGGCATCGCCGCCCTCGGCAGCGGCAGCGTGCCGGCCACCGATCCCAACAAGGCCGATGTCGCCCGCGCAGCGGGGGAGCGCGTCATGGGCCTCGTGACGCGTGGCCTGCGCCCGCGCGACATCATCACCCGCACCGCGCTCGAGAACGCGATCGCCTCGGTGGCCACCACCGGCGGTTCGACCAATGCGGTCCTGCACCTGATCGCGATCGCCCGCGAAGCAGGGCTGGCACTCGATCTCGACGACTTCGACCGCATCAGCTCGCGCACGCCGCTGATGGTGGATCTCAAACCATCCGGGCGCTTCGTCGCGACCGAGCTGCATCAGGCCGGCGGCAGCCCACTGGTCGCCAAGCGCCTGCTCGAGATGAACGCGATCGTCGGTGCTGCGGCGACTGTCACTGGCCGGACGCTGGCCACGGAAGCTGGTGAGGCCAGGGAGACCCCTGGCCAGCAGGTCGTGCGCCCGCTCGGCCAGCCGCTCAAGAAGAGCGGCGGGCTGGTCATCCTGCGTGGCAGCCTGGCGCCCGATGGCTCGGTCATGAAGATTTCCGGAACCGAGCGCACCACGCATCGCGGGCCGGCGCGCGTGTTCGACAGCGAGGAAGCGGCGTTCGACGCCGTGCAGCGGCAGTCGATCAAGGCCGGGGACGTCGTCGTCATCCGCTACGAGGGGCCGAGCGGCGGCCCCGGGATGCGGGAAATGCTCGGCGTCACCGGTGCGATTGTCGGAGCCGGCCTCGGCGACACCGTCGCGCTCATCACGGACGGTCGCTTCTCAGGGGCCACGCGCGGCTTCTGCGTCGGCCACATTGCGCCGGAGGCGTCGCGCGGCGGTCCGATGGCCATCGTCCGCGATGGCGACACGATCGTGATCGACGTCGACCAGCGCCGGCTCGATCTCGAAGTGTCCGAGCAGACCCTGGCGCTGCGCATGGCGCAGTGGAGCTGTCCGCCGCCGCGTTACAGCAGCGGCGTGTTCGCCAAGTACGTGAAGCTGGTGTCGTCGGCGTCGCTCGGAGCGGTCACAGGATGAAGAGATTTCAGATTTCAGAAGGAGGATTTCAGATTCAACGTCAGATTCCAGACTCAATCGTCAATCAATCTGAACTCTGAACTCTGAACTCTGAAATCTCGATCTCGAGGGACGAAGATGAAACTCACAGGTGCACAGATTCTCTGGGAGGCGCTGGTCCGCGAAGGCGTGACCGACGTGTTCGGCTACCCGGGCGGCGCCATTCTGCCCGCCTACGACGCGATGCTGCAGTATCCGATCCGCCACATCCTCGTCCGCCACGAACAGGGCGCGACGCACATGGCCGACGGCTACGCCCGCGCCACCGGCCGGGTCGGCGTCGCGATCGCGACGTCCGGCCCGGGCGCCACCAACATGGTCACCGGCATCGCGACGGCGATGATGGATTCGTCACCGATCGTCTGCATCACCGGCCAGGTCGGCAGCAAACTGATCGGCTCGGACGCATTCCAGGAGACCGACATCACCGGCATCACGCTGCCGATCACCAAACACAATTATCTGGTCACCTCCGCCGACGACGTGGCGCCGGCGTTGCGCGAGGCGTTCGCGGTCGCGCGCGGCGGCCGGCCCGGCCCGGTGCTGGTGGACATCACCAAGGATGCGCAGCAGGCCAGTGTCGAAGTCGACTGGAACGCCGCCGAGCCGCACCTCTCCGAGGCCTACGACGACGCCTTACCAGGCGATGGCGATCTGCGCGATGCGATCGAACTGATCAACACCGCCGAGCGGCCGCTGATTCTGGCCGGGCACGGCGTGATGCTCTCGAATGCGGAGCGGCAGGTCCTGGCACTCGCCGAGCGGGCGCAGATTCCGATCGCCATCACGTTGCTCGGCATCGGCGGCGTCGCGGCGTCGCACCCGCTGAACCTCGGCATGATGGGCATGCATGGCGAAGCGTGGGTGAACAACGCCATCCAGCAGGCCGACCTGCTCATCGCGCTCGGTATGCGGTTCGACGACCGGGTCACCGGCAACCTCAAGACCTATGCCCGCAGCGCCAAGAAGATCCATGTCGACATCGATCGGGCCGAACTGAACAAGAACGTACGCGTCGACGTGGCGATCGCCAGGGATCTCCGGGCCGCTCTCGATGAGTGGTTGCCGCACGTCAAGTCCGGTGATCGCTCGGCGTGGCTCGCCCACATCAACGCGATCAAGGGCGACGATGCGGTGCGCGACATCCAGAATCTGCCCGATGATGGGCATCTCTACGCGGCCCATGTGATCAATGACATCTGGCGCCTGACCAAGGGTGACGCGGTCGTCGTCACCGACGTCGGCCAGCACCAGATGTGGGAAGCGCAGTACTACAAGCACAACCGGTCACGGACGCTCATCACCTCGGGCGGCCTCGGCACGATGGGCTTCGCGCTGCCGGCGGCGATCGGCGCCAAGATCGCGTGTCCCGACGCCGAAGTCTGGGTTGTGGTCGGCGACGGCGGGTTCCAGATGACGATGCCGGAACTGGCGACGCTGGTGCAGGAGAAGCTGGACCTCAACATCGCCATCATCAACAACGGCTATCTCGGCATGGTCCGGCAGTGGCAGGAGTTCTTCTACGACAAGCGCTACGCCGCGACGCCGATCACCGGGCCGGATTTCGCCAAACTTGCCGACGCCTTCGGCATCGCGGCGACGACCGTGACCAGACGGGCGGAGGTCGAAGGCGCCGTGGAAGCCGCGCGACGCCTGAAGCGGGCCGCGCTGATCGATTTCCAGGTCGAACAGGAGGACTCGGTGTATCCGATGGTCCCCGCCGGCGCCGATTTGCACAAGATGATCCGGAGACCGTCGCCCATTGTCGAAACCGCGGCGGACTGAGACAACCATGCTCCACACATTTGCGGTCTACGTCGACAACAAGCCGGGCGTCCTGAACCGTGTCTCCTCGCTGTTCCGGCGCCGCGCGTTCAACATCGAGTCGCTGACGGTCGGTCACACCGAAACCCCGGGAGTCTCGCGCATGACCGTGGTCGTGGACACCGACGAGTACGGCGCGCGCCGGCTCGAGGCCCATCTCTACAAGCTGGTGCCCTGCCGCCGGGTCGACAACATCACCTCGGCGCCGTCGATCTCGCGCGATTTGGCATTGATCAAGGTTGCCGCCACAGGTGAAGCGCGCACCCACGTCATGCAGCTGGTCGACGTCTACCGCGCGCGGATTGTGGACGTCAGCCCCGAATCGCTCGTCATCGAGACAACCGGCACCGAAGACAAGATCGACAGCCTGGTCGAGGTGCTGAGACCGTACGGCGTCATCGAGCTGGTGCGCACGGGACGGGTCGCGATGGCGCGCGGCACAGCGCCGGCGCGTGAGGCGCGTCCGCTGCCCGCGCTGGCGCCGGCCGGCGACAGCGGCGGCGATATCAGCAGCTGTTCAGTGTAGAGGACGGACCACGAAATACACGAAACCAAAACGGCACGAAAAGACTCGAAACCACACGGCCCTGAAACGACTTTGATCGTTTCGTATGTTTCGCGCCTGCCGGCCTCTCGTGGCTTTCGTGGCGACGTGACAGCAGGGAGATGACATGGCAACGATGTACTACGACGACTCCGCCGATCTGTCCTTGATCCAGGGACGCAACGTCGCGATTATCGGCTACGGATCCCAGGGCCATGCACACGCGCTGAACCTGAAGGACAGCGGCGTCAGCGTCCGCGTAGGACTGCCACCGTCAAGCCGCTCGCGCGCCAAGGCACAGGCCGCGGGACTGACGGTGGGCGAAGTGGCCGACGTGACCACCTGGGCGGACATCGTGATGATCCTGATCCCGGACACGTCGCAGGCCAAGGTCTACCGCGAGGAGATCGAACCGAACCTGGCGCCGGGCAACATGGTGATGTTCGCGCACGGATTCAACATCCGCTACGGTGCCATCGTGGTTCGTCCCGATGTGGACGTTGCGATGGTCGCGCCCAAGTCGCCGGGACACCGGGTCCGCGAGTTGTTTGTGGAGGGCGCCGGCACGCCCGCGCTCTTTGCGGTTCAGCAGGACGCCACCGGAAAAGCCCGCGAGCTGACGCTGTCGTACGCCAAGGGCATCGGCGTTATGCGCGCCGGGGTCATCGAGACGACATTCAAGGAAGAAACGGAAACCGACCTGTTCGGCGAACAGGCCGTGCTCTGCGGCGGCGTCAGCGCGCTGGTCAAGGCCGGGTTCGAGACGCTGGTCGAGGCCGGCTACCAGCCCGAGATTGCCTACTTCGAGTGCCTCCACGAGCTGAAGCTGATCGTGGATCTGATTTATCAGGGCGGGCTGAACTACATGCGCTATTCGGTGAGCGATACCGCCGAAAACGGCGACTACACCGGCGGCCCGCGCATCGTCACCGACGCTACCAAGCGCGAGATGAGGAAGATGCTGGTCGAGATTCAGGACGGCACCTACGCGAAGGCCTGGATCGCCGAGAACGCGGCGGGCCGGCCCAATTTCAGCAAGCTGCGGGAGGCCGACCGCAACCATGCGATCGAACGCGTTGGCGTCCGGTTGCGCGCGCTCATGCCGTTCCTCAAGCCGGTGACTGCCGATGCGCCAGCAGCGGAGGCGGTCACGACTGTCCGCTAGCGCCCGCTGAGTTTGCGACAAGGGTGTGGACCGTCGGCCAAGGGCGGCGCCAGGCCGGAGTGCAGAGGCAGCGCGGCTTGACCGCTAAACACCACACGTAGTAAAACTTGCAAGGACTCGTGCGGTGTATGGCACGCGCTTGAATCCCATTCATGGACAAACTCGTCGAGCGCGAAACCGCGACTCGTAACCCTCTGGTCGCCGCGCCCGCCCTCGCTGTTCAATTTTTTCTGATTCCGCTGGCCGTTGTCGGCATCACCGTGACGGTGTATGTCGGGTTCCGTTCGCTGCTGACCAACGAACGGACACCACAGGAATACCTGAGCGAGGTCCGCAACGGCGGGTCGGATCGCCGCTGGCCGGCCGCGTACGAGCTGTCGCGCTTGATGGCCGATCCGAAAGTGCGCGCCGATCGCACGCTTGCGCCCGAGTTGGTGAAGGCGTTCGAAGCCGCCCAAGACGACGACCCGCGGGTGCGCCAGTATCTGGCCCTGGCGATCGGCCGTCTGGATCCGCCGCTGCCGCCAGAGGCGGTCGCCGGCCTGACCAAGGCGCTGGAATCCAGCGATGGCGACTCGCGCGTGAGCGCGATCTGGGCGCTTGGATCCTCTGGCGATCCCGCGGTGGTAGCGACGCTCCAGCCGTTTGCCGGTTCACCGGACAAGGGTATCCGCAAGATGGTGGTCTACGCCCTCGGCGCGCTGCCGGGCGAGGCCCAGATCACGACGCTGCGCACGGCGCTGGACGACACCGAAGCCGACGTGCGCTGGAACGCGGCGGTGGCGCTGTCGCGCAAAGGACACCACGAGGGCGTGCCGATCATCCGCCAGATGATGGACCGGCAGTATGTCGAGCAGCAGGTCAAGCGCGACGTCCGCCAGGACGAGGATCGCGATCCGATTGCCGACGTGATGATCAGCGGCCTGCGCGCGGCCGCAACGCTCAAGGACGAAGCGCTCAGACCGTCGGTGACGACCCTCAGCCAGCAGGATCGCAGCATGAAAGTTCGCCAGGCAGCGCTCGAAGCGCTCAAGGTGATGGGATAACAGACATGGCAGACGAGACCAACCCGCAAGCTGTCGCGCCCGCTCCGGCGCCCGCAGCCCCCGCTCCCGCAACGCACGCCGCCAAACCAGCCGCGGCTCGCCCTCCGGCGGCTCCGGTTCCCGATCTCGCGGGCAAGACCACGACGATTGCGTCAGCGGGAGGTGCAGCGGCAGCCAAACCGGCGCCGGCCGCCGCGAAAGCGGCGACGCGCGACGCCGACGACACGTCGCCGCTCTTGAACCGCCGCGCCTGGATGGGTCTCGCGTGGGGCGCGTTCTCCGCGGCCTCAGCCGCGGCGCTCGCCGCCACCGGCCGTTTCATGTTTCCCAACGTCCTCAACGAGCCGCCGCAGCAGTTCAAGGCCGGCTTCCCGAACGAGTACGGCTTGGGTGTCGACGAGCGCTGGAAGGAGAAGTTCGGCATCTGGATCGTGCGCATCGCCGACGAGAACGTCGAACCCCACGGCAGCGGGTTCTACGCGCTCTTCACCATCTGCACGCACCTGGGCTGCACGCCGAACTATCTCTCTGCCGAAAACAAGTTCAAGTGCCCGTGCCACGGCAGCGGCTATCGCCTGACCGGAGTCAACTTTGAAGGACCTGCGCCGCGGCCGCTGGAGCGCGCCAAGATCTCGCTGTCCGACGACGGCCAGATCCTGGTCGACAAGAGCCGAAAGTTCCAGTACCAGCTCGGGCAATGGACGGACCCCGATGCGTTTCTCAAAGCCTGACGCTGGGTCCGGCAAAATCTTAGGAATTGAGGATATGAGGATTTGAGGATCTGATTTGAGGACCTAAGGCCTGATGTGAGGATCGAAACAGCCGCCCACGGCCGCCCAAGATCCTCAAAAAAATCCTCAGCTCCTAAAATCCGCACATCCTTAGATTGACGAGTTTCTCCCCTATGGCTGATACGAAGACTATCGCTCCGAAGCAAGGCCCCGCCACCCAGTTGTGGAACTGGCTGACCGAGACGCAGGTGTGGACCTCCGTGTTCCGTCACGGCCGTCCCGACAGCGATCGCAATCGGGTGCTGGTGATGCTCTCGAACGTCTTCCTGCACTTGCATCCGGTGCGGATCAGGAAGTCGGGCGTGAAGCTGCGCTACACGTGGTGCATGGGTGGGCTGAGCTTCTTCCTCTTCCTGGTGTTGACCTTCACCGGCCTGCTGCTGATGTTCTACTACCGGCCGACGCTCGAGTACGCCTACTCGGACATCATCGGCCTGCGCGAGCACGTGCCGCTCGGCATCATGCGCGAGATGCACCGCTGGGGCGCGCACGCCATGGTCATCACGGTGTGGCTGCACATGTTCCGCGTCTTCATGACCGGATCGTACAAGCCGCCGCGCGAGTTCAACTGGTCGGTGGGAGTGATCATGCTGGTGCTGACACTTCTGCTTTCTTTTACCGGCTACCTGCTGCCCTGGGATCAGCTCGCGATCTGGGCGATCACGGTCGGCTCGAACATGGCCCGCGCGACGCCGTTTCTCGGCTACGAAGGGCCCGGCGCCCAGCTACTGCGTCTCGGCGACGTGCCGCTGATTCACGCCTACGACGATGCTCGGTTCGCGCTGCTCGGCGGGTCGTTCGTCGGCGAAGGCGCGCTGTTGCGATTCTACGTGCTGCACTGCGTCGGTCTGCCGCTTGCCATCGCGGTGTTGATGGCGATCCATTTCTGGCGGGTTCGGAAAGACGGCGGCATTTCTGGGCCGCTTTAGACGTTGATAGACGTTCGTCGTTTGGCGTTCTACGTTCGTCGTTTCCGTCGTTCGGTGCTCGTCGTCTGTCGTTCCTATCGCCGTTCAAGCACGCAGAACGGCGAACACCGGACGCCGAACGCCGAACCTAGAACTTCGAACGACGCGGAGGTTTATGAGCTTCTTTAAAGGTGCCATCAACGCCATCGCCGATCCGCGGCTGTTCTTCATGCTCGCGGTGCTGGCGCTGGTCGTCATGGTCTGGAAGCGCGAGTCGATCGCGTCCAACCGGGTCGGGTACGGCCTGCTCGGCGTGCTCGCGGGGTTCTTCATCTTCGGCACCTTCGACCCGAACTTCCGGCTGATCGTCACCAAGCCGGACAACGTGCCGATCGTCGGGCTCATCTTCCTGCTCGCCTTCTTCGTGTGGTACTCGATTCGCGAGGCCGTGCTGAACGACCGGCGCATCGCGGCGGGCAGGGGACCGATCGAGAAGGAAGAGTCCGACCGCGTCTGGGTCTGGCCCGACCTGGTCTACACCGAGCTGATCTCGCTGATCCTGTGCTCCGTCGTGCTGATCGTGTGGTCGATCTTCCTGAAGGCGCCGCTCGAGCAGCCAGCCAACCCGGCCAATACGCCGAACCCGTCCAAGGCCCCCTGGTACTTCCTCGGTCTTCAGGAAATGCTGGTCTACTTCGATCCGTGGCTCGCTGGCGTGGTGCTGCCCGGGTTGATCATCGCCGGGCTGATCTGCATCCCGTACGTCGACAAGAACCCCAAGGGCAACGGCTATTTCACCTTCAACGAGCGCAAGGCCGAGATCACCATCTTCCTGTTCGGCTTCGTCGTGCTGTGGTGCTCGCTGATCGTGCTGGGCACGTTCCTGCGCGGACCGAACTGGAATTTCTTCGGGCCGTTCGAGTTCTGGGACATCCACAAGCTGGCGGCGCTGACCAACGTCAACCTGTCCGAGTACTTCTGGATCCGCCTGTTGAAGACCAGCATCCCGACCAACTGGTTCATCCGGGAGATCGTCGGGATTATTTTCGTCCTGTTCTACATCTTCGCGCTGCCGGTGCTGCTGGCGAAAATGTGGTTCAAGGCCTACTACGAAAAGCTCGGCCCCTCGCGCTACTACGTGAGCGTCGTGCTGTTCCTGATGATGATGTCGCTGCCGATCAAGATGCTCGCGCGCTGGCTCTTCAACCTGAAGTACATCGTGGCGATCCCCGAATTCTTCTTCAACATCTAGACCATGGCTGACAAAAAAAGTGTCGGGCACGCCTACAACGTCGACTTCCTGAACGTCGTCTTCGCGGCCTCGAGCCTGTTCCTGTTCCTCTCGGTCATCTGGATGGTGTGGGATGACTTCGACCGCGACTGGAAGAAAACCCAGCGCGCCTTCTCGCAGCTCGAGACCCAGGTCACCCAGCTGAACCTCCAGCAGGCCGGTCGCGCGGTCGACAAGAACAAGCTGGCTTCGCTCACGGCGTCGGAGGCCGCGGCCAAGCAGAAAGTCAGCGCCAACCAGGCCCGGGTCGACGATTTGCAGGGCAAGCTGAAGGACGCCAACAACAAGCTGGCCCGCGCCACGACCGCCTTCCAGACCATGAAGGCGACCTACGATCAGGATCGCTACGATTTCGAGGCGACCCGGGCCAACGGCCTGAACTTCGCGAAGAAGGAAGCGATCGCCAATGACGAGCAGCGCCAGCTGGGCGAGCTCGATCTCGCGCGCGAGAAAGCGGAGGCCGACGTCGCCGACGTCCAGAAACAGCTCGGTCAGTACACCGGCGAAGTCGTCTCCGTGCAGAAGTCCATCGACGAAATCAACGCCGAGCAGAATCGCCTGCGCAAGCGCCTCACCGTCATCGCCCCGAGCATGGTGAAGGACTATTTCCGCAATGCGCCGCTGCTCGACTTCATGGCGCCGACGCTGAAGGTCCAGCAGATCCTCCTGCCCAACGTCGTCGACGACGTGAACTTCATCCGGGTGGGCAAGATGGATCGCTGCCAGACCTGCCACCTCGCGATCGACAAGAAAGGCTACGAGAAATACCCGCAGCCGTTCACGACCCACCCCGACCTGGCCACCTATCTCGGCGGCAGCTCGGCGCATCCCATCGACAAGACCGGCTGCACCGTCTGCCACGAAGGTATGGGGCAGTCGGTCAGCTTCCGCGACGCGGCGCACATGCCGCAGAACGAGAAGCAGAAGGAAGACTGGGAGAAGAAGTACAACTGGGAGCAGCCGCACCTGTGGGACTATCCGATGCTGCCGGTCGGCATGACCGAGGCGTCGTGCGCCAAATGCCACAAACAGCAGATCTATATTCCCAAGGCCGACAAACTCAATCTTGCCTACGCGACCTACGAGCGCGCCGGCTGCTACGCCTGCCACAAGACCAAGGGTTTCGAGAACGTGAAGAAGCCGGGACCGATCCTGACCAAGATCGACTCCAAGCTGTCGCAGGACTGGGTCAAGAACTGGATCCGCAATCCGAAGGCGGTCAAGCCGACCACCTGGATGCCGCGCTTCTGGTACAACTCGAACAACAGCGCACCCGAAGACGCGCCGCGCAACGAGGCCGAGATCAACGCCATCGCCGCCTATCTCTTCGCCAACGCCGACAAACACGAGTTCGCGGTGAAGAATCCCGGCCACGGCGACGCCAAGAGCGGCGAGCAGATCGTCAAGCAGATCGGCTGTCAGGGCTGCCACGTGGTCGGCGAAGGATCGCGGTCCGACGCGGGACCGCGCCGCACGTTCGGCCAGCCGCTCGAGAACATCGGCAACAAGACCACCTACGAGTGGATCTACAACTGGGTCCGCGATCCCAAGCACTATAGCCCGGCGACCTACATGCCGAACCTGCGGCTGACCGACTCGCAGGTGGCCGACGTTGCCACGTATCTGGTCAGCCTCAAGGGGCCGGCCGGCGAACCGGCCAAGGCGACGCCCGACGCCAAAGTCACCGACGATGTCCTGCTGGACTACATGAAGAACGTGATGCCCTTCGAGGAGGCCAAGGCGCAAATCGCGAAGATGACTCCCGCGCAGAAGCAGATCGACCTGGGGCAGCGCGCCATCAGCCGCTATGGCTGCTTCAGCTGTCACGACATCAAAGGATTCGAGAAGGCGCAGCCGATCGGCACCGATCTCTCTGAAGAGGGCAGCAAGCTGGTCACGCGCCTCGATTTCGCGTTCATCACCGACATCCCGCATACCTCCAAGGCAGCATGGTTCGATCGCAAACTGCACGATCCGCGCATCTTCGACAAGGGGCGCGTGCTGCAGCCGCTCGAAAAGCTGCGGATGCCGAACTTCGACTTCACCAATGACGAAGTCGGTCGACTGCTCACGGCGCTCATGAGTTTCCAGCGCGAAATTCAACCGCCGGCCGCGATGCCGGCGCGATCCGCCCGCGTCGACAACCTCGGAGTCGGCCGCACCCTGGTGCACCGGCGCAACTGCGTCGGCTGTCACGTCATCGAGGGCGACGGCGGCGACTTCGTCAAGCTGGTGGCCGATCCGTCGCTCGGGCCGCCGATGCTGACGCCGGAAGGCGCGCGCGTGCAGCCCGACTGGCTCTATGCGTTCATTCGCGGTCCGATCACGATTCGGCCGTGGCTGGACGTGCGGATGCCGACCTTCGGCCTCGACGACCAGAACGTCAACCAGGTGATCAGCTACTTCGGATCGATCTCGAACACGATTGGACCGTTCCAGACGCACGAGCTTCGCACCGCTTCTTCGACCGGCGACGCGGGCGGCAAGCAATTGTTCGAGTTGCTGAAGTGCCAGCAGTGCCACGTGCTCGGGGCGATTCCCAAGGATCAGCCGACGTCCAACCTGGCGCCCGACCTGCGTATGGCTCCAGAGCGCCTGCAAGCCGACTGGATCATGGACTGGCTCAAGAAGCCGTCGGACATCCTGCCCGGCACGCGCATGCCGGCGTTCTGGCCCGACTATCCGAAGTCGTACTACCCGCAGCTGGGTGGCGACGCCGAGGCGCAGATCCGGGCAATTCGCGACCATCTGCTGACTTTCCGCGGCGGACCCAGCCCCAAGCCGGGGGCTGCCAAGTCGGCGAACAATAACTAGGCAGGATAGTCAGGAGTGGCGGGACAGGCTGGATAGCAAACGATCGTCCTGTCCTGCCATCCGGCCGATTGTGGCTGTCCCGCCCATCAAGCCCGTCCTGTTATCCAGCCCGCTATAATCGTTCGGTGTTACGCCCCTACCGCGGCACGTCTCCCCGCGTCCATCCCACTGCCTTCGTTGACCACAGTGCTCAAGTGATCGGCGAGGTGGAAGTCGACGAGGAGAGCAGCGTGTGGAT
Source organism: uncultured Acidobacteriota bacterium (assembly GCA_963757655.1). Lineage (GTDB taxonomy): Bacteria > Acidobacteriota > Vicinamibacteria > Vicinamibacterales > CAVVIG01 > CAVQFC01. The sequence continues at coordinate 630,092 of CAVWSQ010000003.1, read as the reverse complement.
GTGCGCGGTGCTCCGGGGCGACGTGCACCGGATCCGAGTCGGCCGGCGCACCAATATCCAGGACGGCACCATCGTTCACGCCATGACCGGCACACATCCGACCAGCATCGGGGACAGCGTCACAATCGGCCACGCCGCGCTGATCCACGGCTGCACCATCGAAGATCGCTGTCTCGTCGGCATGGGCGCGATTGTGCTGAACGGCGCGCACGTCGGGGCCGGTTCGATCGTCGCCGCCGGGACGCTGCTGGTCGAAGGCCAGAGGGTGCCGCCGCGATCGCTGGTGATGGGCAGCCCGGGCAAGGTCAAGCGGCTGCTGACGCAGGCGGAGGTGGCCGACATCCAGGGCTACGCGGACCGCTATGTCGGCTATCGGCTCGACTACATGTAGAAGCACCAGGGGCAGGTTGGAATTTGAGGATTTGGGGATTTGAGGATCTTGAGGACTTCAGGATTTGAGGAAGTAGGGTGGGTCCTTTCGGAGCTGCCTCGGACGGGGCGCAGGCCTTGCGGCCCGTCCGACACGAATGTCTGACAAGCCATCGACGAAACCTGCGCGTGGAACGCGCGACTTCCTGCCAGATGACGTTCGCCGCCGCGAGCACGTGATCGGCGTCGTTCGTGAGGTTTACGAACGATACGGGTTCGAACCACTCGAAACGCCGGCGTTCGAGAACATCGAGACCCTGCTCGGGAAGTACGGCGAAGAGGGCAATCAGCTCATCTTCAAGATCCTGAAGCGCGGCGAGCACGAGAAGACCGGCGAAGCTGATCTGGCGCTGCGCTACGACCTCACTGTCCCGCTCGCCCGTGTCGTGGCCGAGTATCAGGGCACGCTGCCGACGCTGTTCAAGCGCTACCAGATTCAGCCGGTGTGGCGCGCCGATCGCCCGGCGCGCGGACGCTTCCGCGAGTTCTACCAGTGCGACCTCGACGCGATCGGATCGACCTCTCCGATCGTCGAAGTGGAGATCCTCGCGGCGGTCAGCGAGATTCTCTCGACGCTGGGTTTCAACGATTTTGTGATCCGCCTCAATCACCGACGCGTGCTGACGGCGCTGCTCGACGCGGCGGGTGTCGTGGCGGAGCGACACGGCGACGCGCTGGTGGCGCTCGACAAGCTGGACAAGATCGGGGCGGACGGCGTGACCAGGGAATTTGCGGCCCGCCAGATTCCTGTTGAAGCAGGCGAAAAGGCACTCTCCTACTTTGTCGAGGACGCGCCGGGCACACCGGAAGCGGCGCTGGTGAGACTGGGGCGGACCCTGGGCGACCACCCCGCGGTCGCCAACCTCGCCGACATTGTCGGGCTTGCGGCGTTCACGCCCGTGGCGCGACGCATTCGCGTCGATCCCAGCCTCGCGCGCGGGCTGTCATACTACACGGGCGCGATCATGGAGATCGCCGTCGAGGGCATCGGCAGCCTGGGCGGCGGCGGCCGCTACGACAACCTGGTCGGCATGTTTCTCGGTCGCGACGTGCCAGCCTGCGGCTTCTCGCTGGGACTGGAGCGGATCATCGTCGTCATGACCGAGCGCGAGATGTTTCCCGCTGCGGTCGTAAAGAGCGCCGTAGACATCGTGGTGACATTCCTCGATGACGGCTCTCGCGCGGAGGCGCTGACGCTGGCCGGCCAGTTGCGCGCGGCGGGGCGGCGGGTCGACGTCTTTCCCGAGGCGAGTCGCAAGTTCGAGAAATCGCTGAAGTACGCTTCGGCGCGAGGCGCGCGGGCGATGGCGATTTTCGGCGAGAATGAAGTGACGCGCGGCGAGGTCAGCATCCGCAACCTCACCACTCGCGAACAACGCGTGGTGCCGCGCGCGGACGCCTGCGCAGCCATTACCAGGCTGCTCGAAACCACCGCCGGCGCAGGCAATGACGAACCGCGAATGTAGCACGACGAACGACGACCGCATGAAAATCACCGCATGACTGAGCACCTCGGCACTCTGAGACGAACCCACACCTGCGGCGCGTTGCGCCCGGGCGACGTCGGCGCCGACGTCGTGCTGCTCGGATGGGTGCACCGCATCCGCGATCTCGGCGGGGTCACCTTCCTCGATATCCGCGACCGCGCCGGCGTCTCGCAGGTCGTGGTGCGCGAGAACGAGGCGTTGATGACCGTCGCCAAACGGCTCCGCTCGGAGTTCGTGGTCGGCGTCTCGGGCGCGGTGCAGCGGCGCTCTTCCGACACGGTCAATCCGAAGCTGGCCACCGGCGAGGTCGAAGTGCTCGCTCGCGAGATCCGGTTGCTGAACGAGGCCAAGACGCCGCCGTTCCAGATTGCGGAAGACAGCCCGGTGTCGGAGGACGTTCGTCTCAAGTACCGCTACCTCGATCTGCGGCGTCCGCGTCTGCAATACAACATCGGGCTGCGCCACCGCGTGTCGATGGCGATCCGGAAGTATTTCGACGCCAACGGCTTCTGGGAAATCGAAACCCCGATTCTTGCGAAATCGACGCCGGAGGGGGCGCGCGACTTCCTGGTGCCGAGCCGCGTCCATCCCGGCGAGTTCTATGCGCTGCCGCAGTCGCCGCAGATCTTCAAGCAGATCCTGATGGTCGCCGGCACCGACCGCTACTTCCAGATCGTGCGGTGCTTCCGCGACGAGGACCAGCGCGCCGACCGACAGCTCGAATTCACGCAGGTGGACGTCGAGATGTCGTTCGCGCAGCCCGAGACCATCTACGAGTTGATCGAGCCGCTGATGCCGCAGATCTTCAACGAGATTGGCAAGCAGGTGACGCTGCCGATCCGGCGCATCACCTACGCCGAGGCGATCGCGCGCTACGGGTCGGACAAACCGGACCTGCGCTGTGGTATGGAGATTCACGATCTCTCCGAGCTGTTTCGCGAGTCCGAATTTCGCGTGTTCAAGGACATTGTCGCCGGCGGCGGCGTGGTCCGCGGCTTCGCGGTGAAGGGCGGCAACCGGACGTCCCGCAGCCAGCTCGACCTGCTGGTCGATCAGGCGAAGGCGCTGGGGTTCAGCGGGCTGATCTGGGTGCGGCCCGGCGAACCGCCGGTGAGCTCGGTGAAGTCGCTCAGCCAAGCCGTGCTGCGCCCGGCGCTGGAGTGCGCTGGCGCCTCGGTTGACGATCTGCTGTTGATGGCCGCCGGGCCGGCCGACAAGACCTCGAAGCTGCTCGGCGCGCTGCGCCTGCTGATTGCGCAGAAAGAGCAGCTGTTGCATCCCGAGCGCTACGAGTTCCTATGGGTCACCGATTTTCCGCTGCTCGAGTACAGCGCCGAGGACGGCCGCTGGTATTCGATGCATCATCCGTTCACCTCGCCGCACGACGAGGACTGGGACAAGCTCGAGAGCCAGCCCGGAGAGGTGCGCGCGAAGGCCTATGACCTGGTGCTGAACGGCTCCGAGATCGGCGGCGGCAGCGTCCGGATCCATGACGCCCGGCTCCAGGCGCGCATCTTCAGCCGGCTTGGCATCTCCGAGGAGGAGGCCAAGACCCGGTTCGGCTTCTTCCTCGAGGCGCTCGAATACGGCACGCCGCCGCACGGTGGCATCGCGCTGGGGCTCGACCGTATCGTCGCCATCCTCGCCGGCGAGAGCTCGATTCGCGAGGTGATCGCGTTTCCCAAGACCGCCAGCGCCGTCGATCTGATGGCCGGCGCGCCGTCGGCGGTGGATGCGAAACAGTTGCGCGAGCTCCATTTGAAGACCCAGAATTGAGCGGGATGAAGCGCATCACCGTGCCCGAAGAAGGGATCGAGACGCTGTTCGGGTCGTACGACGAGAACCTCAAACGCCTCGAGTCTCTGTTCAACGTCAAGATTCGCACCCAGGGCAACGACCTTCTGATTGAGGGGGAGTCGGCCAGCGTCGACAAGGTCGACCGCGTGGTGAGCCAGCTCGCCTCCCTGATTCGCGACGGCTTCAAGCTGTCCAACGCCGACGTGAAGACGGCCGGCGACCTCGTCTCGCAGGACACGCTGGTCGATCTGCGTGATCACTTCCTCAAAGGCAGCCTGACCGCAGCGGGAAAAAGGCGGGTCGCGCCGAAAACGGTCAACCAGCGCCGCTATCTCGACGCTATCGAAGCCAACGACATAGTGTTCGGGATTGGTCCGGCCGGCACCGGCAAGACCTATCTTGCGATGGCGCAGGCGGTCGCGTTCCTGATCGCCAAGAAGGTCAGCCGGATTATCCTGGCGCGGCCGGCCGTGGAAGCGGGCGAGAAGCTGGGCTTCCTGCCGGGCGACCTGCAGGAGAAGGTGAACCCCTATTTGCGGCCGCTCTACGACGCGCTCTACGACATGCTCGACACGGAGCGGGTGGCGCGCTACATCGAGCGCGGCACCATCGAAATCGCCCCCATCGCGTTCATGCGCGGACGCACGCTCAACGATGCGTTCGTCATCCTCGACGAGGCGCAGAACACGACCTCGGAGCAGATGAAGATGTTCCTCACCCGGCTGGGCTTTGGTGCCAAGGCGGTGATCACTGGCGACATCACCCAGATCGACCTGCCCACGGGCCGGATGTCGGGGTTGATCGAGGCCATGAAAGTATGCGGCAGCATCGAGGGGATCGAGTTCGTGCAATTCGACGATCGCGACGTCGTCCGGCACCGGCTGGTGCAGCAGATCGTGAAAGCGTACGAGGCCCATACCCTGGGCGGCGGCGCGGCGCGGCCGTCGCCACGCCTCGACGCCGCTCGTGGTGAGCCCGTCGAGCCGCGAGCGTGAACGACATGCCGGATGGTGCCCCTTCCGCTCGTGCGAAATCCTGGCGAGCTGCGGCGGCCGGGGCACTTGTGGTGGCGCTCGTCGACGAGCGCGGACGGCCGGCGACGGTGCCCGGGCTGGCCGCGTGGCTGCGCCGTATCGTGCCGCGCCGCGCCCGCGGTGTCGTCAGCATTGCGCTGGTCAGCGACCAGAGAGTGCGCGCGCTGAACCGCGCCTATCGGCGGCGGGACTATGCGACTGACGTGCTGAGCTTCCCGGCCACCATGCCCTCGGTGTCCCCCCGGATACCGCGTTTCCTGGGCGACATCGTGATCGCGCGTGGCGTCGCGAAGCGACAGGCGCGCGAGGCCCGGCACAGCGAGCAGATCGAACTGCGCGTGCTCGCTCTTCACGGCCTCCTGCACCTGCTCGGCTACGATCACGAGCGCGACAACGGGGAGATGTTGCGGGTCGAGCGGCGCCTGCGCCGCAAGGGCGGCCTGCGCGAGGGGCTGATGGAACGCGCTCATACCCCGACGGTCTCGACCCGGCCGGGCCGTCGGCGATACGTTCAGGGGCAGCCGGCCGCTTCACGATGATTCCGCTCAGTGTCTTCCTGCTCGGCTGCGTGGCGGTTTATCTCGGCGCCATCGAAGCCGCCTTCAGCGCGCTGATGCGCCTGTCGCTGCGGCTGGTGGCCGAGCGCTCCGGGCGGCCCGGTGCGCTCGGCGCCTACCTGGACGACCCGCTGCTGCTGTTCATCCCGGTCCGGGTGCTGCTCGGCCTGGTGACCGGTGCCGCCACCGCGTTGCTGGTGCGCGAAATCGGCATCGACGGGGCGCACACGCTGCCGACGCTCCTGCTTGCGCTTGCCGCATTCGTGCTTATCTGCGAGCTTCTCGTGCCCCTGTTGATCGTCAGCCGAGACCCGGAGCGCGTGCTCGAGCTCCTGCTGCCGACCTTTGCGCCGTTCGCTCGGGCCCTCGGCCCGATGACGCACTGGAGCGCGGCCATCGTGCTTGCCAGCCGGCGTGGCGGATCGCCGCCGACGCCGGACGAGGCAGCTGAGGAGGCGAACGAAGCGGCCAAGGCGTACATCGACACGGCGGAGCAGGAAGGGCTCATCGAAGGCGAGGAGCGCCGGTTGCTGCAGAGCATCGTCGATTTCGGCGATACCTTGGTCAGGGAGGTGATGACGCCGCGTCCGGACATCGTCGCCATCCGCGATACCGCGACGGTGGGCGACGTGCGGGTGCTGTTTCTCGAGCAGGAGTACTCGCGTTTTCCGGTCTACAAGGAGTCGCTCGACAACATTGCCGGATTCGTCTTCGTGAAAGACCTGGTCGTGCTCAGCACCGCCGACGATACCCGGCCGGTGACCACCCTCCTGCGGCCGGCGGTGGTCGTGCCGGAGACCAAACGGGTGCCGGAACTGCTGAAACAGTTCCAGCGCCAGCAGACGCAATGCGCCATCGTCGTTGATGAATACGGCGGGACAGCCGGCCTGGTGACGATCGAGGATCTGCTCGAGGAGATTGTCGGTGAGATTCGCGACGAGTACGACGTCGAATCCGAGCCGATTGTGGATGAGGGCGCCGGCCGCTGGACCTTCAGCGGCAAGGTGAATATCGACGAAGTGCGGCAGCGGCTGAACGTCGACATCGAGCGGGAAGGCTTCGAGACGGTCGGCGGCTATCTGCTCTCCCACCTCGGCCGCGTGCCCGCGGTCGGCGAGAACTTCGAGGTGGACGGCCTCATGGTCGAGGTCATCGACGCCGAGCGTCGCCGCATCAACAAGGTGCGCATGTTCAAGAAAAACACGACGGAGGCCGCCGACGACTCGTCGTTGCGAGACGGTGGGCACGGCAGTTTGTCGGTACGGACACCGTGACCGCCGCCTGTAGTGGCGTCCTTGGCCAGGTAGCGCTGCGGGAATGAAGTCCGGGTTCGTCTCCTTCATCGGCCGGCCGAACGCGGGCAAGTCCACGCTGCTCAACCGGATCATCGGCACCAAACTCGCCATTGTCTCCGACAAGCCCCAGACCACGAGGAACAGGATTCTCGGGGTAAAAAATTATCCGGACGGTCAGGTGGTGTTTCTCGATACACCGGGCATCCACCGTCCGCTGCACCGGTTGAACGTGCGCATGGTGGACGCCGCCGTCGATACCATCGGCGAGGTCGACGTGCTCGGCCTGGTGATGGACGTCAACGAACCGCCGGGCAAGGGCGACCGCTACGTGCTCGACCTCCTGAAGCGGACGCAGGTGCCCGTATTCCTGATCCTGAACAAGATCGATCTCGTCAAGAAGGTCAGACTCCTGCCGCTGATGCAGCAGTATGGCGACATGGGCGCATTTGCCGAGATCGTTCCGATCTCGGCCGGGACGGGAGACAACGTCGATCGCCTGGAGCGGGTGATCCTCGATCGACTCCCGGAAGGCGATGCGCGGTACCCACCCGACTACCTGACCGACCAGCCGGAGCGATTCTTCGCCGCTGAGATCGTCCGCGAAAAGCTGTTGCAGCTCACGCACGCCGAAATCCCGTTCTCGAGCGCGGTCGTCATCGATCGATTCGAGGAGGCGGAAGGCAAAAACGGGACGCTCAAGCTCTATTGCACGATCGTGGTGGAGCGCGAATCGCAGAAGCCGATCGTGATCGGGCGCGCTGGCGACATGATCAAGCGGATCGGCATCGCGGCGCGCGAGGATCTCGAGAAGTTCTTCGACGCCAGGGTGTTTCTCGACCTGCACGTCCGCGTGAAATCCGAGTGGCGCGACGATGCCGGCGTGCTCGACGACATCGGCGTGAAATGATCGCGGGCATGCGGCATCTCGTGGCTGCGGTGATGTGGCTGTCAGCCGGCCACGCGGCCGTTGCCGCCCAAGCAATCGTGCACTACGACGCGAATGTGCAGGTGGACATCGGCGCAGGTCGGGTCTCGGGCACCGTCGTGCTCACGGCGGCCGCGCGCGGTGCCGATGTCGACACGGTGACGCTCGATTCGGGAGACCTGATCGTCGACGCCGTGACGATGGACGGGCGCCCGGTCCCGTTCTCGACGGCTGATCATCATCTGATCGTGCGCCTGTCGCGCGGGATCCATTCCGGCGAGCGGCGCCTGGTGTCGGTCACCTACCATGGCCAGCCGCGCTACGGCCTTCGTTTCGTGCGCGATCAAGATCAGGCCTATACCGTGTTTTCGACGAGTCAATGGCTCGTGTGTCTCGACGCGCCCGACCAGAAGGCGACGCTGCGGCTGTCGCTCACGGTGGCGCCCGGACAGACCGCTGTCGGCAGCGGCACCCCCGTCAGCGATCACGAGTGGGTCATCGACACGCCGGTGTCGACCTACCTGTTCGCCTTTGCCATCGGGCGATTCAGGACGGCCAGCGAGGTTCGTCGCGGCGTGCGCCTCCAGTACGTGGCCGAGGGCTTTTCTGACGCCGAGCTGCGCGCCGTCTTCCGCGAGACCCCAGGCATCCTCGCCTTCTTCGAGGAACGTTCCGGCATTCGCTATCGAGGCGCGGTTTACTCGCAGGTGCTGGCCGGCGGCAGCGTCGAACAGGAGGCGGGTCAACTGACCTTGCTCGGCGCCGGGTACGGCCGCGCCCTGCTGGACGACCCCGCCGACGTCTGGCTCGAGGCGCACGAGTTCGCGCACCAGTGGTGGGGCAACGGCGTCACCTGCCGCGACTGGACGCATTTCTGGCTGAACGAGGGGTTCGCCACGTTCATGGCCGATGCCTACAAGGAGCGTCGCTTCGGGCGCACCGTCTACCTGAAGGAGATCGAGGCGTCCCGGGCGCGCTACCAGCGTGTACGTGACGCCGGGCACGACAAGGCGCTGGTATTTCCTGACTGGACGCACCCGACGGCCGACGATCGCGCCCTCGTCTATCACAAGGGCGCCTACGTCCTGCACCTGCTCAGGGAACAGCTTGGCGAGCGGCGGTTCTGGCGGGGCATGCGCGCGTATACCCGAAGCTACATGGGGCGGTCGGTCACGACCGTGGACTTTCAGAAGGCGATGGAGCAGGCGACCGGCGCCGACCTGACGGCCTTCTTTGCCCGGTGGGTCTACTCGGCCGGCGACGGGGTGTAGTACAGTCGTCAACCGCCTCTGGATGCCGCTTCATACCACCGACGCCCTGATTCTACGGACTTACAAGCTCGGTGAGTCGGATCGCATCGTCGTGTTCCTGACGCGCGATCGCGGCAAGAAGCGTGGGGTCGCGAAGAACGCGCGGCAGAGCCGCCGGCGGTTCGGCGGCGCGCTGGAACCGATGACCTGCGGGCGGATTGGCTACTCCGAACGCGAACGGCGGGAGCTGGTGCGGCTCGACTATGTCGAGCCGCTGCGCTCGCCGCTGTCGGCGATCGACGGCGAGGCGCTGGGCTACGTAAGCTACTTCGCCGAGCTGATCGACGAGTGGGCCCAGGAAGCGGACCCGAACGAGGCGCTGTTCCGGCTCGGCGCGTCGATGACCGACGCGATCGCGGCCGGGGTGCCGATCGAGCCGCTGGCGCGCTACTTCGAATTCTGGCTGCTCCGGTTGCAGGGCGTCTACGAGCTGGATCGCCGCCTGTCGAACGAAGCGCTGGCGTTTCTGGCCACGGCGCGCAACTCGAGCCCGTTCGCACTCTCGCACGTCGGAGTGTCGCACGGCGCGCTGCGCGAGCTCGAAGCCTCGCATCGGGCGCTGATCGCGATGCACTTGGAGAAAGATTTGAAGTCGGTGCGCGTGTTGCGGGAAATTCGGAGCGGAGGGCGCCGGGATCGATGAGGACACAGCGACGGTTTAGCCACGGAGACACCGCGATACAGAGCGATTGGCTTGCTCTGTGTCTGGTTGTTTGCGTGTCGAGTTCAATCCGTGTGCTCTCGCACGCTCCGTGTCGGCACCCGTCGTGACCTTCCAGAGCCTCATCCTGAAGCTGTCCGAGTTCTGGGCCTCGCGCGGCTGCGCGCTCCAGCAACCACTCGACGTCGAAGTCGGCGCCGGCACCATGCACCCGGAAACGTTTCTGCGTGTGCTCGGGCCGGCACACTGGAACGTGGCCTACGTCCAGCCGTCGCGGCGACCGGCAGACGGACGCTTCGGGGAAAACCCGAACCGCCTGTTCAAGCACCACCAGTTCCAGGTCATCCTCAAGCCGGCGCCCGATGAAGTGCAGCAGCTTTACCTCGACAGCCTCGAAGCCTGCGGCATCAACCCGCGGCAGCACGACATCCGATTCGAGGAGGACAACTGGGAATCGCCGACGCTCGGCGCGTGGGGCATCGGCTGGCAGGTGATGTTCGACGGCATGGAGATCTCGCAGTTCACCTATTTTCAGCAGGCCGGCGGTCTGGAACTCGCGCCGATTTCGGCCGAGCTCACCTACGGCCTCGAGCGCATCGCCATGCTGCTGCAGCGGGTGGACAGCGTCTACCAGCTCGAGTGGGCGCCGGGCGTGAAGTACGCGGACGTCCGCCTGCGCGAGGAAATCGAGCAGTCGAAATATGCGTTCGGCCAGGTCGAGATTCCCGGGGCCGAGTTCGGCGCGTTTCACCGCGACCTCTTCGAGCGCTATTACCGACTCGCCTCGGCCCTGCTCGAGGCGGGGCTCGTCTGGCCGGCGCTCGAACACACGCTGAAGTGCTCGCACCTGTTCAACATCCTCGACTCCAGCAACAGCATCGGTGTCACCGAGCGGACGGCGTTCATCCTCCGCATCCGCCAGCTGGCGATCGGCGTCGCCAAAACCTACGTCGACGGATCCGCGCTGGGCGCCCCACGCGGTGAAGCCGCAGTCGAGGGCGGATAATGGACCGCGAACTGCTCATCGAAATCGGGTGCGAAGAGCTGCCGGCAGGATGGCTGCCCGGACTGACCAACCAGGTCGGCGAGGTGGTCGACGCCAAGCTCCGCGCCCACCGGCTGCCGCCGGAATCGGCGGTCGAAACCTACAGCACCCCGCGGCGGCTGACCGTTCGCGTCGTCAGGATCCCGGAACGTCAGGGCGATCTCGAGGAAATCGTGAACGGCCCACCGGTGTCGGCGAGCTTCAGGCCGGACGGTACGCCGACGCCCGCCGCCGTCGGATTCGCCGCCAAGAACGGTGTGGAAGTCGGCGCGCTGGAGCGCGTCCATACGCCGAAAGGCGAGTATCTTGCGTTCCGGAAGCGGCAACGCGGCAAGGCCACCGTCGACGTGTTGCCCGATGTACTGCGCGACTCGCTGCGCGGTCTCCAGTTCCCCAAGGCGATGCACTGGGACGCCGTACTCGAAGACGGCAAGGGCGAGCTGTCGTTCGGGCGCCCCATTCGCTGGCTGATGTACCTGTATGGCGGCCGCGTCGTCCCGTTCACGATCGTGCGCACGCCGGCAGCGCAGAGCTCGCAGGTGCAGGACGTCTCGACCGGAGCCGTCACCTACGGCCACCGGTTCCTGACCACGAGCGGCCGGGCAGGCCGCGCGATCAAAGTGCGATCGTTCGACGAATACCGGTCCCGACTGCTCGAGAACTTCGTCATCCTCGAGCGCGCCGAACGGCACAACAAGATCGCGCGCGAGCTCGACGCCAAGGCGCAGCGCCTGCAGGGACGCGTCAGCCGCACCGTCAACCACGAGACCGGGTTGCTCCTCGAAGTGCCGGATCTGGTCGAATATCCATCGGTCGTCGCCGGCACCTTCGCGCTGGAGTTCCTCGAGCTGCCGGAGGAGGTGCTGACGACAACCCTGATTCATCACCAGCATTACTTCCCGGTCGAAGACGAGGATGGCAAGCTCAAAAACGCGTTCCTGGCGGTGATCAACACCGAGCCAGACAACGAGCGCACCATCGCGCGCAACGCGGAGCGCGTCGTGACCGCGCGCCTGCGCGATGCGCGGTTTTTCTGGGAAGCCGATCGCCGGCAGCCGCTCGAGTCGCGGATCGATCGGCTCGGTACGCTGCTGTTCCACAAGAAACTCGGGACCTACAAGGAAAAGACCGAGCGAATCGAGAAGCTCGCAGCATGGGTCGCCGAACATGCCTTGGGCGCCGATGCCGACGCCGCGGCGCTCGCTGGTAGAGCGGCCCGACTGGCGAAGGCGGATCTCGCCACCGACATGGTGCGCGAGTTCACCGAGCTGCAGGGCGTCATGGGCGGCGTCTACGCCAGGGCCGAGGGACAGCCCGAAGAAGTCTGGAAGGCGATCTACTACCACTACCTGCCGATCGGTGTGGAAGCAGACGCGCCTCCGACGAAGGCTCACCTCGGCAAGGCCGCCGTCACCTGGGCGGCTGTCTCACTGGCGGACAAGCTCGACACCATCGTCGGTCTGTTCGCCGCTGGCGAAAAACCGACCGGCTCCCGCGATCCGTATGGACTGCGCAGAGCCGCCCATGGCGTGTTCAAGATTCTGGTCGACTTGCCGGCGATTGCCGGCGTACGCGCGCCGATGGTTGGACCGTTGGTGAATGCCGCTACGAACGGCTTTGCCGGAAGTTGGGACGAGACCAAGACGATCCAGTTCACCGGATTCATGCTGGAGCGCTTCGAGTTCGTGCTCGAAAGCCGAGGTCTTGACGTCCGGAACATCAGAGCCATCACGCGCGATCGGGATCTCGCAAGCATTCGACCGAGCGATGAGCTGGCGAAGCTCAAGATCTTGCCGGAATTCACAGAAACGCCCGGGTTTCAGGAGCTGGCGAGCTCGTTCAAGCGCGCGAAGAATATCTTGAAAGATGTGTCCGACGACGAGCTGCGGCACGCGGAGAACATGGGCGTTCCGATTACGGTATCTGCACCGGCAGAGCAAGCTCTTCTTCATGAGATCGAGGACCGTCGTGGTGTCATCGAAAGCGCGGTCCTGAGTGGCGACGGATATCGCGAGGCATTTGCGGAAGCCGCGCGATTCAAGCCGGTGGTCGATAAATTTTTCAAAGATCTCCTCGTGATGGACCCGGATCTCGATGTGCGCAAGAACCGGCTGCGGCTTCTCCGTCGTTTCCGTGAGCTGATTCTGAGCCTGGCGAATATTTCCGAAATCGTCGCGGAGGAGAAGCACACCTGAACCGGGACCGTGAAGGTTGATCGGTCAAGCAATCAGTTACCCAATTACGCAATTGCCCAATTACCAGATTCGATTGACGGAGAGAAGCATGGCGAAGAAGCCGACAGCCCGCAAGCCCGCACCGAAAGCCAAGCCTTCGGGCAAGGCACGCAAGTTCGTATATTTCTTTGGAGGGGGAAAAGCTGACGGCAATCGCAACATGAAGGATCTGCTCGGCGGCAAAGGGTCGGGCCTCGCCGAAATGACCAACGCCGGTTTGCCGGTGCCGCCAGGCTTCACCATCTCCACCGAGGTCTGCAACATCTACTACCAGGAAAAACAGAAGATTCCCGCCGCGATCGACGGCGAGATCGCCGAACACCTCGAGCGCCTCGAGAAAGTCGCCGGCGCCACCCTCGGCTCGACCGACCATCCGCTGCTGGTATCGGTCCGCTCCGGCGCCAAGTTCTCGATGCCCGGCATGATGGACACCATCCTCAATCTCGGGCTGAACGATCAGGCCGTCGAGGGGCTCAAGCGCCGGACCAGCAACGGCCGCTTCGCCTTCGACAGCTACCGCCGCTTCATCCAGATGTTCGGCAATGTCGTGCTCGAGATTACCAAGGAGGCGTTCGAGCACGAATTCGAAGCCGTGAAGAAGGAGCGCGGCGCGAAGATCGACACCGAACTCGACGAGGCCGCGCTGCGCGAGGTGGTCGCCCGCTACAAGAAGGTGGTGAAGACCAAAGCCAGGCAGGATTTCCCACAGGACCCGCGCCAGCAGCTGACGATGGCGCGCGATGCCGTGTTTCGATCGTGGATGAATGCGCGCGCGATCGAGTATCGCCGCATCTACGACATCCCCGACCACATCGGCACCGCCGTCAACGTCCAGATGATGGTGTTCGGCAACACCGGCGAGCGTTCGGGCACCGGCGTCGGCTTCACCCGCAACCCGGCCACCGGCGCCAAGGAGTTCTACGGCGAGTTCCTGATCAATGCGCAGGGCGAGGACGTCGTGTCCGGCGTGCGCACGCCGCAGCCGATCCGCGAGCTCGAGCAGGTGATGCCGAAGGCCTACGCTCAGCTGCGGCAGATCACCACGCGCCTCGAGAAGCACTACAAGGACGTTCAGGACTTCGAGTTCACCATCCAGGACGAGCGGTTGTTCATGCTGCAGACGCGCAATGGCAAGCGCACCGGCTACGCCGCCGTCGTCATCGCCACCGACCTGGTGGCCGAGAAGCTGGTCTCACCCAGGGAAGCCGTCCTCCTGGTCGATCCCGAAGCGCTCAACCAGCTGCTCGCGCCCGGTTTCGATCCGGCCGAGTGGAAGAAGATTCCGGTCGCGACCAGGGGGTTGCCGGCCTCGCCTGGCGCCGCGAGCGGGCACGTCGTGTTCTCGGCCGATCACGCCGTGGAATGGTCGAACCAGGGCAAGCCGGTGATCCTGGTCCGTCGCGAGACCGTGCCCGACGACATCCACGGCATGTTCGTGGCGCAGGGCATTCTCACCGCGACCGGCGGCATGACCTCGCACGCCGCGGTGGTCGGTCGCCAGATGGGCAAGCCGTCGATTGTCGGCGCCGGCGAGCTCCAGATTCACGAAGCGGCAAAAGAGTTCCGCGTCGGTGCTCACACCGTCAAGGAAGGCGATTTCATCTCGTTCGACGGCCTCAGCGGCGAGGTCAAGCTGGCGCGGGTGGCCTCGAAGCCCAGCGAGATTCTCCAGGTGCTCAACCGGTCGCTGGACGCGAAGAAGTCGAACATCTATCAGCGCTTCGACAAGCTGCTGTCGTGGGCCGACAAGTTCCGCCGGCTCGGCATCCGCGCCAACGCCGATCTCCAGGATCAGGCGGAACTCGCCTATGCCTTCGGCGCGCGCGGTATCGGCCTGTGCCGCACCGAACACATGTTCTTCGGCGAGGGACGAATTCCCATCGTCCAGGAGATGATCCTGGCGGACAACGAGGCCGATCGGCGCGCCGCCCTGAACCGGCTGTTGCCGTTGCAGCGCGACGACTTCTACGGGGTGTTCAAAGGTATGCGCGGCGAGGCGGTCACCATCCGCACGATCGATCCGCCGCTGCACGAGTTCCTGCCCAAGCGTGAAGACCTGATGGTCGACGTCGCCCGGCTCGAGACGTCGGGCAAGAAAGGCAAGGAGCTCGACGAGAAGAAGAAGCTGCTGGCGCGCGTCGAGCAGTTGCACGAGTTCAACCCGATGCTCGGGCACCGCGGCGTCCGCCTCGGGATCACCTACCCCGAGATTACCGAGATGCAGACGCGCGCCATCATCGAGGCCGCCTGCCGCTTGAGCAAGGAGGGATCGAAGGTCGTACCGGAAATCATGATCCCGCTGGTCGGCCTGGTAAAGGAGCTCAAGAATCAGAAGGCGATTGTCGATCGCGTCGCGGCCGAAGTGATGAAGGAGCAGGGCGTCAAGGTCAGGTACCTGGTCGGAACGATGATCGAAGTGCCGCGCGGCGCGGTCACCGCGGACGAGATCGCCGCCGAGGCGCAGTTCTTCTCGTTCGGCACCAACGACCTCACGCAGCTCACCTTCGGCTTCTCTCGAGACGACGTCGGGAAGTTTCTCAAGATTTACACCGACCGGAAGATCCTGGACCGCGACCCGTTTGCCTCGATCGACACGGTGGGCGTCGGCGCCCTCGTCGCGATGGGCGTGGAACGCGGGCGCAAGACGCGGCCTGACCTCAAGCTCGGCATCTGCGGCGAGCACGGCGGCGATCCGGCGTCGATCCATTTCTTCCACCAGGTCGGGCTCGACTACGTGAGCGCGTCCCCGTACAGAATCCCGGTCGCGCGCCTCGCGGCCGCGCAGGCGGCTCTCTCGACGCGCGTCGGGGACTGACCGCGCCCGTTCATGGTTGGTGGCTGATGGCTGATGGCTCACGGTTGAGGGAGGTCGCCATGACGCCATGAACCCTACTGCCATCAGCCATCGACATGATCACGATCCTTGCTCACCGTCTTTCGTGATTTCGTGGCGATTCCGGAATCCGAGCAATGGGTAAGATAAACCGCCTCTCTGCAGATCTCGCAAACCAGATCGCCGCCGGCGAAGTGGTCGAGCGGCCGGCGTCGGTCGTCAAAGAACTGATCGAGAACGCCATCGACGCTGGCGCGCGCCGGCTGACCATTCACGTCGAGCTCGGCGGCAAGAAGCAGGTCCGCGTCGAAGACGATGGGGAAGGGATGGAGCCCGACGATGCCCGGCTCGCGATCGAGCGGCACGCGACGAGCAAGATCCGCCGGGCCGACGATTTGGCGGCAATCCTGACGCTGGGGTTCCGCGGCGAGGCGCTGCCGTCGATCGCGTCCGTGTCGCACTTTCTGTTGCGCACGCGCGCCAGAGGCCAGTCGAGCGGCACGGAGATTCGCGTCAACGGCGGAACGGTGGCGTCGATGGTGGAGGTTGGTGCGCCGCAGGGGACCGTGGTCGAGGTCAACGACGTGTTCTACAACCTGCCGGCGCGCCGTAAGTTCCTCAAGTCCGACGGCGCCGAGTCGGCGCAGGTGTCGCGGGTGGTGACCCAGCTGGCGCTGGCCTACCCCGGGGTCGGCTTCACCCTCACGAGCGCGGGGCGCCGGGTGCTGCAATGTCCGCCGGCGATTTCCCCACGCGATCGCCTCTACCAGGTCTACGGCGAGCGCCCCGATTTGATCGAGGTCCACAAGGAAGCCGGCGGCATGACGCTCACCGGCTTCGTGGCGGCGCTGGCCGAGCAGGGACCGACCCGGGGTCCGCAGAACGTGTTCATCAACCGCCGTATCGTCAGGGACAAGACCATCGCGCACGCGATCATCGACTCGTACAGCCAGGCATCGATCAAGGAGCGCAGCCCCGAGGTGCACCTGTTCATCGAGATGCCGCCCGACGCGCTCGACGTCAACGTGCATCCCACCAAGGCGGAGGTCCGCTTCCGCGATCAGTCACTGGTGCACGAGGTGGTGCGTCGGGGGCTCACTGACGCGCTCGGTCACAGCGCCGTGCCGCAGCTGCAGCTCAGGCCCGAGCATCTGGCACGGACACCGTTCATGACGCCGCTGCCGAACGTCTTGTCAGGCGGGGCCTACCCGAACCGATGGCTGCCTCAGGAGGTCCGGCTGAAGCCGGACACTACCGGAACGCCGGACACTACCGGAACACGGGAGACGGCCGGAACATCGGCGACGACCGGAACACCGGCGACGGCCGGAACATCGGCGACGACCGGAACATCGGCGACGGACCTGGCGTCGGTAGTGTCCGGCTTGAGCCGGACCGAAGCCGGCGCCGCGTTCTCGGCGCCCTCCACGAACTCCGCGATTTCTTCGTCGTCGTCGCCGGCCATCGAGATCAAGCCGATGATCCCGCTCGGCCAGTTCCGCGACACCTTCATCATCGCCATCGATGACGAGGGGATCTCGATCATCGACCAGCACGTGGCGCACGAGCGAGTGCTGTTCGAGCGGGTGATGGAGCGGCTGACGGCGGGTCGGCTCGAGTCGCAGCAGCTGCTGGTGCCGATGGTCATGGATCTGGCGCCGTCCGCTCAGCAGGCCCTGGTGGCCCGCGGCGCCGAGCTCGCGCGCTTCGGTTTCGAGGTCGAGCCATTCGGCAGCGCGACGATCAAGGTGACGTCGGTGCCGGCGCTGCTCAAGATCGAAGACAGCTCCAAGGCGTTGCTTGCGCTCGCCGAGGATCTCGACGGCCTCGATCGCGGCGCCCACGTGCAGGATGCGCTGCAGCGCATCGCGGCGACCACCGCGTGCCATGCGGCGGTGAAGGCGAACTACCCCTTGACGTACGAGAAGATGGTGCACATCCTCGACGAGCTCAGGGCCACTGCCTACTCGACCATCTGCCCGCACGGACGGCCGGTGATGCTGCGGCTGACGCGCCGCGAGATCGAGAAGAACTTCGATCGGATCTGATGAAGCAGACGATCTACTACGTCGGGCGGCTGCTTCAGCTCTTCGGTATGTTCGAGCTGCTGGTCGACATCGTGACCGCCGGTCCGCTCGGGCCGAGCCCCAAGATTTTCACCCTCGGCATTGTGGTTTTTGTTGTCGGATGGGCACTTACGCGCTTGACGCGGTGAGGCGATCCTGCTAAATTAGTGGCGTTTCTCCCAAGCGAAAAAGGCTATTTCTCGTGCGCGCGCGTGGGCGCGCATGCGGAAGCGCAAAGCTGTAAGCCTTGCCGCGCAAGGTGGTTTAGCTGCCGAACTTGGAGTGCTCCATGATGTCCCGGCGTCTCGTATTTTCGACCTCAATCCTCACCACCGCGATTCTGTTTTTCACGCTCGGGGCGATTCAGGCCAGGCGTCGCGATGCGGCGAGCCGCGCGGCGTACGACGCCAAACTCGACGCGATTCGCAGCGAGGTGCGATCCGAGCTCGGAAAATCCGCTCGCAACGAGCCGATGGTCCCGGCCGGCACCACCGGCCATCTGGTCAACAAGGCGTCTGCCGTCGACGCCAGCCGCCAGCGCATCGTCGCAGAGATCAAACAGCAGTTGCAGACCGAGATGGGACTGCTGCCGGTCCACCTGTTGCGCGATCGGCGCGCCAGCTTCGTCGAGCTCTACTCCTACGACAATCTCGGCAAGACGAACTACGGCACCGCTGGCTACCTCGGCGGCGGCTACTTCATCACCGTGAAGCACGCGGTCGTTGCGCTGCACGACGAAGACGAGCGGCCGAGCACGCGCAAGATTCAATCCGTGAAGGTGATGTACCAGGGCAAGGAGATTCCCGCCAGGGTCATCGACACCGGCGACGCTGACGTCGAGGTGCACAGCGGCGATTGGGCGATCATCAAGACGCGCGATCTGGATCTGCCGCCACTGCGCGTCGATTCCGCATTTGCCTACGACTTCGCCGACCCGATCTTCCGCCTCGGCAACGACTATTCGAAGGGGATCATCCTCGCGACCGGTTACGTCGGTCAGCACACCTCGAACGGTCTCGTCACGTGCCTCACCGACGGCCACCCTGGTGTGTCGGGTGGCGGCGTCCTCGATCAGCGCGGGAATCTGGTCGGCATCCCGATTGGTCGGATGCAGGGCGACTACCGCTTCTCATTCATCCTGCCGATTCGCGCCGAGATGCTTCGCAAGCTGCCGACCTACGAGCAGCCGGAGCCCATTCCGCACGTCGCCGTCGCCGCCGAAGATCAAAACTGAACCGCACACATCAGAAGCTCTTCAATGCGTCCGCTTCGCTATCGTGACACTCGAACACCGTCAGGAGCTTGGTAATCGAGAGCAGATCCTTGATCCGCTTGGTGACGTTCAGCAGCTTCAGCGCGCCGCCGTTCTTGGTGACCGTCGCGTACGATTGAACGATTTCTCCGAGTCCCGCGCTGTCCACGTAGGACACCTCGCCCAGATTCAGCAGCACCTTCTTGTGATCCTGTTGAACCAGGCTGCGCATCTTGTCCCTCAACGCCACGTCTCCGCCGTCGCCCAGCGTAATCTTGCCCGAGACGTCCACAATCACCACGTCGCCAATCGTCCGTTCCGAGATCTGCATGTGGCCTCCGCGCGGAAAAGTATAATCCGGCATGCTTAGACACCGGAGCACGGCTTTCGTCTGCGCCTGTCTGGCCGCCGTCTCGGCATCTTGCAATCAAACTCCGAACGCGCCGGTGCAAGCGCCGGCTTCCCAGCGGTCCGACGCCCGGGTCCGGCAACTCGCCGACGCCTATCTGGAGGGCTATTTCCAGAGAAATCCAGACTTGGTAACCCTTTACGGTGTGCCCGGCCGTCGCCACGACGCGCTTCCGGACAACTCCCTCGACGCGCTCCGCTCCTGGCAGGCCAAGGAAGACGGCTGGCTCGCCCAGGCCAAGCAGATCGATCCGGCGGCGATCGAGACGTCCGCCCTGCGCGGTACCTACGCGATCGTGCGCGAAGCACTGGAGGCGTCGATCGGCGCGCGCGGGTGCCACACCGAGTTGTGGACCGTCAGCCAGTTCGTGAACGGCTGGCAGGTGCAGGACGGCTATACCGTCACCATTCAGCCCGTTGGCACCGACGAGGCGCGCAACGACGCCCTGGCCCGCTGGAGCCGGCTGCCGCACTACGTCGACACCGAGATCGCCAACCTCCGCGAAGGGCTCGGGCAAGGCTACTCGGCCCCGAAGGGAAACGTCCGCATCGTCATCGATCAGATGAACACCCTCATCGCAACGCCGACCGCGGAGTCGCCGTTCGATTCGCCGTCATTGCGCGACAAGACCCCGGCGTTCACCAGGCAGTTCGATCTGATGCTGCGCGAGCAGATCGTGCCGGCGTTCGTCCGCTATCGCGATTTTCTCGAGAAGGACTACCTGCCGGCGGCGCGTGAGGCGATCGGGGTCTCGGCCAACCCCAACGGCGCTGCCTGCTACGATGCCCTGGTCCGATATCACAGCTCGCTGCCGACGGCGGCCAGCGAGGTCCACGCCACCGGGCTGCGCGAGGTCTCCCGGCTGGACACCGAGATGAAGGCGATCGGCGAGCGATCGTTTGGCATCGGCGACGTGCCGAAGCTGCTGCAGAGCGCGCGCACGGACAAGCGCTACTTGTTCAAGTCGTCGGATGAACTGATCGCGCGATCGCAGGCGGCGCTGGCGCGCGCCAAGGCGCGCATCCGCGACTGGTTCGGCCTGCTGCCGAAAGCTGACGTCGTCATCCAGCGCTATCCCAAATTCAGGGAGAAGAACGGCCCCAACGAGTACAACCCGCCCGCCGAAGACGGCAGCCGCCCGGCGGTGTTCTTCATCAATGCCTACGAGGCCGAAAAAAAGAGCCGGGTCGAAGCGGAGTCGACCGCGTTCCACGAGACCATTCCCGGTCACCATCTGCAGGGCGCGATCGCCCTGGAGCGCACGGAGATTCACCCGATTGGCCGGTACCTCGGCAACTCGGGCTACACCGAAGGCTGGGGACTGTACGCCGAACGCCTGGCCGACGAGATGAAGCTGTACTCGACCGACCTCGATCGGCTTGGCATGTTGTCGAGTCAGGCGTTGCGCGCGGTGCGCCTCGTGGTCGACTCCGGGATCCATACGCTCGGTTGGACGCGGCAGCAGGCGATCGATTACATGCTGGCCCATACCGCCGAGGACCGCGCCGACGTGGTGTCCGAGGTCGATCGCTACATCATCTACCCCGGCCAGGCGACGGCCTATATGCTGGGGAAGCTCGAAATGAGCAAGGCGCGCGCCGAGGCGGAGCAGACTCTGGGCGCGAAGTTCGACATCAAGCAGTTCCACGATCGGGTCCTCGAAGACGGCGCGATTCCGGTGAGCTTCCTGCACGAAAAGATCCGTGCCTGGGCGCGGGCGCAATGATGCGCCGGACCCTCGGCGCGTGTGTGGTGGCGGCGGCTCTGGCGGCGTGGCCGCTCGCCGTGGACGGTGCCCAGCCGGCGGCGGCGCCGCAGGCAGACGCCGCCTTCGACGTCCAGGAGAAGACGATCGTCGAGCTGCAGGCCGCGCTGACGTCGGGCGCGGTGACTTCGCGATCGCTCGCCCTGGCCTACCTGGCGCGCATCCGCGCCTACGATTTGCAGGGGCCGCAACTCAACGCGATGATTGCGATGAACCAGAAGGTGCTCGCGATGGCCGACGCGCTCGACCGCGAGCGCGCCGCGCGCGGCCCGCGCGGGCCGCTGCACGGCATTCCGATCGTCGTGAAGGACAACTTCGAAACCATCGACATGCCGACCACCGGCGGAACGCTGGCGCTGACCGGCTTCATGAGCGGGCGCGACGCGTTTCAAGTGAAGCGCCTTCGTGATGCGGGCGCGCTCATCATCGGCAAGACCAACCTGCACGAACTCGCCTCGGGCATCACGACCATCAGCTCGCGGGGCGGTCAGACTCGCAACGCCTACGTACCCTCTCGCAACCCGGGAGGCTCGAGCGGCGGCACCGGCGCCGCCGTCGCCGCCAGCTTCGCCGCGGCCGGCATGGGCAGCGACACCTGCGGATCGATTCGGATTCCCTCCGCCAGCAACAATCTGTTCGGGCTCCGCGGCACGATGGGATTGTCGAGCCGCGACGGCATCATTCCGCTCTCCCACACCCAGGACATCGGCGGCCCGCTGGCTCGTACGGTCACCGATCTGGCCATCATGCTGGACGCCACCGTCGGTGCCGACCCGGCCGATCCGATCACGCAGGGCAGCGCCGGCCACATCCCGTCCAGCTATCGCGATCGACTCGAACCCGACGCGTTGCACGGTGTGAGAATCGGCATCATCAAAGACATGTTCGGCAACCTCGCCGGCGATGAAGAGGTGGGCGCAATCGACCGTCGGGCCCTGGAAGCGATGCAGCAGGCCGGCGCCGAGCTGGTGGAGGCCGCGCTGCCCGGAATCGACGGCCAGATGCGGACGTCGAGCGTCATCGACGCGGAGTTCAAGTTCGATCTGATGAACTACCTCGCGCAGCGCCCCGGCGCGCCGGTTCGCTCGCTGCGCGAGATCCTTGACCGTGGCGATTACGCCGCCGCGCTCGAGGCCAATTTCAAACGCCGCGACGCCAGGACCTCGGCCGACACGCCGGACGTCGCTCAGGCGCGCGCCGCGCGCGGCGAACTGCTGACGCTGGTGCAGCGTGTGATGGGCGAGCATAGGCTGGACGTGCTCGCCTACCCGACGCTTCGCCGCAAGGCGGCAATCATCGGCGAGCCGCAGCGGGGCGCTGAGAACTGTCAGTTGAGCCCGAGCACGGGCCTGCCGGCGATCAGCATGCCGGCCGGCTTCACCGACGATGGGGTGCCGGTCGGCGTCGAGTTGCTCGGTGCGGCATGGAGCGAACCGCGGCTCCTGGCGATGGCGTTCGCCTACGAGCAGGCGACGCACCCGCGCCGGGCGCCGTCGATTACGCCGGCGCTCGTGAACAACCGCGCGCCGGTCGCCCGCAGCTTTGTCGTCAACCTGGCCGGGGCGCACGTCACGTTCACGTTCAATCCGTTGGAGAGCTCGCTGGCCTGGGACGCCGTCTCCACCAAGCCGCTGGTTGCCTCGGTGCATCGCGGCAGGCTGGGGCCGGCCATCGCCACCTTGATGACCGACAAGGCCAGCGAGGCCGCGGGCGTTGTCGTGCTGGCGCCCGCCGACCGCACGGCGTTGTTCGCCAACGGTTTGTTCCTTTCCGTTCGCACCATGGAAGCACCGAGGCAGGTCGAGCACGCGGCGCTCGAGGTCGGTACGCCGTAGCGTTGCTCGGCAGCCCTCAGCGTGCTCGGCGGTTCCATCTTCGTCGATTTTCGTGCGCCGCTTCGTGGGTTCGTGGGCTCATCCCATCAATCACCGCCGGCGCCTTTGAACTGATCGTCATCGTCTGCGAACAGCACGTTGAAGCTCGTCAGGGTGCCGTAGCAGCCGCTGATGTAGGCCTGGAGCTTCACCTTGACGTCATCGGTCAGGTCCGCGCTGTTGACATGTTGTTCGAGCGTCCGCAGCCGGTTCCGCAGCATGACCACCTTGTGAAAGAACGTTTCGATCGGCCACGATTTTTCCTGAAGGCCGGCTGTACCCGGCCGCAGCACGAGCGTACCGCCGCGCCATTTGTCCGCCGGCGCGACCGGTGTGATGCCGGCTTCTTCCCTGATCACGCGGCGCAGCAGCAGTTCGAGGTCAGTGTCTCGGTCGGGCGTCATCGGCGGGCTCGTCCTTTCGCGTTCGCTGACGATGGGAAACGGGTCGCGGTCTGATCGCGGTCCTGAAGACCCCGCGGCGCGCGCGCGGTTCGCCTGCGGCGTGGCGCCGGGTCGTGACGACGGGTTCTCGACCAGGGATCTTTCGGGTCCGCCAATTCTTCCCCCGCCGCGATAGTTGTGCTCGCTGTGGCAGTAGCCGCAGTCGACGCGAATCGGCCGGCCTTCCACGTCGGCCGCCACCACCGTGTGCATCCGGTCGGTCTTGCAGGCTCGGCAGAAATCTTCGATCGACTCGCCGGCGCGGAAACGTCGTGGATCCATCTCGGGTGCTATGATCGCACCGACTCGGGAGACGCACAATGAACCGTGACGAGGGCATCCTGTTCAGTGGTGGCGCGGCCGGCGCCGAAGCGGAGTTCGGCGCCAGCGCCGAGCGCCACGGCATCGAGGAAGTGAACTTCACGTTCGAGGGACATCGGATCGCGCGCCACCGCGGCGTCCGCGTTCTCAATCACGAAGAACTCCAGACCGGCGACGTCAGCCTGGCCTACGTCTCCCGCCTGATGCACCGGCGCTACGCCGACGCGCCCACGATCCGCAAGGTGCTGCAGACGCTGTGGTATCAGGTGAACAGTGGCCAGGAGGTCTATGTCATCGGCACCATCCTGGACGACGCCACCGTGCGCGGCGGCACGGGATGGGGCGCCGAGTTCGCCAAGCTGTGCAACAAGCCGCTCCATGTCTTCGATCAGGCGAAGAACAGCTGGTTCACCTGGTCGGGCGAGGACTGGGACAAGCGCACCTCCGCCAACGGCCCGATCATCGGCCACGCCCATTTCACTGGCACCGGCACCCGCACGCTGCAACCCAACGGCACCCGTGCGATCGAGGAGCTCTTCACTCGATCGTTCGGGGCGTGAGTTCGAGCACTAGCGAAACCGGCAGGCGCCCGGTCTCAAATCCTCAGATCCTCAAATCCTCAGATCCTCAGATTCCCGAGCCCTTTCGCTGCCGCTTGATCGCCTCCCAGCCGTCGAGCCGCCGCTTGATCTCCTTCTCGAACCCACGCTCCCTGGGTTCGTAGTACTTCCGTCCTTCGAGCGCGGGCGGCAGGCACGACATGTCGGCGATTGCGTCCGGTTGGTCGTGCGCGTACTGGTAGCCCTTGCCGTAGGCCAGATCCTTCATCAGCCGGGTCGGCGCGTTGCGCAGGTGCAGCGGCACTGGCTGGGCCACGTCGCGGTGAGCGTCCTCGGCGGCGCGGCTGTAGGCCTGGTAGACCGCGTTGCTCTTGGGCGCGGTCGCCAGGTAGATCGCCGCCTGCGCCAGCGCCGTGTTGCCTTCGGGCATCCCCATGAAGTGGACCGCGTCCTTGGCCGCCACCGCCACCGTCAGCGCCTGCGGATCGGCGTTGCCAATGTCCTCCGACGCGAAACGCACCAGCCGCCGTGCGATGTATAGGGCATCCTCTCCGGCTTCGACCATGCGCGCCAGCCAGTAGACCGAGGCGTCCGGGTCGCTGTTGCGCATCGATTTGTGCAGCGCCGAGATGATGTTGTAGTGCTCCTCGCCGTTCTTGTCGTAGAGGAGCGCGCGCTTCTGGATGGTCTGCTCGACGCGGCCGATGTCGACCTGGCGCCGCAGATCGATGGACGGCGCCGCCGCCAGGCTCAGCTCGAGCAGGTTCAGCGCCACTCGCGCGTCGCCGTTCGAGTAGAGCGCGATCGCGTTCAGCGCGTCGTCGGCGACGGAGACCGGTTCTGTTCCGAGGCCACGCTCGGTGTCGGTCAGCGCGCGCCGCAGGATCGCTGCGACCTCTTCGGTCGTGAGGCCATGGAGCACGAACACCTTGGATCGTGAGAGCAGCGCGGCATTCACCTCGAAGGACGGGTTCTCGGTGGTTGCGCCGATGAGGACGATATCGCCGGCTTCGACGCGGGGAAGAAAGGCATCCTGCTGCGCTTTGTTGAAGCGGTGGATTTCGTCGATGAACACGATCGTGCGCCGGCCGTTGCGGCGGCGCAGCAGTTCCGCCTCGGCCATCACCTCGCGAATCTCCTTGATGCCCGCCAGCACCGCGCTGAACGAGACGAACCGCGCCCTGGTGGTATCCGCGATGATTCGCGCCAGCGTCGTCTTGCCGGTCCCGGGCGGGCCCCAGAGGATGATCGATTGCAGCAGATCGCGCTCGATCGCCTCTCGCAGCGGCTGTCCCGGCGCCAGCAGCTCCTGCTGACCGACGAACTCGTCGAACCTCCGGGGCCGCATCCGTTCGGCGAGCGGAGCGCGGGCGGCGTTGGCGATGGGAGTGTCGTCGGGGAAGAGGGGATTCATGACGTTCGACGTTCTAGGTTCGTCGTTCTGCGTTCGTCGTGCGCTGGCGCCTGGCCTCGAAGGCGATCAGTGCCGCGGTCACGGCGGCGTTGAGCGACTCGACCGGCGCCCGCATCGGGATCGTCACGCGCTGGTCGGCGGCGTCGGTCAGTACGGGGGCGAGGCCCTGGCCCTCACCGCCGATCAGCACGAGCAGCGCCCCGGTGAGGTCGAGGTCGAACAGCGGCTCGCCGCCGCGCGGCACCGTCGCAACGACGCGGCAGCCGTGCTGTCTGGCGTCGGCGACCGCCTCTTCCGCGTCCACTTCACACGCGATCGGGAGGCGCAGCGCGCTGCCCATCGAGCCGCGCAGCGCCTTCCAGCCAAACGGGTGCGCCGATGCCCCGGCCGCGACGAATCCACTGGCACCGGCCGCCTCGGACACGCGCACGATCGCACCGACGTTGCCGGGATCCTGCACGTCGACGGCAGAGATGACCAGCGGTTCCGCCGTGCCGTAAAGCGCGCTGGCGCCGGCCACCGGCCGCTCGGCCAGGGCAACGATGCCGCGTGGTGTCTGCACCGGACTCGAGGCGTCCATCACCGACGCCGACACCGTGGCGACCTCCACGCCGGCGCGCTGCAAGGCGTCGACGAGCGTACGGATGTCCGGTCGCTCGCGCGATGCCGGCGTCACCGCCGCGAGCTGAAAGACGATGTTCGCCGCGATCGCGTCGCTGACCAGGTGCGCGCCGTCCAGCAGGATCACGCCGCCGACGTCGCCGCGCGCCGCCGTCTTGAAGCGCGCCACCAACGGGTTGTGGCGGCTGGTAATGGTCACGCGGGAAGGATAGCACTGTGGTACGATTGCCCGACGCGTGGAGAGACGATGAAGGATCGGCTGATCAAGAAGTTCGAAGACGAAATTCAGGCGCTGAATCACGAGCTGAAGCTCGAGCTCCCGAAGGAGATCAAGCGCGCGCGCGAGCTCGGCGATCTGCGCGAGAACGCCGAATATCAGGCGGCGAAAGAGCGTCAGCGCTTGGTCGAGTCGCGCATCAGCATGCTGCAGAAGCGGGTTGCCGAGATTGCGCTGATCCAGGTCGATCGCATCCCGAAAGATCGCGCCGGCTTCGGCTCGACGCTGGACGTGATCGACGGCCACGGCGAGAAGATGACCTTCCAGCTGGTCATGCCCGAGGACGCCGACGCAGAGAAGGGAATGATCTCGACCACGTCGCCGATCGGCCGCGCCCTCATCAACAAGGAACCCGGCGACACCGTGAAGGTCGTGACCCCGGGCGGCGGCCGCGAATTCGAAATCGTGAAGCTGACGACCATCCACGACGAAATTGCGGGATGACCGATCGGTCCGACCCCCAGGCCCGGATCGTCCCTCCAGCCCACGACCCCTACTCCCCGCAACGCCGCACCGCGCTGGTGCTGACCGGCACTGGCACCGCCGGCGCCTATCACGCCGGTGTCCTGCGCGCCCTTCACGAAGCCGGCGTCAAGGTCGATATCGTGGCCGGCCGGGGCGTCGGGGTGATTGGCGCTCTCTTCGCCGCGGTCGACGGCGCGCAGCGGCTGTGGGACGAAAAGGGATTCTGGCGCGCCGAGGGAGTCGAGCGCCTCTACCAATGGCGCCGCATCCCGCGCGGCATCACCGTGGCGCTGGCGGTGTCGCTGGCGATCGTGGCGCTGCCGATGGCCGCGGTCGCGCTCGGATTGATCGTGTTTCCAATCGACTTCCTGCTCAAAATGGTCGGCGTCGGCGGGGCGTCGAGCCTGGTGGCCGCCTACCTGGGTGTGGTTGAGGCCGCGTTCGCGCCACAGGCGCTCCCGACGTGGCTGCCGCGGCTGGTCTTCCTCGTCCTCGGCGGGGCCGGCGCCGTTGCGGTCGCCGACGGCTGGATCGCCAGCCGCACGGCTGGAGCGCGCTCGCTCGGCGCGTGGTGGTGGCGGGCGCTGCGCGCGCCGCTGTCGTCGGACCAGGTCATCGACTATTGCTGGCGCGTGATGTGGGATCTGGTGCGGGGCGCCACGCCGCTGAAGGAGCCCGCGCCAGGCGAACTCGGTCGGCGCTACGCGGAGATGCTCACCGAGAACATCGGCCAGCCTGGCTTTCGTGAGCTGATCATCACCGTCCACGACGCCGATGCGCACCGCGATTTGCTGTTCGCAATGGTGGGCGAGAGCCGCCGCCGCGATTTGATCCGGCGATCGACCAGCGAGGCGGCTGAATCGCGCCGCGCCGAGGTCTTCGACCTGGCCGGCGTCGCCCGCGATCACTTGCTTGATGCCGTGGCCGCGGCGCTCACGATTCCACTCGCCACCGAGTGGCACCGCGTCACTTTCGCACCCGACGCCTACTGGCGCGGCGAGACCCACCGCCTGTGCGATCGGCCCGCCGGCCTGATCCGGCTGATCGACGAGTTGATCGACCTCGGTGTCGAGCAGATCGTGCTGGTGTCGGCGGCGCCGGGGTCACCCGGACCGCACGCCCTGGCCTCGCCGCGCCTCGACGGCCGCGGCCGACTCGGCGAGTACATGCAGTCGGCCGAGGCCGCGGTAGTGCGTGACGCCACCACCACGACCGGCGGCGTGCGCATATTCACGGTGCGGCCCGCGCACAATCCGATCGGCCCGTTCGATTTTTCCGGCGGCTACGACGATCGCTCGCACCGCCGGCAAGGGCTGGGTGAGCTGATCAACCGCGGCTACGAAGACGCCTATCACCAGTTCATCGAACCGGTGGTCGGCGCCTCAGGGGAAAGAATGGAATTTCAGAATTCAGACGTCAGATTTCAGAATCAGAAATCTGACCTGAAATCTGAAATCTGAAATCTGCAATCTGCAATCTGAGGAGTACGCAATGAAGGGCCCTGCCACCGAATTGATTCACGCCGGCGAGGCCGACGCCAGCGCCCCGGCGCCGTTGACGACGCCGATCTACGAGACCACTACTTTCGTGTTCGACAGCGCGCAGCAGGTCGTCGCTTACAACGAAGGACGTTCCGACAAGCACCTGTATTCGCGCTACACCAATCCGACCGTGGTGGCGGCGGAGCGGAAGCTGGCGGCGCTCGACCATGCCGAGACGGCGCTGCTGTTCTCGTCAGGTCAGGGGGCCACCACCACCATCCTGCTGGCGCACCTGAAGGCGGGCGACGAAATTGTGTGCGGGGCGGCGATCTATGGCGGGACGCTGCACCTGCTGGAGGACGTGCTGGCGCGGTTCGGCGTCTCGCCGCGATTCGTGTCGCTCGAGCAGCTGGCGGACCCGGACTCGGTGATCGGCGACCAGACGCGGATGGTGTGGTTCGAGTCGCCGATCAACCCGACACTGCGCTGCGTCGACGTGGCGCGCATCGCCAGGGCCTGCCGTGCCCGCGCCGTGCTCTCGGTCATCGACAACACGTTTGCCTCCCCGATCAACCAGCAGCCGCTGGCGCTCGGCATCGATCTGGCGATGCAGAGCGTCACCAAGTACCTGAACGGCCACAGCGACGTGACCGGCGGGATGGTGGCCGGGCCGCGTGCGCTGGTGGCGCCGATCGAGAAAGCACGGCGCCAGGTCGGGACGGTGATGGATCCCCACCCCGCCTACGCGCTCGGGCGCGGGCTGAAAACGCTGCCGCTGCGGGTGGCGCAGCACAACGCCAACGCGCTCGCGGTGGCAACCTTCCTCGCCGGCGATGCGCGCGTGAGCCGGGTCTACTATCCGGGCCTGGCGTCGCATCCCGACCACGATATCGCGCGGCGTCAGATGACCGGCTTTGGCGGCATGGTGACATTCGATCTCGACGGCCGCTTCGATCGCGCCGAGCGGACCTACGACCGTCTGCAGCTGATCAAGCGCGCCGCCAGCCTCGGCGGCGTCGAGAGCCTCATCAGCATGCCGGTACTCACCTCGCAGTGGGGGCATAGCCCTGAGCAGCTCGCGGCCGCCGGCGTGACCAAGGGCATGCTGCGGCTCTCGGTAGGATTGGAGGATGCCGCCGACCTGATTGCCGATCTCGACCAGGCGCTGGGGGCTGAGCAGGGACAAGTCTGACGTGAGAAGTCTGAGCTCAGCTCTTTTTCACTTCCACTTCGACCTTCTGACTCTTCACTTCTAACTTTCCCGCCTCGTGGGCGAGGAACTCGTGCGCGAATTCCTGCAGCTTGGCGGTGATCCCCTCGGCCGGGAGGTCGCCCATTTTGGCGCGGAACGCGCTCATCGGCACCACCGCTTTGGCCATGGCACGATGCCCGCCGGCGCTGCCGACGTCGGCGAAGAACCGCCGCACGAACTCGCCGGCATTCTTCGTGTATCCCAGGTTGCGTACCGAGACCACCAACGAGTCGTTGACCAGACCCGCGATCACGGTCCACTTGACGTCTTCCAGCTGCAGGAAGAAATCGGCCACGTAGGGGATGAAGTCCTCCCGCGGCATGGCGCCGAGGAAGGCGCAGAAGACCTGGTCCGACAGGATGCCGCCAAGGTGCGCCTTGAGCACGTAGTTGAGGCGATCGGTGGTGATTTCGGCCCCCTCCATCTTGCGGATCAGCGCCGCGTCCGCCAGCGGATAGAGGTAGGAAAACGCCTCGAGATCGGCGCGGTTGGTGGAGCGGTTGAAGAACAGCGTGTCGGACTTGATCGCGTAGAGCATCGCGGTCGCGGTCCGCTCCGAGATGTTGACGTCGACGGCGCGCAGGTGTTCGGTGAGGATGGTGGACGTCGAGCCGTAGTCGGGGCGGATGTCCTTGAACACCGCGGTGTAGCCAGGCTGCTCGGGGTGATGATCGATCACCAGATCGACGCGATCGATCAGACCGCCGAAATAGTGCGGTTGGACATCGACCATCGCGACCCGGTCGTACTCTTTCAGCGAGTCGATGGTAATCGCCTCGACGTGGAGGTCGAGCAGGTTGATCATGCGAAGGTTCTCGGGCCGGGTCACGCCCTGAATCGCGCCGATGATCGCCGTCGTCTTGGTGCGGCGCAGGACGTTGCGCAGCGCCAGGCCGCTCGCCATGGCGTCGGGGTCGGGGTCGTTGTGCAGCATGATCACCACGCGGTCGGCGTCGCTGAAATAACGCTGGTACTGCTGGACCCGGGCCCGGGTCAGCGAACGGCTGAACTCGGTCAGCAGCGGGCCGCCGAACAGCTCGGCCATGGACAGATACGCCACGTCCGGGAACTGGCCGTGAAATTCCTCGCTGCCCTTGCCCGACGCCATCGGACCGATGCCGAGGACGTAGACCAGCACGCCGCCGGCATCGCGCACCGCCGCGAGAATCTTCTTGAGACTGCGTTTGCCGTTGTCCTCGACGATGACGCAGGTGGACGGCCCGATGTCGGCCTTGAGATAGGTGTCGGTGCGGCGGGGATCTCCGGACGTCACGGTGACCCCCGCGTCGTGCAGGCGGCGGGCAAGCGGCCGGTTCTCGACGATGAACTCAATCTCGAATCCGGGCAGCAGGATTTCGTCGAGCATCCTGACGACCAGTTCGTCCTGGCAGACAGCTAGACACCGCATCAGCGTAGCAACCAGCGATTATACGCCCCGCGCGCGCCGCCGCTACCAGCGCACCTGCATGTAGCCGCCGAAGGTCACCCCCGGATTGTTGGTCAGCTCACCGAAGCGCGGCGAGTCGTTGACCGAGATCACGTCGCGCGGGTTGAAGTGGTTGGTCAGGTTGAAGACCTGCAGACCCAGGTCCATCTTGCGCGTGAAGATGTCCACGGTCTTGAACGCCGTCAGATCGACCGCGAACCAGGCCGGCAGTCGTTCGTGGTTGAAGCCGTCGACGTAGCGGCGGTAGAGATCCTGAACCGAGTACCGGGAACCCGCTGCGCCAGTCGACGGCCGGCGACAGCACCACCCGGTGCGGCAACGTGAAGGTCGCCCAGGCGCGCAGCCGGTGCGGCACTTCCGCGACGCCGGGCGTCTCGGACTCGTTGGGCTCCAGCAGCGGTGCGTCGAGATTGGTGAACGTCGAGCCGAAGTCGTTCGATTCGGCGCGCGACCAGGCGCGCACGTAACTCACGAAGAGCTGCGCCTCGGCGCTCCACGCCTGCCGCAGCGAGATCTGCAGTTCGCGGTAGTGGCTGTCGCCGGTGCCGGCGAGCACGGCGGTGGCGCTCGCGGGCTCGACCGTCACGGTTGGCAGCCTGGTGCCCTTGCGGCTGCGGACGGTGGCCTGCGCCTCCAGCCCCGGGCGGAGTTGCTGTTCGACCGCCAGCGAGATCGCGTCGGCGCGCGGCAGATCGAGCGTGCGCGTGGCCGGCGTGTAGGTGACTGCCGATCGCACGGCACCGGTCGCGAGGTCGAACGAACGATCGAGGCGGGCGGGAAACTGCCCGAATGCCTGGGCACCGAGCGGCGGACGGCCGACGAATCGTCCCGCGCTCGCCTTCAGCGTCGTCCGGCCCTCCGGGTCGAGCCGGTAACGCAATCCGAGACGCGGCGACGGCGTGACGCCGGCGGCGCCGGCATAGGCGTCCAGCCGCAGGTCGAGATCCAGCTGCAGCCGCAGGTTCAGATCCCACAAATCGCGGAAGCCGCCGCCGCCGCGGGCATCGTCGGTGGCGATGGGGCCGGGCAGCGGCGCAAACGTGATCGATCGGGCGAGGCGACCGAGATCGTCCTCGATGCGGATGGTCTGGTGATTGACCCGGCTGGACATCGCGCGGAGCTGGAGGTCGCCGGTCACCGAGATGGTGTGGCTGCCGCGTGCGGTGAGCCCGGATCGATCCCACGTGATCGAGACCGACGTCCGCTGGCCGGAGGTATCGACCGCCGAAAACCAGTTCTGCTGCCAGCCATCCGGACGCAGCACGGCGTCGCCGGCGCCGGCCGGGGTGATCGTCGTGACGTGATTCATGAAGCCGAGGCGAAGCGTGAGCAGATCCCTTGGGCCGAGGACCACGCGATCGATGATGCCGCCGAAGAGATCGCGGGCGTGGACGTCGGGCGCCGACTCGGGCTGTTGCAGCGGACTCAGGCCGCTGAACGAGCGCGTCGCCGGCATGAACAGGCCCTCCAGCGTCAGCGTGTTGGTGGGTGCGAGGTCGATGTCGAGGCGTCCGAACGACACGATGCCGCTGGCGCCGACCGCCGGCGTGCCCGACTGCGTGGTGACGCCAGGCACCGGCAGCCGCTCGAAGTTCAGCTCGATCGACGAGAAGTAGCGGGCGCGCGGGCCGATGCTGCCGCTGACGTAGGCACGCGGGAAGAAGGCCTCGATCCGGCCGATGCCGTACCGGCTGTTCAAGCGCGGCCGCGGGATGAAGCCCTGCACGCCGGCATGAAAGGCCCCGGTCCCGGCCGTGGTTTCGATCGACGCCATCGAGCCGAGGACGCCGCTGAAGGTGGCCGACACCGGCTCGCGAATCAGCGCCATGCCTTTGACGCTTTCGTTCGGCAGATCGATTGCGGACGTCAGTGTCACGGGATCGGTCACGTCGAACCCGTCGATCCATAGCGCCGACTCGTGAGGCCGCGTGCCGCCGATGCGCAACAGGCCGTCGCGCCCGCGGACCACGGCGGGCAGGAGCGGCAGCGACTGGAGGATGCGTGGCCGCGGCGCCGGGAGCCGCTGCGCGAGTGGCGCCGTCATCGTGCTGCCCAGGTGCTCCATCGTCGAGCCCGATGACGTGAGCGCCGAGGCGACGACATTGGTTACGTCGCTGGCGTGCGCGATCGCGAGCACGATCCGCGTCGCGCTGCTGCGCGGTACCCGCAGCGTCTCGAACCCCTCGAGATTGGCCTCGACCATGTCGGTCGCAGGCCCTGGGAGCAGCTCGAACGTGCCGTCGCCGCCGGTCACCGTGCTCTGAACGACCTGATCGCCGCGATAGACGTCGACGCGAACCCCGGGGAGCGGCAGGCTGGTCTGGTCGAGGATGACGGCGCGCTGCGGGCGGGGCGGTGCCTGCGCCAGGACGGGGGAGGCCAGCAGCAGCAACGCCAGAAGCGTCGTGATGCGGTCAGCTCGACAGGTCACGAGAGGATTATATGGCCGTCGTTACCGTCGCAAAGCGTGAAGACAGGGACGATTGCTCGGCTTTTTCCTATGTGGCACTTGTACTAATACATTAGTATTAATCCTCGAGGCTCGCCATGCACGATTGCCGCTACGCGCTCCGGATGATGCGTCGCACTCCCGCCTTCACGATCGTGGCCGTCGTCTCTCTGGCGCTCGGCATCGGGGCGAACACCGCGATCTTCTCCCTGATCAACACCCTGATGTTGCGCCCGTTGCCGGTGCGGAATCCGGATGAACTCGTCCAGTTCCTCAGCCAGTATCCGGATCCGGCTGAGCCGCCGTCCAGCAGCTATGCGTGGAAATACTACGAGCGGTTTCGCGACGAGACCCACGCCTTCTCCGATCTGATCGCGTTCTCGCCGGCCCGGTTCCATCTTGGTACGGCTGGCATCGACGCCGACGCCGTCGACGGCGAATACGTCGTCGGCAACTACTTCACGATGCTCGGCCTGACACCGGTCATCGGCCGGCTGCTCACGCCGCAGGACGACCAGATCGGATCGCCGAACGCGGCGGTCGCGGTCCTCGGCTGGTCCTGCTGGAGCCGGCGCTTCAGTCGCGATCCCGCTGTGATCGGCCGGCATATCGTCGTCGACGGCGTTCAGGCGACCGTAGTCGGTGTCGCACCGCGGACATTCTTCGGACTGCGTGTCGGCGCTGCGCCGGAACTGTGGCTGCCAGTCGCGATGGAGCCGTTGATGCAGCGGCCAAGCCGCAGGGCCAGCGGCGAGCTGCTCATGGGCGTGATGGCGCGGCTGAAGCCGGGCGTAACGCGCGCCCAGGCGCGCGCGGAGATCGCCATCCTCGACCGCGACCGGATCGAGGAGATTGCTACGCGCGGCGACGCGCGCTGGCGTCAGGCGAAGGTTGACGTCGCGCTCGCATCCACCGGCCTCTCCTCGGAGCTGCACTTCGTCTATCGCACGCCGCTGCTGGCATTGACCGTGATCGTCGGCCTGCTACTGCTGCTTGCGATCACCAATGTCGCCAGCCTGCTGCTCGCGCGCGGCGCCGTGCGCCAGCGCGAGCTCGCGGTGCGCGTGTCTCTCGGTGCGGGGCGGCTGCGTCTCGTGCGGCACGTGCTCACCGAGTCGCTCCTGCTCGCCGCCGCTGGCGGCGCATTGGGCGTCCTTGTCGCCTACGCCGGCGCCGGCGCGCTCGTTCGGGTGATCGGCTCGGGGCGCATCATCGGCCTGCCGCCGCAGTTCGAGATTCCCCTGTACCTCGACGTCCGCGTGCTGTGGTTTGCGGTGAGCGTGTCGGCGCTGGCCGGCGTGCTGTTCGGCCTCGCGCCGGCGTGGGTCGCGTGCACCGTGGCGCCGGCGTCCTCGCTGCGCGCGGTGGGTGCCGCGGCCGAGACGCCGTCGCGCCGATGGCTTGGAAAAGGTCTAGTGGTGGCGCAGGTCGCTCTGTCAGTCGTGCTGGTGAGCGCCGCGGGACTGTTCGTCCGTCACATGCTCACGCTTCGAAACGTCGGTCTCGGGTTCCAGCGCGAGTCCCTGCTGCTGGTGACGCTGGATCCGGCCGCCAGCGGCTATCAGGACAATCAACTCGCGCCGCTCTACCGTCAACTGCTCGAGCGGCTCGCGGCGATTCCCGGCGTTCGCTCCGCGGCGCTGAGCGGCATCACGCCGGTCTCGGGTGCCGGAGCGTCGCGGTTCGTCGACGTGCCGGGGGTCACGGAGCGCGCCGAAGACCGGCGGCGCGCGTCGCTCAACTGGATCGGGTCTGGATATTTCGAGACGCTCGGCGTCCCCACAATCGCGGGGCGCGATTTCAGGTTCGACGATCAGGGCGGCCCGCTCGTGGCGATCGTGAGCCAGTCGATGGCGCGATCCTACTTCGGCGATCGCAGCCCCATCGGAGAGCTCTTCACCTTCGACCGCCGGGACAATCGTGGAGCGGTGCAGGACCAGCCGTACCAGATCGTCGGCGTCGTCGGCGACACGAAGTACTTGAACCTCCACGACGCCGTTCCGCGGATGGTCTACTTGAATGCCTTTCAGGAGCCGCGGATGTTTGCTCAGCAATTCTCGCTGCGCACGAATGTGCGGCCTGAGGCGGTCGCCGGTGAGGTCCGCCGCGCGGTGCGCGATGTGGTGCCAACGGTAACGGTCGCCAAGGTGACGACGATGACAGATCAGGTGGATGCGGCGCTGGTTCCCGAACGCCTGATCGCGATGCTGTCCGGTTTCTTCGGCGGCCTCGGGGCGCTGCTCGCCGCTATCGGACTCTACGGTCTGCTCGCCTGCACCGTCGCGCGCCGCACCAGCGAGATCGGCATCCGGATGGCGCTCGGCGCGACCGAAGGCGCCGTGATGCGCATGGTGCAGAAGAGCGCACTCTCGCTGGTGTGCGCGGGCCTGACCATTGGCGTGCCGTTCGCGTTTGCCGCCGCGCGCCTCGCGGTGACGTTCGTGGACGACACCTCAGCCCCGACGATTCCGATCGCGTCGGCCGCCGCCGCGATGTTTGCCGTCGCGGTGCTGGCCGCACACGTCCCCGCGCGCCGCGCCGCGCGGATCGATGCGATCGCAGCCTTGCGACAGGAATAGCCCTCAGCCCTCACCCCTGAGTCCTGCGGCGAGCGCAAGCATCAGCCTGCGGCGGCGCCACAGCTCTGGCCCCCAGTCCCCAGCCCTAGTACTATGAAGAGTTGGTATGCCGTCCCTGTACGACCGCTTCAACCTCGTCTCCGATTTCTCGCTCGCCGGCGACCAGGCGCGGGCGATCGGCGAGCTCGTCGACGGTCTCGACCGCGGCGATCCGCATCAGGTGCTGCTCGGCGTCACCGGCTCGGGGAAGACCTTCACCATGGCGCAGACCATTGCCCGCGTGAACCGGCCCACGCTGGTGATGGTCCACAACAAGACGCTGGCGGCGCAGCTGTATCAGGAATTCCGCCGCTTCTTCCCGGAGAATGCGGTCGAGTATTTCGTCAGCTACTACGACTATTACCAGCCGGAAGCCTACGTCCCGGCCACCGACTCCTACATCGACAAGGAAGCCACCATCAACGACGAGATCGACCGGATGCGGCTGTCTGCCACCCGTTCGCTGTTCGAGCGGCGCGACGTGATCATCGTCGCCAGCGTCTCGTGCATCTACGGTCTCGGCTCGCCCGAGGCGTATTACGGCATGCTCCTGCCCCTCGAGCGGGGGCAGCGCATCACGCGCGACGACATTCTGCGCAAGCTGGTCGAGATCCAGTACGAGCGCAACGACACCGAATTCGGCCGCGGCACATTCCGTGTCCGGGGCGATATCGTCGAGGTGATCCCTTCCTACGAAGAGCAGGGCCTGCGCATCGAGCTGTTCGGCGACGAGGTCGACGCCCTCACCACATTCGATCCGCTGACCGGACGGGCGCTCCGCAAGCATGACAAGATCGCGGTCTACCCGAAGTCGCATTTCGTGGCTCCGCGCGATCGGACCAAGAGGGCGGTCGAGACCATCAAGGAAGAGCTGGTGCAGCGGCGCGGCGACCTCGAGAAGGAAGGCCGGCTGCTGGAGGCGCAGCGGCTGCATCAGCGCACGATGTTCGATCTGGAAATGATCCAGGAAATCGGCTACTGCCATGGCATCGAGAACTACGCGCGCCATCTGACCGGCCGCCAGCCCGGAGAACCGCCGCCCACGCTGCTCGACTATCTGCCCAGCGACGCCCTGATCGTGGTCGACGAGAGCCACCAGACGGTGCCGCAGGTGCGCGGCATGTATGCCGGCGACCGCTCGCGCAAGGAGGTGCTGGTGGCCTACGGCTTCCGGCTGCCGTCGGCGCTCGACAACCGCCCGCTGATGTTCCAGGAATGGGAGCAGCGCGTGCGCCAGGTGGTGTTCGTGTCCGCAACCCCGGGTCCCTACGAGATGTCTAAGGCTCAGGGCGTCGTGGTCGAGCAGATCATCCGCCCGACCGGCCTGATCGACCCGCCGATCGAGGTCCGGCCGGTCAAGGGGCAGGTGGACGACCTGTTGCACGAGATTCGGTCGAGGGTCGCCAACGGCGAGCGGGTGCTGGTCACCACGCTGACCAAGCGCATGGCCGAGGACCTGACCCAGTACTACCAGGAACTCGGAGTGCGGGTCCGGTACCTCCACTCGGACATCGACACCCTCGAGCGCGTCGAAATCCTGCGCGACCTGCGCCGGGGCGAGTTCGACGTGCTGGTCGGGATCAACCTGCTCCGGGAGGGGCTCGATTTGCCGGAAGTGTCGCTGGTCGCGATTCTCGACGCCGACAAGGAGGGCTTCCTGCGCTCGTCCGGCTCGCTGATTCAGACCTCCGGCCGCGCCGCGCGCAATGTCAACGGCCGGGTCATCATGTACGCCGACACCGAGACCAACTCGATGCGCCTCGCTATCAGCGAGACCGGGCGCCGCCGCACTCTGCAGGCGGCCTACAACGAGGCACATGGCATCACGCCGCAGTCGATCGTCAGGGCGATCGACGAGGTCATGTCCAGCGTCTACGAACGCGACTACCTGACCCCGGCCGCCACCCTCGACGGCACCGAGCGCTTCCACAATCAGCAGCAGCTCGACGCCCATCTCGACAAGCTGCAGGCGCAAATGAAGGCGGCCGCCGCCAACCTCGACTTCGAGAAGGCGGCTTCGCTGCGCGACGACATCAAACGGCTGCGCAATCCCGAGTTGGGCTTGCCGCACCCCGCGCGGAGGGCGTGACCGCCGCGTGCTGATACTGTTTGAAAACTGGGTCAAGCATGCCGCGCTGGAGGTGCAGGAGTACGTCCTGATGGTGCGCGCGGCAATCGTGGGCCTGTTCACCGCGCCGCGCTATCGCTACGACATCGTCGAGCAGTTCGATGTCATCGGCGTCGGATCGCTGACCGTCGTGTTGCTCACCGGCTTCTTCACCGGCGCCGCGCTGGCGCTGCAGAGCGGGTTGACCCTCGATCAGTTCGGCGGGCGCTCGGTGGTGGGGCGCCTGATCAGCGCGTCGATGATCAAGGAGCTGGGGCCGGTGCTGACCGCGCTGATGTTGACCGGCCGGGTGGGCTCGGGCATCGCCGCCGAGCTCGGCTCGATGGTCGTGACCGATCAGATTTACGCCTTGCGCGCGCTGGGCACCGATCCGATCCGCAAGCTGGTGGTGCCGCGCATGCTGGCCGGGTTCCTGATGGCGCCGGTGCTCACCATCATCTCGGATTTCGTCGGCATCGTCGGCGGCTGGATCGTGGCGGTGTTCCAGCTGCAGATCGCGTCGGGCGTGTACTGGTCGTCGGTGACGCAGGCGCTGTATACGCAGGACGTCTGGATGGGACTGATCAAGCCGTTCGTGCTCGGGTTCGTCATCGTCACGACCGCCTGCCACGTCGGACTGAGGACCAAGGGCGGCACCCAGGGGGTCGGCCAGGCCACCACCGTCGCGGTGGTCACCGGCTCGGTGGCCGTCATAGCCGTCGATTTTTTCTTGACCAAGATTCTGATCGCCACGATGTACTCAGCCGCTGAGCGACATGGATACAGAGACGCCCCAAACCGCGGAAGAGATCCTCAGCGAGCCCGGCGCGCCGGTCGTGATGTTCGATCAGGTCCAGCTGGCATTCGATGAGAAAGTGGTGTTGAAGAACATCAGCTTCACGCTGATCTCAGGGCACACCAAGATCATCCTCGGCGCCAGCGGCTCGGGCAAGTCGACGATCCTGAAGATCATCACCGGCCTGCTCGATGCCGACGGCGGCGTCATCTGGGTCAATGGCGAGCGCGTCGATCAGCTCAGCGAACGCCAGATGATGGCGGTGCGTGCCGATCTCGGCATGATCTTCCAGGAGGGCGCGCTGTTCGATTCGCTGACGGTGCGCGAGAACGTCGGCTACAAGCTCTACGAGGAGAGCGACGTGCCGCTCGAACAGGCGCACCGCCGGGTCGAGGAGGTGCTCGGCTGGGTTGGCCTCGGCGACTACATCGATCGCATGCCGTCCGAACTGTCGGGCGGGCAGCGGCGGCGGGTCGCCATCGCCCGGGCGATGGCGTTCAAGCCGCGAATTCTGCTCTACGACGAAGCGACCACCGGGCTGGATCCCATTACCGCGACGACCGTCGACGAGGAAATCATCAAGCTGCGCGACCTCGAGCACGTCAGCTCCATCGTCGTCACGCACCAGCTGCGCGACGCCTTCTACGTCGCCACCCACATGGCGGAACGCGACGGCAAGGGCACCGTCCAGATTGTTCCGGCCACGCCCGAGAAAGAACGGGAAGCGGAATTCATCATGCTCCGCGACGGTCTCATCGTCTTCGAGGGCGATGCCGACGCGCTGCGCCGCTCGACCGATCCGTACATTCAAACGTTTTTGAGCTGAGAGTTTACATATGCCTCGAACGCGATCGCTGGCGTGGTCGGAATTGAAGATCGGGCTGCTGACCATCACTGCCATCATCATCGCCTCGGTCCTGGTGTTCAGCCTGACCGCCGGCAAGGGTTGGTTCTGGCAACGCTATACCCTGAAGACGCGCTTTCCGAACGTCGCCGGGTTGGCCGACGGGTCGCCCGTCCGCGTCGCCGGCGTGCAGGTCGGCAGCGTCAAGGACATCGTGTTCGCCGGCGAGCAGGTGGACGTGGTCTTCGAGGTCAACCGGAAAGTGCAGGGCCGGATTACCGACAAGTCGACGGCGTCTCTTGGCTCGGTGTCGCTGCTGGGGTCGAGCGCGGTCGACATCGTTCCGATGACGACCGGCACCCCGATTCCCGAGTACGGTTACGTGCCGGAGGGGCGGGCCAGAGGACAGTTTTCCGACATTGCGGAGCAGGCCTCGGGCACGATCGACGAGGTGACTGGCCTGGTCCACGATCTGCGGCAGGGCCGCGGCTCGGCCGGCAAACTGATCACCGACGACCGTCTCTACAACGAGCTGCAGCAGTTTGTGGCTACCGCCGGCGACATGGTCCGCGAGATTCAGCGGGGCCGCGGCACCCTCGGCAAGCTGTTCAAGGATCCCAGGGCCGCCGACAGCCTCGAGGCGTCTCTCAAGAACATCGAGGAACTGACCCGCCGCATCGACGCCGGTGAGGGCAGCCTGGGCGCGCTGCTCAAAGACGATACGTTCGCGAAATCGCTCACCGGGGCGACCGGCAACCTGAAGGCGCTGACCGATCGCCTCAATCGCGGCGAGGGCACCGCGGGCAAGCTGCTCACCGACGACACGCTGTTCACGCGGCTCAACGCCGTCACCACGCAGTTCGATCAGCTGGTCGCGAAATTGAATGCGGGCGAAGGCACGGCCGGGCAGTTGCTGAAAGATAAGCAGTTATATGAGAACATGAATGGAGCGGTCGGCGATCTGCGCGCCTTGATCACCGAGATCAAGAAGAACCCGAAGAAGTATCTCAACGTGAAAGTGAGCATTTTCTAATGGCGAGAGACGAAGGGGCCGGCGCAGGAAGCATCCTCCTGGCGTTCATTCTCGGCGCGGTCAGCGGCGCCGCGGTCGCGTTGCTCTATGCCCCCGCCGCGGGGCGCGAAACCCGCGACTACCTCAACGACCGGGCAGGCGAGGCGCGGGCCAGAGCGGCTGAGGCCGCGGCCAAGGGCCGCGACGCGCTGAACCAGGGACGCGACACCCTCAACACGGCGATCGAGCGCGGGCGCGAAGCCTACCAGCAGGCGCGGCGGGACAACGCGTAATGGTGTGGCGCGACGTCTTCTTGGGCGTGATTGCGGTGGCGACGCTCGCCACGGCGATCGCTCAGATTGGCGTCATCATCGCAGCCGGGCTGATGGCGCGCCGCGTCGGCCGCATGGTCGAGCAGATCGAGCGCGACGTCAAGCCGCTGTTCGGCCACCTCAACGCGATCGGAAGCGACGCCTCCCGCGCCGTGACGCTCGCGACCGCGCAGGTGGAGCGCGTCGACACCCTCTTCGCGGACGTCGCCGTCCGCATTGAGCAGACGCTCAATCTCCTGCAAGCGTCCATCGGTGCACCGGCGCGCGAAGGGCGGGCG
This sequence comes from uncultured Acidobacteriota bacterium, assembly GCA_963757655.1. GTDB lineage: Bacteria > Acidobacteriota > Vicinamibacteria > Vicinamibacterales > CAVVIG01 > CAVQFC01. The sequence goes on along the minus strand of CAVWSQ010000003.1, from coordinate 588,402 downwards.
ATGATGAGCGCCATTCGAGCCGCGCTGAAGAGCCTGCGCGACCTTCGCACCGGCCGGAGCCGCGCGGGACGCGGCGACGACGAAGACGCGCTGTTCATCTAGAGACCCCTGCTGACCCTCCTTCGCCTGACGCCTCGAAAAAAGCCAGTCGATTGCAGCTGGGCTATTGCGCCCACCCGCCACCGGTGGTAGAACAGGCGCGTACCATCCAATCCGCGACCATCTGGGAGGGTTGCTGTGAAGCTATTGACGCATGTCGCCTTCGGTGTTCTGACCGGCGCTCTCGCGCTGTCGGTCGCCGCGCCCGCATCCGCGCAGGAATCGAAGTCGGCGCCGCTGGCCAAGCAATTGGCGGCCGCACTCGATGCCGCCAAACTCGATAGCATCGCCGCGAGCGACGCCAGCGCCGCCGACGCCTTCGCGGCGGCGCTGTATTACCCGGGCACGCAGCTTCTCGTCATCTCTGGGAAATACTCGGTGCCACAGTTGTTGATCACGAGGCTGAGCAAGAAGGAATACCGAGACGTCTACCTTGATCTCAACGGCGCCGCCACCGGCAAGAGCTTCATCGAAGACCCCGGTGCGGACGGACTGAAGGCCAAGCGTGAAAGCAATCAGCCGTTCGACCAGGCTGAGATGGGCGGCAAACGGACCATGTTCGATGGCGACTGGAAGGCGCAGAAACTCTCCGAAGAGGAATACATGAAAGCCTTCTCGGATGCCGACAATCGGTATGCCCAGATCCTGACCGCACTGCTGGCGCAGCTGAAGAAGCCGTCGTAGCCACAGGCGTTGAAAAAGGAGAATGGCGATGAAGGGTTTCAAACAGTTCATCCTTCGCGGGAACGTCCTGGATCTGGCCGTCGCCGTGGTCATGGGTGCGGCGTTCTCGGCGGTGGTGACCGCGCTGGTCAAGGATCTGCTCACCCCGCTCATCGCGGCCGTGGTCGGCGCGCCCGATTTTTCCGGAATTGCCGTCGACGTCAACGGCAGCAAGCTCCTGCTTGGAGACTTCCTCAACGCGGTGATCGCGTTCCTGATGATGGCTGCCGTCGTCTACTTCTTTGTGGTCCTGCCCGTCAACAGCCTCATCGCGCGCCTGCGGCGCGGCGAGGCGCCGCCCGATCCGACGACCAAGAAGTGCCCCGAGTGCCTGAGCGAGATCGCGATCGGCGCGCGGCGCTGCGCCTTCTGCACCTCGGCGCTCGGCGTGTAACCCGAAGCGGCGGCCGACAGCTCCGGTAACACCGGCGGCGCGATCGGCAAAGAGATCAGCACACCGGTTTCGCGCCTGAAGGAGGCCGCCATGCCACGCTTGATTCGCGTCGTTCCGCTCGTCGTGTCCGTGTTCGCGCTGCTCGGTTCCGGGACGGCGCGGGCCCAGACAGCCAAGCCGGAGCCCACCACGCGCGACGTGCTGCTCAAGCAATGGAGCGACATCGGCGAGAAGGTCGTCCAGCTCGCCGAGCAGTTTCCCGAAGACAAGTACGAATTCAAGCCGGTCGCCGGTGTCCGCACCTTTGGCGACCAGCTGCGCCACGTGGCGTTCTGGAACGGCTACGTCGCGAAAAGCGCGCGCGGCGAGAAGGCCGACGGCAAGCTGAACGAGCTGCCCAAAGCCGAGTACGCGACTAAGGCCGCGGTCGTGGCGGCGCTGAAGAGCAGTCTCGCTGAAGCGACCGCGCAGTTGAAGCAAGGTCCCGCAGCGCCCAGCGCGAAGCTGTTGGATCTCTGGGTGTCGTTCACCGAGCATTCCGGCGAGCACTACGGCCAGCTGGTGGTCTACTACCGTCTCAACGGGATCGTGCCGCCCGCGTCACGCGGACAGTAGGGAGCAGTCTGCGATTGCAGATTGCAGAGTGCAGAGTGCAGATTGCAGAGTGCAGATTGCAGACGGGGGATACGCGCTCGTCGACGTGAAAGCTGAAAGCTAAGATAGGGGAATGGTGCCCCTGTCCGTGCTGGATCTCGCGCCAATCGTCGAGGGACGCGACGCGGCTCACGCGTTGAGCAACACGCTCGACCTCGCCCGGCACGCCGAACGCTGGGGCTACCGGCGCTACTGGCTCGCCGAGCACCACAACATGCCGGGCATCGCCAGCGCGGCGACGTCGATTGTGATCGGGCACGTCGCCAACGGCACGACGACGATTCGGGTAGGGGCCGGCGGCATCATGCTGCCGAACCATTCACCGCTGGCGATCGCGGAGCAGTTTGGAACGCTCGAATCGCTCCATCCCGGGCGGATCGATCTCGGACTCGGGCGCGCGCCGGGCTCGGACGGCGTGACCGCCCGCGCGCTGCGGCGGCGGTCGCTGGGTGATGAAACCGAGGCATTCCCCCAGGACGTGCTCGAGCTGATCGGCTACTTCCGGGGCATCGACGGTCCGGTGAGAGCGATTCCCGGTGCCGGCCTCGACGTGCCGATCTGGATCCTCGGGTCGAGCACATTTGGTGCGCAGCTTGCAGCCGCGCTCGGTCTGCCGTTTTCCTTCGCGTCGCATTTCGCACCTGGCCAGATGATGCAGGCGATCGAGATCTATCGCGCGCAGTTTCAGCCGTCCGGTCAACTGGACGAGCCCTACGTGATGCTGGGGTTCAATGTCTTCGCCGCCGACACCGACGAGGAAGCGGTGCTGCTGTTCAGCTCGTTGCAGCAGGCGTTCGTCAACCTGCGAAGGGGTCATCCCGGGCGGCTGCCGCCACCGCTGCACGGATTCGAGCACAGGCTGGGCCCGGCCGAACGGGCGATGATCGCGCAGGCGTTATCGAGCGCCGCTGTGGGATCGCCCGACACGGTACGAAGAGGTGTGGAAGCGTTCGTCGCGCGGACCGGCGCCGACGAACTGATTATCACGTCCCAGATCTTCGACCACGCCGCCCGCCTGCGCTCGTACGAAATCACCGCCGCCACCTTGTGATGCTCGATGGCGCGTCCTGCAGGCGATTTGGCGTGCTCGAACCACGCCTTCGCAAACTCGCGCCGGCAATCGGTCATGTACTTGCCGCCGAATACGCCGAGCCGCTGCATCACCCGTCTCCTCGGCCGTAGGCTACGATGATTGGATGACCGCCACTGTCGCGATGGGGTTTCTCATCGTCGTACTCCTCGTTGCGGCGACTGCGCCGCTGTGGGTCGCCGTCGCGACGTCGTTCGGCTCGGTCATCGCGTTCAACTATTTCTTCCTGCCGCCGATCGGCACGTTCACCATCGCAGACCCGCAGAACTGGGTCGCGCTGATCGCGCTCCTGACCGTCAGCCTGGTGGCCAGCAACCTCTCTGCGGTGGCGCGCGCTCGAACGCGAGATGCCGAAGCGAGCCGGGACGAGCTCGGCCGGTTGTTCGATCTGAGCCGTGACGTTCTCCTGGTGACCGACAGCCAGGCCGCGAACGCCTCGTTGGCTGGATACATCTCGCGCCGATTCGCTCTTGACTCGGTCGCGATCTGCCTGCCGCAAGGCGCCGAGTGGGTGCAGTTCGAAGCCGGGCCGCAGCGGTTGGCGCTCGAGCCGTCGCTGCTTTCGACGGTGCTTCGTCAGGTCGAAAGCGGGCAGGCGCCAGACGCCGGTTCGACGCCGGCACACTTCGTCCCGCTGCGGCTCGGCGCCAAGCCGATCGGGCTGTTGGCGGTCGCCGGACGGCCAATCGCGTCGCAGACCCTCGATGCCGTCGCCGGCCTTGCCGCCATCGCGATCGAGCGCGCCCAGTTTCTCGACGACCGCAAGGCGGCGGATCTGGCCCGGCAGGGCGAGGCGCTGAAGTCGGCGCTGCTCGCCTCGCTCGGCCACGATCTCCGGACTCCGTTGACGGCGATCGCGTCGCCGCCAGCAATCTGCAGGCGTCGTGGCCGGATCAACGCGAGCGGCGTGAGCAGAGTGACCTGATTCTGATCGAGGTCGATCGGCTGACCCGGCTGTTCCAGAGCATCCTCGAGATGGCTCGCATCGACGCAGGCGCGATCCCGGAGGACCTGCGCTGGGTGTCGCCGCCGGAGATCATCGAAGCGGCGCGGACGCGCGTCGAGCCGGCACTGCGCGGGCGCTCGGTCGAGGTGGATGCCGACGCCGATCGGCTCGTCCGCCTCGACCCGCGCCTCACGGCTGCGGCGCTCTCGCATTTGCTCGAGAACGCCGCGCAATACTCGCCGGCCGGCACCTCAATCGGAGTGCGCGCGCAGGTTGCCGCCGACGGGTTGACGATCGCGGTGCGCGACCGTGGGCCCGGGATCCCGGATGCCGATCTCGCGCACGTCTTCGAGCGATTCTATCGAGGCGCGAACGTCAAGGACCGGCGCTCCGGCACCGGCATGGGCCTCGCGATCGCCAAAGGCGTCCTCGCGGTCGAACGGGGCCGCGTCACCGCCGAGAACTGCCCGGACGGCGGCGTCTGCTTCACCATTACTGTGCCCGCGGAGGTGAGATGAGCCGGACCCTCAACATCCTGCTGGTCGATGACGACCTGTCGATTCAGCGCGCCGTGGCGCCGCTGCTGCGATCGCGCGGCTATCACGTGGCCGTGGTCGGCACCGGACACGACGCGGTCAAGGCGGCGGCGGACAAGACGCCCGACCTCATCGTGCTCGACCTCGGGCTGCCGGATCTGGAAGGCGTCGAAGTGTGCCGTCAGATGCGCGAGTACACCAAGGCGCCGATTGTCGTCCTGTCGGCGCGCAGCGGGGAAGCGGAGAAAGTGGCAGCGCTCGATATCGGCGCGGACGACTACGTCACCAAGCCCTTCGGCCCGGAGGAACTGCTCGCGCGGATCCGCGTGGCACTCCGTCGCGTCCTCGACGCCGAGGTCCCGGTGCTGGAACAGGCGACGGTCGGCGACATCACGATCGACTTCGGTCGCCATCACGTCAGGCGTGGCGACGACGTCATCCGGTTGACGCCCAAGGAGTTCGACCTGCTCGCGCTGCTGGCGCGCAACGCCGATCGCGTGCTGACCCATCGCGCCATCCTGAAAGCGATCTGGGGGCCGAACGCCGTGGATCAACCCGAGCATCTCTGGGTCCTCATGGCGCAACTGCGCAAGAAGATCGAGCCCGACCCGGGAAGCCCGCGCTACCTCCTCAGCGAGCCGTGGGTCGGCTATCGCCTCGTGAGCGTGCCGCTCGGCTAGCGCCTTCCAGGGTGCGCGTACTTCACCTCCTTCCGGCGGTCCGCGGCGATCGTCCAGGCGGCGGCCACGTCACACGTCGGCCATATACTGACGCGGTGAGTTTCGCGACCGGCGCGCTCGACGCGGCCCGCATCGTTGATGTTGCCGTCGCAGTCCCTCTGCGGCGTCTGCATCGGGCTGGGTCGCTGCTCCATGTCTTCCGAGGTCTCGATCCCATTTCGATCGATTGCCAAGGGTTCTCGGCGGACCGATGACACCTCCCTCGAAGTTCTCCGCGCCCCAACGGATCCGCGTCGTCCTCGCGTCGCGCGCGATCGTGTCGTACGTCTCGGTATGGCGCACTACCGCTCGCGCGCTCGTCGAGCTCGGCTGTGCCGCCTTTTTCATCGCCGGCGTCGCCTGGGCGGCGATCGGGCCGCCGGCTCCGTGGTTCGTGCTGGCGGCGGTGGCGCTCGGCATCGCGCTCCGCGCCGTCGATATCGAGTCCCGCGCGCTGTTCGTACCGGGCGGCCTGTACGGCAGCGTCCGCGACACGCTGGGCCGGGCGCCAGGCCGGATGGCCGCTGCCGCCTCGATCATCGAGCGTCTCATGCTCGGTCCGCTGGCGGCGGTCGTCGCTGGCAACTACCTTTCCGCGATTGCCCGCGAATTGCTCGGCGGAGTTCCCGGCGGCCCTCGCGGCTTCACGGCCGATGATGGGACGGCGGTGCTGGCGGTGGTTCTGCTGGGAGCCGTCTGGTGGCTGCAACGCCAGGGACGCGTCGTGTCCGACCGCACCTTGTCGCGGGCGGTCGGCGCCTCGATCGCGATGCTCGCCGTCGCGGCGGTGTGGGGCACCGCGACCGCCTGGCGCCAAGGGGGCGTCCTGCCCCCGCTGCAGATGCCGGCGATTCTTTCCGCGCCGTGGCGTGATCCGGCCGCCTGGCCGTACTGGCTGACGTCGATCGTCGCCGCCATCGCGCTCGCGGCTGGCCTCGGCGCCGCCCTGCCGGCCGTCGGCGGCGTGGACATTCTCGGTCAGGTCGCCCTGGATCTCGAACAACCGCGCATCCGCAATCTGCAGCGCGTGGCGCGCATGGTCGCGGCCTTTGGTTTGGCGGTCACCAGCAGCTTCGCGTTTCTGCTCGTCGCGCTGGTGCCTGAAACACAGCGCGCTTCGTGGATCGAGGCGCCGCTCGCCGGGATCGCGCTGAAGCTTGCGGGGCCGACCTGGCTTCGCGATGTCGTCCTCATCGCGCTGGTTGCGGCGGCGATCGTGTTCACCAGCGCGGCCGCGCGATCGGCGGCCGCCGGCGCGCACGGGGTGTTGTCGCGGCTGATCGACGAAGGGATCCTTCCTCCGGCACTGCGCACTCTGCACCCGCGCTTCGGCACGCCGTCGCGGCTGATCGACGCCACGGCTGTCGCGCAGATCGGGATCGTCCTGGTGTCGGGCGGCGAGGTGACGTGGCTCGCCCGCGTCTATGCCGTGGGCCTGGTGTGGAGCGCGGTGCTGAAAACGCTGGCGCTGATCCGGTTCCGGTTCCTGCGGCCGGGGGCGCGCGCGTATCGCGTGCCGGTGAACGTCACGGTCGGCCACCGCGAGTGGCCGGTGGGATTGATTCTTATCACCGCGGTGCTCACGCTGTCCGGACTCAGCCTACTGCTGTCGGTTGACGCACCATCGCTGGCCGGGGCGACGCTGCTCGCCGCGATGACGGCGCTGCTGACGATGACCGAGCGATCGGCGGCGGCACATCGCGATCCGTCGCAGCCTGCGCTCGACGAATTCCAGCTGCTGCCTTCGGGAGATGCCGATCTCACTCACGTCGAGGCGCGGCCGGGCGGCCTGCTGGTGCCGGTGCGGAAACCCGGCGCGCTGACTCACCTCACCGCAGCGCTGCGCGGCGCCGGCGATCGCGACGTCGTCGCCATGACCGTGCGTCTGGTTGGTGTGGATGTGGCGGACGATCCGTCCGCCACGCCGCGCACGACGGCCGACGAGAGCCGCCTGCTGTCGGCGGTCGTGGCGCTGGCCGAGCGGGATGCGCGGCCGGTGCGTCTGCTCATCGTTCCCGGCGTGAACGTCTTCGACTCGGTCGTCGAGACGGCGCTGCGGCTCGGCTCGGCCGAAATCCACGTCGGCGAGTCCGAGACGCTGTCGGCCGACGATCAAGCGCGTCTGCTGGGCGAGGCGTGGGAGCGCGCCGCCGCCGCTCGCGGAGTCGACGCCAGACTCGTCGTCCATCACGCGCGCGGCGGTGCGGCCGCCTACCACCTGGGGGCGCATGCCCCGGCTCTCAAACCCGAAGACTTCGATCTCATTCACCGGCTCTGGCTCGATGCCGCCAAGGCCATCGGTCCGCACGTCCATCATCGCGACGTGGTGCGTGCCGCATTGACGCTTATGGAACAACAACTCTCCGGTCCAGACCGCGAGGCGGCGCTTCAGCGCGTGCGCGACACCGCACGTCCCGCCGACGAGCTCGCCGCGGTCATCCGCCAGCGTGACTTCGGCCGGCTGCGCGACATGGTGCGCAACCGGCCGGCCAGCGATCTGGCAGCCGTGCTGACCGACCTGTCGCTCGAAGATCAGGTGCTCGTGTTCCGGATCCTCTCCCGCAAGGCGGCGGCGGCGACGTTCGAGTATCTCTCCGGCGACGATCAGCACGCGCTGATCAAGACGATGGCATCCGAGGACGTGGCGGCGCTGCTCAACGACATGGCGCCCGACGATCGCACGATGTTCCTCGAAGAGCTCCCGGCCGAGGTCACGCGACACCTGCTCGCGCAGCTCACGCCGGAGGAGCGCGCGGTCGCAGTCGGTCTGCTCGGCTATCCGGAGGGATCGATCGGCCGCCTGATGACGCCGCAGTACGTGGCGGTGCGGGAAGACTGGACCATCGCTCAGGTGTTGGACTACATCCGTGCCCACGGCCAGGACAGCGAGACGCTCAACGTCATCTACGTGGTCGACGAACGTGGCGTCCTGATCGACGACATTGTCATCCGCGCGCTCCTGCTGGCCTCGCCGTCCGACCCGGTCCGCAGCCTGATGGATCGGCGCTTCGTCGCCCTGAAGGCGACCGACGTGCAGGAAGCCGCCGTCGGCGTGTTTCGCGGTGAGGACCGCACCGCGCTGCCGGTCACCGACACCGGCGGCGCGCTCATCGGCATCGTCACCGTCGACGACGTGCTGGACGTCGCGGAAGCGGAAGCGACCGAAGACATCCAGCGCTTCGGCGGCAGCGAGGCGCTCGACGAGCCCTACATGCAGATCAACTTCCTCCGCATGATCCAGAAGCGCGCCGGCTGGCTCACCGCGCTGTTCCTTGGCGAAATGCTGACGGCGACCGCGATGGGCTTCTTCGAGCACGAGATCGAGAAGGCGGTCATCCTCGCGCTGTTCGTGCCGCTGATCATCTCGAGTGGCGGCAACTCGGGTTCGCAAGCCTCCACACTGGTGATCCGGGCGCTGGCACTCGGAGAGGTCAAGCTGATCGACTGGTGGCGCGTGATGAGGCGCGAGCTGGGTGCCGGACTCGCGCTCGGCGCCATCCTCGGAGTGATCGGTTTTCTGCGCATCACCATCTGGTCGAGCTTTTCGTCGATCTACGGAGAGCACTGGTTGCTGGTTGCCCTGACCGTGTCCCTGGCACTGGTCGGCGTCGTGCTGTGGGGCACGCTGATTGGCTCGCTGCTGCCGTTCCTGCTGCGACGTCTCGGCTTCGATCCGGCGGTGTCTTCGGCGCCGTTCGTGGCGACGCTGGTGGACGTCACCGGCCTGGTGATCTACTTTACCGTCGGGATCGTCGTGCTCCGCGGCACGCTGTTGTGATCAGCGCGTGGCGCTGAAATGGTGCGCCGCGAGCGCGTCTTCGAGCGCCTGGAGGCTCTCGTCGCACTCGGCGGTCAGCGTCCGCTTCTTTCCCAGCGACAGGGCGAGCGATCGGACGTTGCTGTTGCGGCGCGACAGTTTCACGATCTCGTCGTTGGCGGCGGCGAAGCGGTCGAGGGCCGCGGTGGCTGCCGTCAGCGAAGGGCCGGCGGCAGAGGGCAGCAGTGCCTTGATCTCGTCGAGCGCCTTACGAGCGCCCGCCTGCGCTGCTCTCATCGTCGATTCCATGCGCGTCATCGCGGCGTCGTCGGACTCGGCGATGTGCCGCGCCTGCATCACCTGAATCTCGAGCAGCGCCGCCAGCGCCTTTGCCGCCAGCGCATCGCTGGTGGCAGCGTTCTTCGGCGGCGCCATCCGCCTCGCCGCCTCGACCGATTGCCGGAATGCGTTGATCGCATCCTGGGCCGGCCCGAACGACAGTCGCTGCGCCTTGAGGTTGGTGTTCTCCACCGCCAGGGGAAGGATGTCGGCATCCAGCGCACGATACTGCGCGAAGCGCGACTTGAAGCGCTCGAGCTCCTTGGTTTCGTCCCGATCGCCGAGATCGGCCAGCAGCCGCTGCAGCGCGTCGACGTCCTGCTCGACGCGCTGGGTCGCCTGCCCGGCTTCGACCGCGGCCGCGCGTGACGCTTCGTCGGTATCGGCCATCACAGCGCGGTTCGAGGCGTCGGCCGCCCGCGTGAACTGCACGTGGAGGTGCGAGGCGAGTCGGTGCGCCTCCGCCTGCTGGTTCAGCACCGTCTTCGATCCATCGCCGCACGCGGTCGCCATCGCCGCCGCGAAGCCGCACGCGGCGGCAGACAGACTCATCGAACGGCGCGCGCGCGCGACCTGTGACACTGCTCAGAACATAGCACGGGTGCACCCGTCCGCCTGTTTCGGCCGCGACGCGACTCTTTAAGGAAGTTCTTAGGCTCTTTTCCGCCTGCCTTTAGGTGGCCCTCCGTATCCTGGATTCGTCAAGGGGAGCCGATCATGAGATCGCAGTCGCTCGTGCACCTCGTCGCCCGCAGCGGCGGCTTGTGGCCAAGCTGTGAGGAGCGATTCACCGATCGGCTCGCGCACTCCGGTCATCAGGCCGTGTTTGCGGCCGCGTCGCAGGCGTCGTCGCTCGTGTACGTGGCTGCGCTGCTGATCGCGGTCGGCCTCGCCGGCAATCCGCACACGGCCTCCGCGCAGACCATCGAAAGCGCGCCGCAGGATCAAGCGCCTGACGCCGCCGCCGGGCAAGCGGCGCCAGAGCCCTCGCCGCTCGACGGCGTGACGTTCGGTGTCGGTCTGGACGGGTACTACGCCTGGAACGTCAACCGTCCGGTCGGTCGAGTCAACCTGCTTCGTGCCTACGACGTCTCGAGCAACAGCTTCAACCTCAACCAGGCGAACCTGATCGTCGAGCGAGCGCCCGATATCGAGAAGGGGCGCCGCGTGGGGCTTCGGCTCGACCTGATGTTCGGCCAGGCGACGGAGACGCTGCAGGGCAGCGCGACGAACGAGCCGAGGCCGCAGGTCTACCGTAATGTCTTTCAGGCATACGGGTTCCTACGTTTTTCCGCTCGGCAAGGGCCTCCAGGTCGACTTTGGCAAGTTCGCCAGCGCGCTGGGCGTCGAGAACAACTACACGAAGGACCAGATCAACTACTCACGCTCTTACTTTTTCAACTATCTGCCGTTCTATCATTTCGGTTTCCGCACTACCTACCCGGTCAACGACCGCCTGACCCTCACGTACTGGCTCGTGAACGGCGCGCAGCAGTCGGAAGACTTCAACGGCTTCAAGTCGCAGGCGGCGATCGTGACTATCAAGCCGGTGCCGTCGGTGTCGTGGAACGTCAACTACTACGCCGGGCGTGAAGGGCGTGATCTGACTCCCGTGCTCAATCCCGGCGTTCCGGCGCTGCCGCTGCAGCCGGGGCTGTCGACCGATCCGGTGGCCAACCCCGATCGATCGCGTCTGAACATCTTCGATACCTACGCGTCGTGGACGAAGGGGCCGCTGCTGCTTGGCGCCGAAGCGGACTACGTCGCGCTCACGCCCGAGGACTCGGCGTTTGCCTCGTCGGTGGTGAAGGGCGGTGCCGCCTACGCGCAGTACCGCGTGTCGTCACAAGTGCAGCTGAGCGCCCGCTACGCCTGCTTCGGCGATCGCGCGGGCCTGTTCAGCGGGCAGGTGCAGACCCTGCAGGACGTCACGGCCACCGCGACATGGCAGCCGGCCGACGGCGGGATGCTGCGCGGCGAGTTCCGCAATGACCATTCGGACCATTCGTTCTTTCTTGGACCGGCAGCCGGCGACACCCGCGCGAACCAGCGGACGCTGACGCTCGGCCTCGTCTTCTGGTTCGGCTCGAAACAAGGCGCTTGGTAAGCGCAAGAGGGCCCCTCATGCTCGACCTGTTGTACGTCGCCATCACGCTGGCGTTCTTTCTGTTCGCCGTGGCCTACGTCGCCGCCTGCGAGCGTCTGGAATAAGCCATGGCTCTCGACTACGCCGTCGGTCTGATTGTGACGGCCGGCCTGCTGGTATACCTGACGTATGCGCTGCTGCGGCCGGAGAAATTCTGAACATGACCCTCAACGGCTGGCTGCAAATCGGCCTGTTCCTCGCCGCGATCCTGGCGGTGACCAAGCCGCTCGGCGGGTTCATGGCGTGGGTCTTCAACCGCGAGAAGACCTGGCTCGATCCCGTGCTGCGTCCGATCGAGCGACTCATTTACCGTGCCACCGGCGTCGACGAGAAGAGAGAGATGCGCTGGACCGAGTACGCGGCAGCAATGCTGCTGTTCAGCGCCGTTTCGATGCTCGTGCTCTACGTGCTTCAGCGCACGCAACAGTGGTTGCCGTGGAACCCTCAGGGGTTCGCCGCGGTAGCGCAGGATCTCGCTTTCAATACGGCCGCCTCGTTCACGACCAATACCAACTGGCAGGCCTACAGCGGCGAGTCGACGATGAGCTATCTGACGCAGATGGCCGGGCTCGCGTACCACAACTTCGTGTCGGCGGCCACCGGCATCGCGCTGGCGATCGCCTTCATCCGCGGCATCGCGCAGAAAGAAAAAGACACGATCGGAAATTTCTGGGTCGATCTCGTTCGTTGTTCGCTGTGGGTCCTGCTGCCGTTCTGCCTGGTCGGCTCTCTGGTGCTGGTATCGCAGGGCGTCGTCCAAAACCTGCGGCCGTACGACAAGGTGAGCGTGATCGACCCGCAAAGCGTCACCGCGAACGACGCAGCCGGCAAGCCACAGACCACTATCGTCAAGGAGCAGGTGATCGCACAGGGCCCGGTCGCCTCGCAGGAGATCATCAAGGAGTTCGGTACCAACGGCGGCGGCTTCTTCAACGCCAACAGCGCGCACCCGTTCGAGAACCCGACGCCGCTGACGAACGTCATCGAGATGTTCTGCATCTTTGCGATCTCCGCCGGCCTGACCTGCACCCTCGGCCAGATGACCGGCTCGCCCAAGCACGGCTGGGCGGTCTGGGCGGCGATGGCGTGTCTCTTCCTCGCCGGCGTCACGACGGCGTACTGGGCCGAAGCCCGCGGCAACCCGCTGCTGACGACGGCCGGGGCGGATCAGGCCGTGACCGCGACGTCGTACGGCGGCAACATGGAAGGCAAGGAGTGCCGCTTCGGCATCGCCAATTCGGCGCTCTTTGCGACCGTGACCACCGACGCCAGCTGCGGCGCGATCAACGGCTGGCACGACTCGTTCACGCCGCTCGGCGGCCTCGTGCCGCTCACCAACATCATGCTCGGTGGGGTGATCTTCGGCGGCGTCGGCGCCGGGATGTACGGCATCCTCGTCTTCATCATCCTGGCGGTATTCATCGCCGGCCTGATGGTCGGCCGCACGCCTGAGTATCTCGGCAAGAAGGTGCAGGCCTACGACGTCCAGATGGCGATGCTGGTCGTCCTGGTGTTCCCGCTGACGATCCTGGTGCTCACGGCGATCTCGGTGGTGTCGCCAGGATTCGGAACGTCGAGCGTGCTCAATCCGGGTCCCCACGGGCTCTCGGAGATCCTGTACGCGTTCACGTCCGGCGCCGGCAACAACGGTTCGGCCTTCGCGGGGCTCAACGCGAACACACATTGGTACAACGTCAGCATCGGCGTCGCGACGCTGGTCGGCCGCTTCTTCATGATCATCCCGATGCTCGCGATCGCCGGCAGCCTCGGTCGCAAGAAGCGGGTACCGTCGTCACCCGGCACGTTTCCGGTGACCACCCCGCTGTTCTCGGCGCTGCTTGTCGGCGTCATCGTCATCGTCGGAGCGCTCACATTTTTTCCAGCCCTCAGCCTCGGCCCGATCGTCGAGCATCTGCTGATGGGGCAGGGCCAGGTGTTCTGATGACCCCCACGCACGCCAACATCACGACCCGTTCGATCTGGGATCCGGCGATCGTCCGTGGGGCAATCGTCGACGGGCTGCGGAAGCTGCATCCCCGGACGATGGCGAAGAACCCGGTGATGTTCGTCGTCGAAGTGGGCAGCGTCCTCACCACGCTCCGGTTCGCAATCGACGCCGCCGCGCGACGGCCGGGTCTGGGCTTCGAGCTTCAGATCACCTTCTGGCTCTGGCTCACCGTGCTCTTCGCGAATTTCGCCGAAGCGATGGCGGAAGGGCGAGGGAAGGCGCAGGCCGACACGCTGCGCAAGGCACGCACCGAGACGACGGCGAATCGTCTGGTGGGGTCCGGCTCAAGCCGGACACTACCGAAGTCCGGAGCAGAATCGGTCCCGCTGGTATCCGCTTTGAGCCGGAACGCAGAATCGGTCCCGGTAGTGTCCGGCTTGAGCCGGACCGTGGGTGAGGACATCGAAACCGTTCCCGCTTTGAGCCGCAACGCAGAATCGGTTCCGGTAGTGTCCGGCTTTAGCCGGACCGTGGATGAGGACATCGAAACCGTTCCCGCCACGGCGCTGCGCAAAAACGACGTCGTCATCGTGAGAGCCGGGGAGTTCATCCCGTCCGACGGCGAGGTCATCGAAGGCGTCGCGTCGGTTGACGAGTCGGCGATCACCGGCGAGTCGGCGCCGGTGATCCGCGAGTCTGGCGGCGACCGCACGGCGGTGACCGGCGGCACGCGGGTGCTGTCGGACTGGATCAAGATCCGCATCACCGCCGACCCGGGCCACACCTTCATCGACCGCATGATTACCCTGGTCGAAGGCGCCGAGCGTCAGAAGACGCCGAACGAGATCGCGCTCAACATCCTGCTCGCGGGGCTGACGATCATCTTTCTGCTGGCCGTCGTCACGCTGCAACCATTCGCGATCTACTCGGGCGCGCCGCAGTCGCTGTTCGTGCTGGTGTCGCTGCTGGTGTGCCTGATTCCGACTACGATCGGCGGCCTGCTGTCGGCGATCGGCATCGCCGGCATGGATCGCCTTGTCCAGCGCAATGTGTTGGCGATGTCCGGCCGCGCGGTCGAGGCGGCCGGCGACGTTCACACCCTGCTGCTCGACAAGACCGGAACGATCACGCTTGGGAATCGTCAGGCGACCGAATTCATTCCACTGCCTGGGGTGACCGACGCGGAGATCGCCGATGCCGCGCTGCTCTCGTCGCTTGCAGACGAGACGCCCGAGGGCCGATCGATCGTCGTGCTGGCGAAGGAGCGCTATGGGCTTCGCGGACGCGAACTGGCGGAGCCGCGCGCCGTCTTCGTTCCGTTCACCGCGCAGACGCGGATGTCTGGCGTCGACCTGGACGGCCGGCAGATCCGCAAGGGCGCCGCCGATTCGATCGAGCGCTACGTCGCCGCCAACGGCGGTTCCTCCGCGCCCGAACTGCGGGCGATGGTGGATCGGATCGCGCGGGCAGGCGGGACGCCGCTGGTTGTCGCCGATCGGACCCGCGCGATCGGGGTGATCCACCTGAAGGACATCGTCAAGGGCGGCATCCGCGAGCGGTTCACTCAGCTCCGGGCCATGGGGATCAAGACGGTCATGATCACCGGCGACAACCCGCTGACCGCGGCCTCGATCGCCAACGAGGCCGGCGTCGACGACTTCCTCGCCGAGGCGACGCCGGAGGACAAGATGGCGTTGATCAAGAAAGAACAGAAAGACGGCAAGCTGGTGGCGATGACCGGTGACGGCACCAACGACGCGCCGGCGCTGGCCTTGCGCGCCTTCTGCGACCGACTGCTGCAGCTGAACCAGGAAGCCATGCGCCGGAAGGCGGATGACGCGTCGCGGATCGCGCGCCGCTGGTTCTTCGTCACGCTGGCACTCGCGCTCGTGCTGATGGCGGCCGGCATCGGCATAGAGGCCAGCCTCTCCGACGCCATCCTTGGTCCAGTGCGCCTGTTGACCGACGCGACCACGCGCGTGGCGGCCGGCGATCTCGAGACGGTCGTGCCCGTACGATCGATCGACGAGCTCGGCGTGCTCGCCGCCGGCTTCAACCGCATGGCCGAGCGGATCCGGGAGCTGCGGCAGTCCGACTTCAATAACGTCAGTCGCCTCAAGGAGGAATTCATCGCGTCGGCGTCTCGCCAGCTGCACGATCCGCTGATCGACCTACAAATGGGCATTCATCTGGTGCTGGAGGGTTCGGCAGGTCCACTGACCGAGAAGCAGCAGGAGATGCTCCAGGCCTCGCGCGAGGAGGCGGCGCTGTTGAGTCGCCTTGTCCGCGAGATGCTCGACCTGGCGCGCCTCGATGCCGGGCCGCCACCACACCGCGTGCCGACTCGCATTTCGGCGGTCGTCACGGAGGCCGTTGAATCGATGCGGCCGCAGGTGGAGGCGCGCGGCGTCAAGCTGATTGTGAATGTCCCGCCTGACCTGCCTCACGTCCTGTTGGATCGCGTGCAGATTGCCAGAGTCGTCACGGAATTCCTGACCAACTCGCTTACGGCCACACCGGCCGGGGCGTCGATCGCCGTTTCCGCCACCCGGCAGCGCGAGAACATCGCGGTGGCGGTGACCGATACCGGCGCCGGCATTGCACGTGAGGATCTATCCCGCATCGTCGAACCGTTCGCCCGGGGCTTGGCCACAGCAGGCACCGGCACCGGCCTCGGCCTCCCGATCGCACGCCGCATTGTCGAAGCGCACGGCGGTGAGCTCAGCCTGCAGTCCGAGCTTGGACAGGGATCGACGTTTACGTTCACGATTCCCGTCACTGACAAGGGGCCGGCCGCACGCGGCTGAACGTCGAGCGTTACCACATACAATCGAGGCGCAGAACCGAGCCGTTGACGGCTCGCGACATCCGCGTTCCCTCGGGGCTGCTCCGGAGGAGACATGACCTGGTTGATCTTCGCCCTCGCGTCGGCGGTTGCCGCCGCGGCCACCGCCATCCTCGCGAAAATCGGCGTGGAAGGGGTGCCGTCGACGCTGGCTACGGCGTTTCGCACCACCATCGTCCTCCTCGTCGCCTGGGGACTGGTCGCCATCCTGGGCGAACGCGAAGCGCTGCTCTCCATGCCGCGGCGCTCGTGGATCTTTCTGTCGCTGTCGGGCATTGCGACCGGCCTGTCGTGGCTGGCGTATTTCCGGGCCCTCCAGTTGGGGCCGGCGTCGAGCGTGGCGCCAATCGACAAGCTGAGCCTGCCGCTGACGATCGTGCTCGCCGCCGTCGTCCTGGGCGAGCCCATCAGCTGGCAGGTGGGTGCTGGCGTGGCGATGATGACCGCCGGCGCGATGCTCACACTCACATAGAGCAGCGGCGAGTCACGCGGCTGCGATCGATCGAGCCACCAACGCCTGCGCCTCCTCCTGGATTCGTGCCAGGTGGACGCGGTCGCGGAAGGACTCGGCATAGAGCTTGTACACGTCCTCCGTGCCGGACGGACGCACGGCAAACCACCCGTTGTCAGTGACCACTTTCAGGCCGCCGATCGCTTCGCCATTGCCGGGCGCCCGCGTCAGAATCGAGCGGATCACCTCGCCGGCCAGCTCACCGGCCGCGACATCGCCGGGAGCAATCTGTGTCAGGCGCCGCTTCTGCTCACGCGTCGCCGGCGCGTCGATGCGCTCGTAAATCGGCGCGCCGACCTCGCGCGTGATGTCGTCATAGACCATCCCCGGATCGCGGCCGACCCTCGCGGTGATCTCAGCCGCCAGCAGCCCGAGGATGATGCCGTCTTTGTCAGTTGTCCAGGGGGTGCCGTCGATGCGCCCGCACGACGCCCCCGCGCTTTCCTCGCCGCCGAAACCGATCGCGCCGGTGAGAAGCCCGTCGACGAACCACTTGAATCCGACCGGCACTTCGAACAGTCGACGCCCCAGTTGCGACGCCACTCGGTCGATGATGCTGCTGCTGACGACGGTTTTGCCGACCGCGGTCTCGGCGCGCCAGCCCGCCCGATGCCGGAACAGATACGAAATGGCGGCCGCCAGGTAGTGATTCGGGTTCATCAGGCCGGCCGTCGGCGAGACGATGCCGTGCCGATCGGCGTCGGTGTCGTTGGCGAACGCGACGTCGAAGCGATCCCGCAGTCCCACCAGCGGCGCCATCGCGTAGGGCGATGAACAATCCATGCGGATCCGGCCGTCCCAGTCCAGAGTCATGAAGCGGAACGTCGGATCGACCGTGTCGTTGACCACTTCGACCGCGACGCCATAGCGGGCGGCGATGCGATGCCAGTAGTGCACGCTCGCGCCGCCGAGCGGATCGACGCCAACCCGAACGCCGGCGCCACGAATGGCGTCCATGTCGAGGACGTGGCCGAGGTCGTCGACATAGGGGCCAATGTAGTCGTGCGGATGGGTGGTGGATGCGGTCCTGGCGCGCGCGTAGGCGATGCGGACGACGTCACGCAGGTCGTCGGCCAGAAGGCCATTGGCAGCCTGCTCGATCCACCCGGTCACGCTGTTGTCTGCCGGGCCGCCGTGGGGCGGGTTGTACTTGAACCCGCCATCCTCGGGCGGGTTGTGCGACGGCGTGATCACGATCCCGTCGGCGAGCCCCGACACGCGGCCGCGGTTGTATCCGAGGATGGCGTGCGAGATCACCGGCGTCGGCGTGTAGTCGTCATCGGCGTCGACCATCACGTCCACACCGTTGGCGGCAAGCACCTCGAGCGCGCTGACGAACGCCGGCTGGGAAAGGGCGTGCGTGTCCTTTCCGAGGAAAAGAGGGCCAGTGATCAGGTGGGTCCGTCGATAGAGGCAGATCGCCTGGGCAATCGCCAGGATGTGGGCCTGGTTGAACGTTCGCGCGAATGCGGAGCCGCGGTGGCCGGAGGTGCCGAATGCGACACGCTCCGCGACGCTGGCCGGGTCAGGCTTCTCCGCGTAGTACGCAGTGACGAGCTTGGGAACGTCGATCAGCGCTGAAGTGGGAGCAGGGGTGCCGGCGAGAGGGCTGATGCTCATGGTCTGAGGATAGCCCGTCGGCGTCTATTTCTTCTTCGCCAGGATCGCTTCCATCTCGTCCATGATCTGGTTCATCTTCTTGATCGTGAGATCGAGCGGCTCGTCGGTGGTCATGTCGACGCCGGCGTCTTTCAGCAGATCGACGGGATACTTCGAACCCCCCGCGGAGAGGAACGCGAGGTAGCGCTTCCTGGCCTCCGGGTCACCGGCCTTGACCTTTTCGGCGAGCGCCGAGGAAGCGGTGAACGACGTTGCGTACTGGAAGACGTAGAAGTCGCGGTAGAAGTGGGGAATGTAGCTCCACTCGTGCGCGATGTAGGGGTCGACCACGCAGACGCCCTGATCGTGGCCGTAGTACTTCTTCGTGATCTCCAGGTACAGCTTCGACAGCGCCTCGCCGGTAATCGGCTCGCCCTTCTCGGCCATCTGGTGCATCCGCAACTCGAATTCGGCGAACTGCGTCTGCCGGAACACCGTGCCCTTGATGTTCTCGAGATAGTTGCCCAGCAGCGACAACCGCGTGTCATCGTCCTTGATCTGTCCGAGCATGTAGTCGATCAGCAGTGATTCGTTGAAGGTCGAGGCCACCTCCGCGACGAAGATCGGGTAGCCGGCCAGCGGGTAGGGCTGCGTCTGGTTGGAGTAGTAGCTCTGCATCGTGTGACCGAGTTCGTGTGCCAGCGTGCTGACGTCGTTGTAGCGACCGGTATAGTTGATCAGCATGTAGGGGTGAACGTCGTAGGCGCCGCCATCGGAGTAGGCGCCCGAGGCCTTGCCTTCGTTGGGATAGAGGTCGATCCAGCGGCTGTCGAAGGCGCGTCCGATCGTCGCCTGATAGTCGGTACCGAGCGGAGCCACCGCGGCCAGGACCAGTTTCTGCGCTTCGCCTGGCGTGTATTTCAGATCCACCGACGACACCAGCGGCGCGTAGAGATCGTAGTAGTGCAGCGTGTCGACCTTCATCATCCGCGCCCGCAGTTTCAGGTAGCGGTGAAAGGCCGGCAGGTTCTTGTTCACGCCCTCGACCAGCCGGGTGTAGACCGACACCGGAATGTTGGGCCCGTCGAGCTGTGACTCGAGATCCGTCGGGTATTTCCGCGCCTTGGCGTAGAACTGGACTTTCAGCACTTCGCCGCTCAGCGCCGTGCCGAACGTCCGGTCGAAGGATGCCAGCGCGCCGAAGAACACCGACATCACTTTCTCGCGATCGGCGCGGTTGGGCAGCGCCCGTAACTCGCCATACGCCGCCTGATCGAGCTTGACGCTCTTCTTGTCGCTCAGGGTCACCGTCGGATACGGAAAGTCGGCGTTCGACAGGATGTTGAAGAGACTGGCAGGATTGCCCGCCAGCGGTCCGGCATCGGCGAGCAATTTCTCCTCGGCGGGGCTCAGCGTGTGCGGCGCTCGCCGGAACACGTCGGCGAGGTAGAAGGCGTAAATCTTCAGCCGCGGTTCGGCCGCGACGAACGCCTTGATCGTGCTCTCGCCGTCTTTCAGCAGCTCCGGTTCGATGAACGACGACTCGGCGCCAAACGCGGCGGCGAGCTGGTTCATTTCCTGGCGCATGCCCTCGTGGCCGGAATCGCGTGTGTCCTGATCTGCGAGCAGGCTGGCGTAGCTGTAGAGGCGCGCCAGCTCCTTCGAGTAGGCGGCCTGCCGCTCCAGCGCATCGGCGAGGGTTGCGCCTGACGATCCGAGCTTGCCCTGGAACTGGCGCAGCGTCTGGAGATCGGTCGACAGCTTGTCCTTCGCCGTGCGCCACGCCGCATCGCTCGGATAGATCTCCGCGAGGTTCCACTTGTACTTGTCGGGCGTTTGCGATCGGTCGCGGCTCTGGGCCGCGGCGGTGATGGTCAGCGCGGTCAGGACACACACGAGTGCGATCGACCGGTTCGAAGCGGCGGGCGTCGTACGCATGCCGCATTCTGGCATAATCCACGACATCGACATGCTGACCGAAAACGAACAGTGGCCGTCCCTGCCCTATGAAGAATGGAAGGACACCTACGCCACGCTGCACATGTGGACGCAGATCGTGGGCAAGATCGCCCTCGCGCAGGCGCCGCCGCTCAATCATTCCTGGTCGGTGGCGCTGCTTCTGACGCCGCGCGGGTTGACGACGCACACGCTGCCGCACGGCCATCGGACGTTCACGATGGAGTTCGATTTCCTCGACCATCGGCTGGTGATCCGAACCTCGGACGGTGCCGTCAGTCAGGTCACGCTGGCACCGCGCTCGGTCGCCGACTTCTACGCCGACGTGATGGCCACGCTCGTCGCGATGGACCTGCCGGTGAAGATCTGGCCGATGCCGGTCGAGATTCCCGCACCCGTGCGCTTCGACAAGGACGAGGCGCATCACACTTACAACCCGGTGCATGCGGGCCGCTGCTGGACCATTCTGTCGGAGGTCGGCCGCGTGTTCGAAGGCTCGCGCTGCGATTTTGTCGGCAAGTGCAGCCCGGTGCATTTTTTCTGGGGTGGGTTCGACCTGGCCGTCACCCGCTTTTCCGGACGCCCGGCTCCGCCGCGTGACGGCCCGCGGTTCATGCGCGAGGCCTACTCGCACGAGGTGATCAGCCACGGCTTCTGGTTCGGCAGCGGGCCGGTGCTCGAGCCGGCCTTCTACGCCTATGCCGTGCCGGAACCGCCGGGACTCAAGACGGCGCGCATCCAGCCGCGCGGCGCGTTCTATCACGGCGAGCTCGGCGAGTTCCTCCTGCCGTACGAGACGGCGCGAAAGGCGGAGTCAACCGCGCAGGCGATCGTGGCGTTCGTCGACAGCACCTACGACCAGGCGGCGACGCTGGCGCGCTGGAACCGGCCGGTGCTCGAACGCTCGTCCGGATAGACGTCAGCGGGTGAACCACAAGCGTCTGCTGCGGAAATGCTACTGTGATCCGATGGACACCCGCTCCGACCCTCATCGCGGCCAGCCGGTTCTCACGCGCGGACCCGCTCCGGCCGAGGGGCGGCTGACGCTGATCATGGTGCACGGGAGGGGGGCGTCGGCCGACGACATGCTGGCGCTGGCCGGCCAGGCGGCGCCCGACGATGTCGCCATTCTGGCCCCGCAGGCGGCTGGCCGCACCTGGTATCCCTGTTCGTTTCTTGCGCCGATCCAGGACAACGAGCCGGGTATCACCTCCGGATTGGGGACGATCGCCGGGCTGATCGACCGCCTGCTCGCGCAGCAGGTTCCCGAGCAGCGCATCGCGATCCTGGGCTTCTCACAGGGAGCGTGCCTCGCGCTGGAGTTCGCGGCTCGCCACCCGCGGCGCTACGCAGCGGTGATCGGCCTCAGCGGCGGGCTGATCGGCCCACCGGGAACGCCGCGCGACTATCCGGGTACGCTCGCCGCGGTGCCGGTATTTCTCGGCTGCAGCGACGTCGACGCGCACATTCCGCTGGCGCGGCTGCGCGAATCGGCCGAAGTGTTCCGGAAAATGGGCGCCTCGGTGGACGAGCGTGTCTATCCGGCCATGGGTCACACGGTGAATGGGGATGAAATCGAGGCCGTGAACGCGTTACTTTTGTCTACGGCGCGCCACCGTTCTGACACATGAACGTTCTTTAATGAGGTCGACGTGAAACAGCCCCTTGCCTACCTGCTCGTCCTCTCCGCCCTGATGGCCGCCGGCTGTTCGACCGGTGCAGACGACTCGTCCTCGTCGTTACCGACGGCACCGTCGAGCCCACTGGTGACGGAGAACTTTGCCGGCACGGTCCAGGTCGGCTCGAGCGACGCCCAGCCGTTCACGGTGACCTCCTCCGGGTTCCAGATCACCGTCGATCTGACCGCCGCTGGTCCACCCTCCACCATCTCGATGGGCATTGGCGTCGGCACGTTCGTCGGCGGTACGTGCCAACTGTCGACCGGCGGCTTCACCACCGCGCCGCCCGGCCCCACGCCGCAGTTGTCCGGCACGATTCAATCGGGCCAGTTCTGCTTCATGGTGTACGACGTCGGCAACCAGAGCGGGCCGATCACCTACACGGCGGTCGTCAATCACTACTAGCCAGTCTTTCATTCCGCTGTAGCGCCGAGCCGTCGTGGGCGGCGTTCGCTCGGCTGAAGTCTTCGCGCGACCGACCACTGACATCAGCGCCGGGACTGACGCGGCGAGCTCGGATCGCGCTACTTCGGCACCGGCAGCAGCGCTTCGGCGGCGACGATCCTCAGTCGCGCGTTCGTGAACGGCGGCCCGGCGAAGCCGTCGTTCAACTCGATGGTCCGCTTCTCCCCAGGCTGGAAGATGTCTTTGATGCGCTCGTGCCGCTGGTCGACCACCGCATCGCGATCGTTCAGGTAGGTCGCGATATACAGAGGGTCGCGAAACGCCACCACCTCGCTCCGGTTCTGCACGGTGATCGTCCAGTGCAGCGATCCCAGCGGCCCCTTCCGCTGGGCCGACTCGAGGACCTGAAAATCCCGGGTCGGATCATAGCCACGCGATCGGTCTGACAGGACGCTGGGGCCGCCGCCGATGGCAAAATCGCGGCGGTGGGCGAACATTTCGGGTGACTTCAACCGAATCGCCGTCGCCACCACGTCGCGATTCTTGTAGAGCGACAGCTCGGGCAGCTGGGCCCACGCCAGCCCGGCGTGGAACGCGATGTTCAAGGCGAGCATGCCGGCGGCGATCCGCCGCGCTCTCGGCGAGTCGACAAACGTCCACCAGAACGCCGCGAACAGGAACGCGATCGGCGCCAGTACGTAGAACGCGTGCGCCTGTGGCGGCTCCAGCACCAACCAGTAGCTGGCATAAACCAGCAGCACGCTCGCCGCCACGAGGACGCGCAGAGCCGCCCACTTCTGCCGCGGCATCGCCGACGGCCATTGCTTCTCCGGGCGGCAGCCGTCGATCAGCATCCAGAGCGGTTGCACCGTTCCGATCACCCAGACCGCGAGTGCCGGTGCGGCCAGCCACAGGTGACGCTGGAAGAACTCGAGTCGCTTGGCGCCGTCGGTTGCGATGAAGCGACTGATCTCGAGGCTGGCAAACGACAGGAAGCGCGCCAGCGTGGTCGCGATGATCCACGGGTTGACCCAGTGGGGGTGCAGGTTGCGGACGACGCCGCCCGATCCCGCATATAGCCCGTAGCGCGCCAGTGTCGGGATCAGCAGCAATCCGGGCAGCAGCGCGCCGGCGGCGAACGCGGCGGCGTCGAGCGAGAGCGCCGCGACGCCGTCCGCACGGCGGCTGAGCCAGGCCGCCGCCGCAAATGGGACCAGCAGCGGCCACGACATGTGGATTTGCGCCAGCCACGTGATCGCGAGGCCCATGACGGCAAATGCGACCACCGGCGGCAGCCGTCGCAGGCTGAGGATCGGCACCGATTCGAAGAACCCGAGGAAAAAGACGATGGCCGGCGCGAGGATGTACGAGGTGTTGATGATGTGGGTGGAGAACTGCAGCGTCCATGGAATGGTGAGAAACCATCCCCAGATCAGCCAGCGCGGCGCATTGGGGAGCTGGGCACAGGCGTACCACGCCAGCGCGCAGAGGGCGGCGAACGACAGCAGGTTCAGCAGCACGAACGGCGCTTCTGGAATCGGCGCGAGCCGGAGCGGTATGCCGACCAGCAGCGCCTGCAGCGCACCCGGAATCTCGCTTCGCGTCCACACCACATCGGGGCCGAAGAAGGGCCACGCCCCGGTGGCGTAGTAGCGGAAGCCGAGCAGGAAGACCTGCGTCTCGTCCTCGAAGAAGAACTCGCGCGACAACCCGAACAGCAGACGGAATCCCAAGCAGGCGACCAGGATCAGCGGCACGCGCCAGCGCTTCATGCAGGTGTCATTGTCGCCGATAGCCTCGATCGGGTCTTGCAAAAGCGTGACGCGCCGATGAAAAGACCGTGGCCGCGGCTTTCCGCGCGCAGCGGCGTCGATAATGAGCCGATGTCGTCGTCGCTGACCGTCGCGTGGCTTCTCCCGGTGAGCGCCGTCGCGCTGATGGTCGTGTTGGCGCTGCTGCGCGACCGGCTCCGTGCGCTGGAAACGGCGTTCGCGGGCGTCCGCCTCGACCTGGCGGCTCGCGAGGACGCGCTGCAAGCGTCGCATCGTTTGCGCCGCCAGTTGCTGATCGACGTCTCGTACGAACTGAAGACGCCGCTGACCGCGATGCGCGGCTACGTCGAGACGTTGCACATGTCGGATCTCGATCTCGACGAGGTGACGCGCGAGCGCTACTTCCAGACCATCGAGCGCGAAACCGTTCGCCTCGATCGCATCGTCGAAGACCTGCTGGATCTGGCCCGGCTGGAAAGCGGCGTCGCGCCGCTTCACGCGCGGCTGTTCGCCGTCGAACGGGTGTTCCAGCACGTCTTGCTGCGGCACGAGCACGAGACGCGGACCCGGGGGATCGAGGTGGCTGTGTCGGTGGCGAGTGCCGCCGATCAGGTCGTGGCCGATCCCGACCGGATCGAGCAGGTGGTGGAGAGGCTGTTCGCGAACGCGCTGTGCAACACGCCGGCCGGCGGCCACATCGAGCTGTGCGCCGAGGGGGAGGGCGACGCGGTCGTGCTGTTGGTGGCCGACTCAGGCCCGGCGATCGATCCCGACCGTGTGCCGTTCGTGTTCGATCGCTTCTACCAGGCCGACCCGTCGCGCCGCCGCAGCGCGCCGGGTAGTGGGCTCGGTTTGTCGATCGCGAAAGCGATCGTCGAGCGTCACCACGGTTCGATCGCGGTGACCAGCGCGCCCGGCCGCACCGCCTTCATCGTCGTCCTGCCGCATTCAGCGGAGCCGAGCCATCATTCGACGTCGACGAATTTGTAGCCGACTCCCCACGCCGTGAGGATGAGCTGAGGGTGCTGCGCATCGTCCTCGACCTTGCGGCGCAGCCGGCTGATGACGGTGTCGACCGTGCGTTCGGTGACGTAGGTGTCGTCGGTCCAGACCTTGGTCAGCAGCGCCGCACGACTGAAAACAATGCCCGGGCGGGCGGCGAGCAGGTAGATCAGATCGAATTCCTGCTTGGTCAGGTCGACGACCTCACCGCGCACGATCGCCTCGCGGCGCTCCGGATCCAGCGTGACGTCGCGCGATCGGACCTGTCGTGGCGCTGCCGCGCCGATCGGTGCGTCGATCCGTGCGTTGCGGCGCAGGATCGCGCCCACCCTCGCCACCATTTCGCGAACGCTGAACGGCTTGGTCAGGTAATCGTCGGCGCCGCTCTCCAGGCCGAGTACCTTGTCAGCTTCGCTGCCGCGGGCGGTCAGCATCAGGACGGCGCTGGCCATGTTGACACTCTGCGCCCGGATGGCGCGGCAGAGGGTGATGCCGTCCAGTCCCGGCACCATCACGTCGAGCACGATGAGGTCGAATGTTTCGCTGCGCGCGCGGTCGAGGGCGGCGGTGCCTTCCGCGACTTCTTCGATGTCGAAGCCGGCCAGAGACAAGTGCAGACGAAGCAGTTCGCGGATCGGCGCTTCGTCTTCGACAATCAGGATGCGGCGCCGGACCGCCTTGGCTGAAACCGCGGGCCTGGACAGATGTCGCCTGTCTGAGACAGGGTGAACCCGGGACAGGACAGAGATCGCTGCATTCATGGGGTGAGTCCGCCTTGCTCGCCACCGGCTGCAAGCGAAAGGCCAGCCAATCTAAAAGGCGCATAAAGAGCAGGCCGCCGAGGGGCTATCATAGCGGCGCGAGAGCAGGACCTCATGAGTCACGCCTTCACCGTCGGCGTCGAAGAAGAATTCCAGATTGTCGATCCCACGACGTGGGAACTGCGATCGCACGTGTCGGAGCTTCTGGCGTCGAGCGCGCCGGCATTTGGCGAGCACATCAAGCGCGAGATGCACCAGTCGATCGTCGAGGTCGGCACCAAGATCTGCGGGTCGATCGAGGAGCTGGCCGCCGAGATCATCCGCACCCGGCGCGATCTGGCCGACGCTGCCGAACGCGTCGGCCTGCGCATCGCCGCGGCCGGCACCCACCCGTTCTCGAACTGGATGGACCAGGTCATTTCGCCGGGCGAACGCTACGAGCACATCGTCGAAGAATTGCAGCAGCTGGCGCGGTCGCTCCTCATCTTCGGACTGCACGTCCACGTCGCCGTCCCCGATCCGTCGTCGATGATCGACCTGATGAACGAGGCGCGCTACTTCCTGCCGCACCTGCTGGCGCTCTCGACCAGCTCGCCGTTCTGGATGGGGCGCGACACCGGGCTCAAGTCGTATCGCACCGCCGTGTTCCGCCGCTTTCCGCGGACCGGCATTCCGGATCATTTCGGGTCGTGGATCGAGTACGAGCAGTACGTCGAGCAGTTAATCGAGCTGCACTGCATCGACAACGGCAAGAAGATCTGGTGGGACCTGCGGCCGCAACCCACCTTCGGCACGCTCGAGTTCCGCATCTGCGACGTGCCGACCGCGCCGCGCGCCTCGATCGCGATCGCGGCGCTGGCACAGGCCATCATCGTCAAACTGTACCGCCTGCGCGAGCGCAACCTCGGCTTTCGCCGCTACCATCGCGCCCTGATCGAAGAGAACAAGTGGCGCGCCGCGCGCTGGGGCATCGACGGCAAGCTGATCGACTTCGGCAAGCGGCGCGAAGTGCCGATGCGCGACCTCGCCGGCGAGCTGCTCGAGTTCATCGACGATGTGGTGGACGAGCTCGGCAGCCGGCGCGAACTGGAATATGTCAGGACCATTCTCAGCGACGGCACCAGCGCGGAGAAGCAGGTCGACGTCTATCGCCGCACCGGCGATCTGCGCGCCGTCGTCCAGTCGATCGTCGACGAAACGCGGGACGGCGTCGAGCAGTCGGCGAAGACGTATTTGCCTCGGGGCTAGGATCAGGCGAACAGCTAAGGCTAGAGGCTGAAGACTATGAAGGTAGGTCTGTTGTGCGGACGCGAGGTACTCGTTTCCTCCTGCATTTCTCGACCGGGTCAACCAGCTGGGGAAGCCTCATGGCATCACCGCCGAGTTTCTGAAGCTGGCCGGCACCAGGATGGGCGATCCCTCCGGGTATGCGGTCATCGTCGATCGCATCTCGCACGAGGTGGAGTATTTCCGCGCCTATCTCAAGCACGCGGTGCTGGAAGGTGCCTACGTCATCAACAATCCGTTCTGGTGGACGGCCGATGACAAGTTCTTCAACTACTCGGTGGCGGAGAAGCTCGGAGTGGCGGTGCCGAAAACGGTGGCGCTGCCGCAGAAGGGGTATCCGGCCGACATCGACCTTGCGCCGGAGTCGCTGCACAACCTCGGCTACCCGATCGACTGGGACGGTCTACTCGACTACGTCGGGCGCCCGGCGATCCTGAAGCCGTACTCCGGCGGCGGCTGGAAGCATGTCTACAAGGTCGAGAACAAGGCCGAGCTGATCGCGGCCTACGACGGCACGGCGCCGTATTGCATGACGCTGCAGCAGTTCATCCACTTCGATCAGTACGTGCGCTGCTTCACCTTCGGCAAGACCGACATCGTTCCGGTCGCCTACGATCCGCACCAGCGCCGCTACCTGGTGGACCACAACTACCTCTCGGCCGAAATCGGCGCCCGCATCGTCCGCGACGCGCAGACGCTGAACAACGCCCTCGGCTACGAGATGAACACGATTGAGTTCGCGGTGCAGGATGGCGTGCCGTATGCGATCGACTTCCTCAACCCGGCGCCCGACTTCGAGCGCGATCGCATCACGCCGTTCTACTTCGAGATGTGCGTGCACAAGATGGCCGAGATGGTGATCGACCGCGCACTGCGCGGAAAGCCGCAGCAGGCGTGGCCGCGGTGGGCGCAGATGACAGGACTGGCCGACGCGAGCCCGGTCTGACATGACTCCGCCGGAATCGGTCTGGAACTCGCTGCTCGAAGGCGTCGATGCGTCGGCGATGTGCGGTCGGCTGTCGGCGACCATGCGCGAGCGGCGGCTGCGGTTTGGCGAGCGCACCATCTGCCCGTTCCTGCGTCCGTTCTTCCTCGCCGCCAGCGACGAGGAGCGGGTGCGCGGTGTCGCCGAGATGCTCTGGACGCTGGGCGAGCGGGTCGCGGCCCAGGCCATGACGACGCCGCGGCTGCTGACCGACCTCGCGTTGAGCGCTGCGGAGATCGAGCTGGCGCAGATCGATCCCGGCTATGCGACCACCAGCACCGCCGCACGCGCCGACGCCTTCATCCTGCCCGAGTCGCTGCAGTTTGCCGAGTACAACGCCGAGTCGCCGGCCGGCGCCGGCTACAGCCAGCTGCTGGCGGAGCTGTTCGATGCCGAGCCGACGATGGCGAACTTTCGCGAGCGCTTCGACACCCGTTTCTTCCGCCCGGTCGAGGCGCTGCTCGAGGCGCTGGTCGCCAGTTATCGCGAATGGGGCGGTACCGCATCGCCGCCGCGAATTGCCATAGTCGACTGGCGCGACGTCCCGACCTTCAGCGAATTCGAGATTCTGCGCGACGCCTTTGCCGCACTCGGCGCGCCGACCGTCATCTGCGATCCGCGCGACCTCGAGTTCGCCGCTGGTTCGCGGTTCAGTGCCGGGGCCGGACGCGGGTTGTACGCCAACGGCGAGCGGATCGACCTCGTCTACCGGCGCGTGCTCATCAACGACATCGTGTCACGGGAGGCCGAGTGCCGTGCGCTGCTGGATGCCTACCGCAGCCGCACCGTCTGTGTCGCCAACTCGCTGCGCTGCAAGATCCCGCACAAGAAGGCTTTCTTTGCGGTGCTGACCGACGACCGGAACGCCGGGCTGTTTTCCGCGGCGGAACACCACGTGATCCGGCGCCACGTGCCGTGGACGGCGCTGGTGGAAGAGCGGCGCGTGACCGTGGACGGCGAGTCCGTCGATCTCATCCCGTATCTGCGCGCGCAGCGCGATCGTTTCGTGGTCAAGCCGAACGACGAGTACGGCGGCACCGGGGTGACGCTCGGTTGGGAAACCAGCGAAGCCGACTGGGACGCGGCGATCGCGCGCGCGCTGGCCGAACGCGACCGCGGCTGGGTGGCGCAGCGGCGCATCGCCATCCGGCGCGAGCTGTTTCCGGTCTGCGAGTCCTCTAGCGCGGGAACTGCACCAGGGCCGGTCGTGCAGCGCGACATGCTCGTCGATTGTGCGCCCTACATTTTTCGCGGCAGGCTGGCAGGGTTCCTGACCCGCCTCAGCGCGTCGGGCCTCGCCAATGTCACATCCGGCGGCGGCCAGGTGCCGGCCTTCGTCGTAAGATCCCGATGATGCAGACGTCTGTGTTTGGTCCGCCGTCCGCCGACCTCGTCCCCGGCGCGCGCAACGCCGTCGAGGTGTGCCTTGGCATCCAGCGCGGCGAGCGCGTTGCGCTGATTGCCGACCGCGCGAGCGGCGAGGTCGGCGCCACCATCGCCGCGGTGCTCGACCAGGTCGGGGCGCTCTGCGATCCGGTGCTGATCGAAGACGTGACGGCGCGGCCGATGACCGCGGCACCGGCGGCGGTGCTGCACGCGCTCGATCGGGCCGATGCCGGCATCCTCTGCGTGCAGCCCGAACAGGGGGAGTTGGGCGCCCGCATGGCCATCGTCGCGGTGGTGGAGCGGCGGGCGATCCGCTACGCGCACATGGTCGGCGTCACGCCGCAGATCATGAAACAGGGCATGCGCGCCGATTATCGCCTGGTGGATCGGCTCAGCCAGCGGTTGTGCGAGCGGATGCCGCGGGCGCGGCGCTTGCGCGTGCAGACCGCCGGTGGCACCGAGCTGACCGCCACCTTCGATCCGACGTTGACCTGGGTGAAGACGAGCGGCCTCATCAACCCCCGCTACTGGTCGAACCTGCCGGCCGGCGAGGTGTTCACCACGCCGCTGAGCGTGGACGGCGTGTTTGTCTGCGATGGCACCGCCGGAGATTACTTCGGCCCGAAGTACGGCGACCTGCGCGCCAGCCCGTTGACGCTCGAAATCGCCGGCGGACGGCTGCTGTCTGCGCACAGCCGCCGCACCGATCTCCAGGAGGAGTTCTGGGCCTACTGCCACACCGACCAGTACAGCGATCGCGTCGGCGAGATCGCGTTCGGCACCAACATCGCGCTGGAGGACATGATCGGCGTGCTGCTGCAGGATGAAAAAATTCCAGGCGTTCACCTCGCGTTTGGCGATCCCTATGGCAGCCAGACCGGCGCCCCGTGGAAGTCGCGCACGCACATCGACGTCCTGACGAGAGGCTGCAATGTCTGGATCGATGAGGAACAGGTGATCGGCCACGGCCGCTACCTTCTGGACCGGTTTGGCTTGTAGACTCGGGTGACGGCCACCGGCGTGTCGCCCGTGTCGAAGCTCACGCGCGGTAGACAGCAGGTGGTCTTCTCGCCGACGAACCGTCACGACACCGCTATGACTTCCGCCCGACTACTATGTGCGCAGGAGCGTCAAACTGTACCGTTCCCGTCGTTGTCAGGTAGCGGCAGAGAGCCTGCTCGGCCTCTTGCAGAATCGACTCGATCTGTTCTTCGGCGAGCACCACGCCCATGATTGGCAACCACCCCCGCAGGTCTGCTTCGACCATCGTCCTGATGCTGGGGAATTGTGCCGTTCCATGGTGAGTCACGATTTCGATCGAGCTCGCTCCCGCGTCCTGGAACAGTGCGGCCAGCTTCCTGCGATCGCCAAGTACGAACGGAGCGCGTAACGCATCAGCCGCTGGTTTGCCAGCCAGCCGATCGAGCAGCGCCACTTCCTCTGGATAGGCTTGTGAATTCTCGAGAGACTCCCATACTGCGACCGCCACCCGGCCGCCCGGACCCAGAACACGCAACATTTCGCGAATGGCCGCCAGACGATCGTGGAAGAACATCAGACCGAACTGGCTGATCACCGCATCGAATGAATGGTCGTCATAGGGAAGGGATTCCGCGACTCCGTGCCGCCACTCAATCGAAGGAGCAAGCCGCGCAGCCACGGCCAGCATGCCAGCAGCCGCATCAAGGCCGGCCACCCGACCCTGGTCACCCACGCGCAACGCGGCCTCTCGCGCCAGGACTCCGGTGCCGCACGCGACATCCAGGACTCGATCACCCAGCCCGATTGCCGCCGCTTCCGCGACCCGTGGCGCCCACTGCTGGAACAAGGCCGGAACATGGAGATGTTCGTACGCTGTTGCCGCAACGATTTCACCTTCTGAGGCCGTGATCGTCACATCATCCTCTCTGCTGTCGTCGAGTTTGCGCAGCCCCAACCGGCAGAGGCTATGCTGTCATGCGGAGGGTTGTGCCTCAAAGGCCAAGGGCCAATCTAGGGCGAATGTCGTTTCATTCAGCCCTTGAACATCACCCGTTGGCCACACCTGGCCATCCGCGCGAGAGATACTCGCGCATCTGGTGCTTCCAGAACGGCCAGTCGTGGCCGCCGAGCGGGCCCCAGTCGTCCAGGTGATGCGCGATGCCGCGGCTGGCGAGGATCTCCGACAGCCGGTACGCGTCGCCGCTGTGCTCGAACGGCCCGGTGCCGGTGGCGAGGTGGATGTCGCAGCTGGCGAGCTGACCGAGCAGCCAGGGGTCGCTGATGTTGGCGAGGTAGTCGACCGGGTTGTTGAAATAGAAATTGTCGTCGTAGGCGCCGTTCATGAAGCGCTTCATGTCGTAGACGCCGGAGAGCGCGAAGCAGCGCTTGACGACGTCGGGATGTTTGAACAGGGTATTGACCGCATGATACGCGCCGAGCGACGCGCCCATGGTCCAGATCGCCGTGTCGGGCGACTGGCAGTGATGGCGGATGAACGGGATGACCTCGTGCCGGATGTAGGCGTCGTACTGGCGCTGCATCCAGCTTCGGTGCAGCGGATGGGCGTGGCGGTTGGCGAACGAGTCGCCGTGGTTGATGTTGACGCAGAAGACTTTGACCGCGCCGGCGTCGATGACCCCGGCGATCGCCTCGATCAGCCCCTGACGCTCATATTCTTCTTCGTCGCCTCCGCTGGTTGGAAACATGATCAGCGGCGGCCCCCAGTGCCCCAGGACGACCACGCCGAACTCGCGTCCGATCCGATCCGAGTACCAACGGTGATGTTCGCGGTGCATATGATGGCTCGCCGACGAGGCTCGCTGGAGCGCGAAGCTTCAGCCGAACGATCAGCGATCAACCGAGCGATGAGTATATGACCATTCTGTGTATCGCGACCTACTTCAAGGGCGACCCGTTCCTGCGCGAGTGCAAGGCCCGGGGCTGGACAGTCCTCCTGCTGACCACCGACAAACTGATCGGGGCGGAGTGGCCGCGCGACTCAATCGACGAGATTCACTCGGTCCCGCGCGACGCCAGCGACGAGCAGATTCGCCGCCACGTCGATCAGGTGGCGCGGCGTCATCACATCGACCGGATTGCCGCGCTCGACGACTTCGACGTCGAAATCGCGGCGATGCTGCGCGAACACCTGCGCGTGCCGGGCATGGGGCGAACCACCGCCAGCCGCTTTCGCGACAAGCTGGCGATGCGGATGCAGGCGCGCACGCTCGGTGTGCCGGTGCCCGAATTCTCTCCGGTGTTCAACGATCAGGATGTCGCCGACTGGGCGGCGCGGGTGGCGCCACCCTGGGTGCTGAAGCCGCGCTCGTCGGCCGCGGCGATCGGGATCAAGAAAGTCGATGACCGTGACGCCCTGTGGCGCGCGCTCGATGCCGCCGGCGCCCATCGCGCGGAGTGCGTGCTCGAGCAGTTCGTGCCCGGCGACGTCTATCACGTCGATTCCATCGTCTGGGGCGGCGAGGTCGTGTTCGCGATCGCGTTCAAGTACGGCCGGCCGCCGATGGAAGTGTCGCACCAGGGCGGCATCTTCATCACGCGCCGGCTCGCCGACAGCTCCGAGGAGGGACGCGCGGTGCTGGCGATGAACCACACTTTGCAGCAAGGGCTCGGCTTGCGGCGCGGCGTGTCTCACACGGAATTCATTCGAGGGGCGGGACAGGCGGGACAGGCAGGAGAGGCGGGACGGGCAGGACGGGCAGGAGGGGTGGGAGGGACAGAACAGGCAGGAGGGGCGGGACGGGCAGACGGGGTGGGAGGGGCAGGAGGGGCAGGACGGGCAGGAGGGGCAGGACGGGCAGGAGGGGTGGGAGAGGCAGAACAGGCAGGAGGGGCGGGACGGGCAGACGGGGTGGGAGGGGCAGGAGGGGCAGGACGGGCAGACGGGGTGGGAGGGGCAGGAGAGGCGAGAGGGGCAGGACGGGCGGGAGGGGCAGGACAG
This sequence comes from uncultured Acidobacteriota bacterium, assembly GCA_963757655.1. Lineage (GTDB taxonomy): Bacteria > Acidobacteriota > Vicinamibacteria > Vicinamibacterales > CAVVIG01 > CAVQFC01. The sequence continues at coordinate 554,923 of CAVWSQ010000003.1, read as the reverse complement.
TCAGAGGCAGGAGAGACGGGAGAGGGACGAGTGGAAGGTAGTGTCCGGCTTCAGCCGGACCACGGCTTTGTCTTCCTCGAAACGTCGGCGCGCGTTGGCGGCGCGTTCATCGTCGACACCATCGAAGCGGCGACCGGGTTGAACCTGTGGCGGGAGTGGGCCAACATCGAGATGGCCGGCGAGCATGGCAGCTACACCCTTCCACCCCACCGCGACGACTATGCCGGCGTGGTCCTCACCCTGGCGCGGCAGGAAGCACCCGACATGTCGACCTACACCGATCCGGAGATCGCCCAGACGATTCGCAAGGACTTTCACGCCGGCTTGATCCTGCGGTCGGCCGAGGCCGGACGGGTGGACGCGCTGATTGCCGAATACACGGAGCGCTTCTACCGGGACTTCTTTGCCACCGCGCCGCCGCCCGAGCGCCCGGTCGAATGATCAAACGCACGCTGAAGCACGTCTGGTCGCCGCAACTGCGAAATCGGCGCCACGTCGATGTCTACCTGCCGGCGTCGTATCCAAGCGGCGTGTCGTACCCCGTGGTCTACCTGAATGACGGCCAGAACCTGTCGGATCCGTCCACCGCGTTTGCGGGAACCTGGGAGCTCGAGGGGACCATCGACCGGCTGGCCTGGCGGGGCCTGGACGCGATTTACGTCGGCATCGCGCACGCCGGCCGCGATCGGCTCGCCGAATACAGTCCGTTTGCCGATCCGCGCCATGGCGGCGGCCGTGCCGACGACTATCTGGCGTTTCTGGTCCACACGCTCAAGCCGCGCATCGATCGCCAGTTCAACACCCGGCGCGATCGCGATGGGACCGCCATCTTTGGGTCGTCGATGGGGGGCCTTCTGAGTCTCTACGCCTTTTTTCGTCATCCCGCGGTGTTCGGCCGGGCCGGCGTGATGAGCCCGTCGCTGTGGTTCGGACACGGCGCGATCGTGGACTACATCCAAGATGCGAAGGTGCCGCGCGGCCGTCTCTATCTCGACGTCGGCACCGGCGAAGGCGCGGGCACGCTGCGCGACGTGCGCCGGCTCGGACGACTGCTCGTCAGAAAGGGATTCCGCCGCCAGCGCCGCGCGGTCGGCGCCAGCAGCGCCGGCGTCTCTGCCACGCGTCGTGCCTCGGCGCCGGCCAGCCTCGGGTACGTCGAGGATGCCGGCGCGCGTCACACCGAAGCGGCCTGGGCGTGGCGGCTCGAAGGCGCGCTCGCATTCCTGCTCGAGTAGGCCGGGTTGTACCCGCGCTACCAGCAACGGAAGTCGACGCTCGATCAAGAGGTGGAAGCCCCGTCGCCTGCCACGGTCATGTGACCGCCTCGCCATAGTTTCGTCACGTTTATCGCGTCCAATGGTCGTGACCAATTTCCTCGATCTTGGGTTTTCGGCCTGATTGAAACATGATGCGATACGGATTCCTCATCGCGGCGGCGCTCGCCGCTCTGGCAGTCACGACCACCGCCCAACAGGTGAGCGTGACGCCGCCCGACAGCAAGCTCACCACGGTGCTCGCCGATCTCGTCGCCGCGTCCGGCAGTTCGACGACGCAGCTGGCGGAAAGCGCACGTCCGGCCTCGGTTCGCAACGCGATGCAGGCCCGGCGGCTGCGTATCGACGCCAACAACGAGGTGCAGGTCTACATCCTGATGGCCGCGGTCACCGACGACACAGTCGGTCAGCTCACGGCTGCCGGGGTGACCATCGAGATCAGGGACGCGGCGCGCCGGCGGGTGCAGGCGCATCTGCCGGTGTCGCGTCTGACGGCGGTGGCGCAGCTCGCCGTGGTCGACGCGATCCGTCTGCCGACCTACGCGCGGGCTCGCGCCGGCAATGCGCTGACCGAAGGCGACGCCATTCTGCATGCCGACGCGGTGCGCGCGCAGTTCGGCCTCGACGGCACCGGCGTGCGCGTCGGCGTCGTGTCGGACGGGATCAAGGGCGTCTTCGCCACTGGCTGCACTACCGGCTGCGCCGGTGTCGAGGGCGGACCGATCGCCACCGGCGATCTGCCGGGCGCCACCGCCACGCGCACGGCGGCCGGCGTGCTCAAGGAATCGACCGGCGGTATCGTTGGGCGGTCGTTCAGCGCCAACGGCGATCTCGAAGGGCTGCCGCCGGCGTCGCCGGCCTGCGCGTTTGCCGGCGCCGGGGCCGAAGGCACCGCGCTGCTCGAAATCGTGCACGACCTGGCGCCCGGTGCCAAGCTGTCGTTCGCCAATGGCGACACCGATCTCGCCTTCTCGCAGGCCGTCAATTTCCTGGCCGCCTCGAATGACGTCGTGCTCGACGACATCGGCTTCTTCGGCGAACCGTACGACGGGACCAGCGCGGTCTCGGCGAACACCGCGGCGGCGCTCAACAACCCCGGTTGGCCGATTCGGGCCTACGTGACCGCGGTCGGCAACGATGCCGACGAGCACTACCTGGGCGCCTATGCCGATTCCGGCGTGGACGGCACCTCGATTGCCGGTATCACCACCCCCGGGCACCTGCACCTGTTCCAGCGTACCGCTGACACGACCGATGTCTTGGGTCTGGGCTCGCAGCCGTTCAACGTGATTGCCCTGCCCCAGAACGGCGAAGTGGCGATCTTCCTCACCTGGGACGATGCGTTCGGCGGGTCGGGCAACAACTACGACCTCTATCTGGTGCAGCAGAGCACCGGACGGGTGGTTGCGCGCAGCACCGACGTGCAGAGCGGCCGCCAGGATCCGTCCGAGGTGATCGACTATGTCAACGCCGGCGCCGCCGATCGTTTCCTGATCGTCGTGCAGAACGTGGGCAGCGCGGCGCAGCCCCGGAACCTGAATATCTTTTCGTTTCAGCCCGAGTGCGCCGCCGCGGGACCGGCGCTGCTGGCGCCGCCGCGGCACGAGCGGCACAACTACAACACCGCCTCGCGCAGCATTTCAGCTCAGGGCGACGCCGGCGGATCGCCGGTGAGCGTCATCGCGGTCGGCGCGATCTGCTCCGCCTCGGCGTCGGCCGCCGGCGGATTGAGCGGTGCGGCGCCCGATGAATCGTGTCTTGACACGTCGAACGTGACGCCGGAGTTTTTCAGCAGTCGCGGCCCCACCCTTGACGGACGCCTGAAGCCGGACATCATGGCCATCGACGGCGTCGCGGTCTCTGGGGCGGGATCCTTTCCGACGCCTTTCTTCGGCACCTCCGCCGCGGCTCCGCATCTGGGCGGCGTCGCGGCGCTGCTGCTGCAGAGCGCACCGTGCCTGTTGAACCGCACCACGTCCACCATCGCGGCGGCCGGCGCGCGCACCACGGTCCGCAATCTCCTGGTTGGAAAGACAGATCCTCTTGGCCCGGCGCCCGACAACAACGTCGGCGCCGGCCGCGCCGACGCGTTCAACGCCGTGCAGGCCACGCTGCCGAATTGGAACGGCAGCCGGACGCTGGTGTTCGATTCCAATTCGACGTTCGGCGCGAATCTCGCCGCCGAGCAGCTGGGATTCGTCGATCCGAACGGCTGTGGCCTCAAGAGCCTGACCTGGACAGGCGGCTGCGGTACCGCCCCGGATGCGACCATGACCTGCCCGGCGGGACTCAATGCCGTCTCGGTGGCGGCGAGCAACAACGGCATCACCTACTCGGCGACGATCGACCTTCAGATCGCGGTCACCGATTTTGCTCTGAGCGCCTCGCCGGACAACGCCACGGTGTCGGCTGGGCAGTCGAGTCGTCATATCGTCACTGTCGCCCCGCAGGGCGGCGCCTACAATTCCGAGGTGACGTTGAGCTGCTCGAGCGGCAACCTGCCGCCGCAGACTACGTGCGTCTTCGATCCACCGGCGGTCGTGCCGGGCGCGACTGGCGCCCAGTCGACGCTCACCATTTCCACCGCCTCGACCGCTTCGACCGCCGCGGCCGCCGCGCGCGTGCGCGCCGGCGCGATCACCACACAGGCGTCAGCCATTGCCATCTTTCCGTCGACGCTGACATTTTCGTCGCAGACGATCAACACCACGGCGCCGGCGCAGCTGGTGTCGCTGACCAACACCGGCGCCGATCCGCTGAATCTCACCAGCATCACGCCGTCAGGCGATTTTGCCGTGGTCAGCAACTGCGGCACCGTGGTTGCGGTCGGCGCGAGCTGCGGCGTGTCGGTCGCGTTCACCCCGACGGCGACCGGCGCGCGCACCGGCACGCTGTCGTTTGTGGACGATGCCGCCGGCAGCCCACACCAGGTGACTCTCAACGGCACTGGGCAGTCGGCGCCGTCGGAGACCGGCGGCACGCCGTCGGGCAGCTATGCCGTGACGGTGAGTGGAGCGGCCGGCACGTCGCTGGTGCATTTCGGCACCGTGACGCTGACGGTCAAGTGACGTGGGCATGAACCGGCGCATCAGGACGTTTTCGATCGTCGCGTTGCTGCTGGCCGCGGCAGCCTGCGGCGGCACGACCACCGCCCCCGCGACGACTACGACGCCGGCGCGCACCACCGATACCTTCACCGGCACCGTGGCGGTGGGCGGCGGCGATTTTCACAGCTTCCCGATCGCGACAGCCGGCACCGTGGACGTCACGCTCACCGCAGCCGCGCCGCCCGCCACGATCGTGATGGGCCTCAGCATCGGCATTCCAGGTGACGGCACGTGCGCCGCCGTGGCCAGCGGGTCGGTGCAGACGCCGGCGGGCGCGGCGGTGCAGCTCTCGGGGGTCGCCAGCCCGGGCACGCTGTGCGTCGAGGTGCACGACGCCGGCGGGCAGTTGGCGCCGGTTACCTACACGGTCACGGTCATGCACCCGTAAAAACGGGCACCGCTCGAAACGAGCGCGTCCGTATCCCAACGGCATTGAGCGTCCCGCAGTCCCGCTCGTCAAGGTCGGCCAGGCACCGTCCGGAGCGCTGGGCGACGGCACTCGGTGGCGCAGCGCTGGTCGTCTGGGGCGCCACCAAGGCGGACAGGCGCAGTACGTGCGCGTGCCTTATGCCGACGTCGGCCCGATGCGAGTGCCCGACCATCTCGTTGATGAGCAGGTGCTGTTCCTCACCGACATTTTTCCGACTGGATATATGGCGGCGGAGAACTGCAACATCCAGACCGGCGACACGGTGGCGGTGTGGGGGTGTGGGCCGGTGGGGCAGATGGCCATCGCCAGCGCGCTGATGCTCGGCGCCGAAAGAGTGGTCGCCATCGATTGCGTCCCGGCGCGGCTGCGGATGGCAGCGGGGCTTGGATCGGTCGAGACACTCAACTTCGAAGAAGTAGACGTGTTCGATCGGTTGAAGCAGCTGACGTCGGGTCGCGGTCCCGACTCGTGCATCGAGGCGGTCGGCCTCGAGGCGCACGGCGCGACGCTCGACGCCTACTACGATCGCGTCAAAACCGCGACCTTCCTGGCGACCGATCGCCCCACCGCTCTTCGCCAGGCGATTCTTGCCTGCCGCAAGGGTGGCACAGTGTCGATTCCCGATCGACACGCGCGGCATCGAGCTCCACCGCGTCGCCCGCGGCGAGCGTGACGTGCGCGCCCAGGCGTCCGAACTCACGCGCGATCGCGAGGCCGAGGCCTCGCGATCCGCCGGCGATCAGAGCGGTTCGGCCGTTGAGACTCATCCGCATCACGCGCCGACGGACCGCCGCGAATGCGGCGGCGGTCGCCATCAGCCCGGCCGCAGTGCGCATCAGCTGTTTTGTGCTCATGCGACTGACCGCTGCCGGCTCCGTGCCCGGTATCGTGTTTGCACCTTCCGCGACAGGAGGTCGGCATGACTCGGAGCGTGTGGGCGGCAGTAGCCATGGCGTGCGCGGCGGCAGCGGTGTCGGCAGACGCCCCAACGACGACGGTGACCGGTTGCGTGCAGAACATCAGCGCAAAAGGGACCAGTGGACCGACAGAGAAAGGCTATCTGTTGACCAACGTCACGACCGCTGTGCCAGACGCCTTGTCATTGGCGCCGCTACCGACGCGTGAAACCAGCGTAACCGGAGCGCCGACCGGCACGAGCGGGACCGCCGCGTCCGGCATGCCGGCGTCCGGTACCTGGGTTGCCACGACCGGCGACAACGGGAGTCGGTCCGGCTCGCGCGCCGGCGCGTCGTACAAGCTCGAAGGTCGCGAGGGCGAGCTGAAGAAACAGGTCGGCCACAAGGTCGAGATCACCGGCACCGTGTGGTCGCGCCCCGCCGACGCGCCCAAGAGCGAAGCGACTCATCTGCAGGTCGACTCGATCCGCGTGGTCGCGTCGAAATGCACATCGAGATAGGCCCGCTCCGCCAACAGAACTCCTTATTCACCGCTCACTGCGTTCGTCTATCATCCAGTGGAATCGGATGAGCAAGATCTGAACACAGGAGTCGGTGTGTGAGCCCTACGACCGGTAAGCCCATCACTTTCATCGTGCCCGGCCACGAAACGGCGGGAGTCGGCGACCGCGGGCGGGTAGCCGCGGCGCCGCTGTCCGCCGACCTCGAGTTCGGGCGGGTGAAACAATCGGTGCAGGTCACGGCTCAACGAGAGGGCGCAAGCGCTGTTCGCGTCGTCGCCGTGCCGGGCGAAGACCTCGTCGTTCTGGAGATCGCCGGCGGACCCGAACTGGTGCTCCACCCCGAACACGCGCGCGACCTGTTGCGCGCGCAGCTGGCGACCCCGCGCAGCCGCGGCGCGGACGGGGATGTTCAGGTCGTCGCACGCCTGCGCTGGCGTGGCCTGGAACAGGGAGGACAAAGCCGGGGCGCCACGCGCGGCGCGCTGGGTGACGTCGTGCTTTCGGCCCTGCACATCGTCACTGGTCCGGCGGCGGCGCTGACCGCGGCGGAACTCGTCAAGCGCTTCGACGCTCGGGTCGAGGCCGGTGTCTATCAGTTGAGCGCGGATCGATTGGGGAAACTCAAGGGCAGCGGCGCCAGACTCGATCGCGTATCGTCCTCCGGCGACGATCCGCTCCTGGTCCTCATTCACGGCACGTTCTCGGACACCCAGGACACATTCTGCAAGCTGTGGACGAACCAGCCAACCCGCGTCCGGAGGCTATTCGCGTCGTACGGGCGTCGCGTCTACGGGCTCGATCACCCGACGCTCGGCGCGAGCCCGATCGCCAACGCGCTCACGCTCGCGCAGACGCTGCCGTCCGGCGCACGCCTGCATCTTCTGACGCACTCACGCGGCGGTCTGGTCGCCGAAGTGTTGGCGCACGTCTGTGCCAACGCCGGAGGCGATCTGACGCCGTTCGGCGGCGCAGCCTACGCCGGCCAGCGCGCCGATCTCGACGCGCTGAAGGCGGTCGTCGCGACCAGGAAAATCAAGGTCGATCGAGTCGTGCGCGTCGCGTGCCCGGCACGCGGTACGCTGCTCGCGTCGGGGCGCCTCGACGCGTATCTCTCCGTCTTCAAGTGGGCGCTGCGGCTCGGCGGCGTGCCGGTGGCCCCGGAGATCGTCGAGTTCCTCGCCGCCGTCGCCCGGCATCGCACCGATCCACTCGAGATTCCCGGTCTGGCCGCCCAGATGCCAGACAGTCCACTGGTGCAGTGGCTGCACTCGATCGACAGACGCGTCGACGGCCAGCTGCGGGTGGTCGCCGGCGATCTCGAAGGCGACTCAGTGACGTCGTGGCTGAAGACGCTCCTGGCCGACGCCTATTACTGGACCGACAACGACCTCGTGGTGCAGACGCGATCGATGTACGGCGGCGGTCCGCGCGCAATCGACGCGAGCTTCGTGCTGGACGCCGGCGGGACGGTGTCGCACTTCAACTATTTCTCGAACGAGCGCACCGCCGAGGCGGTGGTGAACGCGCTCATCCAGACACAGCCCCAGGGTTTCCGTCCGATCGGACCGCTATCCTGGGCCGGCACGTCGGCGAGCGGGGATCGGGCGGCGATCGCAGACACGGCGCAGACGGGCACCAGGCCCGCGGTCTTTCTCCTGCCCGGGATCCTGGGTAGCAATCTCAAGGCCGGCGCCGATCGCATCTGGGTGGGATGGCGTCTGATCAACGGCCTCGAGCGCCTTGCGTATCCGGCCGCGAAGAATGTGACGCCGGATGGCCCGATCGCGATGGTGTACGACGATCTCATCGCCTATCTCTCGACGACGCACGAGGTGATCCCCTTCGGCTTCGACTGGCGCCTGCCGCTCGAGCAGGAGGCCGCGCGTCTGGCCGGCGCGGTCGGCAAGGCGCTCGATGCGAGAGCGACCAGCGGCCAACCGGTGCGGATGATCGCCCACTCGATGGGCGGCCTGCTCGCGCGCACGATGGCGCTCGAGGCGCCGCGGGTCTGGGAGCGGATGATGGCCCATCCCAACGCGCGTCTGCTCATGCTCGGCGCGCCAAACGCCGGATCGTGGGCGCCGATGCAGGTGCTCTCTGGCGACGACACGTTCGGCAATACGCTGGTCGCCGCCGGCGCGCCGTTTCACGGCTACGATGCCCGCGCCATGATGGCGCAGTTTCCGGGGCTCATGCAGCTGCAGGCCGGGCTGCTCGACCCGAACCTCCGCCTCGACCAGCGCACGACCTGGCAGAAGCTTGCCGACGCCGATCTGGCAATCATCAAGGAGCACAGCTGGTGGCACAATCTCAGCCTGCAGCTGAAGACCGTCGAGTGGGGCGTGCCGTCGCAGGCTGCGCTCGACCGCGCCGTCGCCCTGCGCACGCGGCTCGACGCGCAGCGCGAGACGACGCTCGCCTCGTTCATCGCAAATATCGTCATGGTGACGGGTCACGCCAGGTTCACGCCGGACGGGTACGAGTCGACCGCGGACGGCCTCGTGTATCTGAATGCGCCGGAGGACGGCGACGGACGGGTGACGCGCGAAAGCGCGCTGCTGCCCGACGTTCGCACCTGGACGCTCGATTGCGATCATGGGTCGCTGCCCAGCCGGAAGGCGGCATTCCCCGCGTACGCTGATTTGCTGAACAGCGGCAAGACCACTTTGCTCGACATGCTGTCAACGGCGCGCGCTGCAGCGGACGCGGTGCCGCTGCGCGTGCGCAGCCGTCCATCGCGCGCGTCCATGCCGTCGCAACCGGTTCAGGACGAGCAGCAGATCCTCTCGGTGAGCGTTCGCGAGCCACTGGCGGCCGGACCGGCGTCTCCTGGCACGGCGCTGAGAGTCTCGGTCGTCAACGGCGATCTGACCTTCATCCATCGCCCGCTGCTGCTCGGACACTATCGCTCCTCGCGCCTGACCGGCGCGGAGTGGGTGATGAGTCAGCGGGTCGGCGAAATGGATCGCTCGATCCGGGCCGGCCTATATCCGGACGCGCCGGGAACGAACGAGATCTTCGTCAACACCACGGTCGATCCCGCCAACCCCTGGCAACTCCCGCGCCCTCCAGCGGTGATCGTGGTCGGCCTGGGACCGGAAGGAAACCTTCAGGGCGCCGACCTGGTATGCACGGTGCGCCAGGGTGTCATCGCGTGGGCGCACCGGCTCGCTGAACAAAACAAAGAGCTGCAGCCCTTCTTCGAACTGGCAACGACGCTGATCGGCAGCGGTGGCAGCGGCATCACCGCGCGCCAGGCGGCGCAGTTGATCGCGCAGGGCGTGCGCGAAGCCAACGAGCGCCTGAATGGCGAGGGATCGCAGGAGAGCGACGGTGACGCCGGCACGCTGCCGGGCGCCGGCCGGAACACGCACCAGCGCAGAGGAATTCGCCGCTGGCCGCTGGTGAGCCACCTGCACATCATCGAGCTGTATCTGGAGCGGGCGACCGAAGCGCTGAGCGCGCTGCAGATGCAGGCGACCGCCGTACCGGGTCGGTACACGGTGGCCGACACGATTACGAGCGGGATTGGCGCGTTGCGGCGACCGATCGATGGCGGCTATCGCGGCACCGACTACGACTTCGTCACCGCGGTCATGGAAGACGATCGGCGCGGCAACTCGGTGATCCAATACACGCTGGACACCAAGCGGGCGCGGAGCGAGGTGCGCGCTCAGCAGACCCAGCGCAATCTGCTGCTCAGCCTGGTGACTGGTGCTTCGAGCGCGCTGAACACCGACGCGCAGATCGGCCGCACGCTGTTTCAATTGCTGGTGCCAATCGAGATGGAGGCCTATCTCAGCGGCACCACCGACCTGCAAATCGAGCTCGATAGCGGGACGGCCGGCATTCCCTGGGAGATGCTCGACACCGACGTCCGCGGCCGGCGCGAGGCGCGGCCGTGGGCCATTCGCGTGAAGCTGCTGCGAAAGCTGCGGACGAGCGAGTTCCGCGCCAGCCCGGTGGATGCCGACATCGACTCGAACGCGCTCGTGATCGGCGAGCCGCATTGCGATCCCGCCAAGTATCCGAGGCTTTCGGGCGCCCGCGCCGAAGCCCGCGCCGTAGCGGCGTGCCTGATGGCCTCGGGCGCGCTGGGCGGTGACCGGGTGCGCGCGCTCATCAGCGCCGAGGATCCCGACGCATTCGGACCGGACGCGCGCACCGTCATCAACGCGCTGATGGAGCGCGACTGGCGCATCGTTCACATTGCCGGGCATGGCGATCCGCCGGAGCTGGTCGGCAAGCCGCCCGAAAAACCCGACGACCCGCCGCAAACGATGGGCGATCCGCGTGGCGTCGTGCTGTCCGACGGCTCATATCTCGGTCCGCGCGAGATCCACAACGTGCGTCGCGTGCCGGAGCTGGTGTTCGTGAACTGCTGCCACCTGGCGCAAAGCGGCGCCGAGCCGCTGAAGAAGAATCACGTGCGCTTTGCCGCCGGCGTGGCTCAAGAGCTGATCGCGATCGGCGTGAGATGCGTGATCGCGGCGGGCTGGGCGGTGGATGACGCGGCGGCGAGCCTGTTTGCCACCACGTTCTACGGCGCGCTGATGGGTGGCTGCCGATTCATCGACGCGGTGGCGCAGGCGCGAGAGGCCTCCTGGGCGCTCGGCGGCAACACCTGGGCCGCGTATCAGTGTTACGGCGACCCGGACTGGACGTTTCGGTCGGACGGCGCCGGCGCCGCGCGGATCACGTTGCCTGCCGACGAGTTCTCGGGGGTCACCTCACCGACGGCGCTGCTCATCGCGCTCGAGACGGTTGCGGTGCAGAGCGAATTCCAGAAGGCGGATCCCGAGAAGCAGCGCGACAAGATCCGCTACCTCTCGGATCACTTCGCGCATGCCTGGGCCGACATCGGCCGGATCGCTGAAGCCTACGGCCGCGCCTGCGTGCTCGCCGGCGACGCTGCCGGTGCGCTCGCCTGGTACGAGCGCGCGCTCAGCGCCAACGATGGCACCGCCTCAATCAAAGCCGCTGAGCAGATGGGCAACATTCGCGCCCGCCTCGGGCCGCCGGCGTTGCCGCTGCGTGCGGCGAAGCGATCCACCGCCAGGTCAGCGGTCCGCGCGGCCAGCACCAGGTCCAGCGTCAGCGCTGAACGGCGCGCGATTGAGCAGGCGATCGCCTATTTGCAGCAGATCGTGGCGCTCCAGCCGTCGATGGAGCGCGAGAGCCTGTGCGGCTCGGCGTTCAAGCGGCTGGCGTTGCTGGAAGCCGGCGCGAAACGGCCGCGCCAGGAAATGGCCGCGATCAAGAGTATGCAGGCGCATTATCAGCGCGCGGAAGATCTCGGCACGCGACAGCGTCTGAACGTCTTCTATCCAGCGATCAATCGCATCGCCGCCGATCTGGCCTTGAATGCCGGAGCCCGGGCATTGAAGGGGTACACGTCTGGTTCCCTGAACGATGTCCGGCAGGCGCTGCAGGCCAAGACGCAGGACGATCCCGATTTCTGGAGCGTGGCGGGCCAGACCGAGCTCGACGTGTACGAGGCGCTGGCGCTGCGGACCCTTGCCCGCGCGCGGCCCGGCATCGAGGCCGCGTACACGGATCTGTATGCGAGGCTGAGCACACCCTGGATGTGGAAATCGGTCAACGACACCGCGCGTTTCGTTTTGCAGAAGTACGCGACGCGCGCTCCGGCGGTTGAGAAGAAGGCAGCCAATGCGCTGCTCAAGACCCTCGCCGCATTCGCCGGCGCCGGCCGCTGAACGCCATCGCCGTTCAGCGCTTCGGTTTCTTCCTGGACGAGCGCCTGGCCGATGCAGTCCTGCGCGAACGCTTGACCGCCGGCGGCCTGCGCGTGCGCTTGACCGCTGCCGGCCTGCGCGTGCGCTTGACCGTCGCAGCCTTCCGTGCGCGCCTGAGCGATGGCTTTGGCCTGGGTGTGACCGATGTGGACCTTCGCTTGCGTTTGGCCGGCGCACCCTTGCGCGTTTCCGCAGGCTCGACCGTCGCCTGGATGGCTTCGTAGCCGCGCTCGAATGAGGGCTCGGCGGCGCGCGGCAGCGATCGAGCGGGTGCGGCGCCGCGCGTCACTGGCGGCGCGCTCACGCCGAGTGCCGCGCACGCGGCGGCATAGAACTGCTGGCGTTCGGCCAGACCGTTGAATCCGCCGTTGATGCGCCGCGTGATTTCCTTGAAGGCGTCGGCGGTCGCCTCGTCGGCCAGTTCGTTCAACCCCTTCTTCGACCAGAACAGGCCGGCGATCCTGAACGCGAGATCGGGCAGCGCGGCGCGCTCGGGCGTTGTCTGGAGGTCGACGGCCAGCAGATCGCCGAAACGATGATAGTTGGCGCGGCCGGTAATCTGGATCGGGCCGCGTCCTTTGAACCGGTGCCCGTCGCCGGCCTGGGTGTTGCCCAGCGCCGTCGCCAGCGTGCTGGCCGGTTCGTAACGCAGCTGGGCCGGCGTCGGCCCCCAGAGTTCTTCCATGAATCGAAGCTGGCCGGACTCGTGGGCCACCTGTGCCAGGAATGCGGCCGCCCGGGCCGGCGGATCGATGGCGAATTCCGTCATCGCCGCCGCCAGCGACGGCAGGAACTCCGCGTTTCGCGCGGCTGACAGGCGCGGCATGATCGACTGGAGCATCTGGTTGGTGAGCATGGCATTACACGCTGAATGGTCGTTGCGTGACGAAGCGGGTCACCGGCCCCAGCGTGAACAGGTTCGGCACCTGCGTCGGCGGCATGCGCGCCTTGATCGCGGCGTGAAACTTCGCGTAGTTGCCGGCATACTTGCCGTGATCCCAGACCCGCAGCAGCTGTTCGGTGAAGGCGCCGTTGTGATCGCCGTCCATCGACGTCTGGTTGTCCTGACAGCCGGAGATCAGGATCACCGACGCCTTGCACTCGTTGGCGATGGCGATGCGGCGCTTGCTGACCGCGACTTGCGCGAGCGCGGTGTCGGGATCCGGCGTGGACGCCTTGCCCGAGGCCTTGACGACGTCACGCTGCAGCTTGTCGTAGAACGCCTGATGCTCGCGGTAGGTGCGGAGCCCGACCGCCGGCGGCATCATCTTCGAGCGGCCGACCGCTGGGGTGGTCCCGGGCGGCGGCATGGCGCGAAGGACGGTGCCGCTGTGGCAACTGTCCGACAGCACCAGGACGCGGACTCCGGCGGCGACGCGACTCAGCTCGAGATACATTTCGTCGTCGATCAACTGGCCGTCGTAGAGGCACCAGGTTTCGTCCAGCTTGTCGTCCTCTTCGCCGGTGACATCGGGAATCTGTCCCCCATGACCGGAATAGGTCAGAAACAGCAGATCGCCCGCGGCCAGCGTCCTGGCCGCCGACCGCACGGCGGCGAGCGCGCCGGCGCGGGTCGCTTTCCTGGTGAGCAGCACGGTCGGCTTCATTCCCGCCAACTTGGCGATGGCCGCCATGTCGTGGGCGTCGAACTCGCACGCGGCGAGCTCACCGCCCCAGCCCTCGTAGTGCGCCGCGCTCACCGCGTTCAGGCCGAGGTGTAGCGAGAGTGCCTTCGGCTTGCGAGCCGGTCGTGCCACAGTCCTGGCCACGTGTCCTCCTCCAGAAGTCACGCTCGGCTGACCCGTTGCTCCGAGCAACTGGCCGCCGCGTCATCCCGTCCATTCTGTTTTTGCCGCGGTCGTGGCGCAAGACGAATCGACAGCGAGTTCCGGCAATGCCCGACCGATCCGCCAGAGAGGCCGGTATACTTGGTCGCCCAGCACGGAGTGACTGACTCATGGCGAACGGAGAGGGGCGGACGATGCCGGATACAAGAGGGCAATTGCCTGAAGAGCGCCGCATGGCGGCGTGGGTCGGGAAAGCGCTGCTGATCCAGGGCAAGATCACCAGCACGGAAAACCTGACCATCGACGGCCGCGTGGAAGGCACGATCGAGCTGGGCGATCACAGCCTGACCATTGGCGCAGGCGCCTCGGTCGAGGCCGATCTGGTCGCACAGACCATCGTTGTCAGCGGCGCGGTGACGGGCAACATCCTGGCCAGCGTCAAGGTCGACCTCCATGCCACCGCGTCGGTCACCGGCGACATCACCGCCCCGGTGCTGCTGATGGCCGAGGGCGCGGTCGTAACCGGCAAGGTGGACTCGGCCGGCCGCAAACGATCTCCGGCATGACCGGAGCCGATGACGTCTACTTCGGATCCATTCCCAGCTTGCGAGTGCGATCGGCCTTGATGCCATAGAGCTCTTCCAGGCGGCGATCGAGCCGCTGCAGCAAGGCCTTTTCGCCGGGATACCAATAGGCGAGGTGGCAGTTCTCGCACGCCTGATCGAGATTCTCCGCCGCGTCCCACAGCTCCTTGGCGTCCTTGCGCTTCACGATGTCGAGCACTTCGAGCCCGACGTTTCGCAGCGCCTCGATCTTGGCGTTCCACAGTGCGGGGTCGGCTTCGAGCTTGGCTTCGATCTGCGCCGGCGACAACTCCTCGGGGTCGGGGCCGGTGCTGTTGTTCTCGTCGCCAGGCGGTGCGAAGGGCCGCGGAATCTTGAGCAGGTAGACGCCTTCGGCCAGCATGACGCCGCCAATGCGAATCTTGTCCCAGTCGGCGTCCGTTTTCGGCTCGGTTTCGACCAGGCCCTTCTTGCTCACGACGGCGCCGACCGAGTCGAACACATAGTCCGATGCCGGATCGATCATATCGCGCATCAGTTCCTTGACTGACACGACTGGTGTGAGATCTCCCCAGAGCTGAGGCGCGGGCGGGGCGGCGGCGGGTTTCGGTGACGTGCATGCCGACATCACCATGCCGATCACCGACAGTGCAGCGCCGAGCTCGAACGCCGTGCGAGTGCGAAGACGCAGCATGCCACCTCCAGAGCCTCGATGCCGGAGTCTACCTTGTCGTTGATCGGGTCAGCAAGACGCAGGCGCCGCACTGCATCCGGTCAACCGGCACGGACGCGATCTAGAAACGCCGGCAGGTCGCGCTGAATGCTGTCGCTCGCCATCAACGTGTCGATGGTGTGCATGCCGAGCGTGCGGTAGCTCTCGAACTGCGATTCGCCGAACCACTGATTGGCGGTGGTCTCGTGCGGGAAGTCGGGGTGGCTGGCGGCATAGTTGCGAACGTCGATCGGCTCGTCGCCCGACAAGGTGGCTTTGAGATACAGCAGGACACCGTCGGCAACGGCGCCGTCGACGGCGGAGTAGCGGACCGCGCCGACCGCCGCGTGACGATTGCCCTGGCGCGCGTGCTCCCGGTCGATGGCGATGCCATCCGGGAACTCGATGGCGATGCCGAGGTCGATGCGGATCTTCCGAATCGCGTTGCCGAGATCCTCGAATGCGTAGTCGGCGTCGCAGCCGGCGTCGCTGACGACGATGAAGCGGCAGCGGCGGGCGACCATCTCGTAGAGGCCCAGGTTCTCGAAATGACCGCCGTCCGACAGATAGACATGGGGATTGTCGTCCGTGGTGCGCCCGAACATTTCGCGCAGGAGCGGCGCGGCTCCGAGCAGCGGATCGCCCCTGCGCCAAGTCAATCGGCCGGCGGGGCCCGGGCTGCCGAGCCACGCGCCCAGCCGCGCGTTGAAGAGCGTGAGCAGAAAGGTCATCGCCGGCGACGAGTGGTAGCCCATGTTCGGGCTCGCCGCCGCCCCGGAGATGGTGATCGCCGTGCCCAGCGACATGCCGTCCGGCCCTCCATATTCCGAGATTGGTCGATAGCCGAGGCTCGGGCTGCCCGCCATCAGCGGGCTCACGGTGAACGATGCCGCCTTGCGCTCCTGCCACGCCAGACGTTTGCCCGCGACCAGGTTCAGCGCCATGTTGACCACGTGAATCGGCCGCGCCGTGATCGCCATTTCCTGCAGGTAGACGTTGTCGCGCGGGTCGAAGCCGGTGAAGAGATTCGGGCGCCGCGACGCGGCCGGCCGCGCCGCTCCAAGAAACGCGCGAATCAGGCGATTGCGATACATGCCGTGCAGCGAAAACTTGTTCACGGCGATCGCCAGCCCCATCAGCAGTCCGGTCAGCGCGAACAGGAACAGCAGGAACGTCGTCTCGGGCAGTCCGGCGCCGGCCGGATGGTAGTACTCGGGCAGAAACTGCAGTCGGTTGAACCAATCCAACAGCGCAAGGTTGACCGATGCCAGCCCGACCAGCAGCAGGACCACGAAGGTCGGTGCCGCCAGCGCGAACGTGAGGCGACGCCACAGCGGTATCGTGTCGCGGCCGGTCTTGGACTCGCGGTGGGTGCGCGCCGCAACGCCGCCGGACACCGCCGTGATGATCGTCAGCAGCGCCTTGCCCACGTTGTGGCTGCCGTCAGTGGTGCCGATCCAGGCGAGCAGCCAGTGCACGGCGGCCGGACCGGTGAAGACGACCAGGCTCACGCTGAGCCAGAGTGCAACCGTGATCAGGATCCAGGCGCCGAACCGGCTCCACCACTCACGATCGTCGTCGGTGGTTTCGCCGCTGGCCATGCCGATGAACAACGCGCCCGCTCCCGCGAACATGCCGATGATGAGCGGGGCGGCGACGCTGGCAAACAGCTCGCCGCGGGCGAGCGGCAGCGCGAACGGGCCCGTCGCAAACCACCAGATGCCAAGGCCAGCGACGGCGCCGGACACCAGCGCCGCGGCCCAAGTCATCGGTCGCCAGCGCTGGGGGCTCGCGAAGGCGACCAGCAGCCAGATGCCGAGATGTCCAAACGCGCCGACGCCCACGAGTCCGGCCATCGTGACCGGCGTCGCATCGAGCGCGCGCGACCACGCCCAATAAAGCGTGAACCCGCCCGTCGCTACGCAGAAGGGGACGAAACAGTAGCCGAGAAACGACGACTGGCCGCGCTGACGGTTCCCGCCACTGGGCAGATTCCAGCCGACGTAGATCAAGGCGCCGGTGAGCAGGGCGCCGCCAACCAGCAGCAGCCACCACGACCACCAGAGCAAATCGTCGCGATCGATCCAGTCCTGGGTACCCAGCATGGTGAGCGCGTAGTACACACGCGGCACCAGCAGCGCCGCCGCCAGCAGCGGAATCAGGACCAGCCAGTTCAGCACCAGGTTGCGCGCCACGGTCGAGACCAGCGTCCAGACATCGGCCGAGAACAGCCCCACTTTGGGATCCAGATAGTTGCTGTACTCGCGGACCTGGCGCAGTTGATCGGGCTCGGGATTGGTCACGGATCGTTCGCCGCCGGCCAGCGCCTCGAACACCTCGTGCACGGCGCCGCCGTGCGAGCGGGTGTGGAACAGCCACGCCGACAGCCATCCGCCGGCGTAGCCGCCGCCCGAGACCGTCGAGAGGAAATCGAACGACGGCAGCAGTCCGCGTCGCGCCAGGCCCTGCATGACGCCGATCGCGAAGCTGGCGCTGCGGATGCCGCCACCCGAGAGGCACAGGGCGGCATGCCCCCGCGCGTGAATCGCGGCGTACATCGCGCGCTCGCGATCGGTCGAATTGGACGCGCTGGGATAGCCGTCGGGCAGCTGTTCGTGCAGCTGGACGTACTCGCGCTCGAGCATTTCGACGCGCAGCAAAGGTGCGCCGTGGTCGGGGGTTCGCGAGTGTCGTGGCGCCCCTGGCTTCCTCGCGCGCATCGGGCTCACTACGACCAGACCCGAGTGCTCAATGAATCGAGGAAGCGCGCGAAGAAAGACGCCACTGGGGTCGGCAGTATCTCACGCGTGAAACCAAACAGGCTCATCCATTCAGTGCAAAAGGCCGACATACGAGCGCAGTCAGCTGTTTCTCGGCACGTTGACTCGAGGTCTGTGCGGGCGTGAGCTCACCTGCGAGCGCAGTCTCGGCGCCCGCTGGCGTGACTGGCTGCTGCTTGCCGGCGAAACGCTGGTCACGCCCGTCGCGGCGGCGATCGTGCTGATCGCCGGCCTGGCGCTGATGGTGGTCGCGGCGCTGGTGCTCCCGTTTCTCGTCTCGCTGGTCCTGCGCCAGTTCCTGGCAGAGCCGACGTGGGTGCGGATCGAGAACGTCAGCTCGGTCGTGATGGTGGCTGTCTTTCTGGTGGCGTTTGCCGTCGGGCCATACCGGCGCGCCCATGACGTGCATCGGCGTCATTGGGTTCAGGCGCCTTCGCCGGCCGCGACCGGCCAGCGTCGATGACGGTACGGTTGGCGGCTCTGGCGAGCGGCCGGGTGAGCGCAGCCGCGTTCGTGGATCGGCATCGCGACTGGCTGACGTCTCCCCGGTGCCGTGCCCACGCCAGACATTCCGCTTGCGAAATGAGCGGCCCTGCGAAAGACTGCCCATCCTACGCAAGGAGAGCACATGGCCTCACCGCTGACATTCGATTTCGAGAAAGCTGACGCCGCCCAACTGATTGGCGGCGATCCCATCGGATCCGCCGCGCTCGACGTGACCCCAGCCGGAGTCGCGCTCAAGCCGGGGTTCTCCCTTCCCGGTACCGACGTGACCTTGTCGGCGGCCTCGACGCTCTCGGTCCAGGCGTTCAATTCGCTCGACGACGTGGATGCGGACAATGTCCTCTTGGCAGCAGCGGCGGACGGCAAGACGCCGCGCATGGTGGCGCTGTCGACCAAAGGCGCGTGGTTGAAGTATCGGCTCGACGCCAATCTCAAGGCGTCGGCCAAGGCCAGCCTCGGTGCGGCCGGCTTCAATATCGACGGATCGGCCGGCGTGGTTCTCGCCGACTACCGATTCCATCCGGTTCGCACCGAATCGGTCCGCGCCGGTTTCCTCGCCGACATCGCCGCCGGCGCGCGCACGGTGTTCGATCGCGCCAGCGTCGAACAACTCCAGCCCGGCGAGGCCGTCACGCTGCAGACGCAAGCGGCGATCGAGGCGACGGTGTCGGTCACGTTCACCGACCTGTTGACGGCACAGACGGCCGGTCTGCTGGCGCTGGGTGGCGTGCAGCAGGCGGTGGCATTCAAGGCCACGGCGGGCGCGACAGCGACCTTCAACGTCCGTATCACCGACGAGTTCGTCGTCTCGTTCGCCGGCGTCGCGGCCGGCACCTGGCGGATTGGCGTGCGCAAGGCGAAAGCGCGCAAGGCCGGCGCCGGTATCGCGGCGAGCTTCGAAGTGGAGGCAGCGGACCCGGAGGAACTCACCGCGTTCCTCACCGAGATCAAGAACGCGCTGCTCGGCCAGCCGCTCGACAAGGTGAACGATCTCCTCAATAAGGCCACGCTCGGCACACTGAGCGCCGACCAGCAGGCGCGGGTGGGCGAGTTGCTGGGGCGATTCGGCCTCGCCGGCACGCTCGATGGGCTGAAGGCGCTCAAGGAGCGAGTCGCTGCGATCGATGGTCAGCTCGCCGACGTCTTGCAGCAGGTGGCCACGACCAAAGTCAAGATCGGATTCGCGTACGAGTACGCGCGCATCGAAGAAGACGCCGAACTGCTGCAGATGACCGTCGATCGCAGCAATCTGCGCGCCGTCCACGGCGACGTCATCCGCGGCGATCTCAGCACCGCGATTGCCGCCGCGGCCAAGGCGGCCGCGGGCGTGTCGCTGGAGATGTATCTGAATCAAAGCACGCTGACCCGAAGCAAGAGCTGGGGCTTCACGCTCGGCATCGGCAAGTGGGTGGATGTTGGCGGCACCGACACCGACAAACTGACGGTCGTCAAGCGCCGGAATCTCGAGGGGCGCGTCCAGGAGAGTTATCTCGGGACACGCGGATACGAGGGCCGCTGGCAGGGCGATGTGTTCCACTGGGCGGCCGATTTCCGCGCCGACATGCGCGCGTATGCCCAGAACGCCATGCCGACGCTGCCGGAATTCGACCTCGGCCTGCACCTGGCTTTGGCCGCGTCGCATGGCCGACTTTCTGCCGACGACATCGACGAGCACCTCGACTTTGCCGCCTGCTGGGGCATTGTCGGCGACGAGGAGATCGCGCAGCGCCGACAGGACCTCCAGGAGTTCAAGGGCGCCGGACAGGATGTCAGCATCCAGCTCACCATCGGCGACGAGGCGCTTCGTCACCTGCTGCCGCTGATCGCGGGCGCCGCGGACGGCGATCTGGCGTTCGCGCTGGCGCTCGCCATGCCGCGCCAGCCGAAGCAGTTCGGCCTGCGCACACCCTCCGAGCGGCTCGCCATCTACCGCCGGGTGTGGGAGTTCTACCTCACCCATCCCGACGCCGGCAGCCAGGAGCGCAGCGTGAACGCCGCCGTGATCCTGAAGGGAGAAGGGCAGGCGGCACTCGCCGAGGTCGAGAGAAACGCGCCGGCGCCGCATCCGTTGCTGGACTTCACGATGTCGGGCCGCGTGCTGTCGGATGGCGACCCACTCGATCGATGGCGCACCTTTCGCAATGGGGCGGCCCTGCTGCAGCAGGCGCTGGTCTCCGGCGCTCCCGCCGAAACCGCGCTGGATCGAGGGCGGCGCAACCTGCAGGTGTGCTGGGGCCAGGTGCATCACCTGCGCGCGATTGGGGCGTTCCTGATCGATCGCGCGCGCGCCGCCGGCGTGCTCACCAAGATCGGCCGTTCCTTCACGGTGACGCCGCAGAAAGCAGACGGCCAGAAGCAGGCGATGATCATCCTCGCGTAGGCGAGCCGTCCCCTGCGGCCGAACGCGATGGTATTCTGAACGGCGGCGCGGGTCGCGTGGGAGCGGCGCTTCGCGCGAGGCGGTGTCGCGGCGATCATCTCATCCAACTCCGGCATTCGGCCTGACGCGTCGCGGTCCCTGGCTACGCGACCATCGACGACGACCGCAGCATCCCGTCGTGGCGACGGCTGGTGGAAGCGGTTCACGCGTGCGATTGCCGCTATATCATCCAGCTCCATTTTTCAGGCCGTCAGCGCGACCTGCCGCGCAAGGAGTTCGTGGGCGTGCTGGCGCTTGGCGCCACCGATCGGCCGGACCTGCTCTACGGGCTGCGCTCGCGTCGCATGTCGATGGCCGAGATTCCCGATCTGGTGCAGGCCTACGCGCAGGCAGCGCGCCGGGCCCGGGAGGCCGGCGCCGACGGCATCGAGATCGTGACCTGCAACGGCTACATCCTGCATCAGTTCCTGTCGAGCGCGATCAACGACCGCACCGACGAATGCAACGGCGATCTTCGAGCCCGCGCCAGGCTGACGCTGGAAGTGTTGCGCGCGGTGAGGGCCGAAGTCGGCCGCGATTTCTTCGTGTCGATGAAACTGAGCGGCAAGGACCAGCACAACGCCTATACCGCACCGTTGGTCCGCACGGTCGGCAATACGCTGGCCGATACGATGGAGTTGTCGCGCTGGCTGGCCGAGGCCGGGCTCGACGCGATCCATCTCTCGCAAGGCGACTTGTTTCCCCACCCGCTGGTTCCGGCAGGCCGTCTGCCCACCGATGATGCCCGGGAGGTGTTCGCGGCGCTGTTTTACGAGGGCACTCGAGCACCGCTCGCGTTCCTGCTGCTGCAGTTCGCGCCCTTCCGGCGGCTCATCGAGTGGAACTGGGGGCGGCGGATGCCGTTCAAGCGCCGCGGCGAACTGCTCCCGGACAAAATCGAGCGCATGAACCAGGACGACGCCTCGATGATCAAGCAGGCCTGCGGCCTGCCGGTGATCTGCGTGGGCGGCTGGCAGTCGGCGGGTCGCATCCGCGCTGCGCTGGGCGCGGGACGCTGCGACGTGGTGTCGATCGCGCGCGGCTTACTGGCGAATCCGGATCTCGTGCACGGCTTCGCGGCAGGAAAGGATCAGCCCGACCGTCCCTGCACCTACTGCAACAAGTGTGCGGTCAATGCGCTGCTCTACCCGCTCGCGTGCTGGGAAGAGGCGCGGTTCGACTCCCGCGAGCAGATGTTCGACGAGGCGTACCGCGTGTACAAGGAAGCAGCAGTTGGCATCAAGAATTGAGAATTCGATCCGCAATCTGAATTCTCCAATCGGCAAGCTACAATCGGACATCTCAGTCTTGTCTAGTGCTCTCCCCACATCTCCTGGTGTCCCGCCTGCCGGTGGTAGAGATCGGGCTGGAAGTATTTGTCGTAGAACTCCATCTCCAGGTGTGAGAACTGCAGCCACACGCCCGGCAGGTGGAACGCGTTGACGTGCGCGGGGAACCTGCCGTAGGTGTCGTAGATGTAGTTGCAGATTTCCTTGGCGTAGTCGATGACCTCCGGTGACGGGCGCCTGGCCGCCATCTTCAAATAGGCGTCGCCATATTCGCTCTTCTGATACGAGCGATCGAAGATGCTGGCGTCGCCGTAGGTGCCCGCCGGGCCGTACTTTTCCTCGACCACGCGGTCGACCGCTTCGTCCATCGACTTCACATAAGGTGGCGTCAACGACTCGAGCACACCGTCGATGCCGATGGGATTGAGCTGGGTTGTGGGCAGCGGCGGCCAGCGGCGCCATTTCTTCGGCTGCTGCATCCTGAACTCGATGCCGAATTTTCCCTTGGCCGGATCCCGCTCGAAGACGTAGGGCGCGCCGACCGCGGCGTGAATCCAGCCGCCCAGCCCCATCCCCTGGGCGATGAGCATCAGGTTCTGCAGCTGGAAAAAGGCTTCGTAGTCGGTGCGGAGCGTGTTGGCGTAGCCGATCGGCGCCGGGTAATCGTGATTGAGCCAGTTGCCCTGCGCCCGCTTGGCGCCGCCGATGATCTGGTAGGAGATCTTCGGGATGAAGCCGAGCAGGCTGCCGAACCACGCGCCCCAGTCGAGCAGCGTCTTGGGCTTGAACCGGCTCCAGTCGTCGATGAACAGCGGACGCTGGCCGTCCTCCTCGGACAGCAGGCTCAGGAATACGTTGATCATCTGCCGGGTCAGGTCGACGATCGGCAGCAGGATGGTGGTGCCGGGACGGTTGGAGATCTGGCGATTCCAGATGAAGTAGTACGGCCACTGCCTGGGAAAATCGAGCCGCTCCGGATAGAGGCGGTGCTTGACCGTGGCCGCGGCCGACAGCCACTGCTGTTCGGTCCAGTCCTCCCATTTGGGCGGGAACTTGCTGAGCAGCTCCAGCGCTTCCCGGTTGCGGAAGTGCTTGATCAGCCAGGTGCCCTGGTCGTTGATCATGAAGAACGAGACGGCGTGCGCATTGTCGATGCTGCTGGCCGATCGCGCGATGATGTTGATGAGCGGCGCGCCGAACCGGCTGCTGCCGTCGTTGTTCGTGCCCGGCACATCGTGCATCGTCACTCGGCCGGTCAACCCGGTCGAGACCACCAGGATCGCCTCCTCGAGCGGCGTCAGAGGCGCGGGGGGGTTGGTGCTGGTATGGCTGATTGGCCCCGAGACGATCGAGGTGCCGCGCGCCACGCGCCGGGTTCGCCGCTCGGTAATCGCGGACATCAACGGATAGCTGAACAGCTCCTGCAGTCCCTTGTGTCCGGCCATATGTGTGTGCTCCTGTGGTCGCGTCTACGAGAGGTGAGCGGCGATGCGTTCGGCCAGCGCCGCGATCGTGTGTGATGGATTGCGGCCGGTGGACGTCGGCAGAATCGCGCCGTCGGCCACGATCAGGTTCGGGTAGCCGAACACCTGGCCGAGGTGATCGACCACACCGGTGTCGGCGGCCCCCCCCATCATGCAGCCGCCAAGCGGATGCAGCGTCAGCAGGTTCTTGAACAGGCTCCAGGTCGGCGGCGTGAACCAGCGTCCGCCGGTCGCCTCGGTCAGGCTCTTGTGCATCTCGGCCATCGCATCCAGTACGCCGCGCGAGCTGTCGGGCGTCCATTCGAGATCCAGCTCGAGCTCTTTGTGGAGCAGCCCGTGTGTCTTCAGCTGGAACCGTCCGTCGGCCGAGTCCATGCCGGCGCCCAGCCACACCATGAGATCGCTGAGCGCGTAGTCCTCGCGCAAGTGCTGTTCGAGCTCGCCCAGCAGCGTGTTGCCGACCGTGGACATGAGCTCGTTGTCCAGATAGCCCTTCAGCGCGTTGAGGATCACGTTGGGGAAGCCATCGTCCTCGATCGCGAAGCGCTGATTCTTGTAGCTGCCGTCGGTGAAATCCAGGACGCTCGAGATCGACACGCCGTTGGACTGCCGGACGCGGCCCTTCTCCGCGCGATAGTTGCCAAGGGAGAGGAAGTTGGCGTTCGGGCTCCAGTGCGTGCCCAGTAGCGGGCTGAGCGCGGGGAGCGTCCGATACTCGTCTCGGCAGCGCAGCAGCAGCTCGGTGGTGCCGAGGCTTCCCGCCGCCACGATCACGCGGCGGGCGGTCTCTTCACCGCGAATCAATTGGCCGTCCTGGATCCGATCGAACACGACTCTGTACTGTCCGTTTGTAGGCTCGATCGAGCGCACCATGTGCAACGGCCGGACCTGCGCACCCTTCTGTTCGGCGCGGGGGATGTAGTTGACGTCCAGCGTGTTCTTGGCGCGGACGTCGCAGCCGATGTCGCAGTTGCCGAGATGGATGCAGGTGCCCTGGTGCTGGCCGTGGGCGTTGACGAACGCCTTGGAGTGCGTCGGGTTGAACGCGTCGGGCAGATCGTAGTTCCAGTCTTCGGAGAAGCTCACGGCCAGGTTGGCTTTCGAGAACCGATCTTCGTAGCCGAGGTTGTGCGCCGCTTCGCGCGCCACCTTGAAGCGGGGCGTGAGCTGACCGTCGGGCACGACCTGGAGGTTCATCTCGCGGGCCACCGTGTCGTAGTACGGCTTCAATTCGGCGTAGCTGATCTCGGCCGGCCAGCCGCTGGCGAACACGTCCGGGTTCGCCTCGAGGGCGACGCTGCTGTAGGTCAGCGAGCCGCCGCCGACGCCGGCGGCCTGCGCCACGGTCATGTGGCGGAAGAAGCGCATGTCGAGCCAGCCGTTGTGGCGCTCCGGCTTCTGCTGGCTGTAGATCCACGGGTCGCCAGGCTTGCGCGGATAGGTGGCCGGCTCCCAGCGCCGGCCGCGCTCGAGGACGAGAACGTTCATCCCTGTTTCGGCGAGGCGCCGCGCCGTGATCGCGCCGCCGAAGCCGCTGCCGATGATGATGACGTCGAACTGCTTGCTCATGGCCGGCTCCGTGTCAGCGGACGCGCTGCTCGTTCGCCCGAATCGCCGTGGACGGGTCGTTCTTGTTGTCGCGCCAGCCGGGGTGGTGGAAGTGGATGACGTGATCGGCGTTGTACGACGCCACGCACTCGGTAAATCGCATGGTGCCGATGCGCTGCCAATCGGTGACGACGATGCGGCGGAAGCCGGGGAAACCCATCCGCTTGCCCTTGTCCGACACGAAGATGTCGTAGTCCATCGAGCCGGTCGGCACCTCATCGCCCGGCTTGAACAGCTGCTGGTAGATCTCGTCGCGGAAATCGAGATTCTTGCCCTCGACCCGGCGCTGGCCGGCGGCCATCTTCAACAGCATGTGCTCGGGACATCGAGTTTGCACCGCCGCCGGCTTGCCGAGCTCGGCGATCTCGT
Organism: uncultured Acidobacteriota bacterium; assembly: GCA_963757655.1. Classification (GTDB taxonomy): domain Bacteria; phylum Acidobacteriota; class Vicinamibacteria; order Vicinamibacterales; family CAVVIG01; genus CAVQFC01. The sequence goes on along the minus strand of CAVWSQ010000003.1, from coordinate 529,421 downwards.
GCAGCTGGCGGACGTCGGCCACCTTGTCGAGACCAAAAAAGTACGTGCCGGCGCGAATCATCACCAGCACGTAGATGCCGCGGCGGTAGCTGTGGACGCTGGGCATGTTGCGCAGCTCGGCGTCGTTCATGTAGTCGGTGCGCATGCCGCCGAGGTCTTCCTGGGCGATGACGCTGGCAGGAATCAGCGGCGTCGGATGATTCGGATCGGAGGTAGGGTAGATCTTCATCCCCAGGCTGATCGAGCGGCGCTGACCGCGCATCGTCTCGTTGCCGTCTGACGAGATGCGGCCGATGATCAGTCCCTTCGATCCCTTCTGGAAATAGCCGGTGTACGGGCTGTCGGCGGTGATCTCCCACGTTCCGAGCGTGCAGATGCCGTTGGGCGCGAGGATGCGGCGGTAGCCTTTGCGGTCCTTGCCCCACCGCAGGTCGGCATGGGTATCGATGGTGCGCGCCGAGGCCTGCTGCAGGTACTTGATGCCGTGCAGGGTGCCGTGCCAGGCGTTGCGGATGGTGGAGCGGAACATCGGCAGCGGGCCCGGAATCTGGCCGCAGGCGCCGTCGCGGTAGGGATTTTCGAACAGCGCCTGACGCACCTCGGCGTAGCGCGATCCGCGATAGGCGCGGTCTTCGTCGGTCGTTTCCTGCGCCCCGTGCAGTTTCTCGAGGTCGAAGTCCCATTGCTTGCTCATCGTGCACTCCCGGCCACTTCGGCTTCGGCGCGCTCCTTGGTCACCTTCATCGCCGCCTTCATGTAGCGATGCCAGAGGATCTTGATCACCGGCTGGAGCATCAGGCCGCCGAGAAAGTTCTTGCTCTCGGCGGTGTAGGTCCACTTGGCCTGGAGTCCGTTGCCGTGGTCGGTGAACCACCACTGTCCGCGCGCCTCCTTGACCAGCCGGCGGATCATCGGGCTCGAGAACTCGGTGAGCTTGTAGGCGAAGTAGTCGGGTGCAGTGGCGCTCGTCACCGTTTCGCGCACCGTTGTGCCGTCGTTCAAATGCACGATGCGCGTGGATCCGGGCTTGTCCCACGGCCCGGTGGTGTCGGTGGTTCTGGTCACGCCGGGCATGAACGCCGCGTCGCGGAGCACTGTCTCGAGCTCGGTGTAGAACACCAATGGGATGAGCCAGGCGTAGAACGGTTTGCGCGGCGCGGCGATCAACGAGACAACAGTGGTGGATACATCCGCCATTCGGGTTCTCCTCCTCTTGTCACTCCGGCCTCGCCACTCGCGCGGCGCGAAACAGTCGAGCTAGACCGGATTGCCTAATGAGTCCAACGCCGATTGGAGAAAACGCCAATTGTCGTCAGGGTGGCAGTTGTACTTCGGCCCCTCCGCGTAGCGCAAGTGTGCGTTCGTCCGCGGGCGCAGACTTGGTCTCGCACACGACAGCCGGTTCGAGTGGTGCACCGCAGGTCGAGGAGTGAGATGATTGGCGCCGACTGCTCGAGCGGGCGGCCGATTGCCGCCATGCAGGTCGCAGGTGGTGCGAATGGACGCGGTAAAGCGCTACAGATTCTTTCTCTTCGTCAGCATCGTGATGAATCTCACCGTGGGGGTCATCATCTTTCTCTCGCCCGACTCGTTCACCCGCTTTGCCGGCCAGCCCGACGCCTTTCCCAAGGCGTGGCCGCGGCATTGGGGGATGCAGCTGTGGGCCATCGACTTTCTCTACATCCCCGGGCTGCGCGACCCGCTGACCCAGCGCTGGCCTAACTGGTGCGGTATCGTCATTCGCATCACGTTCTCCCTCTTCTTTTTCAGCCAGGGTGACGGCTTCACGCCCATGGGCATCTACGACGGGCTGTCGGGGCTGTTGCTGCTGGCGATGTACCTGCCGGTGGTGCGTTCCGCCAAACGCCTGGCCTGATCGCCGCGCCGCCAGCGGGCTTCGCGCCGGTGCAACGATTCATTCCCCCGTTCACCATTGATCGTGAGCCTGAGGGCTGGCGCCTACGTCTCGATGGCAAACAAGGTGTTCCAACTGGTGAACGTAGTCGCAGGCCTCAAGGCGGACGGTGACCTCCTCGTGGTCATAAGCCTGAGGCGTCCTGTGACCGCCTCGTGGTCATCGGCCTGAGGCGTCCTCTGACCTCCTCGTGGTCATAGACCCGAGGCGTCCTCTGACCTCCTCGTGGTCATAGGCCTGAGGCGTCCTCTGACCTCCTCGTAGCGGCCGGCCTTCAGGCCGGCCGAGCGCCTACGGGAGGATTGCGAACAATCCGAGCCTCAGCCTCTAAAAAGGCCGTCGCCTGCGTAGGGTTGCGAACATGCTGGCCTAGTGTCCCGTCTCCGTGATTCGCGGCATAAGTCCCGTGGCGCGGCGCCCGGATCGCAAGGCGCGAAGAGCGAGCTTATTGGGCATAAGTGAGCGATGAGCAACGCCGCGAGGCGGGATGCCCCGCCCGGGAATAATGTTGCGAATCACGGAGACGGGACACTAGGTGGTGGCCGTGGTCGCAGGAGATTCTCGATTCCTGTCGGGCGGCTTCACTGTCGAACGAGCGACCATGAACTTGTTGAGGAGATCGAACCAGAACGGCGAGCCTTGCGACACGGCAAAGCCGGTCAGCAGCAGCCCGAAGAGTTTGAGCAGCCACCCGGGCGCATCGATCGGCATCCGGCGCGGATCGCCGGCATTGTCGTCGGTGGCGCGGGTCCAGCCAATCGGCAGGCCCAGCGAGTCGACCGCCGATCGCACGTCGCGCAGATTCTGCGCCGCCGCGTTGTCGCGCGCCTGCGCGTCGGTGATGCCGGCGGTCGCCGGCGGCACACCGTCGGCGACACGCTGCTCGGCGGCGGCGACCACCGAACTGCGAAGCGCCCCGTCGCGCGCCAGAGACCTGGCGAGCGTGATGCTGTCGGCGTTGACGCCGGCGGCCAGCAGCACGCCGAGTGCCAGCATGATGACGGTGGTCCGCCGCTTGTACCAGCCGGACACCCGATCCATCATGCCGTCGTACCAGTCCTCGATATTGCGGCGGGCCCGGTCGATGTCGCCGTTCGCTTCGTCAATCAACGTCAGGATGGCGGTTCGCAACTCGGCGTTCGGCAGGTGCGTCGCCACCGCCTCGCGGATGGCTTTCAGATCGTTGGTGACACCGGCGATCGGGACGGTGTGAGGCGTTCCCACCGGCGGTTGATCGCCAGCCGCGGTGGTCGCCATGTTCCACAGCGCCAGCGCGAAGGTGCGCGACGGAATGTAAGATGGCGGCTTGCCGGCGTTGCGGTACAACGGCCTGACCAGGCCATGGTCGTACAAACGTTGCGCGAGGTCGACACCGCCGCCTCCCGACTCGTTGAGGAGGAGATTGATGCCCTGTCGCAGGTAGCGCGCCCGATTGTTGAACGCCGCCTCGATGTATTCGCCGGCCGTGGAACACAGCAGGCTGAGCAGAAGATAGATGAAGACCATCCCGATGGCGACTTCGAGCGTTGTCGATCCCAAGATCATGGCCGCCTCCCTGAGTACGCCGGCGACACTAGCGCACCGGGCACCACGGATCAAGAGCGAGGCGGATATACTGGGCCGCCCGATTTCGCGAACCGCCACCGATCCAGGGTTTCGTCGCCGGACGTCGGTATCTCGCGTGAGGGAGAACTGGAGTAGCAAGCCATGGCTCTGTATGCGTTCGACGGCACCTGGAACTCCGCCAAGGACAGTGAAGATCCCCAGCACCAGAACACCAACGTGTTCCGCTTCTACCAGGCGTATCACAAGCGCTCCAACACGGACGATTTCTATATGCCAGGCGTCGGCACGCGCTTCGACGTGATCGGCAAGGTGCTGGGCGGCGTGTTCGGGCTGGGCGAGCTGCCCCGCATCAACGATGCCTACGATCATGTCTGCAAGGCGTGGGCGGCGGGCGACACGATCATCGATGTAGTCGGTTTCAGCCGCGGCGCGGCGACCACGCTCGACTTCTGCCACTGCATCCAGGAGCGCGGAATCCGGCGGCCCGGCAGCAGCGAGATCATCGAGCCCAACCCGAAGATTCGCTTTCTCGGCGTCTGGGACATCGTCGCCGCGTTCGGTCTCGCCAACCTGGGCAACACCGCGCTCAACATCGGACATCACCTGTCGCTGCCCAAGTCGAGCCTGCAGTACTGCTTTCACGCGATGGCGCTCGACGAGCGCCGGCCGTCCTTTCTGCCGACGCGCCTGCCGGGGGCGTACGAAGTGTGGTTCCGCGGCGTGCACTCGGACGTCGGCGGCGGCAACGGCAATGTCGGTCTGAACGACGTCGCCCTCAAGTGGATGTTGAGCAAGGCCAAAGCCGCCGCCCTGCCGATTGCCGGCGAGGACATTGCCGCGTTGCATCCGGACCCGGCCGGGATCCCCCATCCCGACAAGAAACTGCCGCTCTCGGTGCGCCTCATCGGCGCGGTGGATCGCCGTCATTACGACGTGTCGCCGCTGGATGGATGGACCAACCCTCCCGCGACCTGCCCGGTCGAGTCGGTGAGCGACGAACAGGCGGCCACTGAACTGGGCCCGCAGGGGATTGAGGTGCTACCCCTGGAAGTGCGGCGGCGGATCGCCGCGCTCTGGGAAACCGCGGACGCCGTGGCGACCGCCAACGGGTACACGCTCGATCACGTGCGCGACTCGCTCCTCACGTTGTTTCAGGCCCGGGTTCCGCTGGTGACCAACGAGGACCAGTTGACGCAGGCCCGCGGCGCCGTGCAACGGCTCCTGAACACGATGATCGACGGCGCCCGCGCGCGCAGCTTCCGCGTGCTGACCGACTTCTTCTTCACCGAGGCGCTGTTCAAGCTGCCGCGACTGTTTCCGCTCACGGACTGAGAGTGCATTCGTATTTGCGCTCGTAGGGCCGGGCCTTCTGGCCCGGCCATGTCGAGGGCCGACCTGAAGGTCGTCCCGTCCACGGAATTTTGCACCGCTCTTTACGTGCGCACGTGATAGGGTTCGCCAGGGTCAATTGAGGAGCCGCCGATGTCGATTGTCGATGATCTCGTAGAAAACCTCGTTGAACGGAATGCGCTCCGCGTGACCGGCGCGCTGGCCATCGCACTGGTCGATGGCGGCATCAATATCAACGGCACCTTGCGCTCGACGCTTCGAGACCAGAAGCGGAGCAAGGACCTGCTCAACGTCAACATTCCCGTGGTTGCTCAAGTGAAGGTTGGCGACATCGTGATCCCCCTGCCAGCCATTCCGTGAACGGGCGGAGGTCAGGGATCGGTGAATCAATCGTGCCAGGGGGTGACGCGATGTCCGACGTAAATGCATTCATTGATGCCATCGGCAAGGATGTCAACGCCACGGTGGTGCCCAAGGTCGAGCATCTGGCCCAGGGGATCGGGGCAAAGGCGCTGAGCGACTACGTCCCGAAGATTTCCGCCTTTGCCAACCAGTTGGTCAAGGACATCGTGGCCGAGCAATCGGGCGTGGTGCGCGATTTCACCGCGACCATCATCCAGGATCTGTTCCAGCGCTACCACCCCGAGGTGGTTGGCCAGTTGCGCACCAGGATCGTTCACGACGGTCTCGCGGTGGTGGGCGAAGGGGTCAGGCTCGATCTGAAGCGGCGCGATACCGGCGCCGTGGTGTCGTCGCTCGACATCCCGGTGTCGCTGACGATCAAGGTCGAGGGGCTGTCGCTGAATCTCACCGAGACGACAATCGGGCTGGACGTCGTGCGCTAGCCAGACCGTTTCTCGTTTCGGCGACATCGAATTCCATGTTTCAGGCCGACGCCGGCCAGCGGGTGGGCCTTCGACGTCGCTGTAGCCGATACCGGTATGTGTCGCGCGCGGACTTGAATCGACCTCACTCGCTCACGGCGCGAAGGGACGGACTGGACCGCTGCCGGCGGTGGTGGCCGCCTCGGCGGCGATGACGTCCGCCGCCTTCTCCCCGATCATGTAGACCGCGCTCGCCACGAAAAAACCGGGAATGCGCGGAAAGATCGAGGCGTCGACGACGCGCAGGCCGCTGACCCCGTGCACCTTGAAGTCGCTCGACAGCACGCCGCCATCTTCGGCCCGGCCGATGCGGCAGCTGCACGAGGCATGATGGCCCCACGCACGTTGACGGACAAAGTCCGGCAGCGCCTCGTCGGCCACGCCATCGCCGGGCAGTTCCTCCGCTGCGATGAGGCCCTTGGCCTTCAGTCCCGCCGCCAGCGAGCGGGCGAGCTTGATCCCGGCGGCAACGGCTTTGAGATCGTCGCCGGCGCTGTCGTTGCCCTCGTCGAAGTAGTGGAAATTGATGTCGGGCGGCACTCGCGGATCCGCCGAGCGCAGTGTGATCCGTCCAGCGGTGTTGTTGGTGTGCGCCTTGAGCACCACCCAGGTGAGGTAGTTCGGATGCTTCGCGAACATCGACGAGTAGCCGGGAAAGTACCCTTCGAAGCGTCCGAGCAGCGCGTACAGAAACAGATCGGGTAGCGGCGCCGCCGGGCTCGATCGCGCGACTACCGACACGATTGCGCCATTGGTGGTGTAGACCCCCTCGCGTTTGTCGGCCCAGGCGCGGTACTGCGGATCGTTGCTGGTAAATGTCGCCCCTGCCAGCGCTTCCCACGCATCGAATTTCATCCGGTTGACCACCGGCACCTCGTAGCGGTCCTGAAGATTGCGGCCGACCCCGGCCAGATCGGCGCGCACACCAATCCCGAGCTTCTCCAGGTCGGCGCGGGGCCCAAGGCCCGAGAGCATCAGGAGCTGCGGTGTGTTGAAGGTGCCGCCCGCCAGGATCACTTCGCGCGCCGCAAAGAGCTGGCGGGTCTCCGCCGGGGCGGTGCCGGGCTCCGAATGCGCGCCGTAGAGGCGCTGACCGCTCAGATATTCCACGCCGATCGCCCGGTTGGCGGCGTCGAACAGCACGCGCGTGGCAAGGGCGTGCAGCTGGATCTTCAGTCGATCGGGGCGGCGTCGTGAGACATCGATCACGCGCTCGCGCGCGCCGACGCGCTGGTGGTTCCTGGTGGTCAACGGGGTGTAGCGCAGGCCGATCGCGGCGTCGGAGACCACGCGCCAATCGTTCGGATCGAGCTCGCTGTCGAGCCGGACCTGCCGGTCGTCGTCGGTCAGCGCGAACTCGGGACTCTTCAGGACGGTGCGGGCGGTTTCGACGATCGCGGTTCGCAAATCGTCGTTGAAGATGGCCGCGCTCGGAACGGCTTTTTCGGTCTGCAGCCAGCCCTGCCAGCCATGACGGCTGGGATTCTGACCGAGACGATGATTCAGTTGTTCGTCGGGCCGATGCGCGCACAGCTCGAGGCGTTCGAAATACGTCCGCATGTGCTCCGCCCGCCACGAGGGGTCGCCGGTGAGGTCGGCGATCTGATTCCAGTCGGCGTTGTGCGGATAGACCAGGATCATCGCGCTGTGGGCGGTGCAGCCGCCGAGCACGCCGGCCCGCGGATACAGGACGCCGTCCACGGCGCGGCCATCGGCGCTCTGGCGATAACTCGGATCGCGTTGCTGCGCCGCCTGGTCGGCGTAGTGGCGCACGAAGAAATCCCAGCGCAGCGCGTCGTTCTCGGTCGAGAGCGCGTGGAACGCCGGCACATCGTAGTCATCGGGCAGGCTGTTGACCCCCGGCGTCTGCGGCGTCGATCCGATCAGCGTGCGCGGGTCGCCGCCGGCCTCGAGCAGGAGTACGGAGAAGCCGGCTTCGGCCAGGCGCGCGGCGACCGTGCCGCCTCCTGCCCCGGAGCCGACGACGATGTAGTCGGCATCGTATTCCTGGGGAACGGCAGTCGCTGAGGCGGTGCCGCTCGTGACATCGTTGGATCCGGATCCCAAAACCGCATGCTCCCGGCGCGCCGTGCGCGCCTGAATCGTCGCTCGCCCGCCGGGCTACATCGTTTTCAGGAACCCGATGAGATCGCGCTTCGCCGCGTCGGCCAGCCCCGGTTCGTCGGGCAACAGGCTGGTGCCGAAGTAATGACCCTTGTTGATGACGTAGTCAGGACATTTGCTCAACGCGAGCATCGCCCGCATCACTTCCTGGCTGGCGAAGATGTCGTTCTTCCGTTTGAGCTCGCGTTGAATCTGCTGGAGCAGAGCGACCAGCTGCTTCACGTGCTCCTTGCGCTGCGCCTCGGGCAGTTCCGCGCCGAGAATGTCGATGCTGGTGAGGAGGCTGACCGGCGTGTCCTTCGGGATCGGACCGATCTCGACCTGGCCGTTCTTGAACAGGAACGGAAACAGCCGTCGTCCCAGCCCGAGCAGCCCGCGCAACTCGTCGGGGATGTAGCCTTCCGGCACCCTGACGTAGCTGTCGGCGGTCGTCCGTTGAATCCAGCCGACGCCGGCGCCGCTGATGTGCAGGCGCGTGAACAGGTCGTCGGTCCTGCGTCGTTCGGGCCAGAGCATCTGCTCGATCGAGGTCTGGAATACCTGCATGCGCGCCTCGACCGACGGGCTCGGATTGAACGGGCCGACGCTGTTGTTCTGCAGGAACGGCGCAGTGGACCACAAGCTGACGAGCGACGCCGGACGGGTGAAGCCGCGACCGCCCGCCGGCATCGTGTAATCGTATTCAGCGCCGCTGAGCGGATTGCGCAGCTTGACGATCCCGACCGACGGCAGATCCTTGTACGACTGGGATGAGAAATTGTCCCAGATGTTCCCGGCGATCGCGTTGGTGGCCAGCGGGCTGCAGATGTTGGTCTGCATCAGCGTGGACGGCACGCGCAGTTCGGTCGAGAGAAAGTTGTCTGTGAGGAAGTCGTCAGCCAGCGCGATCTGCCGCATCGAGCTCTTGAACGCCTCGGTCTTGGTCCATGTCCAGTAGCGGGTCCAGCAGCCGAGATAATCCTTGCCGTTGCACTGCTCCATGTCCAGGCCGGCCGGCAAGGGCGGCTGCTTGCTGGAATGGCAGCGGGCGCACCGCTCGGCGAACACCGTCTTGCCGCGGCGCAGCGAGTCGGCGTCCTCGGTGAGATGGGAGGCCCCCCCGGGAGCGTCCTTGAGGTAGTGCGGATCGGTGCTGCTGCCGAGGAAGAACCGCGCCATGTTCACCGTCTGCTGCTCGGTCGCCTGCCAGTACACCGAGTTCTTCCTGGCGTCGGCGATTTTGATCGGCGTGATCTTCTGTCCGCCGATGAGCGGCTGGAAGTGCAGCAGCCATTCCTCGCTGAACAGCCCGATGTTCAGATACACGCGGTTGAGCGCGCCGAGGGCGCCAACCGAATCGGAGCCGTCTTTCAGCACGCGCGGCGTCCAGGTGGTGGCCGGCGGCGAGAAGAACTGGGCGAGCGGATCGGTGGGTGCCACGAACTCGTTGAATTGCCGGTTGTCCAGTCCGCCGCCGGAGATGGTCTCCTTACCCCACCGTTTGGCGAGCCCCATCCGCGGGCCCAGGTAGTACACCGCGTTCATCGTCCGCGGATTGTTGATGCTGTCGGTCGAGACGAGTGAGGTGTCGAGTGTGCCGGGCAGCGAGGTGTGCAGCGCCTGGAAGGCAAAATTCTGCTGATCGGTTGTGCCTTTCCAGTCGAATACCCGGTCCCACCAGAAGAATTGCGCTCCGACATTCGAGCTGAGGTTTTCCCACCGCGGGTTTTCCGGATCGGCGGGCGGCTTGATCGGATTCGGTCCGACATGGCAGAAGCCGCACGACATGCCGATGCGATACGGCTTCACGAGGTCGCGCGACTGGTAGTAGCTGGCGTCGCGGTAGTAGCGCTCGGCGTCCCACTTCTTGCGTGCCGCGGCATTGAACGCCGGGTTGGGGAACAGGCGCAGGCCGACGATGCCGGAGGGCTCGCCGTAGTAGGAGCCGACCCCGACGGTCTTGCCCCGCGCGCCGACCTGGACGCCCTTGTATTTGTCGACGTTGGCGAACGGATCAGCCGGGCACGACGGATCGCGGACGTCGAGCCAGAGCCCGAAGCGGTTCGGATCCGGTCCGGTCGCCTTCGTGAAGCACGGTTCGTTGACGAGCCCGAGGTAGTTCCAGCGCGTGTCGCGTGAATAGGGGAGCGTCGGATGCGAGGACAGCGTCTTCAGAAAATCGAGCGACCCGAAGCTGTCGATCGAGAGGACGTCCCAGAGACGGTCGTCTCCTCCGGTCCAGACCAGCCACATGTTGCGCCCCTGAATCTGCTCCTTCGTCAACGGCTGGGCGCCATCCATGTCGTGAAAGTAGTCCTCGTCGGCGGCCGGAAAGCTGGCGGCCGTCCGGCCCGCGAGCATCGCCTCGTCGCGGACCGTGCCGGGCTTCGGCTGGTTCAGCCCGCAGCTGGCCAGTGCCAGCGACAGGGCCGAAACGATCGCGAACAGCCAGACACCACTGCTGGCAGGGAACACACCGTTGTTCGAGCGCGACTGCATTCGCAAGCCCTCCGACCGCACGTGCGGAATGTGCCTGAAAAAAAGGCGACGAATCCGACGCGGGCCCTGCGGGAACCGCGTGTGCTCACGTGAGAAGCAGAAAGTCTAACGCAGGAACTGATGGGCGGGCGCACCCATTGGGCCGGCCCCGCGAATGGATGAGGCAGTAACGGCGTAGGCGCAATCCGCTTGGCGAACGGAAAGAGTCGTGTTTGAATGGCTGCCCGACTCACCCGACTCTACAGAGGACCAACATGCCGGATGTCATCTTCCAGCCGCTCAGCTTCCGCAATCTGACCGTCAAGAACCGGGTGTTCCGCTCGAACATTTCGGGACGCTTCGACAACTACGACGGCTCAGGGACCAACACCCGCATCAACTGGGAGCTGAAATTTGCGCGCGGCGGCGTGGGGGCCATCATCTCGTCCTTTGTGCCGGTGCACCCGCGCGGCCGGATCATTCCCAACTACGCCACAGTCGTGAGCGACGATCGTATCCCGTTCTGGCGCGCCCTCGGGGCCGCGGTGCACGAGCATGACTGCAAGTACATCATGCAGCTGAGCCATGGCGGCCGTCAGCGTGACATCCCGGACCTCGAACATCCCCGGGGTCAGAGCTCGACCGACAAGAAGGATCCGCTGCACGGGTTCGAATGCGATCGAATGACCATTGCGGACATCAAGGAAGTGGTCGCGGCCTTCGCCGAAGGCGCGCGGCGGGCGCGCGACGCGGGTTTGGATGGCGTCGAGCTGCACGGGGCCAACGGCTATCTCATCACCCAGTTCCTCAGCTCGGCCATCAACGATCGCGAGGATGAGTACGGCGGGTCGCTCGAGAATCGCGCCAGGTTCGTCATCGACATCGTCAAGGCGATTCGTGCGCGCGTGGGCAGGGATTTTCACCTGCAGATGAAGATCAGCGCCGTCGAGTACAACAACGCCTTGCTGGCGGTCCGGCTCGAAGGCCCCGGCAACACGCTGGAGGAGTCGGCGCAGGTGTGCAAATGGCTGGTTGACGCAGGCGTGGACGCCATTCACGTCTCCACCGGCAGCTCGTTCCCGCATCCGCGCAACCCGGCCGGCGCCGACCTCGACGTTTCGATCCTGTCCCACACCTACGAGCAGCTGGCGTCGAGCGGCACGAACACGTTCCGCAACCTGCTGCTGTTCCACAACGATTTGACCGCCGAGTTGTTTCGCAAACAGTGGGTCGATGCCGGGGTGCCCAAGGATCAAATCGAAGGGCTGACTCTGCCCGACGCCCGCGTCATCAAGCAGGCGGTTTCGGTGCCGGTGATCTGCACCGGCGGGTTCCAGACCGCGTCGGTGATTCGCAAGGCGATCGCCGACCGCGACTGCGACGCCGTCAGCATGGCGCGTCCGCTGGTGGCCAACAACGATCTGGTCAAGCAGTTTGCCGCCGGCAAGGACCGCGCCGACCTTCCCTGCACCTACTGCAACAAGTGTCTCGTGCACGTCGTCGAGCATCCGATCGGCTGTTACGAAGAGAGCCGGTTCCCGAGCACCGAGGCGATGCTGCGCGAAGTGATGTCGGTCTACCAGCCACCGCCGTTTCAGTGACCTATAGAACTCGTATCCTGCTTCAGGCGTCGGGGCTCCTCGCGCTGGTCATGGCCGCGGGCGTCGCGGTGTGGGCGCTGCGATCGGTCATGGCGGATCGGCCGACCACCTACGACGACATCCAGGAGCATTTCAAGTACGGATCGATCGGAAGTGAGCCGGGCGGATCGCTGCTGGCGCCGGTGGGCGGCGTGCTGCCGCCATTTTGGGTGCTCTCGGCGCTGCCGGCGATCTGCAGCGACAAGGCTCCGCCCAACGGTTATGCCGGATTCGGCTTTGTCGTCGAGCCGGGAATGGACCGGCCGATCGGCATCTCGAGGCGCCGTCGCCTCGGCCTGGATTCGGCCGGCCTCAACTGCGCCGCCTGCCACACCAGCACGGTGCGGGACGCAGCGGGCGCGGCACCGAGAATCGTCCTCGGCATGCCGGCGCACCGTCTCGACCTGCAGGCGTTCGTGGAGTTCGTGCAGGACTGCACGCTCGACAATCGCCTGACGGCGGATGCCGTTCTCGGTCGCCTGCCAGAGCGCGGCGGGCCTTCGCTGTTCGAACGCCTGTTGCTGCGGGTCATCCTGATCGATCGCCTCAAGCTCCAGACCCTGAATCTCCGCAATCGCATCGCGCCGATTCTGGGCGGCGGCGTGCCGCGGTGGGGCCGTGGGCGCGTCGATACCTTCAACCCCTACAAGGCCGTCCAGTTCAACTGGGATCTGACCAGGCTGCCGTCGAACGAGCTGATCGGCGCGTCGGACTATCCGTCGCTGTGGAACCAGAAACCGCGCGCAGGCATGCACCTTCATTGGGACGGCGACAACGATTCGGTGGACGAGCGGAACCTGAGCGCCGCGCTCGGCGCCGGCGTGACGCCGGTGACGGTCGATCACGACAGCCTGAAACGGGTGCGCGACTGGATCTGGACGTTGCCGCCTCCGAAATATCCATACTCTGTCGACCAGGCGCTGGCGTCGCGCGGAGCCGCGCTCTACCAGCAGCACTGCGCCGAGTGTCATGCCGACAGCCGATTCCGCGACGGCGTGAACACCGGATCGCGGGTGGGGCTGGTCGAACCGATCGACAACATCGGTACCGACCGCCACCGGCTCGATTCGTATACCTCGGTGTTCGCAGCCAATCAGGTCGGCCTCTACCCGGGATCGGAGTACCGGTTCACGCACTTCCGGAAGACCAACGGCTACGCCAACCAGCCGCTCGACGGCATCTGGTTGCGCGGCCCGTACCTGCACAACGGCTCGGTGCCGACGCTGCGCGACCTGCTCGAGCCGCCCGATCGACGGCCGACGGTGTTCTTCCGCGGCAACGACGTGTTCGATCAGCGCAAGGTCGGCTTCGTCTCGGACGTCCCCGCGGCCGAGGGCCAGGTATTCACCCGCTACGACACGCTCGTGGCCGGCAACAGCAACAGCGGGCATCTCTACGGCACGGCATTGTCCGACGACGAGAAGCGGGCGATTGTCGAGTACATGAAAGCGTTCTAGATCGGCGGCGACTGTGATGCGGGAAAGCGACGAAGGGCGATGACGGTTGATGCAGCGGTGAGGCCGACGTGAGCGCACAAGCGGGCGGAGCCGCGTCCGGCACCTGGATCAGGCGCCATCGTCTTCTTGCCGGTCTCCTGCTGGCGCTGATCGGTGGAGGCGGCTGGCTCACCTACAGTCGCCTGTTCCACGAGGAGCCGGCGCCCTACTTCCAGTCCGACGAAGAGCACTTCCTCTACGGGTCGGTCGGCACCGAGGCCGAGAGCGGCATTCCGTTCTGGATCTGGCTGGTGCTGCCGCGGATGTTCCCGGAATACCTCCACACTCCGGGCGGGTATGCCGCGATTGGCATGCTGTCGCGCGATGGCCACGACCTGCCAATCGGGTTTTCCCGGGTGACCGTGGGATTTCCGCGGGTCGGCGTCAACTGCGCGATGTGCCATACCGCCAGTTTCCGGGCGCGGCCCGACGATGTCCCGACGATTTACCCGGCGGCGGCCGCGCACCAGGTCGGCGTACAGGATACCGGCGATTTCTCATCGCCTGCGCCAACGACCCGCGATTCACCGCCGGCGCCATCCTCGACGAGATTGCCAAGAACACGCGTCTGTCGCTCGTCGATCGGCTCCTCTACCGCGTGGCCATCGTGCCGGCGACCAGGCGCTTCATTCTCCGCCTCCAGCAGCAGGACCGCTGGACACAGACGCGTCCGGACTGGGGCCGTGGCCGGATCGATCCGTTCAACGGTTTGAAGTTCACGATGCTGCGACAGCCGATCGACGACAGCATCGGCAACGCCGATATGATGCCGCTCTGGAATCTCCGGCGCCGCGACGGCACGGCCTTTTACTGGGACGGGTTGAACACGGCGCTGCGGGAAGTGGTGCAGTCGTCAGCCATCGGCTCCGGTGCCACGATTTCGTGGATCGACCGCGACGCCGCCAAGTGGAACAACACCGACCCGCATGCGATGTCGAGTCTGCGCCGGGTAATGAACTACATCGCCGATCTCAAGGCGCCGAAGTATCCGCTGCCAATTGATGGCAGGCTGGCCGCGGCCGGCGCCGTGACCTTCGACGCGCAGTGCGCGAGCTGCCACAAGACAGGAGGCGCCCGAACGGGATCGGTGATTCCGCTGGCGGAGATTGGTACCGATCGGCATCGACTCGACGCGTGGACGGCCAGCGCCGCGACCGCGTACAACGCCTTCGGCGACGGTCACGACTGGAAATTCTCGAATTTTCGACAGACCGCCGGTTATACCGCCGTGCCGCTCGACGGCGTGTGGCTCACGGCGCCGTATCTCCACAACGGGTCGGTCCCCACGCTCGCCGATCTGCTCGAGCCGGCCGCCGCCCGGCCGAACAAGTTCTGGCGCGGCTACGATCTGTATGATCCGGTGCGCCTGGGTTTCGTCACGCAGGGAGGGGAAGCCGAGCGCGTCGGCACGCCGATGGACGTCACCCTGCCCGGCAACGGTAACGGCGGTCATGTCTTCGGTACCGAGCTCTCACCGGACGTGAAACGCGCACTACTCGAATATCTCAAGACGCTCTGATGGGCGCCACGGAGACGATGCCGCTCACGGCCTCATGGGGGCGATCGACAGGGAGCGTTCATTGAGCGAGGACCCAAAGCACCGCCAGTGGGGAACGGCCTTCAACGAGGAGCTCGACGAGCTCCGGAGCCGTCATACCGACGAACCGATTGGCGGCGGCCTCATCGGCGTGGCGTTCTCAGGCGGCGGGATCCGCAGCGCGACCTTCGGCCTGGGTGTGCTCGAAGCGCTCAAACAGCGCGGCCTGCTCGAGAAACTCCACTATCTATCGACCGTGTCGGGCGGCGGCTATATCGGCGCGTGGCTGAGCGCGTCGTGCCGGCGTCATCCCGACTGGCTCGACCCGGCCGCGGACTGGGACGACTCGGTCGCGCACCTGCGGCGATATTCGAACTATCTGTCGCCGACGCTGGGCATGTTCAGCGCCGACACCTGGTCGATGTTCACCGTGTGGTTTCGCAATACGCTGCTGGTCCAGATCACGGTCATCCTCGTCATCGCTGCCGCGCTGATGCTGCCGCGACCGTTGCTCGAGCTGTTCCGGCATTGGCCCGAGGTCGGCGATCTGCGCTGGTTGTCGATCGTGTTGTTCCTCCTTGGCGTCGCCGGCATCGCCGGCAACCAGGTCGCGGTGAACAGCCGGGCCAGCGTTCTCCTCCTGCAGGCGAAGAGCTGGCCGCTCGGACTGGCGGGCGCCGCAATCTGCGTCGCAACCGCCTGGGCTTACGGTGCCTTTGTCGGCTTCGACCCGTTTCATCGCGGCGAGGTGAACTACATGATGGCGGCGCCGATCGCGCTGCTGCTGGTGCTGGCCGCCTTCTGGCTGCAGCCGGCCGCGGTCGCCCTGATCGGCGCGCTGTGGCGCGGCGACGATCCGCCGCGCCAGATCAACTACACGCAGGGCTGGGCTCAGCTGGTCGTCGTCCTGCCGATGATGGCGACCGGGTTCTTCGTCGCCGCGATCCTGTGGGGAGAGAGTCAGTCGATTCCGGGCGATCACGTCGGGCTGGATACGTTCGGCAGCTTCGGTGAATTTTTTACGACCGCCTGGTCGTACTGGCCGTTCCCGCTCTCGGTCGTGTTCGTCTCGCTCTGGCTCCTGTCGTTCTGTTCCGTGAGCAGCCGGAAGGACTGGAAAGGCCTGGCCGCGGCGTTCGGCGCGCCGTTTGTCGCCGTCCCCGTCTTGCACGGCCTGCTCTGCGCGGTGATGCTGACCATGCACGCGTGGGCCAGGAACCCCGATACCGGGATGTGGCACGCCTTTGTCTGGGGGCCGCCGTTCGTGCTCTACGCCTTCTCGATCACGATCATCATGCTGATCGGCATGATGGGACGCCAGTCGTCGGAAGGCGCCCGCGAGTGGTGGAGCCGCCTCGGCGCCTGGCTGGGCATTTACGGCGCGGCGTGGATGGTCATCGCCGTCGCCGCGGTCTACGGACCGCATTGGGTGCATTGGGTGATCGGCGCGCACCCCTTGACCTCGCTGTCGGCGGCGGTCGGCTGGATCGGTACAGTGCTGGGCGGCCTGCTCGCCGGACGATCAGGTTCGACCGGTGGCACGTCGAGCGGGCAGCCGCGCCCGAAGAAGCGCAGCCCGATCATGGAAGCGCTCGCCGCCGTTGCTCCGTTCGTATTCATCGCGGGTTTGCTGATCGGCGTCGCGACCGGACTCGATCAGGTCGTCGCGATCAACTCGGGTCAGAGCTGGTCGAGCGTCGCGGCGATGCATACCGATCCCTCGCCGTTTCTCAAGACCTCCTTGATGGTATGGGGCGGCTGTCTCGCGGCGCTGTTCGTGATGGCCGCCCGCGTCGACATCAACGAATTCAGTCTCAACGCGTTCTACCGCAGCCGTCTCGTGCGCTGCTACCTCGGCGCCACGCGCTTCCAGCCCGGCGAGCGTCAACCGCAGAACTTCACCGGCTTCGACGAGGGCGATGACGTCGAGCTGTGCGAGCTGACAGCCGGCCGCGGCTCGAGCGGGCCGTTTCACATCATCAACTGCGCGTTGAACCTGGGCGGATCGAGCGATCTCGCGCTGCACACCCGGCACAGCGCATCGTTCACGCTGAGCCCGCTGCACTGCGGCAGCTGTTACGGGTCGAGGGAGCAGTCGGGCGTGACGCGCGAATTGGGATACATCTCGACTCGGGGGTACGGCGGACCATTCGGAACGCCGACTCTGGGCCAGGCGATTTCCGTGTCCGGCGCGGCGGCCAGTCCCAACATGGGCTACCACACCTCGCCGGTGGTGTCGTTCCTGTTGACGGTCTTCAACGTGCGGCTCGGCTGGTGGTTCCCGAATCCGCGCGTGCCGGGGATCGAAACGCCATCACCACACTTCAGCCTGCGCTATCTGTTCAGGGAGCTGTTCGGCGGCGCCGACGACAAGTCGCCGTTCCTGATGATCTCCGACGGCGGACACTTCGAGAACCTGGCTGCCTACGAGCTCGTCAGGCGGCGTTGCCGCGTCATCATCATCAGCGACGCCGAATGCGATCCCGATCTGAAATTCGAGGGCCTGGGCACGCTGATCCGCATGTGCGACGTCGACTTCGGGGTGCAGATCATCCTGGACGTCGGATCGATCCGGCCAGGCACGGACGCTTGGAGCCGCAACCGCTACGCGGTGGGCCGAATCGTCTACGGCCCCGGACAGCCCGACGGCGTTCTCGTGTACCTCAAAGCGTCGATGACGGGCCGCGAAGGCACGGCGGTGCTGCAGTACAAGGCGAGCCACCCATCGTTTCCGCACGAGACGACCGGCGATCAGTTCTATGGTGAGGATCAGTTCGAGAGCTATCGAAGCCTGGGTCGTGACGTCGCGCTGGCCGCTTTCGACGCCGGCTGATGATCGCGATTTCGAATGCAACCAGCGGCGCCGAGTCAACACCACGGATACGAAAGACACCATGGCAACAGGCAGCACTGCGCCGAAACGGAAAGGATCTAGCCGATTCGGGACTCCAGTCGGTCGCGGAAATATTCTTTCCAGCTGTCGGGCAGGCTCTCGAGCTGCAGTGCCCGGCGGACGGTACCGACATCGTCGGCGCGAAAGGTCTTGGCCACGTACAGCCTGGTGATGTCCGCAACCGAGATGGCGTTGACATCGCGTGACAGCATCGTGATGTGGTCTCCGGCGGCGACGTCGCCTTCCCGCGTCACGGCGACGTAGAAGCCGGTGCGGCCGGCGGCGAGAAATCGCTTCACCATGTCGTCCGACTGAAACTTGACGCCGAGCTTGTAGCAGGGCAGTCGGGGCTGCGTGACCACGACTTCGGCGGAGCCGACTGAAAAACGATCGCCCAGATGGACCGAATCCTCCGCCAGTCCGCTCGTGGTGAAGTTCTCGCCAAAAGACGGCATCGGAAGATCGCGCCCGGGCAGCGCCTCCCGCCAGAAGGCGTAGTGCTCGATCGGATAGCAGTACACCGCCTTGTGGACGCCTCCGTGCACGCTCAGATCGGCCTGGCGATCGCCGTCGAGGTTCAACGTGCGCAGGGCGATCCGGCCTTCGACCGGCGCCTTGAAAAAGCCGGTCGTCACGGTTCTGCCGTGCCAGATCACGTCGCGTGGCAGTCCAGTGTTCAGCGAGATGAGTTCCATGGCAGCGATTCCTGTGGGGCGAACGCCTCCATACGGATCCTACATGCGACAGCGGTTTTCGTTTCGTCAACGCTGGAGACGAGCCCAGTCTGACGGGAAAGGTTCGCAGAATGGTGTCGAACGACGGAGCAGGATCAGGGACGAACAAAGCGGCCACGAGCGGCGAACAGATCTACGTGCTCGGCAGCGATCAACCGGAGCTCGCCCGACTGGACCGCCAGGCGGCCGCGATCGAGGCGTCGACTCGGCTGCTTCTCAATGCCGCGGGAATCACTCCGGGGCAGCGCGTCCTCGATCTCGGGACGGGGCTCGGTCACGTGGCGCGACTGGCGGGAGAGCTGGTCGGCCCGACGGGCAGGGTCGTGGGCCTCGATCGAGCCCCGTCGGCGCTCACTGTTGCGCGTCAGCGGGCCGAGGCCGCAGCCGAGCGTCATGTGTCGTTTGTCGAGGGGGACGTTGACCGCTGGCAGGCGGATGAACCGTTCGACGCGGTGGTGGGCCGGCTCGTGCTGTTTCACCTCGCCGACCCGGTCGCCGCCGTTCGCCATCATCTTCAACACCTTGTCGCCGGCGGGCAGTTCATCGCGATCGACTTCGACATTGGCGGGATGCGCGCCGAGCCACCGGTCGGCCTGGTTCGGCAGGGGGGCGAGTGGGTCATGCAGGCGTTTCGTGCCGCCGGCGCGTCTCCGACGATCGGCGCCAGGCTCAGGCCGATCCTCGAGCAGGCCGGGCTCGAGCAGGTGACCAGCTTCGGCCTGCAGGATTATCTGCAGCCCAGCGATCCAGCCGGCGCCGCGCTGCTCTCCGGCGTCGTGCGCAGCCTGGCCGGCGCCATCACCAAGTACGGCATCGCCACCCCGGAGCAGCTCGGCCTCGAGACCCTGGAGCAGCGTCTCGCCGATGCGCTCCGGAACGCAGGGGCGGTGTTGTTGCCGCCGACGGTGGTTGGCGCGTGGGGCAGGCGTTCGAGCGGCAAATAACGGGACGCCTCCACGCGCCATCACGGCTCGGACGGATCCTTCCGCACCGCGGTGTGCACCCTGGCCCCGACATCGACCGCGCCGGTCGCCCACACCCGGCCCGTGGCGATGCACGATCCGTTGCACGTTGGCCAGGCCGATGCCGGTGCCCTCGAAATGGTCGGCGGTATGGAGGCGCTGGAACACGATGAACAGCTTGCTCGCGTATTGCATGTCGAAGCCGGCGCCGTTGTCCTTGACGAACACAATCGCCTCGCCATCGGTCGAGGGATCGGCGCCGATTTCGATCCGGGCCGCGCTCCGCCGCTGTGTGTACTTGATCGCATTACCAATCAGGTTCACGACCGCGATGCGCAGCAGCGAGCGGTCGCCCCACACGTCGGCAACGGCCCGATCGCCCATTCGATATGGCGGCCTTCATGCGCGTGACCGAGCTCGGCGATCGCCTCGCGCACCACGTCGTCGAGGCTGGTGTGTCGACACGAGAGGCGCGCCTGGCCGAGCCGGGAGAAGCCGAGCAGGTCTTCGATCAGCCGGTTGATTCGCGCCGCTGCGTCGGAGATGGTGCGGAGGCGCCGCTGACCCGCCTCATTCAGGCTCGCGCCGGCCTCCCGGTGGAGCAGGGCGAGGAAGCCCTGGACATGCCGGACCGGCGCGCGTACGTCGTGGGACACCGAGTAGGCGAAGGCCTCCAGTTCGCGATTGGCCGCCTCCAGCTGACGCGTGCGATCGGCGCCCGCGCACTGGTTGACTCTGCGACGGAACGATCGTAGGCTCATCTCGATTATCGAGATGAAGCGCGAATCACCGTCCAGGGGTGGGGCCCTCGTGCCGGGCACCCTCGACATGCTGCTGCTCAGGGTGCTCGCGCTCGAGCCGATGCACGGCTACGGCGTGACCCAGCGCATCACCCAAATCAGCCAGGGCACGTTCGAGGTACTGCCGGGTTCGTTGTTTCCCGCGTTCCGACGGCTCGAACGCGAAGGCTTCGTCAAGAGCGAGTGGCGGGCGAGCGAAAACAATCGCCGCGCCAAGTACTACCGGATTACCGAGTCCGGTCGACGTCAGCTGAAGGTCGAAACCCAGGACTGGCAGCGTCAGGCGCTGGCGATCACGCGGATTCTCGCCGGGACGTGATGCCGGCGCCGGCGCTGCTGAAACGGTTCTTCGCCGGCGCCGCCGCGCTCTTTCGATCGCGCCACCTCGAACAGGAGCTCGACGAGGAGATTCGCCAGTACTTCGACGCCGCCGTTGCCGCGCATCTGCAGCGCGGCATGACGCCGGCCGAGGCCGGCCGTGCGGCGCACCTGGCGGTGGGGAGCGTGGCGGCGCTGAAAGAGGACGTCAGGTTCGTGGGTTGGGAGGCACACGCCCAGATGCTGTGGCAGGACATCCGGTTCGGTCTGCGCCTGCTGCGGCGCTCGCCGGCGTTTGCGATGCCGGTGATCGTGACCCTCGCGCTGGGGATCGGCGGCAACACCGCCATCTTCAGCCTCGTCAACACCGTCTTTTTCCGTCCTCTGCCGCTGGCCAGCCCCGACCGCGTGCTTCGACTGCTCGACTCGTTCCGCGGGCCCGACGGTCACCGCCGGACGTTCGGGATGCACAGCCAGAACGTCGATGCGCTGCAGGGCGACCGCCAGATCTTCGCGTCACTGGTGGCGCTGGGCGGTCAGAACGTCACCCTGGGCGGCGGCGAGTCGCCGGAACGTGTGCAGGTTGTCTATCGCACCGCGGGCTGGCAGCCGACGCTGTCGGTACGTCCGGTCGTCGGTCGTGATTTCTCGGTTGACGAGGAGCGCCGCGGCATCGACAGCGGTGTGGCCATCGTGAGCTACGCGCTGTGGCAGCGGCGGCTGGGCGGCGCCTCGTCGGCGCTCGGCGCCACGATTCAACTCGAGGATCGCAGCTTCACAGTGGTCGGCGTGTTTCCGCCCGGCTTCACGTTTCCCTATGAGGCGGACGTCTGGATTCCGTTCACCATCGACGCCGCCGATCGCGCGCGCGACTTCGCGGTGTTCGGCCGCCTGCGCGATGGCGTCACCGCGCAGCAGGCGCAGCAGGGGCTCGATCGGGTCTCCGCTCGGATCCGCGAACGGTACCCGGAGACGCTGGCCGGCTACGCGATCGCGTCGATGACGCTGCGGCAGAACCTCATCGATCACCAGGACAGCACGATGCTCGCGCTGCTGTCGATTGTCGGGTTCTTGCTCCTGCTGGCGTGCGTCAACGTGGCGAACCTGGTGCTGGCGCGGTCGGTCAGCCGCACCAGGGAATTCGCGATTCGCGCCGCGCTCGGCGCGAATCGATGGCGCCAGTTCCGTCAGATGCTGACCGAGACCGTGCTGCTCGCCCTGGCTGGCGGCGCCGCCGGGCTGCTGCTCGCGTCGTGGTTGACGCAGTCGCTGTCGATCCTGATCCCGTCCAACATCGGCGATCAGCTCGGCATGGCGGCGGCCGGCATGGACGGCCGGGTGCTGCTGTTCACCCTGGCGCTGTCCCTGCTGGTCGGCGTGCTGTCGGGCATCGTTCCGGCGTGTGCCGGCAGCGCCGAGATCCAGACGTTGAAGGAGAGCGGCAGGACCAGCGGCGGCGGCGCCAGTGGTCATCGCCTGCTCCACCTCTTCATCGTGGCGCAGATCGCGCTGGCCATCGTGCTGCTGGTTGGTGCGGGTTTGATGCTCGAGAATTTTCAGCGTCTTCAGCATCGCCCCCTTGGCTTCGATCCCGCTCAGCTGCTGACGCTGGAATTCACACCGCCGATCGCGAGCTACCAGCCTGGACCCGCTCGCACCAGGCTCGTGCACCGGGTGCTCGACGAAATCCAGCGGCTGCCGGGTATCGCGGCCGTCGGCGTCACCATCGTCAACCCGTTGGGCGGCGGCGACTGGGGAGCGCCGGTCAACATCGAGGCGCGCGGCGATGGCTCGCTCGAGGAAGCCTACAACGTCAATCATCGGTTGATCAGCCCGGCGTTGTTTCAGGCGATGCGCATTCCCCTCGTTCGCGGACGCATCCTCACGTGGGACGACGACGAGCGGCGGCCGGGTGTCGCGATCGTGAGCGAGGAGATGGCGAAGCGGTTCTGGCCCAATCAGGACCCGCTCGGCCAGCGCCTGCGCATCGCGCGGCCGGGCACGTCGTGGCTCACCGTCGTCGGCGTCGTCGGCAACGTCGCGGATGCGCGGGACCCGGGAGATCCGCCGGAAACCTGGTATCTGCCCTACGCGCAACAGGCGACCGCTGCCGCCGCGCAGACGGTGCACTTGATGATCCGGACGCAGGGCGATCCGCTGGCCTTCGTCCCCGACGTCAAGCGGGCGGTCGCCCGCGTCGATCCGGCACTGGCGACCTATGGCATGTCGGCGATGGACTCGTATTTTTCGCTGTCGCTCAGGCGCGAGCGTTTGGGTGCGGGTGCGATGGCGGCGTTCGCCGGCTTCGGATTGCTCCTGGCGGCGCTCGGCATCTACGCGGTGATCGCGTTCACGGTGCTGCAGCGCACGCAGGAAATCGGCCTGCGGATGGCGCTTGGAGCCGACCGCTCAACAATCCTTGGATTCGTTCTGCGTCGGGGCCTTCGGCTGGGAGCCATCGGTCTGGCCATTGGCGCGGTGGCGTCAGTCGGCCTCAACCGGCTGCTGGTCGGTCTGCTTGCCGAGATCACGCCTCTCGAGCCGGCGGTCGTTCTGATCGCTGCGGCGGTCCTGCTGACCTCGATCGTGCTGGCGTGTTACCTGCCGGCGTGGCGCGCCTCACGCCTGGATCCGCTGGCTGCGCTACGAACTGAGTAATTCTGCCGTCGCCGTGCTTTTGCCCTTCTCGACCTGGCCGAAGCCGCTGATCTCCTGGTAGGTGAACCATCCGTCGCCTCGGGCGGTTCACTGCTCAATCAGCGTCAGCACATGCGTTCGACCGCGCACGTCGCCCGCGGCGATCCGGGTGTGATCGGGCGACACGGTGACGGCGAGCACGGCGGCGTCGACGGTGAATGCGGCAAGCTGCGTCCCGGCTTCGAGATCCCACACCCGCACCGTGCGGTCGCGCCCGCCGGACACGGCACGCGTCCCGTTGCGATACAGCGCGACCGCATTCACCTTGTCCGAGTGCCTGCCCAGCAGATGCAGTCGTCGATCGTCTTCGAGCGTCCGCAGCTCGAGCGCGTGATCCATGCGGGCGAACAGGAGCCGGCCCGATTGACCGTCCACGGCGAACGCGCTGACCGGTTCGTCCTGCCAGATTTCGACCGACCACACTTCGCCGGTGCCGACGTTCATGACCAGCAGGCAGGCCGTGCCGCGCGCGCCCTTTTCCACGGATTCAACCGCTGCCGCCGGCCGCACACCTCCAGGCGTCTGGCGCGTGGCGCTGAGCACAGCATGAGTCCCAGCGTCGGAGAGGCGCGCGAGGATCACGGTGTACACGGCCTCGCCCGTCAGGTACTCATCCCGCCGCTCGTCCGCATCGGCCTCCGGATGGCGGCGAGGTGACGGCGCGATCAGATGGTCGAACAGACGACGCGTGCCCCAGCGCTCGACGAGCGCGCCGCTCGGAACCTCCCAGAGGTACACGAAACGATCGCTGCACGAGGTGATCAGGTACCGTGTGGTGGTGCTGAGTGCGTAGCAGTCGACTGGCGCAGTGTGCCGCACTGGTATCCAGGCGCCCTCGCCGGTTTCGATCGTCCAGAGCCAATGCCCGAGATCGTCGCCCGAGGACAGGACGCAGCTGTCGTCGGCCGAGAAGGCGAGCGCGCGGATGGCACCCGATTGGGAGTCGATCTCGCGAATCGTCCGCCACGATGCGACCTCGCGTACCGCAATCCGTCCGTCGTCGCGTCCCGAAGCGCACAGCCGTCCATCGTGGCTGAACGCGAGCGAGCGAACGGCGCCGGCATCACTGTCTACTATCTGATCGGGGCCAGCTTCGTCGAGTCGCCAGATTTTGATCGTGCGATCCATAGACGCGGATGCGGCGTGTCTCGCCGTCCGGTCGACGATCACCGCCGTCACCGTGTCACTGTGACCGCACAGATGCGCGGTCAGGCTGCCGTCGCGTAGATCCCACACCTTCACCGTTTGATCCGAAGCGCCTGACACCGCCTTCAAGGCCTGTGACGCCAGGGCGACAGCCGTGACGCTGGCGTCATGCCCGGTCAGCGTGCGAAGGCACTCGCCGGTCTCCACCACCCACACTCTCACGGTGCGATCCGCCGATCCCGACACCGCGCAGCGGCCGTCCTCGCTCAGCGCGACTGCGTTGACCGCGCCCTCGTGTCCGATCAAGGTGCGTTCCAGCGTGCCCGTTTCGACGTTCCACACCCGCAGCGTGCCGTCGTCCGATCCCGAGACTGCCCGCGTGCCGTCGGCCGAGAGGGCGACGGACGTGACTTCATCTTCGTGACCCTGGAGCTCGTGGAGGAGGGTTCGCCGGCCCACGTCCCACACCCGCAGTGACAGGCTGCGCGAGGCGGACACCGCCACCTTGCCGTTGGCCGACAGTGCGATGCCCCGGATCGCGCCCTTGGGGTCGCGGACGAACCGCCTGATCGGTTCGGCCTGTCCCACCTGCCACTTGTAGATCAACCCGTTCGCCCCGCCGGCGAGCGCAAGGCTGCCGTCGGCGCTCACGGCCAGGGCGCGGACGCCAAGGGTGTCCTGGTCCATCACGCTCGACCGCTGGCCGTCGCGGGGATCCCAGACAGCGACGGTCGTGTCGCTCGATCCGGACAGAATCCTGCCGAAATCAGCATCGGCGGCCAGCGCGAGCACTTCGCGCGTGTGGCCCACGAGTGTCGTCACCAACATGCCGCCCGGGGCATCGATCGTCGGGTGGCTCAATTCGAGCCAGCCGCCCGATGTCGCGCACCGCGCGGCTTCCCTCAGGGAGACGAGGTCGGGCTCGCCGCGTGTCTGGAGGCGAGCGATGACCTGCGATCGCAGCTGTGCGGCATCCGCGACCAGGCTCGGCGCGGCCAGGCGCAGCGCATCGCGAAGGATGGTCACCGTTCGGTCGGGCACGGCATGCTCGAAGTCGGCGATCAGTGCATGGATGTCGGTGGCCCGGAGCTTGGCTTCGAGCCATCGGAAGTCGAGCAGGAGGTGGCGGAGCTGATCGGCGCGTCCCGCGCCTCGCAGGTGGAACGCCAGCTCGCGCCAGGCGTAGGCATCCGGCAGTTTGTACGGATCACCCAAGCCATCGACCAGTCGGCCGTGCGCGGAGGCGACATCCTGCACGAGAGCGCCGAGGAACCCGCGAAGCACGCCGTGCATGCGCAGCGTTCCACGGCGGAGGTCGAATTCGACGAGGGCGAGATCGTCAAGCGTGCGGGCAAGCTCCTCCGCATCGAACTCGTCCAGCTTCCACAGCAGGGCGGCAGTCCGAATCGGAAGGGCAACCGCATCGGGGAAGATCGCGAGCTCGGCGCAGCGCCGCTGCGAGGCTTCGGGCAGCAGCGCGAAGCTCGCCGACACCGTCTCGGCCACCGCGTCCTCGCGCCGCGACGCGCGCTGGGCGTCAAACGCGGTGATGCCGCGTTTCTCGAGCGCGCGGGCGAGGTAGCCAAGCGCGTTGGCCACGGTCTCGCCGCGCTCGATGCGCTGGCGCATGACGGAGCCCGCCAGCTTGATCAGGAGAGGCCAGCCGCCCAGCCTCGCCACCAGCGGGCGAAGCAGCTCGTCATCGGCGGCGGTCACCGCCGCGCGGATGGTCAGTAGCTGCACCGCCTCCGCGGCCGTCATTTCTTCAATCTCGACCCGGTCGGTGTCAACGGCGACGTCGAGCGAACGAGTCGTGATCAGGCGCGAACATCCGTCGCCGGCGCGCGTGAACGGCCTCAGGTGCGCCGCATTCCACGCATCGTCGATGACGATCAGGCAGTTCTTCCGCTCGAGGACCAGTGCCAGCTCGCGCTCGGCATCGTCGACATCGACGAATCCGGGCCGTGTGCCGGTCAACGCGGCATACAGCTTGATCAGCTCGTTGAGCAGGTTTGGATTCTGGCCGAGGGTGACCCAGAGAATGCCGTCATCGAATGCATCGAGCACCCGGTCGTCGTGCGCGATCGCGGTTGCGAGCGTCGTCTTGCCGAAGCCGCCCGGCCCGCGCAGGGCGGTGATGCGGCCGCGACCGTCTCTGGCTCGCGCGAGCAGCAGTTCGAGTACCTCCTCGGTTTCCCGTGTGCGCGTCACGAACGTCGAAGACAGGCGCGGCGCCATGAACGGGACGCGAGTCGCACGACAGCCGCGGCGAAGATGCGCGACCAGCTTTTCCCACTCGAGATCGGGATCGTAGAAATGCGCCTTGCGCATCCAGTTCGGCAGGTCGTCGAACGCAAGGTCGCGATCTGGCGCCCCCTTGACGGGGTAGACGCACACGCCGCGCTGACGCGCGCTGCGCCATTCGCTTCGCGTGTTCTCGGACCGGGTCGCGGCCGGCGTCATGATCAGGATCAGGAATTCGGCCCGGTCGAGCTCCTGCTCGATCTGCGTCCACCAGCCGACCCCGCCCTCCACCTCGAAGCGGTCGAGCCACGCGGGAATATCCGGCGCACCGGCCTGCAACCGCGCGTGAATTCGGCGGGCCGCGGCCTCGCCGTCGGCGCGCGCGTACGAAATGAACACCCCTTGGCGAGCCTGAGCACTGTCACGCGTGGTTGTCGGCACGGATGCGCCGTAATGTAGCACCTCGCCGGACGGAACGACCGGCGGCCGTCTCCAATGGTGTTCTTCATCCGCGAAATCGGCGAAATCTGCGGATGATGGTCGTGCTCGCACTCGGAGGACGCTCAGATCCCCTCAGTCGGTTCGAAGCGCTCGCATCGGCGAAATCGAGGCTGCCCGGCCGGCCGGCACGAGCGTCGCGAAAAGTGCGCACACGCCGAGCGCACCCGCGGCGGTCGCGAGCGCGAGCGGATCCCAGAACGACACACTGTAGAGTTGCGCGGCGATCAAGCGCCCCGCGCCAATCGCCAGCGGCAGGCCCAACGCCAACCCGAGCGCAACGCGCGTGAAGGCGCCGCGCAGGATGAGGGCGATGACAGTCCGCCGGTCGGCCCCGAGCGCCATCCGGATGCCGATCTCGTTGGTCCGCTGCGCCACGCTGTAGGCGGTGACGCCGTAGAGCCCGATCGCCGCCAGCAGCAGCGCCACGACGCCGAACAGGCCGGCCAGGCTCGCCAGCGCGCGTTCCTGGTTGAATGACAGATCGACCTGCTGCTGCATCGTCCGCACGCTGTTGATCGTCAGGTTCGGATCGACCTCGGCCAGCGTCTTGGTGACGACCGGCTCGAGCGCGCCGGGCGATGCCGCAGTGACGAGCATGATGCCGCCGATGAAATGCGACTGTAGCTCGAGACGCTGCATCACGTCGTTCTTGTAGTCGACGTTCTGCGCCAGCGGCACGTAGAACATCGGACGGGCCGGCTTGCTGAGGGCGAAACCGGCAAACTTGGCGTCGCGCACGATGCCGACGATGCGGAAGGTGCCGACATTCTCGGGCACATCCAGCCCGAAATGCTGACCGAGCGGATCTTCGTCGCTTCTGAAGAACCGCCGCACGAAGGCTTCGTTGACGACAGCAACCGGCGCTGTGGTTTCGTTGTCCGCCGCGGTGAAGGCGCGGCCTCGCACGACCGCCACACCGAAATTCTGCAGGTAGTTCGCGCTGACCCGATCCCACGAGGCGCCTGCCTGCTCGCCCAGCTTCGCCGGGGGATGCCCCGCCACCATGATCAGCTCGCCCCAGTTGTCGGTGAGCGGGTTGTAGAGCGCCAGCCCCGATCCCCGCACGCCGGGCAGGCGATTCAGGCGATCCTCGATCTCTCTGTAGATCGCCGCGAGCTTGGGCTGAGTATAGGTGGCGGGCGGCCGATTCAACGAGACGACCACCCGGCCCTGGATCTGATAGCCGAAGTCCTGTTGTTCAATCTTGCTCAGGCTGCGACCCAGCATCGTCGCTCCGGCCACGAGCACGACCGACAGCGTCGCCTGCACGATGAGGAGGGCCGTTCGCGCGAATGAGGAATGATCGCTGGTGCTGCGGCCGGAACCGCGCAGCGCGTCGACCGGATCGGTCCGCGTCGCCAGCCACGCCGGCGCCGCGCCGAACACCACGCCGGTGAGGAGCGCCAGGCCGAAGGCAAATGCCAGGACCAGCAGGGACGGACGCGTACTGATCGGGAGGAACTGCACATTCGTGAACGCCAACGCCAACAGGAGCCGCGCCGCGCCCATGGCGACCAGCAGGCCAGCCGCGCCGCCGGCGACCGCGAGCAGCACGCTTTCGACCAGCGCGTGCGTGACGATCTGAAGTCGGCTGGCGCCGACGGCGAGGCGTACCGCCGTTTGGGTACGGCGGGCGACCGCGCGGGCGAGCAGCAGGTTCGCGACGTTGGCGCATGAGATGAGCAGGACCAGGCCGCAGACCGCCAGCAGGATTTGCAGCGTGCGGCCGTACTCTTCCTTCATGATGCCGATCCCCGCGCCAGCCGGCACCACCGCGATGGTCTGCTTGGGCAACATGCGAACGACGTCGGACATCCAGTTGACGGGATAGCCGGAGTCGTGCTGCATCCATTGCCGCAAGACGCCAGTGAGGTGCGGCGCCATGCCCTCCACCGATGCGCCGGGGCGGAGTCGGCCGATCGCACGCAGCCATGCCGACACCGGCTGCCGCAGCAGGGAACTGCCGCCCGCAAGCAGCGGCTCCTGCTGCAAAGGAATGTAGAGGTCGGGCGGATTGCCCCGAAGCGTCTCGCCGAAGAATCCCGGCGGCGATACGCCGATGACCACGAAAGGATGCCCCTCGATCACGAACGTTGCGCCCACCACCGATGGATCGCCGCCGTAGGCGCCCTGCCACGCGTGGTAGCTGAGCACCGCCACCGGCGAGGCGGACGGCACGTCGTCGTCGGGAGAGAGCATGCGGCCGCCGAATGCGCCGACGCCGAGGGTCGTGAAGTAATTCCCGGTGACGAATTCAGAGCGGAGCGGGCGTGCCGCGGCGTCCACGCCTTGACGCCGGACGCCGAGGCGGTTGCCACCGGCCTGAAACGCCGCGACCTGATCGAACTCTGGCGCTTCCGCCTTCAGGCGCTCGAACAACGGATAGGAAAACAGGCCCCAGCGATCTTGAGGCCCGCCCTCAACGCAGCAATCGTCGCCGTCACCGATGCGGTACAGGCTGGCCGGATCGGTCACCGGGAGCGAGCGCAGCATCACCGCGTGGATGAGCGTGAAGATCGCGGTGGTGCCGCCGATGCCCAGCGCCAGAGTCAGGATGGCGGCGGCCGTGAATACTGGAGAGAGGCGGAACTGACGAAGGGCATAGCGGACGGCGCGGACGGGATTCTCCATGCACGCTGGTTAGACGGGCGCGAGGTGGCGGAAGTTGTCCGATGGGCAGCATATACTTCCGCGCCAAACCGGTAGCCGCGCGGCCGCGTTCATAGCGGCTGTGATCCGTGACGGCCTGAGGGCCGTGCGGATGCTCGATAGACCTCCATGCCGGCGCACCGGCGACGAAATCCGCCTTAGCCACCGCGGTTCGAGCGCGTGGTCGCACTGATCTGAAGATCGAATCCGTTCGGCGTCGTCGTGTGGTAACTCTTGTAGCTCGACGTGTGGATGTCGCCCCGCCCGCCGGTGTCGACGCGGGCGGTGAGGCCGCGCTTCTCGAGCTCGGCCTTGACCTGATCGGGATCGAACGGGGTGATGCCGAATGAGATGTGTCCCATCCCTGCTCGACGAGCCGCCGGCGTCGTCGGCGCGGCACCCCGGCCGCCGCCGCCGCGACGGATGATGATGCCGCCAATGTCGCCGATTTCACATTGACTCTGGCTGCCCTCGTCGGTTCCCGGCTTCCAGCCGAGGAGCGCGGTGTAGAACGCCACGGTTTCCTTGTAGTTCGACACCTCGAACGAGATGTGATCGAGCCACACGGTCTTCCAGTTGGTGTGTTCGAAAGGCGCCGGGGCAGACGTCTTGCCGCTGGCCGGTCCCTGGCGCCGGTTCTTGCGGGTGCCGTTGCTGATCTGCAGGTCGAAGCCGTCGGGATCCTTCACGCGGAAGCTCTGAAAGTCTTTGCCATCGTTGTCGGCCATCGGTGTGAGCCCGCGCTTTTTCAGGTCCGCCTCCACATGCTGCGCGTCCCACGGTTCGATACCCCAGCAGAAGTTGTCGAAGACGGCGAGGCGCGGCGGGCGGGGGCCGCCACCGCGACCACCCGCCGGTGGCGCGTCGCTCGCCGGGGGCGCCGGCGGCGCCTGATAGCCACCGCGCAGGACGAGGCCGCCCCAGTCACCGATATCCAGCACGGCCTGCTTGCCGTCGTCGCTCCTGATATTCCAGTTCATGAGCGCGGAGTAGTAGGCCGCCTCTTTTGGATAGTCGGCGACGTGGCAGGACAGATGATCCAGCACGACCGTCTTCCAGCCCGTCGGCTCGAACGGAAGTTTGGCAGGAGTAGGATCGCACCCCGGCGTCCCGGCGCGCGCGCCGCCACATTGGCCTTGCGCGAACGCGGCGGCGGGCTGAACGGCCATGGCGATGCCCAGCGCCTTCAGCAACTGCCGGCGCGAGAGCCGGCCGCGGTCGAAGTCATGCAACAGCGTAGTCAGGTCGATACTCATCGAACGCTCCTCCCGAATCCGCTACACAGGGTGGAATTCCCGAACCAGAGTATGCGGGCCGGCGCGGGAACTTGGCAAGATGGTTCAGGCCGCGACCGAATGTCAACCTGCTCCAACCAGAACAAACCGCCTACTCAGTTTTTTCGGTGGCCTTACCGATCATTGCCTCGAACATGACGCATCACGAAGAGGCGCTGTGCCCGGCGCATTGGAGCACTCCGAGGTATGCGCTCCACGGACCGACGGCCTCGCGATATTGATGCGCCATGATTCTCGAGATTTGGTGCAGATGCGTCAAATCGTGCACGACCCAGGTCGCCAGCAGCGCTGCCAGCGTCACGGTGCCGACAGAAGGGTGGCGGCCTTGCCGATCGAGATCGGCTGGTGTCAGATTCAAGCCACGCAACTGATCGAGACTCGCCGCGCGCGACCGCGCGAAAACGTCGAGGCGCTGTTGCAGGGACAGGCCATGGCTCTCTTCGACGTGGCCGCCGCGATTGAACGGCTCGAACGTGCGGGTCTCACCCAACTCGAGAATCATCCGGGCGCGCGGGATCCAGTCGGTGTGCTCGGCGTGAATCAGATGCGCGACGACGTCGCTGGCGCTCCAGCTGCTCCCGCCTTCGTTTCGCAGTGTCCATCGGTCGGGCAGGTCGCGGAGCAGCGCCTCGAGAACGGCGGGCGTGCGGGCGAGCAGGGAAACGGTGTCGTGCAAGTCCTGTTTCATGGTGGTGCTCGAAGGTTCGATCGCCGCGCGAACGCTTCAGCGCGCAGTGCGCCTCGCGACGAAGTCGACCGGGACGTGAGGCGAAAAGCCGCCGTCGGTCTGCAGCGAGAGGCGGAGCTCGTCGTCCTTGAATGCGCCGCTGTACTTGTGTTCAGCCTGCCGGGACTCGCTGCCGGCAACCTCTTCGCTGCGGGTGGAAAAGGACACCCGGGAGCCTTTCACCTCGCCTTGAACGAGGCTTCGCGCGACGCCCAGATACGAAGCGGTTCCCGACAACGTGCCTTCGTTGAGTCGAAGCACGAACACCTCCGAGTGGTCGACGCCCGAGTCATAAGGAACGTCGGCGACCCATCGGCCCGACACGTCTGGTGACGGCCTTGCCAGCCACACTCCACCCAGCGCGGCGGCTGCCAGGAGTGCGGCGCCACCAATCACCATCCGGATTGATCGGCGGCGCTGCTGCCGTGGCGGATCGATTCGACCGCCGATGACGTTCACCAGCTGGCCGATGTCGTATTGCCAGCGGCTGTCGCTGAGGGCGATCGCCTCGAGGGTGGCCAGACGGCCGATGTCGGACGGCAGGTCCGCATGCGCCGGCATCGACGCGTTGTCGATCACCACCGGTATGGTGCGGATGTTCCGCGCCAGTCCTCGCTCGATTTCGATGCGGACGAAATCGGTCGGGTCGTCGATGCGGCGCTTGCCAGCGCTGTCGCGCGAATCGAGCCAGCGCTTGCCGATCAGGACGAGCATGACATCGCAGCCGGCAATGCTGTCCTCGATCGTGGAGACGTAGTCGACGCCGGGCTTGATGTCGTCGACGTCGATGAAAACCGATTCCGTGCCGAAGACCGACGCCAATGTTTCATGGATGCGTCCGGCGTAGCCGGCGCTGTCGTCCCGGCGATAGTTGATGAAGATCCTGGGCATGCTGGCGTGCGGCGGCTCACAACAGGCATGCGAGCTGGCGACGATTATACCGAAGTCGACCCGCGGGTCCGGCTCGCGACGGCGGTCGGCGCGCGAAGATAGTTGCGGCGGGCTTCATGTGCGCGTGCAGGAGGCGAACGGCGTCTTCAGCCCGCGTCGCCTCGAGCGTGAAACCGCTGGACGACGAACTCGCGGCCGTGGGAGGCGAAGAACTCCTGTTGGTCACTGAACGCATCGCCCGTGTAGTCGGCGATGATGCGGCGCCAGAACCGTTGGGCGACGGTATTCAACGGAAGCTCGCGCACCTCCCACGCAGCCTGGAAACGATCGAACAGCGACGAGGCCAGGGCGCGTCCGACGCCAGACCGGCGATACTTGCGCAGCACGAAGAATTCGCCCATGTCGTAGGTCACTGGCTCGACGGCGATCTGCTTGACCAGGGCAAATCCGGCCAGCTTCCCGTCGGCGCGAACCAGGAACGGATAGCGGCGCGCGGCGTCGGGCCCGTGCCAATAGCTGACCAGGCTCGCCGGCATCGCGAACTGACCGTCATCGTTCACATCGAGGCCGACGAACTCCGACATGTCGTGCGCATACAACGCGAACAGATTGCGGATGACCGCGAAGCCGTCGGGCGCTGCCGAAATCTCGATCCTCACGTGTCAGCTCCCCGAGGCTCCTCGAGCCAGCGTGCCGGTTCGCCCAGCGTGGCCTTGAGCCGATCGAATGGATCGACCAGCGGATCGACCTTCGTACAGTCGATCCCGACGATGCCGTACAGCCACACCGGCATGGTGACAGGCTCGATGATGAGCGGAATCAGACGGCGGGTCCGGTCGTCCATGTCCAGCACCTTGCAGATGATCGCCTCTTCCTGACAGTTGTCGCTGCTGAGATAGCGCGACGAAATCACCGCCACCGTGAAGCGGCTCTGGCGCACGCAGCGTTCCATCTCCTGCAGGAAGCTCGCGTTGGCGGGGAAGTCGCGCTCGTCGATCGCCACGCGATATCCGGCGGCCTCGAGCGTGTCCAGGAGCTGGCGGGCGAACGTCATGTCGGCGCCGTCGTGGCGGTAGCTCAGGAACACGTCGTACCGCGTCGGCTGGTCCGCAATTGCCGGACGCTTCGGCGCATCCCAGCGAACCGGAGACAGCACGGTCGCCGGAATCGCCTGGGCCGAAGCCAGCAGGCAGACGACCAGGAACGGCAACCATATGAAATAGGTCGTGCCGATCAACGTGCGGCAGCGGCCAATGGACGCCGCGGTCCAGATGCGGGCCGTGATCCCGGCCGCGTCGAACACCAGCTCGTCGTTCGACAGCTCCGGGTTCTGCAGCTTGTAGGTGGCGCCGAGCGGCGTCATCTGGGTACCGATGACGATCGGCCGGCCCGCGTAGCGCGCGGTGCAGCTGCGCTGACCGGCGTCGGCCAGAACGTAAGCCGCGATACCGAGGGCAAGTGTGGCGGCGGCGGCGACCAGCCACATCTTCGGTCGCGTCTCTCCACGCCAGACCACGAACGGCAGGATCGAGAGCGCGACGATGGCCGCGGACGCGAGCGCCGCGAACGTGCGTCCGCTACCGCCATCGGCGAGCGCCGCCGGCGGTGGCAGCAGCACCGCCGCGATGGCGGCCGCCATCACTGCGGCGATGGTGAGGGTCAGACGTCGCTGGCGCCCGGACCAACGAGTTCCGCCGATCATCGCGGCGCGGCGGCAGGCACCGGGAGATCGAGGGTCAGTTCCTTCTTGCCCTCACCGACTTTGACGCTCGTTCGCTCACCCACGCGCGCCGAGGTCGGATCGCGCACCCACATGACGTAGCGACCCGGAACCAGCGTCTCTTCGGTCGGGCTGCTCAACTGGGGAAAGAGATCGGGGCTGGCGTTGGCGGCCGCTTCGAAGACGCGCGGCATGTAGAAAACCTGCCAGTTCCGGACCTCGTCGCCGCCCTGGAGAGTGCGCACCCGGACGGCGACCGAGCCTCCGAGCTTACCGCCGCTGCGGATGCAATGTTCGAGCTTGATTTCGAGATCCTCGGCCACAGCTTGAACGGTCGCGGCCAGCGTCTCGGCGTCACCGGTTCTGATCGCGCGCTGCAGCGCCTGTACCTCGGCGAATAGATTGTCGCGATAGTCGTCCGGGGACTCAGCCGGCCAGCTGGCGGACAGGGCCTGCAGCTGCGACAGCGCGGTGGTCGCCCGTCGCTGGAGCGTGCGCAGCCGGGCGGATTGAGGAGCGATCCTCGACAACACCGCCGCCAGCGTATCCAGGCTCACGCGGACCTGCGGCGGCTCGACCGTCGTGTTTCGCCGCGGCGCCTCACGCGACACACCGTGATCGAGGAGAAACGCGATCACGTACTTGCTGGTGGTCGTGGAGGGCTCTGCCCACTCGAACACACCGCGCCCCTGCTCGTCGCGCGCGGACGCGTCGGCGCCTCTCGACAGGAGCGCCTGCATGATGCCGAGATCGCCGCCGCGAGCCGCGATCATCAACGTGGTGGCACCGTGCTCGTCGCTGATGTTGACCGGCGCCCCCTCGGACAACAGCTGCCGCACCGCGGTATCGTTGCCCTCAGCCGCCGCCCGCAGCAATTGGACACCGAGCGCTTCGGCCTGCTCGAGCAACGCGGCGACTTCGACATGCCCGCGTTGGACCGCCAGTTGTCGCGCCTTGACGCCGGCCCGGGATGCGTTGACGTCGGCGCCTCGACTGAGGAGCACCCGGCCCACCTCGGTGAACCCGTTGACCGCGGCCAGCATGAGTGCGGTGACACCGTCGTTGGCGCGGCGATCCACCGCCGCGCCGCTATCGATCAGCTCGCGCACGGTCTGAAGATTGCCAGCGGCGCAGGCCCACATCAGCGGCGTGAAGCCGCGCCGATCGGTCGCATTCACGTTGCCGCCCCCGGCAAGGAGCTGCGCCACCCTGGTCGGCTGTCCCAGCTTCACCGACTCCAGCAATTCCGCGTTGGTGGCCGCCGGCGCCGGCGTTGCGGCTTGACCGAGCAGGAGGCCGGCGAGAGCGAGCGCGGAGACGGTCATGGTGTGACGGTGATGTGGTCGGGGTGCGCAAACACCCGCTCGGTGGATGGGCCCCGTCGCACCCGGACGACGGCGGTCGATCCCTTGCGCGCCGCGATGTGCTGTGCCGCACTGGCGGGAACGACCACGTCCACGGTCTTGCCGGCCGCATCGGTCAGCAGATTACGATGATGCTCCGACCCGTCTGGCGACGCCACGTCCTCGACATCGGCAACCGCGATCGTCAACACGCCGGACTCTCCGGCGTTGCGCGGCGGCTGCCACGCCTCCACGCGGCCCCGGATCCGCGACCAGTTTTCGGCAATCTGCACGCGGCACCCGCTTTCGCGACGCGGTGGCTACTTCTTGGTTCCAGCCCGGCGCCGCAGTGTTCGCACCGTTCGCGTTTTCGGTTTCCTGGCCGGCTGTGGTGTGGCTCCAGCGGCGCATTTGACGCCGAAGGTGGCCTGTATGCTCGCCGCGCTGGCCCCGATGCCCTTGATCGTGACACAGGTATCGAGTTTCCCGTACGAGCGCGTGTTCGGTTTCGTGGTGGTCGTCAGCGCGAGGTTGTTCGAACTGCCCGGATAGGGATCGCCGGCATCGCCGCGGTTGGCGCCATCGTGCAGCTGGTTGCGGCCGTCGGCCTCCAGCAGCTTGATGAACGGATGGTTCTCGTTGTCGTTGCTGTCGATGGTCTCGTCGACGTGGTAGACCAGCAGGCCATCGCCAGGCAGCGTGTGATCGTAGAGTGTGCGCTGCCGGTTCTCGACCAGAAAGTACTCCTTGCCACCGCTACCGTTCTTCCACAGGCGAAGCACCTTGCGCCCGCTCTTCACGTCCTTGACTGTCACCTTGCCGTTGCTCGTTCTGTTGACGACCGACACCCAGCCTTGGTTGACCTTGCACCAGGCCGAGGGATGCGCCGGGATGTCGCCGTTGCCATTCCAGCTGCCGCCGCCCATCAGGCACCAGTTGCCGAGCCCTTCGCTCGATCCATCGGTGTCGTAGAGATCCGGCCAGCCAAACAGCAGGTGGCCGAGCTCGTGGGCGCATACGCCGATCTTGCAGTTCTCGGGAATGGTCAGATAGCCGTAGATCTTGGTGCCGTCGGCGTCGAGCGCGCCGCCGGCGAACACCCATTTGTGGGACCAGATCTGGTTCTGGTTGCCGGTCTCCTCGGCGCCGGCGCCGGCGTGGACGACGATGAAGGCGTCGACGAAGCCGTTGCCGTCGTTGTCATACGGCGCGAAGTTCACGTCGGGGTTGGCCAGCTTGGCCGCGTCGCGCGCCATGGTCCTGGCGTTGGGCTCGGGATTGTCGGTGCCCGACTTGCCGCCGGCATATTCCTTGAGGGTGTGCGGCAGCTGATAGGGGCCCACCACCTCGCCGGCCAGCGTCAGCAGTCCGTGCGTCACCTCGGTGTAGTACTCGCGCACGCTGCCGGTCGGGATCTTGCCGGTGGAGAAGAACAGATCGCGGAAATGCGCCGGCGTCGCGGTCATCGGCGCATCGGGGAATTCCACCAGCACGACGATGGCACGCACGGTTCCACGCAGCGGCGCGCGCGAGGCTGCCGCGGAGCGGACCGCACGCAGCGGCGTGCCGAGCGGGTACTCGGATCCCGGCACGATCAGGCCATCGTTGAAGCCGGCGCGTTTCTGCGGCTGGATGACAATCCGGCCGCCGAAATTCATGTCCCGCGTTTCGCTCAGCTCGCGCAGCTGCTTCACGATGCGATCGCGCAGCTCGGGGCTGGGCGCGACGCAGCAGCGCTCGCGAAGGTCGGCCGGATCGGGTGTGACGGCGACGTCGTCTTGCTGATGGCGGGCCATGGATCAGTCCTCGCGATTCGATCGGCTCGACGCACCCGACGAATTCGAAAGACGCTCGAGCGGGCGGTGACTACTGGCGCCCGCGGCGTCCGCCGGGAAACTCCTGCTTGGTGAACCCTGCCGGCACCGCGTAGCTGTCGTCGGAAAACGCCTTGCGGGAGACGTCGGTGACCTCGGTGGTGATCTGAGTCTGGCCGACCGACACCACGCTGCGGACCGGAATGCCGCTGAAGCCCTGCTCGGCCCCGCCGACCGAAAACATCTGGTCGGTGTTCTGCGGCGCCAACTGCTCGAAGAACTTGGCCGCCTGTCTGGCAATCTCGAAATCAGCCGGGGTCACGCCGAGCACCGACGGATTGACGGTGCACAGCTCCGACACTTTCTGATCGCCGCGGTAGCCTTCGTATTTGTCGCAGGCCCATTTGCCAACCCGATCGCTGCCGGTCTTGCGATATTCGGTTTTCATCGCCGCCCCGCCCGGGCCGGCCATGCCGCGCCCCTTCATCATCGCCTCGATCCGCGCGCGCTGTTCGGGCGGCATGTTCTTCATCTGATCCTGCATCTGCGCTCTCGCGCCAGCCATCTGGGCGCTGAGCCGGTCGATGTCGGCCTTGGTCAATTCGGTATAGGTCTTCCTGGTCGGGTTGATCATCCGGACCACCTGGGCGGTCGAGTCGAACACGACCACCTGCGAGCGATCGCCCCCGCCGGTCTCGGCGCGCATGCGTGTCTTCTCGATCTGGATCTGGTTGGTGTTGGTCGTCCCGCCCGACGTGTGCTTCTGGACGATGAGCAGGCCGTCGGCGGCGAGCAGCGGTGCGGCCGTCAATGACAATGCGGCAACCAATGGGGCGATCCTGACGCTGACGCTCACGGAATCCTCCTCGTTGAGTGGTGGGTCCGGCCTGATT
Organism: uncultured Acidobacteriota bacterium; assembly: GCA_963757655.1. Taxonomy (GTDB): domain Bacteria; phylum Acidobacteriota; class Vicinamibacteria; order Vicinamibacterales; family CAVVIG01; genus CAVQFC01. The sequence goes on along the minus strand of CAVWSQ010000003.1, from coordinate 490,825 downwards.
CAGCCGACGCGCACGTACCCCTTCAGCTGCAGATTGACCAGCGTCGTCATGGCCCAGAGATCGATCTGCACGTCGGGGTTGACCTGTTTCGGGTCGATCTTCCTGCCGATCAGTCCCTGGCCGCAGACACGGATGTCGACGCCGGCCTGCTTGAGCGCGTGGATGATGGCGATGTTGGGGTTGTCCCGGTGATAGCGCTCCTTGTAGGCATCGTTGCTCATGACGATGTCGATGTCCGGCGAACGCTGGTGGAACATGATCACGATGTGGCGATGCTCGGCGGGCACGCTGTACTTGCCCAGCGTGTTCACGTAGGTCGCGATGGTCGGCAGCATCGGGTTGATGTCGCCGGGGTTCTTCGCGTCCTGTCCGTCGGCGAACACCACTTTGTAGTCGGTCTTCGGGTCGGGCAGCTCGCGTGCTCCCGGCAAATCGCGCGCGGCCTGGTAGCCGGGCACCAGCAGCGGTGCCGTCGAATCCGCCTTGGCCGGTCCGAGGTATCCAGACGCCAGAATCAGAACCGTGGTCAATCCGAGGGCTGCGATCTTCATGGCTGCCTCCTGCAGACGTGATTCTACACGACTGATCGCCAGCACATCGAGAACGACGCGATCTGCTATTCCGGCCCCGAGGTTTACTACGACGAGCTGGCTGGGCCGTCAGGATCGACGTGCGCTGTTTCGATGTCCGTGGTCCCTATCACGACCTCGCGCGTCATTCCTGTCATACTGCGCCGCTGTTGTCGCCATCTGTTCGTGACCGTGGGAGCATGCATGCCATCGCGCATCGACGAACTTCTCGAACATATTGCCAGGCTGGAGCGCGAGCTCGGGACCGAGTTCGCTGCCGCCCGGGAGCGATGGCAGTATCGCATCGAGGCCGGTCGGGTTCGGTTCGAGCGCGATGTCCATCAGGCGCATCGCCGGCTCCGGCACACTATTCCGAGGTTCCTGCGGGAAAGCAGCATTCCGAACCTGCTGACCACGCCCATCATCGGCTCGCTGATCGTTCCGATTGCGCTGCTCGACGCCTGGGTCACGCTGTATCAGGCGATCTGCTTCCGGGTCTACCGGATTGCCCCGGTGCGCCGCTCCGCCTACATCGTGATCGACCGCGATCACCTCGCCTATCTCAACGGCATCGAGAAGGCCAACTGCGTCTTCTGTGGTTATGCCAATGGCGTCTTCGCTTACGTGCGCGAGGTCGCCGGCCGGACCGAACAATACTGGTGCCCGATTCGGCACGCAACGCGGGCCCCGGCGCCCCACCTGCACTATCGCCGTTTTGTCGACTACGGCGACGCCGCCGGCTATCGGCATCGGCTGCTCTACCTGCGAAAGGAACTGCAAGCGGAGAAAGCCGACGGCGAGTCTTGAGCGCGCTGGCGGCCCGGGCGTGACGCTCGACGCGATGCCGGGTTACGGCAGACGCGCGAGACCGGCCTGTGCGCATTCGTCGACCACCGTGAGGTAGCGCTGTACCGCGGCGCTCCCAATCACGTAGGGATTCGGAGCGCCCGGCTTGCGATTCAAGACCGCGGGCAGCTTGGTCTTGGATCCGTCGAAGATCAGGTGGTTCGAGATCAACACATCGGCGCCGGCCTTGGCCGCGATCGCCTTGAAGCGGCGGGCGGACGCGCTGTAGGTCTCGAACCAGAAGCGGTCCGGGTGGTCGGGCGTGATGTAGGCCGCGCGATTGGCCGTCCAGTTGAACGCCGTGCCGCCCCAATGCGCGGCGACGTGCGGCGTGCCGTGATCCGAAACAGGGATCAGGGTGGAGAGCGTGCCCAGAGTGTGGCCGGGCGTCTGGTAGAGCGTCAACGTCGTGTCGCCGAGCGTGAGCTTCTCGCCATCGGTGGCAACCATGTCGCGCCGGGGCCGGGTTTGCGTGGACTTGTCGAGCAGATCCCAGTCGGCGGCGCTGAGAATCACGTGGGCGTTGAAGGTGTCCTGCAGGTACTTGGCTCCACCCGAGTGATCGGAATGTCCATGGCTGATCACCACGTACTTGATCGTCGCCGGATCCAATCCGAGGGTCCTCAGCCCGCCCGCCACTTCATCGTCAACCGAATAGTCGAAGATGGAGTCGATCAGGATGATGCCCGCCGAAGTCGTCACCGCCCAGACCGAGTACTCGGATTGACCGAGAAAGTACAGATTGTCGAACACCTTGACCGGATCGGCGTGCCACGCGGCGCGCGGCGGCGGGCCGGGCGGACGAGGGGCAGCCGCCGGCCGCGGAGCGGGCGGTGGGGATGGCGGAACGGCTTCGGTGCAGATGCGATTGAAGACGCCGGTGAAGTCCGTCCCGGCGGCAGCCCTGGCCGCGGCCACGTGTGCGTCCACGCGGCTGGGGTTCGACTGCGTGCCGCCGGCTGCAAGACCGCAGGCAGCGGCGACGGCCACTCCAGCAAGATGTTTCCTCACACAGATCTCCCTTCGAGAAGCAATCCACGCCCGGCCCGAGGATTCTACGCCCACGGCCGCTTCAACGTGCTTGCACCGCGGCGTCGCGACAGGTAGGTTGTTGAACGCGGGACGGTCAGGAGGCGAGCGATGGACTGGGAAAAAGGGCGCGAAAGCGACAACGTTGTCGAAGACCAGGGCGGCGGCGGGTTCGGCGGCGGAGGAGGGATGCAGTTCGGAGGCTTCCACATCGGCGCCGGCGGCCTCATCCTGATCGTGGTCGTCAGCCTGCTGCTGGGCAAGAACCCACTCCAAATCCTTTCCCTTCTGAGTGGCGGGGACACCGGCGCGCCCACCCAGCAGGGGCCGGCCGGAGACGAAGCCAGACCCTCCACTGAAACCGACGAACAGCACCGTTTCGTGCGAGTCATCCTGGGTAGCACCGAGGATGTCTGGAGCGAGTACTTCCAGGCCAGCAACCAGCGCTACGTACGACCCAAGCTCGACCTGTTCAACGGCAGGGTGAGTACCCGCGTGCGGGGCGGCGTCGGAAGCGATGGGGCCGTTCTATTGTCCGGGGGATCAGCTGGTCTATCTCGATCTGACCTTCTTCCGCGAAATGGAGACCCGCTTTCATGCCGCCGGCGACTTTGCGCGGGCGTATGTCATCGCGCACGAGGTCGGCCACCACGTGCAGAACCTGCTCGGGGTGATGCGTCGAGTCGATGCGGAGCGCCAGCGCGGCGCATCGATGGAAGGCGCTGGCGGACTCTCGGTGCGGCTCGAGCTGCAGGCGGACTGCTTTGCGGGCGTGTGGGGCAATCGCTCCCAGGCCCAGCTGAACTGGATCAACCAGAGCGACGTCGATGCGGCGCTCAACGCGGCCTCGTCGGTTGGCGACGACACGCTGCAGAAGCAGGCGCGCGGCTACGTGGTGCCCGACTCGTTCACCCACGGATCGGCGGCGCAGCGTCAGCGCTGGTTCAAAGCCGGCTTTTCGTCAGGGGATATCAAGAGTTGCGATACGTTCGCGGCGGGGTCGCGGTAGAAGTCCGGATCGCGATCGGTGAACGGATGGCACAATCGGCCAGACGCCATCTGGTTCGAAATGGCGTTGCAGTGCGCTCCAGGACGGTGGGAGGCCACGAATGATGCGACCTTGGATTGCCACGACTCTCGCGATCGGACTGATTGCTGCCGGCGGGCTCCTCGCCCAGGGGCGAGCCGCGCAGAATACGGCGCTCGACGATCCCGGCTACAGCCTCGAGTCTCGCGCGGCCATCGGCGCGCATCATATCTGCTCGGGCTTGTGGGTGGTGGGCGCGGTTTATCCGCGGACGCCGGAAGAAATCGTGGCGCAGGACATCGCGCCGTTCAAGGACTTCAGCTGGGATCCGCGCTTCACCTTCACCGTCAATCGGGAGCAGCACACGGTCACGGTGTCGAGCCCGGGACAGCCACCGCGCACGGCCAGGTTCAACGGCGACCAGGGCTGCTCGATCATGCCGCGGGGTGAAACCGCACTCCATTTCACACCGACGCGGGTGCCGCGCACGCTGCCCGACGCCGCCACCCAGCAGTGGCCGACCGGCGACATGGGCGCGACCTCGCCCCTGCCAGCCGGTGTCGACACGGCGGCGGTGCAGGCCGCGCTCGACTGGGGCATGGCGCAGACGCGCCACAATACGCGCGCGATCGTTGCCATCTACCATGGCCGGATCATCGGCGAGCGCTACGCGCCGGGCTGGACCAAGGACACTCCCCAGATCAGCTGGTCGGAAGGCAAGAGCATCACCGCCGCTCTCTTCGGCATCCTCGTCGGTCAGGGCCGCCTGAACGTGGACGACTATGCGCCGGTCAAGCAATGGCGCGTCCCCAACGATCCCCGCGGACAGATTCGGATGCGCGACCTGCTGCACATGAGCAGCGGACTGGACTTCGCGAATCTCGGCCTCGCCGGACCCGAGTCGTATACGCGCGCGAACAAGCACATGCGCGTCTATTTCGACGGCGTGAACGTGTTCGAGCACTCCGTGAACAATCCACAGGAGATTCCGCCCAATACGCAGTGGCGCTATCGGAACAGCGATCCGTTGACGGTGGGCAAGATCGTCCGCGACACGGTCGAGGCAGATGGCGGGTCGTACCTGACGTTTCCGCAGCGCGAGCTCTTCGATCCGATCGGCGCGCGGCACGTCACCCTGGAAACCGACGCGTGGGGCAACTTCATCATGACCGGCTTCGACTATCTGTCGGCGCGGGACTGGGCGCGCTTCGGCCTGCTTCATCTGCAGGACGGCGTCTGGCAGGGCAGGCGCATTTTGCCGGAAGGGTGGGTCCGGTTCATTTCGACGCCGGCGCCGGCCGACAAGAGTCGCGGCTACGGCGGCCTGTTCTGGCTCAATCGCGGCGGCGCCTGGAAGGGTGTGCCCGAGGACGCCTACATGTCGTCGGGGCACATGGGGCAGTACACGATGATCATTCCGTCGCGCGAGGTGGTCGTCGTCCGGATGGGACCGAGTCCCGGCGGATCGCAAGCCTATATGTCCGAGCTGGTCGCCAGGATCCTGAACGGCGTGCCCAAGGGCAGGCTGGCCGTTCTCCGAGGCGGCGGGTCCGTGAGACCATAGATGCTCATGGCGCATCGGACGCCGGCGAACCAGGAACCATGCGGCCGCATCACGCCTCGGTGACAGCGGAGCGGCCGAGGAGCAGAGAGTCGATGACCGGACGGATCACACGGCTGATTGACGACCAGCAGTTGGGGACAATCACGGGCGAGGATGGGATGGACTACTCCTTTCGAAGCGGAACGCTGATCACCGCGGCATTCGGGTCGCTTCACCTGGGCGCCAAAGTCACGTTCGAGCCGGACGCGACCCGGCACCGCGCGGCGGCTGTGCGCGTCGAGTCTGGTGACGGTGGGCGGTTCAAATGAGGTCCAACTCCGTCGGAGGCAGCCGCATTTTCACCAGCTGAAACCGCATCAGCAGTTTGCTGGCTCGCTCGGCGATCTGTCGCGCGCAAGACGCGATCAACGAACTCGCCGCCTCGCGGGTGATCGATTGGTCAACGCCTCGGAGATGAAATGAAACGCTCTGTCATTCCACCCGACAATCGCTACTTCCTTCGTTTCCGCGTGGCCCCTGGCGCGATGCTGACGGGAGCGAGATTCGCCGAGCTCACGCGAGGTTACAAATGGGACAGCCCGTGGTCAAAGGTGCTCGCGCACCCGAAGAGTGGCGCTGATTACTTCGAGCTCGAGGCCGGATCGCCCGCGTCGTACAAGAACTGCGCCGGCATGATGCGCGGGATCGTGGAGGGGTTCGTCAAGGCGCGGATGGACGACGCCAAGAAGAAGTAGGAAGGCATCCGCTTCAGCGCGAGGTTTTTTGCCCGAGCGGCCCGCCGGACCGGCTCCTTGAGTGTCCGGCTTCAGCCGGACTTTCCCGTGGGTCCGCCTGAAGCGGACACTACACACAAGTCGAAAACCGCACCAAAACTGCGCGTTTGCGCCTGATGTGGACTCACGCATTCGTCTCGAGCGAGTCAGGCGGTGAAACAGGAGCGGCCGGACGTGCACGCGTGCGGATGAACCAGGCCATCGTCGGGGCCGACCGGTTCAGCGGTGGCCAGGCACCAGAACACCGCGCTCGAATAGAAACCGTTCTCGAACTCGACGCGGCTGCCGTACACCACGCCGGCGCCTTTCGAGCGGATCGCCCGGCAGACGATCGGCGGCGCGCCAACCGCCTCGAGGTCTGGGGTTGTCATGCTGCACTCGCCGCGAGAATGGTTCTACGCACGACCGTTTCCAGCACGGGCACTTTGTAGCCGTTCTGCGGCAATGGCGTGGCCCCGGCGACCGCCGCGGCCGCTGCTTCACGCGCGGTTGCTTCGGTGAGCGGACGGCCGATCAGCGCGCGCTCGCAGGTGCCAGCCCGGCGCGGGGTTGGCGCGATCCAGCCGAGCGCGACCCGCGCACCCTTGACGATCTCACCGTCCATCTGGAGCACCACCGCCACGTCGCAAATCGGCCAGTCGTAGCTCTCGCGTTCGGTCTGCTTGTGATAGGCGGTGCGAATGGTCCCGGCGAGGGCCGGGACGTGGACGCGCACGAGAATCTCGCCGGCGCGGATCGCGGCGTCGCGATCCCGGCGCGCGTCGGGCGGCAGCAGGAAGTCCTTCAGCGCCACTCTGCGCGTTCCGCCCCGCGTCGCCGCGAGCTCGACCTCGGCATCGTAGGCCAGGAGCGCTGTCGCCGGCGTCGACGCGTGCACCATCGCCGACGTCGCGTTGTCGAAGATCGCGTGATACTGATTCTGGCCGCCGATGGCCGCCGCGGCCGGATCGTGGCCATCCTGGTGGAACAGCGCATTCCGAAAATACCAGCAACGGGGGCGCTGCAGCAGGTTACCGCCGATGGTCGCGGCGTTGCGCACCTGGGGTGTCGCCGCATGTTGCGCCGCCTGCGCCAGCGCCGGCAGACGTTGCCGTATCTCCAGAGACTGCTCGATCTGCGCCAGCGTGACCAGCGCGCCGATCGTGAACGCTCCGTCGCCGCCGGACCCAATCCCGGACAGGCCCGGTATCGACCTGAGATTCACCACCCGCGCCGGCCGCACGATGCCTTCCTTCATCAGGTCGATGAGATCGATGCCGCCGGCCTTGGCGACAACCGACCGTCCCGGGCGGTCTTCGGCGAGGAGCGCCGCCGCCTGTTCGACCGACGTCGCATCCACCCACTCGAAAGTCTGCATGTGTCCTCGCTCGCGTGCTTGGTGGCCGGGCTCAGGCGCGCAGGGCGTCGAGCACGTTCGCCGGCGTCATGGGCAGCGTCCGGATTCGTCTTCCAGTGGCGTGGTAGAAGGCGTTGGCCACCGCGGCGGCCGTGGCCACGTTTGCTGGTTCCGCGACGCCCCGTGCGTCGGTCGACGATTGTCCGGTGAGCTGTTCGAGGATATGCACCTCGATCTCCGGCACCTCGCGCGATCCCACCATCTTGTACTGATCGATGTTGGCATTGAGCTGCAAGCCGGTGCCGCCATCCAGATGGCGCTCCTCGTACAGGGCATAACCCAGGCCTTGAATCACGCCGCCGTAAATCTGACTCTCGGTCAGCTTCGGATTGATCGGCCGCCCGCAGTCGTGGACGGCCACGATCCGCTGCACCTTGACGCTGCCGGTTTCGACGTCGACGAGCACCTCGGCGAACTGCACGCCGCCGATGCCGTGCTTGCCGACCGCGAAGTGCGGCGTCGCCATCATGTAGCCGTCGTAGTCGTCGCGGCGAACGGCGCGATGAGACAGTTCGGAGATCCCGGCCTTCTTGACCGCCTCCTTGAACTGCAGCCAGGTCGACGGGCCTCCAGGCACGCCGACGCAACCGTCGCGGAACACGATGGCGGCGGCATCCACCCCGATGACCGGCGCGAGCCGCGCTGCGAGATCGCGGCCGGCGTGGTGCGCGGCGTTGCGGGCAGCCGGCGTCAGTGAACCGGTGACGCGGCTGCCGCCCGACGGCGGCCCCTCGGGATAGCGAGTGTCGCCGATGAAGGCGCCGATGGCTTCGACCGGGAGCCCGAGCTCCTCGGCCACGACCTGGGCCAGGATGGTGCGGGTGCCGGTGCCGATATCCTGTGCGGCGCTGAAGGCCTCGACCGAGCCATCGCTGCTGATGCGCACTTCGCAGGCGGTCGCGGGATGGATGACCGACACCCAGTGCGACTGTGCCATGCCGACGCCGCGCTTGAGCGGTCCGGCGTCAGCCGGCGCCGAGCGCCGCCCGGTCCAGCCGAATTTCACCGCGCCGATTCGGCGTTGCGCGCGCCGGGCGCGAGAATCGTCGCTGCCGCTGACGTCGATCTTGTCGCGCAGCGCGAGCGGATCCATCTTCAGACGCACGGCTAGCTCGTCGAGCGACTGCTCGAGGCCGAAGATCCCCTGCACCTGACCCGGAGCACGAAACGCCGCGCACGGTCCGGCGTTGGTGAAGACGTCGTAGTGCTCGCTCGTCACGTTCGCGCACGGGTACATCAGCGCGTGACTGAAGCCGACGCCGGCGCCGGCGGCAACGCCGCCGGACCCGTAACTCTTCACGGCGATCGCGGTCAGCGCCCCCTCGCGGGTGGCGGCGATGGTCAGCTGCTGGAGGCTGCTCGGCCGATTGCCGGCGGAGACGTGCTCCTCGCGCCGGTCCAGCATCATCCGCACCGGAGCGCCCGCCGCGCGCGACAGGTTGATCGCAATCAGCCCGTAGTTGCCGATGCCATACTTCGCGCCGAAACCGCCGCCGGTGAAGTCGCTGATCACGCGGACGCGGCTTCTGGGCAGGCCGAACATCTCCGCTGCCTCGTCGCGGACACTGGCGGTGAACTGGGTCGAGGCGTAGATGGTGAGGCCGTCCTGTCGCCAGTCGGCAACCAGGCCATGCGTTTCCATCGGCACATGGGTCTGCACCTGCGTCCGATAGGTCGCATCGATGACGATGTCGGCGCCGGCGATCGCCTGCGCGGCGTCTCCCCGTGGCAGTCCGAACATCTTGCCGGTATCCGGGCCGCGGACATTGCCGTGCTGCGGCAGACCGGGAGCCGCCCCGCCGCCGCCTGCCGTCGCCGCCTGTTCGGTGGGGCCGGGAAACACCGCCGGTGCGCTGTCCTCGAGTGCCGCCTCCAGCTCGGTGACGTGCGGCAGCGGTTCGTATGTGACCTTGACCAGCAGCGCCGCCTCGTCGGCCAGGCGCTGCGAATCGGCGGCAATCCCGGCCAGTGGCTGGCCGAGATAGCGAACGACAGGGTGGCGGATCGGACCGGTCGTGTTCTGGTCTCGCAGCTGTGCGGTCTGGAGCTGGCGATCGAGGACGTACACCGCGCGCACGCCGGGGTGGCGTTCCGCCGCTGATGTGTCGATCGTCACCACGCGGGCATGTGGAACCGTGCTGACCACGCGGCGGCCGAACAACATTCCGGAGAGCCGCACGTCTGCGGTGTATACGGCCTTGCCCGTGACTTTCTGCACCGCGTCGAAACGCGGCACACTCCGCCCGATGACCCCCAGCTCCGCGTTGGGCGGCAGCGGCGGCGGCTCATCGACCGGTACCTGTCGGATCACCTGCTCGACTTGATCGCCGACGATGCCATAGGGAACGGACTGCTGACGCGATGGTTCAGCTTTTCGGAACGATGGCTGTGGCGTGGCGTCGCCGGCCTGGACCTCCGCTGGCTTCGACGGCGCTGCCTCCGTCGCTTTCGGCGGGGTCATTGCCGCACCTCGGGCTGCGACGCCGATTGAAGGGTCTGGCTGCCGCGACCCTGCGCGCGCATCAGTCGCGCCGCATCCACGGCCGCGGCAAAGATGTTCGGATAGGCGCCGCATCGGCACAAATGTCCGCCGATCGCGGCTTTCACGTCATCCAGCGTGCAGTCGGGGCGATGTTCGAGCAACGCGGCGCAGCTCATGATCATGCCGGGCGTGCAGAAGCCGCATTGCATCGCGTCATGATCGACAAACGCCTGCTGCACCGGATGCAATGTATCTCCTTGCGCCAGTCCCTCGATTGTCACAATCTCGCGATCGCGCGCATCGAGCGCCAGGGTCATGCAGCTCGAGGCCGGCTGGCCGTCGAGCCAGACGGTGCAGGCGGAGCAGGCTCCGCGATCGCAGCCGATTTTCGTGCCGGTCAGTTCGAGGGTGCTGCGCAGGACCTCCACCAGCGTGGTTGCCGGCTCGACCGCTACGGTGACCGCGCGGCCGTTGATGGTCAACCTGAGCGGCGCCGTCCCTGGTCCGATGACGTCGGCGCTCGCCAGCGTCGTCAGCTGTGAATCATTCGCGTGATCCGTCTTCATCATTCCGTTCGCTCCGGGGCGTCGTCACCAACGTGATCGAAGGTTCATCGAGAGGCAGGCAACTGTCTGGCCTTCGCTTTATCCTACCCGCTCAGCCGCATGATTGGTTCAAGATGAAATCCACGACCGCCAACGGCAGAGATGTCTGTATCGCCTCGCGCGTGGCGTCATCGGTTCGTGTCATACCCGGCGGACGCGACCGACGCGCCGGGATCGCCGAGCACGAGATCGCCCGGCGCTGGTCGCGCTCGTCGACATGAGGTAACCTGCGTGGTTGTTCGTTCAACCATTCACGGAGGGCCGACATGAAGACGATGCTGCTGCTGATCGCCAGCCTGATCGCCGCGATTCCCGCGTTCGCGCAGGACCCGCTCAAGACCACCAATATCCAGCGCTACTACAACCCCGTGAAGCTCGACCTGCTCGGTGCCGCTTCGGTGATGCCCGCCGACAAGTACGGTTTCAAGCTGGATCCGGCGCAGATGGACTTCGGCCAATGGATCAACCATTCGACCGAGCGCAATTATCTCGACTGCTCGACGCTGCGCGGCGAGCCGAACCCGATGCCGAAAGCCAAGACCGACCTGCTCAAGACCAAGGCCGAGATCGCGCCGGCGCTGGCGGAGTCGTTCGACTACTGCGATGCCACCTTCGAGAAGCTCAACGATCAGAAGATCCTCTCGTCGCCGCAGATGGTGACGTCGTTCCTGCACACCACCGTCCACAACAACGAGATCTACGGCAACGTCGTCGGCTATCTGCGCGCCAATCACATCCTGCCGCCGTCGACGGAGATGATGCAGGAGATGCGCAAAGGCGGCAAGACGGCCGCGGAGGTGATGAAGGAGATGATGGAGAAGTACACCAAGAAGAAGTAGCCGGCGTGCCCCGAGCATCTGCCGGCGATCGGCCGACTACGCTGCCACTTCGAAGGAGGCACATCGTGCAGAGATGGCTGTTCGCAGCGTTCAGCGTGGCGTTGATCACATCCCAGGGGGTCGCAGCGCAGACGACGCGAGAGTCGGTTCAGGGCGTGTGGCGGGTCGTGGAAGCGAGCATCACGGGGCCTGCCGCCCGCACCATCGCGTTCACCGACCGTCCGAATCTGACCATCATCACCGCCAGGCATTACAGCCGGGTGGAGGTACAGGCCGATGGGTCGCGACCGATTCTGGCGGACGTGGCGAAAGCGAGCGCCGACGAGCTCCGAGCGGTGTGGGGACCGTTGGTCAGCGAAGCCGGTTCCTATGAAACCGCCGCCGGCGGTTCAATCACGATGCGACCGATCGTCTCGAAGAACCCCGCGGTGATGGGGCCAGGCGTGTTCATCACCTACTTGTACAAGCTGGACGGCGACACGCTATCGTTGACCCAACAGCGAAACCAGAACGGCCCGTTCGCCCATCCGTTCACACTGAAGTTGGTGCGCGTCGAATGACACCCTTGCGCTGATCGCGAGTTAGGACACCGGCTGTCGAGCGGTGGCAGTCCGGTGTGACCCGCAGCAGCGGACCTACTCGGCCCGAAGCGCGACGATCGGATCGACTCGCGCGGCGCGGCGTGCCGGCACCAGGCTGGCCGCGAGCGCGACGGCCATCAGCACCGCCGCCGAGGCAACGTAGGTGAACAGGTCGGTTGGCTTGACGCCGAACAGCAGCGCCGCGAACGTTCGACTCGTGGCGTAGGCCGCGGGCAGCCCGATCGCGACGCCTGCGGCGGCGATGGCGAAGGCTTCGCGCAGCACGAGTTTGATCACGTCGCCCGGACCGGCGCCGAGCGCGACACGCACGCCAATCTCCGCCGTTCGCTGCGATACCGAGTAGGTGACGATTCCGTACAGGCCGATCGCCGCGATGGCGAGACCGACGAGCGCAAACGCCGCGATGAGGATGGTGCGGAACCGCGCCGGCGCCGTCGCCGTGGCGATGATGCCGTCGAGCGGCTTGATCGAGGATACGGCGACGGTCGGGTCGACGGCAGCGACCACCTGGCGGAGCGCCGACGCGATCGCCACGTCGCCGGCGGTGCGGATGGTCAGGAATGTCGAGAGCCACGGCGCTTGCGCCATCGACCAGTAGACCTGATCGCCAGCCGTCACGTCGATTCCTGAATACTTCACGTTCGACACGATTCCGACCACCGTCGCCTCGCTACCGGTGAAGCGTTTGTACGGAAACTTCGGCACGCTGAAGGTCCGTCCGATCGGATCGTCGGTGCCGAACAGGTGTTGCGCCGTCGTCGCGCTCACGATGACCACCGGCGGATGCTGCGGGTCGTCCGTGGCTGTGAAAAACCGACCCTTCAGCAGGCGGATGCCGAGCGCCTGGAAGTACCCGGGCGTGCACGACACGGCGCTTGCCACGTAGTCGACCTCGTCGCTGTTCCGCTTCAGCGACATCTGGATACGGCTCGTGTCAGGCGGAAGGCTCGTGCCGGCCCCGGCTACGCGCACACCGGGAATCTGCTGCGTGCGCTCGACAACCCGCAGCATCGTCGAGGCGACCTCGTCGGCCGCGTGCGGACGGCCGAACGCGGGGTTGATCGATGCGGTGATGACATGATCCGGTGTGACGCCCAGATCGGAGTCGAGCAGACCGGCCAGGCTCCGGCCGAGCAGCGTTGCGGCGACGATCAGCACGACGGCGGCGCCGAGTTGGGCGATGCAGAGCAACTGCTGCAGGCGGCGGTGGCGCCGTGTCGGCGCGTTGGTGACCGTGCGAGGAGCCGGAGCGGTGGCCGCCTGGATCGACGGCATGATTCCGGTGGCCATCGTCGTCACCACGCCGAGACCGACGGCGAACGCGAGCACGAGCGGATCGACATGCACCTCGTGCAGCCGTGGAAACGTTTCGCGATCGACGCGCGCGAAGGCGGTGGCGGCAATTCGAGCGATGACCAGGCCGCCGCCGACGCCGCCGGCCGCGAGCAGCGCGGATTCGATCACCCCCTGAACGACGAGCCGGCCGGTTGAGGCCCCCAGCGCCTGGCGGATCGCCAGCTCGCGCGTGCGCCCGACGTTGCGCGCGACCAGCAGGTTCACGATGTTCGCGCACGCGACAACCAGGACGATGGCGACGGCGGCCCAGAGGAGCAGCAGCACCGGCCTGCCGTCGCCGAGCTGCTTGTCGCGCAGCGTCGTCACCATGGTGTGCACGCGGCCGAAGGCCTTCGCGTCGGCGGTCGCAAGCGTTCGCGCCGTGTCGGCGACGTCGGTGCGCGCCTGCGCAAGTGGCACGTCGGCCTTCAGCCGGCCGAGCAGCTGGACGCCGCAGCACTGGGGATTACGAAGGTGCTCGAACGCGGCGGACTCCCACACGTCTGTGTTCCACGCCGGCAGGTCCCACTGCCGCCCGGCCACGCCGATGACGACGAAGTCGGTTGAATTCAGCGCGAGGTGCGCGCCGGGGGCGGCGGCGGGTCCGTCGAACAGCCGCTGCGCCAGCCGCTCGCTGATGACGATCGACGGCGTGAGGGCATCGGCTTGTGCGAGGGGGCGGCCGGCGATCATCGGTCCGCCCAGGGCGGAGAAGAACGACGGCGCGACCGTCGCGCCGTCGAGGAGTTCCGCGCCATCCCGGCTCGCCAGCTGAAAGACTTGCGGAGCATAGAACGCGACATCGGAGAAGGTTTGGAGCGAATCCTGCCAGCGCGCCGCCGCATCCAGCTGCCAGAAGACGCGGCCGGGACGAGGGGTTCCCTCATACACCCGCGTCGCGTCAATCGCGACGAGGCGGTCCGCGTCGCGATAGGCGAGCGGCCGGATCAGCAGCTGATCGACGACGCTGAAGATCGCCGTGTTGGCGCCGATAGCGAGCGCCAGCGTGGCAAGGGCGACGGCCGTGAACGCCGGCGTCCGCCGCATGCCGCGAATCGCGTAGCGAAGGTCGCGAACCACAGTGTCCAACAGGGAACACGCGCGAGTGATAATGGCCACAAACATGACGGAAAGTACGTGGCAGCCGCCGGTGTGTCAAGGCGAGGAACTCGCCGATGGGATTCGCGGCCGGTGGGTTGGTCTCGAAAATTGTGGATTCGGATTCGTGGACGCCAGTGCCGCGTTGCCCGGCATCATTCATGCACACTCTCGGGCCGCTGCTGATATGAGCGAACCGGTTCGCGACTCAGATTCATCCCGTATGGTCGAACCCGATCCGGGCGTGCCGCGCGAGCCGCGTCTCCCGCCCGGACGATGAGTCCGTTGACCGTCGTCGATCGCGTGGTCCGCTCGGCGTCCGATCAGGTGGAGCTGCTTGGTATCGAGCTGCTCGAAGAGCACGCGCGACGGCTGGCCGCCTCCTTCACGGTCTCGCGCCGTCCCTTGGGCGGCGGCCGCACCCATTTACGGCGCCTCGCTGAAAACCGGCGAGCCCTCACAGAGACCTACAACCTGCTGGCCGGCGACGTGCGCCGCGGAGAGCTGGCCTCGCCGGCGATGGAATGGCTGCTCGACAATTTCTATGTGATCGCCGGTGCTGGACGGGACGTCGTCCGCGATCTGCCCCCGGCTTATTTCCGTCGCCTGCCCACGATCGCGGCCGACGACTTCCAGGGCATGCCACGCATCTACGCGTTGGCGCTCGAGCTGATTCGGACCAGTAGCGGCCAGATCGACGCGCAACGCCTGTCGCGATTCATCGTCGCGTTTCAATCCGTGACTCCGCTCACCATCGGTGAGCTCTGGGCCTGGTCGAGTGTGCTCAAGCTCGCGTTGATCGAGCATCTTCGAGGCCGGGCCGACGTCATGGTGGCGACGCGGGCCGATCGGCAACACGCCGATCGGGTGGCACAGGTCCTGGAGCGGCGGCCTTCGACCGGCTCGGAGCAGTGGCCGGATGCGGTGGGTCCGGCGTTTGCGACACGGCTGCTGCAACGCTTTCGCGAGTATGGTGAAGTCGCATCGGGGCTTCGCGCCCAGCTCACGGCGGCGCTCGACTCCAGCGGCCTGACCGTCGCGGATGCGATTCGCGCGGAAGGCCAGCACCAGGCGGCGCAGCAGGCGTCGATGACCAACCTGATCGGCAGCCTGCGCCTGATTTCGTCGTTCGATTGGAGTGAGTTCTTCGAGAGCGTCAGCCTCGTCGAACATGTCCTGCAGCGCGATCCGGCGGGCGTGTACGCCCGGATGGATTTTCGCAGCCGGGATCGGTATCGGCACGCGATCGAAGAGTTGGCTGACCCGACGGGAGAAGGCCAGCTCCGCGTGGCGCTCAAGAGCGTCGAGTTCGCGCGCCGCGTCGCCGAACGCACGCCCGACGCGCGTGGCGCTCATGTCGGCGAACATCTCATCGGCAACGGTCGGCGTCAATTCGAACGCAGCGTCGACTGGGTTCCGAAGCCTGGTCAGCGGATCCGTCGGCTCTGCTTTCGCTACGCCACGAAGATCTATCTGGGCGCCATCGGCGCCGGCGCCTTGCTGCTGGCCGGCGCGGCCCTGCGCTACGCCTATGCGACCGGCCGGCCCGGCGCCACGACGGTGGCGGCCGTCGCGCTATTGACGTTGATTCTCGCGAGCGAGTTCGTGATTCAGGTCGTACAGCGCCTGGTCAGTGCGCTGATTCCGCCGCGCCGCCTGCCACGCCTCGAGTTCGAGCGCATCCCGACCGAGGCGCGTACGATGGTCGTCATTCCAACCCTGCTCGAGGATCTGACGCAGGTGAAGGAACTGCTGTCGCACCTCGAGGTGCAGGCGCTCGGCAACTTCGATCCACAGATTCATTTTGCGTTGCTGACCGACTTCCGGGATGCGGTCACCGAGACCAAGGCGAGTGACGACGCCCTGGTGGCCGAGGCCCGTCTCGGGATCGCCGCGCTGAACCGGAAGCATACGGAGGATGGTGTCTGCCGCTTTTTCCTCTTTCATCGCCAGCGCCTGTGGAACGAGAGCGAAGGGGTGTGGATGGGATGGGAGCGGAAACGCGGCAAGATCGAGGAGTTCAACCAACTGCTCCGCGGTGCTACCACCACCAGTTTTGTCGTCACCGAAGGCGATCTCACCATCCTGCCGCACGTCCGCTATTGCATCACCCTCGACCGGGACACCCGTTTGCCTCGCGACGTGGCCCGTCAGCTGATCGGGATCATCGCGCACCCGCTCAATCGACCCAGGTTCGACCCCGCGCGAGGTCGCGTCGTGGAGGGCTACGGCATCCTTCAGCCCCGGATCAGCGTGACCTTTACCAGTGCGGCCGGTTCGCTGTTTGCCAGGATCTACTCCGGCCATACCGGGGTCGATCCGTACACCACCGCGGTGTCAGACACCTATCAGGATCTGTACGGCGAAGGCATCTTCACCGGCAAAGGGCTCTACGATGTCGATGCCTTCAACGCCGCGCTCGCCGGATCGGTGCCCGAAAACGCCCTGCTGTCGCACGACCTGTTCGAGGGGCTCTATGCCCGCGTGGCCCTGGTCTCCGATATCGAGCTGGTCGACGAGTACCCGTCCAGCGTGCTGGTCCACGCGCGCAGGCAGCATCGGTGGATTCGCGGCGACTGGCAAATCCTGATGTGGTTGTTCCCGTTCGTGCCGTCGCGCGAAGGGCTCACCCGCAACACGCTGCCGGTCATCAGTCGCTGGAAAATTCTCGACAATCTCCGGCGCAGCCTGGTTGCGCCGGCATTGCTGCTGCTGCTGGCCGGGGGCTGGACAGTCTTGCCCGGCGCGGCCTGGGTGTGGACATTCGCGACGCTCGGGGTCCTCGCTTCGCAGCTACTGCCGATCGTCGCCGGCCTCATCACCGGGCCTCGACGTGCGCAGTCCGTCCCGGTCTTCGTCCGCAACCTGGCGTACGACGCCGCGACCGTGTTGGCCCAGATCAGCCTGAGCCTGACGTTCGTGGCCTTTCAGGCCTTCGACACGGTGCACGCGATCGTCGTCACCCTCATCCGCGTCGCGGTGACCAAGCGGCGGCTGCTGGAGTGGGAGACGGCGACATCACAGCTGTCCAGGACCCGGATCGCAGGGGCGAGCGGGCTCAATCGCTTTTCGACGGCGATGATGGCCAGCCCGCTCATCTCAGTGGCCGTTGCCGTCGCGATTCTGGCGTCGCACCGGTCCTCGCTACAGCTCGCGGCGCCGTTTCTCCTGCTGTGGGCGGTGGCGCCGGCGATCGCCTATCGTCTCAGCCTGCCGGCGGCGCCGCGGGTTCGGCCGCTGACGCCGGAGGATAGAGCATTGCTGCGCCGGATCGCCAACGATACATGGCGCTACTTCGACACCTTCGTCACCGAAGGCGAGGGATGGCTGCCGCCGGACAACTATCAGGAAGGCGACGGCGGCCGGGTCGCGCGGCGCACGTCTCCGACCAATGTCGGGATGGCCTTGCTCTCCGCGCTCGCCGCCCACGATCTCGGTTACCTGACGACCGCTGCGTTGGTGACCCGCGTCCGCCAGACCTTGACCACGCTCGAGGGCCTGGAACGCTTCGAAGGTCATTTCCTCAACTGGTACGACACCTCCACGCTGGCGCCGCTTCACCCCCGTTATGTGTCGACCGTGGACAGCGGCAACCTTGCCGGCGCGCTCATCGCGCTCTCCCATGGGCTGTCTGCGCTGACAGAACACTCGCAAACTGATGCTCAACTTCTGGCCGGTCTTGCAGATGGCGCCACTGCCCTTGCGGCGGTGGCGTCGCTGATCGGCGGCGAGCCCTCGTCACCGCAATCCGGAAGCGAGGTCAATCGCCTGGCCAGGAGCATCGCCGGCGAAGCGCGTCGCGGTTTTTCGGACGGAGCACCGCTGCGTCTCGAGCAGCTCGCGGCTGAACTGCAGGCGGTACCGTTCGATGACCCAACGACGACCACCGCTCGTCCGTCCGACATCGCCTACTGGCGCCGTGCAGTTCTCGACACGATCGAGGCGCTGCGCCAGACCCGATCATCCGAAGCGGACGCGTGTCGCTCGCTCGCCCAGCGTGCGGCGCGGCTCGCCGAGGAGATGCGTTTCGGGTTCCTGTATGACAGGCGGAAACGCATCTTCGCGATCGGGTATCGCCTCGCCGATGCCAACGGACCCGGGCAGCTCGACGGCTCGTTCTACGATCTGTTGGCCTCCGAAGCCCGACTGGCGAGCTTCGTCGCCATTTCAAAAGGCGACGTCCCGCAGCAACACTGGTTTCACCTTGGCCGGCCGGTGACGAACATCAACGGCCAGGCCACCCTGTTGTCCTGGGGCGGCACCATGTTCGAGTACATGATGCCGCTGCTGTTGATGCGGACGTTTGCCGGGACCCTGTTGGATCAGAGCGCGCGCGCCAGCGTGGTGCGCCAACGCGAGTACGGACGCCAGCAGCGCGCGCCCTGGGGCATCTCGGAGTCCGCGTATGCGTTTGCCGACCATGACGGGAACTATCAGTACCCGAACCTTTGGCGTTCCCGGTCTCGGATTGAAGCGCGGCCTGGAGAACGACCTGGTGGTCGCACCGTACGCGACGGCGCTGGCGGCGCTGGTCGTCCCTGGCGCGGCCGCACAGAACCTGGCCCGCCTGGGCCGCGAAGGACTGGCCGGCCGGTTCGGCATGTACGAATCGATCGACTACCGGCCGCGGAACCGGGCGGTCGATGCGATCCCTGAGACCGTCGATCGTCCGCAAGTCGTCCGGGCCTTCTTCGCGCATCACCAGGGGATGTCGCTGGTCGCGCTGGCGAACGTGCTCTGCGATGACGTATTCGTCAAGCGATTCCATGCGGATCCTCGCATCCAGGCCAGCGAGCTGTTGTTGCAGGAGCGGATTCCCCGCGAGGCGATTCTCGCCGAGCCGCGGCCGGCGGAGAGCGCTCCTGGCGTGCCGGCGGCGTCGACCTACCTGTCGAGGCGGTTTCGATCGCCGCACACGGCGTTTCCTCACACGCAGTTTCTCTCCAATGGCCGCTATACGGTCGCGCTCACGCACACCGGCGCCGGGTTCAGTACCTGGCAGGGCCTGGCGATTACACGCCGGCGCGACGATCGCACAGCGGACGCCGGCGCTCATTTCATTTTTCTGCGCGACCCCTGGTCGGGGCGCGTCTGGTCGCCGACCTTCCAGCCGCTCGGCCAGGACGGTGACAGCTTTGACGTCGCGTTCGACCTGGAGAAGGCGACGTTCCTCTCGCGAGTGGGCGATTTCGAAACCCAACTCCAGATCAGCGTCTCGTCGGAAGACGACGTCGAAGTGCGGCGTCTGTCGATCGTGAATCACGGCTCGAGGCCGCGTGAGATCGAGGTGACCAGCTACGCGGAGATCGTGCTCGGATCCCCTCAAGACGATCTCGCGCATCCGAGCTTCGGGAAACTGTTCATCGAGACCGAGTTCGATACTCATAGCGCCGGCCTGCTGTTCAGTCGCCGCCCGCGCCAGGCCGGTGAGATGCCGCCGTCGGTCTTTCACGTGTTGGGGGTCGAGGGCCGGCTCGGAGGCGCCGTCGAGTGGGAGACGGATCGGGCCAGGTTCCTCGGTCGGAGCCGATCGCCGGCTCGCGCGATTGCGCTCGACGGCCGCGCCCTGTCTGGCGTCACGGGCGCCGTCCTCGATCCGATTGCCGCGCTGCGCGATCGCGTCCGGCTCGCGCCCGGCGCCGCCGTGCGGGTGACGTTTGCGACCGGTGTCGCCGTCGATCGGACGGCGGCGCTCACCCTGGCTCGTAAGTACCGGGACGGACGTGTCGCGTCGCGCGCGTTTTCGATGGCCTTTACCCATTCCCGAACCACACTCCATCATCTCGGCTTGAACGACGATCAAGCGATGTTGTTCGACCGCCTGGCCTCGCGTCTCTTCGCGGGCGATGCGTCGTGCACGAGCCCGGCGGATATGGCCCTGAATACCCTCGGCCAGGCGCACCTCTGGGGTTATGGCATTTCCGGGGATTTGCCGATCGCGCTCGTGCGGGTTACGGACTCAGCCCAGCTGCCATTGGTTCGTCAGCTGTTGATGGCTCAGGAGTACTGGCGTGTGAAAGGCCTTCAGGCCGACCTGGTGATCCTGAACGACCATCCGATCGAATATCTCGACGAAACCCAAGGGGCGCTCAGCGTGCTGGTGCAGGAGTCACGCTGGGCCGGCTGGAGCCATCGGCCGGGTGGCATGTATTTGCTGCGGACAGACGGCATGTCCGAGGCAGACTGCCACCTCCTCGCCGCGGTCGCCCGTGTGGTCCTGCCCGGCGATCGGGGTGACCTGGAGGGGCAACTCTCGCATCCGGCCGCCTGGGCGAGGTGGCCCGAGGAAACGCCGGGCAGTGCGGACCTTCCGGCGCCCGAGCCGGCCCCGACACCGATCGCCGTGCCGGATCTCGTCATGGAAAACGGGACCGGCGGATTCACTCGCGACGGTCAGGAGTACGTGATCGTGCTGGACGGCGATCGCGAAACACCGCTGCCGTGGTCCAACGTTCTCGCGAACGCCGAATTCGGCACCCTGGTGAGCGCCTCGGGTTCCGCCTTTACGTGGCACGAGAATAGCCGCGAGAACCGGCTCACGCCGTTTGCCAACGACCCGCTCGTCGATCCGACAGGCGAAGCGATCTTTCTTCGAGACGAAGAGTCCGGCGCGGTGTGGGGGGCGACGCCGAGCCCGTTGCCGCGCGACAAATCCACCGGCCGCTGGGTCATTCGTCACCGGCCCGGGGTCACGCGCTATCAGCACGCCATCGCTGATCTCGATCAGGAACTGGCCGTCTGCGTGGATCCGCAGAAGCCGATCAAGGTCTCGGTGTTGACGCTGACGAACCATTCCACGGTTGCCAGGACGCTCAGTGTGTTCGGCTATGTCGAGTGGTGTCTGGGTCCGCCGCGGAGTGACGAGCGACGCTTCGTGATGACCGAGCTCGCCGCCGACGGCCGGTCGATCATCGCGCGCAATCCTTACAACACCGACTTCGCGGGTCGCGTCGCGTTCCTCGGCGCGACCGAGCCGCCCGACTCCTACACCTGCGACCGCACGGAATTCATCGGCCGCAATCGCACGCTCGGCCGGCCGGCGGCTCTCCTGCGCCCGCGACTGGGCGGTCGAACCGGTGCGGGCCTCGATCCCTGCGGCGCCCTGCAGCTTCGCGTAACGCTGGCGCCCGATGAATCGCGCCGCGTCGCGTTCGTGCTCGGGCAGGGGCGTGATCTGCAGCATGCGACCGCTCTGCTCGCCGAATACGGTTCGTTGCCGGCGGCCGAAGCGACGCTGGCTGCCGCCGCCAGCAGCTGGGACGATGTGCTCGGCGCCGTCCGCGTGCACACGCCCGACGATTCCTTCGATCTGATCGTCAACCGCTGGCTGCCGTACCAGACGTTGAGTTGCCGGCTGTGGGCGAGAACAGGGCCGTATCAACCCGGCGGCGCCTTTGGCTTCCGGGATCAGTTGCAGGACATTCTCGCACTGACCAACGTTCGCCCCGAGCTGTGCCGGGCACACATCCTGCTGGCGGCGTCCCGTCAGTTCATCGAGGGTGATGTTCAACATTGGTGGCATCCGCCCTCGGGCCGGGGAACACGCACCCGCTGTTCGGATGATCTCCTCTGGCTGCCCTACGCCGTGGGGGTCTATGTCTCCCGGACCGGCGACGAGTCCATCCTCGATGAAACCGTCTCTTTCCTCGACTCGGCTCCCCTCGATCCAGGACAGTCCGAGCGCTATGACACTCCCCGCGTCGCCGAAGAGCGGGCGTCGCTGTTCGAGCACTGCCGGCGCGCGATCGCGCGCGCCAGCCGGTACGGGATCCATAGCCTGCCACTGATCGGCTCCGGCGACTGGAACGACGGGATGAATCGGGTCGGCGTCGAGGGGCGCGGCGAGAGCGTGTGGCTCGGATGGTTCCTCGTCCGAGTGCTGAATGACTTCGCCGCTCTGTGCCAGCGCCGAGGCCGCGAGGATCTGGCACAGCGGTTCCGCACCGATTCATACTGGCTGGCCGGCGTGCTCGAGCTGTCGTGGGACGGCGGCTGGTATCGCAGGGCCTATTTCGACGACGGCACACCGCTGGGTTCCGCGCAGAACGACGAGTGCAAGATCGATTCATTGACGCAGTCCTGGGCCGTGCTGTCGGGAGCCGGCCAGCCGGGCCGGGCGCGTCAGGCGATGGAAGCGGTGCGGTCGCACTTACTACGGCGAGATGCGAGCCTGGTTCTGCTCTTGACACCGCCCTTCGATCGCACCACGCATGACCCGGGTTACATCAGAGGCTACCTGCCCGGCGTTCGCGAAAACGGCGGGCAGTACACGCATGCGGCGGTCTGGACCGTGGTCGCACTCGCGCGGCTGGGGCTTGGCGACGAGGCGATGGAAATATTCCACTTGATCAATCCCGTCAATCACACGCGTACCTCCGAAGCGGTCGAGCGCTACCAGGGAGAGCCGTTCGTCGTCGCTGCCGACGTCTACGCGCATCCGATGCATGTGGGACGCGCGGGATGGACCTGGTACACCGGATCGGCCGGGTGGATGTATCAGGCGGCGATCGAAGACATCCTGGGACTGCGCCGGAAGGGCGCATCGCTGACCATCAATCCGGCCATTCCGGCGATGTGGCATGCCTATTCGGTTGACTGGCGCATCGGCGGCGTGTGCTATCGAATCAACGTCAACAATCCGGAGCATCGATCGTCTGGCGTGGCGACGGCGACGCTCGATGGCGTGCGAGTCGACGCGAACAGGATTCCGTTGGCGGCAGATGGCGCCACACATACGATCGAGATCGTTCTCGGGACCTCGAGCAGCTGACCTCGACAGCGGGCGCTGACTGTTGCTTCGATGGTTGGGGCCGTTTTGCGAAAACCCGGCTCGCGTCGCGCGCCCGCCCTGTGGCCTGGCATGGTGGATTTGACAGCTGCTGCCGGCTGGTGCACCATCTCCCCTAATTGATTTATGGGAACAAAGCGCGACGAGCCGGTGTTCCTCCCGGGCACCCTCGACATGCTGGTGCTGAAGACCGTGAGCCGCGGCGCGATGCACGGCTATTCGATCGCGCAGTTCATTCAGCAGGCGTCGAGCGATGTGTTGAAGGTCGAAGAGGGCGCCCTCTATCCTGCGCTGCATCGACTCGAAGTGCGCGGCTTGTTGAAATCCGAGTGGGGATCGTCGGACAACAACCGCCGCGCCAAGTTCTACACCTTGACCGCGCTCGGCCGCCGCGAGCTCGAGCACGAGGCCGGCTATTGGACGCGCGTGGCCGGCGCGGTGACGCGCGTGATGCAGTCCGCGTGAACGCCCCCAGCGTCTGGCATCGGCTGGTGGCGCCCACCAGGTCTCGCCGGAGTTCTTCAGCACGCTCGGCATCCCGATCGTCGGCGGCCGGACATTCCTCGATACCGAGGCCAGCGTGGCTCCGGAGGCGCTGATCGTCAGCGAGCGCGTGGCCAGTCGCTTCTGGCCCGGCCAGGACCCGATTGGCAAGCGCATCAAGTTCGGGGCGCTCGACTCGCGCAGCCCGTGGATGGCGATCGTCGGCGTGGTCGGCGAGGTGAAATACCGCGGGCTGCCGGACAATCCGACCGCCGACCCGGACGTCTACATCCCATTTGCCGACCGCAATGCGCAGGTGCCGGTGGTGGTGCGCGGGAACGTGCCGCCCTCGTCGCTGGTGTCGCCCCTGCGCGCGGCGATTCGCGCCGCCGATCGGTCGATTCCGGTCTTCGTAGTGGCGCCGATGAGCGAGCGCATCGCCGCCCAGAAGGCGCAGTCGCGCTTGACGATGTGGCTGATGGGCGTGTTCGCGGCTGCCGCCCTGATGCTTGCGGTCGTCGGCATCTACGGCGTGATGTCGTACCTGGTCATGCAACGGACGCGTGAGATCGGCATCCGCCTCGCGCTCGGCGCCGCCGCCGGCGACATCCTGCGGCTGGTGGTGGGCAGCGGCGCCAGGTTGATCGGCGCCGGCACGTCCTGGGCCTGGCGGCGTCCTTCGCGCTGCAGCGGCTGGTGTCGTCGCTGCTGTTTGGCGTGACCGCCGCGAACGCGGCGTCGGGGATCGCGGTCGCCGTCCTCGCCGGCATCGCCCTGCTCGCCTGCTATCTCCCGGCGCTGCGCGCCACGCGCGTGGATCCGTTGCGGGCGCTGAGGCAAGAGTAGCGACGCGTCGGCCGTCTGATGTGGCTCGGCGTCTCGGTCGGTTTGATCAGCTCGGCGCCGCGAGGTCGCGGCGCGGAAACGCCAGGAGCGCCCACGCCACGGCCCCCACGATGACGGCGGCCAGGGTGGCGTCGTCAAATGGTGAGGCGGTCCCGACCAGAATCGCCTTCGCCTTCAAGTAGTGGAACAGCGAGTACGGTTGCAGCAGGTCGGCCGCGGGCCAGAGCGACCCGAGGATGTCGAAGAAATACATCAGGACGACGAAGCCGAGCGTGATCCCGAGCGCCGGCGCGGCCCGGTCGAACGAGGCCGAGGCCGCGAGCCCGACGGCGGCGAACGAGCCGAACAGGAGAACACCGTTCAGCCACAGCAGCGGCACGTGGCGGAGCGCCAGCTCGCCGATGACGCCCGCGAACGTGGCGCCGGCGACGCTGCCAAGCAGCAGCGCCGCGACGGTGGTCGCGACGAATCCGAACACGGCTCCGAGGAGCGTCAGGTAGAGGGTCCGGCGCGCGATCGGTCTGGCGAGAGCCACTTCGAGTGTGCCTCGTTGCCGCTCGCCGGCGATGGCCGAGGCGGAGAAGCCGACCGCAAAGACCGAGGTCAGAATGATGGCGATCGGGTGAATCAGGCCGAGCGCGATCGAACCCGGCAGACTGAAGATGTCGCCACCGCTGAACCTGGCAAACTGCGCGGGGATGATCCCGCTGTCCATCAGCGTCTGGAACTGCGATCCAAACCTCGCGTAGATCAGCGGCAACAGGAAGCCCCAGACGACGAGCGCGACCGACACCACGGTGAGTTTGAGCCGCTGGGCCCTCCAGGTCTGACGGAAGAGCGGGCCATTCACGCGTCGGTCCCTTCGTAGAATTCCAGGAACGCTTCCTCCAGATGCGCCGGCTCGATCGTCAAATCGACGATCGGCGCCGCTGCAATCGCGTCGAGAAACGGGCGCAGATCACCCTCGACGCGACAGGTGACGCGCCCATCGATGATCTCGATGCCCGATACCCCCGGCACGCCGTCGAGTCGGGGCGGCGCGCCATCAAGGCGGATGCTCACGTTGCGCTTGCGCCGCGCCAGGAGCCCGGCGATGTCCTCAGTGGCGATCAGACGCCCATGCCTGATGATGGCGACCCGATCGCAGACTCGCTCCACTTCGGAAAGGACGTGTGACGAGAAAAAAATCGTCCGGCCTTCGGCCTTGAGCGTGTCGAGGATGGCGTAGAAGGCCCGCTGCATCAACGGATCGAGCCCTTCGGTCGGTTCATCGAGGATCGCCAGCTCGGGATCGTGCTGGAGCGCCTGCACGATCCCGATTTTCTGACGCATGCCGCGAGAGTAATCGCGAACGAGCCGTCGAAGCGTGCGCGACGACAGCTCCAACCGCTCGCACAATTCTGCCCGACGAACCGGGGGGCGCTCGCCCAGCTCGGCGAGATAGTCGAGCAGCCGTTCGCCGCTGAGCGAGTCGTAGAGCGCGATCCCCCCGGGCAAATAGCCGACCCGGCGGCGGATGGCGACACTGTCGTGGACAATGTCGAGTCCGAGCATCCGACCCGCACCTGCGGTCGGATGCAGATAGCCAAGCAGCAGCCGGATGGTGGTGGTTTTCCCGGCGCCGTTCGGTCCTAGGAAACCGAAGATTTCGCCTTCTCGAACGGCGATGTCGAGCGACTCGAGCGCTCGAACCGGTGGTGCCGGGTTGACCAGCGGCAGGTGAAACGGCAGCGTGCGATGCCCGTAGTGTTTGGTCAGTCCGATCGTGGTGATCGCGTGCACCGGTGCGAGTGTAGCGCGACAACCGGCCGCCGACGTGGCAGGATCTTCACGTCGCTCCCATGAGGCACGAGCGTTTGCGGGTATGCCGTCGGTGTCGATTTAGTTACCAGACAGCGTCGGGACGGCGCGGCCCTGGTGGACTATCATGCCGGCAGCACGGAAGGCCGCCCTGGCGCGGCGTAGCTGGGAGCAGAACATGGCGAGGATAGCCTCACGAGCGGCCAGGGGCCTGGCCTGGCTTTTACTTGCAGCGGCCTCCACCGCGGTCAGCATCGCGGACGGGCGAACCGGCGCAACCGACTGGCCAAGCACCAACTACGATCAGACCGCCAACCGCTACAGTCCGCTGACGCAGATCACGGCGAAGAACGTGAGCACGCTCGCGCAGGTCTGGAGCTTTCATCTCAAGCCCGCGGGCTTGGTCGGCCGCATGCGGGAAGACGAAGCGATTCCTATCGTCGTCGGCAACACCATGTATCTCGGCTCGCCGTATGGCGCCGTCATCGCTTTGGACGCCACGACCGGAGCGGAGCGATGGAGATTTCAGCTTCCCAACAACGACACGCCATCCAAGCGGGGTCTGGCCTACTGGCCGGGCGGCGGCGGCGCGCTCCCTCTGCCGCCGTCGATCATATTCGGGACCGCGACGGGCGGGCTGTACTCCCTCAAGGCTTCGGACGGCACGCCGAACGAGTGGTTTGGTGAGAATGGTGTGACCACCTTGAAGACGCCCGAGGTGATGCAGACGGGCACCAGCGCGGCGTACTCGCTGCTGTCGTCTCCGACCATCTACAAGGATCTCGATCATCACCGGCGCCGGCACCGGCGAAGGGGCCGGCGGCTCGAATGCCGGCGCCGGACCCGCGGGCGATACGCGCGCCTGGGACGCCAGGACCGGCAAGTTGGTCTGGACGTTCCACACCGTGCCGCGGCCTGGAGAGTTTGGCTACGACACCTGGGGCGGGGACAGCGCCAGGAGCCGATCCGGCGTCAACGTCTGGGGCTACACGTCGCTCGACGCGGAGCGCGGCATCCTCTATATGCCGCTCGGCGCCCCGAACAACGACCGCGTTGGCATCGATCGTCCCGGCAACAATCTGTTCTCATCGTCGGTCGTCGCAGTCGACGCCAACACCGGCAAGTATCTGTGGCACTTCCAGCTCGTACATCACGACATCTGGGACTACGACACCCAGTCGGCGCCTCTTCTCGTCGACCTGCGCCGGGACGGCACGCTGATTCCCGCCGTCATCATCGTCAACAAGACGGGATTGATGTTCACGCTCAATCGCGTCACCGGCAAGCCGATCTTCGACATCGAAGAGCGCCCGGTGCCGAAGAGCGAGGTGCCTGGCGAGCAGGCGTCTCCGACGCAGCCGTTCCCGGTCAAGCCCGAGCCGCTGGCGCAGAACACGATCTCCAGGAACAACCTGTACAGAGGCGAGGCGCAGCTTCAGTCGTATTGCGAGCATCTGGTTGACGACAACAACATGAAGCTCGGCGGGCCGTTCATGCCGATCGCTTTCAACCAATACAGCATTTCGCCTCCGGGCCCCGCCGGCGGCATCAATTTCTGGGGACCCTCTTACGATCCCGAGCTCCATCTGTTCGTTTCGAACGTCAGCAACATCTTTCAGCCGATGCGCCTCATTCAGCGGCCGGACGGCAGCTACGTCAATTCCGGGCCGCTTGCCGGCACGCGGCGGTTCGGCGATCCCGACCGGCATCTGCTGTGCGGGCCGACGCCATGGGGCGAGCTCGTCGCCGTCAACATGGATACCGGCAACATCGTCTATCGCAAGACACTGGGCGTCTCCGACGCGCTGCCGGCCGGCATGCAGAACACCGGACGCCCCAGTTCGGGCGGCGTCGTGCTGACCGCCAGCGGCCTGACCTTCGTCGGCGGCACCGACGATTTCAGGTTCCGTGCCTTCGCCACCGCGACCGGCGAGAAGCTGTGGGAAATCAAGTTGCCCTCGTCGATCGAGACGACGCCGATCACCTACCAGGGGGCCGATGGACGGCAATTTGTCACCGTGGTGAGCACCGGCGGCGGGCTCACGGGGTCGCAGGTCACCAATGACGAGATCATCGCCTTCGCCTTGCCGAAGAAATGATCCGGATGATGCATCAGCCTCCGCTGCGGCGAGTGCGACAATTTGCCGCACGTCCAGAGGCAGACGCGACACGTAGACTACATGACCGCTGCGAATTCCGGCGGCTGGAGAAACGTGTTCGTGACAGACCGGTTGTTGTCCTGCTGTGCCCTCGTCATGATCGCGTCGTGTTTCGCGGTGTCGACCGCGTTGGCGCAAACCGCTTCCGTGGCTGGAACGATTCGCGATGAAACGGGCGGTGCGCTGCCGGGCGTGACCGTGGAGTTGCGCGGTTCCACCGGCACGCCGCTGGTGACCGTGACCGACGGGCGGGGCGCCTTCCGCCTCAATCGCGTCGTCGCCGGTCACTATGCGGGGACCTTCACGCTCGTCAATTTTGCGAGTGCCCGCCGGGAGATCGATGTCTCCTCCAGTGGAATCGTGCGCCTGGACGCCGTTCTTCACCTGTCTCTGAGCGCTGACGTGACGGTGACCGGCAAGCGCACCTTCGCCAACCTGGCCGACGTCGAGAATCCGGCCGAGAACCTGGTGGGGGTCGCGGAGTCTGCCAGCCAGGGCGCCATCACCGCCAGGCAGCTCGATGCCCGGCCGATCATGCGGGCGGGCGAAGTGCTGGAGACCGTGCCCGGCGTCGTGATCAGCCAGCACAGCGGCGAAGGCAAGGCCAACCAGTACTATCTGCGCGGGTTCAACCTCGACCACGGCACCGATTTCGCGAGCACAGTCGCCGGCATGCCGGTCAACATGCCGACGCATGGTCACGGCCAGGGCTATTCGGATCTCAATTTCCTGATCCCCGAGCTGGTGAGCGGCGTGCAGTATTCCAAGGGACCGTACTTCGCCGATCAAGGCGACTTCGCGACTGCGGGGTCGGCCAACATCAACTACGCCAGCATGCTCGATGCCCCAATCGTCCGAGTGGGCGGCGGCGGGGAAGGGTTTGGGCGCGCCATGGTCGCGGCCTCGCCGGTCGTCGGGAGCGGGCACGTCCTCGCGGCGTTCGAAGCCGAGCACAACGACGGCCCCTGGGTGAGCCCGGACAACTACAAGAAGGTGAACGGCGTCCTGCGCTACAGCCAGGGCGACACCGTGAACGGCTTCTCGATTACCGGCATGGGGTATCGCGCCACCTGGAATTCCACCGACCAGGTGCCGGAACGGGCGAATCGATAAGGGGATCATCAGCCGGTTCGGCGCACTCGACACCAGTGACGGCGGCGACACCTACCGCTACAGCGGTACACTCGAATGGCAGCGATCCCGCCACAATGCCACGACGAAGGTCGTCGCCTACGGCATCGGCTACGACCTGAATCTGTTCTCCAACTTCACGTTCTTTCTCGACGACCCGAAGCACGGCGACCAATTTCACCAGGCCGACCATCGCTTCGTGACTGGGGCCAAGATCAGCTACAAGCGCATCGATCGCTGGGGCGGCCGGGAGGTGCAGAATACCGTGGGTCTGCAGCTACGCCACGATGACATCACGGCGGTCGGTCTCTATCACACCGAGGCGCGACAGTTGCTCGACACGGTTCGGCAGGACGCGGTGCTCGAGACCAGTGGCGCCGGCTACACGCAGAACGAAGTCGCGTGGACACCCTGGCTGCGGACGCTCGCCGGCCTTCGCCTCGACGGTTACCGGTTCCGCGTGGATGCCGGCGATCCGGAGAACGGCGGCACCAATCGCGCGGGGATCGTCAGCCCCAAAGGCGGTCTCGTCGTCGGCCCGTTCCACGGCACGGAGATGTACGCGAACGCCGGCCTTGGTTTCCATAGCAATGATGCCCGTGGCACGACCATCACGCGCGATCCCGGCACCGGGGAAGCCGTCGACCCGGTCACCCCGCTGGTCCGGGCCAGGGGCGCCGAAATGGGACTCCGCACGGTCGCCGTACTGCATCTGCAGAGCAGTCTCACCGTGTGGACGCTGTCGCTGGCGTCCGAACTGGTGTTCACCGGCGACGCCGGGACGACCGAGCCGAGCCGGCCGAGCCATCGCTACGGTTTGGAGTTCGCCAATTACTATGCGCCGCGGCCGTGGTTGATCCTGGACGGCGACATTTCCTGGTCGCGCGCGCGCTTCACCGAGTTCGATCCCGTCGGCGACTACATTCCGGGATCGGTGGCCACGGTGATTTCGGGCGGGGCCACGCTCGACAGCCTGCACAACGTCTACGGCAGCGCCCGGCTCCGCTATTTCGGCCCGCGCGCCCTGATCGAGGACAACTCGGTGCGCTCGAAGGCGACCAGCCTGATGAACCTCGAGGCCGGCTACAAGCTCGCGCGGCACGTGAAAATCGGCGTCGACATCTTCAACGTCTTCAACGCCCAGGACAGCGACATCGACTACTACTATGTGTCCCGGCTGCCGGGGGAGCCGGCCGATGGTGTGGACGACATTCACCTGCATCCGACGCTGCCGCGGACGGCGCGGGTCAGCCTCATTGTGGGGTTCTGAGACTCCGCACGCTCGTGCCGCCCTCAGGTCTGCTGATGGCGGCGGCCGCCGCCTTCAGCCATGGGCGTGCAAGGGGGCGAGCGCGAAAACGCACTTCGATATACTGTCGTGGTGGCTTCGCGTCGCATTCTCCTGATTTGCACGATCGTGGTTGCGTGCGCCGTGAACGCCTGTGGCTCGACGGCCCCCCCGCCGAGCGTGTCAGCTCCAACGTCGACCGCCCCGGTCGGACCTTTCGCGAACCTCGCCGGAACGTGGACGGGGACGCTCGAATCCGGGAATGCGCCTACCGTGACGATAACTCTCACCGTCGTTCAGGGCGGCTCTTGTGTGGACGGTGCCTGGATCAGCTCGAGCGGTGATTGGAAGGGTGCCATCAGTGGTGTGGCCACCGCCGATCAATTCGGCGGATTCATGTCGTTCGAGCGATCGGGCGGCAGTGATCCGTGCAACGCACTCGGGACCGCGTCGGGTCCAGCGGGCGACAGCGTCTTCAGTATGAGCGTCCCGAGCCTCAAGCGCATCACTGGCTGCGCCGGCGCGCTGCCGTCGGGCGTCGTGGTCACGCTCCATCGCTGACAAGAGCCGCACACATGACGCCTGCGCGAGCGCTCGAAGGAGCGGTAACGGCCGTCACCCCTCCGGCGTGCGAGTGAACGCCACGGTATACGCGACCGGCTGCGCAGCAGGTGTCGTCAGCCTGCTACTCCTCACCGGACAGGCCGCCGCTCAGACTCGAGCGCAGGACCCGTCCTCTGCGGCCTCCTGGACGACCAGCGTCGATGGCCAGGCCTTCATCACGTTCAATCGCCAGGGCGGTTCAAGAGGGGCGGCCGAGCTGCGCTCTCAAAACTGGGTGATGGGCATGGCGACCCGTCCGATTGGTGTCGGCACGTTGACCTTGTCGGGCATGGCGACGGCCGAACCGTTGACCGTAGGCCTGGCGGGTTACTCGGAACTCTTCCAGGAAGGCGAAGCGTACCGCGGACTCCAGGTGACCGACCATCAGCATCCGCACGATCTCCTGATGCAGGCAGCGGTGGTCTGGCGATGGCCGATGACCGCTCGAACCACGGTCACGATAGCCGGCGGTCCGGTTGGCGAAGCTGCACTTGGCCCCGTTGCCTTCATGCATCGCCCATCGAGCGCCGAAAACCCGAGCGCGCCGCTCTCGCACCACATCTTCGACTCGACGCACCTGACATCAGGCGTCGTCCTGGGGCGTGTGGACAGGGGTCGGGTGTCTGTGGAGGGCTCGATCTTTCGAGGTCGCGAGCCCGACGAACATCGATACGGCATCGACCTTGGTGCGCTCGATTCGTGGTCGACGCGTCTCTGGTTCCGGCCGGCGACAGAGTGGACTCTACAAGCATCGTACGGGTTTCTTCATGAACCCGAGCAGCTGGAGCCCGGCGATCAACGACGCACCAACACGTCGGTGTCCTGGCTGCGTGAACGGGGATCCGGCTATTCGGCCGTCACCGCCGCCGTCGGGTGGACCGACCGTCAGTTCAGCACGGTCTCCGCCGTACTGATCGAAGCAACGCAGCACGTCGGCGCGACCTCGGTGTATGGCCGGTTCGAACGCCTGACCGTCGAAACCGAGATTCTGCTGTTTCCCGAGATGGTGCATCGGCCACACCCGGGCGAGCTGGTTGACCCGATTGTGGCCTTCACGGCTGGAGCGGTACGGGACGTCGCCCATATCAGGGCGCTTTCGCTCGGCGTCGGCGGAGACGTCACATTCTACCAGCCGCCGCCGCTGCTCCAACTGACGCATGACGCGCACCCGGTGTCGCTTCACCTGTTCATGCGGCTGGCGCGATCGTCACTACGCGATCGCATGTGGAACACGACAATGGCGGGTCATGTGATGGGTCACGGCACCGGCGAGCATCAACATGGGCCGAGGTAGCGTCAGGTCTACCAGCGGCGCGGCGGCAACGCTCCAGCGCCGCTACTTGCCGGCGCTGTGCTCGGCAAGCGCGACGAGCTCGGCGATCGTAGTCCGTCCGCGGTCCGCGTCGTACCAGCTCTCGCGCTCTGCAAACCGTCGTGCGCTCTCTTTGTCGGTCGCCATCGCGAAGAATAGCTGCTGAAGGGGCGCCGGTCGTTCGACCCACGCGCCGACATCTCGACCATGGCGGAGCAGGACGACGGTCGGGGTGACCGGGCGGCCGTCGCGAGTGCGGTGCGTCAACATGATGGGGGCACCTACCGCGCGATCGACGATCCGCATCTCGACGCCTGCAGCCGACGCGAGATTGGCGATGTAGGGAACAGTATGCACCGAGTCGGCGCACCAGTCTTCCGCGACGATCAGCAGCCGCAGTCCATCCCGCACTCGCTTCAGCCGACTGATGACTTCGACCGGAATATCGCCTCTCGAAGAATTCTTCAGCCAGATGCCGCGTTGGGCGCTCGTGTGCTGCAGGAATTGTGCGAAGGTGATGCCTTTGTCGAAGACGCTGGCGGGGGCAGGGTCAGCCCTCGCGGCCTGCGCGCTCGCGAAAATCAGGACGGCAAAGAGCAGCAGCCTCATCAGGCCCATGTTAGCGCGTTCGCCTGGAAATGTTGAATGGGCGGCAAGGCGATTGCCCGCGGGACAGCAAGGATTGTTTCTGCACCTGATCGGACGATGCCCTCAGAACTTCACTCGAGTCCCTACCCAGTACGTGGTCGGTGCACCAGGCGCGTAGAACGCGGCCTGCTGCAGGGGAAACTCTCCATTGATCGCGGCGAATGGCCGGGCGATGAAGGCCCCTGTCGCGGTGAACCCCGTCGGCTGCAGCTGAGAAGCCGTGTAGTAATGACTGTCGAACACGTTGTTGATCTGGGCGATCAGTTGGAAGCCCTTGACGATCTGGTAGCGGGCTCCGATGTTGACAATCCCGTATGCCGGGGTCGTGCCAGGCCCAAGATAGTAGGGGCCGCCAGCCTGGTCCAGATTGTTCTCGTTGCCGCGCGCAAACACACCCGATGCCGCCATCAGGTCGATGTCGACCGCCAGCTTCGGCGTCGCCTGCACCTCGGCGAACGCTTTCAGAGAATGTCGGGGAATCAGAGGGATCCGGTCGCCAGGCCTGATGTCGATCGTGCCTTCGAGGCCGTTGCCGGCGTCGTTCGAGCTGTTCCCGGTGCCATCCACAGTCTCAGGGCTCTGGAACGTTGCCGCGAGCACGGTGTAGCCGGCGCCGCCGCTCAGGCGGCCGTGCCGAGCGTTGATCGCCAACTCAAATCCTTGCCGCCGTGTGCTGCCGAAATTCTTGAAGTACCCGAATCCGCTCTGTGCTGACGCTACGAACAGGATGTCGTCGTGATTGTCGGCGAGGAATACGCCGGCGTTCCACGTGAGGGTGCCTTGCCCTCCACGGATTCCGGCTTCCACGGTTCTGGTGACCACCTGCGCCAGCGGTGGATCGCCGGCCAGGGCATTGGGCAGCTTGCACGGGTCGTTCGAATCCGCACACCCGAGCTCGATCGAGGTCGGCGCCCGGCTGCCCTCGCTGTAGCCGGCATACAGGTTCACCGCACGGGTCGGACTGAACGTCACGCCAGCGGCCGGATTCAGCCGGCCGTAGCCATGATCGCCAGTGAGCGATCCGGCTGCGCCTGCGGGGGTCAGGCCGTCGGTATTGCTGATGCTCGTATGGTTGTAGCGTGCAGAGAGGGTGACGTACCAGGCGGAGCCGATCGGCAACACGTCGGAGGCGAAGATGCTGCCGGTGTTGTTGTGACCGTCGAGGCCCACACGATTGTCGTAGGGCACGCCGTCCACGTTGCCGCCGGTCACGCCGCCGTCGGCGAACGCGTTCAGGCCGGTGATGGTTCGATCGGGATTGAGGTAGCCGAGTTGCGTGCTCTGCTCGAACATCGAGCGCCCGGCGTCGTAACCCACTCCGAGCACGAAGGTATTGCGCGCGGTCGGCCAGTCGTGGCGCGTCAGCTGTCCGGAGACTCCGTAGTTGTTCTGGGCCGTCTCGCTGCGGTTGAGCAGCCCGTTGCACTTCTCTCCCGGCTCGTCGTTGAGCAGCACGTTCCCGATGCAGCGCCATGACGGAAACGGGGTGTTTGACGCGGTGGCGCCGCTGGCCGGGAACCCGGTGTAGCCCGCGGCCGCGAGTGCACGCAATTCGGCCGCACCGGGTTGATACACCGATTGATCGAGGGAGTCGTCGTTGATGTCGCCGTTGAACGTGCTCGTATGCAGGTGACGGTAGTACGCGTTGCCGCTCAACGTCAGCGCGCGGCTCACGTCTCGCCTCGTCGTCAGATTGAGAAACGTCGAGCGGTTGTCCGTCTTGTCCGGAATCGTGTAGACGCTCGCATAGTCGCGGTCGAGAAATCGCTGTTCCTGAAGGCCATTGCCCGTCAGCGAATTGTTCGCGTAGCCGAAGGACAGGGCGGTATCGCTCTTGGACTCGTGCCAGCCCAGCTTGGCAAAGAACTGACCGACGTCGGAGGGGGACTCCTGCCGCCACCCGTGTTCGGCGAAGAGATTCCCGGCCAGGTACCAATGAAATCCGTTCGCACGGCTGCCGCCGTGCTCGAATTCCACGGCACGACGCACGGCGGTGCCGTAGATCGCGCGCACCGACGTGCCCGGGCTGCTGCGACCATCCTTGGTCTGAATCGACAGCGCGCCACCGAGCGTGTTGAGTCCAAACAGCGGATTCGAACCCGGCATCACCGTCGTCGATGCGATGGCCATGCGCGGAATGAGGTCCCAACTCACGACGTCGCCAAACGGCTGGTTGAGCCGTACACCGTCCATGTAGATCGACAAGCCTTGAGGAGTACCCAGGAGCGGCGAAGCGGTGTAGCCCCGGTAGTTCAGATCCGGCTGAAAGGGATTGCCCTGCATCTCGTTGACGAAGATGCCATTGACCCGCCGGTTCAGAAAGTCGGAGAGGTCGAGTGCCCCGCTCGCCTCGATGTCTGCGCCGGTCGCGGTCTGCACCGGGGCAGGAATCTGCTCGAGTTTCAGATCCAGGCCGGGCAGGGGCGTCGATTCGATCACCTCCACCTTGAACACCGGCGGCTCTTGCGGCGGAGGAGTGGTCTGCTGAGGGGCTTGAGCCCTCCCCACGGCGGGGGACATCAACCGGCTGACGATCAGAGCTGCCAGGACCTGACCACGTGCCGGGGGGAACGCAGAGACGCGAGACGCACGATTGGACACTACCGACCTCTCCCCAGATGCGTCCGATGCTCAACGTCGGCAGCTGCGCCGAAACTCACCCGATCGTTATATACATTCCCGCGCGTGGGGTTTTGTTCACGCTAAATATTTCTCCCCACCGTGACGGTGGGCTGCATCAGCCGCGTCTGCACCCGGATAGAATGACGACGGAACCCTGGTAGACCGTGGCTGCCTCATCGCGTGATGCTGTCGTCGAACTCGCGCTGTTTCCGGCGGACACGGCGTCCGGCACGATTGGTCGTTCTGAGTCGGACACCTTGGCGTTGTTCGATCGCTGCGCCTCTCGCCTGCTGCGCTACGTCGCCTCGCTTGGTCTCGATCCTGAGGAAACCGAAGACATCGTTCAGGAGACGTTTCTCGCGTTGTTCCGCCATCTCCGTCTCGGCCGCAGTCAAGCCAATCTGACTGGCTGGCTGTTCCAGGTGGCGCACAACCTCGCATTGAAGCAGCGCCATAAGCTGCAGCGCCGCCTCGCCGCATACCACATCTGGGACGACATGCTCCTGCACGAGCCCGTTGATCCTGCGCCGAACCCGGAGACCCGGCTGGTCCAACGCGAACGGCATCGTCGTCTGCGGTCGGTGGTACACGCGCTCCCGGACCGCGAACGGCGCTGTCTCTTCCTGCGCGCCCAAGGTCTGACCTACCGTGACATTGCGAAGACATTGAGCCTGTCTCTGGGTGGTGTCGCCAAGGCGCTCACACGTGCCATGACCCGACTCGTGAATGCGGACGGAGGGTAAGTCGATGTTGCAACGCAGAGGACATCCTTCGGATCGAACGCTGCTTCTGGCTATCGACAACGAACTGTCGTTGAGACGACGGATGGTCCTGGACCGGCATCTGGTGGCCTGCGAACCGTGCCGATCGCGGCGGAACGAGATGGAGTCGACGGCTCGCGACCTCTCGCGTCTGCTCGGCGGGGGGACCGCAGAGGCGACTACCAGCATCGACGAAATGCGCGTGTGCCTCCAGGACAACATGACGACGCTGGCGGCCACGTGGGACGCGTCCGTCTGGTTTCGCATTCAAAAGGAGCTGGCGGCACTTCCATTCGTCGTGCGTGCCGGGGCAGCGGTCGCGTGCGTGGCGTTGGCGCTCCAGTTCCCGTGGCGGACGCCGGAATCGGGTTCGCCGCCCAAACCATTAGCCGCGATGGACGCGGAGTCGCTGCCGAACAGATCGTTCACGCCAGGAGCCGTCGCAGCCGTCAGTCTCGAAGAGTTGTGCGCGGGTCGTCCGGCGAAGCACTCCATCGCACCGACGATTCGGCAGGCGGTGTTGCAGCAGTATCAGATGGAGGAGGTGCCGTCGACCGAGTACGAGCTGGACTATCTCATCACGCCGGAACTCGGCGGCATCGGCGATCCGCGCAATCTCTGGCCAGAACGATATGCGTCGGGAGTCTGGAACGCGCGCGTCAAGGACCACCTCGAACAGTTACTCCCGCAGTTGGTGTGCCAGGGAACGATCGACCTCGCGACCGCCCAGCGCGACATCGCGGGCAACTGGATCGCCGCGTACCAGAAGTACTTCAAGACGGATCGCCCGGTCGCAGAACGAGCGGGTGTTGCGGACGACGATGACGACGTGATCGACCGATCGAACGTCGTTGCGGAAGACCCCGGTGCCGCATCCTGGCCGTCAGTGGCGGTCGTTGTCGCGTCGGTCCCACCCGGCGAGCCTGGTGCGGCATTCTGGTTGCCCCGAAGTAGATCCGATCTGCGGCGGCAGCCGTGAGAGCGCTAGATCACACCCTTCTCTTTCATATTCTTCGCGACGACGTCCGTCACGTCGTGTGCCAGATCCGCAGGGGAATTCGGATTGAATGTCCGGCTTAACGCAGAATACAGAAGGTCGCCGTTATTCGTCGAGAAGACCTCGGTTTCCACCTGGACGTCGCGATCGCGCTCGATGTAACCGGGCCGATAGGCGATCGGCGTCCAGTAGCGGTAGTAACCCCAGAAGGTCCGATAGTACTGCGGCACCACGGTCGTCCGACCGGGCACATAAAAGTTCTGTCGCTGCACATCGGTGACCCGCATCACTACTTCCGCATCGAAGCCCGAGCGCTCGAGAGCGGCACGGACCCGATTCTCGTCTCGAATCTCGCTCTCGTTGAACAACGTCGAGCTTTGCGTCACCTCAACCTCTGGCGCAACGCGGCGCAGACGGTCAGCCATGTTGGCTTCCATCGCGCGACGGCGAACCGGATTGTTCGAGAGCGCAATCGCCACGATCTTGTGGAACCTCACGCCGTCCAGATCCGGCTTGACCCACGTGCTTTGTAGTCTCGTCGCGGCACAGCCGAGTGCAAGGCACGGCAATACGATGAGCCCGATGAGAGCCGACCTCGGAGCTCGGCGGCGCGCCTCGCTGGATTCACGCATCATTCCTCCTCGATTCAGATGCGTTGAAGTGCAAGAAATACACCGGCGCAAGCTGTGGTCGGCAACCGGATGGCATCGCGGCTCAACCGCAATCGAGCCCGTCAGACGCGTCACCGATCACGAGAGCGCTCGACGACGACGATCGATGCGCCGGCGGCCAAGTGGGGCAGAGCAGCCTTCACCAGGTGGAAGTAGGCGTCCGCCCCTCCATCGATCCGTTCAGCGTTTACTCGAGACCGGCGACGTCTTCCTGCCCGGCACCGCTGCGACCCGACGAGCGGGTTTCTCGTCTTCGTCTTCCTCCTCGTCGCCCGTCGCGACGTCAGCCGCCTGCTGATTGATGCCGCCGTCGGCGAGGGTCGTGAGTTTACGGTCGGCCGCCTTCTCTTCATTCAGCGTCTCTTCGAGTAGCTCGGCAATGTCATCGTGTCCCATCGCTTTAGCCCAGGCGACCAGCGTGCCATAGGCCGCCATCTCGTAGTGTTCCGCGCGTTGACCAGAGGCGATCAGACAGGCGTCCATCGTCGTCTCGTCGAAATCCTCGTCCATCACTGCGCTGCCTTCCTCGATGATTCCAGCGATCCCGTCGCAGTGCTTCCCCTTGGCTTTCTCGCCGAGGAGCTCGAAGGCTTCTTCGAGGCGTCGCACGTGGCCTCGGGTTTCCTCGAGGTGTGATTCAAACGCCTTGCGCAGCTGAGGAGACGTCGCCGCTTTCGCGAGCTTCGGCAAAGCCTTCGTCAACTGCTGTTCGGCATCGTAGGAGTCTTTCAGCTCGTCCACAAATGCGTCGTGCAACGTACCGGTTTCAGCCATGATGGGTTCCTTCTCTCAGAGGTTTTGACGAACGGCACGTTCGGGAGCAAGCCATGTACCGCGACGTCCGGCCAGGCGGAGAAGTGTTCTCCTCACGAACTCACCTCCGTCTCGCCGCTCATGCTTAGATCGCAACTGATCGCAACACGCGCTCGGGCCGTGGACATGCCGACAAGTGGCACGCGGCTCACTGGAGCCGTGCCCCGCAGGCGATCTCGATTTCACCTCATCCGCCGGAGCGCCAGGTTGGCCTCCGCTGCGGACCATGCCGCTCAGGTCGACGCCCGCGTGCGAAACCAGAACGGCGGCGATACGAGTGGGAGATGAAAGGGCTTGTCGAGGTCGGTTCAGAGGAGGAGGCCCTGTACAGAGCTGGGCCACGTCCTGGCCCAGCTGACACACTATCGACCCTGCAGACCGAAGGTGAGACCGGCGCCGAGCCGCCAGTAGTTGGGTACCAGATCTCCGCCAAAGAAGTAGCGAAGTTCACCACGGAAGCCGATCCGATCGTTGATTCGACGCTCGACTCCACCGCCAAGATTTGCGACAAATTCCGTGGAGGATGAGCTGAGCGTGGTCGTCGCGGCACCGATTGGGCAGTTCTACGGTCTCATCGACGAGATCAAGATTGCGATGATGGCGACGCGTCGCCCCGATGGCCATCTACTGATCGTCGGGGAACTTCCTCATCGTGAGCAGCGCTGACGCGACGAGCGATCCTCCCAAGGCAACGATGAATCCGAGGGCGGCGAGGACGATCCAGCCGTCCATGTCGGGGCCATGCAGCGTGTGAATGGGAATCCCGGTCCGGATCGAGTCGAGGGACTCCGGAGTCAACGCCAGTCCTCCGAGCACTGCCGCCGTGCCCAGGATCACAGACCGTTTGTTCCGTCGTTGTCCATCCGCCGGATGCCGTTTCACAGGCGATGAAGCATCGGGCATTCCGCCGGTCGCGGTCCGGCGTGGATCCGTGGCGAACAGGTGAACGGCGTACCATCCGATGCCGGCAATGCAGATGGCCGCGGCGACCAGTCCGACCATCACGCGCGCAAGGATCATCGGGAAAAGTATAACGTAGAGGCGTGAACCCGTCGGTGTGGGTTGCGGTAACTCTCGCCGATGGGCATCTTCAATCACCGCATCGCCGCTTCGCCGCATTGCCGCTTCGATCTTACAGTGGTCCGTCCTCGAGGCGAGCGCCTACTCGAAGATCAGGTGGATGCAGCCGTTGAGCGGGTTCGTGACGATCACCGGCTGGACCCGAAACACCTGCTGGACGACGGCTGGCGTCAGCACTTCGGTTGGCGCGCCGCTCGCCACCACGCGGCCAGCGTCGAGCAGCAGCAGTCGATCGGCGAAGCGCGCCGCCAGGTTCAGGTCGTGGACGACGCCAACGACAGTGACGTCCTCGCGATCAGCCAATCGTCGGACGATGTTCATGAATCGCAGCTGGTGCTGGACGTCGAGGAAGGTCAGCGGCTCGTCCAGAAAGAGATATCGGCCGGTCCCGTCGAGCGGCCGCCAGACCTGCGCCAAAACACGTGCGAAGTTGACGCGCTGTTTCTCACCGCCGCTGAGCGTCGCGTAGCTCTGCTCGCCGAGCGCGGCCACGTCGAGCACCCGCATCACCTCGTCGCAGATCTCCTCGTCGCTCGCCGACGGGCGTCCGGTGAAATGCGGGTAGCGTCCCATCATCACCAGCTCCCGCGCCGGAATTGGGAACGCGACTTCGACCGCCTGCGACAGCACCCCGCGCCGACGCGCGAACTCGCGTTCACCGAGCGTCGCGGGATCGAAGGTGCCGTACCTGAATCCGGCCCGAGCTCGGTGCGATCAGCCGCGCCAGCAGCTTGATCAGCGTCGATTTGCCGGCGCCGTTGGGACCGATGACCAGGTGCAGACGCTGCGGCTCGAACACGGCGTCGACGCCGTCGAGGATGGTCTTGCGCCCGACGCGGTAGCCGAGCGCCGAAGCCGTGATCATCTCAGAAGACGTACTGGCGCTGCCGCAGCAAGTACAAGAACACCGGGACGCCGACAATCGACGTGACGATGCCGATCGGGAGCTCGGCCGGTCGCAGCGAGACGCGCGCGACGAGATCGGCGACGCTCAACAATGTGGCGCCGAGCAGCGCGCTGCCCGAGATGAGGTAGCGGTTGTCGGCGCCGTGAAGGATGCGCAGGATGTGCGGGACCACCAGGCCGACGAAGCCGATGACGCCGGTGAACGCCGTGGCGACGGCGACCATCGCCACGTTGATGGTGAGCACCGCCCATTTCAACCGCGCTACGTGCACCCCGAGGTAGGTCGCTTCCTCCTCGCCGAGCATCAGCGCGTTGAGCGGCTTGGCATAGCCAAGGGAAAGGGCAATCCCGCCGACCGTCGCCGCGCCGACGATCAGCACCGAGGTCCAGTCGGCGCCAGAGATGGTCCCGAGATTCCAGAAGATGATCGAGCGCGCCTGCGGATCGCGCGCGATGTAGGAGAGGAAGCCGACGCCGCTCAGACAGAGCGCATTGATCGCCAGACCGGTGAGCAGCAGCATCACGATCGAGCTGCGGCCGTCGTGCGCGCGCGACAGGGCGAAGACAATGTAGGTGGCCGCGACGCCGCCCAGGCACGCCGCGACCGGCAGCGCCCAGGTACTGGCGTTGAACTTCAACACCGAGCCGAGGACAAGATAGAGCGCCGAGCCGAGCGCGGCGCCGCTCGACGTGCCGACCAGTCCGGGTTCGACGATCGGATTGCGGAAGAGCGCCTGCATCAGGGTGCCGCCGACGCCGAGGCAGGCGCCGACGAGCAGGCACATGACGGCGCGCGGCAGCCGAAGTTCCGCGAAGATCCGACCGTCGAGCGTGGACGGCTCGCGTCCGTGGACCAGCGCCAGCATCGCCGATGCCATCTGCCGCAGGCTGAAATCGATGGCGCCGAACCGGATCGAGGCGGAGGCGGCCACCACCATCGCGACCAGCAGGCCGAAGAGAATCAGGCGGCGCGATCGGTCGCGCGAGACGCTCATGAACCAGACCGGTGGATCAGATCCGCCAGCCGTGCAACGCTCTTGCCCGTCTCCGGGTTGAAGTAGGTCAGCTCGTGGTCGCTGACGCGGTAGATGCGCCCCATGCGGGCGGCAGTGGTCTGGGCGACACCGGGCAGCGTCTTCGCCTGCTCGAGCGAGCCGAGGCGGTCGTAGCCGAACTCGGTCATCAGGATGATGTCGGGATTGGCCTGCGCGAGGATTTCCGGCGACGCCAGCCGCTGCATCCCCTTGCCCTGAATCGCCTGCTCGGCGCCGGCCCACTCAATCAGCTGGCTGGCTGCCGCGCCGTCGCCGCTGCCGCCCTTGCCGGCCACGAGCAGATAGACGTTCGACGCGCGCCCGAAATGAATCACTGCAACGCGCGGATGATCGGGATAGGTCTTCGCCTGCGCGAGCGCCGACGCCATGTCCCGGTCGAGCGACGCGATCAACTCCTCGGCGCGCGGCTGCTTGTGGAAGTACGCGCCCATCTCGCGCAGGAGCGCCTTCAGGCCGTCGAGCGAGTCGTCCTTCGCCTGAAACGTCTTCATCGGGATCTTCAGCTGCTCGAGCTGCCGCACGACCTGCTCTGGCCCGATGTTGCCGTCGTGAATGACGATGGTCGGCTTGAGCGACAGGATGCCCTCCGCGCTCAGCGCGCGGTGGTAGCCGACGGTGGTCACCGATTTGATTTCCGGCGGATACGTGCTCGAGTAGTCGACGCCGACCAGGGCCGCCTGCGCCCCGAGTGCATAAATGAATTCGTTGTATTGCTGCGAGATCACGACCATGCGATCGTCCGACGCCGCAGTCGCCGCATTGCCGAAGCGTCCGCACGCCGCCGCCACACACGCACAGAGGATCAGGGCCGCCGCTGCACTCAGCCTTCTCATGCGCGCAACGTTATGCCATCGGACGCTCCATTGCAATCCGCGCATCACGTTGATGATGCTACCGCTCGGATCGATCACGAAGAATCGTCGGACACCCACGGTTCATTCGTGAGTGGATACACGATGTTGAGCCCACGCGACACCGCACGCGAATGGACGTCGTCGACATCGGCGACTTCTATGCAGTGCTCGCCGACGTGGACGCCGTCGATCAGCAGCGCCACGAGATTGATCGCATCGAGCGCGGTTTCATCTTCGAGCATCCTGGTCGGAACTGTGAGGCCCGATGCGATCGCGAGCTCCATCAGCTCGGCACGCGTATCGACGAGGAGATCGACGAGCGGAAGATGGCGCTGCGTGGGGAAATCGACTTGGCGCGACCGATCGACTATGGAGCTCTCTCTTCATGGCGGCTCCTTGTTGGCGGGCTTTCGCCCGGGGCTGGTCAGCACTCGCTCATCACGAGCAGCGAGGAGCCGCGCGCTCAAATTTTCAACAGCTATCGCGACATCTCAGAGTCACGAACTGTTCCGCTTTGTATATTCCGGCAGAGCTAGTTTGTTGCAACGAAACGACCTCAACGGTTTGAACTTGCTACCGAATGAAGGTGGACGCCTTCGTCGCGAGATTGAGCGCCGAGGGCCATTCCACGAATTGATGGCACACTACGGGCAAGCGCTTTTCGGGTTCGTCGCCCAATCGACGGCGTGCAACGCGGTCCATTCGGTCGAGCAGCGATTGGCGCGTTGGTTGTTGATGGCACGAGACCGCATGGGATCGGATGAATTTCCGCTGACGCAGGAATTTGCCGCGATGATGCTCGGAGCCAGCCGCCCGACCGTGACCGTCGTGGCCGGGACGTTGCAGAAGGCCGGGTTGATCAAATATCGCCACGGCCATGTGACCGTCGTAGACCGCCACAACCTCGAAGCCGCGTCCTGCGAATGCTACCGGGCCGCGACGAACTTGCTCAATGCCGTGACGGACGGATCGCGCTCACGCTAGGGCCTGCCGCGGCCGCACCCTTTGCGCCGCGCTCCGGCCGAACGCTCTTGCCAGAATTTGGGTGCGAATGCGACCACTTGACGGTGGTGCTCTTTCAGCATCAATCGTTCAGTCGCCGCCGCCGCACTCAGCCTTCTCATGCGCGCGCAACGTTATGCCATCGGACGCTCCCATTGCAATGCGATGCGCGCCGCCTCGCGGAGCCCTCATAGTCCGGAGTCGCACATGTATCTTGCGCCTGGCGCTGCATGACGGATATGGTACGGTCCGCCTTGGCGCTTTCACCGCGTGACCTTGTCCCATTGCGCAAAAGGCTTTGACAGCAGCCAGCAGATGACTGTGGATCCCTCAACCGAAGCGCAGTTGCGCCTCGCCGCGATCATCGCGACATCTGACGATGCCATCATCGGCAACGATCTGCGCGGCACGATCACATCGTGGAACCGCGCCGCCGAAGGAATGTTCGGCTACGCCGCGGCGGAGGCGATCGGACAGTCGATCCGGCTGATCGTTCCCGCGGAGCGGAACGCCGAGGAAGACGAGGTGCTCCGCCAGATCGCGGCCGGCCAACTGGTCGACCACTACGAAACGGTGCGCGTAGCGAAGGGCGGCGGCCTTGTCAACGTCTCGTTGACCGTGTCGCCGATCGTGACGCCGACTGGCGAGATCATCGGCTTCTCGAACATTGCCCGGGACATCACCGAGACACAGCGGCTCGAGCGGGCGGCCAGCCATTTCGCGGCGATTGTCGACGCCAGCGACGATGCCATCGTGAGCAAGGATCTCGATGGCATCGTGGTGTCATGGAATCGTGCAGCCGAAAAGCTGTTTGGCTTCAGCGCAGACGAAATGATTGGCCGGTCGATTCGACTCATCGTGCCCGGCGATCGGCAAGACGAAGAAGATCGGGTGCTGGCCAGAATTCGGCGTGGGGAAGGGGTCGATCATTTCCAGACGCTGCGGCGGTGCAAGGACGGCACCCTG
Source organism: uncultured Acidobacteriota bacterium (assembly GCA_963757655.1). Lineage (GTDB taxonomy): Bacteria > Acidobacteriota > Vicinamibacteria > Vicinamibacterales > CAVVIG01 > CAVQFC01. Next base: position 445,875 of record CAVWSQ010000003.1, on the reverse strand, counting down.
ATACCGATCTCGCTGACGGTGTCGCCAATCCGATCGAAAACCGGCGAGATTATCGGCGCGTCGAAAATCGCTCGCGATCTCCGGCGCAGCCAGCGCCTCCAGCGCGACGCCGTGCGTCTTGCCGCGATCGTCGACTCGAGCGACGACGCGATCGTCGGCAAGGATCTCAACAGCGTCGTCACCTCCTGGAATCGCGCCGCGGAAACCGTGTTCGGTTATGCCGCCGACGAGATCATCGGCAAGTCCATTCGCCTGTTGATCCCGGACGACCGCCAGCAAGAGGAAGACGAGGTGCTGTCGAAGATTCGCCGCGGTGAACGCGTCGAGCACTACGAGACCCTCCGGCAGCGGAAGGACGGCACCCGGATTCCCGTGTCACTGACCGTCTCACCGATTCGGAACGACGACGGCGTCATCGTCGGAGCGTCAAAGATCGCACGGGATATCAGCGATCGGCAGCGGGCGGATGAGGAGCGCCGCCGGCTGCTCGACATTGCCCGCGACGCCAGCCAGCTGAAGGACGAATTCCTGGCGACGCTGTCCCACGAACTGCGGACGCCGCTCAACGCCATCGTCGGCTATCTCCGCATGATGCAGTCGGGGCTGCTCACCGGGGAGAAGGCCAGCCGCGCGATCGACACCGTCGCGCGCAACGCCACGTCGCTGACGCAGATTGTTGAGGACGTGCTCGACGTCTCGCGCATTGTGTCGGGGAAGCTGCGGCTGACCGTGCAGGCCGTCGCACTGCCTCCGCTCATCGACGAGGTGCTCGAGACCATGCGCCCGGCGGCCGACGCCAAGGGTCTCACGATCACCAAGATGGTCGATCCCCGGACCGCGCCGGTCTCGGGCGATCCCGACCGCCTGCGGCAGATTCTGTGGAACTTGTGCTCCAACGCGGTGAAATTCACAGAGCGCGGCGGTCGCATCCAAGTCCGGCTGCAACCTGTGAATTCACACGTGGAGATCGCGGTCAGCGATACCGGGATCGGCATTGCGCCTGAATTTGTTCCCCACCTGTTCGAGCGGTTCCGGCAGGCGGACGCCTCGATCGGTCGTGCACACGGAGGCCTCGGCCTCGGCCTGGCCATCAGCCGTCATCTCGTGGAATTGCAGGGCGGTCGGATTTGTGCCGAGAGCGAGGGCATCGGCAAAGGCGCCACGTTTCGAGTGGAACTGCCGGTCCGGAGTGTGTACGCGGTTGAGGGTATCGGCGACCGCGAGCATCCGCATGCTGCCGTCGCCCTCGGCGCGATCACGGTTCCGCGGCTCGACGGCGTTCGGATCCTGGCTGTCGATGACGACCGTGACGCGCTCGCGCTCGTCCGGGAAATTCTTGAAACCACGGGCGCGACCGTCACGACGGCCGATTCCGGCCAGGCGGCGCTGGACAAGGTAGCACTGGGGGGCGTTGACGTCCTGGTGGCCGATCTCGGCATGCCCGGGATGAACGGGTTCGATCTGATTGCGGCGATTCGCCGATCGAGCGATGCGCAGGTTCGAGCGATTCCCGCGGCGGCGTTGAGCGCGTTCGCGCGGTCGGACGATCGCACGCGAGCGCTGCGCAGCGGCTTCCAGTTGCATTTGGCGAAGCCGATCGAGCCAGGCGAACTGATGGCGGCCACTGCAACACTCGCACGTCAGGTTCACGCCCGCGAGTAACGCCCACCAGCAGCGATGTCGAACCGACGCATCGACGCGAAGCGGCCCAATGCCCGCGCGCGACGTCCAGCGTCCGGATATCGGCGTCGCCGTTCATCGTTCGGTATAGGACAACGCGGCATGACGTCAAAGCCTGCTATCTGTTCGCTGTTTGGCCAGCACGTTCAAAACTCATGGCCGCTCCCTTCGGCGGCGGAAACCGCGCGGGTTGCAATCCTCCGGCAGGCTTCGCGTTCAGATGGCAGTGTAGAGAAGCCGGTTCCAACGCGATTCGAGGTCCAAGGCTGAGCCTGGACCACATCAGTACTCGGACTGGAGACAGTCTTGAACTGTGACCATCGGTGAGCGAAAGCACTGACATTCTCATCGTTGGAGCAGGACCGACGGGCCTGGTGTTGGCGCTGTGGCTAACTCGGCTGGGTGTCGGCGTGCGTATCGTCGACAAGACGGCGGAGGCCAGCACGACATCACGCGCCCTCGCCGTACAGGCACGCACACTCGAGCTGTACCAGCAGATCGGTCTCTCGGACGCAGTGGTCGGCCGCGGTCGGAAGATGACCACCATCAATCTCTGGAAGACAGGCCGGCATGTCGCCCACGTGGTCTTCGGGGACATGGGGAAGGGGCTCAGTCCGTTCCCCTACGCGCTGATCTATCCGCAGGACGAGCACGAACATCTGCTGATCGACCAACTCGCCAAGGCTGGGGTGCAGGTGGAGCGGCAGACGGAACTCGTGGCGTTCGAGCAGACGTCAGACGGTGTGCGCGCGCATCTCCGCCGCGTCGACGGCGTCACCAACGCCTGCGACGCCGCCTACCTCGCCGGCTGCGACGGCACGCACTCCGCCGTCCGAGAAGGGTTGGCAATTGGTTTCCCCGGCGGCACCTACAACCACCTTTTCTACGTCGCCGATGTCGACGCGCGCGGCGGGGTGATGAACGGCGAACTGCACGTCGCGTTGGACACGACCGATTTTCTGATCGTGTTTCCACTGAAGGACGGGGGGCGCGCGCGTCTCATCGGCACCGTGCGTCAGGACCCCGGCCAGCAGGACGATCACCTGACGTGGGACGACGTCAGCCAGCGCGTGATCGAGTGGCTGCGCATCGACGTTGAGCGCGTTCGCTGGTTCTCGACCTACCGCGTTCACCATCGCGTCGCCGACCGATTTCGTCAGGGGCGCGCATTTCTGCTCGGCGATGCGGCGCACATCCACAGTCCCGTCGGCGGCCAGGGCATGAACACCGGCATCGGCGATGCGGTGAATCTTGCATGGAAGATCGCCGACGTCGTGCACCGGCGGGCGGCCGCGTCGTTGCTCGACAGCTACGAGTCGGAGCGCATTGCCTTCGCGCGGCGTCTGGTCGCGACGACCGATCGGGCGTTTACGGCCGTCACAAGCGATGGGGCGATCGCCCGGCGCGTTCGCTTGGACATCGTCCCCGCTGTCGCTCCATTGCTATTCGCGTCCAGGGCCGCGCGCCGATTCATGTTTCGCACGATCTCGCAGATCGCGGTGCACTATCGCGACAGCAGCGTGAGCGAAGGACGCGCGGGAACTGTGCGCGGCGGCGACCGTCTGCCGTGGGTGCCAGCGAGCCGGAACGATCCCGACAACTTCACGCCGCTGACGTCGCTCACCTGGCAGGTCCACGTCTACGGGGACGCCGCGAGCGCGACGCAGTCGGTGTGCGAGGAACGGCAATTGCCGCTGCACGTCTTTCCGTGGCGACCAGAGATGGGCCGGGCCGGTCTGCGACGCAACGCGGTCTATCTCGTCCGGCCGGACGGTTACGTGGCCCTGGCGGATGCAGAGGGGAGAGGCGCGGCGATTATCTCTTATTTCGACGCGCGCAAGCTGGGGCCGAAGCGTGACACCGCAACGCAGCGGACAGGCCTTCAGATTCCGAGGTCGGTGAGCTCATGAGCCCCACTGAACTCCTCCTCCTGAATCTCGCGCTTCCGTTTTACGCGCTCGGCGTGTTCGTCTCGAATTCGTGGTCAGGCGGCGATGGGGAGCTGGACGAGGTCCCTACAATGGGAGACCCAGCGCACATGGTTCAGATCGGCCGGGACCGCCGTGTGCACCGTGGCGAATGTGAGCGGTGTGTAGCCCTTCCATGATGCGTGGCTGCGTTCCTCGTTGTAATAGACCTGGAACTCGGTCAGCTTGTGTTCCAGATCACGGGTGTTCCAAAACAGCGGTCGAGGAACTCTCGACACTGTTCCAATCAGACGCTCGACGAAGGGGTGGGACAACGGCACATGCGGCACCGTCTTGATTTCGTCGATCTCCAGAATCCGTAGATTCGCCGCCCAGCGATGCGTCTCAAACACCGGACCATGATCGGTACTGAGATGTCGGGGCACGCCTTGCCGTAAATGGCCGCGTTGAACATGCGACAGACATCGGCGCCGGTCACGTCGCCGATCTGCACGCCGAAGCCGACAAGGCGCCGCGTGAACTGGTCCATGACCACGAGCACTCAGTAGCTCCGGAGCACGATCGACTCGCATCGAAACAGGTCCACGCTCCAGAGGCTGTCGGTGCTGTGGCCGATGAACACCAACCAGGAAGGCCCGTTTCCGCCAGACGCCGGCCGATAATGCTTCGACAGCACGCGGTACACGGTGTTCTTGTCGATGTCGATCCCGAACGTGTGCGAAACAATGCGCGCAATCCGTGGACAGCCGAACCGAGGATTGCGCGACTTGAGTTCGACGATGGCCTGGATGAGCGCCTCGTCCGGTCCTTTTCGGTCCGGACTTCATTGGCCGCGGCGTTGACGAGAACAACCGTCGGTATTTGCGACGCACGAGGGCCTGATGAAACGCGAGGAGTGTTGAAGGACGGAGGGTGAGCGCGACCTTTCGGATACGCCCTGGACTGAGGAAGTGCGACCCGAACCCGCAGAGGAGCCGGTCGCACAGGATGAAGCCAGGCGCGTTGCAACGTTGCCGAATCCTGGCCTCGGCGCGAGAATTTCCAATTCGAGACGCACAGCGCCGGCGGAGCCAGGCGCGGTCCGAAAGCGCCCGACTCCGCCGCTCATTGCACTAGGAACCCGCTGGTCGATAGCTAACGGCTTTCTTGCACGCCATGTCCACGTCTTCGACGGACGCAAGTGGTGTCGTTGAGATCCGCACGGCACCGGACGCGTTGACGGCCAGGCTCAGCGCGAGGGCGCTGATCGAATCTGGCATGTCGCAGATAACGATGACATCCTCCGCACCGAACGTGTAGTAGATGGCGTCCAGCTTGCCGCCGAGGCCTTCGAGCGCCTTCTGGACGGCGGCTTTTCGACCGGTTCCGCCTTCCTTGATCAGCCCCTTCGCGCCTTCCGGCGTGTATGAACCAGTGATCAGAAACTTCGCCATTTTACCGTCTCCTTCCGCAGCTGCTATGCGCGCGCCCACCACGAACTCGATGACCAAGCCCACGCGGCGCGGCCGCAGTGTATCGCGAGTCCTGCCTGTCGCACAGGGCGAATGATCATCGCCGAGATGCGTCCTCGGGCCGAGCCCGGGAATCGGTCAACCCTACGGCGTTAGAGGAGTAACGTGCCACTTCGGCCGCCGCGGCTCGTCGTCGCACCGTGCGACGTCGGCTACGGTTGTTAGCGTCTGTTCTGAGCCGTCTCAAGGTAACTGCCAACGCGTTCGCTACGGAGTCAGCCGCTATCGCGGCTTCGTTCCATTCCTAGGTCGGCGTCCCAGGTCCCGCGTGATGAAATGCTGAAAGCCCTGGTAGGTGATCGGGTCCGTGACCCGCGCCAACATCGCCTGCGTCGACTTGCGATCGCTGTCGCTGAACCGGTACAAGCCCGTCACCATTCACGAAAACATTCGGGAATACGTCTCCAAATCTGACAAAGTCGTATTAGAGCCATCCGTTTCGGTGTTTTCAGAGATTCAAGCGGTCAGGCTTTTTCGTCAATCCTAAGACGACGCCAAGGGCTACGCCGAGTGGAACAGCAACGAAGCCGATAGGGTTGCGAGTCATGACGCCGGTTACCCAAGCGAACCCGAATCCGAGACAGGCTCCACCGATCGCTCCTATCAGAGCGTCGAAGCCGCGCGAGTGTTTCGGAGGCGGGCACACATGTGACTCTCCATCCAGATAAGCGATTCCGCACTTAGGGCAGTCCGGCATAACGTAACGCTAGCCTTTCTTCCGCTTCCGTAGCCCCTTCACAGGAACGGTCGGCTTCACGAAAAACCCGCAAGCTCACGAGGAACGGCCGTTCGTGCGCAATCGCCCGCTGGCCGATGCACCCGCAGGACAATTCCACTGGGATAGCGTTCGAACCATTCCATTGCGGGAACCTCGGGTCGGCCAAAGGCGCACGCGCGAAGCCGTTTCGAAGAAACGCCAACAGCGTCCTTGACGGCCGCGTGAGCGGAGGGCATTCTGACGGCCATGCCGAAGGCGGACGCCACCAGGGAGTATCATGGAAGCCAGCTCAAGGAGCATCCAATGACCTGGCAGGAACGCATCGTCGTAGACCCGCAGATTCTCGTGGGCAAGCCGGTCATCCGCGGCACTCGCCTGGCGGTGGAGCTGATTGTCGACCTTCTGGCTCAGGGATGGTCCGAAGAAGAGATTCTTAAGAACTATCCCGGACTGACTCACGAAGATCTCCAAGCCTCTCTGAAATACGCGAGCGCGGTCATGCAGTCCGAAAAAGTCTATCCCCTCATCTCCCGGTGAACGTGGCCGCCCGGCTGCTCGCCGACGAGAACGTTCCGGGCGCCGTCGTCGCCGCCCTTCGACAGCAAGGGCACGACGTCGGGTGGATTCACGAGGATGCTCCCGGCAGCCCTGATCCCGAGGTCTTGGAACGTGCGCAACGAGAACGCCGGGTTGTCGTGACGTTTGACAAGGACTTCGGCGAGCTGGCATTTCGCCGCGGCCTGGCAGCATCGGTTGGAGTCGTGCTCTTCCGGATTACGCTCACCTCGCCAGATCACGCCGTTCGATCCGCCGTTGCCGCCTTCGCGAGCCGCGCCGACTGGACCGGTCAATTTGCTGTGGTCGAGGACGACCGCATCCGGCTCCGAGCGCTCCCGAGCTAGTCGGGCTTTTTGCCATACCGAGACGTTTTGCCGTGGTCAGTCAGCCGGCTGATTACCCGGCATGCGCGCGACGGCATACCCGTTCGGGTGTTCAAAGCCGCAGCAATCGTGAGCACAATCGTGCTCCGGATTCAGGCAGCGTCACGCCACGTCCCTGACACAAGACCGGCACGAGGAATGCCCTCCAATTGTGCGCAGGATCGGTCGCCGGAATCGCCGGGCCGATCAGGACGCGAAGAGAATGGATCGCCGAATGGCTGGGACGTTGGGCGCGGGGAGGCGACGTCCATTGACTTGCTCGCGCGCTCTCGGTACAAGCAGGGCGATGAGAGCTTTTCGGCGCTCGCTGTCGACAGAAGGAAGGCGTGAGGTCGATGGCGATTTATAAGCGCTGCGCTCATCGCGGCCGTGACCGCGATCGATGCGCGCATCCGTGGTATGGCGGCTACAAGCTTCCCGGCGAGGCCCGGGCGCGCGTATCGCTGGCGAAATAAAGTGGCGCGGACGTTCGGACGGAAGGCCAGGCGCAGGCCGCCTTCGACGATTTGAAGGCGGCGATCCGCGATGGTACCTTCAATCGAGATGTACGAAGCGTGTCGATTCGCCGCGACGCGATGACGTTCCCTCAGCTCGCAGACGAATTCCAGAAGAAGTACGTCGCGGCCAAGGGGCTGCGAACCGCCTCAGAGTTCAAATACCGCGTCAAGCCGCTGTTGGCCCACTTTGGGCCAACGCCGATGACGAAGATTCGAACTTCCGACATCGAAGATCTTCAGGCGGAGCTCCGCCGGCCGCGGCTGATTCAGGGGCCATGCGGCAGCCATCAAAGGCGAGCGTCAATCGGCCTGTGAGCGATCTTCGACGCATCCTGAACTGGGCGGTCTCGCGCGAGCTCCTCGCCGCGACTCTTCCGGCGCGGTGGCGTGGCCGCCGTCAAGCTGAATTCGACGCGATCGGGAAGCCGAAGTCTGTAACAACTCCGCTCATCAGCAACGAAGTCGGCGAAGCGATGGGCAGCTTTCGGACCGCCTCGGCGACTGTCGTGCTCAAGGCGCACGGTGTTGTGTCGACGAAATTGAGATGAAGTCTGTTAGGTGTGGTGGGCGCTAGAGGACTCGAACCTCTGACTTCGTGCGTGTGAAGCAATGCCGGTCGAAGACTGACGTGGACTGGTGCGGAATTCTCTAAGAATTCTGGACCTCGCGAGACTGCCAAGGACGTCAAGTTCCTCGAAACCGCCACCAAACCGCCACCAGAACTGACCCTGTGCTCAGCCCACAGCCTGACGCGGTTCGTCGTTTCGCGAACAAGACAACACGCCAGAGACGGTCAGATTGGGGGGTTCCCACGATTGTTGGGCACTACCTGATTCAAACTGTTCCGATGATGCACGGCGTGATCGTGCTCGACATCTCCACTCCTGAGAAGCCGGTCGAGGTGTCGCGCGTGTCGCTCGGCAGCGACTACAACCCGCACTGGACTAGTTGGGACGCGAAGACGCAGCGCCTTGTCGTGACGCCCAGAGAATTCGCCATCGTCCCTACGGCCGACCGCCTGTTTCTCCTGACGCTCAATCAGTCGACCGGCGCGGTCGCGCTTGACGAATCCTTTCGAGACAGCGACGGCAAGATGGGCTTCAACTTCGACCAGAAGGCTTGGCCTCACGGTTGGCAAGGCTCCGGTGTCCCGCACGGCGTCGTCTTCTCGCGCTAGGGCTGGAGGTTTCGTGCATCCCGACCTGGCGGCACCCAAGAGTGTTGGAGAACTTAGGGACGAACCAGCGTGTCGGACATCCGCAACTTGATGAAGGCCTGACGCGTGACGCCGATGCGCCGGGCTTCTCGATCGATCGACCGCAACAGATCGACGGGGAAGTCGACGTTGACACGCTGGACCTCGCGACCGGGGCGACGGGCTTTCGCCCAATCGACATAGGGCGTCATGTCGCCGGCGGGATCATCCACCGGCAGGTCGGCCAGGCGGTCGAATTCCTCAGCGGTGACCAACTTCGCCTGATCCTTCTTCGTACTGCTCTTTTTCGTCCGCGCGTGCGCGGCGGACCGAGATGATGCGGATTGTTTCTTCATGGCGATATGTCACCGTCGCGGCCCACGCGGTCTCGCCGATCTGACCCACAACCTGAAACCGAGGCTCGTCGGTCGATCGCCCTGGGCCTTCAATGCGGTCTGGGTCGCTCCACAGCACCTGCGCCTCGATGAAACTAATGCCGTGTTTCGCCTTGTTCGCGGCCGACTTCGCGGCGTCGAACTCGAACCGCATATGGTATAGAAACTATACCACAATGGGCCTACCCTTTGCCTTGATGCTGGTCGTTCGCATCCCCGACAATTGAAGCACAAGGTCTATGAGCTGGCAAAAGACACCGGCTCTATGCCAGCCCAGCTACAGCGCGTCGCGGCCGTGCCCCAAGCGAAGGTCGGCTCTGTCGTCAATCCTTCGTGAGATCGAGTACGTCGAGCAGCGCATGTCCGATCGCATCGAGTTGTTTCGGCGCGAGGCGCGAGAGCGGTCCCTGGACCAGTCGCCGATTGTCGATCGCCCGCACCTGGTCCACCAGCAGGTCCGAATCTTTCTTCACGGAACCCGACGCGCGCACACGAATCCGGAGTGGTTCCGCATCGTCGACGAGCTGAGTCGTGAGCGGGATCACCAGCGTCGACGGATGCTCGGCATCGAGCAGGGCCTGGGCCTGGACGATGAGCACCGGGCGAGTCTTCCCGGGCTCGGTGCCACGGCGCGGATTGAGGTCCGCCAGCCATATCTCACCGCGCTTACGCATCGACGTTCCGCTCGACGGCGGCGAATTCCGCGTTGACACGCATGCTCTCGCCGCGGACCCTGTGAGAGGCATCGTGGAGCCGGCGCGCTCGCAACCGGGCGCGAGTCCCACGGTTCATCTGTTCGAGCGCGCGACGGATGTACTCGGCGCGCGTCAGCTTCAGCGCGTCGGCGTTACGCCCGGACTCTTCGAGAAGATCTTCGGGAAGCTTCAGTGAGATGGCTGCCATGAATATTCCTGTTAGATATACCTTCATGATATCACATTGGCGAGAAAGCACGTACACACTCGTCTCGAAATCCGGGATCCGCCGGGAGATCGCGGCACTGGGCCTAACGGTCCGCTAGCTAGCGCATCCGAGACAAGCTCAATGTCTTCTTCGCAGGAAATCGATCCCGAAGTGCCGCAGTACCATTTTCAGGACCACGATGACCGCTCCGACCCCGATGAAGGCGCGCAGCGCGTCGACGATCGGTGCTGGTTCCATCAAGAGCGTGAGTAGGAAGAGCACGAACAGGGCGGCAAGGCCGTTCAGGAAAAAGCTCGGTGATGTCATGCGACCGTTCCCGCCATCATCGCTGGAGCTCGTTCGGGTCCACTCTGACCTCGAGCGGCGCGGTATGCGTCCGGCCGTTCGCGGTGAGCCGCAGACGGTACGACCCGGCGACGATTCGCGCCTGCTCGTTGCGTCGCAGATCCCACGAGAGTCGATGAATGCCGGCATCGGTCGGGCCCTCGAGTTCTTTCACGATGGCTCCGGCGGGATCGACGATCGCCAGCTGGACGGGACCGTTCGCCGCCGCCTTCAGGTAATAGGTGAACGTCGCGTTCGGCGCGTTCTTGGCCCGGAACGCCTCGTCGCCACCGCCGTGCCAGGTGCGCTTGTCCTCGTCCCACAGCGTGGCCGGACGCGGCACGAACAAATGTTCGCTCTCGGCGAGCACCGCGTCCGACAGCTGCTGCAGCGGCGTGATGTCGTCCATCACGTAGAAGCTTCGTCCGTGCGTGGCGAGAACGAGATCCTGATCCCTCGGGTGCACGAGCACGTCGTCGGACTTGGTGCCCGGGAGGTCGTGCATGAAGGGCACGAACCGCCTGCCGCCGTCGAGGGAGATGAAGAAGCCGAACTCGGTCCCCACCCAGAGCAGGTTGCGGTTGAACCGGTCCTCGCGGACGACATTAACGTGGCCGCGCGGTGGCAGGGTCGAAGACAGATCGGTCCATGTACGGCCCAGATCGGTCGTTTTGTATACGTGCGGACGGTAATCGCCGGAATGGTGTCCGTCGAATGCGGCGAACGCGGTGCCGGCATCGAAGTGCGACGGGTCAATTGATTGGACGTAGTAGGCCGCGGGAAACCTCGCCACGTTGTCCGCCACGTTCGTCCACGTCGCGCCGCCATCAGGCGTCACCTGCAGATTGCCGTCATCGGTGCCGACCCAGATCATCCCAGGCGCGATCGGCGACTCGGCGATCGAGACGATGGTGCCCCAGCGGCCGACGCCGTCGTTCTTGGCGGTCATCGAATCCCGGCCGCTGACACCCATGATCGAGAGCGTGTCGCGATCGATGTGCTTCGTCAGATCCTTGGTCGCGGTCCAGCTCTCGCCACGATCGTGTGAGGTGAAGAGCCGCTGCGCACCGAAGTACAGCGTGCGCGGGTCGTGCGGCGACATCGCGAAGCCCGGGTTCCAGTTGAAGCGCAGCGCCTCGTCGGTATCGAGCCGAGTGACGATATTGCCGGCCGGCGGCAGCGCGGTGGCGCCGCGCCCACCGCCGGCGCCGGCCGGCCTGGGTGGCGTCGGCGTGATGTACTTCTGCTCGCCGAGCCGGAAATCGTTGCGCCACAGCGGCGCGCCACCATTGCCCGACACCGACATGTAGATCACGTTGGCATCGGTCGGATCGACCTCGACGTGAAAGCCGTCTCCTGCGGCAAGCTCGAACCAGTGTTCCTTCGTGATGCCACCGTTGTTGCGGACGCGGCTCGGCCCGCCCCAGACGCCGTTGTCCTGCGCGCCGCCATAGATGTGATACGGCTCCTGCATGTCGACCGCGACCTGGTAGAACTGGCCCATCGGCATCCAGTTCTGCAGCTGCCATGTGTTGCCGCCGTCGTAGGAGAAGTCGACGCCGCCGTCATGGCCAAGCATGATGTGCTTCGAGTTCGCCGGATCGATCCACATGGCGTGGTGGTCCGGGTGGCTCGGCGGCAGCGGACCGCGCGGGTCACGGTCGAACGGCGCGACGAGCGACGAAGGGGTCTGCGCTGGCGACGGCAGGCGCGACAGCAAGCCTTCCGGGATGGTCGTGAAGGTGCGGGCGCCATCCGTCGAGCGGTACAGCGTCCGCTCGAGCGCGAAGACGATGTTCGGGTCATTCGGATCGACGCGGATCTGGCTGAAGTACATCGCGCGGCCGTTTTCGTTCGACGCGAGCTTCCACGTCGCGCCGCGATCGTCGGACCGCCAGATTCCGGCACGGCTCGGATCAAGTGCCGCGCTCGCGGCCGCACTGGCGCGCCCGCCGCCCCCAGGCTGCGGCCCCGGCTCGATCATCGCGTAGACGATCGCCGGATTACTTCGCGCGATTGCCAAGCCGACGCGCCCCCATTTGCCATACGGGGGCAGGCCGCCGCCCTCCAGCCTCTTCCACGTCTTGCCGGCGTCGGCCGTCTTCCAGAGCGCGCTGCCCGGACCGCCGCCGTTGAAGCCCCACGCGGTCCGCCGGCGTTGATACGACGCGGCGTACAGCACCTGGCTGTTCGAGGGATCCATCGCCACATCGATGAAACCGGTGTCCGCGTCGATGAACTTGGATTTCGTCCAGCTCCGGCCGCCGTCGGTGGTCTTGTAGAGCCCGCGCTCGGGGTTCGACTTGAAGAGGTCGCCGGCCGCGGCGACATAGACCACGTCCGGATTCTTCGGATCGATGACGATGCGGCCGATGGTGCCGCTGTCGCCGAGCCCCATCGCGGTCCAGCCCTTGGCGGCGTCGGTCGACTTAAAGATGCCGCCGCCGTAGGACGTGCTCTGCCGCTGGTTCGCCTCGCCGGTCCCGACCCAGACGATGTCCGGGTTCGACGGCGCGATCGCAATGTCGCCGATTGAAAGGTTCGGTTCGGCGTCGAACACCGGAAACCAGGTGGTGCCGTTGTTGTCGGTCTTCCAGACACCGCCGGTCGCGGCACCGACGTAGATGATGGACGGGTTCCCCTCGACGCTCTCGATATCGTCGATGCGCCCGCCCATGTTGACCGGCCCGATCGACCGCCAGGCGAACTCCTTGAGGAGCGCATGGTCAGCGCTCTGCGCCGCGGGAAGCGACAGCGTGAGAACGACGAGCAGAGAGACAATCGCGTACGGGTGTTTGACGGCTGTCATGGCGGCGCAAGTATAGAATGCCGGTCCGCCCTGGGGGGCCATGTTTCGAATCGACCCGTGGCAGTCTGAGACAGCATCGCGGCGCGAGAGCCCAAATCCATTATGGCCATATAGGCCCAAACAGCCTATAATTTCGTATGGCCACGATGACGGTTGCGGATGCGAAGAACCACTTTTCCGACGTCCTTCGCCGCGCTGAGCACGGGGGAGAGCGGGTCATTGTCGAGCGACACGGCAAGCCCGTGGCGGTCATCGTATCGACCGACGATCTGAAACGGCTCGAGTCTCTCGAGGATGCGACGGATGTCCGAGACGCGCGCGCGGCGCTGACCGAGGCGGACGCCGACGGCACCATTCCGCTAGACGTGGTGCTGCGAAAACACGGGTTGGATCATCTGATTCAACCGAAGCGGCCGTCGCCGCGTCACCCCGCAAACTCCACACGCACCGGCCGACGCAAGCCGCGCACGTCAACGCCAGCGGCCAAGGGCCGTCGCCGGTAGCCTCGTGCCCGCCTACCGCGTGGTCTTCACGCCGGCTGCGGATCGACAACTCGGAAAATTATCCCAACAAGCGCGGGAGATGGTCGCTGCCGCGATCGTGACCTTGGCCGCGAATCCCCGGCCGCCCGGCGCAGTGAAGCTGGCGGGGACTGCCGATCTTTGGCGCATCCGCGTGAAGAATTATCGGGTCATTTACACCGTCGTATCCACGGAGCTGATCGTGACCGTAGTGAAGATCGGCGATCGGAAAGACGTGTACCGATAGCGACGGCCTCTGCTTGTTTCTGGCGATCGTCAGCAGTCCCGCCTTATCCGGTCATGCCAAGCTGCTGAACGACCGATAGCCTGTCAACGACCTGCCGGTGTCCGGTGATCCTGCCGTTCGCGAAGTAGTAGATCGTGAGACCGTGAACGGTAATCGGCCGACCCGACGGCGCCCGGCCGCCGATCGATCCGGTGTTCGTGCCGCGCATTGTCCAGCCGACCGCTACGCGGTCACCCTGTTCGACGAACTCCTCCAACTCGAATCGGAGATCCGGGAACGGACCTCTGGACGCGGTCAGGCGTCGTTTGAAGGTGTCCCGATCGAGCGTCTGGCCGTCCCAGGGATCGCCCGGATCGCTGTGAATGGTGTAGGCCGACGCCAGGTAGTCGTCCACAGCGTCAGCCTCACCGGCTGTCCAGACCCGGTCCATGAATGCCTGAAGTAACTGACTGTTGGTCATGCGGATCTCCCGATTACCGTTGGCGACTGGACGGTGCTGCGTCTGGTCATGGGCACGGTCATTGATTGACCCGCTGCAGATGCGTGTCCTTGAAGAACGTCGGATACTTCAGTCCGTAGCCGAGCGCGCGATCCGCGCCGATGTGCGCCAGCCAGATGAGCGCGAACATCAAGAGCCCAGACTGGCGAAGGCCCACGGACACGGCGCCGAGCGCCAGCGGAAGCGCCTCTGAGTGCACAAGATTATAGAAACGCGCGCCAAGCTTCGCGTTCAGCAGATATCCCACCATGAACAGGTCCGGCCATAGGAAGAGGACGAAGAAGACGGCCCATCGAGCTTCGACAAAGCGGTAGAGCAGCAGGCTGGACGCAAACATCACTGCTCCCTCAATCCGCAACAGCACTCCTGGCCTGCTGAGCATCATCGAATCCTTTCCGACGCATGGGCCGTTCGCGCGGTGCCGCTCGACGTGAACACGTCCAGTATTGAAGCGGCAATGCGCAAGCGAGACTGGGAGAAGATCACGGCGGAGAAGGCGGCCTCAATGGTCGCGCCCGTGAAGGCTCCAATTGCCGGGCCCGCTCCTAACCTGACCAGCAGATAAGCACCGGTCGCGAGGGCCGCCGCACACGCCCAGTACAATCTCGAGCCGAACATGGTGGCGAACACCGTGTAGCGTCCGGCGATCACCAATAGCATCGCCGGAAAGAACCACTCTATCTTGTGTTGGGAGACCACAAAGGCCAGCGGTAGACACAGAATGAGCCACACCGTCGTCTCCTGCGCGAGGCGCCCCAGAGGATTTCCGACGGCATGCTTTGCGGACCGTCCGAGCGCCCGAGTGACCGCGGTACTGACCGGGTGAATGAGCATCCCTCCGACAAACAGAATCCACACGGCACGGTGGTTCGACCAGTACAGTGACGCCAGCCCAGACGCGAACCACGCCATCGCCGAGACGAGCATTCCGGGCGCGCCGCCGAAGTACGAGACCCGAAGATCTTCCTGCGCGATTTGAATCTGCATAACATCTGAACCTGACATATAGACCTACTCTCATGCGATCACAGGAATGTGCGACCGAAGGGTCACAGCGCTGCAACTGTGGGCACGGTCAAAGGCACCGCCACGCGTCGCGGCTGTTGCTTCCGGATGATCCACTCTGCGACGGCGAGATTGATGACCCAGCCGGTCCCCATCAGCACGGCTCTGGCCATCTCACCCGGCCGCCCGACAACTAAGAACCAGGGCACGTGCGTCAACACCTGCGTGCCGGCGCCCATCCCAATCGCATAGCCACGCATCATCCACGCCCCATGTGACACAAAGTCCCGGCGCGCGATCGCACCCACTGCGGAGACGATCGAGATCACCATCGCCGAGCCGAACACCAGGCGCAGCAGATACAGGACCTCGCCATCACCCTCGGGCCAGGCGTAGAACTGAGCCATCCACAGTCCTGTCAGGGCGACCACCAGTCCGCAAACCACCAGGACTCGACCTGCGGCGCGGTGCCACTCGCGCCGGCGCCGCCGGAACCCGGGAGCGAACTGAAACGCACCGAGCATGCTGAACGGGATGGCGGCGATCACATGGAGGGCGACCGCTGCCGGCGCCGCGACGAACCTCGCGTTGGCGACGGTCGCTGGTGCGCCGCCGAGCAGTTCCACGACTCGCCTCGTGCCAGCGATCGCCGGCACGAGGCTCAAGAGGATCAACAGGACCGGCACGGACCACTCGGATGTGCGCGTGAACGTCATTTGAGAGGTCTACCGCGCTCCGAAACGCAGTCCGAGCATCATGACGATATCGTTGCCGGTCGCGGCCGCCCCGCCGCCTGCGAGGGGTTTGAACCCGCTGACGTAATCCCGCACCTCCAGACGCACGCCGACCTTCTTGAACCCGAGCTCACCACCCGCGGCGACATAGCCGCTGACGTTGTGCCTCGCATCGATCTCCAGATTGCGATAGTTGTAGCTTCTGGCGCCCGCGCCGGCCCCGGCGAAGGGCATGAACCTCAGATCATGGCCGGTGAGCCAACCCGGGGCGCGGAACTCGGTACCGATGTCGTAGGTGAAGACGTCGAGCCGGGGATCGCCGACGGTAGCGATATCGCGGCTCCGTGCCCAGCCGACCGATGCAGTGATCGCGATCGGCGGCCGGACAACGTAGGACAGCTGGGCGACGGTCAGGTTACTGCGCTTGATGACGTCCCCCTCGGCGCCGGTGGGCACGATGTTTCCCGAGGACACGAGGAACTCCCAGGACGGCTTCTTCGCCGGCGAGGCGAGCGCAATCGCCTGCTCGTCGGGTGACGCCTGGGCCTCGGCGGAACGCCCCGCGGTGGCCAGCATCGTCAGGGCGCCGACCAACGCGAACGCCGTGCGGGCGTAGCGTGTGGACCGGGAAGGACGAGCGGCGAGGACGTTTACGGTGGTCGGGCTGTTCATGCTGTGCTCCTGAAGGTTTGCGGCGGTTATCGACTGAGCGGCGCGGAATGGCGCCCCTGTGCCTGTAACAACTCCGTTCCGCGGCAAAGCGCACAAGGGCCTCGGACGGGACCAGAATCGACCGCTACTGCTCAGGGGTAATCGTGATGACGACCTTGCCGCGCGTGTGACCGGTTTCGATGTGGCGCAGAGCGACCGCTGTGTCGCGCAGCGCAAAGGTCCGGTCGATGACGGGCTTGATCGCGCCCCATTCGAGCAGCTCCGTGAGCACGGCGAGGTCGGCGGTGTTCGGGACGGAGAGGTATCGCCGCAGGTTGTGTCTGACGAAGGGGGACAACGCGAGCGGCCACAGCAATCGGCCGAGCGTCAGCAGCAATGGGCCATCCTTGCCCTCCGAGCCGCTGTTGAGGACCAGTGTTCCCCGACTTGTGAGGGCGCGGCGGTCTTCCGAGAGGGAGCGATTCTCCACGTTGTCGAAGACGACATCGAAGGAGTGCCCGCGGGTGAAATCGTCCCGCGTGTAGTCGATCACGGCGTCCGCGCCGAGTGACCGGACCAGCTCCACGTTCGCCGTGCCGCACACCCCGGTGACGTGCGCGCCCATCGCCTTGGCGATCTGCACCGCGAACGTCCCGATGCCTCCCGCGGCGCCGTTGATCAGCACCGTCTGTCCTCGATGCAATCCTCCGGCGTCGCGAAGTCCGTGCAACGCGGCCAGGCCGGACGTCGGCACGGCGGCCGCCTGTTCGAACGTCAGGTTGCCGGGTTTCGGGGCGACGCGCGTTTCCGGAGCCAAGGCGTACTCGGCGCAGGTGCCGCTGCTCGCGCCGAAGACCGCATCTCCCGGCGCGAACCGAGTGACGCTGGCACCAACTTCCTCGACGACGCCCGCGACGTCGAAACCGGGCACGCGTGACGTGGGTCGGAACAGTCCGGTGGCGAGCCTCACTGGCAGCGGCGTTCCTCTGACGGCAAAGGCATCGCCGATGTGGAGGGCAGCGGCGTGCACGCGGATCAGTACGTCGAAGACACCCGGCTTTGGCCTCGCGATCGTCTGGAGCGCAAGGGCGTCGAGGGGGCCGTACTCGTCGTGAACCACGGCCTGCATGGTGGCGTCGGCTTGAAGGGTCATATTTGTATCAACGCCTCGCGAGCCCGATCCGCACAGACGCTCGCGGCATACAATACGGACCATGATCGCCACGGCAGGCTCCCGGCGACCATGAACCCCCTCCGTCTCGACTCCACCTTCGATCTCGTCGAAAAAGCCCAGGCTGGCGACCGCGAGGCGCTGGACCACCTGTTCGGGCGTTACCTGGCGCCGTTGCGCCGGTGGGCGCGCGGCCGCCTGCCGCAATGGTCCCGTGACCTGATGGACACGGACGATCTGGTGCAGGAAACGGTGGTGCGTGCGGTCAAGGGGATCGATCGCTTCGAATCGCGTCATGAAGGCGCGCTGCAGGCGTACCTGCGCCAGGCGGTGATGAACCGGATCCGGGATGAATTGCGCCGCAGCAGACGCGGACCGGCCGTGACCGAACTCGATGAGAAGGTCGTCGCGCCGGACGCGTCGCCGCTCGAAGCCGCCATCGGCTCCGAAGCGCTCGAACGATACGAATCGGCGATGGCGAGGCTGCGGCCTGACGAGCGCGAAGCGATCATCGCGCGTGTCGAGATGGATGGCACCTACCAGGATGTTGCCGTCGCGCTGGGCAAGCCATCGGCCGGGGCGGCGCGCATGGCCGTGTCACGGGCACTGCTTCGACTCGCGGTCGAGATGAAGCAGTGATCACGCCTGATACCGAGGCGTTGCTGATGCTGGCCGGTTCGATCGCGGACGGCTCGGCCGTCGACTGGGACGCCGCCGAAGCTGCGGCAGGGGAGGAGGACGGTGCGGTCATCCGTCAGCTACGCGTGCTGTCCAGTCTCGCCGGCCTGCACCGGACCATGCCTGTGGAGACTGGCACGCCCGCGCCCGCGTCGTCTCCGATCGCCGACAGCATCCCCGCGCCGAGTATCGGACGGTGGGGGCATCTGGAGCTGATCGAGCGGCTCGGCGCAGGCGCGTACGGCGACGTGTATCGGGCCTGGGATCCGCAGCTCGAACGCGAAGTGGCCCTCAAGCTGTTGCGGGCCGACGGCACGTCCGACGATCTGCCGACATCGCGCATCGCGATGGAGGGGCGGTTGCTCGCCCGCGTGCGCCATCCGCACGTGATCACGGTTCACGGTGTGGCGTCGCATGATGGCCGCGTCGGGCTCTGGATGGAACTGGTGCGGGGCGTGACGCTGGAGCAGCGCCTTGAGGCCCACGGCCCGTTCAGCGCGAGCGAGGCGGCGCTGGTCGGCATCGACGTATGCCGCGCTCTGGCCGCCATTCATGCCGCCGGCCTGATCCATCGTGACGTCAAGGCCCAGAACGTCATGCGCGAAGACGGCGGCCGCGTCGTCCTGATGGATCTCGGGACGGGGCGCCCTGTCGATCGCGACGGCGGCTTCCCGCTGTCCGATGTGGCCGGCACGCCGTTGTACCTGGCGCCCGAACTGTTCGCGGGTGCCGCGGCGAGCGAGCGCAGCGACGTCTACAGCCTCGGTGTGCTCCTGTATCACCTGGTGACCGGAGCCTTCCCTGTGCGCGCCGTCACCATCGAGCAGCTTCGCTATGGACACGTCAACGGCAGCGCCGTCATGTTGCGCGACGCGCGGGCCGACCTGCCGACCGGCTTCGTGCAGGTGATCGACGGCGCGATCGCGGGTGATCCTGCGCAGCGCTATGCCACCGTCGGCGCGCTCGAGGGCGCGCTGGCGAATGCGCTCGGCGGCGCGACGCGGGACCTGGCGCGCGAGGCAGCGCCCACGGCGCGGCGCACGAGATTGCAGCGATGGGGAGTGGTCGCGGTGCTCGCCGCATTGGCCGCCTTCGCCGCCTGGGGCTGGCTTCGCCCGCCGGCCGCAGCGATCCGCTCGGTCGTCGTGCTGCCGTTTACGAATGCGAGCGGAAACCCGGACAGCGACTACCTGAGCGACGGGATTACCGACGCGCTCATCAACAGCCTCTCGACTTTGAATACCGTGCGGGTCGTGCCGCGCAGTCTGGCGTTCACCTACAAGGGCACCACCGCCGATCTGCTGGTGATCGCCAGAACGTTGAAGGTCGGCGCCGTCGTCACCGGCCGGCTGACGAAGCGTGGCGATAGTCTTGAGGTGGCGGCCGAGATGATGGATGTCGGCACGGTGGCGCAGGTCTGGGGCGACCACTACACGCGCCAGATGTCTGACGTGTTCGCGCTGCAGGACGATGTGGCTCGTGACATCGCGAAGCACCTGCGGGTGAGGCTGACGAAGGAAGAGGATTCGCGCCTGGTGAAAAGGGGCACCACCAACACCGACGCGTATCAACTCTATTTGCGCGGGATATTCGACTACAACACGAACTCGCAAGCGGGTTACGCCGCGTCCACCCGCTACTTCACGCAGGCGATCGCGCTCGACCCGAAATTCGCCGCGGCGCACGTCGCCCTCGCGCGCGCATACGCGTCCGTAGGTCGCACGACCGCCGAGCAATATCGACTGTCGAAAGCCGAAGCGCTTCGTGCGCTTGAGTTGGACGATGCGTCGGGCGGGGCGCATTTCGTCCTTGGCGCCGTGCATCACCTCGGAGAGCACGACGACGTCGGCGCCGAACGGGAGTTTCGCCTCGGCCTGGCACTCGAGCCGGAAGTGGACCTGATGGCGTTTGGCGCCTTCTTGATTTCGATCGGGCATTTCGACGAGGCGCTGTCGGAAATGAAACGGGTGATCGCCGTCAATCCGACGCGCCTGCTCAACGTGCAGACCTATGCGCTGGCATTGCTCGCGGCCGGGCACGCCGACCAGGCCATCGCCGAAGCGCAACGCGGCGTGGACCTCGATCGGCGTTCGGGCGGGGCGTATCGCTTCCTCGGCACGGTCTCGTCGCTGGCGGGGCGGACCAATGCCGCATTGGACGCGTTCGAACACGGCGTGCAACTGGGCGATGCCAATTCACGCGCGGGCGTGATCGGCGCCTATGCGAGACTCGGCCGGATCGCAGATGCGAACCGGGCACTGCCAGCGGTGCGAGCGCTCGCACCGCAGCCGCGGCTGTGGGACTTCTCGCTGGCGATGATGTATGCGGATCTGGGGACGTTCGACGAAGGATTCGAGGCGCTCAACCGTTTTCGCGACAATCCAGAATTATCGGCGCTCGCCGTCCTCGGGATGCTGTCGGCCATCCCGTCACCGTCGCCAGCCATCGCGCGCTTCGTTCGAGACCCGCGCTTCGATGACTTTCAGCGTCGGCTGCACCAGCCCACTCCCGCCAGTTAACGCCGACACCAACGTGACGAGCGATGTGCCGGCGTCCAACTGCCGCAGTTTAGAACCGCGAGCACACGGTCAGACTACCGGCAAAAAGCACACGGTCTATGTAAGCCCATCTTTTGTTGTCGTCCGCCAGTTTGCTGATAATTCTGCACTTCTCGCGCAGTCGAAAACCCGCCACCAAACAGACACCAGGTCTATGTTGTGACTTGAAGTCCGGCGGCGAAATAATCGCTTACTCTCGTTGAATCAATTGGTTAGGTCTGGTGGGCGCTGCAGGAGTCGAACCTGCGACCTCGTGCGTGTGAAGCACGCGCTCTAACCAACTGAGCTAAGCGCCCAAACGATTGACCGTAAGCGGGGTTGCGGTTTTTCCAACCTCACGCTGAGGAACGATTCTATCAGCGTGTGGCCTTTTTTGTGGCCCCTGCGGCAAATTCCTCGGCATTTCGACGAGATCCTGCTCGCATTTTGCTGCTTCGCCGCTCTCGGGCCGCCGTGCGTCGATCCGTTGAATTGTCGTTGTGTAGTGCGAGCCTTCGACGTTTCAGGTAGCGGCTGCTCGTGGAGATGTTCGCGTGGTCCAGGAACAGTTGCACCGTGTGGAGATCCGCGCCGCGTTCCACTAGACGGCTTCCGGCCTCGCGCCGCAAGTCGTGCATGTGGAGGTTCATCTTCCTGAGCTGTTCGCGGCAGCAGGGAAGCCAGGTGGCCGTAGCCGGGCGCCAACAGGCGCCAACCGACGCCGTTTCCGCTTGACAATCCTTCCGCCGGCGTCAAAGTCGAGGAACCTCGTGGCAATCGGTCTCGTCAACGGACCGAGGAGACAACTGTGACCACTCTTCTCCAGGACCTGCGGTTCGGTATTCGAACGCTGGCGAAGGCGCCGGGCGTCGCTGCTATCGCAGTCGTCGCCCTCGCGCTCGGGATCGGCGCGAACACGGCCATGTTCAGCATCGTCAGCGCGGTGCTCCTCAAGCCTCTCCCGTACGCCGACCCGGGGCGCCTTGTCCAGCTCTCCACGAGCACGCCGCAGTTTCGCGATGCATCAGTGTCGTATCCGAATTTCCTGGACTGGCAGCGGCAGAGCCACGCTTTCGATTCAATGGCAGCGTACCGCTTCCACAACTTCAACCTGACGGGCAACGCGACGCCCGACCGCTTGCGCGGTCAGATGATGTCGGCGACCATGTTCGACACGCTCGGCGTGAAGCCGATTCTCGGCCGCACATTCAGCGCCGACGAGGATCGCCGCGGAAGCGCCCCTGTCGTCCTTCTGACGTCGAACGTCTGGCAGACGCGTTTCGGCGGCGACCCACACGTGTTGGGCCGCAGTCTCACGCTGAACGACCAGCTCTACACGGTCATCGGGGTCGTGCCGAGCGATGATGTCCTGTGGCGCAGGGTGTCGGTGATCGTGCCGATCGGTCAGTGGGCCGAGCCGCTCTTCTGGAACCGCGCCGTCGGCATGGGCATGCGCGTCGTCGGACGGCTGTCGCGCGAGCGAAGCCTGCCGAGCGCGCAGTCCGAGCTCGACCGCATCGCGTCGGGGCTGGCCAAGGCGTACCCGACGGAGAACAAGGACCACGGCATCTACGTAGTGTCGCTTGCCGAGAACCTGACGGGCGACGTCCGAACGCCGCTGCTCGTACTGCTCGGCGCCGTCGGGTTCGTGCTGGTGATGGCGTGCGCCAACGTCGCCAATCTCCTGCTGGCGCGCGCCACGGGACGGCGCCGCGAGTTTGCGATTCGGACGGCGCTCGGCGCGTCGCGCGGCCGCATCGTACGACAGCTGCTCACCGAATGTCTGCTGCTCGCCGCAGCGGGGGGCTCGCTCGGCCTGCTCGTGGCGAAGGCGTTCAACACGATCGTCGTCGCGAAAATCGCGAGCCAGCTCCCGCGCACCGCCCAGAGTGGCCTCGACGGGTCCGTGCTCGCGTTCACCGCAGCCGTGGCGCTCGGCGCCAGCTTCTTCTTCGGTCTCGCGCCGGCGCTGCGCGCGGCGCGTCCCGACCTCACCGACGCGCTCAAAGAGGGCGATCGCGGCAACACCAGCCGTCCGCGGCTGCTCGCCGCGCTGGTCGTCGTCGAAGTCGCGCTCGGCCTGGTGCTGACGACGTCCGCCGGGCTGATGGTGCGCACGATGTCGCAGCTGTGGAGCGTGAATCCCGGCTTCGATCCGCAGCACGTCCTGACGTTCGGCATCGCCGGCTCGCCGTCCGTCCACGGGACGCCGGCCGCGATGCGCAATGGCGTCACGCGTACCGTCGATCGCATACGCAGCGCACCCGGCATCGCGGCGGCCAGCGTGCTCGTTGGCAGTGTGCCGATGAATGGCGACTCCGAGCTGCCGTATTGGGTCGAGGGACGTCCGAAACCCGCCGAGCAGAGCCTGATGGATCAGGCGCTCTTTTACGGTGTCGATCCTGATTATCTGAACGTGATGCGGATTCCGCTGCGACGCGGCCGCTTTCTCACGCTGCAGGACACCGAGCACACGCCGTGCGCGGTCGCCGTCGACGAGGATTTCGTTGCCAAGGCATTCCCGAATCAGGAGCCGCTCGGCCAGCACGTCAATCTCGAGCTGCTGAACATGAAGTGCGAGGTGGTCGGCGTTGTCGGACACGTGAAGCACTGGGGGCTGGACGCGGACGCCACCTCGAAGATCCATTCGCAGCTGTATATCGCGTTCCGCCAGTTTCCCGACAGCGTAATGGACATTGCCGCGACCAGCTCCGACTACGTCGTCCGTACGACCGGCGATCCGTATTCCGTGGTTCCAGCGGTCAAGCAGTCGGTGCAGCAGACCAGCGCCAACATGGTGACGTTCGGCGAAGAGAGCATGGAGGACGTGATCGGCGACTCCCTTTCCGCGCGTCGCTTCACGCGGCTGCTCCTCGGCACGTTCGCGGTCCTCGCGCTCGTGCTCGCCGGGGTCGGCATTTACGGCGTGGTGTCCTACACGGTCACACAAACGACACACGACATCGGCATCCGCATGGCGCTCGGCGCCGACCGCGGCGCCGTGTTGGGCGCTGTTCTGCGAGGCGCAATGCGGATGGCCGGCACCGGCATCGCGGTGGGTGCCGTCGCGGCGTTCGCCGTAACGCGCGTGATGAAGGAGCTTCTGTTCGGCGTCAGCGCGTCGGATCCGCTCACCTTCGGTGCGGTCGCGCTCGTACTGGCGGCGCTGACGCTCCTGGCCAGCTACATTCCGGCGCTTCGCGCGACCAAGGTCGACCCGATGGTGGCGCTCCGCTGCGAGTAGTTCACGCCAGCGTCCAGGCTGGAGGACAGCTCGACGTCAATGTAGGCGCGATTCCTGAGCTGGCTGCGGCATGAGACCTGCGGTAAGGTGGATCACGCGAACAATTCCAGCTCTACTCGCGTGCGCAGCTACGGCCGTGCCTTTCTTATCGCCGTAGCTCTGGCGTTTCCGGTCGCTGCAACGATTTTGCCGATCTCAAGGCGCTCGGCGTGAGCGTGAGGACCATCGTCAATCTGACGAGCGACGATGCCGATCCAGGAAAAGACTATGGCTGAAGCGGCTGGCATGCGCTACGTCCAGATTCCGATGACGACGCACGTCGTGCCGACTCCGGCACAGCTCGCGCAGTTCCTCGGCATCGTGAACGATCCCGCAAGCGGGCCGGTTTTTGTTCACTGCGTCGGCGGCCGTCATCGGACCGGCATGATGACCGCCGCGTATCGGACGACGCACCATGGGTGGGCTGCAGTGCAGGCGTTCAGCGAGATGAAGCAGTACAAATTCGGTGCGGATTTCCTGCACGCGGAGTTCAAGCAGTTCGTCTACGGCTATCACCCGGCCGTGGCCACCGCCACCGCCGCGACTGCCATCGTCCAGCGTTAACGTAGCGGCGGTTCATCCCATCGTGGAGTTGACGGTTACGGTGAGGATCAGCATGCGAGTATAGCGACGACCGTCAAGGGATTATCGCGGGCGCCACGAACGCAGAGCAGAACGCACGAGAACTAGACGCCGCGCTCTTGGCGAACGTCGCGTCCAGTGATGCGCGTTCGGCGTCAGTCCTGGCGCAGCGCGATCGTTGGATCGACGCACATAGCGCGGCGGATCGGCAGGGCTTGCGCGACGAGCGCAACGGCCAGCAGCATGGTAGCGACGCCGGCGAACGTCGCCGGATCGGTCGGGCTGACGTCGAAGAGCGAGCTGGCGATGAAGCGCGAGGCGGCGAGCGCCAGCGACACGCCGGCGGCCAGTCCTGCCGCAACCACCGTGATCCCGCCGCCGATCACCAGTCGGACGATGTCGCGGCGTTGCGCGCCGAGAGCGGCGCGGATGCCGATCTCGCGCGTCCGTTCCGCGACCGCAGACGAGATCACGCCGTAGACGCCGATCGCCGTCATCAGCAGCGCGATGCCGCCGAACAACTCGAGCAGCACCATCACGAACCGTCGCGGGCCCACCGATTGCTCGACCAGCTCGGTCATCGGCGCCATCCGGTAGATCGGAATGTCGCTGGCCACGGACCAGATCGCCGGCCGCACCTCGCCGGCCAGCGTCCCCAGATCGCGGCTGCCGGCGCGCAGGACAAACGTCAGGTAGGCGTCCGCGAACTGCGCCTGCGGGACGTACATCTGAAGCGTCGGTGGCGCCGCGAGCTCACGATGGCGGACGTCGCCGACGATGCCGATGACTGTCCTGGGATCGCCGTCGGGTCCGCCGATCCGCACCCGCCGGCCGATCGGATCGGCGCCGTGCCAGACGACGCGGGCGGTTTCTTCGCCGAGGATGATGACGTTGGTCGAATCGGCGCGATCTTCGGCGGTGAACAGCCGACCGCGACGCAGCGGGATCTTCATGACGCTGAAGTAGTCCGGCGTCACCGCGTAGCGCTCGACGCTCGGATCGTCAGGACCTGGCGGGACGCCGTCGACGTGAAAGCCCCAGGTATCGCCGTTGCCGCCGAGCGGAATCTGGCCGGCGGCGGCTGCCGCTTCGACGCCGGGCAGCCCCCGGAGCCGCTCGACGATCGCCTCGCTCGTGGCGACAATCGATCGAGCGTCCGAGAACTGCGCCCCCAGCATCGTCGTCTGCAGCGTCAGGACGTGAGCCGGATCGAAGCCGGGATCGACGCCGAGCAGACGGCCGACGCTCTTGATCATCAGGCCGGCGCCGACGAGCAGCACCACCGCCATCGCCACGTTGGCGGCGACCAGCAGGCGGCGCGCCAGCGAGGTGGGCGCACCGGCGGTCCTGCGCGCTTCGGCGTGCAGCGATGGCTGCAGATCGATGCGCGACGCCTTGATCGCGGGCAGCAGACCAAAAAGCGCGGCGGTGGCGAGCGACGCCAACGCCGAGAAGGCGAGCGCGCGGCCATCGAGCCCGGCGCTGGCAAGTCGCGACGAGGACGGCGGCGCGAGATGGAGCAGCAGGGGGACGGCGGCGGCGCTGAGGAGGACGCCGAGTGCCCCGCCGCCCGCGGCGAGCAGGCCGTTCTCGATCATCAGCTGCCGCACCAGGCGCCAGGGCTTGGCGCCGAGGACCGCGCGCAGCGCGAGGTCGCGCTCGCGGCGGGCGAGACGCGCCAGCAGCAGCCCGGCGACGTTCGCGCACGCGATCAGCAGGACGAAGGCAACCGCGCCCATCAGCATGACCAGCGCCGGACGAATGCCGCCGGTCAGTTCATCGCGTAGCGGAGTCATCGCGATCGGCGCGCTCGAATAGTCCTCCGGAAACTGACGGCGCAGCTGCGTCTGCACCGCCCCGATGTCGGCGCGCGCGGCATCCAGCCCGACGCCGGACTTGACGCGTCCGATCGCCCGCAGATGCTGGCAGCTCCGGCACGCGAAGCGCGCCGTACGATCGTAGCCAATCAGCGACCACATTTGCGCGGGCTGGTAGTAGCGCTCCGAGATCAGCGGCTCGAACGACGCCGGCATCACGCCGATCACCGTGAACGCTCCACCGTTCAGCGTGATCAGGCGTCCAATGACTGCCGGGTCGGCGTCGAAGCGCCGCCGCCAGAGACCATCGCTGAGGATCACCACCTGCCAGCCGGCCGGCGTGTCCTCGGCCGCCGTGAAATCGCGGCCGATGGCGGGCGCGACCCCCAGCGTGTGAAAGAAGTTCGCCGACACGCGCATGGCGTCGATCCGCGCTGGCCGTTGCTCGAGGAGCAGCGTCGGCGTGTAGGAGCGGACCAGCGCCAGCTGCTCGAAGCTGTGCGTGCGCTCGCGCCAGTCGAGCCAGGTGACGTAGCCGGTATTGCCGGGGGCTCCGTCTGAGGCGCGCTCGCCGAGAACGACGAGGCGGTCGGGATCGGCGTACGGCAGCGGCCGCAGGAGGACGGCGTTGAGGACGCTGAAGATCGCGGTGTTGGCGCCGATGCCCAGCGCCAGCGTCAGCAGCGCGACGATGGTGAACGCCGGGGCGCGCAGCAGCAGCCGCAGCGCATAGCGGAGATCGCGGTACAGATCGGCGGACAGCGACGGGCCGTCAGTGGCCGGCGGGGCGGGTGCCAGCGGCGGCCGCGTTCGATCGGCGCGGGCGATCTCGATCGCCAGCCGCGACGGATCGTCGAGTGGCGCCAGCGCCTCTCGGACGGCGGGCTCGGGCGCGAGGCCGGACCCGATCAGGTCGGCGTAGTGCTGGGCCACGTGTTGCGCCAATTCGTCGACGATGTCGGCGGCGCGAACCGGGTCGAGCGGCAAGGTGCCGAGTCGCGTGCGGACCAGCGCGTGCCAATCAGGCATGGCCGATGCCGGCGACGCGGTTGAGCGCCGCGAAAAAAGCGCCCCAGCTCCGACGCTGCGCCGCCAGCACCTTTCGGCCGGCGGCGGTCAGGCGATAGAAGCGGCGCCGGCGCATGCCCGCCTGTTCGATCCAGCGGCCCTGGATCAGGCCGCGTCGCTCGAGTCGGTACAGCGTTGGATACAGCGAGGCGACGTGGAAGGTGATGGCGCCGTCGGATCGGTCGCCGATCAGCTTGGCGATCTCGTAGCCGTGGCGATCGCGCTCTTCGAGCAGCGCGAGAATCAGGGTTTCGGCGCTGCCTTTGCGCAGCTCGCGGTCGGCTGACATATGCCGGCAGCATATGTATTAGACACATATATGTCAATGCAGAAACTGATTCGGAATCCCAGGTGCCGTCGCCGGCCAGCGCCACGCGCAGGTTCGGCGCCGCGCCCTTGACGATCCCAGTTGTGGACGCCGTGAATGTCGACGCCGGCGGCTAAGATGTCGGAATTGCGGCCGAGCGCCAGCGCCGTCAGGTAGCCGCCGTACGATCCCGTAGTCCTGCGTACCGACATACGGCGTGCTCATCCGCATCGTCCGTTCCGACGCGGAGCCGTCGGCGACGAACTTGACCCCGCCGACCCGGATCCACTCGTCGCCGAAGCCGGTATGAATGTTGGCCGCCTTCAGGCCATCGTATCCGCGGCCGGAGCGAATCATCATGTAGGCGCGGTGCGTGAGCTCGCCGTGCTGCCGGCAGTCCTCGTAGGCAAGGATCTGCTCAGGCGAGGTCATCGCATTGTGGACGGTGGTGAGGCCGGCGGCGTTGAACAGCTTCGACATGTGCGCCCTGCCTTTGCGCGCGCGATCGCGTCGCTGCTCCGGCGTGAAGGTCTCCTGCTTCCCGACGCGGCTGAACACGTCGCGGGCGTTGTCCGCCACGCGCGTTCAACTCGCCGTTGTCGAGGAAGAACCGGCCGTCGGGCGGATCGGGGGTCTGGTTGGTGATGCCGGCGAGATCGAACGCCTTGCTGTTGTAGAAGGTCGTATGGCCGCCGCGGTGCGCAACCGAGACGGGATGCTCGGTCGTCGCCTCGTCGAGGTCCTTGCGGATCAGCGATCGATCGAGCTTCGTGTCGTCGAACATGAAGCCGGTGATCCACACTTCGGGCGCGGTCGTCTCGACTTTGGCGCGGATCGCCGCCTGGATTTCGCGGACGGTACGAAGGTTGGTATTGACGCCGTACAGCTCTTCGACGCCGCTCGGATGGCTGTGAGCGTCGATGAAACCGGGCTCGACGGCCATCTGCTGCGCGTCAATGATCGGCGTCCGCGGCGTCGCCCGGTTGCGGACGTCCCCCGTTGATCCGATGGCGGTGAAATGGCCATTTTTGACGGCGAACGCCTCGGCGCGTGGAAGCGAGGCGTCGCTCGTCAGCACGCGCCCATTCACGACGATAAGATCCGGTTCGCCGGCTGGCACCGCCGCCGGTTGAGCGGCGACCGGCTGCCCGATCCTCGGCAGCTTGCCGAGCGTGAACGCGCCGGCCAGCGCCGCCCCGACACCAAGAAATTCTTCACGCGTGGTGCCTGGCCACCACCCGCCTCCTCGTCTGACTAGGGCCTGTCTTGAAATCCTGTCGCCCGCTCCATGAGCGCGACGTGCTCTCTGAGCAGGTCGTGGATGAAGCGGTAGCGTCCACCCACCCGCTGAAGCAGCATCCGCTCGGTGGCGTAGTTCAAGAATTGCGCATACTGCCACGGTGCGAGGCCGAAACACCACAAGACACATCGTAGCGTGTAGTGCTGAACGCAGGCGGCGCCGGGCACCAGTGCCCCGAGCAAGCCGAACAGCACACTCGGGCCGGCGACGAGATTGATCCAGTCGGACGCGCTGGGGCCGACGCGCATGATCGCCACCGCCGTGCCCAGATTGAACAGCCCATAAGGAACACCGACCAGCAGCGCACCGATCAGGGCAAACACCGCCATGTTCCTCGCCGACTGGTGGATGCCTTGATTGGGCGTCGTCCGTCTCTCGACGTCAGGGCCGGTCAGGCCTTCCAGAACACCGAAGAGCGCGCCGAGAAAGGCTCCGGACAAGAGGCCGACTGCGCCGGCGACAACACCCACCCAGATCATGAAGGCGAGACCGAGTCCCCAGCTGGCGCCGAGGGAGACGCTCGCCACGCCGATACCGCGCACCAGCGGCATGCCGCCGGTATACCGCGCCGCGGTGACCGCCAGCCCGCACGCTGCGGCGATGATCGCGCCAATCAGGAACGATCGCTTCGTCTTTCGCACGCACTCGTCGAGTGTCCGGGTCGGGGAAATTCCGCGCGTCCTGAATCCGCCTGCGATACCGACTCCGAGAGCGGCCGTGGCCGCCAGGCCGAATCCATCCAGTGTCCAGACGCCGACGGCATCGAAGAACCCGTTCTTGACGCTCTGCGTCGTCCAGATGAGGACACCGGTTCCGAACCCGCCGACCGTACCCATGACGAGCGCGTCGGCAAATCTGGACGCGGACAGAAGACGCGTTCCGCCGCTGTAACGCAGGAGGACACCCAGGCCGACTCCGCCCAGCACGCCGATCACTGGGCCCAGGTTCAGGCTCGCGCCGGCGGCCAATGCCAGGCCGCTCACGACGGCGTCGGCTCTCGATCCCCGCGACGCCATGTCGACACCCGTCAGCCAGACACGCGGGCGCAAGGTGCGGAGGATTGCGGCCGCCAGCAACAGCTGCGTCCCGGCGGCGAAGATGTTCCCCCCCACCCTGAATTGCGCGAGGTCCGGGCTGAGCGCGGCAGCATTCCAGACACTGCGCTGCATCACGAGGCCGCC
The DNA here is from genome assembly GCA_963757655.1 of uncultured Acidobacteriota bacterium. Lineage (GTDB taxonomy): Bacteria > Acidobacteriota > Vicinamibacteria > Vicinamibacterales > CAVVIG01 > CAVQFC01. Next base: position 415,372 of record CAVWSQ010000003.1, on the reverse strand, counting down.
AACCAGACCGATCACCGCTCCGCCATAGGCCACATAGTTCAATCCGTCCACAGAGGTCCTGCGGAGGCCTTGAACCATCCCGTGCCAGCCCTTGTCCCAGGACCAGACGAGGGTCTCAATCGGCTTGATGTCCCTGCGCCTCGCCACGATCAGTCCCGCCGCCAGCCCCATCAACGCGATGACCGTCGAATCCTGCTGTCGCCACACCCTACCCGCCGGCGTACTCTCAAGCACCCGCAAGAAAGCGGTGCCGACTGCGCCGCGCGGCAAGCGGTCGAAGACCTGCAACCCAAGCTGTACCACGAGGAAAAAAGCGACGGCGACGACCGCACACACGCCGGCACGATAGAACATGCGAGGGCGTGCCGACTCGAGCCAGGTCGGCTGCAGGTGCTCGATCAACAGCTCCGTTTCCGAATGGTCTTTCATCGCACGCGCCAACCACGACAGCCAATGAACTGTTCGGGACGTCGGAAAGCTGCGTGGTTCGTGGCCGGTGTCGGCCAGGGCGCGCTCGACGTAGATCTCGAAAAGACGCGCCGACCGTTCAGATGCCGACCTCAGACGCTGCCAGCTGCCAGACGTTGTCTCGGCGTCGGCGACCGTCAGCAGACGAAGTAGTAGCGGGGTTCGAGCGAGTGCCAGCGTTTCCTGGTCGCTGTTGATCCCCGGCCACAGAGCCGGAGCATCAGCGTCCGACAGATACTGGCGAATCTGATCGTCAGCCAGCGGCAGTAGCCGGATCGCGCCATTCACACGCAACTTGATCGAATAGTTCTCGGTACTCAGCGAGGCGACAGCAGACAACCAGCTGCGGCGGCCGACAATCCTGCTGAAAGCGGTTGATCGCGCGCACGCACCCTTCCTGGTGCTCCGGGGCGGCTTCGTCGAGACCGTCGAGAAGCGGGATCAGCGCGCGCTCGTTCAGCCATGCCTGGCCGTAGGCTTTGTGAACGCCGTATTTCACTTTCAGGTGATCGACGAGCCAGGCGGCAAGCGACTGGCGGTCATCGCGCCACGACGAGAGATTGCACAACACCGGTATCGGCGCGTCGATGTCCTGCTCGGCTCGTTCGATCAGCTTCTGGCCGAGTTCGAGGAGCATCGTGCTCTTGCCGGATCCGGGCGCGCCCAGAATCAACAGCTGGCCCCTTACCGCAGGATCATCGAAGATGTCGACGATCCGCCTGCCGCTCGCCACTGGAGTCGGCTGTTGATGCGGCATCCTGACCTCGGCATCCCACGGCCGCGTCACCTGTTGCGGCTGACTTTCTTTGAGCACGTTCAGCATCGCCGCAGGAAGCGATTGCGCCAGCCGTCCGGCCGCTTCGGCCTTCAGGTCGTCGAGCAATTCCCGACGGTTGCGCAAATCCCGCCCGGCGAGCCGTGGCGATCCGGACCGAGCGACCTCTCCGACCGGAGACCGGAACTGCAACGTGTCGGCAAGGATGTCGCGCATCGCAGCCAGGTCGGCGGCGCCGCGGAAATCGAGATACTGGACGTTCTGAAGCTGGCGGGGAATGTCGCAGGTGTGCAGGAGCACGGGGACGATCGGCTTCGAGAGATTCAGCGCGGTGCGCAGCTCGCCCCTGACCTCGGTGGACTCGACGGCGGCCGGCGACAACACAATCAACAGGTTGGCGCACCGACGCAGGCGTTCGTCGATCGCTTTGTCCCAGTCGACACCGGCTGGAATGTCCGAGTCGAGAAACAATTGGATATTCCGCGCCCGCAGATCGACGACCAATCCGTGAATGAAGTCGGTGTCCTCACGCGCGTAGCAGACAAAGGTGTGGCCATCAGTCGTCGATGGGAGAACGCCGGATTCGGCCAGGATGTTCACCGGATGTCAGCCACATCTTTTACCATGGTGCCCGACTGCAGTGGCGCTTTTGCCGGAGCGGCCGCACGTCTGCGGGGGTATCTCCTATACTTGTTCATTGAGGGTGGGTTGCCGCATGATCCTGCACCAGTTCTATCTGAATTGCCTCGCGCACGCGTCATATCTCATCGGCGACGAGGGAACCGGCGAGGCGGTGGTCGTCGATCCGCAGCGCGACGTCGAGCAATACGTGGCGTTCGCCAACCAGCACCGGCTCAGGATCGGCCATGTCATCCTGACGCACCTCCACGCCGACTTCATTGCCGGCCATCTCGAGCTGCGGGATCGGGTCGGCGCACGGATCTATCTCGGCGCCGCCGCGCAGGCCGAATATGCGTTTACGCCGCTCGGTGACGGGGATCGGATCGAGATCGGCCGCGTCCGCCTGCAGGCGATCGCGACGCCGGGACACACGCCGGAATCGATTTCGATCGCGGTCTACGATCTCGACCGGAGCGATACGGAGCCCCACGCGGTCCTGACCGGCGATACGCTGTTTGTCGGCGATGTTGGACGGCCTGATCTGCGCGCGTCCCTGGGCTGGGCGGCGGCCGACCTCGGGGGCCTGCTTTACGACTCGCTTCGGACCAAGCTGCTCACGCTGCCGGACGCGAGCCTGGTCTACCCTGCGCACGGCGCCGGGTCGCTGTGCGGCAAGGCGATCAGCAAGGAAACCGTATCAACGATCGGCGAGCAGCGTCGCTCGAACTACGCGCTGCAGCCGATGACGAAGAGCGCCTTTGTCGATCTGGTGACGGCCGATCAACCGGACGCGCCGGCGTACTTCACCTACGATGCCGTTCTGAACAGCAAGGAGCGGCCGACGCTCGACGAGGCGCTGTCGCGCGAGGTCAAGCCGCTGACGCTCGACCAGTTGCTGGCGTTGCGCGATGTCGGCGCGCAAGTCCTCGATACGCGTGATCCCGCCGAGTTCGCGGCCGCCCATCTGGCCGGCAGCCTCAACGTCGGGCTCGGGGGCCAGTACGCAACCTGGGCTGGCAGCATCCTCAATCACGAGCACCCCATCGTGGTCATCGCCGATCCCGGACGCGAGTACGAATCGGCCAACCGTCTCGGCCGCATCGGCTTCGATCACATCGTCGGCTACCTGCAGGACGGCATGCGCAGCCTGGACGGACGTCCGGATCTGACGACAACCACCGAGCGCATCAGTGCTCCGCTGGCGGCGCAGCGGCTGGCGGCAGGCGCCGCCCTGGCCGTCGACGTGCGCGGACCAGGAGAGCGCGCGCAAAAATTCGTCGCCGGCAGCCTGAGCATTCCGCTGAATCAGCTGGCGAACCGCGAAGGCGAGCTGCCAAAGGATCGTCCGCTGCTCGTCTACTGTGCCGGCGGCTACCGGTCGTCGATCGCCGCCAGCCTGCTCCAGCAGCAGGGCTTCACGCAGATCAGCGAAATCGCCGGCGGCGTCGCCGCATGGGAAGCGGCAAAGCTGCCGATGGAACCCCGACGCGACTCCGCACCCTAACGACGAGCTGGCCTCCCAACAGGCGGGTTGTGCGCCGAGAGATTGACGGCGCTCAACCGCGTGGCAGGGAACGTGACCTGCGACGGCGACAGCGCCTGCGGATTGGGCATGAAACCTGATGGAGGATTGATGGCGCTTGCTCTGGCCCCTTGACCGACGCGGTCAACACTGAGAACGGCACGACTATCTGCGCTGGCAGTCACGCCTGATCTCGCGCTGGCCACCTGCAGGGCCAATACCACGACGGCGCTGCCTCCGACGCGTACGACCCGCTTCTTCATTGTCCCGCTCCCTTCGTGAAAGGAACCCAGAGCGCACCGACGCCCTGGGCCGGTATGGCGACAGGACGTGCCCGCTGAAACCACGCGCCTGCGACACACCGGACGAGCCCGACCGACAAGTCGGGCCTCGTTCAGTAGATCCGGATCTCGTCGGAAAAGACGACAACGGTCGGGCGCTCAGCGAGCGCTGGAGTCCGCGGCGAACTGCCGGGCCGCTCGGGCAATATCGCCGGGCCGTCGTCGACGAAGGCGCAGCGGTTCGTCGAGTTACCCGTCGGCCGGCACAACGGCCTTGCCGGGGACGGCCGATAAAGGTCCTTCCGTTGCACGACGGCCGGCACCTCGCGATCGAACGGCATGGCAACTCGGTGGTCGACGTCGCATCATGGTCCTCCTCAGGAAGCTAGATGATGCGCGATCGTGCGCCGGCTGCACGGGCGTTCACCGGTGACGCCAACTCGGTTAGCGCAGCGCAAGCGCTTCAGTGGAGACCAGGACAGGACGATAGACAGCGCGGGTAAACGCCACGAATCCGTCATCACATTGGAACCGCCGGGCTGCGCTCATTCGTGGCACACAGCCAGACGCGCCCATGACGCACTCTGCGCTGCACAAGAATCGTCTGGCCTTGCAGGCCAGGGATACGAGAACGGTTGTTTGAGGGTTGCCGTAATCCGGTGTGGCCCTTTTTGTGGCCCGTCATGCAGAAAACGCTGCCAAAGGACCCGATACAACACGAAGGGCGCATGCCAGAAGCTGAATGCAACCAACAGCTTCCGATATGCGCACTTTCAATTGCAGCGCGTGTGAAGCACAGGTGTATCGGCTGATCAGGCCATCCAATTTCAGACTCTTGGCGTAGTCGGCGGTGACATCTGCGTCCGGGGGCCGAGCGGCAACAAGAACTCGTCGAAGGTCGCGGCGTGGTACCCGACGAGTTGCTCCCGGGGTAGCGTTTGACGCCCGCTGGATCCTTCGAGCCTGGAACGTCGGCCGCGCGCGCCGCGCCGGCCACTGTGAGCAAGAGAACGGCGAGGGTGCCGTATCGGTTGATCACAATAGTCCGCCGATGGTGAAAATCGACCTGCCAGCCTTGAACCTAACCCCGGATCACGCCGGCCAACCCTGTCGATCCTGAGGACCGGCACCGCGCGATCCGGTTCTCGACGCTCGATCCGCTCTGCGCCAAGGCCCCAGCCCCCTCCTGGCCTTACTCTTCAGAATGCGAAGCGCGCCGCCACCTGCAATGTCGTCGGAACCGCGCCGGCGCGCAGCGCGACGAGATTCAGGAAGTCGGTCGACCGGCGGTCGCCCGTCGGGTTGTCGAAGTTCGCGCGGTTCGTCACGTTGAACACGTCCACGAACACGTTGAACGTCCGCGACCCCGGCAGGCTGAAGGTGTAGCCGCCGCGGAGGTCGAGCTCGAAGAAGCCCGGTCCGCTGGCGCCATTGCGCTCGCTCTCGGCGTCGACGGTGAAGGGGTTGGCGCCGGTGCCGGTGTAGGAGCCGGCGGGCAGCGGCTCCTGGAAGACGCCGTTGCGATCGGGATCGGTGTTCGAGTCGATCAGGTTGATCCGGGAGCCGCTGAGCGCTCGCGCGACCCAGCTGAAGTTGACGCCGCCGGTGTGCGGCACGATCGCCTGGCCGCTGATCACCAGGTTGTGGCGTCGATCGACGTTGGTCGGCCCCTGGTTCAGATCGAGGCGCATGTCGTCGAGCAGCTGGAACCCGCTGGTCGGCGCGCCGGCGCCCGACGTGTTGCCGCGCGAGTAGCCCAGCGTGTAGGAGACGCGGTAGCTGTAGTTCGCGTTGAACCGCTTCACGAGGCCGACTTCGAGGGCGTCGTAGTCGATCTTGCCCAGGTTGACCGGCTGATTGACGGCGGCGGAGAACTGCGATGCGATCGGCGAGACGTTGCGCACGAGCGTGGCCGTGCGCGCGGTCGAGGTCCGCAGCCCGTAGTTCAGATCCTGGATCATCAACTGATCGCGGCCGGCGGCGTGCACGTAGTCGGCGCTGACCGACAGGTTCGGGTTGAGCTGCCGCTCGAGGCCGGCGGTGAACTGGTCGGTGTAGGGCACCGACCGGCCGGGGTTGTCGAGGTTGACGGTTCCGGTGTTCTTCACCACCGTGCCGGGCGGATACAACTGAGCCAGCAGCGAGCTGTTGAGGACCGGTCCGCCGATGAGCAACGGATCGCTGGGGAGACGGCCGGCCGAGGGTCCCGGATCGGCGCTGTTGGTCGGGAAGTTCGCGGTGAAGGAATCGGAAAACACCCCCGCAGTCAGGATTCCCGAGATCAGCTCGAAGTGCGTCTTGTCATAGAAGCGTCCGTAGCCGCCGCGGAAGACGGTGCGGCCATCGCCGCTGAGGTCGTAGGTCAATCCGAGGCGGGGACCGACGTTGTTCTTGTCCACCGGATACTGGTTCGGATCGGCGAACGCGAAGTTGTCGCTCTCCGTGATCGGATCGACCTCCAGGTCGTAGCGGAGGCCGAGGTTCAGCGTGGCGCGCTCGCTCACCTTCCATTTGTCCTGCGCGAAGGCAGTCCAGAAATGCGTCTTCTGCAGCCGGTCCAGTGCACCGGGGACGCGCACCGAGAGTCGCTCGGGATAGGTGCGCGGATCGGCGGCGTTGAACGGCAGGTCGGTACGGAAGGTGAACGTGCCGTTCAAGTTGTCCTGCGCGGTGGAATTGGCGCCGACGTACTGGTACTGCATGCCGACCTTGACGTCATGATCCCCGTGACGGCTGGGGATGAACCACGACAGGGTGTCGTCCAGCTCGTAGGCGTTGTCCACGCGCGCCTGGGCCGTCGCGTTCTGCTGATCGAAGAACGTCAAGTAGTTCAAGGTCGGCTTCAGCGCGCGCTGGTTCTGGCCGTTACTGTTGAAGTTCGGATTGGCAAAGGCGACGTCTTCCCGGGTGAAGTTCAGCCGGAGCGTATTCAGCCGGTTGTGGCCCAGCACTGAATTCAGCGTCCCGACGATGGTCTGGTCGATGTCGTGTTCCTCGCGCGCCGACGCCTGGGTCGCCTGCAGCGCGCCTACGCCGATGATCTGGTTCACCTGGGGGGAGGTCTCGCGGAGCCAGCGCACGCCCCACGTGTGGTTCACGTTGATCTGGTTGTCGAAGCGCAGCAGCGTGTTCCAGACCCGATCCTGGGTGACGGGCGCGCCGTTCAACTCCGGATGCGACGCGATGTTGATGGTGTTGGGCCGATCGATCATCACGCGCTCGAGGTTGAAGAAGAAATGCGCCTTGTCGCGCACGATCGGGCCGCCGATGTTGGCGCGATACGTCTGCTGCTTGGTCTGCGGCTTGTCCAGCCCGTTCTGTTTCACGAAGTAATCGCGGGCGGTCAGGCTGGCGTCCTGAAACAGCATGCTGCCGACGCCGTGGAACTGGTTGGTCCCCTGCTTGCTGACCGCGTTGATGATTGCGCCGGTCGTCCGTCCGAATTCGGCGTCGTACTGGTTGGTCACCACCTGAAACTCGGCCACCGCCTCGAGCGGCACGCGCGCCTGGGAGCCGGCCCGCTGGCCGATGACATCGTCGTTGTTGTTCGCGCCGTCGAGCATGTAGTTGTTGTTGCGCGAGTCCATGCCGTTGACGCTGACCGCGTCGGCGCCGAACGACTCGGTGCTGACGTTGGCGATGATCCCGGGGAGCAGCGCCACCATCCCGACGAAGTTGCCGTTGACCGACGGCAGGCTGACCATCTCGCGGCTGGTCACGTTGCCGCCGATCTGCTTCGAAGTGACGTCGACCAGCGGCGTTTCCGCCGAGACGGTCACGGCTTCGGAGAAGTTGCCGATCTCCAGCGTCAGATCGAGCGTGGTGGTCTTGCCCAAATCGAGCCGCACGTCCTTGCGCGAGTACCTTCTTGAATCCCTGCAATTCGGCGCCGACGGTGTAGCTGCCGGTCGCCAGCGCGCTGATGAAGTAGGTCCCGTCCGCGTTGCTGACGGTGCTGCGAAAGGTGCCGGTGTCCTGGTTCGTCACGGTGACGGTGACGCCAGGCAGCGCCGCCTGCTGTTGGTCGAGCACGCGGCCGCGAACCTCCGACGTGCTCTGCTGAGCGAGCGCAGCCGTCGACAGCCACACGCACGCCCACAAGGTCAGCATGGTTTTCATCACACCTCCATGGCCGGCGCGGCCCGGCCGGCCGGCAGAATGGCGCTAGTCTAGATCGCCGACGCTCACCGTGATCGCAGTTTTCTTCCGCGCTGCAGGAAAAGTTAATTTGAGCTCAAAGTATTGGATCGTCCGCGCCGGCTGGCTGAGCTGGGTGAGCGAGCGACGACACGAGTGAGACCACCCTTGCTCTGCGACGATGATTTCCCGTTGCTATTCTTCCCAGTTCGAGCAGAATCGCGGGCAGCCGGCGGCCTGGGAGCGCCGGCATCTGTGACGTGACAATATGGCCGCCACCCATCACACGGGCCAGTTCTTCATCTCTTATGCACGCGAGGACAAGGCGTTCGCCGTCGCGTTGCGCCGAAAACTGGCGGCTGTCGGACGGTTGGCGTGGCTGGATCTGAAGAACATCGGCGCACTCGCTCCGTGGCGCAAGGAGATCGCCGCTGCGATCGACGCGGCCGACGTCTTCGTGTTCATCCTCAGTCCGGACGCAGTGGCGTCGGCGGCCTGCCGCAAGGAATTGCAGCTGGCTGTCGACGCGAAGAAACGCCTGGCCCCCCTTGTCTGGCGCGACACCGACGCGAAGTCCGTACCGGCGGCGCTGCGGGCGCCCAACTGGTTGTTCGTGCGGGGGCGGGAAAGCATCGATGCTCTCGTCCAACGTCTGGTCAACGCGGCCAACCGCGATCCCGATTGGCTACGCGATCACACGCGACTTCTGACACGCGCTCGCGAATGGCAGCAACACCGGCGTGACCCGAGCCGCCTGCTTGGCGGTCAGGGATTGCAGGACGCGTTGCGCTGGCTCGCCGGATCGGGCGGTCGCCGCGACCGGATCGTGAGTCGGTTGCAGGCCGACTTCATCGAAACGAGCCGCGCAGCCGACAGTGCCGCCGCGGCCCGGCAGCGGGAGATGTACTTGAAGGCGCTGTCGAGGCAACTGGCCGCACAATCCGAGCTGACGCGCGGTTCGACTGAGTACGCCGTCGAGACGCCGGCGTTGCTCGCCATCGAGTCGTTGCTGCGCTGGCCGACCGTCGAAGGCGACCGCGCGCTGCGACGGTCGCTCGCGCTGGTGCCGAGACCTGCGATCGCCCGGCACGAGCATGCGCGTGATGCCGTGGTGTCGATGTCCCTCGACGGAACCGTGCTGGTGAGCGGCGTGCACACGGTGCTGAGGCTCATCGAGGTGTCCAGCGGCTCGACCCTGTGGCGGGTGCGTCTCGGTGTGCATGCCGAGCGGGTCGAATTCGGCCCAGGCGAGACGACGATCGTCGTGCACACGCGTGAGCACGTGATACAGGTGCACGATCGTGGCAACGGTGCCCGGCTTGGCCGAATCCAGCCGGGGTCTCCCATCACCGCGGTGGTGGTCCATCCCGAGGGCACCGCGATCGCCGCCGCCGACTCGGCGACGCAGCGAGGACGCGTGCGCGTGTGGCGGCTCGGCAGCGATGCCGAGCCGTTCACGGTGGACCTTCAGCGCGAGCCCGCTGCTCTTGCGCTGGTCGACAACTTCCTCGTCGCGGTCGACGGAGCGCCCAGCCCGATGGGCCATACGCGCGTCGTGGCGTGGCAAATCGGGTCGACGGATCCGCCGCGCGTGCTCTGGGAGCTCTATGGCCGCGTGCTGAACGCCGAGATCGCCGAAGACGGCACCTGGGTAGCGATCACCGTCTTCGCCTTTGGTGCCGGACAGCCGACTGCGGTTTCGGTCGGTGCTCTGGCGTTACGTTTGGCGAATCCCGAAGCGGCAGAGACGATGAATCACCTCAGCCACGACGAACCGGTCGATCGCATCAGGCGTGACGGTCTCGGGCGCCTGCTGTCCTTCACCCACAAGGGAACTGCCGTTCACGTATGGGAACCCGCCATTTCGCGGCTCGTCGGTCGCTATCGCGTGAGCGGACACGCGTACGACGCGGCTCTCGCCGGTGGCGGCAAGTGGCTCGCGGTCGCGAGCCACACCCAAGAACGGCACGCCGTCAGCCACGTGTCGTTGGTGACGGATGACGGGGTGCCGGTATTTTCGACACCGATCGCGGATCGCGTCGCCGGCCTGGCCTGCGACGAAGACGGACGTATTACGGTCTCGACCGCGCGGTCCATATCGGTCTGGGACGCCGACACCGGAAGCGCGGTTCGACAACTGCGGGCAAAGTCGTTTTCATCCCTGGTGTTCAGCGCCGATTCGACCTGCCTCCTCGTGGACGCAGTGGAGGACGGGACGCTCGTTGTGCCGATCGATCGCTCCAGGGCGATAGTCCACCTCGAGCAGGCCGGTTCAGTCTGGACATCGGCTTTTGTTGGAGCAGATGCCGGTCAGGTCGTCACGATCGGCAATCCAAGTTTCGGCACTGATCCGAAGGGCGATTCGCACCTGCGCGTGTGGAACGTGGCGAGCGCCGCCCCGATACAGATGCGGCGCCGCGTTCCCCTGACACCGGTTGCGCTCACGGGAAATGGCCGCGTGATGGCCACACTGGGACAGGACGGTGCGGTGCTCGTCCGTCCAGTGGCCGCCGCCGGTCGCGCGAGACGCTTCCTGCCCAACGCCAAGGTCACGACCCTGCTGTTCAATGAGGACGACACGCACCTGGCTGCGGTCATGGAGGATTCCGTGCAGATGTGGCGCCTCGCCGATGCTGCGCTGGTCGCGACGCTGGAGATCGGTGAACGGCAAAGTCTCCGTGCTTTCGATCCGGCAAAGGGGCTGGCGGTGTTGTCGTTTCACGGTGGTTACGATTCGGTCGGTTCCATCATCCGGCTCGAGAGCGGGCACCCGATCGTTGATCATATGCACCGGCTGAACGTGGACTTTCGCCGCGAGCGATTTGCCGCGGTCATTGGCGAAGGGAAGATCGAGGTGCGCGACCTGAGCAAAGGAAAGCTGCTGATGAAGGCCTTTCACGAATACGTCAACGGCCTCGAACTGGCGCCCGACGGAACACACGTTGTGAGCAGCGGGTCCGACAACAGCGCGCGAGTCTGGCAACTTGCCGACGGCGCTGAACTGGCCCGGCTGGAGCACCCGGATCGTGTTCTTCGCGCTCATTTCAGCCCGGACTCGCGATTTGTCGCGACGGTATGCAGCGACGACATCGTGCGCGTGTGGACATGGCGTGCCGCCGACCTCGTGGCCGAGGGCCGACGCCGCGTCCAGCGTTCACTCACGGACGCCGAACTCGACAGCTTTCTGCCCGATCCTGAAACACGGCGGTAGAAGGACTCGCGGCAAAGCGCTGAGCCGACGTGATGGCGCGGTTGACCGAGGATCCAAATATAGCCGAGGCGCGTCCAACAGTTTCGCGTGTCCAAATTGTTGCGGCTGTTCGTTCGGTTCATCGCGCTTACGGCAATCCTTACACTGCTTGCGGTCGGCTTTCTCCTTCGCGACGGCTTTGCGCGCTGGCACACATCACCGTACCCCACGTCTCGAGCCTCGTCTCGCAGCTGGGATGAGGTGTTTGCCCACCCAGCGCCCGTAACGGTGGAGACACTCGTGACCGGATTCATTGACATGAACCGCTGCGACAACCTCGATCAGTCAGCTCCCGGCCTCTCGGCCTGTCGTTCGCCCGAGCCTCTGCTGGATCTCGTGCACCTGATCCGACATCCGCGCCTGGGCGTCTACCTGATCGACGCGGGTTTCGCAACGCAGTTCGCCGACTCGCCGCCCTATGGCAACTACTCGCTCGCCATGCAGCTCTTCAACCGGATGCTTGGTGTTCGCAATGGGCAGCGTGGTTACCACAGTGCCGCAGACGTTCTGCGCGAGCGACGTCTGGTACCGCGCGCCGTCTTCTTCACGCATCTCCATCCCGATCACACGTCCGGCGCCGCACAGCTGCCGGCGGACGTGGACTACGTCTTTGGCAAGGGGGAGGCAGGCTTCCTGGCGCGGGTGGGGGTCGGCTCCCATTTTGCGGGGAAGTCTCGTCTGAAGACGCTCGACTACGGCGCCGTCGAACCGATGCCGCCTCTAGGTCCCGCCATCGATCTTCTTGGTGATGGATCGCTCTGGGCGATCTCGACCCCGGGTCACACGCCTGATCACTCGTCGTATCTCGTGAACAGTGACCCTCCGACACTGCTGATCGGCGATGCGAGCCATTTCACGTGGGCATTCGAGCACGGCATCGCTCCGCGCGCCTGGACAAGCGCCGATGCTGCGCGGGCGATCGAGAGCCTGGCCGAACTTCGGCGATTTGTGCTCGAGTACCCGCGGGTGCGAATCGTCTTCGGTCACGAACTGGGTGCGCCGTCGGTCGAGGAACCCTGACCGACAGCGGAAGCTGCACCGCTCTACTTTCGACCCTCTGGCAACCGACGCTGTCCGGCGCCGTCGTAGTCGTAGTCCTTCGGATCGATCTGGCGCATCGGCGATTGCCGCGTGCGCTCTTCGTGCGCGTGCGCGATCAGGCCGGGCAGGCGGGAGATCAGGAAAATGGCGTTGCCGAGTTCGTAGGCGAAGCCGAGGTCGGCGCTGATCGCGGCGATCGCGCCGTCGACGTTGACCGGCAAGGGCCGCCCGAAATGGTCCGCCTTTGCTTCGACGGCGCGTTCGGTGGCGCGAATCAGCCGCACGTGCTCGCCTTCGAGCTCCAGCTCCAGCGCCATCTGGAACAGGCGCGCGGCGCGTGGGTCGCGGGTATGGAAACGGTGCCCGAAGCCCGGCGGCTCCAGGTTGGCCGCGACGCATTCGCCGACAATCGCGTCAGCCGCCTGGTGCAGCGTCCTGCCGCCGCGCATCAGCGTCAGACCGCCGTCGAGGAAGCGCATGCACGACTCGATGTCGCCGCCATGATGCGGGCCGAACGCCAGGATGCCTGCCGCCACGCAGTCCTTGAGCGGCGCGCCGGTCGTGGCGACGTTGCGCGCGGCGAGCGTCGAGGGCGGCGTCACGCCGTGATCGACCGACGAGACCAGCACGGCGTTCAGCATCCGGCCGATCGCCGGCGTCGGCAACTCGCCCATCAGCAGCAGATAGACCGCCTCGGCGAAGCCGAGGCGGCCCATCATCTCGTCCAGGGGATAGCCGCGCACGAGAATCTTGTTCGGCTCGATGTCGGTGAGCGACGACCGCCAGCGATCGCCTTGAACGCGAGGCTGCGCGCGCCGATCGATCGTTGTCCTCGCCATGGCTATGCTCCTGTGACTCCCGCTCGGCCCGTGCCTACGCGCATGCTCACCCGGGTTCGTCTCCGTCAGATCGTTCCGTACAACCGGTCGCCGAAATCACCCAGGCCGGGAACGATGTATTTCTGGGCGTTCAGCTTGTCGTCGACAACCGGCGTGTAGATCGCCACGGTGGGGTGCCGCTGCTCGACCAGCGCGACGCCTTCTGGCGCAGCGACGATGCAGATCATGCGAATCACCGTCGCGCCGGCGCGCTGCAGGAGATCGAGCGCGGCGACCGCACTACCGCCGGTCGCCAGCATCGGGTCAATCATCAGCACGGAGCTGCGGTCGAGACGCGGCGGCAGCTTGGAATAGTCCTGCGATGCGACCGCGGTCATCTCGTCGCGCTGCAGCCCGATATGGCCGACCCGCGCGCTCGGCACCAGCTCCAGTACCGCGTCGAGCATGCCCAGCCCCGCGCGCAGGACCGGCACGACGACAACGTCCGATCCCGCTCGTCGTGCCGCCGCGGGGCCGAGCGGCGTTTCGACAGTGGTGGGATGCGCCACCAGATCTTTCAGCGCTTCGGCAATCAGCAGCACACTGATCCGTGTCGCGGCACGACGGAAATGCTCGGGCGTGGTGGTCTTGTCACGTAGTGTGGCCAGAGCGTCGTGCGCCAGGGGATGGTCGACGATGTGGACGGACACCGGGGGAGACTATACAACGACATGGCTGATGGCTGATGGCCGATGATAGATGGGTCATGGCGGCGGGATACAATCACGACGTGATGAAACGATGGCTTTCCGCCGTGCTGATGGTTTCGGCGCTGGTGGTGATTTCGGCGCAGCCGGCGCGGCGGCGCGTGTCGCTGATCGTGATCGGCGGCACGGTGATCACGCAGGATGCCGCCCGCACGGTGCTGGCTCCCGGCGCCGTGGCTGTCGATGGCACCGACATCGTCGAGGTTGCAGCCCCGGCGGCGATCGCCGCGAAGTATCAGTCGTCCGACACCATCGACGCACGCGATCGCGTCGTCCTTCCCGGCCTCATCAACACACACACGCATGCGCCGATGGTGATGTACCGCGGCTTAGCGGATGATCTGGCGTTGATGGACTGGCTGCAGAAATATATTTTTCCGGCCGAAGCCAGGACCGTGTCGCCGGAACTGGTGCGGGTCGGCACCCGCCTGGCCGCCGCCGAAATGATCGAGTCGGGTACGACCGCCTACGTCGACATGTACTACTTCGAGGAAGAGATCGCGAAGGCAACCATCGAAGCCGGTCTGCGCGGCGTGCTGGGCGAGACGATCATCCAGTTTCCCGTCGCCGACGCGAGGACGCCGGCCGAAGGGCTGGCGCGCGCGGAGCGCTTCATCAAGGAGTTCAAGGACAACGGTCTGGTAGTGCCGGCGGTGGCGCCGCATGCGCTCTACACCAACGACAAGGCGTCATTGGTCGCGGCGGCGGAACTGGCGCGGAAATACGGCGTCCCGCTGGTGATCCACTTTGCCGAAACAGAAGACGAGGTGCGCATCGCACGCGAACGGTACCGCCTCACGCCGACCGCGTTTCTCGACTCGATTGGCCTGCTCGGACCAACCACCATCGGCGCCCACGGGGTCTGGGTGAACGACGCGGATATTGCCATCCTCAAGCGCACCGGCACTGGCGTCGCGCACAATCCGGAGAGCAACATGAAGCTGGCGAGCGGCGCCGCGCCAGTGACGAAGTACCTGGCCGCCGGCATCAAGCTCGGCCTCGGTACCGACGGGGCGGCGAGCAACAACGACCTCGACATGTTCGAGGCGATGCGGCAGGCATCCTTCCTTGCCAAGCTCAGCACCCACGATCCCACGGCGGTGAAGGCACAGGACGCGCTCGACATGGCCACCCTCGGCGGCGCGCGGGTCATCGGCATGGAGAAGCTGCTCGGATCGCTGGAAACGGGGAAACGGGCGGATCTCATCACGGTGTCGATGAGTGGTGCCCGCCAGACGCCGATGTACAACCCGGTGTCACATCTGGTCTACGTCACCCACGGCGACGACGTGCGCGACACTATCGTCAACGGCAGGATCCTGATGCGCGACCGCCAGCTGAAGACGCTCAATCGTGATCAGGTGATCGCGGATGCGAAACGGTTAGCCGGGAAGGTCAGGGACGCGGTGAGGGCGCGATGATTCCAACACCGCGATGTGCGGCAGGTTCCGATACTGTTCGGCGTAGTCGAGGCCGTAGCCGACGACGAAGCGGTCCTCAATCGAGAAGCCGATGTACTCGACCGCCACGTCGACCTTGCGGCGCGACGGCTTGCTCAGCAGGCACGCCGTGCGCAGCGACCTGGGATGGCGGCGCCGGAGAATCTGCTGCAGGTAGCTGAGCGTCAGACCGGTGTCGACGATATCCTCGACGATGACGACGTTGCGGCCGTCGAGCGCGGTGTCGAGGTCCTTCACCATTTTCACCTCGCCCGACGAGGTCGTGCCCTTGGCGTAGCTGGACACCGCCATGAAATCGAGAGAGACATGGCCAGGCATGTGCCGCGCGAGGTCGGACAGGAAAATGAACGCGCCCTTGAGCACGGCGATCACATGAAGGTCGTCGGGGTAGTCGTGGCGAATCTCGACCGCCATCTCGTGTACCCGCTTTTGAATCTGCGTTTCGGACAGTAGAATCTCAGCGGGGCGCAACTCGGCCATAGGGACGAAATCATACTGCAATGAAACGGTTCGAGATCATCACCGAGATTGACGCGCGCGTGCTGCCACGCGGCGAGCCGGTGATGCTGGCGAGAGGTGGGCACGTCACGCCGCTTGCTCAGGACACTCTCAACCAGCGGCGCGTCACCGTCGTGCACGAAGGCCGCGCCTCGGCGGCCGATGTCAGCCTGGTGCCGCGCGCCGACATCCGCACGGTGGCGATCGCCAGCGACCATACCGGCGTGACGCTGCGTCAGGCCGTGACCGCGTTCCTGCGCGGCCGCGGACTCGCGGTCGAGGATCTGGGGACTCACGGATCCGATCCGGTCGACTATCCCGATGTCGCCGCCTCGGTCGCGAACATGGTTGCACGCCGCGACGCGGATGGCGGTATCGTGATCGACGGCGCAGGGATCGGCTCCGCGATTGTTGCGAACAAGGTCGCCGGAATCCGCGCGGTGATGGCGACGACGGTCACGATCGCGCGCTATGCCCGCGAGCACAACGGCTGCAACGTGCTGACGCTGGGCGCGACGCTCGTGAGCAGAGAGGAAGCGACGGCGATCGTCACCACATGGCTGACGACGCCGATGAAGGAACCACGGTATATCGCCCGGCTCGCGAAGATCCGCGATTTGGAGAACGGCGCCCGGCTGAAGGACTGAGTGTTCGTCGAGTGCGGCTGCAACCGAGCAGTCGCCGCTCGCTTGAACGCGTTGCGGCCCAAGGGACAGCAGGATGACGAGAGACGAGCTGCAACGTCTGATCGATACGATCGTTGCCGAGCTGATGCCGACCATGGTGCCGCCGGCGCAAGGGCGCTGCGCCTGCCATGCCGTGCTCGACGACTGCTGCCCCGATCGCCTGCGCGGCGTGCTCGACGCCGGGGCGAGCCGGGTCGGGACGTATGCCGGCGGCGGCGCGCCGGTCGGCATCGCGTCGATGATCGACCATACTCTGCTCAAGCCCGATGCCACGCGCGGCGACATCGAGGCGCTATGCCGTGAAGCGGCGCAGTTCAGGTTCGCGACCGTGTGCGTGAACCCGGCCTGGGTCGCGCTGGCGGCGAAGCTGCTCGCCGGGAGTGGCGTCGGGGTCTGCTCGGTAGTCGGCTTTCCACTCGGTGCGACCACACCGGACGTCAAAGGCTACGAGGCGCGCCGGGCGATCTTCGATGGCGCCCGCGAGATCGACATGGTGATCAACGTCGGCGCGCTCAAGTCCGGCGACCTGCGTACCGTCGAATGCGACATTCAGGCGGTCGCCACGCCGTGCCGCGAGGCGGGGGCGCTGAGCAAGGTGATTATCGAAGCGGCGTTGTTGACAGACGATGAGAAGGTCACCGCGTGCACATTGGCAAAGGCGGCCGGGGCGGACTACGTGAAGACCTCGACCGGCTTCGCGTCGGGCGGCGCCACCGCCGCCGACGTCGCGCTGATGCGGCGGGTGGTCGGCGCGGAGATGGGCGTGAAGGCGGCCGGCGGGGTGCGCGATCTCGACGGCATGAAGGCGATGATTGCCGCCGGTGCCAGCCGTGTCGGCGCCAGCGCCGGCGTCAAAATCGTGCAGCAGTCGCGCGGTGAGAAGGCGCCGGCCGCGGCCGGCGGCTACTGACCCCGTCTCTAGAGCAACATCCTCGACAGCTTCCGCCGCCACTCCCGCATATCGTCTCCTCGCAGCTCGCGCAGCGCGTAGATCACGAGCTCCTTCACCACCCGCTTGCGCCAGCTCAAGTCGAAGTCGGTGTTGTCCAACGGCCTCGCCGGTTTCGCGGCGACTTCCGCGGCGTGCGCGATCACCGCGTCGGTCAGCCGCTGACCGATGACCGTGGCCGCAGCGGCCGAGGCGACGATCGGTCGCGACGCGACCGCGCCGAGAACAATGCGCGCCGCTTCAACCGTGCCATCGCCGCCACGTTGCACCGCGGCGGCCACCGACAGCACGGGGAAGTCGAACGATCCGCGGCGGCGCAGCTTCCAGTAGACGCTGTGCCAGCGGTCCATCGCCGGGATGGTGACCGTCGTGAGGATCTCGTCCGGGCGCCGCGTCAGGTAGTGGATGCCGTCGTTGCGAAAGAGGTCGGACACTTCGATGTCGCGGCTCGTGCCGGCCGAAACGAGGGTGACCCTGGCGCCGAGCGCGAGCAGTGCCGGCGCGGTATCGGTGGACGACACCGCGAGGCACTTCGGGCTGCCGGTGGCGACCCAGCAGGTCGCTCCGTCCTTCTTCAGGCAGAAGTCGATCGATTTCCGCCACTCGTAGTTCTGGTCGTAGTAGTTGCAGCGCGTGTCGAGACAGAGGTTGCCGCCGAGCGTGCCCATGTTGCGCAGCTGGGGAGTGGCCACCTGCGAGGCGGCCTGCCACAAGGCGCCGCACGATTGGCGCAGTCGTGGATCGCGGACCAGTTCGGACAGCGTGACGCCCGCGCCAAGCGAAAAGCCGTCGCCGTTGGTGATGCCGCGCAGCTCGGCAACGCGCCGCAATCCGACCAGTGTCGCCGGCACTTGTTGACGGCGCTTCATGTTCGGCAGCAGATCGGTTCCACCGGCCATCAGCATGGCCCCGGGCGATGAGGCCAGCAGGTCGGCCGCTTCGCGCACGGTCCGCGGCGACACGTAGGTGAAGCGCGGCAACCGCATCATGGGCGCGCCTTTGCCTTCCCGTCCCCGCCTTCCCATGGCGGCGGCACGTCGAGCGGTTCGGGATAGGGGATGGTCGGGAAGCGGGTCGGCCCGTAGCGCGGCGCCTTGCCGGCGGCCTTGGCGTCGAGCGCCTTCAAGATCTTCTCCGGCGTGATCGGGATCTCGTCAATGCGCACGCCGATCGCGTCGTAGACCGCGTTGGCCACGGCCGGCATCACCGGCAGGAGCGGCCCCTGACCGACTTCCTTTGCGCCAAACGGGCCGCATGGGTCGGGATGTTCCACCAGCTCTGTCATCACCTCCGGCATGTCGAGCGTTGTCGGGCTCTTGTACTCGAGCATCGACGGGAACTTGTGCACGAGCGCGCGCGACAGCTTCGGCGGCAGCCGGCGGAACGTCTGTTCCTCCATCAGCGCCTCGCCGATCGCCATGTAGACGCTGCCTTCGACCTGCCCGCGCACCAGGGCCGGATTCAGCGCGCGGCCGATGTCGTGCGCAATCCAGACGCGCGGCACGTGAATCCAGCCTGAGACCGGATCGACGTCCACCTCGACGATCGCGGCCGAGTACGAGTAGGTGGGAGACGGTCCGACGCCGCCGCCCTTGAACCGTGCCGCCGAACGCGGCGGGGTATACGAGCCGGTCGATCCGATGGTCCCGAACATCGCCTCGGCAAGGCAGACCGCTTCGCTGAAGCTGACGCCGTGGTCCGGGTTCTCGGTGTCGAACACGCGGCGATCGGCAAACACCAGACGATCCCTGGCCACCGAGAGCTTCTTCGCCACCGCCTCCGCCAGCCGCTCGCGGGCGCGCTCCGAGGCCTGGATCGCGGCATTGCCCATCATCAACGTCACGCGGCTGGAATAGGAGCCCAGATCGACCGGCGTCAAGTCGGTATCGCCGGTGACCGCGCGGATGTCGATTGGCTGAATGCCCAGGACCTCGGCCACGCAGGCAACCAGCACATCGTCGGAACCCTGGCCGATCTCGGTCGCGCCGCAGAAGGCGGTGACGCCGCCGCTGCGATCGAGCTTGAGCTGCACGCCGGAGTGCGGCATGTCGTTGTAGTAGATCGGCAGGCCGGCTCCCGACAGGTACGACGAGCAGGCAATGCCGACGCCGCGACCGTGCGGCAGCTTGCCGAACGTGTGCTTCCAGTCAGCCGCCTGGGTGACGCGGCGGACGCATTCGGCCAAGCCGATGGTGCCGACGCGCAGGTAGTTTGCGGTCAGGGTGTCGGGCTGCTCGACGATGCGCAGGCGCAGCTCCGCCGGATCGAGGGCCAGCGACTCGGCGATCTTGTCGAGCTGAACCTCCTGACCGAACCGGCTCTGCGGCGTGCCGTGACCGCGCTTGGGGCCGCACGGCGGCTTGTTCGTGAAGACCCGGCAGCCTTCGAAGTGGTAGGTGGGAATGTGATAGGTGACGGTCTGCAGCGCGCCCGTGTAGAACGTGCTGGCCACGCCATACGAACCGTAGGCGCCGCCGTCGAGCAGCGTCTGCAGGTGCATGCCGGTGATGGTGCCGTCCTTGTTCACGCCGGTCTTGAACCGCATCAGCACGGGATGGCGGCCGCGATGACAGTAGAACACTTCCTCCCGCGTCAGGCAGATCTTGACCGGACGATCGAGCAGCAGCGCCGCTTTGGCCACGACGATCTCGTGGTTGAACGGGTCGCTCTTGCCGCCGAAGCCTCCGCCATTGGGAGTGGCGATGACGCGGATGTGCGCGGCCGGCATCGCCAGCGCTTTGGCCAGCGCGCGATGGACGTAGTGCGGCGTCTGGGTGCTCGACCACAGCACCAGCTTGCCGTCGGGATCCGTGATCGCCACCGACGCATGCTGCTCGATCGGCAGATGAGTATTGCCTTGATAGAAGAAAGTGTCTTCGAACACGTGATCGGCGGCGGCGAGCGCGTCATCGACATTGCCGAAACGAAGCGACACCGCCTTGTGAATGTTGCCGGAATCGCCGTAGTCGTGGATGCGGGGCTGGTGGAAGGAAAGGCTCTCCTCGGGCCCGTCAAACGTGCGCAGCGGCTCGTAGTCCACGTCGATGAAGTCGAGCGCCTCGAAGGCGGTGAGCTCGTCGCACGCGACGACAGCCGCGACGGGATCGCCGACGAACCGAACCCGGTCCACCGCGAGCGCGTGCTCGTCCTGGCTGACCGGAAGAATGCCGTAGGAAATCGGGAAATCGCCGCCGGTGAGTACCAGGTGCACGCCAGGACGCGCTCGTGCGCGCGACGCGTCGATCCGGACGATTCGCGCGTGCGGCAGGGTCGAGCGCAGCAGTTTGCAATGGACCGTCCGCGGCAGCATCAGATCGTCAGCGAACCTGGTCTGCCCGGTGACCTTGGCGCGCGCGTCGACGCGGCGGCGTGGGACGCCGATGATGTTCATCGGATGTCCCGGGCGCGCTGGGGCGCGGGGTTCTCGGCCGCGCGCGCCAGCGATCGCTCGCCTGACAGGCTCGCGCTGCGGACGACCGCTTCTTCAACCGCTTCGAAGATCTGCTGATAGCCGGTACACCGGCAGAGGCAGCCGGCGAGCGCCTCCCGGATCTGATCCCGGCTCGGATCGGCGATCTCGTCGAGGAGCGCCTTGGCGGTGATGAGAAAACCCGGTGTGCAGTAGCCGCATTGGGCGGCGCCAAGGTCGGCAAAGGCATCCTGCAGCGGATGCAGCCGGCCGTCGCTGGCCAGCCCCTCGACGGTGAGCACGTCGCGGCCGTCGCATTCAGCCCCGAGCACGAGACATGAGAGGACCGGTTGCCCGTCGAGCAGCACGGCGCAGGCGCCGCATTCGCCGAGCTCGCAGCCGTGCTTGGTGCCGCACAGATTGAGATCTTCACGCAGCACTTCGAGGAGCGTTTTGTACGGCGCGAACGCCACCTCCGTCGGTTCCCGGTTGACGGTCAAGGCGAGGTGAAGGTGGCTAGTCATGGGATTGTGGATTGCGGATTGTGGGCTGTGAATTGCCTTGTGGCTTGAGGAAGCCATGGACGGCGTAGTCGGCCACCAGCGCGGCGACCTGGGTCGGCGTCTGCGGTCCCTCCGGCCGGAACCAGTGTGCGGTCCAGTTCAGGGCGCCCAGAAACGCGCGCGTGGCGACGGTGGGATCGGCGGCGTGCAGGCGGCCGGTCCGGGCGCCGCCGGCGACCAGCGCGCGGACGCCGCGTTCGTATTCATCGCGCTTGGCGACGATGCGGGCGCGAAGGCGGGGCGGGAGGGCGTCGACTTCCAGGTGCGCAGCAGAGCCTTCCACTTCGTCGAGCAGGCACAGCACGTGGGCCACCGCCAGGTCACGGAGCCGAAGCGCCAGCGGCCGGCGGTCGCGTTGCGCGGCCGACAGCGCGGTCAGCAGCCGATCGGCCGATCGATCCTGGCAGAAGAACAGCAGCTCGTTCTTACCGCGAAAATAGTGATACAGGTTGGCCGGCGACAGATCGGCGGCGACACCGATGTGACGCATGCCGGCGGCGGCGAAACCGCGGTCGCGAAACACCCGCGCCGCCGCCCGCACAATCTCGACCCGGCGGCTCTCGGCGCGTTTCGAACGACGGTTCGATGAGTGAACCACCGTTCGATTCTACCAGAAACCAATTCACGGCCGGCCGGGCCGGGATGATTCCGGCCATCCGCGGTCTCTCCCCGGGTCCGTGAGACTCGACGGTCGCTGACTTCGCGGCCGCGGCATCCTGGCGAGAGGAGGCGGTCGCGGGATGGTCATAAGGAATCCGTAGCGAGCCTGGTCGGGCGGCTGGTCCTATAATCGAACGATGCGATCGGCGAAGTATGTCGCGGCGGCAATGACGGTCGCCCCGATCATCATCGCCCTCCGGCTGTTGTCGGTCAGCTACGCCGGCATCGCGGCGCCGCTGTTGCTGTTGGACGTCGTGGTGGTCGCCCGGCTGTGGGGCATGGGGCCCGCGCTGGTCGCGGCGGCGACGGGCGCCGGGGCGTATTCCTACTACTTCCTGCCACCGGCCGGCTTCAGCATCGAAGACGCCGAGGACTGGATCGCCTTCATCACCTTCATCGTCACCGCCGTCATCGCCGGCGAGCTCGCGTCGAGGGCCGAGCGTCGCGCCGCGGAGGCGCAGGCGGGACGGCGGGAGATCGAGCGGCTGTATCAGGAGCTGCAGGCCGCCTTCGAGCGGGCCAGTGAGGCCGAGGCGGCGCGGCGCAACGAGCAGTTGAAGGCGGCCCTACTCGACGCGCTCACGCACAACCTGAGGACGCCGCTGACCGCAATCAAGGCCGCGGTCACCGCGTTGATTCGAAGCGGAGTGTGGAGCCCGGTGTCCGAGCTCTCGACCGAAGGGCGACGCGAGCTGCTGCAGGTGATCGACGAGGAGTCGGATCGCCTGAACCGCTTCATCGAGGGGCTTTCCACGCCGGAGGCTGAGCCGGTGCAGCCGATTCATTTGCGCGCGATCGAGGTGGACGAGCTCCTGCGCTCGGGCCTGCATCGCGCCGAGACCGTGACGCGCGATCATCACATTGTCGTGTCGACCGACGCCGCGATTCCGGCGGTGTCGGTCGATGCGGCGTCGATCATCGAGGTCATCTACATCCTGCTCGACAACGCCAGCAAGTACGCGGCGGCCGGCACCACCATCACCGTCGGTGCCGCGCCCGAGGACGAGCGCCGCGTCCGGATCTCGGTTGCGGACCAGGGTCCCGGCATCCCGGAACACCTGCGCGAGCGGGTGTTCGAAAAGTTCTTCCGTATCCCGGCACGCGAATCGCACGATCCGAACCGCGGCGGCATCGGCCTCGGCCTGCCGATTGCCAGGCGGCTGGTGGAAGCGCAGGGCGGCCGCATCTGGATCGGCACGCCGCCGTCCGGGCGCGGCGCCGTGGTCGTGATGACGGTACCGACGGCGGCGGATTCCGAAACGAGAACGCACAACTCGGACGCGAGACCGGCCACGCCGGACGCACAGCAAAGGACAGCATGATGGCAACCGCAGCAGCAGAGAAATCCCGCGTGCTCGTCGTGGACGATGAGCCGCAGATCACGCGCGTGCTCCGGACGGTCTTGAGCAGCCAGGGCTATCAGGTGCGGACCGCCGCCGAAGGGGAGGCCGCATTGTCGAACTTCGCCGAGTTCCGGCCGGAGCTCGTCATCACCGACTTGTACATGCCGCACATGGATGGCGTGGAGCTGTGCAAGCGGATTCGCGCGATGTCGACGGTGCCAATCATCGTGCTGTCGGTCAAAGGCGAGGAGCGCACCAAGGTCGAGGCGCTCGATTCGGGCGCCGACGACTACGTCACCAAGCCGTTTGGCATCGACGAACTGCTGGCGCGCGTCCGCGCGGCGCTGCGCCGCAGCGGCGGGGACACCGAGATGACGTCGCTCGAAGTCGGCGAGTTCCGAGTCGATATGGAGGCCCGCCGCGTCCATGCCCGCGGCAACGAAGTGCGGCTGACACCGAAGGAGTTCGAACTGTTCGTGTACATGGCGCGGCACCCCAGCCGCGTCATCACGCATCGGACGCTGCTCGAAGCGGTGTGGGGAGAGGCCTCCCAGGAACAGCCCGAATACCTGCGCGTCTTCATGGGCCAGCTGCGCAAGAAGCTCGAGCCGGATCCGTCGAACCCGCGGTTTCTCGTCACCGAGCCGTGGGTGGGCTATCGCTTCAACCCCAACGGCTGACGGCAAATCCAGGAACACGGGCGCGAGCCGAGGCACGAGCACGCGGGTGGCGCGAGGCGGAACCGGATGACCGCAGCGCTGGCCGCGCTGGCTGGCGGCACGGAATGGTCGGGAACTGACCTGTGACCCTACCTCTGACCCTGCCTCTGACGCCCGGGACCGATCGCTCAGGATGCGGCAAGCAGCGCGGACGTGTGGTCAACGCAGCCGAGTCGTCGCTGTCGGAACTCCAGAATCGCGCTGTAGGGCAGCATCCGGATCAGTTCCTCGAGGTTCGTCTGCCCGGCTCGGAGCCGCTCCAGCGCATCGTCGGCCATCGACAACGTCGTCCGCAGCGAACTCCGGCGCAGATCTTCGAACGGGGCGGCCTTGTTGATCAGGAGGAAGTCCTCGTCGTTGGGAACCCAGAGCTCGGCCACCGACATGCGGCCGCGGTACCCGGTGAAGTTGCATTCCTTGCACCCCACGCCGCGATAGAACGTCATGCCGCCCGGTTTCGCGTCGAAGAATTCGCGCATCAACTCGTCGGACGGGGAATAGGGAACGCGGCAGGCGGTGCAGACCTGACGGACGAGCCGCTGCCCGACGACGCCGATCAGCGCCGACGCGAGCATGTTGGTGTCGATCTTGAGATCGAGCAGCCGCGTGACTGCGCCCACCGCGGTGTTGGTGTGAAGGGTGCTGAGCAGCAGGTGACCGGTTTGCGCGGCCCGGAACGCCATTTCAGCCGTCTCTTCGTCGCGAATTTCGCCGACCATGATGACTTCCGGGTCGTGCCGCAGAAACGCGCGCAGATAGCTCGCGAAGGTGTTGCCGATCTGATCGTTGACTTCTGACTGAGAGAACTGCTCGTAGACGTACTCGATGGGATCTTCAGCGGTGAGAATCCTGATCTGTGGACGGTAGAGCGACATCAGCGAGGCGTAGAGGGTGGTGCTCTTGCCCGACCCGGTGGGCCCCGTCACCAGCACGATGCCGCTGGGACGCCGCAGCAGTTGAGGGAGCTTCTCGGTGATGGCCGTGGACAGGCCGAGCGCCTCGATCGAGTTGGGCACGCGGGTCCGATCGAGAATGCGCAGCACGACGCTTTCCCCGTAGTAGCTGGGCACGACCGAGATCCGCAGGTCGATATTGGCCTGGTCGCCGTGGCGGTCCACCCGCAACCGGAAGCTGCCATCCTGAGGCCGACGCCGTTCGGCGATGTCAAGCTTGCCGAGAATCTTCAGGCGCGACACCACTTCGCGCGCGCCCTGGTTGCAGAGATCCTGCAGTTCGCCGAGCGCCATTTCCTCGAGCACGCCGTCGATTCTGAAGCGCACCTGCAGCCGGTTCGACAACGTTTCGAGATGGACGTCGCTCGAGCGCAGCTCGATCGCCATCGACAGCAGTTGTCGAACCACCGTGTCCGCGTTCCTGATCTGTCGATCCTCGATGTACTTGCTCTTGGCTTCCTTTTCGCTCTCCTCGTCAGCCTCGAGATCCAGACTCTGGGGGGGCGCCTCCATCGGTTCGGGATAGACCCGGCGGAAGGCGCGCTCGATGGCTTCGTGGCTGGAGGTCACGACCGTCACGATCCGGCCGGTCGAACCCTTCAACTCTTCGATGGCCGAGTGATTGGTCGGATCATCCATGCAGATCGTCAGGCTCTGGCCGACCTTTGCAACCGGCAGGAGCGAGTGGCGACGGGCGTAGCTGGGGTTGATGATGCGGCTCAACGCCGGGTCGATGGTTACGCGATCGAGGTCGAGGAACGGCACGTTCAGCTGGACGCTGAGCGCCTGCCGCATGGTTTCGTCGCTGAGATAGTTCAAGCGCACCAGCAGCTGACCGATTGGCAGTTTCAATTGTTTCTGCTGGGTGAGGGCGTGATGCAGCTGGTCGGCGTTGATGGCACCGCCGCGCACCAGCACTTCGCCGAGCCTGGGTCGCTCGCTGGCTTCACGCACCAGGTTCAACGGACGCTGGGACAGGCGCTTCTGGCGCGCGAGCTCCGGGGCGAGCGGCGCGTGTCTGCTGCGAGCCGTGCGCGGTTCGAGCGCCTCGAGCGGGTCTTCAACGGTCAGTCCTTCGCGCACGATCACTTCTCCGAGGAAGACTCCGAGAGTCTGGTCATAGCTACGCTTCGTGAGGAGCTCGCTGCTGCATGGCCTCCAGCGACCGATCAAGGCGAGCCAGGACCTCCTCGCTGATATCCACGAATCGCACCGCGAAGCCGAATTCGTCACGCCGGTAGAGCGTCTCGGCGTTGACAGTGATCCAGCCCTCGTACGGCAGGTCGATTCTCAGCAGCAGTTTCACGCCGGGCTGCTGCTGGTGCATGGAGTTGATGAAGCAGCCGCCGCGGCTCAGATCGTAGAGTTGAACGGGAGTCTCGAGGGCGCCGACTCGGAGCCCGTCAAATGGGCCGTCGATGCGCTTGTCCTTCCGTCTGCAGCTGGCCGCTTCGGCGCTGGAGGCGTCGCTGACTGGCTCCCCGCTATCAGCAGATCCGAGAACGTCCCCAGGCACACCTGGCATGTGAACCACTGTGCTCCGTTCGCGCTGCGTTTCAGCAGGCACAATCGGGAGCGCCGGCACCACGGGCAGGCGAGCGATCGCTGAGCGTTCTGGAGCGGACTCGCGGACGGACGGCTCCGGTCTCGCCGGCCACTCTTTGGCCGGACGGGCAGCGGTCCAGTCGTCGAAGAAGGCTCGATCGTTGTGCAAGGCGGCGCCTTGCTGAGCTTCGGGGCGCGATTTGTCTCCATGAAAAGTCTCGGCAAGCGTGTTAAACGAACATCGTGTCATATAGATGTCCATTGATTGAGCAAGTCACGGTCCAGCGCGCTGTTATGAGTCGGAAATAACTGATGGTACGGAAGTTAGCTTGTAGGGCGATACGCACTAAGACGGGTGACGCGTTGTCTTATTAATGAGCACTAAAATGTAAAATGAGCCATGTTTTATGTTCATATATATCTATTAATTAAGGAGTTATATGAATGTGTGCTGTTTTGATTAGTGATGTCACATCGGCACACCGCCCAGGCGGGCGGTGACTCGGTCCACCGCGTCATTTCAGAATCTTGAACGTCTGAAAGAATGTCTTTCCGGTCGCTGATTGATCGGCGGCGCCGCTGAAGGCAAACGTGACCTCGTACAAGCGCCTGCCGTTGACGACCAGCAAGACCGTGGCGCGCTGCATGTCCGGCGCGCCATCGCGGCCGCTCTGGAACGACAACGTCACACTCGGCAGTCGGTCGACGCCGAATGTGCCGTCGCGGCGTCCGACGAGCGTGATGCCCAGCGATTGGCTGGCATCGTTTTCCCCGGCCTCAAACAACACCCGGGTGTCGGTCGAGTTGGTCTCGAACACCTTGACGGCTGCGGTGTACTCTGCCCCGGACTGGCGCGACGGGGAACGACTGCTGTAAGTGCGCCACGCCAGCGGTCCACCGTTTTCGTCGGACTCGTCGATCCTGTCGGAGAGAATGCCCGGGAGGTCCGCCCGAAACCGGTAACGGCGATCTTCGACGACCTTGGCGGAGACGACGACCTGCGTGAAGACGATGAGCAGCAGCAGCACCGCATGCGTCGGTAGCCTGAAACGCTGAGCGATCGTCGCCGAAAGGTCAGTCTCCAGACCCTGCCGATGGGAAAGCTGCCGCAAATGCGTCATAAGGAATGGTCCACCTCATCCGTTGACAAGCCAGCCGAGAGATTCACTTATATCGCCCTTCTTCGTTCTCGATCACGTCCGATGGGATCGAGGTGGGCCACAGAAGGAACGCGGGGCGCTCCGCACTGAACAGCGGGGATTCGCGTTATCGCTGCCGACGGAAGGGAATGCCGGAAAATCACGGGCTCAAGCGGACCTGGGCGGCGGTCGAATGAACGGGCAGAACCGGACTCCGCCCGTTCATCGATGCCGAGAAGCGACGCGGCTCAGGGCGCGAGCGTGCGGCGTCCCGAGAGCAGATGCACCAGGAACAATACGATGGCGATGACGAACAGCACATAGGCAATCTGGGTCGCCATGGCGGCAACCCCGGACACACCAAGCAGCCCGGCGACCAAGGCGACGACGAGAAATACCAGCGCGTAATGAAGCATGATCCCCTCCTCGCTGCGGCAACAGTGCCGTGCGATCTCTAGATGGTTGGAGAGCAGAAACTGTGCCGTATAGAATTTGCTGAGTATTCGTGCTTCTGCGGTCCATCTGGGCAGCTGTCTGCCTCAACACCAAGCCCGTCTGGGTAACGCGCGCCTCACCCAGCGGGTCCATCGAGAAGCCGGCTCGTCATCTGCTTCTGTCGATCCACTACAATCGGCTGCTGACGCGGTGCACCGACTCGACGCAGTGTCGCGCCCGCGCTCGCCTTACGAGGGAGACACACAGCGATGAACATCGACGACCTTCGCGCCCTGCAGGCGCCTTTGAAAGACAAGTACCGCGTTGAGCCCGACGCCGCCTTGATCACTCTGACCGCACGCGGTGAGATCGGCGAGGGGATCACCTGCAGCGTTCAGACGGGCCAGGCGCTGGTCACGGCCGGCCTGCATCCGGCCACCGGCGGCAGCGGAGCCTTCGCCTGCTCGGGCGACATGCTGCTCGAAGCGCTGGCGGCGTGTGCGGGTGTCACCTTGAATGCGGTGGCGACGGCCATTGGCGTCGACATTCGCGGCGGCGGCGTCAGCGTCGAAGGCGATCTGGATTTTCGAGGGACTCTGGGGGTCGCGAAAGACGCGCCGGTGGGATTTCAGAAGATCCGGCTGACGTTCGAATTGGAGACCGACGCCACGGAAGAACAGCTCGACACGCTCCTGCGCTTGACCGAACGCTACTGCGTGGTCTATCAGACCCTCCGCCAGCCCGCGGCAATCAGCGTCTCGCGCACGCGCGTTGCTTCGGCAGCAGCGTCCCTCCCGAAGTAGACAGACACACCCGCTATTCGTCGACGACGCGCTCGATGGTCGGCGTAGGAGCGCCGTCGGCCGCGCGGTCGTAGCCCCTGCTGTGAGGGGCGACTTTGCCGTCGCGTTCCAGGGCTTGATCACGGTCGTTCGAAGACCGGATGCGATCGTGTTCGGCCTCTGTCTCGTTCGAAGGGAGCGGGACCACGGTCATGTCATTCAGTTCGTTGTCTGCCATGGAATCTCCTGGGAGGAAAGAGCGTCAGTTGACGATACCGCGGCGAACGTCGGTCGCAGGAACTTTCCTGGCCACGACCACGCCGATCACCAATCCGAGAACCGCGCCGATCATCGCCCCGACGATCTGGCCATTGATGAGTTTGCCTGTCGCATAGCGAATGACCGTCGGAATCTCGACAATCGCCTGAATTTGTGTGCCCTGGGGCAGGCCGCCCGGTGCTGAATACCACGACAGCGCCGGCGGAACGATCAGGGACGCGATCGTCACTCCCAGCAGGGCACCAACGAGGGCAAAAACAGCGATCTTCATCCCAGACCTCGAAAGCAACCGGTGTGCCGCCAGCGACCGCATTTGGGCGCGGCCGGCGTGTGCCGTGCGGCTGTGTTTCCCCGATCGCTGCACAGTAGACTACCGCCATGCTGAAAGTTCCAATCGCTGCGGCCATGGTCGCTGCCGGTGCGCTCGTGAGCGCCGGTCAGCAGCCAGCTTCCCGAGCCGTGCATCTCACGCTGCATGAGGGCACCAACATGGCGGCGGCGCTGTCGCCCGACGGTCGCACCATCGCCATCGACCTGCTGGGCACGCTGTGGACCCTTCCTGCGCGGGGCGGCGTGGCCACCGCGATCACCGACATCTTCCTCGATGTGCGGCAGCCGTCGTGGTCGCCGGACGGAACGCACATCGCCTTTCAGGCCTATCGCGACAGCACCTGGCAGATCTGGACCATCAAGAGCGACGGTACCGATCTCGAGCCGGTGACGTCGAGCCCGTTCGACGATCGAGAGCCGGCATGGTCTCCCGACGGTGTCCGCCTTGCCTTCTCGTCCGACCGCGCCGGCAACTATGACATCTGGGTGGTGACGCTCGCGACCGGCGCGGTGCGACAGTGGACGACCGCCGCGTCCAACGAGTTCATGCCGTCGTGGCGCAATGCGACGGAAATCGGATACGTCTCGGATCGGCGCGAGCACCCGGGAATTTACGTGGCGCCGGCGATGGCGCCGGGAACGTCCGAGACGCTGGTCGCGTCGGCTGACGGTGCGCTCGCGGCGCCCGCGTTCGGTGCCGACGGCGCCGTCGCCTTCAACGCGATCGCCGGCGGCCACAGCCGCCTCATGGTCGGCGATCGAAACGTGGCCGATCCCGACGAGGACGTGTTTCCGTTCCGCCCGCAGTGGCTGCCGACCGGTGAGCTCTTGTACACGGCGGACGGCAAGATCAAACGCCGGCCGGCGGCTGGCGGCGCGGCGCGCGCGATTGAATTCAGCGCCGACGTGTCGTTCACGCGCCCTGGCTTTACGCCCAAGCGCCATCGGTTCGACCTCACCGGCCCGCAACCGGTCCGGGGCATCATGCACCCCGCCGTGTCGCCGGATGGGCGCCAGATCGCGTTCGCGGCGCTTGGCGATGTCTGGGTGATGCCGGTGGACGGCGTTCCCCGGCGTCTGACCGCGGATGCCGCGCTCGACACGACGCCGGCGTGGTCGCGCGACGGCAAGTGGCTCGCGTTTGCCTCTGATCGCAGCGGCGGGATGAACATCTGGGTGCGCGACGTCAAGAACGGCGGCGACCGGCAGCTTACCCACCTCACGAGCGCTGCAACGCTGCCAGCCTGGTCGCCTGATTCCGCCCGAATCGCGTTCGTCGATGCCGACGGCCAGCTGCAGGTCGTCGACGTGCAGAGCGGTGCGGTGCATAAGATCCACGATCACTTGAACGAACCGGGACGTCCGAGCTGGTCGCCCGACGGCTCTGCAGTCGTGGTATCTTCCCTGAAGGTCTACTCGACGCGGTTTCGCGAAGGCACCAACCAGGTATTGCGCGTGTCGATCGACGGCTCCGGCGATCGCTGGTTCGAACCGGCGCCGCACAAGTCGATCGGCATGCGCGAGGACTCCGGCCCGGTGTGGTCTCCGGACGGCACCCAGATGGCCGCCATCGTCGACGGTCTGTTGACGGCGTGGCCGGTGGGGTCTGACGGAACCCCACACGGAGCGCCGCGGCCGCTTGCAACCGATCTCGCGGGATCGCCGACGTGGACCGGCGATTCGCGCCAGCTGCTGTACCAGACCGACACCGGGCTGAAAATGGTCGACGTCGGCGCGCGACGCATCGTCCGCGACATTGCGCCCAAGCTGACATGGATCCCGGCGCCGCCACGATCTGTCGCGTCCGACCGAAGCGATCGGACCAGGACGGTCCATGCGGGCCGCTTCTGGGACGGCCGCGGCGACGCGCTCCAGCGCGACGTCGACATCGTCATCGACGGCCGTCGTATCACCAGCGTCCAGCCGCATCGTGCGGCGCACGCCGCCGACGTGATCGATGCGTCGAACGAGACCGTGATTCCCGGCCTGATCGAAATTCACACCCATCTGAGCGAGGACTTCGGCGAAGCCCTGGGCCGCGCGTTCCTGTCGTGGGGCATCACCACCGTCCGCAACCCGGCCAGCAATACCTTCGAGACGATGGAATTCCGTGAGGCGTTCGACTCGGGCGCGCGCATCGGTCCGCGGCTGCTGACGACCGGCGAACCGTTCGACGGCTCGCGCATCTACTATCCCGGCGGCACCTCGCTCGGCGACACCGGCCAGGTGCCGCTGGAGCTGCAGCACGCCAAAGACTTCGACTACGACTTCGTCAAGACCTACGTCCGGCTGCCCGATCTCATGCAGAAGCGAATCATCGAAGCGGCGCACGCCATGGGGATGCCGGTCACCTCTCACGAGCTCTATCCGGCGGTCGCCTTCGGTGCAGACGGCGTCGAGCACATTCGCGGCACCAGCCGCCGCGGCTACTCGCCGAAGGTCACGGCGCTGATGCGATCGTATCGCGACGTGATCGATCTCCTCACCGCATCACAAATGACGCTGACGCCGACGATCGGCATCCAGGGCGGCTTCCGTCTGCAGACGCTCCGCGATCCCTCATGGCTGAACGATCCGCGAATCGCGGCACTCTATCCGCAGTCCGTGGTTCAGCGCTGGCGCGCCGAAACGCGCACACCGGCGTCGTCGGTTGCGCTCGAGCAGGCGCAACGGCTGGTGACACCGCAGGAACGCACTGTGTATCAAGTGGTCAAAGGCGGCGGACGGGTGACCGCGGGCACCGATGCGCCAATCAACCCCTACGGTCTGAGCCTGCTGATGGAGCTCGAGAACTACGCATCTGGCGGGCTCACGCCGGTGGAGGTGTTGCGAACAGCAACCATGGTGTCGGCCGAAGCGATGGGCGTGGCCGCGGACATCGGCAGCATCCAACCAGGCAAGCTGGCCGATCTGACCTTCATCGATGGCGACCCGCTCCAGAACATCAAAGATCTGCAACGCGTGCGGCGGGTGATGAAGGACGGCATCGTCTACGACGTCCGGTCGCTGATCGCGGGGCGATAGAGGCGCTGGGTGCCGCTCAAGGTTCTCTCGGCGGTGAGGCAAATGCCACCGCGGCCCACCCGAGCCGGCGCAATTCGACGGCGGCCCGCTGATCGTCGGCCCGTTGCATCAGCCGTCTGTAGTCGCCGCCACGGAGCTCCGGGATCAGCGGCGACAGGGCCTGCAAGGCTGCCCACAGGGCGCGCTTACCTTCGATGCCGAGCGCCAGCGCTTCGAGCATTTCGTAGGTGTGGAGGCGACCATCCACCGGATCGTCGACGGCTAACTTCAAGCGCGCCGTTTTCTCGCTCAGCCAGCCGACGGCCCGTCTCACGCGGCTGGTTTCGACGCCGGCCCCACGCATCAGGCGGAGCAACTCGTCGCGATCCTGCTCGACATCGCTCCGCAGGATGGTCGCGAACTCCACCAGTGACGCGTCCTGGTGATGTGCCAAGGCCTCGACCATCTCGAGAGCGGCCGCGCCGCCAGCCAGATGGTCGTTGAGGTAAACCGCAAGATGAGCGCTTGGAGCGCGGGTCATTGGTTACACTGGGTGCAATCCCCGCTCCGTCGGTGGCTCAGCCAATGCCCGGTGGAAGGGCAGTCTCAACTTCTCGACGACAGGGGTGCCCCGACGCTGTAAACTTTGCGCGGCGAGCCGGTCCTCGAACACCAACGGCCAGTCGCGTCGCACCCGACACTGCACATGTCCGAATCTTCGATTGAAAGCTGATGGCCGCCAACGTGACTACCCTGAACTTTGACAGACTCACAGACGACCTGCTGAGGAAACTCGAGTCCAACAGTGGAAACCGCGACCGGACTCACGCCCTCGTCAAAGAGACACTCCGCCAGGTGTGGAATGCGCGCGGCGCCGCCGATATTGCCAAGCTCGAGGTCGAGCTGCTCGTCCGACAGGCGATGCAGCCGGAAGGCCCGCTCACACAAGCGCTCCGGACACTGGATCGCCAACCGACGGCGGTCTGAAGCGGCCGTCTCGACCACCGCGGTGATTGAGAGGAACCAGGATGATCCTGGTCCGGCTGTGGTCCTGACGGTCTCTAATCTCGAGCGTTCCGTCTTGACTGGCTGCGACAGTGTGAGTCGAGAAATCGAAACACGTCCGGCGACCAGACCGACGCGCCGAAGTAGCCGAAGGTGTGGCCATCCTGCGTCGAGCGACCGAACGGCGGGTAGATTTTCGATTCGGCGATCGCACCAGCAGCCGTCATCGCCGCAGAAAGCACCCTGGTCGGTGTCAGGTCGTAGTCATTCTCCGCTTGAAAGAAGAAGATTGGCGCTTTGGATTGTCTGACGGCGCGCAGCAGCGCCGATTGAAGCAGAGGCGCGAGCGCCCAGCTTTCGGCGCCGCCCGCCGAATCAATCGCGGCGCAGTAACGCTCCTGCTCGGCGCCGAGGACGGTTTCAATGCCTCCAAACGAGTTTCCCGCAGCCGCGATCCGGTCATGATCGACGAACGTCTGCCGGCGTAGCCATGCCAGCGCCGCCCGTTGATCGTCGAGGTGGTCGGTTTCGAGCAAGTGCACCATCACGGCGGCGCCGGCGGCGACGCCGCCCGTCTTCCTGGCGTGGTCGATCTCCGCGCCGATGTACGGTCCAGCGGCCGCACTCAAGCCCTGTCCGCGGCGGTATGGCGCAAACATGACCCATCCGTGACGCACGAACACGGGACCGAGCGCGTCGAACGCCTGTTGGCTCACCATGCCCTTCGCACTGCCGTGGTTGTACAAGACAGCCGGAAACGGCCCCGCGCCCTCCGGTTTGTACAGCACGCCATGGAGGGTGAGTCGCCCGCTCGGGAACGAGACAGTGTCGGCCGTTGGAGCGGCGAAACGGCCGGTTGCGGTCGTGGCCACGGCCACCAGTAGCAGTGTCGTCCTGAACACGTCGACAGCGTAAGACAACCTGATCGAGTACGTCCAGCACGCGCGCGCGATCAGCGCGTGGTGCAACATTGATCTGACTTCACCGGCGGTCAGCGTCACGGGT
Organism: uncultured Acidobacteriota bacterium; assembly: GCA_963757655.1. Taxonomy (GTDB): domain Bacteria; phylum Acidobacteriota; class Vicinamibacteria; order Vicinamibacterales; family CAVVIG01; genus CAVQFC01. The sequence goes on along the minus strand of CAVWSQ010000003.1, from coordinate 380,929 downwards.
GTCGCCAATGGCGCGACCCGCACCTTCGGCTCCGTCCCGGCGGCCGCATCCATGACAACCGATGGCCTGCTAGTGCGTCAGACGAGTCATGAGTCCGGTCAGGGAGGAACTCACGGTCGGCGACGACCTCGGCACGACCTCAGTCCATGCCGCCATCAGGTAGGACTCGACGTTGCGGTCATCCTGTCCGATGGCTCTGCCTTGCTCGCCGACAATACCTAGGGTCTTTCGCCGCGGAGAGACGAGTGGGGACACCAGCCCCATCGAGGTGGAAAACGGCGCTCGACGAGAGCAGGTTAGTGGAGCGGGCTACCGGGATCGAACCCGATTAGCCGCGTCTTTCAAGTTGGTGATGGCGCGTGACTTCTGGTCGAAAGGGTTAGCAGGGTGTTGAAAAAGTAGCTCGTTGTACTAAACTGCGCCGACGTTTCCAGGAGGGCGCAGCGCGATGCGAGGTCCCGACGAACGATCGGATTTCCTGTTTAGCTATGTGTCGCCGGAGCAGCGAGTGCCGGCTGATCATCCGCTGCGCCCCATCCGCCGCATCGTCGACGCGGCCCTGGGACGCCTCTCGCCCCGGTTCGACGCGATGTATACGGATTTCGGGCGGCCGTCGATTCCGCCCGAGCAGTTGCTGCGGGCGTTGTTGCTGCAGGTGCTCCATACGGTGCGCAGTGAGCGGTTGCTGATCGAGCAACTCGAGTACAACCTGCTGTTTCGCTGGTTCGTGGGCCTCGGCATGGACGACCCGATCTGGGACCATTCGACGTTTTCGAAGAACCGCGACCGGCTGCTGCGCGGCGACATCGCCGAGGCCTTCTTTGCCGAGGTGCTGGACGAGGCGCGCACCCATGGGTTGCTGTCCGACGAACATTTCACAGTCGACGGCACGTTGTTGGAGGCGTGGGCCAGCCACAAGAGTTTCCGGCCGAAAGACGAGGACCCACCGCCGCCCGACGATCCGAAGAACCCAGCGGTGAACTTTCGGGGCGAGCGCCGCAAGAATGACACGCACGCGTCGAGGACGGACCCGGACGCGCGCCTGTACCGGAAGGGCGACGGCCAGCCCGCGCGACTCGTCTACATGGGGCACGTGCTGATGGAGAATCGCTCGGGGCTCGTGGTGAATACCGACGTCACGCCCGCCGACGGGTACGGGGAACGCCACGCGGCGCTGACCATGGTCGAGGCGTTGCCCGGCGACCGCGTGACGCTGGGCGGCGACAAGGCCTACGACGATGCCTGGTTCGTCGGGGAGTTGCGGCACATGACCGTCACACCGCATGTGGCGCAGAACACGAAGAACCGTCGAAGCGCGATCGATGCGCGCACGACGGCGCGTCCCGGTTACGAGATCAGTCAAAGAAAGCGGAAGCGCGTCGAGGAAATCTTCGGCTGGATGAAGACGGTCGGCTTGCTGCGAAAGCTGCGGCACCGCGGCGGCCAGCGGGTCACCTGGATCTTCCGGTTCACCGCGGCCGCGTTTAATCTGGTCCGCATTCGCAACCTGGTCTATGCGTCGGGCTGACGCGAGCCCGTCTCGCGCGTCCGCGGCGGACACACCGCGAACCCAGCGCTCGCAACCGCCCGACGCTGGACGTAGGAAGTCGTGATTCAAGTTACTTTTTCAACACCCTGCTAGGTCCTCGCGGGTCAACAGCCGGGGTACAAGTCGCTGTCGCTGACGAATTGACATGGAACGTGGTCGGGAATCGGTCGCGAACGGCCTCGATGAACCCACGCGATGCGCCGATTACGGCGCGTTGCCCTCGAAGGGCGAGAAGGAACACGAAGAGTGGCGCCAGCACCGTCACCAAGCGATCCTGCATGCCGCGAGGTGTGCCGTTTCCGATCAGGTGACGCATGACGACGCCAAGATTGAAGCCGCCGGCATGAATCAAGAGGCGTTTCAGAATGTTCGCATGACCGCGCAGATGAGTGCGGCGCATCCCGCCCGTGTCGTAGACATGTGCGAACGAACTCTCGATCTGGGTTCCCCTGGAAACCGGAGTGTAGAATGGGCGCTCGCTTCCAAGCTTCACGAATGAGTCTCTGGTGTCCGGGGCATTGCCACAGGCACGGATAGAAGTGGCGCGGAGCCATCGGCTTCGCGAACACGAAGCCGCCAGCTCGCGTCGTCGATCGCGGGGGACCGGGTGGCCGGCGTGACATCGCCGGTAAGACCGGCCGCCTGCGCGGGGCCCGCTCTTGGGGGGCCTGCTCGGCGGCCTCGATGGAGGTGTGCCTCGATGAAAACGAAGAACACCACGGCGTGCGAGAAAAGGGACGGACTTGACACCGACAAGTCTCATAGAAGTATCCTGCGCCGACCATGACGGTAGGCGCAATCCCGTCTCCGATCACGAAAGCCGCGGACACGAACCAGCGGAACGCCGTCCTCGCGGGATTTCTGGGCTGGACGCTCGATGCGTTCGATTTCTTCATCCTGACGCTCGTCATCGACGACATCGCGAAGTCGTTTGGGCGCTCGCGTCCAGATATCGCGTTCACGCTCACGGTGGCGCTGGCGACGCGGCCTCTCGGGGCGATCATTTTCGGCATCATGGCCGACCGCATGGGCCGGCGGTTGCCGCTGATGATCAATGTGATCTTCTACGCGGTCATCTCGGTGGCGTGCGGGCTTGCGCCGAGCTATCAGGTCTTCCTGATGCTGCGCATGCTGTTCGGTATCGGTATGGGCGGGGAGTGGGGTGTTGGCGCGTCGCTCGCGCTCGAATCGGCGTCGCCGCGGCTGCGCGGGCTGCTCTCTGGGCTGCTGCAAGAAGGCTACGCGCTCGGCAGCCTGCTCGCGGCCCTCGCGTTCCGACTAGCGTACCCGACCTTCAACACGATGTACCCGAGCAACGGCTGGCGCCTGATGTTCTTCCTCGGCGGGCTGCCGGCGCTGCTGTCGCTTTTTATTCGCGCGCGGGTCAAGGAATCCGACGCTTGGCACGAGCACAAGACCGACTGGATCACGTACCGCAACTCGCTGCCGAAGTACTGGCGCCGCTTCGCGTACCTCGTCCTGCTGATGACGATGATGAACTTCATGTCGCACGGCACGCAGGACATGTATCCGACGCTGCTCGCCCAGGTCGGCTACGCCAAGGCGAGGATCGCCGACATCACGATGCTCGCCGGCGTGGGGGCGATTCTCGGCGGCCTCGTCTTCGGCTTCTACTCGGATCGGGCCGGACGTCGCCATGCGATGATGATCGCGATGGTCTGCGGGCTCCTGATCGTCCCATTCTGGATCGCCGGCCAGAGTCCATGGCGGATTCTTGTCGGCGTATTTCTGATGCAGTTTTTCGTGCAAGGCGCGTGGGGCGTGATTCCCGCGCACATCAATGAGCTTTCGCCGAACCACCTTCGGGGCTTCTTTCCGGGATTCGCGTATCAGCTCGGCGTGATGTTCGCGGCCAGCATTCCGTACGTCGAGTCGGCGCTCGGCGAGCGCTTAACCTACACGCGGGCGATGGGCGGACTGGTCGCACTCGTGTTGATCAGCGCTTTCATCGTAACCTGGCTCGGGCCCGAGGCGCACAGAGTGTCGTTCAGAAAAGCGGCAGCTGGAGGTTAACTCGCCGATGCCTTAGAAGTGTGCCTCTGATCTGGTCACGGAATCGACTTGAGGTCAGGCAAACAATCGGCCAATAGCACAGGAGGCAGGCAAGCGATGGGATGGACTCCTCCTGCCGCGTGGCATCATTGTGCCAACTGTGAAACGGCCTATTGAGGCCAAAGCGAGGCGGAATCCAGATGGAGTACACGACCATCGTCGTCGATCTCGCAAAGTCCGTATTCCAGATTGCCGTGTCGCATCGGCCTGGCGATCTCGACGAAGAACGACGGCTCTCGCGCGGTCGACCGGTCGTCTGGCACGCGAAGAAGGCGGCCCGGCCCACGTCGCTACAACAGTGGGCAGTGCAGACCGAGCAGCGGCGCGGGCGCAGTGTCGCGGCAGTGGATGTGGCGAATAAGCTCGCCCGGATCGTGTGGGCCGTGTGGGCGCAGCAGCGCCCGTTCGCGGCCGACCCCGACCCGCGTAATCGGATGTCGACGCGCGCTCACCCAGAGGACTGCACCGAGTGCCCCGCATCATGGCGCACGGTCGGACCGGCGCGGGGAAGGCCGATAACTCGGCTGGCCGTGAGAGGCCGTGCAAGCGATGGCTCCCCGCGCGCGGATTTCATGATGGCCCGGAGCCGAACCGGCTCCATCGGACGAGGCCGAAGATACGACTGAGTCCGACCGTCGTGCAACGCTCTGGGTGCTGACAACAGCCACGGCGCTCCGCGCGCGTCAAGGCACTGCGGCCGCCTTCGGCGGTGCGCTCCGCGCAGCCTTGACCCGTGCTCACGCCGCGGCTCGGGCGCAGCTATGCCAACCAAGGAGGGAACTTCGTCGGCCCCTCAACGAAAGGACTATTATCACGCCGCTTCTTTTTTGGTAGGCGGAGAGTCCAGATACCCGGTTAGGCTGCGACAAGTTGCGACCATCCTGTGGTCGGCGAATCTGATTCAAAGGCAGAATCTTCCCGGCACCCAGGCGCCAGCGTGATCGACAACGGCGTGCAACCGAGGTGTACGGTCGTGCACGACCCATCGTCGACGGCGCGGTGCGCCCAAGGTCGTATAGTAGACACTGGGCCGTGTGCATATCGAAATGCGGAAGAATCTCTGCGCCACATTGGCCGTGCTCATTGGCACGACGTTGACGGCCTGCGGCGGTTCCGCCACGGCGCCACCGCCGCCGCACGTCGCATTGAAGCTCTCGACCGGCACGCCCGGGGCCGGCTTCTATGCGCTTGGTCAGTCTCTTGCCCGCGCATTCGAGAAAAGCCTGCCTGAGGTCACGCTCCAGATCAGCGAAAGCGCCGGCTCAGTCAGTAACGTGGACGCGCTCCGACATCGAATGGCCGACGTGACGTTTGTGTACTCGGACGTGGCCTACATGGCGTTCGCCGGAAGTTTGCCTGAGGTCCAAGGACCGCTCGACAGTCTGCGCGCCATCGCCGTGCTGCGCGCCACGCCTTTGCACTTGCTGGTCGGTTCGCGCAGTGGTATTCAAACGGCCGCAGGGTTGGTAGGGCGTCGCGTCGGCATGGGCGTGCGCGGCAGCGGGACGGCGTTGACAGCGAGTCTCGTCTTGCAGGCGCTCCACATCGAGGCGCACGATGTTGTCGCGGAATCGCTCCGCTATAACGACGGTGCGGACAGGCTCGCTGCGGGAACATTGGATGCGATGTTCGTGGGGGCCAGCTATCCCGCCGAAGCTGTCAGAACTGCGACAGCCAATGGTGCTCGCCTCGTCGCCCTGGTGGGACCTGAAATCGAGCAGTTGCTCCACGACTATCCGTTCTTGCGGGCCACTGCGATCCCCGGCGGTACCTATCCGAACCAACCCGACGCGATTGTGACGATTGGCCCTGATAGCCTGTTGGTGTGTCGTGCGGATCTCGACGAGAGTCTCGTGTACAATCTGACCAAGACGTTCTTTGACGTGTTGCCCGCGATCGCTGCAGAAAATCAGTGGCTGCGGTCGATGGACGTCGAGCAGGCGCCAGCAGCGCCGATCCCTTTGCACGAGGGCGCCATTCGTTACTATCGGGAGCGCGAGTTGGCGCGATGAGCCGTCTCTCGATCTCAGAGATGGCGCGCGGCCTGCCACTATGGCTCGCGGTCGGCATGTGCGTCTCCGTCGCGGCCCTCACCTGGTTTGGCTATCAAGCGATCACCGAATGGCGCCGGAGCTTGAGTCTGTTGTCGGTGCGCCGTGCGGGCATCACGGCCGATCTCTTTGTCAAAGCGCTGACGCGGGATATGGAGGCCGTTCAGACGACGGTGCTCGTGTCGCCAAATTGGGATAACTACGTACTGGATTCGCCGTACAATTACGTTCTCTCGTGGCCGGCGCGTTTGCGCGCTATCCGTACCCAGAATCGTTCTTTGCCACGGCCGGTCGAATCGACTCCAGTATCGTGTTCTTCACTCGAGCCGACAGACCGGCTCGATGGCTGGCGGTTCCGAGCCCACCGAGCCGCTTCCCTGTGACCATCCAGAGGGACCCCGCGACGGCGGAGCTGCTCGGCAATCGCATTGCGCAGGACGCCAGGCTCGGTCGGCGATTCTCGGTGTTTGAGACGTTGATCGGTGGAGAGCTGTACCAGTCGTCGCACGCCTTTTGTATCGTGATCAGCTGCGGCAGCATCTTTCCGGTGTGTTTGGATTCACCGTGGATCTGGCATGGACACGCCAGAACTACTTTCCGGAACTTACCCAGCAGTTTGCCAAAGCGGGAAGCGTCAGAGACAGCTTTGGTCTCCATATTGTCGACGATGGCGATCACCCTGTGGCGAGCAGTGTTCACGACGGCTCGAACCGGACCACCGCTCGCCGCTCGTTCCGGCTGATGTTCTTCGATCCCACGCTCGTCGCGCTCGCCCCACCCTCGGATCTGCAGTCGGCTCGCGTATGGGCGGTCGAGGTGGACGACCTGTCCAGCGCTCCCTTGGATGTTGCGGTGCAAAGCGCCAGCCGGACTCTGATCATTACGTCCGTATCCGCACTCACCTTGACCGTGGGTTTGGTGCTGACCGCGAGGGCGAGTCGCGCGCACGCCAAACTCACGGAATTGCGATCGGACTTTGTGTCCACGGTGACCCACGAACTCAAGACACCTTTGGCGTCGATTCGGGCGGCGGCTGACACGCTCGTGTCCGGGCGGTTGAGGAACACGGACGCGCCACGCGACTACGCGGAGCTCATCGTTCAGCAGTCGAAGCGATTGTCGAGGCTCGTAGACAACCTGCTGGCGTATGCGCGCATTACGGACGTCACCGAAGCCTATACGTTCGAACCGCTTGAAGTAGATGTCGTGATCGACGAGACGCTGAGACGCTTCGACTCCGCGCTGTCCAACAGAAAGATGAGGGTCGCAACCAATGTTCCAGAGAACCTACCCCCCTTGCTCGCGGACCGCATGGCTCTGGAGCTGTTACTCGACAACATTATCGATAATGCGATTCGCTATTCCGGCGACGCTCGAGAGATCGTGGTGACCGCGCAGCTTCAGGGATCGGTTATCGCGTTGACCGTGGAGGACCGTGGAGTCGGTATTGGTGCCGACGATCTCCAGAATGTGACACGTCGCTTTTATCGCGGGAAAGGCGCCGCATCAGGCGGAAGCGGCCTGGGTTTGGCGATTGCACACCGCATCGCATCCGACCACGCCGGCCGTCTCACCATCTCGAGCGCATCTGGGGCGGGAACGACCGTTTCGATCTGGCTGCCCATCGCCCAGTCGCTATGAAGAAGCGAATTCTCCTCGTCGAGGACGACAGGCCGCTGAGTCGCGTGCTGTGTGACAACTTCACCTTCGAGGGGTTTGAGGTGCGGGCTGTTGGAGACGGCAGACTGGCGGTCGACGCTGCCCGTGATTTTGCGCCCGACCTGATTATCCTCGACGTGACTCTGCCAGGAATGCATGGGTTCGAGTTGTGCGGAATCCTGCGCCAGGGAGGGCGAACGCCGATCATCATGCTGACGGCTTGCGTACAGAAAGCCGACAAGCTGCGCGGGCTGAACTTGGGTGCAGATGACTATGTGACGAAACCGTTCGACCTGGAGGAGTTGCTCGCTAGGATTAACGCAGTCCTCCGACGGACGAGACCTCATCAGGCGTCTCTCGAGCTCGGGGCTGTCGTCGTGGACTTCAACGCGCTGACGGCGACGAGGGGATCGATGTCCTTGAGCCTGAGCCATCGCGAGTTCGATCTCCTGAGGTATCTTGCCGAGCGGCCGGACCACGTGGTACATCGTGACGAGCTTCTCCGCGAAGTCTGGGGTTATCCGGACGCTCCCAATACACGGTCCGTTGACCACGCGATCGCGCGGTTGAGAAAGAAGATCGAGAGCGACCCGCGGCATCCCTGTTTCATTCACACCGTTCACGGTGACGGCTACTGTCTGACCCCACTGGGTCAGCGAGATTCGTCCCTGCCGCTAGGCGGCTAGAAGCCGCGCCGCGACAACTTGCGACATCAGCGACAAGACGCCCCTGATATCATCCGCCGCGCCGGACGATAAGGAGCTGCCGATGCGACGGACTGTGGCGCTGCTGCTGGTATGTGCCTGCAATTGCCTTGCAGGAGCACGCTCGTCGACCCAGCCGGCTACGTCAGCGCAAGGGACCCGTGCGGCCGATTGGGCCAGCTACGGGCACGATCTCTGGAGCAGCAATTACTCGCCGCTCGATCAGATCGACCGCCTAAACGTTTCAACTCTGAAGATCGCCTGGCGCTGGAATTCGATCGACGGGTTCCTAAGCGAGCGCACGCCGACCGGCGGCGAGTGGTGGAGTCAGGCGAGTACTGTATTCGACAACCTCCTGACAGAAAATCCCAGGCGGTGGCGCTCGAGCGTTAACGGATCGACACAGCCCAGTGTTTCGAACATGAAGGTCACGCCTCTGGTGATCAACGGCGTAATGTATCTCAATACTTCGCTCGGCCAGGCCGCCGCGATCGATGCCCGAACGGGGCAGACCTTGTGGACCTACAACCCTAAGAGCTACGAGGTCGGAACGAGCGCCATGAACATGTTGTTCAATGTCCGCGGCGTCGCCTACTGGACCGACGGCTGGGACGCGCGCATCTTCTGGGGAACTGCTGACGCCTGGCTGATGTGTGTTGCCGCCAGCACCGGCCGTCCCTGCGGAGATTTTGGGAAAGATGGTCGCGTAGATCTGTACGCGGGACTACCGCGGGGAAGGCGTGAAGATCGCGACTACCTGAACGCGATGCTGTTGACCGTCAGCTCGCCCCCGCTCGTTATTCGAAACACGATCGTCGTTGGATCAGCCATCTCGGATCACAGCATCAATAAGGACGCGATTCCGGGATGGGTCCGCGCGTATGACGCCGTCACGGGTCGCCAAAAGTGGGTGTTCAAGACGTTCGAGGTGGCGAGTTCGGCGCTCAGACATGGAAGAAGGACTCCTGGGCCTATTCCGGGAACACCAATGTCTGGGCGCCGATGAGCGCAGACCTTGGACTCGATTACGTGTACCTCCCGACCAGTACGCCGACCGACGACTACTACGGCGGCCATCGCCCCGGCGACAACCTCTTCGCCGAGAGTCTGGTCTGTGTTGATGCGGAAAGCGGGAAACGGATCTGGCACTTTCAGGCAGTGCACCACGGCGTCTGGGATTACGATTTCCCAGCCGCGCCGAATCTGGTCGATATTACCGTGAACGGACGCGCCATCAAGGCGGTGGCGCAAGTTAGCAAGCAGGGCTTCGTCTATGTTCTCGACCGTGTCACTGGTACGCCTGTGTGGCCGATCGTGGAACGTTCCGTCGCGACCGACTCGAACTTGGACGGTGAGGGTTGTCGCCAACGCAACCGTTTCCCACCAAGCCTTTGCCTTACGAATACCAGGGGGTGACGCTCGATGACCTTATCGACTTCACGCCGGAGCTCCGCGCCGCGGCGCGTGAAGCGGTGCAGGACTTCCGGATTGGACCCCTCTTCACTCCACCGATGCGCGCGGAGTCCGGGGGGACGAAAGCACAATCTTCCGCCCAAGTACGGGCGGAGGCTCCAACTGGTGGGGGGCGGGAGTCGATCCTGAATCCGGTGTGCTATATGTGCCATCGCGCAACTCGTTCAGCGTTAACGCCTATTTCTCGCCAGCATCGCTGGGCGGAACTGACCGTTTCGCTCGGGCCGCCACGCCCGAAACGGAGAGAACACCGGGATTCAAACGATACGAGCCTGTAATGCCAGACGGGCTGCCGCTTCTCAAGCCCCCTTACTCCAGAATGACGGCGATCGATTTGAACACGGGCGAGCACATCTGGATGACGCCGACGGGAAACGGTGACCGATTCGCACGAACCCGCGACTACGCGATCTCACACTACCGCCTCTCGGGGGCGACGGTGGCGCGGCGGGGCCTCTGGTGACGAAAACCCTGCTCCTGTATCCATTGACAGCAGGAGGACCCGTGAATGGGCCCAGGCTCGTCGCGTACGACAAGTCTTCCGGACAGGAACTGGGGTCGGTGCCGCTGCCGTCGCCGGCGATTGGAACACCGATGACCTACATGGTCGACGGAAAGCAGCTTGTCTCGATCGCCGTCCGAGGAACCGTGATTCCCGAGATTGTCACGTTCGCATTACCGTGATCCATTTTCCTGGACAAGACGAGCCGAATTCGGTCTGGTGGTCCGACAGGGCAGAGATGAGTGCCTTGGCCCCGACGTCGCGTCGCTCGCCGTCAGCCCAGTAACTGACCCGAAGCGTCACCATTTGGCATTTGACTTGGTACGAAGGCATATGTCCGGAGGCAGTTGTCGTCTGCGTCGACCACGCAGGCCCACGAGAGCCAACTTGGAGAGCGCGACAACTTGCGACATTGCGATCGGGGTTTCGATGTCCCAGAGCCGTATAGTCGCGAGGACTTACGGCGCACTCACTACCAGAGTTGCGCCGCACACAGGAGCAGGTCATGGGTTTGACTCGTCGGCAGCTGCTATTGGCTGCAGGGATCGTCCTAGCAGTCGTAACTGGTATCGCCCAACGCTCGCTCAACGTCGCTATGGCGGTGGCGAGAACGATCCGCAGCCAGCGAAGGCCACGCTCGCGATCGTCGGCGGCATGCTCATCGACGGCCACGAAGGCAAACCGGTGCCGCATTCAATCGTGCTCATCGATGGCAATCGGATAGTGGCGGTCGGCACCACCGACACCTTGAAGGTTCCGTCCGGCACGAAGGTCATCGACGCTGGCGGGATGACGGTGATGCTGGGCCTCATCGACGCCCATGTCCACATGGACACCATTGGCCACACCGATTATCAGTCCTGGCACCAGACGTACAAGTCACGCTTTCAGGAAATCTATGCCATCTCGGCGAGAGGCATGCTGATGTACGGCGTGACGAGCGCGATCGATCTCGGTGGATCGGCCGACGAACTCGTGGCCTTCAGGAAGAAAGTTGACAGCGGGCAAGTAGCGTCGCCGCGTCTCAAGATAGCCGGAGGCTTCATCTCGAATTACCCGGACGAGTATATGAAGACGTGGCACCGCGGCTATCAGTCAATCAACTTACACAAGTCGAGGACGCCCGCGGGGCGGCGTTAAAATGGATAAGCTACAACGTCGATGTGCTCAAGGCCTACGACGGCCTGACGGGAGACCAAGTCAAGGTGATCGCAGAGGAGGCCCACAAGCGTGGCCTTTGGGTCACCGGCCACGCGAATGGTCCCGACAATACGATCGCGCGCATCAACGCGGGCCAGGACGCCATCGAGCACTTGGGGTTTGCCACCGGTGGCAAGGTGACGCCGGAGGTGGTATCCGCCCTGCTGCGCCATCGCACCATCGTGGTGCCCACGCTGATCACATCGTGGGCGCAATTGGATGCGGTCGAGTGGCCGGAATTTTGGACCGACAATCAGCGGGCCAAGTCGACGATGCCACCCGACATTTGGGCAGACGTGCGTCGGTCCCTCGATCATCCAGAGCGTGTTTTGACCAACTTCGGCGGTAAGTGTGGCGGAAGAGTGTCGAGGATGCTAAGGCTGTGTTCCTGCAGCTGCGTGCCGCCGGTGTCCCGATGCTTGTCGGCACCGATGCCTCGACACCGCTCAATTTCAAGACCGATGCGGTGTGGCGCGAAATGAACATCATGGTGCAGTACGGAGTGCCCGCGATGGAGGTCATTGGCACGGCCACGCGCCGCAATGCCGAATACATGAAACTGGGCAGCGAATTGGTACCGTCACGCGCGGCAAGCTAGCCGACGTCATCGTCATCGACGGCAATCCGCTTCAGAATGCGCGACCTTCGAAACGTGGTTACGGTGGTGAAGGACGGTAAGGTATACAAAGAAAAGGGTATTCCGGTGCCGATCTCGCCAACCACGACGCGAACCAGTCCGAGTGCCAAGTGATTCACATGGCGGACGGACAACCGATGGACACATTGAAGGAGAAAGTGATGTGGGCTAGACAGCTTCGGATGTTGTGCACGATGTGTCTCGTAAACCTGGTCTCAGTTCCGTTCCTGTTCTGACGCAGGGGTCGGGCAGCTCCATCGTCGGAGTTGTGAAGGATGAGTCCGGCGGCGTCCTTCCAGGCGTCACTGTCGAAGTGTCCAGCCCGGCGCTGATCGAGCGCGTCAGGACGGGCGTTACCGATGGATCAGGGTCCTATCAAATCATCGATCTCCGGGCAGGCGATTACTCGATCGTCTTCACGCTGGAGGGATTTCGACGTCCCGTCATGAAGGTGTGACGATTCGCGCAGCCTTTACCGCGACAATCAACGACGTGCTGAAGGCGCGCACGCAGAGGAGAGCATCACCGTAACCGGTGAAGCCCCGGTTGTCGATCTCAGACGCGCCACATCAGAGAAGGCTTTGAATAACGATCTCATCGAAGGGGTCCAACTGGGCGTGGGTTGTATGCCCTCACGTCTCTGATGCCCGCCACCGCCGTGAACAAGCCTGACGTCGGCGGGTCACAGACACATCAGTCGTCATCGATTTCCATTCACGGATCGACCACGCAAGACGTGACATGGAACGTAGACGGCATGAAAGTATCGACCGGAAATGTTACCGGTGGTTTGACAGCGACGTACCTCAATCAAGGCCTTCAGCAGGACGTCAGTATCCAGACCAAGGCGTTGAGCGCGGAAATCGGATCAGGCGGCTCAGCAACGTGATTACAAAGTCCGGTAATAATTCGTTCCATGGAGGAGCCTACACGTCATTCACGAACGATAAGCTGCAGGGTAATAACGTCTCGGCTGATCAGCTTGCACACGGCCTAACAGCTCCAGGTGGGACCAAAACGATCTTAGACTCAACCCGGAATTCGGCGGCCCGGTGGTTGAAGACAAGTTGTGGTTCTATTCGAGCTACCGCTACTGGCGCAACGATCGGTTTGTGGCCTCAACCTTCAACCCCGATGGCAGCCAGGCGCTGGACCCCCAGTTGTTTTTGTTCTATTCCGGAACCGTGACCGGCAAGCTGAACGACAAGAATCGCGTGTCGGGTTACATCGACTGGAACAAGAAACAGCGGGTCAACCGTCGCGACCTCGCCAGCACGTACAGCTTCGTCTCACCCGAGGCGTCCTTCTATCAGAGGCAGGCGGCCCCACCTCGAACGCGAAATGGACTTCAACCCTTTCGAACAAGCTGCTGCTCGAAGCCGGCTTCTCAATGGACAGGATCATATGGCACCTGTGGTATCAGCCGTCCATCGGACCCAGCGCGTTGTACAAACGACATCTCGCTGTCGACGTTGACAGGCGCCGCTGTCAACGAGCTGACCCACGACACCCCGACGCGCAGAAATGGTGCGTTCGCCGTGTCTTGGCTGCCGAAGTTTGCCGGCTCGCATAACGTGCGTGCGGGAGTGGAACCGCGCAGCTCCCGTATACCACCGGGTATGACAGCGGCTCCCACGGGGACTTGGTGGCACGGTACGTCAATGGGGCTCCCACTCTGTCGCGGTTTACAACACCCCGGTCGATGCCAGCTACACGATGTGGGATTATGCGGCCTTTGTTCAGGATGCCTGGACGCTGAATCGTATGACCGTGGCGCAGGAGTGAGATACGAGCGTTGGACCGGTCGGATCAATCCCCAAAGCGACCCGGCTGGCACGTTCGTGCCAGCCCGATCGTTCGACGCGATTGCTGGGCCCGGCTGGAACAGCGTGGTTCCGCGGCTCTCGGTCGTCTATGACGTGTTCGGCACTGGCAAGACCGCTATCAAGGCCAGCGCCAGCAAGTACATGCAGCAACAGGCCGCGTCGTTGCTCTCAAACCTGAATCCCATGCGTCTTCTCAGCGAAGTGCGGACCTGGAAAGACGCGAACGTAGATGGAGTAGCAGGAGATGGAAATTGGTCCCAGTCTGGGTGGGCTCGGCGCGGGCGCCAACTCTACGATGGATCCCATCTGGCATGGCCGTACCAGTGGGAATTGACTGCCATCGTTGAGCAGCAGTTGTTCAGGAGTACCGGTGTCGCGCTCAACTACTACCATCGTCGATATAGCCAGTTGACGAACCTGCAGAACGTGGCGCTGTCGCAGACGACTACTCACCGGTAACGGTTACGAACCCGTAAATCCAGGCGCCGATGACTATCTACAACCAGAACTCGGAGACGATCGGTCGCTTCAAGAACGTATTAACAAACGCAGATGCCTTGTATCGATCGTACAACGCGGTTGAAATCACATTCGATCAGCATTTTGCGAACAAGGTGACCGCATTCGGTGGCGTCACGTTCGGCGCGAGCAAAGGGTGCTACGCCTTCAGCACCAATCCCAATACCAACATCAACAATTGTGGATACGACCCGCTCGACTCGCCGACGTTAGCGAACCTATCGCTCGTGTATCTGATGCCCGGTGGCGTATCGCTGAGCGGCCATCTTCGACATGCGACTGGGCAGCCGCTGACATACACGTACACCTTTACCAGAACTCAGGTGCCGAATCTGAACCAAGTCAATCAGGCCGTCAACGTCACGGCACCTGGCGATGTGCGAAAGCCTGACGTGAACCTGCTGGACATCCGCGTGGCTAAGGAGTTCAGAGCGTCGGGGCGACTGAAGATCGAGCCCATGGTGGACTCTTACAACCTGACCAACAATAACGCGACGGTCACGCAGGTGACTGTGGTGGGTCCGAATCTTGGCAAGGTGTCGGAAGCGGTCGACGCTAGGCTCGTCCGATTCGGCGTCCGTGTGACGTTCTAGACGAGTAGGCTGCTGAAATGGTGACTTCAGTCATCGCATTCTTCTAACCGGTGGTGCGGTGCGCGGCAAATGGGTCGCCGGTGTCTCGCTGCGGGCTTGGGTGCAGCGGTCGTCAGGCGGTCGCCGGCAGCAACCGACGAAGTCGAACCAGCTTGTAAGCCGCCGCGGCGAAGATGAAGATCCAGCCGACCAGCGCGACGCCACGATGCCGCAGTGTGGCAGCCCGCCAATCGTCTTCGCCCAGCCAAGGCCTTGTTCGACCAGCTTTCGCTTCAGTTGGCTGATTGCGTAGCCCGGATGGCGGCGGTTCGTGCGTCCATCGATGGCGCTCCGCCGTCGGGTTGTGTGTCGCGCGATGTGCGGCGTCACCGTCATCCTCCGCAGTTCCCCAACGAAAGCGAGCACGTCATAGCTCTTGTCGGCGACACCGTCACCCGATGGCGGCCCGGCAGCCCGGCCAGCATCACCAGTGCCGCGACCCGTTTGCCATGGCCGTCAGCCGGCGTGACGGTCGCCTTCACAATCAGCCCCGACCGATGCTCCATCAGGACGTGGCCCAGATCCCGAGGCGGGCCTCCCGGCCTCCGGCTTTCTTATACAAGTTTGCGTCGGGGTCCGTCGTCGAGTAGTGCGTGTCGTTGGTCCGTCGCTCACCGTAAAAATCGACGCTCGGGTTCGTCCCGCCGCCCCTCGATGCGGGCGGGTTCTCGTCATGCGGAAGAAAGCTTTTCTGGCTCGCCCACGCTTCGAGCAGGGTCCCGTCGACGGTGAAGTGATCGTCCCAGCGCAGGCGCGCCGACTCGGCGTGCAGCACGATGGCGTCGAAGAAGGCGGCGGGGATGTCGCCCCGCAGCAACCGATCGCCATTCTTCGTGGACGTCCTCGGATCCGGACCGGCTCGTCCATGCCCAGCCAGACAAACGAGCGAAACAGGATGTTGTAGTCGAGTTGCTCCATCAGGAGCCGCTCGCTCCAGACGCTGTAGAGCGCCTGCAGCGACAACGCCGGCAACAGCTTCTTCCGTGGGACCGATGGCCGCCCGAACTCGATGTACACCATGTCAAACCGGGGCGACTGTCGCTTCAGCCCACGATCGCTGATCCGCCAATCGTGCGCGGCAGATGATCCGGCAGGACCCGCTTCTCCGGCGACACGTAGCTGAACATCCATCCGCTCTGTTGGTCGTCTCCTGGCATCGTCACCCTCGGTGATTAACCGGAGCATAGTAGTACGAGGAATTCGATCAGAAGCGCTTACTTTTTCGGCAGCCTGCTAGACTAGCTAGTCGGTGGTTATAGAACGTGATGAGGACATGATGCGAATCACGGAAACAATTCCTGCGTTCCGCGGTGGCAGGAACGGATAGTGTCGCTGTTCATCCATCGTTGTCAGCTGCCCCGAGGGACGCACGGACAAGTGTGCGAGTTGAAGCCGAGACTCCCGGAACACCAACGACAGGGGTTACGAAACAAGTTACGAAATTTATTACCGATGCGCGGTTCGGTGCCTTTCCCACCGATGTGATCGCGCAAGGGAAGCGCTGCCTGATTGACGGGTTTGGCGTGATTCTTGCGGGATTGGCGACGCCTGGAAGCAAGATCATTCTTGAATACGCAAAGGCGGCTGTGGCCGGAAGGGAAGCTGCAAGCGTCCTCGGGACTGAGAACGACAAGGCTCCTGTGGAGTACGCAGCCCTGATCAACGGTGCGTTCGGACATGCGATGGACTTCGACGACACGCAGGTCTCGACGACACCAGATTTAACGTACGGTTCCTCACCCACCCGACGATTCCGGCCCTTGCGGCCTCCCTGGCCGTGGCGGAATCGATGAACGCTTCTGGGGCTCAGTTTCTCGAGGCCTTTCTCGTCGGCTTCGAGGTCGAGTGCAAGATCGCCGAAGCGATCCGACCCGACCACTACAACAAAGGGTTCCACACAACAGGCACAGTCGGTACTTTCGCGGCGGCCGCCGCGACGGCGAAGCTGATGCGTCTCGATGCGGCCGCCGTCGCGAACACACTGGCGATTGCATCGTGTTGGCGGCCGGCATCCGTGTGAATTTCGGTTCGATGACAAAACCGCTTCACGCGGGTCGAGCGGCACAGAACGGTGTCTTCGCCGCCAACCTTGCTTCTCGTGGATTCACCGGCGGCGAGAACGGGCTGGACGGCGAGTGGGGATTCTTCCAGGTCACCGGAGGAGGAGCCGACGCCGAGCGAATTTCTGACGTCCTCGGACGCCCCTTTTCGATCATCCGTCCGGGAATTTCCGTCAAGCCGTATCCCTCTGGCGTCCTCAGCCATCCCAGTATGGATGCCATGTTGAAGGTAGTGCGGGTACACGAAATAGAGCCGGAACAGATTCGACACATTCGTTTGCGGGCCGGTTCGAACATTCTGGAGCCTCTTCGGTATAAGACCGCGAAAACGGAACTCGAGGCCAAGTTCTGCCTGCCCTTCCTGCTAAGCAGCATCGTGCTGCGACGGCGCGCCGGCATTCGCGAATTCACCGACGAATTCGTCTCGAGTCAGCCGGTACAGCAGATGATGTCCCTCGTCGAAACCGTCCTCGATCCTGCCATCGAAGCCAAAGGGTTCGACAAGATTCGCAGCGTGGTCGAAGTGACCCTCAATGACGGCCGGTCGTTTGCCCAGGCGTCGGACGACCGCTACCGTGGTGGTCCTGACCGCCCGTTCACCGCGGAAGAACTGAAAGACAAATTCATGGACTGCGCCAGCTTGGTGCTTTCTGAGAAGCGAATTGCGCAGGCATTGACGTTGATTGGCAACGTGGACCGGCTGCAAAGTGTGCGCGAGCTCGTTGACTCCATGACCGGTCCGTCAGCAGTGTAAAGGTGAACCTCATGAGAACAGCCAGGATCGTCCCTCGTGTTCCTCTGTTGGTGCTCACGTTCATAGCAACGGTCTCGATCCTTCCAGTAGTGAGCGGCCAGGCACCCGCTCAACCAACAGAGCTGGATGTTGTGCTATTCGCTCAGAACCTCATGGTGCCGATGCGTGACGGCGTTCATTTGGCCACTGATGTCTATCGTCCGACCGTCAACGGTGAGCCCGTTCAAGGCAAACTGCCGTTGTTGCTTCAGCGCACGCCGTACAACAAAGAGGGTTCGCAGCTTGTTCAGCAGGCGAGATACTCGCAAGTCACGGCTACGTCGTGGCGCTCCAGGACGATCGTGGCACCTATCATTCAGAAGGCGTCCAGATTAAGTACATCGGTTACGGCAGGGACGGATACGACGCGATCGAATTCCTCGCTCAGCTACCGTACACCGATGGTCAGGTGGGCATGTGGGGAACATCCTACGCCGGTCACACCCAAGCGAGCGCCGCAATCGCACATCCACCGCATCTGAAGACGGTTGTGATCAATTGTGGCGGTCTGAACAACGGTTGGGATATAAGATTCGAAACCACGGCGCGTTCGAGCTTGCTCAGCAAGTCGGCTGGGCATTCGGTCAACTCGCCGCACAAACGAACAATGCGGTCGCGCATGACGCGTTTCAGCGTGAGAAGGCGGTCGATTGGATCGGCGACCTTCACGGGAAGAGAGGACAAACACCGCTATCGCTCGCACCCAATTTCGAAGACTACATCTTCGACATCATGACGCGTAGTGACTACGACCAATTCTGGCGACAGCCCGACGTCAATTGGTCTGTCGCCTTCGACCAGACGTCGGACATTCCGATGCTCCACATTTCCGGATGGTACGACTCGTATCCATCGGGCACGATCAAGAACTACATCGGATTATCAAAGATCAAGAAGTCGCCGGTGCGGTTGCTCATCGGTCCATGGACGCATGGCGCCAATACGCGCTCATTTTCTGGCGATGTCGAGTTTGGGCCGGATGCCGCGATCAAGGACTTCGCTACGGACTTCCACCTGCGGTGGTTCGATCATTTCTTGAAAGGTAAGGCAACCCCCGTCACGGCCGAACCGCCTGTGCGCCTGTTCGTCATGGGAACGGGAGATGGGCACAAAGATCTGAATGGTCGGATGTACCACGGCGGCTATTGGAGAACGGCGGACGCGTGGCCACTCCCCTCGGCACGTCAATTGTCGTTCTATCTCCACGGCAACGGCACGCTAAGCGGAGACGTCCCCTCAGTGGACGATCGGCCGAATACGTATACGTATGATCCAACTCATCCCGTGCCGACGATTGGAGGCTCGTTCTCGCCCGAGCGCGGACTCGTGGGGCCAGGAGGGTTCGATCAGCGCGAGCGCGAATTCAAAGGCGATGAATTCAAGGGGTTCTATGGATCTCGTTCGCCGTACTTGCCGCTGCGCTCGCGCTCCGATGTCCTGGTGTTTGAAACGAAGCCACTCGAGCAAGACGTTGAAGTGATCGGTCCAGTGGAAGTGACGCTCTTCGCCGGTTCGACTGCCGTGGACACTGACTTCACAGCGAAGGTCGTCGATGTTTATCCGCCGAGCAAGGATTATCCCGTTGGTTACGACCTGAACATCACCGACGGAATCATTCGCGCTCGATATAGAAACACTCCGGACAAGCAAGAATTCATGAAGCCTGGTGAGGTGTACAAGTTCAAGATCGAACCGATGCCGACGGCCAACGTGTTCAAGAAGGGGCATCGGATTAGACTCGACATTTCCAGCAGCAACTTCCCGAGGTTTGACGTAAATCCGAATTCAGGCGAAGCCCTTGGGCAGGATCGCCGGATCGTTGTCGCCGACAACACCGTGTATCACGACGCACGTCGGCCCTCGCAGTTGCAATTATCCGTCGTGGAACGGAGCACGAGCGCATCGGGGAAATAGGCCTCGCGGGTCCACCCAATGAGGGGATCATGAATAGACGGACGACGGTAGTGGTGTTGAGTCTGTGTGGAGCACTGGCGTTAGTCGCCGTTTCTGCTGCCCGAGGCGTCGGTCAGGGCGCGCGGAGTCTCAGATCCGAAGGCCGTGCACAAGGCTGCACTGGTCTTCGCCGGACATGAGCACATCACGAATCGTGTCTACTCCGAGGGTATCGATCCATGGAAGCCGCAGCCCGTTGGTATTTGGGACTATGCGAAGGCCAAACAGGGCGGCGTGAAGGTCGTCGTCGAGAACATCTGGGCTGAACCTGCCTATCAACCGTACAACATAATGACCAAGCAGGTGATCCGCCTGCTCGAAACGTTCTATCAGATTCTCGACGAAAATCGAGACAAGATGGAACTTGCGCTGTCGATGGGCGATGTGAAGAGGATTGCTGCGACCAACAAGATGGTGGTGATCCTTGGCCTCGAGGCGGGATGGGATTTGGATGGAGATCTCCAAGTCCTGCGTTTCCTCCACCGCATGGGCCTGAGGTTGAGCCAATTTACAACTTACACCGAAACGAGCAGTTACGCCGATGGTGGTTCGGGTCCCGCCGTCTGGAACGGCATCAACGACCGAGGTCGTGAGATCGTCAAGGAAATGAATCGGCTGGGTATCGTCATCGACTTGGCTCACGCGTCAGAAGCCACACAGGTCGCGGTCATCGAAGCCAGCGAGGCGCCGGTCACCGATTCTCATCGGGGCCTCCGTCATTTCATGAAGAGCAAAGGCACGATGTCCGATGAAACGTTGAAAGCGCTTGCTAGGAAGGGCGGGGTGATTGGTTTACATTCATCTGGTGCCCAAATCAGTCGCATCGGTACGCCGCTTGGGCAAGAGGCAAAGTCTTGCCGGGTAACCGTGCGCTTCAGCCGCTCGTGATGTCGAGCCCGAGAGACGGGTTTGCCGAGTTGAACCGTGACCTCGACGCGGCGGTCACCGAGAGATGGCGAGAGCGGTCTACGACAGCCCTGGGCAGAACAAGTGCCAGGTGAGGCCCCCGGGCCAACCCTCGACGAATGGGTTGCGCAGGTGGACTACATAATCAATCTCGTGGGCGAAGATCACGTCGCCATGGGCTTTGATCAGAGTCGAGGCGGTGGCTATTTCGAGGACTTTGATGCGACCAAATACCCGGATATCACCGCCGCGCTGGTCCGGAAGGGGTCATCGGAAGAACAGATCCGCAAGATTCTCGGAGGCAATTGGGTGCGACTCTTTGAAGCAGTGGAAGCCGTCGGCCGGCGACATCAAGGACACTAGGTATCGTTCGACTTTTTCACGGTGCCCAAGCTGACTTGACGCATGCAGCTCGAACACGTGCCGTTGTCTCATCACCGTCGGCGCATCGTTCATCTCGGGACTACGGAAGCGCGCAACCGCCGCGTGCACCGCCAGCAGATCATTGAGGCGAAACACTAAGAAGGGCCATGTCTTGAGTCGTCTCAGCGCCGTCTGGTCCTTTGGCAGACTCCTTACATGGAGCGCCTGGTCGGCCTCGTTGCCGCGATTATGTTGACCAAGTGATCGTCTGCAACCAGGTGCATTTTCTGTTACCGCTTACCCGATACCTTTCTTACTATCACCACTTATGAACTCATCTTTCGCGTCGAGGTTCTCGTTGACGGGGCCGATCGTGCTGAATTCGTGTTCGGGCGGTGTAGAGCGACAGTGATATTGACCCCCTTGCGACACTAATTCTGACCCCCTCGAGGAGGAGGGTCGAATGGAGCTGCGAGAGGGACGTCTGGTATCTCCTAGCGCGGAGGTACCGGTGGTCGAAGGCGAGGTGGTGACCGCGATTCGGACGCTGGCGGATCGCGGGTCGGCAAGAAGGCGATTGCGCGCGAGGTCGGCGTCGCGCGCAATACGGTGCGGCGGTATTTGCGGCCAGCCGGTCGTGGCGGGCGGCAGGTGCGCCCGGCGGCGCGGCGGCTGACCGACGGACGTCGTGGCGGCGGCGCGACGCTGTACGACGGCGCGGCCGCGGGCAATGCGGTCGTGGTGCAGCGGCTGCTGCGCCGAGCGACGGTCAATCGGAGCGTGCGGACGGTCGCAGCGCGCCGTCGCCGCCGTTCGGCGGCGCAGCGCGCGGCGGCGTGGCGACGGTCCGCGTGGAAACCGCGCCGGGCGCACCAGCTGCAAATCGATTTCGGCCAGAAGCGCGTCCGCATCGCCGGCCGGCCGTCCGGTCTTCCTCCTCGTCGCCGTGCTCAGCTACTCCCGCCGCCTCTTCGTGAAAGCGTTTCTGAATGAGCGCCAGGACGATTGGCGCGAAGGGATCGCCGCGGCCTTTGCGCATTTCGGCGGCGTCCGCGACGTGCTCGGCGACAATGCGCGCGCCCTGGTGCTCGGTCGCGACCGCGCCACCGGACCGTCAGTTTCCATCCGGCCTACCTGGCGTTCTGTCGCGATTGGGACGTGCAGCCACGCGCGTGCGCCCCGTATCGCGCGCGGACCAAAGGCAAAACGGAAGTCGGGCGTGAAATTCGTCAAGGCAACGCGCTCGCGGAGCTGACCTTCGATCCTTCGCCGCGCTCGAGCAGCATCTGACCGCCGTGGATGGACGTGGCCGATCAGCGCATGCACGGCACGACGCATGAGCGCCGCATCGCTTCGTTTCTCCGCGACGAGCGCGCCGCCCTTCGGCCGCTTGCCGGCGCGTTCGCTGCCGCGCGCGGAGCAGCGTCTGCGCCGGCGCGTGGCCCCGATGCCTTCGTCGATGTCGAGACGGTCGCTACAGCGTGCCGTATCACTCGTGCGCGATCATGTCGACGTCGCGTCGACGAGCAGACCGTCCGGATCTTCCATGGCACGGATCTCGTCGCGACGCACGCCCGCAGTCGACGAGCCGTTCGCGCGCTCGTCGAGCCGGCCCATTGGCAGGCTTGTGGCGGGTGCCACGCCACGGCGAGCCCGTGGACCCCGACCTGTCCGCACTTGGCTCGCTCGACTACGCGGAGTCGTGAGCGGTGGTCCGATGAGTGCCATCATTCACGCCCGCGTCGTCGAGCACCTGCAGCGGCTCCGCCTCGCTTCGTCGCCGAGCGACTGGACGCGGTGCTCAATGAGGCCGCCAAACGGGAGCCGACCTATCTCGATTTCCTCGACCAGGTGTTGCGACAGGAGGTCGAGGCCAAACAGCGCAAACGGGTCGCCATGGGCGTGCAGATTGCGCACTTCCCGACCGTGAAGACGCTCGAGGAGTTCGAGTTCAAGTTTCAGCCGTCGATCGATCAGCGCCTGGTCCGTGAGCTGGCGACCGGTCGCTTCATCAGCAGCGCCGAGAACGTGTTATCTTCGGCCCGCCCGGTGTCGGCAAGACGCACCTGGCGATCGCCCTCGGCCGCGCCGCCGTCGAAACCGGGCACTCGGTGCTCTTCACCAGTGCCACCGCACTGCTCGCCGCGCTGGCCAAAGCCGAGACCGAGGGCCAGCTGGCCGATCGGCTGTTGTTTTACAGCAAACCGAAGCTGCTGGTGATCGACGAGCTCGGCTACTTGCCCTTCGAACGGCGGAGCGCGCATCTGTTCTTTCAGTTGGTCGCGCGTCGCTACGAGCGCGGCAGCCTGCTGATCACCACCAATCAGTTGGTCACGCAGTGGGGCACCGTCTTCGGCGACGAGGTCCTCGCGGCGGCGATCCTCGATCGGCTCCTGCACCACAGCCACACGCTGATGATCCAAGGCGACAGCTATCGCTTGAAACAGAAACGCAAGGCCGGTCTGATCCCGGCGGTGCCGCACCGAGAGGGGGCGCTCGCCGGCGAGCCGGCTCGCGCTGACCGCAGAAAACCGTGATTAATAGGGGGTCAGTTTTAATGGCGTAAGGGGGTCAATTTCCCCTGTCGTTTG
Source organism: uncultured Acidobacteriota bacterium (assembly GCA_963757655.1). Lineage (GTDB taxonomy): Bacteria > Acidobacteriota > Vicinamibacteria > Vicinamibacterales > CAVVIG01 > CAVQFC01. Next base: position 357,438 of record CAVWSQ010000003.1, on the reverse strand, counting down.
ACAGGCGGCGCGATAAATGCGTCTTAATGCGTCAAATGGTCGGCAACCGTCCTCGGGCAGCCAAGCCTGTGACGAAGGCGGGCGCGCGCACGCCAGGTGTTCGCTCCGTGGCTCGCGACTTGGAACGCACCTGAGACAGCAGTGCGACTACGTCTAAAACGAATATCGAATACCTGCTACGTCGTCTTGCGGAGGACAGCATGAAAGTCGCGATGAGATGGCTCGTAGCGAGTGCTCTGACCAGTTTGTGTGTACTGAGGTGTGGTTCAAACGTCGGTCTGGACGTTGCGGTGGCCCAGGACAGCCCCAATCCGACGATTATGAAGCGGATCTACACCGGCACAGATGGCCAGTCGCATATCGAAGATATCGTGCTGGACGCGAAGTCGGTGATGGAAAAGGTAACTGGCATGGAGGTGCGGGTTGCACCGCCCGGTCGCTTCGGCGACTGGCATGTCGGCCCCCAGCGTCAGTACATCATCAATCTCGCCGGAACAGGACAAGTCGAGGTGGCCGAGGGTAAGGTTGACCTGCCGCCAGGTTCGGTGGAGTACATCGACGATCTCACCGGCAAGGGTCACACGACGAGGACCACCAGCAAAGTAGAGCGCGTGTCGATCTGGCTCAAATTCGAGGATCAGAAGCAGCGCATCGGTCCGCTCAACCCGAAGACGACGACACTCCCCAAGCCGTGAGACGACGGGAGCATTTTAGTCAGCGAAGAAAGAACATTTGCGTTCGGTGGCGCAGTGGAGAGGTTGTCCCGGCTGTTGTTCAAATCTAGCGGCGGCTCAATGGACAGTCTAACGACGTTCTCGGCTGACACGGGGTGTCGGTTTTCAGCAGGGAGCGACTCTTGTCTTTCAAAACCTTTTCCTGTCCTTCGCCAAAACGGATCCGGGCAGTCCTTATGACGTGGACGGTGTGGGTGCGCGGAGTCAATTGCTCTTGCCGGCGTGTTGCAGATTCAATTGTCGGTGCGGAGTGGGTCTCGAATTCGTGGTCGGGTGACGATGGGAAGCTCGACGAGGCCCCGGCTGTGAGGGACCCACGCATACGATTCAGATCGGCAGGGGAGACGGTGTTTCGACGAGCGTAGGTCAGCGGCGTGTAGCCGTCCAATGACGCGTGACTGCGTGCCGCGTTGTAGTAAACCTGGAATTGACCAAGCTTCCGTTCCAGATCCCGGCCATTCCAAACGGCACTGGTCGAGGAATTCTCGACGCACTGTCCCCATCAAGCGCTCCACGAAGGGATGGGAACGACGGCACATGCGGCACCGTCTGGATTTCCTCGATCTCCAAAACCCGAAGTTCGCCGTCCAGCGGTGCGCCTCAAACACCGGATTATGATCGGTACTGAGATGTCGGGGAACGCCGTGCCGGTAAATTGCCGCGTCGAACATGCGGCAAACGTCGGCGCCGGTGACGACGCCGCACTGCACGCCGAAGCCGATCAGGCGACGCGTGAACTGGTCCATGACCACGAGCACCCAGTAGCTCCGGAGCACGATCGACTCGCACCGAAAGAGGTCCACGCTCCACAGGCTGTCTGTGCGTGTAGCCGATGAACGACAACCACGAGGGCCCGGTTCCGCCCGGAGCGGGGCGATAGTGTTTCGCCAGCACGCGGTACACGACGTTCTTGTCGATGTCGATCCCGAACGTCTCTTGTGCGAGCCCAGCCGCGGACCTCGCCTGCAAGTTGAAGCAGACAACGCGGGTCTGCGTCATCTCGGCGCACGCGAACCGAATGCCTCCGCGCCCGATGCCGCTCGATTTCGTCCCACCGAACGGCATCACATCGAGGCGGTAATCTGTCGGTCGTTGACGATGACGGCGCCGACCACGAGGCGCTGGACGGCGGTGAACGCATCGGCGAGACTCGCGGTGAAGATCGCCGCGTGGAGCCCGTAGTTGGCCGCGTTGGCACGATCGATCGCCTCGTTGAGCGACGAGACACGCGCCAGCACGACAACCGGCCCATAGACCTCGTCGCAATCGAGGTGGGCGCCGCGAGGCACACCCTCGACAACTGTGGGCCACATCGGCGCCCTCACGGTGACCGCCCGCAAGGACTCGCGCCGGACTCCACGGCCTGCTGCACCCATGACTCAACGCGCTCGGCATGGGCGACGCTGATCATCGCGCACACATCAACTCGCTCGTCCATCGAGGAGCCGGCGGTCAGGCCGGCCGTGTGATCCGCCAGCCGGCGGGCGAACGCATCGTACACGCGATCGTGGATGAGCACGCGCTGGACACCCAGCAGTTCTGCCCCGCCTGTGCGAAAGCGCCGGACGCGATGGCCAGCACAGCCGAATCGAGATCGGCGTCGGGCATGACGATTACCGGCGAATTCGAGCCGAGCTCCATCGACAGCTTCTTGAGGCCCGCCGTCCGCGAGATGTGCTCACCGGTCCTGACACCGCCGTCAACGTGACCATCCGAACCCGCGGATCGCTGACCAGCGCGTCGCCAACATCGCTGCCACTGCCGGTGAAGACTCAGCCGGCCGGTCGGGAGCCCGGACGCCATCAGGTCGTGCGCAAAGCGGAGGGCGGACAGCGGCATGGCCGACGCCGGCTGAGCACGACCGCGTTGCCCGCAGCGATCGCCGGGCCGAGCTTCTGCGCGAGCATGGCCAGCGGATCGTTGAAGGGCGTGATCGCAGCAATGATGCCGATGGGGAGCCTGAAGTAGTAGCCGACGCGATTTTCAGAGCCTGCGCGGCTGTCAAAGGGCAGCGTCTCGCCGTGGAGACGACGCCCCTCTTCGGCTGATAGCCGGAGGATCGATGCCGCCCGCGGCGGCTCGCGGCGCGCCTCGCGAATCGTCTTGCTCCCTTCGCGCGCGATCGCCCGCGCGTACTCGTCCTGCGAGGCGTCGATGCGATCGGCGGCTCGCATGAGGACATCGTATCGCGCATGCAGGGGGAAATCGAGCGCGAGCGACGCGTCGGCCGCCGATACCGCGGCGGCCACGTGATGAGGGGTGGCCGCCGAGACCGTGGCCACGCATTCGCCGTCGAATGCGTTCGTGACGTCGAAGGTGCGGTCGGTCCGCACCCAGATCCGCCATCAACAGTCCCTGGAGTCCGGTCGTGTCCGACAGCGACAGAGAGCCCTGCGGACGGGGCGCCGCGGAGCCCTCCTCGCGTGTCGGCACGCTTATCGCCTCCGGAATCCGTTGACGGGTCCAGGGCGCAACAGGCCATCGATCGTGATGATCCCGTTCTTCTTGAACACCGCGCCATTCTTCATGACGAACTGCACATTGCGGAGCGTGTCGATGTCCGCCAGCGGGTCCCCCTGAATGGCGACAATGTCCGCGAAGTATCCGGCCTTGATCGGGCCGCGCTGGTCCTTGTAGACGTCGGCGGCCTTGTAGCCGTTGATGGTCAGCGCCTTCAGAATGTCCTTCGCCGGGATGCCAGCTGCCTTCCAGGTCTGCAGAAAGGCGATGGTTAGGTCACCGCGACTCAGCCAGTCGCCTTTCGTGTTTTTCATCTTCTCGTTCCAGTAGTCCATGTCGGTCGAGAAGGTGACGAGACGCCTTTGCTGTACGCTGACTTCAGCTGGTCGGCCGCGTGCTTCTCCCCCTGCTCAGAGCCGCGGTAGTTCGTGAAAGGTGTATCGGTGCTCGCCAGGTAGATGCCTTTCGCCGCCATCTGCGCGTGCTGCTCGGGTGTCAGCTGCTGCCCGTGGGAGATAACGTGCAGGCCGGCGTCAATCGCCCGCTGGCCGCCGTCGCGCGTCTGGACGTGCGCGTTCACCTTCGCGCCGCCCTTCGCCGCTTCCTCGATGAACAGCTTGATGTCGTCCACCGAATAGCCCCATGGCTTGCAGTCGAGGCAAATCTTGATCACCTTCGCGCCGAACAATAGGTTCTCGCGCACCGCCTTCACGATCTCGTCGCGGCTGTTGGCTTCGAGATATTCCGGGTATACGATGTTGTGGTACCTGTTCCATTTCGGGCGACGGCGTGAACTGACCACCGGTCGTGCCGATGATCAAACCCGACGGAATCACGGTCGGACCCGGAATCCACCCCTGCTCGATCGACTGCCGCAGGGCCGTATCTGCGTAGAGCCCGTTGTTGCCGACATCGCAGATGACCGTGAAGCCCGACGCGAGCAGCTGCATCGCATTCGACGCCGCCTGAATCGACCTGAGCGCTGTGGGATCGGTGACGTACGTGAAGTAGTAGGTGTTGTTCTCCGGGATCTCCTTGTAGGTCATCGCTTCGTGGGTATGCGTATCCACGAAGCCGGGCACGACCGTCAGCCGCGACAGGTCGATCACTTCTGTGCCCGGAGGAATCGCCACGTTGGGCCCGAGCTCCTTGATTCTCTCTCCCTCCACCAGGATGATCTGGTTCGCGGCGGTCGTGCCTGTCTCGGGATCGATCAGACGCCCCGCCCGGATCGCCGTCACCTTCTGGGGTCCTGCCGGCGCCCCTCCTCGGCCCTGAGCGAAAAGCCCCGAGCCGATGGCCACGAGCAGCGCAGCGGCGAACACCAAGCGTTTCAACATCACAGCGTCTCCTTTGCCTAGCTAGAAGTCCACACGGAACCCGAGCTGCTGGCGGCGCTTCGGGCCTTCCGTCAGCGGCAGACCGAACTGCGCCGACTGCAGGCTGCCCTGATACCGCAGCCAGTTGTCCACGTTGAACACATTGAACATCTCCCAGAACGCGGTCGCCGACCTGCGGCCGCCCAAGCGGATGATCTTGCTGATCCGCAGATCGGTGCTCCTGTCCGTCGCCGCGCGTCGCGAGTTGCGCGGCTCCGGACGATCCGTGAACGGATCCGCATCGAGCTGCACGCTGGTCGTCACGCTATAAGGCAGCGCGCTGCGATATGTCGTGATCCCGGCCAGTTGCACGTCGATTTTCGGGATCAGGTACGCCGCGTCGAATACCACGTTGTGGCGCCGGTCGTTGTCGTCGGGACCGAGGTCCTCGCTCAGATCGAACGGGTTTGTGGTGCCGCCCGTGCTGATGCCGGTGGACGTGTTCGAAGTCGTCTTCGACAAGGTGTACGACAGGCCCGCTCGCCCGTTTGGCCCTGGCCGGAACTCGACACGCGTCTCGAGCCCGTTGTACCAAATCGACCCGCCGTTACCGACGAGCGTGATGTTGCCGAAGCGCGCGTCGCGGCGGGCGTAAGTGCCCGTCGGGCCGCACGGGTTGCACGACCAATTCGTGTCCGGACCGATGCTCGCATCGTCGGTCTGGGTGTGGACGTAATCGGCGCGGACGGTTACGTTTGAGCCGAAGTCGTGTGTGATTCCTCCCGCGAAGTTCTTGGAGTACAGAATCTTGTAGTTCGGCTGTATGCCGAGGATCGTCTCCCCCGGGAACGGCAGCCCGCTCAAGTCTGGATAGCCGGGAAAGTTCGTGGCGAGAAACGCTCGCATCTGGGCGATGCCGATCGCCGTGTTCGCCGGCGTCCAGAACGGATTGTTCGCCTGGCTATTCGCGTTCAGCGAGATCCGGCGGAGCGCGAGCAGCGTCTCGTTAATGTAGATGTCGGTGAGATTCCAGTGGTTCTGGTCGTAGTAGAAACCAAAGCTGCTGCGCAGCGTCGTCTTGCGATCCCTTGTCGGCAGCCAGACGATGCCGATGCGCGGCGACAGGTTGTTCTTGTCGGCCACAGACTTCTGTAACGGCGGCGTGCCGCCCAGACGCGCGACAATGCGTTGATTGTAGCCGTCGATATAGTCGTTCACAGTGGTGGGAGTGAGATCGAGATCGTACCGGACGCCGAGGTTCACCGTGAGATTCTTGGCGACCTGCCACGTATCCTGGACATACAGCGATGGATTCCATACCGAGGGTGTCGACTTGCCCGACCCGATGTTGCCGCTGAAGCTCGTCGGATACGTCGACGGATCGTTGATGTTGAACGCCTTGTCCTGCGTGAAGGTCCACGATCCCTTGTGCGCTGCCTCCACGTCCATGTACATCTGCTGGCGGGCAATGACGCCGCCGAACTTGAACTCGTGTGCGCTCTTTAACCAGCGAGAAATTATCGATCACGAAGAGATTGCCTTCGCCCTCAAGACCGGTAAACGACGTGCCGCCGAAATTGGCGCCGGGGTAGCTCATGCGCGCGAATTTGCCGGTCGGGTTCCCGGTCGTCGTGTTGTACCCGGCGGCCTCCAGCAGGGCCGACCCTCCGAGGCCGCCGGCGATGTTCGCAAGAATGTCCGGCTTGTTCACGCCATAGCTGACGCGCAGCTCGTTGAACGCTCTGTTCGACAGGGTCGTGGCCCAGTTGCCGAGGACATTCCAGAGCGGACCGCCGAAGGTCTGCCGCGTCTCGAGCGTTTCGAGCGGCGCCGCGGCGCCCGGCGATGTACCGCCCACGTTCAGGTCGCGTCGGTGGGTGTTCGTGTAGCGGAAATAGGCGCGATTGTTCTGGTTGATGTTCGTGTCGATCTTGACCATGCCGACGGTTTCGGTCTCCCCCGTCGGAATCACCGTGGGGCTCACCGTCTGACGCCAGTAGTCCGAAATGCCGAGTACATCCGACGACGTGAGATCCAGACGTTCGATGCCGCCGAAGTAGAAGACCTTGTCCTTGACCATCGGGCCGCCGATGAAGCCACCCCACCGCTGCTGCGTGAATGGCGGCGTCGCGTCGAAAAAAACCGGGTTCTGTTTCGTGTCGTAGCGGCCGGCGAACGGCGGCTCGTCGAACTTGTCGTTGCGGAAGAATCCATACGCGCGCGCGTTGAGCCGGTTCGCGCCGCTGCGCGTGATGACGTTCATCATGCCGCCGGCCGCCTGCCCGTACTCGGCGCTGAACGAATTCGTCAGCACCTGGAACTCCTGAATCCAGTCCTGTGGAAAGTCGTTCGCCTGTCGGCCGTAGAACTGCATCTGGTTCGATGCGCCGTCGACGATGATCCCGTTGCTGAATGGACGCTGGCCAGAGATGGACACGCCGGTGCCCTGTCCCGTGCCGGTGGTGTTCGACGTCGTGGCCCCAGGGGAAATTGTCGCGAGCGCGCTGAAGTTGCGCGCGATCGTCGGCAGATCGTCGATCTGCTTGTTGGTGATGACCGTAGCGAGCGTGCTCTGCGTTTCAACGGCGACCGTCCGCGCGACGACGTCCACGGTTTCCGAAACGCCGCCAATCTTCATGATGAAGTTGACGGTAAGATCCTGCCCAACGCGGAGGTCGAGCACCTGTTTGCTGGGGATGAAGCTTGTCAGTTCGGAGAGGATCTCGTACTTGCCGGGCCGCAGGTTGGGCAGGAAGTAACGTCCTTCGGGTCCGGTCACGACCGTCTGAACAGCGTTGGTTTCGGCCAGACGTACGGTGACGGTGACGCCCGGCAGCGTACCGCCTTGCTCGTCGAGGACGGCGCCCCGCAGCGTGCCGAGCGCTGTCTGCCCGGACGCCAGCGCCGCAAACAGCAGCACGTGGGCGGTCGCGAAAGCTGCTTGTCGTGCCATCTTTCCTCCCTGTCGGAATATTGATGGCGGATTACAGCGCGGATCAAAACGGCCTGTCAATGAAATATTGTGACCGTGGTAGGATTATCGACAGAAATCGATAATATATTGAAATCTGTTGAATGCGCGCTAGATATTAAAACATGCCGGTATACAGCTCTCACCTGCTCGAATACGAGCATCTCCGGTTGGGCGACCGCATCCGTCAGGCGAGGCAATCACGAAGGTTGACACTCAAGGACCTGGCCCTGCGCGTGAACACGTCGCCTGCGCGCCTCTCCCAAATAGAAAACGAACGGGTCCGACTTGACGTGGACGAGACAATCGGGTTTGCGGCGGCGCTCGGAGTGCCAATCGACACACTGGTGCCTCCGGATGTGAGCGTGCCGTACCAGATCGCCCGAGATGCCGAGGTACAGAACCGGGCGCCACGCGCGACGCTGTTCGCGGCGCCTGACCATCGCACCAGCGTCCAATCGGTCCACAGCTACTGGCCCCTGGCGGATCTCTTCGTCGGCCGGCACCTCGAGCCCATGCTGAGTCACATCGCGCCGGCGACGCCCGATCAACTTCAGGACCTGCTACCACGACGAAGAGGAATTCGTGTTCGCGCTGCGCGGCGCGCTCGAGTTCACGATCAAGACACCGGACGGGACGCACCGAGAGGAGCTCGCCCGCGGCGACTGCGTCTATTTCCGATCGGACCTGCCGCACGCGTTCCGGTCGCTCGACGCCGAGCCTGCGGAGACGCTGAACGTGTTCTGCTCGCCCTCTGCGTCGATCGACGGTGGACTCGGCGGAGAGCACCATCGCGCGATCGCGTTTACGGAGCCCGACGGCGAGCGGGATCTGAAGCGGCAGGTCGGCCAGAAACTATGGCTCCTCCGCGAGACGCGAGGCTGGCCGCCGGCCCTCATCGCACGTGCGGCCGCGCTGTCGGAGCGCCAGGTCTTTGCGATCGAGCGCGGTGACCGCGCGATGCCGCTCGACGCGGTCATGAAGCTGGCCCGCGCATTCGGCAAGCCGCTGCGCGAGCTGATCGGTCTGGCGGTGGCGACGCCGCCTTATTACTATGTTCAGCGCTCGCACGCGATCCCGTCGATCCCCGATCGTAAGCGGCGGACCCCGGTGGAGCGACCGAATGTGCCACGCTCGAAAACCTGCCAGCCGCTCGCCGCCGGGTTTCCGGCACGCGAGATGTACCCGCACTTTCTGCGGCTGCTGAACGTGGACCTCGACACGCTCACGATGCACGAGCACCACGGTCAGGAGTTCATCTACATTCTCGAGGGAGAGCTGGAACTGACGACCTATTCCGGCGAGCGGCAGGTTCGCGAAGTGCTTCACGCGGGCGACTCGTGCTATATCGATTCCACCGTGCCGCACCTGCTCCGGAGCCGGACGCGGAATCCGTACTCGGAAACGAGCGCCGAGGTGATTGACGTGTTCTGGTGCCCGCTCGGAGAGGCGTACCTGTTCGATACGTAGGGAACTCAGGCTCTCCCAACGAGACCGCATCACGATCCTCGAGTCGGTCACGCCAGCCGACACCGCCGCTCTGCTGGTCCACGAATTCGCACACTTATGTTCTTGTACCTGGTTGTGTCCAGCGCCAGAGGAGAAAGCGACCGCGTCGGTCACGTAGCACTTGGTGCAACATTGATCTGACTCCACCGGCGGTCAGTGTCGCGGTGTCGCCAATGGCGCGACCCGCACCTTCGGCTCCGTCCCGGCGGCCGCATGCATGACAACCGATGGCCTGTCGCCCGCAATGAGCACTAGGACCGAGCGTGCCCCGTCACTGTTCGTTCGACCTCGAACAGGTGGCGCTGTACTCCAGTCAACACGACGTGACGCATCGCGCGTAGCAGGGCCAGCCACCCGCCAACGTCAATTACTTGGGCCTCGATGCGATATTGGCGAGGGACACGCTCGAATTGACCGCTATTCTCGGTGAGGTCACCGCAATCGCTCAGCCTCACGAGGCGACCCAAAATGAGCCAGCCTGGCAGGGTCGCGCAAGGATTGACGGTGGGGGTAGGAAGGTCTACGATGATGACAGGAGGCGACGATGATTCGCCGCAAGTACACTCAGAGCTAACAATAGTACTACGCTGGCGGCGGCACCCAGGCTATCGCGTACTGATGCCCGCGAAGAGGGTTCTTTACGTGCAGACGCGCCTCCCGGCCCGAGATTTTGAATCCGTTTGCTTCCTTCAGCCTGTCCATCTCTCCCCAGAACAGTTCTTCGGAACCGCCGTAGAAAACCGCTGGTGAGACATTGCGCTTGTCGAGTTCGCCGAATCCGAAGGGAAACTCGACCACAAGCAGCAGTTCTTCTACCGGAACAGTGGAATTTACGCCGAACAGCTCCCGCTGGAAGTCGGCGTCGGCATAGGCCTGTTCCATTTCCTCCTTCGTCGCGGTGAAGGCCCGACCCAAGGCGTGCGTGGCACGGAAACCAAGCCGCTCGTTGGCGTGGGTGCGCAGATCGCGGAACCAGATCCAGCCGTTCACCGTGGCGTCCTTCAGCCGTTGGAGTTTCCATTCGGGCTCGACCGCAGAATCGAGGCCCTCGACTGTTGGCTCCTGAAGACCGACCGGGCTTCCAGTTTCGACGCTCGCCTTGAACGCGATCCGCAGCGTGTCCTGCTGCTGCGGCGCAATGATGCCGTCGGACTCGCGGATCATTGTCCCTGCGCCATCGCTTTCGAGCTTGAGCGATTGCTTCCAAGTCTTGATCTTGTAGGAGGCCTGGCCGCCGTCGAGTGATGCCTGCAGGCGCACCAGTTGCGCTTCCCGTTCTGTAATCTGGCTCCGACGGACATCCAGTTCAGCTGTCTCCTTCCGAAGTGCCTCGCGACCCTCGTCGAGCTTCTCCAACTTCGTGTCGACGTCCTTGGATCGCCGGTTCTGGACGTAGGCAATGATCAGCGCGGCAATCGCGGCGATGATCGCGGCGGCGACGGTGGCGATCGCTTGCCAGGGCCATTCGCCCGGTGTAGGTGCAACTCCTGGAGCCTGCATCGTGTATAAGCAAACTATAGAGACGAGCCGGGCGAGTTTCAATGTACATTTGGTCGCCTACGCGATTTGTCGAAACGAGAACCGAGGGGGATTGCACGGAGGACTCTCGACACATTTCCTGGTTCCTCATTCGCGCGACTAAGTGTCCGCGGAACAGGCAATCGATCGGATCCTCCGCTGCCGCCTCAGGTTTGCGGACACGCGGCAATCCGGCGTCGAACTCGCGGAACAGTTTGGAGACATTTGAACACGCGAGTCCTCGGGAATCCGCCGGATTCTGCCGCGGTCGTGGCAACATGGTGGCAACGGCGCTCGTGATCGCCTGCCGCGTCGGCTGCCAATCGTGTCAGGCACCCACGGGTTGAATCTTTCCGGTCTCGACAAGTCCCAGAGCTGCCAAAATATCGCTCACGAGCGGCCGAAGGTCCGGCATGCGATTGGATCGGGCCCGAATGAGCACGATGCCGAAAGACAGCGCACCGACCGTCTGTTGATGCTCGATGTTGCGATCCATCGTCAGAAAGGCGTCGATGTTGCCTGTCGCGCCCTGGAGCAGCTCGCCGTTCTTGATGCCGGCCCAACCAAGCCCTTGGACGGTGGCCACGTCGTGTCCCATCAGGTCGGTCGACAGGTCGTGAGGCAGATTCTCGTCAAGCAGAACGCGCACTGGTCAGCAATGTGTCGCGAGCCAAATCGAGCGCTGCGATCGCCTGATCGCGCTTGACGGACGGAAACTGATGGAGGAACTCGTCGAGCGTGTCGCCACCCTCGAGGTAGTCAAAGAGGGACTGTACGGGCACGCGTGTGCCAACAAACACAGGAGTACCCCCGAGAATCTCCGGGTCACTATGAACGACGGTCGGCTTGATGGCCAAGTTTGGCGTTCTCCGTGTCTTTCCCAGTATAGCCTCGCGTCGCGATTTTCCTAACGCTCCTTCTCGGACTCTGCTCAGCCTCTTCCCCCTGCGACAGCCTCTTCCCCGTGCGACAGAACGAGCGGGACTTCCAGCGGATCCGTCGGAAGTGTCCTTCGACTACGTCAGGCCCTCGCCCGGGGGAGTCCCGGCGTGAACGCATGCTGATCGTCTGAGTGTTCAGAGCACGGCCGTCACGGTGGGGGAGCGCCGATCCGATAGTTCTGCAGTTCGATGCCGCTGCGCATCTGAGCTCCGAACAGCAGCTGAACGAGCCCCAGTCGGTTCGCGGCATTGATGGATACATTTCGCAGCCAGAGCCCGTACGCACTCCTGGGCACGAAGCTCGCGGCAAAACCGCGCGCCCCCTTCTGCTTGCGCTCGACATAGGGCCGCAGCCGCTGTTCATACATCTCGAATGCGGACGTGTGGATTCCCCGTGCGACAACCAGCTCTCCAGCGAGCGTGTAGGCCTCTGCCATGGCCATCGCCGACCCTTCGCCGGCGAGCAGGCTCGGACACGCGCACGCGTCGCCGACCAGGGCGACGCGGCCCCGGGTCCAACTCGGCATCACAATCTGACTGACCCGGTCGAAATAGAGATCGGTGCTTGCCTGAAGCGCGAGGAGCATCGCTTCGGTTTCCCAGCCACCGCCCGAGTAGCGGCGTACCAGGATTTCTTTCTCAGAGGAGGAATCGTGGACGGAAGCTGCGCGGGGATCGGGGTCGGCGAACACCAGCATGAAGACCGTCGTGTCCTCGTCGACGGTGATCCGCCAAATCTGCCGGCCGGGTTCACCGTACGTCACGTATGCGTCCGGATCGCGGAACCGGTAGCCGTGGGCAGTGAACGCGGCCACGTAGTATCCAAGGAAGTGTTCGAATCGCGCTTCTTCACCAAAGCACAGTCGCCGCACGGCGGAGTGGAGGCCATCGGCGCCGATGATCAGATCGAACGTCTGAGGCTCACCGGTGCGAAACGTCACGTCAACGCCGCGCGCGCTGTCTGCGAGGCTGGTCACGCTGTCCCCGAACCGTACTTCGACTCGGTCCTTGACCGCTTCGAAGAGAGTAGACGCCAGCGCCGAACGGGGCAGGCTCATGCCCCGGCCCTTGATGAGCTTTTGCACCGCTGCCTGGTTGAAGCCGCTGATGCGCCGGCCTCTGCGATCGACGATCCGGAATTCTTGGACGTTGAGGTCGTGCCGGCGCAGTTCGTCCAGCAGGCCCATCTTTTCGGCCACGTCATAGCCGAGGCCCCAAAAGTCGATGACGTAACCACCGGTGCGCGGTTCGGACGCCTGTTCCACCATGGTGACCGCATATCCGCACCGATCGAGCCACCAGGCGAGGCACGAACCCGCTACCCCGGCTCCTGATATCAGAACTGTCCCAGACATGGCACATTCTCCTGTGGATCCTGACCCCGCTCGCGATCCTCCCTACGCGACGGCGCAGATCGGCAAGAATCACCTGGGGGATCGCAACGAATACTGCCCACCGCCCTCGGCTTCGACGAGTTCCACGGGATCCTCTACCACCTCAATGCGATGGAAGAGCGCTACCACCCCGCAGGACGAATTCCGTGCGAGGTTTGGCGCCTCTTCCGCCTGCGACAGCCTCTTCCCCTGCGACAGAGGCCAAGTGGACCGCCTTCTCGCCCTTCTTGAGCCCCATGGCCTTCTCGACATTGATCGCACGGGGAACGCTCTACACGAATGCAGGCACGCGATCATGCACGTCCCCAAGGAGGCAGACAGGCTCGACGAGCGCATAAACAGGCTGGTGACCGTGGGCGACGGACCCTCGGCGCTGCGCCGGATTCAATGACCTCGCGAACATCGACTGCGTCTGCGGTCCGCGGAACGATCGCCCCACGCCAGAGGGCACGCGCCGCGAGCACGCCGTGGTACAGTACCAGGTTGACCCGCGGCCATGGCGTCAACACGGTCATCCGTTCCAATAGCTCCACCGGATCGAAGCGTAGACGCGTCGTGCCATCCGCCCAGCGGTGCCGCACGTCAGCAAGATCTCGCCGTCACTCGTCCGGCTCAGTCGCTCCTGGGCCAGGGGCGGGCGCAGCGCGTAGCGGCACACGCGCTCCAACCGATCGCTGGGGCGAGCTCGACAGGTTGCCCTGCGCCATCAAGGTGTTGCCCAATCCGAAAAAGACGATGGGTTTTCACGACGTTGAGGAGTACGAGCGGTTGCTGACCGTTGCCCAGAAGCGAAGCCGGAAGGCGTATCTCATGGTGGCTGTTCGGTGGGGAGGCTGGCGGGACACGCGGATCTGTCCACGACGCAGCGGTACATGCACCTGAGCCCGGCGGCGACCGAAGACGCGATTCGCCTGCTGGAGTTGCCGGCAAGGGCGATCGCGCGTGGCAACTATGGTGGCAACGGCAACCGACGCCTGATGGAAGTACTGCAGCGAGAAGAGTTTTTGGAGCGGGCTACGGGGACTCTCTTAAGGCGATATTCTAAATGGTGACGGCGTAGGACTTCTGGCCACAAGCTTCGCCCTGTCACCAACTTGCACATGCTCACGCGTCCACTCGTGTCTTCGGGAATCCACGCCAATCGGCCTGAGTCGTGGCAACATCGTGGCAACGAGCTTCGATCATTGACGGGCTTCTCATGGCCGCCTGAGCGCTTACGCTACAATGGTGCCCAAGCACCGCAATGGCCGAAGAAACACTGATCCAGAAGATTCGAAGCCTTCCTCCCGAACGCGTGGCGGAGGTTGAAGACTTCGTCGACTTCCTGACCGTCCGCGATCAAGACCGGCACTTCACGCGGGCTGCCACGCGTCTTTCTGAGGAAGCGTTCGGCACCGTTTGGGACAATTCCGACGATGCCGAATACGATCGTCTATAGCTTCGGCGACGTCGTCCTCGTCCCATTTCCGTTCACCGATCAAACCGCTTCGAAAAAGCGACCGGCCGTCGTTGTCAGCGCGGACGCGTATCATCAGCGACGCGCAGACGTGATCGTCATGGCTGTCACGAGTCAGATTCTCCGGCCGGCTGGAGCTCTTGGTGAGGTGCTGATCGGCGACTGGCAGGGCGCGGGACTTCCAAAGGCGTCTTTGATCAAGCCCGTCATCGCTACGATCGAACAACGGCTGATCCTGAAGAAGCTCGGAGCGCTTCAGGACGACGATGTTCAGGCGCTTCGCTCGGCCCTGCGGCAACTCCTCGGCTGAGAAGGCGCTCTCAATACCACCATCCGATCCAACGTTGTGGCGTCCCCAACGGGACTTGAACGATTTTGCACCATCGCGCGGGGGGGCATCATCGCGGCCTGAAATCGCGAAGGTCGGAAGGGCGTTGTAGTTGGGCGCTAGTACTCCAAGGCGATGACGACCTTCGGGTTCTGCCAGCGGCCCTTCACTTTTTCGACCAACCACAAGTAAGGGTTCGCGCAAGAATAAGTCATACAAGTAATTGTTGTACAGGCGGCGCGATTCTGTCATAACGGGGCGTGCGAGAGTCCTCGGCGATCGCGCGCCTTCGGCGCAAGTATCGGGTCGTGGCGCCGGAATTGGATGAGCGGCGCCGGCGGCAATGGGCGGCCGCGGAGGCACGCGAGATCGGATATCGCCACCTGTTTCTGTGTCTGCGACCCGATGGTCGCGCTCTGACCATTCATGCCGGCTTGCGCGACGTGCGGACAACCCGGCAACGGCGGGTGAGGGCCGCCGAGTGAATCCATGTCGCGCAGGCGGAGGCCGGCATCCGCTGATGACGAGCGACCCGGCCTTGTCACTGCGCTGGTGGCGCTCATCGAGCCGACGACGCGTGCGACCCGGAATCGCCGTCGCTTGACCTGTACGAGCACGACTCTGCCGACGCTCTCACCCACAACGACATCCCGTGAGCGCGGACCGTCGCCACTCTGCTCAAAGGCGCGGGGTACAGTCTGCAAGCCAACCGGAAGACGCGGGAAGGGACCGCGCATCCTGATCGCGACGCCCAGTTTCGGTATCTCACGGGTCTGATCACCCAGGGCCATCAACACGGGCTGCCCACCATCTCGGTCGATACGAAGAAGAAGGAACTAGTCGGCGACTTCAAGAACGGCGGGCGCGAATGGCGCCCCCACGGGCAGCCTATTCCGGTCCGCGTCCATGACTTTCTCGACCCCGAACTCGGCAAAGCGATCCCCTATGGCGTCTACGATCTCGCCAACAACGAGGGCTGGGTCAGCGTCGGCATCGACCATGACACGGCGGAATTTGCCGTCAATGCGATTCCGCTGTGGTGGACCCGCATGGGCCGGCATCGCTTTCCGCGTGCCCGCACGCTGTTGATCACCGCTGACGGCGGGGGCAGCAACGGACCGCGGTCGCGTCTCTGGAAGTGGGCCCTCCAGCGCCTGGCCGACGATTTCGACTTGACGCTCTCGGTCTGTCATCTGCCGCCCGGCACCAGCAAGTGGAACAAGATTGAACATCGCCTCTTCAGTTTCATCTCGCAGAACTGGCGCGGGAAACCGCTGGTCAGTCACCAAGTGATTGTCAATCTGATCGCCGCCACGTCCACCCGGACCGGCTTACGCGTGAAAGCCGCGCTCGACACGCGCCGCTACCAGACCGCCCGTCAGATCCCCGACGAGGTGTTCGCGCGACTGCGGATCAGGCCGCACGCCTTTCATGGCGACTGGAATTACACCATCGCGCCGCGCCACTGACCTGTAGTACTTGTTGTTGCGCGCGCCCTAACCGCTTACCTGACAACAACTTCATAAGCTCGCCGATCCGTTGCCATCATGTTGCCACGTTCGGCACGACGTTGAGGTCGACGCGTCGCCCGTCGAGCAAGCGAATCGCGTCTTCGGTCGCCGCCGGGCTCACCTGCATGTAACGCTGTGTCGTCGATAGATCCGCGTGCCCAGCCAGCTCCTGGATCGCGCGAGCCGGCGCGCCCTTCATCGCAAGGTGCGAGCAGAAGGTGTGGCAACACGTGTACGCCCGCATGGGGCAAACCCGCCACGCGCTGCGAGCCACGAATCGCCTTGATCACCCGATCTCGCGTGATGGGTGTTCCATCTGGCAAACACAAGACCCGCGCCGATCGCAGATGCCGGGCCGCCTTGAGCGCACTCGTTAGCCGCTCCGTCATGGGAAGGCGACGAGACCGCCCCCTTTTCGGTACCGTCACATGACCGCACCAGTCGGACCGTTGCACGGTGAGCCGACGGGCGTGCAGATCAACATCGCCCCATTCGAGCGCCACGATTTCCCCAAGCCGAAGTCCCGCTTCCCCGCCCAACAACACCATCAGACACGCCTCGGGGCTTCGCTTCTGGGCCACCGTCAACAACCGCTCGTACTCCTCAAAGTCGTGAAACCCCATCGTCTTCTTCGGATTGGGTAACAACCTCACGGCGCACGGCAGCTTGTCGAGCTCGCCCCATTCCACCGCTTTCTTCAACAGCGTGCTGGAGGTGTCCCAGCAACGGACGCCCGCGTTGAGGACGCGCGCACATGTCCGGCGTGATCGACTGGTCGGACGAGAACGTGATCACCTGGGTGTAGGTGAGGCCGTCCGCCGCGACGACCCGCCGCGGTTTATTCCGCGCCATGCTGCCTCCGCGAAAGTAGCTCCGCGATGAACGAATCGGCGGCAGACTCCGGGCGCGGGCCTTTGGGACAGGACTCGGCCGGATTTCGCGCAGGAACTCGTGGTGGACGTGAGAGACGTGCAGGCCCGTCAGGTAGACGTGTCCGATGAACTCGTGGATTCGTTGAGTGAGCGCAACCGAGAAGCGGCACGTATCAAGGATGTCGGCATTCCGTGGCGACATGGCATGCACACGATATCGGTGACCAGGCCGGGTTTCTCGCAGGATGGTCAGAGAGCGATCATCGGGTCGCAACACGAAACAGGTGGTTAGGGCGCGCGCAACAACAAGTACTACAGGTCAGTGGCGCGGCGCGATGGTGTAATTCCAGTCGCCATGAAAGGCGTGCGGCCTGATCCGCAGTCGCGCGAACACCTCGTCGGGGATCTGACGGGCGGTCTGGTAGCGGCGCGTGTCGAGCGCGGCTTTCACGCGTAAGCCGGTCCGGGTGGTCGTGGCGGCGATCAGATTGACAATCACTTGGTGACTGACCAGCGGTTTCCCGCGCCAGTTCTGCGAGATGAAACTGAAGAGGCGATGTTCAATCTTGTTCCACTTGCTGGTGCCGGGCGGCAGATGACAGACCGAGAGCGTCAAGTCGAAATCGTCGGCCAGGCGCTGGAGGGCCCACTTCCAGAGACGCGACCGCGGTCCGTTGCTGCCCCCGCCGTCAGCGGCGATAACAGCGTGCGGGCACGCGGATGCGATGCCGGCCCATGCGGGTCCACCACAGCGGAATCGCATTGACGGCAAATTCCGCCGTGTCATGGTCGATGCCGACGCTGACCCAGCCCTCGTTGTTGGCGAGATCGTAGACGCCATAGGGATCGCTTTGCCGAGTTCGGGGTCGAGAAAGTCATGGACGCGGACCGGAATAGGCTGCCCGTGGGGGCGCCATTCGCGCCCGCCGTTCTTGAAGTCGCCGACTAGTTCCTTCTTCTTCGTATCGACCGAGATGGTGGGCAGCCCGTGTTGATGGCCCTGGGTGATCAGACCCGTGAGATACCGAAACTGGGCGTCGCGATCAGGATGCGCGGTCCCTTCCCGCGTCTTCCGGTTGGCTTGCAGACTGTACCCCGCGCCCTTGAGCAGAGTGGCGACGGTCCGCGGGCTCACGGGATGGCGTTGCTGGGTGAGTGCGTCGGCCAGCTGAGTCGTGCTCTTACAGGTCCAGCGCAACGGCGATTCCGGGTCGCCACGCGTCGTCGCTCGATGAGCGCCACCAGCGCAGTGAGCAAGGCCGGGTCGCTCGTCGTCAGCGGCCGCCGGCCTTCGCCTGCTCGACGGATTCGCTCGGCGCCCTCAACGTCGTGCCGGATGTCCCACGTGCGCAAGCATGATGGCAATCGCGCCATCCGGCGCCGAGCCACCAGACTCACGCCGCGATATCCGATCTCGCGTGCCTCCGCGGCCGCCCATTGCCGCCGGCGCCGCTCATCCAATTCCGGCGCCACGACCCGATACTTGCGCCGAAGGCGCGCGATCGCCGAGGACTCTCGCACGCCCCGTTATGACAGAATCGCGCCGCCTGTACAACAATTACTTTATGAAGTTGTTGTCAGGTAAGCGGTTAGTGGAGCGGGCTACGGGGATCGAACTCTGTTAATGCGTGTTTTCTAATTGGTGATGGCGCGCGACTTCTGGCGATAAGAGTTTGATCCTCAACGATTTGCGACGTTGCGGCAGTTCACGTGAGTGCACCACGTTCTCCGGAAATCTCCCCACGTTCTGGAGACATTCTGGACACGTTCGGTTTCATCATCAACCGCGTTTCGCTTGCTTGACCGTCGCTGTCCGTTGGTCACGACGCCGACTTCGCCGTCGGCGTTCTAACCCCGACACGCTCACCACTGTTGGCCTGCCGCCGCTCGGCGCGTTCCCCGTCGAGCATCCGGTATACTGGCGGTCATGACCCGCACACTGGATGCCGCGATCGCAAGACTCGCGGCTCTTCCACCGGACGAGCAGGACCGAGTCGGCCGGTGGCTGCTGGATGAACTCGTGGACGACGAGCAGTGGGCGCGAAAGTTCGTAGCCTCGCAAGATGCGCTGAGCAAGCTCGCCGCCGAGGCGCGGGCTGACCAAACCGCCGGCCGTACGACGGACATCGATCCCGACACCCTGTGAATTCGCGCGGCACCCCGCGCTTCTGGGTCGCGTACCGCGAACTTCCCGAACCCGTCCGCGAGGCCGCGCGAAAGGCGTATCAGCTCTTTCGAGAGAACCCAAGCCATCCGAGCCTGCAGTTCAAGAAGATCCACGCCAGTGAACGGATCTACTCGGTGCGCGTCACCCTTGGATACCGAGCCGTCGGGCTGCTTGAGGAAGATGGGGTCACATGGTTCTGGATCGGCAGCCATGCCGATTACGACCGTCTTCTGAAGACGCTCTGATCGGCATCGCCGCGCAGGGCACAATGGCTCAGACACGGCGAGCACCCATGAGGACGAGCTCAAGCAAATGCCACAGAAAGACCAGTGCGAATGCGCACACTGCCGACCCAACGATCATCGTGAAGCGCCGACGAACGTCTGCTGTGCGCCTCAACTCTGAAACACGATACGCTTGCCGCGTCACGAACCGCGTGCCGGCAAACAGACGCACCTGTGACCCGCCGCGGGAGGGTCGGTCGCCACTACGCCGTTTGGACGAAGCCGCTGGCGCGGCGGACGCTGCGCGTGAGGCGCGCCCGGCCGACCGGGTAGCGTGTGGGTCACAAGGAGGCTCCTGTGACCTATCTCCGCCAGACAATGCTGGACGAACTCCAGCGGCGTAATTACGCGACGACCACGATCGATTCCTACCTCCGCGCGGTCGAGCAGTTCGCGCGGTACTTCCACCGGTCCCCTGATCGTCTGACGCTCACCCATCTGCGCACGTACCAAGCCTACCTGCTGCGCGAGCGGAAGCTGACGCCGCGCACGGTTCGTCTCCACGTGGTGGCCCTGCGCTTCTTCTTCGTGAAGACGCTGAAGCGCCGGTACTCGCCGGACGACACGCCGTACCCCAAGGCCTCACGTCGCCTCCCGTGAACCGGTCGCGGCGTTGTGACGAACGGCCGATCCGCAACGGACCGGCCATTCTGTTTTCCGCTTACTCCTTCCGCGACGATCCGCCCTTCGAGAGGAACCGGCTGACCACATTCGGACCGGGGTCGGGCGGGACTCCGGAATCCTCTCCGCTGAACCCATCGCACCGAACCTGCGGGTGCCAGTTCACGAACGCGCCGTTGGGGTTCTCCTTCCACGCCCACACGTGCAGCGTATAGAAGGCCGGAAGCCCAAAGCGGTTCGGCGCGTCGAACAGGTGGAGCAGTTGTCCCATCAGCTGCGGCGGGGCCGGGTGGTTCGCATCCCACACAGACTTCAGCACGAGGAAGTCGGCGCCGATCAGCTTCAGCCGTCCGTCAGGCATCGGCTCGTAAATCACGATCTCGGGCCGCGCCGGATCCAACACATCGTCGCCGACGAGCGGCAGGTTGACGAAGTGCATCCCCATGGCCCCGACGTCTGGCCCGCTGACGCAGCCGAACAACAGCGAGTAGCCCTCGCCCTGCGCGACCGCGACGTCGTGGAAGCGGTCGGTGGCGTCCCGTACGATTCTGACGAGGGCGTTCCACTGCTTGTGCTCGTCCGCCGTCTGTTCGTGCTGTGAGTCGCTCGCGGCGTGCATCGCGTGGTCCTGCGCCAGAGCGTGCGAGGATGCGAGCGCCGCCAGCGCGAGCGCGCCGATCAATGAACCTCCGAGCCGTGTTGCGAATCGTCCCAGTCTCATGGTCAAAACCCTCCTGTAGGATTGGTCGTCCGTCGTAGCGCGCGCATTACGTCACTCTGCGCGCCAGGTCCCGCGCCGCGCCGGGCCGCTCGCCGCCATCCGGTCGTGCTACCCGCAGCCTCCGAGACCCCGGCAACAGCATCGGCACTGCGCGTCGGGTACTCTTCGTAGCGGGCGCCGTGTTCCGCGACGAGATCGCGTTCCTCGAACTGAATCGCGAGAACGATGTACGCGGCGGTCGCGACCGCAAACACGAGATGCGCGAGCGTCATCGTCGGCGTCATCCAGAACGCGAGGAGAAACCCGAAGTACAACGGATGCCTGACGAATCGGTAGGGCAGCGGTGTCCGGAAGGACACTCGCGAGTACGGCTTGCCGATCAGCGGCAGCCACACCTGCCGCAAGCCGAACAGGTCGAAATGGTTGATGAGGAAGGTGACGGTCAGGACCGTCGTCCAGCCCGCGGCAAAGAGCGTCCAGAGTGCCACGCGAGCGGCGCCGTTCTCGACCGACCAGATCTGGAGGCCGATCGGACGCCACTGCCAGAACAGCAGGAGTAGCGCCAGGCTGGCGCACAGCACGTACGTCGAGCGCTCGATCGCCCACGGTACGATCTGTATCCACCGTTCCTTGAACCAGCGCCTAGCCATGACGCTATGTTGGACGGCGAACACGGTAAGGAGCGCGCAATCGATGGCAAGCGCGAGACCGATCGAGGTGTCGAGAGGGCCATCGAGACGTCGGGGCACGGCGAAACCGCCCACGAAGGCGATGGCGTACAAAAACGTCATGAGGAAGATCAGATACGACGCGACGCCGTAGACGAAGAACAGCAGACGTTTCAACACGGCATTCCCTCCTGTGTGGTGCGAAGAATGCCTCGCTGAGGACGTCGAAGCCATGGGTGCTTTGTCCCAACTCGACCAACTCGACTAGCATCACGGCGCGCGAGTGTGAGACAAATGTCCCAGGCAGCCACATGACAAGCCCGACAGCGCCTCGGCAGCGGATCCGTTACGTCCAGACGCCGGACGAAACGCGCCTCGCGTGGGCGGAATCGGGCGCCGGTCCCGTCATCGTCAAAGCCGCGAACTGGCTCACGCATCTCGAATACGAGTGGGAAAGCCCGGTCTGGCAACACTGGATCCGGTTCTTTTCCACGCATTGCCGGTTCATCCGTTACGACGACCGGGGATGCGGCATGAGCGAGTGGAAGGCGGGCGCGCTCTCCCTCGACCAATGGTCAGGAGATCTCGAAGCGGTGATTAACGCGGCGCAACCGTCTGGACCGGTCACGCTGCTTGGCATCTCGCAGGGCGCGGCGACCTGCATCCAGTACGCGATACGCCATCCGGATCGCGTGGCCCGGCTGATCTTGTACGGAGGCTACGCACGCGGTTGGCTGGTTCGGGGGTCGGAGAAGAGCCGGCGGTCCTACCAGGCGATGCTCGATCTTCTCCACGTGGGCTGGGGAAGAGACAACCCGACGACGCGCCAGCTCTTTACGTCGCGTTTCATTCCTGGCGGCAGCCCCGAACAGCTGCAATGGTTCAACGATCTATGTCTGAAGACGACGACTGGCGAGATCGCCTTCCGCTTGTGGGAAGCCCGGGGCCGCGTCGATGTGTCGGGACTGCTCGGTGAGGTGCGCACACCAACGCTGGTCCTCCATGCCCGCAATGACGAAGTGATATCGGTCGCCGAGGGTCGCCTTATCGCGAGTGGCATTGCCGGAGCCGAGTTTGTCGAACTCGACTCGCGCAATCACGTGCTGCTCGAGCATGAGCCGGCCTGGCAGCGGTTTCAAGACGCGGTGCTCGCGTTTCTGCAGGTCGAGGAACTGGCGGGTGGCCAGGCATTCGCGGCGTTGTCGGCACGCGAGCGTCAGGTCCTGACCCTCATGGCCGAGGGGTTGAGTAACACCGACATCGCCGAGCGTCTGGCGATCAGCGAAAAGACCGTTCGTAATCATGCGTCGAACGTCTTCGACAAACTGGGTGTATGGTCGCGGGCCCAGGCGATCGTGTTTGCGCGCGACCACGGGTTCAAGTAGCGGCTTCGCTTCAGCGAACGGACTTTGCACGATGTGAATGTGTGCGTCCGTACGCATCGCGCGGACACTCAATCAACGGTCCGCTGCTCTCGGTCGCTCTCGCTGGTTCTGTCAGATCGTCAGCATCCCTACGTGCATCGCGATTCCCCGCGACGATCAGGGGAACATCCTCACCCATCATCACCGCGCGCCGTCGAAATTGCTGAGACGCAGGCGTGTCGCGATTCGCGCTTGCACTGACGCCCTGAAGAGCGTTATTACTAATCGTCGAAGGTTTCATCCATTCTCACGTCGATTGACGTGACCTGACCCGCGCTGGACGCCGACACGGCTCCGACGCGACGTCAATTCTGTCCGATCGGACGCTCGATTCACCGTCAGCGTTCCTCGCCAGCGACTTCTCCCGCGTACATCCGCCGGAGTCACCCAACAGCACCCGTCGACACCGCATTCGAGCGGAGGGAGGATGTATGTCTGGCAGCCTCGATCCGAGGTGGGGCGACGATCCACGTGACCGGTACGATGACGATCGGCGCGATCGCGACGAAGACGACGGGCGTTCAGCGGCCGCCCGCAACGACCCGCGGGAGCGCGGCAACCGTTACGAGCATGAGCTGGAGCGTGATCACGGGTGGGACACACGCGACCGCGTTCCTGAAGACCCGCGCGACGTCCTGCTGGACGGTCTCGATTTGCCGCGCGGCTTGGAGCGGGAAGTCGTCTGGGATCGTGAACACACCTACGAGCTGAACGGCGACGACAGTCGCAGCCTCGCCACGGTGGGCGCGTTTCGCGTCGTGCCGGACAGTGACCTGCGCGAGGACCTGCTCGACCCACGATCCGACAGCCTCGACCATCTGCGCCACGAAGGGCTGGTGGCGACCATCCCGCTCGACGAGCGTGACCGCGGGGTCGTGCTGACGGACCGCGGCCGCGAGCTCCTGGAGATGCATCGGCGTGACCGGGACGACGACCGCGGCGACCGATATGGCGACCGCGTCAACCGCCGCGAGCTGACCCATGACGCGAGCGTCTACGACGCCTATCGGCAGGCGACCAGCGAGCTCCGCGAACGCGGCGCGGACGTGCGGGACGTCGTCATGGAGCGCGAGCTCAAACGCGAGTACCAGGCGTTCCTGCAGGCGCGCAATCGCGAACGCGCGGACAGCGATGGTCGGCCGGATCGGGATGCGCGCGAGATCGAACGATGGGCGCGCGAACACGACCTGCCGTACTTCGATGAGCGTGTGCACTTTCCCGACGTCCGCATCGAGTATGAGCTCGACGGCCGCCATCAGCACCGGGACATCGAAGTGGTCACGGAGCACTACCGGGGCGCGCACGCGGCGTCCCGCGCCCAGTGCGGGTTCAGTTGCTACGCGAGCCGTGGCAACCGCGGTGGCGGACGGTTGGGCGGCCTCGCCGAGGAGTTCCTTCTATGAAGCGGCCTGTCAAGTTATTCATACGGTCGAGAGAACTGGCTCTCTTCTCTCCTCCTCCTGGCACACCTCCAGTGAGCGCGCACAGCCCCCTCAACCAGCCAGGGGGGTGCGCGCGAACGCCTGTCGACGCGCCGGGGCTCCCAAGATCACTCCGTCGCTGATAGTTCAGCGAGGTGGTTCATCCTTCTATTCGCGCTCTCAAGTGGCGATCACGGTCGCCGGCGCACTGGACGATGCGATCGGGGGACGCGGCGCTCTCTGTGATCCGGCTCTCACGTGCGGCCAGAACTCCTCACGCGCTCGCGTCCCCAGCTTGACGACCCGGCTGAAACCGCACCGCTGCGACTTATGCCACGACTGGCCGCGATTGACTCCGCACCGCTGCGTAATCCGTTTGGTCACGCCACATGGCGTAGAGAATCCGGGCCAATCGTCGCGCCAGCGCAACCGCCGCCACCCGTTTGCCGCGGCGTTTCCCGATGGCCTGCGCCCACTCGCGCAGCGCACGAGTCTCGGGATTGGCCGACCGCCAGATGCGCCAGGCGGCTTCGACGAGCAGCGCCTGCACCATCGGGTGCGCCGACGGGAGGATGCGGCCCCGGCGGAGCTGCTCACCCGAGCTGTATTCGCGGGGCACGAGGCCGAGATAACTGGCGATCGGGCCCGGCCCGCGGAACGCAGTGACGTCATCGATCGCCGCGACCAAGGCAGCGGCCGTGATGGGCCCGACACCGGGCATCGACATCAAGCGACGCATCTGCGGGTCGGCGGCGGCGGTCGTCTTGAAGTAGGCGTCCGTCGTCGCGATGTGCCCATTCAGTTCGGTGATCAGCGATGTCAATGGCGCAATCGCTTGTTGCACGGCCGAAGGCAGTTCGGTGGCCGTCAGCCGCTTGGCGAACGTCTGCGCATGTCCAGCCAGGGGAATATGCACGCCGCCCATCCGCGCCAGGGATCGAATCAGCACGATCGAGCGAGTGCGTGCCCGCACCAGCTGCTCGCGCACCTTCAACTGCCACTGCACGGCCCCGTGGGCCGGCGACCGCCGATGGATGGGCCGATACACCCCCAACCGACACGCGTCGGCCAGTGCGGCGACGTCCCGCCGATCGGTTTTCACACGGCGCGACCGTTCGCCGTACATCGGCGTGTAGTTCGGATCGGCCACCACCACGTCGTGGCCAAGCGTCTCGAGCAGCTGCGCCACCCACTCGCTCTCGGTCGCCGCCTCCAGCAGGATCTTCATCCGATCGCGACCTTCGAATGTCGTGCGGAGACGATCTCTCGTGGTGGGAATCCGGCAGTCGACAATCGCGCCGTTCGAAAGGATTCGAATCTGGCTGGCGGTCTTATGCAGATCGATCGCTGCGTAGTCCATGGCTGGCCTCCAAATCTGAGGGATGAAGCCCCTCTTTGCTGCGAGGGAAACGGTACTACCTCGCTGCAAGAGCCAGCCGCTTCATCGTATCTATGACGCTGCCGATTGCGCCGCAATGCTGGGACATCGACGATCTCACGGTCGACCGCACGCAGGCGATCGCCGCGTTCGGGTTCACGGAGCGCCAGCCGCTTCCTGGTCACGGTGATGCTTCACAGCGGCGTCTTCGTGGAGCGGCAGTACTGCGCGTTCGCGGGCATCGTCCACGGCCAGAAGACCCACGACTTCCTCGAGCGACTCACGACACGTGGGATGGCGAAGGCGATTGCGGTCGGGCCGTTGCACCGGGGCCGCCTCTTCCACGTCCACCACAAGCCGCTCTACGCGGCCATTGGCCAGATGGACAACCGGCACCGGAAGCCGATGTCCACGGGTCGCATGATCGAGCGGTTGATGGTCCTCGACGCCGTGCTCGACGACGCCGCGTTCACTTGGTTAGCGACGGAATTCGATAAGCGGTCGTACTTCATTCGCGCGCTTGGGAAGGACCTTGCCTTGAAGGATTATCCACGGCTCACGTTCGGCGAAGGGACCCGTCAGGCGGTGCGCCTGTTTCCCGATAAGATGCCGGTGGGCATCCAGCGTGACGGCCGCGACCATCGGTTCCTCTACCTGGTCACGCGTCCTGACCCGATGGACTTCCGGGTGTTCCTGTTGCGGCACGCGGAGCTGCTGCGAAGCCTGCACCGATGGACCATTCGGGTGCTCGTTCCGCAGCCGTTTGCGCGCGGGATTCCGCGATTCGGTTATGCGGCCCGCGAAGTAGTCGCGACGCCCATCAACTATGAAGCGCAGCCCGAGCTCCTCTGGTATTTCCGTGAGCGTCAGAAGAGCCCCCGTGACCGCGCGCCGGCCGAGGATCAACGCTTCCGGACGGCGGCGCTCTTATATCGCGCGCCACGGTTTCGGGCGCTGTCTCACGCGTGGGAGCACCAAGGCGACGGCCTCATTTACGCCACGTCGTCCAGTGTGCTGAAAGACAAACTTGAACGACGCGAGGGCCGCTTCGAATTCCTCCCGCTCTCACGACAATACTTGCATCTCTCCTCCCTGGTTGGCGTGGCGTAGGGCGCAACCGTCGAGACAGACCAGGGGACGACCTCGTGCAATCAGGTCGTCCCCTCTGGTCGGAGGCGATCCCGAACGTTCGCGCGTCAGGCGAGCCCTCGACATCCGCCGACGATCCAGCCGTAAGCCATTGCCCGACCGCGCGACGGGTGCCGTGCCGCGTCTGGTCAGGGCGGCGGTCTGTGCCGCCCGACCAAGGTGAGCAACGGCGGGAGTACAGCACAAGAGATGGCGTGAACGACCCCATGCCGCGCACGCGCAGCGTGCCCCAGTGCGCGATCGGTGGGTCGTTCACGCCATCTCTTGCCCGTCGCCGACACCGTTGCCGATGACGGCGCGGGCGTGTCCACCGTCACGGCGATCAGCCACTCGAACTTGCGCGCATGCCAGCTGCGATGCCGAGTGGTTCACACGCGGGTTCTGGCGACACATCTCGTCTGGGTTCACTCGAGGCATGTGCACGGCTTGCAGCGCGGTGCGCAGGCCGCCTTCAGAACCTGCAGACAGACCGCCGTCCATCGCGCCATCGAGTGTTCCGCTGTGCTCGGCCACGTCAACGCTCTCCGCGACCAGGGCTGCGCTTCGACCGCGCGTTCCGCGCGGCCTGCGGGCGTTGACGTGGCCTGCGCGCACTCGGAAGCGGCAGTTGCGCGTTGGCCGGCGCCGCGACACCAATTGAGCATTGACAGCACTCGCGACGAGGCGTATTTTGAAGTCATCACGTTCGTGCCACACGGCACCCCTTCACGTCGCCCGACGTGGAGCGCTGCGGGTCGACGCTCCACGAGCCTCGACCCGCCGGCAACCCGATTCACAACATTGGCTGCATCGCGTGCAACGCTGTGCGTTGCGCGGCGTGATGCAGCACCGGTCGCAGGCACTCTGGCACCGGCCCGGCGGAACACATCTTCCGCATCCTGATGTCGGCACAGTCCCTCATCACGCGCAGTAATCGGTTGACGCGCGCTGCCTGAAGGCCGACGCGTTCATGCGCGAATCCCACTGAACAACTCCGTCGGCTGTTTGCCGGCGAACGTACGCGGAGGGCGCGTGATGAGAACGTTGCCAAGTGCCGAACCGCCCACATCGCACGAGACGCGATTGGCGACCCATCTGCCGATACTGTTGACCATCGACGAAGCCGCCGACCTGCCGCGCACGAGCCGGCGTGCGATCTACGCGATGATCGCCCGGCGCCATCTGCCTGGTGTCGTCCGCATCCGACGCCGTGTGCTGGTCCGCAGCGCCGACCTGCTAGACTGGCTTCACCAGAAGCGCGCGCCATCGCTCGAGGAGTAATGGGCGATGAGCGTCACACTACGACCGTACCGAGCTGGAGGCTGGGAGGTGGACATCACCTTTCGGCTTCCGGACGGGTCGCAACATCGAGAACGGAAACGGGCGTCACATTTCTCGAAGTCGGCGGCTCAGCGATGGGCGCAGGATCGTGAGCGGTATTTGCTGCAGCACGGCCCACCCGCACCAAAGAGGGAGGTGCCCACACTTGAAACATTCGCGCCGAGATTCGTCGACGGCCACGCACGGGCGAACCGTCACAAACCGAGTGGCATTGCAGCGACGGAATCAATCCTGAAGTGGCATCTGATTCCAACGCTCGGTGCTCGACGCCTCGACGCGATCACGAACGAGCAGGTGCAGCGTATGAAGCTCGCTTTGGCGCATCGCGCGCCGAAGACGGTGAACAACGTGCTGACGGTCTTGAGCACGCTGTTGAAGAAGGCCGTGGAATGGGGCGAGCTTGAGCGGTTGCCGTGCGCGATCAAGTTGCTGCCCAATCCGAAAAAGACGATGGGGTTCCACGACTTTGATCAGTACGAGCGGCTGTTGACGGTGGCCAGGAAGCGCGGTGTGGAGACCTACCTGATGGTGTTGTTGGGCGGTGACGCGGGGCTGCGGCTCGGGGAAATCGTCGCGCTGGAGTGGTGCGATGTCGATCTGCCGTCCCGGCGGCTCACCGTGCAGCGATCCGATTGGCTGGGACACGTGACCGTACCAAAGGGCGGGCGGTTGCGTCAGCTGCCGATGACGCAGCGGCTCACGGCAGCCCTGAAGGCGGCGCGCCATCTGCGATCGGCTCGCCTTTTGAGCCTGCCGGATGGATCGCCGCTCACGCGCGATCGCGTGATCAAGGCAATCCGCGGCGCACAGCGTGTGGCGGGATTGGCCGAGCAGGGGGTGCACATCCTTCGGCACACGTTCTGTTCGCACCTGGCGATGCGTGGTGCCCCGGCGCGGGCCATTCAGGAGCTCGCCGGCCACGCCGATCTGTCGACGACGCAACGCTACATGCACCTGAGTCCGGCAGCGACCGAGGACGCGATTCGGCTGTTGGACGGACGGCCGATTGGTGCCGGATTCGCGAAAAATTCTGGAGATATTCTGGACACGCGATCGGTGGAGGCGGGAAATAATTGACTAGCAGGTGTTTAGTGGAGCGGGCTACGGGGATCGAACCCGTGTCCGAGGCTTGGGAAGCCTCTGTACTACCATTGTACTAAGCCCGCAGACGACGATGAAGGTGCGGCAGACGCGTCGCGTTCACGACCGAGACGGAATATATCATGCGCGAATCAGCGCCAGCACCTCGTCCCGCTTTTCCGCCATCTTCTCCGCCGTCGTCGCTTCGAGGTTGAGCCGGAGCAGCGGCTCGGTATTCGACGGCCGCACGTTGAAGTGCCAGTCGGGGTACTCGACCGAGAGGCCGTCCAGCTCGTATTGCTGGCCGTCGGCGTACCGGGCGCCGATCGCGACCAGCTTCGGCGGCACCTCGTTCATGCTCGCCAGCTTCGTGTTGATCTCGCCGGAGATGAAGTAGGTGCTGGCGAGCGGCTGCAGCAGCTCGTGCAGGCTCTGTCCCTTCTTGGACATCAGTTCGAGCATCAGCAATGCCGGGATGAAGCCGTTGTCGGCGTAGAAGTTGTCGCGGAAGTAGTAGTGCCCGGTCACCTCGCCGCCGAAGATACCGTTGGTCTCCCGCATCCGCCGCTTGAAGAAGGCATGTCCCACTCGGTTCATCAGCGAGCTGCCGCCGAGGCGGGCGGCAGTGTCCCTGACCGCATGGCTGGCGCGCAGATCGTAGATCACCGTCGCGCCCGGATGCTTCAGCAGGAACGCCTCGGCCAGCAGCGCGGTCACGAAGTCGCCGGACACGAAGGCGCCGGTGCCGTCGATGAAGAAGCAGCGGTCGGCGTCGCCATCCCAGGCGATGCCGATGTCGGCCTTCTCCGCGATCACGCGCTCGACGATGTCGGTGCGGTTCTCGAGGATGAGCGGGTTCGCCTCGTGAGTGGGAAAGCGCCCGTCGATCTCGAAGCACAGGCGGGTGGTTCGGCAGGGCAGGCGCTCGAACAGCTTGGGCGCCACCAGGCCGCCCATGCCACTGCCGGCATCGAGGACGACAGTGAACGGCTTGATCACTGACGGGTCGATGAACGACATCACGTGATCGACATAGGCGTCGAGCACATTTCTGGTGATCACTGTTCCACGGCGTTCCGCCGGCGGCGGCACCCGGTCGTCGAGGATCATCTGGCGGATTTCCGCCAGCCCTTCGTCGCCGCTGAGCGGCCACGCGTCCTGGCGCACCATCTTCATGCCGTTGTACTGCTTCGGATTGTGCGACGCCGTGATCTGGACGCCGCCCTCGTGCGCCTCGCGCGCGACCGCGAAATAGAGCATGTCGGTCGCCATCATCCCGTAGTCGACGACGTCGCAACCCTGTGCGGTGGCGCCGTCGATGAAGGCCGCGGCGAGCGCCGGTGACGACAGTCGCATGTCGCGGCTGACAGCGATCCGCGTCGCGCCCAGGTAGGCGACAAAGGCCCCGCCAATCGCCCGCGCCGCAGTCTCGTCGATCTCGCCGGGATATACGCCACGAACGTCGTAGGCTTTGAAGATATCGGGGTCCAGATGCATGGCGGGCTCAACTAGAGGCGGCTGTAGTCGGTGACCACCGACTTGTCGCCGAGCACCACGCCGTCTTCGACGACCGCGTTGCGGCCGATGTGGCAGTGGCGGCCGAGAATGGAACGGCGCACCACCGACTCCTGACTGATACGGCAGTTGGCCCAGACGATGGCGTTATCGAGCACCGCGTGCTCTTCGATGTGGCACTGCCGGCCCACCACGCTGTAGGGGCCGATGTGCGCGCCGCTTTTCACCACCGCCCCTTGGTCGATGAAGCATGGGCCTTCGACGGTCGCGCCCGCCTCGACCCGCGCCTCCGGCGACACCCAGGTGGCGTCGGGCGTGGCCGCGAACGGCATGGCGCGGTGGCCGACATAGCGGCGGTCCATGATGTCGCGATGGACCTGCATGTACTTGTCCGGCGTGCCGATGTCGATCCAGTAGCCGCGATAGACATAGGCCACGAACGATTCGCGGCGCTCGATCAGCGACGGGAAGAAGCTTCGCTCGATCGACCACGGCGTGTCCCTGGGGATGCGATCGAAGGTGTCGGGCTCGAGCACGTAGATCCCGGCGTTGATGGTGTCGCAGGTGATCTCGTCGGCGCTCGGCTTCTCGAGGAAGCGGGTGACGTTGTTCTGGCCGTCGGTCTCGACCAGACCGTAGGCGGTCGGATTGTCGACCGGCGTCAGGACGATGGTGGCGCGCGCCCGGCGCTCGCGATGCAGCGCAATGACCGCCGCCAGATCGAGCTGCGTGAGCACGTCGCCGTTGAAGACCACCACCGAGTCGCGCATGGTTTCGGACGCGAAGCGTATCGCGCCGCCGGTGCCGAGCGGCGCCGGTTCCACCACGTAGCGGATGGCGAGGCCCGACTCGCCGCCATCGCCGAACACTTCTTCGATGCGGCGCGGCTGGTAGTTGAGGCTGAGGATCACCTCGTCGATCTCAGGCACCTGCTTGAGCAGATCGAGCTGGTAGTTGAGAAACGGGCGGTCGAAGATCGGGACGATCGGTTTGGGGGTGTGAACCGTCAGCGGGCGCAGACGCGTGCCCTTACCGCCGGCGAGCAGGATCGCCTTCATGACAACCACCGATGTTATCATGTGCAGACGGGCCGCTGATGAACCTCCCGAACTCGCTGACGGTCACTCGCATCTTCCTCGTGCCGCTGCTCGTGGTGGTGCTGCTGACCAAAGTCAAGGGACCGCTCATTCTCGGCCTGCCGAAAGACGTCGTCGGCGCGATGATCTTCGCGCTGGCCTCGCTCACCGATTGGGCCGATGGCTATCTCGCACGGCGGCGCAAGCAGATCACGCCGCTCGGGCAGGTGATCGATCCGCTCGCCGACAAGCTGCTCACGTCGGCGGCGCTGATCTCTCTGGTGCAGCTCGATCTTGTGCAGTCGTGGATCGTGGCGGTGATCATCGGCCGCGAGTTCGCCGTCACCACGCTGCGCAGCCTCGCCTACGCGAGAGGGGTGCCGATGCCGGCGTCGCCGCTCGGCAAGATCAAGATGGTGGCGCAGGTGGTGGCCATCCTCGCGCTGATTCTCGCCCACGGTCAGAACTGGCCGTTCTACTGGCTCGGACAGGGCGCGCTCTGGGTGGTGATGATCACCGCGCTGGTGTCCGGCGCCGACTACTTCCGCCGCTTCAACACCATCATCAGCCCGCGCGTGGCCGATTTCCGTCTGCCCGAGAAGACCCGAAAAGTCGGCTAAGGGCTCGGCTTGCTCAGCACCTGGGCCTTGAGCTCGGTGATCAGCTTCTGCGCCGTGGCCAGATGCTCGCTCTTCTCGAACTCCTGCACCAGCCGTTCGAGGTAGGGCAGCGCTTCGGCTTCCTTTTTCACCTTGACCAGTGAGTCGGCGAGATAGAAATAGACGCTGTCGCGTGAGGTGAATCCCGGGTCATCCTTGAGGATCGATTTGAAGCGATCGATGGCGCCCGGATACCACTTCTGGCGGTAGTAGAAATATCCCACCTCATAGTCGGCTTCGCTGAGCCGATCTTGGGTCTCCCGCAACCGCGCTTTCGCTTCGGTCATCAGGCTGCTATTGGGATAGCGGGAAACGAACGTCTCGAACTCCTTCAGGGCGGCGCGGGTTTCCGTCTGATCGCGTTGCGGCAGACGCATCTGCCGGAAGTGCGCCATGCCAAGCTTGAACTGCGCGTAGTCGGCGCGACGGTTGGTGGGATAGAAGGACAGGAACTCGGTGTATTCGTTGATCGCGAGCACCAGCGCTTCAGAGGTACTTTCGCCCAGATAGGTGTCGCCGATTCCCAGTTTGGCGTCGGGACGATAGGGGCTGGCCGTGTAGGTCTCGGTCACCTGCTTGAAGAACTCGCGCGCGGTCAGCCACTTCTTGTTGTTGAGGGACTCGGTGCCCTTGTCGAACAGGAACTTGTCGGGTTCGGCGGTGCCGGCCGGAACCGTGCCGCGGGGGGAAGAGGCGCACGCCGCCGCGGCGGCGAGCGCGAGAATCGCGGCACCGAGCCGCAGCGCCGCAGTGAGACGGAAACCTTGTCGCGTGTTGTTCACAGTATTCCAGTCAGCCAGTGATACTCGGCCGCGAGACCCGCCTCGAGGCCGATGGTGGGTGCATAGCCGAGCTCGGCGCGCGCCCGCGACGTGTCGGCGAAGGTATGCCGCATGTCGCCTTTCTGCGCCGCATCGACGTTGACGCGCGGCCGGCGTCCAGCCACGCGCTCGATCATGGCGAGCACCTCGTTGACCGAGACCCGCGACCCGCCTCCAATATTGTACACGCGCCCCGGAACGCCCCGGATCGCGGCCAGCAGGTTGGCGTGCACCGCATCGGCGACAAACGTGAAATCGCGGGTCTGGTCACCATCGCCATAGAGCGTGATCGGTTCGTCGCAGATCGTCGCGCGCAGAAACTTGTGAAACGCCATGTCGGGCCGCTGCCGGGGTCCATAGACGGTGAAGTACCTCAGCGAAACGGCCGGCACGCCGAAGTTGGCGAAATAGAGATAGCAGAGCTGCTCGGCGGCCAGCTTCGACACGCCGTAGGGCGAGACCGGCTCGGGCAGCGCGTCCTCACGCATCGGCATCGCCGCCCGGTCGCCGTAGACCGACGAGCTCGATGAGTAGACCAGCCGTTCCAGCGACGGCATCGCCCTGGCGGCCTCGAGGAGCCGCTGCGTCGCCTCGATATTGTTGGTCGAGTAGATCGCGAAGTCGCGGCCCCAGCTCTTGCGAACGCCGGCTTGCGCGGCCAGGTGGAACACGTGCGTGCAGGCGCCCATGTGGGCCGGCAGGTCGAGCGCCTGAAGCGTCGACTCGATGAAGCGGAAACGCGCATGCGCCAGCGCCCCGCTCAGATTCCGCTCCTTCATCGCCCGCGGATAGTAGTCGGTGAAGCAGTCGACGCCGACGACATCGGCGCCTTCGGCCAGCAGATATTCGGCGAGTGTCGATCCGATGAAACCGGCGCAGCCGGTGACGAAGGCCCTCACGCCAGCACCGTCCGGACGCGCTCGGGCAGGCGACATGGCCGCCCGCGCCGATCGAGAGCCGCGTGCACCGTCGTGCCGGTGGCGAGCGTCGCACCGTCGGCCGCGCGCACGATCTGATAGCTGAATTTCACCCGCACCGGCGACAGCATCTCGCCGGTGGTCCGCACCTCGACGTCGTCGTCGTACTTCGCCGATTCGCGATAGGCGCAATGCGCTTCGATCACGGGCAATCCGAACCCCTCGGCTTCCATCTCGCGGTAACTCCAGCCCGACTCGCGCAGCAGATCGGTGCGGCCGACTTCGAACCACACGAAGTAGTTCGCGTAGTAGACGACGCCCATCTTGTCGGTGTCGGCGTAGCGCACGCGCACCCGGGAAATGGCCGGGGAGGTCACCGGGTGGCGGCGGCGACGGCGCCCAGCGCGGCGGCCTTAAGCTCGCGGGTGGCGCGCTCCGGGTCGCCGGCGTTGAAGACGGCTGAACCCGCCACGATGATGCGGGCGCCGGCGGCCACCACCAGGGCAACATTGCGCTGATCGATGCCGCCGTCGATTTCGATCGGGGCCTGATTGCCGGCCTGGTCGAGAAGCGCGCGCACCTCACGGACTTTGGACTCGCTCCGCGCGATGAAAGTCTGCCCGCCGAAGCCGGGGTTGACCGACATCACCAACGCGAAATCCAGATCGCCGGCCATCTCGCGCAGCGCCACCACCGGCGTGCCCGGGTTGATCGCGACGCCGGCCTTGACGCCCAGCGCCTTGATCGCGTGCACGGTCCGATGCACGTGTCGCAACGCCTCGGCGTGTACCGAGATCATGGCGGCGCCGGCCTCGGCAAACGCCTCGAGGTAGCGATCCGGATGCTCGATCATCAGGTGGACGTCCAGCGGCACGGTCGCGATCCGCTTGAGCGACTTGACCACCGGAACGCCGATCGTGATGTTCGGGACGAAGTGGCCGTCCATCACGTCGACGTGAATCAGATCCGCGCCGCCGCGTTCGGCCGCCGCGACCGCATCGGCGAGCCGCGCGAAATCGGCCGACAGAATCGACGGGGCGATGCGTACGCTCACCGGCTGACCTCGAGGGAGATCGGCTCGCCCGGACCGATCTGGAATCCGGCCTGAGGGCTCTGCCGGATGACCACTCCGGCGGCGACGCCGGGATACGGGGTCGAGCCAACCACGGCGACCCGGAAGGCGCGATTGCGAAGGATATCGGCGGCGCGGTCGCCGTTGACGCCAATCAGGTCTGGCATCACGTAGCTGGCGCCGCGTTCGCCGCGGTTCACCAGCAGCGCCACCCGACCGGCGGGGCTCTTGGCGGGCGGCGTCTGCGCCACGACAATGTCGGGGGCGAAGTCCTGGGATTCAATTTCGGAGAGGTCGGCCAGCGTCAGCCCATCCTGGGTGAGGCGCAGTTGCGCGGTGCGTTCGGTCTCTCCGATGAGCAGCGGCATCGTCGCCGCGCGCTGACCGGCGCTGAGCCAGACCTTGACGCTGCGCTGACGCCGCGCCGTCGAACCCGCGGAGGGCTCCTGGGCGATGACCCGGCCGGCGGCAATCTTGGGATCCGGACGGCGGATCTGGTCCACCTTCATCCCCAGACCGATGGTCGCCGCCATTGCGGTCGCTTCGTTGGCGGTGCGGTTGGTGAAGTCGGGCACCTGTACCTCGCGCGCGCGCAAGGCGATCCGCATCGATGCGGCCGCGAACAGGACGTAGGTGGCAAGCAGAGCGCCGGCGAGCAGTACCAGCTTTCCCGCGCTCCAGACGCGCGTTCCCAATGCCATGCAGGCGTTGATCGTACTACAGCTCTCGCGAGAGCTCTAAGCGTGCATCGCATTTTGTCCGTGGCAACCGCTCTGAGGCCCATCCATGGCCAACGGCCTCAGCCCTGCCACCCGGTCGGACCTGAAAGCCCGGCGCGACGTGGAGGTGTGTCTGGCGAGAGCTCAGGGCTGGCGTCGCTCGAATACGGCAGCGAAGAAGGCTTCGAGACCATGCCGGTGTGGCTGTGTGCGCAGATGGCCGCGATCGTCGACCAGGGTCGCAGCGAGCCGGGTCGTGGTCAGGCCGGCGGGAACCGGCACGAATTCAGGGGCCGTGGCGAGAAACGCCGCCACCACGGCTTCGTTCTCTTCGGGTTCACTCGAGCAGGTCGCGTAAATCAGGCGTCCCCGGTCTGCCACACGCCCGGCGGCGTGCCGGAGCATCGTCAACTCCGCGGCGGCGAGTGCCGGCAGGTCCTGCTCGCGCCGGCGCCACCGGATGTCCGGATCCCGGCGCAGCGTGCCAAGGCCCGAGCATGGCGCATCCACCAGCACGGCGTCGAAGATGGGGCGGAACGGCAGCGGCTGGAGCAGATCGGCGCGCACGATCCGGACGTTGCCGGCGCCGCTCACGGCCACAGTGCGGCGGAGGAGATCGAGGCGGCGTTCGCGCAGGTCGCAGGCAATGAGGAGGTCGCCTCCGCCCATCATCGCGGCCAGCGCCGTCGTCTTACCGCCGGGCGATGCGCAGGTGTCGAGCACCCGGTGCAACGGGCTGTCGCCGGCGAGCAGCGCTACGAGCTGCGATGCCTCGTCCTGCACGACGAACAAGCCTTCCTCGTGCAGTCGGCCCCGGAGCGGATGCCCCCGGTCGACTACGATGCCGTCGGGTGCGAAGGCCGTCGGGTGGACTTGGATGTCCTCGGCCGCCAGCCGTTGGGCGAGCTGTTCGCGTGTCGTCCGCAGGCGGTTCGCGCGCAAGGTCACCGAGCCGGCCGAGTTGTTGAAGCGCATCCAGGTTTCGGCGGCCTCGAAGCCGAGCCGATCGTACCAGCGGGCCGCGAGCCAGCGCGGATGCGAAAGCGTGACGCCGAGATATTCGAGCGCGGCGTCGCGATCGGTTGGATCGATTGGGCGTGGCGGCAGCGGAAGCGACGCGCGACGGCGTGAGATCGTCCGCAGAATCGCGTTCACGAACCCGCCGGCGCTGCGCTTGCCCGCCCGCCCCGTCAGATCGACGGCATCGTGTACGACTGCCGCCGCCGGGACGCGCGTCAGGTGCAGTAACTGGTAGGCGCTGAGACGGAGAATCTCGACGATCTCCGGATCGAGGCGATCGATCGGACGCTTCGAGAACGCCACGATCAGCTGATCGAGAGCAGCCCGCCATCGTTGCACGCCCGCGGCGATGTCGGCGGCCAGCGCGCGATCGCGATCGTCGTGGAGGGCGTCGCGCGCGGCGGCGATCGCGGTCGGCAGATCGGCGGTTCCGGCAGAGATGGCGGAAAGGATGTCGTAGGCCGCGCGCCGCGCGGGCGCGATCATGGCGCGGCCGTGAAGCGATCGCCCGCGGCCGGGCGATGGCCAGCCAGGAAGTCGCGCGCGGTCATCGGCCGCCTGCCCTCGACCTGCATTTCAAGGATGCGCAGAAGACCGCCGCCGGTGGCGACGATCAGGCGATCGCCCGCCGCTTCGGTCACCGTGCCGGGCGAGACCTCGGTTGGGGCGAGGGCCCGGGCCACCTCGGGCGCTTCGACTGTCGTCCTCAGCACGATGAGGCGCCTGCCGTGCAGAAAGGTGAACGCGTGCGGCCAGGGTTGAAGGCCGCGCACCAGGTTGTGAACGCGACGCGCAGGCCAGCTCCAGTCGATCGCGCCGTCGTCTTTCGTCAGCCGATGGGCGTAGGTCGCCAGCCCCTCTTCCTGCGGCGTCTCCAGAGCCTGGCCGCGCGCGATCTGGTCCACGACTGCGACCAGGAGCCGGGCTCCGATCCGCGCCAGATCGCGCTCGACCTCCTCGCTGGTCTCATCGCGGCCGATGGCGCGATGATCCGTCGCGAGCATCGGTCCGGCATCGAGGGCTTTCACGACGCGCATGATGGTGATCCCGGTCGAGATCTCGCCGTCGATGATCGCCCGGTGCACCGGCGCGGCGCCGCGGTAGCGGGGGAGCAGCGAGCCATGTACGTTGATCATGCCAAGCCGCGGCATGGCGAGCAGGGCATCGGTGAGGATCCTCCCGTACGCCGCCACCACGCCGAGGTCGGCCCGCCATGAGGCGAGCGTGTCCAGAAACGTCTCATCCGTCATCCGTTCGGGCTGCAGCACGGGCAGTCCGGCTTCACGCGCGCGCGCCTTCACCGGCGCATCCGACACCTGTCGGCCGCGGCCGCGCGGGCGATCCGGTTGGGTCACGATACCGACGACCGTATGCGGGACGGCCGCGAGCAGAGCATCGAGCGTGGGAACAGCGAAGGCCGGGGTGCCGAAAAACGCGATGCGCAGGTGCGGCACTGCAGGGGAGCTCACGAGGTCGGTCTGGAGAGCCGGGTTCACCATTTCCCGGCGCGGGTCAGTTTTTGAATCTTGCGCACGATCAGGTCGCGCTTGATGCCGCGCAGCCGATCGACGAACAGGGCACCCTCGAGGTGATCCATTTCATGCTGGAACGCGCGTGCCAGCAGCCCGGTGCCTTCGCGCTGCATCGGTTCGCCGTGCCGATCGAGTCCCTTGAGGACGGCGTGCATCGGCCGCATGACGGTCGCGTTGAATCCGGGGACGCTGAGGCAGCCCTCTTCTTCGAGCTGCACGCCGTCGCGCTCGACGAACTCGGGATTGATCAGCACCATCAGGCCGTTCGGATCGCGACCGACCGACACGTCCACCACGAAGATGCGCAACGGCACGCCGATCTGCGTCGCCGCCAATCCCACGCCCGGCGCCGCATACATCGTCTCGATCATGTCGTCGATCAGGCGTTCGATGTCCGGGGTGATGCCGGCCACCTCGCCTGCCCTGGCGTGGAGCACGGAGTCGCCATACTTGAGAATCGGTCGAATCATGAGATGGGGCCGAAGCGCTCAGCTCGCAAGGCCGCTCAGAATACTCTATCCGTCGCGAGTGCGGACTTGGCGGAAGGATTGCACCGTTTTGCCGACATGGCTCAGGTGCTCGCGCAATTCCCGGTCGTCTTGACCGATCAGGATGACATCGCCTACCGGGCGCATGCCTGCGGTGCCGAGATGAGCGACGGCAAATGGCAGGGTTGGATCGAGTTCATTCCGCTCGACGGAACGGCGCCGATCCGGTCAGGTCGAGAAACCACGCAGCCAAACCGGGCCGATACCGCGTATTGGGCGACGGGACTCACCACGGTGTACCTGGAGGGGGCGCTTCGCCGTGCGCTCGATCCTCTGGTTCGCACCGTGGCGGAACCGGACACGCCCGCTTTCGATGGCCCCGCGCCATCGATCGAACATGGCCCGAGCAGGCGCACCGTCTCACAGGAGGCCGTCCTCGACCCGTTCGCGGTGTTTGAGCGGGGAGAAGGGCCGCTGCGCAGTCAGCTGGGCGCCCTCTCCGCCTGGCATCTCGTGAACATCATCCGGGGCTACAACCTCAGCGATCTCTCGTCCAGCACGCTGAATCGGCTCCCGCCGTCGGCGCTCATCGACCTGATCGTGGCCGCGGTTGCCAGAGGCCGCGACTGATCAGAGGCAGACCCGATTTCAGTTGTTCGCTTTGGAACACGTTCGCCCTAGGCAAGCCAACGCCTGGGACGCTGACCTCCGCGCCAGGTCGCCAGGGCGACGCGATATGCAGATCGCTATCGCCAGCGGCATGTGTCAGAGCGGTTTTCGATTCCGTGCAGAACTGATCCCGTACAGAACTGATTCCGTGCAGAACTGATTCCGTGCAGAACTGATCCCGTGCAGAACTGATTCCGTGCAGAACTGATTCCGTGCAGAACTGATCCCGTACAGAACTGATTCCGTGCAGAACTGATCCCGTACAGAACTGATTCCGCAGAACTGTAGTGTCCGGCTTCAGCCGGACTCTCCCGACGGTCCGCCTCGAGGCGGACGCTACACACAAGTCGAACGCACTAGCAGCTGGCCTCGACGGCGTGCAACTCGTCGATCGCGTAGTCCGCCGCGATTTCGTGGTCGGTGAAGACGGCCTGGCGGACGAGGACATCGCCGTAGAAGACCGCAATTTCGAACGGTCCACGTTCTCCCTCGCGGCGGGTGAGCACGCAACGGGCGTCGGCGATCTGCCAGAGTAGAGCCGTATTCCGGTCAAACAGTTGCATGTTTGCTAGCCCGACAGTACCACCAGGTTCGTGCAAAACCCAAGCGATTCTCGACAGACGGCCTCAATCAAGCCACGTCGGGCCGGCCGCGCCTCACGGGCTATCTCCTACCAGCTCTCCGGGCTCAGGCCGGGATGCGTGTCCGCCCGCCCGGTGGTTCGCACCCGAACGGCCCGCGACGATTGCCGCCAAACGAACTCCTGTTCCGCCGCCAGCCAGTCGTCGAGATCGTGCCCATGCTCACGCCCGCGCGCGAGAAATCGCTCGTATGCGCACGTGGCGATCGCGTCCTGGATGGGACTGCGCCTGGAGAACTGCCCCAGCCGACGTCGTTCGATCATGATCTCTTGTAAAACGAACGCACGCAAAGATTCAAGCGGGCGCCGTGATACGGCGTAGGATAGCGACGTGAATGTCTGTCGCTGTACAAGCCTGAAGCATCCCGAGCATCGCGGACAACTGTGCGAGAAGATCGCCACCGAACCTGATGGCTACTGCCGGGCTTGTCACGAACATGCCATCCGCGAGAGAAACAAAACATCGAGCAACTAGCGGCGTCAGACGTCGATCACGGGGCCGTTGGTCGGAGGGGGAGGCGCTGACGCGTGCTCCTGGCGCCGCCGTGTGGCAATCACGAGGGCGACGCACCCGGTCCACAATGGCAACACGTCGCTGACCGGCAGGAATTCCAGCGCGAACGTCGGCAGCAGCAGCGGGTGGAAGCCGAGCAGACGCCACGTTGCGGCGGCGGCGATGACGTCCAGGATTTCGTCCGCAAACGCCCAGCCGAAAGGGCCCAACACCATTTGCAGCGCGTCGGTGGTCAGCGCCACTGCGTAGGCGGCACGCACGCGGGCAGGCGTCAGTGGATGCACGTCACCTCACCTCACCTCCATACTACGACGTGGAGCATAAAAGGGTTGTGACGGTTAGCTGCGTGACGCAGCGTGGTGCCTCAGCGCAGGAAACGTTGGGGTGCGGGCGCGCGTTCGTGGCTCTTGCAGCAGTCGCGGCCGCTGCGCTTGGCTTCGTACAGCGCCGCATCGGCGCGCCGCAGCACACCTTCGATGCCGTCGTCGTCAGCCGTACTTACGCTGACGCCGACGCTGCACGAGCAGCGAACCTCGCCGGCCGGCACCGACACGATCAGGTGCTGACAGGCGCCGCGGATGCGTTCGGCGATGCCCTCAGCGTCGGTCAGCGAGGTTTCCGGCGCGAGCAGCGCGAACTCTTCACCGCCCAGACGGCCGACGATGTCGGAGTGACGGCATTCAGAGCGGAGCATGTCGGCGAACCGGCGGAGGAGCAGGTCGCCGACATCATGGTCGAAGGAGTCGTTGACCCGTTTGAAGAAGTCGAGATCCACGACCAGTACGCTGAACGGCCGGCCGTAGCGCGCGAAGCGGGAGAACTCGGCGCCGCCCAGCTCGAACCAGGAGCGCCGCGAATGGAGATCCGTGAGCGCGTCGGTGCTCACCAGGCGCGCGAGATGCTCGCTCGCTTTCTGCAGATCGCTCACCTCCGCACCGAGCCGGCTCTGCGACCGGGCGATGCGAATGCCGACCTGCAGGCGCGCGGGAAGCACCTCGGCGTCGATCGGCTTGACCATGTAGTCGTCGGCTCCGGCGTCGAGACCCGCGACGAGGTCGGACCGGCTGCCGCGCCCGGTCAGCATCATCACGTACATTGCGCTCAGCGACGGATGCTGGCGGATCCGTCGACACAGCTCCGTTCCGTCGATCTCCGGCATCATCCAGTCGAGAATGGCGAGCTCCGGGACTGGCGTGGACGACAGCAGTTGCTAGGCG
The DNA here is from genome assembly GCA_963757655.1 of uncultured Acidobacteriota bacterium. Lineage (GTDB taxonomy): Bacteria > Acidobacteriota > Vicinamibacteria > Vicinamibacterales > CAVVIG01 > CAVQFC01. The sequence goes on along the minus strand of CAVWSQ010000003.1, from coordinate 315,333 downwards.
GCTGATCCATCACTGGCGGACATGACCTCGAGGCCCAATCGCTGGAGTGTTCGCGCCAGGACCGCGGCGGTGATCGGATCGTCGTCGGCGATCACCGCGCGCACGAGGGGGTGCCGAGCAAACCTGGTGCCCGCCTCAGAGCGATGGAATGGTTGGCATTTTCGGCCGTCTGCCGACGTGGTCGTGGCGCAAACCGTGCGACGAGTGCGGATACGGTGATCGCGCGTCGGTAAACCGTTCTTCGGGTCGGATATTGCGAAATCGGGTACCTATACTCATGCACGTGCGTCCACAGAGCGGATGGGAACGAGGCTGTTCCAAGCGCGGCCAAGGCAGGGCTGACTATCTCGGCGTCGAGCTGATCAGTGGCCGTATTCTTGCTCCGCCCCTGTGTGTTGCATCGAATCCTTGTTGTTTCTGCCTTCGGTTTCGCTGTTCTGTTGACGGCTTGCGCGTCACATGGCGGACTGTCCGTGAAGAAACGACCCGTGTGGTTCTCTCCGTCGGCGCGCCTCGCCGCCATCCGTCGGGCCCAGGTGTGGGCGGCGACCGATGTTGCCTCGATGGACATGCGGACCGGCCCGACAGGACGCGGATCCTTCGCGCCAGACGAGGCGGTGGATTGCACGTACGTCGATCGGGTCATGAGCGGCAACTCGCCGAAGTTCACCTGCGCGATTTCGCCCGACGACGAGGTCAAGGTCAAGTTCGGCCGCGAAAACGGTGAGGTCTACGCGGAGGTGGCCGCAACGCGGCTGTTCTGGGCGCTGGGATTCCCGGTCGATCGCATGTATCCCGTCCGGGTCTCCTGTGCAGGATGTCCTTCTCAGCAAGGTACCCCGCAGGAGAACGCCAGGGTGCTCTTCGATCCGGCGTCGATCGAGCGCAAGCTGAAGGGCTGGGCCATCGAAGCGCGACCCGATTCGGGGTGGGCGTGGTCCGAGCTCGATCAGGTGGACGAGGCCGCCGGCGGGGCGCCCCATGCCGAGCGCGATGCGTTGAAACTGCTCGCCGTCTTCGTGCAGCATACCGACAACAAGCCGGAGCAGCAGCGCCTGCTGTGCGTCGACGACAAGTCCGACGAGGAGCTGGCGCGCTGCGAGCACCCGGTGATGATGGTCAACGATCTGGGGCAGACGTTCGGCCGGGCCAACCTGTTCAATCGCGATCGCATCGGCAGCGTCAACCTGGACGGGTGGGTGCGATCGCCGGTGTGGTCCGATCCCAAGCTCTGTATCGGCGACCTGCCGCCGTCGCAGACCGGGTCGCTCGACAATCCGCAGATCAGCGAAGCAGGCCGGAAGTTCCTCTCCGATCTGCTGATGCAGCTCTCCGACGCGCAACTGCGTGCGCTGTTCGACGTGGCCCGTTTCGCCGAGCGCAAGGAAGGCAAGCGCCGCATCGCGACGGTTGACGAATGGGTCGACGCCTTCAAGAAGAAAAGGGGCGAGATCGCGAGCCGGACCTGCCCCTGGTAGCGGTGACCCTCACGCGTCGGCCAGCGAGCAAGCGGGGTTTACTTGATGAAGGTCCCCGCGCGCAGGTCGTTCATCGCCTGCCGCAACTCCGCCTGGGTGTTCATCACGATCGGTCCGTACCACGCCACCGGCTCCTCCAGCGGCTTGCCGGACACCAGCAAGAATCGAATCCCTTCGTCACCGGCCTGCACGATCACTTCGTCGCCGCTGTCGAACAATACGAGCGAGCGGTTGCCGGCCTGGTCGCGGCGAAGGTTGTCGCTCCCGTCAGTCGCTTCCGTCAGCACGCCGCGGGGATCGGACGCGTCGCGAAAACTCCCGGAGCCGGCGAACACATAGGCGAACGCGTGCCGCGAGGTGTCGACCGCGAGCCGCTTGCGTCGACCGGGCGGCACCGAGACGTCGATGTACTGCGGATCGGCGGCGACCCCTTCGACCGGTCCCTGTTTGCCCCAGAAGTCGCCCACGATGACGCGGACCCGTGTGCCGTCGTCGTCGACGACCTCCGGAATGTCGGCGGCGACGATGTCCTGATAGCGGGGTCGGGTCATTTTCAGACCCGCCGGGAGGTTGGCCCAGAGCTGGAACCCGTGCATCTGGCCGCGGCCATCGCCCCGAGGCATTTCCTGGTGCATGATGCCGCTGCCGGCGGTCATCCACTGCACGTCGCCGGCGCCGAGGCTGCCGCGGTTGCCGAGGCTGTCGCCGTGCTCGACGCTGCCGGCCAGGACGTAGGTGATGGTCTCGATGCCGCGGTGGGGGTGCCACGGGAAGCCGGCCCGGTAATCGTCCGGGTTGTCGTTGCGGAAGTCGTCGAACAACAGGAACGGATCGAATTCAGTGGTGGTGCCGAAACCGAATGCACGGCGCAGCTTGACCCCGGCGCCTTCGATGTGGGGCTCGGCCGGGATTACGCGCTTGACGGGGCGAATCGACATGACGGATGCTCCTTACTAAGAGGAAGTAACTATACTTTATATATGAACAGAGTGTCAAGCCGGCGCCGCCGGGGCAAAGCAGCCGTCCAGCCGGCCGAACTGTGCGGGCGTTTTCATCGCGCCAGCGAGCTCATCGGCCGGCGCTGGACCGGCGCGATTATATTCGTGATGCTGCGACAGCGTTGCCGCTTTGCCACGCTGCGCGCTGCGATTCCGCAGATTACCGACCGCATGCTGAGCGGGCGCCTGCACGAACTCGAGCGTGAGGGCATCGTCGAGCGCGTGGTGCTGCCGCACACACCGGTGCGCGTCGAGTACAGGTTGACCGGAAAGGGGCGTGCGCTGGGCAAGGCGATCGCCGCCATCACCAACTGGGCGCATACGTGGATCGACGCGTAAGCGAAGGGTCGCCGTTTCCGCGCGGCGCTACCTGGGACGGACAGGGCGTCAATTTCAGCGTCTTCTCGGCGAACGCGACCAAGGTGGAGGTCTGTCTGTTCGATGCCGCCGGCGACCGCGAGCTGAAGCGCATCGAGCTGCCCGAGTACACCAACGAAGTCTGGCACGGCTACGTGCCGGACATCGGCCCGTCGACGGTGTACGGCTACCGCGTCTATGGTCCGTACGAGCCGGCGGCCGGGCACCGGTTCAATCCCCACAAGCTGCTGCTCGACCCCTACGCACGGGCACACATCGGCGCGCTGACGTGGAACCCGGCCTGCTTCGGCTACACCATCGGCGCCGCGGAGGAGGACCTGTCGTTCGACGAGCGCGACAGCGCGCCGTTCGTCCCCAAGTGCGTCGTCGTCGATCCGAATTTCGACTGGCAGGGCGAGCCGAACCGGCGGCCGGTGCCGTGGGATCACACCGTGCTCTACGAGACCCACGTCCGCGGCTACACCATGCGCCATCCCGAGGTCGCCCCCCATCAACGCGGGACGTTTGCCGGACTCGGCAGCGCCAAAGTGATCGAGTACATCAAGTCGCTCGGCGTCACCAGCATCGAACTGCTGCCGGTACACACCTTCGTCAGCGAGAGCCACCTGATCGAGCGCGGCAGCACGAACTACTGGGGCTATAACAGCATCGGGTTCTTTGCGCCGGATCCACGCTATGCCTCGGACCGCGCCAACAGCCTGCGCGAGTTCAAGGAGATGGTTGCGCGCTTTCACGACGCCGGCCTCGAGGTCATCCTCGACGTCGTCTACAACCATACCGCCGAGGGCAACCAGCGCGGGCCGACGCTCTCGTTCAAGGGGATTGACAACGCGTCCTACTACCGGCTGCTGCGGGATCAGCCGCGCTTCTACATCAACGACACCGGCACCGGCAATACCCTGAACCTGAGTCATGCCCGTGTCATTCAACTGGTCACCGACAGCCTGCGCTACTGGGTCACGGAAACGCACGTCGACGGGTTCCGCTTCGACCTCAGCACCATTCTGGCGCGCGAGCCGGGCGGCTTCGACTATCACAGCGGATTTCTCAAGGTGTGCAGCCAGGATCCGTTGCTCGAAACCGTGAAACTGATTGCCGAGCCGTGGGATTGCGGGCCCGGCGGCTATCAGGTCGGCGCATTCCCGCCCGGCTGGGCGGAGTGGAACGATCAGTTTCGCGACACGGTGCGGAGCTTCTGGAAAGGCGACGTCGCCGTCAGCGGGCTGGCGCCGATGCTGTGCGCGTCCCCGGATCTGTTCAAGCGTCGCGGCCGCAAGCCGTGGGCCTCGGTCAACTTCGTGACCTCACACGACGGCTTCACGCTGAACGATCTCGTCACCTACAACGACAAGCACAACCAGGCCAACGGCGAGGGCAATAGCGATGGCACATCGAACAACCGTTCCTGGAACTCCGGAGTGGAGGGACCGACCGACGATGCCGCGATCGTGACGCTGCGTGGCCGCCAGATGCGGAATATGCTGGCCACCACGCTGCTTTCGCAGGGCACGCCGATGCTGCTTGCCGGCGATGAGTCGGCGCGCACTCAGCAGGGCAACAACAACGCCTATTGCCAGGACAACGACATCAGCTGGGTCGACTGGGCGGCGCCAGACCGCGTCAGGTTGCAACGCGCCTTCGTGCAAAAGCTCACCTGGCTGCGCCATCAGTATCCGATTCTGCGCCGGGAGCGCTTCTTCACCGGCGACGTCATCGACGCGCTCGGGATCAAGGACGTCACCTGGATCAACGCCGCGGGCCTCGAAATGCGCGCCGAAAACTGGTCCGACGGCAACCTGCGCTGCTTCGGCATGGTGATGGACGGCCGGGCCCAGCCCACTGGAATCGGCCGGCGCGGCGAAGACGCGACGATGTTCATCGTGCTGAACGGGCACCACGACCCGGTCAAGTTCACACTGCCGCCGCACCCGGGTGGGACGCAGTGGTCGCTGCTGATCGACACCAACCTGCCGGAGCACGAGCCGGCCTCGGCGCAGTTTCCGATCGGCGCGGTCTGCGAGGTGACGTCGCGCTCACTGCTGTTGTTGACGCTGGAGGCCTAGGCAGGTAGTGTCCGGACTTCAGCCGGACTTCCCGATCCGCCTCAAGGCGGACATGACAGCGGGTTGGGAAACTCGACGGTCGTCAGGCGATGCCGACGACGCAATCGCGGCCGCCGTCCTTGGCTTCATAGAGCGCCGCATCGGCGCGCTGGCACGCGGCCGTCAGCACTTCTTCCATCCGCCGCTCGACCAGACCCGCGCTGATCGTCAGGCGCACGGGCGTGTCGCCGTGCCTGAGCTCGATTTCGGCCACGGCGCGGCGGATGCGATCGCTGACCTGTTGAGCGCCCTCGAGCGGCGTTTCCGGAAACAGCAGTGCCAGCTCGTCGCCGCCGTAGCGGCCGAGCAGATCGTGACGCCGCAGCTTGCTGCGTACGGTCTCCGACACCAGGCGCAGCGCCTCGTCGCCGATGCCGTGGCCGAACGTATCGTTCACGGTCTTGAAGTGATCGACGTCGATCAGCGCGACGCAGAGCGGATGCCGGTGGCGCGACGAGCGCGCCCATTCGAGCGCCGCGAGATCGAAGAAATGACGCCGGGTGAGGGCGCCGGTCAGCGCGTCGGTCGTGGCGAGGGCGCGCAGCTGATCCTCGATCCGCTTCTGCTCGGTCACGTCCGTGAGGGTCAGCATCACCAGCGTCTCGCCGCCACTGAGCAGCGTGCTCGCGTTCAGCAGCGAGTGGAAGCTCGAGCCGCGCCGGGTCCGGATCTCGACCCCGACGGCGTCGACCCGGCGCTCGCGCTCGAGCGTCTCGCGGAACCGGCGCCGCAGCTCCGGCTCGTGATGCAACTCCGGCGCCCGTCCGCCGACCATTTCCTCGACCGTCGTTTCGAACAGGTCGGCGGCGCGCTGGTTGCAGAAGCGCACCCGCTCGTCCTCCAGGCCGATCAGCATCATCGGCACCGGTGCGATCGCCAGCAGCGTGCGGAAGTTCTCCGCGCTCTGCTGCAACTCGCTGGCGCGCTGCAGGACGACGCGCTCGAGCCGGAGCCGGTCCTCCTCCGCCCGCCGTTCGTTGGTGGCCACGTAGGCGCCGAGCTCCGCGATGGTGCTGTTGACCAGGAAGGCGAGCACGTCGGCGGCGTCGCCGCCGTCATCGCGGTCGACCTGCGCCGTGAAGTCGCCGGCGGCCACCCGCACCAGCGCGTCGGAGAGATGCGTGATGGTCGCGGTGAGCCGATCCTCACGCGCGCGCGCGGTGCGGAACAGCCGCTCCAGCTCCTCGGCCACCGTGTTGAAGAAGAACGCGGTGGTGTCATCGCGATCGCGCGACATGCTGCGCGGCAGGCGATAGCCGAACTCGCCCTGGCACAGGCGAAAGAAGCCCTTGACCAGCGCCGCCGGCAGGGCGCGCATTTCCGACGACTGCCGGATCCACGACAGCGCCTCCTGAAAGGTGCCGAACATCCGCGTTGGGACGCGCGGTGGGTTCAAACCGGTGAACACGAAACTGGCCGCGCGCCCGAACATCGTGCTGCCGACGAGCGCAAAGCAGGTCTGGAACGCCGGATCGGGTGCAGTGTGATAAACCTCACGCGCGCCCGCGTTCTGCGACGCGACGTTGTCCATGAACACGATAGTGCCGGCGCGCCGACGCCGGGCGCGCAGATGGGCGAGCTGAATCTGGATGTTCTCCGCGGCGGTCTCGGCCGTCTCGGTCGCACCGTCGGCGGGAACGATGGCGAGCACTCCCGGCTCGACTTCGAAGCACTCGGCGTTGCTCGATCGGCCGATCGGTATCCAGCCCGTGCTGTCCGGCTTCACGCGCGGAGCCCCGCCGGCGGGCGCTGGCTGGCCGCCCACGTCGAGGCCTCCTCGACCGACTCGAAGAGCCGCGTCGGGACCGGGAGGCGAGTCAGGCCGAGAAAGAAGCTGCCGATGGCGCGGGAGAGCGGCGTGGTGACAATCAGCGCGACCGCAAAGAACAGGGCCGGCTGGAAGCCGTGGGCGTAGATGCGGCGCGCCTCGCTGTCCTGCGACGTCAGCGCGTCGAGCGCAATGACGACGCAGCAGCGGCGGCCGAGCAGCCGGGCGTAGGCGACCTGATATTCGACGTTAACTTTGGCGGACGCCCCGTCGTCCAGAAGGCCCGGTTGCGGCAGCACGATCAGCACATCGTCGGACAACAGGTAGTAATGCGTGTTGTACGTGCGTCCGAGCGGCGTCCAGTGCTGCGGGACGGGTGGAGGCGGCCTCATGGATACTGTAGAGCTTACTTGAGCTGTCCATCAAGTTCCATATATACCCGTTTGAGGGCGCCGAAGGCGTTATTGGCGGCACGGGTCCAGCCGTCAAAAGGCTCGAACCGGGCCGCGGCCGGAGCTCGTTCCAGGGCGGTTCCGGCACCGTGGAGGCGGGTGCCCTCGGCGATGATTCGCTCGAGCGCGAGGCGAAAATTGCGCTCCTCTTCGCGTATCACCGTGGCGCTGTCGACGAAGCCATGGGCCGGGATTGGCCGCGGCGTGAGTCTGGCGACATCGGCGACCAGCCGCTTGACGTGGTCCACCGTTCCCTGGCTCTCGGCGATCAGCACGCCGGCGCTCGTGACCACGATGAGGTTGTTGACCGTGACCGTCCGTTCGGTGGGATCAATCTGCTCGTAGGCGTAGACGTTGTCGGCCAGCCTGGTTACGCGGGGGAAGTCGGCATTCGACAATCCGCGCAGCGTGACGTCTCCGGTGCGGACCGGTCCCTGGATCAGCAGGCTGAAGAGCAGCAGCGTCAGTGCACCCATGTGAACCTCTGAACTCGTTTGCCCTCGTAGGTCTCCGTGATGTAGAGGTTGCCCTTCGAATCGACGGCGAGGTTGTGCGCGCCATAGAACTGGCCGGCCCAGTGGCCGGCGCCGCCGAACGTGCTCACGACTTCGAGGGTGGCCCGCCGCAGCACGTACACCTGCTGGTTCGTTCCGTCGATGACCATCGCGAACGTCTGCGCCGCATCGGTGGAGAAGCCGATGTCCCATACCGATCCGCTGCCGAAGGTCTGCCTGGCGAGAAAGGCTTCCTGCACGAAGGTGCCATCCTTCCTGAACACCTGCAGCCGATCGTTGGTGCGATCGCAGACATAGACCAGGCCGTCGCGCGAGATGCGCACTGCGTGGACGATGCGGAATTGCGGCGGCGGCGGGCCGTTGGGATCGTACTGGCTCGGCTTGTTCTCGTGCTGCACGGCGCCGCTGAATGGCCCCGGCAGTACTTCGCCGGCGTTGGTGAAGTAGCTGTCGTCCGGCCGCTTTCCGTACGCACCCCAGTGCCGCTTGTACGCCCCGGTCGTTGCGTCGAAGACGATGATGCGGTGATTGACGTAGCCATCGGCCACGTAGAGCTCGTTGGCCGCGCGATCGACGACCATGTGCGCGGCGGCGCCGAGGTTCTGCGTGTCGTTGCTGCCGCCACCCTTGCCCTGGTGGCCGATCTGCATCAGGAACTTGCCCTGGCGGGTGAACTTCAGGATGTGGGCATCCTTGTCGCCACCGGCGCCAAGCCAGACGTTGTCCTGATCGTCAACGTAGATGCCGTGTTCCAGCTGCGGCCATTCGTAGCCGCTGCCCGGCCCGCCCCAGGACGAGACCAGCACGCCCTCCTGATCGAATTCGAGCACCGGGGGAGCCGCCTTCCAGAAGGAGCGCGTCTCGTTGGGCTGCAGCGTCGAAGGACGGTGCGTAATCCAGATGTGGTCGTGCGGGTCGACCGCGACGCCGACGACCGCACCCACCAGCCAGTGGTTGGGCAGCGGCTTCGGCCACGACGGATCAACGCGATACGTGGGAACGGGAACAGACATATCAACCGGTCGCGCCGGCTGCACCTGGGCAGCCCCGCCCGACACCAAGGGGCGCGCCGCGGCGGCGGACAGGACGCCGAAGACCAGCCACGCGCTCCACGCATACCGCATTGGTCTATCGCTTCTTCTGCTCCGGCCTGTCGTGCTCGCCATCGGTGAGCATCGGCATCGACGAGCCCAGCGACGGCGCGATCAGGCCGGCCTTGACGTAGGTCAGCAGCTTGTCGCGGGTGTCGCTGATATCGAGGTTGCGCATGGTCAACTGGCCGATGCGATCCTGGGGCGAGAACACGCTGTCGCCCTTTTCCATCGTGAGCCGCTCCGGCTTGTAGGTGAGATTGGGACTCTCGGTGTTCAGGATCGAGTAGTCGTTCCCCCGCCGCAGCTGCACCGTCACTTCGCCGGTGATGGCGCGCGCCACCCAGCGCTGGGCGGTTTCGCGCCGCATCAGCGCCTGCGGATCGAACCAGCGCCCCTGATAGAGCAGACGTCCGAGGCGGCGTCCGTTCTCGCGGTACTCTTCGAGGGTGTCTTCGTTGTGGATGCCGGTGACCAGACGCTCGTAGCCGATGAAGAGCAGTGCCATGCCGGGCGCTTCGTAGATGCCTCGGCTCTTGGCCTCGATGATCCGGTTCTCGATCTGATCGGACATGCCGAGGCCGTGGCGGCCGCCGATGGCGTTGGCCGCCAGCATCAGTTCGACCTGGTCGTCGTAGACCGTGCCGTTGAGCGCGACCGGGCGCCCTTCGTCGAAGCGGATCGACACCGTCTCGGCCTTCACCTCGACCTCCTCGCGCCACGACGCCACCCCCATGATCGGCTGCACGATCACGATCCCTTTGTCGAGGAATTCCAGATCCTTGGCTTCGTGCGTCGCGCCGAGGATGTTCGAGTCGGTCGAGTAGGCCTTTTCACTGCTCATGCGATAGGCGAAACCCGCCCTGCTCATGTACTCGGACATCTCGGTGCGGCCGCCGAGCTCGTCGATGAACTGTTGATCGAGCCACGGCTTGTAGACGCGGAGGTTGGGATTGGCGAGTAGCCCGTAGCGGTAGAACCGTTCGATGTCGTTGCCCTTGAACGTGCTGCCGTCGCCCCAGATGTGGACGTCGTCCTCCTTCATGGCGACCACCAGCATCGTGCCGGTGACGGCGCGCCCGAGCGGGGTGGTGTTGAAGTAGGGCACACCGGCGGTCGAGATGTGGAAGGCGCCGCTCTGCAGTGCCGCGATCCCTTCGGCGACCATCTGGGCGCGGCAGTCGACCAGCCGCGCTTTCTCGGCGCCGTACTGCAGCGCCTTGCGCGGAATCTCCTCGTAGTCCGTTTCGTCGGGCTGCCCCAGGTTGGCGGTATAGGCGTAGGGAATGGCGCCCTTGGCACGCATCCAATGCAGCGCGGCGCTGGTGTCGAGGCCGCCGGAAAATGCGATGCCGACTCTCTGGCCGGCGGGCAGACGCTGGAGAATATTGGACATCGACTAGTGTGAGACGACGAAAGCCGCCGCCGGCGGCGCGGGCTGGAGCTTGTACACCAGCTTCAACTCCGGGACGTCGGCGCGTGCCCGTCCCGCGTCGTCGAGCTGGATCCGCAGCGCCAGCTGACGGGTGGCCGGCACCAGAATGTAGGTAAAAATCAGATCGTGAGACGGCCCGATGGTGAAGTCGGTCACCATGTGCGGCCCGTCCCATTTCGTCACGGCGTTGGTCGTCGTCGTGCCGAACGCCTGAGCCGCTGTGGTCCCGTCGGTCATGTACAGGTGTGACCGCCCCAACGCATCGGTCACGGTGAAGGTGGAGTGATCGGTGTGTTCGATGACGATCGACGCCAGTCCCTTCACGTAGAGCGCGAGATCGTGCAGACGCGCCTTCTCCTCGTCGGTCAGCGCGGTGCCGCGAGCGCCGCGGCTGGCGTCGGTGACCGGCTGTCGCCCGGGCCCGGAACCGTTGCGTCCGCCGAACCCGCGGCGTCCGAAGCTGCCGCCAATGCCGCTGCCGCTGCGACGCGCCTGTGTCTGCTCGGGCTCGAAGGTGGCCTTCGACAAGTCGCTGCTGATGTCGCGATCAATCGCCCAGGCGCCGGAGAAATCGGTCTGTGCGAAGGCGCGCACGCCGCTCGCGCCCAGCAGTCCCATGGCAAGCACGACGGCGGTGAACGCTTTCATTTGACCTCGACCAGCTCGAGCGCCTCGCGGCTCGGCCCCTCGATCATCACCGCCCGCGTGTCGCCGAGCTTGTATGGCTGCTCGAGGAAGGTGACGTTCTCCGCGCGGAGCTTCGCCACCCACGCATCGAGGTCGGCAACGCTGAGGCCGACGTGGTCGGCGAGATGACCGCGGGTGCCGACCAGCGGCGCGTCACTCTGGCGGATGTAGCCGCCCATCGACACGTCGCCGAAGAGGAGCGGAATCTGCGGCCCGCGATACATGCCGTCGGCGTCGAGCGCCGGCCAGGTCTTGTCGGCGGCACGCGGCGCCTTGCAGTTGGCTTCCGTCCGCGGCGGCGCCGGCGCGCCGCGGCGGCCTTGCGGGATCGGCACGTTCAAGTGCTTCTGATACCAGAGCTGCGAGCAGAACGGCTCTTCGTGGTACATGTGCACGTGGTTGAATCGCTCGGCCGGCATGTCGCCCTGCACTTCGATCAGGGCATCGTCAGGTCCGCGAATGTAGGCGAAGCCGGCGCCGCCGGCGGGTTTGACGTTGCTCTGTTTTGCCTCTTCGAGCTGCGCCCGAGTACAGGCCGAGCACGCCCCCGGTGCCGGGATAGGTGTCGCTGTTGATGTTGACGGTGCGATCGCCATCGCCGGTGTAGAGCGGCAGCAGCGTCACGCTGTCGGCCCGCAGCCGCGCCATCGTCTGGCGCTCGTTGGTGACGTGCCAGCCGAAGTGCCAGAACGCCGTCTGCGGCTGTGTTGCCGGCGGTTGCTCCACCCGCGTGAAGAGCACGAGCACGTTGTTCGGCGACTTGAGTGCCGGAAGCCCTGCCCAGGTCGTTTTCGACGTGCTCGGGAATGCCTTGGTATAGAAGGCGACGGCTGCGTCAGGGTTCATCGAGTTCAAATGGAGATGATGGAACCCGGGTTCCGGCAGCGACGCGGATTGCTGCGCCCCCGTCGGCGCGAGCCCTGCAACCAGGCCGGCGACAAGTCCTGTCGCGACGAGAATGGTCTTCATGCCCACAAGTTTACTTCTTGAGCTCGTCGTATACGGCCTGGATGGAGCCCTTGACGCGCTCCTTCTTGTAGCCTGGAAACTTGTCAACCGAGAAGGAGGCGGTCGCGTCGTCTACGCTCTTGCCCGCTTTCATCGCATCGACCGCGTGCGACAGCAGGGCGGCGGTGAACTTCTGCCAGGTCTCGAGGTCCTTGGGCGTCTGCATCGGGCTGTGGCCGGGAATCACGGTGTCGACGTTCTTGATGGCGGCGATCGCCTTCTGGAGCGTGCGCGGGAGCGCCACGCAGCTGCCGCCGTTGTTGCGGTCGCACAGCGGTCCGTCCTTCCAGGCGAAATCGTCGCCGGTGTGGAGCACGCGCAACGCCGGGAAGACCACGAAGGCGTCACCACTGGTGTGGCCGGCGCCGAAATAGTAGAGGTCGATGCGGTCCTTGCCGCTGCCCAGCGTCATCTTGTCCCGATAGGTCTTTGACGGCAGGAACCTGGCGTTGTCGCCCTTGAAGGCGTCCATCTTCTCCATGTTCGTCTTGGTATTCTCCTGCGCCACGATTTCCACGTTGGCGCCGAAGAAGCCGTTGTTGCCGGTGTGATCCCCGTGCGTGTGGGTGTTGATGATCCGTGTGACCGGCTTGTCGGTGACGCTCTTCACCTTGTCGAGCACGGCCTGGCCCCAGCCCGCGAGCTTGTCGTCCACCAGCGTAACGCCGCCGTCGGTGATGAAGACGGCAACGTTGCCGCCGCTGAACGTGGCGGCGTTGCCCGGCGTGGAGCTGGTGAGGACGTACAGCGTGTCCTTCAACTTGACGATGTCGATGGTCTTGGGCGCGGCGGGTGCCTGCGCCGCCATCGCCGCGGCGCCGGCCACCAGCAGGACACCCAGCAGGACGCTTCTTTTCATGGCTGCTCCTCCTCGGAAACACAGACTCTACCCCGAAGTCGGGGCGGGTGTCGTCTCGTGCTACCCTCGGGCCGCCGCGATGCAGGAGAAGGCGCTCAATCTCTGGAAGCAGAACCTTGGCGAGCTGCCGGCCACGCTGTGGGAGAACACCGCTCTCGAGACGCTGATTCTCGCGGACAACCAGCTCACCGAATTGCCACCGGCCATTGCCGCGCTGACCAGCCTTCGCACGCTCGATCTCGGCCACAATCTGCTGACCGAGCTGCCCGAGTCGCTCAGCCTGCTGACCGCGCTCACGGACTACCTGTACCTCCATGACAACAGGCTGACGGCGCTGCGCGAGTCGCTGTTCGTGCGCATGATGCGGCTGCGCTACCTCAACGTCAGCGACAACCAGCTGACACGGCTGCCGGAGTCGATCGGCAACCTGTGGAGTCTCGAGGAGCTGCGATTGGACGGGAACCGCCTCGAGACGCTGCCAGCCGCGTTCAGCAGCCTGGAGCGCCTTCACGAGCTGCACTTGCGCAACAACCAGCTGCGCGAGCTGCCGCGCTCGATGCGCGGCCTTCGCCGTCTCGCCTATGTCGATCTTCGCGGCAACCCGTTCACCCGGCTGCCCGACTGGGTGATCGAGTGGCCGAACCTCCAGAAGCTGGATCTGCGATGGGTGAAGCTGTCGCCGGTGCCGCCGGCGGTGGCGATGCTCGAAGCGCGAGGATGTCGGGTACTGTTGTAGCGGGCCGGTGAGGCCGACGGTGCGGCGGCGCTGACGTGCCGCCTCCATCTCATTGTTTGAGGCATGCATGTCTGACATGAATCGAAGGGACTTCGGTCGCGCCGGCCTGCTGGGTATCGCGGGGGTCGCGCTCCCGGTTCGTCTCATGGCTGTCCAGGGCGCGGGCGGCAGCTATCGCTACATCCACCTCGACGTGTTCACCGACCGCCGGCTGCAGGGCAATCAGCTGTTCGTGTTCGTGCAGCCCGCCGGGCTCGACACCAACACGATGCAGACGATGACGCGCGAGTCGAACCTGTCGGAGTGCACCTTCGTGTTTCCGTCCGATCAGGCCGGCACCGATCATCGCGTCCGCATCTTCACCCGCACCGCGGAGACGCCATTTGCCGGCCATCCGACCATCGGCACCGCGTTCGCGCTCGCCCACATCGGTGTGCTCAAGCCGGGATTGTCGCGCACTACCTTCGGTCTCGGCGTTGGGCCCATCAACCTCGATCTGGACTGGAGAGACGGCCATCTCGCCTTTGCGTGGATGACGCAGCTGAAGCCGACCTTCGGTAAGAGCATCACCGACAGCGCCGCCCTCGCCGCATCCATCGGCGTCGACGCCCTCGACGGCCGTGCGCCGGCGCAGGAAGTCAACTGCGGCTCGAACTTCTTCATCGTCCCGCTGCCGACTCGGAAGGCGGTGGATGCCGCCGTGATCGATCGCGCCAAGGTCGACGCGGTGTTCGCCGCGGCTGGCATTCAACGGCGCGGCATTTACGTCTTCAGCGTCGAACCCGGCGGCGACGACGTCACCGCTTACAGTCGCATGCTGCCGTCGGGCGGAATCGAAGATCCGGCCACCGGATCGGCGGTCGGGCCGGCCGGCTCGTTCGCGGCCAGGTATGGGTTCGTGCCGCGCGATCGGATCGATCGCATGACGTTCCTGCAGGGCGTGCTGGCTCGCCGCCCGAGTCGGCTGCACGTCAAGGTGGGCATGAGCGGTGCCGAGGTGACCGCCGTTCAGGTCGGCGGCTCGTCCGTCGTGGTCGGCGAGGGTTCGATGGCGGTGTAGTCCGCGTAGGACGTGGCCGCAGGGCCGAGGGCAACTGATGAGCGGAGCGCGCGGCGTTCAGGATATGTCCCCGTGGATCCGTATTTGCTCTGTATGATGCATGTGAGGTAGCCGTGGCCATAATTCGCCGGACAAACGGACTCTTTACGCTGGCTCTGCTGGGGGCGTTGATGTGGGGCTCATCGCCCGCCGACGCGCAGACTCCGCCGCCCATTCACGGCGTTACCGGCACCGTGGCAACCGACAGCACCATCAAAAGCGAGCACGAGGCCGCTCACGCCGTCGCTGAAGGCGTGGGCAAGGTCGTCGAGGGTGCGAAGAAGATTCTTCCGGGCGGGAAGGGCACGAAGGAGAATCCGCTCGACGGCTTCATCGAAGGACGGCGAGTCGTGCTTCAGGAACGAGCGGAAAGTGAAGCCGCTGCGGCCAAGATCACGGAAGCGGTCGTGGTCGACGTCAACCGCCGGCGCAGCCAGATCACCGTGCGCTTTGCCGATCGCAAGACGCAGACGTTGCGTCTCGACGATCGCACAGCGGCCGATGACGGCTCGGCTCCCGTGAGCGTCTCATACACGGACCCTACCGGCGCCCGAATCGCCCACGATTTCAAGCTCGTGTCCTGACGGCCGGCGGCGGTCTTCAATAGAGAGGGCCGTGCCTCTTGGCGGCGCCATCGACGACACGGCGTATCGCGTCGAAGACAAGCGCGGGCTCGTCGTTCTGAATGTAGTGCCCGCTCTTGCCCGCGATGATGTGCTCGGCCTGCGGCGAGCGGGTCGCAAGTTCCTGCTGTAACTCCTGCCAGATTCTGCCGCGAGGATCGATGTCCGTCGCGACGGGAGGTGTCCGCGTCAGGACCACGAGCGGGATATTCGCCCGCCACGGACGCTTCGACAGCTCCGCTCCCATTGCCTCGAGGTCGGCCTGTTCGGGAGGTGGGCCTGCACCGGGACGCGCGCCGCTTGCGGCCGGAGGCGCCGGCGCCACCGCCGAAAAACGCTTCACCTGTTCTTCGTGCGACGAGTCGATCAAAACAAGGCCGACGATTTCCGACGGATACCGCGTCGCATAGAGACGGACGATCTCACCGCCCCAGGAATGGCCGGCCATCACATAGGGTGGCTGCTCGCCAGCGGCGTTCAGCAGCCCGTGAAGCGTGGCGATGATGTCGAGGGGACGCCGGGGCTGAGTGGTCTGCTGGCTGGTGCCGAGACCGGGCCGATCGTACGCGCACACGCGCGCGAATCCGGCAATGGGCGCCCAGACGTCCTTCCAGGTGTTGGCGCTGTTGCCGGCCCCAGCCTCGAGGATCACCATCGGTGCCGGCGCCTGGCGCGTGCCCGCGCACCGAACGTGCAGCGTCAGGCCGCCGACGTCGATCAGGCGATCGCTGACCGACGCCTGCATCGACATCGAGGCCGCCAACGCCACCGTCGCGAACGCGCCAATCATTCGGCCTCTCCCTCGCGAACCGTAATCGTGTACTGAAAGTGCTCGGGATCGAGACTGTCGAGCGGACCGTCCGCGGTCTCCCCCTGGGGGTACATGAAGTAGGGCAGCGGCTTGCGGGTCGAGCCACGCAGCGAGACGTCGTGCGCGAAGTTGAAGGCGATCCAGTTCATCTCCCACGATCCGAACAAGCGCTCGCGCGCGGCCTTGACGCGGGCATTGTCGATCGCCAGATTCCCCGGCGGCTCTTCGAGTACGACCTTGCGAACGTCCGCCGGGTCGACAGGCACCCAGCCATAGCCGGTGAGGTACACCTCCGCCCGGCAATGCTGCGCCTTGGTGGCGTCATTGGACGACAGCCCGAGACTTGGCAGACCTTCGGACGAACGCGCGACGCGCAGTCCGTAGACGTCGCGGGCCGGAATGCCGCCCGCGCGACAGAGGCCGACAAACAGGGCGTTGAGATCCGCACACTTGCCGCCGAGGGTTCCTGATTCGAGCATGAAGCGGATGTCGCCGACGCCGCAGCCGCGTGTCTTCGGGTCGCGGAAGGTGTTGTCGATGATCCAGTCGTAAATCGCGCGAGCCCTCTCGAAGTCGGTACCGCTCCCCTTGGTGATTGCGGTCGCGGTCGTTCGTACGATGCCGTCGGTGGGGATGAGCCTGGTCGGCCTGAGGAAAGGTGCGAAGGCCGAGAGATCGGCGGGCGGCGGTACAGTCGGGCTGGCGAGATTGGCGCGGTGGTTTCTCGTGGCGACGCGGCTGACCAGAATTACTGCCGGATCCGTACCTTCGTCCCAGGAGCATCCCAGCATGTCCGGTTCGTTCGCGTTCGTCTCGATCATCACCGCCGTGCCGCTGCCAGGGTGATAGGTGTCGCCCATGGTCTGCTGATACGGCGCCACTGCGAGCGGCGTCGGCAGCCACACGCGCGTGGCGCCTCGCGGCTGAAGCACCCGCACCCGCGTGGTGATTTCGAACGTGCGCCACGGCGACGGCTCGGTGGCGGCGAGCAGGGTTGAGCGGTCGCACAACGCGATCCCCGCGGCTGTCATCCCGGTGCGACGGAGAAAACGGCGACGATTCATCTGAACTCCAGGAACCGGCCAACAAGTCCACGAAACGCTCGAAACTCGAACCCAACGAGCCGTGTGGTTTTCGCAGCCTTCGCGGTTTCGCGCTTTTCGTGGCAGACGATCTCCGGCCGTCCGCGATTGTACAGCGGGGGTAGAATTTTACGGTGGGCGATGTGAGCATCGATGGCTGACTTTCTACGCGACCTGAAACACTCCCTTCGCATGTTCCGGCAGACGCCGGGATTCACGATTGCGGCGGTGGCCGCGCTGACGCTGGGCATCGGCGCCAACACTGCGATCTTTTCCGTAGTGAACAGCGTGCTGCTCAAGCCGCTGCCATTTCCGGAACCGGATCGTCTGGTGCTGTTCGTCAACACGTCGCCCAACGGAGCGAACCCAGGCGGTTCGGTTCCCAGGTTCAATGTCTGGCGCGAGCAGACCGCTGTCGTCCAGGACGCGTCGGCCTACCGGTTCGGCGTCATGAACCTCACCGGCACGGGCAACCCGGAGCAACTGCGGTGGGGTCAGGTGACTGCCGATTTCTTTCGGCTGTTCGGTGCGCAGACGGTGGCCGGACGAACCTTCACGGCGGATGAAGATCGACCCAACGGCGGCAAGGTCGTCGTGCTGAGTCATGGATTCTGGCTGCGCCGCTTCGGCGGCAACCCGCAGCTCGTCGGCCAGACGCTGTCCCTCGGCGGCGATCCGTACGTCGTCGTGGGTGTGTTGGGCCCGGCATTCGGCAGTGCACAGTTCGATCCGTTTCCAGACGTCTGGACGCCGTTTCAGATGAATCCCGCCAGCACCGATCAGGCCAACTACTTCACCGGCGCGGCAAGGCTGAAACCCGGCGTGACCTTGTCGATGGCGAACACCCAGATGCAGTCAGCGGCGATGCAGTTCCGCACAAAATTTCCGGACGCCATCGGCCCGAAAAGCAGCTTCGGCGTGCAACTGCTGCAGGAGCGGATGGTTCGCAACGTGAAGGCGTCGCTGCTCGTGTTGGTCGGCGCCGTCAGCTTCGTACTGCTCATCGCGTGTGCCAACGTAGCGAATCTGCTCCTGGTGCGCGCCACCGCGAGAAAACGCGAGATCGCCATTCGAGCCGCAATGGGAGCCGCCCGCAGCCGCATCGTCCGGCAACTGCTGACGGAGAATGTGCTGCTCTCGATGGTCGGCGGAGCGCTGGGCCTGGGCCTGGGCATTGCCGGCATTCGCGCCTTGCTGGCGGTCAACCCCGGCAACATTCCCCGCATTGGCGCCGATGGTTCCGGAGTGACCGCCGACTGGCGGGTCGTGGCTTTCACCGCTGCCGTGTCGCTCGGCACGGGCGTGATATTCGGACTGTTTCCTGCGCTCGAGGCGTCGCGCACCGATCTGAACCTGACGCTCAAGGAGAGCAGCAGCCGATCCGGCAGCGGCTTCCGTCAGAACAAGGCGCGGTCGATCCTGGTCGTGGTCGAAGTGGCGCTCGCGCTGGTGCTGCTGGTCGGCGCCTCGCTGCTGATCCGATCGTTCATGGCTCTGCGGGCGGTGAACCCCGGCTTCGTCTCGCACAACGTGCTGACGCTGCGGATGTCGATGACCGAGCCGCGCTTCAGCAAGAGTGCCGGGGTCGATCAATTGATCAGGTCGGGAATCGAGCGGCTTCGCGCTCTGCCAGGGGTAGAGGCCGCGAGCACGACCTGCTGCGTGCCGCTCGAAGGAGGCTACGGCCTGCCATTCGAGATTCTCGGGCGACCGCTGGAGGCCTCTGCCAACAATGGCGCCGGCTGGTACACGATCTCCGCCGGGTATTTTGACGTCTTCAGGATTCCACTGCTGCGTGGGCGCGATTTCACCGAGCGCGACAGCGCCGGCGCCGGCGGTGTCGTGATCATCAACCAGGCCATGGCGCGGCAGTTCTGGCCGCAGGGCGATCCGCTGCGCGACCAGCTGGTCATCGGCAAAGGCGTCGGGCCTGCCTTCGTCGAGGGGCCGCGCCAGATTGTCGGAATCGTTGGCGACGTCCGCGACGGCGGGTTGAACCAGGATCCGCAACCCACAATGTATGTGCCGTTCGCGCAGCTCACTGACGGTGTGACGGCGCTCAACGCCAGGATCTCCGCCCTTGGATGGGTGGTGCGGATGCGCGGGGAGCCGCACACGATGAGTACCGCGATCCAGAAGGAATTGCGAGAGGCCAGCGGAGGATTGCCGGTGGCCCGAATCAAGTCGATGGACGAGATCGTGGTGCAGTCGACCGCGCGGTCCGACTTCAACATGCTGTTGCTGACCGTCTTCGGGGCGGCGGCACTCCTGCTGGCAGCGATCGGAATTTACGGCCTGATGTCGTACTCGGTGGAGCAGCGGACGCAGGAGATCGGCATCCGTCTGGCGCTCGGCGCCGGCGCGGGCCAGGTGCGCAACATGGTCATGGCGCAGGGCATGCGGCTGGCGCTGGCCGGCGTGGTGATCGGGATGGCGTCGGCGCTGGCGCTCTCGAAGCTGATTGAGAGCCTGCTGTTCGGCGTGACCGCCCGCGATCCGGCGGTATTCGTCGTGGTGCCTGCCGTGCTCGCGATCGTCGCGCTGGCCGCCGTGTGGGTGCCGGCGCTGCGCGCGACGAAGATCGATCCGATCGACGCGCTCCGCTGCGAATAGGGGAGATTCCTAGTCGTCGCCGTTGCCGCTCGGTCGGCGCAGCGATTTGACCTCGCTGCGCTGACGCTTCGACTCCAGTCGTTTCTCCTTGGCGGCGCGCTTGGGTCGGGTGGGCCGGCGTGTCTTGGGCCGGATCGCCGCGTGCTGGATCAGGGCGATCAGGCGGGCCCGCGCCGCTTCGCGATTCTGGACCTGGGTGCGGTGTTCGCGGCTGTCGATCAGCAGCACCTCGTCGCCGGTGATCCGGGAGCCAGCGAGCGCGATCAGCCGCTGCTTCACGTCCGGTGGGAGCGACGAAGTGTTGACGTCGAAGCGCAGTTCCACCGCCGTCGACACCTTGTTGACGTTCTGCCCGCCAGGACCCGAGGCGCGAACGAATCGCTCGTCCAGCTCGCGCTCTTCGATGCCGAGGGTATCGGTGATGCGGATCATCGAGCTAGCTTGATCACGAAGCCGCGAAGACACGAAGGCAACACGTGGAACCGGCGGAATGGTTCCTCTTCGTGGTCATGTCAGATGGCCGCGAAGGCCAGGCAAGCCCAGCCGGCCAGAAACAGAAGGCCGCCGATCGGCGTGATGGCGCCGAGCATGGTGACGCCGGTCACCGCGAGCAGGTACAAGCTCCCGGAAAAAAAGACGATGCCGGCGACGAAGCACCAGCCGGCGGTCTGAATCAGCCAGCCGCTCATCCGTCCCATGATCGCCGACACCAGGATCAGCGCCAGCGCATGCGACAGGTGGTACTGCACGCCGGTCTGATACACCGCAAGCATCTCCGGCGACAGCCGGCCGCGAAGCCCGTGGGCGCCGAAGGCCCCGAGCGCGACAGCCAGGAACGCGGCGACGGCGCCGAGCAGCAGGAACGTCTTGTCCATAGCGAACCATTCTAGTCCGCGGCCCGTCTATAGCCTTGGAGAATGTATCCACTGTGGCTATAGTTGAGGACATGCTGCCACCGGCCACCTTTCACATCCTGCTCGCCCTCGCCGGCGAGGACCGCCACGGCTACGCGATCATCCAGGACGTCGCCGCGCGCACCGAGGGCGAGCTGACGCTCAGCGCCGGCACCCTCTATCGATCGATCCAGCGAATGCTCGAGCAGGGACTCATCGTCGAGACCCGCGACCGTCCCGCACCGGAAGACGACGACGAGCGCCGGCGCTATTACCGGATCACCGCCGAGGGCACGGCGGCCGCGAGGGCGGAGGTGCGCCGGCTTGGACAGCTCGTGAAGATGGCGCGCGCGGTCGGGCTGGTGCCGGGGAAAGCGTAGGAACCATTGAAAATCTACCGTTTCTTGCTGCACGCGTATCCGGCGTCCTTCCGTAACGAGTACGGCCCCGAGATGCGCGCGGTGTTCGCGCGCCGGCGGCGCGAAGTGGGGACGGTGGGCGGCGTCGGGCTCTGGCTGGAAACCATTGCCGACGTCGTCGGGAATGCATTCCTGGTTCACCTGGATCTGCTCCGTCAGGATCTGAGCTATACCGGCCGCATGCTGCGCCGTTCGCCAGGATTTGCGCTCACCGCGATGGCGATCGTCGCGCTCGGCATTGGTGCGACCACGGCGGCATTCTCGGTCACCGACTTCGTCCTCTTGCGTCCGCTGCCGTTCTCAGCCCCCGATCGGCTCGTCCGCCTTTACGAGCGGACGCCCCCCTACGGCCGGCTCGAACTCTCGGCGGCGAACTATCGCGACTGGAAGCAGGGGAGCACCGTTTTCGAAAGCATCGGCCTGTATCACAGTGCCGCCGGGAACCTGATCGGGACGACCGAGCCGATTCGGGTCAATGGGGCGGCAGTCTCGGCCGATCTGTTCCCCACGCTGCGTGTCCAGCCGCTCATCGGGCGGCGCTTCACCGACGCCGATGACAGGGCGGGCGCGCCGGGCACAATGTTGCTCAGCTACCGTCTCTGGCAGACGCAGTTCGGCGGCGACCCCGCAGTGGTTGGGCGACAGCTTCTGCTGAACTCCGAGTCCTACACCGTCCTGGGCGTGATGCCGCAGGAGTTCCGCTTTCCATCCAGCGAGGCCTTGTACTGGACGCCGCTGCGGTTCGACGAGCAGATGTACGTCGACCGCAACGACAACTGGCACTACGGCGTCGGACGGCTGCGGTCGGGGGTGACCTTTGCGCAGGCCCAGGCGGAAATGAACGTGCTGGCCGCGCGTTCGAGGCAGCAGTACCCGGCGGACAACAAGGACGTCGGAGCCGTGCTCGTCCATTTCAGCGACAGTGTCTCATCCCAGGCCCGGCTGCTGTTGTATGCCCTCTGCGGCGCCGCCGCGTGCGTCCTTTTGATTGCCTGCGCCAATCTGGCCAACCTGCTGCTGGCGAGAGCCCTCGAGCGGCGCCGCGAGCTCGCGGTCCGGACTGCAATGGGCGCGGGCCGCGAACGGATGGTCCGTCAGCTGATAACGGAGAGCCTGTTGCTTGCGCTGTTCGGCGGTGCGATCGGCGTCGCCATCGCCTACGCCGCGGTTCCGCTGTTGAACCGGCTTGTGCCGACGGCCCTTCCGCTCGCCAGCGCACCGACGGTGGACCTCCGGGTCCTGCTGTTCGCCATTGCGCTGACCGCGATGACCGGCCTGGTCTTCGGCCTGGCGCCGCTTCTCCGCGTCGGCGGCGAAGCCGATCTGGCCGGCCTTCGCGAGGGCGCGCGCTCGGGCGGCGGACAGAAGGAAGGCGTGCGGTCGACGCTGGTGGTCGTGGAGATCGTGGCGTCGGTCGTGCTGCTGGTGTCGGCGGGACTGCTGATGCGGGCGCTCTGGACGATTCAAACCACGGATCCGGGGTTCCAGTCCGAGGGCGTGCTCACGATGCAAACGCCGCTGCCGATTCCCCAGTTCAACCTAGTGGTCACCCGCGAGGCCTTCTACAACCGAGTGATCGAGAAGGTGCGGGCACTGCCAGGCGTGAGCCATGCCGCCTTCGTCAGCTACCTGCCGATGGGCCGCATGAAGGGCGGCATCTGGCCGGTGTCGCTCGACGGACGGCAGGTGAACCGCGCCGAAAACCAGAACGCGTTCCTGCGCTACGTCACGCCCGACTATTTCACCACCCTTGGCATTCCGCTCGAGACCGGCCGCGACACCAACGACGGCGACGGCCAGGCGCGTCAGTTCGTCGCCATCGTCAGCGAATCATTCGTCAAGCGTTATCTGCCGAAGGAAACACCGACTTCCGCTCTCGGCCGTCACTTTACGTTCGCCCTCAACGACCGCGTCATCGTCGGCGTCGTCGGCGACGTGAAGATGCGCGGCCTCGAAAAGGAGGCCGAGCCGCAGGTGTATCTGCCGTTCCGGCAAGTGCTGGACGGCGCCATCATCGGTTACATTCCAGAGTCGCTGGCGATCCGCACCGTGACGCCGCCGGAGACCCTGGCCGAGCCCATCCGCCGGATCATCCACGAGATCGAGCCGACGCTGCCCGTCACCGACGTCAACACGCTGGTCGATGTCGTCGAGCGCGACACGGCGTCGCGTGCCGCGCAGGTGCGGGTTCTTGGCGCCTTCGCCGTGATCGCATTCGTGCTGGCCGGAATCGGGATCCACGGCCTGCTGTCGTTTTCGGTCTCGCAGCGAGCTCAGGAGATTGCGGTGCGCGTGGCGTTGGGGGCTCAGCCGGGCGACATTCTCCGCATGATCGTGCGCCGCAGTGTCCTGCTCGCGCTGGCTGGCGTGGTTCCGGGCGTCGCGCTGGCGTATGTCGCGGGCCGCAGCATGGAATCGCTGCTGGCGGGCGTGCGGCCGGCCGACGCGCCGACCATGCTGGCAGCAGTCGGGCTGTCGGCCTTGATGACTATCGTCGGGAGCCTCATGCCGGCGTTGCGGGCGCTGCGGGTCGATCCGATCACGGCGCTTCGCGCCGAATGAGAGAGGCGGGTCGCCGGCGCTGCTCCGGCTTCAAGAGGCACGCGCCTGCAGGCTGGGGTGCTCCAGAAACGCATGGTCGCTGGCGTCGCCCTCGAGCAGCCATTCCGTGACGAGCTTGACAATCTCGTGCGCCGCAGCGCCTCGTCCCCTCGCGGAGTCGACGCGGACCGTCACCGTGCAGGCGCGCGGACCGACCACCGCGATTTGCACCCACCAGTCGCGTTGCACCCTCGTCACTCCGAACACATACAGGTCCCAGCTGTCGCCGCCCACGGCGATGGACAACGGTTCGTGCGCCGTCCTCAGCTGACGCTCGACGTCGATGTGCATTTCTGCCTCCAATAACCGTTTCGACTGACGGCATGTGGTGACGACATGGCAGGGACATGAAAAAACTCTGACTTGCGGTGTATAAACGGTGGAGTGCTGGCCGCCCGCGCGGAACCGATGTATCTGAACGGTGGCAATCGAATCGAGATCGAGCGCTACCTCTTGGCTCGCGGGCTCGTTCGACACGACGGCCGGCCGATCGCGGTCGAACGCGCGGGCGCCGGCAACATGAACCTCGCGCTTCGCATCACGCCGGCGGCCGGGCGCCCGTTCATCGTCAAGCAGGGCCGGCCCTGGGTCGAGAAATACCCGCAGATTCCGGCGCCGTTCGAACGAACGCTCGTCGAGGCCGCATTCTACGCCGCCGTGCAAACAGATGCTCGAGTCGCCGCACTCATGCCAGCTATATTGCACCTCGACCGCGACAATCACGTGCTCGTGCTCGAGGACGTTGCCGGTGCCGGCGATTGCGCGTCGATCTACACCGCGCACACGATGCCGGCTGCGGATCTGCATGCGCTACTCGAATGGCTGGGCCATCTGGTCGCGATCAAGGTCCCTGACGAGAGGCACGGCATCTTCTCCAATCGGGCCATGCGCGCTCTCAATCATGAACACATGTTCCGCTTTCCGCTGGACGAAGCGAACGGACTCGATCTGGACGGCATCACGCCTGGCCTGGGCGCGGCGGCGCGTCAGCTCACCCGCGATCGCCGCTATTGCGCCGCGGTCGCCGCGCTCGGGAATCGCTATCTCGCCGACGGCGCCACGCTGGTGCACGGGGACTATTTCCCCGGAAGCTGGCTGCAGGCGCCCAGCGGCGTCCGCATCATCGATCCCGAGTTCTGTTTCCTGGGCGATCCAGAATTCGACTGCGGCATTCTCGCGGCGCATCTGGTGATCGCGCAGTGCGATGCCGTTGCGGTGGAGATGACAACCGCCAACGCCAGGCAGCGACGTCTGGATCTGGCGCGGGTTGCGGGGTATGCCGGCGTCGAGATCATGCGCCGCCTGATCGGCGTGGCGCAGTTGCCGCTGAGCGAGGGCCTCGATTGGAAACGCGCGCTCCTCGAGCGCTCCCGCAGGCTGGTGCTCGAGCCGCACCGAGGGCTGCAATGACGAAGACGGCATGCTCGCTGGCGGTGATTGCCCTTGCGCTCGCGCTGGGGCGGCTGCACGCCGCACCGGCGCCGACGCCGATCTGGATCGACACCGATCCGGCGGTGGGCGAACCCGAGCGCGATGTCGACGACGGGCTGGCGCTGGTCCAGGCGTTTCACTCTCCCGAGTTGGCCATTCGCGGCGTCTCAGTGGTGTTCGGCAACGCTGCGCTCGCACGCGGCCTGCCGATCGCCCGTCGTCTGGTCCGTGAGTTCGGCCCACCGCATCTGCAGGTCTATCGCGGTGCGGCGAAGGCCAGCGACGCCGCGGGCGAAACCGACGCCAGCCGGGCACTGGCGGCGGCACTCCGGGCCGAACCGCTCACGATCCTTGCGCTCGGTCCGGTCACCAATGTGGCGACGGTTCTCGCGAAGCATCCCGATCTGGCGTCGCGGGTGACGCGAGTCATTGCCGTCGCCGGACGTCGCCCTGGCCAGCGCTTCACCACCGGTTCGGCGAACCAGGCTGGTCACCGCGACTTCAACTTCGAGCTCGATCCCGAGGGCTTTCAGGTGCTGCTGGATTCGAAAGTGCCGATCGTGCTGACGCCGTTCGAGATCTCGTCGAAGATTTGGCTGAACGGGGAAGATCTCGATCGGCTTGCCGCATCGCGGTCGCCGGCGGCGCGGGCGCTGGTGCCACCGGCGCGGGCGTGGCGATCGATGTGGATCAGGTTATTCAGTGTCGATGGCTTCAATCCGTTCGACACGCTGGCGGTAGGCTACGCGGTGTCGTCGCAGGGATTTACCTGTGAGACGCTCGAGGCTCGCATCGACACGCTGGCCGACGATGTCACCGAACCGGGTGTGCAGGGCGTGAAGGTCGAGCGCAAACCGTATCTGCTGGCGTCAAGGACGTTTGCCGGCGCGCCGGCACGCGTCACCTACTGCTCGACCGCACCGGATGCATTCAAGCAGGACCTCCTGACGCGGTTGATGCGATGACGGAGGCGCGTCGCGCATGAGGACCGCCGTCGTCGTTGCAGCGCTGGCGGTGGTGGCGTTGCCTGCAGCGAGCTTCGATCACCAGTATCAGGACTACGCCAGGCTTCTGCACGGGCATCTTCGCGCCGCGCGCGTCGACTACACCGAGCTGCGGCGGCATCGCGCCGCGCTCGACGCGGTGGTGGCGCAGCTGGCCGAGCCGGGCGTCGAGGATGAGCGGCGGTGGAATCGCGATGAGCGGCTGGCGTTCTGGATCAACGCCTACAACGTCTTCACCCTGCGCGCGATCGTGGATCACTATCCGATCCGGTCCGCGTGGTTCACTCTGCAGCCGCGCAACAGCATCCGCCAGATCGACGGCGTCTGGACCGTGCTGACATGGCAGGCGGCCGGCAGGACGCTCACGCTCGACGACATCGAGCATCGCATTCTGCGCCCGGAGTTCAAGGAGCCGCGCGTGCATTTTGCCATCAACTGCGCGTCGGTCGGCTGCCCGCCGCTCGGCGTGGATCCCTACCGCGCCGCGACGCTCGACGCCCAGCTCGATGAGGCTGCCCGACGATACCTGGCCAGCGACCACGGACTCCGGATCGACGGCCACACGCTGCGCGTCACCAGGATCCTGGAGTGGTACGGCGAGGATTTCGTCGCGCGATTCGCACCGGATGCGGCCGTCGCTCCCGATCGAGTCGAACGTGCGATCCGCGGTGTCGTGGTCCGCTTCGGGCCTGCGGCCGCCGCCGACCTCGCGCGTCAGCCGGCGACCAGCATACGTTTTCTCGACTACGACTGGTCACTGAACGACGTCCGGTGAGCGAGAAAACGGACACGGCCCAGTTGTCGACGATCAGCTGGAAGCCATCTCAGGAAAAGAGCCGCGGTTATTTCTAGGCTCGCCAATCGTGGCGTCTACGGCAGCGCGAACGCGACGACGCTGCTGCCCGACGGCGCGCCGTTCTTGCCGCCGCCGCAGACGATGACGACGTACTGCCTGCCGTTGACGGTGTAGGTTGACGGCGTGGCGTTGCCGGCAGCAGGCAATGTCGTCTCCCACAGCAGCTTGCCGGTCAGCTTGTCGTAGGCATGGAACTTCCGATCGAAGTTCGTCGCGCCGATGAACAGCAGTCCGCCGGCGGTGACCACCGGCCCGCCGTAGTTGTCGCTGCCGGTGTTGGTCATGCCGGTCGCGGCGAGTTCGGGGAACTCGCCGAATGGAATCTTCCAGCGGATGGTGCCAGCATTGAGATCGATCGCGTTCAGGGTGCCCCACGGTGGTGTTATGGCCGGGTAGCCCTCGGGATCCTGAAAGATGCTCTCGCCGTCGCTCCGGTACTTCAGCCAGCTGGGATCAGTGGTCAGCTTCGGATCCTTGCCCTTGTCCACTCCGGTGATCAGGAACTCGACCACGTCGTTGATGTTGCGCGCTCCCATGTCGGGGAACGCGGGCATGCGGCCAGTCCCCTGCCGGATCAGCGTGGCGATCTCTTCCCGTGTGTGACGATCGCCGACGCCGACCAGTGACGGTGCCGACGGCGATCCTCTGCGATCTTCCCGGTGGCAGGTGGCGCACTTGCTGTTGTAGAGAGAGGTGTCGTTGTTCGGGATCAGCTTCACGATCCACGGCATCTCGTTCGAGTTGACGTAGAGCAGTGCCGAGTCCGGATCGAACGCGGCGCCACCCCATTCGCCGCCGCCGTCCACACCGGGGAAAATGATGGTGCCCTCGAACGATGGCGGCGACAGGAATCCTGACGAATACTTCCTGAAACGCTCGAGCACCGCGGCGTGCGCGGCCGGCGTGCGCGTGGTGAGCATCTCCTCGGTCAGGCCCTGCCGCGTGAATGGCGGCGGCTTGACCGGGTATGGCTGTCGCTCCGACAACCGTTCTCCGTCGACGGCCGATGGCGGCACCTTGCGCGATTCGATTGGAAACAACGGTTCGCCGGTCCTGCGGTTCAGCACGTAGACGTAGCCGTACTTGGTGATCTGCGCGACGGCGTCGACCTTGCGTCCGTTGCGGGTCACCGTGACCAGGTTGGGCGACGCGGGGAAGTCGTAATCCCAGACGTCGTGCTTGATCCCCTGGAAGTGCCAGACCCGCTTGCCGGTGCGCGCATCGAGCGCGAGCACACAGTCGGCGAACAGGTTGTCGCCGTGGCGTGTCACGCCATAGAAGTCGAATGACGCCGATCCGGTCGCGGCAAACACCATTCCCAGTGTGGCGTCGACAGTGACTCCCGCCCACGCGTTGGCGCCGCCCGATAACTTGTAGGCGTCCTTCGGCCAGGTCTCGTAGCCGAACTCGCCGGGCTGGGGAATCGTGTGGAAGATCCACCGCAGCTTGCCAGTGTTCACGTCGAACGCCCGGATGTGTCCCGGCGATCCCGGGATCGTCTCCGGCACGGAGCTGCCCATGATCAGGAGATCGTCGAACACCACGCCCGGCGTGCTGGCGCTGACGCTGAGCTTGTCCGCAGACATGCCGAGCCCTTCGCGCAGGTCGATTCGGCCGGCCGTGCCGAACGACGCGATCGGTGCGCCGGTCTTCCTGTCCAATGCGTAGAGAAAGCTGCGATAGCTCACGAACACGCGGTCCCGGTGGACGGTGACGCCGCGGTGGCGAAAGCGGGTACCAGGGGCGGCGCCGCCGCTCGGATCGAATTTCCAGATCTCATGGCCGGTGGCGGCGTCCACGGCGACGACCTTCAGCGTCGGCGTCGTCACGTAGAGTACGCCGTCGACGACGATCGGGTTGCTCTGCATTTCGGACGCTTTGAAGGCGTCGTGCGAATCGTAGCTCCAGGCGACCTGCAGCTTCGAGACGTTGTCGCGATTGATCTGGGTCAGCGGCGAGTAGCGGATGTTGTCGACGCCGCCGTTGATCGGCCAGCCGACGTCGCTCGCTTGAACGGCTGCTGTTCCGGCCGAGCCGACTGAGCGGAATGCCCGCTGAGCGCCAAGGCGGACGAGTCTTTCAGGCGATGCCGACACGACGCAGGCCAGCGCCGCGAGGGCAGCGGCCGAGACCCTCATCACAACCGCGTCACGTGGGCCGAGACGCAGACCCAGGTGCCGTGGCGCTTCTGCCAGTCGTCGGTATAACGTCCGCGACCTTGCTCACCGGTCACGCTGCTGAACGTCGTGGCCGCGTGAATGATGGCGACGTCGCCCAGGATGCGGATCCTGATGTCTTCGCCGGTCAGGCGCGTGAGCGTCCGCGGTCCGGCGGTCCGTTCGAGAAATTGCGTCTTGTCGAGAATCTCGCCGGCCGGGGTAGAGCACTGAAAGTCTTCCGCGAGCAGTTTCCGGAAGCATTCGACGTCGCCGGTGCGAACGGCATCGAGATAGGCCTGATTGAGATCGTGCAGGAGTTCGACGTCGGTGGCGGTGGTAGTCACTTCTCGTATAAATCCTTTCGAATGGCGACGCCGAGGCCCGGGCCGCTCGGCAGGTCGAAATAGCCGTCACTGGCGAGCGTGATCGGCTGCTCGAAGACGGCGTAGCTGTGTTGGTAGGCGCCCTCCGGTCCTTCGTTGCCGACTTCGAGCAGCGGCGCGTTGGGCCAGCTCGCGACCAGGTGCATATCGCACACCGTGCTCAAACGTCCGTCGCCGAGGTGGGGCATGATCAGCTTGTCCATCGACTCGGCGATCACCGCCACTTTTTGCAGGACCGCCGGCCCCTGCGCGTTGATTTCCGGCTGGATGATGTCGAAGCACCCTTTTTCCAGCAGCCAGCGGAACTCGTGGACGCCGGGATTCTGCTCTTCGCCGCCGGCAAGGTTGACCGAGGTCAGGCGATTGAGCTCGGCGAGACGCTCGAAGTCGAACCGGGGCAGCGGCTCCTCGAGGAAGAACACATCGAGGCGCTCGAACTCCCGGGCCGTCTCCAGCGCGCGCTTGAAGCTCCACGGCACCCCGCGCGTGCCCTGGAACCCGGCATTGAAACCGGCCTTGTTGGCGTCGGTGGCAATGATGAAGTCCGGTCCGCACGCACGACGGACGGCTTCAATCTGCGCCACGTCTTCCTTCATCGTCGCGTAATGCGACTTCAGCTTGATCGCCTTCCAACCCTCGCCTTTCAGCTTCAAGGCGGTGTCGGCCCGCTGTTGCGCGGGGCCGAGCCTGAACATGCTGGAGTACGGCATGATCCGATCCTTGGTGCCGCCCCAGAGTTTGTAGAGCGGCTGGTTGGCGGCCTTCCCGATCAGATCCCAGAGTGCGATCTCGACGCCGGTCGGACGTCCATCGGCTATCCGCACGCCGCCTTCCCGGCCGCCGCCGTACATCATCGCCGTGTGCCGGTTCACGTCGAAGGGATCCTTGCCGATCAGGTAGGCCTTCACCGCCTCGAGCGCCGGCGGATTCAGTCCCGGGCCAATCCCGATCAGCCCCTGGTCGGTGTAGATCTCGGTGATGGCGCCGCCGCCGGTGCGGCCGCCGCGGCGGTTGCCGACATAGTCCTCGTATGTGCCCCAGTCTTTTTCCAGCCGAAGGCGTTGCAGTTTGAGGTCGGTGATCCGGATGCGACCGGCGGCCTGCTGCACGCGCGCCCAAGCCGGGGTATCGGTCAGCAGCGGCAGCATGGCAGCGGACGCAATCGTCGTCAGGAAGGATCTGCGACTCCAGCCGCCGCGCGGGGGATCCAGCAGGATGTCGCGGATTCGCTGCGCGACTGGTGTCGGACCCGGCAGGTTCATGATGACTCCTCGAGCCGGATGAGAATAGCATGCAGGTGTGACGGCGCGCTGGGCCGTGGTCGCCTCGCTGCTGACGCTGGCGGTTGCCAACGCTCAGTTGTCGCCGCGCGTGTTCGTCGTCGTCTTCGATGATGAGCATCTGTCGCCCGGCGGCTTGAAGCGGTTGCAGGCGGCGGCGGCGCTGTTCGCGAACCAGTTCCAGCCCGGTGATCTCGGCGGCGTGGTCGTCGACGGCCGGCTCGTCGGCGATCGGTTGCTCTCGAATCGCGACGACCTGACCAAGGCGATCACGCGAGCGCATCCACGACTGGCGTCGGCCGCCGATCTGGCCGCGTCGGCAGCGTCGCCGGCAGGGGTCGAGCAATCCGCACGGCTCGCCGAGATCGACGCGCTGGACATGGCTCGCGCTGCGCTCGATCGGAAGCTGGCGAGCCTGGAAGCGCTGGTGGCGAATCTGGTACGGATCGACGGCGCCAAGATGGTCATTCTCGCCGCCGAGAGTTTTGGCGGAGATTCCGAGGCACCGAGGGTGGCGGCGCTCGCCGATGCGGCGAAGCGCGCGGATGTACGATTTCACGATCTCGACGATTCGGGCAGCGATCGCGATGCGGCCAGCGGCCTGGCCCGCTTGACCGGCGGCGTCATCGTCCACAAGGCGATCGACTTCGCGCCGGCGATCGCGCGGATCGTCGCTGGCAGCCGGACCAACGCCGTCACGGCCGCTCCGCGCAATCCTGTCGCGCCCGAGGCCTCTGTTCCGGCCGCGGCAGACGCGACCCCAACTCCAGCGCCAGCGACGGACTCCGGTTTGATCACCAGCGGTTCCGTGGTCGCGGCGCCCAGCGCCACTCCGGGTCTGCTGCACGTGCGCCCCCTTGCCGAGTCGCATGTGACGAATCTGGCGGGCGGTGACTGGTCGGATGGCGGGGCACGCGCCGGTTGGGAAGCCTACCAGCGCGGCGATCTGGAGTCGGCGCGCGCGGCGCTGACGCCGCTGGCGCTGCGGCCGGTTGCCCCGTCCTGGATCGAGTATGTCGTAGGGCAGGCTGACTACGGCCTCGGCCAGTTCAAGGAGGCCGCTGTCGCCTGGGAACGCGTGCGCGCGCGTCAGCCGCAGTTTCAGCCGGTGTATCTCGATCTCGCAGACAACTACGGCAAGCTGAACGACCGTCGCAAGGCGATCGACGTCCTGCGCGAGGCGAGGCGCCGGTGGCCGAAGGATGCCGACGTGCTGAATGCTCTCGCTGTCATGCACGCGGGTGGCGGCGCGTTGGACGAGGCGATCAAGGTGCTGGGTGATGCGATTGCCGCCGCGCCGCAGGAAACCATCAGCTATTTGAACCTGGCGAAAGCGCAGGAACTGGAGTATCTCCAGAAACGGCGCAATCTGCAGATGATGGGGTGGGGCACCGGCGCCGCCGAAGAGCGCGAACGTCAGGAGGCGATGAAGAACTATCGCCACTACCTCTCGATGGCGGGTCCTTACACCAATCTGGCGCGAGAAGGCATCCAGCGGCTCCAGGACGCCGGGCCTCTCCGGCCGCGTCACTGAGCCGACGCCATACGAGACCGCCGCCTGGCGTCGCCGCGGGTCTCAGATCCGCTAGCCGGCGTGTGCGATCGAGTAGCCGCGCTCCTGCGCGCGGTTGACGGCAATGATGCCGGCGGTCACGAAATGCGCGTTACCGACGACGGTCGCGGTCATTTCCTTGTAGATGGCCTCAGCGTCACCATGTGTCTTGCGGGCAATCAGGCCGGCGTAACGATGGCTCGCCACATCGCACACCGCGTAATGCACGCCGCGCTTGATCAACGCGTCGAGCTGGGCCCGATGCGGGTTGACGGCGATCTTGGGATCGGTCAGCTCGAGCGAGCCCGCGATCGCCGGACCGTACTTGGCCCAGAACGGATCGGTGAAGGCGAACGGCGTCGCCGAATGGCGCAGGCAGATGATGACCGCCAGATCGTTCTGCTCGAGGCCGTAGCCGTTCTTGTTGCCGTCGAAGTAGTTGTTGGCGAAGCCGCGTGCCTCGCGCAGTCCGGCGTCGCTGAGGGTGTCGAAGAACAGACGATGCTTGCCGGGGATCTGATCGAGCCAGTCGTCCATCTGGTGACGGGCTGGCTGCCAGGGGCTGGCTCGCTCGGCTGTAGTCTGCTGGGGACGGTCGGTTACCGCCTGGGCGCGATCCGATTCGGATCGCTGGGCGAATGCCTTCGCGCCGCCCAGGCCGAGCGCGGCGGCAGCGACCCCGACGTGTGAGAGAAACGATCGGCGTGGATGCATGGCGCCGATGTTATCAGACCAGCGACGCCGTATATTCCTCGTAGCTGCCCTTGAAATCGTGAATCGTCCTGCCGTCGAATTGCCACACCCGCGTGCCGACTTCCTCCATCAGATCTTCGTCGTGGGTCACCAGGAACACCGTGCCTTCATACTTCTGCAGCGCGATATTCAGCGCGTTGATCGACTCGAGGTCGAGGTGATTGGTCGGCTCGTCGAGCACCAGAACGTTCGGTTTCTGCAACATGATGCGGCAGAACAGCAGCCGCGCGGTCTCGCCGCCCGACAGCGCATCGGTCGGCTTGAGACCCTCTTCGCCGGTGAACAGCATCTGGCCGAGCAGGCCGTGGATGTCCTGCCGCGAGGCATCGGGGTCGAACTGGTGCAGCCATTCGACCGCGGTCATGCCCTTCTGGATCTCGCCGGTGTGATCCTGCGGAAAGTAGCCGATCGAGACCTCGTGTCCCCAGCGGACGCTGCCGCTGTCGAGCGCCTCGGGAAGCGGCGGCACGCCCGGCGCATCGGCGAGCAGCGCTCTCAGCATCGTCGTCTTGCCGAGACCGTTGCGGCCGATCAGCGCAATCTTCTCGTTGCGATTCACGATCGCGCTGAAGCTATCGACCACTTTCAGGTCGCCGAACGCCTTGCTGATGCCTTTGATCTCGGCGGCGAGACGTCCTGAAGGCCGGTTCATCGCGAATCTGATGTACGGTCGCTGGATGTTGGAGCGGGCGAGCTCGGTCGTCTGCAACCGTTCGACTTCCTTCTTGCGCGACATCACCTGGCTGGCGCGCGTGCCGGCGGAAAAACGCGCGATGAAATCCTGCAGCTGGGCGATTTTCTTTTCGCGCTGCTCGTTGTCGGCCTCGACGCGGGCCCGGATCTGCGTCTTGGCCAGCACCATGTCGTCGTAGCCGCCGTTGTAAGTGATGATGGTCTGGTAGTCGATGTCGGCGGTGTGCGTACAGACGCCGTTGAGGAAATGCCGGTCGTGCGAGATGACGATGAGCGTGCCGTCGTAGCGGAGGAGGAACTCGCGCACCCAGTGAATCGAATCGAGGTCGAGGTGGTTGGTGGGCTCGTCGAGCAGCAGCGCCTCCGGACGCCCGAACAGCGCCTGCGCCAGCAGCACGCGGACCTTCTGCCCGCCTTGCATCTCGGCCATCGTCCGCTCGTGGAGCGGTTCCGGAATGTCGAGTCCCTGGAGCAGGATGGCGGCGTTGGCCTCCGCCTCGTAGCCGTCTTCGTCGCCGACAATGCCTTCGAGCTCGCCGAGGCGCATGCCCTCGGCATCGGTGAGATCGCTCTTGGCGTAGAGCAGCTCGCGCTCCTGGAGCGCGCTCCACAGCTTGTGGTTGCCCATGATGACCGTGTCGAGGACCCGGAACCGATCGAAGGCGAACTGGTCCTGTTGCAGCACACCGAGCTTGGCGGGGCGAACGACCGTGCCGCGCTGCGGCAGCTGCTCGCCGGTCAGCAGCTTCATGAACGTCGACTTGCCGGCACCGTTCGGGCCGGTCAGGCCATAGCGACGCCCCGCCGAGAACGTCGTCGTGACGTCGTCGAAGAGCACCTTCGACCCGAACCGCATGGATACACCTTGGACTGAAATCATAAAAGGAACCCATAATTATAACCCATGACTTCCATCGCGGTCCTCGGCGGCACCGGGCAACAGGGACGCGGCCTCGCGCGGCGTTTCGCGCATGCCGGCGCGCGGGTGGTGATCGGGTCCCGCGATCCGGAGCGGGCGCGAGCGGTCGTCGCCGGGTGGCGCGCGGCTCAGCCGATCGAGATCGCGCACAACGCCGCTGCCGTCGAGCAGTGCGACGTGTGCGTGCTCGCCGTTCCGTTCACCTCCGTCGACGCGCTGCTCGACGAACTGCGGCCATGCTTCGGAAGTGGAAGGATGGTCATCGACGTCACCGTGCCGGTGACGTTTGACGGCGGCAAGATGGCGATGAGCGAAGTGGTTGAAGGATCGGCGTCCGAGCACATCCGTGCCAGGCTGCCGCTTACGGTCGGGCTCGCCGCGGCGTTCAAGACTGTTCCTGCGCGCCTGCTCGCCGAAGTCGGCGTGCCGCTCGATTGCGACGAGTTCGTCTGCGGCGATTCCGATGATGTGCGGTCGCAAGCCAGGGCGGTGGTCGAACTGTTGCCGGGGTTGCGAGCGGTGGACGTCGGACCGCTGTCGCGCGCCCGGTCGATCGAGCATCTGACCGCGCTGGCGATTGCGATCAACCGGCGCCACAAGATTCACGACGCCCGGTTCCGCGTGGTGGGACTCGGCAATCCGTGACCGTCACGGAAGGCGCCCGGACCCTCGGTTCGGACGCGATGGGGATAAGATTCACCTTGAGGTGTTTCGATGGCGACCATTCCCGCGTCACATGCCGATCTGCTCACCACCAAGAAAGCCTTCGCTCACGTAGCCACGCTCAATGCCGACGGCAGTCCACAGGTTACGCCCGTCTGGGTCGACTTCGACGGCACCCACCTGCTGGTGAATACTGCGAAGGGCCGTGTGAAGGCCAGGAATTTCGCGCGCGATGCCCGTGTCGCGATGTCGATTGCGGATCCCGACAACGCCTATCGCTATCTCGGCATCCAGGGCCGCGTTGTCGAGATGACCGAAACCGGTGGCGACGCGCACATCGACAAGATGGCGAAGAAGTATCTCGGCAAGGACAGCTATCCGTACCGCACGCCAGGCGAGGTCCGGATTATCGTCAAGATTTCGCCCGACAAGGTTCACACGAACGGTTAGCGTTCGATCCGTGGATCTCCATCTGTTCCCGGTCTCCGGCATCCCCGAGATCGCGCCGGGTGCTGATCTCGGTGCCGTGATTGCGGCTGCGGCGCTGCGCGACGGACGCGGGGTCGAGAGCGGCGATGTCTTCGTCGTCGCCCAGAAGATCGTGTCGAAGGCCGAAGGCGCGATGGTGCGGCTCGACCAGATTGCACCGTCGGAGACGGCAAGCCGATGGGCGGCCGAGACGGGCAAGGACGCCCGGGTGATCGAGGTGGTTCTTCGCGAGTCGCGACGGATCGTGCGGATGGACCGCGGCATCCTGATCGCGGAGACACGCCACGGGTTCGTCTGCGCGAACGCCGGCGTCGACGGATCGAACGTGGCTCCCGGCTTCGTGACCGTGCTGCCTGCGGATCCGGACGCGTCCGCGGAACGCCTGCGTCTGCAGCTAGCGGCGGCGTTCGGCTGTGCCCTGGGAGTAATCGTCTCGGATACCTTCGGCCGACCCTGGCGCGAGGGTGTCGTCAACGTCGCGCTCGGCGTCGCCGGGTTGCGGCCGCTGCTCGACTATCGGGGGTGCGCCGATTCCTACGGCCGGCCGCTGACCTCTACGGTGATCGCGCTGGCCGACGAACTAGCGTCGGCGGCGGAAGTCGTCACCCGCAAGAGCGCCGGCACACCAGTGGCGGTGGTGCGCGGCGCAGGCGAATGGGCGGGGGAGGGATCGGGACGGTTGCTGGTTCGAGACCCGGATCGAGATCTGTTTCGTTGAGCTCGAGCATGACCGACACCGCGCGCGTGGCACCCCGCCGCCTCTTGCACCCGGCCGTTTCGCTGCTGATCACGGCGGCGATCTTCGCGCTGATCCTCCGGCGCGTCCCATTCGCGGCGCTCGTGACGTCGCTGCACGATGCCGACTACGCGATGTTTCTGGCGCTGATGGTAGCCAACGCGCTGTTCTATTTCGCCTGGGACACTCTGGTGCTGTCGGTGGCCATCGGCTGGTTTCACGGCGCTGTCCCGTACCGGCGCCTGCTCCCGGTTCGCGCCGCCTCCTACGTCGTCGGCTTTTTCAATACGAACCTGGGTCGAGGGGCGATGGCGGCCTATCTCGGCCGGCAGCTGCACGCGCCTTTGCTCGAGCTCGGCAGCACGGTGATCTTCCTCGTTCTGACCGAGTACACCCAGCTGGTGCTGTGGGCGATGTTTGGTTTACTCGGCTCGCGCGCCGAGGTGTCGCGCAGCCTGCTCGCGGTCGCGTCGGGCGTCGCGCTCCTGTGGCTGGTGGTTCGGTGGCTGCTTGCGCCACGGGACTGGTCGATCGCGCGGACCTTCCGCCTGGCGACGCCGTCGCGCTACGCGTACATCGTGCTGCTGCGCGCACCGATGTTCTTCGCGTCCCTTTGCCTGCACTACTACGCCGCGCACGCATTCGGAATTCAGATCCCGTTCGGGTCGATGCTCACGTTCCTGCCGGTAATCTTCATGCTGGCAGCCCTGCCAGTGACTGTCGCCCATCTCGGCACGACCCAGGCTGCCTGGATCTTCTTCTTCGGCAGCTTTGCGTCCGCGCCGAAGCTGCTGGCCTTCAGTCTGGCCGCGCATCTCGCATTCTCGTTGACCCGCGCGATTCTTGGCGTGGCCTGGCTGCCGGCCGCCTATGTCGAATTGCAGCCGAGGATGCTTCAGACCCAATAGGTAGCCATTCCTTTCTTCTCCGTGACGGTGACGACGACTTGCCCGACAGCCGGCCGCGTCAAGGCGCAGAACGCGGCGCGAGCACAGTCGCAGTCTCGCTCGCCCTCTCAGGACGGACAGGCTTCGCCGGCAGCAATCTGGTGAATCTTGTCCATCAATGCCGCGGCCCACGCGTGCGAATCGCCCGGAAAGCGCGCTCCGTCGAACAGCGATACCAACTGGGGCTCCGTGAACAAGGTGAGCTCTCGGGCGATGAGCTGGCGGCCGCCCTCCGAGATCGCCGTGTCTGGAAAGGTGCTGCCGCCATATGGAAACTGCCGCATGCTGACCACGCAGCGCGCACGGTCGGTCCAAATCGGCACGCTACGCCAGCTGTCCAAGTCCACCTTGTTCGGCCCGAATGTCGCGCCAACGTCGTTGATAAGCGCAAACGGCGCGGGGCACGGCGATGGCTCGGACGGCACCGGCGCCAGACAGACCAGCCTCTGATTTGAGGCCTTGTTGTCCCAGTGCGACAGCAGCACGGCGGCCAGCCGCAGCGCGTCGCGCTCGGCGCGGCTCGCGCCGAGTGTCGGATCGACGGCATCGAGCTCGAACCAGGCCCAGCCCTTTCGCTGGCCCATCTCGATCGGCGCGCCGTCGAAGCGGCGCTCGACGGACGCCCATTCGAAGTCCGAAAAGCTGTCGGCTGGAATCGATCGAACGAGCATGGCGCGTGCGCGCAGCTTGTCGAGCAGCCAGTCCGTGTAGAACGGCGTGCGGATGCAACCGTCGCATCGCACCCGCGGCACCAGAAACATCCGATCGGCGCCGAAGCCGAGTGCGGTGAGCAGACGGCTGGCGGCGACCTCGGCCGGAATCTCGCCGGTGCGGCCATATTTCACCTTGACGACCTCGCCGTCGCGCAACACGCAGTCGAACTTGGCCGTCGTGCCGTGCGCGGGACCATCGAGGTAGCGGCAGCGTACCAGCGGACCGGATATCGTGCCGGCCGGATCCGCCGGATTGCTGGAGAGGTTCGAATGCGTGACATCGGTTGATGCCCACACTCGGGCCCGCCTCAGAGCTTCGTCTCTCGCCTGTTCGCCACCAGCGGCAGGCAGCGGCCAGCCGGGCCTGACGCGAGCCGGCGCGAAGGCCAGCGGCGCAGGATCGCGCCCGATCGGCAGCAGCCAGCACCCGAGAGCGACCGCGGCAGTCAGTAGCCCTGCGATTAACACCAGTAGACGACGTCTCACGGCAGGAATAGAGAGAGCAAGGCGTGCGCCAGCTCAGGCGGAGTCGTCCGCGCGGCATGAAACCTGCTGTGGTTCAGTCGGCGATTGGGCGCCACGACAATGGAGCTCGCATGGCGAAGCGCGGCATGAGCGTAAAGCAGACCACGACGAGGGCGACGTCGATCACCGCGTCGAGCGCGGCAAATACCGATGACGCGATGGAGCAGCGCGTGATGGCGTTCGCAGAGGAGGTCGGGCGGATCGTGGGGACGGTACAGGCCAGGACCGAAGGCTGGATGGATCGGGACGCTCTCAACAGACAGATCGTCGGCGTGCGCGACAGCGCGACGGCGCTCCTCGAGGAGATGAAGGCTGGGGTGGCCAGGGTAACCGGCGGCGAGGCCGAAGGCGCTCGAAAGGTCGCGGGCGCCCGGTCTTTCGCGAAGAACAAGGGGCGCAGCGGCGGCGTGGTCGACGCTCCGGGCAAGAAGCATCGCAAGCCGATGCCATCCGACCCGCGGGCCCTGGCCGCCGGGGCCAGGGCGTCGAACATCCGCTCGGGTAAGGCCTCGATGAAGACCATGAAGCGGCGCGGGAGAGGTTAGGCAGAATCGCTCAGGGCTCAGGGCTGAACGGCCGAGGGCTTAGGGCTGGGGACCAAAGGGTTGACGGGTTCCATCACTCAGATCCATCGGCCCTTCGTATCTCTACTTGTCGGTCGTCTCCCAGGCCGCGGACCCGTACGCGCCAGGGGTTGCAGCACACCTCGCAGTCCTGGACGAAGCTGCCCTTCATGTCGGCCTCGAGATAGATCTCGACCTCTTCGCCGCAAAAAGGACACGTGACAAAGAAGAGATCGTCCATTAGTTGACCCCGAAGCACTCGGAACGTCCTGCGCCGCCTGTGGCCAACAGACTGTCCTCGCTCAGCGCTGTCATCTCAACTCCCTTGCGTCACGGTTCAGGGACCGGAGTCGTCGCCCGTGGTCGACACGTCGGCGCAGCATGCACCCTGCGGGTCCCATCTCGGATGATGCGACGTTCCGTTATTGTGAGCCGAACAGCGCGGCGTTGAACAACACGCGGAACGTGCCGAACGGTTGGCCACGCCACTCGGGCCTGAATCCGAGAAGCACGACGTGGCCGGCATCGAGCTGCACATCGAGCGCGGCGGCTTTTCCCTGCAGATACTGTTCACCGATGAGATATCCGGACCGGAGTGGTGAACCGGATGCCTGGTAGCGCGCCAGCACCGTGCCTTTGAAACCGTCCTGTGTTTCGAAGACCGGACTGCCGTCGACGAACACGGCGGCCTTGTCGGGCATGCCGGCCATGACGGGGTGGGTGGAGTCAGTCGTCACCTCGACGATGGATCCGCGCAGGAAGAATTCTTCCGGTCGCAGCCCGGCCACGACATTTCTCACCGGCAGCTTGAACCGTTGAATGGCGAACGTGCTTGCGTTGCTCAGGCAGACCACTGTGCCGCCGGCGCGGACGAACTGCTCGAATCCCAGAAGATCGGCGGGCGTAAGCTGATAGGCATATTCGGGGCGCACCGGCGAGGCGGCGCCACCGCGTCCACCCCGGCCCGCCGGCGCTCCCGCGATTGGCACGCGCGCATCGTCGGCCATGATCAAGATGTCGACTTTCCGTGCCAGCGGGGACTTGAAATCCTCTGGATGGACCGCCACAAGACTGAACCCGTACTGCTCGAGTACCCACCGGCTCCATCCTTCGTCCATGCTGCCGGTCCACGGCTGGTAGAGGCCGACGCGCGGCTGGCGCACCGCGCGACCCGGCGCTGCCTCGACCCGTTCCGCCTGGAGCGAGAGCGACTGGACGAGCTCGTCCTGCGTGCTGGGCGAGAGTCCGCGCAGGGTGTACCGAATCGGCGCACCGGCCGCACCAGCGTTCGCCTGTACCGTTCCGCCCAGCTTCCAAGTCTGGTTGATCGCCTTGAAGGCATTGTTCTGGGCCGGGTCGACGACGAGCACTGGTCCGGATCCCGTGATGCGGCCTGGCGGTGGAACGATCGCGGCCGACGCCTGATCGGTGTTGAAGCCGACGCCGGGCAGGCTGTCGAACGGCGCTGCATCGGTCTGCAGCGTGGCGTCGTACGCGGTCGGCTTGACCCGTGCCTGCGGCAGCGCGCCGAGCAACTTCATCTTCATACGAGTGTCGCTCGTCAACGGCGAAGCCGCGACCACGACGCGAACACCCATCTGCAGCGGCAGCGACCATCCCGCAGCGTCGTAGGGACGCTCGGGCGGTCCCCCGGGGTATTGTCTGAGGTCCGGATACACCTGAGCATCGAGCACCTCGCGCGCCATGGCCGCGAATTCCTGATCGGTGGGAATGACCCAGGTGCCGGCGGGCAAGAGGTCGGCGTCGATCGTGACTGGTGCGGTGAGCGTGGAGACGCGGACGCCACCAAACGCGATGCGGCGGAGCATTTCCACCGCCGCGACCGGATCGTGCTGCTGTTGAGGGATGAAGTACGCGTAAGGCGCCTTCTTGTTTCCAAGCGCGATCTGATCGCGCCCGGCCTGATAGCGATCGTAGAGAAGGGAGTCCTTGTACTTCGACGCGAATTCCAGCACCGACAACGATGCCGTTTCCATGTAGTCGACCGCGTCGCGCAGCCGCCAGGTTCCCGGTGGCCACGGGCTCGAATACAGGCTCTGCGGCCGCAGGTCACGCAGGTTGGGTGGGAAATCGCCAAGGGTGTAGTCGTGCGGCGTCGCGTATTGGAACAGCGCGGTCTCGGTCCAGAATGCGGCGATGTTCTTGAAGTTCGGCGCGTAGTCGACATAGCCCGGGTACCATGCGTCGAACGCCGTGCCCATGTGAGTCGCGCCGACCTGGCCATGCTCCTCGAGGCTCCTGGCGATGGCCATGCCGATCATGTTGACCTCGCGCGACATGATGAACGGCGCGTCGATGCCCACCGGTTCGGAAAACGGCGGCAGCCAGATGCGGGTCGGAAACGGGCCGGACTGATGGTGCACGTAGATGATCTGCGGCTCCCACTGCCGCCACGTGTGTTCGAGGACGCGCGACTCGACCATGTTCAGCATGTAGGCGTCGCGGTTATTGTCGTGACCCACGTATTCCTGGTATAGCCGCGGCAGGCCCGACAGCTCGTAGGGCGTGCCGACATTCTTCATGTACCACTCGGCGACCATCTGCTGGCCGTCTGGATTGATCGTCGGCCACAGCATGACGACAACGTTGCGCAGGATAGCCTTGGTGTCGGGCTCGTTGACCTTGCTCACAAGGTCGTAGAGCAGCTGCGGAGTGTGCTGGGGACCGGCGACCTCCGTGGCATGCAATCCGCCGTCGATGTGCACGAACGCCTTGCCCTCGTGGGCGAGTCTCCTCGCCTCCGTGTTGGTCAGCCCTTGGGGGTGGGCAAGACGGCGGGCGATTTCGCGATAGTGATCGAGCTTCGCGAGGTTGTCGGGCGCCGACACCAGCGCGAAGTACATGGTGCGTCCCTGGCTCGTCTTGCCGGCTTCGACCAGCCTGACATATTTGCTGCTCGCCGCCACTTTCTTGAAGTAGTCGACGGACTGATCGTAGGTGGCGAGCTTGTAGTCGGCGCCGGGGCGAAAACCGAGCACCGATTCCGGCGTCGGAATGCGTCCTTCGCCGAAGAGGGCGACCGGGCCACCCAGGAAAAGGATGAAGACCGTGAGCCTGGACAGTGTGCGCACGCGCGGAGTATACAACCCGCGCGCGTCAGCGCCGTCGGCGACGGCTCGTGGATCCGCGCCCTTCCTGGATGAGCGCCAGGCGGGAAATCACTTCCTCGTGCAGGACACGTGCGTGTTCCATGACTCGCGCGTCGCCGGCCCGAATCTCGTCGCGAAGCGTGCAACAGGTGTTTTCGTCGCCGGCCCGAATCTCGTCGCGAAGCGCCCGACAGATGGTTTCGACGGCCCCGATTTCGTCGCGAAGCGTGTGACAAGTGGCGTCAGCGCTGATCTTGATCTCGTCGCGGACCGCAGAAAATTCCGCACCCATCTCATCCCGGAGTTGCGAAATCTGCATTGTCACGGCTTCGACATGAGCCGGCAATTCCTCGAGACGCGTGACTCGCTGTTTCAAGCCATCCACCCGCGCTGCAAGCGTTTGCGTGGCCATCTGTTCGCTCCGATCGGCGCGCCGGCTCGAGACCGATTCTCGAGCGGCGGTATCGATGTGACTGCGAACGGCATGCCGTCGATGACCAGACGACGCTACCATCGTCTGGCGTGTGCGTGCAACGCTTCGATGAATTCAGGGTGTCACGATCCCCGAGTCGCGAAAGCAGGCTTCAGCGCCGACGCCAATCCAGTCCGATCTGGGCGCCGCAGCTGCGGAGTCTGTTGAGCATGTCCACCAGGACGTGGGAGCGAGCCCGCCGGTTCGCGGCGGGTCGTGCGCATCAGCGTCGCCTGACGCCGCTGGAAATGACGAAGATTCTCCCGGAATGAAATCCGTGGATGCCGCTCCACGCCGATGTGACGAGAAAATCGATGGTGTCGTCGCCATCCACGTCCCCCAGTCCGACCGCATCGAAGCCGAACGTGTCGCCCGGTGTCCGGCAGGTATAGGTGCTCAGCAGTCGGCCGTCTTTGCCGGAATACAGATAGGCGCGTCCCCCGGAAACGGCGGCGCCGGCGTACTGCCACGCGCCGACGATCAGATCGTCGAAGCCATCGCCGTCGACGTCGCCAGCGGCGGCCGGGCCGATTCCGAAGCCCTCACCGGCGCCCTCACCAGTCAAGGTCAGCAGGCGGCGGCCGTCGGCGCCCGAGTGGACATAGATACGTCCGGTAGCGGGACCCTTCGCCGTATTCGTGAAGTCGGAGGCATAGATGTCGGGCACACCGTCGCGGTTGACGTCGCCGACGGTCGAGAGAAACATCGCGCCGAGCGCTGTACCGGTGTCGTCGGCGTCGATGACGAACGCCGGCTTCGACGACAGGCCCTTGTAGATGTAGGTCCGGCCCGCGTGGCGCGGTCCCGCGCCGGGCGCGCCCACGATCAGAAACG
Source organism: uncultured Acidobacteriota bacterium (assembly GCA_963757655.1). GTDB lineage: Bacteria > Acidobacteriota > Vicinamibacteria > Vicinamibacterales > CAVVIG01 > CAVQFC01. The sequence goes on along the minus strand of CAVWSQ010000003.1, from coordinate 271,603 downwards.
TGCCGCGGCGGCTATGGGATCCAGCGACCGCGCTGCCGAACGCGTCGTGCGCGGCTCCGCCAGTCAGCGTGAGCAGCAGGCGCCCGTCTTTGCCCGAATAGATGTAAGCCCGACCCGCTCCCGCTCCGCCGGTGGCGTTGCCGGGCGCGCCGACGATGACATCGGCGTAGCCGTCGCCGTTGACGTCGCCCACACCGGAGACGTGCTGGCCGAAGCGGTCGGATACCTGCTCGGCCGAAAGCGTCAGCAGCGGATGGCCGTCCTTGCCGGAATAGACGTAGGCCTTTCCGGCGCCAGGGGCGCTGGCGATTATGTCGGGCACACCGTCGTGGTTCGCGTCGCCGGCGGCCTCCACGCCGGTTCCCAGCTGGTCGCCGGGATGACCATCGACACTCCAGAGCAGCGCGCCAGTTTTTGTCGAGTAAACGTAAACGCGGCCAGCTGCTGCGCCGCGCGATGGCCTTGGTTGGCGCGGACGTGACGATATCGGGGACGCCATCGTGATCGATATCGCCAGCCGGGCGAGCAATCCACCCGAACTGATCGTTGGCGGCTTCGCCGTCCCACTCGCGAATGATGTTCACGGATTCCACGAACGGATGCTCGAAGTCCGCCGGCGACGGCAGCAGCGCGCGGAACCGCGCGTCGCTCTTGAGCGCGGCGAGACTGGCGTCGCCGTCGATCTGCGTCATGTCGATCTTCCGCGTGGCCTTAGCCCGACCGAGCCACGCGAATGCCGCGTCGGCGTCCGCCTTCAGAGCGTAGGCGGTGCCGATGTTGTAGAGCACTTGCGGCGCTTCCGGCTCGATGACGAGCGCGCGGCGATAGGCGGCCAGCGCCTTGTCGAAGTCCTTGGCACCCTGGTGGGCGACGCCGAGCAATCGCCACGCGCGGCCGTTGGCCGGCTCGCGTGCGGTCAGTGTTTCCAGGATTTGCACGGCGCCCGCGAAGTCCTGCGCCTGCAGCCTTGCCGCGGCCGCGGCGACGGTCGGTTCCGGCCTCGGCTGCTGCGCACCGGCGGCGGCCAGCGAGACCACGAGTAGCGTCAGCGTCAGCGGATTGGCCATCGACACGAGCAACCTCGCATCGACGGTAGCGGAAGGGGTCAGGCGCGCACTATCAAAAGCTTGCGCGCCGCGGACGGCGGCGTGCCAAAGGCGCGCCGGAAGGCTGCCGTGAAGTGACTGTGGCTGGAGTAGCCGAGGTCGAGCGCAAGCCGGCTCAGGTCGCGGTCGCCTTCCTCGAAACGCTCGAGGGCCAGGCGCAGCCGCACCTCGTCGCGATAGGCGTGCAGCGTCAGGCCGGTCGCCCGCCGGAACGATCGGCAGAGGTGAAAGACCGAGCAGTCGACCGCCTTCGCGATAAGTGTCAGCGTGAGGCGTTGCGCCACGCGCGGCGCAACCCAGCGCTTCACGGAATCGGCGAGATCGACGGCCGACATGGTCTTGCGTCCGGATGGTCGCTGGTCGGCGTACGCCAGGTCGAGGACGCGTTCGAGCAGGGCGATGACGCGCTCCTCGAGGTCGAGCTGATCGGCGTCGCGTTGACCACACGCATCGACGAACAGCCGTCGCTGTGCGAGGTAGGTCGTCGCGTCAGCGTTCGCGTGGGTGAACCGGATCGGGCGTTGCTCGTCGGCCGCGGCCGGATCGCGCTCCAGCAGCGCGCCGCGCAGCAATCCCGGCGACACGGCGAACCAGTCGCAGCGATCGCCCTCCGCGCTGACCGCGCGTCGTTCGTAATGCTGCCGGCGGTTGTACAGCGTGACGATGGTCGGATCGGCGACAAACGGGCGGCGGTTGTCGTGCTGGATGACCACCGCCGTGCGCGGGAAAACGAAGCAGTCGTCGCGAATCGGCCCCGAGTTGCGGAACGACGGGTGATCGGTGGCGCAACGGAACGCCCCGATCGTCACGCACTCGGTCGAGAACACGATGTGGTCCACGGCGGGAGCCATCTGACTGCTCGATTGTACGCTCGGCGAACACGTCCTTTACAATGTCACGTGGGGAGCGACGATGATTCATCGCATCTGGCGTCAGCCGACGATTCCGATTCTCGTGCTGTGCGGGGCCGCGCTCATCGCGCAGCCGTCCCGGCGGTCGTACCCGCGTCCAAGGCAGGGCGACGTCATCGAGGACTATCACGGTACGAAGGTCGCCGATCCGTATCGCTGGATGGAAGATCTCAACGCGCCGGAGCTGAAGCAGTGGGTCGACGCCGAGAACGCCATCACCTCGAAGTATCTGGAAGGATTGCCCCAGCGCGACGCGCTCAAGCAGCGCATCACCGAGCTTTGGAACTATCCCAAGGTGACCGCGCCGCGCTACCAAGGGCGGCAGTGGTTCTACAGCCGCAACCGCGGCCTGCAACGGCAGTCGGTCGTCTTCACCCGCGAAACGCTCAACGGATCTGAAACCGTCGCCATCGATCCCAACACGCTGTCGCCCGACGGCGCGATCGCGTTGTCGGGGTTCGTGCCGGCGCCCGACGCGCAGCATTTTGCCTACGGTCAATCGGAAGGAGGCTCCGATTGGTCTACCTACTACGTCCGTGAACTGGGCAGCGGCAAGCAGCTGCCCGATGTGATCCGCTGGGTCAAGTTCAGCGGTCTGTCGTGGACAGAGGATGGCAAAGGCTTTTTCTACGGACGCTATCCGGAGCCGCGCGCGGGCAAGGCGCTCGAGGATGCGGTCATCAACAAGAAAATCTACTATCACGCGTTGGGTACGCCGCAGTCGGCCGATCGATTGATCTACGAACGCCCCGAGGAGCCGGCACTCTTCCTCGACGCCGATCTCGACGAGACCGGGCGCTACCTGTTCCTCGCCACCAACAAGGGGACGAGCAACAGGAACGAGTTGTTCGTCAAGGATCTCGGCAACCCGCTGACGCCCAATCTCGACGCGCGGGTCCGCCCGCTATATCCCGGCCACACGGCGGCTTACGCCGCGCTCGGTGTCGTCAACACGACGCTGTATCTGCTGACCGATCGGGACGCGCCCAACAGGAAGGTGGTGGCGGTCCCGATCGAGCAGCCGGACGCGGCGAACTGGAAGACGGTCGTCCCGGAGGGAAGGAACGCGATCGAAGCGGCCGTCATGATCGCCGGCAAGCTCGCCGTCAACGCGCTGGTGGACGTAGCCAGCGAGGTCCGCCTGTTCAACCTCGACGGATCGTCGGCGGGCCGGATCGCGACGCCGGGCCTCGGGTCGGTGTCGGGCCCATTCGGACGTTTTTCGCGGCCGGAGATCTTCTACACCTTCACCTCGCCGCTCTACCCGGTCACGGTCTTCCGCTACGACCTGACGACCGGAGCCAGCACCCCTTTCGAGGCGCCGAAGCCGACCTTCGATGCCTCGCGCTATACCACCGAGCGAGTGTTCGCGACGTCGAAGGACGGTACTCGTGTACCGGTGTTCATCACGCACCGGCGAGATCTGAAGCAGGACGGCGCCAACCCGACTATGCTGTATGGCTACGGCGGCTTTGACATTTCGGAGGTTCCGCGATTCCGTCCCGACGTCATCGCGTTTCTCGAGCGCGGCGGCGTCTACGCTACCGCAAACATGCGCGGGGGCGGGGAGTACGGAGAGGCGTGGCACGAGGCCGGGATGTTCGATCGGAAGCAGCACGTCTTCGACGACTTCATCGCGGCAGCAGAATATCTCGTCCACGAGCGCTACGCTTCCGCGCAGACGCTTGGCATCATGGGAGGGTCCAACGGAGGCCTGCTGGTGGGAGCGGTCGAGGAGCAGCGACCCGAGCTGTTTGCGGTGGCGCTGCCCGCGGTCGGCGTCATGGACATGCTGCGCTACGACAAGTTCACCGGCGGCGCCGCCTGGGCGACCGAGTATGGATCCGCGGAGCAGGCGGCCGACTTTGCGTATCTCTACAAATACTCACCGCTGCACAACGTCAAACCGGGCACCTGCTATCCAGCCACGCTCGTGACCACCGCCGATCACGACGACCGCGTCGTGCCCAGTCACTCGTTCAAGTTCACGGCGACACTGCAGCCGGCGCAGGGTTGCGACAACCCCGTCCTGATTCGAGTGGAGACCCAGGGATCGCACGGCTACCGGCCGACCGACAGACGCATCGCAGAACTGGCCGACGAGTGGGCGTTCGCGCTGGCAAACCTGCATGCGACACGTTAGAATCCGCGCATCATGAGAGACGCGGCGCGATTGTTTCTCGATCGCCAGATGACGCGTCGTGGCTTCGTGTCCCGCCTGACCAGGGCCGGCGTGGCAGCCGGGGCGGCAGCCCGGTTTTCGACCTCGCTCGATGCTCGGCAGACGTCCTCACCGGACGGAGCGCTCGCCGGACGTGTGCTCCACGACGCGACTGGCGGCGAGGTGATGGCCGAATTCTTGATCGACTGGAAGGTTCCGTACATCTTCGGCCTTGCCGGATCGGAGGAGGTCGGCTTTCTCGACGCGCTGGTCGATCGCGTGTCGCTGCAATACGTGCAGGGCCTTCATGAAAGCTCCGTGATGGCCATGGCCGACGGCTACGCCCGCGCGTCGGGGCAGACGGCGTTCGTACAAGTGCATTCGGACGCCGGGACGGCCTACGCGCTCGGGCAGATCGCGAATGCGTTTCGCGATCGCGTTCCGGTGGTGATCACGGCGGGCGGACAGTCGACCAGGGCGCGCGGCCAGAACGTTTTCCTCGAGGCGCCGAACCTGGCGCAGCTGCCGCGTGACTATACGCGATGGACCTGGGACGTGCTGAACGCCGACACCATCCCGGAGGTGTTGCGGCGCGCATTCCTGTTCGCGCGGGTGCCACCGGGCGGCCCGACCTTCGTGACGTTCTCGAAGGATCTGTGGGAACAGCGGGTCAAGCGCGCCGAGATTCTGCCGCGATCGCGATCGGAGCCCGATTCGGCGCTGCATCCGGATCCCGACGCCGTGAAGCGGACGGCCGATCTGCTGGCGACGGCGCGCTCGCCGGTCCTGGTGGCCGGCCGCGAGATCAACGCGTATGGCGGGGGAGATGCCTTGCGCGAGATCGCGGAGTTGATAGGTGCGCCGGTCTGCGGCGACCTGTTCGCCAGTCATAGCCCGCTGACCTTCCCGACGTTTCATCCGCAGTACGCCGGCTTCTTCGCCGAGAATGATAGTTCCCCCAAGGACTACGATCTGTTCTGGAGCGTCGGCGGCACCATGTTCACCGCCGCGGGCGCCTCCGCCGAGCCGATCGTGCCGCGCGGCGTCAAGGTGATTCACACCAGCCTCGATACGTCAGAGCTCGGTCGGACCTATCCGGTGGACGTGCCGATGGTGGCGCGCACCGATCTGGCGGCCGCGGCCGTTCTCGAGGAGCTGCGCCGGCGGACGCTGCCGGCGGGAGTGATCGCCGATCGCCGGCGCGCCGTTGTCCGCGACGCGCACGCCAGGCGTCAGCTGCTCGACGATCAGGCCCGTCGCGCGTGGAACAGCTCCCCGATCGCGATCGAACGGCTGGCGACCGAGTTGAACCGTTTGATGGATCCAGGGGCGATCGTCGTCACCGAGTTGATCAGCGAAGAGCAGGTGGCCGACGCCTACTTCGACCTGAACCAGGGCGCGCGCGGCCGCCGCCATTTCACCACGGGCGGCGGGTGCCTCGGCTGGGGGGTGCCGAATGCAATCGGCGCCAAGATCGCGCAGCCACATCGCCAGGTCGTGGCGCTGGTCGGGGACGGCAGCTTCCAGTTCGGCGTGCAAGCACTGTGGACCGCTGTTCGATACGAGGTGCCGGTGGCCGTGGTCATCTGGAACAACGGCGCCTATCAGGCCAACCGGAAATTTCTGCATCAGTACGGCGGCCGCGCTGCCGCGACCGGGCGCTACCCGGGCTGTGCGCTCGACCATCCGCAGATCGATCATGCCGCCATCTGCAAGGCGTACGGCGTGGAGGCAGAGCGGGTCGAGGATCCCGCCACGCTGGGCGCGGCGCTCGAGCGGTGCTTCAGGAGCACCGCGGATGGCCGCCCCTACGTCGTCGACGTCAAGATCGCGCGGCGCTATGGCGGCGCCGACTCCACCTGGTTCGATTTCTTCTCCATCGCTCGCGGTATCCCAAGGCAGACCTGAATCATGCAGAGACGTACATTTCTCACAGCGGGCAGCATGGCGGCGGTCGGGTTCGGTGTGTCGGCGTGCGGCGCTAAGGCCAAGCCGAACCTGACGCCACGGCGGTCGCCGGTGAACCTCGTCCCGGTCAAGGCATCGTGGGATCGGATCATTCGCACCACCGTCGGCCTGCGTCCCCATCGCGATGCCGGTTTCGTCCTGAAGCCCGACAAACTGAACGACAAATTGCTGGTGCACAACTATGGCCACGGTGGGGCCGGCATGTCGCTCGCGTGGGGCACCGGCCTGATGGCCGCCGAATTCGCGACCGAGCATCAGTCGCGGCAGGCCGCGGTCATCGGCTGCGGGTCGGTGGGTCTGACCTGTGCGCGCCAGCTCCAGCGCCGCGGCTTCGATGTCACGATCTATGCGCTGGCTGTTCCGCCCAATGTCACGTCGAATATGTCGCTGGCAGGCTTTACACCGAATTCAGGCCTGGTCGAAAACGACAGCCGCACGCCGCAATGGGACGCGCAGTATCGACGCGCCGCCGATATTTCGTATCTACAGCTCCAATTGCTGGCCGGCCCGCATTTCGGCGTTTCCTGGCTGGACAACTACTCGCTGGTGGAGGAGCTTCGACCTCCGGCCCCGCGTCCGCCAGAGCGTCCGAGCCTCAACGACGGTCTGCTCGTTGGACAAGAGGTGCTTGGCCCTGGAGAGCATCCGTTTGCAACCAAGTATGCGCTGCGCTCGCCGCAGATTCGCATCGAGCCGAACATCTATCTCGACAACCTGGTCCGCGACTTCCAGCTCTGGGGCGGGCACATCGTGATCCGCAAGTTCGAGTCGCCGCGCGAGCTGGCAACATTGCACGAGCCGATCGTGATCAATTGCACCGGGCTCGGCGCCAGGGACCTCTTTGGCGATCAAGAGCTCATCCCGCTCAAAGGGCAACTGACGGTGTTGCCGCCGCAGCCGGAGGTGACCTACCACACCAATGGCGGCGTGCCGCCGGTGCCTGGCGCCAGCCTCGGCATCCACATGATGGCGCGCAACGACGGGATCATCCTGGGCGGGACGTCGCAGCGCGGGGTGTGGACGCTCGAACCAGACGAGGCCGAACGGAAGCGTGTCGTCGACTCGCATATTGCGGTCTTTTCGGCGATGAAGGGCGCCAGAACCTGACGCTGGCACCGCTGTTGCGAACCAGCATCGCGTGCGCGTCCTTGTAACCGTCGTTCGGGTGGCGACTGCGCTGGCGGCTGCTGTGATGTTTGGGCCGGCCGCCGTCCCGGTTGATGGTTCAGACACGCTGAAGGTGATGACGTTCAACATCCAGCACGGCATCGACGGTTCTCACAAGTACAACCTGCAACGGGCAATTGATACCATCGCCAAGGTTCAGCCCGATCTCGTCGGCCTTCAGGAAGTGACTCGAAACCACCCCTACTATGGCTGCGACGATCAGCCGGCGCGCCTCGCCGACGGGCTGAAAGCGGCCACCGGGCGGGCCTGGTCAGTTGTCTACGAGCAGGAATGGTTCACGCCGAATGTTGAGTGCCAGCAGAGCGGCAAGGGCGACGGGAAGGAAACAGAAGGGCTTGCCTTCCTTTCGGCGGGCCCGCTCACTGACCATGCCTCGACTCGGCTGCCCAACAGCCGGATCGCACTGACTGTGAGATTCGGGACCGGTCAGGGCGTGCCGGTTACCGTGACCCACCTGGCCAATGGCAAGACCAACGGTCCGGCGCGCGCCAGAGAAGTTGAGGCGCTGATGAAGTGGACTGAGAAGCAGGGGCCGGTTCAACTGCTGTTGGGCGATTTCAACCTACGGCCCGAAGAGCCGGAGCTGCAGCCATTGCTGGCCATGTTCCAGGACGCGTGGAAGACCGGGCTGGCCGCCGGACACGCCTCGGGCAACGCGGCCACGCACGGCGCCAGCCGGATCGATTTCATCTTTCACAGGGGCAACGGCGTGACCGTGACCGGCATTGAAGCCATCGAGACGGCGTCGTGGTTTGGCGCGGCCGCCTCCGATCACCGTCCGCTCGTCGCGACAGTTCAGATACCCCGTATGTTAAAATAGCCCGCAATTGGCCACCTGTCCCAAATGCATGGGGGCGCTTACCGAGCACCATCGGTGTCCCCGTGGCCCGTTTCACCGGCTGTTCGACGCGTTGTCCACTGTCGCCGTGGGTGCGTTGATCGGGACCGTTGTGTTGTATGTGGTCTTCGACGAGCACCCGGTGCCGGCACTGGTGCTGGCTGCGGCGACACTCGGCGCGGTGCTCACGTCTGCCGTCCGCCAGGCCGTAAACGGCCGGCCATAGCCGCCGCGCACCTACGCGCAATACCTCTTCACAACCCGGATCACCGCTTCGACGTCGAGCGGTTTCGCCAGAGTGGCGACGGCTCCCAACGCCGCGGCGCGCTGCTCGAGGTCGGCGGCGCCTGACATCACCGCAATCGGCACGCTGGCCACCGTGGGATCGCCGAGCTGGGAGCGCCGGAACTCGTTGCCGCCGAGTCGCGGCATCGTGAGATCCAGGAGGACCAGACACGGCGCGTCGGGCGCGCGATGGCGCACGGCTCGCAGGAGATGCAGTGCCTCGAGTCCGTCTTCAGCCGCAAGGGCGTAGAAGCCTTCGGTCGCCAGCAGCAGCCGCACCATTTCCCGCGTCTCCGGATCGTCTTCGACGATGAGCACGTTTCCGACGGGTGAACGCATGTCTTATCAAGTCCTGTGCCGCCTCGGCCGTGGCGAGATCAGGGCTAGAACTGGCGCGCGCCGGCGAGTCGTGTCATGTTTCTACGCATATGACTGTCGAGCCTGCACCGCTTTCCTACGCCGAGTTTCAACGCGTCGACATCCGAGTCGGCCGCGTGGTCGCGGTCGACGACTTTCCGGAGGCGCGTAAGCCTGCCTACAAGCTGCGGATCGATTTCGGACCCGAGATTGGCGTGAAGAGGTCGTCGGCGCAGGCGACCAGGTGCTATTCGAAAGCGCAATTGCTCAATCGCCTGGTGATCGCGGTCGTCAACTTTCCGCCCAAGCAGATTGGCCCCTACCTGTCAGAGGTCCTGACGTTGGGCGTGCCTGACGGCGATGGTGCGGTGGTCCTGCTGGGCCCCGAGCGGGACGTGCCGATCGGCGGGCGGATGTTTTGACGGAGCCGCGAGCGGTCGGGACGCGAAGAGGTCGCCCGCCACGACGGCCCGACCTCAGTCGGCCATCACACGCGGCCGGCCCGACCGCGTGGCGCGGACGACCTGGACGAGAGAGAACACCGTCAAGGCGACAGCGATCGCGCTGAACAACGTGACGACGTCGTGAAACAGATCTGAATCAAGCCAGGCGAGGATGCGTCGGCCGTAGACGAGGGCGAGCGCCGCCTCCAGACCAAAACGCAACATGCGGCACGCTGTCAGTGTGCTGAAAAAGGTTCGCGGTCTCACTTCGAGGGCGCCGGCGGCGAGCACGAACGGTGTGAACGGAAAGGGCGGCGGGATGAGATCGAGCACGGCGAGGGCGACCGCTCCGCTCTCGCGGATACGAGTGCGGACCTGCTGCAACCGCCGGGCGGGCACCCAGCGCTCGAGCCCCTGCTCGCCGATCTTGGCGCCCATCCAGAAAGTGAGTGCAGCGCCGGCAACCGATCCAGCGGTGGCGATCAGCGGCACGATCCACCACAGGTCGCGCAGGCGCGCGGCAAGGATGATCACGGCGGCGTCGATGCCGAACGGCAAGGAAAAGAACAGGGTGGAGTCGAGTGCCGCAAGGGCGATGACGCCCACGGGCGAGGCACACAGGGCGATGATCCATTGAGAGAACGTGCGCATGTCGTCGGTGCGGACGTAGCAAGGCGAGGGCCAGACGAACGAACGTCGGTACGAGTCGCGCTCGAAACCTGAAGGCGGAGCATGAGCGAACCGCTGCCGGCAGTCAGCGCGCCGGTTGTCTCCTACACTGGCAGGCGCAAGTACGCCCGGCAGCCGCGACGGTCAGCATGATTCTCCAGCGTCAGCGTACCGCCGTGCGCCTCGGCGATCTGGCGGCTGAGCACCAGCCCGATTCCGGATCCTCCTGGCTTGGTGGTGAAGAATGGCACGAACAGATTCGATGCGTTCGTAAGGCCGGACCCCTCATCGTCTATCCACAGTTCGAAGCTCCGGCCTTCGCGTTTCCAGCCGACCGTCACCGCGCCGGCGGTCTGCAGCGCCGCGTCCGACGCGTTGTGCACGAGATTGATCAGCAGCTGTTCGAGCTGATCGGGGTCGGCGCGGATCTGCAGGTCCGGTCCGTCCTCGACGTGAATCGGCAGTCGCGTCTCCAGGCCGGCGATGCGGCGGATCAGCGTGCGCACGTTGACGGTGTCGAGCCGTGGCGCTGGCAGCTTGGCGAGGCGTGCGTATGCGGTGGTGAAGCGGCTGAGCGAATCCGATCGCGCGGCAATCACCGCGAGTCCACGCTTCATGTCGTCGATCATCTCCGGGTCGGAACCGAATCGGGAGCCCGGGCGGTCGAAGTCGCGCGCGAGCATCGACTCGAGGCTGCCGGCAATCGACTTGATCGGCGCCAGCGAGTTGTTGATCTCGTGGCCGATGACGCGAATCAGGCGCTGCCACGCCTGCCGCTCTTCGTCGCGCAACGGACGGCTGACGTCGGCGAGCACGAGCAACTGATGCGGGCGGCCGCCCTGGCGGAATGTCGTCCGGCGCACTTCCCAGCGCCCCGACGCGCCCGGAAACGCGACATCCTCGATGCGCGGCGAATGACCGGCGAGACAGGCGCTCACGCCGATCTCCGCGGCGGTGCGTCCGAGCAATTGTTCAGCGGGTTGCGCCAGGATCCGTTCCCCGGCGCGGTTGACGAGCCGCAGCGTCTGCGCGCCGTCAAAGGTGAAGACGGCGACGTCGATTTCCACCATCACCGTGCGCAGCAGCGCGCCGGCTTCGAGCGCGCCGAGCCGTTGATCGTGGAGCGTCGACGCGAGCACGTTGACTTCGAGCATCACCGCGCCAAGCGGATCGTCACCGCTGGCGCCGCGCGCGCGGATCGAGAAGTCGCTCTCGCGCAGCGCGGCCAGCAGGTTGGACAGCGTCTGCAGCGGCAGCACGACGCGGTGGCGGACGCTGAACGAGCAGCCGGTCCAGACGCCGACCACGAAGACGGTCAGCGTCCATTGGACCTTGGGGGTGTAGTCGCCGGTCCACAGCAGGATGAGGGCGACGATCGCCGCCGGGAAGCCGGCGGCCAGCGCGAGCAGCAGAATGCGCTGATCGAAGCGGAGGCGTGAGTCCGAACGTGTCGAAGTGGAATCGAGCTCGGAGGCCGCGATCATCGCGTCCGCCGATAGATCGGTTGAAGGCCTCACGCGACCATGATAGTCCGGCTGAGGCCGGGCCCTACCGTGAAGGGCGACGGTCCGGCTGAAGCCGAACACGACTGTGTAGGGCGGCGGACCGGCTGAAGTCGAACTTGACTGTAGGGCGACGGTCCGGCTGAAGCCGGACACTACTGGCGAACCTTGACCGATTTCCGGTAGTGTCCGGCTTCAGCCGGACCTCACAATTTTCCGGTAGTGTCCGGCTTCAGCCGGACCTCACAACCCGTATCGTTGCAACCGGCGATAGAGCGCGCTGCGGCTCAACCCCAGCGCTTTGGCCGCCTGGCTCACGTTGCCGTCGAAGCGCGCCATCGCTTTCTTGATGAGAAACCCTTCGACGTCCTCGAGGCTCATGTCTTCGATGCGCGAGGTGGCGTCGCGATCGATCCTCAGCCCGAGCTCGCCGAGCCTGACCGCGGCTCCCTGCGCCATCAGCACACCGCGCTCGACCGCATGATCCAGCTCGCGGATGTTGCCGGGCCACGGATGATCGAGGAGCGCCTGGAGCGCCGCGGTTTCGAACCCGGTGATGTTCTTGCGATAGCGCTGCACGTGTCCGCGCAGGAAATGGGTCGCCAGCGCCGGAATGTCTTCACGCCGCTCGCGCAGCGGCGGCAGCTGGATCTCGATGGTGTTCAGCCGGAACAGCAGATCCTGCCGGAAGCGTCCGGCCGCCACCTCTTCTCCCAGGTTCGAGTTCGTGGCTGACACAATCCGGACGTTAGCCTGGCGTGTGCGCGACGATCCGACCCGCTCGAAGTCGCCGGTCTCGAGTACGCGCAGCAGCTTGGGCTGGAGGTTCATGGGAACGTTGGCGATCTCGTCCAGGAACAAGGTGCCGCCATCGGCCAGCTCGAAGCGGCCGACCCGATCGGCCTTGGCGTCGGTGAAGGCGCCCTTGACGTGACCGAACAACTCGCTCTCGAACACGCCTTCGGACAGCCCGCCGGCGTTCACGGTGACGAGGCCTTTGCCGGCGCGCCCGGAGACGGCGTGGATCGCCTGGGCGACGGTACCTTTGCCGGTCCCGTTCTCGCCGGTGATGAGAACGTTGGCCTCCGACGGCCCCACACGGGAGATGAGCTCGAGCACCGGGCGCATGGAGACGGCCTCGGCAATCAGCATCGGGCGGATGTCTGGCTTCAGCGACCGATTTTCGGCTTCGAGGCGTTGCTGCCGGCGCAGGGCGCGGGCGAGCTCCACCTGTGTCCGCACAATGGTGAGGACGCGGGCGTTTTCCCACGGTTTCTGGACGAAGTCGCGGGCGCCGCGGCGCATCGCCTCCACCGCGACCTCGACGCTGCCCCACGCCGTCATCACCACGATCGGCAGCGTGGAGTCGTGCGATCGCAGCTGCGAGATGAGATCCAACCCTTCCTGTCCCGACGTCGTGTCGCGCGCGTAGTTGAGGTCCATCAGTACGGCATCGAACTCGTCGCCGTCGATCGCTTCGAGAATGGCCGCCGGCGATCCGGCGGACTCGATGCGGTAGCCTTCGCCTTTCAGGAGCAGACGAAGCGCTTCGAGCACGTCGGGCTGATCGTCGGCGATCAGGACGCGCGGCACCGCCGGCTCGGCTCGCGTCGGCAGGTGGTCTTCAACGGGCCATCGCTGTGCAATTGCCACTACGCTCTCCTCGCTTCGCTCGAAAAGGCCGTCGTTTAGACGTTCGCGAGCGGCCGTTGGTTTGAGGGTTCCTCTTCGACGACCCAGCCATCGCGCAGCTGGATGATGCGCGTTCCATGGGACGCGTTCACCTCTGAATGTGTTACTTGGACGATCGTTGCGCCGCTTTCGTTGAGGGTGCGAAACAGCTCCATGATTTCTTTGCCTTGCGCCGAGTGAAGGTTGCCGGTCGGTTCGTCGGCGAGGACGACCTGCGGATTGGCGATCACCGCGCGGGCGACGCCGACGAGCTGTTGCTGGCCGCCCGAGAGCTGGTTCGGATAGAGGTCCTTCTTCCCGACGATCTGGAAGCGATCGAGGATGTCGCCGACCATACTTTGCCGATCCTTGCGGGAGACATTTCGATACGAGAGCGGAATCTCCAGATTCTCGTAAACAGTCAGGTTGTCGAGCAGGTGATAGCTCTGAAACACGAAACCGATGTGCTTCTTGTGCAATTCCGCACGCTGCTTGGGGTTGAGCCGATGGACCGGTTGGTCCATGAAGTAGTACTCGCCCGACCATGCGCTGTCGTGCATGCCGAGGATGTGGAGCAGTGTCGACTTGCCGGCTCCCGAGGGCCCCATGATCGAAACGAACTCGCCTTCCTTGATATCCACGTTCACCCGACGCAGCACGTAGGTGCGTCCGACGCCGTGGGGATACGATTTCTCGACGTTCCGCAGTGAAATCAGCATGATTAGTCCGCCCTGAGTGCCACGAGGGGATCGACACGCGTGGCGCGCCGAGCCGGGAGATACGCCGCAAGGAGAAGGACCGCGATCAGCGCCGCCGACACGGTGCCGAACGTCAACGGATCGCTGGCGGTGACGCCGAACAGCAGGCTGTCGAGGACACGGGTCACGGCAAGTGCGCCCACGACTCCGATGACCAGACCCGCTGCACCGAGGCGAAACGCCTGGCTGACGACCAGCGAACGAACATCGGCGGCGCGCGCGCCCAGCGCCATGCGGATGCCGATTTCGCGGCGGCGCTGCGCCACGGAATACGCCATCACCCCGTAGAGCCCGAAGCCCGCCAGCAGCAAGGCGAGGGACGCAAAGGCGCCGAGCAGCGTCGCGGTGAACCGCGGCGTCGCTATGGACCGCGCCAGGTATTGATCAAAGGTGCGGACTTCTCCGGCCGCCTGTTCGGGATCGAGGTGCGCGAGCGCCTGGCGCAGCGATCCTGCAGCAGTCTCCGGCGCGGTCGTCGTCTTCGTCACCGCCGTCAAAAACGGCCAGGGTGCCTGCACGAACGGCGCGTACATCTGCGCCGGCGCCTTGTCGGTCAACGCGGTCTGCTTGACGTCGCTGACGATACCGACGATTTCGCGCGGCGGCGAGTTGCTGTACTTGAGCTGCATCCGCTTGCCAATCGGATCCTCGCCGGGCCAGTACTTGGCCGCCATCGTTTCGTTGATCACGACCACCGTCGGCGCATGTTCGTCGTCGTGTTCCGTGAACCCGCGGCCGCGCACGATCGTGATGCCGAGCGTCGAAAAGTAATCGGGGCTGACCCCGAAGAACGACGCCGAGGTCCGGACGCCTGGGTCGACCGCGCGTCCCTCCGCCGCGAAGCCCATCGTGATGTCGCTGCCGGTCATCGGCAGGGTAGTGGCGATGGCGCTGGCCGAAACCGCCGGCAACGCCGCCACTTCGTCGCGCAGGCGACGATAGAAGGCGATCATCGAGGCGGCCGTGTTGTAGCGTGTCTGCGGCAGCAGCAGCTGCATCGTGATCGCCCGCTCCGGCCTGAAGCCGGGGCTGACCCGCTGGAGGACGCCAAGCGTGCGAATCAGCAGGCCCGCCGAAGCCAGCAACACCAGGGACAGGGCGACCTCGGCGACCACCAGCGCATTGCGGGTGCGAGCGCCGCGCCCGCTGCTGCCGCTGCGGTCGCCGTCTTTGAGCGCGTCACCGGGATTGGCGCGTGACAACTGCAGGGCCGGGAACAGCCCGCAGAGTGCGCCGGTCAGCAAAGAGGCAAGAATCGTGAAGGCGAGCACGCTGCGATCGATGTGCACCGTATTGAGGCGCGGGATCTGGACCGGGCTGATCCGGACGAGCGCGTCGACGCCCCAGAGCGCGACGACCGTGCCCGCCGCGCCGCCGACGAGGGCAAGCGTCAGGCTCTCGATGAGCAGCTGACGCATGATGCGCATGCGACTGGCGCCGAGCGCAATCCGGATCGATATCTCCCTGCGGCGCGCGGTCCCGCGGGCCAGCAGCAGGTTCGCGATGTTGGCGCAGGCGATCAGCAGCACTGCGGCCACCGCGCCCAGCAGCGCTATCAGCGCCGGACGGTAGTTCCTGACGAGCACGTCCTGGAACGGGCGCACGACGAGGCCGCGCGCGTCGGCCCCGCTCTGCGGATTGACTCGATTGATGCGTGTCGCGATAGTGGACAGCTCGGCCTGGGCGGCCGGCAAGGCAACGCCGCTGCGTAGCCGCCCGATCCCTTTGAGAAACAACGCTCCGCGCTGGTCCGCCCATTGAGCCGAGAAGCGTGACGCCAGCACCGGTATCCAGATCTGCGGCGGGTTCTCGGTATCGAACGGAAACTCGAACCCGGCCGGCATCACGCCGACGATCGTGATCGGATCGCCGTCGAGCAGCGCCGGCTTGCCGACGATCGACAGGTCGCGCGCGAAGTAGCGCGTCCATAGCGTTTCCGAGATTACCGCCGCCCGCTCCGCTCCGTGAGTGTCGTCTGAGGGTTCGAGCACGCGTCCGGCGATGGGAGGCACGCCGAGAAGCGGAAAGAGATCGGGAGTGACGACCGCCAGCGGAATCGACGCCGCCTCGCCGTGGCCGGTCAGGGTCACGGCAGCCGTCGCGTAGGCCGCGATCTGATCGATAGTGTGGGACTGGGCGTGCCAGTCAAGGACATCGAGATACGCGCTATCGTCAGGCGCGTTGCGCACGGTCGTGTCGATGGCGACGAGTCGAGCGGCCTCGACAAACGGCAGGGGCTTCAGGAGCACGCCGTTGACGATGCTGAAGATCGCGGTATTGGCGCCGATGCCGAGCGCCAGCACGACGACGACCAGCGCGCTGAAGCCCGGGGTCTTGAGGAGAAGGCGGAATGCTTGTCTGAGATCGGTGAACATGGCTAAGGGCTGATGGCTATGGTCGATGGAGATCCATGTGCCGTGAGCCATCAGCCATGGCGGGGCGTCTACTCGGTAACCGCCATCTCGGTCTGTTCCTCGACGACGCGACCGTCGAAGACGTGAATGCTGCGGTCAGCATGCCGCGCATAGCGTGGGTCGTGCGTCACCATGCAGATCGTCGCCCCGGCGCGATGCAGCTCACGAAGCAGATCCATCACCGCCTCGCCGCTGCGCGAGTCGAGGTTGCCGGTCGGCTCGTCCGCGAGCAGAATGAGCGGTTCGCCGGCGACGGCGCGTGCGACGGCGACCCGCTGCTGCTGACCGCCGGAGAGTTGACTCGGGAGGTGCTTCGCCCGGTGTGCCATCCCCACTCGCTCGAGCGCCGCCTCGACTCGTTGTTTTCGCTCCGCCGCCTTCATGCCCCGGTAGGTCAGCGGCAGCTCGACGTTCTCGAAGACGGTCAGATCGCCGATGAGGTTGAAGCTCTGAAAGATGAATCCGATTTCGCGGTTGCGCACCCGGGCGCGCTCGGAGGCGGGGAGCTCGGCGACGGGCCGATTGTTCAGGAGGTACTGGCCTTCGGTGGGCGAGTCGAGCAGGCCCAGAATCGACAGGAGCGTCGACTTGCCACAGCCGGACGGCCCGGCAATGGATACATACTCGCCCTTGTTGATCTGGAGGTGGATGCCGGAAAGCGCGTGCGTTTCGACTTCGTCGGTGAAGAAGACCTTGGTCACACCATCCAGCTTGATCAGTGCCTGTCCGTTCTCAGCCATGCAGGTCTCTCCATACAGCGCGAGCGCGGCGGCCCGCGGATCGGCGGCCCCAAGGAAAGGGCGCCCTTCGGTTACCGTTACTTCAATCTGATCCGGTCGTATGCGTCGTAGGCAGACATGTCGGACAGGATGACCTGGTCGCCTACCTTCAGCCCGCTCAACACTTCGATGGTGTTTACCGAACTGCGTCCGAGTTTGACCTGGACGCGCTCGGCATTCACGCCATCCTCGGCGATTTTGAACAGGCCGACCACGCTCTGGTCCTGACCGAAGGCCGGACGCCCCATGAACAGGACATCATTCAACCGTTCGAGCTCGATAGTGCCGTCGACGCTCAAGTCTGGCACTGCCCCCTTGGGGAGCTCACCCGTGAGAGTGACGTCGACCGTGCGGGTGCCGTTCTGGACTGAGGGATCGATGCGTGCAACGCGTCCGGCCACTATGCCGTTGCGGGTGTCGACTTCGGCCTTCTGTCCGAGCTGGATGTCCTTGGCTTGCGTCTCCGCAATCTTGATCTCGGCTTTGAGGCGGCTCGGATTTGCGACGCGGGCGAGGTTGGTGCCTGGCGCCACCTGCTGACCGACTTCCACCGGCACCAGCTGCAACATGCCATCGAGGCCGGCGCGAACCTTCAATTCATTCTGCTGCTGCTGGGTGAGCGAGAGCAGGGCGCGCGCCTGATCCACCAGCGACTGTTGAACGGCAAGTTGGGCGCGCATCGAGTCGGCCTTGCTCGCGAGCTGATCTTTCGAGATTTGATTGCGAACCTCGAGCGACGAGGCGTCCACCTGCGACTGCTTCAGCACGAGGTCGGACACGAGCTGATCCTTGGCGAGCGCCTCGTTCATCTGCGCCTGCATTTTCGCCTTGTTGAAATCGGCTTCGATGTTGGCTGACGTGGCTCGCTGCTGGAGGAGATCGTTCTGAAGCTGGACTTTAATGTTGGCCAGCCCGGCTTCGGCCGCGCCCAATTTCAACTGGGCGTCTTGCAATTGTTGGTCGAGTTGTGGGTTGGTGAGCTCGAGGATGACGTCGCTGCTTTTGACCTGGGCTCCAGGCCGGAGGATGATTTTCTCCACCCGCCCCTGCGTGGTCGCGGGAATCCACCGGATGTCCTCCGGTGTGAGCGTGCCGAGCCCGCGCACTTGACGCACCATCGGTCCGCGCTCCACCTTGGCTGGCCAGACCACAGCGCGCTCGACGGTCGGCGCCGCCGGCTTCAGCCGCGATAGGCCGACGCTGACGAGCGCGACGGCCAGGAGACCCACGCCGGCGTAAATCGCCTGCTTGATCCGCTTCTTTCTCGCATTGGACGGGCGTGCAATATCCATGGTTGTTTTGTGTGGTTAGACGGAAACTTTTGAGAAAACGATCGCGCTTTCGTAAGGGCAAACGCTACGCCACTTGCTCGGCAACGATTAAATCATTCTAGCGTAGCGAGTTACGTTGGCGCAAAGGAGGACTGTTTGGGGGCAAAAGTGTCCGCTTATGGGACGACGTGGTCCCGCAATCGGCGAGTCAGTGGCGCCCGAGCACGGCAAGGAAGGCCGCGACGATCTCGGGATCGAATTGCGACGGAGTACAGCG
The DNA here is from genome assembly GCA_963757655.1 of uncultured Acidobacteriota bacterium. Lineage (GTDB taxonomy): Bacteria > Acidobacteriota > Vicinamibacteria > Vicinamibacterales > CAVVIG01 > CAVQFC01. The sequence goes on along the minus strand of CAVWSQ010000003.1, from coordinate 253,005 downwards.
GAGCATTTCGGCCACCGCGTCCGAGGAGTCGATTCTCACCCGGTAGGTACGATCCTGGGTCATCGCGTCGTAGGCGTCTGCCACCGCGACGATTCGGCTCATGAGCGGGATCGCCGCATCCGCCACTTTTTCGCCGTGGCCGGCGTCGTCCAAGCGCTCGCGCGACGCGCGCACCACTGGCGCCCCAGCCGCGAGCGTTCGGGTCGATTCAAGGATCTCAGCCCCGACTGCGGCATGCCGTCGCATAATGGCGTACTCGCCACGCGTCAGCGGAGACGGCTTCGTGAGCAACGAGTCGGGCATCGCCAGTTTGCCCACATCGTGGAACCGTGCCGCGATCGCGAGAGCGGGGAGCAGCGACCCATCCACTCCGAGTTCGCGCGCCATCGACTGCGCGTACCGCGACACGCGATCGCCGTGCGCGGCGAACTCCGGCAACCGGCTGGCGAACAAAGTCGCGAGCGCGTCCTCCTCGCTGTCGCCGTCCGCGACGCGGTCGTGAAGCGCGTGCACGATCTGGGCGGTGCGATCCCGCAATTCGATCGCCAGCACGGCGTTCGAGTGCACTTCTTCGAGCGCCAGCTTGCGCCACTGACGACCACGGTCCACTGCCAACGCGAACCGATCGCGCTGGAACGGCTTGATCAGAAAATCGGCGATCGGAGTCTGGTGTGCGTTTGCGCCCAGCAGCTCGGAGTACGCGGTCGCGACTATGACGGCAGTACCGGGGTGTTCACGCTGCATTTCCCGGGCGAGCCACAGACCATCCTGGCCTGGCATCATGACGTCAATCACCGCCAGGTCGTAGTGATGCAGCCGGAGCGAAGCCAGCGCCTCGTCCGCATTGGAGACGCTCTTGGCCCGCAGGCCCAGAGAGACGACCCATCGTGACATCAAATCCCGAACCGCCGGCTCGTCATCGACGATGAGTACTGTGGTGACAGACGGCATGGGTGAGCATTGGGTGCGCAAAACGATTGCCAGAATTGCATCTCAAGGAGGCCTCGGGGGTGCGCACACAGCCGTGCGGAAGTGTGCGTTATAGCACATTACGCGCACACTATAATGGCTCTAATCGCACAGTGTGTGCGGATTCATGTGCGAATCGGAGCACCGACTCGGATCCTACCCGGGCACGCTTCTTGGACGGAGGCCAACACAGCTGTGATGACTGCCGGCCAGATCGATCGTCCGATGCTGCTCGTCGTCGACGACGAGCTGCCCGTCCTCAAGGTCGTGGAGCGTCTGGCGGGACGCATCGGCTTCGACGTGGTCACCTGCGCGAGCGGCGCGGAAGCGATGCGCACACTGCAGCGCAAGCCCGCCGATCTGGCGATGGTCGACCTCCGCATGCCCGACGTCAACGGTCTCGATTTGCTGCGGCAGATCCGATCCACGGTCCCCGGCTGCGAAGTGATCCTGATGACGGGCTACGCCGCCGTTGATAGCGCCGTCGAGGCGATCAAGTTGGGTGCGCGCGAGTATCTCACCAAGCCGTTCGACTTCGATCGCCTCAAGCAGGTGCTCGAAGACATCCGCGCGGAGCTCGCGCGCCGTGCCCAGGTGGTGGCGCTCGAGAGCCAGGTGGCGCGGCAGCTCGAGTTCTGCGGCATGCTCGGCCGCAGTCCGGTGATGCAGGAGGTTTTCAGCCTGGTGCAGCGGTTGGCGCCGCACGCGAAAGTCGCCCTGGTCAGTGGCGAGACCGGCACCGGCAAGGAACTGGCGGCCCGCGCATTCCATCAGGCCGGGACGCGTCGCAGCAAGGCGTTCGTCACCATCAATTGCTCGGCGGTGGTCGACACGCTCTTCGAGAGCGAACTGTTCGGTCACGTGCGCGGCGCCTTCACCGGCGCGATCGAATCGAAAGCCGGCGTGTTCGAGACCGCACACGGCGGCACACTGTTCCTCGACGAGGTCGGCGAATTGCCGATGTCGGTGCAGGCCAAGCTGCTGCGCGCCCTGGAGTACGGCGAAGTGCAGCGCGTCGGTTCGCTCCAGCCCAAGCGCGTCGACGTGACCGTGATCGCCGCCACCAACCGCGACTTGCGTGCGGACGTCGCGGCGGGCCGCTTTCGCGGCGATCTGTTCTACCGGCTCAACGTCGTCGAGGTCATACTGCCGCCGCTGCGCGACCGGCGCGAGGATATCCCCTACCTCACTGCAGCCTTCATGCACGAATGCGCCACGCGCATGCGCAAGCCGATACATGGGCTGACGCCGGGCGCCGAGCGCCTGCTGCTGCGCGCGCGATGGGACGGCAACGTTCGCGAGCTGAAGAACGTGATCGAGCGCGCGTGCATGCTCTCTGAGGGCACGTTGCTGTCAGAGCGTGAACTTGCGGGCGCATTCGGGCCCGAGATGCAGGCCCCGGCGCTGCCGCGAACACGAATGCCCGATGTCCGAGATCGCGGCGTCGAGCCGCCGGCCCCGCTGGATGCCATTGAGCGGGAGCACATCCTCGATGTGCTCCGGCAGGTGAACGGGAACCGCATGGCCGCCGCCAAGGTGCTCGGGATCAGCCGCCGCGCCTTGTACCGCCGACTGGACCGTCATCACCTAAGCGACGAGGCACCTCCGGCCGCCCGCCGCCCGACATGAGCGCTCATTACACCATCCACCTACGGACCCCGACGCTCCCAGCTCGCCGAATATGTGAGAATGGCGGCGATCGCCGTTGACAACCAGGACTGATGTGATGCGTTTGAAGAAGGCTCCCGCGCGGCCGCTGAGCGTGCTTGTCGTCGACGATGAAGAGCTGGTACGGAAATTTGTCGAGCGCGTGCTGCGCGAAGCCGGCTACCAGACCACGGTTGCCTCCGACGGCGCGGGGGCGCTCGAACTGGCCAGCACGCTCGAGACGCTGGACCTCCTCGTCACCGACCTGATGATGCCGGAGATGACCGGCGACGAACTGGCCCGTCGGATTCGGGCGTCGTCACCCGGGGTCAAGGTGCTCTACATCACCGGCTTCAGCGATCGGCTGTTCAAGGAGAAGGTGACGCTGTGGGCCGACGAAGCCTTTCTCGACAAGCCGTGCTCAGTGAAAGGCCTGCTGCAGGCGGTGTCGCTCCTCCTGTTCGGGCGTCTCGATCTGGCGCAGGACAAGGTGTAGAGCCACGACGCGACCGTCGAATGCCAGTTACCCGCCTCGGGTGTGCATCTCGAGGTGCGGATCCCGTCTCAGCAGGTCCTGCACCGGCACGAAGACACGTCGTTCTCCCAGCGCGAGCCGATCCTCCGCGCCGCGATCATCGCGCGATCCCCAGCCGCGGCTGATCAACGTGCGCAGTTCTTCCGCCCCAAAACCGGCGCGCAGCGGTGCGCGGAGATCGAGACCGCGCGTGGCATACAGGCACAAATACCACATGCCGTCCGCAGTGAGCCGGCTCCGGTCGCAGGTGCGGCAGAACGGATCCGTCGTCGAGGCGATGATGCCGAAGGTGGTGCCGTCGGCGAGCGCGAAGCGACCGGCCGGCGCCGACGATCCGGGTTCGTCGATCGGCACGATCGCGCCGTAGCGCTGGCCCAGGATGTCGAGCATCTGCTGTCGGGAGACGACCCGCTCCGGCGACCAGCGGCTGGCGCCGCCGACGTCCATGTACTCGATGAAGCGGATTTCGCCGTTCACCAGCCGGCCGTACTCGATTAATGGGATCAGTTCGTCGTCGTTGACGCCGCGGATGACGACCGTGTCGATCTTCAAGCCGCCAAAGACGCGCGTGGCCGCGGCAATGCCGCCGTGGACGGCCTCGAGTTGATCGAACCGCGTCAGTTTTTTGAAGCGATCGCGGTGAAGCGTGTCGAGGCTGACGGTGATGCGGCCGAGCCCGGCGGACTTCAGCGCGTCGATCTGGTCGGCCAGCAGCACGCCGTTCGTAGTGAGCGCCAGATCTTTCAGGCCGGGTTTGGCCGCGATCATCCGCACCAGGTTGGCGACGTCGCGCCGGAGCAGCGGTTCGCCGCCGGTCAGCCGAATCTTGTCCACGCCGAGCGACAGGAACACATCGACCAGCGCGCTGGTTTCCTCGAAATGCAACACGTCTTCGCGCGGCAGCCAGACGTAGTCGTCTTCCGGCATGCAGTATTCGCAGCGAAGATTGCAGCGATCGGTGACCGAGAGCCGCAGGTTCCGGAGCGGCCGGCCGAAGATGTCGTTCATCACGAATTCAGGATGCGCAACCGCGATTGGTGGATTCTAGCGTGAAAGGGCCGCGACGCTATTTGACCCGCGAAGCCGGCGTCCCAGCGTCCCGGAACGGTGGTGGCGCACGAAGGGCAGCGGCCCTCCGCGGTGACCCGATACTCGCGAATGTGGTAGCCATAGCGGGCGATCAAGAGATCGCCGCAGCAGGCGCACCGCGTGTTTTCGAGATCGCCGACCTCGCCAGGCAAATTGCCGGCGTAAACGTGGCGCAGCCCGCTCGCGTGGCCGATGGCCGCCGCGTCCGTCAACATCGCGGCCGTCGTGTTCTGCGGCGAGGTCATTTTGTAGTCCGCGTGAAACGCGGTGACGTGCCAGGGAATGTCCGGCGAGACGCCCGCAATGAATGCGGTAAGGCGCGTCAGCTCGTCGCGGGAGTCGTTGAATCCGGGAATCAGCAAGGTGACGATTTCCACCCAGCAGCCCATCGCGTGCAGGCGTGCAATGGTGTCGAGGATTGGTGCCAGGCGTCCGCCCAACTCCCGGTAGTGGCGGTCATCGAAGCTCTTGAGATCGACTTTGTAGAGATCGACCCAGGGCCGGATGTAGTCGAGCACCCGCGGCGTGCCATTGCCATTCGACACGTAGCCGGTGACCAGGCCGGCCGCCTTTGCTTCCCTGAACACCGCGATGGCCCACTCACTAGTGATGAGCGGCTCGTTGTAGGTGCTGACGATGGCGCGCGCGCCGTGTCTGAGCGCGTCTCGCACGAGATCGGCAGGTGAGGCCAGCATCGGCGGCGCGACCGCCTCGGGATCGCGAAGCGCCTGCGATGTGACCCAGTTCTGACAGTACCCGCAATGGAGATCGCAACCGAGCATGCCGAAGCTGAAGGCGAGGCCGCCGGGATATGCGTGAAAGAACGGCTTCTTCTCAATCGGGTCGCATTGCACTCCGCCGACATAGCCCCACGGGACCATGAGCCGGCCGCCGCGATTGAAGCGGACCTTGCAGACGCCGATCGCGCCCTCCGGGAGAGGGCAGCAGTGACCGCACGCGTAGCACTGCAGGCGGCCGTCGGGCAGCCGGCCATACAGATCACCTTCGCGCGTCTGTGCCTCGAGCAGCTCAGCCAGAGTCGACATCGTCTTTCAATTGTATGTCCTCCCACTGGCACGGCAGTTGAGTTCCAACCTGACCGGAGGATGTCATGCGCCAGGTGTGGGTCGGCTTGGTCCTAACGGTGGCGATGATGGTGCCCAATGTTGGCAACGCACAGGTATTTCAATTCCGCACGCCGCCGCCAGACGTCTCCGCCGCAGGCGCTGAATGGCAGATCGACAGCGAGCCGATCGTCGTCGGCGGTCTGACGTACTACCCGACGCGAGGGTTTCGTCTCTTCGATGGCCAGGTGATGGCGCAGGCTGGAATGTATGAAAACGTGCCGGTCTATTCGGACATGACGCTCGAGCCGTACATGGAGATTTACGTGCCGCTCGGCAGCGGCCGGATGCGGGTCTACGAGCGCCGTCGCGACCGGGAACTGGCCGGCACGACCGGCAGCCACGTCCCGACCTTCCCGGTCGAGAGCCCCTCAGTTCCTCAGCCTGCCGAGCAACCGGTTGCCGATACGGAGACTGTCGGGACCGGTGGCACCTTCGTCCCGGCAGGTGTGTCCGCGTCCGGTTCCATTGACGTTTCCCAGCCTAGCCGTCCGCGCCGCACCACCATCATTACCAACGTACCGCACGACCGCAACGCGAAGGGCGTGTGGCTCGATTTCAATGGCGCGCGGTGGTATAGCGATGGTCCGGCGGTGTCATTCTCGCCCGATCGCTTCGAACCCATCGGGGAGTACCACGGCTTTCCGGTCTACCGCGACACGATCAGCGGCAGCACCGATCTCTGGGTGGCCGTCGTCAAGGACGGGCCGCTGGCGCCATACGCGAAGCGCTGAGCCCGCACGGGCCGCTATACTTGTCCGCACATGGTGCGGATTCTGGTCACCAACGACGATGGCTACCGGTCGACGGGCCTCGAGGCGCTCGCCCTGGCGCTGCGCGAAATCGGCGACGTCACCATCGTGGCGCCGACCACGGAGGCCAGTGCCATCGGCCACGCGTTGACGCTGCGGCGTCCGCTGCGGCTCGAGAGCATCGCGGAAGGCTTCTTCGCCGTAGACGGGACGCCCACCGACTGCGTCAACGTCGCCGTGACCCACGTCCTCACCACGCTTCCCGATCTCGTCGTCTCCGGCATCAACAAAGGGTGGAACCTGGGCGACGACGTCACTTATTCGGGCACGGTGGCCGGCGCCCTGGAAGGCGCGCTGCTGGGAATCCCCAGCATCGGCGTGTCGTTGAGGCAGACCCGTGACGACTACGACTTTCAGTACGCGGCGCGGGCGGCTGTCGCGATGGCTGACACGGTGCTGCGGCAGCCTTTGCCCGTCCGCACGTTTCTGAATATCAACGTGCCGAAGGGGGAGCCGAAAGGATATCGTGTGACCGTGCTGGCGAAGCGGAATCATGTGACATCGGTCGCCAAACGCCACGATCCTAAAGGTCATCCATATTACTGGATCGAAGAAGGCCAGAACGCATGGCAGCCGCACGATCGCTCGGACTATCAGGCGGTCCGTGACGGGTACATCTCGGTGACGCCGCTGCATCCCGATCTGACCGCACACCACGCGCTTGCCGCCGTCGAGGCGCTATCGATCGAAAACGTGGCCGTCAGATAGCCAGTGGCGCTCAACGCGGCCGGGTCGTGGGTGACCTGGCGGCTGGAGACACGCCGATGCACAGACGCGCTCTCGTCGGGACGTTCCTGCTGACGTCGACACTGTGGCCGGCGATGCTCGTGCTCCACGCGGCGCCGCCGAAGCGCAAGCCGCTCGGGCCTAACGAGCGGGAAGCGGTCCTCGCGCTGGTGAAGGCCGTTGACCTGGCGCAGGCAACCGACTCCATTTCCGATCCGACGCTCGCCTGGGATCATCACGTCCTGAAGTCGGGCAATTACACCGGCTACGTCCCGTTCACGCTGACGGCGATGGCGCCGGTCTCCCGGGCGACGGCGATGTACGTGCGCGCGGTCTCGCGTCATGACGGCGTGCGCTCGGCAAGCGAGCATTCCTACCTGCGCGACTGGCTGCTGAACAACCGCGACGTCATGCCGCGCCAGGCCGAGACGGTGTATGTCGGCGTCGGGGAGATGCCGCTCGCCGGTCTGGCCGGGGCCTCGAGCCGCCAGGCGACGGCGGCTGCCGCGGCGGCGTCGGCGTCCCTGGCGCTGCAGCAGAAGGATCTGGAGAAGCAGCAGCAGGCGGCGGCGGAGGCCAGGCGCAAGGCGGAAACGCGCGAGCTCGATCCGCTGTTGTTTCCGTTCGAGGAGTATTTCTTTTTCGATCTCGGCCACGCTCGAGGCGGGGACGCGGGGACGGTCGCGCGCGCGCTGGCGCTGCCGCCTGGCGATTACGACGTCTACCTCGGGTTGATCGACCGCGCCAGGATCAAGACGTCCAGCGCGGCCATCCTGCACGCGACGATCACCGTTCCGGACTTCTGGAGCGATCAGCTGGCCGTGAGCAGCCTGATTCTCGCGCGCGACGTGCGGCCGTTGAAATCGGTGCTCGCGGCGCCGCAGCAGGCCGAACATCCGTACACGTTCGGCGCGGCCGAGGTCGTCCCGGCAATCGGTGCGGTGTTCAGCACGGACGATGTGCTCACGGTGGTCTACCAGGTCTGCAACTATGGTGCGCCCGACTCGGATCTGACATCCAACTACACGTTCTACAGGGTCGATGGCGGCCGGCGTCTGTTCAACCGGACCGACGCGCAGCAATTCTCGGACGCCGATCTCCCACCGGCCGGCGGGTGGGAGTCGCAGGCGTTCCTCTCGCAGGCGGTGCCGCTGCAGCCATTCCCGCCGGGGCTGTACGAGCTGGAGGTGGAGGTGCGCGACCGGCTGACGCGCGCGTCGATGAAAGCGAGCGTGGCGTTCACGGTGATGTCTGGGTTAAGATAACCACTCGCCCGGTCGGGGCGTGGCTCAGCCTGGTAGAGCACTCGGTTCGGGACCGAGGGGTCGGAGGTTCGAATCCTCTCGCCCCGACCAATAAATCTCAAAAGCCTGCGGAAACGCGGGCTTGTTTATTGAACGGTCCTTCGTGCTCAGTCTGGGCGGTCACTCGGTTCCTCGTTCAGTATCGAGTGTCGGAACCGAGTGGTCGGTACCTCAAATCCGGCCTTCATCGAGAATCGTTCGAGATCTCTCGCCTCCGTCGGTCGTGACTGGTCCATCCCGTAAGCTCTTCGAAGCAAAGTGCTACCCTCGACGCTACCCGCCGTCCTCGTCGGACACTGATTCACGAAGCCGACGATTGATCGGTTGATCGCGCCGTCCGGACGATGAGATCATCGCCCGCAAGCTCCAAGGCGAGCGGTTTCTGTGGATCAGAGTCCAGGTCTCGTTCATCGCCTCTCCTCATCTGATGAAAAGATCGCGCTTTTCCGCTCTCTCTTTCGCGGGCGCGACGACGTGTATCCACGTCGATTCGAGAGTCGGAAAACCGGCAAGTCCGGATACGCACCGGCCTGCGCTAACGAATGGGCGCGAGGCATTTGCGAAAAACCGCGCATCAAGTGCGCCGAGTGTCCAAACCGTCGCTTCCTCCCAGTGACCGACGACGTGATCCGGTGGCACCTGTCCGGCTATGACGACGCCGGACAGCGCTTCGTGGCCGGCGTCTATCCCATGCTCTTGGATGAGACGTGCTTCTTCCTGGCCGTCGATTTCGACAAGACCGGTTGGCTGGAAGATTCAGCTGCTTACATTGAGACGTGCCGCGCGTTGAGTCTTTCTGCTGCGCTCGAGCGGTCGCGTTCGGGGCGCGGCGGACATGTCTGGCTGTTGTTTGACGAGGCCGTGCCGGCGGCGCTCGCGCGGAAGGTTGGCTCCTACATTTTGACGGAGACAATGGAGCGCCAGCCGGATATCGGGTTCGACTCGTACGATCGATTCTTCCCGAATCAAGATACGTTGCCCCACGGAGGATTTGGCAATCTGATCGCCCTGCCGCTGCAGAAGCACGCCCGCGGGAACGGCGACAGCGTTTTCCTTGACGACCAGGCAGAACCGCATGGCGACCAATGGGCATTTCTCTCTACGGTGCAGCGCATCGGACGCGCGCATCTGGAAGCGATCGCACGCGACGCCGATCGACGTGGGCGCGTCCTTGGCGTCAGCCTCCCGCCGGCGGAGGATGACGAACCTGTACCTTGGGCCGCGCCACCGTCGCGTCGCCGGACGGAGCCCACGATTGTGGGCGAGCTTCCTGACTCGCTTGAACTGATCCTCGGCAACGAGATCTACGTCGCCAAAGACGGTTTGGCTCCGGGTCTTCGAAACCGGTTGCTGCGTGTCGCCGCGTTCCAGAATCCGGAGTTCTATAAGACCCAGGCGATGCGCCTGTCCGCTTACGCCAAGCCACGGGTCATCAGTTGCGCTGAGGAACATCCACAACACATCGGCCTGCCACGCGGATGTCTCGAAGACGTACGTGCGGTGCTGATCGATTTGAATATTCGCCCGATCATCCGTGACGAGCGCGTCAGCGGACATCCGCTGCATTCCATCTTTCAAGGCGAGCTCCGAACAGAGCAGAAGCTCGCGGCCGAGGCGATGCTAAAGCACGAAACTGGTGTCTTGGCCGCCACGACGGCGTTCGGCAAGACAGTCGTCACCGCGTGGCTGATCGCCCAGCGCGGCGTCAATACGTTGGTGCTCGTGCATCGGCGCCAGTTGATGGACCAATGGATTGAGCGTCTAGCGACGTTTCTCGACCTCCCGGCCAAGTCAGTCGGCCGGATTGGCGGCGGCCGCAACAAGCCGACCGGGCTGATCGATGTGGCGGTCATTCAGAGCCTGGTCCGCAAAGGTGTCGTGAACGATCGCGTCGCCGAGTACGGGCAGGTGATCGTCGATGAATGCCACCATGTGTCAGCGCACAGCTTTGAACAAGTGGCTCGTCGGTCGAAGGCGCGATTCGTTTTAGGCCTATCTGCAACGGTCACGCGCAAGGATGGTCATCATCCAATTATCTTCATGCAGTGCGGGCCCGTCCGACATCGTGTGGATGCGAGAGCCAGGCTGCGGCGAGACCGTTTGAACACACGGTCGTCGTCCGCCCGACGGGATTTCAATCACACGGACGCAGGCGCGGATAAACGAGTCGAATTTCAAGCTCTCTATCAGCAGTTGGTAGTCGACGAGACTCGGAATCGAGCGATCTGCGAGGAGGTCCTTCAATCCGTACGAGACGGTCGTTCGCCGCTCATCCTCACCGAACGCAACGAGCACCTCGATCGCTTCGAGAGCGTGCTTTCTACAAGCGTTCCTCACGTCGTGGTCCTGCGAGGTGGAGTGGGGAAGAAGCAGCGGCGAGTAGAGGCCGAGCGGCTGGCAGGCATTCCACGGGGGGAGGGTCGCGTGATCCTGGCGACTGGCAAATACATCGGAGAAGGATTCGATGATCCGCGATTGGACACGCTGTTTCTGACGCTTCCGGTCTCATGGCGGGGGACGATTGCGCAGTACGTTGGCAGGCTGCATCGCCTCTATGACGGCAAGCGTGAGGTGCAGGTCTACGACTACGCGGCCAGCGTGCGCCGGCTTGTCCGCGACGGTGTTGATACGCCGCTCGCTAACTTGTTCGTGACGGCAGCTCGTCCGATTCCCTCTGAGGCCGAAGGCGCCAATCGTGCCCGAAGCGCGTCCGAGGCATTCCTGTATCGACGCCTCGAGACCTTGCCGGAGACGCGCGGACGATTCCAGATGAACGCCGATTTGCCTATTGCGTTTGATGGCTGGGGCAGAATGGAGGTCGATCTACTGTGCACCGAGTCGCGAGTCGTTGTTGAGGTCGACGGCGCTCAGCATCTGGCGGATCCGGTGGCGTACCGGCGCGACCGGCGCAAGGACCAGTTACTGCAAGAGAACGGCTATCTGGGCTGCGCTATCTTGCCGAGGACTTGGCCAAGGAGCTGGACTCTGTGCTCAACGGGATTATTCGCGCGGTGAGTTCCAGGCAGAAATCGCCAGTGGTGACGAATACAGTCACCTTTTGGCGAGGGAGCCGTGTAAGGTGATTTGCTAGATCCGCGGACCGCGTTCGCGACGCGCACCCCAGAGGGCGCGGACGGTCACGCGGGCGTCGTCGAACGTAATAGAGATGGACGGCGACTCTCCGGAGGTAGACGCGGCGAACGCCGGGAACGGGAGACTGAGCGTAGAGGGTTCCGGCACCTGGAAGCGCCGCGATGATCTGGAGCGCTTGTTCGAGTTCCTCGGTGAACACATCGGGGTGGTCGCGATTGGCCAACCACCAGGCCTTCTCTCGCCGAACCTGTTCTTGGGCAGTTGCCGTGAAGCGAACGTGCCGGTTTTTCAACGCGACCGAAGCTCGCGCAGGACGACGTCGGCATCTATCAGTCGACCGGCCTCGACGTCTTCGTCCGAGTCTCTCAAGGCGCGATGCAGCGCCGCGCGATCTTCATCGGTCAGCCAATCACCGGGATCGAGGGCGAGGAGCTCGACCTCGGTTCCTTCGGGCAGATTGGTCGGCTCGTCAACGACAAGCCTCCCAGCCTTCACGCGAGCCTTCAGCGTCACGGAACAACGGTAGCATCAGCGCCGCCTCGCAACAAGGTGCTCTGACTAGCAAGCGGCAGAGCACGCGCCAATCGCGACCCGGACGCGACCCGAGCGCCAGAAATCGGTAAATCGCTAAGAAATCGTGATCAGGTAAGTTGCTTCGGGGCCGAGGGTCGGAGGTTCGAATCCTCTCGCCCCGACCAATTTCAGAATCTCTCGAGGCCAGATTTCCTAGGAAAATCTGGCCTCTTGCTTTTTCGATCGCAATTTTTCCGCTAAGTTGGTCGGTCACTCGGTTTCCGACCGAGTGACCCGCACTTCGAATCCGGTCATTCCGCACCATCGAGAACGTTCCAGAACTCTCTCACCTCGTCGATGGTGTGTTCGGAAGCGTTGGGAGTGCTACCCCGACGCTACGCGCCGATCGTTTGACGCAGTCAGCTTGACGATGGCATCGTCGTCTGGTCAGCGATCATGAGCATCTACGCGACGCTCTGGCGGCTCCAATTCCCTCGGTACGGAGATGCCTGCATGGGTTGCGAGTGGGTAGATGTGCTGGCCCAAGGCGTGCCGGCACACGTCGGGACGCCGACGCCAGGGTACGAGTACGAGTCCGGCGATCCGTACGTGGCGTTTCTACCCCCAGCGCTTCGAATTGACAACGGGACGTCTGAAGACGAACTGCGAGCAGTCATATTCGTCATCAGCACGACGAAAAGAGAGACGAGCCGTTCGGGTCAGGAATATGAGTCGCCGCTACTGGTGCTCACCGGGGCGGAATACACGGCGATGCCATTTCAGGTTCTTCACGACCGCCTGTGCACAACGCTGCGGGGGGACCGGCCAGGTTTAATGATGGAGCTCTTCGGCGCTGACGGTACGAGGACGCTCGTCTTCGAGGACGGCGCCACAACTCCAGGCCCACCGATCACGAAAGACGACGGATCGGACGATCCCGGGTAGTAGCGTCATTCGAGCCAGCGGCCGAAGGCGGATTTGAGGAGAGCCTCATCCGCGTAGAATGTCGTGGCCTTCAGCCGGGCGATGATCTCTGGCACGTTCACCAGTCCGCGTTCCGCGGCAGCCCGGAGCACGCCCAGCGTTCCGGTCACACGCAGGTTACGCCTCTTCGCCTCGGCCCGTCCTGCCGCATCGTCGATCAGCAACAGGTCGGCGTGAATGGTTCCGGCGAGCGCAATAGCGGCGCGTTCGCCAGGATCCAATTCGTCCGTGATCTCCTGAACGCGGTCGGCTTCGACAGGAACGACACGGAACCACGCTGGAGCACGTGAAAGCCAATCGCGGACTGCGGTGGGCGCCGATGGTGAAGAGAGTTCCGTGGCGACGGCATCTGGAACCACAACTTCGCCGTAGACACGAGGAAGCAGCTCAGCGTGCTCGAGCAGAATCAGATAGTGCAGCGGGCCAGTGTCCGCGACAACAATCATCGTCCGGGTAGGACGCCAACCTCGCGCTGCGCGCGGAGATCATCTTCCAGATCCGCTTCGGTGTATTGGAGCGGCACGTGATGCTCCTTAAGCAGCGCGTGCACTTGGAAGCGAGTCTCGAGCTGGAGGAGACGGCGGACCTGAGTCTCCGTCAAAGCACCGGTCCGGTAGCCCTCAACGGCGACCGCCTCGAGCGACCGTCTCGGCACGTCGTCCCAGCGACCCTTGAGGGCCGCCAACACGTCTTCGGGTAGCTCGATAGTGACCTTCATGGCCCTTCCATTCTAGCGCGACAAGTCTCGTCGACGCGACCCGTGATCGGCCAGTACATCGGCGTGTTCGGTCGGGGATCGAGACGCCATGCATTTCCGATCGACCGCCCGCCGCCGAACGAAGACCGTCAAGCGCGGACCATCAATCATCGCCTCAGCGTCCTGGCGTCGTACTTCGCGTTCCGGATCCGACAGGACGATGACTGCGGTGACGGCGTCTGGCGCCACGCTCGAACCCCGTGTCCACACCCGACGACGAGGCGGTGTCCCACCGGCTCACCGGTCGTGATCAACCCCTGCGCGAGCGGCGGCGAGAATTTCGCCGCCGCGTTCCCCGACGACTGCCGGCTCGACTCGATCCGCTCCTCATTGAACGTCTGATCACGACCGCCGTGTCGTGGCGCGATAAGGCGATTCTGACGCTGCTGTCTCGCACCGGCCAACGCATTGGTGACTGGAGCGACACCAACGGTCGCCACGGCTTGCTGGGGATGGCGTTGTCCGATGTCGATGAACAGCATCAGACCATCACCGTTCGACTCAAGGGCGCGAGGCAGGACCATCGCGTTCCGGTCACGGATGATTTCTGGCCGCGGTTTCGTCAGTACCTTCAGACCGAGCGACCCACGCCCGCGCGCACCGCCGCCGCCTGGGTCGCACAGCGTCGTGGCCACGGCGTGCCGTTGTCGTACGCGGCATTTGAATCGGCGTTGCGGTTGCTCGGTCGCAAAGTCGGTGCCACCGTGCGTGCCCATCAGTTTCAGCACACGGTCGCGCAGGGCGTGCTTGAGACCAGCGGCAGTCTGAAGGTCACGCAGGCACTGCTCGGCCACGCGCACCTGTCGACGACCGCCGACTTGTATCTCATCGTCGATCCTCGCGCGCTCGTGGACGCCGTCGCCGCCGTGAAAACGCGCACTGAGGCGGCGTCACACGCTCAACGCCAAGGGGCCGAGACACTGCCCCCAGCGTACGCCTTCGCGTATGACGCGTTGACCATCGAGGAGTTGGAGCGAGCGGTGACGGCGACGCGGTCGCCCCATGGAGAACGATCATGACGGCGTACGTCCCACGGCGTCACGCGGCGGACGCGGGATGGGTGCCCGACAATGACGGTGTCGAACTCCGCAAGGATCTACACGCCCTCATCGATCGCTTCACCACCTCGGCCGGCGAGCGGCGGCAGACGCATGACGGATGTGCGGCATTCCTGTCGGCCCTCATCGCGTGTCCCGGTCGGACCCTGCAGACTCGGTGGGACCACTTCGAGCAGACGATCTGGCCGCGCTGGCTCGCCGCCGATGATCGGCCGGAGTCCGGACAGTGGATGGGTGGGCCACGTGCGCTGGTGCTGGCTCGGCGCGCCATCCCGACGTGGACGTGGCTGGGCGGGGTGCCGTTTCAGCGGTGGATCGCACGGCTGCCGGCGAATCACGAGTGGCGTCAGGCGCACGATCGCCTCCGGAGCGAGACCGCGTCGATCCCATGGAAGAGCCGGGGCTCCCAAGACAAAGCCGTGTCCGTCGGTCTCCGCGTGCTGATCGCGCGCGGCTACGGCGCGCTTGCAGAGATCACCGACGACGATCTGGCGCAGATTCCCTCCGGCACGCTGGGCCAGGACGGGCTCGACGTGGCGCTGTGTCGACTGGGCATCCTCACCCGCACGCCGCAACGCGGCACGACTCGGCGCAGCCGGCGGCCACGACGCACGGTCGCCGAGCTGGTCGCGATGGCGGACGTGCCGACGCCCTTCAGAGCCCTCACGTTGCTCTATCTCGACACGTACGCGACCCGCGTCAGCCACGTCTACGTCACGCTCCGTCACAAGCTGATCGCGCTCGGCCATTTCTGGCGATTTCTGGCCGAGCAGTACCCGGAGATCACGACAAGCGCAGACGTCGCGCCCGCGCATGGCCGCGCCTACATTCCCTACGCCATTGCACGTGCGCGCGAACGCCAGCGCGGCGAAGACACCGGCGCCGACCTGCGCCCGACCGCGCACGTGTGGCTGCTCGAAGTCCGCACTTTCTTTGCGGACATCTGCACGTGGGCGACGGAGCCCGACTCGCCGTTTGCGCCATACGCGCCGCGCGTGGTGCCGCTGATGCGTCGCGACTTGGTGGGCATCGGCTTCGAGAAAGCCCGGGCACGGACGCAAGCGCGTATTACGGCGACGGTCCTCGACCTCGAACGTGAGAAGCCGACCATTCGAGCGTGTGCGTTGCAGCACTGGAAGGCTGCCGGTGTGGCGCTGCAGCGTCAGCCGGGCGACCGACGCGCGACGGCGGCCGAAGCGGCGACGTTTTGGGATTGGGCGCTGGTCGAGCTGCTCGTGCAGAGCGGCCTCCGCATCGAAGAGGCGAGCGAACTCACGACGCTCGATATCCTCAAACGCCAACTCGCGGATGGCCGCGTGTACTACTTGCTCCACATCAAGCCGTCGAAATTCGATCGCGCGCGCGTGATTCCCATCGGCGATGGTCTCGGACGCGTCATCGCCGAGATCATCCGCCATGTGAAGCGCTTCTATGGCACAGACGCCGTGCCATCCTGCGATCATTGGGACCACCACGAACGTCTCCCGCGCCCGCGCGCGCCGTACCTGCTGCAAGGCGCCAAACAGCCGAGCCCGCTCGGCATCCAGACCATTCGTGCCCGCTTGCGCGCCGTCTCGATCGCGGCGGGCGCGCACCGAGCGGACAACCGCCCGCTCGTGCTCTTGCCCCACGATTGCCGCCGCGTCTTCGCGTCCGAGCATTTGAACAACAACGTGCCGGTGCACGTCATCCAGGCGCTCCTCGGACACGCGACCCTCGACACGGTGATGGTCTACGCCAAGCTCTATCCCACGACGTTGATCGAGGCGTACCGGAAGGCAGTCCGTGGCCTGTACAACGCGTTTCACGGTGACGACAGTTTCCGGAATCCGACCGCAGATGAATGGGCGACGTTCACCGTGAGCTGTAGTTTGCGGGACATGGGCACGCACCTCTGTGCGTTGCCGACCGGCGAGTACTGCCCGAAAGGGCTCGTCTGTCTGGGCTGCACGCACGCGCAGCCGAAGCAGAGTGCCGCGCCGATCTTTCGTCGCATGCTCGCCAGTCATGAACGGGCGCTCGGGACCGCACACGAGCGCGGGGAGCCGGCAGGCCAGATCGCGGCGCGACAGCTGGAAGTCTCGCGGATTGGCCACGCATTGCGACGGGCGGAGGACCTGCCGTCCGATGTGGCCGCGGCCATCGAAGCCGAAGCCGAGGCCGCCACCTGCTGAGCGCGCCGTAAGCCGAATCTGATGACTCTCCGCCATTCTTCACAGCGACGTTTGCCGTCACCGCATCTACGGCTCCGACTTTCCGGCACCGTCGCCGTATTCCCAGTCGTAGGGGACGCCGGTTTCGCCGAGTACCTGTCCGCACCAGGCCCGCAAACCCTGCCTCCGCCCGCACGTCGTTCGACAGCACCACCAGGCAACGCTGTCCGCGTTCCAAGCACACCATCGTGTTGCCTGTCTGGCTGTCGTGGCCGCCCTTGTAGAAGCCGCGCCCCTGCGGTCCGTCGAACACCACCACGCCCAAACCGGCATAGAGATCTTCGCGCTGCTGTTGAGGCGCCACATCAGGCAGAAACGTGGGGAATTGGTGCACTGTGGTGATGTGCAACAGCGGCTTGGTGATCTCCGCGCGTGCGAGTGGGGTCAATCCGTCGCCCCGCACCAGCGCGGCGGCGAATGTCGCCATGTCGGTGATGCAGGTGTCCATCGAGCCCGCCACCCGAACTTGGCTGCGTTGATCGTGCTCCCTTGGCTCGCCGCGATCGTTCCAGCCGTCTGCCAGGTTGGCCGCGAAATCGCCGCGCCATTTGAGGGAAGTACGGGTCATGCCGAGCCGCGCGAATTCGGCCGACGTCAGCGCGTCCACGTCCAGATGCAAACCGTTCTGCAGCACGAACTGGATGAGCAGCAACCCTTCCCCGGAATAGGCGTAGCGCGTACCGGGATCGAAATGGATATGGAGCTTGTGGTCAGGCTCGACGAACGCAAAATTGGGCAGACCGGTGGAATGCGTCAGCGCGTGGCGCGCCGTTATCCTCTTCCAGCGCAGGTCGTCCGCCAGTGACGCGTAGGGCGCGTATTCGGTCAGAGGCTTGTCCAGGTAACTCGCGAGCGGCTTATCGAGATCGAACTTGCCTGCGTCCACCAACCGCATCACCACGTAGGTGAACACCGCCTTAGTCAGCGACGCCCCGTACATGATCGTGTCCGGTTCAAGCCGGTCGCCTTTGGCATTGCGCAGGCCAAAAGCCGCGACATGCGTCACCCGACCCTGCTCGACCACCGCTACCGCCAGTCCATTGGCATGGGTCTTCGCAAGTACCTGACGCGCCTGTGTATCAACCGGGGTGGGCGTCTGCACCGCAACAGGCAGAGCCAGCAGAAGGCCGAAGGCGACGACCGCAGAGGCAAATGGCAGCATGGTGTAAGTATGCGTGGCTTTGGTTTCGATCCACGCAAGTTTGTCCAGGGCTGCGGCGCGCGAAGACCGAGGGCGCCCTCGATCTCGGTGGCGCCACCGCCGTACTCCGTGACCCGGCTCGCTGGCACGCGTTGGTCGACACGCTGCTGCAGACCGACTGGGTGGTGTGCGCGAAACCCGCGTTCGACGGCGCCCCGCCGTGCTGAGCTACCTCTGTCGCTGTACCAATCGCGTCGCGATCAGCAATCATCGCCTGCTCGGCTTCGATGGCGAGCGGATCACCTTCCTGACGCCGCACGGCTTTGCCGGAGCCCTGCGGCTTCCCAAACGTTTTCGAACAGACGGGGGAATGCTGTTCGAAACGCGTCGCCACGGGCACCCTCGCACTATGGCCATCGGGTTCAATTCGCTACCCGGCTGGTACCCGGCTGTTGGAATCAGCAAAATCGTTCCGGAACCTGCGGCAGGCATATCGGTTCGGAAGCGAGTAGCCGAGGCACTGAGGCCGCCGTTTTGATCTGGCGATGTCGGGGCGTGGCTCAGCCGGCGAATCGATTCAGCGAACACCGAGTCCATGTCGCGGAGCCGCACGAGGGACGGGAACGGCGGGGTCCACGTCCCGTACCAGTCGCTCCAGGTTCCCTGACAGCGCGGCCGGCGGCAGCGTGGTCCTCAGCACCACATGCATCGTCGCCGGCGAGATCCCGAGAGCGCGAACAGCGCTCTCGCCAGATCGCGGTCGCCCTGAGTTTCATTGATCGCATCCGGTCCTCGCGGGACTCCAAGCTTCAATTAAAGTCCCTCCTCTGAACCGCGATAGCATCCAGGTGTTATCCTCGACCCCGTGATCCGATTCGGCCCGTTCGAGGCGGACGTCAAGGCGGGCGAGCTGCGGCGCGACGGCACGTCCGTGCCGATCCAGGATCTGCCGTTCCGCCTGCTGGCAGCGCTCCTCGAACACCCGGGCGAGGTCGTGACGCGCGCCGACCTTTCGGCGCGGTTGTGGGGTTCGGACACCTTCGTGGACGCCGGCGCCGGGCTGAACACCGCCGTCGCCAAGCTCCGCGAGGCGCTCGGCGATCAAGCCGAGCAGCCCCTCTACATTGAGACCGTCCCGAAGCGGGGCTACCGGTTCATCGCCGCGGTGACGACGCCAACGGAAGTCGCGCAGGGCTCCAGCCCTGCGACCGCGGCACGGAGCTCCCGCGCCACGTGGATGACCTCGCTGGGCGCGGTCGCCGCAATCGCAATCGCCGCGTTCGGCGCGTATCAGCTCCGCGCCGCGAGGACGCAGACGCGCGTCGCCGTGATCCTCTTCGACAACGAAACCGGACGACCTGAGGTGAGCCGGCTATCTCAGGGACTCACCGACGCGACGGTCTTTGCCCTCACCGCGGATCCGAAGCTCGCGGTGATCGGCAACGCCGCCGTGCTCCGGACGCCGCGCCCGTTCCGCGACATCGCGCTGGTCCGCGACACCGTCCACGCCGACTTCATCGTCATCGGCCAGGTGCAGACCGTTGACGATCGGATCCTCGTGCGATCGCATCTGATTCGCGCCGCCGACGAGGCGCACGTCTGGGTCGGCGGCGTGCGGATGACCGGCGATGAAGCGACGCTGCAGTCGGAGGTCTCGTCGCGGATTGCCGCCGCGGTCGCGGCGAAGCGGGAGAGCGCTCGCTAAGCGCTCTTCTTCGCCGTCACCAGCACGTCGGGATCGTGGACGGTGAGCATCAGGGCGCCGGCGACCTCGGCGAACCGCACGCGCACATGTTCGCTCCCCATCGGCACGAACTCGAATCCACCGAGGTGCGTGAGCCCTCGCGCGAAGCGGCCGGGACGCGCAATCGAGATCTGGCTCTTGTCGTTCGCAGTGACCTCGAAGCGGCTATAGATCGCGACGCTCCCGTACACGTACGCGCCGATGAGCTTTTTCGCCTCTTCGGCCGTGAGCGGTTTCTCGGCTGGCCGCTCGTCGGCGCCCTCAACCGTTTTCAGATACTCCACGACCGCCTGCGCCTTCGGCCCACCCGCCGTCGCATGCCGGAGCAACGTGATGCTGTGCGGACCGGGGGTACGTTGGATGCCCGGTGATGCGGTGATGAACGCCTTGACCACGTCGAGCTGTCCGAGCATGGCCGCGGAGAAGATCGTGACCCGTGCGCCGTTCGCGATCAAGAATTCGGCGGCCTCCCGATTGCCGATGTGCGAAGCCGCGTCGATCGGCGTTTCCCAATCGCCGAAGCCCCAGTCGAACGAGACTTTCGCCAGCGCCGGCCGCCGGCCGACCAGCTCCTTGAGGCGCGCCGTTTGCGTGTGCGCGACGAGGACCACCTCCTGCACCAGCTCCGGTTCGTGGGCCGGAAAGTCGCCGCGGATGACGTCGGCCTGCGCAATCGCCGGGGCCAGCAGCAACGAAGAGGCCGAGAGAAACGAACGTCGAGTCACCATGGTCTGCTCCTTGGCGCAGAGCATGGTCCGGCGGCGGCCGTGGCGCAATCGACGGCGTCTGAACTCTCGCTGAACTGGAACAAATTTCAGCTTGGCGTCCTGAACTGCAACGCTTCCGCGAGGTGATCGGCGTACAGCCGTTCCTCCCCGGCGAGGTCGGCGATCGTGCGCGCGACCTTGCGGACGCGGTCGTAACCGCCCAACGAGGCAGTCGACGACCGTCCAGTCAGCATGGCGGTCCATAGGAGATCAAGAACTCGGGTTCCGATTATCTAAATTCCGGAACGCCCTCTTGCGGCAGCCTCAGGGGCCGAGCTCAAGTAGTCATCGCCGACTTTTCTTGTCGAATCGTCCATAAAGCCAGGCCCCAAGCGCCCAAAGAGGCAGGACCTCATCGCCGCCGCGCCGACATGAAGCAGTTGAACCCAAGCTGGAGGGTGTCCACGGATCGCGCAGACGGCCGGGTGGTCAACGTATCGCTGAGCTGCATGTCGCACCTGCGGTGATAGAGTCCGGCTGCCTCGCTTCCGGCTCAGCATAAGAGGGTGCTCCATGACGGTCAGGACGCCAGCTCTTTTCGTCCTTGTCGGCCTCATGTGTACGCACGGCGCATCCGTCTCCACGCAGTCACCCACTCCGAGCTATCTCATCACCGACCTCGGCACGCTCGGCGGCGCGCAGAGCGAAGCGCTGGCTATCAATGAGCTCGCACAAGTGGTTGGCGGCGCGCAGCGCAGTGACGGCACGACGCACGCGTTCTTCTTCGATGGATCGACAGTCAGGGATCTCGGCACCATCGGCGGACCAAACAGCGTCGCGACCGGCGTCAACGATCGCGGACAGATCGTTGGCCGCTCCGATTCGGTCATCGGTAACGTCAAAGGCTTCGTCATTACCAACGGCGTGCGCCGGTCGCTCGGCACGCTCGGCGGCAGCCATATCGCTGCCAACGCCATCAGTCCCCTCGGCGATGTCGTCGGCAGCGCGACGACGACGAACAACCGTCCGAACACCGTCCACTCGTTCCACATTGTGCCGGCGGTGGTCGCCGTGCCGACGACGGTCACGATCTCGGCAACTTACGGTCTCGTCACGATCTCGCAGACGCTCACCGTGATACCTCCTGCGCTCAAGCTGATCGGGGTCTCGAGGGGTACCATCACCGGATCGTGTCAGACCTCGACCGCCAAGGTGACGCTCACCGGCCCGGCGCCGGCGGCCGGCGCCCGCGTTGAGCTGTCGACGACTACCAGCGGTGTACACATTCCTGGCGCGGTTACCGTCGCACCGGGCCAGACGAGCGCCACTATCATCATCACCGGCGATGCCGTGCACGCTCTCACCTCGGGCGTGTTCGCCGCCTCGTACGGCGGCGTCTCGAAACAGCTGGCGCTCAGCGTCCGGCCCATTCTCTTGACCGCGGTGACGTTGACGCCGTCGGCCGTCACCGGCGGATCGAGTGTGAGCGGCGCGGCGTCGATCGTATGCGCCGCACCGTCTGGCGGATTGACGGCGACGCTGACGAGCACGAAGGCCGCCGTCGCCGCGCCGCCGACGACGTCAGTGACGTTCGCTGCGGGCACGACCGCCGTCGCCTTCGCCGTGCTCACGAACAAGGTGACCGTGGTCACCACCCTGGCGATTCGTGTCGCCGCCAATGGCGTCACGAAGGGTGCGCCGCTGACGGTCACGCCGTGATCACGCGGCCGCTGCAACGGCGCCTTTACGCTCCGTCCGACGTCATCATGTCCATGGCGGCACTGGCAGGCGCGATGCTCCAACCACGGGCGGACGCCTGGAGGTGTTCAAGATGCGAGCCGACGTGGCGAGAAAATGACGGAGGCTGCATTTGGGGCGGCCGCCGGACTGAAGCTCGGTTCGAACGTGAGTAGCGCTATCGATCCGTTGTACTCGTAGTCGATCCTTGACATTTCGCACGGACCCTTCTTGACAGCATTGCCGGTCTGTGGTCCCCTTTGCCTCCTGGTCGTTGGGGATGGGTGTTCGCAAAACCGAAGCTCGCATCCCGGAAGGGCATCAGCCTTCCGATCTCGGACAAACGTCGGCGTCCGCCGACGGCCGCTGCCTCCTTGTTTCGCTGACTCCCAACCCTCTGGTTGCCGGCCGCGAGAATCGCTGGGTCCTGTTCGTGACCGATGCGGGCCTCGCCAATGCCACGCAATCCTTCGAATGGTCACTGATCGAAAACGGCGGGACAGCCGTCACGCAGAAGACCGATTTCGGCGAGACCATCTACATCCCGCAATCGACGGGGGTCCTCGTCACCGCGGTTCGTCTGCTCGGCGCCGCCGATGCGGAACAGGCCACGCTCACGTTCAGCCAGGACATCGTCGCGCCCAACGCGGAGCTTGAAGGGCTCATCACTGCCGGCCAGAACGACTCCGGGCCCACCGTGTCCAATCCCGACATCGTCCGCGAACTGATCAACGAGCACAACGCGTACTACCAGGCGGTGGCGCTGTCCACGCCCGAGGCCGGCGATGACTTCCAGCGCTTCGTGTTCAGCTCGGTCTACGACGGGGCGCAGAGGCGCACGCCCGCGGAACGCAACAAGCACCTCGCCGAGTTGGCGGAATCGCTCAATGGCGACGGGTCGAATTTCGGGTCGCTGGCCGCGCAGGAAGTCGGCGTGTGCGGTGTTCGCCTGCAGTTGCTGGCCATGATCCAGCCGCAGGGCGCGCCGGCGAAACTGATCGACTGGACGGAGCTTCCCGAGGCCGCGGCACCTCGCTCCCTGGCCGACCAGCAGCTCCGCGAGCGCCTGCAATCGCTGGACGAGAGCGCCCGCATCGACCTCTTCAACCTGGCGCGATTTCCGAAGACCAACATCGTGCACTGCGGCCGCATCCTGGAAGCGCTACGGGACCGCTATTTTCCGGGCACGCCCTTCAAAGACGTGCTGACGGGGATGTCGGGCACGCGCGCGCAACGCATTGTTCAACACTTCCGCGAAGGTCCGCTCACGCACTGAAGCCGTATGTGCACGACGACGACGACAGGACGGCAAACCGCCACGCTGGTCCGGCTCAAGCAGATTCAGCCGAATGGCACCGGCATCGGCGGCGGAGGAGTAGGGGGCAGCACTGGGCCGCTGCTGTTCAACGGCGTCCCGGAGCACGTGCCAGACCTGACGTTCATCGTCGAAGCGCGCGTCTCACCAGACGGGTTCATCGGACCGGCGAACACGTATCACACGCATTGCGGTTTGAAGCCCGCCACGATCACTTCGATCGAGCACCTCGTGACGCTTCTCGCCGCGAAAACGGATCACATCCAGCGTATGCGGATCGTCACCCATGCCCATCCCCAGGCCATGGCGGTGCGCATGTTCGAAGGCGTCGATGTTTTTCAAGCCGATGGGCCGTGGCTGCGTGGTTTTGGGGAGAGCGACAGCGAGGGACTCCTTGCGCTCATGCCGTTTCAACGACACCTCGGGAGTTGGAACGTCTTTTCGATCATGACCAACATCCGGGCTGCTAACGCGGCCGTGCTTGCGCCGTTCGGCCTGCAGCAGGGCGGCGACGCGGGTCCGGATCTGTCGCGGTTTCTCATCTCCTGCGCCGATGTCGTCATGCTCAACTCCGGAAATGTGACCGAGGGCGGCGGCGCCCTGCCGCCTGCGCACAGGGCGACGCTGTCGAGCATGCTGACGATTCTGGCGCAGCAGGCCGGTGCGGCGCTGGTCAAGGGGGCGGTGACGCAGGCACATGTCGCCGCGTTGCAGACCGTCGTCACCAACATGCCGGTCGGAAGCTTCGGCGTCAACAACCCGGCCATCAATCTCCCGGCGATGAGCGTCGACCTCGACATCTACAAGGTTGCCGCCGCGGCGGTTACCGCGATTCAGAACGGCTTCCGGACGAAACTGAACACGGTCAAGAAGCGATTCACCGAGACGTCGTTCATCGACATCCGTGGATGCCGCGCTGGAGAGACCGAAGACTATCTGAGAGCCGTGCAGGCATTTTTCGGCAGTTCGGGTCATGTGCCGGAAGTCAGCGGGCCGCGCTGGTTTCAATTCTTCGGGCAACAGCAGACGTCGGCGGTCTTGAGGCCAGCCAGCAATGCCAACATCCGCACCCTGCTGACATCGGGAACCACCGCGCAGAAAACGCGGGATGGCTTCGACGATTGGGCCAAGCGCGCGCGCCTCGATCCGGCGCACAAGGATTTCTGGAGCGACCTGACGGCAGGCGGGGTGGTGCCGTTCTGCCAGCTGGCGTGGCGCTCGAAATTCCCCGTCTTGCCGCAGTCGCTGCAAACACCTGGCCTCACCGAGTTCATCGCGCTTCCGTTCAACACCGCCATTCCGAGAATCGCGCTCTTCTTCAACGTCCCCGCTGCGTCTACACCTTCGGGAGCGGCCTTGGCCACATTGAACACCTTCGTGACCACGAAGCTCTCGGTCTGGGCTCCGAACCTGACCGCTACCGCGGACACGACCACGGACAAGGCGAAGCTGAAGACGCTCTTCCAGGCTTTGAGCGATATCAACAAGGACCTGGGACAAACGCTGGTGCCGGCCGATGAGCCGCCCGACCTCAGCGGCGCGAAGATTACGGAGTTTCAGACGGCGCTCATTCAATTCCTGGAAGCGAATCAGCTGGCACCGGTGCGCAAATTCATGACCGCGATCAAGCAACGCATCGACGAGGCGAACGACCCGGGCTTGCATTACTACATGCTCCAGATCGGGCTCCCCGTGTTTCTCTTTGCCGATCACGAAACAATGCCCAGCGACGTCATAGTGACTGTCGCGAACAATCGTCTGGTCGTGCTGGACTCGCGCGCCGATACTGCGTATCGACAGTGGCCACCGCTCTCCTGGGCGGAGTCGCTTCCTCCAGCCAATCAGTTCGGAACGCTCAAGCTTTCGGATGCCAGCTCGACCAATATCGCCATGATGGTGGAACAGCATGGCCCGGGGAACATTCGCGTCGCGGTTTGCCCGCACGAAGACTACATGGACAAGATCCGCACGGTACGTTGAAGGACGCGCATGCCGCAGGACGCCTTAACCTCGATTGTGACGCACGCCAGCGTGGCGGTGGCGCCGCTGCGCGACATTCACACGGCGGACCAGGCGGTCGCGTTCTTCAAGCAGTTGGGCTACAGCTTCTCTCCGGGCTCGATGGGCGGGGCGTTGACGGCCGTCACCGGCAAGGCCGGCGAAGTGGTCGCTGCCGCGCAGCAGCTTCTCGCGGCATCGGATGACAACGCGCGGATTACGGCGGCGAAGGATCTGATTGCCCGCGTCGCTGCGGCAGCTGACGCGATCAAGCAGCTGGAGACGCAACTGAAAGCGGCGGGCGGAAACGTCGGCGGCGATGTCAGCCAGTTCGCGCGCCGTCTGCTTGATTTTCTGATCCTCGATTATCTCGACAAACAGCAGGGGGAGGCACACGAGCTGCTGCACCTGGCGGGCCTGATCGAGCACGAGGAGAATCCCGGTGATGGAAAGCCATCGCGGCTAATCCATTGGGAGCGCTTCGGGCCGATTCTCACGCAGCCGGGGAAAGTGTTCGACGACGTCTATCAGTGGCAGACCGCGTTCAACGCCGCGGAGTTTCTGAAGCGGCTGGCCGCGCTGATGCGCGCCGCGACACTGCCGGGCGGCCTCTACCCGCAGGCCGACAGCACGCGGACGATGCTGGCAAACCCGACCGCGGACCTACAGGAATTGCGGTTCCCGATTTTCCAGCGCGGCTTCACGCCGGATACCTACGCGCAGTTCGGCGTCACGTTCTCGCCGGCGGAAGCCGTGAGCGGAAAGAAAGCGGGTATCGCGCTGCTGCCGTACATCATGGGCGCGGCGGCGTTCGATTTCACTGTGTGCGACCGGGGCGACCTGGTTTTCAAGTCGACCGCTGACATCAAAGGCGTTGGACTGGTGATTCGTCCGCCGTTCGATGCGGAAGGACTGCTGAATCTCACCGGGGCGTTCGGGACCGAGATTCAGGTCCACGAAAAAGCCAACCGCGCCGAGGAACTGGTGCTGTTCGGGTCGAGCGGCGGCTCGCGGCTGGCGGTGCAGGGATTGGGCGTCTCGTTCTTTGCCAGGAATCCGCAAGGCAAGCTGGACTTCGGTGTCGAAGGTCAGATTCAGACGATCCGCCTGGTGGTCAAGGGCGGCGAAGGCGACGGGTTCGTCGACAACCTTCTCTCGGGGCTGAACATTCAGGCCGAGGCGCAGTTGGGCCTCGGGTACAGCCTGTTGGGCGGGTTCACGATCAGCGGCGGGGCCCAGCTTGCGATCCAACTGCCGGCGCACATCGATCTCGGCCCGGTCAAGATCGACAGCCTGCTCCTGGGACTGGCTCCGGCGGCCGACCACATCAAGGCCGACGCCGGGCTCTCTCTCCACGCCGGTCTGGGACCGCTGCAGGCGACGGTGGAGAACGTCGGCGTGAGCGCCGTCTTCGGGTTCCAGCAGGGAAATCTCGGGCCCGCCAACGTCTCGATCTCGTTCAAAGCGCCCACCGGAGTCGGGTTGTCGCTCGACGCGGGCGTGATCAAAGGCGGTGGCTTTCTTTCCGTCGATCCCGATCGAGGCGAGTACGCGGGCGTGCTCGAACTCGTGTTCGGCGAGATCAACCTGAAGGCGCTCGGCATGATCACGACGACGATGCCGGACGGCTCGAAAGGTTTTTCGCTGCTGATCATCATCACCGCGGAATTCACGCCGGGAATCCAGTTGGGTTTCGGCTTCACGCTGCTCGGCGTCGGCGGGCTGATCGGCTTGAACCGCACCATCCGCATTCAACCGATTATCGACGGCGTGCGCACGGGCGCCATCAACAGCGTCATGTTTCCGCGGGACGTGATCGCAAACGCTGCGCGAATCATCAGCGACCTGCGGGCGTTCTTCCCTCCCGAGGAGGGCAAGTTCCTGATCGGCCCGATGGCGAAGCTGGGCTGGGGCACACCCACGCTGGTCAGCCTCTCGCTCGGGATTCTCATCGAGGTACCCGGCAACATCGCCATCGTGGGCGTCCTGAAAGTAGTGCTGCCCGACCTGGACGCGCCGATCCTGGTGCTCCAGGTGAACTTCGCGGGTGCGATCGAGTTCGACCGCAAGCGCATTTACTTTTTCGCGGCGCTGTTCGAATCGCGCGTTTTGTCGATCACCATCGAAGGCCAGATGGGGATGCTCGCGGCGTTCGGGGACGACGCCAACTTCGTCCTCTCGGTGGGTGGATTTCACGCCCAGTACACCCCGCCGCCGCTGCCGTTCCCCACGCCGCAACGGATCTCGCTGAACATCGCGAATACGCCGGCCGAACGCATTCGCGCGGAAGGCTATTTCGCCGTCACCAGCAACACCGTCCAGTTCGGCGCTGCCGCAGAGCTGACGTTCGGCTTCGACGATTTCGCCATTCAGGGGCACGTCTCGTTCGACGCGTTGTTCCAGTTTTCGCCCTTTCATTTCGCGATCGACACATCCGCGTCGGTCTCGCTGAAGGCGTTCGGCATCGGGATGTTCAGCCTGCGCCTGCAGTTCACGCTGGAGGGGCCGACACCGTGGCGGGCGCACGGGAAGGGTTCGATCTCGCTGTTCTTCTTCGATATCTCGGCCGATTTCGACGTGACCTGGGGTGAGACGCGCAATACCACGCTGCCGCCGATCGCGGTGATGCCTTTGCTCGCGGCCGAGTTCGACAAAGCCGACAATTGGAGGGCCCTGCCGCCGGCATCGTCGAACCTGCTGGTCTCGCTGCGCAAGATCGGCGCCGCCGGAAGCCTGGTGCTGCATCCGGTGGGTTCGCTCCGCGTGACCCAGAAGGCCGTCCCGCTGGACTTCACGATCGACCGGGTCGGCAGTCAGACACCGAGCGACGCGAATACGTTCGCCCTGCGCGTGGTCGGCACGGGGATCGGCCGGCGGCAGGATCTGCTCGAGTCCTTCGCCCCGGCGCAGTTCGAGAACCTGGACGACGCGGACAAACTATCGCGCCCGGGATTCGAGCTGATGCACGGCGGCATTGAACTCGGAGTGTCAGGACAGGAACTGGCGTCAGGCAAGTCGGTGAAGCGAATCGTCCGCTATGAAGAGGTGATTCTCGACAACAACTTCAAGCGGTTTCCGCGCCGTTTCCGGATCTTCAACGGCACGCTGTTCGAGCATTTTCTTGGCGGCAGCTCCGTCGCGCGATCCACCCTGTCGCAGGCGGCACGACAGAAGCTTCAGCCGTTTGCCGACAAGGTCACCATCGGCGCGCCGGGCTATACGGTCGCCCTCACGAGCAACAACCAGGCGTTCAGCACGAGTGCCACCTTCACGAGTTCGACCATGGCGAACGATTTCATGGCAGGGGCGGTGCGCGCGGACCCGACCCTGGCAGATGCGCTGCACGTGATCCCACAGCACGAAGTGATAGTCGGATGAGCACACCGCCAATCGCCACCTATTCGTTCCTGCCGTGGCTGCGGCAGGGGATCGCCAACCAGATCACCGCGGCCGATCATGCAGCCGATGTGAAATTGCGGGCCACGATCCAGGTGGCCCTGGAACTCGCCGGCGCGATGGGGCAGGGAACGCCCATCACGCATCCGATCAACAAACCGGTGGAGCTCTACGGGCCCGGGGACATCGTCGGAATCGAATCGCGCGCGATCGTCCGCACCGATCCTCGCGACTGGATCACCAATTTCGAGAACAACTACCTGCCCTTCGTCGAGTTTTATGACGAAGATTTTCCATGGCGGTACACGCCGGCAGCGCCGGACGCTGCAAAAACGCGCCTGCGTCCGTGGATCACGCTGGTGATCCTGCGGAAGGACGAAACCGCGAACGAATTCGACGAAGGCGCAGCCGGGCTTGCGCGTCCGCTGCCGTTTATCCAGTTGAAGGGGAGCGCCACGGCGCTGTTTCCTCCGGCCGACCAGCTGTGGGCGTGGGCGCACGTGCACGTCAATCGCTCGCTCGCGAGCACGATCGTCTCGACGGATATGGGCACGGTCCTGCCGGCGTTCGCCGCGGTGCTGAACAGCAATCCCGACCTCGCCTGTTCGCGGCTGCTGTGCCCACGCCGGTTGGACGCGAATGCGGCCTACTACGCGTTCGTGATTCCGACCTTTGAAAGTGGCAGGCTGGCCGGGCTGGGACTGGATTTAGCGACTGTGCCGAACGCGACCCACTCGGCCTGGGGGGACTATCCGCATCGCCCGGAGCCGGCGAATTATCCAGTCTACTACCGCTGGTTTTTCCGGACCGGCTCGATCGGCGATTTCGAGTATCTCGTGCGCCTGCTGCAGCCCAAGCCGGTGGATAAGCGGGTAGGCACGCGCGACATGGACGTGCAGACACCAGGCTCGAACGTGCCCGGCATTTCCGATCCGCAGTTGGGCGGCGTGCTGCGGCTGGGCGGGGCGTTGCGGGTGCCCCTCGATTCGATGGGGCCGGTCGATCGCCTGGACGTACAGAAATTCGACCAGTGGTTCGACCCGTTTCCCCATCCGTTCGAGCGCGCGTTGGCATCGCTGATCAACCTGGCGGACGATTACGCAGGCACGACGGCGCCCACTGCCAACACGGCGACGAACCTGCCGCCCGCGATCAAGAACAACCCCGACCCGGTGATCACGCCGCCGCTCTACGCCCGCTGGCACGCGCTCGCTTCGCGGCTGCTGCACAATCGAAACGGATCGCCGATTCCGAGCAATCAGAACTGGGTCCACGAGTTGAACCTCGATCCGCGATTCCGCGTGGCGGCGGGCTTCGGGACCCGGGTGATTCAGGACAAACAGGAGGAGTACGTCAACGCCGCGTGGGAGCAGATCGGCGATGTGCTGGAGGCGAACCGGCGGATCCGCTTCGCGCAACTGGCGCGGGAGACCGCCTGCGTCTGGCACCAGCGCCACCTGACACCGTTGTCTGTCAAACAGCCCGAGAAGTTCTTTCAGATCACCGCGCCTTTGCAGAAACGGGTGGTGACGCAGGGCACAACGGTATTTCAGCAGGTGAGATCCAGCCACGTGCAACCGGCTCCCGTGTCCGGCGCGTTCCGGCGAATGGCGCGCCCGAGCGCACGGCTGGCGACGTCGCTGCAATTCCAGCCGACCGCTCCGCCCGCCCTGGCGATCAGCCGGATTAACGAAGGCCAAATCAGCGCCGCGCCTCCCAAGCAGACACCGTCGGGCGCCACGACGGTCGAACAGGCAGTGGGCGTGGTCACCGCCGGTTCGGCGGTGAGCACCGCCGCGCGCAAGGTGATCAAGGCCTTTGTTGGCCGCAGCATCGATATCAAGCAGCTGCCGGTCAGCCCCGACTTTCGCGTCGCCGCTATCGGCGCCACGATCAGCCCGAAAGCCGGAACGCAGGATAGCGGGGAGGCGAAGCTGTTCAAGACGGCTCTCCAGGACACGAACGCCATGCTCGCAGCGAGCGAGAAGACCGGCGCGTTGCCGGGACGCATCGGCCTGGACGTGACGGCGTTGTCCGACACCACGCTGCAGGTGCTGCACCCCGACATCACCGTCCGCCGCGCCCTGTTCAGTGCGATCCAGCTTCCTCCGCGCGTGATCCCCGTCGTCGGCGAAGAACTGCGGGAAGTGATGGCGTATCCCGTCATCGACGTTCCGATGTTCAAGCCGCTCACAGAACGCAGCCCCGAACTGTTCCTTCCCAACATCAACCTGATCGAGCACAACAGCATCACGCTGCTCGAGACCAATCAGAAATTCATCGAAGCGTACATGGTGGGACTGAATCACGAGTTTGCGCGGGAGCTGCTGTGGCGAGAATATCCCACCGACATGCGAGGCACCTATTTTCGGCAATTCTGGGACGTGAGCGCGTTCTTCGATACCGGCAATCTGACCGGCGAAGATTTGAAGGAAAAGCTGCGGGACATACCGCCGATCGACCGTTGGCCGGCGGCATCCGGTCTCGGCGATCACGACAACCGGGAAATCGGCGGAGCCAACGAACAGGAACTGGTGTTGGTGATTCGCGGGGAACTGCTGAAGAAGTATCCGACCGCGGTGATCTATGCCCAGAAAGCGCAGTGGCAGCTGGCGCCTGATGGGACCGTCGATACAAGCGTGGAGCGGCGGCTGGTGGACCTGACCGACGCGGAGCTGGACAAGCCACCGCGCGACAAGCTCAAAACGCCGCTCTACCAATCGCAGGTGGCCCCGGACATCTTCTTTCTGGGTTTCGACCTCACGGCGCTCGAAGCGCGGGGCGACATCGGCGACCATCCAGACAAGGATCAGGCGGGCTGGTTTTTCGTGATCAAGGAGCGGCCGGGCGATCCGCGATTCGGGCTCGACTTGAACCGCGACGGTCAGCTGAACGACTGGAACGACCTGGCCTGGAGCGACGCGGCCCCCGGCGCGAATGCGGGTGACTTTCTGCAGATCAAGAACGACACGCAGCCGATTCAGCTGGTCGAGCCGACCGGCGACGTCGCAGAGAAGCATGACCAGTGGGTGGACGACAAGAACGTGTCCTGGACCAAAGACGCCAGCTCCGCCGACCTGGCCTATGTCCTCTTTCAGGCGCCGGTGCTCATCGCGGTGCACGCGTCGGAGATGCTGCCGCGATGAAACACGAGCTGCTCCATGGCTGACTTCCAGACGCTTCGCGACCAGTTGTCGAACGCGCGCGCCGCGACGGAGACGGCACGCGAACAGTTGTACGCGGAAAAGCAGGCCGCACAACGCCTGGACGCCGAGATCGCGGCCTTCAACCGGACGTTCGACCCGCACAACACGCCGCAGGCGGCGCAACAGAAGCAACTGACCGATGCGCGCGCGAAGTCGGACTCGCGGGTTGCGCAACTGCGAACGTCGCTCGCCAGCCTCGCGGCCGCGGAGGCGGGGGCGGTGCAGAGCTTCGGGCAGTTGGCGGATCCGCAAACGCAGATCGCGCAGCTTAGCGACGCGTTTCCGTTTCTCCTGATGCCGGTCCGCATGGAGACGCGCTGGCAGAAGGTCGGCCTGGCGTACCAGGTGTGCGTGCGCATCTATCCGGACGATTGCATGATCGATTCGTTCGAGGACATGCTCACGGACGCCGAGATCCAGAGCGCTCAGCAGTACTGGATCGATATCTGGCGCGCCGGCGGGATCGAGGCGCAGCAGCGCGCGGCGTGGCGGTCGCTGGTCGCCGCCAGCGGTTCTGGCCGCGCCGCGTGGATCGTCGAGAGCTATCTCCCCGTCAACCTTGCGGCGAAGCCGAAGAAGATCGATCCCAATGGAGTCGTGCTGGTGATCACGGCGACTCCGCCGCTGACGGCGGTCGAGCAGGCTCCTGGGATGACCTACTGGACGGCAACCTATGCCGCGCACGGCGATCTGGCCGCAGTCGGCAAAGCACTCGACAAGTTGAAGGCTGCGGTTGGCGCGGCGCGGGCGGTGCAGATTGCCGACATGTACCGTCCCGTGAACTTCAGCGAGGTATCGGCAGCGCCGGGCGTGTCGGTTCAGGCCGCGCCGCTGGTGTTTCCGGACGCGGAATCGCTCTCCACGAAAAATCGGAACTGGTCCCAATCGCCCGTGGTGCGGGTTCTTCCGGACCGCTTCGTCCTGATCGGCTACTTCGGCCAGACCGTGGCCTTTACGCAGGTGGGAAATCTCATACCGTCACCGCTCCCGGTCGGGCCGGATCCATCCGCCGCGCCCGCGGACCGTCTCCAGCAACAGGCAGGCGACCTGAGCGTGCCCGACGAGATCCGCTGGATGACGGACTTCGACCGGGCGGTCGAGATCGGACTGGGATTCCGCGTCACGGCGAGCGTCGAACATCTGCGCGGGTTCGACCGGCTGATCGCCGTCGGCGTCCGGCTGAGCGCAGACGAGAAAGCGTCGCAGGCCGCGTTCGAGGAGCTGCTCCGGCACCACGCGCGCACGCGCAAAGGGTTCGCCTTTCTGCCGCAGGGCACGCCGACCAACAATACGGACGATGTCCGTTCCGGCTTCTCGCGGATTGATGATCCCGACGCGAGTTTCGACGCGAATTTCAAACCGGCAACGCCGATCCCGGGGACCGATGCGTGGGCCACGCGCTTCGACAGCGAGTGGTTCGCCGACTACCTCGGAATCGAGCACGATGCGATTCGAACGGCGCCCGGCGCGAAGCTCGCGGATCTCTGCGAGTCCCGTGCCCTGAACACGGCTCTGTGGCCAGCCACCTTCGGGTATTGGATGGACACGATGATGCAGCCGCTGTTCCAGCCCGAGACGATCGACCAGGCACGCTGGTTTTTCGCCAATTTCGTCTCGGGGCGCGGCGGCCTGCCGGCGATCCGGATCGGCTACCAGCCGTACGGAATCGTGACGGCGACGGCGTGGTCCCGGATGAACTGGCTGAACTCCGGCCAGTACGGATCGGTCGCGGGCCTCGACGCGCCCGCCGGCGCCCGGGCGTATCTGCCGCAGCTCTATGCTGTGCTCCGCAAAATGGACGCGGACTGGACGCAGTTTTCGCAGGCCGCGCCATTTGTTGGCAAGGACGGCGATCCGCATGAGATGCTTCTCGATATCCTCGGGCTGCACCCGAGCTCCGTCGAGTACTACCAGCGGTATGCCCGCAGCCTCGAGCATCTCTACAACACCTTCAACCTGGCGGGCGCGGGCAAGGAGCTCCTGACCGCGCTGGACGGGGCTCGCTTGACGCAGCCCGGCGTGGCGCTGCTGCAGAAACTCGGCCGCCCCGACGCCACGGCCCCGGACATCCTGAACAAGTTCTTGATCGCCGCGCACAACCTTTTGAAGGGCCCGGTGATCGACACCGGAGAATTCTCGGAGACGGATGGAATCCGTCCGTCTACCACCGACGGCCGCAACTATGTTCAGTGGTTGATCGATGCCGCTCGGGCGTCGCTCGACACACTGCGGACGGAAAGCGGATTTGCGGGCAACAATCCTCCGACGGCCTTGCTGTACGTGCTGCTGCGGCACGCGCTGATGCTGGGCTATTGGGACGCCAGCCTGCGATTGCAGCGGAACGCGGGGATCCCCGTGTCCAGGACGCTGCTGCGAGAGCCGGCGTTCATCCACGTGGCGCAGCCAACGCAACCCAAAGTGACGAGCGAAAGCCGCTTCAGCCAGCTCTATAAAGCCGATGCCCGCATCACCCAGAACGACACGCTGATGCTTGCGGACTTCATTCCGAAGGTCATCCCCGTGAACGCGGCGGCCAGCCATCTCAAGGAGCAGCTGGATGCACTTGAATATCTGAAATCGGCGCCGACCGCGCGCCTGGAGCGCCTCTTCGCGGAACACGTCGACTGCTGCTACAACCGCCTGGATGCCTGGGAACTGGGGCTGACGCGCTATCAGCTGGCGGCCATGCGGTATCAACTGAACGGAACCAACGTCGTCCCGCGCAAAGGTCTCTACCTGGGGGCATTCGGATGGCTCGAAACCGTCTGGCCCGAAGCGAAGAACCTGACTCCGGTCACTCTGGACGCCGATGTGAACCAGGTGTTCAACAAGAACAACGAGCCGCCGCTGATGCGGGACGCGTCCAACGGCGGCTACATTCACGCACCCTCGCTCAATCAGGCAGTCACCGCGGCCGTCCTGCGCAGCGGGTACCTGGCGAATGCGACGGCGGACAACCCGAGCCCGATGGCTGTGAATCTCACCTCGGATCGCGTGCGGCTGGCGCTCTCGATTCTGGAAGGGGTCCGCGCCGGCCAGAGCGCGGGCGCCCTGCTCGGCTATCGCTTCGAACGGGGCCTGCACGATCGGCATCAGGAGGCCGAGGTGGACCAGTTCATCTTCCGCCTGCGCCTGGCCTTTCCGCTGCGGGCGAACCAGATACCTGGCACGCAGACCGAAGACGAGGGTGTTTCGATCGAAGCCATCGAGGCGCGCAATGTCATCGATGGGGTGAAGTTCAGCGAGCACGTGCGCCGGACCGGGAACGTCGCCTGGCCCTTCGGCGTCGACCTGCTGGCGAGTCCACCACAGCCCACGCCCGGTCAAACGACTGCGATCAATGCTGAGACGAACTCGCTGCTGGATCTCTACGACGCGCTGGCCGACCTGGCGATGGCGGAAGGCGTGCACCAGGCGCTGCAAGGTAACTATGACCGCGTGGCGGCGACGCTCGACGCCTACACCAAGGGCAGCTTTCCGCCGGAGCCGGCCGTGGTGCAGACACCGAGGAGCGGCATCGCGCTGACGCACCGTGTCGGGATCCATCTTCAGCCAGGCCTCGCTTCGTCGGGCACGCCGCGCTCCAAGGCCGAACCGGCCTTGAACAAATGGCTCTGGCAGATCCTTCCCGCGCAAAATAGCGTGTTCTGCCGGGTCACGTACACCGATCCCGTGACGAAGACCGTGTTCAATCGCGACGTCTCGCTCGCCAACCTGGCGGTGCAGCCGATTGACCTGCTGTTCCTGTTGCGCATCGAAAGCGAGCAGGCCATGGCAGAGCTCGACGATCGCGTCTTCCGGTTTGTGCACAAGAAGTTCGTCCCGCGAACCGATGTGTCGATGACGGTCTCGTATCTCACCAAGCCGGCGGGAATGATCAGCCTGTTCGAACTGTCGCCGATGGTGGAAAGTCTGCGCTCGCTGGTCACGACGTCGCGCCCACTCCGGCCGACGGATGTGATCCTGCAGACCGAATCGAGTATTGCCCTCGACGACTCGGCATCGATCGACCCGGCTCGCATTACGCAAGCCAGGGGCGATGCCGACACTCTCCGCGCGGCACTGGCGGCCTTCGCCGCCGGGCCGATCACCATGAACCTGGACGCGTCGGTGGACCAATTCGTCGATCTGCTGGCCACGGCCGCCTTGCTCGGAATCCCGCACACCGGCTGGGGCGCGCTGTACGAGCGCAAACGGAGGATCTTCCAGCAGGCGATAGACCAGGTGCAGCGACTGGCGACGCGCTGGGATGCGCGGCTGGCGGAATTCGACGCGCTGATTGCCAGTTTCGATCATCTGCCGCAGAGCGCCACCGCCCAACAGCGGTTCGACCTGCTGCGCAGCGCCGAGCGTCTGGTATCGACCGAACCCGCCAATCCGCTGCCGCCGCAGCCGGCGACCTTCCGGAAGACGGTGGTGGGAAAGCGGACGCCATTCGCCACACGCCTGAACCTGCTTCGGACCAAGGTTCTGAAGACCACGGTCGCGACACTGGTCAATCTGCTGGCGCAACTCCGGCCGCTGCTGCCGGTGACCCAGTTCGATCTCGAGGACATCAGTCTGGAACAAACGGACCGCGATGTCGCGCTGTTCGCCGCCGATCTTGCGACCCGCGCCAACAGCCTGGCCGCGGACGTGGACAGCCGGACGAAGCCAGTGGATGCCCTCGTCGCCGAACAGGCGAATGCCAGCGATCCGGCGCAGCGTGTGGATCTGCTGACGCGTGCGGCGAAGGCGCTCCTCGGCGACGATTTTCCGATCGTTCCGGAGTTCGGAATCGCGGCGGCCCGGGGCAACGAGTGGAGCAACGCGCTCACTGCCTCGCGCAACGGGGATCTGCTGAAGTTTCTGACCGATGCGCCGAACCAGGCACCGTTTCCGGTGGACACGTGGCTGTACGGCGCGGCGCGGGTGCGGCCCAAACTGGCGCAGTGGGAAAAGCTCGCGATACTGGCGCAGGCGCTCAGCGGCCGCGACCTGCCGCTCGATCCGGTACAACTGCCGTTCCGCCCGGGCGACCGCTGGCTCGCGCTGGAGTTTCCTCCGGACCTGCCGCTCGGCGGCGACAAACTGCTGTACACCGCGCATTACTCGACGGCCTTCCAGAAGACCGGGCGGCAGTGCGGGTTGCTGGTGGATGAATGGAATGAAGTGATTCCCGGAGATGCCGAAACCACGGGCATCACCTTCCATTACGACCGGCCCAATGCGGAAGCGCCGCAGGCGATGCTGCTGGTGACGCCCGCGTCGGCTACGGGCCAGTGGCAGTGGGCAGACCTGGTGGATGCCGTAAACGAGACGCTGGACATGGCCAAGAAACGGGCGGTGGAACCGGTCCACCTGGACAGCACGCCGTACGCACGATTCCTTCCGGCCGTGGTCGCGGCGGTGACGCTTTACCCGATCACGATTGCGGCGAACCTGGCCGCGAACAATGGTGTGGTGACTCAAAGCTGACGGTGAGCCGATGGCACGACTGGTGATCGGAAAAATCGCGGATGCGCTGAATGCACGGACGTTCCCCAGCGTGACTCTGTGGAACCGGCTGGAAGGCCGCCCGCGCACGGAAAATTTCACCCGTGCGCTGCGGGCCGAGATCCGCGATGCGTTGTGGATGGTGACGAGGCAGTGGCAGATGGGCGAGTATCAGGGAGACGACGCAGGCTCACCGGTATTTGCAAAAGTTCACGTCGCGACCACCGGGCTCACCAAATTGAAGGCGGGCCCCGATGCGCCCACGAACCTGGATCCACAGGTACCGCTCGAAGCAGCAGTCGAACAGCGCGACATCCCCTTCACGCTCGACGTCCGCCTGCTGATGGGACGGCAGTGGCTGAAGATGATGGCCTCGATCGCCAACTATTCCCAGGCGTTCATCACGCAGTATCCGATCCCGCCGCCGGACCCGAGCCGGAAGGAGGACGCGCCGGTGTGCGCGCACAGAGAAGCCTGGGCGGCATTTGCCGCGGTGTCCGGCCGGATGATGGACGGCGCGGGGTTGTATGCCTATCTGAAGGGCGGGGCGAACCGCCACGCCTACGACAGTATCAGCGTGGATCCGACCCATCACGATCCAATCGACACGGCGGCGAGTGCGTTCATCGCATGGTTCGAGAAGCTCTTCTATGCTCCGGGGAAAAACGACGCCTGGGAGCCAGACCGTTTGGAATACCAGTTCTCCTGCTCGTCGCCTGAGAGCACCGGCGAGTGCGTGCTGGCCAGCGAGGAGTACTACCAGGGTCGGTTGGACTGGTACAACCTGGACGTTGATTCAGAATCATCCGGGCTGGGCGCCGCCGCAGGATCCGCCGCGCCCGATCCGCGGGATACCCGCACCTACACGGTGCTTCCGTCGCAGGTCAGTTTCGATGGCATGCCGAATACGCGATGGTGGGCGTTCGAGGACGGCAAGACGAACTTCGGCAACATCAAACCGGATACAACCGATTTGGCCAAGCTGCTGCTCATGGAATTCGGGCTGGTGTTTGCCAACGACTGGTTCCTGGTCCCGTTCACGCTTCCGGCCGGCGCCGTCGCCCGCATCCTGGGGCTAGCGGTGACCAACGTGTTCGGCGAGCGCACCTGGATCGAGGGAGCCGGGACCGGCGCGGACGACAGCTGGCAGCGGTGGAGTATGTTCACACTCAACACGGTCAAGCCGGGCGGCGCGCCAGACAACCGCCTCCTGTTGCTGCCGGTGTCGCTCAAGACGATGGAGGGACCGCCGATCGAAGAAGCCATGCTGGTTCGCGACGAGATGGCGAACATGGTCTGGGGCATCGAGCGGACCGTTCCGCTGCTCTCGGGTGGCGGAAAGCTCGGGAGCGAGGCCGCCATCGAGACGTTGAACTACTTCCGGCGGCTGCTGTCGCAAGCTGGAGGCGGCACGGCGACGACCGCACCGATCGCCAACGATGCCGCGATTCAGTACCAGATCATGAGTTCGGTGCCCGAGAATTGGATTCCGTTCGTTCCGGTTCACGTGCCGAACGATACGCGCGAGACGCAATTGCAGCGCGCCACGACGCTGCGAATCCTCGATGGCGACCCGGCCGATCCGGTTCCGGTTCATCCCCGCACAACCTTGCTGCGGCAAGGACTCGACCAGGAGAACCCGGCGTCGTACTTCGTCCACGAGGAAGAAGTGCCGCGAGCCGGCGTCCGGACGACGTTGTCGTTCCGGCGGGCGCGGTCGCGCAGTGGACGCGCGCATGTCTGGCTGGGCTTCAGCAAGCAGATCGGTCGGGGAGAAGCCTCGAGCGGGCTGGCCTTCGACCGGGTCGCGGACGTGACCCCGCGCGGTGCGTGAGGCCTTCCATGAAATATGCATTCGTGCTCGCGGTGATCATCGCTCTCGCGCCGGCGATGAGCGTCTCGAATAGCAGCGGCTCGAGCGATCCCGACTGTCGGGGAGACTGCGTCGGAAACGGAAATGCGCGGGACGGCAGGGAATGCTTCAGCGATTCTGAGGTGCAAAGCTTGAATCAGATCACTACCGCGCTGATCGCCAACGGCACGTCCTGCCCCGAGCAACAGCCCATCGTGGGAGTGCTGTTATCGCACGCAACGGTCGGTGATCGTTGCAACCGAATCGATGTGTTCTATTGCTCGACGGCGGTGTCGGGTCTCGCCGCTGGCACTCGTGTCGATCGCGATCCGCGGGAATGTTTCAACGCGGACGAAGCCTCGAGCTTTTCCGATCTCACGCGCATCATCCAGGCCAACGGCACCGTCTGCCCGGCTGATCAGCCGTTGATGGGGGGAGTCAAACTTCAGGAGGCGAGCGGC
Source organism: uncultured Acidobacteriota bacterium (assembly GCA_963757655.1). Classification (GTDB taxonomy): domain Bacteria; phylum Acidobacteriota; class Vicinamibacteria; order Vicinamibacterales; family CAVVIG01; genus CAVQFC01. The sequence continues at coordinate 213,149 of CAVWSQ010000003.1, read as the reverse complement.
TGCTGGCGTGCGCCCGTGGTGTACTGCCAGTCACGTGGTGACCTGCTCGTCAGGGGCAATTTTGAAGCATACGCGCCACCGCAGCTGGGTCCGCCGGGATGGGTATCCGAGAGCACCCGGCACAGCCCCGCCAAGTCGGAAACGCATCAGCCGCGGTCCGGGACCAAGAACGGTGCGTGCTCGGTGACAACCAACCTCGACTGCGGGATGTATCAGGACGTGACCGCACCGGCGGCCGGCACCTACACCTTCACCATCTACGCAAACGCGGACAAGGGCGGTGGTCTGGTCGGCGTCAACGTCAACGGCGCGAACGTGGCGGTATCCAAGGTGCTCAACGGTGGATTCGGCAACTACGGCAAGCACGTGATGCCGTTTTCGGCATCGCCGGGCGACACGATCCGCGTCTGGATGTATTCACCCGCAAGCCGCGGTTATGTCGTGGTCGACGATGCGACGTTGACGCCAAACTTTTAGAGGAGCTGCCACGACAACGGAGCGCGCCTGACAGAATTGGGTTGCCGAGGCGTTTCAGATCGACTGACCAATCGAGGGCGTGGTTCGTTATGTTCTTTTCTTTGCCGCAATACGCGCAGACGCCGCGCCGGGTCTTGCTCACAACCCAAGGATGCCACGGCAATGGCGTGGGTCGCAGGATTGCTCTGGGGTGTGCCGGATCGACCGACACGGCTCGAACTGGATTTCGGCAACCGCTATTTCACGCCCGACGCACGTGACGTCGTGCAAAATGATGAAGGGTATGCGTGCATGGAGATGGCGTATCGAGAGCGATGGGCGGCGGAGATCGTGGAGATGCGCCGCGTGCTCGGCGGCTTTGCGATGACGGAGGAACGTAAGTGGGGTAAACCCACCTTCACGGTGGATGGGAAGAACGTCGTCATCATGCAGGGCTTCAAAGAGTACTTCGCCCTGGGCTTCTTTCAAGGCGCCCAGCTGAAGGACCCCAAGAAAGTGCTGGTGCAGCTCGGCCAGGTGCAGGTGGGGCGTGTCATGAAGTTCGCCAGCGCCAAGGACGTCACGGCGAAGGCGGCGATCATCAAAGCCTACGTGCGCGAGGCGATCGCAGTGGAGAAGGCCGGCGTGCGGATCGAGCGAAAGAAGACCTCAGATTTTGCGGTTCCCGAGGAGCTGAGAGAGCGGTTCCGAACGGATTCGCGTTTCAAGCGCGCCTTCAACGCGCTGACGCCTGGGCGGCAGAGGGGTTACCTGTACCACTTTGCCGACGCCAAGCAGTCTGCGACACGAGTGGCGCGGATCGAAAAGGCGCTGCCGGCGATATTTGAAGGCAAAGGGCTGAAATCTTCAGACCGCGCGCGGGTGGCAAGCAAGCCGGGCTTGCGTCAGTAGTCCGGCAGCTCGATCTGGTCGCGCACGCTGCGGCCGATCACCAGGTCGGCGAACCAGCCGATGCCAAGGAGGCGCGAGGCGATGGCGCGGACCAGAAGGCCGAAGTGTGTCTTCGGCACGAACGACGGTGCCATCCCGATCGCGGCGTCCTGCTTCGAGCGCATGAAATCCATCAGCCGCTGCCGGTATGCGGCGAGCGCGGCGGGGATGTCGCCGGGCGCGCGCGCCAGCTCGCCGGCGAGCACGTAGCCACCGATCATCGCCAGCGCCGAGCCCTGGCCGGCGAGGAACGAGGGCCCGAAGGCCGCGTCGCCGACAAGCGCGATGCGCCCTTCGTGCCAACGGTCCATCCGGATCTGGCTCACCCGGTCGACGTAGAGGTCTCCGGCGGTCTCCAGCCCTTCGAGGAAGGCCGGCACTTCCCAGCCCGCGCCGGCGAATCCCTCGCGAACGAGCGCTTTCTTCCCGGCTTCGTCACGCGGAATCGGGGCGCCTTCCGGATCGCGCCAGATCAGCAACACGAGCGACGAGCTGCCGTGCAAGGTGAACCGGGCCGCCTGCCGCCCCGGCTCGCCGTACATCACATAGACGTCGGGATCGCGCATCGGGTAGCCGTCGATCGTGTAGGCGGCAAAATTGTAGCCGAGGAATCGCTCGAACCGTTCTTCGGGGCCAAACACGAGTTCGCGGGTGCGGGAATGGATGCCCTCGGCGCCGACCACCAGACCGAAACGCCGCTTCGTCCCGCCCTCGAACTGCACCGAAACGCCGTCGGCATCCTGTTCAAGCCCAGCAATCTCGTCGCCGAAAATTGCCTCGACCCGGTCCTCGACCGCCTTGAACAGCGCGCGGCCCAGCTCGCCGCGCGGCAGGCTGATAAAACGGCCGTTCGTGGCGCGGTTCAACACGCTGACGTTGAAACCGCCGAGGCGCCGCCCACCCTTGCCGAGAAAACGCACCGCCTTGACGTGATAGCCGACGTCCTCTAGACGCGGTATCAGCCCCATGCGCTCGGCAAGGTCGTAGCCCTTGCCCCAGAAGTCGATGATGTAGCCGCCGGTGCGCAGCGTGGGCGCCTGTTCGACGATTGTCACCCGGTGCCCGCGCTCGAGCAGCCACCACGCCAGATTGGGCCCGGCGATCCCCGCTCCGCTGATCAGTACGTCCATCCTTACGCTCCTCGATTGGCTTCGCACGACGCACTCGTAAGCGGCGGGGCCATGATCCTGATCATCGACAACTACGACAGCTTCAACTTCAACCTGGTCCATTATCTGACGGAGCTTCGCGGCGACGTCAAAGTCGCGCACAACGATGCCGCCACGGTGCCGTCAAGCTGACGAACATCGAGGCGCTGCACGTCCGATTCTGGAGCAGCTGACACGGTGATGATTACCGTCGTCCTTGCCTCTTCCGCCCTGAATTGTCGTCGAGTGCAGGTTTTCGCGCGGCCAGGTAGGCGTGTTTCGGCCGTCGGTTTCGCACAGGCGCGCCAGGCAGAGCTGTCACGGTGGTCCTGTGTAGTCGGTCCTTCCGGCATGCCCACCTGAGCCCGCGCGTCCTCCTTTTTCCGCTGGGTTGAGTTTGCTCTCCATTTTGGTGAGAGCGAAAACGCCAACTTCGAAATAAGCGAAGATCCGGTGGCAGGCAAGCGTTAGGGAAGAGCGCCATCCGGTCATACGATGCTTTAGACGCGCGGAAGTTTGTTCGGAACATCAGCACACGGAGCCTCAATGACAGTCAAGCGGATGGACAACGTCGGCGTCGTGGTAGAAGACATCAATGCGGCCATCGAGTTCTTCACCGAGCTGGGCCTCGAGCTCGAAGGGCGCGCCCCGATTGAAGGAGACTGGGCGGATGGCGTCACCGGACTTCGAGACATGCGGGTTGAGATCGCCATGATGCGCACCCCGGACGGCCACAGCCGGCTCGAGATGTCGCGATTCCTAACGCCGCCTGTAGTCGCCGATCATCGAACCGCCCCCGTGAACGCGCTTGGCTACCTACGAGTCATGTTCACCGTGGAGGACATCGACGATACGCTCGCCCGGCTCCGCAAACGGGGCGCGGAGCTGGTTGGGGAAGTGGTCCAGTACCGAAAATGCGTATCGGCTCTGCTACATCAGGGGGCCGGAAGGCATTCTCATCGGACTCGCTCAGGAACTGGGGCAGCAGACTGCCTGACGAGCACACTTTGCAGGCACTGACCTCATGGGGCTTTTACTGGCGCTGGCTGGCTGTCGTTCGAAGGCGTTTGATGTAGGAACAGAAATGCAAAAGGACGTCCTGTTAGAAATCTTGAAGCAAAACCAATTCACAAGCTACTTTTGTTTTGACAGAGTGTCTGAAGAAAACGCGAGTCTTAGGTTGAACGATAGAGCTGCATCAATCGGCTTCATTTTCTTCGGCACCATTTCAAGAGCACGATTGTTTGCTCATACGCTTTTCCACACTTCAAATCACGCAGGACAAATCTCGCTGACGTTAGCGAGAGGAAATAGATAGGGTCACGGGACGCTCTGACACATCAACCTCGCTCGTTCTTCAAAGGAATGACACCGGCATCGTAATGCTATCGACGGCCCGCCCGATGCGCTTCAGTGCCTGAGCTGGTCTATTCCGATCACATGGTGACCGTCCGTTCCGGCCGGCGAATAACACCGGGGGGAGCATAGGGTCGACCCGGCCCCAAGGCGGCCACGCGGTGCCGTCACTCGACGGCCCCGTCACGTGCCATCACGGCATTGTGCTGGCGGCGACCGCCGCCGGGACATTCTTGTAGATTTTGCCGCCCTTCATGACGAACACGACGCGCCGCAGCGCCGTGATGTCCTTCAGCGGATCGCCAGCGACGGCTATGAGGTCGGCTTGCATGCCCGGCGCAAGCGTTCCGATTTCTCCCCCGAGGTTCAGGGATTCCGCGGCGAGCGTCGTGGTCGACCGGATCGCAGAGGCGGGATCCTGCCCGCCCTTCTGGACGCGGTAAATCAGCTCCTCGACGTTGCGGCCGTGGGCGCCGGCAACGGCATCGGTGCCGAATACGATCTTGAGTCCCTTCACCTGCAAGGCCTTCTTGAACATCGCCAGGTAGACAGGGAGGCTCTTCTCCATCGCGGCGAACCCTTCGTCGTTGTAGTTGCCGATACCCTGGTAGTTCTTGCGGTGGGAGAGATAGTTGTCGGTAACCAGGAAGATGTTCGGATCGATGTAGGTCCCGTGTTCGGCCGCCAGCCTCAACCCTTCCTCGTCGATGAACGCAACATGCTCGATCTGCGTGCACCCGGCCTTGATCACCGTCTTGATGGTATCGGCGCCGTAGACATGCACGAGCGTCCGAAGGCCCTGCGCCTTCGCCTCGCCGCACGCGGACTGAATCTGTTGGTCGGTCAGTGTCTGCGCGCCGCCAGTCCGGATGCTCGCCGAGGCGAAAATCTTGACGACGTCAGCGCCTTCGGCTTTGTATTTCCGGATTTGCTGCCGAATGTCGTCGACCGACATCCTCGGGTTGTTGATGGCGCCAATGGACGTCAGGACCCGGGCGCCGGGAATCACGCCGCGCGCAATCGCGTCGCGCGCCGGCGCGTCGATCGCGCTCCCGACGCTCTGGACCGTCGTGAAGCCGCCCATCAGCGTCTCGTACGCGTTTTCGAGCGTGTAGCCCATCGCCTCGGATTGCGGCTCGTCACGCCGCTGCGATAACTTCCCGTCGGGCCCGAAGTGCCACGCGATGTGGACGTGCGTGTCGATCATCCCGGGCAGGATGGTGAGATTCGGGAAGTTGAAGGTGGCCTGGCCGGATGACCGGCCGACGCTCTCGATCCTCGACCCTTTCACCGCCACCGTCGCGTCGCGCAGGACGCCCCCTTTGCCATCGAGAATGGTGCCCGCGTGGATCGTGATCGGCAGCTGAGACTGGCCGACGAGAGGCGCCGATGCCGCGAGGCACGCGACCGTTACTAGGACAGCTCGTGTAGACATGATCCGTCTGTGCTCCGCGTTGGATCCTAACCGATGTCGCGCCGCGGCGAGCGGGCGATCAGGTGTGCGTCAGGAGCCGGGGTCACGGCGGAACAACGGCTGCTTAGCCGGCAGGTCTGCACTGAACGCACGAGCGCCCTATAATTCATGCCGTTGGGGTCGCTGACATTCGGGTCCGGGCGAAATGATGGCACCTACTGATTCACGCGTCACGATCCACATGGCGGCGAGCCTGGACGGCTTCATCGCTCGACGGGACGGGAGCGTCGACTGGCTCGAGACCTCTGACGAATTCGCCGGCGGGGACACCATGGCCCCGGGATTCGTCGAGGCGTTCCTCAACACGATCGACTGCTACGTCATGGGGTCGCGAACATATGAGACCGCGTTGAGTTTTGACGTCAAAGGGCTGGGATGGGCGTACGGCGACAAACCCACGTTCGTCCTCACGCATCGCGAACTGCCGCGCCCCCGGAATACCGTCGAGTTCTACGCGGGCGATCTTGCGCAGTTCGTGAATGAGCGCCTGAGACCTGCGTTTCGCTCCATCTGGTTCGTTGGGGGCGGGGTTGTCTCTGCTGAATGCCTTCGTCTCGGCCTGGCCAACGACGTTCGTTATTCGATCCTGCCGATCCTGATTGGTGAGGGCCTCCCATTCTTCGATAAGCTCGGCAAGGAGATCCCCCTCCATTTGACCGAGGTCAAAGCCTACAAGAGCGGCATGGTGGCGCTTCGATACGAGGTGCGAGGCCGGGCGGCTTAGCCGGTCCGCGAGGTTGTGTCTTGTCATCGAACCCGATGCGCGAACCGACCGCGACCGAACCGGTCAAGAACTACATCACGCCCGGCGGCCTGCAGCGGCTCAGGGACGAACTGCGCTTTCTGCTCACCAGGGAGCGGCCGGCAGTCACCGCGGTTGTCGCCTGGGCAGCGGGCAACGGCGATCGCAGCGAAAACGCCGATTACCAGTATGGCAAACGGCGGCTTCGCCAGATCGACGGCCGGATTCGCTTTCTTCGGAAGCGCATTGACGCTGCGCACGTCGTCGACCCGGCAGCGCCGAGAGCGGGACGGGCGGCAAGGCAGGTGTTCTTCGGCGCGACGGTGCGTTACGTTGACGCCGCCAGCAGGGAGCGGACCGTCAGCATCGTGGGCGCCGACGAGGTCGATCTGGATCGTCACCACATCAGCTGGCTGTCGCCCCTGGCGCGGGCGTTGATGAAGTCCGCACCCGGCGACCGTGTCGTACTTCACGCCCCAGTCGGTCGCGAAGAGCTGCGGATCCTCGAGGTCCGTTACCAAGGTATTGCCGTGAAGCCATTCAGCGAACCGCCTGGCGCTGAGGCGGGCCCCAAAGGTCATGGCGAGGTCGATCGCGGCGTCCCACATGCATGAGAAACTGGCGTAACCGTGAATGACACCTCAACGAGTTCTCGTTCCAGGCCATCGAACCTGCAGCGCACCGCACGGCTGGCGTTGGGTGGGGCGCTGCTGACCACCGGCATCGGTCACCTGACGTTCCTCCGGAGAGCCTTCCGCACCCAGGTGCCCGACTGGGTTCCCCTTCCGGTCGATACCACCGTTGCCTGTTCGGGCGCGGCCGAAATCGCCGTCGGGACGGCACTGCTGGTGCTCGACGAAGACTGGCAACCTGCGCTGGGCCGTTTCATCGCCGCGTTCTTTGCGGCAGTGTTCCCGGGAAACCTGTCTCAATGGTGGCACCGCCGTAACGCCTTCGGCCTCGACACCGACAACAAGCGACTCGCACGGCTGTTTTTCCAGCCGGTGCTCATCTACTGGGCGCTCAAGAGCACAGAACGCAGGTTCGATCGCGACTGATTCATCTCAGCTGCGAGGAGCGGGGTCAGCGACTGCCAGCCACGTGTCCAGGCTGCGCGTCCCCGACGCGGCGGCCGACTGATGTCGTCAACTAGATCACTTTGCGAATTGTGTCCCTGGCGACGGTCTTGAAAATGTCCCAGCCGCCGCGCTCGCCTTTGAGCAGCGATTCGGCAAAGTGCCAGGCCTGCTTGGTGCGGCGAATGTTCGAGCGGCCCACGCGATGGCCCGACATTCCTGAGCGCGCCGTGAATCCGCGTGGAGCCCCACGCCGGATTCTCCGTCGCCATCCGCCGGCCGAGGTGACGGATCTCGGCCAGGACACCGCCGTCGACCTCTATCCGTCCAACTGCGCTAGCCTGACGATGACGCTGAGGTATTCACGAATCGCCTTCCGCCCGGACGCGGTCAGGCGTGCCTCCGTGAGCGGACGGCGATCGCGGAAGCGTTTGTCGATAGCGATGTACCCGGCCTCGTCGAGCTTCTGAGATGCACCGAAAGAGTGCCGTCGGTCGTTTCGAGTTCGCTTTCAGAGTGTTGAAGCCCGCTCGATCCGCGGCCATCAAGTACGCCATCACCCCCAAACGAACGCGGCTGTGAATGACGTCGTCGATGTGGCGGATGTTGAAAGCCGGAAGCGCCACACTCAGCACGCCGGCTTGGCCTGCCGCGGCACCGGGCCCGAGGCTGTAGATGCTGCCTAGGCGCGACGATCGAGATTCTCGCTGAGAAACTCGCCCAGGAAATGCGGCTGGTACAGCGCATACACGCGCGCGCCAAATCGAAACAGATCGTCCGCCAAGTGGCCAAGGCGGCGACCTCCCTCTGACTTCCACTGGCGCACGAGGTTGAGGCCGTCGTCGACCATGTCAGTGGCGTCATGGACATTGTCGCTCATCGTTCCGACATTCGAAGAGAGATCAGTGGCGAGCGCCTGACAGAACACGTGGCGCGCTCTGAGCCCGACCTCCGCGGCGTCGAGGTCGTGAGCCTCCAATTCCGCCACGAGCGCGATGGCCCGACGCGCCGCATCACGCGCCAGGGCGCCTGATGTCACGGCATCGTCGGATACCCATACGTTGGCCAGATTGACCCACACCGCGGCCTGCAGGTATCGCCGATCACCGATGCCAGCGGCCGCCTCATGATCGAGGACGGCGATCGCGTCGGTGAATGCGGCGATCGCGGCCAGCCGCGCGGGCGCGCCTTGCGCGTGGAGCGCGAGCCCGCGATTCTGGTGCGCGATTGCCAGCCGTCTGGGATAGCGCGGGTCGGCGGTTAGCGGCAGGCCGCGCAGCAACACGACCGCCGCGTCGAACGCCGCAACGGCCGCGACGATCTGATGCGCCTCTCCCAGCCGCATCAAGGCATCGGCCCGGCTCAACCAGCAGGCGGCGAGGCCGTAGCGGAGGCGCGGCGCGGTTTCAAACGGCAGCTGCAGACGCAGCTTCAGCGCGCGATCGAAGCAGAGCAAAGCCGCGCCCGCAGCTTCGGGACCGGTCTCGTTCAAGAGGCGAATGCCGCGCTTCATCAGGGTCGATGCCTGCGCGTTGAACGCCTGCACGGTCGGGTCGAGAGACGTGGGTTCGATGGTCATCAGGCGTTGCGTCCAGGGCGTTCCGCCGGGATGGGACAAACTACGGCACGGATTACTTGACGGACCTTTTTGGTCGGATATATCCTGTCCCAGCAGATATTGAGACTCAGTCTCATGTTAACCGATCCTTCATGTATGCGGAGAGCGAGATGAATCGAAAGGCGGCCCGAAAGAGACGTCAGCAAACCCACGCGCGGTCCATTCCTGCCGAGACTACGCGCGCGAAGCCGACCTGGGTGACGATCGGCACTGTCGTAGCGTCGACGGCCATCAGTGGTCTGCTCCCCGCATCGGCCTCTGCGCGCGAGCTGGCCATGGCGCTCTACGGCCAGGCGAGCCAGAAGCCGGCGATCTACCGCTTCGACGTGCCCGCGGGTCCGTTGTCTGAGGTGCTTCGCGCCTTCGAGCGGGTGACCGGTATCACCGTGACGCTCGGCATCGACCCGATCGGCATCATCCAATCGCCGGGTGTCACAGGATCGCTCACCGCCGAACAGGCGTTGCGCGGCGTGCTCGCCGGGACCAGCGTGCGGTTCCGGTTGACGTCGTCGACGTCCGCCGTCCTCGAGCTGGCTGAGATGTCGGAATCGGTCGATGTCACGGGTCGCGCGCCGACGGCGGTGGCTTCGTCGCCGAAGTACACGCAGCCCCTGCGTGATACACCGCAGACCATGGTCATCATCCCTCAGGCGGTGCTGCAGGATCAGGGCGCCACGTCGCTTCGCGACGCGCTGCGCAATACCCCCGGCATCACGCTGACGGCTGGTGAAGGCGGCACGGCGCCGGGCGACAACATCCTGATCCGCGGTTTCAGCGCGCGCAACGACGTCTATATCGACGGCGCCCGCGACCCGGGCGTCGTCAGCCGCGACACATTCAACACCGAGGCTATCGAAGTGGCGAAAGGGCCCTCGTCGGTGACCGCGGGTCGCGGATCCACGGGCGGCTCGGTCAACCTCGTGACCAAGGCCGCCAACCTGCGCGACTCGATGGAAGCTCGGTTTTCCGGCGGCAATGCCAGCCAGAAACGCACTACGCTCGATGTCAATCACCGCGTCAGCGAGACCGTGGCCGTCCGCCTCAACGGCATGTGGCAGGACTCCGGCACGCCGGGTCGTGACGACGTGACGCAGAAAGGCTGGGGGTTTGCGCCGTCTGTCGGTTTTGGCCTGGGCAAACCGACGACCGTCACGATTGGGTATCAGCGCCTGCAGCAAAATAATGTTCCGGACTACGGTCTTCCCGGGACGCTGCCCGACCTCGCCGTCGCCGCCGGCAAGACGGTGGACGATCTCGATTTCGGCAACTTCTACGGTCTGGTATCGCGCGACCACGAAAAAATGACGTCGGACGTCGTTACCGGTACTGTCGAACATCGGTTCGGACGAGGGCGCAGCCTGCGCAACCTGACACGATTCGGCCGCAACCATCTCGATCGCGTCGTCACGCCGCCGCGCGCGGCCTCGGCGGCCAACGGCGGAGCCGACCCGGGGTACGATCCGACGATCCCTCAAATCCGTCGGACTGACACGAAGTATCAGTATCGCGACGACAAGTCGGTCACCAATCAGACTGACCTCAACGCGAGCTTTCGCACCGGCTCGGTGCAGCACGCGGCTGTCACCGGGCTCGAGCTGGCGCATGACTGGCAGCCTACCTATGCCGCCACCGATCTCTTCACGAAGGGTCGGCCGCCGCTGACGGATCTCTTTCACCCCGATCCACTGCAGTCCTACACGCCGGTGATTGCGCCGACGGGCGCGACGTCGGATGCCAGTTCCCAATCGGCGGCGCTCTATGCGTTCGACACGATTAAGCTCACCGACAAACTACAGGCCGACCTCGGCGCCCGTTGGGACTATGTCTCGGTCGACTATACGACCGTCTCTACCGCGGGCGTGGCCGCGAACTTCGGCCGGGTCGACAAGGCGGTGAGTGGCCGGACCGGGATCGTCTACAAGCCAGTGCTACGCGGCTCTCTCTACGCCACGTTCAGCACCTCGTTCAATCCGTCGTACGACGGTGCCTTCGGCCTCACTCTCGCGGCGACCGGCGTGAACAACACGGCGCTCCCGCCGGAGCGGAGCCGCAATGTGGAAGCCGGAGCCAAGTGGGACCTGAAGAGCACGCTGTTTGCGACCGCGGCCGTGTTCCACACCGAGAAAACCAACGCCAAGACGACAGACGCGACGACCGGCGCGACGGTGCTGGCGGGGAATCAGCAGGTCAGCGGAGTCGAATTCGGGCTGTCCGGCAACCTGACGTCGCGGTGGGGAGTATTCAGCGGTCTATCGCTGATGCACGGCACCGTCGATCAATCGCTGGTCGCCGCCGAAGTGGACCAGCGCCTGTCGTACGTGCCTGAGCAGTCGTTCAACCTGTGGTCGACCTATCGGCTTCCGCGCAACATCACGCTTGGCGGCGGCGCACAGTTCACTGGCGGCTATTACTTCAACAACACCAACGCGCTCACCACCGCCAACGCGGCGGCAATTCAGCGTCTGACGCGGTACTGGTTGTTCAGCGCGATGGCGAGCCACCGGTTCACTCCGCATCTCGATCTCCAGCTGAACTTGAACAACCTCGCCAACGAGCGCTACGTGGAGCGGGGCTACACCGGACACTTCGTGCCGGGCCCCGGGCGCTCGATCCTGGTCAGCCCGGTGATCACGTTCTGAGAGTCTGAGGCGCGATGCTGCTCCACATTCCGGACGTGCTCACGGCCGATCAGGTCGCGCACGCGCGACGCCGGCTCGACGAAGCGGACTGGGTCGACGGTCGCGTCACCGCCGGCCACCAGTCCGCGCAGGTCAAACGCAACATCCAGTTGCCGGAAAGCCACCAGGTCGCCCTCGAACTGGGCGATCTGATTCTCGAAGCCTTGCAGCAGAATGCGCTGTTCGTCTCGGCCGCGCTCCCGCTGCGCGTCTTTCCGCCGCTCTTCAACCGCTACGAAGGCGGCCACGCGTTCGGCAGCCACGTCGACAACGCCATTCGCCAGATCTCCGGCACCGCGCACCGCATCCGGACCGATCTCTCGGCGACGCTGTTTCTGAGCGATCCCGGAGAGTACGACGGCGGTGAGCTTCAGGTCGAAGACAGCTCCGGTGCTCACTCGGTCAAGCTTCCGGCCGGACACATGGTGCTGTATCCCTCGACCAGTCTGCATCGCGTGCAGACGGTGACCCGGGGCGTCCGCACGGCGTCGTTCTTCTGGATTCAAAGCATGGTGCCCGACGATGGCGAGCGCACGCTCCTGTTCGATCTCGATCAAGCGATTCAGCGGCTGAGCGGCGATTTGCCTGCTCACCCCGCGACGGTGCCGCTCACCGGCGTGTATCACAACCTCGTGCGTCGTTGGGCGATGCTGTGACCCGCGACGCCTTGCCGAGATTTGTCCAGTGAAACGATTTCGCACACTTTTTTTCTGGTTGCACCTGCTGTCCGGCGTCACCGCGGGAGCCGTGATCCTCATCATGTCGGCGACCGGCGTGATCCTTGCCCTCAAACCGCAGATCCAGAACTGGATCGAGCGGGACGTGCGCTTCGTGACGCCGCAGTCAGTGCGACTCGGACCACAGCAATTGGTGGCCGCCGTGAGGAACGCGAGACCGGACGCGCCGGTGCAGTCGCTGACACTGTCGCGGGATCAGGCCGCGGCCGCGACGATCAGCCTCGGTCGCGAGGGCAACCTCTACGTGGACCCGTACTCCGGCCGGATTCTCGGGATCGGCTCGGCGCGGACGAACGAGTTCTTCCAATCGATGACCAATTGGCACCGTTACCTGACCACGGCAGGCGAATACCGCCAAACCGGACGCGCGGCAACCGGTGCCAGCAATTTTGCGTTTCTGATGCTGGCAGTGACCGGGTTGTACATCTGGTGGCCCAAGCAGCTGACCCGCAACGCGCTGAGGCCGATCGTATGGTTTCGGCGAACGTCGACCGGACGCGCGCGTGACTTCAACTGGCACAACACGATCGGGTTCTGGTGCCTGATTCCGATCGTGATCATGACGGTCAGTGGCGTCGTCATGTCGTACACCTGGGCAAACGATCTCGTGTACCGGCTGACGGCGTCACCCGTGCCGCTGCGCGGAGGCGGGCCGGCGGCCGGAGGACGGGGCATGCCCGGCCGTGGCGGTCGAGGCGGCGAAGGACCGACCGCGGGCCGCGGACGCGGTGCACGGGCGGAAGCGGGCCAACCGACGCGCGCCGACCGGGAAGGCGACCCCCGGGAGGAGACGACCCGCAATCGACCCGCCGCTGAGGGATCGCCTGCGGTCTCCGGCAACCTCGATCTGCTCTGGGCTCGCGCCGAACGGCAAGTGCCGACGTGGAGCGTGGTGTCGATGCGGCTGCCGGCTCGAGAAGGCGCGCCGGTCGTGTTCACGATCACGGACGGCGCGAACTGGAATGCGTTCGCCCGATCGAATCTCATGTTGAACGGCGCCAGCGGCGATGTGGTGCAGTGGCAACCGTATGAGGGCAACAGCCTCGGCCAGAAGGTCCGCGGCTGGCTGCGCTTTGCCCACACGGGCGAACTCGGCGGTCTGCCCGGACAGGTGATCGCCGGCCTCGGCTGCTTGGGCGGTGTCTTCCTCGTTTACACCGGTCTGTGCCTCGCATTCCGCCGGCTGTGGAATTGGTCGCTGTGGCGGCGTTTGGGCGCCACCAAGCCTCGATCGGATCGGCCCGAGTCCGCAGCGCCGCCGTCTTCGAGCGCGGGCGAGCCTGCCTTGGACTACTCCGAATGACCCGCCTGACGTCGGAGCTGTTTTTCCAGCCGGCCCTCATCTACTGGGTGCTCAGGAGCACAGAACGCAGGTTCGATCGCCGCTGACTCATCTCAGTCCGGTGAAGTGGGTCATCGCCGACGCCCGGCAGAGGGCCGCCTGAAAAGGCGCCGGCGCCGCTGCCATCGTCAACTAAATCACCTCGCGAACCTTGTCCTTGGCGACCGTCTTGAAGATGTCCCAGCCGCCGCGTTCGCCTTTGATCAGCGCTTCGGCAAAATTCCAGGCCTGCTTGGTGGTGATCTTCCCGGGCATCGGCGGCTCGTTGGGATCGATCACCGCTTCCACGATCGCGGGCCCAGGGTGATCGAACGCCTGCCGCAGCACCGTCGGCAGCTGCGAGGGGTGGTCGACGGTGAATCCGCCGGCTCCGCAGGCGCGCGCGAACGCTGCGAAGTCAATCGGCTCCAGCTCCACGCCGTACTGCGGTGTGCCTTCGAGCACCATCTGTTCCCACTTGATCATGCCCAGCACGTTGTTCTTGAAGATGATCACCTTCACCGGCAGCTTGTGCTTGACGAGCGTGGCAACTTCGCCCATCAGCATCGTGAATCCGCCATCGCCGACGATCGCGACGACCTGCCGGCCCGGATAGGCCACCGACGCGCCGATGCTGTAGGGCAGGCCATTCGCCATCGTCGCAAGGTTGCCCGACAGGGAGAATTGCATCCCGCTCCGCATCCGGATGTGACGTGCCGCCCAGGTCGCAATCGTCCCGCTATCGGCCGAGACGATGGCGTCGTCGGCAAGCAGATCGTTCAGCGCATGCGCCACCACCTGCGGCTTCATCGGCATGTCCTGACGGGTGCCGCGCAGGTTCATCAGCTTGTTCCATTGGCCGGTTCGCTCCTGAGCCTTCTCGAGAAACGATCGATCCGTCTTGCGCGTGACCAGCGGCAGGAGGGCGCGCAGCACCGTGCCGCAGTCGCCGACGAGGCCGACGTCCACCGGGTGTCGCAGCCCGGTTCGGGTCGCGTCGATCTCGATCTGGACCGTCTTGGCCTGTCCCGGCGTGGGATAGAACTCCAGATATGGAAAGCTGCTGCCCGCGATGATGAGCGTGTCGCACTCGCTCATCGCATCCTGTGAAGGCGCCGTCCCGAGCAGGCCAATCCCGCCGGTGGTAAAAGGGCTGTCGTCCGGCACCACCGCTTTGCCGAGGAGCGGTTTGACGATCGGGCCGGCGACCTTGTCCGCAAGCGAGAGAACCTCGGCCCGCGCCTCGAGGCATCCACGTCCAGCGAGGATGACCACCCGCGCTCCGGCATTGATCAGATCCGCGGCCTGCTGCAGCCGTGCCTGCGGAGGCATCGACCGTTCCGCGACGAACAGTTCGGCGCTGTGGCCGTCGACGTTCGCGTCCGACCGCGCAGCGTCCTTGCTGGTCCAGTCCTGAACGTCTTTCGGGATCGTCAAGTGCGCCACGGTGCGCCGGCCCAGAGCGGTCTTCACCGCCTCGTCGACGACGTTGACCACATGCGCCGGCCCCATGACGCGTTCGCTGTAGGCGGCCACGTCCATGAACAGGCGGCTGAGATCCACGTCCTGCTGGCCGTGGGTGCCGATCAGATCGTGAAACGTATGGCCGGTGATCGCCAGCACGGGCTGGCCGTCGCACTTGGCGTCGTACAATCCGTTCAGCAGGTGAATGCCGCCCGGACCCGACGTCGCCAGACAGACGCCGAGACGGCCGGTGTACTTCGCGTAGCCGCAGGCGGCGAAGGCCGCGGCCTCTTCGTGTCGGACCTGGACGAAGCGGATCGCTTCCTGATGCGTGCGCAGCGCTTCGAAGATGCCGTTCACGCCGTCGCCAGGGAATCCAAAGATGGTATCGACGCCCCATTGCGAGAGTCGTTCGACAAGCAGGTCGGCGGTCGTCTTGGCCATGGTCAGCTGCTCCGGGATGTGGAACGGGTGGCGCCGACCAGACGGCCGATGCTCCAGACCGCCGCGCCGGCAGCGAACATCCCAACGCCCGCGATCGCGATTTCACGAAGCGACAGGATGGTATGGCGCCCGTGGTCCGGCCGCCAGGCACGCTCGGGATAGCGATCGGGTACGCGCGCCGGATGGTCGCGCGCGGCCATCTCGAGCACTTCCGCCAGGTGCAATGCCTGCCGGTCGGTGCCTTGTGCGATCTGTTCCCGGCAGCTGAAGCCGTCCGCCACGATGAGCACCTCTTTGGCCGCGTTTCGAACCGCCGGCAGCAGGACCCGCTCTCCAATCGTCATCGAGATGTCGTAGTGATCGCGTTCGAAGCCGAATGACCCCGCCATGCCGCAGCAGCCGGCGTCGAGCTCTTGGTGCGCAAGTCCGACGGCATCGAGCACGCGCTCCTGCGCGTCCATCTTCATGATGGCGCGGTGGTGGCAATGGCCGTGGACGAGCGCTTCGGCATGCAGCGCCGGGTAGGCGAAGTCCGGGACCTTCTGCTGGAGAAACTCGCTCAAGAGGTAGGCCTGAGAGGCGAGGCGCTTGGCGTCCTCGTCTTCGGGGAACAGCTGCGTGAGCTCGTCGCGAAACACCGCGACACAACTTGGCTCCAGCCCGACGACCGGCGTGCCTGCGGCGATAGCAGGCGCCAGGCTGCGGAGAATGTCGCGCAGCCATGCCTTGGCGGTGTCGAGCATGCCGTAGTCGTACAGCGGCCGGCCGCAGCACATCGCTTTCGAGGGCACCGCAACCGCAAAACCTGCTCGTTCCAGCACGTGGACGGCGGCGATCGCGGTTTCCGGATGGAAGTGATTGTTGAAGGTGTCGGGCCACAGGATCACGCGCGGCTGGTCGGCACCCGCCACTGGAGCCTGTCGTCGCGTGAACCAGTGCTGAAACGTTTCTGGCGCGAAGGCGGGGATGTGTCGCGCCAGCGGCATGCCGGCGGCGAGCTTGGCCAGCGTCTTCAAGCCGGGAGTCTGGGTGATGAAATTGACGAGTCGCGGCATCAACGCCGCCAGTCGCGCCCAGTAATGAATCAGCCCGAACGAGTAGGCCGTCATCGGTCGGCGATGATTCTCGTAGTAGTGCGCCAGAAATTCCGATTTGTAGGTCGCCATGTCGACGCTGACGGGACACTCGCCCTTGCAGCCCTTGCAGGCGAGGCACAGATCGAGCGCCTCCTTGACCGGTTCGCTCTGCCAGAGGCGGGTCAGCGGATCGCCCTCGAGCATTTCGAACAGCAATCTGGCCCGGCCTCGGGTCGAGTGCTGCTCCTCGCGCGTCGCCATGAAGCTGGGGCACATGGTGCCGCCCTCCAGGCGCCGGCAATCGCCGACGCCGACGCATCGCAGCGTGGCGTGGGCAAAACTGCCGCGATCCTCGGGATACTTGAAGTGCGTGTGGACGGCCAGCGGATGATAGTGCGTGCCGAGCCGCAGGTGTTCGTCCATTCCGTAGGGATCGACAATCTTGCCGGGGTTCATCTTCCCGCCGGGATCCCAGATGGCCTTGAACTCGCGGAATGCTCGGACGATTTCGGGGCCGAACATTTTTGGCAGGAGCTCGGCCCGCGCCTGGCCATCGCCGTGCTCGCCTGAAAGTGAGCCGCCATACGACACGACGAGGTCCGCGGCCTGCTCCATGAAAGCGCGGTAGCGCGCAATGCCGTCGGCGGTCGTGAAATCAAAATCGATGCGGGTGTGAATGCAGCCCTGCCCGAAGTGACCGTAGAGATCGCATTCGTAGCCGTGCTGTTCGAGCAGCTTTCGCAACGACCGCAGATACGATCCGACCTTGTCGGGAGGCACCGCCGAATCCTCCCATCCGGGCCAGGTCGAGGTGCCGCCGGACGGATGCGCGGTCGCGCCGAGGCCAGACTCCCGGATCTTCCACACCAGTCGCTCTTCACCGGGATCGTCGATCAGCTTCATGGTCGGCGCGTTGGCCCCATGGCTCAGTTCCTCCATCGCCACGCGCGCCGCGGCGTCCGCTTCGTTCTTGCTGGCACCGCCGAATTCGACCAGGAGCCAGCCGTTGCCCTCGGGCAGAAGCTGGACGTCGCGGCGATGCAACCCAGCCTTTTTCATGTCCTCGATCAGCCGATCGTCCATGCCCTCGAGGCCGATCGGCCGATGGGCCATCAGTTCGGTGACGTGATCGCCGGCCTGATACACGTCCGGGTAGCCGAGCACGAGCAAGCTCCGCGCCTTTGGATTCGGGATCAGGTTGGCGACGATCTCGAGCAGCATGACGCACGTCCCCTCGCTGCCGACGAGGGCGCGCGCGACGTTGAAACCGTGCTCGGGAAGCAGATAGGGAAGGTTGTAGCCCGACACCCGGCGCGGGATCTGTCGGGTACGCCGATCGGATCGCGTCGGCATAACGGTCGCGGAGCGCCTTGAGCGCGATATAGATCTCGGCGCGGCGTCCGCCCCCAGCGACGATGGCGTCGTACTGCTGATTGCTGGTCGGCCCCACCCGCATCCGCAGGCCCTCGTAGGTGAGAACCTCGATCTCCTCGATGTTGTCGGCGGTGCGCGCGCCCTGGCCGGCGAACTGCGACATCACCGAATGCACGCCGCACGAGTCGTTGCCGACCATGCCGCCGAGCGTACAGTGGGTGTGCGTCGCGGGATCGGGGCCGAAGGTGATGCCGTTCGGTTCGGCAGCGTGGCGCAAGTCGTCAAGAATCGTCCCGGGCTGGACACGGGCCAGCCGGTTGGCCGTGTCGATGTGCAGCACGCGATTCATGTATTTCGAGAAGTCGAAGACCACTCCGGTGTTGCAGCATTGGCCGGCCAGACTGGTGCCGCCGCCTCGTCCGAAGATTGGCGCCTGATGCGCGCGACAGACGTCCACGGCACGGATGACATCGTCGATCTGTTTCGGAATGACCACGCCAATCGGCGGCTGCCGGTAGTTCGAACCGTCAGTGGCATAGAGGGCCCGGCTGCCTTCGTCGAATCGAACCTCGCCGTTGATGGCATGGCGCAGGTCGGTCGCGAGTCGATCGCGGGGCTCTGGCGTGGCGGATCGCGGGTGGATGTCTCGACGACGAGCGGCGGTTTCCTCAGTCAAGGGGATCAGATGGCATAGGGCGCGGCGTCCGCGAATTTGAACTGAACGCCGAGACCGGGCCTCGACAGGTCCGGCTGGAGGGCGCCATCAACCGGTTCGAGCGCGCCGTCGAACAACAGCCGCTCGATGCGAACGTGATCGTGGAAGTACTCGAGGTGGCGAACCCGCGGCGCGGCACAGCACACATGAACATGCACGGTGGGTGCCGTGTGCGCCGACATGGGCATGCCCCAGGCGTTACAGAGCACGCCCGCTTCCAGGAATCCGGTGATGCCAGCGCAGCGGGTCGCGTCAGCCTGCAGCACGTCAACGGCACCGACTTCCAGCATGCGGCGGAAGTACAGCGTCTGATAGCCGTACTCGCCGGCGGCGATTTCCATGGAGGCCGGCGCACGGTCGCGAATGAGTCGGAGACCCTCCAGATCGTCCGACGAGACGGGCTCCTCGAACCAGCTCACCCCCTCGGCGACGAACCGTTCCGCCTGAGCCAGAGCGAGCTTGCGGTCATACGCGCCGTTGGCGTCGACGAAGAGTTCCGTCTGATCGCCGATGGCTTCACGCGCTGTCCGCACGCGGTTCAGGTCCGATCCGGGATCGCGACCGATCTTCATTTTCACGGCCCGGATGCCCGAGCTGGCCCAACCGCCGAGTTGTTCAACCAGCCGCCCGGGCGAGTACGAGGTGAAGCCGCCGCTGCCATAAATGGGTATCGTGCGTCGTGTCGCGCCCAACAATGTGACCAGCGGCAACTCGAGCAGCAGAGCCTTCAGGTCCCACAACGCGATGTCGACGGCGGCGATCGCCATCGATGAGATCCCGGGGCGCCCGAGGTTGCGGATGGCGTGAATCATCGAGTTGTGCCGGGCGACCACGTCCATCGCGTCGCCGCCGAGCACTGCAGCGACGAGCGTGGCTCGGATCAGCTCCGCCGCGGCCTGGTGCGCGTAGCTGTATCCCAATCCGGTTCTACCAGCCGCCGACGCATGCACCACGACCAGCGTGGTCGAATCCCACGAGAGCGTGCCGTCCGATTCCGGCTGATCGGTCGGAACGGTGTACGACGCCACCTCGAGCCGTTCAATGGGGCAATCGGGTTTCTTCGTCATCTGCGCGGCGCCCTCGTGAAAGTGACGCTGCGTAAGGCAACAGTAAGAGCGCCGTGACCAGCGTGGGGCGCCTGCATTGGCTCACCCAATGCATGAACCGTGACAGCGCCCGAAAGTGGCACGAACGCTGTGGGGAGTTATGAAAATAGGCAGTCGGACGGTGGCGGTAGTGACAGGTGCATCGGGCGGGGTGGGCCGGACCACGGTTCGTGCGCTGGGCGCGCGAGGAGCCAGCGTGATTCTTCTCGCGAGGGGACTGGAGGGCCTGGACGGCGCGAAGCACGACGTAGAGACCGCCGGCGGACGGGCGTTGGCCCTCCAGGTGGATGTCAGCGACTTCGCGCAGGTGGAGGCGGCCACGCGAGCGGCCGAAGAGCGCTTCGGCCCGATCGACCTCTGGATCAACAACGCCATGGTGTCGATGTACAGCCCTTTCATGAAAATGACCTCGGACGAATTCCGGCACATCGTCGACGTCACCTTTCTCGGGGTGGTCCACGGCACACGTTGCGCACTGGAGCGCATGATTCCGAGAAACCGTGGCGTCATCGTGCAGGTGGGATCAGCGCTCGCGTTCCGGTCGATTCCGCTGCAGAGCGCCTACTGCGCGAGCAAGCACGCAATTCAGGGCTTTACCGAATCGCTTCGCTGCGAATTGATCCACGAGCGCAGCGAGGTTCATCTCTCGGTGGTCAACATGCCGGCGCTGAACACCACCCAGTTCACCTGGACGAAGAACAAGATGGCGCACAAGGCGCGCCCCACCGGGACGATCTTCCAGCCCGAAGTCGCCGCTGACGCGATTCTCTATGCCGCCGAGCACGACCGACGCGAGATCATGGTGGGCTATACGACCGTCGAAGCCACGCTCGGCGAAAAGGTCATCCCGGGCCTGCTCGATCGCTATCTGGCGACCGCGGCGTGGGATGGCGCGATGCTCCCGGAACCGGCCGATCCGAATCAACCGGACAACTTCTGGGAGCCGGTCTCCAGGGACCTCGGAGCGCACGGGCACTTCGACGCAGAGGCGCGGAGTTTCAGCCCCCAGTTGTGGGCGACCAAACATCGAGTCTCCCTGCTCGGCGGCCTCCTGGTCGCGGGCGCCGGCATTTTCGGCGCAATGGTGGAAAAGTCGCGGCGCGCGGACCCGGCGCGATGACGTGGCCGGCGACCGTCGCCACGGTTTCGGGAATCCTCAAGGCAAGCCGGTCGACTCTCGTCAGCGGGCTATGAACGGGCACTCAAGACGCCGCCACGATGCCGACCTCGAAATTGCATCCTTCCCACCGGGCGCCTTCGTTCCAGAAAAAAGTAAAAGCAATCCGGGATCCAGCCGGCAGGCTCGTCGTCGGCAGATCGGCGACGAAGGTCCCGATTCCCGTGTCCCGCGTCTCGACGTCGACCACTGACGACCAGTCGTCTGGTGACCATCGAACGCGTGACGGCGCCAGTGTTTCGATCCGTAAGACCAGTCCCTCGTCGAAATGCCGGATCTGTCCTGCGAATCTCCATGACGCGTGTCTCGGTTTCACGCGGTCGGCAATATATCGCTGGGTCGTCTGCACTGGTGTATCGAACGTCGTCCCGTCCGCGAGCGATCTCAGCAGCTTCACGTGTTCGGCATGCGCCCAGACCAGTGGACCCGCCGAACCTGTCGGGCGGCCGGGGAACAGGTTCTTGTCGGGAATCGCAGCGGTATCCCAGATCTGTTCCGGAATCAGTCCTGAATTGCCGGCCTGTGCCTCCATCGCGCCGAGCAACCGGTGCGCTTCTGCGGCGTGACCCGCCGCCAGCTCGTAGTGCGCCCGCTCGCCGGCGAGGAGCGGCCACGCTCTGCCGACACCTGTGCCGTCGAACGGGGAGCCGTCGGTGTGCTCACCGTACCCGTCGTGATTGTACCGATGCCAGCCAGGGCCCGTGGGTGTATCGACGCGAAGTACCGCGTCGATCACCCGAACCGTGTTCACGATGCGCGGATCGTCGGCCGCGCGCAAGCCGAACCGGACCAGTGCCAGTGCGTCCGTGCTCACGATGGCGTCGACGGAGAAGACCGCATCGTCGGCCCGATTCAAAATGTGAATAGATTCCCCGGTCAGCGGCATGGCGCCGGAAAGCCTGTCTGGCGGTGCGATCCTGACGTAGTAGCCATCGACGCCGACCTGCGTCGCCAACTCGGTGCGCTCGACGTACAGCCATCCTTCAATCGCCGCGTTCCAGATGTCCGCCGTCTCTCTGAGGTACGACCCGAGCGCCATTTCGTGATGCTCGTCCGCCATCTCCGCGGCCACGAGCAGAGCCGCGATCATGCAGGCCAGGCTATAGGGGGTAAGGCCGGCGTCCTCCTCCCAGCGATCTTCCGGCGTCGAAGGCCCCTGACGGACGATGAAACCGACAGCAGCGCGAACCATCTGCCAGAGACGGGTCAGGTCGGCCGGACCGACCCCGGCGTGCCTCCTGGCGAGATCGAGCAACAGGATCGGAGCCGCGGTTTCGTCGAGCTGAATGTTCTCCCAGAAACGACTACCGTCGAGCCACATGTTCTGCGGCCAGTGACCGTCAGCCTCCTGCGTGACCGCGAAGAAGTCGAGCGCGCGGAGGACTTCAGCGCTGGCGCCGGCGGCGAGCAGCGCGCTCGCGGTCTCATAGGCATCACGCGGCCATACCAGATGGTAGCCGCCTTCGTCACGGTCACCGTGGATCTCCCCCACGGAAACGACAAGCTGGCGATCGTGCCGCCGGGGAAGTCCTTCGACTCGTGGGTCGCCAGCAGCGCCGTGCTCACGCGGTATGCGGCGCTGTTGGCCTTCGACCCGGACGCCAGCGGTCGAAGGCTACGCTGCCAGGTGGTCCACTCACTCTCGTATCGCTCGCGCGCGGCATCGAACCCGCCGCCGATACTCGCCCGGGCGCGATGCGCTGCTTCGTTCACGCTGCGACCGAAGCCGAGCGCCAAAAGAAAGGCTCCGCCGCCAGAGAGGTCGATCTCCCCGGTCAAGGCCACGTTGCCCTCGTCCGCGCACTCGAACTCCCACGCCATGCAGGGGTGCTGCTTCAGATCCTGCCATCCGTCAGAAGCACCGACATAGCCGGCCGATCGGTGCTTCCACGGCACTGAACAGGCGAGAGCCAGTGCCGAGCCGTGGCATTCGGCCAGGAGCATCGGCACGCCCTTGAACTCCCCGACTCGCGCTGTTGTGTCCGCCCTGATTGCCAAGGTGCGGGGCGAGCAGAACGTAGAGATGATAGTCGTCCATCGGACCGCGCCGGGGCGTGAACCGCATCTGCTGGAGAACGACGTGGCGTTGCGGGTCGGTGATCAGAATCTTGTCGATGGCGTAGCGACCGTCGTGACAGACGTTGCTGATGCGGAATCCGGGGACGCCATCTCTCAACCAGGAAACCGTTGACACCGTGTCGGTCTTTTCTTCCGAGAAAAAGGCGGCGCCATCGGTGACGATCATGCCCATATCCCTGACGGCGGCCCGATCGATTCGCGGATAGAACACCTCGGTCAGGATGCCGTGGCTGGTCGTGAACCAAACGTGACTGGCGAGTCCCCGGGCCGTTCCAACGCCGTTTTTCCGACTGGTCGTCCAGCGCGGGGCGAGGCCAGGTTGTCCGGGGGCGTGTTCCGATGTCTGCACCACACTTCTCCAGCCCGGCGCGCTCTTCACGGCACCTGGACCAGGAGGCCCTTGCTGACGACGGTCGTCAGGCCGTCCAGCGAATCCTCGAAGCCACCCGACAGCATGGACGAACCCTGCAGATGCCAGAGCACTTGTGAATTCGTCCAGCTCTTCTCCCTGGCGGCTTTCACGCCCCAGCCCGCGATCGTATTCTCGAGATAGGACGCCGCCGGCAGCGCATCTCCGAGCAGTCTGACCTGGAGGGTCCTTTTTGCGCCCTCGATGAGCGAGTCCAGCGTGACATTCAGATTGGTGTAGTCGATGCACTGCGGCGTCCCGCGATCGGGAACGGTGCCGGTGGCGCGACAGGTTGCAACGATCGCTGCCGGCAGGTCGTGATTGATGTGGGCGTTGACACCAGCGAGCGCGAACTGAATCCTGGCGAGCCGGGTGTGGTCGCGAACCTCGAACATGGCCTGCCAGCATTCCGGACACGCCGCTCCTTGCAGCGAAGCCGTCAGCGCATTGAAATATAGCTTCGCGAACTGCACGTCGAGCTCTTCCAGCCAGGCGGAATCCGTGAATCCGCCCGCTGCAATCCTGACCTGAACCGCCTGCGTTACCTGCAGGTAGAGCAGGTTGAACCACTTCAGCCCATCGCCATCGACGCAAACGGCGTCGATCGTCCGCATGGTTTGGAGGACGTCGGCCACCGAGTGCGGCGGGTTGCCCGCCGCGGCGACGAGCGTTGAGTCGTAAGCAAAGGCAGGCATGTCGTGGAAGCGTCGACCAGCCGGAGCCAGCAGTATAAGCCGGCGCAGACGATCGACGAACCTCAAACCGATTGCGGGATCAGAGCGGCAGGACGTTACGTCGGAATGAACGTGGCCGCGCATCGCCGAAGCCACACGGCTGATGCGCGGCCCTGTTGCCAGGGGAAGACGCGAAGCCGTTCTTAGCGGCTCTCTCCGCTGAACGCGTCGCACGAAACGTTCGGGTTCCAGTTGGTGAAGGTGCCCACCGGGTTGTCCTTCCACGCCCACACATGCAGCGTGTAGAACGCGTCGAGGCCGAAGCGGTTCGGGCTGTCGAACAGGTGAAACAGCTGCCCCTTCAATTCCGGCGGAGACGTGTGCTTCGGATCCGCCTCCCACGCCGCCTTGGGAACCAGGTAATCCACGCCGGTCAGCTGCAGCCGGCCGTTGGGCAACGGCTCGTAGAGCAGGATCTCAGGGCGTTCCAGCTCGATCACGCCATCCACCAGGGGTCCATTGACGAAGTGCATGCCCATGGCGCCGAAATCGCCACCGCTCACGCAGCCGAAGTTGAGGACGTAGTCGGCAGGAGGTTCGTGCTGGAATTGCGCCGTCACCTTCCGGACCGCCTGCACCAGGGCGTTGGCCTGTTTCTTCTGTTCGGAGGTCGGCTCGCGATGGTCGGCCGTCATCATGTGCGAATGATCATCCTGCGCCAGTGCCTGCGTCGGGCACAGGCACACGAGCGCGAACGCGCCGATCATCGAGTAGCTGCATAGCGCTGCGATTCGTCCCATTCTCATCAATTCCTCCTGATAACACACGAGTGACTCGCGCGATCGACGGCCCCCAGCGCCGTCCGATGCTGTGACTCGAGGCCGCGGTGCGACCTGCTCTGCCAGATAGCGCCGCTTTGGCAAAAAGCTTTCAGGATGTCGATGTCGATGAGGTGCGGGAGGCCGGTCGGCCGTTATTCGGCGACGGAGCCCCTGGCGATCGCGGCGTAAATGCGCTCGGTCAGCTCGCGCAGATGCGCCAGTTTGTGATTGCTGATGTCCTTGTTCAGCGATCCCAGGGCCTCGGCGTCAACGCTGCGGCTCTGGATGAGCGCGGCGGCAATGGTCGCCTTGGCCTGGATCTCGGTTTCTGTCATGGGCCCTCCCTCAACAATGGGCTACTTCGGTGTGCCGGCCTTCTGCCTCGCCCAGCGTGCCCGCTGCGCGGCGCCGATCGCCTTCCGCGCTGCCGAGGACAACTTGCGCGTCGTGCGGCGTGCGCCGATCTCGCCGCCCCTCCGGAGAAGGAATGTCACTGGCAGGTCGTTTCGGTCGACCGAATCGCGGAGATGTGGAAATGAGAGGGTGAGCAGCTTCAATTCGTCGATCAGTTCGCCGAAACGGGCCTCGGCGCCGCGTCTGGCGAGCTCCAGAATCCGTGATGGGTGTTTGGCCATGCCTCAAGTGTAGCCGGAGCCGCCGGTGCAGGAAACGTGACGGAGAGGGGAGAGGCCTGTCTGAAAACGCCTCCCTGCCGCACCGCGCAGTTGGACGGACAATGTGTGAAGCGCTTTTCAGTTCGCGCCGGGCTTCGGTCCGCGCTCGATCGACGCGTAAATCTGACCATCCCGCTCGCAGCGCAGCACCAGGCGAATGGGCGCGCGGCTGCTCGCAGGGGCGACGTCCATCACGATCGTGATGGAATCCTGTTCCTTCCGAACGAGCGGTGGTTTACCGGGCTTCACCGCTCCCATTGTAGATGCAAAAACGCCTTCGCATCGAGTCGGCTATCCTGCGGCACAGAGCAACGGTGCGCGCTGGCGCGCGCGAGGATTTGTCTTGACAGAGTGATCTTGACGTCCCGGCTCAGCGATTCGCAGCGCGGGCTATCATGGACGTATGCGCGTCGCCGCGCTCTACGACATTCACGGCAACCTTCCGGCCCTCGAAGCGGTCCTGCGCGAGGTCCGCACGGTCGGTGTCGATCGGATCGTGATCGGCGGCGATGTCCTGCCGGGGCCGATGCCTCGTGAGTCGCTCGCTCAGCTCCTGGAACTCGACATCCCGACGGACTTCATTCAAGGCAACGGCGAGCGCGAGGTGATTGCACCGACCGGCGCGGTTCCGGAGGCGTATCGCGAATCGATGCGCTGGAATGCCGAGCAACTCGGACCGTCACAGAGGCGGCAGCTGGCGAGTTGGCCGCTGACGCTGCGTCTGCCGATTGACGGGCTCGGCGATGTGCTGTTCTGTCACGCGACGCCCAGGAACGATGTCGAGATCTTCACCCGGGTCACGCCCGACGAACCGCTGATGCCGATCTTCGGCAGCCTGGGTGTCGCGGTCGCCGTTTGCGGCCATACCCACATGCAGTTCGATCGCCGGATCGGCGAGGTGCGTGTGGTGAACGCCGGCAGCGTGGGGATGCCGTTTGGAGAGGCGGGCGCCCATTGGCTGCTGCTCGGAGGCGATATCGAGCTCCGGCGTACCGTGTACGATCTGGAGCAGGCTGCCGCGCGCATCCGCGGCACTAGCTATCCCAAGGCCGATGAGTTCGCCGCGCGCAACGTCCTCCGACCGCCGTCTGAGCAGGAGATGCTCGACGCGTTCAGCCGGGTCGAACTGAAATGACGGTCAGTAGCGCGGCACCGCCGGGTCGACCAGCTGCGACCAGGCGTCGATGCCGCCGCGCAGGTTGAACAGTCGGACGAAGCCGAGACCCTGGCAGTACTCCGCCGCCGCCTGGCTGCGAATGCCATGGTGGCATTGGAACACCAGCGGCGTTTGACGATCCAGCGCCAGCAGATAGTCGTGATACGCCTGGTCGAGGAGACGCGACCCTTCAATGCTCGCGATGTCGCGCTCGCGCTCGGTTCGCACATCGATGAACTCGAATGGCGCGCCGCCATCGATCATCGCCTTCAGTTCAGGCGCCGACAATTGCTGGATCATTTGCGGACTTCGTTGTCAGGACATTGATGTCGCGGGCCTCGAGAAATGGCTTCCTCCGGATCAACAGGCGTGCAGGCCACACTCCCTGCCCGACCATTCCAGTCGCACCGAAAAAAGACGACGTTCACCGCCGGAATTCTAGCGTGCGTTGAATGCGAGATACAGAAAGATGGCGACGATGAAGAGAAGAACAATCCGGGCGACGCCCATCATGCTGGTATGCGCCACATGCCGCGTGTGTTTGGGTTTGATGCCGGTGACGGCGGCCACCGCCGTGATGAGAACCGCAAGGGCGAGCCAGGCAAGCCAAGTCATGGCGGACCCCGTTACAAGATGCGCGCCGCTTCGAAAACTGTGGCTGAGGTGGACTAGGAAAGCAGCGCGTCGACCGGGCGGCGCCTGGCCAGGAGGGTGCGCGTCAATGTAATGACCTCGTCGATCCACATCGGTTTGAAACAGACCTCAGCCTCGAGTCCGTGCAGCTCGCTCATGGCCGGGTCGTCGATGCACGAGTCGCCGGTGATGATCGCCACGGGGGTATGACGGTGCGCGGTCTGTTCCCGCAGGCGATAGAGAAACCCGACACCGTTGACGAAAGGCATCCGCAAATCAAGCAGGATCACGTCGGGCGGCGTCTCCACAACCTCCTGCAATCCCACCAACGGCGACGCGGCGACGCGGACCTCGTAGCCTTCCAGGGACAGCGCCTTTGCAAACGTTTGCAGGACGGTCTCGTCGTCGTCGACGATCAGAATTCGCGCCGGCGTGGTCATTTACAGGCTCCCCGGGCCGCCATCAATAGATCCTCGAGCTCTTGCTCTCGCATCAACGCCGCGGCCGGTGTTCCGAAGTACTCGACGATGACGCCGTTGGCGTGGTGGACGGTCAGGCGAAAGGGACCCTCGGATTCTACCGCGGTCAGCTCCCATCGCACCATGTCGGGGCCGGCCATGAAGAAATTGATCACGCCGGAGCCTGTGGCAAAGCCGGTGCCCGGGTCGGCTTCACGCCATGGCACACTTTAGCGCAGCCAGCGTGTGCCGTAAAGATACAGACCGCGCAGCACGGTAATCGGGCGGCTCGCCGCGTCCGCACCGCGTTCGCGCGGATGATCCGTAATGGCGAGGAGCAGCTGCACAAGGTGTGCGAGCTGGTGTGCGAGACTTTTCTCGACGCGACCTACACGCTGCAGAGCGTTGTTATCGGCGAGGTCGAGACGACCCGGGAACGCTTCACGCTGGTGAAGAGCAGTTCTCCTGGTGACCTGTATTCTCAGACCGCCCTCGATCTCGGGACGCGCCAGCTGCGACGGCTGCGCGATCACGACGGCGGCGTCTGGAGCCGGGCCAGCCTAGGCGTGCGCCATCGGAAAAGGACTGCTGTCAGCCGGCCGCCTGTATTAGACTCGGCGCCATGACGTCGGTGGCCGCGAGGTTCGACCGACGCCTCGGTCGGGTCAATCCCCCGGAGAAGTAGCCATGCGCCTCACCCGCCTCACCGGCCTCACCCGATTGTTCGGCATCGCGTCGTTGGTCTGTTGCGCTGCGGTGGTGGTCATCGGGCAGTCGGGCGCCAGCAATGGCGAGTGGCGAAGCTACGGCGCCGACCTCGGCCACACCCGCTATTCACCGCTCGATCAAATCAACGCGACGAACTTCAGCAAGCTGGAAGTTGCGTGGCGGTTCAAGACGGACAGCCTCGGTCCCCGTCCCGAGTACCAGCTCGAGGGAACGCCGCTGATGGTCGGCGGACTGATCTACTCGACCGCGGGCACGCGCCGCGCCGTGGTCGCCCTTGATGCCGCCACCGGCGAGCTGCGCTGGATGCACAGCGAGATTGAGGGCGCGCGTGGAGCGAACGCGCCGCGGCAGTTCTCCGGCCGTGGCCTCGCCTACTGGTCCGATGGCCGCGAGTCGCGCATCCTCTACGTCACTCCCGGCTACCGGCTGGTCGCGCTCGACGCGAAGACCGGCGCGATCGTCAGCAGCTTTGGTGTCAACGGCATCGTCGATCTCAAGAAGGACGATGACCAGGAAATTGATTTGATCACCGGCGAGGTGGGCCTGCACTCGACGCCGGTCGTCGCCAGGGACGTCGTGATCGTCGGCGCCGCCCACCGCTCGGGAGGCGTGCCGCGCGGCCGTTCGAATGTCAAGGGATACGTGCGCGGCTTCGACGTACGCACCGGCAAGCGACTGTGGATCTTCCACACCATCCCGTCACCAGGCGAATTTGGGAACGACAGCTGGGAAAAGGACTCCTGGGCCTATACCGGCAACGCCGGCGTGTGGGCGCAGATCTCGGTCGACGAAGAGCTCGGCCTCGCCTACCTGCCGGTCGAATTGCCGACGGGCGACTACTACGGCGGCCATCGCCCGGGCAACGGCTTATTCGGCGAGAGCCTGGTCGCTGTCGACCTGCAGACCGGCAAGCGGCGGTGGCATTTTCAGTTCGTGCACCACGGGCTGTGGGACATGGATCTGCCGTGCGCACCGATTCTCGCGGACATTTCGGTGAACGGCCGCATCGTGAAGGCCGTGGCACAGCCGACCAAGCAGGCGTGGCTCTACGTCTTCGATCGGGCCACCGGTCAGCCAATCTGGCCGATTGAGGAGAGACCGGTGGCGAAAGGCGACGTGCCGAACGAGTGGTACGCGCCGACGCAACCGTTCGTGACGAAACCGCCGGCTTACGATCGCCAGGGCGTGTCGGTCGACGATCTAATCGACTTCACGCCGGAGCTGCGTGCCGAAGCGATCAAGCAGGTGGCGAAGTACAGGATCGGACCGATCTTCACACCGCCCACGGTCAGCAAGGTCGAAGGCCCGCTCGGCACGCTCGTGCTGCCGTCGGCCACTGGCGGCACGAATTGGCCCGGCGGCTCGTACGATCCCGAGACGCATACCGTGTTTCTCTATTCGCAGACCAACGTGAGTGCGCTTGGCCTGCTGCCGCCGCCCGACGTCAAGGTGTCGGACATGTCTTTCGTCCAGGGATCGGCGACGGCCGGCGTGCGCAGCAGCGGCGGTTCCGGTGCGGGGGCAGGCGCGGATGCTCCGGCTCCCGCCGCCGCGCGCCCCGCGCCAGCGGCCGCGGAAGGCGGCGGGACCGGCGTTACGGTGCGCGGTCTTCCGCTGATCAAACCGCCGTACGGCCGCATTACTGCGATCGACCTCGACAAGGGCACGATCAAGTGGCAGATCGCGCACGGCGAGACGCTCGACAACGTGAAGAGCAACCCGGCCCTCAAGGGCCTCAGCATTCCGCGGACGGGGCAGGCCGGCATCATCGGCACGCTCGCGACCAAGTCACTCGTGATCGCGGGTGAGAGCCGGGTCACGACGACGTCGAACGGCGTGCGGGGGGCGATGTTGCGGGCCTACGACAAAGCCGATGGCAAAGAAGTCGGCGCGGTGTACATGCCGGCGCCGCAGAGCGGATCGCCGATGACCTACATGCTCAACGGCAAGCAGTACATCGTCGTCGCGATCAGCGGCGGAAATTATAGCGGCGAATTCCTGGCGTTCAAGTTGCCTGGATAGCGTCCGGCTGAAGCCGGACACTACCGGAACCCGACGTTCGGCTGAAG
The DNA here is from genome assembly GCA_963757655.1 of uncultured Acidobacteriota bacterium. Lineage (GTDB taxonomy): Bacteria > Acidobacteriota > Vicinamibacteria > Vicinamibacterales > CAVVIG01 > CAVQFC01. Next base: position 182,534 of record CAVWSQ010000003.1, on the reverse strand, counting down.
TCGGACACTACCGGGACCCGACGTTCGGCTGAAGCCGGACACTACCTGAACCCGACGTCCGGCTGAAGCCGGACACTACCGGAACCCGACGTCCGGCTGAAGCCGGACACTACCGGAACCCGACGTTCAGCTGAAGCCGGACACTACCGGAACCCGACGTCCGGCTGAAGTCGGACACTACCGGGACCCGACGTTCAGCTGAAGCCGGACACTACCGGAACGCGACGTCCGGCTGAAGTCGGACACTACCGGGACCCGACGTTCAGCTGAAGCCGGACACTACCGGGACCCGACGTTCGGCTGAAGCCGGACACTGCCGGAACCCGAGGTTCGGCTGAAGCCGGACACTACCGGGACAGAGTCGATCGAGCACGGTTGCGTCGGTGGCACCAATTGATCGTCGGTAGTGTCCGGCTTTAGCCGGACCTTGGAGGATCCATGACACGCACGACACTCGCGTTCATCATCGTCGGCGCCTTCGCTCCCCAGGCCTCCGCACAACAAACCGCGCCGGTGACCTTCAGCAAAGACGTTGCGCCGATTCTCCAGAAAGCGTGTCAGAACTGCCACCATCCTGGCGCCATCGCCCCGATGTCGCTGATGACCTATCAGGACGCGCGACCGTGGGCGCGAGCGATCAAACAGAAGGTGTCGTCGCGCGAGATGCCACCGTGGTACATCGATCGCCACGTCGGCATCAACAAATTCAAGGACGATCCGTCGCTGACCGACGCCGAGATTGACATCATCACGCGCTGGGTCGATCAAGGCGCGCCGGCCGGCCGTGCGGCTGACATGCCGGTGGCGCGCGTTTTCAGCGACGTCGACAAGTGGCACATCGGCAAGCCCGACATGATCGTCACGCTCCCCAAGCCATACGAACTGGCCGCCAACGGACCCGACGAGTTCTACGACACCGATGTCGACCCCGGCTTCACCGAGGACATGTATATCGCCGCGGTGGAAACCAAGCCCGAGCCGTACAGCTTCAAGGTCGTGCACCACGCAACCGCCAACATGATCGAGGACGAAGCCGAGGATCCGGTCGGCTTCTTCTTCAACGAATACGCCCTCGGCAAGAACGGCGACATCTTTCCCGAGGGCTCGGGCCGCTTGATCAAGGCGGGATCGAAGATTCACTTCAACCTGCACCTGCATCCGAGCGGCGAGCGATCGCTGGTGAACCTCTCGATCGGTTTCAAGCTCTACCCGAAAGGACAGGTCCCGAAGCACGTCGCGTTCACCCAGCACATGGGTGACAACTCGGATCTCGATATTCCGCCGGGGCAGGTGGTGCGTACCGACGGCTACTTCCGCCTGCCGCGCGCCGCCGTGCTCTCGGCCTTTCAACCGCACATGCACAACCGCGGCAAGGCGATGTGCATGGAGGCGATCTATCCGGACATCCGCGCCGATTCTGCGCGGCCCGGGCCGGCGCGAACCGAAACAATCAACTGCGTCAGCAACTACCAGTTCGGCTGGCACATCACCTACCCCTACGCCGACGAGGTCGCGCCGATTCTACCGGCCGGCACGATCATCCACGTGACTTCGTGGCACGACAACACCGCGGCGAACAAATACAATCCCAACCCACGCAACTGGGTCGGCTATGGGCAGCGCACCATCGACGAGATGAGCTTTGCCTGGGTCAGTCTGTACTACATCGACGAGGCGGAGTACCAGGAGCGAACGGCGGCGAAGAAGGCCGCGGAAGCCATCCAGTGAGGCTCGCCGCGACCGGCGTCTGTGCCGCGCTGCTGTTCGTCGCACAGTTGCCGACGGAGCTCCCGTCCACGAAGTTTTCGAGCGGTCAGGACATCCAGCCCTACTTTGAAGGGTGGATTCACAACGCCGACGGTACCTTCGATCTGGTCTTCGGTTACTTCAACCGGAACTGGCAGGAGGAGCTGGCGATTCCAGCCGGCGCGCAGAATTCCGTGGAGCCGGCGGGACCGGATCGTGGCCAGCCCACGTATTTCCTGCCGCGGCGCCAGAGTTGGGTCTATCGGGTTCGGGTCCCCCGTGATTTCGGCACGCAGGTGGTGACCTGGACAATCAGCGCGAATGGCAAGACGCAGAGGGCGTACGGTGAGTTGCTGCCGGTGGAAGAGATCACCGAGCGGATCATCATGACGCGTGGCAACCTCAATCCCGGCGACGACGATCCCAACAAGCCGCCGGCGATCACCGTGGCATCAGTCGCCTCGCCGGCCATCAACGCGCCGATTGCCCTGACAGTCGAGGTGAGCGACGATGGGCTGCCCAAGCCAAGACCGATGGCTGCGCCGAAGCCGACGGCGCCGGGGGATGCGACCACGATCCAGGCACAGGCCAACTCGTCTGCCGTCGCGCGTCCCAGGGGTTTGACCGTGACGTGGCTGCAGATTCGCGGGCCCGCCAAAGTCACGCTCACACCCCATGGGGCCGTCCCCGTCGTGAGCGGCAAAGCTGCGGTGACCGCGCGGTTCAGTGCGCCGGGGACCTACGTGCTGCGCGCGACCGCCAATGACGGCGCGCTCTCGACCAAGGCTGACCTCACGATCGCTGTGCCTTGATCGACCGGGGGACCGCTGGTGCAGCCATCTGCAGCCGCTGCACGCCGCTTCGCCACTTTTTTCGCAGCGGACCCGGAGTCGAAACCCGGTCGAGGCAGGGGCACATCGTTTGCTCCCGTACTACCTCATCCGCGTCGAAGCGGCAAAAAGCGACGTGAACCCCTCACGTCGCACCTGGGAGCGTATGTTTTTCGGACAGCCATGCCCCGCATCCTGATCGTGGACGACTCGCCAACCATTCGGAAAATGGTTCGCGCGTCGTTGCGGCCGCTGGAGGCTTTCGAGCTCGTCGAGGCGGCCAACGGCCTGGAAGCGATCGAGCAGGTGGCGCTCGGTCCGGTCGCGCTTATGATTCTCGATCTCAATATGCCCGATATGCATGGCGTGGATGTGCTCCGATTCCTTCGCCACCATCCCAACTCACGCCAGGTACCCGTCGTCGTGCTCACCACCAGAGGAGACGATTCCAGCCGGGATGCGGCGATCGCCGCCGGCGCGACGCAGTACGTGACCAAACCGTTCGTGCCGCAGGCACTGCTGTCCACCGCCCGCGAACTCCTCGGCGGAGCGCCGCTGTGACGGAGGACGCCACGCCGCACGACGACCTGGCGTTTCCCGATTTTCTCGACGACTACTTCGCAGAGTGCGACGAGCACTTGGTGGGGGCGCGTCGCTTGCTGCTGGCTCTTGAAGCGTCGATCGGCCGCACGGAGATCAACCGGCAGGTTCTTGACGAGCTGTTCCGCCACTTCCATTCCTTGAAGGGGATTTCTGGAATGGTCGAGCTCCGTCAAGCTGAAGATCTCGCCCACTGCCTCGAAGATTATTTTCGCGTACTGCGGAACGGCTCCGCCAGGCTGAGCGCCGAAGGGATGGACGCGCTGTTTGACGGCACCCAGTTGCTCGAGCAGGTGATCGCCGTCCGGCGATCCGGCGGAACGTTTCCGGCGACTGCTCAGGTCGTCTCGCGGATTGCGCAACTGGTCGAGGGGATTGCCGGGTCGAGGGAGACTGCAATCGCGAACGACACCGACGGGGCGCTGTCCACCGCATTGCCGCGATGGCGCTGCACCTTCGCGCCCAACGCGGATTTGGTAGCCCGCGGCATCCGGGTCGATACGGTGCGGGGGCGCCTGGCCAACGCCGGTGAGATTCTCGAGGCGACGCCGCGCGTGGCGCCCGACGGATCGATCGCCTTCGACTTCGTTGTCGCCGGCGCCCTCGACGACGCCTCGATCGCCGCGTTGCGCGCGGAAGGCATCGAGGCGGAGCGTATCGAGCAAGAGCCTGTCGCGTCGGTCGAACCACGGAGGCTGGGCGAGACAGAAGCAACCACGCGCCCGATGGGCGCGGCCTCGCAATACGTCCGGGTCGATCTCGCGCGTCTCGACGATCTCATGCGCAACGTCGGCGACCTGGTCATCGGCCGCGCGCGACTTGCCGACACGCTCTCGCGCGTGGAATCGCACATCCCCTCAGGCGAGTGGCGTGCGATTCAAGAAAACGCGATCCAGATCGATCGTCACTTGCGCACACTCCGCGAAGGCATCATGCGCGTACGGCTGGTGCCGGTCGGGGAGATTTTTCGGCGCATGCCCTTCGTGGTGCGCGATCTGGCCCGAGAAACCGGCAAGCGCGTCCGCATGGAGCTGCGCGGACAAAGCACCGAGATCGACAAGTTTCTGATTGAGCGGATGATGGATCCGGTGCTTCATCTCGTCCGCAACGCCGTCAGTCACGGCATCGAAACGGTCGAAGAGCGCCTCGCCGCCGGCAAGCGTCCGGAAGGGACGATTATCCTGTCCGCGGCGACAGTGGGCGACATCGTCCGCATCGACATCGCCGACGACGGCCGCGGCGTCGACCCGGAGGCCGTGCTCGCGCAGGCGCGGGAGGTAGGGTTGGCCATTCCCCCAGGCGCGCATGATGCGACCACGCTGCTGTCTTTGATCTGTGCGCCCGGGTTCTCGACCAGGGCCGAATCGGATCGGGCCAGCGGCCGCGGTATTGGCATGAGCGTCGTCCAGGCGGCGGTTGAAGAGCTGTCGGGGACCCTCCGCCTCGAGACTGAAAAGGGCACCGGCACCCGCTTCGTGCTGGAACTGCCGGTGACGCTGGCGATCACCGACGCACTCATCGCCAAGGTCGGGTCGGAAACTTTTGCCGTGCCCCAGGGCTCGATTCGCGAGGTGATCGAGGTGGCAGTGAGCACGCTGCTCCAGGTCGAGCGGAACGAGATGATGCCATATCGCGGCGCCGCCCTGCCGGTGGTACGGCTGTCGCGGCTGTTCGGTCTGCCTGACTCGCCGCGCGATCGCCTGCACCTGTTCGTCGTCGGCAGCGGGGCGACGGCGATCGGCATCGCCGTCGATCGAATCGTCGGCCAGCGCGAGATCGTCGTGCGCGCGATCGTCGACACCCTCGTGCGGGTGGACGGCATCTCCGGCGCTACCGACCTCGGGGACGGTCACGTGGTGCTGATTCTCGATCCCATGGTGCTGGCGCGACAGATGCGTGACCGACCCGATCGCGTGGTGATCGCGCCGCGGAGTGCACAGGCATGAGCACCGCAGGCACGATCCCGGAGATCGGCAGCTACATTCTGTTCACCGTGGCCGGGACAACCTATGCCCTGCTGAGCCGCGAAGTCCGCCACATGGAGATGATCGAAGACGTCACGCGCGTGCCGAACGCGCCAGCGTTCATCGACGGCGTGGTGTTCTCGCGCGGACAGGTGGTGCCGGTGGTCAATCTTCGCGCCCGCTTCGGGTTCGAGCGCGTGCCGTTCGATCTGCGCAGCCGGCTGATCGTGGTCCAGTCGGTGGCGCGCTTGATCGGCCTGGTGGCGGACGCGGCACGAGAGTTCGTCAAGATCCCGCCGGATGCGATCCAGCCGCCCAACGAGGCGCTGGCGGGAATGAGCGGACGCTACGTGGAAGGGATCGCCTCGATGGGAGACCGCCTGGTTCTCATCTTGAGTCTTGATCGCATCTTGAACTTTGCCGAGGCCCAGACGGTTGGCCTGGCGGAATGAACGTGGCAGCAGGGAGAGCAGGGATGGCTACGCAGACACACAAGACCAACGGCGGCAACGGCGCACGTGCGCTGGAGACGGACTTCGGGCTCGTCCGCGAGCGCGCCGGACGGGTGAGCGACTCGGCCGCGGGCATCGCGCGCATTGCCGACGCGGTCGCGGTCGGCGCCGACGCTCAGGTCCGGGCCCTCGACGAAGCCGTCACCGGCATCAACGAGATGGCCACGTCCCTGAAGGAGACGGCGTCGCAGGCCGAATCGGTGGCGACCTCGACCGAGGAGCTGGCCTCGTCGGTCACCGAGCTGTCGGTGGCGATCGAGCAGATCACCGCCAACACCACCAGCCTGGCCAGTTCGCTGGCCGAGACGGCGGCCTCCGCGACCGAGAGGAGCGCGTCGATTCAGTCGGTCCGCGGGACGACCGAGAGCATGGCCAGCGCCGCCCAGCAGGTGACGGTGTCGATCACGCAGATGGCCGCCGCGACCAAGACGATGGGACGCGACAGCGAAGACTTCGCGAGCTCGGTGACAGAAACCGCAGCGGGAATCGAGGAGATGTCGCGCTCGATTGGCGCGGTCGCCGACAACGCCAATGACCTGGCGGTGTCGGCCGAAGAGACCTCGTCGGCCATCAATGAGATGGCCGCGTCGATCGAAGAAGTCGGCGCGATGACCGAGAGCTTCAATACCGCGGTCGAGCAGAACGCGACCTCGATCGAGCAGATGGCGAGGTCGGTCCGCGCCGTCGCGGAGAACGGCCGACGCATCGCCGAGAGCGCCTCCGGCGCGGCGACGACCGCCCAGCAGATGGATCGGACCAGCCAGGCGGTCGCTACGCTGGCGCGGCAAGGCGACGAAATGACGCGACGGGTGGCGCGCGACGCCGAAGAGGGTGGCGCCGTGGTGCAGCGTTCGATTCAGGGCATCGGCCGGCTGCGCGAGTCGATGGCTCAATCGGCAACCGTGATGCGCGAGATGGGGAAGCGAAGCAGCGAAATCAACACCATCGTCGACACCATCAACCTGATCGCGGAACGGACCAACCTGCTGTCGCTGAACGCCTCGATCGAGGCGGCCCGGGCCGGCGATGCCGGCCGCGGCTTCGCCGTAGTGGCTGAAGAAATCCGTAACCTGGCTGATCGCTCGGCCAAAGCGACTGCCGACATCGCCGCCATCATCAAGGCCCTGCAGGAAGCGGCGCAGGATGCGGTCATGGCCACCAACGACGGGTTGCGGGTGGCCGACGACAGCAACACGCTGGCGGAGTCCGGCGCCGCGGGGTTGAAAAAAATTCTCAGCGGGGTCGGCGATCTCACAGGCGTGGTGGGCGAGATCTCGCGGGCAACGGATGAACAGCGGACCGCGGCGCAGTCGATGGTGACGGCGGTGTCGTCCACCGCCGAGCAGGCGCGCCTCGTGGCGGCGGGAACGTCCGAGCAATCCACCGCCGCGGCCACAATCGTGCAGGCGACGAACCAGATGCGGCGCATCGCGCAGGAAGTCGGCAAGGCGATCAGCGAGCAGGGCAATGCGGCGCGCGACATCATCAAGGCGGCGCAGGCCACGACCAAGACGGCCGCCCAGGTGCGCAAGGCCACTGGTGAGCAGGCGACCTCAGCCGGACAGATCATGCGGGCCGCCGACGCCATGCGCCGGGGCGCGTCCACCACGTCGCGAGCGCTGCTCGAGCAGGCACAGGCGGCGGAGCAAATCGCCGCGTCCACCAAGTCCTTCAATGGCCTGATCGCGAGCGTCAACCAGGCGATGAGCGAACAGGCGTCGGCGTCGACGCAGGTCAGCGCGGCGGTCACCAGCATGCGGCAGCAGACCGACCAGGCCGCCAGGGGGCTTGCCGAACAGACCCGCGGCCTCCAGGACATGGCGACGGCGACGCAAAGCACCGCGAAACAGATCAAGCTGATCACGCACGCCAACCGTGAGCACTCGAAGGGAGCGGGTCTGCTCCTCGACCAGCTGCGCGACATCCGGCAGATCACCGACCGCAACGCGCGCGAGGTCAAGGAGACCCAAGGCGGTGCGACCGATCTCCTCCGCCATGCCAAGGAGCTGGCTGGAATCGTCGAGCAGAACGAGCATCGCGGCGGCCGATCCAGCGGCAGCAACGGCTCCAGCGGCAGGCGCAAGGCAACCAACGGCCGGGGATGAGTGCTTCGGGGCGCGCCGAGGTGCCCGGTTCCGAGGAACGGTCGCACCGTATCGGCATTTTCACGACAGATGCCGGACTGGTCGTCACCAGTTGGGATGCCGCGCTGGCATCGCTGACGGGAATTGCCGCGGCGGAGGCGATCGGCCGGGCGCTGAGCGCGGTCGTGCCGGATCTCGAATCGCGCGGCCTTCTCACGATCGTCAGAAACACACTCGTCACCGGCGCGCCAACCGTGCTGGCGCCGGCGCTCCATCGCTACTTGATACCGGCGCCTCCGTCGACACCGTCGTCGCGGTACCAACGAATGCAGCAGCGCGTGGCCCTTGCCGCGCTGATGGGCGAGGACCGCGCCACCGGGCTCGTCGTCACCATCGAAGACGTCACTGAGCGCCTGGAGCTCGAGCACCAGCTGGCCGAGGAACTGCGCGACGACAACTCGGCGGCGCGGATGCGTGCGGTGCAACGCCTCGCGGCCATGAGTCCGGTGGAGGGGCTTGGGCCGCTGCCGGCGGCCATGGCCGACGAAGACTGGCAGGTGCGCCGGTCGGCGGTACAGGCGCTGGCCGGCCGGCGCGATGCGGGGCTGGTCGAGGCGCTGGTGTCGGCGCTACGTGAAGGACATCGCAACTTCAGCGTCCTCAGCAGCGCACTGCAGCTGCTGGCGATGACCGGCGCCGATTTGACGGCGTCACTGATCGACTTGCTGACACATCCGGAGGCGGACCTGCGCATTCAGGCCGCTCTCGCCCTCGGCACCCAGACGGGGCCCCAAGCGGTTGACGCGCTGCTCGGAGCGCTGGACGACGAGGATGTGAACGTCCGGTTCCACGCCATTGAAGCGATCGGCAAGCTGAGACCCGCGGCGGCCGTCGATCGGCTCGCCGCGATCGCCGAATCGCACGACTATTTCCTGGCGTTTCCGGCGCTCGAGGCGCTGGCCCGCATCAACGACGCTGCGGTTGCGCCGCGGCTGCTGCCGCTGCTGAGCGACGAGCTCGTCGGCGATCAGGCCGCCGAGGCGTTGGGGCAGATTGGCGATGAGGATGCTGTCGCACCATTGGTCGCGGCGCTCGATCGACCGCACTCGTCAGCCGCCAGCGTGGTCGACGCGCTGGTCGCTCTGCACCGGCGCTACGCCGAGATGTTCAGCGGTGGCGCGGCTCATATCGAGGATCTGGTGCGAGCCTCCATTTCCGCGGCAGCTGCGCTGCGCGTCATCGACGCGGCCGGCCGCGCCAGCGGTCCATCGCTGCGCCAGTTCGTCACCGTGCTCGGCTGGCTGAGAGGCGCGGCGGTCGAGCGGGCGCTGGCGCACATGCTCGGTACACCCGGAGTCCAGAACGAGCTGCTCGAGGCGATTGTCCGGTTTGGTGCGTCGATGGTCGACCGGCTCATCGAGCAGTTGCGCTCGAACGACGTCGACACCAGGCGGGCAGCAGTGACCGCCCTCGGACGCATCGGCGACGTCCGAGCGGTCGAACCGCTCGTCAGGTTGTTGGACGATGACGAACGGGACCTTCTGGTCGCGGCTACCGCGGCGCTGGCGCGACTGGGCGATCCCCGCGCCTTCGAATCGTTGCTCCGCCTGATCGGTGATGACGACGTCTCGGTGCGCCAAGGGGCGATCGGCGCTCTGAACTCAATCGGCCATCCCGACATGGGCGAGCGGATGCGCCTGCGGCTCGAGGACAGCGACCCGCGCGTGCGCGAGTCGGCGGTGAAGATTGCCGGGTACTTCGGCTACGCCTCGTGCGCGGACGCGCTGCTGGATCGGTGCCGCGATACCGAGGAGACGGTTCGCGCCGCTGCTCTGGCCCACATCGCATACCTCGAAGACGACCGCTGCCTGCCGATTCTCGTCGCGGCGATGGCCGGTGACAGTCCCCGCGCGCGCGCAGCCGCAGCGCAGGCACTCGCCTACGCGGACCAGCCCGAGGCGATCGACGCGCTCCGACGCGGCATGGACGACCTCGACCCATGGGTGCGCTACTTCAGCGTCACCAGCCTCGGCCGACAGGCGGACCGGGCCTCTCTGCCACTGCTCAGACGAGCGGCCGCCGCCGACGGTGCCCAGCAGGTTCGCATTGCGGCGGTCGCGGCGATTGGCGAGATCGGGGCGAACAGCGACGCCGACGCCGTGCCGCTGTTGGCCAGCTTCATCGAGGCCTCCGACGACGAGCTCGCAATCGCCGCCGCGCACGCGCTCGGGTCGGTCGAGGCAGCATCGGCACAGCCGCCGCTGCGTCGTGCGCTGTCGGCGGGGCAGCCGGTCCGCCGCATTGCCGCCGCGCAGGCGATCGCGCGGCGTGGTGGAGAAGGGGCGGTCGAGCTGTTGCGCTGGACAGCCGCGGCTGATAGCGAGCCCGAGGTGATGCGAGCTGCGATCGCCGGGCTGAGCCAGATCGGCATCAGCGCGGCGCCCGCTGCCGGACAGGCGGTGGCCGCGATCGCTGCCATTGCCGGCGATCCAGCACGTCGCGGTGAGGCGGTCGCCGCACTGGCGCGAATGTCCGAGTCGGCCATTCCCCGGATTGGCGACGCCCTCTCGTCACGCGAACCGGCGGTGCGTCGCGCCGTGCTCGAAGCGCTCGGCCGCCTGACCCATCCGACCGCTTCTGCCTACATCCTGAGTGCGCTCCAGGATGGCGATGCGTCCGTCAGGCAGCTGGCGGTCACCATCCTGTCGCGGCTCGGATCGCGCGGCGTCGCTCGATCGCTTTCCGATCTCGCTTCGTCGGATCCGTCGGAGGGCGTGCGACGCGCGGCGGACATCGCGCTGCGGCGCATCGGAAAGGAGCACGGTGCGACCGCCAATCCGCCGGGGCGACGATGACGGCGTTCGGCGCCGACGCGCTCGGAATCCCGCCAACCGGGTTGCCCGTGCTGCGCGAGCTCATTCACGAGCGCACCGGTCTGGTATTCGACGCCGACCGGGTCGAGTTGCTGGCAGAGCGGATCGCGCCGCTCGTGGTCGAGCGCAGTTTTCGATCGTTTCTCGATCTCTACTACCTGCTCAAGTACGACGAGGCGGCGGCGCCGGCGGCCTGGCGGCAGATCATGGATGCGCTCTCGGTGCCCGAGACCTATTTCTGGCGCGAGATCGATCAGATCCGCGCCGTCGTCTGTCGCGTGGTGCCGGAGCTGGCGCGGCGCGGCGCCGGCGTGATCCGGATCTGGAGCGCGCCGTGCGCGACCGGCGAGGAACCGCTCACTATTGCGATGGCGCTGAACGAGGCGGGCTGGTTCGACCGGCTGCCGATCGAGATCCACGCCAGCGACGCCAGCGCCGCGGCCATCGCCAAGGCGCTGGCCGGCCGTTACCGTTCACGATCGATGCGCGCGCTCCCGCTGGCGCTGCGGGAAAAGTATTTCACCACGGAGGCCGGCATGTATGCGCCCCAGGCAGAGCTGACCCGGCGGGTCGCGTCCTGGAGCGTCGTGAACCTCATGGCCGCCGACGAAGTGGCGCCCTTCGCGCGCTTTCCGATCGTGTTCTGCAGGAACGCCTTCATTTATTTTTCGCCGCAGGCGATCACGCGCGTGGTCGAGCAGTTCGGCGCCACGATGCCGACGCCGGGCTACTTGTGCGTCGGCGCGTCCGAGTCCCTGCTCACCGTCACGTCGAGGTTTTCACTCGAAGAGATCGATCGCGCGTTCGTCTACGTGAAACGGAGTCTCGATGAGTGAACTCGCCCGCGTCCTGATCGTCGACGACTCTGCATACGTGCGGAAAGTGATCCGCCAGATGCTATCGCGCAGCCCGTTTCTGGAGGTGGTCGGGGTGGCGCGTGATGGCCGCGAAGCGCTGGAGTTGATCGAGGAGCTCAGGCCCGACGTCGTGACCTGCGATCTGATCATGCCGGAGCTGGACGGGGTCGGCTTCATCAAGGCGCAGATGGCGGTTCGGCCCGTGCCGATTGTGGTGGTCAGCGTCGCGAGCGAATCGGGTGAGCTGGTGCTGTCGGCGCTCGATGCTGGAGCGGTGGATTTCGTGCAGAAGCCGACGGCCCTGGCGACCGATCGCGTGCTCGAGATCGCCGACGAGCTGATCGCCAAGGTGAAGGCGGCCGCCGCGGCGCGACCGACCGTCGCCCGCGCCATCCCGCCGCCGGCGGTCGTCGGTCCGGCAGCCGCTCGGTCGGTCGACATCGTGGTCATTGGCATCTCGACCGGCGGGCCGCAGGGGCTGAAGATGTTGATTCCCCGGTTGCCGGCTCAACTGCCGGTGCCAATCGCGATTGTCCTCCACATGCCGGTTGGCTACACTGAACTCTACGCGCGCAAACTCAACGAGCAGTCTGCGCTCACCGTGGTTGAATCGCAGGGCGGTGAGATCGTGACCAAGGGCAGGGTGTACCTGGCGCCGGCCGGACGTCATCTCACGCTGCGGCGCGGGGCCGAGGGCGAGGTGGTGACGCACCTCGACGTGAGGCCGCTCGACACGCTGTACCGGCCGTCGGTGGATGCCTTGTTTCAGTCGGCCGCTGATGTCTATGGCGCCAGGGTCCTCGGCATCGTGATGACGGGCATGGGATCGGACGGGCGCGAAGGTGCGGCCTGGATCAAGGCCAAGGGCGGAACGGTATTGACCGAGTCGGAGGCGAGCTGCGTGGTCTATGGAATGCCACGTTCGATCGTCGAGGCGGGTCTGAGCGACGGTCAAGTGCTGCTCGATCGCATGGCCGACGCCGTGATGGCACGGGTATGAGCGCCAAAAAGATCCTCCTCGTCGACGATTCAGCCATGGCGCGCCGCGGATCACGCCAGATTCTCGAGTCGGCCGGCTATCTGGTCGCTGAGGCGGAGGACGGTCTGGTCGCGCTGGAGCGCTACTTTCTCGACAAACCGGACCTGGTCTTGCTGGATCTGGTGATGAAGGGGATGAATGGCCTGGATGTGCTGACCAAGCTGACGGAAATGGATGGGCAGGCGCGGGTGATCGTCGTCTCCGCCGACGTCCAGGATTCGTCTCGCCTGCTCGCGGAAGCGGCCGGCGCCGCCGCCTTTCTCAACAAGCCGATCGAACGGGGCGCGCTCCTGCACGTCGTGGCCAAGGCGTTGGAGACTCGCGCGTGATCGAGCTGACCGCGCTCCAGCAGGATGCGCTCGTCGAGCTGCTGAACATCGGGTTCGGACGGGCTGCCGCGTCGTTGTCGCAGCTGACCGGCCATCGCGTCCTGCTCGAGGTGCCGCAGGTTACGCTGCAGTCCGTGGACGAGGTGGGCGACTCGCTGGGGCGGCTGGTACACGGCCATGTCGCCAGCGTCCATCAGATCTTCAACGGCCCGGTCGCTGGCGACGCGCTGCTGATCCTCGACGAGTCGGGCGCGGCGATACTCAAGGAGCTGCTGACCAGCGAACCGGCGCTGCCACTGGCGATTGACGCCTCCGCCCGAGAGGTGATCACCGAGGTCGGCAACATCCTCCTCAACGCCTGCCTCGGGACTTTCGGCAATCTGCTCAAGGTTCAGGTGTCGTTTTCGGTGCCTCATCTGCGGATCGAGCATGTCGGCGCCATCCTCGAGTCGCTGAAGATTGCGCGCGAGGAGATCCGCTACGCGCTGGTCGTCCACGCCGGCTTCCGCCTGCGCGACACCCAGGTCACCGGCTACATGATGATCGTGCTGAGCGTGGCGTCGCTCGATCGCCTGATTCACGCGGTCGAAGTCTGGGAACACTTCCAGAGCTGACATGCAGACGAAGGGACAGAACCTCGACGCGTTGAGCAGCGCGGCGGCCAAGTGGTTCGAAGAGCTCGACGATCGGGGCGTGTTCATCACCGACGATCGGCTGATCGTGCAGCGCTGGAATCACTGGCTGGCGGCGCAGACCGGCAGGCGGGCGTCAGAAATGGTGGGACGCCCGCTGTTCGAGCTGTTCCCGAATCTGGTCGAGCGAGGGCTGAACGCCTGGTACACCGACGTGCTTGGCGGCGCGGTCCGGGTCCTGTCGCAGCGCTTTCACCAGTATCTGCTGCCGATCACGCGGAACTTTCACGGCGCCGGGTTGACCGAGATGGCGCAGTCGGCGCGAATCGAGCCGCTCATCGACGGCACCATGGTGGTCGGCACCATCACCCTGATTGAAGACGTGACCGAGCGAGTGATCTCGGAGCGCGAGTTGCGCACACAAATCGCAGCCTCGGACCAGGCCCGGCACATGGCCGAGGAAGCGTCGCGGCTGAAGGACGAATTCCTGGCCACGCTCTCCCATGAGATCCGCACGCCGCTGAACGCGGTGATCGGCTGGACCCGAATCCTCCAGACCCAGCCCTCGGTCCGCTCGCGTGCTCACGCGCTCGAGGTGATCGAGCGCAACGCCATGTCGCAGATGCGGCTGGTCGAGGATCTACTCGACATGGCGCGCATCATCAGTGGCAAGCTGCGTTTGAAGATCGACGTGGTGTCGCTCACCGAGGTGGCGCAGGCCGCCGTCGACGTCGTGGCGCCAGGAGCGGCGGCCAAACAGATCGCGATTGAGACCTCGTTTCAGCCTGACCTGCCGGCGGTGAGCGGCGACGGTGAGCGGTTACAGCAGGTGGTCTGGAATCTGCTGTCGAACGCGCTCAAGTTCACCGACAGCGGCGGCCGCGTCTGCGTCGAAGTCGGTGCCGACGGCGCCAACGTCCGGCTGTCGGTTCGTGACAACGGACAAGGCGTCGCGCCGGAGTTCGTTCCCTACGTCTTCGATCGCTTCCGGCAGGCCGACGCGTCCGCCAGCCGGCGTCACGGTGGTCTGGGCCTCGGGCTGTCGCTGGTGCGGCAGATCGTCGAGCTGCATGGCGGCACGGTTGGAGTCGAGAGCGCGGGAGTGACCAGGGGGTCGACGTTCTGGGTGAGCCTTCCCGCCGTGCCCGGGCTCGATCGCCGCCGCCCGGTCCAGCAGCCGGCCGCGGAGCCAGTCACGCTCAAGGGCGTGTCGATTCTGATCGTTGACGATGAGAACGACGCCCGGGAGCTGCTGATGGCGATGCTGGAAAACTTCGGCGCCTCTGTGCGCGCAGCCACCTCGGCCAGTCAGGCGATCGACATCCTGACCAGCTCGGCGTGGCAACCGGACGTCCTGGTGTCCGACGTGGGAATGGCCGAAACCGATGGGTTCGCGCTGATCCGGGCGATCCGCGCGCTCGAGTCACCGAAAGCGCGATCGGTGCCGGCGATTGCCGTGACGGCGTATGCGAATCCCGAAGATCGTGTCCGGGCGCTGGTGGCCGGCTATCAGAATCACATTCCGAAGCCGGTCGACGCCAATGCCCTCGCGGCAGCCATCGCCCAGCTCATCATCGCGTAGCTGCTATTCGGTCTCCGTCTCGGTCTGCCAGTCCTGCAGCGGTTGCGGACCGACCTGGATGCCTTCGAGATCGGGATCGACGCCGCCGGCGCGGGTGGGGTTGGCGGCCTTCTGCGCGGCGACTTCCTGCCGCTTGGCCTGCTTTTCCTTCTGACGTTCCTGGCGCTGGCGCTCGCGCTGGCGCTTCTGTTGCGAAGGTCTCGATTTGTTCACGGCCCAATTGTACGACGATCGCGCGCTCCTGTCATAATGTTCCGTGCCATTTACGGAACTTGGACTGCATCCCAGCCTGCTTCAGGGGCTCAAGGATCTCGGTTTTTCGCGACCCACTCCGATTCAGGCCGATGCGATTCCGCTCGCGATGGCCGGACGGGATCTGCTCGCCTGCGCGATGACCGGCAGCGGCAAGACGGCGGCGTTCCTGCTGCCGATTCTCAACGGCCTCATCGGCAAGCCGCGGGGAACGACGCGGGCGCTGGTGCTGACGCCGACGCGTGAGTTGGCGGCGCAGATTGTCGAAGATCTCAACGACCTCGCGGTTCATACGCCGCTGACGTCAGCGGCGGTGTTCGGCGGCGTCGGCATGGCACCCCAGGAACACGCCTTCCGGAGCGGCGTCGACGTCATCGTGGCGACGCCAGGGCGTCTGCTCGACCATTTCCGCGCGCCCTACGCGCGGCTCGGCGGCCTGCAGTATCTCGTCCTCGACGAAGCCGATCGCATGCTCGACATGGGCTTTCTCCCGGACATCCGGCGGGTGCTGAAGCACGTCCCTCCGCCGGCGAAACGGCAAACGCTGTTCTTCAGCGCCACGATACCGCCGCCGATTGCGCAACTCTCGCAAGAGATGTTGAAATCGCCCGCGACCATCAACATCGAACGGCGCTCGACGCCGGCAGTCGGGATTACTCACGCGGTCTATCCCGTCGCGCAGCACCTGAAACCGGCGCTGATGCTGCACCTGCTGACCGGCTCGGACATGCACGACGCGCTCGTGTTCACGCGCACGAAGCATCGCGCCAACCGACTGGCGAAATTCCTCGGCGACGCGGGGCTCGAAGTCGAACGGATTCACGGCAACCGCTCGCAGGCCCAGCGCACCGAGGCGCTGGCCGGTTTCAAGAGCGGGAAGTATCGCGTCCTGGTTGCCACCGATATCGCCGCGCGCGGCATCGACGTCACCGCGCTCGGCCACGTGGTCAACTTCGATGTGCCACATGTCGCGGACGACTACATTCATCGCGTCGGCCGGACGGCGCGGGCGGAAACCACGGGGTCGGCCTTCACGCTGGTGTCGCCGGAGGAAGAGGGCGATCTGCGCGGTATCGAGAAGGCGATCGCGTCGAGGCTGCCGCGCGTCACGCTGCCCGACTTCGATTACCACGCGCGCCCGCAACAGAACCTCGACCAGCGGCCGCCGCGCCCGCCGCGCGATCCGCGCAGTCGTCCGCGGCCGCACGGTTTCACGGGAGCCGGCGGACCACCGTCCGCTCGACGATCTCAGCCGCGCCGGTGGTCTGGCGCGCCTCGCCGCCGCTCATGACGGAACCGGCCTATCCCGCCGCGCGCCTGGTGGCGCCCAAAGTCGCGGCGCATTTCGCGCATCACACCGAGGAGGCCCGGCGGCGCGGCCGCATCGCGACGGCACCCGATGCCGACACCATCGAAGCGATCATCGATGCGGCGTTCTGGGCCAGCCTGCGGCGCGAGGAGAGCTACGTTCCCAAGATCTCGCTCGCCCTGGTGCCGCCTGAAGGCGCCGATCACCCGCTACTGTTCGAGCAGCCATTGCCACTGCAGCCGGACAAGCTGGTGAAGGTGGCCCCGGCCGTCGAACGGCCAGGCATTCATCTCGGCGTGTGGCGCAGCGACAGCGGGCTGCGCGTATGGGGCACCGTCCGCACCATTCCCGCGCTATCGATCGTCGTCGAGGTCGCGGCGCCGGGACTGCTGGTGGTCAAGCACCATCGCGGCGACGAATCGGGCAAGTTCGTGAACGTCGCGGTGCTCGAGGGCGATCGGATCAAGGTGGTCGACGAACGCGCATCGAGCCTGCCCGATTGCCCGCCGCTGCTGACATCGCTGCTGGGGTTCGATTCACCGGCGTCGTGGGTGAAGGGGATCGATTCGGTCAACGTGCTGGTGCAGCTGGCGGTGTCCATGCGCGAGCACGGGCGCGGCGGCCTGCTGCTGGTGGTGCCGGAAGGAGAGGCGGGCTGGCAGGAGTCGATCGTGCGTCCGATCCCGTATGCCGTGGTGCCGGCGTTCGGTGAGCTCGCTGAGCTCACCCGCAGAACGCCACCCGACGACGAGCTTCGCCTGTGGCAGGATGCCGTGAACCGCTCGGTCGACGCGGTGGCTGGTCTGACCGCGGTCGACGGCGCCACGGTACTCACCACTACCTACGAGCTGATGGCATTCGGCGCCAAGATCGCGCGGCGGAAGGGGTCGCCGCAGGTCGAACAGGTGACGGTCACCGAACCGATCGAAGGCGACGTGGCGCTGACGGTGCACCCGACGCAGCTTGGCGGCACGCGACATCTGTCAGCCGCGCAGTTCGTGCACGATCAAAGGCGGGCGGTCGCGCTGGTCGCGTCGCAAGATGGACGATTCACGGTGTTTGCGTGGTCGCCGTGCGAAGGAATGGTCCATGCGCACCGGGTCGAGACGTTGCTGCTGTAGCGCGACCCTGGCTGCGCTTCGAGGCGGACGCTACATCGCGGCGGCGCGCTTCTTGGCCGCCGCGGCTTCCTCGTCGATGGCGCGGCGGACTTCTTTCAGGTGATCCTGGTAGGCCGGTTCGCTCCCGTTCAGCGTGATCGCGCGCTCGAGCTCCGAGGCGGCCAGGGTGAGCCGGCCGGCCTTGAACGCGACCCAACCCAACGTGTCGTGCACCTCGGCATCGCCGGGAAGTTGGGCGGCGGCGTTGCGCGCCAGCTCCAGCGCGGGAGCGACCTTGGCCGCGTCGGTCGCGTAAATCCTGGCGAGGTTGTTGGACGCGATCGGGTCGCCGGGGTCGATGGTCAGCGCCTCCTCGTAGCGCGCGCGGGCTTCGGCCGGGCGTCCGGCGGCTTCGAGGACAATGCCGAGCGCGGTGTGCGGCGCGGACGCCGGCGGTTGCTGCGCGATCGCCTGCTCGAGGATGACGCGCGCACGATCGAAATCACCACGGGCGGCGTAGAGGTGGGCGAGCAGGGCGCGGCTGTCGAACATCCTCGGCGCGATCGCGACGGCGTGGGTGAGATACTGTTCGGCCGCAGTCGTGTCGTTGCCGGCCAGGGCAATCCGCGCGGCGAGCAGCAGCGCGTCGGGCGACTCCGGGGCCAGCGTCAGCGCGCGCGCCGACAGCGCGCGCGCCTGCGCGAGGTCGCCGCTGGACAGCTCCAAGCCGCCCAGGGCTATCGCCGGTTCTGCGGATGCCGGGTAGGCAGTACCTGAGTCTTGACAGTTCCGCGCGAGCCTGCGCACTCTGATTGTCAGCGATTAGCGCGCGCGCCACCGTCAAGCGCGCCTCGAGCGAAGGCCCCGCGGATGTGGCGAGCTCGACCGCTTCGCTCGGTCGGCCGGCGGCGAGTGTGGTGCGGGCGAGCTGCAGACTCGCTTCCTGTGTCAGGCGGTTCTGCCGCAGCACTTCGCGCAGCGCGCGCTCTGCGTCCGGCAGATGCCCGCGCTCGAGCTCGATCGTGCCGATCACGTAGTAGGCGGCCGCCATTTGCGGATCGAGGTCGATGGCGGCTCGCGCTGCCGTCATGGCTTGGTCGGGCTTGCCTTCGCGAGCCAGCAGCTGTGCGTTGAGCGCGAGCGACTCGGCGCTCGGCCGACTCTTCATCGCGCTATCCAGCAGGCGGCGCGCAGTCGCGAGCGCTCCTGTTTCCAGTTCAATCGCGGCGAGACGAACGTTGGCCGCGTTCGGCTCAGGGCCGTTGGCCAGCGGCGCGAGCACGGCGCGCGCGTCCTGATAGCGGCGCGCGGCAGAGTAGAAGTCCGCCAGCGCGAGCGAGGATTTCAGCTTCTGGCGCGGCTGAGCGGCCGCCGCTTTCAGGGTACTGTTCGGCGGCCGCATCCTGGCGCGTCGACACATAGAAGGCCGCCGCGGCGCGATTGGCCATCTCGCTGGCGGGGCTGGCGGCGACCGCGGCCAGGAACTCGCGCTCCGCTTCCGCTTGACGGCCGTCGGCCGTCAGGTAATCGGCAAGTGCGACATGCGCGTCGGCTGACCCCGGCGCGCTGGTGACGGCGGTACGGAGCGCCGCCTCCGCGCCTTTGCGGTCGCCCGCCGCCAGTTTCGCCTCGGCCAGCGCCCCGTATGCCGACGGCCGGTGGTCCAGGGCGACCGCCGCGTCGAGCTGCGCGATGGCCTCGTCGAAACGTTTCAGCTTGGTGAGCGATCGGCCGGCGAGAATCTGGGCGTCGACGTTCTGATCGGCGCGCTCGAGCGCCTGTTCCGCGCGGACCAGGGCTTCGTTGTACTGGCCGGCGCCGAACAGCAGTCGCCCCGCCGCGACGCGCGAATGCACGTCGTTGCCGTCGAGCCTGGTCGCGGTGGTGTACGAGCGGTACGCCTCTTCGAACTTGCCCTGTTCGATGTAGGAATCGGCCAGCTTGCGATGGGCCTCGCTCCGGGTCCGATCGTTCTTCACTGCATTGCGATATTCGATGGTGGCGGCGTTGTAGTGCCCGGCGGCCAACTGCTCGTCGCCCCTCCGGATGAACTCCGCCGCGCTCTGCCCGGGGCCGGCACAGGCGCCGAGCATCGCCATCAGCGGCGCCAGAGCGAGAAGGCCACGGACAGACATCTTCAGCTCCAGAGGTGCGGCAGGTAGGGCAGCACGTCGTGGGCGAAAGCCAGCGCCTCGCGCTGCGCCACATCGATGCCGCTACCGCTGACTGGGACCACGACGCGCACGAGAGCCGCGTCGCTCCGGCGGAACCGCAGGCTGTCGTGCAACAGCCAGACCTTGCTCAAGGTTTCGCTGGCGATCATGCGGCCGTGAATCGCATACCAATAGAGAACCAGTGCGCGATCCATGTTCTTGCGGACCAGGAGCCGGCGCACCTGACCCACCCTGCCATCGGGCTGGGTGAGCGACACGGTTGCGATCCCGAGCGGCTCCCAGCCTGTTCCGGGCAGGCAATGAAGGGGTGAGTGAATGGTCGCGCCAGGCTGTTGCCTGTTGTAGTACGCAATATAGAGATCCACGGGCGCGTCCGCGGCGGTAGTGTACGACCGCTCGAGATACTGATCGGCGCCCAGCATCCGCACCGTGTCCGGATCGAGGGGCTCCCCCTCGCGACCGGTCCAGGCCGCCACTTGCAGCGGCAACGAGGCGAGGTCGGCGTGCGCCTGAGGGCTTCGCGCGCGCGCGTCGCGCGCGAGCACGCCAGTCAACAGAATCAAGGTCAGCGCCGCGAGCGACCGTCCCCAGCTCATGCCTGCACCGCATTCAGGCCCCACTCGACACGCTGCGTGGCGGTCGAGAGCGCGCGTTGGAGCCGAACCAGCGCGAACACCGATACCACAAAGGTCAGCCAGCCCGCGAAGGTGTGCCAGGGCTCGGCGGCGGCTCGGGCGCTCCAGTTCTCGCACGCGAAGCCGGTTGCGGCGATTCGCAGTCCGTTCATCACGATCGCGATCGGGAGCCCCGCCGTGAGGAGAACGAGGCGCCGCGGCCAGGACGGCTCAGTCCAGGCGAGCAGCCCGCCGATCGCGGCCAGCGACACAATCGAGCGCAGCCCGCTGCACGCATCCGCGACCTCGAGCGTCGTCGATGGAAGTTCAAGGAGGTTGCCGTCGCGAAACACCGATACTCCAGCGGCCAGCAGCGTAGTCTCGCCGATGCGCGAGGCGACCAGCTGCAACGGTAACGTCACGGCATTCACCACCAGCGCCGGCAGCGGAATGGCCATCAGGAGAAACAACAGCGGCGCCGCAATCGTGCGTACTGCGCGGCCGCCGGCGAGCAGCCAGACGGCGCCGGCGAGGACGGCCACGAAGGAGACGCGAGTCAGGAAGACATCGGCCGAGAGCTGGCCGACCATGTAGAGGCCCAAGCCGAGCAGCAGGGCGGTGGTCCCGGTCACGGCATTCGAACGAGCGGTTGCCGCGCGCGCAAAGGCCCCGCGTCGACGCCACATCACGGCCAGTGCCACGGCGGCCAGCACAATGCCGTATGACGCGTCGGCACTCGAGAACCACTCGAACAACAATCCCTGCAGCGTCGCGCCGTACAGCCAGGCGACCGACAACGCGACGAGCAGGGTCATGCCCATCAGAGAGCTTGCCGCTTCCGAAGCACGCCGAGGACCCCGAGTAACCCGGTGCCGATCAGGAGAATTGAACCCGGCTCAGGCGTGGCCGCCATTTTGGGCGTGCCGCCGATAGTCCCCTTGCCGCCAGGCGTCCCGGGATTGAAACCGGGTCCGTTCAGCGGATCGGGCGGCGCATTCTCGTGCTCATGGAACGGATCAGTTGAGGCAGCGCCGGTCGGCGCGACCGGCGCGTCGGAAGCCGCTCCTGCCTCAGGTGGCGACGAAGCGGAACCCGGCCCGTTGGGCCCCGAATGATGCGTCCCCGGCTTGGGGGTCTTCACGGGCCGATCGGCCGGTGTGACGTGGTGGACGATGACGCCATGCCCGGCTGTTGCAGCATGAGCTGGGCGCGACAGATTCATCAGTCGCCACAGTCCGCCGATCGATGCCGACGGCTTCGAGTAACCGGAAGCAGATACGCGAACAGCACCGGACCCCGATCCCCATGGTTGCCAGCCTTTCGGCGTAGTAGCGAGACGGGAGGCGGAAGAGCGGCTGCCGCTGTTGTTCACGGCAACCGAGGGAGGAGCCAGCGCACCAGGCGTGAAGGCCCCCGCTGAGTTGCGTGCGTAGGAGCTGTCCAGCCCGCTGGCGCCGGCGAGATGATCCGTACCTCCCAGTGTCAGGGCGCTCTCTCCAGGATCGCGGGCACCGCACAACAGACAAGCCGTGCCTGAGGTCCACGTCTGCCATCGAATGGTCGCAGCGGCCGCGGACGCGACGGCGAGCGCCGCCAGGGTGAACACAATACGACTGCGATTTATCACGGTGCGTACCTCTGCCGACTCGCAATTGCAGAGGCCCTGCCAATCAGCTCGGATGATTTCAGGCGCAAAAACGCGATCAGGGCCGCCAGCCGAAGGTGGCGGCGGAATCGCGTTTCTCAAAAGCTGAAATACAGGAGCAGGTCAATACCCGCGCGTTCGACTCGCCTGAACAGCGACGGCGACGCCGATGTCTGCGCGTCCGAGAAGGTTGCGCGCAGTCTGAAGAGCCGGGAGAGGATGTACTCGATGGTCGCTTCGTCGTACGCCTCCTGGCCGAACTGCCGGCTGAACCGCGCGATCAGGCCCGGTGCGATCTCGTGGCCGATCGTCACCTTGACGTCGGTGCCGACGTCCCCCGGTTCGATCTCGAAGATATCGATGCCGGTCTCGTTCGCGATCGCCGCCACGATTGGCTGAGCGAGGAAGCCAGCGGCCAGGACGCCGGCACGTGCCACGAGCTGCTGCTGCTGGGCCGCCGACAGCTGGTTGGTCGAGGTGTTGAACACGATCAGCGAGAGAATGTCGGACTGGTCGAGCGGCGGCGTGCTGGCCAGCCTCAGTTCGGGTTGATTGAGCGGGCCAAAAATGCTGACCCGGGTCTCAACTCCGGAAATGACCCGCGTCACGGTCACGTAGACGTCGGGGTTGAGATCGCCGCGGAAGTTGATCGAGCTCGATTCCAGCACATCGAAGCGCCGCCCCTGGAACGCGTAGGTGCCGGAGATCTGATCGAACGACCCGGTAAGCGACAGCGGCTCTGCCGGATCCTTGTAGAGATAGAGGTCTCCCGCGACGCGCAGCTTGATGTCGCCCAGGCCGATCGGCGTGCCCTGCGACACCTGCACGCTGTCGCCGACCAGCCGCAGCGTCGCCGGCACGTGAAGAGACACGTCGAGGCCCAGGCGGTCCCACGGGTTGAGGGCGGCGACCGCGTCCACATCGGCGATCGACGTCTGCTGGGTGGAATAGGGTTGAAACAGGGTTCGCGACAGAATCTCATCAACGCGGAGCGTGCCGCTGACGATGGTGATGTCGCCGGCGATGCGGGGAGACTCAAACCGCCCGATTAGCCTGACAGTCGCATCCACGTCGACGTCACCGAACTCGCCGTGCATCACCTCGAAATGGCGAGCAGTGCCATCAATCTGCAGGTCGCCCACGCGCAGCTCGTGAGTGCCGAGGCTGCCGCGGACATCGAGCGGATGGCCGCCGCTGTCTTCGACATGGAGCGAATCCACCGTGAGGCGCTCGTTCGCCAGCTGGATGGCCGCCCGGATGTTCTTGTATGCGGACCCGGTCGGCACCACCAGAAACGCCGCGTTGGCGATCGCGATGCGGCCCGTCATGTGCGGATCGCGGCTGGTGCCGATTGCCTTCACGTCAAGGACGATGTCGCCACTCACGTTGCGGATGACGTCGGTGACGCCCTCAATCAGGCCGAGACTGATGGTGCTCGACTTGATCGTGAGGTCGATGGGCAGCTCGGGACGGTCGGCGGCGAACAGGCCGAGAGGCACTTTCCCGGATGCCGTCACCCACACACCTGGCGCCTGATCGAGCCTGGCATCGACGTCGAAGATCCGGCCGGCGTAGGCGAACTTCGCCTGCAGCGTCTGATAGCTGACGCGCTCGACGCGGCCGTTGGTGACCGTCAGCGAGCCGGAGGCTTCCGGGCGTTCGCGCGTGCCGCGAATCGTCACGTCGGCGTCGAGGATGCCGCCGTAGCGGGCCGGCCGTTCGAAGGCCCCCTGGAGTGAGTCGAGAAACAGACGCGATGCCGTGACGCGCAGGCTGCCCTTGCCATCGTCTCGCCAGGTGCCCGTGATTTCGATTCGCGCGTCGGTCGCGCCGGCGGCAAACGTTGTGGGCGTGACGGAAAACTCATGGTCGTTCCACGAAACGACGGGTGGCGTGGTCGCGGCCAGCCGCCACGGCAGGCGGCCGAGCGTCACGGTGAGATCGTCGAGCGCGGCCTCGCGGCGATCCGGGCGCCACGCGACAGTCCCGGCGACGCGACCTTCGCGTCCCTCCTGCTGTTGCAGCGCCAGGTCGAAGCCGAGCTTTCCCGAGTCGTAACTGACGTCGCCGGATGCCTGCCGTAGTGACTGGCCGAAAACCGTCACGAACTCGAGGCGTCCAGACACTCGTCCCTTGGCGCGCACAGCGTCGCCCGACGGCACGCTCACATCGTAGTGTCCACTCATCGTCAGTGCGGCGACGTCAAACGCGTCGAGGTGGGCGACGGAACCATCGCCGGTTGCGCGAAGCGCGCTCCAGGTGCCGGTGATCCGGCCTGTGGTGGTCACGATGCCAGCAACGCCCGTCCCGAGCAGGGACTGCAGTTGCCCGAGATCCGCACGCGCCAGATCGTAGGCAAAGTCCGACGTCGCCCCATCGGTGAAGGCGATCGTGCCGTTGCCGCGGCCTTCGATCGCCGGCCCGCGCAGGTCGAGCCTGGAGATGGTCAGCGTCGAGTTGTGCAACGCGGCATCGAGGGCGCCGGCGTCGAGCGCCAATCCACGGACCTGCGATGATCCGAGCGCGAGCGTGCCAGCGAGGTCGTAGTCGGAAAGCGTGACCGTCCGGGTCAGCAGGCCGCGGACGGTGGCGGTTATCGCGCCGTGTCCGCTCAGTGACGCGGCGAGACGCGGATCGAGAAACGGCACGGCCGGATCGATCTGCTCGAGGCGCCCGTCATAAGACGCGCGCAGCGTGCCGTCGGCGATGGCCAGCGACACCTCTGCGTCGGACAACGTTCCTTTGAATATATTCGCGCGCGAGAGGTGTCCGCCGCCCGACAGCGTCAGGCTCGCAGCGGTCGTGCCGGAGGCGTCGACATGGAAATGGCCCGAAAGCGTCCCCGCGTATTGCGGCCGCTGCAGCCAACCGACGTCGAGTCCGTCGCCGAAGCGCCCGAGGTCGATGCCGTCGACGTCGCCTTCTCCCGAATAGCGCACCGGCTTCTGCTGGGTGTCGATCGAACCGACGGTGCCGTCGCCGACCGCGGCCCCCAGAAAGGTGGAGCGGGCGAACACGGCACGGCCGGCGATGAACGGGTCGGCGAAGCGGCCGCTCACGTCGTAGTCGAAGGTCAGCAGGCTCTCGACATGCGGTACCGGAACCGTGGTTGGAACGTGGCGGAGATCGATGCCGGCGGTGCGGCCCTGAAACCGGAACGGAAACGGCGTGTCGATGGCGATGGTGCCGTCATGGGTGGTGACGGCAGCGCCGTAGGCGGAGGCGTTGGCCTCGGCGATCCGGACCTCGGTTTCAGTGATCTGACCCCGCGCGCGCACGTTGTCCGCGGCATAGTCCATGTACATCGCGTGCGGTCCCTGAAAAGTGTACCTGCCGCGCGGAAAGTGACGGCCGAGCTCGAGCGCGAGATCGAAGGTCACGTGGCCGGTGATGTCCGATGGCCGATCCGCGCGATCGAGCCAGCGCGCCAGGTTCAGCTGTCCAACGTCGACCGCGCCCGCGCCATGCCAGCCAGGCACCGAGGTGTCGAGCGTCAGCCGTCCGTTCACGTCGCCGCCCGTCCCCGAGAGCCTGAGATCGGTCGCCAGCTGATTGACCGGCCCTTTGAGCGTGGTCTCGAAAGACGCGTCGACCGCGATGTTCTTCAGGCCGCGGAGGACGCCGGCCCACTCCTGAAACGCAAAGCGTGACGCCCGCACTCGCAGGTTCAAGGTGGTCGGCCTGGTCGCGGTGTCGATGGTGCCGTCGAGACTGTAGGCGGAGCGCGCGGTTTGCACCGCGAACCGTTCAAAGAACCAGCCATTCGGTCCGCGGCCGAACCGGCCGGTCAGCGGATCGACCGAGAGCTCGGGCGAGTGCCCGGACCATGAGAGCCGCGAGAAGTCGAGCGCCCAGCGCACGGGAACATAAACAAAAGAGAACCGCGCATTCAGTTGCTGGAACTGGGTCGGTACATGGGCCGGACCGAAGTCGAGCGGATCGTGCAGCGAGACCTGACCGTCGATCACTTCGATCGACTCGATGCGGATCGGGCGGTTCGGGCCGGAACGATTCTGCTCGCGGGCGTCGCGCTTGACGAGCGCGCCGAGGTCCCAGTGTCCGTCGTGCATCTTGCCGCCGACCACGGTGGGGTGGGTCAGGCGCACGCTCCGGATGACGACGCCTCGTTGAAACAGCTCCTGGATGCTGTAACTGAGCGCGATCTCGTCGACATGGATCAGCGTATGGCCGTCACGGCCGAGCGAAATCTCGCTGAGTTGGAGTCCGCGCAGGAGGGATCCGCCGAGGCGGCCGATGCTCAGCGTGGCAGTGAGATATTCATTCGCCTGACCTACGATCAGCTCGCGGATGCGGTTCTTGGCCCACCCGGTCTCCAGGAGGCCGATCGCGACGAGGAGGATTACGAGAAGGATCGCGATCAGGCCGACGACAGCCTTTGCCAGCGTCGCCGAAAATGACCGAAGCCGTTGCAGACGTGCCACCAGCTGTCAGTGTATCAACCGGCATGCCGGGCCGGCGCTCAGCGGCAGTGATCGCGAACCAGCTCGAGGAGGCGCCCGAAATCGAGCGGTTTCTTGAGAAAGGCCTCGGCATCGACGGGCGCGGCCCGGGCCTGGTCCAGGGCGGACAAGACGATGACCGGGACCGGCGCCAGTTCCGGATCAGCCTTCTGCCTGCGGCGGAACTCCCAACCGTCCATCACCGGCATCATCAGGTCGAGCAGGATGACGTGTGGCTTGCCGGTGGAATGCAGGTAGTCGAGCGCTTCGCGTCCGTTGGCCGCCGTCGCCGCGTCGAATCCTTCGATCGTCAGCATCT
The DNA here is from genome assembly GCA_963757655.1 of uncultured Acidobacteriota bacterium. Classification (GTDB taxonomy): domain Bacteria; phylum Acidobacteriota; class Vicinamibacteria; order Vicinamibacterales; family CAVVIG01; genus CAVQFC01. The sequence continues at coordinate 155,613 of CAVWSQ010000003.1, read as the reverse complement.
GCGCCATCATGTCCCGCAGATCCTCGTCATCCTCGACGATCAACACCGGGCAGTACGGCGCGGGTGGGTCGAATTGGCGGCGTGGGTCGGGTGACTCAGCGCTATTCATCAATATAAAGAATTGTTAAGCTGTGCACGCTGGACTGAGAGTATCGCCTCGAACCCCCTAAGATGCCAAAGCTTTCCGCGGCTGACGCGGCGCTCGCGCTCCTGGCCACCCTGTTGATCTTCGTTGTCCTCTTCTGGCGGCTCGGTACGCCGACGTTCTGGGATCCCGACGAAGCACACTATGCCGAAACCAGCCGGGAAATGATCCTCGCCTCGGACTGGTCGGCTCCCTTCTACAACGAGCGTCCGTTTTTCGACAAGCCGGTGCTGTTCCATCAGCTGCAAGGCACGGCGATGCAGCTCTTCGACGATCCGGAATTCGCCGCGCGGCTCGTGCCGGCGCTGGCTGCGCTGGGGCTGATCGCGATCACCGCCTGGTTCGGCACCGTCACGGTCTCACGCGACGTCGGGCTGGTCGCCGGCTTCATGCTGGCCGCGTGTCCCGGCGTCTTCGGCCTCGCCCGCTACGCGATCCTGGATACCGTGTTCACCGTGTTCATGTTCGGTGGTGCGGCGTGTGTGGCGGTAGCCGCACTCCAGGATCGATCGCGTCTGCAGTGGCCGGGATACGTCGCGATTGCGCTCGGCGTGCAGACCAAGGGGCCGATTGCGCTCGTGCTCTGTGGTGTGGCAATGGTGCTGCTTCTTGCACTGTCGCGGGATCTGCGGCGACGCCTGCTGGCGCTGCACTGGGCGCTGGGACTCGTCACCATCGCGGCGCTGTCGGCGCCTTGGTTTCTCTACATGTACGTGCGCTTCGAGGAAGGATTTGTCAACGGTTACATCCTCGATGAGAATTTCAGGCTGTTTGCCGGAAGCCGGTTCGCGAACCAGCCCAATTTCTGGTTCTACTTCCAGATCCTGGCGCTGGCGTTGCTGCCGTGGACCGGCTTGCTCATCGGTCGACTGATCGACGATGTTCGTGCCATGAGGCACGGCGATCGGATCGACGGCGTCGAGGCCATGCTGTGGGCGTGGACGTTCGCCGTGGTCGGCTTCTTCACGCTGTCAACGTTCAAGCTCGATCACTACGTATTCCCGGCGGCGCCGGCCTTGTGCCTGTTGTGCGCCCGCGCCTGGTCGGACGTGCGCGCCGATCAGATGGCGGCGCGCCACCGCGCCTCGCGCGTCGGCTCGTACCTGATTGGTCCAACGCTAGTCGCGGTGGGCCTCGGTTGTGGCTACTTCCTGATGGTCCGGCTCGAATTGCCGTGGGGCGCCGCGATGGTGCCGGTGACGCTGACCCTCGTCGGCGTGATCCTGACTGCGCTGCCCAGCGTCCGGCGTGCCCTGCCACCGCGCGTGCCGTGGCTGGTGATGATGGCGATGATAGCGACCTACGCGGGGCTGATTCTCTTCGTGCTGCCGGCGCTGGAGCGGCGCAAGGTCGTTCCCGACATGGCGGCATGGGTGGCGCAGCGCGCCCAGCCTGACGATCGCGTCGCGAGTTTCCGTCTCAACCGCTGGACGCCGACGTATCGCTTCTACGTCGGCCGCCACACGACGTTTCTCGACGACGCGCACGAAGCGGAAGCGTTCTTCAGGAATCCGCGCCCGTTCTATTGCCTGATGCGTCGCAGCGCCTATGACGAGTTCATCGCGCGGGGAATGCCGCTGCGGGTTCTCTACGAGCGCGAAGGGATGGGGGCCACGTCCGGCCGTGCCCTGTGGCGCACCTACACACCGCCAGTTCGCTTCGTCGTGGTATCCGGAACGCGGGAGTAGAATGGCCGGATGTCACGACTGTTCCGCGTCCCGAGGACTTCAATCGCGCTCCTGCTTCTGGTGCTGCCGGCGATCGCGATCGCGCAGGGCGGCGGCGGTGCGGCCCAGCCAACCAGCGCGGGCCCGTTCGGCGCGTTGCGCTGGCGCAGCCTCGGACCCGCCCGCGGTGGCCGCTCGATCGCGGTCGCCGGGAGCGCCTCGCGCCCCTACGAGTACTACATGGGCGCCACCGGCGGAGGGTTGTGGAAGACGACCGACGCCGGCATTTCGTGGAAGCCGGTCACCGACGGACAGATCCACTACTCGTCGATTGGCGCGGTCGCCGTCGCCGCATCCAATCCCGACATCGTCTACATCGGGACCGGTGAAGCGGACATCCGCGGCAACATCATCCAGGGTGGCGGCGCCTACCGCTCGTCCGACGCCGGCAAGACGTGGACTCACATCGGCCTCGCCGACACCCAGGTCATCGCCAAGATCCGCGTGCATCCCACCAATCCCGACCTCGTCTACGTGGCCGCCTTCGGCCATCACGCTGCCCCCAACCCGGACCGCGGCGTGTATCGTTCGAAGGACGGCGGCAGGACCTGGGACAAGATTCTCTTCCGCGACAACAAGACCGGCGCCGACGAACTGGTGATCGATCCGAACAACCCGCAGGTGATTTACGTCGCGCTCTGGGAGGCGTACCGCAACGCGTTCGAGATGTCGAGCGGCGGCCCCGGCAGCGGCATCTTCAAGTCGACCGACGGCGGCGACCATTGGTCGGAGATTTCGCGCAACCCGGGCCTGCCCAGGACCATGCTCGGCAAGATCGGCCTGTCGGTCTCCGGCGCCGACTCCAATCGGGTCTACGCGCAGATCGAGGCCGAGGACGGCGGCTTCTTCGTCTCCGACGATGCCGGCGCGACCTGGACACGGGTCAACCAGCGCCGCGACCTGCGCCAGCGTGCGTTCTACTATTCGCGTGTCTTCGCCGATCCGAAGGTGAAAGACACCGTCTGGGTGCTCAACGTCAACATCTACAAGTCGACCGATGCCGGAAAAACCTGGAAGGCGAGCAACGTCCCGCATGGCGACAATCACGACATGTGGATCGCTCCCAACGACTCGAACCGAATGATCGAGGCCAACGATGGCGGCGGCACGATTTCCATCAATGGCGGCGAATCCTGGACGCCGGAGCCGATGCCGACCGCGCAGATCTACCACGTCATCACTACCACACACGTGCCGTATCACGTGTGCGGCGCACAGCAGGACAACAGCACCGCGTGTGTATCGAGCCAGCCGCCGCAGGGCGGGCCCGGTGGATCCGGCGGCGGCGCCGATCAGGTGTTCTATTCGGTGGGCGGCGGCGAGAGCGGCTATATCGCCAGCGATCCCCGCAACCCGGACGTCTTCTACGCCGGCAGCTACGGCGGCCTGATCACCCGTCAGGACAAGCGCACCGGACAGGAGCGTCAGGTCAACCCGTATCCGGACAATCCGATGGGCTACGCGTCCGCCGACATTGTTGAACGGTTTCAATGGACGTTCCCGATCGTGATGGCCCCCACCGATCCGCGCATTATCTATGTCGGCTCGCAGCACGTGTGGAAGTCGACCAACGAAGGCCAGAGCTGGGAAAAGATCAGCCCCGACTTGACCCGGCACGATCCGAAGACGATGGGGGCGTCCGGTGGTCCTTTGACGAAAGACAACACCGGCGTCGAAACCTACGCGACTGTATTCACCATCGCCCCGTCGGCGAAGGACGGCAACGTGATCTGGGCCGGATCAGACGACGGGTATGTGCAGGTCACCCGCAACGCCGGCACCAGCTGGAAGAACGTGACGCCAAAGGCGCTCGGCGACTTTGCGCGGATCAGCCTGATCGAAGCCTCGCCGTTCCGCGCCGGCACCGCTTACGTCGCCGCCAACCGCTACCAGCAGGACGACTTCAAGCCGTACGTCTTCCGCACCGACGACTTCGGCGAGAGCTGGAGCACGATCACAAGCGGCATCGAACCCAATGACTTCGCGCGGGCCATTCGCGAGGACATCAAGCAGCCGAAGCTGCTGTACCTCGGCACCGAGCACGGCATCTATGTCTCGTTCGACGATGGTGGCCGCTGGGAGTCGCTGCGCCAGAATCTGCCGGACACGCCGGTCCACGATATCGCGGTCGAGGAGCGCGACCTTGTGATCGCGACCCACGGCCGCGGCTTCCACGTGATGGACGACATCGGCCCGCTGCGCCAGGGCGGGCTCCAGACGTCGAGTGACTTTCACGTCTACACGCCGGAAGACGCCCGCCGCGGCCTCGATCGCAACGTCGCCATCGACTATTTCCTGAAACAGCCCGCTCAGAAGGTGACCCTGGAGTTCCTCGACCCAGGGGGGAAGGTGATTCGTACCTTCACCGGCACGCCGGCCGACGCCGAGCGCAAGCCGCCTGTGTCCGACGGCGCCACCGACGATGGGCCGAGGCGCCCGCCGGAACCGCACCCCGCTGTGGCCGCGGGATTGAACCGACTGACGTGGGACATGCGCTACCCGGGTGCCGTCGATTTTCCGGGGCTCATCATGTGGGCCGCCAATTCGCGCGGTCCGCTGGCACCGCCCGGAACCTATCAGGTCCGGGTCACCGCCGACGACCGCACCGCGACGCAGCCGTTCGTGATCAGGCGAGAGCCGCACCTGCTGAAGGACGTCACCGATCAGGACCTGCACGACGAATTCGACCTTGCGATCAAGGTCCGCGACAAGGCCAGCCAGGCGAACGAGGCGGTGCTGCTGGTGCGCGGCATCAAGGCGCAAATCGCCGAGCGCAAGTCCAGGCTCGACGCGAAGTCAGCCGCGGTGGCCCGGGCACTCGACGACTTCGCGGCCGCGCTGAGCGCGATCGAGAGCGAGATCTACCAGGTGAAGCTGCAGAGCAGCCAGGATCCGCTGAACTTCCCGATCAAGTTGAACAACAAGATCGCCGCGCTGCAGGGCGTGATCGAAAGCGCCGACGTGCGACCGACCGAGCAGGCCTATTCCGTATTCCGCACCCTGTCCAACGGTCTCGATGAACAGTTGGGGAAGCTGGACACCCGCGTCAAAGGCGAGATGCCGCCGGTCAATCAGCTGCTGCAACGACTGAAGCTGGAGCCGATCAAAGCCGAGGCATTGAAGCCGCAACCGTAGGTCACGTCACCCTCTGGGGGATTACCGATCCGTCAGGACGGTATGAAAACTGGTGGGCGAAGGAAATACACCGCCGTGAGCTAAGCCGGTCTCTTGGCAGCAGATCGAGGCGCGAGCTCGACTGGAACGCCGCTTGCCCCAGGGTCGCTTCGGAGACTTCGGCGATGCATGGAAAGTCGGCGTACTCGTCAGTACCGCCCTCGCCCCGGATTCGGGCCGTTCAGGACGAATGGGGCATGTTCGATCCCAGCCAGGCAGGGCTGCAAGCCGCGTTTCGCGCCGTCCGGGCGTTGGACGCACCGTCGATCGACGACAAGGTTCCGGCGCCCTCCGATGCCGACGCCCGCGACGAAGCGATCGTCGCGGAAGTCTCCACGCCAGTGCCGGCCTTGCCCCGCCGGCCCGAGCCGTCGCTCGGCGTGTCGCGCCTGGCACGGGCCGACGAGAGCGTGTGCGACCTCAGCGAGTCCGAATCGCCGCAGCCGGCCAAGCCGGTGGAGCGCGGTGCCGTATACACGCTGGAGTTTCCGACCCGATGCCCCCAGTGCTGCACGGCCATCACTACCGTGCACGTCTCGAGGCTGCTTCGTACTCAGGTTTCGTTCACGTCGACGCTTCCGCGCAAGGGCTACATCATTGTCTGCCCGGAGTGCGAGGGCATTCTGTCGGCAGAACTCTCCGGGTTGATTTAACTCGATACAGGATGCGTATGGAGTTTCAAGAGTACGCCGCGCGTGAAGTCTCCGCGCTAATCGATCGACTCTCCTCGGACGCCGAAGAGCGCGCCGAAGCCCTGCTCGACGGCAGCCACCGGGAGCACGAAGCGGCGATGAAGCTGGTGCAGGCTCAGCTCGACGCGCAGACCCGCCAGCTGGAGGCGAGGGTCCACGAGACTGCGCAGCTGACGGCCGCCGGTGAGCAGGCGCGAGCGCAGCTTGCGGCCTTGCGCGCCGAGTCGGACACCCAGCGCGCCGATCTCGAGGCGCAGCGGCGCGAAACGGAGGAGCAGCGCCGGATAGCGGCGGCCAACGCCGCGGCGAAGGAGGACCTGCTGAAGGCGCAGGCGGCTCTCAAGGCGGCGGAGGTCAACGCTCAGCGCCTCGAGGCCGAGTATCGGGCCAACGCTCAGCGCTTCGAAGCCGATCACGAGAAGAGCCTGGCCTCGGCGTCGGCCGCGGCGGCGGAAAAGCTGCAGGCCGCGCAGGCCGCGCAGAAGGCGGCCGAGACCCACGCGCATCGCCTGGAGACCGAGCACCAGCGAATCCTGGCCGCGGCGAAGGCCTCTGCCAAACGCGAGTTGCAGTCAGCCCAGGCGGCCCTCGACGCGGCCCTGGCGGAGGCCGGGCGTCTGGAGACCGAGCACCACCGCAGCCTCGAGGCAGTCAACCTGTCGGCCGCTCAGGAGCTGGCGAGTGTGCGAAAAGCTCTCGACGCCGCCAAGGCCGAGAGCCAGCGGGTTGAAGGAGAGCACCACCTCGAGCTGACGGCTGCCAGCGCCGCGGCGGATCATGAGTTGTCGGCAGCGCGCGCCGCGCTCGACGCGGCTCGCACCGAGCTGCGTCGTCTCGAAGTGGACCGTCAGCACAGCCTCGCCGCGCGCGATGCGGAAGAACAGGAGCTGATCGAAGCGCGAGCCGCGCGCGATGCAGCGGCGCAAGAGCTGGTTGACGCGCGGACTGCGCTCGAGGCCGCCCAGGCCGAAGCCGAGCGGCTCACGAGACAGTTCGATGTCGCCCTCGAGGAACTGCGCGACGAACATGTCAGCACGCTCAAGCAGCAGGCGGTGGCGCGCACGGTGCTGCCGCTTGACGAGCTGCTGTCGGTATTCGGCTCGCTCGCTAGCGCATCGACGCCCAGCGCCGTATTGACCAACGTGGTGTCAGGGCTCGGACGCGAGTTTTCGCGCGTCGCACTGTTCCGCGTCCGCGGCGGCCGGCTTGAATGCGTCAGCCATGTCGGCTTCGAATTCGAAGGCGACGTCGCCAAGATCGTGATCCCCACCACCGTCGACTCCCTGATGACGCGCGCCGTGAACAGCAAACGCACGCAGACCTTCATCAGCGGAAGCAGTGATGAGCCGTGCACCGTACCGTTTGGCGGCACGCCGGCCTGCGCGGTTGCGCTGCCCCTCATCTCCGGTGAGGCGCCGGTCGCCGTGGTCTATGCCGACGATTCGGACCAGCTCGAGTTCGGCTCCGTTCCTGCCGAACTGCTCGTCAAGTTCGCCGAGCTGGTGTGGCAGCATGCGATTCTCGTGCTGCAGCGCGCGTCCGCCGCGCAGAAGATGCTCGCAGTGGCGCCGGTGCACAACTTCGAGCGACTGGCGTAGTTTCCCCGCTGCGGGCAGGCCGTGGGCGACGCGCTCGCGGGGCTTGACCCTGGAATAGCAGCGCCCCTGGAGAACAGCGTCAGCACGAATCCCAAGAGACCAAGATCGATGCCGCAGCGAGTTGCACGCGGCGTCACGGCAGTGCGCAGCGATGTGACAGCGGTTGTCAATCGGCGCTGACAAATCGCGGCACGGCTCGCCGGCGCCGGCGCCCGAAGGCCCGTGTTCGGCTTCTGCTATCATCGCGATTCGTGCGTGTCGCGCGCCGATATCTGGTAACCGGTCGCGTCCAGGGAGTGGGCTTCCGCTATTTCGCGCAGGAGAGGGCGTCTCGCGGCGGCCTGCACGGCTGGGTGCGCAACCTGCCCGATGGCCGCGTCGAGGCGTCGGCCGAAGGGGAGGCTGACGCGATCGATCGATTCGAGCTGGCGCTGCGTCACGGGCCGCCGGGTGCGCGCGTCGAGGGGCTGGAAATCGAGCACATCGTGCCGGATGCGAGAGAGACCGGATTTGTCGTCAAATGACCATGACCGACCTCAAGACGCGGATTCGCCACGTGCCCGACTTTCCGAAAGCCGGCATTCTGTTCTACGACATCACCACCCTGCTGCAGGATCCGGAGGGACTGCACGCGGCGATCGATTCCCTGGTTCTCCCATTCAGGGATCAGAACATCGACATGGTCGTCGCCATCGAGAGCCGAGGGTTCATCTTCGGCGCGCCGGTGGCCGATCGCCTCGGCGCCGGCTTCGCGCCGGTGCGGAAGCCGGGCAAGTTGCCGTCGGCGTGCGTCCGCGAGAGCTATGCACTCGAGTACGGCACCGACACGCTGGAGATCCACGAGGACGCGATCGGGAAAGGGCAGCGCGTCCTGATCGTCGACGACTTGCTCGCCACCGGCGGAACCGCGCAGGCGGCGGCTGGCCTGGTCAGAAGAATCGGCGGCACTGTACACGCGCTGGCGTTTCTCATCGAACTGGTCGCGCTCAACGGCCGCGCCAGGCTTTCAGGCGAGAACGTTCACGCCTCGCTGCAATATTGAATGACCGCGGCCCGGCACCTGTGAAGCTCCCCGCCACGTGATCCTGCTGTCAGCCGCGCTCGTCGCAGGCGCCATCGCGGGGGCGGCTTGGTTTGTCGGCAGCGCCATGAGCGCGTCGCGACGTGAATCGACGAGCGACCGCGTGGCCACGCTGCTGACGCTGTTCGCGCCGGCACTGACCATCGCACAGGAAGACCCTCGAACCGTCCTGAACTGGCACCCGATTGCGAACGCTGCGCGACGCCTCTTCCCGGACGAATTCGCCAGCCTGGATCGCGCCACCGGCGGACGGTTTCCATTCCCACCCGAACGCCTCGAGGCCGCCCATGCTCGATGGACCGCCGACTGGCTCGCGTGGGAACTCGCGCACGACACCGAATACAAACTGAAAACGGCGGTCGCGGCGCACGACCCGACGGCAGGTGAGGGCATGGCCACGGCAGTCGTCAGGGCGCGGCTGGACGCGATTGAACGCGAAAAACTCGATCTCTACCAGCGGCGCTACGCGGAATATGTGCGGACGGCCAAGGCGCTTCAAGCCCTGATCGAAGCCGACCACCGGTCCTGACGCGCGTCGATCCGCGTACAAGAATCGACCTTCACGTACCACAGTAAAACAGTTTTCGCTAATCGACTGTAATTACAGCAATTTGTACTGATCGTGGCGCATCTGTGTGTGTCGCCGTGTTCCGTTTGCACACGTGTGTCAGCCGGAGCGACATGGCGCACACGCAGTTAACTAACAGTTCCTCCACGGTTTGTGTGCTCAAGCCTGACGTGGCCGCACAGTTGCTGACACCATAAATGAACGACCTTAAAGACCGTCAATGTCATATTATGACAATTAAACAGACAGCACTTGTTCTAATCATCGTTGCGACCTCCGCGCTCGGTATTCGGGGAGCGGGCGAGGAAAAACGGGCGCACCTTTCCGACGATCTGTTGGGGCACGTCGCCCGACATACCTCCGCCCGCACGCGCGTCATCGTCCACGGCAACGCCGCGGCGCTGGCGTCGTTGACCACCAGGCATCACGTCCAAATTCTCCGCACGCTCGAGGGGGGCGCTGTCATCTCCGCCAACAGCGCCGAGGTCGACGACATTGCCAGCGATGCGGCATTTGATCATCTCTCCGGCGACCCGCTGGTCAAGGTCGGCATGTCGGTGTCGAATCAAGCCACCGCTGCCGACCAGGTCCGCGCCGGCGTAGCCGGCGGGCTGCTCGGGATCGGCGCCATTCCCGGCGTCACCGGCCAGGGCATCGGTGTGGCAATCGTCGATTCCGGAATTTCGCCGCATCCAGCTCTCACCAACAAGGTGGTCGCCAACGTCAGCCTGATTACCGGCGATGCGTCGGTGCTCGACGCCTTCGGTCACGGCACGCACGTGGCCGGCATCATCGCCGGCAACGCGACCGCGTCGCGGTCGGTCACCGGTCTCTTCAACGGCGGCGTTGCCCCGGGCGTTCAGCTGGTGAACGTGCGAGTGCTCGGCGCTGATGGCGTCGGCCGCACGAGCGACGTGATCGCGGGCATCCAGTGGGCGATTGCCAACCGCACGCGCTACAACATCCGGATCATCAATCTGTCGCTCGGGCATCCCGTGATGGAGCCGGCGGCCACCGATCCGCTCTGCGAGGTCGTGGCGAGCGCCGTCCAGGCCGGCATCGTGGTGGTCGCGGCGGCCGGCAACGACGGCCTTGCCGCCAACGGAGCGCGGATTCTCGGCGGCATCAACTCGCCCGGCAATTCGCCGTGGGCGATCACGGTCGGGTCGATCAACACCTGGGGGACGGCCAAGCGCAGCGATGACACGCTGACCACCTACAGTTCGCACGGTCCGACCCGCTTCGACGGTGCGGTCAAGCCGGATGTGGCGGCGCCGGGAAACAAGATTGTGTCGCTCGAGGCGAGCGGCTCGTACATTCCGAGGGCGTACTCATATCTCCACCGCGCGGGCAGCGGACCGAACAGCTACATGCAGCTGAGCGGAACGAGCATGTCGGCGCCGATGGTCAGCGGTGGCGTGGCGCTCCTGCTGGAGGGCAGTCCCCGCATGGGACCGTCGCAGGTCAAGATGGCGCTGCAGGCCGGTGCGTCCTACATGCCCGACGCAGGCTTCATGGGAGCCGGCGCCGGCAGCGTCAACTTCATGGCGTCGCGCAAGCTGACCACGACACTGCTCGGATTGATCCCGTCGAATCTGATCGCCGGCTTGTTGAGCCCGTCCTCCGGCGCGATCTTCTGGGACACCGGCACGATGGCGTCGCGGCTGTATGCCGGCAAGGGGATCCGCCTCCTGTCGATTCTGCAGGCGCCGCTGGCGTGGCTCAATGCCGCGCTGCTGAACATCGGCGATCTGAACCTGCTCGGCCTCAACAATCCGCTGGCCTCGGTCGTGCCGAAGTGGCTTCTCTACGGCGAGGTCGCCGGCTGGACCGGCGGCCAGTCGATCATGTGGGGCGACGCCATCTACGATCCACAGGGGCAGTCGATCATGTGGGGCGATTCGTACATGACCGATGGCACGTCGATCATGTGGGGCGATTCCGTCATGGCGGCGGATCCGAAATAGCATGAGCAAGCCGGCAACGAGCGCCGCCCCGCTGTCGCCTGCGATTCGCCTGTATCTGCAGGTGGTGGTCGCGATGGGCTCGCTCGTCCTCGTCCAGGCGCTGCTGGTCGCGGCGCGCACGCCGCATCCCCTCGCATGGCTGACGGTGGCGGGGCTGGCGTTGTTGTCCGGCTGGTTCAGGCTCAGCGTCAAGTCGGTGTCGGCCACGGTCGGCATCGATGACACCTTCAGCATCGCCGCGGCGCTGCTGTTCGGACCCGGCGTCGCGACGCTCGCGGTCGCGGCGCATTCACTCGTCTATTCGCTGCGGCGGCGGCGGCCGATTCGCCAGACCGCCTTCAACGCGGCGGCGCTGTCGCTGTCGATGTGGTACAGCGCCAACGCGTTCTTCGCTCTCGCCGGCGTCGGACCGCTGGCGGTCGGTCATGCCGCCATCACGCCGCTGGTCGGACCGCTGCTGGCATTGACCGGCGTCTACTTCGCGCTCAACTCCGGCCTCACGGCAATCGCGGTGGGCCTCGACTCGCGCCAGTCGCCGCTGGAGATCTGGAAGCAGAATTTTCGCTGGCTGTGGGTCGGCTATCTCGGCGCCGCTTCGGTCGCCTTTTGTCTGGTCCTGCTCCTGCAGCAGGAGAGCCTGGCGGCGGCAGCAATGGTGCTGCCGCTTCTCGCCGTCTTCCACCTCACCCTACAGGCGTCCTTCGGCCGGCTCGACGACGCCCGCCGGCACCTCGGCGATCTGGATCGACTCTATCTCTCCACCGTCGAAACGCTCGCGATGGCGATTGACGCCAAGGACGACGTGACCCACAGCCACGTACGGCGGGTTCAAGCCTATGCGGTTGGCCTGGCTCGCGCACTGAGCGTCACCGACGAGATCACGCTCAAGGCGATCGAAGCGGCCGCGCTGCTGCACGACACCGGCAAGCTGGCGGTGCCGGAACGCATCCTCAACAAGCCGGGCAAGTTGACCGAGTCCGAGTTCGAGAAGATGAAGCAGCACGTCGACATCGGAGCGGACATCCTCTCGCTCGTCGAGTTTCCCTACCCCGTCGTGCCGATCGTCCGCGCTCACCACGAGAGCTGGGACGGCGGCGGCTACCCGCGCGGCCTCAGCGGCACCGACATTCCCATCGGCGCCAGGATTCTCTCGGTGGTCGACTGCTTCGACGCGCTCACGTCGGACCGCCCGTACCGGCGCAAGATGACTGATGCCGAAGCGATCGCGATCCTTCGCGAGCGCCAGGGCAAGATGTACGACCCCGAGGTGGTCGACACCTTCGTCCGCGTGTATCGCGACATCAACGTGGTGGTCGACGCGCCGGAGCATCGCGAGGTGATGCAGCGGGTCACCCAGTCGCGGCAGGACGACACCGCGGCGCACGAGCTGCCGGCCGAGCCGGCCGGCAATGTGCCGAGCAGCCTGCTCGCGTTCGTCAGCCTGTCGCGAGTCGCGTCGGGCGATGCCGGCGTGGCGGACGTGTTCGCGCTCGGCTCACGACTGCTCGCCGACGTCGTGCCGGGTGCGAGCGGCGCCTGGTATGTGCCTGACGTGGCGCGCGATCGTCTGGTGGTCGCGGACAGCTTCGGTCCGGCAGCGGCGTCGCTGCGCGGTGTCACCATGACCGTCGGGGAGCGGCTCACCGGCTGGGTTGCCGCCAATCATCAATCCATCGTCAACTCGGAGGCGGCGCTGGATCTCGGTTCGATTGCGGAGGCCTCGTCACTCCAGACCTGCATGAGCGTGCCGCTGCTGATGGGCGAGTCGCTCGTCGGCGTCCTGAGCCTGTACGCGCCGTCGGCGAGCGCGTTTTCGGGCGACTGCAGTCGTCTGATCCAGATGGTGGCGCCACACATCGCGGTGGCGTTGCACATGGCCTCGTCGGCGACGACGGAGGCGAGAAAACTCGGCGACAAGGCGGCAGCCGCGTCGCTGCGCCTGGTTGCCGCCAGCTGACGTCGACCGTCGTTGTTCGTCGCGCGAAAGGTTGACCGAGCGGAACCATCGCCGGGTAGTCGGTCGTGTGGCCGAAGCCGTTGCGCTACGCTGGTGCGCACAATCGCTGCAGCGCTGGCCTCGTGCAGTATGCTGGCGCCAGCATGCCGGTGAGCATCCGATCAGCGTCGCCGGGAGACCTTCCCGAGCTGACCGCCATCTACAACCGCTACATCACCGAGAGCTCCATCACCTTCGATCTGGCGCCGTTGGCGCCTGACGATCGCCGGGCCTGGTTTGACGATCATGCAGGCTCCGGGCGCTACCGTCTGCTCGTGGCTGCCGATGAGGACGAAGCGCTGCTCGGCTATGCGACTACCAGCCGATGGCGGCCAAAGGCCGCGTACGATACGACCGTGGAATCCACGGTCTACTGCCGCCCGGATGCCGTCGGCCGGGGCATCGGCAGCTTTCTGTACTCAGCATTGTTCGAGGCGATCGCACAGGAAGATGTGCACCGCATCGTGGCGGGGATCAGCCAGCCCAATCCGGCGTCAGTCGCGTTGCACCTTCGCTTCGGATTCCGACAGGTCGGGGTGTTTTCGGAGGTTGGACGCAAGTTCGGGCAGTATCGGGACGTCGCCTGGTTCGAGAAACAGGTGTAGCGTTCGGTTCGATCGGTTCGACCGGCAGGCGGCGCCTGCGCTGGTCACTCACGCTTCGTGACGACGAACGTCAGCTGGTATTGGCTGCCCTCAGACTCGCCGCTCCCGGACAACCGAAACGTCCCGGTCGTCGCAAACCGGCCGGTGACGTGAAGGCCCTGACTGGTCGAGGTACCGGCGAAAAGCCCTTCGTCGGTAATCGCGGTCTGAATCAGATATCCGCACCGATCGAAGACCAGGTTGTTGGCCACCGTCAGTGTCTCCATCGACGGGCACGCCGCCGTGGTCGGCAGACGTGCACAGTCGTGGTGCGAATTGCCGGCCGCGCACGTGAGGCTGACTTGAGCCGAATAGGTTCCGTCGAAGGGATAGAACGACAGAACCGGCGTTCGTTCGAATATGGTGAAGGCGGGCGCGCCATCCGGTTCGGTGATGCGAGTGACCACCCGCACCGCGTCCATCTTCATAAAGGCACGCTCGACCGGGTCGTCGGTGCCGGTGAGGAGCAGGCTGCCAGGCGCGACGCCGCCGAGTCCGAAGTCCTGGGTGAAAAAGACGGTTCGGCCGAGCAGATCTTTTCGCCCGTGGCCGAGTAGATACAGCTTCCCAGTGCTCTCTGATTCGCGGCAGCCCGCTACTGAGATAGATCAGTCTGCGGTCGTCGCGGGGGTGCTGGCGAACGAGCGGCTCGAAGGCGCCGGGATGATTGCCGTCGAACCATGAAGAGGCGCGAATCGGGTAGTCGGTCATGTAGTCGCGATAGAAACCGTCGAACTGCACCGCCATCCACACGAAGAGGGCGGCGCAGGCCGCTCGCGTTGTCCAGGTGACCAACGACACACGCGTGACCAGCAGCCAGTCCACGCCGAACGCTGCGATGAGCGCGGCCGTCGGCAACAGCAGGAGTGCGCGATCGATGGCGTGCGGCTCGGGAATCAGGCTGGCCGCGATGGGCGCCGCGAGAAACGTCGCGAGCAGCAGCAGCGTGAATCGGGTGCGGCGGTTGACCAGGATGTGATAGACGCCGATCGGAATCAGGACTTTCATCGCCTTCAGGAAGACGCCAGTCGTGTAGGTGGAGCTCATGACGTGAGTCTCGGCGCGATCGAACAGGAACGAGGGCTCGAAGAAGCTGCGATAAGTGGCCCACCGCTGCGCCATGACGGGAAGGTAAAACAGGCCACCCGGATGGTGAACCACGTCGAGGTTGGCCCCGCCGTACCGTTCGGTGAATCCGGCATACACCTCGGGCACGGCGAGCAGGTAGCTCGCCAGCGGCAAGACCAACAGGATGAAGCCGGCGGTCACCGCCGCATACGGTCGCACCCGGCGCTCACCGCTCAAGAGCAGCGTGAGATAGGTGAGGCCCAGACACACCGGCATCATGACGACAGCCGCAATGTAGGTAGACAGCCCCAGGCCCAGGACGCCACCGGCCGCGAAGTAGCGCCAGGAGCCGGAAGATTTATTGGCGTCGATGAGAAGGATGAACCACACCAGGACGCAGGGCACCGGGAGCAGATAGTCGCAGGCAAACCGCCCATGCAGAAGGTGCGCGGGTGTCAGACCGAGGATCACCGACGCGCCGATCGCGGCGGCGTCAGATGCGCCGAGGCGGCGCGCCACGACGAAGACCAGCAGGATGTTACAGAGCGCGACAATGGCAACCGGCGATCTGACGACCCAGGGCAGCGGCCGCAGCACGATGAGGAGCGGCGCCATCAAATACACCAGTGCGGGGTGAAACCAGACGTTCTGCATCATCTGGAAGTAGAGCGGCAGCAGGCGGCCGTTGGTGTCGTGCGCGGTGGTGGCAATCGCGTGGGCCTGCAACGCAAACGCGGTTTCGTCGCTGCTCAGGAAACTGGGCACCTGATTGAGGCGCGCGGTGTACAGGACCGCCATGGCGATCGCCACGGCGGCCAGCAGCAGCGTGCGGATCCGAGGGGACATCGGCGCAGTCTAGCCGATTGACGTGCGCCGGCCGCCCGGCGCCTTCGCGTGGGACTGGTTGCGCTGCCGGAACGCGACAACGCGGCCGCGCTGACACCGATGGGCGCGGATCGACTGAGGCACGCTACACTGTGCGTGCAGCCTCCGCGCGCCCGTAGCTCAGCGGATAGAGCACCCGCCTCCTAAGCGGGGGGCCGCCGGTTCAATTCCGGCCGGGCGCGCCACTTTCAACGGCCTTGCTCAACGGCCAACGTTCGGATGACAAAGGATTAACAATCGGTTGCCCGAACGCGGGCCCTGCGGGTCTCTTCGCCCCGCTTGAGGTTATCGGCGTGGCGATGCGATGACGTTCACTCTTCTGATGCGTGTGCGGAGTGCTTCAGCAGCCGTTCCATGAGTTGCCCGCTGGCGCGGAAGTTCGTTCGTCGCGATCAGAATCAGGTAGCGGATTGGGCTTGCGTCAGCGACGACAATCACGCTGGTCGTCGTTCAACGATCGCGCTCGGCCGCGAGTTCGTCCTGACGCTTTTCCCAGAGGCGGGCGCTGGTCGCGCCCTCACCTTCGAAGTCCCCGAACGTGTACTCCAGCGGCACGCCATGATGCTTCAGGAAGCCGTCCAGCTCGTAACGCGAAGGGATCTCGAGCAGCTGACACAGCTGGCGACTGGTCATCCGGTTCATACGATACGCGTCGACCGCCAGCGCCTCCAGCGCAGACCGCGACAGATCCTGACCCTTCTGAGCGAGTTGCTCGACGAGACCGTCCGGCAGATCGAGCCAGATCCGCATGACTCCAAGTATAGGGCAGGCGGGCGACTGAGCTCTATACAGCGACACTGACGCGTGACCCGGAAACGGGGGAGGGGCAACACAGACGCGGCCCCATTTCGATGCGCGGCAATCGGGCAACTCGTTGCGGCTGGAAGCGCCGAGAGTGGGGTGGTGCGGGCTGCCTGTTCGTGCGCGGCGCTCCTGGCGTGGTGTAAGGCCTGAACAGAGTGGGCCGGGGCCGTGGACGGTCGTTTCCCCTCAGGTCCACGTCCTCGGACCATTTATCGGGTTTTCTCGACGTGAATCCGACAAGAGTGTAAGAACATTCGCCGTGTGACCTATCCAATCCGACTCGATGTCGGACGTGACACGGTCAGGGCGAACGAAACACTAACAGTCAAGATGTTCGGAGGAAGGTAAGCAGCGGCGGCTCGTTTCCCGCCAGGTGCTCGCACCGGCATGCGCGCGCGCTCCGCCTGGTCGGCGTGCGCGGATCGCCGATGGCGCCGGGCACTCCTGACTTGACGTCGGTGAGGATTGTCGGGATCATCACGCGTCCTGGACCCCCGGGAGCGTCGTCGCTGGCCTTGAACGTGGCGGTGAATCCTATGCGCATGCGATCAGGCAACGGTCGTTGGGTAACCGCCGAGCTCGGCGGCGGCATCAACGGAGATCCATCGCGCGGTCCGGCGCGTTCCGATGCGCTCGTGGCCGACCGCACTGACGCCGACCTGGCCAGGCTCGGCTCCGCCTGGCAGGAGTTCACGCTGGTGACGAACGACGATCACACCGTTTCCCTGCAGCTGGGGACGTGGTTCGTGACCGCCGAAGGCGGCGGCGGCGGAGCGATCAGCACGGACCGTGACGTCAACGGCCCATGGCAGCGATTCACCTTGAAGACGGCGCGTGGCACCACGGCGTTACTGTGCGCCGACGGCGTGCACTATTTGAAAGTCCGGACCGATCTGGACCGCCCGGTAATCGATGCGACTGGCGCCAAGCGGGGATCGCGATTTCACCTGGTGGGCGCCGGCACGCCCGTCTCCGATCCAGGGCCAGCGGTGCCGTTGCCGGCAGTACCCTTGACAGCGGTGCCGTTGACCGATGTCTCGCTGCCGGGTGCGCCGCCGGCGGCCACACCGTTGCCTGGAGGAGCGGGTCGCCTTCCGGCGACTCCTGGCAGAGCGCAGCTGGTCGACATCCAGACCAACCTGATGCTGTTCATCGGCGACACTCCTGATCTCCAGCCTCATTTCGACGCGAGCGGCTATGACGCCACGCTGCGAATTCGCAATCGCAGCGACACCGGCGTGACACCGCGCGGGATTGCCGGCGGTCAATGGATGTGGACGACGACGCTGCCGAACTATCCCGAGGCGCTGTGGCCCCGCTTGTTCGCCCAGGCCAAGCGATTTGGAGCGACGCACTGGTTTCTGCATGTCGCCGTACTGGAGGTGGGTGGGGGATATCACGGGCTCTACCCCGTGGACGAGGCATTCGCCGCAAGCTACGGCGATCGACTCAACCGCGCGCACGCGGCGCTGCTGGCGAACGGGCTGATCCCGGTGTGCGCCGGCGTCGCTCCGGACGCACGTCCGGCGCCTGGCTTCGACGGCTCTCAGGTTCTGGTCGCGATGACTGACTGGGACAACAGCGACGAGGCCGACAGCCGGATCAACGCGGTGGCGGCCGCCTTCCCGTCGGCCTTGCTCTACTACGAGCGGCCCGGTCCGAATGCGCGCGTCGCGCCCAAGCCCGATGCCGCGTCACAGGTGGCGCCGACCGAGACCAACGGCGGCGCCTGGCTGCGCAGCGTTCAGCAGCGCTGTCCGAACTTCCAGGGTGTGATCTATGAGGTGAACATCTGGGAAGGACTGCAGGGCTGCATCGACGAGCTCACACGGTGTCATCCGTTCTACCGCGACGTGCAGGAAGTTCGCGGCGAGACCAATACCTACGAGCTGTTCTGGCAGGGCGGCGATCCGCAACACTACATCGCGCTCGACGATCAGCTCCAGGCCGCGTGTCCCTGGCTGCGCGGTTACGTCAGCGGCGGCACGCCGCATCCGGCGCCACTCGATCAGCCGAGCAGCAGTGGGACCGGCCTGGCGTCCGGCGACGCCTTCGACTTCACCCAGGCCGTCCAGCACCGTGGACCGGCGTTCACCGGCTGGCCGGCGACGACGGAAATCACGCGGCTGGAGCTGCGCCCGACCGGCGTTCACGTCGAGTTCAGCAAGCGGGACGGCAACGGGCGGTGGCCCGACGTCACCCCCTCCGGGTGGGATGGGCCGCTTCAATTCTGTCTCGGGATCGCCATGCACGTCGACGGCGCGTGGCACGTGAGCGCGCCCATTCAATTCTGGTACGGCCTCGATGCCTCGGGCGGCAACGTCGGCGATCCCGGTGCCCGTGACAACGGCCTGCTCGGCACCATTCACGGGGACTGGTGCTACAGCGGGGACTGGGGTCCGATGCAGCGCCAGCCCGCGCCCGGCGAACGCGTCGGCTTCTTCGTCGTCGCGGGGAACGTGCGCGGGGTCGATGATGTCCTCAGCGTACGCGAGCGCAGCAACGTCGTCGTGGTGACGTTTCCCGACCGCAATGGCGCAGTGTTCACGCGGGAATCTTAGCGTCGGCGCGCGGCTGGCGGCGGCCCCGTGCAGTGGTCAGCTTCATCAGGTACAATCAGCACCGCACTCATGAAGACCAAAGAACGGCGTCATCTGAAAGAGAACGAGCTCGGGCGATTGGCCCGGCAGGCGCGCGACACCGTGGAGGCGCGCCGCAACGAAACGGTGACGCTGATCGCGGTTGTCGCCGTCATCGGCGCGCTGGGGATCGGGTACTACACCTGGCACCAGCACGTCGAATCGAAGGCGCACAGTCTGCTGGCCGAGGCGATGGCGGTGCAGGATGCGCGCGTCGGTCCACCGCCGGCGCCCGGCACGCCCGCCGGCGGCTTGTACTTCCCGACCGAGCGTGAGCGGTCGCAGGCGGCGCTGACCAAGTTCAAGGTCGCGGCCGACGCCTATCCCTCGACCGACGCGGGAATCTATGCGCGTTATCAGGAAGGCGCGACCTCGATGGCCCTCGGCAGCACGCCCGGTGCGATCGCCGCCTACCAAGAGGTCATCAAACAGGCCGGTGACGCTTTCTACGGCCAGATGGCTCGTCTCGGGCTCGCCGAAGCGCACGCCCGCGCCGGGCAGTACGACGAGGCGATCACCAGCTTCAAGGATCTCGCGCAGCGCAAGGATGGCCCTCTGCCGGTCGACGGCATCCTGATGCAGCTGGGGCGGACCTATGTCGAGGCGGGCAAGAAAGCCGACGCGCAGCAGACCTTCAACCGGATCGTCGAGGAGTATCCCGAGTCGCCGTTCACAGGCGACGCGCGCAAAGAGATCGATTCGCTGAAGAAAACCTGACGCTGTGACGGAGATCCGGCAGGGCAGTCCGGCTACCGGTCGATCGACCCGCGCGGCTCCTGCTGCGTGAGGCAATGGATCGTGCCCAGTCCCCACACCAGGTCGACCGCGTGAATGCCGACGATCTGGTGACGCGGCATCAGTTCCGCCACGATGTTCATAGCCTTGCGATCGTTGGGATCGTTGAACGTGGGCACCAGCACCACTCCGTTGGCGATATAGAAGTTGGCGTAGCTGGCCGGCAGCCGCTCGCCGTTCATCACCACGCGGCGCGGAAAGGGCAGGCGTACGATCTTCAGCGGGCCGACCTCGACGTCGCGGCAGGCCAGTTCCAGGCGGCGGAGATTGTCCATCGATCGCGCGTGGTTCTCGTCGGCCGGATCCTCTTCGACCGCGAGTACGACGGTGTCGGCGGCGACGAAGCGCGCGATGTCGTCGACGTGTCCGTGTGTGTCGTCGCCCGCGCAGCCTTCGCCGAGCCAGATCGTCTTGCGCGCGCCGAGCCAGGTGCGGAACGCCTCGTCGTAGCCTTCGCGCGTCAGGCCAGGGTTGCGAACCTGGACGCCGCTGAGCAGCCACTCCTCGGTCACGAGCAGCAGCCCGGCGCCGTTGGTCTCGATGCCGCCTCCCTCGAGCACCATCGGCGCGCCGTTGTCGGGGCGCGTCGGCTCGATGTGCGGTAACCGCGCGATCTCCGCGACCGCGCGTCCGACCTGCGCGTCCAGGCGCCAGTTGGCGTACTTGGCCCACGCGTTGAACGCCCAATTGAGCAGCGTCACCTCGCCTGACGGGTTGACGACGGCCGTCGGTGCGCTGTCGCGCAGCCAGGCGCGGTCGTTGGGTACGAAATGCAGGCGGACGTGGTCGGCGCGAACGCCGTGGCTTTCGAGAATGGCGCCCGCGTTCTCATAGACCGGCTCGGAGTGGCAGA
Organism: uncultured Acidobacteriota bacterium; assembly: GCA_963757655.1. Taxonomy (GTDB): domain Bacteria; phylum Acidobacteriota; class Vicinamibacteria; order Vicinamibacterales; family CAVVIG01; genus CAVQFC01. The sequence goes on along the minus strand of CAVWSQ010000003.1, from coordinate 134,977 downwards.
GGATCTCGACCGCCTCGAACTCGGCCAGCACGCGCGCGATTTCGCCGGAGACCCAGGGTATCGGTGCCAGCTTGCCCGGCCAGTCCGGTTCGAAATGCGGCCACGCAATCCAGGTGGCTCGGTGCGACTCCCACTCCGCCGGCATGCGCCAGCGGTTCGACGATGAAGGGGGATTCATCAACCGAGATAGCGTTGAAGGATCGGGCCGTAGGCGTCGATACGACGATCTCTGAGGAACGGCCAGTTGCGCCGGGTCGTCTCGATCAGCGCAGGATCGCAGGTCGCGAGGAGGAGGGTTTCGTCGCCCCCAGCCTCGGCGAGGTAGCGCCCGAAGGGGTCGGCGATGAATGAGCGTCCGAAGAAGGTCAAGCCGTCAGTGCCCGGCTCGTCCTCGTGGCCGATGCGATTGGGCGCCGCAACGTACACTCCATTGGCAATCGCGTGCGAGCGCTGGATCGTGCGCCAGGCATCCACTTGCGGCTCGCCCCATTCGGCCTGCTCCGAGGGATGCCAGCCGATGGCGGTCGGATAGAAGAGGACCTGGGCGCCGAGCAGGCTCGTGATCCGCGCCGCTTCCGGGTACCACTGATCCCAGCAGATCAGCACGCCGATCGTGGCGTAGCGCGTCTTCCAGACCTGGAAGCCAGGCGTCTCACCGGGAGTGAAGTAATACTTTTCGAAAAAGAGCGGGTCGTCGGGAATGTGCATTTTGCGATACACACCGAGCACCGCGCCGTCGGCGTCGATGATGACGGCGGAGTTGCGGTACACGCCCGGCGCCTGGCGCTCGAACATCGGTACGATCAGCACGACGGCGAGCTCGCGCGCCAGTTGCGCCATGGCTGCCGTGGTCGGTCCCGGGATCGGCTCGGCCAGATCGAAGCGGTCGGACTGCTGCGACTTGCAGAAGTACGGCGCGTTGAACAGCTCCTTCAGGCAGACGATTTGTGCGCCGCGTTGCGCGGCCTCGCGGACGAGCCCCACCGAACGTGCCAGGTTGGCGGCGCGGTCGCCGCCGGCGGAATCCTGAATCAGCCCGATGGTGAACGCGTCGTTGCCGGGCATCTCAGACAGACGGTTCCTTCACTTCTTCGAAACGCTCGTGTGGCACGCTCTGGCCGTCGACGGTCATCAAGCGGCCGGCCAGCGTGAAGGCGGGCATTCTTCTCACCGCCAGCAGCGGAGGCGCGGTGGTGGCCAGCGCGCTCACGAGCAGCGGCAGGGCGATGGTCGCATCGCATTGGACGGAGACCCGGGCGGCATCGGTGGCCAGCTTGCCCCAGCTCTGGGCTTCTTCGAGGCTCGACCCCGAGGCGCCGCCGAAGTGCGGTACATCGGTCACGATCTGCAGCGCGTAGCGGTGGCCCCCGACCTGATCGCTGAAGAACTCAGCCTGGACGGAAGCCTGGTTGATGAAGTTCTTCGGCGTGCCGCCGCCGAGCACGACCGATGCGGTGCGCGGGCGCCGGATGACCAGGTTGGCCGACTCGACGATGTCGCCGATGATGTCGATGTAGCCGGCGCCGGCTTTTGTCTGGCGCGCCTGCGACAGTCCCATGCCGATCGATGAATCGGCGATCGCCGGACAGAAAATCGGCACGTTGGCGCGAAACGCAGCGGTCAGGATACCGTCGCGTCCCGTCGTCTTCCACAGATGGCCGCCGAGCAGATAGAGGAATTCGCGCGTCGTGTAGGAGCGGGTTTCGAGGGTGGTGGCGAAGTCGGCGATCCAGGCGTCGTTCGAGCAGAACTCGTCTTCGCTGGCGTAGGTGTCGTAGACGCGATCGATTCGCTCTTCCGCCAGTGCCGCATCGTCGGCGTGCGGCGAGCCGAGATAGTGGTGCTGTCCTCGTGTTTCATGCAGATCGTGATACAGGTTCGCGCCGGTCGAGACCAGGCAGTCGACGTAGCGGTTGGCGATCAGCTGCGTGACCACCAGACGCAGGCCGCCGGCGGAGAGCGCGCCGGCCATGCCGAGAAAGATCGTGACGTCGTCCTGCAGCATCTTCAGCCAGATGCGGTGCGCGATGGCGAGGTTGCGCCCCTGAAACGAGATCCGTTCCATGCGAGCGAGAATCTGATCCGCCGCCAGCCCCGCTTCGACGGCAAACGGTTCGATTGGCGTCTGCAGAAAGCGGGACGTCTTCTTCATGCCGGGACATTACATCACATCTAGAACCCTTTGCCGACCCGCAGGTAGGCGGTAACACGATCGCTGAGCAGCCCGCTGCCATCGTGACCCCACGCCGCGCCGACGGTGACGGTGAGCGGTACGGAGAAGCCGGCGACGACATCGGCGGACAATTGCGCGCCAGCTGACGACTTGAGCGCCCGTCGATCGAAGGCGTGCGTCCATGCGTGTCCGGCGTCGGCGAAGATGGCCGCATGCAGCGTATGGAGCAACAGCGGCCAGGTGCCGTGGCCGCGCTGGGGGCGCGCTATCGGCCAGCGGTATTCCGCGTTCGCGACGGCCACGCGGCTGCCGGCAAACGTGTTGGGGCTGAAGCCTCGCAGCAGCGCAAAGGCGCTGCTGCCGAGATCGGCAGCGCCGCCGCCTGGCGACGCACCGCCGAGAAGAAAAGTGCGGCCCACGGTGGCATCGCCGATCGATGCCCCACCCGCCACCCTGAGGGCGACGACATGATGGGCGGCGAGGCCGGGCAGGAACGCACGGGCGTCGCCGGTGGTCGTGGTCGCGTCCGCGAACGAGCCAAGCGCGCGTCGAACGATTTCCACAGCACTCCCAATTGCGATACCGTCCTCACGGCTGACCGAATAGCCATAGCTGCGCGCGGTGGTCGTCTCCCACGACACGCGGAGCGGCGTGCGATCGCGCGAGAACGTTGTGGTTGCCGTGGTGTAGTCGGCGACGGACCGGACCGCGGCCAGCCGCGCCGAGTGCTGCACGCGGGTGTGGCGGATCGGAAGGAGCACGCCGGCTTCGATCTGGCGCTCGCGCCGCGTCGCGCCGGTCGGCGCGCCGGCGTCGGTGGCGGGGCCGGCGAAAAAGGTCGTGTCACTGGTAGCCGAGAGATAGAGCGTCGGCCGCCAGCGATCGTACAGGTAATAGACTTGCCAATCCGGCGTTGCCGCCGACGGCCTGGTGACGCCATCGGGGCCGGACAGCAGCCACGTCGCGGTCGCGGCATAGGCGTGATAGCCGAGCACGTCGGCCCCGCTCAGGCTGGCGCCCACACGGGTCTGCTCGCTGTCGGTGTCGACGATCGGCGTCCACGATGTGGGTTTCAAGGTGTCGAGTGGAGCGTACGAGCGGATCGGCAGGTCTGGGTCGCGGGCGGGGGCTGCGTCGTGCGGGTCGCCGTCGGCGTGAGATTGCTGCGACAAGGCCGAAAAGGGACGATCGCTCTCCGACGGATAGGGCGTCGAGAAGAGATCGAACCCGTCGGTGGTGTAGCCGACGAACACGATCACCCGCCCGTCCGGCGACACCTCGGGCCACAGCGCGCCGCCTGACGTCTGCGTCAGCTGGCGCCCGTGCGTGCCGTCCAGCGAGTACTCGAACAGGTCGAACGTCCCAGCGTCCGACGCGGCGGCGGCGACGATGGCCCCGCCATCAGGACGCCAGGACGGCGTGACGAATCGCGTCCTTGTTGCGGATGCCAGCACCCGGGTGGAACCGGTCCGGACATCGACGATCACGATTTCAGGCCAGCCGCCACGCCGGTGGCGTTCGACTGCGATCGTCGAGCCGTCGGGTGACCATTTGGGGGCATCGAATTGCGTGCCTGGCTCCGCGACTAACGTCGTGATCTGCGGCGGAGCGGCGATCGCGTCTGTCGGATCCGCAGCGACAGCTGCGCCGCCTGGTCCCAGGCGCACGAGAACGAGGTCCCGGTGGCCGGGCTGGTTCCGGACGCAGACCAGCGTCTTGCCATCTTCCGACACGTCGGGATCGAGCAGCCGCGCGCCCCACGTGAGCCGACGCACATGGCCGTCGGCGCGCGACCAGGCATAGAGATCACCGTAGAGGCCGACGTTCCGGTTCAGCTCCAGCTGATCGAAGTAGATGTCGTCGCGGCCGATGCCGGTGGTCGATCCCAGGTACCGCGTGGCCAGGCGGCGAGGCGTTCCGGCGTCCAGGCCGACGCGGTATAACGCCGGGAAGCCGTCCGGGTTGACCGCTGAGTACACGACCGCCGGCGGGCAGCCGGCGCAGGAGCGGCGGTCGAACCTCGGCCCGCTCACCGAGAACCCCTGGTGCGTTAGCCGCGTGATCGTCGGGTCGACAGGATGACGAGCCGCAGCGGTCATCAGGCTCACGTGATAGTCGCGCCACAGGTTCCCGAGCGTTTCACCATAGACCCGGGTGAAGGCCGGCGCCGCCAGGTACGGAACGCGATGCGCCGTGGCATCGGCCAGCGCCGCCAGCGTCGGTGCGCCGAATCGGTCGGCGAGATATTGATGAAAGCCGGCCCCGTACGCGTAGGCCGCGACCCCGCCGGGCCAGTCGGTCAGCCCCCCGTTCACGCGGTCCAGCGGTTCGAGGCGTCCGTCCTTCGCGGCCTGATCGACGATGGCGCGGAAATCACCGGCATGGAGACGCCCCTCACCGGTGATCCTGCTTTCCTCGTAAGTGGCGAGCCCTTCGATTTGCCATGGCGGCAGGAACAGATTGGGAAAGGCATACGGCGTGCGTCCGAAGATGCCGCGGGCAACCCGGGCCCACCCTTCGGATCGATCGAGGTGGACGATGTGGGTGAACTCGTGGGTGAACATCAGACGCAGCCAGTCGTCGAAGTCCGCGCCGGATCCCGACGGTGTCACCGCGTACAACACTACGGTGTTGAAGGGGACCGGAGTGGCATATCCGTTGAACAGTTCGGTCTGGTCGGCCAGCACGATCCGCGTGCGGCGGGGCGGTGCGAGCCCCAGCGGACGCTCGAGCGCATGCCACGTCTCTTCGGCAATGCGCGCCAGGCGCTGCGCCAGCTGCTCCTCGCCCTGGTGGAAATGAATGACGAAATGCTCGGTCGGCAGCACCCGGAAGCGCAGCGCCGGGTCGAAGAGTGATGCGGCGCGGGCCGTGCCGGGCCTCACGGCAGTCACCAGCAGAACAGCGGCCACCGCCAGTGCGCGGGCCGTGGCCGTCCGAATCATCGCGGGACGGTGTCTGCCGGCCTGGACGCGCGAACGGCTCGCGACAGGATGCTGCACAGGATGAGCGCCGGAACGCCGAGCAGACCGGCGCCGATGAAGAAGAGCCCATAGGCGTCCAGCAGCGGGCGGCTGACCGCCAGGCGTTCGACCGTGACCCCCGAGAATCCCTTGGCGAACTTGCCGACGTAGGTGTAGGCCGAGCTCAGGAGGGCGTATTGGGTGGCGGTGTAACCGATGCTGGTCAGGCTCGACATGTAGGTGACCAGCGCAACACCGGCGAAGCCGATCCCGAAATTATCGGCGAACATCACGGCGCCGAACACGCGCAGGTCGGGCCCGGTGTGAGCGAGGGTGGCGAAGTTGGCGATGACCAGCATCTTGATGATCACGCCTCCGATCAGCGTCCTCAGGTATCCGAAACGCAGCGTGCTGATTCCGCCCGCGGCGATGCCGATCAGCGTCGCCACCAGGCCGATCGACCCGCGGATGGCGCCCACCGCATCTTTCGACAAGCCGAGATCGTGGTAGAACGGGTTCGCCATTGGTCCCATCACGAATTCGGGAAGCTGGTAGAAGCTGATCATGGCGAGCATCAGCAGCGCCAGCCAGCCGTAGACCCGGAAGAATTGCGTGAATGGTCCGATCACGGCGTCGACAAACCCGCGCCCGCTCCAGAGCGGAGCGGCCTGTTCTGCCGACGCAAGGCCGGGCATCGCGCGGATCGGTTCGACGGCCATCAGGCTGGCCGCCATGCCGACCGCCATCAGTGCCGCCATCGCCGCGTACGAAATCCGCCAGCCAAAGTGGTTGGCCGAGATCAGGATCAGGGCGTCAGTGATCAGAATGGCGCCGCGGTAGCCCAGTTGATAGGCGGAGGATAGCAGGCCGAGCTCGTCGGCATCGCGGGCGGCCTCGATTCTCCAGGCGTCCACCACGATGTCCTGGGTCGACGAGGAGAAGGCGACGACGAGCGCGAAGACACCGACCGCGGCGAGGCCGGCGCTGAGTCCGAGGACGGCGAGCGTCGCCAAGCCGAACGCGACGGCGATCTGGCTCACGATTATCCAGCCGCGGCGTCGGCCGAGCCGGCCGAATACCGGCGCGTCGACCCGGTCGATCACCGGCGCCCACAGGAACTTCAGCGAGTAGGCGAGCCCGACCCACGACAGAAAGCCAATCGCCGCCAGCGTGGTGCCGGCGTCGCGCAGCCAGTAGCCGAGGGTGTTGCCGCTGAGAAAGAACGGCAGGCCCGACGAAAAGCCCAGCATCAGCATCACCGCGACCTTGCGCTGACCGAGCGACGTCAACACGTCGCGCCGGCGGACGGCGGCTCCTGCGCTCACAAACCGTTCTTCAGCTCGGCCAGCAGCGCCAGCGCGTCCATCGGCGTCATGTGGTCGACGTCGATGCCGGCGATCTTCTGCCGCAGCGGATCGTCGGCGGCGGGCGACTGGAACAGGGCGAGCTGGCGCTGCGGATCGGACGGGGTACCGCTGACCGAGGGGCGACCGCCTCGCGTCAACTCGTCGCGTTCCAGGGCGCCGAGAATCTCGCGGGCTCTTGCGATCACGGTCGCAGGCAGCCCCGCCAGGCGTGCGACCTGAATGCCGTAGCTGCGATCCGATCGTCCCGGCACGATCTTGCGCAGGAAGATGATGTCGTCCTTCCATTCGCGCGCCGACACGTGACAGTTGACGACGCCGGGCGTGGCGTCGGCGAGATCGGTCAACTCGTGATAATGCGTCGCGAACAGCGTCTTCGGCCGTATTCTCGCGTTGGTCGCCAGGAACTCCGCCACTGCCCACGCGATGCTGAGGCCGTCGAAGGTGGCCGTACCGCGTCCGATCTCGTCGAGGATGACAAGGCTGCGCGAGGTCGCAGTATGCAGGATGTTCGCGGTCTCCTGCATTTCGACCATGAACGTGGAGTGGCCGCGCGCGATGTTGTCCGACGCGCCGACCCGGGCAAAGATGCGGTCGACCAGGGGAATCTTGGCTTCGCGCGCCGGTACGAATGAACCGGCCTGCGCCATGACGCAGAGCAACGCGGTCTGCCGCAGGTAGGTCGACTTGCCGCCCATGTTGGGGCCGGTGAGGATCACCAGCTGACAGCTGCCGGCGTTCAAGACGACGTCATTCGGCACGAACGGGTCGCTCGGGGCGGTACGGCGCTCGACGACGGGATGCCGCGATTCGACCACGTTCATCTCGTCACCGTCGTGCACGTGCGGCTTGATGTAGTTGTTCACCGCCGCGACTTCGGCGAACGCGGCAAGGACGTCGAGCGAGGCCAGCGCGCGCGCGGTCGCCTGGATGCGCGGCGATTCGGCGGCGACCGCGGTTCTCAGCGTCTCGAAGATCTCGAGCTCGCGTTCGAGAATGCGCTCGTCGGCGCCGAGGACTTTCTGCTCGTATTCCTTCAGCGCCGGCGTGATGTAGCGCTCGCCACCCGCGATTGTCTGCTTGCGATGGTAGTCGGGCGGCACCGCATGCAGGTGTGATTTCGAGATTTCGATGTAGTAGCCGAAGACGCGATTGTAGCGAATCTTGAGCGAGCCGATGCCGGTTCTGGCGCGCTCGCGCTCTTCCATCTCGGCGATGATCTGTTTGCCCGAGCGGCTGATCCGGCGCAGTTCGTCGAGCTCGGCGTCGACGCCGTCGCGGGCGAAGCCGCCGTCGCGCGTCAAGCCGGGCACCTCGTCGGCGAGCGTCGCTTCGATCAAGTCGCGCACGTCAGTGAGATCGTCGAGCTGGGCGATCAGCGAGCAGATGAGCGGCGCCTGCTGCCCGGCCAGGACCGTTCTCAGGCGGGGGATGACCGCCAGCGAGTGTTTCAGGCCGACCAGGTCGCGCGGTCCGGCGGTGCCGAGGGCGGCGCGCGCCACCAGTCGCTCGAGATCCTGGACGGACTTGACCGTGTCCCGGAACTTGCCGCGCTCGGTGTTGCGGAAGGCCAGTTCCTCGACGGCGTCGAGGCGATCACGAATCGAGTCGAGCGACACGAGGGGACGCAGCAGCCACGACCGCAACAGTCGGCTGCCGATCGAAGTGACGGTGCGGTCGAGCTCGTCGAGCAGCGACCCGGCGCGCCCGCCCTCCGAGCCTTCGAGGATCTCGAGGTGCTCGAGCGTGGTCGGGTCGATCAGCAGCGCGTCGGCGCGCTGTCGGAAGGCAATCGACCGCACGTGGGCGAGGTCGACCTTCTGCGTGTGGCGCAGGTGGTGCACCAGCGCGCCGGCGGCGGCCACCGCCGCGGGGTGACCATCCAGACCGAATCCCTCGAGCCCTCCGGCGCGCAGCTGATCCTGCAGCGTCGTTCGTGCCGCGCCGAGCTCGAACGACCAGCTGTCGATGGGCGTGACCGGAAGCCCGGATGATGCGACCGGCGCGATCGACGCACTCAGCCGGCCGTCGTCGCTCGAGGGGACGACGATCTCGCGCGGCCGCAGCACGGCGAGTTCGTCGGCAAGCGCCTGCAGACCCTCGGCGCCGGCATATTCCGCGGCGCTGAACTCGCCCGTGGACAGGTCGAGCAGCGCGACGCCGATGAGACCGGCCTCTGATGCCGTGGGCACGGATTGCCCGGGCTCTCTTGATCCCGCGCGTGCGCCGGGCCTTGGACCGGGCGTTGGATAGACCGCCATCAGAAACGCCGGCTCGCGCGCGTCGAGATAGTTGGCGTCGGTCAAGGTGCCGGGAGAAACGACCCGCACGACTTCGCGCTTGACGACGCCCTTGGCCTTGCGCGGATCCTCGACCTGATCGCAGATGGCGACGCGGAAGCCTCGTTTGACGAGGCGCGTGATGTAGCCGTCGACGGCATGAAACGGGACGCCGCACATCGGGATGCCGCCGCCGTTGGCATCCTTCGAACGCGAGGTCAGTGTGATCTCGAGCGCGCGGGCGGCGACGAGCGCGTCCTCGTAGAAGATCTCGTAGAAGTCGCCCATCCGGAACAGCAGGATGGCGTCGCGATGCTGCTGCTTGGCGTCGAGATACTGACGCATCGCGGGTGTCACCGTCGCTGACATATGCTTAACAGTGTACAAGCTTTCAGCTCTACGCTCGGCCTCCGCCGGTGCCGCGAGCCGGGGCGGAGCGCGGAAGGCTGAGAGTTGATGCGGGTACTGGCCCTCGACACGACGACGCGCGCCGGCAGCGCGGCACTGGTCGAGGACGATCGCATCGTCGACCAGCGGGGCGGCGACGGCGCGCGTACGCACGCCCTGCGGCTGCCGGCCGAACTCCTCGATCTGGTGGCGGCCAACCGCTGGTCCTTGAGCGCGATCGATCTCTACGCGGTCGCATCCGGACCGGGATCATTCACGGGCCTGCGGATTGGCATCGCGACCATGCAGGGACTCGCCTACGTGAGCGGACGGCGGATCGTCGGCGTGCCGGCGCTCGAGGCGCTCGCTCACGCTGCCAGCCCTGACCTTCCCGATCAGCACCTGATCGCATCGTGGATGGATGCGCGTCGGCACGATGTGTTCGCGGCCCTCTATCGGGTAACCGGTGCTCGGCCGTTCAGCAGCGCGCGCCTGACGGAACTCGAGGGCCCGACTGTCGGCACTCCGGCGGCGACGCTGGCGCGGTGGCGGACGGTGACCGGCGATTCGTCAGCGGCCTTCGTCGGCGATGGCGCGATTCTCTATGAAGCCGAGATCAGGCGCGAGTCGCGGTCGAACCTGCTGCTGCCGCTACCCGAGATCGCCGGCGCCATCGGTCTGCTCGCGATCGATCGTGCGGCGGCAGCGCTCGAACCATCTGCGGTGCGGCCACTTTACGTCCGGCGGTCGGACGCGGAGCTGCTGAGAGACGACGGATTAGGTCGGGCACACGAGCCGTCACGCGAGACTTGAAGCATCTCAATGGACGCATGGATCATCGAACCGCTGACGATCGCTGACGTCGGCGACGTGCTGGCGTTGGAAGAGGCTGCGTTCACCAATCCGTGGACGCGCGCGATGTACCTCGCCGAGCTGCAGAATCCCGGCGTGTCCTATTGCTTCCTGGCGCGTGATGCCGCGCGGCAGGCTGTCGGCTTCTGCTCGTTCTGGCGAGTGCTCGACGAGCTCCACATCAACAACCTGGCCGTGTTGCCACCTCACCGGCGCACGGGAATCGGCTCGACCCTGCTCACCTTCGTCCTGAGGAAGGGCGTCGAGCTCGGCGCGCGGCGCGCGACGCTGGAGGTACGCCGCTCGAACGGTGCGGCGTTCGAACTGTACAAGCGTTTCGGCTTCACCGTGGCGGGCGTACGCAGGAATTACTATTCAAAACCGGTCGAGGACGCCATGGTGCTGTGGCGGGAAGACCTGGCGGCCCTCGATCGCTGACCTTGAAACGCCAGGGGGCTTATGGTACGTTCGCCCCACATGACCAAGGAGGCGGGCTATGCACGCAGAACCGCTCGGTGCGAAGGCTGATTTGCTGCAGACCGACGAGGAATTCCACAACCTCGCGGCCCAGCACCACCAACTCGAAGATCGCCTGCACGAACTGACCGCCAAGCACTACCTCTCGGAACCCGAACAAGTTGAAGAAGTCACCCTCAAGAAGAAAAAGCTCCAACTCAAAGATCGCATGGAAGACATCATGCGACGCCGTCGTCAGGATCGTACGCACGGCTGAGCCGTCGGACGTCACGCGGACCGGCCGGCCGCACCGCTGCGCCGGATTCTCCGCATGATGCGATTCGATCGGGCCGGGCTGCCGTTCGTGGGCGGAGCCTGGCTGATCGCGATGGTGGCGGCGATTTACGTCGGCTGGGCGTTCGCGCTCCCGTTGGTCGCACTCGGCGCCTTTTTCGCCTTCTTCTTTCGCGATCCCGAACGCGTGTCGCCGGACGAGGCGCATGTCGTGTTGTCCCCAGCGGACGGTCGCGTGACGTTCGCCGGGGCATCGGAGCCCGGCGTGGCGCCGCCTGGAGAATGGAAGCAGATCAGCATTTTCCTCTCGCCGATGGATGTGCACGTCAACCGCATTCCGGCGTCGGGGACGATCGCCCGCATCAGCTACACCCCCGGCAGGTTTCTGCCCGCGTATCGTCACGAAGCGGCCGCGGTCAACGAGCGCAGCGAAGTGTGGATTGACCGCGGCAACGGCCAGACCGTCGTCGCGCGGCAGGTGGTCGGCGTGCTGGCGCGACGGGTGGTGTGCCGCGCACGGGTCGGCGAGCAGGTGCGCGCCGGGCAGCGCTTCGGCATCATGAAATTCGGCTCGCGCATGGACGTCTTCCTGCCGTCCAGCGCGACGATTCGAACCGCGGTCGGGACGCTGGTGCGGGGCGGCGAAACGGTCATCGCGGTGCTAGACTGACGGGTGAGCGCTGAAGGCCGCCGGATGACGGCGGCTTCGCCGTTCCCCAACGACATGCTCGAGCAGAACAAGAGCGGCTTGCGGTTTCTGCGGAGGTCCACGGATCCGCGCCGCCACAGACTTCGCCGCGGCGTCTACCTGCTGCCCAGCCTGCTGACGATGGGCAACATGTTTTGCGGCTATGCGTGCGTCGTATACGCCATGCGAGGCGAGTATGCGACGGCGGCGCCCTTCATCGGTTTCGCGGTCGTGCTCGACATGCTCGACGGGCGGATCGCGCGCCTGACCAACACCACCAGCGAGTTCGGCGTCGAGTTCGACTCGATGGCTGACATCATCTCGTTCGGTATCGCGCCGGCCATCCTGTCGTTTTCGTGGGGTCTGCAGGCGCTCGGCCGGCTGGGCTGGGCGGCCGGCTTCATGTTCGTGGCGGCCGCGGCGATGCGGCTCGCGCGCTTCAACATCCAAAGCGGCGGCGGCGGAGACAAGCGCTACTTCGTGGGGATGCCGAGCCCCGCTGCCGCTGCGATTCCGGCCGCGACGGTTTTCGCCTATCCGGTTGGGCTGTACGACTATCGGGCGGCCCTCCCGGCGCTGGCGATGGTGCTGGTGCCGGCGGCGCTGATGGTGAGCACGATCAGGTTCCGCAGTTTCAAGACCCTCGACTCGCGGGCGCGCCGGCCATACACGGTTCTGATCTTCCTGGCCGCCGGTATCGTCGCGATTGCGACGCATCCGCAGTGGACGCTGGTCGCGATTGCCTACAGCTACCTCGCCTCCGGTTTCATCGGCCTGGCCATCTCCCGGTTCAAACCTCGTCCCGCCTTGCCCGCGCCCGAAGCGCAGGCACCGGACGCAGCACGCCGCGACAGCGCCGCCGGGTAGTCTGCCGCGGGTTCCTGAAGCGGCTGGCTGACATCGACCTCTCGTCCGCAATCTCGATGACCAATCGGAGGCTGTGCTGATGCGTGTCCTGGTTGCCGGCGGTGCGTGGGTGTCGATGCTGGCGGCAGCGCCGGCGCTGGCGCAGGACGGGGCGGCGCTCTATACCCAACGCTGCGCCTCGTGTCACGAGGACGGCCAGGTGGCGCGCGCGCCCGGTCGTGACGTCATTGCCGCACTCGCGCCTGAGCGCATCGTCGGCGCGCTCGAGAGCGGTACGATGCGGGTGCAGGGGGAGACGCTGACCGGCGATCAGCGCCGCGCGATCGCCTTCTACCTCTCGACCTCGCGCGCCCTGGCGGCCGCTGGCGCCGCGGCCCCGATCACCGGCCCGCGTTGCGAGGAAGAGGGCAGTGTTCGCGGCAGCCCGTCCGACTGGCGCGCCTGGGGCGTCACGCCCGCCAACGATCGGTTTCAGCCTCAGCCTGGGTTTTCCTCGACGCAGGTGGAGTCGCTGAAGTTGAAATGGGCGTTCGGCTTCGAGGGCGAGAACGCCGCCGCCGCAAACCCCACCATCGTCGGCGACCGCGTCTTCGTGGGCAGCGGATCGGGACGGGTGTTTGCGCTCGGGCTGAAGGATGGCTGCGTGCACTGGACGTTCAAGGCGGACGGTGGCGTGCGCGGGGCCATCACGGTCGGCGATGGGAGCGCTGCGGCCGCGCACGCGACCGCGTACTTTGGCGATCTGAGGGCAACGCTGTACAGCGTCGACGCGGTGACCGGCGACCTCCGCTGGAAGAAGCGGCTCGAAGAACACCGATCGGCGCGGATCACCGGATCGCCGGTGCTCTACGACGGGCGTCTCTACGTGCCGCTCTCGTCGGGCGAGGAGGGCATCGGTGGCCAGCCGTCGTACGGCTGCTGCACGTTTCGCGGCAGCGTGGTAGCGATCGATCCCGCGACTGGCGACCAGATCTGGCACACCTACATGATCAGCGACGCTGCGACGCCGCGCGCCAGGAATGCCAGAGGAACTCAATTGTGGGGGCCGTCGGGCGCCGCCGTCTGGTCCGCGCCGACCGTCGATGCGAAGACAGGGTCACTATACGTGGCGACCGGCGACAGCTACTCGCTGCCGGCGGCGCCGATGACCGACGCGGTCGTTGCGCTCGACATCGACACCGGCGCCATCAAATGGGCGACGCAGGTCACGGCTGGCGATGCCTACAACATGGCCTGCGGGACCGTGGACACCACCAACTGTCCCGAGCAGAGAGGGCCGGATCACGATTTCGGGCAATCGCCGATTCTGGTCACACTCGCCGGAGGCAAGCGGCTCATCGTGGCCGGGCAGAAGTCCGGCGTGGTGCACGGATTTGATCCGGATGACGGCGGCCGGAAACTGTGGAGCACCACGGTCGGGCGCGGCGGCGAGCTTGGCGGAATCGAATGGGGATCGGCCAGCGATGGGCAGAATATGTACGTGCCGCTGTCCGACATCACGTTCAAGGACGCGGCGCAGCGCGGACGCGGCGGGTTGAACCCCGAGGTCGGCGGCGGCCTGTTCGCGATCCGGCTGGCCGACGGCACGCAAGCGTGGTGGTCGCGGCCCAACGGCTGCGGCGACCGGCCCTCGTGCAGCCCGGCGTTGTCGGCGCCGGCCGCGGCGATTCCCGGCGCGGTCTTCGGCGGATCGATCGATGGCCACTTTCGTGCCTTTGCGACGAGCGACGGGCATGTGTTGTGGGACTTCGACACCGCGCACGACTTCGAGACCGTGAACGGCGTCAAGGCGCGCGGCGGATCGATCGATGTCGGCGGCGCCGCGATTGCGGACGGGATGGTCCTGACCACCTCAGGCTACGGCCAATGGGGCGGCATGCCGGGGAACGTGCTGCTGGCGTTCTCGGTCGACGGACGATAGCCTTCGGGTTGGGAGGCCGAACTGGAAGATAGGCTGGCACGGCCTTGGGCGCCTCGGCTCAGGCAGGCGCGGGCAATGTCATCATCACCGTCGTGCCGACGCCGCGCTGGCTGGTGACAGCGATCGTTCCACCATTCAGCTCGATGTTGCGCTTCGCGATCGTCAATCCCAGCCCGGTGCCGGTGGCCTTGGTCGAGAAGTACGGCTCGAAGATCTTGTTCAACGCGTCCTGATCCATCCCGCCGCCGCTGTCAGCGACCTCGACCACCACGACCATGGCGGGCGGTGGAGAGGGAACCGGGGTCAGCCGTGCCGAGATCGCGAGCCGGCCCGATCCGGGCATCGCGTGCAGCGCGTTCTCGATGACGTTGGTCAGCGCGCGCGCGAACAGCGTGCGGTCGATCATCAGCGGCGGCAGTTCCGGTGGCGCCTGCACGTCGATGGCGATTCGGTGTGAAAGCCCGCTGCGATATGGCTCGACGACTTCGTCGAGCAGGGCCGGCAGCGACGTCGGCTCGGGCCGGGGCGTTGGCGACGATGCGAAGCTGGAGAATTCCGCCGAAATCTGGCGCAGCAACTTGACCTGCGACAGGATCGCGGCAACGCATTCGTCCAGAACCGGCGACAGCGGGCGGCCGCGATCGGTGTTGACGCGCTGGGCGTGCTCGGCGGAGAGCTGAATCGGCGTGAGCGGATTCTTGATGTCGTGGGCCACCTGGCGCGCCATGTCGGCCCAGGCTTCGAGACGCTGTGTGCGCTCGAGCTCGCGGCGCTGCCGCTTGAGGTCGGCCGCCATCTGGTTGAAGTCCTCCACCAGGCGGCGCAACTCGTCGGAGGACGTGGCGGCGACCCGCGCGTCGAGATCGCCACGGGCAATGCGGCGCGTGGCGCGAGTGAGCCGGTTCACGGGGTCGGCGATCCGCTCGGCCATCCAGTATCCGAGCGCCGCCCCGAGCAGGCTGAAGAGGACGAATCCCGACAGCACCCGGCGATCGAGCTCGTCGATCTGCTGTTCGATCTGCTGCTGCCGGTTGGTCATCGGCACCGTGACGATTCCCTCGCGTCCGCTGGCGCGCACCGGTGCGGCGGCCAGCTGATAAGGAAGGTCCCCGACCTGGTCCTGGCCGACGTAGGTCGGCAGGCGATCGAGCAGAATCGCCCGGTAGACGTCGCCGGGCGTGCGCGGCGACAGCAACTGAGAGGCGAACAAGTCGCGAGCGCTGGTGGCCTGCAGGCGCGTGCGGTCGAACAGGTTGACGTCCTCATCGATCGCGCGCCGCACCAGCACCATGATCTGATCGTCGATCGCACCGAGCGCGGTGGCGCCGCGCTGCTGCAGCGCGGCGTAATCTTCGACCAGACGCTGCGCTGTCGTGACCGCCCGTGCGGCCGCCTCGGCGGCGCCATCGAGCAGCTGGGCCGCGACGTAGGTGCGGATGAAAATGGCCAGGATGAAGACCGGCAGGACGGCACCCGCCCAGAACGCCAGAAACAGCTTGCGATAGAAGCTGGATCGCACTTCACGCAGCAGCGCCCGCCCGCTCGCCGCCGTCCGCACGCCGAGGGCGCTGAACAACGTCAAGGCGATCAGCATGATGACGTAGAGCACCACCGTCAGCAGGACCAGCTCCGCGACGTTGATCAAGTGTCCGACCCAGCTGATCACCGGGTAGCCGAGGGCGTAGATGCCGCCGCGGTCGCTGAGGAAGCGGACGCGGAACGACTGGTCGTCGCGATCGAGAGTGGCCCAGAAGGGGTCGCGTGACTCGACCAGGCGCTGGAAGACCCGATCGGGCAGCGTCCACACCCGCGTCCCGGATTCGAAAATCGGTGCCCGGCTCCATCCATAGACGATGAACTCCACGTCCCGCCCCGATACGCCCTCGGGTGCGATCTGCCGGTTGGGGCGCAACGACTCGAGATAGGGACTCTGTGACGAGATGAACGGGAGCGTCCGGTAGTCGAGCATGACGCGGACGACGATGCTGCCGACCATTCGGCCGCGAACGCAGACGCCCCGCGCAATCCGGAGCACGTGGCGCTCGCTCGACCCGAACGGTGACACCTCGTCGAACGGCTCGTCCCAGCTGCATCCCGCGGATCGATACTCAGTGGTCGCGTACTCGGGCAGGCTCAGCCGGAAGGCGCTCACCAGGCGCCCGTCGGCGCTATAGACTTCGACCGCCGACGTCAGCCGGTAGGTGGCGAGATCGGTGCGCGACCACACCGCGAACGCGCGGGCTGGATCGCCGGCCGGCGCCGAGACGTCGAGTCGGACCAGATCGTCGAGTGACGGAATCGCGTCGATCTGCTCGACCGCCTGCTGGAGCCGCTTCTGCAGATCCTCGCGCAGGCTTGCCGCTTCCGGGCCGAACGTCAATGCGATCAGCCGCTCCTTGGCTTCGGTAGCGTGCGCCAGCAGCGACGGATACATGGCGACTGCCGGCGCGAGCAGCGCGAGGAAGAAGACCGCCAGGCGTGCCGTCTGCGAGATGCGGCGCATCCGGCCGTTGACGCGCGCCAGCGTGAGCGCGCAGCCGCCGGCAGCCAGGACTGCGATCCACATCGGGCCCAGCGACAGCGCGGCGTCGGCCGCTCGTGCGATCGCCGTCGCCGCGACGGCTCCCGCCAGCCAGGCGCCCGCCGCCGTCAACCGCCATGACCATCGCCTCGGCGCGCGCCGCAGCGTCCCGGGCAGCCGGATGATCGCCGCGGCGCCCCAGATGACCGAGGCATGAAGGAGTACCAGGCCGAACTCGACCGCCAGCCGTCCTGCGCTCAGCGGATGCAGCGAGAAGTGCAGCAGGTCCAGGTTGGTGTCCGCCACGACTCGCTGCAGCAGGCGCTCGTAGCCCCACATCAGCGCCGCGGTGAAGACCCCGGCGAGTGCGAACGCCGCCGCCACCGTGAGGCGGACGGCGGGGGTCCCCGTCAACATCCGGAGGCGCGGGCGTGCGAACCGGCGTCGTTCGATTAGATCGAGCACGAGCCAGACGACCGCCGCCGTCGAAAGGGTCGTCAGCAGGAGATCGGTCGGCGACGGCGACGGCGACGACGCCAACGGAGCGAGCGCCACCACCAGCGCGCCGCGGGCAACCACCACGAGCGCGATCAGCAGCACCGTCATTCTGAGGAAGCGGCGCCGATCGTGAGCCTGACGGCGAAGATCCATCAACGGGCCAGTGCACAACAGCAGGGTGACGGCCAGCACACTCAACACTGCCGCGCGCGTCATCGCACGCCAGTGCGCCCGCACCGCCGCGAGCTCGCCGGGCGACACCTCGCCTTCGAGCACGAAGCCGCCGTCGCGCGCCGGTACGGTGAATCGGAACGGCGCCGGCGGCGACGCCGTGCCTCCGGCGCGCACGCGCAACGTCACCGGTACGATTGACGTCGCCATCACAAACGTTTCGGACAATCCCGGCGCCCCGCGCGCGGTCCCCAGCGCCTGCTCGACGACCACGGTGGCAACGCGTACTCCGCTCGGCGACACCGGCTCGATGCGGATCTCACCCGGCCCGAGCGGGCCTGGCGCGACAATCAACGCGCTCGGCCCGAGCACGACCTCCTTGCGCAGGTCGGCGGTGCGTCCGGCCCAGGCGAGCGGGGTACCCAGACCGTCGTAGACGGTGATGCCGGTGCGCCCGCCTTCTTCGTCGGGCAGGGCCGTCGTCACGATGTCGAACAATCGCTTCAGGCTGGCCTGGTCGCGCGGCGCCGCCCGTGCGGTATCGGGCTCGGCGGCGATTCGTGCGGCGATTGTCCCGAGCGTGGTCGCGCTGGCGTCGAAACGCTGATGCAGTTCGGCCTCGACGCGGGACAGGGCCGCCTGATCAGACGCCCCGAACCGGGCGCGTTCGACGCCATAGCCGATGACAGCGACCACGATCGCCGCGGCAAGGCCGACGCGCGCGATGCGCAGGATGAGGGACACGATCACTGACAGGATACACGGGTGCAGGATCTGCGCGCTCCGTGCCGGAGCAAAGGACTCCCGGTGACGCGCAAGTCACATCCACTGACGCTCGCACGAGCTTTACCAAACGCGCCGACGCGAAGTAACGTCACATCAATGTGGATCTGAAGCACCTGCTCAAGCGCGGCGCACTGCTGACGGCGGCCAACTGGCAGACCGTCGCGATCCAGTTCGTGGCCGGGACCACCTTTCAGGTGCTGCTCGCGGTTCCCATCCTCGGGGCCGCGGTTTTGGTGGCGGTGCTGCTCGGCGGCGATCTGACCGAACTGCTGCACGGCAGCCTGCGCGACATCTTCACGTCGATCGCCAGCGCGCTGTTGTCCGAGCCCTTCGCGCTGGTCGGCTTCGTGACCGCGTTCGCAGTGGTTCTGCTGGGCGGCTCGGTGCTGATGTTCGTGGTCAAGGGCGGCGTTGTCGACGTGCTCGTCGCCGCCAACGCCGACGCCGGACCGATCGAGCAGCATCCGCTGACGCTCGAGATGCTGCGGCCCGCGGCGCGGTTCACGCTGGCGCGGTTCACGGAGGGCTGCGCGCGCCTGTATCGCCGCTACGTGAAGCTGGGTTTCGGCCTGATGGTGGTCTACGCCGTATCGGCGCTCGGCTACCTCGCCTTCGTCGTCTATGGCTACCGAGCGGCCGAAGGGCGCGCGCTGATCATCGGCTGGACGTTCGTGGCGGCGCTGTCGGCGGCGGTGCTGGTGGCATGGATGACCATCGTCAACATGCTCTACCTGCTGCTGCAGATCGCGATGGCGGTCGATGGCATCGGGCTCCGCGATGCCTGCCGCGCCACCGCCCGGTTCATCCGCTCGGAGTTTCGCGACCTTGCGGGCGTCTTCCTCGTCGTTCTCGCCCTGGTCGTCGCCGCGACGTTGGCGTCGGCGCTGGCGTGGTCGGGCGTGGGGCTGATCGCGTTCGTGCCGCTCGTCGGGCTGGCGGTGTTTCCGCTGCAAATCGCCGCACTGGTCCTGCGCGGCCTGGCGTTCGAGTATCTGGGGCTGACCGCTCTTGGCGCCTATCTCACCCTCTACCAGGGCTACGCGTCACGCCGCGGCGAACTGTTCAGCCGGGCACACGCCGATCACCGACGCGGCGGCGGGGTCGTCGGCGTGACCGGCGCGATCTGAACCAGGTTCGGCAGTGCCGCGACGGCCGGCACCAGCGCGGGCTCGACACTGTGCGTGACCAGCGTCGCCGACGCGCCCCTGGCGATCTCCTTGAAGAGCATCAGCAAGCGCGGTGCGTGCGTGAGGGGATCTTCGAGCACGAATGGTGCCGCCGCGACCAGGGCATCGGCAGCCAACGGCAGAAAGGGGCGGGGGCCCTTCTCGAGCGGAGCCTGTTTGTCGCCGCCGGCGGGCGCGTCTGACGCCGGCGCCTCGGGCTGCGGCGCGATGCCGGTGAGCGTGCCCGCAGCCACGCCATCCTTCATGTTGAATGCGCGCAGGGGCGGCGTCTGACCGGCGACGATGATGGTGGTCCCGGCCTTGACTGGGCCCCAGGCCGGCCGGAACGGGAGGGGACGCATCCACTGCTGGCCGCCGCTCACGAGGTTCATCGCCCGCAGCACGTTGTCGAGCGCGACAAAGTAGACGGAATGCTCGTCGGCAACCGGCTTACCGATGACATCGCCGCCGGTTCGCCAGCGCCAGTCGACGCGGCCGTCTGCTGCCATCACGCAGTAGAAGAAGTTGTCCAGCGATCCGGCGTAGATCCGCTCGTCGAGCGCGAGGATCTCATTGGCGGCACCGCCGAGGCGTCGCTCCCAGTGCTGTTCGCCGCTTACGACATCGAGCGCGACAATCCGATGATCGGTCGTCGGGATGTAGACCCGATCGGCGGCCAGGGCCGGGGCCGCGTGCGCGGGGGAGGCAAGATCGCGACTCCAGATCCCTTGTCCGTCAGTCGCCCGCAACGCGCGAACCTCGCCCGTCGCAAGAGCCAGGATGAGCCAGCCGTTGTCCCAAACGGGATGGACGGCCAGCTTGTCGGCCAACGGCAGCTCCCATGCGACCGAGCCGTCGCCTTCCCGCAGGGCCTTGAACAGGTTCGCTTCACGAATGAACACGAGGCCGCCGCCGGCGACCGGTGCCATCTCCGGCCGGGCGGTCACTATCCAGCGCCTCGATCCGGAGTTGAGATCGTAGGCGACCAGACGGTCTCCTTCGATCGACAGAAAAGCCTGCGCGCCGTCGTAGGCAGGAGGCATGGTGAGTTCGTTGTTCAACGCGAGCGCCCAGACGTTCTCGGTCGGCGTCAGCGCCTGTGCCGTCCGATCGAGCTTGTCGGCATGCGCCGCAGGCGCCGGATGCGGCCTGGGCGTCTGCGCGCTCACGACCAGTGACACCGACACCAGCAGCGCCGGCGCGCCACCGTATCGCAATCGTAAAACCCACGGCACTTCTGAATGATAGCGTGTGAGGTCAGGCCTCCGGCAGGGTGTCCATCTTGATGTGGATCGTGTTCAGACAGTAGAAGAGCCCCGAATCGAACGAGCCCTGAAGGACCCGTTCGTACAACGGTGCAGATGTGGTCGCGATGATTCGGCAGGTGGGAGTTGCGCCCGCGATCGCATTCACGAGCGCCGTCAACGTCGCCTGTTGCGTCCGATCCAGCACGTCCACGTCGCGAACCACGACGGCCCGCACCCGCCCGCTGTCGGACAAGGCAGCCAGGGTCAGCGTCGATTCGAGGCGGCGCCGGTCGCCGCCATCGACGACCAGCACGCCATCGGCGTCATTCAGTCCGGCCGCGGCGGCAATTTTGATCGCCATCGGCAGCGAGTACTCTGGCGGCGCGCTGATTAGTACCGGAAGGGAAGTTCGTCTCGCAAGGGCCATGTCGAGCGTGTGAAACCGGGCCAGACGGGTCGGATCGATCTGCTGGTGTCGTTCATCTTTCATCAAGTCCATCGGAGCACCTCGAGTCGTTTCGCACGTACATACGCGAAGGCGCGACGATGTTTGCTTTGCGCGGGCTTTGCCCGGTCAGGTCTGTATCTGAGTTGATAACTCGTGATGAATGAGCGAGTTGGGGAGGAGGATGGGCGGAACCGACGCCGGATGCTACCCTGTAAAGACGATGATTTTTCGTTTCGGTCTGTTCGAGTTGGACACGGATTCGGGGCAGCTGCTCAGGGCGGGGCTGATGGTCAAGATCCAGCAGCAGCCCTACAAGCTCCTGTGTCTGTTGGTCAGCCAGGCCGGGAAAATAGTGTCGCGTGACGACATCCGCGTGACGCTCTGGCCCTCCGAGACCTTCGTCGACTACGACCAGGGCGTGAACTTTGCGGTGAAACAGGTCCGCGATGCGCTCGGAGACGATGCCGACCGCGCGGTGTATGTTCAGACGGTCCCAAAGCGCGGCTACCGGTTCATCGCACCTGTCGACGCCGGTGCTCATGCAGCGCCTCAAATGGCGCAGCTGCCCCTCCCTCATACCGACCTCAATTTGCAGAAAGTGCTGTGGTCGAACATCGCCGAACTCCGTCTGGCCGAGGTCGAGCGCGTCAAGCGGAGTCGGATGATTCGCCTGGTCTTACTGTGGGGTGGCGTCGTCCTGGCCGTTGCCGCCGGCGGCGTGCTGCTCTTGCGCTGACCGCAACCACCAGCAATCAGCGGCGACCGTTTCTGCCAACAACATCTTGTGGTTCGGCGGTTGTGGGGCCGCTATAATACGGGCATCCGTCTGGCTCCTTCCGTGACCCATCAAACCATCATCGTTCTTGATTTCGGTTCGCAATTCACTCAGCTGATCGCGCGCCGCCTCCGCGAGCTGTCGGTGTATTCCGAGGTCTGGCCGCCCACTACGCCAATCGAGAAGATTCGTCACCGGCACCCTGCCGGCATCATCCTGTCCGGCGGCCCGAAGAGCGTATCGGACGCCAGCGCGCCGAAATGCGACCCGGCCGTTTATGCGGTGGGCTGCCCGGTGCTGGGCATCTGTTACGGGATGCAGTTGATGGCCGACCAGCTCGGCGGGCGGGTCGCGCCGGCGCCGTCTCGTGAGTTCGGCCACGCCGTCGTCAGCATCGATCGATCCGGGCCTGCCAGCCGCAGCGGCGAGCGCGCGCGGGCGGGAGATCCTGCGGCCCTGTTCGCTGCCGTGCCGGACGAGCTAACGGTGTGGGCGAGCCACGGCGACTTCGTGGCCGCCGCGCCCTCTGGTTTTTCAATCGTCGCCACCAGCGCCAACGCGCCGATCTCAGCGATGTCGGACACCGCACGTGCCCTCTATGCCATTCTGTTTCATCCCGAGGTCGTCCATACCGAGTACGGCCTCGAGATCCTCCGAAACTTTGCCTGCGGCGTGTGCGGCTGCACCGGCGACTGGACGATGGCGTCGTTTGTCGAGGAAGCGACGGCGCGAGTGCGCGCCCGCGTCGGAGACGGCCGCGTCGTCTGCGCACTGAGCGGGGGCGTCGATTCCACAGTCGCAGCTGTGATCATTCACCGCGCTGTGGGCAGCCAGCTGACCTGCATCTTCGTCGACAATGGTGTGCTGCGGCACGAGGAAGCGGCGCAGATTCGCAAGCGTTATGAGCGGCTTCAGCTGCCGCTGGTGTTCGTCGACGCGTCCAGGCTGTTCCTCGATCGTCTTGCCGGGGTGACGGATCCTGAACAGAAGCGCAAGATCATCGGCGCCGCCTTCATCGACGTCTTCGAGGCGGAAGCGGCCACGCTGGGCCAGGTCGAGTTTCTCGCGCAGGGGACGCTGTATCCCGACGTGATCGAGTCGATTTCGATCGTCGGGCAGTCGTCGATGATCAAGAGCCATCACAACGTTGGCGGCCTGCCCGAGCGGATGCGCATGCAGCTGATCGAGCCGCTGCGCGAGCTGTTCAAGGACGAAGTGCGCGCCGTCGGTCGGAAGCTCGGGCTCGACGAGGAGTTCGTCGTGCGCCAGCCGTTTCCCGGGCCCGGGCTCGCCGTCAGGATTCTGGGCGAGGTGACGCCGGTGCGGATCGCGCTGCTGCAGAAGGCGGATGCGATCGTCTCCGAGGCAGTGAAGAAAGCAGGCTGGTACACGAAGCTGTGGCAAAGCTTCGCGGTTTTGCTCCCGGTGCAGAGCGTCGGTGTCATGGGCGACGAGCGGACCTATGAGTACACCGTTGCGATCCGCGCAGTCGAGAGCAAGGACGGCATGACTGCCGACTGGGCGCGCCTGCCGCACGATCTGCTCGCATCGATCTCCTCGCGCATCGTCAACGAGGTCAAGGGGATCAACCGCGTGGTCTACGACATCTCGTCGAAGCCGCCGTCAACCATCGAGTGGGAATGACGATCAGTGTCTGAGTTCGTCCACCTTCACCTGCACACCGAGTTCTCGCTGCTCGACGGCGCCTGCCGCATCGACGAGCTGCTCGATCAGGCGGTCAGACTGAAGATGCCGGCGGTTGCGGTCACCGAGCACGGCAACATGTTCTCGTCGGTGATCTTTCACGACCACGCACGCGCGCGCGGTCTGAATCCCATTCTCGGCTGCGAGGTCTACGTCGCCCCAGGCGATCGGACCGATCGCAGCGGCGTGCCGGGCGCGACGCAGAACCATCTGGTGCTGCTCGCGGAGAATCTCGAGGGCTACCACAATCTCATCAAACTGGTGTCGGCGGGCTACACCGAGGGCTTCTATTACAAGCCGCGGATCGACAAGGCGCTGCTGGCACAGCATGCCAGGGGACTGATTGGGCTGAGCAGCTGCCTCAAGGGCGAAGTCGCCGAGGGGCTTTCGCACCAGCAGGATCGCAAGGCCATCGCAGCTGCTGCCGCTTATCGCGACATCCTGGGTCCGGACAACTTCTTCCTCGAGATGCAGTGGCACGGCATCGAGGAACAGCGGGTGGTGAACAGCGGCCTGCCGGCGATCGCCAAGGATCTCGGGCTGGCGATGATCTGCACCAACGACGTGCATTATCTTCAGGCGGCGGACGCGCACCCCCACGACATCCTGCTGTGCATCGGCACCGCCAAGGCATTCAGCGATCCCAAGCGGCTGCGCTACGACGCGAAGCAGTTCTTCCTGAAGACCGCCGAAGAAATGGCGGCGACGTTCAGGGATTACCCCGCCGCCCTGGCCAACACCATGCGCATTGCGGAACGCTGCAACGTCCAGATCGCCGAGGGCGAGAATTTCCTGCCGGATTTCGACGTCCCGGTCGGCTACACCGTCGACAGCTATTTCGAGAAGGTCGCCCGCGACGGCTTCGCCCATCGTCTGCCGCGACTCAAGCAGCTGGCGGCCGAGGGCGCGCTGCGCCACACGATTGACGAGTACGAGCGCCGCCTCACCTACGAGCTCGACATGATCAAGATGATGAAGTACCCGGGGTACTTCCTCATCGTCTGGGACTTCATCCGCCACGCGCGCGAAAAGGGTATTCCGGTCGGGCCCGGCCGCGGCTCCGCCGCCGGGAGCCTGGTCGCGTACTGCATGCGCATCACCGACGTCGATCCGATCGACTACGACTTGATTTTCGAACGCTTCCTCAACCCCGACCGCATCTCGCTGCCCGACATCGACATCGACTTCTGCGAGCGGCGCCGCGGCGAGGTCATCGACTACGTGACCCAGAAGTACGGCCGGGACAAAGTGGCCCAGATCATCACCTTCGGGACGATGAAGGCGAAGGCGGTGGTGCGCGACGTGGGCCGTGTTCTCGAGATGACGTTTGCCGACGTCGACAAGGTGGCCAAGCAGATCCCGCCGGCGCTCGACATGACACTGGACAAGGCGCTCGAGGAGAGCGACATCCTGCGAGGAATGGAGCAGAGCGATCCGAAAGTGAAGGAACTGCTCGCCGTGGCCCGCCGTCTCGAGGGGATGACGCGCCACGCCTCGGTCCATGCCGCCGGGGTGGTGATCGCGCCCAAGGCGATCACCGAGTACGCGCCGCTCTACAAGGGTGCCCGCGACGAAATCGTCACGCAGTGGTCGATGAAGGAGATCGAGCGGGTCGGTCTCCTGAAGATGGACTTTCTCGGGCTGAGCACGTTGACGCTCATCTTCGATGCCATCGAAGAGATCAAGCGAACCATCGGCGTCGATCTCGACATCGACAACATCCCGCTCGACGATGCCAGGACCTATCAGATCTTCCAGGACGGTCAGACCTATGGCATCTTCCAGTTCGAGAGCAGCGGCATGCGCGACATCCTGCGCAAGTCGAAGCCGCAGCGGCTCGAGGATCTGATCGCCCTGAACGCGCTGTATCGGCCCGGCCCATTGCGCAGCGGCATGGTCGACGACTACATCGCACGCAAGCAAGGCAGGACCGAGATCACGTACGACTTGCCGGCGCTGGAGCCGATCCTCGCCGACACCTACGGCGTCATCGCCTACCAGGAGCAGGTGATGCGGATCTCGAACGTCGTCGCCGGGTTCACGCTCGGCGAAGCCGATCTGCTGCGCAAGGCGATGGGCAAGAAGAACGCCGAGGTCATGGCGAAAATGCGCGGCAAGTTCGTGGAAGGCGCCAGGAAGCACGGCACGGCCGAAAAAAAGAGCGCGCCGCTGTTCGACCTCATGGCGCATTTCGCCGGCTACGGCTTCAACAAGTCGCACTCGACGGCGTACGCCTTTCTGGCCTACCAGACCGCATATCTCAAGGCCAACTACCCGTGGCATTTCGCGGCGTCGCTGCTGACCATCGAGTCGCAGAACACCGACAAGCTCGCGCTCTATCTCGGTGAGTGCCGCGATCGCGGCATCCCGCTACTGCCGCCGGACCTCAACGAGAGCCAGCTGCGCTTCACGGTCGAGCCCGAGCGCGGCGTACGGTTTGGCCTGACCGCGATCAAGAACGTTGGCGCGGGCGCGATCGACTCACTGCTCGGCGTCCGCACGACGCAGGGACGTATCCGTTCGCTCGAGAGTCTGTGCGAGGACCTCGACCTGCGGCTCGTCAACAAGCGCGTGTTCGAGAGTCTGACGAAGGCTGGCGCCTTCGACTCGCTGGCACACGACACACGCTATCAGGAGCTGCCGACGCTGGCGCTGCGGCCGCGGATTCTCGCCGCGGTCGACGCCGCGTGCGAGTACGGCGCGCGCGCGCAACGCGACCGCGATCAGGGTCAGGGCGGGCTGTTCGGGCCGAGTGACGCGGATGCGGTGGCGGCCGCGGCCGGCGGTGGTCTGAGCCTGCCCGAGGCCGCGGCGTGGACCGAGGCGGAGCAACTCAGTTTCGAAAAGGAGACGCTGGGCCTGTACTGGAGCGGCCATCCCGTCGATCGCTATGCCGACGCGCTGAAGCGGTTCGGCGCCAGGACCGTGGCCGACCTGGCCGACGCGCAGCCGACGCCAGACTCCGGTGACGGCTGGGGAGCCGGCGGACGCAAGCCGATGGAGGCCGACACGTCAATCGGCGGCATCGTGGCGGCCTGCCGCCAGCTCAAGACGCGCAAAGGCGACAAGATGGCGGTGTTCACGCTGGAGGACGCCATCGGCGGCGTCGAAATCGTGGTCTTTCCCGACACCTACGCCCGGTCTGCGGCCTGCATCGAAAGCGGTACGCTGGTGCTGGTGCGCGGTAAGCTGGAGCGCGACGAGGAAACGGTGCGGGTGCTGGCGACCGAGATCGCACCGCTCGACAGTGTCCGCGAGCGGCTGGCGCGGGAGGTGGCGATCCATTTCAGGAACCCGGCGGACCGCGGCACGCTCGAGAGCCTCGGCGAGATCTTCTCGCGGCATCGCGGCGACCGGAAGGTGTCGTTCGAGGTCGAAACAGGGGAGCCGGGAAGCCGGCTGCTGGTTAGGGTCGAGATCGGCTCGCAGATTCGCGTGCGACCATCGCCCGCGCTGATTTCCGAGGTCGAGCAGATTGTCGGCCGCGGCTCGGTGGAGTTGCGGTGAGGTTCAACGCGGCGTGTTCATGACTCCAGATGTCTCCTGAAGCCCTCGATTTCGAAGAGCCGATTGCGGTCGTGCTGAAAGAGATTGAGGCACTGACGCAGCTGCCCCGCACCGATGCGCGCGATCGCGAGATCGAGTCGCTTCAGCGGCGGCTCGAATCGGTACGGCGGGACCTCTACCAGTCGCTGACGCCATGGCAGCGGGTGCTGGTGGCGCGCCACCCGAATCGTCCGAGCTTCGAGGACTTCAGCCAGCGGCTCTTCACGGGCTTTACCGAGATTCACGGCGATCGTCGCTACGCCGACGATCACGCGCTGATGACCGGATTCGCGGACTACAAGGGACGGCCGGTGCTGCTGGTCGGGCACGTCAAGGGTGGCGATACCAAGGACAAGATCTTCCGCAACTTCGGCTATGCGCGGCCAGAGGGTTACCGCAAGGCGATGCGCGCGATGCGCCTCGCTGAGAAGTTCAACCGCGCGGTCATCGTGTTCATCGACACGCCGGCGGCGTATCCCGGCATCGAGTCGGAGGAGCGTGGCGTCGCCGAGGCGATCGCCGTCAACCTGCGCGACATGATGGTGCTCGAGACGCCAGTCATCGTCATCGTGAGCGGAGAAGGCGGCAGCGGCGGCGCGCTCGGGATCGCCGTCGGCGATCGCGTCCTGATGCAGGAGCACGCGATCTACAGCGTCATCCCGCCGGAAGGGTGCGCGGCGATTCTCTGGCGCGATCCGGCGAAAAAAGTCGAGGCGGCGCAGGCGTTGAAGCTGACGGCGCCCGATTTGCTGCAGGCCGGCCTCATTGACGAGATCGTGCCCGAACCGATCGGCGGCGCTCACACCGATCCGGCGGCGGCTGCCGTCAACGTCGATCAGGCGCTGGCGCGCTGCCTCGCAGAAGTCACCGGGCTCCCGGGCGCCGACCGGCTCGAGGCGCGCTACAGTAAATTCAGGAACATGGGGCGCCTGGGTCTCGACTTTACGGATGGGTAGTTAATTCCTGCGTCTGAAATTCAGAAGAAGACCAAGCCTGTGACCGCTCAGTCGAAGCCATCTCGGAGCCAGCGATAGTGCCGACCGTAGGCCCACGATGGGAACACCTGACCTGTGACGGCGCCGCGGCGGACGCGCTCGCGGCGGCGCTGATGATCTCGCCGGTCGTCGCCAGGCTGTTGTGTCAGCGTGGGCTGTCCGATCCCGGGCTCGCCGATCGATTCCTGAACCCGTCAATCGATCACCTCCACGATCCGATGCTGCTGGCTGACATGGCGGTCGCCGTCGATCGCATCATGGGCGCGCTGGCTCGCAAGGAGAAAATCGCCATTCACGGCGACTACGACGTCGACGGCGTCACCTCGACCGTCATCCTGCGCCGGGCGCTGGAACTGCTGGGCGGGAACGTGGTTCATTTCATTCCGGAGCGTCTGAAAGACGGTTACGGTCTGCAGCCGGTGGCCATCGAGCGATTGCACGCCGATGGCGTCGCGCTTGTAATCTCGGTCGACTGCGGCATCCGCGGCGCCGAGGCGGGCCGCCGGGCGCGCGAGCTGGGTGTGGACCTCATCATCACCGACCACCACGAACCCGACGCTGAGTTGCCGCCGGCGCTGGCGATCATCAACCCGAAGCGGACCGACTGCAGCTATCCGGACAAATTCCTGGCCGGGGTGGGCGTCGCCCTGAAGCTGGTGCAGGCGCTCTGTCGCCGCGCCGGCCGCGACAGGTTGATGCCTGGCTTCATCAAGGTGGCCGCGATCGGCACGCTCGCCGACGTCGTCCCGCTGGTCGGCGAGAACCGTGTCATCGCGAAACTCGGGCTCGATCTGCTCACCAAAGGCCCGCACAAGGTCGGACTGCGCGCGCTGATCGACGTTTGCGGCTTGACCGGAAAAACCATCGACAGCTACCACGTCGGGTTCTTGCTCGCCCCGCGCGTCAACGCGGCCGGCCGGATGAGCACGCCGGACCTCGCCGCGCGCCTGTTTCTGGCCGACGACGAGGCGATGATCGAGGAGGTCAGGCAACTGGCGCTGCAGCTCGATGGCGAAAACGTCAAGCGGCAGGAGGAGGAAGCCGAGATTCTTGCCGCCGCCAGGAAGATCGTCCAGACCGATCCGGAAATCGGCGCCCGTTCGATCCTGGTCGTCGCCGGCGAAGGCTGGCATCGCGGTGTCATCGGCATCGTGGCCTCGAAACTGATGGACAGCTTCCACCGACCGGCCATCGTGATCTCGGTGGACGGCGATATCGCGCACGGCTCCTGCCGCAGCTTCTCGCGGTTCGACATGCTGGGCGCATTGGAACGCTGCGCGCACCTGCTGACGCGCTTCGGCGGCCACAAGCAGGCGGCCGGGCTCACGCTCGAGGCGAACCGCATCCGCGATTTGCGGCTGGCCGTCAATGCGGTTGCCGACGAGACGCTCGGACCTGACGACCTCATGCCGCGTTTGCGCATCGACGGCGGCCTGGCGTTCCGCGAGATTACCGGCGGCGTGGCGGCCGGGATTCTGGCGCTGGCGCCCTTCGGCGCTGGGAACCCGCGCCCGGTGTTCGCGGCCCGCGGGGTCGAGATCATCGACGGCCCACGCAAGCTCAAGGAGCGCCACCTGAAGATGTCGCTCAAGCAGGAAGGGCGGATCTTCCGCGCCGTGGCCTGGCGCGCGGCCGAGCGTCACGATTTTCTCGCCGAGCACAAAGCGGCGCTCGACGTGGCGTTCTCGCTGGAACAGAACCTCTACAACGGCAACACCTACGTTGAGCTGACCCTGGCCGATCTGAAACAGCATGAGACGCTGGCAACGTAGCGCCCGACTCGTGATTGCCGCCTTCGGCGTGGCGTTTGCCCTCTTCGTGGCGGGCGAATGGAAGCGCCGCGTTCCTCCGGACACGATCAGGCCGATAGCGCGCAGCGACCCCGGCGCGGTCGTTGAAACCCGCAGTGGCCACACCACCCATCTCACCGGCAGCCGCGAAGACGTTGCGGTGACGTTCGAGAAACAACTGGTTTACGAGGACGGCACCAGCAAGCTGCACGGCGTGACCGTGGTGTTCGACGAGCGCAACGGCGACCGCACCTTCACCATCACTGGCCACGACGGTCGCCTGGGCAAGGGGGCCACGACCATGGCGATCGATGGCGCCGTCAAGATGGTGGGATCCGATGGCATGACCGTGCTCACCGAGCACGCGACCTACGCGGAGGCCGACGGCGTGGTGCGCGCCCCCGGGGCGGTGGACGTGACGCGCGGCCGGATGCACGCGAGCGGTAGCGGCATGACCTGGGAGAAGACGCCGGACGTCCTCACCATCCTCGATCAGGCAGCCGTGCACATCGCGCCCGATCAGGCGTCGGCGGGCCCGTCGGACGTGTCATCAGGCACGGCGGTCTTCGCACGACGGGAGAAGTACGTGCGCTTCGAGCGCGCCGTGCGGTTGCAGCGGGGCGGTCAGAACATCGAAGCGGAAGACGCCGTGATGCACCTGAGCGCGGACGAGAAGCGGATCCAGATCGTCGAGCTGCACGACCACGCCCGGATCATCTCGACCAAGGTGAGCCCGGGCGGGCTCGAGGCGATGAGCGGCGCCCAGATGAACCTGACCTACGCCGAGGACGGCGAGTCGCTGCAGCACGCGCTCGTGGCCGGCGACGCCTCGATCCAGATTGCCGGCGAGGCTGGCAAGCCCGGGCGCCAGATCGTGGCGACGACCATCGACATCGCGCTGGCGCCCGACGGTGCAACGCCCACCGCACTACTCGGTCGCGAGAACGTGGTGCTGACGTTTCCGCCCGAGCCCGGAGCGGCGGGGCGGACCATTCGCGCCGCGACCCTGGACGCCAAGGGGGAGGCGGGCAAGGGGCTGACGCGGGCGCTGTTTGCCGGTGGCGTGCAATACCGGGAACGCGGCGGCGACGTCGACCGCGCCGTCAATTCCGGCACGATGGATGTCGGCTTGACGGCGGCGATGAGCACGATCGACGACGCGAAGTTCGCGCACTCGGTGAAGTTCGAGGAGGGCAAGTTGGCGGCGCTGGCGGCCGCCGCGCACTACGACATCGGCAAAGGCACGCTTGCGCTGAGCGGCAATGAGCCCGGCATGCTCGCGCCGCACGTCGTCACGGAGCAGATCGCGGTAGACGCCGTCACCATCGATGTCACGCTCGCCGGTCCGAAGCTCAAGGCGGCGGGCAACGTCAGGAGCACGCTGAAGCCGGCTTCGACCAGGCCGGGAGAGCCGGCCAACGACGTGAAGATGCCCGCCATGCTCAAACAGGATCAGCCGGTGCTGGTGGTCGGCGAGAGCATGGACTACGACGGCGCCAGCTCGAAGGGGACTTACGGGGGCGGCGCGCGGTTGATTCAGGGAGAGACATCGGTCAGGGGCGACACGATTCAGATCGACAACAAGGCCGGCAACCTCAGCGCGGCCGGCAATGTGGTCACGACGACGGTCCTCGAACAAACCGACAAGGACCAGCAGACCACGCGCGCGCCGTCCATCGCCACCGCCAAGGACTTCAACTACGACGATGCGGTTCGGCGCATGACCTACACGCAGGATGCGCACATGAGCGGCCCTGAGGGCGACATGACGGCGGCGCGCATCGAGCTGTTCCTGAAGCCTTCGGGAGACGAGCTGGAGCGAGCGGAAGCGTTCGAGGGCGTGGTTCTGCGCGAGCAGAGTCGCGAGACCAAGGGGAGCAAGCTGGTCTACACCACCGCCAACGAAACCTACGTCGTGACCGGTACTCCGGTCAGGATTGTCGACCAGTGTCAGCGCGAAACGATCGGCCGCACGTTGACCTTCAACAAGGGGGCCGATAGTATCGTCGTCGACGGCAACGCGCAGATCCGTACGCAGACCAAGGGCGGCAACGGCAATTGTACGAGCTGAGACATGGCTAAGGGCTACGGGCTACGGGCATGGCGTCGATGGAGCGTCCATCGACCATGAGCCATCAGCCATGAGCCATCAGCCATGACATGGTCTCGATGTCGACCCTCCGCACCCACAACCTGACAAAATCCTACGGCGGACGCACGGTCGTGGCCGGCGTGAGCCTGGATGTCTCGTCGGGCGAGATCGTCGGCCTTCTCGGTCCCAACGGGGCGGGCAAGACGACGACGTTCTACATGACGGTCGGGCTGACCGCGCCCGATTCCGGGCGGGTCGAACTGGACGGTCACGACGTCACCGACGACCCGATGTACATCCGCGCGCGGAAGGGCATCGGTTACCTTCCGCAGGAGCCGTCGATCTTTCGCGGGCTGACGGTGGAGCAGAACCTCCTCGCGATTCTCGAAACGATGGGGCTGGACGGCGCGACGCGGCGCGCGCGGCTGCGCGAGTTGCTGGCGGAGCTCAATCTGACGCCGCTGGCGCAGTCTCCGGCCCACACCTTGTCGGGCGGGGAGCGGCGCCGCGCCGAGATCACGCGTGCGCTGGTGATTGCGCCAAAGTTCATCCTGCTCGACGAGCCCTTTGCCGGGATCGACCCGATCGCATTGTCGGACATCCAGAAGATCATTTTTCATCTGAAGGAGCGCGGCATCGGAGTGCTGATCACCGATCACAACGTGCGTGAAACGCTCCGCATCACCGATCGCGCCTACATCGTGCACGGCGGCACGATCTTCAAGAGCGGAACACCGGACGGTCTCGCTGCTGATGAGGAAGTGCGCCGGATTTACCTGGGGACGGAGTTCCGATTGGATTAAAATGGGCTCGCGATTTGCATGGGGCGGTATACTACGAGACGGAACGACTAAAAACGGCGCATGGGCATCCAGCAAAAACTACACACGAAACTCGTTCAGAAGCTCATTCTGACGCCGTCGTTGCAGCAGGCGATCAAGCTGCTGCCGATGTCCACGTTGGAGTTGTCAGACCTGCTCAATCAGGAGATGGTCGAGAACCCGATGCTGGAGGAGGTTCCCACCGAGGACCTGCAGCCGGCCGAAGCCGCCCAGACGCCGGAAAAATCAGAACCCGAACAGCAGCCCAATAAGACCGACACCTGGGACGACCAGGATTACGAATATTTCTTCGGTGACTATCTCGACGACGGCTACCGGCCCAAGGCGCCGCAGGAAGTCAAGGAACTGCCGCCGATTGAAAACACGCTCTCCACCGCCAGCTCGCTCGCCGATCACCTGATGTGGCAGTTGTCGATGCAGACCACCGAGCCGACGCTGCGCGACATCGGCGCGGCGATCATCGGCAACCTCGACGACGATGGCTATCTGGTCGCGTCGTTCGACGAGTTGAGCGCGATGGGACCGTGGGCGGTCGCGGAGGTCGAACGCGCGCTGAAGCTGATTCAGAGTTTCGATCCGACCGGCGTCGCGGCGCGGGATCTGCAGGAGTGCCTGCTCCTGCAGCTGCGGCACCTCGGCCTCGAAGGCACACCGACGGAGCGGGTGGTCACCGAGCATCTCCGCCTGCTGCAGAACCACCAGGTGCCGGAGATCGCGCGCAAGCTCGGCATGTCGATCGACAACCTCAAGGAGCATATCGAGGTCATCCGTCATCTGGATCCGAAGCCGGGCAGCCGCTATAACCCGACCCAGTCGCAGTACGTGATTCCCGACGTCTACATCATGAAGGTCGAGGACGAATACGTCTGCGTGCTGAACGAGGACGGCCTGCCGCAGATGCGGATCAGTCCGGTCTACCGGCGGCTGCTCGACAAGAGCGCCTCGGACAACACCGATGAGACGCGCGCCTACGTCAAGGACAAGTTTCGTTCGGCGTTGTGGCTGATCAAGTCGGTCGAGCAGCGGCAGAAGACGATCTTCAAGGTCGCCAAGAGCATCATCAACTTCCAGAAGGACTTCCTCGACCACGGCATCGAGCACCTGCGCCCGCTGGTGCTGCGCGATGTCGCCAACGACATCGGCATGCATGAATCGACCGTCAGCCGCGTCGTGACCAACAAGTACATGCACACGCCGCAGGGCGTGTTCGAGATGAAGTACTTCTTTCACAGCGGCATCAGCAGTTCGTACGGCGAGAGCGTGTCGTCGGTCACCATCAAGCAGCGCATTCGGAAGATCATCGAGAACGAAGATCCGCGCAAGCCGCTCAGCGACTCGAAGATCGTCAGCATCCTCCAGCGCGAAGGGCTCGTGCTGGCGCGACGCACCATCGCCAAGTACCGCGAGGAGCTGAAGATTCCCACCTCCAACCAGCGCAAGGTGTTGTATTGATGCGACTCGAACTGCGGGGCCATCACGTCGACCTTACCCCTGGTCTCCGGCGCTTCGTCCAAGACAAACTCTCCAAGCTCGAACGACTGCTCAACGATCGCGCGGTCTCGGCGCAGGCCATCCTGACGGTCGAGAAGCGGCGCCATGTCGCCGACATCACACTGCACGCGCGAGGTGAGCGCTTCCTCCACGGTCTCGGCGATTCCGGCAACTGGGAAACCTCCCTGACCCAGGCGATCGCGAAGATTTCGCACCAGGCGCAGAAGCTGAAGACGCGACAGAAGGAGAAGCGCCGCCACCTCACCTCGCCGGCACTGGCACCGCTCGCCGCGGGCGCGAAGCGCGCGCGCGTGGCGAAACCGGCCACCGGCGCCGCCCCCCGCCGGCGCGGACGTCTTCCCCGCGTGCTGCGCACGTCCCGGGAGACCATCAAGCCGATGTCGATCGAACAGGCCGCCAGCGAAGTCGACGCCGGCGGCGACGGGGTAGTGGTATTCCGGAACGCCGATTCCGACGCCATCAGCGTGCTGTACCGCCGGGCCAACGGCGAACTGACCCTCGTCGAGACCGAAGCTTGATAGTCTAGGGGCGGATGTCGTTCCCCCCTGGTGTCAGCGTCGCCGGCCTGCTCGCCAGCCGGCCCGAGGCGTTTGGCCTCCCGCTCGAACTGCTCGCCGGCGCCAGCGGCCTCGATCGGGTCATCACCAGTCCCCACATCCAGAAGACAGGTCTCGCGCTGGCGGGCTTTCACGAATATCTCAGACCCGGCCGCGTCCTGATTTTCGGCGAGAGCGAGGTTCGCTACCTGGAAAGTCTGGAAACGGCCGGCCGGGCAGCGGCGCTCCGCCTGGCGCTCACCCTCGATTTCCCGTGCGTACTGATCACCGGCGGCTTCGCCGCGCCGGCGGAGCTGTTGGACGAAGCGGCCCGGGCGCGGGTGCCACTGCTCAGAACCGCCATCGTCACACCGACGGCGATTGCGAAGTTGTCGTCGATGCTCGAGGATTCGCTGGCAGAGCGCACGATGATCCACGCGGTACTGATGGACGTACTCGGCCTTGGCGTGATGATTGCGGGCGAGAGCGGCATCGGCAAGAGCGAGTGTGCGCTCGATCTGATCGTACGCGGCCACCGGCTGGTAGCGGACGACACCGTTGAGATCCGGCGCCGGCAGGAGACCGTCCTCATCGGCGCCTGCCCCGAGCTCACGCGCCATCACATGGAGCTGCGCGGTCTCGGCGTGATCAACATCAAGGAGCTGTTTGGCATCGCATCGACGCGGTCCTCCAAGCGACTGGAGCTCGTGGTCCAGCTCGAGCGCTGGGTGCCGACGCGTGAATACGAACGCCTGGGTCTCGACGACGTCTTCTACGAGATTCTCGGACTGCGCGTGCCACTGCTGAAGATGCCGGTGGCGCCAGGACGTAACATCGCGATTCTGGTGGAGGTCGCAGCGCGCAACCAGCTGCTGCGCCAGCGCGGTCATCACGCCGCGCGCGAGCTGGCCAATCGTCTCGACGCGGCGCTGCGCGAGCAGTCGCCACCGTCTCCCGACGAAGAAGACGAGGAGATCGAGCCGGGAGGGCCGCGGTGACGCCGGCAAAAGGGAAGGCCGCGGCCGGGAAGGCGGGGGGCGCCTCGGGCGGGACAAAGCCTGCCGGATGGAGGAGCAAGGGCTGGTCGAAGGCGAAGGCGGCCGCCGGGAGTGGCGCGCCGTTCATCGTGCTCACTGGACTGTCAGGGTC
Organism: uncultured Acidobacteriota bacterium; assembly: GCA_963757655.1. GTDB lineage: Bacteria > Acidobacteriota > Vicinamibacteria > Vicinamibacterales > CAVVIG01 > CAVQFC01. The sequence goes on along the minus strand of CAVWSQ010000003.1, from coordinate 98,955 downwards.
GGGCAAATCGCAGGCGATCCGCGCGTTGGAGGACCTCGGCTACTTCTGCGTCGACAACCTGCCGACGACACTGATACCGACGCTGGCCAAGTTGTCGCTGCGAGCCGGCGGCGACATCGAAAAGGTCGCCATCGTCGTCGACGTTCGCGAAGGCGGGTTCCTGTCGTCGTTTCCGAAGATCTTCGGCAAGCTGCGCAAAATGCGGCGGCTCAATCCCATCCTGATTTTCCTCGAGGCGAGCCACGCCGCGCTAGTGCGCCGGTTCAGCGAGACCCGGCGTCCACATCCGCTGGCGCCGGATCGTTCGGTGACCGAGGGGATCCGCGAAGAGCGTCAGCGACTGAATCTGATTCGCGCGATGGCGGACGAAATCGTCGATACCTCGGACATGACGGTCCACGAGCTGCGCCACTTTTTCATGGGTCTGTCCCGCGACCGGGCCCGTTCGCGGCTGGTCATCACGCTGCTCAGTTTCGGGTTCAAACATGGAGTGCCGGTCGATGCCGATCTGATGTTCGACGCCCGCTGCCTGCCCAACCCGCATTTCGTGCCGGCGCTGCGGCGACGGACCGGGCGCGACAAGGCAGTCGCCGACTTTCTGGAGCGCGACGGATCGGCGCGCGAGTTCATGGATCGGTTGGATGCGTACCTGCGTTTCGTCATCCCGTTCTACATTGCGGAAGGCAAGAGCTATCTGACCATCGCGATCGGATGTACGGGAGGGCGGCACCGCTCGGTGATGATCGCGGAGCGTCTGCGCAAAGCGCTCGCCGACATGGGGATCGCGCGCGTGCGCGTGCGCCATCGCGATCTGGCGAAAGCATGATTGGGGTAGTGGTCGTCACGCACGGACAGCTCGCCACCGAGCTGGTGAACGCAGCCGAAATGATTGTCGGCGATCTGCCGCAGTTCACCGCGGTGTCCATCGGCTGGCACGACGACGTGAACGACGCTCGAGAGGACATCGCCCAGGCGATTGAGCGAGTGCGAGGGGAGGAGGGCGTCCTGCTGCTCACCGACATGTTTGGAGGCACGCCATCGAACCTCGGCATGACGTTCCTCCAGACCGATCGGCTCGAGGTCATCACCGGAGTGAACCTGCCGATGTTGATCAAGCTGGCCAGCCTGCGCCGGTCGTCAGACCTGCTTGCGGTGGCCAAGGAGATGCGCGACCACGGCCGGAGTGCCATCTGGGTGGCGTCGGATCTGCTGCGCGGGGAGAAGGCCAATGCCTGATGGGCAACGGGCATGACCTCGCAGCAGGTGACCGTCGTCAACCGGCTCGGGATGCACGCCCGTGCCGCAGCAAAGTTCGTGCACCTTGCCACCCGCTACCAGGCAAGCGTCAAAGTCGCGCGCGATCGTCGTGAGATGGACGGGAAGAGCATCATGGGCATCCTGCTGCTCGCCGCCGCGCGCGGATCCACGATCACCATCTCCGCCGAGGGCGCCGACGAGTGGGATGCCGTCACCGCGCTCGTGGCGCTGGTCGAGGCGGGGTTTGGCGAGGACACATGCAACGCCTGAAAGGGATCGGCGTTTCGCCCGGGGTCGTGGCAGGCCGTGCCGTCCTGCTGATCCAGCGCGCCCACGTCCTGCGCTACCAAATTGCCCCGGCGCGACTCGATCACGAGCTGCGGCGGCTCGATGATAGCCGGGCGCGCTCGCGCGAGCAGCTGATCGACATTCAGGCGCGCCTCACGGCGCGCCGTCCCGAGCTTGCCACGCTGTTCGACGCACAGCTGCTGATGCTCGATGACCCGATGCTGCTCCCCCGCGCCGCCGACATCGTCGGCCAGCAGCGTGTGAACGCGGAGTGGGCAGTGCAGCAGGTGTTCAATGAGGTCGGCGCGATGTTCGAGGAGTTTGCCGATCCCTATCTGCAGGAACGACGGGGCGACGTGGCGGATCTGGTCGGACGGCTGCGCATGAACCTGCGGCGAGGTGTCTCGACGCCGCGCGATCTGCTGCGCGACCTCGACGAGGCGTCCGTGCTCATCGCCGACGAGCTGACGCCTTCAATTGCCGCCCAGGTCGACTGGACCAAGGTGCGGGGGTTCGCCACCGACGCCGGCAGCCGGACCTATCACACCGCGATCCTGGCGCGCTCGCTCGATGTGCCTGCGGTCGTCGGCCTTCACAACGCCAGTGAGCTGGTACAGCCGGGACAGATCGTCGTGATCGATGGCAGTGCCAGCGAGGTCATCCTCGAACCGACCGCCGAGGAGCTGACGCGGGCCGCCCACCACGCCGAGGACCATCGCCCGGCGGCGCTGGTCGGCCCCGAGCACAGGCGTCCGGCGGCCACCGCGGATGGCGTCCGGATTCGGCTCGACGCCAACATCGAGTTTCCCGACGACCTTGCGGCCGCGCGCTACGCCGGCGCCGAGGGGATTGGCCTCTACCGATCGGAGTTTCTCGTCACCGGCGGCGTCGAGGACATCGGCGACGAGGACCGACAATATGAGGTCTATCGCGGCATGCTCGAAGGGATGGCGCCGGGCAGCGTGACCGTCCGGACGTTCGACGTCGACGAGGAACAGCTGGCGTCCCGCCTATCTCAACACGCCCTCGCGGCGGGGTGGGAGCCCGACGAGGCGCGCGCCAGCCGGCAGGGCCTGCGCGGGCTGCGGCTCAGCCTCACCCGACCCGAACTGTTCCGAATCCAGCTGCGGGCGCTGCTGCGCGCGGCCCGCCACGGCCGCCTGCGGATCATGTTCCCCTTCGTCTCGAGCGTCGAGCAGATTCGCGAAGCGCGGGCGATGGTCGCGTCCGCCACGGCCGACCTGGTCCGGCGCGGCGAGCAGGTTGCGGCGGTGCCGATCGGCGTGATGATCGAGATTCCCGCGGCGGCCTACGTGTCCGACCTGCTCGCGCGCGAAGTGGATTTCTTCACCATCGGCACCAACGATCTCATCCAGTACTGCCTGGCGGTCGATCGTGCGGACGAGCGGGTGTCCAGGCTCTACGAACCGCTTCACCCGGCAATCCTGCGCATGATCCTGATGGTTCGCCGGGCTGCGTCGCGGCAGCGGATTCCGGTTTCGCTGTGCGGCGAAATGGCATCGGATCCGGCATTGCTCACGCTGCTGGTCGGCCTGGGCTTGACCGAATTCAGCATGACCCCGGGAGCGATCCCGGTGGCCAAACAGGTGCTGGCGGAGTTGCGGAGCGACGAGTTGCGCGCGCTGGCACGACGGATCTTGAAACTGGCGACCATCGACGACATCGAGCGCACTCTGCTGGCTGCGCTTGGCCGGCTGACGCTGATCAAGGGGGCGGTATCGTGAGCGAGGGAATTGCGCGCGTCGACAAGCCGTGGGGCTACGAGCTCCACTGGGCCAAGACGGAGCGGTACGTGGGCAAGCTGATTCATGTCAACGCGGGTCACGCCCTGAGCCTGCAGTACCACAATCTCAAGGACGAGACGATCTACCTGCACTCGGGCAAGCTGCTGTTCGAGATCGAGATTGGCGGCGAGCTGCAGAAGAGGGAAATGCTGCCAGGCGAGCGCGTCCATGTCACGCCCAAGACGGTGCACCGGATGACGGCGATTGAAGACAGCGATATCTTCGAGGTCTCGACGCCGGAACTGCACGACGTCGTGCGCCTGGAAGATCGCTACGGTCGAGAGGACAAGAAGCCAGGCTGACGTCGAGGCCTAGATCTCGAATCAGCGTCGGGCTGTTACCATACCGGCATGGCCACCGCTGCCACGACATTTCCCGACAGCCATCGTTTCGGACGCGTTCGCACCGCGGACCGGTCCGCGGTCCCGTGGTCGATCTACTCGGTGCTGTTCGCTTCGACGAGCGTGATCCTCGGGGTCATCTGGGACATCTCTTGGCATCGCTCGATCGGTCGCGACACCTTCTGGACGCCGGCACACCTGGGGATTTATCTCGGCGGCGTTGTCGCCGGTCTGACCGCTGGCTGGGTCGCGCTGCAGACCACCTTTGCCGGATCGGAGGCCGACCGCGGGATGGCGGTCCGCTTCTGGGGATTTCGCGCGCCGCTCGGGGCGTGGGTGTGCATCTGGGGTGCCTTTGCCATGGTCACGTCTGCACCGTTCGACGACTGGTGGCACAGCGCTTACGGCCTCGACGTCAAGATCATCAGCCCGCCGCACATGCTGCTGGCCGCCGGTATTGCCGCGATTCAGGGCGGCGCGATGCTGATGACGCTGGCCTGGCAGAATCGCGCCATCGGCGATCGACGTCGTCTGGGACGGCTCTATCTGTTCGCCGCCGGGCTGCTCCTGCTGCTGGTGGCGACGGTCGCCACCGAGCACACCCAGCGCTGGGACATGCACCGGTCGCACTTCTACACGGTCAGCGCCGGCGTTTTCCTGTTCTTCATCGTCGGCTCGGCGCGAGCTTCGGTCGGCCGCTGGCCGGCGACCACCGTCGCGCTGGTCTACACCGCCCTGACTTTGTTCATGCTCGTGGTGATGCCGCTGTTTCCGGCGCAGCCGCTCCTCGGGCCGATCTACGTGCAGGTCGATCACTTCATGCCGACCGACTTTCCGCTGCTCTTGATCGTGCCGGCCTTCGCGCTCGACCTGCTGGCGCAGCGCATCGGCCTACGGGTCAACGACTGGACGCTCGCGCTGCTCGCCTCGGCGTTGTTTCTCGCCGCCTTCATCGCGGTGCAATGGCCATTCGCCGACTTCCTGATGACGCCGGCTGCCCGCAACTGGTTCTTTGTCAGCCACCGGATGCCCTACAGCATCGATCCGTCGATGCAGGCACGCTGGTATCGACTGAATCCCACGGACCGTCTGTCGACCGGACTGGCGGTCGCACTTGCGATCGGCTCCGCGTCGGCGCGCTGCGGATTGTGGTGGGGCAGTTGGATGTCGCGAGTGCAGCGATGACCGGTTGGTGGGCGCGTGCTGCCGCCGTGGTGCTTGCGGCGATGTCAATGGCGCACGTCGGCAGCCCCGACACCTTCTTCGGCGGAAAGGCCGGTCCGTATGACGTGCGCATCAGCGTGCGGCTGCCTGGCGTCATTCCCGGCCGCGCCCAGGTGACCGTTCGCGTCGCGGGTGTGACCAGCGCGGAGTCTCACCACGTCACCGTCCGCGCTGGCCAGTGGAACGTCGGTCTGCAAGGCGCGCCACCGCCCGAAGCGGCCCCGCCCGTTCCCGGCGATCCCGCGCTCTACGCGGCGGAACTCTGGTTCATGACCGCCTCGTCGTATCGGCTTGCCGTGGCCATCGACGGGCCGGCGGGCAAGGGTTCGGTCGTCATCCCGGTGCTCGCGCTCGCCACTGCGGAGCGGCCGATGCCGTTCTGGCTCGGCGGCGTCCTTGCGGCACTCGGCATCTTCCTGACGGCAGGACTGCTGACCATCATCGGCAGTGCGGTGCGCGAGAGCGCGTTGCCACCAGGCATCGAAGCGGACTCGGCTCATCGGCGTCGCGCGCGGATCGGCGTGACGGTGGCTGGCGTCGTCGCCGCGTTGGCGTTGTGGGGCGGCCACCGCTGGTGGGCCGCCGAAGCAGCCAGTTACCGAGGGTTGGTGCTCTATCGGCCGTTCGACGCCAGAGCGTCCGTCGTGCGGAGGGGCGATCGGCGCACCGTCACGCTGAGCATTCGCGATGAACGCTGGACGGGTGTACCGGCGCCAGAGAGCCGCTACAACGCGTTGATTCCCGACCACGGCAAGCTGATGCACCTGTTCATGATTCGCGAGCCGGCGCTCGACGCGCTGGCTCACCTGCACCCAATTGCGCGCACCCCGGCGGCACTCGATTTCGACGCCGAGGTGCCGCCGTTGCCGGCCGGACGCTATCGTGTCTACGCCGACATCGTTCACGAAAGCGGTTACGCGCAGACACTCGTCAGCAGCGTCGATCTCGAAGGCGAGACGGCGAGCGCGCTGCCCACCGATGACGACGATGCGTGGTTCAGAGGCGCCGGAGTGCGCGAAGGGCCGATGGTGTCCTACGGTCTCGGCGACGGATCGCATGTGATCTGGGATCGCGGCCAGACACTGGCGACCGCCGGCGTCGAACGAGACCTGCGCTTTTCCGTGCAGGATGACGGCGGACGCGCGCTGTCCGTCGAACCGTACATGGGAATGGCGGCACACCTCGTCATCGCCAGCTTCGACGGATCCGTCTTCGCGCATCTCCATCCGTCGGGAAGTATCTCGATGGCGGCGATGCAGCGCTTTGCCGGGCCGGCCGGTGCCGATCCCCATGCCGGACACCTGATGGCGATGGACGGGCAGTTGACGATTCCGTACGCGTTTCCAAAGGCGGGCGCGTACCGTGTGTTCGTGCAGTTCAGGCAGGCCGGCAAGATCCTGACGTCGGCGTTCGACCTGGATGTCAACGCCGCGGAATAGCGACGGCCGGCAGCGGGGGATGAGCGCTCGTTAGAACGGGATATCGTCGTCGGTAATCGGCTGATCGGGGACGTCGTGACCGTGTGAGGGCTGACTGCCGCCCATGCTGTTCTCTTCGCCGCCGCCGCGCGACATGCCGCCGGCGCGTCCGGCACCGCCGCCGAGCAGCACGATTTTGTCGCCCTTGATCTCGGTGGTGTAACGCTTGTTGCCGTCCTTGTCGTTCCACTGCCGCGTTTCGAGGCGGCCTTCGACGTAGACCTGCTTGCCCTTGGTCAAGTACTCGGTGAGCGATTCTGCCACCTTGCCCCAGAACACGACACGATGCCACTCGGTCTTTTCCTGTCGCTGACCGCCTTTGTCGTTCCACACCTCGGTCGTCGCCATATTGAGCGTGGCGACGGCGGCGCCGCCCGGCGTGTAACGCAACTCGGCGTCGCGTCCGAGATTGCCGACCAGGATGACTTTGTTCACGCTTCCCATAGGGCGTCGATTCTACTCTAGTTCGGCCGCTTGATTTGATCGAGGCGCTGCTTCGCGAGCCGTCCCGCATCGCTGTCCGGCGCGGTCTTGACCACCTGCTCCCACGCCTCGCGCGCGCCATCGAGGTCGCGCAGGTTCTGCAGCGCCAGGCCTTTCTTGTAGTACGCGTCGGGAATCTTGTCGCCGCTCGGATAGGTACGGATGGCCAGGTCGCACGCTTCCACGGCCTTGTCGTTTTTGCCGGCCTGCACGTAGGCCGAGCAGATGTTCACCTGCGCGTCGTCAGCGAGATCGGCCTTGGGAAAGCTCTTGATGTAGTCGGTGAAGCCGAGGATGGCCAGATCGTACTGGCCGGAGTAGTAGTCTCCCATCGCCGAGTCGAACAGCTTCTGCGGCGAGACGCCAATGGCGGCGTTCGGCGCGCTGCCGGCTGGCGCAGGCGCCCCTGGCGCGGCGGTGGCCGCCTGATCGACGGCGTCGCTGGTGGACGGCCGCGTGCCGATTTGCTGCATCGAGGTGCGCAGCGCGTCGACCTCCTGGGTGAGCGAGCCGATGCGCACGTTGTTATCATCCAGCTTCTCGCGGATTACGCGCACGTCGTTGGTCAGGTTGTCGATCACCAGCTTCTGATCGGCAAATGCCTTGCGCGTCGTTTCGGCTTGTTGATCGAGACGCGCGTTGACGGCTTTGAGTGCTTCGGTCACCGACCCGATCAGGTTCTGCAGTTGCTGCGACTGCTCCTGCAACATGCGAAGGTCGGCCATCAGTTGTTGATGTTCCTTGTTGGCGGCGCGCGCCGGCGAAGCGGTGGCGATGACAAGCATGCCGAGGACGGCGCAGAGAGCTGTCTGTTTCATAGGCTCACTTCGCGGTGATGACGAAGTGGGCGCGACGGTTCTTCGCGAAAGCCGCTTCGTCATGACCTGGATCGAACGGAAATTCCTTCCCGTAGCTGACGGTCCGCAACCGGTCGGCGGCGATTCCCAGCGAGACGAGATAGGCGCGCGCCGCCATCGCGCGCCGCTCGCCCAACGCCAGATTGTACTCGGCCGTCCCGCGCTCGTCGCAGTGTCCTTCGACCGTTACCGTCCAGCTGGCATAGCGCTTCATCAACGCAGCGTTCTCATCCAGCGTCTTCTGGTTGGCCGCGCTCAGGTCGCTGCTGTCCAGTTCGAAATAGACAGGCTTGAGCGGTGAGTTCTTGTTCAGATCATCGAGCGAGGCGGACGATATCGCGTCGTCGCGCACTGGTTCGGGCGGTACGTTGACCGGCTCGCGCGCAGGCTCGGGCGGCGCGGGCGGGCGCGGGGGCGTGGTATCGGCTGGGGTGGCGGGGGGCGGAGCGGGACGCGCCACCGGCGGCGTCTTCTTGCCGCAGGCGACTGCGGTGATGAGGGCCGCAAGGGCGACCACCGTAGCTATCGATCGGGCCGCTTTCATCGTCGATTCTCCAGTCATTTGGACCAGTCAGGTTCGTAGTTGTTGCCGGCTTTGGTGATCTGCCGCACGTTCTTTCCGTCGCGCGCCATCGTGAACACCTGTGTCTTGCCCGCCCGGGTGGAGGTGAAGACGATATGGCGGCCGTTGGGCGAAAAGGCGGGGCTCTCGTTGGTGCCTTCTCCGAAGGTCAGAGACTTGGTCGCGCCCGTCAAGAGGTCGAGGACCCGGATGTCGAACCCCGGGCCGCTGCGCGCCGCATAGGCAATCTCGTTGAACGGGGCGGGAGACCAGGTCGGGCGATCACAGTACCGACTCGGACGTTTTCTTCGACAGGTTCAGGCCATCGGCGCCGACGACGTAAATCTGGGGGGAGCCGCTGCGGTCGGAGGTGAAGGCGATCTGCGTGCCGGAGGGTGACCAGGTCGGGGTGATGTCGATGCTCGGGTTGTTCGTGAGACGCCTCAGACCGGAACCGTCCCGGTTCACGATGTAGATTTCCGGGTTGCCGTTGCGGGTGGAGCTGAAGGCCAATCTGGTGCCGTCCGGCGACCAGGCCGGCAGCCAGTTTTCTCCGACCTTGTCGCCCTTGGTCACCTCGTCCAACGTACCCTGGAAGATGTTCGAAATGAACAGGTTTGCGCCGCCGCGGCGGTAGGACGTGTAGGCGATCGAGCGGCCGTCGGGCGACCAGCGTGGGGCGATGTTCAGCGTCCGGCCGGTCGTGACTCGGGTCTGTCGTTCGCCGTCGTAGTCGGCGATGTAGATCTCCTTGATGCTGCGGTTTTGCACGGTGCCGGTCATCCGCTCGCCGTCGCGATCCGAGTCGAAGGTCAGCCGCGTTCTGGCGACGCCGTTCAGCGCGCGCTGCGATTTGTGCAGTTCGTCGGACATCGTGTGAGCGAACAGGCGCGGGTTGGATCCGTCGTAGCCGCGGGGATAGACGACCTGGTGGCTGCGCACGTTGAACAGCTTCATCTCGACATGGAAGCCGGCGCTGACTTTCTGAACGGTACCGATGATGATGCCGTCCGCGTTGAGCTCGCGCCAGCGATCGAACGGCACGTCGGCGAACGAGGTGGCCTTGGGAACCGAGCTGTAGACGTCGCGCGGGATGAACGCGAACTCCCGCTCGAAGTTCAGGTCGTCCCACAGCACCTGGGTGATCGTCTTCGCCGTCGCCACGGTTTCGGCGTCGGTGGACAGCGCCAGGAAGTCGGGCACGGCGAGGCGCGGGGCGACGCCGCCTTCGCCGGTGAGCGTGGCGGCCAGTTCGCTCGGTTGCTGAGGGGCGGCAGGCTGCGGCGGCTGCGGCGCCTGTGGCCCTGCGGCGAGCAGGCCGACCGCGAGGGCGGCGGACATGATGGATTTGGTCATTGGTATTCGAAACTGAGACGCATGGTCAGCGTCGGATTCGGAAACGCCTCGGGCAGGGGGGGCAGCGTGCGCGTGGCCAGCACTGCACGCAACGCCGCGGTGTCGAGAGTGAGCGTGCCGCTCCCCTTGAAAATCGTCGCGTCGGTGATGGACCCATCGCGCTTGATGGTGAACCGTATCAGGCTCGTTCCCCTCGCGCCCTGATCCTGGTTCCACGCCGAACGAATGCGAGCGATCATCGTGGCGAGGTATTCCGGACAGCAGAAGTCACCTGTGATCTCGAGCGAAGATCCAGTCCCGGCGCCTCCACCGGTCGACAGGCCGAAGCCCTGACCGCGCACTCCGGTGTCGGCGATTGCGCTCCCGACCGCGGGCTGTGCCCCCTTGGTAGGCGTGCGTCCGCGCGCCTCATCCGGCGCCTGCTTGACGGTCGGAGCGGGCTTTATCTTGATCGGCTTGGCGTTTGGAAGCGGCACGGTCATCTCGGGTGTCTTGGCGGCCGGTGCGCGCGCGGCCTCGCGCCTGGCCGTGTCCTCCGGCGGGGCGACCGCCTGAACGGGTCGCCCGCCAAGCGCGGTCATGCCGCCGTTCTCGGGGCCGCCGCTGCCGCTCAGTGAAATGGTCATGATCGTCGGCGCCACCTCGTGAGTCTTGAACAGGTCGCCGCGCGCGACGGTCAGCGACACCACCACCGCGAGGTGGGCGGCAACCGACACCGAGATCATGGTCTGCAGCCCCGCGGGCGTCTGCATGCGGTCGCGCAGGACGTCGGTGACGTCCATCAGCGCTCGCTCGGCATTCTCGCCACCATGCCGATGTTCTGCACACCGGCCGCTTTCAGGGCGTCGATGACGTTCATCAGATCCTGATACTGCACCGTCGAGTCGCCGCGCAGGAACACTTCCTTGTTGGCGTTGGTTTCCATTCTCTGGCGGACGCGCTCCTGCAGGTCGGCGAGTTTCACCTGTTCCTTGCCCAGGAACACCACGCTCGACCGGTGCATGGTTTCGGGGATGGTGATCTCGACGCGTTCGCCGGTCACCGAGGTCGCGCGGCGCGATTGCGGCAGCTTCACGTCGATGCCGCGCTGGATCATCGGCGCGGCGACCATGAAGATGATGAGTAGCACGAGCATGACATCCACCAGCGGCACCACATTGATCTCGGCCAGCGAGGTCATCACCCGACGCCCGCGGCCCGATCGGGGCGAGACACCAGCGGCCGCCGGTCCGAGCTTCGGCATTACGAAAAATTCCTCTCGCAGATGTTCAGGAACTCCATCGCGAAGTCGTCCATCTCGGAGGCGAACAGCTTCACGCGTCCCGCCAGATAATTGTAAAAGAGCACGGCCGGAATCGCCGCCGCCAGGCCGGCCGCCGTAGCCACCAGCGCCTCCGCGATCGGACCACCCACCGACTGCAGGCTGGTCGATCCGGTGATGCCGATTTGCTCGAACGCATTCATGATGCCGATCACCGTTCCGAACAGCCCGATGAACGGCCCCATGCTCGCCACAGTCGCGAGAAAGGAAATGTAGGTCTCGAGCTTGTTCACTTCGACGGCTGAGGCGCGGAGCAAAGCGCGATCCACCGCCGGCAGACTCTTCAAGGTAGGACGTCCGGCGGGCGCGCGCGGATTGGGATCGTGCCCCGCGTCACCGGGCGCGGCTTGACGCAGCTGCGCCGTCAACTCCGCGTAGCCGATCTGAAACAGGCCGACCAGGGGGCTGTCGGCCAGCGATCGGCAGACGGCCTGGACTTCGGAGAACTTGTTGCTCCGCCGGAACACTTCGAGAAATTGTGCACTCTGTCTGGCGGCGCGCCGGAACGTCCACCACTTGTAGAGGAAAATCCCCCAGGACCAGATCGAGAGCAGTCCAAGAGTCAGGAGAACGGCGAGCGAAATCGCGGTCGAGCGGGCGATGAGGCTGATGATGCCGGTGCCCGAACCTTCAGACGCAGCACCGGCCGTCGCCTGCATGAGCAGGGCGAATACGGAGCTTCCAAGCGTGCGCAAACGGCCTCCGAGGCGTAGCAGTGCGCCGCTGGGACAGCGCGATGTGCGAAACTGTATCATGACGAGAAACAGCTGTCAAAGCTATGTTACGATTGGAGTTCCCGTCGTTTCCCCATGCTTCGCTTTCTGCGCATTCGGCACCTCGCGGTGATCGACTCGGTCGAGGTCGAGTTCGATCCCGGCCTGAACGTCCTAACGGGGGAGACCGGAGCCGGCAAGTCAATTCTTGTTGAGGCGGTCGGGCTCTTGCTTGGCGGCCGGGCCTCGGGCGATCTCGTCCGGACCGGTGAAGAGGCCGCGGCGATTGAAGCGATCTTCGAGAACGGCGGCGAAGAACTGCTGGTCCGAAGAGAAATTACCGCACAGGGCAGGAGCCGCGCCTTCATCAACGGCGCTCTCGCCACTGCCGGCGCCCTCAAGGACTTGTCCGCCCAGTTGATCGAACTGCACGGCCAGCACGAGCATCAGACGCTGCTCGATCCGTCGACGCATCTCGGCGTCATCGACACGGTCGGTCAGCTCCACGCGCTGCTGGCCCCGACCGCGACGGCGTTCCACGCGCTGCGTCTCGCGCAGGATGATCTCGCGCGAGTGCGCGCTGCGGCACGCGATCGCGATTCGCGCCTCGACCTGGCCACCTTCCAACTCGGCGAACTCGATCGGGCCGCGTTGAGGGCGCCGTCGCCGGGTGCTGAGGGGGAAGACGTCCAACTCGCCGGACTGCGTCGCGTGCTGGCGAACGCTGAACGCATGGAACGTCTCTGTGCTGAAAGCTACGCGTCGCTGTACGAGAGTGATGATGCGATTCTGGCGGGATTGGGGAGCGTGTGGCGGCGGGTCGCAGAGCTTGCGGATCTCGATTCGCGGTTCAGGCCCTATCTCGAATGTCGCGACAGCATCAAATCGCAACTCGAAGATCTCGCAGGATTCCTGCGAAAGTACGCCGATGGGATCGAAGCGTCGCCGGAGCGCCTGCAGGCAGCCGAGGAGCGCCTCGCCTTGCTCGAGCGGCTGAAGCGGAAGTACGGACCCACCCTCGAAGACGTGGTTGCCCGTCGGGACGCGTTGCGACGGGAGGTGGTCGACCTGACCAGCGGTGACCAGCGCATCGCCGAGCTCGAAGCCCTGGTCCGGGCCGCGCGAGCGACCTATCTGGAAGCCGCCGAGAAACTGTCCGATCAACGACGCCGGATCGCGAAACGCTTTGCAACGCGGCTTGAAGCCCTGCTCGGCGAGTTGGCCATGGCGGAAACGCGCTTCGAAGTGCGCTTCGGCGCAGCGGTACCGGAGTCGTCCTGGAGCATTGGGGGAATCGATGTCGCGGAGTTCTTCGTCTCGCCGAACCCGGGAGAAGATCTCCGGCCGCTGGCCCGCATCGTGTCGGGTGGAGAACTCTCACGCATCATGCTCGCGATCAAGACGCTCACGGCGACGACCCGCCACGGATTCAGCGCCGCCGCCGATCGTCCGCCAAGCACGTCGGCGCCAGGTCTCGTCTTCGACGAGGTGGACGCCGGCATCGGTGGGAGGGTCGCGGACGTCGTCGGTCGTAAGCTGCGGGCGCTTGGTTCAGCCTTTCAAGTGCTCTGCATTACGCACCTTCCGCAAGTCGCCGCCTACGCCGACACGCACTTCGAGATTGAGAAGGGGGTCGACGGCGGTCGAACACACACGACCGTGCGCCGGCTCGACGCGCAAGGGCAGGTGGAGGCACTCGCTCGCATGATGGGTGGTGAAGCGATCAGCGATGGCCTCCGGCGGTCGGCGCGTGAGATGCTGATGGAGCGATCGCAGGGTGAGCATGGCCATCCGGCCGGCGATGCGTTGCCGGCGAAAGCGAAAGGCGAAAGGCGAAAGCCCTAGGAAATGGCAAGGAAATATCTGATCGAGACGTTCGGCTGTCAGATGAACGTCCACGACTCCGAGCGGATGGCAGGTCTTCTGGAACAGGCCGGCTACGAGGCGACCGGCGAAGCCGCCGATGCGGATGTCGTGGTGATCAACACCTGCAGCGTGCGTGAACGTGCTGAAGACAAGTTGTACACGCGCCTCGGTGAGTTGCGGCAGCTGGCCGACGAAACGGGACACGACCCCATCGTCGCCGTGGCCGGTTGCGTGGCGCAGCAGGAAGGCCACGCGATTCTCAAGCGCTCGCCGGGTGTCACCGACGTCATCGTCGGGACCCAGGCGATTCGGCGTCTCCCGATGCTGATCGAGCGGGCGGCCGTCGACCGTCATCCCGTCATCAACCTGGATCCGTTCGACGACGTCTCCTTCCCGCTGGGCGTGACCAAGCGCCGCGATGCGGTGAAGGCCTACGTGACCATCATCGAGGGGTGCAACGAGTTCTGCAGCTTCTGCGTCGTCCCCTACACGCGCGGCAACGAGCGGATGCGTCCCAAGGCCGACATCCTCGCCGACGTGCGTGAAGCGGCCGACAGCGGTCATCGCGAAGTACAGCTCCTTGGGCAAATCGTCAATCACTACGCCGCTCCCGACGAGGCGGCGTGCGACTTCAGCGGCCTGCTCGAGGCGATTCACGAGATTGACGGCGTCGAGCGGATCCGCTTCGCCAGCCCGCATCCGCGGCATGTGTCCCGCCGGTTCCTGGCGACGATGGCACGACTGCCCAAGATCTGCCGGCACCTGCACTTGCCGGTGCAATCCGGATCAACCCGGATACTCGAGGCGATGCGGCGCCGCTACACGCGCGACGGCTACCTGGAGCTGATTGCACAGATCCGCGAGTTGCTGCCGGACGTCGCGCTGTCGACCGATATGATCATCGGGTTCCCCGGCGAAACCGCAGCCGACTTCGAGGACACGCTGACGCTGACCGCTGCCGTGAAGTATCACAGCATGTTCTCGTTCAAGTATTCGGCGAGACCCCATACGCTGGCCGACAAGCGGCTGATCGACGACGTGAGCGACGCAGAGAAGTCGAGGAGAATCGTGGCGCTCCAGGCGCTTCAGCGCGAGATCCAGTCCGCGCTGAACGGGGTGATGATTGGTCAGACCGTCGATGTCCTGGTCGACGCCGCCAGCCGGCGGCGCGACGAGGAGTTGTCGGGGCGGACGAGCACCAACGTGCCGGTCAACCTGCCCGGTCCTGCCGAATGGATCGGCCGGACGCTCCCGGTACGAATCGAACGCGCGGGCCCGCACAGCGTGTGGGGGCGACGGAGGGACGAGGGCACCGGGGTGCCTGGGTAGCGCCATGCAAATCGAGATGAGCATCAAGGGGCTGATGGTCGACCCCATCACCAATACGCCGATTGTGATCCTGCGTGACAAGGACGGCCAGAAGGTGCTGCCCATCTGGGTCGGCATCTTCGAGGCGAATGCCATTGCGCTGCAGATCGAGAACATCGCGACGCCGCGGCCGATGACCCACGACCTGCTGCGGAACGTGATTCACGACTTGAAGGCGGAAGTGCGGAAGATCGTCGTCTGCGATCTCCAGGAGAACACCTTCTACGCGCTGATCTATCTCGAGTTGAATGGCGGCACCGTCGCCATCGACGCCCGTCCGAGCGATGCCATCGCCCTCGCGCTGCGGACCAGGGCGCCGATCTTCGTCGAAGACACGGTGATCGACAACGCCAAGACGGCAGACTTCACCACCGAGAAGGCCGACTCCGACCGCCTGCACAAATGGCTGGAGAGTCTCGACCCGGATGACCTCGGAAAATACAAGATGTAGGGGCTCAGCCTCCCGATCGCGCCAGCCCAAGCGTATACTGGCGCCCCACCTCGTCTCTTCTCTGTTAGAATGGCCGCCGGTTCTGGGAACACGCGCCACTTCATGATCGTAGCTATCGCAAACCAAAAAGGCGGCGTCGGCAAGACCACGACGGCCATCAACCTGGCGGCGGCGCTCGCCTTGCGCGGCAAGCCGACGCTGCTCATCGATCTCGACCCGCAGGCCAACAGCACCATGTCGTTCCTCGACATGGCGCAGGTATCGACCAGCGTCTACGACGCCATCGCCGATACCGCCACGCCACTCGAGAGCATCATCCTCCCCTCATCGATGAAGAACCTGTCGGTCGCGCCGTCACGCATTGCGCTCGCCAAGATGGAAGCGAAGCTGGTGGGGGAGATGGACGCGCACTTCCGGCTGAAGGACAAGATTGAGCCGCTCCGGGCGCGTTTCCCCCACATCGTCATCGACTGTCCACCCACGCTGGGCCTACTCACCGTGAATGCACTGGTGGCAGCAACGCATCTGCTGATCCCGATTCAGTCCTCGTATTTTGCTCTGGAGGGGACCGACGACCTGCTCGAGACGATCGAGAAAGTGCGGGCGCGGCCCAACCCGGCCCTCAAGATTCTGGGCGTCGTCATCACCATGCATGACAAGCGAACTGCGCTCGCGCGTGATATCCGCGCGCAGATTCAAAAGGTGTTCGGCGGCAAGGTCTTCAAGACGGTGATTACCAAGAGCGTCCGCCTCGAGGAAAGCCCCGCTTACAAGGAATCGATATTTACGTTCGCGCCCGATTCCACCGGCGCGACCGAGTACTACAGTTTGTGCGAGGAGGTCATCGATCGTGCCTAGACGAGGACTACCGCAGAGCCTGGCGATGCGACACGACGAACACTACGTCGACGCGCTGGCTGCGTCAGCCGGGACGCCGGTCGGCCGCCTGGTGCCGATCGAGCAAATCGACCCGAACCCGAACCAGCCGCGCCAAGTCATGGGCGATCTGTCCGAGTTGATCGCCTCGATCACGGAGAAGGGCATCATCGAGCCGCTGGTGGTACGACCGCGTGGCGAACGCTTCCAGATCGTCGCCGGCGAGCGCCGCTACCAGGCGGCCGTCCAGGTCGGACTTCAAGAGCTGCCGGTTGTCATCCGCGACGTGGACGACACCGAAATGCTGGAGCTGGCATTGATCGAGAATCTGCAGCGCAAGGATCTAACGCCGTTCGAAGAGTCGGAGGCGCTGCACGGACTGGCCGAAGGCTGCGGCTACACGCACGAGGATCTCGCGCGTCGCCTGGGCAAATCACGCAGCTCGGTCACCGAGTCGCTGAGCCTGAATGCTATCCCCGCGGAGGTGCGGACTCTTTGTCGGCTGGCCGACATTTCCTCTAAGTCGTTACTTCTGCAGGTAGTTAGGCAGAATACGGCGGCCAAAATGACCGCCTTGATCGAAAAGATCGCCGGTCAGGGCGGCGCTACGCGTCAGCAGTTACGGGAAGCGGCTGCCAAGCCGCAGGTCGGTCGTCCGAAGCATTTCACGTTCGCGTTCAGGCCGCCGACCAAGGCATTCAACCTCAAGCTGAGTTTCAATAAGAGCCGCGCTTCGCGGGATGAAATCATCGACGCGCTCGAGGCCATCATCAAGGACCTTCGCGCCAAAAAGTAGGTGCCGCCTGCGCCGACGGGCGCTGCGCGCGGAGTCGAATCGTCTGGCGTGTGCATACCTGATTTGGCTGTTGGTTAGCGGCGGAGCTGTCGGCTCGATATCTGACGTCTGGCGGCACTGCGGCGAGCCGGTGCGATCGCGGGACCAATGTGGGGGAGGGGCGAGTCTCGGACTCGCGTTAAACCTGGGGAGAGTGTTTCTTGGGCCCGTCACATGGACGAGAAGTCTTTAGGTTAACATAACATCCATTATCGGACTCAACGGAAATGCCTCCGGAAGACCCCCTGTGCATGATTTGTGGAGCGCGTTGAAGCGCGTCTGCCCCAGAATCCAGACTGCCGCCGCGCGTACAAGCCGACCCGGCGGGGATACGCCCTCAATCTTGTCGATTCAGGCTCGCCACTGGCGCGCTTCAAACAGCAGGTCAGGCGCCCGTAGTTCGATCGCCCGGTTTGCCGGATGTCGCTCCATCTCGGCACCACCCTGGTCGTAGATCGCGACGAAGAAGGCGGTGGCTTGGCCTGCGATCAGTCCGAGGTCGGCCAGCGGCACCGCCAGCTCGAAGATGGTGCCCGCCGCGACACTGGCACCGCCAGGGCCGCGTTCGGACCAATGGGGCTCGGTGTCCTGCCGGTCCCAGAACGTGCCGGTCAAGCGCCCCCCCTGATTCCGCACCGAAAACCGCACGCCGGCCGGGTTGACGAACTTCAGAGAAAGCTCGTGTCCGGCCCCCAACAGGTCGAGGGCCCGTCCCGAAACGTCGGCGCGAACCAGCAGCCGTGCATGATCGAATCCGAAATGCACGAGCGAGATGGTCGGCGGCCGCCGCTCGCTCTGATGCATGGCGCCGCCGGCTTCACGCGTTTCCAGGATGCCGGCACCCAACCACTCGAAGTAGCTGGTCTCTTCGCCGTCAAAGGTCGGTGCCAGTAACGCCGTTGGCTCGAGTTGCGCCGCCGGCGCCAGCGGGCTGGAGATATTGCTGACGAACAGCTCATCTGGTACGGGTACTCGGAGGCGCCGGTATGCGTTGCGCAGGTGGGCCCGGAACAGGTTGTCGAAGTCGGCGTCGTGCGCGGAGGAGTGGTCGTCGCCATACCACCAGAACCAGTCGCTGCCTTGAGCGATCGCAATCTCCTCGCGGGCTTCAGCGAGTGCCCTCGCATCGACCAACTCGCCGCCCGCCACAGCATCGAGCATCGCCCGGGCGTCGGCCAGCTGGCTCCAGCCTTTCTGATCGTCGGCATGTCCGATCCAGATGTAGAAGTTCGCGTCGATCCACGATCCTGCAAAGATGCCGCGCAACCGCTGGCTCGCGCCCGCGCACCCGTCCGCCAGCGTCACGGTCTGCAGGCCGGGATGGTTCTCGATTCGGCGATACAAGGCGCGAAGGAACGGTCGCCCGCCGCCGGGAAAATGCTCCCAGGCGTTCTCCCCGTCGAGGATGATCGGGATTAGGGCGTCTCCCCCGCCGGTCCGTTCCGAGTAACGGCGTCCCGCCGCTACCAGGCGATCGACAAAGTCTTTCGCCGCGGTCTCGGGCGCCCAGCCCGAATACGTGAAGCCGATCAGGTCCGATAGCACGTGGTCGCGAAACAGGCAGGCCATCGTCGCGCCGCCAGCCTCGACGAGAAAAGGGGCGTACAGGCGTTCGGGCTGTTCGACCTGACCGTCGCCGTCGCGGGTGAAGGCGGTGCCAAGCGTCCGCGCCAGAATCATTTCATCCGTCGCCATCCAGCGGTAGCCGGCCGCGTGAACCAGCGGCACCATGGCATCGGAGACCGACCCTTCCGACGGCCACAGGCCGGCGGGCCGCTGGCCGAACAGCCGTTCATGGCACGCCGCCGCGCGCTCCAGCTGATCGGCCGCGTCTTCGGGATGGCGAAACGGATGCCGCGGCCGGCGGGCATCGGGATGGGTCTGAAGGTAGACATCCGTGTCGCACAGCAACGGCAGAATCGGATGATAGAAGGGCGAGGCCGAGATCTCGATCTGGCCACGCTCTGCAGCGGACCGGTACTCGGGAATCACCTTGTTCAGCAGCTCGAGCTCGACGTCCCGGAGCACCTGCTTGTCGCCTTCGGAAAAGCCGCGCCCTTTCGCGACGAGGGCGCGGGTCCTGGCGTCGCCGTCCGTGTAAAACGGATCGATCCACGCCAGCTTGTGCCACACCTGCAGGTCGCGCAGATCGTCGACGCTGAAGCCGGCCGCGGCACCACGCCGTTCGGAGGCGGTCTGGACCGCGCTGCCCCGCTGTGCGAGGAGTTCTCCGTAGCGCGGATGGGCGTCGATCATGTGTCGGCGCTGCGCGTGAAAGAAGTTCTCGAGCATGAACGCGACATCGGCGGCGTCGAGGGCTGCCGCCGGCTTCAGACTCAGCTCGAGAAACCGATCGCGCGCGCGCCCCTCGGCAAACGCCTCCAGCTGCACCAGTAGTGAGGGCACGAGGTTGAACGTCATCCGAACCCCAGGGAACTCGCGCAAGAGGGCCACCATTCCGTAGTAGTCCTTCAGCGCGTGCAGCCGCACCCAGGGCAGGATGTGCTCACGGGTGGCGAGGTCCTCGTAGTACGGCTGGTGCATGTGCCACAGAATGGCGACGCGGGTCATACGTTGTAGTCTAGTAGCGTTGAAGATTCTCGACCGCTATCTCGTGCGCGAGATTGTGCCGCCGATGCTGGTGGCGCTGATCGGCCTCACCTTCGTTCTGATGATGCCGCCGATCCTCCTGAACGCCGAGCGCCTGATCGCCAAAGGCGTGCCGTGGACCATCATCCTGCGCGTCCTGCTGACGCTCGTCCCGCAGGCGCTGGGCCTCACCATCCCGATGGCCCTTCTGTACGGAATCCTGCTCGGGCTCGGCCGGCTTTCCGCCGATCGCGAGTTCGTCGCGCTCCAGGCGTGCGGCGTCAGCGTCTTCCGGGTGTTCCGGCCAATCGCGCTGCTGGCGGTTCTGGCCTGTGCCGCCACGGCCTACAACATGATCATCGCCCTGCCGGATGCCAACCAGCGGTTCCGCGAGATCACCTACAACATCGTGGCCTCGGGCGCCGAGACCGACATCAAGCCACGGGTGTTTTTCACGAGCTTCCCCAATCGCGTGCTCTACGTTCGCGACATCCTGCCGGGGACCGGCTGGCACGACGTCTTCCTCGCCGACGCGACCGAGCCCGGCCACACGACGGTCTTCGTCGCCAGGACCGGACGCATGGTCATCGATCGGGTGAAGCGGACGCTGGAACTGGTGCTGGAGAACGGTACCCAGCACACCACGTCGCGGGATCAGCCTGATCAGTACGACGCCGAGGCGTTCGAGTCCACGGTGCTCGAGGTGGACCCCGAGACGATCTTCCCGCGAACCCAGATCGTGAAGGGTGACAACGAGAAGACGATCGCTGAGCTGCGCCAGACCGTCGCCGACAACACCGCGCACCATCTGCCGAGCAACACGCAGCTCTACACCATTCAGCAGAAATTCTCACTGCCGGTCGCCTGTCTCGTGCTTGCCCTCATCGGCGTCGCCCTCGGCGCCAGCAACAGCAAAGACGGCAAGCTGGCCGGCTTTGCGCTCGGCACCGGGGTAGTGTTCGTGTACTACATCATTCTCTACTCTGCCCGCGCCGGCGCGTTCGCCGGCAGGCTGCACGCGAGCTTTGCGCCCTGGCTGGTTAATCTCGTCCTGGGCGCTGTCGGCATTGGCCTGGTGATCTGGCGGGCGGGGTCGGCGGACCAGCCGATTCGTTTCAGCGTGCCGCGTTTCTGGCGAGGCCGCGAGGTTGCCAGATTGTCAGACGATAGCGCCACGGTCAGGCGCCCGGCATCCCGCATCGTGATCGTGGTGAAAATTCCCCATCTCGACTGGCCGCGCCCGAGCCTGCTCGATCTATACGTGTCGCGGCAGTACCTCTCGATCTTCCTGCTGTCGTTTGGCGCGCTGGTCGGCATTTTCTACATCTCGACGCTGATCGATCTGGCCGACAAACTATTCGGCGGCGTCGCACCGCTGGGGTTGTTGCTCCGCTACTTCTACTTCGCGACCCCGCAGTTCGTGTACTACATCATCCCGATGGCCGCTCTGGTCGCGACGCTGGTGACGATCGGTCTGTTGACGAAGAACAGTGAACTGATTGTCATGCGGGCGTGCGGCATCAGCCTCTATCGCTCCGCGTTGCCGCTGCTGCTGTTCGCCCTGCTGTTCAGCGGCACGCTGTTCGAATTGCAGGAGCAGGTGCTGGCCGAGTCGAACCGCGAGGCGGCGCGGCTCAACGGAATCATTCGCGGCTACCCGATGCAGTCCTTCGGTGTTCTCAACCGGCAGTGGATTATCGGGCGCACCGGCGACATCTACCGATACGAGTTCTTCGATCCACAAGTCAATCAGTTCAGCCAGCTCTCGATGTTCCATCTGAACGAGCGGAGCTGGAAGCTGGACGCACTGACCTACGCCAAGGGCGCCGCGCTCGTGAAGCGCTCCGGCGCGGACGGTCAGCCAGTCCTGATGTGGGTGGCCCACCAGGGATGGACGCGCGAGTTCAGCACCGCGAAGCCGACGCGCCGCCGCGCGGAACGGCCGGTCGTCAACTACGAACCGTTCCAGGAACGTGCCATCTCGCTCGAACCGCCGGCGTATTTCAAAACCGCCGAACCCGAATTCGACCGCATGACCTACGGCGAACTGAAGCGCTACATCGGCGAGCTCCAGGCCAGCGGCTACCACGTGGTGCCCTACATGGTGCAGCTGCAGCGCAAGGTTGCCTTTCCGTTCGTAACCCTGGTGATGACGCTGCTGGCAGTGCCTTTTGCCGTGACCTCGGGTCGCAGCGGTGCGATCTACGGGGTCGGCGCCGGCATCGTGCTCGCCCTCGCCTATTGGACCATGCTCAGCATCTTTGGTGCATTGGGCGCCGGCGGATGGATGTCGCCACCGCTCGCCGCCTGGGCCCCGAACATCCTGTTCGGCGCGGCCGCCATCTATCTGCTGCTCACGGTCCGCACCTAGACCCAGTCAGAGCGGTTTTCGAGTCGTGTAGAACTTGTAGGGTCCGGCTTCAGCCGGACTCTCCCGACGGTCCGCCTGAAGGCGGACTCTACACACCAGTCGCAAACGCACTAGGTCTAGCCCTGCGAATGCCGGACGTTATCGCTCGAGCGTGGCGCTCCGGATCCAAATCCGGCTCGAGTCCCCGAGCCTCGTGTTCGTCGCATCGACCACGAACAGAATGGTGCGGATGCCGGCCAGCAGTGGTTGAGCGGTGTACGTCTCCCCCACCGGCGTGAAGTCGTCGAACGCCAGCGTTTGCTCACGCGTCGTCATGTCGGCGAAGACCGTTCGTTTCCAGCGATCCCGCGCCGACTCGCGCTGATCGTCACCTGCGCGAAGCTGGACCGAGATTCGCATCGGGTGCTCGGCACGAATCGAAAACCTCAGCCGATCGTACGCCGCGACGCCGTTCGGGGTGTCGAAGGCCAAGGCCGCGACCTGACCAACTGCAGCGCCACCGGCCAGCCCGTAGCGAAAGCGCAACTCGGCACCGCCCATGATTGAGGCCAGGTCGACCGCGGCAAGTGACGTCGGATCGTGTTCCGTGCGCCAGCCGTCGGTGGTCCCGCTGAAAATCGGCGCGACCACCGTCGCCGGTGGAGGCGATGGTTGCGTCAGCGGTTCCGCGCTTCGCACGTAGATCGGGTTGCTCCTCACCCAGCTCAGGAGGCCGAGGTACGGGATACCGGTCGCGCGAATCTCGACCCAGTAGACTGCCGGTTCTGCGCCCGCTTCGACGGTAAAGTCCGCAGCGTGATGTTCGCCCCCGACGACCGCGCCGTTCGACCGGATGACCGTGGAGAACTGAGCCGGGGCATTGCTGCGCACGCGCAGCGTCACCGCGCCGCCAACACCCAACTCGTCGCCCTCGTTGACTGTGCCATGTTCGTTGGTTCCCGTGAACTCGAACGAGGCGGGCGTCGCCGCTCCGTCGATGGCGGTATAGAGGTGTCCGGACCGGATGGCGCGCATCAGCACCCGGCCGTCGGCGACCGCGTCGCCGGAGAAAGGCCGCTCGGTCTTGACGTGGATCGACAGCACCCGAAACGACGACTCGTATCCTGGCAGCGGAAGCGCATATCGACTGTCGCCAGGATCGGCGCTGCGCGGGGCCAGCTTCGCGTGCGCATCGACGCCGGCAATTGCGACGACGCGGCGGCGGCGCGTCAGCGCTTGCCATGCTTCGACCGCGCCGCTGGGCTGCACCAGACTGGTGATGACCGCGGTCGGGCGGAAGGGATAGTCGATCAACGCCGAGATCAGATGCCGTCTCGCCTGCCACGGCGTCGCACCGTTCGCCTCCTGTGCCCAGAGTCGCCATCCCGTGTCGGGGTTGATCATCTCGATGCCGTCGAAGGGCGCGTGCCATTCGGTCCAACGGAGCTGCGGCTTCGGTGAATCGGGGTGCGCGGCGATGCCGAATCCTCCCAACCGACGGACATCCTCGACCACGTCACGCGCTTCGCCGCCGAGCGGATAAGGCGATGCCGGCATGTCGAGCGCGACGTAGTGGCCGCCGTCGGTGCTGATTTCCACGCCGTCCAGGCATAGCACCCCGGCGCGATATTGTGGAGGATCCGGTTTCCTGGTGGCGTCGCCGTGGTCGGTGAAGGCAATGAACTTCAGCCCCGCCTTCGCCGCCGCGGCGGCGATCTCGTCGGGACCGCTGAGGCCGTCGGAGCGGTTGGTGTGAACGTGGAGGATTCCGGCGATGGTGCCGTCACTCGGTGCGGCCAGGATCAGGGGGCGCGGCGGGAGGGTCAGACCGCCATAAACAGCGATGGCGGCCACGAGGGCCGCCATCATGACTACCAGCTTCTTCACAACTGCCGGATGATGCCAGCGCCTTAAAGGCCGGCGGCCGCCTTCAACGCGGCAGCCTTGTCGGTCCGCTCCCAGTAGAATTCTTTCTCGCTGCGACCGAAGTGTCCGAACGCCGCGGTCTTCTTGTAGATCGGGCGGCGCAGATCGAGTTCCTCCATGATGCCGCGCGGCGTCAGCTTGAAATGTTGTCGGACGATCTCGGTGATCCGCTCCTCCGGGATGGCGCCGGTGCCCTCGGTGTGCACCATCACCGACACCGGTTCAGCCACGCCGATGGCATACGCCAGCTGGACCAGGGCGCGCTCGGCGATGCCGGCGGCGACGACGTTCTTCGCAATGTAGCGAGCCATGTAGGCGGCCGAGCGATCGACCTTGGTCGGATCCTTGCCGGAGAATGCGCCGCCGCCGTGCGGCGCGGCGCCGCCGTAGGTATCAACGATGATCTTGCGTCCGGTCACGCCGGCGTCGCCGTGCGGGCCGCCGACCACGAAGCGTCCGGTCGGGTTGACGTAGACCTTGGTGTTCTTGTCCATCATGCTGGCGGGGATCACGCTGCGGATGATTTTGTCGGTGATGTCCTCGCGCATGGTGTCGTTGGTGACGAGCGGGCTGTGTTGGCTGGAGACGACGACGGCATCGACGCGAACCGGCTTGTTGCCGTCGTATTCGACGGTGACTTGCGACTTGCCGTCGGGCCTCAGGTAGTCGAGCGTGCCGTCGCGGCGCAGCGTCGACAGCCCTCTCACGAGCTTGTGCGCCAGCACGATCGGCATCGGCATCAGCTCTTCGGTCTCGCTGCAGGCGAAGCCGAACATCATCCCCTGATCGCCGGCGCCGCCGGTATCGACCCCCATCGCGATGTCGGGCGACTGGCTGTGAATCGACGACAGGACGGCGCAGGTTTCGCCGTCGAACCCGAACTTGCCTCGGTTGTAGCCGATTTCGTTGATGGTGGCGCGCACGACCTCCTGAAAGTCAACGTAGGCGCTGGTCGTGATTTCACCTGCGACCACGGCCAGGCCGGTGGTGACGAGGGTCTCGCAGGCGACGCGGCTGGTTGGATCCTGCGTGAGGATAGCGTCGAGAATGGAATCCGAAATCTGATCGGCGATTTTGTCGGGGTGCCCTTCGGTGACCGATTCAGAGGTAAAAAGATGCCGACCCTTACGGCTCATGCCGCGCTCCTTGATAAGCTCAATCCGAGAGAAATGATGTGCTGGGAAACGGTTAAGTCTATCAGAATCACGCTCTCGGGTGAAACCGATCATAGACCGTGCGCAGGCGCGTTTCGAGCACGTGCGTGTAGATCTGCGTGGTCGACAGGTCGGCGTGGCCGAGCATCAGCTGAATCGCCCGGAGGTCGGCGCCGCGCTCGAGCAGGTGGGTGGCGAACGAGTGCCGCAAGACATGCGGGCTGATCGATCGCGGCAGGCGGGCGTCGCGCGCGTGCCGCTTCAGAATCTTCCAGAAGCCCACCCGACTGAGCGGGCCGCCGCGCGCGTTCACGAACAGCCGCGGCGAAGCGCGGCCCTTCAGCAGCTGGCGGCGCGATTGTGCCGCGAATCTCCGAATCCAGCTGGACGCCTGCTCGCCGATTGGCACCAGCCGTTCCTTGCTCCCCTTTCCGACGCAGGTCAGGTACTGCTCGCCGAGGTGGAGGTCAGCCAGGCGCACGCCCACCAGTTCGCTGACGCGCAGGCCCGTCGCATAGAGCAATTCGATCATCGCGCGGTCGCGCAGACCCAGCACCGTCGTCACATCAGGCTGCGCGATCAGCGCGTCTACCTCTTCGATTGACAGGAACGTCGGCAGCGCCGGCCACGCGCGCGGCGGCCGCAGGTCGTCGGCTGGACTGCCGTCGAGATGCCGGTCGAGCACGAGAAAGCGGAAGAATCCGCGCACCGCCGCGATCGAGCGGGCCACCGACCGTGGCGCCAGGCCGCGCGCCCGCTGTTCACGAACGAACGCTTCGAGCGCCTGGCGATCCAACGATTCGAGGGCCTGGCCGGCACCCGCGGCGTAGGCGGCGAGCGCGGCCAGATCGCGGGCGTAACTCTCGAGCGTGTGACCGGCCAGCCGGCGCTCGACGCGCAGATGATCCAGGTAGGCCTCGACCATCGGCGAGGAACCACTCATCGCGGGTGACTCACGGCCGGACGTTCACCATTCGCAACTATGATAGTATCCGCCGCCTGTTCCTGAGGTTTTGATCGCATGCCTGTCCGTTCGAAATGGCAGTCCCTTCCTACCGAACAAATCAACCCGGCGACCCTCGCCATCGACAAGCTCTCGGCCGCCGACATCGTCGAGGGCATGCTGAACGAGGACCGGAAGATGCTGCTCGCGGTCCAGCGCGAGAAGGATCGGATCGCCGTCGGGGTCGAGATCATCACCGACGCGCTGCGCAAGCACGGACGGATCATTTTCGTCGGCGCCGGCACCAGCGGTCGGCTCGGCGTGCTCGAATCGGCGGAAATGCCGCCCACCTTCGGCACCAGTCCGGATCTGGTGCAGGCGATCATGGCGGGTGGAAAGGGCGCCATCCTGCGCGCGCGTGAAGGCGTCGAGGACAACTACGAAGAAGGGGCGCGATCGGTCAACCGGTTGCGGCCGACCAAGAAGGACGTGGTCATCGGCGTATCGGCGAGCGGCATGACGCAATTCGTACGCGGCGCGCTGACGCGTGCCCGCAAGGCCAGTTCCAAGATTGTCTTCGTGACCTGCGATCCGCAATCGGAGCTGCAGACGTTCGTCGACCTCACCATCGCTCCGGCGGTGGGACCCGAGGTGATTGCCGGCTCGACCCGCCTCAAGGCTGGCACCGCGACGAAGATGGTGCTCAACATGCTGACCACCGCTTCGATGATTCGCATCGGCAAGACCTACGGCAACCTGATGGTCGACGTCCAGATGGGATCGGAGAAGCTGCGCGACCGCGCCCGCCGCATCATCATCATCGTCACCGGGCTCGAGTACGACGCCGCTGACAAGCTGCTGCGCCGCGCCCACTGGAACGTCAAGGCCGCCATCGTGATGCAGAAGGGGGATCTGACCTACTCCCACGCGCTGTCCAGACTCCGCCGCGCGCACGATGTCGTCCGCGAGGCGATCGGCGAGGACGTGGAGGGACGGTTGAAAGAGCTGCTCCGCGTCGGCTGATCGCTCGACTGAACGCGTTGGTTCTCCTGGCGCTGACGACGACCACCTTTCTGAAGACGCGCCCCTTGACGCGGCGAAACGAGCCCTTCAGGTCAGTCTCGCCGCTGCCGCGCGGTCGAGCCAGATTTCCGCACTGCGATGCAGCTGGAGAAACGATGCCGGCAGCCGCGACGTCACCGGCCCCTCAATCACTCGCTGAACGCATCCCGCCTTTGCCCCGCCGGTGGCGATCAGCACGATCCGCCGGGCACGAAGAATCGTCGCCATACCCATCGACAGCGCCCGGCGCGGGACCGTGCTGAGGCGGTTGTCGAAGAGCCTGGCGTTCGCGCGGCGCGTCGCCGGCTTGAGCCGGGTACAGTGCGTGCGGGCGATCAGCGCACGCGCCGGTTCGTTGAACCCGATGTGACCGTTCAGTCCGAGCCCGAGAACCTGCAGATCGATGCCGCCGGCCCGCTCGACTGCACCTTCGTAGCGCTCGCACTCCCGGACGATGTCGGCCGCGACGCCGTTCAGGAAGTGGATTCGCCGCGGCTCGAGGTTGACGTGATCAAAGAGGTGTCGCTGCATGAACGCGCGGTAGCTGCGCGGATCGGCTGGGGACAGGCCGAGGAACTCATCGAGGTTGAAGGTGGTGGCACGACTGAAGTCGGCGCCACCGGCCCGATGCAGAGCCACCAGCCGATGATAGAGCGGAATCGGTGTCAGCCCGGTCGGCAGCCCGAGCACGCTGCCCGGGCTCTTCGTCAGTTGCCGTCCGACGTCCAGCGCCAGCGCGCGAGCCAGCGTCTCGGGGCCGACAAAGACGCGAACGCGCATCATCGCTGACGGGGTTTGTAGTGAGGCACCCGTGCGCCGCCTCGAGCTTCCGCGAGCGCGAGCCATACGGCCCCGACCGCCGGCTCTTCGTCGAGCAACTGCACGTGCGCCCGTGGCGCAACCTCGACGAGCCGCCGCGGCAACTCGTCCACCAACCACGGCACTACGCGAAAGACGCCGCCCGCCAGATAGAACGCAAACGCGTCGCCGCGCATTGCGAGGCGGGTGGCAACCGAACGGGCGGCGAGGACCAGCTCGTCGGCCGCCCGTTCCAGAATTCGCACCGCCACGGCGTCCCCGTGCTGCGCGGCTCGCTGTGCAATCGGTCCGAGCGCCGCGACGCTGACCCGTGGCTGCTCGCGGTCGTAGACGATTCTCGGCAGCTGTGACTCGTCGTCCACGTTGAAATGGGCGAGGATGGCGTCGGTCAGGCACGTCTCCGGTCCGCGGCCGTCCGATGCGCGCATCACCGCGGCCAGCGACTCGCGGCCGATCCAGTAGCCGCTGCCCTCGTCACCGATCATGTGCCCCCAACCGCCCGCCCGGGCGGCCTCGAAGTCGGCGTTGCGGCCGTACACGATCGATCCGGTGCCGGCGTTGATGGCAATGCCCGGCTCGTCGCGCGCGCCGGCGACCAGACCGATCAGCGCGTCGTTGACCACGAGCACGCACGACTTGTAGCCGATGCGCCGCATGATGGCGCGAATGGTGCGGGCCTCATCGTCGCGATCCACGCCGGCGATGCCGAGGCACACCGCGGCCGCGCTGATGTCGCGGTCGCCGATCGCGCCTTCCACTGCTTCGTGCAGCACCTTTTCAACCGCCCGTTCGCCAGCGGTATGGAGATTGGCGCCGAGGCCTCGCCCTTCCGAGATGATTGTTCCGTGCGAATCAGCGAGCAGACAAACAGTCTTGGTGCCGCCGGCGTCGATGCCGAGAACGTGCATGCTGCGATAATTCTATGCTACGCTCCCGGGGTTTCATGCCCCACCTCGTGCCCCGTCGAGTGATCGCGGCTCTCGCCGCTTGGTTGCTGTTCCTCTCCTCGCCAATTCACGCACAGCACGAAATTCGCGCGCTGTGGGTCGTGCGGACGACGCTGACCTCGCCCGCGGCGATCGATGCGATGGTGACCGCTGCCACGAACGGCGGCTTCAACACGCTGCTGGTTCAGGTTCGCGGTCGGGGCGACGCCTATTTCCAGCAGGGACTCGAGCCTCGCCCGGCGGCGCTGGCGGCGCAGCCCGGTTTCGATCCTCTCGCGACGACGATCGCCCGGGGACATGCCGCCGGTCTCCGGGTGCATGCGTGGATCAATGTGAATCTCGTGGCCAGCGCGGCGGAACTGCCGCCGGCGCGCGAGCACGTGATCTATCGCCATCCTGAATGGTTGATGGTGCCGCGCCCGCTTGCCGACGAACTGGCGGACATCGATCCGCACAGCCCGGGTTACGTTGGTCGGCTGGCGCGTTACGCGCGCGCCCAGTCGGCCGAGGTCGAGGGCCTGTATCTGTCGCCGGTGTCGGCGGAGTCGGCAGCGTACACCACAGCGGTGGTCCGCGACATCGCGCAGCGCTACGAGGTCGACGGTGTGCACTTCGACTACATCCGCTACCCGACCACCGAGTTCGACTACAGTCGCGACACGCTGGCGGCTTTTCGAGGGGTGGTGATGCGCGATCTCACTGCGTCGGATCTCTCTCGCTACGACGAGCGCGGCGCTGCGGGCGACCTTCTCATCTACACGCAGGCGTTCCCCGATCGCTGGCGCGGATTTCGTGCCGCGCGGCTGACGGCTCTGCTCAGTTCGCTTCGTGCTGCGGTCAAGGCCGTGCGGCCGACGGTGGTGGTCAGCGTCGCGGTCATTCCCGACCCGCGCGAGGCCGCCACGCAGCGCCTGCAGGACTGGCGGGCGTGGCTCGATTCCGGTCTCATCGACGTCGTCTGCCCTATGGCCTACACCACCGATGCCGGCGCATTCGCCTCGCAGATTGCGGCGGCAAGACAAGCGGCCGGCTCGCATGCCCTGTGGGCCGGCATCGGCGCCTATCGCCTGTCACTCGAGCAGATCGTCGACAACACCAAGATCGCGCGGCGCCTCGGCGTCGCCGGCATCATCCTGTTTTTGTACGACAGCCTGGCCGACGGCGCCCATGGACCCGGCTACGTGTCGCAGGTGGGGAACGCCGCGTTCCAGTTCTGACGCCGAACGCCTCACTAGCTGCATGGGATTTTCCGCCATCGACTATGTCGTCCTGGCGGCGTATCTGGCCGGCATCACGGTGTTCGGCAGCCGCTTCCGCGCCTCGCACCGTTCGGTCAAAGACTATTTTCTCGGCAGTCGACAAACGTCCTGGATCGTCATCAGTCTCTCGATCGTCGCGACCGAGACCAGCACGCTGACGTTGATTGGCGTGCCGGCGCTCGCCTATACGGTCTACCCTCGCCCGGAACAGGGCGGCAGCTTCACGTATCTGCAGGTCGTTGCTGGCTATATCGTGGCGCGTTTCGTGATCAGCGCACTCTTGATCCCGGCCTATTTTCAGGGCGAGATGCTAACGGCGTACGAGCTACTCAACCGCCGCTTCGGACCGCACGCCAAGCATTTCGCGGCGTCGCTGTTTCTCATCATGCGAGCGCTGGCCGAGGGGGTGCGGGTGTTCGCGGCCTCGCTCGTGCTGGCGGCGGTGCTCGGCGCCAGCGTTCCCGGCCTCCCCCACCTGTGGTTGTGGTCGATCGTCATCGTCGGCCTTCTCACGTTGGTCTATACCTTTGAAGGCGGTATCGCCGCGGTGATCTGGACCGATCTCGTGCAGTTGGTGATCTACGTCGGCGGGTCGATCCTGGCGGCGTACATGCTCGTCCACCTGATTCCGGGCGGTTGGAGCTCGATTGTCGCCGACGCGCGCGCGACCGGCAAGCTGCAGGTCTTCTCCTGGTCGCGAGACCTGACGGTGCCGTTCACGTTCTGGGCCGGCCTGATCGGCGGCTGCTTTCTGACGATGGCGTCACACGGAACCGACCAGCTCCTGGTGCAGCGCCTACTGACATGCCGAAACCAGCGTGAAAGCCAGCTGGCGTTAATCCTTTCGGGCTTCGTGGTGTTTGCTCAGTTCGCGCTGTTCCTGACCATCGGCCTGATGCTGCACGCCTACTATGCGGTCCATCCGCTGCCGGCGATGGCGACCAATGACGAGATTTTCCCCGCCTTCATCGTGCGGAGCCTACCGCACGGCGTCGCCGGACTCGTCATCGCCGCCATTTTCGCGGCGGCGATGTCCAATCTGAGCGGATCGCTCAACTCTCTGGCATCGACGTCCATCCTGGATTTCTATCAGCCGCTGGTCCGCTTCCGGGTCGACGACACGCGGCTGCTGAGGCTGTCGCGCTGGCTGACCGCCGTGTGGGGCGTCGTGCTGATCGCGATCGCGATCATGGCGCGCGGATGGGGATCGGTGTTCACGGTTGGCCTGACCATCGCGTCGATCGTGTACGGACCGATGCTGGGCGCGTTCCTTCTGGGCGTGCTGACCAAGAGCGCCAACGAGCGCGGCGTCATGGCGGGTATCGGGACGTCTCTGATCGTCATGATCGGGGTCCGCTGGTTCACGCCGCTCGCGTGGACCTGGTATGTCCTCGCCGGCACCGCCGTCTGCATGGCCGTCGGGCTGGTGGCAAGCCGTGTCAGTCGCTGAGGCCCGCCAGATCGTCGAGAACGCCCGTCTCACCGGAGTGTTCCCCGCCGCGGCGCTCGAGATTGGATCGAGCGATGGGTCAATCTGGTCCGAGGCGTTCGCAACCAATCCGGACACGCCGTTCGACCTGGCGTCGCTGACCAAAGTCATCGCCACCACCACGCTGGTGATGGAATTGACGCGCGTCGGTGCGCTCGATATCGAGGAACGCATATCGCCAGTCTTTCCCGAGTGGCTCGGTGCCGACCGTGAGGGCGTGACGGTACGCGATCTGCTCGAGCATGCCTCGGGGCTTCCTGCTCGCCTGATTGATGCGCCGCCGGCCGGAGGCCGCGAGTTCGAGCACGACATCTGCGCGACACCGCTCGAGTATGTGCCGAGGTCGCGCTCGATCTACAGCGACCTCGGGTTCATCCTGCTTGGCTTTTTCATCTCCGATCGCGGCGGCGCGCCGCTCGATGTGCTCTACGATCGCCTGGCGCTCGCTTCTGAGTCCGGCGTTCTGACCTACCGCTTGCCCACGGACGTTCGCGCTCTCGCCGCGCCCACTCAGCCGATGAGCGACGACGTCCGCCGCGGCCGCATCTTCGTCGGCGAGGTCCACGACAACTATGCTGCGGCGCTCGGCGGCGCTGCCGGACACGCCGGACTGTTCGGCACCGCATCGGCGGTCGGGGGATTTGCGCGCTTGCTGTTGCGGGCGGCTCGCTTCAAGCGCAGTGCGCGATCGGCCCCGGCGATCGTCAATCCTTTCTCGCCGGAGCTGGTCGCAACATTCACCGCGAAGGGCGCAGTGCCTGGCAGCTCACGCGCCCTCGGTTGGGATACGATGCTGCCGACGTCCTCGTGCGGAACGCGGATGTCAGCCGACGCATTCGGTCATGTCGGTTTCACCGGCACCTCGCTCTGGATCGACCCGATGCGCGATCGATACTTCGTGCTGCTCACCAATCGCGTCTGCGGCGGCGGCACGCTCAACGACATGCGAACCGTTCGGCGCTCGTTTCACGATGCGCTGGGAGATGTCTGAACCAGATTGGCAGTCAGGCGGATATTCGGTTGTCTGGCTATCTCGTGATCGGGCCATTGAATGGCTCAATCGACCGTCCCATTACCAATTGCCAGATGACCCGCTTACCGGATGACTCATTGCCCGACCCATGGTGCTGACAGCTGTTGACTGGCTCGTCATCGGTGGCTATTTCGCCTTGAATCTGGCGATCGGGCTGTTCTACGCGCGGCGCGCGCGCGGCAGCACCACCGAATTCTTCCTTTCGGGGCGCAACGTGCCGTGGTGGCTCGCCGGCACATCGATGGTGGCGACGACCTTCGCCGCGGACACGCCGCTTGTCGTCACCGGCATGGTGGCGCGCTACGGCATCGCCGGCAACTGGCTGTGGTGGAACATGGCCGCCAGCGGCATGTTGACGGTGTTCGTCTACGCGCGCCTATGGCGGCGCGCCGGCGTGATGACCGACGTCGAGTTCGCCGAGTTGCGCTATTCCGGCCGCCCCGCTGCGTTCCTGCGCGGATTCCGCGCGTTGTATCTCGGCATTCCGATCAACTGCATCGTCATGGGCTGGGTGAACCTGGCGATGCTGAAAATCCTCCAGGTCACACTCGGACTCGATGCGACCGGCGCCCTCTGGGCGCTGCTGGCGCTGCTGATCTTCACGGCGTTCTATACCACCCTGGCCGGGTTGTGGGGCGTGCTGGTTACCGATCTCGTCCAGTTCGCGCTGAAGATGGGCATGGTAATCGCGCTGGCGTATTTCGCCGTCCGCGCGACCGGCGGACTCAGCGCGCTCGAGATGAAGGTGCGCGCCCTCGACGCTGCCGCCGGCGCCGGGTCGCGCCTGACGTTTTTCCCCTCCACCGACTCGGCGTGGATGCCGGCGGTGACGCTGTTCGTCTACCTCGGCGTGAGCTGGTGGGCCAGCTGGTATCCGGGCGCAGAGCCCGGCGGCGGCGGTTATGTCGCGCAGCGCATCTTTTCAGCACGCACCGAGCGCGATGGGTTGTTCGCGACGCTGTGGTTCAACTTCGCCCACTACGCCGTCCGACCGTGGCCATGGATCCTGACCGCGCTGGCGTCACTCGTCCTGTATCCGAACCTGGTCGACAAGGAATCCGGCTACGTCCGCACGTTGATGGATCCGAACGTGTTCCCGCCGGCGCTGCGCGGGATCATGCTCGCGGCCTTTGCCGCGGCCTACATGTCGACCATCGGCACCCAGCTGAACTGGGGCGCCTCTTATGTTGTCAACGATTTCTACCGCCGCTTCCTGCGCCGCAGCGGACCCGAGCGCGAGTACGTCCTCGTCTCGCAGGCGGTCACCGTTGCGCTGATGCTCGTGTCGATCTACGTGACGCTGCACCTCGCTTCGATCGAACAGGCGTGGAAGCTGCTCATTGTGACCGGCGCCGGCACCGGCACCGTGCTCCTGCTTCGCTGGTTCTGGTGGCGTATCAACGCGTGGTCCGAGGTGTCCGCGATGGCGGTCGCCGCTGGCGTCTCGTTGTATCTGCAGATCGCGCTCAGATGGGATGGTGACAATCCGCGCGATTTCGCCTCTCTGATGCTCGTGACCGTCGGCGTGACGACGACGGTGTGGCTCGTGGTGACGTGGCTGACGCCGCCAGAGCCGGACGAAACGCTGCACGCTTTCTATCGCCGCGTGCGACCGCATGGGCGCGGTTGGACGGTGGTGGCGGCAGCCGTCGGCGTGCCGCCGGCTACGGGCTCGCTCAGCGGGGAGTTGCTCAACGCATTGCTCGGGTGCGTGCTGGTCTACGCGGCGCTGTTCGGAATGGGTGAACTGCTGCTGCGCAGCGCCCTCATCGGATTGACGCTGCTGGCGGTATCCGCGCTTGCGGCGTGGGCCATCGCCCGCAACCTTACTGCACAGGAATCGTTGGCGCGTTCGGCCGAGGGCCGCTCCGCAGCGTCATAACGTCAGAACCGGCCGCGCGGAGGGGAAGGCGGCTGGATCGGTCTCACGCCGCCATTGAACGTGCCGACGCCGTTATTGCCGCGCTCGGGTCCGTTCGGGCCAAATGGCCCGCGGCCGCGCTGCCCAGGCTGATTCGGCCCCGGAGGCTGACCCCGTTGACCGCCGCGTCCGGGCGTGGCTGAACCAGGCGCACCGCCGGCGCCGGCGGCCTGCTGTTGTTGAATATAGACGAAGGCCCACTCGTTGTAGTGGCCGCGTCCGTTGTAGAGGCGAATCGATTGAGCCTTGCTCTTGCTGGTTACGCCACTGATGCCGCCCGCAGTCTGCCCCGGAGTCGACGTGCTCGGCCCCGGCCCGCCCGTGCGGCCCAGCTGGCTGCTCGCTGCCGGCGGCTGCGATTGTCCGGTGCTGCCGCTCGATCGGGTCGCACCGCGCTGACCACCGGGTGGCTGAGTACCTGGCGCAGCCTGACCGACTGGAATCGGCGCGAAGTCGTCGTTGGTGATCGGATCCTTGAACTTCTTGCGCAGAAACCGCTGATCGACCAGGACATCGAGGTTCGGCGGATACGCGTTCGCGAACTTGCGCTGAAAGAGTCCAATCGCGTGCACGTACTGTTTGCCTCGGAAAACCAGCTCTTCTTCCTTCTCGCGCTGGGCGGTTTGCTTCCAGACCGGCATCGCGACCGTGAACATGATGGCCATGATGCTCATGCCGATCAGCAGCGCGGCCATCGCATAGCCGCCCTCCGACCGGCG
Organism: uncultured Acidobacteriota bacterium; assembly: GCA_963757655.1. Taxonomy (GTDB): domain Bacteria; phylum Acidobacteriota; class Vicinamibacteria; order Vicinamibacterales; family CAVVIG01; genus CAVQFC01. Next base: position 63,663 of record CAVWSQ010000003.1, on the reverse strand, counting down.
TCGCCGTTTGGCTTGACCCGCTAAGTCCATGGCAATTAAGATGTTTATGCTTTTCATGATATCACGCAAATGTCGTCCGGCTGCCTTGGCCGCGCTGCTCTCCGCCGCCGCGCTTTTGACCATCGCATGCGAGAAGGTGCCGCTGCTGGCCCCGAGTGGATCGACCATCACGTTGACGGCGCTGGCCACTGCCCTGCCGTCGAACGGCACGACCGACATCATCGCGCAGGTGATCGAATCCGGCGGGACGCCACCCCATAGCGGCACGCACGTCTCATTTACGACGACCCTCGGGACCATCCAGCCGTCAGAGGCCGAAACCGACATCGGCGGACGGGTGACCGTGAAATATGTCGCCGGCGCCGACTCGGGCACCGCCACGATCACGGCGATCTCGGGCGGTGTGTCGGCGAGCGGCACCAACGCCATCAAGATCGCTGTCGGTGCCGCGGCGGCCGCCAGTATCGGCGTGAGCGCCAGCCCCGGCACCGTGCCGGCCGTTGGGGGGACCTCCGCTATCTCTGCCAAGGTCATCGATGCGAACGGCAACCTGCTGCCGGGTGTGCCGGTCAGCTTCTCGACCGACAACGGCACGCTGAGCGCAAGCGTCGCGTCGACCGACAGCACGGGAACGGCGACGACGCAGCTCACTACCAACAAGACGGCGAAGGTGACCGCCACGACCGGCGTCTCGACACCGGCCACGGGAACCGGAACCACCACCACGGCCGCGCCGAGCGCCTCGGTCACGGTCAACGTGAATGCCGTATCGACCATCACCGTCGGCGCGCCGTCGCCTGCATCGCCCAACGTCGGCCAGGCCGTGACCTTCCCGCTGACCTACGCGCAGAACGCCAACGGCAGTCCGGTGGCGCGGGTGGTGATCGATTTCGGCGACGGATCGGCCGCCCAGACCATCACCGGACAGCCGAGCGCGGCCAGCCACACGTATTCGCAGGTCGGCTCGTACACGGTGAAGGTGACAGCGTTCGACACGTTCGGCGATACGGCCACCGGCACGGGCAGCGTGACGGTCACCCCGAAGCCGGCGCTGGTCGTGACGTTGACGACCTCGACGCAAACGCCGGCGGCAGGCAGCCCGACGATCTTCACGATTGCGGCGACGCCAACGACCGGTGCGGCAATCACCTCGGTCGTGGTCGATTTCGGCGATGGCACGCAGACGGCGCTGAACGGCAACACCACCAGTATTCAGCACAGCTACAACGCCGCCGGCACGTTCTCGGTAACGGTCGTTGCGACCGACTCGAGCGGTGCCACCGGCTCTGCGTCGACCATCATCGTCGTCGGCTCGGCGGCGACCGCATCCTTCACCGTGTCGCCCGACAATCCACCGGTGAACACGTCGGTGTCGTTCGATGCCTCTGCATCGAGCTCGTCGAGCACAATCACGGCCTACTCGTGGGACTTCGGCGATGGCAGCACTGGGAGCGGAGTGCGAACCACCCACTCCTATACGATCGCTGGGCCCAAGAACGTGACGCTGACGATCACCGACAGCGCCGGGCACTCGGCAATTGCGACCAAGCAGATCACGGTTCACTAGCCATTCCAGCCGGGTCCGACGGGACCCGGCTGCTCGCCTCTCGCGCACGACATGCCGGACCTCAAACCGCCGCAGCTTGGCACGGCTTCGAAGCCTCCCCGGCGAGTTCACGCAACATGACTTTGGCCAGGTCGACGTGCGCTTTCTGGACGGGACGAGAGGCGGATCCACTTCTTCGCCTCGCGGCTGAAGTACTCGCGGTGGGTGGAAGTCACCATCGTGCCGGACGAGCAGACCGAGACGCTGGTCCGCACGCTCGTGGATCACTTCACCGCCATCGGCGGGGTTCCGCTGTTGGCGGTGTTCGATCGGCCGAAGACGGTCGCCTGAAGTGGGCCAAGGACGGACAGGTCACCGAGTGGAATGCGCTCTTCGCGGGCGTCGCGCTCGATCTCGGACTGGGGATCGAAGTCTGCTGGCCGTTCAGTCCGGAGCAAAAAGGATCGATCGAGAATCTCGTCGGCTGGGTGAAAGGGTCGTTCTTCAAACAACGCCGGTTTCTGGACGACGCGATCTGCGGGCCCAGCTCGCCGAATGGCGGACGGAGGTGAATACGCAGCGGCCGTGTCGGGCCACGCGGGTGATTCCCGCCGTGCGACTCGAGGACGAGCGTCCGCGCCTGCGGCCGGTGAAGGTCGCGCCCGGCAGCTCGCCCTCCGCGTGCCGATCGTGGTCGGGCCGACCGCCGCCGTCCTGCATGACACCCATCCCTACTCGATGCCGCCCGACGCGATCGGCATTCCCGGGACGTTGTTTCTCTATCGGGATCGCGTGCGCATCGTCGCCGGCCGCTTCGAGGCCGTCCATCAACGCCTCTTCGAGCCGTACGCCAAGTCGACGTTGCCGGAGCATCGCGCGCAACACGTCGCCGCCGTGTCCGGCAAGCGCGCGAAACGGTATCTGCAGCGGGAGCATCTCCTGGCGCTGGGGGCCTCGGCCCTGGACTATCTGACCGAGCTCACCCATCGCCGCCCGCGCATCTGGATTCGCGATGTCGATCGCTTGCACGCGCTGCTCGCCACCTACGGAGACGTGGCGCTGCGCGCCGCGTTCACTCGAGGACTCGCCGAGCAGGCGATCGGCGCCGAGTACATCGCGCACTACCTGGCCGCCGCGGTGCCCACACCACCGCCGATAGAGGGGGATAGTCCCGGTCGCCCTCTCTATCGATCGTCGTTCCTGGGACATCCTGGCAGGTCGACCTCCGGCGATCCGACGCCGCCGCTCCCGTTTGAGACCGACGGAGGCCGATCATGATGCTCGCTGATCCAGCGCTCGATGCGTTGCTGAAACGGCTGCATTTGGCCAATACCCGTCGCGCGTGGCGGGACCTGACGCGGCGCGCGGAGCAGGAGCACTGGACCTATCGCGACTTCCTCACCCTGCTGGTCTCGGAAGAAATCGCGCACCGGCAGCAGACCCGGTTGGACCGGCTGCTGCGGCGCGCCCGCTTTCCGTTTTTCAAGACCATCGACGATTTCAACTTCACGTATCAATCGACCGTCCGACTCTCGCTGCTCGGCTCGGCGCTCGCCTCAGAGTTTGTGACCGACGGCCGCTGTCTGATTCTGGGCGGGAAACCGGGTCGATCCGATCGCGTCGTACTACAGCGTTTTTCAGATGTACGTAGGCAACGGGCTTCAGCCCGTTGCTCGGCCGGCCTGAAGGCCGGCCGCTACTCAAATGTGAAGCTACTGAAGGCCGGCCGCTAGGAGGATGTGACACTACGAGGATGTGACACGCGCCCTAGGACACGCCGCATGCATCGGCTTCGCGCCGACGGTGCGGTCATCTGTCAAGTCCCGCGAAGGCTTCAGTCGAGGGTGAACGATCGTCTCGGAAGGTGTGGCTTGCTAAGGCCGTGGCGCTACGGCAAGCACAGGTGGCGGCAGGAGGAATCGGAAAGCGCGATCAGTCCCACTCGGCGTACTTCGTGCCGTCGAGTGCCGTGGCATCCGATCCGCTCTTGACGTCGTAGACGCCGGCTTCGGCGGTGGGATTGTTCGGATCAGGTTCAGCGGGCACGGTCTGCCAGCTGCTGTTGCTTTTCGTAAAGGGATCCTCGGGAATCTTGCGCACGTAGCCGTCGGTTACCAGCGAATCGAGCGTGCTCGGATACTGTCCCTTGTCCGCGAAGTACTGGTCAATCGCGTCACGCAGACGGAAGAGGTCTTCCTTGAGCACGCTTTCCCTGCCGTAGGTCACGCTGTTCTTGTACTGCGTCAGCCCCATAGTCGTCAGGATGACGATCAGCGACATCACGACCATGAGCTCGATCAGAGTGAAGCCGCGTGCGAGGCGCTTCATGGATTTCATGTTACCAGTCTTTGTACTTCGTGCCGTCAAGCGCCTTGCCATCGAACGTCGTATAGACGTCGAAGACGTTCTGGCCGCCCCAGCGGGTCGAATCGGGCTTGTCCTGGTACGACCGCATGCCCCACTCGGTGCTGCGCGTCATCGGATCCACGGGAATATGCCGGAGGTATTTGAGCTTGCGTCCGGTCGCGTCGTTGGCCGCGGTCACGCCGTCGACCAGCGTCTGCAGGTCGGGCGGGTAGTTTTCGCTGCCGACCTTGATCTCGAGTGCGCCAATCTGCCCGAGATCCGCCGCGTCCTTGTACTTGTCGATCGCCGTCCTGATCTCCCGGAGCGAGCGCCTCAGCTCGGCTTCCCGCGACCGGGTCGCCGTCACCTTGGCCAGCGGCATGATCGCCGAGGCCAGGATGGCCACCAGCGTCGCGACCACCAGCAGCTCGACAAACGTGAAGCCCTCAGCCCTGAGCCTTAAGCCCTTCATCTGGTGCTACTGCACTGTCACCGTCACCGGCGTAAAGCGCAAGCCCATGACCGCGCCACCCGGTCCGGTGGCGATGCCGCTCAGCGTCAGCGTGGCCGGACCTGGCGCGATCGCGTCGAACAGGATGGCGGAGAGAACTCCCGTGCCCGACGCGCCAGTGGCATCGGCGCCTCGAGTGAGCGAGATGTCGATGCGGTTGCCATTCACCGATTGCGTGAAAACGACGGGAACGCCGCCGGCGCGGAGGAAGCTGCCCTCCTGCACGCGGTTCACGCGCAGCTTGGTCGGATCGAACAGCAGCGTCAGCGTAACGGTCGAGATCCGCGATGCGTCGTTAATCAACAGCGGCACCGTGTAGGGACCGCCGCCGACGCGGAAGGTCGTGCCCGGCGGTGAGATCAGTACCTGTGCCGATCCGATGCCGGGCGAGGTCGTCGGTACGGCCGCGGGGGTCGGCTCTGCAGGCGGCGGCTGGGTTGCCGCTGGTGCCACCGGCGGCAGCGGCGTGTCGACTGAGGGCGGAGGTTGGGCCGCGGGCTGCTGCGCCGGAGGCGATGGAGCTGGCAGCAGTACGGTTCCAGGCACCGGAGACGATCCCGGCGGCGCCACCAGCGTTGTTCCGCCCGGTCCGCGCACGGGTGGATTGGCAGGCGGTGGCGATCCGGCGGGTTGACCGGGAACTCCGCCGGCCGGCGCGACGGCGGCAGGCGGTGCCGCGTCGGGCTGCTGCGGCGCGATCAGTGGCGGCGGACCGCCGACGCCCAGACTCTGTTGCGAGCCGATGAAGATCGGGCGGAGATCCGTCTCGGTAATCTCGTGCGTCCGGACGATGTGCGGCGTCAGCAGCATCACGATTTCTGTCTGCGTCGAGGTGATGGCGTTGTTCGCGAACAGATCGCTGAGGAACGGGACGTGAATCAAGCCGGGGAATCCCGCCACGGTCTTGGAGTCGTTGGTCTGGAGCAGCCCGGCGAGGAGGTTCGACTCGCCGTCGCGCAGCCGGAGGCGCGTGCTCACCTTGCGCTGGACGAACGACGGCACCGTGACACCGCCGACGTTGGTGTCCGGTCCGAGCTGGCTGTTGTCCAGCGTCAGGTCCAGGCGGATGTCGCCGTCGAGCGTCACGGTTGGCGTCATGTCGACGTTGACACCGATGTCCTGGTATTGATACGAGCTCAAGGGGTTCACGCCGGCGCCGCCGGTGGCAATCGGCGTGTAACTCGTCGAAATCACCGGGATGCGCTGGCCGAGATTGAGCGTGAGCTTGGTCCCCTCGGCTCCGCGCAGCTGAGGCTTCGCAATCACCTTGGTGTTGGTGTCGCTTTCGAGAAAGCGAACGATAGCGGTTGGCACGGCGAGATAGAAGTCGGAAGTGCTGACGCCGCGCGAAATCGTGTTCAGGTTGAAGGGCGGAGGCGATTTCACACCGCTCGGCGTCGTCGAGGTCCCGTTGTTCGTGCTCGTGGTTCCCCCCGTACCGCCGGTCGCACCGGTCGGGGCGGTGGTGGTGGTGCTGCTGGGCGAGGTCTCCGGCGAGAACACGCCGCCCAACGCATATTCCGAGAGGTTCAAGCCGTAGGTTTTGGTCTTCGATCGATCGACCTCGAGGATCTCGACGTCGATCACGACCTCGGCCCGCGGCTTGTCGTTCTGCTCGATGATCTTCTCGAGGATGCCGACCACTGACGTGGTGCCGCGCACCGTGATGGTATTCGCGGTCTTGTTGCCGGCGATCGCCGGCTGCACCGCGATGCCCGGAAGCCGGATAATCGTGCTCAGGATCTGCTGGATTTCGGTGGCGTCGGCGTGTGAGAGATAGAACGTGCGAATGACCTGATCGTCGAACTGGACGTGCTTGGTCGGGATGTCCTGGAAGACGAAGATCGACTTCTCGCCCAGCACCTTGTACGAGAGCTGGTTCATCGTCATGATCTGGTTCAGCGCCGGTTCGAGCGACAGCCCCTCGAGGTTCACGGTAGCGGGGCGATCGGCGAACTCGCGATCGAAGCTGACGCTGATGCCGTGCGCGGCGCCGATGGCGTTCAGGATGTCGCGCAGGCTGACGTTGTTGAAATGAAAGTTGAGCGGCTCGCGCGACGCCGGGTTCAGGATCGGCTCGGCCGACGCCGCCCGCGCCCGTTCCCGCATCCCCTGAATCGCCGGCTTCGGCCGCGACGCCTCGATTCGATCGCGGATCGTGCGATCGAGCTCCGCCACCTTGGCCGACGCGGTGCGGTTGCTGGGCTCGTATTCGCTGGCGGCCTTGTACTCGCCGAGGGCGGCTTCGAGCTGGTCGTCCTTCTCGAATTCGTGCGCCTTCTCGAGGTGGGCACGCGAGGCGGCCTGCATCGCACGCTGCAGCGTGATGCGGTAGGTCGCGTTGTTGGGCGCCGCCTGCGCGGCCTTGCGATATGCCGCGACCGCTTCGTCGAGGTTGCCGGCGCGCATCAACGTATCGCCCTGGCGGAACGCCGAGCCAGCCGCGCAGCCGCCCGCCAACAGGGCCAGGACCAGCACGCCAATCCGCAATCTGCCATCCGCAATCTGCAATTTCATGATCCTGTGAGCCGTATCGTTTGGCGGCCGCGGCCGTCGGCGTACGCGATCTCGACTGACTCCACGCCGATCTTCAGAATTCGGTAACGGCCTTCGATGATAGCGCCTTCCTTCCCGTAAAACGGCGCATTCCGTCCGTCGCTCAGGATCGCGATCCGCTCGTCGTGCGACGCGGTTTCGACAATCCCGATGAATTTGAGCGTAATCGGCGCCACTGCTGCCGACGGCGGCGGACCCGCGGGCGCCGCTGCCTCGACCGGCTGCGCCGGCTGCACCGGCGCCGGCTGAGGCGGCGCTGGCGGTGCCTTCTGCTTGAACCGAAAGAGATTCCGTTCCGACGCCTCGGGCCTGGGCCGTTCCTCGTTCAGGGCATCGAGGTGAACCGCGGGTGGAGCGGGCGCAACAGCCGAAGGCAGCGGCTGTCTTGCGGCGCTGCTTCCCGCTGCCCGATTAGACGCCGGGGCCGGGGCCGCGGACGTGCCCGGCCACATCCTGATGATCGCGGCGACCAGCGCGAGGACCAGGGCGCCGAGCACGAGCTGCCGGGTGCGCTCAGTTGCCATTGGCTCCCAGGCGGAAGTAGGTGGAGAGTTCCATGATGAGCGTCAGCGGCTTGGTTGGATCGCTCTGTGCCAGCGACACGTCGTCGATAATCACGAACGGCGACGCGCTCTCGAGCGCGAAGATGAACTGCCGGAAGCTCTCGTAGTCGCATTGCCACACGGTGTGGACTTTGAGCAGGCCGAGCCGCGCATTCTTCTCCGGCTTTTCCACCTCGAACCGTCGATCCATGAGCTTGACGTTGCTTTTCTTCGCCAGCGACGGCAGCGTCGCGTAGGTCAGGCTGCGCGCGGATGGCAGATCGGCCGGCAGCACCTTGTCGAAGAAGGTCGAGAGTTCCTGATCGGCGCGCGACTTGCCGACCACCAGCGCCCGCGCGCCGGCCAGTTCCGCCTCGGCCGCCTGCAGCGCTTTCGCGGCCGCCAGCGCGCGATCGGTGGCCCCGGCGGACTTGACGCCGAGCGGGTACACCCACAGCCCGTACGCCAGCAGGTTGGCGACCGCGGCGAGCAAGAGCGGAACCACGAGCGCCCGCTTCTCCGCGAGAATCCGTTTCCACAGCGGCATCAGCGACGCACCCTGCCGCCGCTGGCCGGCTTCCCTACCGACGGCAGGTAGACTGCCTCGAGGACCGATGCCAGCAATCCGGCTTCATCGGTGCGCTCGTCGGCCGGCCGGATGTTGGCGAACGCACCGGTCTTCTCGAGGTTTTCGATGAACGCATTCACGTCGTCGACCGATTTGGCCGAGACGTTGATCGTGAGCAAGATGCCGCGGTCGGGGTCGACCCGTGGCTTCACCGCCGCGATGCGGACGTCGTCGGGCAGGGTGGTCTCGAAGCGATTGAACAATTCGGTCCACGAGAAAGTACGCCGATCGATCAGGTCGTTGGCCTGCTTGGCGTCGGCGGCCGCGAAGTCGACCTGCCGCGGATCGACGCTGGCCCGCAGCCGCGCCGCCTGTCGCCGGAGATCGGCCGCGCGTGCTTCATCGCTCGACGCCTGTGTCGCCAGCCGGGTATCGCTGCGCGAGTAGCGCAACACCCGCGAGACGTTGAAGGCTGTCGCGGCCAGAACCCCGAGCGCAATCGCGAGCAGCCAGAGGCGGACGATGCGCTCGTTGTAGAACGGCCGGGTCGAGAGGTTGGTACGAATCACGCCGTCACCTCGGCCCGATCGCGCAGCAGCAGCCCGACCAGCGGCGCGAGCATGTCCAGCAGCGCGGGCGCGGCCTGAATGCGATCTGTCAGCGCGGCGGCGGTTCGCGGGTCGACGGTTTCGACCGGCGTTCGAAGCCGCTCCTCCAGGCTCCAGCGCAGCTCGTCGATCGCGCTCGTCTGGTGGGCGCCGGCCGCCGCCGCGCCCGAGACGAGCACGCGCGAAAACCCGCCGCCCTTCAGGCGATCCTCGTAGTACATCGCCGACTGATGGACGAGATCGGCCAGGGTGCCGTCGGTTTCAGCGGCGCGATTGCGGAAGAAGATCAGCGCCGCGCCGCGCAGCAGCGCGATCGAGGTGTAATCGGCGGCGATGTTGACCAGGAGCCAGTCGCCGGTCGGCGCACCGCTGCCCGCCAGCACCGCGTTGATGACGTTGGTCGTGGTCAGGTCGACCAGGCCGGCATGGGCGCCAGCCGCCGCGCAGAGCTGCTCGTACTCCTCGATCACCTCCCGCTTCGCCAGCGTGACGATGAATTCGTGGCCGTCGCCAGCGCTGAGCCCGGGCACGTACGCCACCTGGGCGTCCTCAATCGCGAACGGCGCGCTCTTGCGCACCTGCCAGCGCACCAATTGATCGAGCTCTTGCACCTTGACCGGCACCTGTTCGAATCGCACCAGGGAGACCTTGCCGACCACGTCCGGAACGATCAGGCCAACTCGGCGCGGCCGTCCCATCTGCTCGAGCACGCGCGTCAGCGCCCCGAGCACCGCGCCGCGATCGATGGCGTTGGCGGCCGTCAGCGACGGCACCAGCGCGCCGTCCGGCAACAGTTCCGACGCGTGAGCGCCGACCGCCGGCCGGCCGCCGCGCCACTCCAGCGTGGCCGCGGCGACGCGGCCGGCGGCGATCTCAACCGCCACCGCCGGCGCCGCACTGTCACGCAATGAGGTCAGGAGGCTCATTCGACGAACGTCACCTTGTTGATCTCGCGCAGTGTGGTCTTGCCCATCATCACCTGCTCGACCGCCGATTCCCGGAGGAAGCGCATGCCCTCCTCGCGCGCGGCTTTCTTGATCTCCGAGGTCGGGCGCTTCTCGAGAATCAGCTCGCGGATGTGGTCGCTGAGGTCGAGCAACTCGCAGATCGCGGTGCGTCCTTTGTAGCCGGTGCCGCCGCACTCGATACACCCGATCCCCTCGTAGAAAATGCGCGTATGTTCGAAGGCCGGATCGAGGCCAGACTCCTCGAGCAGCAAACGCGAGATCTTCGCCGGACGCTTGCAGTGGTGACAGATGTTGCGGACCAGCCGTTGCGCCAGCACGCAGTTGAGCGCCGAGACGAACTGGTAGGCCTCAACGCCCATGTTCAGGAAGCGGCCGAGCACGTCGAGCACGTTGTTGGCGTGAACCGTGGTGAATACCAGGTGTCCCGTCAACGCCGAGTTGATCGCGATCTGCGCCGTCTCGTTGTCGCGGATCTCGCCGACCATGATCTTGTCGGGATCGTGCCGCAGGATTGAGCGCAGGCCGCGCGCGAAGGTCAACCCCTTCTTCTCGTTGATCGGAATCTGGGTGATGCCGCGGAGTTGATACTCGACCGGATCCTCGATGGTGATGATTTTGTCCTCGATCGATTTGATCTCCGACAGCGCGGCGTAGAGGGTGGTGGTCTTGCCGCTGCCGGTCGGGCCCGTCACCAGCACCATGCCGTAGGGCTCCGCGATGTACTTGCGGAACCGCTTCAGCTCGGCGTCGGGAAAGCCCAGGATGTCGAGTCGCAGCTCGGTGAACTGCTCGCTGATCGACTCCTTGTCGAGGATGCGGATGACCGCGTCCTCGCCATGGACACTCGGCATGATCGAGACGCGGAAGTCGATGGTCTTGCCCGGCATGCGCAGCTTGAACCGGCCATCCTGCGGCACTCGTTTCTCGGCGATGTCGAGTTCCGCCATGACCTTGATGCGCGAGATGATCGAGCTGTGGAACTGTTTGGCAATCGGTCGCATCGCCGACTGCAGCACGCCGTCGATCCGGTACTTCACGTAAACCGCGTCGTCGGCGGTCTCGATGTGAATGTCGCTGGCGCGCCGCTGGATGGCGGTGAAAATCGTCGAGTCGACCAGGCGGATGACCGGGCTGATGTCGCTGGTCAGGCGCTCGACGGTCAGGCTGTCCTCGCCGTTCTCCTCTTCTTTGAGCAGCTGCAGCTGAAAACTCTCGGTCGCGTCTTCCAGCACCCGCTGCGAGCTCTCGCTTTTTTTCAGGATCGAATCGATCGCGGGGCGCGGGCCGACCACGACTTTGATCGGCGTCCCGAGCAGCACCCCCAGCTCGTCGATCATCGGCAGGTCGGTTGGATCCGAGACGACGATTTCCAGCGCCTTGCCGACGCGGCGGTACGGCACGAAGCCGTAGCGCAGCATGAGATCGGCCGGGATCGAACGGAACAGGTCCTGATCGATCTTGAACGTGTCCATGTCGATGAACTCGAGCCGATAGCGCTCGGCGAGCCGCTGCGCACGCGCCAGTTCCTCGCCGTGATCGACGTCGCTGACCGGGCCGAGGTCGACCGGTACGGGTGGCAGGTCGGTATTGGGTGTCGCAGCCATGTTCTATCCCGCCAGCACCGAACTGAGCTGGAACAACGGCATGTAGAGCGCCAGCACCAGCCCGGCGATGACCAATCCCATCAGGATGAGGAGGACCGGTTCGACCAGGGTCACGAACCGATCCATCGTCGTCGCGATTTCCTCGTCGTAAAAGTCGGCCACGGTGTTCAACATCTCCTGCAGCGCGCCGGTGGACTCGCCGACCTCCGCCATTTTCACGGCCACCTCCGGAAAAGCGTGCCGCGCTTCGAGCGCGGCGGCGAACGACTCGCCCTCGCGCACCCGTGCGCTGACGATGCCCAGCTGCCCGGCCATGTGCTGGTTGCCCACCGACTTGGCCGCGATATCGAGAGCATTGACCAGCGGCAGACCGCCGCCGAGCAGCGTGGCCAGCGTCCGCGCCATTTGCGACGTGGCGAATTTTCTTGCCACCTGGCCGAGCATCGGCAGGCCGAGCAGCAGCCGGTCGAATCGCGCCTGCTGCCCCGGCCGACGCACCCAGGCGACAAACGCGACGATGGCCGCAATCACCGTCGCGATCACCAGCACGAACTGCGCGCGCAGGAACTCGGACAAACCGACAATGACTCGCGTTGCCAGCGGCAGTTGGGCGCCGAACGTTCCGTAAAAGTCCTGGAACGCCGGCACCACCTTCAGGACGATGAAGGTGACCATGGCCAGCGCCAATGAGATCAGGATCGCCGGATAGACCAGCGCGGATACCGTTTTTCGTTTCACCGTCGCCACGATCTTGGTGTACTCGACGTAGCGCCGGAGCACCGCGTCGAGGTTGCCGCTGCGCTCGCCGGCGAGCAGCGACGCGGTGTACACGCTCGGAAACAGATGGCGGTGCACGTCAAAGGCGTCCGACAGCGCCGTGCCGGAGCGTACCCTCTCGTGGACATCCTCCAGAACGCGGCGGAACGACGGCGAGGTGACGCGTTTTTTCAACAGGTCGAGTGATTGGACCAGCGGCATCCCGGCCTTGAGCAGTGTCGCCAGCTCCTGGTTGAAGACCAGGAATTCCCTGGTGTTGATGCCCTGGCGCTGCGGCAGGTGCAGCGACACGCCGGCGATGGCGTGCTTGGGCTGCAACGAGAGGACGAACAGTCCTTTCTCCTCGAGCTCGTGGCGCAGACGAGCTTCGTTGTCGGCGATGTAAACGCCTTCGACGATTTCCCCGTTGGGCGATGCGAGCCGGCAGCGGAATTCCACAGTACGCTCAAACCTCCGATGCGTCAGATCTGCCGCGATTCTATCAACATTGGCACGATCGCCTTGAAGGCTTAGACCGTGCAGCGCCGCGAAAGGCTGGGTGGGGTTGCGCGGTTTTGCTACCGGTTTGCGAGGGCGAGAATGCGCGAGACGTAGTTTCGCGTCTCCGGATACGGCGGAATCCCGTTGAACCGCTGCACCGCGGCCTCGCCCGCGTTGTAAGCCGCCAGCGCCAGCGCCACTGGCAGACGCTGGAGCAACGACTTCAGGTGCTTGATCCCAGCCTCGATGTTCGACGCCGGATCGTAGGGGTCGGCAAGGGCGTACTGACGCGCTGTCTCCGGCATCAGCTGCATCAGTCCCATCGCGCCCTTCGGCGATCGCGCGCGGACGTTGTAAGCCGACTCGACCTGGATGACGGCGCGCACCAGCTTGACCGGCACGTTCTGCTCCGCCGAGACACGATCGATGATGTCGTTGAACGGTCCAACAATGGCGACCGGCGTCACCGGCTCGGCCGGCGCCGCCTCAGGTTCCGGATACGGTACTTCGTCGGGCGCAAATCGCGAGACGATCGACGGCTCGCAGACAATTTCCCCCCCGGCGCGAAGCACGAGCACCAGAGACTCGCCTTCGATGCGATGACTCTTCACCGAGAGCGTACGGCCGGTCTTGAAAAAGACAAGTTCGGCGCGCGCGGGCCGCGCACACAGCATCGCGACGCCGAGCAGCAGAACGACCTTCTTCATCGGGGATCGATGTACGCGTGAAACACGCGGACGCCCAATTCTCGCGGATCCTTATTCCCGGCGACAAGCACAGCTGGCACGTAGGTCTTATCGACCGAAATAACCAGCTCCGCTACGTCGCCAGAGCCCAGTTGGGCGGTCTTTATGGGAATCTTGCGCAGTTCGGGCTGCTTGGGCTGAAGCGTGAAGGTGTCGAGCACCTGCCCGGCCAACGTCACCGTTACCTGCTGAGACTCGTTGAGGACGCTGCCGGGGTTGTCGAGGTCAAGGTAGAACACGCAGTCTTTTCTGGGATTCTTGAACGACAGCGTCGCGTCTTTCTTCGTCCACTGCCATTCGACGCTGGCGTTGTGCTCGGCGATTTCGCCCGGGTGCCAACCATCCTTGAAGACGGTAAAGACATTTTCGGTCTGTGGCTGGAGCTGCAGCTTGGCCACCTTGTACGAGTGCTGACCAGCGTCGTCGCCCGAGAGTGTCACCCGTTTTTGCGTGGACGTCGAATACAGTCCCACCTGGATCGTCGCCTCGCCGACGTAAGGGTAGATCGGCACGAATACGGTCTTGGTGTACTCGACGGCCTGCCCGGGCTTCCATTGGGTGGTTGGAATCGGCGGATTGTGATCGAACGCGAAAATCAGCTCCTCGTCGGCGTCGACGACGTGAACCATGACCCGGAGGTCTTCGGTAAACCTCGCGTCGTTGGCCACCATGAACTTATAGGTGATGTCGACAGGGCTTCCGAGCGGCGTTTTGTCATGGTTCAGCGTGACGCTCGGCGTCGCCATCGGCGGCGCCGGCGGTTCCTTTCGCCGACAGGCCGTCACAGTGCTCGTGGCGACAGCAAGCGCGAGGAGGCCGAGCGCGAACGTGGAACGCGAGGGACGTCGAATCATGATGGGCGGCGGTTGCTGAAGGCGTCGAACCGTTGGTGAAAAATGGCGCTCGCGATGATAGCGCAGTTGCCGCATCTCTCGCAATCTGTTAGAGTTCCCGCCTTCGCGCTCGCGCATGTCGGCGCCGCGGGCCGCTGCCCAATCATGAGTCAGGACGCGCTCGGCTTAGTCGAAACCAAAGGCCTCATCGGCTCGGTCGAGGCGGCCGACGCCATGGTAAAGGCCGCGAACGTCGTCCTCATCGGCAAGGAGTACATCGGAGCCGGATACGTCACGGTCCTCTGCCGGGGTGATGTCGGCGCCGTGAAAGCGGCCGTCGACGCCGGGGCCGCCGCCGCGCGGCGTGTCGGCGAACTCATCTCGGTCCACGTCATCCCGCGGCCGCATACCGAGGTCGAGCGCATCCTCCCCAAGGGGCACTAGGATGATTCAGCACGAAGGACGGCAGGGACACCAAGGTCAGGCCTGGTCCTCGAGGTGCCTGGCGTCCGTTGCGTTCGTTCATTGATGGCCGACGGGATCTCACCACCACAATCCGATCGCGATCTCGCCTCGATCGCGGAAGCGCGTGCGCTGGCACGGCGCGCCAAGCACGCCTGGCTCGAGCTCGCGGAGTTCAGCCAGGACAAGATCGACGCGATCGTCGACGCGATGGCCGCCGCCGCGACACCATGCGCCGAGGCATTCGCGCGCCTGGCAGTTGAGGAAACCGGCTACGGCGTGGTCGACGACAAGATTCAGAAAAATCTGTTCGCGTCGCAGAAGGTCTACGGTTTCATACGCTCGATGAAGACCGTCGGCGTCATCGCTCGTCACGAGGACCGCCGGGTCATCGAGATCGCCGAGCCGTTCGGCGTCGTCGCCGCCGTGGTGCCCTCGACCAATCCCACCTCGACAGCCATCTACAAGATCCTCATCGCGCTGAAGGCCCGCTGCACAATCGTGCTCAGCCCGCATCCAGCTGCCGTCAAGTGCATTACCCGCGTCGCGGAGGTGATGGACGAGGCGGCGCGTCGCGCCGGCGCGCCGGCCGGCGCCGTCAACTGGATGACGACGGTCACGCTCGAGGGGACGCAGGAGCTGATGAAGCAGCGTGACGTTGCTGTGATCCTGGCGACGGGAGGGATGGGACTGGTCCGCGCGGCGTACAGCGCGGGAAAGCCAGCCTACGGCGTCGGACCGGGAAACGCGCCGGCGTTCATCGAGCGATCCGCCAACCTGAAGAAGGCCGTCCACGACATCGTCACGGGAAAAACCTTCGACAACGGCGTGCTCTGCTCCACCGAGAACGCCGCGGTCGTCGACGAGCCTGTCGCCGAGGAGGTCAAGCGCGAGTTTCAGGCCCAGGGCGCGTACTTCATGAACGCGAGCGAGATGGACGCGTTGGCCAAGGCACTGGTCAGCCCGCAGCGCCTGCCCAATCCCGCGCTGGTCGGAAAGTCGGCCCTCTTCATCGCTGAGAAATGCGGGATCCGTGTGCCTTCCGACACTCGAATACTCGTGGCGCCGCTTGCCGGCGTGGGCCGGGACTATCCGCTCTCAATCGAAAAGCTGTGTCCCGTGCTCGCGTACTACGTGGTCAGGGACTGGCGCGAGGGCTGTGAGCGCTGCAAGCAGATCCTCCGCTATGGCGGCATGGGCCACACGATGTCGATCCACTCGCAGAATGACCAGGTCATTCTCGAGTTTGGCCTTCACAAACCGGCGTTCCGCATTGTCGTCAATTCCCCGACCACGCACGGGTCGGTCGGCCTCTCGACCGGCCTCGATCCCGCGATGACGCTCGGATGCGGGGGTTATGGCGGCAATATCACGTCCGACAACATCTCCCCTCGCCACCTGCTGAACATCAAGCGGGTGGCCTATGAGTTGACGCCGGTCGTAAGTCGTTGGGATCGGCCCGGCACCGGACTCGACCCGTCTCGTCCAGACTCCCCAGCCGTGTCAATGTCCGCCAGCCCCGGCCTGCCCACCCTGCCAGCATCGGCCCCGGCGCGGACCGGCATCAGCGCCGACGTCCTGTCCCGTCGGATCGATGACTTCCTCGGCTCCCGCGGTTTCAAACCGGCGTCTCGTCCGCTGACCAGTGACAGGAGCAAGGCGGAGGCTGGCGGCACAATTGCGACGTTTTCCGACCAGACACCGCTCGATTTCGTCTGTGAGGAGGACGTTCGCCTGGCGATTCAGGCAGGGCGAAAGCTGGTCGTCTCCGAACGGGCGATTGTGACACCCGCCGCTCGCGACCTCGGCGACGCAAACCGGGTGTTCACGGTCGCTCCCTGGCACGGTTGACGATTCTGCCCACAACTACTGAGCCCGCTGGACTTATTGTTTGACCATCGGATGGGCCTTTGCTAGACTGACCCGGCCATGGTGTGGAGGTACCCGCTGCCTTCCGCGCCTTTAGAATCTCGGAGCCCCCGCAGTGGGGGCGACTTACGATGACCGATGTCATCGCGGAGCGCCCGGAATGCTTGATGCTCAGTGGCGACGATTCGTTTTCGTCGCCTTGCTCCCGGCAATCACGGCCTGCGGTTCCAGCCTCAAAGCCCAGCGTCCCGTTCTCAAGCCGACGCCGACTGTTCCGGTCGCCGCGCCCGTGGTCCAATCTCCCTCGCCGGCACCCGTTGATCCGCCCGAAGACCCGGTTCTGACGCTCATCGGCGCCTCGGATCGCGCCTTCAGGGCTGGCCAGCGAGAACTCGAACAAGGACACGTCGAGGCGGCCAAACAGGAATTCAATCGGGCGGTGGACGTGCTGCTGGAGTCGCCTTACGGCGCACGGACCGAGCCACGAATCCGCGAGCATTTTGATCGACTGGTTGATCGCATCAGCACCTACGAGG
Organism: uncultured Acidobacteriota bacterium; assembly: GCA_963757655.1. Taxonomy (GTDB): domain Bacteria; phylum Acidobacteriota; class Vicinamibacteria; order Vicinamibacterales; family CAVVIG01; genus CAVQFC01. The sequence continues at coordinate 46,711 of CAVWSQ010000003.1, read as the reverse complement.
TGCGGGCCCTGGCTGCCGGCGACGGTTTTACGGAAAAGAGATACGAGCCGGCTTCGATTGACGAGTTGCTGGCCCAGTCAGCGACCCTTGGGAGTGCACCGGCCCCTGCGAGTCTGAAGGATGCGGTCCAGTCCGACCTGCAGGTTGGCGACCACGATATTCCGATCCCGTTGAATCAGCGCGTGCTCTCCTATATCGAACTGTTCCAGGGACGCCTCCATGACTTCATCGAAGAGGGTATGAAGCGCGGCAGCAAGTATCTGCCGATGATTCAGGGCGTCTTCCGCGCCGAGGGGCTCCCGCTCGACCTGGCCTACGTGCCGCTGGTTGAGAGCGCCTTCAAACCGAACGCACTTTCGCGAACCAAGGCCAAGGGCGTCTGGCAGTTCATGGCCGGCACGGGACTCGAGAACGGACTGCGCCGGGACTGGTACATCGACGAGCGCTCGGATCCCGAAAAGGCGACCCTCGCTGCCGCGAAATATCTGCGCACGCTGAGCAACATTTTCGATGGCGACTGGCACCTGGCGCTGGCGTCGTACAACGGCGGTCCGGGCCGCATGCAACGCGCGCTCAAGATGGCGCGAGTCGACAATTTCTGGTCCCTCACCGAGCGGTCGAAGATTCTTCCGCGCGAAACGCGCGAGTACGTGCCGATGATTCTCGCTGCGATCGTGATCGCCCGGAACCCGTCGCAGTACGGCTTCGATTTCGAGGCGGAGGAGCCGGCGGCCTTCGAGAAAGTCACGCTGCCGCGGCCGGTGGATCTGCGTCGCATTGCCGAGTGGACCGATTCCTCCATCGACGAGATTCAGGCGCTGAATCCCGAACTGCGCCGCTGGACCACCCCGGTCCGCGACACCAACTACGAGTTGAAGGTTCCCGCCGGGAAGGCGGACGTCGTGTCGGCGAAGTTGACCAACGCTCCCTCGGCCGATCTCGCGTCCCTGAAGTACTACGCGGTGAAACGCGGCGACACGCTCTCGCTCATTGCGCGCAGACTGCACGTGAGCAAAGTGGACCTGGCCGAAGCCAACTACATTGCCGTCAGCGCCCGAGTCGCGGCCGGTCAGAAATTGATGGTGCCGCACGAAGCCACGGTGCTGATGGCGGCGCGCACCGATCGTGCGGTGCCGGCGGCCGAGGCGCGGGCGACGGTCGCCGAGGCTGGTCAACTCGCCCAACCAGCCGCGATGTCCAACCGCGTGAAAGCCAGCTACGCCGTGAGGCGCGGCGACACACTCTCATCGATCGCGCGACTCTACCGGACCACGGTGACGTCGATTAAGAGCTGGAACCCGCGGTTGCCGGGCGACCGGCTGGCTGCGGGCCAGCACCTGACCGTCTACCGCCTGGCCAACTAACCCGCCGCAAATCTCTCGCGCATGACGCGCCTTTCTGCCGCGATCGTCTTCGGACTGGTATCCGCGGCGATGGTGCACAATGGGCCCGCGCGATTGCCATCGGCTCCTAGGCGCTCTTCTTCCCGCTCTCGGACTTCGCAGTCTTCGAGCGAAGCTGCTTGATTCCCTGCTCGATTCGTTCGGCCAGTTCCCGTTCGTGCTGAAGCGTGCGCAGAGTGTTGCGCGCCTCCTGCAGCGCGTATTCGAGCCGGGCCACCTGCTGGGCAACGTGATCGATCACCGCTTTCTGCTCGCCGAGCGTGTCGAGGTTGAGCCGCACGTCGTCGAGCACATTGACAATCGCGTTGGCCTTGGCCTGGACCTCCTCGACCATCCTGCGCTGCGCGTCGATGGCGACGATCCGCTGGTCGGTCTCGCCCATGCGTGCCAGGAGCAGATCGACCTGCCCGCGCAGCATCGCCACCTCGCCGCGGTGCTCGGTGACGTGATCGAGGTCCGCCTTGCTGCGCGCGCTGATCTCGTGGACGTTCTCGACCTCGGTCCTGACTGCGTGGACCAGATGCTCACGGCTGGCGATCGCCGCGATGGCGTTGTCGAGATTGGCGGCGCTGTGCCCGATCTCGGCCAGCCGCGATTCGATACCGGCGAGCCTTTTTTCCCCGAAGGCGACCTGCGACCGACGCGACTCGAGCTGCCTGAACATCTCTTCGGCGCGCTTCAGCTGGTCCTCTGCGGCCTGGGTCTGCCCTCTCGTGTCACGCTGTCTGGACTGAACCCGATCCAGTTCCACGAGCATCTCGTCCTTCAGGTTCGTCGAGCGGGCCAGTTCTGCGCCGAGGGCCTGCATCTGCCGAGTCCGCTCGGCGACCTCGGCCCCCACGATTTTGCTCGCCGCAACCAGCTCGGCGTACCGCTTCTCCTGCTCGATGACCGCCGCCCTGGTGAACCGCGCTTCGTGGAGCCGCTGTTCGGCGTCGCCGATCTCGATCTTGAGTGCACGAACCTCGGCGATCAGCGGCACCAGGGTGGTCTGCAGCGCCTGCACCGCGTCGAGCTTGTGCTGGGCGTCGACCATCTGCGCTGCCAGACCATCGCATTGCACGTGGAGCGTCTCCAACTCCGTGCGGCGCGCCAGCTGCTCAGTCAGCTTGCGGTCGACATCGGCGCTCAAGACGTTGAGGCTGTCCAGCCGGACCGCCATTGTCTCGACGAACGGGACGCGCGCGCTGACGCGCGATATCTGCGCATCGAGCTTGGCGACCGACTCCTGCAGCCCCGTCGCCTTCGGGGCGCCCTCCTCGACCAGGGCGAGCTTGCCGAGGATCGCATCCATTCTGGTCTCGAGTTCCGGCGCTGTGGACGAGAAGCCGGCCAGACGCTCTCCGACTGCCTCGAGCGCCATGCGATCGGCGCCCAATCGGTCCGCCAGTTTCGCAGCCTCAGCGTGTGACTTGTAGAATTCCTGAATCTCGAGACCAAGAGCATCGAGATCCTGCCGACTGTCGCGGAGGGAGTCGAGCTGCCGGGACGTCGTCTTGCTGAGATCGTCGACCTGATCGAGGCGCTCGTGCAGTGACTCGAGCCCTTGCTGTTTGGTCGCCAGATCGTCGGCGGACGCGGCCATGGAGTCGAAGCGTGTGGCCAGCGTGTCGATTTTCCGCTCGAGTTCGATCACGTGCTGGTTCCCGGCGGCGAGAGCGGCCATGCGGGTTTCGGCATCGCCGACGCCGGAATGCAACGTTCGAAGGCGCAAGTCGAACGTCTCGAACTCCTGCTTCTTGAGCGACAGCGCATCGACCTGACCACGGACCGCGTCGAGGAGCGCCGCCGCCTCGCGCTTCAAGGTTCCGGTCTCGTTCTCCGCGTCGGTCCGCAGCGCATCGGCGGTGGCGAGATGAGCGTTGGCCTCGGCCGCCAGTTTCTCCGTGCGCGTCAGCGTCTCGTCGGCGCGAGCCACCTGCTTCAAGCCTTCGTTCAGCTTGGCGATCTGGACGTCCATGGCCCAGACCATTTCGTTGACTCGGTTGGCCTGAACCACCGCATGTTCGACCGCTTGTTGCTGCGTCTCGAGCGCCTTCACCTTGTGCGAAACATGCTCGGCGAGCGAATTGAGCGCGGTCAGGCGCTCTTCGGTGCTCTGGCTCAGCTCCTGAAGGCGTGCGAGCGGACCCAGCTTGCTCTCCACTTCCTTGACCGTCGTCAACGCCGCAGTCGTGTCTTCGCGCGCCTCGCGCGAGCTCTCGCGGATCGCGGCGTAGTCCTGTGTGAGAACCGCGGCGACCGCCCGAACCTGATCGAGCTCGGTCTTCAGGCTGCCCGCCTGGCCCAGTGACTGCTTGACCTCGGCTTCCGACTTCTGGAGGTCCCCCCGCAGATCCTCGAGCGCTGTCCGCTCCTTCTTCAACGTTTCGAGCGCGGCCTGCGTGCTCAGGGCCTGCGAGGACAGATGCTGAACCGCTTCGCGATGCTTTTGCAGCTCGCCCTCCGGGCCGAGCGCCTTCTGGGTGGTCTGCTCCGCCTGCGCGGCTGAATCCCGCAGCAGCTCGATCCGCTGGTCGAGCTCGGCGAGCTCGCGGGTCCGGTCGTCGAGGGTGGTCAGACGCTTGGCGATTTCATCCAGGCGCGAGGTGACACCGGCGGTCTTGTCCGAGACCTGTTCCAGCGTCTTGCCGAGCGGCGCCAGCTTGGCGCTGCGCGCAGTCAACGCGGTCAGCATCGCGCTGATCGCACTCCGCTCCTCACGGGCGGTTGTGATGAGCAGTTCGAGCTCGTCGGTCTGCTTCTGGGCTGTTTTGTTTCTGGTGCCGGTCATGCTCTTGAGGGCGTCCAACATGTGCGTTCTGACTCCGGACTGGTCTGTGGAGGATGGGACCTCGTGGAATGTGCAGTTAGCGTATCGGCATAGATGCGCTTCACTATCAGGGCCTGCACGAGCGTGCGCGATCTTGCACGATACACTTGAACCAAAAAGCGCGCTCGATGCGGCTCGCGATCCGGCAGAAATTGCCACGACGCCAAGTCCGTCCGCCGTTAACTCGTTGAAACCGCGCGCGGAAAGCGATGGGACTGCGCTTGCAGCGATCGACGCCATGCTTGCCAGCCTTCGAACGGCCGCGGTGTTCGGCGTTGACGCCTGTCCAGTCCAGGTCGAGGTCGACGTTGGGTTCGGGTTCCCCTCGTTCACGATGGTCGGGCTACCCGACGCGAGCGTCCGCGAGAGCCGCGATCGCGTGCGCAGCGCGATCCGCAACTCCGGCTTCGAGTTTCCACCGCACCGGGTCACCGTGAACCTCGCCCCCGCGGACGTGCGCAAGGCGGGAGCGTCGTTCGACCTGCCGATCGCGCTGGGCATCCTGGCGGCCTCGGGCGTTGTCGAGCGCAGGTCAATCGCAGACCTCGTGTTGCTCGGCGAGCTATCGCTCGACGGATCGATTCACGCTACGCGCGGAGTGCTTCCGATCGCGGCAGCGGCCCGGCGCGACGGCCTCCACGGTCTGTTGCTGCCCGCTGGCAATGCCAGCGAAGCGGCGATCGTGTCCGGACTGGAGATCTTCGCCGTATCGTCGCTGAGCGAAGCGGTGAACGCCCTCAACCACCCGACTGACTTCCAGTCCATCCACCGCGACTCGCCAGTGACACCGGACCGAGCGGCTCGATCGGGCCCGGTGCCTGGCCGCTGCGGCCCCCGGCCGCTGGCACCGGACCTGGAAGACGTCCGTGGCCAGTTGCTGGCTCGCCGGGCGCTGGAGATTGCGGCGGCCGGCGGTCACAATCTGCTGCTGGTCGGACCGCCCGGAGCAGGCAAGACGATGATGGCGCGACGGGTGGCTGGAATCCTGCCGCCGCTGTCGTTCGAGGAGGCGCTCGAAGTCACCGCGATCCATTCGGTCGTCGGCTTGCTGTCACCCGGCACCGGGCTCATCACCGAGCGGCCGTTCCGCGCGCCCCACCACACCATCTCGAATGCCGCGCTGATTGGTGGTGGATCGCAGCCGCGGCCGGGCGAAGTCAGCCTCGCGCACCACGGCGTCCTGTTCCTCGACGAAATGCTCGAGTTCAGCCGACATGTGCTCGAGGTGCTGCGTCAGCCGCTCGAAGAGGGACGAGTGGCCGTCGCCCGCTCGGCGCGTACCGCCGTCTTCCCCGCGCGCTTCATGCTGGTCGGTGCCATGAATCCGTGTCCGTGCGGGTTCGCTGGCGACCCGTCCAGGGTATGTCGCTGCGCCCCGCCGCTGATGGCGCGCTATCGCGAAAAGTTATCCGGCCCGCTTCGTGATCGCCTGGACCTGACCGTCGAAGTCCCGGCCCTGCCCCTGGATGCGTTGAGCGGCAATGCCGGCGGCGAGTCGTCGGCAGACGTCCGGACGCGAGTCATCGCCGCCCGCGCTCGCCAGGCGCTGCGGCACGCGGGCGACGGCATCTACACCAACGCGGAACTGACGCCGGCGCTCCTCTCGCGCTACTGTGCCACCGACCAGGCCGCGCTGCGCGTGCTGCGCTCGGCGATGGCGCGTCTGTCCTTGAGCGCGCGAGGTTACGATCGCATCAGAAAGGTGGCGCGGACCATCGCGGATCTGGCGGGCGAAACGCAAGTGGCTGCCGACCACATCGCCGAGGCGCTCCAATTCCGAATGTTGTGACCACCGGGCCGTCGGTTGGCCACCCGACCCATGGATTGGCCACTCGGCTACAATGGCGCCTGGAGGCCTCATGCCGATGCACCGTTCACAGATTCTCGACCTGGCCCGAAAGGGCGCTGAACATAAATACCAGGAGCTCAAGGCAGAACTCGCCGAGCTCGTGAAAGACTTTCCTCATCTCGCCTCCCGCGCCCGGAAAATGGTTTCGACGGGGAGCTCGGCGTTGTCGCGACGTGGCAGAGCGATGGTGGTGGCCGCCGGTGGCGAAGGGCTGCTGAAACCGAAACGCCGGAAGATGTCCGCGAAAGCGCGCAAGGCCATCAGTGAGGCGCAGAAAAAACGCTGGGCGGCGCAGAAGTCAGCCGCCGCGACGGTCGAACCGGCGCCGCGGAAGTCCGGCAAGAAGCGATAGAATCGGCGACCAGGCTCCTCGTCCATGTCTGCGATTCCGCTGACGAGCGTTCCGCCGTATCGGTTCCTGCGCGGTTATTCGCTCGACCCGGGCTTCTCGACCCGACTCGACACCGTCGGCATCAACGAAGTGGTCTACCGGGTTCCCTTCGAATCGCTCGAACCCGGGCCGATCGGCGAGTACATCGAAGTGATGGACTTCGACCCGGCGACCGGGGTCTGGTACGAGCCGGTTGACCTCAGCGATGAGCGGATTGCCTCACAACGCGGCTTGACGCCGAGCGAAGGCAATCCGCAATTCCACCAGCAGTTCGTCTATGCGGTGGCGATGAAGACGATCCGGCATTTCGAGCGGGCGCTTGGCCGGAAGATCGTCTGGTACCCGCGTGTTCTGCCGCCGGGAACCGGGGACAGCCGTGACAGCGGCGCCCGCTGGCGCCGCGACTACACCCAGCGTCTGCGCATCTATCCACACGCGATTCGCGACGCCAACGCCTATTACGATCCCGGCAAGACCGGGTTGCTTTTCGGCTACTTTGCCGCCGCCGACCAGTTCGTCGGCGCGAATTATCCCGGCGGGCTCGTCTTCACCTGCCTGAGCCCGGACATCGTCGCGCACGAGACCACCCACGCCATTCTCGATTCGATTCACCACCGGTATCTGGAAGACACCAACCCCGACGTGGCGGCGTTTCACGAGGGGTTTGCGGATATCGTGGCGCTGTTGCAGCGCTTCACGTTCAGCGGGCTGGTCGAGGAGCAACTGGCGGCGAGCCGCGGCCGGCTCGACGGCTACACCGCCTTCGGCGAGCTGGCGACCCAGTTCGGCGAGGCGCTCGGCGGCAATCGCGGCGCGCTGCGCAGCATGATCGGCCGCTGGAACGATCAGAATCAGTGGGAGCCGCTCAAGCCCAGCCCCTCGGACTATGTCGAAAGCGTCGAGCCGCACGCGCGAGGCGCCGTGCTGGTGGCAACCATCTTCGACGCCTTTCAACGGACCTATCAGTACCGCACCAAGGATCTGTTGCGAATTGCCACCAACGGCACCGGCCTGCTCCCCGAAGGAAGCATCAGCGCCGACCTGGTCCATCGTCTCGCCGGCGAGGCGAGCGAAACCGCCGAGCACATCCTCCATATCTGCATCCGCGCGCTCGACTACTGCCCGCCCAACGACATCACCTTCGGCAGCTACCTGCGCGCGCTCATCACCGCCGACCTCGACATCGCACCGGAGGACGAAAACGGCTATCGCGTGGCACTGATTGAAGCGTTCCGGGCGCGCGGCATCTTCCCGAGGCGCATCAACACCCTCTCGATCGAAAGCCTGTCCTGGAATCGGCCCGACTTCAGCGATCGCCAGCGGAAGACGCTGACGTTTCTGGCGCTCAAGCTCAAGCCGCTGATCACCGCGCTGGTCGAGACCGACGATCGTGAAGAGTTGTTCCGGCGATCGCTGGCGGCGCAGGCCGCCCTCAACAAGCTGCTGACCGGCAAGGAACCCATCTATCGCGGCCAGGACTGGGAGCGTTTTCTCAACGATCTCGGGCTCACGTCACTTCCGGTGTCGCGGCTGTTCGGCAAAGACTCGCACAAGGTTCGCTTCATTCGCGACGATCGGGCTGATCACGACTACATCCCGCCGATCGAATGTCACACCATCCGGCCCGCGTTTCGCACCGGCCGCGAGGAACGGCAGATCGAGCAGGTTGTGGTGACGCTGACCCAGCGGGTGACCGCCAACATCGGCGAGGGCGGCGAGATGAAACGCATGGTCTTCCGCGGCGGTTGCTCGCTGATTTTCAGCCTCGGCAACCTCAACACCGTCGAGTACGTGATTCTCAAGAACATCAAGAGTTACGAGCGGTTTCAGCGCCAGGTTGCGTACTTGAACGGCGACGAGGACGGCCCGGCTCCATCGACGTCGCTCTACGCGGACGACGACCGCAGCCCGCGGATCCGTTTCGATCTCCTCCACCGCGACGATTCATGAGCGTCAGCGCCTCCGCCACGGTCTGCATGTATCGCCTGCTCGAGTTGGGCGACTGCTTCCTCATCACGTTTACATCGGGCGGCGCAAAGAGCCGGATGCTGATCGATTGCGGCTCCTTTCGCAACACCACCACGTCCGCCAGGCAGCTGGACAAGATCACGAAGGCGATCGCGACGCAGCTTGCAGGAGCCCCCCTCGATGTCGTGGTGGGCACCCACCAGCACAACGATCACCTGAGCGGTTTCGTTCATTGCGAGCCAGCATTCCGCTCGATGGGCATCGGCCAGGTCTGGCTGTCGTGGCTCGACAACCCGGCTGACAAGCGGGCGCAGGCCATCGGCCAGGCGCATCGCCATCTGCTGCTCGAGCTCCATGCGACGCGCAGCGCGCTGGCGGCGTCGGCCCGTGCGCATCCCACCGCGGCGCGTTCGCTCGAGATTCTGAACGACGTGCTCGGCTTCTATGGAGCCACCGACGGCGGCGCGCCGGAGATTCCTGCCAGGGCCGTCAAGATTCTGAAGGGCATTGGCGCCAGGAAGCCGCTGTATCTGCGGCCCGGGAACGTGCGCGACATGCCAGGCTTGCCGCCCGGCAGCGTGCGAGTCTACGTGCTCGGGCCGCCCCGAAACGACGACGACCTGTTCCGCGCCGATCCCAGGAAGGGCGAAAGCTATGATCCCGCCCTGGCGTCCGCCAATCAGCTGGCGTCCAGGCTGCTCGAGGCCGCGACCGCGACGTGCGGTGGCCGTCCGGATGCGGTTCGAGATGGCGACGACTACCCGTTCAACCAGCGCTACTGGCGCGCGGCCAACGGCGGCAACGGCTCAGCGGCGCTGACCGCCCTCGCCAAAAAATACCGCGCGAGGAGCGCGGCGTGGCGAACGATCGATGACGACTGGATGCAGCAGGCCGAGGTGCTGGCGCTCTATCTCGACACGTTCACGAACAACTCGAGTCTGGTCCTGGCGATCGAGCTCGTCGAGTCGGGCAAGGTGCTGCTCTTCGCCGCAGACGCACAAACGGGCAATTGGTCCAGCTGGGCGAACGTGGTGTGGGACCAGAAAGGCGTGACCACCGACGATCTCCTGGCGCGCACCGTGCTCTACAAGGTCGGTCATCACGCCAGCCACAACGCCACGCTGGTCGCGGCATTCGAAAAGATGGGCACCCCCGAATTGGTCGCCCTGATTCCGGTGAACAAAAGCGACCCGAACATCACGAAAGCGGGCGGCTGGAAGATGCCTGCGAAAAATCTGTTCAAGCGCCTGAAGGAGAAAACCAGCCATCGCGTTCTGCAGATGGACTGTGTCAACCCGCCGGACTGCAACCCCAATGCGGGCCGCGCCAAGGCGGCGTGGAAGGAAGCCGGCATCAAGCCCCGCATCAGCGATCTCTCGGTCGAGATCGATATTTCGTAGGCGCGGCCTCAGGCTGAGCGATCGCTATGGCCTGACGGCCGCCGTCACACGGATGGTGCCCGGATCGTTCGGCCGGAGCGGGCTGGTAAACGTCATTCCGGCCGAGCTCAAATCGCCGACGACTTCGTCACCTTCCGGCTTCGTCCCCTGGTGGACCCACGTCGTCAGATCGTCAAACGCTTTGATCATCTCCGGCTGGCTGAAGCCGCAGTGGCCGGCGATGCGGTAGATCCGCTGCACGAGCAGTGGACTCCGGCCGGCGGCCACGACGGCTCGCTTCAAGCTCTGTTCCAGAACGATCGGTACGAACAGATCGCCGGTGCCGTGCATCGTCAGTGTGGGGCGCTCGAGTTTGCCGTCGAACGGGGCGAGTTCGTCGTACGGCCCCATCGGATTGCGGATCTCGGCGTCCAGCGCTTTGCGCCGCACGCGCTGGTTGAGCGCGTCCGCGGTCAGCCCGAGTTTCTCGTCGATGGCGTAGCTGATCTGGGTGGTCATCACGGCGCGGCTGGATGGCGTGGTGCTGCCGGCGAGCGCCGCCGGGTTGATGTTGCCGGCAAACCGGCCGCCCGCCGCCAGTCCTTCCATCGCGAAGGGGCGCGGCCCGCCACTGATCCCGATCTCGACGCTTGCCAGCTGAAGGCCCTTGTCGGTGTAGTCGGGCGGCTTGCCGAGCAGTTGGCTCATCTTCGCGATGTCCGCCTGCAGCGTGTCGAGCTCCGCCTCGACGCCGGTGATGACCTCAGCGGCCGCTGCCGTCGCCGCGAAGAAATCGAACAGTTCGGGACCAGCCGGACACATCGCAAGGCCGCCGGCAAAACTGGTTGGAAACTCGTGCATGCCGAGCAGCGTCACGTGACCGCCCATCGACGTGCCGGTCAGGTAGATTCGTTGCGGCGCCCGTCCTCCATTGAACTTCGTGAACAGATCGGTGAGGGCCATCGTGTCGAGCAACCCCTGGCCAGGCACGTAACCGTTGCATCGGTAGCTCGAGGCCGCCCAGGCATAGCCGTGCTCGATGAGATGGGCGCGAATCGGCGCATTGCCGACACGCAGCGCCGAGCCCTGAGCGCCGCCGGTCGAGACGAAACCGTGTGCGTAGAGCGCCAGCTCTCCGTTCCAGTGGTCAGGGATCTCGATCTTGTAGAGGCCGCCATCGTATTGCCCGAAGAACGCTTTCGCACCCGGGAGCGCGTCGAACCTTGGATCGCCCAATTGCCATTCCTGGGTCGGGCATGGCACCGGCGTGATGCCGGGGCGACCGAGTGCCTCGGTGTGATTTGTCACCACCAACGCGAGAACCGCCACCGTCACCGCGGAGGCGAGAGCCCGAATCCGCATTTCGCCTCCTCTGTAACAGCGAGCCACGACCGGCGAACCAGCAACGTCGCGCGAAGCCGACTACTTCGGCAACGCGAACGCCGTCAACGTTGTCCCCGACGGCATCACGACATACTGCCGGCCATCGATTTGATAGCTGGTGGGCGGCGCGTAAATCGCGGCCCCCGTCTGGAACGAGTACAGCTTCTTCCCCGTGGTCGAGTCGGCGGCGAAAAACGTGCCCTCGTGGTCGGCGCTGAAGACCACGCCGCCGGCCGTTGCCAGGACGCCCGCCCATCCGGCGTCGGCGTAGGTGATTTCCCACTTGCGCTCGCCGGTCGTCGGATCGATCGCGCGCAGTGCGCCGTAACGCTTCGGTTCGGGCACCAGCGCGACCGTGCCGCCCATCGTGCGATCGCCGAGCGCGGCGTTGGCCGCCGGCGGGCGTTGCATGAAACGCGCGCAGGTCTCACGGGCAGTCACGAAGAACAGGTGGCGCTTCGCGTCGTAGGAAGGTGACATGAAATTCGTGCCGCCGTACCAGTCGGGGCACGCGATCGTTCCCGCCGGCGTCGGATCGGTATCCGGCAGCAGGCGCGGGCGGCCGTCCGAACCGATTTCCCTGGCCCACGTCGTGTTGACGAACGGCTTACCGACGAGGAACTCGCCCGTGACCCGATCGTTCACGTAGAAGAAGCCGTTCCGGTTCGCCATGATCACGACCTGGCGCGGGCGATCGTGAATCGTCAGGTCGGCCAGCACCGGCACTTCGTTGGCGTCCCAGTCGTGCGTGTCGTGCGGCGTGTACTGATAGTGCCACTTCAGCGTACCGGTGTCGGCGTCCAGCGCCACCAGCGAGCCGGTATACAGGTTGTCGCCCGGTCGGGCGGTACCGTCCCAGTCCGGGTTGGGATTGCCGGTGCCCCAGTAAATCAGGTTCAGCGCCGGATCGTAGGTGCCGGTCAGCCAGGTCGGTCCTCCTCCGCGCGCCCAGATGTCGCCCTTCCAGGTCTCGCTGCCTTTTTCGCCCGGCGCCGGAATCGTGTAGAAGCGCCAGGCCAACTTCCCCGTCGCCGCCTCGTAGGCATCGATGAACCCGCGATTGGCGTACTCGCCGCCCGCGACCCCGACAATCACCTTGTCCTTGACGATGAGCGGCGCCCCGGTGGCGGCGAAGCCATCCTTCACCTTCGCCATCTCGATGTCGTAAATCACCTTGCCGCTCTTCATTTCGAGCGCCACGACATGGGCGTCGAGCGTGACCATGAACAGGCGATCCCCGAGGACGGCGAACCCGCGGTTGACCAGGCCGCAGCAGACCTTGAGCCCCTCCGGCAGTGACCGCTGGTAGTGCCAGATTTGACGCCCGGTGCGGCCGTCGATCGCCCAGGCATGGTTGAGTGATCCGGTGACGTAGAGGGTGCCGTCAATCACGATCGGCGTCGCTTCGAATTTGTTGACTACGTTGGTCTGAAACGCCCACTGCGGGGCCAGTTGACCGACGTTGGCCGCGGTGATCTGGGTCAGCGGGCTGAACCTGGCGCCGGTATAGTCGCCCGAATATGTCAGCCAGCGTGACGGATTCGCGAGGCCGTCAAGCAGATCCTTGTTCGTGATCTCCTGAGCGCCGAGCAGGGAGACCGACGCGGCCGCCAGCAGGGCTGCTGCCGACGTGCTGAAACGAGCTCTCAAAGTCATAGCCCTCGTCATGGTGAAAGAGTGTGCGCGCATAGTAACGCGAATAATGATTTTCGCTTTATGTTCCCCATTGCAATTCCTGCTGTTGACCGAAGTTACCCTTGTGATACAGTTCGTGGCTTCGGGGGCCAGGAGTTTTTCGCGTCCATCCCCTTTACGAGCAAAGAGTAGCGGTCGTTAGGGCGTTTCCGCCCGATGACTGCATCCCCGGGAGGATATGAGCGGACGTCGTTATACGGTGTTGATCGCGGACCGTTCCAGTGGCGTGCTGCGCCAGGTGACGGTCAACCTTCGGGCGACCGTCGCCGTCGTGATTACGGTTCTGGCCCTGCCGGTCCTGATCGGGCTTGGCGCCAAGTGGAGTTCGCGCGCCGACATCGATCAGCTGCGCTCGGCCAACTCGTCGCTCACGATTGAGAACGGCAGCTACCGCGCCGCCACCGGCGAGCTGACCGCGCAGATTCAGTCGCTTGAAAGCGTCATCAACGACCTCGGAGCGCGTGCCACGCTCGACCCGGCCCAGGCCCGCGCGATGGCGAAGCTGCCAGCCATCGTAAAGACCCGTGCCGCCGGCGGCGCCAATGTGCCGCCGAACTCGGCGATGACCGATATTGCGACCGCCGTGCTCTCCTCGCCCGAAGACACGTTCGGCGTTCTCCGCGACCTGCTCCAGGGCCTCGAGAGCCGCCTCCGCTATGTCCGCCGCGACGTCGAACGGCGCGAGGCCCTGGCGGCTTCGACGCCGTCGATTTGGCCGGCGCACGGCTGGTTGACGGGTACCTTCGGCGGGCGCAGCGATCCGTTCACCGGCGAGCCCGGCTATCATCAGGGTTTGGACATCTCCACAGACAAGGGTCAGCCGGTGTTTGCGACCGCAGACGGCGTTGTCGAATCGGCGTCGTACAACGGTGACTATGGCAACCTGATCGTGCTGAAGCACGATTTCGATCTGGTCACACGTTACGGTCATCTCAGCGGCTTCGCCGTCAAACCGGGCCAGCACGTCAAGCGGGGTGCCGTCATCGGCTATGTCGGGTCGACCGGGCGGGCGACCGGCGCGCATGTGCACTACGAGATCCTCGCCAACGGAAAACTCATCAACCCGCTGCAGCTCCTGACGCAGCCGCCCGCCGCGCGCTGAACGCCCGGCTTTCGCTCGGCGATCCGGAACCAGCAGGTCCCGAACCGCTGCCTCTGCTCCGAGCGTCTCTGTTACAATCAGTGGATACCCTCTCCCGGGTCATCCCAAGCTGTAGATGCTCGATACCCTACTCGCCAAAGTCGTCGGCACCCAGAACGATCGTGAACTGAAGCGTCTGCGTCCAATCGTGACCGAGGTCAACGCCCTGGAAAAGGCGATTCGACCATTGTCCGACGCGGAGTTGCGCGGCAAGACCGCCGAGTTCCGGAAGCGCCTCGCCGATGGCGAGACGCTCGACGACCTGCTACCCGAGGCGTTCGCCGTCGTCCGCGAAGCCGGCTGGCGCGTGCTCAACATGCGGCATTTCGACGTGCAGCTGATCGGCGGCGCCGTATTGCACAAGGGCAAGATCGCCGAGATGAAGACCGGCGAAGGCAAGACGCTCGTGGCGACGCTGCCGGCTTATCTCAACGCCCTCGAAGGCAAGGGCGTTCACGTCGTCACCGTCAACGACTATCTGGCCCGCCGCGACTCTGAATGGATGGGCAAGATCTATCGCTTCCTCGGCATGACGGTCGGCGTCATCCAGCACGATCTCAACGACCAGGAGCGGCAGATTGCATACGCCGCCGACATCACCTACGGCACCAACAACGAGTTCGGCTTCGACTACCTGCGCGACAACATGAAGTTCGAGCTCGCGCACTACGTCCAGCGCGAGCATCATTTCGCCATCGTGGACGAGGTCGACAGCATCCTCATCGACGAGGCGCGGACGCCGCTCATCATCTCCGGACCCGCCGAGGAATCGACCGACAAGTACTACAAGGTCGACCGCATCATCCCCAAGCTCAAAATGGGCGCCGTCGTCCAGGGTGATACCAAGGCCGAAGAGCGGGAAGCGCTCGAAGCCACCGGCGACTACATCAAGGACGAGAAGCACAAGACGGTCACGCTGACCGAAAGCGGCATGGCCAAGGCGGAGGAGTTGCTCGCCGGCGACCTCGAGCCCGGTGGGCTCTACGAGCCGGCGAACATGCCGCTGCTCCACCACGTCAACCAGGCCCTGCGCGCGCATGCCCTGTTTACTCGCGACGTCGACTACATGGTGAAGGACGGCGAGGTCATCATCGTCGACGAATTCACCGGCCGTCTGATGCCGGGACGCCGCTGGAGCGACGGTCTGCACCAGGCGGTCGAGGCCAAGGAGAAAGTCAAGATCGAGCGGGAAAACCAGACACTCGCGACCGTCACCTTCCAGAATTATTTCCGCAAGTACAAGAAGCTGGCCGGCATGACCGGCACCGCCGACACCGAAGCCGAAGAGTTCAGCAAAATCTACAAGCTGGACGTGGTCATCATTCCGCCAAACCGGCCGCTGCGCCGCCTCGAGAACCCGGACCTCGTCTACCGGACCGAGAAGGAGAAGTGGGACGCGATCGTCACCGAGATCGTGGACGAGCATGCCAAGGGGCGCCCGGTCCTGGTCGGCACCGTGTCGATCGAGAAGTCTGAAAAGCTGTCGACGATGCTCGATCGCCGTGGCCTGAAGCGCGGCACCACGACCGGCGGCGGCGCCGACAAGCACGTCGTCCTGAACGCGAAGTACCACGCGCAGGAGGCGGAGTTCGTCGCGCAGGCCGGTCGCAAAGGGTCGGTGACCATCGCCACCAACATGGCCGGCCGCGGCACCGACATCCTGCTTGGCGGCAACGCCGAATTCATGGCGCGCCAACAGTGCCTGGCCGAGCAGATTGCCGAGCGCCTGCCCAAGGGCGAGGAGCGCTTCGTCGAGGACGAGGATTACGCCTACTTCTACCATCTCGACGCCTTCTATCGCGTGCCGAAGGCGGACTACCAGCGCATCTTCGAGCACTTCAAGAAACTGTGCGACGCCGAGCACGACGAGGTCATCGCGCTCGACGGGCTGCACATCGTCGCGACCGAGCGCCACGAGGCGCGGCGCATCGACAACCAGCTGCGCGGGCGCGCCGGCCGCCAGGGCGATCCCGGGGCGTCCCGCTTCTACCTCTCGCTCGAAGACGACCTGATGCGAATCTTCGGCTCCGACCGCATTTCCGGCCTGATGCAGAAGCTCGGCATGGAAGAAGGCGTCCCGATCGAGCACGGCATGGTCACGCGCGCGATTGAACGCGCCCAGAAACAGGTCGAGGCGCAGAACTTCTCGGTCCGCAAACACCTGCTCGAGTACGACGACGTGATGAACAAGCAGCGCGAGAACATCTACGTGCTGCGGCGGCAGATCCTCGAGGGCAAGATCCAGTTCGAGGACGAGGACGGTGAAGAGACCATCCTCGGCACCCGCGACTACCTGATGGATCTCGCCGAGGAAATCCTCGACTCGGTGGTGGAGACCTACGCTGCGCGGCAGGCCGACTACGAGCAATGGGACCTCGAGGCGCTCAAGCTCGAGGTCAGCCGGGTCTTCGCTATCGACGCCGGCGATCTCGACTTTGCCGATCGAACCTCGGATGAGATTCGCGACGCGCTGTGGGAGCGGATTCTTCAGTCGTACGACGAGAAGGAGAAGATCGTCGGCCGCGAAGTGCTCGAACGCGTCGAACGTGACATCATGCTGCAGATCGTCGACAGCCAGTGGAAGGACCATCTCTACAGCCTCGACCACCTGAAAGAAGGCATCGGCCTGCGCGGCTACGGCCAGCGCGATCCGCTGATCGAGTACAAGAAGGAAAGTTTCGAGCTGTTCCAGGCGATGAAGGATCGCGTCGACGAGGAAATCGTCCGCTACCTGTGGTGGTTACGCCCGGTGCTCAATGACGAAGCGCCGCCGATGCCGCGGCGGCCGGCGCCTCGACGGGCGCCGCTGATTCTCAACGACCCGTCGGCTGAATCGAAGTCGGTTTTCAACGGCCTGCCGCGGGCGCAGGCGGCCACGCCGGCCAGCCCGTTCGGCCCGTCGCACGACAAGCAGCCGGCGCGCGTCGGCGGCGACGACGCGGCGGTGAAGACGGTGCGCCGCGACGAGCCGAAGGTCGGCCGCAACGATCCCTGCCCCTGCGGCAGCGGCAAGAAGTACAAGAAATGTCACGGGGCCGCCGCGTGAAGACCATGGAAACCTCCTCGCTCCTCTCCATCGAGTCCGGGCTCGCCACCGCGCTGACCTTCGACGACATCCTGCTGGTGCCGCGCCATTCCGACGTCGTGCCGACCGCGGTCGACGTCTCCACCCAACTGACCCGCAACATCCGGCTCAGCGTGCCGCTGGTCAGCGCCGCGATGGACACCGTCACCGAATCGCGGCTCGCGATCGCCATGGCCCAGCAGGGCGGCCTCGGCGTGATTCACAAGAACCTGCCGATCGAGGAACAGGCCTCGGAAGTGGACCGGGTCAAGCGGTCCGAGAGCGGGATGATCGTCGATCCGATCACGCTCTCGCCCAACCATCGGATCTTCGAAGCGCTCGATCTGATGAAGAAGTACAGCATTTCGGGGGTGCCGATCACCGAGGACGGCAGCAAGGAAGGCCGACTGGTCGGGATCCTCACCAACCGCGATCTGCGCTTCGAGACCAACGTCAATCGCGCCATCTCGGACGTGATGACGCGCGAGCCGCTCTTCACGGTACCGGTCGGGACGACGCTGGACGCGGCGCGGGAGATCCTGCACCTGCACAAGGTCGAAAAGCTGCTCGTGGTCGACCGCGACTTCCGTCTCAAGGGACTGATTACGGTCAAGGACATCCAAAAGGCGGTGAAATACCCGAACGCGTCGAAGGACTCGCTTGGCCGGCTGCGCTGCGGCGCAGCGGTCGGCATTGCGCGCGACACCGTCGACCGCGCCGACGCGCTGGTGGCGGCCAACGTCGACGTGCTCGTGGTCGACACCGCGCACGGTCACTCGCAGAACGTGCTCGACATGGTGCGCGCCTTGCGCCGGCGCTTCCCGCAGGTCGATCTGGTCGCCGGCAACGTCGCCACCGCCGAAGGGACCGACGCGCTGATCGGACTTGGCGTCGACGCCGTGAAGGTCGGCATCGGGGCCGGGTCGATCTGCACGACGCGGATCATCGCCGGTATCGGCGTGCCGATGATCACGGCGGTGATGGAATGCTCGCGGGCCGCGGCGAGCCACGGCATCCCGGTCATCGCCGATGGCGGCATCCGCTTCTCGGGCGACATCACCAAGGCGATCGCCGTCGGTGCTAGCACGACGATGATCGGTAACCTGTTTGCGGGCACCGACGAGAGCCCGGGCGAAATCATTCTGTATCAGGGCCGCAGCTTCAAGGAGTACCGCGGCATGGGTTCAATGGGTGCGATGCGCCGCGGCAGCCGCGACCGCTACTTCCAGGACGATTTCGATCTCGAGGCGCCCGGCGGCGCCGACAAGCTCGTGCCCGAGGGGATTGAGGGACGCGTCGCCCACAAAGGCAGCGTCGCGGCGATGGTGCATCAACTGGTCGGCGGCCTGCGCGCCGGCATGGGCTACTGCGGCGCGCCAACGATTCCGATCCTCCAGCGCGAGGCCAAGCTCATTCGCATCACGCCCGCCGGCGCCCGTGAGAGCCACGTCCACGACGTCGCCATCACGAAAGAGGCGCCGAACTATCGATCCGAATAACCGCAGGTTGGAAGTTAGCAGTACGAAGCCGCCACATCGGGCGGCGCTTCGAACGTCAGGCCCCGTCCTTTGTGCTTGCGATCGTCACCCGTCGCTGCCGCTCGCCGATGTGCTCGATCGAGATGCGGACGGCTCCCTGCGGCGGTCGCGGGTAACGATCGGCCCACTCGATGGCCAGCACGCCATCGTCGGCGATCTCCTCCAGCCCTAGCTCGTCGAACTCGCGCGGGTCTTCGATCCGGTACAGGTCGACGTGGAACAGCGGCAGCCGTCCGTGGCGATATTCCTGAATCAGCGTGAACGTGGGGCTGCTGACCTCCGCGGTCGGGACACCGAGCCCGCCGGCGAGGCCGCGGATGAAAGCCGTCTTCCCTGCCCCGAGGTCGCCGTACAGCAGCAGGACGTCGCCCGGGGCCAGCGTCGAGGCCAGCTCGCGCCCCACCGCGGCGGTTTGATCCTCGGAGTGCGTGGTTATCGTTCTGGTCACGTCTTTCTAACAGTGCCGACACCGCCTCAGCTCTGGCTGTCCTTCCCGGCCACCTTACGGCGTGCGGTGAGCTCCAGCATCGCATCGCCGAGATGGCCGGCGACATCGGCCGAGGTCATCGCCACTTCCCCTTCGTCGGCTTCGGCCAGATCGCCGGCAAGGCCGTGCAGGTAGACGGCCAGCCGGCAGGCCGCCTCGGCGTCGAGCAGTTGCGCGAGCCACGCGGCGATCATGCCGGTGAGGACGTCGCCGGTGCCGCCAGTAGCCATGCCGGGATTGCCAGTGGGGTTGATGAAGACCTTGTTGTCGGGCGTCGCGATCAGCGTCCGGTGCCCCTTGAGCACGACGAAGACGTGGTGGGCGCCGGCGAAATTGCGCGCGACCTCCAGCCGGCTCGCCTGCACTTCGTCGGTGGACATGCCCACCAGCCGGGCCATTTCGCCGGGATGCGGCGTGATGATGACGTCGCGGCCTTCGCGCCCATTGAGATGATCGGGGTCGCCGGCAAAGGCGTTCAGACCGTCCGCGTCGATCACCAGCGGCATCGTCGCGCGATCGACGAGCTGGCGGACGAATTCCCGCGTGTCCGGCGCGCCGCCGAGGCCGGGACCAATCGCCAGGACGTCGCGCGCCATCTCGATGACATGATCGACCCCGGCCGGGTGCAGGCCCTCAGCAGTTTCGTGGAGCCCCTCGGTCATGTACTCGGGGCCCAGCGCCGAGATCACCGGCTGGCAGGAGGCCGGCGTGGCGATCGTGACCAGGCCGGCGCCCGACCGCAGCGCGCCAACCGCGCAGAGATGCGCGGCGCCGGTCTTGCCCAGCGATCCGGCGACGATCAGCACGCGGCCGTAGTCGCCCTTGTGGCTGTCGGGCTGCCGTGGTGTCACCAACTCCCGCATCGAGGCCCGGGTCAGCAGATCCAGGTACGGACCGTTCAGACTTTCGAGGACCTCGCCCGGAATCCCGATATCTGCAATCACGATGTCGCCTGCCTGGGTCTCGGCGGGCGGCAGCACCAGCGGGATCTTCGGCGCTGCGAGCGTCACGGTCAGGCCGGCCTCGATCGACGGGCCGATCGGATCGCACGAATCGGCCGACAACCCCGACGGCAGATCGATGGCGACGACCGGAATTCCCGACGCGTTCACGTCGGTGACCACCGATTCGATGAACCCGGAGATCGGCGCGTTGAGCCCGGTCCCGAAGATCGCGTCGACGATCAGCGTGCAGTCGCTGACCTCGGAGAAATGCAGCTCCCAGGCCTGGCTGTCGGCGATCTCGACGACGGCCAGGCCGAGCCGTCCGAGGATCTCGAGGTTGATGCGTGCGTCGCCGCGCACGTCGGCGACCCGGCCGATCAGGAACACCGCAACGTCGACGCCGCGCTGCATGAGCGTCCGCGCCACGACGAAGCCGTCCCCGCCGTTGTTGCCGCGGCCGCACAGTACCGCCACCTGTCGCTCGAGCAGGTCGCCGTGGACCGCCTCCATCGCGGCCACCGCCTGTCGGCCGGCGTTCTCCATCAGCACCAGCGACGGAATGCCGATGTCGTCGATCGTGCGCCGATCGGCTTCGCGCATCTGGGCGGTGTTCAGTACGCGCATCGGGAAGGGCCGGCGGCCTGCGTCAACACAGAGGAGCTCAAGGACCCGAAGGATATCACCCTCCGGTTTCGCCGGCGTGTGCACGGCCTGCTTTGTGTTGGCTCGACGCTCGTCAGTGATGTACGCTTCAGGTCTATGGCAGCTACTGTGAACGTGAACGGGGTGGTGTCCGATCAGGCGCACGCCGTCATCTCCATCTTCGACCACGGCTTCCTCTACGGCGAGGGCGTCTACGAAACGCTGCGGACCTACAACGGTCAGCCGTTTCTGTTCGAGCGCCATATGCGCCGCCTGCGAACCTCGGCCGGAATGCTGGCGCTGCCGGTTCCGCTGAGCGACACCCAGATCGACGCCCGCTTCCGCGAGACGATGCGCGCCGCCGGGCTGGGCGATGCCGATCATGAGGCCTACATCCGGATTCTCGTGACCCGCGGTATTGGCGAGCTCACCTACGATCCCGCCGCCACACCGACCTCGTCGGTCGTCGTCATCGTCAAGCCGAATGTCGATCCGCCCAGGGAGGTATTCGAGCGCGGCGTGAAGGTCTCGCTGGTCGACGTCGTCCGCAACCACCCCGGAACGGTGAATCCCATCATCAAGTCGAACAGCCTGCTGAACAACGCGCTCGCGATGCAGGAGGCACTGCGCCGCGGCGCCTTCGAAGGCGTGATGCGCAACTACAAGGGCGAGCTCGCCGAGTGCACGCAGTCGAACCTGTTCATCGTGAAGAACGGCGCGGCGTTGACGCCCCCGATCGAAGCGGGGCTGCTGCCCGGGATTACGCGCGAGTTCCTGTTTGAAATCGGTGCCGCGGCCGGCATCCCCGTTCGCGAAGCCGTGCTGAAGGACGGGGATCTGCTCGACGCGGATGAGGCGTTTCTTACCAGCACCACTCGTGAAGTCGTCCCGATCGTGCAGGTCGACGATCGAAGCCTCGGATCAGGAACACCTGGATCGATCACGCGCGGCCTGCTCGAGGCGTTCCGGCTGGGCGCCCGCGCGCTGGCCGTCAGCCAGACGGCCCTCTCGTAGAGCCCGTCGGCAATCCGCGATCCGTGCGGGTGCCCGCTCCGCGCGGATCGAGCTCCACCGCTCCGACCTGCTCATGACCAAGACCACGCCCAATCTGACGCTGGCGATCAACAGCGGCTCGTCGAGTGTGAAATGCGCGCTGTTCACGCTCGACGCCGAACCGCGGATCGTGGCGCGAAGCGCCATCGATGGCTCCGGCGCCGGCGCCGGCGCGCAGCTGTTCAACTGGGTCGAGGGTCAGGTCGATTGGGGTGCGCTGAGCGCGGTCGGTCATCGTCTGGTTCACGGCGGTGCGAGCCATCGCGATCCGCAGCGGCTGACCGCGGCCGTGCTCGCTGATCTCGCCGCGCTCGTGCCGCTTGCGCCGAATCATCTGGCGGAGGAGCTCGCGCTCATCGATGCGGTCCAGCGCTACGATTCGCGCCTGTTCCAGATCGCCTGCTTCGATACCGCTTTTCATCGCGACATGCCGGAGGTCGCCTACCGCCTGCCGATTCCGGCCGTGGATCACGAGCGCGGCGTTCGACGGTACGGCTTTCACGGGATCTCGTACGAATATCTCATCGAGGCCTGTCGGCGCCTTGCGGGCCCGGAAGCGGCGAACGGCCGAGTGATCCTCGCCCACCTTGGCAACGGCTCCAGCCTTGCTGCGGTCAAAGCGGGACGCAGCATCGACACCACCATGGCATTCACGCCAATTGGCGGAGTCGCGATGAGCACACGATCGGGCGACCTCGATCCGGGTGTCGTGACCTATCTGGCGCGAACTGGGCGTCTGACCGCCGATGAGGTGGAGGATGTACTGAGCCGGCGGTCGGGCTTACTCGGCATTTCCGGCGTGAGCGGCGACATGCGAACGCTGCTCGAGCGTGAAGCCGGTGACCCGGCGTGCCGGCTCGCGGTCGCCGTCTATGTGTACGGGATCGTGAAAGCGATCGGTGCGCTCGCTGCCGCGATGGACGGTGTGGATCTGCTGGTGTTTTCAGGCGGCATCGGCGAACACGCGCCGGCCCTCAGGCGACGCATCTGCGAAGGGCTGACCTTGCTCGGCATCGAGCTGGAGCTGGCGCGAAACGACGCCAGCGCCCCGATCATCTCATCCGCGCGGAGTCGGTTTCCAGTACGCGTCATCCCGACAGACGAAGAACTGGTCATCGCCCGCGCCGCGTATCGACTGCTCAGAGCGGAGTGACACGATGGCCATCGACCCAGATCTCCTCGTCCGCATCGACGCCTACTGGCGCGCCGCCAACTACCTCGCGGTCGGCCAGATCTTTCTCCTCGACAATCCGTTGCTGCGCGGACCGCTCCAGCCAGCCCACATCAAGCCGAGGCTGCTCGGCCACTGGGGGACCACGCCAGGACAGAATTTCGTCTACGTGCACCTGAATCGGGTGATCGTCGAACGCGACCTCGAGATGATCTACGTCTCGGGGCCGGGCCACGGCGGGCCGGCGGTCGTCGCCAACACCTATCTCGAAGGCACCTACACTGAGTTCTATCCGGCCGTTACACTGGACGAAGACGGGCTGCGGACCCTGTTCTGGCAGTTCTCCTTTCCCGGCGGCATTCCCAGCCACGCATCACCGGAGACGCCCGGCAGCATCCACGAGGGCGGCGAGCTCGGCTACTCGCTCAGCCACGCGTTTGGCGCGGTCTTCGACGATCCCAACCTGATCGTCGCGTGCGTTGTCGGCGACGGCGAGGCCGAAACCGGACCGCTGGCAACCGCCTGGCATTCCCACAAGTTTCTGAACCCGGCCACCGACGGCGCGGTGCTGCCGATTCTCCACTTGAACGGCTTCAAGATCGCCAACCCGACGCTGCTGGCGCGCATTCCCCGGGAACAACTGCAGCAGCTGCTGCGCGGGTACGGCTGGAATCCGTACTTCGTCGAGGGCCACGACCCGGCAACGATGCATCGCCTCATGGCGGAGACCCTCGATCGCGCGATCGATGACATTGCCCGGATCCAGACGGCGGCGCGATCGAACGGAGCGGCCGACTTCCCCGCCTGGCCGATGATCGTTTTGGCCACGCCGAAGGGGTGGACCGGGCCGGCGGTCGTCGACGGCAGGAAAGTCGAAGGCACGTTTCGCGCCCACCAGGTACCGATCGGCGACCCGGCGCACAACCCGGCGCATCTGGCCATGCTCGAGAGCTGGATGAAGAGCTATCGCCCGGAGGAACTGTTCGACGAACGCGGCACCTTCCGACGTGAGCTCGCGGCGATGGCGCCCGAAGGGGATCGCCGGATGGGAGCCAATCCGCACGCCAATGGCGGCCGGTTGCTGCGCGAGTTGCGGCTACCAGATTTTCACAAGTATGCGGTCGCCGTTTCTGAGCCAGGCGCCACCGATGCCGAGGACACGCGGGTCACCGGGCGGTTCCTGCGCGACGTCATGGTCACAAACGCCGAGCGGCGGAACTTCCGGCTCTTCGGCCCCGACGAGACGGTGTCGAACCGACTCGACGCGGTGTTCGAGGCAACCAACCGTCAATGGGAAGCCGAGACGACCCCCGACGACGAATGGCTGGCACGGGATGGACGCGTCATCGAGATGCTGAGCGAGCACCAGTGTCAGGGCTGGCTGGAAGGGTATCTCCTCACCGGGCGGCACGGCGTCTTCAATACCTACGAAGCGTTCGCCCACATCGTCGACTCGATGTTCAACCAGCACGCGAAGTGGTTGCAGACCTGTCGCGAACTGCCCTGGCGGCTTCCGATCGCGTCGCTGAACTACATCCTGTCGAGCCACGTCTGGCGGCAGGATCACAACGGCTTCACGCATCAAGATCCGGGCTTCATCGACCTCGCGCTCAACAAGAAGGCGGAGGTGGTGCGGGTCTATCTTCCCCCAGACGCCAATTGCCTGTTGAGCGTCATGGACCACTGTCTTCGCAGCCGCAACTACGTGAACATCGTCGTCGCCGGCAAACACCCGGCGCCGCAATGGCTCGACGTCGATTCCGCCGAGCGGCACTGCGCCAACGGCATCGGCATCTGGGAGTGGGCGAGCAGCGACGGCGGAGCCGAGCCCGACCTGGTGATGGCGGCGGCTGGAGACGTGCCGACGCTGGAGGTGCTCGCGGCGGTGGCGATTCTCAAGACCCATCTGCCGGCGCTGAAAATCCGGGTCATCAACGTCGTCGATCTGATGAAGCTCCAGCCGGCAACCGAGCACCCCCACGGATTGAGCGAGGTCGATTTCGATCAGCTGTTCACGGTCAGCAAGCCGATCATCTTCGCCTATCACGGCTACCCGTGGCTGATTCACCGGCTGACCTACCGCCGCACCAACCATCGCAATCTGCACGTACGCGGCTACAAGGAGGAGGGCACCATCACCACGCCTTTCGACATGGCCGTGCTGAACGATCTGGATCGCTATCACCTGGCCGCCGATGCGATCGATCGGTTGCCCGCGCTGGGTGGGCGTGCCGGCTACGTGAAACAGTTGCTCACCGACCGGCTGACCGATCATCACACCTACATTCGCCGCTACGGCGAGGACATGCCCTCGATTCGGAACTGGCGCTGGCCCGCGTCGTCGTGAAGCGGATGCGCTATGTGATCGCAAAGACCCAGATCGCCCCACCCTCTGGCACGTCAGGAAATTGCCCGGGGACGATCCGGTTCAGCCGTCCTTGCATCGTCTTGGCATCAATCCCCCAGCCCGACTGCACCGCGATGTACTGACGCCCGTCGACCATGAACGAAGACGGCTGGCCGATGATGCCGGAGTTGGTCGGGAATTCCCACAGCAGCTTGCCCGTGGCGGCATCGAACGCGCGGAACAGCCGGTCCTGCGTGCCGCCGCTGAATACCAGGCCGCCGCCGGTGGCGAGCATCGGCCCCCAGTTGGTCGATGAGGGAAACGTGTGCGTCCACTCACGCAGGCCGGTGTCGACGTTCCACGCCTGCACTTCGCCGATGTGATCGGCGCCCGGCGCCAGCAGCAGAACATTGGTCGCACCGGTGAACCCGCGGCCCGCCGTGTAGGTGACCGGGCGCCCGACAATACGCCCGCACAGGTTTTCGTTGGCGGGAATGTAAATCATCCGGGTCTTGGGGCTGAACGCGATCGGCGGCCAGTTCTTTCCTCCCCAATGCGAGGGGCAGAACTCCGCCTCCTTGCCCGTGCCCGGTTGCCGCGCCGGATCGACATCCGGCCGTCCGGTCTTCGGATCGAGGCTGCGAAAGACGTTCTGTTTGACGTACGGCTTGCCGTCGACGAAGTTGATCGCCCCCGCGGTGCGCTCGAGAAACCAGAGGTAGCCGTCGCGCGCGACGTCGATCAGACCCTTCCTCGAGCGCCCGTCGCGGGTGTAGTCAACCAGAATGGGCGGCGACACCTCGTCCCAGTCCCAGGAATCGTTGGGGTGATATTGGAAGTGCCCCTTGATCGCGCCGGTGGCGACGTCGAGCGCAATCGTGGACGAGGTGAACAGGTTGTCACCGGGCCGTTGGTCGCCCATCCACGGGCCGCCATTGCCGGTCCCCCAGAACGCCAGATTGGTCTCGGGATCGTATGCTCCAGTGACCCAGACGGATCCGCCGCCCGTCTTCCATTGATCGCCCTTCGGCCAGGTGTCGCTGCCCGGCTCACCGGGCGCGGGAACGGTGTAGGTCTTCCACACCTGCTTGCCGCTGTCGAGATCGTAGGCCGCGACGAAGCCGCGCACGCCCATCTCTCCGCCCGACGCGCCCACCATCACCTTGCCATCGGCGACCAGCGGCGACACCGACATGTAGTAACCGTTGCGATTTTGCTCGACGGTTGCGGTCCAGACTTCCCTGCCGCTTCGGGCGTCGATGGCGACGAGAACCGCCTCGGCCGCGGCGAAGAACAGCTTGTCGCCGGCCAGCGCCACGCCCCGGCTGGTGCCGTGCAGCAGCACGACGTCATCGGCCAATGGTCGCTTGTAGCGCCACAGGAGTGCGCCGGTTCTGGCGTCGAGCGCGATGACCTGGTTGCCGGGCGTGGCGACGAACATGACGCCGTTGTTGACGATCGGCGGCGCCTCGTGGCCGTTGGTGACGCCGGTCGACACTACCCACACCGGTTGTAGGCGAGCGACGTTGGCGGTGGTCACCTGCTCGAGCGGGCTGTAGCCCCAGCCATCCCAGGTGCGCCTGACCATCAGCCAGTCGGCTGCCTCCGGGTTCTTCAGACGCTCGGCCGTCACCGACTTGTAGTTCCGCAGCACCGCCGGCATCGGAGCCGCCGGCGGCGGCGCCAGCGGCGGTGAGAGCGCGACCGGCTGCTGCGCCGCCATCATCGAGAACGGGCCGACGTGACTCGCCACCACGGCGATCACAACCGAAACACACGCCATGGCGATGGATCTCATCTCACCCTTTCTCGAATCCGATCGCGGCGGTGAATGGACCGGCGGCCGCCAGTTTCCCGTCGACGATCGTCAGCGGCAGCGCCGGCAGCGGCCGCGGCGCGGGCCCGTCGACGACCTTGGCGCCGTCTTTGGGATCGAAGACGGAAAAATGACATTGGCACCCGAGCAGGCGCTCCTGCGGTCGCCAGTCGTCCACGTCGCAGCCGGTGTGGGTGCAGATCGCGGTATACGCCACGATGCCATCGGCCGCGCGCGCGCGCGTCTCGGCGCTCAGCAGGTCGGGGGCGAAGCGAACCAGGATGACCTGATTCAGCCTCGATCCGCTGCGAACGAGCGCGGCTGCCGGCGCCATCGGCCACACCAGCATCGGGGTCTGATCCGTCACAATGTCGCCCGGCGTCAGCGCGGTGTTGCGCGGATCGCCGGCCTTGACGAAGAGGTCGCCGGCGCCGGGTCTGCTCGAAGCGGCGTCGGGCTGACCGAACGCCAGACCGAGCCCGCTCAACAGCAGCGCGCGGCGGTTCAACCGCGTCACGATGCCACCATCTCCAGCAGACGATTCATCTGATTCAACCCTTGCGACGACATCGGGGTGGCCAAACCGGTTCGTGTTGGTCGAGGGATTATACCGTTCTCTTCCGGAGGCTGACCGCCGACAGCGCGTAGAACAGCAGCGCCACCACGCAGAGGTTGTTGAAGCCGATCAACAGCGACAGGTTCTCGCTCAAGCCGCCGAGAATGGCGCCGCCGACGTTGGATCCGAACGCGAGGTCAGGCGACTCGGCGTCGCGGAACGAGGTCGCGAAGATCACCCCGGCGAAGAAGACCGGCAGGAACACGACGATGCAGGAGATGACCACCCGCGCTGCGCCGGGCAGATTGAGAAACGTGTTCATCGGCACGACGATCGCCACGATCAGCGAGGCAGCCAGCAGCAGGTAATAGGGCCAGAACCGCTTCGGCCGCAGCGCCAGCACCCAGAGGTTGCTGCACAGAATCATCACCAGGATCGCGAAGAAGACGATCGAGTTCACCAGCCAGGTCGATCCGAACAGCAGGGCAAGGTGGACGACGCCCTTGGTCTCGAGCAGCATGAAGCCCGCGCCCATGAAGAACATGTGCCAGTTGGGGCGCACGCGGCGATCGGGAACCAGGGGAGCCAGGATCAGGATCGACAGGACTGCCAGAACCAGCGCACCACGCAGGTTGAGCGCCGGCACGACGCGGTCGCGCAAATAGAAGAATGGCCAGTCGTCGGTTGCCTCGAGCTCGCCGCGGCGTGCTCGCACGACGGCCGGCGCCACGCGATGCCAGTTCGGATCGGCGGTCGGCGGCTGTTGCGTGAAGCCGTTGATGTCATCGTTGCTGGAGGTGTGATCGTTCAGCCAGAACGACTCGCCGCCGGCAAAACGGCGTGCGATCCGCGATGGTGTGGGGCCGGTTCCGCTCAGCACGAGGGTGAACGGCACCGACTCCTGATCGAGCCGCACTTCCGCCTGATACGGCAGCGTCATCACCAGCGGTGGCCGGCCAAAGGCGCCGGCCATCATCGTCTGGAGGCGGCCGACCAGCCATGGCTGACGATAGAAGTTATAGGCGACGAACACGCCGTCGGGCTTCAACACGCGCCGGATGTCGGCAAACGCCTCGCGCGTGAACAGGAAGCTCTCGAGCCGGATGTTCGAGAAGCCTGAGTGCAACACCAGCGAGTCGACCAGCGCATAGACGACCAGGTCGTAGGTCTGGCTGGTCCGGCGCACAAAACTCCGGCCGTCGTCGACATGAACGGTCACCCGCGGATCGGCATACGGCCGATTCGGATGATAGAGCCGGCCAAGGTCGCTGATCGCCGGATCGATCTCGACTGCGTCGACGTGGCGGACGCCGTGGTGCAGCGCGGCGGCGACATCGTTGCCGGAGCCGGCGCCGATGATCAGGACGTCGGCGAACGAACCGCCGCCGGCATCGCGGTTCAGCAGGTGCGGCAGCGAGTAAGCCGGACCGGCGTTCGTGATGTCGGCCATCACCTGGTGCCCGATGTTGTTGGTGGCGATCAGCTGCGTCGCCGGGTAGTAGACGATCTTGTAGTAGGGCGACCAGATGGTTTGAGTGGCGGGGGCCGCGTTGGCGGCGAGCGCCAGCAGCACCATCACCGCGATCTGCGAGACGCCTTGCAGCCGCGTCCAGCGCGGGAGACAACCGAGGATCAGGACGAACAGGATGGCGAACCAGACCGCCGGCGGCGCGCGCAGATAGGAGACGAGCGCGAACCCGGCGATGCCGGCAAGGCTGCCGGCGATGTTGACGGTGTAGGCGGTCATCCGGTCCGGCAGCATGTTGAACGCGCGGCCCATCACCTGACCCAGCCCGACGAACGCGAGGGCGATGAGCACGAAGAACAGCCCGGCGACGGCTTCCAGCGGGATCACGAACCGCGTCAGATCGCGAGCACGATACTCGGTGCCGAAGAAAATCTGCTGCGGTGATCCCTGCCCGCCGACATCGATCATGATCGCGCTGAAATGCGTGTAGACATACAGCACCAGACACGCCAGCGCCATGCCGAGAAGCAGCGTCGGCACGACGGTCTCGACCAGGTGGCGCCGGCGCGCGGCGGCCAGGCAGCCGACTGAGATGCCGAGGAATGCGGCCAGCAGCGCGATGTTGGTGAAGAAGGTGAGATAGACGACCATGCTGCCGAACCAGCGGATGCACGCCAGTTCCATGAACAGGATGAGTAGGCTGACGAGAAACAGGTCGGCGGCTGGACGCGGCGCCGGTTCAGGCGCCGTGGAATCGATCATCGTCGGTCCGCGCCGGCCGTGGACGGCGGGGCCGACGCGAGGTAGTCCCAATGGCGTCCGGCGTTCCGCACGATCGTCGGCACATCGTCCGCGAGCAGGAAGCCCTGGCTGACCAGCGCCTGGGCTGCCTTGGTGACGAGACCGAGGTACTGATCCTTGTCGTGATAGCGCTCCTCGATCGACGGACGGGGATCGTTGGCGCGCTTCCGATCGGCCGCGGTGCGCGGCAGCGGGATGTACGATCCCTGCATGCTCGAGAGCGCATCGGTCGGCCCGGAACGAGGGTTGAACAGGTTCCACCCCGTGTAGGTGGCGAGCGGCACCATCAACTCGGGCATGCGAATACCAGCCACGCCGTTGCCGTCGGCGTCGACCTGGGGGATCAGAATCGGAAAGGCGCTGCCGATGCGCGGTGGTTCGAGAGTGACCACGCCTTGCGACGCGAACCGCGGGCCGTAGTCGGCGCGATAGGCGCGGTGGACGGCGGTCGATGTCGTGACGCCCGGCAGCTTCGGGAACTTCAAGCGATCCGGCTGAACCAGCGTGCCGTCGCCGATGTGCGGATATCGGCTGGGCGGCGGCGGCGTACCGTTCGCGGTCCAGCGGTCCATGGCCAGCAACAGCGCTTTCATCGCCCAGCGATAGTCGAGCGGGTTGTTGCGCTGCTGGCCGATGGTCTGGACCGGCGGGAAGGCGCCGGGACCGTGCTGTCCCGCGGCCAGGAGATAGATCCTGACGTTGTCCATCAGCGGCGCGTCACCGGTGCCGTCCGGCGTCGTGTGGATCAGCGAAGCGGCGCGGCCCCAATATTCGTACTCGGAGTTGGTGTAGA
The DNA here is from genome assembly GCA_963757655.1 of uncultured Acidobacteriota bacterium. Taxonomy (GTDB): domain Bacteria; phylum Acidobacteriota; class Vicinamibacteria; order Vicinamibacterales; family CAVVIG01; genus CAVQFC01. Next base: position 16,010 of record CAVWSQ010000003.1, on the reverse strand, counting down.
AGACCTTGGGCAGCAGCGCTAGTGACCCGGCGTGCGTGAGCAGACCATCGGTCACGCCGGTCTCGGGATCCGTCTGCGCGACATCGGTAAACGGAAAGATGTCGGTCGGATAGAAGAAGTTGAGGTAGGGGTGGCCGTCCCTCGACGGCTGCGCGAAGCGGTGATTGAAGCTGCCGCGGCCGGCGCCCGCGACCTGGGCGATGACGCCATCGAACACCTTGCGGCTGCCCTCGTCCTTGTTGAAGCCGAAGTACAGGTAGGTGCGGAGGAAGCGGCCGCTCTGCGAGATGCCGAACGCCAGCGCGCGGTGAATCGCGCCGGCCGGAATCGACCACGCGTCCGCTGACCTGTACTTCAGCATCGAGATCACGTCGCGGATCGCGGCCGGCCCCAGGCCGACGAGCGGCGGGTTCTGCGCTGTGTACACCACCTCGTAGATCTTGCCCGGCTCGAACCTGGCCGCCATGTAGACGCGTGTCGGATCGCCGATGGTCTTGGCGCCGTCGGCGCGGGCAAAGCTCCACTGGCTTCTCGCGACGATACGGCGCGGACCCTCGACCGAGTCGCGCACGGTCATCACGTTGTCTGGCGAGTCGGGATCGACGACCGCGTACGCAGCGTGATCGCGATCAGCGAGCGAATGATCGGTTTCTCGCTCGGTGACGACGAAGTCGCTTCGGACCAGGCCGCGAATCGGCTGGCCATTCTCGGACGCGATCGGCGGATAGACACGCACCAGGCCACGACGCTGCGGCGTATCGAACTGCCACCCGACCCACAGCAGCGTGAAGCCCTGTCTCATCAGGAACCCGTCGCCCATCTCCGCGTCCGAGGCGGGATCGACACTGCCCGCGGCGTGGTTGAAGAAGCCCAGCATGCCTTTGCCGCCCCGATTGGACACCTCATAGAGCACGGCGCCGTTACCCTTCGCGATGTTCTTCGGCTTGATCAGGTAGAAGTCGGAGGAGAACTCGACCTTCCCGGCGGCGTTGCGCGGCGCCTTGTCGATGTCGGTGATGATGCGGTTGGCCGTCAGCGAGGGGTCAGCGGCGAAAAAGATTTTTCCGGCGATCTTTTCGTATGGGCCGGCCGCTCCGAACGGCTGCCCGCCGACCAGATCGCCGCGCGACTGAACTTCGATGCGCACGACCTCCGCGGATACAGCCGCGGGCAAGAACCCGACCACCACGATCAGCGATAACTTCGTCAGGATGGCGCGCATTCGAACTCCCTCCAAACCTTCACTTCGCCAGCGGATCCGGGCGCAGCTGGAAATGCATCACCTTGCTCGTGGTGCCCTTGCCGGTCTCCATGTGGAACGGGGTGCGGGTGCTCACCGTCGCCCACAACCCCCTCCCCTTCCAGCCGCCCTTCGGATCGTCGATGCGGCCGTCCATCCATTTCGTGTAGAAGCCAATCGGGTAGGGCACGCGCAGCACGACCCACTTGCCGTCCTTCAATGCCAACAGGCCTTCCGACGCGTTGCCGGTATCGATCGGCACGTTGGCGCCGAGTCCGAGCGAGTCGTGCCAATCGACCCAGGTGTAGTAGCTGGCCTCGGCGCTTCCTGATTCGGTCACGCCTTTCAACTGCGGCAGCGGCTCCGGATAAAGCGACCATCCCTCGGGACAGTGCTGCCCGGTCGCCTTCGGGCCGTTGAGCGGGCCCTTGCATTTGCGCCGGTCGAAGCTCGCCAGGTGTCCGCTCGCGAGCGCGGTCCAGTAGACGCCGTTGCGATCGACATCGCCGCCGCGCGGCGAGTAGCCGGGCATCGGCGGCTCGTACACTTCGGCGAGCGCCGTCTCCGGTGGATTCGGTCCAGGATTCAGCCGGACGATCGCGCCTGGGAAACCGAGTACGGACCCCCAGATCGAACCGTCAGGCGCCGGTGCGACGGCGTAGAACCCATTGCCATAGCGCGTGTCCTTCGCCGGATCGAGCGGCCGGTTCGGCTCGACGTAGGCGTCGCGCTTACCGTTGCCGTTGGTGTCCAGCACGAGCGCGGTCCAGCCCTGCGATTTCACTTCGTCGTGGGTTTCGTCGAACATCTTCGTGTTCAGCCAGCCGACGACCTGACCGCCGCCGCTCGTCCAAAGCGTCCGGTTCGCGTCTTCTGCAAACATCAGGTGGTGGGTGCCGAAACAGGTGCTGATGTGGGTGATCTGTTTGCTCGCCGGATCGTATAGCGCGAGCTGACGCCCGCTGTTCGCCAGCGGATAGAGCTTCGCCGACGGATGGCTCGATCCCTCCTTGCAGAAATCCGGATTCGCGGCCGGGCGTACAGCCGACGTGATCCAGACGCGGCCCTTCTCGTCGAACATCGGGTTGTGGACGTTGTTCCGGCTCGTCCAGATCGCTTCGTCACCCCAATACGGCGACGGCTTCAACATCGTCGCCGGGGTGCGCGGGGTGTTCGGATCGCGCACGGTGAGCTTCACCTGGCTGATGGTGTTGTGAACGGGATCGAGGACTGGCAGGTAGTCGGCGCTGAGCTCGAGCGATCCGTAGATCAAGCCGTTCGCGTTGACGCTGGGGTTTCGTCGATCGGTGGACACCTCATCGTGCAGGTACGCTTTCGGGTCGGCCCAATCCCATTGGGTGATGACGAGGTTGCGCTCCACGCCCTGTGGACGCGGCGGTGCCGGCGGTAACTCGCCGCCGGCGATGCGGTCGGTCCAGTCGGCGAACATCGCGAGCGCACGGTCCTTCCCCATCGCGTTGAGCCCGCCCGCCATCTGCGCACCGGCTTGCCCCGACTGAACACGGCGCTCCCACGCTTCCGCCGAACTATGAAACGTACCGAGCGCCTTCGGAATCTCGCGCGTGCCCCTGGTGCCGAGCTGATGACACGCGGTGCAGCCGCCGGACTTCATTTGCCGGATCCAGTCGGCCTGGCTCTTGATGCTCGGGGCGATGCCGTTGCCGCCTGGTGAGTTGCCCGGAAACTCGTTCTTCTCCGGCACGCGGATCAGCGAGAACCAGTAGCCGGCAGGATAGTACTGAGCCGCCGCGCGCGGATTCGGCGCGACGACCGCCGTCAGGTTGAGAACCTTGCCCGGCGCGGCTGTCACCTTAGGGGAATCGACCAGGCCATAGCCGCGGACCCAGACGTCGAAGGTGGCTTTCGGCAGATCGGGGAGCAGATACCGTCCGCGATCGTCGGTGACGACGACCTTGACGTATTTCGTCGGGAGGTCCGCCGTCTCCGCGATCACCCAGACACCGGCCTCGGGCCCCTTTACGGTGGAGACGACGCCGCCAAGGTCGTCGGTGTCGACCGCAACCGCCGCGCCGGGCGTCTGGACAGCGCTCGTCACGACGGGGGCCCGCGCCAGCAACAACGAGAAGCCAACCATCGCCGCGCCTGCGTACAACGCGCTCGTCGTCTTCATGTCCTGCCTCCTGACGCTTAGCCTCCCGCGAACGGAGGGCACAGCGGATTATAGCCGCGAGCAGATTTATTGGGAGGGACCTGACGAGGGAACGCCGAACGTCCACACGAACGCTTCAGCCGAGCGTTCAGGCGTAGGCTTCCAGCGGCGGGCAGGAGCACATCAGGTTGCGATCGCCGTAGGGGTTGTCGATCCGACCGACACTGGGCCAGTGCTTGTTGGCGCGCACGAATGCCAGCGGGAACGCCGCCTGCTCGCGCGAGTACGGATGTTTCCAGTCCGCGGCCGTCACGGCGCCGGCCGTGTGCGGGGCGTTCTTGAGGAGGTTGTCCTGGCGATCCGCTGTGCCGTCGATCACCGCCTGAATTTCACCGCGGATGGCAATCATCGCGTCGCAGAAGCGATCGAGCTCGTCTTTGGCTTCGCTTTCGGTCGGTTCCACCATGATGGTGCCGGCCACCGGAAACGACACCGTCGGCGCATGGAAGCCGTAGTCCATCAACCGCTTCGCCACATCCGATTCGTCGATGCCGCTGGCCTGCTTCAGCGGGCGCAGATCGAAAATCATCTCGTGCGCGACCCGGCCGTTGGGCCGGGCATAGAGCACGGGAAAATGCGGCTCGAGCCTCGACTTCAGATAGTTGGCGTTCAGGATCGCGTAGCGCGTCGCGTCGGTCATACCGTCGCGCCCCAGCATCTTCATGTAGGCGTACGAGATCAGAAGGATGCTGGCGCTGCCCCACGGCGCCGCCGACAGCGCGTGAATCGCCTGTGCGCCGCCGGTCTTGACCATCGGATGGCCCGGCAGATACGGCGCCAGATGTGCGGCGACGCCGATCGGCCCCATGCCGGGCCCGCCGCCGCCGTGCGGGATGCTGAAGGTCTTGTGCAGGTTGATGTGGCACACGTCGGCGCCGATCGCCGCCGGGCTGGTCAGGCCGACCTGCGCGTTCATGTTCGCGCCATCCATGTAGACCTGCCCGCCGCGCTGGTGGACGATGGCGCAGATGTCCTGGATGCTCTCCTCGAATACGCCGTGGGTCGACGGATACGTCACCATCAACGCCGCCAGCCGATCCTTGTGCGCGTCGGCCTTGGCTCTGAGATCGTCGACGTCGATGTTGCCGTCTGCGGTGCTGGCGACCACGACCACGTGCATTCCGACCATCGCCGCGCTGGCCGGATTGGTGCCGTGCGCGGATGCCGGAATCAGGACGACATCGCGGTGGGTGTCACCGCGATCCTTGTGGTACTGCCGGATGACCATCAAGCCGGCGAACTCGCCCTGGGCACCGGAATTCGGCTGCAGCGAGACTGCCGCGAACCCGGTGATTTCGCACAGCATGCGCTCGAGCTCGCCGAAGATTTTCTGGTAGCCGGCGGCCTGCTCGACCGGCGCGAACGGATGCAGCTTGCCGAACTCGGGCCAGGTGATCGGCAGCATCTCCGAGGCGGCGTTCAGCTTCATGGTGCACGACCCGAGCGGAATCATCGACGTATCGAGTCCGATGTCCTTGCGCTCGAGGTTGCGGACGTAACGCATCATCTGCGTTTCGGAATGATGGGTGTTGAAGACCGGATGGGTCAGGTACGGTGTCGTGCGGGAGAGGCCGGTCGGGTATTGCGGCTGGAGGCCTGACGTCGACCTGTCCAGCGCATGGCTCCTGCCTGCCGCCCCGGCGGCAAAGACCACCAGCAGCGAGAGGATGTCCTGTTCGTCCACCGTTTCGTCGAGCGCGACGTGGATGGTGTGGTCCATCCGGTATCCGAGGTTGATGCCGCCCTCCTGGGCGGCCTTCAGGATCTGCCCCATCGACTGCACGCCGCCGGCTACCTCGAAGCGCGGCGTGTCGAAATAGTGATCGTTCAGCTGCCGGAAACCCATGCGTTCGAGCTCGCGGGTCAGGAGCCGTGCGTACGCGTGCACGCGCGTAGCAATCGCCTTCAGGCCCTTGGGGCCGTGATACACGGCATACAAGCCGGCGATGTTGGCGAGCAGCGCCTGAGCGGTGCAGATGTTCGACGTCGCCTTCTCGCGGCGGATGTGCTGCTCGCGCGTCTGCAGCGCCATCCGGTAGGCGGTGTTGCCGTGCTGGTCAACCGAGACGCCGATGATCCGTCCGGGCGCCTGGCGGACGTGCTTGTCGAGAGTGGCAAAAAACGCGGCGTGCGGACCGCCGTAGCCCAGCGGCACGCCGAACCGCTGCGAGTTGCCATAGACCACGTCGGCGCCCATCTCACCGGGCGGCGTGATCAGGGCGAGGCTCAACAGATCGCTCCCGACCGCAACGAGCACACCGGCCTGGTGCGCGCGGGTGATGAAGGTGCGCAGATCGTGAATGCGGCCGCCGGTGTCGGGCGACTGGGCGAGGGCGCCGAACACCCGATCGCCGAATTCGACTTCGTCGAGCAGTTCGCCGGGCGCGAGGACGATCTCGATGCCGAGTGGCTCGGCGCGTGACCGAAGCACGTCGAGCGTCTGCGGATAGCACGAGTCGGAGACCAGGAACTGCGGCGCGCCGGCGACCCCTTCGATGCGTCTCGCCTGCACGCGCGCCAGCATCGTCATCGCCTCGGCGGCGGCAGTGGCTTCGTCGAGCAGCGACGCGTTGGCGACCTCCATCCCGGTCAGGTCCGTCACCATCGTCTGGAAGTTGAGCAGCGATTCGAGACGGCCCTGGGCGATCTCGGCCTGATACGGAGTGTACGGTGTGTACCACCCGGGATTCTCCAGGACGTTGCGGAGAATCACGCTCGGCGTGATGGTGTCGTAGTAGCCGTAGCCGATGAACGACCGCGCGATCTGGTTGCGGCCGCTGGTGGCACGCAACTCTTTGAGGAACTGCTGCTCGCTCTCGCCCTCTGGCAGGTTGAGCGGCGCCGCCAGCCGGATGCGAGCCGGGATCGCTTCATCCATCAGCGCCTCCAGTGAAGCCGCGCCGACCGCCTTCAGCATGGCCGCGGTCTCGTCCGCGTCGGATCCGATGTGTCGGGATTGGAATCGTTCGAAATCGAAAAGCATGTTGGCAGCAGGGTTGGACTGGATGAGGACGCGGCCTTACTTGACGAGATCCTGGTACTGGGCCGCGTCGAGGAGCGCCGCTGCTTCGCCCGGGTTGGCGAGCTTGATGACCACCATCCAGCTGTCGTGCGGGTTGGCGTTGACCGCTTCGGGCTTGTCCTTGAGCGCGGCGTTGACCTCCACGATCTCACCGGTGACCGGTGAGTAGAGTTCCGACACCGCTTTGACCGATTCAATCGTGCCGAACGACTGTCCCTGCTTGACCTTGGACCCGACCTCGGGAAGCTCCACGTAGACCACGTCACCGAGCTGCTGCTGCGCGTAGTCGGTGATGCCGACCTTGCCCTTGTCGCCGTCGAGGACAATCCACTCGTGATCCTTGGTGTATTTGAAGCTGTCCGGATACGCCATCGCTGCTCCCCGGCAGGCCGGAAGGCCTGCCTGATGTTCTGCTGCGCTACTTCTGTCGTTTGTAGAACGGCATCGGCACGACACGGGCACGGGTGCGGCGGCCGCGGATGTCGACGTCGAACTCGCTGTCGGTCGCCGTGTGCTCGACCGGCAGGTACGCCATGCCGATCGCCTTCCGCAGGTGTGGTGTCTGTGTGCCGCTGGTGACCGTGCCGACCCGGGCGTCGCCGACGTACGCGTCGTAGCCGTGGCGCCCGATGCCGCGCTCGAGCATCTCGAAGCCGACAATCTTGCACCGTGGGCCGCTCGCCTTCTGATCCCGCAGCGCCCCGGCGCCGATGAAATCGTCCTTCTTCCAGCCGACGATCCAGTTCAGGTCAGCCTCCACGGCGGTGGTCGTCTCGTCGATGTCGTTGCCGTGCAGGCGCATGCCGGCCTCGAGGCGAAGCGTGTCGCGCGCGCCGAGGCCGCATGGAATCACCTCGGCCGACCGACCCGACTCGAGGAGCGCCAGCCACACCTGGTCGGCTTGCGCCGGCGGCACGAAAATCTCGAAACCATCCTCGCCGGTGTAACCGGTGCGCGATACGGTGGCACGCACATTGGCCACCTCTCCGTGTCCGAACCAGTAGTACTTCATGCCGTTCAGGTCGACGCCGGTCAGCGGCTGGAGGACGTTCACCGCCTCTGGTCCCTGCACCGCGATCAACGCATAGCGCGAGCTGGAGTCCACAGCGACCGCGTCGCCGACGCCCTGGATGTGCCCGGCCATCCACGTGTAGTCCTTGGCGATGTTCCCGGCGTTGACCACGAGCAGGAAGTGGGCGGGACCGAGCCGGTAGACGAGCAGGTCGTCCACGAAGGTGCCCTGCGGCGTGAGCAGGCCGGAATACTGCGCCTGTCCCACCTGCAGCTTCGAGGCGTCGTTGGAGGAAATGCGCTGCACGGCCGCGAGCGCGTCCTTCCCCGCGATCTCGATCTCGCCCATGTGGCTGACGTCGAAGATGCCGGCGCGGGTGCGCACCGCCTGATGCTCGTTCGAGAGGCCGCTGTACTCGACCGGCATGTCCCAACCGCTGAACGGGACCATGCGGGCTCCCGACGCGCGGTGGCGGGTGTTGAGCGGCGTCTTCTTCAGCGGTGTGTCGGTCGCCAGTGGCATGGGGGCTGCAAGAGTCTGAGTGAAAACAGGTAACGGTACTATGCGCTTTCGCGGCGGTCAAGAATAGCGCGCGCAGCGCGACCAACGGGCATATATTCGTGAGAGGAAGGCCAGACTGTGATGACGCGTCTGATGTGGCTACGGCTCGTGCGCGCCATTGGCTGCGCGCTGATGCTTACGGCGTGCGCCCCCTCTGCCGCGAAGGCAGCCCAGTCGGCTGGCGAGGTGAAGCCGTTCACCAGCGCGAAATGGGGAATCGCATTCGAGTATCCCGCCGGGTGGTCGGTCACGGACGATGGCGACGAGGTGACGTTCCGTTCGCCGAGCGGGCAGCCGATCGTGCTCGGGCGGCACGGCGTTGACAGTCCTTCGGAGCCGGCGCCAGGACGGCAAACCGCGCGGCCGCAGTGCTCGACCACGACCACGGCGCACGGGGTGACGGCGATCGTCTGTGTCGACGCGGTGTCGACTGTGCGACGGGCGACGCTGGTGCTGAAGACGCGAGACGGCGTGCAAAGCCGTCTCGCGCTCACGAGTCGAGGGCCCGACGCGCGGACCTTCAACGCGATGGTGTCGTCGGTGCGCGCCTACCCGTGACGTCAGCGATGTTGATCGCCGGTCATCACATCGTCTGAATCCTCGAGCCTGAGTCTCCAGATGCCGCGACCGTGCGTGGCCGCGTACAGGAGCCGCGCATCGGAATCGATGGTCAAGCCGTAGACGGCGACCGCCGGCAGGCTGGCCGCCGCAGGCGACCAGTTACTGCTGCCGTGCGACAGCATCAACACGCCGTAGTCCGTCGACGCGAACAGGTCACCGGTATCGGGATCGAACGCCACGCTGGTAACCGGCTGGTCCCCGAGGTTGTAGCTGCGGTCGGTCCAGACGGCGGTTCCAGTGGCCGGATTGAAGCGAACCTCGAACACGTGACCTGGCGTGGTCGGGGTGTAGGCGTTGTAGCCGGAGAACGACACGAACGCGTGATTGGCGTTGACGGGATCGATGGAAAGTCCGCTCACGAAGCGTATCGGCTGGGCACTGGTGTCGATGCGCTTGAACGTGACCAGACCGGCTGCCGCGTCGGCGTTCTTCGAGACGAACACCCGCCCGCGCCGGGTGGCGGCCCACAAGGTGTGCGAATCGCTCGGCGTCCGCTCGATCGCCACGACATAGCCGGTGCCCTTGTCGGAGGCTCCCGCTGTCAGATCGCCCACGGTCCCACCCAACGGTTCCCAATCGCCGCACGGGACCGTGAAGTCGCCGAAGAACTCGTTGCAGTGCAGTTCGAGGAACGCCTGATCGCCGCCGTTGTCCTTGGTGCGCCACACATGCTGGAGCCCGATGAACCAGCTGCCGCCAACCTTCGGGTCGTTGATGAGCGGCGCATAGAAGGAGGCGGCTTCGCCGCTGGCATTCAGCACGTCACCCCACCAGTTCCAGCCGAGCGGATCGTTCCCTCGGAAGTTCACGTCGCCCTGCGGCCCGGTATAGGTGTGCATCCGGATGCGGGCACTGCCGACGTCGATGCCCGACTGGCCGCCATCACCGCCGACCGATTCGAACCACGATTTGGCCTTGCCGCTGAACGCCCAGGTGCCATTGTCCTGCGTGCCGCCGAGAAGGTTCCGCTCGGGACGATTCGCATCGAGCGACACGCTCTGGAACTGCAGCGTCCGCAACCCGTCGTTCAGGCTGGTGATCCGGGTCGGGATGGCCGTGAGCCAGGCCTTGCAGTCGATCAGCGCAGAGCCGCCCAGGCCCCGGCTCCCGCACTCGGCCGACGCGTCGGCGAAGTGTCCACTGGTGCGCACCACGCCGCCGTCCGACCCGAGAAATGCGATATCGGGGTGCGACGCCGAAAACACGATCGCGTGCTGGTCGGGATGCATGCCGAGCGGCGGCGATTGCGTGTCGTTGGTCATGTCAGTGAAGCTGACGCCCGCGTCGGTGGAACGCTGAACGGCGCGGCCGTTGGACGGCGGGGTCGGCGTGAAGATCTCGTCGTACTGCATCTGGCCGCCAATCCACACCACGTCGGGATGGCCCGGCGGCGACGCGACCGGCATGTCGTAAGAGCACTGCTCGCTGCAATAGTTGTACGAAGCAAACCCGGGTGTGCCCGGTGTCGAGTTCGACAGCTTGATCCAGCCGGGATTGTTGACGCCGTCGGTCAACGTGGCCGCGGCGACGTTCGCGCTGTCGACGCGGTAGAACTCGGCGGCGGCTGCGCCGACGTCGCCAACATAGATGCGCAGCTTGTTGCCCATCGGCGCCAGCGCAAATTCCGTGCGCGACGCCAGCGAGTTGGCGATCAGGCCGCCTCCCGCCGACGCGAAGATCTGCTCGTACGAACCGCTCAGCGTGGATCGGTAGAGGCCGTAGTCGAACAGTGACACGAAGACTCGGGTCGGATCGTGCGGGCCCAGGCCGGTGCGATCGGTACTGATGTTGCTGACGCCGCCGCGGAAGAAGTCGGCGCCGGTCGGCGAGGTGGGGTCAACGGCATCGGCGGTCTTGCTGAACACCAGCTTGAAGGTGGCTCCGGCGTTGGTGGACTCGTACAGGCCGACCGCGGCGGCACCCGGCGGCGTGAACCGTCCACCGTTGACCGACGAAGACCCATGCCGGGCCACGGCCGTGCCGATGAACAGATGGCGAGCGTTGAGCGGATCGACGGCGATGGCGGCGATGGAGCGGCCCTTTGCGACGGCCAGGCTGCCCACCACCAACGACCATGAACGACCGCCATCGGTGGATCGATAAAGCCCGACGCCGGCCTCCGAATCGCTCGAGCCGTTCGGTTCGCCGGTGCCCGCGTACAGGGTTCGCGCCCGCCCGTCGGTGGGGTCGAAGACCAGCGATCCGATCGCGTTTGAAGCGATGCCGTCATTGACCGATTGCCAATCCGGCGACGCATCGAGCGCAGCGTCGGTCTTCCAGATTCCGCCGCCGGCCGCGCCAACCAGCAGGGTGCAATCGTGCGTATCGCAGCGGGGCGAGATCGCCAGCGCCGTCACCCGGCCGGAGTTGGCGGTTGCGCGACCTGTATAAGTGGCTTCCGCGGCGACTCTCGGCGTAAACGGACCGACCTCTTCCCAGCCGTGCCGCTTGCCGTGCTGGCGCCGCGACACCTCGTCGAAGGCACCGCGGCCCGCCTCGCGCCGCGTCGACGAAATCTGCTCGGCCGGATACGCGCGATTGTCGTAGCGCTCCTGTTCAATGCCGGCCGAATGCTCGCGATCGGCGCGCGGCGCTTCCCCGACGCGACGCGACGCCAATTCGCCGACCGCATGCCGGTTGAACGGACGGCTCTTTGGTGTCGCAGAAGGCTGCCGCAGTGCGACGATGACCGTAACAACCGTCGCGAACATGAGACCGCCCAGGATCGACACTCCATAGCGCGAGAATCGGATGCGTGGCATGGTGTTTTCACCTCAGAGTCGGGCCGGGTTGACGAACTCGTTGCGCAACGGAGCATGATAGTAGGAAAGGTGTGCGCGTGGGACCTCAGAATGGCGTAAGGAAGAAGCCACCTGCGAGGTTCATCGCTCTCGCGCACGATGAGGCAGAGCTGGCAGGAGAAACGATCGTAGTCGCCGGCGCCAGGTTTGGGCACCTGACGCCGGCGGTCGAAGGCTCATCGGTCAGGCGGCGGGGCGTGTTCCGATTTCGGAGCCGATCCACGCGCCGAGCAGGCTGGCGCCGGCCACCAATAGCCCCCCGGCCACGAGGACGATTGGAAAGAGTGTGCCCGCACCCCCTTCCTTGAAGAACAAGATCAAGGTCGAGGCTGCCAGCGCGCCTGCGGCGATCATGACACCCGGGACCCGAAGCCATCCACCGATCACGCTCACGCCGAATACACAGGCGAGCGTAAACGCCGTGGCGCGGCCCGAGTTCAGGAACCATGGCTCGTGCAGCCCGCCGAACCATGCGGACCATGTCGCGACTTCGATCGCGTGGGCTGCAAGCAATGCCGCCAATCCGATCGCAAAGCCGAGGCAGCGCATGGTCGCGTTACGTGTCACCCGGCACATCCTTGTCGCGTGATGCATCGATCGTCAGACGATCCTCGCGCAAAGAAGCATCCCACGACTGCGAGATTGCAACGGTCGCAGCTCCAACTCTTCCACCATTGCCACCAGGTGCTCGAGTCGCACCCGCCCTTGGAATAACACCGATCATGGTCGTCGCAGCAATCGCGGATCATCGACCCGTCGAGCCAGTGGAAATCGTCGCAACCGGCTTCGTTCGCGTACAGCGTTGGCATCAGGAACTGGGCCAGCCGGCTGGGCTGCGCCGGCTCACAGGCTCGCGCAACCGAGCCTTGCTTGACGAGCAGCGTCTTGAAGTGGTGAGCGGCGATGATCTGCAGGTTCAGCCACGTCGTGTCGGGTGCAAAGGGCCAACCGCCGTAGTTGGCTTTCAGCTCTTCGGGCCCGATGACGACCAGACCGGCCATGAGTCCGGGCAACGAGTACGCGAACACCTGATTCCTCTCAAACCAGACTCCGGTGCCGACCGGCGACCCGTGCAACGTCAAGTCGCTGACCATCACCGGCCCTTCGACGAAGCGGCCGGGCGCGATCTGGCGTCGCGGGTAGACCTGTCGGGAAAGCCGCGCGACCAGACCGTTGGCCCACACCGTTTCGACGGAGCTGACGTCGCGATCGACATCCCGTCGCGCCGTCCCCCGCCGTCGCATCGTCCCGCCGTCCCAGACCAGGTTGTCGGACCCGTCCTTCACGAGACTGTAGGTCTGGCGCGTGGCCCAATCGAGCGTGGGCTTCACCAGATTGGGATCGCTCAACGCCTGGAATGGCACGCCAGCGGTTGGCTCGAAATTCAGCATGTCGTGTCCACCATCGATTCGGTTCAGCCGCAACCGCGCACGATCGTTGCCGCCTTGATCGCGCAACGTGGTCCGCACGTCGCCGACGAGCCCGCGCTCGGCGACTGCCGCGTGGCCGTCGCGAAACGTCGTGGTCAGCCGAGTGGTTTGCGCCTCGAGCGCGTAATACGTTGCACCTTTTTCTCCGGGGTTCCCCACCTGTTTCTGCCCCGCCGGAACCATCTGGACCGCGGCGGTCCCCTGAGACTGTGCCGCCCCGGCCCCCGCGCCGGATTTCGGCCACGAGACGACGCCGATCGTCACCACCATCGCCGCACACGCCCACCACGTTTTCATCGTGCCTCCTCCGCACAACCCGTTGTGCGATTGCCGGTGAACACGCGTGACCTCGCGGCGATCTCGCCGTCACTGTCTCGTCTTCACCATTGGCCGGAGACACCCGGCATGCGCGGCGCGACCCGCGCCGCCAGCTTGGTTACACCATCGACTCCGCCTCCATGCTCCGACCAGCGTCCGGAGCGTCTGGCCACGGCTCCTGCACGGCGCCTGCGCGCTCGCCGGCGGCGGCGGGATCGTGCACCGGAAAGCGGAGGTACGACTGCAGCGTGTGATAGCTAATGTCGAGTGCGCGGCAGGCCTCCCGCTTGTTGCCCCCACATCGGTCGAGAACGAGACGGACGTAGCGGCTCGCCCAGGCACGCAGGCTGTCGTTGCGTTGCAGCGACGGTCCCAGCGTCGCGTAGTCGCCCCGGACGACGACGGGAAGGTCGTCGAGCTCGATCACGTCAGCGTCGGCCAGGGTCACGGCCCGCTCCATCAGTCGCTCCAACTCACGGACGTTGCCCGGCCAGTCGTAGGACATCAGCGCATCGGAGGCACCCGGTGACAGACAGAGTGCACGGGTTGTCTTGTGACGCTCCAGAAAATACAGCGCCAGCTCGAGAATATCGGCCCGACGCTCCCGAAGTGCCGGCACGCGGATATCGACGCCGCTCAAGCGATAGAACAGGTCGGCCCGGAACAGGCGCTGGCCTACGAGCGGCGCCAGGCCGCGGTTGGTGGCCGCGACGATGCGGATGTCGAGTCGATGGAGGGAGTGACCGCCGACGCGCTCGACGGCCAGGTCCTGGATCGCTCGGAGCAGTTTGGCCTGAGCCGACAGGGAGAGGTCCGAGACTTCGTCGAGAAACAGGGTGCCTCCCTCCGCCGCCTCGAACTTGCCTCTCCGTCCGCGTACGCCGGTCGCGGTTCGTTCCTCGATGCCGAAAAGCTCCGCCTCGAGAAGCGTTTCGACCAGAGCGGCGCAGTTGATAGCGACGAACGGTCCATGACGTCTCCTGCTCAGCGCATGTATCTGTCGCGCGACCAGTTCCTTGCCGACGCCGCTCTCGCCCTCGAGCAGGATGGTGAAGTCGGTTGACGCCACACGCTCGATGGCGTCGCGCAGCCGCTTCATGAGGTCAGTTGACCCGATGAGCGGCGCCGCACCGTCGCGGCGAGCGCGATTCGGATTCAGCAGGCCGGCACGGGCCAGTTGGAGGCGCGACCGTTCGATCTCGAGCACGAGCGCACCCAGATTTGCGGCCGTTCCGAGCATCTGAAAGTCCCAGTCGCCAAGCCGGCAACCCGGATCGAACGAGACCTCCAGGAGGCCTTGCGACGAGGGGTCCGCTCCCGGCACTTCCAGCGCCAACGATTCCGGACCGCACGACTCGACTCGTCGCGGCCACCTGCTGCCAACTTCACGCAGGTGGACGCTTCGCAACGGGACGATCCGGCTGACTGCGGTCTCGAAAGCCCCTCGCATCAGCGACACGTCGAGACGTCGGTCGAGCGCCCTCGCGATGCCTGCGACCAGATCGGCCATCGCTTCGCGGCGGTCACGCTGACGCGGTATGAATGGGGTCATGATCGACAGGAAACCAAACTCGATGCCAGCGGCTGGACAACGGCGGCACCCGAAATCTCCTGACATTCTGCGTTTGCTCCCGACATGACTGGTTCTCTCCAGGGTAGAGGTTTCCCGTTGATCACCTGATGAACCCGAACGCTTCGGCCGATTCGGTTGGCGCTCACATGATCGGAGACGTCGCCGCGGCTCCGCGCTCGTCAACGAACCAGGGCAGGTGGCGGTCAAAGGCGATCGCACCGCGATAGCACACCCAGGTCGGTCGGACCCTGATGACCGCGCATCGCAACACGCGGCCCCGGAGGTTGGCGCGATCGCCTTCCTTCTCGACCTGCAGTTCCACTGAGGTTCCCGGCAGCAGCCGATGATTTGTTTCGATCAGGGCGCCGCCAGACGACACGTCAATCAGCCGGGCTTTGTGTCCGGGCCGCACGCAGGTCGACACGATTTGGTGATCTTCGAACGCGTCCAGGCGCCGCGCGCCGCGCCGGTCGGTTGACTTGTGGCTCATATCTGTTTCCAACGCCTGGTGCGCGAGTCGAACTTCAATACACGAGTCTTGCCCGTTTCGCCATACACTCGCACGGCGTACTGAGCACCGCGCCGACTGCGGATATAGAGCGTACCGGACGTCGCCGACCCGAGTGCCGAGAAGCTGGCAACACTCCCAGAGCCAAGCCGGATCGGATCGGCGCCTGGCGCGGTCCCGCCGGGGTCCACGGGCGGCAGCCCGGAAACGGCGCCGAACTCGATGCCTGGGAACTGGTCCGACAGTTGCTCGGTGGACGCGATGAGTGGATCGACGCCGCGCTGGACGTCGCGCGTGAGCACGCCGTTGCGATTTCCATCGAGGTACACCGCGTAGCTGTAGCCGCCCTGCGGCGCCTGCGTGAACAGGACGCCGACCATCGCCGATCGCATCACCGCTTCCATCCGGGCACGTTGTAAGCGTCCCAGCACGTGATGGGCGGCCGCGCTCGCCCGAAGATCGTCGAGGCTGGCGAGATACTGTGGCACGGCGACCGCCGTCAGCGTCACGCCAAGACTCATGGCCAGCATCAGCTCGAGGAGCGAGTAACCTGGGATCGCTATCGTGAACCGGGTCATGGCATGCGGTCCGGACGCCGGGGCGCCCGGACCGCTCCCCGTTCTACTGAGGGTTAGAGTGATCGTGGTCGGCCTTGGCCGGAGCGATCGTGATCTGCGGTTTCAGTTTCAGGAAGCTCTTCTCCCCGACGCCGCGCACGTTCATCAGTTCCTCG
>CAVWSQ010000002.1:0-1427689 GCA_963757655.1 uncultured Acidobacteriota bacterium | reverse complement strand
GCGCCGGTCGAAAACTAGACCAGTCGGCCGCTCGGAAAGTGGACCACCTGCAGGCTGTTCATTCTACGCTCTCTGTCTTCGGCTTCCAGGTTCCCAGTCGGCGGGCGGCGTGATCGGCCGTTCTTCAGGCCGAGCACGCCGCCTGCCGACTGACGCGCGCCGTTACGCCTGCCCGCGGCGCTTGCGCATCCGATAGCTCTTTCCCTTCGTGGTGATCACGGTCGCGTGATGCGCCAAGCGATCGAGCAGGGCGGTCGTGAGCTTCTCGTCGCCGGCAAACACGGTGACCCATTCGGCAAACGCGAGATTCGTCGTCACCACCGTCGCGCGACGTTCGTAGCGATCGGTGATCAGATTAAAGAGCAGCTCGCCGCCGGCGCGTTCGAACGGGACGAATCCCACTTCGTCGACGATCAGGACGTCGACGCGGAGGAGGCGCTGCTGCAGACGCGTCAGCTCGCGCGCATCCCGTGCTTCGAGGAGCTGGCGCACGAGGTCGGCCGCACGCGTGAAGAGCACGCGTCGTTTCTGCTTGGTCGCTTCCACGCCGAGGGCGATGGCGAGGTGGGTTTTGCCGGTCCCGATCGGACCGGCGAAGATCAGATTCTCGGGGGCGGTGACCCACTCGCCGCGCGCCAGCGTGTGGATCTGGGTCGCGCTGACGCCGTCCGCCGCCGCGAAGTCGAACGTGTCGAGCGTCTTCACCTCAGGAAAGCGCGCCTCGCGCAACCGCTGGCGAATCACGGACTCGTGGCGCGACGCCTGCTCGGCGGTGAGGACCTCATGGAGGTAGTCCTCGTGCGGCCAATGTGCATCGCGGGCTTGACGCGCGAGCGCCTCAAAGGTGCGCGCGACCCCTGGTAATTTCAACGCGCGCGTCTGGGCGACGACGAGATCGCGGGCGAGGGTGGCGGCGCTCATGCGACACCGCTCAGCAGCCCGCCATCGTAGTCGGCGGCACAGCCGCTCGTGACGGCAATGTCGCGCAACGGGGCCGGCACCGCGTCGAGCGCGACGCAGGCCGGGGTCGATTGCGCCGGCGTGACGGCCAGCAGCAGGGGGGTCCCGGTCGCGAGCGCCCGCGTCAGCGCGGGCACCACAACGGCCGCGCCGTACGTGTCGAGCTGCCCGAGCACCTTGGCGAAGAGCCGCGCGGCCTCACGGGGACCGTGCGCGCCGTGCAGCTGATCCCAGATCGCCGGAAACGGGTCGCCGAGGTCGCGCAGCAAATCCGGCAGCACCTGGCGCACTGCCTGCGGCTTGCGCGCGAGCTCCGCCAGATAATGCCGGTAGTCAATCGACCGCTGCCCGAACCGCTTCCGAGGGTGCAGAATCCGCGTCCCCTCGCGTCCGACGATCGTCACCGTCGTGGCACCGATGCGCACGACGAGGTCGAGCCCGGTCCACCGACTCGGCACGGAGTAGACGGCGCCCTCGAGCCGCACCAGGGCGCGCGGTGACACCG
Source organism: uncultured Acidobacteriota bacterium (assembly GCA_963757655.1). Taxonomy (GTDB): domain Bacteria; phylum Acidobacteriota; class Vicinamibacteria; order Vicinamibacterales; family CAVVIG01; genus CAVQFC01. Next base: position 1,426,224 of record CAVWSQ010000002.1, on the reverse strand, counting down.
TCGCGAACGTCGTCGCCTCCGCCGCGAAGGGCAGCGGCGCGGCGCGAAACACGCGCTGCTCCTCGGTGAACCGCGCGCCGATGGTCTGGCCGGCCGCATCACGGTGGGTCTCGAGTCGCGCATCCATCTGCGCCAGCAGCGCCGTGTTAATGACCGCGAGCGTCGGACCGACGGGAATCGGCACGAGCGCCTGCTGCCGCACGGCCTTGCCCCGGGCCTCGACGCCGCCCTTATCGTGACCTTCACCGGGTCGACAAAAACACGCTTCGAGGAGGTAGTGCGAGGCGAGGGCCGCGAACCGCGGGGTCAACGTGCGGGCGCCGCCCACCAGGATCCGGACGACGGCCGCCCGCAGATTGTCGTACGCGACGCGGGCCGGTACGCCCTCAAAGTGCGCAAAGGCGCGGACGTGCCCGTCGAGAAAGCTGATTTGATCCTGGCGCTCGTAGATCCACGCGAAGTCACGGCCCGAGTACATCAGCCGCATCAGGAAGAGCCAGGCCTTGCGGCGGGTCCCGTCGACGTCGACCAGCACTTCGAAGAAGTCGACTTCGGCGAGATCACCCGGCCGATACGTGAGCGGCACGAAGACTTCGCGCCGTTGCCGCTTCCATTCCGCCACCGCGTCTTTGACGACCGTCACGCCGACGCGGTGCCCTTCCGTCAGCAACAACGCGTGGAGTCGCGTGGCGGTCAGACGCTGTTTGCCGCCGGTCCAGCGCACCGATTCGGCCAGCAACGCCTGGACCCGCCCAGCGACCGCGTCCCAGACCGGGCGCGGCCGAGGTCCCGCCTCTAATTTCCGCGCCGGAGCCGCCTGATCGAGGTACTTCCGGACCGTAACCCGCGCCAACCCCAACTCGCGGGCGACCGCCCGCTGCGGCCGTCCCTCCACCAGCACTTTGTGTCGAACGACATGCACGATATCCATCCTGAGCATCCTCCAGCGAACCCCGGATCCCTCGATCCGACAAGCCCGCCATCAGGCCCTCAGGTGGTCTACTTTCCGAGCGGCGTTTGGTCCACTTTCTGAGCGGCGCGCCCACCATAGGCGCGTCATTTCCATAACCCGTCGATTTTCGTGTCGCATCATCTGTTGCCGGCCCCAACCGGCGCGATGCTCCATGGCAGTCACGGTCTCGCCGCGGGCGTTTCTCGTCTCGCGGGCGGTCTGATGGCGGACGAGTTGCTCGCCGGTGATGGGATGCTGACCGTCAGCCAGCCGATGGAACTGCTCTTCGCGAACCTCGCCGACGAGCCCCCACTGCTCCCCGAGCTGCCCGTACCACTTGCCGCGAATCTGATCGGCTTACCAAGCATCTGGAACCATTCTTCGGTGGGCGACGAATGGCGAGCATCACGACCTCGGACATTCGTCAGTACATCGCGAAACGACAGAATGATTCGTTCGTGGTTCGACGCGCTCGACAGGTGGTCTTACCGAACGGTCGCATCGCCGACGTCCCGATCGTCACTCGTCAGACGTCGAATGGTGAGCTCAACCGCGAGCTGACGACGCTGAAACGCGCGTTCAGCCTCGCCATTCAAGCCGGCAAGTTGATCACGAAGCCGCACATTCCGCTTCTCCAAGAAGACAACGTGCGTACCGGATTCTTTGAGCCGGAACAATACTTGTCTGTGATCGCGCATCTCCCCACTCATCTTCGCCCGGTCATTACGTTCGCCTACGTGACGGGCTGGCGGATCCCGAGCGAGGTTCTCAGGCTGGAATGGCGGCAGATCGATTTCGCCGCTAGCGAAGTGCGGCTCAATCCCGGACAAACCAAGAATCGCGAAGGGCGTGTGTTTCCGTTCACGCCTGAACTCCGGGCGTTGCTAGAAGCGCAGCGCGAGATGACGCTCAAGCTGGTGCCCACTCGCGGGATCATCTCGTGGGTCTTTCATCGTCTCGGGCGGCGCATCACGAAGTTTCCGAAGTCATGGCGAGACGCCTGCGTCGCAGCTGGGTGCCCTGGACGCATTCCTCACGACCTCCGACGCACGGCGGTGCGTAATCTCGTCCGAGCCGGCGGCCCGGAGAGCGTCGCGATGAAACTCACCGGGCACAAGACGCACTCCGTGTTCGAGCGCTACAACATCGTGAGCGATGGCGATCTGCGGGAAGCGGTCACGAAACTCGCGGCGCGGAGCGGGACATTTTTCGGGACTGGGACAAAAGTGGGACAACCGACCGTGATCGGGGCACGGTCGCTCGCCCGATCGCGCGTTTTATTGAGGAAAGAGTGGAGGCGCCGCCCGGATTTGAACCGGGGGTGGAGGTTTTGCAGACCTCTGCCTTACCTCTTGGCGACGGCGCCCCGTAAAAGACGAATGGCGGGTCTTGCGACCCGCCCTGCCGAACCTGGCGAGAAGAAAATGTTGGAGCGGGAAACGGGATTCGAACCCGCGACTTCGACCTTGGCAAGGTCGCACTCTACCACTGAGCTATTCCCGCCCGAACGCTCAAAGTACCACACGGTCTGTCAGCTTTCAAGCTAGAGGCGCACCGCACGCAGCACCCTGGTCGCCTCTTCCGGCGGCGTCGGGTTGATGTAGAACCCCGTGCCCCCCTCGAATCCGGCCACCCGCGTCAGCTTCGGCATGATCTCGATGTGCCAGTGGTAGAGGGCGGCCACCTCCTCCGCGAACGGCGAGGTGTGAATCACCAGATTGAACGGCGGCATCTCGAGCGCCCGATTGAGCCGTTGCAACACCGCCTTCAACAGCCGCGCCAGGCTCTCGTACTCGTGCCGCGGCGCCTCCTCGAACCGCGCGCCGTGGCGCCTGGGCAGCAGCCAGGTCTCGAACGCGAAGCGCGACGCGTACGGCGCGATCGCGATCATGTCCGCGTTCTCCTGAATCACCCGCCGCTCGTCGCGCAGCTCCTGCTGGACGATGTCGCAGTAGACACAGCGCTCCTTGACCGCGAAGTGGCGCCGCGCCCCCTCGAGCTCCTCGCGCACGAAGTCGGGCACGATCGGCAGCGCGATCAGCTGCGCGTGCGGATGCTCCAGCGTCGCGCCCGCGGCCGCGCCGTGATTCTTGAACACCAGGATGTACTTGAGCCTGAAGTCGCGCTGGAGATCGAGCATCCGCTCGCGGCACGCCCACAAGACCCGCTCGATCTCGGCCTCGGACTGCAGCGCCAATGGGCGATCGTGATCCGGCGTCTCGATGATCACCTCGTGCGCGCCGATGCCGCTCATGCGGTCGAACAGCCCGTCGCCGGCGCGCTCCAGCGTCCCTTCCACCTGCAGCGCCGGAAACTTGTTCGGCACGACCCGCAGCTCCCAGCCCGGCGTGTTGGGCTCGCCGCCGGCCGGCCGGTAGGCCAGCACTTCCGGCGGCGTCATCGCCTCGCGCCCGGTGCAGAACGGACAGCGCTCGCGCCCAAGGGGCGTGGCGCGCTCGAAATGAAAATCATGCGGGCGCTTCTGACGATCGGTCGAGATGATCACCCAGCGACCGGAAACAGGATCGCGTCGCAGTTCAGGCATCCGGAAAATTGACGATTGACAAGGCAATTTACAAGTCGAAAGCGTTCTGGAATACGTCGATCACCGGTTGTCCGGCATCGAAATGAACCGCGACGACGTCGAACCGGCAGGAGCGACCGGCGAGGTGATGCCGGGTGACGTAGTCGAGCGCGAGTTGGGCCAGCCGGCGACGTTTGCACGGCGTAACCGCTTCGGCGGCATCTCCGAAGGCCCGGCTGTCGCGCGCCTTGACCTCTACGAACACAATCGTGCCCCCTTCGCGGCAGATGATGTCAATTTCGCCACCGCGCCGCCGGTAGCGCCTGGCGATAATCGCGTACCCGCGGCGTTCGAGCTCGGCACACGCCAGATCTTCACCAGTTTTCCCCAGAATCACACGGGCTCGTGACATGCAACACCAGCCCAGCAACACTCAGGCCACCATGAGAGCAAACGGCGGAGAAGGCACAGATCGCAGAGACGAAATGTTTGATCGGCGTTCTCAGCGGTCTTCCCGGTTTTTCTTATCGTGCCTTCTCAACGTCCGCCAGCGCCTCGTCGAAGATCCTGACCGCCGTCTCCGCTTCCCCGCGCGTGAGCACCAGCGGCGGCGAGAAGCGGATGGCGTTCTTGCCGGCGCCGAGCACGAGCAGCCCGCGGTTGAACGCGGCGGAGACAACCGCATCCCGCTCGGTGGTGGCGCGCTCTTTCGTCTGGCGATCGCGGACCAGCTCCACGCCGATCATCAAGCCACGCCCACGCACGTCGCCGACCAGGGGATGCTTCACCGCCAGCGCCTTCAACCCGGCCATCAGGTGCGCCCCGACGTCGGCCGCGTTGGCGACCAGTTGCTCTCGCAACAGCGTAATGGTCGCCAGCGCCGCGGCGCACGACACCGGATTGCCGCCGAAGGTGCTCGCGTGCGCACCGGGCGGCCAGGCCATCAGACCGGCGCGCGCCACGGCCACGCCGAGCGGCAGGCCGGAGGCGATGCCCTTGGCGATCGCCATCGCATCAGGCTCGACGCCGGTGAACTCGATCGAGAACATCTTCCCTGATCGCCCCATGCCCGACTGCACTTCGTCGGCCACGAGCAGGATACCGTGCTTCCTGGTCAATTCCCGCAGCCGCTGCAGGAAGGCGTCCGGTGCCACGATGTAGCCGCCTTCGCCCTGGATCGGTTCGACCACAATGGCGGCGACTTCGTCCGGTGAAACCAAATTGGCAAACAGTTGATGCTCGATGAAGTCGACGCAGGCGTCGGCGCAGCTCTCGGCCGTGGTGCCCAGCGGCGGGCGATAGCGATCCGGATAGGGCGCGTGATACACGCCGGGCAGCAACGGGCCAAACCCGCGGCGCTGAATCGCCTTGCTGGCGGTCAGCGCCAGCGACCCCATGGTGCGGCCGTGGAACCCGCCGAAAAACGCGATGATGTTCTGGCGTCCGGTCGCGTACCTCGAGAGCTTCAGGCAGGCTTCAATCGCCTCGGTGCCGGAGTTGCCGAAGAACGATCGCACACCGCCCTGGATCGGCGTGATCGCGGCCAGCTGCTCCGCCAGCTTCACCTGCGGCTCGTAGTAGAAATCGGTCCCCGACATGTGCAGGAACTTCTGCGCCTGGTCGATGATGGCCTGCACTACCGCCGGGTGGGAATGGCCGGTGGAATTGACGGCGATACCGGCGGCGCAATCGAGGAAGACGTTGCCATCGACGTCCTCGACCGAGGATCCGGCGCCGCTGGCGATGACCAGCGGATATCCGCGCGTGTAAGAGGGCGACACCACGGCCGTGTCGCGATCGATGATGGCCTTGGCGTGTGGTCCCGGAAGCGGCGTCTTGAGATGCGGAATCGTCATATCTGGGGGCCTCGCGCGCCGGGGCCACACACGCCCCGCCGACAGCTGCGGCAGCTCCGAGGATCTGCGCTACTTGCGCTTCCAGCGTGTTCCGGCGGCGTGGTCTTCGAGCAGCACACCCCGTGCCGCGAGGTCCTGTCGGACACGGTCGGCCGCGCTAAAATCACGGCGACGGCGGGCGGCATGGCGATCCTCGATGAGGCGCTCAATCTCGTCCACCGGCACGGGCGGCTGCGCGTCCTCCGCCTGCCGCAGGCTCACCACGCCGAGCACCTGATCGAAGCGATCGAACGCTTCCCGGGCGACCGCGACATCGCCTCTGCCGATCGCTCCGGCATCGATGGCGGAGTTCAACTCGCTGATCAGCTCGAACATCGTGCCCAGCGCCGCCGCGGTGTTGAGATCGTCCTCCATCGCCTGGGCGAACGCGCGCTCGGTCGCGGCAACCCGCGTCGTCAAGTCGGGATGCGAGCCCTCACGGCTGACGGCGGCGAGACGCGCCAGGCAGTCGGTCAGCCGCTGCAACGCCTTCTCGGCGCCGGCGAGGCTGTCCCACGTGAAGTTCAACTGTTTGCGATAGTGCGCGGACAGCAGCAGGTAGCGCACTGCCGACGGCCGGAACCCCTTGGCCACCACGTCGGGAATCGTGTAGGTGTTCCCGAGCGACTTCGACATCTTCTTTTCTTCGACGATCAAGTACTCGACGTGCATCCAGAAGCGCGAAAACAGCCGGCCGGTCGCGCCTTCGCTCTGTGCGATCTCGTTCTCGTGGTGCGGAAAAATGAGATCGATGCCGCCGGCGTGGATGTCGATCGGCGGTTCGCCGAGCAGGCGCAACGCCATCGCTGAACACTCCAGATGCCAGCCCGGTCGCCCCGGCGGATCGACGACGGTCCAGGTCGGCTCGTCCGGCTTGGATGCCTTCCACAGTACGAAGTCGCGTGCGTCTTCCTTGGCGTAGTTGTCGGTGTCGACACGGGCCCCCGGCTTCATGCCGTCGGCGTCGAGGTGCGCCAGCTTGCCGTAGGCCGGCAGCGTCGAGATCTTGAAGTAGATCGATCCATCGCTGACATAGGTGTGGCCGTTGCGGTCGAGCGCGCGGATGAGATCGGCCATCGCCTGGAGGTTCGCCGGATCGGTAGCGCGCGGCGTTTCCTCGACCTGCTCCAGGCCAAGCGCGCGTGCGTCCTCCCGGAACATCGCGATGTACTGATCGGTGTAGACGCGCAGGTCCATGCCCGCCTTCTGCGCGCCGATGATGGTACGGTCGTCGACGTCGGTGAAGTTCATCACCTGTCGCACGTGGTAACCGAGCAGGTGCTTCAGCGTCCGACGCAAGACGTCGACGCAGATGAAGGTCCTGAAATTGCCGATGTGACCGCGGGCGTAGACCGTCAGACCGCAGGTATACATCCGGACGCTGTTGCCGGGCCCCGGAGCAAAGTCCTCCTCGCGGCGGGTGAGTGTGTTGTAAAGGCGCATGATCGAATCAAGACGCCGGCAGCGGCCTGGTCGTCCGCCACTCCGCGCCACCTGCGCCGGCGACGACGATTTCAAGCTGTCCGGCGCCGGCGCAGAACCGGACCTCGCAACGCCCCTTGCCCTCGGCGCAACGCTCGGCCAGCGCGCGGCGGAGCTCCCCGCTCAACGCCGCGACCGCCGCGCTCGTGTAGCCGACCTGGCCGAGCACGGTCCGCGCGAGATCAGCCACCATCTGGTCGGATTCGGGGTCGCCGGACAGGTCGAGGGCAAAGACAAAGTCCCGATCGGACACGAAGAGGATTCTACAGTGAAAGACGGCCGAACAGCACGCGGGCGCGCCGGCAGTCGGCATCGATCTGCGCGCGGAGCCGGTCCAGCGATGCGAAAGCACGCTCGTCGCGCAGTCGCTGCACGAAGCCGACCCGGACGGTGGCGCCGTACAGATCCTTGTCGAATTCGAATATGTGGGTCTCGATGCCGGTGCGACCGGACTGATCGACAGTGGGACGCGTGCCGATGTTGGTCACCGAGGCGTGGACGATCTCTCCCACTCTGGCGGTGGTCGCGTAGACGCCATGCGGCGGCAACAGCTCGTTGTGGGTGCAGAGGTTCGCGGTCGGAAACCCGAGCGTGCGCCCGCGCTGATCGCCGCGCACGACCGTGCCGTCGATGAAGTACTCGTGGCCGAGCAGCGCGCCGGCCTCGTCCATGCGCCCTTCGCCGACCAGTCGGCGCACTCGCGTGCTGCTGACCACGAAATCCTTGTAGCGGACCGGATCGATCTTCTCCGCTTTGAAGCCGTAGCGCGCGCCGAGCGCGCGCAGCATGGAGAAATTGCCAGTCCGATCGTGGCCAAAGAGAAAGTTCGCGCCGACCCAGACCTCGGACACGTGCAGCCAGTCCACCAGCACGGTGCGGACGAAGGTTTCGGGATCCCAGCGCGACAGCTCGTGCGTGAAGCGCACGATCGCGGCGCCCTGCACACCCGCCTGAGCGATCGCCTCGAGCTTCTGCGCCTTGGTCATCAGCAGCGCCGGCGCCTTGTCGGGACGCACCACGCGCGGAGGGTGCGGGTCGAAGGTCATGACCACCGAGGTGGCGCCGTGCTCGACGGCGACGCGGTGAAGACGATCGAGGATTTTCCGGTGGCCGCGATGGACGCCGTCGAAGTTGCCGAGCGCGAGCACCGGATGCACCCAGCGTGCGGGCCGCCGGTCCTCGGGGAAATGGATGACGTCCATGACTACGCGCCGGGCACCTCAACCCACCGGACACGACCGACGGCAAGGCCCTGCACGACCCATCGCAGACGTCGAAGCGGCGTCACCGAATCTCCAAGACCAGACCATCATAGGCCAACTCCACACCGGTCGGGAGCGAGGCGCAGGTGGCGGCGTGACCCAGATCGTGAGAGATGTGCGTGAAGTAGGTGCGCTCGGCGCCGATGCGCGCCGCCGTCTCGATCGCTTCGCCGACGCTGAAATGGGTCGAGTGAGGGCGGTGCCGCAGCGCGTCGATGATCAGCGTGCGCACGCCGCCGAGCAGAGCCATCGACTCGTCGGGCACCTGATTGCAGTCGGTGAGATACGCAAAGGATCCGAGCCGGAACCCGAGCACCGGCAGCACGCCGTGAAACAGCGGCACCGGAACAATCTCGACGCCGCCCAGCGAGAACGGTCCGGCGATGCGGAACAGCGACAGCTGGGGCAGGCCGCCGCCCTGCTGCTTCGGCGGCTCGAAGATGTAGGCGAACATCCTGCGTAGATTCGTCAGCGTCTCGGCGTCGGCGAAGCACGGGATCGATGTCCTCTGCATCTGGTTGAACCGGCGCACATCGTCGATCCCGAAGACGTGGTCGGCGTGCGTATGGGTGAATAGAATGGCGTCGACACGGCGCAGGTCGTTGGCCAGCGCCTGCATGCGGAGATCGGTTGAGGTGTCGACGAGAATGGAACGGACCGCGCCGGCAAAGGCGCTGCCGGCGTCCCCTGTCACGTCGATCAGGATCGACGGACGGGTGCGCCGGTCGCGAGGATCCGGCGACCGGCACACCGCGCAGTCGCAGCCGATGGCCGGTACGCCGTGGGAGGTGCCGCTGCCGAGGACGGTGATGCGGATCATGGTCGGGGGTCAGGGCTGGGGGGCTGAGGGCCTAGGGCTTGGAACCATACCGAGTCCCTAGGGCTGGATGATGCGCTTGTCGCCGGCCGTGGCTTCGACAAACCGCATGCGCAGTTCGTAGAGCACCTGGCCGAGCACTTCCTTCTCTTCCGCAGTGAGGTTGCCGCGCGTTTTCTGTTCGAGCAGCGAGAGGATCTCGATCATCTGCGTCGCCCCTTCGAGGTTCGGCTCGGCGCGTGCGCCCGACTCCGGGTCCGGCAGATCGCCGAAATGAATCGCGGCGGTGCTCGCCAGCGAAAGCACGAACGCGGTGAAGGACAGCTGCGACTCGCCCATTTGGCTAAGATTACCAAATGTCCGACGCTTCCCGCGCCGCCCAGGAGTTCACACGACTCGTCGAGATCATGGCTGCCCTGCGCGCGCCGGATGGCTGCCCCTGGGATCGCGAGCAGACGATCGACTCGCTCACTCCGTTCGTGCTCGAGGAGACCTACGAAGTCGTCGAGGCGATTGACGCGCACGACCATCATGCGCTGTGCGAGGAGCTGGGCGACTTCGTATTCGAGGCGGTGTTTCTGGCGCAGCTCGAAGCGGAAGCGGGCCATTTCTCGATCGCCGACTCGCTCAAGAGCGTCGCCGACAAGCTGGTGCGGCGTCATCCGCACGTCTTCGCGCGTGCGCAAGGCGAAGCGCCACTCGACTCGGCCGGCCGGGTGCGGACGCAATGGGAAGAGATCAAGGCACAGGAGCGGACGGAACGAGCGGGACCACAGACCCTGCTCAGAGGGATTGCGCCGGCGCTGCCGGCGCTGCTGCGCGCTTACCATATCGGCACCCGCGCCGCGTCGGTCGGCTTCGAGTGGAGCACGACGCGCGACGTGGTCGCGAAGATTCAGGAGGAAGTCGACGAGCTGCGCGAGGCCGTCGAGACCCAGGGCACGCTCGACCCGTCCCGTGCGGAAGAAGAGATGGGAGACCTGTTGTTCGCGATCGCGCAACTCTCCAGGAGACTCGGGATAGAGCCGGAGACCGCGCTGCGCAAGGCGGACGACAAGTTCACGCGACGTTTCGGCCGGCTCGAGCAGTCGGTGGCCGATTCCGGCAAGCGCATGAAGGACATGACGCTCGACGAGCTCGAGGCCGAGTGGCAACGCTTGAAGGCCCAGGCGCACGGCGAATGAAGGCTGATTTCAACCCACGAAGGCACGATTGCCACGAAAACCGAGAACTTGCCGACACCACGGTTCGCCGCGGTAGATGACCGAATACGAATTCTCGCGCTCGAACGGAACCCCGGCGGCAGTCAATTCCACGCAGAGTGCCTTCACGGCGTCGTGGTCAGGTAAGGGCACGTCACAGCGGTGAGCGCACCGACAATGTCCGCCCCGTAAACGTCCGGACGTTCACCGACGTGCCATCCGTGTCCATCATCACCGCCCCATCCCGATCGGTGCGAAAGACGTCGGCGCCGACGGATCGATAGCGCTCCAGGACGCCGGGCTCGGGGTGGCCGAAATGGTTGGCGCGACCGGCGCTGGCGATCGCGATCCGCGGACGAAGCGCGGCCAGGAACGCCGGCGTACTCGAGGTCAGGCTGCCGTGATGCGGTATCTTGACCACGCGCAGGGGCGCCGGGCCGCTGGCCATCGCGACATCCGGTTCGACGCTCTTGCCAATATCGCCGGTCAGCAGCACTGATACGTCGCGCCAGCGCAATTCGAGCACCAGCGAATCGTCGTTGCGAACCTTCTGGCGCTCCCAGTCGGCGGGAGCCGGATGGCGCGCCGCCACCTGCACCCCATCGACGGTCAGCTGGTCGCCACGATAGACGTTCGCCCACCGGTTACCCGACGCCTGCGTCGCCACGCGCAGTTCGGTGAGGGGCGCGAATCGCGGCACCGGAATCCCCTCCCATACTTCCCGCGGCCGGAATTCGCGCACGATCGCCATGGCGCCGCCGACGTGGTCCGGGTCGCCGTGAGTGAGCGCGAGATAGTCGATCCGCGCAAACCCGGCGTCGCGCACGACCGGTGCGACCACCCGGTCACCGATGTCGAACGCGGCCGACGCCGTGAGCCCGCCGGCGTCGACCAGCAGCGTCGCTCCGCCCGGAAAGATGACGAACGCCGAGTCGCCCTGTCCGACGTCGAGAAACGTCACATGCAGGCGCCCGTCCCCGCGGCCGGCGCGGAGTGTCCGCGGATCGACCAGAATCCACAGCGCCGCCGCGGCGGCGACCGCACCGGCGCAGCGCGCGGCTTGCCGTCGGCCTCTCGGCACCGCGTGAACGCGGCCACTGGCGATCCACCACCATGTCACCACCGCCCCGTAGTAGAGCGCCACCGCCATCCAGGGCGGTGGCGCCACCCGGTAGGTCAACGCTGGCGCAAAGCGGATCAGGTCCGCCGACCACACCAGGCCGGACGCGCCCGCGTACGCCACCCAGCCCACCGCTGCTGCGCCGTTACGTGAGACCAGCGCCAGCGGCAACACCGCCATGCCCGCGATCTGTGCGATCCCCATCAGCGGGATCGCAAGAAAGTTCAGCGCCAGTCCCGCGAAGGTGATCCGCGAGAAGGTGACCGCGCCAATCGGAAACAGCAGCGCCTCGGCGGCCACCGACGCCATGAACATCGGCCACAGAACCGACCGGGCCGCGGACCCTGCTGTTTCGTCTTTCGTGGCCGCCGGAACGACGATCAGAATCGCCAGCGTCGCACCGAAGGTCAGGAGAAAGGCCGGATCGGACACGATGAGCGGGTCGACGAGGGCCAGGGCGGCCGCAACCAGCGACAGCGTGTTCAGCGGCGAGCTGCGCTGATCGGCCGCTCGGGCGCCGAAATAGAGGACCGCCATGAACGTCGCCCGGTCGACCGACGCGCCATGCCCGACGAACGCCGCATAGGCGAGCAGCGCCACCATGGACGACAGCATCGCGGTGCGGCCGAGCCAGCCGGCGAGACGAAAGGCCGTCAGCAACAGGCCGGCAAGAATCGCGATGTTGCCGCCCGAGATCGCAATCACATGGTAGGTACCGGCCTCCTGCAGGCGACGCTGAACCTCGGCATCGAGGCCGGCGCGATCGCCGATGACGATCGCCGCCACGATCGCACCCGATCGCGCACTCCACCTGCCCACGCCGTCGGCAAGCGCGCGGCGGGCATCCGCGCGGGCGGCCGACATGCCTTCCGTGATCCATCCAGCGCGCGCCACCACCTCAACCAGGCCGCCACTCTTGACCGTCCCGACCAGCGTGGTGCCGCGCCGGGCGAGCGCGCGCTCGTGGTCGGGTACGCCGGGATCGAGATAACGCGACGCCCGGCGCAGCGTGACCGGGAAGCGCAGGCGCCTGCCCGCCCGCCAGTCGCCCATCCGCTCCGCCGCCAGCGATCCAACGACGCTGACGACGATTCCGCCGGAAACCGGCAGCCCGGCTGAAGCCTTCGCGCTGCGGAAGGTTTCCCGCCCGTCCTGCCCCTCCCGCCCTTCCAGCCCCCGCTCCCGCCCGCCGTCCCGGCCTGGAAGCAACTCGACGTCCACGCTGAGCGAAACGCCAGATTCGCTTGGCGACGCATCGGCGCGCAACAAACCCTCGACAACCAGGAACGCTTCGTCGTCCTCCGGCAGGCGGCGGCCGGCGGCGGCAGCCTCGGACCGCTGTGCCGCCGCGATGCGCTCGAACGCCAGACGCAGCGATGGACGCCAGGCTTGTCGCCACGCGTCGGCCGCGAGCACGGTTCCGCCGGCGAAGAAACCCGCCACGACCAGCGTCGCGAACACACGACCGGCATCGGCACGCCACGCCCACACGGCCAGGGCGCCGCACGCGATCAGAACAATGACGGTGGGACGCTGCGGGAGATCGGAGACCAGAAGGCCGAAGGCAGCGCCTGCAAGAAGGCCGATCGCGGGAATCGCGGCGACCGCGCGCACACGACGGCCGTGTGCAATCGATCAGCCACGACCATCAACATGGGCCACGAGTGGACGCAAGCCCAGGATTTCAGGACTCTCCGATGTTTCGTGACGTTCGCGCGTTCGTGAGGCTCTCGCGATGTCGAAAGATCTGCGACTCGCTACACCTTCTCGGTAGGAATTCCTGCGTAGTAGTCCTGCAGCGCACGGACGCCGAGCCCCTGTTCCCTCAACGCCCGGATGGCGCTGACCGCGGCGGCAGCGCCGGTGAGCGTCGTGATGCACGGCACCTGGTGCATCATCGCCGCCCGCCTCACCGTGCGATCGTCGAAGAACGACTCGCGGCCGAGCGGCGTATTGACGACGAGATCCACCTTGCGGTTGACGATGGCGTCCGCGATGTTGGGACGGCCTTCATTGACCTTGTAGATCACGTCGACGTGCAGCCCGTAGGCGCGCAGGTACGCGGCCGTGCCGCGGGTGGCGATGAGGTGAAAACCGAGCTCGGCCAGATCGCGCGCGATTGGCAGCAAATTCCCCTTGTCGTCGTTGTTCACGCTGACGAAGGCGGTGCCGCTCTCGGGCAGCCGCTGCCCCACCGAGAGCTGCGCCTTGGCAAACGCGACACCGAAGCTGCTCGATCCGCCCATCACCTCGCCGGTGGACTTCATCTCCGGTCCGAGAATCGTGTCCACGCCCGGGAACCGCACGAACGGGAACACCGGACTCTTCACGAACACGCCGGCGACCTGGATATCTTCGCTCAGGCCGAGTTCGGCGAGCGTCCGGCCCGCCATCACCTTCGCCGCCACCTTCGCGAGAGAAACGCCGGCGGCCTTGGACAGGTACGGCACGGTGCGCGACGCCCGCGGGTTGACCTCGAGCACGTACACGACGTCGTCCTTGATGGCGTACTGCACGTTCATCAGGCCGATGACCTTGAGCGCGCGCGCGACGCGACGCGTGTAGTCGCGGATCGTCGCCAGGTGGCGCTCCGGGCAGATGAACGGCGGCACCACACAGGAGCTGTCGCCGGAGTGGATGCCGGCCTCCTCGATGTGTTCCATGATGCCGCCGATGACGACCACGCCGGTGGCGTCGGCGATCGCGTCGACATCGAATTCGAACGCGTCCTCGAGGAACTTGTCGACCAGCACCGGGTGCTCCGGCGACGCGTCGACCGCGTTGGTCATATAACGGTCGAGGGTATTGACGTCGTACACGATCGCCATGCCGCGGCCGCCGAGCACGTACGACGGCCGCACCACGACCGGGAAACCGATGGACGCCGCGACGTCGCGCGCCTCGAATTTCGAGGTCGCGGTGCCGCTCGCCGGCTGCGTGATGTTCAGTCTCTCGAGCAGCGCCGCGAAGCGCTTGCGATCCTCGGCCAGGTCAATCGAGTCGGGCGAGGTGCCGAGAATCCTGACGCCCGCCTCCTGCAGCGCCAGCGCGAGCTTGAGCGGTGTCTGGCCGCCGAACTGCACCAGGCATGACACGTCGCCTCCGGCTGAACGCTCGGTCTCGATCACCGCCATGACGTCCTCGAAGGTCAGCGGCTGGAAATACAACCGGTCGGCGGTGTCGTAGTCGGTCGACACTGTTTCCGGATTGCAGTTGATCATGATCGTCTCGAGCCCTTCTTCTTTCAGCGCGAAGGACGCGTGACAGCAGCAGTAGTCGAACTCGATGCCCTGGCCGATTCGATTGGGTCCGCTGCCGAGGATGACCACCTTGTCCCGGCCGTTCGGGTTCGCCTCGCAGACCTGTTCATAGGTGCTGTACAGATACGGGGTGAACGACTCGAATTCGGCGGCGCAGGTGTCGACGCGCTTGTAGACCGGTGTCAATCCGTCGCTCACGCGCCGTTCGCGGACGAGCGCTTCGGTCTCGCCGACGGCCAGAGCCAGTTCCTGGTCACCGAAACCGGCGCGCTTCAGCCGCCGCATGTGGGCGGCATCGATGCCGCCCAGCCGCGCCGTCGTCGCCGACGCGCGCATCGTGGCGATCTCCGCGAACTGTCGCAGGAACCAGGGATCGATGTTGGTGACCTCGTGCAGACGTTCCAGCGTCCAGCCGCGCCCGATGGCCCGGAACAGATCCCACATCCGCCGATCGGTGGGAATCGCCAGCCTCTTGCGCAGCGCGGCATCGTCCTCGTCGTCCATGTTCGAGGAGGCAAACAGCAGGCCGCTGCGGCCGAGCTCGAGCGAGCGCACACCCTTCATGAACGCTTCCTTGAAGGTGCGGCCGATCGCCATCGCCTCGCCCACCGACTTCATCTGCGTCGTCAGGGTGCGATCGGCCTGCGGGAACTTCTCGAAGTTCCAGCGCGGAATCTTGACGACGACGTAGTCGATGGTCGGCTCGAAGGAGGCGGGGGTCAGGCGGGTGATGTCGTTCCTGATCTCGTCGAGGTGATAACCGAGCGCGAGCTTGGCCGCGATCTTGGCAATCGGGAAGCCGGTCGCCTTGGACGCGAGCGCCGACGACCGCGACACGCGCGGATTCATCTCGATCACCGTCATCCGGCCGGTCCTGGGATTGACGGCGAACTGGATGTTGGATCCGCCGGTCTCGACCCCGACTTTCCTGATGATGCGGCGCGCCGCGTCGCGCATCCGCTGGTACTCTTTGTCGCTGAGCGTGAGGATCGGCGCGACCGTGATGCTGTCGCCGGTGTGAACGCCCATCGGATCGATGTTCTCGATCGAGCAGATGACCACGAAGTTGTCGGCGCAGTCGCGCATCACCTCGAGCTCGAACTCTTTCCAGCCGATGACCGATTCCTCGACCAGAATTTCGTGCACCGGGCTGAGCTCGATGCCGCGATCGGCCAGGTCGCGGAGCTCTTCGATGTTGTAGGCGATGCCGCCGCCGACGCCGCCCATGGTGAACGACGGCCGGATGACGAGCGGGAAGCCGAGCGTCGTACCCAGGTCGATCGCCTCGGCCAGCGTGCGGGCGACGCCGCTCTGCGGCACATCGAGACCGATCTCCCGCATGGCATCCTTGAATAGCTGGCGATCCTCGGCGACCTTGATCGCCTGCACCGACGCGCCAATCAGCTCGACGTGGTACTTCTCGAGCGTGCCGGCCGCCGCGAGATCCATCGCCAGGTTCAGGGCGGTCTGGCCGCCGACGGTCGGCAACAGCGCGTCGGGCCGTTCCCGTTCGATGATCGCCGCGAGGATTTCCGGGGTCAGCGGCTCGACGTAGGTGCGATCCGCCAGCTCGGGGTCGGTCATGATCGTCGCCGGATTGCTGTTGACGAGAATCACCTCCAGCCCCTCGGCGCGCAGCGCCTTGCAGGCCTGGCTGCCCGAGTAGTCGAACTCGCACGCCTGCCCGATGACGATGGGGCCGGAGCCGATGACGAGGACTCGCTTGAGATCGGTGCGACGGGGCATATCGGAATGGCTACTGGATAAGAGTTCAGGGCGTTAGGGGCTTAGGGCTCAGGGCTGAATGGTTGATGTCAACGGTGCTCGATCAGGTCGAGAAAATCGTCGAACAAATAGTCGGCGTCGTGCGGACCAGGTGACGCTTCGGGATGGTACTGCACGCAAAACACGGGATGTGTCTTGTGGCGCAACCCTTCGATCGTGCCGTCGTACAGGTTCAGGTGCGTCACCTCCACAGCGGCAGGCAGCGACGCAGGATCGACGGCGAAACCATGGTTCTGCGAGGTGATCTCGACCTTGCCGGTCTCCAGCTTTTTCACCGGGTGGTTGGCGCCGCGATGGCCGAACTTGAGCTTGAACGTGCGGCCGCCCATGGCCAGGCCTAGAATCTGATGTCCGAGGCAGATCCCGAACACCGGTACGTCGGAGTCGACCAGCTCCTTGGCGTTGTCGATGGCATAGCTCAACGGCGCCGGATCGCCCGGACCATTGCTCAGGAAGATACCGTCAGGCCTGGTCGCGAGCAACTCGGATGCGGGCGCGGTGGCGGGATAGACGCGGACGTCGAACCCGTGCGCGCTGAGACGCCGCAGAATGTTCCATTTCATGCCGAAGTCGTAGGCCGCTACCTTCAGCCGCCGCTTCGGCAAACGCTCGGGCGCGACGCCGAATTCGTGGGGATCCTCCTCGGGCCAGTCGAAGGCTTCCGCCGGCGTCACGCCGCGCACGAGATCGGAGCCTTCCATGGTCGGCAGCGCGCGGGCGCGCTCGACGAGCGCCTGCGGATCGAGTTGGCCGCCGGTGGCGATCACGCCGCGCATCACGCCGCCCGAGCGCAACCGCCGGGTGAGCGCACGCGTGTCGATGTCGGAGATGGCGACGATCTTGTTGGCGACAAGGTAGTCGCGAAGCGTCATCTCAGAACGCCAGTTGCTGGCCACCGGCGACTCGTCGCGAATGATGAAGCCGGCCACCTGGGGAGCCCGCGACTCGACATCGTCCATCGAGACGCCGTAGTTGCCGATCTCGGGACACGTCATGGTGACGATCTGGCCGGAGTAGGACGGATCGGTCAGGACCTCCTGGTAGCCGGTCATGCTGGTGTTGAACACCACCTCGCCGCCCGTTTCACCGCCCGCGCCAGCGGCGGCGCCGCGGAACCACGTGCCGTCTTCCAGTGCCAGAATTGCTTCCATGTGTCCCTGTTGTTTGACCGCCGAGACCACAAAGACCGCTGAGAAGAGCGTGTCTCGGCGCTCTCGGTTTTTTCTTCTACCGCTCCAACGATGCCGTCACCCGGTTCTGTTCGCTCGCCACGACGCGGACCGACGAAGACCAGCGGCGATAGCCGTCGTGTTCGAGTCGAATCGCGTGCGATCCGGCGGCCACCGACGGCAACGCCATTGGCGTCGTGCCGACCAGCGCGCCATCCATGAACACCTTCGCGCCAGTGGGTCGCGAATCGATCGCGAGCGCGCCGACGAATCGTCCCTGAGTCGCGACCGGCGTCTGCGGGCGCGCCGCAGCGGCCGCCCGAACCGGCTCCAGTTCGACCGTCATCGACTGAGACGGTCGCGACGAGGTCACGACGAAGCGTCGCTCGTTGGTGGCATAGCCTTCGTGCGCGATCCTGACGCGATGCGCGCCACGCGCCAGGCCGCGAACGATGGCCGGTGTCGCCCCCTGGTCCTTGCCGTCGACACTCACGCGCGCGCCGGCCGGTCGCGAGCGGACGAGCAGGCGGCCGTCGGCCTCGGGTTGCGGATTGCGGGCTGCGGATTGCGGACTGGATTGTAGATTCGTTCTCGCGCTCGATTGTGGCTTCGATGGCGGATTGGATTTGGGATTTGATTGAGGAGCCGCTGCCGTCCCACCCTCAACATCGTGTGCGTTGCCTGGTACGGACGCCAATGCCGTGACCGGAGGTTGCTGACCCGCGGGCGCTGGCGGGACGGTGGCGGCGACACTGGGCGCTGTCGGCTGCTCGCGCGAGCCGGCAAAGAATCCACCGGCGAAGCCGATGGCGATCCCGACCAGCAGCGCCAGTACCAGCGGCCAGACCGCCGACCGCGTCCGTTCGAGCGCCGAAAACGGTTCCGGGCCGTGAGCGGAGGCCAACGCCGCCGAGTTGGACATCGCGGTGTCGGCCAGCGGTGGTGGCTGCCGGGCCTCGACGACGGGCTGATACACGATGTCTGGCTCCGCTGGCGAGAGCGGAATGTCGATTTCCGCAACGCCGGAGCCCGGCATCGAACCCGGCGCCGTCGATGCGTTCGGCTCCAGTGCGGAGCGCGCGCCGACCACGGTCTCGGCAACCGTTCCCTCCTCCTCCTGCGCCGCGTCGAGTGGAAGCCGCCGTGCGTCGTCGCCTGTGGTCCGGCGCTTCCTCGTCGGCGGTGGTTCGGGCGCCACTTCAACCTCGGGACAGGCATTCTTCAGCGCTTCGGCGAACGCAAGTGCCGTCTCGTAGCGGTCGCCAGGACGTTCGGCGAGCGCCCGCGCGAACACCTCGCGAAGCTGGCGCAGATCGGTTCCGTCGATCTCGGTCAGGCTCTGGGCCGCCCGGGCACCGAGACCGCTGACTCTCTTGCCCCAGATCAGTTCGTGCATCAAGGCGGCAAGGCTGAACACGTCGGCGCGCCGATCCCATTCACCACCGGCCACGCGCTCCGGCGCGGTGTACGGGCGACGGACCGGCGCCACCGCACCAATGCGATAGAGCGCGCGCGTGAGGCCGATGCCGGTCAATCGGGTTTCATCGGACGACAACAGGACATCGCGCGGATGAAGGGCGCCATGGTTGGTCTGGACCGCCGCCGCGAAATCCAGTGCCCCGGCCAGTTGAGCTGCGACGCGCAAGGCGTTGGCGACAGGCGCCGGCCCATATTCCCGAACGGCCAGGTCGAGCGAGTCTGCCGCGACGTAGTCCTGAACCAGGTAGGCGGAGACGCCACTGATGCCGGCCGCCAGCGGCGCCACCAGCGCCGGGTGGGTGAGATCGCCAGCGACCAACCGCTCGAGTTCGGCCACGAGCTGGTGTGCGCGTTCAGGCGGCAGATCGAGTGTGAACAGCTTGACAGCGACGAGGCGCTCGCGGGTGGCGTCGTAGGCGCGATAGACCGGCCCCAGCGTGCCCGCTCCGATTTGATGAAGAACCCGAAACGGTCCAAAGGCGGAGGGAGGCGCGTCGCCAGCAGCGTCAGTGTGCAGTGAAGAACTCCTCGGGAAGGCGCGTTCATGGTAACACGAAAATCGCGCAACCGGGCCCAACCGATCGGCGTCTTAGTGCTGTTGCATCAATCGAATAGCGCGTCCGCGTGCTTGACAGTGCGCGCGGCGCTTTGAGACAGTAGGCGTTCCGGTGCAGGTCAACTCAGCCGAGCTATCAACCTCCTCCCCTGACGGGCCTTCCGTGCGGATTCCGGTCGACGTCCGGAGGTTTCCGTGGATTCGGCGGCTCGCCGCCGACTACGCGTACGACTTTCGATCGGTCGCGCCGTTTTTTTCCGGCGACCCAGCAGACCGCAGCGCCTGGGCTGACGCGATTGCTCGAACCCAGGTGCACGACCGGCGCCGCACCGACATCGCGACGGTGATTGCGCGCCAGCAGGAACGACGCGGAGCGCCCGCGCCGGCGCGGAAGGCCGGGACGCTGCTGGCCGATCGCCAGACCGTCGCCGTCGTCACCGGCCAGCAAGCGGGCCTGTTTGGCGGCCCGCTCTTCACGCTCTTCAAGGCGCTGACGGCGATCAAGCTCGCCGAGCAGGTGTCGCGCGATCACAAGGTGCCAGCGGTCGCGGTGTTCTGGATCGACGCCGAGGATCACGACTGGGAGGAAGTCCGGTCGTGTACGGTGTTCGATGGGGGGCTGATGCCGCGCAGCGTCGCCCTGCCGGCGCGGCCCGGCGTCGAACCGTCTCCGGTCGCCACCATCGCGCTCGATCACTCCATCCTCGAGGCGCTCGACGAGATCGAGCAGGCCTTGCCCCCGACTGAATTCCGCGCCTCGATCATCGACGCCCTGCGCCGCGCCTACGCGCCCGGCGTCGGCATGGCCGACGCGTTCGGCCGCTGGATGGAAGAGGTGCTCGGCAACCGCGGCCTGATCGTGTACGACTCCTCGGACGCCGCATCCAAGCCGATCGTCGGCGACGTGTTTGCGCGCGAGCTGTCCCATCCCGGACATACCGTCAAACTGGCGGCACTGGCTGGATCCGATCTCACTGCGCGCGGCTATCACGCCCAGGTCCACGCGCAGGACGACAGCCTGGCCTTGTTCTACCTCGATGGCGGCCGCCGCGCGATTCGCCAGCAGGACGGCCGCTTCGTGGTCGGCGATCACCACTACCTGGCGCCGGCGCTGGTGGCGCAGGCGGCCGAGCAACCGGCCGGCTTCAGCCCCAACGTCCTGCTCCGTCCGATTGTCCAGGACACGATTTTCCCGACCATCTGCTACGTCGCCGGCCCGAACGAGCTCGCCTATCTCGGCCAGCTCCGCGGCGTCTACCAGCACTTCGGCGTGCCGATGCCGCTGTTCTATCCGCGCGCGACGGCGACCATTCTCGATTCGGCGGCGCTCCGCTTCCTCACCAAGTACAAGCTGCCGCTCGAGGCGCTTCAGGCGCAGGACGAGGCCGCGCTCAACGAGCTGCTCAAAACGCAGATTCCGCCCGCGGTGGAAGAATCGTTTGTCGAGGCGGAGCACGCGATCGAGGCGCAGATGGCACACCTGGTCGCGGCGATGCCGGCGCTCGATCCCACACTCGAAGGCGCGGCGCGCTCGACGCTGGAGCGGATGCTGCGCGACCTGCAGACGCTGCACGGCAAGATGATTCAGGCGGCCAAGCGCCGCGATGAAACGCTGCGCCGCCAGTTCATCCACGCCCGTGCGCTGGCGTTTCCCGGCGGCCACGCGCAGGAGCGCACGATCGGATTTCTCTCATTCCTGAACCACTACGGCCCGGCCCTCGTCGATCGGCTGGACGAGGAGTTGCCGCTCGATCTCGGGCACCACTGGATTGTCACGATCTAGGGGGCGCGGCTCATGGTCCGCCTGCAGACACTACCGGAGCCGTGGTCAACCGGAGTTCCCGCCCAGCTGATGGCGGACACGACCCTGGGGCTCTGGGTCAAGCGGAGGCCCTGGTCCGCCTGAAGGCAGACCCTACCGAAGCGTCTGGTCTGGCCCGAAAACGTACAGTACCGGAGTTGGGAGGGCTAGGCTGGCCAAGAGTCGCTCGAAGACCGCACGCTACCGCATCCGGATCGTCGGACTCTGGAGCAAGCGCTGGGTGCGCATCGCAACCGCGATCCTGGCCGTGCCCGCTGTCCTGCTCTTCGTCGCGGCCACCTACTACTACATCCGCTTTTCCCGACTGATCGACGCCAGGCTGCACGGCGAGCGCTCGACCGTGTTTCCACGCGTGCTGGCCCGTCCGCTCGAGTTGCGGCGCGGTCAGGCGATGACCGAGCAGCAGCTGGTCGATCGTCTCAACGAGCTCGGCTATGCGCATCGCGATCGGCTGGAGCGGGCTGGCGAGTTTGCGATCGGCGCCGGCGCGGTCGCCATCATGCCGCGCGTCACCGAGCTGGGCGGCCAGGCCGTGCGTGTCGTCTTTCAGCGCCCGCCGGTGCCCGCAGTCAAGGCGGTGTCGCGGCCGAAGAAAGCGCCGCCGCCGCGAGTGCCCGACCGCGTGATGCGCCTCGAGCTCGGCGCGACAGCGAGCGAGCGGCTGACGCTCGATGCGCCGGTGCTGACGGCGCTCGGCGGCGAGCGCGAAAAGCGGCGCCCGGTCGCGCTGTCGGTGATTCCAGAGCGCATGCAGCAGGCCGTTCTCGCGATTGAGGATCGGCGATTCTACGAGCACCCCGGCTTCGATCCGATCGGGATAATCGGCGCCCTGCTCTCCAACATCAGCGGCCGGCGCACCTACACCGCCGGCGCCAGCACGATTACTCAGCAGGTGGCACGCAACGTCTTCCTGCCCAAGATGTTTCCAGGGATGACGCTGCAGGAAGCGCGGCAGAAGTCTCTCCGCCGCAAGATGCTCGAGATCTGGGTCTCGGTCATCATCACCACGCGCGCGTCGAAGGACGCGATCCTCGAGATGTACCTGAACGACATGACGCTCGGCCAGCGCGGCTCGTTCGGCATCGTCGGCGTGCCGGAGGCGGCCCGCCTGTTCTTCGGCAAGGACGTCAGCAACATCACCCTGGCCGAGGCGGCCACCATCGCCGGGGTGTTCCAGTCGCCGTCGGCGCTGTCGCCGTTCAACAACCCGGCCCGTTGCAAGGAGCGCCGCAACGTCGTGCTGCAGGCGATGGTGGATGCCGGCTACGTCACGCAGGAGGCCGCCGACCGATCGATGCACGAGCCGCTGGTCATCGTGCCGCGCGCGCTCGAAGCGGAGGCGCCCTACTTCGTCGACTTCGTCGGACAGACGCTGGCGGAGCAATATCCCGGCCTGACCACGACCACGAGCCAGGCGGTCGATGTCTACACCACCCTGGACCTGCATCTGCAACGGCTCGCGCAGGACGCGGTGCGCGATGGACTGACCCAGGTCGACAGCCTCCTGGCAAAGCGCAAACGCGGCAAGGCCGAGGCGGCCTTGATCGCGGCCGATCCACGCACTGGCGAAATTCTCGCGTTCGTCGGCGGCCGCTCGTACAACCAGTCGCAGTACAACCGCGCGCTGGTGGCGCGCCGCCAGCCCGGCTCGGTGTTCAAGCCGTTCGTCTTCCTGACCGCGTTCGAGCGCGCGCTGGCGGAAGGGCGCACCGACGTGACGCCGGCCTCGATCACCATCGACGAGCAGGAGACCTTCGAAGTCGGCGATCAGCTGTGGACGCCCGAAAACTACGAGCACGAATACGATGGCCCGA
Organism: uncultured Acidobacteriota bacterium; assembly: GCA_963757655.1. Taxonomy (GTDB): domain Bacteria; phylum Acidobacteriota; class Vicinamibacteria; order Vicinamibacterales; family CAVVIG01; genus CAVQFC01. Next base: position 1,403,085 of record CAVWSQ010000002.1, on the reverse strand, counting down.
TCACCTTCCGCCGGGCGCTCGCCCACTCGCGCAACCTCGGCACGATTCACGTTGCGCAGGCGGCCGGCTACGATCACGTCGCTGCGTTCTGGAAGACGCTCGGCATCGGCGCGGCACCCAAACCCTACCCGTCGATCGCCCTCGGCGTATTCGAAGCGACGCCGTACGAGATCGCAACCGCCTATACGTTGTTTCCCAACGGCGGCATGCTCCGCTCACTGCAACACATCACCCGCATCATCAGCGGCGGAAAGGACGTGCTCAAGAAGAGCACGGTCGTCGCGCGCGAGGTGGCCAAGCCGCAGACGACCTTCCTGGTGACCAACATGATGAGGAGCGTGCTGAACGAGGGCACCGCCGCCGGCGCGCGTGCGATGGGCTTCACGCTCGACGCCGCCGGCAAGACCGGCACCACCAACGATCTTCGCGATGCCTGGTTCGCCGGGTTCACGCCCGAACTGCTGACCGTGGTCTGGGTCGGGTTCGACGACAACCAGCCGCTCGGCCTGAGCGGCGCCCGCGCCGCGCTGCCGATCTGGACGCTGTTCATGAAGAACGCGCTCGCCGGCCGGGCCAGCATGCCATTCGCGGTGCCCGAGGGGATCACCTTCGCCGACATCGACGCCCAGACCGGGGAGCTGGCGACACCGGCGTGCCCCAAGGTGATCTCGGAGTCGTTCATCGCCGGCACCGAACCGCGAGAGTTCTGCGAGCTCCATCGGTGAGACTCGGGCAGGAGCGGCGGGCTAGGCAGGACGGTTGCCGCCGTCCCTCCTGTCCTGCCCATCCCGCCCTATAATCCTGGAGTGAACCGCGAAGTGTTTGCCGCCGTCGCCGCCGCGCTCGAGCGCGGCGAGCCGGCCGCCCTCGTCACGATCGTCTCGACCACCGGGTTCGACACCGCAGCGCGTCGGCGCGAAGATGCTGGTGTTCGGCGACGGCCGGATCGTCGGGACGATTGGCGGCGGCTGTTACGAGAACGATGCGTTCGGCAAGGCGCGCGAAGCGATTCTCAGCCGCGTCCCTCGCCTGGTCCACTACGAGCTCGACGATGACTTCGCGCAGGAAAGCGGCCTGGTCTGCGGCGGACAGATGGACGTCTATATCGAACCCATCGAGCCGTCACCCGAGCTCTACATCGTCGGCGCCGGCCACGTCGGCTACCACCTGGCGCGAATCGCACAAGAAGTGGGGTTCCGCGTCCACGTCGCGGACGACCGCGAGAAATTCGCCAATACCGAGCGGTTTCCAACCGCCACGGAAATCGTCGTCGACGACATCCCGTCGTGGATCCATCGCACCGCGATACCGGCGCATGCCTACGTCGTCATCGTCACGCGCGGCCATACCAACGATCTCGAGGCGCTGCGCGTGCTCGCCCCGCGCGACCTGCGCTACCTGGGCCTGATCGGCAGCCGCGCCAAGGTGGCACGCATCTATGAGGCGCTGTCGGCCGACGGCATGCCGGCGGGGATGCTGGCGCGCGTTCACGCGCCAATCGGCCTGGATATCGGGGCCGTGACGCCGCAGGAAATTGCCGTCAGCATCCTGGCCGAGTTGATCGCCGTCAAGCACGGCAAGACCCACCCGACGTCGATGCGCTGGACGCCATCCGTTCTGAAATCCTCTCTCCAATCTGAAATCTGAACTCTCCAATCTGAAATCGGAACTCTCCAATCTGCACTCCCCAATCTGCAATCTGCGATCTAAAATCTGCAACCTCCCATGTCATTGTTGATCCGCGGCGGGACGGTCGTGACGCTGAACGACCGCTGGGACGTCGTCGAGGGCGATGTTTCGATCGTGGACGGCCGCATCGCGGCGATCGGGCCGGATCTCTCCGGCCCTCACGATCGCACCGTCGAGGCGCGCGGCGGCTACATCCTGCCCGGGCTGATCCAGACGCACGTTCATCTGTGCCAGACGCTGTTCCGCGGCTATGCCGACGATCTCGCACTGATGGCATGGCTGCGGTCGCGCGTCTGGCCGATGGAGGCCGCGCACACACCCGAGTCACTGCGCGCGTCCACGCGCCTGGCGACGACCGAGCTGCTGTGCAGCGGCACGACGGCGGTCCTCACCATGGAAACGGTCCACGACACCGATGCGGTGTTCGAGGCGGTGGCGGAGAGCGGGCTGCGCGCGACCATCGGCAAGTGCATGATGGACTTCGACGCCGAAGTGCCGTCCCGGCTACGGGAAGAGACGCAGCACTCGATCGACGAGAGCCTCGCCATTCGCGCGCGATGGGACGGCGCCGCCAACGGCCGTCTGCACGCCGCGTTCGCGCCACGCTTCGCCGTCTCGTGCTCGCGCGAGCTGCTGGAAGCGGTGGCGAGCCTGTCGGATCAGCATCGCGCCCTGGTCCACATTCATGCCGCGGAGTCGCGCGACGAAATCGCCATCGTCCAGCAGACGACCGGCGCCCGCAGCAACATCGACTATCTGGTGAGCGCCCATCTGGCGTCGCCGCATCTGTGCGCGGCGCATTGCGTATGGGTGGACGATCGGGATCAGCAGTTGCTGGCGGACCACGACATCAAGGTGATGCACTGCCCCGGCTCCAACCTCAAGCTGGGGTCGGGCGTCGCGCCGGTGGCAGAGATGCGTGCGCGCGGCATCACCGTCTCACTCGGCGCCGACGGCGCCGCGTGCAACAACCGCCTTGACATGTTCGAAGAGATGCGGCTGGCGGCGGCGCTGCAAGCGATGCGCAAGGCGCCGGGTGTCCTGCCGGCGCGCGACGTGGTGTGGATGGCGACGCGCGCGGGCGCGCGGACCCTCGGCCTCGAGCACGAGATTGGATCGCTGGAAACCGGAAAGCGTGCCGACCTCATCGTCGTCGATCGCGACCGCCCGCACCTGGCGCCAGGTCCCGATCCCTATTCCACGCTGGTGTACGCCGTACGCGGCAGCGACGTGCGCACGACCATCGTCGATGGCGAGTTGCTGGTCGACGAGTTCATGCCGGTCCGCGTCGATCGCGCCGAGGTGGCCTCGGAGGCGCGTGCCTCCGCCCGGCGCCTCGCGACCCGGGCGGGCCTGTAACGGACTGGTTCCGCCATGCCACACGGACTCTCGCTGCCTGTGCTGCTGATGACACTGGCAGCGGTCGCGATCCTGTTCGGCCTGACAAAACTCGGCCCGCGCTGAGACTCGATGTCGACGGGGCACCCGTTGATCGCCTCTGGGTTTGTGAACGCGCCAATCCCCTGTATAATGCGGTTGGCAGTCTTGTACGGAGACTGCTAACCCTAAATGACACAAGACGCCGCCGATAGGTCCAAACGATTACTGGCGGCGCTGGTTCGCGAGTACATCACATCCGGTGAGCCCGTCGCATCCTCGCTGCTGGTCAGCGCGGCCGGGCTTGGGGTCTCTTCCGCGACGGTTCGGAGCATTCTGGCCCGGCTCGAGGAAGAGGGCTTCGTTCAGCAGCCGCATACCTCTGCCGGGCGGATTCCTACCGATCGTGGCTACCGCTTCTACGTCGATCTGCTGCTCGATACCAAGCGGACGAACCGATCCGCGACGGCCGTGGAGGCGCGCTTGAGGCGCGGCAATCCAGACGGGTTGCTCGACTCTTTGCTCCCACAGGTGTCGCACATGCTGTCGCAGGCGTCGCGCGGCGTCGGCTTCGCGGTGCGACCGGCGCACGAAGCGGCCGTGTTCGACCGCGTGGAGTTCGTGCCACTCAGCAGCCTGCGCGTCCTCGTGATCATCGTCGCCAGCGGCGGTCATGTGATTCAAAAGGTGATCGAGCTCGCCGAACCGCTCGACGCCGGCGATCTGCGTCAAGCCGCCACCTATCTCAACGAGGAGTTTTCCGGGCTGCCACTCTATCGCGCGCGCGAAGCGGTGCTCGAGCGCATCAACGCCGAGCGCTCCCTCTATGACGCGCTTCGCCAACGCGCACTGCGGCTGGCGACGTCGACCTTTTCCGATCTGCCCGACGACCGGCCGATGTACGTCGAAGGCGCCGCCTCGCTGCTCGACGATGCGACCGGGTTGACGGTGCAGAGGCTGCAGGCGCTGCTGCAGATGATCGAAGAGAAACAAAAGCTGCTCGAACTGCTCAACGAATACATCGACGGCCCCGGACTCACGGTCGTGATTGGCGCCGAACATCTGGATCCGAACCTGCGTCCCTTCAGCCTGGTGCTGTCGACCTACGACGATGGATCGGGAATCGGGACGGTCGGCGTGATCGGACCAACCCGGATGCACTACTCCCGCGCCATCGCCGCCGTCGACGGCGCGGCGCAGGCCGTGTCTCGCCTTCTGCGGGATCCGAATTAGACCAGGGCTGAGCGCTCGCCCGACTGGCGCCCGCCGCGGGCGCTCGAGCGACGCTCAATACCGATAGCCGAAAGACTCGCTGACCATGTCTGAAGAGCCCCTGAACGACGAAACGGACGCCTCGGTCGCGGCGCCCGAGAGTGCCGAACTGGCGGAGTTGCAGCGCGAGCGCGACGACTACAAGGATCGCTGGCTGCGCAAAGGCGCGGAGTTCGACAACTACCGCAAGCGGATCGAGCGCGAGCGGCGCGAGCAGGCCGATCAGGCCGTCGTCGATCTGCTGCAGGAGCTGTTGCCGGTGGTCGACGACTTCGACCGCGCGCTCACCGTCGACGCCGGCGAAGGCGGCAGCGCCTATCGCAAGGGCGTCGAGTTGATCCACGGCAAACTGCACGACCTGCTGCGCAAGCAGGGCGTCACGGCCATGGACGTGCTGGGTGCAGACTTCGATCCCAACGTTCACATGGCCGTGGTACACGAGGCGAGCCCTGATCACCGTGAAGGTGAGGTGATCGGCGAGCTGCAGAAAGGCTACATGCTGAACGACCGTCTGCTGCGGCCCGCGATGGTGAAGGTGGCAAAGGCGTGAGCAAGCGCGACTATTACGAAGTGCTCGAGGTCACCAAGTCCGCGAGCGACACCGAGATCAAGAGCTCCTACCGGCGGCTGGCGATGAAGTTTCACCCGGATCGCAACCCGGGCGACGAGCTCGCCGAAGAGAAATTCAAGGAGTGCGCCGAGGCCTACGCGATCCTGGCCGACGCGCAGAAACGTGGTCTCTACGATCGCTTCGGACACTCGGGTGTCAGCGCCGGCCCCGGCGGCGGCCCCGGCTTCGATCCGTCGGTGTTCGCCGAGTTCGGCGACTTCGCCGACATCCTCGGCAACATGTTCGGCTTCGGAGATCTGTTCGGCGGCGCCGGCGGCCGCCGGCGCGGCGGCCCGCAGCGCGGCGCCGATCTCCGCTACGACCTCGAGATCTCGTTCGAAGAGTCGGCCAAAGGTGCCGAGACCTCGATCCAGATCCCGCGCCAGGAGAACTGCGAGAGCTGCAGCGGTTCAGGGTCGGCGGCCGGATCGACAACCAGCAGTTGCCCGCAGTGCAAGGGCCACGGCCAGGTGCGCTACCAGCAGGGGTTTTTCACCGTGGCGCGCACCTGCCCGCAGTGCCGCGGCGCCGGCAAGATCATCACCAAGCCGTGTCCCGACTGCCGCGGCGCCGGCCGCGTTGCCCGCGACCGGAAGATCACGGTCAAGATCCCGCCCGGCATCGCCACCGGCCAGCAGCTGCGTCTGATCGGCGAAGGAGAGGCGGGATCGGCCGGCGGACCGGCCGGGCACCTCTACGTTGTCGTTCACGTGCACGAGCACCCGTTCTTCCGGCGCGACGGGATGAATCTGTTCTGTGAGATCCCCGTGAATTTCACGACGGTGGCGCTCGGCGGCGAGATCCAGGTGCCGACGCTCGACGGCAACGAGACCGTCAAGGTGCCGGAAGGCACGCAGACCGGCACGACGCTGCGGCTGAAGCACAAGGGGATGCCCGACGTCAACGGCCGCGGTCGCGGTGATCTGTTCGCCACCGTCCAAGTGCAGACGCCGCGCAAGCTGACCAAGGACCAGCGCAAGCTGATCGAGGAACTCGCCAAGGCGCTGCCCAAGGACAGGTTCGAGCCGCGCGCGCGCGGCGAGGACGAGCAGGACGAACGCAATCTGTTCGACCGTGTCAAGGACATGTTCGGATAAGAGAGACGACGGAGGGTTCGGTCGGTTTCCTTCGTGACCTCGTGGCCGTCGTATCCTGCATGAAACAGTACCCCGCAATTGACGTGCGCACCGGTGCCGCCGACGTCCTGCTCGCGATCGTCGACGACTTCGGCCCCACCGCGGTCGAGGAACGCGACGCATGGGTCCGGATCTTTTTCCCCAACACCGCAGAACGCGACCAGGCGCAACGGGCGCTGGCGCGGCAATTCGACGTCTCAGCGGTCGACGTGGACGACGAAGACTGGGCGCGCCGATCGCAGGAACACCTCCAGCCGATCAGCGTCGGCCGCATCACCGTCGCACCGCCGTGGGCATCGCGCGCCGCCGAGTCCGAGCCGATCGCAACCCACGCGCGAGCCATCGCCGGCGACGCTCAACCCATCGCCCTCGGTCCTCAACCCCTGGGCCTTAGCCCTCCGCGATCAGCCATCCGGATCGTCATCCTGCCGAGCATGGGCTTCGGCACCGGCCACCATGTGACGACCAGGCTGTGCCTGGCTGCGCTGCAGACCATCGATCTGACCGGCCGGGCGCTGCTCGACGTCGGTACCGGCTCGGGCATCCTCGCCATCGCCGCCGCGCGCCTCGGAGCCGCACGGGCGCTTGGCATCGACTGTGACGCCGACGCGATCCAAGCGGCACGGGACAACCTCACGCTCAACCCGGAGGTGCGGGAGGTGGGCTTCGAAACAGTTGATCTGTCGGCGCCGCCGCTGCCAACTGCGGACGTGGTGACAGCGAACCTCACCGGCGCGCTGCTGATTCAATCCGCTGATGTCCTGCTCGCAGCCGTCCGGCCCGGAGGCGCGCTGATCCTCAGCGGAATCCAGTCGGACGAGTGCGAGCAGGTGCGCCGCCGGTTCGCGGGCCTTGACGTCCTGTGGGAACGTCAGGAGGACGGCTGGGCGGCCTTCGCGGTGAAAAAATTGTGACATCCAACCGAGGACGTACTCTTCCTGTCTAATAGGCTGTGATGGCTCGCCTCCTGTCTTCGCTCTCGATTCTCGTGGCGACGCTGGCGATCGCCGCCGCTGCGCAGCAGCCGGGCCCTCGTCCGGGACAGACCGGCACGCAGCAACCGGCACGCGATACGCCGGCGCAGACCAAGGACACCCCTCCGCCGCCGGCCGGCCGGATCATGGGACGGGTGCTCGCAGCCGACAACGGCAGGCCGGTGAAGCGGGCACGCGTATTTGTGACGGCCGCCGAACTGCCAGGCGGACGGGGCATGCTCACCGACGACAGCGGCATCTTCGATTTCACGGAGCTGCCTGCTGGCCGCTACACGCTGACGGTCTCGAAGTCGGGGTTCGTGGCACTCTCGTACGGGCAGCGCCGGCCGCTGCAGGCGGGCACACCGCTGCAGCTGGCCGACGGCCAGCAGCTGAAGGGGATCGAATTCCAGCTTCCGCGCGGCAGCGTGATCAGCGGACGCGTCCTCGACGAAGACGGCGATGCGATGCCAGGCGTGATGGTGCGCATCATGCGGTATCAGTACCAGCAGGGTGAGCGACGCCTGACGCCGGCCGGCAACGGCCAGACCGACGACAAGGGGCAGTACCGCGTGTGGGGCCTGATGCCTGGAGAGTACTATGTCAACGCCATCGCACGCGGGGGCGGTCCCGGCTTCGGACAATTCCGCGGACCGGGTGGTTTCGGCGGCGCCCGCGGCGGGCGCGGCGGTGGCCCTGGTGCGGGCGGGCCGCCGGATCAGGAGCAGATCAACTACGCACCGACTTATTACCCCGGCGTCCCTGCGATCAACGAAGCCAAGGCAGTTACGGTCGGCCTCAGCCAGGAAGTCCTGGATATCAACTTCGGCATGCAGCTCGTGCGGGTGTCGCGCATCAGTGGCGTCGTCTCGAACCCGGACGGCACGCCGGTGACGAGCGGCAACATCAACCTCATGACCGAAGCCGGCGGCGCCCGCGCCAGGCAGATCGGTATGAACTTCGGCGCGCGCATCCAGTGGGATGGCGCGTTCGCCATCAACAACGTGGCGCCGGGACGCTACATCCTGCGGGCACGCGGCGACGATTCGGAAGTGCCCCAGTTCGCCGCGCTACCGATCAGCGTGAACGGCGACGATCTGCCGGATGTCATGGTGGTGCTTGCCGAGGCGGCGAGTATCAGCGGCACCGTGTCGTTCCTTCCTGGTGGCTCGCCGGCGCCGGACGTCACCCAGTTCCGGATCACTGCGCCCGCCACCGACCAGTCGGATTTCGGTCCGCAATCGAACGCGCGCGTGGACAAGGAAGGTCATTTCTCCATCAGCGGCGTATCGGCTGGCGCGCACCTGATTCGTCCCAGCAACGGCTCGCGCACCTGGCTGCTGCAGTCGGTGACCATTGGCGGTCGCGACGTGACCGATACGCCCTTTCAGGTGCGCAGCGGCGACAACATTGCGAACGTGAACCTGGTGTTCACCGACAAGCAGAGCGAGATCAACGGGACGCTGACCACGGAAAACGGCACGCCGGTGCCCGAGTACACCGTGCTCGCTTTCCCGACCGATTCGACGCTCTGGAGACCATTCTCGCGCCAGATCATGACGGCGCGTCCCGATCAGACCGGCAAATACCGCATCCGCGGCCTGCCGCCGGGCGACTATTACGTCGCGACGGTTGATCCGTCACAACAGGGCGAGTGGTTCGAACCGGCCTACCTCGACGAACATCGCGCCGCCGCCGTGCGCGTCGCGCTCAGCGAGGGTGACGTGAAGACCAAGGACTTCACGGTCAGCCTGAAGTAGGGGCCTACCCGCCGTCCCAGATGAATTGCAGCACGCTGATCGCGGCGATCGGCACCGCATCGGCGCGCAGCGTGCGCGGCCCCAGCGACATCAACCGCACCCCGTGCCTTTCCGCAGCGCTCCACTCCTCTGCCGCCCAACCCCCCTCGGGACCGATGAACATGACGACATCGGCGGGCACCGGCGCCTTCCGCAGCACGGCAATGGCCTCGACGCTGGCCGTGGTTCCCGGCTCGACCATCATCACCCGGAGCGCCGCGGGCGGCTCGCCGAGCGCCGTCTCCAGCGCCAGCGGCATCCGGATCTCGGGCAGCACGGCGCGGCGCGACTGCTTCGCCGACGCGAGCGCGATCCGTCGCCAGCGCTCGACCCGGGTGCCTTTCAGCAGAGCCGCGACCGTCGTCTCGCTTCTCCTGGTCACGATCGGCTGCATCGCAGCGACGCCGAGCATGACGGCGTCCCGGATCACGTCGTCCATCTTGTCGCCCTTGAGAACCGCCTGGGCGAGGGTCAGCGCGACCGCGGACTCCGCCGCTGGTTCGAGACGCGACACGATCTGCACGCGCACGTCGCGGCGGATCGCACTCGCGACGCGGCCCAGGAACTCGCGGCCGCGGCCGTCGAACACCGCCACCGTGTCGCCGACACCGAGGCGAAGTACTCGCGTCAGATGCTCCGCTTCGTCGCGCGGAAGGACGACCGTCTCGTCGCCGGGATCGAGGGCAGGAGCATGGAACCGATGCATTGAGGAGCAAGCCCTTCAGTCGCCAGTGCGACGTAGTCATCGACCTGCCCAAACTTGATGGCGGCATTGCCGGTGCGGAAGTACGCGCCCCAGCCCCGGAGCACCGGGTTGAGCTGCGCGATGGTCTCGCGCAGGTCCCGATGACACACGCGCGCGAGGCGTGCAGCGTCTTCACGCGCTGTCGAATCCGTTGCATCGCGCGGTGAGAGGGCCAGCGCTGGAGGTAGTACACCCGTTGGTGTCGCTTCTCCCAGATGTGGTCCGCTCATGCGCTTGCGCAGGTGACAGCCGAGAAAGTCGAAGCCCTCGCGCCCGCGCGAGAGGTCGACCTGTCTCGTTTTGTCCGGGTGCAGCTCCAGCCCGAGTCGCGCGAAGATCTCTCGCACGCGCTGCTCGGCCTGCTCGCACGCCGTCTTCGTGTCGCACATGACCACGAAGTCGTCCGCGTAGCGCACCAGCACGCCCAGATGCGTGTACCGGTGCGTCCACACGGTGTCGAGCACGTGCAGGTAGATGTTCGACAGCAACGGCGAAATCACGCCGCCTTGCGGCGTCCCCGCGACCGTCGCGGTGACCCGCCCGTCTTCCATCACGCCCGCCTGGAGCCACTGCCGTATCAGTTTCAGCACCCGCCGGTCCGAGATGCGCCGCTTCGACCAGCGTCAGCAGCTTGCCGTGGTCGATGCTGCCCGAAGTAGTCGCGAATGTCGGCGTCGAGGACGTGATTGCCGCCTCGCGCGCCCCGCGTGCGTAATGTTTCTAACGCCTGCGTGGCATTCCGCTTCGGCCGGAAACCGTACGAGCACGGATGGAAGTCCGCCTCGAAAATCGGCTCCAGCACCAGCGTCGCCGCCATCTGCGCCACTCGGTCTCGGACCGTCGGAATCCCCAACGGCCGCTGTCGTCCGTCTGCCTTCGGAATATATCGACGCCTCACCGCCGAGGGTCGATACGTGCCCGCTCGCAATTGCGTGCCGAGGTCTTCGAGAAAGCCCTCGACACCCAGTTGCTCGACGACGGCCAGCGTCATCGCATCGACGCCCGCCGCGCCGCGGTTCTGCTTCACTCGCTTCCACGCTTCCCACAGGACGTCACGCCTGTAGATGCGGTCCAGCAATGCATGGAAGCGTCGGCCCGGTTGCCGCTTGGCCGCACTCCAGAGTCGGCGTTGCAATTGGCGCACTTTGTCGACCGACTCGCGTCCGCCGGGGTGGTTGGAACCGGTCTTGCCGGTCATGCCCTCGCGCGTCCTTGCGCGGCCGACATTGCCCCCGCAGGGACCCTTCGCTCCGCCCGCGTTATTCGTCGCGGGCCTCGTCACTACTACGGTCCCCTCGGATTCCCGCTGCGCCGCGCTCGCTTTCGCCGCTGGCTTATACGAGCCGCGCTTGCCCTGACCCGGGCTGCGCAGACGGGCCTCTCGTGTTCCGTTCGTCTCCGTGTCCGCGTGCTGCGCCCCCTACCCCGCCGAGACCTGCTGCGCGTGCACGTCTCCGGACTGGGGCACAGCAGACGTGGCCTTCGCCGCGACATGACCGGCTCGGCTCTCGGGTTGTAAATCTGACGAGGCTGCGGGGTCGGATTATAGGATGGCCGGTTCCCGCAGCGGCGCGGTGTTCGATCCGGTGCTCGAAGAACGCTGGTCACGCCCGGTGACCGGCCCGATCGCGCCGGACTGATATACTGCGCGCCCAGATGTTTTTTCGCGGGCAGATTATCGGCAAGTACAAGATCCTGTCGACAATTGGCAGCGGCGGATTCGGCACGGTCTACCTCGCCGAGGACACCTGGATCGACAAGAAGGTCGCACTCAAGGTTCCGCACAAGCAAGGCGTCGACTTCGGGGAACTGCTGCGCGAGCCGCGTCTTCTCGCCAGCCTCAATCACCCGAACATCGTCACCATCCTGACCGCCGAAAAGCAGGAGAACGTCTTCTTCATCGTGATGGAGTTCGTGCCGGGCGAGACGCTCGAAACCATCATCGCGCGCGAAGGACCGCTCGACGTGGCGCGCGCGCTCGACTACACGTGCCAGATCAGCAACGCCGTCGACCACGCCCACCGCCAGGGGGTGATTCACCGCGATCTGCGGCCGTCCAACGTGCTGGTCGCCGACAGCGGCATGCTCAAGGTCGCCGACTTCGGGACCTCGCGCTTCCTCGAGATCGCCGCGCACGGGACCACCGTCATCGGCAGCCCGCCCTACATGGCGCCCGAGCAGTTTCAGGGCAAGGCGATGTTCGCCTCCGACATCTACTCGCTCGGCGTAACGATGTACCAGATGTTGACGGGCGTGCTGCCGTACGACACGCCGACGCCGGCCGATCTCGATCGATTGATGAAGGGCGAGTTGTTGACGGCGCCCCGGCTGAAGAACCCCAAAGTTCCGAAGTCGATCAACGACATCGTGCTGAAGGCGATGGCGCCGGAGATCCACGCGCGCTATCAGCGCGCCGGCGATCTGCTCGACGATGTTCTGGCGGCGCGGTCGACGCCGTCGCGACGCACGCCCCGCGCCGCCGCATCGGCCACGCAGGAGCCCGCCGCGGCGATGGTCGGCGACGACGTTGCCCAGGACATCCATCTCCGCCTGAAGGCTCGCGAAGCCCCGCAGCCGCGCTTCTGCTGGCACTGCCGCAAGCCGCTGCACGCGCGCTCCGATCGCTGCCCATTCTGCGGCGAAGGGCAATAGCGAGCGCGGCTGGACCGCGGCTGCAGCGCCCTGACGGCCCCACTCGACCCCTTTGCCTCGGCACCAACAGTCCAATCGGTTTCTGGACCGGACGCGGCGCGCAGTGTGCCGTACTATGGGCCGGTGGGCCCAGGCGACAGCGACCTCCTGACCAGTGCCATCGCGCGCGACGGTTATGCCTTCGTGCAGGCAGAGGGCATGCGCGCGCTGTTGCAGCAGGCCGGCACGCTGGCAGACTGGAGCGGGTTCGCCGCGAGCTGGAACGATCTCGAGCTCGATCGCTACATGGCGGACGGCGGCCGCTACCGGCGCCGCCGTCATGCCGTCTACGAGGCGGCAGCGGCGGCGGCGATCGTCCGCGCACCACGCCAGCCGCACTATCAGAGTCGCGACTACAACCGCTTGAACGGCGGCATCGCCCGCTGGTTCGAACCGATCGACACCGCGATCGGATCCGGCGAGACGATGACCGCGATCCTGGCGTGTTCCCGCCGGTTGTTCGAGCAGCTGGCCGGACCGCGCGACTGGCACATCGAGCTGCACCAGTTCCGGATCGCGGCTCAGGCCGGTGAACAAGGACGCCCCACTCCGGAAGGCATCCACCGGGACGGGGTCGACTACGTGATGGTGCTGCTGATCGATCGACAGAATATTGCCAGCGGCGTCACCACCGTCCATCGTCTCGACGGCGCCCAACTCGGAGCCTTCACGCTGGCGACGCCCCTCGACGCGGCGCTACTGGACGACTCGAAGGTCGCGCACGGCGTCACTCCGATCGAGCTGATCGATCCGGCCCGTCCAGCCTACCGCGACGTGCTGGTGGTCACCTGGAAAGAGGAGACCATCGCAAAGTTGGCGCGCGCATCGGGATCGATCCTGAGCCGCGAGCAGTAGGACTGGAGCGAGCAGCGGCCTTATCTCTGAAGCGCGTTGGGTGCCGCCCTGTTAGCCGCAGCGTTGCATAAGAAATGGGTCGTGCGAGAAGCGGATAGCCGCGCCCTCAGCGTGATGGCGGCCGGACGACGCGAGTTGCGTGCGCGATTCGGCCTTCCGGAGTGAGCGCCCGCTTCAAGGCGGCGACGCGGCCGGCGGCGTCAAGCCGGTCGTCATCGGAGTGCATGATCCTGCCATGAAACTCCGCGGCCTCTTCGTAATTTCGCAGCGAACACGCTAAGATCGAAGCAGGAGCAGTCATGGCATTTCCCGGCACCGGCAAGATCTGGATGAACGGCACACTGATCGAGTGGAAAGACGCAAACGTCCACATCGCGACCCACGTCATTCATTACGGCAGCGCGGTGTTCGAAGGCGCCCGCTGCTACGCCACGCCCAAAGGCTCCGCCTGCTTCCGCCTCGACGCGCACATGCGCCGCCTGCAGCACTCGGCCCGGATCTACCGGATGGATCACCCGTTGGATCTGGCGGGCTGGAACGCCGCGGTCCTCGACACCATCCGTGCCAACGAGATGAAGGCCTGTTACATCCGGCCCATTCTCTACCGCGGCTACGATTCGCTGGGCGTCAACCCGCTCAGCTGCCCTGTTGACGCCGCCATTCTGCTGTGGGAGTGGGGCGCCTATCTCGGTCAGGAGGCGCTCGAAGAGGGCGTCGACGTGAAGGTGTCGTCCTGGTCGCGCATGGCGCCCAACACCCTGCCGGCGATGGCCAAGAGCGCCGCCAACTACGCCAACTCGGCGCTGATCAAGATGGAAGCGCTCGCCGACGGCTACGCCGAGGGGATCGCGCTCGACGTGTCGGGCAACATCAGCGAAGGCAGCGGCCAGAATATCTTCATGGTCCGCGACGGCGGTATCCACACACCGCCGCTGGGTTCGTCGATCCTCGGCGGCATCACCCGCGACTCGGTCATGACACTGGCGCGCGATCTCGGTTACACGGTGACCGAATCGATCATCCCGCGCGAGGCGCTCTACATTGCCGACGAAGTCTTCTTCGTGGGGACGGCGGCGGAAGTCACACCGGTGCGATCGATTGACAAGCTGAAGATTGGCGCCGGGCGTCGCGGTCCGGTGACCCAGGCGCTGCAGCGGGCGTTCTTCGACGTCATCAACGGCGAGGTGCCCGACACCCACGGCTGGCTGACCTACGTCTATCCGTCCGAAGCTGCCCTGCGCTCGCCCCGAACCACCGCGGGAGCCAGGAGCTAGTGTCCCGTCTCCGTGATTCGCAACATTATTCCCGGGCGGGGCATCCCGCCTCGCGGCGTTGCTCCTCGCTCACTTATGCCCAATAAGCTCGCTCTTCGCGCCTTGCGATCCGGGCGCCGCGCCACGGGACTTATGTCGCGAATCACGGAGACGGGACACTAGGTGTCAGCAGCCGAGCGAGGTACCAGGAGCCAGGTAGGGGCGCTGATCGGAACAGCAACACGTCAGCCCCTGGTGCCCGGCGCCCAGCCCCCGAACAACAAACATGCATGTCAACGATCTCCTGAAAATTGCCGTTGAAAGCGGCGCCTCCGACCTGCACCTCAAGGTTGGCAGCTATCCGATGATGCGCGTGCGCGGCACCCTGACGCCCGCCAACGAAGACAAGAAGCTCGATCACGAGGACGTCGTCGCCATGGGGGCGGCGGTGATGTCGACGACGCAGCGGCAGAAGTTCAAGGAGTCGCAGGAAGTCGATCTGGCCTACAGCGTCCCCGGCCTCGGCCGCTTCCGCTGCAACATCTTCCAGCAGCGCGGCACGGTCGGCCTGGTCCTGCGCGTCATCCCGATGCAGATCCGCACCATCGACGAGCTCGGGCTGCCCCAGGTCTTGAAGGCGATCTGCGAGGAAGAGCGCGGCCTGGTTTTGGTCACCGGCACCACCGGCAGCGGCAAGAGCACCACGCTGGCGGCGATGATCGACTACATCAACAAGACCCGCTCGGCGCACGTCATGACGGTGGAGGATCCGATCGAGTTCCTTCATCGCGACAATCGCTCGATGGTCAACCAGCGCGAGGTGGCGGTGGACACCCGCTCCTTCGCGCAGGCGCTGCGCAGCGCCCTGCGGCAGGACCCGGACGTGATTCTCGTCGGCGAGATGCGCGACTTCGAGACCATCGAAACCGGCCTGCTCGCCGCCGAAACCGGCCATCTGGTCTTTTCGACGCTGCACACGCTCGACGCGACCGAGACCATCAACCGCATCATCTCGGTGTTTCCGCCGCATCAGCAGAAGCAGATCCGCCTCCAGCTCGCCAGCGTGCTGAAGGCGGTGGTGTCCCAGCGACTGATGCCGAAGCTCGACGGCAAGGGACGCGCGCCAGCCGTCGAAGTGCTGATCAGCACCCCCTTCATCCGCGACTGCATCGTCGACAAGGAGAAGACCCATATGATCCACGGCGCCATCGCCGCCGGCACGTCGCAGTACGGGATGCAGTCATTCGACCAGTCGATCTTCAGCCTGTTCGAGCAGGGACTGGTGTCACTCGAGGAGGCGCTGCGCTGGGCGAGCAACGTCGACGAGTTCAAGCTGAAGGTGCAGGGGATCTCGACCACCACCGATATGAGCCGCGACCAGATGTCCAAGGCGGCGATGAGCCATCCGGAAATTTCACGCTTCGGCTCCTGAAGGTGTTCGATGGTCTGTCGCGCGAAGGTGATGTCCAAATCACTGCCGCGCCAAGGCCGCGCCGCGTCGAACGGGCCGCTACAGATGCCTTCCGCGTACATCGACGGGTTGAAAATGCTGGGACGCCGCGAGCTGTCCGAGCGACAGGTGCGCCAGCGCCTGGCGCAGAGGGACCACACGCCTGAGGAGATCGACGAGGCGGTGGCACGGCTGCGCGATCAGCGGGCGATCGACGACCAGCGCGTCGCCGAGGCGATCGCACGCACCGAGACCGGCATCCGCAAGCGCGGCCGGATTCGGGTGCGCATGCAGCTGGAACGCGCCGGTATCGCCAAAGAGACCGCCCGCCAGGCACTCGACGCCGTGTTCCAGGATCTCGACGGCGATGCGCTGCTCGAATCGTCGCTGCGCAAGCGGCTGCGCGGCCGCGACACCATCGCCGACGATCGGGAATTCCAGCGCCTCTTCCGCTTTCTCGTCGGCCAGGGATTCGAATCCGACCGCGTGATGCAGGCGCTGCGCGCGAAACGCCGCTCGCGATGAACGAGATGGATCGCCTACAGGAGCCCCAAACCCATGCCTGTGCTGTCGGTCAGCGAGCCGCGCATGGACACCACGGTCGAGTCCGATAAAATGGCGCGATGACCGCGAACGAGATCCGGGCCTCCTTCCTCGAGTACTTCGAGCAGCATGGTCACCGCGTGGTGCCCAGCTCTCCTCTCGTCCCCGGCGACGACCCGACCTTGCTCTTCACCAATGCCGGCATGAACCAGTTCAAGGATCTCTTTCTCGGCCGCGAGAGGCGCGACTACACGCGCGCCGCGACGTCCCAGAAGGTGATGCGCGTCAGCGGCAAGCACAACGATCTCGACAACGTCGGCCCATCACACCGCCACCACACGTTCTTCGAGATGCTGGGCAACTTCTCCTTCGGCGACTACTTCAAGAAGGAGGCGCTGCCCTTCGCATGGGCGCTGCTGACCGACGTGTGGAAGATGCCGGCCGACAAGCTGGTGGTGTCGATCTTCAAGGGCGAGAACGGGATTCCGCGCGACGCCGAAGCGTACGACATCTGGCGCGGGCTCGGGGTTCCGGCGGACCGCATCCTCGAACTCGGCACCGACGACAACTTCTGGCAGATGGGCGACACCGGCCCGTGCGGGCGCTGCTCGGAGATCTATTTCGTGCGCGGCGGCAGCGGCGCCGATCCGGAGATTGAGATCTGGAACAACGTCTTCATGGAGTTCGAGCGCAGCGCCGAGGGCATCCTGACGCCGCTGCCGGCGCCCTCCATCGACACGGGCATGGGCCTCGAGCGGATCACGGCGGTGCTGCAGCAGAAGGATTCGAACTACGATACCGACGTGTTCATGCCGCTGCTGACCGAGATCGGGCGGCTGTCGAATCACTCCTACACCGCCGGCATGGGCCCCTCGGACGTCTCGCTCCGGGTGGTCGCCGATCACATCCGCGCGACCACGTTCCTGATCGCGGATGGGGTCACGCCGTCCAACGAATGGCGCGGCTACGTGCTGCGCAAGATCATGCGTCGGGCGATGCGCCATGGCAAGCACCTCGGCTTTACCACGCCGTTCATGCACGACCTCGTGCGGGTGCTCGAGCGCGAGATGGGCGATGCCTATCCCGAAGTCCGGCGCAACCGGGAAGTGATCGAGCGGACCGTGCTGGCCGAAGAGAACCGGTTCGAAGCGGTGCTGACCGAGGGTCTGCCCCGCCTCGAAGCAGAGATCACCAAGGTGCTCGGGACCAAATCGAGAACGCTCCCCGGCGCGGTGGCGTTCCAGCTCTACGACACCTTCGGCGTCCCGTACGATTTCATCGAAGACACGTCGGCGACCCAGGGCGTCACGGTCGACAAGGCGGCGTTCGACGCGTCGATGGCCGGCCAGCGCGAGAAGGCGCGGGCGGGCAGCGCGTTTGGCGGCAGGAAGGGCGAAGAGTTCGCGATCGGCGACGAATCCGTCGCCGCTGCGCTCACCGGCGCCGGCGGCGATCTCTTCGAAGGTTACTCGGCGACGCGTGTCGGCGGGGTCCCGGTGCTGGCGCTGTTCGACCAGCACCGCCAGCCGGTCGAGGTCCTCGCCACCAATCAGACCGGCTACGTCGCCCTCGCCAGGACGCCGTTCTATCTCGAATCGGGCGGGCAGGTCTCGGACACCGGCCGCATCCTCGATGAGGCGACCGGCGCCTCGGCCGACGTCGACGGCGTCGCGCGCATCAGAACCGGGTTGCCGCGCGCGCATCGCGTGCGCGTGACCGCGGGCCAGCTGCACGTGCGCGACCTCGTGACCGCGGAGGTCGATGCCGGCGTGCGCGATTCGACGCGACGCAATCACACCGCGACACATCTGCTTCATGCGGCGCTTCGAGAGGTGCTCGGCGCCCACGTCAAGCAGGCCGGATCGCTGGTCACCCCCGATCGACTGCGCTTCGACTTCGCGCATTTCCAGGCGATGACACGCGCGGAGATCGATCGCGTCGAGCGCCGCGTCAACGAACAGATCACGCGCAACACGATTGTCTCCACCGAGGTCCGCTCGACGCTGGAAGCGATCAGTGCGGGAGCCATGGCGCTGTTCGGCGAAAAATACGGCGACAAGGTCCGGGTCGTGAGCGTGCCGGGCTTCAGCCTGGAGCTGTGCGGCGGCACGCACGTCGGCGCAACCGGCGACATCGGCTTCTTCGCTATCGTCGTCGAGAGCGGCGTGGCCGCCGGCACGCGGCGCATCGAGGCGCTGACCGGCGCCGGCGCGCTCGCGTGGGCTCAGCATCAGCGCGCGATGCTGGCCGCGATCGTCGAAACCCTGCACGTGACCGACGTCCAGGCGGCAGAGGCGATTGAGAAGCTGCAGACCGAGGGCAAGCGGCTGGCGCGTGAAGTGACGCAGCTGAAGACCCGGCTGGCGATGGGCGGCGGTGCGGCGGCGGACGGCGGCGACGACACGACGGAGATCAACGGCGTCAAGCTGGCGCGGCGGCGGGTCAGCGGCATGGACAAGGACGCGCTGCGCGGCCTGGCCGATTCGCTCAAAGCCAGGCTCAAGAGCGGCGTCGTGGTGATCGCATCCGAGAGCGATGGCAAGGTGCAGGTCGTCGTGGCAGTGACGCCCGACCTGACGCCACGAGTCAAGGCCGGTCAGATGGTGAAGGAGATTGCACCCATTGTGGGCGGCGGCGGCGGCGGCCGGCCCGATTTCGCCGAAGCGGGGGGACGACAACCGGAAAAGATTGAAGAAATGCTCAAAGCCAGCGAATCGGTCCTCGCCAGAATCCTTTCCCAGCACCTCCCCTAGTCTTCCGCCACCCTCGCTCCGATAACTTCCTTGGCTGTTCTCACCTCAGCCAGGGGTGTCAGTGTTCTGAGCCGTTTCCGTCTGTCAGTCCGCGCGGCGATGACGAGGCCTAAAGCCTTGTGTTACTTGACGATCGCCGTGTGCCTCGGAGCGGCAGCCCCGGCCCGCGCGCAGATCTATTCGTGGCGCGACGGGAATGGCAATCTGGTCCTCTCCAACAAACGTCCCGGAGCGGCGGCGGCGCAGTTGCCGTCGTACACGGTTCCGAGGGCGGAGGGAGTCCGGACCACCAGAGCGGCCGTGGCCGAACGACCGCGAGCCTACGACGACCTGATCAGCGAGCACAGCAGGCTGCGCGGCGTCCGCCCGGACCTGGTTCGCGCGGTGATGCAGGTGGAGTCCGGCTTCAACCCGTACGCGCGGTCGCCGAAGGGAGCGATGGGGCTGATGCAGTTGATGCCGGCCACCGCGAGACAATATGGCGTGAGGAACGCGTACAACCCGAGCGAAAACGTCCGGGCCGGCGTGGCCTACCTGCGCGAGTTGCTCGATCGGTATCAGGACAACGAGGAGTTGGCGCTCGCCGCCTACAATGCCGGCCCTGGTGCGGTGGACAAACACGGCCAGACCGTCCCGCCGTACCGCGAGACCCAGAGCTACGTCGCGCAAATCAACCGGATCGCGGCTCGCCCGGTCACGCGGCGCGACCACTCGATCTACAAGGTCACCGAAACGACTGCCGACGGACGCGAAATCGTGCGCTACACGGACAGGAAACCCACGACCGGACCCTTCGAAACCATCGCTCGCGACTAACGACTAACGACTATCGACTAATCTCCTACCTATTCCACTCGTTCGACCGCCAGCACATCCAACCTGTCATAGGCCGGCCCCATCACCTCGGTCGCCAGCAGCACCTCGACCCCAGTCATCATCGTGCAGACGATCGCGGCCGGCACCAGCGCCGCATCCCCGGCCAAGCGATGCAGCGCGAACCAGACCACGGCGCCGGCCATCGCGCCAGGAAGGAGGCTGAGAATCAGCAGCAGCCAGGTTCCGCCAAGCATGATGAGCCGCTGCCCCATCGCATCGAGCCCCCGCGGCCGTTGATGGCCGAGCGGCACCCAGGCCGGAAAGATCAGCGCGACGAGGTTGTGAATGGTCAGCTGCGCGAACACCAGCGCGGGCGCGAGGATCGCGATCGCCGCTCCGCCGCTCAGCCGCAGGCCTGCGCTCACCTGCGTGAGAATCGTCCCCGACAGAGAGGTCGCGATCGCGAGCATCGCCCACGCGGCGGCGGTGATGACCACGCCCGGCCAGAGCAGCTCGCCGCGCAGGACGGCCGATGCTTTCACCGGCCACGTCTTCAGTAGCTCCAGGTGCGCCAGGTCCTGACGCATATCGATGCGCAGGACCTGAGGCGCCAGTAGAATCGCGAAGGCCGTACCCGCCAGCGCGAACGCCCCGAGCAACGAGGCCAGTCCATTGGCGCGTCCCAACGACGCCGCGACCACGGTCAGAGCAATCACAATCGCGATCACCCGCACCAGGCTGCGACGGTCGACGCTGCGAAGCGTTTGCAGCGCGGCCTTCCAGGCGAACGCCGTTTCCGGACGCCCGAGCGGCGCCAGCGCCCAGCCGGCCGATCGGACCTTGTAGGTGCCGGCGCCCGCGTTGGTCGGCTCCTGGCCGCGCCGCTCGGCGATGTCGCTGACCGCGTCCTGGAAGGCGTCGTCGCTCAGAACCACCCACATCGCCACGAAGAGCATGACCACCACGGAACCGGCGATGCCAATCAGATATGGCTGCGGCCATTCGGCAAACAACGGCTGCGCCAGCGCCATGAACGGCAGCAGGACCAGACGGCCCAACCGGTGATGCGCCACACCGCCCAGGATGAGCAGGGCGTCCATGGCATCGCCCGGTGGCGTGCGGCGCCAGTCGAAGCCGATGGTTCCGGCCACAATTGCCAGCGCGACACCCACCACTCCGAGCGGCAGCCACGCCAGGCCTCGTATCCGCGTTCTGCCGGCGCCGAGTCGTGCCCGTGACAGCGTCACACCGGTGAAGTACAGCTTGGCGGTGACGAACAGGAGCCAGGCGGCGACCGCAATGCGCAGCCGCGAGAATCCGAATGCCGTTGGAGACACGAGACCGACGATCACCGCGCTGAACAGCATCCCGAGCTGGGACCGCAGCAACCGGTGCACCAGCAGCTGGCGTCGTGAGACCGGCGCGGGCAGCAGAAACTGCAGCTCCGCGTCGGAGAATTCCAGCAGGCCGCTGTTGACCGGGAACAGCCACGCCAGCAGCGCGATGACCATGAGCGCCAGGCCGCCCAACGCGGGGGCCAACGCCAACACTGCGGTCAGCGCCGCCGGCAATCGGGACGGCCGCCCCTGGCGCCGGCCAGCGCCCGCACGCGATACGCGGAAGCGCGCGAAGAAACTGAAATACAGGTAGGCGGCGCCCGCGATCGCGCCGACGAAATAACGCGGCTGCTTGAGGCGCTGCAGGCGGACGCGCAGCCGGTTGCGGAAGCTGCACAGAAGGATGTAGAGGCTCGCCCTAAGCATGAGACCAACGGGGCCGCAGCCACACCAAGGAACGCGGCAAATCGACTCGCGGATCCGCCAACACGTCAGGTCGACGAGCCATGTGCATCGTGCCCCGTGACGCGCAGGAAGATCTGCTCCAGCTTCGAGCCTGCCGTCGCCAGGTCGGCGCGCGACGCGAGCTCGGCGAACGTGCCGTCGGCGACCTTCTGCCCGCGATCCATGATGATCACCCGCGAACAGACCTCTTCAACCAGGTGCAGGAGATGCGACGAGAGCAGAATCGCCGCGCCGCCGCGGGCGCGCGCCACAATCGTGTTGCGCATGCGGCGGATGCCGATCGGATCGAGACCGGTCAACGGCTCGTCGAACAGCAGCGTGGTGGCATTGCGGACGAGGCCGCACGCGATCACGACTTTCTGGCGCATCCCGCGCGACAGTTCGCCCGGCAGCGACCGTTCCTTGCCGGCCAACTGTAGTTCCTCGATCAGCGTGGCCGCCCGCGCGTCGACGTCCTCGACGGCGTAGAGGCGGGCCACGAGACGCAAGTGTTCGGCGACGGTCAGATATTCGAACAGGTGCGGCTCGTCGGGCATGAACGCGAGACAGCGTTTGGCGTCAAGCGGCTGTTCGATGATGTCGTGGCCGTCGATGCGGACGCGGCCGGAGGTCGGCCGAAGAATGCCGGCCAGCGACCGCAGCGTCGTTGTCTTGCCGGCGCCGTTGGGACCGATCAGGCCGACAATTTCGCCGGCCGCGACCGTGAAGGAGAGATCCGTCACGGCGCTGACGCTGCCCGTGGCGGTCGCATAGGTGCGGCCGAAGCGCTCGACTGAAAGGGCCATTGTGCTAAGATTAGGGGTTTCCGGAGGTTAAAGATCACGTGGCATCGCACGAATCCGCGCTGAAAGCGCATCGACAGAGTCTCAAGAACCGCGAGCGCAACCGCCAGTTCCGTTCACGTCTGCGCACCGCCCTCAAGACGATTCGCACGGCCATCGACGGCAACGACCTCACGGGGGCGAAAGCCGGCCTGAAACAGACCATCTCGCTCATCGACAAGATGGCCAGCAAGGGCATTATTCACAGGAACGCGGCCGGCCGCTACAAGTCGCGCCTCACCACCCGTCTCGCCCGCAGCGCGTCGTAGCGCGGCCCGGTCCGCGTCAGACGGGCGCGGCTTCGGTGGTGTCCGCCGTGAGGCGGACGCAGCATCGCAGTAGCCGCCTTGAGGCTTCGGTGTTCGCCGACACCCGCGGCTTCGGTCGTGCCCGCCGTCAGGCGGCCGCGGCTTCCGTCGTGTCTCTTCAGGCGGACCAAAACCCGGCTACCCGAAACCTACCAGCGACGCGTCGCCATCCGCTTCCCGGCACACAATTCAACGATCAGGCGTTCGAGCAGCACCCGCGGGTCGCCCGCCGATCGCTTGAGATCCAGGTCGGTCCGGAACAGCGACTCGATCGCCGGCCGTACGTCTCCCGGCGCGAGTGCCGGAAACTTCGCCCGCACCAGCCAGGCGAGCTGACCCAGGATCTTTTCTGCCGGCGCGCCGGCGTCGAACATCATCGCCAGCTGACGCAGCGCCTCGGCCGCCTGGCCGGCCTCGATGGCGTTGGTCATCGCCCAGTCGTCCTGCAGCGCGGCCGGGCCCACCACTTCGCGCACATCGTCGACAGTAATCTGCTTCTGTCCCAGGGTGTACAGCAGCAGGCGGTCGACGTCCGCGCGCAGGCGGCGCACGTCGAGGCCCGCGCGCTGCGCCACGAGCCGCGCCGCGGCCGGCTCGATCGCGGTGCTGGCGGCGGCCACGCGGGTGCGGATCCAGCGCTCAGCATCGGCAAGATCCTCGAGCGCGCCGCATTCGACGATCGCCGCCTGTTTCTGCAGCAGCTTGAACATCCTGCCGCGCTTGTCGATGCCGTTGGCGACAAGCACCAGCGTCGTCTGCGGCTCTGGACGCTTGATGAGCTCCTCGAGCTGCTCGAGCGCGCGGGTCGCCCCCTCGCTCTCACGCTTGGGCGCCAGCAGCGCCTCGGCCTGAAGCACGGTGACGATTCGGCGCGGCACCATCATCGGCAGCGTGCGCACGGCGGCGACGATGCCGGCGACGCCGTCGGCGAGCCGCTCACCGGTGGTCAGATCGCCGGCGTGGATGCGGTCGACATTGAAGGCGCGGAGCCCTTCGTCCACCAGTTCGGCGAACTCGGATGCCAGCGCCGCCTTCTCGACGTCGTCCTCGCCGAGGATGAGATAGATCGGCTCGGGGGTGCCGGTTTGAATCTGCTTGCGGACGGCGGACGGAGTGAAGCTGGCCAATCAGAAGGCTTCGAGAATCGCGCTCACGATCGTGCGCGCGAACTCCGTGCTCATGCGCTCGAGGGCGTTGGTGTCCTGCTGAAAGAAGGCTGCCGGATCGAGCACGGTGCGGCCACCGGTGGCGTCGTACTCCTGACGGAACATCACGCTCGGATTCTCCCACAGCACCTTGTTTTCGCGCATGTCGCGCAGCTCGATCCTGGCGGTCATCGTAATCGCGTAGCGCGACGCCAGTTGCTGCGTGCTGAAGCTCGCCGGCTGGATGCTGACCGCGGTGACCTCGCCGATCAGCAGCGCGTCGATCCCGGTCGCCTCTGGCAGGATCTGATACTTGCCGCGGCCGATGAACTCCGACCGAACCTTCTGGGTCACCATCGTCTCCAGGTTGAAGACGACGGTGTGGTTGGCAAACGTCGGGATGCCGATCGTCCTGATGTAGGCCGGGAGGAAGGAGCCGCGGCCGGCGAGTGAGTATCCGCATCCGGACGTCGCGACGACACCAAGGACACCAAGGACACAGAGGAACGCTCGGCCGACGGATCCAGCGTCTTTCACCCGGGCCTACCTTTGTGTCCGCTACGTTGAGTCACGGTGGCTACGCGACCACGATGCTGACGAGCGGCCCCTTCGCGACGACCACCTTGCGGATCGTCTTGCCGTCGGTGTGGACGCGGACAGCGGCGTCGGCGATCGCGAGATCGCGCAGCTGATCCTCCGATGCACCGGCTGGCGCGGTGATGCGGGCGCGAAGCTTGCCGTTCACCTGAATCGGCACGACGATCTCGGCCGCCTTAGCGACATCGGGATCGAACGACGGCCACACCGCCCGGGCGAGCCCGCCGACGTGACCGAGCTTCTCCCACAGTTCCTCGGCCGTATGCGGTGCGAACGGCGAGATCATCACCACCAGCGCGTCGATCGCCTCGCGCAATGCGGCGACGGTCTGTGCACGCTCGACCCGTCCCGGCTGGGGTTCGGCCCGCGACGGCGCGCCATGCGCCGTGCCCTCGCTGAAGGCATAGAGCTCGTTGACGAGCTCCATCAGCGACGAAACGGCCGTGTTCAAGTGCATCCGATCTTCGACGTCGCCGGTGACGCGCCGGATGGTCTCGTGCGTCTTGCGCCGCAGCGCGCGCTCGGCCTCGGTGCAATCGTCTCCGCACGCGGGGATGCCGTCGCCGCCGATGGTCTCGCACCAGTGATCGACCAGGCGCCAGACCCGCATCAGGAAGCGGAAACTGCCCTCGAGCCCGGCATCGCTCCACTCCACTTCCTTTTCGGGCGGCGCCACGAACATGACGTAGAGGCGCAGGGCATCGGCACCGTACTTCTGGAGCATGTCGTCGGGATCCACGACATTACCCTTGGACTTCGACATCACGGCGCCGCTCTTGAGCACCATGCCCTGCGTCAACAACCGCTTGAACGGCTCGTCGAAGTTGACCAGCCCGACATCGCGGAGCACGCGCGTGAAAAAGCGCGAGTACAGCAGGTGCAGGATCGCATGCTCGACACCACCGCTGTAGAAGTCGACCGGCATCCAGTACGCCGCATCCGCCGGATCGAACGGCAGCTCGTCATTCTTCGGGTCGCAGAAGCGGAGGAAGTACCACGACGAGTCGACAAACGTGTCCATCGTGTCGGTCTCGCGCCTGGCGGGACCGCCGCAGGTCGGGCACGTCACGTTGACCCATTCAGTCACCTGCGCCAGCGGCGAGTCGCCTCGGCCGGTGAGCGTCGTAATCTCCGGAAGCCTGACGGGCAGGTCTGTGTATGGCACCGCCACCACGCCGTCCTTGGCGCAGTGCACGACCGGAATCGGCGTACCCCAGTAGCGCTGGCGTGAGATGCCCCAGTCCTTGAGGCGATACTGGACCGTGGCCTCGCCGAAGCCGCGCGCCCGTGCGTCGGCGGTCATCCGGCGATTGGCCTCTTCCCACGCGATGCCGTTGTAGTCGCCCGAATTGACCAGCGAGCCCTCGCCGGCATGCGCCTCGGTCATGGTCTCGGCCGACAGCGGCTGCCCTTCGCGCTGCACGACGACGACGATGGGCAAATGATAGGTTTTGGCGAACTCGAAATCGCGCTCGTCGTGGCCGGGCACCCCCATCACTGCACCGGTGCCGTAGCCCCAGAGCACGAAATTCGCCACCCAGATCGGCACCGGCTTGGCGGTGAAGGGATTGATGGCCTGGCGACCGGTGTCGAACCCCTCCTTGCCGCCCATGCGGACGTCGCGCTCCTGCGATCGGAACGCCTGCGCCCTGGCGCGGAATTCGGCCGGGTCCGCGGACGTGGCGGCGAACTGCTCGACCAGCGGATGCTCAGGAGCCAGCACGATGAAGGTCGCGCCGAAAATGGTGTCGATGCGGGTGGTGAACACGTCCAGCGTCTGATCGGGCGTGCCGGCCAGCGCAAAGCTGACCCGGGCCCCCTCGGAGCGCCCGATCCAGTTGCGCTGCATCAGGATGACCTTCTCCGGCCAGTCGGTCAGCGTGTCGAGCCCGGCGAGCAGCTCGTCGGCGTATTCGGTGATGCGGAAAAACCACTGTTCGAGCTCGCGCGGCTCGACGATCGATCCGCACCGCCAGCAGGCGCCGTCGATGACCTGCTCGTTGGCCAGCACGGTGTTGTCGACCGGGCACCAGTTGACCGTCGATCGCTTGCGATACGCGAGCCCGCGCTCGAGCATCTTCAGGAAGATCCACTGGTTGAACTTGTAGTATTCGGGTAGGCAGGTTGCAATTTCCCGCGCCCAGGCATAGCTGATGCCGAGCCGCTGCAGCTGTCCTTTCATGTGGGCGATGTTGGCCAGCGTCGAGGTCTCGGGGTGGGTACCGGTGTTGATCGCGGCGTTCTCCGCCGGCAGCCCGAACGCATCCCAGCCGAAGGGATGCAGGACGTTGCAACCGCGCATGCGCTTGGTGCGCGCCATCACGTCGCCGATGATGTAGTTGCGGACGTGGCCGACGTGGGCATGGCCCGACGGGTAGGCGAACATCTCGAGGCAGTAGGTACTTTGGCCGCGCCGGATCGACCTCGACCTCGAACGCATTGGACGAGGTCCAGTGCGCCTGCCACTTCTTGTCTAATTCCTGGGGTTTGTAGTCGGCCATCAAGCGACTACTTATTCTAGTTCCGAACGAGAATCCGGTTGGCAAGGAGGGTGCGCGAGACTGTGCGAGCGCAGGAACGACAGCGCCAGCACATTGACGGTGGGATGACGCTCACGAAGAGGCTGATTGCTCGGCAGGCGACAACCTGATGGCCGTCGACAAGACAACCGCCGCCACCGTGATGGCAATCGCCTGTGCGGTCCGGAAGGGCGTGATCCGCTAGCTCGGCGATCGCTTCCTGAAGAAAAAACCGGCGGCTTTCTCTCCACGCCGACCTTCCGCGGCGCCTACTTCGGTGTGACGCGGAACAGCCCACCGCTGGGCGAGTCCTCGAGCAGCCACAGCGCGCCATCCGCTGCCTCTTCGACGTCACGGATCGGGTGGCCGACACTCCAACGTTCGGCCGGGGTGGCGCCGCCCTTGCCGTCGAAGGTGACGCGGCTCAGCGTTCGTGTCGCGATCCCGCTGATGAGCGCTGACCCCTTCCACTGCGGAAACATCGCACCCTTGTAGAAGATGAAGTTGCCCGGCGCGATCACCGGCGTCCAGTAGATGACCGGCTTGGTCAGGTCCGCACGGGTATCAGGACTCGGAATCGGCACGCCGTTGTAATTGGTCGCGTACGACACGAGCGGCCAGCCGTAATTCCTGCCCGGTTCGATGAGGTTCAGTTCGTCGCCGCCCCGAGGGCCGTGTTCGAGCTCCCACAGCCGGCCGTCGGGCGCGAAGGCCAGGCCGTACGGCGTGCGGTGACCACTGCTCCAGGTCTCGGCCGGCGCCAGGTTCGGCGACGGGAAAGTGTAGACGCTGACCACGGGCGCCGTCTTCGCTCGTTCCGTGTCGCGCGGCGGATCGATCAGCGGCACACTCGCCGCGCCGGTCTTGCCTGCCATCGGATTGCCGGGTGCCGGCTTGCCGTCGAGCGTCAGGCGGAGGATCTTGCCGAGCTCCTGATTCGGATCCTGCGCCGGCGTCATGCGCTGGCGGTCGCCGACCGTCAGGAACAGATAATGTCCGTCGGGCGAAAAGGCGATCTGCGCCCCGAACTGTCCACCCCTGCCCTTCGGCATCTCGCGCCAGAGCACCTGCAATCCGTCCAGGCTCGCCGTGCCTTCGCCAATGGACAGCCGCGCCCGCGCCATGGCCAGGCTCGACCCGCCTTCGCCCGGCTCCGAATATGTCAGGTAGAGGTTATGGTCGGTGGCGTAGTGCGGTGAGAGGAAGACGCCGAGCATGCCGCCCTGCCCCTGAAACAGGACCGCCGGAACATTCGCGATCGGTGTCTTCGCACCCTGAGGCGTGACCAGCCACAGCGCGCCGACTTTTTCGGTGATGAGCATCCGCGCATCAGGCAGGAAGGCGATGCGCCAGGGGCGATTGAACGTGGCGACCTGCGTCATCGTGAACGGCAGGTCTGGCTCGGGCTTCAGCGTCCCTGCATTGGTTTGTGCCTGCGCGGCCCCCGACGTCATCGTGAACAGCAGTACTGCATTGAGAAGCGCCTTCATGTATGCCTTTCCTCGAGAGAACGTCCCGCCTGACCCAAGAATACTTCCGGTCAATTCCTCTCCTTCACCGCAGCCGTGTGGCGGCACGGCGTCACCTCTTCCAGAATTCTGAGGCCGCGGCCGAGGCGTCGCTGCGTGATTCCGACCAACATGGCGATGGTCGATTCAGACGGTCCAGAACGGTGTGAGTCGAGCTCGCACCTGCGTCAGGGTTGCAGTGCCGCGCGACGGCGCGATGCCGCTGGCCGGCCAGGGCGCCGGCGACCCCCCTGCCGCGTGCGCGCCGATGACCGCGTCCAGAGAGGCGGCGAGGGCCTGGAGATCGTAGCCGCCTTCGGTCACCGAGACGATGCGTCCGCGGCAGCACTCCTCCGCGACCGCGCCAAGCTCCAGCGTCATCGCCTCGAACGCAGCGGTCGAGAGCCGCATGCCGGCGAGCGGATCGCGCTGATGGGCGTCGAAGCCGGCCGACACGATGATCAGGTCTGGCTCGAACTGCCTGAGCACCGGCACCACCACGTCCGAGAATACGATCTGATAGTCCTCGTCGACCGCGCCGACTTCCAGCGGCACGTTGACCGTAAAACCGCGCCCGGCCTCCCGCCCCACCTCATCCACGGCGCCGGTGCCGGGATAGTAGGGAAACTGGTGCGTCGAGATATAGAGGACGTGCGGATCGGTCTCGAAAATGTGCTGCGTGCCGTTGCCGTGATGGACGTCGTAGTCGACAATCGCCACCTTCGCGGCGCCCTGCGCGCGCGCATGAGCCGCGGCGACGGCGACGTTGTTGAACAGACAGAATCCCATCGCGCGATCGCGCTCGGCGTGATGGCCAGGAGGGCGGACCATCGCGACGGCGGCCCGCTGCGATCCCGCCATCACGCGCTCCACCGCATCGATCGCGGCGCCCGCCGCCAGCAGGGCGACCTCGTGCGATTCGGGCGAGGTGTAGGTGTCGGGATCGAGTTGCTGAGACTTCAGCGACGTCGCGGCAATCCGGGCGAGGTAGGCACGATCGTGAACACGGGCGAGCTGCTCGGTGGTGGCGGCCCGCGGCGCAACGATCTCGGTACCCCGTTCCCGCCAGCGCGCGGCCACGGCGTCCATCACCTCGGCACGTTCGGGTCGCTCGGGATGGCCGGGCGGCGTCTGGTGTTCGACGAAGCGATCGGAGTGGATGAGGATCACAGACATTGCAGAGTTCAGATTGCAGAGTTCAGATTGCAGATTGCAGAATGCAGATTCAGAGTTCAGAGTTCAGAGTTCAGAGTTCAGAGTTCAGAGTAAGTAGATTGAGGGATTGAGAACGTCTAACATCCAAATAGTGAACAGCACCGGTGTCGCGCTCATCACGGGAGCCAATCGTGGCATCGGACTCGAGGTCTGCCGGCAACTGGCGGCGGCCGGGCATAGAGTCATTCTAACCGCTCGTGACCGGTCGCAGGCTGAGCTCGAGGCGAGCCGCCTTCGTGATGCCGGCGCCGTCGTCGCGGCGCGGCTGGACGTCACCCAGGCGGCCAGCATCCAGGCTCTGGCGAACGAGCTGGCGGCGCGCGGCGATCACGTCGATGCCCTGGTCAACAACGCCGCCATACTCCTTGACGAAGGCAGACACATCCTCGCCCTGCCGGCCGACGATCTCCGGCAGACATTCGAGACGAACCTGTTCGCGGCAGTCGTCCTCAGTCAGACGTTCGTGCCCGGCATGGTGTCGCGAGGCTACGGCCGGATCGTCAACGTGTCGTCGGAAGCCGGACAGCTGACGTCGATGAGCACCTACGCGCCCGCCTACTCCATGTCGAAGACGGCGTTGAATGCCTTCACGCGCCAGCTGGCAGCGGCGACCCGCGGGACCGGAGTGCTCGTCAACAGCGCCTGCCCCGGCTGGGTGCGGACCGACATGGGCGGCCCCGGCGCACCGAAGTCAGTGCAGCAAGGCGCGGACACCATCGTGTGGCTGGCCACCCTCGGAGCGAAGGGCCCGACCGGGGGTTTCTTCAGCGATCGAAAGCCGATTGCCTGGTAGCGGTTCCATCGCGTAGAGCGCGCTCGCGTTTCGGATCAGGGAGACGACGAATGTGATGCCGAGGCCAATGGTGGCGATGATGCCGCCGAGGTCGAACAGCAGCATGCGACGTCCGAAGACGATTGGCATCGGCGACCAGAACAAGGCGATCGCGCCGAGCGCGAGCCCAATGCGGAGCTCGGTTGGGCCCACTTTGAAGAAGCTCATTCGGAACGTGCCGAGGCTCGTCGTCGCCAGATAGACCTCCAGTGACACCAGGTAGTACGCGATGAGCAGCGTGGCGGCCACCGCTGCGGTCATGAAACCGGAAAGCGCCATGCCACCGAACAGGAACAGGGTGCCCACGACGTCGATTGCGTGATCGACGTAGTAGCCATAACGCGGGCGCTGCTGATCGCGGACGCGCGCCAGGGTGCCATCCAGGCTGTCGCCGAACCAGTTGCCGATCAAGCAGGCGACGACGAGTGCCAGCGCGACGCGGGACGAGGCCGCGAGCCAGAACGACAGCCCGGCCCCGAGCATCGCAGCCAGGGCGAGCATCGTCAGGTGATCTGAACCGACCCGGCGCGGCAGGCGCCGCGCGAGCCATATCAATGTGCGTTCTTCCGCCCGCGCGAGCAGGCTGTCCTGAAGACGAATGGCGGGCCGGAACGAACCGGAAACACAGGGTTGAGCATCGACAGACATCCGCGTCACCTCGCCCAGGTATGCGCCAACCGCGGGAAATGCGGCTCATCGGCGGCATTGAGCGGTCTTTGCGAGATTTGACGCACTACCTGATGGAGAGCAGCCATTGACCGTGGATCCCGCCGCGTGTCCCCTCGTCGCCAACGGCCTCGGACCAGCCATCATGGCTGCGGTTCTGAGCCTGATCTGCGGATCGCAGGCCGTGGCCCAGGGGTCACCGGCGTCTGGAGATGCCTGGAATCGCTATATCTCCGCAGTCGAACGCGAGCGTGCGAACGCGCTCCAGTCGACGACGGGCGGTCGCTTTCTCGCGATGGACGTCGGCCCTCGCGCGTCGGCCGACCGCCGTGCCGTGCTCGCCGGTGAGGTCGTGGTCGAGTCGTTGGACTCGCCGTTCGCCACCGGACAGACAATCGAGGTGCCGGGGGCGATGGTGCATCGCTGGCGCGGGGCCGTGTTGGTGCCGAATGTCACCGTCGCTCAGCTGTTGCAGCGTCTCGAAGCGGCGCCACCGATCAATGAGGACGTGCTTGGTGCAACGGTCCTCAGGCGCGGGCGAGACGAGATGCATGTGTTCCTGCGGCTCCAGCGCCGCAAGATTGTGACGGTGGTCTACAACACCGAGCACGACGTGCATTTCGAGCGCCTGAGCTCGACGCGGGCCGTCAGCACCAGCGTCGCGACGCGGATCGCGGAGGTACGCAATCCGGGTGAGCCGGGCGAAAGCGAGTACGCACCCGGCGACGATCATGGCTTCCTGTGGCGGCTCAATGCCTATTGGCGCTACGAGCAGGCGGCGGGCGGCGTCATCGCGGAATGCGAGTCGATCTCGCTCAGCCGCTCGGTGCCGATGCTGCTGCGTCCGATTGCGGGCCCGATAGTCAATGGCGTGGCGCGCGAATCGCTCGAGCGGACGCTGAACGCGCTCCGTGCCTGGTCGTAACTCTCATGAGTGTCAGAGCATCGACAAGGCGCGCGCCCGGAGCATTCGCAGCCGGGCTTCCAATTCGAGCCGACCCGCCTCGAGCGCCAGCTCGTCCGCATTCCTGGCGATAGTCATCGGCGCCCCAATCGCGATCGCGACCGTGGACCAGGGCTTGGGAATCTGCGTGTGGTCCCAGCTGCTGGCGGTCCAGTAGCGATTCGACTCGATATGGAACGGAACAATCGGGTTGCCGGTCGTCCTGGCGAGCCACACCGCGCCCGGCTGCGCGACCTCTGCCGGACCGCGCGGGCCGTCGAGGGTGAAGGCCGCCGGCTTCCCCGCGGCCATATCGTGTTTCAGGCGCACCAGCGCCTTCACGGCTCCCCGCGAGGTCGATCCGCGGGCGGTTCCGTAACCGAAGCGCTGGATGATGCCGGCGATCCACTCGCCGTCGAAATTCTCGCTGGTGATGACCACGATGCCGCGCTTCCGGAAGTAGACAGTGGCGGGAAGAATGCGGCCGTGCCAGAACGCCATGATCGGCTGCCGGCCGCCGTCGATCACGTGCTGGTAGTGCTCGGCGCCGTCGGCGCGCCACCGGAACGTCGATCCGAGCGCGGCCACGATCGGATAGCCAGCCGACGCGATCAGTCGAGCCTGCAGGCGCTTCGATCGGGATGCGCGCCAGGAACCGGCGGCGCTCATCTCACGTCCGTGGTTGCAGCTTTCCGTTCACGTAGGTCATGAGGTCCACGAACTGCGTGTCCGACTGCGCGCTCGCGCCGGCGCCTTTCAGCATGATCGAGCAGAACGGACAGGCGGTCACGACCGTGTTGGCGCCGGTGGCCTGGAGCTGCTTGAACCGCACGTCGCTGATGCGCGTGCCCTGCTCCTCTTCCTTGTCGTTGAACAGCAGCCCGCCGCCGGCGCCGCAGCAGTACGGGTTGTCGCGGTTGCGCTCGACTTCGCTGATGTCGGCGCCGAAACGCTCGAGCAGCGCGCGCGGCTCGTCGACCTTGCCGGCGTAGCGTCCGAGATAGCAGGGATCGTGAAACGTCACCTTGTCCCGCCCACCCGATCGCCCGACCGCAGCCGTCGCGCCGGGCACAGCGTCGCGGGTCAGCGCTTCGATGTAGACCGACGAGTGCACGACCTCCACCTCATAGCCGAACTTCCGGTAGTCGTCGCCAAGCGTCTTCACGCAGTGCGGACACGACGTCAGAATCGTCTTGGGGCCGGCGGCCTCGAGATCAGCGATGTTGGCGTTCGCCAGTTCCTGAAACATGTACTCGTTGCCGGTGCGCTTGGCCGGATCGCCGTTGCACTTCTCCTTCGACAGCACGCCAAACCTGATGCCGCAGCTGCGGAGGATGGCAAACATCGACCGCAGCGACTTCTGGAAGTCTGCGTCGAACGACCCGGCGCAGCCGAGCCACACCAGCACGTCGTGTTTCGCCGGGTCGAAGGTTTCGAGCTCCGCCGAGGTCACGAACTTGCTGCGCTGGTCGTAACCCAGGCCCCAGATGTTGCTGCGCCGCTCCAGGTTGTTGAACATCGCGCCGAGATATTCCGGCGCGTCGCCGTTGGAGGTGAGGCCGCGGCGCGACCCGATCAGAATCGGCAGGTGCTCGATGCCGACCGGGCACTGGTTCTCGCAGGCGCCGCAGGTCGTGCACTGCCACAGCACCTCCTCGGAGTAAATCTCGCCGAGCTTGCGCTCGCGCGCTCCGGCGAGCAGCGCCTCCTGCGTCTGCAGGACGATGGTCTTGGGGTTGAGCGCCTTGCCCGCAGCCCACGCCGGGCAGTTGACCTGGCAGCGGCCACACTCCACGCACGTGAACGCATCGAGCACGCTCTTGCTGCCCAGATCCTTCACGGTCTCGAGCCCGACCTGTTCCCGCTCGAAATCCAGGTTCGGCAGGTTGCCCAGTTCGGTCGACTTCAGGAACACGGTGATCGGCGACAGCACCAGGTGCATGTGCTTCGAGGACGGAATCAGCGCCAAGAACCCGAGGATCACGATCATGTGCATCCACCAGTTCACGTGCGCCGCGACGGTGCCCTCGTCCAGCCGGAACGTGAGCAGAAACGTGATCATCAGCGTCGCGATCAACAGCGCGATGACGATCGACTCCGCCGAGACCTTCGTACCGAGCGCCACCGGGCGTACCAAGGCGCGGCGGATGAGGAGATACGTGATCCCGAGCAGCACCGCGATCGCGAACGGCGTCAGCGCCAGGCGATACGCGTGAAACCAGGCGCCGTGCGTGAAATCGGCGAGGCCGAGGCCAGAGAGAAATTCGGTGAGCGTGTAGCCGGCGAAGGCGACGAAGCCCCAGAACACGAACGCGTGCATGACGCCGGCGATCGGCCGTTCCTTGATCGTCTGCCACTGCAGCAGGACGTCGACCAGGAAGCGGGTGCTGCGGGTGCCGAGGTGATCGATCGAAAAGGTGCCCGGCGCCGCGACAATCAGCCGGACGCGGCGCGTCACCTGCGCCGCAAACGCCCCCAGGAACGTCAGCAGCAGAATCCAAAGGGCGAGTGTGGCCATACGGTTAACCGCCGAGCGCGCTCGGCGGTGTCATCTTAGCCTTTCACGGCCTCGATGATGGCCGGCACGATCTCGAACAGATCGCCGACGATGCCGTAGTCGGCGACCTCGAAGATCGGCGCATCGGGATCCTTGTTGATGGCGACGACGGTGCTCGAGCCTTTCATGCCAACCAGATGCTGAATCGCCCCGGAGATGCCGAGCGCGAGATACAGCTTCGGCGCGACGGTCTGGCCAGAGCTTCCGACCTGGCGTTCCATCGGCAGCCAGCCGGCGTCGCAGATCGGGCGCGAGGCCGCGATCTCGGCGTGCAGCGCCTCGGCCAGTTTCTGGGCAAGCGCGATGTTCGTCTGTTCCTTGATGCCGCGCCCGACCGACACGATCCGCTCGGCCTGCGACAGATCGACCGCCTGCTTGGCCTGTTGGAATGGCGGCTCTGGCGTCTCGCGAATCGCCGCCGCATCCACCGTGACGTTCAGCGCGCGCAGCGGCGCCGGCGAACCACCCTTCGCCACCTGATCCACACGGTAGGCGCCGATCTGAAAAGTGACGAAATGCGGTGCTGGGCCCTGGGGGATGACATCGGCCGTCAGTTTGCCCTGAAACATCGGCCGCACGAACGCGGTATCGCTGCCCGACGACTTGATCGCGGTGACGTCGGTGAGCAGTGCCCGATCGAGCCGCGCCGCCAGCTTGGGCGCGAAGTCGCGCGTCTGATAGGTGTGCGGCAGCAGCACATGCGACGGCGACAGCTGGCCGATCGCGTCGTGCAGCGCCGCGGTGAAGCCATCGGGCGTGTACGATTCAAGCGCCGGGCTTTCGACGGTGACGACTTCCTTCACTTGGGCGGCGGTCAGCTCGGCGGCGAATGCGCCGACGCTCGCGCCGGCAATCAGGACGGCGATGTCGCCGCCGATCATTCCGGCGAGCTGCTGGGCGCCGACGATGGTCTCCCAGCTGGCGCGATTGAGCTTGCCCCTGCTGTGCTCGGCGATGACGAGGATCATGCGATCACCCGCGCGTCCTCGCGCAGCGTGCGGACGAGCTCCCTGGCAGCCTCAGCGGGCGATCCGGTGATCAACTGCGTCTTCTTGCCCTTCTCGGGCGCATAGAGGCTGGCAATCTTCTGCTTGCCGACGAGGCCGGCCGGCACGGCTGCCTTCCTGATCTCTTTCTTCTTCGCCGCCATGATCCCCTTGAGCGTGGCGTAGCGGAGCTGGTTGATGCCGCTCTGGATCGTCAGCACCGCCGGCAGCGGCATGGCCACCCATTGGAACCAGCCGCCTTCGAGCTCGCGCTTGACGCGCAGCGTGCCTCCCTCGGCCTGCACTTCCATGATGATCGTGGCGTGCGGCTGGCCCAGCTTCTCGGCGAGAATCACGCCGACCTGGGCGAAGCCCTGATCGTCGGACTGCAGGCCGGTGAGGGTGAGATCGAACGTCTCGTCCCGCATCGCCGCCGCCAGCGCACCCGACGTCACGAACGCATCGGCACTGGCCAGCGCATCGTCTTCGACGTGAATGGCGCGGTCGGCGCCGCGTGCCAGCGCTTCCCGGATCACCTGGGCGACCCGGGCCGGCCCGGCCGAACAGACGACGACCTCACCGCCGTGCTTCTCCTTCAGCCGGAGCGCCTCTTCGAGGGCGTAGGCGTCGGGCTCGTTCATCTCGAAGCTGGCGTCCTGATCGCGAATCCAGGTCTTGTCGTCGTTGAGGCGAGGCTGCCACTCGCGGGTGGGCACCTGTTTGATGCAGACGGCTATTTTCATGGTGTGGTATCGACCGGGAGTGCTTCTTTTTCCGGTGTTTCGTGAGCACCTGGTGTTCTACGGCGTCGTGGTTGCATGTTCAGGCTTGGAAGCGCTTGAACAGCAGCGCTGCGTTGGTACCGCCGAATCCGAAGGAGTTCGACAGGGCGTAGGTAATCGGCAGCGGCCGGCTGCAGTGCGGCACGTAATCCAGGTTGCAGTTGTCGTCGGGCTGATCGAGGTTGATGGTTGGCGGGGCGATCTGATGGTAGACGGCGAGCACGGTGATGCCCGCTTCGAGGCCGCCGGCGGCGCCGAGCAGGTGCCCGGTCATCGACTTGGTGGACGACACCGCGATCTCGCGCGCGTGCGCACCGAAGCAGCGGTTGATGGCGAGCGTCTCGAGCGCGTCGCCCTGCGGCGTCGAGGTGCCGTGGGCGTTGATGTAGTCGACGTCGGCGGTGGTAATCCCGGCGGTCTGAATCGCCTCGGTCATGACCCGGAACGCGCCGTCGCCGTCCTCGGACGGTGCCGTGATGTGATAGGCGTCGGCCGACATGCCGTAGCCGACCAGCTCGGCGTAGATGCGGGCACCGCGCGCCCTGGCCATCTCGTACTCCTCGAGAATCAGCACCCCGGCGCCCTCACCGACGATGAAGCCATCGCGATCCCGGTCGAACGGCCGG
The DNA here is from genome assembly GCA_963757655.1 of uncultured Acidobacteriota bacterium. GTDB lineage: Bacteria > Acidobacteriota > Vicinamibacteria > Vicinamibacterales > CAVVIG01 > CAVQFC01. Next base: position 1,365,815 of record CAVWSQ010000002.1, on the reverse strand, counting down.
CTCGCCTTCGACGGCTCGTCGTTGCGCGTCGAGAGCGCGCGCAGTGCGCCGAAGCCGCCGATCCCCATCGGCGTGATCGCCGCTTCGGAACCTCCGGCGATCATCACGTCGGCCGCGCCGCGTTTGATCAGTTCGAAGGCGTCGCCAATGGCGTGGGCCGACGCCGAGCAGGCGGTGCAGGTCGCCGAGTTCGGTCCGCGGGCGCCGAACCGGATCGAGACCTGGCCGGCGGCCAGGTTGATGATGGCCGACGGGATGAAAAACGGCGAGATCTTGCGTGGACCGCCCTCGAGCAGCGCTTTGTGCTCGCGTTCGATGGTCGTGAACCCGCCGATGCCCGAGGCGATGAACACGCCGACCCGTTTCGACAGCTCCGCCGTGATGGCCAGCTCGGAGTCGTCCATCGCGAACTGCGACGCGGCGATCGCGTACTGAATGAAGATGTCCATCTTCTTGACATCTTTTTTCTCGATGTACGCCAGCGGGTCGAACTGCTTCACCTCGCCGGCGATGCGCGTCGCGAACTGGGTCGTGTCGAACTTGGTGATGGTATCGATGCCGCTCTGGCCGGCCTTGATACCCGCCCAGTTCGCCTCGGTGCCAATCCCGAGCGACGACACGAGCCCGATGCCCGTGACGACCACTCGCCGTCTATTGGTCATCGGCCTCTACTTCTTGGTTTTGGCGTGCGACTCGATATATTCAACCGCTTCCTTCACGCGGGTGATCTTCTCGGCGTCCTCGTCGGGGATCTCGATGCCGAACTCCTCTTCGAACGCCATCACCAGCTCGACGGTGTCGAGCGAGTCGGCGCCGAGGTCGTCGACAAACGACGCGTCGGGGGTTACTTCCTCTTCGTCGACGCCCAGCTGTTCGACGATGATGCTCTTGACTTTGTCAGCAACTGCCATTCAATCCTCCTACATGTACATCCCGCCGTTGACGGCCAGAACGTGCCCAGTAATATACGATGCCTCGTCGGATGCGAGAAAGCACACCGCCGCGGCGACATCGTCCACCGTTCCGAGCCGGCCGAGCGGAATCTGCGCCGCCCAGTCGACCGTGGCGCTGGCGTTGACCGCCCGGGTCATGTCGGTGTCGATCATGCCGGGCGCCACCACGTTCACGGTGATCGCGCGCGACGCCACCTCGCGCGCCAGCGCCTTGGCAAAACCGATCAGCCCTGCCTTGGACGCCGCATAGTTGGTCTGTCCGGCGTTCCCCATCTGACCGACCACCGAGCTGACGGCGATGATGCGTCCGCCCCGCTGCTTCAGCATCGGCCGCATCGCCGCCTGCGCCAGGACGAAGGTTGCGGTGAGGTTGGTCGCCAGCACAGCATCCCAGTCGTCGCGCTTCATCCGCATCAACAATTGATCGCGCGTGATGCCGGCGTTGCTGATCACGATGTCGAGCCGCCCGTGCCGCCTGACGATCTCGGCCGGCACGGTCTCGACCGCGGCCGGGTCGGTGACGTCGAGGCTGAGGGCTTCGACCGCGTGGCCCGCGGCAGTCAGTTCATTGGCGCACGCCCTGGCGTTGTCCGCGCGCGCGGCTGCGACCACGGTCGCGCCCTGCGCCGCCAGCGCGCCCGCAATCGCACGCCCGATGCCGCGCGACGCGCCGGTCACGAGCGCGACTTTCCCTGCGAGCTTGAACATGTGCTGGAGCGCGAGCCTTTCAGGCGAGAACCGTCTCGACGGCAGCCAGATCGTCCGGGCGGCCGAAATTCACGACGGTGGCTTCGCGGTGAATCTTGCGGACCATCCCGCTCAACACGGTGCCAGGACCCACTTCAACATACGTTGTGACGCCTTCCGACGCAAGGCGCCGGACGACCGACTCCCAGCGCACCGGCGACGACACCTGATGCACCAGCGCCTCGATCGCCGCGGTCGCGTCGCGCTTCGGCTCGGCGTCGACATTGGCGACCACCGGCACGCGCGGCGACTGCGCCTCGATCGCGCGGAGTTCCGGCGCGAGACGCTCCTCAGCCGGTTTCATCAGCGCGCAGTGAAACGGCGCGCTCACCGAGAGTGCGATCACCCGTCTGGCGCCGAGGGCCCGGGCCCGCTCGCCCGCGCGCGCCACCGCGTCGCGCGCCCCGGCAATGACGATCTGGCCTGCGCCATTCAAGTTGGCGGCGCTGACCACCTCGCCGTGCGCCGCCTCCGCGCACGCCTGCGCCACGGCATCGGCATCGAGCCCGAGAATCGCGGCCATCGCGCCCGCGCCCGCCGGCACCGCCTCCTGCATGTAGCGGCCGCGGCGCCGGACCAGGCGCAGTGCATCGTCGAACGCGAACGTGCCGGCGGCGACGTTCGCCGAGTACTCGCCGAGGCTGTGGCCCGCGACGAAGGCCGGTTCGATCCCGCGCGACCACAGCAACCGAGCGGCGGCGATGCTGACCGCGAGAATGGCGGGCTGGGCGTTCTCGGTCAGGGTCAGCGTCTCCTCGGGTCCCTCGAAGATGACGCGGCTGAGCGGCTCGCCCAACGCGGCGTCGGCTTGGTCGAAGGTGGCCCGGCAGATCGGATAGGCCTCGGCCAGCGCCTGGCCCATGCCCGGCTTCTGTGCTCCCTGTCCGGGAAAAATGAAGGCCATCACTGCTGCGGCACCGCGAACGCGGTCAGTTCGCCCTGAAGCCGCTGGACGACGCGATTGGAGGCGAATCGATGCGCCATGACCACGCCGTTGCGGACGGCCTTTGCGCTCGACCGGCCGTGTCCGACGATGGCGACGCCGTTGACGCCGAGCAGCGGCGCGCCGCCGTATTCGGCATAGTCGGTGATGGCACTCAACTCCGTGCTCAACAAACCTTCGAAGACGTCGACCAGGCCCTCGCTGATCTTCAACGCGACGTTGCCGGTGAACCCGTCGCAGACAATCACGTCAGCCCGCCCTCGATAGACCTGACCGGCTTCGACATTTCCGATGAACGACGGCAGCGCCGATTGCAGGAGTCGGTGCGATTCGCGCGTCAACTCGTTGCCTTTGGTCGCTTCCTCGCCGATCGAGAGCAGACCGACGCGCGGCGCCGCGATGCCAAGCGTGACCCGCGCGTAGACCGTGCCCATCACGGCGAACTGCAAAAGGTGCTGGGGTCGACATTCGACGCTCGCGCCGACGTCGAGCAGCACGGCACGGCCAGCGGGACTCGGGATCGTCGCCGCCAGCGCCGGCCGATCGACGCCGGGCAGCATCCCGAACGCGGCGTGCGCGGCCATCACGGTCGCACCGGTGTGACCGGCGCTGAACAGGCCAGACGCTTCCCCCCGCGCGACGGTCTCGGCGGCGATCCGAATCGTCGCCACCGGCTTCCGGCGCAGCGCCGCCGCCGGCGATTCTTCCATCTCCACCACGTCGGATGCCTCGAGCAGACGGAGACGCTGCCGGTCGACGCCGGGGTGGCGTCGCATCTCATCCTCGATCAGCGGGATCGGCCCGACCAGCACGACGCCAAGATCGACGTCGCGCGTAGCCGCCAACGCGCCGTCGATGACGTGCCGAGGGGCGGCGTCGCCGCCCATTGCGTCAACAGCGACCCAGATCATCGACGCAGTTCAAGATGCACGGTTCACAGGGCAGCGCTGATTCGCTTCGGCGGTTCGCCCGTTCGAGGTTACTTTTCTGAGACAGCGCGGACCTGCCGGCCATTGTAGTAGCCGCAGTTGGCGCAGACGTGGTGGGGCGCTTTGGGCTCGTGGCAATGAGGGCATTCGCTCAGGCTCTTCGGCTTCAGCGCATCGTGCGTACGGCGGTTGGCTGTCCGGGTCTTGGAGTGTCGTCGTTTGGGATTGGGCATCGCAGTTGGTCCTTGGTTCCTGGTTCTTGGATATCAGTTCTTGGTTCGTAGTTCGCGAAGCGCGGCCAGGCGGGGATCGTCCCACACCGGCTTGCAGTCGCACCGACCGTGATTCAGGTTCGTGCCGCACACGGGACACAGGCCCTTGCAGGCGTCTTCACAGAGCGGCTTCATCGGCAGCGACAGCACGAACTGCTCGTGCATCAGGTGACCGAGGTCGATCTCGTCGTTGTCGTAAAACGCCGTCGTCAAATCGTCTTCTTCAATCTCACGTTCGCCCTCCCCGCTATTGGCGGCGTGAGGCTGGTAGCGCAGATCGAACTCCTGGTCGACCGCCACCGTGAACGGCTCCAGACACCGGCTGCACCTCAACTCGAGCACCGTGCGGACGCGGCCGACCAGGCGAAACGCCTGCTTGTCCTTGAAGATATCGAACGCCAGCGAGACCGGCGCGACGACACCGAAATCCTCGTCGGCCTCGAACGGATCGGGACGATAGACCTGCTCGATCCGGTCTTGCGCCGTCCGGATCATGGCCAGATTCAGCAGGAGCATGAACCTCCCAATATACCCTGGAACAGATTCCGGACAAAGCGCTACGGTGAGGTGGAGGTGGGCGCCTCGCAGCCGGTCGGACCGCCGCACCTTTCGCGGCGGCTGCGCGGCGAAGCGCGGCCCCTCAGTCGATCGCCCACGGCTTCGGGATGTAGAGCTGCTCGAAGAGGCGGACGGCGTAGCGGTCGGTCATGCCAGCGATGAAATCGCGGGTGGCGGCATCGAGCCCTTCGGTCTCGACCGTGCCGCGATCGAGGAACTCGTCGGGGCGCTCGCGAATCTTCTCCCAAAGGCCGCTCAGAATCCCCGATGCCTTCTTGAACTCCAGCGTGGCAATCGTGTTCTCGTACACCGACTCGAACAGGAACGCGCGCAGTGCCAGCACCGCCTTCAGCACGTGGTCGCTCATCCGTATCTCGACCAGCCCGCCCGCCAGCGTTTCGGTGACCACATCTTTCACCAGCGTCCCGATGCGCAGCGACGACGACGATCCGAGCACGCCGACGAGGTCGTGCGGCAGATCCTCCGCGGTCAGCAAACCGGCGCGAGTCGCATCGTCGATGTCGTGGTTGACGTAGGCGATCAGATCCGCCACGCGCATGATCTGTCCCTCGATCGTGGTCGAGCGCAGTTCGGCCGCCATGCCGACCGGCGCGCCCAACTTGCCCTTGGAGTGCTTGGCGATGCCGTCGCGGACCTCCCAGGTCAGATTCAACCCCTGACCATCGTTCTCGAGGACGTCGACGATGCGCAGGCTCTGCTCGTAATGGTTGAAGCCGCCGGGCATCAACGCGTCGATGATCCGCTCGCCGGCGTGGCCGAACGGCGTGTGCCCGAGATCGTGGCCGAGGGCGATGGCCTCGGTCAGCTCTTCGTGCAGGCGCAGCACCTTCGCGATCGTGCGCGCAATCTGCGAGACTTCCAGCGTGTGCGTCAGCCGGGTGCGATAGTGATCGCCGGTGGGCGCGAAAAACACCTGGGTCTTGTGCTTGAGCCGGCGGAAGGCCTTGCAGTGGACGATGCGGTCGCGATCGCGCTGAAAGGCAGGACGGACATCGTCTTCGGGGGCGGGACGAAGCCGACCACGCGAGTCGGCGCTCTTGGCGGCCTGGGGCGCGAGGATGTCGCGCTCGCGCGCCTCCAGCTGGTGTCGAAGCGTGTTCATACAGTGCGGGCAGTGGGCGCGGCGGCCGCGTCAGTCAGATCATACCCCGTCGGGTGGTCGTGGTCCGGTAAGCCGGACACTACCGACCTCCGGTACCGACCTCCGGTACCGACCTCTGGTACCGACCTCCGGTACCGACCTCCGGTACCGACCTCTGGTACCGACCTCTGGTACCGACCTCAGGTACCGACCGATGCTTTGCGACCGTCGCTACTTGGAGTCCGCCAAAGCCGGTCACGACAGTCGAGCACTAGGGCCGGACACTGATCTCGGACAGAAAACTCGTGCCGTGGGCCAACTGGCCGACGCCGAAGAGGTCGGCCAGCGTCTGCCCGAGATCGGCGAAGGTCTTCCTCGTTCCAAGGTCGTGTCCGGACCGCACGCGCGCGCCGGTGACCAGCAGCGGCACGTATTCCCGGGCGTGGTCGGTGCTCGGCGTCGTCGGATCGTTGCCGTGGTCGGCGGTGATCACCAGCAGGTCGTCGTCGCGCAGCAGCGGCAGAATCTTCGCGAGCCTGGCGTCGAAGCGTTCGAGATTGGCGGCGTAACCGGCCACGTCGTTGCGATGGCCGTACTGCGCGTCGAAGTCGACCAGATTGGTGAAGATCAGACCGCGATCGACGAGCCGCATCTGCTCCTCGACCTTGTCCATCCCATCGTCGTCGCTGACGGTGTGAATGCCACGCGTAATACCGCGGCCGGCAAACAGATCCTCGATCTTGCCGACCGCGATTACGGGAATCGACGCGGCCGTCACGCGATCGAGCAGCGTCTCCCTGGACGGCGGGAGTGCGTAGTCGTGCCGGTTCGAGGTGCGTGTGAAATGACCTGGCGTCCCGACAAACGGTCGCGCGATGACGCGGCCGACTCCGAGCCCCTCGCCAACGAGCCGGTAGGCGATCTCGCAGTCGCGATACAGCTCGCGAATCGGCACGATCTCTTCATGTGCGGCAACCTGGAACACGCTGTCCGCGGAGGTGTAGACGATCAGCGCACCTGTCCGCATATGCTCCGGCCCGAGCTCGTCGATGATGGCGGTGCCAGAGGCGGCCCGGTTGCCGATCACGGCACGGCCGGTGCGGCGAACGAACTGGTCGACGATCGCGTGCGGGAAGCCGTCGGGAAACGTGGGGAACGCCCGATCGAGCACGATTCCCATCATCTCCCAATGCCCGGTCACCGAGTCCTTTCCTTTCGACGCCTCCGCCATCCGACCGTAGGCGCCCAAGGGAGGACCAGCAGAGTCCGCAGAGAATTCTTTTCCGAAAGATCTCTGCGCCATCCTGTGCGTTCTTGGCGCCCTCGGCGGTTTTTTCTGGATCGAGGGATATTAGGCGATCGAGGCCGAGGCGGCGCAGCGTGGGCAGCTTCAGCGCGATCCGCTTCGCGATGTTGCCGACGGTGTTGCTGCCTTGATCACCGTAGGCCGGCGCGTCCGGCAGCTCGCCGATGCCGACGCTGTCCATGACGATGACAATGGCGCGTCGAAACGGCGACTGGGGGGAGGCCACGCCGTCTACTGGTGCGAAAAGTAGTTGGAGACCGCTTTGGGAGTCTTGATCGCGGCGATCGCATGCTTGAACACCATGTGATCCGTGCCGCCCTGATCGAGAATCAGCGCGAAGCGATCGAAGTTCTTGATCCGGCCCTCGAGCTCGCTGCCGTCCATCATGCGGATGGTGACGGTGAGCTTCTCGCGCCGCACGTAGTTGAGGAAGACGTCCTGGATGTTGGGCTGGGCGGATTTCGTGTCGGGGGCGGGCATTAGCGTTCGCGCTCCTGAAGCCGTTCGGCGATCAGACGGTGCACGGACTCGATGGTGGTCGCCGACTCGCCCGGGCCGTCGAGCCAGTTTAGATTAGGCTCTTTGCGGAACCAGATCAACTGGCGGCGCGCGTAGCGGCGGTTCTCCTGAGCGATCAGCGCGCGCGTCGCGACGTCGTCGCGGACGCCATGCAGGTGCTCGAGCGCCTGCCGGTAGACCAGTCCACCGAAGGGGCGCGCGGTCTCCGGAATCCCGGACGCGAGCAGCGTCCGGATTTCATCGAGGAGTCCGCGCGCGAATTGCGCGTCGACGCGCCGCGTCACGCGTCCGGCAATCTGCTCTGCCGGCAGCCGCAGCCCGATCGCCACGACGTCCACATCCGGAATCAAGGATTGCGTGGCGGCGAAATGCGCGGTCAGCGGCCGCCCGGTCAGCAGATAGACCTCGAGCGCCCGCACCACACGCTTCACATCGCGTGGCTGAATCCGCAGCGCCGACTCGGCGTCGACGCGGCCGAGCCACCGGTGCAGAGCGGTGACGCCGCGCCGCTTTGCGATCGATTCCAGCCGGCGACGCACGGCCTCGTCGCGGGCGGGTCCCGGAAACAGTCCGCGCGTGAGCGCGCGAAAGTAGAAGCCGGTCCCGCCCGCCAGGATCGGCAGGCGGTTGCGCGCGTGGATGTCGCGAATCGCCGCGGCCGCGTCGCGCGCGTAGTGCGCCGCCGTGTAGTCGTCGGTCGGCGCGGCGATGTCGATGAGATGGTGCGGGATGCCGCGGCGGTCGGCGGTGGCGATCTTGTCGGTGCCGATGTCGAACCCGCGATAGACGGCGGTGGAATCGCAGTTGATGATCTCGCCGCCATGGCGCTCGGCGATCGCCAGCGCCAGCGCGCTCTTCCCGGTCGCGGTTGGCCCGAGCACGGCCACGACGAGCGGCTTCATCGCACGCGGATGACGACGTAGACGATGAAGGTGAGGAGCAGAATCAGGAGGCCGAGCCGCTGCGACCGGGTCACCGAGGCGGCGTCTCGTTGTAGAAAAAAGTCACGGTGAAGAACGCCCTGGGGTCCGGATACTCGGGCGGCAGCGGCTGCGTCGGGTTCGATCCGGACAGCGCGCCAAAGGCGGCGTTGTTGAACGCGTCGACGGGACTCGCACCAACCACCTGCAAGTCGGTGATCGAACCGTCCTTGTGCACGTTGAACTGAATGACGACGTGCCCCTTCATCGACATCGCGGCATAGGGAATGAACCAATTGCGCTTCACCTGGGCGATGAAGCGACGGATCCAGGGGCCGAACTCGACGCCCTTGGTATCGAACTGGATCTCGGGCCCGAACTGCCCGCCGCCACCGCCCTGGTTGTCGAACGCCTCGCTCTGGGTATAGCGCTGCAGGTTGCGCAGCGCATCGCCGAGCGATCCGCCCGATGTCGCCGATCGGCCGGCGGCGCCACCCTGCGCCGGCGTGCGGCTGGGCATCTGCAGCGCCGACTGCGTTTCCGGGACTCGCTGTGATGGATCGGGTTGCGGATTCTCGATCGGCCGGCCGGCGGCGGGATCCGGCTGCGGTCCCTGGCCGCGCGCCACCTGCCGCGGCGGTTCGTCCACACGTTCCGGGCTGTTGCCGCGCGAGAACGGCTCCATGTTCTCCGGCTTCTTCGCGCGTTCCGGCGAGGCGGCGGCGCGATTCAGGTCGGACGGACGCGCCCGCGGGGGCGCCTTCTGGACGGGACGCTCGACCCGGGGCGACACCATCATGAACTGGAGCGGCGGTTCCTGCTTCGCTTGCCGAGCCGTCACCTGTACCCGGCGCGGGGCGGTGAGCCAGGGAAACCATCGGGGCACGATGAGGATCAGAATCACCATCACCAGGTGGGCGATGATCGACAGCAACACACCCTCGCGCCAGGATATGGCTTGACCGACCGGGCTGATGTCCGGGTGATAATCCTCTAAATCGAAATACATCAGGTGCTTACAGCAGTATAACAGGCAGGGACTGGCGACTGGGGACCTGGGGACTCGTAAAAGTTCGTAAGGAATCCAGTCCCAGCCGCCCGAGCCGCTAGTCCCTTCGTGCTGCCGTATAAAGAATGACGCTGCCGAGCATCAGGCGGATGGGAGAAATGTCGCTGAAGCCGGCCCGTCGCAGGATTTTCACAAACTCACCAGGCGTCGCGAACGCGCTGATCGACGCCGGCAGGTAGGCGTAGGCCGAGTCGCTACGGGACACGGCCCGTCCGATTTTCGGCAGTGCGTGATTCACGTACCACCCGTAGAACGCGCCGAATACCGGCAGTGTCGGAACGGCAAACTCGAGGATGGCCAATCGGCCGCCCGGCTTCAGGACCCGACACAGCTCTGCGCACGCCAGATCCATGTCCTGCACGTTGCGGATGCCAAAGCCGATCGTCACGGCGTCCACCGAGCAGTCGCCGAGGGGAATGCGGGCGGCATCGCCCCGCACGATCGCGACGCGGGCGTCGAGGCGCCGCGTGCGCAGCTTGCGCTGGCCCACCCGCACCATGGCGGCCGAGAAATCGACGGCGACCACCCGCGCCGCAGACGGCTGCGCGCGCGCGGCGGCGATCGCAAGGTCGCCGGTGCCGGTGCAGAGATCGAGGACGCATTCGCGCCCGGTCAATCGCAGCGAGCCAATGGCACGCCTCCGCCAGCGACGATCGATGCCGGCACTCAGGAGGTGATTGAGGAAGTCGTAGCGTCCGGCGATCGCGTCGAACATGCCCGCGATCCGCTGGGGCGACTTGGAGAGGTCGGTCACGGTCTCACACTGCGCGAGGCAACAGGGCCGACGAAGGCAACGGGATCACACAGGGCAACGAAGAAACGGAAACGAGCCAAAGCAGAAGATGGATGATGCGTCCGCACGACCTTCGTTGCGCCGTTGCTCTCTGTGATCCCGTTCTCTGCGTCCTCTTCGTTCACGCTCCACTCGCCTGGCCGGTCCACGCGGGGTAAAGCTCGTGTTCGAAGCCGAGCGCGGACAGGATCTTCCCGGCCATGAAGTCGGCGAGGTCATCCAGGGTCCTGGGCTGCTGGTAGAACGCCGGCATCGCCGGCAGAATCATCGCGCCGGCCTCCGCGCAGAGGACCATGTTGCGCAGCTGCGGCAGGCTCATCGGCGTTTCGCGCGGGACGATCACCAGGCGGCGGCGTTCCTTCAGCATCACATCGGCAGCGCGCTCGATCAGGTTCCGCGACAGCCCGTGCGCCACCGCCGCCAGGGTCTTCATCGAGCACGGCACGATCGCCATCCCGCTGCAGCCGTGGCTGCCGCTGGCGATCGTCGCGCCCAGGTCGCGGTTGCTGTGGAGCGTGAAGGTCCCTGCTTTCACCGCCTCGCCGTAGCTCTCGGTCAAGAACGGCAACAAGCGATCGAGCGACGCCTGATCGCCGAGCTCGTCGCGCAGCAGCCGGCGGCCGTAGTCCGAGACGATCAGCTCGACATGGACGCCGCGCTCGAGCAGCGCGGCAATGGTGCGGGTGGCATACACGGCGCCGCTCGCGCCGGTTACCGCAATCGCGATCGCGGGACGGCGCTCAGTGTTGCCAGGGACCATACAGCGACACCGTCAACACGAGCAGGTAGAGGATGCCGACGTAGCCGTTCAGATCGAATGCGCGCTTGACCTGGGAGAGATCATCGGCGCGGACCAGCGACTGCTCGTAGACGAGCATGGCCGCCACCACCGCCACGCCCCACAGGTAGACGCTTCCCAGCGGCGACACCAATGCCAATGCGAGCAGGCAACCCACCGCCACCACGTGCATGGTTCGGGAAATCGCCAGCGACGGTCCGACGCCGAAGCGAACCGGAATGGAGTGGAGACCGTGCGCGCGATCGAACTCCAGATCCTGGCAGGCGTACAGCACATCGAAGCCGCCGACCCAGGTCCCGATTGCAGCCGCGAGCAGCCATGGCTCCCAGCCGCCGCCGCCGCCGACGGCGAGCCATCCCCCCACCGGCGCCACCGCCATCGCCAGCCCGAGAAACAGCTGGGTCCAGGTCGTGAAGCGTTTGGCGAGCGAGTACCAGAAGACGGTCGCGAGCGCCACCGGCGACAAGGCGAAGCAGACGATGTTGAGCCGCCAGGTGACGAACACGAACGCGATCGATGAGACCATGACGAAGATCGCGGCTTCCCGCACGCTCATCGCGCCGCGCGGGATTTCCCGGTTCGCCGTTCGCGGGTTGAGAGCGTCGATCCGGGCGTCGACGAGACGGTTGAATCCCATCGCCGCGCTGCGCGCCGCCACCATCGCCGCGAGAATCCAGCCGACCGTGCGCCACGTCACCGCGACCTGTTGCGCCGCCAACAGCGCGCCGGCCAGCGCAAACGGCAGCGCGAACACCGAATGGCTGACGCGGACGAAGGACGCGTAGGTTTTCAGGCGCTTCAGCATGTCAAGGGTCAGGGATCATCGAGCCATCGAATCTGTCCCGGTTCGATGCCGCCCACCAGATATTCTTCCACATCGTCGGCGTCGGGCGGCAGGCTGACGGCCAGCAACCGCGCTGACTTCCCGGGCTCGATCGTGCCGTAGTCGGCGTCGAACCCCAGCGCGCGGGCGCCCTGCCGGGTCGCGCTGTCGAGCAGCGCCCCGGCCGAAACGGTCGGCGCCAGCGCGCGCATCGTCGCGATTTCCGCGAAGACGTTGAGGTCCGGAGAGCTCGCGAGGCTGTCTGTCCCCACCGCCACCTTGACGCCGTAGTTGTAGAAGTCCTCGATCGGCGGCGCTCCGGCGCCGGTGTGACCGTTGCTGCGGGGACAGGTCACGAGCGTGGTGCCGCGCGCCACCAGGCGATCGAGATCCACCGTCGTCATCTGCACGCCGTGCACGGCGAGCAGCCGGCCGTCCAGAAAACCGCTGTCGTCGAGAAACTGCACCGGCGTCCCGCCCGGCGGCACCCAATCCGGGTTCCACGAGCCGATCTCTTCCAGCAGCGCCCGCCACGGGCCCGCTCCGGTGCGGATGAACTCGGTCTCTTCCGCCGATTCGGACAAGTGGATGCTGCAGGGCGCGAACGGATCGCGGTTCACGGCGTGATGGATCGCGCGCAGGACGAGAGGCGCGACCGAGTACGGCGCGTGCGCCGCGAGGCTCGCGCGCACTCGCTCGGTCGGCGCCAGCGCGTCCAGCTGGTGCACCGCGGTCGCGACCAGGCCGGCGGGATCGGGCGCGTTGAATCGGATCAGCTCGTAGAACACGACCGCCGCCAGTCGGCTGCGCGTCAACGGACCGAAGGTGACAAGGGTGTTGCTGATGTCGCCGACGATGGCGGTGCCGCACGCCACCGCCTCGCGAATCGCGGCATGGACGGCGTCGATGATCTCCTTGCTGCCCGGATCGGAACGTTCCCGGCGCGCCTTCATCACGCCGCGAATCCAGGTCACGAATTGTGACGCCGGCGCCACCTCGTCGCGCAGATACGAGAGCTCGAGGTGGGTGTGGGCGTTGACGAGGCCAGGCATCACCGCGACGTTGCCGAGATCGACGACCTGCGCCCCGTCGGCCAGCACGCGCTTCCCGGCCACGCCGAGCGCCACGACGCGACCGCGATCGACGGCGAGCCAGCCGCCACGAATGGGCGGCTCGCTGATTGGCAGAATCCAGGCCGCGTGATATCGGATCAACTGGGAATGACGCGAAGCTGTTTCCCAGTCCGGCTGCGCGCCGGATAGTGCTTCAGCTCCTCCGGCACACTGCGGTCGCCGTCTGCGCGCGCGGTCGCGAGCTCGAGCATCCTCGGCACCTGGCGTTCACGGAAGATCGGACCGCCGAGAACGTCGTAGTGCATGTTGCGGCGCCTGGCTTCGAAACCGGCGTCCTCGATGTTGCGCACGATCTCGGCTTCGTCCATGCAATAGGCGGCGCCGGCGGCGCGAACGACATTTTCCTCGATCATCACGCTGCCCATGTCGTTGGCGCCGAACGCCAGACTCAACTGTCCGACCTTCCCCCCTTGTGTCACCCACGACGCCTGCAGATTGTCGAAGTTGTCGAGGACGATCCGGGCAATGGCGAGGGTGCGCAGATAGTCGATGCCGGTCGCCTCGGATCCCGCCAGCTCGGTGTGATCGGGCTGGTAGCTCCAGGTGATGAACGCCGTGAACCCACCGGTCTCGTCCTGCAGCGCGCGAAGACGGAGCAGGTGCTCGAGCCGCTCCGCGTCGGTCTCGACCGTGCCGTACATCATCGTGGCGGTGGTACGAAGGCCGGTTCGATGCGCGTGGCGCATGACATCGAGCCATTCGTCGGCGGTGGCCTTGCCGTAGCAATGCAGCGCCTTGCGCACGCGATCGACGAGAATTTCAGCGCCGCCGCCGGGGATGCTGTCGAGTCCCGCAGCGATCAGGCGATCGATTACCTCTGGCACCGGCAGCTGCGACAGTCGCGACAGGTGAATGACCTCCGGGGGCGAGAGCGCGTGCAGCTTGAACTCAGGGTAGCGGGCCTTGATCGCGCGGAAGAGATCCTCGTACCAGGTCAGCGGCAGGTCGGGATTGTGTCCACCTTGCATGAGCAGCTGCACCCCGCCGACCGCCACGGTCTCGTCAATCTTCCGGAACAGCTCCTCGAAGCCGAGCACGTATCCTTCCGGGGAGCCAACGTCCCGGTAGAACGCGCAGAAGTTGCACTTGGCGACGCAGATGTTCGTGTAGTTGACGTTCCGGTCGATGATGTAAGTGACCAGGCCGTCGGGATGCTTGCGCGCCCGGACGCCGTCGGCGAGCCGTCCAAGCAGCGAGGTCGAGGCGCGGCGATACAACTCGAGCGCCTCGTCGGCAGTGACCCGCCCGCCGTCGCGAACCTTGGCAGCCAGTTGATCGATGTTCATCACGTGTCGTGCCGCGCTAGGCTGCCGATTCCTCGAAAAAGCGCAATTCACCGGCGCCCGGGACCAGGCCTGCCTCGTCTGCGTAGCGGTAAAACGTCCGCAGCCCCTCGAGCTCATCGTCGCCGAGGAAGTACTGGATATTATCGCGCAGGTACCGCCTCGCCACGCTCTGCCGTCCGGGATCGTCCGGGTAGTACGCACGCGCCACTTCGTCCGCCCGCGCCACCCCCTCGTCCCTTGCCCGCTGGAGCAGGCCGACGTCACCCGGATTCATGGTTCCGGTCCACCCGGCCCAGACCGCATAGACGAACGGGAGACCGGTGGACTCGGTCCAGAGTGCGCCGAGGTCGATCTTTTCGATCGTAGCCGGAGGATCGACCAGCGCCGCCTGATGATCCAGAAACAGCGCCGTGTCGCCGATGATCAGCGCCGCGTCGGCGCGCGCCAGCATCGTCTCGAGGTCCGGCGCCATCGCGATCGGCTCGGGAGAAACGCCAAACGCGCGCCGCAGCATGACGGTTGACAGCGCCACCGACGTCCGCGAGCACGTGTCCATCGCGATTGACCGGATGTTGCGCGGCTCGACCCGCGTGTAGATGGCGACCGACGCGACCGGCCCGCGCGAGGTGACCGCCGGACCCGGCACACACGCGTAGGGCTGCGGACCGCGCAGATATTCGATGGATGGGATCAGGCCGACGTCAATCACATGCGCGTGCAGCAGCCTGGCGCACTCGGACGGGATGTCGTAGCGCAGCTCGAAGCGCGGATGATGCTCCAGGCCGTAGACGAGGGGGCGCGCGTTGAGATACCCGACGGCTCCCAGCCGGACCCGGGTCATCGGCGACGGGAGCACACGGAGACCGCGGTCAACCCGATCACGCTCTCTGTCCCTCCCGGATCGGATCGAACCGGCCGTTCCGCTCAACCGGCTCCAGCCCGGCCGCGACGATGTTGCGGCGAATTTCCTCGAGCGGCGCGCGGCGCCGGCCCTCGGTCGTCCCATCTTCCGGCGACACGGCGTCCACGTCGTCGGCGCCGACGGTGAGCGCGACCTGTGCGAGCTTGGGTCCGTAGAGCGACCAGTCGACCTGAATCGACGGCACGTTGTCCACCGCGAGCCGGGCGAGCGCGATCTGCTTCACGTCCTCGAAGCCGGTGGTCGGCACGGCGGCGTTGATGTGCCGCGGCAGCGGCGCAAACGCCCGGACCACCGCAACCGCGCGCTGAAGCTCCGCGACGGCCCTCAGCATGGGCATCGGATCGGCCGACGCACGCTGGTCCACCGTCAGCCGCGCCAGCGACAGGCCCGCGATGTTGACCTCCTCGATCGATCGACGCGGATTCTGGAGACGATCCATCGGCGCCTCGGCGACCAGCTCGAGGCCAGCCGCGCGCAATTCCTCGAGCAGCGCGCGCAGCGTCACTCCTTCGCGTGCCGCCACCACTTCGAGGTCGGCCAACGAAAAGCCGGTGACGACGGCGCCGGCCGCGACGCCGGCGACCTCGTGCACCCGGGCAACCGCCGCGGCACGACTGACCGGGACGCCGGCGATGCGCAACTCGCCGGCCGCGGACGGACGGACGACCTCTGCGCCAACCTCGGACGCCGTGGTCGCGACGCGCACAAACGTGGTCGCCGCCCCGTGAAGCTGGCGCCGGAGCTCGTCGGCGCGCATGCCGATGGTGATGATGTCGTGCGAGGTTGCGAGGCTGGTCAGTTCCGCAGCGGAAATCACGAGTGCAGCACGTTGATGGTGTAGGCGACGGGCTCGACGAGACTCCCGACACCGCTGCTGTCGACGAGGTCGTAGATGATGACGCAGTACGAGCCGGGCACAGTGGCGGTGCCCGACAGCTGCACGTTCTGGCCCGCCACCGCTTCGACGTGATCGAGAAGACTGCAGCTGCCGAGACTCGGAGTACCGACGCCAAGGCCGACCGCCGCGCCCGGCTCGACGCTGGTGAGGGACACCTTGACCCCGCCGATCTCGGTGACTGTGAACTGGTGCGTGTTCGATCCAAGCACGAGCAGCGTATCGCTGAAGGTATCGGTCACCGTGGGCACAACCGGCGTCGGCGTCGTCGGCGCGACCGGATCGGCGCAGCCGACCGTCATCAGCGCCGCTCCCAGAACGGCCCAAAGGATCCGCTTCATCTGTCCTTAGTCTATGACAGGGCTGGACCGAAGACCAACCCGAGCCCGACGGCGATGGCAAGCGCGAGCGCCCATCCCAGGCCGCAGACCGCCACCGCGCGCATCGTGCTCTTGTAATCGAGCGCCTGGCGCACCGCGATGATCATCGCCATCAGCATCCAGCCGGCCGTGATCGCAAACGCCGGAATCGCGGCGCCCGGCACGACGCCAAAGATCCGTAACATCCCCGGCGCCGCCGAAAAACCGATGGTGCGCAGCAACTCGCCAACGTCGGACCGCGTCTCGGGCTCCGGCAGCAGCCTGACGCCGATCTGGCAGGTGAGCAACGCCCAGGCTGCCCACGCCAGGATCGAGAGTCCTCCGATGAACACGGTGCTCTGAAGGGAGCCGCGGCCCAGACCGCGAGCGCCAATGCCGGCGCCCACGCTGGATAGGACGACGACGAGAAGCGCCTGGCCGGTGGCAGACCGATCGGCTTCGACCTCCTCATAAGTCACCGGGTCGAGCGCCATCGCACCGATGAGTCGCATGACGAAAGGCGTGGTCGTGGTGGCCATACACATCCTTATGCAAGGAGCTTGCTACTGATCCGCACGCCCCTCCATGACCTCGAACATCCGCGTCACCCATGCAGGATTCAGTCCCGGACCCGTGATGGTGGCGTAATGGGCCTTGTGCGCGCTCATGTCGATGCGCTTTGCGGCATCGACCGCAGACACCTTCTGATCGTGCAAGGCACTTCCCTGCTTCCACAAATCGCGGAGGTAGGCCTGAAACCAGTCGATTCGTTCCTTGCCCTTGAAAGGTTCCCCGTGGCCCGGGATCACGTCCACGAAATCGAGCGGCTTCAGCTTTTCCAGCGCGTCGGGCCACTGGTTCACGTAACCGTCGATGAGATTGGCCACGCCGTTGACCAGGAGATCACCGGTACACAGCACTCGCTCCCCAGGCAGGTAAACCACGATGTCGCCGCCGGTGTGACCATGACCGAGGTACAACAGGCGAATCTCACGGTCGCCGCGAAAGAGCGTCATGCGATCGACGAGGGTGACGTTTGGCGGGGTGACCTTCAAATCCTTCAGGCTGCTCGCAAACGCGCTTTGCACCGCAACCTGCTGCTGCAGGCGCGCCGTTGCGGCCGCGTCGGCTTGGCTGGCGGCCCGCACCCGCAGGTCCTCGAGCTGCCTGGGCAATGCCTTCAGCAGATCGGCGAACATGCCCTTTTCGAGGACGTCAGCGGTGAGCTTCCGGCGCGTGAACTCGTGACCGATGATGTCGACTCCCGGAGGAAACGCCTGGTTGCCGTTGGTGTGGTCGTAGTGGAAGTGCGTGTTGATGAGGAAACGCACCGGCTTGTCGGTGATGGCCTTCAGCTCCTGCAGCATGGCGCGGCCGGATTCCGGAGAAATATGCGAGTCGACGATGATCACGTCGTCTCTGTTGACGATGACCGCCGAGTTGGAGCCGACATTCATCGTCCCGGTCCCGATGGCGCTGTAAATGCCGGGAACGATCTGCGTGAACCTGTATGCGGTCGCGGGAACGGCGTTTTGCGCGTGGAAAGCGAAGGTGCTGACGGCGATGCCAGCGAGGAGCAAAGCGAGGCGGATTCGGCTCATGGAGCCGGAGTATATCGGCGATACCGGCTTGCGCGCAGGAAGGTGGAGCGTGGCGAGAGGTCGGGCTTCCGGAGGTCGGGCTCTACCACTACGATGTAGGCACATGAGCCTCGCCGTCACTCGCGCCGACATCGAACGCGTCCATCCCCTCATCGCGCCTCACATCCGACGCACGCCCATCGTGACCATCAGCGGCGCCGACTTTGGTCTCCCGCCGTTCCCGTTGACGCTGAAACTCGAACAGTTGCAGCACGCCGGCTCCTTCAAGACGCGCGGAGCATTCGCGAATCTCCTGACGCGGCATCCCCCCGCCGTCGGCGTGGTCGCCGCGTCTGGTGGCAATCACGGCGCGGCGGTGGCGTACGCCGCGATGAGGCTCGGCGTCCCGGCGCGCATCTTCGTGCCGACGGTCTCCTCGCCGGCCAAGATCGATCGGATTCGGTCGTACGGCGCCGAGCTGACGATTGTCGGCGAACGGTATGCGGAAGCGCTGGCGGCGAGTGTCGAGTGCAGCGAGAAGACCGGTGCGATGCCGGTGCACGCGTTCGACCAGATGGAAACGCTGGCGGGCCAGGGGACGCTGGGCCTCGAACTGTCGGCACAGGCGGAGCTCGACTCCGTCCTGGTTGCGGTCGGCGGAGGCGGACTGATCGGCGGGATTGCAGCCTGGTACGAGTCGAAGGCGCAGGTCATCGCGGTGGAGCCAGACCAGGCGCCGACGTTGGCGGACGCCCTCGACGCCGGACACCCGGTCGATGCGCCGACGGGGAGCGTGGCGGCCGACTCGCTGGCGCCACAACGCGTCGGCGAACTGATGTTTCCGATTGCCCAGGCCTATGTCACGCGCGTCGTCCTCGTCACTGACGCCGCGATCAGGGCGGCGCAGGGCATGTTGTGGGAAGCGCTGCGGCTGGTGGTGGAACCTGGCGGCTGCACGGCGTTCGCGGCGCTGCTGTCGGGCGCGTACACCCCGGCCAACGGCGAGCGCGTCGGCGTCGTCGTCAGCGGCGCCAATACCACGGCGGTCAACTTCGCGGAGAGCGCAGCTTCGAGAGAATCTCCGCGGCACGGCGGCCGGCGGCCTCCGTGGTGACCACGCGGGCGGGCCAGCTGCGCGTGTAGCCTTCCGACGCCCATTTCCTGGTGGCGTCGATCCCCATCTTGCCGCCATAGGCCGGCAGGTCTGCGGCATCGTCCAGATCGTCGACCGGCCCCTTGGTCATCTGGATGTCGCGCAACGGGTCGTAGTGGGTGCCGACAATCCAGGCGACCTGGCTGAGGTCGTGGACATCCACATCCTTGTCGACGACGATGATGGTTTTGGAGAACATCAGCTGACCGAGCCCCCAGAACGCGTTCATGATCTTGCGGGCATGGCCAGGATAGCGTTTGTCGATCGAGACCAGCACGAGGTTGTGGAAGATGCCTTCCGCTGGGAAGTGCATATCCTGAATCTCGGGCAGCGTCTTCCGGATCATCGGCAGGAAAATTCGCTCGCTGGCCAGCCCGAGATAGAAATCTTCCATCGGCGGCACGCCGACGACCGTCGTGAGATAGGTCGGCTTCTTGCGCCGGGTGATGCAGGTGAGATGGAAGACCGGAAAGTCGTCGGGCTGTGAATAGAGGCCGGTGTGGTCGCCGAACGGCCCTTCGCGGCGCCGCTCGCCTGGCTCGACGTAGCCCTCCAGGACGATGTGCGAGCTGGCCGGCACCTCCATGTCGACGGTCACGCACTTCACCAGCTCGATCCGCCTGCGCGACAGAAATCCTCCGAGCAGCAGCTCGTCGAGCCCTTCCGGCATCGGCGCGGTCGCGCAGTACGGCAGTGTCGGCTCGGCGCTCAGCGCCACAGCGACGTCGAGGCGCTTGCCGAGCTTCTCCGCTATACGGTGATGCTGCGCGCCGCCCTTGTGGCGCTGCCAGTGCATGCCGGTGGTGCGGCCGTCGAACACCTGCATGCGGTAGGTGCCGATGTTGCGCATCCCGGTTTCGGGGTCCTTCGTGAACACCAGCGGGAACGTGATGTACTTGCCGCCATCGTCCGGCCAGCATTTCAGAATCGGCAGGCTGTCGAGCGTGCCACTGCGGTCGACGATTTCCTGACAGGGCGCGTCTTTGACCGTCTTCGGCATCAGATCGCGAAGGCGGCCGACCATCGGCAGCATCTTCAGCGCGTCCATGATGCCTTCCGGCATCTGCGGTGTCATGAGCTGGTCGATTTCCCTGGCGAGGTCGTCGAGCGTCTTGACCCCGAGCGCCAGGCACATGCGCTCGTTCGATCCGTAGAGGTTGGTGGCCACCGGAGTGTCGTAACCGGTCGGCTGCTCGAACAGCAGCGCCGGCCCGCCGCCCGGCGTCTTGCATACCCGGTCGGTGACCGCGGCGATCTCGAGGTCGGGGCTGACCGCATCGCCAACGCGAGCAAGGAGCCTCCGCCGGTCGAGATCAGCGATGAAGTCGTCGAGGTCTGAGTACATGTTCGATATTCGCTAGGCTCGAGCCTTCGCACTGCTTCGAGACGATGGGTCACGAAGCACACGCAACGTCAAAGCAACGACATCGCTCCCATCTTATCGGTAATCTCCTGCGCGAGGGCGAGCGCCCGGCGGCCAGCCGCGCCGGTGACCAGTGGCGCGCGCTTCTCCGCAATCGCGCCGACGAAATCGGCCAGCTCGCGCTCGAGCGGCTCTTGGTTGACCACGGCAAGCTCGCCGCCTTCAATCGACGGCGCCGCGCCGCCGCCCTTCACCAGTCGGTAGACCTCGACCTTCTGCGTGGCATAGTCGATCGACAGGTACGTCGATGGCTGGAAGAACCGAACCTTCCGCACGCGATCGCGGCTGATCCGGCTCGCCGTCAGGTTGACGATGCAGCCGTTGGCGAACCGGAGCCGGGCGTTGGCGATGTCGACCCGGTTGGTGATCACCGGCACACCCACCGCCTCGAGCGATTCGACGTCGGAGTCGACCAGCGACAACACGACGTCGAGGTCGTGAATCATCAGGTCGAAGACGACGTCGATGTCGAGGCTGCGCTCGGGGAACGTGCCGAGGCGATGGACCTCGATGAAGCGGGGATCGGTGACGAGCGGGCGCGCGACGGCAAGCGCGGGATTGAAGCGTTCGGTCTGGCCCACGGCAAGGATGACGTCGCCATCTGCGGCAGCGCCGATCATCGCGTCCGCTTCCAGCAGCGAACGCGCGATCGGTTTCTCCACCAGCACCGGGATCCGGGACTCGAGAAACGCGAGGGCGACTTCATGGTGGACTTCGGTCGGCACCGCAATGGTGACGGCGTCCACCTGTCCGAGCAGGTCGCGATAGTCGAACGCGGCACGCGTGCGGTTGGCGGCGGCGATCTCCTCCGCCCGCGAACGATTGGTGTCGACGACGGCGAGCAGCTGCACGCCAGGCAGGGACGAGAGAATCCGCGCGTGATGCTTCCCGAGATGGCCGACGCCGACGACCGCGACGCGCAACGCCACTACATCGACCACGAAGACACGAAGGCTCGAAGACGAACACGAAGAAGGTCACATTGGTTTTCTTCGCGTGTTCGTGCTTTCGCGGTCGAAGCCCGGTTGCTCACGTGCGTGACCCCGCTCTCCCCACGATGCAGATGCCAGCCTCGTCGGCTGCCCTGACGATCGCATCGCCGTCGATCATCAGCGTCCTGCCGGCATCCACCGACAGAATTGTGGCGCCGGCGGCCTTCATCGCCTCGATGGTCGACACCCCGACCACCGGCACGTCGAAGCGCATGTCCTGATTCGGTTTCGCGACCTTGACGATGCACACGCCGGCGCCTGCGAGCTGGCCGGCCCGCGCGATGATCGCGTCGGTTCCCTCCATCGCCTCGACGGCCACGACAGCGGCCGATTTGACGGCGATGGTCTGGCCAACGTCGAGGCCGGCTATGACATCGGCGATGTGATAGCCGAACGCCAGGTCCGATCGCTCGTCACCGTCCGGCGACCGCCGCGTCAGCACGCCCTCTGCCGCCAGCAGCGGGGCGAGAAAGGCGGTCGAGTTGAGCAGTTCGATTCCCTTGTCGCGCATCGCCTCGGCAATGCCGCCGATGAGACCGTCGGTGTTTCGCGTTTTCAGACGCATCAGCACGCGCAGCAGCGCGGCGTCGGCGCTGGCCATCACCGCGAACAGCTGGCTGTGCTTGACTTGCCCGGCCATGACCGCCTGGGTGACCCCGGCCTCCTCGAACAGCCTGATCAGCGTGCCGAGCTGTCCGAGCGCGATCCAGTGAAAGGCGGCGGCGGGAGGACGCGCGGCCAGATCGGCCAGCTCGGGAAACGTCTCGTCCTTCAGCGCGACGACGGTGACGTCGTGGCCGGCGCCTCGCGCCGCGTCCAGGACGAGGAAGGGAAAGCGACCGTTGCCGGCGATGAGCCCTAGATGCATGACATGGCTGATGGCCATGGTCCATCGGTCGTCGCTGGTCGTGCCGCCATCAGCCATGAGCCATCAGCCATCAGCCATTCGCCATGGAGGTGTTACTCATCCGCCACGACTTCTTCGGCCCGGCGCGAGGCGCGGCGGAGAATCACACCGCGCTGCGACGAGCGGATGAAGTCGATCAGATACTGCACCTCGGGACAGGCCAGCGACTGATCCTGCTCGATCTGCTGCAGCGCGCGCGTGGTGTTGAGTTTGGACTGCAGCAGATAGCGGAACGAGCGCTTGAGCTTCGCGATCACGTCCGCGGTGAAGCCGCGCCGGACGAGACCAACCGTGTTCGCACCGTAGATCCGCGCCGGGCGGCTGCCGACGGTGCGCGCGAACGGCACCGCGTCCTTGGTGACGACCGAGTAACCGCCGATGAACGCGTGCCGGCCGACCCGGCAGAACTGGTGGACGCCCGATCCGGCGCTGATATTCACGAAGTCTTCGACCGTGACGTGACCGCCCAGCGTGGCCATGTTGCCGAAGATGGTGTCGTCGCCGACGTGGCAGTCGTGGGCGACATGGACGTAGGCCATGAACACGTTCCGATCGCCGATCCGGGTCACGCCGCCGCCGCCGGCGGTGCCGCGGTGGACGGTGACGAACTCGCGGAAGATGTTCCGGCGACCGATGACGAGCTGCGTGTCTTCTCCATGGAATTTCAGATCCTGCGGGATCTGGCCAATCGACGCGAACGGGTAGATCTCGCAGTCGTCACCGAGATCGGTTCGGCCGTCGAGCACGGCGGAGGCGCCGATGCGGCAGTTCGTGCCAATCCGCACCTGCGGGCCGACCATCGCATGCGCGCCGACCGTGGTGCCGCGACCGATCTGCGCGCTCGGGTGGACGATTGCCGACTCGTGGATGTGGGTTTCATCCAGGACCAGCCCCAGCAGCAGCTCGGCCTCCGCCACCACCTGGTCGCCGACAATCGCCGCCGCCTGCGCGCGCGCGAGCGAGGTGCGCCGCTGGCCGAGCGTGACCTCGAGCCGGAGGCGGTCGCCTGGAAAGACCTGACGCCGGAACTTGGCGCCGTTGATGCCGCGCAGGTAGACGCGGCTGTTGGGCGGCGCATCGTCGCGGTGCAGCAACAGCATCGCCGCGACCTGCGAGAGCGACTCGAGCATCATCACACCGGGCAGCACGGGCGCGCCGGGGAAATGTCCCTGAAAGAACTCTTCGTTGACCGTGACGTTCTTGACCGCGACGAGGCGGCGGCCCGAGTCGTGCTCCGTGATCGCGTCCACGAGGAACGACGGCTGGCGGTAGCACAGGCGGTCGAGGAGGATGGGGATATTCAGCACGCTGTCACGGCTGATGACTGACACCAGCTGGCTCATGGCTCATGCTCATGGGCGAGCGACCATTCACCCTAGCCATCAGCCTTTAGCCATGAGCCCTGTCGGAGATCGCTACTTCGCCGTGCCGGGCTTCGCCAGCGCGTCCAGTTTCTTGATGACGTCCTGCGTGAGATCGAGACCCGGGGCCGCCCAGGCAATGCCCGACTCCGAGGCGTTGAAGACCAGGTGGAGGCCCTTCTCGACCGCCAGTTGCTGGACAATCGGCGACAGCTTCTTGACGAACTCGTTCTGCACTTCCTGCTGCAGCTCGTTGATCTCGGCCTGGGCGTCCTGCTGAAAGCGCTCGGCGTCCTTCTGCTGCTTCTCGATTTCCTTTTCGAGCTGAAGGCGAGCGGTTTCGTTCATCACGCTGCCGCTCGTCTGGAGCTTCTGCTGGTTGCCTTGAAGCAGCTTGGCCTTGTCGGCATTCTCGGTCTGTTTCTTCTGGATCAACGCATTGACGCGGGTCACCGCGGCGCGGCCGTCGGACGACGCCTGGAACACTGCCTGCGGATTGAAGAACGCGATCTTGGCGCCGGCGGGGAACGGTGCGGGCGGCTGTGCCGGCGGCGGCGTGGGCACCGGGGCCTGCACCGCGGGCGCCTGCGGCGTGGGAGCAGCCGGCGTCGGCTTGGCCGGTGTGGCCGGCGGCTGCGCGAGCACCGGTGCGGCGCTCAGCGCGAGAAAGGACAGGGCGACCGACGCGGCAATAGCAGAACCTCTCATTACGCTGAATCCTTTCAAAGTGTCGGAAGCCGTTGATTCTACACTACATCTGGCCATTTGGTCATCTAGTGATGGTTCATCTGAACAATGGGCGTCCACATGACCCGGTCACCAAATCATCCAATGACCGGATGAACCAATGAACAGATGACTAGAACGTCGACCCGACCGCGAAGCGGAATTGGAACGCCGACTGGGGTAGCAAAGTATTGTCGAGCACACCGCCCCGCTGCGGATTGTAGGCAAAGATGAGCCGGAACGGCACGTTGAGCACTGGCATGAAGAAGCGGACTTCAAGGCCGGTCGACGTCTTGAAATCCTTCCAGTTGAAGTCCTGCCCGGGCACCACGATCGTCGCCAGCGAACCGCCGTCGGGTACGTAGGGCGCCGGCCCCTGCAGCACCGGTCCGCTCTGCACCTGCCCGGCGTCGTAGAACGCAATCAGACGCACCGGTCCGGCGATCGTGATCTGCTCCTCGAAGTTGAACAGCAGGCTCTTGTTGCCCCCGAGCACCAGGCCGGTGATCGGATCCTGGGGGCCGATCGTCCGGATGTCGAAGCCGCGCACGCTGTACTCGCCACCGAGAAAGAGCTTCTGGAAGATCGGGAGCTCCTTCGAACCGGTGAACTGATGGATGTACTCCGCCTGTGCACGCATGCCCAGCGTGAGCCGGCTGTTCTGTTTGAGGAACCAGACTCCCTCCAGCATCGGCTTGTAGAAGTTCGTATTGCCGCCCAGCCCCGCCAGATCCATCGACGCGGTGAAGCGCTTGCCGGTGGTCGGGAAGATGGGCTGGTCGACGGTGTTGTACACGTACGAGGGAACGACCTTGCTGATGACGCGCTCGCCACCGACGCCGAGCAACAGCGAGTCGCGCAGGAATGGATTGCGCGCGAGCACGTCGGGCGACTGATAGACATCGGCGATCTCGGTGACCCGGACCCGTTCGTAGCTGTAGTTGACGAACATCCTCGAGAAGCCGCTGATCGGGAAGCCCATGGTGACCACGGCGCCCGATGACTTCTGCGTGAACTGGCCGATGTAGCGGACGTCGGCCTTGAAGATGTTGGCGCCGCCGGTGATGTTGCGATCGAACAGGAATGGCTCGCTGAACGCCACCGAGTAGTTCTGCGCGCGCGACCCGGCCGACAGCGACAGCGTGAGGCTCTCACCGCGTCCGAGGAAATTGGCGGTCTGGAACGAGAGCTGTCCGAAGAAGCCTTCGAACTCCGACACGCCGGCGCCGAAGGTCAGCTGATTGCGGTTCTGCTCTTCGAGCTTCAGTTTGACGTCGACCTTGTTGGTTTCGTTCGGCACCTTCTGCACGTCCACTTCACCCGGCTTGCCTTCGAGCGCCTTGAAGTAGCCGAGCTGGTTCAGCCGTTTGACGCTGTACTTCAGCGCCTCGGTGTTGAAGACGCCGTCTTCGACCAGCCGCATTTCGCGCCTGATGACGTTGTCGCGCGTCGTCGTGTTGCCGGTGAAGGTGATGCGGTTGACGAAGAACTGCTGCCCCTCCTGCATCCGCATCGTCACGTCGACGATCGGCGCGGCATCGCTGGCCTTGGGCGCCTCGGGCGCTTTGAGCGCTTCGGGCGCCTCCGGCTCGTTCGGGTTCGGCTCGTCGTGGAACTTGTAATCGGGAAAGCCGGTGAATTCGTAGTAGCCGCCGGTGCCGTAGATCTCGCGCGCCTTCTCCAGGCCCTTGCGAATCCGCTTCTCGCCGTAATACTCACCCGGCTGCATCTTGAACAGCGGCTTCAGGAACTCGGTCTTGACCACCGTGTTTCCGGCGACGTCGAAGCTCCCGACCTTGTAGCGCGGCCCTTCGGTGATCGGCACCCTGAGCTCCACCCAGCGCGTCTTCTTGTCGTCCGAGTCGGCGAGCTCCTTGAGCTCCGGCACGCCGACGTTGGCGCGCAGGTAGCCGTGATCGCGATAGTAGGCGACCACCTTCTCCGCGTCCTCGTCGAACTTCTGTTCCTGGTAGGTGCCGTGCTCGCCGATCAGGCTGAGGAACCAGGTCGGGAAATGAATGAAGTCGGTGAACGGACCCTGTTCCTTGTTCTCTTTCAGCTGCCGCTTCAGCGCACCGTCGCTGATCGCCTTGTTGCCGGTGAATTCGATCTTCCGGATCTTCACCTTCGGCCCCTCGTCCATGTTGAAGGTGATGTGAATCAGCTTCGGGCCGCCTTCGATCGGCTTGATCTCGTGGGTGACGGTAGCGAACTGGAAGCCCTTCTCGCGCAGCATGTCGCGGACGATGCCTTCGACCTTGCGCACCAGCCCGGGATCGATGAACGAATCGAGCCGGATCTGGGCGTTGGCATCCTTCAGCTTCTCGTCGATCTTGGACACCTCGATCTTCTTCGATCCGACGTAATCGACGATCTTGACGCGCTGCCGCTCCTCCATGTTGTAGGTCACGATCTTGCCGATCGTGCCGTTGGGGAACTTGTAGTCGCCGACCTCGATCCACAGGTTGTCGAGAAAGTTGGTGTTCCAGAGACGGTGGAAGTCGTCCTCGATCGTCTTCTCGGCCGCGTCGTTATAGGGGACCCACTGGTCCTGCGACGGAACGCTCGCCTTCTGCTGGATGTAATAGAGGTAGGTCTGCGGCTCGATGACCGAGGCATTGCCCTGCGCCTCGAAGCACGGCGCGATGAACAGGACCACGGGACCCGAACCCGAAGGCGGCTGGGCGCGCGGGGAAATCTGCTGCCCGCAGACATTGGCCGGCGGCAAGGCCGCCGGCGCTGGCGGCTGGTCCTGGGCGGCCACGGGCGCGGCGATCAGCGCCAGGGCCATCACGGCAAGCTGGCGCAACGAGATACACATTTTCGCTATCTTAGACTGAGGAACCGGAAATACGGCCGGGGACCGGACCGAACCCAGTATCGGGTGTTTGGATAATCGGGCAGTCCGGTAATCGATTCCCAGATTACCAGATTACGCAATTACCCGATGGATTGCCCGATTCACGCGAGCCGGCGGCCCGCCTCGAGCTCGCCGGCCGGCCGGTACGCCAGCTGACCGGCGTCCAGGTAGACCTCGATCTCGCCGCCGCGCAGATGACCGCGGATGAGTTCCTCGGAGAGCGGATCTTCGACATACCGCTGAATCGCCCGCCGCAGCGGACGGGCCCCGTACGAGCGGTCCTTGCACGTCACTTCGATAATCCAGTCGATGACTTCCGGCGTGAGCGAGATGCTGAGCTTTCTGTCGACCAGGTTTTCGTTCAGCTGCGTGACCAGCAGCCCCATGATGCGGCGCAGGTCGTCGTCGGACAACGCTTCGAAGACGATGATCTCGTCGATGCGGTTGATGAACTCGGGATTGAACGTCCGCTTCACCTCGCCGAGCACCATGTCGTTGACGCTCTTGTCGATGGTCAGCGTGTCGGAGGACTGGAACCCCATCGAGCTCTTCTTCTGGATGAAGCGAGCACCGATGTTCGACGTCATGATGATGATGGTGTTCTTGAAGTTGACGCGGTTGCCGAGGCCGTCGGTCAGATGGCCGTCCTCGAACACCTGCAGCAAAATGTTGAAGATGTCGGGATGCGCCTTCTCCACCTCGTCGAGCAGCACCACGGAATAGGGATTCCGCTTCACCTTCTCGGTGAGCTGGCCGCCCTCCTCGTGGCCGACGTATCCGGGCGGCGACCCGATCAGCTTCGACACCGAGTGCTTCTCCATGTACTCGGACATGTCGAAGCGGATGAGGGCGTGGTCGCTGCCGAACAGGAAGTTGGCCAGCGCGCGCGCCAGCTCGGTCTTGCCGACGCCGGTGGGACCGAGAAACACGAAGCTGCCGACCGGTCGCGCCGGGTTTTTCAAGCCGGCCCGCGAGCGCCGGATGGCCCGTGAGATCGCCGAGATCGCCTTCTCCTGGCTGATGACGCGGCGATGCAGCTCGCCTTCCATGCGCAGCAGCTTGTCGCTCTCGTCCTGGTTGATCGACGCCATCGGCACGCCGGTCCACTTCGAGACGACATCGTCGATTTCCGCTTTGCCGACGATGACCTTGCGCGCCGACGATTTGACGTCGAATTTCTCGCGGACGAACTGCAGGTTCTCGCGCGCGGTCACTTCCTGCTCGCGATAGAACTGCGCCTTCTCGAAGTCCTTCTGGCTGACCGCGCTTTCCATCTGCTCGACCGCGACGCGGATGCTCTTGTTGATCTCGCCGAACTCCTCGCTGTAGCCCGCCTCGCGCAGCTTGGCGCGCGCGCCGGCCTCGTCGACCAGGTCGATCGCCTTGTCGGGAAGGAAGCGGTCGGTGATGTAGCGGTTGGACTGGTAGACCGCAGCTTCGATGGCTTCGCGGGTGTACTCCACGTGATGGAAGGTCTCGTAGCGATCCTTCACGCCGAGCAGGATCTCGATCGTCTCGCGTTCGCCGGGCGGGTCGACCTTGATCGCCTGGAAGCGCCGCTCGAGCGAGCGGTCCTTCTCGATGTACTTGCGGTACTCCGCCGGCGTGGTCGCACCGATGCAGCGGATCTCGCCGCGGCTCAGCGCCGGCTTGAGGATGTTGGCCGCGTCGAGCGACCCTTCCGCCGATCCGGCGCCGACCAGGGTGTGCAGCTCGTCGATGAACACGATGATGTTGGGGTTGTCGGTCAGCTCCTTCATGATCGCCTTGAGGCGCTCTTCGAACTGACCGCGATATTTGGTGCCGGCGACGATGAGCGAGATGTCGAGGGCGAGAATCCTCTTGTCCGCGAGGAAGTGCGGCACGTCGCCGTAGACGATCTTCTGCGCGAGTCCTTCGACGATGGCGGTCTTGCCGACGCCGGGTTCGCCGATGAGAACGGCGTTGTTCTTGGTCCGGCGGCACAGCACCTGCTGCACCCGCTCGAGCTCGTGTTCGCGCCCGACCAGCGGGTCGAGCTGGTTCTTCATCGCCGATTCGGTGAGGTCGCGGCTGAACTCGGCGAGCAGGGGCGTTTCTTTCACCCGGGTCAGCGTCGTCTTTTCGTTCAGCAGCTGGACGATATCTTCGCGGACGGTGTTCAGCCGCATCCCTTTTTCCATCAGGATCGACGCCGCGACGGACCGCTCTTCGCGCAGGATGCCGAGCAGCAGATGCTCGGTGCCGATGTAGTTGTGCAGCAAGCGGTCGGCTTCCTCCGCGGCAAACTGCAGCACGCGCTTGGTCTCAGCCGAGAAGGGAATCTCCACCGAGGTCGAGACCTTCTCCCGGAATACGGTGCGCCCTTCGATCTCCTTGCGGATGTTCTCGAGCGAGAGATGGGAGCGAGCAAAGATCCGGCTCGTGAGCCCTTTGCCTTCACGAATCAGTCCGAGCAGCAGGTGCTCGGTCTCGATGGAAATGCTGCCCAGCTGACTGGCTTCGTAGCGGGCGAAGAAGAGGACTCGTCGGGCCCGTTCGGTGTACCGTTCGAACATCCGGGGTACCTACGTGAAAAACAATGGTGTTGGGGTCTCGGAGACGTTGACCACATTATACGGCATAGTCGGCAGCCGACCAACGCCGTTCTTCTGATAACTGCCTGCTGCGATTGGGGTTCGCTGTCCCGATCATTCAGACGCTTGGATCAACGGACCGGTCCCGCCGGGTCATCGGTCAGGCGGCCGGCCTCGAGGCGCAGCGTCCGATCGCAGGCGGCCGCCAGCCGCGGATTGTGCGTGGCAATCACCGATGTCAACCCGTATGCCCGGTGCATCTCACGCAGCAGCGCGTGCAGGGAGTCGGCGGTCTGCTCGTCGAGATCGCCGGTCGGCTCATCCGCGAGCAGGATGGCCGGTTGCATGACCAGAGCGCGAGCGACCGCGACACGCTGCTGTTCACCGCCCGACAGCATGCCCGGCCGGTGATCGAAGCGCTCGCCAAGGCCGACCCGTTGCAGCAGCGCGCCGGCGCGCGCACGCGCCTCGGCCATCGGGGTCCGCGCGATGCGCATCGGCATCTCGGCGTTCTCGAGCGCGCTGAACTCGGGCAGCAGATGGTGGAATTGAAAGACGAAGCCCACGCTCTTGTTCCGGAAGGCGACCACCTCGGCGTCACGCATCGCGGTGAGCGCCGCGCCGGCGATCGAGATGCTGCCCTGATCGACCCGGTCAAGACCGCCCAGCACATGCAGCAGCGTGCTCTTGCCCACGCCGGACGCACCCACGATCGCGACCATCTCGCCGGCAGCGACCGTCAGATCCAGGTTTCGCAGCACGGTCAGCAGATGGCCGCCGACCGGATAGCTCTTGACGAGCCCGCGCGCTTCGAGAAAAGCCATTGCGCTAAATGCAGCCACGAAGGCACGAAAACAGGAAGGACACGCGAAGAACACCAAAACGATGTCTTCTCCGTGTGTGCTTCGTGACTTCGTGTTTTCGTGGTGGTTGCACTTCTATTCGTACCTGAGCGCCTGCACCGGGTCCAGCTTCGCCGCCTGCCGCGACGGATACAGCGTCGCGATGAAACACACCAGCACCGCGCCGACCACGACGAGCGTGAAGTCGAGCGGCAGGACGCGAAACGGCATGTACGACATCTGGTAGACGTCTGCCGGCACCTTGATCAGCTTGTAACGCGTCAGCAGCGTCGACAAGGCATAGCCGCCCGACGCTCCCACCAGCGTGCCGACGACCCCGATGATCAGCCCCTGCATCATGAAGATGGTGGTCACGCTCCTGGCGCTCGCGCCCATCGTCTTGAGAATCGCGATGTCGCGGTGCTTCTCCATCACCAGCAGGATCAGCGAGGCCACGATATTGAGCGCGGCCACCATGACGATGAGGCCGATGGTCAACGAGATCGCCATTTTCTCGAGGCCCAGCGCCGAGAACAGCGACTTGTTCATCTCCGCCCAGTCCTGCGTCACGTACTGAGCGCCGAGCCGCGCCGGGATCGACTGCGCGATCTGCGGCGCCGCGAAGATGTCGTCCACGCGCAGCTGAATCAAATCGACCTTGTCCTTGCCGAGCAGGCGCTGGGCGACGTCGAGCGACATGAACCCGAACGTCGAGTCGAACTCGATCAGCCCGAGGTCGAAGATCCCGACCACTCGCAGCCGGCGGGTTCGCGGCAACAGGCCGGCGGGTGTGAGCGTGGTGCCCATGGTCAGCGACACCGAATCGCCGACGGCCACCCCCAGTTTGGCCGCGAGATCCTTGCCCAGCAGGATGCCGGGTGGCTCCCCGTCCGGCGTCTCGAGCGCCTCGATGCTGCCGCTCGTCATCGACTGCCGCAGATTGGTGACTTCCTGCTCGAGCTCCGGATCGATCCCGGTGATCTGGACCGGCTCGGTCGAGCTCGCCGACAGCAGCCCCTGGCCCTGGACCGCCGGGGCGGCGCCCACCACATGCGGCACCGTGCGCAGTTTCGCCGCTTCGGCGTGGTAGTCGTCGATGCCCTTCGTGTTCCAGACGTAAATGTGCGGATTGGAGCCGACGATCCGATCGCGGAGCTCCTGCTGGAGGCCGGTCATCAGCGCGAGCGCGATCACCAGTGCCATCACGCCAACGGTGACGCCGAGAGTGGAAATGAAGGAGATCACCGAGATGAACGCCTGCTTCCGCTTGGCCAGCAGGTAGCGCAGCGCGATGTGCAGCTCGAATGGGATGTTCATGTGCCGACGTGCCCCGTCAGTCTCGAGCGCGCATGAGCGGGAACAGAATCACGTCGCGGATCGACGGGCTGTTGGTCAGCAGCATCACGAGCCGATCGATGCCGACGCCCTCGCCACCGGTCGGCGGCAGGCCGTACTCGAGCGCGCGGATGTAGTCCTCGTCCATCGCGTGCGCCTCGAGGTCGCCGCTGGCGCGATTGGCGAGCTGTCCTTCGAACCGGCGCCGCTGCTCGACCGGATCGTTGAGCTCGCTGAAGGCATTGGCGACCTCGAAGGCGCCGATGTAGAGTTCGAACCGTTCCACGGTGTCGGGATCGTCGGGCTTCTGCTTGGACAGCGGCGACACTTCGGTCGGGAAGTCGTAGACGAAGGTCGGCTGGATCAGGCGGTCCTCGCACAGACGCTCGAAGATCGCGGTCGTGATTTTCCCGGCGCCGTGGCCGGGATCGACGTCCAGCTCGAGCTCCCTGGCGATCGCCGCCACCCGTGCGCGATCACGCAGATCGGCGTCGGTCACCTCGCGGCCAATCCGGCGCGACGCTGCCTCGCGCGCCGCCTCGCGCAGCGACAGACGGAGGAATGGTGCGGTCAGGGCAATCCGATGATCGCCGAACCTGATGTGATCGGTGCCGAGCACGCCGGTCGCAACCGTCGAGATCATCTCTTCCGTCATCGCCATCAACGCCTGATAGTCGGCGTAGGCCTCGTAGAATTCCATCATCGTGAACTCGGGGTTGTGCTGCGTGGAGATCCCCTCGTTCCGGAAGTTGCGGTTGATCTCGAACACCTTCTCGAGGCCGCCGACGACGAGACGCTTGAGATAGAGCTCCGGCGCGATGCGCAGATACAACGCCATGTCGAGCGTGTTGTGGTGCGTGACGAAGGGCCGCGCGATCGCGCCGCCGGCGAGCGGCTGCATCATCGGCGTCTCGACCTCGAGGTAACCGCGTGCGGTCATGAAATCGCGGATGGCGGCGACGATCCGGCTTCGCATCTCGAAGACGCGCCGCGCGTCAGGGTTGACGATCAGATCCAGATAGCGCTGGCGATAGCGGATCTCGACGTCGGTCAGGCCGTGCCATTTCTCCGGCAGCGGCACCAGGCACTTCGAGAGGAAATGCAGCCGCGACGCCCAGATCGTGAACTCGTTCGTCTTGGTGCGGAACAGGCGCCCTGCGACGCCAACCCAGTCACCGAGGTCGAGCAGCTTGTAAATCGTGAAATCGAGCTCCGGCAGCGCGTCCTGGCGGATGTAGACCTGGATCCGGGCGTGGCCGTCGGACAGCACCAGGAAGTTCGCCTTGCCGAACGCGCGGATGGCCAGAATCCGTCCGCTGGTGATGGTAGTGACGTGCCCGGCCTCCAGCTCGTCGTGCGTTCGCGACCCGTAGGCGTCAACCAGCGCCGAGATCGTGTGCTGCCGCTCGAACGAGCGCGGATAGGTCTCCACGCCGAGCTTCGCGAGCTCGGCGAGGTTCGACTGGCGTTGCTGGACTTGTTCGTCGTGTGAGCTCATACCACCGTCGCATCAGCACAGAGGACAGCATACCCTTCTCGCTGCTGCCGTGGTGTCCTTCGTGTCCTTGGTGTCGACTCAGCGCTGCAAGTCAATCTTCTTCCGTATCGCATCCAGCATCCCGTTGATGAACTTGACCGATTCCTCGGTCGTGAACGTGCGAGCCAGCTCGAGCGCTTCGTTGATGACCACGGCCGGCGGCGTCGAGGGGTCGCGGAGCATTTCGCAAACGGCCATGCGCAAGATCAGCCGATCGAGGATCGCCATGCGCTCCGGCCGCCAGCGCTCCGCGGTATCGGCGATGA
The DNA here is from genome assembly GCA_963757655.1 of uncultured Acidobacteriota bacterium. Lineage (GTDB taxonomy): Bacteria > Acidobacteriota > Vicinamibacteria > Vicinamibacterales > CAVVIG01 > CAVQFC01. The sequence goes on along the minus strand of CAVWSQ010000002.1, from coordinate 1,331,950 downwards.
GGGGATCGATCTCGCCGAGCCGCTCGGTGGTGTCGCGAGCCAGTGCCGTCGCGAAGTCACGCAGGTCGTCGGGCGGCGGATCGCTGTTCGGCCACTGCAGATCGAAGAACGTCGCCGTCGACTTGTCGATCTCGCGCTTGCCGATGTCCCATTGATAGAGCACCTGGAGCGCGGCCTCGCGCGCCCGATGGCGGGGATCGTTCCGCGCCCGTGCCATCGGCTCAGGTCCTCGGCGTCGCCTGCCGCGTCAGCTGCGCGACAACCTCCGCCATTTCAATCGCCGCGATCGCCGCTTCGTGCCCCTTGTTGCCGCTGCCCTCGACCGCACGGGCCAGCGCCTCTTCGATCGAGTTGGTGGTCAACACCCCGAACGACATCGGCACGCCGGTGGCGGCGGCTCCCTCGCTGAGGCCATGAGCGACCGCCGACGAAATGTACTCGAAGTGCGCGGTCTCGCCGCGGATCAGGCAGCCGAGGCACACGATTGCGTCGAACCGACCGCTTTCCGCGGCATGCAACGCCGCCAGCGGAATTTCGAAGGCCCCGGGAACCCGGACCAGCGTCACGTCGCTCGGCGCGACCCCAGCCGCCGCCAGCGCGGCGAGCGCGGCCGCTTGCAGACGCTCGGTGATGAAGTCGTTGTACTTCGACACCACGACTGCGAAACGGAATCCTGCTGCCCGTCCTGACCCTTGTATCGTGTGCATCTGTTATTGGAATGAGATTTCAGAGTTTAGAGTTCAGATTGCAGATTGCAGATTGCAGATTGCAGATTGCAAAACTCTCTCTGAACTCTGAACTCTGAACTCTGAACTCTGAACTTCTGAACTCTGAACTTCTGAACTCTGAACTTCTACTTTCCCTTGAACTCGGCTTTGCGCTTTTCGAGAAACGCCGCCGTGCCCTCTTTCATGTCCTCGGTCGAGGCCACCAGCCCGAACAACGTCGCCTCGGTACTGGCATGCCTCGGCGAACGACATCTCCGTGCCCTTGTTGACGCCGTTGATGATGTAGCGCAGCGCAATCGGCGCACCCTTGGCCAGCTGCGAGGCCAGCGTGCGCGCTTCCGTCATCAGATCGGCCGCCGGCACGACCCGGTTCACCAGGCCGATGCGTTCGGCCTGGTTGGCGCCGATCGGCGTACCAGTGAGAATCAGTTCCATCGCCTTGCCCTTCCCGACCAGGCGCGGCAGTCGCTGCGTCCCCGCATAGCCGGGAATCAGGCCGAGCGCGACCTCGGGCTGGCCGAGCTTCGCGGTGTCCGCCGCAAGGCGCAACGTGCAGGCCATCGCCAGCTCGCAGCCGCCGCCCAGGGCGTAGCCGTTGATCGCCGCGATCACCGGCTTGCCAAGGTTCTCGATCAAATTGAACACGTGCTGGCCGACCAGCGCGTGTTCGCGGCCGCCGGTCGGCGTCTGCACCGCCAGCTCGTTGATGTCGGCGCCGGCGACGAACGCCTTCTCGCCTGCGCCGGTCAGGATCAGAACGCGGACGCTGTCGTCCTGCTCGAGCTCGAGAACCGCCCGGCGCAGCTCGTCGAGCGTCTGTGCATTCAGCGCGTTGAGCACCTTCGGACGGTTGATGGTGACGATGGCCGTCGCCTCATCGCGTTCGATCAGAAGATTCTCGAACGGCATCACAGCGGGAAGGGATACATCAGCCAACCGAGCACGATCGCCGAGGCGAGAAAGCCGCCGAACATCATGCCGCCGAACCGCAGCTGATCGCCCGCCTCGTCTTTCGCGATCACCGCGAAGACCAGCGACACGAAGAACGAGAAAATCGCCATCAGGAGCGCGTGGCTCTGCACTACTTACGCCCCATCGCGACGTCGTAGGCGTCGATGATGACCAGCAGGTTGAGCAGTCCGGCGACGATGAGGAACGCGTTGCCGTACTCGTAGGTCACCGCCCGGACGTCGCCGCCGCCGTAACCGAGCGAACTGGCGATGAAATAGGTGACTCCGACCCCGAGGTCGGCCAGCGCCGCCAGGCAGACCAGCGGGTCGGACAGCTCGAAAGGAAACAGCCGGCCGCGAATCGCGACGCCGATGGCAAACATCAGCGGCAGGGCGACGAGAAAGATGATCCCTTTCGAGCGGCGACCCAGCCAGAGATGCCCGGCCCCCGGGATGGCCCACGCCGCGAGGCACAACAGCACGAGAGTCCCCGATTGCGTCTCTTCGGCGGCGGTAGCGCGCACGGCCGTTAGTTTACCTGATTATCCGCGACCGCCACGACCAGCCACGCGACCGCGAGGCCGATGGCAAGGCCGGCGGCGGCGCGAATCGCGTGCGACGGCATGACCCCCGTCAGCCATTCGTACCCGAGCGTCACCGCGGTTGGAAGGATCGCGAGCGCGAGCAGGACGCGTGCGTGATCGGGCGCTGCGTCGAGCCAGGTCCGCAGCCGTGATGCGGGGCGAACGCCGAGGCGGCGCGCGCCCAGGCCACCAAGCACCGCGCCAAAGTAGATGCCGGCGCAGCGCGCACAGACCGGCATCTGTGCGGACCAGAGCTGATAGGAGCGCTCCGGAAGTTGATGACAGATGGCGCTGCCGATGGCGTAGACGACGAGGATCAACGCGCTCTCCGGCGCCGAGGCGTGGTCGCGGCTGGCGAGGAAGGGCACCGCGACGAGCAGTGCCGCCCACGCGATCGTCGTGGCGAGGAACGCGTCGCGCAGCGACGCAGCGGCCGGACGCCAACGGGCTGTGCGCATGCTGAATGGTACACTCTTCCATGCCCTCCCCGTCCCGCCGGCACCTCGCCGGCGTCGCGCTCATCTCGGCCACCCTGCTGATGATCGAGCTGGCGCTCACCCGCATCTTTTCGGTCGTGATGTATTACCACTTCGCGTTCCTGGCGATCTCAATCGCGCTGTTCGGCGTCAGCGCGAGCGGCGTCTTCGTCTACGTGATGCGGCGCCGCCTCGAGCGCCGCGCGACCGACGAGGTGCTGGCGGCCCAGTCGCTCATCTACTCGGCCTGCACCGTCATCGCCCTGTTCTGGCTCGTGCGCCTGCGCGTCGGGATGAGCTTTTCGTCCCACAATCTGACGCTGATGCTGACGATTTACGCGCTCGCGGCACTCCCCTTTTTCGCCGGCGGCCTAGTCGTCACGCTCGCCATTTCGCGGTGGTCGGCCCAGGTCAACGCGGTCTACGCCGCCGATCTCATCGGCGCCGCGTCCGGCTGCCTGATCCTGATTCCGCTGCTCGATCGCCTGGGCGCGCCGGGTGTGGTGTTGGCGGCCGCGGCGCTATCGATCGCGGCAGCCATCCTGTTCGCGTCGGGGCCGCAGCGCGGCCGCGTGAGCGCAATCGGCGCGATCGTTCTGCTGCTGCCGATCGCCGGCCAGCTGTCGGGCCGCGCCAGCTTCGACGTGGTCGACACCAAGGGCCATCAGGGCGATCGCGTGCTGTTCAGTAAATGGAACTCGTTCTCGAGAATCGGCGTCTACGAGCGCGCGCACGGCGACTGGTCGCTGAGCCCGGCTTACAAAGGGCCGCTGCCGCGCACCCGGTTCATGGACATCGACTCGGCCGCCTCCACGCCGATCCTGCAACTCGAACCCGATCTCTCGAATGCGCAGTACCTGCGCTATGAGCTGACAGCGCTGGCGTATCACCTGAAGGAGAACGTCGACAGCGAGGGCTCCGGACTCGCCAATCCAGCTGGCTTCTCGGCCCTCGTCATCGGCCCGGGCGGCGGACGGGATCTGGCATCGGCCCTGGTGTTCGGCGCGTCACACGTCGACGGCGTCGAGATCAACCCGATCATCGCCAACGACGTGATGCAGGACCGGTTTCGAGCATTCTCCGGCGGCATCTACACCAACGCGCACGTGCGCATCACGGTCGACGACGGCCGCAGCTTCGTCCGGCGGACGCCGCAGAAGTACGACGTCATCCAGGCTTCGCTGGTGGATACCTGGGCGGCAACGGCGGCGGGCGCCTACACGCTGACGGAAAACACCTTGTACACGGTCGAAGCCTTCAACGACTACCTCGATCACCTGACAGATGACGGCGTGTTGACGATTACCCGGTGGGTTGCCGACGGGTTGCGGCTGGTCTCGCTGGCGCAGGAAGCGTGCGCGCGCCGCGGCTGGTCGTCGGCCGACCGTCTCGCGATCGTGCGGCAGGATCGGGTCGCGACATTTCTCCTGAAGAAGACGCCGTTCACTGCCGTCGAGATCGCGCAGCTGCGCGAGGCCTCCGACCGTCTCGGCTTCGACACGCTGTACATGCCGCCCCTCCAGCAGAAGCCATCCCCGGCTTCGCGCGCGTCAACGGCGGAAACAGGCGACGGCGGCCGGCTTTCCGAGACGCATCAAACCAGCCAGCCGGCCCAGGATGTCGTCGTGGATGGCGCGGCGACCGGCGACTATGCCCGTCTGATTACGGCGCCGGATCGGGAGCGGTTCTATGCGAACTACCGTGCCGACATCCGGCCGACGACCGACGATCGTCCGTTCTTTTTCCACACCACGAAGATCCGCGATCAATTCGACGTGGCATTTGGCCAGAAGATGCTGTTCGGCAACGGCCTGAGCGCGTTGATGACGCTGCTCGGGATTTCAACCGCGCTGGTCGCCTTGTTCGTGATCGGTCCGCTGATCGTCACCGACCGGGGACGCGCCCGGCCCCGTGGCTGGCTGGCGTGGTTGGTGTACTTCGGCGCGCTTGGCGCCGGGTTCATGCTGATCGAGGTATCGGTTCTGCAGAATTTTGTACTGCTCCTGGGCCATCCGGTCTATTCGTTGACTGTGACGCTGTTCTCGCTCCTGCTCGGTACCGGTCTCGGGGCGGCGGGGAGCCGGCGACTGACCGAGGCAACGCTCCGTCGCAGCGGCGCGTTCGCCATCGTCACGGTCGCGCTGATTGCCGTCGTGTTCACCTTCGTCGCCGCGCCGATCGTAACCTGGGCGATTCCCTTCCCGCGCAATGTCCGCCTGCTGATCGCGGCGGCCATGCTGGTGCCGATCGGAGTCGCGTTGGGCGTCCCGATGCCGACGGGACTGCGGATGCTTGCCCGTCGATCGCCTGAGATGGTGGCCTGGGCGTGGGGGATGAACGGTGCGCTCTCGGTGCTCGGCGCCACCCTCGCCATCTTCATCGCGATGAACTGGGGCTTCCGATTGACTCTGCTGACAGCGGCCGTCACTTACCTCATCGGCCTTGCGGCCCTCTTAGTCGCGACCCGAGCTTCGGGGGTCGGGTTCGGTCACGCAGTCTAATCCGAGTCCGACTCGGTCCCGACTCGGGGCTAGCATGCAACAACCTTTTTTTCAGTAGCTTACGTCACGTTGAAACGTCTGCTGCTAGCCTGACGTCTAACGATGTTAAACTGATGAACACCGTTCAGTACATCATCAGCCGTTGGGCGGCGATCGGCGCGCCGTACCCTCAGCACAGCAGGTTCAACCAGATGGGTATCAAAGAACGACACGAACGAGACCGGGAGGCGGTAAAACGCTCCATCCTCGACGCCGCCCGCGAGCTCTTCGTGGCGGAAGGGTTTCAACACGTCTCCATCCGTAAGATCGCCGAGCGTATCGAGTACAGCCCCGCGGCCATCTACGGCTACTTCCCGAGCAAGGACGACATTTTTTTCGAGCTGGCCGAAGAGGGGCTGCACCTGCTCGGTGATCCTTCCGCCGTCAGTGACGACCCGCAGCTGAGGGACGCGGCGCCGCTCGATCGCGTGCGCGCGATGTTCTGGCGGCTCTACCAGTTCAGCTGCGAGCAGCCGCAGTACTTCGCGCTGATCTTCGTGGACCGAACCGTTCCGCGCATCAGCCGCGAATACGAGCGCTTCGCGTTCGCGCGCGATCGCAAGCAGCACATCATCCGCGAGCTCCAGGCGTGCATCGACGCCGGCGCGCTTCCGAACACGCTCAATACCGCGGTCGCGATGCGCGCACTGATGGTCGGTGTAGTCGGCGTCGCGGTTCTGCAGCTGTCGGATCGTCTCGGACCCGGCGAAGACCCCGATCTGCTGGCGGCCGACGTGCTGAATCTGACGCTCGCCGGCCTGCGCTCGGGAGTCGTGCTCCGGTCGTCCGGTCTGGTCGAATGCCCCCTTGAAACCCAACCGATCGCGGATGCCCAGGCTTCATAGCGCCGAGGAGTTGTTCATGAATCGCGGAAAGACCTATTGGTTTGCCATCGCCCTTCTCGCCGGCGCGACGCTGGTCACCAGCGCCTGCAGCGCCGGCGACGCCAAGGCCAAAGAACAATCCCCATCGCCGCCGATCGTGACGGTGGCTCCGGTCGCCGCGGTGGAACGGCCGATCGCCCGGTTCATCCGGGCGACTGGATCGTTGATGGCCGAGGAGCAGGCCGACGTCGCGGCGGAAACGGCGGGACGGATTGTCGCCGCCAACATCGAACGGGGTGCGCCGGTCTCGGAGGGAGCCGAACTGATCCGGGTCTCGTCGACCGAAACGGATGCCCAGCTGAAGGAGGCTCAGGCCAATGCCGCGCAGCTCGAGGCGCGACTGGGCATCACCGGCGGCGCTGACATGGACGTGAACGCGGTGCCCGAAGTGCAGAATGCGAAGGCGGGCGCGGATCTCGCGCAGGCCGAATTCGCTCGCATCAAGTCGCTGCTCGACCAGCGCGTGGTCTCGCAGTCGGAATACGACCAGCGCCGGACGCAGGCGGAAGCGGCGCGCCAGCAGTACGAGGCGGCCAAGAACGGTGCGGCGCAGCAGTACCAGATGCTGCAGGCAGCCCGTGCCCGCGTCGCCCTCGCGCGCAAGGCATTCAACGACACAACGGTCCGCGCACCGTTTTCCGGCGTCGTCGCGCAGCGGCTGGTCACCACCGGCGACTACGTGACCAAGGGCATGAAGGTCGCGACCATCGTCCGGGTGAACCCGCTGCGGGTGCAGCTGACGGTGCCTGAGCAGGCCGTCTCGTCGATGGCGCCCGGGCAGCCGGTCACCTTCGAGGTGGATGCCTATCCGGGCCGGCGGTTCGAGGGCAAGGTCAAGTACGTCTCGCCCGCGCTCCAGGCCGATCAGCGGGCGCTGACGGTGGAGGCGATCGTTCCAAACGACCAGGGCGTTCTCAAACCGGGGCTCTTCGCTACCGCGCGCATCGAGCAGCCGGAGCGGACGCCGGGCGTACTGATTCCGGCCGCCAGCGTGTCCACCCTTTCCGGCACCAGCCGCGTGTATGTGGTCGCGGGCGATCACGCGGAAGAGCGGATCGTCACGACCGGCGACAGGGTCGGCGATCTGGTCGAAATCACCAAGGGTTTGAAGTCCGGCGAGCGCGTCGCGACCAAGAACGTCGCGCAGCTCGCCGACGGCATCAAGGTTTCTTAACAGGGTGTTCCCATGCAATGGCTAGCTGCGCTCTGCGTCAAACGTCCGGTCTTCGCCACCGTCCTGATCCTGTCGCTGACCGTCATCGGGGCGTTCTCGTTCTCGCGCCTGGGCGTCGATCGCTTTCCGAAGATCGACTTTCCCACCATCACGGTGACGACGGTCCAGCCTGGCGCGGCCCCGGAGCAGATCGAAACCGAGATCACCGACAAGATCGAGGAAGGGGTCAACACCATCAGCGGCATCGACGACCTGCGCTCGATCTCGTCTGAGGGAATCTCGCAGGTCATCATCTCGTTCCTGCTGGACAAGGACACCGACACCGCGGCCCAGGAAGTACGCGACAAGGTCAATAGCGTGCTGCCGCAGCTGCCCAAGACCATCCAGCAGCCGCGCGTCGAGAAAATGGATCCGGACGCCGCCCCGGTCTTGAGCCTCGCCTTGAGCGCCAAGAACCAGCCGGTCAGGGACATCACTGAATACGCCGACAAGGTGCTGCGCCGCAAGATCGAGAGCGTCAACGGCGTTGGCCAGGTCGTGATCCTGGGCGGCCGACAGCGGCAGATCAACGTGTGGCTGGATGCGGACCGTCTGCGCGGCTACAACCTGACCGTCACCGACGTCTCGCGCGCCCTGCAAGGGCAGAACATCGAAATCCCTGGCGGCCGCGTCGATCAAGGACCGCAGTCGGTGACGCTGCGGACCCGCGGCCGGGTCCAGACCGTCGCTGAATTCAACGACATCGTGGTCCGCGAACGCAACGGCCATCCGGTGCGGATCGCCGACGTCGCACGGGTCGAGGACGGCGAAGCCGACCCTGACACGGTCGCCAATGTGAACGGCGCCAGCACGGTACTGCTGCAGGTGCGCCGCCAGTCCGGGACCAACACCGTCGAGGTGGTCAAGGAGGTGCGAGCCAAGGTCGGTGAGCTGCGGGGCACGCTTCCGCCCGGCTACTCCATCCGCATGGTGCGCGACGCCGCCGACTTCATCGAGGCCTCGATCCACAACGTCGAGGAACATCTCATCGTCGGATCGATTCTGGCGGCGATCGTGGTCCTGCTGTTCCTGACCAACGTCCGTTCCACGATCATCGCCGCGATCGCCATCCCGACCTCGATCATCGCGACGTTCGGTCTGCTTTGGTACATGGGGTTCACGCTCAACCTGATGACGATGCTCGCGCTCACGCTCTCAGTCGGCATCGTCATCGACGACGCGATCGTGGTGCTCGAGAACATCTATCGCTTCATCGAGGAGAAGCACGAAAACCAGCTCCAGGCGGCGGTCGACGCCACCCAGGAGATCGGCCTCGCCGTGCTGGCGACCACGCTGTCGCTGGTCGCGATCTTCGTTCCGGTCGGCTTCATGGGTGGCATCGTCGGCCGCTTCATGAAGAGCTTCGGCCTGACCATGGCGTTCGCGATCATGGTGTCGCTGCTGGTCAGCTTCACGCTGACGCCGATGCTGTCGGCGCGCTGGCTGAAGGTCCAGAAGCACGGCAGCGACGCGCACGCGTCGAAGGAGTCGAGGATCTTCCACGCCATCGACGTGATCTATACCCGGATGCTGGAGTGGGCCATGGCCCACCGCGTCGTGGTGTCGGGGATCGCGGTGCTGGTCCTGCTCTCGAGCGTGCCGCTGTTCATGATCGCCAACAAGAACTTCATGCCGCAGGACGATGCCTCGGAGTTCGAGGTCAACCTGCGCGCACCTGAAGGCACCAGCCTCGAAGCGACCGAAGTGCTGACCAACCGTGTAGCCACGGCGATGCGCGACCGGCTACCCGAAGTGGACTACACGCTCGTGACGATTGCCGGCGACCCGGCCAAGACCCGCAACCTCGGCACGATTTACGTGCGGCTCAAGCCGATCGAGGCCCGCAGTCGTGATCAGTTCCTGATCATGGACGTCATCCGCAAGGAAATCCTGCCGACCTTCTCCGCCAACATCCGGACGTCGGTGCAGGAAGTAGCCGTGATTGGCGGTGGTGGTGCGCAGAACGCCGCCATCCAGTTCGTGATCAACGGTCCCGATCTGAAGAAGCTCGAGGTGCTGGGCAACCAGCTGGTCGACAAGGTGAAGGTGATGCCGGGCGTCGTCGACATCGACACGTCGTTGAACACCGGCAAGCCCGAGCTCTCGGTCCACGTCGACCGTCCCAAGGCGGCGGATCTCGGCGTGCAGATCAGCGACGCGGCTGAGGCGCTGCGCCTGCTGGTCGGCGGCGATCAGGTCACGACCTACAACGATGCCGGCGAGCAGTATGAGGTGCACCTGCGGGCGAGGGCCGAGAACCGCTCGACCCAGGCGGCCATCGCCGCGCTCGCGGTCCCCTCCACGAAACTGGGCAGCGTGACGCTCGAGAACGTGGCCGACTTCGAGCCCGGCACATCGCCGACCGACATCAATCGCCAGGCGCGCCAGCGTCAGGTGACGGTGTTCTGCAACCTGCTGCCGACGGCGTCGCAGGCGGCGATCCAGACCGCCATGCTCGCGGAGTTCAACAAGCTCAACGCCAGCGGCGAGTATCGCGGCGTGCTCGCCGGACGATCGCGCGAGCTCGGACGGGCGGCGCAGAACTTCGTGACCGCATTCGTGTTGTCGCTGGTGTTCATGTATCTCATTCTGGCGGCGCAGTTCGAGTCGTGGCTGCATCCGATCACGATCCTGCTGTCGCTGCCGCTGACGCTGCCGTTCGCGCTCCTGTCGATTATCGTATTCCGCCAGTCGTTGAACATCTTCTCGGCGCTCGGTCTGCTGGTGCTGTTCGGCGTCGTGAAGAAGAATTCGATTCTGCAGATCGACCACGCCAATCAGTTGAAGGACACCGGGATGTCGACCCATGCGGCGATCGTCCAGGCCAGCCGCGATCGTCTGCGGCCGATTCTCATGACCACCTTCGCGTTCGTGGCCGGCATGATCCCGCTCATCGTCTCGCGCGGAATCGGATCGGGGACCAACCACGCCATCGGCTATGTGATCTTCGGCGGGCAGTCGCTGGCGCTGCTGCTGACGCTGCTGGTGACGCCGGTTGCGTATTCGCTGTTCGACGATGCGGCGAAGGTCAGCATCTTCGGCAGACGAAAGCCCGAGCCGGTTGAAGGCGCCGGCGGGCGCGGCGCCTTCGCGCCCGGCGTGCCGGGCGCCGCCGCATCATCGGGCGCCGCGCTGAGCCGGACCTCGCTCGTCGTGCTGCTGGCCGTCGGACTGGCGGCGTCGGCGTCGGGCCAGACCGTCGCACAGACGCCGGCGACACTGCGCCTGACGGTGGACGAGGCCGTCACGATGGCGCTCGACCACAACGTTGATCTGGCGGCCGACCGCCTCGATCCGCAGATCAGCGATGCCCGCGTCGCCGCCGCCAACGGCGTCTTCCGGCCGGCCATCAGCACCGGCATCAACAGCAACAACCAGCTGCTGCCGCCGTCGAACTTCCTGACGCCGGTCCCCCAGGAGAACGACGTCGTCAGCTCGAACGCCGGCTTGAGTCAGAAGCTGCCCTGGTACGGCACCAGCTACAACCTCGGGTGGACCACGACCCACACCAACAGCAACAGCATCCTGAACAGCTACAATCCGCTGCTGCAGTCGGGCCTGTCGGTCGCCGTCTCGCAGCCGCTCATTCGCGACCTGTTCATCGACGCCAACCGGCAGCAGCTCGCGGTCAGCAGGACCAACCGGGACATCGCCGACACCCGGCTGCGCGAGAGCCTCGTCCACACCACCGCCAACGTGAAGGCGGCGTATTGGAACCTGGTGTCGGCACGGGCCACGGTCGGTGCACGTCGATCGACGCTCGATCTCGCCGAGGAGCTCGTGCGCGTCAACAAGGCGAAGGTCGACGTGGGCACGTCGCCGCCGCTCGACCTGGTGTCGGCGCAGGCCGAGGTGGCCGCGGATCAGGAGCAGCTCATCATCGCAGAAACGTCGGTGAAAGAATCGGAAGACCGCCTGCGCCTGCTCATCTTCGATACCTCGAACCGTGACAACTGGAACGTCGCGATCGACGCGATCGATTCGCCGCCGATCGCGACCGCCACGATCGATCTCGACGCCGCCGTCACGCACGCGTTATCGGGACGGGCTGACCTGATGCGGGCGCGCAAGGATATCGAGAACGCACAAACCGGCGTCAAGTTCGCCAGCAATCAGCGCCTGCCAGACGTGCGCGTCAACGCCAGCTATCAGGCGAGCGGACTTGGCGGCACGCAGATTCTGCGCACCGGCGGCTTCCCGGGCACGATCGTCGGCCCCGGCACCATCACCCCGTTCGGCGACGTGCTCAGCCAGCTGTTCGCCCACGACTTTCCGACCTGGAATGTCGGCGTCAGCGTGTCGTATCCGATCGGCGGCAGCGTCGAGCAGGCCAACCTGGCCCGCACCCAGCTCGAACGCTCGCAGTCCGAGCAGCGCCTGAAGGGGTCCGAGGCGCGTGCGATTCAGCAGGTGCGCGACGCCGCGTGGAAGATCGAGATGAACGCCAAGCGAATCGAAACCACGCGATCGGCGCGCGAGCTCGCGGAGCAGCGGCTCGACGCCGAGCGCAAACGGTTCGAAGTCGGCATGTCCACCAGTTTCCTGACGATCCAGGCTCAACGCGATCTCGCCCAGGCCAGGACCAACGAGCTCAGCGCGGTGCTGGCCTATGACCTCTCGCTGGTCGACTTCGAGGCGTTGCAGGAGGCCGGCCCCCAGGGGTCGACGCCGAGCGCCCCAACGGCGAGCCCGACCAATACGACGAACACCTCGTCCACCGGCGCAAATGCGCCGCCGGCGACGCCGCAGTCGAATGTCGCCGGAACCGTCATCCGGCAATGAACGAGGTCCGAGTGTGGCGTCTGCGCAAGGACCACACCTGGCTCGACGCGCGCGTGAACGACTGCGCCGGTTCCACCGACGTGGAGCTGCGGTTCTTCTACGACGGGGCGCTCCTTCATGCGCGGCGGTGGCCCTCACGTGACGATGCCTTGAGCCACGCCGACCGACAGCTCCGCGAGTTGCAACGAGCCGGCTGGAACACGCACTGGTGAACGCGGATACCCTCTCTTCGCGGTTTATCCGGACCGCAAAACGCCGCTGGACGGCACTCTGCATGGCCGATTCGACCGGCCGCGAGCTGACCTTCGGCCGCGCGCTGGTCGCCAGCCTCCTGCTGTCCCGCGCGATTCGCCGACGCGTGCCAGCCGGCGGTTCGATTGGACTGCTGCTGCCCGCGTCGGTCGGCGGCGCGTTGGCAAACATCGCGGCGTCGATTGCCGGCCGCGTTCCGGTCAACTTGAACTTCACCGCCGGCCGCGACGCCATGGCGGCGGCAATCGATCGGTGCGGCATCGCGACGGTGCTGACATCGCGCGCGTTCCTCTCGAAGGTGGGACTGCCGCAGCCGCCTGGAATGATGCTCCTGGAGGACGTGCTGCTCGAGACTTCCATCCAGTCGAAAGCCGTGGCATCCCTCGCCGCACGGCTGCTGCCGGCGTCTCTGATCGCGCGACTGTTCGTGACATCGCTCGACTCCGACGCGCTGGCAACCGTGATTTTCTCGAGTGGGAGCACCGGTCTACCGAAGGGTGTGATGCTGACGCACCGCAACGTGCTGTCGAACATCGACGCGGCCAACCACTTGTTCCGCCTCGGCGATGACGACGTTGTGCTGGGCGTCCTGCCGTTCTTTCATTCGTTCGGCTACACCGTCACGCTATGGCTGCCGCTGGTCGTCGGCTTCGGCGCGGCCTACCACCCCAATCCCACCGACGCCAAGACAATTGGCGACATCGCCGAGCAGTACGGCGCAACCCTGCTGGTCAGCACGCCGACGTTCTGCTCCGCCTACACGCGCAAGTGCCGGCGGGAGCAGTTTGCCCGGCTCCGGCTGGCGATCGTGGGCGCCGAGCGGCTGCGCGATCCGATCGCATCGGCGTTCAGGGAGAAGTTCGGCGTCGCGCTGCTCGAAGGTTACGGGTGCACGGAGATGGCACCGGTGGTCGCGGTCAACGTCCCTGACCCCGCCGGCACCGGTTCGCGCGCCGGGACCGTCGGTCGCCCACTCCCGGGGATCTCGGCCAAGGTGGTTGATCCCGAGACCGGAGCAGGTCCGCTCGTCGGCAAGGAGGGACTCCTCCTCGTGACCGGTCCCAGCCAGATGCGCGGCTACCTTGGCCAACCCGAACTGACGCGCGAGGTAGTTCGGGACGGCTGGTATGTGACCGGCGACATTGCGACGCTGGACGAGGACGGCTTCATCCGGATCACGGATCGGCTGTCGCGCTTCAGCAAGATCGCCGGCGAGATGGTGCCGCACATGAAAATCGAAGAGCGCCTGCAGGCGCTCCTCGACGACCCGCATACCTGCGTCGTCACGGCTGTGCCGGATGCGGTGAAGGGCGAGCGCCTGGTCGCGCTGTACACCGATCCGAACCTGCCGGCGCAGAAGGTCTGGGAACGGCTCTCGGTCTCGGATCTGCCACGGCTATGGATACCCAAACGCGAAGACCTGCATATCGTCGAAACCATCCCGACGCTTGGAACGGGTAAGGTCGACCTGCGCGGGGTCCGAGAGGTAGCCGCAAAACGATCGAGCTCATTCCGGTAGTGTCCACGTCCTTCGTGCGCGTGCCTGATCGCGGTGCGCCAGCCGGACGGAGCGATCACCAGCTGTCAGTCGTAGCGGAGCGCTTCCAGGGGATCGACGCTGGTCGCACGACGCGTCGGCACCCAGCAGGCAAGCAGCGCCACGGCGGCAAACAGCAGCGCCGCGCTCAGCAGCGTGACCGGGTCGGTCGGCTCGACCTCGAACAGAAACGCCCTGAGCACCCGCGCCAGGATCAGCGCGGCGACGGTGCCGGCGACGAGCCCGCCGCCCACCAGCCAGAAGCCCTCGACCAGGATCAGACTGCGGATGTCGCGGCGCTGAGCGCCGACCGCGGTGCGGATGGCGATTTCGCGGCGGCGTGACGCCACCGAGAGCGACAACACGCCGTAGATGCCAATCAGCGTCAACACCATCCCGACCAGCGAGAACCCGACCAGCAGTTGGGCCGCGAACGTGCGCGACGCGACCGAATCGCTGCGCACCTGCTCCAGCGTCTTGACGTTCTCGACCGCCACCGTCGGATCGACCGCGCGGAGCTCGCGCTGAACGCCAGCCATCACCGTGCGCGGATCGCCCTCGGTGCGAACGACGAGATCCTTGGAGAACGCCGACGCCTGCCACAGCGAAAGATAGATCTCCGGCTCGGCCGCGTGCGTCAGGTCGTCGACACGGCCGTCGGTCACCACGCCAATGATCTCGGTCGGTGGTTGCTGGCGACCGAATACCCACAGCTTCTTGCCGATCGCGCTGGTCGAGGGAAAGTAGCGGTCCGCGAATCGTTGATTGACCACGGCCACGCTGGGCGCCTTGCGCGCATCGGTCGATCGGAAGTCGCGGCCATCTGCGATCGACTGTCCCAGCAGCGTGAAGTATCCGGTGGTCACCGCGCGCAACGGCACCGACAACCGATCGCTTGGCTTCGTCACAAGACGTCCCTCGATCTCGACCAGGCCTGGCCAGTTGTTGCCGGTGAGCGGCACGCCCCACGCGAACGCGGCCTGCCGAACCCCGGGAACGCGGGCGACCTGCTCGAGCGCACGTGTGTGAAAATCTGCCCAGTCACCCTGGACGGCGGTCACCGTCATCGTGAGAATGTGGTTGGTCTCGTAACCCGCGCGGACGTTTCCCAGGTTGTTCATCGTGCGAATCAGCAGGCCGGCGCTGACCAGTAGTGCCAGCGTCAGCGCAGTCTGCGCGATGGTCACGCCCCGCAGCAGGCGACGTTCGCCGGTCCCGGCGCTGCTCTTGGGCCCTCCACTCTTCAGAATCTGGTTGGGATCAAGCCGGGTCGCGCGCACGGCCGGAAACAGGCCGGCCAGCGCCGCCGCGAACAGAGCGAGCACCATCCCGGCCGCGAGCACCGGCCAGCCGGTGGCCACGGCGTCGAGCCTCGGAATGGCATGGCCACCGACGCGCTTGAACAGCTTGACGATGCCGACCGCGATGACGATGCCGAAACCGCTGCCGAGCAGCGCAAGCAGCAGGCTCTCGACCGCTACCTGCCCAAACAGCTTGGTCCTGGTGACGCCAAGCGCGATCCGCACCGCGTACTCCTGCTGACGCTGAAGCCCGCGCACCAGCAGAAGTGCAGCCGTGTTCCCGCATGCAATCATCAGCACGAGTAGCGCGGCGCCGAACAGCGGCAGCAGGATGTGCCGACCATCGCGGTTCAGTTCCTGGGTCAGCGGTTCGACCAAGGGACTGAACCCCTCGAAATCGTGATCCGCCCGTGCCTGACGGGCGGCGATGATGGCTAGTTCCCCCTGCGCGTTCTCCGGCGAGACGCCGTCCTTGAGGCGACCCACCACATCCCATGCTGGTTGTTTCAGACGCGTCGGGTTCGGGCTGGCCGGCAGCCAGAAATCCACCAGCGCATTGAGACTGTAGTTAGGCTCCTTGGCCGCCAGCGGCGAAGGAAGGAAGCGGATGCCGGGGGGCATCACGCCGATCACTGTCGGTGGCGTGTCGCGGCGGCTCATGCGGATCGTCTTGCCGATGATCTGCGGGTCCCCATTGAACTTGCGCCGCCACAGCTCGTAGCCGAGGAGGATCGATTGCGCCGGCGCGCCACCGGTTTCGGAGGCGTCGAAGGTGCGGCCAAGGATAGGTTGAACGCCGACGACGCGAAAGTAGTCGCGCGTCACGACCATGCCCTCCATGGATTCGCTGCCCTGGTCGTCGACCATGAAGTTGAACGACCACGAATAAGCGGCGATCGCGTCGAACGAGGTTGACTGGTTCTGCCACTCCATCCACTGCTGGGCTGGCCAGAGTCGGGGGCTCAACAGCGGCTGATGATCCGTGCGCGAGGACGGCATCAGCACCAGGCGAGCCGGGTCCCGATAGGGGGGCGGCGTCAGCAAGACGCCCTGAATCAGACTGAACACGGCCGCGGTCGCTCCGATGCCCAGCGCCAGGGTCAGTACGGCAATCGCCGTGAACGCTGGTTGCTTGATCAGCAGGCGCCAACCGTAGCGAAGATCACCAAGCATCGATCCTCCGTTTGTCCCGTCCGGGACGCGTCGGCGTATTAGACGGAGCGAACGCTGCGTTGGTCAGGCGGCAGAGGCGGACGCGGACGCGGACGTCGGCCGGAATCGGCCCGGAGACGGACGGATCTACCGAACAGTCACCCGCGCTGCGCCTCTTGTCGCGCGATGAAGGCCTTGACCACCTCGCGAGCCCGGTCGGTTTGGGGCCCCGGCGTCGCCACCCACTCGTGCTCGCAGCCCTCGAACACCTGGAGCTGGCAATCGCCGCCGGCCGCCTTGTAAGTCGCCGCGAACTTCTCCTGAACCGCTGGCAGGACGTTGTCGTCGAGCGCGCCCTGCATGATCAGCAGCGGTATCAGCGTTGCTGACTCGTGCCGCTCCAGGATCTCCTGCGGGTTGCTCTCGTGAATCGTGTCCCACGGCACGAAGAACGTGGTGTGGTTCCTGATCATGCTGTCGCGCTTCAGCCGCTCCGCATTCTGAAAACGCGCATACGGGTTGCTGATCGGCGAGCGCATCGCCGCGTAGGCAATCGTGGCGTCGGCCTGCGGTGCCCCGCGCAGTGGAATCGCGTTGTAGCGCGGGTCTCTCGGGCGCATCGCCAGGAGCTCGGCGACGTGGCCGCCGCTGGAGCTCCCGTAGACGCCGATTCGCGAGCCGTCGCCCTTCCATGAAGCCGCCTTCCACTTGAGCCAGCGCACGGCGTAGTTGGCGTCCTGCACGCACGCCGGGTAGGGCGCTTCCGGCGCGAGGGTCATGTCGATGGCCACCACCAGCAGGCCGCTCGCCGCCAGGGCTCGATCCATCGGTTCCTCAGCATGGCGGTCCTTGGCATTCCACGCGCCCCCGTGCAGATCGAGCACGGTCGGGAACAGACCTGCGCCGGCCGGCTGGTACACGCGCGCCATCAACATCCGGCCGGCCCGCGTCCGGCGAAACTCGACATCGCTCACGCTCACGTCGAACCGTGCGGAGGGATTGTAGGCGGTCCTGCCTGGCACTCCCGCCGACAGATCGCCAGCCGACGCCCGCGCCGCCGGCAACGCAGCAACACCGAGCGCGGTCATCTGTCTGAGAAAGTCGCGACGTCCGGTTCGATTCATGTTCACATTTCGATTCAATCTGGACATGGTCGACCTCGGGTTGGCTGAAGGCGCGTCGGGCGGCTATGTTAGCTCGGTTTCCACGGCCGGGCGAAGGGGCCCACAAAGAAAAGGCCGGCGCATTTCACGCCGGCCGTTTCGAATCGCACTCGTCGGGACGGCCTGCGCCGCCTCTGCCTTCCGGTTTACTGTTGCTGCAGGCCGGCGGTCGTCGACGTCGCCATCGCGCGGCGCTTGTCCTGCTCGATCTTGAAGTCCTCGTCCTTCATATAGACGATGTTGATCCAGGCGTGGGCCATCTCGTCCACGGTGCGATCGCCCCAACCGACCCACTGATTCGGATCCGGGTTGCTCTTCTTGGCGATGGTGTTGTCGTGCCATGCCGTGACCTTGAGGATCGTCCCCTTCGGCAGCAGCGGCGCCACGTCGTCGGCGTAGACGTAGGTGGTCATCCAGTTGAAGTTGAAGTCGCTGACCAGGCTGATCACCTGCTTCTGGCCGGTGGGGAGGATCGCCTCGAGCATCATCGCCTTGCCGCGCAGGTGCATGTGCGCCTGGAAGCTCTCGATGCGGGCCGCCTGGCGGAGCGTGGTGAACCCCTCCTCGATCGCGACGGTGTTCGGACGAATGTCCAGGGTGCCGAGCGCCGCCGGAACCAGCGACAGCGTATCGCGGTACTTCGGCTCCTGACCCTTCGGGTAGAAGTAGATGCCCATCTCCACCTTGCTGGTGATCTCTTCACCGGCCTGGGAATAGTGAATGTCCCAGTGGAACTTGGAACCCGGCAGAAGCAGTTTGCCCGTGTCAGGACGCATCATCTCGCCCTGCTTCCCGACCGCCCACTCCATGAATGGTGTCGGCAGGCCCGGCGTCGCTGGTACCCCCGGCTCGGACTGCTCGAGATAGGCGATCGCATGATGGGTGATCTTGCGGCCGGCGAGCGTGTCTGGCCGGATCTCAATCGCGCGCACCCAACGCGGTTCGGTGATGCCCGACGGCGTGACGCGCTTGTCCCAGACGTCCTGCGAGACCTTGGGCATCGTGAAGTCGTACGACTTGATGATCAGGTCCGGCTCTTTCTGGCCGAACGCCGCCGCAAAATTCCAACCCTGATCGTCGGGCCAGGTTTTCTTGGGCGGCATGTCCTTGGGATCGCCCTGCGGCGCGCCGCCGTCGATCCAGCGGACGATGGTCGCGACCTGCTCGTCACTCAGGGACCGATCGTTCTTGAACCTCTGGATGCCGACGGTCCGGTCGATCTGCCACGGCGGCATCTGGCGTTCGCTGACGCGCGCCTTGATCGACCTCACCCACGGCCTCGCCTCAGCGAACGTCATGAGCGACATCGGCGCCATCGAATCGGGACGATGACACGCCTCGCACTTTTCCTGGAAGATAGGTGCGATGTCCTTGGCAAACGTCGGCGTCTTCGAGGCGTCCGCGGCGGCAGCGGCAGACGGCAGCATCAGCGCCGCGCTCAGCGCCCACGCGCCGGCCGCGACGCCCCACCGGTGTCCATGCTTGACTGGCATCATGTCCTGTTCCCTCTCAGCTGTATTCTACGGTCGGACGACCACTTTCACGTAGGTATTGGTCCAGCAGCACTGAAAACCGGCGCCCCCCTCCCCTGACTCGTCGTTGGCCTGGACGCGCATGAGATAGTCTCCCGCCGCCTCGAAGCTCGCGGCAATGCTGACTTTCTCTCCCTGCTTGGTGACAGGGATGCGCGCTTTGTCGAATGTCACCTTGCCTGGACCGCGGAATTTGTGGAGCGAAATGGTCGCGACCGAAGGGGTGAAGCCTCGTCCCAACGGACTCGCGGCGGCGCCCGGCGCCTTGGGATCTTCCACCCAGACGCTGATGGGAAGCGGGGTGTCCACGGCGGCCGTGAAGTCGGCGGCGACCGCGGTCGGCGGCCCGGTGACCTTCGCGCCGCCTTCGGAAAAAGTCAGCACCGGCGGCTGGTTTCCCATGCCCAGCTCTTTGTACGGGCTGATGGGATAACCCTTGTTCAGGGTGAACGGGATAGTCTGCGTTTCGCCGTTGGCGACGATCGTCCAGGTCATCACCTTGGTCCCGAAGTCCTTGGGCACTCTGATGACGAAGACGCCCCACTGGCGTCCGACCTCGAAGTGCGTGGGCTGGCCCTGATCAGCCACGCCGGGCGCAACGCGGTTGTTGGGACCGATCGGGATGTCGAGCGCTTCCTTGGCGTTCCGGTTGTAGTAGCCGATCAGCATGCTGAAGCTGCCGTCGGCGTTCTCGAACCACCCCTCGTAGGCCGGTGTGATGCTGGCGCCACGCTCCCGCTGCGGTGTGAGCGGCAAGGTACTCCGGGGCGTCTGTGGAACCTGCGCGCCGGCGCCAATCGCCCAGGTCGCCACCATGCCCAGGATCGCGGTCAAACTCCAGCGACGATGTCTGACGGGAAGTGCGGTATGCATTTATTAGGGGTGCTTACATTCTACCAGATCGGGCGCCGCTGGTCGGCTTCGGCTTGACCGCATTGGGCAGGGCCAGCCGGTTCTCGTGGGTGACATAACTGATTTGCAGGTTGAACCCGTCGGGCGTTGCCGTGTGGTAGCTCTTGAACGCGGCGGTGTGGATGTCGTCGGGCACATACGTTCCGTCCGGACCCAGATGGCGGCTGGAGGTGTCAATCTGCGCCCGCAGCCCCCGTTTCTCGAGTTCCGCCTTCACGCCGTCGGTCTCCCAGGGCGCAATGCCGAAGGAAATGTGATCGATCTGCCCGGCTGCGCGGCGCGCCGGGGTCTTGCCGAACCCCGGATCGAGGGGATTGCCTCCGCGGACGATGATGTCGCCGACGTCGCCGATCAGGAGTTCGTTCTGGCTCCCCTCGTCATAGGTCGGCGTCCATCCGAGCAGGTTCACGTAGAAGGAGGTGCTCGCCTTGTAGTTGGAAACGTTGAACGAGAAGTGATCGAGCCACACCGTCTTCCAGCCGGTCGGCGCGAACGGCGCCGGCTGAGACAGCGTTGCGCTGGCCGCTGATCGCCGGCGCGCCTTCACCAGGCCGTTGCCGTTGCAGATCTGCAGCGGCCAGCCGTCGGGATCCTTCACCCAGAAGCTCTCGAACCCCTTACCGTCGTGATCGGCGGCCGGCGCAAGGCCGCGCTTGCGCAGTTCCGCCTCGACCTTCGTCGCGTTCCACGGTTGGATGACGAAGGAGAACGACTCGACCACCACGCGTGGCGCCGCTCCGCGCCCGCCGGCGGCAGGAGCGGCGGGCGGCCCCTCGGCCTGCTTGAAGATGGCCGATCCCCAGTCGCCGATGTCGAGAATCGCCTGCTTGCCATCGTCGCCTCGCAACTTCCATCCCATCAGCGCGATGTAGAACGCGGCTTCCTGGCGGTAGTTGGCGGCGCGGAACGTCATGTGGTCGAGCGCCAGCGTCCTCCAGCCGGTGGCTTCGAAGAGCGGCGCGATGCCGGCGGTATTGCAGGACGGCGTTCCGAACGTCAGCATGCACCGGCCCTGAGCCGACAGGGACAGCGGTGCGCCAACGGCCGCCGCTCCCATCGCGTACAGCGCCTTTCGGCGTGTCATCGTCATGGCGCCATTCTAGGCCAATCGCCGGCAAACGGTCAGCGAATCCAGGAGGTCTGCGCCAGGCCGACCGGGCCATCGCTGGACGTCCGGCTCGTAGTTGTATATGCTACGGTTGCATCTACAACATTTTTCCAGGAGCCGCCATGACACGCACCGCCGGCACGTGGTTTCGTTCGTTTGTCCTCGCCACCCTGGCCACGGTACCGCTAGCCGCTCAGACGCCGCCGGCGCCGACCACCGCGGTGTTGGCCAGCCTGACGATCAAGCCTGACGCAGATCGCTCGCAGCTGCCAGCGGTCTTGCCGAGCGAAGTCCGGGAGACCGTGAAGCTGTACCTGGACGGCAAGATCCAGCAGTGGTACGCGCGCGCCGATGGCCTCGGCGTCATCTTCATCCTCAACGTCAGCAGCGTCGCCGACGCCAAGGCGCTGATGGAGTCGCTGCCGCTCGCGAAAGCCCACATCGCAACATTCGAGTACACGCCGCTCACCCCGCTCACGCCGCTGCGGCTGCTGGTGGCCGAGCCCGGCGCCTCCGCCAGAGGCAACCGGGAGCGATGACTCGGGCGCGACGCGCGTCCGCTCAGAGCGCCACGCCGGAGCTGGCGGATCTGGCATGTGCCTGCGCCACGGCGCGACAGGCCGCCCGCGCGCTGACGCAGTTGTACGACGGCCGGCTGCGCCGAATCGGCATGCAGGCGCCGCAGTTCGCGCTGTTGATGACACTGAACGGCCACGCCGCCTCGAGCCAGATCGCGCTCGGGCGGCGCTACGGGCTCGACAAGACGACCGTGTCGAGAAATCTCAAGTGGCTGAGCCACAAGGGCTGGATCGAATCGTCAGCCGGTGGGGATAGCCGCACGCGTGAGTTCACGCTCACTGCGGAAGGCCGCCGCCGCCTGGCAGCGGCTCTACCGGAGTGGAAGAAGGCACAAGCGCACCTGAAGGCCGCCATGACCGAGGAGCAATGGCACGCCATGTTCCGCGCGTTCCGCACGGTCGCGCGCGCCGCGCGCACCGTCCATCGTCGCCGCGGTGCGGCGAGGCCGCCGGCCACCTGAGACGCATGGTTTCTGAACGAGCGCCTGTGCTACCGTCGGTCTAGCGATATGACGCGCTCGATAGGGCTGACAGGTATCGTGACCTTCGCAGCCGCACTGCTGCTCGCTTCGGGATCGCGGGCGCAAAACGGATCGCCGCTGGCCGGCGTGTGGACGCTCAATCGCTCACTCAGCGAATTCCGAAGCGACATCGGCTTCACCGCGGACTGGATGCGGGCGGCAGGCACAGACAGTCAGCAGGCGGGTTCGAGCGGCGGCGACCGGGGCCGCCGCGGATCGGGAGGCGGTGGCAGCCGCGGACCCGCCGCACCTTTTTCAGGGCGGCGCGAGAGCTCCGAGGGCGCCCGCCGCGTCCAGCTGCTGACCGGCGAAGTGCGCAATCCGCCGGCGCGCTTGATGGTGATCGATACGCCGGCCGCCTTCACGCTCACCAATGAGTTGGGACAATCGCGAACGCTGCATCCGGATGGCAGGGAAGAAACGATCGAGGTCCAGGGCGTGCCGATTGACGTCACCACGCAGCGGGACGGCGATCGCGTGGTCGTGCTCTACCACGTCGAGCCGGATCGCGAGCTGCGCTATACCTTTTCGCACGCGGCCGATCCCGCGCAGCTCGTCGTCGACGTCCAGTTCCTGGAACACGGGACCGGCGACAAGGCCCGCCGCATCTACGAGCCCGGTGTCGCCACACCGGCGCCGCGACAGACCACACCGGACGCAGCGGCCGCCGGATCGGCGGGCCGGCCGGCGCCCGACGCCTTCGATCAGCGGCCGAACGCCGAGTTGATCGGCCTGAAGAACATGGGCATCGTGGTGGAGGATCTGAGCGCCCAGGCGATCGCGTGCGGGCTCAATCACGACGCGATCGAAGGCGCGCTGTCGAAGCGCCTCAGCGACGGCGGTTTCGTGGTCCGCCGCAATTCCGACGAAGACACCTACGTCTACGTCAACGTCATGAGCAGCAGCGCGGGCAACGGCATGTGCGTGTCACGCTACGACGCGTTCCTCTACACGCAGGCGACTGCAACGCTGTCCTACCGCGACCATCCGGCGCTGGTTCAAGTCTCGCTGATGCATCGCGGCGGTATCGGAACGAGCGCGCCGTCGGCGCATGGCGCGGCCGTATTGCGCGGGCTGGAGGGCTACATCGATCTCTTCATCAACCAGGTCCGCGACGCGAACAAATGAGCGCAGCGCTGGATCGGCTCGCCCACTCTCCCATCAACCTGCTGATGCGGACATCGCGAGCTGGATGCACCGCTTCATGATCGGCTGGTGAGTATCCGATCGGCGACTCGTCCGAAGCCCTGCATCACCATCCGACGGCGCGCAGCAGCAGCCGCTGCCACCAGGGGGCGAGCAGTGTCTTGAGCACGATGTCGGCGATCAGCCCCCCGCCGGCCGAGAGCAGCAGGGTTCGCGCAACGCGGCGATCGATGGTGAATTTCCAGACACGCGACAGCAGCGGCGCCGACAAGACGACGCCAATCACCACGAAGCTGATCACGCGGATGACCGCCCAGGGATGCCAGCCGAGCGCCAGCGTCAGCGCCGGTCGCCGGCTCGACGCCGCCAGCGTGCCCACATAGTGCCCCATGTAGTTCATCAGCACGGCTCCCATCGGCATCGCCGCGACGCCTCCGGTCGCAAGCGCCAGGCCCGAAAAAATCGCGGCGTGCCCCAGCTGCTGCGGAATGAACTGTGATGGCGAGCTTTCCGCACCCTGACCGTTCATCACCCACGCGAACATCTCGGTTCGATACGACTCGCCCCGGAGGAACAACGCATCGGTGCGGAGCGGCTGCGCGTATGACAGCAGCGTCGCGGCAACGCCCATGGTCAGCGCCCAGAGCAGCATGCGCGCCACTGCCAGGCGCAGATCGCCGCGCGTGAGCGCCGCAACCATGAACGGAAAGCTGGCGGCGGTGTTGAGAATCGGCAGAAGCAGGGGGATGTCGAGCGCCCAGCCGACGGCGTAGGAGAAAACGGTCGCCACGACCATCAGGAGAGCCGTCATCGCGTCAACACAGAGGACACCAGAAAATCGGCGCGTCTATTACGCCGGCAGCCTCAACTCTCCGAAATGCTCCTGGTAGCGCGCCTTGAACTCGTCCCACGTGTAGGCGTGGCTGAGGCCGCCCAGGTGCTCGAGCGCGTAAGTCGCCGCGACGCTACCCATCCGTGCCGACTCCTCGTAGGTCAGGCCGAGCGAGATGCCGCGCATCAGGCCACCGCGAAAGGCGTCGCCGACGCCGGTTGGATCGACGATCCGGGATGGTTTGACGGCCGGCACGTCCACCCGGCCCGCGGCGGTGATGACAGACGACCCGTTCTCCCCTCTCGTGACGATCAGCGTGCTGGCCACCACCAGGATGTCCTCCGCGCTCATGCCGGTCTTCTGGCGCAGCAGCTCCAGCTCGTAGTCGTTGACAATGACGATGGTCGCGCCGGTAATGCCGCTGCGCAGTTGATCGCCCTCCATGCGCGCGCACTGCTGGCCCGGATCGAAAACGAACGGGACGCCGAGCACCCGGCACTCCTCGGCGTACTGGACCATGGCGCCCGGATCGTTCGGCGCGATGATCGCCAGGCCGCAGTCGGCCACGGCGCGGAACGACAGCTGGCCGGCGTCGGCCATGGCGCCGGTGTAGAACGACGCGATCTGGTTGTTCTCGATATCGGTACTGCAGAAAAACGACGCGCAGAATTTGCCCGGGATCTGCAGCGTGAGGCTGGTGTCGACGCCGGCGGACTCGAGCCATTGCCGGTACTCGCCGAAGTCCTCGCCGGCGGTCGCCATCAGCAGCGGCCGCGCGCCGAGCAGCGCCAGTGTGTAGGCGATGTTGGGGGCGCAGCCGCCGCGCCGCTTGTTCATCGTATCCACCAGGAAGCTCAGGCTGACACGGTTCATGTGGCCGGGCAGGAAATGCTCGGTGAATTTACCAGGGAACGACATCAGATAGTCGTAGGCAATCGAACCGGTGACGACGATGTTCATGGGTTGAAGGTTCTCAGGGGATCGAGGTTCTCGAGATGATCGGGGCGCACCTATTTCATATATTTCCCGATTATCGGCGCCAGATCCCGCTTGGTCTGTTCCGGAACCAGCGGCGCCTGGGTGATGATGGCGGTGGCCAGCGCATCCTTGCAGGCGCAGCTGCGCGCGCCGGCAATCGTCTCGACCGCCGCGGCGATCGTTTTCTGCGCGGTCACCGCATTCTCCATCAGGTTGGCGATGATCAGGTCGACGGTGACGGAATCGTGGTCGGGGTGCCAGCAGTCGTAGTCGGTAACGAGCGCGAGCGTGGCGTAACAGATCTCGGCCTCGCGCGCGAGCTTGGCCTCCTGCAGGTTGGTCATGCCGACGACGTCCATCCCCCACGAGCGGTACAGCCGCGACTCGGCGAGCGTCGAGAACTGGGGACCTTCCATGTTCACGTAGGTGCCGCCGCGATGCACGGTGGCGCCGACCTTTTCGGCTGCCTCGGCGGCAATGGCCGACAGGTCATGGCACAGTGGATGCGCGAACGCGACGTGGCCCACGATGCCGTTGCCGAAGAAGGTGCTGATGCGACCCTTCGTGCGATCGAAAAACTGATCGGGCACGACGATGTCGAGCGGCTTGTATTCCATTTTCAGGCTGCCGACCGCGCTCGCCGACAGGATCCGCTCGACGCCCAGGACCTTCATGCCATAGATGTTGGCGCGGAAATTCAGCTCCGACGGCAGCAAGCGGTGCCCTGCACTGTGGCGCGACAGGAACGCCACCCGCTTACCACGCAGCGTCCCGATCAGGTAAGGACCCGACGGATCGCCAAATGGCGTGCGAATCGTCTGCTCTTCGCGGTCGGTCAGCTCCGCCATGTCGTAGAGGCCGCTGCCGCCGATGATGCCGATCTGGATGTCGTTGGTCATAACTCGTGTGCGGGTCTCGTCAACAGTGTCTGATGTTCATGCCAGCGCCGGCTCGACGCGGCATTTCCCATTCTGGTCTCGCAGGTAGCCGGCCGCAACCGTCGGGTCGTGCTCGAAGAACACCAGCGTCTCCTTCTCGATCGCTTCCTGGACGAACTGCTGTTTGGCCGAGAGCGTGTCCATCGGATACAGATCGAACCCCATCAGCCACGCATCCGGCAGGTGAGCCGTGGTCGGAATCAGGTCGGCCACGAAGGCCGCGGTCCGGCCTTTCGACTCGATCAACGCGATCTGGTGGTGCATGGTATGACCGCCGGTGCGCCGGACCTTCACGCCGGGCATGATCGTCGCATCGTCGTCGACCAGCTGCAGGACGCCGGCCTCGGCCAGGGGAGCGAAATTATCGGCCAGATAGCTGGCCCGGTTGCGCGCGTGCGTGTGCAGCGCGTCCTCCCATTCGCCGCGGCGGACGATGTACTGCGCGCGCGGGAACGTCGGTCGAAGCCTGTCGTTGGCATCGCGGCGGGTGAAGCCGCCGGCGTGGTCGAAATGCAGGTGACTGGCGAGTACGATGTCGATGTCCTCCGGCGCGATGCCGGCTTCGTGCATCGTGACCTCGAGCGACCGGGTACGATCGACGCCGTAGATATCGTGGAACCTGGCGCTCTCCTTGTTCCCCAGACCGGCGTCGATGATCATCGTCCGCGCGCCGCGAATGATGAGCGGCCGCATGGCGAGGACAATCTGGTTGCGCGGGTTGGCCGGCGCTTTCTTTTCCCACAGAACCTTCGGAACCGTGCCGAACATGGCGCCGCCATCGAGCTGGAGCAGGCCATCACAGACCGACACCAGCTCGAGTTCCCCGAGCGCAAAACGCTGCACACGGGACTCGAAGATCGGGGGCTGGGGCCTGGAGACTGGGGACTGGGAGCCCGAAGCTGGTGACTGTTTGAGCTCGACCAGCACACCGTGCGCAGCGGTGGGGTGGATGAACGCGACCAGCGCCCCTTCGGCGCCTCGCCGCGGCTGCTCGTCGATGAGCCGGACGCCGCGGGTCTTGAGATGCGCGAGCGCTGCCTGGATGTCGTCCACGCGCAGCGTGATGTGATGCAGGCCCGGACCGCGTTTATCGGTATACCTGGCGATCGGCGAGTCGGCAGCGGTCGCTTCGAGCAGTTCCAGCTTCGGCTCGCCGACCGGCAGAAAGTGCGCCCGAACGCGCTGCGATGTGACCTCCTCAGGAGCTTCGATCTCGAGACCCAGCGCGTCGCGATAGAACGCCAGCGCAGCCGGCAGCTCCGTCACTGCGATGCCGACATGGTCGAGAATGGCCTTCATAGATCATGAAACCCCTGGCTTCATCTGATTCCCAGCGCCCGTGCCAGCAAATCGTTCGCGGCCGCGTAGGGATCGATCTCACGTGCGGCAATACGATCGACGATCGCCGCCAGTTCGCCACTCTGCAGGACGCGGCGCTCGAGATGATCCATGAATCGCTGCGCCACGAGCTCACGCAGTCGATACTCGCTGCGCGTCCGGCGCCGCGCCGCGCTGGTGCCGCGCGAGTGCGTGCGGAACTGGGCGATCGCCTCGACCAGTTCCGGCAGACCCTGACCGGTGGTGGCGACTGTCTTGACGATCGGAGGGCGCCATTCGCCGTTGTCGTAGGTGTGCAGGGCCAGATTGGACTCGACCGCGGCCACGAGGCGTTCGGCTCCCTCGCGATCCGCCTTGTTCACCACGAAAATGTCCGCGATCTCCATGATCCCGGCCTTGAGCGCCTGAACCTCGTCACCGGCGCCGGGCACCAGCGTGACGATCGAGACGTCTGCGGTGCGGATGATGTCGACTTCGTCCTGGCCGACCCCGACGGTCTCGATGATCACGACGTCCTTGCCGGCCGCGTCGAGCACCAGCGCCGCATCGCCGGTGGCTCGCGCCAGACCACCGAGGTGGCCGCGGGTGGCCATGCTGCGGATGAAGACGCCCTGGTCCGAGGCATGCGCCTGCATCCGCAGACGATCGCCGAGCACGGCGCCGCCGGTGAACGGGCTGGTCGGATCGACGGCGATCACGCCTATGGATGACCAAGAGAACACCGCGGAGCTGGCAGAGGGCGCAGCGCCATCTTGGATTTCCGGACTCGGCGAGCTTTGCGACCATTGCGGTTGCTTCAGGTTGGTGACGAGTCGATCGACCAGCGTGCTCTTCCCGGCGCCCGGCGGTCCGGTGACCCCGATCAGGTAGGCCTGCCCCGTGCGCGCGAAGATCGCGGCCACCAGATCGGCCGCCGCCGGATCCTCGTCCTCGATCAGCGAAATCGCTCGCGCGATGGCGCGCGGGTCGCCCGCCACAACCCGCTCGGCCAGCGTCGGCGTCACGAGTGCGACAGGAGCTGGCGGGCGATGACGAGCCGCTGAATCTCGCTCGTCCCCTCGCCGATGGTGGTCAGCTTGACGTCGCGGAAATATTTCTCCGCCGGGTAGTCCTTCACGAAGCCATAGCCGCCGTGAATCTGGACACAGTCGTCGGCCACCCGCACGGCGATCTCGCTGGCGTACAACTTCGCCATCGACGATTCCAGCGTGGTGCGCGCGCCGCGACCTTTCAGGTAAGCCGCTCGATAGGTCAGCAGCCGCGCCGCCTCGATCCTGGTCGCCGCGTCCGCCAGCTTCCACTGAATGGCCTGAAACGACGCGATCGCTTTGCCGAACGACTTGCGCTCGCGCGCATAGCGCAGCGCCGCTTCGTAGGCGCCCTGCGCCAGACCAACCGCCAGCGCGGCGATCCCGATGCGTCCGGCGTCGAGCACCTGCATCGTGTTGGCGAAGCCGTGCCCTTCGGCGCCGACCAGCCGGTCCGCCGGAACGCGGCAGTTGTCGAACAGCACCTCGCTGGTGTCGCTGGCGCGCATCCCGAGTTTGTCTTCCTTCTTGCCCGGCGTCATGCCCGGGTTGCCGCGCTCGACGATGAACGCCGAGACGCCTTTGCGCCCGGCTGCGCGATCGGTGACCGCCATCACCACGATGACGTCGCAGATGCGGCCGTGAGTAATGAACGTCTTGGATCCGTTCAGCACCCAGCAGTCCCCGGCGCGGCTGGCGGTCGTGCGCATGCTTGCCGCGTCGCTTCCCGAGGTCGATTCGGTCAGTCCCCACGCGCCGAGTTTCTCGCCGCGCGCCAGCGGCGCGAGGAACTGCTCTTTCTGTGCGTCCGAGCCGAACAGGAAAATGTGCGAGGCGCACAGGCCGTTGTGCGCCGCAATCGACAACGCGATGCCGGGATCGACGCGCGCCAGCTCCTCGATGCAGATGCAGTAGTCAATCGCCGACATGCCGGCGCCGCCGTAGTGATCGGGATACTGGATGCCGAGCAGGCCCAGGGCGGCAAGCTTCGGCATCAGGTCGGGAGCAAAATGCTGCACCTCGTCCCACTCGCGTACGTGCGGACGAATTTCGGTTTCGGCGAACTCGCGGACGGTGCGGCGCAGCAGCTGCTGCTCGTCGGTGGGACGGAACTCCATGAACTCCGGATCGTAGCACGCCCGACCGCGCGCGCCGCGCGCGCTCAGCCCTTCACGGCAACCGTCGCCCAGACCAGCACGTACTTCTTGCGTCCTGCCTTCCGCACCCACGCCAGCCGCGTGCCGTCGAGCGACCACGCCGGCAGCAGCGCGTCCTTGACGCCGCTTACGACCTGCTTGCGCTTGTGTTGATCGAGCAGCATCAGGCGTCCCGCCTCGCGATCGGTGTAGGCGATGGCGCCGCTCCCACGCGGGCCCCAGCTGAACATGAACCCGGGGATCGGCCGCTGGTTGACGAACTCGCTGATCGTCTCGCCGACGAACGTCAGCCGCGCGATATTCTGCATCTGACCTTCGGCGGTTTTTTCGATATCGACCGCGATCGAGCCGGGCGCGCCGCCGGCCTGTTCGCCAGGCCGGCCCGACCCGGTGCCCACCCTCAATTTCTCGAGCTTCTGCTCGAACTCGATCAGCAGCGAGCGAAGACCGGGCGCGAATCGATCGGACTTGACGCCCCAGTAGGTCTTCGCCCACTCAGGCTGCTCGTCGACGGGGCGGACCGCACCGCCCGAGACGGGAAGGAGGTAATGCCGCAACCTTTCGGATTGAGGGTGGCCGTCGGCGGTCTGGATGTAGAGCTCGCTTCCACTCGGCGCCCAACCGACCTGACGCAATTCGCCTTTGAGCTTGCCCAGATCGAGCCCGGCGACCTCGGCAGGCGAGCCGACGACGATGGCCGAGGCGTCTACCGCGGTTCCAGACAACTGGGCACCCCACGCCAGGAGGGAGGCGAGGGTTAGCACCGAGGCCATGTGCAACATGGAGAGCAGCACCCTTCAGAACGGCGGCACCGAGGGTCGCGGCCATCGCAGGCCGCTCAGTCTCGGCGTCCAAGATCAACGGGATCGAAGTGTGGAATCGGGACGGGTCAGCTCGACCGAGCCGACGTGCGGAGTGGCCGTTGCCGCATCTCGAACCTCGCCGATCACGTCGCGCGACCAGTTCGTGTGCGGCGCGCGGTTTTCCACCAGCCAGCCGTAAAGCAGACCGGAATAGTTCTGCCACCGCATGCGATGACGGTCGTAGAACGGCGCCAGCGCGCGCTGCAGGGCCGGCAGCCGATAGAACGGCACGCCGGCAAAATAGTGGTGCTCGAGATGGTAGTTCGAGTTGAGGAACGCGAAATCCCAGAACCAGTGTCCGCGCATCAGCGTGCCCCACTTGGCCGGATCGTGGGGGTCGATGTCGTAATGCTGGCCAAGCCGGTTGAGCGTGAAGGCTATCGGAAACACGAAAAAGACCGGGACCATGTAGGCACGCGCGGCGGCGGCGACACCGGCAAGCCCCGCGATCGAGGCCAGCACCGCCAGGTGCGCGGCGATCGAGACCCTGCGCTCGAGCGCGATGCGCCGCTGCAACACCGCGGGATAGGTCGCGCTCTCTTTGCGGGCGGCGCGGAAGTAAATCGGAAACAGCGCCGGGGAGCAGTACAGCAGCTTGAACCAGCGCGCGTTGGTCTTTGGCGACAGATGATGGCGCTTGGGATCATCGACGTCGGACCCGAGCTCGGCGTGGTGATCCAGATGCCAGCGCGTGAATTGGCTCGCCGATATACCGCTCGGCACGGCGTAGAGCCAGCCCAGGGCACGCTCCAGGTCGGGGCGCCGGCGCGCGAAGATGGTGTGGTGCACGACTTCGTGCAGCAGCACCGTGAAGTTGAATACCGTGAAGCCCTGGACCAACGCCAACGGAATCCAGACCAGCGGGTTTGTCAGCACGATCAGCGCCCACGTCGTCAGTGCAAGGATCGCGAACTGCCGCGCCGCGATCACCAAGTGGCGCGGCGCGCTCTTCACGTGAAACGCCCGCATCTGCTCACGCGTCAACGTGCGGCCGAGCTCGGTTCGTAGTGCGGCGGCGTGCTGACTGTAATAATGAGATTTCACGGGACTTAGCGGCGATTGTACTACTATGGCCCTATGAACCGCATTCGAACCACGGGAGTGTTCCTCGCGCTGCTATCCTTCACGGCCACCCCGGCGAGGGCCGACATCACGGTCTTTCTCGGTGCGAACACGACGCCGGCCAACCGCCAGGTGCGCGGCGCTGCACTCGGCGCCGGCCTCCTCGTCGTCGGGATCGAGTTCGAGTACGCCTATACGCCAGACGACCCGAGCGCACGCGCACCGTCGCTCAAGACTGGAATGGGCAACGTCATTCTGCAGACGCCGGTCGCGTTCATGGGATTCCAGCCGTACTTCACGACCGGCGGCGGGATCTATCGCGAGGAACTCGGCGCGCACTCCGACACGAGCGTCGGCCTCAACACCGGTGGCGGCGTGAAGATCTCGCTGGCGGGACCGATCCGGTTGCGCGTGGACTACCGGATCTTCAAGCTGGGAAGCGGCGCGCTGAACTCACCAGCGCACCGCTTCTATGCCGGACTGAATCTGAAACTCTGAGGTCGGGCCGCGCGCCCGCTGCCGCTATTTCGCCAAATCGGCGACGAGCGACAGGTTCACGAAATTCTGCCCCGAGGCGTAGGCCTCGGCGTACTGCTTGTAGAGGGTTTGCACTTCGGTCGGAAACGCCTCCGCGAGAATCGTCGACACGGTGTAGTCCGCGCCCTTGACCGCCGGATCGATCACGAACACGTAGAGCACGTTGCCGCCCGCCGCCGGGTCCGGCGATTTGAACACCTTCCAGGTCGCGGCCTGCTGCTTGCGCTCAGGCTTCTCACTCTTCTGGAGCGCCTCCTTCAGTTTTCCCATCACCGCCTCGAAATCGGCGGTTTTGTCCGGCTTGATGAAATTGAGCACCATGCCGGCGTCCGACGCGAACAGACGCGGGGTGGGCGCCGCTTGGGCCGCCGCCGCGGGAGCGGCCTGAGCGAAAGCGGTGGTTGCCGACAACGAGCCGACAACGAGTCCAAACACAATCCTGCGAAGCATCGCGGCCTCCTGTGCGAAAGGCGGTTACTTTAGCGTACTTGGAGCTACACGAAAACCGACATCACTTCGTGAGCAAGGAGCATTCCCTTGCGGGTCAGGCTGAGGCGGGATTCGGAGCGCCGCAGGCAGCCGGCTTCGAGAAAGGGCTCGAGTTCGGCGCCAAACCGCCGCCAGACGTCAACCCCGTACCGAGTTTGTATGGCATTTGTGTCGATTCCGTCAACCAGTCGCAATCCGGTGAACAGGGCGTCGCCGAGCCGCTCGTCCGGAGTCAGGCGCCGTTGGTCGCCGTCCACCGGCCTCCCGCACGCCACCGCCGCAATGTAGTCCTGCGTGGAGGAGATGTTCTTCCACCGGACGCCGTCCCGTGTCGAGTGCGCGCCGCAGCCGAATCCGAGCCACTCGCCATCGGTCCAGTATTTGAGGTTGTGGCGGGACATCCGCCCGGGTCTGGCGACGTTGGAGATCTCGTACTGTCGGTAGCCGGCCTCGTCCAGACGCGCCATCGCCGCCAGGTACATCGCGGCCACATCCTCGTCCGGCGCCTGCGACCATCGGGCGCGCGCCATGTCGTCCTTCAGCGGCGCATTGGGATAGACCTCGAGCATGTACAGGGAGAGGTGTTCGGGACTCAGGGCGATCGCCGCGTCGAGCGACTCGAGCCACTCACTGACGCGTTGCTGCGGCAGCCACATCATCAGGTCGAGGCTGACGTTGTCGAAACCAGCGGCGCGTGCCTCGGCAAACGCCGCGCGCGCCCGGTCGGCCGAGTGAAGACGCGACAGGCGCCGCAGTTCATCCTCCCGGAACGACTGAACACCGAAGCTGAGGCGGTTGACTCCAGCGCGCCGGTACTGCGCGAGCCGCGCCTCGCTGACCGATTCGGGATTGGCCTCCAGCGTCACCTCGCGATCGCCGGCCAGGTCGAACGTCGATTCGCAGGCCGCGATGATCCGACCGACCTCCTCGGGCTCGAGCAGTGACGGCGTGCCGCCGCCGAAGAAGAGGGTGTCGGCTTGGGAAATTGCCGAGTGCCGAGTGCCGAGTGCAGATTGGTGGCGGATGTCCTCAATCAGCGCATCGACATAGCGGGATTTGAGGTCGGCGTCGAACAGACCGCGATTGAAGTTGCAGTAGTTGCAGATCGCAGAACAGAAGGGGATGTGGACGTAGAGGCCTAACATGACGTGCAGATTTCAGATGGCAGATTTCAGATTGCAGATTGCAGATTGCAGATTGCAGATTGCAGATTTTCAGATTGTAGACTGCAGATCGCAGATTTGAGTGACGAGTCATCGGTGCTGAGTGCAGACTCGAGTGCAATTGTCACTCTGCGATTTGCGCTCTGCGCTTTCCACTCAGCACTCAGCAATCTGCAATCTGCAATCTGCAATCTGCAATCTGCAATCTGCAATCTGCAATTTCAAGATCCCGCCCGTCCCCCCGGCCATTTCAAATCGGCCTTGCCGTCGCGGACCGGATCGCGCAGCTGGGCCCGGGCCTGGCGGTTGGCGCGGGCCGGCAGTGCCTTCTTCCGCATCTTCCAGAGCGTGATCAGGTCGTCAACGCCGCCGTTGACCGGCAGCTCGCGGTAATCGGCGCCGTCCATTTCGATGAAGTCGCACATCTCGTGCAGCCGCGATCGCATCCGGAACCCGATCCGGAACAGCAGCGAGTTCGGATCGCTGTCGTCCGGGATGTCGAGATAGTTCGAGGTGAAGATCGTCAGCCGGCGCTCGTTGTAGCGCGTGTTGACGATGAGGTTCATCGTCTCCTCGACCCATTCAGAGGTCTTCTCGGCCCCGAGGTCGTCCAGCACCAGCAGATCCGCCGTCATCACCGGGCGCAGAATCTCGAGCTCGGTGGTGCGGATCGACGGATCGTAGGTGCTGCGAATGAGCCGCAGCAGGTCGCGCGTGTCGTAGAACAGGCCGCGCGCGCCCGACAGGTCCATCACCCGCTTCAGCACGGCAACCGCGAGGTGCGTTTTCCCGACACCCGGCGGCCCCTCGAGCAGCAGACCGCGTCCCTGTTCGCGAAGGTTGTCGGCGGCTGGAAAACGCTCGGGCACGCGACGCGCGTGTTCCAGCGCTCGCTCGAGCGACGGGTTGTAGGCGGAAAAATTGGTCAGCGTGCAGTGCTGATACCGCTTCGGAATGTTGGCGGCTGCAAGGCGATGGCCGCTGACCTGGTCGCGCCAGCATTCGCAGCGCACCACACGTCGAATCCCCTGCTCGTCGACGGGCTTCCATCCGGTGTCGTCGCACAGCGGGCAAGCCACGCGGTGATTCTATCAGGTCGCACGCGCGCCGGAATCATTTCTGGCTCTTGACCAGATCGGTTGGAGAAGATTTTACCAGCGCTGTCGAGAGCCGCGCCTCCCAGTCGCCGACGCCGCGCGCCATCTCCTTCTTGACGTAGGCCATGAACTCGTTGACCTCGAGCTGCATGGCTTCGATCTTGCGCCGCATGTTGAGGATGATCTCCACGCCGGCGAGATTGACGCCCATGTCTCGGGTAAGTGACAGAATCACTTCGAGCTGCTCGAGGTCCTCTTCCGAATAGAGCCGAGTGTTGCCCTCGGTGCGCGACGGCTTCAGCAGACCTTCTCGTTCGTACAGGCGCAGCGTCTGTGCGTGAATGTTGTACTTCTGTGCGACGGCGCTGATCATGTAATAGGCTTTGCCGGGCTTCTTCATGGCTTGCCGCGCTCATTCAACACAGTGGACACGAGGGACACAAAGGCCAGGCCCATGGTTGCTCCTTAGCGTCCCTGGTGTCCTTTGGGTCGATTCAGATCTGCGCGCACATCGTCGGCATTGATCCGCCCGAACTCCCGCAGCAGTTCTTTCGATCGTTCGTCCAGCAGTGTCGGCAGCACGAGCTGCACCTCGACGACCAGATCGCCGCGGCGGCCGTCGCGCGGCGATGGAATGCCGCGCTCGCGCACGCGAAACCGCTGACCCGACCGCGTGCCCGGAGGCACCCGCAGGCGGGCCGGGCCGTCCGGTGACGGCACCTCGATCTTCGCGCCGAGGGCGGCCTCGTGGACCGCCACCGGCACCGTCACGTGCACGTCGTCGCCGTCGCGCTCGAACAGCGGATGGGCCCGCACGGTGACGTCGATATAGAGGTTGCCGGTCTCGCCGCCGTTGCGGCCGATGTGTCCCTTGGCCGGCACTCGGATGCGCGCGCCGTCGGCCAGGCCGGCTGGCACCGCGATGGTCAGCGACTCCGTCCGCGTCTGATACTGGTCGCCGCCGCAGGCGGGACAGCGCGTCTGCCGCTGCTGCCCGAGGCCGCCGCAATGCAGGCAGGGCTTGGAGAACACCATGTGGCCACGGGCCGACTTTACCGAACCGCTGCCATGACAATGCGTGCACAGCGACGGCGTCACGTGCAGCTGGCCGACGCCGTGGCAGGTCGCGCAGTGTTCCTGCCGGGTGATGGTGATGTGGCGCTGGCCGCCGCGGATGGCCTCGTCGAATTCGAGCGCGATCGACTGGTGCAGATCGACGCCGCGCTCAGCCGTGTTGTGCGCCCGGCCGCCGTCGCGCTGATGCAGCACGTCGGCGAAGAGCTCACCGAACGTCGGCGCTTCGTTGCCGTGGACACTCACGGTGAAGTCGAAGCCGTCGAAACCGAACGCGGGCCCGCTCTCGGGATCAGGGCCCAAGCCGGTGCGATCGTACTGCTGCCGGCGCTGCGCGTCGCTGAGCGTCTCGTAGGCCTCGGCGATCTGGCGAAACTGCGCCGCCGCCACCCGGTCACCGGGATTGATGTCGGGGTGGAACTTACGCGCCAGCCGCTTGTAGGCGCGTTTGAGATCGGCCAGCGTCGCTTCGCGCTCCACTCCCAGGACGACGTAGAAATCCATTTCGTACTTCTGACTTCCAACTTCTAACTTCTAACTTCCCTTCCCCTCGTCCACCACTTCGGCGTCGATCACGTCGCCCTGCGGCTCGCCAGACGTACCCGACGTAGCGCTCGAACCGGCCGGGCCGCTGTCGGCGGCCGGGCCGGCGCCAGCCGCCGCGCCCGCGCCCGACGGCGCTCCTTGCTTGTAGAGCGACTCGGCCGCCTTGTGCTGGGCGGCGGTGAGTTGATCGAGCGCGCGCTGAATCGCGCCGGAATCGGTCCCTTCGTTGGCTTTCTTGACCGCCTCCATCGCCTCCTCAATCGCCTGTTTGTCGGCGGCCCCGAGCTTGTCGCCGGTCTCCTTGAGCAGTCGCTCCGCCGCGTAGACCGCCTGATCGGCGCGGTTGCGGACTTCAATCTCTTCCTTCCGCTTGCGATCCTCGTCGGCGTGCGCCTCGGCTTCCTTCATCATGCGGTCGACTTCATCCTTGGCGAGGCCGCTCGACGCGGTGATGGTGATCTTCTGCTCCTTGCCGGTGCCGAGATCCTTGGCCGAGACGTTGGCGATGCCGTTGGCATCGATGTCGAAGGTCACCTCGATTTGCGGCACGCCGCGCGGCGCCGGCGGCAGGCCGACCAGGTGGAACTTGCCCAGCGTCCGGTTGTCGCGCGCCAACGAGCGTTCGCCCTGGAGCACGTGGACCTCGACGCTGGTCTGGTTGTCCGACGCGGTCGAGAAGATCTCGCTCTTGCGGGTCGGGATCGTGGTGTTGCGCGGGATGAGCGTGGTCATCACGCCGCCCATCGTCTCGATCCCGAGCGACAGCGGCGTGACGTCCAGCAGCAGCAGGTCCTTGACCTCGCCGGCGAGCACGCCCGCCTGCACCGCCGCGCCGATCGCGACGACTTCGTCGGGGTTCACGCCCTTGTGCGGTTCGCGGTTGAACAGTTCCTTGACGATCGTCTGCACTTTCGGAATGCGGGTCGAGCCGCCCACCAGCACGACCTCGTCGATCTTGGAGGGATCGAGCCCGGCGTCGGCCAGCGCCTGCTTGGTCGGTCCGACGGTGCGCTGCAGCAGGTCCTCGACCAGCTGCTCGAACTTGGCCCGCGACAGCTTCATCTGAAGGTGCTTGGGTCCGGTCGCGTCGGCGGTGATGAAGGGCAGGTTGATGTCGGTCTCCATCACGGTGGAGAGCTCCATTTTCGCTTTCTCCGCCGACTCCTTCAGGCGCTGCAGCGCCATCCGGTCCTTGCCGAGATCGATCCCCTCCGCCTTCTTGAACTCGGCGATGATCCAGTCGATGATGCGCTGATCGAGGTTGTCGCCGCCGAGATGCGTGTCGCCGTTGGTCGCCTTGACTTCGACCACCCCCTCGCCCACTTCCAGAATCGAGATGTCGAACGTGCCGCCGCCGAAGTCGTAGACGGCGATCGTTTCGTCCTTCTTCTTGTCGAGCCCATAGGCCAGCGCCGCCGCGGTGGGCTCGTTGACGATCCGCATCACCTCCAGCCCGGCAATCTGCCCGGCGTCCTTGGTCGCCTGCCGCTGGGCGTCGTTGAAATAGGCCGGGACCGTAATCACGGCCTTGCCGACCGACTGTCCGAGGTATTCCTCGGCCGCCTGCTTCAGCTTCTGCAGGATCATCGCGGAGATTTCCGGCGGCGAGTACTCCTTGCCCTGAGCGTTCACGCGCGCATCGCCGTTGCTGGCGCGAACCACCTGATAGGGCACCATCTTCATCTCTTCATTGACCTCGTCGAACTTCCGGCCCATGAAACGCTTGATGGAAAACACCGTGTTCTCGGGGTTGGTGACCGCCTGCCGCTTGGCGACCTGGCCGACCAGGCGCTCACCGGTCTTGGTGAACGCGACCACCGAGGGCGTCAGCCGCCCGCCTTCCGGGTTGGTGATCACCACCGGCTCGCCGCCTTCCATCACCGCGACGACTGAGTTGGTGGTGCCGAGATCGATGCCGATAATTTTGCTCATGCGATACCTCTACGCTGTGCTGATAATCAGTTGAGTATAAAAGTTGAGTGGATTGTTGTAAACCTCGGCGGTCGCCTTGTTGGCTAAGTCGGGTGCTATACTGCAGTTATACTGATTCCCCTTGGCCCACGTAGTCGTCAAAGTCGCTCGTAACGCCGGCCTCGTCGCGCTGTTCATCGTCGTCGCGGTGCTCGGCGTGCTCAGCGGTGTCATGTTCGCGTATGCCGGAGACCTGCCCCAGGTGTCCGCGCTCGACAACTACTCGCCCAGCACGATCACGCGGATACATGCGGGCGGCGGCCAGGTCATCGGCGAGTTCGCGACGCAGCGCCGCGTGGTGGTCGGCTACGACGAGATCAACCCGCTCCTCCGCCAGGCGATCATCGCTACCGAGGACGCCGAGTTCGATCGCCATTTCGGCGTCAATGTCTGGCGCATCTTCGTCGCCGCCGTCACCGACATCGTCGAGCGCCGTCGCGCGCAGGGCGCGAGCACGCTGACCCAGCAGCTGGCGCGCAATCTCAAGGAACAGTTCGGCCTCAATAACGAGAAATCGTTCGAGCGGAAGATCCGCGAGGCGATTCTCGCGATCCAGATTGAGAAGCGCTACACCAAGAAAGAGATCTTCACGATCTACTGCAATCAGATGTATCTCGGCCACGGCGCCTACGGCGTCGAAGCCGCCTCCCGTCTCTACTTCCAGAAATCGAACAAGCAGCTGTCGCTCGAGGAGGCGGCGCTCATCGCCGGCATCTTCCAGACGCCCGAGCGCCAGAGCCCGTTCGTGGACATGAAGCGCGCGACCAGCCGGCGCAACGTCGTGCTGCAGCGCATGGCCGACGAGCGTTATCTCACGCAGGCGCAGGCTGACGCCGCCAAGCAGAAGCCGATCGTCACCCGCGGCCAGCCCAACCAGCCGCCGGGCATCGCCCCGTATTTCGTCGAGGAAGTACGCAAGCACCTCGAGAAGCAGTACGGGGCGAAGGTGCTGTACGAGAACGGGCTGAACGTCACGACGACGCTCGATGCCGGGCTGCAGGAGCTCGCCAACAAGGCGCTCGAACGCGGGCTGCGCGCCTACGACAAGCGCCATGGCTGGCGGAAACCGAGCCGCAACGTCATCGACGAGAAACACACCATCGAGGGATTCCGCAGCGAGCGCTGGACGCGGCCGCTCGCCCTCGGCGACGTCGTCCCGGCGGTGGTCGTGACCGCGCCGAAGACCGGAGCTGCCCGGCTGCGCATCGGCGCTACCCACGCCGACCTTGAAAAGGCCGGTTACGGGTGGACGAGAAAGGCGTCGGCCGCGGATCTGTTCAAGGCCGGCGATCTCGTCGACGTGGCGATCGCGAAGCTCGATCCCGCCACCGGCGTTGCGACCGTCACGCTCGAACAATCGCCGCTGGCGGAAGGCGCCATCCTGGCTATCGACAACCACACCGGTCAGATCAAGGCGATGGTGGGTGGCTGGAGCTTCACCCGCAGCAAGTTCAATCGCTCCGTGCAGGCCTACCGTCAGCTCGGGTCGACCTTCAAGCCGATCGTCTATACCGCCGCAATCGACCGCGGCTTCACGCCGTCCTCGATTATCGTCGATGCGCCGGTCAGCTATGCGTCGGCGAACGGCCAGATCTACAGCCCGCACAACTACGATCACCAGTTTCTGGGAGCGATCACGCTGCGCTACGCGCTCGAGGAGTCGCGCAACATCCCGGCGATCAAGATGATGGACACGCTCGGGCCGAGGAACGTGCTCGAGTTCGCGAAGCGGTTCGGCTTCGAAGAAGATTTTCCGCCTTACCTGCCGATTGCTCTCGGCGCCGGCGACGCCACGCTGCTCGACATCACCAGCGCCTACACCACGTTCCCGAACCAGGGCGTGCGCATGAAGCCGTTCGCCGTCCTCACCGTCAAGGACCGCGACGGCAACCTGCTCGAGGAGAACCGCGCCGAGCCGAACGACGTCATCCGCGCCGACACCGCCTTCGTGATGACCAATATGCTGCGCGGCGTCCTCAGCCCGAGGGGTACCGGTGCGCGGGCCACCAGCCTGGCCTCGTCCTGGCCGCTGGCCGGCAAGACCGGCACCGTCGACGACAACACCGACGCCTGGTTCGTCGGCTTCGATCCCGACATCACCGTCGGCGTGTGGCTGGGGTTCGACGACAAGCGCAAAACACTCGGTGGCGCCGAGCAGGGCGCATTCGCCGCGCTGCCGATCTGGATGGACTTCATGAAGGCCTACATCGACGGACGCCCCGACAAGGCCAATCCACCGGAGTTCGTCGCGCCCGGCAACATCGTCTTTCTCGCCGTGGACAAGGGCAATGGCGCCGTGCTCCCGGCCGAGACGCCGGATGCCATCCGTGAAGCGTTCATCTCGGGCACCCAGCCCGGCGCGAACAGCTTCAACAAACAGCCTTAACCACGAAAACGCGAAGAACAGGACACACGCGAACTCCGCGCGCGCAGCGGTTTTTTTCTTGCTCAAACTATTTTTCGAAGTCGGACGAGCACCGCCGACGCTTCAGGGATCCGGAGCAACATTGCCGCGCCGAAAAACAAGACGCCGTAGACACCCAGCACGAAGGTGGCCATCACGACCGGACCAAAGGATGGCACCGCGCTCTTGACGATCCAGCCGACGGCTGCCGCGGCGATGGCCGAACCCCACAGCTGCGTGACATACCCTGCGGCCAATCCGGTGTGGCCGATTCGTGCGTTCAACGTCGAACGCAGCAACAGCATCTCCACCCAGCCGGCGATGCCGGCTGACGCCGTCAGGCCAGCGGTCCCCCATTCCGGCGCGATACCGAGCAGTTGCGGCAGCGGAATCGCGAAGCCGTAGCCGAGAACGGTGGTGATCGCGACGCGGACGATCGCATAGCGAAGCGGGGTACGCGTATCGCCAAAGGCGTAATAGGTGGAGGAGTACAAACGGCCAAGCGTCGAGGCCAGCAGGCCGACGGACGATCCCGCCAGGATGCGCCAGACGTAGACCGAATCGGCGTGATTGAAGCGACCGGTCTGAAACAGCGCGCCGACGACGACGTCGCCCAGCGCGAGGAACGCCACCGCCGACGGCACGACGAAGAAGGCGATGCGGCGAAGGCCGGCGTCGAGCCGCCGCCGCACCACGTCAATCGCCGCCGGATCGTCGCCGACGATGCCCGACATCGTGGGCAGCTCCGCCGCCGACACCGACATCCCGAACAGGCTCATCGGCAGCGTGTAGAGCGTCGACGCGTTCTGCAGGCCGGTGACCGCGCCGGTGCCGAGCAGGCTCGCGATCAGCTGATCGACGTAGGCGCTCACCTGGTTCACGCCGCGGCCGACCAGCGCCGGCAGGAAGTTGCGCGCGATCGTGAGCACGTACCCGGACGTCGTGTCGAACGAGAACCGCAGTTCGGGCGCGATCCGCCGGACGAACGGAATCTGCACCGCAAACTGCAGCGCGCTGCCGACCACCGAGCCCCACGCCAGAATGACGGCGAGCCGCGGCAGCGTCGTGCCGGCCCCGAACACGATCAGCGTTGCGATCATGGCCGCGTTCCACATCACGCCGCTCGCGTACGACAGCAGGAACTTGTGATGGCTGTTCAGGACGCCGAGACACCACGCCGAGATGGCGAACAGCCCGGCGCCCGGGAACAGCACCCGCACGATCGCAATCGTCAGCTCCCGCTTGCTGCCGTGGAAGCCGGGCGCGACCAGCGCGATCAACAGCGGCGTGGCGATGACGCCGATGAGGACGAGGACGGCGACGATCAGCGCCAGCAGGGAGGCGATGGCGCCGGCGACACGGTCGGCCTCGCGGCGCTCGCCGCGGGCCAGCAGCGCGGCATAGACCGGGATGAAGGAAGCCGAGAGCGCGCCCTCGCCGAACAGGTTCTGAAGGAAATTGGGAATGCGGAACGCCGCGGTGAACGCGTCCGCAGCATCGTTGCGCAGTCCGAAATAGTGCGAGAAGACACGCTGGCGAACCAGCCCGGTGAGCCGGCTGAGGAAGATGCCGGAGCCGACCAGCAGTGCGCCGCGGCCGCCGGATCGCCCGGGGCCGGAGCGCGGGAACTCTGGCCGATCGGCGGCGTCAGTCAAGATCCTCGTCTGGCGCCGCCTGCCCGAGCGTCCCGCTCGACTTCTTCATCAGGTACGACTTGATGAACGGATCGATGTCGCCGTCGAGCACGCGATTGACATCGCCGACCGAGTCCTTGGTGCGGTGGTCCTTGGCGAGCTGGTAGGGATGCAGGACGTAGCTGCGGATCTGGCTGCCGAATCCGATCGCCTGCTTGACGCCGCTGATCTGATCCAGCTTGGCCTGATTCTCCTTCACTTTGATGTCATAGAGCCGCGCCTTCAGCACCTTCATCGCCGAGTCGCGGTTGCGATGTTGCGATCGCTCGTTCTGGCACGACACCACCAGGCCGGTCGGCAGGTGCGTGATCCGGATCGCCGAATCCGTGACGTTGACGTGCTGGCCGCCAGCTCCGCTCGATCGGAACGTGTCGATACGCAGGTCCTTGTCGTCGATCACGACGTCGACGTCCTCCGGCAGCTCGGGCCAGACGTAGAGCGACGCAAACGAGGTATGGCGCCGCGCCGCCTGATCGAACGGCGAGATGCGCACCAGGCGATGCACGCCGGCCTCGGCCGCCAGCAGGCCATAGGCATATTCGCCGGTGACCATCACCGTGGCGCTCTTCAGACCGGCCTCTTCGCCCGGCTGGTAGTCCATGATCTCGCGCCGGAAGCCGCGGCGCTCGGCCCAGCGCATGTACATGCGCAGCAGCATCTCGGCCCAGTCCTGCGATTCGGTGCCGCCGGCGCCCGGATGGATCGTGAGGATCGCGTTCTTGCGATCGTGCTCGCCGCCGAGCATCTTCTTGATCTCGCCGGCCTGAACCTCCTGGTCGAGCGCATCGAGGCCGGCCGTGAACTCGGCGTCCACCGGCTCGCCCGCCTCGGCCCATTCGATCAGGACGGCAAGGTCGTCGTTG
The DNA here is from genome assembly GCA_963757655.1 of uncultured Acidobacteriota bacterium. Classification (GTDB taxonomy): domain Bacteria; phylum Acidobacteriota; class Vicinamibacteria; order Vicinamibacterales; family CAVVIG01; genus CAVQFC01. The sequence continues at coordinate 1,288,557 of CAVWSQ010000002.1, read as the reverse complement.
CGTTGCTTGAGCGAGAGAATGAGGTCGCGATCCAGCGCCAGCCGGCGGCGGCGCTGCTGGACTCGCTGCGCCTCCGCCGGGTCCTTCCAGAAATCGGGTGCGGCAGCGCGCACATCGAGACGGGTCAGTTCTTCGTCAGGCCGTGTCGCCTCAAAGATAGCTCCGCAGATCGGCAGCCCGCTGGCTGAGATCCTCGTAGCGGCGCATCAACTCGTCGACTGTAGCCATCCCGTCATTTTACACGGGCCCTGCCCTCCGCTTGTAGTGGCCGTCGTTCAGGCGGCCGCCGCGCCAGCAACAGCAGCACCGCCGACGCCACCACCGACGCGTAGGCGAGGATGTCGCCGTGGCGTGCGTAGAACGTCGAGGAGGTCAGAAAGCGCGCCTGGCCGACCAGCACCACGCGCTGGAAGATTTCGCTGCGGGCGAGCACGCGGCCGTAGGGATCGACGATGCCACTGACGCCGGTATTGGCCGACCGCACCAGGTAGCGTCCCTCCTCGACCGCTCGCATCGACGCCTGCTCGAAATGCTGATAGGGCGCCGAGGTCGGCCCGAACCAGGCGTCGTTGGTGATCGTCGTCAGCATCTCGCTGCCGCCCACGACGAAGCGTCGCACCAGATCGGGGTAGACCACCTCGTAACAGATGGCGGTGCTGACCAGGTGATGGCCAACCGGCAGCAGCGTGGCGTCCTCGCCCGGCGAAAAGTCCGACACCGCCTGCACCAGCGGCGCGGCGAAGAAGAACAGGTTCTTGGCCGGCACGTACTCCCCGAACGGGACCAGGTGCATCTTGCGGTAGACGCCGCCGGTGGTGCCGTCGGGGCGAACCAGGAACGCCGAGTTGTAGAATGTCGTCGGCGCCCCGTTCGCGCCGCGCACGAACTGATCGCTGCCGAAGAGGATCGGCACCTGTGCCTGTCGGGCCAGGGTGCGGATCTGCGCCGCAGCCGCCGGGTCGTCCTCGAAGCGGAACGGCGTCGACGACTCGGGCCAGATCACGAACCCGGCGCCTTCTCGAATCGCCTGGCGGGTCATCGTCAGGTAGTCGCGAAAGATGGCGGCGGCACGGCCGACCTGCGTCTTCTCGTCCTGCTCGACGTTGCCCTGGATCAGGCCGACGCGGATGGCGTCGCCGCTGTGCGACCACGCGGCCACCGCGGCGCGATGGCCGCCCCAGGCCGCAACGACCAGGACCACGGCCAGCGCAGCGGCCGTCGGCATGAAGTCACGGTAGCCAACGATCGACAAGAAAGGAGTATGGCCCCTGTTCACGATCGTCAGCGCGAGCGCGGCGCTGACCGACGCGACCAGCATCGACACGCCGTAGACGCCGAAGATGCTCGCGAGCTGGGCAATCGGCAGGACAGACGCCTGGCTGTACCCGAGCAGCACCCAGGGAAACCCGGTGAAGATGTGCGTGCGTCCGAGCTCGGTGGCGACCCACACCGCGGGCGCCGCCATCAGTGCCGATGGTCCATGCTTGCGCACCATACGGCTCACGATGAGTGCGAAGCTGGCCGGGAACAACGACAGATAGACGACCAGCGCGACGTTGACCAGCATCGCCACCCACGGCGCGAGATCGCCGTACAGCACCATGACGCGGGTGATCCAGTACAGCGTGCCGGCGAAATAGATCGTGCCCGAGAACAGCCCGAGGGCAAACGCGCGAGGCAGCGTCGTGCCCGGCAGGGCCACCAGCAGTGGGACGAGCGCGATCCAGCCGAGGGCGGGGTGACCGAATTTCGGAAAGCTCAGCGCCAGCAGGACACCGGATGCCGAGGCGAGCGCATACGCGGAGAGACGCGAGGACAACTCGCGCTCAGTGTACTACTTGCTGTCCGGACTCTGGGGCCGGACGCCACGCAGCCAATCCGAGAGCGCGTCGTCGACGTCGCCGGAGTCCCGTTTCAGAGTCGCCGCCTCGGCCCAGGCGCGCGCGCGGGCGACGGCAGTCAGCACCGCCTCCCGTTCGAACGGCTTGATCAGATAGTCCACGACGTTTTCGGCCAGGCTCGAGGACGGCGGGACGTTGTCGAGGCCCGTCGCCAGCACCATCGCGACGGTAGGATGGTGCGTGCGCGCGTGCTCGACCAGCCAGAGCCCGTCGCGCCCCGGCATCATGACATCGCACAGCGCCACGTCGCATTCGCCGGAGGCGAGCCGTTCGAGAGCGGCGTCGGTATCACCGGCTTCCTGCGTTTCGTAGCCGCCCAGAGCCAGCCAGCGCGCCAGCACGTCGCGGATGCGGGCGTCGTCGTCGACAATCAGTACCCGAGCTCATGGGACCCTCCTCTTGGATGCGATCGCGTCGTGGCTGATGCGACGCGTGAGCAGCAGCGACACAGCCTCGAGCAGACCCTGGGCGGTAAAGGGTTTGTCGAGGAACGCCTCGTCCTCGTGCAGCAGCGAGCGCGCGTCCAGCAGCCGGTCGATGTTGCCGGTGACGTACAGGACTTTTTGCGCGGGGTGCGTCTTGTGAAAGTGGCGCACCATCTCCTCGCCAGACAACTCGGGCATCTCGAGATCGGCGATGAGCAGGTCCGGCACCAGGCCGTGATCGAGCATTGCCAGGGCTTCGCGCGGGCCAGCGGCCTCGACGACGCGATAGCCGGCGCCGTGGAGGATGCGGGTCTCGATGGCTCGAATCGGCGGCTCATCGTCCACCACGAGCACGAGGGATGGCTGCGTCATTCATTCTCCTTCAGCGTGGTGACCTTGAGCCGTTTGGCGACTTCCGGCATGACCGCCATCGCCTGACGGGCGGCGTTGTGCACCTCGTGCAGATCGAGGGTACGCGGATCGTCGTCCGGCGCGTCGGCGATCAGCAGATCGCAGAATCCCACGATCACGGCGAGATGGTTCTTCAGGATGTGCACCAGCTGATCGTTGGTCGGTTCGGCCATGATTGCTCTCACGTGCTAAGAGTCCCCGTGCCGGCGCAGGCGGTCGTCAATCAGCCGCAACACTTCGCGAATCTCGATCGGCTTGGTGATGTAGGCGACGGCGCCGGAGGCTTTCAGCCGGCGCGACTGTTCCGCGGTCGCGTCCGCGGTCAGGACCGCCACCGGAATGCCGCGCAGCGCCTCGTCCTGCCAGAGGCGGTTGAGCACCTCCTCACCCGACAGGTCGGGCAGGTGCAGGTCGAGAAAGATCAAGTCGGGCCGCTTCGCCTGTGCCGCAGCGAGTCCGCTCTGTCCGTCAGGCGCGTGAAGCAGCCGCACGCCGGGGCGGCGCTCGAGCACGCGCTCCATGAGGCGCACGTTCGATCGATTGTCTTCGATGTACATCACGAGTCCCTGCGTCTCCAGCGACACACCGGCCCGGTCGGCCGACCGCTCGACCTGCGCTGAGCGCACCGCTGGCGCCTCGGTGCGCGCCAGCTCGACCCAGAACGTGGATCCCTCTCCGACTTTGCTGAAGACGCCGAGCGCGCCGCCCATTGCTTCGGCGAGGCCGCGCGACAGCGCCAGGCCGAGGCCGGTCCCTTCGATGGCGGTCTGCTCCGCGCCGAGGCGCTCGAACGGCTGAAACAGCAGGCGCTGCTTGGCTTCCGCGATGCCGGCACCGCTGTCCGATACCGTGACCCGCACCCGCGTGTCGTCCACCGCCTCGAAGCCGATCCGGACGGTGCCGGACTCACGGTTGTACTTGACGGCATTCGACAGCAGGTTCAGCAGGACCTGGTTCAGCCGCTGCTGATCGGCTAGCACGACGACGTCCGCTCCCGCGCTTCGATCGACGATCAGCGAGATGCCGCGTTGTGCGGCGAGCGGACGGACCAGCTCGCACGCCAGCTCGACGATCTCCAGCGCGCGCACCGGTTCCATCGACAGCGACAGGTGCCCGGCCTCGATCCGCGCGATGTCGAGGACCTCGTTGATCAATGCGAGCAGATGGGTGCCGCCGCGGAGAATCTGCGCGACGCTCTCCTTGCGATCGTCCGGCAGGTCGTCGAGGTCGAGGAGCTGGGCGAACCCCAGAATCGCATTGAGCGGCGTCCGCAGATCGTGGCTCATGTTCGAGAGGAAGGCGCTTTTGGCGCGGTTGGCGCGTTCGGCCTCGAGCCGGGCGATCCGCAGCGCATCGTCGGTCTTCTTCCGCTCGGTGACATCGATGGCGATGGCGCAGACCGCGTCGGGACGGCCGACGGTGTCGAGGAGCGGGAACTTGATGGTGTGATAGATGTGCGGCTTGCCCCCGCGGACGTAGGTCTCCTCGAACTCGCGGCCGCGCTGTTGCTCCAGCACCTGCTGGTCGTGCTCGCGGTAGATCGCGGCCAGACGCGGCGGGAAGAAGTCGCGGTCCTCCTTCCCCGCCACAGTACCGCCAGCCAGACCCTCGAACTCGCGGTTGGTCACGATGTAGCGCCCGGACAGATCCTTGAGCGAGATTGCGGCCGGACTGTGATCCAGAATCGCCTGGAGCCGACGCTGCGACTCCGCCAGTTGCGCGGTGCGTTCGACGACGCGCCGCTCGAGCTCGGCGTTCAGCCGCCGCACGTCGGCTTCTGCCCGCCGCCGCTCCGCCCGTTCGGCCGATTCCGCCAGCGCGCGCCGGACCGCCGAGGGCAGGCGTGCCATCCGGTCCTTGAGGACGTAATCGGTCGCCCCTTCCTTGAGCCGATCCACGGCCAGCTCTTCGCCGATACTTCCGGAGAGAAAGATGAACGGCGTATCCGGCTTGATGTCCGCGGCGATCACTTGCGCCGCCCGGCCATCGAAGGTCGGCAGGTTGTAGTCGGCGAGAATGACGTCGAACCGGCCGGTCGCAAGCGCCGCCTCGAATCCCGGTCGATTGTCGACGCGAACAATCTCCACCTCGAGGCCGTCGGCGGCCAGAGTGGCATCGACCAGATCGGCATCGCGCTGGTCGTCCTCGAGATGGAGGATCTTCAGCACGTCAGGCACGCGGACCGCCGACAGGCGGCGGCTCGTTGACGACAGCCCAGAATCCGCCGAGCAGCTTGACGGCTTCGACGAATTCATGAAAATCGACCGGCTTCACGACGTAGGCGTTGACGCCGAGATTGTAGGTGCTCACCAGATCCTGCTCTTCACGCGACGAGGTCAGCACCACGACCGGAATCGATCTCAGTCCCGGATCCGACTTGATCTGTCGCAACACTTCGATGCCATCGACCTTCGGCATCTTGAGGTCGAGCAGAACCAGGGCCGGGTTCGCACCCGGGCGGTGTTTGTGCCCCTCGCGCTTGAACAGGTAGTCGAGCGCATCCGCGCCATCGCGGACGATGACGACCTCGTTCAAGACCTTGTTCTCGCGAAGGGCGGTCATCGTCAGCTCGACATCGTTGGCGTTGTCCTCGGCCAGCAGGATCCGTCTCAGCTCGGTAATCATCAAGGCTCTCCCGCTGGTGGCGGCGAAACGGAGAAGGTGGCGCGGGCCCCTCGCACGTTGGCGAGGCCAATGCCGGTGCCTTCGAAGGCTCCCGAGCGGTGCAGCCGCTGGAACACGCCGAACGGCTGGTCGACCCACCGCATGTCGAACCCGACCCCGTTGTCGCTCAGCGCCGCCAGCATGGATCCTCGCCGTGGCAGACCGCTGCGAACGCCTCGACCAGATCCCGACGGTGCAGCCCGCGGTCGGCCTCGGCGGCCAGTTCGGCGCAGGCTTCCGCCGCGCTCACCGCCGCCTTGTACGGGCGCGCGGTCGTCAAGGCATCGAACACGTCGACGATGGCAATAATCTGGGCGAAGAGCGGAATGGCGTCGCCGCGAAGGCCGTCCGGATAGCCCGTGCCATCGCGCCGCTCATGGTGATGACGGACGATCGGTCGCACCTGCCGCAACGATCGCAGCTCGCCGCAAAGGCGGTCGCCAATGGCGGCGTGCTGCTGCATCACGGTGTGCTCGGCGGGCGTGAGCCGGCCCGGCTTGAGCAGGATGGCGTCAGGGATGCCCACTTTGCCGATGTCGTGCAGATAGCCGCCACGCTCGAGAATGGCGATATCGTCCTCGTTCAGATTGATGCTCCGGCCCAGCATGGCGGCATAACGCGCCAGCCGCTCGCAGTGTCCTTCGGTATAGCGATCGCGAGCCTCGATGGTCAGCGCCAGACTCAGGATCACCGACTGGGCGCTGTCGAGATCGTCGGTATAGCGCTTGATGCGAATGAGCGATCGCACCCGCGCACGAAGCTCGTGGGCGTTGAATGGCTTGGAGATGAAATCGTCGGCGCCCGCGTCGAAGCCCTGGACTCGATCCTCGGACTGCTGGAGCGCCGTGATCAACACCACCGGAATCAGGCGCGTGCTGGCCTCGGACTTGAGCGCGCGGCAGACGTCGAAGCCGCTTGGACCAGGCATCATGACGTCGAGCAGGACGAGATCCGGAGGCGCACGGCGCACGCTCTCGAGCGCAGTGCGTCCGTCAGGCACGGCTTCGATCTGATAGCCGTCGCGCGTCAAGAGCGCGGTCACGAGGTTCCGATTGGCCTCGACGTCGTCGACTACGAGAACGCGGCCGATTCGAATTGCGTCGCGGACGTCCGAGGCGCTCGAACCGACGCTACGAGACATGGATGAGCTCGACGGCACCCAACAAGCCTAGTGTCGGCAGATACCGTCATGGTGTATGTCAGTGATTGTCTGACACGACGGCTGATGTATCAGCGTGTCTCCGAAAAAGCCAACGGTTCGTGACTCGGGTTGTATACACTTTTGCCGTGACGCAGCGTTCGCGCGCAAGGGCTCGCGTCGACGCGACGCACAAACTGTTTCGTCGCCTTGTCGACAACGCCCAGGATGTCGTCTACCGGTACCGAGTCAGGCCGCCGCGCGGCTACGACTACATCAACGCCGCCTGCCTGCCGCTCCTCGGACGCAGGCCCGAGGAGTTCTACGCCGACCCGGATCTGGCCATGGCCTGCGCCCATCCCGACGATCGGTGGATCGTGTCGCAGGCGTTTCAGGACGACCCCAGGAAGCTGCGCCTGGCCATCCAGCTGCGATGGGTTCATCCCAACGGCAGGATCGTCTGGGCGGATCACCGGCGCGTGCCGGTCCTCGATCGGCGCGGGAGGCTGGTCGCCATCGAAGGCGTCGGGCGGGACATCACCGAGAGCCTAGACACCCAGAACCGGCTGCGCAAGTCCGAAAGCCGGCTGCGCCGGTTGGCGGCCGGCCTGCGTTCGGGGCGCGAAGCGGAGCGCGCGCACCTGTCGAGAGAGCTGCACGACGAGCTGGGGCAGCTCCTCACCAGCCTGAAGATGGATTTGACGCGCGTGGTGAGGGACCTGTTGCCGCTCGATCTCGCGCCCGAGATGGTGGATCGGATGCAATCCATGGTGGGCACCATTGACGTGGCGACCGAGACGGTTCGCCGGCTCGCGACCAAGCTGCGGCCGCCCGCGCTCGATCATCTGGGCCTGGCGGCAGCGATCGAGCTGGAGGCCGCGGCTGTCTCACGACGAACCGGTCTGCGCTGCCGCGTCACCGGCACGCTGCGCAACCAGGGAACGCCGGAACAGACCACGGCCGTCTTCCGCATCGTGCAGGAAGCGCTCATGAATGTGGTCCGCCACGCCGGCGCCAGCGCGGTGCGGATCGTGATGCGCGAAACAGCGGACCGGATGTGGGTGAAGGTGCTGGACAACGGCCGTGGCATCACGGCGCGGCAGCTGGACGATCCCGGTTCGATTGGGGTGCTCGGCATGCAGGAACGCGCCGAGCTGGTGGGCGCCGAGCTCCAGATCATCGGGCAACGAGGCAGGGGGACCGCAGTGCTGATTACCGCGCCCGTCACGCGCGAACAGAAAGCGCGACGCGCATGATCCGCATTCTGCTGGTCGATGATCATCCGGTCGTGCGACAGGGGATTCGCCAGATCGTGGTTGACGGTCTGAAGGCCGTCAGCGTGGGCGAAGCGAGCGACGTCTCGACCGCCCTGGCGCGGATGCGAACTGACGTCTGGGATCTGGTCGTCCTCGACCTGACGCTGCCCGGCGCGAGTGGACTCGATCTGCTGAAGGAGATCCGCCGCAAGCGACCGGCGCTGCCCGTGCTCGTCCTCAGCATGCACCCGGCGTCACAGTTTGCGCGACGGGTATTGTCCGCCGGGGCGTCGGGCTATCTGACGAAGGACAGTGCGGCGACCGAGCTGGTCAAGGCGATCGAGCAGATTCGCCGCGGCCGGATGTACCTGGGCAGCAAATTGCCAGACTGGGCGCGTTCGCCGGACCTCGACAGGGCGCCGCACGACAAGCTCTCCGATCGGGAGTATCAGGTCCTGCGCATGATCGGTTCGGGCCTGACCGTATCGGAAATTGCGGTCACCGTCGGCATCAGCGTGAAGACCGTCAGCACCTACCGCGCGCGCCTGCTCGAAAAGCTGGAGATGCACAGCAACGCCGAGCTGATGCGCTATGCGATCGAAAACAGCCTGATGGATTCCTGAAGCAGGGGAAACGCGAGCTAGCGGGTCACCCAGGGCTTGAACTGCTCTTCCTTCTGCAGGCGGGCGGCGACTGATTCCGCTTCGCGGCGGGTGGTGAACTTGCCCACACGTACGCGAAACACGGAGGGTGTGCCAGTGGCCGGCGTCAGCACGTACGCGGCGTAGCCCTTGGAGCTGAGCCGTCTGGCGATCGCGTCGGCCTCGCTGCGCACGTTGAGCGCCGCGATCTGGACCGCGAATCCTGCACCGGTGGGCTCAGCTGGACCGGCAGCCGCCGGCGCTGGTGCTGGAGCGGGAGGCGGCGCGACTGGCTGCGGCTTGACTGGCGTCGCCTCTTTTTTCGGTGCCGGAGGGGTCGCTGGCGGCGGCGGCGCCGCGGCCGGCCGATCGACTTTGGCGGCCGCGCGGTCGCCAGCAGGCTTCAGCTGCTCGACCGTACCGCTCCGCTTTTCGAGGCGGTTGAAGTAGGTCAGGTCGTCCGCGGCCGGCGGCGGCGGCACGGTCGTCGGATCGGAGCCGGCGGCGGGCGCCGGAATCGTCGACTGCGTGGCTGTGGTGTCTGCGACGGTGGTGAGCGGTGTATTGTCGAGACCGCTGACGAGCTGGGCTTTCACGCCGCGCCCGACGAGCACGCCGCAGAGAAAGATCACCACCGAGACGACCGTTGCCGCCATGAACAGGAACACCAGCTGTTTCCCGTTCAATTGAATCTCGTGAAAACCCTCGTCCTGACTTTGGTGTGCCACAACCAGCGCGATTTTAGCACGTTAGCGTCCGTCGATCCGCGCCAGCAACTGCCTGGCTTCGGCCAACTCCGGATCGAGCGCGAGCGCGCGCCCCGCTTCGATCCGCGCCGCGTCGGTGTCTTTGGCCTGCCGGTACGCTTCGCCAAGCGCGGCATGCGCAGCGGCCGACTCGGTGCTCCAGAGGGCGATCTTGAACGCATCGATGGCCTCGTGCACGCGTCCGGTTCGCAGAAGACTGCGGCCGAGAAGCAGGTGCGCATCGGCCAGGTAGGGCGACAGATAGATCGCGTGGTTCAGCTCGACAATCGCGTCGCGATCGTTTTCCTGCAGAAACAACCGCTGCGCCCGTTCCAGGTAGAAATGCGCGAGCTCCTCGCTGTTGCGCTGTTCGCTGCCGGCAAGCCTGGCGTCAATCCGCCGCGCGTGCGGCAGTTCCACCTGCGGCTTCAGCCGCTCGAGGCCGCGCGGCACGGGGTCGGCGCTGGCTCGCTTGCCGGGCGCGTAGTTTTCCGAGAGGCGGTGCGCGAGCTCGCCCTCTCGGGTGGCTTCGGCGCTGTTGTTGCCGGCTGCCAACGCGGCGGCGAGGACGAAATGCGCGTCGGCGTCGGCCGGATTGCGCCGCACCGCCTCCCGCAGCCAGAAAGTGGCCGCCGCGGCATCGTGGTCGAGCCAATAGGCATAACCCAGGTTGAAGAGGAAGTCCTCGTCATCGGGATCGGTGTCGGCGGCCTGCTTGAAGAAATAGGCCGGCTGCCCGCCGGCCAGCGAACCGCCGCGGCGGAGTTGCACGACGCCCAGGTTGTTCAGCAGCGCCGGGGACGGCTCGGCATCCGCCAGCGCCTTGAACGTAGTGAACGCCTCTTCGTACTTCTTGAGGTTCAGCAGCGACAGGCCGGCGAGAAACCGTGCGCGCGGGTAGAACCTCGAATCCTCCTCGACCGACTCGACGGCAGTCAGCGCCAGCGCGTGCTCGCCCTGCTCGGCGTAGACATCCCAGAGCGCCAGGCGGGCGCGATCGAAGGACGGTTGTCCCGCCAGAGCGGCGCGCAGGTAGCTGACCGCGGTGGCCGGGGTCTCGGCGAGCAGGCCCTTGATGAAGGCCTCGAATACCGTGACTGGCGGTTGCCGTTTTTCGACGTCGGCCGAGGAAGTCGCCGAGGCCGGCACCATGCGCCGCGCGACCCGTTGGAAGGTCGCAAACAGATCGGGCAGCGGTCCGCGTTCGGTGACGTCGACGCGGACGCGCCCGCTGTCGAGCGCGATCGTCCGCGCGCGCACCAGCACGGCGTCGCGCTCCATCGTGAGCGATCCGACGACCACCTGCGACGCGCCAACCAGCTGACCGATGCGGATCACCGTGGCGTCGGTGAGCACCGCGGCCGGCGGCACCTGGAGACGCTCGAACGCCTGCTGCCGCTCCATCCTCGTGATCGCGCCGGCGCCGAGCGCGTTCAAGTCGTCAGTCAACAGCACCGCCGATGCCTCCGTGAGCCAGAAAAATGGCGCTTCGCGCGTCACGTTCTCGAACGGCATCACCAGAATCCTGGGCGCGGACGCAGCGGCGTCGCGCTCGAGCATGCCGACAGCGGGACGCTGAGCCAGGACTGCGATCCTGCACACCGACGCCGTCAGGGCGAGCGCGATGCCGAGCCTCCAGAGGCACTGCCGCGTCATAGCGCCTCGACCGGCGCCGACGGCGCGGGCTGGCCACCGCCGAGCGAGACGCTGAGGACGCAGGTCGGCTCGCCCACGCCGCGGCACGCCAGCACCTTGGTGCTGGCGCTGATGTCGAACAGGGTCAACAGCCTCGTGAACGCGGCGGAGTAGAAGCCGCACAACGGCTGCGGGACCTTTTCGCGAACCGTGCAGAACACCGACGCGCGCAACTCGACGCGCGCGGTGCCGCCACGCACTTGGAAAATCGCGCGGCTGCCGGTGTAGCTGCGGCGAACGAGCCGCCGCGCCAGGCGCAGCAGCAACCGGCGGCGCAGCCACAGCGGCGCCATCTTGAGCATCGTGAGCTGGATCGGCGGCATCGATTGCACGGTCCAGTCGGCGGCATACTCGCCGGCGCGAGTCGTAATCAGCGTGTAGGCGTCGCCCTCCTGCCGCAGGAAGCTGAGGACCGCATAGAGCGGCGCCAGGCCGATCGTCCCCTCGCGCAGCCCTTCGGCGTTCAGCCAGTTCTCATAGAAGACCAGCCGGGTCGGAAGGATATCCGCGATGCCCTGGTGAAGGCTGGCGACGAGCACGCGGCCGATGCCGGCTTCTCGCATGTCGGGTTAAGATGGCCGGGAGCGACCGACCATGAGGCACCACGCGCCGGCCGTCAACGCGGACACGTCGCAGCGCACGGCGAACACGGCTATCATCGGTTGTGCGCAGTCTTCACCGACGCCTGCCTCGCACCAGCGGCGGCGCGGCTGGCGGAAGGACGATGGAGAGTGCGCGAGCTCCTCGATGCGCTGCGCACGCGCGTGCTGACGGCCGCGGAGCTGGAACGGTTCGGCGATCCCCATCGGCTGCTCGCGAACGCGAACACGCCGGCCGACTGGACCGATCTCGAAACGCTGCCAGGTCACAAATCGTAATCGTATCACGAGCTTAGCGCGCTTTCGTTCCGGCGCCGACGTACCCCGCACATGATTCTGACCGTTCAACGACAGGTTCACGACGCCGTCGACCAGGCGATCCGTCAACAGTTCGGTGTCACCGACGTGCCGCCGTTCGCGATCGAAATTCCGCCGACGCGCGCGCTCGGCGACCTGGCCATCGCGGTCGCGTTCCAGCTGGCGCGGCCGCTGCGAAAGCCGCCGCGGGCCATCGCCCAGGAGCTGGCGCAGGCCCTGGGCGCGATTCCCGGCATCGGCGCCATCGTGGCGACGCCGAGCGGTTACCTGAACCTGTCGCTGGAGCGGCCGGCGTTCTTCATCGCCCGCCTTCGCAACCAGGTGGCACCGTTGCGTGGACCGGCGGAGAAGACCATCGTCGAGCACACCGCAATCAACCCGAACAAGGCGGCGCACATCGGTCACTTGCGCAACGCCGCGCTCGGCGACACGCTGGTGCGGGCCCTCGCCTTCAGAGGCACGCCGGTAGAAACGCAGAACTACATCGACGACACCGGCGTGCAGGTGGCCGACGTCATCGTCGGCTTCCGGGAGCTCGAGCACCTGACGCTCGCGGCCGCGACCGCTATCGCCGATACCACGCGTTTCGATTATTACTGCTGGGATCTCTACTCGAAGGTGACCGAGTGGTACGACGGCGACGCAACGCGGCTGGCAATCCGCGCCGCCGTCCTGCACGATCTCGAACACGGCAACAACGAGACCGCCGCGCTGGGTGCCTTCATCGTCGATCGAATCGTGCGCGCCCACTTGCGGACCATGGCCCGGCTGAACATCGACTACGACCTGCTGACGTACGAGGGTGACATCCTGCGGCTGCAGTTCTGGGCGCACGCGTTCGAAACACTCAGAGCACAGGGGGCGGTGTTCCTCCAGACCGGGGGCAAGCTCGCCGGATGCTGGGTGATGCGGATCGAGGAAGGCGCCGCCGCCGGTGACCCCGACGAGCACGAGGATCCTGAGCGGCGCGAGAAAGTCATCGTGCGATCGAACGGCGTAGTAACCTATGTCGGGAAGGATCTGGCGAATCAGTTCTGGAAATTCGGCCTGCTCGGTCTCGATTTCCGCTACCGGCGATTCAACGCGCCAGCAGCGGCGGCACCGGATCTTGCGCCCAGACGGTCGCACGGCGGTCACACGAGACAACTCTGGGCGACCACCTCCGGGGAGAGTGAACCCGGCGCGCCGCCCTTCGGACATGCCAAACGAATTTACAACGTCATCGATTCTCGGCAGATGTACCTTCAGGCGCTGCTCAGCCAGGCGCTACGCACGCTCGGTCATCCGACGGAAGCTGAAAACTCCATCCACTTCTCCTACGAGATGGTGGCGCTGTCGCACTCGACCGCCCGGGAACTCGGTTACCAGATTGCCGAGGAGGATGCCAAGAAGCCGTTCGTCGAGGTGTCGGGGCGGAAGGGGCTCGGGGTCAAGATCGACGATCTGCTCGACCTGCTGACCAACAAGGCCGCCGCCGAGGTCGCCCGGCGCAACCCCGAGCTGGAGCGCGGCGAATGCGAACGGACCGGGGCGCAGATCGCCGTTGCCGCGATTCGCTACTTCATGCTGAAGTTCTCACGCGGCAAGCTGATCGTGTTCGACATCGAAGAAGCACTAAGCTTCGAGGGAGAGACCGGACCCTACCTGCAATATGCCGTCGTCCGCGCGGGCAACATCCTGCACAAGCTTCGAGAGCGTGAGGGGATGTCGGAGGCAGACGTGATCGCGGCCCTCGAATCGAGCTCCGCAGACGAGTTGACCCGCGCATCGGACGACATGAACGACCTCTGGGCGGTCGTCTTCGAGGCGTCGCGCTTGGATGAGGTGGTCGAACAGGTCGTCCGATCGCTGGAATTCTCGGCCCTGGCGAAGTACACGTTCGGGCTGGCGCAGACGTTCAACGCGTTCTACCATCGGTACCCGATCCTCAACGAAGCAGGCGCGGATCGAAAGCGCTGGCGTGCCGCCGGAGTCGCCTACGCGCGGGCGCAGCTTACCCGCGCGCTCGAAGTGATGGGCATCGACGTTCCGAATCGAATGTAAATATGACGGTCATTGGCATCTCGGCCTGCCGGAAGCTCGAAGACTACCGGCAGTCGATCCTTCACGTCGGCGGCGAACCGCGCATCCTCGACCCGTCAGTATCGGTCGATCGCGCGCTGGCTGGCGTCAGCGGGCTGATGCTGACCGGCGGCGGCGACGTCGCGCCGGCGCGCTACGGCGAACCGGCGCATGCCGCGGTCGAGGAGGCAGAGCCGGGGCGTGACGAGTTCGAAATCGCGCTGGTCGCCGAAGCGCGCGCCCGGAACCTGCCGATTCTTGCGATCTGCCGCGGCGTGCAGGTGCTCAACGTCGCCTGCGGCGGCACGCTGGTGCAGGACATCCCGTCGCAAATCCCGGGCGCGCTGACCCACACGCTGGCGGTCCCCCAGCACGAGCCGTACGCGCTGGCGCACGAAGTGTGGGTCGACAAGGAATCGCTGCTCGCAAGGCTGATGCGCGAGCGGCTGGTTGATGAGACGCTCGAGGTGAACAGCCGCCATCATCAGGCGGTGAAGGGTGTCGCCAACGGCCTGGTCATCTCGGCGACCGCGCCAGACGGCGTCATCGAGGCGATTGAAGACCCCACGGCGCGCTTCTGCCTCGGCGTCCAATGGCATCCGGAGAATTTCTTCCGCACCGGCGAGTTCCGGGCGCTGTTCGAAGGTTTTCTCGAAGCTTCGAACCGCGATCCGCGGCCTTGAGGGATTTGAGGATGTGAGGATTGAGGATCTGAGGATGCGAGGATCTGAGGATCTGAGGATCTGGGAATAGCGTCGTTACCTGGCCATCGGGCGGCGCAGAAGCCATGCCGCGGGTCGTCGAACGTGAAGCCAATCTTCTGGTAGCACGCGACCGAGCGCGCTGCATGTCGTCGACGAGGAACTGTGGGCGAAGGATGTCACGCGCGGCTATCCTCAAATCCTCACATCCTCAAATCCTTAGCTTCCCATCTTTCCCGAACACCACCACCGTCTCCACGTGCGGCGTGTTCGGGAACAGATCGAAGGCATCGGCGCGCTCGATGGCGTAGCCGGCATCGACGATCCGGCGGGCATCGCGCGCCAGCGTCGCCACGTCGCACGACACGTAGACGAGACACGGCGGTTTCATCGCCAGCACGACTGCGAGCGCCCAAGGCGACATACCGGTCCGCGGCGGATCGACGATGACCACTTCGAGCGTCGGCCCGCCCGCGGCGATCGCCGCCTCCCTTAGCGTCGGCCCTGCCGGTTCGTGTGGTGCCGGGCCGACGCCGAGGTTCTCAACCGCGGCCCGGATCGGGGTCAGATGCGCGCCGGCGGCCGACGCGTTGGCGAACAGATCCTCGAACGCCGTCTTGTCACCTTCGACAGCAACCGTGATCGCGCCGCGTCGGACCGCCGCGGCCACCGAGAACAGCCCGACGCCGGCATAGAGATCCAGCAGCGGTGCGCCCATCGGCACGCGGTCGGTGACATGGGTCACGAGATCGCGCAGCAGGTAGCGGTTGCCCTGAAAGAAGGCGAGCACGTGTCGGCGCAGTCGGAGCGTGGCGTCGCCGATGGTCATCGTGTCGGTCACGTAGGGGCCCGGAGTCAATCCCTCGACCGAGGTGAGCTTCGCCATCAGGCGTGGATCGATCGGCTCCGACGTCTGCAGATGCGCCACCCGCTCGCTGGCATCGACATTCTCCGACAGCTCGATCTCGCGCACGGCGTCGGCGCCGATGGAGCGGATCGCAGCCATCAACCGGTCGAGTGCGTCCATCGTGGCCGGAAGCAGCTGACCGGTCAGACGCACGTCGCAGAGGTCGTGCGTCGCCTCACGAAAGAATCCACACCGTGATCCGCGCACGTGCAGTCGCGCCCGCATGCGGTATCCCTCTTCCGGCGATCCGGCGACACAGACCGGCCCTGGCAACTCGAGGTGGCCGATCCGCGTGAAGGCGTCGGCGATCACCAGGCTCTTGATCGCGAGTTGGCGCGGATAGGCAATATGACTGTAGAGGCAACCGCCGCACAGCGGATCGCGGGACCGCACGCGGCGATCCGGCGACGGCTCATCGATGCTCAGGGTCTCGGCATACGCCATCCCCTTGGCGACCCGCCGGACGCGCGCCATCACCCGTTCCCCTGGAATCGCGCCGCCGACCAGGACCACGCGTCCGTCGTGACGAGCGATCATGGCTCCGCCGACGGCGGGCTTCTCGATCGTCAAAGGAATGACCTCCCCCGGCTTCAACATCAGCTCACGCGAAGGTGATGGTGGGCAGCCTGGCTCGTTCGCGCACCAGGCGATCGATCGCCGCTTCCAGCGCGCGGGCGAACCCGTCCGCTGTCAGGCCGAAGCGGAATCCAGCCAGCTCCGATTCGGCTTCACGTGCCAGCGCCGCGCGCGTCGGCTCATCGAGCGCTGCTCGCGCGGTGTGGACGAGCTCGGCATCGAGCGCGCCCAGACGATCGATCAGCGCCTGCCGCGCTTCCCCGCGCAGGCCGCCTGCCCGGGTTCGGGCCGCGTCCAGCTCGAGGGCGGCGCGATCGATGAGCGCGTCGAAATCGTCGCCGAGGGAGCCGCTGGCCCGCGCTGACGTCAACCGCAACACGACTCTCTCGAGATGCGCCGGCAGTGAGTGTCGACTAACGGTCGGCGGCTGGGAACTGCCCGGGGACTGGGAACTGAGGACTGGGGACTGAGGACTGAGGACTGACGACTGAATTCCCACCGCCCTTCGCCACTCGTCGAACACGTCGAGCACGTCCGCATCGCAGAAATCGATCTTCACCGGCCTGCGGCGTGGACCCTTCCGATAGTAGCGTTCGAAGTAGCGGTCGATGCCGGCAAAGGCGATCTTGAGCGGCACACCCTGCTC
The DNA here is from genome assembly GCA_963757655.1 of uncultured Acidobacteriota bacterium. Classification (GTDB taxonomy): domain Bacteria; phylum Acidobacteriota; class Vicinamibacteria; order Vicinamibacterales; family CAVVIG01; genus CAVQFC01. The sequence goes on along the minus strand of CAVWSQ010000002.1, from coordinate 1,271,872 downwards.
CGCCCAGCCTGACACGATCTCGAAAGAGGGGCCGACCACCCTGATCAGATGGCCGTCGTTCTTCTGACACAGGTAGGTTTCGATCTGGCGGCAATACTCGTCTACTGGTTGCGTTCCCACACGATTCTCAAGCCGTGCAGCGTCAGATCGGCGTCGACGTGCTGGATCAGCGCCGTTTCCGGCGCGATCACATCGGCGAGGCCGCCGGTCGCCACGCAGATCGCGTTGCCGCCGAGTTCATCGCCCATCCGACGCACCAGTCCCTCGACCATGCCGACGTAGCCCCAGAACAAACCCGATTCCATTGCCGCCACCGTCGTCCGACCGACGACGCGGGACGGCTTGCGGACGTCGATGCGCGGCAACCGCGCCGCGCGCTGAAAGAGCGCGTCGGCGGAAATGGTCACGCCCGGGCAGATCGCGCCGCCGAGATACTCCCCCTTGGCCGTAATCGCATCCAGCGTCGTCGCCGTTCCGAAGTCGAGCACGATCAACGGCCGGTTGCTTCCCTTGCCGAATTTCTCGAACGCGGCCACGGCATTGACGATGCGATCGGCACCGACTTCGGAGGGATTCTCATAGAGAATCGGCATCGAGGTATTGACGCCAGGCTCGATGACCATCGCGGTGACGCCGAAATAGCGCTGGACCATGGCGCGAATCGTGCCGGTGAGCGGCGGCACCACCGAGCCCAGGATGACGCCGCGGATCTGCACACGTTCGATCCGGCTGTGCGCGAACAGGCCGTCCACCAGGAGGCCGACCTCGTCAGAGGTGCGCTCGCGCAGCGTCTGCAGCCGCCAGCTCTGGATCAGCGTGACGCCGTCGAACACGCCGAGCACGATGTTGGTGTTGCCGACGTCGATCGCCAGGAGCATCACGGTCTCCTCAACACAAAGGACACTAAAGACACCAAGGAGAAGACAGTACCGATCGTGCCTTGGTGTCCTGGGGATCCTCTGTGTTGCATAGGCGTCACAACCAGGTGATCTCTCCCGAGACGATCCGCTCCACTCGCCCATCGACGCGAACCAGCAACGCCCCCAGATCGTCGATGCCAGCCGTCACGCCGGTCGCGGTGCCGGCGTTGCTCGTCCAGGCGACGCGCGCGCCGGTGGCGCCAGGCGCGAGCCGCCGCCAGGCGTCGAGAATAGCATCGAACCGGCTGGCGAGCAGATCCTCGTAGCGGCGGGACAGCGCCACCAGTGTTTCCACCAGCACGTGATGGCGGTCCACGGCGCGTCCAAGCTCGGACTCGACCGACGTCGTCGGGTGGCGCAGCTCGGTGGGAAAGGCGGACGGCATCAGGTTGAGGCCGTAGCCGACCACCACCGTATCGATCGCGGTGCCGGGCCCGGATGATTCGGCCAGGATCCCACCGAGCTTCCGGCGCGAGACCTGCAAGTCGTTCGGCCACTTGAGGTCGACGCGAAGCCCGGTCGCCCGCTCGATCCCTTCGGCGAGTGCAACGCCGGCCGCCAGCGTCAACAACGTCGTGGCGCGCGACGGATCGATTGCGGACGCCGCCGGGGCAAGCGCGACCGACACGTACAGTCCCGAGCCCGGCGGCGAGAACCAGGTGTGGCCGCGCCGGCCGCGGCCCGACCTCTGCTCGCCGGCGACGACGACCAGCCCCTCAAGACGCTCGCCGGAATGGTTCACGCTACCGTTGTTGGCGCCTACTGATCGCTCGGCTGACGCCTTCGCGCTCCGAGAGAGCACGACGTCGTTGGTGGATCCGACGGTGTCGAAGAACAGCAGTGGCGACGCGAGGCGCCCCAGGCGCGGCCTGGCGCGGTCGATCGCCTGGGCCAGCTCGCCCGGGACGCTCGACCCGCCGTCATTTCGGTCGCGATCAGGCAGGTTCGATCTCAAAGCTGATGTCGATGGCCGGGGCGGAATGCGTGAGCGCGCCAACCGACACGAACTCGGCGCCGGTCGAGGCGAGCTCGGGGACCCGCTCCAGGGTGACGCCGCCGGAGATTTCGACCTTCGCGCGGCCGTGCGCCCGCGCCACCGCCTCACGAATGCGCTCGGTCGGCATGTTGTCCACCAGGATCGTGTCGGCACTGGCGGCGAGCGCCTCGTCGACCTGCGCCAACGTCTCGGCTTCGATTTCCACCCGCAGGTCGGGTCGGGACGCGCGAGCGCGTTCGACCGCCGGCCTCACGCCGCCGGCGAGGCGAATGTGATTGTCCTTGATCAGAAAGGCGTCGAAGAGGCCGACCCGATGATTCGACGCGCCGCCGGCGCGGACGGCGTACTTCTCCAGCACGCGCAGCGTCGGCGTTGTCTTACGCGTGTCGAGAATCGTGATGCGTCCTCCCGTGGCGTCAACGAACTGCCGCGCCCTGGTCGCGATGCCACAGAGCCGCTGCAGAAAGTTGAGCGCTGTCCGCTCGCCGATGAGCAGCGTCTGCGCCGAGCCGCCCACCTCGGCAATCGGGTCGCCCGTCCGGCACGAGTCGCCATCCTGTTTCGCGCTCGTGAAAGACGGAGACGGCCCTTTTGCTGTTGCTGCCACCTGACGAAACGCCTCGAAGGCGACCTCCAGACCGGCGATCACGCAGTCGGCCTTTGCCAGCAGCACGCCGCGCGCCATCAGCGTCGGCGCGACTGTCGCAGTGGTCGTGACATCGCCACCGCCGACATCTTCCTCCAGCGCGCGCCGGACGATGTCTTTGTAGACGGCCAGTGCTAGGTGATCCATGCGGGCATCGTCACAGAGGACACCAGGTCAATCGCGGTCGTCAGCCCTGCGGGGCGTCATAGCCTTCGACGACGATCGCGCGATCTCCAACCGCAAGCTCGAACTCTTTCACGCGAAGCGCGCTTTTCAAATCGGCGTCCACCATCGGCATCCACGCGACCGCGGCAGCCTCGGCCTTCACGGCGACTTTCGTAATCGGCACCTTCAGCGGCTGCCTGGCCTCCGAACGCTGCTTGCGCACCTCGAACAGCACGTCGGTGGCCCACGCGTAGATCTGCTGGTCGGCATGGGCCGTAGCTGTCGTGTTGTCGGCGCACAACGACGTGAGCTCGCTGGCGGTCGGCCACGGCGCGTTGTGGATCGAGCCGTCACGCCACCACGACCAGACCTCTTCGGTCACAAACGGCAGGAACGGAGCGAACAGCCGCAGCATGACCGAGAGTGCGGCGGCCAGCGCCGCATTGGCGGATCCGGCCCCTTCGGCGCTCTGCTCGCCGTATCGGCGCCCCTTCACCAGCTCGAGGTAGTCGTCGCAGAAACCCCAGAAAAACGTCTCCGTCCGCTGAAGCACCCGCGCGTAGTCGTAGGCCTCGAACGCTTTCGTCGCCTCGTCGACCAGCGCCGCAAGGTTCCGAATCATCGCGCGATCGACGGCGGCGGTAATGTCGCCCGCCTGAACGGCTCGCGCGCCGCTGGACGCCGTCGCCGTGTTCATCAGCGCGAATTTCGAGGCGTTGAGGATCTTGATCGCGAGCCGCCGGCCGACCTTCATCTGACCCGGATCGAAGGCGGTGTCGGTGCCGGGACGGCCACTGGCGGCCCAATAGCGGGCGCCGTCGGATCCGTACTCTTCCAGCAGCGCCATCGGCGTCACCACGTTCCCCTTCGACTTCGACATCTTCTTGCGGTCTGGGTCGAGCACCCACCCGGAGATCGCGGCGTGCCTCCAGGGCAGCGAGTCGTGTTCGAGGTGCGCGCGCAGCACCGAGTCGAACAGCCAGGTGCGGATGATGTCGTGCGCCTGCGGACGCAGATCCATCGGAAAGGTGATCGCGAACAGCTCCTGATCGTCGGGCCAGCCGCAGACAATCTGCGGCGACACCGAGGACGTCGCCCAGGTATCCATGACGTCGGGATCGCCGGCAAAGCCGCCCGGCACGCCGCGCTGATCCTCGCGGTAGCCCTGCGGCACGTCAGTGGAGGGATCGACCGGCAGCTGGTCCTCACGCGCCGGGATCGCCTTGTCGTAGTGCGGCCGCCCGTGCGCGTCGAGCGGATACCACACCGGAAAAGGCACGCCGAAGAACCGCTGACGGCTGACGCACCAGTCGCCGTTGAGCCCGTTGGCCCAGTTCTCGAAGCGGGTTTCCATGTAGTCCGGGTGCCACTGCAGCTCTTTACCGCGCGCGATCAGTGCGTCACGAAATTCGATCGTCTTGATGAACCACTGCCGGCTGGTGACGATTTCGAGCGGGCGATCGCCCTTCTCGTAGAACTTCACGGCATGGGTGATCGGGCGCGGATCGCCGACCAGGTCGCCGCTCTCACGCAGCTGCTCCACGATCTTTGCTCGCGCCTTCGCCGCGTTCAACCCTTTGAGACCACCGTAGACGCGTTGCGCGCGCGCCGCGTCGGCCGACTCCCATCCTGGCGCGCCCCAGGTGACCTCGCGCAGCGTGCCGTCCTGCTGAATCACCGCGCGCACCGGCAGGCTCAGCTCGCGCCACCAGGTGACGTCGGTGACGTCGCCGAAGGTGCAGATCATCGCGAGGCCGCTGCCCTTTTCGGGATCGGCGAGCGCGTGCGCCCGCACCGGCACCCTGACCCCGAACAGCGGCGTCTCCACGTCTTTTCCGAACAGCGGCTGGTATCTCGCATCCTCGGGATGCGCGACCAGCGCGACGCAGGCCGGGATCAGCTCGGGCCGGGTCGTGTCGATCTCGATGAACCGGTCGGGCCCGAGCTTGAACCTGATGCGGTGGTACGCGGCTGGCATCTCGCGATCTTCGAGCTCGGCCTGCGCGACCGCGGTCCTGAAGTCGACGTCCCACAGCGTCGGCGCCTCGACCTGGTAGGCCAGGCCGCGGGCGAGATGGTGCAGAAACACCAGCTGCGACACGCGCTGGGCGCGCTTGCCGATGGTGGCGTAGGTCATCGACCAGTCGACCGACAGACCGAGCGTCTTCCACAGCTGCTCGAAGGCCCGCTCGTCTTCCTTGGTCAGGCGATCGCACAGCTCGATGAAATTCGGCCGCGACACCGACAGCGGCGGCTTCGGCGGCTGCGCCGGCGGTTCGAACCCGGTCAGGTATGGCAGCGACGGATCGCAGCGCACGCCGTAGTAGTTCTGCACGCGGCGCTCGGTCGGCAGACCGTTGTCGTCCCAGCCCATCGGGTAGAACACGTTCTTGCCGCGCATCCGGTGGAAGCGCGCGACCAGATCGGTGTGGGTGAACGAGAAGACATGGCCGACGTGCAGCGATCCGCTGACGGTGGGTGGCGGCGTGTCGATCGAGAAGACGTCCGAGCGGCGGGCGGTGCGCGCGAACCGGTAGATTCCGGACGCCTCCCACCGCGGCATCCATTTCGCTTCGAGGCCTTCGAGGACGGGCTTTTCAGGGAGCTGAAGACGTGCGGGATCCAGGCGGGTCAGCGGCCTCGACGAATCGGACATCGGCCGATCGTATACAGAAATCGGCGGCTTGGCGAATGGGCGCAGCAGCGAACCGACGTCGCTGGGTCATGAACTCACGCTGTCACTTGACGGCGGCTTTGATCCGCTCGATCTCTTCCCGCACCAGGCGTTCGGCCACTTGCGAGGCGACGTCCGATACCGCCTGGCGGACCACGGTATCGGAAAGCCGTTCCAGGACCCGGCGAGCAATCGCTTCGATCGTCTCGTCGCTCACAACGGCAGGCGACGGCGGCGTTGCCGGCCACAACGCTCCGCCCGGCAACGGATGGCCCTGCTCCGCCGCGAGCAGCGCCGCAAACGCGTCAGCCAGCGGCGGAAGCGGTGGAGCATCGGTCAGCGGGACTTCCAGTGCGGGCACGGGTGGCGGGATTGGGGCGGCCACTGGCGCGATCGGCGGATGAGACGCCTGGTGCGAAAGAGGCACAGGGTCGTGAGACCCGGCCGACGTTGTGTCCAGCGTCGGCGGCGCGGCGTCGGTGAGCGGCGCCAGGTGCTGGTCCGGTACCGCCACAGACGAGCGCTCGCCCATCTCCAGAGCTGCCGAGACCGGCGACTCAGTCGGAGGCGCGGCGTCCGCCCTCGGTGCCGGATCGGCACTCGGTGCCAGATCGACGATCGGGTCAGCCCCGGCGACCGGATCCACACTGAACACCGCCGCGAACGACTCCTCGAGCAGAAAACTCGCGTGCGTTCCAGGCTGAGGTGATGCGGAGCTGGCCGGAACATCCGACACGACAACATCCGACACGACATCGGCGTGCGGACCTGGCGGATGCCACGGCTCGCTGCTGTCGGCGTCGCCGGTCTTCTTGAACCAGTCGGGATCACCGCCGTGCGCGACGGCTGGCGCGCTGGGAAGCGCGTCTACCGCCGGTGCGGCCGGTGCGGCCGTACTTGCCGCGGGCGCCTTCGAGAATGCCGCGTCGAGACGGTCGAAGTAATCGTCGAGCTGCGGCACGGCGGCCACGCCATGCTTCTTGTCCATCGGCGCCGGCGGTGGCTCTTGCGCCGTTGCGGTTGGCCACTTGAAGTAATCGGCGGCGGACACCGGGGGCGATGCCGGCTCCCCCCTTGGATCTGCCTCGGACCCACCGTCAGAATCCTGACGAGACGACGCGTCGTCCTGGCCGCGTTGCGGCCGGGACAGGAGCTCCTTGACGCGGCCAATGACGAGCTGCGGTTCGAATGGCTTGGCCAGCACGCCGTGGCAGCCGGCATCGTCGGCCCGCGCCTGATCAACCGGCTCGAACGCGCCCGTGAGTAGTATGACCGGTATGTGCGCCAGCTTCGGAGATCGGCGGACGTACTGCGCGACTTCGTAGCCGTTCCGGCCGGGCATGCCGATGTCGGCGAGCACGATGTCGGGCGGCGACGCCTCGAGACGCTCGATGGCCTGGTCGCCGTCGCCGACAGCGACGACGGTCACGTCCTCGTCGGCAAACGTCAGCTCGATGACCCGCTGAATCGTGACGCTGTCGTCGGCAAGAAGCAGGGTGTACGGCACGGTCTGAGTTATCGGTCTTTCCGATTGCAGACTTCAGGGTGCAGATGTGCGCCGAATCAGACGCGGGCCCGGACGTTGCCGGTGATGAACTCGACGATGTCCTGCATGGGAGTCCCCGGCAGGAAGATGCCCTTGATACCCATCTCCTTGAGCCTCGGGATATCGACGTCCGGAATGATGCCGCCGATCACGACCAGCACGTCGTCCAGTCCCTTCTCCCTCAGCAATTCCATGAGACGCGGCGCGATGTGATTATGGGCGCCTGAGAGAATCGAGAGCCCGATGCAGTCGGCATCCTCCTGCAAAGCCGCCGACGCAATCATCTCCGGCGTCTGGCGCAGCCCGGTGTAGATGACCTCCATGCCGGCGTCGCGCAGCGCGCGCGCAATCACCTTGGCGCCGCGGTCGTGGCCATCCAGGCCGGGTTTGGCAATGACAACTCGGAGTTTTCGCATATATCAGGGATCAGGGATCGGGCTTCAGCGAGGGGCACCAGTCCGTTAGCCCTCAGGCCATCAGCCATCAGCCATTAGCCATCAGCCATCAAAAGAAGCCCCTATATGATCGGTACTTCCTCGTATTCCCCCCACACCTCGCGGAGAGCGTCGCACATCTCGCCGACAGTCGCGTAGGCACGGACCGCATCGAGAATGCGCGGCATCAGGTTCTCCGTCGTTCGCGCGGCGGCGCGAAGGGCATTTAGGGACCGCTGTACCGCGTCGCGTTGACGGGTTCTGCGAAGCGCGTCGAGCTTGGTCAGCTGCGTGTCGGAGGTCGACTCGTCGATGTAGAGGATTTCCAACGGCGGCTCGTCCTGCTGGACGAACGCGTTGACGCCGATCATGAGCTTCTCTTTGCGCTCGAAAGCCTGCTGAAAGCGGTACGAGCTCTCGGCAATTTCCTGCTGTGGGAAACCACGCTCGATGGCCTCGACCATGCCGCCCATTGCGTCGATCGCGTTGAAGTAGGCCAGCGCGCCATCCTCCATGTCCCTGGTCAGCTTCTCGACGAAATAGGAACCGCCGAGCGGATCGACGACGTTGGCGACCCCGCTCTCGTGCGCGATGATCTGCTGCGTCCGCAGCGCCAGGGTCGCGGCTTCGGCCGTCGGCAAGGCCAGCGCCTCGTCGAGCGAGTTGGTATGCAGCGAGTTGGTCCCGCCGAGCACTGCCGACAGCGCCTGCAGCGCAGTGCGCACGACGTTGTTGTAGGGCTGCTGCGCGGTGAGGGAGACGCCGGCGGTCTGACTATGAAACCGCAGCTTCCACGACCGCTCGTTTCTGGCGTGAAAGCGATCGCGCATCGCCTCGGCCCAGATTTTCCGCGCCGCACGGTACTTGGCGATCTCTTCGAAGAAGTCGCTGTGGGCGTTGAAGAAGAAGGAGATCTGCGGCACGAAGGCGTCGACGTCGAGGCCCGCGTTCACGCCCCACTGCACGTACTCGAGACCGTCGCGGAGTGTGAACGCCAGTTCCTGCACGGCCGTCGCGCCGGCTTCGCGGATGTGGTAGCCGCTCACCGAGATGGTGTTCCACTTGGGGACCTCGGTCGAGCAGAACTCGAAGATGTCGGTAATGAGCCGCATCGACGGCCGCGGCGGAAAGATGTACTCCTTCTGCGCGATGAATTCCTTGAGGATGTCGTTCTGAATCGTGCCCGAAATCTTCTTCCAGTCGGCGCCCTGCTTTTCCGCCACCACCAGGTACATCGCGAAAATCATCGCCGCCGGCGAGTTGATCGTCATCGACGTGGTGATGTCCCCGATGCGGATGCCGTCGAACAGGGTTTCCATGTCTCCCAGCGACATGATGCTGACGCCGCACTTGCCGACTTCACCGAGCGACAACTCGTGATCAGGATCGCGGCCCATGAGCGTCGGCAGGTCGAAGGCGACGCTCAACCCGGTGCTGCCGGCCTCGAGAAGCGTCTTGTAGCGCGCGTTGGTGTCCTCGGGGGTGCCAAAGCCGGCGAACTGACGCATCGTCCACAGCTTGCCGCGGTAGCCAGTCGGGTGAATGCCGCGCGTATACGGGAACGCGCCTGGGTCGCTGACGTCGCGGGCATAGTCGATGGCTTCGACGTCCTCGGCGGTATAAAGGCGATCGATCGGTCGGCCGGAGATTGTCGTGAACGTCGTGGCGCGCTCGGGTGACTGTTTCAGCGCGGGCTCGAGCGTTTCGTGCTGCCACCGGGCTTTGCCGCTCTCGGCAACGGTTTTCATACCAAGGGCATTATACCGCCCGGATTGCGGCAGCGGCGGGCCGGCGACCTGCTGGTCGATCGGTGGGTCGCCTTCACCGCGCCGGCACGTCACGTCACGGTCGATTCGGCCGTGACCAGCCACGATCCGCGATGTCGGCGAGCGCGTTCGACAACGTCGCGATCCAGCAGGCCAGATCGCGCAAGCCGTACCACTCAATCGGGGTTCAGTCTATTGACTAGTCGACGGCGGCACGGTACGCTGCCCCGTTTCGACGAGGAGCGTCATGGCCGCCACGAACGGATCGATCTTCAGCGCGATGCTCCAGGAATTCGACGGGGCGGCGCGCATCCTCAATCTCGAGCCTGGCATCTGGAAAATTTTGACCCATCCCAAGCGCCAGATCACGGTCTCGTGCCCGATCCAGATGGACAACGGGGAAATCGAGGTGTTCACCGGGTACCGGGTTCAGTACAACATCACACTCGGACCAGCCAAGGGCGGCATCCGCTTTCATCCCGGCGTCACGCTCGACGAAGTCACGGCGCTCGCCGCCTGGATGACCTGGAAATGCGCGGTCGCGCACATTCCGTTCGGCGGTGGCAAGGGTGGTGTGCGCTGTGATCCGACCAGGATGTCCCGACGCGAGATCGAGGCGCTCACTCGCCGCTACATCGCCGAGATCGTGGACGCGATCGGCCCGGAGAAAGACGTGCCGGCGCCGGACGTCAACACCGACGCGCAGATCATGGCGTGGGTGATGGACACCTACTCCATGCACGTGGGCCACACCTCCACTGCCGTGGTCACCGGCAAACCGATTGAAATGGGCGGATCACTGGGACGCCGCGAGGCAACCGGACGCGGCGTGATGATCGCCGCGCGCGAGTCGGCCAAGCACGTCGGGCTCGACATCAAGGGTGCCAAGGTGGCGGTGCAGGGGTTCGGCAACGTCGGATCGATCTCGGCCGAGTTGCTCGCCTCGCAGGTCGGCGCCACGATCGTCGCCGTCACCGACTGGAAGGGCGGCATCTTCAACGCCAAGGGACTGGAGATCCCGACGCTGCTCGACTACGTCAAGCAGCACAAGACCGTCGACGGATTCGCCGGTGCCGAGCCGCTCTCCAACGCCGATCTGTTCGCCCTCGACGTCGATATCCTGATTCCTGCCGCGCTGGAAAACCAAATCACCATCGACAACGCCTCGTCGATCAAAGCCAAGGTCATCATCGAAGGCGCAAACGGTCCGACCACTCCCGACGCGCACAGGTACCTGCACGATCACGGCATCTTCGTCGTGCCCGACATCCTCGCCAACAGCTCTGGCGTGACGACGTCATATTTCGAGTGGGTGCAGGACCGCTACGGCTATTTCTGGACCGAAAAAGAAGTCAACGAACGCCTCGAGGCCAAGATGTGCGAAGCGTTCAACGCCGTGTTGCAGACCTCGCTGAAATACAAGGTCGACATGCGCACGGCGGCGTACATCGTCGCGATCAGCCGCGTCGCCACGGTCACGCGGATGCGCGGGATGTACGCATAGCGCAGTCGTTCGTCGTTGTCGTTCGCGTCAGTCGTTCGACCGGGGTGTCGATGACACACAGTTCGCCGGGAGTGCCCAACCCGTTCGCCGTTGTCAAACAGCCGGATACAACTGCCGGCCCGCGCGAACGTGCGCGAACGCGACGCATTTCCCTCCCGCTTCTGATGGACGACGGCCAGGTCCGGTCCTTCGACCTGCCTTCCGCACTCCATCACCCTCACCAGTTTTCAGCCGGTGAGCTGGAGCGGCTGACCCGGGTCTACGCCGAGGCGCTGGGCCTGCTCTCCCCCGAACGCTGACCACCTCCCTCACATCCACACCGAACAGCCGCCTGAGGGCGGGCGCATCTGGAGAAGCGCTCACTGCGCAGACTTCGCCGGCGCGCCAGGCCAGGCGGCGGCGCGTCTCAGTAGGTAATGCGAAACGGCGTTCGCTCGATCGCTTCCCGAGCGCCGCTGGCCGCCTTGACTTCGATCGTGTAGTCGCCCGGGGCGAAGCCGGCGAGCGGCAGATCGATGGTGTTGTCGCCGGCAGCTGGTGCGGGTGTGACAACGAGCGTACGCATCGGATGCCCCATCCGATCGAGCAGCCTGGCGGACACCGCCGGGGCCACGCTGCCGGGACCGTACGCGCCGAAGCGAATCAACAGCCGTTCGGTCCGGCTGAACTCACGCGATGCCACCGGCGCCGCGGAGGCGCGGTCCAGGGCGCGAAACTCACGGGCATTGCGGGCGCGCAGAATTTCCGGCGTGCCGACCGCCACGTCGCCGGCCATGCTGCGAATCGACAGCTCACGCACGTCCTGATCCAGTACGGTCGATGCGGCATCCTGAATCGACATCCGAAGGCGCAGACGCCCGGGCGGCACGTCGAAGCTGATGCGTGCGGGGGTTGCGAATGGTTCGTCGACCGCGGTGTTGCCGGTCGGCGCCACCGGTCCCTCGAACAGCACCGTCCCGTCGGACGACTTCGCCAGGAATTCGAGCTTCGACACGGTCCGCCGGACGCGGTCGCCGGGTACGTGGCCGGCCGGCTCCCACACGAACGTCACCCGTGTCTTGCCGTTCTCGCCGCGGGCGATGCCGAACCACGGTCGTATCAACGTGCTGGCATGCGGTGCCGGTTCCAGCGGCATCGCCACCTTCGGCGCGGCGGCCTTCGCGATGAGGGCGGCGCGCAGCGCCTCGTCTGGCGATGCGGTCCAGTAACCCTTGCGACCACGCACGATCGCCCCGGCACGCTTCACGCGCGCCAGCAGCTCCCGGAACTGTCCATCGTCGGGATGCGTGGTGCGGAATGACAGCAGGTAATACGCGCTCGAGTCGGCAGTCATCCGGCGCAATCCGGACTCGGCGTCGGCCTCGATCTCCTGACCGTCGGTTTCGTCCGCGAGCCGGCGCAGATCGGCGGCCGGCGATTGGCCGGCGGCGGCGCGCGGATCGAACGGATAGACCGACACGTTGGACCGATTGGCCGATCTGATGACGGTGTCGAGCGTCGGCAAGTACTCCTGGTCGCGCCGGCGATCGGTTCGCCCGACCGTCTCGGTGGCGACGATCAAGGTCTTGCGCCGGTCGGTCAGACTGCCGAGATGGACCGCCAGCGCGTTGATGGCAGACAGCGCCAGCTGGCTGCGCGCGACGTCGATGCGCGCCGGCGTGGCGGCGATGTAGTCACGTTCGTAGCCGTTGCGCGGCTGGTAGTCGCCCTTGCGCCCTTCGAAGCCTTCGATCGTCCGCCGCACCGCCTCGCGGTCGCGTGTCAGCCTGATCGTCAACAGGGAATCGAGCGGTTTCATGACGACGATCAGATCGCGGGGCGAGACGTCGCGATCGACGAAACGCCGGAGCGTTTCGCGGACGCGGTCAGTCTCCGCGCCGCTGGCCACGTGGTACTCGTCCAGAAAAATCGCGAACAGCCGCGCTTCTTCCTGGCCGGCCGCCAGGCGCTCATCAGCCGCGGACTGAATGCGCGCCGGTGTTTCCACCGGCGACGCCGGATCCACGCGCACGCGCCGAACCGACTCGAGCGACAGCAGCGTGCCGCCTTCGCGCAGTTCGAAGTCGCTGGGCTTGAGATCGGCAAGCGTTCGGCCGCGCGCGTCGGTGACGGTCACATCCACCGTGACGAGACGACCACGGGAGGGCGGCGGCACCCTGGCGCCGGGCGGCGGGGCCGGTTGACCGACCCCCGCAGCGACGAGGAGTGCCGCGACGAGCGCACGCATGACCGTCAGCCCGTGACGCGGAAGGCAACCAGTTCCGTCGCGTCGCCGCCCTGCTCGCCGGCCTTGATCTCCAGCACGTAGTCGCCCGGTGGCAGCCCCGCCAGCGGCAGATCGATCTGCTGATCACCCGGCTTGGGCGCAGGCTCCGCCTTGAGCTCGTTCATCGGCGCGCCGGCGCGGTTGAGCAGGTGGACGCTGAGCGCCGGTGTGGTGCCGCCAGGCCCGTAGGTCGGCACCCGCACCAGCAGGTGCTCGATTCGGCTGAACTCGCGTCCGGCAATTGGAACAGCGTCGCCGTCGGCTCTCAACTGCTGGAACTCGCGCGCGGTGCGTGCCCGCAGCACGGACGGCGTGCCCAACGTGGCCTGAGCGGAGGTCAGATCCGGCACGCTCACCTCCCGGACCTCGCTGTCGAGCACCTGCGAGGCGGAGCCCTCGACCGAGATGCGCAGCTGGATCTTGCCCGGCGGGACGTCGAACGAGACGCGCGACGGACTCCGGCTCGGCGTGGCAGCGCCGGCCCCCGCCGCGGTCGCCGGCGCTGTCGAGGCGAGCGCCACATCCGGCACCTTGCCGCGGAAGGACGGCGAGCCATCGGGCGCGATCGCCATCAGCGACACCCGCGCCGGCTCCTCGCGCGGACGATCGCCGGGCGCCTTTGGCAGCGGCTCCCATACGAAGGTCACCCGGGTTTTACCATTCTCGCCGCGTGACATCCCCACCCACGAGCGCATCACGCTCGCGCGCGACGGCCGGACGATCGCGTTTGCAATCGCGGCCTCGACCGGCTTGGGCACGCCAGGTTTGGCCGGCGCGGTCGCGCGCGCCACCTCTTCGCGGTTGAGCGCCCAGTAGCCGCGCCGGGCGCGCACCTGCACACCCGGCCGTTTGACCTTGACCTTGATCGCGTGGAACTTGCCGTCGGTGGGCGCTTGTGCCGAGTTGTAGCCAATCAGGTAGTAGGCGCTCGAGTCGCGCGTGATCTGTTTCATCCCGGCGGCGATGTCGTTGCGGTTCACGATGGCCCGGCCGTCGGTGTTCTCGGCGAGCGAACGCAGCGAGTCCATCGTCGAGTTGAGATATTTCGTGTCGGTCTGGAGTCCGACGCCTTCGTTGATGTCGAACTCGAACCCCGGCAGGCCGCGCGGATCGACCGCGTAGATCGCAACGTTGTTGCGGTTGGCAGTGTCGTAGATTTCCCGGAGGTCGGAATCCATGTCGAGGCCGGCCGACCAGGCGGCTCGATCCTCGTTGATGTCGTTCTGCCCGGCCAGCGGATTGAACGCGTTCGGATTGCCGGCACCGGGCTGCTGCGCGTCCGCATTGCGCAGTTGCGGCGGCACCATGTAGGTGTAGCCTTCGCTGACGAGGATGAGCGACTTGCGTCCCTCCTTCAGCGAGCCCATGTGGATGATCAACCCTTTCAACGCCGAGAGCGACACCTGATTCCGCACCCGCTCGACCGTTTCGGTCGGGTAGTGCGCGTACTGTTCTTCGAACTGGTTCTTTGGTTCGTACTCGTATTTGCGGCCGAGAAATCCCTGCAGTCCGCGTGACACGGCCGAATGATTGCGCGTCATCCGCACTGATCCGGTCGACTCCAGCGGATACATCACGCCGACCATGTCGGATGGCCCAATCTGCGTGTCGATGAATTTGGCCAGTTGTCCGCGCACCGCCATGCTGGCGCCGCGGCGCACGTGGTAGTCGTCCAGGAAAATGGCAAAGAGACGCACGTCGTCGCGCGCCGCCTCGGTTTCCTCGTCGAAGTCGTTGCGGATCTCCTTGGGCGGTTCTTTCAGCGACTCTGCCGTGCCGCCGTCCAGTTTGATGAGCTTGAAGGTCTCGATTTGCTGCGGCTTGCCGTCTTCGGACACGTCGAAGTCGGACTCGTGCAGATCGGAAACCGGGTTGCCGTTCTTGTCGGAGATGATGACGTCCACGCGAACGTAGTTGATGCCGGCGCGGAAGACGGGCGGCTGGCCCTGACTCGGCGGTGGAGCCTCAGGCGGCGGTTGGGCCGGCTGCTGCTGCGGTGGCTGTTGTGCGGGCTGTTGCGCCACGCCGGTCGCTTCCAAGGCGAGCAGCAAGGCAGCGCCGGCGACAAGACAGGTGCGCATCCGCATACCTAATCTTAGACGCAATCAACGCTGCCGTGGACTCGGTTACCACACGACGCGGAACGCCACCAAACTGCTGGGCCGTCTTTCGAAAGCTGGCCGTTCGGTTCGAAGCGTCTTGCCCGGACGCCGCATTTACTGACGCCACACTTGGCTCGAACGCGTCCCCTGCCGGCGGGGCCGGCACGGCGCTACCGAAAAATCTGCCATCGACGGTCCGATCCTTTCGCATGATCCAGCGATGATAACATTCGGGCGATGCACCCGCTGACGACTCTCTCCGACGACGAGCGGCTCCTGCGCGACAGCGTCTACCAATTCGCGGACAAGGAAATCCGCCCGCTGGTCCGCGAGATGGACGAGCACGCGAAGTTCGCGCCGGCGCTCATCGACAAACTGTTCGCGCTCGGCGTCATGGGCATCGAAATTCCGGACAGCCACGGTGGCGGCGGCGCCAGCTTCTTCCATTCGGTGCTGGCGGTCGAAGCTCTGTCACGGGTGGATCCGTCGGTCGGTGTCATGGTCGACGTGCAGAATACCCTCGTGATCAACGCGCTGCTGCGCTGGGCCAGCGACGACATCAAGGCGCGGTTCCTGCCAAAGATGGCGACGAATCTGGTCGGCGCCTATGCGCTCTCGGAGGCCGGGTCGGGCAGTGATGCATTCGCGCTGACGACGCGAGCGATCGAGCGCGGCGGGGAATGGGTGGTCACCGGCAGAAAGCTCTGGATCACCAACGGGAACGAGGCCGGCCTGTTCATCGTGTTCGCGAACGTCAACCCCGACGCGGGCTATCGCGGCATCACCGCCTTCCTGGTCGAGCGCGATCGTCCTGGCTTCACGGTCGGCAAGAAAGAGGACAAGCTCGGCATCCGCGCCAGCAGCACCTGCGAGCTGTTGTTGGAGGAATGCCGCGTAGCAAAGGCCAACGTGCTGGGCGAGGTCGGCAGGGGCTACAAAGTCGCGATCGAAACCCTGAACGAAGGGCGCATCGGCATCGGCGCGCAGATGATTGGCCTGGCGCAAGGCGCGCTGGATCACACGATTGCCTACACGCGCGAACGCAAACAGTTCGGCAAGGCGATCGCCGAGTTCCAGTCGGTGCAGCACCAGATTGCGCGGGTGGCGACCGAGATCGAGGCGGCGCGGCTGCTGGTCTACAATGCGGCGCGGCTGCGCGACGCGCAGCGGCCGTTTTTGACCGAGGCGGCGATGTGCAAGATTTTCTCGTCCGAAGTCGCCGAGCGGGCTGCCTCGCTGGCCGTGAACCTGTTCGGCGGCAACGGCTTCGTCAAGGAATATCCAGTCGAGAAACTGTATCGCGACGCGAAAATCGGCCAGATCTATGAAGGCACCTCGAACCTGCAGCTCCAGACCATCGCCAAAAACATTATGGGATGACCACGCCGATGACCACCGCGCCCACTGACATGCGTGCCGCCTACCTCAAGGATGTGATCCGCCAACTCCGGATGTTCAAGGGTTACGTCGACAAGGCGCTGCCGCGCGTCCCGGACGAACAGCTCCACGCCGAGCTCGACGCCAACTCCAACAGCATGGCCACCATCGTCAAGCACGTCGGCGGCAATCTGCGGTCGCGCTACCGCGACTTCCTGACCACCGACGGAGAAAAACCGGATCGCGATCGCGATCGCGAATTCGAGACCACCGGCAAGGAATCGCGCGCCGAGATCCTGAAGTGGTGGGACGAGGGCTGGTCAATTGCGTTGGACGCGATCGAGGCGCTGACACCGGACGATCTCGAGCGCACGGTGCGCATTCGCGGCGAGGCGTTTCTGGTGATCGAGGCCCTCAACCGCTCGCTGGCGCACGCGGCGTCGCACGTCGGCCAGATCGTCTATCTGGCGAGGCACTTCGCAGGAGACGAGTGGACGTCGCTGACGATCCCGAAGGGGGCGTCAGGGCAGGCCAAGGGCGCGTTCAAGGCCACGAGTTAGCGGAGAGGACGGAGGCCTCTGTTACCTGCGTCCGTCTGGGCTCAGCTGACCGAACAGCGAGTCGGTCTTCACCGTTTGCGCACCGTTCTCCGTGCACACGGCGAAGGTCGAGTCGTACATCGACACACCGGCGTACTCGCCCTTGTTGTTCAAGCAGTAGAAGTTCAGCCCGAAGTTGGGCTGGCCGTTGGCGGTCAGCAGCCGCTTTTCGATGGTGTTCTTGGCGATGCGCTTCAACACCGTGATGCAGGCGTCCTTCGGCCCGGAGCCACGGCGCATCTCGTCCACGATCTGGTACGACGACAGGTTGTACAGGTTCGCCTCGCCTCGGCCGGTGGAGCCTGCCGCACCCACGTCGCCGTCCACGTAGAGACCGGCGCCGAGAATCGGCGAGTCGCCGGCCCGGCCTGGAATCTTCCACGCCAGCCCGCTCGTAGTGGTCACGCCGCAGATCTCGCCTCTGGCGTTCACCCCATCGCAGTTGATCGTGCCGTAGTAGTGATCGCGATCGATCAGCCCTTCGGCGATCATGTCCATCGCGACCTTGTGGTACGCGGTCTGTCGATCCTTGGGCGATAGATAGTGCAGGGGATCGGTCCGGCGCTTCCATTCGAGCCACTTGCCGCGCGAGTTCTCGGTGTTGAGGTCGTCCTCGATCTTGAAGCCCATGCCGCGCGCGAACTCCTGTGCCCCTTTGCCGACCAGCAGGTGATGGTCGGTGAGATCCATCACCATCTGCGCCACCCTGGACGGCGTGCGCACCCCTTCGATTTCCGCGACGCCACCGGCGCGCTTCTTCGGCCCGTGCATGCAGCAGGAGTCGAGCTGCACCACTCCGTCGGCGTTCGGCAGACCACCGTAGCCGACACTGTCGTCGGTCGGATCGAGCTCGACGATGTTGACGCCGGCGATCAGCGCGTCGAGGACGTCGGCACCGCCGATCATCTTCGCGAACGCGGTCTCGACGCAGGTCTTCGCGCCGCCGTTCTTGAACTTGTGGCCGTTGCTGGACGAGACGACGACCGGCTTGACGCTCTTGGGCGTCATCATGGTCGGGGCCTGACCGAATAGGGTCTGCGGAATCGCCGCCGCGGCGGCGCCAGCTGCGGCGGTGGTCTGCACGAACTGTCGGCGATTGATCTTCTTCACATGACCCTCCAGCCGGCTGAAGCCGGACACTACCGAGTAACACCAACACACTACCGAGCAACACCAGACCAGAACTGTGCGGTCTTTGCGATTTCCACGACTGTTTCCGGTTACACGTTCGCGAGCACGTTGGCGGCGATGATCATACGCTGCGCTTCAGAAGTCCCCTGATAAATTTCTGTCGCCCGCACGTCGCGGAACAGCCGTTCCACGACCGAACCTCGGCGATAGCCGGCCGAGGCCAGAATCTGCATCGCCTTGTCGGCCGCCTTGTGCGCCGCTTCCGACGCTGCCAGCTTGGCCATCGCGGCCTCGACCGTGCACTTCTCCTGCGTGTCCTTGGCGGCCGCGGCCTTGAGCGTCAACATGCGCGCCGCTTCGAGCTCGGTCGCCATGTCGGCGAGCATCCATTGAATGGCCTGGTAACTGCCAATCGGCTGGCCGAATTGTTCACGCTGTTTGGCATACGCGAGCGCCTCGTCGAGCGCCGCCTGCCCGATCCCGAGCGCCTGCGCCGCGATCGCGACGCGGCCACCTTGCAGCGCCCACATCGCCAGATCGAAGCCCTGGTCGACATGGCCGAGCACCTGCTCGTCGGTGACCGCCAGATCCAGATCGAGATCCATGCAGCCGAGTCCGCGTACGCCGAGCGAGTCGGCGCGCGCGGTGCGGGTGATTCCGGCGGAACTCATCGGCACGAGATAGGCGGTGATACCCTGGCCCCTCAGGCCCGGCCGGGTGCGCGCAAAGACGATGACCACCGCGGCGTCCTCGGCGTTTGCGACCCAGACCTTTTTCCCCGTAATGCGATAGCCGTCACCCGATCGCACGGCCTTGGTCTGTTGGTTGGCTGCGTCGGTACCGGCATCGGGCTCCGACAGCGCGAAGGCACCGATCGCCTCGCCGCGCGCGAGCGGGCGCAGCCAGCGTTCGCGCTGCGAATCTCGGCCGGCATGCGCGATCACCTCGGCGACGAGAGAGTTGGTCACCGACAGCGACACCGCCACCGTCGCGCTGGCGCGTGCGATGGCCTCGATCGCCAGGGCGTAGCTGACGTAGTCCTTGCCGAGGCCGCCGTACGCGGTCGGAATGGTCACGCCCAGCAGGCCCTTGTCGGCCGCGGCGTGGATCACGTCGGCTGGAAACTCACCCGACTTGTCGATGCCGGCGGCGCGCTGCGCGACAATCTCGCGGGTGAATTGCGCGACCTGTTGCTGGAAAGCTTTCTGTTCTGAGGTGAGCTCTAGGATCATCGCTGACTCAACACAAGACACCAAGGACTCAACGCTCGGTTGCAGACAGCCGCTCGAAAATCGGCCGCAGTTTCCTGGCCGAGGTCGTCAGATCTTCCGGCAGCACCCGCGTGTCCCCGATCGCGGTCATGAAGTTGGTGTCGCCACTCCACCGCGGGACGATGTGCACGTGCAGATGGCCCGGGACTCCCGCGCCAGCCGCCTTGCCGAGGTTGATGCCGATGTTGATCCCCTGCGGCGCGTAGGCCTCGGTCAGGGCGATCTCGGAATGCCGTACCAGCCGCATCAACTCGATCTGCTCCTCCGAGTCCAGCGTGGCCAGGTCCGCCGCGTGCCGGTTCGGCACCACCATCAGATGGCCGTTGTTGTAAGGATACAGATTGAGGAGGACGAACGAAACCCGACCACGGGTGAGCACGAGGTCGGCACGATCGGGTTCCGAGATGTTGCAGAAGATGCAGGCGGTGTCGCCGCCGCTGGAGCCGGTCACGTATGCCGTTCTCCAAGGGGCCCAGAGGCGTTCCATATGAATGGGGACTGGGGACGTTGGGGTTGTGGACGTGGGCACCGGCGACGTGAGGGAATTTTCGGGACACCCCCGGTCCCAGTGTCGCTAATCTTCGGGTTTGCTAGACCGCCAACGCATCGGGAGGCGGCGGCGTGACGGCCCCGCCTGGTGTGGTTGCCGGCTCCTTGTTGATCAGTTCCTTGAGCTCTTTGCCGGGCTTGAAATATGGGACTTTCTTGGGCGGCACGTCGACCTTGTCGCCCGTCTTCGGGTTGCGGCCCTTGCGCGGCTCCCGTTTGCGGAGCCGGAAACTGCCGAACCCCCGCAGCTCGATCTTCTCGCCGCGATGCAGCGCTTCGATGATGCTGCGGAACACGGTGTCGACAATGACCTCGGAATGCTTCTTGGTGAGGTCCGACACACGCGAAACTTCCTCGACCAGTTCCGCCTTCGTCATGCTGCCGTTGGTCATAAAGCCCCTCATGGCCGATGGCTGATGGCTAATGGCAAATGGAGGATGGACGTACCATCGACCTTATGCCACCAGCCCTTTGCCATGAGCCATGTCACCGATTTCTGAAGTGATCCCCCAGTGTCGCGCTGCCGTCGCCCGCGCTCTCCTGGTAGCTCTCCCAGTCAGCGCGGAACTCGTCGGACTTCAGGGCGCGAATCGAAAGACCGATCTTCCGTTCTGCCGGCGCGAGCTTGATGATCTTCATCGGATAGGTCTCTCCGACCACCAGCTCGATCTTGCCTTCCTTGCCGGCGTGCGCCGAGTCGTCGAATTCGGACACGTGAATCAGCCCTTCGATCCCCTCGTCGAGCTCGACAAAGGCGCCGAAGTTCGTCATGCGGACGACCTTGCCCTCGATGGTGTCGCCGACGTGGCGGTGCGAGAAGAAGTCGTCCCAGATGTCGGTGGCAAGCTGCTTCAGCCCGAGCGACAGCCGCTGGTTCTCGGCATCGATGTTCAGCACCATCGCCTCGACGACATCGCCCTTCTTCAGGACCTCCGAGGGATGCTTGATCCGCTTGCTCCAGGACATGTCGGAGATGTGGATGAGGCCGTCGATTTCCTCCTCGACCTCGACGAACGCGCCGAACTCGGTGAGGTTTCGGACCTTGCCCTGGATCTTCGAGCCGACCGGATATTTCTCGGCCAGGTCGTGCCACGGGTTGGTCTCGACCTGCTTGAGCCCCAGTGAAATGCGCCGCGCGGTGGCGTCGACTCCGAGCACCATCGCATCGACGGTGTCGCCGACGTTGAGCAGCTTCGAAGGGTGCTTGACGCGCTTGCTCCACGACATCTCGCTGACGTGGATCAGCCCCTCGACGCCGGCCTCGAGCTCGATGAACGCGCCGTAGTCGGTGAGGCTCACCACTTTGCCGCCCATGCGCGCGCCAACTGGGTAGCGCTCCATGACGTTCGCCCACGGATCGGTGATGAGCTGCTTGTGACCGAGCGAGACCCGCTCGGTCGCCGGGTCGTACTTCAGCACGATCACGTCGATCTCGTCGTTGACCTTGAACAACTCGGACGGGTGTCCGACCCGACCCCACGACATGTCGGTGATGTGCAGCAGGCCATCGATGCCGCCCAGGTCGATGAAAGCGCCGTAATCGGTGATGTTCTTGACCACGCCCTTGAGCACCTTGCCCTCGGCCAGGATGTCGAGCGTGTGCTTCTTCTTCTCGGCGTTCTCCTCTTCGAGGAGTGCCTTGCGGGACAGCACGATGTTGCCGCGCTTCTTGTTGACCTTGATCACGCGCATGCGCAGTTCCTGTCCGCGCAACGCGTCGAGGTTCCGCACCGGCCGAACGTCGATCTGTGAGCCAGGCAGGAAGGCGCGAACCCCGATATCCACCGCCAGACCGCCCTTGATCCGCTCGATGACCCGACCGATGACCACTTTCCGCTCGGCGTAGGCCTTCTCGACTTCGTCCCAAATCTTCATCTTCTCGGCTTTTTCCCGCGACAGGACGACGTATCCTTCGCGGTCTTCCGTGCGCTCGAGAAGCACGTCCACGATGTCGCCGGGCTGGACCGTGACCTCGCGATTCTCATCGAGGAACTCGTCAACCGAGATAATGCCTTCGGATTTGTAGCCGACGTCGACAATCACCTCTGATGCGGTCACCTTGAGAACCGTGCCCTTGACGACCTCACCTTCCGCGATGTTCCGGAAGCTGTTATCGTAGGAATCGAGCAGCCGTGCGTACTCGGCCGGATCGATCTGGTCGTCGTCCTCACGGGGCCGTGCCTTCAACGTGCCCTTATCCGTGCGTTCGCTCCGTTCGGGTCGCTCGCTCGTCGCGACTCCGCCGCTTCCCGCACCGGGAGTGTTCTCGTCTGCTACGTTCGCCATGCCTCGCGCGTCCTCCTGTGTCCGATCGGTCGTCCGATCGGCGTCTGCCGGCGGTTGTTTGAGCGGGTGCCGGCCCCCGCTGGATTTTCTGAATTCCGATAAGCAACAGAGAGTACGACACTTATCGCCGAACTGTCAAGGTTCCGAAAGGACTTAAGTGATGGCCAAACGCAAGCCTGCGAGACGATCGAGGTCAGCCAAATCGACGCGGAAAGCGCCGAAAGGCGGCTCGGGTCGGCGCGGAACCACAAAACGGACCGTCAGGCGACAGGCACCTGCCAGAAAAAAGGCGCTTGCGAGGAAATCGGGTAAGAAAAAAGTATCCCAGGCGGTCAAAACGAAAAAATCAGGCCAACGACTCAAGCCCAAGGCGATTGCCAGGGCGGTTCGCAAGGTCAACAGCTCGTCCACCGTCCCAACGAAGGTGCCAAGGCTCGACCGCGCGCGACGGACGCTCGACGACAGCGAGACGAACCGGACGCCGCCGTCCTCGCTCGACCTGGACCGCCACGGATCGGCGGCCCGCACCGGGCGGGCCGAAATCGCCGCCAACCTTCGCGAACATCACGGTATGAACGACGTCACCGGCGGGGACCCCGACGTAGACATCGAAGACGCCTACTTCGCCGGAGAGGAAGCGCCGGGGGGCGATAATCCCACGCCGGATCAGGACATCGTCGAAGACATTGGCAAGGCGCTAGGTGTGACCTATGACGACCGCGAGGAGTTGAAAGGCGCCAACAAGCTCGAAGAGCGCGACAAGCATCGATGGGAGTTGGACCCGGCGTCAGCCGAAGACTACACGGACCACGATAAAGAGAAGTGAAGGGCTGTGGGCAGAGAGCTACCATCAGCCCTCAGCCATCCCGAGACGGCCGTTCACAACCCTGAGCACGTCCTGGACGACCTGGTCGATGGTCTTCCCCGTTGTGTCGACGATGACGGCGTCCTGCGCGGCGTAGAGGGGCGATACCGTCCGGGTGCGATCGATCTCGTCGCGCTGCATGAGCAGCAATGCGACGTCGGACACCGCCGCTGGGACGCCGCTGTGGGCGGGGTCGTGGGCGCGCCGGCGCGCGCGCTCTTCCGGCGACGCGTCAAGGTAGAGCTTCACGTCGGCGTCGGGAAAGACGACGGTACCGATATCTCGCCCTTCCATCACGACGCCGCCCTCGCCGCCCATCCGGCGCTGTTGCTGAACCAGCACGTTGCGCACGAGCGGCAGCCGGGCGACCGCGGCAGCGGCGCGATCGATCTCCGGCGTTCGGATGTCCCGGGTCACGTCCACGTCGTCGATAGCGACGCGGGTTGCGGTGATGGTGATGTGCGAGGTCTGGGCGAGCGCAGCGACCGTCGGATCGTCATCGAGTCGAACGCCATCGCGTAATGCCTTCCAGCCGATGGCGCGGTACATCGCGCCGCTATCGACGTGCCGGTAGCCGAGCGCGTCCGCCACTGCGCGCGCGACCGTTCCCTTGCCGGCGCCCGACGGCCCGTCGATCGCAATAATCAGGGGTTTCATCGAATTTCAGATTTCAGATTGCAGATTTCAGATTGAAGATTGCAGATTGCAGATTCAATAGTCGTCGTCAGTTTGCCAATCAGCAATCCGAAGTAATTCTGCAATCTGAACTCTGCAATCTGAACTCTGCAATCTGAATTCTGCAATCTGAATTCTGCAATCTGAATTCTGCAATCTGAATTCTGCAATCTTCTAATCTCAGGATACCATGCGCGTCATGCGTGCACGGCGTCTGCTCGGACTCCTGCTGCTGCTCGTGGCGCTGGCCGGCGCGACGCTGATCGCGCGTCCTTACCTGCACGGCACGTCGTTCGTCATTCGTGCCGCCGACATGCACGGCGTGGCACGCCGCATCGCCGACCTCGACGCGGTGCGAATCAGCGAGCGCGAAATCGCGATCCCCACGCGACGCGGCCCGATGCGCGCCCGCCTCTACGAGCCGTCCGGTCGCCACACGCGCGCGGCACTGCTGACCTCGGGCCTGCACGCCTCGGGCATCGACGAACCGCGGCTGGTGCGGCTGGCCCAGCAACTGGCCGCGAGCCGTGTCACTGTCGTCACGCCGGACATTCCCGAACTCGCGAGGTTCGAAATCGCGCCGGCGATCACGGATGCGATCGAGGACGCCGGCGGCTGGCTCGCCGATGACCTAACCCTTTCGCCCGATCATCGAGCCGCCCTGATGGGGATCAGCTTCAGCGGCGGGCTCTCGATCGTCGCGGCGGGCCGTCCGGCGCTCGCGAACAAGGTGGCGTACGTGTTCTCGCTCGGCGGCCACGACGATCTGGCGCGCGTGCTGCGCTACCTGTGCACGGGACGTGAGACGGGGCCGGAGCCGGACGTGCGCCTCGGAACCGCCGTGACGAACAACCAGTTCGTTCTGGCTCCGCACGATTACGGGGTCGCCGTGATTCTGCTGTCGATCGCCGATCGGGTGGTGCCGGCGGCACAGGTGCCGCGGCTACGCGCCGGCGTGCGTCAGTATCTGTGGGCGTCGGCGCTCGACGGTGGCGTGGACAAAGCCCGCGCGCCGGCGGAGTTCGAGGCGATCCGCAAGCTCGCGCAGACGCTGCCAGAGCCGTCCGCGACGCTGCTCCGCTACGTCCTGGCGCGCGACGTCGTCCACCTCGGCGCGCGGCTGCTGCCGCTGATCGGAACCAGCGCCTCGCCGGATGGTCTGTCCGTCTCGAAATCGCCGAAGCCGACCGTGCCCGTCTTCCTGCTGCACGGACTCGAGGACAACGTGATCCCGCCGGTCGAGTCGGAGTATCTTGCCGCCGACCTGCGCGGTCACGCGCCGGTGCGGCTGTTGCTGAGCGGCCTGATCTCCCACGCCGAGGCCGACCGTCCGGCACACGTGAACGATGTGCTGCAGCTGGCGGGTTTCTGGGGTGACTTGTTGAGCCGCTGAAACACCAAGGACACCAAGAAACCAAAAGGGTTTAACCTGTGTGTCCAGAGTGGCCTCGGTGTTGAACCGGTGATGGAGCGCTTACAGAAAATCCTCTCGCAGGCCGGCATCGCTTCCCGCCGTGGGTCCGAGCAGATGATGCTCGACGGCCGGGTCACGGTGAACGGAACAACCGTCCGCGAGCTCGGCACCAAGGCAGACCCGGCGCGCGACGACATCCGGGTGGACGGATCGCGCATCAAGCTGGTGGAGCATCGTCGCTACATCCTGCTCAACAAGCCGCGCGGATTCGTCACGACGAGGTCGGATCCGGAACGGCGGAAGACGGTGATCGATCTGCTGCGCGGCGTGAGGGAGTACGTGTATCCGGTCGGGCGGCTCGATTACGAGTCAGAGGGACTGCTGCTGCTCATGAACGACGGCGAACTCGCGGCGCGACTGACGCACCCCAGCCACGGCGTGTCGCGCGTCTACGAAGCGACGGTGCTCGGCATCCCGGACGCGCATGATCTCGCACGCCTGCAGCGCGGGCTGGTCATCGACGGCCGCCGAGTACGCGCGTCGGAGGTGACGGCGCTGCCACTGAAGCGCGACGCGACCGGCGCCACGCTGGTCATCACGTTGCGGGAGGGCCGCAACCGCCAGGTCCGCAACATGTGCGAGGCGATCGGGCACCCGGTCGATCACCTCAAGCGGGTGGCGATCGGACCGCTGCGAGACACGCGGCTGAAGCTCGGCTACTGGCGGGACCTGACCGACGCTGAAGTCAAGCGGCTGCGGAAGGCCGCGGAGCACCGACTCTCCGGCGCGGCGCGCGTCCGCCCCGAGGGTGCCGGAGGTCGAGCGAGGCGTTCCTGATCTAGTGCACCGATTCGCCCGGATCGCTCTCGTCGTCCACGTTCTCGTCATCCGGCTCGTCGAGCGGCAGCAGGTCTTCTGCCGGTGTCCTTTCGATCAGGATCGGCGCCTCCAGGCCGAGCGCCTCGGCCATGTCTTCGACCTTGGGGAGGTCGGTGAGGTCGTTCAGTCCGAACCGGATCAGGAATTCGCGCGTGGTCGCGTACATGAACGGGCGACCCACTACCGGTTTTCGTCCGACGATCTTGATCAGATGACGCTCGAGCAGCGTGTTCAGCACGCCGGATGTATTGACGCCGCGAACATCGGTGATCTCAGCCGCGGTGATTGGCTGTCGGTACGCGATCACCGCCAGCGTCTCGAGCGCCTGCACCGTCAGTTTCTGCGAGCTGCGCTCGTGGAACAGGCGCCGCACCCAGTCGTGTAGTTCCGAACGGGTGACGATCTGACATCCGCCGGCCACGTCGACGAGTTCCAGGCCACCCGGACGTTCGTAGTCCTCTTTGAGCTCGGCGAGTGCGGCCAGCACGTCTTCCTTGGGCTCGGTGTCGAGCACCTTGCACATCGCCTTGGGCGTCAGCGGATCGGGTGAAGCGAAGATGAGCGCCTCGAGAATGGCCTTCAACTCTGCAGCGGCCCGCTTGGGCAGGTTCTCGCCATCGACGATTCCGGCGTCGGCCTCGCGGCGATCCCGAGCATCCTGAGCCTGCAGGCCGTCCTGCACCGTCAGCCCAACCGGCGCCGAGGGGCGCTCCTGCTCGGCGACTGCCTCCGGCGCGTCACCTTCGTCCTGCCCGTCTTTGATTTCAGCCACGATTCTCCTCAGGGTCACCAATCGGGTGCGGCGCATCCGCGGGCCGCGATCGCTTGTAGACGCGAATCGGGCCGAAACTGCCCGACTGGAACACGCGGACAAGCTTCAACCGAATCATCTCGAGCAGCGCCAGGAAGGTGACGATCAGACCGCTGCGGTGATCGACGTCGGAAAACAGATCCTCGAAACCCATCGCCGTGGTTTCTGAAAGGCGCACGAGCAGCTGCTCGATCCGCTGCTCGACCGGAATCTCCTCCGCAGGCAGCAACACTCTGGGGCGGTGTTTGAGGCGCTGCACCACCGCCTGGAACGCGCTCATCAGGCTGAACAGATCGACCTCGAGCTCCGGCTCATACTCGTCGCCTGCCAGGTCGGCCACGCGCCCATCGGGCCGGAGCCACTGCGCCGCCCGCAACTGTTCACGCTCGTGCAGCAGGCCCGCCGCCGCCTTGAATTTCTGGTGTTCGAGCAGACGGCGCACCAGCGCGTCGCGCGGATCCTCGACCTCGCCCTCGATCCCGGCGGCCGTTTCCGGGCGCGGCAGCAGCATCTTCGACTTGATGTGAATCAGTGTCGCCGCCATCACGAGGAACTCCCCGGCGACGTCGAGATCCAGCTCCTCCATCAACGCGATCGCCTCCAGGTACTGCGCGGTGATGAGCGCGATCGGGATGTCGTGGATGTCGAGCTGATGCTGCCGGATCAGATGCAGCAGCAGGTCGAGCGGCCCCTCGAAATTCGACAGCTTGACGGGAAAGGCATCGGGCGCCGACTCGAATTCCGAACGCGGCTCGGTCATGGATACGAAATCTTCATCGCGTCTCGAACACGATCCATGGTGCCGGCGGCGACGGCACGGGCACGCTTCGATCCGTCGAACAACACGTCTCGCAGATAACCCGGCTTCGCCAGGGCGGCGGCACGACGCTCCCGGATCGGCTCGAGATGCGCGTTCAATGCGTTGGCCAGCTTGGTCTTGACTTCGACGTCGCCGACCCTGCCGGCACGGTAGCGCGCCTTCAGGTCGTCGACCTCGGCGACATTCGGGTTGAAGGCATCGTGGTACACGAAGACCGGATTGCCCTCAACCGTGCCGGGAATGTCGGCCCGGACCCGCTTGGGATCGGTATACATCTGCCGCACCTTCCTGGTCACTTCATCGGCGGTGTCCGACAGATGAATCGTGTTGCCGAGGCTCTTGCTCATTTTCTTGTCACCGTCGAGCCCGGGCAGGCGCCCGAACGAGGTGAGCAGCGGCTGCGGCTCGACCAGCACATCCCCGAAGAATTTGTTGAAGCGGCGGACCACCTCGCGGGCCAGCTCGAGGTGCGCAACCTGGTCCTCCCCCACGGGAACAAACCGGGCATCGTAGATGGCGACGTCGGCGGTCTGCAGCAGTGGGTAGCCGAGGAAACCGATCGCCGACAGATCCTTGTCCTTCAGCGATTCCTGCTGCTCCTTGTAGGTCGGCACGCGCTCCAGCCAGGGCACCGGAACGACCATCGACAACAGCAGGTAGAGCTCGGCGTGCTCCGGCACGAGCGACTGGACGAAGAACGTGCTCTTCGCGGGATCGAGCCCGGCGCCAATCCAGTCGGCCACGTTTTCGTAGGTGTACGACGTCAGCTGGCTGGTGTCGGCGTAGTCGCTGGTCAGCGCGTGCCAATCGGCGACGAAATAGAAGCAGTCGTAGGTGTCCTGCAGCGGCACCCAGTTGCCGAGCGCACCGACGAGGTGACCGAGGTGCAGACGGCCGGTCGGCCGCATGCCTGACACGACGCGCGCCTTAGCAGTCACTTCGTGGGCAGCCAAGTGAGGATGAAACGATACGGCGGGAGCACGATCACGTCAAAGCCGCCGGACAGCACCAGCACGTACAACAAGACGAAGCCGTATGGTCGCACCTTGTTGAACAGCGCCGCAAGGTTGGCGGGCAGCAGGCCCGCCAGCACGTTGCCGCCGTCGAGCGGCGGAATGGGAATCATGTTGAAGATGGCCAGCAGCACGTTGAGTCCGACCAGGTGGCGCAGCACCGTCGCGATCGGCACCGAAACGTTCGGCTCGCCGCTCGTGTACGGAGAGATCGGGACGATGGCGAGCAGCAGCGCCGAAAAGATGGCGAGGAGGAGATTGCTCGCGGGCCCGGCGGCCGCGACCACAATGTAGTCGCGCCGAGGATCGCGCAGATAGCGCATGTTCACCGGCACCGGCTTGGCCCATCCGATCAGCGTCGCCCCGCTGAACATCGACACCAGCGGCAGGATGACGG
This sequence comes from uncultured Acidobacteriota bacterium, assembly GCA_963757655.1. Classification (GTDB taxonomy): domain Bacteria; phylum Acidobacteriota; class Vicinamibacteria; order Vicinamibacterales; family CAVVIG01; genus CAVQFC01. The sequence continues at coordinate 1,242,765 of CAVWSQ010000002.1, read as the reverse complement.
TCCCGAGCAGATCGGCATGCACGATCGGGTTCAACGAGACACGCCCCAGCGAGCGCGCGGTCGGATCGCCGAGCCGGTCCGCCGTCCAGGCGTGTGCCATTTCATGAACTGTCAAGGAGAACAGCAGCACACCAAAACTGATGAAAATATCCGCGAAGTTGTACTGCTGCAAGGGTTAAAGGTTAAGGCCGACTCGCGAAAAAGGCAAGGACGGCATCGGCCGTTTTTGCGCCGACGACCGCAGCGAGCTCTTCGCGCGTGGCGCGCCGCACCCCCGCCACGCTGCCGAACGTCGTCAGCAGCGTCCTGCGCCGCCGCGGCCCGATGCCCGGCACCTCGTCGAGCTCGGAGCGCAGGTCGCGCAGCGTGCGTGCCTGGCGATGGAACGTGACCGCGAAGCGATGCGCTTCGTCCCGAATCCGCTGAATCAACAGCAGCGCGGGATCGTGTGCGGGCAAGGCGATAGGATTGCCGTGCTCGCGGGTATAGATCAGCTCTTCTTTCTTGGCGATACCGATGGCCACGAGGTTCGCCAGGCCAAGTTCCTCGAGAGCCGCGTACCCGGCAGAGAGCTGCCCCTTGCCGCCGTCGATGAGCACGAGATCAGGAAACGGTCCACCGAGTTCGAGCAGTTTGCGGTAGCGACGTAGCACGACCTCGTGCATCGCCGCGAAATCATCCTGGTTGCGATCGGAGACCGGGGACCGGAGGCTCGGGACTGCGGACGGCGACAGCCCTCTGATCCTGAACTTCCGATACTCCGATCGCCGCATGCGGCCGCCCTCGCAGACCACCATCGAGGCGACTGTGTTGCTTCCCTGGATCGTGGAAATGTCGAAGCACTCGATGCGCCGCGGCAGCGTCGGCAGGGCGAGGACGTGCTGAAGGGTTTCCAGTGCATCGTACTGCGCGCTCTGGGAGCGATTGAAGCGCGTCTGATACGCCAATGCCGCATTGCGGTTGGCGAGATCCACGAAGCCGCGTTTCTCGCCGCGCTGCGGCACCACAATCCGAATCTTGCGACCGACGCGGTCCGACAGCCAGGCCTCGAGCTCGTCGCGATCGGCCGGTTCGGCCGGCACGTAGATCTCCGCCGGCGCCGCGCGTAGTTCGTAGAACTGCTGAATTGCGGCTTCGAGCACTTCGCCGTCGCTCGATCCGACGATGGCGTCTTCGGTGCCGAGCTCGACGCGTTCGACCACTCGACCGCCCCGCACCTGGAATACCTCGACGACGACCCCGGCGGGTCCCAGCTTCACGCCGAAAACGTCGCGGTGACCGAGCTCCGCCGTGGCCATCTTCTGCTGGCGGTCGTGCAGCGTCTGCACCGTGCGCAGCGCGTCGCGCGATTGCGCCGCCTCCTCGAAGCGCTCCTGGTCGGCGGCCGCGAGCATCCGGACCCGCAGGGTCTTGACGAGCTCGTCATTCTTTCCCTCGAGAAACAATCGCGTGGTGTCGACGGCGCGGCCGTACTGCTCTGCCGAGCAGATGGTGTCGACACACGGCGCGATGCAGCGCTTGATGTCGTATTCGAGGCAGGGGCGGCTGCGCTTGCCGGTAATGACCTCGTTACAGGAGCGCATCCCGAACAGGCGATGGGTGAGCGACATCGTCTTGCGGGCGAAATGCGCCGGCATGAACGGACCGGCGTAGAAGTTGCCGTCGCGCTGCACACCACGAGCGACGAGCACGCGCGGAAAGTCTTCGGTGGTGGTCAACTGCAGGAAGGGGTAATTCTTGTCATCCCGAAGCAGGATGTTGTACTTGGGCGAGCGTTGCTTGATGAGATTGTTTTCCAGCGCGAGCGCTTCGACCACCGAGTCGGTGACGATCACTTCGAGCCGGACGACCTCTTCCAGCAGCGCATCGGTCTTGGGATCCGAACCGTAGGCGCCAAGGTAATTGCGCACGCGATCGCGCAGCGCCCGCGCCTTGCCGACGTAAATCGTGTCGCCCGCCACGTTGAAGTACAGATAGACGCCCGGCTGCTCGGGCAGCCGGCCGATCTGTTCCTTGAGTTCGTGGATGGGCATACGATAATATGACGCGTTTTCGCCAGGTGCCTGAACCCTCCATTATAGTGCCTCTTCCAGCCACGACCGAACCAACCGTGCGCAGGCCGCTGACGGTCACGGGGGCGATTGGTGCCGCGTGCATGCTGCCGCTGCGCGCCATCATCAACCTCTGCGTCGCGTGGCGGATTCATCCCAACACACTGACCTTGATCGGTGTGTTGATCAACGTCGGTGCCGCGTGGGCCCTCGGCTTCGGCCGGTTCAGGCTGGCGTTCGCCATCATGCTGGTCGCGAACATCTTCGATTTCATCGATGGCAAGGTCGCCCACATCCTGGGGCTGCAGTCGCAGTTCGGGGCGTTCTGGGATTCGACGCTGGATCGCTTTTCCGATCTCGCGCTGCTGACCGGGCTGATCTTCCTGTACTCGAAGCTCAACCGAAGCGACTACGTGATGGTTGCGGCCCTGACGCTGATTTTCTCGATCATGACGAGTTACGCGCGCGCACGCGCTGAGTCGCTGGTCGAGAAGTGCAAGGTGGGTTTCATGGAGCGCCCCGAACGGATCGTGCTCCTCATGATCGGCACCATCACGAACCGGATGGCCGGCGTGCTATGGGTGGTGCTGGTGCTGTCGATCCTGGCGGTGGCCGACCGGATCTACTACACCTATCTCGCCCTCAATCGGCTGCCGATGCCATCACGAGAAGGGGCGGTCGGCGTCTTCAATCGCGCGTTCTTTTGGACCGACGAACGCGCGACGCTGCCCTACGATTTGTGGGTCGTCGCGATTCTCGCGTTCGTGTGGCTGATCCCGCCCGACTGGCTGGGCGACCCCATGGCCCACGACGCTGGGCTGCTCGCGTGGATCGGCTCGAAGCTCTAGTCCTGAGTGCTCAGTTCTCAGTTCCAACTTCTCAGTTTCGTCCTCATGCCCGCTTGCGTCTTGGCGCGGTTCTGTCCGCCGCGACCTTTGCCGGCTTCTTCCTGGTCGCGCTGACCGCATCAAGGCTCTTCTTCAGCGCCTCCATCAGGTTGACGACCTTCGGCGGCGCCTCGGCGGCGGTCGCGACGACTTCCGCGCCGGCTATCTTGGCGTCGATAATCCGCTGCAGCCCCTGGCGGTACTCGTCCGTGTAGTCGGCCAGGTTCAGCGGCTGCTCGAACGTCTGGATCACCTGGCGCGCCAGCTTCATCTCTTCCGGCTTCACCGTCGCCGGCACCGCATTCAGCTCCTCGACCGCGTCGATGCCGCGCATCTCGGCGGCATGATGCAGGGTGTGCATCACGATGCCGCGCTGGAACGGGCGCACCGCGACGAGGTATTCGCGGCCGTAGAGCGCGAGCTTGCCGATACCGACCTTGCCCTGCATACCGTCGCGCATGACCGCGAACGCGTCGGCCGCCACGCCGCCGTCGGGTGCCAGGTAATAAGTGCGGTCGACGTACATGGGATCGAGCGAGGGCGCATCCGCAAACTGCACCAGATCGATGACGCGCGTCGATTCGGGGCGGACCTTTTCGAGATCCTCGTCCGACATGATCACGTAGCGCCCTTTTTCGAACTCGTAGCCTTTGACGATCTCCGAGTTTGGCACTTCACGCGAGCAGTGTGGACACCACTTCTTCTGCTGGATGCGGGTCTGACACTCGGCGTGCAGCTGGTTGAAGGCGATCGAGCCGCTCGACTCGGTCGCCGGGAACACCTTGATCGGAATGTTCACCAGGCTGATTTTCAGGTAGCCCTTCCAGGTTGCGCGTGCGCTCATAGTGGGAAGTCCTCAGGCTTCGTCGCGTTCGTCGTGGGCACCCAGATCCAGGCCGGTTCCGGTGAAATGAATCGCGTGCTCGCCAATCTTATCGCGCAGCACTCGCCGCGCTGCGCCGTATTTGTCGCCGGGCACGTTGAGACGGCGTGCAAGATTGCGCAGCCGCGAGATGACGATGAGCGAAACCTGGTGCTCGCCTTCGCGCCAGCTGATGCCGCCGACCTCGTGATACGGAATGAATGCAGAGTCGGCCCAGATTCCGTCCTGGTAGAAGCCGCGCCCGATGGTCAGGCTCATCGGTGAGAGGTAGGCGTAGTAGATGAACATCATCAGCTCGCCGAAGGCCTGGCGGTGAATGAACACGACCTTCACGAACACCAGCAGGCCGAGGGCGACACCAATGCCGAGCGAGAACGCGTACAACGGCGGCTTCGGGATCCGCCACGTCAGGATCGCCGATCGTCGTCGCCGCCGGAACAGGATGTAGCTGTATGCCAGCCGGGCGTTTTGAAACAGATAGCCGAAGCCGAGCAGCAGCAATAATGCGGTGATCGGATCCACGCTCAGGTGTCTTTGCCCTCCGCGAGGTGCGGATCGAAACAGTGCCGGCAACGCGCTTCGTAGAGACCGGTCGCGCCAACCAGGACGCGATCGCTGCTGACAACCAGCCGCTGCGTGTGGTTCGCCGGGTCGCCACACACGACGCAGATGGCCAGGGTCTTGGTGATGTACTCCGCGATCGCCAGCAGCTGCGGCATCGGCTCGAACGGGCGACCGAGGTAGTCCTGATCGAGTCCGGCTACGATCACCCGCTTGCCGCGATCCGCCAGGGTGTTACAGGCGGCGGGCAGGTTCGCATCGAAGAACTGCCCCTCGTCGATCCCGACCACCTCGGTGTCGTCGGCCACCTGCTGGACCAGCTCGTCTGAGTTGCGGACATTCTGCGAGGCGATACGCATATCGCTGTGCGAGACGATGTGATCCTCGCTGTAGCGGTTGTCAATCTGCGGCTTGAAGATCTGGACGCGCTGGCGGGCAATCTGGGCTCTCCGTAGCCGGCGGATGAGCTCCTCGCTCTTGCCGCTGAACATGCTCCCGGTCACAACCTCGATCCAGCCGTGCTGGGGCACCTTCCGGACGATCTCCATGGCGACCGTATTCTAGTATCAGTGCGCAGCCACTCGCCGACGAGCGTCCTGAACCAGCGGATCGGCCGGCGCCTCCTTGCGAATCGCCAGGAACGTCTGGTAGCGACTGGTGGCCGAGGCCATCTTCAATCCCTCCTCGGCCCGGCCCATCCAGTACGGCAGGCTGGCCGCATAGCGCACCGTGGGGCGCTCGTCGAAAAAGAGCGCCGTCGTTTCACCGCGGCGTTTCTCGCACGCCTCGAACTCGGACAGCGCTTCGGCGAAGGCGTCACGCTGGAGGTAGGCGAGGCCGAGGTCGAAGCGGGCCAGCCACAGGTCGGAGAGCGCCAGCGACTCGTTGAGGAGATCGATGGCGTGCGGGACCGCTTTCTCTTCGAGGGCGACCTCGGCCAGGAGAATCTTGCCGTAGGCCCGATTCTGCTTCTGCAGCTGGCCCTGGAGAGTGGTGGCGATTGTCCGCGCCTCCGCCGCCCTGCCACTCAGAATCAGGACTCGGGCGGCGGCAACCGCGACGTTCAACTCGCGGGTGATCGAGAGCGCCGCGTGCGCGGCGTCGACCGCGGCCATCTTCTGGCCGGTTGCGAGCCGTTCCTCGGCCCTCGCCACCTGTTTGAGCGCGGCAAACCCGCCGCCCGTGCTGGCCGCGTCGAGCTGGAGGCCGTACTTCAACTCGCTGTCCGCGACATCGAGCCGGCCGCCGTACAGCGCGAGATCGGCCTTTCCCAGGCTCGCCAGCGAAGCGCCTCGCGCACTTCGCTTCGCCATCTCGTCGTAGGCGTCAGACGCGCCGGCCACGTCGCCCTTGAACACGGCTGCCATCGCCAACGGCAAGTACGTCGACTCGGTCGAGCCCTGCTCGGCGATGATTTTTTGGGCCGCCGCCGCCGCGTTGCCGAATTCCCCGGCATACATGCCGTACAACGCCAGGTTGTTACGCTGCAGCATGTTGTTCGGGCGCATCGCAACTGCCCGTTCGGCTTCGTTCAGCGCCTTCGAGAAATCATGCAGATAGAAATGAGCCAAGGCCAAATTGCTGAGACCCGCCGAATCGTAGGGATAGGCGGCGACCAGCGCGCTGTAGTTTTCGACGGCCTTGTCATAGTTCTGCGTCACCTGGAGATAGTACCCACCCAGCGTGCGGTACTTTTCGCGATCGGTCATCCGATCCATCAGCGAGAGCGCGGTGTCGAACGCCTGGGTCGCCGCGTCTGACGCGCCGAGGCGGTTCGCCGACACCGCGAGGCCCGCGTAGGCACGGCCGAACTTCGGGTCCAGCTCGATCGCCCGGCGGTAGTGGGTGACCGCCTCATCGTCGCGGCGCGCCACCGCCAGCTGTTGAGCGGTGGTGTACTCGCGAAACGCCTCGAGTGAACCGGCCGTGAAGGTCTCCGCCGGGAGGCTGGATGCGTTCGCGGTCTTGTCGCCGAGCGCGGATCGCAGCCGGCCGGCGACGGTGCTGACCGCCGGGAGCACGTCCGATTTCGTTTTGGCGTCGGCCGCCGCGTCCTTGATCACCGCGCCGGTCGCCGGATCGATCGCGCGCAGGTGGAGGGCAAAGCCGCCATCTTTCCGAGACACGTCGCCCGCCAGGATGTACTTGGTGCCCTGGCGGAATGCGACCAGTTGTGCAGTGGCGGCGTCGAGTCTGGTTGCGCCTTTCAGGCTCCGGGCCACCTGCTGAGCCTCTGCGCGCGACGCCGCGTTGATGAAGGGCGCGGACTCCATCTCGATCGTCAGCGCCTGTTCGAGCGCGCCGTCGAAGACCGCGTCGCCGGTTTTGTTTTCGAAGTCAGCGACGAGGATCGACACCGGGTCGATCGGTCTGGCCACCGTCGCCGGCGGCGTCCGGCGAACGGCAAACATCGCGGCGCCGATGGCCACAACCACCAGCACGGCGGCGGCCGTCATTCGCCACGGCGAGAACACCGGCTTCGGTGTCAGCAGCAGGCGGCCACCCTCGTCGAGCGTGGCGAGCGCTGCCGCCAGCGCGGCGCTGGTCTGGAACCGGTCGGCGGGATCGGGCTCGACGCAGCGCGCGATCAGCGCATCGAGCGGCTCTGGAATGAGCGGATCGATTGTGCGCACACGCGGCGGCGGCTCCTTGATCCGGCGCATCAGATCCGCCACCGTCTGCTGTTCGTCGCCTCGCGTGCGACCGACGAGCATCTCGCGGAACATCATGCCGAGCGCGTAGATGTCGGCGCGTTGGTCGGTGGCCTTCGCCTGCGCCTGTTCGGGCGCCATGTAGGCCAGCGTCCCGACCACCTTGGACATGCCGCTGCCGGTGTGGGCCGGCGAACGCGCGATCCCGAAATCCATGATCAACGCCTGATCGTCTTCGTCGATCATGACGTTGGCCGGCTTGAGGTCGCGATGAATGACCCCCGCTTCGTGTGCGGCGACGAGGCCGTCGACGATCTGCTTCACGTAGCCGAGTGCCCGCGGTACTGGCAGCGTCCCGCTCTGCTGCAGCACGGTCGCCAGGTCGGCACCCTGCACGTAGGGCATCGAGATGTACTTGAGGCCGTCGACGTCACCGAGGTCGTGAATACGGACGACGTGCTTGTGGGTGACCTGTCGGGCCATCAGCAGCTCACGCTTGAACTGCCGCTCAATCGCGGCCACCTCGCCGGTACTGCCGGTGATGTCGCCGCGAATCACTTTCAACGCAACTGCCACGCCAAGCTCCGCGTCCCACGCGTGGTAGACCGCGCCCATGCCGCCGACGCCGAGGAGGCGGATGATGTGATAGCGGCCGCCGAGGGTTTCACCCGGCGTCAGCATCGTGAACTGGCGCAGACCGGTTGCGGTCGTGCGGCGCGAGTCGGGCGGAACGGGAGTTTTGACCGGCCCGATTACCCGCGTCACGTCGGCGTCAAGCGGATGGGTGCCGTCGGCGACGCTGACGGTCCCGCGGGCAGGGGGCTCGAACAATCCCGGGCCTCCGATCGTGGCGGCCTCATTAGAGAGGGTCTCGATCGCGGGCGGCGTCGCCGGTTCCCAAGGCCGGCCACAGACCGTGCAGAGCGCCGCCCCTGCCGGTGCGTCGGTTCCGCAATGCGGACAGGTCATACCGCGTGTGCCAGAAATCCTGTACCCACTTCGACTTAGAGAGGGAACGATTATCCCGGATTATCCAAAGCAACGGAAGCGCCCTTTTCATGATTGCCGTTCAAGTCGTCATTCGTCATAATCACCGTCCTCGACCGGCATTCGGATTCCGCATTCATGCCGGCCATCCAATCCAATTCGGAGGCTTCCCGTGTTCGGTTTACCCAGCCGTCTGTCCGATGGCGTCGCGCGGCCGTATCTACTACCGCGCATCGGAACACGCTTCACCTCTGCCGCAGCCCTGGCTGCCACGTTGGGATCAGCGGCGCTGCTCGCGCAGATTCCCGGCCGCAACGTGAACATGGTGTCGGGGACGACATTGCCGGACGGCGATCCGTACCTGCAGCGGCAGAACGAGCCGACGCTGGCCGCATCCACGCGGAATCCGCTGCACTTGCTCGGCGGCGCCAACGACTACCGGACTGTCGACATCCCGGGCTTGCCCGACGGTCAGGAGACGGGTGACGCGTGGCTGGGTGTCTTCAAATCTCTCGACGGCGGGCAGCGCTGGAAGAGCACGCTGGTGCCAGGCTATCCGCAGGATCAGACCGACGTTGGCCTGGCCTCCCCGTTGAAGGGCTACCAGGCCGCTGCCGACCCGGTCGTTCGCGCGGGTACGAACGGACTCTTCTATTACGCCGGTCTCGTGTTCGACCGCGGCGACACCGGGCGCAGTGCCATCTTCGTCGCGCGCTTCATCGACAACAATGATCGCGAAAGCGGCGACCCCGTCGCCTATCTCGGCGCGCGCATCGTGGCATCGAATCCCGGGACGCAGTTTCTCGACAAGCCGTGGTTGGCTGTCGACATTCCGCGCAATGGCGCCAGCTGCGTCCTTCCAGCCGCTGATGGCAGCACTCAACGGATTCCAGCCGGGCCAGCCTACGTCAGTTGGACGACAATCACTGGTACCGGCGCCAACGTGCGCTCGCGCGTGCTCGTCTCCCGATCGCTTGACTGCGGCGTGACCTGGGGACCACCCGTCACGCTCAGCCGATCGCGGGATCCAATCAATCAAGGGTCGAATATCGCCATCGATCCCAACACTGGTGCGGTCGTCGTGGCGTGGCGCAGCTTCGCCACGCCCGGCGGGGCTTCAACCGACTCGATTCTGGTCGCGAGATCAATCGACTTCGGCAACAGGTTCGAGCCGCCATACGAGGCACATCGCTTTCCGTGGCGGGGCCGCAACCTGAGGCTCCCGCCCTGGGTGTTCGAGCATCGCGGCAAGGACAGGGATCGGGGCGACGACGATGACGACGACGACCGCTTTCCCCCGCGGCGGCTGAAGTTCAATCCGGCCAGGCCGGTCGACTCCCTGGCCGCCTTCGATCAACCCAGCGCCGGCGATCGATTCCGCACCAACGGCTACCCGACGATGACCATCGATGGCAGCAGCCGGATATATGTCGCCTGGTCCGAGCGCGGCTATTCGACCGTGCCCGGCCGCACCAGCGCGGTCGACGGCGATGCCAAGATTGTGATGTCCACATCGACCACCGGAATCGGCTGGACAGCGGCGCGGGCGGTGTCGGAAGTGTCGCAGCCTGGGCACCAGTTCATGCCGAGCATTGCTTTCGCGGGCGGCAAGCTGCTTCTGCTCTACTACGACTTGCGCGACGACGTGTCGCAGAGCTTCAGTGCCTTCGCCGACGACACCAGCGCCCGGCCGTCGGGACTGCGCCGAACCATGGACATTCGCGCGTCAATCGGGACGACGGGTTCGACGCCGGCATTCGCGCCGTCGGTAAAGGTGTCAGATTATGCGACCGGCAGCAGGCTGGGCTCGCGCCTGATCGAACAGCTCCAGTTCAACCCGCCCAATCTGCCGATGTTCAAGCTGGGCACGGTTCCCTTCGTCGGCGACTACATCGACATCGGCCCGGCGCCGGCGTTCGTCCCGGATGGCCACGGCCGGTGGCAGTACAACACGCAGGCCGGCGCGACGCTTCCCATTTTCCAGGCGGTGTGGACCGACAACCGCGACGTGCGTCCGCCGACGCAGCACAATCCTGACGGCAGCCTCGATTGGACACACTACTCGCCACCCCGCTCAACGTTCAATCCCGGGGCGGTGTGCGATCCGGGATCGGTCGGCTCACGCAACCAGAACATCTACACGTCGCGCATCACTGGCGGGCTGATCGTCGGCTCACCGTCGAACAACAAGCCGCTGAATGCGACGCTCCAGCGCGGCTTCGTGGTGTTCGCGCAGAACGCCACTGCGCAGCTCAAGACATTCCGGCTGACGATTGCGAATCAGCCGGCGGGCGGGCGCGCCTCGTTCTCGCAATTTCCCGCACCTCCCTTCACGGCTGCGTCGCCGGCGCCGCTGATCGCGATCGACGTGGCAACCGCGCCGCGATCGCTGGCAGCCCGCACCGTCTACGTGACGTCGACCAATCCGCTCGCACAGGTGCAGGTCAGCATCCGCGAGATCTCGGCCATTGGCGGCAGCATCGTCACCGGCGGCCTTCAGGGCACCGCGCTTTTGAATCCGGATATCACCAATCCCGACATCCAGAATCCGGACATCCAGAACCCCGACATCCAGAACCCCGACATTCAGAACGCGGAAGTCCACAATCCTGACATCACCAACCCCGACATCACCAATCCGGACATCCAGAATCCAGACATCCAGAACCCGGACATCCAGAATCCCGACATCCAGAATCCCGACATCCAGAATCCGGATATCCAGAACCCCGACATCACCAACGCGATCGTGGCGAACCCCGACATCATCAACCCCGACATCTCCAACCCGGATATCCAGAACCCCGATATTCAAAACCCGGATATCCAGAACCCCGATATCCAGAATCCCGACATCCAGAACGGCGCGATTTCCGACGTTACCTGGACGCTGCAGAACAACGGCAATACGACCACCGCGTACAACGTGAACCTGTTCCTGTCGAATCAGCAGCTGCCATCGGGACTCAAGTACCAGCTGATTCTGCACAAGGTCTACAACACGCCAATCGCGATCAACTGCGACCTGAAGCTGCAGCAACGCACCGTGCTGGTCGCCAACATTCCGAACCCGGAATTCGTGACGCCGCAGTCTGCGGGCTTCGTCGATCAGAACGATCCGAGGGTGACCAATCCGACGCTATGGCTCGCACCTGGTGAGGCCGGACGCCTGACGCTTCGCCTCGTCGACCCTCACCCCGTTGACTACGTCGTCGTCCCCGGCGGAGCCAGAGTGCCGCCGGCGCTCGTCCCAGCGCTCCAGACCATTACGCCGGTCGTGATTCCGCAGCCGGTCGGCTCGCCGGAAGTCCTGCTCGGACAGACGAAGCCGACGGCGGTGACGCCGAACAACTCGACCATCATCTATCTGCAGCAGCCGACCAACGCGCTGGTGGCGCAGACCATCAGCCCTGCCGTCAGCGTGCAGCTGAGAGATGGTACCGGCGCCGTCGTTCCAGGCGTCAGCGTAACCCTGTCCCTCGGCAGCAATCCCGGCCAGGCGACGTTGCTCGGCGGCGCCGCGATCACCAACGCCAGCGGCATCGCGACCTTCGCCTCGCTCTCCCTCGACCAGGCGGGTACCGGCTACACGCTCGTCGCCAGCGCGGGCGTCGCCGGAATCGTTCCAGCACTCTCGGCGCCGTTTTCCGTCGTCGTCGCGGCACCGGTGGCGGTGATCACGTCGGCGCTGCCGTCGCCGGTGGCAGCGGGCATTGGACAGCTGCTCACGATCCGTGGCACCAACCTGCCCGGCACCAGTGCCACTGACATCGTCTTTGCACAGGGTGATTTCCAGGGCACTTCGACGTTCGCGTGGGCGATCACGCCAACGCTGGCGATCGCGCGGCTGCCGCAGATGGGTCCCGGGGCGGCGACGGTTCGAATCAGGAACACTTCCGACAGCGTCTCGACGGCGCCGTTCCCAATCGCCGTGTCAACATCGCCAGGGACGCCTGACCTGCTCAAGGCGATGGCGGCCAACTGCGGCGGCGGGCAGCCCGATTTCACGCCGCTCACGGCGGTGACCAGCGGTCAGGCCATTTCCGTAGCCGCCGAAGGCCTCGACAGCGCCAACACCGAGTTCCTCTTTACCCATAGCGTGGACGGCGTCATCGGACCGGTTCCCGAAACCTGCTCGTTCGGCAATGACGCCGGGGGGGTGGCCGCGGGCGTCACGCTGCCGGCGATGAACGCCGGCACGCTCAGCATTCAAATCCGCACCATCGTCAACGGCGTGGCCAGCGCGTGGAGCAACGCGACGGTGGTGACCGTGCTGCTCGGACCGGCTGGCGGCGCGGGTGGATCGCCATACGGACCGCTGTCATGCGCGGCCGGATCGTATGCGACCGGCTTCCGCGTCAACGCCGACTTCACCTATGCGTTGACGGCGGCGCAGCTCATGTGCAGCGACGGAGTCGCGACGCCGGTGTTCGGCGGCGCGCCGGTGCCGAACCTCGACGTCGCGTGCGCTCCGGGTCTGCGGATGGTCGGCTTCTTCGGGACCGACGACGGGGGGTCCAACTTCGGCACGCCTGTGGTGAGTAGCGTCGGAGCTCGGTGTCAGTCGCCCGACGGCGGTGAAATTACAACGGTCGGGCCGGCTCCTGGCTCGGGGCCGTCTTTCGGACCGTTCGACTGTCCATCCGGTCAGGGGGTCGTCGCCGTCCAGGGCAAGTCGGGCGCGGTCGTCGACAGCATCGCGCTGGCGTGCAGCGCGGTGCGATAGTTCGGGAATCGCGGGGACGTCGCCGGCGCGGAGCACCGGTGGCGGCGCCGTTCAGGCGCGCGACTGGTACTCGCCGGTTTCGGTGTTGACGCGAACCTTGTCGCCCTCATTCACGAAGGGCGGCACCTGGATGACCAGTCCGGTCTCGAGCGTTGCGGGCTTGATCTGGTTGCTCGCCGTCGCACCCTTGATCCCGGGTACCGTCTCCTTGACCATCAGATCCACGGTGGGCGGCAGTTCGATGCCGACCGGCTCCACGTCGTAGAACTCGACGCGTATCAGCATCTCGGCGATCAGGAAATCTTTCGAGTCGCCTAATGCCTCCGCGGAGATGTGCACCTGCTCGAACGTCGACGTGTCCATGAAGTAGTAGGCGTCGCCGTCGTTGTAGAGGTACTGCATTTCGCGTTCGTCGAGGGTGGCGCGCTCGACGTCTTCTTCCGCCCGGAACTTGTGGTCGGCGAGCGCCAGCGTGCGGATGTTTCGCATGCGCACTTGGATGTGCGCTCGCTTGTTGCCGGGCGTGAGGTGGTGGAGCTCGAGAAGGCGGAACAAGTCGTTGCCGACCTTGATCAGCATTCCTTTTCGCAGCCTGGTCGCTTGTAGGAATGGCATGTTGAATGACGGTATATCCTTTCAATGCTAGCACATATGGCTCGGGCGCTGGTAACCGTGCTAGTCTTGAAACGTGGCCTTCACGCGCTGGGATCCACTGCGCGATCTGCTTGCGCTGCACGAACAACTGGGGCATCTGGTCGGCGCCGACGCACCCGGATGGACCCCGCCTGTGGACTTGTACGAAACTGCTGACGACTACGTGCTGACGGCGGAGTTGCCCGGCCTGACCCGCGATCAGATCGAGATCCACGCCGAGGAGCGGCGGATCGTGATCCGCGGCGCGCGCGGCGTCGATCCGGGACGCACGATTCCGTGCGAGCAGTACCACCGGGTCGAGCGCGGCCACGGTCGTTTTTCGCGCGCCTTCTCGCTGCCCGAGATGATCGACATCGAGGGCATTGCCGCCGACTTGAAAGACGGCATCCTGACGGTCACGATTCCGAAGGCGGCCGATCGCACCGCGAGGCGAATCGACGTCGGCTGACGGCACCGCTTATGTTTCGACGTTTGACGCTTTCCCTGATGCTGATCGTGACCGGGTTCGTCGCCGGGCTGGTCGTGACCGGACGGATGCGTACCGCGGCCGACTCGAGCGCCGCCGAGCGCACGCCCCCCGTCGCGGCCACTGCGCAGCGAGCCGTCGCCGCTGCGCCGGCTCCGGCGACTGTGCCCACCCCCACGCCGCCGGCGGGCGGACTCTCCAGCGGCGGCCCCGACTTCACGCGCGTGGCGGGACTCGCGGTCAAGGGCGTCGCCAACATCTCGTCGCTCCAGGTGGTGCGCACGCGCAATTCGCCGTTTCCCAACGACCCGTTCTTCCGCTACTTCTTCGGCGACGACGAGCAGTTCGGATCGCGGGATCGGCGGTCGCTGAGTTTGGGCTCCGGCGTCATCATCTCCGCCGACGGCTACGTCGTCACCAACAACCACGTCGTCGGCGAGCATGTGCGCGAGATCACGATCGCGCTGCCGGACAAGCGCGAGATCAAGGGCAAGGTGGTTGGCACCGATCCGACCACCGACATCGCGTTGCTGAAAATCCCGACCACCGGCCTGCCGGTGATTGCCTGGGGAGATTCGAGCCAGTTGAAGGTCGGCGAGTGGGTGCTGGCGATCGGCAGCCCATTTCAACTGAGTCAGACCGTGACCGCGGGCATCGTCAGCGCGACGGGTCGCGCCAACATGGGATTTGCGGACTACGAGGATTTCATCCAGACCGATGCCGCGATCAACCCGGGCAATTCCGGGGGTGCGCTGATCAACAGCCGCGGCGAGCTGGTCGGGATCAATACCGGGATCTATAGCGAGAGCGGCGGCTATCAGGGCATCGGCTTCGCGGTGCCGAGCAAGCTGGCGCGGCATGTGGTCGACGATTTGATGCAGTACGGCGAAGTCCGGCGCGGATCGATCGGGCCGCTTGGCATTGAAAAGCTGACGCCGCAGCTGGCCGAGGAAGTCGGCGTGAAGGGCACAAACGGTGCGCTGGTATCGCGGATGACGCGAGCCTCGGAAGCGTACGAGGCGGGCCTCAGACCGGGCGACGTGATCATCGGCCTGAACGGCCACGCGATCGATGATCCGTCACAGTTCCTTCGCACGGTGGCCGACTCGAAGCCCGGCACCACCGCGGTCGTGAAGGTAGTGCGCGCCGGCCGGACGATGGAGTTCAAGCTGCCGATCGTCTCTACCTCGACGGCACGTGTTCGCGGTTAGTAATAGCGCCTGCCTTGGGCGCAGGGGGTCGCTGGCCCTCCGGAATCCTTCGGCGCGCCGACATCGCCGACCTCACGCTGCTTGCGACGAATCCAGGACCGGTGACGCTCCTTCCGATACTCACGGTTGAACCCCAGGCGACGGTCGCTGAGTTCGACGCACGTCGGCCACAGGCGGCCTTCGTTGAGGTTCGCCGTGTCGCTGAAGCCGAGCGTCGCGTACCTCGTTTTTGACCTTCAGATCGCTTTGGAAAAAGCAGACGACCTGACCGCTTTTGAGGCATGCCACGCCTCGAACTCCTTGAAGGCGCGGCTCAGTCTCACCGGCGCGCTCAGCCTTCCTGCGACGACTTCGGCCGTCTTGTAGCCGTTTCCGGTCACGCAGATGACGATCGATTCATCGGGCGGAATCACGCCGCGCTTGATGAGCTCAATGGTCGCCGCCAGGGTTGTCCCGCCGGCGGGCTCGGTGAAGATGCCCTCGGTTTCTGCGAGCAGTTGAATGGCGTCGACGATCGCCTCGTCGCTCACCGAGGCGGCGGCGCCGCCGGTCGCCTTCACGCACTGGACCACCTGGTAGCCGTCAGCCGGGTTGCCGATCGCGATCGACTTCGCAATCGTGTTCGGGCGGACCGGTTCCGGGTAGTCGAGGCCGGCGTCGAGGGCGTTCACCACCGGCGAACAGCCGGCAGCCTGAGCCGCGTAGATGCGCGGCAGATCGCCATCGACCAGACCAATCTCGCGCAACTCGCGCAGACCGCGCTCGATGCGCGGAAGCAGGGTGCCGCCGGCCACTGGCGAGACGAGGTGTTTCGGGTAGCGCCATCCGAGCTGCTCGACGATCTCGTAGGCCATGGTCTTGGCGCCTTCGGCGTAGTACGAGCGGAGGTTGATGTTCACGAATCCCCACAGGTAGCGATCCGCCACCTGAGTACAGAGCCGGTTGACATCGTCGTAGTTGCCGTTGATGGCGAGGATGGTCGGATTGAAGATCGCCGAGCCCAGCAGCTTCCCGGCTTCGAGGTTGTCGGGAATGAACACACAGCATTCGAGCCCGAGACGGGCCGCATGGGCGGCGACACTGTTGGCAAGGTTGCCGGTCGACGCGCACGCCAGCACCTTGAAGCCGAGCTCGACCGCGCGTGTTGCCGCCACCGACACGACGCGATCCTTGTACGACAATGTCGGATGATTGACCGAGTCGTCCTTGACGTAGAGCTCGGCGACGCCCAGCCGATCGGCCAGGCGGGTGCAGCGCACCAGCGGCGTGAATCCGGAGTTGAAGCCAGTACGCGGCTCGCCGACGATCGGCAGAAGCTCTCGATATCGCCACAGATTCTTCGGCCGCCGTTCGATCTGCTCTCGCGACAAACGGATCGAGTGATAGTCGTACACCGGTTCCAGCGGCCCCAGACACTTGTCGCAGACGTAGGTCGCTTCCGCCGGAAACGACGCCTGGCACAAATGGCACCGCAATCCGATCAAGGCGGTCACGACGCCTCCACCAGCAACGATCGTTCGAGCCTGAAATCAGCCGGCCGGATGCTGAACTGGACCGACAGCGGACGTGCCGGAACGATGGCGGCGCGATCGCGTGCGATCGCGGCGACGTCACCAAGCAGCGCGACCGCGGTGGCGTCGCCGCCCGCACCTGCGCCGAAGATGCCAATCTCGCCGCAATGAATACCGGTGATCAAGGCCGCGTTCTGCGGTCCCCTGGCCCGCGCAAAGATCGAAGCGATGTCCACCTCGACGGCGGCGACCCACGCCGTGAGCGCTGCCGCGCGATGGTCGTAGCCGGCGAAGGCAATCTGGCGAATCGTGGCGCCGCGGCGACGGGCGCGTGCGAAGTCGGACGCCCCAATCGACGCCGACGAGCGCACCTCAATCAACGACGGATCGATGCGGAGGCCGAACGCGAGGGCACACAGAATCGCCAACTTGGCGCACGCATCGTGGCCGTCGAGATCGGCGGCCACGTTCGCTTCCGCGTAGCCGCATTCGCGGGCATCACGCACCGCCTCGTCGATGCCGCAGCCAGTCGTTTCCATCTGGGAGAGGACCGCGTTGGTCGTGCCGTTCAATATCGCGACCAGCCGCGTGAGGCGGTCGCCGGCGAGCCCTTCACTGACAGCACGGACGATCGGCATCGCCCCACCCACGGCCGCTTCGAAGCGCAACTGACGGCCCTGTCTGGCAGCCAACGGCAGCAGATCGGCGCCGTCACGCGCCACCACCTGCTTGTTGGCGGTGACGACCGACTTGCCGGCCTGCAGCGCCGCCCGGATCCAGCCCGCCGCCGGCTCGAGGCCGCCGATCGCTTCGACGATGACGTCGACGCCGCTGTGCAACACCTC
Source organism: uncultured Acidobacteriota bacterium (assembly GCA_963757655.1). Taxonomy (GTDB): domain Bacteria; phylum Acidobacteriota; class Vicinamibacteria; order Vicinamibacterales; family CAVVIG01; genus CAVQFC01. Next base: position 1,225,332 of record CAVWSQ010000002.1, on the reverse strand, counting down.
GTCGATCGACGAGGTCCAGACGATGTCGCCGGCGGGCAGCCAGGCGCGCTTCTCGCCGGCGCGGCGGTCGAAGATATGTGTGAGCTGAAGGTTGAGAAGGCCGGCAGGCTCGGAAGAGATCAGACGGCGGGCGAAGGCCGAACCTACGGTACCGAAGCCTAGCAACGCCACACGACAGCGTGAACTCACGTCTCTCTCCTCATCTCCCCCCGCGAAGCGGGGCGGGAATTGGCACCTGAGCCGCGACGGACCGCGTCGCGTGGTTGCCGTGGCGTCACAGGGCCGGTCCCTCAGCCACTCTTGATGAAGCGCGTCTTGCAGTTGTCCGGGCGACTGTAGCAGAGCGGATCACGATATGCAAATCGATGTATATGCATACGTAGATTATGCCGAGCACTCGCCGTCCAGCACTTGGGGTACGAACTCGGCCGCTTCGCCAAGATCGATGAAATCGGCCGGCACCGCATCGCCGGGGCGGAGCGTCTCGAGATCCGCCAGCCGTGCCTTCACGCTGCCGAGTTCCACCCTGGCGAAGAACTCGGTCGCGGTTTCGCCGGCCCGGCGATCGGTCGCGAACAGATCGATCAAGCGCTCAATCGCCTGGGAAATCCGCCGCGCCGGAATCTTGGCGACCAGCCGGCCGAAAGTCGCCCCGCGATCGTGCACGCCGCCGCCGACCATCACGAAATATTGCGGCACCGCGCGCGATCCGAGCCGTCGCACACTGCCCTGGAAACCGAGCGTGGCGATGTGGTGGAGGCCGCAACCGTTCGGGCAGCCGCTGATCTTGATGCGCGCGCCGTCGGCGGCGGCAATCAGATCGGGCCGCGCGCGCAGATGATCCTCGAGCAGCCGGCCGAGCCCGCGCGACTGCGTGACCGCCAGACGGCACGTCTCCGCGCCAGGGCAGCTGGTCACGTCCGCGATGGTGCCGGCCTCGGCCAACCCGAGACCGGCGGCCGCAAGCCGACGATAGAGCTGCCGCACGTCGCACGTGTTCACCCAGCGGAACAGCAGGTCCTGGTCCGGCGTGACGCGAATCGTTCCGTCACCGTAGGCGCGGGCGAGCTCGCCCACGAGGCGCATCTGCTCGCTCGTGAGATCGCCGAGCGGGACGCTGGCGACCGCCATGACGTAGCCAAACTGCTTCTGCGGGCGCAGGTTGGTCGTACGCCATCGCGCGTAGGCTTCATCGCCGGCCTGGAACACCGGCACGATGTTGGGCGTGAGGCCGGGCCCGCTGATGCGCTCGGCGGTCATCCGCGAGGCGACGTGGCCCACCGACGGCGATGCATCCTTCACCCACTCCGGCCGCGATTCGGTCGCGGGCGAATCGATCTCGAGCGTCGGCACCTGGCCGCGAAGGCGGCAGCCGGTCAGTTCGCGGTCGTACTCCTCGCGCCACCGCGTCCAACCCAGCGTCTTGATCATGAACTTCATGCGGTTGCGCTGCCTGTGCTCGTAGTCGCCGAGCCGCTTGAATACCCGCAGAACCGCCTCCGCGCTGCGAAGGATTTCCGACGCGGGCAGGAATTCGTGCAGCAGTCCGGCCGAGGTGGTCATAATCGCAGTGCCGCCGCCGGCAGTGACGCCGAAACCGCGCCCACCATCCGGGCCGACCACGGCGCGGAAGCCGAGATCGTTGACGCCGACCCCAATGTGGTCGGTGGCGCAGCCCTCGAACGCGATCTTGAACTTCCGTGGCAGTGTCGAGCTGAGCGGGTGACGCAACAGGAAGCGCGTCAGCGCTTCCGCGTATGGGCTGACATCGAACCGCTCGTCGGCGGCAACCCCGGCGAACGGGCACGCCGTGATGTTGCGCACCGAGTTGCCGCACGCCTCCCGGGTGGTCAGGCCTGCGTCGGCCAGGCGATGCATCGCCCGCTCGACCTCGTGCAGCTTGATGAAATGAAACTGCACGTTCTGCCGCGTCGTGATGTGCCCGAAGCCGCGCGAATGGCGCTCGCCGACATCGGCCAGCGCATCGAGCTGACCGCTGGTGAGAAGGCCCTGAGGAATCTTCACGCGCAGCATCTGCGCGTCCTCGGCCTGACGCTGACCGTAGGTACCGCGCACCAGCCGAAATGCGCGCCACTGATCCGGCGTCATCTCACCGCGCTCGTAGCGCTCGAGCGTGGTCACGAACTCGTCGATGTCGGCGTCGCTCGCGAACGAGAGTCGCGCCCGGCCGAACGTCTTCGAATCATCTACAACTGACATATGCCCCCTCACGGGCGGCTGAATACCGCGCGCCCGATGTCTCATCCCCGGCGCTCAAACGCGCACCTGTCGCGCGAGCGATCCGCCACCGGTAGCCCCACCGCGACCACATCGCCAATCACAATGGTTCCGGCGCCGCCCGCATCGACGGTGAGTGCACCGGTGGCCAGCTGTTCGAGCGCGCCGCGCCACACCTCCTGCCGCGGGTTGTGGGCGTCGACAATCACCGCAGCGGGCGTGGCGCGCGACCAGCCGCGATCGATCAGCCGGCAGGCAATCGCGCCCGATCGGCCGAGTCCCATCAACACGACGATGGTGACGCCGTTGGGCTGAAGTTGCGCGACGGCAGACGCGAATGTTTCCTCTTCGTGTCCTGAGACGACGAGGAATGCCGAGGCGAGGCCGCGATGCGTGACCGGAATGCCGGCCGCAGCCGGCGCCGCAATCGCGCTGCTGATGCCGGGCACGACGTCGTACGGAATGCCGGCTTGCTGCAGCGCCAGCGCTTCCTCGGCGCCGCGGCCGAATACGAACGGGTCTCCGCCTTTGAGCCTGACCACGCGTCGCCCGCGGCGGGCAGCCCGGATCATCAGCGTGTGAATCGCCGCCTGCGCCATCGCCTGGCGGCCCGCCCGCTTGCCGACGTAGAACCGCTGCGCGCGCCGCGCGTAGCGAAGGACACGCCGGTCGACCAACGCGTCGTACAGCACCAGGTCGGCGGCCCGTAATCGCGCCAGAGCCGTCCGCGTGAGCAGCCCCGGATCGCCGGGGCCGGCGCCGACCAGTGAGACGTGTCCCGTCAGAGCCACGAATCCTCCGGTCCATTCAGCCATGGAATGCGAGGACGGTCGACCGCAGCAATCCGGATGACAGACGGTTTCGCGTGCTCCCGTACCTCTCGCCGGCGGTGATCGCTCGACGGGCTGAGAGCGTCATTGGGATACAGCGCGTTGAGTGCCTGCAAAAGCCGCGGTTTGCGCGCCACCATCGGCACACTTTCCCGCCGCCAGGCCACTCTGGCTGCGCGCGCCTGCCACATCCAGTTGGCAAGATCGCGCGGGAGCAGCGCGTCGAGCCCCTCGCGCAAGAGCGCGGTGAGTGCCGGCGCGGCACCGCTGGTCGAGATCGCCAGCGTGACACCATCGCGCCGCACGACGCCGCTCAGAAAGGCCGTGGCGTTGGCGGGATCGTCTACTGCATTCACGAAGATACGTCGCATTTCCGCAGCATCCGCCACCTGGCGGTTCACTTCCGGCGTCGCCGCTGCGACCGCGAGCCATGCCCCGTCGAGATCGCAAGGGTCGAAGCGGCGTCGGTCAAGGCTGATATCTGGCGGCGCTACCGCGGATGCGACCAGGCGGGCGATCTGGTCCGTGATTTCAGGCGCGACGATACGGACGCGCGCGCCACCGGCGAGCAGTTGTTGCAATTTCGCCGTGGCGACCGGCCCACCGCCGACGAGGACCACAACCCGTCCGGCGAGATTCAGAAACAATGGCAGGAGTTCAGACATGACGCTCAGCCTTGGCAAGGCAACGAGAAAATCGGCGATCCAAAACAAAAAAGCCCGGGAAGCTGGCGAGCCTCCCGGGCCTGAAGTCTGAGTTCTGTTGCTGGACTAGATCATCCGGTGATCGTCGAACCGCAAGTGAATAGACCGTTGGCGCAGAGGCTCGTAACGAGCCCGCAACAACAACAGCACGTACACATGCAGGTCAATTGACCACTCACGATACAGCTTTTTTAACCCGTCGCGGCGGCTGGCGTCAAGTTTCTCGATACACTGGAGGCATGCGATCCACGTGTCTGACTCTGCTGGCTGCCGCGCTTCTGAACGCACTGCCCGCATCAGCGCAACGACTTCCGACCAACGTCGTGCCGTCGCATTACGACCTGGCATTCGTGGTCGACCTGGCTCACGAGCGCTTCGAAGGCACCGAGACGATCCGCGTCCAGTTGAACGAGCCGACGGCCAAGGTGGTGCTGAACGCCTTCGAGATTCAGTTTCATGAAGTCAGCATCGGAGCCGGCGCCTCCGCCCAGGCCGCCACGGTGACGCTCGACGAGGCCAGCCAGACGGCGACGCTCACGGTGCCCAAGCCACTGGCGAAAGGCGATACCGAAATCCACGCCACCTTCACCGGAGTCTTGAATACGCAGCTGCGCGGCTTCTACATCAGCAAGACCAAGCTCAGAAAGTACGCGGTCACTCAGTTCGAATCGACCGACGCGCGCCGGGCGTTCCCCTGCTTCGACGAGCCGTCCTTCAAGGCCACCTTTGCCGTCGCGCTCACCATCGATCGCGGCGATACGGCGATCTCGAACGGCCGGGTGGTTTCCGATGCGCCGGGGCCGGCGATCACGCAGCACACCATGAAATTCTCGACGACGGCGAAGATGTCGTCCTATCTCGTGGCGATGGCGGTGGGCGACTTCAAGTGCGTCGAGGGCGCCGCCGACGCCATCCCGATCCGCATCTGCGCGACGCCCGACAAGCGCGACCTGACGCGCATCGCGCTCGACTCGGCGCAACAAGTGCTCCACTACTACGATTCGTACTACGCGGTGAAGTATCCATTCGGCAAACTCGACGTCGTCGCGGTGCCCGACTTCGCCGCCGGCGCGATGGAGAACACCGGTGCGATCTTCTACCGTGAGACCGACCTGCTGGCGGACACCAAGTCGGCGTCGGTGGACACGCGGAAGAACATCGCATCGATTCTGGCGCACGAGATGGCGCATCAGTGGTTCGGCGACCTCGTCACGATGCAGTGGTGGGACGACATCTGGTTGAACGAGGGGTTCGCGACCTGGATGGCCAACAAGCCGCTGGCCGCCGCGCATCCCGACTGGAACATCGACGTCGATGAAGCCGAGGAAAATCAGACGGCGCTGGCGCTCGACTCCTTGAACGCGACCCGCCCAATCCACTCCGATGTGGCCACGCCGGCACAGATCGACGAAGCGTTCGACGCCATCGCCTACCAGAAGGGCGCCGCGGTGCTGCGCATGCTCGAGAGCTACGTCGGCGCCGAGACGTTCAGGAAGGGGATCAACGCCTATTTGCAGGCGCACGCCTACGGCAACGCGACCTCCGAAGACTTCTCGAAGGCGATCGCCTCGACGTCTGGCAAACCGGTCGAGCGGATCCTGCCGACCTTCGTCAACCAGCCGGGAGTGCCGCTCATCGACGTCTCGATCGCCTGCGTCAACAACCGGACGGCGGTCACCCTCACGCAGCAGCGGTTCGTCATCGACGCCGCCCACGCCGGCGGCGGCCGATGGCAGATTCCGATCTGCGTCAAGGCGCCCGGCCAGTCAGCTGCCACCTGCGATCTGATGACCGAGGTCTCGAAGACGGTCAATCTGGCCGGCTCGTGCGCGCCGTGGGTGTTCGTTAATGCCGGCGCGCATGGCTACTATCGAACCGCGTATCCGCCCCAGATGCTGCGGGCGATCGCGCCGCGGGTCGCAACCGAACTGAGCGCGCCCGAACGGCTCGTGCTGCTCGACGATGAGTGGGCGCTGGTCCGGTCCGGGCGCCACAGCGCGGGCGACTATCTCACGCTCGCCGCTGGCTACGGACGCGAGCATATGAGCGGCGTCCTGCAGGAGGTCGCCCGCCGGCTCGCCGCCATCGACGAGGATCTGACGACGGAGAAGACGCGCCCGCAGCTCGCGGCCTTCACCCGCTCCCTGCTGCGGCCGCTGTTCGACGAGATCGGCTTTGCCGGCTCTGCCACCGACACCGACGAGCGCCGCTCGCTCCGAGCCGTCCTGATCGGCGCGCTCGGGACGTTCGGCAACGATCCCGACGTGGCGGCCAAGGCACGGGCCGCACTCGATCGGGCATTGGCGGGTGGCGCGGCACTCGAGCCGACGGTTGCCGGCGCAATCGTCAAGGCTGCCGCGACACACGGCGACGACAAACTGTTCAGCGCGCTCCAGACGGCCTCCGAACGCGCGGTCTCACCCGAGGAGCAGTATCGCTACCTGTTTGCGCTGGCGGACTTCCGGGAACCGGCGCTCGTTCGTCGCGGGTTGGAGCATTCGTTGACACCGCAGTTGCGGAGCCAGGACACGGCGATTTACCTCGCCCAGTTTCTGGCCCACCCCGCCTCGCGGGACGCTGCCTGGGCGTTCATCACGGACCATTGGGCAGCGCTCGAGCCGAAGGTGGTGATTTCGGGAGGCGACGTCAACCTGACCCGGGCACTCGGCGCCTTTTGCGACGCGCACGCGCGCGACCAGGTCTCGTCCTTCTTTGCGGCGCATCCGCTGCCGGCAGCGGCGCGGACACTGACCCAGACCATCGAGCAAATCAACAACTGCGTCGCGCTGCGGGACAAGCAAACGCCGGCGGTCGCGGCCTGGCTGGCGGGGCGCTGACGCCCAGACCGGCGTCATGCCACGCGGGCGACGCGCGTCCGACAAGGCCGGGTTCTAGATCGACCGATGTGCGGCGGATGTCACTCGCGCCACGGTCGCGGGCTAGGGCGCCAGCACGTGCTGCGTCGTGGAAACCGCCGGATGGCAGGCCACCCAGGCGCGCCATGGTGTCTCGGTGCCGACCCGAATGCCGATCCGCGGCCCCCACGCAATCGCGCCGAGGGTCAGCTTTCGATCCTCGATGAACAACCGATCGCCCAGCAGGTCGGCCCGGTTCTCCGTCATCGTGACTCCCATCGCGCGGGTGAGATTGCCGGGTCCGCGGCACAACTCGTGGACGCCAAGCGTTGCCGCTGTTCGCGGCTTCCGGCCGTTGCCGGAGCGGGCGCGGCGGCGCCGCATCACCGCGATCCCGTCGAGCGGCTCGAGTGCGCGGATCAGCACCGCGGCCGGTGATCCGTGGGCCTCGGTCACCACATTCACCAGATAATGCATCCCGTAGTTCAAGTAGACGTAGGCGTGCCCTGGCGCGCCATAGAGGGGAGCATTGCGAGCGGTCAGTCCCGGCGCGGCGTGACAGGCCGGATCCGACTCGCCGATATACGCTTCGACTTCGACGATCACGCCGCTGGTGCGGACTCCGCGGCGATCGTGAACGAGCACCTTGCCGATGAGGGCGCTGGCGACGTCGAGCGTGGGACGATCGTAGAACGTGCGGCGAAGCTTCACAGGATGGTCCACACCGCGGCAGGGCCGTTACTTCAAGCGCGTCATCGCGCGCTCGGCCGCGCGCGCGACTTGCGGGTCGGGATCGCGGGTCAACGGCTCGATCACCGCGACGGCGCGGCCGTCGCCAGCCAGGCCCAGCGCGTCGATGGTGTCGATGCGCATTTGCGGATCTGAATCGAGCAGTTGGTGCGCAAAAGCGCCGGTGCGTCCCGGCGCCATCTCGACCAGGTAGCGCTTCGCCTGGTCGCGCAGCTTCGGCCGGCTGAGCGAGTCGGCCACCGCGTCGGTCGGGCCGTTGCCGAGCAGCACGACCGCGAAAGCGCCGGCCAGCGTCACCGTCTGCTCTTGCTCCTTGTCGATGAGAGATTGAATCGTCGCCAGCTGCGATCGATCGCCGACCCGCGCCAGGCCCTCAATCGCGATGGTGCGGAGCGACGGCGATTTGCTCGCGAGCTGCGCGGTGAACAGCGCCACGCTGGTCGGGTGCGCGACATGCGCCAGGGCGTCGAATGCGGCTTCGGCTGCATCACCTTTGACATAGAAGGTGAACAGTTCGGTCAGCGCCTGGACGCCGCGCGAGTATCGCATCGCGCCCAGCGTCGCCATGGCCGCGGCCTTGACCGCGCGGTCGTTGTCGTTGAGCGCCGTGATCACCGCGTCGCCGACGGTCGACTCAATCGGTCCGTCCTGCGCACGCTTCGCGAACACCCGGCCCAGGACGCGGACCGCAGCGTAGCGCATCGCCGGATCCGAGGATCCGATGAACGCGGCGATGTCGAGTCCCGCCGCCTGCAACATGGCCCGTCGCGTCTCGCCGGCGGGCTGCACGGCCAGCACGCCGAAGGCATACAGCGCCTCGCTCGCCACGCGCGAGTTCTCGTCACGCGCCGCCGTGCGCAGCGCGGTCAGCACCTCGCCCGGCACCAATCGTGATCCCAGCGTGTTCGGCCCGGCGGCAAACGCCGGCTCCGCCAGCGCCGGGCTGCGGACCTCGACCACCAGCGCCGCGCGCTTCTTCGCCGCCAGCGGCTCGTCCAGGAAGATGTTCAACTCTGCTGCGATCGCTTCGAGTTGAATCTGATCCTGCGTGTCGGTCAGAAGCGGGGCCAGCTGGAGCGCAGCCTCCGGATAGGCAGCGGTCTTCAACAGCTGTACGGCTCGCAGACGCGTGGCCGCGTCCGGGTTCGCGAGATCCGCCACGGTCTGCTCGAACGACACCTGCGCGGTGCCCGGCGCCGCATCGGCAGGGCCGATCACAGCGCTGAACGCCAGGGCGGCGAGCAGAGGCACAGCCGTCGTTCGTGTTCGTTCCGAGCCTTTACCGGCCCGCGGCGTATGCATGGGAACGCCCTTCTGCAAGAACCGGACGGAGATAGCGTCCCGTGTAGGACGCGTCGATCTGGGCGATCTGTTCCGGCGTGCCGACGGCGACGATGGTGCCACCGTCTTCTCCGCCTTCGGGTCCGAGATCGACGACGAAATCGGCGGTCTTGATCACGTCCAGATTGTGCTCGATCACCAGCAGCGTGTGTCCCGCCTCGAGCAGCTTTCTGAACGCCGTCAGCAGTTTGGCGATGTCGTCGAAATGCAAACCGGTGGTCGGCTCGTCGAGAATGTACAACAGCCGTTCGCCGCTGTGCGACGACAGGTGCGCGGCGATCTTGATGCGCTGCGCCTCGCCGCCGGACAGCGTCGTCGCCGGTTGACCGAGGCGAAGATAGCCGAGCCCGATTTCGTCGAGCACCTGCAGCCGCCGCAGCACTTTCGGCGAGCTGCTGAAGAATGTCAGCGCCTCCCGCACAGTGAGGTCGAGCACCTGGTGAATCGAGCGGTTGCGGTAGCGGACCTCGAGCACCTGTGGCTTGAACCGTTTGCCGTCACACTGATCGCAGGGCACGAAGACGTCGGCGAGAAACTGCATCTCGACCCGAACTTCGCCTTCACCTTGACACGCCTCGCAGCGCCCGCCGGGCACGTTGAACGAGAAATGGCTCGCGGTGAGCCCGCGCGCCTTCGCGTCTTTGGTGGCGGCGAACAGCTCGCGGATCGGATCGAAGGCCTTGAGATACGTCACCGGGTTCGAGCGCGGGGTCCGGCCGATCGGCGCCTGATCGACCAGCACGGTGTCGGTGACGTACTCGATCCCTTCGAGCCGGTCGAACCGGCCGACCGGCTTGTCCCAGCCGCCCTTGGCGCGTTTGATCGCCGCGTAGAGCACATCGTGCACCAGCGTGGACTTCCCCGAGCCGCTGACGCCGGTGACCACGGTCAACGTGTTGAGCGGAATGGTCAAGTCGACGTTCTTCAAGTTGTGCTCGGCGGCGCCGGCCACCTTGATCTTCTGCCCGGTGCCCCGCCGCCTCGTCGTCGGCACCGGGATCGCCAGTTCCTGACGCAGGTATTTCGACGTCAACGAACGCGGTTCGAGCATCAGCGCATCGAGGGTGCCTGAGAACACGACGCGCCCGCCCTGCTCACCCGCGCCCAGGCCGAGGTCCACGATGTGGTCGCCGACCTTGATCATGTCGGCATCGTGCTCGACGACCAGCACCGTGTTCCCCTGGTCGCGCAGCTGCCGGAGAATCGCGATCAGGCGCAGGTTGTCGCGTGGGTGCAGGCCGATTGACGGCTCGTCCAGCACGTAGAGCGTCCCGACCAGCGCCGAGCCGAGCGAGGTCGCCAGATTGATGCGCTGCGCCTCGCCTCCCGACAGCGTGGACGAAAGGCGATCGAGCGTCAGGTAGTCCAGGCCGACGTCGCTGAGAAACGACAGGCGCCGCTGAATCTCCTTCAGCACTTTCTCCGCAATCGACCGTTCCTTCTCACTGAGCTGCAGCGTGCCGAAGAACGCCTGCGCTTCGCGGACCGTCAGCGCGGCAACGCGATCGATCGTGCGCCCAGACACCTGCACGTCGCGCGCTTCCCGCCGCAGCCGCGCGCCGCCGCAGTCCGTGCAGGTCAGGTAGCCGCGGTAGCGGCTCAGGAACACGCGAACGTGCACCTTGTATTTCTTCCGCTCGAGCCATTTGAAGAACCCGCGGATGCCGCCGTACTCCTTGGGATCCTCGGCGCCCTCGATGACAAAGCGCTTCTCCTCGTCGGTCAGGTGCTCCCACGGTGCGTCGAGAAAGATCTTGAACTTCTTCGCGGCACGCTTCAGTTCCGCCAGCTGCGCCCGGTAATGCGGCTTGGTCCACGGCTCGATCGCACCCTGCTGAATCGACTTCTTCGGATCGGGCACGACCAGGCTCATGTCGAGTTCGACGATGTTGCCGAACCCGTGACAGGTTGGGCAGGCGCCGAACGGGTTGTTGAACGAAAACAGCCGAGGCTGCGGATCCTCATAGGGAATCCCGCAGCGGCGGCATTCGAAACGCTCGGAAAAAAGAATCGGAGTCGGGGCCGCGGTGCTCGGGGAGGCCGGCAGGGGAAGTGCCCACGCGGCGCCGCCGCCTTCGAGGTATGCCATCTCGATCGAGTCGGTGAGCCGTTGACGGAGGTCCTCCCCGCTCAGCTGAATCCGATCGACGATCACTTGCAGGATCGGGCGCGGGCGCAGCGACACAGGATCGATGTCGTCGAGTGACGCCGCCTGGCCGTCAATCAACAACCGGGCGAAACCCTTGCGGCGCAGGCTGGCGACGGTGTCGGCCACGGCCTGTTCGCTTCTCGACGGCGGCGCGGCCGGCTGGCGTTCGATCGGTGCCGCCCGCGTGCCGGCGTCGGCCGATTCATCGACTTCCGCGAGTTCGTCCACATCGGAGGCGTCAGAATTTGAAGCCGAAACCTCGACGACCGGCAGATCGAAGCCAATCAGGAGTCGCGTGCCTGGCGCGAGCTCCCCCAGTTGCCGCGCGACCACTTCGGCGGTTTCGCGAGCGACTTCCTTCCCGCAGTTGCGGCAATAGGTCCGTCCGACCCGTGCGTACAGCAGCCGCATGTAATCGTGAATCTCGGTAGTCGTGCCAACGGTCGAGCGTGGGTTTCGAATGCTGTTCTTCTGGCGAATCGCAATCGCTGGCGAAATGCCGTCGATGCGATCGACGTCCGGCTTCTCCATGCGTTCGAGAAACTGCCGGGCATACGCCGACAGCGATTCCACGTAGCGGCGCTGGCCCTCGGCGTAAATCGTATCGAAGGCCAGCGACGACTTTCCCGACCCGCTGACACCGGTCACGATGATCAGCTTGCCGACCGGCAGCGTCAGGTCGATATTCTTGAGATTGTGCGTGCGCGCTCCGCGCACCACGATGTATTGGGCTTCAGCCGCCCCGGCGACGGGCGTATCGGACATGCTTGGTCTGCGACCCTGTGCAGCGAATTTGGTGGAGTCTTGAACCATCAATCGTAGCGCAGGGCCGTACCCGTCGCAACCTGAACGACGGTCACTCGACCCGCCAGGTCACGTCATCGATGACGGAGGCCGCTGGTGCGGACGCCGCTGACTGCCCCTTTCCTTCTGGCCCACGCAATCGTCGCTGTGGACGCCAGCAGCAGGATCGGAATCGCCGGACTGCCGCCAATGACAAAGAGGTGCGTCACGATCGCCCCCACCATCGTCATCGCCAGGACCGCGGCTCCAAATCGCGCGGTCGAAGGGATCAGCAGCGCCGCCGCAGAGACGACTTCGATGGCGCCCGTGAAGTAGCGGAACCACTGGCCGATGCCGATGACGCCGAACACGTCCACCATCTGCTGCGCACCCCCAAGCTTGAGGCTACCGGCCAAGAGGAACATCGCCGCGCTTCCGATTTGCAGCGCCCACAGCAGTCCAGTCTTCACTTTCGATCGCAGGGGCAACAGGGTTCCCCGCTCACTCCACGTCTGAGTCACCGTCGTCATGTGTGATTCTCCTTTGTGATATGTGCACTGTCCATAGATGAACTACTTACCAACAAAAAAACTAACGCTGAAGCTTCGCAAGCAGCTGGTGCAACGTGTCGGACTCGTCCGGCGTCAGGACGCCGAATAGTTCGCCTTCGATCTGCATCTGAATCTCGCTTCCCTTTGCGTACGCGGCGCGTCCTGCACTGGTCAGAACGGCGAGGCGAGATCGCCGGTCATTCGAATCGCTGGTCCGGCTCACCAACCCGTCCGCTTCCAAGCGATCGACCAACTGGGTGACGTTCGATTTGACGCAGGAGAGCCGCTCGGCAAGCTGACCCAGGGGGAGCGATTCGCCCGCTTCGGTCAACCGACGAAGTGCCGCGAGTTTGGCGAGCGAAAGACCGACCTCTGACAGTCTCGCTTCGACGCGCCCCTCGAGCACGTTCGAGGCGTGCAAGACCGCGAACAACCCCGACTGTTTCGTTTCAGCCATCTAGTTCAGATATGTAGCATATCACGTGTCCGCCAAGCCGGTGGGTAGAATAGCCGCTATGCAGGATGCACGTTCGCGGTCGAGGCGTCGATTCCTGGGTCTCGGCGCCGCGTGGAGCGCCGCTCTCGTGGCGTGCCGGGGGAAGAGCAGCAGCGTCACCGCTGAGCCGAAGGCGTTGGGCGCGACGGTGAGCCCATACGGGTCGCGCTCCAAGTTCGAGAAGACGACGCGCTTCTTCAATCAGAACACCAAGGTGCCGCTGGAAGCAGCGTCGAGCCGCACGCCGCTTCACGACACCTACGGCATCATCACCCCTTCGTCGTTGCATTTCGAGCGTCATCATTCAGGTGTTCCCGAGATCGATCCCGCAGCCCACACGTTGACGATTCACGGTCTCGTCGATCGGCCGCTCGTCTTCGGCGTCGACGAGTTGAAGCGGCTGCCGTCGGTGTCGCGCATTCACTTTCTCGAATGTTCCGGCAACAGCGGCGGCGAATGGCGCGGCGGCTCGACTGAATCGGACGTGCAGCGGATTCACGGTCTGACCAGTTGCAGTGAGTGGACCGGCGTACCGGTGGCGACCTTGCTGCGCGAGTGCGGCGTGCACGCCGATGCGACCTGGGTGCTGGCCGAGGGGGCCGACGCGAGCAAGCACGATCGCAGCATCCCGATGAAGAAAATCATGGACGATGCGATGGTCGCGTACGGGCAGAACGGCGAGCCGCTGCGGCCCGAGCAGGGCTACCCGCTCCGCCTGCTGCTTCCCGGCTGGGAGGGTAACGCCAACGTGAAATGGCTGCGGCGGCTGAAGGTGATGAGCCAGCCGGCGATGAGCCGCGAGGAAACGTCGAAGTACACCGACCTCATGCCGGACGGCACAGCACGTCAGTTCACCTTCTATCTCGAAGCCAAATCGATCATCACGCGTCCGTCCGGCGGCGACACGCTCGTCCCCGGGGCGTTCTGCGAGCTGACCGGTATCGCCTGGACCGGACGCGGCACGATCGTGCGCGTCGAGATCACGACCGATGGCGGAGCCACGTGGACACAGGCCGAGCTGCAGACCCCGGTGCTGCCGATCGCGCATACACGGTTCCGCTTCCCGTGGAAATGGGACGGCAAGGAGACGGTCATCGCATCGCGCTGCACGGACGACACCGGTTACACGCAGCCGCGGCTGCCGGATCTGATCGCGGTACGCGGCATGAACTCGCAGTATCACAACAACGGAATCCAGGCCTGGAAGGTCGGGGCTGACGGAACGATCACCAATGGCAACCGCGCGTAGCCGCTTCATGCTGGCAAGCGGCGTCCTCGGCGTGATCCTCGCCGCGCAGGTCTCTGTGCGGCTCTTGTCGGCGCAGTCACCCACGTTCGGCGTCGGCCATGCTCCGAACCCGGAACAGTTGAAGGCGATCGACATCGACGTCTCTCCCGACGGCAAGGGTCTGTTGCCGGGCAGCGGCACGGCGGCGGCGGGCAAGGACGTCTTCACGCGGCGCTGCGAGACATGCCACGGCCCGACCGGCAAGGAAGGCCCTCAGGAGGTGATCGCCGGCGGCAAAGGATCGCTCACCACCGCCAAGCCGCAGAAAACGGTCGGCAGTTACTGGCCGTACGCGACCACCCTGTGGGACTACATCAATCGTGCGATGCCGTTCGACCACCCGAGCACGCTGACTCCCGACGAGGTGTACTCAGCGACGGCATATGTCCTCTTCCTGAACGGCATCGTCGGCGAGCAGGACGTGCTCGACGAGACGACGCTGCCGAAGATCCAGATGCCGAACCGCGACGGCTTTGTGGCCGACCCGCGCCCTGATCTGCCGTTGAAAAAGAAGTAGCGTCAGGCGAAACACCATGAGCCACTACCGCTGGATCGACGTTCCGAGCGAGGAAATCACCGGCGCCATCGCACGCCGCTTCATCACCGGCGATTCGATGACCATCGGACGCTTCGAGCTGAAACAGGGCGGCGTCGTACCGTCCCACTTTCACGCAAACGAGCAGGTCAGCATCGTGCTCAGCGGAGCGCTGCTGTTCAGGATCGAGGGGCAGGAGACGGTGGTGCGCGCGGGCGAAGTCATGCAGATTCCAGGCAATGCCGCGCACGAGGTCGAAGTGCTCGAGGACACCCTCGTCGTCGACGTGTTCAGTCCTGTGCGGCAGGATTGGATTGACAAGACCGACACGTACTTCAAACGGTAGGGTCCGGGAACTTTAGAGTCCACGGAGCTGAGGGCTGAGCGATGAAACACGCGTTGCTGCTGACGGTCGTTCTCGGTCTGGTCGCGTCCCTCGACGCAAGAGCCGGGCAGGCGCCCGCATCGGTCGACACGCCGGTGTTCGTCGCCTACTATTGGCGTGCGCGGCCTGGCAAGGTGGATGAATACAGCGCCTACATCAGGAACACTGCGGAGGCGATCGACGAGAACGCGCGGCGCGCCGGCGTGTTCGAGGAGGTGCGTACGGTGATGCCGTCACCGGGAACCACCACCGATTGGACGCACCTGCGAATCTTCCGGCTGAAGAACGCGGCGGCCGAGCAGGCGCTGGCGGCCGGTCTCGACGCGGCGACGCTGCGCGTCGTGCCCGACGAGACGACGAGAAAAGCCAACAGCGACCGGTCTGCCGGTCTGCGCGATCTGGTCCGCCGCGAGGTGTGGACACAGCTCCGGTAGCGTGGGACCACCGTGATAGAATGCGTTCCTCGCCTGGCCGGCGTAGCTCAGTTGGTAGAGCAGCTGATTCGTAATCAGCAGGTCACCCGTTCAAGTCGGGTCGCCGGCTCCAGTTTCCTTTAGAAAATATCGAAACTCACACAACGCAGGCCGTCTCGTCGGTCCCGCGGTGGACGGATGGTGGACGGACGGAGCGTCCGCGGCCTCGTCTCGGGACCTCTCAGAGGCTCCTCCTTGGTCGTCCATCATGACCGCTGCTTTCTGCGGGCTTCCTCTTCTAATAGAGACTCGATCAAGGCGGGATCCACAAAGAAGCTGGTCTCCTGCAACTGCACCAGCACGACCGACAGATCGAGGAGTTCACGGCGTGCCGCTTCGCGCAAGACTCCGAGTGTCCCGATGAAGGGCAAATTGCGCCGAGCGGCTTCGCGGCGAGCGTCGGCATCATCCAGCAGAAGCTGATCGGCCTGAAGCTCCTCCGCGAGCGCGATGGCCTTCCCGTTCTCCTGCATCGAGGAAGCCCAACGCCGGGTCGAGACCAGAACGCAGCGCTTGCACCCGGAGCCACGAGGGAGGGCCGGCGAGCCACCGCCGGACGACATCCGGCGTCTCCGAGTGCTGCAGTTCCGCGAACACCGCCGGGGGAATCAGACTGCGATCGAACAGTCGCGGAAGGAGCTCGACCTGATCGATGAGGTTCAAGTAGTTCAGTGGAGTTGCATCCGCGATGACGATCATCGCCGGGCGACCGGCTACGGACGGAACGCGTCTCCGGCTTGGCGATCGTGTTCGAGATCGTCCTGGGTGTAGTGGAGGTACACGCCGTGCTCTTTAAGAAAGGCATGCACCTGCGTCCGGGTGGCGTATCCAAGCAGTCGCCGGAGTTGGGCAGTCGTCAGCTTCTGAGCCCGGTACTCTTCCAGGGCAAAGGCTTCGAGCGCCGCACGGGACAGATTCTCGCCCTGTGCCGCCAGGTGAGCGGCGATGTCCTCGGGGAGGTCAAGAGTGATCCGCACAAGACCCATCCTGCGCGCATCGCCGGCCGTCGCCAAGTCCAATGCCTTCGGCATCGCTGGGACCATCGCCGGCCGCGGCTGGCAACCGTTCACGCGTGGGCACGACCGGTTGCGCGCTGCCTGCCCCAGTATTCGCGCATCGATCGCACGACTCCCACATCGGTGATGTTCAAGTAGCGTTGCGTGATTTCGAGCTTGGCGTGGCCAAGCAGGATTTGAATCTCGCGGACATCAAGCCCACCTTCGAGCCAGCGAGACGCGCACTCGTGTCGTAGGTCATGCCAGTGAAGGTCGAGTTCCTTCAGCTTCGCCTTGCAGTTGGCGGTCAGGTATCCTCCCCGCTTCACGTAATCGGGCTGCACGCCGTTCGCGATCAGCTTCACCTCGCGCCACAGACGATTGAAGTCTCCGAGGAAGGCTCCGGTCGCGTCTCCGAATACGAAGCCCTTTGGCCCTCCAACAAATCGCCGCCGCCCGAAAATCTCACCGAGGCGTCCCTCTGGATCAAACGGGATGCGCCGCGCAACACTGGCCTTGGTGTTTGCCTTCGCGATCTTGATCTCGTGGCTGTGCCAATCGATATCGCCGTTTTGAAGCTTCTGCATCTCACCTTGCCGGCAGCCGGTCTCCAGCGCGCCGATGATGCGATCTCTCGTCTCCTGGCCACAGGTCAGCGGAACGTACATCGCGGGATTCCAAATTCTATTGCGCACGATCTGGCTGCAAAGCGCGCTGCCGATTCCATACTCTTCACCAATTGATTTCTGCGACTCGCCTTGGGCGGCTCGCGCGCGAATCTCGTTCACGTCCTTCCACGTCAGCTTCGAGTGAAACGACGGCTCGTCCAACTTCGCGCACGCGGCCAGCAGCATCCGCTCTTCGGCTTCCGAGATTCGTCGATCCCTTTGCACTTCATGTTTGACGCTGATTCTGACGCCGCTGCGATGAAACGGTGAGGCCTTCACGTCGAGCGTGTCACGGCCCCTCGCCCAGTTCGTCATGTGTCGAACCCGAGAGAGCATCCGGTTTCGAGTCGAGAGCGCGTGGCCTGAATAGGCCCGCTTGATGGTGTCAACCGGATCCTTCCCTTCGAGCGCCTTGAGCGGGAGTTCACCGATCAGGCGGCGCAGGACGGCGCAGTTACTCCGGATTGCGCGGGCCGCTTTCAACGGCTCGACATCAACGTAGAGTGACAGGTACCACTTGTCGATAAATTCTGTAATCGTGAGGTTCTGCGAGGTGTTCTCAGGCGGGCGCGTCGGTCCGCGTCGAGGGTCCCGACCGGCGATGATGTCAAGCCTGTACAGGGGCTCCCAGACCTCCCGAGCTTCGTGCTTGCTTGTTACCGGACGCGTGGCGCCATGCAGCGCGGCGTACTCGTTGACGCGCATGCTGTAGCGCCTCTTCTTAAACTCGATGTCGAAAAACCACTCGTGCTGGCAACGGGGACTCGTGCGGCAACCCCTGTACTTGCAGTTCTTCATGACCGACATGTGGCGCTCCCCTCTCTGTACGCAGGCTCTGTCTTGCCACCGTTTCGCAGCCACGCGTCCAGCGCGCCCTGGCGGATTCGAACACGTCCGAATCCCCTGCCAAATCGTTCTACCGCCAACTGTCCAACCAAGTACGCTCGGCGGATCGTCTGGACCGAGCAGGAACGTACTTCGCCGCCTGCTGCACCGTGAGAAGTCGGTCCCCGGTCAGATGTTGATGGTCGATTTGGGTCTCTGCGATTGCGCCTATAGCGGCCTCCTTCTGGTCGACGGAGGTGCCAGTCACGAAAATGAGTCCGTCGCGTGTGTTAATCCATAGTGGCACTACTGACATTGCTGTCAAACGTTACTAGGCTGGCGACAGTTCGTCAGGCGCACGAGGCCGCGATATGCCAAGAGATAGACGTCCATCCGCACCGCGGGACGCCGTCGACCCACAAAGCCCGCACGTCATCGCGAAGTGGCGTCGACTGGCGCCCCACGCCCGTAGCGTCCTTGCGCAGGTTGAGGGTCGACAACCTCTCGCGACGAATCTGCGCAAGGCGCGTGAAAACCGTGGTCTGAGCCAAGACGCGGTGGCCAAGAGGCTTCGCCTGTCCCGCAGCCTCATCGCGCAGATCGAACTGGCGAACCGACCGGTCACGACTGAGGAACTCGCGAAATTCGCGGACCTCTATGCCACGCCAGCGGTCGAGCTCACGGGGACACGCGTCGACGCCGACGCCCCAGTGACCGCGACACTGTTGAATCTCGCGCCCGCGTTGCTGAAAGAGTTCGACATGCAGCCGCGGATTCAGGCGGTGCTTGGGGCGTTGATCGCGGCGTCGGAGCTGGAGCGACTGCTGGAGCGTCCCGCGCACACGCGACCGCCGACGTATGCCCTGCCTTCACCGACGACGCTGGTGGACGCGATTCGGCAAGGCGAGGACATCGCCGAGCACGAACGGCAGCGGCTCGGGCTTCGGAACGCGTCGGTGCCGGCGCTCCCGGATCTCTGTGCCGGGCAGGGTGTGCCCGTGTTCGCGGTGAAGCTGCCGCACGACTTGTCGGGCCTCTTCATCGCACATCCGTCTGTGGGGCACGCGATTGTAGTGAACGTCACCTACGACGCTATTCGTCAGCGGCTTGCCATCACGCATGGCTACGCGCACGCGGTGTGCGAGCCGATGGGCACGATCCGAGTCTGCGCGAGCGCAAAGGAACTGATCGAACGGCGCGCGGATGCGTTCGTGAGCGCCTTCCTTCTGCCCGGATCCGGCGTCGCGGAGACGGTGCGCGGCCTCGGGAAGGGCCAGCCGAGTCGACAGGCGTACTGGGCCTTCGATGCGGCGACGGAACAGTCTGTGCGAGCGGAAGAACGCTCGACGCCGGGGTCCCAGACGATGACCTACCTCGATGGTGTCTGGATCGCCCGTCGATTCGGGACGACCTACAACCTCGCGATCGCGCGGTTGCTCGGGCTTGGGTTGATTGCCGAATCCGACCAGCGGCGCCTCCTGAGACCCGCCGCTGTCGCGCTCGCCCAGGAGTGCTTGGCCCTTCTGGGCGCCGCATCCGCCCCGGTGTCGTGGTCATTGCCCTCGAACCAGGTTGTCGCTTTGTGCGACCTGCCGGCCGAGCGGTTTTACATGGCCATCGAAGCGTACCGGCGTGGGCTCATGACGAAGGCCGACCTTGCGGACGAGGCTGTGTCGCTGTCGTTGCAGCTGCCCGACCTCTCTGATTCCCGGCTGCTGGAGTTCGCCGAGGCGGCTCGGTAGTGGCCAGCGCCTTGTCGGTGCTGCGCACCGGCAGTTGCAGGTGACACGTCACCCCGTTTCGGGTGCTGCACGGGAACGCGGGTTCCCTAATAGGAACCACGCGAAACGTTCGACATTCGCGGTGATCGTCAGTCGTGGTTCCCATACGGGAACCGTTGGTTAACCAGATTCTTCAACGGTGCGCAACGGGTGTTGCGCGCCGCGCTGCAAGGAGTCCTCGCATGGCATAGCGACGGACGAAATCCATCGGGACGAAAGTGACACCCGAGGAGTACGCCCGCATCCAGGCGCTGGCCGGCGAACAGCCGGTCAGTGAATGGGTGCGCGCCGCGCTCCTGCGAGCAACGAACACATCACGGACGGATTCGATCGTGCTCGCGGAGCTGCTCGCGCTCCGGACCATCTTGCTCAACCTCCACTTCCACCTGGGCAGCGGCACGCCGGTCGCCGCGGACACGATGCAGCGGCTGATTGAGCGTGCCGACCAGGACAAGTACCAGCAGGCCGAGGCGCGGCTGACCGCAGCAAACCGGAGGGACCCATGAGTTACGAATGGGGCCGAGCACAGGAGGCTGGCAAATGGCAGCGCGCCATGCCGGTCTGGTTCATGGGCGTGATTTTGCTCGCGCTCGCCAGCGGCATCGGCGTCTGGTGGGTTCGTCAGACGTTCGTCTGGACGCCGCTGCAGCGTTCCTATCTCTCCGCCTACACACGGAGCGCGATGGCCAGCTCGCTGGCCATTCAGAGCGGACGCTATCGGCTGTTGCTCATGAACAATCGGCGCGGGAACCGCCTGGCCATTGATGAGGAGGTCGTGCCGATCTCATCGCCGACGGGTGACGCGACGTTCGCGCTGTCGCAGCTCGCCCAACGGGCCAGCAGCGGCCATCTCGTGTGGCGGGATCTCGTCGTCAACCACGCCCGCCTTCATGCGGACCTGCAGGTGTGGAGTTACCGGAACCAGACGCTGACGGACCTGGCGCGACCCTCGCTCATCACGGTGTTCGTCGTCCTGGTCGCCGGCCTGCTGGTCGCGATTCCCAAGGATGTGCAATGGTCGCGATCACGACGCCACGGCCGGCGCCTGAAGGGACCCGAGCTAATGTCCGTCGGGCAGTTCAACCGCCGGACGCGCCCGATGGCATCGCGTTCGCTCAAACAGCACGCCTGCCGGGCAAGCTGCTGGCATCCAGCCGGCGCTGGGAATTCCGCGCACGATCGAGTCGAGCCATCTGCTGATCATGGGCGACTCCGGCACCGGCAAGTCGGCGTTGATCCGACAGGTTCTCCGGCAGCTCGAGGACCGTGGCGACACAGCGATCGTGTACGACCCAGCCCTCGAATACACGCCGCAGTTCTACACGCCCGAGCGCGGTGACGTGATCCTCAATCCGATCGACGCGCGCTCGCCGTACTGGAGTCCAGGCGACGAGTTGCGCCACGAAGCCGAAGCGCTCACGCTGGCGACGTCACTCTTTCCCGATCGTGTCAACGAGAATCCATTCTTCACGGAAGGTCCACGCCGCATCTTTGCCCACCTGCTGACGTTTCGGCCGACCGCTGAAGAACTCGCGTTATGGCTCTGTCATGACGAAGAACTCGATCGCCGTGTGCAGGGGACGCCGTACGCATCGATCATCGATCGGCAGGCTCCGGCGCAGCGTAGCGGCGTGCTGGCCGCCCTCAACATGGTCGCAGACACCCTGAAGCTGCTGCCACGCGAATCGGAGACGAACCGACGCTGGAGTGCTACGTCGTGGGCGCGCGACCGCCGCGGCTGGCTATTCCTCACGAGCACACCGGAGACGCGAATCCGTCTCGTGCCACTGACGAGTCTGTGGCTCGACATGCTCGTGCTGCGGCTGATGAATCGCGGCCAACCTGGCCATCGGCCGGTGCGGTTGATCCTCGATGAGCTCGCGAGCTTGCAGCGCCTGCCACAACTCCACACCGCCGTCACCGAAAACCGCAAATCGAATAATCCCGTTGTGCTCGGATTCCAGGGCCGAAGTCAGCTGGAAACGCGGTACTGGCGCCGCGCCAGGACATCACGGGTGCCGATCGGCAACGTGCCGAACGGTACGAGGAAAGTGACGTCATTCGTTACAGCCGCGGCAGCAAGTCCCTGGGCATCGAAGCTGGAGATTGCGCGCGTCGAGAACGTCGACACGAAGAACAACGAGGTGACCGTCAGAACAGACGACGAGCGAGCCGTGAGCTACGATCCACGACGCTTGCAGGGCGTGACACGCTATCGCGAAACTGAGCGTGCCTTTGCCGAAGGGGATCGGGTGCAAATGACCGCACCAGATCGAGAGCGTGGCGTCGCCAATCGGGAGCTCGGCACGGTCGAGCAGATCGACCCGAACGGACGGATGGATGTCCGGTGGGATTCCGGTCGAACGTCCTCATTTGAGGCGAGCGAGCATCGCCATCTCGACTACGGCTGCGCCGTCACGAGACACAGTAGCCAGGGACAGACTGCGGCTCGCGTCTTGGTGCACGTCGAGGTCGATCGTGCCAGTGAGAAGCTCGTGAACCAGCGACTGGCGTACGTGGCAGTGTCGCGCGGACAGTACGACGCGCACATTACACCGATGACAAGGTCAAGCTTCCGCGCGCGTTGGACCGCGACGTGTCACATCAATCGGCGCTGGAGAGAACGCCGATACAGGCATCGCGACAGAGCGAGGGTCGTGAGAGCTCGAGGAGTGAATCGAGCGGTCACTCGATGGCCGTCGGTTCGACATGAGACCACGTGCTCGGCGGCATCAAGGGTGCCCTTCGGCGGCTTCGCCGCCCTTGACACCGCCTCCGCGCCGTGTTCGCCTGGCTCTTAGCGACGGCCTTCGATACGATGGCTTCAGAGAACAGGTCCCTACAGTGGGCCGTTCTTTCCGCTGCATAATGATCCGCCCTGATCACGTGGCAACGCGCTATTGATCCCTTCCCGGGACTTCCAGACAAGGATCACCGCAAGTCGGCGCCTCGGCTCACGAAGTTGTGCGGCCTGACACCAGTCGCTGACCGGTGAGGCACAGGCCAGCGTTCAGCGCCCGACGAGATGTCGCGTCAGCGGGACGATCTGACGGAGGGCGTCGGCAGCATCATCCGTGTGGCGGACTTGAATCAATTTGCCTCGGCGTTCATTCGGCGCGGCTTGAACCGCGGCGTGAGTTGCGGTCGGAAGTTGGGATCTCGGCTATCATGCGCTTCATGGCTCGTGGTCCACAAGATGCGGTGCGGCTTGGGGCCGGTCTCGGCGCGGTCGCGATCACGACGCTGACGTACGTGAAATGGCTCCACGTATCGAACGCCGCAATCGTTTCGACCACATTCTTGATGGTCGTCCTGGTGGTCGCGACCACTTCGCGCTTCTGGATCGCGGCCGTGACATCACTTGTTGCGATGCTGTCTTTCAACTTCTTCTTCTTGCCCCCGGTTGGCACATGGACGATCGCAGACCCGCAGAATTGGGTGGCGTTGTTCGCGTTCTTGGCGGTGAGCCTCGTCGCCAGCAACCTGTCGGTCGTGGCTCGCGCACGCACGCAGGAGGCGGTCGGCAGACGGGACGAACTCGCGCGCCTGTTCGACTTGAGTCGCGATGTACTGGTGATGACCGACAGTCGCGAGGCGATTTCGATCCTGGCGCGGTCGATCGCTCGTCGCTTCGACCTGGAATTTGTCGCTATTGCGCTACCGCGATCGACCGATTGGGACGTCTTCGAAGGGGGAGCCCGGTCAATCAATCTCGACAAACGCGAACTCGCCAACGCCTTTGCCGTGGCTCAAACCTCCCTTGAATTCGATGCCTACGCCCGGACCTATGCCGGCCACCGGACGATGACCATCGAGGACTGCACGATTCGGCTCGTGCCGCTAAGGGTAGGTACGAAGCCGATCGGTCTTCTTGCGGCTGCGGGACGGCCGATCGAAGCCGGCACACTCGACGCCCTCGGTGGTGTCGTGGCCATCGCGATCGAGCGTGCGCAGTTTCTTGAAGAGCGCAAAGCAGGAGAGTTGACGCGCCAGAGCGAAGCGTTGAAGACTGCGTTGCTGGCGTCGCTGGGCCACGATCTTCGCACGCCGCTGACGTCGATTCGGGTGGCGGCGACCAACATCAAGGCGTCCTCGCTGACGGCAGAGGATCGCTTGGAGCAGGGGGACGTGATCCTTGGCGAGGTCGAGCGCCTGACCCGTCTGTTTGAAAACGTCTTGGAGATGGCGCGCATCGATGCGGGCGCGATTTCCAGAGAGGCTCGCTGGGTGCATCCGTCGGAGATCGTAGCGGCCGCACGCGACCAAGTGGAACAGATGCTTCAGCAACACAAGCTCGGCGTGAGTATCGACTCGGACGTCCCCGTACGCATTGACCCGCGAGTGACGGCCACAGCCCTCGCACACCTCCTGGAGAACGCCGCGCAATACGCGCCACCGGACTCGCCGATCGACGTCTGTTGCCGGGTGAACGACGAGGGCCTGGTGATCCAGGTACGTGATCACGGCCCAGGCATCGCGGCCGCCGACCTGCCGCGTTTGTTCGAACGATTCTACCGAGGCGAAGCAGCGAAAGCGCGTGCGTCAGGCACCGGCATGGGCCTCTGGATCGCGCGGGGATTGTTGGCCGTCGAACAAGGTCGTGTTTGGGCGGAGAATTGTCCGGGCGGTGGGGCGCAGTTCACCATCGTGGTTCCGGCAGCGGTGAAGGAACCGGAATTCGCAGCTTCGCCCGAGCCATGACCCAACAGCCTCGTATCTTACTCGTCGATGATGAAGTGGGGATCCAACGAGCGGTGGGCCCCCTCTTGCGTGCGCGCGGCTACGAGGTGGAGATTGCTGGCACTGGCGCCGCCGCGCTCAAGAGTTTTGCCGAACGGACCCCGGATTTGATCGTTCTTGATCTGGGATTGCCCGATCTTGAAGGCACGGAAGTCTGCCGGCGGATTCGGGCGACGTCAAACGTGCCGATCGTCGTCCTCTCGGCGCGCGGCGCTGAGGCAGACAAAGTCAACGCGCTCGATCTTGGTGCAGACGACTACGTGACCAAGCCGTTCGGTCCGGAAGAACTGCTAGCGCGCATTCGAGTGGCGCTGCGTCGGGTCGTCTCGGAAGACCAGGCGGAGAGCGGTCACTTTCGCGCCGGCGACCTGACGATTGACTATGACCGGCGGCGAGTGCTCCGGAACGAGACAGAAATCCGGCTGACGCCGAAAGAATTCGAGCTCTTATCGCTGCTCGCGCGCAATCATGATCGCGTGCTGACGCATCGTGCCATCCTGAAGGTTATCTGGGGGCCGAACGCGGTGGAGCAGACAGAACACCTGTGGACACTCGTGGCCCAGCTCAGAAAGAAGATCGAACCGGATCCTGCTAGTCCGCGGTACCTGATGAGCGAGCCCTGGGTAGGCTATCGGTTTGCGACGGGTGACTCGGGAACTCCGAGCTGATCTAGGGGCGGCACTCTCCGACCTCCTCGCGTCGTGGCGCGGTCGATCGATGGCGACGAACGCTCATCCGGGTGTGGCAGGAAGATTACCTCGAATCCCAACCGCGTGAGTCTACGTGCGAGACGCAGCTCGCGTGTCTCGAAGACAGGATAAACCGGGCCGGTGAGGACCACTCTCGCCGACGTTGGCTGCACACGGGCGAGGGTGCGCGCGTCGTCAGCCGGCGTCACCAGGATCTTGGCGTAGGCCTTCGTTCCTGCAATGAGACGTCGAACCTGCTCTGGCGTGGCTCTCTGGAGATCAGCTGGGTCTCAAGCGGCAGGTCGTAGACATGCGCCCGTGCCGAACTGACGGTGATGCTCTCTGGCGGTGATACCAGCACGGTGACTTCTCCACGATGTTCCCGCGCCAGCGTACCCGCTAATTTCAGTGCAAGCGCCGTCGCTGTGAACTTGTCGCGACGACATACACATTCCATCGCGAGCTATCGCAGTCCCTGGACACGGCGGATGTCTGGAAGGGTGAGCCATCGCAGAGCGTGGTGATGGTGTTCATGCCTTCATGATCGCAAGCGGTCCCTTGTTAGGGGCTGAAGAGTCCCTGAGAAGTGACTTAAGACGGCTCCCCTACCCGTTTCAGGAATTCTTCAGGCCTTTCTAAGCCCCATTTTGGGTTTCGGTTCCTATGCTGGAGCCATGGGTCTCAAGAATGCTCCGTGGAGCCACGTCACCTCTCCCCGCCAGGTCTATGTCATCCCGACGAGCGAAGTGGGTACGAGGATGGCGCTGCAGGCTGCCCAGTGGCTCGCGCTTTCCGAACGCGCATCGATTGTGGTGCTCGTACCGCACGTGGTGCCGTACCGCACGGAGTTGGACAGGTGCGGTCACGACCTGCGGCAAGTCGCCGAGCCGTATCGCGCGTTGGCGCTTGGCGGGGACGTAGGTACGACGGTCCACGTCTGCACGTGCCGTGAGGCGCGGCAGATGTTTGCCCGAATGCTGGTCGAACGGGCGCACGTCGTTCTGGCCGGCCGCCGAGGGCGGTGGCACCGGACACGAGACGAGCGTCTCGCACGAGCGCTCGAACGCGAGGGCCACCGCGTGGTGTTCATCGACGTGAATGCAACATCCACAGCCGGCGCTCCAAGGACGGTCGGGCGAACAGCAGCAGCATCGCCGACAACTCCAAACCGCCCGCTGGCGGGACCATTTGGCGAATCGGCGCGAGGCCGGTCGAGGTAACGACGTACCACGTCGTCGCGAGCTGGCTTCGCCTATCGACTGGTAGCCAAGGCGTGGGTGTCGAAGGCGACCAGCCAGTAGAATCGATCAGTGCGACAATCAGACGAATTGGTGATGAGTCTCTGACTCGACATCAGAGCAGGGTTCCCCGCAGTATCAGTACGCCGACCGAAAAATAGATGACCAGGCCCGTCACGTCCACCAGCGTCGCCACGAATGGAGCCGACGAGGTCGCTGGATCGAATCCCAGCCGGCGGAGGCCGAAGGGTAACATTGATCCCACCAGGGCGCCCCAGAGCACGACTCCAACCAGCGCCACCCCAACGGTCACTGCCACCAGTAGCCAGTGAGGCCCGTACAGATTCGTAAACAAGGACCACCCTGCGATGCGGAGGAATCCGATCGCCCCCAGCATTCCCCCGAGCGCCAGGCCCGAGACGAGTTCACGGCGGGCCACCTTCCACCAGTCCCGCAGCGTAATCTCTCCGAGGGCCAGCGCTCGGATCACCAACGTCGAGGCCTGCGAGCCCGAGTTGCCACCGCTCGAAATGATCAACGGGACGAACAGTGCACCGAACCGCTGCAGGTCGCGTGTGGCCATCTCCTGGGCCGCGTCCAGGACATCGTCGACGGTGACAATGCCGATCAGGAAGCCGTATTCATCGATGACCGGTAACGCCGTGCGATCTTCGCGACGAAACATCTGGACCGCTGCTCGCTGATCATCGGTTATCCGCAGGGCCGCGAAACGGCGGTTCATCAGGTCGGCGATTGGGGTGGTTACGGGAACCAGAAGCAACTCACGCACTCGAATGTCGTCGATGAGTGTCCCGTGGTCGTCGACGACATAGAGGACGTCGAGCGTTTCCGAATCGCGACCGTGCGCGCGGATGTGTTCGAGCGCGTCTTGGGTGACCCAGTGTGCCCGGATGGCGACATAGTCCGGCGTCATCAACCGACCCACGGACTCCGCCGGAAACGCCAGTAACTTCTCCGCCTGCGCTCGCTCTTCGTCGCTGAGGAGTGTCAAGAGCTCGTGGGTGGCGTGTGTCGGCAACTCGCTCAGAAAGAGGGTGCGGTCGTCCGGCGCCATGTCGTTCAGCAGGACCGCCAGATCATCCGATGACATCGCCGGAATGAGGGCGCGTTGCTTGGGCGTCGAGAGATACTCAAAAACCGCCACGGCGGCGCGGGTAGGCAGGATCCGCAACACGCGGGCTTGGTCAGCGACCGGAAGTTGGACCAGCGCATCCCCGACGTCTTGAAGCGACCACTGCAGCAGGCTGCTACGTAGCGTTGCGGCGTTCGTGTTGCGAAGCAGCACCACCAAGCCTTGGGCGATCGATGTCGTGCTCATAGGGCGACCTCCCGATCTCACGCTCTCTGGTTCTGCACCCGGAGCTGGGGGAGCCCGCGGCGGTCCTTCTGGAAGTAGCTGATCTCCACCAGGGTCGGCCACAGCTCAATGGAGCCTTTGATGACGCTGATCACGTCGTCAATGATGCGAACGAGGTTCTGCTGGAAGAAGTCGGGCTCGAAGCCGTAGAACGCTTTGTGCAGGTTGGCGGCGAACAGCCGGAGCGCGTCTGTGCGTTCGGGCGTTGTCGCCCGTGCGACCGCGGCGAGTGCTCGTGTATGCAGGCTGACGATCTTCTCGAGGACCTCCTGCGCGTCCGCGGCAGTCACCTCGCCGTTGTAGTCGAACGCCACACTCAACTCGTCGAGGCGCGTGACGCTGGCCTTGATCTTCCGTTTAATCAGGTTCGAAACCTCTTCGTTGAAGATTTCCGCCGCCGGCGGGTTGCGCATGTAGCCGCTTCGCGTGTGATGCTGTGCGGCATCGACATGCGCCGCCACGATGCCCCCCTGCTGGACCCAGAAGCGGTAGATGTAGTCCTCAAAGCGGAGACGCGTCGGGAAGAATGGCGGTAGCCCAAAGGTGTTGTCGTACCCTGCCACACCGCAGTCCATCCGCCAGTTCCGGTTCGTCACCACTGGTCGGAAATTGACGAGCACGTAGAGGTCGTTCACCGCGTCAGGATCCGTCTGCCCCTCGTCGGCGAGGAACATGTCGACAAAGTCGATCGCGTCGATGTCGTTCGTGCCGGACCGAAAGGTCTGTCCCATCTTGACGATCGAGCTCTCCGCGACCGATCCGTGCGTGAGCATCAGCGAATTTTCGACCGACACACCTTTTGTGGCGTTGGTCTCGAGGTCCATGGCGGTATCGACGAGCAGCTCGCCGCGGTCGTAGTTGTCGGGGATCGCGGAGACAGGTTTGCCGAGAACGTCCTTGAATGCAGCCAGAATGTCGAATGATTTGTGGACGGCATGGCCGGTGCCGGCTTTGTGCAGCCGCCCACGACAGACCTCGTCGATCTGGAGCGACTCAGGGCTGCCTTCCATCAACGCGAAGGGCCGCATGTCGTCATCGGCGCTGACCATCAGTCCACCTAGCGTGTACATCAGCGCACAGTTGCGATTCCCTCCATAACTCGGGCGGAACAGGTTCCTGACGAGTCCATCGAGCCGCGCGTCGCGGAGTGAGGTATGCGATGAACTGTTCTTTCTCGCGGGGCCCGACGTAGAAGACGGGGTTGTGAGTGTGCGTGTGCTCCAACACATGGAAGTACTTCTCCTGATTCGCAGGACTCGAGTCATCGAACACCATGATCGCCACGGAGTGACCGTTCCTCCAGAAGTGCTCGTCGTACTTCTCAACGCTCTCTCCCACGTCCCGCAGCCGGTACGTTGGAATTACGAATGTCAGATCGTGCTGTTCCACCGGATCCCCCTTCAAGAGCGTAGAAAACAGCGCCGGAAGATGCGCTGAAGAGTGCATGAAGAAAGCCTGAGCCCGGCTTCAGCAGTTTCTTAGGGACTTCTTGGGCCCAATTCAGGCGGTCGTCTCTATGCTCTGAGCCTCGGGACACATGATTCGAAACCCAAACTGGCCAACAGGACTTCTGGCATCCGCATATTGGCCAACCCACGATCTACAGAAACACACGATGGCCATTTGTATCGGGTACTTCGAAGCGCATCAGTCTGGCGAACGCGTATTCACTGTTGCGGGTTATGTGGCATCGAAAGCGCGGTGGCGGTTTCTCGATGAACGTTGGCCGAGGGCGCTTCGCGCGGAGGGCCTGTCGTCGTTCAACGGACAACAGTTCGTTCGTGGCAGCGGAGGATTCAGCACTGGCTGGGTCGACAACGAGGCTCGACGGAGCCGGCTGTTGGCGTCGCTCGCGAGGGTGACGCAACAGCACGTTCTCGGAGGCTTCTCGTGTTCAGTGCGTCTCGATGATTATGAGGCGCTCAATCGGGAGCGTCGGTTCGCCGAGACGGTGAGCGGGCCGTACGGCATCTGTGCCGCCTGCGTCATGGTTCGCGTCCAAGAGTGGATGGCCAAGCACCATCCGGACGATCTGACACTGGCCGTCTTTGAAGAGGGAGACGTCGATCACCGTGAGATTCGCCGAATTCTGAAGGCCGAAGGCCTGAATCGGGGCGAGCCAGCACAAGTGTGGCCCAGGCAGTGGGTCGATGAACGCGGACGCCAACGGTTTCTTCGTCCATTCGAGGCCTGCGATTTGCTCATTCCGGCCTGTGGGAGCGGAATGGCAGATCTGTTGTCACGGCGTGCGGCCTGGGAGCAGGAACTCGTCGGGCGCGACCACCTACAGCGAATCTGCGACGTTTTGGAAGTCGCCCGTCGCCCGAAGTCTGGGGCTGGCGAGGCGAACCTGTGAGCTCGCGCGGGCCGCGACCACGCGTACGCTCGGTGCCGAAAATCCGCCGCAGGTCCGAGGTTCTTCCCCTCGGCCACTCTCAGGGACTTTTCAGGCACTTTTTGGTCCGACTTCAGGCGGCCCTTCCTATGCTGTCTTCATGAGCGGTCGATTCGCGACCCCGGAGGGTGGTCGCCTCACAGTTCACGTACTCGCGACGACGGTGGAGGGTACGGGGTGCGCGCTCACGACTGCGAAGCGGTTGACTGAAGGTCTCGATGCCCGCGTCGTCCTCCTGGTGCCGAGACTCAAGTCGTTTTCGGTGCCCCTCGATCCGACGAGCGACGAGGGCGGCGGCCTCATCGACAAGCACCGAGCACTGGCCGCTAATGTCGGCGTGCACGTCACCGTGCTTTTGTGCGTGTGTCAACGGTATGACGACGTCGTCCACCAGATGCTCGGTCGGTCCTCCCTCCTCGTCGTCGGCGGCCGGCGACGAGTGTGGTGGCCAACCACAGAGGAGCGGCTGGTCAGCCGCCTCTTCGCCAAGGGCTATCCGGTTGTGTTTGCGCAAGTCGGAGCGGCACGCATGGTCGCACAGGCATCGGCGGTCGCTTGTTAGGCACTTATTGGGAACTTCTTGGGCCCTTCTCAGTTTGAACGGCCTATCGTGGAATCAAGGAGCTCAGAGTCATGAACCTCTCACGCAAGATCTTGGCGCAGCATCAGAATCAGCCAGCTTACACGCCGCTCTTCGGGCGATTTCTCTCCGTCGGCGCGTTGGTGCTCGGCCTCGCAGGATTCGCTAGCGCGCAACCCGCCACGGGAACTCCGGACGACGGCAAGCCGCAGGAGCCGGCCGCCGCTCAGGCCAACCCTCCGGCGGAATCAGACCTTCTCAAGAATGTGAAGTTCGGAGTCACGATCGAGGGCTACTACGAGTTCAACGGGAATCGACCGCCGGATCGGGTGCTCCAACTCCGTGCCTACGATACTCGGAGCAACAGCTTCAGTCTCCAGCAGGGCGCCCTCGTCATAGACTCAGCCCCTGACGTCGCCGCGGGGCGACGATATGGCGGGCGTGTCGACCTGCAGTTCGGGATGGCGACCGACACCGTCCAGGGTGGCGCAGCGAACGAGCCGAGGCCGGAGACATATCGGAATATCTGGCAGATGTACGGTTCGTACGTGTTCCCGGTCGGCGCCAACGGTCTCCAGGTGGACTTCGGCAAGTATGCGTCGATGCTCGGCTACGAGACGAACTACGCAAAGGACAATCAGGCGTTTTCGCGGGCGTATCTGTTCAACTTTTTGCCCTTCTATCACTCCGGCGTGCGAGTCACCCTGCCGGTCAACGACAAGGTGTCACTGCTCTACATGGTGTCCAACGGCATCCAGGAGACGGAGGACTTCAACAACTTCAAGTCGAATCATGTGGCGGCGATCCTGAAGCCGACGCAACAGGTGACTTGGGTCGTGAACTACTACGCGGGCCAGGAACAGCCCGACGGCGGCCAGCCCGATGGCCCCAACGGGTTCTTCAAGGTGTTCGATACCAACATCGCCCTGGCGCCGACCTCTGCGTTGTCGCTCGCGCTCGATGTGAACTACACGACCAACCAGGTCCACCAGAACGATCCCTCCCTTGCGCTCAAGGGCATCGGTGCCTACGCGCGATACCAGCTCACGAGCGCGGGCGCTCTGGGCGTGCGATACGAACGGCTCGATGACGACGGCCTGTTCGGCGGGATCGCCCAGGTGCTGCACGAAGGGACGGTAACCGCCGAGTACAAGCTGGCCGAGGGTTTCCTGGTACGCGGTGAATTCCGTCGCGACTGGTCGAACAAGCCGTTCTTTACCGGGCCCCTCGGGGCGGCGGACCTGCGTGGATATCAGAACACGGCGCTCATCGGTGGCGTGTGGTGGTTCGGAAACAAGCAAGGCGCTTGGTAGGAGGTCTGACGTGCTGCTCGCATTTGGAATGGTGGTCTTGGGGCTCGTGACGTTCGCGGCCATGCTCGGCTTCGTCATCCTGTGTGACCGTGTGTAGGTGAAACCATGAGTGTGTTGTCTTTGTTACTAAGCATCGCGGCGTTCGGGTACCTGGTGTACGCCATGCTGCGACCGGAGCGGTTCTGAGGGTCTTATGGGCACCGAATACATTGCCGTCGGTTTCACGATTCTGTTCCTGATCGTCACCAGCATGCCGCTCGGGCGGTACATGGCGAAGGTGTTCACGGGAGGGCGCACCATCCTGGATCCCGTCTTCCTTCCAATCGAGCGGCTGGTCCTTCGCCTGACCGGCGTCGATCCGAAGGCAGAGCAGGACTGGAAGCAATACTCCGTGTCGCTGCTCATCTCGAACGTGTTCATGTGGCTGGCGACGTGGACGATCGTCACGCTGCAGCAGTATCTGCCGCTCAATCCTGACGGCATTGCGAACATGGAGCCAACGCTCGCGTTCAATACGATCTCGAGCTTCACGTCGAACACCAACCTGCAGCACTACAGCGGCGAGACCGGGCTGTCGTACTTCTCGCAGATGTTCGCCATGACGTTTCTGCAGTTCGTGACCGCCGCGACAGGCATGGCGGCGTGCGCCGCGCTCATTCGAGCGCTGGCCGGCAACCGGACGAAACAGATTGGCAATTTCTACCTCGATCTGGTCCGTGCCAACGTCCGGATACTGCTGCCGCTGGCGCTGCTCGTGGGAGTCGTGCTCATGTGGCAGGGCTCGCCGATGACGTTCCAAGGTGCGGCGAAGGCGACGACCGTCGAAGGGAAAGAGCAGACGATCGCGCGCGGGGTGGTGGCCCCGATGGTGTCCATCAAGCAGTTGGGCACGAACGGTGGTGGGTACTTCGGGCCGAACTCATCGCACCCGTACGAGAACTCGACGCCGATCTCCAACCTGGCGGAGACGTGGTCGATTCTTGTCATCCCGATGGGCATGGTCTGGATGCTGGGCCACATTGTGAAACGGCGTCGTCTCGCCGTCACGGTCTTCGTGGTCATGCTGGCGGTCTACATCCCGATGGTGTCGTTCGCCGTCGCGCAGGAATCGGGCGGAAGCACGGCGATAAGCGCCATGGGGGTGCATCAATTGACCGGGTCGATGGAGGGCAAGGAAGTCCGCTTCGGCGCGGGCTTGTCCGCCCTCTGGGCCGTGAGCACGACGGTGACGTCGAACGGCTCGGTCAACGCCATGCATGACTCGCTGACGCCGCTCGCGGGCCTGATGCCGATGATCGGGATGTGGCTCAACAACATCTTCGGCGGCGTCGGCGTCGGCTTCATCAACATGTTCATCTTCATCATCGTGGCGGTGTTCGTCGCCGGCATGATGATTGGGCGGACCCCGGAGTTCCTCGGCAAGAAGGTCGAGGCCAAGGAAATGAAACTGGCGAGCCTGGCGCTGCTCTGGCATCCGTTGTCGATTCTGGTCGGGACGGCGATCGCCTGTTACATCTGGGCGACCACCGCACATCCGGACACGGCACTCGCGTGGCTCCATAACCCTGGCCCGCACGGGTTCTCGGAGATGCTCTACGAGTTCTCGTCGGCCACGGCCAACAACGGGTCCGGGTTCGAAGGACTCGGCGACAACACACCGTTCTGGAACATCTCAACGGGCCTGGTGATGCTGCTGGCCCGCTACATCCCGATCATCGCGCCGCTGGCGCTCGCGGGTTCGTTGTCGGCCAAGCCGGCAGCGCCTGAAACCGCGGGATCGCTCCGCGCGGACAGCGCGACGTACGGATTCACGCTGTGGGCCGTGGTTCTCGTCCTCGGCCTCCTGATGTTCATGCCGGTCGCGGTGCTCGGGCCGATTGCCGAGTACCTCGCGCGTTAAGAGGGAACCATGTTCAAGGAACTGAAGCAAGGCGATTCTGTTTACGATCGTGACGATGATCGCCTTCGGCGGCATCTACCACGTCGTGCTCTGGGGCGTTGGCCGCGTGGCGTTTCCCGTTCAGACGGAAGGCAGCCTGATTCGTCGCGCCGACGGCACGATCGTCGGGTCGCGACTGATCGCGCAAGCGTTCACGAAACCCGGTTACTTCCATCCGCGGCCCTCGGCGGTTGACTACAACGCCGCGTCGACCGGCGGGAGCAACAACGCGACGTCGAGTCCGGATCAGATCAAGGCGGTGAAGGAACGGCTGGACGCGGTGACGAAGGAAGAAGGCGTGACCGCCGCGACAGGTCCCGTCCGAGATGATCACGGCCAGCGGTGCCGGCATGGATCCGCACATCCCGCCGGCTGCCGCGGAACTGCAGGCCGCTCGGGTGGCGTCGGCCAGCGGCGGTGTCCGTCGACCGCATCCGCGATCTTATTCAGGCCCACACCGAGCCTCCGACGTTCGGGTTTCTGGGCCGGGCACGCGTCAATGTGCTGGAACTGAATCTTGCCCTCGACGAGACGCTCGGGGCGCCCAAGCCGGCCACGGGCCGTTAGCCAGGAAGACTTAACATGTCTGAACGCGCACACACCATTTCGATTTGGGATCCGGGCATCGTCCGTCAGGCGATCGCGGATTCGTTCCGGAAGCTCGATCCGCGGATTCAAGTCAAGAACCCGGTGATGTTCATCGTGGAGGCCGGCAGTCTCCTGACGACGATCATCTTCGTCCAGGAACTGGCCTCTGGAGGCGGTCGACTCGCTCTTCACTGGGCAGGTCGCCTTCTGGCTCTGGTTTACGGTCCTGTTCGCCAATTTCGCCGAAGCGATGGCAGAGGGCCGCGGGAAAGCGCAGGCTGACACACTTCGAAAGACGCGGACCGAGACGGTGGCGAATCGCGTGACGGCCGGCAGCCAGATGGAAAAGGTGCCGGCAGCGAGTCTCCGCAAGAACGACGTCGTCATGGTGCACGCCGGCGAATTCATTCCGGCTGACGGTGACATCATCGAGGGCGTCGCATCGGTGGACGAGTCGGCCATCACCGGACGAGTCGGCACCGGTCATCCGCGAGTCCGGCGGTGACCGATCGGCCGTCACGGGCGGCACCCGTGTCATCTCCGACTGGATCAAGATTCGGGTGACGTCCGATCCGGGTCACAGCTTCCTGGACCGGATGATCGCTCTCGTCGAGGGCGCTGAGCGCCAGAAGACGCCGAACGAAATCGCGCTCAACATCCTCCTTGCGGTGCTGACGCTCGTGTTTCTGCTCGTGGTCGTGACGCTGCAGCCGTTCGCGCTCTATGCCGGAACGACTATCCCGATTCCGGTTCTGATCGCGCTGCTGGTGTGCCTGATTCCGACGACGATCGGCGCATTGATCTCGGCAATCGGCATCGCCGGGATGGACCGGTTGGTCCAGCACAACGTCCTGGCCATGTCCGGCCGCGCCGTCGAGGCGGCCGGAGACGTCAACACGCTCCTCCTCGACAAGACGGGCACCATCACGCTGGGAAACCGGCAGGCGACGGAGTTCGTGGCGTTGTCCGGCATCACGGAAGGCGAGCTGGCCGACGCGGCCCAGTTGGCGTCGCTCGCTGATGAAACGCCCGAAGGCCGGTCGATCGTCGTGCTGGCGAAGGAGAAGTACCACATTCGAGGGCGCGAACTGTCGGACAAGGACGCCGTGTTCGTTCCCTTCAGCGCGCAAACGCGCATGTCCGGCATCGACCTCGATGGCCGTGAGATTCGCAAAGGCGCGGCGGATTCGATCGCCGCCTATGTGAAGGCGAACGGCGGCACCGTCTCATCGGAGCTGCAAGCCATCGTCGATCGGATCGCACGCGCCGGAGGCACGCCGCTCGTCGTCGCGGAGCGCATGCGCCCTCTTGGTGTCGTCTACCTCAAGGACATCGTGAAGGGGGGCATGCAGCAGCGATTCGCCCATCTGCGCGCCATGGGGATCAAGACTGTCATGATCACCGGCGATAACCCGCTGACCGCCGCGTCGATTGCCAACGAAGCCGGGGTGGACGATTTTCTCGCACAAGCCACACCCGAAGACAAGATGGCCCTGATCAAGCGCGAACAAGCCGAGGGGAAACTCGTCGCGATGACCGGAGACGGCACGAACGATGCCCCTGCACTCGCGCAGGCCGATGTCGGTGTCGCGATGAACACGGGGACGACCGCTGCGAAAGAGGCGGGCAACATGGTGGACCTCGACTCGAATCCGACCAAGCTCATCGAGATCGTGGAAATCGGCAAACAGTTGCTGATGACGCGCGGCGCCTTGACGACGTTCTCGATTGCGAATGACGTGGCGAAGTACTTCGCCATCATTCCGGCGATGTTCATCCTGGCGTTTCCGCAGCTCGCGGTGCTGAACGTGATGCGGCTGGCGACGCCCGAGTCGGCGATTCTCTCGGCGGTGATCTTCAATGCCGTCATCATCATCGCGCTGATTCCGCTCGCGTTGAAGGGGATCGCCTACAAGCCGCTCGGCGCGGCGGCCATCTTGCGGCGCAACATGTTGATCTATGGTCTGGGCGGCATTGTCCTTCCGTTTGTCGGAATCAAAGCGATCGATATCGTGCTGGTCGCAGTCGGTCTCGCGTAGGGAGCAATGGGAGTCTAGTCCCCGATGCCTGAACAACGACCCACGGCTGACGCATTGCTGGCGCGTATCAAGGAGCAGGATCGCGCGCGCCTGCGCATCTACGTTGGCGCGGCACCAGGCGTGGGCAAGACATACGAGATGCTGCAGGAGGCGCATGCCCTTCGATCGCGGGGCCTTGACGTCGTCGTCGGGATGGTCGAGACGTATGGTCGTCGTGATACCGAGGCACAGCTCAAGGATCTGGAGGTCATTCCGCGGCGAAAGATTGAGTATCGGGGTGTCACCATGGAAGAGATGGACGTTGACGCCATCGTCCGTCGGAAACCACAAGTGTGCGTGGTTGACGAACTCGCCCACACGAATGTGCCGGGCAGTCGGCATGCGAAGCGGCACGAAGATGTCCTCGAGCTCCTCGAAACCGGCATCCATGTGATGACGGCTGTGAACATCCAGCATCTCGAGACACTCAACGACGCGGTCGCTAGGGCGACCGGCGTGCGGGTGCGAGAAACGGTTCCTGACACATTCCTTCGTCGAGCCGACGAAGTAATCAACGTCGATGTCACCGTTGAGGAGCTCCGCAACAGGCTGCGCGAGGGAAAGATCTATCGGCCAGAGAAGGTTGAGCAAGCCCTCTCGAACTTCTTCCGCAAGGGCAATCTGTCGACGCTGCGTGAGTTGGCGTTGCGCGCAGTGGCTGACGAAGTGGGCGAAAAAGCCGCGAGCTACCGTGCCAGGGAGGGGCTCGAGCCGGCGTTGATTCCGGAGCGCGTGATGGTGTGCATGAGCTCCAACGCCATCGCTCCGCGCGTGATTAGGACCGGCGCCCGCATCGCCGGGAGGCTTGGGTCGAAATGGTACGCGGTGTATGTTGAAACGCCACGGGAGAAGCCGGACCGAATGAACCCCGTCGATTCTGATGCGCTGCAACAGAACATTCGCCTAGCAGAAAGTCTGGGGGCAACCGTCGTGCGAGTTCGGGCCGATCGGCCGGCTGACGGCCTGGTCGCGTTCGCTCAACGCGAAGGGGTGACCCACGTCATTTTTGGACAGAGTGCGAGGTCTCGATGGGAATTGCTCTGGCGCGGATCCACACTCGACAGGTTTCTCGGCGCGGTCCCAGATGCCGCGGTGCAAGTGGTTCCGTTGAGCGATCAGTAGTGTGAGCGCAGTTCAACACAAGTGAGTCCATGGCCGTGCTCGACCGCCGCGTGTTCGCCAGGGCGACAACACCTGAAGAAACACAGCGCGCGCTCCAAGTGGCGCAGACCATCGCAACGGGCGCTCATTGCGACCTGGCGATCATCGTGCCATCGCCCGAGCGTCCGACGGTGCGTGCGCGCGCCCACGCGCACGAAGAGCCGATCGACGACCCAGTCGCTTGGCCGGATCCGAGCGTCGACATGCCGGAGATCCGCGCGCTGGTTCGCGCACTCCCGCTGGAGCCTCGAATCATCGTCATAGATGGCTTCAGCGCACCGCACGTTGCTCCCCTGCTGCCGGCTGGTGCGACGGTCGTGATCTGCGGGTCCATGAATCGGTTCTTCGAGAGTCCCGAGCAGCGCTTGGCCCGCGAACTGTCGACACAGAGGTTCGAGGTGATCTTCCTGCCACATGCCTCCCGGATCCGCACGGTCGTTGATCCATTTGCCGAGACCGAGCTGATGCGCCATATTCTCGGCTAGTCGCCTATCGTTCCTTTGCACCGGTTCCGCGGTGCAGCATGATGGCGCCGATGATGCCGGCCGCGATCGAGCCCGTGAGAATCCCGACTTTGGAGGCGTCGAGCAAGGCCGTACCTTCGAAGGCGAGCGTCGCGATAAAGAGCGACATCGTGAAGCCGACGCCGCCCAGCCAGGCGCATCCGTGCAGCGCCGTCCAACTAACGCCCTCGGGAAGCGTGGCGAACCGCAGTCGAACGGCGGCCATCGCGGCGGCGGTAATCCCGAGTGGTTTCCCCACCACAAGGCCCAGGATCACGGCTAGGGTTACGCGCCCTCCCGCCGAGCCGCTGAGAGGCACTCCGGCGTTCGAGAGCGCAAAGAGCGGCATCACCACAAACGCGGAGAACCCATGAAGTGCGTGCTCCAGTGTCAGGAGCGGAGCGGTGACTCCTTCGCTGGCACGCTCGAGTCCGACGATCGCTTCCTGCTGGCCCTTGCTCGTCAAGACGAGCAGGTCGCCTGTCTCCGTGCGGTCGAAGTGATCCAGCAAGCGGCGAGCCTTCGCCGAGAATTCGGCCGCGTTGATGCGCGCTTTCGTGGGAACCGCAAACGCGAGTAACACGCCAGCGATGGTGGCGTGTATCCCGGACGCGTGCACGAAGAACCAGAGCCCGAGGCCGAGCAGCAGGTAGGGCGTCAGCTGGCGGACGCGAAACACGTTGAGGGCGATGAGCCCCAGCAGGATGATCGCGGCGATTCCAAGGGCGCCCCATGCGATGTGGGTCGCATAGAAGAAAGCGATCACCAGCACGGCGCCCATATCGTCCACGATCGCCAAGGCCGCGAGGAAGATCTTGAGTCCGCTCGGGGCGCGAGGGGCGATGAGGGAAAGCGCGCCGAGCGCGAAGGCGATGTCGGTCGCCATGGGGATCGCCCACCCGCGTGCCGCGATGTCTCCGCCGCTCGTCAGCGCGTAGATCGAAGCCGGGACGATCATGCCCCCGATGGCAGCCGCAATCGGCAGGGCCGCGTGCCGCGACGACGCCAACTCGCCGGCCAATGCCTCGCGTTTGATCTCGAGGCCGACCAGCAGAAAGAGGACCGCCATCAGGCCGTCATTGATCCACTGGTGGAGGGTGAGCGACAGGCTGTGCGAGCCCCCGACGATGGCCAAGGGTGTCGTCCACAAACGGTGATAAGCGTCCGCCCACGCAGAATTGGCGAGGACCAGTGCCGTACAGGCACAGAGGATCAGCAAGGCTCCGCCGGCCGCCTCGGTGCGGAAGAATTCCTGGAAGGGACTTGTCGGATGAGAGTCCGGCTCGATCACCATTCCATCACTGTGCCACAGAGCGAGTCGTGACTGAACCGTGGCGTGGGCGCGGTGCGCTGGTGTTTGGTAGGATGGCGTCGGAAACCGCGCCACGGGCCGCATCTGCGGTGTGCTTCGTCCTCAGCGCCAGAAGGAGAATGCCACGATGGCTGCCGACGATGTCGCGCACGGCCCGGCGCGCGATACGCCACTGGTTCCGGTCATTCAAACGGATTCCTTTCGTTTCTCCTATCCAGGTGCCGACCGAGCCGCTGTTCGTAACGTCACCTTTGCGGTCCAGTGCGGAGAGATCTTCGGGTTCCTCGGCCCGAGCGGCGCCGGAAAAAGTACCACGCAGAACGTGCTCATCCGCCTGCTGGATGGGTATGAGGGCACGATCACAGTCTTGGGTCGAGATCTACGGACGTGGGACAAGAACTACTACCGCAGGATCGGCGTGGCGTTCGAGGCTCCGAACCACTACCTGCGACTTACAGCCAAAGAGAACCTGCGCCTCTTCGCAGGGCTCCACGGGGGAGAGACCCAGGATCCGGACACGCTCCTCGCGCGCGTGGGGCTGGAGGACGATGCGAACAAGCGCGTCAGCGAGTTCTCCAAGGGTA
Organism: uncultured Acidobacteriota bacterium; assembly: GCA_963757655.1. Lineage (GTDB taxonomy): Bacteria > Acidobacteriota > Vicinamibacteria > Vicinamibacterales > CAVVIG01 > CAVQFC01. The sequence continues at coordinate 1,185,187 of CAVWSQ010000002.1, read as the reverse complement.
TGCGCGGCAGGCTCACGCTTGCGCGCGCGCTGCTGCACCGGCCCGAGCTCCTGTTCCTGGACGAGCCGACGGCCGGCCTCGACCCGGTAACGGCACGCCGGATCCGGCAGGTCATCCGCGAGACGAGGGAGGCGGGCGCCACGATCTTCCTCACGACCCACGACATGGTGACCGCGGACGAGCTGTGCGACCGCGTGGCGTTTCTTGTGGACGGCCAAATTGCAGCGTTGGACGCTCCGAGGGCACTGCGGCTGGCTCACGGGCGGCGTGTCGTGCGCGTTGAAGCGACGTCAGGCGGTGCGCGCGAGGCGCGCGAGTTCGCCCTCGACTCGGTTGGTGACGACCCGGAGTTCTTGGATCTGCTTCGGGCCGGCAGTGTGGAGACGATCCACACGATGGAGACCACGCTCGAGGACGTGTTCGTGGAGCTCACGGGGCGGAGGCTCGCATGAGCGCGCTGTTGACGGCGCTTCGCTGGGACATGGTCCTGCAGGCGAGGAATGGGTTCTATTGGACGACTGCCTTCGTCGTCCTGGTGGTCGGAGCCCTCCTCCTAGCTGTACCCGAGGCCGCGCGTGCAGATGCGGGGGCCTGGGTGCCCGCGATCATTGCGAGCAACCTGCAAATCACCACGTTCTTCTTCATGGCCGGTCTGATGCTCTTGGAGCGGGACGAGGGCACGCTGACAGCCCTGGCCGTGTCTCCCTTCACGCCGGGCGCTTATGTCGCCGCGCGAACGATCACGCTGACCGCGCTCGCCGCCGTCGAGACGATCCTGCTCGTCTGGGTCGGATTCGGTGCAGGCGGATCGTGGCTCCCGATCCTGGCGGGGACAGCCGCGATCGGCGTGATCTACACAGGCTGCGGTGCGGCCATCGCCACTCGATACGAATCGGTGAACGGCATGCTGCTCCCGGCGTCGGCCTTCGTCGCGCTGCTGCTCCTGCCGCTCTTGCCGCATTTCGGTCTCGCACCGCGGACGCCGTTCCTGTTGCACCCGATTGAGCCGGCGTTGACTCTGATCCGCGCGGGCTACGGCGGGACCAGTCGGGCCATGCTGGCTTTCGGGGCCGTCGGGTCTGCGGTCTGGAGTGCGATGGCGTTTCTCTGGGGACGGCATGCGGTCGGCCGGTTGATGCGCGACACGCACGCATCAGGCGGGCGATGAGGGCCGCGCCGTGGCGTGCACTCTTGTACGCCGACTCGCGGTTGCTGTGGCGTGATCCGCTCCTGGGGTGGGTGCTCCTGCTTCCGTTGGCGCTCGCACTCCTGCTTCGTGTACTCCTGCCCAGCGTGAGGGCAGCACTGCTGACGAGGGGCCTCGACCTCGCGCCGTACGGGCCGCTCATCATGGGTGGGTATCTGATGACCGCGCCTGGAACTGTCGGCATGGTCATCGGCTTTCTGCTGCTGGACGAGCGGGATGCGCGCACGCTCTCAGCGCTACGCGTCACGCCGCTCTCGATGTCACAGTATCTGGCCTACCGGGTCGCGCTGCCGCTCATCGTTGGGACAGTGTCGACGCTCATTGGTTATCCCCTCACGGGAATTGTTCCACTGCCATTCAATGCTCTGGTGGCGATCGCGTGCGTGGCCGGGCTTTCCGCGCCGTTGGTCGCACTGGTGCTTGCCGTTGCCGCCCCTAACAAAGTGGCAGGGTTCGCCGTGGTGAAACTGATGAACGGCGTGGGGCTCTTCCCGGTGGCCGCGTTCTTCCTTCCTCTCCCGGCGCAGTTCCTCGCCGGCGTTTTGCCGACCTACTGGCCGATGCGCGCCCTCTGGTCAGCCGCCGCCGGCGAGGCGTACGTGGCGTATCTAGTCGCTGGCAGCCTCGTGGCAGGCGCCGCGCTCGTGGCGGGCACGTGGCTCTTCGACCGCAAGCTGCTTCGGCGGGGCTGAGAAGTTCAGTCCGGGCATCTAGCCAGCCCACTCCATGGAGTCCTGGCCAAAGGCCAGGTCTCAGCGCCTCGCGGGGCGCCGTTTCCGGCTTGGTGGTAGCTGATTGTGGGCGCCGTCCTTGCGTCCATTCGCCCGGTTGAGTGGAATGTGACACAATGTGCACATGAAGACGATCTCTATCCGTGAACTGCACCTGAAGACCGGGCGGTGGGTTCGCCACGCCGCCAGTCGAGGTCCGATCGTGGTCACCGATCGCGGTCGCCGCGTCGCGGCGCTTCAGCCGTTTGACGCATCAGTCACCGGCCGGCCCCTCCCAAATCGAGAGGCGACCATACGCAAGCGGTCCAAGGTTCCGGTCGATTCCGCCGTGTACCTGTCCGAGCTGCGTGAGGATCGGTGATCTACTTCGACGCGGCGTACATCGCCAAGTGCTACCTGAACGAGCCGGGCGCGGATCGAGTCCGCGAAGTGGCTTATGGCGCTGCCGGTCTTGCATCGTGTGAGCTCGCCCGACTGGAGTTTGCATCGATCCTCAAACGGCATCTCAGAGAACACCATGTGACGCGCCGAGAGATGACGGCGATCCTGAAAGAGTTCGAAGACGATGAGAAGAATGGCGTGTGGCAGTGGTTCGGCGTGACGTCTGAACTGCTGGAAAAGGCCCGTACGGCGATGCTCGACATTCCGAGCACGGTCTTCGTCCGATCCGGTGACGCGCTACACCTGGCGTGTGCGGAGGAGCATGGCTTTGAGGAGGTCTACACGAACGACCGCCATATGCTGCAGGCCGCGAAGCACTTCCACGTGACAGGGGTGAACGTCCTCAGTGAGAGCAGTTGAGATTCCACGGGGCCGAAGTCGGTGGACGGATGGTGGACGGGCGGGAGAACACGGGCGGATGGCCGAGATCACGCGGGTGCACGAATTTCCAGCAAATGCGCACGTCCGAGCGCACGCGATCACCACGGATTTCGGGTCCAAGCTGATTCGTAATCAGCAGGTCACCCGTTCAAGTCGGGTCGCCGGCTCCAGTTTCCTTTAGAAAATATCGAAACTTTAGTAAACGCAGGCCGTCCGGTGTGTTCTGCCGCGGACGGGACCTCAGGTAGTTCAGTGGCGTTGAATCGGCGATGACGATCATGCCGACGCGCGGCTACCGCCGGAATGCGTTGCCCGCTTGACGATCGTGCTCGAGATCGTCCTGGGTGTAGTGGAGGTACACGCCGTGCTCTTTCAGAAAGGCATGCACTTGCGTCCTGGTGTCGTATCCAAGCAGTCGCCGGAGTTGGGCGGTCGTGAGCTTCTGAGCCCTGTACTCTTCCAACGCAAAGGCTTCGAGTGCCGCACGGGACAGGTTCTCGCCCAGTGCCGCCAGGTGAGCGGCAATGTCTTCTGGGAGATCAAGGGTGATCCGCACACAGCAATGCTACGCGCATCGGAACTCCGACGCCAGTCCACACCTCGGGGGCTGCGCTCAATCGTCGTCGGCAGCAGGGCCCACCATTTCACCGTTGAGCGCCCGGCTGCTCGCCGCCTGTCCCTGAACTCGCGCGTTGCGCGAGACGGGCGCGACATTGCTAGACCTTTCTCTGGCACGACATCAAGGACCGGCGACGAAGTTTACGCGAGTCGCTTTCGCATCGTGATCGCGGCCATTTGCACTCCAGGACCAATCGCAAGCTCGCCACGTTTCTCGGCCTGATACCCCAACGCCGCATAAAACGACTCCGCGGTGAGAGACGACTCCAACTCCAAGTACGCCAGGCCGTGCGCGCGGGCTATCCGTTCGATTTCTGCAACGATGGCGGAGCCGACGCCACGGCGGACGGCGGTTGGGCGCAACGTAGCACGCCCTGAGCTCACACTCGCCAACCACAATTGCGCCGATTCCCGCAGCTCGACGGTCCACATCGGCCATCAGGCGGATCTCGCCATCTCGGTTGTCGAGAAAACGTCCGAGCATCGCGTCCGTGATGGGCAGCGGCGCCCACTTTTCAACGACTGCGTTCGGATAGTCCTTCGCGGCGATACCGCGGACCGCGTCGTGATGAATCTCCAGAAAACGGCGTGCCTCGTCCGTCCGCATCGGCCTCACGGTGATGATCATAGGTTGCTCGAATCCTCAGGTCTCGGCGCTGCTAGAGTCATGCGTATGCACGTCACCTATTGTTGTCGACTGACGCTGCGCATCGACGCTCCGAGGCTCTCGAGCTTGAGCGAGCCTTGCCGAGCGTCGCCGGCCCCGGAGCTCGCGCATCGATCGCACGACGCCGACGTCGGTGATGTCCAGATAGCGCCGCGTGATTTCGAACGCTGCGCGACCTCAACTACTGATAGAGGAGACCGACAGATGCAGGCACAACGATTTCTGATCACAGGTGGCAGCCAGGGAATTGGCGCCGCCATCGTCGAGTTGGCGCGCAGGGCGGGACACGACGTCGTGTTCACCGGGCGCGACGAACAGCGAATCCAGATGGTCGTGAGCAAGACCGGCGCGCACGGTCTTCACGCCGACGTGGCCGTCGAAGCGGACAACGTCCGGACGGTCGACGCCTGCCTGGAGCGCATGGGCGGCATCGACGTGCTCGTCAACAACGCCGGCTACGCCTATCGCGCTGAGATCGGCGCGATCGAGCTCGGGTCGATGCGGAAGATGTTCGACACGAACGTCTTTGGCCTGGTGGACATCACGAATCGGGTGGTGCCGCTCATGAAGGCCCAGGGCCAGGGCGACGTCATCAACATCGCCTCGACGTCGGGGATGAAGGGCGGCGCTGGCGCCACGGCCTACGCTGGCAGCAAGTGGGCGGTGCGTGGCATCAGTCAATGCTGGCAGGCTGAGCTCCGGCCGCATGGGATCCGTGTCGTGTGTGTGTGCCCGTCGGAAGTCCAAACCAACTTCGGCGGCCGGACCGGCCGCAACAACCCGAACAAGCTGTACGCCGAAGATATCGCGGCCACGGTCATCGCCGCGCTCGCGGTGCCGCGCCGCACGCTATGGCCAGAACTCGCGGTGTTCGCGACCAATCCGTGGAAGGAAGATTAGGTTGTAGGTTGTCCAAGACCACAATGACGCGAAACATGCGCACTCGACAGATGCTCAGGTCGACGCGGCCACAGTTAAGCACAGCGAGCTATCGCCAGGCATGAACGGTGATGTGCCCCGGGACCGGCGGACCCTGCATGTCCTGCAGGGAGGTGTCGCGCGCCGACCATCGTGACACGATTTTCACGTCCTGAAAGCCGGCGACATGCAGCATGGCGACGACGGCCGCGGGGTTGGGCCCACTCCAGTTCGTCGTGTCGTTGTTGAGCTCTCGGCCCTGATAGAACGCGATCGCTGGGCGCTCGATTGCCGTGAAGTCGACCTGTGTGTTCAGAATCAGCTGACGGCGCGTCACGCTGAAGACGCGCTCGAGGGCCAGGAGCGGATGGCGCATGTGATAGAGCACGCCGAGAAAGAGCACGAGGTCGAACCTACCGACGCGCTCGGGTGAGAGGTCGAGCGGGTCGATGGTGAGATCCTCCACGCGGGAATTCAGCGCGCGCCTCGCCAGCTCGAAGCCCGCCTTGGTGCCCCAGCCCCCCTGCCCCCAACAGAAGGAATCGGTCGCCAGCACGCGGGCCGCGCCGCGCCGTTCGGCTTCGAACGAGAAAAATCCGTCCCACGCGCCGATGTCCAGGACGCTCAGCCCGGTCAGGTCTCGGGGGATCTGCAGCTCCGGTACGCGTGCTGGCGTCGGATCGGGACCGGGCGTCACGACCCCGTGGCCCAGGTCGATGGCGTGCCACCATTGGATGGCGTTGACTTCGCGTCGCAGCGCGTCGAGTTCATGAGGCGTCGGCACGGAGGAATACGATGCCAAGGCTGTCGAGGAAAGGCAAGATGAAGTTCCTGCTGATCGCGAGCAGCCCCATCGCACCGCCTACTTTCGCGCGGCCGCAGAAAAAGCGGAGCGTCACTATCGAAGGGGAAGGGTTGAGCAGAGTCCGAGACGGAACGTTATGCTAACCGCGCGACTAGCCGCCGTCGCCCCGTTCCGGGACGTATGTTTTGTTGAAATCACCGACGGACCCGGTGTCAAAGTCAGTAGTTCTGTAGCTGATCACTCCAGAGTGGTAGTCTTCTTTCGCGCTCCCCGCGGAGGACACTTCTTGCTGGACATCCTCGCCGTAGATCTCCGATATGCGCTGCGGACCTTCCGCCGGAGCCCCGGTTTCGCCGCGACGGCTGTCGTCTCCCTCGCAGTCGGGATTGCCGCCGCTACAGGCGTGTTCAGCATCGTGAATGCGGCGCTACTGAATCCCTTCCCATTCGCCGACATCAATCGGATCGTCAGGCTTGACATGAACGACAAAGGCAAGCCGCGTGGTCTGTCTGTCACGGCGCGACGGCTCGTCGCCCTTCAACACAGCGAAGTCTTCGACGGCGCCTTCGCCTGGAACACCTGGGAGATGACGCTGACCGGCCAGGGCCTCCCAGAAGCGGTGCGCACCCAGTATTTTTCAGCAAACGGTTTGAACGTACTCGGGGTTCCGCCCCTCCTGGGACGAGTCTTCAACGAGGCGGACGGGCCGGCGGGCGAGCAGCCCCAACGGGTCGTCGTGCTCACCTATCGGTTCTGGCAGCGACACTTTGGCGGGCGGCCTGAGGCAGTAGGGCAGACCCTCAATTTAAACCGCGAACCCTACACCGTGATTGGCGTGCTGCCACGTCAATACTTTTACACTGGTCCGGAGATTCTCGTTCCCCTTGATCTGACGTTCGATACGAACTTCGCATGGGGCGTCCAGGCCCGTCTCAAGCGGGGCGTCACTCCACGCATGGCCGAACAGCGACTCCAGCCGCTCTTCGACCAGTTCGCCAAGGAGGCCCCGCAACGCTTTCCGAAGGAGGTGCGTCCGCTCGTACGAAGCCTGGTGGAGACACAAAGGGCGGCCGGCTTTGTGCCGACCCTCCTGTTGATCTTCGCGGCGTCTATGTTGCTGCTCCTGCTGGCATGCGCGAACGTGTCGATCCTGCTGTTGGCGCGCGGGATGTCGCGGGCGCATGAGTTCGCCGTGCGGACCGCCATCGGGGCAAGTCGTGGACGGTTGATGAGGCAGCTCCTCGTGGAATCGCTGCTCCTGGCATTCAACGGCGCCGCGCTGGGCGTTGCGGCGGGCTACTGGGGCCTGTCGGCTCTGCTCAGGCTCTTGCCCCCCAATTCGGTTCCGGTCGGGAACCTCATGGCCGTGCCCGTCAGTGCACCAGTCTTGCTCTTCAGTGCGGGCCTGGCGATGGCGTCGGCCCTGATTTTTGGACTGTCACCGGCCTTGTCGTTTTCGCGCCCACGCCTGACGGTGACTGCCCGGACGACCGCCGGCGTCGAAAGCCGGCGAGCGCATCACCTGCTGCTCGCGGCTCAAATTGCGCTGACGGTGCTGTTGCTCGCGGGCACCGGCGCGGCCGTCCGGGTGCTGATGGGTCTGTACCGGACATCGCTTGGCTACGATCCGCACAATGTGATCATCGCTTCGATCAACCTTCCAGAGAACAGCTTCACGAAATGGGCCGACCGCTTCACGTTCTACGAGCGCTTACGGAATCGCATTGCAGACGTGCCCCAAGTGGAATCGGTCGCGCTCGCCACCTACGCGACACCACCTCGGTCGGGCGAACGGTCGGTGGTCGATGTTCCCGGACGGGACATGACAGGAGACGAGGCACCGATCCTTCAACGGATCAGCGCCCACTACTTTGCCACGATGAAAATCCCGCTCATTCGAGGCCGCGTGTGGTCAGATTCCGAGAGCGCCGGAGCGCCCCACGTCGCCGTCGTCAACCAAACGATGGCTCGTGAGCTTTGGCCTGACGAATCCGCGACTGGACGGCGAGTTCTGATTCCCGGGTACATTAAATCTTCCACCTATTTCAGGCTGGCGGCGCCCGGCAGCGACGGCTGGTTCGATATCATCGGCGTGGTCGGCGACACACCCAATGTCGGTCTCCACGAGCCGCCGGCGCCGTCGATCTACGTGCCATACACGCTCATGTTGAGCGACGCCCTGAATGTGATCCTGCGGACGAGTCACGATCCACTTTCGATGACCCAGTCGATTCGGGAGGCGGTGCGGACCGTCGATCCCAATCAACCAGTGAACGCGGTACGCACAGCGGAAGACGCGCTGGCAGACGCGGGTTGGGCCCGTGAGCGGTTCGTGACGTTGCTGTTGCTCGGCTTCGCGGTTGTTGCGCTGATGCTCGCAGTAGTCGGGCTCTACAGTGTCGTGTCGTACTCGGTGTCGTGCCGGTTCAAAGAATTTGGCATCCGTATGGCGCTCGGTGCCGGTCGCGGGCGCATCGTAGGCGCTGCGGTGCAGGCGGCGGTCTTGGCCATTGTCGTGGGCCTCTTCGCGGGTCTCGCATTGAGCGTTGGGCTGAACAAGGTCGTCGCCCAGTGGTCGATCGGCAATCTGAACGATCCGGTCGTGCTCGTCGCCGTCAGCCTGGTGCTGTTGGTCGTGACGATGATGTCGGCCGCGATTCCAGCGAACCGGGCCGCCTCGATTCAGCCGGCAGACGCGCTTCGGATCGACTGAGCAAGGGCCCGCCGCGCCGATCGAATGGCGCGCCGATGGAGCGTATGAAGGGCGAGAGCAGGCTGGCGTTGTCGAAGACGATGTGGGTCAGGTTCCTCGGCCGGTAGCACGCCATCGTTGCCGAGGGTTCCAAGATTCATCAGGACTGTCGAAGGGAGAATGGGCTGCCCCGGGACCGATTGTGCCTCCGGGTGATGATGGCATCACGATAGTGTCCAGCACGATGTCCCGCGACCTCACGGTGGGCGGTACGGCGACCCTGTCGATGACCGCAAACGGTCACCATACAAGGCTCCTTTACTGTACCCTCCGGGCTGCCGTCGATTTGTCCGATGGCGGTCTTAACCATGTCGAGCGGCAAGACGGTTGCGGCTTACGACACGTGCCGAGCGGTTCGATAGCCGCAGGGGCATCGAGAGCCTCTTTATTTCAGCCAGGATGCTCAGGATTTCGAGTACTTCACGGTGCACGCGCCGCCGTCGCGCTGCAGCAACTTCTCGTCGATTTCGTCGCCGCCCACTCCGCCTCGCCGACGAACAGCCCGACGGCGCCTGCCGACCGGCATCTCGCCGCGAGCCGACGAAGTTGGAGAGCAGCAGGGTGTAACCGCGCGATATCCTTGTGCTGCGACCGGCGCTTATCCTTTGCCGTGCGGATGCCCTCGTCGACAACGCAATTCGAACGGGCCTCGAACACCGATGATGACGACTGAGCTGGGGCTCGACAAGCGGTCAGAGATGAGCCGAGACGAGCAGGACCGATGCACGCTTCCTGCGCCAGCGCTCGTGTGTATCGTCGTCCACGGCACCTTCGCGCCCGACGCGGAGTGGACGCACGAGAACGCCGCGCTCCGACGAGCCATCGCCGCGCGCGCCGGCGGGAACGTCACATTCGAGGTCTGCAAGTGGAGCGGCCTCAACACGCACGCCGGGCGGATCAAGGGCGGCCGGGAGTTCGCAAAGATCGTGGCAGGAATCCGCCGCCGGCCGAATCGGTCGCGGATCGTGACCATCGCTCACAGCCACGGCGGGAACGTGGTGGCGTACGGCAGCAGGAACGTGCCTTCGGAAGGACAGACCGACGCGGTGGTCACGCTCGGAACGCCGTTCCTCGCTCTCAGGCCGCGCCACCTCGAGCGCTACTTCAGGATTCTCGATGTTTGCCTGCACGGGATGGTGCTGGGGGCTCTCGTTGTCCCCTTTCTGGTCATCAGTCATTTCATCTGGCAGAAGATCCCGCTGCCGCCGCTGCCCGAAGCACTCGCCACGAGACTGGCCGCGGTCCCCGTCTCCTCAGCGTTGAAATATCTTGTCGCGGCGCCGCTCTATGGCGTCGTCGGCCTGGCGTTCGGATGGACCGCGGCCTCTGCAACATGGCTGCTCTTTGTCGGCCGACCGCTGTTTGAGTTCGCCGTCAACGACCTGATGCCGAAAATGATGGCGCGCCAGCGGGACGTGATGGCACGGATCGCGCTGCCCGCCCTCGCTGCGAGCCGGGTTCTCGCGGTCTCGGTACGATTCGACGAGGCCGGCTGGCTGCTGCGCTCGGTGGACGCGATCGCGCAGCTTCCGTTCATGGTGCTGACCCTCATCGGGCTGCCGGCGGCGCTGGCGGTGCTCGTCTTCGTCGTCGTCTACGGCTTCGTCGATTCGGGGGTCGGCTGGTATTTCATCTGGCGCGCGCCCGACGCGTTCGGCGGGTTCGTATCCCGCGCGGCGCCGTACGCATTCACGGCGCTCCTGGGCTCGACCGCGTTGTTTCTGCTCTTTCAGATCGTCGTCGTGGGTCTGCCGCAGGTTCGAAAAATCGGATTCTTCGGCGAATCGGTCGCGGACTACGCGCTGGTCCGGATTGCGACCGCGATCGCCCCGCCCAATACCGGTGCCGCCTGGGTGGCGAAGTACTCACGCGTCGGAGCGGCGGCGGACATGCCGAAGCAGGCCAGCTGGCTCCGACTTCGACACAGCGCGATCTACAACGACCCGGATGTCATCGCGGACGTCGCTGAATGGGTTGTCGACGGCGCAATGCCATCGCGGGCGACGAGCCTGGCCCACGCACCGGACGTTGGCACCGCCCACGCAGAGCGTCTCCAATGATGATTTGCCATGCTGCGAGTCGGGGACTAATCGTGGTCAATGAGCCAGGCGCGGATCGAGTCCGCGAAGTCGCCTACGGCGCGGACGGCCTCGCATCTTGTGAGCTGGCGCGACTGGAGTTTGCCTCGATCCTCAAACGGCACGTCAGAGAGCACCACGTGACTCGCCGGGAGATGACGGCGATCTTGAAGGAGTTCGACGAGGACGAGAAGCGCGGCGTCTGGCAGTGGTTTGTTGTGACGTCCGAGCTTTTGGAGAAGACCTGCATGGCCGTCCTCGACCTCCCGAGCACGGTCTTCGTCCGATGTGGTGACGCGCTCCACCTGGCCTGCACCGAGGAGCACGGCTTCCAGGAGGTCTAGACAGCGGCGCACAAAGAACCGCGTAACTGGTCACATTCTCACGCCCCCCGACGATCACGCGGCCGTCGCATTCGAGCCAGGCGTGGGCTTCGAGCGCAGCGGCGTTTTGGTTGTTCCCTGGTCGACGCACTCCGATACGCAGCGTCGACGCGTAGTCGCGCCGCCGCAGCATCACCTCGGCAGCCAGCGCTCGCATCAGACACGTCGTCGAAACAGGTACTCGCCGGTCCGCCGCCATCATGGCCCACTCGATTCGGTTCAGCGACGGTTTCCTCGGAACGCGACACCATCGACGACTATTCGCCAGACGGTCCACCAGACGCAGCAGCAGAGCAAAGCGCAGAGTCCACAAACCGGCCGCGACGACCAGCAGGAGAACCGTCGCTTCTACGACGAGAAGGCGATCAGCCGGATTCAATGCTCGAAAGCGAGCCACCAACCGTGACCATTTCGCCTCATGTGACGACCCTGACCTCACGTCGATCCGAACGCCCGACATGACGATACAATATACCCATCGTGCAAGATCAGGGCGTGATCGCGTTACTAGCGACTCCGGAGCCTCCCGCAATCGAGCACTCGCTCCACCGGCGGGCATCCTGGTGCCGCATGTTCCCGCGACATGACTAACACACATCCGGCATTCACCGCCGCGCCCGATGTCGTGATTCGGGATCTTGATGGCGAGGCCGTGGTGCTTGACCTTTCCACCGGCACCTACTTCGGCCTGAACGACGTCGGCACGCGCATGTGGCAACTCGTCGAGCAACACGGGACGCTGGCCGAAGTTCTCGACGCCCTGGCGCAGGAGTTCGATGCTCCGATCGAGCGGATTGAGGCAGACTTCCGCGAATTCATCGCTCTGCTCGTCACCAGGGGCTTGCTGTGCCCCATCGGACCACGATGAACGGAACGTGAGCAGTCGCTCATCTCTCGACGCCGGCTACCGGCCGGACCCTCGGGAAGATCGATGAGCGGGGTCGCCGGAGTATTCGATCCAACTCTGTCGTCCAATCGAACGCGACGTGTTCGAGCGAATCGTGTCTCGTGTCGCCTATCGCGGCCCCGATGGCATTCGCGAATGGTATGCACCCGGTGTTGCGATGGCGTTCGCCAAGTTTGCCCGCACGCCCGATGCGCTGGCGGACCGCCAGCCGCTGGACGATCCCGGCACCCAGACCTGCGTCATCTTTGACGGTCGCCTCGACAATCGCGAGGAGCTCGCCGGGCAACTCGACCTCCGCGTGTCCGATGCCACCCCCGACAGCGTCCTGGCCAGCGCCGCCTACGGGCGCTGGGGCCTGGACTGCCCCGTCAGACTGCTCGGTGATTTCAGCCTGATCGTCTGGGATGGTCGGGAGCGACGGCTATTCATGGCTCGCGACATTTTCGGCCTCCGACCGCTGTTCTACCGTCGGGTGGGCGACGGGTTGTGGTGGGCCTCCGACCAGCAGGCGCTGGTGTCGCATCGGAGCCCTGCTATCAATGAGGGCTACGTGGCCGAGCTCCTCGCCGATCGCATCACCACCATCGACGAAACGATCTACCAGGACGTGCGTCGGCTGCCGATGGCGCACGCATTGACGATCGGCGGCACCGTGCTCCGTCGGTGGCGATACTGGTGGCCGAATCCTGACGACCAGCCCCGTCATCGCGACACGCGCGACTACGAGGAACAGTTCAGAACGCTGTTGAAAGAGGCGGTTCGGGTGCGACTGCGGGCCAACCGCCCCGCGGCGCTCATGCTCAGCGGCGGCATCGATTCATCGTCGGTGGCGGTCCAGATCAGCGAGTTGCGGCGCGGCGGTGACCAAGCGGCATCGCGAATCACAGCCTTTTCGCTGACCATTCCCGACCACGCCGCGTGCGAGGGGCGCGTCATCCGACAGGTACTCGAGCGCGTCCCGCTCGCGTCACACATCGTCAGCGCTCGCGACCCGACCGACGCAGACTTCGAAAGCGATGCGGCCGCGTCGCTCGATTTGCCGGAGTTGCCCAACTCGATCATGACCCGGCCCTTGCGTGACGCGGCGGTTGCAAACGGCTGCGCCGTGGCTCTCACGGGCTACGGCGGCGACGAATGGTTCGACACGTCGTATGCAGAGCTCAGTGACCTGCTGCGACGCGGCGGCGTCGTCGCATCCGTCGGCTGGCTGAGGAGGGTCGCCCAGGTCCCGGGTCGGATCCCGCTGCGACAGATTCTCAAGCTCGCGGGCTGGATGGCCGTGCCAGAGGGGGCGAGGCAGGTCGTCCGCCGTAGCTTGAGAAGCAATCCCGTTCCGCGGTGGATCGAACCCCGCTTCGCACGGGACATCAACCTTGCCGATCGCTTCCGGCGACAGCAGGATGCCGTCCCGTTCGAGTCTCTCGCGCAGCGCGAGATGTTTCGCGACGCCACCGGTGGGGAACAGACGTTTCGGACCGATCATGAGGAGCGCTACCATGCCGCATGCGGTCTGGAGCAGCGCCATCCGCTGATGGACCGGCGCCTCGTTGAGTTCGCGCTGGCATTGCCGCCACGATTGCGATGCAGTCAGGGAAAGTCAAAAGCCTTGGTGCGTTGGGCGATGTCGGATACCCTACCGGAGGCTGTCACCGGGACGCCGTCAAGCACGGACTACTGTTTTCTCGGCCTGCGGGTTCTATCGCGGCTGGGCGGGCTGGCGCGACTGCTCGACGGAGAGGCGGTGAGGCGCGGCTGGCTGCGTCCGAGTGAGACGGCCGAACTGTACCGAACATTGCAACATGGCGTCGGCCGATCCCTCTGGCCGCTCTGCAGTGCAACCGGAGTCGACTTCTGGCTCCGCGCTGTTGAGCGACGCGATCGGGTAGCGCCGGGAGAGTGACCAGGACCATGGATGCCGGACCTCCGAAGCCATCGTCTGACGAGAAGACGCGGTCCGCGCCAGTTCCCCGACGTCCCTACCACGCACCGAAGCTGACAGACTACGGACCGGTCGGAAAACTCACACAGAACAACCCGACCGGGTCCTTCGCCGACGGTATGGGGCTGAAGATGTCGATGTCCTGCCTCTGACGGTTGCGTTCGCTGTGTCACTGGTTCTCGATGAACACCGGCGCTATCTCGCTGACGTGCGCCGGATCGAGGGGTTTCGTGCCGCGCTGAATGCGGCGGTGGACCCTGGTGCCGTTGTGCTGGACCTCGCGTGCGGCACTGGCATCCTGGGCTTCCTCGCGTGCGATGCCGGCGCGCGGCACGTGTACGCCGTCGACGATGGGCCGATCATCGACATCGCGCGGCGCTTCGCGCGCGCCAACGGCTACGCGGACCGGATCACGTTCATTCGTGAGCTGTCCACGCGTGTCGTGTTGCCGGAACGCGTCGATCTCGTCGTGTGCGATCAGATCGGTCATCTGGGAATTGAAGCAGGGGCGTTTGAGTTTCTGGTCGACGCGCGACGCTTCCTCAAGCCGGGCGGGCGCACGATTCCGGCTGCCCTGACCTTCATGGTGGCACCGATTGAGAGCCCGGACCTCCGGAAGCAGCTGACGTTCTGGACGTCGAAGCCGGCACACCTTGACTGCTCGGCCGGCCTGGAAATTGCCCAGAACACCGGCTATCCGTTTGCTGTCGATTGCGAAACGCTGCTCGCCGAGCCCGGCGCTCTGTCAACGAGCCCGCTGCCGCCGTCGTTGCCTGGCACCATTCGCGGCGACATCACGGCACGGGTCGTTCGTGCTGGTGTGCTCGACGGGATCTGCGCCTGGTTCGACGCCGAACTTGTTCCGGGTGTCCGCATGACGAACGCACCAGGCCATGCCGGACGCATCGACCGGCGTCAGGTGCTGCTGCCGATCGAGCAGCCGGTTCGGGTTGAGCCCGGCGACCGCGTCACGATACGAATGAGCCTGCTGCCGCCGAGCCTGGTCAACTGGCAGGTTGCCGTGGCCACTGCCAGGAGCGGATCCCGGACGTTCTCGCACAGCACCTTCCGGGGCATGCTGATGTCGGTCGAGGACCTGGCCCGCACGAATCCCGAGACATGCCCGACGCTGACCCCGGCAGGCCTTGCCAGGCGGACGGTTCTGGATTTATGCGACGGGCATCGATCGCTGCGTACTGTCCAGGACGAGGTGTACGCGCGTCATCCCGACCTTTTCGCCACGCACAATGACGCGTCGACCTTCGTGGCTGAAGTCGTCACCCGCTATTCGATCGCCGATGGCCCTCTACCAATTCGCCGATCTGGCGATCGATAGCTCGATCGCGCTTCCATGTGTGCCGCGGGCGCGTGTGCCGGGGGGCGCATGGCAGTTTGTCATCAGTCACAGCGCGCGGCCGCCCCGTCCGGCCTGGTATCAACATGAGAGGGCGCCGCAGGGCACCCGCTGGCGCTCGCTGGGCCGCGCAGACGGCAGCCATGTGATTCATTTCTGGCGGCGCGCGTCATTCCTTGTCTCGTTCGACGCGCGGCGCATCACTTGTTATCCGCGAGGGTCGGCGACCATCGATACCATTCGGCAACTTCTCATCGGACAGATCATGCCGCTGGTGTTCGCCGAGCAAGGGACGCTGTCGCTTCATGCCAGCGTCGTGCACACGGCAAAGGGCGCACTTGCGTTTGTCGCCCAGGCCGGCACCGGGAAATCGACCATCGCGCTCGCGCTGGGCGCCCGCGGCTGCCCGATTCTGGCCGATGACTGTGCGATTGTGGAGGTGGTAGATGGCGTCTGTTGCGTGCGGCCGTGTGATGTGGGTCTACGGTTGCGGCCCGACACGCTCCAGATGTTTCGCCGAAGCACGCGGCTTCAACCCAGGCTCGCGCCGAGGGCGAGACGCAAGCAACGCATTGCCGCCACCAGCCTCGGACTGAAAATCCACGGTCGATCGGAACCCCTGCATCGCGTGGTACTTCCTGGAGTCATCGCCCGACGCGCCGCGGCCCGCGATTGAACCGGTCTCGCGAGCGGATGCCGTCGTGGCGCTCATGGTCTGCAGTTTTCAACTCGGCATGGATGAGCCCGCGAGGCTCCGAGCCGCGTTCGAGATGTTGAGCACGATGGCGGCGCGGGTAGCGATGCTCCGCCTCTCCATCCCGTCAGGCTTCGCGCATCTTCCGGCCGTCGCCAGGGCGGTGCTCGCGAACGCAGCAGAATAACGCTATCGTGCCCCGACCCAGTGAGTGAACCGGCACCGACCCGCTGATGGAGGCCTGTCAGCCGGAGTCGCCTGCTGATCGTGGGTCCAAACTGGGCCGCGATTTCACCGTGTTCGCACGTCACCGGCCTCGGCCAGATACGCGCGCACCGGCGGTGACACTGGAAGTGACCGTGCCTGCGCAGCCGTTCGCCATCCGGCCCAGATCACCTCGCGACCATCGACGTGAAACGACGGCCGCTGGTCCAGAACGATTTCCCAGATCGTCGTCGTGTCGCGGCGATGCTCGAAAGCGGTCAACCCGTGCCATCGAAGCGTCAGGGTTTCCGGCGAAAGCTGCAGATGGAGCTCCTCCTCGACCTCCCGCAGCGCCGCGTCGAGGGCGGTTTCGCCCGGCCTGACGAAGCCGCCTGGCAATGAATATTGTGCGCGATAACTGGTCCGCACCAGCAGCAGCTCGCCATCGCACCAGACCGCCACCACCGAGCCGAAGGTGCGCGGGCGGCGGATGAACCACCAGCCTCTGGCGGCCAGGTAGGCGATGCGGTAACCGAGCCGCGCGAGAGCATTCATCCGGATGTCGATCAGTATCTCACCCCGGTTGCCCAGCGGGATGGCCACGACAACGCCGCCGCCGGCGACGGGGGCGACGACGGGGCTCGACGCCGGACGATGCCTGTCGCTATCCTAATGACAGGCCGCTCTTCAACCCGAGTGGCACGAGGACCGGAGCACGCACAGCCATGAACGAGACACCCATGAGAGAAACGCTCGGCTTCCAGGCAGAGGTCACCCAGCTCCTGCATTTGATGATTCACTCCCTGTACGGCAACAAACAGATCTTCCTGCGCGAACTGATCTCGAACGCGTCCGATGCCTGCGACCGGCTGCGGTTCGACAGCATTTCGAATGCCGATCTGCTGGAACACGATGCCGAGCTGCGCGTCCGCGTCAGCTACGACAAGGCCGGCCGCACCATCACGATCTCCGACAACGGCATCGGCATGTCGCGGCAGGAGGTCATCGACCAGATCGGGACCATCGCCAAGTCGGGCACCCGCGAGTTCCTGCACACGCTCACCTCCGACGCGGCCAAGGATGCGCATCTCATCGGCCAGTTCGGCGTCGGGTTCTACGCCTCGTTCATCGTCGCCGACCAGGTGACGCTCGAGACCCGCCGCGCCGGCCTGGCCGCCGATCAGGGCGTGCGTTGGGAAAGCGCCGGCGAGGGCAGCTATAGCGTCGAGGCCATCCGCAAAGAAAGCCGCGGCACCGATGTCGTATTGCACCTGCGCCCCGAAGAAGACGAGCTGTTGTCGGGATCCACCTTGCGGACCATCCTCCGCAAGTACTCGGACCACATCACGGTGCCGGTGCTGATGCGCAAGGAGAAGTGGGATCCGGAGGTCCGCGCCCAGACGGTCACCGACGAGGACGAGCAGGTCAACCAGGCCTCGGCGCTCTGGGCCCGGCCCAAGTCGGAAATCAGCGAGGACCAGTACCACGAGTTCTACAAGCACGTCGCGCACGACGATGAGGCGCCGCTGGCGTTCAGTCACGCCAAAGTGGAAGGGCGGCAGGAGTACACGCAGCTGCTGTTCATCCCAGCGCGCGCACCCTACGATCTCTGGGACCGGGAACATCGGCGCGGCATCAAGCTCTACGTCCGGCGCGTCTTCATCATGGACGATGCCAAGCAACTGATGCCGGAGTACCTGCGGTTTGTCCGCGGCATCATCGATTCGAACGACTTGCCGCTGAACGTCTCCCGCGAAATCCTGCAGCAGTCGCGCGTGGTCGACACCATTCGCGCCGCCTCGGTCAAGCGCGTGCTCGGCCTGCTCGACGACATCGCGGCGCATCACCCGGAGAAATACGCCGCGTTCTGGAAAGAGTTTGGCCGCGCCTTCAAGGAAGGGATCGTCGAGGATGCCGCGAACAAGGAACGGGTCGCCGCCCTGCTGCGCTTCGCGACCACCCATCACGACTCGGAAGAACAGACGGTTGCGCTCGCCGACTACGTCGGCCGGATGAAGAGTGGCCAGGACGCAATCTACTACGTGACGGCCGATGGTTTCACCGCGGCGCGGCACAGCCCGCACCTGGAGATCTTCAGGAAGACCGGCGTCGAAGTGCTGCTGATGTACGACCGGGTCGACGAATGGGTGGTCTCGGCGCTCACCGAATTCGATGGCAAGCCGCTGCGATCGGTCACCAAGGGCGATCTCAACCTCGGCGCGATCGGCCAGGATGTCGGCAAGGGAGACACGACGCTGTCGGCGCAAGCGTTCAAGGGAGTGGTCGAACGGATTCAGGAAGTGTTGAAGGACCGGGCCAGCGCCGTGCGCTTGACCCATCGACTGACCGACTCCCCTGCCTGCCTGGTCAGCGACGAGCACGGTATGAGCACGAACCTGGAACGGCTGCTGAAAGCCTCCGGCCAGAACATCCCGGTCACCAAGCCGGTGCTCGAGATCAATCCGGACCACCCGATCGTCGAGCGGCTGAAGGATGAGACCGACGACATCCGCTTCGCCGACTGGAGCCACACGCTGTTCGACCAGGCCACACTCGCGGAGGGTGGGCAACTGGACGATCCGGCGGCGTTCGTGAAGCGCCTCAACACGCTGATGCTGACGCTTGCCGGCGGTCCGGTGTCCAGAATCTGGACGCCAGGTTCCTGAATGGGTGGGATATGAAATTGATGAGCGTGATGCTGACCGCCGCGTGCTTGCTGGCGGGCTCGACGCTGTTGACGGCGCAAGACCCGCTCAGCCCCGACCTGCAATCGCGGGTCGACGCGTCCGTCCACGACGTGCTCGCCAGGACCGGTGTGCCGAGCGCGTCGGTCGGCATCGTCCAGGGTGGACGGGTGGTGTTCACGAAAGCCTACGGCAACGCCAGGGTCAACCCGGTCGTGGTTGCGACAACCGATCTCCACTACGCGATCGGATCGATCAGCAAGCAGTTCACCACCGCATGCCTGCTTCTGCTCCAGGAGGAAGGCAAGCTCAGCATCGATGATCCGATTGCGAAGTATTTCCCCGAGCTGACGCGCGCCAGGGACGTGAAGATTCGAAACATCCTCTCTCACACCTCCGGCTATGAAGATTACGCGCCGCAGGATTACACCATTCCCGCCTGGATGAAGCCGACGACGGCCGACACGATCGTCCACCAGTGGGCGACCAAGCCGCTCGACTTCGAGCCGGGCACTCAGTATCAGTACAGCAATACCAACTTCAACATCGCCGGCCTGATCGTCGAGAAGGTGGCTGGTGAGCCGTTCTGGGACTTTCTGTCGCGACGCGTGCTGAAGCCGCTCGCCATGACACACACCATCGATCTGGACACCGAGCACGACAAGCTCGAGCCGGTCGGCTATATGCGGAACGCGCTCGGCCCGCTCCGGCCTGCCCATATGGAAGCGCCGGGCTGGTACTTTGCCGACGGCGAGATGGCGATGCCGGTGGGCGACCTGCTGCTGTGGGACATCAGCCTGATGAACCAGACCCTGCTCGCGCCGGCCTCCTACGCCGCCATGGAAACCGAGCAGCGGCTCACCAACGGTGACACCGCCCACTATGGACTTGGCGTCACGCTGTCGGTTCGCGACGGCCATCGTGTAGTGTCACACGGCGGCGAAGTCGGCGGCTTCGTGGCTCAGAACACGGTGTTGCCCGACGACAAGATTGCCATTGCCGTGCTCACCAATCAGGAAGCGAGTGCCGCGGCCGGGAGCATCGCTCGCGCCATCACCCTCATGCTCCTGCCCGCGCCCGGTTCGACCACCACCGCCGCAGCTGAAACCGCCAACGCCGAGGCGCAGGCCACACGGATTCTCGGTGGGCTGCAACAAGGCAAGATCGACCGCGCCCTCTTCACCGCGGACTGCAATTTCTTTTTCGACCAGACCTCGCTTGACGATCATGCCAGGAGTCTTGGACCGCTCGGCGCGCTGCAAACGGTCACGCAAACCTCGACCTCGTTGCGGGGCGGCATGAGGTTCCGTAGCTTCGACGTGACATTCGCGAAGGGCACTCGGGTGCGCCTGACGACTTACACGACGACTGACGGCAGACTAGAACAGTTTCTGATCGCGCCAATCGGGTGATCGCGCGGCGTTCGCACCGACGCAGCGCGAAGGCGCCAGCGGGGCAAAGACGCGACGCTGGGAAGCGAAAGACAGCGTCTCGACGACGATCTATTCCGCCAATTTCGGGAATTTCCGTGTTTGAGTGCTTGAGCCGTGTGTGGCCAGGCTGCCTTCGCAGAGACAAACCGCTCAATTTGCTCGATAGAAGGCGCATTCTGCACGCTCAGCCCGAGTGGCACACGCGTTGCTCAGCAGCCGAACCATGACCACCACTAGGCACGCCAGAAACAACGCGCGGCTCCGCGCCACCGAACCTGCCTGCATCCTGCGCTGGGTGTTTCAGCGCGGACCAGAAGTCCTCACCTGCGCAGTTGAAAACAGCGGCCAGCGCTCCTCATACGACGTGTGCGTGCTGCCGCACTGGAACCTGTCGGACGCGACGGTTGAACGGTTCGACGCGCCCGCCAGCGCGCTGTGGCGGCACGCGGAGATTGCCTCGCAGCTCCGGCAGGCGGGTTGGGTCACGCGTTACGGTTCACAGTCAGGTGGGGACGTCGCCGCCTGAATCGCAGCCTCGCGTGCCATGGCCTGCGCACGCATTTTGCACGGCGGGGGCGCATGGGTGATATCCGATTCCAGAGCCTCGAGGATGGTGACCTGGCCGACATCTGGTACGCACTCGCCGGGTCCGCGGCGCGCCATCCCGACCACTTTGAGAAGCTCATGGGCCAATGTTTCCAGGAGCTGCTGGCGCGTCGAGCAGAGAGTCTGAAGCCCTGGCTCGAGGAGCGGTTCCGGCCGTTTCGTCTCGCCGACTCGAAAGAGGATGCGGCGGTCAACACGCAGGAAACTCGAGAAGCATCGCATTCCTGACGTTCGCGTTGACCAGGGCCACGGCCGAAATGGCCTCACGGATGGAGGATCAGCTTCTGGACCCGCCAGTTGTTCATGTCGGCGACGTAGATGATGTTTTCTGAGGGACACGCGAGGCCGTGCGCCCAGCTGAACTGACCAAGGTCGTGCCCGGATTCGCCGAGCATGCCGATAATCTTCCCGTCGAGGGTCAGCTTGTAGAGCCGCCCCGGCTCGACGTCGGTGGCGTAGAGATACTGAGTCGGCGTCGGGGTGATGCAGAGGGTCCAGGCCGCGGTCTCGTCGGCCGGCCGTAACGGCAGGTTGCCGAGCACGGGGTGCCGAGTCTTGTCGTACGGCGCGTTGAGCAGGATCTCACGCAGAAACGTGCCGTCACGATCGAACACTTGAATGCGGTTGTTGCCCCGGTCGGCCACATAGACGTTGTTCTGGCGATCGATGGCGATGTTGTGCGGGGTATTGAACTGGCCGGGCTCGCGGCCGCGTGAGCCCCACGACTTGACCCAGTTGCCGTGCTTGTCGAATTTCGCGACGCGCGAGTTCGTATATCCGTCGCTGATGTAGATGTTGTCGTCGCTGTCCCAGGCGACGTCGGTCGGGCCGCGGAAGTAGCCGTCAACGGGCACCGGTGCCGGTCCGCCGCCGCGGCCACCCTTGAAATACTCCGGCTCGTCGGGTCCTTCCGGACGACGCCCCAGATTCAACGTGACGTAGCCGGCCGGGTCGAACCTGGTGACCGCGTGCGTGCCTTTGTCGACGACCCAGAGATTGTCGTACCTGTCGTAGCGGATGCCGTGACCGTAGCCAAGCCCGTAGACCCCCCGTCCAATCTCACGCACGAACTTGCCGTTGGTGTCGAATTCGAAGATCTGCGTCGAGGCATTGCCGTAGAGCGGCCCGGCCGTCGCGCTGCCGGGATGGTTCAGGACGGCCAGCGTTCCCTTGGAGTTGACCGCCACGCCGAGGACCTCACCCAGGTTCATGTCCGGCGAGTACTTGAGAAAGCCGGGCACCGATTCGAACCGGATCGTCGGCACGCTCGCAGCCGGCACGCTTTGCGCCGACAGTGAGACGACGGCGACGATCGCGGCAAGCAACGCAGGACCGACGGCGGATCGTTTCATGGCCCGGAATCCTACCGGCTGACGAGCGCGGCGGCAAGGAGAGCCAGATACTGCGGCCGCGCCACCTCGATCGACCCGAGCGACGCGAGATGGGTCGTGCACCACTGCACATCGAGGAGGCGCATGCCGCTGTCGCGCATCAATTGCACCAGCGCCATCAGCGCCACTTTGGATGCGTCGCGCTCGGCGTGAAACATCGATTCGCCAGCGAAGAGGCCGTCGATGCGCACGCCGTAGAGGCCGCCCGCGAGACGCCCGGCGCGGTTGAACACCTCGACGCTGTGAGCCCAGCCCATCCGGTGAAGCGCGGTATATGCGGCGATGAACTCACCGCTGATCCACCCGTCCTCACGTGACGGATCCGCGCAGGCGCGCATCACGTCGACAAAACAAGAGTCGACGCGGATCTCGAAGCGCTTCGCGCTCTGGCGCAGGGATTTCGTCACCCGTAGGCCATCGAGCGGCACGATGCCCCGGGGATCGGGCGACCACCAGCCCAGCTGCTTCTGCAGCGCGGTCACCTCCATCGGAAAGATGCCGCGCCGGTAGGCGTTGATGAGGGTCGCAGGCTCCAGATCGCCGCCGACCGCGATCAGGTCGTTTGCCGGCCAGCGATCGCGCGGCGGAAACGACCATCGGCTCTCGCCGACGGGCTGGGGCGTGGCCGACCAATCACTCACGGCCGCTGGCGGCGACAGGTGGACTTCCGGCGTCGTGCCACGTCGCGCCGCCAAGCAACGAACCGGTGGCCTGAACCCGCGTCAGGTCCCACATCGACATCGGCTCCTGCTCGAATCTCGCGGGCGCACGGCCGCCGCTCGCCATGATCTGCGCGACGGCCTGAAACGACCTGGACACGATGACGCTAGGTTACTTGGGACTGGCGACGAAGCGATAGCCTACGCCCCGTACCGTCTGCAGATGGCGCGGGTTGGACGGCTCCGTTTCGATGTAGCGGCGCAGTCGCACGATGAAATTGTCGATGGCGCGCGTGTCGGTATCTTCGTGCACGCCCCAGACCTTTTCCAGGATCTCCTTGCGCGGCACCGGACTGCCCTCGTGCTGTACGAAATAGCGCAGCAGCGCCGCCTCCATCAACGTCAGCGCCATGCGCTTCTCGCCGACCCGCACCTCGAGCTGCTCGAAGTCGATGCTCTTGTCGCCGAATGAAAACTGCGAGGCGACCGGCGCCGACGAGGGCGCAGCCGCCTCGGCGCGGAACCACTCGTGACGCCGCAGCAAGCCGCGCACGCGCGACATCAGGATGGGCAACTCGAACGGCTTGGCCAGGTAGTCGTCCGCGCCGGCACCGAAGCCGCGCAGCACGTCTTCGGATCGGCCGCGCGCCGTCAACATCAGCACCGGCACGAAGCGGCGGGCGTCGCGCAGCCTGGTGGCGACCGCGAAACCGTCGATGCCAGGCAGCATCACGTCCAGGATCACGAGATCGTAGCGGCCGGAAGAATCGGTCAACCGCTCCAGTGCCTCCTCACCGCTGTCGACCAGATCGACGTCGTACTGCTCGGCCTCGAGGTTGTAGCGTAGACCATCAGCCAGATGCTGCTCGTCCTCGACCACCAGGATGCGACTCATCGCACCGCCATCTGCTGTTCCACGACCGGCAGCTGGACGATGAACGTGCTGCCCTGGCCCGGGCCGTCGCTCTCGACGAACACCTTTCCGCCGTGGCGGGCGACCACCGATCGGACGATGAAGAGGCCGAGGCCGGTGCCTTTCACCCGCGTGCTCATCGCGCCCGGGATGCGGTAGAAGCGTTTGAAGATGCGCGTCCGCTCCGATTGCGAGATCCCGATGCCCCGATCACGCACGCGCAGCGTGGCGGTGGCGGGATCGGCCTGCTCGAGCTCGACCGCGACGTGCACGTCCGCCCCGGAATACTTGATCGCGTTGTCGACCAGGTTCGACACCATCGCCTTGAGATCTTCCTCGTCTCCGAGGACCTGGAACGACGCGCCGTCGACGTGCCGTACCGTAGCGGTGACGGCCTCACCGGCCAGGTGATGTCGTGTTCTCGCCAGGCCGAGACACTCCTCGACCACTGCGCCGAAGTCGACCGGCATCGGGCTGGCGCGCCGCAGCTTCGCGCCGAGCTGTCCGGCCCGCAGCACCTGTTCGATTGTCCCCAGCAGGCGATCGCTGTCCTGCAGCATCACGCCGTAGAATTCCTGGCGTTTGGCGTCCTCGACGTGGCGGTTCTGCAGGGTCTGCAGATACAGCTTCATCGACGCCACCGGCGTCTTGAGCTCGTGAGTGACCGCATTGATGAACGCTTCGTGCTGCTCGTTGCGACGGATTTCGCGCACGAGAAAAATGGTGTTGAGGACGACGCCGGTGATGATGAGGGGAAAGACGATGAGGCCGGCGATCAGCAGCCCGGCCTCCCGCCAGTTGAGGATGATCCAGCCGACGTTCAGGGCGACGACGCCTGCCACCAGGCAGACGCCAAGAACGATGAAGAACGCGATAGATTTCCGGCGGCCGCCGGACCTCATGCCCGCCTCACGCCTTCAAGGATAGCGGCGAACGGCGCTAGGCGGCGATTTCTTCCTCGGCCGCCTGGCTGATGCGGGCGACGCGGACATCCCAGACCAGGCCGAGTGCCTTCAGGACGCTGAGCTCGACCCAGGTAATGTCGAATTCGTACCAGGCCAGCCCGTGGCGCGCCGAGGTCGGATGCGCGTGGTGGTTGTTGTGCCAGCCCTCGCCGAAGGTCAGCAGCGCGACCCACCAGGTGTTCCGCGAATCGTCCTTGGTGGCGAAGCGTCGGCGCCCCCACATGTGCGTGGCGGAATTGACCAGCCAGGTCGAGTGCAGGCCGACGACGACGCGGAGGAAGATCGCCCAGTTGACCAGGCCCCACCCGCCGATGGCGAGCAGGCCGAAGCCGAGCACCGTCAGCGGCACCCAGTGATACGTTGTCAGCCACGTGTAGAACGGGTCTTTCGCCAGGTCCGGTGCGTACTTCGACATCCGCGCCGTGTCGTTGTGATGCGCTTCGCCGAAGATGATCCAACCCAGATGTGCCCAGAAGCCGTTGACGCGCGGCGTATGCGGGTCGAGCTCCTGGTCCGAGTGCTGGTGATGGGCGCGGTGAGTCGCGACCCAGAAGATCGGTCCGCCTTCGAGCGTCAGCGTTCCGCAGATGGCGAGAAAATATTCAAACAGCCGGAAGGTCTTGAAGCCGCGGTGCGTGTGCAGTCGATGGTAGCCCATGCTGATGCCGAGGCCGATCGCGACCCAGTAGAGGAACACGGCAACGATCACGTTCGTCCAGCTGAAGGACCACAACGCGGCGATGGCTTGAACATGAAACCAGATCAGAACGGCGCAGGTCAGATAACTCAACTTGCTGTAGCGTGATTCGGGTGAAAGTGTCGCGACGCTGCTCATGGAAGTACGGTAATGGAAGCGGCTTCAAGGCACTGTAAGAGTTCGGTAATATCTGATTGCTGCCCGGAAATGCACAATGCAGATTAGAATCTGCACGGGATAAGCGAGGTTGCACATGCGTGCTCGAACCCTGACGCATTTCGCACTGGCCGCAAGCGTTGCGGCGGCGGCTTTCGTGACAGACGTAGACATCGCCGGACAGACGACCACGAGCAGGAAGCCGGTCGCCACCGCGGGCGGCGTCCCTCGTCTGCACGATGGCCATCCAGATTTGCAAGGGACTTACGATCTCGGCACGCTGACGCCGCTCGAACGCCGCGCCGGCACACCGCTCGTGCTCACCGACGAAGAAGCGAAGCATCTCGAGCAGCAGGTGGCGGCGCGAAGCGAGAAATTGAACGCGCCCATCGACGCCAACCGCCCGGCGCCACCGTCGGGTGGCGATGGATCGCCCGGCCCGTACGGCAACGTCGGCGGCTATAACAACTTCTGGCTCGATCCCGGTTCACGCTACACCACGGTGGACGGCAGAAAACGCGCGTCCCTGATCGTCGATCCCACGACGTGGACGAAGCCGTGGACGGCGGAGTACACCTGGCCGGCGACCGACGATCTGATGTACCAGTACGCCTGCCACGAGGGTAACTACGCGATGGGGAACATCCTGCGCGGTGCGCGCCTCAAGGAAGTGGACGAGGCGAAGAAAACGAAGCAGCAGTGATCAAGGGCGGCAGCGTTCTGCTGCTGCTCTCGATGTTTTTCGCGTATCTGCTGGCGCCGGCGGTGGACATGGTGAGCCGCCGCGTCCGCGTCGGACGCCGCGGCCGGCCGCTGTCGCGCGGGGCCTCCCTGGCCCTCATCTACGCCCTGCTCTCGGTCCCGATCGGACTCGCCTGGCGGTTCGCCAGCGTGCCGATCGCGGAGTGGGTACACGTCACGGCCCCGAACGCGGTCGAACATCTCTTTGGCGGAGGTGACTTCGAGACCATCGACCGGGTCATCGCGTCCGCGCCGGTGCCCGCATCGGTGCAACCGGCGCTCGAGCGACGAGTCGAGCAGGCGATCGGCTACATCCGTCGGCACGCCCGCGCGACGCTGGACACCTTGATTGACGCGGCGCGCTACGCCGCCTGGCTCCTGGTGACGCCCGTCCTCGCGGCGCTGCTCCTCACGATCTGGCCTCGCTTTCGCCGCTCGACACTGCGGGTGCTGCCCCGCGGACATCTGCAGTGGCGAGGCGAAGAATATCTCCACGACGTCAACAGCGCGCTGGCCGGCTACATCCGCGCCCAGGCGGCGGCCGGCATCCTGGTCGGCCTGATGTGCGTCGGCGGCTTCGTGCTGCTCGCGGTGCCGTCGGCCGTATCGCTGGGTGTCGCCGCTGGCGTTCTCGAACTGGTGCCCGGAATCGGCCCAGCGACGATGCTGTTGATTGCGGTGACGCAGGCCGGCGACTCGGGACTGGCGGTGATCGCATTTCTCGGCGCACTGCGCGTGGTGCAGGACGCGCTGGTCTACCCGCGCCTGATTCGCCGCGGCATGCACCTGTCGACGCCCGCTGTCGTGCTCAGCCTGTGGGCCGGCGCGGTGTTTGGGGGCGCCGGCGGCGTCATTCTGGCGCTGCCCGTCGCCGGGTTCCTGTCAGTGAGCCTTCGGCACTGGCGGGAATATCGGGACATCGAGCGGCTCGTGCGGACCAGCGCGAGGCGCGTGACAGCAAAGGAGCCCCATCGGACCGACCATGAAGGTCATCACCAGACAGGGGGCGAGCAGTAGGCAGAGCACCTGGGCGCACAGCCATAGCGCGGCGCTCGGCGGGTGTTAACATTGGCACGCGTGGCGAATCATACGAAGACGTCCGTACCGCCGGCGGGCCGCGGAATCGGTCACGTTGTATCGTCGTCGACGCCGTCACTACCTGGCTGGGTGGAGGATTTTCCGCCGGGTCGCCTTCGTCATGTGAGTGTTGAGCTCGACGACGCGACCGCGATGAATGCCGTCACGTTTCAACATCACGTGGCGCGGTCGTACCACACCCTGTTCCGATCGTTGGACATGGCGCGCGGGACTTACCCGGTGCGATTCTGGAACTTCGTTCCGGGTATCAACGACGATCTCGATGGCGGACTCGATCGCTACATGGCGTTCAACGCCGGGCGCCATGAAGCCTTCGTCGCGCGGTTCGGAGATGCGGCGCTGTTCAGCCGATACCTGCCAACCGCATCATGTGTCGGCACACCAGGAGATGCGTTTGTGGTGCACGCGCTCCTCGCGGACGAGCCCGGTATCCCCGTCGACAATCCGCGTCAGGTGCCAGCGTATCGCTACTCGAGGCGATTCGGTCCGAGGGCGCCGTCCTTCGCGCGAGCCACCTTGCTCGGTCGCGCCACTGTTGAGCCGCTGCTCATCGTTGGCGGGACTGCCAGCATAACCGGCGAAGAGTCTCAGCATGCAGGCCTGCTCGAGCAGCAGGTTGCCGAAACCTTCCGCAATCTGGCGAAGGTCGTTGAGTCTGCGACCCGAGACACCCTCGACGGCGCAGATGGACATAGTCGCACCCCTGGTCTCGCAGCATTCCGTCACGTTCGCGTTTATCACCGCCGGCGCAACGATCGTGAGTCGGTCGAGGCCTTGCTGCGGCACCGATTCGATGCCTCGTGCAGCATCGAAATCGTCACGGCTGCGCTGTGCAGGCCGAGCTGCTCGTCGAAATCGAGGGCATGGCGATACTTCGGGCTGATGTCCACTCCGCGAGCTGTGGCCTAGACACCCCTTGATCGGTGTATTGCGGAGCACATCATCGCCTACCATCTGGCGGCGCGCATGGTTGCTGGGTCTCGCACTCGCACTGGCGTCGGCATCGGCGCGAGCGGCCGATCGACGTTTCACCGGCGTCGGATTCGAAGAATCGCTGTCTGGCGATCCCGCGCTCGGAGACGAGCAACTGCTCGCCGGAACACCTGCCGCAATCCTGCCGATCAACGTCCTCGTCATTGTCGAAAGGAGCGAGGTAGAAACGCCGTTGGGTAGCTATAACTTCTCCGCCCTCGATGCTCGCATCGCCCGATACCGTCGTGCCGACATCAAGACCTACGTCGAGCTCCGGGGCGGCCCGAGCGCGCCGACAGCGCTTGATGCGTGGGGCCGCTTTGT
The DNA here is from genome assembly GCA_963757655.1 of uncultured Acidobacteriota bacterium. Lineage (GTDB taxonomy): Bacteria > Acidobacteriota > Vicinamibacteria > Vicinamibacterales > CAVVIG01 > CAVQFC01. Next base: position 1,156,469 of record CAVWSQ010000002.1, on the reverse strand, counting down.
TCGTGCAGTGGCGACCCGATACCGGGGCACGGTGCGCGGCTATGTCTTCGGCTTCCGCTCCTCGGCTGCAGTGCCGGCGGTACCCGATCACGCCTTCTTCGTGAAGACGACGGCGATCAACGTTCGCGCAGGGGACGAAGCGGCGGCGACCATCATGGCCGGGGTTCGCGACACGGACGCGGCGTGGTTGGCCGCACTCTATCTGGACGACATCGCGCCGTATGTGGACGCGATTGGGTTGGATGCGGGGAGCCGAGATCCCGCGATCTTCGAACCCATCGACAAGTACCATCCGAGAGCCGAGGTAGTGCTGCTGGGAGAATCCCTCGGTCCAGTCCCCGCGGACGCCGCCCGATTTCTGGTCGAGCGCCAGTTCGGCCTGATGGGCACTCGAATTTCGACTGCCTTCTACCGCGGCGACGGTCCAGCGATCGCGGCCGCATTGGCACCCGTCGCGTTGCTACGCGGCATGCTCGACCAGGAGCTCGTGGCGGTGGATGAACCGTCGGTGGCGCTGCGATTGACCAGGGCCAGCGCCGATGTGACCGCGCAGATTCCTCACCACCTGCTGTTCGGCCTCCGCACCTTGACCAACTACTTGATCTATTCGTCGGATTCTCTGCTCGAGCTCACGTTGTCGGAGCCTACGGGTGTCACTCCGGCGGTCATCGATCCGCTGACTGGTGCGCGCGTGTCTCCGACGTCCTTCGCCTACGACGCTCCGTCCCGAATCGCGCGCCTGACTTTGCCTCCTGGAGCGGCGCAGGTCGTCGACTGGAGCAACGACGGCAGTGGCGCGTACTCCACCCGCGAAAACGTGTCATCGACCGTGATGCCGAGCGTATCGGAAATCGTCGCCCGTCATCAGCAGGCGCAGACCTCCCAGGACGCGGCGTTGCGCACATACATCGCGCGCGCGACGATGGAGCAGCACTTCCGCAGCACGGCGCTCGACGCGGGATTCGACGTCGTCACCGAGAATCGCTTTTTCGTCGAAGGCCACCAGACCGAGTGGGTGGAGCTGAGCTTTCGTCTGAACGGCACCAAATGGGGGAACGACCGTCCGCCCTTTCCGCTGCTCCAGGCGGAGAAAGTCCTGTCGCTGCCGCTCGATCTCAGACTCAGCAGCGACTACCGCTATCGCCTCAGCGGCGTGGACACCGTCGACGGACGGCCGTGCTTCGTGCTGCGGTTCGAGCCCGTCGATGAGGAGCGCTCGCTGTACCGCGGCACGGTCTGGATCGATCGTGAGACATACGTGAAAGTGAAGTCGCAAACGATTCAGACTCGGCTTTCGTCACCGGTCGTGTCGAGCGAAGAGATTCAATACTTCTCGGCGGCCGGCACCGTTGACGGACGGCCGATCCAACTGCTGACGCGCCTCGTCGGCCGTCAGATCATGGTGGTCGCCGGCCGTAATCTGCTCGTGGAGCGTGGGATTCACTTCGACGGGTTCGAGCTCAACGCCAGCGATTTCACCGCCCGGCGTGAGAGCGCACGATCGAGCGATCACGTGATGTATCGCGACACCGGCGAGGGGCTCCGCTATCTGGTGAAGCGCGACGGCCAGCGCGTGGTGCAAGACTCGACGGCTACGGCGCTGGCCGGCCTGATCGGCATCACCTACGATCCATCCTACGACTACCCGCTGCCGCTGATTGGACTCAACTACCTCGACTTCAATTTTTGGAACAAGGGCAACCAGCTTGCCGTGGTTTTCGGGGGCGTGCTGGCGCTCGTGAATCTACAACGGCCAACGCTCTTCGGCCACCCTCATCTCGATGCCAGCCTGGATCTGTTCGCCATCGCCGTCAAGGGCAACGATCGCACCTATGATTCAACCGGGGAACGTGTAGATCAGCGCCTGACGACGCGACCGTTCTCGACCGGCATCAACATCGGCTGGCAGTTCGCAGAGTTTCAGAAACTCCTCTTCAGCTATCAGTTCCGCTTCGACGCCTTTGCGGTCGATCCCGAGACGTCCGCGGCGTTTCGCCCGCCGGTGTCAACGGCCACCAATGGCGTCGGCGTGTCGTGGGAATGGAAGCAGGGTGGCTTTTCGTTTCTGGCGGCGGGCACGCAGTATGGCAGGGTGCGCTGGGAACCGTGGGGGGATCCTGGTGACTATCGACCCGAGGATCAGAACTATTCGAAGTACTCAGCGGGTCTCAGCCGGGATTACTATTTCGGACTACAAAAAGTGCACCTGAACGCCGCCTACTACGGTGGCCACGATCTCGATCGTTTCAGCAGCTACCAGTTCGGCATGTTCGACGACAACAAGGTGCATGGCGTCCCCTCGGCGGGCGTTCGATTCGGCGAGCTCGGGATGCTTCGTGGCTCGTGCTCGTTCAACCTGCTCGACCAGTATCGTCTGGATGTCTTCCTCGATCAGGCAGTCGGCCGTGACGCGCAAGCCACCGCGGGCTGGCAGAATCTGACAGGTGTGGGAATCGGCGGGAGCCTCCGAGGACCTCGTAGTACGTTGCTTCGCATCGACATCGGCAAGAGCTTCTTGCCGCCGCAATATCGGCAGCCGGGGACACTGACGGCCCAACTGCAGATCCTCAAACCGCTATGACCGCGACGCCCCTCCCGCCTCACCCTCATCTCGATCGCTATTACGACAGCGAGACGAAGCGGCCTCGCGTCGTTAGCGACATGTTCGACGAGGGCGCGCCCTACTACGAGTGGATCTGTAACGTGATGTCTTTCGGCACCGGCGAACGGTATCGACGGCAAGCCCTCCGCGATGCTGGACTCGAGCCCGGCATGCGCGTGCTGGACGTTGCAACCGGTACCGGTCTGGTCCTCCGATCGGCGAGCGACATCGCGGGACCATCGGGATGTGCGATCGGGCTCGATCCGAGCGGCGGGATGTTGAGGCAGTGCCGCAAGCGCTGCCGCACCTCGCTGGTGCAGGGCCGCGGTGAGGATTTGCCATTTCCCAGCGCCAGTTTCGACATGGTCAGCATGGGCTACGGCCTGCGACATGTCGCCGATCTCCGCGCGTTGTTCGCCGAGTACCGAGCGAGTGCTGAATCCGAACGGCCGTCTGCTGGTGCTTGAAATCACCCGACCGCAGTCAGCGATCGGACGATGGCTGAACCGGCTCTACCTGAGTAGTGTCGTTCCTGGCCTGACACGCATCGGCACGCGGGCCCCCGGCGCAACACTGATGATGGAATATTTCTGGGACACCATCGAGACGTGTGTCCCGCCCGATGTGATACTGGGAGCGCTGCGGGATGGCGGCTTTGCCGACGCGACACGTCGCGTCACCGGCGGCGTCCTCAGCGAATACGTCGGCACGAAGCGCCGCTGACCTCACCGGTCAGCGCCCGGCCAGGGCTGCTCGAAGCGTCTCGGAGCGCAATCCGTAGCGTTGCATCGCGTCCAACACCCGCGGCAGCGCTTCCAGAACCACCGGGCGCCCGTGACGATCGCGCGCCGACGATCCGTCATGCATCAGCAGGATGTCGCCGGCACCCAGGGTCTTGACCAGACGGGAGGCGACGAGAGCGCCGTCGTGGCTAACCGTGTCGAAGCCCCGCCTGGTCCACGACACCAGCGACAGGCCCGCCGCGGCCAGCGTGGCAGGCAGTAGCGGGTTTTGAATCCCGGCCGGCGCGCGAAAGAACACCGGACGGCCGCCGCCAGCCCGTTCGATCGCGGCCTGTGCCTTGGCAATCTCGCGTGTCATCCCGGCGCGGCCTCGCAGCGCAAAACCATTCGGGTGGCTGAATGAGTGATTTTCGACGCAGTGACCACTGTCACGGATCGAGCCAATCAGGTCCGGATGGCGCGTCGCGCGCTCGCCGATGCAGAAGAAGCTGGCTCGCGCGTTCGCCTGCGCGAGCAGGTCGAGCACACGCGGCGTGACGTCCGAATCTGGCCCGTCATCGAACGTCAGCGCCACCACGTCGCCCCGCTCCGCGGCGCCCGGAATCCGCGTGATGTTGGGGCCGAGCCATCCGCAACGAGGAAACATCCCTGCCGTCGCGATAGCCGCGTGATTGGCGACGAGGGTGCTGGCGACCAGCGCCCAGTGGCCGGGCGATGCCAGCAGCGCCGCGAGCGCCGCGACATGAAGACCGGCGCTGGCGATCAGAAACGGCGGCGCACTCCACTGGCCGTCAGCCATGCGCAAGATCGGGATCGCGCAGGGCCGTGAGTTGCGCGAGCGCGGCACGATCGATCTTCCCTCGCGACGTTCGTGGAATCGCATCGACGATGATCACGCTGCGCGGAACCTTGTGATCAGCGAGTTGGCGGCGGCACCAGGCCGTGACCCGCTGATAGTCGAGGCGGCCGCCGACGCACGCCACCACCGCCCTGATGATCTCTTCGCCGCCCGGTTGGGAGACGACGCCGACGACGATCGCTTCGTCCACCCCGTCGAGCGACGCCAGCACGCGTTCGATTTCCGAAGGGTCGACCTTGCGGCCGCGCAGATTGATCACGCGATCCGCCCGACGCCTCAGCGCGAGCTCGCCACCCTGCCATGTCGCGAAGTCGCTGGTTTCGAACCGTCCGTCGGCCAACCGCAGATCGAATTCGGGAACGTAGCCGCTGGCCACACTCGCGGATTCGACAACGACCAGTCCCTCGACGCCGGCCGGCGGTTCCAGCGTGACTCGCACACCGTCCACGGGGGTCCCCACAGTCCCACGCTCGGCGGCTCCACCCTCGCGGTCGTAACAGATGCCGCCACACTCGCTGGCCCCGTAGAACGTGTGAATGGCTTGTCCGAACGTCTCACGAAACTGGGCGGCGCTCGCACGTGGAAGGATCGCACCGGCCGAAATCACACGCCGGATGCCGGCGGGCCAGTGAGGCCGTCTCGACACCTTCAAGAGCGCCCGCACGTAGGCCGGCACGGTCGGAAACACGGTGGCTTCGAGCTCACGCGCAGCGGTGAGCGGCGCGAACGGTCCTTGATCTGACGGCACGACAAGCATCAATCCACCGATCATGGCTGACAGGGCCAACGTGGTGAATCCGTAGGAATGCGACAAGGGCAACGCCGCGAGCAAGCGATCGGTGGCGCGCAGATCCATCGTCGCCGCGAGGGCGGATTCATCGGCGAACAAGCTCTCTTCGGTCATCGCGACGCCCCGCGGGGCGCCGCTCGAACCCGAGGTCAACTTTATCGCCGCAACGTCGGGCAGAGCATGGCGCGATGTTTTGAAACTAGTCGTCGTCAGGCAGAAATCGTCGACGGATGACGGCCATGACGTCGAACACGACAGCTCAGCCGCCGCACCGACCGCGACACATGCTCGCTGACGCTCCTGCGGTGGCGCCAGTGAATCCAGGAGCACGACCGCCTGTCTCGCTTTGCGCAGGGCGAGAAAGCCGGTCAGAAACGCCACGGCATGGTCTGCCGCCAGTCCGACCACGGTTCCCGGAGGCATCTGGACGGGATCGATCGCGGTCGCCACGGCCCGTGAGAGGCCGTCGATCTCACCGACCGTCGCATGCCGCTCTTGCGACGCCACGAGCACGCGCGAAGAACCTGCCTCGGTGAGGCGGGAAAACGCCTCGGCGATGGTCCTGACGGGGCGCAAGCTCCTTGAGCTTTGCAACACGAGAAGATATTATCCGCATTCCTTCCCCCCGAACCAGACGCTGATGCCATCATGGGAATTCGATATCTGCCGTCGTCGGTGGCGGCCCGGCTGGTGCTGCGGCAGCCAGTGTTCTCGCCCGCGAGGACCATCGCGTGCTCGTTCTCGAGCGGGAACGCTTCCCGCGATTTCACATCGGCGAGTCGCAGTTGCCGTGGATGAACGAAGCGCTCGATCGCATCGGCGTGCGCGACGTGGTCGCTGCGGCCGGCTTTGTCGAAAAGTGGGGAGCGAGCTTCACTACCGCTGACGCGTCGGCGTCTCTATATCCGGATTTCGCGCAGGCCGTGGAGGTTCCGACACCCCGTTCGTATCAAGTCGAGAGCAGCACCTTCGATCGCTTCTGCCCGAGCAAGCAAGCAAGTGAGGCGCAGAGGTGCTGCAGGGACACGCGGCCAGCGACGTCGCCTTCGACGCTAACGGCGCGATTCTCACCTATGCTGCCGGCAGCGAGATGAAGTCCGCCCGCGTCGGCGCCGTGGTCGATGCGTCGGGACGCACTGGATTCCTGGCCAAACGGCTTGGGGAACGGCGGCACGATCCGCTGCTGAACAATATCGCCGTGCACCGGCACTACAAGGGGGTCCCACGCGACGAAGGCCGCCGCGCCGGCGACATCCGGATGGTGACTCTCCCGGACAATGGCTGGTTCTGGTTCATCCCGATCAGCCCGACGATCGTGAGCGTCGGCGTGGTCGTGCCACAGGCAGCGTACCGAGCTGCGGCGCCGGCGACCGCCGCGGCAAGCGCTGACGCACTTCCTCGACGACACGCCTGCCGCGGCACAGCTGGTCGCCAACGCGACGCCGATCACTGCGGCCCGATTTGATGCCGACTATTCGTAGCTTCATACTCAGCACGCGGTCGACCGGTTCGTGATCGCGGGCGACGCCTGCGCCTTTCTCGATCCCATTTTCTCGACCGCGGTGTTGATGGCGCTTCGTCTGGAATCGAAGCGGCGGAGGTCATCAGCAGGGGGTTGCGAACGGAAACCTGCGCGCCAGCCAGTTCGCGGGCTACGAGCACCAGCTGGTGCGACGTACCGTCACTTCCGAGATTTGCCGTCTTCTTTTACGATCCGGCATTCCGCGATTTGTTTTTCTATTCATCGTCGAGGTTCGGGCTCTACGAGGCTGTGCTGTCGGTCCTCGGCGGCAACTGGCGACCGTCGTGGAGCACCCGCCTCAAAATCGAGATCTTCTTCTCACTCGTGGCGCTTCATAAAATATTCCCGCTGACGCGCCGACTGCAACCGGCCCTGCCACATCCAGCACGGCAGTCATGACGGACAAGCCAACAATAGTCGACGATGGGTCACCGTGCTGCGGCTCAAGCGGCTCATCATCGAGAGCCTCCACCTAGAGGTCTCACTCCCGAGGACATCGCCGACGACGGTCTTCTATTCGGCGGGGGACTCGGCCTCGATTCGGTGGACGCCCTCGAGCTCGTGGTCGCGCTCGAGCAGGAGTACGCTATCCAGATCCAGAGCCATGAAGTCGACAAGAGCGTGTTCGCATCAGTCGCGAACCTCGCCGCCTTCGTGGCGGCCAGCTTCAGCGAAGGATCACCCAGGCGCGATGGTAGATGGACAGTAGTCATCGGCCGCTGCATCGACGCGTCGTCGTCACCGGCTTGAGCCGTCGGCACGCCGCTGCGCCATCGTCCACTTCGACGCGTTTCCCAGCGCACTCGATGAATCGAGAGCTCGAACGCTTGAGAATGCCGCTCAGTGACACCCATCGCCGGCCAGGAGCAGCCAGGGGTTCCCGACAGCTGCGCCACGCCTTCCAGCGAGGCTGAAAAACTGTCCATCTCCGAGCCGTTCGCGACGTACGCTGCAGACAAAGCCGTCGCCCAGGCCGGGCTCACAGGCGCTCTCTATCACGGCGCGGGCGTATTCTTCGGTAGTAGCACCAGTAGCTCGCTCGAGTCGGAGCGCTACTTCGAGGCGCTCATGCGCTCGCCGGACAGCGCTCCTCGCCGCTCTGCTCTGGCCTCCCATCTCATAGGCGCTCCAGCCGAAGCGGTGGCGCGGCTGTTCGGTGTCCAAGGACCTGTCGAAACGGTGTCATCGGCGTGCGCCTCGGCCGCTCTCGCGATTGAACAGGCGCTGTCGGGCTATCCGTTCATCGGAGGTCGATGTGGCGCTTGCCGGCGGCGCCGATTGCCTCTGTTTGACGACCTACTCGGGATTCAACGCGCTTCGCGCCATGGCAGACACGCCCTGCCGGCCGTTCCGCGCCTTATCGGAGCGGGATGTCACTCGGAGAAGGCGGCGCCATTCTCACTCTCGAGTCGCTCGAGCACGCACTGGCTCGAGGCGCGACACCGCTGGCCGAGATTCTCGGAGCGGGCTCGACCTGTGATGCGAACCACATGACCGCGCCCCAGTCGGAAGGTTTGATGGCTGCCCTGGCTGTCGAGCGCGCGATCTCGGATGCGGACCTGGAGACCGACGCGATCGAGCTTCATCAATGCTCACGGCACCGGCACGCCGCTGAACGATGCCGCGGAGTACGCGGCGCTACATCGCGTCTTCGGCCAGCGCCTTGCGCACACTCCGCTGGAGGCCACCAAGGGCCTGATCGGCCACCTGCTCGGCGCCGCCGGAGTGATTGCGGCCGTGTCGGTCGTGCTTGGGCTCATGGACGGCGAGGTCCACCCTGTGCCTGGCGGGGGCGACGTCTATCCAGCACTAGCCGTGGAGCTGGTGCTACACGCGGTCCGCCCGCTGTCGAGTATGCGCGCGGCACTCTCAGTCAGCCTAGGATTTGGCGGCGCCAACGCCGCGGTGGTCTTCGGGCGCTGGACCTCCGCATGAGACCGGCGCCGGACCGACTCGACGTCGTGATCACTGGTATGGGCGTCGTGTCGGGATCCGCATGCGTCGTGACGCAGATCGAGAAGACGCTTTCGATCAGGGTCATGCGGTCTTCGAAGTCGATCGCCGCGCTGGCTATCATCTCGCCTAATCGGCTCGGTTGGCCGTGCTGAGCGGCGATACCGACCTGTCAGCGTGGGTGAGCCCGGCGGCGGGACGCCGCATGAGCGCTCCTTCAAAGCTCGCCGTGGCGGCGGCGCGCATGGCCGTGATGGACTGCCAGCTTCAAGGCGCGGTCGCCGTACCGCGGACCGCCGTGGTGATGTCCAACGCGCTTGGCACGACCGACTGCACGGAGCGCATCGTCCGCACGGTCTTCCGAGACGGGCCGGCTGCGGTCTCACCGTTCAGCTTCACCGAAAGCGTCACCAATGCCGCCGCTGCACAGGTGGCCATCGACAATCAGGCGCAGGACTCAATCTCACGGTGGTGCAGCGGGAGGCTGGCATCCTGACGGCCGTGGGACGCGGCGCGACCGAGATCGAGTCGGGCAGAATCGACCGCGCTCTGGTGGGAGGCGTTGAGGAAGTGCCGCCGCTCATGCACGCGCTGCTCGATCGGATGGACGCACTCGCGCTGCCGGCGAGCGACGGCGGCGAAGTGGCTCGACCGTTCGACCGTCGTCGAAGCCGCTTCATCGTCGCCGAAGGTTCCGTGGTACTGTGCTCGAAAAGGGTGAGCACGCGCGGGCGCGCGCGGCGACCGTCCGCGCCAGGATCCTCGGCTTCGGTAGCGCATTCGATGCGAGCGCCCCTCGCGTCGGGTGGGGCAGTGGCGACGCCGTTCTCGCCACGGCGCTCAATCGAACGCTCTATCGCTCCGGCCTCGTCCCGCGTGATATCGGAAGAATCGTTTCGGGCGCCTCCGGCGCAGTCGATGGCGATCGGTTGGAGGCTCACACCCTCCATCGTGTGTTCGACGACGCGGGACTCCCTGCCGTGCTAGTTCCCAAGAGCATCACCGGCCAGTACGGTGGTGGGTTCCTGGCGGCGGCGGTGCTGGCCGCATCTGCAGACCAATTCGCGTCGCCTGTGGACTTTCTGCCTGATCCGGAACTGGGCGTGACACCGCACCCAGGAGGTTCGTTGCGGGCGCCGAGCATCACTCTGGTGACCAGTCTCGCTTCGGGCGGAGCGGCTTCGTGGCTGCTGTTCGAGAGCCCATGAAGACCGTTGCCATCACCATTCCTGCCTACGACGCCGCCTATTCTGTCGGAGACGTCGTCAGGCGCTCGAGAGATGTTTTGCCTGATGTGCTCGTGATTCACGTTGGATCGCCCGACCCGTCACCGCAGATGACGAGCGAAACGCAGCCGCCGAAGTGCACTCATTTTCTTCCAATCGCGGCAAGGGCGCCGCGTTGAACGCGGCCTTCAAGATCCTGTTCTCACGCGGCTTCACCGCCGTGGTGACCGTGGATGCCGACGGCCAACACCTGCCCGAAGAAATCCCTCGGCTCTTTGGGGTGGAGAGCGACTTGGTCCTGGGCACGCGCGACCACCTGTTCGCGCAGATGGGCGTCGTGCGCAGATTCAGCAACCACCTGTCATCGAGCGCGATCTCGTGGGCCGCGGGCCAAGCCTTGTCCGACGTGCAAACCGGCTTCCGGCTCTACACACGCGAGCTTATCGAACGAACCGGCTTCCCTGAATCGGGTTTTGAAGCCGAGAGCGCCGTCGTCGTGCGCGCGGTGCGGCGCGGCCTGCGCGTCGATTCCACGCCCGTCCGACTCGGCAAGGCAGATGACGCGCACCAGCCATTATCGATCCATGCGGACAGCCAGCAGATCGCGGCTGGCTACGGCGAGCGCGCTTCCAGACAGGCGAATGAGAGTCGCACTCGTCACCGGCGGCAACCGCGGCAGCGGCCGCGCCGTCGTCGAGGCACTCCTGGCCGATGGCTGGACAGTCGCGTTCACCCACAGGGAGACGATGCCCAGGCGCGCGCGATCGAAGCCGCATCGGATGGTCGAGCCCACGGCGTGCTACTCGAACTGCAGGATCGGGAACGGCCAGGGGCGCTCGTGCACGAGATCGAAGAATCGTTCGGCCAGATTGAGGCCTTGGTCAACAACGCCGGCGTGCGGCGCGAGTCGCTGCTCGCCATGACGCCCGATCGCGACTGGGACGACATCATGAACATCAACCTCGCCGGGTCGTTTCGCTGCTGCCGGGCGTCCTGCCGAAGATGATGCACCGCCGCCGCGGCAGCATTGTCAACGTCTCGTCCCTGGCGGCCGTATCCGGCGTCGCGGGACAGACGGCCTATGCGGCGTCGAAATCTGCGCTCCTCGGCATGACGCGGCTCTCGCGCGCGAGGCCGGGAAGCGCGGTGTCCGCGCGAACGCCGTGCTGCCAGGTTTCGTCGCGACGGACATGACCGCCACGCTCTCGGAGCTCATGGTGCAGCGACTCCGTGCTCACGAATGCCTGCCGGGCGGGACGTCGGCCGCCGACGTCGCCAACCTGATCGCGTTTCTCGTGTCCGATCGTGCCTCCGCGATCACCGGACAGGCCATCGCCGTCGACGCAGGGACGTCCGCCTGATGTTGTCGCCGGGCAGCGGCGAGGCTCCCTATCAGCATGCGCCGGCGCTTGGGCTGACGCACCGCCTGCTGGGCCGCTTTCACGTGACCGGGGTGTTCTGGTACAGGTTCGCGTACTGGGGATTCACGCGAGTCCCCTCGTGGACTGAATGGTTGAGCGTTCCGTGCGCGGCAGCATTTTTCTTCGTCATGCTGACGCGCATACGTCGGGCGCTAGCTTCTAATCTCGAGCCTGTCCTCGGCCCTACCGGCATGGTGGGACGCTGGCTGCGTGCCTGGCGAACCGTCTGGGCGTTTGCCTGGTGCTTTGCCGAACGATACCGGCGCCTCGCTGACCCCGATCGGTTCCGATCCACCCTCGACGGCGCAGCCCACTGGCAGCAGCTGACGACGTCGTCCAGCGGTGCGATCCTCGTGACCGCGCACATTGGACCGTGGGAAACGGGGGCGCAGTTCGGCGCCATCGAATCACAGCGTCGGGTGCACTCGTACGCGAGCAGGAGATCGATCCTCGCGCGCAGGAATTTGTGCGAGACATTCTCTCTCGTACAGGTCCGAACTACGTCGCCCACTTCAGTGGGACGTACCCCACGCTCTCATTGACCCTCGCCCAAGCGCTCAAAAATGGAGACATCGTGGCGCTCCAAGGGGACCGGCCGCGGGCGGGCGGACGCACGGTCGTCGTCAGCGTGTGCGGACGTCCCTGGCCGCTCCCCATCGGCCCCGCCGTGCTCGCCCGCGAGACCGGCGTCCCCATTTTCCCGATCTTCAATTTCCGTGAAGGCATGTTCCAGATGCGCGTCGTCATTCGCCCGCCGTTCACGTTGGCGAAGACGACAGACCGAACCACCGACATCGCCGATGCGCTCCATCGTCTCGGGTCAGAAATTGAATAGGCCATCCGAGAACGGCCACATCAGTGGTTCTGCTTTCGAAAACTCTGGAGCGACGCAGCTTCCGGCACTGCATGAGTGGCCGACGCGGCTCGAAACCGCTCCAGCATCGCGAACCAGGGAGTTCACGGCTGGGAGGGATCGCCATATTGTCCAAGGCGTGCCTCGCCGTCCCATCATCGAGTGAAAACAAGCCATCGGGGATGGGCCGTTCCTGAAGTTCGGAAACCGTGATGTTCGCCTGCGCGCCGTTGCGCAACAGGTCCCGGACGATCAGGCGGCGCCCGTAGATCGGGCGCTCGTTCCACTCGAGAAAATCGACAGCCGTAGCCTTCCGACCGCTACGAAGGCGGTAGATAGCGGTGATCGCCCGCTCCGTGCGTTCGGCGACGACATAGTGCACCTGCCAGAACAGCAGCCCCTCTCTCTTTGCCCGCAGTTCGAACACCACGGTATCCCTTCCGGCCTGCCGTTCCTTTTTGACCCGTTCGACTCGATACGCTCCGGCGAGACGAGTGCCGAGAATGGCGTCTAACGTCGCGCCACCATAAAGCCGGTACGCGGGGCTGAGGTGTACCGGCTTCTTCGCATCGAGGGTGAGCAGCCACACCTGATCGTCAATTCTCAGCAAGTCCTTGCCACGCTCCTTGGCATCCAGGAAACGGACCAGTGTCTTGTCGCTGCCGGAGCGCCAGATCTCCAGCGCGTGCGTTTTTCCGTCGGCCGGATTGCCGATGACGAGACGGGCGCGAAAGGACGCCGGCGCAAAGGCGCCAACATCACTGCGACGCAATAAGCCCTCCATGTTCGTGTCGACGCCGGCCTGCGCCAGCGCGGCAATCACGATCGCGGTCAACGCGGACTTCATCGCGGGTATACACGTGCCCGAGGGCGGCAACGATTCGCAATCGAAAGACCCGCAACATCGGTGGAACGGATGCGAGCGCGAGGATGGCGGTCATGGCGGCGCAGATGATCAGAACGTCGAGCGGCACGACCGTCAGCATCAGCGGTATCGGATCGACCGCCCCAGGCGGCGCCGGCATTTCGATGCGGGCATGGTTGATGACGCTGACGACAACCAGACCCATGCCGGTGCCGGCTCCCCCGCCGAGGACGGCCAACCACAAGGCCTCGCACGTCAGCATCAGCGACAACTGCCTCCGGCTCGTGCCCACGGCGAGCAGGGTCCCCAACTCTCTCACCCGTTCGAGCACCGACATCAGCATCGTGTTCGAGGTCGACAGTGCCACGAGGACGGCAACAATCGTCCCGAGGAACGTGAAGATCCCCGTATACAGTGCCCGCACCTGATTGTAGAACGGTGCGCAAGTATCCCAATTCAGGATGGATAGTCGCTGAGCGTTCGGCGACAGCTGCCGACTGAGATCGCGTTCCGCCTCTCGCGTCGCCCCGGTATTGGTGAGCGTGACGATCAGCGCAGTGACGAGATCGGTACCGAGCAACCGTTGCGCCGTGCTGACGCGGCACTTCAGTATTCGGCCATCGAGCTCCTGCACGCCGGTCGTGAACACCCCGTCGACGACCATATCGGCGGCGTTGAGGGATCCGTCTGGCGTTGCCGCCATGATGGTAATGCTGTCGCCCGGCGCGACGTTCAGCGCGTGCGCGAGACCGACGCCCAACAGAACCTCGTTGTCCTGCTCGCTGGCGGCCACTGCCGCGAGATTCGCGCCCCCCCGCAGCTTCGTCTCGAAGCCCATCCGGCTTTCACGACCCGGCTCGACGGCCAGACCGATGAATGAGGCGGAGGCTGCGCCGGCGGTAGTGACCCCGGAGAACTGCACCACGGCCCCAGCCCCGCGGACACGCGGCCGTCTCTCGATGGCGGTCTGGATGCCGCGCCAGTCCTGGAGCCCTGGTGGGCGTCCCGACCGTTCCGCCGCAGCGGCCTCGCTGTTCCCCTCAGCAGCAGGTGCCACCTCGAGATGCCCGAGTCCTCCCAGAATCACGGCCTCGCGGAGTTCGTCGAACGAATTCCTGACGAAGCCCGCTGTCAACAGCAGCGAAACGATGCCGACGCTTACGATCACCAATGACAAGGCGGTGCGCCGTCTGTTGCGAAACAGGTTGCGGAGAGCGATGACGACAAGCATCAGCGGGCCGTCCCGCTCACATCGTCCACCACGCGTCCGTCGGCCAGATGCACCACACGCGGAGCGCGCGCCATGATCGCGGGATCGTGGGTGGCAAACACGAACGTGGTGCCGCGCATCTCGTTCAAGGCAAGCAGCAGCGCGACCATTTCGAGACCAGTCCGCGAGTCGAGGCTCGCGGTCGGCTCATCCGCGAGCACCGCGACGGGATCGTGCACCAGCGCTCGCGCCAGCGCGACGCGCTGCCGTTGGCCTCCAGACAGGTGGTCGGGGCGATGGCGCATGCGATCGGCGAGGCCGACGGACTCGATACGGCCTCGGCCCGGCGGCGCCGCTCGGCCTTCGAGACGCCGTTCAGCCACAGACCATACTCGACGTTTTCGTACGCCGAGAGCACCGCGACCAGATTGTACGACTGGAACACGAAGCCGAGCTGATGCCGTCTGACCTCGGTGCGCCAGGCTTCCGTCAGCCTGCGTGATCGGCGCCGGCGCCGTCGACCGCTCCGCATCGGTGTGGGCGCCCGACACGTCAACAAAGTGCTCGTGCGCGCCGCCCGACGAACCGGCGACCACCAGGAACTGGCCGGCTGGAACCGTGAGGTCGACCTCGGACAGCGCCTGGACCGCCATCGCGCCCTGAAGATGCGTCTTGCTCAAGCCGCGCGCTTCAAAAGCTGGATGTGCCACGCGCGCGTTCCACCGCCCGTGCCACGAACGTGCTCAGCGTCGCGGTCACAAAGACAATCCCATCTACGGCGACGGCAATCCGGTAGACCGCAAGCGGCGGCGCCGCGCCCTCTAAATCCGCCGTGACCGTGACGGCCATGTCAACCGGCAAATGCGGCATCGAGAATCGAGACGAGCGCACGCCGACAAGATAACCGATGTGGGGCTCATCCTGACCGGACGGACCGCGGCGCTGGATCGCCTCCCACGCGGCCGCCGCCTGAGCTCCCAGTTCCAATCCCAGGAAGCACGGTGCGCCGCTGCCGACCGCCGTGGGTGTGGTCCGCGGGATCTGTCCGACCGCTACGATTCGAGTCGGCTCGATGAGGATGATCTGTGTGAGAAGTCGGGCCGTGCCACGGTGCGGCAGCAAGGTGGCCATTTCGTACGGCACCCGATCATCCATGGCTTGGATCGTCGAGCGCCGCAAACAGCAGCACGCCTACCGTGACGAGGTCCGCGCTGCGACGAATCTCGAACCTGACCGAGAACGGCGCGCGGGCGGCTGCGAGAACGACCTCGACCTGATCCCCTGGGCGCAGGATCTGCTTGAAGCGAAGATCGCGGACGCCTACCAATACCCGCGGCTCGAGTCGATCCAGGACCGCGCACGCACTCAGCGCGAGAGCGATCTGCGCGACACCGGGAAACACCGGCTCGCCATCGAAATGACCGTCGAAGCAGCGGCTGTCGTTCCGGATTTCAAAGCGAACCGTATCCGGCTCCCCCGCGGTGGGAGCGGCGACCACCTGAAAACCTGCGTCCGCAAACATCGACAAGGCGGAAATTATATGCGCTCCCGTGCGGATTGACATCAGAGTCGCACGGCGGCGATACACGCACTAAAATACTTCCGCTTGAAGTCCCTGCGTCGGATGGGTTCTCTGGTGGCACGCGGGATGCGCGTCCTCGCCTGTTTTGCCGCGCTGCTGATCGTGTGCCTGTACTGCGAGGTGATCGGCCGGATCTGGACTCTGTGGCTGGCTCGCGCCGGCAGTGCCACGCGCGTGCGCAGAGCCAACCGCCTGACGCGCCACTGGAATGTCGCGTTGACGGAGTTGACGTTGAGGATGCTCCGGGCCAGGCTCGATGTTCGCGGCCAATGGCCCGGCGGCCGGTTCCTGATCGTGTCCAATCATCAGAGCATCGTCGATGTCGCCGTTCTCCCGTGGGCCTTGCGAAGCCTGAACCTGAAGTTCGTGGCGAAGGAAGAGCTCGGGCGGTTCGTCCCGACGATCTCGATGGCGCTCAGCCATTGGGGCTCAGCGCTGATTTCGAGGGAGGGCACCCGTGATGATCTGAGGCGACTGAAAACCATGGCGTGCAATCTTGAATATTGGGACGGCTCGGTCGTCGTATTTCCAGAAGGCACGCGGGCGAGAGACGGCCGCCTGCTCCCCTACAAGGCAGCGGCGGTCCGGATCATTGCCGAGGAATGCGGCCTGCCGATCCTTCCGGTCGTGATCGACGGCACGCACGTGGTGTCCGACCTGTCAGGATTTGCGCGGCACATGATGAATGCACGCGGCACGCTGATCATCGGCCGTCCTATTCCGCCCGAGCGCTGGAGAGGCCGCATCGACGAAGTCGTCGAGGAGATCAGGAACTGGGCGGCCGGGTGCATTGAAGAAGGGCGCGCGCCGCCTCCAGGACGAAGTCTTTCAGTCATTGTGCCGGACGCGGCGGCGCGAGTGGCGCCCGATCGAGGGGCTGACGAAAGCGAATGCGACACAGGTGGTAACCGAGGAGCCCGATGGGGCCGAGCATGAACGTCACCACGAGACAGGGTGCGAGCAGGAGCCTGGGCACTCGGCGGGCGATCGCGTCGCGCGTTTCCCAGGCACCGGTTAAGAGATCAAACGCCAGGTAGTGCACCCAGCCGGCCAGCAGCAGCCAGCGATTGTCGAACAACTGTGCGACCGCGGCCAGCGAGGAGAATCCGCCGCGCGATTCGCGCACGTGGAGACGAAGAGCGCGAGGTAGATCGCGGCCAGCGTCAATGGAATCGCGGTCCCCGCCATCGTCATCGCCCAGCGGCGTCGCGGCAACGTGAGCAGCAGGATCCAACCGACCATCGCCAGCAGGTTGCACGCCGAGAATACGCGTTCGATGGTCATCGCGGCACCGTGATCGGCACCGCGCCGCCGTTCGACTCGTTGACGCGCCCGGCGACGACGAAGATGGATCCAAGGATCGCCTGGTTTGCCGCGATCAAGATGCCGGTGCCCATGATGCCGAACAGTGCCGCATCGAGCGGCGTGCCGACGTTGAAGTGGCTGGTGACGCCGCGCGCCGCCTGGATGTCGATAATCGCCACTTCGACGGTCAGGATCACCGACGTCAGCCAGCCGACAATCGCGACCAGCCGGCGGCGCTGCGGCAGGAACCCGGCAATCCATGCCACTGTAAAGGCGTAGATCGCCGTCGAGATGGCAAACTTTGCCGGCTTGAGCCAGGTCGGCGCCCCTAGAATCTGGCTGTGGTCCACCGCCATCGCGCCGAGCGACGCCACCAGGGCGGCCAGCATCAGCATACCGGTGGCGGTCAAGAGCCGGCTGTTGTGCCAGAGCGTGGCGAGGATAATGCGCACTCTGTTCATCTCCTGCTCCTCATCACCGGCCTCCGACGAAAGACGCCGGGAGCGGTTAGCTTACAGGAGACCGGCAGAGCACGGGATGCTCCACCAGCTGCTACACTTCGCCTCGATGAAATCCGCTCTGATCGCACTGCTGGCAGCCACCGCCTGCCTGGCATCGACCCGAACGTCGATCGCCGCGTCGACTGATACCGACCTCCGCACGCTGGCCGCGCTTCCCGGCGAACCGCGCACGGTCAGCGCCGCCGGAATCACGCGCAACGACGCACAACTCTTCACGATCGAGAACGGGTCGGCGTTCGATCCAGCGTCGACACGGCTGAGGTTGGTGATCGTCGGCGGACTCGACGGTGACGAGCGCGGCGCCAAGGCCGCGATCGACGCCGTGCGCTGGTTCAAGGCCGATGCACCCAAGGCAATCCGCGAGCGCTGGATCGTCTCGGCGCTGCCGATGGCCGACCCCGACGGGCACGCGCGCGCACAAACGTTCACCTTCCCCCCCGCCAAAGGCTTCTACGAGGACCCGGCGCAGCCCGAAAGCCGGTACGTGTGGCGCTGGGTCACCTACCAGGTGCCGGATCTGGTCGTCGAGTTTCGTGGCGACGCATCAGGCGCCGAAGCGCGAGACTCGTTGACGGGCGCGTTGCGTGACGGCCATGCCGCCGGCCTCGGGTCGACCGCCTCGGCGATGCTGCCGGCGTCGGCGTCAGTTGCCGACCTTGAGAAGGCTCTCGCCGGAGTCCGCGAACACTCACCGCTTCGTCAAGCGATCGCGAAACGGATTGCGCGCTCGCCGCTGGAGATCGCGAAGGTTCTCGCCGGCCGCTATCCGGCCACGCCGTCGATCAGCTACATCCCTGCGCTGGCGTGGATGAAGACCCTCGAGCTGTCTGCGAGCACCGGCGCACCAGACCTTCGCGCCAAAGTCATGGCGCAGTTGCGGCCGTGGCTTTCTGGCGAAAAATCGCTGCTCGGCGATCGGATCCAGCTCACTACGGTCGCGGGAACACTGGTGTTTGCCGAGCTGGCGAAGGCCGAGCCCGCCAACGCGGCCGCCCGGCGGCTGGCGCTCGAAGGCGCAGACGCGGCGCTGAAAGAGAAGCCCGACGGGACTCCCCAATACGGGCAGGGCTGGACCGACGACATGTTCATGTCGTCGGCGATTCTCGCCAGAACAGGCGCGATGGCGGGCCGCGGGCACGATCTGGATCGCGCCGCGCAGCTGTTGATCGCCTACGCCGGCCGCCTGCAACAGCAGGACGGCATCTTCAACCACGCCGTCGACGCTCCCGCTGCGTGGGGCCGCGGCAACGGTTTCGCGGCGTTCGGCCTGATGGAAACGCTGACCGCGTTGCCGGCCACACACCCGTCGCGCGGCAAGCTCGTCGCAATTTTTCGCAAGCAGATGCAAGGCCTGGCGTCGTGGCCGGCGCCCGACGGCATGTGGCGCGAGGTCATCGATCGCCCTGGCGCCTATCGCGAGGAGACCGCGACGGCGATGATCCTCACCGCGATGGCCCGCGGCGTCCGGCGTGGATGGCTCGATCGCTCCTTTGCGCCGATTGTCGACCGCGCCTGGCGTGCGCTCTCCGCGCATGTTACCGACGATGGCGCGCTAGTCGACGTCTGCAGCGGCACCGGCGCCGGTCCGACCCTGCGCTACTACTACGACCGTCCGGCGATCGAAGGCCCGGACGACCGCGGCGGCGCCATGGCGCTGGTCGCTGCGATGGAACGGCTGTCGCGATGAGCAAAACCGCAGCGAGCGCCGTCAGCGCTGAACAGCGCTCGAGCACACGCTCGTGTTCGTTGAGAAAACGAGTCACTCTCTGCGATCTCTACGGCGTTTCTTTTACGCGATGATGTCGTAGATGACGTTCCCCGACACGTCGGTCAGCCGGAAGTCGCGGCCGCTGTAGCGATAGGTCAGCTTGGTGTGATCGATGCCGAGCAGATGCAGGATGGTGGCGTGGAGATCGTGCACGTGCACCGGTGTGTCGACCGCCTTGAAGCCGAAATCGTCGGTCGCACCGTAGACCATTCCGCCTTTCACGCCGCCGCCGGCGAGCCACATGGTGAAGCCGAACGGGTTGTGATCGCGGCCGTTCTGCGTGCTGCCGGCGCCGCCGCCGATTTCCATCACCGGCGTGCGGCCGAATTCCGATCCGCAGACCACCAGCGTGTCCTTGAACAGGCCGCGTGACTTCAGATCCTTGATCACCGCCGCGAATGGCTGGTCCGAGTCCTTTGCGTTCTTGCGGTGCGCCTGGATGTCGGCGTGGGCGTCCCACGGATCGCCCTTGGCGTAGTAGACCTGCGCCATCCGTACCCCGCGCTGAACGAGCCGGACCGCCATCAGGCAGCTGCGGGCGGTGCTGCCGGGGCCGTAGAGCTTGAGGGTCGCCTCGCTCTCCTTCCGGATGTCGAAGACGTCCGGCGCTTCCGTCTGCATCCGGTAGGCGGTCTCCATCGACGAAATGGCCGCCTCGAGCTTGGTGTCGTGAACCGGCTCGCGCTCGAGTTGCAGCCGATTGAGCGTTTCCAGCAGATCCAGCTCGCGGCGCTGCTCGGTCAGCGTGAACTTGTCGTTGTGAATGTAGGAGATGAGTGTCTTGGGATCGAAGTCCTTGCCGATGAGCGCCGTCTCGGTCTGCTTTTCGACCTTGTTGGCGATGAACGTGCCCTGGTGCACCGCCGGGAGGAAGGCGCTGTTCCACAGCGGCGGCCCCACCGTCGTCGGCACGTCCGGGCAGAGGACGACGAAGCCGGGCAGGTTCTGATTGTCGGTGCCGAGCCCGTAGGTGAGCCACGACCCGATCGAGGGCCGGCCGACCTGGGTGTGGCCGGTGTTCATCATCAGCATCGACGGTTCGTGGTTCGGGATGTCGGTATACATCGAGCGGATGAAACAGATGTCGTCGGCGCACTCGCCGACGTTGGGAAAGAGCTCACTGACCTCGATGCCGGCCTTGCCATATTTCTTGAAGCTGAAAGGCGAGCGCATCAGCGCGCCGGTCTTCCGCTCGGTGGCCACCGTGCCGCCCGGCAGCGGCTGCCCGTGATACTTGTCGAGCATCGGCTTGTGATCGAAGCTGTCGACCTGCGACAGGCCGCCATTCATGAACAGGAAGATGACCCGCTTGGCGCGCGCCGGATGATCAAGCTTGCGCGGATCGACGCTGCCGTCCTGCGCCAGCGCTCCGGCTGCCCTGACGATCGACTCGTTGACCAGGCTGGCGAACGCCAGCATCCCGAACCCGTTACCCATCCGGCACAGCGCATCGCGCCGTGTGAGCGGTTGCCTTGATTTGTGTGGGGCCATATCAGTCCACGAACAGGAATTCGCTCGAGCTGAGCAGAATCTTCACGTACCGCCCCCAGGCTGTCGCGGGGAGCAATTTCTGGGCATGGTCCTTGGTCGCCGCGCCAGGAATCACGCCGGCCATCATCCCTTCGCCCACCGTCTCGGGCTTGTCGCGATCGTCGGCGACGACGTCCTTGCTCGCATCCTTCGCGTCCTTGCTCGCATCCTTGCCGTCCTTGTTGTCCCGGGCGCTTTTTCGTTCCTCGTACTCCTTCAACGGTTCCGTGGTCAGGAAGGTCAGGCCGGCCTGGATCTCGGCGTCGCTGGCCGGACGGCCGAAGATCAGCCGATAGGCCTTCTGAATGCGGGCGCGGGTATCGGGCTCCGGCGCCACCCGCCGCGCGATCAGCTCGCCCTGCTGCTGCATGAAATCGCTGTTCATGAAGAACAGACGTTGCAGCGGCACGGTGGTGGTGAATCGCCGCTCCGCCGACAGGTTCGGGCTCGGGAAATCGAACAACTGCAAATAGTCGTCGAGCTTGTAGCGGCTCACCTTGCCATAGACCGTCCGGCGAGTGAATGACGGCGACAGTGCCGTCGACGGACCACCCATCCTGGTGTCGAGCGCTCCGGAGACGAACAGCAGCGAGTCGCGGATCTGCTCGGCGGTCATGCGGTGCCGATCGGCGCGCCAGTACAACCGGTTGCCGGCGTCCTTTTCGAAATTCGCGGCGACGTGGTCCGCGCTGAGCTGATACACCGCACTCAGCATGATGTCGCGCTGCAGCTGCTTGATCGACATCTTGTCATCGACGAAACGCTGCGCCAGGTATTCGAGCAGCTCCGGATTGCTCGGCCGCTCGCCGGCGACGCCGAAGTTGCTCGGTGAATCGACCAGCCCGCTGCCGAAATGCGCTTTCCAGACGCGATTGACGATGACGCGCATCGCGATCGGCTGGTGGAGGATGGCGTCGGCGAGCTCGAGGCGCCCGCTGCCCTTCACGAACGGCGCCGGACTGCCATCCGAGAACACCGAGAGGAAATGCCGCGGCTCCTCGTCGCCGAGATTGTAGGGGCTGCCGCGCTTGCTCACCTTCAGGTTTGTCGGCGTCGCGACGTCGGCGACGCCATGCACGAATGCGTACTTGGGCGGCTGCGCCTTGCGCAGCGCGGCGATGTCGGCGCGAAGGCCGTCGATGTAGCGGCGCCGGTCGGCGCTCAGCTGGCGCTCGAGTCCCCAGCCGCGAAAGGCGAGAAGCCCGGGCTTGATCCGTTCGGCAGCCTGCGCCGGATCGAATCCTTCCTGCAGATCACGCTGGAAGACGTCTGTCCACAGGTTGTTCCGCTCGACCGGCAGACTCTTCAACTCCAGGCCGCAGCCGGGACAGAAGTCATCGTTGGTGACGAAGTCGCTGGGCAGCTTGGCCGGCTCCTTCTTCTTGGTGCCGACCAGCGCCTTGGCGGCGATGATGTCGTTCTCGTCCTTGATTTCCTTGCGATCAAACATCACCTCGAGCAGCTGCGCCTGGAATGCATCCGCCAGCTTCTTGGCTTCCGCCGCGGTGCCGCCGGCCTTGATCATCTCCTGCCACTTGACGAGATGCGGATAAAAGCGCGGCGGTTTGGCGAGGAACTTGAGCCAGCGATCGAACAGCTCATAGTCCAGTTTGTCGGCCTCGACGATTCTCGCGACCTCTTCTTTCGGCTCCCCCAGGACCTTCCACGCCGCAGCCATGTACTTCGAAGACTGAAGCGCCAGCGTCTCGCTCAGCTGGGTCGATTCCACGCGGGTGAACTCATCGAGCAGCTTTTCCTTCTTCTCGATCTGCTTGTCCTGCAGGGTGTACTCGTCGACGATGCTCCTGGGCACCAGCGGGTATTCGTGGTACGAGGTATTGAGAAAGACGCCGGCCAGCGAGTAGTAGTCTCGCGTCGGAATCGGGTCGTACTTGTGATCGTGGCAGCGGGCGCAGCCGACCGTGAGGCCGAGGAACCCGCGCGACACCACATCCACCCGATCGTGCCGCTCGTCGGCTCGCGTGATCTCCACCGCGCCGTTGTCGTAGTACCAGGGTCCGAGCCCCAGGAACCCCAGCGCCGGCAGCGTGCGTGCCCGGGTGGAGGGATCGCCGAGCAGATCGCCTGCCAGTTGCGCGCGGACGAACTGGTCGTACGGCAGATCGTCGTTGAAGGCCTTGATTACCCAGTCGCGATACAGATAGGCATTGGGATAGGGGTTGTAGCCGCGCTGCTTGGGATCGAGCGAGCGATAGTCGTCTTCGCCGTAGCGGGCCACGTCGAGCCACAACCGTCCCCAGGTTTCGCCGTAGTGGGGCGACGCCAGCAGGCGGTCCACGACTTTCGCGAACGCATCAGGCGCGTCGTCTTTTTCGAACGCATCGACTTGGTCGGCGGTCGGCGGCATGCCGACCAGATCGAGTGTGGCGCGGCGGAGCAGGGTGCGCTTGTCGGCGGCGCGCACCGGTGCGAGTCCCGCGCGTTCGAGCCGCGCCAGGACGAAGCGATCGATATCGGTCTTCGGCCACGAGCTGTGCGAGACGGCGGGGAGCGGCGACGTGTGCAGCGGCTGAAACGACCAGAACGCACGCTGCGCCGGCGTGATGACGTAGGCCGGCGCGGCCGCGCCAGCAACAGACGTCGGCGTGGCGGGCGTGGCCGCCGAAGCGCCAGGCGCAGTCTCCGCCGACTTTCCCGCCGACGCGTTCGGCGCGAAGGCTGGCCACGGTGCGCCCGCCCGCACCCATTCCGCCAGCGCGTCAATCTCTGACGGCTTCAGGCGTCCGCCTTTCGGCATCTTCAGCGTCTCGCGGGTCTGCCGCACCGCCTGAATCATCAAGCTGCGGTCGGGATCGCCTGGAACGATGGCGGGGCCCGACCGGCCTCCCTTGATCAAGCCATCTCGCGAATCGAGCCGCAGGCCGGCCATTCTTTCGTCGCCGTGACAGTCGTAGCAATTGGCGGCGAGAACGGGCCGGACAAACGACTCGAAGAACTCGGGTGACTGCGGAGCCGATGGAGCGGCCGCCGCCAACTGTCTGGCCTCCGCGGCCATCCGGACCGCAAGCGGCAACGCCGCGAGGATCAGCGTCCCCGCCAGGAGCACGTTGGTTCGGCGAATCATGGCGCGTTATTATGCACGGACAAGATGCTGACAATTGTCATGGCTCTGCTGATCGGACCGGCACCGGCTCAAGCGCCGGCCGCGCCGAAACCGGGTGTGAAAACGGCCGGAATCAAGATTCCCATCGAGCGGTTGAAGCCCGAGGCAGTGTTCCCGGTGCCCGGCTCTCCCGACTGGATCGCCGTTGACGACGATGTGTGGATCTCGAACAAGCCGAAGGACAGCGTCGCCCGGCTCAGCCCCGGCAGCAACACCGTCGTCGCGACGATTCCGGTCGGCCAGCGACCCTGTTCCGGCCTTGCGGCTGCCTTCGACAGCCTCTGGGTCCCCAATTGCGCCGATCGGACACTGACACGCGTCGACTTGAAGACGGGGGCCATCACCGCGACGATTCCGATGACCATCGGCAACTCCGAAGGCTCCATCGTCGCCGGCGGCGGCAGCATCTGGATTATGACGGACAGCAAGGGCACGCTGGCCCGAATCGATCCCGCCACCAACACCGTCGTGGCCGAGGTCTACGTAGCGCCGGGATCTTACGGCCTGGCCTATGGCGAGGATGCGCTGTGGGCGACCAGCAGCGACGGCAACAGCGTCGCGCGCGTCGATCCGCACACGAACCTCATCGTCAGCACGATCGCGGTCGGCAAGACGCCGCGTTTCATCGCGGCCGGCGGCGGCGCGGTGTGGACGCTGAATCAGGGTGACGGGAGCGTGTCGCGCATCGACCCGGTGACCAACACCGTCGTCGCGACGATCGAGGTGGGCGTGCCGGGAACGGGCGGCGACATCGCGGTCGGCGAAGGCTCGGTGTGGGTGACCTCGTTCGAATATCCGCTGTCACGCATCGATCCATCCACCAATACCGTGGCGCAGCAGTTCACCGGCAAGGGTGGCGATGCGGTGCGGGTCGGCCTCGGCTCGGTGTGGCTATCCAACCTCGAGGCCGGCAGCGTCTGGCGCATCGATCCGCGCCGCGTCCTCGCGACCGTGCCCGAGTAAGATCAGGAAAGCAGTCATCAGCCATGCCCATTCACGATTTTCGCTGCCGGAGCTGCGGGAACGAGTTCGAAGGTCTGTCGCGACCTCAGGATCCGCCCGTGGCGTGCCCCGCGTGCAAGAGCACTGACCTCGAGAAACTGTTGTCGGGCTTCGCCGTCAACTCAGCGGAAAAAAGCGCGGCCGCCGCGCTCGATTCGCGCAGGCGCCAGGTCCGCGCAAACAAAGACAAGGTGATCGCCGACGAGGAGTACCGGAAAGAGCACGAAGGGCATTAGTCAGATTTGAGGATTTTAGAATTTGAGGATCTGAGGATTTATTTAAGGATCTAGGTCCTCGGATAAATCCTCAAATCCTCAGATCCACACATCCTCAAATTTCTAGAAGTTCAGCTGCATCCCGAACCGCACGAAGCGTCCCTGCATGATCGTGGTCGGGGTCATCCAGGCGTTGGTTGCCGCAACGGCGCCGAATGTCTGGTTGACGGTCATCACCGTGCCGGCGTTCAACACGTTGAACACATCGGCGAAGCCCTGGATCCTGGTGCGATCGAAGCGGAACGTCTTGCCGATGCGCAGGTCGAGGCGGTTCTGGTAATCGAGGAACAGCGAGTTCGGCTCGACCAGATTGACGATCGTCGAGGCGGCGCCGGTGGTCGATCCGATGATCGGGCGGCCGGCAATCGCCGATGTCACCGTGTAGTCGGCCCTGATCCCCGGCCCCGGAATCGCCGAGAACGATCCGCTGAGCTGAATGTCGTAAGGGAACGAATAGGCGGCCGACGCCTTCACCGTCGTGCGGAACACTCCGGCTGGCTGTCCCGCGGTCGCCAGAGTCACGTTGCAGAAACGCAACGAGTTCGGATTGTCGCGCGCCGACGCGCCGCGCGCCCCGACGTCCTGGGTCGTTGAGCCGTCGCAGGCCGAGGTCACCAGCCGATCGGTCGTCACGCCGCCGAACAGGATGAACTTGTCGCGGCGGATGTTTCCACTCACCTCGAAGCCGTTGTAGGTCGACGTGTTCTGCGTCGAATAGGTGTACAGATTGTCGGTCGCAATGCCGACCTTCGCCGGATTGAGACTGTAGAGCGGAATCGGCTGACCGGCCAGGGGCAGACGCGAATCGTTGGGGGTCGCAATCGAGAGCGCGGTCCAGTCGCCGGTGCTCAGATTCTGATTGTCGACGATCTGCAAATTGTAGAAGTCGCGATGATAGAACCCGACCGTCACCGACATGCGCGGCATCAGTTCGTGCTGCAGGGCGGCACTGTATTCCCAGTTGTAGCCCCGCGCCAGGGCGGGATCCGGCCGCACCGTCACCTGGCCGAAATTCGCCGTGCGCGGCCCGACCTCGTTGACCTCGATATTGCCGGCGGCGTCGAGGATGGTGCCGTTCCTGTCCAGGTCGGTCCAGGTGACCGTCTGCGTCGCGCCGCTCATCCCGTTGAACGCCTGCGCATACCCGGCCGCCTGTGACGCGACGTATTTCCCGGCGTTGGCCTTGAACGCCGTCCTGCCGTTGCCGAACAAATCGTAGGCGGCCGCGAAGCGGACCGCCCAGTCGTTCCAGTTCGGCACGTTGGGAATTTCCGGGAAATTGCGGGCCCCGATCCACGTCGACGCCGGGGAAGACTCGGCGGGAACGGAAGCGTTGAAGTGCTCGAACCGCGCGCCGTAGTTCAACGTCAGCCGCTTCATCGTCCAGGTGTCCCGCGCGTAGCTGCCGAAATCGCTGTTGACGTTCTGGACCGCGGTCGCCGGCGAGTTGTAGACGACGACCTGGAACGGGATTTCGTTGCCGAGACCGGCGACGTTGATCTTGATCAGCGCGTCGATGTTGGCGTTGGGCTTGAAGGTGCGCGAGTTCTCGCCCCAACCGTCGGTCATGCCGACCTTGATCGCGTGCGATCCGGTCACGTAGCTGGCCGACGCCATCGTGCTGTAGTCCTTGGTCGTGCTGCCATACGGCGGAATCGTGTAACCGCAGGCGCCGGTCAGCAGGCCGGTCGAGCCGTTCAGGCTCGGAAGGTCGGTCGGCTTCACGCTCGCCCGGCAGTTCTGCTCGTAGGGCTGGTTGTAGTAGGAGATGCCGGCCTCGAGCAGCAGCTTGTTCGAGTGGGCCCGGGTCCAGCGAATCTGCGGAATCCACCCTCTGCCGAACGCGTCGGTCGACGCGTCGGGCGTGGTCACCGCATAGGTATTGAAGCCATTGTAGAACTCGCCGTTGAACTGCTTTTCGACGTACAACCGGACCTTGTCCTTGCTCGACGCGGCCCACGTCAGGCGGCCGACGCCGCTGTAGTTGCCCATCGCGTTGCGGAACGCTGGGCTGCCGTCGGAGAAGTGCGAGCTCGGCACGTAGAATTTGTTGTCCTGGTACTTGTAGGTGGCGTAGAACCAGAGCTTGTCCTTCGCGAGCGGGCCGCCGAACGACGGGTTGATCTGATAGTCGTAGGCTGTTCCAGCGATCGTGATGCCCGCGGCCTTGACCGCGTCCGAGCGGTTGTCGGCCTGCAGCGAGCTGCCCTGGCCGTAGAGGAAGAAGGATCCTGAGAACCGGTTGCCGCCATCCTTCGGCACGCTGTTGACCCGGATGCCGCTGCTCTGGATTTCCGCGGACTCGGACCCGGTGCTGTAGGTCAGCTCCTGGACGCTTGCGTCGTTCATGTAGAAGCCGCTGTACTGGCCGCTGCCGCACAGGTTGTTCACCCGCAGGCCGTCGATGGCGATGGTGAAGTCGGAGGTCGCCGACCCGTGGCTGGTGAGGTTGAACTGGCCGAGCACGAACGGCGTCACCGTGGTGCCGGGAATCAGCAGCGCGCGCGACGGCGTACTGCGCTCGACGGTCGGAATGGCATCGAGCACCTCGCGGTTGGCGACAAACGATGCCTGGTTGTTGATCACGTCGACTGTCGGCGCTTCGGCCGTGACCGTCAGCACTTCCGTCAGCGAGCCGACCTGCAGTTCGGCGTTCACCGTCGGCGTAAAGTTGCCTTCGAGGACGATGTTACCGCGGCGCACGACCTTGAAGCCGTTGAGCGTAAAGGTGACCTCGTAGGTCCCCGGCCTCAGGTCGATGATCTTGTATTGCCCGGCGTTGTCGGTGACGACGGATCGGGATCTCTCGATCAGCGCCGGGCTCGAGGCTTCGACCAGCACGCCCGGCATCACCGCCCCCGATGAATCCCTCACCACGCCGGCGATCGCCGCCTGGGCGCTGCTGGTGGCCGGGACGAACAGCACGGCGGCGCCAAGAAACGCCAGATACAGCACGAATCGACGCATATAGCTCTCCCTATGTTGGCCGACGGGCTTGATGGTCGGACCTTACGGTTGCCATGGATGGCTGTCAAGACAAAACATGACAAACGTGTCGGGAATTCCTGGGCCAAAACAAAAAAGGCCGCCTCGCGTCTCCGCGTGGCGGCCTCGATCCAAAATCCCGAGTTCCTCAGTTCCTCAAATCCTCAGTTCCTCAAATCCTCAAATCCTCAAATCCTCAGTTCCTCAAATTCAACAAGACACACACCTATGATTGTTCTTGGCACCCAGTTTCTCGAGGAGCGCGACGGCCTCCGGATACGGCTGGATGCGCTGCACCGGCCCGTTGGCCATGTCGGCGGTCGTCTTGCCTTCACGGGTCACCGCCTTGACGTCGGCGCCCTTCGACACCAGGTATTGAATCATCTCGACGTCGCCACGCGCGGCCGCGTGATGCAGCGCCGTGTTGCCCTCGTGATCGAAGGCGTTGACGTCGGCATGCAGTTCCTCGACGAGATACTTGACCGCCGCCAGCATCCCGCCAGGCGCGAACCGATGCGAGTTGGCGGCGAACCCTTCGCCATAGCCGACGCCGGCTGCCGCCTGGAGTGGTGTAACCGCCGGTCCACCGACCGCGACCGGCGGCAAGCCTGAGACGTCCACCACGTCACGATCGATGTCGCCGGCGCGCGGCCGGCCGGCGATGCGCTTGGTGCGAATGTTCGGATCGGCACCGTAGGCGACCAGCATCTTCATGGCGTCGACGTCGCTGGCGTACGCGGCGCGCCAGAACGGCGTGGCGCCGGTCTCGTCGACGCCCGAGAGATCGAAGCTGTAGCCCGAGTACCAGATCTTCTTGTTGAGGCGGACGTTCGGGTCGGCGCCTTTGTCGAGCAGCGCCTTCATCAGATCGAGATAGGTGCTCTTCTGGTTGACCTGCGCGCGCGGCTGCGGATACAGCGCTTTGGGCGCCCACTCGACGTTCAGCGCCGCATAGAGCGGCGTCGCGTTGTTCTCTGACTCCGCATTTGGATCGGCGCCCTTGTCCAGCAGCAGCATCGCGAGGTCGAAGTGGCCGTTGATGGTCGCGATCAGCAGCGGACTGGTCCGATCGCCCGCGCTCGCCTGGTTGATATCGGCGCCGGCGTTGAGCAGCGCCTGGACCGCCTCGAGATGTCCCTCACGAGTCGCGAGCAGCAGCGGCGTCAGCCCGCCCTGCGCCGCGACGAGCTCGTTCAGCTGATAGTTGCGATCGACGCCGGCGATCTGTGAGCCTCGACCTGCACGCCCCCTGGCCGCCTGCGGCGCCGGCCCGCTGCGCCCGCCGGATGGAGGTTCGCCCGGAGGGGGCGGGTTGCCCTGGGTGAAGGCGCGCAGCGCCGCGGGATTGCGGCTGAGCGCCGCAAGATCGGTCACCTTCGATGTCGCCTTCAAGTCGGCGCCATTTCTGGCGAGCAGCTCGAGCACCGCGGCGCGGTTGGAGGCGGCCGCGAACATCGCCGCGGTCAGCTCGCGGACCGGCTCCTTGGCATTGACGTTCGCGCCGGCGCCTATCAGCAGCGTCACGGCTTCGGTATTGCCCGACGCGGCGGCCAGCATCAGTGCGGTCGTGCCGTTGCTGGTGGCGTCGTTGGCATCGGCGCCCGACTTGAGCAACGGCGCCACCACCGATCCGCTGCCGCTTCTGGCGGCAAGAATGAGCGGCGTGTACGACCCGATGCGCGTCGTCGCGCGCACGTTGGCGCCGGCGAACAACAGGGTCTGGACCAGCTCCGCGTCGTCCTTGATCGCGGCCCAGTGCAGCGCGGTCATGCCGTCGCCCTGGGCGGCGTTGACGTCGGCCGCCTGCTTCAGCAGCGTGCGGACCGCATCGCGGTTGCCCGACATGGCGGCATCGGCGACCGGCGCGCTCGGCGCGGCGCGCAGGACCGCCGTCAACGCCAGCGCTGCGAAGGTCGAGAATCGAACGATGCGTGTCAGCTTCATGGTTCCTCGACGAAGAACAAACCGCGTCCTCGGCGGCTCCTTCTTTCCGTTACGCCTTGTCGGTCGCCACCGACGCCGGCGCGCTGTTCAAATCCAGGGCCGCTGTGCTGTCGCCGAACGACGTCAGATCCAGGTCGAGCTTCTGGGCCATTGCCAGCATGGCATTGGCCATCGGCGTGCCGTCGGCCGCCTTGATGTGCAGGTTGCCCTTGAGCGCGCCGCCGGCATGGCCGGCGAGGAACATCGGCACACGCTTGTGGTTGTGCACGTTCGAGTCGCCCATCGGCGATCCGTACAGGACGAGCGAGTTGTCGAGCAGATTGCCGTCGCCGTCGGGAGTGTTCTTCAGCTTGTCGAGGAAATACGGAATCATGCTGACGTGGTACTTGTTGATCTTGGCGAAGTCCACCAGGCGCTCTTCCTTCTCCTGATGGTGCGACGCGGAGTGGAAGGCGCCCTTGAAGCCACTCTCCGGGAACGCGCGATTCGAAGCGTCGCGCCCGAGCTTGAAAGCGAACACGCGTGTGATATCCGATGCGAAGGCGAGCGCCTGCAGATCGAACATCAGCTTGACGTGCTCCGAGAAGGAGTCCGGCACGCCGACCGGCGCGCCCGGCAGCTCGCGCTGCTCGCCGCTCTGGTTGCGCGCCTCGATCTTCTGGATGCGGCGCTCGATCTCGCGCACGTCGTCGAGATAGTCGTTGAGGCGGGCGCGATCGGCGGTGCCGAGATCCTTCTGCATCCTGCCGATCGAGGTGCCCAGCCAGTCGAGAATGCTGCGATCTTCCGTGCGCCTCTCCTTGCGATCGGCGGGTGTGGCGCCGACGCCGAAGAGCTGATCGAACACGACGCGCGGGTCGCGGATCATCGGCAGCGGCTGCTCGGGCGACGACCAGCTGATCGAGTCGGTGTAGGCGCAGGAGTAGCCATAGGAACAGCCTCCCGCCTGGTCGACGTTCTCGATGCACAGCTGCATCGACGGAATCGGCGTCTCCTGGCCGTGCTTCTTCGCGAAGATCTGGTCGATCGAGACGCCGGCGTGCAGATCCGAACCCTGCGTCTGCTTGCAGTGCGACTGGGTGAGGAACACCGCGCTCGAGCGGAAATGATCGCCGCCAATCTCGGGCGCGGTGAAGGCCTCGGCATTGCGGACGTCGGTATTGCTGACAATGGTCACCCAATCCCTGAACGGCTCGAGCGGGCTCAACACGCTCGGGCTCAGATCGAACGCGTTGCCGGTGGCCGCCGGCGACCACATGTGCTTCTGGGCGCCGATCGGCGCGCTGCCCGCGGCGCCGTGCACCATCTCGATCGCCACGAAGCGCAGTTTCTTCGCGGCGGCGCCCTGCGCGAACATGGTCCGGGCCGGCACCATCGCCTCGAGCAGCGGCAGCGCCACGGTTACCCCAACGCCCTTGAGCACCGCGCGGCGGGAAACGTGCTTGTTGGTGATGAACATTCGCTCTCCTCTACCGTTGTGGGCCGGAGGTGGACCGCGACCGTTTCGGCTCGCCGGCGTCCGTGGTCAAGATGTGGGTGTCGGCCTTCGCCATCCGGAACGCGGCGCTGTTGACCACGCCGAGGACGAAGGACGAGAGACGGTTGTTCGACCTGGCCGCCTCGCGAAGAATCGCGCGAATCGCCGGCATGTCGGTGTACTCGACCCGGCGCCCGAGCGCGTAGGTCATCAGGTTCTCGGTGAAGGTCTCGAGGAAGATGTCGCTGTGCTTGAGCAGCCCCTCGCGCAGGCCCGCCGGGCCGCTCATCTTGGTGCCATCGTAGAGGTCGCCGAGCGAATCGACTGGCACCTCGTTGTCCTTGATGCGCCACACGCCGGTCGCGTCGAAGTTCTCGAGCGTCAGGCCGAGCGGGTCGATCACCTTGTGGCACGACGTGCACGCCGGGTTCTTGCGGTGCTCTTCCATCCGCTCACGCGTGCTCAGGTTCTTGCCACCGCTGATCGCCTTGGTGTCGTCGAGCAGCGGCACGTTCGGCGGCGGCGGCGGTGGCGGCGCGCCGAACAGGACCTCGAGGATCCACTTGCCGCGCTGCACCGGCGACGTGCGGTCGGCGTAGGAGGTCAGCGTCAGGATGCTGCCCTGGCCGAGCAGGCCGCGGCGGTACTCGGGCAGCGCCACGCGCTTGAACTCGTTGCCCGTGACGTTGGCGATGCCGTAGTGCTTGGCGAGCCGCTCGTTGACGAAGCTGTAGTCGGCGGTCAGGAGATCGAGCACCGGCCGATCCTCGCGCACGAGGCTGTCGAAGAACAGCTCGGTTTCGCGCTCCATCGACTGTGCCAGGGTGTCGTCGTACTGCGGGAACAGCAGGTAGTCGGGGTGAATCTTTTCGAGGTCCTGCAGCCGCAGCCATTGCGCGGCGAAGCGGGTGGAGAGTGCGTCGGCGCGGCGATCGGCGAGCATGCGGCGGACCTGCTTCTCGAGACCGAGCGTGGTGCGCAGCGATCCCGCCGCTGCCGCCTTCAGCAGATCGGCGTCAGGCGCGGTGCCCCAGAGGAAGAACGACAGCCGCGACGCCAGATCCTGATCGTTCAGGCGATAGCTTGACGCGATTTTGACCGTGCGCACTGCGGCCGGCGCCTGCTCGAGGCGGAAGAGGAATCGCGGGCTCATCAGCACCGACTGCAGCGCCATGCGGATCCCGCCCTCGAAATCGCCGGTCTTGCGGCCCTTCTCGTAGAACCCTATCGCGTCCTGCACATCGTCGGGCGTGGCGTCGCCGCGGAAGGCGCGCGCGGTCAGCCCCTTGACGATGTCGGCGGCGCAGGTCTCTTCTTCCCTGGCAGTGGTCGGACGGCAGGTGAAGACCATGCGGCGGCTGATGGTGTCGGACACGCCGGTGACCGCCGACGGCCCGAGGATGGTCATGTCCCGCATGTGCGGCAGCGCGGTCACGCCGAAGCTGATGTTGACGTCGGCCAGCGTGTTCTCGAGCGGGACCAGCAGGTCGTCGACCGGGCCGTCGAACCGCTGGATGAACGCAGCCGAGATGCGCTGCGGGCCGGCGGCGATGTGAATTGGCGGCGTCTTGATCTCGAGACTGTTCTTGGGATCAGTTTCGCTCATCCGGACGTTGAGGTCGAGCAGCGCGGCACGCTCACCGTTGACCGAGACCTCGACCTGCTCCTTGATGTCCATCGTCGCCATCGTGGTGCGGCCGTAGATGCCGCCAAGCGGCTCGTTGTGCAGCGAGACCTTCACGGTGTAGTCGCCGTCGGCCGGGAAGGTGTGCACCACCGAGATGCCGCCGCGGGTGCCCATCGGCGCGCCGTCGACGTGGCGCATCTGCGAGAGGGTGCGGCCGATCTTGTAGGTGACCGACGTCGCGCTCGCGCTGCGATCGCCGATGGCGAGGCGGCTGATCGAACTGGCGGCGCGCAGATAACTCTCCATCAGCGTCGGCGAGAAGCCCTGGACGTCGGCGACGTTGTCGAAGCCCTTGCTGATCGTGTCGGGAGGCAGAAAGGCGTTGACGTCCACGTCGATGCCCAGCAGATCCTTCACCGCCTGGTGATATTCGGCGCGGTTCAACCGTTGGAACGGACGCCAGCCCGGATTGGGATTCAGCGCGGCGGCCGCGTCCATCTTGGCTTCGAGCGTTTCGTAGAACGCCTTGGTCGTCGCCGCGTCAGGGCGTCGCGCGCCGGGCGGCGGCATCATGCCAGAGCGGAGTTTGCGGATCATCTTCT
This sequence comes from uncultured Acidobacteriota bacterium, assembly GCA_963757655.1. Classification (GTDB taxonomy): domain Bacteria; phylum Acidobacteriota; class Vicinamibacteria; order Vicinamibacterales; family CAVVIG01; genus CAVQFC01. The sequence continues at coordinate 1,122,683 of CAVWSQ010000002.1, read as the reverse complement.
CCGCCACCTCCGGACGCTCCGAGATTTTCGCCGCGTCGAAGCCGGCGAGGACCAGCCCGCCTGCTTTCATCCGCTCGCCGTGGCACGTCGCGCAGTTCTGCGCCACCAGCTGGTTCTGCGCGTCGGCGCTGAGGCCGGCAGGCGCGTGGGAGACCGTCAACTTCGGCGTGGTCGAGGCCGACCGCGCGGCGCCCGTTCGTGCAGCTTGCTCCGCCGAAAGAACCGTGCCCGAGAGCGCGGCGACCACGGCCGCAACCGCTAGTTTTTTCATGCGCTTCCCCGCCGACAGTATAGGGCGTGCCGGCGGGAAAAAATGCACTTTGTCGTTGAAGATTGTCAGCGATTGTAAGGCGTCGGGACGCCGACGCTCACCTGCCTGCCGAAGTCGGACCGCCCTTCTCCGCGAGCAGCCGCTCGACCAGCGCCGTCTCTTCCTCCACGAGGTCGGTGTGGAACTTGCCGCTCGCCTTGCCCGCGAAGCCGGCGTGCGCGCTTCGCACCCGCCCATCGCGGCCCAGGAAGAAGGTGGTCGGGAACGAGTTCAGGTTCGCACCCTGCGGCACCTTGTCATTCAACTGCTTGGGCTCGCCCGGAATCAACACGGTGTAGTCGACGCCGTAGCGCTTGTTGAACGCCTTGAGGCGGACGGGATTCTTGATCTGCGCCTCCTCCTCGAACGAGAGCTCGACGATCTCCAGCCCCTGCTTCTTGTACTTCTTGTAGAGCTCGACCAGAAACGGCGTTTCGTCGTGGCAGTTCGGACACCAGCTGCCGCCGATCGCCACGATCACGACTTTGCCGGCGAAGCGAGGGTCGGTGTTCGAGACAATCTTGCCGGCGATGTCTGGGAAGCTGAAACGGAACGGCTCGGTCGGATCTTTCACGCTGGTGAAGCGCGTCGGATCGCTCGGCTGCGGCAGGCCCCTGGCCGATGCCTGCTCTGCGCGCAGGGCGGTCAACGGTTTGTCGGTGTTCTGCACCAGTGCCAGCGTGCCGTCGGCGCCCGGGGTCAGCTCGAGACGCAGCGGACGCGCGCCGGAAAAGTGACTCAGCGAAAAGACGCCATTGCGGTAGGCGCCGGTCAGCGTGCCGGTGTCGCCGTCGATGCGGAGAATCACCGCCGACACTTCCGCTCCCGACTGCCGCACGATCAGCTGCCAGGCCGCTTCGCCCTTCGAGCTCTTGCCGACCTGCACGTTCCACAGCCCGGCGATCTGCGGAATCTCGGTCTCCGTGCTGGCGATCGGCTTGAAACGGGTGGCCGCAAACGGGTACGGCGCACCGCGCGTGCCGCGCCCGTACTGCCCCTCGAGGCGGCCGTCTTTCAACGTCGCGTCGAGCGTTGTGCCCAGCTCGTCGAAACTCAGCGACAGCCGGCCGTTTTCGTAGGAGCCGCTGGTGGAAGTCGTCTTGTCGTCGCCGTTGAAGAACGAGCCCTTGACGCTGGCGCCGGTGCCCGAGAGCTCGAAGCGGAATGGAATCTCGAGGGCGCCGTTGTTGACGAGGACGGTGGCATCCCACAATCCGTTGACCGGCTGCGCGCCCGCGCGCGACGGGAACGCCGCCAGCGCGATGACGATGACGAAGAGCGAGTAGAGCTTCGTGGCCATTCAACCTCCCTCAAACGCAAAAAAGCCCGAAAGGTGGGAACCATTCGGGCCTGCTCACGAGCTGCACTGATGCCGTGCCTGAATTCCTGACTACCGAGGCACGATCTCCGTGGACGCAGCACGGGGCAGGCCGGAGAGGTCCCCGGCCGAACGACACGAGCACCCGCAACGACGGAACCGGTTCATGCCTGCACATTTATCGTCGAGAACCTGGCGTGGTGTCAAATCGACCGGCGACACGCGCAGGCGTGCGCTAGCATGGAGTCGTGCGCGCGAGTCTCCCGCGGCCCGCTCCGGTGCTCCTCATCATCGCGTTGCTCGCCGCCCGCCTCATCGCGCAGCAGCCGGTCACCGACCGCCGGTTGTTTCAATCCGGCATCGAGATCACCAGCATCACGGCGACGGTGACGGACCGCGATGGTCACCCGGTCACCGGCCTCTCGCGCGACGCGTTCGAAGTCTACGAGGACGGCGTGCGCCAGACCGTCACCCAATTCACTCGTGAGCGAGTCCCGATCGGTCTCGGCCTGCTGCTCGACATCAGCGACAGCATGTTCGGCAAGCGCATGGACGATGCGCGTGCGGCGGTCGACAAATTCCTGTTCGAGCTGCTCGATCCGTCCGACGAGTTCTTCCTGATGGCCTTCAACCATCGGCCGCACCCGCTGACCGGCTGGACGCACGAACAGGCCGACGTGCGCCACGCGCTGGCCGGGCTGCGGCCGTCCGGCGGTACCGCGATCTACGACGCCATCCTCGAAGCGCTGCCGATGATCGACAAGCGCAGCCGCCAGCGTGCTGCGATCCTGGTGATCTCGGACGGCGCCGACACGGCGAGCACGGCGACGCTGCGCGAACTGCGGCCGGCGCTGCGGCGGAGCGATGCCTTCGTCTACGCGATCGCGATCGACTCTCCGGATCGGCAGCCGATCAACACCCGGGTCAACGCCGCCACGCTGCGGGAAATCACCGCCGAGAGCGGCGGCCGGACCGAGATCGTCCAGAACTCGGCGCAGCTGGACGAAGCGGCGGCCCGCATCGCCGAGGAGCTCAACAGTCAGTACGTGCTCGGCTACACTCCGCCGCGCGGTCCCGACGGCCAGTTTCACAGCCTGCGCGTCCGCGTCGCCGGGTCGGACGACCACGTCCGCGCCCGCAACGGCTACGTCGCAACCCCCGGCGGGTCTCGCCCGCAACATTGACGGAGTCAACGAATTCGTTGACAATGGCAACGTCATGCCGGAGCCGGTCGACGCCGTCCGCGCCTTCAACCGCTTCTACACCCGGCAGATTGGCGCCCTCGGCGATCGCCACCTGCAGAGCCCGTTCTCGCTCACCGAGATGCGGGTGCTCTACGAGCTGGCGCATCGTGAGGCGCCGGCGGCCGCCGCGCTGCGACGTGATCTCGGACTCGACGCCGGCTATTTGAGCCGGATCCTCCGCCGTTTCGAATCGCGCGGCCTGGTCGGCCGGCGCGCATCGCCCGGCGACCGGCGACAGCGCCTGCTCCACCTGACGGCGAAGGGTCGCCGCGCCCTGGCGCCGCTCGAGGCGCGCGCCAAGCAGGACGTGCAGACCCTGCTCGGGCGGGTCGCCGCCCCCGATCGGCACCAGGTCGTGGCCGCCATGGGCACCATCGAGCGGCTGCTGGGCGGACCCGGCGCGGCCGCCCAGCGCGCTGCGCCCTACCTGTTGCGCGCGCACCAGCCGGGCGACATGGGCTGGGTCATCCACCGCCACGGCGCCGTCTACGCGCGGGAATGGGGCTACGACGCCCGGTTCGAAGCGCTGGTCGCCCGCATCTGCGCCGACTTCCTCGACCACTTCGATGCCGCCGCCGAACGCTGCTGGATCGCCGAACGCGATCAGGCCATCGTCGGTTCCGTGTTCCTGGTCCGGAAATCGAAGACCGTCGCCAAGCTCCGGCTCCTGCTGGTGGAGCCGTCGGCGCGCGGGCTCGGTATCGGACGGCGGCTGGTCGACGAATGCATCGGTTTCGCACGCCAGGCCGGCTACCGGACGATCACGCTGTGGACGCAGAGCGAGCTCGACAGCGCACGGCGGCTCTACCAGCAGGCCGGCTTCCGGCGCGTCGGCTCCGAACGGCACCACAGCTTCGGGCGGAAGAACCTGGTGGCCGAGACGTGGACGCTCGCGCTGTCGCCGCCAGCCGCAACAACGGCTGGCGCACGACCTCGTTCATGATCGCGAGCAGATGGCGATCCGGATCGCGGAGAAAGGCCATCCACAGATCGGCGTTGGCCAGGCGCGCCACCACGTGTGGCGCCTGCTCGAGCGCGTGCTGGGCGCGGCCGAACAGAAGCCGGCCACAACGATCAAGAATGGCGGAGCGGAGGGCGGCGTCAGGAAGGGCAGGAAGCAATGACGCGGATGCTGTTCGGGACGCTTTCCGCGCTGCTGCTGGCACCGGCGCCAATTCAGATCGCGGCGCGCTCGCGCTCGTTGCAGCCGGGTGAGCTCGTCGTGCTGTCGATCGCGGGGCCCAACCTGTCCGATGGCGTCCGCGTCCGCGCCTTCGGTCATGACGTCGCCGCGTATCCCGACGGCGATCGTGCCTGGCGCGCGCTTGTCGGCATTGACCTCGACGTCAAGCCCGGCCCCTATCCCGTGACCGTGGAGGCTGAGAACGGCGGCGCCCGAGCGACCTACCAGCTCATCGTCAGGCCGAAAGTGTTTCGCACGCGGCGTCTTGCGGTGAACGAGGCGTTCGTCACGCCGCCGCCGTCCGAGCAGGCGCGGATCGATCGCGAGGCGGCGCTGCTGGCCGCAGTCTGGACCGCACCCGACAACGGGCGGCGGTGGAGCTCGCCGTTCGTTCGACCGGTGCCGCAGGAAGCCAACAGCGCGTTCGGGACGCGCAGCATCTTCAACGGCAAACCGCGGAATGCGCACGGCGGCGCGGATTTCCTCAGTCCCGGCGGCACGCCCATCAAGGCACCCAACAGCGGACGCATCGTCGTGGCCCGCAACTTGTACTTCTCGGGAAACACGGTCATCATCGACCACGGCGCGGGACTGTTCTCGATGCTGGCGCACCTCTCGGCCATCGATGTCCGCGAAGGCGACCAGGTGGCCGTCGGCCAGCTCCTCGGACGTGTCGGCGCCACCGGTCGGGTCACCGGGCCGCACCTTCATTGGGCGGTCCGGGCCAGCGGCGCACGCGTCGATCCGCTCTCGCTTCTGGCGCTGCTCGGCGCCGGCGGCGGCCAAGGACCGCCGCACCAATAGTCGGGCTCGTGATCAGTTCGCCCGATGGCGTGACGCTTGCTGATGCATCGACGGAGGTTGATGCCGATGCGTTATATCGTCGCCTGGATGCTGGGAGTGCCCTTCTCGGTCATCGTGCTTTGGTATCTCGTGGGACACGCAGCGTGCGGACGCTGATCGACCCCGGGCTGAATGGAACGCCGGGATCCGATGGGAAATGAACGACTGCGAGGATGGGATAGTGATCGGATCCGAAGCGGCTCGGAAGACGGGTCACCGGCGTCGCTGCCCTGGTGCCCCGGGAAAAAATGTGATCGAGCTCGGCGCGCAGGCCCAATGGGCCAGTCCAGGTCGGTGCTGATACCGGCGCGGCATCGGGAAATTCGCCCTGCAGCAGCTTGACCGCGGCTTCGCGGTCACCCAGCCACGTGTTGAGATCGCCGCCGATCACCGCCGCGCCGGCGTGATTCCTGAGCCCTGGCAACGTGCGCAAGCCCTCGATCAGCGCCGCTGCCTGGCGGCGGCGCGAGGCCAACGGGCCGCCGTGGCGCAGCGCGAGCGCCGTATCGAGATGAACGTCAACCAGACTCAGATGCCACGGCCGGCCTGAACTCGTCGATCCCTCGACCGCCGCCGTGATGACCACGCGCCGCTGCCGTTCGAGCGGCAATTCGATCGCAGCCGGTTTCGTCAACGGCAGCGTCGACACGATGGCATTGCCGCGATCCTCGCCGGTGTCGCCGTTTCGCATCGACGGCGCATAGAACACCGCAAACCCCTGATCGATCAACTGGGCGATGTCGCCGTCGTGGGAGCCCGGCGGTCCTTCGATCCGTCGCGGCACCGGATCGCCACGCGGCACCTGGGAGGGAACGCCGTCGTCGCGCCGGGTGCCCTCCTGAAGCAAGAGGACGAATTGTTCGACTGGTTCGCCGGCCGTGAATTCTCCGCGCCGCAATCGCCGAATCAAGTCATCGACGTCTCCGGCGCCTTCGTGAATGTTCCACGAGACGATGGCCAGGGCATCAACGGGCCTGGCCACGATCGGAACCGGATCGGCCTTGAACAGGACGGGACCGACCGTTTCACACCACTTCGACAGGCGGCGGCGGGTCTCCGGATTGCCAGGGACGCGCCACGATATCGGCTGCGCGGGTGAAGAGGAAGGCCGCGTACATGACAGCCGGTCGAGGCGAGCAGCGTCGAAGGTAGCCGGCGCTATGTGTGCACAATCCGCAGCCGTGACAAGGCCGACGAACAGAACGGCACACCTGAACCGCACAGCCAGCGAAGCTATCGTTTTCGTCGGGATGATCGTCTCGAGGTGGGCGGGCGAACCGCATGAGCACGGTCGTCGGCCGAGCTCCGGTGCTCGGTTTCCTGTTTGTGCGCCTTGAAGATGTCGCGAAACGGACGCGCGCGAGACATCTGCTCGGTCATTTCCCTGATGCGTTTCAGTTGCTCTTCGAGAAATGGCTCGGCCATGGGTTCGCTCCTGGGGATTACGGTGCGAATCCTGTGCCAGCAATGGCTGCGGGCTCAACGACCGTAAAGTGACCCACTGATCTCCCCTGCTGTCTTCTTCTCCGCGGAGGGGACCAGCTGGGCGGTCACCTCGTTCACAACAACTCTGGAGGCCGGCGGGCCTCAGGGTTCGACCGGTTCGTCGGGGACAACAGGTCGGCGGCGATTCGACCGGCGATCCGGCTCTTACACCCGCACGAGAATGCCGCTCGCCGGCTGGCCGGTCGCCTGGCCGATAGCCGAGGCGTAGAGCGCCACCTGACGGCGATATCGATCTTCGCCGCTGGCCGCCAGCTCGCGATCGGTCTTGTAGTCGACCACCGTCCACGCGCCGTTCTCCTCGAACGCAAGATCGACTATTCCCTCTACGAGCGTGCCGTCGGGCATCGTGCAGGTGATCGGCGTCTCGCGGCGACACGCGCCGCGGGCGTCAGCGGCGCGGGCGCGGAGGAGCAGGTCGTGCGTCAGGAGTCGCTCGACGACCACGGCGGCCGCCGCCGCTTCATCGGCGCCAAGGCCCAGTACCCTCGCCTCGATCGCCGCCAGATCGTCCAGCGCCGCGCGATCGGCGCCAAACGGGACCTGTGCAAGCAGGCCGTGCACCAGCAGGCCAAAGCCGATGCCGCCGGTCCGCGCTTCCTCGCCGCCGCGTCCCGCGCCGACGACCGTTATCATCTCCGACCCCGGAAGCGCGACATTTCTGGCGAGCCAATCGCGCGCCGGTTCCACCGTCATCGACGGCAAAGCGCCCGCTTCACGGGCGTCGTCCCGGGCGAGCCGCCATCGATCGTAGCGACTGCGGCCGTCGGCGATCACGTGCCTGGCCACGTCCCTCACGATCAGATCTTCCCTGCGCACGCCGAATGCCGGCTTCTCATCCAGCTTCAACGCACCGGGATCCCACCAGACGACCGAATAACCAGCGCTGAAGTCGTGCCGGCCCGGACACACCGTTCCGCCACCGGCCGGTTCGTCGTCCGGCCGCTGCAGGACCGAGTCCTTCGACTTGAACACCGGACACCCTGGCCCCCGTTCGGCGTTGCGTCGCATCGCCACCGCCGGATACAGCGCGCGGTTGAGCGGGCCGAACCAGCCGCCCTCCCACGGGGCGTCGCCCAGCGCCGGCACGACGAGGAGGTCGCGCGCGCGCGTCGCTGCGACGTAGGCCAGGCGAACACCCTCCGCCTGATCGCGCGCCACCTCCAAGGCCTCGTGCTGATGCAATTCGTGCGGAGCCCAGCCGCCGATCTTCATCGCGCACAGACCGCGGAGCGGGTCGAGATAGCGGCTCGCGTCCTTGCGGCTGATGTTGCACGCGAGATCGGCGAGGACGACGACCGGGAACTCGAGCCCTTTGGCCTTGTGCACGGTCATCAGCCGGACGCCGTCACTCCCCTCCTCGAGGATCGGCGCTTCGGAAGCGTCACTGAGCGCCGCCGTCCGCAGTTCGTCGATGAAGCCGCGGAACGAAATGCCGCCGTTGGCCTCGTACTGGCGCGCCAGCTCGGCGACGTGGAGGACATTGGCCAGCGCCTGCTCGCCGGCGGGACGAAGGATGAAGCCAACGTGCGCGCGGGTCTCCGCCAGCAGCCGGCCGATGGTGTCGGCGACCGGACGGTAGTTGCGCGCGCGGTGCAGCTGCTGCAGGAGACGGAGCGCGTCGGCGATCGGCATCAGCTGCTCGACCGGATCGCCGCTCAACGCCAGTTCCCCACCGCCGTTCCCGCCGAGCTCTTTCGGGATACGGAACGGATGGAACGGCGCGGGGGCGAACCGGTGACGGTACTCGAGCAGCAGTTCATCGTCGATCGCGAAGAGCGAGCCCTTCAGCGCTGCGAACACCGATAGCTCGTCGTCCGGCCATTCGATCGCGGCCAGCGCGGCGCGAATCGTCTCCACTTCCTCGCGGCCGTGGAACGCCTTGCCGCCGACCAGCAGATGCGGGACACCGCGCGCTTCGATGGCGTCGACGTAGGCACGGGTCACGTCCTCGCCATAGCTGACAAAGCGGCGAAACAGCACTGCGACGTGCCGCGGCTGCAGCCGGACGCGGAGATCCGATCCGTCTGGCTGCTTCTCCGCCACCGTCCAGCCGCTCTTGTCAATCAACCAGGCGAGAAAGGCGCCCACTGCGTCGGGCAGTGAGCCATCGATGGCCTTCGCCGACGCCTTGAACGCGCCGAAACCGCCACGGCCGTACGGCTTCGGCACCGGCAGGGCGACAATCGCCGGCTGCGCATCGTCGCCACGCCGCACCTCCTCCAGGTCCATGTATGGCGCCTGTCGCGTGACGTCATCACCGATCATCTCCGGCGCAAAGGCCGCGTTGACGAAGCGCTGAATCGCCGGCACGCTGCGATAGCTCCTGGTGAGCTGCAGCTTGCGGCCGCCATGCGCTTCGAGCTCCTGGCATACCTGCCAGTAGGTCCCGACGTCGGTGCCGCGAAACCGGTAGATCGCCTGCTTTGGATCACCGACGATGAAGAGCTTGCCGCGCTCGCCGTTGGCGAGCAGCAGCAGAATCTCGGCTTGAATCGGATCGGTGTCCTGGAATTCATCGACGAACAGACGTCTGAACTTCTGCTGCAGGTGGGCGCGAACCTCGGCATTGTGCTTGATCAGATCGCGGGCGCGCGCCAACAGGTCGGTGAAGTCCAGCGCTCCGGCCGCCCGCTTCAGCTCCTGATAGCGCTCGGTTGCGCCGACGAGTTCCTGCTGGAGGCAGGCGGCCAGATCGGCATCGGCATCTTTGCGGAACTGCTGAAGGTCGTTGAACAGGGCGTCGCGCGCGGCGAGGACATCGGTGCGGCTGATCTGCCTGCCGAACTTGTAGCCGCTGCCCTTGCGCGTGCGCGACAAGCCGCGGTCGCGCGTCAGGTCGACGAGCCGCGCTTCCCACCCGTCGAGATCGCGCTGGCCGAACGACTGCTCGAGCTCGATCTGGCGGCTGAGACGACGGACCGCATCGGTGTCGATGTAGAGGTTGTCGCGCGCTGACAGCGGCGACGAAGTGAGCAGGGCAAGCTGGTGCAGCGCGGCGACAAGTCGATCGATGCCAGCGCCACGGTCGAACGGCGGACGGGCCCACGGATGCGGAAAGTCGCGCGCATCGGCCAGCATCCGGCCGGCGCCGCGAAGACGATCGATCGGGCCGCCGCCGTCTCCGCCGCCGAACGAGGGAGCGCTGCTCCGGCGCAGCGCCCGCCGCAACCCTTCGGGCGGGGTCTCGAGCGCGTCCTGCAGCCAGGCGCGAAAGGCACGCGCGTAGACGCGGTCGGCCTGCGGCTCGGTCAACACCGTGAACAGCGGGTCCACCCGCGCTTCGACCGGCCGCTCGCGCAGGAGCTCGGCGCAGAAGCCGTGGATGGTGTTGACATGCGCTTCCTCGAGCGTCTTCAGCGCGTCCTCGAGCGCCTCGCCGGCGACGGGATCGGACGACCTGGCGCGCGCCCGCTCCAATTCCTCCCGCAGGCGCAGCTTGAGCTCACCGGCGGCCTTCTCGGTGAACGTCACCGCAGCGATCTCCACCATCTTGGCGCGGCCGGACGCGAGCACCTGCAGAATCCGGTTCACCAACTCGGTCGTCTTGCCGGTCCCCGCGGCGGCCTCGACGATCAACGTGTCGTCGAGATCGTTGGCGATGGCGGCCCGCGCCTCGGCGTCAGCAATCACAGGCATCGCTCGATATTCCTTCACCCATCCCGCCATTCCCGCCCATCCTGCCCATCTCGCCCATCCCGCCCATCCTGCCCTCTGTCACCGCATCGACCGCAGTGCCTCGAGGTCCGCGAGCCGCTCGCGAGCCTTGCGCCTGGTGCGCTCCTGCTCGCGTGGACCGCACACTGGGCGGAAGTCGCACCAGGTGCATGCGCGTTCCCTGGGTGCCGCCGGCAGGAACCCGGTTTCCACCGCGCGATCGATGATCTCGAGCACCTGCAGTCCCTGGCCGCGTGTGTAGTCGTTGATCGGGATCGGTTTTTCGACGAAGCCGCCAACCGTGGTGGCGTAGAACAGCCGGCCCTCGAACACCTTCTTCTCCAGACCCTGCTCGATGGCCAGACTGTAGAGAACCGGCTGCAGCATCTCGCCGCCGCCGACGACGAGATCCGGATTCGAGCGATTCCTGCCGGTCTTGTGATCGGTGACACGGAGCAGATCGACGTCGCGGCGGTGTTCGATCAGGTCGACCGATCCACGCAGCACGAAGCGACCGTCGACCAGCACCGCATCGGGAAGGCTGCGCGGATCGCGCCCCTCGTCGTTGAGCCCGAAACTGAACTCGAAGTACGCCGGCCGCCAGTCTTTTTCATCGGCGGTCTTCTGGACCCAGATGCCGAGATCGCGCCGCAGTTCATCGACCTCGTCGCGCCACACGCGATCGATGGCCGGCGCGAGCGTTTCGGCGTACTCGGAGGCGACGCGGTCGAGCACGGTGTCCAGCGTCCGGGCGGCGGCGGCGAGAGTCTCGTGCGTCACCGGCAGCCGGCCGTCCTTCTCGAGCGCGCGATAGAACTCGGCCTGTGCCCGGTGGAACAGGCTGCCCCGGGTGAGCGGATCCATGCGTACCAGCGGTTCGGGCTCGTCCCACGGCTCGAGGCGATAGATGGTGGCGAGCAGAAACTGATAGGGGCATGCCGCGTAGCGCTGCAGCGCCGACAGCGAATACGGCCGCCGGCCCAGACGCTGCGCGGCAAGCGCCGCCTGTGTGCCTGGCGCGATCCTGATCAGGCCGTCGCTTGGCGACCAGGCGCCGCGCCCGCGCGACCACCGGCTGATGACCGATCGGCGCAGCGCCTCGTTGAGCCCGAGCAGGTAGTGGGCGTGTCCTTTCACGGACGAGGGATCGCGCGCGTCCAGCAGCGGCTTGAGCGTCGCGAGGTCGTGTTCGAGATCGTCGATGGCGCGATCCGGATCTTTCGGCGCCGGCCACGACAAGCTCGCGCCGCCTTCCTCGGCCGCCTCCGACGCCAGTATGCGATGGTCGGGCACGCGGCCGGTGATGGCGCGAACCACGTCGAGCGCGTAGAACGAGGGCACGCGCGCGCGCGTCTCGCCGACGTCGAGCCTCGGGTACGACAGGTAGAGACGCTCGGTCGCCGCGCCGATGGCAATTTTCAGCAGCAGCCGCTCGGCGCTGCCGCGCTCCTCCTGGCCGACCAGCGACGCATCAACCGTGCGGCGACTGTCATCGAGCAGCAGCGGATCTTCGCGCGGCCGCTGCGGCACCACCCGCTCCGCCAGGCCCGGCACGAAGACGACCTTGAACGATCGGCCGCGTGCCTGATGCGGGGTGCCGACGAAGAGCCGGCCGTAGCGCCGCGCCGGTGGCTCCCAGTCGAGCGTGACGAGCCGATCATGCAGGACGTCGCGGGCCTCTTCGAGGCCGACCGGCCCGACGTCAGCCATCGGGCGCAGATCCGCCAGCGTCTGGAGGACCCGCGTCGGCCGGCGCAGGCCGCGGGTCGCCAGCGTGGTGAAGCGTTCGATCCACTCGCCCCAGGTGGCCTGCTCCGGCCACTCGGCGAGGGCATCGATGATCGGCAGCGCGAACAGCCGCAGGTGCGCCAGGTTCCTCAGGTCGCGCTCGAAGCGCGCGATGCGCGCCGATTCGGGCTCCTCCTTCTTCAACTCCTCGATCCGGTACTTGAAGTCGGCCGCGAGCCCGTCCAGCCTCCGTCGCCAGCGCGCCTTGCCCTCCTGACGCGTCCGCCCGCCGACGACGGCCGACTCGACGATGAGCTCTTCCCATCTCCACGGCGATCGCAGCGTCCCGGCGATGACCGCCTCAGCATCCGAGTCGATTGGCTGATCGATCGGGTCGAGCGGTGATTCGGCCAGGGGGTCGATCGGGACGAGCGCCGCGCCCCGGCGCTCGTCGCCGAAGACCTCGTCGAGCGGTATGACCACACCGGGACCTGCCGCGGCGTTCTGGAACCGCGGCACCTGCCCGAGCGACAGGTATTCGTCGAAGCGCTTGGCCGACAGACCGTCGACCGCACACGACAGCAACGCGACGAACGCACGCCCCGCCGGATCGGGCCGGCGCGTGCCACGATCGAAGTAAACCGGCACGCCGGCGCGTGCACAGGCGTGCTCGAGCAGCCCGAGGTACTGCTGCGGTGTGCGGAGGAATACCGCCATCTCGTCGAACGGCACACCGCGGCCGGCCTCGTCCAGCGCGCGCCGGACGATCTCGACCGCTTCGCGCCCTTCTCCCGGCGCCGAAAACAGCATCACGTCGCCGGCGCGCTGCCGTTCGGGCGGCCGCTCGGCTTGAAACACGTAGCGCCTCAGGCAGTCCAGATCCGAGACGCCCGCAATCGCATCCGCATTCGGCAATCCGCAATCTGCAATCACGATGTCGCGTCCGCCCGCACTGAGCGCGTCGAGCGTCGAACGATCGCCGTCCGGGACGGTTGCCAGTACGTCGGGCGACGCAGCGATGAGCGCCGCAGCGAATTCCTGCTCGGCCCGCGAATCGAGCGGCACGTCGAGCAGCAGCAAGGGCAGCGTCGCCCAGCGCACTTGTCCCGCGCGGCATGCCGCCGCTGCGAGACGAAGCAACGCGGCGCGGTCGTTCACGCCGGCCCGCGCCAGTTCGTTGTCGACACGCGTCAACAGCACGGCGAGGTCGGCGCTGCCGTCGCCCAGTCCGACGTTTCCCGCCGTTTCTGGGGATGCCGTTTGCCAGGCGCTTCCCGGCTTCGTCGTCAGACGATCCCCGGCAATACCCGCAAGTCTGAGCTCGTGCAGCGTGCGCGCGAGCGCCTTGGGAAAACCGGGCAGCCTCGCGACCGGATCGAAGTAGCCAAGCTCCCCGGCGGCGAGCGCATCGAACACTGCGCGCGCCGCGATCGCTTCCGCGCCGGCCTGCGTGCCGGCAACCCGCCGATCGGCGGCCGGCTGCGCGGCCGCCGCCCGCGCGGCCAGCTCGGTGAAGCTGAAACGGGTGATGCCGAATGTGGATCCCGACCGGCGCGCGATGGCGCGGGCGAGATCGTCGGCCGCGCCGCGCGAGGCTGCGACGATGATCCGTTCGGAGGCCGGATGGCGTCCGCCGAGAAATTCACGAGCCGCCTCGAGCCTGGCGGCCGCTGAGGTCGAGGTGATGATGCGCAATGTCGACTCCTTCCGGACGCCATGCCGGACACTCGGGGTACCGCTCGGCATTGCCTTGCGGAAGTCAGAACTGCGAACTAGACCTTAGAACTGAGGGTTCGGGAATTCAAGCGCTAAGTGCTCTCGCCTTGAATGCGGACGTGGAAATAGCTGCCGTCCTCACCGACCGACACGGGCGCGTCGAATGCGTGGCTGAGCCGCGCGGCGGTCAGGACCTCCGGTTTCGGTCCGTCGCAGGCGACGCGGCCGCCGCGCAAGAGGATGACGCGCGCAATTTCCGGGATGATCTCCTCGACGTGGTGCGTCACCAGCAGAATCGTGGTCCCCTCGCGCGCCACGGCGCGGACCCGCTCCATGAAATGATGGCGCGAGACGAGATCCAGGCCGCGCGTCGGTTCGTCGAGGACCAGCGCCACCGGCTGGTGGACCAGCGCTCGCGCAATCAGGACGCGCCGCGCCTCGCCGGTCGACATGGTATCGAGGGTCGCGCGCGCCAGCCGACCGGCGTCAACCCGCTCGAGCGCCTCCATCGCCTGTCGCCGCATCACCGCAGTCACCCGCTGATGGGCAAAGATGCCGTGGGTCGCGAAAAATCCCGACACCACCGCGTCGAGCCCGGTCAGCATGCCGTTCGAGTTGCCGTGGACGAACCGATCGTGGAGGTCCGCCGATACGATGCCGAGCTGCGAGCGCAGCTGGAAGACGTCCCACCGATCCTTGCCGAACACGCGGATGGGCGGTGCTGCCGCCCGGCTGCAGTCATCGCGCGCCTGGAGCGGGCGGCCATCGCGTTCTCCCCTTGCGCCGTCTTCGCCCTCGATGGCTGGTAGGCCTTGGCGCGCCATCGGAGCGGCCGCCTCGTCGACCGCGGGATACACCTGCAACGTCAGCAGCTTGATGAACGTCGATTTGCCGGCGCCATTGGGCCCGAGGATCGCGGTGTGCGTGCCGACTGGAATCGACAGAGTGATGCGGTCGAGCACCCGCACTCCACCCAGCACGACAGACGCGCGATTCAATTCGAGGAGCGGCGTTGCTGCCGTCGGAGTGGTGACGTCCACGTCCCGCGTCAGCGGATCCGCCCTCCGTTGACCGGGCCGTCGTGGAAGAACGGCGCCGGCGTCATCACGCGTCACCTGCGGCCACACCGGATACCCGACCAGGAGCCGATCGGCAATCCGACGGCCGAACAGAGGACGCGGCGCATTGACGCGCCGGGCGGATTGAGGGTTGAGGAATGCGCAATCCGCAATGTTCAGGGCTGCGAAGCAGCCGTCGTGGAGACCTTGCCGCCGGCTGCCCGCGTCCACTGATTGAACCAGCTCATCATGTAGAGCTGCGTCCGGATATAGTTCGACGGCTTCGATCCGGTGCCGTGAAATTCCTCGTTGAACTGCAGCAGCTTGACCGGCACGCCTTTCACCTTGAGCGCCGAGTAGTACTCCTCGGTCTGCGGCATCGGCGTGCGGCGATCAAGGACGCCGGTCATCAGCAGCGTGGGCGTGGTCACCTTGCCGACGCTCATCAGCGACGAGTGTGACAACCAGTCCGACGGATCCTCCCAGAACGGCTTCTTGAAGAAGCTGTAGGTGAACAACGGGATGTCGGTATGCCCGGCCATGCTCAACCAGTCGATCACCGGGCAGCGCACCGCCGCCGCGGCGAACCGATCGGTGTGGCCGATCACCCAGCTGGAAAGCACGCCGCCGCCGCTGCAACCCGAGACGTACATCCGCGAGGTGTCGACGTAGCCCTTGCCGACCACGGTGTCGACGCCGGCCATCAGATCGTCGTAGTCGGGTCCCGGATAGTTGTGGTCGATGCCGTTGATGAACTCGCTGCCGTAGCCGGTGCTGCCGCGCGGATTGGTCACCAGCACGACGAAGCCGTTGGCGGCGAAGTTCTGGAACATGTAGTTGAACGCGACGTTGTAATTGCCGAACGGGCCGCCGTGGATTTCGAGAATCAACGGGTACTTCTTCGACGCGTCGAATGACGGTGGCTTGACGATCCATCCCATCACTTTCGCGTTGCCGGTCGAGGTGTAGGTGATCTCCTCGGTCTTGCCCAGCTGAATGCCCTGCAGCACGTCGGCATTGACGTCGGTCAGTCTGGTGACCGGCCCGGGCTGCCGCACGCTGAACTTGACGATGTCCTGCGGGTGCTCGAGATCGGCGGCCGTGCCGGCTGCGGTGCCGTCCTTCGACACCGAGTCGAACGTGAGCATGTGACGGCCGGTCGAGACCGGTTTGACGCCGCCGACAACCGCCGCGAACTGCACGTTGCGGGCGCCGCGATCGTCGGCGTCGAAATACAGCCCGGTGCCGTCGGGCGCCCAGCGCAGATTGATGGGATCGCGGTCGAAGTCCCCGGAGATCTTGCGCATGTCGCTGGCGCCGCCGGTGATCGGAATCACGTAGAGGTCGCTGACCGTGTGCGAGTGTCCGGTCGGGGCGTAGCCGGTGAACGCGACCGTGCGGCCATCCGGTGACACCACCGGCTTGCCCCAGTCGCCCGCTTTGGTCACCAGCTCACGAATCGCGCCGGTGGCGACGTCGGCGACGTAAAGGTGCGACGCCTCGTACTGCATATCGGCGTCGGGTGAGCGGTTGCCATCGAACACAATCGACTTGCTGTCAGGGGTCCAATCGATCGACGCCCCGCCGCGCAGCTCACCGGCGCCGACACTCCACTTGCCCGTCGTCACCTGTCGCGCGGTGCCGCCGTCGGCCGGCACCACGAACAGGTGGCTGAACCCGTCTTCGAGGTAGCCGACCCGGTCCTGCCGGTAGTGAATCGTGCTGATGACGCGGGGAGCGGGCGTCCACTTCGCGCCCTTCGGCTCGCCGGGCATCGAGATGGTCCACTTGTCGGTGGACGGCACGAACATCGAGAAGGCGATCGACTTCCCGTCCGGTGACCAGCGAGCGTCGCGCGGCGCCTCGGTGATGTGCGTGACCTGGGTTGCCGGCCCTTCCGCGTCCACCCAGCGGACGAACAACTGCGGACCCTTCGGCTCACCCTCGCCCTGATACAGCAGCCGCTTGCCGTCCGGCGACCAGCGCGCGGCGCCGCCTTTGACCAGGAACCGGTTCTGCGAGCCGTCGCTGTTGACGATCCACAGCTCCGAGTCCCACTTGTCCTCGAGCTTGTTCACGTGCTGACGCGTGTAGACGACCCGCGAGGCGTCCGGCGAGATCTGCGCGTCGCTCACCCGTTCCCAGTCGAGATAGTGTTCGGTCGTCAGCAGCGTGGCCGAACGCGTCTCCTGCGCCGTGAGGCCGACACCTCCGACGGCGCAGGCCGAGGCGATCGCGGCCGCCGCCGCCAAGCGCTTCATCGCGCACCAGCCTGCGACGACCGGGCCGGGGCGGTCCTGGCCAACCCCTGCACCGCCGCGCGGCGGTTCGGCATCCGGAACAGCGACTGCTCGTACTGCGCCGCCGCCTCCTGCGATCGACCGAGCTCGCTGAGGAGATCGCCGTAGAGCTCGAACGACGGCTTGATCGGCTCCGGCGGCCCGGACGGCGCGTCGAGCGTCAGCTCCATCGTCGTCGCTTCCTTGAGCAGCCGCTCCGCGGTCGCGTTGTCCTTTTGCGCCGACGCAGTGGCGGCGCCGACTTCCTTCTCCATGATCGCGATCGGTTTCGCCCGATACGCGTTCGAGCCGGCCTCGGCCTGGGTCCGCATTGCCGTCAGCTTCTGGTGGGCGACGTTCGCGGTCGCGATGTCGCCGAGCTTGGCCGCGCTCAGGCCAGCCGCGAGCAGGTAGGCGGCGCTGCCGTCGTAGCCCGGCGCCCCGCCGTCCTTCACCGCGCCCGTGGGAAGCGCCAGCTTCTCCCAACGCGCGCTCTCGACCACCTGGCGCGCCTTCATCGCGGCATAGCCGTCGCGGATGTTCGCGGCCGTCTCCTTGTCGGCCACCGCCTTGGCCTCGTCGACACACTTCTGCGCCTCGGCGAACTTGCCCTCCTGCAGATACGCGTACTGCAGCCACGACAGCGTATGGAAATCCTCGCGTCCGCGCGGCAGGTTCTTGGCCACCGCCAGGTCGACCGCGGCCTTGTAGGCCACGACGTTGGATGCGATCACGTCGTCCCACATCCCGAGCTGGACGAAGATGTGCGACGGCATGTGGAGCGCGTGCGCCGCCGACGGCGCGATCTTCGAGTAGGCGCGCGCCGCCGGGAGGCTCAGGATGGCATGGTCGGGATCGTCGAAGGCGTGAATGATGTAGTGCGCCGCGCCCGGGTGCTTCGGGTTGCGCTGGAAGATCCCCTGCGCGATCGCCGCGGCCTGCATCGCGTTCCGGAGGTTGGAGACGCCCGGTCGGCCGGTGCCGAGCAGCGCGAGCGAATAGAGGCACGCGATCTCGTCGTCGGCGGGGTGCTTGGCGTGCATCGTCTTCATCGCATCGGCGTAGGCGATGTCGCGCGCCAGCTTGTCGCCCGAGCCGAACAGCACCTCGACCGACTCCATCAGTTCGCGCTCCTTGCCGGCCGGCGCCTTGGCGGCGCGCGCGGCGGCGGTCGGCGCCAGCTTCTCGAGCGCCTTGCGCGCGGCGGGCAGGTCCTGCTGCGCCCACAGCGGATGGTTGTAGCTCATCGCCTCGCCCCAGTAGGCGAGCGCGAATCCGGGGTCGGCTTTCTCCGCCTCACGGAAGACGTCCCCGGCAATGTCGAATTCGAAGTTGTAGAGCGCCTTCACGCCGATCAGGAACGGCGCCTGCGCGGCAGGTTTCGCAGAGGTCGGAAAGTTGATCGAACCGAGTTCGACCGCTTTCGGCGTCTGCGCCAGCGCGGTCGGGGCGGACAGTCCCGCTACCAGCAGACCGACGCCGAGCGCACGATTCATGAGTTTCATCAGACACCTCCAAAGGCAGCGCCATTCTATCTCCCCCTGGCGCCTGGGGGGCGAAAAACCGGATGACTAGATTTCCAGCTGGATGCCGATTTCGACGACGCGATCGACCGGAATATTGAAGAAGTTGGTGGCCCGCCGCGCGTTGCGCGACAGGAAGATGAAGAGGGCGTCGCGCCACAACGGCATGCCGATCCGGTCGCTCGCGAGCAGGGTCAGATCGGCAAGGTAGAAGGTGGTGTCGTTGTCGTTCAGCTTCAGGCCCTTTTCCTTCGCCCGGGCCAGCGCGATCGGCACGTCGGGCGATTCCATGAACCCGAACCGCGCAATCACCCGGAAGAAGCCGTTGCCGATTGGCTGCACCTCGATCGGCTCGCCTTCGCTGATCGTCGGCGTATTCAGCATCGCGACGGTCAGCAGGATGATCTGCTCGTGCAGCGCCTTGTTGTGCTTGAGGTGATGCACGAGGATCGGCGGAGCGCCTTCGGGCCGCGCCGTCATGAACACCGCGGTGCCCGGCACGCGGAGCGGCGGCTTCTGCGCCAGCCGCTCGAAGAACGCGTCGAGCGAGACCTCCGATGCGTGCAGGCGATCGACGACCAGCTCGCGACCGCGCTTCCAGGTCGACATCACGCCGTAGACGAGCGCGGCCACGACCAGCGGAAACCAGCCACCGTGCTGGATCTTCAGCAGGTTGGCCCCGAAGAACACCAGATCGAGCGAGAGAAAGGCGGCGCTCACCAGCACGGCCCGCCACAAGCCCCACCGCCACAGATCGCGTGCCACCACAAAGGCCAGCAGCGTGGTGATGACCATCGTCATGGTCACCGCCATGCCATAGGCGGCGGCCAGGTTGGTCGACGAGCGGAAGCCGAACACGAGACCCACCGTGGCAATCATCAGCATCCAGTTGATCTCCGGGATGAAGACCTGCCCGATTTCGTGCGCCGAGGTGTGCTGGATGTCGAAGCGCGGCGAATAGCCCAGCTGGATCGCCTGCTGCGTCATCGAGAAGGCGCCGGAGATGATCGCCTGCGATGCGATCACCGTCGCCATGGTCGACACCACGACCAACGGGTACAGAGCCCACACCGGCGCGAGGTGGAAGAATGGGTTGACCCGCGTCTCGGGGTTGGCGAGCAACTGCGCGCCCTGGCCGAAGTAGTTGACGAGCAGCGTTGGCAGCACCAGCGAAAACCACGCGATCCGGATCGGCTGGGCCCCGAAATGACCCATATCCGCATAGAGCGCCTCGGCGCCCGTGATCGCCAGGAACACCGACCCGAGCGTCAACAACGAACCGAACCGGTGCAGCGCAAAGAAGGCGTAGGCGTACCACGGATTCAGTGCCGCCAGGATGCCGGGGTTCTTGACGATGGGGGGCAGACCGAGAATCGCGATGATCAGGAACCACGCGATCATGATCGGCCCGAACACGGTGCCGATGCCGCTGGTCCCTCGGTTCTGCACGAGAAACAACGCAATCAGGATCGCGACGGTGATGGGGACGATGAACGGTTCGAACACGTGGGTCGCGACGCTCAAGCCCTCGACCGCGCTCAACACCGAGATCGCCGGCGTGATCATGCCGTCGCCGTACAGGAGCGCCGCGCCGAACAGGCCGATGGCAATCAGCGATCGCCGGTACGACCCGTCCGTCCGCGCGCGCACCAGCGCGACCAGCGCGAGGATGCCGCCTTCTCCCTCGTTGTCGGCGCGCATCACGAACAGCACGTACTTGACCGACACCGTGATGATCAGCGACCACACCACGAGTGAGAGCACTCCGTAGACGTTGGCGACCGTGACCGGGATGGCATGGATGCCGTCGAAGCACTCGCGCAGCGCATACAGCGGGCTGGTGCCGATGTCGCCGAAGACGACGCCGAGAGCCGAGAGGATCAGAACGCCGGTCCGCGATCGCCGCTGCGAGGTCACTGCCTAAGTGTCTTACAAAAGCGCGTGCGAATGCCTGTGCTACCATCGGCGCGCCTGGTGCGAGCCCCCCGCCTCCTGATCGCGGTCCTGGCGGTGCACGTGGTGGCGTTCGCGCTTGCCGCGGCGCAGAGCGGGCGGCCCGCCAGCGACTTCGACCGCTATTACGAGATCGCCAGCGCGCCAGGCCGCCCTTACCTCGACTATCAAGTCGAACATCCGATCGGGACGCTGCTGGTGTTCAAGTCGTTGGCGCATCTCACCGGCGGCCGTCCCTCATTCGGGCTGGGCGTCGTCGTGCTCGATCTGATCGCCGACGTCATCATCGTCGGATCGCTGCTGCGGGGATGGGGCGTGCCGGCGGCCGCCGTCGGCGCCGCCGCGGTGGTCCCGGTACTGGGCCTCTTCTTCAACCGGATTGATGCCTGGTCGACCGCCGCAGCGGTCGTCGCGGTCACGGCCTGGCGGCGCAAGCGGCCGGCCGCGCTCGGTTGCGCGCTGGCCATCGGGGCCGCGTTCAAGCTCTGGCCGCTGGTCCTGGCGCCGCTCCTGATCGTGCCGTGGCGCGGGCGTCGATCGCTTGCCGCGGTCACCGCCTTCACGACGACTGCCGTGGTCTTCGCCAGCGCGGCGCTGTGGATGGCGGGATCGCACGGCATCGTGCAGGTGTTGACGTTTCGCGGCGCGACCGGCTGGCAGATCGAGAGCCTCGTCGGCAGCCTCGTCCACCTCGCCGACTCGCGCACGCTGCGGATGGAGAGCGGCTCGTGGCGGATCGGGGCGACCAGCGGGGCTGTCGCGGTCGGAATGTTTCTCGCCGCGGCGCCGATTTGCGTCTGGAGCAGCTGGCGCGGCGCGCGCATCAATCGCATCGGCGCCGGCTGGCTGGCCAGCGTCGCATCGCTGCTGCTGTTGTCCGCGCTGCTCTCCGCGCAGTTCGTCATCTGGCTCGCGCCAGCGGCGGCGATGGCGTGGGCCGAGGGCGACAGGCGCCTCGCGTGGATGGCCGCGATCGTCATCGCGCTGACGCAGCTGTTGTGGAGCGGCTACGGGTCGGTGCTCAGTGGCGCGGTGCCGGCGCTGCTGGTCGTTGTGCTGCGAAACGTCGCGCTGCTCGTCCTGGCCGGCGGCGCGCTGGCCCGCCTTGCCGCCCGGCGAACGGCGTCAACGCCATAGGGGCCGGGGTTCACACCACCGGGCGCCACAAGAAGAACCAGATGGCGAACATGGCCTGACACGACGCGAAGCCCCAGGCCACCCGCATGAGCCGATCGCGCGGAACGCGAATCGCCAGCCAGAAAAAAAACGGAAACAGGATCGACGTGAACCGGCCGAGCGACATGAACAAGTGGGCTGGCACCGGCGGAAAAATGTTGACGGCGATCCAGGCGCCATAGGCGGGCCCAAGCCGTCTCGAAATCGGGCGAATCGCCGACGCGGCCGCAGCGAAGGCGGCGATGTTGCCGATCCAGGCGATCACCTCGATCGGTTTGATCGCCGCCTCGCCCGGCAGCTTCATCGGATCCGGCGCGCCGCGCCGCAGCAGCAGGGGCACACCCCACGCTGCCTGACCGTGGACCCAGGCGAGGCCGTCGCCGAATCGTAGTTGCAGGTAGGCCGAAAACAGCATGACGCCGATGACGGGAAGGCCTGCGACGAGGAGCGCGAGCGGCAGGCTCACCGTCTTGCCTGCGGGCGCGTCCGGTGCGCTCTGAGGGCTGGGGCGGAGCGCGAGCAGGGCGAGCGGCAGTGCGAGCCAGAAACCATTTGGCCGCGTGAGCCCGGCTGCCACTCCGCACACGGCCGTCCAGCCGAGACCGCCGCGCCGCATCGCGTAGAACGCGCCGACGCTGAGCAGGAGAAACAGCGATTCGGTGTAGACCGCGGAGAAGTACAGCGCATAGGGGAACGTCGAGATCAGGAGGACGCTGCGCCAGGCGTAGTCATCGCCGAGCTCCAGCAACGCCAGCCGGTACAGCAGCGTCAACGCGCCGGCAAAGGCGCTCAACGAGATGAGGAGACCCGCCAGCAGCGGATGACCGCCGAGAGCGGCGCCGCCCCAGCGCATCAGCATCGGATAGAGCGGAAAGAACACGACGTTGTAGTGGCGAAAGATCGACGGATCCCAGCGGTAGCCGTCGGTCGCGATGGTGTAGTAGAAAAACGTAT
Source organism: uncultured Acidobacteriota bacterium (assembly GCA_963757655.1). Classification (GTDB taxonomy): domain Bacteria; phylum Acidobacteriota; class Vicinamibacteria; order Vicinamibacterales; family CAVVIG01; genus CAVQFC01. The sequence continues at coordinate 1,100,238 of CAVWSQ010000002.1, read as the reverse complement.
CCCAGCGCGCGAGCAGGTTGCCCAACTCGTGCGGCGATACGCGCCAGACCGCTTCGGCCACCGGTGGAGGAATCGTCCCGACCACCCAGGCGGCGACGCCACCCAACAGCAGCACCGGCAGCCGGGTGCCGAGAACCGCGCCCGCGACCACTGACGCCGCCGACGGCGCGCTTCTTCGCACTACACTGTGCATGTCGATGCGAGATAGTACCCGCAAACGATGCCCGCATCGTGGCGCGCCCGCGTCGTGGGCTGCCGCGGCGCGCGCGTCCGGGAGCGGCCCGCACGCGGCTGATCATGGCCCTCTGGCTGGCTCGAGCCGCGCTGGCCGCGCTGTTCTTTACCTGGCAACCGATCGCCTGATCAGATCCGAAACATGGCGCGTCGCGCTACGTTGGCGCCGCGCCCAGCGCGTCGACGTAGACGCGACGAATCTGCGGGACGATCAGCCGCCAGTCGTGACGCCTCGCCATCGCGCGGGCGCGGGCCACCGCCTCCGGCGCCGGCGGCGCGAGCGCGCGCTGGAGCGCGTCGGCGTAGTCCTCGGGCGAGTCCGAGCGCGCCATCTTGGCGAGCGACCAATGTTCGCCCGCCCCACTGGTGCCTTCTCCCGGCAGCGCGGCGACCGCCAGGCCCGCGGCGAGCGCCTCGAGCAGCAGAATCGAAAAACTCGCCTTGCGCGCCGCGAGGGCGAAGCAATGGGCTGACGCGTAGAGATCGGCGCGCTCCTGCCAGACCGCACCGAGGAAGACCACGCGCGACGCAATCGCCAGCGGCAGCCGCCCGACCCGCGCCTCATACGCCACCCGCCCCGACCCTTCACCCGCGAGCAGGAGCCGCAGCTGCGGCTGGTCGCGCGCCAGACGCGCGAACGCCTCGATCACGACGTCGATGCCGTTTCGATGCTCGAGACGGGCGACGCTGAGAATGTTGGTCATGCCGTCGGCGAATCGCGGCAGCGGACGGCCCGACTGGAAGGCGTCGCAGTCGACGCCGTTGCCGATGATGGTGCACTTGAAGCGCGCGTAGCGCGCCATCGCCTCGCGCGCCGACTCGCTGACCGCAATCACCCGGGTCAGGCGGCGCATGACGTAGCGGTACCAGGGCGCGACCAGGTTGCGCTTGCGCGTGTGCGTGAAATAGCTGTGGATGGTGCCGACAATCGGGCCGTCGAACGTCCACAGCGCCCAGGCGGGGAGCCCGATGTCGACCGGCGCATGGATGTGCAGCAGATCGAAGCGCTCGCGGGCGAAGATCCGTTTCAGCGCGGCGTGGGCTGACGGCGTGATCGTGATCTGCGAGGCGGACCCTTCGCCATGAATCCGGACCGAGTGTGCCGCGCGGATGACGTGTTCGTCGTCGCGCGGGCCGCGCCACACCTCATGCGCGACGTGCGGCACGATGATCCGGACGTCTACCGGCGCCGCGCCGTCTGACGGCGATTCGAGGTGGCGCCGCAGGTTGAGGATGTGCTCCTGCTCGCCGCCCAGGGTGGGGAAATAGTTCTCGCAGAGAATGCCGACTTTCACGCGTCGCCGACCCGCACGAAGGCGAAGCCGCGCTGCTTGAGCTCCCGGATGATCGCGGGCAGCGCCGCCAGCATCGCGCGGACATCGGGCTGCGGCTCTTCACCGCGGCCGTCGTGGAGCAGCAGCACCATCCCCGATCGCGCCAGCCGGGTGGCGCGCCGGACGAGAACCGCGGCATCGGGCCGGTCGGTATCCCAGACGCCGCGGCTCCACGCCCACACCGTCAGGCCGTGACGACGAGCGACGGCGAAGACCCTGGACGATTTGTAGCCGTGCGGCGTGCGATACACGGTGGCCGGAGCGACGCCGAGGCGGTCGAGCACGCTCGTCACGCCTGACACCTCCTGCTCAATCGCCTCGCAGGAGGCGCCCGCCAGCCTGGCGTGGCTCATCCCGTGGATGCCCACCACATGCCCTTCGTGGCAGGCCCGCCGCACGATCTCTGGATGGCGCTCGACGTTGGCGCCGAGGACGAAGAAGGTTGCTGGCACTCCTTCGCGCGCCAGGATGTCGAGAACCGCGCCCGTCGCCGGGCTCGGCCCATCGTCGAACGTGATGGCGCAGCGTCTCATCGGTCCAGTGGACGGAAGATGCCAGCGGATGCGGCCGAGCGGATCGAATGCCGGCAGGCGCCGGAACGACTGATCGAACGCGACTGCAACCAGAACCGCGAGCAGCAAGACGCGGAACCAGATCGGCGCGGGCACCGCCACCACGGTGGCGATCGCGGTCACGGCGGCCAGCAACATCGCGACACGAAAGATCCAATTGCGAAGCGGCGCACCCACGCCGATGATTGTACTTTGCGCGCCATCTGGCACATCGTCATCGTCAGCGTCGACCGGCTGGCGACCGCGCGACCGGCCTACGCGGCCGCGGCCCTGCTGCTGTATGTGATCAGCCTGTTCATCGCCGGTGCGCGCTGGCGGGGTTTCCTGCGCGCGCTCGGCGGAGAGGTCGGCGTGACGCGGGCCACGCTGGCGACGCTGGGCGGGATCGCCGCGGGTAACCTTGCGCCGGCACCGGGTGGCGAGGCCTGCCGGATCGCCCTGGTGCGCCTCGGCGGCCGCGCCACCTGGTCGCAGGCGACCGTGGCGGCAGTGTGGGACCGGCTGTCCGAGTTGCCGCCGATTCTCGTCCTGAGCGCGATGTCGCTGGTGGCCATGCGGTCTCTGGCTTCCAAGTGGCGGCCGGCGACCGTTGCGCTCGCACTGGCCGCCACGACGGGCATCGCGATCCTCGCCCTCTGGCATGCCGCGCGCCGGCGATGGTCATTCGCCGGGTGGCGCCAGCGGTTCGCCAGCCATCGCGTCGCTGTCGGCCGCTTCGCCGCCGGCGTCGGCTATTCATCGCTGCTGTGGCTGCAGGATTACCTCAGGCTCACCTGCGCGACGCTGGCATTCGGAGTGACCCTGGCTCCGACCCGGATCGCCACGCTCTCAATTCTCGCCATGCTCGGCGGCATCGTGCCGGGACTGGCCGGCTTGGGTCCGGTCGAAGGCGGTCTGGTCGCGGGTCTGCTCGCATTCGGTGTGGATCTGCCGACCGCCGCCGCAGTCACCGCCCTCGAACGGGCCATTTCGTACGGGGTCAGCACAGCCGCCGGCGGAATCGTGATCGCACTGCTCGGCGGCCGCTCGATGTGGATCACATTGCGCGGAGGTCAGGCGCCGGAGAGCGAAGCTGACGCGGCGCGCTCCTGACCGGTGGGGATGGTCACGCACGCCGGCCGCCGCCGTGCCGGCGTGGCGAGTGAGTCGCGATACAGGCGGGTCAGCTGCCGCATGAATCCGGTGCCTTCGGCGAAACTCATCTTGCTCTCGCCCGCCGATCGCCCGACGAAGACGTATCCGATCTCCGCCAGCCGGCGCGGCTGCGATCGCACGAACAGCTCCAGGCCGATCTTGAACCCGTGCACCGTCGTCCGGAACCCATCGAGGTGGCTGCGCCGGATGAGGAAGAAGCCGGACATCGCGTCGCGAATCGGCGTGAGCGGCCGCGCGAACCAGCAGCCGGCGCGCGACAGGAGCCAGCGGCCAATCGGGAAGTTCGACACGCCACCGCCCGGCACGTAGCGGCTCGCCACCACCAGGTCGAAGTTGTCGGCGACGATGGCTCGAAACAGACTCGGCAGCAGTTCCGGCGGGTGGCTGAGATCGCCGTCCATGACGCCGACGATCTCGGTCCGCGCCATCGCGAACCCTTGGAGCACGGCGCTTCCGAGCCCCAGCTTCCCGGCCCGGTGAAGCACACGAACGGGTCGGCGACAGGCCCATTCGTCCGCCAGCGCGCCGGTCCCGTCCGCCGAATTGTCGTCCACGATGACGACTTCGACGCTGACGCCTTCGCGATCGCAGGCGCCGAACACACGCTCCAGCAACGCGCCAATACGTTCCCGCTCGTTGAAGGTCGGGATCACGAGGGTGAAGTCAACCGGGAGGGACGCCATCATGGCACCGCTTTCGACGCAGTGCGCGTCAGATCGGGAAAGAGCTCCCAGAGCGTGGTGTCCACCCGAACGCCCGCGTCCAGCGCATGTTCGATGATGTCTGGAATGGCCTGGTCGCCCGCGTTCAGCCTGATGCCAAAGCCTTCCACATCGGGCCACGCTGCGGCGCCTTCGCGCCAGACCTCGCGCGCCTTGTCGTGCTGGTGCTGGCGCCAGTATCCGTCGCCCAGCGCGACCAGAATGCGCGGCACGTACGGCACCCGCGGGTGCGCCGACGACAACCGCCGCGCCACTTCCAGATCGGCGACGCCCTTGTCGGTGCGATGGAAGACGAACTGATCGTAATAGAGATTCACCAGGCCGCGAATCAGGTACGCCAGGTCGGTCGGCTCGATGGCAATGGCGCGCGTCAGTGCGTGGAGCGCATCGCGGCCGAGCAGCGCGCGCCTGACCGACCCCGAAACCGGCACCTTGTCGACGTTGGCCAGCGCGAGGTTGAGAAAACCGTGCGCGCCGCTGCGCGGATCCTTCGCCAGCCGCTCGAACAGCCTGATGCTGCGATCGTAGCGGCCAGTGATGATCACCAGCCGGCGATACTCGGCCGCCACGCGCAGGCTCGACGGATCCTGAACCAGGCGCACCTCGAAGGCAGCAAGCGCTCGATCGGCGACCGGCGGCCCGGCCGCCAGCGTGACACCCGCCACGATCGTGGCGCCGACCAGCACCGCCCACACCGCTGTCATCGTGCGTGCACCGCGTTTTCACGCAGCCTGTCACGCAAACGAGACGGAACGCCACCCGCAGCGGACATTAAGCGACATCAAGCGTGGCACAACGCGTCATCCTTCTTCGGGCAAGCAAGACCGGTGCTCGCGAACGCCCCATTCTGACCGATCAACGCTCGAAGCGCACCTGCAGCCTGAACTGTCTGAACTGGGAGTTGTAAAGGGATCCGAAAGCCGGCGACGAAATATTCGCCTGCACGTCGGCGGGCAGGAACGCGTTGAAGGCATTGTAGGCGCGCACGCCGATCCACGGTCGCAGCTTGAAGATCTTGAAGCGGTGCTCGAGGCCGAGGTCGAAGCGCAGATAGTTCGGCATCCGCTCCGCGTTGCGCGGGCCGACGAAGTCGAGCGCGGCGTCGACCAGCGAATAGGGCAGACCGCTGCGCCAGTCGGCCACCGCCACGATCAGCCAGTTCGGCGCCGGCAGGAGACGGCCGCGCGCCAGGAAACGGTGCGGCACGTCGGTCGGCAACGTGCCGTAGCTGCGCGGGGGAACCACCGGCCACAGCATCGCGTCGAAGTAGGTCGCAAACGCGTTGAGATCGCCTTCGGCCAGCGACCGCGAGTACGACGCGGTCAGGTCGAAGCGGCTCGAATGGCTGACGTGAAAGCCGGCCTCGAGATCGCGATAGATCGAATGGCCGCCGGATTCGAGCCGCATCGTGCCGATGCCGCCGCTCTGCTCCGTGCCGAGCATCAGCTCGCGACTGCCCTGGCGGTCGAGGAAGCTGAGATGCACGGCGAACGACGGGCGCCAGCGGTATTCGTAGGTCACGTCCCAGGTCGCCGCCCGCGCCGTGCGCAGATTCGGTGACGTGACGTCGAGGTAGGTCACCGGCGGCCCCAGCAGTGTCACGCCGTCCGCGGCGAACCGCGAATCGGTGTAGGTCTCGAACTGCCCGAACTTGAACGCACCCGCCGCCGACGGCGTCCGCTCGAAGAACAGGCCGTAGCCGCCGCGCAGCACCGAGCTGCCGGCCTGGTTCAGGAGGAACGCCGCCCCGATTCGCGGCGTCACGTTCCAGCGCCCGACGACGCCATCGCGATCGAGGCGCGCGCCGAATTCGGCGTACCAGCGCGAGTTGGGCTGCACCCGATCCTGCGCGTAGAGCGCGACGTCGGTGGTCGGCAGCATCTGCACGGAAGGCCCCGAGGCGTCGAGCCGCCGAGCCAGCGTGCCGTTCGAACGCTCGATCAGGAAGGGGCGGCTGTTGCTGGTTCCGTCGTAGTTGGTGACGAGCAAATCGAGCCCGACCTTGAACAGGTGGAGGCCCGACGGCAGCTTGGCCGATCCCGACGCAGTCTGAACCAGCTGGAAGGTCGTCGGCGATCGCGTTTGCGTGTTGAAGAAATTCCCCAGCGTCGTTTCAGGCAGCAGCTGCATCGGCGCGGTGCCTTGCGGCTCCACTCTCGCCTGGTAGCCGCGCACCTGAACCGTCGACTCCGAGACCAGCTGGTCGCTCCACAACGCCCGTTCGGTCACGGTCCCGAGCATCACGCGTTCGTGCACGTCGACTGTCGCGTCGGGTGGCGTGAACGTGCCGAGTGAAGCGAGCGTGGTGATGCTCGGAAAAAAGCCGGCGGTGCCCACGAGCGAGTGTTTCGGCGTCAGGTTGGCGTCCACGCGCGTGAACGAGCTGATCCAGTGGGTCGTGCGCCGCTCGTCCTCGGGGCGGCTCGGCACGTCGTCGCTGCTGAAGCGGTACTGCGCCGTCTGCTCGAGGAACAGGCGATCCTTGACGATCGGGCCGCCGAGCTCGAAGTTGGGACCGAAGCCGGCAATGCCGTTGATGTTGTAGAGATCCTGGTGGCGCTTGCTGCGGAACGTCGGACTCAAGTTGTTGAGCCTGACGTGCCAGGCGTCGCCGCCCCTTCGCGTCTGTATCACGACCAGGCCGGACGAGAAGCGCCCGTACTCCACGGCGTACGGATTCGGCAATACCGCGACCGAATCGATGGCGTCGTCGGGGAGCGTGAAGTGCACGAGGCCGAGCACCGGATCGGTGAGGGTGCTGGCGCCGATCTGCACCCCGGCCTGGGTCGGCCGGCCGCCTTTGATGCTGACGCCACCCGGCACCTCGATGACGCTGGCGAGCAGCCGCAGCGCGCCGCCGAGGCCGCTGCCGCTGGCGAACTCGTCGGTTTCGTGTCTGCCGATCGACTCCGAGGTGCCGAGCGTATCGGCGGCCGAGACGATGGTCGCCGGCGCCATCACTTCGACGGTCTGGGTCAGCGTCGCCAGCGGCAGATCCAGTGATTTCTCCGTCGTCGTGCCGGCGGTCACCGTCACCGACACCCGCGCGACCGCGAAACCCTCGAGCGACGCGGTCAGCATGTACCTGCCGTCCTGGAGCGCGGTGAAGCGGAAGCGGCCGTCGCCTTCCGACAGGACGTTCGAGACTTCCTGGTTCGACGAGTTGTGGAGCACGACCCGCGCACCGCCGAGGCGGATGGTGCCGTTCTGCGTGGTGATCAAGCCCTCGATGACGCCGCCGCCCTTCTGCTGAGCGATCGCGTTGAGCGACGCGAGCGACAATGCGCACGCGACCAGCGCAACCAACGTGAAGCTGAAGCGGGGAGCCACCAGATCTCATTGTGGTCGATCCGCAAGCGGCCGATCAATTCACAAGCCAGAGCACGAGAGCGACTGCGGCGCCCGCGCCGACATCGACCGCATAGTGATAACGGCCGACCACGCATGCGACACAAATGGCGGTCGCTAGAGCGAGCAGCGCGAGGCCCATCCACGGCAGCACGCCGATGACCGCCAGCGCAACCGCGAGCGAGCCGGCGGCATGGCCGCTCGGAAACGTGTTGACCCGAATCGTCAGGTGCCGGACCATCTGCGACGCGAGACGGTGAATCGCCGGATCCGCCAGCTCCGGTTTCCGTTCCAGTGCCCACGGCGGTCGAGTCTGGATGAAGGCCAGCGGCGCGAACGCGGCGAATTCGGCGCCCATCACCAGCGTCCAATAGCGGTTGACCAGCGGCGCATGATCGGTCATGAGCAGCAGCGCCGCGCCCGACGGGATCAGGAGAAAGCAACCCATGTAGATGATCTCGAGCGACGCGACCAGGGCGCGCGGCCAGCCGGCAAAGCGCGTGAGCGGATCGCCGAGCAGGCGCCGGTCCCACGCCATCAGCCAGTTCTCGATCGGAATCGACGGCGAGGCGAACAGATAGCCGCTGAGAACGTAGCCGGACAGGATGTAGGCCAGCGGCGCGGACTGCCGGAGCCATTCGTGGCCCGATCGAGCAATGGTCCAGACGCCGAACGCCGCGGCCGTCGAGGCAGCGACGATGAAGCCGCGGCGCGGCAGCGACAACCGCGGCAGCCAGCAGGCCGTCGCGAGATAGCCGAAGTACAGGACCGCGGTCCATTCGAACGAACGCACCAACGAACGATACCCCATCGTTTACCATTACTGGACGCATGAGCGACGCGATCGAGATACGCCTGGTACGCGGCCGCCGGGATCTGCGCCGGTTCGTCGACTACACCTACGAGCGCAACGCGTCCGATCCGCACTGGGTGCCGCCTTTGCGCATCGGCGAGTTCGAGCGTCTGAACCGGAAGAAGAACCCGTTCTTTGCGCACGCGGCGGTGGAGCTGATGCTGGCGTGGCGCGGCAGCGGCGTGGTCGGGCGCATCGCCGCGATCGACGATCGGCGGCATGAAGACACCCATCGCGACAACCTCGCGATGTTCGGCTTCTTCGAGGCCGCTGACGGCGACGTCGCTCACGCGTTGCTGCGCGCGGTCGAGACCTGGGCGAGGGCGCGTGGTCGCGTCCGGGTGCGTGGACCGATCAGCCCGTCGATGAACGAAATGTGCGGCCTGCTGATCGACGGCTTCGACACCGATCCGATGCTGCTCATGCCGCACAACCCGCCGGAGTACCAGGCGCAGATCGAGGCGGCCGGCTATGCCAAGGCCAAGGATCTGTTCGCGTGGTCGTATGACCTCCGACGCCCGCTGCCGCCGCCATTCGCACGGGCAGCCACGCGGCTGCGCGACAAGCACGGAATCACCATCCGACCGCTGAACCTGGGCGAGTTCACCCGCGAGGTCGAACGGCTGCGGGCGATCTATTGCACCGCGTGGGAGCGGAACTGGGGCTTTGTCGCCCCCACCGTCGCCGAGTTCAAGCGCATCGCGACCGAGCTGAAACCGATCTTCGATCCACGCTGCACCGTCTGCGCGGAAGTGAACGGAGAGATGGTCGCGTGCGTGGTGGCCGTGCCCGACATCAACCAGGCGCTGCGCGGCACCCACGGTCGGCTGTTGCCGTTCGGGCTGCTCCGTTTGCTGCTGCGCAAGCGGTATGTCACCCAGTTGCGGCTGCTGCTGCTCGGCATCGATGAGCGCTATCGCAGCTTCGGGCTCTTTCCCCTGCTCCTCGCCGAGTGGCACCGTCAGGTTCAGGGAACCCCGTACCTGCGTGCGGAATTCTCGTGGGTGCTCGAGGACAACCGCGACGTCAACCAGCCGGCGGCCCTGGCCGGATCGGTGCACTACAAGACGTATCGCATCTTCGAGAAGGCGTTGTGATCCGACGGGTGGCCGTGACCGGAGCATCCGGTTTCATCGGCCGGCACGTCACCGATTATCTCGCTGGCCGCGGTACGGAGACGGTCGCGGTGCGGCGTCCGTTCCAGGCTCAGGCTCTGGCCGACGCGCTGCGCGGTGTCGACGCGGTCGTGCACCTGGCCGGCGTCGTCTCGGCGCTGCGTGAGCGCGAATACACTGCGGCCAATGTCGGCGGCACCCGCGCGGTCGCGGAAGCGGCACGCACGGCCGGTGTGCCGCTCATCCACATCTCGAGCCTGGCGGCGGCCGGCCCGGCGCCCGCCCGCGCCCCACGGTCGGAACCCGACCCGCCCGCGCCGATCAACGCCTACGGCCGCAGCAAGCTGGCCGGAGAGCGCGCCATTTCGCTCGTCGACGGACTGCGTTGGACCACGTTGCGTCCCGGTGTTGTCTACGGGCCGGGCGATCGCGCCCTGCTGCCGCTGTTCCGCATCGCCTCGCGAGGCTGGTTGCCGCTGGTCGGCCGGATGGATGCCGCCTACAGCTTCATCCACGTCCGCGATCTGGTACGCACGATCGCGGCCGCGGTCGACCGTCCGGCGATCGGCGACACCATCTTCGTCGCCCATCCTCGTCCGGTCACGACGCGTGAGCTGCTCGAGAACGTGCGTGCCGCTACCGGTGCCCGCGCCGCCATCATCCGCGTTCCCATGGTGATGACGCGTGCAGCCGCGCTCGCCGGCGATGTCGCCGGTGCGCTTCGAGGAGCACCGTCGGTGATCAACAGCCGGCGCTACGCCGAGCTGGCAGCGGAAGGGTTCGTCTGTGCGGTCGAACGGATGCGCGCCGACCTCGGCATCGTCGCCGAGATCGGTCTGGAGGAGGGTCTTGCGGACGCCTATGCGTGGTACCGCCAGGAAGGTTGGATGTAGTCAGTAGTCGGTAGGCGGTAGGCGGTAGGCGGTAGGCGGTAGTCAGTAGTCGGTAGTCACGACATCGCGACGCGCGTGACGCCGAGCTCGGCGCCGACCCGGCCGAGGGTGTCGAGCGCACGCGTGATCTGGTCGGGCGTGTGCGCAGCCGAGCAGCTCGCGCGCAGCACGCAGGCATCGACCGGGCATCCCGGCGGCACGATCAGGTTCACGTACAGTCCGTCGCTCAGCAGGCGCTGCCACAGCGCGATGGAGCGCTCTTCGTCGCCCGTGAGAATGGGCACGATCGGCGATTCCGTGTCGCCAATCACGTAGCCGAGTTCGCGCAGTCCCTGACGCAGCCGGCGCACGTTCGCCCACAATTGATCGCGCAGCTCGGGATGCGCCCGCACCACCTTGATCGCGGCGCTGACGCTGGCGACATTGGACGGCGACCCGGAGGCCGTGAACACGTAGGCGCGCGCCAGAAAGTGCAGCGCGCGCAGCTCGGGATGATTTGACACGCAGGCGCCGCCGATGCCGGCCAGCGACTTGGAGAAGGTGCCGACCACGAAGTCGACCTCGTCGAGAACGCCTTGGTCCTCGGCGCAGCCCAGACCGGTGCGGCCATAGGTGCCGAGGGAGTGCGCCTCGTCGACGAGAAGGTAGGCGCCGTGGGACTGGCAGACGTCGACAATCTCGCGCAGCGGGGCGACGTCGCCGCGGATGGAATAGAGCCCCTCGACCACCACCAAGCGGTTGCGTCCGTGCGCCGGCAGCCGCTCCAGCTTCTTGTTCAGGCTGACCGCCGAATTGTGGCGGAAGCCGATGACCTGGGCCGCGGTCTGTCGCGTCGCGTCGTAGATGCTGGCGTGGCTGTCGCGGTCGATGAGGATGACGTCGCCGGCGCCACACAGGCCGCCGATGAGCGACAGGTTGGCCTGGTAGCCGGTGCTGAAGATGATGGCGTGGCGCTTGCCGAACCAGTCGGCGAACTCGCGCTCGAGATTCTCGTGAATCCCCAGCGTGCCGTTGGCGGTCCGCGAGCCGGTGGTACCGGTTCCGTATTCGACGATGGCGCGGCGCGCCGCCGCGGTCACTGCGGGATGCACGGTCAGACCGAGATAGTTGTTCGAGCCGAACATCAGCGTCGGCCGGCCGCCGACGATGACCTCGCCCGGACTCACCACCCGCTCGATCACCGTCTGTCCAGGCACGAACGCCCCGTCCACGAAGGTGGCGCGGCGTTTTTCGATCGCCCGCAGCTTGTCCAGAAGATCCATCAGCCGTTCGCCCTCAGACTTGCGCCCGCGCTCTAGTCGCCGACTCCCAGTTCGCCGCTCTCATAGCGAGCCTTGGTCGCCGCCCGCTGGACTTTCCCGCTGGTCGTGCGCGCCACCGTTCCGCTGCGCGCGACCGCGACCTCGGCCACGTACAGACCGAACAGGTCGCGAATCTCGCGGCGAATGGTATCGGTGAGCACGTCGGATGGCACCGTCCCGCTCGGCTCGACCACGATGACGACGCGATCCGCCTGGCCGCTCTCGGTGGCGCCGAACGCCACTACGCGGCCGCGGCGCACCCCGCCCAGCGCGTCGACGGCCCATTCCAGGTCCTGCGGGTGATACTTGCGGCCGTTGACGATGATGATGTCCTTGGCGCGCCCGCAGACGAAGAGTTCCCCGTCCGAGAGGTAGCCCAGGTCGCCGGTGTGCAGCCAGCCGTCGCGAATCGTCTGGGCCGTGAGCGCGTCCTGCTTATAGTACCCCAGCATGACGGACGGACCGGCGAGAAGGATTTCGCCGACGTGACGTTCCTCCAGCGGACGACCATCCTCGCCGACAATTTGCAGGCGATGTCCGGGCAGGGCGGAACCGCAACTGACCAGCGCCACTCCGGTGCCGCGACCGTCGTGCGGCACCGCCTCGCGCTCAGCGGTCAACGCTTCGCCCGACACGCTCTCGGTACGCGGGTGCCTGCCGCGCGGCGGAAAAGTGGCGGCCAGGACGTGTTCGGCGAGGCCGTAGCACGGCAGGAAGCTGGTGTCGCGGAAGCCGGCGGCGGCGAATTTTTCGGCAAAGGCGGCCAGCGTCGGCGGATGAATCGGCTCGGCGCCGCACCCCGCGACACGCCAGGTCGAAAGGTCCAGTCCGGCGATGTCCTTGACCCGGCGTACGCACAGGTCATACGCAAAGTTCGGTGCAAAACTCACCGTGGCGCGATAGCGCGTGATGACGCGCAGCCACTCGGCCGGCCGCCTGACAAACGACTCGGGCGGCAGCAGCACGCACGTGCGTCTGGTGTAGAGCGCCCCGAGCGCCATGCCGACCAGCCCCATGTCGTGATTCAACGGCAGCCAGCTGACACCGAGATCCTCAGCCGACGCCGCCACCGCGGACGGCCCGAGAAACGCGTCGATGTTGGCGGAGACGTTTCCGTGGGTCAGCGCCACGCCCTTGGGCGACGCGGTCGAGCCGGACGTGAACTGCACGAACGCGATGTCGTCGAGCGACGGACGCCAGTCCTGTTCCAGCACATCGCCATCGAGGTTCTCGGCGCACAGAATCAGCGTGAGATCGGGACAGATCCGGCGCACCTCAGCGAACGACGGCGCCAGCGCCTGGCTGGTGACAACGGCGCAGGCGCCGGACGCACGCAGAATGGCGGCAGTCAGCTCCAGGTACCTCGACAGATCACTCGTGGTCGAGGGTGGATAGATCGAGGCTGGGATCAGGCCGGCGATGGAAGCGCCGAAGAGCGTGGTCAGGAACTGTTCGGCGTCGGACAACACGAGCCCGATCAGATCGCCGCGGCGCAGACCGGCTGCGCGCAGCGCACCGGCCGTTCTGACCGCAGCCAGTTGCAACTCGCCGTACGATCGCCGTCGATCACTGTCGCCGCTAACAAAACAATAGCCCGCGTCGGCACCCGCCGCTTGCGCCAGCGCTTCCGGCAGCGTGCGCAATCGGGTCATCAGGTTTTCGACCGATCCTCGACCAGGCGCGCGACCTGCTCCACCACCTGCGCCACGGTACGGGTGGCCGGCAGGTCGTTGAGCGGTATCGAGACGTCGAACCGATCTTCGAGTTCGGCAATCGCTTCGAGAATCTGGAGCGAGTCGAAGCCGAGATCGGCGACGAGATCGCTGGTCAGCGATGGTTGGATGGGGCGCCGGCTCACATTTCTGAGGACGTCGAGCACGCCGTCTTCGATCGAGGCGGAGGCTGGCTGCAGCATGGATGAAGGGTGTAAGGATAGCATCAGGCCATGAGGAATCGATAAGCGAACGCCGGCAGAACGTCGGCGCGTTCATCGAGAAAAAATGTCATGATGCCGACGTGCCGATGAGAGCCGTTCGGCTGCTGCCGGTCGCGCTGGTCCTGCTCGGCGCCAGTGCGGGCGCGCAGATCGATCCGCGCAGCGCCCTGCTCGAGCGAGGCGCCTGGACCGCCCTCAACGCCGGCCAGGCGCATCTGGCGGCCGACGCCTTCCGCGAAGCCATCGCCGCCGATCCCCGGAACGCACGGCTCCATCTTGGCGCCGGCATGGCGGCGTCGCTCGAACGCCGCGATGCCGACGCGCGCGACGAGTTCGAGCGTGCCCTCGTCCTCGATCCGACACTGGTCCAGGCGCGCGCGCTGCTTGGCCAGATCCAATACCGCATGGGCGACCGCGATCTCGCCGTCCGCACCTATGAAACGCTGATCGCCGCCGCTCCCGACAACGCCGATGCGCGGGCCGTGCTCGAGCGCTGGCGGCGCGAAGGCGATCTCCACGACCGCATGCAGCAGGCAATCGGGTCGCATTTCACGGTTTCGTTCGAAGGCCCGGCGGAAGCCGATCTCGCCGCGGCAGCGCTGGAGCTGCTGGATGGCGCCTACTGGCGCATCAGCCAGCTGCTGGGCAGCTATCCGGCGGCGCCGATCGCCGTCGTACTCTATACGGGCGAGCAATTCCGCGACATCACGCGCGCGCCCTCCTGGGCCGCCGGCGCCTACGACGGCATCATCCGGGTGCCGATGCGCGGTGCGCTCGACGAGCGGGCGGAGCTGGATCGGGTGCTCTCGCACGAGTTCACCCACGCGCTGATCCGCACGCTGGCCGCGCGCGGCGTGCCGTCGTGGCTCAACGAGGGGCTCGCCACCGCGCTCGAGAGCGGCAACCTCGACTGGGCCGAAAATCAGACGCGCGGCCGGCCACCAGTCCCATTGATGGCGCTCGAGTCGGGGTTCGGCCGATTCACTGGCGCGCAAGCGCAGCTGGCCTATGCGACCAGCGCCCTCGCCGCGCGCCGCCTCCTCGATGAGGCCGGTGGCTTCGCCGTCGCCAACCTGCTCCGCGATCTCGGTCAGGGTGTCGCCTTCGACGCCGCCTTCCTCCACCGTATCCAGCGGCCGTTCGCCGAATTCCAGGCGATATACTGATGCCGTGAACGACGGCCGCGCGCTGCGCCTCCGCTGATTCCCACTTGATGGTGCCTCCACGCAAGTCCGTGATTGCGGCGCTCACGATGGGCGTGCTGATCACGCTGGGTACAATTCGCGGCGCCGACCTCTCCTGGCGGCGCCAAGAGCTGATGCGCACGGCCGCCTCGCGCGCCGGCAACCTGTCATCGATCCTCGCCGAGTACGTCCGCGGCGCCTTCACCGCTGCCGACGCCTCGCTGCGGCAACTCTCGGTGCACAGCCAGCGCATCGGCGGTCCCGACGCGCCCGACGCCGATTGGGGGCCGAGTCTCGCGTCAGCGCGGGCCGGACTGACCGGAGCCGGCTCCATTTCCGTCACCGATGCCAATGGTGTCATCCGCCACTCCACGCAGCCGGCCATTCTCGGACAATCGCGGCGCGAGCAGTACCTCTTTCGCACGCTCTCCGCCCAGTCGACCGATTCCTTCGTCGTCGACACGCCGTTCCTGTCGAATGCGCAACCGAGACAGTTTCTGATTCCGGTGGGACGGCGGCTCACCACCAGGAGCGGCGCCTTCGCCGGCATCGTCGCCATCACCTTTACGCCGGCGGCGTTGCGCGAATTCTTCCGCACCGTCGACGTCGGTCTGGGCGGCGCGGTCTGGGTGCTGCACCCGGGCGGGTTCGTGCTGTTCCGAGAGCCGTCGAGCGCCAACCCGCTCGGCGAGTCGGCGGCCTCGAACCCGATTTTCAAGGCCGCCATGCAGCAAGCGGCCGGCGGCGTGGTCCAGGGTCCCGTCACCTCGAACGGGCCGGAGCTGCTGAGCGCCTATCGCGTCACCGGCATGCCGCCGCTGATCGTCGCCGTGTCGCTCGATCGCGCCGAGCTGCTCGCGGACTGGCGGCGCCAGGTCATCGGCTCGACGCTCTTCTTCATCGTGCTCGGCGCCACCATGTTGGCGACGCTCGCGATCCTGTTTCGCCAGATGGACGCGAGGGCCGCTGCGCAGCAGGAGACGCTGCGCGCCCGCGAAGACGAATCGCGACATCTCAAGGAGGCCAATGAGCGCCTGGAACGGGCGCTGCAGATCGAACAGGCCGCGCATCGCGAGACCGAGCTGGCGGCGCGCCTCAAGGACGAATTCGTGATGACGGTCTCGCACGAGCTGCGCACGCCGCTGACCTCCATCACCGGCTGGGTGCAGATCCTCGAGACCGGCAAGCTCGACGCGGCGCAGACCAGGGCGGCGATCGAAACCATCGCGCGCAGCGCGCGCGCCCAGGCCCGCCTGATCGAAGACCTGCTCGATGTCTCGCGAATCATCAGCGGGAAGTTGCGCCTCGACCCGCGGACGGTGCGCATCGCCGACGTCGTGCGCGAGGCGGCCGCGACGGTGCAGCCGGCCGCCGATGCCAAGGCCCTCCGCCTGGACACGGTGATCGATCCCGACGCCGGCACCATCACCGCCGATCCCGATCGGCTGCTGCAGGTGATCTGGAACCTGCTGTCGAACGCGATCAAGTTCACGCCCGCGGGCGGCCGCGTGGTCGTGAGCGTGCAGCGATCGGACATGACGGTCGATTTGGTCGTGCGCGATTCGGGCGTTGGCATCGCGCCGGAGTTCCTGCCGCACGTGTTCGATCGCTTCCGTCAGGGCGAAGCCGGCACGCAGCGCACGCACGGCGGTCTCGGCCTCGGTCTGGCGATCGTTCGACACCTGGTCGAGCTCCACGGCGGCACCGTCAAGGCCGAGAGTGCCGGCCAGGGGAGCGGCGCGACGTTCCGGATTACGCTGCCGGTCAGGACGCCAACGTCTCCGGGTTCCGTAGGCTCGATGGCGTCGCAGACGCCGACAGCGCCTGGGTTAGACTGAACGGCATGGCCGCTTCCGCTGCTGCCGACGTCCTGGCTTCCGCCGCGCGCGAGCTTCGACAGCTGCTCGGCCTCCGCGCCAGCGACGTCGCAGTGGTGCGCGAGCATCACAGCCGCGGCGAGTCGTACCACACCCCGGCGGCGCCCGACATCGTCTGTTTCCCGCATACCGTCGACGAGGTCGCCGCCATCGTCAAGATCGCCGCAGCGCATCGCCTGCCGATCGTGCCGTTCGGTGCGGGGACATCGCTCGAGGGACACGTCAACGCGATTCGCGGCGGCCTGACGATCGATCTTCGCGAAATGAACCGGGTGACCCGGGTCAGCGTCGACGATCTCGATGCCACGGTGGAAGCCGGTGTCACGCGGCTTCAGTTGAACAAGGCGCTGAGCAATACCGGGCTGTCGTTCCCGGTCGATCCCGGCGCCGACGCGACCATCGGCGGCATGACGGCGACGCGCGCGTCCGGCACGACCGCGGTCCGCTACGGTACGATGCGCGAGAACGTGCTCGGGCTGAGCGTGGTTCTGGCCGACGGCACCATCATCCGAACGGGCACGCGGGCGCGCAAATCATCGGCCGGCTACGATCTGACGCGCCTCTTCGTCGGATCGGAAGGGACGCTCGGCGTGATGACCGAGATCACGCTCCGCCTCCACCCGCTGCCGGAAGCGGTGTCGGCGGCGGTCTGCTCGTTTGCCTCGATCCAGGGCGCGGTGGACACGGTCATTGCCACGATTCAGCTCGGCGTGCCGGTCGCGCGTATCGAGCTGCTCGACGAGGTGCAGCTCGACGCCATCAACCGCTACTCGAAGACCAGCTATCCGGTCGCGCCGACGCTGTTCTTCGAGTTCCACAGCGACAGCGCACGCCATGTCGCCGATCAGGCAGAGGCGGTGCAGGCGCTCGCCGCCGAACGCGGCGGCCGCGGATTCCAGTGGGCGACTCAGCTCGAGGATCGCAGCAGGCTGTGGCAGGCGCGCCACGACGCGCTGTATGCCGCGCTCGCCCTGCGACCCGGATCGCGGGCGTGGACGACCGATGTCTGCGTCCCGATTTCACGTCTGGCCGAGTGCGTGGCCGAGACCAAGAAGGAAAACGCCGGCGCGTCGTTTCCGATCTGCCTGGTCGGGCACGCCGGCGACGGCAACTTCCATTTGATCTACGTGCTCGATCCGACCAGCGTCGCGGAGCTCGAGGAAGCCCGCCGACTGAACGAGCGCATGGTGCTGCGCGCGCTGGCGATGGGCGGAACCTGCAGCGGCGAGCACGGCGTCGGCGTCGGCAAGATGAAGTTCCTGGAGCAGGAGCACGGCCCGGCGCTGGAGGTGATGCGCACGATCAAGCGTGCACTCGACCCCGACAACCTGATGAATCCGGGAAAGATGATCGCCCTGTAGTACGACGCTCCACTTCACAATTCACAAAATACAATTCAGCATCTGCATTCTGAAACTGCACTCGCAATCTGCGATTCACAATCTGCATCAATCTGCATTCTGAAATCTGCCATCTGCCATCTGCCATCTGCCATCTCCCCGTCGCCCCCACGCTAGAATGTCGTATGCATCAATCAGGGGCGGCCAGGTCCGGTTGTCTTCGGCGCCGTCTTCGCGCGCTGAGCATGGCCGCGCTCGCGCTGGTGACCACGGCTCAGGCCGTCCAGGCCAGGAGCTTCGCGTGGAAGGCGACCGGGAAGGGCGGCACCATCTACCTGATGGGATCGATTCACGTGATGTCCGAGAGTTTCTATCCGCTGAACCCGGCGCTCGAGGCGGCGTTCACGGACTCGGACCTGCTCGTGGAGGAAGTCGATCTCACCCAGATGCTCGACCCGATGGCGCAGATGAGCATCCTGACCAAGGGCATGCTGCCCTCGAGCCAGTCGCTCGACAAGGTGCTCTCTCCGGCGACGCTCGCGCTCGTGCAGAAGGCCACCGGCGATCTCGGCTCCGCCGGCGGGCCGCTGATGCGCTTCAAGCCCTGGATGCTCGCGATCACGCTTCAAGGGATGGAGCTCATGAAAGCCGGCTTCGATCCGGCGCTGGGGCTCGATCAACATTTCTACGACCAGGCCAAAGCAAGCGGCAAAGCCGTGCAGGGGCTGGAGACGGTGGACTATCAGATCTCACGCTTCGACACGATGACCATGGAGCAGCAGGATCGAATGCTGGCCGAGACGCTCAAGGAGTTGGCCACCGAAACCGCGACGGTCGGCAAGCTGGGCGACGCCTGGAAGGCCGGCGACGTGCCCGCGATCGAACGGATTGCGCTCGCTGATCTGAAATCCGATCCGGCGATGTACCAGCGGCTGCTGGTCGAGCGGAACAACAACTGGCTGCCGAAGATCGAGGCGCTGTTCGCGCGGCGTGGGCGCTCGCTGGTGGTGGTGGGAGCGGCTCACCTCGTGGGACCCGATGGGTTGCTCGCCCTGCTCAAAGCCAAGGGTTACACCGTCGAGCAACTGTGAACGCGGAACGTCGCGACTCGCTCGATCGCGCGATTGTTACGGCGTGCCGCAGCGCCCGGTGGCGAGAAGACGCTCAGCGACGACGCGAATCAAGCGGTTGCCGCCATCGCGCGCCCTGGCCAGCTGCCGGCGGGCATCATCGGTCATCGCCCGGCTCCGGGCATCGGCCGCGGCGCCGTCCATCTCGCTCGCGCACAGCTTGCGGTGACCGGCTACGAGATTGAGGTACGGTGCCAGCCACGGCTTGGGCAGATCCGCCAGCAGCAGATCGATGAACTTCGCTTCCCGTCGCGGCATTTCCGGCATCCCCTGCCAGTCGGGCTCGATGTCCGCGTCGAGCGCGTACTGCGGCGCCACCTTCGCGCTGTCGCCGCGCGGGAACAGACAGAACACGACGCGTTCGATGCCGACGCGGCGGTCGTAAGTCTCACGTTCCTCCTCCGTGGCATCCGGCGGCGGCGTGATCGCGCTGCGGAACGCATGCTCGCGTTCGCGATACTCGGACAGCTGCGCCTGGACGTTCTTCGGCAGGTCGGGAGTGAGCGCCGACGCGGGCATCTCCCTGCCCCACAACACGGCGTCGGCAATGGCCGCGGCGCCGGACAGTTCCTCGGTTCCCGCTCCCACCCACCCCGTCAGCACGACCGCGACCGACGCTATCGCGACGATGTGGGCGCGGGGAAATGCTGTTCGTACCACCGGATGCTCCGATCGATGCTGTCGATCACGTGTCTGGACTCGCGGATGCCGTGTCCCTCCCGCGGATAGCGCACCATCACGGCTTCGGTGCCGACATCGCGCAGGCCGATGTAGAACTGCTCGGCCTCCGCAATCGGCACGTCGTTGTCGTTCTCGCCGTGCATCAGCATGGTCGGCGTATGCGCGCTGGCGACGTGGCGGATGGCGGAGCGCTCGAGCAGCGTGTCCATCAGGTTGCCCTGATGCGGGAACACGCCCCACTCCATCTGCTCGTACTGGTTGTAGTAGGTCATGTAGTTGTAGCTGATCAAGTTGATGATGGCCGCAGTGGGAATCGCCGCCTTGAACAGGTTCGTCTGCGTGATCAGCCAGGCACTGAGCTGACCGCCGTAGCTGGTGCCCTCGACGCCAAGGCGATCGCGATCGATCCAGGGATTGCGACGCATCGCCGCGCTCAGCCCGTAAAGCACGTCCTGACCCTCGTTCCCGTTCTGATCCGCGAAGACGCCGTCGGTGAAGGCCTGGCCGTAGCCGGTCGAACCGCGGTAGTTGACCATCAGCGTCGCCCATCCGCGTGCGGCGTAGACCTGGTTCTTGAAGTTGAACGCGGGCCCCTGCTGGCCGTGCGGCCCGCCATGAATGTTCACCAGCAGCGGACAGCGGGCGGTCTCGCTGCAACCGGCCGGCCGGGTCAGAAACGCTTCGACGTCGAACCTGTTGTCGTTGGAGACGAACGTGAATGCCTCCACCTCCGCGAGCCGCTTCCCGCGCAGCAGATCGGCGTTCAGGTCGGTGAGCTTGCGACCCGCGACATAGAGCTGGGCGGCATCAAATGGCGTGGACAGCGTGTAGGCCATGCCGCCCTTGGAGACCGAGAACGAGCCGACGGTGCCGGTATCGCCGACGACCTTTTCGGCGGGGCATTCACCGGAGCCGCGGCGTCCGGGCAATTCCGCCGCGCAGGTGAGCGGAAGCCGGTAGAGATGCGAGCTGCCGCGTTCCTGAACCGTGAAGAGCACGGCGCGGCCATCGGCCGACCATTCCGGCGCGCCCTGGCGATTGTCGATCGCCCGCCCGAGCTCGCGGCGGTCGGCGCCGTCAGCGCCGATCACCCACACGTGGGTGTCTTCCATCGTGGTCTCGAGATCGGTGAGCCCGCGCTTGGTCGCCTCGTAAGCGATGGTCTTGCCGTCGGGCGACCAGCGCGGCCGATATTCCGCGTTCTCCGTCGAGGTCAGCCGCCGGATCGACTTGTCGGCGACCTTGAGCGCGAACAGATCGTAGTTGAAGAACTGATCCTCGTTGGGCTCGCGATTGGAAACGAACGCGATCTCCTCGCCGTTCGGCGACCAGTCGATGGAGTGCTCGTAGTGCGTCCCGTCGGTGAGCTGATCGACACTCGCGGTCGCGACGTCGACGACGAAGATGTGAAGCCGTCGATTGTCGTTGAAGCGCGTGTTGCCCTCGGCGGCGTCGGGCTTGTAGAGGTAGCGCGTGATGACGACCGGATCTCCCGTCGCGTTCGCAGTCTCTGGTCCCGGGACCGCCGAGACGAACGCGAGCCGCCGGCCGTCGGGCGACCACGCGACGGTCTTCCCCGTTGTCGGCAGCGGACTGTTGGTACCGGACATCTCCGCGAGGAAACGGGCCGCGCTGCCGTCAGCGTGCGCGATCGCCAGGCCGGCCTTGCCGCCGACCCGGCCGCGGTACGCAATCCACTGGCTGTCGGGCGACCAGGTGGGATTGCCGGACGGCTCCTGTGCGGCGCCGAAGCGGATCGCCTTGCCGTCCGCCAGCGTCATCACCCACAACTGGCCGTACGGCCGGCCGGTGCCGTCGTTGTTCTCGACCGTATAAGCGACGCGAGCGCCATCCGGCGATACCTCGACCGCTGACACCGATCGCAGTTTCAACAGGTCGCTGCTCTGCAAACGGTCCTGCGCCAGCGCCGGGTTGGCCGCACAGACCATCAGCACCACGAACACGGCACGATACATAGACATAAAAATCCCTTGCCGCGTCATTCTATACGGAGGTGGACTGGTGCCTGTCCACTCCGCATCGCGAGGAAAGGCCTCTGAGTCATCAGGGGCGGCTCGGTACGGTGGACGTCGGCGTGGCAAACGTCGCGGTCGTTGCTGCCAGCGAGACGCTCGGGCGGTATTCTATTGGCCACGGAGGTCAGGGACATGAAGGGCGTGCTGACGGCGACGCTGATCGCCTTGTTGATCGGATCGAGCGGGCTGCGCGGCGATGACACCGGGGCGCGGTGGTGGGCGCACGTCGAGGCGCTGGCGAACGACAGCATGGAGGGACGCAACACCGGCAGTCCCGCGCACAAGCGGGCCGCTGACTACGTGGCCGCGCAGTTCAAGCGATCGGGACTGGAACCGGCCGGCGTCGGCGGGTATATCCAGCCCGTCATGTTCAACACGCGCCGCATCGTCGAAGCGAAGTCGAGCCTGGCGCTGCTCGCCAACGGCAGGAGCGAACCGCTGACCCTCGGCGAGGACGCCAACATCAATGTGCGCGTCGATCCGGCGCCCACGGTCGAGGCGCCGCTGGTGTTCGTCGGCTATGGCTTGAACATCCCGGAGCGCAGCATCAACGACTTCGCCGGACTCAACCTCAAGGGCGCGATCGTCGTCCATCTCGCCTCGACGCCAAAATCGCTACCCGGTCCGCTGCAGGCGCATTTTGGCTCAGCCGCCGAGCGCTGGAAGATGTACAAGGCCGCCGGCGCCGTCGGGACCATCAGTATCGCCAATCCGAAGAACATGGACATCCCGTGGGCACGATCGACGCTGGCGCGCCTGCAGCCGGCGATGTCGCTGGCCGATGCCGCACTCGACGATGCCGCCGGACAGCAGCTGTCGATCACGATGAATCCGGCGCATGCCGACAAGCTGTTTGCCGGCTCCGGCCACACCTTCGCCGAGTTGCTCGCGCTTGCCGACGGCGGCAAGCCGTTGCCGGGCTTCGCACTGTCCGCGCGGCTCAAGGCGACGGCCGCCGTCGAACGCGCGCAGGTCGAGTCCCAGAATGTCGCTGGCATCATGCGCGGCTCCGATTCGAAGCGTCGCGACGAGTTCGTCGTCGTGTCCGCGCATCTGGATCATCTCGGCATCGGCGGTGCGGTCAACGGCGACACCATCTACAACGGCGCCATGGACAACGCGTCGGGGGTTGCCGCCATCCTCGAAGTGGCGGCATCGCTGCATGAGATGAACGCGAAGCCGGCGCGGTCGATTCTGTTCCTGGCGGTGACCGGCGAGGAGAAAGGCGAGCTCGGATCACGCTACTTTGCGGCGCATCCGACCGTACCGCGATCGGCGATCGTCGCCAACGTGAACACCGACATGTTCCTGCCGCTGTTCCCGCTCAAGATGCTGATGGTGCTCGGCCTCGACGAGTCGGATCTCGGCGGCGACATCCGGGCCACGGCGAGGGCGGTGGGTGTCACCGTGCAGGCCGATCCAGAACCGCAGCGCAATCGCTTCGTCCGCAGCGATCAGTACAGCTTCGTCAAGGTCGGCATTCCCGCGCTGGCCATGAAGGTTGGCTACGACGTCGGCACGCCCGAGGCGGCGGTCGCGGCGAAATGGACGGCCGAGCGCTACCACGCGCCGTCCGACGATCTGAATCAGCCGATCGACCGTTCCGCGGCGGGGAAGTACGTCGAGATCGTCCGCGATCTCGCGGTGCGAATCGCCAACCGGACGGATCGGCCGAAATGGAACGATGCCAGCTTCTTCAAACGGTTCGCTCATGGCACAACTCACTAGCCGCGGCTTGCCGAGCAAAAGGGAGCCGGCCCTTTCCTGTCGCTCATCGCGTCTGTCGTGCGCTCGCTCAACCTCGGCGGCGACGCGCCGAGGTCGTCGTTGATGTTCGCGAAACTGTCAGCCGACGTGCGCGGGCGGCGTTCGGGTGATCGCTCGTTTCATTGAAACACCGTGTCGTACTGTCGGCGGTTGGCGTCGGTCCACGCCGCCAGGCGCTGGCGCAGGCGGGCGCAGCGCTCGGGCTGGGTTGCCGCCAGATTCCGCTGCTCGGTCGGATCGTGGCTCAGGTCGTACAACTCTTCCAAGCCTTCGCGCAAGTCGAAGATGTACTTCCAGTTCTCCTCCCGCACACCCAGCGTGAAGTGATCCTCGGCGACGTAGAAATACGCCCGCGGCGCGCGGTTCAGGTCGAACAGGCTGCGCCCCTGCCAGTCGGGCGCAGCCGGCAGGCCCGCCAGGGTGGTGATGGTCGGTGACAGATCGATGTGGCTGCCGATCGTCGCCGACCGCACCGCCGACCTGTACTGCCGCGGGTACCACAGCAACAGCGGCACGTTGACGTCTTCCTGGTAAACGCTGCGTCCCTGCATGTAGCCGTCGTGCGGATCACCGAACGCCTGTCCGTGATCGCCGGTGACCACGATGAGCGTGTCGTCGCTCAGGCCGGCGCGGCGGATGGTGTCGAACAGCCGCCCGATATGGCGATCGGTCTCGTGCAGCACGTTGAGATAGTGATTGAGGTCGTAGGCGTCGGTGACCGTCTCGCGCGCGAACTCGATCAGCGGCACTCCCGGCGTTGGCTCGTAGGGGTGGTGCGTCTGCTGGCTCCACGCCATCAGAAAGAACGGGCGCGCCCGATCCTGCTCGATGATCTCGATCAGCCCGTCAACGGCGCAACGGTCCTCCATGCCCCAGGACGAGAGCAGCGTCGAGCACGGCAGCTGATGATGGTCGATGACATGGTCGAAGCCGCGTCGATCGAGGAACGTGCGCCAGTCGGCCCAATCGAGATCGCTGGGCGTCACGAAGGCGGTGCGGTAGCCGCGGTCGTGGAACACGGTTGCCAGCGACGTCCCGGACAGGCGCGGATACTCCACGGTGAGGTCGCTGAAATCGAGCTTGGGAAATACCGACAGCAGGATCGACGCGAGCGAGTTCGAGCTGCGCCCGATGTGCGCGTAGAAATTGTCGAACACCACGCCCCGCTTCGATTCGGCGACCAGACTGGGTGTCGTGTCGTAGGGGCCGTGATTCAATCCGGTCCAGCGCGCCGCCACCGATTCGAGCACGATCAGAATGACGTTGGGCGGTCGGCGCGCCGCGAGCAGGCGGACGCCGCGCGCCTGCGAGAGCGCCCCGTGCAGCAGCGCGCCGCGAACCGGAGCGAAGTCTTCCAGGTCTTCGGCGCGGACGGATCCGCTCATGCGGACCGCCCCCTGGCCGGCAATGGTCTGCCACCACGACATGGCAAACACCCACTGTGCGTTGTTCGCCACCTGGCGATCCCGCCGCGTCGTCCACTCCTGCGTGAAAGACAGCTGTCCGGCGATGACCCAGGCGAGCAGCGCGGCGAGCCCGGCGGCGCGCCGACGCCAGCGCGGACCGCGGCCGACCGGCAGCCACCGAAGAGTAGCTGCCACGAGCGCGAGATACACCAGCGGCGCCACCGACACCGCCGTCAACGTCGCCGCCGATGCCTGCGCCTCGACCGATGAGCGCAGCATGTGGACATCCCCGACCAGGGCGAGCAGCGGATAGGTGAGGAAGCCGCCGAAGACTCTGAAGAAGAACACGCTGGCGAGCGCGTACAGGCACGACAGCGCGGCAGCGGCGGCCATGATCGCGACGATCGCGACCCTCGAGCGTGGCCGATCACCGGCGATCACAAGGGCGATGGTTCCACCCACCCACAGTGTCGCGGCATACACCACGTCGAGGAACGAGGTCGCTGCCAGGTCGCGAAGGTAGTCCCAGCCGGCGTGCAGCGTCGGCGCGGCCGGCGCACCCAGATAGTGCGCCTTGACGGCTACCAGCACCACGGCGAGCCACACGGCCGTCCAGTAGAGGCGGCGGTGGTCCAGCATGTGAGCCTTCAGAAGTCCTTCGTGCCCGGCACCACCGGCGGCGCGACCGACAGCACGCGCGTCATCGGCAGCCGCGTGCGATCGACGACGTGCCCGTCTTTGATCACGGAGGCGATCTTGCGCAGGTTGCTGATCTCAGCGAGCGGATCGGCCGTCAGTAGCACCAGATCGGCCAGTTTGCCCGCTTCGACGGTACCAAAGTCCTTCTGCCCGTGCGCGGCCGCAGCGCCGTTGCGCGTCGCCGCCACAATCGCCTGTGACGGCGTCATGCCGAGCTCAACCAGCCCTTCGACGGCCATGATCGTGCCGATGCCATGGTCCTGTTCGAGCGGCTTGGGGGTGCGCGTGAACTCCGGCGCGGCGGCCCAGTAACTGTCGGTGCCCGGCGTCACGCGGCAGCCGGCGCGGATCAACGCCTGGGCGTTGGCGCGCCGCATCTCGAGGTCGGCGCCGACGTCTGCGGCTTCCTTGCGGCGCTCGGACGAGGTTTTCTCCCGCGGCGGAGTTCGCGCCTCCTTTTCGGCATCGGCGCGCTTCTTCTGCGCCTCTTCCTTCGTCTTGAGGTGGCGCTTCCAGGCCGGCCCCGTGATCGTGCTCACGAGCATCGAGCAGTTCAGGCCCCGATCGACGATCGACTTGACCAGATCGTCGGGCATGGCTCGGCCGTCGAGCAGTTCGGGATGCTGAATCCCGTCGATCCCTGCGGCGATCGACACCCGCAGGCCTTCGATGCTGGTCGAATGCGTTTCCGCGGCGTGATTGCGCTTGTGCGCCTCGTCGACGATCAGCTGCTGCGCCTCGGCGGAAAAGCCGATGAAGGTCGGCTCGGAGAAATGGCTCGTGCCGCCGAACTTGAGGAAGTCGGGGCCCTTGTCGAGATAGGCGCCGATCGCCTGGCGCAATTCCTGCGCCGTCATCGCCATCAGGTCCTCACCGCCCCCCTGCGCGATGTAGTCGTTCATCTGCTCCTGGAACAGCGTCAGCTGTCCCATCACCCGGCTGAACGAAAAGGAGTAGGGCCCGCTCCAGCCCAGAATGTTGCCCGCGGCCAGAATGCGCGCGCCCGTCTGTTCGCCGCGGGCGATCCGATCGCGAACCTTCGTCAACGGCAGCAGGGCGCCGTAGCTGTCGCGAACGGTGGTGATGCCGTAGCTGAGATCGATCTGCGCCGCTTCGAGCACGATCTCTTCCTGGCGGGGCTGGTACTTGGCCAGCGTCTCGTAACGATCGTTCTGCCCGCCGTAGAGTGACAGGTGGACGTTGGTATCGATCAGCCCTGGCACGATCCAGCGGCCGCGTCCGTCGATCCGGCTGGCCTCGGCAGGAATGCGTACGGCGCTGCGCGGGCCCACCGCCGCAATCCGTGCGCCGTCAATCACGACAACCGCGTCGGATAGCGGCGCCCCGCCGTTGCCGTCGATCAAGGTCGCGCCGACAATCGCGGTCTGCCGCGAAGGCGCCTGGGCCTGCGCCGCACGGTGAGCCGGCAACACGACAAGGATGGCCGCGGCCATGCTGACGAGGAGTGGCCGGGCCCGGGAATGGCTGAACTGCATCTGTGAAGTCTAGTCGAGAGATCTATTTCTTGGTTGCCAGCGGCAGGTCGTCGCGGTTGCCCCACTCCTCCCACGCGCCGTAGTAGTTGCGCAGCCGGTCGTAGCCAATCAGATGCAGCGCGAAGAGATCCACCGAGGCACGCATGCCGACCTGGCAGTAGACGATCACGTCCTTCGACGGCACGATGCCGCGATCCTCGTAGATTTTCTTCAACTCGTCGGCCGACTTGAATGTCTTGTTCTGTGGATCGAGCAGGTCTTCCCAGTAGACCGGCACGGACGAGGCTACGAAGCCACCGCGCTTGATGTTGCGCAGGTCCTTCCCCTCGATCTCGGCAACGGTTCGGGCGTCGACGATTTTCACGCCAGGCTTGTCGATCGCGGCGACGACATCGGCGGCGGTGGCGATCCATTTCGGTTGCGGACGCGCGGTGAACTTCGCCGCCGTCGGCGTCGGCGTCGTCGTCGACGTCGGACGTTGTTCGGCCGTCCACTTGATCCACCCGCCGTCGACCAGCGCGACGTTGGCGTGGCCGTAGTAGTTGAGAATCCACCAGAGGCGAGCGGCGTAGAGGCCGCCGCGCTCGTCGTAGACGACCACACGCGTCGAGTCCGAAATTCCGAGCTTCGCCATCATCTCTTCGAAGGCGGCCGGGGTCGGCAGGAAGGTCGGCGGCGCCTTGGCGTCGCGAATGGCCCCTGGCGAAAGCGCGACCGCTCCGGCCACGTGGCCCTCCGCGTAGCCTCTCTGTCGCATGTCGACGATGCGGACGTTCGCGTCGGCGGCGTGGGCGGCGACCCAATCGGTGTCCACCAGCTGCTCGGGGTGTGTGTAGGTCATGGCCAGCAACGCCATCATGGCAAGCATGCGCAAAGTTTAGCCCATGCCGCGACGTTTCCCCGTACAGTGTAGACGTGCAGGATACGACTTTGAGCGGCGTCACCGTGCTGGTGGCGGGGGCCGGCCTCGCCGGGCTCGCCGCGGCCCGGGATCTGATGGCTCGCGGCGCCAGCGTGACCGTCATTGACGTCCGGGACCGCGTCGGCGGACGGGTCTGGACCATCCGCGACGGCTTTGCCGAGGGTCAGCACGCCGAAGCCGGCGGGGACTTCATCGACGAGGCGCAGCACGAGATCCGGAGTCTGGCCGCCGACGTCGGGCTCAAGCTGACGCGGATCCTGAAGGGCGGCTTCGGCTATGTCCGCGCCGATGCGAGCGGCCGCGCCAAGATCGTGGCTCGCAATGCCCGACAGAGCTGGGACCGGCTCGCCAAGGAGTTGGGCGGCGTCGGCCGGCCGTACGCGCTGGCCGAGCGGCGCTGGGACTCGCCGATCACGACCGATCTGGCGCGGCGGTCGGTGTCGACCTGGCTGGAGGAGGCGAAGGCCGATGCCGACCTGCGCGCGACGGCCGCCGGCCTGCGCGGCTTTTTTCTCGCCGACCCGGAGGAACTCTCGCTGATCGCGTTGATCGATCAGTTCGCCGAGAGCGAGACAGCGGCGCCGGGAGGACTCTACCGCATCGAGGGAGGCACCGATCGGCTGACGTCGGCGCTCGCCGACCCGCTCGGCGAACGCCTCCACCTGAATACCGACGTGGTCGCCCTGTCGCATCGCGGCAAGGTGGTCCGGGTCAGCGTGAAGAACAACCGCGCGCTGGCGCAAATCAACTGCGACTACGTGATTTTGGCGCTGCCGGCGACGCTGCTCCGCCGCATTCCGATCACGCCGGCGCTGCCGGCCCAGCAGCACGAGGCGATCGGCCGTCTCAAGTACGGGCGCGCCACCAAGACGCTGCTGCAGTTCTCGAAGCGGTTCTGGCGTACCACCGGCCGGCCACGTGCATTCGGCTCACCGCTGCCGTTCGGGGCCGTGTGGGACGGCAACGAAGAGCAGCGCGGACGCGCCGGTATCCTGTGTCTGCTGGCCGGCGGCGGCGCCAGCGATGCCACCCAGGCGATCGTCGCCAAGCATGGCGCTCGTGGACTGGCCGACGCGCTCGACTGGCTCGGGTCGAAGGACAGCGAACTGCTGGCGTCACGGCAGATCGTGTGGGAACAGGATCCGTACGCGCGCGGCGGCTACGCCTACTTCGATCCCGGCTTCGATCCGTCGCTGCGTGCCTGGCTCTCAAGGCCCGCCGGCCGCCTGTTCTTCGCCGGCGAGCACACCAGCGTCCGCTGGCAGGGCTACATGAACGGCGCGGTCGAGAGTGGCCGCCGCGCCGCCGCGGAAATCGCCGCGGTCCACGCCGCACCGGCGGTCGCCTAAGAAAAAACCCGGTTTGGAACGACAGCGCCAGCGCGGTTTCACTGTTACCAGTCAGCGGGTACGCGGTCATTTCTTCACCGCGAAGTAACCGAACACCTGCGCGCCTCTGCCCCCTCAGCGTGAATCCTCAGATCCTCAGATCCCCAGATCCTCAAATCCCGAAGAGCTAGCTACCCCTCCGTCCGTACGTATTCGAAGTCGATCGGCTGCTGATTGATCCCGCGACGCGGCGGCGCGATGTAGTTCGCGAACTTGCCGGGCTCGAACACCGGCTTGTCCATGATGCTGAGCAGGTACTCGGTGTCGGCGGCCGCCGGCAGCCATTCGGTACTGCCGCTTCTCCCACTGCTCCGCGCTCAGCGGCACACCGTTCGGATCGAAATGGAAGCCGGCATACATGCCGATGCCACGATGGAACTTGCGATCGGGCAGCCGCAGGCGGTCGGACATGCCGTGTGCCTCGAGAATCCGGTTCCAGCGGACCACGCCGGCCGCGCAGTCGCCGACGTACCAATCGCGCAGCACCTCGTTCATGGCGTTGCGCATCAGCACCTCTTTGGTGACCGCCTTGCCCTCCTCGAAGAACTCCATGTTGTAGTAGGCGTTCTTGACCACGTGCTCATCGAAGCTGTCCTCCTTGGCGCGCCCCTTCAGCCCGTTCGCAAAGTACGACGCGGCATTGCTCGACACCTCGCTGCCGTGCAAGTCGAGGCTGAGGCTGAACCACTGGTTGAGATGCTTCTGGATGGTCGGGAGGTCGATGCCGCCGACCTTGCGCACGTCCTCGGAAAAGCCGGTGGTCTTCATCAACTGGCAGGTGCGCTCGAGAATCCTGGCGATCCCGGTCTCGCCCACGAACATGTGGTGCGCTTCCTCGGTGAGCATGAACCGGGTGGTGCGTGCCAGCGGGTCGAGCGAACTCTCCGACAATGACATCAGCTGCGACTTGCCGTCGCGGTCGGTGAACATGGTGAACATGAAGAAGTCGAGCCAGTTGTCGATTGGCTCGTTGAAGGCTTCGAGGATGCGCGGCTTGTCGCGGTTCCCGCTCTGGCGCTCGAGCAGTTCCTCGGCTTCGTCACGGCCGTCGCGGCCGAAATAGGAATGCAGCAGGTAGACCATCGCCCACAGGTGACGGCCTTCTTCGACGTTGACCTGGAACAGGTTGCGCAGATCGTACATGCTCGGGCAGCGCTGGCCGAGCAGCCGCTGCTGCTCGACGCTGGCCGGCTCGGTGTCGCCCTGGGTCACGATCAGGCGGCGCAGCTGGTTGCGGAACTCGCCCGGCACTTCCTGCCAGACCGGCTGCCCGAAGAAATCGCCAAACCCGATGCGGCGATCGTGCACCGGATCGGCGAGGAAGATGCCCCACCGGTACTCCGGCAGCTTGACGTACTCGAAATGCGCCCAGCCCTCGGGATCGACACTGATCGCGGTGCGGACGTACACCTGGTGGTAGTCCTGGAAGCCCTGCGGCCCCATGTCCTTCCACCACTGGATGTATTTCGGCTGCCAGTGCTCGAGCGCGCGCTGCAGCCGCTTGTTGCCGGAGAGGTTGACGTTGTTCGGGATCTTCTCGGCGGAGATCATGGTTCGCCTCGCTCATCAAACACGTCGTAGTGTCCTTGGTGTCCTCTGTGTTGATTCATGGTGCGAATCAGCTAGGTCCGTTTCCAGTCGAACTCCGGCCGGCCCTGCTCTCCATACACCTTGAGCGCACCCTTTTCGCCCACCGCGTTGGGTCGCTGGAAGATCCAGTTCTGCCACGCGGTCAGCCGTCCGAAAATCTTCGTCTCCATGGTCTCGGGGCCGGCGAAGCGGAGGTTGGCCTCGAGGCCGGTCATCGCGTCGGGCGAGAATGCCGCGCGCGCTTCGACGGCGACTCGCACCTCGTCGTCCCAATCGATTTCGTCGGGCGCGAAGGTCACCAGGCCCGCCTCGTCGGCGTCGCCGGCGTTGAACGGATTGGCGTGCGCCTGCAGCTGCGCGATTTTCGCCGGGTCGTCGAGAAACCGCGTCTGCAGCCGCGTCAACCCGTTGCTCATCGTCAACGGACCGAAGTTCATCGCCGACAGTGCGATGGTGTTCTCTTCGTTGTCGTCGTGGAACATGTAGGAGCGATCGGCGGCCAGCGCCAGCTCGAACAGCGAGCCGGCAAATGCCGACCCCGGTTCGATGAACGCGAAGAACGTGCGCGACGTCAGATCGACGCGCTTGAGCGTGCGCTTCATGAACTGAATGATCTCGCGCACCAGCCAGTGCGACCGCTGCGCCAGCAGGGTCTGATCGATGGCGATGACCGCGGCGCCGTCGCCTTTCGTCCGCACGATGACGGTGCCGATCTCGGGCTCGTTGACCCGCAGACGCAGCAGCGCGTCGTCGAGCTCGCGGAAGGCACGCAGCGGCCAGCACTGATCACCGGCGGCCACGATTTCGTCCACCGTCGACGGTTGCGGACCGGTGGGCGCCTGCAGCGTCAGCTCGGCCGTGCGCTTGGCGCGGTTGACGGTGAGCGTGACTGCCGAGTACTCGAGCGAGCTGTCGGTGACCGTGGGATTGAGCGGATTGAGGACGATCCCGGTGCCGTTGGCGGGACGATCCGAGGTCGCCGCCAGCTCGCGGGCGCGCTTCTGAACCGAGTCCTTGAACTGGCTGGTCGGGTAGACCGCATCGACCAGCTTCCACTCGACGGCGCGCTTGCCCTTTACGCCTTCGACCAGCGTGCTGAAATAGTCGGCAAGATCGCGCCGGACGTGGCGCTTGTCGACCACGCGAGTGAGCCCGCCGGTGCCGGGCAGAACGGCCAGGAGTGGTGCTTCCGGCAGGCTGACCGCTGAATTGCCGTCGTCCACCAGCAGGATGTCGTCGCAGGCCAGCGCCAGTTCATAGCCGCCGCCGGCACAGATGCCGTTGAGCGCCGCCACGAACTTCAGCCCGGAGTTCGCGCTCGCATCCTCGATCGCGAGCCGGGTCTCGTTGGTGAACTTGCAGAAGTTCACCTTGGCAACGTGCGACGAGCCGCGCAGCATCATGATGTTGGCGCCGGCGCAGAAAATGCGCTCCTTCAGCGACGACACGATCACGGTGCGGACCTCGGGATGCTCGAAGCGGATGCGCTGAATGGCATCGGCGAGCTCGATGTCGACGCCGAGGTCGTAGGAGTTGAGCTTCAGCTTGTAGTCCGGCGACAGGCCGGCGTCTTCGCGCACGTCCATCGAGAGCGTGGCGAGGGGACCGTCAAAGGTCAGCTTCCAGTGCTTGTAGCGGTCGGGGTGGGTGTCAAACGTGATCATTGAAATTGAACGCTCGTTCAAATACTTTAGGACTGTGGCAACGCGCGAGTCAACCCCTTCCGCTGCTGGCACGATCAAGCCCGGCCGCGGCCGCCGGCGGCGCCGTCCCCGCAATGCCGATCCACAGGCCTCAACCCGCGTCGACATCCTGAAGAGCGCGGCCAAGGCGTTCCGGCGCCTCGGCTATCACGGCGCGACCGTCGAAGAGATCGCCGCCGCGCTGCACATGAAAAAGGGGAACCTCTACTACTACTTCAAGAACAAAGAAGAGATCCTGTACGCCTGCCACCAGTACCTCCCTGGACCGTCTGACCCAGCTGCTCGACGACATCAACGGCAGCGCCGCTGGCGCCGACGTCAAGCTGCGCCAGCTCATCGACGCATTCGTGCATACGATCCTCGACGAGCTCCACGGCACCGCGCTGTTCCTCGATCTCGAGGCGCTCACGCCGGCGCACCTCAAAGCCGTGATTGCCCGCCGTGATGCGTTCGACAAAGGCGTACGCCGCGTGATCGAGGGAGGGATGGCGGCCGGCGTGTTCGCCGCCGGCGATTCGAAGCTGCTCGCCTTTGCGCTGTTTGGTGCGGTGAACTGGATTCCGCGCTGGTACAGTCCGGACGGGCCGGCCAGCTCCTACGCGATTGCCGGAGTGTTCGCCGACTTCTTCGTCGCGGGTTTCAGGACCAAAGGAACATCCCAATGACGTGCTGCGAGCCTGCTACGAACGCAGCGCCTTCAAGGGATTCAGCCAGACGATGCGCAGGGCCGGTACGAGCGTGGCAAGTGTAGCCACGCCGAGCACCGCGGCAATCGCGACGATGAAGGTCAGCGGATCGGCCACCGACACCCCCCACACCAGGTGCTGCAGCGTCGAGACGCCGAGGCGCGCAGCGATGCTCCCAATCACCACGCCTGTTACCGCCAGTGTCAGGCCAGGTAGCGCGGCGGACAGGACCGCCTGTCGGGACGAGGCGCCGAGTGCCATCCTGATACCGAGCTCGCGCCGGCGTTGCGCCACCGCGCTGGCGACCAGGCCGTAGAGACCGACCGCGGCGAGCACGAGCGCCAGGCCCGCGAGCGTGCCAAGCAGAAGCGCTTGCGCGCGCGGCGTCGCCACCGCCTCACCGCGCACGTCGTCCAGGGTGCGGAATTTCGCCACCGGCAGCAGCGGATCGACAGCCTCCACGGCCTTCTGCATCTGCGCGACGATGCCTGCCTGTGGGCCGGAGAGCCGCACGATCCAGCTCGGAGAAAACCAGCCGTGCACAAGCGTCACGAAGCCGTCGGAGACCTGCGAGACCGGCACGTAGGACGCCGGCGCGGCGCCGACTGGACCGAAGTTGCCAAAGGCGACCTTCTGCTGAACGTCGCCGGCGACGCCGACGATCGTGCGGACGCCGCCGACGCTCTGCACCTGGCGGCCGATCGGATCCTGGTCCGGCGAGTGACGCCGCACGAACGCCTGATTGACGATGATCACCGGTGGCGCATCGGCACCATCCGATGGCGTGAACGCCCGCCCGCGGACGAGTGGCACGCGCAACGTGTCGAAGTACTCCGGGGTCACGTAGGTCATGTTGAAGATCAGCTGATCCGACGTGCCGCCGACCAACCGGAACCCCTCGTTGAGCGCGCGCTCGTAAGGCAGCGTCAGTGCGGCAGCCGCATCCTCCACGCCGGGGATTGCGCGCATCCGCTGCAGCGCGTCGTCGAACAGACGCGCAACCGAATCGCGGGTCCGGTATCTCGCATCCTGCAGCGAGACCGTGGCGGTCATCACGTGGCTGCTCTCGAACCCGGGCCGCTGCCGCATCAGGTAGTCGAACGATCGGATCAACAGGCCGGCACCAATCAGCAGCACGACACCGAGCGCGACCTCCGCGGTCACCATCAAGCGGCGCGGCCAGCCACGGGCGCCGCCGGCCACCGCGGTCCCGCCGGATTCAACGAGCGCCCGGCGCAGATCGACGCGGCTCGCCTGCAGCGCGGGCAGCAGGCCGAATGCCACGCTCGTCAAGAGCGCCAGGCCGCCCGTGATCGCGAGCACGCGAGCATCGAGTCCGGCTTCCCCAGTCACGCCAAACGCGTCGGTCAACCACGACGCGAGCAGGCGCGACACCGCGAAGCCAATCAGCAGGCCGGCCACGCCGCCGCACACGGCGAGCACGACGCTCTCTGTGAGCAGTTGCCGGACGATGGCGCGGCGGCTGCCGCCCAGCGCGATGCGCGTCGCAATCTCCGGCGCGCGCGCAACGCCTCTGGCCACCACGAGGCCGGCGACGTTGACGCAGCCGATGAGCAGCACGATGCCGACGGCGGCCCAGAGCATCAGCAGTGGACGGCGCGAGTCGTCGGTGAGCCCGTGCTGCAGCGGCACGGCGCCGATCCGCACGACGGTGCCGCCGCGAGGGCTGCGATAGCGCTCGCGCACCAACTCAGTCGTCGCGGCGGCGATCTGCTCGGTGGCCTGCGCCCAGCTGACGCCATCCCTCACGCGCGCGATGAGGCCGTAGTTTTCGCCGCCGCCCTCGCCCTTCGGTGAAGGGCGCAGCGGCGTCCAGACGTCGACGGCGGTTCCCCAATGAAACGCCGTCGGCATGACCCCGACCACAGTATGTGGCTCGCCGCGCAGCGTGATCGATCGACCGATGACGCCCGGATCGGCGCCAAACGCGCGGGTCCAGAGTGCGTGGCTCAACACCGCGGCCGCGGCCCCGTTGACGCGATCCTCGTCATCGTTGAACTCACGACCGAGTTGCGGCGCGACTCCGAGTACACGGAAATAGCCGGCCGATACCCGCTGCTGGGGAACCAGGGTCGGCCGGCCGTCGGCGACCAGGTTGACGTCTCCGCCGAGGCCCGAATAGGCGGCAAGATCGATTGCCGAGGCGGCGCCCTGGCGCAGCGCAACCCAGGTGAAGCCGCTCTGCGAGAAGTCGTCCTCGGTGGCGGTGGCTCCCTGGTAGTGACGGCTGATCATCGCCAGCCGCTCGGGGTGCGGATACGGGAGGGCGCGGAGCAGGACGCGGTCCACCACCGTGTAGATGGCAGTATTGACGCCGATGCACAGCGCCAGCGTCGACACGGCGGTGAGGGTAAAGAGCGGGCTCTTCAGGAGGACGCGAACGGCGAATCGAAGATCGCGCATAGTGCCACGTTAGACGAGCGTCACGACTGAAATGTTGACCAGGGTGTCAGACACCGTCCGAATGTGAGGACGTCAGTTGCCGCAGCCTGAAACGCTGGATCTTGCCGGTGGCGGTCTTGGGCAGCTCGCTGACGAACGCGACCCAGCGCGGCCGCTTGTACTCGGCGAGCCGCTCGCGCACGAATTGCTGCAGCTCCTTCCCGAGCTCCGGAGAGCCGGCTGCTGGGTCCCGCAGCACGACGAACGCCATCGGCTTCACCAGGCCGTCGTGATCTTCATGTCCGACCACACCGCACTCGAGCACCGCGGCGTGCGCCACCATCGCGTTCTCGACCTCGACCGGACTCACCCACAACCCGCCGACCTTGAGCATGTCGTCGCTGCGGCCGGCGTACCAGTAGAAGCCGTCCACGTCCTGCGTGTATTTGTCGCCGGTGCGAATCCAGTGCCCTTCGATCGTGCTCTTGGTCTTCTCGTGCTGGTTCCAGTAGCCGGCGCAAATCGAGTCGCCGCGGATCCACAGGTTGCCGATCTCGCCCGGCAACACCGCCTCGCGCTCTTCGTCGAGCAGCCGCGCTTCGTAGCCGCGAACGATCAGACCGCTCGATCCGGGACGAATCGCGTCGGGCCGGTTGGAGATGAACATGTGCAGCGTCTCGGTCGAGCCGATGCCGTCGATGATGTCTACGCCGAAGCGCTGCTTGAAGCGCTCGTAAAGTGCCGCCGGCAGCGCCTCCCCGGCCGACACCGCCAGGCGTACGCTCGACAGATCGAAGTCGGTCTCCACCGCTGGCTCCGAGCCGGTCGACGGGCGAGCCTGAGCGAGCATCATGCCGTAGCCGGTCGGCACCGAATAGAACAACGTCGGCCTGTGCTTCTCGATCACGGCGTAGACGTGTTGCGCCGACGGCGGCCCGGGCCAGAGAATCGCGGTCGCGCCGACCGAGAACGGGAAGTACAGACCGTTGCCGAGGCCGTAGGCGAAGAACAGCTTGGCGACGCTGAAGCAGCGATCGGCCTGCTGGATCCCGAGCACGCCACGGCCAAACAATTCCGCGCACACGAACATGTCATGCTGAAGGTGCACGCACCCTTTCGGCGCGCCGGTGCTGCCGGACGAATAGAGCCAGAAGGCGGGCGCGTCGCGGCTGGTCGGCTCGGCCTCGAGCTCGGGCGAACCGTGCGCCTCGAATTGGGAATACTGAGAGTAGCGCTCGCCGCCCTCGCCGACGACGATGATGTGACGGAGCGCCGGCCGGTCGGCATCGGCGATGCGCTCGATCGCGGGCAGCAGGCCCGCGCTCACGATGAGCACCGCGGCGCGGGAGTCGCGGATCACATACTGGTAGTCAGCCGGCTTCCACAGCGTGTTGAGCGGCACTGCCACCGCGCCGATCTTGATCGCGCCGAAAAAGGCGAACGCGAACTCGGGGCTGTCGGGCAACAGCAGCAGCACGCGATCTTCGGGCCGCACGCCGATCCCGCGAAGGGCGCTGCCGCAGGCATTCACCCGCCGCTGCACCTCGCCGTAGGTGATACGAGCGTCACCGCACTCGATGGCGATGTGGCCGCCGCGATCTTCGTCGACATTGCGATCGACGAAATACGCGGCGGCGTTGAACTGGTCGGGGACGCCGAGCGCTTCGGCGGAGAGCGCCGTCACGCGGATCCCTGGCGGGCCGCGGCGAGCAGCGTGAGGATCTCGTCGGGAAACGGCCGCGTCGCAAAGGTGGCCGCCTCCACGCACGCAACCCGGTAGGACGCTTCGCAGATCAGCCGGCCGGTTCCGCGCTCGTGAATGTCGAACGCGAAGCCAATCCGGCGGTCGCTCATCGTCGAGACTCCGACACCGACGTCAATCTCCTCGCCCAGCCGGGCGGGCGACCGAAACCCCGACTGCAGCGACGTCCGCGGCATGAACACCCCAAGGCGGCGCAGCAGGACGGTCCGATCGCTGCCCAGCCTGCGATAGAGATCCTCCTCGGCATGCTCGAAATATCGGAAAAAGACGCCGAACCAGACGATACCGGCCGGATCGGTGTCCGACCACATCACGCGAAGATCGAGATGATGGAAGAGCGCCACAGGCCGATATCATACGAGCAACCTGGACTGCTCGAAGAATCCGGTCACCGAAGAAACGCCTAGCCCGCCCAACACTTCTTCAATAAGTTGCGGATAACTTCCCGACATGGTTATTCACGATGATCACGACGACTTCGGCGGCCTGCACCGCGACCTGACGGCCACTGGCGCGGCCATGAACCGCCGCAACCTGTTCCGCATGGCCGCAAAATTCGGCGGCGCCGTCGGCGCCTTCAGTTGCTCGGCTGTGGCGGCAGCTCGACCGCCCCGACGGCGACGTCCGCCAGCAACACCACGACCACACCGGCCGGCAATGCCGCGTGCACGGTGATCCCGAACGAAACCGAGGGGCCATATCCCGGCGACGGCTCGAACGGCCCGAACGTTCTCACAGTCTCCGGCGTCGTGCGAAGCGACATCCGCTCCAGCTTCGCGGGGCTCAGTGGCACGGCGGACGGTGTGCTGGTGACGATCGCGCTCACCATCGTATCGAAGTCGACCTGTGCGCCGATCGCCGGGCGGGCCGTCTACCTGTGGCACTGCGATCGACTGGGCCGCTACTCGCTCTACACAGCCGGCGCCACCAACCAGAATTACCTGCGCGGCATCCAGGAGAGCGCCTCGACCGGCCGGGTCACCTTCACCTCAATCTATCCCGCGTGTTACGCCGGGCGCTGGCCGCACATTCATTTCGAGCTGTATCCGAGCCTGGCCACGGCGGTGAGCACCGCCAACAAAGTCGCGACCTCGCAAATCGCGCTGCAGAAATCGACCTGCGACCAGGTCTACGCAACCTCTGGCTACGAACAGAGCATCAACAACCTGTCGCAGGTCACGCTGGCCAGCGACATGGTGTTCAGCGACGGCGCGTCGCTCGAGCTGCCGACGATGAGCGGGAGCGTCGCCGGCGGGCTCACGGCATCGATCACCGTCGCCGTCTAGAACACGTCGAGCGATGTTGATGGCAAGCCGCTGTCGACGCGCGAACGGGATATGACAGACTGCACGAGATGACGCACGCGGCTGCCGGGTCATCGGTTCGCTGGTACCAGAGCTTTTATTTTCGGCTCGGCGCTTCAGCTTCGTGATCTTCGTCGTGTCGGTGCTCGTGGCGCAGAGCGCGATCTTCAGCGCCTTGCTGGCGAGGGGCGC
The DNA here is from genome assembly GCA_963757655.1 of uncultured Acidobacteriota bacterium. Classification (GTDB taxonomy): domain Bacteria; phylum Acidobacteriota; class Vicinamibacteria; order Vicinamibacterales; family CAVVIG01; genus CAVQFC01. The sequence goes on along the minus strand of CAVWSQ010000002.1, from coordinate 1,061,209 downwards.
GCTGCCCGGCCGCTCGCCGAACAACGCGGTTGCCATCGTCGCCGCTGATCTGAGCTCGGCGCTGGCTCAGGATCCAACGCTGGACGTGGACGGCTTTTTGAAACGCGAGTACAGGCGGGATTCAGCCGGCGTATGCCGTGATGAGGAACGGCACGATCGGCTCGAACCGGATGCTGCCGCTCGATCCCGAGATGCAGCGCTCGGTCGCGGGCGTGCTGGCCGGCCGGGATTTGCGCCGCGATGGCGCGGAGCCACGGCTCTCGGTCCCGCCGTTCGTGATGGCGCCCGTCCAGGTCGCGGGCGACCTGCGCGGCATGGTCGTGCTGCCGCCGGCACCGTCGCCCAGCCCCCTTGCGCGCGACGTCGGGCGGCTGCTGTCGGTGCCCGGTACCGCGCTGCTGGTGCTGGCCACGGTCGTCGCCGCGGTGTTCATCTTCGAGCCGTCAAGACGCCGTCTCGAGTCGCTACAGGATGCGAGCCGGCGGCTCGGGGCTGGCGACCTGTCCGCACGAGTGGCCGTCAGCGGCAACGACGAGGTCGCCGAGGTGGCGGCGACATTCAACAGCATGGCAGCCGGCCTCGCCGCCCGCGACCAGGCGCTCCGGACGGCCGAGCAGCTGCGCAAGCAGATGCTGGCCGACGTGTCGCACGAGCTCAAGACGCCGCTGACCGCGATGCGAGGGTACGTGGAGACGCTGCACACCGAGGAGCGCGCCATGGACCCCCAGACGCGCGAGCGCTATTTCAACACGCTCGAGCGGGAAACCTATCGGCTCGATCGGATCGTGAAGGATCTCCTCGACTTGGCGCGGTTCGAGCACGCGGCCGTCGAGCTCGATATTCGCGATTTCGCAGTGCGCCGCCTGTTCGCCACGAGCTCGCGCACGCCGAACGGCTTGGTCAGATAGTCGTCCGCGCCGCTCTCGAGACCGAGTACTTTGTCCGACTCCGTGTCTCTGGCGGTCACCATGAGGATCGGGGTCGCGACGTTGGCTCCCTCGTTGCGCAAGGCGCGGCACAAGGTGACGCCGTCGAGGCCGGGCAGCATGACGTCGAGGACCACCAGATCGAAGCGCGTGGCCCGCGCGAGCGCCAGGGCTTCGGCGCCGTCGCTGAGCTCGACGACGTCGAAGGTCGCCAGCGCGAGGTGGAAGCGCACGATCTCGCGAATGGGGGCCTCGTCTTCGACGATCAGCACGCGGCGGCGGTGTTCGCTCATGACTGCAGCGATCATCTCAAGGACGAATGGCGATCGGCCGACAATATTCAAGGACGGCGCCAGCATCAGAACTGGCGGTCCCTGTACAATGGAAAACAGTGCCCCGCGTCATCTCCCTCACGCCGACCTCCGCCGCCCGGCCGCGTCAACCCAAGCCGGACTGGCTCAAGGTGCGCGCCCCGGGCGCGCCGAGCTACACGCGCTTGAAGGGGCTGATGCGCGAGCTGAACCTGCACACCGTATGCGAAGAGGCGCAATGCCCGAACATCGGTGAGTGCTGGAACCATGGCACCGCGACCTTCATGATCCTCGGCGACGTTTGCACGCGCGCCTGTTCGTACTGCGCCGTGTCACACGGCCGGCCTGCCCAAGTCGATACCGGGGAGCCGGTCAGGGTTGCCGACGCCATCCGCACGCTCGACCTCAACTACGTCGTCATCACGTCGGTCGATCGCGACGACCTGCCGGACGGCGGGGCGTCGATCTTCGCCGAAACCATCCGCGAAACGCGGGCCCGGCTGGCGCAGTGCCGCATCGAAGTGCTGATCCCCGATTTCCAGGGCAACGAGGCGGCGCTGCACGCGGTGCTCGACGCGCGCCCCGATGTGCTCAACCACAATACGGAGACCGTGCCGCGCCTGTACCGCATGGCTCGCTCGGGCGGCCGCTACGCGCGCACACTGGAACTGCTCGATCGCGCGCGCCGGTACGCACCTGACATCCCGACCAAGACCGGCGTCATGGTCGGTCTGGGCGAGGTACGCGACGAGCTGATCGCGACTTTTCGCGACCTGCGGGTGGCCGGCTGCGGCATCCTCACGATCGGACAGTACCTTCGTCCGACCGCCGGTCATGCACCGATGGTCCGTTACTACCACCCGGACGAATTCGCCGACCTCAAACGGGCGGCGCTCGACCTGGGGTTCGTCCATGTCGAATCGGGCCCGCTCGTCCGCAGCTCGTACCACGCCCACGAAACCGCCGACGCCTACGCCGCCGCCGCGGTCCGATAGCTTCCCAACCCGAGACACGCGACAATCAGCGACACGAAAACGACGAAAAGATCGTTTCTCGTTCGTGAGTTTCGTGGGTTGGTCTTTCGTGGCTTTCGTGGTTTGGAGTAGGCTATTGCCCGCTCGACGCGAGGAGGACACTGATGGCTCAGATCTCGATGACGGTCAACGGCAAGGTTCGCCAGGGAAGCGTTGACCCGCGCGTGCTGCTCGCGCACTTTCTCCGTGAGCAACTGCGTCTCACCGGGACACACATCGGCTGCGACACGACGCAGTGCGGTGCCTGCACCGTGCTCGTCGATGGCCGGAGCGCGAAGTCCTGCACCATCTTCGCGGTTCAGGCCGACGGATCGGACATCACGACCATCGAGGGACTGGCGCCGGAAGGCGGCCTGCACCCGCTGCAGGAGGGCTTCTGGGAGGAGCACGGCCTTCAGTGCGGCTACTGCACGCCAGGGATGATCATGGCGGCAGTGACCCTCCTGAAGGACAATCCGAAACCTTCGGAGCGCGAGATACGCGAAGGGATCTCCGGTAATTTCTGCCGCTGCACCGGCTACCAGCACATCGTCAACGCCGTTCAATACGCCGCGAGAAAGAGCTGAACCATGGCTACGACGCCTGTGTTGCCGAAACTGGTAGGCCAGCGCACCAAACGCCGTGAGGATCCCCGTCTCATTCGAGGCCGTGGCACCTACGTCGACGACATCGCCCTGGTGGGTATGCAGCATCTCGCGTTCAAGCGCAGCGATGTCGCCCACGGGCGCATTCGCTCCATCGACACCGGCGCCGCGAAGGCCATGGCCGGGGTCGAAGCCGTCTTCACGGGCGCCGAGATCGCCGAGTTCCTGGCACCGATGCCGATCGGGACGCCGTTCCCGTCGCCGGATCACCGCGCGGTCGCCGTGGACACGGTCCGCTATGGCGGCGAGCCGGTCGCGGTCGTCGTCGCGGCCGATCGCTACGTCGCCCGCGATGCGGCGGACGCCATCGTCGTGTCGTACGACACGCTGCCGGCAGTCGTCGATCTCGAATTGGCCATGACCGGGAAGCCGACCGTCATTCACCCCGCGTTCCCGAACAACCTGGCGATTGCGCTCGTGCCCAGCGGCACCGGCGTGAGCGCGACCGGGGAGGTGGACGATTCGGCGATTGATGCCGCGTTCGCCAGGGCCGAGGTCGTCATCTCGCAGCGGATGGTGAACCAGCGCCTCGCGCCCAGCGCGATGGAGGGGCGCGGTGTGGTCGCGCACTTCGAGCCGGGCAAGGAGACGATGACCATCTGGTCGTCGACCCAGAACCCGCACATTCTCAAGTCGTTCATCGCCGCAATGACCGGCCTCGGCCAGGATCAGGTCCGCGCCATCGCGCCCGAAGTCGGCGGCGGCTTCGGCGCCAAGATCAACATCTATGGCGAAGAGTACGTCGCAGCGGCGATCTCCAAACGTCTCGGCATCCCGGTGAAGTGGGCCGAAGACCGCTCGGAGGCGTTCGTCGCCACGACGCACGGCCGCGACATCCTCGGGTACATTGACCTCGCCGCCAAGCGCGACGGCACCGTCCTCGGCCTGAAGCTGCGGCTCATCGCCGACATCGGCGCCTACAACATGCTTCTCACGGCGGCGATTCCGACGCTCACGATGCTGATGGCGAATGGCACTTACAACATTCCGGCCATTCGCACGACGCTGACTGAGGTGTTCACCAACAAGACGCCGACCGACGCCTATCGCGGCGCCGGCCGCCCGGAGGCGACCTACTTCGTCGAGCGCGCGATGGACATGCTGGCCCGCGAGCTCAACATGGATCCGGCCGAGCTGCGCCGGAAGAATTTCATCCAGCCGACCCAGTTCCCGTTCGCGACCCAGATGGGCGCGGTCTACGATTCCGGCGACTACGAAAGAGCGCTCGACCTCGCGCTGAAGAACGCGCAGTGGGAGCAGTTGAAGGCCGAACGCGACGCCGCCCGCGCGCAAGGACGATTGGTCGGACTGGGCCTGGCGATGTACGTCGAAGTGTGCGGCCTCGGCCCCTCGTCCTCGCTGCCCACCGGAGGCTGGGAGCATTCCCAGGTGACGATCGAACGCGACGGCCGGATCAGCGCCACCACCGGCGCATCGCCGCACGGCCAGGGCAACGAAACCACGTTCGCGCAGATGCTCGCCGATCAGTTCGGCGTCCCGCTCGAATCGATCACCATCCTTCACGGCGATACCGGCGTCGTCAAGCAGGGCATCGGCACCTTCGGCAGTCGGTCGCAGGCGGTGGGCGGCACGGCGCTGCACCTGGCCGGCGGCAAGGTGAAAACCAAGATGGCCAAGTTCGCGGCCGCCCTGCTCGAAGCGCACGAGGACGATCTGGTCTTCGAAAATGGCACCATCTCGGTGAAGGGTTCCCCGGCATCGGGCAAGTCGTTCGCGAGCGTTGCCGCGTTCGCCTACGTTCCGGTTCCACTGCCCGAGGGCCTCGAGCCCGGGCTGAGCGACGAGGCCTTCTTCGAGCCGGCCAACAACACCTATCCGTTCGGTTGTCACATCGCAATGATGGAGGTCGACCGCCAGACCGGCGAGCCGACGCTGCTGAAGCTGATCGCCGTGGACGACGCCGGGAATCTCATCAATCCGATGATCGTCGAGGGGCAGATTCACGGCGGCCTCGCCCAGGGGATCGGCCAGGCGATGATCGAAGAAGTCGTCTACAGCGAAGACGGTCAGTTACTGACCGGCTCGTTCATGGACTACGCGATCCCCCGCGCCATCGATTTCCCGCGCTTCGAGCTCGATGCCACCGTGACGCCGACAGCGGTCAACCCGCTCGGCGCGAAAGGCGTCGGCGAGGCCGGTACGCTCGGCTCGACGCCCTGTGTGGTGGCCGCCGCAGTCGACGCGCTCAGCGAGTTCGGCGTGAAGCACATCGACATGATGCTGCGTCCCGAAAAGCTGTGGCGCCTCATTCAGGCGGGCCGGGACGGCCAGGGAGGGCGATCATGATCTCGACGCCGTTCGAATACCGCAGGGCCACGTCGCTGGATGACGCTTTGGCGAAACTCGCCGCGACCGCCGGCGACGGAAAATTCCTGGCCGGCGGCCACAGCCTGGTTCCGCTCATGAAGCTTCGCCTGAGCGAGCCGAAGATCCTGATCGACATCGCGCGCATCCCCGGCCTGTCCGGCATCCGCGAGAACGATGGGAGGATCGAGATTGGCGCCGGCACCGTGCACCACGACGTCGCCTCGTCCGCGCTGCTGCAGAGAGTGTGCCCCGCCATCGCCGAGTGCGCGGCGGCCATCGGCGATCCGCAGGTGCGCAATCGCGGCACACTCGGCGGCAGCCTGGCGCACGCGGATCCCGCGGCGGACTACCCTGCCGTGATGCTGGCGCTCGACGCCGAGATTCAGGTGAAGTCGCCCACAGGATCGAGAGCCGTGAAAGCCGCCGACTTCTTCCAGGGCCTCTTTACAGTAAACCTGGCTGCGGACGAAATCATCACCGGCGTCCGGTTCACGCCGGTGACGTCCGCCGCCTACGCCAAGCTTCATCAGCGCGCGTCGCATTTCGCCATCGTCGGTGTCGCGGCGGCGATCGACGTGAAGAATGGCGTCATTCAGTCGGCGCGACTCGGTCTCACCGGCGCGAGCTCCCATGCGACAAGACTGACCGATGTGGAGAAGGCGCTCGAGCGGCAGCCTGCATCCGCGGCGAGCGTCGAATCCGCGGCGCGGAACGCCGGCACGAAGCTCGAGGACGTCAACTCCGACATCCATGCCAGCGAGGAGTATCGACGCGCGATGATTGCCGTGTTCACTGAACGCGCGCTAAAACGGGCGCTGGCCCGAGTGAGCTGATACGCGTCCACTCCGGATCCGCGGAGATTGCGGAAATCGGTTTTATCGGTTTGGTTTGGGTCCGCGGCGGCCCGGCGGCGCGTCGATGACCGCATCGAGCTTTCGCTCGAACCGATCGAGACGCTCGTCGACCTTCGCTTCGAGACGCCCGAAACCGAGTTGCAGCTGATCGAAGCGCTTGTCTATCCGTAGGTAGGCGAACTCGGTGTACTCCCGCTGTTCGCGAATGGCCGCATCGACGGCGTCGAATCGTTCGTCGACTGACGACGACAGATTGTCGACTCGCTCAGTGAGGTGGTCGACTCGCCCAGTCAGGTGGTCGACTCGCCCAGTGAGGTGATCGACTCGCCCAGTGAGGTGGTCGACTTTATCAGTAAGGTGGTCGACTCGCTCAGTAAGGTGGCGGGACGTCTGTTTGAGGCCGTTCACGTCGTCGGCAAGACTGTCAATCCGATCTAACATCACGTCGCCTTTCCGCGAGTCTACCATCGTCGAAGATGGCAGGAGCACGGACTGTGCCGGTGGCGCTTTGGCCGAATGGTAAGGCGTTTCATCGTTGGTCGCGTAGGGTGATGCAGAAACAGCACGAGTCGTACGCAGCAACGGCGCAGATTGTGCTATCCACGCGATCAGACCTCGCGCTTATGCGAGCTTCGACTGCAGGCACGCGAAGAATCGTTCCATCATCATCTTCGCCACACCGCCGACCAGACGTTGACCGAGTCGGGCGATGGCGCCGCCGGTCTGCACGGTCGCGGTCACATCGACAGCAGTCGCAGCGCCCTGAGCTCGAAGAACGATCGCCGACGATCCTTTCACGAAGCCCGGCCGTCCCTGGCCTTCCACGATCAGACCGTACGACGTGTTCGGCACCATGTCCGTGAGGGCGACGGTACCGCTGTAGGTTCCGGTGATCGCGGCGAGGCCGACGGTGAGCGTGACGGTGTAGCGGTCGACGCCATCCGGTTCGAATCGCTCGCACCCCGGAATGCAGGAGGACAGGACAACCGGATCCATGAGCAGCGTCCACACCCGATCGGGCGGTGCGTTGAAGGTGAACGATCCGGAAATTTCCATTTCGGGTGGCGGCCCCCGTCAAGCGAGCGCGTTCAAGTGTATCGCGAGCTGCGTGAGATTGTTCAACGTGCGCACGGGAAGAAAATCGTCGACAAACGGCAGCGCCGCCTGGAGCCCGCGGGTCAAGGGCGCGTAGTTGGCGGTGCCGATCAGCGGATTGAGCCAGATCAGGCGATGACAGCTTCGCTGCAGCCGGGCGATCTGCTCGCCGAGCTCCGCCGGATCGCCGCGGTCCCATCCGTCGGAGATCAGCAATGCGACCGGGCCGCCGTGCAGCACGCGACGGCTCCACTGTTGATGGAAGTCCCGCATGACCGCGCCAATTCGCGTTCCGCCCGACCAGTCCGTGACTGACACAGAGACCGCCGCGAGCGCCTCGTCTGGACCGGCGGCACGCAGCTCCCTCGTGACGCGGGTGAGGTGCGTGGAAAACAGGAACGTCTCGACCCGGTGGTGCCGCTGCGTCACGGCGTGCGCGAAATGCAGCAGCATCCGCGAGTACCCCTCCATGGAGCCACTGACGTCGCACAGCAGCACGAGGGGCCGGGGTCGCACTCGCCGCTTCCGATGCGGCAGCCCGACGATCTCGCCACCGCTGCGCAGGCTACCGGCGATCGCGCGTCGAAGATCCACCCGTGCTCCTCGTCCGCGAACCCATCGCCGTGTTCGACGCTGGCCCGGCTGCCAGACGAGGCGCGACATCGCGAGGCGGGCCACCTCGAGTTCTTCGGCCGTGAACGCGGCGAAGTCCTTGCCTGCGAGGGCGCCGGCGTCGCTCCACGTTTTGACGGCCCGCTGCGAAGCCGAGGCGTCCACTTCCGACTCGCCCTCGTCCGCCGCCGGATCAAGACCTGCCGACAGTAGGTCGTCCGATGCCTGCGAAACGGTCGCGTTCTCGGTCTCGACGATGGAGGCAGGTGACGCGGTTGACGAGGCTCGGCTCCGCGGGCTTTGGGTGTGTCCGCTGTGGGGGTGCCGCCAGAACGCCGTGAACGCCAGATCGAAAATGGCCAGCTGATCCTGGCGGTGAACGAGCAGCGCGCGGCACGCGTGGTACACCTCGTCGCGGGCCTCGAGATTCACGTACCGCAACGCCTCGACGAGCTCAGCGACGCGGCCGGCATGAACGTCGACGCCCGCAGTCCTCAGCAGACGACCGAAGATCAGCAGGTTGTCCAGGAGGCGGGACACTGGAGGGCTGAGGGCTCAGGTCCGGGTCTCAGGGCTTCAGCCGGACGAGGGCGCGCTCGAATAGGGCGGCGGCTTTTGCCCCGCGGAGCGTTTCGAGGTCTTCCCGCGCCTTGAGGACGACGCCGAGCGTTTCGTCGACCGCTGCGGCATCGAGCGTCTCGCGGTCGAGCGCCACCAGCGCGGCCACCCAGTCGATAGTCTCTGACACGCCGGGCACCTTGTATAGATCCTCGGATCGCAGCTCCTGCGCCACCGCGGTCACTCGCTCGGTGAGCGCCGCCGACGCCTCCGGAACCCGCGCCTGCACGATCGCCAGCTCCTTTTCGAACGAGGGGTAGTCAATCCACTGATACAGGCATCGGCGCTTGAGCGCATCATGCACCTCGCGCGTGCGGTTCGAGGTCAAGATGACCAGTGGTGGTTCGGCGGCCCGCACGGTTCCCAGCTCGGGAATCGTAATCTGGAACTCGGCCAGCAGCTCGAGCAGAAATCCCTCGAACTCTTCATCGGCGCGGTCGATTTCGTCGATGAGCAGGACGGCCGGATGGGTCCGCAGCGGATCGATGGCCTGCAGCAGGGGGCGCTTGATGAGAAAGGCTTCGCTGTAGAGCTCGCGGCGCGCGCCCTCTCGATCGAGGCTATGGGTGGCGTCGAGAATCCGCAGTTCGAGGAGCTGCCGCGCATAGTCCCATTCGTAGAGCGCGTGGCTCACGTCAAGGCCCTCGTAGCACTGAAGGCGGATCAGATCGGTGCCGAGCGCGGTTGCCATCGCGGCGGCCAATGCGGTCTTGCCGACGCCGGCCTCGCCTTCGAGGAACAGCGGGCGTTTCAGCCGCAAGGAGAGGAACAATGAAACCGCCAGGCCGCGGTCCGCGACGTAGTGCGCGGCGGCGAGGCGCTGCTGAAGGTCGGCGATCGATTGAGGAGGAATGGCGATGACCTCTGCCGTGAGTGCCGGAGTATAGCAGGGCGATCGTGCCGCCGCGAAAATCACTCCTGCGGTGCCCGCCGGTCCCCCCGTCCCGGCCCTCCTGCGCTTCTTACGACTTGAACCGCCTGGCGTCGATGTCGTAGTGCCGCATCTTGTAGTTGATGATCCGCTCGGTGGTGTCGAGCAGCCGGGCGGCTTTGGCGCGGTTGCCTCTCGTCGTCTTCAGCGCATCCTGCAGCAGATCCTTCTCGTAGGCGCCGACCGCATCGCGCAGAGAGACGCGCGTGATCGTGCCGGAAGCCTCGGCGGTCTGCAGCGAGGGCGGCAGGTGCTGGCCGTGCACCACGTCGCCATCGCACATCAGCACGGCGCGCTCGAGCTGATCGGCACGCATACGAAGCTCAGCTCCGACATGCGAAGTACGAACGTCGTCCTTTCTCTAACCGCGTTTCGGTCGGTATACGTGAGTCGCCTGGCCGAAGAAGACTTCGGCCGACTCCATCATCGTTTCGGTGAGGGTGGGGTGAGGGTGAATCGTCAACTTGAGATCGGTGGCGTTGGCCCCCATCTCGATCGCGAGGACGCCTTCGGCGATCAGTTCACCCGCGCCGGGACCGACCAGGCCGACGCCGAGCAGGCGTTCGGTGTCCGGATCCAGAACCAGCTTGGTCAGACCGTCGGTGCGGTCGAGGGTAATCGCGCGGCCGGAGGCACCCCAGGGAAACTTCGCCACCGTCACGTGGCGGCCGGCTGTTGCCGCCTGCGCCTCGGTCAGGCCGCACCAGGCGATTTCCGGATCGGTGAAGACGACCGCCGGGATGGCGCGCGGCGCGAATGCGACGTTCTCGCCGGCCATCACTTCCACCGCGACGCGCCCCTCGTGCGAGGCCTTGTGCGCCAGCATCGGTTCGCCGACTACGTCGCCGATCGCGAACATCGACGGTTCGTGTGTGCGACGCTGCTCGTCGACCATGATGAAGCCACGCTGATCGACCTGAACGTGCGTGCGCTCGAGCCCTGGAATGTTCGAGTTCGGCCGCCGCCCGACGCAGACCAGCACCCGGTCGAACAACTGTTCCTTCGGATCGACCTTGCCTTCGAGCATGACGCGGATGCCCGCGCTCTCCGCCTTCATCTGGACGACCCGAGTCTCCAGCAGGACGCTCTTCATGGTCTGCCCGATGCGCTTGGCCAGGACGTCGACCAGGTCGCGATCGGCACCGGGCAGCAGCCCGGGCGTCATCTCAACTACGGTGACGCCGCAGCCGAGCGCGGCGTAGACGCTCCCGAGTTCCAGGCCGATATAGCCGCCGCCGACCACGAGCAGCGACTTCGGAATGTCGGGCAGATCGAGCGCTGCCGTCGAATCCATGATGCGCGGATCGTCGACCTTCAGCATCGGCGGAATCGCCGGCAGCGACCCGGTGGCCAGCAGCGCGTGCTCGAACTGCACCGCTTCCTCGCCGCCCTTGGCCAGCTTCACGCGCAGATTGTGGGCGTCCACGATCTCGGCCCAGCCCTGCAGGTAGTGCACCTTGCGATGCTTCACGAGCTGGCCGGTACCGCTGGTCAGGCGCTTGACCACGTTGTCCTTGAAGGCGCGCAGCTGGTCGAGGTGGATCTTCGGCTCGCCGAACTCGATGCCCCAGGCCGCGGCATGGCGCGACTCGGTGACAAGGTTGGCGACATGGAGCAGCGCCTTCGATGGAATGCAGCCGCGATAGACGCAGACACCGCCGGGATTCAGTTCCGGATCGACCAGCGCGACGCTGAGCCCGAGATCCGCGGCGAGAAACGCGGCCGCATAACCACCCGGGCCCGCGCCGACGACGACGAGTTGGACAGAAGTCATATGAGGTCTGGCAGGGCAGGTAGGCTGGCCCATCTGACCCACGCGCCGGATTATCCGTTGAGCGCCAACAAGAACGGCTGTTCGAGCGCCTCGGCCACCCAGCGCAGGAAGCGGATGCCGTCGGCGCCGTCGATGACGCGATGGTCGTACGATAACGACAACGGCAGCATGAAGCGCGGCGCGAACTGGCCGCTACCCTTGTCATAGACCGGCTCGGTGCGCGCCCGCGAGATACCGAGGATGGCGACTTCCGGGGCGTTGACGATCGGCGTGAAATAGGTGCCGCCGATGCCGCCGAGGTTCGAGATGCTGAAGCAGCCGCCCTGCATCTCCTCCAGTGCAATCTTGCGGGTGCGCGCCTTTTCTGAAAGCTGGGCCAGTTCCACCGACAGCTGGACGATGTTCTTCTGATCGGCGTCGCGGATGACCGGCACCAGCAGGCCGCGATCGGTGTCGACCGCGACACCGATGTTCACGTACTTCTTGACGATGATCTCGTCGGCGGCCAGGTCGATGGAGGCGTTGAACTGCGGGAACTTGCGCAGCGCTGCCGCGATCACCTTCACGGCGATTGCGGTCACCGTGAGGCTGCCACCCGCCGCCTCGACCTGCTTGCTGTATTTCTTGCGCAGCTCCTCGAGACCGCTGATGTCGGCGAGGTCGCACTGCGTGACGTGGGGAATGGTCGCCCACGCCGCGCTGAGGTGCTCGGCGGTTTTGCGCCGCACGGCGCGCATCGGCTGGCGCTCGACCGCGCCCCATCGCGTGAAATCGGGCAGCGCAACGCCGGCGGCGCCGCCGCGGCCGGCGCCGCTCGTCACCAGCCGCTTGACGTGCGCCTTGACGTCCTCGACCGAGATGCGGCCGTTGGCGCCGGTGCCCTGCACGACGCTGATGTCGACGCCGAGTTCACGCGCGGTCCGACGCACGGACGGCGCGGCGGGCGCGGGCGGCGCTTCGGGCGCCGCGGCTTCCGCCGCTGGTCTGGCACCTCGGGAGATGTCGAAGACGTTGGTCGCCCGATCGCCCGGTCCCTGAGGCGGGCGGGCGACGTCGCCTTCGCCGCCGGCCGCAGCCTGCGGTCCAACGGTCGGATCCCTGACCCCGGGCTTGTCCGGCTTGGTCGACTGATCCCGGACCGGCACGTCAGGCTCCATGTCCGGAACTTCCTCGGCATTCGGCGCAGGTGCGCTCGCTTTGGCGGGCTCGGCTCTGGCGCTCGTTTTCGCCGGCTGTCCCTTGGCCTCAGCCGGCTTCGCATCGTCCCCTGCTTTCGCAGCCGCCTTGGGCGCGGCGCCGCTGTTGTCGTCGACGCTCAGGATCGCCTGGCCGACCTTGACCTTGTCGCCGGCCTTGACCTTGATCTCTTTCACGGTGCCGGCGACCGAGGAGGGCACTTCGATCGTCGCCTTGTCGGTTTCGAGCTCGAGAACCGGTTGTTCCTTGACGATGGAATCGCCGGCCTTGACCAGGACGCGCAGGACGTCGCCGGCTTCAATCTGTTCGCCGAGTTCGGGTAGTGTGAAGTCCGTCAAAAGCCGCTCCATGGCTGATGGCTAAGGGCTGATGGCAATGGACGAAGCGTCGTCTGGCGCTCATCAGCGATATGCCATGAGCCTTCAGCCATTGGCCATCCTACGAGATAGCAGGGTTGCTCTTCTCGGGGTTGATGTTGTGCGCCTTGATCGCCTGATCGACGATGGCGGCGTCGAGTTTGCCGTCCCGGGCCAGCGCCGCCAGCGTGGCGACGATCACGTAGCGATAGTCGACTTCGAAGAACTCGCGCAGCGACGCGCGTGTCTCGCTGCGGCCGAAGCCGTCGGTGCCGAGCACGGTCAGCGGACGGGGCAGCCAGCGGTCGATCGCGTCCGGCATCGCCTTCACGTAGTCGGAAGCGGCAATCAGCACGCCCGCCGCGTCCTTCAGGCACTGCGTCACATACGGCACCCGCGCCGCCTCGGCGGGATGCAGGATGTTCCAGCGCTCCGAGGCATGGCCGTCGCGATACAGTTCCGTGTAGCTCGTCACACTCCACACGTCCGCCGCGACGTCATACTTCGATTCGAGGATTTCCTGCGCCTTGATCACCTCGGGCAGGATCGCGCCGCTGCCGAACAACTGCGCCCGCAGGACCGCCTTCGGCTTCGAGGCCGCGCGGAACTTGTACATCCCCTTCAGGATGCCCTCCTTCGCGCCTCTGGGCATTTCCGGCATTGCGTACTGCTCGTTCATCACGGTCAGGTAGTAGAAGATGCTTTCCTGATCCACGTACATCCGCTTGATGCCGTCCTCGATGATGACCGCGATTTCGTAGGCGAACGCCGGGTCGTAGCTGACACAGTTGGGATAGGCCAGCGCGAACAGCTGGCTGTTGCCGTCCTGGTGCTGCAGTCCTTCGCCGGCCAGGGTGGTCCGTCCCGAGGTGCCGCCGAGCAGGAAGCCGCGCGTACGGGAGTCGCCGGCGGCCCAAATCAGATCGCCGATGCGTTGAAAACCGAACATCGAGTAGTAGATGAAGAAGGGGATCGTGTTCACGCCGTGGGTGGCGTAGGCGGTGCCGGCCGCGATGAACGAGGACATCGATCCGGCCTCGTTGATCCCCTCCTCCAGAATCTGTCCGTCCGACGCTTCCTTGTAGTACAGCAGCGTATCCATGTCGACCGGCTCGTAGGTCTGGCCGGCATGCGAGTAGATGCCGACCTGGCGGAACAGCGCCTCCATCCCGAACGTGCGCGCTTCGTCGGGCACAATCGGCACCACCAGCCGGCCGATTTCCTTGTCGCGCAGCATCTTCGACAGCAGCCTGACGAACACCATGGTCGTGGAGGCCTTGCGTCCTTCGGTGCCCTTGTGAAATTCCTCGAACAGCTCCGGCTCGACCGGCTCGAGCGCTTCGGCGCGCACGCGTCGCGTCGGCAGGTAGCCGCCGAGCGCCTTGCGCTTCTCGCGCATGTACTTGATTTCGATGCTGTCTTCGGCGGGACGGTAGAACGGGGTCTTGCCAACTTCGGGGTCCGAAATCGGAATCCCAAAACGCGTGCGGAACGCCCGCAGCTCATCCTCGTTCATCTTCTTCTGCTGGTGGGTGATGTTCTTCCCTTCGCCAGCTTCGCCGAGACCGTAGCCCTTGATCGTCCGCGCCAGGACCACGGTTGGTCCGCCTTTGTGCTCGACGGCGGCCTTGTAGGCGTTGTAGACCTTGACCGGATCGTGCCCGCCCAGCGTCATTTTTTTCAGCTGGTCATCTGACAGGTGCTTGACCATGTCGAGCAGGCGCGGATCGACGCCCCAGAAATGCTCACGCACATAGGCGCCCGATTCCACCGCGTACTTCTGATACTGCCCGTCGACGATCTCGCCCATGCGCTTGACCAGCAGTCCGTCGCGATCCTTGGCGAGCAGCGGATCCCACTCGCGGCCCCAGATCGCCTTGATGACGTTCCAGCCGGCGCCGCGGAAGGCCGCTTCGAGCTCCTGGATGATCTGGCCGTTGCCGCGCACCGGGCCATCGAGCCGCTGCAGGTTGCAGTTCACGACGAAGATCAGGTTGTCGAGTTTCTCGCGTGCCGGCAGGGTGATGGCGCCGAGCGCCTCCGGCTCGTCGGTCTCGCCGTCGCCGAGGAAGGCCCAGACCTTGGCCGACGACTTCGGCTTGAGGTTGCGATCTTCGAGATAGCGCATGAAGCGCGCCTGGTAGATCGCCATCAGCGGGCCGAGCCCCATTGACACCGTCGGATATTCCCAGAAGTCGGGCATCAGCCACGGGTGCGGATAGGACGACAGCCCGCCGCCGGCCTTGGTCTCGCGGCGGAAGTTCTCGAGATGCGTCTCGTCGATGCGGCCTTCGAGATAGGCCCGCGCGTAGATTCCAGGCGCGGCGTGCCCCTGGAAGAAGATGACGTCGGCATCGTTGGCCGACTCACCTTCGCTGCGGCCGCGAAAGAAATGGTTGAAGCCGACTTCGTACAGGGTCGCCGCAGAGGCAAAGGTCGAAATGTGCCCGCCGATCCCTTCTTCCGCCTTGTTCGCGCGCACCACCATCGCCGCCGCGTTCCAGCGGACCAGGCTCTTGATGCGGCGCTCGAGATCGGGGCTGCCCGGCATGAGCGTCTGGTCGTCGGCGGAGATGGTGTTGATGTAGGGGGTGTTGGCGGTGAAGGGAAGCTTGACGCCGTTCTGCCTGGCGTGAATCGTCAACTCGCGGAGAAGACGGGCCACCTTTGCCGGGCCGCCAGTCTGCAGCACATAATCTAGTGAGTCGAGCCACTCCCGGGTTTCGGTCGCGTCAAGCTCCGCGGCGTCTTTTGGGGCGATATATCTCACGGATACGGGATCCTTTCAGCGTTCGGATTGTCGGCTGACCGGCCCGGCGGCTGTATGCCAACCACTAATTGTAGCTTGGCCGCCAAGGAAGTGAAACCCATGCGTCGTCAGTTGATTGCCGTTACCTTCGTCGCGTTGCCGCTGGCCGCTGCGCTCGGCGCGAGCCGGGACCTGATCATTGCGGCGGCGCCTGGCGCGGTTCAGCCCGAACCGGCGGCTGCCGCACCCGCCGGTATAGAGATCGACGCGCTGGATCGCAAGATCGATCCCTGCACCGACTTCTACCAGTTCGCCTGCGGCGGCTGGATCGCCAAACACCCGCTACCCGCCGATCGCCGATCGTACAGCCGCTTCGCGGAACTCCAGGAGCGCAACTTCATGGTGCTGCGCCGCATTCTCGAAGCGCCGGGAGCCGAAGGCGATCAGAAGAAGGCCGCCGATTTCTACGCCGCCTGCATGGATGAGTCGAAGATCGAATCCGCCGGCCTGACGCCCATCGCGCCCGATCTGTCGACCATCGACGAAATCCTCAACCCTGACGATCTGCCGGTGCTGGTGGCGCACCTGCACGCGTTTGGCGTCCCGGTCCTCTTCCGCTTCGGCGCGCAGACCGATCTGCAGGACGCCGCGAACGCGATCGCCAGCATCGATCAGGCTGGCCTCGGCCTGCCCGATCGCGACTACTACCTCAAGACCGATGCCCGCTCGGTGGAACTGCGCGACAAGTATGTCGCGCTGATCCAGAAGGAGCTCAGCGCGGCCGGCCAGCCGGCCGAACGGACGGCCGCCGACGCCGCCGCGGTCCTCAGGATCGAAACCGCGCTGGCGACGGCGATGCTGGATCGCGTGAAGCGCCGCGACCCGGCCAACACGCAGCACCGCATGACCATCAACGAGCTCCAGGCGCTCTCGCCGAACTTCAGCTGGCGCAAGTACGCGACGGCGGCAGAAGCGCCGCCGCTGCCGACCATCAACGTCGCCGTGCCCGACTACCTGCGCGCCGTCAACGCCCTGATCACCGTCGCCGCGATGAACGACCTCAAGGCCTATCTGCGCTGGCACCTGGTGCACGCATCGGCGGATCTACTGCCCAGGGTGTTCGCCGATGCCGACTTCGACTTCTTCAGCCGGACGCTGGCGGGCCAGCAGGAGCAGCCGCCGCGGTGGCGCCGCTGCGTGACGCAGACGGACGAACGTCTCGGTGAAGCGCTCGGCAAGGCATTCGTCGCGGAAACATTCAGCCCGAGGGCCAAGGCCGACACCCTGCAGATGGTGCAGGACATCAAGAGCGCGATGCGTCAGGACATCGACGCCGCGCCGTGGATGAGCGGTGAAACCAAGAAGGCCGCCATGGTCAAGCTCGGGGCGGTGGTCGATCGCATCGGCTACCCGGACGAGTGGCGCGACTATTCGAGTATCCGCGTCACCAGAGACGATGCGCTCGGCAACCGGCAGCGCACGCTGCTGTTTGCGCGCAAGCGCAGCCTGGCGAAAATCGGCCAGCCGGTCGATCGCAGCGAGTGGAGCATGACGCCTCCCACCGTCAATGCGTACTACAGCCCGGATCGCAACAACATCAACTTCCCCGCCGGCATCCTGCAGCCGCCGTTCTACCGATCCGGGCGCGACGCGGCGGTGAACTACGGCGCGGCCGGCGCGGTCATCGGCCACGAGCTCTCGCACGGCTTCGACGACCAGGGTCGCAAGTTCGACGGCGAGGGCAATCTGCGCGACTGGTGGACAGCCGCCGACGGCAAGGCGTATGAGGCACGCGCCAGCTGCGTCGCCGATCAGTACTCCGGCTATGCGGTGGACGGCGACACCCATATCAACGGCCGGCTGACCCTGGGGGAGAACACCGCCGACAACGGCGGCCTGCGCCTGGCACTGATGGCCTATCTGGCCGGCCCGGGCGCGAAAAATCAAGGCAGGGTCGACGACTTCACACCGGAACAGCGCGTGTTTCTCGGCTGGGCGCAGGTCTGGTGCGAGAACGCCCGACCGGAAGCCGAGCGGCTGAAGGCGGCGACCAACCCGCACTCGTCGAACCGCTACCGCGTCAACGGGCCGATGTCGAACATGCCGGAGTTCCAGAAGGCGTTCTCGTGCAAGGCCAACGCACCGATGGTGCGCACGAGCGCGTGCCGGGTGTGGTAGGTCGGGTGGGTCGGGTCGGTCGGGATTGACATCGTCGCGCAGGAAGGCGGTAGTGTCCGGCTTCAGCCGGACGCCAGGTGACGCCCTTCGGGTTAGTGGCGTGAGCGCTTGAGTGGGAGTGATTCATGACAAGACGTCTGGTCTGCGCGGCCGTATTCGTGGCGCTCCCTATTGCCGCGAGTCTCACGATTCCGCAAACGCGAATCGAGGCACAGCAACCAACCCATCCTGCCTCTCCTGCCTCTCCTGCCTCTCCTGCCCCTCCCGCCCCTCCTGCCTCTCCTGCCTCTCCTGTTCAATCGTCGTCCGGTCTCCAGCTCGACGCGCTGGATCGGAGTGCCGACGCCTGCACCGATTTCTACCAGTTCGCCTGCGGCGGCTGGATCGCGAAGAATCCGGTCCCGGCAGACCGCGCCAGCTGGGGACGGTTTGAAGAGCTCCAGGAACGCAACAACGAGACCCTTCACCGGATTCTCGACGCGGCGGCCGCCGGAAGCAACCCCTCGTCGAAGAAAATCGGCGATTACTACGCGTCGTGCCTCGACGAAACGGCCATCGACGCGAAAGGCGCGGCACCGCTCGATCCGCTGCTGGCGAAGATCGCCGCGCTGTCGAGCCTCAACGACCTCGCGCCGCTCGTCGCGGAGCTGCACACCATCGGCGTCAACGTGTTCTTCCAGTTCGGATCGCAGGCCGATTTCAAGGATGCATCGGTGGAGATGGCGATCGTCGATCAGGGTGGCCTCGGGCTGCCCGACCGCGACTACTACTTCAAGGAGGATGCGAAGTCGGCGGACCTGCGCGCGCGGTACGTCGATCATGTCGGCAGGATAACGATGCTGCTCGGCGTCGCCGAGGATCAGGCGAAGGCCTCCGCCCGGCAGATCATGACCCTCGAGACCGCGCTGGCCAAGGGCGCGCTCGACGCCGTCTCGCGCCGCGACCCCGGCAAGGTCTACCACAAGATGTCGAACGCCGAGTTGCAGGCGCTCACACCGCAGTTCACGTGGAACCGCTACTTCAGCGCCGTCGGGTCACCGCCGATCTACGCGCTCAACGTCGCCGAGCCCGACTTCGTCAAGGCATTCGGACGGGTGCTGGCGACCACACCACTGGATCAGATCAAGGCCTACCTGCGGTGGCAGCTCACGCATGCTTCCGCGGCCGTCCTGGCCAAGCCGTTTGTCGACGAAAACTTCCGG
The DNA here is from genome assembly GCA_963757655.1 of uncultured Acidobacteriota bacterium. GTDB lineage: Bacteria > Acidobacteriota > Vicinamibacteria > Vicinamibacterales > CAVVIG01 > CAVQFC01. Next base: position 1,042,400 of record CAVWSQ010000002.1, on the reverse strand, counting down.
TTCTACGGCGCCGCGCTGACCGGCGCCAGGGAATTGCGGCCGCGGTGGAAGCGCTGCGTCCAGTACACCGACAACGATCTCGGTGAGTCGCTCGGCCAGGCCTTCGTCAAGGAAGCGTTCGGCCCCCAGGCCAAGGCGGACACGCTGACCATGGTCCACGAGCTCGAGGCGGCCCTGCAGACCGACATCAGCGGCCTTGCCTGGATGACGCCGGCGACCAAAAAAGAGGCGCTGGTCAAGCTGCACGCCGTCACCGACAAGATCGGCTATCCCGATCACTGGCGCGACTACAGCGCGCTCGCCATCGTCCGCGGCGACGCGCTCGGCAACTCCCAGCGCAGCAATGCCTTCGAGTTCCATCGCCAGATGGCCAAGATCGGCAAGCCGGTGGACAAGACCCTGTGGCTGATGACGCCGCCGACCGTCAACGCGTACTACAACCCGCTCGAGAACAACATCAACTTCCCCGCCGGCATCCTGCAGCCACCCTTCTACAGCGCAAAGGCCGATGCGGCGGTGAACTTCGGCGGAGCGGGCGCCGTCATCGGCCACGAGCTGACGCACGGCTTTGACGATCAGGGTCGGCAGTTCGACGCGCGGGGCAATCTGAAGGATTGGTGGACGCCGGTTGACGCGAGGGCGTTCGAGAGTCGGGCGCAATGCCTCGTCGACGAATATTCAGGGTTCACCGCCATCGACGACGTCAAGCTGAACGGCAAGCTGACGCTCGGAGAAAACACCGCCGACAACGGCGGCCTGCGGATCGCGCTGATGGCCTACCTCACCAGGACTGCAAGCCGGCCAGCACCGGCGCTCGACGGCTTCACACCCGAGCAGCGGCTGTTTCTCGGCTGGGGTCAGGTGTGGTGCGAGAACGTGCGCCCGGAGCGCGCGCGCATGCTGGCGCTGACCAACCCGCATTCCCCGGGCCACGATCGCGTCAACGGCGTCCTCTCGAACATGCCGGAATTTCAGAAAGCATTCGCGTGCAAGGCCGACGCGCCGATGGTGTCGAAGAATCAGTGCCGCGTGTGGTGATGAAGGCTGACGTTCGTCGCCTCGCTGACGTCTCGCAGCGCATCGTCTCCTGCGAGCGTTGCCCGCGGCTCCGCGCTTACTGCACTGAAATTGCCCGTGTGAAAAACCGCGCGCACCGCGACGAGGCTTATTGGGGCAAGCCGGTGCCGGGATTCGGCGATCCGCGCGCGCGGGTGCTGTTGATGGCGCTCGCGCCTGCAGCCCACGGTGCCAACCGCACTGGCCGCGTTTTCACGGGCGACGGTCCCGGCGGATCGGGCGACTTCCTCATGGCCGCGCTCCACCGCGCCGGCTTCGCCAACATTCCGACCGCCAGTGATCCCGGCGACGGGCTGAAGCTGCGAGATGTCTACATTTCCGCCGCCGCGCGCTGCGCACCTCCCGACAACCGGCCCACGCCGGAGGAGATCGTCAATTGCCGCGTGCACCTCGACGCTGAGATCGCCGCGTTGCGCCGGCTCGAGGTGGTGGTCGCCCTCGGGAAGATCGGGTTCGACGCCTACCTGCAGCTCCTGAAGCACCGCGGCATGTCGTTCCGCCGCCGACCGGAGTTCGGCCACGGAGTCACCCACAAGTTAGTCAACGGCCAGTTCCTGATCGGGTGCTACCATCCCAGCCGGCAGAACACGAACACCGGCAAGCTGACGCCGACCATGATGGACGACGTGTTCCGCGCCACCCGCCACATCCTGGCGTGAGCGAACGCAATAGGTGCAACGAACTTCTGCGACGCCACACTAGCAACTGGCGTTACATGGATTTGCGTTGACCGAAGTGCGGCCCGCCTCTACACTCCTCGAGGCTTCCGCTAACTCCTTCGGTCAGAACACTATGCCAGCCATGACCAGAAAAATCGCCGCCCTCGCGGCGCTCGTTGTGCTCCTGCTCACGCAGCGGCCGCACGCACAAGCCTCCGGCGCGCGCATCTATTTCGTCGACGTCGGCACCGGTGCATCGACGCTGATCGTCTCGCCAACGGGTAAGACGCTGCTCGTCGACGGCGGCCCTCCCGGCAGCGGCGCCAAGATCGCCAGCCTGCTGAGCACGCTCGGCATCACCACCATCGACTATACCGTGCTCACGCACTACCACATCGACCACATGGGCGGGATGATCGAAACGATGAACGCGGGCAAGGTGGCCGGCGTCGCGTTCGACAACGGCGACGACCCGGCGGTGCAGCCGCCCGGCACTTCGACCTCGTCCAACAGCACGCGCGGCACCTACCTGAACTACGTGACCGCGACCGGCCACGCCGGCATCACGCGTCAGACGGCCATTCCCGGCACGAGCCTCGACCTGGGCGGCGGCATGCGCGCCACGTTTCTGGCCGCGGGCGGCCACCTGCTCAGCGGCGGACAGGTCGCGATTACCAACAACGACCTCAACTCGGAAAGCATCAGCACGCTCATCGAATACAACGACTTCGATTACCTGGTGTCCGGCGACCTGACCGGCGGCGGCAGCACGTCGACGGCGAAAACGCCGGACGTCGAGACCTACGTCGCGCAGATGGTTGGCGACGTCGACGTCGTCCAGCTCGATCACCACGGCAGCACCACTGCGAACAACCAGACTTTCCTCAGCACATTGAAGGCCGAGGTCGCCTTCGCCCAGACCGGCGAGGACAACACCTTCGGCCATCCCAACCGCGAGACGGCCAACAAGTTCCTCAATACGCCGGATACGGCCGGCGCGACGTTTGCCGGCACCGGAGTGCCGCCGGCCGGCACCGGCCCGGTGTTCTACCAGAACGAAGCGAGCCCCGCCGGCGACGACCGCGTCACGCAGCAGGGCTATACGGGCGCCGCCGCCGGCCATGCCGGCACCGGCACCGTGCTGCTCAGCACGGACGGCATCACCACCTACTCGATGAGCAGCTTCGACGACGGCGGTACGCGCATCAATCCCAGCCTGCACACGTATGCCGTCGACGGGGTATCGCCAGGCGTCACGGCCGACTTCAAGCCGACCGTTGTGGTGGACGAGTCGCCGATCCTTCCGCTCGCCACCGAGAGCGTATCGGTCACCGCCGTGGTCAACGATCGTGAAGCGCCGATTGCCGGCGTGATGCTCGCGTACAGCCTGAACGCCGTGGCGCAGTCTCCGGTCGCCATGACGCTGACCTCGGGGCAGTATCAAGCGACCATCCCGGCCCAGCCTGACGGGACGCGCGTCGACTTCAGCGTCACCGGGGCGGCCGGTGCGCAGACGACCACGTACAGCAGCGGCTACTTCTCGGGCGTGACGCCGATTTCATCATTGCGGGCGCTCAACGCCGTCGGCGAGCCGCTCTACAACGGCTATGCCGCTCGCATCCAGGCCAGCGTGACCGCCAGCGGTTACAGCGCCGGCACCAACGACGACTATGTGCAGGACGCAACTGGCGCCATCAATGTCTACCGCTCCACCGACACGGTGACGCCGTTCACCTCGACAGCGCCGGGCCAGGTGATCGAAGCGCGCGGTCGAGTCGGCTTCAACGGCGGGCGGTTGCGTCTCGATCTCACCGAGTCGGCCGAGAAAACGGCGACGCCGTTGGGCGTCTCTGTGCTCTCGACCGGCGTCCCACCGACGCCGCTGGCGACCACGCTGGCCGCCCTGACCATCAACACGGAGGCGCTGGAAGGGCAGCTGGTGTCGATCGCCAACGTCAGCCGCGTGAGCGGGACGTTTCCGACCACGCCGCAATCGCTCGACGCCTTCGTGGTCGTCACCGACGGCACCGCCAATTTCGTGCTCAAGATCGATCACGACACCGACATCGACGGTTTCACGCCCGGCGCGACCTTCGACGTGGTCGGCATCGTGCAGCAGGACGACTACTTGCGGCCGTTCGACGCCGGCTACAACGTCGCGCCGCGCAGCGCCGTGGATCTGGGCGCGACCGCGCCACCGCCGCCGCCGCTCCTGACCGTCGCCGAGGCTCGCGTCGACGCGGTGACCAACGCCGACGGCAATCCACCGCTCGACACGATTCCCGATCTGCTCGGCCACGTCGTGACTGTCCGGGGCGCGGTGACCTCGATCGATCTGCGCGGCGGGACCGGCATCGAGTACTACATCCAGGATGCGACCGGCGGCATCGATCTGTTCAGCACCTCGCTCAGCCCATCGTTCAACATTGGCGACAACGTCGAAGCGACCGGCACGGTCACCCAGTTCAACGGACTCACCGAGCTGACGGTCACCGCGGCGTCGTTTCTCGGCACGGGAAGCGCGCCGGCGCCTCAGCTCGTGACGCTGTCGCAGCTGGCCGATGGCGTCGGCGAGGCGCTCGAAGGACGCCTTATACGCGTCGACAACGTGACGGTCACCGCCGGCACGTTCGGCGCGGCCGGCACGTCCAACAACGTCACCATCGCGGATGCGACCGGCACGAGCATCCTGCGCGTGGACAGCGACACCGACATCGACGGCACGCCGACGGTGTCCGGCACGTTCTCGCTGATCGGCATCGCCAGCCAGTTCGACACCGCCGCGCCCTTCGACAGCGGCTATCAGATCATTCCGCGCAGCCTCGCCGACATCACCTCGTCGGGGCCGTCGTGTCCGGCCATCACCGTCACCGGCCCGTTGCCCGGCGGCGTCGTCGGCACACCTTATTCGCAGGCCCTCACGGCGAGCGGCGGAGCCGTGCCGTACGCGTTCACCATCCTGACCGGATCGCTACCGGCCGGTCTTCAGCTCAGCGGCGACGGCGTGGTGTCGGGCACGCCGACGCTGGCCGGGACGTCCAATGTCACCATGCTCGCGACCGCGACCGACGGCTGCACCGGCTCCGCCGCGTTCTCGATCACGGTGACCGGCGTGCTGACTGCGGCGCCGCCATCGGTCGACTTCGGGTCGGTCACCACCGGCTCGATTGGCGCGGCGTCGGTGACGATTACCAACACGAGCGGAAATTCAGTCACGCTCGATACGTCCTTCGTGCTCACCGGCACGGACGCTTCGCAGTTCACGGCGGCGGCACCGGCGACGACGACGCTCGACGCCGGCGCGTCGACCACCGCGGCGCTCACCTTCCTGCCGACGACGACCGGAGCCAAAAGCGCGGTGCTCAACATCACCAGCACGGGCGGCGGCCTTGCGACGGTGCCGCTGACGGGTTCTGGCGCCGCGCCCGGCAGCGGCGGCGGCGTCGTCATCAGCGAACTCCGGTTCCGAGGCCCGGCGGGCGGGAACGACGAGTTCGTCGAGATCTACAACAACAGCGACGCCGCGAACGACATCAGCGGCTACACGCTGCACGGCTCCAACAACGCCGGGACCAACACGACGCGTGCGACGGTGCCGCTCAACACGACGCTGCCGGCGCGCGCGCACTATCTGTTCATCAACAGCGCCGCCACCGGCTACTCCGGCACGGTCCCCGGCAACAGGCCCTACGCCACCGGGATCACCGACGATGGCGGCGTCGCGCTGGTCGACAGCCACGGCGTCGTCGTCGACCAGGTGGGTTTGAGCGCCGGCTCGCTCTACAAGGAAGGAGCGACGCTCGCGTCGCTGGGAACCGGCAACATCGATCACAGCTACCAGCGGAAACCCGGTGGCGCGGCCGTCGCACTCCAGGACACCGACGACAACGCCGCCGACTTCCAGCTCACGGCACCGAGTAACCCGCAGAACCTCGGGCTGACGGCGGCGCCGCCGAGCCTCGCTTTCGGATCGCTGGTCCAAACCACATCGCGTGCGCTGAATGTCCTGGTCACGAACAACCTGCTCACGGACTTGACGCTCGATACGCCAGGAATCACCGGAACCGACGCCCCCGATTTCTCGACCGGCCCGGTGCCGGCGACGATCGCCCCCGGCGCCAGCGTTTCCATCGCCGTCACCGTCCACCCGCTGACGCCGGGAACGAAGAGCGCAACTCTTTCGATTACGAGCAGCAGCGGAGCGATTGCCGTGCCGCTCAGCGCGATTGTCACAGCCGACACGACCGTGCCGGTGCTGACGCTGCCGGCCGACATTTCGCTCGAAGCCACCGGGGCAACGACCATCGTCACCTACTCCGCTAGCGCGCTCGATCCGATCGACGGGCCACTCGCGGCATCGTGCACGCCGGACAGCGGTTCGGGTTTCGCCGTCGGGACAACAACCGTCAATTGCACGGCGACGGATCCGCATGGCAACAGCGTCAGCGCGGGATTTACGGTGACGGTGACCGATCACACCGCGCCGGCGTTGACCGTTCCACCGCACGTCACGACGCCAGCGACGACCGCCTCTGGTGCGGTGGTGAGCTTCACGCCATCGGCAGCCGATCTCGTGGATGGGACGCGGCCGGTCTCCTGCGCGCCGGCGTCAGGCAGCGTGTTCACACTCGGCACTACCACGGTCGCCTGCTCGGCGACGGACCTCCATGGCAATACGGCGTCGGCAACCTTCAGCGTCACAGTGACGCCGAAAAACCCGAAGCCGCCGAAGGTGACGGCGCCGAAGAACATCCGGGTCGAGGCGACCGGACCCGCCGGCGCGATCGTCACGTTCGTGGCGTCGGCCACCGACCCGTTCGACGGCGAGCTGCCCGTCATCTGCGCTCCGGCGTCAGGATCGACGTTCCCGCTCGGCGCGACGCTGGTCACCTGCTCGGCGACCAACAGCTCCGGCAGAACCGACACCGATACCGCCATCATCACAGTTCGCGATACGACCGGCCCGACCATCGTCAGCCTGACGCCGAGCGTGACCGTGCTGCCGAACACTGATCAGGTCGTGCCAGTGTCGATCGCCGCGATCGCCACCGACATCGCCGATCCGTCGCCTGTCTGCCGGATCGCCACCATCGCCGCCGGTGGGCGCGATCTCGACAACGACGGCGTGATCGACTGGACCGTGACCGGCCCGCTCACGCTGGAGGTTCAGGCCGTGGCGCGGAAGAACAAGGATCGCACGTATACGATCACGGTGAAATGCACCGATGCGTCGGGCAACACCTCCAAGGAAAAGACGGCGGTGGTCGTGAGCCGGCTGCCCTAGCGTCAGGGGCGGAACCTTGATCACCGCCTGGTGTCCAACCTGGCGTGAGTGAATGAGCTCACGTCAGGAGGAGGCATGCGGCGTTCCTTTACGGTCGTCTCGATCGTCGCGCACAGCATCGTGATCGCCTCCGCACTGGTCGCGCAAGCGTCGCCGACGCGCATCGCCCACTCCCCATCGCCCCACCACGTTCGACTCGTCCCAATTCATGCCCGTCGACATTCAACTGCCCCGGCCACTGGTTGCGCCGGCGGGGCGGCGAAGCAGAGCGGCGTCGGACAACTTCGCTCCGGTCGTTCCGCCTGATGGCGTGAGCGCGGAAACCGGGCGCGAGCGTGGAGACGACGGAACCGACCGTCGCGCTGCTCGATCAGGCCGCGGTGGAGGCGGTGCAGCGATGGCGATTCACACCTGCACTGCTCAACGGACAGGCGTTGCCGGTCGTGATGAGGGTCACAGTCAACTTCACGCTTCAGTAGCCAGGACTCTGGTCAGCGTGGCGCGGTCGATGTTGCCGCCGCTCATCACGCAGACCACCTTCTTGCCGCCCAGGCGATCGCGCAGCTTCATCGCCGCGATCAGCGACGCGGCGCCTGCCCCTTCCGCCAGGTTGTGGGTCGCGCGCAGCGCCAGCCGAACGCCTTCGGCCAGCTCGTCCTCGCTCAACAGCACGATGTCGTCGAGCTCGCGAGTGAGGATGTCGAACGTCAGGTCGAAGGTGACCCGGGTCGCCATGCCTTCGGCGAACGTGTCGGCCCTCTCGCCGACCACCCGCGATCCGCTCGTCCATGATCGCGCGAATGCATCGGCGTGCTCCGCCTGGACGCCGATCACCCGTGCCCGGCTGCCGAGACCGCTTCGGACGATGACGCAGCCGCACGCCCCGCTGCCGCCGCCGATCGGCACCAGGATGACCTCCGTGTCAGGCTCCTCTTCAAAGATCTCGAGCGCATAGGTGCCGACACCGGCCAGCAGCATCGGCTCGTTGGCCGAATGGATATAGCGCAGTCCACGTTCCCGCTGCAGGGCTTCGACCCGCTCGCGCGCCTCGTCGAAGTCGCGTCCGAACTCGATGAGCTCGGCGCCGTAGGCGCGCATGGCCGCGTTCTTCTCGGGGTTGTTGCCGAGCGGCGTCACGATCGTACAGGGCACCCCCTCGCGCCGGCACGCGAGGGCGATCGACTGGCCGTGGTTGCCGGTCGTCGCCGTAATCACGCCGCGGCGCTCCTCGGGTGACAGCGTCGCGATGAGATTGGCGCCGCCGCGCACCTTGAATGCGCCGGTCGGGTTGTGATTCTCGTGCTTGACGAGGATCTGCAGGCCGGTTTCGGCGTCGAGCAGCGGATGCCGCATCAGCGGAGTCGGACGAAGCACCGCCAGGACACGCCGGCGCGCGGCGTAGACGTCGGCGAGCGTCGGGGTGTCAGACACCGTCCTATTTTTACCACGGTGTCTGACACCCGGCCACCAGCGGGACGATGAGATCGGGACGATCGGTGATCAAGGCGTCGACCCCCCACCCGATCAGGCGACGCGCGGCGTCCGGTGCATCCACCGTCCACACCTGCACGCCGAGCCCGGCCTCGTGCGCGTACTCGATGAACCGTGGTGAAACCACACGCGTGTGCCCCGCCAGCTCGGGAATCTGGTAGCCGCTGTAGGCAACGCGCGCGACGGGCCACCGGCACCACGAGCGATAGAGTGCCCATCGCACCTCCTCGCGCGCGCCGCTGGTCGCTATCGCCGGCTCGATCGTCCGCGCCGCCCGCAGCACGCGGAGCCCGAACGATCCCAGGCAAACCCGATCGACGGCGCCGGCACGGCGCACGACCTCGATCGTCGCGGCGGCAAGCTCGGGACGATTCACTTTCATCTCGATGATGACCCGTACAGCCGGATAGCGCGCCAGCACGTCGGCGAGCGCGGGTACGTTGGCCTGTCGCAATTCCTCGACGGGGCGCGCCGCGAGTGGCCCGCGCAGTGAGGTCGTACGATCCAGCAGGCGATCGTGGTGAACGACGACGGCGCCATCGCGCGACAGGTGGACGTCGAGCTCGAGGCCGTCAGCGCCCAGTGCCAGGCCGTTGTCGAACGCCGCGATGGTGTTCTCCGGCGCCAGCGCGCCGCCGCCGCGGTGCGCAAAGACCAGCGGTCGCGCAGAGGCGAAGAAGGGATGACGGCGCACCCACGCGAGTCTATCGCGTCGCCGCCGCGGTTTTGGCGTCAAGGGTGCGCGCCGGCGAGCGACTTCCGCCGCCAATCGCCGGCCTGCTATAGAATCGATCCATGGCGGCCATTGAAACCCTCGGAGATTTGCGGCGGTCGAGCTATCGCTCACGGCCGGTGAAGCAGGAAATCCGCGACAACCTGGTCGCCAGGCTGCGCGCCGGCGACGCGCTGTTCCCCGGCATCATCGGCTACGACGAAACGGTGGTGCCGCAGCTGGTGAACGCGGTGCTGTCTCGTCACAACTTCATCCTGCTCGGCCTGCGCGGTCAGGCCAAGAGCCGCATTCTCAGAGGTCTGGCCGATCTGCTCGACGAGCAGATTCCGGTCGTCCCGGGCTGCGAGATCCACGACGACCCGCTCGCGCCGCTCTGCGCCTCGTGCCGGGCGCGGATTGCGAAGGAAGGCGACCAGCTACCGATCGCCTGGCTGCGCCGCGACGAGCGCTACGTCGAAAAGCTGGCGACGCCCGACGTCACCATCGCCGATATGGTGGGCGACATCGATCCGATCAAGGCGGCGGAGGCCGGGCTCAACCTGTCCGATGAACTGACCATGCACTACGGGCTGCTGCCGCGGGCGAACCGCGGCATCTTCGCGGTCAACGAGCTGCCCGATCTCGCCGGCAAGATCCAGGTTGGCCTGTTCAACATCCTGCAGGAAGGCGACGTCCAGATTAAGGGCTATCCCATCCGCCTGAGGCTGGACGTCATGCTGGTGTTCACGGCCAATCCCGAGGACTACACCGCGCGCGGCAAGATCATCACGCCGCTCAAAGACCGCATCGGATCGGAAATCCGCACCCACTACCCAGTGAGCCGCGGCCATGGCATGGCGATCACGAAGCAGGAGGCGTGGACCGATCGCGCCGGCAGCCTCGAGGCTGTGATTCCGGCCTACGTGCGCGAAGTGGTCGAGGAAATCGCATTCCAGGCCCGCAGCGATCGCAAGATCGACAAGCGTTCCGGGGTCAGCCAGCGCCTGCCGATCAGCACGCTCGAGCTGGTCGTGTCCAACGCGGAGCGCCGCGCCCTGGCCAGCGGCGAGACGCTGGTCGTCCCGCGCATCACCGACGTCTACGCGGCGCTGCCGTCAATCACCGGCAAGTTCGAGCTCGAGTACGAGGGCGAGCTGCGTGGCGCCGAACAGATCGCGCGCGACCTGATCCGCTCGGCAGTGGGTTCGGTCTTCACCGGCATGTTCGACGGCGTCGATACCCGCACCGTGATCGAGTGGTTCGACCTCGGCGGCTCGCTGCCGCTCAGTGACAACTCGTCGGCCCAGGAGGTGATTGCGCAGACCCGCGGCGTCCAGGGGTTGCGCGAGCTGACCACGCACGCCGGAGTGGCGCCGGGTGGCGCCGAACCGTCGGTCGCCTCGGCGATCGATTTCATCCTCGAAGGGCTGTACGCGCAGAAGAAAATCAGCCGCAGCGAGGATCGCGGCTACGCGGCCGCCGAGACCGCCGCGCCGCGCCGCGGCGCCCGCCGCGAAGAACCGAACATCGACGAAGAGATCCGGATGCCGCTGGGGAAGAAGAAGTACTACAACTGAGATGGCTGATGGCTAATGGCTAATAGTCATGGCAGATGGTCGGTCTAATCGATCGTAGCCACCAGCGATGACAGGCCTTCAACAATGAAATACCGCTACACGAAGTTCACGGGGGACGCGCTCGACGAGCTGGATCTCGAGGATCTGGTCTCGAAGCTGTCCGATTTGTTGTTGTCGAGCGGGTTCGGCAACCCCCACGGCCACAACGAAGAAGAGCGGACCATGCAGGCGTTGCATGACGCGATTCTCGACGCGCTGTTCAACGGCGGCGTACTGCCCGAGGAAACGATCGAGCGTCTGCTGGGCGATCCGGCCGACGGCGATCAGGACGATGCGCGCTCACAGCTCGAAGAGCTGATCCAGCAGATCATCGAGCGCATGACCGACCAGGGTTACATCACGGCGCCGCCGGATCTCGAGGGCGAGCGCGAGCGGCGCCAGGGCCGCGGGAGCGGTCAGGGTCGCGACCAGCCGCCGGTTACCTTCGAGGTCACCGACAAGACGCTGGACTTTCTTGGCTACCGCGCGCTCCGCGATCTGCTGGGGTCGCTCGGCAAGAGCAGCTACGGCCGCCACGACACGCGCGAGCAGGCCACCGGCGTCGAGACCACCGGGGCACCGAAACGCTACGAGTTCGGCGACACTCTGAACCTCGACCCGGCCAGCACTCTGCTCAACGCCGTCCAACGCGAAGCAAGGGAGTCCTCAGTCGCCAGTCCTCAGTCGGCCGCCCCCAGTCCCCGCCGCATCCACGTTACCCACGAAGACCTGATGGTCGTCCAGGGCGAGTACCAGAGCTCGTGCGCGACGGTGCTGATGCTCGACTGCAGCCACAGCATGATCCTGTACGGCGAGGATCGCTTCACCCCCGCCAAGCGAGTGGCGCTGGCGCTGGCGCAGCTGATCAAGAACCAATACCCCGGGGATGCGCTCAAGGTGGTGCTCTTTCACGATTCGGCCGAGGAGATCCCGCTGGCCGAGCTCGGCCGCGTGCGCGTCGGCCCCTACTACACCAACACCCGCGAAGGGCTGCGGCTGTCGCGCCGTCTACTCGAACGCCAGCGTAAGGACATGCGCCAGATCATCATGATCACCGACGGCAAGCCCTCCGCGCTCACACAGTCAGACGGGCGCATCTACAAGAACGCCTTCGGCCTCGATCCGTTCATCGTCGCCGAGACCTGCGCCGAAGTCGCGGCGTGCCGCAAGAGCGGCATCATGATCAACACCTTCATGCTGGCGCGCGACTACGACCTGGTGAGCTTTGTCCGCCGCGTCGCCGATATCTGCAAGGGCAAGGCGTACTTTACGACGCCCTATACCCTCGGCCAGTACGTCCTGATGGACTACATGGACAAGAAGACGAAGACGATTCACTAGGCGACCATGAAAGTTCAGAGTTCAGAGGTCAGAATTCAGATTCAACCGGACTGCAACCGCAATCAATCTGAAATCAATCTGAAATCAATCTGAAACCTGAACTCTAGAATCTGAAATGTCTGAGCTCTTACCATTGTTTCCGCTGCCCAACGTCGTTCTCTTTCCCAACGTGTTTCTGCCGCTGCATATTTTCGAGGGGCGGTATCGCGACATGGTCGCCGACGCGCTCGCCAGCGACCGCCTGATCGGCATGGTCCTGCTCCGGCCGGGCTGGGATCGCGACTACGAGGGACGGCCGTCAATCTATTCGGTGGGGTGCAGCGGCCTGCTCACCCACAACGAACGCCTCCCCGACGGCCGCTACAACGTCGTCCTCCGCGGCATCGAGCGGTTCCGGATCATCGAGGAAGACCACTCCCTCAGCTACCGCCGCGCCGCCGTCGAACCGCTCCGCGACCAGCCGCTCGACGCCTCCGCCCGTGCGGTGGTCCTGCGGCAGCGGGCGCGCCTCGAGTCGATGCTCGGCCCCAGCCAGAATAGCGCCGGGGATCCGCGGATGCCGGCGTCGATGTCCGACGAGGACCTCGTCAACGCGCTGGCGCAGTATCTCGACCTCGAACCGCTCGAGAAGCAGGCGCTGCTCGAGAAACCGTGCCTGCGCACGCGCGCCGAGTCACTGGTCGAACTGCTCGAGATGAAGATCCTGATCGCGCGCACGCCGGGCGGGTCGAACGTGGCCAACTGACATGGGTCGCGCGACCGGCCTCCTGGTCACCTCCAGGACAGCCTTCGCCTGCGGCGCGATCGCGGCGTTGACCGCCAGCGGGTGCAGCCGCCGCCCCGTTGAGTCACCACTCGGAAATAGCGGATCACTGCGCGGCGCCAACGTCCTGCTGATCACGATCGATACGCTCCGCCAGGATCGGGTCGGCGTGTACGGAAACCGCGACGGTCTCACCCCCACCATCGACCGGATCGCCGCGCACGGCGTTCGCTTTGCGCACGCCTACTCCGCAGCGCCGCTCACGCTGCCCGCCCACGCGTCGATCCTCACCGGCCTGCTGCCGCCGCGGCACGGCATCCACAACAACACCAGGTTCCGGCTCGACGAGCGGGTGCCGACGCTCGCCAGCACGGTCAGGAGCCGCGGCTATCGAACCGGCGCGTTTGTCGGCGCCTTCGTGCTCGACGGCCGCTTCGGGCTCAATCGCGGCTTCGACCAGTACCGACGATCGGCTTCCTCACGGCGACCGCGCCTCGTTTCATTTCGCCGAGCGGCGAGGCGCCGACGTGGTCGCGGCCGCGGGCGATTGGATCCTGCAGCCGGCCCCGCCGACAGGTACGCACTGGTTGGCGTGGGTGCACCTCTTCGACCCGCATGCCCCGTACCAGGCTCCCGCCGAGTATGGCGCCAGCCGGACGCCTTACGATGCCGAGGTCGCCTACGCCGACGCCATGGTCGGGCGCCTGCTCGCCAGACTCGACGCCGCCCACGCGCTCGACCGCACCCTCATCGTCGTAACCGCGGACCATGGTGAGTCGCTGGGTGAACACGGCGAGACCACGCACGGGCTGTTCGCCTACAACGCGACGCTGGCGGTGCCGCTCGTGCTCAGTGGCCCAACGCTCGGACCGGCGACTGTCGAGGCGCCGGTGGCGCACGCCGACATCATGCCGACGATTCTCGATCTGATTGGCGTGCCGTTGCCCGGCGCGGTCGACGGCCGGTCGCTGGTCCAGCCGTCATCGGGATCCCGGCCGATCTACTTCGAAGCGCTCGACGCCAGCCTGACGCGCGGCTGGGCACCGCTGCGCGGCGTGGTGCAGGATGGCTGGAAATACATCGACCTGCCCGATGCGGAGCTCTACGACCTGAGCACGGATCCCGGTGAGCAGCACAATCGCATCGATTCGGACTCGCACGCGGATCTGCTCAAGCGCGCGTTGACGCTGGTCTCGGCCAGACAGTCGACCGCACCAGCGGTCGCGCTCGAGCCGGAAGCCGCCGGGCGGCTGCGGTCGCTGGGATACACGGCCGGCAGTTCCGCCAGGGCGACGAGCGGCGCGGCAGACGACCCCAAACGACTGGTCGCGCTGAACGAACAGTTCAACACTGCCCTGTCCGCGTTCGACGAGGGACACGGATCTGAGGCGCTGTCGATGTTCCACGCGATTCTGCACCAGCGTCCTGATTTCGTCGCGGCCCGGACCAGCGCCGCCACGGTGCTCCTCGCCGCCGGCCGGAGCGCGGAGGCGGTCGATCTGCTGCGCACGGGACTGCACGAATCGCCCGAATCGCCTGAACTGCTTGCACGACTGGGGAGTGCCCTTCGTGCCGCCGGCGACCTGCGCGGATCGGCCGACGCGCTCGAGCGTGCGCGGCGCGCCGGAGACCAGAACCCCGAGGTGCTCAACGATCTGGCGATCGCCTACGCCAGCCTGGGACGCAGCGAGGACGCGAGGGCGGTGTTCAGGCAGCTGCTCGAGCGCAATCCCTCTGCCGCCACCACCTGGTTCAATCTCGGACTGTTCGAGCTTCAGAGTCGACGCCGCGCTGACGCGGTCGCGGCGTTGCGCCGCGCCACCAACCTCGATCCGGCCTACGGCGACGCCTGGCATGCACTCGGCGCTGCGCTCGTCGACGAGGACAAGGCCGGGGCCATCGACGCGTGGCGCCGCGCCGAGCGTCTGCTGCCGCACGAGTACGACCTGCTGTTCAATCTGGGAATGCTGCTGGCAGACAGCCGGACGCCGTCCGAGGCGGTTCCCTACCTGCAACGCTTCGAGCGGGAGGCGCCGCGCGACAGGTACGCGGCCGACATGGCGCGCGTCGCGTCAACGCTGGCGCGCGTGGAGCGCCTCGGTCGATGAAGCGGAACCGGGCGCGCGGAACCGCTGCCGCCCGCGCCTCGATTCGCGGCGCTGGCGCCGGCTCGTTTCGGGGAGCCTGGCTGGTATGCGCGATCGCGATCGGGGCCATCGCCGCCTGCGGATGCCGCGCGCAGCCGCCGCCAGCCGGTGTGCCGGCCGGCGCCTTGCGCGGCTACAACATCCTGCTGGTCACGATCGACACGCTGCGCGCCGATCATGTCGGCGCCTACGGCAGCGCGCTCGGCCTGACACCGACGCTCGATCGCATCGCGAAGGAAGGGCTGCGCTTCGACTTCGCGCATGCGCACGTGCCGATGACCCTACCCTCGCACACGACGATCATGACGGGACTCTATCCGGTGGCCAACGGCGTGCACGACAACGGATCGTTCCGCTTCGACGGCAGCACGCCGACGCTGGCTGGTACGCTGAAACGAGCCGGCTATCGGACCGGCGCGTTCGTCGGCGCATTCGTCCTCGACGCCCGGTTCGGTCTGAACGCCGGTTTCGACGTCTACGACGATCGCGTCCAGGGTGCCTCGTCCAACCTCGAGATCGTGCAACGCACGTCTGAGGCAGTCCTCGCGCCGGCATTCGACTGGATCGCATCAGAGGGCTCAGAACGCAGGGTGCAGGGCTCGGAACGCCCTTCGTCAGCCCTCAGCCCTCAGCCCTCCGCCCTGGGCCTCCAACCCCCAACCCCCAGTCCCTGGTTCGCCTGGGTCCATCTCTACGACCCGCACGAACCATACACGCCGCCGGAGCCGTTTGCGTCCCGGTACCGCCAGGATCCGTACTCAGGTGAGATCGCCTATGTCGACCAGGCGCTCGGCCGCTTTCTCGAGCGTCTGCGCAGCCATGGCCATGTGCTGGATCGCACACTCGTCGTGATTGCCTCCGATCACGGCGAGTCGCTCGGTGAACACGGCGAGCGGACGCATGGGCTCTTCGCCTACGAGGCGACGCTGCGCGTGCCGCTCATCATCTGGGCGCCCGGATCGATCAAGCCGGCTGTGGTCACCGCGCCGGCACGGTTGGTCGATCTGGCGCCGACGGTTCTCGACCTCGTCGGCGCTGCGCCGGGCCACTTCGATGGCCGGAGCCTTCGCCCGCGGGCATCCGGCGAACCGGTGGGCGACGATTCAGGCTCGTACTTCGAGGCGCTCAACGCCAATCTCACCAGGAACTGGGCACCTCTCAAAGGGGTAGTGCGCGGTCGGCTCAAGCTGGTGGACCTCCCGCTCCCCGAGCTCTACGACCTTTCCGCCGATCCCAGCGAGCAGCACAACCTGTATGCGTCGCAGCGGGAGCGTGCGCGCGATCTCGAATCGCGCCTCGACCGCATCGACGCCGGCACGCCGGCGACATCTTCACAGACGCCGGTCGACAGCGACGCCGCGATGCGTCTGCGGTCGCTCGGCTACGTGGTGTCGACGGCGCCGAAGCCGGCGCGCGCCTTCACTGCGGCAGACGATCCAAAGCGTCTCGTCCATCTGAACACGATGCTCGAGGCGGCAGCCGACGCGCTCGGCAGAGGCGATCCCGTAGCGGCTGCGGCAACGCTGCAGGCCGCGATCGATGAACGGCCGGACCTGACGATTGCCTACGACCGGCTGGCCTTCGCGTTGCGGTCAGCAGGACGCACCCGCGAAGCCGTCGCCGTGCTCGACCGCGCCGCGCGCGGCGGGCATGCCGATCGGGAGCTGCTGCGGTCGCTCGGCGCGGGGTGGCGCGACCTCGGCGACAGTGCGCGCGCCCTTGCTGTTCTGGAGCCGCTCGCGCGCGCCGATCGCTTCGATCTGCAGACTCTGGATGTCCTGGGACAGACCTACGTGCGCGCAGGGCGGCCCCGCGATGCGGAAGCGGCCTTCAAACGGGTGCTTGACGCATCGCCGAACGCATCGGTGACCTGGAACAATCTCGGATCGCTGTACCTGAGCGAGAATCGCACCGCCGAGGCGCAAGCGGCGCTCTCCAGAGCCGTCGCGATCAACCCCGATCTGGCCGGTGCGCACAACGGCCTGGGCGTCGTCTACGCGAGGCAGGGCGCGCTCGATCGGGCGGCGGAGGAATGGCGGAAGGCGCTCGCGCTCCGTCCCGACCTCGGCGATGCGCGCGCCAACCTTGAAAAAGCATCCCGGCGGTAGTTGTCCGCCTTCACGCGGCCTGGCCTCCGTTCTCCTCTGTTGCTCTGCGTCTCCGTGTGAACCGTGGACTCGATCGCTGTGTGACGCTGTACACGGCAAGGGCGCAGAGATCGGATGATCTCTGCGCCCCTTACCTTCGCTAGCTGTCTCCCCGCCTTAGAACTCGAAGCGGAAACCCATCTGGAACACGCGCGGGTCGAGCACCGCAATCACCGTCTTGTAGGTCGGTCCGAGCAACAGGTTGAAGTTGGTCACCGGATCGGCGTTGAGCAGGTTGTAGATGTCCAGCATCAGCGTCGCCTTCTTCGAGCCGCCGAGCGGGAACGACTTGTCGATGCGGAAGTTCATCAGATTGACCGCCTCCGATCGATTCTGATCGAGGTTCTGCGCGAAGAACGCGCAATTGAAGTTACAGACATTCAACCCGACGGTCCCGTCCGGCACGATCGGCGAGTAGGGGAAGCCGCTCTGGAACCGATAGTTCAGGCCCACGCCGACGTCGTAGGCAAAGGTGTAATGCCCGGCCAGCTGCGCGTGATACATCGTGGTCTTCTGGCGATTCGGGGCGTTCGGATTGACCGAGATCTGCGGGAACACGCCGATCGGATCGGTGCTGAGCGGGCTGGTGGACGAGGCCGGCGAGGTCATGTCGGCGGTTCGCAGCTCGTTGCGCCACTGGTAGTCGCCGCTCGCCTGGAAGAAGGCTTTAGCGATCCGCTTGGTGAACGCCACCTCGAGCGTGTCGTAGGTGAAGTCGCTGTCGAGCGCATTGGTGTACGCCGAATCGGTGGCACCCGCGAGCGAGTCCGGTACATCGAGGAGGTTGTAGGTGGTACCGAACGCGGTTGCCGTGACCGGTACCGTCTGGGTGCCAATCCACGCGGGTACGATCGAGGTGGCGTAGAACGGCACGAAGTCCTTCTGCATCTTGCGGACGTAGGTGCCGCGGATCGACGACTCACTCCAGAATTGCCGCTCGAGCGTGACGCTGTATTCGTCGGTGTGCGGTGTCTTGATGTTCGGGTCGACCGGGGCGTCGGCGCCGCCGAGGCGCGTTCTGAAGGCGCCGAGCTCCTGCACGCCGTCGTACTTGCCGTTGTGGTTCAGGTCGTTGAAGTTGTACTCCACGTAACGCTGACCGGCCGGGTTCGCCGACGAGAAGCCGTCGGCCATGTTGTTGTAGTAGCGGCCGTAGAACGCCTTGAGCACGTTCTTGCCATCGCTGGTCAGGCCATAGCTGAACCCGAGACGTGCCGCTACGTTCTTGTTCTTGAAGAACGACGCTCCGGCCACGTTCGTGGAGCACGCGAAGATGCTGCCGCCATCGCCGGCCTGGGCAGCCGTCGTCGCATCGCAGATCTCCGGCTTGCGCGTGCCGTCCTTGTAGCCGACGTCCTGGTAGTCGAAGCGGAGGCCGCCGGTAATCGACAGCCGATTATTCGGGGCCCAGCGGTCCTGTGCGTAGAGTGCGTAGTGCTTGTCGACGTTGGCGCCGGCCGTCCACCCGCTGTTGTAGTCGCCCGGCAAGCCAGTGTCGATGAAGCGGATGCGATCCGGCGCCGCACCCTGGGATGGATACGACAGCCGGTACGGACCGGACTGCCCGTTGATCCCGAAATGATAAGAATCGTAGATATCCTCGAAGCCGAACTTGAAGTCGTGGCTACCGGCCTTGCCGGGCAGGTAGTAGGTCGCCTGCGCCTTCACCTGCGGCTTGGAGCGGACCGTCGTGAATGCGTTCCAGCCCGAGCCGGTCTGCGAGTTGTTAGAACGATAGATCGCGGCAATATCCGCCGCAGCGCCGCGCGGATCCACCGCCGGCACCATCGGCCAGGCGAGCGTGAATCGTCCGACGTTGACGTTGAGGAACATGCGATCGCTGAGCACGGACTGCCACTCGGCCTTGTAGATCTTCGACCAGCTGTCCTGCGCGAGAATCGATTGCGGCGGCACCAGCGTCGACAGCCCGCGGAACGGCTTTTGTTTCCGGCCACCCTGGAAATAGCCGATGATCGTGTTGTTGGCGTTGGCCTTGACGGTGCCTTTCACCGTGTAGTTGTTGAACTTGCCGAGATCGGTCGCAACGCTCTGGGAGACGCCCGCCACCTGCTTGTCGATCTTGAACTGATTGTAGGCGCCGTAGAACCAGATCTTGTCCCTCTTCACCGGTCCGCCCAGATCGGCGTGCCCTTCCCAGAACAGCAGATTCGGGTTGTTGCACTGCTGAACCCCGGCACCATTGGCGGGACAGGTATAGCCGCGGCCGGCGATATCGGGCGACGCGGCGTTGCTGCCGACGAAACTGCCCGGCTCATAGGTGAGGTTCTCGAGCCCCTTGAAGAGGTTGCCGCCGCTCTTGATCGTCGACACGATGGCGGCACCGGGCGAGTTCATTTCGACGTCGCTGCCGAGCGCGCTCACCGACACTTCCTCGGTCGCGAAGTAGTCCTCGTAGAACCCGGTGCCGCCGACGCCTTCCGTGTGGTCGACACCGTCGGTAATCACCCGCGACTGATTCTGCACGCCGAAGCTCTCGTAGCCGGACTGCTGGCTCTTGTGGCTGCCGCCGACGTCGAAGCCCTGCATACGGACCCCGGGCGCTTCAGATAGCGCACCCCACGTGTCGGTGGAATTGGGAATCGCGGTCAACGCTTCGCCCTTGAGACTGGTGCCGACCTTGGTCGACGTCACGTCGATCACCGGCGACGCGCCGGTCACGGTGACGCTCTCAGTCAACGAGGCCAGCGGCAGTTGCGCGTCGATTGAAATCGTCTGGCCCAGGGCAACGTTGATGTTTTCGCGCGTCAACTTCTGGAATCCTGAGAGCTCGAACACGAGCTTGTATTGACCAGAAGCCAGCGCGGGAAAAAGGAACTTGCCGTCGCCCTGCGTGACGGTGGTCTGCCCTCCGATCAGGGATGGCGATGTGGCCGTGACCGTCACGCCGGGCAGAATCGCACCCTGTGCGTCTGTAACCAGACCGGTCAATCGGCCGGGCGTATTCTGTGCAGATGCTGAAGCCGCCAGGAAGCTCCCAAATACGAACACGATGAATCGCGCCGCTCTCCATCCCATGTCCAAACCCCCCGCGACGATGTGAAGACCAACTGTGAACGGCGCAATACTAGCGGACGTCCGCATGGACTTGTAGACACAAATGTGTCGGCTGTGAAAAGTTTTTCGTTCTCCTTACAAATTTCCGAATCCCAAAGCCGGACACTTCGAGGTGGAGTCGCAGCACGGTCGAGCTATTCAAGCCGCCAGGATCAACACCGAATGCGCTTACGGTCGAAACAACAGGTATTCCTGGATCCTCCCGTCCCGACTGCGGTACATCAGCGCGTCGAGATCCATTCTTCCGAATGTCAGACGGACCGAGCTCACCTCCTTTCCGCCTCGTTCGCCGACCGACGGCAGGTCCGCCGTCCGTGGCGTGCCGAGCGACTTCAGCCACAGCGCCGCCGCGCGCGCCTTCGCGTCAGTGACGTAGGCGCCATATTCATCCCCAAGCTGCGAGCGATCGAGCGTGCCCGATTGCAGCATTTCGAACAGCGCCAGCGCGGCGGCGGCCGGCTCCGGACCGTCGACGGGTGGAATCTCGCCGCGGTCTTCTCGCGCGGAGGAAGGTCCGGTGGTGACGGGAACTGGCGCCGACTGCGTGGGCATGACGCGCGCAGCGCGTGCTCGACGATCGCGTTGGCGAGCGTGCCGTCCTCGTCGTTGATCACCACCGCCACCGCCGACCGCGTCTTCGGGATGAAAGTATTGCGCGCGATGACTCCGCTCACCGCGCCGCCGTGCGTGAAGATGGTCAACCCGTCACGCGTTTCGACCGACAATCCGCGGCCGTAGTTGCTCGACTTGCCGTTGGCGAGCACTCGCGCCTTCGTCGATTTCGTCTCGGGTAGTGTCCGGCTTCAGCCGGACCGCACCCGGCCAGCCTGGCGGGGCCCGTCCGCGAACAGCCCCCTCCGGTGCTCGGCGAAACGCTCTTGCCTCACCGCTAAATCGCCTGCGCGCTGGAGCGGGCGCCCGTTCGCGGCCACCGCGGGCGCTGACCTGATCTGCGATGGAGATCAAACGAGCGACTCCGCAGCGTCCGACTCTAGCCGGCCACGCGGTCCCCGGTAGTGTCCGGCTTCAGCCGGACCGCACCCGGCCAGCCTGGCGGGGCGTCCGCGAACAGCCCCTCCGGTGCTCGGCGAAACGCTCTCGCCTCACCGCTAAATCGCCTGCGCGCCGGAGCGGGCGCCCGTTCGCGGCCACCCGCGGGCGCTGACCTCATCGTCGCGGCCGGAGTATGCAAGAATCTGCCGGTCTCAACCATGCTTCCTGAAATTCGACGCTCTGTCATCGCACTCGCGCTGGCCACGGCAACGGCCGCCATCGCCTCGTGCGCCAGCCATCCGGCCGCCGATGCTCGTCTGCGCGTCGCGTTGTCGTTTCCCGCGTCGGCATCGGCTACGGCGCTCGACGGCCGGATGCTCCTGCTGCTCTCGACGGAAGGCGGTCAGGAGCCGCGCTTCCAAATTACCGACAACGATCGCACCCAGCAGGTGTTCGGCGTCGACGTCGAAGGCCTGCAGCCGGGCCAGGAATCGGTGATCGACAGCGCCGTGCTGGGCTATCCGCTCGCCAGCCTGTCCAAGGTGCCGCCCGGCGAGTACCGGGTGCAGGGTCTGCTGCACATCTACGAAACCTTCAAACGCGCCGACGGCCACAGCGTCAAGCTGCCGCCCGATCGTGGAGAGGGTCAGCAGTGGGCATCGGCGCCGGGTAATCTGTACAGCGCGCCGGTCAAGGTGCGCATCGACCCCGGATCCAGCACGACGCTTCGCGTCTCGCTGGACAAGAAGATAGCTCCGCTTCCCGATCTTCCCGATTCCAAGTACGTCAAACACGTCCGGATCCAGAGCGACCGCCTGACGAAGTTCTGGGGACGGCCGATGTATCTCGGCGCCATCCTGGTACTGCCCGAGGGCTGGGACAATCATCCCGACGCTCACTTTCCGCTGGCGATCTTCCATGGTCACTTCCAGCGCGAAGTATTCCCCTGGCGCGAGTCGCCGCCCGACCCGAACCTGCCGGCGCCGGATCTGGCCGGCATCGCACGCGACTGTCCCAACGGGCACGAGGGCGAGCTCTGCGCCAAGTACGGCTATGACACGGTGCTGCAGCAATATGGCTACGCGCTCCATCAGCAATGGACCGGCGCCGGTTTCCCGCGCGTGATCATGGTCAACATCCAGCACGCCAACCCGTACTACGACGACTCGTATGCGGTGAATTCGGAGAATCTGGGACCCTACGGCGACGCCATCACCTACGAGCTGCTGCCGTACATCGAAAGGACCTTTCGAGGTCTCGGGCCGTGGGCGCGCGGACTCTACGGCGGTTCGACCGGCGGCTGGGAGGCGCTGGCCGACCAAGTGTTCTATCCCGACCAGTTCAACGGCACGGTCGCGAACTGCCCCGACCCGATTGATTTCCGGCGGTTCACAAACATCAACATTTACGCCGATCGAAACGCCTATGCGATCGAGGGGCCCTGGCGACGGACGCCGCGGCCAGGCTACCGCGACTTTCTCGGGCAGACGCTCTCGACGATTGAACAGATGAACACGCGCGAGCTCGTACTCGGGACCAGGTCTCGATCGGGCGGCCAATGGGACATCTGGGAAGCGGTGTTCTCGCCGGTCGGCGCCGACGGCTATCCCCAGCGCATCTGGGACAAGGCCACCGGCGTGATCGATCCCAAGGTCGCGGCCTATTGGCGCGACCATTACGATCTGGTGCACATCATGACACGCGACTGGGCGACGCTGGGACCGAAGCTGCGCGGGAAGATCACCCTCAACGTGGGCCTGTCGGACAATGTCTTCCTGAACAACGCGGTGTATCTCGCCGAAGAGTTCCTGAAGTCGGCGACCAATCCTCCGGCCGACGCCTTGGTCGACTACGGTCTGCGCGACGAGCATTGCTGGAGCGGCGACCACGAGCACGTCAACGCCATCTCGCGGCTCACCTACAGCAACCGGTTCATCCCCAAGCTCGCCGAGCACTGGCAGCGCACGGCGCCGGCCGGCGCGGACACCCGGAGCTGGAGGTACTAAGGTGCGGTTCGTCCTCGCCTTCCTCGTGGTGTGCATCGGCGACCCCGCGGCCGCGCAACCCCGGGATTCGTACCTGGCGCGCGCCCGTGCGCTCCATCGCGCGACGCCAATGATCGACACGCACAACGATCTCCCCGAGATGCTGCGCGAGCGTGCGTTCAACGATCTGGCGCGGATGGATCCCGATCGTCCGCTCCAGCACATCGACACCGACATTCCGCGTCTCAAGCTGGGCCTCGTGGGGGGACAGTTCTGGTCAGCCTACGTGCCGGCCTCCTTCATCGACAAGGGGGGCGCCACCGTCGCACTCGAACAGATCGACGTGATTCGGCGATTTGTGGCGAAGTCGCCGTCCCTGGGCTGGGCCACCACCGCTGCCGACATCGTGCGCGTGCACCGCCAGGGCCGGATCGCCTCGCTGATCGGCATCGAGGGAGGCTATGCGATCGAGAACTCGCTCGCCAATCTGAGGATGTTCTACGACCTCGGCGTGCGCTACATGACGTTGACACACGGCAGCGATACCGCGTGGGCCGGCGCCGCCAACCCCGATGCCACCCACCGCGGCCTCACGCCCTTTGGCAAAGAAGTCGTGCGCGAGATGAACCGACTCGGCATGATGGTGGACCTGTCGCACGTCTCCGACAAGACGATGACCGATGCGATTGGCGTCTCTCAGGCGCCGGTCATCTTCAGCCATTCTTCCGCCCGGGCCATCGCCGAGCATCCGCGCAACGTGCCGGACGAGATCCTCGCGCTGACCGCGAAGAACGGCGGCGTGGTGATGGTCAACATCTTCCCGGGGTTCGTCACGCAGCGCGCCGCCCGGCAGGCGGCCGGTTTCCTGGAGAGGGAGCGCGACTATTTGGCGAAGTATCCCGCTGATCCCCAGCGGGCGTCAGCGGAGTATCTCGCCTGGCTCGAGAAGGCGATGATCGAGATGGAGCCGGGCACGCTCGCGCAGGTCGCCGATCACATCGACCACATCGTCAAGGTCGCCGGCATTGATCACGTCGGCTACGGCGCCGACTTCGGATCGCTGAGCAATCATCCAACCGGGCTGGAAGACGTGTCGCGCTATCCCTATCTCACTGCGGAGCTCCTGCGCCGCGGCTACAGCGACGCGCAGGTGACCAAGATCATCGGCGGGAACTTTCTGCGTGTGATGCGTGAAGTCGAGCAGGTCTCGACGCGGCTGCGGCGCGAACGCGCCCCGAGCGCGGCGCGGATCGAGGATCTCGACAAGTAGCAATGGCTGAAGGCCGTTCCAAGGGAGTGTCTGTGATGCGATGGATCGCGCTGGCGGCGTGCGCCGCCCTGTTCTCGACCGGCTGCTCGCGAGGGTCGGCGCAGCCACAAGTGGCCGCCACACCGGCGGCGGCGAAGAAGCCCAGGCTGGCGATTCGACCAGCCGGAGACGAAACGATCAAGCCCGATCTGAGCAAGGTCTCGGACGAGCTGAAGAAGGTGTACGGCTACATCGACGAGCACATCGACGAACACGTCGAGAACCTGCAGAAGTGGGTCCGCCAGCCCAGCATCTCCAACAGCGGCGAGGGCATTCCCGAATCGGCCGAGATGGTGAAGGGCTTTTTCGAACAGCTCGGCTGCCAGACGGCGCGCGTCTACGACGTCGGCATCACCGAGTGGGGCGCCCCGGGCAATCCGGTCGTCTACGCCAAGTGCGACTACGGCGCGCCGCGGACGATCGCGATCTACTGGCAGTACGACACCATGCCGGTCACCCAGCCCGACGCGTGGGCCCAGCCGCCGTTCGAGGCGCGTCTGGTCGAGCAGCCGCCTTTCAAGAAGGTGATGATCGGCCGCGGCACGTCCAATTCGAAGGGCCCTGAGCTCGCCTACTGGAACGCCCTCATGTCGATCCAGGCGGTGACCGGTTCGATGCCGGTCAACCTGATCTTCGTGGCGGAGGGCGACGAAGAGCGGATGGACATCGGACTGCGCAAGTTCGTCACGGATCATCCGGATCTGCTCAAGAACATCGATGCCCTGATCGGCGAGGGCGGGGATCAGGCGCCGAGCGGCGGCGCCGGCGTCGGCGGCGGATCGGAAGGCTGCGTGTACTTCGAGCTGACCACGAGCGGCAAGTCGTGGGGACGCGGCCCGGTGCAGTCCGACATCCACGGCTCGAACAAACGCGGCGTTGACAGCCCGGCGTGGCGCCACATGAAGATGCTCGCCTCGCTGGTGTCCGACGACGGCAACACCCCGCTGGTCAAGGGATTCACCGACGGCATCCAGCCGCTCTCGAAGGTGGAGTCGGACCGGCTCAGGAAGGAGGCCGAGAAGGTCGACATGAAAGTGGCCGCCGAGAACATCGGCGTCGCCCGCTTCATCTCCGACGATCCGTTCACCATGCTCAAGATGCAGCAGTACGGCATCTCGTTCAATCTCGACGGCATCTGGGGCGGCAACATGTACGCGGGCGGGGCCGGCGCCATTCTCCCCAACAAGATCACGTCGAAGCACAACATCCGCTACGTCCCCAGGATGAACGGCCTCGAGATCGTCAAACGCATCCGCGAGCAGCTCGATCGCAACGGCTACAAGGACGTCGAGTTGAAGATCGTCGGCGATGTGCCGTGGTCGAAGATGTTGTACGACACCGACATCGGCCGGGCGATGAACACGACCTACGAGATCTTCGATATCCCGCACGGGAAGCCGGCCGATTACTCATCGATTCTCGGCGGCTACTGGCCGTCCTATCTGTTTTCGAACCAGGAAGTGGGACAGCGCGTGGCGCCGGTGTCGATGCCGATCGGGATCGGCGGCGCGGGACACGGCGGCAACGCCCACGCTGCCAACGAGTACTGACGTGATCGAAGGCGCCGGCAAAGTGTACGGCATGGCGGGTGCGGAAAAGGCCGCGGCGACGATCATCTATAACTTTGCTGGGAAAAACGGGTCACCGATCGCGACGCCGACCAAGACCCAGAATTGACGGTGATTCTGCGATCTTGTACACCAGGGCTCAGGCGATTGTTTCTGCGCTGGGTCGTGTCCGGCTTCAGCAGGAGCCTCACATCCCTTGCCAGCGAGGCGGGCCTGGCCGCGAACAGCCCACTCCGGTGCTCGGCGGCCGAAGGTCCGGATTGGCAAGCGGCGCGAGCCGGATCCGGTCCTGGTCACCCTAGGCGTCTGTGGCGATGGTAAGCGCTATCGGCGGATGATCGACACGGAGACCCGAGCGCTGGTCGATCAGGCGCGCGTCCGCTTGCCGAAGAAGTGGCCGGCTGCGCTGCCCCGCGGTTGTCGAGTCGATGCAGGAAGCCGGCGACGATCTCCTCAACCGAGGAAGCGAAGCCCTTCTTTCCATCGTTGTTTCGGCGTACGTGGCGTGCCCATGAAAAAGCTCACAGCTCAGATGTACGTTCGCGTACTGTTACCGCTTCAGCCGGAGCCGTCGGTCATTCTCCGCCGCCTCGCGGCGCCATCGCGGTGTTCACCGTGCACGCCAGGCCGCGGGTCAGGCTGAAGCCGGACACTACCACAATGCCGACTGAGGATCGCGTGAACCGCCGCCATGTTTGGCGCCGCTCGCGGGTGGCCGCGAACCGGCGCCCGCTCCGGCGCGCAGGCGTTTTAGCGGTGATGCGAGCGGCGTTTCGCCGAGCACCGGAGTGGGCTGTTCGCGGACAGGCCCCGCCGCGGCGCTCCAGCCCTCAGCCTTCACTCCAGCGTGTTGGTCCGGCTGAAGCCGGACACTACCAGAGTCGCGGCGACGCCAGGCTCACGCCGCTGGCAGCGTGTTGGTCCGGCTGAAGCCGGACACTACCGGAGTCGCAGCGACGCCAGGCTCACGCCGCTGGCAGCATGTTGGTCCGGCTGAAGCCGGGCACTACATCGAGTGGTGGAATCGAACTCCTGAATGGCCAACGTCCTTTCCCAGCCTACTTTCTGGCGAGCTCGTCGCGGACAACCTGACCGCCCTTCATCACGAAGCCGACCTTCTGCAGCTCGGTGATGTCCAGCAGCGGATCACCAGGCGTCGCGACGAAGTCGGCGAATTTTCCGGTTTCGACGCTGCCCACACGGTCCGCCCAGCCCATGATCTCGGCATTCAAGCTGGTGGCGGCGACGATGCACGCCATCGGCGACTCGCCGAGCTGGTGACGCACCTCGCACTCCCTGGCGTTGGTGCCGTGCTCGATGACCATCGCATCGGTGCCAAAGCCAATCGGGAGTCCCGCCGCGAGCGCGCGCTTGAACCCGCCGTACTCGGTGTCCCGGATCGCCCGATTGCGCTCGCGCTCGGCTTCCGGGATGTGGTTGGCGGCGCCTTCGTTCTCAATCGCCACCGCGGTGTAGAGCGTCGGCACGTAGAACACCCGGCGGTTCGACGCCTTCAGCAGCGCGATCGCCTCGTCGTTCAGGAACGAGCCATGATCCACCGTGCGCACCCCGGCCTTGATCGAGGCGATGATGCCGCTGGCGCCGTGCGCATGCGACGCCACCTGCCGGCCCCAGCGCGCCGCTTCGGTGACCGCCGCCTGGATCTCGGCGTCGGAGTACTGCTGCGCGCCCGGGGAGATGCCTTTCGAGAGCACCGCACCGGTCGCCAGGATCTTGATGAAATCCGCGCGATTCTTCAGGTTCGTGCGCACGGCCTTGACGACCTCGTCAGGGCCGTCGGCAAGATTCCTCACCAGCGGGACGTCGACGTAGATCGAGAACTGCCGCGCGTCGCCGGCGCCGCCGGTCGAAGAGACGTAATTGCCCGCCACCATCATGCGCGGCCCGGGCACGGCGCCGGCGTCGATGGCGTCGCGCAGGTCGACATCGACGAAGGGCCAGGTCGGCCCCATGTCGCGGACCGTCGTAAAGCCCGCCCGCAGCGTGACCAGCGCGTTGCGCGCGCCCCAGAGCGCGTCGTGCCCGGGCGTGGTCTTGGTCAGGACGTCTTCCCAGTGGATGCTCCGCTCGCCGGTGAGATGGGTGTGAAGGTCGATCAGGCCGGGCAGCAGCGTCGCCGATCCGAGGTCGATCACCCGCGCGCCTGATGGAATCGCCAGCGCCGCGCCAACCGCCGCAATCCGATCGCCCTCCACCCGAACCATCGCCGGCGCGACCGGCGCACCGCCGCGCCCGTCGATCAGGCGGGCGGCTTTCACCATAATCACCTGACCCGCGGGGACCGGCGGCTGCGCTCGCATGGTCGCACCCAGAGTCAGCGGCGCGGCAGCAACGACGACCAGCAACGATGGCATGCGCATCAGGATCTCCTTCGCCGGTCAGCGCGGCGGTACGATCACCGCGCCCAGCTGCCGGTCGCGCAGCAGCGAGTTGAACACGGCGACGTCCCTGGCGAGCAGGCCGGCAATCTGCTCCTGATCGTGCGCGAGCTGCTGGGTCAACAAACCGTTCACTTCGATCTGGGAATCAGTCGGGGCGAAGTCGGCGTACGAGACCACATCGGCGAGGTGACTCAGCTTCTCCATCATCTGGCTGGGCGTCCGGAGCATGTCCTGCCCCCGGCCCGTAGAGGTGAGGTTGAACAGGCGCGATTCGACGTCAGCGATCTTGGCGTCGAGGTCGGCGGCCGCCTTCAGCACCGCCTTCTGCGTGTCGCCGTCGCCGATGACGGTGTGCAGGGCGATCAGCTGCGCCCGGACCAGTTCGGCATCGTTGATCGCTTTCGCGGCCACGTTGACGTTGTCCCGAATCTGGAGCAGGACCTTGGTTTGCGCGGCGATGTCCGCCTCGGTGCCGGCGGTATTGGGATCCTTGCGAACGACGATCGGCTCGACCCGCTCGACGCCGGCGGCGACGAGCTTGATCGAGTAGGTGCCCGGCGGCACCAGCACCGACAGCGGGCCGCCGGTCGGGAACTTGCGGGTGCCGTCCGGGCCGAGCCGGAAATCAGACGCATGCTGCGGGCTGGTCCGCAGCGTGATCGCCTGGGTATCGTCGGTGCGCAGGTCCCACCAGACGCGGTTGACACCCGCCGTCACATCCTTGCCTACCGGCAGCGTTCGCACCACCTTTCCCGCCGCGTCGCTGATGACCAGCTTGACGGCAGCGCGCGCCTCGTCGAGGGGCGCCGACTTCAGTGCAAAGGTGATGGCCGCGCCGTACGGCGCATTGCGGCCCTCGGCGGCATCGTCCGGCATGGCCATCGGATCGGTGATGGTGCGAAACCGGTAGGTCGGCCGCGGCGGAAAAAGGTGAGCGACGTCATTCAGCGTGTCCGGCGTCAACGTCCGCAGCGGCGTGATGTCGTCGAGGATGTAGAAGCCGCGACCGTAAGTGGCGACGACCAGATCGTTGAAATGCTCCTGGATCGTAAGCCAGTGCACCGGCGCGTGCGGCAGGCCCGATTGCAGCGGCAGCCAATGCTGGCCATCGTCGGGAGAGAAATACAAGGCGTTCTCGGTGCCCAGATAGAGCAGGCCCCGCTTGAGCGGATCCTCCCGTACGCAATGCGCGTAACTGAATACGCTCTTCGGGATGTCGCCGGCGACCGACCGCCACGTCCGGCCATAGTCGGAGGTCTTGAACACGAACGGATCGCGATTGTTCGCCTGGTGCAGATCGAAGGTGACGTAGGCGGCGCCGCTGTCGAAGCGGGACGGCTCGATGTTGCTCACCGTGCCCCACGCCGGCAGGCCCGGAATGTTCGCGGTCACGTTGGTCCAGTGACCGCCGGCATCGCGCGTTACCTGCAGCTGTCCATCGTTGGTCCCGGCCCAGATCACGCCTTTTTCGCGAGACGACTCCGCGATGGCGAACACCGTCCCGGCGTACTCGACGCCGACGTTGTCCGGCGTCAGGCCGCCCGATCGCTGTTGACGGCTGCGGTCGTTGAGCGTCAGGTCGGGACTGATGACCTGCCAGGTCTGGCCGCCGTCGCTGGTGCGGTGCACGTGCTGCGATCCGGCGTAAATCGTGTCGTGATCGTGCGGCGAAATCGCCAGCGGGAATGTCCAGTTGAAGCGGTACTTCACGTCGCCGGCGGGCGTGCCGATCGTCGACACCGGCCAGATCTCGACCTCGCGCGCCTGGCGCGTCCGCTCGTCGAAGCGCTCGACCGTGCCGCCGACGCTGCCGTAGCCGGTGCCACTCGCCCACA
The DNA here is from genome assembly GCA_963757655.1 of uncultured Acidobacteriota bacterium. Taxonomy (GTDB): domain Bacteria; phylum Acidobacteriota; class Vicinamibacteria; order Vicinamibacterales; family CAVVIG01; genus CAVQFC01. The sequence goes on along the minus strand of CAVWSQ010000002.1, from coordinate 1,011,996 downwards.
CGATGTTGTTGTCGACCGGATCGGGTATCGCCCAGCCACTCTCGCCGCCGGCGACCGAGTGCCACATGCCGCGGGGAATCGGCGCGGCAATGTCCTCGTCGGACTGCTTCGCGAGACGGCTGTTGCTTGGACCGCGCGTTGACGGGCCATCCTGACGGTTGCCGTAGACGTTGTACGGAATCTGATTGTCGGTCGCGACGTGATACATCTGCGCGACCGGCAGCTGAATCTGGTGCCAGCTCCTGCCCCGGTTGACCGAGATGCTGAGGCCGTCATCGTGCGCGACGATGAACCGATCGCCGTCGGTCGGATCGATCCACATGTCGTGGTTATCGCCAGTCGGCGCGAGGTGGCCGGCCAGATCGATGCTGGTCTTGCCGCCGTCGAGCGTCTTGGTGAATTCCGCCGACAGGAAATACGCCTCGTTCTCGTTGTCCGGCTCGATCGCGAAGCGCGTGTAATAGTGGGTGCGACCGCGCAGGCGCCGATCCGAACTGATCAGTTCCCAGTGCTCGCCGCTATCCTCGCTGCGCCAGAGCGATCCGCTCTGAGTCGGCGTGCCATCGGTGCCGGGCAGACCATCGCCGGTCTCGATCAGCGCGTAGACGCGGCTGGAATTGCCGGGCGCGACCTGCGCCGAGATCTTTCCGACCGGCGGCTTGGGTAGCCCGCGATCGACCAGACGCGTCCAGGTGAGCCCACCGTCGACCGACTTGTACAGGCCGCTGCCGGCGCCGCCGCTGATCCGTCCCCAGGTGTGAATTTCGACCTGCCACATGCCGGCGAACAGGATGCGCGGATTGTGCGCATCGATGGCGATGTCGGAACAGCCAGTGTTGTCGTCGACGAAGAGCGTGCGCTGCCAGGTCTGGCCGCCGTCGGCGGTGCGAAACACGCCACGCTCCTGCTGGGGCCCGTAGGCATGACCCAGCGCGCAGCCAAGCACGACGTCGGGATTCCTGGGATCGACGACGATGCGGCCGATGCGACCGGTGCGGTCGAGGCCCCGCCGCTCCCAGGTTCGGCCGGCGTCGGTCGACCGATAGATGCCATTGCCGATCGAGATGTTGCTGCGAATGAACGCCTCGCCGGTGCCGGCCCAGATCACGTTGGAATCCGACGGCGCGACGGCCAGCGATCCGACCGAGGATACTGTCTGATCGTCGAAGATGGCTGCCCAGTGCGCGCCGCCGTCGGTGGTCTTGAAGATCCCACCCGAGGCGGCGCCGACGTAGTACACGTTCACGTCACCGGGCACACCAGCGACGGCGATGATCCGATTGCCGACCGGCCCGATGTAGCGAAACTTGAGCGCCGCGTAAGCGTCTGGCGCCTGCGCGCGGAGCGCCGCGGCGAGGCAGACACACATGAGCAGCACGGCAAGAGAAACGGAGCGGCGCAACACCATCGAGGCCTCCCAGGGGAAGGCCGAACGCTATCACACGCACGGCGGGATGGGCGGGACGGGCGGAAGGGAGGGACGGACCCGCCCGTCCTGCCCCTCCCGCCCTTCCTGCCCCTTACCGCCCTTCCTGCCCTTCCTGCCCCTCCTGCCCCTCCCGCCCTTCCTGCCCCTCCTGCCTTCCTGCCCCTTTCAGAACTGCACCTTGAACCCGAGCTGCGCCTGACGCGAGACGTAGGCCGTGCCGGTGTTCTGGTTCGGCGTGCCGAACAAGGCGGTCGTGGCCGTGTTGGTCGGATTCAACGAGGTGTTGTAGCTGCCGAAGTTGCCATGGTTGAAGAGGTTGAAGACTTCGGCCACCAGCTGCACCTTCGCCGTGCCGGCGATCTTCACATCCTTGGTGATGTGCAGGTCGACTTTGTGCAGCGGCAGGCCCTCGAGCGCGTTCCGCGGGATCACGTCGCCGGAGTTGATCACCGCCGGTCCGTTCCAGCGATCCAGCACCGCCGCAGGGATGACGATGGCCGCAGAGGGAGCGCCGGTGGCGGTCAGGTTCAACCGGTTTGTGCCGGGCTTGCCATACGGCGCCGTGGCAATGCTGTCGGAGAACCTGTTGCCCGACCCGTAGAAATACGTGAGGCTGGCGTTGAAGCCCCACGGCATCTGCACCAGCCCCCACATCCTGACCGTGTTGCGCTGGAAGTCGTTCGAGGTCGCCCACTCGCCGTCGAGGTAGTCGAAGGGATTGTTCGCCGGCTGCGTCCCGTAGCCGATGGTGCCGTTGTCTTTCATCTCCAGCATCACGGTATAGGTGACGCCCGCCTGGAAATGATTCTTGATCCGGCGCGTCAGGCTGGACGCGATCGCGGTCTGCTCGCGCCGGCCGTCCGAGGTGAACTGGAACACGCCGGCGTAGGCCGGGTTGGGACGGATTGGCGCCGACCCGTTGGCCAGGTTGTAGCCGGTCGCCGGGTTGTACCGGAGGTTGGCGTCGATGGTGCGCGTGTCACGATACTCGTTCCAGTGGGTCAGATCGACGTCGAAGCCGGTCACCGCGTTGATCTGCTTCTGGAATCCGATGCTGCTCTGCCACGTGTATGGCGATTTGAAGTCCGGTGCAATGGTACGCACCGTTTGCGCCGGGGTCGGCACCGTCCCGGCGAAGATCTGCTCCGCGGTGACACCGTTGGTCGGGTTGGTGATGAAGTCGGCGCGGCCGTTGTTGACGAAGGTCGCCGATACCAGCTGACTGTAGAACTGCGGACTGAACGTGACGTTCGACACCGGTGAGGCGAAGTAGAGTCCGGATCCGCCGCGGATGACGAGATCGTTCCTGCCGTTGACGTTGTAGGTGAAGCCGCCGCGCGGTGCGATATTGGTCCAGTCGCGGATGCCCGACTTGTAGCCGTAGTCGTTGAGCCCCTGGAGCTGGTGTCCATACGATGCGGGAATCCCGCTGTTGATCAGAATGTCGTTGGTGCGGATGTTGGGCGGCGAGGCCACGTTCGGGTCGGCGTCCCACCGCAGTCCCAGATTGACGGTGAGGTTCGCGCCCGGGCGCCAGTTGTCGCCGATCCACAGCGCGTAGGTCGGGCGCGGCGCGTCAATCGTCCAATCGCCCTGATTGAAGTTCACCTGGAAGTCGCGCGCCAGCGAGTTGAGCGGCGCCAGGTTCCACGCCGACGGATTGAGCGCCGCGTCCTGCGGAATCACGGCCGCCAGGTTCGACGGCGCGCCGTTGAACGTGAAAAAGCCTTCGCGCTGGATGTACCACGGACCGAAATCGTGCACGTGGATGTACTCGAGCCCGGCCTTCAGGTCGTGCTTCGACTTGTGCAGGCTGAAGTCGACGCGGCCGGTCCAGTTGCTCTGGTTGAGCGTCTGTGGATAGTTGTACGGCGCCCCGAAAGTGAGTCCGGGTACGCGGTACTCGCGCGTGCCGATGAGTTCGGGCTGCGGGGCGTTGGTCCAGTGGAAGCCATTGAAGCCGCCCTTGACCTCGAGGATCCGGTTGCCGCCCGCCATCACCCGCGACCAGGTGCCGAGGATATTGGTCGCGTCCTTGGTCTGGTCCGAGGCGGCCGACGGGTGGCCGCCCGCCCCGAGCACCTCCGGGTTCTCCCAGTCCCAGCGCGATCCGCGGATCGACAGACGATTGTTCAATGACAGCTGATCGTCCACGCGCACCAGGAAGCTCTTCTGCCCATTCTTGTAGGGAATGCTGAAGCTCTCGGTCGGCAGTGACGAGGGGTTGGAGAAAATCGTCCCCGGCTCGCGCTCGTACTCGTAGGAGGCGAAGTAATGGACCTTGTCCTTCACGATCGGGCCACCCAGCGTCGCGCCTACCTGCTGGTTGGCGTACGGCAGCACTTTTTTCGCGACGAGATCCGGCGAGTTGAAAGAGTCGTTCCGGAAGTAACCGTAGGCGCTGCCGCTCAGATTGTTGGTGCCCGATTTGGAGATCGCCTGGATCTCCATGCCGGCCGAACGGCCCTGGGTGATGTCGAACATGTTGGTCACAATCTGGAACTCGGCGATCGCCTCGCGACTGAAGCGCGGCTGGCCGAAGCCGGACCCGGCCACCTTCTGCGTGATCTGCTGGCCGTCGAGATTGAGCTGCCACAGATCGTCCATCGCGGCGCCGCTGCCGATGCTGTTGCCGATGTCGTTGGCAGTGACACCCTTCACGAGCTTCGAGAGCTCCATCCAGTTGCGCCCCTGCAGCGGCAGCTGCTCCATCTGGCGCCGGTCGACGTTGCCGGCGACCTGCGAGGAGGTGGTGTCCACCAGCGGCGTCTCACCGATGACGGTGAGCGTCTCGCTGACCTGTGCCAGCTTCATCGTGAACGGGATGGTGGCGTTCTGCCCGACCAGCAGCTCGACATCCTTGAACATCACGGTCGCAAACCCCGATAGCTCCGCCTGCAGCGTGTACTTGCCGGCCGGCAGGTTTTGCAGCCGGTATTCCCCTTTTTCATTGGTCACCGCCACTTGCGCGCGGCCGGCCTCCTGATCGGTGGCCGTAACGTTGACGCCAGGCAGCACCGCTTTCGATTCGTCCATCGCGGTGCCGACGATCGAGGCCTGCTGGGCGTGGGCGACGGAGCCGACGAGGGACGCAAGAGCGACGAGGACCACGATGCGCAACCTACTCACGGGGCACCCTCCTTCGAGGTTAACGAGCGGCTTGAGTCGACGGTTTCGTCGATGTTCCGGGATGGATCAACTGCTCCAGGTCGTAGAGGCGGCCATTGGCGATGACCCGGTGCACCTTGTGGGCGTTGCCGACGTTCACCAGCGGATCGCCGTCGACGATGACCAGATCGGCGAGTTTCCCGGGTTCGATCGTCCCGGCGTCGAGCGCGAGCGCTCGAGCCGGATTCACCGTCGCCGCCTGCAGGGCTTCGAACGGCGTCATACCGGCGGCCACATAGGCCGCGATCTCTCCGTGCAGGTTGACGGCGTTGGGCGTATCGGTGCCGGCGACGATCACGCCACCGGCGTGCATCACGTCCATCACCATCTTGCCGTTACCGGCCGGATCGATGCCCAGGTTCGGCGCCCTGAGGTTGGCCATCTGCGCCGTCTGCTGCTGCATCCATTCCGGGTACAGCTTGAAGCGCGGGTCGTCCTTCAGGCCGGGGTCCTTCTCGAACACCCGCCGCCCCGCGCCGAACATGGTCGGCGTCAGGTAGCGGCCGCTCTTGCCGAACAGCTGAATCACGTCCTCGTAGCTGCGCTGCATGGTCGCCATCTTCGGCGAATAGCCGCGACGGCTGGTGGCGGAGGTGTGCTCGGTGTTGTCGACGCCGACGAAGGCCGCCGGGTAGATTTCGTGCGTCGCGACCGGGATGCCGATACTGTGCGCGAACTCGACCATGCGCTTCTGCTGAAGATCGGGCAGGCGCACGTAACTCTTGAGCAGGTCGTACTGCAGCACCTTGGCGCGCTGGAGCTCCATCTCGAAATGCGCCACGCTGGAGATGGCGATGCCCATCTTGTAGTACACGCGCTGCCACTCCATCAGGTTGCCGGTGCCGTAGACACGGGGGCCGATTCTGACGTTGGCTTCGCTGGCCTCGCGCTCCTCGACCGGCTCGTACGGGGTGTTACCCGGACTGCGGATGGTGGTGATGCCGAAGGCGAGCCACGCCCGGCCGGCCGATTCGCCGAAGTCGGGCTGCAGGTGCGAGTGGAACTCGATCAGCCCTGGCATCACTGTCAGGTTCGAGGCGTCGACCACCTGGCCGGTATGGTTGGCGGCGGCGTGCGGCACGACGCTGCTGATCTTGTTGCCGACGATGACGATGTCGACGTCGGCGCGTGAAGCGGCGCTCTTCATGTCGACCAGCTTCCCCGCGTGGACAACCATGCGGGTGGTCGGGATGGCCGGCGTGTACTTCAGGTCGAACGGCACGGTGCGGACGTCGCCGGTCTCGATGTCGACGATGCGCAGCTTGTCCATCGCCTGGTAAAGGATGCGCCGCGAGTCGCCCACCCAGCTCGGCGCGTGCGCGCTCTCGTTGGTGACGCGGCGGGGCGGGCCGAGCGGCTCGCCGGCTGCCGACACCGGCCACACCGCCAGCACGCCCTCATAGATCGCGGCCATCTTGGTGCCATCGGGCGACCAGGCCGGTCCGCAGCCGCCGCGCGAGTCGATCGACATCAGCGGCTGAGGCGCGAACCACTTGTCGTCGTTCAGAGCGGTCGACGACATGGTGAGGATCTGGTTCGTGCCCTCACGGAAGCGCTTGGTCATCGGCGCGATGCCGGCAATCGCGAGGCGCTTGCCGTCGGGCGACCACGCCGGAGCGCCCGGCTGCGGCAGCGTATCGTGGACCTTGGTCACTTTACCGGTCGCGACGTCGATGACCGACATCTGCGCCACGCGCCACATGCCGTCGACGTTGAAGAACGCAATCCGCGTCCCGTCCGGCGACCACGCCGCGCCCTGCGGCTGCGTGGTCAGCTCGGTGAGGCGGCGGCTGCGGCCCGACTTCATGTCGCGCAGCCAGAGCTGCAGGTGCTCGCTGTCCTTGTCGGAGGAGTAGGCGAGCTGTGATCCGTCCGGCGACCACGCGGGCTCGGTATCGAGCGCGGCATCCTTGGTGAGGTTCACCGGTTTGCCGCCGACCGGCATCACATAGATGTCACCGAGCGCGGCAAAGGCGATCTGCTTGCCGTCCGGGGAGATCTTGGGGGAGACGACCCCGAGTACGCGACGCGGGGCGATTGACGTGAAGTCGCGGCGGTGGCGCGTATACGTGGTGGCTGCCCGGATGACCTGCAGGGTCGCGCTGAACTCGACGGTCTGCGGCGCACCACCGTCCGCGCTGCGCTTGCGGATCTTACCGTCGGAGACGTAGTAGAAGTCCCTGGGGCCCGCCCACGCGGCGCGGAATGCGAAGACGTTTTCATCGCCGGTAATGATCTTGCCGCCGAGCTCGTAGCGCGAGGTCTCGGGCCCGCCGCCGCTGCCGCCGCGCCCGCCACCCGTGGTCACGTGATAGAGCAATTGTCCGCCGGCGCCCCACGACGGAGCGTCGACGCGGCCCGCCGCGCTGGCCACCATGCGCTCGGTGCCATCGGCCACCTTCACCGCCCACACCGACCGCCCATCGCCGCGCGTCGACGCGAACGCGACTTCGGTGTCGTCGGGCGACCACGTCGGCATGTAGTCGTCGGCGGGATTCTTCGTGAGCTGGCGGATCTCGCCGCTCCGCATGTCGAGCGTCCAGATGTTGTAGTCGCTGCCGAGCGGGTCGCCGCGATCGGACGAGAAGGCGACGCGCGTGCCGTCGTGCGACCACATCGGTTCACGATCGTCGAAGGCGCCCCAGGTCAACTTGTGCTGGTTCGATCCGTCCGGCGCAATCGCCCACAGGTCGTAGCCGCCGTCGCGGTAGGCGAAGAACGCGATCCATTTGCCATCAGGGGAGAACGTCGGCTGGCGGGCGTCGTTGAAGACGTCGGTGATGCGCTTCGCAGTGCCGCCGGCGGAGGGTAGCGTCCAGATGCTGCCTTGCAGATCGACGGCGAGCGTCCGGCCGTCGGGTGCGACCGCGACCGACATCGACGTCCCCTCATGAACCGTGACATCGATGTGCGCTGCTGGCGGCGCAGGCGCCCCTTTGAGCGCAATCACGAGACCCAGCACCACGATCGCGGCCAGCTTGCGACGCATCAACGGCCTCCCCGGGGAACGGACTGGCGCGTATTCTAGTGCGTGCGGGCTGACATCAACGGCAGTTTTTTTTACGAAATCGTCACATCTTGTCACGACCTGCAATTACTTGGATGATCTTCTCACCGTGGAAACGGCCGTTTTCGATGAAGATGGTGCCGGTATCGACCCCGGCGATGGCGCCGCCGGCCACGAAGAGTCCCGATACATTGGTCTCGAACGTTTCCGGGTTGTGGACCGGCGCATCGCGATCGTTGAGCGCCACGCCGGCCTGTTTGAGCAACGCCGCGTCGGCGCGATAGCCGGTCAGCAGGTAGACCACATCGGCCGGAATCTCCAGTTCCCCGGAGGGTGCAGGGCGCACCGGCGCGCTGAAATCCTCTGACCCGTCAGCCGGGAAGGCGACATCGGGGGGCGGCGGCGGAGGCGGCGGCGCGTTGACCGGCGCAATCACGATGGAAGTGGCGCGGATTTCCCGGACCACGGCGCTGAAGTGCGCGGCGATCGATCCTTCCTTGATCCGGTTCTCGATGTCGGGCCGCACCCAGTACTTGATCGTCGACTTCAAGGTTGGCGCGCGGTGAACGATGGTGACGTGGGCGCCGGCGCGGAACATCTCGAGCGCCGACTCGGCAGCAGAGTTCCCACCGCCGACGATAACGACGCGCTGGCGATAGTGGGGATGCGGCTCACCATAGTAGTGGTGCACGTGCGGTAGATCCTCGCCGGGAATGCCGAGCGTCACCGCATGATCGTAGTAGCCGATCGCCATCACCACGTGACGCGCATACCGCACGCGCCGCACTCCCGCCGACAATGTCTCGATCGCAAACACGTGGTCATTGTCTTCCAACGCTCCGTCGCCTCCTGCCCTCGTCGCCCGTCCTGCCCTCGTCGCCCGTCCTGCCCCTTTCGCCTCTCCTGCCCCTCCCGCCCCTTCTGATCCTCTCTCCACCGAGAGCACCTTCTCTCCGTACGCAATCTGCAGATCGTAGCAATCGACCACCTTGCGGTAGTACTTGAGCGCCTCGGCGCGCGTCGGTTTGTCGAACGGCGACACGAACGGCAGTCCGCCGATTTCGAGCAGCTCCGGCGTGGTGAAAAACACCATCTGCGGCGGAAAGCGGTAAATCGAGTTGACCAGCACGCCCTGCTCGAGCACCTGGTAGTCGAGATCGCGTCGTTTGGCGGCGATGGCGGCCGACAGGCCCGACGGGCCGGCCCCGATGATGATGACGTCACGCACGGACATATTGATTGATAATATCGCGCCTATGAAGAAGGTCTATGTCCTCGCACTGACCGTGCTCGTCGCCGCCGCCGCACCCGGAGCGCAGGGCAAGCGCTTCATCACCGAGAAGGATCTGTTCAAGTTCACCTGGATTGCCGATCCGCAGATCTCCCCGGACGGCTCCCGGGTCGCGTTCGTGCGCGTGACGGTGAACGAGAAAGAGAACCGCTACGAGACGTCGTTGTTTGCTGTTCCAGCTGCCGGCGGCGAGGCGCCGCGCCGGTTGACGTCCGGCGTGCGCGACACCACGCCGCGCTGGTCGTCCGATGGGAAGCGTCTGGCGTTCGTCCGGTCCGTGGACAAGGACGGCAAACCCCAGCCGGCGCAGATTTATCTGCTCCAGATGGACGGCGGCGAAGCGCGGCCGTTGACCGAGGGGACGAGCAGTGCCAGCAATCCGGTGTGGTCTCCCGACGGCACACGGATCGCCTTCAACCGATCGACCGGCCCTGGTGACGCGAGAGCGCCCGCCGATGCGAAACCGGCCGAACACAAGAGCGACGTCGAAGTGGTGACCCGCGCGGTGTACCGCGCCAACGGCAATCCCGGCTACGTCGACACCGAGCATCACTCGCATATCTTGACGGTGGCGGTGCCGGGAACGGACGCGGTCGAACACCGCAACACCAGCCTGGCGGCGGCGACGCCGCCGAAACAGGTGACCGACGGCGAGTTCAGCGAAGGTGGGATGCAGTGGTCGCCCGACGGTTCCACGATTTACTTCACGTCGATCCGCGTGGCCGAGCCGTACTTCGAGGACCGCGAGCCCGAGCTTTACGCGGTGCCGGCGGCCGGCGGCACCATGACGAAGGTCGCCGCAATCGAGGGCGGCATCGGCAACATCTCGGTGTCGCCCGATGGCAAGCGGATCGCCTTCGTCGGCGCGCTGCGCGGCACGCCGATCCGGTCCTATAGCCAGCCGGACCTGTGGGTGGTGGAATCAACCGCCGGACGCGCCACGCCACGGAACCTGACCGCCAGTTATGACTTCGACATCGGCGGCGGCATCGGCGGCGATCAGGCGGCGCCGCGCGGCGGCAGCCGCCGCCCGATCGTGTGGTCGAAGGATGGCGGCTCGCTGATCGTCGTCTCGGCCGAGAAGGGGAATTCGAACCTGAAGCGGGTGACGCTGGCCACCGGCGCGATCGAGGCGTTGACCGATGGAGCGCACGACGTCGCCGCGTTCAGTGCCACGACGGACGCCGGCAGGATAGCGGCGGTCCTATCGACGCAGACCAACATCGGCGATATCGACGTCATCGACGTTTCGCAATCGGATGGAGCGCGGGTCTCTCGGGCGGGCGTCCACGAGATCACCCACGTCAACGCCGATCTCTTCAAGGACATCCAGCAAAGCGAACCGGAAGAGATCTGGTACAAGAGCTTCGACGGCAAGAACATTCAGGGCTGGATCCTGAAGCCGCCGGACTTCGACGCGACGAAGAAGTATCCGCTGATCCTCGAGATTCACGGCGGTCCGCACGGCGCCTACGGCAACGTCTACACCCACGAGTTCCAGTGGATGGCGGCGAAGGGCTACGTCGTCCTCTTCACCAACCCGCGTGGCAGCACCTCGTACGGACAGGAGTTCGGCAACATCATCCAGTATCACTACCCAGGCGACGACTACAAGGATCTGATGGCCGGTGTGGACGAGATCATGAAAAAGGGCTACGTCGACGCCAACCGTCTCGGCGTCACCGGCGGCAGCGGCGGCGGCTTGTTGACCAATTGGACGATCACCCAGACTCAGCGCTTCAAGGCCGCCGTGTCGCAGCGCGACATCGCCGACTGGTACGGCTTCTGGTTCACCGCCGACTTCACGCTGTTTCAGCCGACCTGGTTCCGCAAGGCGCCATGGGAGGATCCGCAGGACTTCGCGGCGCGGTCGCCGATCACCCACGTCGCCAACGTGACCACGCCGCTGATGCTGGTCAACGGCGACGCCGACTACCGCACGCCACCGGCGGACGGCGGCGAGATGATGTTCCGGGCGTTGAAGTACCGGAAGATTCCGACCGTGATGGTGCGCTTCCCGCGCGAGACGCACGAGCTTTCGCGCTCGGGTGAACCGTGGCATCGCGTCGAACGGCTCCAGCACATCGTCGGCTGGATGGATCAATGGCTGATGGGCAAGAAAAACGTCGCGTACGCGACGCAGTAGGCAGGATGCGCGGGAGGGGCAGGAGGGCCGGTCCAGCCTTTACTCCCCCCGCGTCCCTACGGCGCTTTAGGAGTTTGCGCGGGCTCGCGCGGACGGGCCCGCTGCCGACGGCGGGCTCGTGATCGGAGCCGTGCGGGCCAACGCGGCGCCGAGTAAGACGCGCGCACGTAGGGCACTTCCTTAAGTACGTCGGATTCACGGAGGTAGAGCACGGCCTTCAGGCCGTGCCTCGATCTCTACGCCGGCCGCATTTGCCCGGTCGGCGACTCGGGGACTCAGAGACGGCCTGAAGGCCGTCCCCTACGCCCGCCGCCGTCCCCCGTCGCCTACGCCCGTCCCCCGTCGCCTACGCCCGTCACCCGTCCCTTAAGCCCGTCGCCCGTCCCCTACGCCCGTCACCCGTCCCCTACGCCCGTCACCCGCCCCTACGCCCGTCACCCGCCCCTACGCCCGCCGCCGTCCCCCACGCCCGTCGACCAGGACGGCCTGAAGGCCGTCCCCTACGCCCGCCGCCGTCCCCGGTCCCCACGCCCGTCCCGTCCGGTCTCCCTACGGTCGGTCGTCCCGTTTGGGTCGTCCCGTACGGTCGTCTCACAGGTCGTTCCAACCGACCCACGAACTCACGTACGGAGAACTCAATGTACGTAGGGCTCGGCCTTTAGTGCCTCGATGTATGGCGCGGCCTTTTAGGCCGTGCTCATGTACGTAGGGCGCGGCCTTTAGGCCGTGCCTCGAGGTCGACGCCCGTCTGCATCCGCCTGCCACAATTCGAGAAGTTGCTCCCACGTCCAGACCGCCGAACCCGAAAATGGATAGTCTCTGGGCTCGCGCACCAATCCTTTCCGCACCGGGTTTGCGAGGACATACTTCGCCACCGCCAGCGTTCCCTCGTCGTCGCGCAGCACGCGGTCGTAGTAGCCCTTCTGCCAGAGCGGCGTCACGTGTTCGCGGGGAACGTGGTAGGCCGTCCGCTGCTTCAGGTCTTTCGCGAAAACAATCAGCGCGGCATCATCCGAAAGCCCCGCGACCAGCAGGTGCAAGTGATCCGGCATGAAGCAGTACGCCAGGACTGCGAAGGTGTTTTTCGCTGCGGATCGCAGAATCTGCTCGAGCGCTCCCTCCACAACATCAGCATCGACGAATAGGGTTCGACGTCGGTGCGAACAGAATGTCAATGAATACCGGTGGACGCCTATGTAGGAGAACCCTGCGAGCCGATGCGAACGCCTGGACATGGAGGAGATGAACGCAAGCGATGTGCCCCGGCTGTTGTTCGCGAGCGTTGTTCGGGACGGCCTAAAGGCCGTCCCCTACGTTCCCCCAATCCCACGCATCCCGCCAATCGCGCCTGTCCCGCACATCCGCCCGTCCCGCCCTTCCGTCCGTCCCACACATCCGCCCGTCCCAGCCCGTCCCGCATATCCGCTCCGTCCCGCCCGTCCCGCCCATCCGTCCATCCCGCCCGTCCCGCCATATCCGCTCCATCCGCCCGTCCCGCCCATCCGCCCATCCGCCCGTCCCGCCCGTCCCGCCCGTCCCGCCCGTCCCGCCCGTCCCGCCTGTCCCGCCCATCCCGCCGTATTCACCCTCCACACGCCCCGCCGATCTTGCGCTACGGAGCCTTCGGCAGGCTGAGCAGGTTCGCCAGCAGTTGATAGGCACCGTCCGTCCCGGCCGGCAGCTGACGCCACAGGGCGAGGCCGAGATAGAGCCAGCGTCCCTTGCCGACCTGCGCTTCCACCAGCGATCCGAGCTTGTCGCCCGGATTGTCCTGGAACGAGTCCCTCATCGACACAAGGTCCACGTATTTCGGATCCTTCTCGCCGAGGAAGTAGAGTCCGCGCTCCTGCACCCAGTTGGCCCACGTGGCGGGGCCAACCTTGTTCGGGTAGTTGAATACCGGATTGGCCGGGTCCAGGATCTTGACCGGCGCGCTCTCGTCGGACACGCGGTTGCCGCTGACCAAAGCCGGATACGGACCATACTGCGATCGGTTGAACTCGAACTTGTTGTACTGCACGATCACCGTCCCGCCCTGCGCTGCGTAGTCGAGCAGCCGTCGGTTGTAGGCGCGGAGATCGGCCCGCCGCTCGTAGGCGCGCACCCCGGTGACGATGACGCTGTACCTGGAGAGGTCGCCCCAGGCGAGCTCGTCCTGATCGATGAAGGTCAGCTTCGCGCCGAGCTGTTCGATCGCCGGCGGCACCTGGTCGCCGACGCCGTTGACGTAGCCGACCGAGAGCCCGGGCGCGATCTTCACGTCGACGATCTCGAGCGCGGTCTCCGCCGGCTTGATGATCTGCCGGCGCTGGATGTGCGGGTACTCGATCTCCTGGTAGCCGGTGACGAAGCGCTGCGCTCCGGTCGCCGTGGACGTCGCCACGGCGTGAATCGTGTATTTGCCGACCTTGACCTGAGCCGGCGCGGTCACCTGGAAGCGCGCGGACAGCGATTCGTCCTCGTGTTCGAAGGCGAGCGGCACGGTCACGGGCGTCGCACTCCATCCCGCCGGCAGTTCCAGCGTGACGCTGACGTCGGCTGCACCCTTGGTCCCGTTGGTCACCGCGACGTGAACCTCGCGCGCCGCCTTCTCGGCGGCGGCTGGCGCCGGCATCACCGCGAGCGGCGGTGTCACCTTCACCGAAAACGCCGGCACCACGTTCAGCTCCATGCGCTTGTCGCCGTTGTAAATGTCCTTGACGTAGCGAAACTGAATCGGCAGCTCCTTGGTGACGTCGGCGCCACCGGCGCGGACGTGAAACGTCACCCGGAACGGCGTCGGCGCAAACGGGACGCCGAACGGGACGCCGGGCGCGAAGACGTTGATCGCCGGATTGGACGGCTGCTTCCAGTAGTTGTCGGTGAAGTAGGGCGTCGTGGGCGGTGCGCTCTTCGGCACGGTGGCCCTGGCGCTGCAGGTATAGACCGCCTCGGGCTTGACCGGGCCTGGCGTGCACGCCGACGCGCCGTCGAGACCGGCGACCGTCACGTCGCTGATGCTCACATCGGTGCCGCCGCGATTGACGGCGAGCAGCGAGAGCGCGACCGGCTCGCCCGCCACCACCAGCCCATCGTCGGCCACGGCGTCGAAGGTCAGGCCGTGCGCGGCGAGCAGCGCGTCCTGGTAGTCGCGCTCCTTGTTGTGAAGACGGAAATCGATCTCATAGCGCGCGGCGTCGCTGAGGCCCATCGATCCAAGCCGCGCGCGCGACGCACGCAGCGCCGTCAGCCCGGCCTCGATCGGTTCGGCCGTACCGGCATCGTCGCCAGAGTCGAACGCTTTCTTGGCGCGCACCGCCTGGTCCACAACCGCGCCAAGACCGCTGGTCAACGCTTCGGGTGGATGGGCCCCGGCAAACTGGGCGATCCCGGCCAGCGTGATGTCGATGTCGGCGAAGAGCGCCGGTTCGTCTTTCTGCATCTGGCCAGGAATGGTCGAGTCGATGAGCGCGTACTGCCCGCTGCCGCCGCCGCGCCCGGTGGTAAAGCCGGGAAGCGCCGGCAGGCCCGAAGTGCCCTGGCACTTGTGATTGCTGTGCGCGTCGGCGCCGATCTCGGCGTAGGTGCGGCCCAGCAGCTCGTCGTACAACGCGGTGTTCACGCGCGTGATGTGCGGCGGCCGGGAGGACGCGGTCGAGACGCCGGCCTGACGGCCGGCCCCTGGGTTCGGCGTGCGCAGGCCGGCCGCGGCGTTCGGAGTGCTGGCTCCGAGGTTCGCCACGCCGCCAGGACCGCCACGGCCGCCAGCGCCGACCACGCCGCCGCCGGCGTTGAAGTACAGCTTGCGCGCCTGCCACGGGCGCAAGCCCTCGCGTAGCTGCTCGGGATACATCGCCGGGTTGCCGGACACGCGATACGCTTCGCGCACCAGCACCGTGGTGGCCTCGTGCGCGCGATCGCCGCCTCGCCCCTGGATGTTCATCGTGACCAGGACGTCGGGGCGAAGTGTGCGAATCAGCCGCACGTAGTCGCCGATGATCGCGTCGCGCCCCCACTTGTTGATCACTTCCTCGGGATCGAACGAATAGCCGTAGTCGATCGCGCGCGTGAAGTACTGCTCGGCGCCGTCGATCCGGTGCGCCGACAACAGCTCCGAGGTGCGCAGGACGCCGATGTCGCGAAACAGCTCGGGGCCGATCTCGTTCTGTCCGCCCTCGCCGCGGTTGTTCTGCACGTCGACCGAGCGGAGGCCCATCCCGTGCGTGAACAGCGCAAACAGCGCGTTGGTCTCGTCGTCAGGATGCGCCGGCGCCTGCATGAACGTCCCGGAGACGTTCAGCTTGCGAATCGCCAGGCCCAGCGCGATGTGACCGTTGTGCGGCGACACCACGGAGTAGGCCATACGGTTCTGAGCAAAGGCTGTCGGGATCGCCATCGCGACGAGAAGCAGACCGGGGATGAAGAGCCGTTTCATGTTTCGAATCTATCACGTGCGGTTCGGCCACGTTTTTCGACCGTTCGTCGCCAAATGTCACGCCCGCGCGACACCAGCCCGTATTGTGTGCGTGGAGGTTCGTATGAAGCAGTTACGGGAGCTCGGCGCTGTTGTCGTCCTCGCCGCGGCGATCTTCAGCCCGGCGGTCGTCGCGGCGCAGGCACCTGCCGCGCCCGGCGGCCTGCCCGATCTCGTCGGCGCCCTGAAGGCCACGCCCGGCGTCCTCGGCGTCGATGCCGGTCAGATGGTCAGCGGCAAGCAGGTGATCTTCGCCTGGTTTGAAAACAAGCAGGCGGTCCTGAACTGGTATAACAGCGACGTGCACCGCAAGCTGATGAACGGCTTCAGCAGCGGCGGGCGGCGTCCGGACGGACCGCTGGCCGGCATCCAAGACGACTCCGGGCCGATTCTGACGATCGCGTCGATCACCGTGGATCCGGCGGCGATGAAGAGCGGCGATTACAAGAGCGCCACGAAGCAACTGGCGATTGAGCTCTACGCGCCGATGCCCGGCGGGCTCGCGGCCGGCGGCCGGTTCGCGCCGTCCTCGGTGAAGGTGCCTGGGCTGATCGAGGTGCCGATGTCCGGACCGCCCTCCAAGGACAAGCACTGAGCTTTCATGATCTGCTCCCTCAAATTCTGGACGCGCATGGCCGTGATCAACGCCGCCGCGGCGTTGACCGTCGGCTTCGCGTTCAACGGCGTGACGCTGCACACGCCGTGGCACAAGGCAGCCGAGATCATGGGCGTCGGGTTCCTCTTCTCGTCGATCATCAGCTCGATGTGCGCGATTACCATCTCGGCGTTGGCCCCCACGCTGTTCAGGCGCGTGCGGTTCCCGTTCAACTGGACCATCCTGATGGCGGTGCTCGTCGCGCTGTCCGCGATCGGCAGCGCGATGGCGCTGCTGATGCTCCTGGCGATCGGTTACCTGCACTCCCGCGAGGAGTTCGTTCGCTATCTGGCCGGCACGCTGAAGGTGTCGGCGATCATCACGCTGGTGTTCGGCATCTTCGGCACCCTCATCGAGCTGCTGCAGCGCCGCCTGGACGATGCCACCGTGGCGCTCCGCACGAAAGAGCGCGACGAGGCAGACGCGCGGCGACTGGCGGCGGAGGCGCAGCTGGCGTCGATCGAATCGCGCGTGCAGCCGCATTTTCTCTTCAATACGCTGAATTCGATTGCTGCGCTCGTGCACGACGACCCGGCCGGAGCCGAGCGCATGACCGGCCAGCTCGCGGCGCTGCTGCGATCGGCGCTCGACAGCGGCGCGAATCCGCTGGTGCCGCTCGATGAGGACTTGCGCGTCGTGCGCGCCTATCTCGACATCGAACGCGTGCGCTTTGGCGATCGACTGCGCTACTCCGTCGATCTCGGTGAGGGCACCCGCTCGATGCTGGTCCCTCGCATGGGCGTGCAGACGCTCGTCGAAAACAGCGTCAAGTACGCCGTTTCGCCACGCCGCGACGGTGGCTCGATCGCGGTCCGCGCCCGCACGACCGCTGGTCGCACCCAGATCGTCGTGGAGGACGACGGGCCCGGGTTCGACGCCGCGATCCGACCGCCAGGTCACGGCCTCGCGCTGCTCGAGGCGCGGATGACAATCCTGTTCGGCGATCAAGCGTCGATGCGGGTTGAAAGCCGTCCCGGACGTAGCCTCGTGACGCTGGACGTGCCGGGGTGATTGTCCGGCTGAAGCGGACACGACGGATGAATCGGGTCGGATCGTCCGGCTAGACCCGGCCCTCCAGGTGGAACGGCGTCGGTAGGGGCCGGCCGAATGGCATCGGCCACCGGTATGGTATCGGTAGTGTCCATCGGTATGGCATCGGTAGTGTCCGGCTTCAGCCGGACCATGAGCAAAAATGCGCGCATACCTTGTAGACGACGAGCGGCTCGCCGTTGAACGGCTGAGGCGATTGCTGACCGCGACCGGCCGCGTCGAGATCGTCGGGAGCGACACCGACCCGGAGGCCGCGCTGATCTTCCTGCGCGCGAACGTGGTCGACGTGCTCTTTCTCGACATACAGATGCCGGGACTCAGCGGCTTCGACCTGCTCGAGCGCCTGAACCGCAACCTGGCGGTCGTGTTCACGACGGCGTACGACCGCTACGCCATCGACGCCTTTGGCGTGAACTCACTCGACTACCTGATGAAGCCGATCGAAGCGGAACGCCTCGAGCGGGCGCTCGACAAGGTAGAACGCTTCGCCGGGCAACCGGCGCCCGACGTCCGAACGCTGGCGCGTGAACTGGCGACTCAGCTGACGCCGAACCGGCGGCTCGAACGGATTGCCTCGCGCGTGGGCGAGCGCACGACCGTGCTGGACGTGGCGCGCGTCAGCCACTTCATTTCGAAAGACAAGCTCACGTTCGCCGTCCTCGACGGCCGCCAGCACGTCGTCGACTACACCCTGAGCGAGCTCGAGACCGCCCTCGATCCGAGACGCTTCGCGCGCATCCACCGCGCCACGATCGTGAACATCGGGTTCGTGCAGGAGCTGTTCCCGGCGGTGGACGGCGGCGTGCTGGTACGGCTGAAAGACGCCACGAAGGCCGAGGTGAGCGTGGCGCGGGACCGGGTGCGCGAGTTGAAGCAACGTCTCGGGATTTGAACGGCCGTTGGGACGGCCATTGACGGTTGGGACGGCCTGAAGGCCGTCCCCTACGTGTCGTTGACAGGAGCCGGCGCGTCGTCGACAGTAGCGCGTCGTCGACGGTAGCGCGTCGTCGACGGTAGCGCGTCGTCAACGGTAGCGTGTCGTCGAGGGTGGCCGGCGCGTCGAGCGTGGCCGCGTGTCGTCCGTGGTGGCCGGCATGTCGTCGAAGGGTCAAGGGGGGACGGCCTGAAGGCCGTCCCCTACGTGTCGTTGACTTCAGCCCGTCCCGCCATCGTATTGGGCCATATTCAACAGCCGCCCGCTAACGTGGCGGAATATCCAAAAACCGTCTGCCATCGCCTCACCCAATATCCGACTGACGGCCCGCCATCGCCCGCGCAATATCCGACAAAATCGGTCTGGAATTGACCATTCACATCGATGTACGCCCGTTCGCGGCCGATAATGCCCGTTCCCTGGAAATATAATCTGCTAAGACGTTTGTCCTCTACTATTTACGCATGCACAAGCCTATCAAGTTCGTCGAGAAGGGGCTCTCCATTGCCGCCAACGGCGCATGGGTAGTGTTCAACAATTTCAATAAGATCAACCAACGGCCGTCATTCACGCCGAAGTGGTCGGACAAACCGCTCCTCAAGTCATACGAGAAGACCAAGCCGCCGCTCGGTTGGCCGCGCGAAACCGACTCGCTGTGCCCGACCTGCACGCGCGAAGCGCGCCAGGCGATTCTCGACGGCAAGAAGGATGTCAACGACCTGCTGTCAGAGAAAGTCGGCGAGATCAAGGCGACCATCCTCGAGCGCGACGGCAAGATCCTGATGGTGAAGGATTGCCCGCTGCACGGCCACTTCGAGGACGTGATGGCGATCGACACTGATTTCTTCAAGCACCTCGAGGACGTGTTTCCGGGCCGCGATATCCGGGCGCACAACGACGAGAAGCTCCACAACCACGGCAGCAGCACGATTCAGCACGGCCGCGGCTCGGTGCTGACCGTCGACCTGACCAACCGCTGCAACATGATGTGCGACCCGTGCTTCATGGACGCGAACCAGGTCGGCTTCGTCCACGAGCTGTCGTGGGAAGACATCAAGATGGTGCTGGACAACGCGATCAGCATCAAGCCGCGCCGGCAGATGTCGGTGCAGTTCTCCGGCGGCGAGCCGACCATCTCGCCTTATTTCCTCGACGCAGTCCGCTATGCCCGCAAAGTCGGCTACAACAGCGTCCAGGCCGCGACCAACGGCATCGAGTTCGCCAAGCGGCCGGAGTTCGCGAAGGAAGCGGCCGAAGCCGGCCTTCGCTACGCCTACCTGCAGTTTGACGGCATCGGCAACGCCGCCAACTCGCACCGTCGGGTCGGCAACCTGTTCGACGTCAAGCTGCGCGCGATCGAGAACCTGCACAGCAACGGCGTCGACATCGTTCCGGTCGTCACCATCGTGAACGGCGTCAACAACGAGCAGGTCGGCCGGATCATCGAGTTCGCGCTCGACAATCCCAAGACCATCAACTTTCTGTCGTTCCAGCCGGTGTCGTTCACCGGCCGCGACGAGGAGGTCACGCCGGAGCGCCGCGCCGCGCAGCGCTACACGCTGTCGCACCTGGCGCACGACGTGAAGAACCAGACCGGCATTGGCGAGCCGGTGCGCGACTGGTTCCCGATTTCGTTCATGGGCAGCTTCACCGACTGGGCCGACGTCACCCACGGCGCCGAGAAGGAATTCGGCCAGCTGACATGCGGCTGCCACCCGAACTGCGGCATCGGCATGGCGATCATGATCGACAAGGAAACCAAGGAGGCAGTGCCGGTCACCAAGTTCCTCAAGGCGGAACGGTTCGCCAAGGACGTCCAGCAGGTCACCGACGCCGGCCGCAGCCGGTTCTGGTCGAACGTCGGCATGGCGCTCGCGGTGGTCCGCAACTACGACTCGTTCAATGCGCCGACACACTTCAAGCTGACCGACCTGCTCAAGAAGTTCGACAAGACCTTCGGCGCCACCAAGTCGGCCGAACGCGGCAAGTACGGCAAGGTCGAAGGCGACCGGACGATGGACGACATCGCGAAGCGGCGGGCGGACCGGTGGAATTTCCTGTTCATCGCCGGGATGTGGTTCCAGGATCTGTTCAACTACGACTTCCGCCGTACCGAGATGTGCATCATCCCGTATGCGACGCAGCAGGGTGAGATTTCCTTCTGCGCTTACAACACCGGCATCGGCTGGCGCAACATCATCGAGAAGATGCACATGACGGCCACCCTCACCAAGTGGTACGAGGAGCACGGTCGCCACGAGATCTTCGCCGGCAACAAGTCGGTGCCGCTCAGTTCGACCGAGCACCGCCTGAAGCTGAACGAAGAGGCGGTCCGCGCCGGCGCGCAGACCGACATGGAAGACATGGGCATCGCCAAGAACGCGCGCGAGGAGAAGCTGGCGGCGCAGGCGCGCAAGCACAAGACGCCCGAGGAAGCGGCGAGGGAAGCCGCCCACAACGCCGAGATGGCCAAGCTCTATGCCCAGCACGTGCTGAAGGAGCAGCCGACGCTGCAGATTCAGGGCCTGGGGGGCAAGAAGAAGGCGTCGCAGCCGCAGGAAGTGCTGCACAAGCCGGTGGTGTAACAAGACGTTCGACGTTCGACGGTCGCCGTTCGACGTTCTAGGCGCGGCTGGGGCTACCTGGCGGCGCCTTTCGTTTGTACGGCCGCCACCGCATCATTCGTGTCTCAGAACCATCGCCAGATCCAGCGTGACGCGCCGCAATAACCGGCAATGTCGTCGCTGCGCCGGCGCTGCCGGATGACAGCGCGCCCTCGACGGACGAATTGTTTCAGCCCCGTCCCTCACTGGGACCTCAAGGCGATCACGGGGTCGACGTGTGTGGCTCGTTTCAGCGGCGCGAATGTGGAAACTGCCGCAACGAGCGCGAAGATGACGGCTGCGCCCACGAGGCTTGCGGGATCGCTGGAGTTGTATTCGCCCTGGACGCTCGTGAACGCTCTCTCCCAGGCCGTTGTGATCGCGATGCCTGTCACGATCCCGAGTCCGACTTGAAGGCAAACGCGCCGGCCCATCAGGCGCACGACATCGACGGTGCCGGCACCGAGCGCGATGCGCACGCCGATCTCATGCGATCGCTGAACCACTGAATGCGCGGTCACGGCATAGAGACCGACCGCCGCCAGGCCGATTGCGACCCAGACGATCACCAGGCTGATCGCGATCGATCCACGCGAGGCCCATTGCGATTCGTCCAGCGCCTGGTCCATGGACATGACGCGATAGAGCGGGAGATTGGGATCGACCCCGTGCAACGCCTGGCGAAGCACGGGCGCGAGCACGGCGGGATCGCCCGGCCCCTTCATCACGATGGCCACGGTTGGGGGCGCCGCGCTCTGGAGCGGCAGGTACACGACCGGATCGGGAATGAGCGGTGCACGCTGCCGGACCGACGGAACCATGCCGATAATGGTCAGCCACGGCGCTCCGGTGAACGCGTCGCTGCCGCCGGACGCGCCGCGTGCCGGACCGCTCAGCGCGAGTCCTGGAGCGACAGCACGCGCCGCGTCGACGATCTTGATTCGCCGGCCGATCGGATCCAACCCGGCGAGAAACATCTGCACGAACCGCTGATTGACGATGACCCGCTGTGGTCCGGTGGCGCCGTCACGCTCGTCGAAACCCCGTCCCGCCAGAATAGGAACGCCGACGACTTCGAATGCCTGCGGACTGACGATGACGCTGAGCACCGTCGGGTGCGTCGCGGTGGGCGGCGCTGGCACACCGTCGATTTCGATTTCCTTGGCCGCACCGCCGCCGAGCGGAAGCGCCGTCATCATCGCCACCGCCGAGACGCCTGTTGCCGCGCGCACACGCCCGTCGAGCCGACGGTAGAAATTCAGCCGCTGAGCCGGCGTGCGCAATTCTGTGGGAGGCAGTGAGAGCCACGCCGTGAGGCGGCCCTCGGTCCTGATGATCAGATCGGCCCGCTGTGCAGCGATCATCGCGCGCAGGTTGACGACCAGACCTGCCATGAACATCAGCGTCAGCCCGAACTCCGCCACGAGGAACGCCGTCGTCCATCGGCGCTCGCGCACGCCGGATGAGCCGCCGCGTCCTCCGGATTTCAGCACCTGATTGACGTCTGCCCGCGCGACGTGGAGTGCCGGCACCAGGCCAAACGCGAACGCCGTGCCCGCGCACACCGCGAACAGAAAGAGCAGCGTGCGCCGATCCATGGTGAAGGTGTTCCAGTACGGAATCGTGCCGGCCGGAATCATCCCCTGCAGCCAGCCCTCCCCGGCGACGGCAACGACCCAGCCCAGCACACCGCCGGACGCCGCAATGATCATGCTTTCAACGAGCAGCTGCCGCACGAGGTGGGAGCGCGTCGCGCCGAGCGAAGCGCGCGTGGCCATTTCGTGCGCGCGCCGCATCGCGCGCATCAGAAGAAGATTGGCCACGTTGGCGCAGGCGATGAGGACAACGATCAAGCCGAGCCCGAGGAACGCCATCCAACTCGGGTCGGTGATCTTCTGCATGTAGCGCTCGTTGATCGGGACCGCCGTCATGCCGATCCCCTGATTGCTTTCGGGGAAGTCGTGCGCCAGCGCCGAGCCGGCGGCGCTCAGTTCGGCGCGCGCCTCCGACAGGGCGGCTTCGTCGGTGAGGCGGCCGATCACGGTCAGCGTCCGCGCCGGGCTGGTCGCCACCGCAGCGTTCTGCACCAACGGCAGCCAGAGCTCGGCGTTGCCGGGGAACTGAAACGGATCGCGCATCACGCCGATGACGGTCGCAGGCTTCGCGTTGACGTGAATGGTCCGCCCCACCGCCGCCGGATCGCCGGCATAGCGACGCTGCCAGAGGCCGTGCGACAAGATGACCACGGCACCCGCGCCTGGCGCGTCGTCTTCCGACGTAAAGTCCCGGCCGAGCGCCGGCGATTCGCGGAGGAGCCGGAATGCATCGGCCGACACGAACGTGCCGAGCTCGCGATCCGGCGCATGTCCTTCTTCCGCAACCGCCATCTCTGCA
Organism: uncultured Acidobacteriota bacterium; assembly: GCA_963757655.1. Lineage (GTDB taxonomy): Bacteria > Acidobacteriota > Vicinamibacteria > Vicinamibacterales > CAVVIG01 > CAVQFC01. The sequence goes on along the minus strand of CAVWSQ010000002.1, from coordinate 988,866 downwards.
GTGCTGAAGGCCGCAACAGCAGCGAAGGCGGGCACCACTTGCCGCATCTTGTCGAATTCGCGCCACGAAAGCCGGAGGTCGCGCTCACGCGCGTCCTTCGTGCCGATGATGAGCACGCGATCGGCGCGCGCAATCGGGAGACCGCGCAGACAGGCCGCGTTGATCGCGATGAAGAGCGTGTTGTCGACACCGATGGCGAGCCCGAGGGTGACAATCGCGACCGCAGCGAAGCTGCGCTCCCGGGCCAGGAGGCGCGCGCCGAATCGCAGATCGCGCCAGGCGTCCTGCAGCCATACGCCAATCCAGACATCGCGCGATTGATCGCCAGCGAGCGCTGAACTGCCGAACGCACGTCGCGCCGCAACCACAGCGTCGGCAGGATCGGTGCCTCGGCTTTCGAGCTCGCGCTGCAGCATCGCGCGATGGAACTCCATCTCTTCGACGAGCTCGTCGTCAAGCCGCCGCTGACGAATCGCGCGCCAAATCCGCCTCATCAACCCTCGCACGGCGTCGCATCCTCCTTCGCACGGCGTCACATCCTCAAATCTCTACTTACGCAGATCCTCAAATCCTCAGATCCTCAAATCCTCAGATCCTCAAATCCTCGCCTACGCATTGAGCACCTTGTGAATGGCCAGAATGATTTGGTCGAACGCTTGCCGCTCGGCCGTCAGCTGCTTTCGGCCGGCGGCAGTGAGGGTGTAGTAGCGTGCGCGCCGGTTGTTCTCGGACGCGCCCCATTCAGCCTTGACCCAGCCCTTCAGCAATAACCGCTGCAGCGCGGGGTAGAGCGAGCTCTCGCCGACCTGCAGTACGTCCTCAGAGAGAATTTTCAGCCGCGAGGCGATTCCGTAGCCGTGCTGCGTACCGACGGCCAGCGTCTTGAGGATTAGCAGCTCGAGCGTCCCTGGCAGCAATTCGAGCGAGTCGCTCTTTCCCATCGTCTATCGATGGGAGAATGCCAGAACGGAAGAGGGTTCGTCAAATTTACAATTTACAAGGCAACGGCGCGGCTGGGGCAACCTGGCCGCGCCCGTTGTCGTTTAGCGGCCGAAGTTGAGGCGGTCCAGTCCGATCCGGCCGTTGCTGATGACGAGCAGCGGATCCTGGAGCGCCGCGATCCGTTCGAGCGGGTTCTGCTCGACCGCGATCAAGTCCGCTTCGTAGCCGACCTCGATGGCACCGATTGATTTTTCCAGTCGAAGCAGCTCGGCGCTGAGCAGCGTCGCCGACTGGATCGCCTCCAGCGGCGTGAAGCCCATCTCCACGAAATGCGTGACTTCCTGGCCGATGCGGACGAGGCTGTTTGGTCCATACGCGCTGTCGGTGCCGGCGACCGTCTTCACGCCGAGACGATGGGCGCGGCCGATCAGCTCGCGCAGGCGCGGCAGCATGTGTTCGCCCCGGATGCGCAGCGCCGGCACGTCGTAGTCGCCGCCGGCTTCGGCCAGGTCGATGACCGTGGTGTAGGTCGGATCGAGATAGGTGCCCCGCGTCTTCATCGCCCGGAGCGTCGCGTCCGAGAGGTAGGTGCCGTGCTCGATGCTTCGCACGCCGGCGGTCACCGCCGCCATCGCACCCTCGTCGCCATGCGCGTGCGCTTCGACCGGCACGTTTTTCGTCGCGGCCTCCTGCACAATCGCCCGAATCTCGTCCTCGGTATAGACCTGTTTGCGCGGATCGGTGTCGGCGGTTCCGGCGCGCTCGGTGGCCAGCACCTTGATCCAGTCGACACCGTGGGACAGGTTCATCCGCACCGCGCGCCGCATCTTCTCGATGGTGGTGACTCCGGACATCAGGTCGGCGTAGGACGGATTGTCGAGAAAGGCCTCGGGCGCCATGTGCGGCCGCACGTGATACCCCGCGGTCACGACGTCGGGCCCGACCATCGCACCAGACGTGACGAGCTGGTGGTAGCCGATGTCCGCGTAGTTCGACACCCCGGCGCTTCGCATCGTCGTCACGCCGGACTCCAGCGCGCGCTTGAACGACGGGAAATCGGCGGCGTGCGTGTGGGCATCAATCAGGCCGGGCAGCACGTATTTGCCCTTCAGGTCGAGCGTACGCAGACCGGCGGGCGCGGCGCCGGAACCAATCGTCTCGACCCGCCCGTTGCGCAGCACGATGGTGGCACCCGGTGCCACACTGCCGTCGCCCACGTTCACCAGACTGGCATTGACGAGGGCGAGCGGTTCGGCCGTTGGAACGGCCGGCGCCTGCGCCGTCAACGAGACGCCAACGACAGCGGCAGCCAGCACGGCCACGACTCTCGTCATGGTCAGCGCGCCGGCACCACCGCGACGACCTCGATCTCGAGCAGCAGTTCCGGCCGCACCAGGCCCTTGACTTCGACGAAGGTGCTCGCCGGGGACGTGTCGCTGAAGTATTTCGCGCGAACATCACGGACGGCTTGCACCTTGGACATGTCGGTGATGTAGCTGTTCATCTTCACGACGTCGGAGAACTTGGCACCCGCCGCTGTCAACGCAGACTCGAGGTTCTTGAACACCTGCTCGGCCTGCGCTTTCATGTCGCCGGCGCCGATCAGGTTACCGCCCTTGTCGTACGCGATTTGACCGGAGATATAGATCGTCCGGTTCGGCCCGGCCACTTCGACGATGTGCGTGTAGCCGGTCGGTTTGGACAGGGTCGGCGGATTCGTGCGCTTGACCTGCGCCAACGCCATCACCGGAGCCATGACAAAGAGCAGAGACAGCACCATGCGCATCGCATCCTCCTGAGCTCGTAGCCCTGAGCCGACCCCTACTTCTTCTTGACCGGCGACTTTGCCGCCCTCGGCGGCGGGCCCGGACGATATTCCAGCATCACGTTGCTGACCACGGCGATCGGACGCCCGGACTGCGTGTACGTCGCGGAACCGTCGATGCGATCGACGGCGAGCTTCTCACCGAGCAGACTGACCGACAGCTCGCCTTCGGGAATCGCCACGCTGATCGACTCGGTGCCGGTCGGCGCGACCGCCTTCACGCCGGCGGGACCGGCGCCGCCGCCGACTCGATCGACCAGATCGCCGGCAGTGCGGAATTCGCTTTGCACGACGGCCCGGCTGATCAGCGTATTGTCCATGGTCAGAACGCCGATCGTCGCGGTATAGCGCGCGAAGCCCCGGTGCGCCTTCACCTGCTCCTCCGAGTAGGTTTGCAGGTTGTGCAAATCGAACGTGAGCGTGGCGGCACCGCGATGCGGAGGCACCTTGATGATGACGCCGGCTGCAGGATCGCGGCCTGCCATCACCTCGCAGAACGACAGCTTGGTCTTCACCCCGACTCCGAGCGGAGCCGGGCAGCTCATCTCCGGAGCGAGTTTTTTCAGCGCGGCGGCTGGCGGCGCCTTGCGAGCGGGCGCGGGCCTGCGGGTTTGCGCAGACGCGGGCACGGCGATCGCCAGAGCGACGAAGCATGCAGGAGCGCATCGCATGCGATCAGTATAGTACGGCGCGTCGGCCCTCAAGAAAAAACTGCGGAGCGGTTTTTCCGATCCTCAGTGCGAGGCGACAGTGCCGGCCTTCAGGTTCGCGTCGAAGAAGTCCTCGACCCGATGCCACGCGTCGCGCAGGACGTGTTCGCGCGTGAAGTAGTGGAACTCCCCCGGATAGGTCATGAACGACAGCAGGTCGCCCTTCCCCTTCTTGAGCAGCTCATCGATGAGTCGGACTGAGTGCAGGTAGGGCACGTTCACGTCCGAGGTGCCGTGCAGCACCAGCAGTGGCCGTTCCAGACGGTCCATGTGCGAGAGCGGTGACGCGTTGGCGTAGACCTTCGGGTTCTGTTCTGGCGTGCCGATGCGGCTCGCGGTCCACCCACCATGGTACGGATCTTCGTAGTACATCGCGTAGTCGGCGACGCCGGCGACATCGACCGCGGCGCGGAACAGTCTCGGTTGATCGGTGACCGCGATGAGCGTGAAGAAGCCGCCGTAGCTCAAGCCCCAGACGCCGACGCGCTCCATGTCGACGTACGGCAGCGTCTTCAGGTAGTTGGTCACCATCCAGGCGTCCTTGGCGTCCTTGCCGCCGACGTCCATGTAGACCCCTTCGCGCCACGCCTTGCCGTAGCCGATGCTGCCGCGATAGTCGGGCATGATCACGACGTAGCCCTTCTGCAGCAGGTACTGGTGGAAGCTGTAGTACACCGCATAGTTGCGCTGCACGTGCCAGCCGTCGTAGCCCTGGTTCACACCGTCGCCGTGGATCCAGACGATGGCGGGATGCTTCTTGGTGCGGTCGAGACCCTTGGGCACGAACAGCCACGCCGGCACCTTCTGTCCGTCGGGACCGGCGTAGCTCACGCTCTCCGGCTCGACGAACTGCGATCGATCCATGCCCGCCGGCATCGAGTCCGAGAGGCGCGCCGGCTTCGCCGCCGGTTTCGCGTCGGCGACCCAGATGTCTGCCGAGTTATGCGGATCGGTGTGCTGATAAGCGAGGCGCGTGCCATCCGGCGACCACTGCGGGCCGATGTCGGTGCCACGGCCGCTGGTAATGGCGGCAACGGTTGCGCGCGCCGGGTCGGATCCGATCGTCGCGACGTAGAGATGACGGTCGCCGTAGTGGTCGGGTTCGTTGGCGTCGAACGCGATCCGCGTGCTGTCGGGCGACCATTGCGGCCGCCACGCTTCGAACCTGCCCTTCGTGATCTGGATCGGTTGATTGCGCTCGCCCGACGAGGTCGCGCTCGCAGCACTCGGGCTCGGCATGACGTAAAGATGATCCCAGCCGTCCTGGTCGCTGAGGAAGGCGATCCATTTGCCGTCCGGAGATGCCTGGGCCCCGGCATTGGCGTCGCCGGTGATACTCCAGAACTTCTCCTCGACGTCTTCGTGCAGCACCTTCGGCTCGCCGCCAGCGATGTCCACCAGCGACGTCGTCCGCCGCTTGAAATCGGCCGAGGTCCGATCCGCGAAGAAGTGACGGGCGTCCAGCCATCGGCGTCCGCCGAATCCGCCGCCCGCGGCCAGCGCTCGCAGGCCGGTGCCGTCCGCGTTGACCACCTTGGTCTCGCCGGGCACGTTCTCCGTGATGGTGTAGATGATCTTCGATCCCGAGTACGGCGGCGTCTGTTCGTGCCGGATGATGTGGGCGTTGTCGATGAAGACGATGGCCTTGCCGTCGGGGGACCAGCTGAGTCCGGCCATCGCGTGATTGGCGGCCGGAACAACCACGGATTCCTTGCCGTCGGCGAGCGATCGGATCATCAGATCGCCGCCGGTGCTGCCGCGTCCGCCCCGGCCGGCCGCCGGCGGCGCGGTTGGCGCCGAGGTGGCCGACGCCCGAACGAACGCCACGCGCGTCGCGTCGGGCGACATCGTAATGTTCGATTCGGTCTGCGGTGTCGACCATACGGCCGCAGGATCAGCGCCATTGAGAGCGACCTGCCACAGATCGCCGCGGCGCGGGAAGTAGATGCGTTGGCTGTCGCCGCTCCAGAAGAAGGCGGCGCCCTGCCCATCGGGATAGCGCGTGAGCGCGCGCGAGTTGGTGGCCCGCGTCGCGGACGGGCCGGTGAGGTCGGCAACAAAAATGTTGGCGATGCCGGCGCGTTCCGACAGGAACGCGACGTGGCGTCCATCCGGAGACCAGGTCGCATTCGACGGATGCCGGATATCGATCAGCTGTTCGATGGTGAGCCGGCCGCTGGCGTCCGCCGGCGATTGCCGCGGCGCAGCCTGAGCGATGAACACGAGTGCGCCGACGGTGAGCACGAGTGCGATGGCGACAAGAAATCTCTTCATAGCGGATGCAGTATACAGACGCTTGGGTGTCCATGGAGTCGCATCGAATGAACATCCGCAATCCAAGTTTTCGAAGATAGCGGTCGCACGCTGAGTTTGGTGCGAAATTGCCAGGCCGCACCAAGACCCGTTTGATAGAGTGTCGGGGCCCATGGGGCAGGATTTTTCTAAGTATCTCTTCAGGAGGATCGCAGCATGAAACGGATAGTCAGTCTCTTCGCGGTGCTGGTGGCCGTGGCCTTCGCATCGACGGCGAGCGCTCAGGTCCAGACGGGCAGCATCCTGGTCAGGGCGGTCGACGAACAGGGCGCGCTGATGCCCGGCGTCACCATCACGCTCACCAGCCCGGTGCTCGTGGCAGGCACGATGACTGGAGTCACCGACGCCGGCGGCGTCAACCGCTTCCCCTCGCTTCCTCCCGGCACGTATCAAGTGAAACTCGAGCTCGGTGGATTCCAGACACTGGTGCGTGAACGCATCGACGTGCTGGTCGGGCAAACCACGCCGCTCGATTTCTCGATGAAAGTCGCTGCCGTTGCTGAGACCGTCACGGTCGCCGGTACCTCACCGACCGTCGACACCACGAGCGCGAACGTCAACGTGAACCTAAGCAACGAACTGCTCCAGGGAACGCCGGGCGGACGCGATCTCTGGGGCCTGCTCGAGGCCAAGGTACCGGGCCTCAGCATGAGCCGACCCGACGTGGCCGGAACGTCGGGCGGGCTGCAGGGCGGCTTCAGCGCGCGCGGCACGACCGCGGCGCAGAACACCCTGTACCTCAACGGCGTCAACGTCGGCGATCCGGCGGCGATCGGATTCGCCGGCTTCTACTACGACTTCGATTCGCTCGACGACGTGCAGGTCTCGACCGGCGCGCACGACATCACCGTGCCGACCGGCGGCGTGTTCCTCAACATGGTGACCAAGAGCGGCGGCAATCACTGGGCGGGCACCGGCACGCTGACGTGGCTCAGCGATTCCACGCAAGCGCGCAACGATCACAATCCGGCGCTGCAGCAATACGGCATTCGCCCGGACAGCAACACCGCGAAGAAGGTCTCGGACGTGAACATCGCCGGCGGCGGCCCGCTGACGCAGGACAAACTGCGCTTCTTCGGCACGTATCGCGACTGGCGCGTCGGTCAAAACGTCCCGGTGCAGAACTCGCAAGTCGTCCTTGATCAGACCAACATCACGAACGGCCTCGGCAACGTGACTTGGCAGTTGAACAGCCGCAACCGTATCACCGGTTTGTATTCGTACCAGCGCTACAGCAAGCCGAACCGGCTCCTGAACAATTCCTCGATCACCGTGATCGACTCGACGAGCGACGAAGAAGACCGATTCCACGTCGCGCAGGGGTTGTGGAACTCGGTCATCGGCAAGAACCTGTTCCTCGACGCGCGCCTAGCGATCAACAAGATTCTCTTCCCGACCTACCAGAACGGCGGAAACCAGCAGTCGACGACCGACAACGCGACCGGCATCGTCTACGGCAACTTCCCGACGAACACCATCCGTCATCGCGATCGCGACCAGATGAACGCGACCGCCAACTACTACGTCGATCACGCGCTCGGTGCGCGCCACGAACTCAAGTTCGGCTTCGATTACTCGCACGCCGCGACAACCAACGAGAACACGCGCGTCGACAACGCGACGACGACCTTCACAACCGCGAGCGGTGCGTTCGTGCCGCAGAACGTCACGTTGTTCGCCACGCCGCAGAACGACAGGTCCGCGGTCAACCTACTCGCGCTCTTCGCGCAGGACAGCGTGAGCGTCAAGCGCCTCACGTTGACCGGCGGTCTCCGGTACGAGCACCTCGAGGGATACCTGCCGGCGCAGAACAGCCCGGCCTCGCCGTTTGCGGCGGCGAACATCGGCGGATTCGCCGCGCAGCCGCGCAGTTTCCCCGAACAGCGCAACATCGTGTCGTGGAACTCGCTCGGCCCGCGTATCGCCGCCGTGGTGGACCTCACCGGCGACGGCAAGACGGCTGCGAAGGCCTCGGCCGCACGCTACCTCTACGTGTTGTCGACCGGCGGCGGCGGCGTCAGCAACGTCAACCCGAACGCAAACTACTCGGAAACGTACACGTGGAATGATCTGAATGGCAACCACAAGTTCGACCTCGGCGAGCAGAGCGGCGCCCCTGTCGTCTCGGCCGTCGTCGTCAACGGCCAGATCGCCACGTCGATCGACCCGAATTTCAGCCGGCCCTACACGAACGAGTTCAGCGTCGGCGTCGATCGCGAGTTGATGGCAAACACCAAGTTCAGCGCGGTCGTGACCTACCGGCAGGAAAAGAACACACAGGCGTACTTCAACCCAGACAACGTGTACGCGTCAGCGTTGACGAGCGCGGTGGATCCTGGCGTCGATGGCGTGGTGGGCACCGCCGATGACGGCACGTATGGTTACTATGCCCGCACGTCGGCGGCAAACCGCGTCGTCATCACCAACGACACGAACTACCTGCAAACCTACAAGGGTTTGGAACTGACCATGAACAAGCGGCTGTCGAATCGGTGGCAGTTGCTCGTCGGTTACACGCTGGCGAAGACGGAGATCAACAACATCACCCTCGCCACGACCGCAACGAATCCGTCACCGAATCTGCTGATCAACGCGACCGGCAATGTCACTGACACCAACGCACCGGATCGGCCGAATCAGCTCAAGACGACCGGGATGTACATCCTGCCATGGCAGGATGTGATTATCAGCGGCAACCTGAGCATCCAGCAGGGACCGCCGATCACGCGGCAGATCAGCCGCGCGGTAGGCTTCGCGACGAATCAGATCATCAACCTCGAACCGCTCGGCAACGCGCGGCTCGATACGCTCACGAAGATCGACGTGCGCATCGGCAAGATGTTCAGGTTTGCCAACTCGAGGTCGATTGAAGCGTCCGTCGACTTCGACAACCTGACCAACGCCGACACGATCTGGTCGGCGCGGAACCGCACGGAAGCGACGGCGTTCACAGACCCGACAACGGGCTCGCGCGCAACGCTGCGGCAATTCCTGTCGCCTGTCCAGGTCCTGGCGCCTCGGACAGTCGTATTCCGCGCTGCGTTCAAGTTTTAGAGGGTTCTAGGCTCTAGGGTTCTAGGTTCGGGCGGGTAGCGGCAGGACGGTCTGCTCTATCCGCCTCTTTTATGCTTCCTCGGCGAGGCACGCGTAGCCGGCCGGTTCGCGTAAGTTCGGCGCGGCGCTGCGCAGCTTGATCAGTTCGAGGAATTCCATTCGCGTTCGCGAGTTGTCGCGGAAGACGCCCTGCATGGCGCTGGTCACGGCAAACGAGTTCTGCTTCTCGACCCCGCGCATCGACATGCACAGGTGGGTCGCCTCAATCACCACGGCCACGCCGAGCGGCGCGATTTTGTCGCAGATGGTGTCGGCAATCTGATTGGTCAGCCGTTCCTGCACCTGAAGCCGCCGCGCGAAGACGTCGACGATGCGCGGGATCTTGCTGAGTCCGATCACCTTGGTGCTCGGAATGTACGCCACGTGACATTTGCCGAAGAACGGCAGCAGGTGATGCTCGCAGAGGCTGTAGAAGTCGACGTCCTTCACGATCACCATCTCGCTATAATCGACGGTGAAGAGCGCGTTGTTGAGGACGCGATCGATGTCCGCGCCATAGCCGCTGGTCAGAAACTTGTACGCTTTTTCCACCCGCTTCGGCGTATCGCGCAGCCCTTCGCGCTCCGGGTCTTCTCCGAGATCCAGCAACAGCTTCCTGATCGCATCCTGCATCCTCCTATTCTATATCCCCGCGATCGCGGGTCAGGCGCCGGGCGCGCCGCCAGGTGAACCGCGCGAAGCCGATCGCCTCTACGCGGAACGCACCAACCTGGCCAGCGCGCGACGTGCGGTTGACATCTGGGGCGCGGCGATCGCCGGCGACGCGAACGACTTCGCATCGGCCTGGAAGCTGGCGCGAGCCGAGTACTGGCTCGGCGGTCACGGCCCCGACGCTGAACGGCGCAAGGATCTCGAACGCGGCATCGAAGCCGGACGGAAAGCCGCAGCGATTCAACCCGACCGTCCCGAAGGGCATTTCTGGGTCGCCGCCAACATGGGCGCGCTGGCCGAGTCGTTCGGCCTGCGCCAGGGCCTGAAATACCGCAAGCCAATCAAGGCAGAACTGGAAACGGTCCTGCGGCTCGATCCGGCCTTTCTCGAGGGATCGGCCGACCGCGCGCTCGGACGCTGGTACTTCAAGGTACCGGGGCTGTTCGGCGGCGATCGCAAGCTGTCGGAAGCACATTTGCGCAAGTCGCTCACCTACAATCCGGCCAGCACGGCCTCGCATTTCTTCCTGGGCGAGTTGCTCGAGGACGAGGGCCGGAAAGATGAAGCCCGCGCACAACTGCAGCGGGTTCTGGACGCCCCGCTCAGCCGCGACTGGGCGGCGGAGGATCGGGAATTCAAGAACAAGGCGCGGGCGCTGCTCTCCCGCCTCCGCTAGCTCCGACCCGTCGCGGACCATGGTGAAGTAAACGCAGCGCCGACGGGCCCCGTCCAAGCTTGGCATGGATGCGTTTCTCGCCGATTGCCGGTACAGTCTGCGGCTGCTGAGGAAGTCGCCCGGTTTCACGGCAATTGCGGTAGCCACGATCGCTCTTGGGATCGGCGCCAATACCGCGATCTTCTCGGCCGTTGACGCCGTGCTGATCCGACCGCTGCCCTACGCCGATCCCGATCGCGTCGTGCTGGTCTGGGAGGACAACACCGTCGCGGGCTTCCCGCGCAATACACCGGCGCCCGGCAACTACAGGGATTGGAAGCGTCTGCAGGTCTCGTTCTCGGCCATGGCCGCGACGCGGGGGGGATCGGCCAGCGTCACCTCCGACGGCCCGCCCGAGCAGCTGCTCGGGCGGCGGGTCTCTCGGGAGTTCTTCGACGTGCTCGGCGTCCATCCGGCCGTCGGGCGGGCCTTCACCGAGGAGGAAGATCGCGTCAGTGCCGCGGTGGTAGTCATCAGCGATGGCCTGTGGAAGCGGCGGTACGGAGGCGACCGATCGATTCTGGGGCGCACCATCCTGATGAGCGACAATCGCTACGAAGTGATCGGGGTGATGCCGCCGAACTTCGTCTTTCGCGACCGCGACATCGACTACTGGGCGCCGATCGACCTGGCGCCGGCGGTGGCCGCGGATCACACATCCCACTTTCTGAACGTGGTGGCGCGACGCGCGCCCGGGGTCACGCTCGCCGCAGCGCGTGACGACATGAGCCGCATCGCTGCGTTGCTGCAGCAGCAGCTGCCGGGTTCGAATACCAACGTCGGCGCCGTCGTCGTACCGATCAAGGAGGATGCGCTCGGCAACATCCGTGTCGAACTGCTGGTGCTGATGGGCGCCGCGGCGGCGGTGCTGTTGATCGCGTGCGCGAATCTGGCCAGCCTGCTGCTCTCGCGGGCGGTCGGGCGCCGTGGCGAACTGGCCGTTCGTGCAGCGCTTGGCGCCGCGCGCGGCCGCCTGGTTCGTCAGCTGGTGATCGAGGCTGGCCTGGTGGCGCTCACCGGCGGGGCGATCGGCCTCGCGCTGGCGCCGGCGGGCACCGCGGTGATGGCGCAGCTGACGCCGCGCGGGCTCCCCGTGCTGCCGGCCTCGGTGCTCGACCTGCGACTGCTCGGCTTCACGCTGGTGCTCTCGCTGGCCACGGCATTCATCTTCGGCATCGTGCCGGCGCTGCAAGCCTCGCGCGTGTCGCTGCAGGACGCCCTGCAACAGAACGCGCGGTCGGCGGTCGGCGCAAGCAGTCGCGTGACCCGCGATGCGCTGGTCGTGCTGCAAGTGGCGGCGGCGCTGGTGCTGCTGGCCGGCGCCGGCCTCATGCTGCGCACTCTGGCCAACCTCCGCGCGATCGACATTGGCTTCCGCGCGGATCACGTGTTGACGCTCCGCACCACGCTGCCGGTGGCGCGCTACCGTAATCCCGTCAAGCGCCTGGCGTTCTACCAGCGCGTCACCGAGAACGCCCGCCAGCTGCCTGGCGTGGAACAGGCGGCCTATATTTCGGTGCCGCCGTTCGCATCGCAGGGCAACTCGATCTATTTTGCGGTGGAGGGTGTGCCCCCGCCCCGGCCCGGCGAGCCGACCGACGCGTTGTATCGAGTCGGCACGCCGGGATATCTGTTTACCATCGGGGCACGCACGATCGAAGGCCGACTGATCGACGCCCGCGACGTCGCCGGCGCACCACTTGCCGTCGTCATCAACGAGACCATGAAGCGGCGGTACTGGCCGAACACGACCGCGATCGGCCACCAGCTGCGCTTCGGCTCGTCGAACAGCCCGCTATTCGCCATCGTCGGGGTCGTCAAGGACATCCGCGAGCGGGGCTACGAGCTGGCGATGAAGCCGGCTGTCTATCTGTCGTTCGCGCAGACGCCGTCGACGTGGGCGGTGCCCGAGTATCTGCTCGCGCGCACCAGCGGCGAGCCGCGGGAGCTGGTCGAGTCGCTGCGCCGAATCGTCGCCGCTGTCGATCCGGAGCAGCCGATCGCCGCGGTGCGGACGCTGGATGACATCGTGGAGCTCGACGTCGCCGATCGGCATCAGCAGATGGTGTTATTGGGCGCATTCGCCGGCCTCGCCCTGCTGCTGGCGTCGATCGGCCTCTACGGTGTGCTGTCATACGTCGTGCTTCAGCGCAGCCGCGAGCTCGGGCTGCGAATGGCGCTGGGGGCGACCACCGGATCGGTGATGCGGATCGTCGTCGGGCGCGGTCTGGCGCTGACCGCGGCGGGTCTGGCCCTGGGTCTCGCGCTGGCGTGGGGGCTGACCAGGACGCTGCAGAACCTGCTCTACGGCGTCGATTCCGGGGATCCGGCAACCTTCGGCGTCGTCGTCGGTCTGCTCGCGATCATCGCGCTGATGGCGAGCTACATTCCAGCCCGCCGCGCCTCGCGTCTCGATCCGATCGCGGTACTGAGAGCGGACTAGACCTCGGCTTGTGCATCGGTAGGTTTCGCCTTCAGGCCGACGGACCTGGTCCGGCCGAAGCCGGTCGCTACTTCAGACTTCAGACGTCGTAGTTGTAGAACCCTCGTCCGCTCTTTCGCCCGAGGCGTCCCGCCAGCACCATCCGTTTCAGCAGCGGCGGCGGCGCGTACGCCGGCTCGCGGAATTCCTCGAACATGATGTTCGCGATGTAGTACGTGGTGTCGAGGCCGACAAAGTCGAGCAGCGTGAATGGGCCCATCGGGTATCCGCAACCGAGCTTCATACCCTTGTCGATATCTTCGAGCGTGCCGAGGCCGTTTTCGTAGGCGCGAATCGCGTCGAGCAGGTACGGCACCAGCAGCCGGTTCACGATGAAGCCCGGACGATCGGGCGCCGTGATCGGCTCCTTGCCCAGTGACTGGGCGAATGCGAACACGGTCTGATAGGTAGCGTCGCTGGTCGTCAGCGCCCGGATGACCTCGACCAGCTTCATCAGCGGGACCGGGTTGAAGAAATGCAGGCCGCCGAAGCGATCCGGCCGCTTCGTCGTGGCGGCCAGCTCGGTGATGCAGAGCGACGACGTGTTCGAAACGAAGATGGCATGGCTGCCGACGACCGCTTCGAGCGCACCATAGGTTTTCCGCTTCTCGTCCAGGTTTTCGATGATCGCTTCGATGACGAGATCGCAGCCCTCGAGCGCGTCGATCGAGGTGGTTCCCGACAGGTTGCCGAGCGTCTGATCGCGCGCTTCCGGAGTGACTTTCCCCTTGGCCACCCCGTCGTCCAGGAACTTGCGGATGCGTCCCAGCCCTTTGTCGAGAAACGCCTGATCGACCTCGCGGGCGACAGTGTTGTAGCCGGCCGCCGCACACACGTGCGCGATGCCGGAGCCCATCAGCCCGCAACCCAACACGCCAACAGTCTTGATAGCCATAAACCCTCAGCGCTTTGCCCTCGCCTGGGCCCTGAGCCCTCAACCTTAGCCCTCACCCATCGGCCTGGCATCAGCGCTGGTCGCTAAAGCGACCGCGAAGGCACCGAGTGCACGAAGGGTTTACGATGCAGACCACCTCTTCGCCATGTTGTCTTCGTGTCGTCGCCTCTTCGGGGTCAAGCCCCGCTTCGGCGCACGCGTGCGGCAATGTCGTCGCCGGTCTCGCGCGTGCCCAGAGACCCGCCGATTTCTCTGGTCCCCGCGCCCGCAGCGACAGCTTCCTGCACGGCGGCTTCCACCGCGAGCGCTTCCGGCTTCATACCGAGATAGTCGAGCATCAGCGCCGTCGAGAGAATGGCCCCGATCGGGTTCGCCACATTCTTGCCCGCCAGCGGCGGCGCCGAGCCGTGCACGGGCTCGAACATCGAGGTCTTGCCCGGATGCAGGTTGGCGGACGCCGCCAGGCCGAGGCCGCCCTGCAGGCCTGCGCCAAGATCGGTGATGATATCGCCGAACAGGTTGTTGGTCACGATGACGTCGAACTGCGCCGGGTTCTGCACCATCAGCAGCACGAGCGCATCGATGTAGAGGTGTCGTGCCTCGATACCTGGATAGAGCGGCGCGATCTCCCTGAATACGCGCTGCCAGAGCGCGTGTCCCTGCACCATGGCGTTGCTCTTGTCGGCCATGCAGACGCTGCGGCGTGCGTTGGCCTTCGCGAATTCGAACGCGTGCATGATGATGCGATGGACGCCCTTGTAGGTGTTCACCTCCTCCTGGATGGCGACCTCGTCCGGGGTTCCGGCCTTGAAGCGGCCGCCGATGCCGACGTACAGCCCTTCCGTGTTCTCGCGAAACACCACGAAGTTGACGTCAGCCGTCGTCCGGTCTCTGAGGGGGCACAGCCTGGCATCGAGCAGCTTGACCGGCCGGTAGTTCACGTAGAGATCGAGCTCGAAGCGTGTGCCGAGGAGAATGTCGCGCGCGTGCCGGTTGTCGGGCACGCGAGGATCGCCGAGCGCGCCAATGAAGATGGCGTCGAACTGATCGCGCAGCATCGCGTAGCCGTCGGCCGGAATCGTGACTCCGGTTTTCAGAAAGTGCTCGGCGCCCCAGGGGAGCATTTCGAGATCGAACTGACGGCCGAAGACCGCTCCCACGCTGCGGAGAACCTTGACCGCCTGCGCGGTGGTCTCGATGCCGATGCCGTCGCCGGGAATCACTGCAATTCTCAAATCCAGGTCCTCAAATCCTCAGCTCCTCAAATCCTCAGCTCCTCAAATCCGTACTTCTTCCTCCATCCGTTCGATCGCGAGGGCCATGCCCATCCCGCCGCTGACACAGAGTGTCGCCAGGCCGCGACTGGCACCGCGCCGTTCCAGTTCATGGAGCAGTGTCACAATCAGGCGTGCTCCGGTGCAGCCGATCGGATGCCCCAGCGCAATCGCGCCGCCGTTCACGTTCATCCGATCCGAGCGGATGGGGGCTTGTTTCATCACCGCCAGCACCTGCACCGCGAACGCTTCATTCAGCTCGACGAGATCGAAGTCGTCGAGGCTGAGGCCGATGCGATCGCGGAGCTTCTGAATCGCCGGGACCGGGCCGATACCCATGATGCGAGGGTCGACGCCAGCGCTCGCCCAGCCCAGAATCTTCGCGCGCGGCCGCAGACCACGTTCTCGCGCCGCCTCGGCGGACGCCAGCACCAGCGCCGCACCGCCATCGGTGATGCCCGACGAGCTACCGGCCGTAATGATTCCCGGGTGCCCTTCCACATCCCCGAACACCGGCGGCAGCCTGCGCAGGGTCTCGAGCGTGGTATCGCCGCGCGGATGCTCGTCGCGATCGATCACGCGGTCATGCGAACCGCCGTGCGGGCCGGTTCCTGACGGCGATGGCGCGGTCCCGGCGAAGGAAGAGAGCGCAACCGGAGCAATCTCGCGATCAAAGTGTCCGGCGTCGATCGCGGCCTTGGCCTTGCGCTGGCTGTCGAGCGCGAACGCATCCGATTGCTCGCGCGAGATGCCGCTCTGACGGCCGAGAATCTCAGCCGTTTCACCCATGATGAGATTCGAGAGCGGGCACTGAAAGCCGTCGCGGTACATTGCGTCGACGAGGGCAAAGTTCCCCATCCGATGGCCCCAGCGGGCGTCGATCGAGTCGATCAGATACGGCATGCGGCTCATCGATTCGATGCCGCCGGCCAGCACGATGTCAGACTCGCCGAGCTGGATTGACTGGGCGCCCGACACGATCGCTTGCAGGCTCGAGGCGCACGCCTTGTTGATCGTCTGCGCGGGTGCGCGATCCGGGATGCCGGCGCGGCGCCCGACCTGCCGCCCGGGGTTAGGCCCCGACCCCGCCTGACGGCCGTGTCCGACTACCACTTCGTCGATGTCGGCCGGGGTGATGTGCGCCCGCTCGATTGCGGCGCGCGCGGCAACGCCGCCGAGCTCGGCTGGGTGGAGGTCCTTGAAGGATCCGCCGTATCGACCGATTGGCGTGCGGGCCGCGCTGAGGATGACGACGTCGCGAACCGGCATCAATCTACTATTGTAGGCCGGTCAGTGCACCGCTGCCGGTCCCGGGAAGCCTGCGCCTGGAAGCGTCAGGCGAAAGCAACAGCCGACGGGCGCCGCCACCAGTTCCAGCTGTCCCTGATGCGCGTTGGCAATCCCCAGCGACAACGACAAGCCGAGGCCGGGCCCGGCACCGGCCGACTTGGTGGTGAAGAACGGCTCGAAGACCTTGCCGGCCAGCTCGGAGGGAATGCCGGGGCCGGTGTCGCGCACTTCGACCGCGGCGTTGGTGCCGGACATGAGGGTGCGGACCGACAGCACGCGCGGCCCGCCGGGCCGCGACATCGCCTGCTGCGCGTTCATCACCAGATTCAGGATGACCTGCTGGATTTCCTCGCGGTTGGCCAGGACCAGCGGCAACAAGGGGGCGTAGTCCTCCCGAATGACAATGCCGGCCATCTCGAGCTCGTAGGCACGGACGCTCATCGTCGCCTTGACGACCTCGTTCAAATCGAGCAGGAGCTTCTCGTTGGGCGCCTGGCGGACAAATCGCAGTAGGTTGCGCACGATGCGTCCGGCGCGGCCGGCTTCGAAGCGCGCCCGCTCGATATCGCCGCGCAGCGACGGGTCGGGATCCTGCTCCAGCACCAGCTCGAGCGATCCGATGATGGACTGCAACGGATTGTTGATCTCGTGGGCGACGCCCGAGACGAATTCGCCCAGGGCCGACAGACGCTCGCCGCGCACCAGTTGTTCGCGCAGGCGGAGCTCCTCGGTCGTATCCCGGATCACCGCCACGAAATGCGTGACGCGGCCGCTGGCGTCCGCGATCGGCGCCGCCACGCATGCGGCCTGGAACGTATCGCCGTCCTTGCGCAGCAGCGCCGCAGTCAAGCGCGTCACCTTCTTGACCTTGAGGCTCTCGTTGAAGATCGGAATCGACGCCGCCGATTCGGGTGCGACCAGCGCAGTGGGAGCAATCGAGTCGAGCTCCTCGTGGCTGTAGCCGGTGGTCCGGCAGAACGCGTCATTCGCATACTCGACGCGGCTGTCGCGGCCGACAATGATGACCAGATCGCCGGCCTGCTCGCAGGCCGTGGCCAGCAGACACAACCGCTGGTTGGCCTGCCCGGCCAGCCGCATCTCGACGCGAAGGCGCACCAGCACGAGGGCAATCCCGCACACCAGCGTCCCCGCGGTGGCCATGTCGCGCAACGTATCCACCGGCTCGCCGAACGGCATGAGGTGGCGCAGTCCGTATCCGACAATCGGGATGATCAGCAGCGCCGCAAACAGCAGCAGCGGCGAAGCCTGAGGCAGCGGGCGCGTCGGGCTCGAGCGCACCGCCGGGGCCGACGCCGGAGCCGTTGCCGCAGCCCAGGCGGCGAAGAAGAACGGGATGGTCCAGCCCATGTCAGCCGGCGATCCGGTGCCGTAGGTGCCGCGCATGGTCATGACCAGCAGGCCGATGAGCATGACGAACGCGAGCGCCATTCCTGCCGCCAGCCGACGGTACACGCCCGCCCATGTGCTAGTGCCGGCAGACCGTGCCGCAAGCATCAGGCCGGCGACCGACAGGAGCCTGATGATCGGACCGACGATCGCCAGTGCCTGCAGCCCCATCGCGGCCCGTTCGGGGTTGCTGGCCGGCGCGACAATCAGCGACCAGTAGAGAAACGCGGTGAGAAAGACCACGACGGTGATATCGATGGCGGCCGTCGCGGCGGTTTCCTCGGGCGCAGTGCCGTGCGGCCAGGCCATCAACGCGATCAGCGGCAACGCGGAGGCGCACAGCTGCAGCACGATGTGCCACTTGAACAGCGGCGTCGGCGTCGCGAGCAGCCACTCGTCCGCCGCCCACCCGGCCTGGCCCAGGAACCACAGGACTGCCGACGCGGCAATCGCACCCCAGAACACGGCCGCCCGTCCGTGGAATGCGCGGCGTCGGCGCGTGATCACGTAGAGCGGCGCCAGCGGCGGCAGCAGCAGCGCGAGATTGCGGATCACCAGCCGCGCTGTCTCGTGGTCGGCAAGCTGCGTCGTCAACGCCGCGCAGACGCCGGCGTAAACCAGCCCCGCGATCGCCCAGTTCATGAAACGTCAGATATCCGCGGTGTCGATTTGTGCGCGCTGCAGTTTGCCGCTGAAGTCCACGTACACCGATTTCCACTCCGAGAACACGTCGAGCGCCGCCGTACCGGCTTCGCGATGTCCGTTGCCGGTCGCTTTGGTGCCGCCGAAAGGAAGGTGCACTTCCGCGCCGATGGTGGGCGCGTTGACGTAGAAGATTCCAGTGTACATGTCCCGCATCGCCGAGAATGCGCGATTGACATCCTGAGTGTAGATCGAAGCCGACAGGCCGTATTGCACACCGTTGCCTATGCTGACGGAGTCCTCGTAGGATTTGCACGGAATCACGGACACGACCGGCCCGAAAATCTCTTCCTGCGCGATGCGCATCCCGGGCGCGACGTCGGCGAAGATGGTCGGCTCGTGAAAAAAGCCGTGCGCGTGCGCGCCGGCGGTGAGGGCATGACCGCCGCAGGCCAGCGTCGCGCCTTCCTGCTGTCCGATCTCGACATATTTCATCACCGTATCGAGCTGGCCGCTGCTCACCGACGGTCCCATCTGCACCGTCGGGTCGAGCCCGTCACCGACACGCAGCGCCCTGGCGCGGGCGACGAACCGTTCGAGAAACTCGCCATAGACCGCCTCGTGCACCACGACACGGCTAGCCGCCGTGCAGCGCTGGCCGCTGGTCCCGAAGCCGCCCCACAGACAGCCTTCGACCGCCAGCTCGAGATTGGCGTCGTCCATGATCAGGATGACATTCTTGCCGCCCATCTCGAGGTGCACCTTCTTGAATGACGGCGCCGCCTGGATCGAGACCACCCGCCCGATCTCGGTGGATCCAGTGAACGATACGATGCGGACGGCGTCGCTCACGAGCAAGGCACGACCGACCTCGCCACCGCCGCCGGTGACGAGATTCACGACGCCGCGCGGAAGGCCCGCCTCTTCGAGAATCTTGACGAAGTGGAGCGCCGACAGCGGCGTCAGCGTCGCCGGCTTGAAGACCACGGTGTTGCCGCAGACCAGCGCCGGGATGATCTTCCACGACGGGATCGCCATCGGAAAATTCCACGGCGTGATGACGGCGGCCACGCCGACCGGCTGGCGCACCGACATTGCGAATTTGTCGCGCAGCTCGGAAGGGGCTGTCTGACCGTACTGCCGTCGCCCCTCGCCGGCGATGAAGTAGGTCATGTCGATCGCTTCCTGGACGTCGCCGCGGGTTTCGTCGAGGACCTTCCCCATCTCGCGCGTCATGTCGCGCGCCAGCGCTTCCTTGCGCTCCGCGAGCAGGCGCGCGACCTGGAACAACAGCTCGGCCCGTTTGGGCGCCGGAACCAGCCGCCAGTGCTCGTAGGCGCGTCTCGCGGCGTCGACGGCGCGCTCCGCGTCGGCAGCCGTCGACTGCTGAAACCGGCCGATCAAGTCAGCGGTGTTCGCAGGATTGCGATTCTCGAAGAGCTCGCCTGAAACCGACGGCACCCACTCGCCGTCAATCAGGTTGTAGTACGTCGGGGAAACGGTCGCCGCCATTGCCATGGCTGCAGAGTGCCGTACTGTGGACATCTCCTGCAACATACGCCAAAGGCCGCGCGCTCAGCGGGTTACCAAGTTGGCTGAGTTGCAACCTTTCGTGGTCACCACGGCGACTTTCATCCGGCTCGAGCACGAAACGTCTGAAAAGACATGCAATTTTCTTCGGTCGACGTGGCACGGATCCTGAATCGAAGATGGTGTCCGCGGAGGCGGACCAGCGATGATGACCAACGCAGCAACCGTCGACAACCTAGATCAGCGCGCCGGCACTGCCGCGACGACGCAGAAAGTGGTCATCGTCAACGGCAGCCCACAGATGCTCGAAGTGCTCGAAGCGGTGCTCGACGCCAGCCGCTACGACGTCGTGTTCGTGGCATCGAGCGAACACGCCTATTCGCAGATTAAAAGTGTGCAGCCCAATCTCGTGATCCTGTGCGTGCGCACCGAGAGCCCGGACGGCTTCCAGGTGCTCTCGATGCTGAAGCTCGACCCGCAGACGCGCGCCATTCCTGTGCTGACTTACGCCAGCGAGGAACGTGGCGAAGAGCCGGACGCCGAATCGGTCGAGGAGCCCGCCGAGGCGGAGCTGTTTCCGCCCGCGAAGGCCGCCGTGTGGATGAACTGAAAGATGTTATAGTCGCGCCGGATGGCGCCGGCCGACGACAAACGCGACACCAATCGTCTGCAGATCCTCGGCGACCTGCGCGGAGAGGTGATGGTGTTCCAGCCGATGGCGATCAAGGAAATCAGCCGCGGCGGAGCGCAGGTTGAAACCGGGTTCCCCCTCTATCTCGACTCCCTCCACGACTTCCGCCTGACCCTCGGCGATCGATCAGTGGTTATCAAGGGCCGTGTCGTCCACTGCAGCATCACCGACGTCGATCAGGAACTGGTGATCTACCGCTCCGGTATCGAATTCGTCGAGCCAGCGGAGCGCGTCGCGTCGGCGATCGGCGATTTCATCGACGCGGTGACGATGGGGCGGCGCGCCCTCTAGGTTCCCGGCTTGGTCTGGATGTCGGTGCTGATGCGGGGAGGGGTGACATAGGCGCTGACGAAGCTCTCGTGGCCGGCGGCGTCAATCGACGCCACGCCGAAGACATAGTCGTCAATCTGCATGTTGGGCAGGAGCAGCGAGGTGACGTTGCCGACCCGGACGTCCTGCTGCCAGTCCGAGCCCCACGCCTCGCGCCAGAAAATTCGGTACGCAGCGGCGCCAGGTGCGGCAGTCCATTTGAGGTTGGCGTCGTAGCCTGACGGTGCACGGGTAATCATCGGCGCGTTGCGATTGCTCAGCACACCCGGCGGCGGCGGGGCGAGCGCGAGTGTCGCGGCGGACGCGGCGTTGACCCGGGCGTTTTGAGCCAGGTAAATCAGGGAAATTCCCTCGAACGTGTCGCGGACGTCGTGCTGACGCGTGAAATTCTCACGTGACTCGCGGAAGCCGACGGCCGTGAAGCCCAGGGCGGTGTAAGCGGAATGATCGCCGCCTCGACCGAACCGGTCGGGCCTGGCCATCGGCCGCACCTTGTGTGACGGCACGTATCGCCCGCCCCATCGCTGGACGAACCGCGCCAGTTCGCGCGATGGCGAATCCTCGGGGCCTTCGGAGTAAACCCGAATCGTGGCGCCGTCGATGATGCCGTTGCCGCCGCGATCGTTGCCGACGATGTCGTTGTTGAAGACGGCTTCGATTGGCGTCTTCTCCGCCACCGCCTTTTGCGCGTGCAGGCGCGCGCCCACCAGTCCCTGCTCCTCGCCGGCGTGGCACATGAAGACCAGCGTCGCGTCGAACTCGATGCCGCTCTGGCTGAAGACGCGCGCCAGTTCGATGGTCAGTGCGGTGCCGCTGCCGTCGTCGTTCACGCCCGGCGCGAAATTGTCGAGCGGGGCATGGGGATCGGTCGGCGGCGCAGTCCGCGCCTCGGGATCGGCCGCCGGCACCGGCGTCCCCGCGTTGGCCGAGCCCTGGCCGCCGGGGCGCGCCAACGTGTCGTAGTGTCCGCTGACGTAAATCCGCCGCGGGCTCCGGCCCGGCAGGATCGCCATCACGTTGCGAAGCTCGACGTCGCGCGTGATCCGTCCCTGCGGGACGACCTGGTAGGTGTCGAAGCTGACCTTCAGCTTCGGGCTATAGCTTTTCATCTCGTCGAGGATCCATTGCCGCGCCGCGCCGATCCCGCGCGTGGTCGATGCCGTCGACGACATCGTGCTGCGCGTCTCGAAGCTCTCGAGTTTCTTGAGGATGACGCCGAGATGGTCCTCGGAGATCGAGGACACCAGCTTCACGATCCGCGGATCGAGGTCGGATTCCTGCGCCAGCGCGCTTCGCGTCGGAGCGCAGACAGTCAGGACGAGCAGACACTGCAGGAACACAGCAGGTCGGAATTGCTGCAAGGAGAGGCGCGAAGCGGTCATGGCTTGATCCTGAGATGCTCGAGGTAGTCGCCAGACTCGATGCGCTGGGCGCGACCGAGCGGCGCGTTGTAGAAGTACGCCCAGGCGGGTTCCACGCGACCATCCTCGAGCGTGACCGGCGTTTCCACGCGGGTGTAGAGGCTCGCGTCAAGCTGTCCCGATCGGTAACCCTCAATCTCATCGAGCGCGGCAAGGACGCCGTCGATATCGCTCATGCGGTGGACTTCACCGAACACCTGTTCGTCCGACGCCGGAATTGCCGCCGGATAGATTCCGAGATCGAACAGCGTCGCCTTGATTGAGCCGCGACCGACCGGCGTCAGCTTCGGATCGATGCGTGAGCGGCCCGGGCGCTTGAAGCCGGTCATCAGCGTGCCATAGAAAAACACGAGGTCGGTCATGTGCTGGAAGGAGGTGTGCGCGGCGGTGCTGGCGAGGAGTGTAGGGGGCGCAGCGGAAGGCGTCAAGGGAACGCCATCCCGGAAAGACAAACGTTTACGTTGGTCGCGCGTTCATCCAACGTGGCAGCGACGTGCTCAGTGCATCAACGGTTTCGCGTGGCCTGCGGCCGCCGCACCGATGACGTCGAACAGCTCCGCCGGCACCGCGAACGACAACGAGACGGTCTTGCCGGTGCCGCCGAGCTCGAGCGACTGCATCATCGCCTGGAGCTCGGGCTTTGCGCCGGAGCCGAGCTTGGCCAGCGCGAGGAACCCCTGCACGACGTCGCGCAGATTCTTGGCGGACTCATCGTCGCGTGTCTCAGCCCGGAGCGTGCCGCGCAGGCCCCCATTGATGTGCGCGCTGACCGCAAACCAGGTGATCGCAGGAATCCGGCTGAGGACGTCGGCGGGCAGCCGCGCCTGCGTCCGCAGCGCGTCGAAATGGCCAACCGCCCACGCGTTCGAGTTGTCGAGGGAGCGGACCAGGTTCATCAGTTCCTCGTTGCTCGTGACGCTCTCGAGGCCGGTTTGCGGATTGTTCCCGGCCTTGTGCAGATCGATCGCCGCCTTGATCAGCGCCGTGCTGCCAATGGCTGCGAGACCAGGTTCCATGAACGAAAGGGAAAGACTGCCGGAGTGACGGTGGAGCGTGGGAGTGCCGGCCGGGTCGTCGGGGTTGTCTGGGCTGAGGTCGGTGGGGTCGGCCACGACCAGTCGCTTGCCGTTGTAGTTTTCGACGTGGGCGCCATGTTCGCGCATCAGCGCCTCGATTTTTGTCTCATCGAAGCGGCCGCGGGCGAGCACCATGCCGGCCCCGCGAGTGTTCCCGCCGATCTGCGGGCTCATGCACGCAACCACTGTATCGACGTCGGTTTCGAGATTGATGCCGGTCTGATTCTGAAGTTCCTGCTGACCGTTTTCGCGCATCGGAATGGCGCGGCGCAGTTTCTGGCGGAGCTCCGAGGCCATGATTTCCTGGACGTTGGCGAACGCGATGACCGACGCGTCGCGGGGCACGAAACCGAGGTCGGCCGGACCGCCGCGGCTGGCGAACGCCCCGGCTGGAAATCCGACGTAATACGCGACCAGCCCGGTGCTCAGGCCCACACCCAGCACCAGCAGCGAAATAATCACGAAGTATCGGGTCTTGGTCGACATCAGACGTCCCCCAGACTCTTATACGGACGGAGGTCATTATTGTTCAAGAACATACTCGCGTTGCTCCACCGCCCGGCCCGCCAACCAGAGCGTGACCGCGATGACGATGCCCAGGGTCACGAGGCTCACCGCCACCGACGGAACCTCGTGGAAAATCTGCAGCAGGACGCTTATGGACGAGTCCTGGGGCATTTGGTGGGTGACCAGCGCCTGCATATAGTACGCGACCGTCAAGCGCTTCAGATAGCCCGGAAACAGCAACACGGCCGGCTCCCATCCGAACGCGAAGACCAGGCCCACCACCAGCGGCCGCTTCAGGCTCGTGCCGACGAGGGCAAACACGGCGCCATAGGCCGCCAATCCGACGACCAACATTCCCAGGTCTGCCACCAGGCCCGGAAACGCCGCGCCGATACTGCCGCCGCCGGTGGGGACAATCAGGAAGAAGACCAGCATCACTGACGGAAGCACCAGCAACACGGTGCATGCAAGGTAGGCGAAGTACTTTCCGAGCAGCACCGCGCGCCGCGGAATGGGGCGTGTGAAGAGGTAGGTGATGGTCTTGTCCTCCACTTCGTCCGCGATGAGCGAAGTGCCATAGAACACGCCGAGCACCGGCACGATGAAGCGGATGAACAGCAGCCAGATCATCATCCCGAACACGGCGGCGCCACCCACCGCCGCGCCGTTGACGCGAAACCCTGACGTGTGCAGCGTGTCGACGATTCGCAGGACGACCGCGAGCAGGACGGGCCCCCCGAGCAGCACCCCGAGAAAGACCGATCGGCGGGACCACAACATCTGGCCCAGTGACAGATCGAAGATGCGGAGCGCCGAGGCCAGTACACCCGGCGGCGCTACGGCAACACGCAGGGCCTCGCTCATGATTTCACCAGGTACTGAAAGACCGCCTGCAGGTTGTCGTCCGGCGATGTGACTTCGTGGATGGCGCCGAGGGCGCCGGACGCAGCCAGGTCGGTCAGGCGCGCATAGAATGCATCCGGCCGGCCGGTTTGCACCACCACCGCTCCCTCCTCGAATTTCAGGCTCAGCACATCGTCGTGGCCGAGGAACTCGCGCGCCAGCGCACGGGTCTGTTCCGCCCTGATGTGCACGGTATGCGGATGTTCGTCGATGAGATCGCGAATCTGGTGCACGTTCCCTTCGGCGAGAATCCGCCCCTGGTTGATGAGCAGGATGTTCGCCGTCATCGACTCGATTTCGTGGAGGATGTGGCTCGAGACGATGACGCTCTTGCCGGCGCGGCCCCAGTCCTTGATCATCCGAATCGCTTTGCGCCGTGCGATCGGATCCATGCCGGCGAGCGGCTCGTCGAGAATGAGGAGCTCCGGGTCGTGCGCCAGCGCCTGCGCCATCTTGATGCGCTGCCGCATCCCTTTGCTGTAGGCGCCGATCTTCTTGTCGGCGGCCTCGGTGAGCTCGACGTCCTCAATCGCGTGCGCCGCCATCGCGGCGGCCTCGGCGTCGGTGACGCCATTCAATCGAACCAGCGCGGTCACCCATTCGCGCCCGGTCATCCGCTCGTAGAAGGCATCCTGCTCAGGACAGAAGCCGATTCGATTGTAAAGGGCGGGATTCTGCCAGATCGGCTCGCCGAGCACCGCGATGCGGCCCTGGCTGGGCCGCAGCTGACCGGTGATTAGCTTCATGAAGGTCGATTTTCCCGCGCCGTTCGGCCCGAGCAGACCGGTGATGCCGGGAGGAAGGATGACCGACACGTCGTTCAGGCCGATGACCTGGCCGTACCACTTCGACAGGTGATCGGCGACGACCAGGCCCGCCATCAGGCGACGACCTCGACGCCGCGCACGCGCCGCTCGAGGACGACGCCGGAGACCGCGATCAGCCCGACGATCATCAGCAGGGCAAGCGGCCAGGGCGTGTCGTACTTCAGCGGCTGGCGGAAAATCACGTCGCCGACCTGTTCGAGGTTGGCCGAGAACGACAGCCACGAGAATGCGGTACTGCGCGTGACCGCGTAAATCACGCCATAGACCGCCTGGGTGAAGAAGATCACCGCGGCATAGAGAATCGCCACGTAGCGGCTGCTCTTCGACAGCGACGACAGCGCCAGCATGGTGGACGAGGCGAGCGCAACCTCGAGGAAGGCGAACAGGGTGATCGCTGGAAACAGAAACACGTTATTGCGGAAGAAGGTGAAGTTACCGGCGAAGGTGATCTGAACGATCAGCAGGACAATTGCCGGCAGCCAGGTCACGAGGGCGAGGAAGATCATCAGGATGGCGAGCTTGCCGAGGACGTACTCGGCGCGCGTCAGCGGCTTCGACAGATAAATCTGCAGCGCGTTGGCGCGGCGATCATTGGCAATGAGCCCGGCGCCGACGTAGACGGTGACGAAGAACACGAACGTCTGCTGCTGTTCGAGGAACTGGCGGAAGGTGTCGGCCGATGGCGCCAGCAACGACGCCTGCGGAATGCTCCGGAGATTGATCGCGGCATAGAACTGGACGGCGCGAACGAAGAAAGGAAACCATGAAACCAGGAGCAGGCCGAGAAAAGCGCGCTTGGAGATGAAAGTGCGAAGGCCGGCACGGGCGATTACCGCCCAGCCGGTGCCGGTGCGAGCCCGCACTCCGCCGTAGCGTCGATAGCCTTGATCGTGGATAGGCATATCAGGAACGTTCGTCGTTCTTGGTTCGCCGTTCGCCGTTGGTTCGCCGTTCGCCGTTGGTTCGGGGTTCGTCGTTGGTGGCTCCGCCGAACGCCGAACCATCAATACCGGCCGCCGGACGTCGAACGTCGAACCTCACTGTTCGCCCACCGCCTGCACGAACACATCCTCGAGCGTCGGCACGCTGGGACGTAGATGACGCACCTGCGCGTGTTCCGAGGACGCCAGCGCGAACAGCTGACTGGCACCGCCCTCGCCCGGCACGAAGACCCGCATGACGTCCTCGTCGGTCTGCTTGCACTCGAGTCCGGCCGCGCGCAGCCGGCCGACGAACTGATCGAGATCGCCGGTGGTCTTGACCCGAAGCTCGTAGACGCGGCCGCGCGGCTGTTTGAGCGCAGCGATCGGGCCGGCGGCGGCGATCGCGCCTTTGTCCATCACCACGACATGGTCGCAGGTGAACTCGACGTCGGGCAGCAGATGGGAAGACAGAATCAGGTTGACGCCCTTGTTGTGCGCGAGATCGCGAATCAGTTCGAGCATCTCGTCGCGGCCCTTGGGGTCCATCCCGTTGGTCGGCTCGTCGAGGAACAGCAGATCGGGGTCGTGCACCAGAG
The DNA here is from genome assembly GCA_963757655.1 of uncultured Acidobacteriota bacterium. GTDB lineage: Bacteria > Acidobacteriota > Vicinamibacteria > Vicinamibacterales > CAVVIG01 > CAVQFC01. The sequence continues at coordinate 961,802 of CAVWSQ010000002.1, read as the reverse complement.
CCTGCGCCAGCTTGATCCGCTGTTTCATGCCGGTCGAATAGGTCTCGACATTCCGGTAGCGGGCCTCGCCCAGACCGACGTAGAACAGCACTTCGTGGGCGCGCTGCATCGCGTCAACCGGCGGCAGGCCGGCGAGCTCGCCGCAATAGGCGACGAACGAGACCGCATTCATGCCCGGAATGTGCGAGTCGCTCTCCGGCATGTAGCCGACCCGGGCACGAATGTCGAGCGGCGCCTGCGCGACGTCGAGGCCGAGCACGCGCAAGCGGCCGCGCTCGGGCACGATGAACCCGAGCAGCGCCTTGAGCATGGTGCTCTTGCCGGCGCCGTTGGGGCCGAGCAGACCGACGGCGCCCGCCGCAAACGACGAAGTCACCTCGCGAAGCGCACGGTTGCTGCCGTACGCGACGGTCACGCCTTCGAGAGTGACGACCGGATCGCCCTCAGCCATCAGTGTGATATACGGTCCGCCAGAAGCAAAAGGTCCGGCTACAGCGCGCCCCTGAGCCCGAGCTCGTCGGCGCGCTGGCGCATGAACCCGATGGTGTTGCCGATGTGCGTTTCGAGGCTGAGGCCGAGCAGCGCGGCGCCCGCCACCAGATCCTCGCGCTTCACGGCTCTGGCGAACGCCTTGTCCTTCATCCGCCTGACCACCGATTTCGCCTCGAGATCCAGGATGCTCTTGCTCGGCCGGACCAGCGATGCCGCCGTGATGAAGCCGGCCAGTTCGTCGCACGCAAACAGGGTCTTTTCGAGCGGGCTGTCGCGCGTCACGCCGGTGATCTCCATCGCGTGCGACAGAATGGCGCGGATCATCCACTCTGGATAGCCTTGCTCGCGAAGGATTTCCGCACCCTTGTTGGGATGATCGCCAAGGGTCGGCCAGCGCTCGTAGTCGAAGTCGTGAAGAAGCGCGGTGATGCCCCAGGCCTCCTCATCCTCATTGAAGGTGCGGGCGTAGCCGCGCACCGCCGCTTCGACGCCCAGCGCATGTTTCAACAGGCTCTCACTTTTCGTGTACTCGGTCAGCAGCGCCCAGGCGTCATCTCGATTCATGATAAGTTCCAGCATCTTAATGCAGGAGCAGTCGATGGCCAACGGTCCACAGGTCGGTCCGCGCAGTAGTCCCGCAACCGGACCCGCCAGCCCGCAGTCGCTGGCGACCGTCCTGGACACGGAATTCAACCGTGGCCTCGGCCTCTACGACTCCACGATGGTCGTGGTCGGCTCGATGATCGGCTCGGGGATCTTCATCGTCTCCGCCGATATGGCGCGAAACATCGGCAGCCCGGGGTGGCTGCTCGGCGCGTGGTTGTTGACCGGGCTGCTGACGGTGGTCGGCGCACTGTCCTACGGTGAGCTGGCGGCGATGATGCCGAGGGCCGGCGGCCAGTACGTCTATCTGCGCGAGGCATTCTCGCCGCTGTGGGGATTCCTGTACGGCTGGACGCTCTTCCTCGTGATCCAGGCCGGTACGATTGCGGCGGTATCGGTCGGCTTCGCGCGCTATTTCGGATTCCTGGTGCCGTGGATCGCCGACGACCACTACCTGGTCCCGCCCATCCACCTGTCGGCCGGCTATGCGCTCTCGCTGTCCACCACACAACTGGTCGGCATCGTGATGATCACCCTGCTGACGTGGACCAACACGCGCGGGCTCGAATACGGAAAAATCATCCAGAACGTCTTCACCACGGCCAAGACCGGCGCGCTGCTCGGCCTGATTCTCGTCGGCGTGCTCCTCGGCTGGAACCACACCGCGGTGGCCGGCAACTTCGGCAGCGCGTGGGCGGCGCGTGGCACCGTCGAAATCGTCCCTGGCCTCTCGGCGATCACCGGCTTCGGGCTGTTCGTCGCCATCTGCGTATCGCAAACGGGCTCGCTGTTCTCGGCCGACGCCTGGAACAACATCACGTTCACGGCGGGCGAGGTCAAGGATCCGCGGCGCAACATCCCGCTGTCGCTGGCGCTGGGCACCTTCATCGTCATCGGCCTTTATGTGCTCGCGAACGTGGCGTATCTGGTGACGCTGCCCTTCGATCAGATTCAGCACGCGCCTGGCGATCGAGTGGCGACCGCCACGCTCGACGCGATCTTTCCCGGGCTGGGTGCGACCATCATGGCCATCGGCATCATGGTGTCGACATTTGGCTGCACCAACGGACTGATTCTGGCCGGGGCCCGCGCCTACTACGCCATGGCGCGCGACGGTCTGTTCTTTCGCGCCTCCGGCCGGCTCAACGACGCCAAGGTGCCGGCGTGGGGACTGGTGTTCCAGGGACTGTGGTCGATCATTCTCGTGCTGCCCCGAACCTACGATCCGGCCACGCAGGCGTACGGCAATCTCTACAACAACCTGCTCGACTACGTCATCTCGGCGGCCCTCATCTTCTACATCCTGACCATCGTCGGCATCTTCCGTCTGCGCCGGACCCGGCCGGACGTGGAACGCCCGTACCGCGCGTTCGGCTATCCGATCGTGCCGTCCCTCTACGTCGGGGGCGCCGCCGCCATCCTGCTGGTCCTGTTCGTCTACCGACCGGCGACGACGTGGCCGGGGCTCGTCATCGTGCTGCTCGGCGTGCCGGTTTATTTTGCCTGGAAGCCAAAGGACTGACGGCGATCGCTTTCAGCAGGGGGCCGGAGTGTCGCGCGGGGAGAACGGCACCGCGCCGCCACGATAGCCGTCGATTCTGGCGGGTCCCGATATCGCCGAACGAACACGACGGCGATCGCCCGGTCATCCGCAGGCTTTGCGGATCACGGCCGTCGCGGTGGCGGTGACGCGGTACTGATCCAGCGTGTCGACTCCTACCCAGCGAACATCGGCGGCGTCGCTGCCGTGCACTGCGACCGTCGAAGTGCCGCTGCGAACCGTGCAGGCGTAGTCGATGATGACGTAGTGGTACTCGGCGCGGCCGCCGGGGTCGCGCCGGATGCTGTCGAGCACCTCCACCACCGGACCGACCACCACGTCGAGCGACGTCTCCTCCCGCACCTCGCGCGTCAGCGCCGACTCCAGCGTTTCGCCGAGTTCGACCGCGCCACCAGGCAGGCTCCACTGGCCCTTGAGCGGTTCCTGTCCGCGCCGAACCAGCAGCACGCGCCCGGCGTCGAGAACGACGGCGCCAACGGCCACGATCGGCCGATCCGGGTATCTCTCAACTCCTCAGATCCTCAACTCCTCAGATCCTCAATCCCTCAACTCCTCAGATCCTCAATTCCTCAACTCCTCAGATCCTCAACTCCTCAACTCCTCAGATCCTCAGATGCCGATATCCCCACTATCTTCACCACCACCCGCTTCTTCCGGCGGCCGTCGAATTCCGCGTAGAAGATCTGCTCCCATGGTCCGAGATCAAGTTTGCCGGCAGTGATCGGAACCACCACCTGGTGCCCCATGATCGTCCGCTTCAAGTGCGCATCCGCGTTGTCTTCGCCGGTCCGATGATGCTGATAGTCCAGACCGGAGGGTGCGAGCTTCTCGAGCCAGACCTGGAAGTCGGCGATCAGCCCCTCTTCCCAATCGTTGACGTACACACCTGAGGTGATATGCATCGCTGAGACGAGCACGGTGCCGTCGTTGACGCCGCTGGCCTTGACGATCGCTGCGACCTGGTCGGTGATGCGGACGAACTCCTGTCGCTTGCTGGTGTTGAACCACAGGTAGTCGGTGTGGACGATCATCGCCGCGATTGTATGCGAAGGCTCTGGTGCCGCCAGCGGCCTCAAACCAGCGGCAGCGCTGGATCGGCATTGAGATCGAGGGCGGCGATCCGTCCGGTGCGAAATTTTCTGAGTCCCGCGGCGGCAATCATCGCGGCGTTGTCGGTCGACAGCGCGAGGCTCGGCAGGAAGGTCGGGATGTCGCGCTGCTCGCCGCGCCGTTTCAGGTCGGCGCGCAATCTACTGTTGGCCGACACTCCGCCAGCGACGCCAACACTCCGCGCTCCGTAGCGTCTCGCGGCGTCGAACAGGCGCTCGATCAGCACATTGACGACGACCCGCTGAAAGCTGGCCGCGACGTCGGCGATCTGCGTCTCGGTCAAGCGCGGCACCGAAGCGGGCGGCGCCCCGGCGACCGGCGGCGCATGCCGCTCCTGCGCGACACCGACCCCACCTGCCCGCACGTGCCGCATCACCGCGGTCTTCAGACCGCTGAAGCTGAAATCAAGGTCGCCTTTCAGTTCGGGCGCATTCCGATCGGTGTGGGTCAAGCGCGTCGTCGGCAGCGCAATGGCGCGGTCGTCGCCGGTCCGCGCCAGCCGATCGATGATCGGCCCTCCCGGATAGCCCAGGCCCAGCAGCCTGGCCACCTTGTCATACGCCTCGCCCGCTGCATCGTCGCGGGTGCGACTCAACAGCTGATACGAACCGATCTGCTCGATCAGATACAGGCTGGTATGGCCGCCCGACACCACCAGGACGATCGACGGCAGCGGCAGCTCGCCATTCTGCAAAACCAGCGATTCGATGTGGCCGGCGAGGTGGTGCACGGCCACGAGCGGCAGACCGGCCGCCGCGCAGGCGGCCTTCGCAAACGAGACGCCGACGAGCAGTGAGCCGACCAGCCCGGGGCCCTGAGTGACGGCGATTGCCCCGAGGTCGCTCCACATAGTGTCGGCGTGGACGAGGGCGCGATCGACGACATCGCAGATGTCGCGGATATGCTGACGCGAGGCGAGCTCGGGCACCACCCCGCCCCACTCGCGGTGGATCGCCACCTGCGAGGCCACGATGTTGGAGCGGATCGCCCAGGGAGTCGCCGCGTCGCCGGTCTCTTCGACAACAGCAGCGGAGGTCTCATCACACGAGGTTTCGATACCAAGGATTCGCATGGCTGGCCGCTGGCGTCTTCACGCCAACGCCGTGTCCGCGAACGCCGCCTTGAGCGACTCCGTGTAAGGCGCGCGGAAGACACCGCGCTCCGTGATGATGCCGGCGATCAACTGGTGCGGCGTGACGTCGAAGGCCGGATTCCAGATCTTCGCACCGGCCGGCGCCACTTGCGAGGACCCGACGTGGGTCACCTCACGCGCGCTGCGCTCTTCGATCGGAATGTGCGCGCCGTCGGCGGTCCGCAGATCGATGGTCGACAGCGGCGCGGCGACGTAGAAGGGGATGCTGTGCTCGCGTGCCAGCACGGCAACGCCGTAGGTGCCGATCTTGTTCGCGGTGTCGCCGTTGGCGGCGATGCGATCGGCGCCGACCACCACGAAGTTGACCTTGCCCAGCCGCATCAGCGACGCGCTCATGTTGTCGGTGATGATGGTGGTGTCGATGCCGTCGCGCATCAGCTCCCAGGCGGTGAGCCGGGCGCCCTGCATGAACGGCCGGGTTTCGTCGGCGAACACGGCGACGGCTTTTCCCGCCGCTACGGCACCGCGAATGACGCCGAGCGCGGTGCCGTAACCGGCAGTGGCGAGTGCGCCGGCATTGCAATGGGTCAGGATATTGGCCTCGGCCGGGACCACGGCGGCGCCGAAGGCGCCCATGGCGCGACAGCTGGCGACGTCCTCGTCGTGAATCAGCTGCGCCTCCTGATCGAGCAGATCCTTGAGCTGATCGACCGACTGCCCCGCCTGCACACCAGCGCCAAAAGTGCGCTTCATACGTTCGATCGCCCAGAACAGGTTCACGGCAGTCGGCCGTGTCGCCGCCATCAGCTCACACGTCTTCTGGAACTCGGCAGCGAACTTCTGGGTTCCGCTGGCGGCGCTGCGCCGCATCCCGAGCGCGATGCCCCACGCTGCCGCCACGCCGATCGCCGGCGCGCCGCGAATCACCATGGTCTTGATGGCGCGCGCCACTTCAGCCGCGGTTTTGCAGCGGACGTAGACTTCCTGGGACGGGAGCTTGCGCTGGTCGATCATCACGACCGCATCGCCTTCCCGCGCAATCGTGGGGAGCATCGCGTCGATCTGTACCCACGAAGGACGCGAAACAACAAAAGCGAGCCCTTGTGGTTGGCGTGATCAGAGCAGGCGCGCGTCGAACGGCAGCGGCAACAGATCCTTCAGGTAGTAGGTACCGGTTTCCTCCTGCAGATTGGCCAACTGGATCTCGAGATTGCCGCCGAACTCCCAGAGGATCTGGCGGCAGGCGCCGCAGGGCGGCGTCGGCGCCTCGGTGTCGGCGACGATCGCGATGCGGGTGAAGACGCGATGCCCTTCGGAGATCGCCTTGAACATGGCGACCCGCTCGGCGCAGATGGTCAGGCCGTAGGTGGCGTTTTCGATATTGCAGCCGGTGATGATCGCGCCGTCGCCGGCCTCGAGCGCGGCGCCGACCCTGAAGTGGGAGAAGGCCGCATCGGCGTTCTCGCGCGCGCGGCGGGCGGCGCCGATCAGATCGATCTCGCCGGCCGCGTCCTGGACACGGCGCGGACCGATGCGGCGATCGCGAAGCCGGCGGTTGCCTTCGGCGCGGCCGATGTCCTTGATGCGGCGATCGAAGCCGGTGCGGCGATCGGCCTCGATCCGCGCGCGGCGGTCGTCGAGCATCAGCCGCATCGCGCCCATCGGGTGCACACCGTTGACCACGTGGGTCACGCGCGCGATCCGGTAGAGGCTCGCCGTCAGCGCCTGCACCTCGGGGTCGCGATGACAGCGCTCCGCCGCGGTCGCGTCGGTCCAGTAGCGCACGGCGTAGAACCGCAGCGGGTGGGCCTCGTCGCGAATCACCTCGGCGCGACCGTACTCCTTGCGGATGAGCAGCGCCTCGAAGTGGGTCGCAATCGCCAGGAATTCCGCGTCGTGCCCGCTGGTGACGTCGACCAGCGACACCGACAGACGACGGCCGTCAGAGTTGTCCAACGATCCCCTCCAGCAACGCGATGAAGTGACCACGGACCCTCGCGGCGGTCTCCATGACCTCGCCGTGGTCCAGCGGCTGCGGCAGCACGCCGGCCGCCATGTTGGTGATGCACGAAATGCCGAGGACGTCCATCTTCATGTGCCGGGCGACGATGGCCTCGGGCACGGTCGACATGCCGACGGCATCGGCGCCGATCGTCCGAAGGTATCGGATCTCGGCCGGCGTTTCGTAACTGGGCCCCAGCAGCGCGACGTAAATGCCGTGCCGCAGCGAGAGGTGAAGGGCCTCCCCGGCGCAGTCGGCAATCCCGCGCAACCGTCGGGAGTAGACCTCGGTCATGTCTGGAAACCGGGCGCCGAACCGCTCGTCGTTCTCGCCGACCAGCGGATTGTGACCGGTCAGGTTGAGGTGATCGTCGATCACCATGAGCGCGCCCTGGGCAAAGCTGGTGTTCACACCGCCGGCGGCGTTGGTGAGGATCAGCGTCTTCACGCCCAACAGCCCGAGCGCGCGGACGGCAAACGCGACGCGCCCCACCTCGTGTCCTTCATAGAGATGGCAGCGGCCGGCGAGCGCCGCGACCGTCCGTTCACCGCTCGTCCCGACCACCAGCTTCCCGGCGTGTCCGACGACACGGGAGACCGGCCAGTGCGGCAGCTCCGCGTATGGCATCGTCACCGCGTCGCCGAGCGAGGCCGCGAAATCGCCGAGGCCCGAGCCGAGAACAATCCCGATCTCCGGCACTCTGGGCACACACGATCGGATGGCGGCGGCAGCCTCTGCCACCTGCTCGTAGTAGCCCATTAGAGCAGGAATCCGGCGATGGTCGCGGTCATGAAGTTGGCCAGCGTTCCGGCGAACATCGCACGCAGGCCAAGGCGCGCCAGATCGTGGCGGCGGTTCGGCGCCAGTGCGCCGATGCCGCCGATCTGGATGCCGATCGAGCTGAAGTTGGCAAATCCGCAGAGCGCGAAAGTCGCGATCGTGAACGACTTCGGATCGAGCGCCGCCTTCATCGGACCGAGCTGCGAGTAGGCGACGAATTCGTTCAGCACCATGCGCGTGCCCAGCAGGTTGCCGATGATCGGCGCATCGCGCCAGGGCACCCCCATGCTCCAGGCGACCGGCGCGAACACCCAGCCGAAGATCTGCTGCATGCTGAGGTGCACGAAGCCGAGCAGATAGTTGACCAGCGCCACCAGGGCCAGGAACGAGATCAGCATCGCACCGACGTTGAGCGCGAGGTGCAGGCCCTCGCCAGTACCGCGGCCAGCCGCGTCGATCACGTTGACGTCGGTTTGCTCGATCTGCAGCTTGACCGTGCCCATCGTCTTCGGCACCTCGGTCTCGGGCACCAGCATTTTGGCCATCATGATGGTGCCGGGTGCCGTCATGATCACGGCGGTCAGCAGGTGCTTGGCCTCGATGCCGAACAGGATGTAGGCGGCCATGATGCCGCCGGAGATGTGCGCCATGCCTGACGTCATCACGGTCATCAGCTCGGACTGGGTCATCTCCGGCAGGTAGGGGCGGATGGTCAGCGGGGCCTCGGTCTGTCCCATGAAGATGCTCGCGGCGACGTTCAACGACTCCGCGCCGCTGCATTTCATGACGCGGTGCATCAGGATCGCCATCAGCCGCACGACGAACTGCATCACGCCGTAGTAGTAAAGTATGGCGAACAGCGCGGCGATGAAGATGATCGTCGGCAGCACCTGGAACGCGAAGATGACCGCGTAGTTGCTGCCCTCGGGCCCGAGCGCGCCGGTCATCGCCCGCCCCCACACGGCGCTGTCGCCGAGCGGACCGAACACGAATCCGGCGCCGACGCCGGCAAAGCCGAGCAACTTGTTGATACCGGCGCCAAGGGTCTCGAACACGCGCTGGCCGATGGTGGTCTTCAGGACGATGAGCGCGAACACGATCTGCAGGCTCAAACCCCAGGCCACCGTCGACCAGTTGATCGCGCGCCGGTTGTTCGAACAGACAAAGGCGATGCCGAGAATCACGATCGCCCCGAACAACGGCTGCAGGATGCCGATCATCAACCTACCTCGTCGACGATGAGCCGGCTGCGCGCGGGCGGCTCGTCGTCAATGGTGATGGCCTGCTTGGCTAGCTGCAGGGCCGCTTCGAGACGCGCGGGATCCCGGAAATAGAGTTCCAGCACCGGCGCGCCGGCGCGGACGGCATCGCCAGGCTTCGCCACCACGATGATGCCGACCGCCGGATCGACCGGGTCGTCCACGCGATCGCGGCCGGCGCCCAGCGTCACCGACGCGCGCCCCACCAGTTGGGCATCCACCGCGGTGACGAAGCCGGCGCGGGCCGCCTGCACCGTGCGGCGGCCGTCGACATGGGGCAGCCGCTGGTAGTCGTCGATCACCTTGGGATCGCCGCCTTGCACCTCGATGATCAGACGCAGGCGTTCGAGGCCGGCGCCCGATGCGATCGCGCGCCGCACCCGAAGCGTGGCCGCCTCGCGATCGTCGGCGACCCGGCCGAGCACGAGCATGCGCGCGGCCAGCTCGATTGAAACATCGACCAGATCCTGCGGACCGCCGCCCTTCAGCACGTCGATGCACTCGATGACCTCGAGCGCATTTCCCACCGCGTGGCCGAGCGGCGATGCCATCGCGGTGATGATCGCCTCGGTCTTCACACCCGAGGCGTTGCCGATCGCCACCAGCGATTCGGCCAGGCGGCGGGAATCGGCTGCGGTCTTCATGAACGCGCCGCTGCCGGTCTTCACGTCGAGCACCAGCGCATCGATGCCTTCGGCGATCTTCTTGCTCATGATCGAGGCGCTGATGAGCGGGATACTCTCCACCGTCCCGGTGACGTCCCGCAGCGCGTAGAGCTTCTTGTCGGCCGGTGCGATCTGCGCGGTCTGTCCGATCATGGCGCAGCCGGCCTTGGCCAGCGCAGCCTTCATCTCGTCGAGCGACAGATTGACCCGAAAACCGGGAATCGCCTCGAGCTTGTCGAGGGTGCCGCCGGTGTGGCCCAGGCCGCGACCCGACATCATCGGCACCGGCACGCCGCAGGCCGCGGCGAGCGGCGCCAGAATCAGCGAGGTCTTGTCGCCGACGCCTCCGGTGCTGTGCTTGTCGACTTTGACGCCGGGGATGTCGCGTAGATCGACGCGCACGCCTGAATGCACCATCGCGTCGGTGAGCCACGCCGTTTCCTGCGCGCTCATCCCGCGCAGCAGGATGGCCATCAGCAGCGCCGAGGCCTGGTAGTCGGGCAGCGTTCCGGTGGTCACGCCGTCGACGAAATAGCGAATCTGCTCCTGCGTGAGCGGGCGGCCGTCCCGCTTCGATGAGATGATGTCGACCGCTCGCATTTGGCGGGCAGTATATCGGAGATAATCACCCGGTGTCCCAGGTCTCCCAGCTGTCCCCCGAGCTGACACGGACCTTGCAGCACATCGCCCGCGCGCTGCTGGCGGCCGTGCGCAACTGGACTCTCTATCCTCTGGAACACCCCGCCGTCGGCGCGTCGATCGATCGACTCGCCGCCGCGATTCGCGAGTCGACACTGGGCGCGGCGGTTGCGATTGGCGTGACGCCGGACACCCTCGTCATCGAAGGCGCCGCGGCCGACACCGGCCAGGCCGGCATCGGCGAAGCCGCCGCGATGCTGCACGACCGAGACATCGTCACGATCGCTTTCTCCGGCGGTGTGCCGCCCCACACGATTCACGCCCTGCTCCGACTGCTCACCCTCGATCCGGCGGAGCGGCGCCGTCGCGGCGGGCCTGCCCGCATCTGGGCTGAGGAGGGCGATACCTCTCTCGCTCTCGAGCAGATCGACTACGAAAAGGTGCTGGCGCGGGAAGCGGGTGGCGTTGCCGAACCGGCCAGGCGCGATGACCTCTGGCGCTCGATCGTGATGTCGATCGTCGGCGGGCAGAAGCCGGTCTTCGACCAGCACGCGGAGCAGCGTCTGCTCGCGATCTCGACCAGCGCGCGCGACATCGGCGATCTCGCGCTCGCGGTTGCGGCGCCGAAATGCACGGCCGATGGCTCGCCGATGATCACATCGCAGGCGGCGACCGTGCTGGCGGCCTTCCGCCACCTCTCCAGCATCGTGTCGGTGATGTCGCCCGATCGCCTGCCCGAAGTGATGGGCCACCTTGCGGCCGCGGCGGCGCAGCTCGATCCCCACGTGATCATGCAGGTGATGCGCAGCCCGGACGATGCCGCCAGCGTCCCGGTGATCGCCGGCATGGCGGCGGCCTTCGACGATGTCAAGGTCGCGCAGCTGCTCGCCACCGCACTGGCCATCGACGGCCAGGCCTCCGATCGCCTCGCCACGATCTTCAACACCATCGCACCCGACGACGATCGCAAGCGTCGCGTCCTCACCCTCACCCGAAGCCTGCTCAGCGAGACCGACTTCGGCAAGTCCGGACAGTTCCAGGTGCTGTGGGCGTCTGCGGAGGAGCTGCTGGTTTCCTACAACGACGCCCCCTTCGTGTCCGAGACCTACCGCAACTCGCTCGACGGCGTCGGCGGCCGCGCCGAACGGCTTGCTGGCGGCGAGCTGCCGGCCGAACTGCCGGAATGGATGGCCAGCCTCGGACAGGACAGCGTGCGCGGGCTGTCGGTCGCCATGCTGATCGATCTATTCGCCCTTGAACCGGACCCAGCGCGGGCGGCGGAGCTGGCACCGGACCTGTCGGCGCTCGCCGAAGACCTCATGATGTCGGGGGCGTACGACGAGGCGCTGATCGTCACGCGGGCGCTGCACGCCCGCGCATCCTCGGCCAGAGCGATCGGACGAGAAGCGTGCCGCTCCGCGCTGGATCAGCTGGGTGAATCGCTTGCGATGCGCGAGGCGACCGCGCTGATCGGCGACCTTGACGAGACCGGCTGGCAGGCAATGAAAGCGGTCATCGAGACCGTCGGCGCGTCATGCGTCGAGGCGCTCGAGCACATAGTCGCCGTGGAGACCGACGACCTCGCCACCAGCCGCGCCGAGGGCGTCATCGTCGGGTTTGGCTCGAAAGCGGTGCTGCGCCTTGCGTCGCTCGTTAGCGACGAGCGGTGGTTCGTGCGCCGTCGCGGCGCGCGCCTCCTGGGCCGTATCGGCACGGCCGACGTCGTACCGCTGCTGCAGCCATTGCTCCGGCAACAGGAGCCGCGCGTTGCGCGCGAGGCGGTGGCGGCGCTCGGCGCCATCCAGGATCCGGCCGCCGCACGAGCCATCCACACCGTGCTTCGCGCCGCCACTGGCGACGTGCGACGTGCCGTCATCGAGGCGCTGGTCGGCGAGCGCGATCCACGGGTCGTGCCGATGCTGATCCGGATCCTCGAGGCTAGCCGGCCGCTCGGCATCGATCATGACGTCGTGCTGGAGGCGATCGAAGCGCTCGGGACCGTGGGCACCGACGCCTCGGTGCCAACCCTGGCGACGATGGCCCGGCTGAAACGTTTTCTCGGCGGCCGGAAGCTGCGTGCCGTCAAGGATCGCAGCGTCGCCGCGCTGGCGCGCGTGAACACCGAGCAGGCGGCTGCCGCATTGCAAGATGCCCGCGACCATGGCGATCGCTACTTGAGGAAGATCGCCAGGGCGACGCGCTGATGAAACAACAGCAGGCCGAGGAGCTGATCCGGCGGCTCGCCGCCGCGCTGCGCGGGACCGAGTTGTATTCACCGGCGCACCCGCTGGTGCAGCGCGGCCTCGACGCGCTGACCGCGACCGCGACCGAACATCTCCAGACCGCATGCTCAATCGTGGTCGGCTTCATCGGCGACGAAGTGGTCGTCGACGGCACACGGCTGCCGCGCGGAACGGCTTCCCTCATCGGTTTTGCCCGCGACCTGCGCGGCCTCGGGATCGAGAAGATCACGCTCAGTCGCGGGCTGTCGCGGACCGAGGTCGGGCAACTGATCGCGGCGTTCACCGATCGCACGTCGCGAGTCCCGTTGCCGGAACGGCTGATCGCGCGCGGCGTCCGCAACGTCACACTCGGCCGCATTGTCGTCGACGAAGTCGACGACGATCAGGCCGGTATCGCGGCCGCCCGCCGCGTCTACGGGACGGCAGTCGAGACCGCGGAAACGCTGTGGCACGCGGCGAAGTCGGGCGATCAGCCGGATCCGGGCGCGGCGCGCAAGATCATCGACGGACTGGCCCGCCTGGTGACCCAGGACCGAACCTCGCTGATGGCGCTCACCGCGTTGAAGAAATATGACAACTACACGTTCACGCATATGGTGAACGTGTCGGCGCTGGCAATGGCCCAGGCCCGTGCCCTCAACATCGACGGTCCGCTCCTGCGCGAGTTCGGATTCGCGGCGCTGATGCACGACATCGGCAAGGTTCACACGCCGCTGGAGGTCCTGAACAAGCCGGGCAAGCTGACCAACGACGAGTTCGACGTCATGAAGCGCCATGTGATCGATGGAGCGCACATCCTCCGGCGCACCCCGGAAATGCCGGCGCTCGCACCCATCGTCGCCTTCGAGCATCATTTGAAACAGGATTTGAGCGGATATCCTGAGAAGATTGGCAGCCGGAAGCTGAATCTCTGTACGATGATTGTGTCGATTGCCGACGTGTTCGATGCCCTGCGCAGCAACCGTCCCTATCGGGAGGGCATGGCCACCGTCCGCATCCGCAACATCATGGGCGAACAGGGCAATCCAGCGTTCAATCAGACGCTGCTGAAACGCTTCGTGAACCTGATGGGCCTGTTTCCAGTCGGCAATCTCGTTCGCTTGAGTCACGGCGAAATCGCGGTGGTGACCGCCGAGCACCCCACCGATCCGTTTCGCCCGCAGGTCAAGATCATCGTCGATCGCGCGGGCGACGCGCTGGAGTCGCCGCTGCTGGCCAACACCTGGGAGCGCGATTCGCGGGGCGAGCACCCGCACGCGGTGGTGGAAGCGGTCGATCCCGATTCGACCGATATCGATCCGCTGAAATATCTGTGATGGCCGAGCTGACCGACGCACCCACTCCGCTCGACGCCAGTCAGACGGCGCGGCTGACCGACTTCGCGCGGGCGTGCAAGGCGGCCGCCCGCGCTGTCTTGCTCTATCCACCGGCCCATCCCGCCATCGCGGCCACCCTCGGTCGGATCGCCGCCATTACCAACCCGCCCGCGCTGACCGAACCGCTCACGCTCACCGTGCTGCCCGACGGCCTCTTGCTCGACGACAAGGCCCCGGCCCGGCCCGAGGCATCGCTGACCGAGCTGGCGGTCCTGCTCCACAGCCATCTCATCGGCGAGATCGTCATCAATCCGGGCGGCGACGCCGACGCGTGGCGCGCGTTCCTGCTGCTGCTCGGACGATCGCCCGAGTCGGTCCGCGGCGACGGCGGGATCGCCCGCGCCTGGACGACAATGGCCGGCCGCCACGTCGAACTGCGCGAGATCGACTATGCCGAAGTGCTGCGCGAGCGCTCCGGCGGAGATCCGGCGGTCTGGAAGCAGGTGATCGCCAACTGCCTGCAGGGCAGCTCGTTCGACCTCGACGAAGCGGGCATCCGCGAATTGCTGGTGGTCGCCGCCGATAGCGAGCAGTTGTCCAGCTTGATGACGTCGCTCGAGAGAAGCTCTGAGAGTGGCGCCAGCGTGAGCCTCAAGACCGCGGCGCTCATGCGCATGCTGCGCGGCATCTCGGATGCCGTGTCGAAGCGTGAGCCCGGACAGCTGGAGCCGGTCCTGAAGAGCATGGCGGTCGCGGTCGGCCAGTGCTCACCCGAGATGCTGCTCGGCCTGATGGGCGCCGCTGGCGACGACGAAGGGCCGCCGCTGATGCAGGCCGTGGTCAGCCGGATGACCGACGCGACCATCTCGCGTTTCGTCTCGAGGCACGTCATCTCGGGAGACACCTCAACCGACCGGCTGGCGCAGGCATTCCAGACGCTGGTCCGGGACGGCGAGGAACAGCAGCGGCTGCTCGCGCTGGCCAAGGAGGACGTGGCGTCGTCGCCGCTGGGAAGCACCGAAGGATTCGAGTCGGTGTGGAACAACGTCGCGGAAAAACTGCTGACGTCGTACTCGGATGAACCGTTCGTGTCCGACGCCTACGGCAAGGAACTGTCCGGTGCCAGAACCAAGGCGATCGAGGTGGAAGGCGTCAGCGACGATCCGCCGGACCGCATCGCGGCGTGGCTGGGCACCATCGCCACCACCGCGCTGCGCGCGCTGGACATCGCGCTGATGATCGATCTGCTGCGGATCGAACAGGACGAGGAGCGCTGGCGCGAGCTGATGAAGCCGCTGGTCGGCCTGATCGAGGATCTGCTGCTGGTCGGCGACTTCGACGCCGCCGCGGAGCTGATCTCGGTGCTGGTCGGCGAAGGCGGCGGCACCGGCTCCAAGGCGCGCCGGCAAGTGGCCCTGACGGCGATCGACGTCCTCATCGCCGGGTCGATGATGCGACACGTCACGACCCACCTGGCCACGATCGACGAGGCGCAGTTCGAGCGCGTCAAGACGATGTGCGTGTCGCTCGGCGAGGTGCTGGTGCGGCCGCTCGCCGAGGCGCTCTCCGTCGAAGAGCGGCCGGGGACGCGCGAACGCCTGACCGTCATTCTTCTGGCGTTCGGCTCGGTCGGACGGCGCACGATCGAACGCTTGAAGAACTCGCAGAATCCGGCGGTGCGCCGCACCGCGATCCATCTGATGCGGCAATTCGGCGGCAGCGAGTCGCTGCCCGATCTGACCGAGCTGCTCGACGACAACGAGCCGCAGGTACAGCGCGATGCGGTGCGCGCGATCCTCAACATCGGCACCGATGCCGCGTTCCGAATTCTCGAGCAGGCGCTCACCGGCGGCACCAGACTGTCGCGCGACGCCATCATGCAGTCGATCAGCGTCATGCGCGACGAGCGGGCGACGCCGCTGTTCGCCTACATCCTGGGGCACATCGATCATCGGGGCGCGCTCGCGCCGGTCTACCTGCGGGCGATCGAGTCGCTCGGCGCGCTGCGCGATCCCGGCGGCATCGCGCCGCTGAAAGACGCGCTGCAAAAAGGCGAGTGGTGGGCGCCGCGCCGCACCCGCGCCCTGCGCACCGCCGCTGCAGCGGCGCTGGTGCGCATCGGCACGCCGGACGCGCTCGCCGTGCTCGACGAGGCGGTCGCCCAGGGACGGCGCGGCGTACGATCGGCCGCCCGCGCCCAGCTCTCGCATGTCCGTCAACGACGTCCCGCGCGCGAGCCAGGGGAAGGCGACGCATGAGCGCGCCCCGTTTCCAGCTGGCCGACGAACTGCTCCGGCGCCTGGCCGCGTCGGTGCGCTCGGCGCAGCTCTACTCGCCCGGCCACCCGATCATCGGCCGCAACCTGGAATCGCTGTCGGCGGCGTTTCAGATGATGCACGGCCTCCAGCCGACGGTGACCATCGGCCTGGTCGGCGACGAGGTGATCGTCGACGACAGGCCGATGGCCAAGGCCGACACCCTGGGACCGTTCGTGCGCCGGCTCCAGCAGGCTGGCGTCGAGCGCATCACCGTCGACCGCGGCGTCACCCTCGACGCCATCGCCTCGTTCCTTGCCGCAATCACCACCGTCGACGCGAGGGACGGCGACGTCGCGCACCCGTTTCCGGAGATCGCGCACATCCGCGTCGGCCGGGTCAGCGTCGACCAGCGCATCGAGGGCAGCCTGACCGACATGGCGACGATCAAGCGCCTCTACAGCGACGCCGTGTCGGTCGCCGGCGACGTCTGGGACAGCGCCCAGACCGAGGGGCGGCCCGACGCCACCGCCGCGCGCTCGATGATCGACGGCCTCGCGCAGGCGGTCGCCCAGAACCGCACCGCCCTGCTCGCCCTGACGACGCTGAAGAACTACGACAACTACACCTTCACGCACATGGTCAACGTCTCGATCCTGACGATGGGACAGGCCCGCGGGCTCGGGATCGACGGACCGCTGCTGCGCGAGTTCGGCCTGGCCGCACTCATGCACGACATCGGCAAGGTCCGTACGCCGCTCGACATCCTCAACAAGCCGGACAAGCTGACCGCCGACGAGTTCGTCGTCATGAAGCGGCACGTCGTCGACGGCGCGGAAATCCTGCGGATGACGCCGGACGTCCCGGCACTGGCGCCGGTGGTCGCATTCGAGCACCACCTCCGGGTTGACGGATCCGGCTATCCGGTGGGGGTCACGCGCTCGGCGCTCAACATCGGCACCATGCTGTGCAGCATCGCCGATGTCTACGACGCGATGCGCTCGCAGCGGCACTACCAGAAGGCGTTTCCGACCGATCGCATTCTGGCCGTGCTGAAACACAACGACGGCACCCAGTTCGACCAGCACCTGGTCCGCCGTTTCGTGCAGCTGATCGGCATTTATCCGGCCGGCAACCTGGTGCGGCTGAATACCGGCGAGGTCGCCGTCGTCGTGAAGATATACGCACCCGACCCCTACCGCCCGCACGTCCGCGTGCTGATCGATCGCGACGGCGTACGCATCGATCTTCCCTACGAGGTGAACCTGTGGGACGCGAGCGAGGATCCCCAGCGTCCGGCCTCGATCGCGGCACCGCTCGACCCCGACAGCTATCAGTTCGATCCGCTGCTCCTGATGTAACATTCGCAGCGTGAAGCACATTTGCTGTCTCTCCGCTGCCCTGATGATTCTGGCGGCCCCGCGCTTTCAGGCCGCTCCATCGCCACCGCCCAAGCTCGCCGTCGTGATCGTCGTCGACCAGATGCGCGCCGACTACGTCGATCGTTTCAACGGCGACTGGACCGGTGGCCTGAAGCGGATGGTGACGCAGGGCGCGTGGTTTCAGAACGTGGCCTATCCGTATCTGACGACAGTCACGTGCGCCGGCCATGCCACGATCTCCACCGGCTCGTTTCCGCGTACGCATGGTGTGTTTCAGAACGCCTGGTGGGATCGCGACGCACGCCGACAGATGACCTGCACCGAGGATCCGTCGGTGAAGGACATCGGCTACGGCGTAACGGTCACCGGCGGCGATAGTGCCTACCGCCTGAAGGTTCCGACCTTCACCGATCAGATGCGCAGCGGTCGTCAGGCGCATGTCGTCTCGCTGGCGCTGAAGGCGCGCAGCGCCATCATGCTCGCCGGGCATGGCGCCGAGGCTGTCACGTGGCTGACCGAAACACTCGATGGCTGGGAGACCTCTGCCAGCTACACCGACAAAGACGTGCCCGCGGTGAAGGCGTTCGTCGACGCGAATCCGTTGTCGGCCGATCTGGGCAAGACGTGGGAGCTGAGCCTGCCGGCCTCGGCCTACTCCGGGCCCGACGATGGCCTGGGCGAGGCGCCTCCGCAGGGGTGGACGCGAATCTTCCCGCATGAGTTGAAGGGTACAGCCGACAAGGCGGACGACACCTACTTCGCGCAATGGGAGCGCAGCCCGTTCGCCGACGCCTACGTCGGGCGGTTCGCCGCTGCGCTGGTGCAGTCGCTGCAACTCGGCAAGCACGATGGCACCGATGTGCTCACGATCAGCTTCTCCAGCCCGGATCTGGTCGGTCATGCGTTCGGTCCGCGCAGCCGTGAGATTCAGGACATGTACGCGCACCTCGACAAGACCATCGGCACGCTGTTCGACCAGCTCGACGAGCTCGTGGGCAAAGATCAGTGGGTGGCCGGGCTGAGCGCCGATCACGGCGTGACGCCGATCCCCGAACAGCTCGTCGCTGAAGGCCGTGACGCCGGGCGCATCAACGGCGGTGCGCTGGTCGACGCGATCGAGCAGGTGCTGAAGCCGGCGCTCGGCCAGGGACGTCACGTCATCGTGGTGAACACGAACGACATCTACTTCGAGCCCGGCGTCTACGACAAAATCCTGAAGTCGCGCGAGCTCACCACCGCGGTGGTGTCGGCGATTGACTCGCGCCCCGGGATTCAGCGCGTGTTCCGCAGCGAAGAGCTTCGCGGCGCCAGCAAGTCGAAGGATCCGCTGCTGCGCGCCGCCGCGCTCAGTTACGTTCCCGGTCGCAGCGGCGATCTGATCATCGCGGCGAAACCGGGCTGGATGTTCTTTGCCACCGGCACCACGCATGGATCGCCGACGCCGGACGATCAGCGCGTCCCGATCCTGTTCTACGGCCGCGGCATCAAGCCGGGCAAGTACCAAGAGGCGGCGACGCCCGCCGATCTCACACCGACGCTGGCGGCGGTGTCGGGACTGGGGATGAAGGCCGAAGGCCATCCGCTGTCCTGCGTGCAGTAGCTTCGCGCCGGGACTCGCGGTTGCCGGTCACAATCCTGAGACGTATGGCGAAGAAAACGAAGCGGGCGCCGGATTCTTTTTCTCATCGCGTGCTGTCGGCGGTGCGACGCATTCCGCCGGGACGCGTCGCCTCCTATGGCGAGATCGCCAGACTGGCGGGACGGCCGCGCGCGGCGCGCGCCGTCGGCAACGTCATGCGCGGGTGCCGGCGGCCGGACGTGCCGTGTCACCGCGTGATCGCCGCCGGAGGGCAACTGGGCGGGTACGGTGGCAGCGAAGTGCTGAAGCGCTCGCTGTTGGTGGCGGAAGGGGTCGTGGTGTCGGGGTCGCGGGTCCGCGATCTCAACCGCGTCCGGTGGCAGCCGTCGCAACGCTCCCGCTGACCCGCTGAAACAATCGGGCTCGTTTTCCTCGTCTCTGCTAACGTGGCCGCCCCCAAGCAACGCCTCCCCATCCCCTTCCCGTCTAAGGACATGACGGTGGATCTTGTTGCAAGAATCGAGGCGGGAGACGTCGACGCGTTCGAAACGCTCTACCGGCAGCACAGCGCGAAAATCTACACGCTGGCCAGCCGGATGGCCGGCTCGGCCGACGACGGCGAGGACCTCCTTCAGGAAATCTTTCTCCAGGCCTACCGCAAGATTGGCAGCTTCAAGGGCGAGTCGGCGCTGGGAACGTGGCTCTACCGACTGGCCCTCAACCACTGCCTCGACTTCGTGCGCAGCCGGCAGGCGAAAATGAACAAGCTGACCGAAACCCTCGACGCCGAAACGTCTTTCGAGCCGGTGGCGCGGCGCGAGACGCCGATTGCGCGCCTCGACCTCGAGCGCGCCGTCGAGCGGCTCCCGGAGGGATGCCGCGAAGCGTTCGTGCTGCACGACGTCGAGGGACTCGATCACAAGGAAGTCGCGGCGCTGCTCGGCATTGCCGAGGGTACATCCAAGTCCCAGGTGTTCAAGGCACGGCTGAAGTTGCGCGGGTTTCTGCGCGGGAAATAACGGTGCATCCCAACGATACCGCCCTCAACGACTACGTCGACGGCTCGCTCAGCCCGGCCGAGCGAGCCGAGATCGATCGACATCTCGCCACCTGCGCGGCGTGCCGCCAGACCGTCGACGATGTTCGGGAGATCCTGCACGCCACCAGTGAGCTGGAGCTGCGCGAGCCGCCGGTTCGGGTCTGGTCGCGGCTCGAGCGCGGCATCCGGATGGAGCGGGATCTAGCGGCGGTGCCGGGAGCGCGAGGCGTGCAGGCGGACCGGGCTGAAGTGGACGGCGCTCGCCGGAAACGCTCGGCGCTGGTGACGTCCTCGTGGACGACGTGGCTCGCGGCTGCCGCGGTGCTGCTGGTGGCAACGACCATCGGCGTGCGCTATATGCCGGCGCGGCACACCGACGCGCCGGCCGCCGCGACCGCATCGGCCGACCCCGGCGACGCGGCGCAGTCGGTCGAAACCGAGCTGCGACAGGCGGAGGCGCACTACGAGAAGGCGATCAAGGGACTCGAAGTGATCGCCAACAGCGAGCAGAGCGAGCTGGACCCTGGAACCGCAGCGACGCTGCAGAAAAACCTCGCGGTCATCGATCAGGCGATCAGCGAAAGCCGCGCCGCGGTGAGGGCCCAACCGGCCAGCGAGCCGGCGCAGCAGAGCCTGATCGACGGGTTCAAGACGAAGATCGGCCTGCTGCAGGACACGGTCGCGCTGATCAACGAAATGCGCAAGGGCAACGAGGTGGGTGCGGCGCGAATCGCGTCGGGCCTCAAGGAGAAGGGCACCTAACATGCGACTCACAGCGCTGTTCGTGATGGCGGGGTTGGTCCTTGCCGGCGCGCCGGCTTCGGCACAGGAGAGCGGGCACCGGATCGTGCTCCGCGACATGGCCCACCCGATCAGGCCGGGCGCATACCAGGGACGGAACGCCGGCCCGGAGCAGACCGAACGGTTCTCGCGCAAGGTCAAGATCGGGCGTGACGGACGGTTCAGCCTCAACAACATCTCGGGCGACATCATCGTCACCGCCGGATCGGGCGACGAGGTGTCGATCGACGCGGTGAAGCGGACGCGAGGCGACCGAAGCGAGCTGGGGCGCGTGCAGATCGCCGTCGACGACCGCGCCGAACGCGTCGACGTCCGGACCGTGTACGAGCAGAACCGGACCGACCGTAACCGACAGGGCGACCACGTATCGGTTGACTACACCGTGACGGTGCCGGCGTCGGTTTCCGTGGACGTGCATTCGGTGTCCGGCCCTATCAAAGTGACGGGCGTCCATGGATCGTTGCGTACGGAAACCGTCAGCGGCGAGGTGACCATCAACGACGCGCCGCGGCTCGAAGCGGCCAAGACCGTCTCGGGTGACGTGCTGCTGACCGGGGTGACCGCGGACGGCGATCTCTCGGCCGGAAGCGTGAGCGGCAACGTCCGCGCGAAGGGGCTCAAGGCACGGGGCCTCGACCTGGGGTCGGTGAGCGGTGACATCGACGTCAGCGACGTGACGTGCGAGCGCCTGGGCATCAAAACGGTGAGCGGCAGCGTCGAATACGCCGGCGGGATAGCCCGAAACGGGCGCTACGAGATCAACGCCCATTCGGGCACGGTCCGGCTCCTTCTCGCCAGCCCCGCCGGGTTCGAGCTGAACGCCAACAGCTTCAGCGGATCGATTCGATCGGAGCTGCCGCTGACGATCGGCGGCGATGCGTCGCGCCGCGACGACGACCGATCGCGAGGACGCCGCGGCGGCGCCAACAATCATGCGATGCGCGCAACCTTCGGCGACGGCAGCGCCACGCTGGTGGTCCGCACCTTCAGCGGCGACATCATCATCGCCAAACGCTGATATGGCTGTTGACTGTCTAGCCCGACCATGTTGACTGGCATTCCGCTTGCTTTTAACCGGTATAATTGACGCCGGGGTTGGTGAGTTTTACTGGAGGCCAGCAATGAAGCGAATGGTTCTCGTGGGAGCTATTGTCGGTGCGTTCGCTGTCACCGGCTTCGCGCAAGTGAAGGACAAGAGCATGGGCCAGGGCCACGTGGCGCCGAAGACACAGCCGACGACCGGCCCGGCCGTCATGGCCCCGGAAAGCGGACAGATGGCGCTGGGGTCGGTACACATCCCGAAGTCCGTCAAGGCCGACGGCAAGCCGCTCCCGGCGGGAACCTATCAGGTGCGCCTGACACCGCAAAACGCCACGCCCGACGCGAAGGGACAGACGGCGTCGCTCGAGCGGTGGGTGGAATTCGTCAAGGGCGGCAAGGTCGCCGGCCGAGAAGTCGTGACCATCATCCCGCAGTCGGAAATCAGCGAGGTCCAGAAGGACACGCCGCCGCGCGTGAATTCATCCAAGGTTG
The DNA here is from genome assembly GCA_963757655.1 of uncultured Acidobacteriota bacterium. Lineage (GTDB taxonomy): Bacteria > Acidobacteriota > Vicinamibacteria > Vicinamibacterales > CAVVIG01 > CAVQFC01. The sequence goes on along the minus strand of CAVWSQ010000002.1, from coordinate 939,450 downwards.
AAACGCTGAAGGGCGGCGACTACGTCCGCCTCTGGATCAACAAGGGCGGCAACCACTACCTGGTGCATTTCACAGCGTAGTCAAACAGGAAAGGGCTCAGGACTAGGGAAACGGAGGGCTCGGGCGTTTCAGCCCTGAGCCCTGAGCCCTTATTCAGACCGCCATCACGTCGAACTGTTCGTGATGGAGCTGCACGTCAGCCCTTACCGTCACGTCCTTCCCGATGGACTGCCGTAGATCCTTCAGCACCCCGTTCTCTTCTTCCTCGAGCGCCCGCGCGATGTCCGGATTCACCCGCAGCAGCAGCCGGTGGCCGTTGATGTCGGGCCCGACCTTCTTCACCTCGTTCAGGATCTCGTAGCAGATGGTCGAGCTCGACTTGATCACCCCGGTGCCGGCGCAGTAGGGGCACGGCTCGGTCAACACCCGCTCGAGGCTCTGCTTGACGCGCTTGCGCGTGATGATCACGAGCCCGAAATCCGATACCTGCAGCGCCTTGGACGGGGAGCGATCCTTCCGCAATTCCTGCTCGACCGCCTGGTACACCTTCTGGCGGTTCTTCTTGTCCTCCATGTCGATGAGATCGAGGACGATGATGCCGCCCAGGTCGCGGAGGCGAATCTGACGTACGATTTCCTTGACCGCCTCGAGGTTGGTCTTGACGATGGTGTCCTCGAGCCGGCCGCTGGTCTTCTTGCCGACGAACCGGCCGGTGTTCACGTCGATCGCGACCAGTGCCTCGGTCTGGTTGATGACGATCGATCCGCCAGATTTCAGGTAGACCTTGCTCTTCAGCGCCTTGTCGATTTCGGCCTGCACGCCGTACTCGTCGAAGATGGGGTACGGCTTCGAGTAGAGCTTTACCTTCGGCGCCAGGCTCGGCATGATGCGTTCGATCAGCTCGAGCACCCGCTGATACTCCTGGGCGTTGTCGATGCGGATGGCCTGGAAATCCTCGGTCAGCAGGTCGCGGAGCAGCCGCGCCACGATGCTCTGCTCCTGGAACAGCACTGCCGGCGCACGCGACGACTCGTTGCGCTGGCGCATCTCGGTCCAGATTTTGTGGAACGCGTCGAGGTCGCCGAGAATGTCCTCCTTCGGCCTTCCTGACGCGGCGGTGCGGATGATCACCCCGCCGGTGAAGCCGTGCGCCTCGCGGAACTCGCGGACGATGCCGCGCAGCCGGCCCCGCTCCTCCCGCGACTCGATCTTGCGCGACACGCCGATGTGATCCACCGTCGGCATGAACACCAGGAAGCGGCCCGGCATCGTCACGTGCGAGGTGAGGCGGGCGCCTTTGGTGCCGAGCGGCTCCTTCACGACCTGGACGACGATCTCCTGTCCCTCCTTGAGCAGCTCCTCGATCTTCTGCTGCGGGCGATCCTGCCGGTCGCGCTCGGGCCGCCCTTTCGACCCATTGCCGCTGCCGTTGCCGCCGCCCTCGTCATCGTCGTCGCCGGCCAGCTTGTCGAACTCGACCAGCGTGTCGATGACGTCGGCGACGTAGAGGAAGCCGTCGCGCTCGAGGCCAAGATCGATGAAGGAGGATTGCATGCCGGGCAGGACTTTCGAGACCCGGCCTTTGTAGACGTTGCCGACGACGCCGCGGTGACGTTCGCGCTCGACGAAGATTTCGGCGACCAGGTCGTCTTCGAGAATGGCCACCATGGTCTCGTGGCCGTTGGAGGAGACGATCATCTCCTTGTTCATTACGAACTCCTTCGACACCGTAGGGAACGGCCTTCCAGGCCGTTTCTCACGGGCCGGCCTGAAGGCCGGCCCCTACGCATGTCCGGTTAGTTCGTGAATCTGCGCATGCGGACGTTGAGCACCAGCCCGAAGCCTGCCAGGGTCGCGATCATCGACGACCCTCCATAACTCATGAGCGGGAGCGTCAGTCCTTTGACGGGCGCCAGCCCTGCCGACATGGTGACGTTGTAGATCACCTGGAAGGTGAAGCTGGCGAGCACGCCAAGCACGAGGTACGACCCGAGCCGGTCCTTGGCCAGCCGAGCCGCCTCGAGCGCGCGCAGAATCACAAACAGATACAGACCCAGCGCCACCAGGACGCCGGCAAAACCCTGCTCCTCGGCCAACACCGAGAAGATGAAATCGTTGTGAGCGACCGGCAGGAAGCGCAGCTGCCCCTGGGTCCCCTTCTTGAACCCTTTACCGGTGAGGCCCCCCGACCCGACGGTGATGCGCGCCTGAATCTGCTGATAGCCGGCGCCTTTCGCATCCTGCGAAGGGTCGATGAACGTCGAGATACGGGATTTCTGATAGTCCTTGAGCGCGAATTTCCACGCCACTGGCGCCGCCAGGAGCAAACACAGGAACATCACGCCAAAGATGCGCATGCGCATGCCGGCGAGATACGCCACGGCAAAGAAGATCGGCAGCAGCGTGACCGCGGTGCCGAGGTCCGGCTCCTTCGCGATCAGCCCCAGCGGGATGGCGGTGAGCAGGCCGGCGACCGTGAGATCGGTCCAGGACGGCGTCCCGCGATTCTCGCCGAAGAACTTGGCCAGCACCAGCGCGACCCCGAGCTTGGCGAGTTCCGAGGGCTGCAGGTTGAAGACCCTGAGTGGAATCCAGCGCCGCGCGCCCATCTGCACCATGCCGAAAAACATCACATAGAGCAGCAGCGCGCAGAGCGCGATATAGATCAGGTGCGATTTGTCGGTGAGCGTGCGGTAGTCGAGCGTCAGCATCAACACCATCGCCACCAGTCCGAGCAGGATGGCGTAGATCTGCGTGATGTACATGCGCGACATGGCGCGGGTCGGATCCGCGGTAGTGCTGTCGATCATCACCACGCCGAGCGTGCACAGCGCGAGGATGGCCGCGACCAGCGCCCAATCGATGTGGTGATACAAGCGTCGCTCGAACACGGCGTCAGTTCTGTCCGCCCGTGACCGGGCCGGTGAGATGTGCGTACGGATCGATGTAGTTCAGGTGGAAGTCGGTCGGCGCGATCGGCAGCGGCCGCCCTTCTCGCTTGGCAAAAAAGGTCTCGAGGATGTGGTGGGCCACTGCCGCGGCGTTGCCGCCGTGGATGCCGTGTTCGAGGAAGACCACGCCGGCCACCTGCGGATGGTCGCGCGGCGCGAAGAAGACGAACCAGCCGTTGTCGCGCAGATCCTTGGTGGTCCGACCGGCGGCGATGCGTCCGGTGTTCGAAATCACCTGCGACGATCCGGTCTTGCCGGAGATGTCGTAGCCGGGAATCCGCGCCCGGCCGCCGGTGCCGCCCTGGTTGACCACCATCCAGAGGCCGTCGCGAATCGCCTGCAGCTTGTCGGGATCGATGTCGATTTTCGACTGCGGCGGCGGCGCCGGCACCGGCTTCCAACCGTTGCCGTCGTCGGTCGCCTTGAGCAGGTGCGGCGTGACGCGGGTGCCGCCGTTGGCGAGCGTCGCCATGTAGACGGCCATCGACACCGGCGTCACCGACACCGCGCCCTGACCGATGCCGACGGAAATCGTCTCGCCGGCGTACCACTTCTCGTGCATCTTCTCGCGCTTCCATTCGGTGGACGGCACCAGTCCCTGCACTTCGTTGGGCAGGTCGATGCCGCTCTTCACGCCGAGGCCGAGCAGCGTCGCCCACTTGTTGATCTTGTCGACGCCCACAATGTTCGCGACGGTGTAGAAGTAGACGTCGCACGACTGCTCGATGGCGTGGCGCAGATCGATCGAGCCGTGGCCGCCCGGCTTCCAGCACTTGAAGTCGTGGCCGTAGAAGTTGGCGTGGCCGGCGCAGTGGGCGTGGAAGTCGGGGGTGATGATGCCTTCTTCGAGGCCCGCCAGCGCCACCGCCATCTTGAACGTCGATCCCGGGGAATAGCGCCCCTGGATGGCGCGGTCCTGCAGCGGTTTCAAGTCATCCGTGTTGAGCGACGCCCAGGTTGAGCGATCGATTCCGGCCGCAAACGCGTTCGGATCGTAGCTCGGCACGCTGGTAAAGCCGAGGACGTCGCCGTTGGCCGGGTCGAGCACCACGGCGGCACCGTTGAAGCCGGCGACCCTGAAGCCATCCTCGATCGCTTTCTGTACGTCGTAGTCGATGGTGAGCTGGAGGCGCTTGCCTTCGGTCGGCGGATCCTCGTCGAGCACGCGGATCTCGCGCCCGACGCTGTTGACCACCACCCGCTTGGCGCCGTCGGCGCCCATCAACAGACTGTTGTAGACCTTTTCGATGCCGGCCTGGCCGACGATGTCACCGCTCTTGAGTCCGTCGCTGTCGTTGACCTGCGCGTCGTTGACCTCGCCGACGTAGCCGAACAGATGGGCCGCCATCGCTTCGGGATACTGGCGCGTCGGCACCTGCTCGACCCTGACATCGGGGAGCTCGAAGTCGAGCCGCCGCGCCGTCACCGCCGCCACCTGGGCCAGGGTCGCATCCTGCACCACCATGATCGGGCGATAAGAGGGCTCGCGGCGGTGTCGATCGACCACCTGTCGGATCAGGCCCTCATCGACGCCGATGGCCTCGGCGAGCAGCTGCACGGTCCGGTTCAGATCCTTGGTGTGCTCGCGGACGATCGAGATGCTGTAGGAGCGGCGGTTCTCGACCAGCACCTTGAGGTCGCGGTCGAACACCACGCCGCGCGGCGCGCGCAGGGCGAGCGTCCGCTGGTGATTGTTCTCTGCCATCTCTTCGAACTTGGCGTGCTCGGCGACCTGCAGCACCCAGAAGCCGATGGCGAGCGTCGAGAAAATCCCGACGACGGCGTACTGCAGAATCGTGAGCCGCATCGTGGCGCGGCGGCGGTCTTCAGCCATGACAGTTACATTCTATGATTTACCGCCGCAACCGGGATTTCCCGGCTCGACGCCGTTCCATCGCTCCAGGCAGCAGCTCGACCAGCTGGAACGCCACCACCCCGATAACGGCGTTGGCCGTCGCCTGGGCCGCGACCGGGCCGTAGGGCGTGCCGAAATGCCGCAGGTCGAGCAGCACGTACAGCCCCATGAACACACACGCATGCAGTACGGTCGCGCCAAAAAACACCACGAACCGCGGCAGCGACGCTGTGACGATGAACTGCGTGCCGATGATCCCGGCCAGAAAGCCCACCAGCGTCTTGGCCAGCCCGCCGATGCCGATGACGCTGCTCGACAGCGCATCCTGCGCCAGCCCGGCGAAGGCTCCCGACAGCAGGCCGGCGGCCGGCCCCGACGTCAGCGCCACGTAGACCACCACCACCAGCACGAGATCCACCGCAACCGACCCGCGCACGAGAACACGCGCCGCCGTGGTCTGCAGCGCGAGCGCCACCGCCACGGCCAGAATCACGCCGAGGGCTTTCACTCCGAGGTGCCTTCAGCCGCCGCGCGCGCCGGGGTCGGGGTCAGCACGATCAGCACTTCTTCGAGCGACGTGAAATCGACCGCCGGCTTGATGGTGATGCGCTTGTACGCGCCGGCCGCTCGCTCGACCGATTCGACGCTCCCGATGATGAAGCCCTTCGGGTAGATTCCGTCGATGCCCGACGTCACCACGACGTCGCCCTTGACGACGTCGGCCACCTCCGACACGTATTCCAGGCGCAAACGATCGTCGCCCGCGCCGACAACCACGCCCTGGGCGCGGGTGCGCTCGACGATCGCGCCGGCCGCTGCGTTACGGTCGACCAGGAGCTGCACCTTCGACGAGCGCACACTCGGCACGACCAGCCGGCCGACCACGCCGGCCGGCGCAATCACCGACATGTCGCTGCGCACGCCGTCGCGCGTGCCGCGATCGATGGTCAGCGTCCGGAAATCCGGTGTCGCGGCCGCACCGATGATCTCCGCGGCCAGCGTCTTCAACGCCACCTGCTCGCGCAGATCCAGCAGCCGCTCGAGGCTGCGTGCGCGATCCGCCAGCGCGCGCTGCTCCTGAACCGCCACCTGTGCGACCGCCAGGTCATGCTTCAACCCGTCGTTCTCGACCTTGACGTGGCGCAGACCGATGTAGCCGGTCCACACGCCGCGAATCCCGGCAAAGCCGCCCGACAACCCACGCTGAACCTCGGAAAAGATGCCGAACGTGACTTTCTCGATCACCGGCACGCCCGATTTCGTGTTGACCTGGGCGGAGATGAGCAGGATCTCGGCCAGCGTCACCGTGAGGAACAGGACGCCGGATCGCTGACGGATATCGAGAAGGGCCACCGTCAATTCGCCGCCGATTCAACACCACGGACACAAAGAGAAACCCTGAATTCTTCTTGGTGTCCTTGGTGCTGGTTGAATGTCTCGACCATGCTAATCGATTGAAATCTTCCGCAGCAGGTTGAAGTCCGACAGCATCTTGCCGGCGCCGAGCACCACCGACGACAGCGGATCTTCGGCCATCGCAAGCGGCAGCCCGGTTTCCTCCCGCAGCCGCTTGTCGAGGTTCTTGAGCATCGAGCCGCCACCGGTCAGCACGATGCCGCGATCGACGATGTCGGCCGACAGCTCGGGTGGCGTGCGCTCGAGCGCGACGCGGACGGCGTCGACGATGACGTTGACGGTCTCGGCCAGCGCCTCCCGAATCTCCTCGTCGGTGATGGTGATGGTCTTGGGCACGCCTTCAATCAGGTGTCGGCCCTTGATTTCCATCGTCATCCGCTCCTCGAGCGGGTAGGCCGAGCCGATTTCGATCTTGATCGCCTCGGCGGTCCGCTCGCCGATGAGCAGGTTGTACTGCTTCTTGACGTACTGGATGATGGCCTCATCCATCTCGTTGCCGGCGACGCGCACCGCCTTGCTGTAGACGATGCCGGCGAGCGAGATGACGGCGATGTCGGTGGTGCCGCCGCCGATGTCGACGATCATGTTGCCGGACGGCTCGGTAATCGGCATGCCGGCGCCGATCGCGGCGGCCATGGCCTCCTCGACCAGGTGCACTTCGCTCGCCTTGGCGCGGTAGGCGCTGTCCTTCACGGCGCGCTTCTCGACCTGGGTAATCTCGGACGGCACCCCGATGACGATACGCGGCCGCACCCACACGTTGCGGTTGTGCGCCTTCTTGATGAAGTAGGTCAGCATCTTCTCGGTGACTTCGAAGTCGGCGATCACTCCGTCCTTCATCGGTTTGATGGCGACGATGTTTCCCGGCGTGCGGCCGAGCATGTCCTTGGCATCCCTGCCGACCGCCTCGACCCGGCCGGTCACCTTGTTGATGGCCACGATCGACGGCTCGTTGACGACAATGCCCTTTCCTCGCGCGTAGACGCAGGTGTTCGCCGTCCCGAGGTCGATGGCCAGGTCACTCGAGAACAGCGAAAGCATCGAACGAAGGCTCAAACGGAACTCCTTGTGGTCGTTGGTCGCTCGTCGTCGGTCGGGGAACGTGTCGCCGCGTGCAGCGGCGTGCAGGAGAAGCGGCTCACGACCATGACTGGACGACTATGTATCGGCGGGAGCGATGGCAGCCTGAATACCGTTCTTGCCGGAATCTTTGACCTGGTACATCGCCTTGTCCGCGGCCTGCACTAACTCATCGGCCGAGGCGGCGACGTCGGGCAGCGTGGCGACTCCGACCGACGCGGTCAGGTGGATGTCGAGACGATCCTCGGTGAGGAACTTGAATGCCGCGATGCGTTCACGAATGCGCTCGCCCACGGCGAACGCGCCCTCGCCGCCGGTGTCCGGCAGGATGAGGGCGAACTCGTCGCCACCGAAGCGTGCGACGATGTCGGTTTCACGCGCGCTGCTGCGAATCACCGCGGCCGCCTCGACCAGCGCGCGGCTGCCGAACAGGTGGCCGTGGGTATCGTTGACCGCCTTGAACCCGTCGAGATCGATGAACAGCAGCGAGAGCGGACGCCCGCTGCGCGACGCGCGCTTGGTTTCACGCCGCAGCACCTGATTGAGGTACCTGGAGTTGTAGAGATGCGTGAGATCGTCGGTGACCGACAACGCTTCGGCGCGCTTGAGCAGCAGACTGTTGTCGAGCGCCACCGACGCCGGCTCGAGCAGAACGCGCACCGCGCGCAGCATGCTCGCCGAGATCCGCGGTTCGCGCGCCGAGGCCTGGCGGTCGAGCGCGACGAGTGCGCCGACGCGGCGGCCGCGGCAACTGAGAGGAAACGCAATCACGGCGCCCACCGCGGGATCCGGCAGACGGTGGTCGTGCGCCAGATCGGCGGTCACGAACTCCTGATTGCGGCCCATCACCCATTTGGCAATCGCCGAGACGGCCGGGCCCATGTCGGGCGACAGGCCATGGTCGGCGAGCACGGAGAGTTGACCCGAGAGATCCGACGACACGACGGCCCAGCACGGCGCCGGCACCCAGTTCGAAGCGCGATCGACAATGACGTCGGCAATCTTCGACGGTTCGAGCGTGGCATTGACGCCGCGCACGATATCGATGAGCGCGTCGCGCCGTTCGACGCGGCCGCGCAGCGCGCGCTGAAACAGGCGCAGCCGCGTGGCGAGATCCAGCCCCGGCCTCGTCTGCGAGATTTCGCTCGCGCGACGCAGCTTGGATCGGCTCTTTCCGGCGGAACCGGCGGCCTGATACAAGGCGACCGGGATCCGTGGCGCTCGACTGGCTGAAGACATCGGCTAAGTGCTTCTATCGGCAATGAATATAGCACATCGCCCGCTTGTAACTGCTTGCCACGTCGCAAGTTCCTAGCCTAAAATGACGGTTTCAAGGTGCCTCAATGACCATGCTCGATCGGATGCGCCGCCACAGGGACTGGCTCAAGTGGAGCCTGGGACTCGTGTGCGTTGCGTTCGTCCTGTTCTACATTCCCGACTTCCTGCGCGGAACCGGCGCTGACGCGGCATCGGGTGATACCGTCGCCAGGGTCGACGGGCGCGAAATCTCCAGCGCCGATTTCCGCCGCACCTATCAAGCTCAACTGCAAGCCTACCGCTCCGCGTACGGCGGGAACATGAGCGATCAGTTGCTCAAGCAGCTCGGCATCGAGCAGCAAATCCTGCAGCAGATGGTCGACGAGCGCGCCGCGCTGGCCGAAGCCGAACGGCTCGGTATCACGGTGAGCGACGAGGAAGTCCGGCAGCGGATCTTCGGGATGCCGGCCTTCCAGGACAATGGCGGCTTCATCGGCGAAGCGCGCTACCAGCAACTCCTGCGCATGCAGCGGCCGCCGATGGTGGCGTCCGAGTTCGAAGACAACATCCGGAACAGCCTCGCCGTCGAGAAGCTGCGCGGCTCATTGACCGACTGGCTGTCGGTGAACGACAAGGATCTCGAGCAGGAGTACCGCCGACGCAACGACAAGGTGAAACTCGCGGTCGTGAGCTTCACCGCCGACAGCTTCCGCTCGCAGGTCAGCGCCAGCGATGCCGAAGTCGCCAGCTACTTCGACGCACACAAGAACGATTTCAAGATCCCCGAGAAGCGCAAGATTCGCTACCTGCTGATCGACGTCGACGCCCTGCGCGCCAAGACCGTCGTGCCCGCCGGCGACATCGAACGCGAATACAACAACAACATCGAGCAGTACACCACCCCCGAGCAGGTGCGCGCCAGCCACATCCTGCTCAAGACCGAAGGCAAGGATGACGCGGCGGTGAAGGCGAGGGCCGAGGAGCTGTTGAAGCAGGCGCGGGCCGGCGCCGACTTCGCCGAGCTGGCCAGGAAGAACTCGGAGGACGAAGCGAGCGCGAAGAACGGCGGCGATCTGGACTACTTCGGGCGCGGCCGCATGGTGCCGGAGTTCGATCAGGCGGTCTTCTCGATGCAGCCCGGCCAGATCAGCGACCTGGTGAAGACCCAGTACGGCTACCACATCATCAAGCTGGTCGACAAGAAGAACGCAACGACGAAGTCGCTCGCCGAGGTGCGGCAGCAATTGTCCGACCAGCTGGCCTACCAGCGGGCGCAGGCGCAGGCCGGCGATCTCGCCCAGAACCTCGAGAAGCAGATCAGCAAGCCGGCCGATCTCGACACCGTGGCGAAGGCGCAGGGTCTCACCGTCCAGGAGTCGGGCTTCTTCGCCCGCGATGAGCCAATCCTCGGCCTCGGCCCGTCGCCCGAAGCCGCCAACAAGGCGTTCGAGATGAAAACCAACGAGGTCAGCGGCGCGCTGCGCGCCTCGCGCGGGTTCGTGTTCGAGACGCTGGTCGCCAAGCAGGATCCCTACGTCCCGAAGGTGGACGAAGTGAAGGACAAGGTGCGCGACGAGGTCGTGAAGCAGAAGGCACTCGACCTCAGCAAGCAGAAGGCGGTGGAGATCGGTGCCAGGTTGAAGACGGCGCCCGATTTCGACAAGGCCGCCAAGGCCGCTGGCGTCGAAGCAAAAACGACCGACCTCATCACCCAGGACTCACCCATTCCCGATCTGGGCGCGGCCCCCGCGGTCGAGGAAGCGGCGTTCAAGCTCGCCGTCGGTGCGGTGAGCGATCCGATCCCGACCGACAACGGCACCGCGGTGATCAAGGTGGTCGAGAAGAAGACCGTGACGCCTGAGGAGTGGGCCTCGTCGAAGGATCGCTTCCGCGAGGAGCTGTTGACCGATCGGCGGAACCGCTTCTTTTCCGCCTACATGGTCAAGGCGAAACAGAAGATGAAGATCGACGTCAATCGCGAGGCGCTCACGCGAGCCGTCGGTTAACGGATCAGTCGGTCACCGTCTCAGCGTAAGAAGGTTACCGGCAGCAGCGCCAGCGGCTCGCCGCGGCGGAACATCGCGAACGGACCGCGCATCAGGCGCAGCGCCTGCAGCTCGCCGCCCGACAGGTTCGCGCTCACCCAGGCACTGACGGCAGCCGACTGGGCGGACTCACCGCTGCCGCTGAACTGCTCCGAAAGCAGCTCGTAAAAGCTCTTGCGCGGCGGATAGACGACGAGTTCGACATCGCTGTCGGCGGCAATCTTGGCGCGCTGCTTGGCCACGGCCACCGCCCGATCGAGGCCGCCGAGATCGTCGACCAGGCCGTTCTGCCTGGCCTGCCGCCCGGTCCAGACGCGGCCCTGGGCGATCGCATCGATCTTTTCCGGCGTGCTGTGCCGCGAGTCGGCCACCTTCTCCACGAACTGATCGTAGAAGGACTGCAGCTGCTCCTGCAGCTTGCCCAGCTCCTCGGCGTTGTAGGGACGCGCCGGGCTGTCGATCTCCGCGTGCCGGCCGACGCTGGTCGACTCGATCTTGGCGCCGAGCTTCTCGTAGACGCCGCCGGTGACGAACTTGCCGCCGAAGATGCCGATCGAACCGGTGAGCGTCGACGGCTGCGCGACGATCACCTGCGCCGGCATCGCGATGTAGTAGCCGCCCGACGCCGCCAGATCGGACATCGAGACCACGAGCGGGCGATCGGCGCGCTCGGTTTTCGTGATGGTCAGCTCGCGCCAGATCGCGTCGGACGCCGCAGCCGAACCGCCCGGACTGTCGACGCGCAGCACGATCGCGCGCACGGCGGCATCGTGCCGCGCCTGGCGGATGTACTCGATCAGCGTGTCCGATCCGACGACCGGGCCGTTGACCGGATCGTAGCCGCTCTTGCCGCTGTTGATGGTGCCGGTGGCGTAGATCACCGCGATGCGCGGTCCCTTGTTCAAACCGAGTGACGACAGGCTGACGCGCGCGTAGTCGTCGCCATCGAGATGGCGGCGCTGCTCGCCGGCGCGCAGCTTGTCGTCGACCTGATCTTCGTAGGCCACCTCGTCGATCAGCCCCGCGCTGAGCGCGTCCTCGGGAAGGAACGGACCCTGGTCGATCAGCGTCCGCACCTCGGCTTCGTTCTTCTTGCGGCCGTCGGCGATGCCCCGCACGATCTGGTCGTACAGATCGCGGTTCATCGACTCGTCCATCTCCTTGTGCGCCGCGGTGTAGCCCTTCTCCTTGAAGGTGTTGACGGCGGTCTTGTACTGGCCGATGCGGTGCAGGTCGGCCACCGCGCCGATCTTGTCGAGCGTGCCGCGCAGGAAGAGCTCGTAGGTGGCGACGCCGACCAGATCGAGCGGCGTCGAGGGCATGAGGAACACCTTGTCGGCGGCGGTCGACAGGTAGTACTCGCGGTCGCCGCCGTACTCGAGATAGGCGTAGACCGGCTTGCCCGACTTACGGAAGTCGAGCACCGCGTCGCGCACCTCCTGCACCTTGGCCCAGAACGGCGATTCGAAGCCGGTCGGCTTGAGCAGCACCGCTCTGACACGCGGGTCGACTTTCGCTTTGCGCAGATTGTCCACGATCGAGCGGACCGTCGGCGCCTTGGAGCCGCGCAGATACCCGACGACGTCGGCAGGCGCCTGTTCGGCGAGCGATCCGCCGACGCGCAGAACCAGCGTGGCATTGGACGGGACCGCCGGCTCGCGGCCGAAGACGACGTACATCAGCGCGAAACCGACGATCGACACGAACAGCGCGACGCCGAGCAGCGTGAACAGCACCGCAATTCCACGACGAGCCATGGAATCAGTATAGTCTCCCGCCATGGAGACGCTGGTCAAAGACATCCGCTACGCGTTCGCCCTGATGCGGCGGAACCAGGGCTTCACCGCCGCCGGGCTGGTGACGCTCGCGCTGGGCATCGGGGCGACCACGGCGGTGTTTTCGGTCGTCTATGGCGTGCTGCTTCGACCGCTGCCGTACCCGGAAGCGGATCGGTTGGTGCGCCTGTCGGAAGAACATCCCGGCGGCCTCTCGCCGCTGCGGGCACCGATGCTCAGCAACCTGACCTATGACGCCTGGATCGCGGCGCCGCAGACCGTGGAGGCGTTCGCCGCGTACTCCACGCAGCAGGTCACGATCGCGCTCGCCGACGGCCCGGCGCGCCTCGACGGTGCGGCGGTGACACCATCGCTCTTCTCGCTGGTCGGCGCAACCCCCGCACTCGGCCGACTCTTCCAGGCCGATGAGGGCACACCCGGCGCGGACGGGTTCGTCGTCCTGAGCGATCGCGGCTGGCGTGAGCGCTTCAGCGCCGACCCGTCTGTCGTCGGCCGCGGCGTGATCGTGGACGGCCGGCCGTGCCTGATCGTCGGCGTGGCCCGACCGGGCTTCTCCTTTCCGGATCCGAGTGCGCTGTTCTGGATGCCGATGGCCGTGCGCCGGCCGTCACCGGACGCGGTCGCCGGCAGGCGCGGCTCGATGACCGTGCTGAATGCGCTGGCGCGGCTGCGCCCGGGCGTGACGCCCGCGCAGGCCGCCGCTGAGGGCACTGCCGCTGCACGCACGACCGTCAGGCCGATGGCGGCGAACCTGTTGTTCGGTATCGGCGGGCCGCCCGTGGTCCACGTGCGAGGCATGGTCGACGAGATGACCGCGACGATCCGCCCGGCGCTGCTGGTGCTTGCCGCCGGCGTCGGCTGCGTCCTGCTCATCGCCTGCGCCAACGTCGCCAACCTGTTCCTGGCTCGCGGCGTGGCGCGCGAGCGCGAGCTCGCGGTACGCGCGGCCATCGGCGCCAGTGCGGCGCGCATCGTCCGCCAGCTCGTCACCGAGAGCCTCGTGCTGTCCGCAACCGGCGGCGCCGTCGGCCTGGCGCTGGCGTGGGTGTTGATCCGGCTCGCCCAGGTCACGGCAGCGCGTGATTTTCCGAGGCTCGATGCGATCCGCCTCGACGCGCCGGTCCTCGCATTCACGGCGGCCACCGCGCTGTTCACCGCGATCGCGGCCGGGATGGCGCCGGCCCTGCGCCACAGTCGTTTCGATCTGGCCGAGTCGCTGCACGGCGGCGACGGCGCGACCGCCGGCGGTTTTCGCGGACGCCACGCGCGCCGCCTGCGCGACGTCCTGCTGACGGCGGAAGCGGCGTTCGCCGTGCTGCTGCTCGTTGGCGCGACGCTGCTGGCGCGCAGCTTCGTGCGCCTGACCCACGTCGACGCAGGCTACACCGCCGATGGCGTGCTGGCAGCGGAAGTGTATGTGCCCGGTTACGACGCCGGGCAGCCGGACGCGAGCGCCGGCGCCGCGAAGGCCGAGCACATCGGCACGCTGATCGCCACCGTCCTGGCGCGCGTGCGCGCGACGCCCGGTGTGGCGTCGGCAGGCGCCGGCAACATGATGCCGCTCGACCGCATGACACAAATCGCGGGATTCCCCTCGCCGTGGACGGCGCCGGGGATGGCGCCCGCGATCGCGCGGGCGCTCACCTATCAGGTCACGCCCGGCTACACCGAGGCGCTCGGCGTCCGACTGCGGCGCGGACGCCTGTTCACCGACGCGGACCAAGCTGCCGCCACGCGAGCCTGGATCGTCAACGAAGAGTTCGCGCGGCAGTACCTGCCGCCGGATCCGATCGGCTACCGCTTCGAGCAGAAGCTGGATACCGGCACGGTCGCCAACGAAATCGTTGGCATCGTCGCCAACGTGCTGAAGGACGGGAACGACCGCAAGCCGCAGCCTGAGGTGTATAGCATTCCGCGGGAGAGCGGCCGTTTTTCGGGACGCTTCGAGATCGTCGTGCGCGCCTCGGACCATCCGGCGGCGCTGGCGCCGGTGGTGCGCGCCGTGGTGCGGGAGCTCGAGCCGACCGCAGCGGTCGAGACAGTGACGCTGTCTCAACGCGTCGCCGCGTCGGTCGACCAGCCGCGGTTTGCAACGACCGTGCTGGCGACGTTCGCGATGCTGGCGCTGGCGCTGGCATCGGTCGGTTTGTATGGCGTGCTGTCATACAGCGTCTCGCAGCGTCGCCGGGAGCTGGGTGTGCGCGCGGCACTTGGCGCAGGCAAGTCGGATCTGGTGCGGCTGGTGATTCGAGAGGGACTGGGCGCGGCCGGGTTTGGACTGGCTATCGGCCTCGCGGCTGCCGCCGGGCTCACGCGTCTGATGCAGAGCGTGCTGTTCGGCGTCGCACCGCTGGATCCGCTCTCATTTGGCGCGGCGCCGTTCGTGCTCGCGCTCGTCGCCCTCCTTGCGTGCCTGGTGCCGGCACGCCGCGCGGCTTCCATCGATCCCGCCGAGGCGCTGCGCTGTGAGTAGTGGCGAGCACCCGGCACACGCGTTGCACGCCCAGCCGTTCATGAAATCAATTCGACGCTTCTCCGCTCCCGCTGTCGTTTTTTCGATCCTGCTCGCTGCGCGATCGGCAGGCGCGCAAACCCCTGATGCCGCTCCTCCGCCGCCGCCGCTGTGGGATGCGCAGATAGGTGCATCGTTTGTCGGCACGAGCGGCAACTCCGACACGGCCTCCACCGGCGCCGATTTCATCGCCCATCGCCGCGGAGACGTGTGGGGGCTGGAGTCGTCGGCCACACTGGTCCGCACCAGTAGCGATGGCGTCGCCACGGCGGAGCGCTACCTTGGCACCCTGCGCGCGCAGCGAAAGCTGACGCCCCTGGTCAGCCTATCGACCGGAGTGCATCTGGAGCGCGACCGCTTCGCCGGGCTCGATGCGCGATCGATTCTCGACGCGGGCCTGAGCTGGGCGCTCGTGCACCATCCTGAGTGGACCCTCGACGGCGTGACCAGCATCGCCTGGCTGCACGAATCCCGAACCACCGTCGCGGACGTCAACGACCCGATCGGCGTGCTCCAGCTCCTCAGCCGCATTCCGTTCGGAACGGCGGGCGACACCACGCAGCGCTTCACGTTCTATCCTGATTTCACGAACTCGACGGCCTATCGGTCGGAAGCCGAGATCACGGCGCAGGCGGCGATGAGCACGCACCTCGCGCTGAAAATCGGCTATCTGCTGCGCTACTCGCACGATCCGGTGCCGGGCTTCAAGAAGACCGACAACACCACCACGGCGTCCGTGGTGCTGCGCTGGAAGGCGAGCACGCCGGCGCGCTAGAATTCCAGCATGCTGGTCAAACGATACGGCGAGGTCGCGCCGACGACCTACGACGGCGGGCGCGCCGGCGTGACGATGCGCGAAATGATCACGTCGGCGGACGGCGCACCGACGTTCGCGATGCGGGTGTTCGATCTCGCGCCGGGCGCGACCACGCCGTACCACCACCACGCCTGGGAACATGAAGTGTTCATCGTCCGCGGAAGCGGAGTGCTGAAAAGCGAACAGGGCGATCGGCCGTTCTCTTCCGGCGACACTATTTTCATCGCCGGGAACGAGCCGCACTGTTTCGTCGCGGCCGACGCGGTGCAGTTCATCTGCGTGATTCCGTCGCTGAACGTCTGCGAGCGCGGATAGCCAAGCCGAAGCGTCCGGCCCTGGTGGGAGACGACGGCGCAGCGTCGATCTGTTTGGTCGGTTCGGTTATACTGAGGTTTCGGCCTGCGAGGTTTTTCTCACCACTTGCGGAAGTGGCGGAACGGCAGACGCGCTAGCCTCAGGAGCTAGTTGGAGCAATCCAGTGGAGGTTCGAATCCTCTCTTCCGCACCAACTTTAGAATCAATCAATTACGGCGAATACGGCTCTTTATTTGGGGGGTCGTTTTTAGTCAAGTGGTCAAGTGCTTGGTCAAATAGGGCAGGTTTCTTCCAGGCTCTCCCCGTCCCGCTCAAGCGTCTGCGGCGCCTCGAGCGGCGGGCTTCCTCAACCGCTTCCCCCCGGCAACGCTGAGGACGTAACTGGTCCGCGACAAAGGCAGACGCGGCCATCGCACAGAGTCCACGTTCGGTCGTGAGCGGAGCCAACGCAGGGCATCCTCGACGCGCTCCAGTGGGATCTCCGCCATATTTGGTTGCCTCTCCGGCCGTGCCCCAATTCGTGAGCGCGAAGACAGCGACGGCTCCTGGGGCCAGGAGACTGCAAAAGATTCAGTCGTTCCGCCTTGAGACCCTCCGAGCGCAAGTACCGCCGGGAAGGGTCCCACACGTTCCTCGACAAGGCGCGATCCAATCCACCACACCGGTGGAAAACCAGAACAGGGCTCCGCGATCATCTGAACGGCAGCGGTCGCATTGTCACAGCGTCTGATGTGACACAACCCGTGCCTCAGCACGGCTTCCAGTTGCGGTGGCGTCAGGTCGGCTTCGATGCCAGAGGGCACGAGGAGTATTGGACGCCAGAGACCCACGACACCGAGCGAACTGCCCGACCGGCACGTGGTCGGGAGTCAGCTCACTCCGATCGTTCTTGACGTACGCACCGAGCAGGGCCTCCTTCGCGAGCCGTCGGCGCTGCCCGCCAAAGACGAGGCCGCCCACTCCAAGAGCTCGTGCGTACCTAATGCTTCACGCCGAAAACCGTGCCCTTGATCCTTCCCGTATTCGTGAGGAGCGCAGGCGCATTGGCGGCGTTGCGCAATACGACCATCAGGGTTCCCGACATCGTGAGCTCGCCGGATGCCTCCCTGAAACGCCCGCTGCCGCCCGTGACCTGATAATTCACAGTGAGCGCGGAATGGGGTGGGGTTGCGTCGAGATGTACGCAACCCGACCCGTCCGCGACCGTGACTACCAGCAGGCTTCCGTCCTCGAAGGTGAAGACGCCAGCGCCCGCCACCACTGCGAAGTTCGGGCCGAGGCAATCAGGTGGGGGCTGCGGAGAAGCGCCGTCGGCGTGCAGCTCACGGAACGTGAACGCCCCCAGCGAGCCGTAACCGATCAGATGGGTTTCGTCGGTGACGGTGTTGGGCCAGAGGTTGATCGTCGTGGCCACGTTGGTTCCCGAATACGTCATCTTGACGGACCGGTGCTCATCAGCTTGCGCGCCAGGCCCGCTGCCCAGAACGAACACGGTCGTGAACAAAACAGCTAGACTGGTGGCGGCACTCGTGCGTTTCATGGCAATCTCCTTGTGTTTTTCCGGGCGTCCCATTCTGGTTCGCCCTTTCACCTATACAAGGCGTCAAATCCGGTCGGATGGGATCAGTCGAGCGTGGCTTTGATGGAAAAACCCTCAGGACCAGAAGCCCCGGCGGCGGAAGGTGATGTCAGCGCACTACTCCGCGCCTGGAGCGGGGGGGACCAGCGGGCGATGCAGGCGCTGACGCCCATGGTGTACGAGCAACTCCACCGCCTCGCCCGCCACTACATGCGTCGGGAGCGCCCGACCCACAGCCTGCAGGCCACCGCACTGGTGCACGAGGCCTTCATGCGCCTGACCGACTACACCCGCATGCAGTGGCAGGATCGCGCCCACTTCTTTGCCGTGTCGGCCCAGGTCATGCGTCGCATCCTCGTGGACCACGCGCGGCGCCGCAACGTCAAGCGAGGGCGCGGCGTCCAGCACGTGTCGCTCGACGAGGTGGCCGCCGTCGCTCCCGGCGGCGAAGCCGGGACAGATCTCGTGGCGCTCGACGAAGCGCTCGTCGCGCTGGCGCGCATCGACCCGCGAAAGGCGCAGATCGTCGAGATGCGGTTTTTTGCCGGGCTGACAGTGGAGGAGATCGGCAGCGTGCTGCAGGTATCGGCGGGCACCATCAAGCGGGACTGGCGGGCCGCCAAGGCCTGGCTGTACCGGGAGTTGAATCGCGAGCAAGGGTGATGGAGGCGGACCGCTGGAAACACGTTGAGCCCCTGCTCCATGCGGCCCTGGACCTTCCGCCGGGCGAACGCGAGGAATTTCTCAAGCGAAGCTGCGGTCGGGACGAGCAGATGGAGCACGAAGTCCGCTCGCTGGTCGCCGCGCACGACCGCGCCGGCAGCTTTCTCAGTGCTCCGGCGATCGATGGGGCCCCACGCCGGCTGGCGGGCGGCGGCAGCGGCGATCAACTCCCGGCGAGCGGCGAGTCGCTGATCGGCCGGACGCTCTCTCACTATCACATCGTCGCGAAGCTAGGCCTCGGCGGGATGGGCGTCGTCTACAAAGCCGAGGATACGCGGCTCCACCGTCCCGTGGCGCTGAAGTTCGTCTCCGAGGATCTGACAGGCGATGCGGAGGCCTTGAGCCGCTTTCAGCGTGAAGCTCGCACCGCATCGGCGTTGAACCACCGCGGCATCTGCGCCATCTACGACATCGGCGAGCAGGACGGGCGATCGTTCATCACGATGGAGTACCTGGAGGGCGGTACGTTGAAGGACCAGCTCGCCCGCGGGCCGCTCCCCCTTGACGCGCTGCTCGATGTCGGGACCCAGATCGCGGACGCCTTGGATGCCGCGCACACTGCAGGCATCGTCCATCGCGACATCAAACCCGCGAACATCTTCATCAGCCCGCGCGGCCACGTCAAACTTCTCGATTTCGGCCTCGCCAAGATGTGGGCACCGGCCTCGCGCGATGCCGACTTCAACATCTCCGCGACGGGCGAGGGCGTGGTGGTCGGAACCGTCGCCTACATGGCGCCGGAGCAGGCTCGCGGCGAACCCGTCGATCATCGCGCCGACCTCTGGAGCTTCGGCCTGGTTCTCTATGAAATGGCCAAGGGGACGCGGCCCGCGCCGGCCGTCCGGCTGCGCGTCGAGCAATCGCCTGAGCTGGAACGCATTATCGCGAAATGCCTGGAGCCTGATCCCGCGCTCCGGTATCAGCACACCGCCGACCTGCGCACCGATCTTGAACGTCTGAGACACGGGCACGACGTTACGGTGGCGCCGCAAGCGGCGCTCGGGCGTCTCCGCGCGCGGTGGCTCTCGATCGGCGCGGCCGCAGTCGTCGTCACCGCCGCCGTCGCGGGCGTGATCTATAGCCGCCGTGCTGCGACGCTCACCGACAAGGACACCATCGTACTCGCCGAGTTCACCAACACCACCGGCGACCCGGTGTTCGACGGTACGCTCCGACAAGGACTCGCGATTCAGCTCCAGCAGTCGCCGTTCCTCAGCCTGGTGTCGGACGACCGTATCCGACGAACGATGGTGTTGATGAACCAGCCGGCGGATGCGCAGTTGACTCCCGACGTTGCGCGGGCCGTGTGCGGCCGGACCGCCAGCGCGGCGGTCTTGGAAGGATCGATCGCGGCGCTTGGTACTCAGTACGTCCTCGGGCTGCACGCCATCAACTGCGCGACTGGCGACATCCTCGCCGACGAGCAGGCAC
Organism: uncultured Acidobacteriota bacterium; assembly: GCA_963757655.1. Classification (GTDB taxonomy): domain Bacteria; phylum Acidobacteriota; class Vicinamibacteria; order Vicinamibacterales; family CAVVIG01; genus CAVQFC01. The sequence continues at coordinate 919,673 of CAVWSQ010000002.1, read as the reverse complement.
AGGCAGCGCGAAAAGAAGATGTCCTGACCACGCTCAGCCAGATTGCCACAAGCTTCCGTACCCGAGTTGGAGAATCACTCGCCACCGTCGAGAAACACTCGACTCCGCTCAGGGATGTGACGACGCCGTCGCTCGAAGCGCTGCAGGCCTACAGCGCCGGATGGAACACAGCCATTGCCGGCTCGTCGGCACGTGCCGTGCCGCTTTTTCAACGTGCGGTCGCGATCGATCCCGACTTTGCGATGGCCCATGCGTTTCTCGGGTTCCGCTACGGTACCTTGGGAGAGTCGGCGCTCGCGCGACAGAGCTTGCTCAAGGCCTACCAGCTGCGGCATCGGGCGAGCGACGCCGAGCGCTTCTTCATCGAGACACTCTACGATCGCGACTTCACGGGGAACCTGGAACGAGAGCGACGAACGTTGGAAACGTGGGCCGCGAGCTACCCGCGCCTTGCGGACCCACACACATTGATCGCGGGTCTCGCCCTGTCTAGCACGGGTCAACATGAGTTGGCGATTGCCGAAGCCGATAAGGGCATCGCCGTCGATCCCGACCTAACCCCTGCCTACTCCAACAGGGCATTCAATCAGCTCATGCTGAATCGCCTTGATGATGCCCTGCTGACGGCCCGTCTCGCGGCGGAGCGTAGAATGGAATCGGAGAATTTGTTTCAGACACAGTATTTCGTCGCCTTCCTGACCGGTAACGAGAATGAACTGAGACGGATCGCGACAGCGGCCAGGAAGAGTCCCGCCACGGAAGAGAGCATCTCCCATGTCGAGGCGCTCGCCCTGGCTCGCTCCGGCCAGTTGCGGGAGGCAAGACGGATGGCCGCGGTCGCCGTCCAGATCGCGCAGAGGTCCGGCCGACGCGAACGGGCCGGCTTGTTCGAAGCGGCCACCGCCGTGTGGGAAGCGTTTTCTGGGAATGCGGCCGCCGCCAGGCAGAGCGCCGCCAGGGCGCTCGAGCTCGGAAGGGGCGGTCGCGAAGTGGAATATGCCGCGGCCTTCGCGCTCGCCCTCGCAGGTGATCTGCCGCAATCGCGAGCCCTCGCCCAGGAGCTCGGGCGGGAGTTCCCAGAGGATACGTCGGTGCAATTCATGTATCTGCCGGCGCTCCGGGCCCTGTTCTCATTGCACAGTCCCGCTCCTGATGCGGCCGCGGCGATTCAAGCGCTGCAGACCGCCTCGCGCTACGATCTCGCGCTTGGGCGTGTCGGCTTCATCGGACGTTTCGGTGGCCTGTATCCCATCTACGTGCGAGGAATGGCCTACCTCGCCGCCCGTCAACCCGCCGAAGCCGCCGCCGAGTTCCAGCGGATTCTCGATCATCGAAGCATCGCGCTCGTCGATCCCATGGACGCGATGGCGCGCCTGCAGCTGGCGCGCGCGCTCGGGCTCTCGGGCGACACCGTGAAGGCGAAACGCGCCTATGACGATCTCTTGACGCTGTGGAAGGATGCCGACCCGGACATTCCGGTGGTGAGGGAAGCACGCGCGGAATACGCCCGGTTGCCGTAGGCGGCGCATTCCAGACCGCGAGTCGTCGGGAGGCTCAACGCGGTGTTCGAGGAACCCAGGCAGCTTGTCGGGGTTGCGCACGACATGAATCGCGCGAATGCGACCGTTGGCGATGTCGAACGAGTCGGTGCCGACTCCAACGACCCCGCCAGATGATCTCGCGTGAGCGGCCCACACGCCGTGCGAGGCGCTTAATTTCTTTGAGTACGTCGTCGGGAATCGACACCGCCGTTCTCATACGGTTTTCGTCGGACCTACGGCAACAACAAGCCTCGTACTTGGATCTTCAGCTTCGGAAGATCCTCGACAATGGTGTGCCAGATGATCTTCAAGTCGACGCCGAAGTACTCGTGAATCAAGATGTTCCGCATGCCCGCGATATCCACCCACGGTTCCTCGCCTTGCAGGCCCTCCTGGGTTGCAGACAGATGCCGAACAGCCTCGCCGATGATCTCGAGATTGCGCACTACGGCATCGACGGTTTTCTGATCCGCCAGGAACTGTTCGAACGTGAGACCTTCGACGTAGCGTTGGATTCTCGCGATCGCGTCGAGGATGTCCTCGACACGCAGCCGCCATTCTCTACGCGGCAAGCACCGCCTCGGCGAGGATCCGATCGCGGAGCTGCGGCTTCAGCGCGGCGGAGGTGACGAGCTCGACTTTTCGTCCGATCCGCTCGCCCAACTCGCGCTGAAGTCGGACGAAGTCGAACATCCCGATCGGCCGAGCGAATTCGACGAGCACGTCGACGTCGCTGTCCTCGCGCGCTTCGTCCCGCGCGAACGAGCCAAACAGCGACACGTGCGCGACGCCGAACGAGTCCAGCAGCGGCTTCGCATTCCTCAGCGCGACGAGAATGTCTTCGCGGCGAGGAACGGGCGCGGAGTTCATGAACGCCATTGTAGCGCGCACCTCGGATCAACGATGTACGAGGATTCTTTTGGTGGCCAAATTGTAGACGAACAGCGCGCACGACTATGCAGAATCCCACGTAAACACGCGCGCTTCTGCGTCGGGGATGTCCCGGTAGTTGTTGAAATTTGAGAGCGGCGGCCCCTCACTGGTCGTGCTATACGACCGGTGACTAGCCAGGGCGAACGCCCGCCCAACAAGGAGCCGCCATGAAACGAGAGTCTCGCACAGTCGATCGGTCGGACCAAGTCGATTCACTCACCCAACGCCATCTGCCCCTCGTCGATCTCCTCGTGGATACCCGTTCCGAGCTGATGGAACTCGCGGTCGCCTCGGGCCTGAAGGTCCTGCAGACGATGCTCGAGGACGATCGGACGGCGATCTGCGGCGAGCGCTATCAGCATCGGGTGGAGCGACAGGCCTCGCGAGCCGGCACCGTCCCGAGCGAGGTCGTGCTCGGTGGCCGCAAGGTGGCACTTCGTCGGCCGCGCGCGCGAGCCGATGGCGCGGAAGTACCGTTGCCGACATTTCAGGCGATGGCCAGCGAGGATCCGCTGAATCGTCGCGTGGTCGAGCAGATGCTCGTTGGCGTGGCGACGCGCCAGTATGCGCGTAGTCTCGAACCGTTGCCGCCGACGATGGTCGGCCGGGGCATCAGCAAGAGCGCCGTGAGCCGCCGATTCGTCGCGAAGACCGCGGCGCAGCTCGCCGCCTGGCGTTCAACCGCGCTCGATGCGTTCGACCTCGTGGCGCTCCTGATCGATGGCGTCCATATCGGCGAGCACTGTATCGTGGTCGCCCTCGGCATTGATCACACGGGCGGCAAACACGCGCTCGGCCTCTGGGATGGCTCGACGGAGAATGCGGCGGTGTGTCAAAGCCTCCTCGCCGACCTGCAGAGCCGCGGGCTCCGCACCGACCGCAGCCTCTTGGTCATTCTCGATGGGTCGAAGGCGCTGCACAAAGCGGTGACGCAGACGTTTGGCCCCGCGGCCCTGATTCAACGCTGTCAGGTGCATAAGCTGAGAAACATCCTGGAGCATCTCCCGGAAGGCCAGCGGCCATGGGTCCGTGCGATCGTCGCGCGCGCCTACAGGCAGGTCGAGGTCGCCCCGGCTCGTCGTCTCCTACAGGACCTGGCGCTCCGACTCGAGGACCGGTATCCGAGTGCTGCGGCGAGCGTCCGTGAAGGCCTCGACGATTCCCTCACCGTCCTCACACTCGGCCTGTCCGATCGCCTCCGGAAGTCGGTCGCGACGACCAACGCGATCGAAAGCTTGATCAGTCGCACGAGGCACGTGAAGCGGAATGTCAAACGGTGGCGCAGCGGCCAGATGGTCTTGCGATGGGCCGCGGCCGCGATTCTCGAAGCGGTGAAGGGCTTCCGCCGACTGAAAGGCCCGAGCCGCCGCTGAATTTCAACAGCGGACGGGACAAACCCTCTGCGTCTCCCTTAAAGGCTTCGGCGCTGGCGGCGAAGGCGCGGCCATGCATGTACTCGCCGCCGCGTACGGTCGCGCGGGTCGAGGTACCAGTCCGTGGCGATCTTGGTGGTGGCGTGAACGGGTCCGTTCGCCGGTTGATTTCTGGACCAGCTTGACCTGTGGAAGGTGCGGGCCGAGATGAGGGCGGCGCCGTTGCGCCGCTTCAGCCGAAGCTGAAATCACGATACAATTGCGCGCATTTGGTCAAGTCTGGTCAATCAATAGTCATGGCATGCGTTACCGCTTTTATTGGCTCACATATCAAACGCGCTAGCCCATTTGGCTTATGTGGCTGATTTTCAGGTCTTAAGGGCGCGCGCAACAACAAGTACTACAGGTCAGTGGCGCGGCGCGATGGTGTAATTCCAGTCGCCATGAAAGGCGTGCGGCCTGATCCGCAGTCGCGCGAACACCTCGTCGGGGATCTGACGGGCGGTCTGGTAGCGGCGCGTGTCGAGCGCGGCTTTCACGCGTAAGCCGGTCCGGGTGGTCGTGGCGGCGATCAGATTGACAATCACTTGGTGACTGACCAGCGGTTTCCCGCGCCAGTTCTGCGAGATGAAACTGAAGAGGCGATGTTCAATCTTGTTCCACTTGCTGGTGCCGGGCGGCAGATGACAGACCGAGAGCGTCAAGTCGAAATCGTCGGCCAGGCGCTGGAGGGCCCACTTCCAGAGACGCGACCGCGGTCCGTTGCTGCCCCCGCCGTCAGCGGTGATCAACAGCGTGCGGGCACGCGGAAAGCGATGCCGGCCCATGCGGGTCCACCACAGCGGAATCGCATTGACGGCAAATTCCGCCGTGTCATGGTCGATGCCGACGCTGACCCAGCCCTCGTTGTTGGCGAGATCGTAGACGCCATAGGGGATCGCTTTGCCGAGTTCGGGGTCGAGAAAGTCATGGACGCGGACCGGAATAGGCTGCCCGTGGGGGCGCCATTCGCGCCCGCCGTTCTTGAAGTCGCCGACTAGTTCCTTCTTCTTCGTATCGACCGAGATGGTGGGCAGCCCGTGTTGATGGCCCTGGGTGATCAGACCCGTGAGATACCGAAACTGGGCGTCGCGATCAGGATGCGCGGTCCCTTCCCGCGTCTTCCGGTTGGCTTGCAGACTGTACCCCGCGCCCTTGAGCAGAGTGGCGACGGTCCGCGGGCTCACGGGATGGCGTTGCTGGGTGAGTGCGTCGGCCAGCTGAGTCGTGCTCTTACAGGTCCAGCGCAACGGCGATTCCGGGTCGCCACGCGTCGTCGGCTCGATGAGCGCCACCAGCGCAGTGAGCAAGGCCGGGTCGCTCGTCGTCAGCGGCCGCCGGCCTCCGCCTGCGCGACGGATTCGCTCGGCGGCCCTCACCCGCCGTTGCCGGGATGTCCGCACGTCGCGCAAGCCGGCATGAATGGTCGATCGCGCCAATCCGGTCGCACGAGCCACCAGACTCACGCCGCGATATCCGATCTCGCGTGCCTCCGCGGCCGCCCATTGCCGCCGGCGCCGCTCGTCCAATTCCGGCGCCACGACCCGATACTTGCGCCGAAGGCGCGCGATCGCCGAGGACTCTCGCACGCCCCGTTATGACAGAATCGCGCCGCCTGTACAACAATTACTTGTATGACTTATTCTTGCGCGAACCCTTAGTTGTTCGACCGACACTCGCACCGCAACGCGGCTGTCGGATCGATGCGCGACGCGCGATGTGCGGGCAAGTAGGCGGCCACCAGCGTCACCGCTATGACCGCAAGCGCGACCAGGACGAAACTGGCGACGTCGACGTCGCAACCGAGGCCGAGCGTACGCTTCACTGCCAGTAGGGAAGATACACGACACCAATCGGCGATTCCGTCAACGCCACATATTTCGCGGTCTTCGCGACGCCGACGATTTCGAGAGGCAGTTCGGCATCGTCTGCGAACCGAAGGCGCTGTCCGATCGGGCTCGTCCCGCCCCAATACACCTGTGCGAGATGTTCGTTGATGATCGCAACCCGCGGCGATCCGATCACATCCGTCGCCGCGAACGGACGGCCCCCGACGATGGGCAGGCCGATGGTGTCGAAATAATGGCGGATCGTGGCCAGGGCCCTCACACCCACCTCAGGACGTCTGGTGCAGAAGCGCGTTCATGATGGAAGCCAGACGAGCCCAGTCGGCGCGTTCGCGCTCCAGTTCGCGGCGGCCGGCACGAGTCAGGCCGTAAAACCGCGCCCGCCGGTTGGTGTCGGTCACGCCCCACTTGCCCTGGACCAGACCGCGCTGCTCGAGACGCATCAGACCCGGATAGAGCGTTCCCATGTTCAGCTGCAAGGCGCCGCCAGACACCTGTTCGAGCCGCGCCGCAAGCGCGTAGCCGTGCGATGGACCCATGGTGGCAAGCGTCTGCAGGACCATGAGGTCGAGGGTGCCCTGCAGCACGGCGGCCCTGTCGGCTTTATTTGCCATCCGAATGGAAACTACTCCCCGTCGCATTGGGATGTCAAATGCAAACCAACGGGTCCGCCGGTCTGCCCGGTGACAGGGCATCGACAAATATTGCCGCGAAGGCCAATCCATTTCACGGCAAAGGACGTCTATCATTCCAGCATGCGCGCCGTCCGACTCGGTCTCGTGGTGTTCACGCTCGGAGCCAGCGTTGGCGCGCTGCCGGACCGGGCGTCCGGACGGGGCGCCGTCCTGCGGCTCCAGGGGTCGGTCGAGCCGGTACGCAGCCATCCCGTGATCGTGCCCCGCCTGACCGGTTCTTCCACCGGCACCCTCGTCATCGTCCACCTCGCCAAGCCCGGCACCCGCGTGCACCGCGGCGATTTGCTCATCGAATTCGATCGCCAGGGCAAATCAAGACGGCGCACGATCGCCAGGCCGAGTACCGCGACCTGGTCGAGCAGATCAATCGCAAGCGCGGTGAGCAGCTTACCGCCGCCGCGCACGGCGAAGCGGAGCTGACGGCGGCCGACAATGCCCTGAAGAGTGCGGAGCTCGAAGTCCAGAAGACCGACATCGTTCCGCCGATTACCGCCGAGCAGAACCGGCTGTTGCTCGACGAGGCGCGGGCCAAAGCCGGTCAGATTCGCCGAACCTTCGACCTGCGGCGGAAGCTCGATACCGCCGACCTGCGCGCGCTCGAGATCCAGCGCGACCGCGCCCGGAACGCGTGGAAGCACGCCGAGAGCAACGCCGACAACATGCGGATCCTGTCGCCGATCGGCGGCCTGGTCGTGCTCAAGGCGACCTGGAAGAACGGCACGATGGGAGAAGTGCAGGAAGGCGAGGAAGTGCGATCCGGCCTCGGCATCATGGACGTCATCGACTCATCGGCAATGCAGGTGCGCGCACGCGTGAACCAGGCCGACGTCCCGGCGCTGCGCGTCGGCCAGACGGCGCGGATTACGCTCGACTCCTACCCAGGACGCACGTTCGCCGGCCGGCTCGAGCAACTGTCGCAAATCGGTGCGATCAGCACGATGTCGAACCGCGTGCGCACCTTTCTGGCCGTGTTCAGCATCGACGGTAGCGACCCGCACCTGATGCCCGACCTGGCCGCCGCGATCAACATGACCGGGGATCGCCCATGACAAAAGGCGCCGCCGTACTGGCATTGGTGGCCGTGGTGGCGCTCTCGGTCGCCGTCGCAGCGACGCTTCGCCGCGACACCGGCTCGGCGGCGCTGCCCACCGTGGTCGTCGCGAAGACGACCTTTGTCGATTTCCTGCAGCTGCGCGGCGAGATTCGGCCGGTTCGCTCGGTTGTGCTCACGGCGCCGTCGGCCGGCTCGGATCTCCAGATCGTCGACGTCGCCACCAACGGCGCCAGGGTGGCCGCCGGAGACGCCGTGGTCACCTTCGATCCGACAGCGCAGCAGCGAACGCTCGAGACCAAGCAGTCGGAGATGAAGCAGGCCGAATCGGAGATTGTGCGGGCCGAAGCCGAACAGCGCCGCCGTGTCGCCTCGGCGCAGAGCGAGCTCGACGAGGCGAAGACCGCGCTGGCGCGAGCCCGGCTCGAGCTGCAAGGCAACGAGTTGCGCGCGCGCATCGATGCCGAGAACTTCGTCATCGCGGCCTCGAACGCCGAGGCACACGTGCGCGAACTCGAGAAGAAAGTCGAGGGCGAGCGGATGGCGGCGCAGGCCGACGTGGCGATCGCAACGCAGAAACGCGACAAAGCGCAGTACGACGTGACCGACACCGAGCGTATCATCCGCTCGCTGCAGGTCCGCGCGCCGATCGCCGGCTCGATCTCGCTACTGCCGAATTTCGCGCGGGCGGGCCCGGCAGTCGCAGCCAGCCCGAATTCAAGCGCGGCGACCGCGCCTGGTTCGGCGCGGCGATTGCGGAGCTGCCGGACCTGAGCGAGATTCAACTGACGGCGCGTGTCGACGAGGCGGATCGCGGTCGTGTGCAGATCGGAAGCGGGGTCCGTGTCCGCGTCGACGCCGTGCCGGACCGCGAGTTGAGCGGCAGGTTGAAGGATATCTCCGTGGTCGCCAAGCCGGACTTCACGACGTGGCCGCCGGTCCGCAACTTCGACGTCGTCGTGTCGCTATCGGACGCCGACGCGCGGCTGCGCTCCGGCATGAGCGCGGCGGCGCGGGTGGAGCTGAATCGGTTACCCGCGGTTCTGGTGGTGCCGACCGGCGCCGTCTTTCAGCATGGACCACAGACCGTTGTCTATGTCGCCCGCCGCGGCGGATTCGAATCTCGGCCCGTCGTCGTCCTGCGACGGGGGCGCGACCAGGTCGCCATCGCGTCCGGCGTTCACGAGGGCGATCGGGTGGCCTTGAAGGAGCCGGACCAGGAGGGCGCACGGAAGTGATCAGGAAGGCGACGATCACGATCGTGGTGCTGCTCGCCGCCGGCGCCGCCGCGCGACTCGGTCTGCCGCGGTCGGCGCCGACGACAGTGCCGACGACGCACGTGCAGCGCGGGCGGTCCAAGTGACCGTCTACACGGTCGGCGATCTTCGCGCTGCCCGAGCGGTCCAGCTTGCGGCGCCGCCGATGGGCGGGCAACTGCAGATCGTGCATCTCGCGGAGACCGGCGACAACGTCAAGGCCGGCGACGTCGTGGTCGAGTTCGACACCGCGGAACAGGAGTTCAACCTCGAACAGGCGCGGTTCGACCTGCAGCTCGCCCAACAGGAGATCGTCAAGGCCGACGCGCAGGCGCGGTCCAGATCGCCGAGGACGAGGTCGCACTGCTCCACGCCCGGTATGACGTCCGGCGCGCCGATCTCGACGTGTTGAGCAACGATCTGGTGACCGCGATCAAGGCACAGCAGAACGTGCTGATGCGTGACGAAGCCAGGCAGCGGCTCGCCCAGCTCGAGGCCGACATCAAGACGCATGGCGAGACGACCCGACCGTCGAGCGACGGCATGCGGGAAAAGCGGAACAAGGCGCGATTGTCGGTCCAGGTCGCAGAACGCAACATCGAGAGCCTCCATGTGCGCGCACCGTTTGACGGCGTGGTCACGGTGCGCACGAATTTCCAGGCGTTCGGCGGCATCTATTTCGGCGGCGCGATGCCCGACTACCGCGTCGGCGACGCGGCGTTTGCCGGCCAGCCGATTGCGGAGGTCGTGGACACCTCACGCGTCGAGGTCACCGCAAAGCTGGCGGAACGGGATCGCGCCAACGTCTCACCGGGGCAGACGGTGGAGGTGGCGGTCGACGCGCTACCGGACGCCATCCTGCGGGGGACGGTTCGCAGCGTGAGCGGCGTCGCATCGCGAGGCATCTTCGATGCCGGAACGCGCCAGTTGGACGTCGCCTTCGACGTCGCCAGCAATCAGGCGGTGCGCCCCGGAGTGTCGGCGGCGATCGCCATTTCCGGAGCGGCCTACGACAACGTCCTGTATATCCCCCGCACGGCGGTCTTCGACGTGGCTGGCCGACCCACCGTCTACCTGCGCTCAGGCGGAAGCTTCGATGCGCGCGAAGTGCGGGTGCGGGCCTGGACCGACAGCGTGGCGGTGGTCGAGAACATCGAGGCCTCGGCTGAAGTCGCGCTGGTCGATCCGAACCTGCCCACTGGCGCGCGTGCGAAGACGCCGCCGCAGGCGCTGCAGCGGGCAGCCCGATGACGTCCATGTTGTGGTGGCCCGACCTCGGGCGCAGCGTCGACAACCTGCTCCTCCACAAGCTGCGAACCCTGCTGACGATGCTCGGGATGATCTTCGGTGTGGCAGCGGTGGTCGCCATGCTGTCGATTGGCGCCGGCGCGCAGCAGCAGGTGATGGCGTTCATCGAAGATCTCGGCGTGCGTAATCTGATCGTTGAAGCGCGCGAGACAACCGAGTTCCAGGCGTTCCAGAAGGTGCGTCAGCAGTCGCCCGGGCTGACGTTCAAGGACATTCGCGCCATGGAAGCGACGGTGCCGGGCCTCGAGATGTTGTCGCCGCGCAAGCGCTTCACGCCGTCGCAGGTGATCCCGAAGCCGCAGGGCGAGCTGCCGGCGGTCTACGGCGTCGACCCGAAGTTCCAGCGGATCGCGGGCTTGAAGATTGCCTCAGGCCGATTCTTCACGTCGGACGAGGCCGCGCACGCGGCCCCGGTCTGCGTGCTCGGCGAAGCCGCGCGCGTGCGCCTGTTCGGCCTGGCGGATCCGCTCGGCCAGTTCGTCAAAGTCAACGGGCAGTGGTATCAGACCGTCGGTGTCGCCGCCGCTCAAGCCGTGGCGCAGAGCGACGTGGCCGGGTTGCCCGGGCAAGACCGCAACAATCTCCTCTACGTGCCGACCGGTGCCGCGATGTTCCGGCTCGAAGACAACTACAGCCAGTTCCGCGATGAGCTGGATGGCGTCTATCTGCGCCTCAAACCCGACGCCGATGTGATGGCCGCCGCGGCGACGGTTCGCGGCATCCTGACCGCCTCGCATCGCGGCGCCGACGACTACTCGCTGATCGTCCCGGCGGAGCTGCTCGCCGAGCAGCAGCGCACCAAGCGCATCTTCGACATCGTCATGGTGGCGCTCGCATCGATCTCGCTGCTCGTCGGCGGTATCGGCATCATGAACATCATGCTGGCCAGCGTGCTCGAGCGCACCCGCGAGATCGGAGTCCGTCGTGCCATAGGCGCGCGCCGCACCGATATCATCCGACAGTTCGTCATGGAGACCACATTGATCGCCGTGGCTGGTGGAACCATGGGTCTGGTGCTCGGCGCGTCGATGTCGCGCCTGATCGCCAACTTTGCCGGCTGGTCCACCATCATCAGCAGCGGTTCCCTGGCGCTGGCCTTTTCGGTGTCGGTGCTGATTGGCCTGGTGTCGGGTGTCTATCCCGCGATGAAGGCGTCGCGCCTCGATCCAGTACAGGCCCTTCACTACGAATGAGGAGACACGAGTCACGCCTCGACGGCTGCGCTCAGGCTCCCCGAAGGGACACGCTTCGGCTCATCGGTCATGCCGCTCTGTCCCTGCGGAACCAGCGCTCGGGAATGATTGTCAGCCCAGCGTCGGCATGATGAATCCCGACGACGACACCGATTCTTCGTTCGGCCAGCGTGTCGTCACGGCCTTGGTGCGGGTGTTGAAGTAGACCCCTTCGAGCCCGTGCACGTGCAGGTCGCCGAAGAGCGATTGCTTCCACCCGCCGAACGAGAAAAACGCCATCGGCACCGGAATCGGCACGTTGACGCCGACCATGCCGACCTCGATCTGGTCCTCGAACAGACGCGCCGCGGCGCCCGAGCTGGTGAAGATCGCGACGCCGTTGCCGTAGGGATTGCGATTCACCAGCTCGATGGCTTCGCCCAGTGTCGTGGCGCGCAGCACCACCAGCACCGGTCCGAAGATCTCGTCGGTGTAGATGCTCATCGTCGGCGACACATGATCGAAGAGCGTCGGGCCGATGAAGAACCCCGCTTCGAAACCGGGTACCGTCAGACCTCGCCCGTCGACGACCAGCGTCGCGCCGGCGCTGACCCCGGCGTCGACGTAGCCGCGGACCTTGTCGCGGTGCGCCTGCGTCACCAGCGGACCCATGTCCATGCCTTCGGCACTCCCGGGGCCGACCTTCAACCGCTTCGCTTTGTCGGCCAGCTTCGCGATCAGCGCGTCGCCGGCGGCGCCGACCGCGACGACGGCCGAAATCGCCATGCAGCGTTCGCCGGCGGAACCGTAGGCAGCGCCGATCAATGCATCGGCGGCAAATTCCAGATCGGCATCCGGCATCACCACGGCGTGATTCTTCGCACCGCCGAGCGCCTGCACCCGCTTGCCGTTGGCCGCGGCGGTGGCATAGATGTACCTGGCGATCGGCGTCGAGCCGACGAAGGACACCGCCTTGACGTCAGGATGCTGCAGGACGGCGTCAACCGCCTCTTTGTCGCCATGCACGACATTGAAGACGCCGTCGGGCAGCCCCGCCTCCTTCAGCAGTTCCGCCATGCGAATGCTGGCCGACGGATCCTTCTCCGACGGCTTGAGCACGAAGGTGTTGCCGCAGGCGAGCGCGATGGGAAACATCCACAACGGCACCATCACCGGGAAATTGAAGGGCGTGATGCCGGCGCAGACGCCGAGCGGCTGCAGCCGGGAATGCGCGTCCACTCCGCGGCCAACCGAGCCGGCGTGCTCGCCCTTGAGCAGGTGCGGCGCACCGGCGGCGAACTCGATCACTTCGATGCCGCGCTGTACCGACCCCATCGCGTCGAGAAAGACCTTGCCGTGCTCTTCGCTGACGATCTGCGCCAGCTCTTGCTGATGCTGCTCCATCAGCTCGCGGAAACGGGTGAGGATGCGCGCTCGCCGCAGCGGCGGTGTGTCCCGCCATGCGGGAAACGCCGCAACCGCCGCCCTGACGGCGGCATCGACGTCAGCCGCGATCGCGAACGGCACGGTCCGCACCATCTGCCCGGTGGCGGCGTTGGTCACGGTGCCGCGCCTGGAACCCTGCGACGACGTCCGCTGCCCGTTGATCCAGAACGGAATGGAGGCGCCGCCGGCAACGACGGCCGTAGAAACTGGTCTGTCGGCTCGAGTAGGCATCACGTTCTTCCTGTTCCTGGCGTCATCTCATCACGGTTCGAGGATCGGTGCTCACGCCATCCCGGCGCGACGGTTACGGCGCCTTCGGCGTCGCCCGCACCGTCGGGTATTTGATCCCGAGCTGATCGAGATAGGTCTTGTACTTCGACGGATCGTAGTAATACTTCTTCATCTCCGGACGGTACTTCGCCATGATCTGCTGGTTGAGCCAGATCGCCGGCTTGTCGCCGGGCCGGATGAACGACACGTACTTCGTGTTCTTGGTCTGGACGTTGTTGAAGTAGTCCCACGCCTGGGTGACCAGCTCGGGCCGGGTCAGAAAATCGAGCACCGTCAGCGCCACGACCTTCGACCCGTAGTAGATCCCCTTGTGCGCAATCGGCGTCGCCATCGAGATGGCGTTGGCCCAGTTGTGGCCCGGTCCGGCCTGCATGTTGGCGGGATAGTTGAGCGTGACCGTCGGCACCACCCACGAGATGTCGCCGATGTCGTCGGAGCCGCCGCCGCGCCTCTCCTCGTCGGGAATCTCGGAACGCCCGCGCAGCGGTGGCAGCTTGGTGGCGAGACCGATCTCGGGCACCTTCAGCTCGTGTTGCAACGCCTTGGCCAGGGTCTGATCCGCTTCGGTCCAGGGCGGCAAGCCCACCGCCTCGATGTTGGCGTGCATTGTCTCGGCGATGGTCTTGTTGAAGTGACCCGACCAGGCCGAGCCGAGCAGCCGCGACGACACCTCGGTGTCGGTCATCAGCGTCGCCGCCTGCGCCAGCTTGTCGCCGATCGCCCAGAGATCCTTGGTGTGGGGATAGTCGGTTTCGCGGAAGTAATACCAGACCGACGCGTTCGGCGGGACCACGTTCGGCTGATCGCCGCCGTTGGTGATCACATAGTGCGAGCGTTGCTGAATGCGGAGGTGCTCACGGCGGAAGTTCCACGCCGTGTCCATCAGCTCGACCGCGTCGAGCGCGGAGCGGCCGCGCCACGGCGCGCTGGCGGCGTGCGCGCTCTCGCCCTTGAAGTTGTACTCGACCGACACCAGCGCGTTCGACAGGCTCTCGCCCCAGTTCGCCTGCATGTTCGCGCCGACGTGGGCGAAGATCGAGATGTCGACGTCCTTGAACGCGCCCGCCTTCACGTAATACGCCTTGGCGCCGTCCAGCTCTTCGGCGACGCCCGGCCAGAGGCGCAGCGTGCCGGAGAGGTGCTGCTGCTCCATGACCTTCTTCACCGCGAGCGCCGCCGCAATCTGCAGCGGCATGCCGGAGTTGTGCCCCTCGCCGTGGCCGGGCGCGCCGTCGATGATCGGATCGTGGTACGCGACACCGGGCTTCTGCGACGCCTGAGGAATGTCGTCGATGTCCGAGCCGAGCGCGATCACCGGCTTGCCCGATCCCCAGCTGGCCATCCACGCCGTCGGAATCCCGGCCAGATTGTCCTGAACCGCGAAGCCATTCTGCTTGAGGATGCCGGTGAGATACTTCGTGGTCTCGAACTCCTGGAATCCGAGCTCGCCGAAGCTGAAGACCTGGTCATTCATCCGCTGAATCATCTCCTGCAATCCGTCGACCTCCTGGCCGACATCCTGCTTGTACTGATCCAGCCTGGGAGTGGTCGCGTGGTTCGCCGTGGCGGGTGGCGCAGCCGCCTGCTGCGCGGTCGGCACGACGCCGCCGAGTGCCGCCGACGTCACGATCACGACCCGAGCAACGCGCATCACAGACGTCATATCAATCCTGCTTCACGGCGTGGTGGTCGATGAAGGCCTGGATGGCCTGTCCTGCTTCGAGCGTGTTGAACGCGATGCCGGACGGATAGCGAAAGGGCCGGCCTTTGGCGGTCTGCTCGCGTCGCGCCCACATCAAGCGTCCCTGGCACACACACGGCGCTTCGTCCGACAACAGCGCCAGCGTGACGACGCGGCCGACTTCCGGCGATCGCGCGAAAATCACCTGGGCGCCGGTCATCGACAGGTCGACCAGCAGCGCCGGCTGGCGATCGACCTGAACTTTGCGAAGGGGTTTGAAGCCGTAGCGCCTGGCCGGCTCCGCCGGCGGCGGCATCGGCGCCTGGTCGGCGGCGGGAAGGAGCGGCTCGAGCTCGACGTCGCTGTCGCCCGGCCCGCGACCGCGCTCGAACAGCTGCAGCTCGAGATCACGGATGCGCGTGATCGCGGCCTCGAGCTTCTGCGGCGCGTCGCCGGCATCGCTGGCCGGCAGGCTCTTGATCGCGGCGAGCTCGGCGGCCAGTCCGTCGCGCTCGCGAATCGCCGCCTCGGTCCGTTCCTCGGCGTGCTGCAGTGCACGGGCGCGCTTGGCGTCAATGGCCGCCAGCCGTTCGTCGACGGCGGCATTCATGCCCTGGACCGACTTCTTGGCGGCTTCGAGCAGCAGCGCGAGCTCGTCGCGCTCGGCGGTCACTTCGTCGGCGTAGGCGTCCGTCTCCTGCCGGCTTCGTTCGGCTTCCGCCCGCTCGGCATCGATGTCCGTCACGCGCTCGGCGGCGGCGGCCAGAGCCTCGGCTGCCCGCTGGCGCTCGGCCTCGAGCTCGGTCTTGAACTTGTCGCGATCCGCTTCTGCCTCGGATGCGAGAGCGAAGGCCGCGGCGCAGGCCTCGTCAAGCTCCGCGCAACGTCGTTCGAGCGCCGCCGCTGTCGTCCGATCGGTGTCCTCGCCGGCCGCGCGCGCGTCGGCCGCACGCACCGCGTCCGCCAGCTCCTGCTGCAGCGCCGCGCGGGCGGCGGCCAACTCGGCGACGATGTCGCGCTGCGCGCGAAGATCGGCGTCGAGCGCGGCAGCCCGAGAGCGCTCGTGATCGAGCGCCCGGTCCAGCTCGTCGATCGTGTCGCGCCGCGACGCGTCGGCATCGAGCGCGGCGCGCAGGTCTGACTGGACGCGCTCCAGATCGTGAACCCGCGCGGCGTCCGACTGCTGGTGGGCAGTCAGGGAGGCGCGCAGTTCCTCTGCTTCGTCGCGAAGCCGTGTGGCCAACTCCCGCTCCTGGTCGAGGGCCGCTTGCACGTCGCCAAGCGTGCCGCCCAGCCCACCGAGCCGTTCCCGGCCATCCTCGAGCTCCGTCTCCTGCCTTTCGACCAGGGCAGCCTGCGCCGCCAGCTCTTCCCGCAGTGCGTCGGCGGCCGCGCTGTTGGCGTCGAGCTCCCCGCGCAAGCCAGCGGCGATCGCATTCGCCGTGTCGAGAGCGCCGCGCATCTCGGCCAACGCCGCATCCGCTCGCTCCCTGGCCTGGAGTTGCGCCTCGAGCGTCGCCCGAGCCGCGGCGTCGGCTTCGGCTGCCGCGCTTGCCTCGCTTTGCAGCGCATGCTCGAGCTCTTCGACCCGGCGACGCCGTGCCGCGTCGACGTCCAGGGCCGACTGCAATTCGGCTCGGATGTCCTCCAGTTGGTTCGCCGCCTCGGAGCCGGCCTGACGTTCCGCCTCCAGCGACGCGTGGATGTCTTCGCGCGTCTGCTCCAGCCGCGTTACCGCCTGCTGCTGGCGATCCAGGGCGGCCTGGGCGTCGGCCAACAGCTGGCCCTGACGCTGAACCTGCTCGCGCTCGGCCTCGAGCTCGCTGGCAAGGGTCTCGGCTTGCGATCGTTGCGCGCTCAGCTCTCGCCGCAACGCCTGATCGGCGCCGCGATTCGCCTCGACCTCCGCGCGCAACGATGCGGCGGTCGCGGTCGCCGCCTCGAGCGCCATCTGCGCCTCGGCCGCCGCGACGCCGGCGTCGTCCTGCGCCTGCAGCTGCGCTTCGAGTGTGGCGCGCACCGCAGCCGACTCGGCTTCGGCGGTCGCGACACGCGCGAGGTCGATGACGAGCCGTTCCAGAGACGCCCCGGGCTCGGGTTGGGCGAGCGCCGCCTCGAGCGCGGCGAGCCGCTGGTCGAGCTCGGCACGCAGCGCGTCGAGCTCGCGCTGCGCGGCGGCGGCGAGCGAGCGCCGGACCGCTTGTGCGGACGAATCAGCCGACGGAACCAGGCGGAAATTGGTCATCAGGGTAAACGCCGGACCGATTATAGTTTTGGTCGTGCCGGAGAGTGACAATGCCTGGGATCAGCAGGCCGGGCTGATCTCAGCGGCCCACGCGGCCGCCAGCTGGGCTCGTGCGCGCCGGGCACAGTGGTCCGTCGCGCCGAGCTCGGCCGCCGATACGCAGGCCGTTCACGCGGCGGACTTCGCCTTCGATCCCGATCCCGATCCCGATCCGGAGCCGGTGGCGATGGCATCGGCGCTCGAACCCATGCCGGCTCCCACTCCAATTCCGCACGGCATCGACCTTCAGGCGGCGAGCGCCGGTGCCAGGCGAGCCCTCGAGCTCGGAATCCCTCTGCTCCCGTGGCTCGTGCGCGGCGCTGCCGCCGCCGCCTTGCTCATCGCCGTGGTGACCGGCGGCCGCTATCTGTGGAACCTCATGCCTGCCGCGCCGGCAGTACCGACACGGAGGGCCGTCGAGACCAGACCTGTCACCGCAGCTGCCGGCAAAAAGGCTGTGGCCTCGCTGCGAGTGACCACGACCCCGCCAGGCGCACAGGTGCTCGTTGACGGCAAGGCGCGAGGCGTGACGCCTGTCACTCTCGCGGACCTGAGTCCGGGCCGCCACGAGGTCGTTCTCGAGAGCGATGCCGGCATCGTCAACCGGACGGTGACCGTGGCAGCCAACCAGACTGCCACGATCGACGAGGCCATTTTTTCCGGTTTCGTCACGGTCTATTCACCATTCGACGTGACCATCACCGAAGGCGGACGCGTGCTGCGGGCCGACGACCGCCATCAGATCATGTTGCCGGCGGGACCTCATGAGCTGAGGCTGACCAATCGCGCCCTCGCCTACGACGCGGTCCGGCACGTGGAGGTCAGCCCGGGCGAAGCGACCAACCTTCAACTGGCGCCGGAACCGTCGACGCTCACGGTCACGGCGACCGATGCCGCCGAGGTCTGGCTCGACGGCGCGCGCATCGGCGACACGCCGCTCAACGGCGCCCCGGTTCCTCTCGGCGCGCACGAGATCATCGTCAAGCGCGCCTCTGGCGGCGAGCGCCGGTTCGCGGTGACGATCGGCGCCAAGCCGTTCTCGCTGAACGTCGAGTTCTGAAATCGAGCGCGTATCGGTGGCCGGGCCTGAACACCACCGCCCTCCAACGCGTCCGCCACCACAGGCCAATCCAACCGGGCGTTTCAATTGACCGCACCGCGGCCGCCGCGTACCATCGGCGCATGACATCGAACCTTGACTTGACCGTCGCGCGCCGTTCGTTCCTGTCCCGCATCGGCGGCGGTATCGCGATGCTCGGCGCGGCGTGGGCGGGCGATTCCACTGTCGCGCACGCCCGGACCCAGACGCCACCCTCCCCGGCCATCGACGCCGGGCGCTGGCAGCCGGCACGACATGCGGCTGACGACTGGCTCGACCAGCTGCCCGCCAAGCATCGCCTGGCCTTCGACACGATGACACCCGACCGTCTCGAGGATGCAATCCAGTTCGCCGGCAATTTCTACTCGGCAAACAGAAGCGCGTACGACCTGGAAAACGCCGACCTGGCGGTGATCGTCGTCATGAGGCATCGCTCGGCGCCCTTTGGCTACAACGACAGGATGTGGGCCAAGTACGGCGGGACGCTGGCCAAACGAGCCGAGTTCACCGACCCCAAGACCAACGAGGCGCCAAAGGTGAACTACTTCACGCCGGCAGTGGCGGACGCCTCGGCGCGCGCCCGCGGCATTGCCGGGCTGATCAAGCTCGGCGTGCGGTTCGCGATCTGCGATCTCTCGACCCACGCAATCGCCGGCCTGATTGCGCGCGATCACGGGATCGATGCGACTGCCGCCTACAAGGAAATCACGTCGAATCTGATTGGCAACGGCCGTCTCGTGCCCGCCGGCATTGTCGCCGTCAACCGCGCGCAGGAACGCGGCTACTCGATTACGTAACGCTGCGGCTGGGCGAGTCGCGGATCAGCATCGACAGGATCAGGCTGGTCACGCTCACGACGATCGCGCCCCAGAAGGCCGACCAGAAACCGCTGACGTGGAAGCCGAGGCCGAGCGACGCCGACAGCGAGCTCGTGAGCCACAGCATCAGGCCGTTGACGACGAGCGCGAACAACCCGAGCGTAACGAGGATCAGTGGAAATGTCAGGATCTTCAAGACCGGCCGGATGATGGCGTTCACCACGCCGAACACCAGCGCGACGCCGAGGAACGGCAGCGCACCGCCGTTGAAGCTCACACCAGAGACCGCCCGGGTGGCCACCCAGAGCGCCGCGGCGTTGACCAGCAACCGGATCAGGAACGGCATGAAGGTATTATTCCTCTTCCGGCAGCACCGCATCCATGATTCGACCAACTGACGACCTGCGGATCCGAGACGTCCGTCCCCTCATTCCTCCGGCGATCCTCCTGGAGGAGATCCCGATCAGCGAGCGCGCCTCCAACGTCGTCTCCGACGCCCGCCTCGCCATCACCAACGTCATCGAAGGGAGCGATCCGCGGCTGGTTGTCGTGGTCGGGCCCTGTTCGATTCACGACACCAGGGCCGCGCTCGAGTATGCGGCAAAACTCAAGCCAATCGCGGATCGGCTGGCGGACCGCCTCATCATCGTCATGCGGACCTATTTCGAAAAGCCGCGCACCGTGATCGGCTGGAAAGGCCTGATCAACGATCCCGATCTCGACGAAAGCTTCCACATCAACAAGGGACTGCGCCTCGCGCGGCAGCTGCTGCTCGACATCAACGACCTCGGCCTGCCGACCGGATCGGAATTTCTCGACACGCAGATCCCGCAGCACATCGCCGATCTCACCTCGTGGGTGGCGATCGGCGCGCGCACGGCGGAAAGCCAGGTCCATCGCGAGCTGGCGTCCGGCCTGTCGATGCCGGTCGGATTCAAGAACAGCACGGACGGCAGCACCCAGATCGCGGTCGACGCCGTGCTGACGGCGCGCTCGGCACACTGGTTTCCGTCGGTGACCAAGCAGGGCGTCTCCGCGATCTTCCAGACCGCCGGCAACGACGCGTGTCACGTGATTCTGCGCGGCGGCACCCGGACCGGCCCGAACTACGACGCCGAACACGTGGCCAAAGTCGGCACGCGGCTGGCCGCCAAGGGGCTGCGGGAGAACGTCATGGTGGATTGCTCGCATGGCAACAGCCTCAAGGACCATGAGAAGCAGGGCGTGGTCGCGGCGTCGATCTGCCAGCAGATCGCCGGCGGCTCCCGCCGGATCTTCGGCGCCATGCTCGAAAGCCACCTCGTCGACGGCCGCCAGGACTACGTCCCCGGCCGGCCGGCGGTCTACGGCCAGAGCATCACCGATGCGTGCCTGTCGCTCGAGCGCACCGAGCCACTGCTCGAACTCCTGGCCCGAGCGCGGCGGCCGCGCGGATAGATCTCTTGCGTCGACCGCGGTCCGAGCCCATACTGCGGGCTGAAACACTCCTGAGTCCGGAGCCCTATGAAAGGGATGTCCATGAAACGCCTCGCCATCGCTCTGGTTGCGCTGCTCGGCGCCTCGACAGCTTTCGCGCAACAACCGGTTCCCGAAATCCCGTTCGAGGGCAACATCAACTTCCTCAAACTCCCTCCCGACATGAACGTCGGTGAAGTGTCGGGCGTCGCGGTCAACTCCAAGGGTGAGGTCGCCATCTTCACGCGTTCCAACAGCGCCGGTGGACCCGCCTACGGCGCGACCGCGTCGCAGGTGCTGCTGTTCGACAAGAGCGGAAAATTCCTCCGCGAAGTCGGGAAGGGCCTCTACGCCTGGTCGTACGCTCACGCCATCCGCTTCGACAAGGACGACAATCTCTGGGCGATCGACAAGGGCTCGGACATGATCGTCCGCATCAACCCCGAAGGGCACGTCACGATGGTGTTCGGCCGCAAGAAGGAAGCGTCCGACGATGCCGAGCCGTGGAAGCGGGTGACGCCGCCGCTGCCGCCGGTCAACGGCCAGTTCCGGCAGCCAACCGACGTCGCGTGGGACACCGAGGGGAACATTTACATCAGCGACGGATACATCAACTCGCGCGTCGCCAAGTTCACCAAGGACGGCGACTGGGTGGCGTCGCTCGGCGAGCCGGGCGGCGGCCAGCTGGGCAAGCTGAACACGCCGCACACGATCTCCTACGACGCGAAAGGGTTGATCTATGTCGGCGACCGCGGCAACCGCCGCATTCAGGTCATCGATCCGAAGACGAACACGTTCGTCCGCGAGATCAAGATCGACGCGCCGGTCCCCGCCGACGCACAGCCGTGGATGGGTGCCAAGCCCGACGTCGCGCGGCTGCTCGCCGCCGATGCGCCGCCCGGAGCGGCGACGATGGCGCCCGGCGCGCCATGGGCCATCTGCGTCTCAACGCCCAACGCCCAGGGACAGCAGTTCATCTACAGCTCGGACGCCTTCCCCGGGCGCGTCTACAAACTGACGCTCGATGGCAAGCTGGTGGGAATGCTCGGCAAGTCGGGACATCAGGCCAAACAGTTCGGCTGGATCCACGAGATCGCCTGCCCGAGCGAAAACGAAATCTACGTGGCGGAGCTGCTCAACTGGCGGCTGCAGAAGATCACGATGAAACCCGGAGCGACGAAGGCGACGGCTGCTGGTCAGTGAAGGGCACTCGTCGTCGCTGATGGCTGATGGCAGAATGGGATGGCGCGGATCCATTCGCCCTCAGCCCTCAGCCCTCAGCCCTAGCCCAGCCCTTGGACTTAACTCTCAGCCCTTGGACTAGGCGTGAGGCCTCTACCAGATCCCCACCTGTCCTTTGACCGACTCGATCAGCTTCGCCGGATCGAAGCCGATCCCCTGCTTGAACACGGTCTCGACCCGTCGCACATCCGCGATCCTCGTCGAAGGATCGCCGGCGACGACGACCAGGTCGGCCTGCTTGCCGGCCGCAATCGAACCGATCCGCGCCTCGCGACCGAGATACCGGGCGCCGTTGAGCGTCGCGATCGAGATCGCCTCCACTGGTGTGAACCCTGCTTCGACCAGCAGTTCCACCTGACGCTGATCCGAATAGCCCGGCACCACGCCGCCGGCACCGGTCGGATCGGTGCCGGCCACGAGCAGGCCGCCGGCCTTCGCGAACGCGCGCTCGAGGCGCATCGCTTTCGGGAAAAGCGCCGCGTAGACCGACTGCTGGTTCTGCTGCGCGCGTTGGTAGGCGCGCTCGAAGCTCGCCTTCAGCGGCGGCACGAGGACGTCGAGTCCAGGCGGCATCGGACGGCCGGGGGTGAAGGTTTCGAAGACGGTCAGCGTCGAAGTGAGCGCAACGTGCTTGTCCACCAGCTTCTTGACCAGGGCCCGGAACGGTTCGCCGTTCTCGTCGAGCGCGGCGATGGTCTGCTGGCCGCGCGCCTGGCCGGGGCACACGTCTGGCTGCTTGTCGGCGACGAAGTCGGTCGCGGCGAAGAAACCGTGCTCGAGATTGTCGATGCCGAGATCGGCGGCCTCGCCGTAGGTGACCGAGCACAGGTGGCCGGTGATCTTCATCCCGCGCCGGTGGCCGAAATCGATCGCGGCCTTCAGCGCCGCCCGCGAAATCTGCATGTACGCCTTCAACGACGTCGAGCCCTGGTTGGCCCAGTAGTCCACGTGCGCGCGCGCCTCGTCGGCGCTGCGCACGGCATGCATCTGCAGGAACGCGCTCGGGCCGTTGACGTAGGGCGCGGTCGCATCGATAGCGGGCCCGGGCATCTCGCCGGCCGCAATGCGGCGGCTCACGTTGATGTCCATGATCCCGTTCACATTGCCGGCCGTCCGCATCGTCGTCACGCCGCCGGCAAGATAGAGGCGGGAAAAGCTGACGCCAAGCTGGCCTGTACACACCGGGACCGGTCGTGTAGTAGAGATGCTCGTGCAGCATGACGAGCCCCGGGATGACGCTCTTGCCGGTGAGATCGACGATCGTCGCGCCGGCCGGCGGCGCCGTGCTCGCCGCGGCGCCGATTGCGGCGATATTGCCGTCGCGGACGACGATCGTCTGATCGTCGTGCCCCGGCGCGCCGGTGCCGTCGATGACCCGCGCGTGTACCAGCGCGAGAACCGGCGCCTGCACTTTGATGTACGCCGCGAGCGGATTCGCAGGCTGTTGCGCGCGAGCAGGCCTCAGCGCCTGCGCGACGAGCAAGGCGCCGAGCACAGCGGCAGCGCAGACCTTCAGGCGGCGCGCCGAGTGCCAATACTGCCCACCCTGCCCCTCCCGCCCATCCAGCCCCTCCTGCCCATCCAGCCCCTCGTGCCCTCTCAACGGACCACCTCCGCGGCGATCGCGCCGAGATCGTCCTTGCCGTGCCCCTTCGCGATCGCCTCGTCCATCGCCTTCGCGATACTCGGCAGCACCGTCATCGGCTGACCACCAGCGGCCTCGAGCATCAGCCGCATGTCCTTCCGCGCCATGGTCAGCTCGAAGGTAGCGCTGAAGTCGCCGCGCGCCATCTTCTCGCCGCGCGCCTTGATCAGCCCGCCGGGCTGGAACTTCGAGAACACCGTCAGCGCGTCGGCCGCAGGGATACCGAGCCCCTTGGCCATGGCGAAGACGTCGGTCACGCCACTGGCAATCACGAACAGCATCGAGTTGCCGAAGATCTTGTAGGCCGCGGCGAGATCGCCCTGCTCGCCGAGATACCAGACCTGGCCAGTCATCGCCTCGAGCGCGTCGAGCGCGGCGTCGAAGACTGCCTGGGGACCCGAGGCGAGCACCAGGCCCGTGGCATCCCGCGCCATTTGCGGCGACATGAAGACCGGCGCGTGCAGGAATTTCATGCCCGCGGCATTCAGCCTGTCGACGCGCGCCCTGGTGCCGCGCGGCGATGCCGTAGTGTGATCGATGACGATCGCGTCGCCGCCGACCCGGGGCGCGAATGCGGCGACGATCTGTTCGACCACGTCGTCGTCGGGCAGCGTCATGTGCACGCGCTCGGCGCCGGTGACCGCATCGGCCGGCGACGCGGCCACGTCGGCGCCGAACGCCTCCAACGCCCGCGCCTTGGCCTCCGTGCGGTTCCACACCGTCACTCGATCGCCTCGCCGCAGCATGCCTTCCACCATCGCCCCGCCCAGCAGTCCGGTTCCCAGAAACGCCACGCTCGCCATCGCCGACCTCCCAGTAGAATCTACTCCAGTGTCGCGTGTCCTCCGAACCTTCATCGTGACCGCGGTGCTGATCGGCATCGGTCCGGCTGAAGCCGGACACGACATTGGTCCGGCTAAAGCCGGACACTACCGAAACACGGAAATCTACCGGGGCACGGCCATCGACCGAAACACGGAAATCTACCGGGGCACGGCCATCGACCGAAACACGGAAATCTACCGGGGCACGGCCATCAACCGAAACACAGAAATCTACCGGGGCACGGCCAGCTACCGAAACACAGAAATCTACCGGGGCACGGCCAGCTACCAGAGCACGAAAATTTACGGGACCAGTGACATCGTCGCGGCGGCGGAACCGTCGCGGGTGTTGCGGTGGGCGGGCGATCCCGAAGGCGGCGCACCGTTTGTCGAGGCCGATCCGTCGCACCCGGACAAGGTCACCGGCTTCGACGTCGAGATCGCTGCATTGCTCGCCGCCGGCGTCGGGCGCTCGCCCGAGTTCCTCAACGTTTTGTTCACCTCGATCGACCAGAGTATCGCCCGCGGAGACGCGGACATCGGCTTGAGCGGGATCGAGGACACTCCCACTCGCCGCGCGACGGAGTCGGTCACTCTGCCCTACTACGAGTTTCGCGAGGTCCTGAGCGTCCGCGATGCCGATGCGGCCCGCCTGCAGTCGCTCGCCGATCTGAAAGGCAAGCGCGTCGGCACCCTGGCCGGCACGATTGCGTACGACATCCTGCTGCGGGCCGAGCGTGAGCACGGCCTGAAGGTGGTGTCGTACGAGGACGACGTGCATCCGTACAGCGACCTCGTGATCGGACGGGTCGACGCGGTGTTGCTGGACAACGTGCTGGCCGAGCGGCGCCATCGGGCGATGAAGGGATTCACCATCCAGCCGCAGACGGTGGCGGTCGGCCACTACGTCGGCGTGCTCTCGGCCTCGAACGCGCCGCTGCGCGACAGCCTCAACCAGGTGCTGCTTGGCGCCATGCGCGACGGCCGGCTCGAGCGCATCCTCAGGACGTGGCAGGTCTGGGACGACGATCAGCCCCGGCTCTACGAGCGTCTGCTCAATGGGGAGCCGGTGCCGGCCGTGATCGGCCTCGACGCGGCTGCCAGCACGGCGACGCTGAGCAAGTGGGACGCGGCGCGCCGCTATTTCCCGTCGCTGCTGCGCGCCTCGGTCGTCACCATCGTGTTGTCGTGCCTGTCGATGGGGCTGGCAGTCGCGATCGGAGTGCTCATCGCTACCGGCAGAGTCTATGGCGGGAAGATCGGACGGACGCTGCTGACGGCGTACGTGGAACTGATCCGGGGCACGCCCATCCTGCTTCAGCTCTTCGTCCTGTATTACGGGTTGGCGTCGGCGATTCGGCTGCCGGCATTCGTGGCCGCATTGCTCGGCCTCGCGCTGAACTATGCGGCGTACGAGAGCGAGATCTACCGATCCGCGCTCGAAGCGATTCCAACCGGACAGCTGGAGGCCGCGCGCACGCTGGGTCTGAGCGAGCGTCAGGTGTTGACGCTGGTGCGAGGACCGCAGGCGTTCCGCCTGGCGCTGGCGCCGATGACGAACGACTTCGTGGCGCTGCTGAAAGATTCGTCGCTGGTATCGGTCCTTACCGTGCTCGAGTTGACCAAGCAGACCCAGATTTTTGCCACCAATCTCGGGAGCTGGATCATTCCCGGTACGCTCTGCGCCGGCCTGTATCTCGCGATGTCGCTGCCGCTCGCCGCCGTGGCGCGCCGACTCGAGCAGCAGTGGCGGATCGTGCCGCAATGAGCCCTGACACCACCGTCCTGCGGGTGGAAGGTTTGCGGCTGCAGCGCGGCGACCGCGTGATTCTGGGCGGCGTGAGCCTCGAGGTGTCGCGCGGCGACATCGTCGCGATCATGGGGCCGTCGGGATCGGGCAAAACGACCATCCTGCGCGCGGTCGCCGGCCTCGAGCGGTTCCAGTTTGGCGCGATCGACGTCGACGGCGTCCGCTTGACGGGCGGCGCCGAGACCTCGAAGCCGGCGCTGCGTGACTTGCGGCGCAAGGTCGGCATGGTCTTCCAGTTTCATTGCCTGTTCGAGCATCTGACGGCGATCGACAACGTCTGCCTCGCGCCGGTGCACGCCCATGGCATCGCACCGGCCGCGGCCCACCAGAGAGGCCTGGAGCTGTTGCGCGCGTTCGGCGTGGATCATCGTGCCGCGGCGCTGCCGCGCCAGCTCTCGGGCGGCGAGGCGCAGCGCGTGGCGATCGCGCGCGCCCTGGCGGTCGATCCGCCGCTGCTGCTGATGGACGAGCCGACCGCGTCGCTCGACCCCGAGCGCCGCGCCGAGCTCGGCGCATTGCTGCAGGGACTGCAGCACCAGCAGCGCACGCTCATCATCTCGACCCACGACGAAGACTTCGCGCGCGACTTCGCGACGCGCATCCTGCGACTCCGCGACGGCCTCGTCGCCTGAACGCCGACTGCCGAGCGTCGAACGACCGAACGCCGAACGCTCATCGTGCGCTTAACACCGCAAGCCTCCCGTTGATCTTCGCCGTACGCCTCCGCTCCTTCCTGCTCGACATTCGAGCCGGCGCCGCGGCATAGAACGCATTGATGTTGTCGCGCAGTGGCGCCGGAACGGGATGCCGTGTATCGCCGGTCAGCCGTTGCAGCAGTTCGTCGTAGGTGTCGTCTGCCAGCGTGTAGTCGCCCGGCCGGCTCGGCTCACCGGTGTCGAAATTGGTGTTGGGGAGATCGAGGCGGCCGCGCGTCAGCGCCTCCAGCGCGGAGCGGTAGCGCTCGCGTGTACCTTTGAAACTCTCGAGAAACAGCGCTTCGGCCTCCGGGGTCGGGGTCTCGAACCGCAGCGGACGCAGCGGCCCGATTTTCGGCACCAGCTTGTAGAGCAGCGCCAGAAAGCGTGTGAACAGACCTGGCTTCTGATAAGTCGTCCCATAGGCCTGGTCGTACTGTCGGGCCGACAGATTGAACACGAACCGCTCCTGCCGGGCGCCGGGATTGAGCTTCTGGATCTCGTCGCGTTTGTCGCGCCATGCGATGCGCGTGATGGCCGGGATCGTGCTGCCGACGGCGCGCCGATACGAACCAATCGCCAGATCCTCGCTGAGGAAGACGTCGTCCATCTCGAGACCATAGGTCGAGGCGAAGGCCCGCTCGAGCAGCGGCTTGGCGACCTGGAATCCGATGAAGCTCTGGTACATCTCCGAAACGTAGGCGCCGGCCGCGGCCTGGACCACGTCGAACGAAAACTCGACCAGCACGTGCGTCGCCGGCGAATCAGCGTAGGTGACCGAGGCGCCGAACTTCGCGCGCAGCTTCGGATACATGAGAGCGACGGCGCGGTTGGTGCCTTCCGGATGGCCGACATTGTCGGCGGTGTAGTGCGCGAGAGCCCCGAGCGCAAACGCGTATTCATCGAGGTCGTGCGACTCACGGATTAGCGCGGTCACGAAGTCGCCGCTGCGAACGTAGTGCACCAGGTTGCTGAAGAAATGGCTGCCGAACGGATAGTAGCCGAGATCCTGAATGACGGCGCCGCCATAGGCAAAGGCGCGGGCGCTGGCCAGCTGGTCGCGTGTGGCACGCGGAAACCGGCGCGCCAGCAGCGGGCGAAGCCCGGAGTCCCACAGAGCATCGATGTTGGCTTCATGGGCCAGGATTGAATAGGCCTGGGCCTCGCGCGGCCCGCACAACAGGGCCAGCAACAGGATGGCGGCAACCCGTCTCACCTCAGCCCTTCCAGCGCGCGCGCGTGCCACGCACGTCCACGTGTACAAACGGCGGGTGGACGGAGGTCGCGGGATAGAAGGCCATGCCGCCCTGGAAGCGCGCCAGCTCTTTCAGCGCCAGCATGCGTTCGACTTCATCGTAGAGCGTCTTCGAGTCCTGCACGTCGATGCGGCCGTCGTGGTTGAGATCGGCCATGCGATTGGCGTGCTGCGGATCGACGTAGATGTCGGCGGCGCCGCCCCACTGGTGCAGGCTGTAGCGCACGTCGCCGATGGCGTGATTGTAGTACGGCGTGCGGAATGCGCTCATCACCTGGAGGGTATCGACCGCGAACCCCATCGCGTTGACCCGCTCGAGAATCGCCTCCAGTTTCAGCGGCAGGCGTTCCTCGAGCAGGACGCACTTCGGAAACCGCCTCGTCGTGTCCTCCTTGCAGAGGAACTGCGCCAATATGAAGTGCGGCGATACTTTGGTGCCCTGATTCTCTTTCGTCACCTCGATGAATCCAGACGGCGGCAGGAAGATCGGGCTGGCGCTTCGCGGCGGCGCGGGATACTGCCCGACGCGATCGCCGTTCAGGACACCGTCCTTCATTTCGGTCGCTGGCAACATGACGAACGCGTGAAGGTTGATCGCGTCGTGCTTGCCAGGACCTTCGACCGTAACGGGGTAGGTTCCGGGACGGGTCGGTGCCGTCCACGTCCAGCGGCGGGATCCGTGCTGCACGAGCGTGCCGTCGGCGGTCGTGGCCCCATAGTCGCCGGGCGGGCCGCCGGCTGCGGTCAACACCACGGACGCGGCGGGCATCATGACGATTGCGGTGTCGCGGTAGGCGGAGATCTCGTCGTGGAAAGCGATGGCGAATGACGCCGTCTTCGTGTCGAAGCGCCCGTCGCTGCGGCCTGCGATCGTCGTCGAGAGCCCCAGCAGCAGCAAGCAGCCGAGCCACATCCTCATCAGCACGATTCACGCAAACGGAGTGCCGGCTCCCTCGGCCGTAAGCGTTCTGCAATTGACACGCTACACACGACGGCGAGTCCTCCACGGACGCGCTGGATCGAGTAGAGTTCGTCAACGCAGTCCAACACTGAATACTGCGGATGAGCCAGGCTGGACCGGAGGTTTCCTTGAAAAGCAGGTCTGTCGCGCTTCTCGTGATGGCGATAGGGCTGGTCGTTGTCGCCGCGCTGGTGTACCCGCTGGTGAACGACAAGCTCGAAGAGATCAGAGTGCATGTGCCCGAATACCAACGACCTGCCAACGTGGTCAGGCTCGACCAGAACTGGACGCCCGCCCAGCGCAAGCGCTTCCACCATACACCGCAAGGCACCCGACTGGTTCCGTACGAATGGTTCAAGGCGTTGGAACAGCCGTGCCTGTCGCTCACGGCCTGCGGCATGTTTGCCGATTCCGCTTACCTCGACCGCTTCGGCTTCGTCCCCAGCGAGGCCGATCCGGAGTTGAATCCCGACGGCCTCCCGGTCGGATTTGCCGTCGACCGCGATTTCGTCGATCCGCTGAACAACAAGGCCTACCCGGTCGTCGGCCTCAACTGCGCGGCCTGCCACAGCACGGAGCTCTATTACGACAAGTACGCGGTGCAGATCGACGGCGCCCCAGCCACGATCGAGGTGACGGCGTTTCAGAAAGCGCTCGGCTTGGCCCTCGCCTTCAACACCAGGTTCCCGTTCAGCATTGGCCGCTATTCGCGGTTCGAGCGCCGCGTGCTGGGACCGAACGCCACCGACGAGCAGAAGAAGGACCTGCGCGCGAACTACGACGCCTTCCTGGACGCCGCCCTGGCTGAGAAGAAAGTCGTCGACGATCGGCACATCTACGACAAGACCGCCGGATTCCGCCGCACCGACGCGCTCACCCGCATCGGCAACCAGGTGTTCGGCGCCGACATGAAGAACGACGCCAACTACGCCGTGTCGACCGCGCCGGTGCGCTTTCCGCAGATCTGGGACGCCTCCTGGTTCAACTGGGTCCAGTACAACTCGTCGATCGCCGATCCGCTGGTGCGCAACATCGGCGAAGCCCTCGGTGTGCGAGCCGTCGTCAAGCTCTACGGACCCGATGCCGGACAGTTCGAGAACTCGATCAACGTGAAGGGACTGCGCACCCTCGAAGAACTGCTGGCCGGCCCCGCTCCGCTCAAGGGTCTGGCCTCACCCAAATGGCCGTCGGTGTTTCCGGCGTTGGATCAGCAGAAGGTGGCCCATGGCGCCGAGCTCTACAAGCAGCACTGTCAGGCGTGCCACCTGCCGCCGATGGACGAACTGATCGCCGATCTGGGCGCCGCTTACACCAACGGTCCGCCGCCCAAGCACTGGTGGAAGAACGATCTCGGCAACTGGTTCGTGAATGTCGTCGATGTGAAGATCGATTTTGTCGGAACCGATCCGCACGAGGCCACCGATTTCCGGAGCCGCAAGGCCGATACCGGCGATCTGAAAAAAGGCGTGGTGTCCGCGCGCGCCGGCCTCGATCTGGTCACACGCGGGATCGGGACGGCGTACTTCGACAAGAACAACATCCCGCCAGTAGAACGCGCCGCGTGGGCGGGCGGCCGCGACCCCAAGGATGTCGCAGTGCGCGATGACCTGATCTATAAGGCACGTCCGCTGGACGGCATCTGGGCGGTCGCGCCGTACCTCCACAACGGCTCTGTGCCCAATCTCTACCTGCTGCTGTCGCCGCAGTCGGAGCGACCCAAGACGTTCTGGACCGGCAGCAAGCAATTCGATCCGATCAAGGTCGGATTCGACACCGCCGAGATGAGCGGGGCGACACTCTTCGATACGTCCGAGACCGGCAACAGCAACGTCGGCCACGAATTCAAGGATGGCCCGCGGGGCAACGGAGTGGTCGGGCCGCTGCTGTCACCCGACGATCGCATGGCGATCATCGAATATCTCAAGTCACGCTAGGCCGCGGCCAGGGAGCCAATCATGAGAGTCGTCCACGCGGTGGCGCTGCTGCCGCTCCTGTTCGCTGCCGGCTGTACCGCCAAGGCGCCCGAGCCCGTGCCTCTCGTGAGGACCGACACGCAGGCCGCCTACCTCGAGAACAACGCGTCGGGCTACGACTGGTTTGCGAACGCCGCCGACGGCTATGGCGGCGTTCCGCTCATCCTGATGCGAGCGCTGCCGGATCTCGCGCCCGACATCTGGGGCAAGCCGGACGAGCAGTTCGCCAGGTTCGGCTACATTCCGAATCCCGATGGACCGCTGCCGCTGGGCCTCTCCTGGGATTCGATGGATTCCGCCGTCAAGCCGCAGCCGCTGCACCCGGTTGCGCTCACCTGCGGCGCCTGTCACATCGGCCGCGTGAGGCTGGACGATGGCAAGTCGATGATGCTGGTCGGCGGCCCGAACACCGAGTTCGACGTGCGCCTGTGGCGCAAGGCGTTCGAGCTGATGGTGCACAAGCACCTGAGCACGCCGGCCGATGTCGCCGCCGCAGCGGCGCAGCTCAAAACCATCGTCTCTGACAAACCGTCGAATTACTTCTACCGCAACCAGCGCGGGATCACCAGCGAAGTGGAAGCCGGCGAACGGCAATACGTGGCGGCCAACGCCGCAGCGATCCTCACCGGCTTTGCCGGCAAAATTCTCCTCGGCGAACAGGCCACCAACAAGCAGAAGGCCACAAGCTATAGCCAGCCGAATGCTCCACCGCTCGACGGCGGCAGTCCGGGACAGTCCGACGGCAGCGGCGACCTGCTGCCGCGCCTGCTGCTGCTCGACACGGTGACGAGCATCGGGCCGGCCAAGACGATGGCGGGCTTCATGGGCATGCCGTTCAAGGCGCTGCCCGAGAAGCTGGCCACGTTCACCGACATCAGCAGCACCTGGAAGCAGGGCACGCAGAACATCGCCCAGGTGGATGGCAGCGTGAAGTCGCCCTTCTTCCGCAACATCGCGGCCAGCCTGGCCGTGGCGGGCGATCCGAAGATGGTGAATGTCAGCAACGCCGAGGTAACGGCCACGTTCATCAGCCAGCTCCCGCCGCCGCTCTATCCGTTCGCGATCGACGCCGCGGCCGCGAATCGCGGCAAGGAGATCTTCGCGAAGAACTGCGCCGCCTGCCACCGCGAATACAACGACATCGTCTACAAGACCGATCTGATCGGCACCGATGTGAATCGGTCCCAGGTGCTGAACGCCGACGGGCTGGCGCTGTTTCTGCGCCATTTCACCGCCAGCGTCCCGGAGAGCTACGAGACGACCGATGCGAAGGGCGTCAAGAGCAAGCCACGCGACATGGCCCCGTCCGACATTCTCTACGATCGGAGCAAGCCCGAAAATCAAGGCTACGTCACCAACGGCCTCGAAGGGCTATGGGCGCGCGCGCCGTACCTGCACAACGGCGCGGTACCGACCGTGTACCACGTCCTGGTGCCTTCGGCGCGGCCGGCGACGTTCGTGCGCGGAGCCATCTCCTACGACCAAGCCAATGTCGGATTCGATTGGGAGGCTGCGAAACGCGATCAGTACCGCGCCATCTTTCCCACCGCGGCGATCTACGACACGTCGTGGGACGGCGCCTCGCGGCTCGGCCACGACACCAACCTGACCATCGACGACAAGGGCAACATCCTCCGCAAGGGCTGGGGTGGTGAGGTGCGCGCAGGCGAGATGCGCGTGCGACTGGATTGGTCCGGAGCCGAGAACAAGGCGTCGCTCGCCGATCTCCTGGAATACCTGAAGACCCTGTAGGAGTCCCCATGGCTGGCACGAAACTGGAGATCGGCAAGGAGTATCCGCCCGACGGTGAAGCTGCCGCGATCGAGCAACTGCGAGCCCTGCACCTCAAGGTGCACCAGGTCCAGCCCGGGCCGTCGCACCGCGGCGAGCATCCCAAACAGCACGCCGGGTTGTGGGCGACCTTCAGCGTAGCGGACGGCATTCCCGAGCCGATGCGGGTCGGGCTGTTCGCCGCCCCGCGCAGTTACACCGCGCTCGTCCGCTTCTCGAACGGACGCGGGCCGGATGACACCAAGCCCGAAGTCCACGCGATGGCGATCAAGGTCCTGATTCCGGATGGCGACGGCCCGCCGAAAATGCAGGACTTCATCGTTGCCGATCACACCGTCTTCTTCGCGCGCAACGTGCAGCACGTCTTCGACTTTCTCGCGGCCACGGTCAAGGGCGTCCCCGTGCCGCAGCTGGCGGCGAGTGACTATCCGGAGCTCGCGCATTTTTCGAGCATCGCCACCACCAGCCTGCTCGGCATGACCTACTGGAGCCAGACGCCGTACAAACTGGGTGATGGCGCCGTCAAATATCTCGTCACACCCGCGGCCGGCGCCGACAACTCCGCCATGCCGCTCACTCACTCACCGGACTGCCTGCGCGAGGCGCTGATCGAGCAGCTGACGCTTCGCAAGATTGGCGCGCAGTTCGATCTCAGCGTCAATCCGCAGACCGACGCGGACGCCATGCCGGTCGAAGATCCGACCGTGG
Organism: uncultured Acidobacteriota bacterium; assembly: GCA_963757655.1. Taxonomy (GTDB): domain Bacteria; phylum Acidobacteriota; class Vicinamibacteria; order Vicinamibacterales; family CAVVIG01; genus CAVQFC01. Next base: position 886,480 of record CAVWSQ010000002.1, on the reverse strand, counting down.
AATGGACCTCGGCGCCGGTGCGGCTGGCCACGATTTCGATCTACCCGCAGAAGTTCGACAGCCCCGACCAGATGACCTTCTTCGGGAACCTCTCGTGGAACCCGTGGAACGCGCTGGCCGAGCATCGCCCGCTCGGCGGCATCAACCGCGCCCGCAAGAACGTCTACGACGACAGCTCGGGGTTACGACACAAGACGACGGGGGTGGCAGCGGTCATCCCAACCGGCAGGGAATCGTTCTAGTCGAGGTGTCGAAGCCGCAGCCGATCGCGTTCGATCAGGTACTCGCTGGCGAGTACAAGGCGCTGCGTCCGCTTGCGGGCTTCGCGGGCGGTCTCGAGAAAGAGCTGATCGCGCGGATGCACGCCGATGCCGAGCCGCTGAGCGCGCTGTGCATCTCCGGCGGTGGAATCCGAAGCGCCACCTTCGCGCTCGGCGCGATCCAGGGCCTTGCCGAGCGCGGTCTGCTGACTCGGTTCGATTACCTGTCGACGGTCTCCGGCGGTGGCTACATCGGCAGTTGGCTGACCGCCTGGGCGTACCGGGCCGGCGGGATCGACCGCGTGGTCCCGCAGTTGTGCCGCAATGCTCCCGCGGCCGCGGGGGCCGATCCGATTCAGCACCTGCGCGAATACAACAGCTATATGTCGCCGCAAGGCGGCATTCTCTCGACCGACGTCTGGACGCTGATCGCGACGGTATTGCGCAACATCCTCCTGAACTGGATGGTGCTCATCCCGGTCCTGATGTGCGCCCTGATGGTGCCTCGCCTTTACCTGGCCGCGCTCTCGCTGCCCGAGCGCCTGTACGGCGACGTGATCTACAGCGGTCGACAACCAGACTGGGCGGCGCCCGCGCTCGACGCGATCAGCGGTTCGCCGCTGGTTGCGCTGGCCCTTCCGGCGCTCAGCGTGCTGCTGCTGGCCGTCGCCTTGTTCTTCACCCTGCAATACTTGCCCGGCGTCGGCGGCCGCGATCATTCGCGCTACGACTTCTCACTCAAGGTCCTCACGCCGCTGGTCGGCGCGGTGTTGACCTTCCTGACGTTCGACTCGCTCTATTACGTCGGGCGCACCTACGTGATCGAGAGTCACCTCGAACCGGTCGTGGTCTGGACATTGCTGCCGTGCGCCGCGGCGTGGCTGCTCGTGCTGGTGGCTCATCGCGGCAGCGCGCGGGAGCGACTCCGGCTCCTGCTCGGACCTCTATCGCTGGCGATTGTCTCGATGGCGGCAGGCATCGGCGTCGCGACGTGGGTCGTCACCAATTTCCTGCTCTGGAACGACGATCCTCGATACGCGATGTCGTGGGCCGGATACGTGACGGTGGGGCCGCCTGCGGTGCTGGTCGGCTTCGTCCTGGGAACGGTGCTCTTCGTCGGCCTGTCCAGCCGCTTTCTGAAAGACGACGATCGGGAGTGGATGTCGCGGGCCACTGGCACGATCCTGCTGTTCTGTGTCGAGTGGGCGTGCGTCTGCGCCATGGTGCTGCTGCTGCCGCAGTGGGCGCTCGGGTGGCGGACGTGGGGGAATGGAGCGCTCGCCGCCGTCGCCGCTGCCAGCGCCTGGCTCAGCACGCTGGGGGGGCGTGCCGCGCCCGGCGCGAACCCCGCTGCCGGTCGCACGACGTCGTCGCGGCTGCTCTCGCTGGCGGCCAAGCTCGCGCCTGCGGCGTTTCTCGCACTGCTGGCCGGCGCGCTGTCGATACTGACGAACGTCAGCTTGTTCGGCGCACACCTGATCACGGGATTGCCGCTGAGCGGTCCTCACGGCCAGGCGATTGCCTGGACGGACCACAACGCCATGCTCACCCGCACCGGCCTTTCGCTGCTCGGCCTGGTGACCGTCGCCTTCGCAGGCATGAGCGTCCTGATGGCCCGCTTCGTCAACATCAACACGTTCTCCCTGCACGGTATGTACCGCGATCGCCTGGTGCGCGCCTATCTCGGCGCCTCGAATCCGGAGCGGCGAGCCAGCCGGTTCACGGGCTTCGCCGCCACCGACGACATCGCGGCGCACCGGCTCGACCCGGCCGCGCGGCCGTTTCACGTACTGAATCTCGCCCTGAACCTGGTGGCGGGCAGCCGGCTGGCCTGGCAGCAGCGCAAGGCGGCATCGTTCACCGTCACCGCGTCGCATTGCGGCAATCATGATCTCGGCTACCGGCCGTCCGCACACTACGGCGGCGGCATCACGCTCGGAACCGCGATGGCGATTTCAGGCGCCGCGGCGAGCCCGAACATGGGCTACCACTCGTCGCCGGTGGTCGGCTTCATCATGACGCTTTTCAACGCGCGGCTCGGATCGTGGCTCGGCAACCCGGGCCTGCCAGGCACGCGCACGTGGCGCGATCCGGGCCCGCTGTCGGCGATTCGCTCGATGGTCAAGGAAGCGCTCGGCCAGACCTCCGACCAGAGCGAATACGTGTACCTCTCCGATGGAGGCCACTTCGAAAACCTGGGGCTCTACGAAATGGTGCGCCGACGCTGCCGCGTCATTGTCGTCCTCGACGGCGGCTGCGATGCCGACTTCCACTATGACGATCTGGGCAACGCCCTCAGGAAGATCCGCATCGATCTCCGCATCCCCATCGAGTTCGACGAGGCGTCGATGCAGTCGTTGAAGGCGCGCAGAAAACGGTGCGCGGTGGCGACGATTCGCTACTCCGCGATGGACGGCACCGACACGGATGGACAGCTCGTCTACGTGAAGCCGATGCTGCTCGACACCGAAGGTCCCGACATCGCCAGCTATGCCGCGGCCCACCCCGATTTCCCGCACGAGTCGACCGGCGATCAGTGGTTCAACGAGTCGCAGACCGAAAGCTACCGTTCGCTCGGGCTGCACACGCTCGATGAGATGTGCGGCAGCTGGGAAGGCGGCAGCCTGGCCGACTTCTGCCGTCAGCTCGGCACCACATAGCAGCACGCCGGGGCGCTCCGGCGCGGCAGGCGAGAGGTCAGCCGGCGGCCGGGAACCGATGACCGACGCAGGCGTCGTAGGCCCAGCCGCCGATCACGCCGCCGACGCACGGCCCGACGATCGGCACCCACCACCATGCGTTGCCGGCGCGGAATACTTCTCCTCCCCAGCCGGCGAGGAACGTGAACACGCGCGGAGCGAAATCGCGCGCGGGATTGATCGCGTAGCCGGAATTGAACCCGAACGACGCGCCGATCAAGAGCACGAGCAGGCCGACGACCACCGGCGCCACGCCTGCCGGCGCCGGTGAATTGCGGCTGTCGGTGATCCCGAAGATGACGCCGACCAGCAGCGCCGTGCCGACCACCTGGTCGATCAAGCCGCCGGGGAATGTGCTGAGAAACGGCTGCGGGTAAGTCGCCCAGATGCCGGCCGTCCCCTGCGCGCCCAGCACCTGCCGCACGCCGCCGTCGAACGCGTTGATGGCTTCGTGATAGGTCAGAAACACGACGACTGACGCAACGAACGCGCCTGCCAGCTGCGCCGCCGCATAGGGCAGTACTTTGCTCCAGGGCAGTCTGCGGTGCACCGCCAGCGCCAGCGTCACGGCAGGATTCAGGTGCGCACCGGTCACGCCCGCCGAGACGTAACAGCCCATGGTCACGGCAAGACCCCACGCGATGTTGATCGACAGGGAGTCGCCCGCGGTGTGCTTGCTGAGGACCACCTGTGCGACCACGCCGACGCCAAAGATGATCAGGATGAACGTGCCGAAAAACTCGGCCAGCAGCTCGCGAGAGAGGCCCTTTTGCATGGCCGCATTGTATAGTGGGCGGCCATGCCCTACATCCTCGCGCTCGATCAAGGGACGACCAGCTCGCGGGCCATCGTGTTCGACCACGACGGCGCCATCCGCGCGGTCGCTCAGAAGGAATTCAAGCAGATCTTTCCCAGCGCGGGGTGGGTCGAACACGACCCCGGCGAGATCTGGGCATCGCAGATTGGCGTGGCCGTCGAGGCGCTCGGACGAGCCCAGGTGCGGCCCAGCGAGCTCGCCGCCATCGGCATCACCAATCAGCGCGAGACGACCATCGTCTGGGATCGCGACAGCGGTGAGCCCGTCTGCAACGCCATCGTCTGGCAGGATCGCCGCACCGCCGACTACTGCGAACGGCTGAAGGCACAAGGCGCGGGCGAGACGATTCAGGCGAAGACCGGCCTGCTCATCGACGCCTATTTCTCGGCGAGCAAGATCCGCTGGATACTCGACAACGTGGCGGGCGCCCGGGCGCGCGCCGACGCCGGCAAGCTGGCGTTCGGAACCGTTGACTCGTGGCTGGTGTGGAAGCTCACCGGCCGGCAGAGACACATCACCGACGTGACCAACGCGTCGCGGACGATGCTCTTCAACATCCACACGCTGCAGTGGGACGACGAGTTGCTGCGGCTGTTCGGCGTGCCGGCGAGCATGCTCCCCGAGGTGCGGTCGTCGAGCGAGATCTACGGTCAGGTCTCGGAATCCCTGGGCATCGAGCGCGTGCCGATCGCCGGAATTGCCGGCGACCAGCAGGCGGCGCTGTTTGGACAGATGTGCCGGCAACCGGGCATGTCCAAGAACACTTACGGCACCGGCTGCTTCCTGCTGCAGAACATCGGCACCGAGCCGACGCGATCGACCCAGCGGCTCGTGACGACGGTGGCGTGGCAGATCGGCGGACGCACCGAGTACGCGCTCGAAGGCAGCGTGTTCATCGGCGGCGCCGTCGTCCAGTGGGTTCGCGACGGACTCGGACTGATCCGGACCGCACCCGAGATCGAGCCGCTCGCCGCCAGCGTCGCCGACAACGGCGGCGTCTATCTCGTCCCCGCCTTTGCGGGTCTGGGTGCGCCTCATTGGGATCCCTACGCACGCGGGACCCTGGTCGGCATCACGCGCGGCACATCCTCAGGACACATCGCACGCGCGGCGCTCGAGAGCATCGCCTATCAGGTTGCCGATCTGCTCGACGCCATGGGCGCCGACGCCGGCATCCCCTTGAAGGAACTTCGCGTCGACGGCGGTGCGGCGAGCAACAACATGCTGATGCAGTTCCAGGCGGACCTGCTCGGCGTGCCGGTGGTCAGACCTGCCGTCACCGAGACGACCGCGCTGGGCGCCGCCTACCTGGCGGGCATCGCCGTCGGCTATTGGAACTCCCCCGACGCTGTCAGCGGCCAGTGGAAAGTCGATCGACGCTTCGAGCCGATCATGCCGCGCGCCGAGGCAGCCGCGCTGCGGGCGCGATGGACCGAGGCGCTACAGCGATCGAAAGGGTGGGAGCGGCAAGGGTAGGGATTTATTTCTCTCGTTTCGGAAACCTTGGCTGACCGAAGTCGGCGGCTTCCGCGCGGGGGGATGAGAGCCGCGCTTCAGAAACGCCCGCGTGCACGCCCAGGTAGGGGACGGCCGCGAGGCCGTCCCCCACCTGGCTTGAAATTCCGCGGCCGGCTGGAAACGCCTATTTCCTCTTCGGCACATTGAGCTCGCCGAGCTTGGCGACCACATCCTGCCCGGAGGTGGCGGGCTTGACCGCCTTGTCGATGAAGGCGATCTTTCCGGCGGGATCGATGTAGTAGGTCCACCGCTTGGCGAACTGCCGCTCGGGCGGTGCGTCCGGAGGAATCACCTGGTAAGCGAACGCGACCTTCTTGTCCGGGTTCGAGAGCATCGGAAAGTCCGCATGCTCCTTCAGCGCGAACGCCTTGTTGTCCTCGAGCGTGTCGACGCTGACCATGAAGTACGCGGTGTCGAAGGCGCGAATCAGTCCCCCGCTCTCACGGAGCGAGTTGCACTCGGCCGTTCAACCACCGGTGAACGCTTTCGGAAACCAGCCGAGCACGACCCAATGGCCTTTGAGATCGTTCAGGCTGTGGGTCTTGCCGTCGGTACCCGGAAGCGTGAAGTCCGGAGCCGCGTCGCCAACCTTGAGCTCCGCGCTCGGGGTCTGGGCGACCGCCGGACCGGCAAGCAGACCGCACGCGACCAGCGCGAGCGGCAGCAGCCTTAACGCTTTTCTCATCAAGCCTCCTCTGGTGACAATAGCATGAGATGGCAGATTTCAGAGGGCAGATTGCAGATTGCAGATTGCAAGGCGAAAACGGTCGATTGCCAATTATGAAGAACAGGGGCGAATTGCAGTTGGTAAAGGCAGATTGGTAGAGGGAAACATTCCCCACCTGCTGTCTGCCATCCAGATCCGCGATCGGAATCCGCCATCTGCAATCTACAATCTGAAATTTTTCAAGAATCCCTGAGCGCCTGCATCGGATCGACCCGGGAGGCGCGTAGCGCCGGGATCGCAGTCGCCGCGGCGGCGGTGACCACCAGCACCAGCGGCACCAGGACGAAGACGACCGGGTCGACCGGGGACACCGCGAACAGCATGCCGCGCAACAGCTGCGCCATGGCGCAGGCCATGGCGAGTCCAATCGCCACTCCGGCCAGCGCCAGCCGCATGCCCTGGCCCATCACGAGACGAAGGATGTCGCCCGAGGCGGCACCCATCGCCATCCGGACGCCGATCTCCGCGGTGCGTCGGCTGGCGGCATACGCCATCACGCCGTAGACCCCAGCGACGGCGAGCACCAGGGCCAGCGCCGCGAAGGTGCCGACCAGCAGCGTGCGGAACCGCGGCGTGGCCACCGAGGCCGACACCGTCTCGGTCATCGTGGTCGCGCGGACCGGCACGTCGGGATCGGCCGTGCGAATGGTCTCGCGAAACGCGTTCGCGAGCGTCAGCGGCTCGCCACCGGTACGAGCGACCAGTGTCAGCGACGACCCGTGGGACGGATGTTGACGGTACGGCATGTAGAGCTCGGGCAGCGGGGCCAGCGATGGATCGTATTCACGCACGTTGCCGACCACGCCGACAATGGTCATGAACCGCGGCGTGTCGAGGCCGCACATGATGCGGCGCCCGATCGGATCGAGGTTGGGGAACGCCTGTCGCGCGAGGGCTTCGTTGACAATCGCCACCGGCGGCGCGTCGAAGTCGTCGCGCGCCGAAAAGTCGCGCCCCCGACTCATGGGAATGGTCATCGTCCGGAAGTAATCTGGCGTGACCACGGTGAAAACGGCCTGCGGCGACTGCACGCCGGAGACCTCCGGACCCGGTCCGCCGTCGAGCCAGTAGCCGCCGTTGGAATGCATCGCGGTGCCGGGCAGTCCGCGAATGCCAGCGACGGCGGTGACCCCCGGCAGCGCGGCAAGCCGCGGCAGCAACGCTGCGTAGATCATCGTCGCACGCCGGGCGCCCTCGATGTCGCGCGCCGGCACTGTGGTCCGCACCACCAGCACACGGTCGGCGGCGTAACCGAGCTCGACTCGACCGAGAGCGACAAAGCTCCGCACCAGCAGCGCGGCGCCGACCACGAGCGCGACCGCCAGCGCCACCTCGGCAACGACCAGGCCGCCCCGGAATCGTGCGCCACTGCCACCGCCTGCTGCGCCGCGGCCACCCTGGCGCAGCGATCCATTGAGATCGACGCGAGAGGCGTGCACGGCCGGCAACACGCCGAAGAGCAGGCTCGCCGCGACCGACGCCAGGAGCGTGAACGTGAACACCCGCCGGTCGATGCCGATCTCCGCGGCACGCGGGAGCCCCGACGGCGCGAGCGCCACGAAGGCGTCCACGCCCCAACGCGCAAGCGCGAGACCGACGGCGGCGGAAACGACTGCCAGCAGCATGCTCTCGGTCATGAGCTGCACGACGATCCGGGCACGGCCGGCACCAAGTGCGGCGCGGATCGCGAGCTCGCTGGTCCGACCGCTGGCCCGAGCGAGCAGCAGGTTCGCGACGTTGGCGCAGGCAATCAGCAGCACGAGGCCGACCGCGCCGAGCAGCAGATACAGGGTCGGCCGCGCGTCGCCGACCAGCTGTTCGCGCAGCGGCACCACGGCTGCGCCTTTGCCCTCGTTCGAGCTGGGGTACGCCGCCGACAGCCGCGCCGCCAATGCCGACAGCTCGGCCTGCGCCACCTCGATGCCTCTGTCCTCCTTCAGGCGCGCAACGACGCGATAGTTGTGCGCCGAGCGTGAGCTGGTTTCGGGGCTAGCGGCGGGGAAGTACCAGATGTCGGTGCGATCGGGGAATGCGAACCCGGGCGGCATGATCCCGACGATCGTCACCGCTCGCTGGTCGAACGAGACGGTCCTGCCGAGGGCGGCGCGCGAGCCGCCGAAACGGCGCATCCAGAGCTCGTAGCCAATGACCGCGGCCGGCGCATCGCCCGGCGACGCGGTGCGCGCGATCGTCCGGCCGATGAGCGCGTCGACGCCAAAGACGTCGAAGAATTCCGGTGTCACCAGCACGACGTTGCCGTAGTCGGCGACGCCGTCGATGATGACGCTCGTCTCGTCGCCCAGCGAGTAGGTGTAGTACGCCATCGCCGCGAACGAGGTCGTCGAATCGTGCCAGTCGTGGTAGTCAGGGGCCGAGACGCTGCCGCGGCGTCCCGTCTTCTGCCACTGGTTCGCCAGCGCGACGATGCGATCCGGCCGGTGATAGTCGAGCGGCCTGAGCAGCACCGCGTTGACGGCGCTGAAGATCGCGGCGTTGGCGCCGATGCCCAGCGCGAGCGTGCCGATGGCGAGCAGCGCGAACCCGGGCTGGCGCCATAGCGAACGCGCGGCATAGCGAAGATCCTGCAGGACGGCATCCATCGACCCCTCCGGGAATGATGGTTAGACGGGAAGCCAGGACGAAGCGTTCATCGCCGCAAAAGCCGTTATCATTTCAGGGACCTCTTTCAAAGGACCAACCATGAAAACCGTACTGACTGCCACGACCACGATGATCTTGTGCGCAACCCTGGCGTCGGCGCAACCCGCCATGGCGCCCGACACCGGATACACCGCAACCGTTCGGAGCAGCTGGAACTCAGTCAAGCGGTTTGTCGTGTCGTCGGCCGAGAAGATGCCGGAGAAGGACTACGCGTTCAGGCCGACGCCGGAAGTGCGCAGCTTCGGAGAGCTGGTCGGCCATCTGGCCAATGAGCACTACCTGTTGTGCAGCCCGCTCAAAGGCGAGAAGAATCCAATGGCAGCGGTCGATTTCGAAAAGAAAACCGCGAAGGCCGATCTCGTGAAGGCGATCACCGAGTCCAACGCCTATTGCGATGCAGCGTATGCGGCAGCGAAGGATGAGCCGAAAACCATCACGTCGTTTTCGGACACCCGCAAGGACACGCCGTTCCGCGTCATGCTGCTCAACGTCACGCACGACAACGAACACTACGGGAACATGATCACCTACTTGCGGATGAAGGGCCTCGTCCCGCCGTCGTCGCAGCCGACGCGGTAATCCGCCTCGGTGTCGCGCGGTCGCGGGGACGGCGGTGTCGCCGTCCCGAACCTTCACGCGCTTGATGCAGCATTAAATGAGGCTGAGTCGTAATTTCAACTTGTCTAGGCTTTCTCCGACCGATTTGGGTCGGTCAAGCAGTACGTGCATGAGTAGTAGCTGGCGGCGTCACGCCGCCGCCTGGACCATCGCCATCGGCGCGCTCCTGCTCTCGCCCGACGTCCACGGCGCACCGCCTCGCCGACAGACAAGGCCGCCGGTCAGGATTCCACCGCCGGTGCTCGACGTACCCGAGGCCACGCGCCTCCTGGTGATCGCGCCCCATCCCGACGACGAGGTGCTGGGTGCCGGCGGGTTGATGCAGCGCGTCAAGTCTACTGGCGGCACGGTGCGCGTGGTCTACCTCACCGACGGCGACGGCTATCCCGAAGGGGTCAAAGAAGCAGATCACGTCGAGGCGCCGACGGCGAGGGACTACCTCGGCTATGGCAAGCAGCGGCGCCGCGAAGCGCGCGCCGCCCTGGTCCGGCTCGGGCTCGCCGATGCGTTCCAGACCTTCCTGGGCTTTCCCGACGGCGGGCTGTGCAAGCTGACGCGCATCTACTGGTCCGAGCGCCGCGTCGCCTACCGATCGCCGTATACCCGTCTCAATCGTCCGCCGCGTTCGGAAATGCTGAGGCCGGCCACACAGTACCGCGGCGAGGATCTGTCGCAGGAGATCGCCCTGGTCATCGGCGACTTCAAGCCGACGATGATCGCCGTGCCGCGGCGGGAAGATCAGCACGAGGATCACTGCGCCGCCTGGTATTTCCTCGCTGATTCACTCAACGACGTTCGCCGCGTCCATCCGGAATTCTCGACCGACGTCATCAACTACATCGTCCACTTCAATACCTGGCCGTTCGAGGACGACGGCCCGCGGCTCGATCCGCCGCCGGGCCTGCGCGGCGGCGCCTCCGGATGGATGCGGCTCGCGCTGACGCCCGCCGAGACGCGATCCAAGCGCCAGGCGCTGCGCCGCTTCACCACCCAGATGCGCGTGATGGACTGGTTTCTCGACGGCTTCGCGCGCTCCAACGAGGTGTTCTCGCGGCCGCGGCCGTTCAAGGTGATCCTGCCCAGCCGGCGCAGCCCCTGCTGCGAGCAGTAGATGACCGACGGATCGGAGCGGCTCGATTCGCTCGACGTCTTCCGCGGCCTGGCCATCGCCGCGATGATTCTCGTCAGCACGCCCGGCAGTTGGAACGCGGTCTACACGCCGCTGGATCACGCGATCTGGAACGGCTGGACCCTGACCGATCTCGTGTTTCCGTTTCTGCTCTTCGCGATGGGCGCGGCGGTGCCGTTCGCGCTGGCGAGGCGCCGCGACTCGCATCGCATCGGCCGGCACGTCGTGCGCCGCACGGTGATCCTGTTCTGCCTCGGCCTCATCCTGAATGCCATCGAGGCCGCGGCGCCGTTGCACTGGGCGACGTTCCGGATCCCCGGCGTCCTGCAGCGCGTCGCGCTCGTCTTTCTCGCGGTGGCCTGGCTGACCGAACGGGGATCGTTGCGCCTGCAGGTGGCGACGGTCGTGGCTGCGCTGGTCGGCTACTGGGCCGCGCTGACCCTGGTCCCCGTGCCAGGGGCAGCAGCCGGCGTGCTCACGCCGGAGGGCAACCTCGCGTCGTACATCGATCGCGCGCTGCTCGGCCGCCACCTGCTCAACCGGCTTTCCGATCCCGAGGGGCTGCTGAGCACGATTCCCGCGATCGCCAGCGCGATGTGCGGTGTGTTCGCCGGAGACTGGCTGAGAGAACGGCACCAGCTGCACCACAGCGGAGGTCTGTTTCTCGCCGGCGTCATGGCGATGGTCGCAGGTCTCGCCTGGGGCCTGGTGTTTCCGATCAACAAGAACCTGTGGACCAGTTCCTTCGCGCTCTTCAGCGCGGGGCTGGCGGCGCAGGCGCTGGCGCTGTGCCATTGGCTCGTCGATGTACGGGGGTGGCGAGGCTGGTCGCGTCCCCTCGCGGCCTTCGGACGCAATCCGCTGGCGGCCTATTTCCTGTCGGTCGGGTGCGACAGCCTGCTCACGCGCGTCAGCGTGCCGGGGAGCGGATCGCTCAAGGGTATGGTCTATCGCAGCGCGTTCGTTCCGTCACTGCGGCCGTGCTGCGGCGCCGAGGCGGCGTCGCTTGGCTACGCGGTGGTCTATGTGGTGCTATGGGGCGTGATCCTCGGCGAGCTGTACCGTCGCCGAATTTTCCTCCGGATCTGAAGGTATCATCGCCGGCAATGGCCCATGTGTCCCTCGATGCGTCCACACCACGTCCCACCGGCGCCTGGTACCGCGAGGTCACACCGACTCAGTGGAAAGCCTTCGTCGGCTGCTATCTGGGCTGGGTACTCGACGGGTTCGACTTCACCATCCTGACCTTCCTTCTGGTCGACATCCAGCGCAGCTTCACCGTGGACAAGGCGCTGGTGGGATCGCTCGGCACCATCACGCTCATCTTCAGGGTGGCCGGAGGCATCGGCGCCGGCACCGCCGCGGATCGCTGGGGCCGCCGGGGCCCGCTGATGTTCTCGATCCTGTGGTATTCGGCGTTCTCGTTTCTCGGTGGCTTTTCGACCTCGTTCCGCATGCTGTTCGCGATCCGGGCGCTCTTCGGCATTGGCATGGGCGGCGTCTGGGCCGCCGGCATGCCGTTGACGCTCGAGCACTGGCCCGCGCACCTGCGCGGCACCGCATCCGGGCTGATGCAGAGCGGCTACTCGATGGGATTTCTGCTGTCGTCGCTGGTCTTCGAGTTCGTCTACCCGCATCTGAACAGCGGCGCCGATCTGGGCTGGCGCTGGATGATGTGGATCGGCATCCTGCCGTCGTTTCTCGTGTTCTTCATCATGCGGGGGGTCAAGGAGAGTCCGGTGTGGCTCGACCGCCAGGTCCACCTCAAGGCGCACAGCCAGCGCGATTCGCTGTCGCTGGTGCGTCTGTTCGACGCCGGCCTGATCGGGACGACCGTCCACACCTCGCTCCTGATGGGCGCGTTCCTCTTCATGTACCACTCGATCACCTACTGGTATCCCACCTTGATCACGCAGATGCATCGACCGACGCTGCCGTATCTCGCGGCCTTGAATGTCGGCGGTATCACCGGCGGCATCGCATTCGGGCGGATCTCGGAAGGCGCGCTCGGCCGGCGCGGCTCGGCCACCATCGCCACGCTGGTCGGCATCCTGGTGATCCCGTTGTACATCTTCACGCAGAACACGGCGCTGCTGCTCACCGGCGCGCTGGCGATGGGCTTCTTCGGCGCCGGGAACTTCGGCGTGGTCCCCGGCTATCTGACCGAGCGTTTTCCGACGGTCGCCCGCGCCGTCGGCGCCGGGTTCGCCTATCACGTCGGCGCCGGCTTCGGATCGTTCACGCCGACGCTGGTCGGTTTGCTGCAGGATCGCGGGCTGCCGCTGGCGACGGCGATGGCGGCGTGCATCGCCGGCTCGGGAACGCTGGTGATCATTCTGATGTGGCTCGGTCCCGAAACCCGCGGACGACATTTCCACGCCACCGATTGACGCGGCGATGGACACACGGGCCGGACAACCCCTGGTTCGCCGCGGTCAGGTACACGATCCGGGGTGGTCGCATCATCTAAACGGCCGATCAGCATTGAACCTCGGGGCCGGCAAAAACTCCGCCTGGCACCGAGGCCTCGAACTACCATGGGAGATGCCAGCGCCCGAAAGGGACTCTCCATGAACCGCACGGTCGGACGCGTCGCCGTTTCCTTGATCCTCACCGCGGTCGTCGTCATTGCCGCGCCCAAGGCGCAGCCGCCGCAGTTCGGTGCCGCCAACCGCACGGTTGCGGTCTACGCCACCGTCACCGGCGCACGCGGGCGGCTGGTGCCCGACCTGACACGCGAAGATTTTGCGATCGACGACAACGGCAAGCGCCAGACCCTGACGCTGTTTGCCAACGACATCCAGCCGATTACGCTGATCATGCTGCTCGATCGCAGCGGCAGCATGAAGGCGAACTTCGAGCTCGAGGAACGGGCTGCCGAAGCGTTCGTGCACGAGATGCTGCCGGCCGACAAGGCGCGCATCGGCAGCTTCGCCAAGTACATCCAGATCGACCCCGACGACTTCACCGCCGATCGCGACACGCTGATCCACATCCTCCGTAGCGAACTGCAGGAAGACGGACCGACGCCGCTGTGGAACGCCGTGGATCGTGGCATCGACAAGCTGCTGGTCGAGCAGGGCCGCCGGGTCATCCTCGCCTTCACCGACGGTGTGGACATGCCGTTGAATTTCGCGAGCCACAACAAGTCGTTGAAAGACGTCATGAAGCGCGCCGAGGAGGACGACGTGATGGTCTATGCCATCGGGCTCGCCGGCCAGAACGGCATGCCCAGTCCGGGAGGAGGCGGGATCGATCGCGGACGCGGTGGCATGAACCCTGGCGCGTTCGGCGGCCTTGGCGGTCGCGGGCTCGGCGGTATTCCCCGCGGTCAGCCGCAGGTGGAAAGACCCGACGAAGGACTGCCCAAAATCGCGGCGGCGACCGGCGGCGGCTACTTCGAGCTGACGTCGCCGCAGGATCTGGCGGCCACGTTCGCGCGCGTCGCCACCGAACTGCACCACCAGTACGCGCTCGGATTCACGCCGGCGAACCTCGATGGGAAAATGCACGAGCTCACGGTCCACCTGTCACGGCCGGAACTGGTGGCACGCGCCCGCAAACGCTACCTGGCGTCGAAGGCCAGATGAGCCCGAAGGCTCTTCGCACCGTCTCAGTGACGGTGCTGACGCTGGCGTTCACGCCGGCCATGTCCGCGGGCCGGGCGATGCGCGTCGCTGTGCTCATTGACACCAGCGCCGCCACAACCAGCGCCATCGTCCAGATACGAGCCGCTGTCGCCGCCTTCGTCGATGCCCTGCCACCAGAACACGAGTTGCTGCTGATCACGACCGGACGCAGGACTCAGGTTCGCGTCCCGCCCACCACCGACCACACCAAGGTCAAGAACAGCAGCGCCGGCATGCTGACCGAGCGCGGCCCCACCGCCCTGATGGATTCCCTGGTCTCCGTGGACGAGCGCTTCATGAGGAAGGCTGAGGAACGCTGGCCGGTGTTCGTCATCATCACCGGAGACGGGTCGGAGAACAGCAAGGAACGGGACGAGCAGGGATTCAACCGCTGGATCACCGACGTCTCGCGACGCGGCGTGTCGGTGAACGCGATCGTGCTGAAGACGCTCGGTCTGGGGCTGCCGGAGTCGATCGCGTCAACACTGACGCAAGCGACGCGAGGGCACTACGTCGCGATGAATATTGCAGGCGACATTGCCCACGCGACAGCACAGCTCGCCGCAGAGCTGACCGCCGACGCCGACTCCAGGCCCTGAGGGTGTCGTCAGCGGCGGCGTCCGCCGCCCTGCAGGCGCAACAGCATCAGGAAGAGGTTCACGAAGTCCAGGTAGAGCGACAGCGCGCCGACGATGGCGTAGGACCCGGCGCTTCCCGCCGACGTCATCAGCGCCATCGACTTGAGCCGCTGCGCATCGTAGGCCGCCAGTCCGGTGAAGACGATGACGCCGATGAAGCTGATGACGAACTGCAGGGCGTCGCTGTGCCAGAAAATGCCGACGATCGACGCCAGCACGACGCCGATGAGCCCCATGAACAGGAACTGCCCCCAGCCGGCGAGGTTGCTCGAGGTCAACGTCCCATACAGCGCCATGGCGCCGAACATGCCGGCCGCCACGACGAATGTGGAGGTCAGCGTCTCGCCGGTGTACACCAGCATCAGGAACGACAGCGTTACGCCGGTCAGCATCGAGTAGCCGATGAACAGCCACGACGCCGTCGACGCCGACAGGCGCTGGACGCGCGCCGACAGCACGAAGACGATGCCGAGCTGCGCGATGATCAGGACGAAGTAGAGCGGTCCGCTCCGCACGATCGTGCGAAGCAGCGACGGCGAGGACGCCACGAACCACGCGGTGGCGGCGGTGATCGCGAGGCCGGCACACATCCAGCCGTAGGCGGCGCGCAGAAACGCCGCGACGCGCTCGCCAGCCGCGGCCGGCGCCGTCATCGCTGCCCCGTGTGTCATGTCGAAGTCCGCCATGGTCGCTCTCCCTGGCCGGCTATGAAATCGCTCTTCCACCGGCCTTGGTCCCATCGTACACGCGGCCGGTCAACAGCGTCCAGCGATGGCCTCTGGGTTGATGCGGGGTGGGACGGTCGGGCGCTGCTGCAGCAATGCTCAGGGCTGGAACCGGACGCTCTCCCACAGCGCCGGCGCATCGTAAACCCGGCCGCCGCTGATCGTCCAGCGGACGCTGCGGATGTTGCGGATGGCATCGAGCGGGTTCGCGTTCAGCACGATCATGTCCGCGCGTTTGCCCGGCTCGATCGTGCCGAGCTCGCTGTCCATCTTCATGGCGCGGGCCGACACGATGGTCGCCGCCTGCAACGCCTCCATCGGCGTCAAGCCGGCTTCCACGTAAAGCTCGATTTCGCGGTGAACACTGTGCCCCGGAATCCCCTCGTCGGTACCGGCGACGATCGGCACGCCGGCGTCGTGCAGGGCTTTGACGATCCGCAATCCGCGCTCCAGTCGTATGCGCGCGCCAGCCGCGTCGATTCCGGCGGCTCCGGCGCTGGAGAACACCCGATTGAGCGGCGCCGGAATCTTCAGCACACCGGGCTGGAACGCCGCTATCGGGGTGCCCGCCGCATGTCCGAGCAGTTCGTTCCACGACTGCGTGGGATCCATCACCGTCTTGTGGTCGCGGAGGAATGCGATCGTCCTGGCCACTTCTTCCGATCCCGCCTCGCCGCGAATGGCGAGATGCGCGACGTGGTCCATGCCGGCCGCCACCGCCTGCTCGATCGTCATGCCATTGGGAATGTGGCCGGTGACGGTCATGCCGAGCCGGTGCGCCTCGGTGCAGATCGCTTCGACGATGGGCGGCGTGACCAAGTTGTAGATCTTGATCTGCTGGAAGCCGGCGTCGTGGTATTTCGCCACCACCTGTCTGGCTTCGTCCGCTGTGGTGGCGTAGTAAACGCCGAAGGCGTTCGGTCCGCCGCCATCGATCAACCCGGCCGCGAGCAGGCGCGGTCCCAGCGCTCGCCCCGACGCGATCGCGTCGCGCAACGGGACGACGAACTCGAACTCGTTGCCCATGTCGCGGACGGTCGTGACGCCCGCCGCGAGATAGGCCGGCGCCCATTCGATCTGGGTGACGTGGGTGTGCATGTCCCACAGCCCGGGAACGATCGTCTTGCCGGCGACGGTGACGGTGGCGACGCCCGGCGGAATCGTGACCGAGGCGCGCGGACCGACGTCGGCGATCCGCCCGTCGCGCACGACCACCACGCCGTCCGGAATCGCCGCCCGGCCCGTACCGTCGACGATGGTCGCGCCGATCATGGCGTAGGCGCCGCTCTTCAGCAGCGGCGTGTGACGCGTGATGGTTTCCAGATCACCGATGCGATCCCGAGTCGCCCGCTGGACGAAGCCGACCAGCGCCGGCTCGAGGTCCTCGCGCACGGCCTCGAAGCTCAGGCCGCCGGCGCGCGTGATCGCGGCGGCGAGGGCGCCGCGCTCGTCGAGCCACACCGTCTCGCGCCCCCACACGACGCCGTCGATGGCATAGCGCTCCAGCCGGATCGCGTTGGCTCCGATCCGGATGGCCTCGCGGCCGCGTGCTTCGATGAAGACGTCGTTGATCGGCAGGCCGGGAACGGTGTGCATGACGCGCGGCTCGCCGTGCAGCTTCCAGTAGCGCAGCAGCAGCATCTGCACGGCGAACGGCGCATAGCCGTCCACGGTATAGAACGGGGCGGTCAGGGTGACGCGCGATTGACCGCCGTCGGCCTTCACGATGGCGTCGCTGCCCTCGATGCGCACGTCGGAATCGACGTTGACGAATCGGTAGCTCTTGCCGCTGGCCTTGAATGAGAGCGGCGTGAAATCGGACTTGGTGCGCAGCGTCGCCGCCAGCTGCACGCGTCCACCACGGTCGGTGAAGTCGAAGTCGGAGGTCAACCGCAGCGCATCGCCATCGCGCGCGACCTCGTAGCGCTCGTAGCCGATCGGCTTCTGCACGTAATGCAGGCGCAGCGTTCCGCGTTCAACCGGATCCGGCTGGGCGATCGGGTCCGCCTGAAGGCGGACACTACCGACGTGGTCGGTGTCCGGCGTCTGACGGACCGTCGTCGTGAAACGTCGGTTGTCGGTAGTGTCCGGCGTCTGACGGACCGTGGTCGTGAAACGTCGGTTGTCGGTAGTGTCCGGCGTCAGCCGGACCGTCGTCGTGAAACGTCGGTTGTCGGTAGTGTCCGGCGTCAGCCGGACCGTCGTCGTGAAACGTCGGTTGTCGGTATAGTCCGGCGTCTGACGGACCGTCGTGAAACGTCGGGTGTCGGTAGTGTCCGGCGTCTGACGGACCGTGGTCGTGAAACGTCGGTTGTCGGTAGTGTCCGGCGTCAGCCGGACCGTCGTCGTGAAACGTCGGTTGTCGGTATAGTCCGGCGTCTGACGGACCGTCGTGAAACGTCGGGTGTCGGTAGTGTCCGGCGTCTGACGGACCGTGGTCGTGAAACGTCGGTTGTCGGTAGTGTCCGGCTTCAGCCGGACCGGCGTCGTGAAAAGCGATGCGCCGAGCACCGCCGCAAGAATCGTTCGCACGCCGCGAATCATCGCACACTATGATGAGCGCCATGGCCTACCCGATCTCGACCACTATCGAGCGGCAGCTGTCCGATCGCAACCGACTGACGACGGCGTTCCGGCTGATCCTGGCGATCCCGCACCTCATTCTGGTCGGCGGCGTCGGGGCAGGGTTCGCGTTCTACAACAGCGGCGGCCGCAACGCGACGACGCTCGGCGGCGAAACCGGATTGCTCGGCAGCATCGCGTCGCTGCTGGCGATTGTCAGCTGGTTCACCCTGGTGTTCGTGGGCGAGCACTACACACCGATTCGCCGCTACACGCGCTTCTACCTGCGCTGGCGCGTCCGCGCGCTCGCCTACTTCATGCTGCTCGCCGATCGCTACCCGCCCTTCGGCGACGGTCCGTACCCGGCGGCGCTGGTGTTCGACGAACCAGGCCGGCCCCGCGATCGCTTGTCGATCGGGCTGAGGCTGATCCTGGCCATCCCGCATTTCATCGTGCTCTTCTTCATCTTGTTTCTGTGGTGGGTGACCACGATCATCGCGTGGTTCGCGATTCTCATCACCGCCCGCTATCCGCCGGGTCTCTACGACTTCGGCGCCGGCGCCATGCGATGGCTGATTCGCGTCGAGGCCTACCTTCTCCTCCTGGTCGATGACTACCCACCCTTCTCGATGACCTGACAACCCGGGGTACCGCTTTCTCATCTAACCCGCGAGGGGAATCTGTGTCGACACTGGTACAGGATTTGCGGTTCGCACTCCGTGGTCTGGGCCGGCAGCGCGGGTTCACACTCGTGGCGCTGCTGACGCTGGCGCTTGGGATTGGCGCCAACTCGGCCATTTTCGGCATCGTCAACGCGGTCCTGCTCCGCCCGCTGCCGTATCAGGATCCCGATCGGGTGGTGCTGTTGTGGAGCCATTGGACCAACTGGTCGAAGACCTGGCTGTCACAAGGCGAACTCGTCGACTATCAGGAGCAGGCGCAGTCGCTCGAGCATGTCGCTGCGTTCAGCTCGACCTCCTTCAACCTGACCGGCGGCGGCGATCCGCTTCGCGTGCGCGCGGCGCAGGTGCAGCCGGCCATCTTCGCTGCCCTCGGCGCCCGGCCCCTCGCAGGCCGCGTGTTCACCGCCGAGGAGGATCGTCCCGGCCACGAGCACGTCGTGATGTTGACCGAAGGGCTCTGGCGATCGCAGTTCGGCTCGGACCCGTCGGTGATCGGACGGGCGATTCAGCTCGACGCCGAACCCTATACCGTCGTTGGCATCCTGCCGGCGGAATTGCGGCTGCCGCTCGACTACGCCAGCCGCGCGTTCACCCAGGTCTGGGTTCCGCTGGCGCTGGGGCCAAACGATCCCCAAGCGAGGGGCAATCACGGATTGAACGCGCTCGGCCGTCTGCGGTTCGGCGTGACGCTGACGCGGGCGCAAGCCGAAATCGACGCCATCACGCACGGCTTCTTTCAGCGCTATCCGAACACGTACGATCCGGAGTTTGGCCTCACCCTGGTGTCGGCGCCGCGCGAGGTGTTCGGTGACGTGAGGCCGGCACTGTTGGTCCTGCTGATGGCCGTGGGGGCGGTGCTCCTGATCGCCTGCGCCAACGTCGCCAACCTGCTGCTCGCGCGGTCGGAGGTGCGCCAGAAAGAGCTCGCGATTCGGGCGGTCCTGGGCGCCGGTCGCGGCCGGATCGTGCGCCAGCTGCTGACCGAATCGATCGTGCTGTCCGCACTGGGCGGCGCGGCCGGGATCGCGCTCGCCTACGGGTTGACCCGTGGCCTGATCGCGCTGGATCCGCTGAAGATCCCCCGGGTCGAGGACATCGCGATCGACGCTCGCGTGCTCGCGTTCACGGTCGGGCTCGCTGTCATCACGGCCATCCTGTTTGGCAGTATCCCCGCCATCCAGTCGTCGCGGGCCGACCTGCAGCCGGTGTTGAAGGAAGGGGGGCGCGACTCGCGCGGCGGCACCGGCTGGCTGCGTCGCGTGCTGGTGGTGGGGGAAATGGCGGCGTCGGTGGTGCTGGTCGCGGCGGCGGTGCTGCTCGCGCGCAGCTTCGCGCGCCTGCTCGACGTCGACGCCGGCTTCAACCCGGCGCATGTGCTCACGCTGCGCACATCGCTGCCGAACCAGAACTATGGGGAGCCGTCCGCCATGGTGCGCGCCTACAGCGAGATCGGCCGCCGGCTCCGCGAATCGCCCGGCGTGCAGTCGGCCGGCGCGGTCACCGGGCTGCCGCTCGCGAGCACGCGCGGCGACTGGGGCATCGTCATCGAAGGACGGCCAACCGACAACCAGCGCAGCATCGCCGCCGACTGGCAGGTGGTGACGCCCGGCTATTTCGAGGCCATCGGCACCGCTTTGCGTGCCGGCCGCACCTTCACCGATGCCGACGCCGCCAACACGCTTCCCGTCATCATCGTCAACGAGACGATGGCGCGGAAGTTCTGGCCGGGCATCAGCGCGATCGGCCGCCGCTTGACGATGGGCGGCAACGGTATCTGGATCACGGTCGTCGGTGTCGTCGCCGACATCCACCACCGCGGGCTCGACCTGTTGCCCCGGCCCGAGATGTATCGTCCGCACGCCCAGTTCCGCTACGGCGGCGCGAACGCACCGGCGGTATCGACAATGACGTGGGCCGTGCGAACCAGCGGCGACCCCCGCGCCGCCATCGGCTACGCTCGCGCCGCGATCGGTGCGGTGGATCCAGGTCTCGGTGTTTCCGATGTGGCGACAATGGAGCAGGTGCTCGCCGATTCGACCTCCGACCGGCGCTTGAACATGCTGCTGTTTTCGCTGCTGGGCGGCCTGGCCTTCACGCTGGCGACCGTCGGGATCTACGGCGTCGTCGCCTACTCGGTGACCCAGCGCACGCACGAGATCGGCGTGCGTATGGCGATTGGCGCCAAACCCGCGGATGTCGTCAGGATGGTGCTCAGCGAGGGCGGTCGGCTGGCTGCCGCCGGCGTCGCCGTCGGATCGCTGGGAGCCGTTGCCGGCGCGCGTCTGATCCGCGGCCTGCTGTTCGACGTGAGCGCCACTGATCCGCTGACCTTCGCCGGCGTCGCCATCGCCCTGCTCGGCGTGGCGCTGCTGGCGAGCTACATTCCGGCCCGTCGGGCGACGCGGGTGGATCCGGTGACGGCGCTGCGCGGCGAATAGCGCGGCGGCGGTCTACTTCACCGAGATGCCGGCGCCGATGATCAGGAGCGTGGCGCGCGGAGTCGGGATCCCGTCGTGCGGAAAACCGGGGCTGATCGCATAGAAGCGGATGTCGAAGCTGAAGGCGAGGTGCGGCTTGATGAACCATCGCGCCCCGCCGCCGTAATTCAGCGTCTTCAGCCGGTCGCTGTTAGCGAGGTAATCAACCACGCCTTCCGGCTGGAGCGACCACTGGGTCGCACCCAGGCCCGCGCTCAAGTAGCTCCAGCCCGAGCCGTTTCCGAAATTGAGCGACAGCTGCGGCGACACCGACGTGAGCCGCTCCTCGGTGGCGACCAGCGGCGTGATGCCGGACGCGGCGGCACCTGGCACGGGCGTCTGCCGGGCACGTCCGATCGCCAGTTCGCCGCCGATGCCGACGGTCACGATGCGCGTATGCAACGGATAGAGATGCAGGCCGAACTGTGCGCCCAGGCCGGCCCCCGGCAACTCGGCGAGGCTATCCAGATCGCGACTCGCCGCCAGATCCGGATTGTCTGAGGGAAATCTCGGAAACGAGCCGTGCAGATCGACGACGACCCACGGAATGGGCGGTGGAGGATCCTGAGCGAGAGCCGGCGACGACTGCCATAGTGCGATGAGTACGAGACACCCAACCAACGGACGCATGGATGGGCCGCATTGTACTCATTGCGAAGGAGTGGCCGCGACCCGCATGCCCAGTCGCTGCCGCAGATCTTCCGTCACGATGATCCGCGACAGGTGGCGTGCGCGGCGGCCGAGATCGTAGCAGGACGCGTCGGTGCCACGCGCGACGAACACTGGGCCGCGTCGAGCCAGTCGCCGCACGGACGAGGCACCGGTCGACCGTCACCGAAGCCGAGCAGGTTGCGTCGCGCGATCGGGATGTGGCACAACATGTTCGGACTATTACGGCGAGAGACGAGGAGTTCATGACCCCAGCCAAAGAACAGGTGGGCCGCCCGGCTCGCGGCGCTACAGGCCTGAGCGGAGCCACCGTGCCATCGCGCCGACGGCAGGAACGGCACGGCTTCTACACAATAGGGGTCGCGCTGGGGATTGCCGCGATTGCAGCGGGAACGGTCGTAACACAGACGCGACCGCGCGCGCGCGATCTGGGCATCGTCGTCGGCATCTACCCCAGTGGCCCGCGCGATGCCATCACCGATGTGGAGGGCGTCCGCGTCGGACACACCACTGTGATCGAAGGCGACCGCGTCCGGACTGGTGTCACCGCGATCCTGCCGCATGGCGGCAACCTGTTTCAGGACAAGGTGGCCGGCGCGGTCTTCGTTGGCAATGCCTTCGGCAAGCTGGCCGGCTCGACGCAGGTCAACGAACTGGGCACGATTGAGACACCGATTATGCTGACCAACACGCTCAGCGTCGGCATCGCCATGGACGCGGTCGTCCGCTACACCATCGCACAGCCCGGCAACGAGCGGGTGCGGTCG
This sequence comes from uncultured Acidobacteriota bacterium, assembly GCA_963757655.1. Classification (GTDB taxonomy): domain Bacteria; phylum Acidobacteriota; class Vicinamibacteria; order Vicinamibacterales; family CAVVIG01; genus CAVQFC01. Next base: position 863,901 of record CAVWSQ010000002.1, on the reverse strand, counting down.
GTCAATGCACTGGTCGGCGAGACCAATGACGGCGGGCTGAACGACATCCGTGGCCTGCACGTCACCCGCGATCATGTGCTCGCCGCGATCGCCAGCGCGACGACGGGGCCGGTGGCCGAGGGCGCGGTCGGCGCCGGTACCGGCACGGTCAACTACGGCTGGAAGGGCGGCATCGGCACCTCGTCGAGAAGGGTTCCCCTCGGGCAGAGCCGCGATGAACGCGAGTACACGGTCGGCGTGCTGGCGCAGACCAACTTCGGCGGCCACCTGACCGTTGCCGGCGTGCCGATCTTCCGCACTCTGCAGCCGCCGCGGTCGCGGGAGGCGGACGCACGAGACCTCGGCGACGGCTCCTGCATGCTGGTCGTCGCCACCGACGCGCCGTTCGACGCGCGCGACCTCCGGCGCCTCGCCGCCCGTGCCATTTTCGGGCTGGCGCGCACCGGGTCGTCCTACAGCAATGGCAGCGGCGACTTCGCGATTGCCTTCTCCACGTCAAGTGAAATGCGGAGCCGGTTCAACGACACCGCGGCCCGTCCGCACACCATCCGGCCGCCCGACGCGACCTCGCCGCTGTTCGAGGCGGCGCTGGAAGCGACTGAAGAGGCGGTCTACAACGCGCTGTTCCAGGCCACCACGGTGCATTCGGCGATCGGCACTGCCGAGGCCATCCCGATCGAACGCGTCCGCGAGCTGCTCAGAAAATGAAGATCTACCTCGCCTGTACTGTTCGCGGCGATCGCGGAGGGGTCCTCGCCGGGCGCACCATCTGCGAGCGGCTGGAGCGGCACCGACACGAAGTGCTGACCAAGCACCTGCTCGCCGACGATGTGGACACGGCGGAGGCACGAATCACCGAACGCGAGGTGTTCGTCCGCGATCTGCAATGGCTCGGCGCCTGCGACGTGCTGATCGCCGAAGCGTCGGGATCCAGCTATGGCGTCGGCTTCGAGGTCGGCTACGTGCTGGGATGCGCCAGGGTGACCGGACAGCAGGTGGTACTGCTCTATGACGCGGCCCGCCGCGACAAGGTCTCGCGCCTCATCACCGGCAATTCAGATCCCAACTGCACGACCTTGGGGTATCGATCGCTCGATGAACTGACCTCGTTCATCGATCAACGCTTCAAGTGAGACCGGGGCCGTCTCAGAGGTGTGGGATCAGAGTCCTCCACGATTGCTGAACCGCTGGTCCGTCGCGGATGAGATCGCGGCGAGCCGCTTTCCGAGAATGGACGAGGCGAGAGAATCGAGTTACGATCCCATCCTTGACCAGCGACGTTTCTGCTCGCCACATCACGCTGTCCGCCATCCGCGATGCCGCCGCAGCGATCTACGACGCCGCGATTCGTACGCCATTGATTCGCCTGGAGCTTCCCGACAACGCGCCGGGCCCCGCGGAGCTCTATCTCAAGCTCGAAGCGCTGCAGCCGATTGGATCGTTCAAGATCCGCGGCGCCTATAACGTCGTCCGGCAACTCACGCCGACGCAGCTGAAGGACGGTATCTGGACCGTCAGCGCGGGCAACGCGGCTCAGGGCGTGGCCTTCGCCGCGCGCAAGGCCGGCGCGCGCTGCTCGGTGATGGTAATGGATACCGCGCCCGAGACGAAGATTCGCGCCATCGAGCGTCTCGGCGCACGCATCGTGCGCGCCACCTACGACGAGTGTTGGAAGACGGTCGAGGCGCACGGGTCGGATCGCATGACGGGCTATTTCGTGCATCCGTTCGATGACGACCGCTTCATCGCGGGCAATGCCACGGCCGGCCTCGAGATTCTCGAAGATCTGCCCGACGTCGATGCGATCATCGCGCCGATCGGAGGTGGCGGCCTGCTGGCCGGAGTCGCAGCGGCGGTCCATCAACTGCGGCCTCAAACGCGCGTCTACGCGGCCGAGCCGGATACGGCCGCTCCGCTGGCGGCGTCGCTGCAGGCCGGACGCCCGCTGTATTTCGACAACTGGAAGGCCTCGTTCGTCGATGGCGCCGGCGGCAAGTCGGTGCTCACGACCATGTGGCCGCTGCTCGCTCCCCTGTCGGGTTCGATCGTGGTGTCGCTCGACGAGGTGGCGCGCGCCATGAGAGTGGTCGCCGAGCGGGCGCGCATCATCGCCGAAGGCGCCGCCGGCTGTGCCATCGCTGCCGGCCTGAGCGGCCGGGGCGGGTCAGGAAAAATCGTCGCCGTCGTGTCCGGCGGCAACATCGATCTCGCGAAATTCGCCGCGCTCGTCGGCGCCTGTACCCCATGACCTTAGACAGCCTCCCGGTTTCTCTGCCCCCCCGTATCGACCGTCTCGAAGAGCTGGCCACCGATCTCTGGTGGAGCTGGCATGCGGAAGCGCGCTCCGCGTTCCGCCAGCTCGACTACGGATTGTGGCGCGTCACCGCACACAACCCGCTGCGGATGGTCCGGCTGATCTCGCGCGACAAGCTCGACGCGGCCGCCGGCAACGACGCGTTCCTGGCGACCTACGACCGCGCCATCGCCGCCCTCGACGCCGCACGCGCGGCGCACAACACCTGGTGGACGAACACCATGCCGCACGTCGGCAGCCAGGCCATCGCCTACTTCTCCGCTGAGTTCGCGCTGCACCAGTCGCTGCCGATTTATGCGGGCGGTCTTGGCGTACTGGCCGGCGACCATTGCAAGGAAGCGAGCGACCTCGGCGTGCCGCTCATCGGCATCGGCTTCATGTACCCGCAGGGCTACTTTCACCAGCACGTCTCCGCCGAGGGTTGGCAGGAAGAGAGCTACGAGCGCCTCACGTGGGCCGACGCGCCGATCGAGCCGGCGCTCGGACCCGACGGCAAACCCTGCATCACTGCGGTGCCGCTTGGCGATCGGTCGGTCCTCGTCGCGGTGTGGCGGGTTCGCCTCGGGCGCGTGACGCTGTACCTGCTCGACACCAGCCTCGAGGAGAACGCGCCGTGGGATCGCGAGCTGACCGCGCGCCTCTACGGCGGCGATCGGGAGACGCGTATCCAGCAGGAAATCATCCTCGGTATCGGCGGCGTGCGAGCATTGAAGGCGCTCGGAATCGATCCTGGCGTCTTCCATCTCAACGAGGGACACGCCGGCTTCGTCGTGCTGCAGCGCATCCGCGATCTCATCGAGCACGGTGCCTCGTTCGACGAGGCGCTGGCCGAGATCCGCCAGTCGACGATATTCACCACCCACACGCCGGTGCCGGCGGGACACGATGCGTTTCCGTTCAGCATGGTGGAGAAACATCTCGCCAGCTGCTGGGGCACGCTGGGCGCCAATCGCGAACGGTTTCTCGCGCTCGGCTCGTACGACAACGGTTACGGCGACCAGTTCAACATGACGGCGCTGGCGATTCGATCCGCCGGATCGACCAACGCGGTCAGCCAGCTGCACGGCGCGGTCACGCGCGCCATGTTCGCACCGATGTGGCCGGGAATCGCGGAAGACGAGCGGCCGGTCTCGGCAGTCACCAACGGCGTGCACGTGCCGACCTGGATTGCACCCGATCTGGTCGACATCTTCACCCGCTACCTCGGAGCCGACTGGATTGAGCGGCACGATGACGCGGCGCTGTGGGACGGCGTGCTCGCCATTCCCGACGAGGAACTATGGACGGTGCGCCAATCGCTGCGGCGCTATCTGTTTGCCTTCATCCGTGAGCGGGCGCGCCAGCGCTGGGTAGAGGAGCACGTCGGTCCCACGCGGGTCGTCGCGGCCGGCACGCTGCTGGAACCTGAGGCGCTCACGCTCGGGTTCGCACGGCGCTTCGCCGGCTACAAGCGCTCAGAGCTCGTGTTTCGCGATCCGGACCGGCTCGCGCGCATCCTGAACGCGGCGGGGCGGCCGGTCCAGATCATCTTCGCCGGCAAGGCGCATCCGGCCGACGACATCGGCAAGCACAACCTCCAGCACGTCTACCGGCGGGCGCTCGATCCGCTGTTCGGCGGCCGGATCGCCTTCGTCGACGACTACGACCTCCATGTCGCGCACTTCCTGGTCCAGGGCTGCGACGTGTGGCTCAACAACCCGCGCAAGCCGATGGAGGCGAGCGGGACCAGCGGCATGAAGGCGGCCATGAATGGCGTGCCGCACCTGAGCATCGGTGATGGCTGGTGGGCCGAGGGATTCACCGGCGCGAACGGCTGGGTGATCGACGGCGGCGCACCGCCCCACAATCCCGACGCGGCCGACGCGGCCGACGCCGACGCCCTGTACCGGCTGCTCGAAGAAGAGGTGGTGCCGGCCTTCTACGATCGCGACCGCTCCGGCGTGCCGCATCGTTGGATCGCGACGGTGAAGCAGGCCATCCGCACCGTCACGCCCCAGTTCTCGGCGCGACGCATGGTCAAGGAGTACGCGCAGCGGATGTACGCGCCAGCTCTGGAGAGACCGGCCAGCCTGAACTCTCGAGTCTGAACCCTGAAGTCTGAACTACAATTGGGCGATATGCCTCGCAAGTCGGTCGCCAAGTCGCGGTGCGCGCTGTGCGGCGCCAAAGAGGTCTCGGAACCACGCGGTGAAGAGAAGTACTGCCGCGACTGCTGGGACAAGAAGATTGCCGTCGAAGAGATCGTCGCGCGCGAGTTCGCCATCAAACGCTACATCCGCGCCCAGAGCGCGGAGAAATACCTGATTTACCACTCGACTCAGAAACGCCCCTGCGGCCAGCTGATCGTCGTCGACGATGGCTATGACCTGTTCCTGACGCTGATGCTCTATCCCACCTTCGGCTGGGATGAGCCGGCCTACCACCTCGAGGGCGATCCCGAAGGGCGGCTGTTTTCGGAAGTCCTGGTCGACGTCATCGCCGCCGAGGTGATCGAACCATGGGGGGGCGGCAAATGGCACATGGAGATCTTCCGTTCGGTGGCGCCCGAGCCCGAAGACTGGAACGGGGAGATGTAATATAATTTCGCCGTTTTTGTCCGTTTCTACTGTCTACTTCCGGGAGGAATTTATGAACCGCGCGCGTCTGATGGTTGCCGCGACGCTTGTCGGCGCCAGCATGGTTGGCGCCCTCGCCCAAACGCCGACCGCCCCGCCGATGACGTCGGTGCTCGCGGGCAAGAAGTTCACGCCGCCTTTCAAGGGCCAGGCCGACGTCGATTTCACCAAGCCGGCTTCGAAGAACGAAAAAGGCATGGTGACCACCACGTTCCTGGTCAAGAACAACGCGTCGGGGCCGCTGCTTCGCCTGACGGTGGACGAGACCTGGTACGACGCGGCGGGCGGCCTGGTCACCGGCGGCAAGGGCGTGATCAACCGGCTCGAGGCGGGCGAGGTCGGCACGATCAAGATCGAGACGCCGTACAACCCGAAAATGAAGGCGAACAACTACAACTTCACGCACGCCAACGGCACCATCAAACCGCACGCGGTACCGAAGCTGACGCTGGCGGGCGAGAAGGAACCGGCGGCGAAGCCGGTCAAGAAAAAGTAAGAAGTTCCTAACCGGCGACCTTTTCGAACTTGACGTCCGTGACCGTCGCCTTGGGAATCGCCACGAGGTGAAAAGGAGACGTCAGCACCTGCGCCGCAACGCGGCCCGGCGCCGGAACCGTCTCCGAGTAGCGGACGATCAGCGTGCCGTTGCCGGCGGTGGCACTGATCACCGCGGTGCTGAAGCCGGCGTTCGGCCGGCTGCCCATGAACACGCCGATCACCATCTCTTTGGCGAAGTCAACGGCCGGGCGCGGTCGGTTGGCGGCGTGCTGCTGCCACAGCCTCGCCCACTCCGCCTCCGTCCGCACCAGCACCTGCCTGGCGTCGTCGATGTTGCTCTGGTCGCCTTTCTCGATCGTTCTCGTGCTCGGCCCTTCCAGGATCATGTCGTTCAGGCTCGCCTTCCGCTCAGCCGGTGACTGCGCGAACAGCACCGCGAGCGCGAGGATGATCGCGGTCATCGCGCCGGCGCCGGCCGCGGCGCCTCCACCACGAATTGCAGCTCGCGCGCGACCGGCGGGGTCGATCCCAGCCGCGACTTCGCCTCCACCTTCAACACATAGCTGCCGAGCGGCAGATCCTTCATCGGCACACGCGTGGCATAGCCGTAGCCGCCGCGCTTGCCGCCGAGATCCGCGGAGTCGCGCATTTCCTCCGTCTTGTAGAGCACCTTGCCCTCGTCGGTGGTGACGGTGGTGACGATGTCGACCTTGTGCGGCGTGGAACCGGCGTTGTCGTAGACCTCGGTGAACAGCGCGAGCTCGTCGTTCTGCGGAAACGTGCGCAGCGCGACTGGTGGACCCGGCAGCATCGGTTTGAGCTGCTCGTCGGCTTTCACCGTCGGAAACACCGAACCGGCGCCGGATGTCAGTACCAGCCCGCTCATGCTGAACGGCGCCTTGGCGAAGTCGGGCACGTCCAGGTCGTACTGCACCGAGCCGACGTTTCCGCCGGACGGGTCGTGCGCGGCGATTCGCAGCTGATACTTGCCAGGCGGGAGATCGAGTCGATTGAGCATGCGCAGGCCGCTGCGCTCGATCCGCGCCTTCGACTCAGGCTTCAGGTTCGTCAGCGTCAGCGAATCGGTGTTGCCACCTTTCACTTTGCCGTTGGCGTCGATGGCGATATAGGAGAGCAGGATCTTGGAGTTGGGCTCGACCTTCAGGTCGCGGCCGCGCAGCTCGACGCCGAACAACACCGACGCGTTGGGCGCGGCGCCCTTGAACGGGGCCGCGAACACGTGCATGGTCAAACCGCTGACGGGGAGCGGGCTGTCGAGCGCTTCGCGCAGCTCCGGCGTGGAGGGGTTGTTGCCGGTCAGCTTCGGCGGATCGACCTTCTTCGGCGTCAGGTAGGCCTTGCGCGCCCGAACGGTCAGCCCCGGCCGCGTCAGCCGCACCTCGATCTTGTGCGTTCGTCCGGGCCGTGGATCGGGCGGATAGTAGGCGAGGACGTAGTACGAGCTGTTGTCTTCGACGATGCGTTGAAAGGCGGTCGCGAAGTCGTTCTTGTTGACGACCGCGAAGCCGCCGGTCTCGTCGGACAGCGTGCGCAGACTGTCCTGCGAGAGCCGGAGTTCGTTCTGCAGCGAGCCCTGACCGACGCCCAGCGACGTGTCGTCGGGGAACGAGCCGAGCTCAATCGACTCGTCGCCAAGATCGGTGAGGCCGCGCGGGTCGATGCCGTAGATGGCGACGTTGGCGCGGGTCGCCGCGCCAATGGCATCGCGCGTGGCGTCGATCACGGTCGAGGCGCTCTGGTGATTGGAGCCGTTGGCCGCGATGATGTCGTAGATGTCGTAGTCGATGCCTTCGCTGACGAACAGGATTGCCTTGCGGCGGCCGCGCACCGAGCCGAACCAGTCCGCGACGTTGCGCAGCGTGTCGAGCGTGGTGCGGGCGTTGAACCCGCGCTCCATGTCCTCGGGATCGTTGAGCGGGTCGCCCTGCTGACGAAGGCCCCGGGTGTTGTTGTATTCGTTGGTCTTGTTCGCGGTGGCCGAATCCAGCTTGCGGCCCTGTGTCTTGTCGACGGCGGCGAGCAGCAGCCGCTTGTTGCTGGTGAATTCCTGGTTGGCGTCGCTCGGGCCGGCGGTGTGGACGACCGCCATCAGGTCGTTGGCGCCGAGGCGGCGTTCGATGAACTGCTTGGCCGCGGCCTTGACCCGCACCGACCGGCCGAAGCGCGTATGCAGGTCGTCGACGACCATGACATAGACGCGGCCGTCGAACGGCTTCTCGTTCGACTTGACGTCGGGCTCGATCGGCGCCGCGGCAAACAGCGGACGGCTGTCGCGGTCGATCGGAATATCCACCAGCGTGAAGTTCGTGATGGCCTGGGACTTCCCGTCTTCGAGCACCTGGAAGTCGTCCTTCTTCAGATCGCGCACCAGCCGTCCTTGACGGTCGGTCACCACGGCGTCCACTTCCACGAAGTCGACGCGCACTTTGAAGGTGGGCGACTGCTGAGCCGCGGCAGTGGCGGGCTGCTGCTGAGTGGGCGAAACGGTGGCCTGCCCGGCCGTCAATGCGGCGCCCGTCAGCAGCACGAGCAGCCCCATCAGTCGAAGACGTGCATTCATGGTCATGTCTCTCGGTGGCGTCGCGCCGTCGCGACGCCCGAAACGCAGGCAAACAGGCGTGAATCGATTATACGTCCCGGCTATACTGGTGCGGATGTCTCCTTCGCAGACTGCGGCCGGGCTCGACATCGGCGACGTGCAGGCGGCACTGAAGGCCGACGGCGTCGACGGCTGGCTGCTCTACGACTTTCGCGGCCTGAATCCGATTGCCGCCGACGTTACGGCGGTCGGGCGGCAAGGCGGCCACCTCGCCACGCGCCGCTGGTATTACCTTATTCCCGCCACCGGCGAACCGCGCGGCCTGGTCCACAAGATCGAAAAGAACTCGCTCGCGCATCTGCCCGGATCGACGACGCAATACGCCGGTCGCGATCAGCTGGAGGCCGGTTTGCGGACGCTGCTCGCCGGCATGCGTCGCGTCGCGATGGAGTACTCGCCGGGCTGCGCCATCCCGTACGTGTCCCGGATCGACGCCGGTACGGTTGAGCTCGTACGCCAGTCCGGGCCCGAGGTCGTTTCGTCAGGGGATCTGATCCAGCGCTTCGCCGCGGTGTGGGACGGCGAGGCGATCGGCACGCACCGGCAGGCGTCTGACAGTTTGTATCGCGTCAAGGACCGCGCCTTCGAAGCCGTGGCGCGGCGCCTGCGCGACGACGTCGCCACCACCGAGTACGACATCCAGCAGCTGATGGCCGGCTGGTTTCGTGAGGAGGGTCTCGTCAGCGACGCCGATCCCAACGTCTCGGCCGGCGCAAACGCCGGCAACCCTCACTATCTGCCGACCGCCACCGTGCACCGCGCCATTCGCCACGACGAAATCGTGCTGCTCGATCTGTGGGGCAAGCTGGATCGACCGGGCGCCGTGTATGCGGACATCACCTGGGTCGGCTACTCGGGCAGCCGCCCGCCGGACCGGTTCACGGCGGCGTTTGCGGCCATTTGCGCGGCGCGCGACGCTGCTATCGCGCTGGTCCAGGATGCGGCGCGGGCTGGCCGCGAACTGCGCGGTTTCGAAGTCGACGTGGCCGCCTCCGCCGTGCTGCGCCAAAGCGGTTACGCCGATAACATCCTGCACCGGACCGGCCACAGCCTGGGCGAGACCGTGCATGGCAATGGCGTGAACATGGACGACTACGAAACCCACGACGACCGGCGGCTCCTGCCGGGGACCGGCTTCACCATCGAACCAGGGGTGTACTTCGACGACTTCGGTGTCCGGACGGAGATCAACATGGTCATCGCGCCGCGCGACGCGGTGGTGACCGGGCCGCTGCAGACGGAAATTCTCAGGCTCGTGTAGGGCGGTCCCTCGGGATCCGCCGGGCGGGTTCAGTCCCGCGGAGGTTTCGTTACGATGTCAACCCGCAAGACCACCGCTTTCTATGCCGTGCTCCTCGTCGTCGCGTCCCTGTTTGTCGGGATGGTGATTGCATCACGGTTCGATCTCACGCCCGCTTCGTCGGCGCAGGCCATTGCGGCGCCGCCGATGAACAGTGCCCCCTTGACCGGGGCCATCGACGCGTCTACCTTCCGCAACATTGCGAAGGCGGCGACGCCGATGGTGGTCAACATCCGGACGGAGATGAAAGCCAAGGCCCAGGATCTGTCCGACTTCTTCGGCAGCGGAGGCGGCAGCCAGCCTGACGATCTCTTCCACCGCTTTTTCGGTGCACCGGGGGGCGGCGGCGGCGCCGATCAGGACGATCAGGCGCCGCAGGGCCGCAGCAACGGACGCCGGCGCCAGAAAGAGCAGACCACCCGCGCCGCCGGCACCGGGTTCATCATCAGCAAGGACGGCTACATCCTCACCAACAACCACGTCGTCGAGGACGCCACCAAAATCGAGGTCTCGCTCTACGCTGACGAGCCCGACGTCAGCTACAAGGCCAAGGTGATCGGCCGCGACGCGCTGACCGACAGCGCGCTGATTCAGCTCATCGACAAGCCGAACCACGCCCTGCCGGAAGCCAAGTTCGGCGACTCGGCGCAGATTGAGGCCGGCGACTGGGTGATGGCGATCGGCAACCCGTTCGGCTACGAGCACACCGTCACGGTCGGCGTGATCAGCGCCACGTCGCGCGCCTTCCGCGTCACCAACGGCCGCTCGAATGACATGCTGCAGACCGACGCCGCGATCAACCCGGGCAACTCCGGCGGTCCGCTGCTGAACGTGCGCGGCGAGGTGATCGGCATGAACACCGCCATCATCACCAATGCGCGCAGCGAGGGGAACATCGGCATCGGTTTCGCGGTGCCGAGCAACACCGTGCGCGATCTGCTGCCGCAGCTGCACACCGGCAAGGTGATCCGCGGGCGCATCGGCGTGTCCGTGCTGCAGGTGCCGCGCGAAGGCTTCGAGGACTTCGGCCTGACCAAACGCGCCGGGGCGATTGTCGCCGAGGTGACCCCGGGCGGCGCCGCGCTCAAGGCCGGCATGGAACCGGGCGACGTCATCGTTCAGTACAACGGACGTCCGGTCGGCAACAACGATGAGCTCGTCAAGATGGTGGTCGCGACCAAGCCCGGGACCAGCGTCCAGGTCAAGGTGCTCCGCAACAAACAGGAGAAGACCCTGAACGTCGTCGTCGACGAGCTGGACCTCGAGGCCGAGCAGAACGCGGGCCGCCGCGCCCCCCAGAGCGACCAGCCCGCTCCGGAGGAACAGGGCGCCGGCAGCTTCGGGCTGACCCTCGAACCGGTCACGCCGCAAATCGCACGCCGGCTGCGGCTGCCGTCGGGTCGCACGGGCGCGGTGGTGACCGACGTCGATCCGGATGGACCGTCCGCGGGGGCGCTGACGCAGGGCGACGTGATTCTGACCGTCAACGGCAATCCGGTCTCCAACGCGGTGGAAGCCGCACGCGAGCTGCAGAAGGTTCGGGAGGGGCGTCTCGCGCAGCTGCGGGTCTGGCGTGGAGACAAGGAAATCTTCGTGCCGGTGAAGAAAGAATAGACGCAGCCGGCAGCGTGCAGTGATTGCGAATTGCTGACCATCGCTTGACGATTGCCGATGTGATCCGCGAGCGCGGCCCCCTCACGGTGGCCGCGTTCATGGAGCTCGCGCTGTACGACACCGAGTTTGGCTACTATGCCCGCGCGGCCCAGCGTTCCGGCCGCAGCGGTGATTTTTTTACCAGCGTCGACGTCGGATCCCTCTTCGGCGAGCTCCTGGAAGTGCAGCTCGCTGAAATGTGTCGGTTAACAGCCGAGAGCGCAAAGCACGCTGAGAAGGACGCCGCCTCGGCGATCTCGGCGAGCTCCCCGGTTTTTTCTGTCGATCTTGTGGAGGCGGGCGCCGGCAACGGCCGGCTGTCCGCCGACATCCTGCGCGCGGCGAAGCGCCGCGACCGAGCCTTCTACGACTCGATCCGCCTCCATCTAGTGGACGCGAGCGCCGAGGCTCGACTGGCGCAACGGACCACACTTGGCGACGTCGCGGAGCGGATCGCCGCGTCAAGCAGTGCACTTCCCGATTCGTTCGAGGGCGTGCTGATCGCGAACGAGCTGCTCGACGCGCTGCCGGTCCACCAGGTCGTGATGCGGCAGGACGGACTGAAAGAGGTATATGTCAGGCTGGCGACTGGCGACTGCCGACTGATAACTGTGGAAGGCCGCCTTTCCACCCCTGCCCTTGCGGCATACCTCGATCGCCTGGGAGTGACGCTGGAGCCGGGATGGCGGGCGGAGATCAATCTTCGCGCCGTGGACTGGATTCGAGATGCGGCGCGGCGGCTCAGGCGCGGGTTCATCATCCTGATCGACTACGGCCATAACGCGCACGAGCTCTACTCACCTGCTCACTCGACCGGCACCTTGACGACCTTCGTAAAGCACCGCAGCGGTGGACCTGAAGGCACCCCGGACACGCCGGCGTGGCTCCAACACCCTGGCCAACAGGATCTCACCGCGCACGTCGACTTCACGAGCATTCAGTCGGCGGCAGAAGCCGAGGGTTTGAACACGCTCGGATTTCTCGACCAGACCTACTTCTTAATCGGACTGCTCGAGGGTGTGGCCGATCCGCAGGCCACCCTGCGCAACCCGCAATTGAAGACGCTGATTGTGCCCGGCGGCATCGGCAGCACGCACAAAGTGCTGATCCTGGGCAAGTCGGTCGGCGCTCCGGCGCTGCGGGGGTTGTCCTTCCGGGTTCGCGCTACTTAGGGTCAATCCGAGTGGACGCACAGGACGCCAGGCCGAGCGCCCAAACCGCACTACCCATGCGTCCTTGGTGCCTTTTGTGTTGAAGATACGGCATGCGCTCGTCCTGGCCGCCGGCCTCGGGACCCGGCTTCGCCCGCTGACCGACGTCCGCGCCAAGCCGGCGATTCCTGTGGCTGGCCAACCCATGGTGCGGCGCATCGCGGCGTGGCTGGTCTCCGGCGGCGTCGACGATCTCGTGCTGAACCTGCACCATCGGCCCGAGACGCTGACCGCCTGTCTCGGCGATGGCCACGATCTTGGCGCGCGCGTGCGCTACTCCTGGGAGATGCCGGCGATCCTGGGCAGCGCCGGCGGTCCGCGCCTGGCACGCGCGATTATCGGCGCCGATACCTTCTTCATCGTCAACGGCGATACGCTCACCGACGTGAATCTCTCGCAACTGGCCGACGCGCACGCCGCGTCCGGTGCGCTCGTCACGCTGGCGTTGGTCCCCAATCGCGAGTCCCAGCGCTATGGCGGCGTGCAGCTCGACACGGATGGACGCGTCACTGGCTTCGTCCGCCGGGGGCCCGCCGCCCGGGGCTCGTACCACTACATCGGGGTGCAGATCGTCTTGGCCCGGGCGTTCGACGACGTTCAGCCCGGCACAGCCGCCAGCTCGATCGGCGGCGTCTACGACGCGTGGATCGCCGCGCAGCCGGACGCGATTCGCGGCGTGGTCTCGGACGCGGCGTTCCATGATGTCGGCACGCCCGCCGACTACTGGCGCACCTCGCTCGCGTTCGCGCTGACCGAGGGCACGCACGACTCGACCGTCGGCGCGGCCGCGCAGATCGACCCCTCCGCGCGTGTGACGCAGTCGATTCTGTGGGACGATGTACGGGTAGGCGCCCACGCGCAGCTCGACGAGTGCATCGTCACTGACGGCGTCACCGTGCCGGCGGGCGCTGCCTACCGCCGAGCCATTCTCGTGCGCGGCGCGGAGGAACAGCCGATCGCATCGCCTTTGAACCTTTGAATCGTGGCCTTGACCCCTGACTCTACGCTGAACGAGCGAATCGATCGTTACCTGCGCGACAGCGGGGTGGCCGGACCTCGCGCCCGCGTCGTCCCGCTGACCGGCGATGCGTCGGACCGCAAGTATTTCCGGATCATCCCGGCCCAAGGTCCGTCGATCGTCCTTGCGCTACACGCCGACGCGATCGATTTTGCATCGCTCCCCTTCGCCAACGTCGGTCGGCTGCTGCAACAGGTGCCGCTGCCGGTGCCGGGAATCCTCGGTCATTCCGACGCGCTCGGGATTGTCGCCCTGCAGGATCTGGGCGACGTCACCTTGCAGGCGCACCTCGGCGCCGCGTCGCCGGCGGAGCATGCCGCGCTCTATCGCCAGGCGGTGGCACTCATCGAGCAGCTGCAGCGGCGCGGGGCCGAGCTCCAGTCCGACGCCTTCCTGCCGTATCGCATTGCGTTCGACGTCGACAAACTGACCTGGGAACTCGACTTCTTCGCGAAGCATTTCGTCGAAGGCTACCGGGGCGCGGGATTCACGCCGGCGGAACGGACCGCACTCGCCGCCGAATGGCGATCGATCGTCGACGAGCTGGCCGCCGAGCCGCGGGTGCTGTGTCATCGCGACTATCACAGCCGGAACCTGATGGTCAGCGACGGCAGTCTCTACATCATCGATTTCCAGGACGCCCGCATGGGGCCCGACACCTACGATCTGGTGTCGCTGCTGCGCGATTCCTACGTCGACATCGCCGACCGCGAGCTGGACGAGCTGATCGCCTACTTTCTGGCGCTGAAGCAGCGCGACGGCGAGGGTTCGTCGAGCGAGGCGTATCGGCGCCGTTTCGATCTGATGGCGCTGCAGCGCAATTTGAAGGCGCTGGGCACCTTCGGCTACCAGACCCTCACGCGCCGGAACACGGTGTACATCCAGTACATCCCGCGCACCCTGCGCTACGCGCGCTCGAATCTTCACAAGTATTCGCGCTTCGATCGGCTCCGCGAGCTGCTCGCCGCACACGTGGAGGAGCTGGCGTAACCCTGGAGTAGGATAGAGAATTCGGCTTGTGTCCAAACGACAGTTCGGGATCTCCACGCACCTCTATCACGGCCAGCGCCTGTGCCGCGATCATCTGCTGGAGATCGCGGCCCACGGATTCGAGTGGCTCGAGGTCTACGCCACCCGGACGCACTTCGACTACCACAATCCGGCCGCGGTGGCGGATCTGCAGCAATGGCTGGCGGAGGCGGGGCTGCAGCTGAGAAGCATTCACGCTCCAACCGCGGAAGGCTTCACCGGCGGGCGCTGGAGCGGTTCGCTATCGCTGGCCAGCCCGGATCCGGAGGCGCGGGCGAAGGCGGTGAGCGAAACCGAGAAGGCGCTGCACATCGCGCGGCGCATTCCGGCGGCGGTGCTGGTCGCGCACCTCGGCGTGCCGCGCACCCAGCCCAGGGACGCGCGCGTCGGAGCCCACGACTCGCGAGCCGCGGCGCGGCGCAGCATCGAGGAACTGGTAAGAGTGGCGGAGCCGCTGGGCGTACGGATCGCCGTGGAACTGATCCCGAACGAGCTGTCGCGGGCCGCCTCGATCGTGCACTTCGTCGAGGACGATCTCGGCCCGGTCGGCATCTGCCTCGACTTCGGGCACGCGCACCTCGACGGCGACGTGGTCGATGCGGTGGAAACGGTATCCGAGCACCTGATTACCACACATCTCCACGACAATCGCGGACGAACCGACGATCACCTGCTGCCGCTGGACGGCACCATCGACTGGGCGGCGGCGCTGCTGGCGGTCCAGAAGATCGGCTACGACGACCCGTTCATCTTCGAGATCGTCGCCAACGGGTCGACCAGGGAGACGCTGGCGCGAGCACGCTCCAAGCGCCAACAGATTGAAGCCATCATGGCGAGTAGCTGATCAGCCATCAGCCATCAGCCATTCGCCATTAGCCATTAGCCATTAGCCATTAGATTGGTCCTCAGCCCATCGCCATGACAGGATCGCCCATGCGCGTATACATCGAAGACATCGGCAAGCACGAAGGCGAAGAGGTCGTCATCAAGGGCTGGCTGCACAACCGCCGCTCGAGCGGCAAGATTCATTTCCTGACCGTTCGCGATGGATCGGGCTTCATCCAGGCGGTGATGTCGAAGGCCGCCGTCGGCGAGGAGCTGTTCAAGGCCGCGGACCACCTCTCGCAGGAAACGTCGATTGCCGTGACCGGCACGGCGCGAGCCGACAAGCGCGCGCCGAGCGGCTACGAGATCGACGTCAAGAGCGTCGAGATCGTCGGCGCATCGCACGACTACCCGATTACGCCGAAGGAGCACGGCGTCGATTTCCTACTCGACCGCCGCCACCTGTGGATCCGCACCGAGCGGCAGCAGGCCATCCTCCGCATCCGCCACGAGATCATCAACGCGGTCCGTGACTTCTTCAACGATCGCGGGTTCATTCTCGCCGACACGCCAATCTTCACGCCGGCCGCCTGCGAAGGCACCACGACGTTGTTCCCGGCGCAATACTTCGAGGACCAGACCGCCTACCTGACCCAGAGCGGCCAGCTCTACAACGAAGCCAACGCGATGGCGCTCGGCCGCGTCTACTGTTTCGGTCCGACCTTTCGGGCCGAGAAGTCGAAGACCCGCCGCCACCTGACCGAGTTCTGGATGGTCGAGCCCGAGGTCGCCTATGCCGATCTGAACGACGTGATGGCGCTGGCCGAGGATCTCGTCGTCTCATTGGTCTCGCGCGTGCTCGAGAAGCGCCGCCGCGAGCTGACCGTCATCGAACGCGACATTTCGAAGCTGGAAGCCGTTCGAAAGCCGTTCCCGCGGATTTCGTACGACGATGCGGTCAAGCGGCTTCAGGCCAAGGGGCTGGCGATCCAGTGGGGCGGTGACTTCGGCGGACCCGACGAGACGACGCTGTCGGAGGAATACGATCGGCCGGTGCTGGTGCACCGCTATCCGGCAGCGATCAAGGCGTTCTACATGAAGCCGGATCCCGAGCGTGCCGATCTGGCGCTCGGCGTCGACATGCTGGCGCCGGAAGGTTACGGTGAAATCATCGGCGGCGGCGAACGGCTCGCCGATCTCGACCTCCTGCTGCAGCGCATCAAACAGCACAACCTGCCGCAGGAAGCGTTCGAATGGTACCTGGATCTGCGCCGCTACGGCACCGTGCCGCACGGCGGCTTCGGGATGGGCATCGAGCGCGTGGTATCGTGGATCTGCAAGCTCGATCACGTTCGCGAGACCATTCCGTATCCGCGCATGCTGTATCGGTTGTACCCGTGAACAAACACAAAGGACACCACAGACACGGAGGGCAATACCGGGAGAGCGATTCTCTCTTTGTGTCCTCGGTGTCGATTGTGTTGGCCAGGCGATCGACACACCCATGAAGATCGGCATGATTTCCCTCGGCTGCCCCAAGAACCTGGTCGACTCCGAGGTCATGCTCGGACTCGCGCAGCAGGGGGGACATGAGCTCACGCATGACCCAGCTGAAGCAGAAGTGCTCATCGTCAACACCTGCGCGTTCATCGATTCGGCCAAGCAGGAGTCAATCGACACAATCCTGGAGATGGCGCGGCACAAGACCGACGGCAGCTGCAAGCGGCTGGTGGTCACCGGCTGCCTGGCCGAGCGCTATCGCGACGAACTGAGGAACGAAATCCCCGAGATCGACGCGGTGCTCGGCACCGGCCAGGTGCCCGAAATCGTCGGCGCAATCAGCGGCGGCGCGACGCCGCTGACCTTCTACCGCTCCAGATCCCAGCCCCCGGCTCCAAGTTCCAAGCCGCTGAGCCCCGGCGCGCTCCCCACCTACATCTACGACGCCGACACGCCGCGCTTGATGGCGACGCCGAAGCATTACGCCTACGTGAAGATTGCGGAAGGGTGCGACTATAAATGCGCGTTCTGCATCATCCCGACCTTACGCGGTGAGTACCGCAGCCGGCCGGGCGATTCGATCATTCGAGAAGCGCGCGCCCTCGCCGCGCGCGGCGTCAAGGAACTGCTGTTGATCTCGCAGGATACGACCTTCTATGGTGTCGACCGCAACGAACGGGGCGCCCTTGGGCGCCTGCTGCGAGAGCTGAACGGCGTGGATGGGCTCGAGTGGATCCGCCTGCTCTACCTCTACCCGACGACCATCGACGACGGGACACTCGCGGCGATGGCCGAGTGCGAGAAAGTCTGCAACTACATCGATCTACCGCTCCAGCATGCGTCCAACGTGGTGCTCAAGCGGATGAAGCGACCCGGCACGCGGCAGAGCTACGACACGCTGCTCACGCGCATACGCGAACGGGTCCCCGGCGTCGCTCTCCGCACCACCTTCATCGTCGGATTCCCTGGTGAGACCCAAGCCGACGTCGACGAGCTGTGCCGCTTCATCGGGGACCATGCCTTCGATCACGTGGGCGTCTTTACCTACTCCCATGAGGAAGGGACCTCTGCCTACCAGCTGAACGATGATGTGGCGGCCCGGTCGAAGAGCGCGCGGCGCTCGCGGGTGATGAAACTGCAGGAACGGGAGGTGCGCAGGCGCCAACGCGCCCGCATTGGCGAGCGGGTGCGGGTGATGGTGGATGGCCCCTCGCCGGACCACGATCTGGTCCTGCGGGCCCGGCTGTCGACGCAAGCCCCAGAAATTGACGCCTCGGTCTTTCTCACCGATTGCGATCCGTCCGACTATCGGGCGGGCGATCTGATCGACGGGGAAATTATCGCCGCCTCCGGCTACGATCTGGTCGTCCGACCGCGGCATCCGACTCTCACCTGACCAGCAACGGCTGCTGAGGCAGTCGCCAGCTGATTTCTGTTGGACCGGATCCGCCCGCCACAGTAGTGCTATAATTTTGGATTCGAAGGCCTTGGGTAAGGACCGAGTGGGCGGGTGCCCACTTTTTTAGTTTAAGGGCGTCTTCGTCCGGCTCAGGCCGGGCTGTGCGAAAGATGGGCGCGGAAACCATCGTCGACAAGGTGCGAGTCATCGCCGACCGCGTGGCCAGCAGCTACGGGCTGGAAATTTTCGACGTCCAGTTCCGCCGCGAGGCGCCCGGGATGGTGTTGCGGGTGCGGATCGATCGGCCCGGTCCGGCAGCGAGCGAGGAAGACAGCGTCAGCGTGCACGACTGTGCCAATGTCAGCCGCGATTTGAGCGCCATCTTCGACGTCGAAGAGATCGTGCCGACGGCCTATACGTTGGAAGTGTCGTCGCCGGGCCTCGATCGACCGTTGCGCGGGCTGGACGACTACCGGCGTTTCACGGGCCGGCTGGCGAAAGTGGTGATGCGCGAGAAGGTGGACGGACAGGGATTTTTCAGGGGGCGGCTGGCCGGCGTCGAGGGACAAGACGTACTGATCGACGGCGAAGATGGACGGCCGCACCGGGTGGGACACGCCGTGATCAGCAGAGCGAATTTGGAAGTGGAATTCTAGATTATGTCGAATCCGTTGCAGCAGACGATTGAGGCGCTGGCGAAGGAAAAAGGCATCGAGCCCGACGTGGTCATCAGCGCCATCGAGGAAGCGGTCGCCACGGCGTCGCGCAAATACTACAAGACCGGCGAGAATCTGAAGACACGGTTCAACACCGAGACCGGCCAAGTCGACCTGTTCGCGCTCAAGACGGTGGTCGAGGACGTGACGACGCCGGCCACCGAAATCGCCATCAGCGAGGCGCGCGAGATGTACCGCCCGCTCTACGGGGACGAGGTCGCCAACAGCATCGAGCTCGGCGACGAGATGGAATTTCCCAAGCCGACCGAAGTACTGGGACGGATCGCCGCGCAGACCGCCAAACAGGTGATCTTTCAGAAGGTGCGCGAGGCCGAGCGCGAGCACGTGTTCGCGGAGTACAATGACCGGATCGGCGAGGTCGTCAACGGCACCGTGAAGCGCTTCGAGAACGGCGACATCATCCTCGAAATCGGCCGCATCGAGGCGGTGCTGCCGCGCAAGGAACAGTCCCGCGCTGAGAGCTATACCCCCGCCGACCGCGTGCGCACGGTGATCAAGGGGGTCAACCGTAGCGCCAAGGGCCCGCAAATCGTCCTGTCGCGCACCGATCCGGCGCTGTTGATCAAGCTGTTCGAGCAGGAAGTGCCCGAAATCTACGACGGGACGGTGATGATTCGAGGCGCCGTCCGCGAGGCCGGCGACCGCGCCAAGGTCGCGGTGTTCTCGCGCGAGCGCGACGTCGATCCGGTGGGCGCCTGCGTCGGCATGAAGGGCACGCGGGTGCAGTCGATCATCCGCGAGCTTCGCGGCGAGAAGATCGACATCGTCGAATACTCGGACGACCCGATCGCGTTCGTCACCAACGCGCTCAGCCCGGCCAAGGTGCAGCGTGTGTCCATCGTCGACGATCACGAGCGCGTGATGGAAGTGGTGGTCGAGGACAAACAACTGTCGCTGGCAATTGGCAAGAAAGGGCAGAACGTCCGTCTCGCGGCAAAGCTGACCGGCTGGCGCATCGATATCAAGAGCGAAGAGGAAAAGCGGCGCGAGGTCGAAGCGCAGTTCGGCGAGCTCGCGGCTCCCGCCGAAGACGGCGCGGAGACGGCGGCGCCCGAGAGCGGCGACGCGGAGACCAGCGAGGCCGCGGCGGGCGAGAGCGAGGCCGCAGCGGACGAGACCGCGGCGGGACAAGACGTGGCCAGCCCTGACGCCTCCGACGTGCCGGTACCATACACGCTTGCCGGCATCGGCGAAAAGACCGTCCGCAAGCTGGTCGAGGGCGGCTTCGCCACGCTCGAGGCGCTCGGCGGCGCAACCGCCGAGCAGCTCTCGGCGATTCCCGGTATCGGCGGCAAAACCGCCGAGAAGATTCTGACCGCCGCGCGCGGAGAGACTCCGGCGGACGCGGCTGGCGAAGAGACGTAGGGCGGGTCTGAAGGCCTGCCGACGCGGCCTTGCATGAGGCGCGCTACATTAGATAGAGGTTTCTGTTGGCAACTGTTCGGATTTTCAAGATCGCAGAGCTCCTCGGTACCACCAGCCAGGAGGTGACCGCGCTGCTCAAGCGCGATCACGGCATCGAGGTGAAGAGCGCCTCGAGCACGATCGAAGAAGTCGTCGCGCGCCAGTTCGTGGAGCGCCTGGCGAAGCAGCGCAACATCACGCTGCCATCGGCGCACATGTTCGCCGAGACTCCGATGGCGAAAGCCAGGAAGGGAGCGACGCAGGCGAAAAAAGCGGCCGAACCGGTCAAGCCGGCAACTCCCGTCCTGCCGCCGCCGCGCCTCGTCAAGGCCGTCAAGCCGGTCGTGGCCGTCGACGCGGAGCCGGCCAGCCCTGCGCCCGAGCCCGCCGTCGAAGAGCCGGTCGTTGAGGCGCCATCGGCGCCGATCGGAGAACCGGTGGTCGTCGAGCGGCGACCCATTCATGTGCCAACCCGCGGATTGAAAACCGAGCCGGCCCCGGTCCACGCAGCGCCCGCGACGCACGTCGAGCCGACCGCTCCCGCTACCGAGCCGGTCGCACCACCCGAGCCCGCACCCACGGCCCCCGCCGCACCTCCTGCGCTGGCCGCGCCGCCACCTGCGCCGAGAGTGACGCCAGGTCGCATCGTGCCGCCGACACTGCGTCTCCGCATCGAAACCGATCGGCCGACCACGCCACCGGCGCCGCTGCCGACCACACCGCCGCCACGCGCGGTACAGCGACCGATCGCGCCTCCAAAGCCGGCGCCGCCGGTTGCGGCTCGTCCGGCCAGCGCTCCGGGGACGGGTGTGCCCGGCGCACGTCCGCCGCTGAGCGGACCGCGACCCGGTATTCCGGGTCAACCTCGTCCGCAGTACCCGAGCTCGCGTCCACCGATGGGTGGACCGAGACCGCTGCCCTCGCAGCCGGTTCGCCCGCAACAGCCGGGCATGCCGCCGCGACCTGGCCAGCAGTATCCGCAGCGACCCGGCATGCCATCGCGACCGGCATACCAGCGTCCTGGCGGCGCCGGTCGTCCGGCCGCCGCGCAGCGCCGCGAGCACGCGCGGCCCGCCCCGCCGCCGATTGCCGCGGCCCCGCCGCCGGTGACCAAGACCATCACGCTCGCGGAAGGCATGACCGTGAAGGATCTGGCGGACAAGCTCGATCTGCGGGTTAAGGACGTGCTCGCCAAGCTGCTGATGAAGCGGCTGATGCTGACCATCAACTCGGCGCTCGACACTGAGACCGCTACGATGATTGCGCGCGAATTCGGCGCCGACGTGCAGATGCAGAGCTTCGAAGAGGAGCTGCTGCAGGCTGACGAAGGTGAATCGCGCGCTGAAGACGCCATCATGCGCGCACCCGTGGTCACCGTCATGGGCCACGTCGATCACGGCAAGACCAGCCTGCTCGACGCCATCCGCACAACGCGGGTGGCGGAACGCGAGGCGGGCGGCATCACGCAGCACATCGGCGCCTACCACGTGACAATTGGCGGGCGCGACATCGTATTCCTCGATACCCCGGGTCACGCGGCGTTCACGCTGATGCGCGCGCGCGGCGCCAAGGTCACCGACATCGTCGTCCTGGTGGTCGCGGCCGACGACGGCGTGATGCCGCAGACGAAAGAGGCCATCGACCACGCGAAGGCCGCCAACGTGCCGATCGTCGTCGCGATCAACAAGATCGACAAGCCGAACGCTCAACCGGAGCGCGTCAAGCGCGAGTTGACCGAGCTTGGCCTGATGCCGGAGGAGTGGGGCGGTCAGACCGTCACCGTTGAGGTGTCAGCGCGGCAGAAGACCGGCATCGACACCCTGCTCGAGATGATTCTGCTCTCCAGCGACATCCTGGAGCTCAAAGCCAACCCGAAGCGCAGCGCGACCGGCACGGTGCTGGAAGCCAAGCTGGACAAGGGCCGCGGGCCGGTCGCGACCGTGCTGGTGCAGGACGGCACGCTCACCGTTGGCGATACCTTCATCGCCGGACCGATTGTCGGCCGGGTGCGGGCGCTCATCGACGATCGCGGCAAACCGAGCAAGATCGCCGGGCCGTCGACGCCGGTCGAAGTCCTGGGTCTGTCAGGTCTGCCCCAGCCAGGCGACGTCTTTCAGGTGGCCGACGCCGCCAAGGCGCGGCATATTGCGACCTTCCGCGAGGAACAGTCGAAATCCAAGGCCCTCGGCGCCAAAGGGTCGAGGCTCACGCTCGAGTCGCTGCAGGCGCAGATCGCCGAAGGCGGCATGAAGGAACTGCCGCTCATCGTCAAGGCCGACGTGCAGGGCTCGGCTGAAGTGCTGGCCGATACGCTCGGCAAGCTCAGCGACGAGAAAGTGAAGATCCGCATCATCCACGCCGGCGTCGGCGCGGTCAACGAATCCGACGTGCTGCTGGCGTCGGCGTCGGGAGCGATCATCATCGCCTTCAACGTCCGGCCCGACCGCAACGCCGAAGAGATCGCGGCGCGCGAGCGGGTCGACATCCGCCAGCACTCGGTGATTTACAACGTCACTGACGAGATGAAGAAGGCGATGACCGGGCTGCTCGATCCGACCTTCAAGGAAGTCCGGATCGGCGTCGCTGAAGTGCGCGACATCTTCAAGGTGCCGAAGTTCGGCACCATCGCCGGCTGCATGGTCCGCGAGGGGCGGATCACCAGAGCCGGCGACACCCAGGCCCGTCTGCTCCGGGACAACGTGGTCATCTACGAAGGGAAAATCGGCTCTCTTCGTCGCTTCAAAGACGACGTCAGCGAGGTCAAGTCCGGCTTCGAGTGCGGCATCGGATTCGACAAGTTCAACGACCTCAAAGTTGGCGACGTGATCGAAGTGTTCGCCATGGAGCGGGTGCTGACGCCCGCCTGACGCGGACCTCAGAACTGCATGTCTCAAGGCTCCCGCCCTGACCGAGTCGCCGATCAGATCCGGAGTGAAGTCGCATTGATGCTGGCGCGCGACGTGCACGATCCCGGCATCGGGTTCGTGACGATCACGCGCGTGCAGGTCACGGCCGATCTCCAGCACGCGCGCATCCACTACACAGCGCTCGGCGACGACAAGGCGCGCACGAGTACGGCCAGAGCGCTCGGCCGCGCGTCGGTCTTTCTCCGCCGCCAGATCGGCGCGCGCCTGCGGCTGCGGCGCGTCCCCGAGCTCGAGTTCCTCTACGACGAATCGATCGCCGGACAGGACCGGATCGAGCAGCTGCTCAACAACATCCGCGCCGGCGGTTCAGGCGGCGCCGTGGCCCCTGATACCTCTTCTGATGACGACACCCAGTCCTGAAATCCAGCAGATTGTCGACGCGGTGCTGACTCGCCGTCGGTTCGTGTTGTCCTCGCATGCCCGTCCTGACGGCGACGCCATCGGGTCGCAGCTGGCCATGGCCTACGCGCTGTGGACGATGGGCAAGGACGCCACGGTGGTCAACGCCGACCCCGCGCCGCCGCCGCTGATGGCGTTTCCGGGCGTGGCCGACATCCGCATCGCGCCGGGCGTGACGGAGGAATTCGACGCCGCGATCATCATGGAGTGCGGCGACCTCAAACGCACCGGCGTGAGCGGTTTCGAGCGCTTCTTCGTGATCAACATCGACCATCACCCCGGCAACACCGCTTACGGCCAGATCAACTGGTTCGATGCCAGCGCCGCCGCCTGTGCGGAAATGGTCTATGACCTGGTGCGCGCACTCGGCGTGCCGCTGACCAGGGAGATCGCGACCCACGTCTACCTGGCCATCCTCACCGACACCGGCTCGTTTCACTACTCGAGCATCTCGCCGCGCACGTTCGAGATCTGCCGCGAGTGCATGGTGGCCGGGATTGATCCGGTGCTGGTGGCGCGCAACGTCTACGACAGCAACAACATGGGACGGCTGAAGCTGTTTGGCGCGGTGCTCGGCGCGATGCAGATCGACCAGACCGGCCGCATCGCCATCGTCTACGTCGATCACGAGATGGCGCGCGCCGCCGGCGGCACCTACGAGGATACCGAAGGGCTCGTCAATCTACCGCTGACCGTGAAGGAGATCGAGGCGGTGGTCTTCTTCAAGCAGGAGAAAGGCGACCAGTACCGCGTCAGCCTGCGCTCCAAGGGCGAAGTCGACATCAATGTCATCGCCAAGGAGTACGGCGGCGGCGGACACAAGAACGCCTCAGGCTGCACGATCAAGGGCCCGATCGAAGAGCTGCAGAAGGCGCTGGTCGAGAAGATCGAAAGCGCGATTGATGGACGGCCTGCTGGTCGTTGACAAGCCGTCGGGTCCCACTTCGCATGACGTGGTGGCGCGGCTGCGCCGCGCCCTCCGCGAGAAGCGGATGGGCCACACCGGAACGCTGGATCCGATGGCAACCGGGGTGCTGCTGCTGGTCGTCGGCAAGGCGACGCGGCTCGCGAACTTCATCAGCGCGAGCGACAAGTCGTACGACGCGGTCGTCCGGTTCGGGTTCGCCACCGACACCGCGGATGCGCAGGGCGTGCCGATCGGCGCGGCCAGCCCGCGCCCCATGCCCTCGCGCGATGCGATCGAAGCTGCGCTCGCCGCGTTCCGCGGGACCTTCCTGCAGCAGCCGCCCGCGTTCTCGGCCAAGAAGGTTGATGGCCGGCGGAGCTACCGACTGGCGCGCGAGCGCGCGAGCGCCCGGCTGAAGGCTCGGCGCGATGAATTCGACGCTCCCGCCCTTCCCGCTCTTCCCGCTGCCGTCAGCGTCACCACGCACAGCCTCGACATCGTCGCGCTAGGAGACGAGACGGTGACGCTGCGGATGCACTGCTCGGCCGGGTTCTATGTTCGCTCGCTCGCGCACGACCTCGGGGAACGCCTCGGCATCGGGGCTCATCTCGCCGCGCTGCGACGGACCTGCAGCGGCGATTTTGGCCTGGACGTGGCCATCGACCTCGAGACCGCCGAGCGCGACCCGCAACGTGCCGCTGCTGCCCTGGTCCCGCTCAGAGGCATGCTGCCGAGCCTTCCCGCCATGGTGCTCACGATTGAAGGCGCCGACCGGGTTCGGCACGGTCGCGACATCGGGCCGCGAGACGTCGCGCATGCCTCGTCGATGAGTGGGCCCGGCTCCGGTCAGCGTGTCGAACCGCTCGTGCGCCTCCTCGACCCCCACGGAGAACTCGTGGCCATCGGGCGGCCCACTCCGTCGGGCGGAGCTTTGCATCCCTCCGTTGTTCTGATGTAACATGTTGATCTTGCTCGACTAACGAACTTTCAGGCTTATACGGCGTGCCCGGGTCTACGGCTTAACAAGGCGTGTCCTGGAACGTTCGTGGAGGACACGCCAGGTGCTCAGCAAAGACCGCAAAACGGAACTGATTGGCTCCTACAAGACACACGACGCCGACACCGGATCTCCCGAAGTCCAGGTCGCCATTCTCAGCGAACGCATCAATTACCTCACCGAGCATTTCAAGACCCACGCCAAAGACCATCACTCCCGCCGCGGGTTGCTGATGCTGGTCGGCAAGC
Source organism: uncultured Acidobacteriota bacterium (assembly GCA_963757655.1). Lineage (GTDB taxonomy): Bacteria > Acidobacteriota > Vicinamibacteria > Vicinamibacterales > CAVVIG01 > CAVQFC01. Next base: position 838,300 of record CAVWSQ010000002.1, on the reverse strand, counting down.
GCCGGCGTCTGCTCGACTACCTCAAAGGCAAGGATGCGCACCGCTATTCCGACCTCATCAAGCGCCTGAACATCCGCAAGTGAACCTTTCGGGAACTCAGAACTTGGAACCCAGAACTCACAACCGAGTTCTCGTTCTCAGTTCTCATTGCCAAGTTGTAACTAATGCATACGCGTGAACTCTCCGTTGGACAGAATATTCTCCGTTTCGAAACCGGCAAGCTCGCGAAGCAGGCGCACGGCTCGGTCATCGTCCGCCTCGGCGATTCGGTGGTGCTGGTCACCGCCTGCCACTCCGCCAACCCGCGCGAAGGGATCGATTTCCTCCCGCTGACGGTCGACTATCGCGAATACACCTACGCGTCCGGACGCATCCCCGGCGGCTTCTTCAAGCGCGAGGGCAAACCGTCAGAGAAAGAAGTGCTGACGAGCCGGATGATCGATCGTCCGACCCGTCCACTGTTTCCGGAGGGCTGGCGCTTCGAGACGCAGATCATCGGCCTCGTGCTCTCCGCCGATCAGGAGAACGACACCGACGTGATGGCGATCACCGGCGCGTCGGTGGCGCTCGCCCTGTCCGACATTCCGTTCCAGAAGACCGTCGCCGCGGTTCGCATGGGTCTGGTCGATGGCCACTACGTGGTCAACCCCACCTTCCTGCAGCGCAAAGAGAGCAAGCTGGACCTCATCGTCGTCGGCAGCAAGGACGGGCTGGTGATGGTCGAGGCCGGCGCCAAGGAAGTCAGCGAGGAGCAGGTGGTGACCGCGCTCGACGCGGCGCACGTGGCGATCAAGCAGATCGTGGCGGTCATCGACGACCTCGCCCGTGAAGCGGGCAAGAAGAAGCTGACGGTCGCCAGGAAGGAGATTGCCGCCGACTTCTACAAGGAGATCGAAGGCAAGGTGTTTGCGCCGCTGGCCAAGGCGATGCGGATCCGCGAGAAGCTCGAGAACTATGAAACCGTCGACCTGACGCTGAGGAACCTGATCGCCGACCTCCCGGAAACCGAGGCCGAGAAGAAGTCTGATGCGAAGGCCATCTTCAAGGAGCTGAAGGAGAAGGTGCTTCGCGAGGAGGTGCTCACCAACGGCGTCCGCCTCGACGGCCGGAAATTCGACGAGATCCGCAACATCTGGATCGAGACCGGCGTCCTGCCGCGCACGCACGGTTCGGCGGTGTTCACCCGCGGTGAAACCCAGGCGCTGGTCACCTGCACGCTTGGCACAGCCGACGATGCGCAGAAGATCGAGAGCTTCGAAGGCGAGACATGGAAGAGTTTCCTGCTTCACTACAATTTCCCGCCTTTTTCGGTTGGCGAAACCGGCCGCATGACCGGCCCGGGCCGGCGCGAGATTGGTCACGGCGCGCTCGCGGAACGTTCACTGACGTCGCTGATGCCGGCTGAAGCAGACTTTCCCTACACCGTGCGGATCGTGTCCGACATCCTCGAGTCGAACGGCTCGTCGTCGATGGCGTCGGTGTGTGGCGGATCGCTCGCGATGATGGACGCCGGCGTGCCCATCAGCAAGGCGGTCGCCGGCATCGCGATGGGGCTGGTCATGGACGAGAAGACCGGCAAGTACGCCGTGCTGTCCGACATTGCCGGCGCCGAAGACCATTATGGCGACATGGACTTCAAGGTCGCCGGCACCGCCGACGGCATCACCGCGCTGCAGATGGACATCAAGATCGGCGGCATCACCACAGAAGTGATGCGCAAGGCGCTCGATCAAGCGCGCAACGGCCGGCTGCACATCCTCGGCAAGATGAAGGAAGCGCTGCCCGGCGCGCGGCAGAACATCTCGCTGTTTGCGCCCCGCATCGTCACCATCCGGATACCGGTCGACAAGATCCGCGACGTCATCGGCCCCGGCGGCAAGATGATCCGCAGCATCATCGAGCGGACCGGAGTGAAGATCGACGTCGAGGACGACGGGCGCGTCAACGTCGCGTCGGCCGACGGCGCCTCGGCACAAAAGGCGATCTCGATCATCCAGGAGCTCACCGCAACACCAGAGCTCAACAAGACCTACATGGGCAAAGTGCAGCGCATCACCGATTTCGGCGCGTTCGTCGAAATCATGCCAGGGACCGATGGTCTGCTCCACGTCTCGGAGATCGCGAATCATCGCGTGAAGGACGTGCGCGATGAGCTGAAAGAGGGCGAGCAATTGCTGGTGAAGGTCATCAATATCGACCCGACCGGCAAAATTCGCCTGAGCCGCAAGGCTCTGCTCCAGGAAGAGGCAGCGAACAAGTCGTAGGGTCGCCTCTTGTCGGGACCGCCGGCGCTTCCGCGGCGGTCTTTCTTCCAAGCCGAATGATGGGCTGGTTCGTCGTACAATCAGCCCGCCGTGAGGTTTCGCATTCCGCACCTTCTGCTCGCCATCGTCGCCGGTACGGCGGCCATCACCGCGCAAGCCCAGGGTCCCACCGCCAAGTGGTTCAGCGTCAACGCGCACCGCTACGCGTTCGAGCCGGCGAAGATCGAAGTCAATCAGGACGATCTCGTGACGATCGAACTCAGAACCTCCGACATCGCGCACAGCCTCACAATCGACGACTACCGGATCGCCAAGCGTGTAGGACCAGCACATCCGGTGAAGTTCGAATTCCGCGCCGATCGCGCCGGCACCTTCCAGTACTACTGCAATCTCAAGGACGAGGACGGCTGCCGTCAGATGCGCGGCGTCCTGATCGTTAAGCCCCGGCCGTAGAGCCAGTGGAGGGCTTCGCCTGCGCGGTGCTCTAAGGCTCCACGCGGGACCGTTGGCGTTGTTCGCCGCGCTCGCAATCGCCTGGACCTGGCCGCTCGCGGCTCATCTGCGGGATGCGCTACCCGGTCGACCGGGCGACAATTACAGCTTCGTCTGGAATTTGTGGTGGATGCGTCACGTCCTGGCAACGCCTGGCCTCGGCTACTTCCATACCACCTATCTCTTTTTTCCCTTCGGCACCACGATCGTCGATCATCCTCACACTGCGCTGCCGGCGCTGGTGGCCGCGACGCTCCTGAAGACGGCCTCGCCGGTCACCGCGCAGAATCTGCTGCTGCTGGCTTATGTGTGGGCGAACATGGCGAGCGCCTACGCCTTGGCCTGGGACATCACGTCACACCGCCGCGCGGCGATCCTGGCCGGCGTAATCTTCGGGCTGTCGCCGTATCTGGCAGCGCACCTGCTCGGACACTTCGACCTGGTCGCCGCCTGGTTGCTGCCACTGTTTGCGCTGCTGGTGCGGCGTGCGACGCTGTCGGGAGCGACGCGCTGGGCTGTCGCTGCCGGCCTGATCCTGGTCGCCACCGCATACACGGCCTACTACTACGTCGTCTACCTCGCATTTCTCCTCGCGGTGTATCTGATCGCGTGGCTCGAGTGGACGGCCGTTGGCTGGCAGTCGAGAACGCGCACGCCAACTATCCTGTGGATCCGGCGCGCTGTGGCAGCGACGATGATCCTGCTGACCGCGATCGCCGTGTGGATCGTCGTAACCGGCGGGGGAAGCGCGGTGCTGGGCACCACGATATCCGCCCGAACGCCCCAGAACGTGCTCACGGGCATCTGGATCGGCGCAGCGCTGTACGCTGCGTGTCTGTGGCGGCCTGTGCTGACCTGGGTAGAGATGCCGAGAGCACGCGCTCGCCGCGCCGCCGCGGTCGGCGCATGGATCGCCGTCGTGTTCGTGGTCGGCGCCGCTCCCTTGTTATGGCAGGCTGCTCTGCTCGTCGCGCACCGCGAGTACGTGACGCCGGCGTACCAGTGGCGCAGCGCCCCTCACGGCGTGGACCTGATCGCGCCGCTGCTCGGTCCGCCGCATCATCCCTGGCTGCAGACGGCGACGATCGCGTCGGCCTGGACACATCGGGATCCAATCGAGGCCGTCGGCTGGCTGGGCCTCGTTCCCGTGCTGCTGCTCTGGCGCAGCTTCGCGAGGAGCGAGCAGCCCGCCGATGTTCGCCTATGGCGGATCGTCGCGGCTGCCTTTGTTTTGTGGGCGCTCGGACCGACTCTCACGATTGCTGGATTCGACACCGGCCTGAAGCTGCCGGAGATCCTGCTGCGATACGTCCCGTTTGTCGCGAACGCGCGGATCCCGGGACGGGCCATGATCGGGGTGTTCCTGGCGCTGGCGTTGCTCGCGGGCACCGAACTGGCCGCAGCCCCGGCCTGGCGACGCAGCGCGCTGGTGCAATGGCTCCTCATTGCCGTCATTGCATTCGAGTATTGGGACTCGCCGATCCCACTCACCCGGCTCGATCGTCCCGACGTCTACCAGACGCTCAGGGCCGAGCCGCCCGGCGCGGTCTGCGAGGTGCCTCTGGGAATCGGCGATGGCTTGAGTGTGGGCACTGGATCGCAGGAGCGCCGGGTGTTGTACGACGCAACCCTGCACGAACACCCAGTGGTGGGCGGTTACATCGGTCGCATGCCGGCGCAGGCGGCACGGCGATACGAGGACATGCCGATCGTGGGAACTCTTCTTCGCCTGTCGGATGGGCGTTCCGGTACTGACCCTGGTCTGGCAGACGCGAGCCCGTGCCACTATCTGGTCGTCAATCGAGAGGCGGCCTCGTCGGCGCTGAGAGCATTCGTGCAGCAGCTCCCCCTCGACCACATCAGCAGCGACGGGCGGCGGGATCTCTATCTGGTCAAATCGTCAGCGATACGGTGACCGGCACCGCCTCGACAAGGACGTCGGCGCGCTATCAGGTACGTCTGTTGCAATCACTCGACCGTATGACGGTGGACCTCAAAGTCCTGAAATGCGGCAACTGCGAAGAGCGGAAGCTCGGCGTTCACGCGCTGGCTTTGGCCGTCGCTGCGGTGTGTGGCGCATACAATGCAGCTGCCTGGCTGAGCCGCCGTGAACGACATCTGGCGGTCAACACCCTGATGTACGCAGCGCTGATGGCGTTCGAACAACAGCACGTGTCGCACCACATCGCCGAGCTCCGACGGCCAGCGGCCCCGCAGTCGGCCGCCGGACCATCCACCTGCGAGCCGCCACCGCTGGCAGCAATTACTGAGGGCAATATCGCCGCGTGATCACGGCTGAAGAGGCCGTCGATAGACGACCTCTTCGGCCACGCGACTGGTGCCGCGCCAGGCGCCATACCCCGCCGCAATTGGAAGGCCGATGACCAACCCGGCCATCGCCGCCTCGACTCCGCTGCAGTTCGGCTGGCATCGCACATTGAAGCCGATTCCCACCGCCAGTCCTGAGCCGAGCCACAGTCCCCCGGTCGCTCCGAGCGCAGCCGCAAGCGCCGATCCGCGGCGCACACGACTCTCGATCATCAGGACATCGTCCCAGCTGACGCGCTGGACCGCGCCGTCCTTGCTCACGGCAATCGTCGTCGCGTCGGTCGATTCGAAGGCCCCCGTGACGAGGGCATCCGCAGTCGTAATGACAATCATGGTGCCTGGCTCGAGGCGACTCATCGCCTGCCAGAGCGACCGATCGGGCTCGCCGCCCGACTCTCGCGCCAGGCGTGATGCTTCACGCGAGATCGCACGCTCCAACGGGCCGGCTGCGGACAGGGGCTGCCAAGCCGTGGCCAGCACGAGCCCGGTCGCACACAGTTTTCTCATTCTCGCCTCCGTACAGGGATGCGAGAAATGACAACGCAACGGCTCAACTAGGTCTTGAACACCTGGGCCGCGGCGATGCGATCGCGAACCGGGGGATGGCTGTAGAACAGCAGCTGCACGAGCTTCGAGGGGCTCTCTTCGGCGAGGTTCTGCGCGCCGAGTCGGCGCATCGCGGAAATGAAGGCGCCGGGATTGCGCGTGAGGCTGAGGGCGAAGCGATCGGCTTCGCGCTCGAAGCCGCGGGACATCGCGTGCGCCGCAGGCACCATCAGCAGCGACACCGCCCCGGCGGCCAGCAGCAGCAGCGGCAGGCCAGCGACGTCGTCCACTCCGCGCAGGCCGGCCGGCCCGGACAGCGCGCGCAAGACGGCCGACGCGAGATAGAAGCCTGAGACGATCAGCGCGCTCTCGAACGCGATGCCCTTCCAGATATCGCCGTGCACGTGGTGCGCGAGCTCGTGCGCGAGCACCACCTCGATCTCGTCATCGGAGAACTCGGCCAGCATCGTGTCGGAAACGAGAATCCGCCGTGTACCGCCAAGGCCGGCGAGGGCCGCGTTCGCCTTCTTCGTTTTTTCTCCAAGGCCCCACTCGTAGGCGCCGAGCACGCGCGCTCCGGCGCGCTCGGCGAGTGCCAGCAGCCGGACGCGCAGCGTCTCGCGACCGAGTGGCTTGACCGAGTAGAAGATCGGCAGAAGCAGGACCGGTGCGAGGTTGGTCATGCCGACGATGAGCAGCGTGAACGTCAATCCGGCGGTCAGCCACCAGCGATCCGGCGAGAGGCGGATGAACGCGTAGAGGATTTCCCCAGCGACTGCGGCGAGGATCAGGCCGATGGCAAACGACTTGGCCTGATCGGCCAGCCATCGCCCGAGCGTTTCCTTCGATAGTTCGTACTGCCGCTCGAGGTAGAAACCGCTATAGAAGGCCAGCGGCAGCCCGGCAAGTTCGTTGAGGCATGACAGGAAAGCGACGAAGAACAGGACCGTCGCCACGGTGCCCCACGATGATGGGACAGCGCGGCCGGCGAGCGCTTCAGCCGCGCCGCGAAGAGCGGCGCTCCAACCGCTCGCGGTCAACCCGCCAAGCAACAGGACGCCCCAGATGACCGACGCGATGCCGGCCTGGCGTTTCAGGCGGTGATATCGGCTGGCCTTGTCCTCGTTCACCGCACCTCTGCGCTCTCAGCGTTCCTTGTCTTTCTTTTCCTTGCCGTCCTTGAAATCTTTGTCGCCCTGGTCGGCTTTTTCAATCGCGTTGGCATCGGTGCTGGTGTTGACGGTATCCCTCGACCGCAGGCGGATGCTGCCGTTCGTGGTGTGGAGCTCCACCGACGTACCACCGCCATTCAGCCTGCCTTCGAGATGCCGCCGGGCCTTCTCGGTGACGTCGAAATTGTCGAGCGAGCCGACGTTGATGCCGCCATTGGTGACCGACGCCGACACGCTCGCCTTGGCGTTTTCCGGGAGCATGAGGGTCACGCTGCCGTTGGTGGTTTCCAGTGAGATCCGGTCGGAACCGACCGACGCCATATCGATCGTCACGCTGCCATTGGTCGATTGGCCATCGACGCCGCCCGACAGATTGGTACCTTTCACGGCGCCGTTGGTTGTGTGCGCCACCACCTTTCCGGCCAGGGCGTTGAGGACGACCTGGCCATTGGTGTTCGTCATGTTGACGAGGGCGCTCCTGGGGGCGCGCACGTGATAGCGCACTTCGAAGCCGGCGCCGATCATGATGCCGCCGATACGTTCGGTTTCGAGGGTGATGCGGTCGGGCTTGACCTCTTCCTTGATCACAATCCGCGGCAGCAGCTCCCGCGCGGCCGTGTCGGTCGCGCCACGCGCGATCCGCTCGGCGCGCACTTCCACCGTCGATCCTTCAACCCCCTCGACATCGATCCGGCCATTGGTGTTGACGATGCGGATTTCTCCGCCGGCGGTCAACGGATAGGTGTGGGTCCACTCGTCGGTGGCTCGCGCCGTCAGGTTGCCCAGCGACACGTCGCAGCCGGCCATCAAGGTGACCAGCGCCAACAGCAAGAAGGGGCCGGACGCTTTTTTCAACCGAGAGACGCGAACAAGGGGCACGGCCCCTTGTTCGTATTGGACTGCATCCATCGGGGGAACCTCCTCCCCTACATTACGCGAGGGAGGGACCCTCAGTTCAACTGGACGGAAATCAGCTTGGACACGCCCGGCTCTTCCATCGTGACGCCATACAGCCGGTCGGCGATTGCCATGGTCTTGCGGCTGTGCGTGATGATGATGAACTGGGTATGCTGCTGCATGCCGCGCAGCATCTCGACGAATCTGCCGATGTTGGCGTCGTCGAGCGGCGCGTCGATCTCGTCGAGCACGCAGAACGGGCTCGGTTTGAACTTGAACATGCCAAACATCAACGCGATGGCGGTCAGCGCCTTCTCGCCGCCCGACAGCAGCTGCACGCTCTGAAGCCGCTTGCCGGGTGGCTGCGCGATGATCTCGATGCCGCTCTCGAGCGGATCGTTCTCGTCGAGCAGAGTGAGGCCGGCGCGCCCGCCGCCGAACAGCGTGCTGAAGGTGTGTTGAAAATTGGCGTTGATGGCTGCGAATGCCTCGACAAAACGCGTGCGCGTCGTTTCATCGATGCGCTTGATCGCTTCACCGGTCTGGGCGATCGACTCGGTCAGGTCGCGGCGCTGCGTGGTGAGGAACAGATGGCGCGTCTCGAGCTCATCGAACTGATCGATCGCCATCATGTTGACCGGTCCCAGGCGATCGATCTTGCCGCGCAGTGCCGTGATCGCTTCTTCGGCGGAAACGGTTCGCCTCGCCGATGCCGCAGTCGCTAGTCGCAAGTCATCAGTCGGGCTGGAGACTGAAGACTCGAGACTGCCGACTGACGACTGACGACTGTCGACTTCGCGGTCCTCGTCCTGCTCCTCGGCGAAGATGACGTCGGCGTCAGGGACCGCGTGCCCGTCACGCTCCAGCTGATCGACCTCGACGACGACCTCATCGATCGTCGCGTTGACAGCGTCCTCACAGGTGTGCGCCAGGTGCGAGAGTTCGGCCTGGGCGGTGGCGCGGGCGACGTCGAGCTCCGATACTACGGCGCGGGTCGCATCGAGGGCGAGGCGTGCCTCCTTGATCGTCGCCTCCAGATCGTCGGCGCGGCCGCGCAGGTCTGCCACAGCCTCGCCGGGTACTGGTGACGGCCGCCCGCAGGGTGTCGAGCTCGCGCACGTCGGCGTCGAGGCGGACGTCACCTTCGGCAATCGCCGTCCGCAGTTCCTCCCTGCGGCGCCGCGTCTCGTCCAGTTCGGCGCCGAGCGCGGACGCTCGTTCTTCGAGTTCGGCGCCGGCCTCCTCCAGCCGCAGCACCTCGATCGCGAGCGCCGACGCGCGCTCGACCAGCGCCGCGTGCGCCGCGCCGGCTTCGGCCGCGCGCCGGTTCAGCTCTTCGGCCCCCTCGCGCGCCTCGAACAGCCGGCGCTGGGCGACGGTCAGGCGCTCGTCGGCGTCGCGCTGCGCGTCTTCGAGTCGCGCAATCGACGCGCGCGCCTCTTCCTGACGGCCGTCGAGCGTGTGGCGCTCCTCTTCCGCCTGGTGCTTTTCGCGCGAGAGCTGCTCCGCCTTCTGCGCGAGCCGAAGTTCCTCATCGGTCGCGTGCTGGAGCTGGGCGTCGAAGCCGACCACCGCCTTGTCCTGCTTGTGGTGCTCGGCATGCAAGGCGGCGATGGTGCTGGACGCCTGGGCGATGCTGCCCTCGAGCTCGGCCGTCTCCTGCGCCAGCCGCATCAGCGCCTCACGGTCGGCGCCGATGCGATCGCGCAATTCCTTGATTTCGCGCTTGGTCTCGAGGATGCCGCGCGATTCGGCGCGCCCGCCCCCGGACACCAGGTGCGGGCCGTGGAAGACGTCGCCGTCGAGCGTGGTGATCGGCAACGGTGTCAGCCGGCTGGCCGATGCCGCGCAGTCGTACGAAGTCGCGATCCCTGCCTCGCCGACAGCTTGTCGAATCGCCTCCGCGAATGGTCCATTGACCCGCACGACGGAGGACAACGCGACGACACCGTGCGGCAGCGATGGGCTCGAAATGCCGCGCGGCGCGTCCGACACCTCTCCGGTGACGCTCATCGACGCGTGGAAGGCCCCCGCGGCGACCGGTGCCGCCGCCGCTGCGGTCACGAGAAAACCGCAGCGCCCCGCCCCTGCTTCCCGAACCAGCTGAAAGCCGGCGGCGGCGTGCTCGGCCCGCTCGACGACGACGTGCTGGAGGAGATCGCCGAGGCACGCCTCGACGGCGCGCTCATAGCCCGCCTGCACCTCGAGATAGTCAGCGATGGCGCCCTGCTGGTTGACCTGGCCATTGGCCTGCACCAGAACGGTTCGCGCCGCGTCGCCATAACCGGCGCGCGAGGCGTCGAGCTCCTCGAGCGAGGTCAGCCGTGCCTCGAGCCCGGCGAGTTCATGCTCACGGGCGCGCACCGATCGTGACCGCCATTCGTGTTCAATCCGTGCGCTGGCCAGCTCGGACTCCCGGGCGGCGCGCGCAATCCGTGTCGCCTCGATGGCGCCGTGGGCGCGACGAAGTCCCTCGGCGGCGGCCAGGCGCTCCCCCGCCGCGCGTTCGGACTCGATCCGGACGTCGCCGGCTTCGATGTCCAACTTCGACAATGCGTCGCCGACGCGATCATGCGCGGCCGCCGCATGCTCGAGCGCATGGCGGAGAGCGGTCGCCGAGTTGAGCGCGGAGAACACCTCGCCGCGCGCCGCTTCGACGTCGGCCTCCAGCCCCTCGAGCTCGCGGTGTGCGACATCGTAGGCGTCCGATTCGGAAACCAGCGCGGCCGCGGCACGATCGCGGTCGGCGTTGGCTTCCGCGCCCGCATTGCGGCGGCCAGCCAGGGCCTGGCGCGCCGGCTCGCGGCGAGCCTCCAGCCCCTCGAGCTCCGCCGCAACGCCCGCCGTTCGTCCCTCCAGTGCCTGCACCTGCTCACGATCGAAGGCAATCTGCTGCTCGAGGCGGGTGATCGCCAGCTCGCGCGCGTGGGCGGCCTCGCGCGATTGAGTCGAGCGCGCCTCGGCTTCGAGCAGCTCGATCCGCAGCCGTCCGAGAGTGGCGTCGACTTCGCCGACGCGGCCGGCTGACACCGCCTCGCGCTCACGCGCCTCGGCCAGGCGGGTCCGCGCGGATTCGATGGTGTCGGCGAGCTGATGGTATTTTCGTGCGAACAGCACTTTCTCCCAGCGGCGCAGCTCGTCGCGAAGACGCTGGTAGCGCCTGGCCTTGCCAGCCTGGCGCTTCAGGGTCCCGCGCTGCTTCTCGACTTCGAAGACGATGTCGTCGATGCGCGTCAGGTTCTGCTGGGCCGCCTCGAGCTTGAGCTCCGCGGTGCGGCGCCGGGCCTTGTATTTCGTAACGCCGGCCGCCTCTTCGATCAGCTGGCGCCGATCGGTCGGCCGGGAGCTGAGGATCATCCCGATCTTGCCCTGCTCGATGATCGCGTAGTTCTTGGCGCCGAGCCCGGTGTCCATCAGCAGATCGTGGACGTCGCGCAGTCGGCACAGCGCGCCGTCGATCAGGTATTCGCTCTCGCCCGAGCGGTAGAGGCGCCGCGTCACCTCGATTTCGCGCGCGACCGACTGGATGATCTCGTTGATGCCGGCGACGTCCGCCATGCTCGAACCGTTGCCGTTGCCCGCGCCCGCGGTGTGACGTCCGTTGCCATGCCCGTTGCCGTGTCCGTGAGGATGGCCGTTGCCATTCCCGTCGGCGTGACCGTTGCTGGCGACCGGTTCGAGGCCCGACTCGGACGGAAACGCGGGGCCGCTGACGGTCTTCAGGAAGCCGCTGAAGCGCAACCGAACTTCAGCCGCCGCGGTCGGCTTGCGCGCATCGCTGCCGCTGAAGATCACGTCCTCCATCTTGTCGCCGCGCAAGCTCTTGGCGCTCTGCTCGCCCATCACCCAGGTAATGGCGTCGGCCACGTTGCTCTTGCCGCAGCCATTGGGCCCCACAATCGCTGTGACGCCCTTGTCGAAGGCGAGTTCCGAGCGATCCGAAAACGATTTGAAGCCGTTGATCTCTAGGCGTTCGAGGCGCATGAAGGGATACCCTGACAGTGCCGAGTGCTGAATCCAGAGTGCAGATTGAATCTGCACGCTGCACTCGGCATGCGGCAACGCCGTGCTATGTGACGGTTGGCTGGGATGCGACCTGGCAAAACGACCGATTCTCAGGCCCACTCTCGCCTTCCAGGACGGAGGAAGGCGGCCCCGGGGCCAGACGGTCGTCAGTCTAACAACGCCTAGCTATAGGGGCAAGCGTAAACTGCGACCCCACAAGTTGTGGTCGCTTGCCCGAAGCCGATCATCTCGATTTTCGCGTTCGAGACTCCGTCGACCGCGGAATCGAGATCGGACCCTAATTCGCCTTGACCTTGCCGCCCTTGCTGAGCTCAGTGAGTTTCTGCGCCTCACCGAACATCGTGAGCGCGGCCTGCGCCTGCGGATCGACCATGATCATGTGGCGACGCGCGTCGGCGATGCCGAACACCGCGTTGTCGATCTCGAAACGAATCATCGCCTTGATGTAGACGAGGTCTTTCTGGAACGCCTCTTCGTCGATCTTCACCCGGTCGGCCTTCAGCTGCTCGCGGAAATCGGCCACCATGGCGTCGTCGACCACGAAGTTGCGAGCGACCAGCTTGCGATTGGTCGACTGCTGGGTGATGCGCGTGTCCCCTTCTGCGGCGTACTTCTGCGCGTAGTTCGGGAACTCGCCGCGCGCGACCAGCGATCGCCCGAACCGCCCCGGGTTGAATCCCTCGAGCGGGCCGGCGACGCGCTTGTCGGGCTCGATGCCGCCGCCGGCGTAGACCGGGCGGCCCGAGTCGGTATGTTTCAGATCGCTGGCGTTGTGCGGTTTGTTGGCGTCCTGATCGCGGAGTGTGTAGCTGAGATACTCGTCGAAGCTCGCATCCCACGGGCGCTGGATGATGCGGCCCGACGGTGTGTAATAGTGCGCCGTGGTGAGGGCGAGCCCGGCCCCGCCGCTGATACGGTACACCGACTGCACCAGCGCCTTGCCGAACGTTGTCTCGCCGACCAGATACGCGCGATCGTGATCCTGCAGCGCCCCCGACACGATCTCCGCGGCGCTCGCGCTGTTCCGATTGACCAGTGCCACGATCGGGATGTCGGTGAACTCGCTGTCTTCCGTGGCCCGATAGTCCTGATCCGAGTTCGGCACACGTCCGCGCGTGTACACGATCATCTTGCCCTTGGGCAGGAACTCGTTCGAGACCTTGATGGCTTGATCGAGCGGCCCGCCGGGATTGCCCCGGATGTCGAACAGCAGCCGCTTCATGCCCTTCGACGACAGATCGCGCAGCGCATGCCTGACGTCGCGATCGGTGTTTTCACCGAAGTCCTGCATCCGGATGTAGCCGGTGGTGTCGTCGATCATGAAGTAGGCCGGCACGGTCGGAATGTAGACCTCGTCGCGCACCAGCGCGAACTTGATCATTTCCGGATAACCGCGCCGCCGGACGCCGACGCCGACCTCGGTGCCCTTCTGTCCGCGCAGCTTGCGCATCGCCTGATCGACCGTCCAGCCCTTGGTGTCCTCGCCTTCGACGTTGGCGAGAACGTCGCCGCGGCGTATACCCTTCTTATAGGCCGGCGACTGTTCGAACACCTGCATCGCGGTGATGTCGCCGTCGATGGCCTGGATCGACACGCCGATGCCGTAGTAGCGGCCTTCCTGCCGCTCGCGCATCTGCGCGTACTCCTTCGGGCTGAAGAAACTCGAATGGGGATCGAGTGTCCCGAGCATCCCGCGCACGGCGCTGTACACGACAGTGTCGGAGTCGACACTGTCGATATACGTGGTCTCGATCGCGTTCAACGCGGCGGTGAATGCGCGGTAGTGTTCGGGAACCTTGTCGTCGGTCGCGAGCGCGCTGCGTCCGAACAGCCCGCCGACGAGCGCGGAGACCAAGATGGCGAAGAGCACGGCGGGCAGAGGACGGTAGCGTCGCATGATCATACCCTAGCAGATAACTTCCTTACGGGCAACGACTTCTGGGCATCCACAATCCCCGGAACTTCTTGACCCGTTGCGATGCCGTTTCTATAATGACGACAGCCGTCCCGCCGCGGGTTTTGGGAAAGTAGGAGTCACATGTTTGGTTCCATTGGAATGCCCGAGCTGATCATTATCTTCGTGATCGCTCTGATCATTTTCGGACCCCGCAAGCTGCCCGAACTGGGACGTTCACTCGGCAAGAGCATCGCCGAGTTCAAGAAGGCGTCCAACGAGCTCAAGAGCACGCTCGAAGAGGAAATCCGCCTCGAAGAGCAGCGCTCGACGATTGACGCAGCGAAGGCGCCGGCCACGCCCGCGGCTGCCGCCGCGCAGACCGAAGAGACCGTTCCAGCGCGGAACGTCGACCAGAGCGCGTAAGCGCCCGTCATGGCCCTCGTGCCGTTTCCGAGCCCCCAGTCGGCGGCTTTGCCTCTCCCTCCGGACGAAGACGACGACAGTTCCGCCGCCGGAAAGATGTCGTTTCTGGAGCATCTCGACGAGCTCCGGAAGCGTATCGTCAACTCCGCGATTGCCATTGCGGTGTGCGTCGTCGTTGGCTTCGGGTTCATCAATCGCATCGTCGACTTCATCCTGGCGCCGACGCGGGGAGCGCTGCCCCCGGGCGTGAAGATGATCTACACCGAGCCGGGCGAAGCGTTCTCGCTCTACGTCCAGATCGCCCTGATCATCGGCGTCGTGCTGGCGGCGCCGTTCATCATGTATCAGGTGTGGATGTTCATCGCGCCGGGTCTGTACTCGAACGAGAAGCGCCTCGCCATTCCGTTCGTGCTGTTCACCACGATCGGCTTCGTGCTGGGCGCGGCGTTCAATCACTACATCGCGTTTCCGTTCATGATGGCGTTCTTCGCCAGCTTCAACACGCCGGACCTGGCTTTCATGCCCAGGCTCGACGATGTGTTCGGGCTCTACACCAAGATGCTGCTCGGCATGGGCATCGTCTTTCAGATGCCGACCGTCGTGTTCTTCCTGGCCAAGATGCGGATGATCACCGCGTGGTTCCTGCTCAGCAACTTCAAGTACGCGTTTCTGATCATCTTCGTCGTTGCCGCGGTGATCACTCCGACCGGCGACATGATGACGCAGACCATCTTTGCCGCCCCGATGGTGGGACTCTACGTTTTGAGTATCGTCATCGCGTGGGTGGTCGGACCCAAGCGCCTGCGCGCACCCAAAGACAGCGTCAGCTAGTCCCGCAAGTCGTTGATTGAGTTCGAGTACAGCTCAGCCGTGCTATCATGGCTGAGCTGCTTTTGCTCGTACCCGGAGGGACGGCCGATGACCATCGCTCCACGTTCTTTGCTGCTGGCCGCCGTGCTGGCGCTCCTGCCCACAGCGGCCCTGGCCCAGACGCCGGCCCCGGTCAGCGAGGCGCCCGACGTCGCGACGCCAGCCGACAAGAACACGCGACCGGCGACGACGACGTTCTTCGGCGACACTGGCATCTGGTACGTGCCGACGGGCGAAGTGCTGGGCGACAGCACGTGGTCCGCGAGCGTCTATCGCCGCGGCACGAACTGGATCCAGGGCTACACCAACGTGGCCGACTTCGCCGGCACCTTCGCACTCGGCGTGAAGAACCGCGCCGAGATCTTCGGATCGTTTCTGGTCGACACGCGCATCGATCGCGACATCCGCCCGCTGTTCGTGAATGACCCGACCTTTGGCGGCATCATCGATCGCTACCCGCTGGTGAACAAGTCCTGGAGCGGCGACAACCTCGGCGATCTGTACCTTGGCGCGAAATTCAATCTATGGTCCGAGTACCGGCAGAAGCCCGCGGCGATTGCCGTCCGGGCCATCGCCAAACTGCCGACGGGAAAGAAGGATGCCGGCGCCAGCAGCGGCAAGGCTGACCTCGCCCTCGACTTCATCGTCAGCAAGGAAGCGGCGAAGCTCGTCGACGTATCAGCCTTCGGTGGCTACGAATTCCGAGGCAGCCCCGACGGCATCGATGCTCCGGCCGGCGCGTTCCGCTGGGGCGCGGGGCTGGCGTTCCCCTCGCGCAACGTGCTCCGCATCTCCGGCGAATTGAACGGTCAGGTTCCTTCGCAGGACGCCGTTGGCATCACCGGCGCCTCGATCGTCGGCACCGACCTGACCCGTGCACCGCTTACGTCAGCGACGGAGAACGTGACACGCGCTACGCTCGGCTTGACGTTCCAGGCGAGAAACGGGTTTTTTGCCGGCGCCGGCGTCAGCTGGAACGTCCCGACACGCGCGCGTTCCGGTTCGTTCACCGACGAGCCGGACGTCATCGGCGACTACTACGACATGCAGTTCCGGATTGGATATCACCCCGGCGTGCGCGTCTACCTCCCGCCCGTGCGGCAGGCGCCTGAACCGACGATTCCGCCGCTGCAGAACCGGCCGCCGACCGTCCGGGCGCGCTGCGAACCGTGCACGGTGGAGGTGGGCAGCACCTCGACGGTCACCGGCGACGCACAGGATCCCGACGGCGACACGCTGACCTACCGGTGGTCGGCTCCCGCCGGACGATTCGCGAACCCGAGCGATCGCCAGACCGTCTGGACGGCGCCGATGCAGGAAGGGCCGGTTCCGGCGACCATTACCGTCGACGATGGCAAGGGCGGTACGGCATCGGACTCGGTCACGATCCAGGTGGTCCGCACCAGGCCGATCGTCGAGCTCACTTTCGAGGACGTGTATTTCGACTTCGATCGCTCGACGCTCCGGCCCGAAGCGCTCCGACTCCTGGACGAAGCGGTCGCGCGTCTGCAGGCCAACCCCGACAAGAACATCGTCATCGAGGGACATACCTGCAACATCGGCACCGCCGAGTATAACCTCGCGCTCGGCGATCGACGTGCCAACAGCGTGAAGGAGTACTTGACCTCCCGAGGTGTGCCGGCCAGCCGCCTCGAGACTCGCAGCTATGGCGAGGAAGCACCCAAGTTCGACAACTCACGCGAAGAAACACGCCGGCTCAATCGACGCGCGGCGCTCGTAGTCAAGGTGCAGTAAGGAAATGGCTGATGGCTGATGGCTGCCTGAGCCATTTCCGTTACCATGGCTCAGTGGCGATCCGGGTCTCTTCTTCGAAACAAATTGACGCACTGATTGCGGATCTGGCCGCGGCGAGCGCGGTCACGCGAGAGACGGCAGTCGCTCGACTCACGCTCCTTGGCGCGCGGTCAGTCGAGCGGCTGATCGCCGAGGCGGCCGGCGCAGACGACGCCCAGGCGCGGGCAGGGGCCTGGCGCGCGCTGGAAGCGATCGGCGATCCGCGCGCGCTGGAGCCGGCTCTCGCCGCGCTCGCGTTCCACGATCTCGATCCGGCGGTCGGCGGCGCGGCAATCGGCGTTGCCCGCGTCCATCTGCGCGGGGCCCACGGCGCCGCCGCGGTTGATCGACTGGCCACGGTGCTGGTCGATCGAACCCGACCGGAACTGATCCGGCTGGCCGCATTGCGCGCGCTGCGCGATCTCGGGCCGGCGACGATCGAGCCGGTGCTGGCCTCGCTGGCGAGCGACCCCAACGACACCATTCGCACCGAGGCTGGCCTCGACGACCAGGACGCGGCACACGTGGTCGAGGACGCCGCCGCCGTCCTGACGCGCGCCGCCCGCGGCGATCTGCCTGACGATCCCGCGACCGTGCGGCACGCCTTGAAACTGTCGGGACAGACGGCGGCGCTGCCGACGTTGGTCGAAGTGGTCGAACGCGTGCGCGTGCGTGAAGGCTCGGAACCGATCGGCGCCAGGGATCAGTGGCGGCTGGCGCGTGCCGCCGCACACGTCACGCTCGCGGAGCGCGGCAGCCGGCTGGCGCTCTACGACCTGCGCGAATCGCTGGAAGCCGCGCGTGGCCCGTTGCCGGTGGAATTCCTGGCGGCGATCACTCTCATCGGCGATGCCACCTGTCTCGAAGCGATTGCGGCGGCCCACGTCAAGGCCAGGCCGAAGGACGACTGGTGGCGGCGACACCTCGCCGAGGCGTTCCAGGCAATCGTCAAGCGCGATCAGCTCACCCGGCGGCACGCCGCGGTGAAAAAGATCCACAAGCGGTGGCCGGGAGCGCTGGACGGACTATGGGCTGGTCGCCGCCCTTAGTAACTCTTTGCGAACCACGCTTCGGCGTGCTGAGCGGGGCTGTCGCAGCGGATGCACTGTCCCGACGGCGCCGCCGGTGTGAGCGGCATGTTGCGAATGGTCGCTTGCGTATCGGTCTTGATCTGCGCTTCGCAGACGGCGGATCCGCACCAGGGTGCGATGACGAAGCCGGGACGCCCTTCCATCACCTGCTTGAACTCGTCGTAACTGGCGACGCGCTGCGTGTGCTCGGCACGAAACGCCATTGCGCGATCGAGCAGGTTTTGTTGAATGGCGTCGAGCAGCGCGAGCAACTGTGCCGGCAAGCCGTCCATCGGTAGGCTCTGTTTTTCGCGCGTATCACGACGCGCGATCAGGACGGCGGACTTCTCGATGTCCTTGGGCCCGATCTCCAGGCGCAGGGGGACGCCCCGCAATTCCCACTCGGCGAACTTCCAGCCTGGCCGCTCCTCGCGCGCGTCGAGCGTGACGCGGATGCCGGCAGCCGCCAGCTCACGCTGGATCTCCTGCGCTTTCGGCAGCACCGTCTCGCGCCAGTTGTCGCGGCCGATCGGAACGATGACGACCTGGTACGGGGCAATGCGAGGCGGCAGCACCAGGCCGCTGTCGTCGCCGTGGACCATGATCGCGGCGCCCACCAGACGCGTGGTCATGCCCCACGACGTGCCCCAGACGTGCTGGACCGACTTGTCGCGGGCCTGGAAGGTGATGTCGAACGCCTTCGCGAAATTCTGACCAAGATTGTGCGAGGTACCCGCCTGCAGCGCGCGGCCGTCGCCCATCAACGCCTCGATCGAATACGTCCGCAGGGCGCCCGCGAACTTCTCGCTCTCGCTCTTCAAGCCCTCCACGACCGGGACGGCCATCTCGGTTTCGACGGTTTCCCGGTAAAGGTGGAGGATCTTCAGCGTCTCCTCCTCGGCCTCGACGTCGGTCTCGTGAGCCGTATGTCCTTCCTGCCACAGGAACTCGGTGGTGCGCAGGAAGGGCCTGGTCACTTTTTCCCATCGCACGACGTTGGCCCACTGATTGATCAGGATCGGCAGATCGCGCCACGACTGCACCCATTTGGCGTACATCGTTCCGATGATCGCTTCCGAAGTGGGACGGACGATCAGCTTTTCCTCGAGCTCTTCACCGCCGCCATGGGTGACGTAGGCGACCTGCGGCGCGAAGCCCTCGACGTGCTCGGCTTCCTTATTGAGGAGGCTTTCAGGAATGAACAGCGGAAAGTAGGCGTTGACGTGACCGGTCGCCTTGATCCGGCGATCCAGCGCCTGCTGAATCAGCTCCCAGATCGCGTACCCGTACGGCCGGATGACCATGCACCCTTTGACCGGCGAATAGTCGGCGAGCTCCGCGCGGCGCACGACGTCGAGGTACCACTTGGAAAAATCCTGCGAGCGGGGCGTGATCTCGGTGACGAACGATTCTTTCTCGGGTTTCTTCGACATCAGGGTAGCTTCCGACGGTGAATCAACACAACGGACACAGAGGCACCAAGGGCAAGCGGCTATTCTACAGGCCTTCTTCCTTCGTGTCCTTGGTGTCCTTGGTGTTCACGCAGCGCTGGTCTCAACAAGATGGATCTTCCAGCGCGCATCGTCGCGCTCGGGGAAGTCCTCGCGGAAATGACCGCCGCGGCTTTCCTCGCGGCGCAGCGCCGCGCGGACAATCAGCCGCGCCACCGTCACGAAGTTGCGCTGACGCCAGCCCTCGAGCGTCGTGGGAGGCGCGCGGCTCTGCAACGCTCGAGCATCCCGGCCGCTCGAGCGAGGCTGCCGCGCGTCCGAAACAAGCCGGCGGCTCTCCACATCAGGTCTCGGATCGCCTCTCTGTCCATGGCTGAGGGGTGACGGCCAAGGGCATCTGGCGGATCGGCAGCGGCATGCGGATCCTGAGCCGTCAGCCCTGAGCCATCAGCCATGACGCGATCCTGCTTGAGCGCAGCTGCCCGAGGGGACTCCGGCATCGCCAGGACCGCGCGGGCGCCGAACACCAGTCCCTCGAGCAGCGAATTGCTCGCGAGCCGATTGGCGCCGTGGACGCCGGTGCAGGCGACCTCGCCGGCGGCAAACAGGCCTGGCACGGACGTACGTGCCCACTCGTCGGCGTCGACTCCGCCCATGATGTAGTGCGCGGCGGGACCGACCGGAATGCGATCGCGGGCCAGGTCGAGCCCCACCTCCCCACACATCGCGGCGATGGTGGGAAACCGTGCGCGCACGTAGTCGGCCTCGAGATGCGCCAGCGTCAGGTACACCGGCTGACCGGTCTGTTCGGATTCGCGCGCGATGCCGCGCGCCACGATGTCGCGCGGCGCGAGATCGCCGTCGGGGTGATGACGGATCATGAACGCCTCGCCGTCCCCGTTCACCAGTCGCGCGCCTTCGCCGCGGAGCGCCTCGGAGATCAGGAATCTCGGCGCTCCGGCCAGCTTGAGCGCCGTCGGATGGAACTGGACGAACTCGAGATCGACGACGCGCGCGCCGGCGTGGAAGGCGAGCGCGATCCCGTCGCCGGTGGCGACGCCGGGGTTCGTGGTCTCGCGGAACAGCTGGCCGGCGCCCCCTGTCGCGAGCAGCGTGGCGTTGGCGCGCACCTCGCGCGCTTCGCCGCCTGCGTCGAAGTAGCGCAGCCCGCGCGCCTGTCCGTCCTCGACGATCACGCTGGTGACGAGGGCGTGATCGATGATCTCGACGGCGGAAAGCGCCTGCACGCGCTCCCAGAGCACCCGGCCGATCTCCCGTCCGGTGGCGTCACCGGCGTGCAGCACGCGGCGTACGCTATGCGCCGCCTCGCGGGCGAGCGCGGGACGGCCGTCACCGTCGCGATCGAACCGCGCTCCCCATTGCAGCAGTTCGCGGACGTAGATCGGACCGTTCTCGACGAGCGTGGCGACCGCCGCCGAATCGCAGAGGCCGTCTCCGGCGCGAAGCGTGTCGGCGGCATGCAGCGACGGCGAATCGTCGTCGCCGACGGCCGCGGCAATGCCACCCTGCGCGTAGCCGGTATTGCTCTCGGCTGGTTCAGCTTTGGTGAGAATGCGGACGCGGCCCAACCCCGCCAGACCGATCGCCGCGCGAAGGCCGGCGACACCGCCGCCGACGATGAGGAAATCCACCGACTGCACGTGGATGGTATCCTACCATCCGCATCCGATGGACCCTGTCCGGATCGACGTCTCCACGCCGTCACGTCCCTACACCGTCACGATCGGCGATGGCTTGATTGATCGCCTCGGCGCCACGCTCGATGCGATCGGCGCGCCGGCGCGCCGTTTCGTCGTATCGAGCCCGCTGGTCTGGCGCCTGCACGGGCCGCAACTGGCTCGCGCGACCGGGCTCTCGGAGCCGATCCTTGTCGCGGACGGCGAGCGGTTCAAACAACTCTCGACGGTGACGCGAATCTACGACGCGCTGATCCGCGCCAACGCCGACCGCGCCTCCACGGTCATTACGTTTGGCGGTGGCGTCATCGGCGACATGGCCGGCTTCGCGGCGGCCACCTATCTACGCGGCATCGCCCTGGTTCACGTGCCGACGACGTTGCTGGCACAAGTCGACAGCGCGATCGGCGGCAAAGTCGGCGTCAATCACGCGCTCGGCAAGAACCTGATCGGTGCTTTCTACCAGCCGCACGCGGTCGTCATCGATCCACTGGTGTTGGCCACGCTGCCGCGGCGCGAGTTCCGCGCCGGACTCTACGAGGTGATCAAGTACGGGATGACGTCGAGCGCGGCCTTGTTCGATCGCGTGGCACGCGAGCGCAAAGCCATCTTCGCGCGCACGACCGAGGCGCTGATGCCAATCATCGGCGAGGCCTGCCGCATCAAGAGCGCAGTCGTGACGGCCGACGAGCGCGAGGCGGGACCTCGGCGCATCCTGAATTTCGGTCACACCGCGGGCCACGCGCTGGAAGCGGTCACCCGTTTTCGCCGCTTCCGCCATGGCGAGGCGGTCGGCTACGGCATGCTGGTGGCAGCGGACCTGGCGAACGATCGCGGCGCGCTCTCCGACCACGATCGCCAGGCCCTGGCGGACGTCATCAGCAGCCTGGGACCTTTGCCGCCTATCGCCGACTTGTCCGCGTCCAGCATCCTCGAGGCCATCCAGCACGACAAGAAGATCGTCGCCGGGACCCTGCATTTCGTATTGCCCACTGCCATCGGCGCTACGTTGATCGTGGACGATGTGAAGGAAGCGGAGCTGAGGAACGCCCTGAGGAAGGCCGGGTTCGGAAAGTAGAAGTTTACGAATCCATTCCCTGCTCTTTGAGCTTGGCCATCAGCATCTTGTAACTGACCCGCAGGATTTCGGCCGCGCCGCCCGGGCTGCCGCCCGATTCCTTCATGGCCTGCTGAATCTTCCGCCGCTCCACCTCCAGCTGCGTTCGCTTCGACGCCTCGGCCAGCGTGCCCGACAGATCGATCTTCGACCACGGTCCGCCATCGTCGTCAACCGGTGCGGTGACTGCCGGTCCACGGAACGACAGGTGCAGATGGCGCGGGTGGATGGTCTCGCCTTCGGTGAGGATCGCCGCCCGCTCGATGCAATTCTGCAGCTCGCGGACGTTGCCCGGCCAGGGATAGGCGCGGAGCTCCTCTTCGGCTGCCGGCGAGAACACCAGCGGTTTCTTGTTGAGATCGCGGCAGAACTTGTCGATGAAGTAACGCGCCAGCGTCGGGATATCCTTCGGACGATCCCGCAGCGGCGGGATCAGGATGGGAAAGACCGACAGCCGGAAATAGAGATCTTCACGGTATTGACGCGCCGCCACCGCCGCTTTCAGATTCCGGTTGGTCGCCGCCACGACGCGGACGTCGACCTGCAGCGGCGCGGTGCCGCCGACGCGCTCGAACCGCTTCTCCTCGAGCGCGCGAAGAATCTTCGCCTGGAGCAGCAGCGGCAGGTCGCCGATCTCGTCGAGGAACAGCGTGCCGCGATGGGCCAGCTCGAATTTGCCCGGCTTGCGCTGCGAGGCACCGGTGAACGCACCCTTCTCGTGCCCGAACAACTCGGTTTCGAGCAGCGTCTCCGGAATCGCCGCGCAGTTGATTGCGACAAACGGGCCGTCGTTGCGGGGGCTGAGCGCGTGCAGCGCCCGCGCAAACAGTTCTTTGCCAGTGCCGCTTTCGCCTTCGAGCAGCACGGTGGTGTCGGTCGCCGCAGCCCGATGCAGCGCCTGCGACACCTGCTTCAGCTTCGGGTCGTCGCCGACGATGAGCGGTGCGCCCCGGCGCTGCGCGAGCTCGTCCTTCAGGATCATGTTCTCGGTCGCGAGCCGGCGCTGCGTGAGCGCCCGCTCTACCATCAGCAGGAGATGTTCAGGATCGACCGGCTTGGCCAGGAAGTCGAGCGCGCCTTCCTTCATGGCGGCGACCGCGTCCTGGATGCTGCCGAAGGCCGTCATCACGATGACCGGCAGTTGGGGATCGTGCTCTTTCGACGCGCGCAGCACGCCGAAGCCGTCGCCCTCGGTCAGGCGCAGATCGGACAGGACGACTGCGGGATTGTTGGCGATGAGGGCGGCTTCCGCTTCGGACTGGTCGCGCGCTTCGACGACGGTGTGACCCTGCGCTTCGAGCGCGTGGCGCAGCATCGTGCGGAGGGAATCCTTGTCCTCGACCAGCAGGATCGGAGGATCGGCGAGCTGGCGGGTTCGCGCGCTCATCGCTCGACCGCGTTCGGGATGGCCCCGAGCGAGCGCGGCAGGATCACCGCAGCCAGCCGGGCGGGACACCCGCGCGGCGCGCTTCTTCGAAGAAGTCGGCGATGGCTTTCTTGGTGTCCTGGACGCTCTTGTTGAGATGCGCCAGCTCCGCAACCGACTTCTGCCGATCGCGCTCGATGACCGCGCGCTGCGCCGGATCGTCGCGATTGACGAAGTCGGTCGTCAGCGCGTTGATGCGGGTCTGCATCGCGTCGGCGTAGTTCTGGTCGCGCGCGAGAGCGTCCTGCAGCTCCTTGAGACGGCCGGCCCAATAGGCCTGGTCCTTCACCGGCGCCTTGTCGCCCGCGGCCGACTTTTCCGAAGCGGTCTTTCCGTCGTCAGCGATCTTCGCGGCGTCTTCCGGCGGTTTCGCGGTCGAGTCGACTGCAGGTGGCGGGGATCCCGCCGGCACCGGGTTCAAGTCCTTGTTCGTGTAGATCTTCGACGGAGGGCCGACGGTCTTGCGGCGATCCTCTTCCTTCTTGGCGACGTCGGCCAGCGATTGGGCGTGCAGGAGCGGCGCGATGAGACTGCCTCCGGCAAGGAACAGCGCAGCCGCGACGGCGACCCGGGCGCAAAATGTGGTTCTGGCAGGCATGACCTGTGACACCCTGATTCGACTTATCGGCTCGATCGCTATTTTACCTGAGAGCGGCCGCGCGACAGGAGGGCCAGGTGGGCTTTGACCCGGGCCGCGTCTGCGGGCAGAGGCTGATTGTCGAGATATTGGTGGAACACCTCGACCGCCTCGTCGACCCGACCAACCTTTTCAAGGCTGGTTGCCAGCCCCAAGGCCGCGGCGGGTGCGGTCGGGTTGACCTTCCGCGCCTTCGTAAACTCCGTGATTGCGGCTTGATCGTCGCCTTTGTTCTGCAGCGCGAGGCCGAGGGCATTCAAGATGTCGTAGTCCTTCGGGCGCAATCGCGAAGCCTCGCGGTATTGGCCGATCGCCCGATCGGTCTGTCCGAGGTCGGCCGCGGCGCGAGCGAGATTGAGGCGATAGACGGGTTCCAGCGGAGCAGCCGCCACCGCGCGCTCGAAGCGCACGGCCGCCTCGTCGGCTTGACCCATGCGCTGCAGAACCTGTCCGAGCTGGTTCAGCAGCTGAGGATCTTTTGGCTTCTCGGCCAGCTTCTGCTCATAGTCTGTCCGCGTCGCTTCGAGGTCGGCGCTAGCCGACGCAGCCGGCGCGTCGGCGACGGCTTCTTGATCCGTCGACGCCGGGATCGGCGTCTCGGGCGCTTCGGCGGCCGTCGTCGACGGCTCAGCCGGCCGCGGCGACGCTGACTGCGACTCGACCGGCTGGGCGATGTCGTCCCCGGCAACGGGCCACGTTTTCCAGATGACCGCGGCTAGCAGCACCGCCGCCAGGGCAGCCCCGATCCAGACGCCGATCTCAGTGTTCCGCGACAGACCGAGCGAAACAGAAAGCGGGGTGGGGGCGGGAACGTCGGGATCGGGCAGCGGCTCGAAACACTTGAGGCAGTGCCCTCGGCCCGCCTTAATCCGCGTCCCGCATGCCTGGCAGACGACGAATCCTGACACCTAGCGCACCTCTCGCCATGACAGGACTTTCACGGTGTCCCGTCGTCCCGGAGGGTCATTGTAATCCTTCTCACCGGAAACGGCGGCCCTTCCCAACGTGACCTCCACGACCGCATGGGCGCCGCGCGGGCCGAAACTTTCAGCCCTCAGCGCCAGCAGGCCCGGCGAGGGACCGTTCCCCACCAGCAGAATCACATAGTCGAGGGAATCGACGGTTCCTCGGGGCAGCATGTCGCGCAGCCGCCCGTACCGGTACAGGGTCCAGAGCGGGTTGTTGACGCCCCACGGCCGATCGGCCGTCACGTCAACCAGGTCAGCCTGCGAGCAGACGGTAGCCTTCTGGCAGTTGGCGAGATTGACCACCTGGGTCAGATCGATCGCGGATCCGTCGCCGAGCGTCCTCGATCCCGCCGGAGTGCCGTCGATCCACGACGACTGGACGACCCCGCCGGTAACCGGACTCCAGTCGTCGATCGGCATGAGTTCGTTCATGCCTCGGACCATCATCGCGCCGGCCGCGTAGCGCGCCTCGATACCGTTGCGGAATTGCGCCGCGATAACGGTCTCCGACGACGACGACATCACGAGCGCGGCGCCGAGCGCCGTCATCAGCAGGACTGCCATCATCGCGATGAGAAGCGCCACGCCATCCTCCCGCTCGATCGGCGTCATGGCTTCTCCAGATTCATGTTGCGTGGCGATACCTGGAACCGGATCTCCTGATCCGGCGCCCAGCGGTTCGCGTCGCGTGAAGTACCGCTGTTCGTGAACAGGGTGCCGGCTGGACCACGCAACGCCGCCAGCGCCGCCTGGACGCGGAGCGTGACGCGAACGCGTCGGATGCGCAGCAGGTCGGCGTCCCAACGGCCGGCGCTCGACTCGTCCGGGCACCACGGACCGTCGGTGAACTGCGCGGGAGTCAATGGTACGAGCTCCGCTTCGGGCGTGAGCGACGCGAGACGCGGAATGGGCTGACCGCTGGCCTCGTCAGTCTGAAACGCGCAGTTCTCGCCGGGCGGGTAAGCCGTGAGCGTCGTTCCAGGCGCCGGGGGCGCCGGACCATAGGATGTGTCTCCGCTCGCACTGAGGCTCGGCGGCAGAGATTCGCCGTCATACTCGAACGCCAGGCCGACCACGTGATCCGCAACCGGAACATCCGGACCTGTCCAACCGTCGGCGTGCATCAACTGGAACGTCTGCGACGAGGGGTCCGACTTCCGGTAGTAAGTGTGGATCCGCGCCTCGACGATGGTGGCGCCGCTTCTGAAGGTCGTGTGCTCCGACCCGGCAGACCATGCCGCGACGCCGAGTTGCGCGGCCCCATCGTCCACCGCCGCGACCGTGAAAGCAGCGACGTTGCCGACGGCATCGAAGACGAGGATCGTCATCCCGGGGACGAAGCCGCACAGAACGGTGCCCGCCGTACAATCCGTGCCAGCGGCTGCCTGGATGACGAGATCCGGCCAGACGAAGTCGGCGGCGAGTGAAGTCTGTGCCGCCGTGGCCGGCACCGAGACGATGGTGATGAGATCGGTCCTGAACGTGCCGGGCGGATCGCCTGAATCTCCCCGGCGGAATGGAAGCAACGGTGCGAACGACTGAATCAGGGGTCCGACACGACCGCCCGAATACGCACCCGCCCCAGCCAGCGTCAGATCTCTCGTGAGCGCGTCTACCGCCACGCGCACGCGCTGCTGCATGTCGGCCATCTCGAGGCCGGTGTCGAACGCGCCGTAGGCCGGATTCACCATCGCCGCGATGCCGGCGACCACCGCGAGCGTGATGGCGGTCGTGATGACCAGTTCGATCAACGAGAACCCGCGATCCTGAGGCACGTCAGGAGCCCTTTCCTGTCGTGGCAACCGCGAAGCGTACAGCGACACGACTACGCAAATCGGTGACAAAGACCTGGAGCATCCAGGTGTTGTCGGGCGCGCTCGGCAGCGGATCGACGGACCAGCGGCGCACATAGGCGCTGCCGGGCGGAATGGCCGGACCGTTGCCGAGCAGATGGCCGTCGGCATCGACGAAATCGGAGTAGCCCGTCAGGTTGTGGGCAAGGGCGTCGGCGGGTGACGCCGCGAGCCCGGTCGTGTTCTGGGGCAGGAGCTCCTCGATCTTCCCCTGCGCCAGCACCGTGGCCATCGTCATTTGCCGGGCGTGGAGATTTGTGAGCGCCGCGAGCGCGATCAGCTGCGCCAGCGCCGCCACGCCGACCACAACGATGGTCGTGGCGACCAGTACTTCGAGCAGGGAGAAACCACGCATGGACGGGTTGAGAGCAACAGCCGATCCATGGAGGGCGGCGGGAGTTCGGCCACGGTTTTCCGAAGGAATTCGCGGATCGCACAAAAAAGCGCGCGGCTCGATGGCAGAAGCCACGAACCGCGCGCTCGAGCAGGCGCGCAGAAACTGCGACGCGGCGGTTACCGGCCGGGCCGAAGCTCCTGTGAGAAGCCGACGACGTTGATGTCGCGAAACATCGGCGTGAGCGGCGGCAGCAGCGCCGGGTTCACGAAGTTGACGTCGAAGTTGTAGTTACGAGCCGGCGCGCCGTAGACCGTGGTGCAGCATTTGTAGGTGCCGACCGCCTGACGATTGTAGTAGAGCGTCGCCATCGAGCCGAGGTAATTTACCGTCTGCCCGCCCCAGTCCTCGAGAAACCGCAGGAAATTGTGGGCGCCGCCATCGGTACCGAAGTCCGGCCCGATACCGTCGCCAACGGCTTGGCAGCGGAAACGACTGGCCCCTTGCCGCCGATAATCGCGAGGCGATACCAACCGTTAGCACCGGCGTTGCGATTGGTCGCCATGTACGGATAGGCGAACGAATTCCCAGTCGGTCCACTTGTTTCGCCAACAGGGTGACGGCATCCGCGATCACCGACTGACGCCGCGTTCACTCCACCGAACCCGGTGCCGGCCGGCAACTCGGCATTCCAGTTCCCTTTGATGTAAACCGGATTCTCCGACACGATCGTCAGGCCGGTCAGGCGATCGGCGACGACAGCATCAGCGCCAATGCCAGCTCCATTGCACAAGCATCAGCGCGCGACGGAAAACAATCGGGCGGTTTACCTGGGCGATCGTACGACAACAATTGAGACTGCGGGCGTCTGCGGCTTCGCTTAGCGCATAGCACCGGTGACTGCCAGGATATGCGGCCGCGCATGTCTGTGGAACGACGCACGGAGGTGTCTGGTTGACCGCCGGCGCCAGCCCGGGCCCCCAGTAGTTGGGCGTGCCACCGTATACAATTCCAGGCGCTGTTCTCGTTGACGTCCTCGCCATTGTCCGGAGCGTTCATTCGGCACGCCGTTGGCTGCAGCCGGATTCACGAAGTCTTCGCACCCGTATTCGCCAGTCTCTTGGCCCGCCGCATTCCGGTTGTTGCGCCGATCAGAGAAATAGACGCTGAAGCCGGTGCCATCTATCTTCGACAGGTTGCCGGTACTCGCGGCGACGTTGAATGGCGCCGTGTTGTGTTTGAACCAGCTTGCGAGATTGGCGGTGTCGAGGTTGACGTAGTGCATCACGCCGCCGCAGAGTCAGGTTGTTGCGCAGCTCCGGGGTAGTTGGAGTCGCGGAACAGTCCTTCGCGCGAATCAAACAGGACATTTGGCCACCAGTTGGTCGGATCAAGTGCGCCGCCTGCGACCGTGCTGTAGAACGAGCCATTCGGGGCCGTGCACGTACCGCTATTGTCTCGCAGTCGCTGGAGTCTGATGATGGCGTTCGGTGCGATCACCGCGGTTGTGCCGCAGCTGGCTCCGGTCCCGCCAAGACCATAGACCGCGTCGTTGTTGTTGGCGTTGGTATCGCCGATGCCGTAGTTGAGGATCTCGGTTGTGATGTCGGTCCAACCGGAATTGTCCGCGTTGTTGCGTTCGATCTTGATGAACCCGCCGAGAGTGCTGACACCAGCGTCC
This sequence comes from uncultured Acidobacteriota bacterium, assembly GCA_963757655.1. Classification (GTDB taxonomy): domain Bacteria; phylum Acidobacteriota; class Vicinamibacteria; order Vicinamibacterales; family CAVVIG01; genus CAVQFC01. The sequence continues at coordinate 809,357 of CAVWSQ010000002.1, read as the reverse complement.
GACATGTACCCGCTGACCAGCGTGTCACCATTGCTTGGCGTCGGTGTGCACCCGGTATAGGTCGTCGCGGTCATGCCTGTGCACGTCACGAGAGCAGGAGGATTCATGTTGACATCCCAGAACGGCATCGGGGCAAAGTTGAAAACGTCGCGCGCAGTGTTGTTCACAAAGTTGATCACGCCGGCGGCGGTCGTCGAGGTCGTTGGCCCGGAAATTCCGCTTGAATTGCCGGCGGGTGACATCTGGGTCAGGGTTTGACCTGCGGTCGCCGTCATCGCGAGAGGCGCACCCGTGCAACCGCTCAATTTCAGATTTGCTTTCGTCGTACAGGTGATGACATTCGCGTTCCCGCCGAGGGTAAATGTGGGTGCGAATGTATTCAGTGCGGCCGGTGTAATCGTCGTCCCGGCGACGGCAGTGACCGTCGTCTTCCGAGCACCGGTTGACATGGCAATTGGCGGACGGAACAGGCTGAGCGGCCCATATACAGGTGGACCCGCTGGAACATTCGCCGCGACGTTCCAGTTGGTCTCGAGGTTCACGGGCGCGCCCGGGCCAATGCCTGGAATATTCGTGATGTCGGCTGCCGTGTCCGACAGCAGGATGCGAATGCTTGCCTTGGTGAAGAGCCGTTCGTTGTAGAGGATGCCGGTCACGTCCTCGCCGACTGGCGGACGCCGGCGATGTCCACGTTGGTCCCGCCGACGCCGGGAGAAATCAGAGGGAGGCTCAGTTTCTTGGCACCAGTGCCTGGTGCGGTGACCGCGCCGGAGCCATTGCGCAGATAGCCGTTGTAGTTGGCCGGGCTGGCGCCGAGCGAGATCGTCTGCCAGTTGCCGTTGCCGACGCTGCCCTCGGTGCGCAGCAGGTTGCGGTTGCCGGCCGGGGCGTTGGCGTTGGTCGCCAGGCTCACGGTCCCGGTCCAGGTCGACCCGTTGTCGATCGAGTTTCCGTTGGACAGGGTCTGCCGCATGATGTCCTTGAACGCGGTGACTCGTCCGAGCATGGTCAAAGTATTACCGGGACCTTCAGCCAGCCACAGGTTGCCGTTGGTGTGCACCCGTCCGCCCATCGTGAAATTCGGACCGGCGAAGAAGCTCTGATCCACGTCCGAGAAGATACCGAACTGGAACACCGGAATGGCGACGGCTTGAATCGTCCGGCTCAGGTGCACTTCGCCGCCTGTCGCCGTCCTCGCGGTCACGTCGAGCTGATACGGCGTCTGCAGCGCGGTCATACCCGCGAACGCGCCGGTGCCGCTCACAATCAGGTTGTCGTCCGACACCGTGGGGTTGTTGCTCGTGTTGCTCTTGCAGAACGTCACGCTGTAGCCGTTGGTGCCGACGGCGGTGGGCACCTTCGTGACGGCTGGAGGCCCGGGGGTGCCTGCGCAGTGATACGTCGTCAGCTGGCTTGCCGGAAGCGGCGCGGGCGCCGACGGCGCCGTGAACGTGATGCCCGTAATCACCGGCATCTTGGCAGCCGCCACCAGGGCCGTGACCTGCGCTGTGGACGGGGCGACGGTGTTGAGAAACAGGTTGCCGAGGTCGGCGGTGAGCTTCTCAACCCCGGCGCTGGCGGCGTAGAACGCCTGGCCGCGGTCGCGATCGATGAAGCGGTAGCGCTGATCGGTCATCACCACGGTGGTGAAGCCGACCAGCAGCGCCGACATCAGCATCAGGACCAGCAGCGTCGTGATCATCGCGATGCCGCGGTCGTTGTTGGTGCGCATGACGTGTGTGCGTTCCATGACTGTTCACTAACTCGGATATTTGTCGACGGCGGCGAGACTCCGGACGTTCACCGACGTCGTGATGTGGTTGCGGACGTAGTCCTGCGTCGGCTTGGAGATCGTCTCCGAGCGCACGCCGACGTGGAGGTTGACCTTGCGAATCTGGTTCTCCGAATAGGCGGTGCCGTTCAGCGAGTAGGGGAACCCGGTGACGGCGGTCGGGTTGACCGTTCCGTCGTAGAGGTCGTAGGTCAGGTCGAGATCCTCGACGACGCCGGCCAGCGCCTGCGGCGTGAAGTGATTCAGCACCCGGGTGAGGCGCGGCGGGCATTGCGTCGGGCCGGCGGCCGGACAACCGGTGCCGGAGGTGTTGTCGACGTAGTAGGTGATCATCATCGCCCGGAACAGCGTCACCTGCGAGCAGAACGGCGAAGCGGCGGTCATCACGACCCCTGGGGTCGCGCACAGCGCGGGCATCGCCGGCTGATTCGGCGGCCAGACCAGGCTGGTCGGCGCAGGATTGCCGGCCGCATCCTTGGTGTTGGATCGCTTCAGCGTCGCCAGCGGCCGACCGGTGCCCGCCACCTCGTTGGTGGCGTTGGCCTGGTTGAAGTGAAAGAAGTCTCCGGGCGCGAAGTAGATGCGGTGCGCGCTGGTGCTGATCGAAGTCACGGTCTGAATGGCGTTGCCGTTGTTGCTGACATAGAGCACCAGATCGCCGACCTGGATCGGGGGCGTGTCGTTGACGGTGTCGCCGTTGATCCACTGCGACGTGGCGGCAAACGTGACATACGAGCCGTCGGGCGCGATGGTCGCTTCGGCGGCGGTCGGCGCCGACGGATTGGCCGGCGGCGTGGCCACGATCGGCATGAACTCGTCCACCGTCATGATGGTGATCATGTCGGTTCGCGATCCGTTGATCGTCGAGCCGAGCTGAAATCCAGTGGAGATGCTGGGCAGCTGCAGCGTGGTGTCGCCGTCAGCCACCATGTCGAAGTTCATGGCCACCGGACCGGGACGGGCGAAGCTGATGCCAGGGCCGGTCGGCATCGAAATGCCTTCGGTGCCGATCAGACGGCCGGCCATCAGCAGGTCGCGAATCAACGTGTTGGTGCCGGCGCGCAGGTTCTGGTTGGCGTCCGCCAGCTGCGCCGCCGAGTCGTTGATGGCGAGCGCGTTCCTGAAGGTGGTGAGCGCCCCGGCGAGGACCATGAGTATGACCGCCGTGGACACCATCATCTCGGTAATCGTGAAGCCGTCTTGCCGCGACAGGTTGCGCATCGGATCCTTCTTATGAGTACGACGAGATGTACGTCGTCAGCGTGTAGGTCCGCACCGTCGGACCGTTGGTATATTTGATGGTCACCACGATCGATCGCAGCTGGGAGTTTTCGCCGGCCACGTCCTGAATCTGCATCTGCCGCGTGTAACCGCCCAGGGTGACCACCTGATCGTCGCTGGTGCCGAGTTGCTGATCCTTGCCTGGTAGGGTCACGGTCTCGAGGCCGGCAGCGGCGTCGTCGCTGGTGTTGACGAGGCCGTCGATGCCGGGCCTATAGAGCGGCAGCGCCCCGTCCTTAAAGACACCGCCGTTGCTCACGTTGTTGATTTGGGTCCAGGTCAGCTTGCCCGACTGGCGCGCGCTGAACACGGCTTCCATCGCTTCGGCCGCCTTCTGCGTGCTGACGACATCGGTCGGCGAGCTGGCGAGGTTTTGCATGCCGCTGGCGAGCACGGCCGCCGCGCCCAGAATGCCGGTGGTGAGCACTCCCAGAGCGACGACCGTTTCGGCGAGCGAGAAACCCTTTGACGAAGAGAGGCGCATGACTACACCACCTTCCAGGCGCTGCCGTCCCAGCGGAAGGCGCGGATGCGACCGGTCGATCCGAAGATCGTCAGCGCACGGGCCGACATGGCCTGATTGGGAATGGCCACGAACAGGGTGCCGTTCAGCGTGATCCCGTTCTGGTCGATGAAGATTCCGTCGGGCGAAAAGCGATATTGGGTGGCGGAGCCGAACGCGACCGCGCCGCTGCTCGGCGCGGGAAGTTCGGGTGGCGGCGGCTCGCCGATGTTCGGGGTCGAGATCCGCACGAACCGGACACCGCCTTCGAATGGCACCGACGAAATCGTGGTCAAGGTCGGCCCTGGCACTTCCTCGCGCACGATCTGGACGGAGTTGCTGTTATTGAAGGTCACCCGCATGTTGCGGCGCTGGGTGATCGCCAGCTGCTTGGCCTGGTTCATCTGCGCCAGCACCACTCGCATCCCGCCGTCGCCGATCAACGCCTGCTTCGACGAGCCGACCTGGATGACGGCAATGCCGGTGAGGACGCCCATGATCCCCACCACCACCATCACCTCGACCAGGCTGTAACCTGCTTGGGTCCGTAAACCATTCCGCATGCCGACCAACTCAGCAAGAAGCTCGCCGGCTGCAAAGAGGGCACTTAACACCCACATTTACAGGAACTTGCGCGCGAAATTTCAGGCTTGTTTTTCGGAAGGTCCAAGTACCGAATTGTTAAACTCCTGACAATTCGGTAACTCGATCAGGCCAGCGGAAGGGTGATCTGGAAGGTCGCACCGCCCTGCGGAGCGGTCGAGACCGTAATCCGGCCGTTGTGAAATACGATAATTTTCTGCACGAGCGCCAGCCCGAGTCCGGTGCCATCGCGCTTGGTGGTGAAGAACGGCTGGAACACCCGCTCTCGCAACCCCGACGGAATCCCGGGGCCGTTGTCGGTGACATGGATTCGCGACACCTTCGCCGCAAAGTCGAGATCCGAATGGACCGCGATGCGCGGCGACACGGTGTCGGCACACGCATCGAGAGCGTTGCGCAACAAGTTGCTGACGGCCTGACGCAACAGCACCTCGTCGCCCTCGACGACGCCGAACTCGCCGCTCACGTGGATGTCGCCGCCGTGCGCCTTGGCGTCCGGCCGAATCTCGGCCGCGGCCCGCTCGCAGATCGCGCCGAGATCCACATCGGTGAGCGTCAGCTGCGCCGGCCGCGCGAAGTTGAGGAAGTTGGTCACCACCTGCGACAGCGATTCGGTTTCGGCGCGAATCCCCTGCACGTACTGGCGATACTGAGCCGGCAGCGCATTGAGATCGACCAGCTTGCTGTAACCCTGAATCGTCGCCAGCCCGTTTCGGAACTCATGAGCGATACCGGCGGTCAATTCGCCGACCGTGGCCAGGCTCTCTTTGAGTCGCAGCTGTTCCTCGAGATCTTTCACCGCGGTCAGATCGGTGAACAGGCAGATCGCGCCATGCGGCTCCCCCTGCGGATCGAACAGCGGCGACACGCTGACGCCGAGGTGGGTGCGGCGCTCTCCCGCCGTGAATAAAACCACTTCCCTTCGCACGATCGAGCTGCGATCGCGCAGGCACTCGTCGATGACGTCCATCAACGGCTGCTCTCTTGGCGAGCGCTGAAACGCCTCGGGCCTGAGCGACTCGGGGCGGTCCAGCACCCGCAGACCGGCCGGATTGAGGATCTGCACTTCGCCGTGCAGACCGACCACGAGAAGGCCGGCCGTCAGGCTCGAGATGATTTCGCCGCTCATGCGCTCCGAAGCGTCGGCGCGCGCAGCGGTCGCGCGCTCCTGTGCCTTCAGCCTCGTGACCGCCTCCTGCAGCGCGGCCGACAGCAGCGCGGTTTCGGCGCCGCCGCCACGCGAATTCCGCTTGGCGTCGGCAGCCGCAGCGGAAAAACGGAGGAACGCAAACGCCAGCACCGCCACCAGCGCGGCAACCAGCGCCGTCAGACCGAGCAGCGTGTAGCCAGACGGGGTCAGGTGCATCCTTCGCCGATCAAAAGAATCCGAGATACCAATCGAGCATCTGCGGTCCCACCGTGGCGGCAATCGCCGCGCCCACCGCCAAGAAACAGCCGAACGGCAGGGCGTATTTCATGCTGCCTCGCCCCGCCGCGATCATGCTCAAGCCGACGACGGTACCGGTGAGCGAGCCGACCATCAACGTCAGCAGAGTGAGCTTCCAGCCCAGGAAGGCGCCGACCATGGCCAGCATCTTCGGATCGCCCATGCCGAGCCCTTCCTCGTGCCGAACCCGATAGTAGACGACGGCGACCAGATACAACACGCCGCCGCCGGCCACCAGACCGATCAGCGAGGCAATCCACCCCGGCTCGGCAAAGAGGCTGAAGACGAAGCCGAGGACGATCCCCGGCAAGGTGATCGCGTTCGGCAGCAGGTGATGCTCCAGATCGATCGCAAACAGAACGATGAGCGCGCACCCCAGCACCAGGCGGGCGGCCAGCAGCGGCCCGGGTCCGTACGACCACCACGCGCCGACGAACATCGCGGACGTCAGCGCCTCGACTAACGGATAGCGGATGCTGATCGGCGACTTGCAAGTGCGGCAGCGGGCGCGCAACACGAGGTAACTGGCCACCGGGATGTTCTCGTACCAGGACAACTCGCGCTTGCAGCGCGGGCACGCCGACGAAGGCCAGACAATCGAGGCGCCAAGCGGCAGGCGATGGATGCAGACGTTCAGGAAGCTGCCGACGATCGCGCCAAACGCGCCGGCGGCCACGAGCGCGAACAGCGGCGGAACCGAATCGGTCATGAGGATGGCCCTCCCGCGGCGGCGGGCTCGTCGGGCGGCGGCCACAAAGACGAGGATCTCGAGAGCTGCACGCGACCATCGACCAGGTCGTACGGCGCACCGGTTGGATCGATCGGGATCCCGCGCAGCAGCCGCGCGCCCACCAGGGCCGGCCAGTCGGCTTTGGCGTGGGTGCGGCGCGCGTAGTCGTCAACCACGCGCTGCAGCGCGTCGACGGCGTCGAGGGCCTCCAGCTGGAGCAGACGGCGTTCGGCGTCCTTGCGCACCCAGTCCAGTTCCGCCGTCTGCTGAATCGCCGTCCACATCGCGCGAGACGACTGCCGATCGCCGCCCTGCGCCAGGGTCGTTGCCGAGAGCGAGCGCAGGAACCACGGAGCGCCTGGGACGTCGGCCGCCTTCTCGAACCAGCGCGCGGCGGCCAGAAAGTCGTGGCGGAACCAGTAGTGAACGAAACCGATGTCCTGCAGGTACTGCCACTTGTCCGGACGCTCCCGCAGACCCTTCTCGAGCAGGGCGATCGCGAGATCGGGCCGGTCCGCGCCGCGCGGATAGGGTTCGGCGAGAAACACCGAGCCAAACCGATACGCGATGTTGAACCGTGGATCGAGCGTCGTCGTGATGTCGAGCAGCGGATACAACACGGGAAAGGCGTCGGCGGCAAGCGCCGGCGGCGGCTCCGGCACGATCGGCTGATTCGCGCGCGCCAGGTCGAGCCGCTGCTTCGTGCTGCCGTAGTACTGGATCGCCCGGATCCAGTAGATGTCGGCGAACACCGCGTTGTAGGCGCCGGTCAGCCGCCGGAGGGCGGTACCCGACTGCAGATACAGCGCATCCTCGGTCGGGTCGCCGGCCGGATACAGGCGCTCGCGGGCCGCCTGGACCTGAACCGCCGCAGCCAGCAGCACCACGGCCAGAGCCACGGTCGACACCAGCGCCGCGCGGGATCGGCGCGTCATGTTACTTGAAGTCCCGGCGGGAAAAGACCAGCGACGCAATCGCCAGCAGCATGGTGATGTACAGCGCGTCGTATGCTCCGGTCATCGCCATGTAGCCGAGCGGCACGCGGACGCCGTGCACGACGTCGGCCTTGACGTCGAACTGCGCCAGGTTCGGCAACACCCAATAGAGCCCACGGGCGATCGCGGCCGCGGCCGGCGAATCGACCACCTGCCGGAAGTTTCTGAGATCCCCGCTGAAGTGACCGACGATGTAGAGGCCGACGGTCAACGCGGCGGACAACATCGGCGTCGAGAAGGTCGAGAAGAACAGCGCCAGCGCGGTCACGAGCATCAGTTCGGCGAAGATCAGCAGCATCGCCTTCATCAACGCCGGATCGAGTGGCGGCGCATCCCAGGCCGCCTTCACGTCCGCCGGGACGCCCCATGCCAGGTATGCCAGCACGCCGTAGAGCGCGACCGCCATCACCGCGATGTTCACGGCCAGCGTGAGGCTCAAGCCGCAATATTTGCCGAGCACGAGCTGCGTGCGCGTGATGGGCTTGGCGATCAACGAATAGACGCTGCGGCGCTCGACTTCCTTGGAGACGAGGCCAATCCCGATGAACACCGCGAGGAAGAGGCCGAAGATCGAGGTCGCTGCGAGCCCAAGATCCTTGATGATTTTGACGTCCTGCCCTGCCGTCAGCTGTCCGATCAGGAACGACGCCGCCATCATCAGCAGCGAAAACAGCACCAGGTTGTAGAACACCTTGTCGCGCACCGATTCGCGGAAGACGCTGAGCGCGATCGCCACCGTGACCCTCACGATGGCTTCACCGGATCGGGTTCGAGCCCGCGACGGGTCTGCAAAACATCGGGCGAATTGACGCTCTGCACGAAGACGTCCTCGAGCGTTTCCCGAATCGGGTTGAGCGAGGCGAGGCTGGCACCGGCGGCGGTCAGATCTTCGAGCAGGTATTCGGGCGGTGGATCGAGCGCGAGTTCCAGGGTATAGCGTCCCTCACCGATCCGCGTGGTGCTCCGGACCCGAGACCCGAGGGAGGCGATGAGTTCGTCACTCGCGCCGGCCACCACCATTTCCCAACCGCGCGCGCGAAGCGCGAGCATGTCGGTGAGGCGTCCGGCCGTGACAAGACGACCCCTGGCGAGAATCGCGACGCGGCTGCAGAGCGCCTCGGCGTCGCTGAGCACGTGCGAGCTGAAGAACACGGTGGTGCCGGCGTCGCGCAGCCGAAGGATCAGGGTGCGCACGTCGCGACGCCCGAGCGGATCGAGGCCCGACATCGGCTCGTCGAGGATGACCAGCTCGGGGTTGTTGATCAGCGCCTGCGCGATGCCCACGCGCTGCAGCATGCCCTTGGAGAATTTCCGCAGTTGAAGCCGGCGCTCGGCGCCGACGCCGACTTCGTCCAGCAGCCGGGTGGCGCGCGTCTTTCGCTCGGCGCCGCGGATGCCAAACAGGCTGGCGTAGTAGACCAGCAGCTCCTCGGCAGTGAGATGGTCGTAGAAGTACGGGTTCTCCGGCAGATAGCCGACGCGATGCTTCACCGAAAGATCGCCAATCGGGCGCCCGAGGATTTCCGCGTCGCCGCTGGTAGGGAACACCAGCTGCATCAGCAGCTTCAAGGTGGTGGTCTTGCCGGCGCCGTTCGGCCCGAGAAAGCCGAACACCTCACCGCCGTTGACGTCGAGGGTGAGGCGGTCGAGTGCCCGGTACGGCCGCTTGCGCCAGAAGCCGACCGCGTAGTCCTTCGTCAGCTCGTGAGTGACAAGGGCTGGCACGTCACTTCGAACTGGCGTGCTGCAGCTCGTAGGCGATCGCCTGTTCGAAGTACTGCGGTGGCAAGGCACCTTCGACTTTCACGCCGTTGATGAAGAAGGTCGGAGTGGATTTGATCCCGAGTTGACGGCCCAGCGCGACGTCACCCTTGACCAGGGTCAGCGTGGATTGATATTTCGCGTCAAAGTCGCTGATCTGCCCGACGTCGCGCGCCGCCTGGCGCACGGAAGGCGGCGTCATCGCCGGCTGATGGGTGTAGAGCCACTCCTCCATCGCCTCGGTCTTGTTGTGTGCGGCCGCCAACCGTACGGCCACCGCCGCCTCGCACGCCGCCGAATGAACGGTCTGGGCCAGCGCGTCGTTGCAGTCGCGGTTCAACGGATAGTCCTTGAGCACCAACTTGACCGCGCCAGGGTGCTCGGCTTCGAATTTCGCGAAAATCGGCTTGTATTGCAGGTACGACTGGCCGCACGCAGGGCACTGGAAGTCGTTGAACTTCACCACCAGCACCTTGGCGCCATCGGACGGGATGATGAGTGGCACGCGCGGTTGCGACGCATACCAGCGCTCGAATTCCGAACGCTGATCCTGTGTGGGGACCGGATTGGGGGACGCCGCCGCTTCCCCCGCGCCCATCGCGCCTTCGCGCGGGAACCAGGCGAGCGTCGAGGCCGCGCCGGCGAAAAACAGGATGGCGACGATGATCGCCAGCGGGCTGGCCGCGAACACACGGACGTCGCGCGAAGCGCGTCGAGGCAAAGTAGTCATGGGAAAGGAAGTGGCGGCCCCGGAAACCAGAAACAGTCCGATCACGGCGGCATACGTGGTCAGACATAACAAGCACACGGCTTTCAGCAGCACGAACGACGCGTAGCCGAGATAGAGGATGACGGCAAGCGACAACGTCGACAGCACGAACAGATACCCGGGAACATTTTCGCGGACGGCCGGCCGCGCCGTCAGACCGCTGATCGCAAGCAGCGCCGCAGCCACGAACGCCGTGGCGCCGAACAGCGCGACCGGGATGCCACGGATGGTGCTGAAGCGACTCAGATACACCTGCGTGCAGCTGATGGTCTCGTTGACATCGCAGAAGCTGCGGTAGGCTGGATCGTAAAGAAGGTGGTAGTGCGTGTAGGCGGCCGCGGCGGACGCACCCAGGCCAACCACCGAACACAGGAGCGCAAAGAGGGCCGCACGTCTACTCATAGCGAGGTACGAGTTGTAGCTGAGGCAGGCCGCGACGTCAAGGGAGCCGCGTGAAGAACGGCAGGGATGCCAGAGGCGGATTGAATCCCGCCTCTGGCAGCACCTGGCCGATGTGAAACCTTACTGAATCGGGAGCGTGGCGGCCGGAATCGGCGAGGCGATGGTCGCCGCGTTGTCGAAGAAGATCGTGCCGCGATTGTCGGTCGCAAAGTAGCGCGTGCCGGTCGAGGTCGAGACCGGGTCGGCGTTGACCTGGTAGCCCGAGTTCACCGCTGCGCCGCCGTTGCACGACAACACGCCCGCCACGACCGCGTTACCACCGGTACCCATCGTCACGGTGTACCCGCTCTTGACCACACTGACGCCAGTCGCCGGGACCGCAATGTCCGGGCTCACGAACGCCTGGTTGCTGGTGCCGGGAGCCGTGCCGAGCAGGCCCAGGGTCACCGCGTAGTTGCCCTGGCCGCAGCTGGACGAGAAGGTCGACTCGGCCGAGTTGATCGCGCGCAGCGACCCGATCGCCGACGCCTCGTTACCTGACATGCGGGCGCGAAGCAGGCCCGGCACCGCGATCGCCGCGATGATCCCGATGATGGCCACCACGATGAGCAGTTCGATGAGCGTGAAACCTTTGGCGCTGCGAATCTTCATGTTCTGACTCCTATTGAAAAGAACGTTGCTTCAGTCCAACTCGCGTTCGGTTGGTTCGATATGCTCTCTGACTCAGCAACTGGAATGCCATAGCTCGTGCGTTCGCGGACTTCGAGTAACCATCACTCCATCAATCACTTAATTGAATCGACCACCCGCGCGAGCCATGACAAATAGTGTTGTCCTGACAAATGTCGTCAGGGCCTCGCGCCGAACAATGTCACGCCGAATTTTGTGATTCAGGCAGCGCGGAAGGCTTCAGCTGAGACTGGATTTGAGGAGCCCGCGTTTGCGAGTCGTCGCGGAAAAGGGCCGGAGAACTGGAGTTTGCGACAGCGGTTTCAGCAGGAGGGTGAACGATTGGCCGATCGGAGGTTGGGAATCTGACGCGGGAAGGAGGACGCGAAAGCGAAGACTGCCAGGGCTCGAGATTGAAACTCGAACCCTGGCCGATGTGAGACCTTATTGAATCGGGAGCGTGGCGGCCGGAATCGGCGAGGCGATGGTCGCCGCGTTGTCGAAGAAGATCGTGCCGCGATTGTCGGTCGCAAAGTAGCGCGTGCCGGTCGAGGTCGAGACCGGGTCGGCGTTGACCTGGTAGCCCGAGTTCACCGCTGCGCCGCCGTTGCACGACAACACGCCCGCCACGACCGCGTTACCACCGGTACCCATCGTCACGGTGTACCCGCTCTTGACCACACTGACGCCAGTCGCCGGGACCGCAATGTCCGGGCTCACGAACGCCTGGTTGCTGGTGCCGGGAGCCGTGCCGAGCAGCCCCAGGGTCACCGCGTAGTTGCCCTGCCCGCAGCTGGACGAGAAGGTCGACTCGGCCGAGTTGATCGCGCGCAGCGACCCGATCGCCGACGCCTCGTTACCTGACATGCGGGCGCGAAGCAGGCCCGGCACCGCGATCGCCGCGATGATCCCGATGATGGCCACCACGATGAGCAGTTCGATGAGCGTGAATCCCTTGGCGCTACGAATCTTCATTTTCTGTCCTTCTGAAAGAGAATTGTTTCCCTCGACGAACGTGTTCGTTGTTCCATCGATCGGGTATGCCCCCACTTCAGCAACGCCGGTGCCAGCCCGACGATTATCTGTAAGGCCCTTCATTCATTGTACTTAACAAATTTCGCGGAGCCAAAACAGCTGACATAAAGTGGCAGTCTGACAAAGAACGTCGGTGGCCGGGCCGAAACAGTGTCAGCGCAGGTTGTATTTCTTGACGTAGTAGCGGAACGACCGAAAGCTCATGCCGAGCAGTTCGGCGGCCTTGACCTGCACGCCGCCAGCTTTTTTCAGCGCCTCGGCGATATAACCGCGCTCGATCTCTTTCACGTGCGCTTCCAGATCGAATCCTGACTCGGGCAGGCCCTCGACGCTGGTCAGCGGCACGCGCGCCACGTCGCCGCGGATGCTGGGCGGCAGGCTGTCGGACAGGATGGACGGCGTCGGCTCGAGCGCCACCGCCCGCTCCATGACATTTTCCAACTCGCGGATGTTCCCCGGCCAGTCATGGTGCTGCAGCAGGTCGAGCGCCTGGTGCGAGATGCCGACGATCGCTTTGCCCATCTGCTCGTTGTACTTGTGCAGAAAGTGCTCGGCGATCAGGCTGATGTCTTCACGACGCTCGCGCAGCGGCGGCAGCGAGATGGGAATGACGTTGATCCGATAGAACAGGTCTTCGCGAAAGCGCCCCTCCGCGATCAGCCGCGTGAGGTCCTGGTTGGTGGCGGCGATGATGCGGATGTCGGCCTGCATTTCCTCGAGGCCGCCGACGCGGCGGAAGCGCCGCTCCTGGAGCACGCGCAGCAGCTTGACCTGCATCACCGCGCTCATCTCGCCGATCTCGTCGAGAAACACCGATCCGCGCTCGGCGACCTCGAGCAGTCCCTTCTTGTTGCTGTCGGCGCCGGTAAACGCGCCGCGCATGTGCCCGAACAGCTCGGACTCGAGCAGGTTCTCCGGCATCGCACCGCAGTTGAGCGAGACCATCGGCTTGTCACGCCGCAACGAGTGAAAATGCACGGCCTGGGCGACGAGGCCCTTGCCGGTGCCCGACTCGCCCGTCAGCAGGATGGTGCTGTTGGTGCGGGCGACGGTCTCGATCATCTTGAACACCGCGAGCATCGCTTCGCTGCGGCCGATGATGTTGGAAAACTGATGGGTGAGCCCCAGCGTGCGCTTGAGAATCAGGTTCTCCTGGCGCAAGTGCCGGTTCTCGATCTTCTCGCGCACCTTCATCTTGAGCAGGTCGATGTCGAACGGTTTGCTGAGATAGTCGCACGCGCCGAGCCGCATCGCCTCGACCGCGGTTTCGGTCGACGCGAAGGCGGTAATCATGATCCCCAGGATGTCCTGATCGATTTTCTTCGCCGCGCGCAGCACGTCGACGCCGCTGAGATCCGGCATCTTGATATCCGAGATCAGGATATCGACCGGCTCCCGCTCGAGCAGATCGATCGCGGCGCGGCCGTTCTCGGCGAGCAGCACCTCGTAGCCTTCGCGCCGCAGCACGATCTGCAGCATCTCGCGCATCGACCGCTCATCGTCGACGACCAGGATGCGCGGCGGCCGGGGCTCGGTCGCATCGGGGACCGGCTGCGCCATGGTGTTCACGACGTCACCGCCGCTCGGGCCGGCAGGCGGACCGAGACGGTGGTGCCCGATCCCGGCTGCGAGCTGACCCTGATCTCGCCGCTGTAGTCACTGACGATGCGGTGCACGATGGCGAGACCGAGGCCGCTGCCTTTCGCAAAGGTGCCGTGAAACGGCTGGAACAGCGCGTCGAGCTCCTCGGGTGGAATGCCGATGCCCTCGTCGCTGACGGTCAGCACGACGCCATCGGTCGCAGACTCCACCGATCCAGCCAGGCGGAGGCGCCCCCCGTGAGGCATCGCCCGCAACCCGTTGGTCGCCAGGTTCCAGACAATCTGCTTGATCTGCCCTTCATCGGCTTCGTACCACAACTCGGTGGCCGGCACGTCGACGCTGATCTGATGCTGTTCGTGCACGTCGGCGCTGTTGCGCAGCAACAACGTCGTATCGTTGAGGGCGCGGCGAAGGTCGAAGCGCTGGATCTGGAAGCGTTGCGGCCGGGCGTAGGCGAGGAACGATCGGATGGTGGTATTGAGACGCTCCGACTCCCGCAGCACGATGTCCATCAGCTGTTCCTGCTCGCTGCTCAGCGGCAGCTCCTGACGCAGGATTTGAATCGAGCCCGACATCGAAGCGAGCGGGTTGCGAATCTCGTGCGCGATGCCGGCGGCCATCTCGCCGACTGCGGCCAGCCGCTGCTGGATCGCCGCGTCGCGTTCCAGCTTCTTGATCGCGGTCACGTCCTGGAAGGTGAACAGCAGGCCGACCCGACCGCCCGGTGTCTCGAGATGCGTCGCGGTGAGGCCGATCTCGAGTTCACCGCGGTGATCGACCGACTGGTACTTGAACTCATGGCGGCGGCGCGCGCCTTTCGATCTCAGGTCGTTCTGGATCGAGCTCATCACCGGCTCGGACAGCTGCAGGGCATCCGCGATGCCGCGGCCGGTCACCGCGCGGGAGGACAGGCCGGTAATCGCCTCCGCGCCGCGGTTGAAGGTCAGGATACGCAGGTTCTGATCGGTGGTGGCGAGCCCGCTCGGCAGGCTGTCGATGACGTGCTGATTCAGCGCCTGGAGATCGGCGATTTCGGTCGAGGCCTGCTGCAGCTGAGCGCCGGCGGAACGCAGACTGTTGGCCAGCGTCCCGCCGAGCAGGGCGACAGCGAACAGTCCGAACACGTTCATCGCGACGGTATAGCGCGCGACCGAGCCGGACGGCAGCGACTGCGCGTAGGCCGTCAGCCACGGATCGCTGCGCAGGCCGCTGGCCGCCAGGTACTGGGCCAGCACCAGCCCGCTATAGAGCACGGTGCTCAGGGTCGCCACCATCAGGCCGCCCCGTCGCAGCTGGATGGTGCTGGCGGCAATCACCGGCAGCACGTACAGCGAGGTGAAGTAGCTGGTGACCCCGCCGGTAAAGTAGATGAACGCGGAGACCAGCAGCGCGTCGAGGCCGAGCTGCAGATCCACCAGCCAGCGGTGTCGCTCGACGAAGCGCAGCGCCAGGGCATAGCCGATGGTCAGCGCATAGGTGAGACCGATCAGGAAGAAGAAGGGATCGACCGCGAACGACCCCGGTTCGGTCGCCCGCATGAACGTCGCCGAGCCGAGCAGAATCGTGCTGATCGCCACGCGAATGGTGATCAGCCATGCGACGTTCCGCCGCAGCGCGCCTTCGTTCATCACTACGTCAGCTTGCTGATCAGGTCGAAGATCGGCAGGTACATCGCGATCACGATGCCACCGACGACCACGCCGAGCAACGCGATCATGATCGGCTCGAGCAGCGTCAGCAGCCCGGCCACCGCGGTGTCGACTTCCTCCTCGTAGAAGTCGGCGATCTTGCCGAGCATGGTGTCGAGCGCGCCGGTCGCCTCGCCGACCCCGATCATCTGGGTCACCATCGACGGAAACACCTTGGTGTCCTTCAACGGCACCGAAATCGTCTCGCCGCGCTCGATGCTCTTCCGCGTCACCATGATGGCGTCTTCGACGATGGCGTTCCCCGCCGTCTTGGCGGTAATCTCGAGACCATCGAGAATCGGCACGCCGGAGCTGATCAGCGTCGACAGAGTGCGGCAGAAGCGGGCCACGGCGATCTTTTTCATGATGTTGCCGAGCACCGGCATCTTCAGCGTCGCGGCGTCGATGACGCGGCGGCCGTTGTCGGTCGCGTAGTAGGTCTTGAAGCCGTAGGCCGCGACGCCGCCGCCGACGAAGATGAACGGGAAGAACCGCACCAGATTGTCGCTGAGCGCGATGACGATGCGTGTCGGCAGCGGCAGATCGGCGCCCAGACCGGAGAACAGCGCGGCGAACGTCGGAATCACCTTCCATAGAATCACGCCGACGACGACGCCGGCGATGACGATGACCGCCACCGGATAGATCATCGCTGACTTGACCTGGCCAGCCAGCTTCACCGCCTTCTCGATATAGGTGGCGAGCCGTTTCAGAATCGTGTCGAGGATACCGCCCGCCTCGCCGGCGGCGATCATGTTGGTGAACAACGGATCGAAGGTCTTGGGATGCCGGCGCATGGCGTCGGCCAGCGAGGCTCCGGACTCGACGTCGGTCCGCGTCGCCATGATGACGAACGCGAAGTTCTTGTCCTCCTCCTGCGAGCCGAGAATGTCGAGGCACTGCACCAGGGGCAGACCGGCGTCGATCATCACCGAGAACTGCCGGGTGAACACCGCCAGATTCTTCGCGGCGACCTTCTTGCCCGCCTTGCCGCCCTTGGACTCTTTCTTGGCGGCTTCTTCCTTGGCCTTCGACGGGGTGATGCGGGTGACGTTGATCTGCTCGCGCCTGAGCGCCGCGGTCGCGGCGTCCATCGAATCGGCGACCCGCTCGCCACTGACCGTCTGTCCCGCGCGCGTACGTCCTGTGTAAGCGAAAGTAGGCATGGGCTAACTCCGCACCGGCCGCGGTGACGCGACGCCCGTCCCGGCCGATCGTCCCAACCCCGCGCCGGCGACGACACCGACGCCGCGGTTGATCATGTCCTGCAGCTCGTCCTTGTTCGACGACGCCGTCAATGCGACTTCGAGCGTAATCAGGCGTTTCATGTAGAGGCTGGCGAGCGACTGGTTCGCCGTCTGCATGCCGAGCTTTTCCTGGCCGGTCTGCATCGAGCCGTAGATCTGGTGCACTTTGTCGTCGCGGATGAGATTCCGGATTGCCGCCGTCGGCACCATGATCTCGAGCGAACAGACCCGGCCCTTGCCATCGGCCCTCGGCAACAGCGCCTGGCAGACGATGCCCTCGAGCACCAGCGAGAGCTGGGTGCGGATTTGCGCCTGCTGACCGGCGGGAAAGATGTCGATGATGCGGTTGATCGTCTGCGCCGCCGAATTGGTGTGCAGCGTGCCGAATGTGAGGTGCCCGGTCTCGGCAATCTTGAGCGCCGATTCGACGGTTTCCAGGTCCCGCATTTCGCCAATCAGCACGATGTCGGGATCCTCGCGCAGCGCGGCGCGCAGCGCGTTGCCGAAGCTGTTGGTGTCGCTGTGTACTTCGCGCTGGTTGACCAGGCAGTTCTTGTGCTGGTGGATGTACTCGATCGGATCCTCGATCGTCAGGATGTGTTCGTGCCGCTCGGAGTTGATCTTGTCGAGCATCGCCGCCAGCGTCGTCGACTTGCCGCTGCCGGTCGGACCGGTGATGAGCACCAGGCCCCGCGGCCGATCCGCGAGGTTGGCCAGCACCGACGGCAGCCCGAGCTCGCCGAAGGTGCGGATCTTCTCAGGGATCAGGCGGTAGACCGCACCGACCGCGCCGCGCTGGTTGAACACGTTGCAGCGGAAGCGGGCGCCGATCGCCTTGATGCCGAACGAGAAGTCGAGCTCCATCGTCTCTTCGAAGCGCTTCTTCTGCGAATCGGTGAGCACGCTGTAGACCAGCTGCTTGGTGTCCGACGGTGCCAGGTCCGGCATCTGCAGACGCGCCAGATGGCCGTGCACGCGAACCTGCGGCGGCGAGGAGGTGGCGATGTGCAGGTCGGATCCTTCCATCTCGACCAGCGTCTTCAGCAGTTCGGGTAGTGTGGTCATGGTCCCTACTTGACCGTTTCGCGCACGACTTCCTCGATTGAGGTCAGGCCGTCCTTGACCTTGCGCAAGCCGCTCATCCGGAGGGTGATCATCCCCTCCTCGATCGCCTTGCGGCGCAGCTCGGTGCCGGACGCGCCGACCAGAATCAGCTCCTTCAGCTCCTCGCCGATGGCCATCACTTCATAGAGGCCGACGCGGCCCTTGTAGCCGGTGGTGTTGCATTTGTCGCAGCCGGCGCCCTTCATCGGCGTCACCTGGTTGGCGTCCTCCACCGTGAAGCCCGCCTGCATCAGCGCCTCGGGGGTTTGCGGCGCCGGCTCCTTGCAGTTCGAGCAGACCCGGCGCACCAGCCGCTGCGCGCAGATCAGGTGAACCGAGCTGGCGACGAGAAACGGCTCGATGCCCATGTTCATCAGCCGGTTGATGGTGCTGGGCGCGTCGTTAGTGTGCAGCGTGGAGAGCACGAGGTGGCCGGTCAACGCCGCCTTGACCGCAATTTCAGCGGTCTCGAAGTCGCGGATTTCACCGACCAGGATGATGTTCGGATCCTGGCGCAGGAACGAGCGCAGCGCCGCCGCGAAGTTGAGGCCGATGTTCTCCTTGACCTGGACCTGGTTGACGCCGGCGAGGTTGAACTCGACCGGGTCTTCCGCGGTCATGATGTTGGTCTCGGGTGTGTTGATCTTGGAGATCGATGAATAGAGGGTGTTGGTCTTGCCGCTGCCGGTCGGCCCGGTCACCAGCACCATACCCCACGGCCGCTGGATGGCCAGCTCGAACTTGGTGAGCGACTCGGGCTCGAAGCCGAGGCGCGTCATGTCGAGCATCAATTTGTCCTTGTCGAGGAGACGCAGCACGATCTTCTCGCCGAACAGCGTCGGCAGCACGGAGACGCGGAAGTCAATCTCCTTCGGCTCGCCGCTCTCGTTGTAGCGAATCTTGATGCGGCCGTCCTGCGGCAGGCGTTTCTCGGCGATGTCGAGCTTCGACATGATCTTCACGCGGGACACGATGGCGTCACGATATTTCATCGGCGGCGCCATGATGTTGTAGAGGATCCCGTCGATGCGGTAGCGAACGCGGAGTTCTTTCTCGTACGGCTCGATATGGATGTCGCTGGCGCCCTTCTGAATGGCGGACATCAGGACGACGTTGACGAGGCGCACCACCGGAGCGTCCTCGCCCTGGCGGGCCAGCGCCTCGGCGCTGATCTCCTGCAGCTCTTCGAGCACCTCGACGTCGTCGGCGCCGCCACCGAGCGAGTTCTGCAGCTCTTCGAGTCCGCGGCTCGCCATCTCGAGCGTGCTGCCACTGACAGCGCCCGCCGCGCCCGGCTTGCCACTCTTGGCCCCCGGAGCCGAGGCAGCTCCCCCTTTACCGCTCGGGTAGTACTTTTCGATCGCGTCGGTGATGGCGACTTCAGAGGCGACGACGGGCTCCACCGTGTAGCCGGTCATGAACTTGATGTCGTCCATGGCGAAGACGTTGGTCGGATCCGTCATCGCGATCGTGAGCGTGCTGCCGGAGCGGCTGAGCGGAATGATCTGGTATTTCCGCGCCGTCTCAGTGGGGACGAGCTTGACGATGGTGAGATCGATTTTGAACTGCGCGAGGTTGATGGCCGGGACGCCGTACTGCTTGCTGAGGAGCGAGGTGATCTGCTCGTCCTTCACGAACCCCATCTTGACGAGGTTGTAGCCGAGCTTTCCCCCGCCTGTTTTCTGCTGCGTCAACGCCTGCTGCAGCTGGTCGGGGGATATCAGTTTCTCCTTGAGGAGGAGTTCACCTATGCGGACGGCCATGAAACGCTAGAGTTTACAGTACAGTGACAAATAATGTCAATTTTGACCTAAAACGTCACCCTTAGGCCAACACCCCAACCGCGCCGACCCTCATCCGTGCCACCCGTAACTTGACCGTCCGCATATAGGCCCTTCTTGATTGCCGCGCTCAATCCGGCGCTGAGTGCGGTCCGCCGGTCCCCCACCGTGTTCACGCTGACGCCCGCGCGGACACCGAATGTCTTCGCCAATGTCCACGCCTCTCCACCGACCGCGACCCGGCGCTCGTCGCCCAATACCGTCGGCGCCTTCGTGAGGTCGGCGTCCACCGCCAGCGTTGCGGTGCCGATCACGCCCCGCGATCCCGTCGTGAGCGCCGCGCCCGCGCGAGCCTGCCGGTTCAAGGTGAACGCGTCGCTCCCGTTGCCGAACTCGGGTCGCGTGAGGTTGCGGACCATCGCGCCCAGCCTCACGCGGCCCAGCACAGCCATCGCGCCGACATCGAGGCCAAGGTGTATTTCTCCTGAAGGATCGAGGCCTGTCGCCGCATCCAATGAGCTGGTGTCGGCGGTCCGGAGCTGCGATATGGCCCCGCCATTCACCAGCGTAAACGTTGATCCCACCACCAGATGCGAGCCGAGCGACTGTCCGACGCTGGCGCCGAACTGCTGCAGCACCATCGAGCGCACACGGACCCCCGTCGCTCCACCATCTTGTCGGACGCCCGAGGCGGCGTCTGTAGATGTTGGCGGCTGGACTTGGCTGAGCCGCAAGCGGTAGTAGCTGACCCCGAGGGCTGGTAAGGCGACGGCAAGACTGCGCGTATCTGCGCGCGACGCGGGCTGCAGATCCCCGGCCGCAGTCCGATCGGTCGGTGGCTCGCGGTGGGTACCCGTTTCGATCAGGGCGTTGAAATACGCGCCGCCCGCCATGCCGGCCGGGTTCCACCACGAGGCGGTCGCGTCGTCGGCAACGGCGGTGAAGGCGCCGCCCATTCCCTGCGCGCGCACGCCGATCGAGTCGCTCGGCTGGGCGGCAAGCGGCGCGGCGAGGAGCACGAAGGACAGCAGGGACACGACAGGCACAAAGGGTTTGAACATCACCCTCTTACCTTAGTGTCCTTCGTGTCCTTTGTGTTGATCTCGGGGGAGAAAGGAGGGAGCGGCGTTATCCGACGAGGACCGCCGCGGCCACGACCGTGGTCCAGAGCCCCTTCTTGTCGCCGACCGCGCTCTGCGTGACGTTCTGGACGTGCACGATCTCGTTCGACAGCCGGTAGACCTCTTTTTTTTCGTCCCAGCTCTTGTCCGGATCGAACTCGAGGCCCAGTGTCGTGGCGAGCATTTCGGCCGCGAGCTCTTCGGCGTAGTCGCCGGCGATGTCCTCGCTTTCGCCGAAGCTGTGGTGCTCGGAGAGGTATCCATACAGCTCGCGATCGCGCGGGATCGCCACACCGACGGTGGCGGCAATCAACCGGTGCGGTTCCCGGGTGGCGGCCTCCGACATGACGACGAAGGTGACCTGACCGGGCTCGAGGCGTTTGGCGCCCTGGGCGCGCGACAGGATGCGGCAGTTGGGCGGGAAGATGCTCGACACGCGTACCAGGTTGCACGCGGCGATGCCGGCCGAGCGTAGCGCCAGCTCGAAGGACGTCAGTTTTTCGCGGTGCTTGCCGACACCCTTCGTGAAAAACATCTCCTTGGGGACGAATCCGACCACTTCACGCTCCTTATGTCGCAGGGACCTGCATGGTAAACACCCCCATTCCCACTGTCAAGGAATGCGCGCCATGCGCGCCGGGGTTTGACCGTCTCACGCCCGCGTGATAACTTAGCAGCCATAACTATTAGTCCAACTAATCCAACTCTGCGGACCATGACCCGTGTTCAGGCGCGCGATACCGCGCGCGAAATCCTCGAAATCATCCCGCTGGTGATGCGCACCGTGGCCGCCGAGTTGCGCGCCGCCGGCGAGATGCCGGCGCCGGCACATTTCGGCCTGCTCTCGATCCTCAGCGTCCGTCCGCGGATGCTGAGCGACCTCGCCTCGCTGCAGGGCGTCAGCCTGCCGACGATGTCGAACTCGATCAGCGCGATGGCCGAGCGCGGCTGGGTCCGGCGCGAGGCGCCCGACGGCGACCGCCGCGTCGTGATGATCGACGTCACGCCGACCGGTCGCGCCGCGCTGGAGCGCGTCAGCAAGGCCGCGGAAGCCCACCTGGCCGATGTCCTGGCGCCGCTCGATTTGCCGGCGCGGCGGCGGCTGCTCGGTGGTCTTGGCGTGCTGCGCAAGGTGTTCGCGGCGGCGCCGGCGTCCGCGTCGCGCAAGAGCCCCAGAACACCCGCCCGGCGATAGTCGTATGTATCGTAGATAACCACGAGGCATTTGTGACGCAACCTCCGACGGCCGAATCGGCGACCGCCCCGGCGCAAAGCCTGCCTGCCCGCTTTGCCGGAATCCTCTTCACACCGCGCGCCACCTACGCCGCCGTCGCGGCGCATCCGCGCTGGCTCGGCATCTTTTTCACCGTGTTCCTCATCATGGGCACAGCGGCCGCGGCGCTGCTGTCGACCGAAGTCGGGCGCACCGCCGTCGTCGACCAGCAGATTACCCAGGCCGAAGCCTACGGACGGCACCTGACCCAGGCGCAGATCGACGGGATCGAGAAGTTCGCGCCGTACTCGGCCTACGTGGCTCCGGTGTTTCAGCTGCTCTTCCTTTCGGTTGGCGGGCTGGTGATCGCCGGAATCGCGTTCGCGGTGTTCAGCGCACTGCTCGGCGGCGACGCGACGTTCAAGCAGGTCTTTGCCGTGGTCTGCCATTCGGCCGTGGTGCTGGCCGCCTTGTCGCTGTTCACTACGCCGTTGTCCTACGTTCGCGAGTCGCTCTCGAGCGCGACCAACCTGGGCGTGTTTCTGCCGTTTCTCGACGAGAGCTCGTTCCTGGCGCGGCTGCTGGGCGCCATTGATCTGATCCTCATCTGGTGGATGCTCAGCCTCGCGATTGGCCTCGGCGTCCTCTACCGCAAGCGTACCGGCCCGATCGCCGTCACCCTGTTCGCCGTCTACCTGGTGATTGGGATCATCATCGCGGCGATCAAAACGGCCTCGACTGGAGCCTAGATGTCGCGCAAGAACGTCTTCATTACCATCATCGTCGTCCTCATCGGCGCGGCCGTCATCGCTGCGAACGTCTACTTCAAGAAGGACAAGGGGCTCGCCGTCACCACCGACGTCATCAAGACGCGCGATCTGGAAGCGATCGTCTCGGCGTCTGGCAAAATTCAGCCCAAGCGGCTGGTGAATATCAGCGCCGACACGCCCGGACGCGTCGTCAACCTCGCGGTCAACGAGGGAGACAGGATTCACAAGGGGCAGTTTCTGCTCCAGATCGATCCCAAGTCACTGAGCACCCGGGTGGACAGCGGGTCCGCCTCCCTTCAGGCGAACATCCAGACGCTCGACCAGATGCGCCAGTCGATCGAAACGGCGCGCGCCCAGCTGGTGCAGGCACAGCAGAATCTGACGCGTCAGCAGGAGTTGTGGAAGCAGCAGCTGACCACGCGCGAAGCACTCGACAAGGCGGACAACGACCTCAGAGTGGCGCAGTCGAGCGTGCAGGAGCGCGAGAAGCTGATGAAGCCGCAGGAGAGCCGCATCGCCCAGGAACGGGCGACCCTGGAGAGCGCGCGCTACGACCTCAGCAAGGTCCGCATCGAGTCACCGATCGACGGCATCGTCACCCGCCGCAACATCCAGGAAGGCGAAACCGCGGTCGTCGGGACGATGAACAACGCCGGCACGGTGCTGCTGACGCTCGCCGACATGTCCATCATCCAGGCCGAAGTCGAGGTCGACGAGACGAACATCCCGAACGTCGAGCTTGGCCAGCGAGCCAAGATTACGATCGACGCCATCCCCGACAAGTCGTTCAAGGGCCACGTCAGCGAAATCGGCAACAGTCCGATCCAGGCGGCAGCCGGCGCGACTGGCACCCAGGCCACCAACTTCAAGGTGGCGGTCGTCCTCGACGAGGTGGTGCCGGACGTGCGCCCGGGCTTCACCGCGACGGCCGACATCACCACGGCAACTCGCAAGGACGTCGTGTCGGTGCCGATTCCGGCTGTGGCCGTGCGCGAGCTGATCTACGACGCGTCGGGACAGGTCGTGAAAGAGCCGAAGCCCGACAAGAAGCGGCGCGCCACGGATGCGGCGCCGGCGTCGCTCGCCGAGCTGAAGCCCGGCCAGACGCGCAAGGAAACCGAGGGCGTCTTCGCCGTGCGTCAGGGCAAGGCCGAGTTCGTCCCGATCAAAATGGGGATTGCCGGCGACAAGTATTTCGAGGTGCTGTCCGGCCTCAAGTCTGGCGACCAGGTGATCACCGGACCGTACAACTCGGTGCGCGGCATGGCCGACGGCGATCTGGTGAAGGTGGATAACGCCAAGAAGAAGTAGGCAGGATGGACAGGATTGGGAGGAGGGGCGGAAAATCGTCCGTCCTGCCGTTCCAGCCCGTCCAGCCTTTCCTGTCCCCCGATGAACAAGATCTTCGAATCGGCGCTGATTGCCCTCGACGCGATCTGGTCCGCCAAGCTGCGGTCGTTCATGACCGTGCTCGGCAACATCGTCGCCGTGACGTCGATCATCGCGGTGGTGTCGCTGATCCAGGGCCTCAATGCCTCGGTCAAGTCGGCCATCCTCAACCAGGCCGGCGCCGACTCGTTCAATATCCAACAATTTCCGATCACCCGTAGCGACGAGGAGTTCGACAAAGTGCGCGCCAACCCGCGCATCTCGATGGACGATATGCGTGCGATCCGCCGCTACGGCTCCGACCTGATCGCCGGCGTGATGGCCGACTCGAACGGTCGCGGCCGCGTCACCTACCGCGACAAGTCGATCGACAACATGCAGGTGCGGGGCGTCTCGCCTGAGTACGTCAACTTCTCCAGCTTCGACGCCGAGCGCGGACGGCTGATGAGCCCGACCGAAGTCGAGAGCGCGCGGCCGGTGACGGTGGTCGGCTGGCAAACAGCAGACCGCCTGTTCGGCAGCGATGTCGATCCGATCGACAAGATCATCCAGATCGAAGGCGTCCATTTCCACATCGTCGGCGTGAGCGCGAAGCGAGGATCGCTGCTCGGGCAGAGCCAGGACGAGTTCGCGATCATCCCGCTCGGTCAGTTCCGGATGATGTTCGGCTCGCGCCGATCACTGTCGCTCAGCGTACGGCCGCGCGACCTGTCGCAGATCAGCCCGGCCATCGACGACGCCACCCTGGCGCTGCGCGCGGCGCGCCGGCTCAAGCCGAAGCAGTCGGACAACTTCGGAGTGTTCACCTCCGACACCATCCTCGACATCTACCATTCGGCCACCAACGGCATTTTCGCCGTTCTGGTCGGCGTGGTCGCGCTGTCCCTGGTGGTGGGCGGCATCGTCATCATGAACATCATGCTGATGGTGGTCACCGAACGCACCCGCGAGATCGGCCTGCGCAAAGCGCTCGGGGCGCGGCGGTCGGACATCATGGCGCAGATGCTCACCGAGTCGGTGGTGCTGTCGATCCTCGGCGGCGTCATCGGCACCATGCTCGGGGCCAGCATCGCGATCGCGATCTCCTCGTTCACACCGATCCCGGCCGCAATCGAAATCTGGTCAGTCGCGCTCGGCATCGGCATCACCGCCGTGGTCGGGCTGGTGTTCGGCCTGTATCCGGCGATGCGCGCCGCCGCCCTCGACCCGATCGAGGCACTGCGAAAGGAATGACCGGATAATGGCAATCCGACTCGGACTGGTCAAGGAAGTCGTGGCCATGGCGTTCGACACCGTGCGCGGCAACAAGATGCGCTCGGCGTTGACCGTGCTCGGCGTGGTCATCGGCATCACCTCGATCGTCGGGATGACGGCGATGATCCGCGGTTTCGATCAGTCGCTGCGCGAAATGATCAGCGCCATCGGCCCCAATACGATTTTCATCCAGCGCTTCGGCATCACCAGCTTCGCCGGCGGCGCCGAGTTCAAGGAGCTGATCAAGCGGCCGAATCTGTCGATCTCCGACGCCCGCGCGCTCGAGCAACAGGCCGGCACCATCCAGTTCGTCGACATCGAGCTCGGTGCCGGCGGACCGCCGACCCAGCAACGCGTCTTCTACGGCACGCAGAAGACCAAGGCGCTGATTGTCTTTGGCACGACCGAGTTTTTCGCCGAGGGGACCAAGATCCCGTTCCTGTCCGGCCGGTTCTTCAACGGCACCGAGGTGCAGTACCGCAGGAACGTCGTCGTCATCGGCAACACGCCGTACAAGCTGCTGTTCGAGCCGAGCGGCATCGACCCGATCGGCAAATTCGTCCGTGTCGGCAACGAGCGCTTCGAAGTGGTCGGCGCCTTCGACAAGCGCCCGGCCGCGGGCGGATTCAATCTCGGCCAGGACGACTTCGTCGTCATTCCGTATACCACCTATCAGCGCATCTTCGGGCTGAATCCGGTGCGCATCAGCAAGAGCGCGACCTTCCTGCCGATTCAGATCGCGCTGGTCCCTCGCGAAGGGGTCAGCCAGGCCGACGCCATCGCCGACGTCGAACGGGTGATGCGAATCCGCCACGGGCTGAGGCTCGATCAGCCCAACGACTTCGACGTGCTGACCCAGGATGCGTTTCTCAAATTGTGGGATCAAATCAGCCAGGGCACCTTCTTCGCGCTGGTCGTGATCTCGTCAATCGCGCTGATGGTCGGCGGCATCGGCGTGATGGCGATCATGTCGATCTCGGTCACCGAGCGGACCCGCGAGATCGGCGTCCGCAAGGCGCTCGGCGCGCGGCGCGCCGAGATTCTGTTCCAGTTCCTGATGGAGGCCGCCTTCCTCACCTCGGTCGGCGGATTGATCGGCATCGGTCTTGGTGCCGGCATCGGCTGGGCGGTCCATCTCGTGTCGGGTTTCCCGATCTCGCTGCCGTGGTGGTCGTTCGCCATCGGCATCGGCTTCTCGGCGTCGGTCGGGTTGTTCTTCGGCATGTACCCCGCGTTCAAGGCCTCGCGCCTGGATCCGATCGAGGCGCTCAGGTACGAGTAGCCGGCCCGATCGCCCCGGATCCGCGCTGATCGGCTTGCGGGGGGGCCCAGCCACTGCATATGATGCCGCTCAAGGACACCTGGAGTTGGCGAGTCGGCCAACCCACCAATTCCTCGGGGGGCACGGCCCATGAAGGTCTACGACGCGGCCAGCATTCGAAACGTCGCTCTCGTCGGTCACAGCGGTTCCGGCAAAACGCAGCTCGCGTCCGCCATCCTCTCGGACGCCGGCATGATCAACCGCTTCGGCAAGGTTGACGAGGGCACCACCGTCACCGATTACGACGAAGAGGAAATCGCGCGCAAGCATACGCTGTCGGCCAGCCTCGCCTACGCCGAGTGGAACAAGCAGAAAGTCAACTTCATCGACACGCCCGGGGTCGGGAATTTTCTCGCCGACGCGCTCGCGGCGCTCAACGTCGCCGATGCCGCGCTGGTCGTGGTGGACGCGGTGTCCGGGGTCATGGTCCAGACCGAAAAGGTCTGGGCCGCGGCTGACGAGAGCGGATTGCCGCGGCTGGTCGCGGTGAACCGCCTCGATCGCGAGCGCGCCAGCCTCGAACGAACGCTGGCGTCCCTGCGCGAATCGTGCAGCCGATCGGTCATCCCGATCCAGCTGCCGATTGGCGAGGAAAAAGGCTTGCGCGGCGTCGTCGATCTGGTGGCGAGGAAGGCGTTCGTGTTCAACAACGACAGCAGCGGCGCCTTCACCGAAGCCGCCGTGCCAACCGAGATGACCGCCGACGTCGACGCCGCGCGCGAGGCGCTGATCGAGATGGTCGCCGAGAACGACGAAAAGCTGATGGAGCATTTCTTCGAAGCCGGCACGCTCACCGACGACGAGCTGGTGAGCGGCCTGCGCAGCGCGACGATCGCGGGCAAGCTGTTCCCGCTCGTCTGCACCTCGGCGCTGATGAACATCGGCGTGCCGCAGCTCCTCGATGCGATCGTCACGTGCCTGCCCTCTCCGGCCGACCGACCGTTTGCCGGAACCGACAAGGCCGGCGCGCCGGTCGCGCGCGCCGCCGACGAGAAAGGGACGCTGTCGGCGTTCGTGTGGAAGACGATCGCCGATCCGTTTGCCGGCCGCATCACCATGTTCCGCGTCGTCTCGGGGGTGATGAAAGCCGATTCGACCGTCCTGAACAAGACCAAGGACGCGCCTGAGCGTCTCGGCCACCTGATGCTGATGCAGGGCAAGACGCCGACCAACCTGCCGGAGATCAAGGCCGGCGATCTCGGCGCCGTGGCCAAGCTGAAGGACACGCTGACCAACGACGTGCTCGGCGACAAGGGCGATCAGACCGGCTACGCCGGCGCCCATTTTCCCGAGCCGGTGCTGGCCTATGCGATCGAGCCCAAGAGCCGCGGCGATGAAGACAAGATCAGCACCTCGATGCACCGGCTCGAGGAAGAGGATCCGTCAATCCGCTACAGCCGCGATCCGCAGACCAAGGAGCTGCTGCTCTACGGCCAGGGTCAGCTGCACATCGAGGTCACCGTCGCGAAGCTGAAGCGCCGGTTCGGCGTCGACGTCAACCTCAAGCCGCCGCGCATTCCCTATCGCGAGACGATCAAAGCGGCCACCGAGGCGCACGGGCGGCACAAGAAACAAACCGGAGGGCACGGCCAGTTCGGCGACTGCAAGATCAAGGTCGAGCCGCTGGCGCGCGGCTCGGACTTCGAGTTCGTCGACGACATCTTCGGCGGCTCGATCCCGCGGCAGTTCGTGCCGGCGGTCGAGAAGGGCATTCAGGACGCGCGGACCCGCGGCTATCTGGCCGGCTACCCGATGGTCGACTTCCGCGTCACGGTGTTCGACGGCTCCTACCACGACGTCGATTCCAACGAGCTCTCGTTCAAGCTGGCTGGCTCGCTCGCCTTCAAGGACGCGATGACCCGCGCCCGCCCGACGATTCTCGAGCCGGTGATGAACGTCGAGGTCTATGCGCCCTCGGACTTCGCCGGCGATCTCATGGGCGATCTCAACGGCCGCCGCGGCCGCATCGCCGGGATGGACACCCGCGGTGCGACGACGATCATCAAGGCGCAGGTGCCGATGTCCGAGATGCTGACCTACGAGCAGCACCTGACCTCGGCGACCGGCGGCCGCGGCTCGTACCACATGGAGTACTCGCACTACGACGAGGTGCCGTCGCACCTGCAGTCGAAGATCATCGCGACCGCCAAGGCCGAGCGCGCCGGGGTTGAAGTCGAAGAGGTCTAGGGGACGACGTCCGGCGGCGCGGCGTTGCCGCGCGTGCAGGCGGAACGGACGCTTCGCGGCCTCACAGCTCCACCACCCAGAGCCTGCGGCGCGTCGACCGGTAGAGCAGCTTGAACGGGGCGGGCGCTTCCGGAAGCGCCACTGGACGAAGTGCGACAGCATAGCGGATGCCGCCGGCCTTCCATCGCCGCCAGTTGTCCGCGTAGTTGTCGATCGCGACGCTCTTCCGGCCGGTAACCAGGTACACGAGGGCGGGATTGGTCGTCGCGACGGCGGCGCCGTCGGCGGGCAGGTTCTGCTGCATCCAGTCGAGCACCGCGTCGATCTCGGCGGCGTCGCCGACCCAGTCGACCGCGTCCGGGCGGGTCGAGAATCGCGCGTCGTAGATGTACCGGGCGTGATCGACCAGCTGGAGTCCGATCACGCAGAGAACGGCGATTCTCACGGCCGGCCACGGATCGAACTGAGTGGCGCCGATCACCCGCCCGCACCAAATCGCCGCCGATCGCACCCCCTCCAGCAGATAGAAGAACAGAAACGGCGCCAGCGGCAGCACGTAGCGGAAGGTCTGATACGGAACCGCGACCGTAATCGCCAGCGAGATCGGCACCAGCACTTCGGCCACGGTGACGCGCGCACGCAACGCACTCGCGTACCCGAGCAGCGCGATGGCGCTGAGGGCAAAGACAATCACCATCGGTGCCGCGGCGCGGCCCATGCTCCCGGCCGCCGACCCGCTGCCGCCGAGCGCGACGACCTCCTCGCCGCTCTCCTCAGGCGTGCGGAGCAAAGAGGGCACGAACACGCCGCCCATGTCACGGCCGAAGACGTTGATGAGCCCCGACCACGCTCGAGCGGGAAGCTCGCCAAGCGCCACCGTGCCGGACCTCGGGTCTCCCGCAGTTCGCATCCGCATCGAATCCGAGTAGGCGATCGCAATCGACCCGCCGTGGGCGAGCCGCTCGGCCTGGGTCGATTCGTGGGCGCGCGCGTAGAGCGTCCAGGGTAGCAGGCAGGCCACTGCCATCGCCGTAAAGAGCGCGGCCCGCGCGAAGCGCCGCTTCATGAACAGATAGCTGGCGCCAGCCGCAATGACCGCCAGACCGGTCGATCGCACCAGCGTGGTGGCGGCCGCGAGCACGGCGGCGACCACGGCGGTCCGGCGGCCGGACGATTCGTCATCGGCGTGTGCGCCTGCCTCGATTACGACGAGGGTCAACAGCTGCGCTGCGATGAACACCGGCTCCGCCATCACCGTGGACGTCGCGAGGAAGACGAGGCCGGGGGTCAACAGGGTCGCCAGGGTAATGGCGACGTCAATCGCCGACGGCAGCGGCCGCCAGACGGCGAAGTAGCGATAGGTGAGCAGGCCAGCGGCCATCATCGCCGCGATCGACACCGCCTTCAACAGCAGCACGTTGTGCGGATAGTCGGGACCGAACCGGAAGATGACCGACAGGATGGCGGGAAATCCCGGTGGCACCACCGGCATGATGGCCGTCGTCGCTGAGCTCACCAGCCGGTAGCCCTGCCCGCGCGCCAGCGCCCGAGCGAGCAGCACGTACCAGGCATCGTCGACGACCAGGCCGGCGACCCAATCGAGCCGCAACAGGTAGACGCCGCACGCCAGCAGCACCGAGGCGGTGAGCGCGGCGGTGCCGGCGCGCGATCCGGATTCCGCTCGCGCACCGTCCGCCAGACCCACCATGGCGGCATCCTATCGCAAAAAAGAAAACGCCCGGACTGTCCTTGCGGACGGCCCGGGCGTTGTGAGGTGGGGATGCGGGCGATGCGGCTACGAGCCGCCTGCCTTGCGCGGCGTCGTGGTCTTGCGTTGCACGCCGCGTGAGGGCTTGGCAGTGACCTTGCGGCCGCCCTCGTCGTCGGTCTTCTTGCCGCCGCGGAGACGCTCGGCCGCGGCGCGCAGCCGTCCGGCGACGCCCTTGCCCTTGGACTTCGCCTCGTCGGTGGGAGTCTCGACCTTGGCGTTCGGATCGAACTCGCTGCCGATCAACTCGACCATCGCGAGCTCGGCGCTGTCGCCCCGGCGATAACCGGTACGCATCAGCCGGGTATAGCCGCCGGCGCGTGCCGCGAAACGTGGCGCGATCGTGTCGAACAGCTTGGTGACCACCTCGCGGTCCTGCACGTCCGCCATCACCAGCCGGCGCGCATTCAACACGCGGCCATTCGCGTCGCCAGCCGCGAGGCCGCGTTTGGCGACGGTGATGAGGCGCTCGACGAACGGCCGAAGTTCTTTGGCCTTCGGCACCGTCGTCGTGAGGTGCTCGTACTTGAGCAGGGCGGTCGCCTGATTGCGAAGCATCGAGATGCGATGCTCGGTGACGCGTCCCAGTTTTCGGTGTGCGACTCTATGTCTCATGGCTCGTTTCTCTTGGGGGACCAAGTTGGATTGGCTGGACGGGAGACCCTCCTGCCCGTCCCGCCCTTCCTGCCTGTCCTGCCCGTCCTGCCCAGTTACTCCTGCGACGCGCCAGCGGGCTGATCGACCCGCATGCCGAGGCTCAGCCCCATGGTGTGCAGGATTTCCTTGATCTCGTTGAGGCTCTTGCGGCCGAAATTCTTGGTTTTGAGCATCTCGGCCTCGGTCTTGAGCACGAGCTCGCGGATGGTCCTGATGTTGGCGTTCTTCAGGCAGTTGTACGACCGGACCGAGAGCTCGAGCTCTTCGACCGACTTGTCCAGGTTCTCGTTGCTCGCGCCCGAGCGCGGGGCATCCGACGAGGCTTCGGCCTGCGTCTCGGCGCCCTCTTCGAGGTTGATGAAGATGTTCAGGTGATCGCGGACCAGCTTCGAGGCCAGCGACACCGCATCGCGCGGATTGATCGATCCGTTGGTCCAAACGTCGACGGTCAGCTTGTCGTAGTCGGTGGTCTGTCCGAGGCGCGCCGCCTCGACCAGGTAGTTGACCTTCTTGACCGGTGAATGGACCGAGTCGATCGGAATCCAGCCGATGCCGAGATCCTCGTCGAAGTTCTTGTCGGCCGAGACGTAGCCGCGGCCGCGCTTCATGCGCATCTCCATGTGGAGCTTGCCGTGCTCGGAGACGGTCGCGATGTGGGCATCGGGCTCGAGGATCTCGACGTCGCCGTCGGCCTGGATATCGCGGCCGCGCACTTCGCCGGGCTTGTCGATCTTGACCGTCAGCGTCTTCACCTGATCGCTGTGCAGCTTCAGCGGAATCTGCTTCAGGTTGAGAATGATGTCGGTCGCGTCCTCGACCACGCCGGGGATCGGCGAGAACTCGTGCAGCACGCCGTCGATCTTCACCGCGGTGATCGCCGCGCCTTCAATCGAGGACAGCAGCACGCGGCGAAGCGCGTTGCCGATGGTGGTGCCGAAGCCGCGCTCGAACGGCTGGGCGTAGAAGCGGCCGAATCTGTCGGTCAGCGTCTCGCGTTCGAACTCGAGCCGCTTGGGTCGCTGAAAGCCTTTCCAGAGCATAGTGTGTCCTTTCGCCAGGGCCCGCAGACGGGCCTCCAGACCTGCTGATGACCGCCGACCTCACGCCGCAGGTCTGAGTAAGCTGCGGATCGGCGGATGCGACTCTGAAGGGATTTCAGAGTTCAGGTTTCGGATTTCAGATTCAGGCGGGCAATCTGAAATCTGCCCGCTAAAATCTGAAATCTCATTATTTCGAGTACAGCTCCACAATGAGCTGCTCCTGCACCGGCAGGTTGATCTGCTCGCGGGTCGGCATCGCGTTGATGCGGCCGGTCGTCGTATTCTGGTCGAACGAGAGCCATTCAGGGATGCCGCGGCCCTTCACTTCCTCCATCGCGTGCTCGATGGTCGGGTTCTTCTGCGTGCGGCCGAGCACCGTGATCACGTCGCCTTCCTTCACCTGGAACGATGGGATGTCCACTTTCTTGCCGTTGACGAGGAAATGGCCGTGGCGCACCAGCTGCCGCGCCTGCGGCCGCGACGTGGCCAGGCCGAGCCGGTAGATCACGTTGTCCATGCGACGCTCGAGCAACTGCAGCAGCGTCACGCCGGTGATGCCGCGCGCGCGCTCGGCCGCCTCGAAGTAACCGCGGAACTGGTCCTCGAGCACGCCGTAGATGCGCTTGACCTTCTGCTTCTCGCGCAACTGCAGGCCGTAGCCGGCCAGCTTCGCTTTCCGCGACTTGCCGTGCTGCCCCGGCGGAAAGTTGCGCTTCTCGATCGCGCACTTCTCGGTATAGCAGCGCTCGCCCTTGAGGAACAGTTTCATCGCCTCGCGGCGGCAGAGCCGGCAGACCGGACCAATGTATCGAGCCATCAAATACCCTTCACTGAAATTGAGGATCTAACGATCTGAGGATCTGAGGATGTGAGGATGTGAGGATCTGAGGATGTAGCTGAGGACCTGAACCCGGAGCCGGCGACACGAGCAGATGCCGCCAGGTTCTCAACATACATTGTCATATCCACAAAACCTCAGATCCTGAAATTACACCCGCCGTCGCTTTGGTGGCCGACACCCGTTGTGCGGGATGGGCGTCACGTCGCGGATGGATTTCACTTCCAGCCCGACGGTCTGCAGCGCCCGGATCGCCGACTCGCGGCCCGAGCCGGGCCCCTTGACCCGGACGTCGAGCGACCGCATGCCGACCGTCTTGGCGACGTTGCCGGCGCTGAGCGCCGCCTGGGTCGCTGCAAACGGCGTCCCCTTGCGCGAGCCCTTGAAGCCGATGCCGCCGGCGCTGGACCACGCCACCACGTTGCCTTCGGTGTCGGTGATGGTCACCGTGGTGTTGTTGAACGACGCATGGATGTGCGCCAGGCCGTGGTGCACGATACGCTTCTCGCCGCGCTTCTTGAACGTCTTCTTGCGCTTCCCCGCGCCTTCCTTTTTTTCTTTCTCGGGCAGGCCCGCGTCGGCGGCCGGTTCGCTCTTTGCCATGGTTAGATGACCTTCTTCTTCGCAATCGCGCCCTTACGCGGGCCCTTGCGCGTGCGCGCGTTGGTTTTCGTGCGCTGACCCCGCACCGGCAGGTTGCGGCGATGGCGCAGGCCGCGGAAGCAACCGATTTCCATCAGCCGCTTGATGTTCATCGAGATCTCCTTGCGCAGATCGCCTTCCACGCCGCCCTGCTCCTCGATGACCTTGCTGATGCTCCGGACGTCGTCCTCGGACAGATCCTTGATGCGGATATCGGGACTGACCCCGGCCGCCTTCAGAATCGTGTTCGAGCGGAAGCGCCCGATCCCATAGATGTAGGTAAGACCAATCTCGATGCGCTTGGTCCTTGGAAGATCAACGCCTGCAATACGAGCCATACCAGTAGTCCTCTGTCCTTCGTTCTCAGTTCTTGGTCCGTCCTTGGACTGAGGCCCAAGGACTAAAGCACCAAGGACTTCCTATCCCTGCCGCTGCTTGTGCTTCTGATTCGAGCAAATCACCCGCACGACGCCACGGCGCCGAACAATTTTGCACTTGTCGCAAATCCGCTTGACCGATGCTCTGACTTTCATGGCTGCAAACCTCGTTCTGAATCTTAGGATTTGAGGTACTGAGGATTTGAGGATCTGAGGATTTGCGGATTTGAGGATCTATCTGAGCATCCGGCGCCGGCTGCGGCCCGTCGCTCGAAGCTCGAAGCTCCTCAACTAAATCTCAATTCCTCAGTTCCTCAAATCCTCAAATCCTCAATTCCCCAAATCCTCAGATCCTCAATTCCTCAGATTCCTCAGATTCCTCTAATCTTCAGGATCTTCAGGATCTTCAAATCTTCTGCACAATCCGCCCCCGGCCGACATCGGTCGGCGAGAGCTCCAACCGCACCCGATCGCCGACCAGGATGCGCACGAAATTGCGATCCATCCGATCCGCGATGTGCGCCAGCACCAGCGACCCTTGGTCGAGCCGCACCTTGTACAGCGCGCTCGGCAGCGTCTCGATCACCACTCCGTCGACGGCGCTCATGTCGCCCGACTCAACCGTTCACGCTCCGTCGTGCGCTCGCGTCGTCGCTATTTCCTCGCCGCGACCGGCACTTCCCGCGCCGTCAGAATCCACGGCCCATGTGCCGTCACCGCTACGGTGTGCTCGAAATGCGCCGACCGGCTGCCGTCGCGCGTCACCGCGGTCCAGCCGTCGGCCAGCACCTTCACCGCCGGCTTGCCGGCGTTGACCATCGGTTCGATCGCCAGCACCATGCCTTCGGTCAGCCGCGGCCCGCGCCCTGGCTCCCCGTAGTTGGGCACCTGGGGCTCCTCGTGCATTTTCTGGCCGATGCCGTGTCCCACGAATTCGCGCACCACCGAAAACCCGTAGGCCTCGACGTGCTTCTGTACCGCGTGGCCGATGTCTGAGATGCGTCCGCCCGGCTTCACCACCTCGATCGCCTTGTAGAGCGACTCGTCGGTGACGCGCAGCAGCGTCGCCGCCTCTTCCGACACTGGGCCGACCGCCAGCGTCACCGCGCTGTCGCCGAAATAGCCGTCGAGCGAGGCGCCGACGTCGATCGAGATGACGTCGCCCTCGTTCAACACCCGGCGGCCGGAGGGAATCCCGTGGATCACCTCGTCGTTCACCGACGCGCAAATCGTGGCCGGGTAGCCGTGATAGCCCTTGAACGCCGGGATCGCCCCGGCCCGCCGGATCCGCTTCTCTGCCAGCTCGTCGAGATCCGCCGTGGTCACCCCGGGGGCGACATGCGCAGCCAACTCGGTTAGTACTTCGCCGACCAGACGACCGGCCTCGCGCATCCGGTCGAGCTCCGCCGCCGATCGGCACACGATCATCCCCGCACTCCCACGGCATCGGTCCCCGCCGCCTCGATCGCGGCGGCCAGATCCGCGGCCACGCGATCCGGCGCCTGGGCGCCGTCGATCGAGCGGAAGGTCGGCCGCACCCGGTAGTACTCGACCAGCGGCTCGGACTGGTGGTGATAGATCTTCAGCCGCTCGATCACGATCGCCTGATTGTCGTCTGCGCGCTGCACCAGCGGACCGCCGCACCTGGCGCACGCCGCGCCGATCGCGCTGCCAACCGGCGCGCCGGCGCCGCAGTCATCGCAGATCATCCGGGTGCCGAGGCGGCGGACCAGCTCGGCCTCCGGCACCACGATGTCGACCACGATCAGCGGGTCGCGATGGTCCATGATCCGATCGAGCGCCGACGCCTGCGCGACCGTGCGCGGAAAACCGTCGAGCACGAAGCCGCTCATCGCGTCGTGGCGTTCGAGGCGCTCGCGCACGATCCCGATCATCACGTCGTCGCCGACCAGCTCGCCACGATCCATGATCGCCTTGGCCTGCAGCCCGATGTCGGTCCGCGCGTGCACCGCCTCGCGCAGGATGTCGCCGGTCGAGATCTTGGGGATCCCGCGCGTCCTGGCGAAACGCTCGGCCTGCGTCCCCTTGCCCGCGCCCGGTGGGCCGAGCATCAGCAGATTGAGAGCCATATCGTCACCGCGGTTCGTGGTTTCGCCGTTCGACGGTCGTCGCCCGCACACGACGAACGGTGAACCACGAACGACCGATCACGCTCGCCGTCCCCGGACCCGCGACTTCTTCATGAAGCCGTCGTAGTGGCGCATGATCAGCTGCGACTCGACCTGCTGCACGGTATCCATCGCCACGCCGACCACGATCAGCAGCGAGGTGCCGCCGAAGAAGAACTGCACGTTCAACCCTTCGGTGATGAACTTGGGCAGCGCCGCGTCGAGCCAGTCGCCGATGAACGGAATTGGCGCGACCCGGAAGCCGCTGATCAGGAAATTCGGCAGGATCGCGATCACCGCCAGGTAGATCGCGCCGGCCAGCGTGATCCGCGCCAGGATGGTGTCGATGTATTCCGCCGTCCGCTTGCCCGGGCGGATGCCCGGTACGAAGCCGCCGTACTTGCGCATGTTCTCCGCCACGTCATCCGGGTTGAAGATGATCGCGGTGTAGAAGTAGGCGAAGAAGATGATCCCGGCCACGTAGAGCAGATTGTAGAGCGGCATGCCCAGGCCGAGCTGCTGCGACACCGCGTCGGCGTACTTGCCGGGGAACGCCTGCGCGATGGTCGCCGGAAACGCCAGGATCGAGGATGCGAAGATCACCGGGATGACGCCGCCGGTGTTCACCTTGAGCGGGATATGCGTGCTCGACCCGCCGTACATGCGCCGTCCCACCACGCGCTTGGCGTACTGCACGGTGACCCGCCGGTGCGCCCGTTCCACGAACACGATGGCCGCGATCACCAGCGCCATGAACACGATCAGGAACAGGATGCGCAGCAGTCCGAGCTGCCCGGTCCGCATCTGATCGATGGTCTGCAGCACCGCGCGCGGCAGGCCGACGACGATGCCGGCGTAGATGATCAAGGACATCCCGTTGCCGATGCCGCGCTCGGTGATCTGCTCGCCCAGCCACATGATGAAGCAGGTGCCGGTGGTCAGCGTCAGCACGCACATCAGGCGGAAACCCATGCCCGGGTTGTAGACCAGCGGCAGGCCGCCGGCGATCTTGGTCTGGCGCTCGAGGAAGATGGCGATGCCGAGCGCCTGGACCACGCTCAGCCCGATGGTGCCGTAGCGGGTGTACTGGGTGATCTTGCGGCGCCCCAGCTCGCCCTCCTTCGACAGCTTCTCGAGGTACGGCCACACCACCGTCAGCAGCTGCAGGATGATCGACGCGCTGATGTAGGGCATGATGCCGAGCGCGAAGATGGTCACGCGCGACAGGTTGCCGCCCGAGAACATGTCGTAGAGCCCGAACATGTTGTTTTGCATCTGCCGCGCGAGCTCGTCAAGCGCGCCCAGGTTCACGCCCGGCACCGTGATGTGGTGTCCGACGCGATAGACCGCCAGCATCCCCAGCGTAAACAGGATGCGGTTGCGCAGATCCGAGACGGTGAACAGATTCTTCAGGCTGTCGTTCACGAGAGTTGCTCCGTCGCGCCGCCTGCCGCCGCGATCTTCTCGGCGGCTTTTCCGCTGAACTTGTGCGCGCGCACCGTCAGCGCCTTCCCGACCTCGCCGCGACCCAGCACCTTCAGCCGCTTCTTCACGCTGCTGATCAGGCGATGCGCGGCGAGCAGCTCCAGCGTCACGACGGTGCCGGCGTCGAACCGCTCACCGAGCGTGTCGAGGTTCACTACTTCGTAGTCGATGCGGAACGGATTGTGGAACCCGCGTTTGGGCACGCGACGGTGCAGCGGCATCTGGCCGCCCTCGAAGCCGCGCTTGAAGGTGAAGCCGGAACGCGATTTCGCACCCTTGTGCCCGCGCCCCGCGGTCTTGCCGTTGCCGGAACCCTGGCCGCGGCCGATCCGCTTCTTGGCGTGCTTCATGCCCTTGGGCGGGCGCAGATTGTTCATGGCCATGGCTACTCCACCTCCACCAGGTGACGCACCTTGTGAATCATGCCACGTGTCTCCGGCGTGTCCTTCAGCTCGACCGCATGGCGGATCCGCAGCAGCCCGAGGCTCTTCACCACCGTTCGCTGCCTGCCGTTGAAGCCGGTCGGGCTCTTCATCAGCGTCACCTTGACGGTGGCACCCTTGGTATCCGTTCGATGGTTCGCCATGTTCGCTATGTTCTCGCGCCGGTCAGGTCCGCGAGCTCCTTGCCGCGCATCCGCGCGATGGTCGCCGGATCCTTGAGCGAATCGAGCCCCGCGCAGGTCGCGCGCACCACGTTGTGTGCGTTGGCCGATCCGAGCGACTTGGTCACGATGTTCCCGATCCCCGCAGCTTCCACCACCGCGCGCACGGCGCCGCCGGCAATGATCCCGGTGCCGTCCGGCGCCGGTTTCAGCAGCACGCTGCCGGCGCCGAAGTTGCCGACAATCCGGTGCGGGATGGTAGTCCCCGCCAGTGGCACGCGGATCAGATTTTTCTTCGCCGCCTCGATCCCCTTCTTGATCGCCGAGGGTACTTCCTTCGCCTTGCCGATGCCGAAGCCGACCACACCGTGGCCGTCGCCGACGACGACCAGCGCGCTGAAGCTCAGGTTCTTGCCGCCCTTGACCACCTTGGTAACGCGGTTGATCGCCACCACGTTGTCCTTGATGTCGAGCTGGCTCGGATCGATTCGCTCGCGAGTTCGCATAGTGCTCCTAGAATTCCAGTCCCGCTTTGCGCGCAGCGTCCGCCACGGCGCGGATGCGCCCGTGGTACAGGAACCCGCTGCGGTCGAATACCACGCGCGTGATGCCCTTCTCGATCGAGCGCTCGGCGATCACCTTGCCAATCGCTTCGGCCCCCTTGAGGTTGCCGCCGCGAGCCGCCTGGTCCAGCGCACCCTTCACCGACGGCTCGACGCTCGACGCCGAGACCAGTGTCTCGCCGGTCAGGTCGTCGATCACCTGGGCGTAGATGTGCGCGACGCTGCGGAACACGCTGAGCCGCGGCCGCTGCTTGGTGCCCGAGATCCGCTTGCGCTGGCGCAGCTGAATCCGGACGCGCCGATCGTCTTTTGTTTTAATCCTCATGCTCTTGGCCCTCTGCGCTCCGCGCGGCAGGTCCGACTGAAGCCGGACGCTACTTCGCCCCCGTCTTTCCGGCTTTCTTCTTCAAGACCTCGCCGGTGTAGCGGACGCCCTTCTGCTTGTAGGGATCGGGCTTGCGCAGCCGCCGGATGTTGGCGGCCACCTGTCCGACCAGCTGGCGATCGACGCCGGTGACGGTGATGTGCGTCTGCTTCTCGATGACGATGTCGATGCCGGCGGGGATGTCGAACACCACCGCGTGCGAGTAGCCGAGCGCGAAGATCACCTGCTTGCCCTTCACCTCGGCGCGGTAGCCGACGCCGACGATGTCGAGCTCGCGCTTGAAGCCGTCCGCGACGCCGGTGACCGCGTTGGCCACCAGGCTGCGCGCGAGGCCGTGGAACTTGCCGAGCTGCGGGTCGTCGTTTTCGAGCCTGGCCACCAGATGACCGTCCTCGAGCGCGAACACGATGCCGGCGGGATGCGGCTGGCGCAGCTTGCCCTTCGGACCCTGGAGCTCCACGGCGCCGTCGACCACCTTCGCGGTGACGCCCTTGGGCACAGGGATGATTTTCTTACCGATTCGAGACATATCTGCTACTCGCCAACGCTCAAGTCTCAACTGGCAACTCTCGTGGGTGAGAGTCGAGGTTGAGGGGTTACCAAATGTTACAGAGGACTTCCCCGCCGACGCCGGCTTTGACCGCGGCGCGACCGGTCATGACTCCGCGGGAGGTCGTCAAAATGCTCGTGCCGAGCCCCGCCAGCACCTCCGGCACGTCTTCCTTGCCGAAGTAGACGCGGCGGCCCGGACGGCTGATACGCTGCACCCCGGTAATCAGACGCTCGCCATGCGGTCCGTATTTCAGGAACAGCCGCAGCGTCTGGGTCTGGGCAGTCGTCTTCTCGGCCGCGGCGTCCAGCAACTTGAAGCCCTGGATGTAGCCCTCGTCCTGAAGGATGCGGGCGATCTCGGCCTTGAGGCGCGACGCCGGCATGTCGACGCGTGTGCCCTTGGCGGTCACCGCGTTGCGGATCCGCGTGAGCATGTCTGCGATGGGGTCAGTCATATCTCTCTAAACCTTCAGATTTGGTAATTTGCTCATCTGGTCTTCGGACAATTGGATCACCCAACCACCCGATTACCCCTTATCCAATTACCAACTACTCTTCGTGACACCCGTCACGTCGCCGTCAAGCGCGAGCTTGCGGAAACAGAGACGGCACAGAGCGAACTTGCGCATGTAGGCGCGCGGACGGCCGCACAGCCGGCAGCGGTTGCGCAGCCGGATTTTGAACTTCGGCGCCTTTGCTTCTTTTGCAATCTTTGCTGTTGTTGCCATAAGCCCTTAGCCTTCAGCCCTACGCTCGTTTAGTTCTGCCTGAACGGCATGCCGATGAATTGCAGCAGCTTGCGCGCCTCTTCGTCGGTCCTTGCCGTAGTCACCACCGACACGTTCATGCCGCGCGCCTTGTCGACCTTCATGTAGTCGATTTCCGGAAACATCAGCTGGTCCTTCAGGCCGAGGGTGTAGTTGCCGCGGCCGTCGAAACCCTTGGGCGATACACCCTTGAAGTCGCGCACGCGCGGCAGCGCGATGCTCATCAGGCGGTCGAGGAATTCCCACATCCGCTCCCCGCGCAGCGTCACCATCGTCCCGACCGGCTGGCCCTTGCGCACCTTGAATTGCGCGATCGACTTCTTGGAGCGGCGGGTCACCGGCTTCTGGCCAGTGATCCGCGCCAGCTCGTCGGCGCCGGTCTCGATGATCTTGGCGTTCGCGGTCGCCTCGCCAAGGCCCATGTTCACCACGATCTTCCGGATCTTGGGAACGGCCATCACGTTCTTGTAGCCGAACTCCCTGGTGAGGGCGGGCACGACTTCCTTGTGATACTTCTCTCGCATTCGGGTCATTTGTCGACCACTCCCTCGCACTTGCGGCAGACGCGAACCTTGCGGCCATCGCCGAGCAGCTTGTGGCCGACGCGGGTCTGGGCGCCGCACTCGGGGCAGACCAGCTGCACGTTGGACGCGTGCAGCGACGCCTCGCGCTCGATGATCCCGCCTTTGATGTTCTTGCCCGGGTTCGGCTTGGTGTGCCGCTTGATCATGTTCACGCCTTCGATGATCAGGCGGTTCGTGTCGGGCAGCACTTTCAGCACACGGCCCTTCTTGCCGCGGTCCTTGCCCGTGATGATCAGCACGTTGTCGTTCTTACGAAGTGGCGTGGCTAGACGGGGCATTTCAAAGAACCTCAGGCGCCAGCGAGATGATCTTCATGAACCGGCGCTCGCGCAGTTCGCGCGCCACCGGGCCGAACACGCGCGTGCCGATCGGCTCGTTGTTGTCGTTGATCAGCACCGCCGCGTTCCGGTCGAAGCGGATGTAGCTGCCGTCGCGCCGACGCTCTTCTTTCACTGTGCGCACGATGACCGCTTTGACGACCTGGCCTTTCTTGACCGTGCCTTCCGGCGTCGCTTCTTTCACCGATGCGGTGACGATGTCGCCCAGACGCGCGTAGCGCCCGGTCGACCCGCCCAGCGGGTTGATGACCGCGATCTTGCGCGCGCCGGAATTGTCGGCGACGTCGAGAATCGATCGCATCTGAATCATGGCTGTTCTCCGTCGGCTGGATGCGCGGGAGGGGCAGGAGCGGCTGGATGGTCAATCCTCACCCGCCCGTCC
Organism: uncultured Acidobacteriota bacterium; assembly: GCA_963757655.1. Classification (GTDB taxonomy): domain Bacteria; phylum Acidobacteriota; class Vicinamibacteria; order Vicinamibacterales; family CAVVIG01; genus CAVQFC01. Next base: position 767,583 of record CAVWSQ010000002.1, on the reverse strand, counting down.
TGCCGGTCCGGCCTGTCCCGCCGCTCTATACTTCCGCCGACGTCCGCACCACGCGGGCCAGCGCCCAGCGCTTGCGGCGGCTCATCGGCCGGGTCTCGGTGATCGCGACGGTGTCACCAATCCTGGCGGCGTTCTCCTCGTCGTGCACCATGAACTTCGAGGTGCGCCGCTCGGTCTTGCCGTAGAGCCCATGCCGCACCTGCCACTCGACCGCCACCACGATGCTCTTCTGCATCTTGTTGCTGACGACGATGCCGACTTTTTCTGATTTCTGCGCCATATACCCGATCCTCTAGGCGAGGCGGGCTGGATGGGCTGGAGCAGCAGGCAACGTTCCTGCCGGTCCTGCCCTTCCTGCCTAGCCTGCCCTCTTCTGTCTCTGAACCGTCTTCACCCGCGCCAGATCGCGGCGCACGGTGCGCATCTTGTCTGGCGACTCGAGCTGTCCCATCGATTTCTGGATCCGCATCCGAAACAGCTGGTCGGTGAGATCGCGCTCCTTGGCGCCGAGATCGTCGGCCGGCAGCTCGCGCAGTTCGGCGGCCTTCATAGCATTTTCTCCAGCGCGAAGCGGGTGGCGAACTTGGTCATGATCGGCAGCTTCGCCGCCGCCAGCCGCATCGCCTCGCGCGCGTCCTTCTCGCTCACGCCTTCCATCTCGAACAGCACCCGGCCGGGCCGGACGACGCACACCCACTGCTCGGGTGCGCCCTTGCCCTTGCCCATGCGGGTTTCCTGTGGCTTCTTGGTAATCGGCTTGTCGGGAAACACCCGCGTCCAGATCTTGCCGCCGCGGGCGATGAAGCGGGTCATGGCGACGCGCGCCGCCTCAATCTGCCGATCCGTCAGCCAGCACGGCTCCAGCGCCTTCAGCCCGTAGTCGCCAAACGACACGACGGACCCGCGCCAGGCCTTGCCGGCCATGCGCCCGCGCTGCTGCTTGCGGTATTTCACTTTCTTCGGCATCAACATCGGCTCAATCCCCGAGGCTGGAGCGGCTGGAGGGGCTGGAAGGGCTGGAGGGTTCTCCCATCCTGCCTATCCCGCGTCCGGCCTGTCCCCGTCCTCTCTCCTATGCCCGCGGCTGCGGCCGGCGCGGTGCGCGTTCCCGGTACTCTTCTTCTCGTCCTCGTTGTGGAACCAGCCGCTCACCTTTGTAGAGCCAGACCTTGATGCCGATCTGACCGTAGGTGGTGTTGGCTTCCGCGAAACCGTAGTCGATGTCGGCGCGCAGCGTCTGCAGCGGCAGCTGACCGTGCAGATACCACTCGGAGCGCGCGATCTCAGCGCCGTTCAGGCGGCCCGAGACGCGGACCTTGATCCCCCGCGCGCCGAAGCGCAGCGCCGATTCGACCGCCTTGCGCATCGCCCGGCGGAATGCGACGCGCTTCTCGAGCTGCATCGCCACCGACTCGGAGATGAGCTGGGCGTCGAGTTCGGGCTTCTGGATTTCCTGGATGTTGATGAAGACCTCGCGGCTGGTCTTCTTCTGGATCTCCTGCTTCAACTTGTCGACCTCGGTGCCCTTGCGGCCGATGATGATGCCGGGGCGCGAGGTGTAGATGTCGATCTTCAACCGGTTGACAGCGCGCTCGGTTTCGATCTTCGAGACGCCGGCGTGCGCGAACCGCTTCTTGAGCGTCGAGCGCAGCGCCAGATCCTCGTGCAGCAGCTTGGCGTAATCGCGGTCGGAGTACCAGCGCGACCGCCACGTCCTGTTGAACCCGAGCCGGAACCCGACCGGATGTACTTTCTGGCCCACGATTACTCCTTCGCCTTCTGTGTTGCTTTTTTCGACGGCGTCGTCGCCGACTTCATCGCGCGCGCGCGTTTCGGCCGCGGCGCGTCGCCCGGCGTGGTGCCGACGGCAACCACCTTCTCCGGCCGCTCCGAGACGTGCACCGTCAGGTGCGCCGTGCGCTTCAGCACACGGAAGGCGCGGCCCATCGGCGCGGGACGCACCCGCTTGGCCGACGGCCCCTGGTTGGCGTAGCACGCTGATACGAACAGCTTGTCGACGTCGCCGCTGAAGCCTTCCTTGTTGGTCGCGTTCGCGATCGCCGAGCGCAGCACCTTCGAGATGTCCTCGGCAATCGCCTTGCGGGTGAACTTCAGCGTCGCCAGCGCCTTGTTGACGTCCTTGCCGCGGATGAGCGCCAGCACCAGCCCTGCCTTCTGAGCCGACGTGCGCACGTAACGCGCTGTGGCCTCTGCCTGAATCATGATGCCCTACCTAGCTCTTGCCGCCGCCCGCCGGAGCGGGAGCGCCGGCTGCAGGCGCGACCGTGGCGGCCTTCTCGGCCACCTTGGTCGTGTGCCCCTTGAACAGCCGCGTCGGCGCGAACTCGCCGAGCTTGTGCCCGACCATGTTCTCGGTCACGTACACCGGGATGAACTTGCGTCCGTTGTGCACGGCGAGCGTGTGCCCGACCATCTCGGGAATCACGGTCGATCGACGGGACCACGTCTTGATGACCTTCTTGTCCGCCGCCCGATTCATCACCTCGATCTTTTCGAGGAGGTGTGTGTCGATGAACGGACCCTTCTTCAGTGAGCGACCCATTTACTTCTGTCTCCGCTGAACGATGTACCGATCGGTGGTCTTGCTGTTGCGCGTCTTGTAACCCTTGGTCGGCATGCCCCACGGCGTCACCGGGTGGCGGCCGCCCGAGGTCTTGCCTTCGCCGCCGCCCAGCGGATGGTCGACCGGGTTCATCGCGACGCCGCGCACGTGCGGACGGATGCCCTTCCAGCGGCTGCGGCCGGCCTTGCCGATCGAGACGTTCTCGTGGTCGATGTTGCCGACCTGTCCGATGGTCGCGAAGCACTCCATGTTGATCTTGCGGATCTCGCTCGACGGCATCTTGACCGACGCGTAGTCGCCTTCCTTGGCCACCAGCTGCACCGACGATCCGGCGCTGCGCGCGATCTGCCCGCCCTTGCCCGGCTTCAGCTCGACGTTGTGCAGCAGGGTGCCGAGCGGGATGTTCTTCAGCGGCAGCGAATTGCCCGGCAGGATGTCGACGTTCTGTCCGGACACGATGGTGTCGCCGACCTTGATGCCGACCGGCTGCAGGATGTAGCGCTTCTCGCCATCCGCATAGGTCAGCAGCGCGATGCGCGCCGAGCGGTTCGGGTCGTACTCCACCGTCGTCACCGTCGCCGGAATGTCGAACTTGTTCCGCTTGAAGTCGATGAGGCGGTACATCCGCTTGTGCCCGCCGCCACGCCACCACGACGTCAGATGGCCCTGGTTGTTGCGGCCGCCGGTGCCGTGCAGCGGCTCGACCAGAGGCTTGTAGGGCTGCTGCGTCGTGATCTCGTCGAAGATCGGCACCGTCTGGAACCGGGTGCCGGGCGACGTCGGTTTGAGTTTACGAAACGGCATTTAGGCGCCCTCCAGGAACTCAGGCATCTTCGCGCCTTCGCGCAGCTTGACGTAGGCTTTCTTCCAATCCGAGCGGCGGCCGGCGAATCGGCCTTGCCGTTTGACCTTCCCGTGCGAGATGCTCGTACGGATGCTTGCGACCTTGGCGCCCAGCAGCTGCTCGACCGCGTGCTTGACCTCGATCTTGTTCGCGCCGGACGCCACTTCGAACACAATCGTCCGGCCGTCTTCGCGCAGGAGCGAGGTCTTCTCGGTAATGAGCGGGCGGCGGATTACGTCTGTTAGCTTCATAAATGAATTCTGAGATTTCAGAGTTCAGATTTCAGATTTCAGATTTCAGATTTCGGATTTCGGATGGATTTCAGATTGATTGAGGAATCTGAAATCTGAGTTCTGAAATCTGAAATCCGAAATCTGAAATCTGAAATGCCTGTCCTCAGCTCAGCGCCTCCTGGAGCTTCTCGAGCGCACCACGGGTGGCGACGACCCGGCCGGCGGCCATCACCTCGCGCGCGGTCAACCGCGCGCTGGGCACGAACGACACGCCCCGGATGTTGCGCAGCGATCGTGACAGCTTCTCGTCGGCCACCACGTCCACCAGCACGGCCTTGCCAGTGATGCCGAGGCGCTGCAGCATTTCGGCCGCCGCCTTGGTCTTGATCTCGGCCGCGCTCAGGGCATCGACCACGATCAGCTCGCCGGCCTTCATCTTCTCGGACAGCGCCGCGCGGAGCGCGCCGCGTTCCACCTTCTTCGACAGCTTGAAGTCGTAACTGCGCGAGCGCGGCGGATGGACCGTGCCGCCGTGACGCCACAGCGGCGTCCGGCTCGATCCGACCTGTGCGCGGCCGGTGCCCTTCTGCTTCCACGGCTTCTTGCCGCCGCCGCTGACCAGGGCACGGTTCTTTGCCGCGTGGGTACCCTGGCGTGCGGCGGCGTTGGCGTGGACCACCGACTCCCAGATGAGTCCGCCGTTCACGCGTCCACCGAACACCTCGTCGTTGACGTCGACGCTGCCGACCTTCTGGTTCTCGTTGTTCACGACATCTAGCTGCATCGCGTGCCTCTAAGCCCTGAGCCTCCAAGCCCTGAGCCCTATTTCTTTCCTTTTTTCGGCTTCTCGACCTGGGCGACCTTGAGCTTCTTCAGCGTGACCGCCTTGCGGACGATCACGTAGCTGGATGGTGCGCCGGGGATGCCGCCTTCGACGATCAGCAGGTGGTTCTCCGGATCGACGCGCAGGACCTTCAGGTTGTGAATCGTGACGCGGCCGCCGCCCATCCGTCCGGCCGCCCGCATGCCCTTGACGACGCGCGAGGGAAACGACGAGGCGCCGATCGATCCCGGCGCGCGGTGGAACATCGACCCGTGCGTGGCCGCGCCGCCGGCGAAGTGATGCCGGCGGACGACGCCCTGAAAGCCCTTGCCGCGGCCGGTGCCGACGATGTCGACCCGCTCGCCGTCGGCGAAGATCGACGCCAGCACCTGATCGCCGACCTTCGGCTTCTCGGCGCCCTGGGCGAGCCCGACCTCGCGTCGCATCCGCGTCGGCGGCACGTTCGCCTTCTTGAAATGCCCCGCGCTCGGCTTGTTCGACCGGGCCGGCGTCTCCTCGACCAACCCGAGCTGCACCGCCTCGTAGCCGTCGTTCTGCGCGTCCTTGGCCTGGACCACGACGCACGGGCCGGCCTTGATCACGGTGGCCGGGTGCACGGTGCCGTCCGCGTCGAAGATCTGCGTCATGCCGACTTTGCGGCCGATAATCCCTGTCACCATATGCGATCCTGAAAATTCAGATTTCGGAGTTCAGATTTCAGATTGAATTTCAGATTGAATTTCAGATTGAATTTCAGATTGAAGTCGCAAATTGAAATCTGAAATGAATCTGCCATCTAAAATCTAAAATCTAAAATCTAAAATCTAAAATCTAAAATCTAAAATCTGAAATCTGAAATCTCGCCCGTCTACTTATGCTCTTTCCCAAACGCCTTGATTTCGACGTCGACGCCCGCCGGCAGATCGAGCTTCATCAGCGCGTCCACGGTCTGCGGCGTCGGCTCGAAGATATCGATCAGGCGCTTGTGGGTCCGGATCTCGAATTGCTCGCGCGACTTCTTGTCGACGTGGGGCGAGCGCAGCACCGTCCACTTGTTCTTCGACGTCGGCAGCGGAATCGGACCCGCCAGCCGGGCGCCGGTGCGCTTGGCGGTATCGACGATCTCGGTCGTCGACTGGTCGAGCACCCGGTAGTCGTAGGCCTTGAGCCGGATGCGGATCTTCTCGTTGAAGGATGCGGTAGCCATCGTTATTTACCCTGCATGCGAGCGACAACTTCCTCGCTCACGTTGGGCGGCGCCTGCTCGTAGCGATCGAAGTGCATCGAGTAGGTGGCGCGCCCCTGCGTGCGCGATCGGAGGTCGGTGGAATAACCGAACATCTCCGACAGCGGCACGCGCGCGTTGATGATCTGCGTGCCGCCGCGATCTTCCTGCGACTGAATCTGGCCGCGCCGGCTCGAGAGGTTGCCCATCACGTCGCCCATGTGCTCCTTGGGCACGACCACCTCGACGCGCATGATCGGCTCGAGCAGCACCGGCCGCGCCTTCTTGGCGGCGTCCTGAAACGCCATCGACCCGGCGATCTTGAAGGCCATTTCCGACGAGTCGACGTCGTGATAGGAGCCGTCGTAGAGCTCGATGCGGACGTCGTCGATCGGGAAGCCTGCGAGAATGCCGCGGGTGAGCGCTTCCTGGATACCCTGATCGATCGGCTTGATGAACTCCTTCGGGATCGAGCCGCCGACCGTCTCGTTCTCGAAGATGTAGCCGGTGCCCGGCTCGCCGGGGTAGAGATGAATCTTGACGTGGCCGTACTGGCCGCGGCCGCCGGTCTGCTTGGCGTACTTCATCTCGCCGTCGGCCGGGCGCGTCAACGTTTCCTTGTAGGCGACCTGCGGCTTGCCCACCGTCGCCTCGACGCTGAACTCGCGCTTCAACCGGTCGACGATGATCTCGAGGTGCAGCTCGCCCATCCCGTGGATGATGACCTGCCCGGTCTGGACGTCGGTGTTCACCCGGAACGTCGGATCCTCGGCCATCAGCTTCTGCAGGCCGACGCCCAGCTTTTCCTGGTCGGACTTGGTCTTGGGCTCGATCGCCAGCGAGATCACCGGCTTCGGGAAATCCATCGACTCGAGAATGATCGGCTTCTTGTCGTCGCACAGCGTGTCGCCGGTCGACACGCTCTTGAGGCCGACCGCCGCGGCGATGTCGCCGGCGTAGACTTCCTTGATTTCCTCGCGCTTGTTGGCGTGCATCTTCAACAGGCGGCCGATGCGCTCGGTGCGCTGCTTGGTCGAGTTGTAGATGTTGCCGCCCGAGGCGAGGACGCCCGAGTAGACGCGGAAGAAGGTGAGCTGGCCGACGAACGGGTCGGTCATGATCTTGAACGCCAGCGCGCTGAACGGCGCATCGTCGGACGCAGTGCGATCGATGAGATTCGCCTCGGGATTGTCCGGATCGGCCTTCTTGTCGGGATCGAGGCCCTTGATCGACGGCACGTCGAGCGGCGAGGGCAGGAAGTCGACCACCGCGTCTAGCAGCGGCTGCACGCCCTTGTTCTTGAACGCCGAGCCGCAGATCACCGGCACGAACGCGCCTTCGCTGCCCGAGCGCACCGAGCTGTTGACCCGCTTGCGGAGGGCCGCCTTGATCTCGTCTTCGGTGATGGTCTCGGCCTGACCGTGGAGGTATTTCTCGAGGACGGTGTCGTCGACTTCGCTGACCTTCTCGATCAGCTGCTCGCGGTAGTGCTTGGCTTCGTCCAGCATGTCGGCCGGAATCTCGCCGACGATGTAGTCCGCGCCCATCGTCTCGTCCTTGTAGGTAATCGACTTCATCTTGATGAGGTCGACCACGCCGAGGAAGCGATCTTCGGAACCGATCGGCAGTTGAATCGCCACCGGGTTGGCTTCGAGCTTGGAAATGATCTGGTCGAAGGTGCGCTTGAAATCGGCGCCGATGCGATCCATCTTGTTGACGAAGCAGATGCGCGGGACGCGGTACTTGTCGGCCTGACGCCAGACGGTCTCGGACTGCGGCTCGACGCCGGCGACCGAATCGAACACCGCCACCGCGCCGTCGAGCACGCGCAGCGAGCGCTCGACTTCGGCGGTGAAATCGACGTGGCCCGGCGTGTCGATGATGTTGATGCGGTGATCGCGCCAGAAACAGGTCGTGGCGGCGGACGTGATGGTGATGCCGCGCTCCTGTTCCTGCTCCATCCAGTCCATGACTGCGGTGCCTTCGTGAACTTCGCCGATCTTGTACGTGATCCCGGTATAGAACAGGATCCGCTCCGTCGTCGTCGTCTTACCGGCATCGATGTGCGCCATGATGCCGATATTCCGGGTTTTTGCTAAGGGCGACTGCCTGGCCATGTGACGGTTTGCGATTTCAGTGTGCAGAACTCAGATTGCAGATTTACCAACGGTAATGCGCGAACGCCTTGTTGGCTTCCGCCATCCGATGCGTGTCTTCGCGCTTCTTCACGGCGCCGCCGCGCAGGTTGGCCGCGTCGAGCAGTTCGTTGGCCAGCTTTTCTTCCATCGTCTTGCCGTCGCCCCGCGATGTGGCGTAGCCCACGATCCAGCGGATGCTGAGCGACAGACGACGGTTCGGGTTCACTTCGACCGGGACCTGGTAGTTGGAACCGCCGACCCGGCGCGATTTCACTTCGAGGCTCGGCTTGACGTTGTCGATCGCCTTCTTGAACACCTTCAGCGGATCATCAGCGGTCTTGTCTTTGATGATGTCGAAACTCTTGTAAAAGATGCGCTCCGCCGTACTGCGCTTGCCGTCGCTCATCACGCAGTTGATGAACTTGGTGACCAGCGCGCTCTGGTAAAGCGGATCGGCTGGAATTTCGCGTTTGGAAACGACTCGTCTACGTGGCATAACTTTTTTCCTGAGCCCTCAGCCCTGACCCCTCAGCCCTACGCTTTCTTGGGCCGCTTGGCGCCGTACTTCGACCGTCCCTGCATCCGCCCCTGCACGCCGACCGCGTCGAGCGTGCCGCGGACGACGTGGTAGCGGACCCCGGGGAGATCCTTGACGCGGCCACCGCGGATCAACACCAGCGAGTGCTCCTGGAGGTTGTGGCCGACTCCCGGGATGTAGGTCGTGACCTCGATGCCGTTGGTCAAACGGACGCGCGCCACCTTGCGGAGTGCCGAGTTCGGCTTCTTCGGCGTCTGCGTAAAGACGCGGACGCACACGCCACGCTTCTGCGGGCTGTTCTGCAGCGCGGGGCTCTTGGTCTTGCTGACGATCTTCTGGCGCCCGGCGCGAACGAGTTGACTGATAGTCGGCATACTCAATCTCGTCATCTGGTCATCTGGTTATAGAGTCATGTGGACCGCCCAATGACCGGATAACGAGATCAAGAGATGATCAAATACGGCCGCGCAAGGCGCGGCGATTGTCGCTTCAGGCCTAGAAGCCTTGCGGCTTGGCGCCTGAAAACCCCTGTGACCCTAACAAGTTAGTTGGTCGCGACGGATGGTCTGCCCCGCCCGTGTTGCTGTCCGGGGACGCCTTTACTGCCGGTCGGTAAGGACTCGGCTAACACTCGCCGGTCCGCGAGGACTCGGCCAATGAAAAAAAGCGGCGAGGCTAGATAGGGTGGTCCTAGCCCCAACAGAACCTGACGAATATAGCACGGCGTTCCAAACGCGTGCAACCGTGTGAGCCGGCGGATTAACCCCGGGGCACGCCGGCCGGGGCGGGCCGCTGATTCGGGTTGGCCTGGGCACCGGTCGCCCCGGCGAGGGCGGCGGCCGGAGCGGCCTTGGCGGGGTCGATCCCGATACGCTTCATCGCCGTCTCCATCCCGGCCTTGTCGATCGCTTTGGCGTAGCCCTCCTCGGGCGTGATCAGTTTCCTGGTGACCAGATCCATCAGGGCGTCATTCAGGGTGACCATCCCGATCGCCTTCCCCACCTGCATCATCGACTGGATCTGGAACGTCTTGGCCTCGCGGATGAGGTTGCTGATGGCGGACGTGACGATCAGGATCTCGAGCGCGGCGACGCGCCCACCGCCGATCTTCTTACACAGTGTTTGCGAGATGACGCCCTTCAACGACTCGGACAGCATGACCCGGATCTGCGCCTGTCGATCGGCAGGGAACTGATCGATGACGCGATCGACCGTCGACGCCGCCGTCGACGTGTGGAGCGTGCCGAACACCAGGTGGCCGGTCTCGGCCGTTTCGATGGCGATGGCGACGGTTTCGAGATCGCGCAGTTCACCGACCAGGATGATGTCGGGATCCTCCCTGAGTGCCGCGCGCAGTGCCGCCTTGAACGAATCGGTGTGATTGTGCACTTCGCGCTGGTTGATCGCGCACGACTTGTTTTCGTGCACGAACTCGATCGGGTCTTCGATGGTGATGATGTGATCGTTGCGCGTGCTGTTGATATGGTCGATCATCCCGCACAGCGTCGTCGACTTGCCGGAACCGGTCGGGCCGGTGACCAGTACGAGGCCCTTGTTCAGCTTGCACAGATTGAGCACGGCCGGTGACAGCCCGAGCCGCTCGGCCGAGAGAATCTTGCTCGGGATGACGCGGAACACCGCCCCCTTGCCCTTGCGATCCATGAAAATATTGGCGCGGAAGCGCGCCAGGTCGGGGATCTCGTAGGCGAAATCGGTGTCGCGCTTCTCGGCGAACTCGGCCTTGTTCTTCTCCGGCATGATCGGATCCAGCAACCGGACCACCGTGTCGGCATCGAGCACCGGGGCCGCCGGATCGAGTGGCTTCATCGCGCCGTCCTTGCGCACCAGCGGTGGCGTACCCACCATCAGGTGCAGGTCTGAGGCGCCCGCCTCGCACATCAGGCGGAACAGTCCATCAATCTGGGCGCTCATGCTCGGCTCGTCTCCCGGAATTCCACGATATGGTCGCTGTTGACAATGACGGTCCCCCCGGGCGTCTCGACGTAGCGGAAGGCTTCCGGCGCCCGCATGTAGTCGCTCAGCCGATCGCGTCCGCTCGGACGGTAGACCCGGACGTGACCCTCCACCCGGCTCCCGTTGGACAGCAGGATGCGGACACCGCGCTCCTTGGCGATGCTGTAATCGGGCACCAGCCGCGATTCGACCGGTTCCTCGAGAAGAGTGACGAGCAGCAGTTGTGTCCGGTTGTAAAGCACGGTCTGCGGCGAGCCGCCGTCATGCAGTTCGAACGGAAAAAAGCCAGCTTCGGCGTTCAGCAGATCGGCGACCCGTTCCGGGCCCGATCGCGTGGGGCTCGAACCCGACAGGAAAAAGCAGCCCCTGACCGTCGTGCCGGTCGCCAGCGTGAGGGCCGCTTCGGCGCGGCGTTTCTCGATGCGGAATTCGGACACGTCAGTCGGAGATATCGGTCCGGCGTGCCCGTCTCGATATATATTCAAGTCCTGGAGAGCGTTATGGGCTTCACGCCAACTGAAACGATCTGGTTCAACGGCCACCTGGTACCCTGGGCCGACGCGAAAGTGCACGTGCTCGCGCACGGGCTGCAGTACGGCACCGGCGTCTTCGAGGGAATGAAGTCGTACCCGACCGCCGACGGCCCCGCCATCTTCCGGCTCGACGCGCATCTCGAGCGGTTCTACAAGTCGGCCGAGCTCTACGACTTGACCATTCCCTATCCGGTCAGCACCCTCGCCGAGGCGAGCCTCGAGGTCGTCCGCGCCAACCGGTTGGAGGCCTCCTACCTGCGCCCGGTCGCGTTCTTCGACGCCGGCACGCTCAGCGTGTGGACCGCGGAGTGCCCGGTGACCGTGGCCATCGCCGCCGTGCCGACCGGCAAGTACCTCGCCAACGCCGACGCCGGCGTCCGCGTCACCGTCTCCCCGGTCCGCAAGTTCGACAACAGCGCCATTCCCGCGTGGGCCAAGGCGTGCGGGCAGTACATCAACTCGGCGCGCGCGGTGAACGAAGCCCAGCGCCGCGGATTCGACGAGGCGCTGCTGCTCAACTCGCAGGGGCTGGTCGCCGAAGGCTCGGGCGAAAACCTGTTCGTCGTGAAAGGCGGCTCGATCGTCACCAACGACAAGGACGCCAGTATTCTGATGGGCGTCACCCGCGCGTCGGTGCTGCAGATTGCCAGCGACCTCGGCATCGAGGCGAAGGTCGCGCCGATCTCGGTCGAGGACGTGCTCGGGGCCGACGAGTTGTTCTTCTCGGGGACGGCGGTCGAGGTCACGGCGATTCGCGAAGTGGATGGCCGCGTCATCAGCGGCGGGAAACCCGGACCGGTCACCCGTCGCATTCAGGACACGTTCAATCGGGCGGTGCGCGGCGAGCTGCCGCAGTACCGGCATTGGCTGTCGTTCGTTCGTCAACTCGTCGGCAGCAAAGAGGTGGGCGCATGATTCGAGGGGCAACGCTCGCTGTCGGGATCGTGCTCTCCGCGTCGGTGGCAGCGGCACAAGGCAGGGCGATCACCGGCACCGCACAGGCGCCTCCGCCGCCGATGACAAACCTCCAGATCTTCCCAAAGGACACGCCGCGCCCGCAGGTCGTGGCGACCATGCAGGCGTTCACCCAGGCGCTGGGCGTTCAGTGCAGCTATTGTCACGTGTTCGAAGGACGCGGCGGCCGCAACGACTTCGCCTCGGACGAAAAGCCGACCAAGAAGGCGGCGCGCGGGATGATGCTCCTCGCGCGCGAGATCAACACCAGGCTGCCCGACGCCATCGGCAAATCCGCCGACGCCACCACCCGGGTCGGCTGCGCGACCTGCCATCGCGGCGTCCCCATCCCGAAGCAGATTACCGACATCGTCACGCAGGCCGCGGTCAGCGGCGGGGCGTCAGCAGGACTCGCGAAATACAAGGATCTGCGGGCGCAATTCTACGGCGGCCAGAGCTACGACTTCAGCGAGGGCAGCCTGATCGCCATCGCACAGCGCGCCAACACCGCCAATAAAGCCGACGATGCGTTGACGTATCTCAACGCCAACCTGGAGTACTACCCGAAGTCGGTGCGTACCTACGTCGTGATGGCGCAGGTGAAAAACGGCAAGGGCGACAAGCCGGGCGCGATCACCGCGCTTGAAAAGGCGGTGGAGCTCGATCCGAACAACGCGCAAGCGAAGGCGCAGCTGGACATGCTGAGGAAATAAAAGTTGGAAAGTAGCAGTCAAACGTCAAAAGTAACCTGGACCTGGGAATTCTTGAGGAGAGAAATCATGCGCCGTCTGATGTTGACGATCCCGGTGCTCGCCTTGTCCGCCGTGACCACGTTTGCCCAGGCGCCGGCCATGAAGGCCGCTGCCAAGCCAGGGGCCAGGGCCCCGCTCGTCGAGTTCGAGATGATGACGTGGCCCGAAGTGAAGGCGGCGCTGGCCGCGGGCAAGACCACCGCGATCGTCTACACTGGCGGCACCGAGCAGCGCGGACCGCAGAACGTCAACGGTGGCCACACGCTGATGGCGCGCGCCACCGCGAAGGCGATCGCGCTCAAGCTCGGAAACGCGATCGTCATGCCGACGCTGGCCTACTCGCCCAACCGCGCCAGCGCCGATCTGCCGGGCACGATTGGGTTGAGCAACGAAGTCTTCGGCCAGATGCTCACCGAGATCTCCGAGCAGGCGATCATCACCGGCTTCAAGAACGTCATGATCATGGGCGACCACGGCGGCGGCCAGCCCGCCGTGTTCAGTGAAGTCGCCAAGAAGCTCGAGGCCAAGTACGCGCCGCAGGGCAAGCATGTGTACTTCGTCGACGAGGTCTACAAGAAGGCGCAGGACGACTTCGACGACTGGCTGGTGGCGCACGGCTATCCGCGGAGCTCGCACGCCGGCATTCCCGACACGTCGACGATGCTGTATCTCGGCGGCGACAAGGGCTGGGTGCGCAAGGAACTGATCCCGACCGCCGAAGGCGATCCGGTGCCGCCGCCCGGCGCGCGCGGCCAAGGCCGCGGCCGCGCCAACGATCCGAACGCGCCGCCGCGGAAAAACAACGGCATCAGCGGCGACGCGCGGCGCTCGACGGCCGCCCTCGGCAAGCAGGCGTTCGATATCAAGGTCAGCTACGCCGTGAAGCAGATCACCGGATTCCTGGCGAATCAGTCGAAGGACACGGCGCAGCAGTAACGGAGAGGACGAGAGGGCGGGACGGGCAGGATCGGCCGGACGGGCAGGATCGGCCGGACGGGCTGGATCGGCAGAACGCCCAGGGCGGTCTGATCCAGCCCCTCCAGCCCCTCCAGCCCACTTTTGCCCGCCCTTCCGTGCACATCCTCATTCTCGGCGGCTCTCGTCCCGATCGACGCCGGGTCGCCCTCGGGCATGTTCCCGCCGCCGTCGCGGCGCTCCTTCTCGACACGAGTACGCTCCCCTTCGTACGGCCCGGTGAACTCCTGATGCCGCCAGCACCTCGAGTGGTGCTGCTCGAGGACGTCGAGCGCGCCTTTCCCGACGCCCAGTCGGGCAGCACCCGACTCGTCTTGACCCAGTCTCTCTATTTGTTGCAAACCTGGATCGACTTCCTCGACGAAGGCGCCCACATCGTCGCAACCGCCGATCGCGCAGCGCTCGAACACGGCGCACCAGAGGCGACGCTGGGACGAGGGCCGTGGGCACGATTCGAAGTCGTTGACCTGGATTCGCACAGCCGCATCAACACAGAGGACACCAGCGAACCCGATCTCAGGAGAAATCCACCCTTGGTATCCGCTGTGTCCCTTGTGCCCGATCAGGGGTCAAACCAATGCCTCGCCCGCGCCTTTGCTGCGGGTCACCCGGTCGAGCGGCTCCGTCTCTGCCGCGAGGCGTCGTCGCTGGCGCCCCAATCGGCCGTCGCCTGGCTGGCCCTTGCCAGCGCGTGCCGCGAGACGCCCGACGGAACCGGCGCGCGCGAGGCGCTCGATCGCGCCGCCACGCTCGCACCCGACTGGGAAGCGGTCGCCTACGAACGCGGAAAGCTCTGCCTGGTCAATGACGACATGGCGGGCGCGCGCAACGCATTTCAGTGCGCTGTCGATCTCATGCCGACCTTCTCCGCCGCCTGGAGCAATCTGGGCGCGACCCTCGGCGAGCTCGACGAACCGGGCGCGGCGCTGATCGCGTTTCGTCATGCCCTCGCACACGATCCGCTCAGCTTCACCATTTTCAACAACATCGGAGTCGTGTGCCGCGAGCTGGCACAGCTGGACGACTCGCAGGCGGCATTCCGGCGTGCGATCGCAATCAACCCCGCCTTCGTCTTCGGTCACTATAATCTCGGGCACACACTGTTTCTTGCCGGGAACTATCCGGCCGCGCTCAGCGCCTACGAAGAAGGCCAACGGCGCGATCCACAGCAGAATCGTCGTCAGGGTTGCCGGATTGCCGTCGTGCGCTTCGCCAACGGCGACGTCCCGGGCGCCGAGCGCGACCTCTGGCGTTTCGCCGACGCCGCGCCGCCCGACGAGCGCGAGGCGCTGCTGCTCGAGGCCTACGAAGTCGTGCAGGCGCTGATCGCCGCGCACCCCACGCTCGCGCTGCAGCGGCCATTTCTCGACCGCATCGGCTCCGAAATCGCCAAATCCGAGTAAGCTTGAGCGGATGGATCCCGTGCACACGGGCACGCCTGTCGGACGGGGCGTCGGACCGTCGGCGGTCGGCCAGCTGCTGCGCGACCGCAGCCTCCGGCTGGCCACTCTGCTCGCGGTCGGGATCGGCATTCCCGTCGCCATCCTGTTCTACTTCCAGTTCCGATCGCTCTCCGACCTCGGCCAGGCCTCAGCGGTCGTCCTGCGGCAAATGAGCCAGGAGACCGCGGATGCTGTGACCAAGGAGCTTCAGGACTCGCTCCACGCGCCGCGCACCGACGTCCTGCTCAAGATCTTCCAGTATCAGACCGAGCCGCTCGATCTGCCGTTCATCCAAACCACGTTCAACCAGGGGCTGGACACCGATCCGTTCGTCGACGGTTTCTACGTCTGGTCGGAGGAGACCGTCGAGCACCGCAACGACCTGCTCTCCTTCGACCGCGACACGCGGCGCCTGGTGGTCAACCCGCCGGAAACGGCGCTGCTGGTCGATCAGTTCCGCGCCATGGCGCCGGCCCAGCGCGCGATCGCGGTGTTCGAGGCGCCGCTCAACGGCCGCCTCACCTACTTCCTGGCGCAGCTGCGCTTCACCTTCCCGTCGCGGAATCGCCTGACCAGCTTCGTCGCGCTGCGGGTGGACGCCGAACGGCTCCGCACCCAGTTCATCCCCCAGCTCGTCGCGAAACGCCTGGCCCGGGTGCAGGGTCCGACCGGTTTCCCGCCGCTCAACGTGACCGTGCTGGACAGCGATCAACGGGTGATCTTTCCGATCGGCGGACGGGCGCCCGCTCGGTTCGTTGACCAGCGGCCGTTCCTGCTGGTGTTCTACGAGGCCGATCTCAACCAGCTGATCGCGCCGACCAGCGCGGCGGTCGAGACCTGGCATGTCCAAACCGGCTACGGCGATCAATCGATCCCCGAGATCGTCGCCGGCCGGGCGCGGCCGCAGCGGCTGCTGATGGCGGTGCTCGCCGGCGTCATGGCGGTCGGCGTCTTCTTCGTCACGCGGGCGGCCGCGCGCGAAGTCCGTCTCGCCGAGCTGAAATCGAATTTCGTCTCCAGCGTCTCGCACGACCTCAAGACCCCGCTCGCGCTGATTCAGCTGTTCGCCGAGACGCTGGAGCTGGGCCGCCTCAAGAACACCGATCGCGCTCCGGAGTACTACCGCATCATCAACAGCGAAGCGCGCAAGCTGACCCGGCTCATCAACAACCTGCTCGATTTTTCAAGGATCGAAGCCGGGCTCCGTCAGTACCGTCGCGAGCCGACCGACCTAGCGGCGGTGACGCGGCACGTGCTCGATTCGCTGGCAAGCCAGTTCAGTCACAACCGCTTTACCGTGACCTCGACGCTCGATTCGCCGGTGCCGGTGCTGATCGATCCGGAGGCGACCGAACAGGCGCTGGAGAACCTGATCTCGAACGCGATGAAATACTCGCCCGAGCACCGGGAGATTGCGATTGCGGTGGAGCGTCAGGACCAGTACGGCGTGGTCCGGGTCACCGATTGCGGCATCGGTATCGCGCCGCGGCTGCAGAACAAAATCTTCCGCAAGTTCTATCGCATTCAGACCGATGCCGGGTCGGGTCCCCAAGGCACCGGCCTCGGCCTCGCCATCGTCGAACACGTGATGCGCAGCCATGGCGGGTTCGTTCGTGTCGAGAGCGAGCCCGGCCGAGGCAGCACCTTCACGCTCCATTTCCCGTTGTTTGCAGGAGAGATTCCCGGTGACGAAACGCATTCTAGTGATCGAGGACGAACCCCAGATGTTGCTCGGTCTGCGTGACAATCTCGAGCTCGAAGGCTACGAGGTGGTCACAGCAGCCGATGGTGAAGACGGCCTCGCCAAGGCGATCTCGACTGCGCCGGATCTGGTCGTGTTGGACGTCACCCTGCCGCGCAAGAACGGGTTCGAGGTGTGCCGCGAGCTGCGGGCGCGCGCCAACCCGACGCCGGTGGTCATGCTGACGGCCCGTTCTCAGGAGACCGAGAAAGTGCTCGGCCTCGAGCTTGGCGCCGATGACTACGTCACCAAGCCGTTCAGCATCACGGAACTGCTGGCGCGGGTCCGCGCAGTCCTGCGCCGCGCCGGCGGCCGCCCGTCCGGGCTGGAGACGTGCCGGATCGGTGATATCGAAATCGACTTCCGCACCCACCAGGCGCACCGCGCCGGCCAGC
The DNA here is from genome assembly GCA_963757655.1 of uncultured Acidobacteriota bacterium. GTDB lineage: Bacteria > Acidobacteriota > Vicinamibacteria > Vicinamibacterales > CAVVIG01 > CAVQFC01. The sequence continues at coordinate 750,432 of CAVWSQ010000002.1, read as the reverse complement.
GGATCGATTTCACCGCGCGCGAGTTCGACCTGCTACGCTATCTGGTCGCCCACACCGGCCAGGTGGTCACGCGCGAGCAGATTCTCAACCAGGTCTGGGGCTACGAGGAGTCGCCGACCACGCGAACCATCGACAACTTCGTAGCCAAGCTGCGGCAGAAGATCGAGCGTTCGCCCCACGAACCCGAGCACATCCTGACCGTGCACGGAGCCGGCTACAAGTTCGTCGGCTGAAGAGACAACCAATTACCGGCCCCGGCCGCCGAACCGTTTATATTCAGTGCCAATGAACGACGAGATCTTGAAGAAGCTCGAGGCGCGGCTCGACCGCCGCAGCTTCCTTCGGGGCTCCAGCCTCGGCGTGGCCGCTCTGCTCGGCGTCGCTGCGGCGTCGCCACTGGTGGTGTTCGCGCAGGCGCCGGAAGACCAGCGGTCCGACGACAAGCACAAGCGCGACGAGAAGCGCGACGAAAAGTCTGATCAGGCCGGCTCGACAGTGGAGGAAAAGCCTGAGTCGAAGGTTTACCGCGTCGAGGGCGCGGATGGGAAGTTCTACGACCGCGAAGGCGTCGAGGTCCGTGAGTGCCCCGAGTGCGGGCACAACATGTATCAGCAGGGCCGAACCTGGACCTGTGAAAACTGCGGCTACAGCTACGTCGAATAGGGCTTTCCGCTCGCCGTGGAGCGCGTCGGATTCGATCTCGCGCGCTGCTTCGGCACCTTGCCTGTCTCCACCGGTCAGGCGCTGATGTAGCGCGCCGCGACCGCCGTGCAGTTGTCGCGGCTGCCACGCGCCAGCGCGGCACTGATCAGCCTGTGCGCCATCGCACGCGGCTCGCTTTCTGCCAGCAGCAGCTGCGCGATCCGCGCGGCATCCAGCACTCCGTGAACGCCATCCGTTGTCAGCAACAGAAGGTCGCCGCCGGCCAGCGCATGCTCGACCACGTGGACCTCAGTGCGCGACCGGGTGCCGACCACGTTGGTGAGCGCGCAGCGCATGGGGTGATGCTGGAGCAGGAAGGGATCGGCGTCGGGATCGTGCGCCAGCTTCGACGTCATCCAGGAATCGTCCTCGGTGAGCTGTTGCAGGCGGCGTCCGGCCAGCAGGTAGAGGCGGCTGTCACCGACATGGGCGACTGACACGCGTCCGGCGGACACGCGCGCGGTGACGAGCGTGGTCCCCATGCCGGCGCAGTCGTGCGATGTGAACGCGGCTTCGCGGATGCGCATGCTGGCAAGGTGGATCGCCAGCCCGAGTTCGTCATGGATGGCGAAGCAATCTTCATTGGTGGGCCTGACGCGCCCTTTGTCAGTCAGCCCAAAACCGCGGAGCCGCACACCCGTCATTGGTCCGCAGGATGTATCGGCGGGGCACACACACGTACGTAGGGCGGCAGCGTTCGCTCGAGCAGATCGTCGGCTGCCGGCGCGGCGCGCGCTACTTGCCGTCGAATGCGGACAGATCCAGGGAGGACGATTCGATCTGCAGCGACTTCAGCTTCGTCCCCTCCGGCACCCGAAATGGGAAGGTGCAGGAATATTCGGGCACGCTGCCGACGTCGACGAAGGTCGAGGCGGTATTGTATTTCTTGTCAGCGCTGTCGGTGACTGTGGGCCGCTTCATCGGCGCCGCCTTGAACGCGGACGACACCTTGAATGCCACCGTCACCAGCGCGAACTGCTCACCGGGACGTGTGACGGCATTGACGGTGTTGGTTCCGGGAGGGCAATCGCGCAACGACGCGGTGGCCGCGTGCTCGACCTTGGTGACCGTCGCGTCCAGTCCTGGGAGAGGCTGCGCTTTGCTGGCGGCCTGGCCCGAAACCACCACCGCCAGCAATGCAGAGACGCAGAAACCGTTGAGCAGTCGCCTAGTCATCAGCCCTTGGCCCTTGGGTTTATCCGTTAGCCCTTGACTAGAGCGGATTGTCGGGCCGCGCCAGCGTCCGCCACATGTGCGCGCTCGAACTGTTGTCGTAGCCGAGGCCTTCCTTCGGCTGCTTGAAATGGCGGCCGATGATGTCCTGGAACGGCTCGATCGAAACCTTGGCGTTCGGATCGAATGCGTACAGATCGTTGACCGTCACCAGACGCGGCTCCATGTACCACTTGTGGTTCTTGAGCATCTTGTAGGTGTCGGCGATGTACTGCGGCGGCTGATAGTCGTGCCCGAAGATCCGGTAGTACTGGTCAGGATATTCGTAGCCGGCTTCATCGTCGGCGTAAAAGCGCAGCGTCTGGTGATAGCGGATTGCGAACGCGCTCTTTTCCGGAATGTAGGGTTCGAACAGTTGGGCGCCCCACCAGCCGTGATCCGGTTTGATCAGCGACAGCACGCAGTCGTGCAGCAGGCAGGCGAGGATGATCTCTTCGGACATGCCGGTTTTCATCGCACGCGTCGCGCTCTGCAACACGTGATTGGCCGGTGCGAATCGAAGACGGAAGAAATCCTGAAGGGTCGGCTTGTCCGGCATCGGCTCGATGAGTTTTACGTTCTCTCCGCCCCGCCCGGTGAAGACGGAGCCCGTGCCGCGCCGGTACGGGCGCGTAGTGATCTGCGCTTCGATCTCGGCGACCGTCGGAAATTTGTCGGGTTGCTGGGCGGCGACCATTTCGTCCAGCTTGTCTTCCATATAGTGTTCGAGCGCTTCGGCCTTGGCCTCATGATCCATGAGGTTGACCGCCGCGATGCCGCCAAGACTCGCGATGAAGACTCTCCGGTCGACTTCCATGCTGACCTCCTGTGGCCGACCTGCTCCGCGTCATGTCGCGCGCGGTAACAGACATCGAAGAGGATAGGCCCATCGCCGACCGGTTTCAACGGAAAAACCAACCTTTCGATCGGAGGCGTCGTCCAAACCAATACCCTGACTATCTAGGTAATGGTTCGAAATGCGATGACAATCAATGACAAACCAATCACCTGAACTACTGCACGGCACGCTCGATACGCTCGTCTTGAAAACGCTGACCGCCGGACGCCGCCACGGCTACGCCATCGCCCGCGCGATCGAAGACGCCACCGAGGGCGTCGTCGACATCGAGGAGGGATCGCTCTATCCCGCCCTCTACCGCATGGAAAAGAAGGGCTGGGTTGAACCCGAATGGGGCGTCTCCGAGCTCGGCCGGCGTGCGAAGTTCTATCGGCTGACCCCAAGGGGCCGGCGCCAGCTGACCGCGCAAACCGCAGAGTGGGGTCGCTTCGCCGCGGCGATCTCCCGAGTCCTGGTTCCCGGTTCCTGACCAGTCCCCCTGTCCCCAGTCCCCAGGTCCCCAATCGGATGAGCCCCTTCAACCGCGTATTGAGTCGTGTGAGCCACCGGACCCGTTTCGACGACGTCGGCCGCGATGCGATCGTCGCCGCCATCGGCGGTCTCACCATGGTCGCCGTTGTCGCCGCGCGGATGACGCCCCCGGCCACGCTGATTGCGGACCGCTATTCGACGCTGGCGGCAATCCTCATGAGCGCGACGGTGGTGACGGCCCTGGTCGCGATGCACGATCGCATGGAGCGGCCGGGACGCTTGCTCGCCGTCGTGCTGCTCGGAGCAACGGCGATGGCGTGGTACAGCGGGCGTCTGTGGGTCCACGAAAAGCAGTTCGACTACCTCGTCGACCAGCAGAAGGCCGAGCTCGAGTGGCGCACCGTCGAGCTCTACGGAGACCTTGCGAATTTCTTGCGCAGCCGCGCGGTGGCGGGGCCGCCCCCGCCGCGCCCCGACAGCTGGGACCGCGACGAAAACGCCGTGCTCACTTACGAGCAGGAGACGTCGCTGCTGTACGAGGCCAAGTACGGGGTGCCGGTGCGGCGGACGCGCGAGCGGTTCGCGCGGCGCGGCCTGACCGACCGCGATCTCGACGCTTTCTACCGGCACCCGTCGAGTGCATTCGAGATCGGCGTGATTGCCAGGCGCCTGGCGGTGCTGGCGCGCCGGCTCGAAAAGAGCTGACGCACACGGGCCAGACCGTCGACGGCTGGCCGTCGACCCTCGTTGGTCCATGCCGATCGCGATCGCGCCTGGCGATGTGCGGGCCAGCTTGTCATCGGTCATTATATTGACCGCAGCGGTCATTCCGCGGTATCACAGCGAGCATGAAGGAGCGGCACCTGCTCGACCTGGTCTCGAATCGGGTGCGTGATCGCCGCGCCGACCGGCGGCTGTCGCTCGACAGGCTGGCGGCGCTGTCCGGCGTCAGCAAAGGCATGCTGGTGCAGATCGAGGGCGGTGATGCCAATCCGTCGATCGCGACGCTGTGCAAGGTTGCCGCAGCGCTCGGCGCGTCGGTCGCCGACCTGGTACAGGTCTCCGGGCAGCACCCGGCCGAGGTGCTGCCGGCCGGCGCGCCGCGCTTGCTGTGGCGAGGCCCGAAGGGGGGCTCGGCGACGCTGCTGGTCGGCTCCGCGGGCCCCGACATGCTCGAGCTGTGGTCGTGGAGCCTGAAGCCGAAGGAGCGTTACGAGGCGCAGCCGCACCCGCACGGCACCGAAGAATTGATCCACGTCGTTGGCGGCCGCCTGCTGCTCGCGTTCGGCGACGTCAGCTACGTGATCGAGAGTGGCGGCTCGGCGGTGGCGCACACCGATCGGCCGCACGCCTACGCGTGCGACGGAAGGGTGCCGGTGCAATTCACGATGGTCGTGGCCGAGTGGCACGCGCCGCGCCGGGAGTCGCGGCGCTCGCGGTAGGAGGGCTGGGCACAAATGGCGAAGTTCGCGATCATCGGACCGTTGCTGCTGGTTGTCGGCGGCAGCCTCGTGTATCACGTCGCCGCGAAGTCGGTCCCGAAAGGCCTCGAACCGTTCGGTGCCCTGGTCGGCGTCTATGCCACGGCGCTGATCGCCTGCTTCCTCGCCTATGCCATCGCCCGCCGTGGCTCGATGCCGTCTCACCTGTCCGCCGTGTGGCATCCCACAGTGGCCGCGGTCGGACTCGGCGCGCTGATGATCGAGCTGGGCTTTTTGCTGACCTATCGCGCCGCCTGGCCGGTGAGCATTGCGTCGGTGATGACCAACGGCCTGGTCGCTATTCTGCTGATTCCGATCGGCGCCCTGGTCTTCGGCGAAGCCATCACTGCGATCCGCGTGGCCGGTGTGGTGCTGTGCCTGATTGGAGTCTTCCTGCTCCAACGCTAGAACGATTCGAGGCGCGCGGACGACGACATCCGCCGATCGGGCGCGACACCTTGCCGGAAGCTGCGTCTCGCCGACAACCTGATCGTCGCGCAGAAGAATTCCCACGACTGGGCGATCAGCGCGCGGGGATTCAACACCGATCTGGCGAACAAGCTGCTGGTGTCGGCCGCACGATGTACACGCCGTCGTTCTCAGGTGTCTTCTGGGATCGTCAGGACTACCTGCTCGAAGACATCGAGCGCATCGAGCTGATCGGCGGTCCCGGCGGCACTCTGTGGGGCGAGAACGCGGTCAACGGGGTCATCAACATCATCACCAGGCGCGCGCAGGACTCGCAGGGCGTGCACGCGGACGCCGGTCTCGGCGGCCAGGTCGGCCTCGGTGGGGTGCGTTACGGTGGAATGCTGACGCCGACCGTGCCGTTTCGCGTCTACGGCAAGTACGCCGACCACGACAACGAACTGCTGCCCGACGGCCGGGACGCGTCGGATTCATGGCGAATGGGGCAGGGCGGCTTTCGCATCGATGCCAACCCGGCGCCACGGGGACACTCTGACGCTGCAGGGCGATTTCTATTCCGCTCGCGATCACCTGTCAACCGGCGGGATCGATGAGAACAGCGGGAGCAACGTGCTCGGGCGCTGGTCGCGCACGCTGTCGGCCGACGCCGGCCTCAGTCTCCAGCTCTATTACGACCGTACCCATCTGAGCATCCCGGTCCCGGCGCAGGTGCTCAGCGGGCTCACGCTGGCGCCTGCCGGAACGCTCACCGATGACCTCGACACCTACGACGTGGACTTTCATCACCGCTTTCTCGCCCGACAGCACCATCATCTCACCTGGGGGCTCGACTATCGGTTCACCCACGACGAGGTCGGAAACGCTCCAGCGCTGTCCTTCATCCCGCCGACGTTGAACCAGCATCTGTTCAGCGCCTTTGCGCAGGACGAAATTGCGCTCTCGAAAACTGTCGCCTTCACGGCCGGGACCAAGCTCTTCGCGTCCGAGACGGTCATCGCCGACGAGATTGGCTCCCGCGCGCAGGTCGGTGAGACGATGTCGATCTCAACCTCGGCGTACGACAACCGCTACGACGATCTCAGGAGCTCGAGCCTCAGCGCTCCCGATCCGGTGCTTCACCTGCCGTTTCCGTTGTTCTTCGAGAACAACCTCGACGGCCACACCTACGCGTCGAGCTCAGCGTGACGAATCAGCTGCTCGCCTGGTGGCGGCTGCACACCGGCTACACCTTTCTCGGCGAAGACATCCACGTGAAGCCGGGACGCAGCGATTTCAACAAGGCGCTCAACGAGACCGCCGATCCGCGGCATCAGTTCGCGCTGGGTTCGGCGATGAACGTGAGCAGACACGTGGAGATCGACGCCGCGTTCCGCTGGGTCGATTCGTTTCGCGTCAACAACGGCGGATGCCTGAAACCGTTCCGGGCTACGGCGAGCTCAACGGGCGGCTGGGGTGGTCTCCAGTCAAGCGTCTCGAGGTTTCGCTCGCCGCGCAGAATCTGCTGCACGATCACCACCTCGAATACGTGATCTCGAGCCCCAACCCGCGCGAGGAGATCGGGCGCCATGTCTACCTGAAGGCCGCGGTTCGCTGGTAGCCCGGTTCAACCGGCACAGATCTTGAACGGATTTCGCGGTGATCTCCGCTCGACTATTTGTTCTCAACCACGAGCAACTCGATCGTCCGGCCGGTTTCGTTGACATCCTTGTGCATCGCACCCTTCGGCATCGGCTCCTGCCAGTACGCTTTTCCCGTCTCGTAGTGCGTCACCGTCTTCTTGCCGGCGGCATCGACGGTCGTCAGGTCGCCGCCGACGATGCCGATGACGGTGCGGAAGCGATCGTGACGATGGAGGGTCGATTCGGTGTGCGGCGGAATGACGCTTTTCCAGGAGACGGCCCGCTCGTTCTCGAACTGCGGCACGCGTGTCATCTCCGGCTTGGGTGACTGCGTCGGGGTCCGATTGAAGCCATAAGGGACCCGAGCGGTCCGGCTGAAGCCGGACACGACCCGTTCGGTCCGGCTGAAGCCGGACACTACCGAGAGACACAATACGGCCACTACCACGAACATTGCTCGACGCATAGGCTTCTCCTGTCCCACCTGTCGACCCACCCGACCGACTCGACCCACCCGACCCACCCGACCTAGCCGACCACGTGCTCCTCCAGTCCGAGCAGTTTCGCGGCATTCCGCCAGCGGATCCCCTCGCGCTGCTCGTCGCTCACCGGCAGCGCATCGACCGCTTCGAGCATCAGCGGGATGCTGCCAATCTGATGCGGATAGTCGCTGCCGGCCAGAATGTGATCGGCGCCCGCAAAGTCGATCGCCAGCTTCAGCGCTCCCTGATTGAAGTTGACCGTGTCGTAGTAGAACTCTTTCAGGTAGGTGCTCGGCGGACGCTGAATTCTGGCGCGGCAATCCTTGAAGTTGTGGAAGCCGCGATCGAGTCGCTCGACCAGGTAGGGAATCGTCCCGCCAAGATGGCAAAGTGCCCACTTGATGTTCGGGAAACGCTCGGGCACGCCGTTGAAGGTGAGCGACGCGGCGGCCAGGGTCGTGTCGTAGAGAAAACCCACCAACGGCATCAGCCAGAACTCCTGCATCATGTCGACGTTCACCGGATGCTCGGGGTGGATGTACATCACCGCGCCGATGTCGTTGGCGACCTCGTAGATTGGCCAGAACCGCTCGTCGCTCAGCGCGACGCCATTGATGTTGCTGAACAGCATCGCGCCGCGCATCCCGAGTTCGCCGGTGGCGCGGCGGAATTCGGAGAGCGACGCCTTCGGATCATTCAGCGGCAGCGTGGCCAGCGCGGTGAAATGCTTCCCGCGCGTCTCGATCGCCACTTTGAACTCGTCGTTGACCATCGTGGCCAACCGCACGGCCGTCTGCGGCGTCTCGACATGGGTACCGGGAGTGGTCAATGTGACCACCTGCATGGTGACGCCGTGGGCGTCGAGCACCTCTTCCCGGTAGGCGAGATCGCGGTGACCGCGCACCGCCACGTTGTAGTCGCCCGGGTAGTGCAGGTTGGGATTGCCGTCGCCGTCGATCGTCACCTTGACGCTGCTCTCGCCGGATTGCAGCGCCTTCATGTAGTGGGGCGGGTAGTAGTGGTTGTGGAAATCAATCACGGGCATCGGGACGTCTCCAGAAGTAGTAGACAGGCAGTCCGGCGGCGACCAGCGCCAGCCCGGTCAGGCTCTCGCGTGGGTCGGTGGCGATCTGGTTCAACACAATCGCCAGGCAGACGAGCGCGAAGACGATCGGCACGATCGGGAAACCCCAGGCTCGAAACGCCGGTGCGTAGCCGCCGCCGCGACGCAGCGCAATCGTGCCGAGCGCCAGGGCGCCGAAGAAGATCCACTCGGTATACACGACACGTGACACGATGACACCGTAGGTTCCCGTCAGCACCAGGATGGACGACCACACTCCCTGGACGACAATGGCGAGATAGGGCGTCTGGTGCCGGGGATGGACCGCCCCCATCCACTTGAACAGCAGGCCGTCCTCGGCCATCGCATAGTAGACGCGCGGCCCCGCCAGCACAATGCCGCTGATCGCGCCAAACGACGACACGATGACCAGGATGGAAATCGCCGAGGCGGCACCCGGACCAGCGGTCGCGCGCGTGGCGTCGAAGGCGATGTGCGTCGAGTTCAGCACGGCGTCAATTGGCAGCACCAGCAGGTAGGCGCTGTTCAGCGCCAGATAGACCACCACGACCACCGCCGTGCCGAGCATCAGCGCACGGGGGATGATGCGCTCGGGCTCGTGAGTCTCCTCCGCCGCGTAGGTCACCATGTGCCAGCCGCCGAAGGCGAACAGCCCGGCCACGAGCGCCCGCAGAAATCCGCGCGGGGCGATCGCCCCGAGTACGGCCGGCATCTGCGGCGAACCCATCCCGAACAGCAGGATCAGGAGCACGCCGATGGCCGCAATCTTGGTGATCGTCAGCGCGGTCTGGAGCGAGCTGCCGGGGCGGACGCCGAGGTAGTTGACCGCCGACAGAATCGCGATGGCTGCGACGGCCACGATGCGGACGCCCCAGTCGTTGAGCGGGACGATGGTCGCGAAGTAGCGGCCGAACACCATCGCGATGGCGGCGATGATCCCAGAATGCATGCTCCAGAACATCGCCCAGCCCCAGAGAAACCCCGCCGCCGGTGAGAACATTTCGCGCAGAAACACGTACACGCCGCCGGTCCGCGGGTAGGCGGACGACAGCTCGCCGCAGATGCTCGCTCCGAACCAGGTCAGCGCGCCGGCCACAATCCAGACCGCCAGCATGCCGACAAACGACGGCACCGCCCGGCTGACCTCGGAGGGCTGAACGAAGATCGACGACCCGACGATGGTGCCGACGACCATGGCGGTCGCCTGGGTCAGGCCGATGGTGCGCGCGAGTGTGGTGGACATGTCGCTCGGCTGCAGCCTTCGCGCTACCTGTCGCCGGGCGGTGCGAACGAGCAGGCGAGCGATCCTATCACCGCGTCGCACGAGCCGCCCCACCCCGCGACGGTTCACCCGAGCGACTCGCGGTGCATCCGCTGAATCGTCGCAATCGTGTCCGCCTCCGCCGCGGTCTTGTCGCCGCGGTAGCGTTTGACGCGCGCGAAGCGGAGCGTCACGCCGCCCGGGTACTGCGAGCTCGCCTGCACTTCGTTGAAGGCGATTTCGACGACCACCTCGGGCCGCAGGTAGACGGTGTAGTGGTCTCGGCCGATCTCGAGCTCGAGGAAGGTCTTGGTCTGCCACGCGAGCATCTCGTCGGTGAGCCCCTTGAAGGTCTTGCCCAGCATGACGAACCCTCCGCGATCGGCGTCGCGCGCGCCCAGATGCAGGTTGCTGAGCATGCCGCGACGCCGGCCGCTGCCCCATTCCGCTGCCAGCACCACGAGGTCCAGCGTGCGCGCCCGCTTGACCTTCAACCAGGCCTGACCACGGCGCCCCGCCGCGTAGCCGCCGTCCACCGCCTTCGCCATCACCCCTTCGTGCCCCGCCGTCACCGCCCGTTGCGCAAACGCCGCGGCGGCGTCGCGATCGCCGGTCTGCAGGCGCGGCACGACGTTGGCGTTCGCGCTCCATTGCGCCAGCAGGGCCACGCGGCGCCGCAACGGCTCGTCGACCAGGGCGTCGCCGTCCACATAGAGCGCATCGAAGAACATCGGGGTGATGGGCAGCGCCGCCCGCAGTGACTCGACGTCGAGCTTGCGCCCGAAGCGGCGCATGGTGTCCTGAAACGGCATCGGCGAGCCGTCGGCACGAAGCACGATCGCCTCACCGTCGAGGACCAGCTCGCGCGCCGGCATCGCGCGCGCGACCGTGACGATCTCGGGAACCGCGAGCGTCACGTCCCGCAGGGCGCGTGTATAGACCCGCACGTCCTCGTCCACCTTGTGGACCTGGATACGGGCGCCATCGAGCTTGTATTCGAACGACGCCTCGCCGAGGGTCTCCAGCGCGGCGTCGGTGTCGGCGGCCGAATCGGCCAGCATCGGTTGGATCGGCTGGAACGGCCGCAGCGTGAACATCGACAGGCCGGCGTCACCGTCGGTCAGTACTGCACGCGCCACCGGCGCGAGTGTGCCGGCCAGCATCGCTGCCCGCCTGATTCGCGCGGCTGGAATGGCCGACGCGCGCGCGACCGCATCGGCCAGCAGGCCCGCGAGCGCTCCCTGCCGCAGTTCCCCGTACAGCAGCCGAAAGAGAAAGTCCTGTTCGTCGGCGGTGGCGGCGCCCATCAACTCGCGGAGCAACTGAGCGCGAGCGGCGGCCGCGCCCGATCCGGTGATGGCTGCGATACGGCCGAACAGGACATCGACCTCGTGGAGCTCGAGGCGCGACGCGGCGGCGGCAGGAACGTCCCGCAGGCCCGACAGAACGGCCGCGCCGATCTTCATCCGTCCCTGACGCGGCTCGCCGCTCAAGAACGCGATGACGATGGCCACTTCGTCCGGCGGCACCCGTCCCAGCAGGTCGGCCAGATGACCGACCTTCTCCAGCCGGGCCGGGGTCCCGGCTACGGCCCGCGACTTCTCCACTACCGCGACCAGACGCATCGTCCGATGGTATCCAATCCAGATCCGGACCGAAGACGTAGGATGGTGTCGGAGGGAATGATGGCAGAAGCCCAGAACGTGAAGATCGTCCAGGACGCGTACGCCGCCTTCGGCCGCGGCGACATCCCGACGCTGCTCGGCTACATGACCGACGACATTCATTGGCGCCCGGTGATCGGGACCGCCAGGCACGTGCCGTTCTCAGGTGAGCGCAGGGGCAAGCCGGGCGTGACGGAATTCTTCAAGCAGGTTGCCGAATCCGAGGACTTCCAGCAGTTCGAGCCGCGCGAGTTCGTCGCGCAGGGCGACAAAGTGGTGGCACTCGGGCACTATCGCGCAACGCCGAAGGCCACCGGCAAGAGCTTCGAATCCGACTTTGTCATGGTGTTTACGCTGCGCGACGGCAAGGTCGCGGACTTCCAGGAGTTCAGCGACAGCGCCGGGATCAACGCCGCATTCGCCGCCAGCTGAGAATTCCAGCACTGTCGTCCAACGCGTGCTGTGCCTCGGCTCGGCGCCTCGATCAGTTCGCGCGCCGACGTGATCGGTCACGCGCGCAGCAGGGCGCGGAGGCGGACGAACAACTGGCTGAACGCGGCTCCCGAAGCCTGCGGCTTGCGCGGCGGGACCGGTACCGTCGCGCCGCCGCGGCGGTCGACCTCGCTGTCTCCGCCCGGCTGATGATCCCGCCACTGCAGATCCTGGTGGCCGACAATTTCGGCCTGGCCGCGGATGACCAGCTCGGCGCGGCGATCACCGTTCGGAAAACATCGGCAGAACTCGTCCACCGTTGATTCGGGATCGACGCCGATCGCCTTGGCGTAGCTGCGCACGTACGAGCGGGCATAGATGCCGGCAGGCCAGGTCGAGAGGTCGTTGCGCTCGAGGCCGTCCCACAGCCTGGCGCTGACGTTGGTGGCCGAAACGATCTGGTCGATGGAGACGCCGCGCTGAACCCGAATCCGCCGCAGGTTGGGACCGAAGGCGTTGCGCTCGCTCATGGCACGACGCTCGGTCGCAAGACTGCTACCAGCTGATTCAGCGAACTCCATGGCGCACGAGTGGAGGAATCGGGCCGGCGCGCGTGCCGTTTTTCGACAGCCGATTACATTTTGAGTGAGAACAAGCGAGCGACGAAAACAGAGGAAACAGGATCTCTGTTCCGTCCGTCAGTCGAATTCGCGCTTCGGCGTCGTCTGCTCGTTTCCGACGCGGCCGGCGACGATGTCGGCCCGCGAATAGTTCTCGCTTTTCATCTTGGCGCCGCCGAGCCGCCGCAGCATTGCGAGCTGGCCGATGTGCGTCAGCGAGTCGGCAATCGCGCCCTGGAACAGCCGTTCGTGCGCCACGGCCAGCGGCGCGTCCGACGCCAGGTAGGCGTCGAAGCGCTGCAGCACCGCAAAGAAGCGCTCGACTTCGCGATCCCATTCGAGCGGCGTCGAATCGTGCCACGCCTCGGCGCCGGTGGCCTGCGACAGCGCCCAGTCGTAGAGGTCGCCGATGTGTGCCAGGATCTTCGCCGCGGTGCGGGTCGAGTCGTCGCCGCTGAACGACGCGAAATTCGCGGGCACTCCGCGCACCGCCTTCCCGCCTCGATAGGCCACCGTGGCTACCGTGTGTCGCAACAACGCACGCTTGTCGTCCAAGACTGCCTCCAGACGAAACCGCCATGCCCCTGGAACGCACCGGCGACCGCGGTTGGCGGGGTCCGCGCCGGTGCGGTGAATGCTAGGCGCCGAACTGTTTCAGATGATGATCCATGTGCCGGTAGATGAGCACGCCCCAGGCGCGCCTGGACAACCGGCCGAACGCCGGATGATCGGGCCATCCATCAGTACTGGTGCTGGCACCGGCGCGCACCAGCAGGGCCTGGACGTCCGCCACGTCGGTCGCCCAGTCGCGCGGCTCGCGCGCCAGCAGTTCCGGCGCAGTCGGTGCGCCTTTCGGAAACGGCGCGACGTAGACGATCAACTGTTTCAGCGGCGCATACCGAATCGGCAGCCGCTTGGGCGCCACCGTCAGATCGCCCATCGCCATGCGCAGGCTGTCGGCCAGGTGGCAGACCATCTTTGGCGCCGTAAACTTCCCCCACTCGGCGCGGCGATCCCACGCGAGCCCTCCGATGCGCGCATCCAGTGCGCGCCGCGCTTCAGCGTCCCAGATCGATTTCATCGTCCCTCCGACTCTCGAGTCGCTGCGACTGACGACTCGACTCATGACTATCGACTCGGTACCAACGACTAGCGACTAGCGACTAGCGACTAGCTTGTCCGACTGGCACTATCAGACTGCAACACGTCACTGCCCCTTCCGCCTTCGCCAGCTCGCTGGCGTCCACGCAGTCCACTTGTCGACCCAGCGCCGCAATCCGCTCGGCCGTGCGCGGAAACGCCTGTGCCGCGATCACCCGATCCGCGAGCCGCAATACGTTCGCCGCCGACGGCTCGTCCGGTGCCACGTCAATGAGCCTGTAGCCTACCAGCATCGCGGGATCGATCCAGTCGCGGTTCACCAGCAGCATGTCGTCGGCGAGCGTTGTGACCGCCGACTTCAGGTGCAAACAGCCGCCCACGTCCACGGCGGAGAGGAGGTAGCCGAGCGGAGCGAGGATGGCGCGCAGTTGATCGACCGCCGCGTCATTGGTGCGGGTCGATCGGCCGATCAGTACCTTCCGACCGGCGATGAGCACGTCGCCGCCGTCCACGGTCGCCGGTGGCTTGATCGACTGCAAAGGACGGTACCGCGCCAGCGCGGCCGCGATCGCCGGCATCTCGCGACGCCGCGACTCGGCCCCGGGGTTGGTGAGGATCGCGACCTCGTCGAACACGATCGCCATGTCCTCCACGAACACGGAGTCAGGCATCGCCGCGTCCGCGTCGAGGTGCTCGATCCGATAGCCCGCGGCCGCCAGCGTCTGCTCGTAGATGCGATGCTGGGCGCGCGCCACCTCCACGTCGATCGGCACCCGCGCCAGGTGCGTCAGCTCGCACCCGGCCAGGCCGGCGCTCACCGCACGCGTAATCGCGATGGCTCCCGTCATCGAGGTCATGATAACGGGGGAGGCGGGAAATTGTAATCAGATTGCAGATTGCAGATTGCAGATTGCAGATTGCCGCTTCAGATTGAAGATTCAGAGTGTCCATCCCGGCGAAGTAGCGTCATGAGATTTCAGATGACAGAGTTCAGATTTCAGATTGATTTCAGATTTCGATTCCATTCAGATTTCAGATTCGATTCGGTCGGAGTTCAACTCTGAATCTGAAGATCAATCTGAAGATCAATCTGAAATCAATCTGAAATCAATCTGAAATCCGCCCTCTGAAATCTGAAATCTCCGGCACCGATTGGAAGGAACAACATGCCTCGAGACGACGATCTCGACAAGGAACTACGGTTTCACGTCGACACCCGCGTCTACGAGCGGCGACCGTGATCCTGTTAGTGGTCGGTGCGGCCGCCGGCTTTCTGCCGGCCTACCGCGCTTCCCGTGTCAGCCCGTCAGAGGTGCTCAGGGAGTCATGAAACTGCAGATTGTAGAGTGCAATCTCACCGTGTCTCACGTCCCTGATTCAAACCATTTTCACGGCCGGGGTTGTGGATTGAGCTCGTCTGAGGTCGCTGCGTCGGCATCTTCAGGCGCGAACGGCACCTTGAAGGTAAACGCGAAGGGTGTGGGCCCGTGCTGGTCCAGTGCCACCAGCCGTGCCTTGGCGTCGTCGATGGTGGGCACCTGCCCCGCCGGCACCCACCACAACGCCAGCGCCACGCGTTCGAGCTTGTCGAACCAGTCGCGCCGCCGCCGCAGAATGTCCGCGTGCGGACCGGCGTAGCTAAACGCGCGCAACTGCTCGATCGACTTCCACACCGACATGTTGACGATGATCCGGTCATCGTCGAACGGCCGCAGGTAGGTGTTCCCGGCGCCCTCGCCGTCCTGCAGGCGCCACACGAAGCCGTCGCTGCCGTCGGCGAGCGCATTGAGTTCCGCGAGGCGCGATACGAAGCCTGCCATCGACGGATCGTCGAGCGGTGCCTTCATGCGTCCGATGTTTATCTGCGCGAGATGCAGCATCGATCTTCAGATTGCAGATTGCAGAGGGCCGATGGCAAAGGGCCGATTGCGGATCTCCGGTGTCCAATCTGAATTCCGCATTCTGAACTCTGCAATCATCTCCTGAGAGCATCGGCGCTGATCGGGCCGGGGCCGGCCACGCAGAAAAACAGCCACATGAAACAGAACAGCACGGCCAGTTCGCCACCGTTCAGGATCGGCCAGAACCCGTGCGGAAAATGCTGCGTGAAGTACGCGACTGCCATCTGTCCCGACAGGACGAAGGCCACCGGTCGGGTGAAGAGCCCGAGCAGCATCAGCGTGCCACCAATTGTCTCGATCACGCCCGCTGCACCGAACAGCGTCCAGGCGATCGCCGGCGCGTGAAACGGATGGCCGGGCACGCCGAACATCTTCTGTGTACCGTGCGCGACGTAGATGCACGCCGCCACGAGACGCAGAACACTGAGAAGATAGGGCGTCAGACCGGAACTCTTCATGCAGCGCCTCTTTGATAGACTGGCGGAACCATTATGTACTCACGCGACGAAATCAAGACGCTCACGGACAAGGTTCTCAACCTGGCCAAGGCCGACGCGGTCGAGGTGAACTTCGACGGCGGCGAGCGGTCGGCGACGCGTTGGGCCAACTCCTCGATCACGGTGAACATGGTCCAGTACGACCAGCAGCTCACCCTCACCGTCCGGCATGGCGCGAAACAGGGCAGCGCGTCGACACGGGAGTTCGACGACGAGTCGTTGAAGGCGATGGTTGACGAGGCGCAGGGCGCGGCGCAGAAGGCGCGCGACAATGCCAACCTCCCGCCTCTGGTGAAGGGACCGCAGGAGTACATCGCCGTGGATGCGGTGCTGCCGAAGACCGTGGATTTCGGCCCCGGCGAGCGCGCCGCGTGGGTGAAACAATCGGTAGATATCTGCGAAAAGAAAGGTGTTCTCGGCTCCGGCTACATCCCGAAGACCTATCAGACGACCTGCCTGGCGAACTCCGAAGGGCTCTTCGCCTATTACCAGGCCGCAGAAGCCGGCTTCGTGCTGACGTGCCGCATGGCCAGCGGCGGCGGCTCGGGCTGGTCCGGGATCACCGGCGCCAAGGATCTCTCGCAGGTCCAGGTCGGGGAGCTGACCGAGATCGCCGCGAACAAGGCGCTCAAGAGCCAGAAACCGCGCGCCATCGAACCAGGCCGCTACACGACGATCATCGAGCCGCGTCCAGTCGCCCGCCTGCTCTCGACGATGATGAGCGCTTTCAACGCCGGCGGCGGCGGTGGTGGATTCGGCGGCGGTGGCGGCGGCTTCAACTTCGGCGGCATCGGCCGTCCGTTCGTCGCGGCCGACGGCATGCCGAAGATTGGCCAGAAGCTGTTCAGCGACAGCTTCACCGTGAAGAGCGACATCGGCAACCCGACGCTCCGCCAGACGCCGATCATGAACGATGGCCGCGCCGCCCGGCCGGTCACCTGGGTCGAGAAGGGCGTGCTGAAGAACCTCTATTACGACGCTGCCACGGCGCGCCGCCAGAAGGTCGCGCCGTCTGCGGCCAGCCCGAACATGAGCCTGGTGGTCGAAGGCACCAGCCAGTCGATCGCGGACATGGTGAAGACGACCAAACGCGGGCTGCTGGTGACGTTCTTCTGGTACCTGCGCCCCGTCGATACGCTGACGCTGCTCAATACCGGGATGACGCGCGACGGGCTGTTCCTGATCGAGAACGGCGAGATCACCGGCCCGGTGCAAAACTTCCGCTGGAACATGTCGCCGCTGGTCGCTTTTGCGAACATCTCGGCGATCGGTAAATCGGTGCCGATCCACACCGGCGAAGCCTACGACGGCCCCGGGACCGCCCTGGTGCCGGCGATCCGGGTCGAAGACTTCTACATGACGTCTGTTTCGCCGGCCGTTTGAATTTGAAGATGTAAGGATTGCGGATGTAAGGATTTGAAGATGTAAGGATTTGAGAATGTAAGGATTTGAGAATGTAAGGATTTGAGGATGTAAGGATTTGAGGATGTAAGGATTTGAGAATTTGAGGATGTGAGGACTTGAGGAACGTCTCTGAGGATTTACTGGGGATTGGGCCGCACGTTGGTGGCTTGCAGCTCCTCAGATAAATCCAAAGATCCTCAAATCCTCACATCCTCAAATCCTAAGACTTCCGGAGCCTCCCATGAGCCCAACACGTCGAGATTTCCTCAAGTACACCGGCGCCACCAGCCTGCTGCTCGCCTCGAGCGATCTGGTCGGCCAGCTGATCGCGCAGTCGCCGAAAGGCAATCCGCTCACCTCGTCGTTCAAAGGGCTGGCCAACATCGTGCTCGGCGAGGCCAGGAAGGTCGGCTGTAGCTATGCCGACGTGCGCTTCACCCGCAGCGTCAGCTCCGGCGTGAACGCGAGCGGCGGCAGCGATCGCAACGCGGACGGTGGCGGATTCGGCGGCGGCCGCGGCGGCCGTGGCGGGGCCGGACGCGGCGGCGGCGCGCGCGCCGGCGGGCGTCCGGGCGCGGCCGGCTTCGGCGTTCGCGTCATCCACTCCGGCGTGTGGGGATTCGCCAGCAGCCCGATCGTCACCGAAGACGAATTGCGCCGCATCACGCGCATCGCCGCGGAAGTGGCCAAGGCGAGCGCCATCGCGAAAAAGACCGACGTGAAGCTGGCGCCAGTGCCGGCCTACACCGAGTACTGGTCGTCGCCGGTGGTGAAGGACCCGACCGCGGTCTCGACCGAGGACAAGCAGGCCTACGTCCAGAAGGTGGTCGACCTTGCCGCAGCGAACAAGAATGTCAGCCGCGTCACGGCGTCGGTCGGCGTCAACAACGAGTGGCGCTACTTCGCGTCGAGCGAGGGCTCCTACATCGAGCAGGAGACGTTCGAGATTACCCCGACCTTCAACGTGTCGGCGAAGATCGGCGACGTTACCAAGACCCGCAATTTCGTCGGCGTGCCCAGGACCGGCGGCTGGGAAGTCGCCGAGGCATCGGAGATGACCGAGAGCGCTGAGCGCATCGCAGCCGAGGCGGTCGAGATGACCACCGCGAAGCCGCTCGGCATGGGCCTCAAGGACCTCGTGCTCACGCCGTCGCACGCCATGCTCACCATCCACGAGATCGTGGCGCACGCCACCGAGCTCGATCGCATCCTCGGCTACGAAGCCAACTACGCCGGCACCAGCTTCGTCAAGCTGTCCGACGTCGGCAAGCTGAAATACGGCTCCAAGCTGATGAACATCACCGCCGACCGCACGATGGCCGGTGGCATGGCCACCATCGGCTACGACGACGATGGGGTGAAGACCATGGAGTTCCCGATCATCCGCGACGGGATCCTGGTGGGGCTGCAGACCAATCGCGAGACCGCGCCGCAGATCGGCGACAAGGCGAGCAAAGGCTGCACTTCGGCCTCGTCGTGGCGCGACTACCCGTTCCTCCGCATGCCGAACGTGCGCCTCGAGGCGGGCGCGAAGGGGTCGCCCAACGTCGCGCAGATCATCGCCGACACCAAGGACGGTGTCCTCATCGACGGGCGCGGCAGCTACTCCATCGACCAGCAGCGCTACAACGGCCAGTTTGGCGGCAACTGCTTCTGGGAGATCAAGAACGGGAAAATCACGCGCATGGTGACCGACGTCACCTACAACGCGATCACGACCGATTTCTGGGCCAACCTGGATCTCATCGGCAGCCAGGAGACCTGGAAGATGTTCGGCACCGGTGGCGACGCGAAGGGCCAGCCGACGCAGACCAACAGCATCTCGCACGGCTCGCCGTACATCCGGATCAAGAAGATCTTGGTCGGAGCGGCATACGCATAGAGAACGTGGCGAATTGGTGAGTCGGTGAATTGGTCTGACGTGGACAGCGCTGGCCGCGATCGTGATCGGCGCCGGCATCGCATCGTCCCTTACTGACTGGCTCGTTACCGGAGACCGGCTCCTTCGATGACGGTCACGGGTGTCTGCAGGGGGCCGACACGACGAAGCGAGGCGAACCGCTGGCTTTTCGGCTACCCTTTCTGACGTGCTGACGACAGAAACACCGCCACTCACAACACCTCTGCCACTCGCCACGCAAATCCGTTCAGCCACCGGACTGCTGGAGCGTCTTGCCGCTGACTGGCGATTGCTGGATCAGCTCTCCACCGCCGACCGCCGCCGGCTGCACCAGGCAATCGCGGCGTTGTCGACCGCCGATCCGCGCGCAAACCGGAGACGGCGGAAGGCCGCCAAGGCCGAGCGCGTCAGGCAGGAAGAAGCGGTGCTGAACCAGACGGGGATCCGTTCGCTGCGCCGCCGCCCCCGTGTCACCACGCCAAACGTGTTTCCGCCGCCGACCTTCGAGCCGCTCGATGTGCACGGCGACGCGGCGGCGAACGAAGAACGACGAACCGCGGCGAACGACGAACTACGAACGGCCGAATTGCCCAACGACGAACACCCAACGACGAACGACGAGCGCCCCCTCGTCGGGCGTTCCCCTTTTGATCGCCGTTGCTATGTCTGCAAGGCGCCGTACTCGACCGTCCACGCCTTCTATGATCAGCTGTGCCCCTCCTGCGCCAGCACGAACTTCGCCGCGCGCACCGAGCTCGCGGATCTGCGCGGGCGTGTGGCGCTGCTGACCGGAGGACGGGTGAAGATCGGATACCAGGCCGGCCTGATCCTCCTCCGATCGGGCGCCCATCTCATCGTCACGACCCGGTTCCCGCGCAACGCCGCCGCGCGCTACGCGCAGGAGCCCGACTTCGGAGACTGGGCACAGCGGCTCGAGATCTTCGGCCTGGATCTGCGACACACACCGAGCGTCGAAGCTTTCTGCCGTGGCATGGTCACGAGCCGCGATCGTCTGGACTTCATCATCAACAATGCCTGCCAGACGGTGCGGCGCCCGCCCGACTTCTACGCGCACATGATGGGCGAAGAGACATCGGCGGTTCGCGTCCTGCCACCAGGGCACGCGCAGCGCCTTCGTGGGCAGGATGGGCGGGACGGGCGGGATGGGCAAACCCTGATCGCGGCGCAGCTGTCACAGGTACCGCTGCTCGCCGAGGAACTGCTGGCGCGCGCCGCGCCGTTTCCGGCCGGTCGCCTTGATGGCGACCTCCAGCAGGTCGATCTGCGCGACCGGAATTCCTGGCGGATGCTGCTTGCCGACATCCCGACGATCGAGATGCTCGAGGTGCAGCTGGTGAACGCCATCGCGCCGTTTCTGTTCAACGCGCGATTGAAACCGCTGATGCTTCGCGCGCCGGAACGCGACAAGCACATCGTGAACGTCTCGGCTGTCGAGGGCCAGTTCTACCGCACCAGCAAGACGACGAGGCATCCCCACACGAACATGGCCAAGGCGGCGCTCAACATGATGACCCGCACCGCGGCCACCGACTACTTCCACGACGGCATTCACATGAACAGCGTCGATACCGGCTGGGTGACCGACGAAGATCCGGTGGACGTTGCCGCGCGCAAGGCAATTGAGCAGCGCTTTCACCCCCCGCTCGACAGCGTCGACGGCGGCGCGCGCATCGTCGCACCGATCATCACCGGCTTCAACACCGGCACCCACGTGTGGGGACAGTTTCTGAAGGACTACAGACCTACGCACTGGTAGGTGTGCTCCTGACGTGGGCGCACCGGTCTGAAATACAGCCACAGAGACACCGTGACACTGAGTGGAGCGAGCGCTGAACGGCCGGCTTCGCCGGATGCTGGCGACGCGCACACGCCCGCAGCGCGCGCCTCTGCTCGTTCTCTGTTGCTCTGCTGCTCTTGTATCACGTGAATAGTGGACGACGGGAGCCGGAGGCGACTCAAGTGTTCCGACGCGGGCGGACCCACATCGACGGCTCGACCAGCAGTCCGAGAATCACCTGCGCGTAGAGGCGGTGACCGAAGTCGTTGGGATGATTGATGCCGTTGCCTGACAGATCGTGGACGCTCTTGCGGACGAGCAGGTCGCTCCACAATGCAGTGACGTCGGCCAGCGCCGCGCCCGCCCCGCACAGACGCGCGAGCGCACCGCGGTAGGCGGCAAACCGCTCCATCACCGGATAGTCCCAGCGCGGATTGGGCAGCATCGGCGCCACCAGCACGAATTCGGCATCTGGCGCGCTGGCGCGCACGCCCTTCATGATCGCATCGATGTTGGCGCCATAGTCAGGCGCGTCGGCATAGCCGGCGTCGTTCATGCCGAAGGCGACGATCACGAGGTCGGGTTTCGCCTCGGCCACCCGTGACAGGTCGGCGACGCCGTGGTCGGCCGTCCAGCCGGAGATCGCGAAGTTCTGGAGTGTCACGCGCGATCGGTACACCTGCTCGAGACCCGCGGCGACGAGGTCGGCGTAGGGCGGCTGATACGGCGGCGCCCCGGTCACGCTAGACGCGTTGTAGCCTTCGGAGATGCTGTCGCCGGTGACACACAGGGTCAGCGGCTGCGAGGCCGCCAGACGGTTGAGCGTCCGCGAGAGCTCGATCGAGGCCAACCGTGGCACCGACCCCGCCCAGGCTCCCCGTTTGTGCTCGTAGGTCGCAACCGTCTGCTGGCGATGAAATTCGTCGCCGTCGGCGATGAGCACGAAGGGATCGTCCGCCGGATAGAGCTCGGCGAGCGTAGCGAATGGGATCCGCGAGGCGGCAGTGCGGCTCAGGACGCCGGCGCGCGCATCGACGGTGTAGTCAAGGCCGCCTTCGTACGCGATGTCACCGGTTGCGCTGGCCAGCACAATCGGTTCTGTGGGTTCGAACAGCAGCGACGCTCTGGCGATTCCGTCTCCGCGATCGATAAACAAGAGGCTCTCGCCCCTCATCGTCTCCGCCCACCAGAACGGTTGCAACAGCAACGGATCGACAATCACGCTCGGCGGGCTCCCTTCGCGGAGAGGTTATCCGCCTATTCGGCGCGCAGAGCAGTGACGGGATTGACGCCGGTGGCGCGCAGCGCCGGCACGTAGCTCGCCAGCATCGCCGCCGCCGCCAGACTCACGCACACTGCGGCGTAGGTCAGCGGATCGAGCGGGCTGGTCTCGAACAGCAGAGAGGCCATCAACCGCCCCAGCGCCATCGCCGCCACCAGGCCGCAGACGATGCCAATCGCGGCCAGGCCGAGGCCGTAGCGGACGAACATCCGCGTGACCTCGGCCCGTTGCGCACCGAGCGCCATCCGAATGCCGATCTCGCGCGTGCGCTGCGACACCGAATACGAGATCACGCCGTAGATGCCGGCCACGCCGAGCAGCAGCGCCATCGCCCCCGCGATGGCCAGCATCACCAGCGTGAAGGAGGTGCGAGCCATCGAGGCGCCGACCACCTCTTGCAGGGTACGCACGCCGGCGAGCGGCAGATCCGGATTGACCGCCCACACGGCGCGGCTGATCTCGTTGACGAATCCGTTCGATCCTGCACGCGGGCTCCGGATGGTGTAGACCTGCGTCCGTCGCACCATGACGTCGTTGCCCGAGAACTTCGCCATCATCATCGGCCAGAATGCAATCGACGGCGCCTTCTTGTCGATGCCATCGTCGCGCTCGTCGCCGACCACGGCAATGACTTCGCGCCATGGCGCGCCCGGGTTGTCGCGGATCTGTTTGCCAAGTGCTGCCGACGGCTCCTGCCACAGCTCGCGCGCGAGGTTCTCGGACACCATCGCCACCGGGCGCATGTCGTAAACGTCGGCCCAGGTGAAATCGCGCCCGGCCACGATCCGATTCCCCATCGTCTTCAGCAGCCCTGGCGACAGGAACTTGAACAGTCGGATGGGCGGCAGCTCGCCCTGCTGAAAGTTCCTGTCCGCGGCGAAGATCGGGTCGTGGCGGCCGCGGCCGGTGACCGGCACCACCGACGTCAGCCCCACTGACGCGACGCCGGGAATCGCGGCGATCCTGTCCATGATCGCCTGATGCATGCGGACGACGGCCTCGGGCTCCTTCACCTGGGCCTGTGGAATGCTCAGGCTGAGCGTCAGGACTTCCCCTGGGCTGGTAAACCCTGGATTCACGTGCCGGAGCGCGTCGAACGTGCGGATCATCAACCCCGATCCGACCAGCAGCACGAGCGCCAGCGCCACCTGAACCACGACCAGCGTGCTGCGCGCGCGGTGACGCTCGCGGCTGGCACTCGACGTGCGTCCGCCGCCGCGCAGCGCCGGGGCAACGTTTGGTCCGGCATACTTGAAGACCGGGATCGCGCCAAACAGCAGGCCGGCCACGATCGAGACAGCGAACGTGAACAGCAGGACGAGCGGATCGATCGCGATGTTGTCGAGCCGCGGCAGGTTGCCCGGTGCAAGCGCTAGCAGCGTTCGGACCGCTCCGTAGGCGAGGCCGAGGCCGGCGACGCCGCCAACGAGGCCGAGAACGACGCTCTCGGCCAGCAGCTCGTAGGCGATGCGCCCGCGGCTGGCACCGAGCGCAGCACGCACGGCGAGCTCCTGCTGCCGCCCCTCGGCGCGGACCAGCAGCAGGTTGGCGACGTTGGCGCACGCAATCAGCAGGACCATGCCGATCGTTGCCATCAGCACCCACAGCACCGAGCCGACGTCGCCGATCACATCGGCTTTCAGGAGACGCAGATTCGGCGCCAACTTCACATCCGCGAACATCTTGGCGCTGAAGCCAGGGAAGGCCGGAAAACGCGTGAGGCTGGCCGGAATCAGGCGGGCGACGTCGGCCGCCGCCTGATCGAGCGTGGCCCCCGGCTTCAACCGCGCCACCCCGGTATAGCTGAAGTTGCCGAGGTGAGTTTCCGCGCGATTCAACTGGAGCGGCAGAATCATCGCCGGCTTCTGATCGAGGAACCGGAACGAGGCGGGCAGTACGCCGATGATCTCGTGCGCCTTGCCGTCGAGCACGATACGCCGCCCGACGGCCGACGGATCGCCGCCGAAGCGGGAGCGCCAGTAGCCCGCCATGAGGATGACGGTGTCGGCTGCCCCGGGCGAGTCGTCTTGCTTGGTGAACAGGCGCCCCAGCGACGGCGTCGCACCGAACATCGGCAGCAGGCCGTCGGTGACGTCGACGGCGCGGACCTCCTCGGGCTCCGCGATCCCGGTGACGCTGACGGTGTCGCCGGTCCACATCGCGACGTCCTGAAACACGCGTCCGTCTTCGCGGTAGGTGTAGTACAGAAACGGCGCCGCACCGGTGTGCGGCAGGTTCAGACCCGGCGCGGAGTGATCGAGGACAACAAGCTGGTCCGACTGCGGATACGGCAACGGTTTCAGCAGCACGCCCTCGATGACGCTGAAGATGGCGGCATTGGCGCCGATGCCGATCGCGAGAGTCAGCACCGCGACCGTCGTGAACATCGGCAGCTGCAGCAGCCGGCGAAGAATGTGAGTCAGACGCATACCCTGCTAAATACGCGGCCCGGCGGCCAAAGTTCGCCGATCGCTGTCGAAATCATCCGTCCGCGGGGTGGAAAAGGTGGAAGATGAGCGCACCGGCGAGGCCGAAGGCGAGCCGGCGATCAATAGCAAGGAGGGGCGCCCATGCGATGGACGATGAGCGGTCTGGTGGCACTTGCGCTCGTGTGGTTTCCGGGCTCGATCGCACACTCATTTGCGGATCAGGACGGCCGCGGCGGCGCGCCGCGTGCCTCGGTGCCGGAGCTCCGGTTCCAGATCGACGAAGACTTCTTCAAGCTCCCCGACAGCATCTGGCCGTCGGAAGCCGTGGGCGTGGCGCTCAATTCGAAGGGCCACATCTTCCTGCTCAACCGCGGCAATCATCCGCTGCTCGAGTTCGGCCCCGACGGATTGTTCATCCGCTCGATTGGCGATGGTTCGACCATCTTTCACGCAGCCCACAGCGTCCGCTTCGACGCGGACGACAACATGTGGCTCGTCGACTCCGGCAACAACGTGGTCGTGAAGTTCAATGCGAAGGGACGGATCGTGCAGGCGCTCGGCCGGCGTCTGGAGCCGTGGGTCTATCTGACCCATGGCATCGAACGCGCGATTCCGGCGCCGTCAAGCTTCTATCAACCGACCGACACCGCCGTCGGCCCCGACGGCAGCACCTACGTCACCGACGGGTACGGCAATTCCCGCGTCGTGAAGTTCACCCGCGAAGGCAACCTGGTGAAGTACTGGGGCGACCGCGGCGCGCGGCCGGGACAGTTCAACACGCCACACAGCATCGTCATCGACCAGAACGCCAATCTCTACGTAGCCGACCGCCAGAACAGCCGGGTGCAGGTGTTCGACACCAATGGCACTTTCAAGCAGGAGTGGCGTCTCGACGGACTCACCTGGTCGATGTGCATCACGCCTGGCCCCAGACAGGTGATCTTCGTCGGCAGCGTCGGACGTGTCTACAAGATGGGACTCGACGGCAAGGTCCTCGGCGCGTTCGGGAAGCTCGGGCGACTACCCGGATGGTTCGACTCGATTCACGCCATCGCCTGTCCCGACGAGAAGACGGTTTATGTGGCCAACGAGTTCAGCTATCGCTTCGACCGGGTCGTCATCGAGTAGGCGCTCGAGCGCCGGCGTGCAGAGATGGAGTTCAAAAAATCCAAAGAGTCGAAGTTCGACAATTTCATGACGAGCCCCGTTCCGCTGGCAGTCGGCCGCCAGTTGTGTTCAACTGGATCGCTGATGAAATCCTTTGGAATCGTGCTCGCTCTTTTTGCCGCAACCGCCCTGCCGGTCGGGGCGCAGACGCCGGCCGACTCGCCGCAGCCAGAAACGCCTGGTAGCGTCGTCGTACCGTTTCAGCCGACGCTCGACGCCGGCGATCTGTGGCACGTGCTGCGGCACGGGCGGGCCGATCCGCTCGCCGGCGACCCGGGCGCGAGTGCCCCGACGCCCGCGCGAAATCATTTTTTCGTCGCCGCTCCGACCATTGCCTCGAAGCCGTCCACCGGTCTGAGCCTCGGCCTCAACAGCAACCTCGCGTTCTTCAACGGCGACGAAAAGACGACGCACATCTCCTCGATCTCGGGCGGCCTGCGCTTGTCACAAAGGAAGCAGGTCCTCTCCGGCGTGCGTTTCTCGCTGTTCACCGCCGACGACCACTGGTTCATCCAGGGCGACAACCGGCTGTCGTGGACGTCGCAGAACACCTACGGTCTGGGCGGCGATACGCTGTCGATCGGCTCGGGCACCGAGAACGTGAAGTACAACGCGCTCAAGCTGTACGAAACCGGCTACCGCACGGTGCGGCCGCACGTGTTTGTCGGCCTCGGCATCAACCTCAGCACGCACTTGAACATCCGCCCCGGCAACGGCGTGCTCTCCACCTTCGATCAGTCAGCCTATGCGGCGTACAATGACCGGCACGGCTTCCGCGACGATGGTCAGACCTCGGGCGGCACCAGCGCCGGCCTGCTCCTCGACACGCGCGACAACGGCATCAACGCCCGGCGCGGCTGGCTCGCGAGCGCGGCGCTCCGCACCTTCTTCAATGGATTCCTCGGCGGCGATTCCACCTGGCAGCAGCTGACGATCGACGTGCGCACCTATCGCAAGCTCACACTTGATGGCCGGCAGCGGCTGGCCTTCTGGTTCATGAGCGACAACGTCCTGACCGGCACCGCTCCCTACCTGGATCTGCCCGCTACCGGCAGCGAGGGACGCTCGGCGCGCGGCTACAGCGACGGCCGCTATCGCGGCCAGCACCTCGCCTACGGCGAGGTCGAGTACCGCGGCACCATCACCGGCAACGGCCTGCTCGGCTTCGTGCTGTTCGCCAACACCACGAGCGTGGACAACGCCGACGCCGGGAAAAAGCTGTTCGAGGACTTTGCGCCGGCGGCGGGACTGGGTCTGCGGGTGCTGCTGAACAAACACTCGCGCACGAACCTGACCACGGACTATGGCTGGGGCAAGGACGGATCCCGAGGACTGTATCTCGGGATCCAGGAAGCTTTCTAATTGCAGATTTCTGATTTCAGATTTCAGATTTCTGATTTCAGATTTCAGAGTTCGGATTCTAACTTGTAACCCGCAACTTCTAACGCTCTAACTGCCTTCGTGATGTTCCTTCGTCTGGTTGCTGATCTGCAGGTCCCAGCCGTCCGGATCCTTCACGTGGAAGCTCTTGAAGCCCTGGCCGACCATGTCCGGCCGCGGGTTCAATCCGCGCCTCTCCAGCTCGGCCTTCACCTTGTCGGTGTCCCACGGCGCGACGCCGAATGAGACGTGGTTGATGACGCTGGTAACCGGCGCACTCTGCGCTCCCGCCGCACCCTCGCGCTTGTTGCGAACGATGATCTCGCCGATGTCGCCGATCTTCATCGTGCACTGCTGCTTGCCATCGTCGTGCTTGATCTCCCAACCCATCAGGTCGCGATAGAACGCGGTGCTCTTACGGTAGTCGGTGACGGCGTAGGAGATGTGATCGAGCCACACCGTCTTGAACGGCGCGGGGCCGGTCGCAGGCGGAATGGTCGAGGACGTCTGCGCGGCGGCGGTGGCCACCGGGGCAGCCGCCGCCACCAGCGCCAGGCTCTGAATCAGCTGACGCCGGGTCATCTTGCCCTTCTCGAAGTCGGTCAGCAGTCCGTTGATGATGGTTTCCATGATGTCCTCATGCCCAGAATGACTGAGGGAGCGAATCCCTGCTCCCTAACACGAAACGCACTTGTGGCTGTTCTTCGATCCCAGTTTCTCGAGCAGCGCAACGGTGGCCGGGATTGGCGAGATCCGCTGCACCGGCCCGTTGGCCATGTCGGCCGTGGTCTGGCCGCTGCGGGCAACCGCGGTCACGTCGGCGCCTTTCGAGACCAGGTAGGTGATCATCTCGTTGTCGCCGCGGGCCGCGGCGTGATGCAGCGGCGTGTAGCCGTCGTTGTCGCGCGCGTTGACGTCGGCGTGCAGGTCCTCGACCAGATACTTCATCACCGCCATCCAGGCGTCCGGCGCATGACGATGAGCGTTGCCGGCGAAGCCTTCGCCGTACTCGACGCCGGCGGCGGCGTGGATCGGGAGGGCGCCGGGCCCGCCCGCGGGAACGGGTAGCGCGTTGAATTTCGCCTGGTCGGCGGCAGCGGTTGGCGCGATCGGGCCGCCCGCGCCGGCCGGCGGGCCACCGCCGCCACGGCGCACCGGCACGCTGGGCGCCACGGTCGGAATGTTGGGATCGGCGCCGTAGGCGACCAGCAGCTTCATCGCATCCAGATCGGTGGCGTAGGCCGCGCGCCAGAAGGCGGTGGATCCGGCGGTGTCGGCCAGGCCGCAGTTGCGATTGCCGCAGCCGCTATACACGAGATACCAGGGATGCGTCTTGAGTCGCGCGTCGGGGTCGGCGCCCCTGGCCAGCAGCGCTTTCATGACGTCGAGATAGGTGGCCTTCTGCTGTTCCATCTCCTGCGGCTGCGGATAGCGCGTCCGCGGCTGCCACTGCGTGTTGACGGCGGCCCAGAGTGGCGTCGCACCGTTGCCCACGGCCGCAAGATTCGGGTTGGCGCCGCGTTCGATCAGGAGCATGGCGAGGTCGAACTCGCCGTTGATGACGGCCATCAGCAACGGGCTGACCGCGTCACCGGAGCCGACCTCGTCGATCGGTGCGCCACCGTCGAGCAGGGCACGAACCGCCTCGAGATGGCCCTGGCGCGCGGCGTGGAGCAGCGCCGTCATCCCGCCTTTGCTCGACACCGCCGGGTTGATCTCTTCGGGGTTGAAGCTGTTGGCGGCATTGGCGTCATCGAGGGCGGCGCCGCGACCGCCGCGGCCGCCGGCCGGCGCTTTCTCGGGCGGCGGAATCTTGCCCGAGGCGAACAGTTCGCGCGACGCCTCGATGGCCGCCTGCACCTGACTCGGGGTCGGCGTCTGCCCCTTGGGTACCGAAGCCTCGAGCACTTTCTTCTGCCGATCGTTGGCCGCGCGATCGAGCGCCGACTGGTGGGCGATGTCGATGGTTTTGGTCTTGATTGTCGCATCGGCGCCGCGGGCGAGCAGGATCCGGATGGCGTCGACGCGGTTGTCGGCCGCCGCGAACATCAGCGGCGTCTGGCTCCATTCGGATTCCCTGGCATCGGCATCGGCATCGTGGTCGAGCAGCAGCGTGACGACCTCTCCGCTGCCCGACGCGGCCGCGAGGTGCAAGGGCGTCACGCCGCTGGTCGTCGTCCTGGCCGAGACGCTGGCGCCGGCCCCGAGCAGCGCCCGGGCGACCGCGGCGTTGCCGGCGCGGCTGGCAAGGTGGAGCGGCGTGTACTGGCCGATTCGGGTGACGGCGGCGACGTTGGCGCCGGCGTAAACGAGCATCTCGGTCATCGCCGCGTCGCCGCGCTCGGCGGCGAAATGCAAAGCAGTCATGCCGTCGCCTTTGGCGGCGCTGACGTCGGCGCCTTGTTTGAGCAGCGCACGGACCGCCTCGCGGTCCCCTTTCATCGCGGCGTCGGCGACCGGCGACGGCGAGGGTGCGGCGCCAAGCCAGGCGGTCATCAGCAGAGCCGCGCCGACAGAGACCATCAGAACTCGTTTCATGGCTGTCCTTGCGCCGGGTCCAAGAGCAGACCCAGCCTATGCGCTATCACCCGCGTCACGCGCCAGTTCCTGGGAGTGTCCGCCTTCAGGCGGACGGTCCGGGTCCGGTTGCAGCCGAACAGTACGACCGTGCTCAGAGCGCGAACGTCCCAGGTACTGTCGCCGAAGCTCCTCATGTCGTCGAGCCCCAGCTTGTTCAGCAGCGTGAGCATGACGTTGGCCATCGGCGTCCCATCGTCCGCCTTCACGTGCTCGCCGCCCTTGAGTGCGCCATTGGCGCGGCCGAACAGCGCGAGCGGACAACGGCGGTGGTTGTGGATATTGGGATCGGCCATCGGCGAGCCCCAGATCACCATCGACTTGTCGAGCAAACTGGCGTCGCCGTCCATCGTGCTCTGCAACTTCTCGAGCAGGTGAGCGACCTGGCTGAGGCGGTACTTGCAGATCTTGTTGAACTCCATGATCCGATCCTCGCGGTTGCCGTGGTGCGAGGCCGGGTGGAACGGCTGGTTGGAACCGCTTTCCGGGAAGACCCGGTTCTGGGCGTCGCGTCCGATCTTGAACGAGATGATGCGCGTCATGTCGGTCTGCAGGGCGAGCACCTGCAGGTCGAATAGCAGCTTCATGTGCTCCGAGAAGGAGTCGGGCACTCCGGCCGGCGCATCGGGCAGCGCACGCGCCTCGCCGCTGCGGTTGTGCGCCTCAACCGTCTGGATGCGGCGCTCGATCTCGCGCACGTTGTCCATGTAGCGGTCGATGCGCTGGCGATCGCCGGGGCCGAGCGAACGCCGGACGCGCTCGACCTCCCCACCGATCCAGTCGAGGATGCTGCTCCTGGTATCGCGGCGGGCGGCGCGCTCCTCCGGGGTGTTACCGGAACCGAACAGCATGTCGAACGCGATGCGCGGGTCGCGGATCATGGGCAGCGGATCGCTCGGCGACGCCCAGCTGATCGAGTCGGTATACGCGCACGAATAGTTGTAGGTGCAGCCGCCTGCCTGATCCAGGTTCTCGATGCAGAACTGCATCGACGGCAGCGGGGTGGTCTGGCCGGCGCGCTTGGCATAGAGCTGATCGAGCGAGGTGCCGGCGAAGAGGTCCGAGCCCTGGGTCTGCTTCGGGTGGGACTGGGTCAGGAACACCGCGCTCGAGCGGAAGTGATCGCCGCCGATTTCCGGCAACGCGAACGCCTCGGCGTTGCGCGCGTCGGTGTTGCTGACCAGCGTCATGCGGTCGCGGAACGCCTCGAGCGTGCTGAAAGGATTATCGGGCACCAGCGTGTAGTCGCGGCCGGTTTTCTCCGGCGCGAAGAGGAACTTCGAAGCGCCCCAGTTATTGCAGCCGGCGAGACCGTGCACTTCCTCGATGCAAATCAGGCGCGTCGTGTCGGTCGCCGCCGCTACCGCGCGGCTGCGCCCGGCGGGCACCATCGCATCGAGGAACGGCAGCGCCACGGTCGCGCCCACACCGCGGAGAAAGGTCCGGCGGGGCCACTGCTTCCGGGTCAGGTAGGTCACGGTCGCTCCTCAATAAATTGCAGAGTTCAGAATTCAGATTTCAGATTTGGAACGACGAACGGAGAACCGCGAACGCAGAACGACGGCGAACCACGAACCACGAACCACGAACCTCATTGCGTCGCACTTGCCTCCGACCGCTTCATCTGAAAGGCGTCGCTCTTGATCACGCCGAGGATGAAGGAGGACATCTTGTACTGGTTGGCTTCGGCCGCCCTGGCAATCGCACGGATGGCGGGCTGGTCGAAGTATTCGACGCGACGGCCGAGGGCGTAGGCCATCAGGTTCTCGGTGAAGGTCCGGATCAGCGGCACCGGGCGCTTGAGCAGCGCCGCAGTGAGCTCGGCCGGCGTCTTCACGGGCGTGCCGTCGTAAAAGTCGCCACGGGTATCGAGCGGCATGCCGTTCTCACGCTCGCGCCATCGCGCGGTGACGTCGAAGTTGTCGAGTGCCAGGCCGATCGGATCCATGAAGCGATGGCACGACGTGCACGCGGGGTTGGCGCGATGCATCTCCATCCGCTCACGGGTCGTCAGCAGCTTGCCGTCCTTGGCGTTCGCGGTGTCGTCGAAGGCCGGGACGTCGGGAGGCGGAGGAGGCGGCGGCGAGCCCATCAGCACTTCCATGACCCACTTGCCGCGCAGCACCGCCGACGTGCGGTTGGCGAGCGAAGTCTGCACGAGCACGCTGCCCTGGCCGAGCAGGCCGCGGCGCGTGTCGTCGGGATACTCGACGCGGCGGAACTCCTCGCCGGCGACACCGGGGAAGCCGTAGTGGCGCGCGAGCCGTTCGTTCACGAACGTGTAGTTCGCGCGGAACAGGTCGAGCGCGCTGCGGTCCTCGCGCACCAGGCTGTTGAAGAACAACTCGGTCTCGCGGCGCATCGCGGCGGCGAGGTTGTCGTCGAAGTTCGGGTAGTTGTTCGGATCGGGGTGGACCTTGTCGATGTCCTGCAGCCGCAGCCACTGGCCGGCGAAGCGGGTCCCGAGCGATTCGGCGCGCGGGTCCGCCAGCATGCGGCGCGTCTGTTTCTCCAGCGTGGCCGGAACCGACAGCGCACCCTTGCCTGCCAGCGTGAGGAGCTCCTGATCAGGCGGCGTTCCCCACAGGAAGAACGACAGCCGCGAGGCAAGATCCAGGTCCGCCACGCGGTAGGTGCCGCCCGGCTTGGCGTTCTCGGGCTCTTTCTCGAGGCGGAAGATGAAGTACGGGCTGGCCAGGATCGCTTCGAGCGCGCTGCGCACGCCCGCCTCGAACCCGCCCCCCTGTCCTGCCCGATTCGCCCGTCCGGCCCCCTTCTCGTACAGCGGCATGAGCCGATCCAGTTCGCTCGCCGTAATCGGACGCCGATACGCTTCGGTGCCCAGGCGAGAGAGGATCTGCCGCGCGCACGGACGCTCTTCCGCGGCGCTGGTCGGCCGACAGCTGAAGATCCGTTCACGGCTCGCCGTCTCCGAGATGCCGGTGGCGTGGTACGGTCCCTTGACGATCAGATCGCGCACGTGCGGCAGCGTCGTGATGCCGGGGCCACCCGATCCGCCGCCGGCGAACGACCAGTCGTGCGGCCGGATCAGATCTTCGTAGGGCCCCTCGGCCCGGCGGACAAAGGCCGCCGCCACGACATGCTGGCCGGCCTTGACCAGAATCGGCTCGGTGCGCATCGGCACCGCGCCACGACCGTCGGCGCCGCCGGCCGGACCGGTCTCGTATTCAATCAGCGCCACGCGCTCGCCGTCGATCGACACGTCGATGTCCTCGAACCGCGCGTTCGAGCCCGAGACGAGGTCCACCTCGAAGACGTATTCCGCATCGGCCGGAAAGATGTGCTCGACGACCGAGCCGCCGCGGGTCCCGTAGGGCGCGCCTTCGACGTGATCCCAGGGATGCTGCGAAACATAGCCGGGACTGCTGTAGGTCGAATCGACCGTCGGCGCGTCGCGATCGCCGATCGCCATGCGGCTGATTGCGGCCGCGGCGTTCAGGTAGGCCTCGAGAAGCGTCGGCGACAACGACTGGGCGTCGGCGATGTTGTCGAAGTTCGCGCTCTTGGTGTCGAGCGGCAGCCAGTTGCCGGCGTCGACGTCCAGCGCCAGCAGATCCTGGACGGCCCGCGAGTATTCCGGACGGTTCAGGCGCTGGAAGGTGCGGACGCCGGGATTCGGCTTCACGGCGGACGCCGCGTCCACCTCCGATTCCAGCGTCGAGATCAATGACGCGTAGGTCGCCGGGTCGGGACGCGGCGCCAGCGGCGGGGGCATGAAGCCGGCCTGCAGTTTGCGGATGACTTTCTCGGCGACCTCGGGGTTCTGCGCCGCCTGTGCGACGTCGAACGCGGCGAGCGACAGCCCGCCCGACTTGCCCTTGTCGCTGTGGCACCCGGCGCAATAACGCTTCACGACTGGATTGAGATCCGGCGCATGCGACGCCACCGGCTTGATCGCGACAGCCTTGGCGGCGCTCGTCTGTCTGGCGACTGGACGCGTCGCGGTACTCGACGGCCGTTGCGCGTGAACGGCGTTTCCGGCCACGGTCGCACACACCGCCGCAGCGGAGAGAAAGGCCAGCCTACCCCTCTTCATCGGGCGAAGTTTACACCTGCCACCGGGACGAGATCTCGATTTTTGCGTCTCAAATACATCTGGAGACACATCGGGCTGAAACTTGACAAAGAGTGGTCATGATCAGGTTGGCGTTCGGAAAATAGACCGGCGGGGCCCCAGCGGTGTGCCCGACTATAATCCACAGCCATGTCAACGACCACGAGCACGCCACCATCGCCCGAGCATTTCTTCGACACCGTCCAGGCCTACCAGCGCACGGCGGCGCTGCGCGCTGCCGTCGATCTCGATCTGTTTACCGCGATCGGCGACGGCGCCTCGACCGTGCCCGCCATCGCCGCCGCCTGCGGCGCCTCGGAACGCGGAACCCGGATCCTCAGCGACTATCTGACGATCATCGGTTTCCTGACCAAGACCGACGGCCGCTACCAGTTGACGCCCGACACCGCGGCATTCCTCAGCAAACGCTCACCGGCTTACTTCGGCACCGCCCTCTCGTTTCTCGCCTCGCCGGAAATCGTCGGACACTTCGACCATCTCGCGAGCACGATCCGGCGCGGGTCCATCGCCAAGGAGGACAGCACGGTCGTCGACGAGAATCCGCTGTGGCAGACCTTCGCGCGCGTGATGATGCCGATGATGATGATGCCGGCGCAGGCGATCGCCGAGGTTCTCGACGTCTCCGACGCCGGACCGCTCAAGGTGCTCGACATCGCCGCCGGCCACGGCATCTTCGGCATCGCCATCGCCCAGAGGAATCCTCAGGCGCAGGTGGTGGCGGTCGATTGGGCCGGCGTGTTGACCGTTGCCACCGAGAACGCGTCGAAAATGGGCGTCGCGGCGCGCCACACCACGGTGGCGGGCGACGCGTTCAAGGTCGACTGGGGCGCCGGCTACGATGTTGCGCTGATGACGAACTTCCTGCACCACTTCGACGCAGCGACCTGCACCACGCTGCTGAAGAAGGTCGCCGAATCGCTGAAGCCTGGCGGCCGCATCGCGGTGCTCGAGTTCGTGCCGAACGAGGATCGCGTCAGCCCTCCAGGATCGGCCACCTTTGCGATGCAGATGCTCGGCAACACGCCGCAGGGCGATGCCTATACCTTCAGCGAGCTCCACGCAATGCTCGAGGCGGCCGGGTTTACCGCCGCCACGAGCCATCCACTACCAAGCGCGGAAACGCTCGTCGTCGGCACGAAATAGCCGGATGCAACGCACCGCCAAGAAAAAACTCAGGGCTTGCAGATGTCGCCGAGGTAGCCGCTGCCGCCGCAGTACTTGGTGTCCTGCAGCTGCATCAACAGGCCATCAGGATCGCTGAAGTACAACTCCGGCGTCCCTTCCGGCGCGCCGCCGCGGTTCTCCATCCGCATCGACACGTAGTGCCGCATCGGACCCACTGGTCCCGTTGCGCCCTCGCGCGGTTTGATGCCGGCGCTCTCCAGCGTCTTCAGGATGTCGTCGGGTTTGAACCCGCTCATGTTCATGCAGGCGTGATTGATGCTGGCGGGCCGCGGGGGCGCCGGCGGCGTGCCGCCGCGCGCGGGTCCTCCGCCGCCGGTGAACATCAGGAACTCGACAGTCGGACCGACGGCCAGCGTGGGCGCGGTGGGACCCTGATACGAGCGAATCGCGAAGCCGAACAGATCCTGATAGAACTTGTTCGACCGCCGGGAATCGGTCGAGAAGATCGTGAGGTGACTGTAGTCGCGCAGCGCCAGCCGGCCTTTCGGCGCTCGTTCCGGCGCGCCGCACATGTTGCCGAGCACGCCGGCGCCGCCGCAGTAACCGGCATCCTGCAGCTGGCAGACGATGCCGTCGGGATCGCCGAAGCTGAGCTCCGTGGTGCCCTCTTTGGCGCCGTTCATGTCGGGGCCGCGCGACTCGATGAGCGCCTTCATTGGCCCGATCGCGCCGGCCTTCTCCACACCGTGCGCGGCGAGCGACGCCAGCGCGCGATCGACATTGAATCCTTCGACACCCAGGCAAAAGTGCGTGATGCTCGGTGACGCTCCGCCGGCAACCGGCGCGATCGCCAGGAACTGCGGTCCCGCGCCCAGCTGCAGCAGGGTCATCGATCCCTGACGGCCGCGAACCGGCATGCCGAACAGCTCCTGGTAGAACTCGACGGAGCGTTTCGCATCGGACACGGCGAGGCCGATATGGTTGATGCCCCGCACGCGCAGCGCCGGCGCACCTGTCTGCGCCAGCAACTGCGGAACGAGACGCGGCGCAAGGGCGAGCCCGGGAAGCGACAAGAGCAGATGGCGGCGGCTGATTGCGGTCATGGGCGCATTATGACAGCAGACGCGTCGAGCGCTCATCCCTCTCTCTTCCTCAGGAGGGTCCAGGCGGCCTCGAATTTCTTCCAGCCCGCGGCGTAGAACAATGCTTCGCCTGGTGCGGCAGGCGTGCGGCCAGGACGCCCGGACGATCTGGGAACCAGCGATAGAACGATGTGGAACGTCGCGCTGGTGACGCCCGGGCGATCGCCCTCTCCTGGAAGTCGGCCGTCCGCTATACTGCGCTCGCCGATGGAGGTCTCGCCAAGCAGTCGCAGCCCACGTTGTCGCGCCGGAGTTTTCTCGTGAGCACGGGCGCGGGGGCGGGGACGGCCTGGGCCGGCGCGGGACGCGGCTATTCAGCCGCCGAGATGCGCGCCAAGGCCGAAGACGGAACGCTGGCCGGCGTCTCGAAATGGGAGCTGGACACCCCCGCCCTGTGCGTGGATCTCGACGCTTTCGAACACAACATCACGATCATGCGGACCAGGCTGGCCGCGATGCACGTCGGCAGCCGCCCGCACGGCAAGTCGCACAAGTGTCCGGCGGTGGCCAGGCTCCAGCTCGCCGGCGGCTCGATCGGCATCTGCGCCGCCAAGATCAGCGAGGCGGAAGTGTTCTCGGCCAACGGGATCGAGCCGATCCTGATGACCACGGCCAACGTGACGCCGAACAAGATCCGGCGGGCGATGGCCATCCGCAAAACCAACCCTCATTTCATTCAGGCCGTCGACTATCCAGCCAATGCGCGCGATCTCGACGACGCGGCCAGGCAGGTCGGGATCATCGCCGACGTGGTCGTCGATGTGGCGATCGGCACGCGCAGCGGCATTCCGCCGGGCGATCAGGCGCTCGCGCTCGGCCAGCTGGTCGACACGCTGCCGAACCTGAAACTGCGCGGCATCATCAGCTACGACGGCAGTGCGCAGCACATCAAGGGCTTCAAGAACCGCCTCGATCAGACGCTGAGGCGGTTCGAGCCGTCGCTGGGCACCTTCGAACGCTTCACCCGCTCGGGGCTCAACACCGAGATCTTCAGCGGCGGCGGCACCGGCACCTACAACATCCTGCCGAGGGCGTCGGCGCGCATCACCGACGTGCAGGTTGGCAGCTATGTCTTCATGGACTGCCAGTACCTGGAGATCGGCGGCGAGACCGACGACGAGCTCTATACCGACTTCGCCTCGTCGCTCACCGTGCTGACCACGGTGCTGAACACCTACTTCGACAAGTCGATCACGACCGACGCCGGTGCCAAAGCGTTGACCCTGAACCAGCCGGGCCCGTGGGTAATCGGCGAGAAGGGGTTCGCCTACAATGCCGGCTCCGACGAGTTCGGCGTGATCACGTACGAGCAGGCCGAGCGATCCTACAAGGTTGGCGACAAGCTCGAGCTGATTGCGCCGCACTGCGATCCGGTGGTCAACGAGTATGACCAGATGTATGCAACACGGGAGGATCGCGTCGAGGCGGTGTGGCCGATCCTGGCCAGGGGGGGTTCTCAGTAGATCTGGGATCTATGGATCTATGGATCTGAGGATTTGAGGATTTGAGGATTTGAGAAGATTATCGACCACCCTCGATCTGAAGGATATCGTCGACGCGCTGGCGGCCTCGTCCGGCCAGCGGTAGATCATGGTCGACGTCACGATTCAGGGCGAGCGCGCGGTGTTCAATGTCGAGGGCTTGCACAAGCTGTGGTCGTTTCGCAGCCAGATCGAGATCCCGCTGGTGCACATCACCGACGTCGAGGCCAACCCGGACCAGGTCCGCCACTGGTGGCACGGTTTCAGGTTGATCGGCACCGAGGCCGGCGCGCTGTTCGCCGCGGGCACCTTCTACTACCACGGCGAGCTGGTGTTCTGGGACGTGATTGATCCGGCGCAGACCGTGGTCATCTCCGTGGCGCACGAGCGCTACAAGAAGCTGATCATCGAAGTCGCGGATGTTCCTGATACTGTGGCACGGCTGCGCGCTGCCCTGCGGCTGACCTGACGCGCGCCGATCGGGGGACGGCTCCTGTTTTTTTGCCACGCGATCGTCACCGGAAGCCGGGCCCTTTTCGAGGAGATCAGAGATGGCTGGCGTATCCCGCAGTTTCGTTCTCGGCATCACCGGTCTCGTCGCCGCCCTGGCGCCGCCGGCGTTCCCCGGGCGCAGGCGCCGCCACCGCCGCCGACGGTGACGTTCGACCGCGATGTCGCGCCCATCCTCTACAGGAATTGCGCGTCGTGCCATCGCGCCGGCGAGATGGCGCCGATGTCGCTGACCAGCTTCAAGGACGCGAGGCCCTGGGCCCGCGCCGTCCGCGAGGCCGTGGTCGAGCGCGCGATGCCGCCGTGGTTCGCCGATCCGAACCACGGCGAGTTCGCCAACGATCCACGCTTGTCGGAGCAGGAGATCGCAACGGTGGCCGCATGGGTGGACGGCGGCGCAGTCGAGGGCGATGGGCGCGATCTGCCGCCGCTGCCGGCCTTCACCGACGGCTGGCATACGACAACTCGGCAGCCAACCGGCAGAACCCGGGTCCGACGGCGCGCGTGAAATACGGGCCGGAGATCATGAACGGGTATTTCGACTACACCCTCGACAGCCAGAATCTGACGAAGACCAAATCGACGACTATCGCCCGGCCGTAATTGCAGTCGCGCCCGGCGGGCGAGGCACGACGCAAGTCCGCCTGGCGGGCCTCGGCCGAGGGTGATGCGTCTCGGGACAGGCGGCATTCGGCGGTCTGCCGTACAATGGCCGACTATGCGCAGATCCCTGACGCTCGTCATCGGTTTCGCCGTCGCGTGCCTGTCGACTCCGCTGACCGCCGTCCGCCAGCCGTTGCACGCCAGGCACGGCATGGTCGTCGCGATGGAAGCCACCGCGGCTGACGTCGGCGTGGCCGTGCTGCAGAAGGGTGGCAACGCCATCGACGCCGCGGTCGCGGTCGGTTTCGCAATGGCGGTCACCCATCCGTTTGCCGGCAACCTGGGCGGCGGCGGCTACATGCTGATCCGCATGGCCGACGGCCGCGCGACCTTCATCGATTTCCGCGAACGGGCGCCGGAGAAGGCGTCGCGCAACATGTATCTCGACGCCAGCGGCGCGCTGACCAAGGACAGCGTCGAGGGCTGGCGGTCGTCTGGCGTGCCGGGCACGGTGCGCGGCTTCGAGATCGCGGTGAACAAGTACGGCAAGCGCACCTGGGCCGAAAACATGGCGCCGGCCGTGGCGCTGGCGTCCAAGGGATTCCCGGTCTCGTACGCGCTGGCGGAAGGGCTCAAGGGGTCGCGCAGCCTGGCGAGGTCGCCGGAGTCGAAGCGCATTTTCCAGAACGGGGGCGCCTTCTACCAGGTCGGCGAGACCCTGGCGCAGCCGGAGCTGGCGCAGACGCTCGAGCGGATCTCGAAGAACGGCGCGAACGAATTCTACGAAGGCGAGACCGCGAAACGGTTCGCGGACGAGATGAGCAAGAACGGCGGGCTGATCTCGCTCGCCGATCTCAAGAACTACAAGGCGATCGAACGCACGCCGCTCACCGGACACTACCGGAACTACACCATCATCACGTCGCCACCGTCGAGCTCGGGCGGCATCGCGCTGCTGGAGATGCTGGGCATTCTCGAGGGCACCGGCTATGAAAAAGCGGGCGCCGGTTCGGCGTCGGCGATCCACTACGAGGCCGAAGCGATGCGGCGGGCCTACGCCGACCGCAACGAATACGTCGGCGATCCCGATTTCGTGAAGGTGCCGATCAAAGGGCTGCTCGATCCGGCGTATCTGTCGAAGCTGCGCGCGTCAATCGATCCGGAACGGGCGACGCCCAGCGACAGCGTCAAGCCGGGCAAGCCGGTCGGCAGCGAAAGCCTGGAAACCACGCACTACTCCGTCGTCGACAGTGAAGGCAACGCGGTCGCGGTCACCTATACGCTGAATGGCGGCTACGGCAACGGCATCACCGTACCGGGTCTCGGTTTCCTGCTGAACAACGAGATGGACGACTTCGCGTCGAAGCCGGGTTCACCGAATATGTTCGGCCTCGTCCAGGGCGAGGCCAACGCGATCGCCCCGGGCAAGCGGCCGCTGTCGTCGATGACGCCCACCATCGTGCTCAAGGACGGCAGGCTGTTCATGACCGCCGGCGCACCGGGCGGTTCGCGGATTTCGACGGCGGTGCTGCAGGTGATCGTCAACGTGCTCGACTTCGGGATGAACGTGCAGGACGCCATCGACGCGCCGCGGGTGCACCATCAGTGGCAGCCGGACAAGCTGTCGCTGGAGCACGGCATCTCGCCCGACACCGTCGCGCTGCTCAAGAGCCGCGGCTACGACGTGGACTACGCGCCGGGGGTGGTGCTGGCGCAAGTCGCGGCGATTGTCAGCGACGGCGGCTGGCTGCAGGGTGGCTCGGACGGACGGTCCGCTGCCGGCAAAGCCGCGGGGTACTAGCACGTATCTGGACGTCACGCAGTCCCGCGTGATACCGACGATTGAGAACGTCACGCACCCGCTTCATCCGATCGCGTGATTCCAGAAATCCGGATCGGCCTCGATCCACGTCTTGTCCGGGAAGCTCCACTGCGGCTGCACCGCCAGAACGATCGCGCCTGGCCCGAACCGGGCAGCGACATCGTCAGCGATGGCGCGGCTGCTTGCGCCTGCCAGGACGAACAGATCGCCGGCCGGCGATTCGAACACGGCAGCCACGGGCCCGCTCCTGCGATGGCTGGTGCTGACGACGAAGAAACGCACGCCTTCGATTCGCAGCGCTACGCCATCCGACAGGTCACGCCGATACGATGTCATCGTGCTGGTGCACGACACTCTGAACCGCTCCTTGAGCGCGCCGAGCGGACGCATCGCGGTCATGAGCGGCTCGTTGCGCGCGTAGGCAGGCCCAACGGCGTCCCGTTCGGCCGCCGATGTGAACGCGTTGAGCCACCAGACTTCCGCGGGTCCGGACACTGACGCCAGCGCCAGGTAGGGATGGGGGCACTGCAGCGTGGCGCACACGTTTGCAAGCTTCAACTCGTTCCGGTTGTAGGGCTCGTCGCTGCCGGGGCGAAGCTGCTCTCGAACGATCGAGAGAAACTGCGCGCCCAAGGTCACTTGCTGCCGGCTTCCATCGTCGAGGTGAAGCCGTTCGTGCCGGTGTGGCTCCAGGTCGTCTTGTCGCTCGAGTGCTTGTGCACGACCGACCTGTACTGGGTGTAGTCCTGGTAGGCCGGGTTGGGCAGGTTCTTGATCTGCACCGGCCTGCCGCCCAAGCCGCTCATCACTTCCATGTCGACCGATGACTCGGGGCCGGAGAAGCGCACCCGCTTCTCGGTGATGTCCATCGTGATCGGCGCCTTGGTGAACGACAGCATCCCGCGGTGAAAGCCGGCGAACGCGATCGGCAGCAGCGCCTCGACCGCCTTCATCTGCGCCTCGCTGACCTTGTCGCTGACATAGATCTTGGACCAGCTCCGCATCGTGAACGTCACGAGA
Organism: uncultured Acidobacteriota bacterium; assembly: GCA_963757655.1. Taxonomy (GTDB): domain Bacteria; phylum Acidobacteriota; class Vicinamibacteria; order Vicinamibacterales; family CAVVIG01; genus CAVQFC01. The sequence goes on along the minus strand of CAVWSQ010000002.1, from coordinate 708,881 downwards.
AACGAGACGTTCGCAAGATCCACGCCTTCGTAGTGGCCGGACCTGATGGCAATCAGGCGGTTGCCTTCGCACGGATTGCGATTCGGCTCGCCGCCGAAATTGCAGGGGCACGCAATCGTGCAGCTGCAGCTCTCGGCCACGGTGGCAATCAGGTGCCAGTCTGGCGCGGCCGCTCGCGGCGGCGCGGTGAGGATCAGCGTGACGATCGACACGGCGGCAAGGAGTGTTCGCATGATGCGGAGCAGTGTGCGGCAATCGGGCCGTCCAGACAACCTCAAATCGGCGGGCGGCGTGCCGCGGAGCCCAAGGGCATGCGAAAGTCCGGTAGCGTCCGGCGTCAGCCGGACGCCCGCGAATCGGAAACCGCTGTAGGATACGCGCGATGTTCACCCACCTCGCCTGGCGGTTGCTGCTCGCGGCCGTGCTCGGCGCCGCGCTCGGGCTGGAGCGCGAATACCGGCAGAAACCGGCGGGGCTGCGCACCAACGTCCTGATCGCGATCGGATCCGCGCTGTTCACGATCCTGTCGATCTCGATGACGGCGGGCACCGGCGATCCCAGCCGCGTCGCCGGCCAGATCGTCACCGGCATCGGCTTCCTCGGGGGCGGCGCCATCATGCGCAATCGCGACACGGTGCACGGCATGACGACCGCCGCCACCATTTGGGTGAATGCCGCGATTGGCATCGCCTGCGGCGTCGGTCAATTTCAACTCGCCGCCTGGACGACCGTGCTCACGCTAATCGTTTTGATCGTCCTGCCGCCGGTCGAGATCTACTTCGAACGCCGCGCGGGCGGGGCCGACCGCCACCGCGCGGCCGACTGACCCAACCGCCACCGCGCGGCCGACTGACCCGGCCGCGCGCCCCCCGCCGATCTTCGGTAGTGTCCGGCTTTAGCCGGACGCTGTCAGCAGATCCTCTTTCCGGCGCCGCGGCTCCTGCTGCGGCCGCTGACGCTGGCGGATGGCGATCAGGTGCAGGGCGGAATCGGCGACGCGGTCCGCCTGAAGGCGGACATTGCCGTGGTTTGGTCCGCCCGTAGGCGACACTACCGGGGTTTGGTCCGCCCGTAGGCGACACTACCGTGGTTTGGTCCGCCTGAAGGCGGACACTACCGTGGTTGGTCCGCCTGAAGGCGGACACTACCGGGGTTTGGTCCGCCCGTAGGCGACACTACCGGTGGTTTGGTCCGCCTGAAGGCGGACACTACCGTGGTTGGTCCGCCCGTAGGCGACACTACCGGGGTTTGGTCCGCCCGTAGGCGACACCACCGGGGTTTGGTCCGGGAGTGTCTTGAGTCTGGTGGAAAAGTAGAAATCGCGTCATCATCCAGCGCAGTTTCCAACAACTGATGCGCCCGCTTGGCGGCGGGTGCCGGAGGATGACGCGATGGCGAAGGATACCAAGAACGAGCAACGAGTAGAAGCGGCGGCGGTGACGGCTGGTGGTCTGGAGATGGCGATTCGGCAACGGGCACGGCAGCTGATCGATGCGATTGTGGAGGAAGAACTGGAGCAGGCCTTGGGCGCAGCGCCGTCGGTGCGCCGCGGGGAGACGCGGATCGGCTATCGCCATGGTACGCGCGAGCGGACGTTGACGACGAGTCTCGGACCCACGACGTTTGCGATGCCCCGGGCGCGACTGGTGACGGCGGCGGGGACCACCGAGGAATGGCGCAGCGAGTTGGTGCCGCGGTATCAGCGGCGGAGTGCGCAGGTGGATGAAGCGATGTTGGGCGTGTACTTGAGCGGGACCAATACCCGGCGAATCAAGGGCGCGTTGGCGCCGCTGCTGCGAGGGGGGCCGCTCTCGAAGGACGCTGTGTCGCGGTTGGTCGGGCGGCTGGCCGACGATTTCGACACCTGGCGCCAGCGCGATCTCGCCGGCGACGGCATTCAGTATTTGATGCTGGATGGCTGGTATCCCAAAGTCCGGATCGGCAAGCGGCGCGTGCGGGTCCCCGTGCTGGTCACGCTGGGCGTCCGGGCCGATGGGGATCGCGTGATCCTGGACGTGCGGTTGGTCGGGGACGAGAGTACCGCGGCGTGGCGTGACGTCATTCAGAGCCTCGTGGCGCGGCAGATCGGGCTGCCGACCTTGGCCGTGATCGACGGCAATCCCGGCTTGGCGGCGGCGCTTCGGGAGCAGTGGCCGACGCTGGCGATTCAACGCTGCACCACGCACAAGCTGCGCAACCTGGAGGCGAAGGCCCCGGCCCGCCTCCGCGAAGAACTCGCCGAAGAGTATCGGCGGATGATCTACGCAGACAGCCGCACCGCGGTGGACCAGGCGCGCGGCCGCTTCCTCAAGAAGTGGCGGCTTCGCTGCCCCGCGGTCGTCGAGTGCCTCGATGAAGCTGGCGAAGATCTCTTCACCTTTCTGCGCTTTCCGCCCGCGCAATGGAAGGCCTTGCGCACGACGAATGCGCTCGAGCGGATCAACGAGGAATTCCGGCGCCGCACCAAGACGCAAGCGAGTTTGCCCGGACAAGACGCGGTGCTCTTCCTGCTTTTCGGCCTCTTACGCACCGGCCAAGTGAAGCTCCGGAAGATGGACGGCTGGCAGGAGATGGCGGCGATGAAGCGGGTGGCCTAAGGTTGGCCTAAGGTCAGCCGCGACGACGAGCTCGACGATGACGCGCTCACACTTTTCCACCAGTTGACAGACACGACCTTGGTCCGCCCGTAGGCGACACTACCGGGGTTTGGTCCGCCCGTAGGCGACACTACCGGGGTTTGGTCCGCCCGTAGGCGACACTACCGGGGTTTGGTCCGCCCGTAGGCGGACACTACCGTGTTTGGTCCGCCTGAAGGCGGACACTACCGTGTTTGGTCCGCCTGAAGGCGGACACTACCGATACACGGATGCTCGACAATTTCCCGGTAGTGTCCGGCTTTAGCCGGACCTGTCAGCGGATCCCTTTCCGACTAGGTGACGGGCGATTCGGCCAGCAACGCGAACGTCGGGTTCTGCTTCTCGAAGTACTGCACTTCCCACTCGTTGGCGAACAACAGCACGCGGCGTCCCTGGCGATCGAGCGCGACGGTAGTGGCGCCGCCGAGGAGCGGCAGCGGTCTGGCCGGATCGGCAATCCAGCGCGCCGCGGTGAAGGTCGACGGATCGACGACGATCTCGACGCCGTACTCGGTGCGCAGCCGGCTGGTGATGACGTCGAACTGCAGCGCGCCGACCACGCCGACGATCGGCTCGCGGCGGCCGCTCTCGACGTAGAACACCTGCATCAACCCTTCCTCCTCGAGCTGCTTCAGGCCTTCGTCGAACTGTTTGTAGCGCGTGTCCTGCAGCCGCAGGCGGCCGAAGTGCTCCGCCGGAAAGCGCGGGATTTCGAGAAAGCGCAGCGGCGCACCGGTGTGCACGGTGTCGCCGATGGCGAACTGGCCGGGGTTGACGAGGCCGATGATGTCGCCGGCGTAGGCCTCGGCGATGGTCTCGCGGTCGCGGCCGAAGAAACGATAGGCGCGCGTGGCGCGCAGCACCCTGCCGGCGCGGCTGTTGGACACCGCCATATCCTTCGTGAATCGCCCGGAGCAGACCCGGACGAATGCCACGCGATCGCGGTGTCGCGGATCCATGTTCGCCTGGATCTTGAACACGAAGCCGGTGAACCGCTCGTCGGTCGGATTGACGATGCCGGTGTCGCTCGGGCGTGACTGCGGGTGGGGGGCGAGCTCGACCAGGGTCCGCAGGAACGGCTCGAGGCCGAAGTTGGTCATCGCACTGCCGAAGAACACCGGCGTCTGCCGACCCGACCGGTAGCCCTCGAGGTCGAACGAGGTGCCGGCGGCGCGGATGACGTCGAGCGACTCCCGAAAGTGGGCGTAGGTGGTCTCGCCGATCAGCTCGCGGGCCTGCGGGTCGTCCAGATCCGACACGTCCACTGGCGCCCGGTACTGGCCCTGCATCTCCCGCTCGTAGAGCAGCAGATGCTGGCGCTGGATGTCGTAGACGCCGCGGAAATGCTCGGCGTTGCCCACCGGCCAGTTGACCGGAGCGGCCGCGATGCCGAGCGTGCTCTCGATGTCGTCGAGCAGTTCGAGCGGATCGCGCGCCGGCCGGTCGAACTTGTTGACGAAGGTGAGAATCGGGAGGCGGTGCCGCCGGCAGACCTCGAACAGCTTGCGGGTCTGGCCCTCGACACCGTTGGCGGCGTCGATCACCATCACCACGCTGTCGGCCGCGATCAGCGCACGGTAGGTGTCTTCGCTGAAGTCCTTGTGGCCGGGCGTGTCGAGCAGCGACATGCGTCGCCCCTCGAGCTCGAACTCGAGCGCGGCGGCCGTGATCGAGATGCCGCGCTCCTGTTCGAGCGCCATCCAGTCCGAGGTCGCGTGGCGCCGCGCCTTGCGGCCGCGCACCGCCCCGGCCAGCTCGATCGCGCCAGCATAGAGCAGCAGCTTCTCGGTCAGCGTGGTCTTGCCGGCATCAGGATGGGAAATGATCGCGAACGTGCGGCGGCGCGCCACCTCGCGTTCGAGCTCGGTCAGGGTAGAGGAGTCGGCCGGCACGGGAGTTAAGTGTACTGCGCCTCCCCTCAAATCTAAGGATTTGAGGATTTGAGGATTTGAGGATTTGAGGAGCTGAGGATTTATCGAGGGACCTCGCTGCAACCAGCTCCTCAAATAGATCCTCAAATCCTCAAATCCTCAGCTCCTCAGATCCTCAGCTCCTCAGATCCGTCCCCTCTTTTTTCACCGCAGCGTCTTGTTGAAGAACTCCATGTAGCGCTCGGTCGCCAGCTTGGCCGACTTCTCGTCGTAGCGCGGTGTCGTGTCGTTGTGGAAGCCGTGCTGCGCGCCGTCGTAGATGAAGACCTCGAGCTTCTTGTTGTTCGCCTTCATCGCCGCCTCGAACGCGGCAATGCCGTTGCCGACGCCGGTGTCGATCTTGGGATCGGCGTAGTGCGCCTGAATCGGCGCCATGATCTTCGGGACGTCATCGGCGCCCGGCTGGCGGCCGTAGAACGGAACGCCCGCGGCCAGATCCTTGCCCAGCCGCACCGCCAGCTGATTGACGATGCCGCCGCCGAAGCAGAAGCCGATCGCGCCGAGCTTGCCGGTGCACTCCGGGTTGGTCCGCAGCCAGTTGGCCGAGGCGACGAAGTCCTCCATCATCTTGGGACCGTTCACCTCGCGAAACTTGACCGCGCCCTGCTCGTCGGTGCCCGGGAAGCCGCCGACCGACGTCAGGCCATCCGGGGCATAGGCGATGAAGTTGGCGGCCGCGAAGCGGCGGGCGACGTCCTCGACGTACGGGTTCAGCCCCCGGTTCTCGTGAATGACGATGATGCCGGGCAGCTTGCCGCTCATCTTCGCCGGTTTGGCAAACAGCCCCTTGATGGTTCCGTTGCCCTGCGGCGACTGGACCGTCACGACCTCTGTCTTGATGCGCGGGTCGGTTGGGGGCACCTGCTGGGCCAGGGCGTAATTGGGCTTCATTTCTGAGAGAATCGTGGCAGCGGTCAGGCCGCCGACGGCGAACTTCCCGGCCCGCTCGAGGAAGGTGCGCCGGTCGATCTCCCCGTGCTGGTACTCGTGAAAGAGGTCGAGCAGCTCCTGCGGGTAGTCGGACGCCTTCTTTCGCTCCATGAGAACGCTCCTTGATATTGGACGCCGCGGATTGTACGATTCAGCACCGAAAGGGACAAATATGAAACCAGAAGCGACGCGTCGCACGATCCTGAAGGGTGGCCTCGCGATGGCCGGGCTGGGCGTCGTCGGTATCCCCGAGTGGGCCCTGCCAAGTCTGGCGGCAGACGAGACCGTTGTCCAGTTCACCGATATCCCCGAGAACGTTCGCTGGGAGACGCCGCCGGACCGCCGCATGCTGGACGTCCGGACTATCGACGGCCCGTTTATCGCGCCTGACAAATGGGCGACCACGCAGCACTACGGTCATCCCGATGTCGACCTCGCGACCTACAAGCTCAAGTTCAGCGGAATGGTCAACAATCCGAAGGCGTTGTCGCTCGACGATCTCAAGAAGCTCGGCAGCCACGAACTGGTCGCGGGCTTCGAATGCTCCGGCAACCGCGGACCGCTGCAGGGCCTGTCCGGCAACGGCAAATGGACCGGCGTCCCGCTCAAGACGGTGCTCGCCGCCGCGGGGCTCAAGCCCGGAGCGCGCGACATCGTGTTCTTCGGCGCCGACCACGGCGAGGAAGAGGTCGAGTGGCGCACGCAGAAGTACAAGATCGACTACCACTTCGGCCGCAGCCTCGAGCGCGAGAAGGCGACCAGCGACGAACCGTTCGTCACGTGGGCGCTCAACGGACAGCCACTCTCCAAGCATCAGGGCGCGCCGCTGCGTCTCCTCGTGCCGGGCTGGTACGGCGTGGCGAACGTCAAGTGGCTGCAGGAGATTCACGCCCAGCCCGACCGCTACGTCGGCAAGTACCAGGCGCGGTGGTACCGCACGGTGCGCACCGAGATGGTCGACGGCGAGCTCAAGGTCAGCGAGACCGAGGTCTCGCACATGAACCTGAAGTCGTTCGTCGCGCGCGTGACCAAGAACGGCAGCGACCACAAGGTGCTCGCGGTCGTGCTCAACGATGGCACGCCGATCAAGTCGGTCGAGATCAAGGTCGACGAAGGCCCGTGGCAGATGGCCACGGCGGATCCATCGACCCGGGACAAGTTCGGCTGGAAATTCTACACCTACACCTGGAACGGCGCGACGCCGGGCGATCACACCATCGTGTCGCGCGCCACCGACGTCACCGGCGCGGTGCAGCCGACCGAGAAGGATCTCGAAAGCAAGCGCTCGTTCCTCGAACAGAACTCGCAGGCGCCCCGCAAGCTGAAGATCGCCTAGCGGTGCACATCGATCCGCCGCGCATCGCCGATGCGCGGTTGCTGCTCGCGCGGCACTTCGGGCCCACCCGGATCGCGCGGGCAGCGTCGCTCTCCTCCCCCGGATGCGACGTCTTCCTCAAGCTCGAAACCGACCTCCCGACCGGATCGTTCAAGGTGCGCGGCGCAATCTATTCGTTGTCGCGCGCCATCGGCAACCGTCTGCAAGCCGTTCCGCGGCATTCGATCGCCGAAGTCGTCTGCGCCAGCACCGGCAACCACGGCGCCGCGGTTGCCTACGCCGCACGGCGGCTCGGCGTCGCCGCCACGATCTTCCTGCCCGACGATCCCAACCCCGTGAAGGCGGCGCGCATTCGCGACCTGGGTGCGCGGATTGTCGAAGCCGGCGCCGATCTCAGCGCCGCCATCGACGCGGCGCAGGCCTACGCGCGCCGCAGCGCAGGTTTCTTCCTGCACGACGCCAGCGATCCCGACGTGCCGGTTGGCACCGCCACGATTGGCGAGGAGGTGCTCGACCAGCTGCCGGAGGTCGACGTCCTGTACGTGCCGATGGGCGACACCGCGTTGATCCGCGGCGTCGCCTCAGCCGCGAAACAGCGCCGCCCGTCGATCCGGATTGTCGGCAGCGTCGCCGCACGGGCGCCGGCGTATCTCCTGTCATGGCAGGCACAGGTCAGCGGCGAGGGTCCGGAGCGGAGAGCTGACGTCGTCGTCGAGACGGCAACCTGCGACACGATCGCCGACGGTCTCGCGATCCGGCGTCCGCTGGCACCCAATGTCGCCGCGATCCGGGAACTAGTGGACGAAGTGGTGGCGGTCAGCGAAGAGGAGATGATTGCCGCGATTGAATGGCTCTACGATCGCGAGCAGGTCATCGCCGAGCCGGCCGGCGCCGCGGCGACGGCCGCGCTGCTGAAGGAACCGGCGGCGGCCAGGACGAGCGTCGTGCTGGTCACCGGCCGGAACGTCGCGCCCAGTCTGGATCCGGCCCGGCGAGAGGGAACGAAGAGGACGGAGGGAACGGATTGACGCAGAGAGGGCGCGCGCCTACGGCTCAACTCGGCAATGCGAGGCAGCGCTGCGTGAGGCCTCGGCCGCTCTGGCATAGGCGGACGAGGGGCGCAAGCGCCTGGCTGCGCTGATTCGGGAGCAGCAGCAGAATCGATCGCCCGCCGCGTCAAGCGATGGCGCCCGAGATCGGCTAATCTTCTGGTCGGGCGTGCCGGTCCGGACGGGGAGGCTGCACCATGACTGTTCGCCACGATTTCAGATTCGGCCTACTGCCGATCGCCTGCGGCATCGCTGCGGCCGCGACCACGATGACGGCGCAGGCACCCGCGCCCGCGATCCGGCCGACGCCCAGGGACGCTCACCAGATCGCGGCGGCGCGCACGCCCGACGGCCATCCTGACTTTCAGGGCGTATGGGCCAACAATACCGTCACCCCGCTCCAGCGCCCGAAACAGTGGGAAGGCCGGGAGCGCCTCAGTGACGCGGAAATCGCCGACCTGCAGACGATCGCGGCGCAGATCACCGAGAACGACGGCGACGCGCAGTTTGGGGACGGGCTGATTCTCGCCATACTCGAACGCAAGACGAATCCGAAGTCCTACGATCCAGGCACCGGCAACTACAACCAGTTCTGGGTCGTGGAGCGCGACTGGCACGATCGCCGCACGGCGCTCATCACCGATCCGGCCAACGGCAGGATTCCGCCGATGACCCCGGCCGCGCAGACGCGGCGCGCTGCCGAAATTGCGTACCGGAGGGCGCACGCGTTCGAGGATCCCGAAGTCTTCCCCGCTGGTGAACGGTGTGTGAACTTCGGCCTGCCGCGGCTGCAGGCCGGATACAACAGCTATCTGCAGATCGTCCAGGCGCCCGGCTACGTGACCATCATGAACGAGATGGCCCACGATGCCCGCATCATCCCGCTCGACGGCCGGCCGCACCTCGACAGCAGCCTCAGGACCTGGAACGGCGACTCTCGCGGGCACTGGGAAGGCGACACCCTGGTGATCGATACCACGAACTTCTCGACCAAGAGCGACTTCATGGGCTCGCACGAGCACCTCCACCTCACCGAACGGATCACCCGCGGCGACGCCGACACGCTCGACTACGAGTTCACGATCGACGATCCGACGACTTGGACGGCGCCGTGGACGGCGATGATTCCGTTGAAGTTGAAGAACGAGATGATTTTCGAATACGCCTGCCACGAGGGGAACGACGCGATTCCCGACATGCTGCGCGGACACCGGTTCGAAGAGCGCGAAGCCGCGGCCAAGACTCCCGCGAAACCGTGATGGCGCGGTCCGACGCTCCGCGTGACAGCGGCCTCCGATGGTGACAAGATCGGTCGGCATGACGAGGCGAACGTTTCTGGCCGGCGGCGGCGTCGCGCTCGCGGGCTACGCCATCGGCGGATGCGCCACGACAGGGTCTTCGCGCGGTGCGCTGCCGCTGCCGCGACACGCGCCCATCAACCTGGCGCCGGTCCGCGTGTCTTTCGATCGCATCATCCGGACCACCGTCGGCCTGCGCCCCCATCGCGATTCCGGTTTCGTCCTTCGCGCTGAGAAGCTCGACGACAAGACACTCATCCACAACTACGGCCACGCCGGCGCCGGCATGTCGCTCGCCTGGGGCTGCGGTGTGATGGTCGCCGAGTTCGCGCAGGACACGGGTCTGCGTCGAGCGGCCGTGATCGGCTGCGGCTCGCCGGGGCTCACGGCCGCGCGTCAGCTCCAGCGCCGCGGCTTCGACGTCACCATCTACGCGGCGACCCTGCCGCCGGACACGACCTCGAACATGTCGCTGGCGGGCTTCACGCCAACGACAGCCCTGGTCAACAACGATCGCCGCACACCGGCGTGGGACGCCCAATTCCTCCGCGCCGCCGAGCTGTCGTACCGCCAGCTGCAACTGATGGTTGGCGAGGACTACGGCGTCTACTGGATGGACAGCTACAACGCGACCGACGATCCGACGCCTGGACGAGGCGGACGCGGCGGACGCGGCGATGAGAACGGCATGACCGACGCCGACCTGCTGCCGCCGCTCCTCCGCCCGAACCGCAACCGCGAAGTGCTGGGGCCCGGCGAACATCCATTCCCCACCAAATTTGCAGTGCGCACGCCATCGCTGTCGATCGAGCCGAACAAATACCTCGACCGGCTGGTGCGCGATTTCCTGATGTTCGGCGGACGGATCGTGATCCGCAAATTCGAGACGCCGCGCGACCTGATGTCACTCGCGGAGCCGATCGTGGTCAACTGCACCGGCCTCGGTTCGTTCACGCTGTTCAACGACAAGGAGCTGGTGCCAATCAAGGGCCAGCTGACCGCGATGATCGCCCAGCCCGAGGTCAACTACCGCGCCGGCAGCCGAACCGCCACCGGCGTCAACGCCAGCATGAACGCGCGCAGCGACGGCATCATCATCGGCAACCTCCAGGATCGGGGCAACTGGTCGCTCGAGCCCGACCCGGACGTCATTCAGCGCAACGTGCAAGCGGCGATCGACTTCTTCTCGCGTGTGCGACCGCCGGCGCCCGGCGTGCGCCTGACGAGATCCGAGCCGCCCCGGCGCCTGCCCGACATCAACAGCTTCGGCGACGTCCCGTCCTGAACCACGGTCGCAGGACAGGTCTTCCGACCGCCTACGGCCCGCTGCTTGATCTGCGACCAAGCTGATTAACGCTTGATCACCGTATCGCTCGGCAACGGCGGTGTGCTCGCCGGCGGCGTGCGGAAATGCGTCGCCTGCTCGAACGCGTAGGCGAGTCCAATCAGCCGCGGTTCGCTGAAGGCGCGGCCCGAGAACGTGACACCGGCCGGGCCGTCCTTCGCGTTGAATCCATCCGGGAACGGTGGCGTGACGACGTTCTGAAAGGTTCCGCCGGGCACCACGATGCTCGGATAGCCGGCTTTGGCCGGCGTGCCGGCGAGATTGTTGCCCGAGGCCAGAAACGCGTCGAAGTCATCCGCGGTTCCGGGCACGCCATCCACCCCGTCGAGCAGCGCCGCGATGGCACCGCGCGAACGCACGATATCTTCGGCGCGATCCCGGTTATAGCGGAGCGTGTCGGCGCTGCCTGGCGCCAGGTCGAACAGCTGCGAGAAGACGGCGAGGTCCTGATCGTACTTCGTCGCCGCCGGCGCATGGGCCGCGTTGAAGTTGACGACGTCCTCGAGCGAGCGGATCGGGAAATCGCGCCTGACGTGCGTTCGGATGTAGTGATTGAGATCGCGCTTGAACCCGTAGTTCAACACCGTCGAACAACGCAGCGCCGGCGCCACCGCATCGGCCGGCGGGTAGTTGTCCGCCGGAGGCCGCGACGGGCAGCCGCCGAGCTGCGGCGCGAGGCCCTCGGTCCGCGTTTCGACGTACGCGCCCTGCGCGCGCAGCACTTCGATCGCATTGTTCATGACGTCGGCACGGTTGGCCGGAAACGGCGGCACGACGATGCGGGCGCCGTGCAGCGCATGGGGGTTCAGGAACCTGGTGTAGTCCTTCCGGCAATGGCCCGGCGTCAGGCACGCCGCGGTGGCGGGATCGTTCGGATCGAAACCGGCGATCACGCCGAGCACGATGGCGGCGTCGGTCACCGTCCGTGCCAGCGGGCCGGCCGTATCCTGATCGGCGGTGATGGGAATGATGCCGTCGCGGCTGATCAACCCGACGGTGGGTTTGATGCCGACCAGGCCATTGGCCGTCCCAGGACTGAGGATCGAACCCGAGGTCTCGGTGCCGATGCCGACCGCAGCCAGGTTGGCGGCCACGGCGATCCCGGGCCCCGAGCTCGATCCTCCCGGCGTGAGTGCCGGGCGGCCGTCGTTGAACGGCCGCAACAGCGTATCGAGCGCCACGCGGGGATCGGGTCGCGGATCGTAGGGGTTGAATCCGTAGCCGCCGAGCGAGCTGTAGCCCGCGGGCATCCCGTTGGTCAGGAAGTTCGCGAACTCGGTCATCGTCGCCTTGCCGAGGATGATCGCGCCGGCCTGCCGGAGCTTCCTTGCCACGAACGCATCGGAACGCGGAAACGATCCTTCGAGCGCCACCGATCCGGCGGTGGTCGGCATGTCGTGCGTGTCGATGTTGTCCTTGAGGATCATCGGGATGCCGGCCAGCACGCCACCGCGACGTCCTTCGCCCCGGTTGCGGTCGTGATCGCGATCCCCCTGGTCGGCCTCGTCGAGCGCACGTCGGTTCAGGTGAATGTAGGCGTTGAGACGCGTCGCCGTCGCCTCTCCGTCGTAGGCCGCAATGCGCTTGTGATACATGCGCACGAGTTGCTCGGCGGTGATGACCCGATCCTCGATGGCATCCTGGATCGCAGGGATGGTGGTCTCCACGAGATCGAATCGACGCGGTGCGCGTTTCGCGCCGACTGCCGCTGAGGAGAACACGACGAACAGCGCGACCAGAGCAGCCGAGGCAACGGCGAGGGAGGATCGCTTCATGCTTCAACTCCTGTCGAATTCCTGGACCACGTCGGCAGTGCCGGCGTCAAGCGCGCGAGGTGAAATGCGGCGCGGATAATCAGGCCAACGCGCGACGGATGTCAAGACAAATTGACGCCGCATCGGGGACTGACCTCATCAGTGGAACGAAAAACGCGGTGGCGGGGATGGTCAGTCGGAGATGGCTTGATACACGGTTCACTGGTCCGGGTAAGATCACTCTGATGAGCATGAGGTGGATCACACTGCTGCTGGCGCACGTAATGGCGCTGGCCACGGCGGTCGGCGGCAGCATCTCCACCCCAGCGCAGAAGCCGCAGTCCTGGCCGGGCGTGCTGGACGAACATCCCGCGATTGAGTACGCGTCCCGGCCGACCACCGATCGCGTGGCGGCCTTGAATCGGGCGCTGGCGCAGCAGCAGCGCACGCTTCAGCGTGATGCGCGCACCGGCTATCTGGTCAGCGTGCTCGACGCGCTCGGCGTCTCCAGGGCATCGCAGCTCCTCGTGTTCTCGAAGACCGGCGTGCAGCGCGCCTTCACCGGCCCGCGCAGCCCGCGCGCCCTGTACTTCGATCAGTCCGTCGCCGTCGGCTACAACCCGGGCGCGCCGCTGCTCGAGCTCGCGGCGCACGATCCGCAGCAGGGCGTGGTGTTCTACACCCTCGATCAGGCGTCGGACACGCCGGTGTTCACGCGTCGTACCAGCTGCCTGACCTGCCACGTTTCGGCCACCACGCTCGACGTTCCCGGCATGATCGCCCGCAGCAACACCGTGGGCGACGACGGCAACGTGCTGCCGCAGACCGGCAGCCAGAACGTGAACCACCGGACGCCGCACTCCGATCGCTGGGGCGGCTGGTTCGTCACCTCCGAAGACGCGGCGCCGCCGTACGCCCAGATGGCGCATCGAGGCAACATCACGTTCTCGGGACACGGCAACACGTCGAACCAGGTGTTCGTCGATTGGCTCGGTGCCACGCCAGAGGCGCACGGCTATCTCTCCGGATCGAGCGACATCGTCGCGCTGCTGGTGTTCGATCACCAGATGCACGCGATCAATCTGCTGACGCGGCTGAACTGGGAGTCGCGGGTGGCAGCAAACGATGGCGACGCCGCCGGTGCGGAATCTGCGCTGCGGCCGCTGGTCAACGATCTGGCCGATTATCTGTTGTTCGCGGACGAAGCGCCGCCGCTGGCACCGCTGACGCCGCCGGCCGGCTTCGCCGCGAGTCTCGAGGCGCGCACGCCGAAAGATCGCCGCGGCCGCTCGTTCGCCCAGCTCGACATGGTCAACCGGATGCTGCGCTACCCCTGCAGCTTCATGGTGTACTCGGAGGCGTTCGACGGCCTGTCGAAACCGGTCAAGGGCGCCATCTATCGCCGCATGCTCGACGACCTGTCAGCCCACGACGCCCGCGCCTCGCACCTGCGGCTGACCGCCGCCGACCGCCGCGCCGTCCTGGAGATCTTGAGGGATACCAAGCCCGACTTCCCCGCTCGCTGAGACTCAGAAAAAATAGCAGACGACGCAGAGAACGCACACAAGTCTTGCTCGGCGATCTCCGCGGTTCCGTGTTTCACACCCAGACAGGCGGCGGGGTGATCTCGGGTGCCGGCGTACTGCCAGGATCGGGACGCCCCGACCCCTCGAGGCGGCTGATGGCGCGAACCACCATGTCGTGATCGCAGAGGATCTGGCAGGACAGGCGGACGCCGCTCAGTTCGCGCGCCGCGAGCCGTTCGACTTCCGCTGCGGTGTGCGTCGCGGGTTCACCATCGATGAACACCACGCGGCAGGTCGTGCAGCGCGCATTTCCGCCGCAGGCGTGGAGGATATCGACGTGGGCGTCCTGCTCGATCGCCAGCACCAGCCGTTTTCCTTCCACCACATCGACCGTTCCATATCCCTCGACCGTTAGTTTTGGCATCGGCCTATTGTAGGTCACCCCTTGACGAGGAACCCTTTCTTCGCCAGGCACTCGCGCACGCGATCGCGCAGATCGCCCTGCAGCTCGATGAGTCCGTCGGCGACCGCGCCGCCGGTGCCGCAGGCGCGCTTCAGTTCCTGGCACAGTTCCTTGAGAAAGATGGCGTTGTCCGGCAGGCCGTCCACGACTGTGACCGTCTTGCCGCCGCGTCCCTTTTTTTCCATGCGCAGCCTGGCGACCAGCCGGCTCGGAATCGCATCGCCGGGGGCACGCTGGCTGCACTTGCACTCCCTCTCGGGCCAGCCGCATCCCACACAGATGCGGCCGTGCCCGGTCGAGTAGACGAGCCGGGCCTTGCCGCGATCGCTCATGACGCGATCATATGGCCGGCCGGGCTACGATGACGCGTGCCGCAGACATCGCGCCGGCTGACCGCCGATCGAGGAGACCATGGGTTACGGCTCGACCTGGTGCTCCGGCGCCACCTCGCCGATGTTGGCCGCGCGACGCGGACGCGCGTGCAGCGGTGGATTGAAGACGGCCGGGTGTCGGTGAACGGCCGGCCGGTGCGCCGCGTCTCCGCCCGCACGGCCGTCGGCGACCGGGTTGCGATTTCACTGCCGGACGCCCCGCCGCGCGCAGCGATGGCCGCTGAAGACGCCAGCCTCGACGTCATTTTCGAGGACGATCACCTGATGGCGATCGACAAGCCGGCCGGTCTTGTCGTGCATCCGACCTACCGTCACTCGACGGGGACGCTGATGAACGCGCTGCTCGGCATTGCCCGGGGATGGCCGTCGCCGCAGCGGCCATCATTGGTTAGCCGACTCGACAAGCTGACCTCCGGGATTGTGGTCGTCGCGAAGAACGCCGCTTCGCACGCCGCATTGCAGCGAGCGATGGCGAGCAACGAGGGCGAGAAGGACTATCTGGCGGTCGTCTACGGACGCGTCAACGTCGCTCGCGGCGAAATCGATCTGCGCCTGGCCCGGGACCGCGGCGATCGCCGCCGGGTGTTGGCGTCCGCAACCATCGGAGCCGAAAGCCTCACGCGATTCGTGCGGCTGGCGCGGGTGGCGGCGCCGCGCGAGGGGCTGTCGCTGCTGCGCTGTCGCCTGGCGACGGGACGGACGCACCAGATCCGCGTGCATCTGGCCGCGCGCGGCTGGCCGCTGGTTGGCGACCCGACGTACGGCGAGCCGCGTTGGGCGCGGGTTGACGATCCGCAGCTGGCTGCGACATTGCGCGCATTTCCGCGCCAGGCGCTGCACGCCTGGCGGGTTGCGTTCACCCATCCGGTGACACGCGCCCGCCTGACGCTCGAAGCCCCGCTTCCGCCAGACCTCGCTGCATTGCTCGACGAAACGAAGCTGGCGTTGCCTCCCTCGAGTCAGCTCGTCCGATGAGAGCTCGCTGCGCTTGCACGGGGCTACAGCGGATGGACGACCGGATGAGCGCGGCGTTCACGGTTGACCCGCGGGGACGAGCCGACAGCGAGGGTCTGGGTGCGGCCGGCGCTGCGAATCAGAACGAGACTCATCGCGCAATTCCTACCTGCCGCATGTATCGAGATGATGCGGGCAGTGCGGTGATGTATGCTGCAGCGTACCGGAACTGAACTTGCACCTCGGTCGATGCCGCCAATGAGACCCGCCGATAGTCTGGAGAAAGCGTCGTTCTGCGTTCGCTTGCGCAACGAGCGCGAGCGCAGGCAGATCTCGCTGTCCTCCATTTCCGCCAACACGAAGATCAGCGCCTCCCTCTTCGTCGCGCTCGAGCGCGGCGACGTGTCGCGATGGCCGTCGGGAATCTTCCGCCGCTCCTTCATTCGCGCCTACGCGTCGGCGATCGGCCTCGACCCGGAGGAAACGGCCCACGAATTCCAGGCGGAATTCCCGGATCGGTTCGAGCCGGCGCCGCCAGCCGGTGGGCCCGGCGCACGGTCTGCGTCCGGCGCGCGCGCCGACGGCAGCGGTCTTCGTCTGAAGCTCGCCGATGCCCCCACGCCATTCATCGCCGGCCGCCTGCTCGGCGCGATGAGTCAGCGCTGGGCCGCCGTGGCCTGCGATGGCGGCGTGGTGCTGGCCCTCGCGCTCTGCATCTTCATCGTTTGCGACACGTTCTGGCTGCCGCTGGGCGTGGCGATGATCGGCTATTACCTCGGCGGTATTCTCCTGCTCGGCAACACGCCAGGCGTCTGCCTGATGGCGCCGGGCGGTCCGGTCGAGGCACACTACAATCGTCCGCCAGATGAGGCCGTCCAGCCGGAAGAAGACCAGCGGGCGCATCCGGATTGGCGTCTCCGCGTGCCTGCTCGGTGACGAAGTCCGCTACGACGGCGGCCACAAGCGCGACACCTTCCTGACCCAAACGCTCGGACCGCTGGTCGAGTGGGTGAAGGTCTGCCCCGAGGTCGAGTCGGGCATGAGCACGCCTCGCGAATCGATCCGCCTGATCGACGAGGAGGGCGTGATTCGGTTGCGGACGGTCAAGACCGGCGTGGACCACACCGCGTCGATGACCGCCTACGCTGCCGCGAAGACGACGGCCCTGGCGAGGGCCGATCTGTGCGGCTACATCCTGAAGAAGGACTCCCCCAGCTGCGGCATGACCCGCGTGAAGGTACACGGAGGCAAGGGCCCACCATCGAGGTCAGGCGTCGGCGTCTTCGCGCAAGCGCTGATCGCGCGATTTCCGCACTTGCCGATCGAGGATGAAGGCCGCCTCACCGATCCCCGCCTGCGCGAGAACTTCATCGAGCGCGTGTTCGCGTTCCGGCGGCTCCGCGACCTGTTCGAGGCGCGGTGGACCGTCGGTGACCTCGTGCGGTTTCAAACGGCGCACAAGCTCATGCTGCTGGCGCATTCCACGCAGACCCATGCGCGACTCGTCCGACTGGTCGCCGGTGCGAAGTCGTCGGACCGCGCCGCAGTCCGCGCGCGGTACACCGCCGGATTCATGGCGGCGCTGACCGCGATCGCCACGCCACAGCGCCATACCAACGTGTTGCAGCACATGGCCGGCTATTTCAAGAACACTTTGGACGCCGCATCGAAGGCCGAACTGCTGAACGTCATCGAGGACTATCGTCTCGGCCTGGTGCCGCTTGTCGTGCCGGTGACGCTGCTACGGCACCACGTCCGGGTCCACGATATGAAGTACCTCGCCGGGCAGATCTACCTCGCGCCGCATCCGAGGGAGTTGATGCTCCGCAACCACGTGTGACGCGGGCGCGATGACTCCGTCGCTCGAGACGACAGACCTCTGACCCTTGCTGTCCTCGCGTGGATTCGGCGTTCGAACCCGCGCGCCGATTCTTCGAAACCGGTGTCTAAGGTCCAGAACAGAGAGGGTGCGCATGACCCTGTGGCAGGACCTGCGCTACGCCGCGCGGCGGCTCGTCAAGGCGGTCACGGCCTATTCGGTGTCGCAGCGAACACGGGAGATCGGCGTGCGCATGGCGTTAGGGCGCAACCTGGGCAGGTGATGTGGCTGGTCATGCGGCGGGCGTTCCTGCAGCTCGCGATCGGGCTGCCTATTGGAATCGCCGGAGCGTTCGCGGTGGGGCGGCTGATGCAGAGTGTGCTCGCTCAGACCATCGGCCACGATCCGTTAACGGTCGGCGCGATCGCGCTGGTGATGTGCCTGGTGTCGCTCGCCGCCTGTTCGTGGCCGGCGAGGCGAGCCACACGGCTCGATCCGGTGGCGGCGCTGAGAAATGAATAGCTGTGCGCCTCAAAATCTATCCGCAGGGAACGGCCTTTAGGCCGTCCTACTGACGGCCGGTCCTGAAGGCCGGCACTGCGAGATGAATCGGAAACGCTCTGAGGCGGGTCAGGCCTTGGCGGCCAGCATCTTCTCGCGCTCGAGCTGTTGCTGGTAGATCGCGCACCAGTCCTTGTGCTCGGCAAGCGGCATCCCGCATTCGACACAGACCCTCACGCGGACTTTCGGTGGCTCGCTCTTCCCCAGCAGACGCTTCAACAGTGACATGCCGCCTCCCGCCAATGTCGTGTGAGACGTTAGACGGCGCACCGGTGTTCCCGGTTGTCATCCGCCTCCGCCAAAATGCGGCGGGCAAAGGGCCTCTTGCTATTTTTATAACGGACGTGCTATAAAAATAACATGACCAAGTCGGCCACCCACACCACGCTCACCCGTCGCGAGCGGCAGATCATGGACGTCCTCTACCGGCGCGGCCGCGCGACCGCGGCCGACGTGATGGCCGACCTGCCCGGGGAGCCCAACTATTCGACGGTGCGCACCCAGCTGCGCGTGCTCGAGGACAAGGGACATGTCCGCCACGACGAAGAGGGACTCCGATACGTCTACGCGCCGGCGGTCCCGCGGCACGCCGCCCGCAAATCGGCGCTGAAACATCTGGTCGAGACCTTCTTCGACGGATCCGCCGAGCAGGTGGTGGCGGCGGTTCTCGGCGGCGAGGCGTCGCGCCTCTCTGACGAGGAGCTCGACCGGGTCAGCGCCTTGATCGAGAAGGCGCGAAAGGACGGTGCGCGATGACCGTGATCAGCCTGTTCGTGGAAAGCGCAATCAAGGCCTCGCTCGTGATCCTGCCCGCGCTGGCCGCGGTGAGCTGCCTGCGACGGCAGTCCGCGGCGCTCCGCCACTGGATGCTCTCTGCCGGAATCGTCGCGGCGATCGCCGTGTCGCTGCTCAGCCCGGTGATGCCCGCGTGGCGGCTTCCGCTGGACAATCTTCCCCGCCCACGCGGAATTGCCGCGCCGGCATCGTCAACGGCCGCACCCGCGCCGCAATCCGGTCTCCTCTCCCACCGACTTGATGTGGCTGAGAACGGCTCTCTGCCAAGCATCAAGGCGCTCATCACGATCGGATGGCTGGCCGGAACCTGTGTGAGCGCCCTGATTCTGCTCGTCGGGCTGTGCCGGCTCGCCTGGATCGCTTCCTCGGCGCGGCGGGTGACCGGCGGACGCTGGGCAACAGCGGCCGACGCCGTAGCGCGAACCTACGGTCTGAGCCGCCCGGTCGTCCTCCTGCAAAGCGATCATCCCGCTCTGCTTGTGACGTGGGGATTCGCGGAGGCAAAGGTGATCCTCCCTCGCACGGCGCCGGACTGGACCGACGCGCGCATCCACGTGGTGCTGTCGCACGAGTTCGCGCACATCAAGCGCGGCGACTGGCTGATGCAGATCGTGGCGGAGATCGCGCGGGCCGCCTTCTGGTTCAACCCCCTGATGTGGATCGCCTGCCGGCGGCTGCGGCTGGAAAGCGAGCAGGCGACCGACGACGTGGTGCTGCATACGGGAATCGAAGGCCCCGACTACGCCGCTCACCTGCTGGATCTGGCACGCGCGTTCTCACGTCATCGACCGTGGTTACCTGCGCCGGCGATTGCGCGGCGATCGAGCCTCGAGAGGAGAGTCAGCGCCATGTTGAATGCCCACGTCAATCGTGCTCCCATCAGCCGCACCGCGCGCTTCGCCGTCGTCGCGGCGTTGTCCACGGTGGCGATCGCCATCGCCTCCGCCCAAGGCGTTTTCTCGAGCTTCTCCGGCACGGTCTTCGATCCGTTGAACGGCTTCCTCCCTGGTGTGACGATGACGCTGACCAACACACAGAGCGGAGCCAAGCATGAGATCCGCAGCGATCGCACCGGGCATTTCGAATTCGTGGGGCTGCCGCCGGGATCCTACTCGCTCGAAGCCATCCTGCCCGGCTTCTCGGTGCTGCAAGGCACGCTGGATCTGACGGGCCGCGACCTCCAGCGTGACGTCACGTTGAAGGTGGGACAGCTGCAGGAAACCATCTCGGTACGGGCGAGCCGCGGCGACGCCGGGGCGAACCCCGCCCCGGCGCCCAGGCCGCGGCGTCCGGCTCCCGACAAGTTCGCGGAGATGAAAGCGTGCTCGGAGCGGGCGTCGGTCGCCGGCAGCGTGGGCGGCAACCTGCGCCAGCCGATGAAGCTCGTTGACGTGAAACCGCTGTATCCCGCAGCGCTGGCCGACGCCGGGGTCGGTGGCGTGTTCGTGTTCGCGGCGCGCATCGGCGTCGACGGCACCATCACCGATCTGCAGACCACATCGGGCGCGAACCCGGACTTCGAACTGGCCGCCGGCAACGCGATCCGTCAGTGGCAATTCACGCCGACGCTGCTCAATTGCGTGGCGATCGAAGTGCCGATGACGGTCAGGGTCAACTTCCTGACGCCATAACGACGGCCACCATGCTGCTGGTCGCGCGAGCCGGTCAGAACATCGCGCCCTTCAGCGGCACACTGGCGCGAGGCGAGCACGAGTCGTACCTGGTGCGGGCGGAACGCAACGAACTGGTCGAGGTGTGGGTCGACCGGGTGCATGGACGCGACATCGTCGCCCGCGCGCTCGATGCGGCGAACAAGACTGCCCTTGACGGTCGGGCGCAGAAAAGAACGCGCCTGGGTCGGAGTGCCCGCGACCGGCGACGACCTGATCGACGTCGCGAGAGTGGTGCCGACCGGCGATGCTGTGCTCACTCACTCACTGACCGTGAGCGTCCGGTGATCGACGTGTAGAAACCGACGACCTCCGCGCCGGCACCGCCGGAGCTTGCAGCTCGGTCGCGCTGAGAAGCGAGTCGCCCCATCTCCGCGCCAGCGGTGTCTAACCAGGCGCGATTCCAACCGCGAGCGCTCCGGCAACGTCTGAATGGCGCGCCTCATGCGCTAGAGTGAGCACAACATGGCGAGCCGATTTGTAAAGTATGTAAAGTCGTTCAGGACCGCGGCGCTGGTTGCTGCGATCGCCGGCGGCGCGGCGCTCGCAGCGCAGGCACCGCAGGATGCACCGCCAGGCGGCTGGGCGTTCGAGGTGGCGTCGATCAAACCGAACACCTCGGGCGATGGGCGGGTCATGATGCAGAATCAACCCGGCCGTTACGTCGCGACCAACGTCACGCTGCGACTGCTGCTCCGAATTGCCTACCAGGTGCAGGATTTCCAGATTACGGGCGGTCCGAGCTGGCTCAGCTCGGATCACTTCGACGTCAACGCCAAGGTCCCTGACGAGTTTCGAGATCAGCCGCCGATGCGGCCAGGGGGCGCGCCCGGCCCGCTGCCAATGATGATTCGCGCGCTCCTCGCGGACCGCTTCAAGCTGGCGGTTCACAACGAAACGAAGGACTCGCCGATCTATGCGCTGATCCTGGCACGGAGCGACGGCAAGCTCGGACCCAACCTGAAGAAGTCGGAGACCGATTGCGAGGCATTCTTCGCCGCGGGGCGGCGTCGCGGCGGCCCGATGCCGCCGCTCGGACCGCCACAGGCCGGCGAGAACATTCCGTGCGGCGTCCGCATCGGGCCCGGGACGTTGGCGATGGGCGGGTCTCCGCTGTCGCAGTTCGCGAACAGCCTCGGCATGTTCGCCGGTCGCGTCGTGCTCGATCGCACCGGACTTGCCGGGAACTACGACATCACGATGACCTGGACGCCGGATCAGATGCCGCAGCGCCCGCCGGGCGCACCGGATCCTTTGATCAACGGCGTCGCCATCGATCCGAACGGGCCGTCGCTGTTCACCGCCGTGCAGGAACAGCTCGGCCTGAAGCTCGATTCGCAGCGCGGTCCGGTCGAAACGCTCGTGATCGATCGCGCAGAAAAGCCGGTCGAGGAATGAGGTGAGGCTCGCGCTGCTCGCCGCACTCGTGCTGGTGCAGGCAGCACCCGCGTTCGACGTCGCGTCGATCAAACCGAACACGTCGGATGAGGTCATGCCGGGTGTCCGCTTCTACCCAGGCACCTTCAACTTTCGGGGAGTGCTGATTGCGAACCTTGTTCGCTTCGGCCTGGCGTCGCGCGTCGGTCGCACGGTGATCGATCGCACCGGCCTCACGGGCCGCTTCGATCTGGATCTCGAGTTCGCTCCGTCCAACCGTCTGCAGGCCTCTCCAGATGCCGCCGACGCGAGCGCAGACGGCAGTCCGTCGATTTTCACCCCGCTCCAGGAGCAGCTGGCGCTGAAGCTTCGGGCGGAGAAGGGTCCCGTCGACGTTCTGGTCATCGATCGCGCCGAGCACCCGGACGAGCAGTGATGATGCGGGCGGGCCTGATCGCGGTCGCGCTGCTGGTCAGCGCGCATGCGGGCCTGGCCGCCGCCGATCATTTCGGGCGCGTCACCTTCCAGGGCCTGCCGGTCCCCGGCGCAACCGTCACCGCGACGCATCTCGAGCAGCAGGTGACGACGACCACCGATGTGGACGGTGTGTTTCGCCTGACCGCATTGGCCGACGGCGAATGGACCGTGCACGTCGAGATGATCGGCTTCGCCGCCGCGACACAGGAGATCAGGATCGCCGCCGGGACGCCGCCATCGACCTGGGAGTTGACGCTGCTGCCGCTCGCCGAAATGGCGCGGAGTGCACAACCAGCCGCCGCGGAGCCCAAGCCGGCGACCGCAGCCTCCGGAAGCACGGTCCAGCTGAAGCCCGACACTACCGGAACGGCGCCCCGAGGGGATCGAGCGGCCAACGCGGCTCCCAAGCCTGCGGCTCCAGGGGACGGTTTTCAGCGCGCACAGGTGAACGCGTCGGCAGGCGGGCCGGTGCTTGCGAACGAGCCCGTTGCCGGGGGCGACCCCGATCGCGGCGGGGCCGATGGCTTCCTGATCAACGGCAGCGTGAACAACGGGGCGGCGTCGCCTTTCGCGCAGCTCGCCGCCTTCGGCAACAATCGCCGCAACGTGCGGTCCCTCTACAACGGCGGCGTGGGCATTCTGCTCGGCAACTCGGCGCTCGACGCGAGACCATTCTCTTTCACCGGCCAGCGGACGCCGTCGCCATCCTACAGCGACGTCCAACTGGTGGGCTCGCTAGCCGGGCCGCTGCGCATTCCCGGACTGATCAGGCGCAATGCCCCGAACCTGTTTCTCGGCTACCAGCGAACCGTCGATCACAACGCCAGCACGCAGTCGGCGCTGATACCGACCGGGCTGGAACGGGCTGGTGATTTTTCTCAGACCCGCGATGCGCTGGGACGTCTCGTGACGCTCCTCGATCCCAAGACCGGCCGTGCTTTCGCCGGGGCGACGATTTCTCAATCGCGGCTGAGCCCGCAGGCGGCGGCGTTGCTGAATTACTATCCGCTGCCCAACGTCGACGGCGGCGGCCGCTTCAACTACCAGGCGCCGGTGCTGCAGACCAGGCATCAGGACGCCGCGCAGGTCCGCTACTCGCAGGGCGGCTTCGGGCGAAACCAGTTCTTCGGCACTCTGGCCCTGCAGCGAACGATCACCGACGCCGGCAACGTGTTCGGCTTCACCGACTCGACGCACGCTTCCGGCGTCGACTCGACCACCAACTGGTCCCACCGCTTCTCACAGTTCCTGTCGTTTCGGGTCCGCTACCAGTACACGCGTCTGAGCAGCGAGGTCACGCCCTACTTCGCCAACCTGATCAACGTGTCGGGCGACGCGGGCATCGCTGGCAACAGCCAAGCCCCGATCGACTGGGGCCCTCCCCGGTTGCAGTTCGCCAGCGGTATCGCCGGCCTCGGCAGCGCGCAGGGAGGGTCGACCGTCAACGGCACGCACGCCGTCGGCGCTGAAATCATGAGCTCGCATGGGCGCCACACGTTGACCTTCGGCGGCGACGCCAGGCGTCAGCGCTGGAACATTCTTGGGCAGCAGGATGCCCGCGGCAGCTTCGGCTTCAGCGGCGGCGCGACCGGATGGGACCTCGCCGACTTCATGCTCGGGCTTCCGCACTCCAGCGCGATCGCGTTCGGCAACGCCGACAAGACCTTCACCGCGCCGGCCTTCGACGCGTATCTCACCGACGACTGGCGCGTCAGCCCGATCCTCACGGTCAACGCCGGCGCGCGCTGGGAATACGAAGCGCCGATCGCAGAACGTCTCGGCCGGCTCTCGAACCTCGACGTCACGCCCGGCTTCAGCGCAGTCGGAGCCAGCGTCGGCAACGGTTCGATCCACGGCGACTGGCGCGGTGTCCAGCCAAGAGTCGGGATGGCGTTGCGTCCGGTCGCCGGATCGTCGCTGGTCATTCGCGCCGGCTACGGAATTTATCGCAACACGGCGGTGTATGAACCCATCGCGCTGCTGCTGGCGCAGCAACCACCATTGTCGAAAACATTGAGCGTTGAAACCAGTGCGACGAGCCCGCTCACGCTGGCCAACGGCTTCCCCGACTCGCCCGGAACGACGCTCAACACATTTGCCGTCGATCCCGACTTCCGCGTCGGCTACGCCCACAACTGGCAGCTGCTCGCGCAGCGCGATTTGCCCGCCTCGCTGACGCTGACCGCGACCTATCTCGGAACCATCGGCAGTCACCTGATGCAGGAATTCCTGCCCAACACCGTGCCGATCGGCGCGCTGAACCCGTGTCCCGCCTGCCCCGCCGGTTTCGTCTATCTGACCTCGAACGGCCACTCGCACAAGCACACCGGGCAGCTGCAGCTTCGGCGGCGCCTGCGCAACGGCCTGACCGCCACAGTGCAATACGCGTTGTCGAAGGCGATGGACGATGCGGGGGCGTTTACGGGCGTGAGCCTCAGCGGATCGGCGATCGCGCAGGACTGGCAGCATCCCGACGCGGAATGGTCGCCGTCCAACTTCGATCAGCGTCACCTGGTCAGCGGACAAGTGCAGTACACCAGCGGGAGCGGGGTCACCGGCGGCGGAACGCTGGATGGACGGATGGCCAGGTTTCTCCGCGGCTGGACGCTCACCGCGCAGCTGACCGCCGGCAGCGGCCTGCCGGTCACACCTATCTACCTGACCTCGGTCGCCGGCACCGGGGTCACCGGTACGATCCGCGCGAGCACAACCGGCGCGACGACCATCGCGCCCGAGGGCTACTACCTCGATCCGGCCGCCTACACCGCGCCCGAGCCTGGCCAGTGGGGCAACGCCGGCCGCAATTCGATTGCCGGCCCGCGCGTGTTCTCGCTCGACGGCGGCATCGGCCGCAGCTTTCTGTGGGGTGACCGGCTCAACTTCGACTGGCGGCTGAACGCGACCAACATCCTCAACCGCGTCACCTACGCCGCGGTGAACACGATCGTCGGCAGTCCGCAGTTCGGTTTGCCGACCGTCGCCAACCCGATGCGCAAAGTACAAGCCTCCCTGCGGGTTCGCTTCTGATGTCAATACACAGGACACCAAGGAAACGAAGGTTGCAGCGGATTTTTCAGCGCTTTCTGCCCTCTGTGGCCCTAGTGGTCTTTGTGTTCTTTGTGCCCGTCGGGTCCATTGGGCGGGCTCAGGCCCCCGCACAACCGATCTTCAGGAGCGGGGCACGCCTCATCGTCCAGACGGTCAGCGTGAAGGACAAGGACGGACGGGCGGTCGAGGGATTGACTGCGAACGACTTCGCGGTTTCCGAAGACGGCGAGCCCCAGACCATCAGCTTTGTCGAGTATCAGCGGCTACCGGACAGGCCCGCCGACGCGCGCGCGGCGACACCGGCGCCGCTCCAGCCCGCCAGCGTCAGCGCGCCGTCGCCGACCCAGGGCCAGGTCACGATCCCGCCGCCGGGCGATACTCGCTATCGCGATCGCCGGTTGCTGGTGCTCTACTTCGATCTCACGGCGATGCCGCCCGCCGATCAGATGCGCGCCTATGCCGCGGCGCAAACCTTCATCGACAAGCAGATGCAGCCCTCCGACCTGCTCGCGATCATGACCTTCGGCGGCGGCGCCGTCCGCGTCAAACAGGACTTCACCGCCGACCGCGGCGCATTGCGCGAGGTCATCCAGACCCTCATCTTCGGCGACGACAAGGACGGCGACGGCATTCCCGACAACACCGACATCGGCACGGCCTTCGGCCAGGACGACGCCGAGTTCAGCATCCTGAACACCGATCGCCAGCTCTCGGCGCTGCAGACGGCGGCCACGATGCTGCGTGGGCTGCCGGAGCAGAAGTCGCTCATCTATTTCGCCAGCGGCCTGCGGCTGAACGGCGTCGACAACCAGGCGCAGTTGCGCGCGACGACCAACGCCGCCATCCGCGCCAACGTCGCGCTCAGCCCGATCGACGCGCGCGGACTGGTGGCCACCGCGCCGCTTGGCGACGCGTCGCGGCCGTCACCCGGAGGCATCGGCATGTTCAACGGTCAGCTGGCGCAGAACGCCGTCACCGCGTTCCAGCGCTCCCAGGATACGCTCTACTCGCTGGCGAAGGACACCGGCGGCAGGGCGATGTTCGACTACAACGACCTGTCGCTGGGAATCGCGCAGGCGGCGGAGTCGCTCACCAGCTATTACATGCTCGGTTACTACAGCACCCATCCAGCCAACGACGGCAGGTTCCACCGCGTGCAGGTCTCGCTGCGCAGCGGCGTCGCCGGCCAGCTCGCCTACCGCCAGGGTTACTACAGCGACAAGGAATTCGCCAGGTTCAACGCCGCCGACAAGGAGCGTCAGCTCGAAGAGGCACTGATGCTCGACAATCCGGTCACCGACATCTCGATCGCGATGGAGGTGAACTACTTCCAGTTGAACAGCGCCGAGTACTTCGTGCCGGTGACGGTCAAGATCCCCGGCAGCGAGCTGGCGCTCGCCCGCCACCGCGGCGCGCCGCGAACGGTGATCGACTTCATCGGCGAGGTCAAGGACAGCTTCGGAATCACGGTCCAGAACGTCCGCGACAAGCTGGACATCAGGCTGAACGACGACACCGCGGCGCAGCTGTCGAACCGGCCGCTGCTCTACGAAACCGGCTTCACGCTGCTGCCTGGCGCGTACGTGATCAAGCTGCTGGCGCGCGACGACGAGACCGGTCGGATTGGAACCTATCAGGCGGCGTTCACGGTGCCGAATCTGAACCGCGAGGTGCGGCGGCTACCGTTGAGCACCGTCGTGCTCGGTACGCAGCGGGTGGCACTGAGCGATGCGCTCTACAGCGTCAAACAGAAGGTCGCGGCGGAGGCGGCCAACCCGCTGGTGCACGACGGTGAGAAGCTCGTGCCCAGCGTGACTCGGGTGTTCAGCCAAGCACGCGACCTCTACGTGTTCGCGCAGACCTATCAGCGAGGGGCGACCGCCACCCGGCCGGTGATGGCGTTCGTCAGCTTCTATCGCGGCGACGTCAAGGCCTTCGAAACGGCCCCGATGATGGTCACCGAAGGACTCGAGGCGAAGACGAAAGCGGTGCCACTACGGTTCAGCGTGCCGCTCGAAGGCTTTGCGACCGGCCGCTACGACTGTCAGCTGACGGTGATCGATCCGACCGCGTCGAAGATCGCGTTCTGGCGCGCGCCGATCGTCATCGTCCGCTAATCGAATAGATCATCCGCAGCTTGCGCGGATGACACTGATTGAGAACAGCCATTTCCTGAGCGGATCGGGTGTGCGGTCGCAGCCTGGAAATCGACGTCCGGCGGCGCGCAGAGCCGCGCCTGCATGCGAACGCAGACCGGCCGCTTCGCAACCGCCGCCAGACGTTCCCCGATTCAATCCGCGTAATCCGCGGCTAACGACCGTTCCCGCTGTCAGGGAATGGCGACCGGGTACCAGTTCGCGTCACGAACCTCGATCTTCTGACCGTTGAGCGCATCCCTGAATGCCTGCAGGCTCGCGGCGACGGTCAGGCCGCCGGCCGGACCTTCTGACGACGCCCGCGGATTCGTCAGGCGAGCGGCGGCCACCTGGTCGTAGTGATAGGGGTAGACGATCTTCGGCGCGATCGCCTTCACGCACTCCGCCGCCGCGGCGGGCGTCATCCGCTCGAGCGGGACGTTCAGCGGGACGAACGCGACGTCGATGTTCCTCAGTGCGCGGACTTCGGGGACGCATTCAGTCACGCCGGCGACATAGAGCCGTGCGCCGCCGAGCGTGATCACGTAACCGTTCGCCTTGCCCTTGGGGTGCGCCGGCGCGCCGGGAATGATGTCGTAGGCGGGAATCGCCTCGATGGTGATGCCGCCCTCGCTCGCCTTCTCGCCATTGGCCATGATGAGGCCGTCGGGAAATTTCGCCTTGCCGACTTCGGGAATGATGACCGGGGCCCCTGGCTTGCGCAGCTCCTGAATCGCCTTCACATCCAGATGGTGAACCGGATCGTCGGTAATCAAAATCAGATCGGCCTTCCGGAACCGCTCCAGGCCGCCGATGCTCCACGGATCGACCTGAATCACCTTCCCTGCGTGCTCGATCTGGATGCTCGAGTGGATGAGCGGCGTAATCGTGATGTCGCCGCCGCTGGCGGGAACCTTGTCGGCGGCCAGCGCCGACGCGGCCACCAGCACGAGTCCCGCGGCGCCCAGCAGGTCCCGCCTCACAACAGCGCCTTGATCTGCGATTCGAAGATGTCCTTGACGGTCTTGGCGTCGGGATCCCTGTCCTTGGTCGCCCCAGGCAGGCCGAGGTGCTTCTGACAGACCCGGCCGTCGCGCGAGATGATGAACGACATCGGCAACCCGAACAGCGGTCCATAGGCGTTGTCGATCGCGTCCTGCTGTTCGTCGCCGTTCACCACCGCGTAGTTCATCTTCATCTTCTCGGCGTAGGGCCTGGCGTTCTCGAACTTGTCGAGCAGCACCACGCCGACCACTTCGAGCCCCTGCGCCTTGTACTTGTCGTAGAGCTCGATGAAACCCGGGATCTCGACTTTGCAGGGACCGCACCAGGTCGCCCAGAAATCCAAGAGCAGCACCTTGCCCTTGTAGTCGGCGAGCCGGACGTCTTTGCCGGCGGTGTCTTTCAGCGTGAAGTTCAGGTTCGCCGGCTTGGCGTCGGCGGGGCAAGCCGCCGCATCCGGCGCCTTCGGCTTTGCGCCGCCGCAGGCCGCGGCGATCGCTGCCATCGCCAGCATCGCCAACATCACTCGCTTGTGCATCGGAGCCGCTCCTCCGCCCCATCATAACTGGAGCGGAGCGGCCGGTGGGCCGGCGTTACGACTCGCGCAGGGCGACGGTCGGCGCGACGCGGGTCGCGCGCCACGCCGGCAGGTAGCAGGCCGCCAGCGCCACGCCAAGCAGAAGGCCGGTTACGACGGCGTAGACAGCAACGTCGTACGCCCCGACGCCAAACAACAGGCTCTGCAGGTAGCGCGTGAGCGCCAGGGCGCCGGCGAGACCGAGGACGACGCCTATTCCGGTGGTCCGCATGCCCTGCCCGAGGACCAGCGCCACGATCGTCCGCGGCTCCGCGCCGAGCGCCTGGCGAATGCCGAACTCGCGGGCACGCTGTGCGACGCCGAAGGCGAGCACGCCGTAGATGCCGATGGCAGACAACGTCAGCGCGACCGCGCCGAACAGCACCAGCAGCAGCATCGGGGCGCGGCGCCCTTCGAGCGATCGCGCCATCCATTCGTCCATGGTGCGCACGTCGGCCATCGCCTGCTCGGGATCGATCCCGGCCACCGCCGATCGCACCTGCGACACCAGCGTGCGCGGATCGACCCGCGTCTTGACGATCAGCCCCATCCCCGGAATCGACTGCTGCAGCACGGGATAGTAAATGCGCTCCTTCGCCACCGGCTCGCCGAGATCGATGCTGTTGATGGTGCCGACGACACCGACGATGGTGTAGGCGGGGCTGGCGGGACCGCCGCGCCGAATCTGCTGGCCGATCGGGCTGCGGTCGGCGAAGTAGCGCTTCACCAGATACTGATCGATGATGACGACATTCGGGCTCGTCGCGGTGTCGGCGTCGGTGAACAATCGTCCGGCGACGAGCGGAATCTGCATGGCGCGGAAGTAGTCGCCGCCGACGACTTCCTGCCGTCCGTGCGGCTGCGCCTCGCCCTGGGGCGGGTTGTAGCCGACGATCGAGTACGACCCGGAGCCGACCATGCCGTTGAACGGCACGTTCGAGGTCAGGCCGACCGCGGTGACGCCGGGCAGCGTGCGTACCTGCTCGAGCAGGCGCGTCCAGAAGGCCGCTCTTGCTGTCGGATCGGGATAGCGCGTCGCCGGCAGCGCCAGCTGCGCGGTCAGCACGTTGTCGGCCGAGAATCCAGGGTTCACGTCCTGAAGACGTGCGAAGCTTTTCACCAGCAGGCCGGCGCCGACCAGCAGGATCAGCGCGAGCGCGGTTTCCGCGACAACCAGTGTCGCGCGGGTCAGGCCGGTCCCCCGCCCCGCCGAACCACGCGCCGTGTCTTCCTTCAGCAGCGCGTTGGTGTTGCCGCGGGTGATGGCGATCGCGGGCACCAGCCCGAACACCAGACCGGTGACCAGCGCGAGCGCGGTCGTGAACGCCAGCACCGCCGGGTTCAGCGACGCATCGGCCATGCCCGGAATCTGGCGCGTGCTCAGCGCGATCAGCCCGCGGATGCCGACGAAGCCGAGCCCGAGTCCGCCCGCCGCACCGAGCGCAGCGAGGACGAGTCCTTCGGTCAGCAGCTGACGGATCAGGCGCCACTGTCCGGCACCGAGCGTGGTGCGGATGGCGAGCTCGCGGGCGCGACCGGTCGCGCGCATCAGCAACAGGCTCGCGACGTTGGCGCAGGCAATCAGCAGGACCACCAGCACGCCCGCCTGCAGCACGAACAACGGCGTGCGCGTATCGCCGGCAAGTTGTTCGCGCAGCGGCACGGCGAAGGCGCGGAAGCCGCTCGACGTCCAGAACGGCCGCGACGCCGGCAGGCGCTCGGCGTTGCGATCGATGATGGCCTTCATCTGGCCGTTGACCTGCTCGATCGTCACTCCCGGTCGGAGCCGGGCAATCATCGAGCTGAACTCGTTGCCGCGGCTGTTGTCGCTCATCTGCGCGGGAGTGAACGAGAACGGCATGAGCAGCGAGATGCCCACCCCAGGCAGCTCGACATCGGCGGGCAGGACGCCGGCGACCTGGTAGGGCTCACCGTTGATGCGGATGTCGCGTCCGACGATCGAACGGTCGGCGCCGAAGTGTGTCGTCCACAGGGTATTGGTGAGGATGGCGAACCGGTCGGCGCCGGTCTGCGCGTCGGCATCGGTGAAGGCACGGCCGATGAACGGCTGGCGCCCCAATGTGGTGAAGAAAGACGCCGTGACCAACAGTCCGCGCAGCTGCTCCGGCTGTCCCTCGGCGGCGGTCAGGTTCACCGCGCGGGTCGTGAAGATCGTCGCGTCTTCGATGCCCTGGGCCTGGCTTCTGCGGTCGAGATAGTCCGGAATCGAGACGCTGGCCTGCGGCAGTCCCATCAGCGGATAGCCATTCCAGACGAAGACCAGACGGTCCGCCGCGGCATAAGGCAGCGGTCGCAGCAGCACCTGATACAGCAGGCTGAAAATCGCGGTGTTGGCGCCGATGCCGAGCGTCAGCGTGAGGACGGCGACGATCGTGAAAATGGGCTGCTTGCGCAGCGACCGCAGCGCGAACCGGAGATCCTGCATCCCACTCCCCCGCGGATTGGACGGAAGCCGATACCAAAAGGTTGTCGATCTAGTGCGCCGGCTCGGGATGATCTGCGAGGGTGTAGATGCGGCGAACCGCCGCCGGATCGATGCCGGACGCGCGGATCTGCGGGAAGTCGGTGGCAAATGCGCGCATGTCGATGCGCGGCGCCGCGTCCGCCGCGGAGACGCCCGCCTTCTTCAAATCGGTCGCTTGCTTGAGCAGGTCTCGCAGATAGCGCTGGAACGCCGCGATGTGCCCTTTGCCCTTGAAGACGACGCCGTGCCCCGGCATCACCGTGTCGAAGTCCAGCGTCATCAGGCGATCGAGCGTCGCCGGCCATTCGGTGACGTAGGCGTCGCCCATGTACGAGATCACCGACTCCATCAGGTCGCCGGTGCAGACGATCTTCTCTTTCGGCAGAAAGACGACGACGTCGGTGTCGGTGTGGCCGCGGCCGAAATAGAGCAGCTGAATCTCGCGACCGCCGCGGAACAACGTCATCTTGCGATCGAGCGTGACGGTGGGCGGCGTCACGCGGATTTCTTTCACCTGCTCGAGGTAGGCCAGCGCGTTGGCGACCTGCCGCTCCAGCGTTGCCTTCACCGCGGGATCGTTCGCCTCCGCGATCCGCTTCCGCAGCGCCTCGACCCGTGCCGGCACCGACTCGACGCTGCTCAGGTAGGTGTACTCGGCCATCGTGTTGCCGAGCAGCCGCGTGCGCGTGTGCTCGTGGCCGATGATCTGAACGTCGGGCCCGAACACCTGATTGCCGAAGGCGTGATCGTAATGGTAGTGCGAATCGATCACGTACTTCACCGGCTTGTCGGTGATCGCTTTGAGGTCGGCCACCAGCGCACGGGCCGCGGCCGGCGTGATCTCGGAGTCGATCACCATCGCTTCGGTGTCGGTGAGGATGATCGGTGAATTGGCCCCAACTGTCATCGTCCCCGAGGCGGTGGCGTAGTAGATGCCGTCGGCGACCTTTTCGAATCGATGCGCGCCGCTGACGATCGGTGCGCCGGTCTGGGCGCGGGCGTCGAGCCAGAGCCAGCCGAGGATGAACACCGCGAACAACAGGGTGACGCGAAGGCGCATGGATGCTCGGAGTCGGGTCACTCGCGATTGGGTAATTGGGAAATCTCGTGAACGGTAGTTGATTGGAGATTGAGCGACCGACTACCCAATTGGCCAGTTACCCCATAGCCGATTACCGTCAGGGCTTGACCGCCACCTTGACCAGTGCGGTGGACCAGCAGCAGCCGAAGCCGCCACCGCCGTCGCCCGAGTAGTCGTTGCCGGTCAGGTGCAGCACGTAGTCGCCCGCCGCGGAGAACTTGGCGGTCGCATCCGCCTTGCCGTTGAACGGTGCGGCGCCGGTGGACTTCTCAATTTCCGGCCGGGCCTTGTCGAAGGTCACCTCGCCAGGGCCGCGGTACTTGGTCCAGCGCACGGAGACGGGCGCTCGCGCGCCGGGCGGCGGCGCGTTGGTGCCGCTGGTGTATTTCATGTCGTCCGACACGAGCACGTGGAGCGCCAGCGGGGTCGCCAGCGACGCGGTCATCGACACCGCGGTTTGCATGGTGGCAAGCGGGCCCTGAAACGGCCCACCGCTGGGCTCGAATTTGAGAACAGGCGGGGTATTGCCGACCGCGATCTCCGCGAACGGGCTCATGACGTAGTCGGGTTTGAGCCGCAGCGGAATGCTCGTGCTCTGACCGTTGGCGACGATCGTCCACACGTAGGAATCGGTCGCCTTGAACTCCTTGGGCACATTCACGGTGAACACGCCCCACTGGCGGCCGGGCAGAAAGTGCGTGGGCTGTCCCATGTCGGGACCGCCCGGATCGATCCGGTTGTTCGGACCAATCGGGATATCGAGCTCTTGGCGTGAGTTGCGGTTGTAGTAGCCGATGAGAAAAGCACGGCTGCCGTCGGGGTTGTAGTACCAGCCCTCGAAGGCGCCGGTGACGCTGTCTCCCGCACCTCGGCGGGGAGCCGGAACGGCCGTGGTCTGCCCGGACAGAAGAACGCCGCCGGCCATGGTTCCAAGAACCATGAGGCCGGCGGCGCATCGTTTTCCGACTCGGTTCATTATTGCTGCTTCTCGGCGTCGTCGGTCGTCTTCACCAGCTTCGCCTTGCGCTCCGCCTGCAGCGCCTTGTACTCGGCGTCGGTGAAGTAGGTGACGTTCATCCAGGCGTGCGCCATCTCGTCGACGGTGCGATCGCCGTAGCCGACCCACTGATCCGAGTCGGGATTGTTCTTGTTCGCCTTGGTGTTGTCGTACCAGGCGGTCACGTGGATGACCGTGCCCTTGGGCAGCAGCGGCGCATAGTCGTCGTCGTAAATGTAGTTGGTCATCCAGTTGAAGTTGAAGTTGCCAACGTAGCTGAGGACCTGTTTGCTACCGTCGGGCAGGATCGCCTCCACTTCCATCGACTTGCCGCGCAGGTGGAAGTGCGGCTGGAAGTTCTCGATGAGGGTGTTCTCCTTGAGGACGGTGAAGCCTTCGGTCATCGCCATCGAGTTCGGCGGAATGTCGAGCATCTTGGTGCGATCGATACCGGTGAAGCCGATCAGGTAGCTGCGTTTCTTGGGCTCTTCACCCTTCTTGTAGAACCAGATGCCGATCTCGGAGCCGCCGGCGATCTCCTCGCCGACCGCGTGAATGTGCTGGTCCCACGAAATCTTCTCGCCTGGTACGAGCAGCTTGCCGGTGCCCGGGCGGAACAGGTCGTAGCCCTTGCCGATCGCCCACTCCATCAACTGGGGGCGGCGATTGACGAGATCGACGGGATTGCCGGGCCGTTCGGGTCCGTTCGCCGTTCCCTGATTGACCGCGTCGGGATCATTGTTCAGCACGAGGTAGGCGATCGAGTGGTGAATGATCTTACGGGCCTTGAGGCTGGTCGGCCGGATTTCCACCATCTTGACCCAGCGCGGTTCGGTCATCGGAATGTCGGACAGCGGGCGGAACCAGACGTCCTGGTGCTCGGCGGCCATCGTGTAGGTCGGCGACTTCACCGTCAGATCGGGCGGCCCGAAGCCGTCGTGCTCGGCCTTCCAGGCGTTGTCGGTGACGAGCGGTGGCGGCGTCGGCATGTCCTTGGGATCGCCTTGCGGCGCACCGGCGTCCACCCATTTCACGATGGTGTCGATTTGTTCGTCGCTGAGCGAAATGTCGTTCTTGAAGTGTTGAACGCCGACCGTCTTGTCGATGTGCCACGGCGGCATCTGGTGCGTGGCCACCCGTTCCTTGATCGATCTCGCCCAGGGACGCGCTTCCTGGTATGTGATCAGGGACATCGGCGCGATGGAATTCGGCTGATGGCACTCCTGACACTTCTTCTGAAAGATCGGGGCAACGTCCTTCGAGAACGTCACTTGTTTGGTCGAGTCTGCCGCGAATCCTGGCGCAGCCACCGCCAATAGACCGGCGATTGTCAGCAAGCGTTTCATGAGGCCTCCCGTTCCGCGTTCCCCGGCACGAGCGAATCGGTCAAATAGTGGCGCAAAGCCAGCTTTTTTGCAATGACTACGCCACCGCTAACCCTCCTGTCAATGTGGGTTATCTGGGCACAATCGTGTAACGGATGAGCACACCGTCAACAAAATCGGCAGTTGCGCGCTGATCGCCGGGCTGAAAGACCAATGTGGTGACCACGAGGCCGCCCTCCCGGCGTTCCGACGAGCTGGCGGGCGGCCCCAACAGTCGCTCGGTTTCCGCGCGCGACAGCCCTTTTCGAAGCATGGTGACGTCTCCCTCTGGTGGCCGCACCGCCTCGGCGCGGCCCGCCGTCCGGCGGCCGAACTCGACGTACTCCCGCAGGGCGGCGATCACGTCCTCGGGCCGCATGCCGTCCGGCACGCGGTCGGCGTAGCGCAGATTGAAGCGCGAACCGCCGCGCAGCCGCTCGTCGGCGACCCGCTGCCGCTTCCGCTCCTCGATCCGTTCGCGTTCGGCCATGATGCGGCGGTTCTCGCGCTCGCGGCGGTCGCGGAGCTCGCCGAGCTCGCGCTCGAGCCGGCGGCGCCGCTCGCGATCGTCTTCGTCCTTGATTCGCTTTTCGAGCTCGCGCTCGCGCGCGCTCTTCTCCAGCAACGGCAGATTCGCCGAGGTGCTGGTGTCATCACCGAACGTGCCGAACCCGCCGCCTCCGAGCTGGAACTCGATGAGATCCTTCTTCACCTTCACCAGCGTGACGACGACGGTGTCGCCGGCGCGGATGGCGGTGCCGTAGCGCTTGAGATTGGTCCTGTAGCGGTCGACGTCGATGGCGCGACTGGCATCGGCGTGCACATCCACGCCGCCAGCGTCCCCGGGCATGTCCATCCGCAGCGTGACGCGCGTGCCTTCGAAGGCGGACTTGAGCGCGGCTTCATTCTGGGCGGCGGCGGGAGCCGCGAGGGCAAACAACACAACGGTCGTGACGGTGGCTGATGTGACCATGCGGCTCCTCTGGTGATCCCCCGCCGTATCGGTCTCAACGTACAATGCCGGTATGCCCTATCCAGAGTTGTTCGTGGCGCCGATGCGCCAGGAGCTGATCGACCTTGGCGTCCGGGAACTGCGCACGCCGGCCGACGTGGACGCCGCGGTGACCGGCACGTCCGGCACGCTGATGATTGTCGTCAACTCGGTGTGCGGGTGCGCCGCGGGCAAGGCGCGGCCCGGAATCGCGCTGGCCCTGCGCCATGCGGTCAGGCCCGCGGCCGTGACCTCGGTCTTCGCCGGCGCCGACGTCGAGGCCACCGATCGCGCGCGCCAGTATTTCACCGGCTATCGGGCGTCGTCGCCGTCCATTGCCCTGATGCGCGACGGCCGGGTGGTCTACATGCTCGAGCGCAGCCAGATCGAGAACCGCGACGCGCTGGCGATCGCGTCGGAGTTGACGGCGGCGTTCGAGAAGTTCTGCGCCACCCCCGCCACCGCGTAGCCGCGACCGGATGCCCGCAGTCTCGTTCGACGCTGCGTGCGCACTGCTCGAGACGGTCATCGACGGCCGTGCGCGGCGCGCCATTCTCGAGACTGCGTCGGCGGCGAAGGACTTCGCGCAGGCGCTGCGCCGCCTGCGCGGCGGCATGCAGGCCAACGCGTGGAAGGCCGGCGGGCCCAAGATCGATCTCGACGAAGCCATCGGCCGCTACGATCGGAAGACGCGGCAGGACGGCTTCCACGTCCTGCACGACTGGGATGGCAAGGCCGACCACGTCAACCACGACGTCATCCCGGTCAACGTCCTCGACTACCTGATCGCCAGGCGCGGCGCTGCACCGATCGATGCGAACGCGCTCGCCATCCTGCTGGACTACTACCTGCTCCACCTGCTCGCGCTCTTCGCGATGCGCATCTGGGACGAGGGGGATCCCGACGCCAACCTCGATCGGCTCGACGCCCTGCTGGAGCGGCTGCAGGGACCGGAGGGCAGCGGGCAGCGGTTCGTCGACGACGCCGCGACGCTGATCCTCATCGCCACCTCGCATTTCGAGGTCGTCGAGCGCGGATATGGCGCACTGCTGGCGCGGGTGCGCACGCTCAACGCCGCGCACCGCTGCCGCATCGCGCTCGCCCACACCGTGAGCATGGGCAGCCACCTGCGCTTCGGCTTCGAAGCCACCTACGGCCGCGACACCGTCGTCATGCGCGACGACAACATGGCCGACTATCCGTGGCTCTGCTTCGCGCTGATGACCGTGATGCAGGAGTACGAGCGCCTGCAGGCCGCCGGCGCGAGCGACGAGGACCGGGCGCCGATCGTCGAAGGGATCCTGAACGGGCTGTCGGCCGACGCGCGAGCCTTTGTCGGACAGCCGCCGGCGTCGCTGTCCGGGAGCGACGCCGACCGCGGCGTGTTCCGCGAGCTGTTTCTCCGGCACCGGCACGAGCTGGTCGACGCATTTCTGCGCTTCAAACCCGCCGCCGATGCCTACTCGCCGCTCTCGTTCTTCTTCAATTTTTCGCACAACGTCCTCAAGGGCACGATCGTGGACGCGCTGCTGCGCGGACGCGCCTGGCCGCTCACCTTCGATGACATGCTCACGGCATTGTCGCGCGACGAGGAGGAAGCGACCTTGAAACAGGAACTGGCCGCGACGCTGATGGGCCACGCCCGCGCCAGCCCCGATACCATCCGCGGCCGGCCGATGCCGGTGATCGTCTATGACCCATCGACCGGGCGCGACGCGTTTGCGGTTACGATGCGCAAGATCCGGGAATGACCTATCGCTTCGGGGTCTTCACGTTCGACGATCGCGCGGCGATCCTGACCCGCGCCGACCGCGCCGTCCCGCTCGAGCCGCAACCGGCACGCGCGCTGGGCCTGCTGCTGTCGCGGGCCGGCGACCTGGTGACGCGCGAAGAGCTTCGCCGGCATCTCTGGGGCGACGACACCCACGTCGACTTCGATCGCGGCCTCGCCTACTGCATCGGCCAGCTGCGCGCGGCGCTGGGCGATTCCGCCGACAATCCCCGCTTCGTGCAGACGCTGCCGCGTCGGGGCTTCAGCTTCATCGCGCCGGTGGGGACGGAAGAAGCCCCGACCAACGCCGAACCACGAACGACGAACGACGCGGGCACGCAATCGACCCCGCGATCGAGCACCGCGGCCCTGGCGCTGGCGACGGCAGCGGTAGTGTTTCTCGTGGTTGCCGGAGCTGTCTGGACAGTCTGGCGGCCCGGATCCCCGACGCGCCCCATCGTCGCCGTCGCCGTGTTCGACAACGAAACCGGCGACACGTCGCGCGAACGCGCGGTGTCGACGATTGCCGACGCGGTCGTCGAACGGCTGACCGCCCTCGGCCCGTCACGGATCGGCGTGAACGGCAACTCCACGGTGCTGCGCAACCCACGCGCGGACCGCGATCCGCGCATGGTGGCGCGCGAGACCCACGCGGCGTTCCTCGTCGCGGGCCACCTGCAGACCAAGGATGGCCGGCTGTCGCTGCTGATGCACATCATCAGGCTCGACGATGGCACGCACGTGTGGGTGCAGCGGATTTCGCGGTCGCCCGACCAGGGGCTCGAGTCGCTCGACGACGAGGCCGCGGCACAGATCGAACAGGCGGTGCGACGGATTGTGCTGAAGGACGGCGCGCAGGCGTCCTGACCTGGTCTCGCGGTCCTGGTCGCTGGCGCCAACTGCTTCTCGCCACGCTGCTTGTCTCCTCGTCGTTTCCTCGCTGGCCTCAGGACCTGCGGTCAGGCTATCTCCTGCCCATGACACATAGCCGTCGTCAATTTCTCCGCTTCGTCCCCACGCTCGGTGCCTTCGCGGTCTCGGCCGACGCGGGACAGCCGCCTCAACCCGACTGGCCGGCGACGCCGGCGGCGGGTTCGCCGGTGGACGATTTCTTCCCGTCGCTGCATCCGTCCCTGATGAAAGCCGTGGTCGGCCTCTCGCACTCGAACCTCGCCCGCGTCCAGGAGCTCGTTCGGCAGCACCCGGCGCTCGCCAAAGCGTCGTGGGACTGGGGCTACGGCGATCATGAGACCGCGCTCGGCGCCGCGTCGCACGTCGGACAGCGCGCGATCGCAGAATTCCTGCTCGAGAACGGCGCGCCGCCGACGCTGTTTTCGGCAACCATGCTCGGCCAGCTCGAGGTGGTGAAGGCGTTCATGGCGACCGCACCCGGGCTGCAGAAGATCCGTGGACCGCACAGCCTGTCGCTGATGGTGCACGCCAAGGCCGGCGGGCCACCGGCAGCCGCGGTCGTGGCGTACCTGGAATCAATCGGCGACGCGGCGCTGCCGCTCACCGACGAACCGCTCAGCCCGCAGGATCGCGCCCTGCTCGACGGCCGCTATCTCTTCGGCGATCGCCCGCGTGACAGTTTCACCGTTGCAACCCAGCCGAACCGGGTCTCGATCGTTCGTGTCGGTGGCACCGCACAGTTCATCCGTCACCTCGGCGGCCTCGAATTCGTCCCGCCCGGTGCGCCGGCCGTCCGCATCCGCTTCGAACGCGACGGAGAGCGGATCGTGGCGCTCGCCATTGCCGATCCCGACCTCGTGGTGCGGGCGAGGAAAGCGTGAGTGTGCTAGACTGGCCGGGTCAGTGAACGTCTTGCCAGTCTGTGCTGCCTTTCGAGCGTAACGAGTTTCCAGCTCGCTCCTCCTGAAATCCCGCTAAGTGACGAGACCAACACTTCGACCAGCAGTCGCTTGCGCGACAGAGGAGTGAGTACCGATGGGTCGCAGACTTTACGTGGGCAATCTTCCCTATGAGACCGGGGAAACCGACCTTCAGGACCTGTTCGCGCAGGCCGGCACCGTGGAAACGGTGAAGGTGATGCGCGACATGGCCACTGGACGCGCACGCGGCTTTGCGTTCGTGGAAATGAGCACGGATGAAGAGGCGCAGAAGGCGATCGCGCAGCTCAACGATCATCAGCTCGGCGGCCGCGGTCTGACGGTGAACGAGGCGCGTCCCAAGCCGGAGCGCTCGGGCGGCTTCGGCGGCGGCGGATACGGCGACCATGGCGGCAACTCGCGCCGGCGCTCCGAGCCGCGCTGGTAGCTTCTCACGCTCGCATGGCTGGTGGCCATAGCCATCAGCCATCAGCCATTAGCCATTAGCCATAATGTGAGCTGAATGGCCCTCTTCCTCTCCTCGTTCCTCGTTCTCTTCCTCGAAATCGCGTTGATTCGCTGGATGCCAGCCTACATCCGGCTGCTGGCCTATTTTTCGAATTTCATCCTGCTCGCCAGCTTTCTCGGCATCGGTGTGGGGTGCCTGCTGGCAAAACGCCGGCGTGACCTGTTCGTATGGTTTCCCCTGATCCAGCTCGCGGTCATCGTGGCGGTCGATCGGCTGCGGCTCGAAGTCGCGTTGCCCGGCACGTCGACGATCTATTTCTCGAGCGGCACGACGTCGCCGGTGGTTCAGGTCGAGAGCACGTTGCTGCTGCCGCTGCTGTTCGTTACGGTCGCGGCGCTGTTTGTCGCGGTCGCCCATCGGATGGGACGCGATCTGTCGGGGCCACCGCCCTTGCGCGCCTACGTGATCAACCTGCTCGGCAGCCTGGCGGGAGTCGGCGCCTTTGCGATGGTGTCGTGGTTCGAGCTGCCGCCCAGCGTCTGGTTCGCCATTGCCGCAGGGGCCGCGCTGCCGTTCGTCCTGCAGGGCAGGCGCTGGGTCGCGGCCGTCAATGCCGTGCTGCTGGTCGCTACACTCGTGGTCGTCCACCGCATGGAAGCCGGCAGCCTGTGGTCGCCGTACTACCGCATCACCGTCTTCCAGGACCAGGGAGAAACGGTGGTCGAAGTCAATCACATCTTTCACCAGTCGATGGCGCCGGTGGCGCGGAAGGAATACTTCTACCAGTGGCCGTATGCGGTGTTCGGCGACAGCTTCGACGAGGTGTTGATCCTCGGCGCCGGCAGCGGCACCGACGTCGCCGCCGCGCTCAGGCACGGCGCCAGGCACGTGACCGCGGTCGACATCGACCCGGTCATTCTCAGGCTCGGTGCCGAGCGTCATCCCGACAGGCCGTACAGCGATCCGCGCGTCACGGTGATCAACGATGACGCCAGGCACTTCCTCAGGACCACGACCAGGCGCTACGACCTCGTCGTGTTTGCGCTGATCGACTCGCTGACCGTGCAATCGAGTTTTGCCGGCGTCAGGCTCGAGAGCTACATGTTCACGAAAGAGTCGTTCGAGGCAGTGCGCGATCACCTCTCGCCGCGCGGTGTGATGGTGCTCTACAACTATTTCCGCGAGAAGTGGCTGGTCGACCGCCTCGCCAACACCGCGGCCGCCGTGTTCGGACGCGAGCCGCTCGGCCACGTGCACCAGGATCGTGCGTATCTCGCGGTGATGCTCGCGGGGCCGCGGCTGGCGGAGCTGACGGCGCCACCGCCGCTGCCACCAGACGTGATGGCCTACAACCAGTCGCACGCGCCCAGCCCCGCGCATTCGCTGGTGCGCGATGCCAGCATCGTTCCCGCCACCGACAACTGGCCGTTTCTCTATATGCGGGCGCCCGATCTGCCGCGGCACTACCTGGCCGCGCTGGTGCTGGTCCTGGTGGTGTCGGCGGCCGCGGTGTGGCTGGCGCGCGGCCCCGGGAGCGGGCCGTGGTCGTGGCATTTCTTCTTCCTCGGCGCCGGTTTCATGCTGCTGGAGACCAAGTCGATCGTGCAGTTCGCGCTGTTGTGGGGTTCGACGTGGTCGTCGGCGTCCCTGGCAATCGCGTCGGTGCTGGTGATGGCGCTGGCCAGCGCGATCGTGGCAAACCGGCTTGCCATCCGGCGGCGGGGCGTGATCGCCGCGGCGCTGCTGACGCTGATCGCCGTCAACTACCTGATCCCGGTCGGGCGGGTCACGTTCGACAGCCGCGCCGCCGAGTCGCTCTTCTACGGCGTGCTCGTCTTCAGCCCGGTGTTCTGCGCCGGCCTGCTGTTCAGTGCCAGCTTCAAGGAGTCGGCGTCGACGGCCGACGACTTCGGCGCGAACCTGCTCGGGGCGATGGTGGGCGGGGTCGGGGAGTATTTATCGCTGCTGGCCGGCTACCGGTTCCTGCTCGTGCTGGTCGCGCTCTGTTATGTGCTCGCGATTGTCACGCGCGGGAGTATTGCGGATCGCGGATGGCGGATGGCATCGTAAATTCACGGGTTGTGGATCGCGCGAGCCGAGCTAGGTGCGCTTGCCCGCCTTGATCGTGACGGCATGGGAGTCGTGCCGTTCCAGGCGAATCCGATCTTCGGCGCGACGGTGCTCGTGAGCGCCGCCGAATCCCCGCTCCAACAGCCGCCGGGCCCGGCGCAATTGATCGAGGGTTTGATGATGGTGGCGATCCCGGTGAAAGGCCCACACGGCTTTGGCGAGCGGCTCGCGACCTCGATCAGCGGGCTGGGGCGACGGCATAGACTCCCTCCTGGAGCGCGTGGTGAGAGTATCGGACCGGTGCGGGAGATTGTTTAGGGGCGGTTCCCAGGTAGCCATCGAGCGTTGGATCGCAGATTTTGCACTCGGGAGATGGGTCGAAAAGAGCATAATCTGCGGTCATGAGGATTCGTTTCTGGTTCGCAATCCCGGTCCTGGCCCTCTCGGCGTTGACGAGCATTCCGCAATCCATCGTCGCTGAATCGACAGTTTCCCAATCCACCGTCGAATCAGCAATCCTCAGTCCGCAGTCCGCCATCTCGCCCGCATCCCGCTGGCGCGTGCTCTTCGACGGCAAGTCGCTCGACGCCTGGCGCGGCTACAAGGGGACCCCCGTGCCCGCAGGCTGGCACGTCACCGACGGGACGCTCGCCAAAGATGCTCCCGTTGCCGACATCGTGTCCAAAGACGAGTTCGGTGACTTCGAGCTGGAGATGGACTGGAAGATCGGCGAAGCCGGCAATAGC
The DNA here is from genome assembly GCA_963757655.1 of uncultured Acidobacteriota bacterium. Classification (GTDB taxonomy): domain Bacteria; phylum Acidobacteriota; class Vicinamibacteria; order Vicinamibacterales; family CAVVIG01; genus CAVQFC01. The sequence continues at coordinate 666,003 of CAVWSQ010000002.1, read as the reverse complement.
GGGATCTTCTATCGCGGCACCGAGGAATACGAGCACATCTACTGGAGCGCCCCCGAGTATCAGCTGCTCGATGACCTCGAGGCCGCCGACAACAAGACGCGTCTGACCTGCGCCGGCGCCGCCTATGCGATTCTGCCGTCGCCGCCCGGACACCTGAAGCCGATCGGCGACTGGAACCGGACCCGCATCGTGGTCAAAGGATCGCACGTCGAGCACTGGCTGAACGAATTCAAGCTGCTCGAGTACGAGCTCGGCAGCGCGGATTGGGAGGCGAAGGTCAAGGCGAGCAAGTTCAAGGATTGGCCCAACTACGGCCGGGCCGCGCGGGGACACATCGCGATGCAGGGCGATCACGCCGGCAGCCTTGCGTTCCGCAACATTCGCATTCGTGAATTGAAGTAGGGGGCCGCATGACCACGCGCCACGTCTCGCGTCGACGCTTCATGACCGACATCGCCGTCGCCGGCGCCGGCGTGACCATCGTGCCGCGTCACGTGCTCGGCCGCGGCTTCACCGCGCCGAGCGACCTGCTCAACGTCGCTGCCGTCGGCGTCGGCGGACAGGGGCGCACCAACCTGGTCAACCTCGCCAGCGAGAACGTCGTCGCCATCTGCGACGTCGACTGGGACTATGCGAACAAGGGATTCGCGGCGCTCGACGCCGATATCCGCGCCCAGCAGGACCGCCTCGATCGGACGACTCCTCGACTCGACGCGCAGGGTCGGCCCGAACCGCCGCTCACGGCGACCGAGCGCGAGCGCGTGCCAATCACCATCGCACGCATGAAACGCTTGAAGGACCAGCACGTGCCGCGCGCGGCGCGCTATCAGGACTACCGCCAGATGCTCGACCGCCAGAAGGACATCGACGCGGTCGTGATTGCCACGCCCGATCACATGCACGCCACCATCGCGCTGGCCGCGATGGATCTCGGCAAGCACGTCTACGTCCAGAAGCCACTCACCTGGTCGATCGCGGAAGCGCGGCAACTGGCGCGCAAGGCGAGCGGCGCGCGCCTGGCCACGCAGATGGGCAATCAGGGCCACTCCTGGGACGATGCGCGCACCGCCGTCGAGTACGTCTGGGCCGGCGCCATCGGCGAGGTACGCGAAGTCCACGTGTGGACCAACCGGCCGCTCGGCTACTGGCCGCAGGGCATCCCACGTCCGGAAACGCGCGCCGTGCCGCCGGGTGGACTGCGCTGGAACGGACCGGGACTCGACGCACGCCTCGCGACCGCGATGGCGGGCAGCTATCCGACACCCGAACGCCTGGCCTGGGACCTGTTCCTGGGCGTGGCGCCGTATGTCGAGTATCACCCGGTCTACCATCCGTTCAACTGGCGCGGCTGGGTCGACTGGGGCTGCGGCGCCGTCGGCGACATGGGCGCCCACCTGATGGATCACTCGATGTGGGCGCTCGATCTCGGCTATCCCACCACCATCGAGACGCTGGCGACACCTTTCAACGGCGCCAGCTTCCCGCACGCATCGATGACGATCTACGAGTTCCCCGCGCGTGACGGCAAGCCGCCGGTCAAGTTGACGTGGTACGACGGCGGGCTGAAACCGCCGCGACCGGTGGAGCTGGGCGACGGGCTGGAGTTGAGCGCGACCGGCGGCGCTCTGCTCGTCGGCAGCAAGGGCAAGCTGCTGCACGACACCTACGGGAAGAACCCGCGCCTGCTACCCGATGCACTGCACGCGTCGTTCGGCAAGCCGGCGCAGAAGCTGCCGCGCATCCCGCACGAGAATCACGAGATGAACTGGGTGGACGCGGCCAAGGGCAACGCGGCGGCGTCCTGTCCGTTCGAATACGCGGCGCGGCTGACCGAGGTGATGCTGCTCGGTGTGGTGGCGCTGAAGGCGGGCCGCAAGATCGAGTACGACGGCACCAGCATGCGCGTCACCAACATGGCTGCGGCGAATCAGTACCTCGGGCGCGAGCCGCGCGCGGGCTGGTCACTGTGAGGCCGCTCTCAGCGACATAGCGGGGGGCCGTGGCCAGACGCGACGTCGCCGCGACACACGTCATCGTCGTCGCCCTGGTCGCGGCAATGTGGGTCGCCTCGGCGTGCGCACGCCGGACGCCTGGCACGGGCTTCTGGCATGGCGAACGGCACTGGACGGCGCGGCCGTTGCTGGAGCGAAACTTCGTTAGGCCTGGATCGGCGCCACGGGCCGTTTGCAGTTCGGAGAAGAACCTCGATGAGACTCACCCGGTTGATCCCGACCCTGTACACCCGCGACGTGCGCGGGTCGGTCAGCTTCTATGTCAATACACTCGGTTTCGTGCATGACGGCCCGGATGGCGAGGGCGTCGCATTCGTACGGCGCGACGACGTGTCGATCATGTTCGCGTGGCCCAATGCGCACGTCCCGTTCGAGACGCCGCTGCTGACCGGAGCGCTCTACATCCACTGCGACGATGTCGATGAGGCCTGGGCGAAGGTCAAGGATGTGGCGCGCGTCTGCTACCCGGTCGAGGACTTCGACTACGGGATGCGCGAGTTCGCGGTCTTCGACAACAACGGCTACCTGCTCCAGTTCGGCCAGGAGATTGACGCCGCCGCCTGACGCCACCTGACGTTGCGGACACGTCCGCCGTTTGATAGCCTCATGTCGCACCGGATTGGCGCCGCGCGCCGGACGGAAAGCCAGCTGCCGAAGACCCTTCACCGCGAAGGGTCTTGGTGTTTCAGGGCCCTTCAGGAGGGCCCTTTTGTTTTGGGAGGCCACGCCGATGACCGAGCCAATCGCCGACGATCATATCTCGCGCAAGCGCGTCGTCTACCGCGTCGAAGGCATGGCAAGGGTCGGCATCCGGAAGGACCTGGTCTATCGCACCAGCGACGCGGGACCGCTGACGATGGACGTGGACCATCCGCCCGGCGTCACCGGCGCGCCGCTGCCGGCAGTCGTGCTGGTCGCCGGCTACAACGACGTCGGTTACGAGAAGATGCTGGGCTGCCGCTTCAAGGACATGGCGATGTCGGTGTCGTGGGCCCAGCTCACGGCGGCCTCCGGGATGATCGCGATCGCCTACACCAACCGGGAGCCGCTGTCAGATCTCGACGCGCTCCTGGAACACGTGCAACGGCGCGCGGCGGAGCTCGGCATCGACCAACGCCATATCGCCGTGCATGCCTGCTCCGGCAGCGTGCCGCTGGCGCTGTGGGCCTTGATGCAGCACGCCTGCCTCAGGTGCGGGGTGCTGCTCTACGGTTACATGATCGATCAGGACGGCGCGGTGGGCGTCGCCAAGGCAGCGGCGCAGTTTCGATTCGTCAACCCGGCTGCGGGACGGTCGATCAACGACCTGCGCGAGACGCTGCCGCTCTTCATCGCGCGAGCCGGCCTGGACCAGTTCCCCGGACTGAACGAATCGATCGACCGCTTCGTGATGAGCGCGTTGGCGCTCAACCGGCCGCTGACGCTGGTCAATCACGCGACCGGACCACACGCGTTCGACATCCTGCAGGACTGCGAGGCATCCCGCGAAACCGTCCGTCGGGCGCTCGCCTTTCTCGCCTCTCAGCTGACGCCGGCCGGCTCCTGACGCACTTCCCTCGATCGGAAGAACAGCGCGAACAGCGTCAGCACCACCGCCGCCCCTCCCGCGGGCACCAACCAGATCCGGTTCCAGTCGTGGCCACCGCCGACGACGAACGCGTCGACCACGCGGCCCGATGCCCAGGATCCGATGAACATCCCGATACCGAGCGTGACGAAGGCGATGAAGCCCTGAGCCGCCGCTCGCAGATCGACCGGCGCCTTGGTGTCGACGTAAATCTGTCCGGTCACGAAGAAGAAGTCGTAGCAGATCCCATGCAGCAGGATGCCGCCATACAGCATCCACACCAGATCGCCGTTGTTGCCGTAGGCGAAGAACGCGTAGCGCGCCGTCCAGGCCATCATCCCGACCAGCAGCATCCACTTCACGCCAAGGCGGCGGAAGAACCACGGCATCACCAGCATGAAGAACAGCTCGGACATCTGGCCCAGCGTCATCTTGCTCGCCGCGTTGGTCACGTGGATCTCGTTGAGGAACATGTTGGCGAAGGCGTAGTAGAACTGCAGGGGAATGCAAATCAGAAAGGATCCGATCACGAACACGGCAAACGACCGCTCGCCCATCAGCTTGAGCGCGTCGAGGCCCACGACGTCGGCCCAGGTCGCGCGCTTCCCCCTGGCTGGCTCCAGGGGAGGCGTGTGCGGCAGCGTCAGGCAGAACAGACCGAGCAGGATCGACCCGGCGCCGGCGATTTCGAGCGGGGTCGCGGTGGCTTCGAGGCCGAGGGTGCCGATGCACACGCCGGCGACGATCCAGCCGATGGTGCCGAGCACGCGAATCGGCGGAAACTCGCGGCCGGGATCCTCCATCTGTCGGAACGACAGTGAGTTGCTCAGCGCCAGCGTCGGCATGTAGCACAGCGTGTAGATCAGCAGGACACCGTAGAAAGCGCCGAACCTGGTCTGAGTCGCGGCCAGAAACAGCACGATTCCGCCGAGCACGTGCAGCGCGGCCAGGATCCGTTCCGTGGCCATGAATCGATCCGCGACCATGCCGACGAAAAACGGCGAGATCATCGCCGCCAGCGCCGTCGTGCCAGCGGCCAGACCGATCTGCTCACCCGAAAAGTGCAGCGTCTGGCCGAGCCACGTGCCCATCGTCACGTACCACGCGCCCCAGACGAAGTACTGCAGGAACATCATCGCCGAGAGCTTGACGCGGACCGAGGCAATCATCAGCTCCTCGACTCTCGAGACCCATCGGCCCAGCGCAAGACGCGGAGCACTCGCAGGGTGTTCCAGCGGCTTGGCTCGCCGGGGCGGCCTTCCATCTCGAAATGGACCGCACCCGGATGCGGGTTCTCCACCGCCCAGCGCCCGTTCTCGTCACGCTTGGCCCGCACGAGATCGATGGCCTCCACCACACGCTCATCGGCGGCGACGCCGGCGCGGCGCAGATAGTCGAGCCCCCACAGGATGTCGTAGTGCCAGCGCGTGGGGAACGACATCCGGGTCCATGCCGCCGGCGACGAGGTCTTTCGATCGTGGACGATGATCTGTCCGGTCGATCGCGATCGGAACAGGCGCCGCTCGAGGAGGTACTCCTGCCCGCGACAGCGGGCGAGGGTGACGTCGGGCTTCGGACCCTTCGCCGTCTCGTATGCCAGTAATCCTTCGAGCACACAGATCGTGGTATGGAACGACGACCGCTGGCTGCGCGGGGCCTCGCAGTTCCAGCCGCCGTCGCTCAGCTGCTCCTGAAGCAACCGCTCGACGAGCCGATCGCTGGCCTCGCCGAAGTACGCGCCGGCCGCAAGCACGCGTCCGTTGATACAAGGCTCGACCTCGCCTTCGAAGAACGGCGAATCGCCGAACTCCTTCCCCCAGGTGCAGCGGTCGCGGACCTGGCCGATCGCCTTTCGCATCCGATCGCTGGTCGGGTCGACGCCGAGATCCCGCAACAGCTGGAGCGTGTCGTGGGTGGAGATCCACGCGCGCGGCACGAACACGGCGCCGCCCCAATGGCCATCCGGCGCCTGAAGGTCCAGCAGGCGAGCTCCCCAACCTTCCAGGGCCACGCGCGATCGCTCGCGCGCAACCGTCGCCTCTGACTCGGCCTGCAGGTCGCGCATCACCTGCCAGCGAATCGACGGATCCGAGTCGAGCAACCAGTCGAGGACGTTCATGAGGCGTGACGTCAAGTCCACCACGCCTGCACCGGCGGTTCGGTGAGGATGACGCGCGAAAGCAGGTTGACAGCCGCGGCGAGGCCTTCGTCGACGCTCGCCAGCGCATCCTCGTGCTCGATGCTCATCACGTAATCGTAGCCGGACAGCCGGAGCGCACTGACGATGCGCTTCCATTCGAGCTCGTCGTGGCCCCAGCCGACGCTGCGGAACAGCCATGAGCGCTCCGCCATGCGGCGATAGGCCTTGGTGTCGATCACGCCGTTGACCGCGACGTTGTGCCGATCGATGGCGACGTCCTTGGCGTGGACGTGAAAGATGGCATCGCCGAGCGCCCTGATCGCGGCAGGCACATCCACGCCCTGCCAGAAAAAATGACTCGGATCGAAATTGACGCCGAGGTTCGGCCCGACCGCGCGGCGCAGCCGGAGCGCGCTGTCGACGTTGTAGACGATGAACCCCGGGTGTGCCTCGAGCGCGACCTTCACGCCGTGCTCGCCCGCGAAACGCGCGGCGTCGCGCCAGTACGGAATCGCCTTGTGCTCCCACTGCCATTCGAGGATGTCGAGAAACTCAGGCGGCCACGGTGTCGTCACCCAATTCGGGCGGGTGGCGCCTTCCGAATCACCCGGACAGCCGGAGAACGTCACCACGACCGGCACGCCGAGCTGCGCGGCCAGGCGCACGGTCTTTCGAAACAGGTCGTCGGCGCTGCGGGCGGTGGCGACATCGGGATGGAGCGGATTGGCGTGGCACGACAAGGCGCTGATCGTCAGGCCGGCATCCGCGATTTTCCGGCGGTAGGCGGCCGCGCCCGCCTCGTGATCGAGCAACGCTTCGAGATCGAGGTGATCGTTGCCCGGCCATCCGCCGGTGCCGATCTCGAGGGCCTGCACCTGCTTCAGCGCCCGCACTTTCGCGAGCACTTCGTCGAGCTTCATCGTGCCGAACACGGGGGTGAACACACCAAGTTTCATGAGGCGGTCTCAGCCGCAGCCGGCGCGTTGACTCGGGTCCAGACCGCGCCCTGCCGGTGACTCTCGAGAATGGCGTCGACGATGCACGCCGAATGATATCCGTCTTCGAACGAAGCAAAGGCCGGCGGACGCGGATCGCCGGGACGGTGACCCGCCGCAATGAAGCCGTAGACGTCGCGCATGACGTTGCAGAACGCGTCGGCCCACCCTTCCTGGTGACCGCCAGGCAGATGCGCGTAGCCGTGCGCACCCGGCGCCAGCAGCGCCGGGTCCTTCGCCAGGACGGCGTTGGCGGCGTTGCGGCGGCCGATCCAGAGCTGGTTCTGTCGTTCCTGCTCCCATCGCAGCGAAGCCGCACGGCCACTCACCTCGAACCACAGCCCGTTCTTGTGCCCGGCGCAGACCTGTCCCACCGAGACGCTGCCCTTCGCACCGTTGTCGAAGCGCAGCAGGAGGCTTGCGAGATCCTCGCTGTTGATGCGGACCGCCTCACGCGTCACTGCGCCGCTTGACGCGAATGCCTCGGTCGAGCCTGACGGCTTCAGCCGTGTCTCGACCACCGTCGTCAAATCGGCCAGCACCTCGACGATGCGCTGTCCGGTGACGTGCTGGACGAGATCGCACCAGTGCGAGCCGATGTCGCCGACCGCCGAGCTCGCGCCGCCCTTGTCCGGCTCGAGCCGCCAGGAGAAGTCGGTCGGTTCGAGCAACCAGTCCTGCAGGTAGGCACCGTGCACGAAATGCAGCGCGCCGAGCTCACCGCCGGCGATCATTTCGCGCGCCTGCTGGACCAGCGGATTGCCGCGATAGTTGAAGGTCACGGCATGAACGACGCCTGCCTGCGACGCGGCATCGAGCAGCATGCGCGCCTCGGCGGCAGTGGTCGCCAGCGGCTTGTCGGACACGACGTGCTTGCGGTGCGCCAGCGCCGCGAGAATCACCGGAACATGCAGGTAGTTTGGCGTCGTGTTGTGAACGACGTCGACCTCGGGATCCTCGATCAGCGCCTCGAAGCTCCCGTACGCCTTCGCGACGCCGAGGGCGTCGGCCTTCCGTCGCGCGGATGCCTCGCTGCTGGCCGCGACCGCGACCACATCCACGAAACCGAGACGGCGAACCGCGTCGATGTGGTGGACGCCGACAAACCCGGGGCCGACCAGCCCCATCCCGAGACGCCTCACGCCAGCGCCTGCCTGACGAAGGCGACGCACTTCTTCACTTCCTCGACCGGGCTGCCGCTGCCGCGGTACTCGTATTCGATGTCCGCCGGAATCGGCCACTTCTCTTGCTCGAGCAGCTGCAGCACTTCGCGGATGGGCGTGTCACCCTGGCCCCACGGCATGTTCTCCCCGTGATTCTTCTTCAGATCCTTGAGGTGGAGATTGGTGATGTCGGCATGGCGCGCGCGGATGTAGGCGACGGCGTCGTAGTTGGCGGCGGTGAAGTGGCCGATGTCGAGGTTGACCTTGAAGTACTTCGACATCTTCATGGCGGCGGCAAAGCTCTCGGGCGTCGCGAACTCGTTGGGATCGGTGGTGTTCGAGTGACCGTGCAGGCCGACGATCATCCGGTGGCGGTCTGCCAGCGGCGCGATGCGCTTCGCCACATCCATCTGCGTCGACGTCGTCATGATCTGGGTGCCGAGCGCCCGCGTCATCTCGAAGCCGCGATCGATCTCCGCGTCGGTGAAGCTGGCGTTCATGTTGTAGCAATAGGCAAAGATCGTGATCCCGGCGGCGTCGAACTTCTTCTTCACATTCTTGAAATGATCGAGCGGTACCTCGAGGCGCCAGCGGCGAAGGTCGTCGCGCGCCTTGATCGCGTCGGCGGTGGGCGATGCGCCACGGGCGCCGCGCGCCCCCGAGCCGAACTGCGGCTCGAGCTGCGGAGCGAACAGCTCGCATTCGGCGACGCCGGCTTCAGTCATCGCGTGGATCACGACGTCCACCGAATCGGCGGCGCCAACCGGACGCGGCAGGTCGCGGAAGCTGTAGGTCTGCACGCCGATACGCACGCCGTTCACCGTGGAATCGACGCCGGCGGCTTCAGCGGTCGCCTCGACGGTTTTGTCCGCCTTCAGTCCTGCGGTTTTGTCCGCCTTCAGTCCTACGGTAGTGTCCGGCTTCAGCCGGACCAGACCTGCGGCCAGCGCAAGCTTTCCGAAGTCTCGTCGGGTCGGCATTAGACACCTCAGGTCCGGCTAAAGCCGGACACTACCGTAGAATCTCGCCCTGCGCCCTGAGCCCTCAGCCCTCGCTTCTAAGGCTTCCGCGTCGGCCAGACCACGCCTTGATCCTTCTTCGTCACCGGCGCCATTCCCTTGTAGGTGAACTTCTGCACTCGCTGACCGCGATAGGTCTCGGTCGTGTAGATGTTCCCTTTCGAATCGGTGGCGATGCTGTGCACGCCATAGAACTCACCGGGCTGCCGGCCACCCTCGCCGAAGCTGGTGAGCGCTTCGAGCGTGTCGCGGAGAATGACCAGCACCTTGTCGTCCTCGCCGTCGGCCAGGTACATGTACTTCTGCTGCGGATCCTTCGAGAACGCGATGTCCCACGCCGAGCCCGAACCCAGCGTCTCCCGGTTGAAGAACGCCTCCTTCACGAAGGTGCCGTCCGGCTTGAACACCTGAATCCGATCGTTGACGCGATCGCACACATAGAGCAGCCGATCGACCGACAGGTCCGCGCAGTGCACCGGGTTCCTGAACTGCTGCGCCGGCGGCGCCTTTGGATCGTACCGCCCGAGATCCACATCGTCGGGCTTGTGGCCATAGGCGCCCCAATGCCGCTTGTAGGCGCCGGTCTCTGCGTCGAACACGATGACGCGGTGGTTGCCGTAGCCGTCGGCGACGTACAGCTCGTTGGCCTGCCTGTCGATGAAGGTCTTGGCCGGCAGCCGGAGGTTGGCGGTGTCGTTGCTGCCCTTGCTGGTACCCGGCTTGCCGATTTGCATCAGGAACTTGCCGTCCTGCGTGAACTTCAACACCATGTTGTCGTTGAACGACTGCGTGCCGCCGGTCTGGCTCTCGTTCTGCTGGCGGTTCTGACCCGCTTCCGGCTGGCCGCGTCCCCGTCCTCGTCCCGCTCCGGCCGCCGGCGTACCGCGGCCGTTGCCGCCGATCCACACGTTGCCGCGATAGTCCACGGTGATGCCATGATTCGAGTCGGGCCAGTCGTAGCCCTGGCCGGGCCCGCCCCAATGGCCAATCAGGTTGCCGGCCGCGTCGAACTCGAGAATCGGCGGCGCCGGAGCGCAGCACTGCGCGGTGGGCGGGGTCGTGGTCGCATGAACCTCGCCCGGCTCGAGCGAGCCGGCGCGATGAATGATCCAGACATGATCCTGCGCGTCCACCGACACACCGATGGTCTGGCCCAGAATCCATTTGTTCGGCAGCGGCTTGGGCCACAAGGGGTCGACTTCGAAATGCGGTGCCTGCACGGTCGCCGCGGCCGCGGCGACCGTCGCGCGCCGATCGAGCGTGCGGGCCCCGAGGCTGAGCGCCGCGATGGCGAACAGGAACAAGGCGCCGACGCAGAGGTGTCGTCTCATGGACCACTCCTATTTGTTGAGCACGTGTTTCTCGAGCATCATGCGGCGGACGACGGCGCCATAGACGTTGCCGTCGCGATCGACGCCCACGCCTTCCGCGCCGCTGTGATCGGCCGTCGTCGACTCGATGTCCTCGATGAAGTACTTCACCGATCCGTCCTTGGCGCTGCCGACGCGGATGCCTTTTTTCCATCCCGGCTCGTCCGGCCCCCACGATTCGGAGTCGGCGACATAGATGGTGTCGTCTGCCGTGATGGCGATGCCGCTCGGCCGCCCGAACTGGGTCCACTGGTCGACGAACACACCATCCTGGGTGAAGATCTGGATGCGGTTGTTGTTGCGGTCGGCCACGAACAGGCGGCCGCGGGAATCGAGCGCGAGCGCGTGCGGCACGTCGAACTCGCCGGGACCGGTCCCGCTGCTGCCGAAGGCCTTGATGAACCGGCCGTCCTTCGTCCACTTGCTGATCCGGTTGATCGGACCGCCGATGACGTGTCCCTCGCTGACGAAGACATCGCCGTTGGCCGCGGTGACAACGTCGGTTGGTTGAAAGAGCTTCTTGCTGTCCGAGCCGCCGGCACCCTGCATTCCGGCGACGCCGAGCGTCATCAGCAGCGTGCCGTCACTGTCGTACTTGAACACCTGATGCCCCTTGCCGTCTTTTCCCTGCGCGTCGGTCACCCAGACGTGACCCTGCGCGTCGACGTGCAGTCCGTGCGGAAAGATGAACGAACCGGCGCCCCAGCTCTCGAGCAGATGGCCGGACGGATCGAACTTCAGGATCGGCGGCTCGGGACGACCCGCGCAGCTGTTCTCGAAACAACGGTGGACCACGAAGATGCTGCCGTCGGGACCTGGCTCGGCGCCGATCACCGCCCCCCATTTCAACCCGGCCGGCAACTGCGCCCAGTTCGCATCGCGGCGGTACGGGTTGGGGCGATCGTTGATCGGGCGCTCGCTCTTCCACCTGGGACCGGCCTGCTCTCCCGCCATCGCAGTCCACAGCGCCGCCATCGACGCGATCACGATCGTTCGCGTCACGGTTGCCGCGGCCTGGCCAGGTAGGCCTTCGACGCGGCTTCATCTTTGAGCGGCGTCACCTTGTCGGGATCGATCCGCACCATCAGGTAGTTGATGTGATCGTCGATCTTGGTGAACCAGTGGCCTGTCCCGGCCGGGATCACGATGACGTCGCCGGCCTTCAACTCGTGCGCCACGCCATTGCGGACCGACGATCCGTTGTTCCCCGGCCCATTGAACAGGCGCACCGTTTCGAGCGTCGCCGGCCGCCGCTTCATGCCGACGATGTCGGGGCTGGTGACCAGGGTCGCCGAGCCGTCGATGACGTGATAGACCTCGCTGACGAGATCGTGCTCGGCCACCGAGTTCGGCGCCGCCGCCTCCAGCCTGCCGCGGTGGACGACGCCGATACCGACGTGAACCTTGCCGAGGTCGATGTCGCGCGCCTGCTGATCGATCAGCTTCTCGGCGACCGCCTTGTCGATGTAGGCGTCGACTTCCGACTTCGGAATGTAGGTCCCCGGACACATCTTGCAGGTGGGCTGCGGGTCGCCTTGCGCCACCAGCGCGCTGAACGAGCAGGCCAACGCCGCGATACCGAACACGATCGCCTTTCGCATGTGACTCTCCTCTTATGGGCGCTCGCCTGACCGGCTCGCGCGGCGGCCGGCTCGCTCTGTGCCCGACAGGCCGTGGGGGCCCTCGACGGACTGTCGCGGCAGTGCGAACGCCAGAAATTCGCCCGAGTAGTTGCCGCCGCTGATCGGGACCACGATGAACTGCCGGCCGTTCAGCGCGTAGGTCATCGGCGTGCCCGATTGCTGCGCCGGCATGTAAACCGTGCCGACCTCCTTGCCGTTCGTCTTGTCGTAGGCGCGCAGCATCGCCCCGCGGCCGCGGCCGTCAACCGTCGTCGCCAGTGGATCGCCCATGATCACCAACGTCTTGGTGACCAGCGCTCCGACCGCGCCCGACTGCCCGGTGCGCGGGATGGTCAGCCCCTTCAACGCCGGATGAGTGCGCACGCTGTCCGGCGTCTCGCCGTGCGCCACCTGCCAGAGGATGTCGCCGCGATCGAGATCGATTGCGCTCAGGCGGCCGTACGGCGGCTTCAGCAGCGGCAGGCCCTGTGGCAACGCGTCGCGGTTGGTCGCCGCGTCGCCGGTCGAAGACACCACCGTGCCGGCGGCCTTCGACGCGAGCGATGCCGCGTCGGCACCGACGTTCTCGCCGGGACCGGAGATGTAGCGCACGCCAGTGAGCGCGTTGGCCGAAACGAACGGCAAATCCGAGAATGCCTTGTTCGGCGGCGGCAGCAGGCCGAGCACCGGCATCGCCACGAACGAGGGCACGTAGGCGATATGCGTCTCCGGATCGTAGGAGCCGCCTGGCCAGTTGGTGCCGCCCGACGATCGGAAGCTGCCGATCGGTCCTTCGCGCTTGCTGACGGGCGGCGGCGTGAAGATCGGTCCAAGCTTGTAGCGCGCGGCAATCTTCAGCGCTTCCGCGTGCAGCTCCGGCGTGAAGTCGATCAGGTTCTGCGCCTCGACGCCCTGGTAGTCGTAGGCCGGCGGTCGGGTCGGAAACGGCTGCGTCGGCGACGTCTTCTCGCCCGGCACGTCGGACTGCGCGACCGGCCGCTCTTCGATCGGAAAAATCGGCTCGCCGGTCACCCGGTTGAAGAGATAGAGGAACGCCTGCTTGCCCATCACCGCAACCGCCTTCACCGGCTGGCCGTTCACGCTGAGGTCGACCAGCATCGGCGCCGTCGCGATGTCCATGTTCCAGATCGGATGGTGCACCAGCTGAAAGTGCCACTTGCGCTTGCCGGTGTGGTAGTCGATGGCGACCAGGCTCTCGGCGAACAGGTTGTTCCCCGGCCGCAGGCCGCCGTAGAAATCCGAGCTCGGCGTCTCGACCGGGAGATAGGCGAGCCCCAGCTCTTCGTCGACGCCGATCTGATTCCAGACGCCGACGTTGCCGTTGACCGCCCACGACTCGTTCAGCCAGGTGTCGTTGCCGAACTCGCCAGGGCGCGGGATGGTGTTGAACGTCCACAGCTTCTTGCCAGTGCGGACGTCGAAGCCTCGAACCAGACCCTTGGTGTTATTGTGGGTCTTGGGTGTACCGCCCTCGAGCATCGCGGCGCCGATCATCACCACACCATCCCTGGTCACGGCGGGAGTCGCGTGCAGTCCGATCTCCCCGGCCTCGCGATCGATCTGTTGTTCTTTGCCGAACACCACCTCGTCCTTCAGATCGACGATGCCATCCTTGCCGAACGACGGGATGCGCGCACCGGTTCTCGCGTCGAGCGCGACCAGGCGGTAGCCGGTGGTGACATACAGCACCCGCTCGTCCTTCCCGTCGGTCCAGTAGGCGACGCCACGACCGGACAGCTGGCGGGGCGACGCCGCGGCACGCGCCCCTTCGCGCTCCGAGTGGGTCCACAACAGCTCGCCGGTTGCAGCGTCGAGTGCCACCACCGACCGCCGGGTCCCCGCCGTCGTGTAGAGCACCCCATGAACCATCAGCGGCGTGCTTTCGAGCTTGAACTCCGGCCGCGGGCCGAGGCTGTCGGTCTTGAAGCGCCAGGCCACTTCGAGCGCGTTGAAGTTCGCGGCGGTCACCTGCGCCAGCGGAGAGTAGTGATGATTCCGGAGATCGCCGGCATACGAGCGCCACTCGACCGGCGCGGGCGTCTGAGCCAGGACGGAAGACACCACAGCGACCGCCAAGAACGCAGAGAGTGCCCAAGAAAGGGTCGCTCTGCGCCCTCGGCGTGCTCCGCGGTTTTTTCCGGGGGCGGGCCGACTCGTCATGCGGTGAACCTTACCCCAAAAACCGGGCTAAGATTCGGGCTCAGCGAGGTGCGAGTGCAAGTCATCCGTCAACCCAAAACCTACGACGTCTGTATCGTCGGCTCGGGCGCCGGCGGCGGCATGGCGGCCAAGGTGCTGTGCGAGGCCGGCGCCGACGTAGTCATGCTCGAAGCCGGCGGGATGTGGGATGCCGCAAAAGACTCGAAGATGTCGGCGTGGCCGTACGACTCGCCGCGCCGTGGCGCGGCGACACCGACCAAGCCGTTCGGCGAATTCGACGGCTGCATCGGCGGCTGGGAAATCGAGGGCGAGCCGTACACGCAGGCCCGTGGATCGCGGTTCGACTGGTTTCGCGGCCGCATGCTCGGCGGCCGCACCAATCACTGGGGGCGGATCTCGCTGCGCTGGGGCCCGGACGATTTCCGCCGCCGCAGCCTGGACGGCATCGGCGACGACTGGCCGATCGGCTACGACGAAGTCAAGCCGTACTACGACAAGCTCGATCGCCTGGTCGGGATCTTCGGATCGATGGAAGGGATCGCCAACGAGCCCGACGGCATCTTTCAGCCGCCGCCGAAGCCGCGCTGCTACGAGCTGCTGATCAAGCAGGCGGCCGACACTCTCGGCATCACCTGCATCCCGAACCGGCTGTCGATCCTGACCCGGCCGCTCAACGGCCGGCCGGCGTGCCACTACTGCGGGCAATGCGGCCGCGGCTGCGCCACCCACGCCAATTTCTCGTCGCCCTCGGTGCTGCTGCCGCCGGCGCTGAACACCGGCAGGCTGCGCATCATCACCAACGCGATGGCGCGGGAAGTGCTGACTGACGGGAACGGCCTCGCCAGCGGCGTGTCGTACGTGAACCGCACCGATCGCCGCGACTACGCGGTGCGCGCGCGCATCGTGGTCCTGGCGGCGAGCGCGTGCGAGTCGGCCAGGCTGCTGCTCAACTCGACCTCCGGCCGTTTTCCCGACGGCATGGCGAACTCGAGCGGCACGGTGGGGCGCTACCTCACCGACTCGACCGGCCTCTCGGTCTCCGGCCACATTCCGAAGATGGAGTACGGAGTTCCGCACAACGAAGACGGCACGGGCGGCGCGCACCTTTACATGCCCTGGTGGCTCGACAACGCGACGCTCGACTTTCCTCGCGGCTATCACGTGGAGCTGGGCGGTGGCAGGCGATCGGCGCCCGGCTACGGCTTCATGACCGGGATCCAGCGCTTCAACGGCGTGGGCGGATACGGCGCGTCGTTGAAGGACGACTACCGGCGCTTCTACGGCGCCACGGTCAGCTTCGCCGGCCGCGGCGAGATGATTCCCAACGATCACACCTACTGCGAGATCGATCCCGACGTGGTGGACGCCTACGGCATTCCGGTGCTGCGGTTTCACGCCCGATTCTCCGACCACGAGGTCAACCAGGCCAGGCACATGCAGGAAACGTTCAGAACCATCATCGACGAGATGGGCGGTACGCCGCTGTCGCCGATGCCGACGCGAGCGGCGTGCTACGGCCTCGAACCGGTCGGGCGGATCATCCACGAGGTGGGAACGACGAGGATGGGACACGATCCCGACAGCTCGGTGCTGAACCCGCACTGCCAGGCGCACGACGTCAAGAATCTGTTCGTCGCCGACGCGGGCCCATTCGTCTCGAACGCGCACAAGAACTGCACGTGGACGATTCTGGCGCTGGCGATGCGGACGTCGGAGTACATCGCGGAGCAAAGGAACGCGGGGGCGTTGTGAAATTGCAGACCGCCATATCGCGTCGATCAGCGCTGGCGGTTCTCGCCGGGGCGCCGGCGGCGGCCGCGCTGGTGTGGACCGACCTGGAGGCCCGGCAGGCGCACGAGCATGCCGATGCCGCGCAGGCGCAGGCGGCCACACGGAACGTGCCCTTCAAGCCGAAGTTCTTCACGGCGCACGAGTATGCGACCGTCGGCGTGCTGGTCGATCTGGTGATCCCGAGAGACGGCCGATCGGGCAGCGCCACCGACGCCGGCGTGCCGGCGTTCATGGACTTCATGATGATCGACCAGCCGCGGCGGCAGATCGCGATGCGCGGCGGCCTCGCGCTGATCGATCGCCTGGCGGTGGATCGCGCCGGCAAACGGTTCCTCGGCTGCAGCGACCGCGAGCGGCGCCTGGTGCTCGACGAGATCGCCTACACCTCGAACACCGATCGCGGGCTCAGCCAGGGGATCGCGTTCTTCAGCAGCTTCCGCGACCTGACCGCGTCCGGTTTCTGGTCGACGAAAATGGGCGTCGCCGACCTGCAGTATCAGGGCAACGTCTTCGTCAGCGAGTGGAAGGGGTGCCCCGACGCCGCGCTGAAGAAGCTGGGCGTCCTGCCGTAGCCACGAAACGCACGAAGACGCGAAAAACGAAAACGATCTGTCTCAGGTCACGTGAATTTCGTGGGCCCATGTTTCGTGAGTTTCGCTGGTTCAGGCTGCCCGTTTCGAATACTGTCTGATCGCCAGCGCCAGCGTGATCGCGCCGAAAGCGGTCAGGGTGAGCAGCGGCTGCGCGATGTCGGCGAGACCCGCTCCCTTCATCAGAATCGCCCGCGAGATGGTGACAAAGTGCCGCACCGGGTTCAGCTGCGACACGGTGCGCACCCACGGCGCCATGCTGTCGATCGGCGTGAACAGGCCGCTCATCAGCAGGTAGACGTTCATGATGAAGAATGTCACGAACATCGCCTGCTGCTGGGTGTCGACGACGCTCGAAATCCAGAGGCCGATCGCCAATGCGGCGATCAGGTAGATGGCCGCCGATCCGAACAGCAGCACGAGGCTGCCGCGCATCGGCACGCCGAACACCACCGCGGCAACGACCAGGCCGATTGCGAGGTTGAGCATGCCGAGCACCCAGAACGGCAGCAGCTTCGCCGCGATGAACTGACCGCGCGTCATCGGCGTGACGTTGAGCTGCTCCAGCGTCCCGAGTTCCTTCTCACGCGCGATGTTCTGGGCGCTCAACAGCGTGCCGATCAGCGTCACCAGCGCCACCAGGATCCCGGGCACCATGTAGTAGTGATAGTTGAGCGCCGGGTTGTACCAGCTCCTGACACGGACATCGATCTGCGGCGCGCCGCGGCGCGGCGGCGGCCCGGCTGCGCCGGCTTTCGTGCCGTGGGCCGACGCCTCGAGCTCCGAGGCGTACGCGGCGGTGATGCTGGTGGCATAGGCCTGCACGATGCCGGCTGCCGACCCTTTCTCGGCGTTCACCGCGAGCTGGATCGGCGCCGCTCCCGTCCGCACGATTGACGTCTCGAAATCGTGCGGGATGGTCAACACCATGGTGGCGTCGCCGCGCAGCAGCGCCTCGTTGGCCAGGTCCGGCGACCCCGACTGCTCCTCGACGCGGAAGTGTCCCGACGCGCGGAAACGGGTGACGAGGCCGCGCGACAGCGTGGAGCGGTCGAAGTCGACGACATAGGTCGGCGTGTTGGTGACCTGGAAGGTCGCTGCGTTCGACAGAATCAGCAGCTGTACGATCGGCACGACCAGCACCTGCGCGAGGGTGGCCCGATCGCGCACGACGTGCAGCACCTCGGCCCGCGCCAGGAACAGGACGCGACGCATGGTTACTGGTCCAGCCGTTCGTGAAACGCGTGGGTGCTCGCCGTCAGCAGCACCATCGCCATCGCCAGCAGCACCAGCGTGGGCCGCCACAGATACGCCAGCCCGGTGCCCTTCAGCATGATGCTGCGGGCGACCAGGACGAACCAGCGCGCCGGCACGACGACCGAAATGGCGCGCAGCGGCCACGGCATGCTCTCGATGGGAAAGATGAAGCCCGACAGCAGCATGGTCGGAAGCATGGTACCGACCAGCGCCCCCATCATCGCGACCCGCTGCGACGTCGTCCGCGCCGAGATCAGAATGCCGAGCGACAGCGACACCAGGATGAACAACAGCCCCTCGACCAGCAGCAGCGCGAGGCTGCCGCGCATTGGCACGTGAAAGACGAGCTCCGCCTCGAGAATCACGCCGATCACGCTGGCGAAGCCGACCACCAGGTAGGGCGCCACTTTGCCGACGATGATCTGCCACGGCCGCAGCGGCGACACCAGCAGCGCCTCCATGGTCCCGGTTTCCTTCTCACGCGTCAGCGAGATCGCGGTCATCAGCGACGAGATGATGGTCAGCACGAACGCCATCAAGCCGGGCACGAACAGGTTCGAGCTCTCGCGGGTCGGGTTGAAGCGCATGCGCACGCTGGGCACGATGTGGATGGCGCCGACCGGCGGCCACGCGTCCTGCTGGTAGCCCTGCACTACGGCGGTGGCATATGACGCGACGATGGCGCCGGTGTTCGGCTCGGTCGCGTCGGCGATGATCAACAGGCCCGCCGGCAGGCCGCGCGCCAGCCTTCCGGCGAAGCCGGCCTCGAACACGACCGCCCCCTGCGCCGCGCCGCGCCTGAACAGATCCTCGAGCGGCTCGATGCGCGGCAGCGTCGCCACCGGCTCGAAGACGCCGGCGGCGCCGAAGCGCGCGCGCATCGCCAGGGTCACCGGATCGGGCGAGGGATCGACGATCGCCAGCCGCACGTGGTCGACGTCGGTGCGAATCGCGTAGCCGAAGATGATCACCTGCAGGATGGGCAGCGCGATGATCACGATCAGCGTCCGGCGATCGCGCAGGATGTGGTAGACCTCCTTGCGCAGCAGACCGGCGAGCGCGCTCATGGCGACGGCTCCGGCGCAGCCGCAGCGATCGAGGGCCGCGCCAGCTGGACGAACACATCGTCGATCGAGCCGGTGTGAAACTGCTGCTTCAACTCCGCCGGCGTTCCCATCGCGCCGATCCGGCCGTCCACCATGATCGAGATGCGGTCGCAGTACTCGGCTTCGTCCATGTAGTGCGTCGTGACCAGGACGGTGGTGCCGGAGGCGGCCGCCTGGTAGATCAGCTCCCAGAATTGACGACGGGTGATCGGGTCGACACCGCTGGTCGGCTCGTCGAGAAACACCACCCGCGGCTGGTGCAGCAGCGCGACTGAAAACGACAGCTTCTGGCGCCAGCCGAGCGGGATGGCGCGGACGAACGCGTCGGCGGCGTGCTCGAGGCCGAGGCTGGCGAGCATGCGCGAGGTCCGCTCGCGGATGTCGCGATCGCGCAAGTCGTAGATGCCGCCGTAGAGCGTGATGTTCTCCCGGACGGTGAGGTCCTCGTAGAGCGAGAAGCGCTGGCTCATGTAGCCGATGTGGCGCTTGACCTGCTCGGCGTTGCCGGCGATGTCATGGCCGGCGACCGTGGCGCGGCCGGCGGTCGGGGCGAGCAGACCGGTCAGCATCCGGATGGCGGTGGTCTTCCCCGCGCCGTTGGCGCCGAGAAACCCGAACACTTCGCCGCCGCGCACGTTGAAGGTGATGTTGTCGACGGCGGTAAAGGCCCCGAAGCGGCGGGTCAGGCCCTGCACGTCGATTGCGAGATCCGCACTCATGCTGCGCGCGTACCCTCCGGTGCGCCCATCCGTGCGATGAAGGTGTCCTCGACTGTCGGCGGCGTCGGCTCGACCGTCGCGTCGGCGAAGCCGCGCGACGCGAGGAAAGTCTGCAATTGGCCGGCGACCGCGGCGGCGGCCTCGTGGCTGCGAGCGTCGACGTAGTGGAGCGAGTCGCCGAATGGATAGACCGCGTGCACGTGAGGCGATTCGCGCAAGGCCAGCAGCGCCGGATACCGTCTGGCCGCCCGCACCGCGAGCAGCGGCCGCTCGAACGATCGCGCGATTGCCGCCGGCGCGTCGACCGCCAGCAGGCGTCCACCCTGGATCAACGCCACCCGGTCGCAGCGATTGGCTTCGTCCATGTACGGCGTCGAGACGACGATGGTCTTGCCCGAGTGCTTGAGCTCGGCCAGCAGATCCCAGAACTCGCGCCTCGAGACGGCGTCGACGCCGGTGGTCGGCTCGTCGAGAAACAGAATCTCCGGCCGGTGTACCAACGCGCAGCACAAGGCGAGCTTCTGCTTCATGCCGCCCGAGAGCGCCGCGGCGCGCCGATCCTTGAACGGGTCGAGCTGACTGTAGATCGGCGCGATGTTGGCACGCTCGCGCTCGATGGTGGTGCCGAACACCGAGGCGAAAAAGCGCAGGTTCTCGTGGACGCTGAGATCGGGATAGAGCGAAAAGCGGCCGGGCATGTAACCGATGCGCCGCCGCAGATCCCACAAGTCCTTCACCACGTCGCGGCCAAGGACCCGTGCGCTGCCGCCATCGGGCACCAGCAGCGTCGACAGAATCCGGAACAGCGTGGTCTTGCCGCCACCATCGGGGCCGACGAAGCCAAACAGCTCCGCGGTCTCGATAGAAAACGACAGCCCGGCGAGCGCCACGGTCTGGCCGAAACGCCTCTCGAGCCGATCGGCGACGATCGCAGCCGTCGCCGGCGCGCTCATCGCGCCGCCTGGCTCTCGACGAACTGCACGTCAACCGGCATGCCGATTTTCAGGACGCCGCTGGCGTTGGGAACCCGGATCTTGATGGCGTACACCATATCGGCCCGCTCCTCGCGGGTTTGAATCGGCGTCGGGGTGAACTCGGCGCGCGCCGAGATCCACGAGATCGAACCGGACACGCTCTGGCGCCGACCGCCGCCCGAGTCGATCGACACCCGCGCCTCCTGGCCGAGACGAATCGCCGACAGCTGCGGCTCGGTGACGTAGGCGCGCACCTCCATCGCGGTGAGGTTGGCGACGCGGTACAGCGGCTGGCCGGTCTGGACCACTTCACCGGCTTTCGCATACGTGGTCAGCACGGTGCCGTCGATCGGGTTGCGGACTTCGGTTTTTCTGATGCGCTCGCCGGCCTGGCTGACCTGGGCTTGGGCGCCGGCCAGCTGCGCCGCGATGGTCTGTTCCTGCGCCCGCGCGCCGCGCACGAGATCGGTTTGCGCGGCGATCTGACGCTCTTGCGCCTTGATCTGCTCGTCCTGCGCGGCGATCTGGCTGGCGAGCACGCGCTCGTCGCGCTCGGCCTGGTCCAGCTGTTGCGCTGTCGCGGCCTGCTGATCGAACAGGCGACGGGTGCGGGCGTGGGCACGCCCGGCGATTTCGAGCTGGGCCGCCAGCGCGTCGCGCTGGGCCCTGGCCGCGTCGCGCTGGGCGACACTGGAACCGCGCTGCGACTCGAGCGCGGCGGTCTGCTGCCGCATTTCGCCGATGCGTGATCGGGTCGCCGTCTGCTGCGCCGCCAGCTGATCGCGTTCGAAGCCGAGCTGCGTCGCGTCGATGGTGGCGACCACCGCGCCAGCCTGGACCACCGCGCCTTCTGTGACGGTATACGTCACCAGCCGGCCCGCGGCCTCGGCGCCGACCACGACTTCCGTGGCCTCGACGTTGCCGTAGGCATCGGGCGCGGCCGTCCGGTTGCAGGCTGCCTGCAGCAACAGCGCAACCACGGCGGCGGCGACCGTGCGCTCCATGCGCATCACTGCACCTCCAGTCCGAGCCTGGTCTGTAGATTGGCACGCGCCTGCGCCAGCTCGACGCGATGGCGCGCCCGATCGAACTGCGCGGCCAGCAATTCCGCGTGGCGATCGAGATATTCGGACGCCGTCGTCACTCCCTCACTCAACCGGACGCGTGCGGTGCGGTCGATGCCCTCCCTCAGCACGACGATGCGCTCGTCGGTCGGGAGCGCAGCCTCGAGATGTCCGATGGCGGCAAGATCCGTTTCCATCGCGCGGCGCAGACCGCTCGTGAACGCCTGCTCCTCGGCCGAGACGATGGTCTGCTGCAGGGCGAGGACGTCGCGCTCACGATCCGAGGCGCCCCAGGTCCACGCTTTCCACTGCAGCTGCACACCGGCGACGGCGTAGGCCTCGGGCCGATCGCTGATGAAGTCGAGCCCCGGGCGTCCGTATCCGCCCCGCCCGAACGCCGACAGCTGCGGCCGATCGGCCGCCTTCGCCAGCGTCTGCTGCCGGGCGGCCCGATCGCGGGCCCGATCGAACTGCTCGAACTCGGGGCGGGCGCGCGCACCGAGCGCGGCGCGGGCCTGCGCCACGGTCGCCGCGGCTTCGGGCAGTTGCGTGACGGCGTCGGGGTCGATGACGCGGCCGGTGAGGATGGACAACCTGGCCAGCGCGGCGGCACGATTCGATCGCAGCGCGTCGGCCTGCTGACGCTGCTGCAGCACGGCGGCCTCGAGGGCGGCGGCGTCGGCCGGCAGCGCCGCGCCTTCGCGCACGCGCACGTTGGTTTCGCGAAAGCGCGCATCGAGATCGTCCAGCGTCGCGTTCAAGGCGGCCAGCTGTTCCTGCAGCAGGGCGGCGGCGAAGAACGCATCGTTCACCTCCTGTCGCAGCGTGAACAGCGTCGTTCTCACCCCCGCCTGCGACTCCGCCAGATCGGCGCGGGCCAGCTCCCGCCTCGGTTGAATGGCGGCGTCGTAGAGGCGCTGATCGACGCGGAACGATGCGTCGTAGGTGAATTTCGGCGAAGCAAACAGCGGCTGGCCGTCGGGGCCGCTGAACGGCGCGGTGGGCGCGTCGGACTGATACTGCGACTGCCCGAACGCACTCACCGCGGGAAGCCGTTCGACGTCGATGCTGCGCAGGCGCAGTTCGGTCTGCCGGGCCAGCAGCGCGATCTCCCTGGTTCGGGCATCCGCAGCGCGCGCCTCGCGCTGCAACGCGCCGAGCTGCAGCGGCGCCGCGCCGGTCGAGGCCGGCGCCTGGGCGCCGGGCGCGGCCGCCGAGGCGATCAGCGCCGTCGCCAGTCCAGTGATGAAGAGACGCCTCATGGCCGCAACGCTCCCAGAAAAAACGCCGGCAGATCCTGGCGCCGGCGGTTGATGAACCGCCCGAAGCGGCGATCGTCCATGTTGAGCATCGCCTGGACCATCGGCCGCACCGCGAAGGGAAAAATGCAGAGCGCCATCAGGTTGACGACGAACGACTCCGGCGCGATCGGTCGCATCGCGCCGGCCGCGACGCGCGCCTGGATCTGCCGGCGCAGCGTGCGGAGGACGCGCGGTCCGAGATCCCGGGGCGCCAGCCCGGTGACGGCGGCGAGGAGCTGGGCGGCGCGATCGGGACGATGGGTGACCTCGCCGATGATGTAGCCGGGCAGATATGGCGCACGAGCCAGATGGCCGAGCTCGAGGTCGATCACGCGCCGCACCTTGTCCTCGAGCTCGCCGTCCGACGTGAGCACTTGAACCACCGCCGGCATGAAACCTTTCGCCGCGCGTTCGAACGCCGCCTGCGCCAGCTGTTCCTTGTTGCGGTAGTAGTAGTGCAGCAGCGCCTGGTTGACCCCGGCCGCGCCGGCAATTTCCTGCATGCGGGCGCCGGCGGTGCCGCGGCGAAGGAACACCGCGTGGGCGGCGTCGAGGATGCGGGCTTCGGTGTCGCCGTCACCGCGGGGTTTGCTACGGCGCACGCTCTTCTTTAATCGTTTCATTTAACCGTCTGATTAAGGCAGCCTACACCGGAGCCGGCGGCGGGCGCAAGCCGGCGGCACCGGACCGGCCGGCGGTCTTACGTCCAGATGCCGAGTTGCCGGCGCAGCGTGACGATTTGTCCGATGTGATACCCGGCGTGATCGGCCGCGAGCAGGATCTCGCGCAGGTAGGTCTGACCGCTGCCGTGCGGAATCGCGGCGAACAGATCGATGCGCCGGTTGGCCGCCAGGCGCTGAAACGCCCGGCGATCGCGGCGATAGCCGGCGATCGCCCGGGTCCAGGCCGCACCGCTACGCGGTGCCGGCGCCGGCGGCCAGTAGTCGTCCGGCCATTTCTTCGCCTGGTACTTCGCGGTGCGACAGAACTCCAGGATGTCGGCCTGCGCGATCCGCAGATGTTCCAGCAGCTGCCACAACGAATGCTCGCCCCCGGCCGGAACCGTGCCGCGCAGCCGGGGCGGAATCCCCTTCACCGCGCGGTCGAATCCGACATGCGCGTCTCCAAAGTCGAGCAGTTTGACCAGTTGCGCACGAAGAGGCTTGTCGTTGTCCATATCGTGATCGATCCGAGAAAAACGGATGGCGGCCGCAGAGGTCCGGCTAAAGCCGGACACTACATCACTCAACCTCTCAACCTCTCGATGTTCCTCTTTCCCGGCTTGTCAAGAGCTCTGTCCCTCAATCCACGATCCCAAACTCCCGCAATCCACACATCCCAGGTCCTCAATCCTCAGATCCTCAAATCCTCAGATCCTCAGATCCTCAAATCCTCAGATCCTCAAATCCTTAGATCCTCAACTCCTCAGATTCACAACACCCGTATCAAATCCGATCGCGTGATAATGAACGTCTTGTCGGTCTTGAAGTCGCGCACCAGCACCGCGGGGTTCTGCGGCGTGATCATGGTCTGCAGCAGATCGACCGGCGTCGAGATGTCGACGAACGGGAAGGCCGGCTGCATGATCGAATCGACCGGCTCCGACTTCACCTCGGGATTGCGGACCAGCTCGTTGTAGAGGTGCGACTCGTTCAGCGAACCGACCAGCCGGCTGTCGCGCATGACCGAGATTTGAGAGAAGTCGTGCTCGCTCATCAGGCGGACGGCGTGTTCGACCGGCTCTTCCGACTCGAGCGAGCAGAGCTCCCCCGACAGCTTCATCGCCACCAGATCGCGCGCCCGCATGCCGTGCTTCTCGATGAAACCCTTCTCGCGCATCCACTCGTCGTTGAACATCTTGCCGAGATAGCGTGTGCCGTGGTCGTGGAAGATCACCACGATGACGTCCTTGTCGGTGAAGTGGTCGCGCAGCTGCAGCAGGCCGGCCATCGCCGATCCCGCCGAGTTGCCGGCGAAGATCCCTTCCTCGCGGGAAATCCGGCGGGTCATCATCGCCGCATCCTTATCGGTCACTTTCTCGAACGCATCGATCACGCTGAAATCGACGTTCTTGGGCAGGAAGTCTTCGCCGATGCCCTCGGTGATGTAGGGATAGATCTCGTGTTTGTCGAAGATGCCGGTCTCCTTGTATTTCTTGAACACCGAGCCGTAGGTATCGATGCCCCAGACCTTGATGGCGGGATTCTGCTCCTTCAAGTAGCGGCCGGCGCCCGAGGCGGTGCCGCCGGTGCCGACGCCGACGATCAGCTGGGTGATGGCGCCGTCGGTCTGATCCCAGATTTCGGGACCGGTCTGTTGGTAGTGCGCCTTCGAGTTGGAGAGGTTGTCGTACTGGTTCGCCTTCCACGAATTCGGCACCTCGCGTTCGAGACGCGACGACACCGAGTAGTACGAGCGCGGATCCTCGGGCTCGACGTTGGTCGGGCATACGATCACTTCCGCGCCGAACGCCTTCAGCGCATCCACCTTTTCCTTGCTCTGTTTGTCGGTGGTGGTGAAGATGCACTTGTAGCCCTTGACCACGGCGGCCATGGCGAGGCCCATGCCGGTGTTCCCCGACGTGCCCTCGATGATCGTGCCGCCCGGCTTGAGTTTGCCGTCGCGCTCGGCGTCCTCGATCATCTGGATCGCCATGCGGTCCTTGATCGAGTTGCCCGGGTTGAAGGTCTCGACCTTGGCGTAGACGGTGCCTTTCACCACGCCTCTGGTGATGCGGTTGATGCGCACCAGCGGCGTGTGCCCGACGGCGTCGAGAATCGTGTCGCACACGTTCTTGGTCACGGATTAAGTCTATACTGCGTCGCGTATGCCCCGTCTCATCGCCGCGCCTGCCGTGGTCGCGGCCGCCGGCACCAAGCCGAAAAAGATCGAGGAATTTACCGGGCGGGTGAACTCCGGCCATACCGGCGTGAGCGTGGCGCGGATGACGTCGCCGTCGGGCTGGCTGGAGCCCGGACAGCGCCCCGAGTTCGAGGAGATCACGGTGGTGCTGCGCGGCATGGTGCGCGTCGAGCACGACGGCGGCGCGATCGACGTGCACGCCGGTCAGGCGATCGTCACCTCGCCCGGCGAGTGGGTGCGCTACAGCACGCCGGGCCCCGACGGTGCCGAGTACGTCGCGGTGTGCCTGCCGGCGTTCTCACCAGCGACCGTGCACCGCGACGGCGGGAACCAGGAAATCGACAATTGACAACTGGGAATTGACAATGGGAATTGGGAATTCCTGATTCCTACCGTCCGCCCGCGACGTCGATGAACGATGCGGTCGAGTACGACGCGTCATCCGACAGCAGCCACACAATCGCGCGGGCGACTTCGAGGGCGTCGCCGCCGCGCTGCATCGGCAGCCCGGGGCCGAGGCGATCGACACGCCCCGGCTCGCCGCCGTCGGCGTGGATGTCGGTATAGATGATGCCGGGGCGAACGCCATTCACGCGAATCCCCTCGCCCGCGACTTCCCGCGCCAGGCCAACCGTGAGCGCGTCGAGCGCCGCCTTCGAGGCGGCGTAGTCGACGTATTCTCCCGGCGACCCCAGCTGGGCGGCGCGTGACGACACGTTCACGATCGACCCGCCGGCCCCGCCGTGCCGCGTCGACAGCCGGCGCACCGCTTCGCGCGCGCAGAGAAACGCGCCGCGCACGTTGGTGGCAAACACCCGATCGATCCGGGCCGCATCGATCTGCTCCACTCGCGTCTGTCGCTCGAGGATGCCGGCATTGTTGACGAGCGCCGTCAGCGGCCCCAGCCTGGCATCGACGGTTTCGAACAGCCGGACCACGTCGGGCTCGGACGCCACATCGGCGCCGACTGCCAGCGCCTTCCCGCCGGCCTTCTGAATCTGCGAAACGACGCCTTCTGCCGCCGACTGATTCTTGTGATAGTTCACGCACACGGCGTAGCCGCGTTCAGCAGCCAGCTTCACCGTCGCCGCGCCGATGCCACGGCCGCCTCCAGTCACGATGAGGACCTTGTTCACGACCAGATAGTACGCTTGCCTCAATCGTTCGCGCTACCCATGGAGGTGTCGTCGCGCGGCGGTAAGCGTTCGCGCCGGATCATCCGCGGAGTGCGCGGATGACAACGAACAGGCGCGCCTCGGCTCGACCTGAACCAGGATCACTCGTAGCGCAGCGCCACGAGCGGATCCACGCGAGCGGCGCGGCGCGCGGGAATGTAGCAGGCCGCCACCGCCACCGCCGCCAGGGTGAGGCTGACACCAGCCAGCGTCGCCGGATCGCGGCTGCTGACGCCAAACAGGAGCGTGCCGATCACGCGGCCGAGCAGCAACGCCAGCGTCACCCCGAGTGCGGCGCCGCCCGCCGCCAGCACCATGCCGTGCCTCAGCACCAGCAGCAGCACGTCGCGCGTCTGCGCGCCGAGGGCCATGCGGATGCCCAGCTCCTGGGCGCGCTGCGAGACGGAGTACGACATCACGCCGTAGACCCCGATCATCGCCAGCACCAGCGCCAACCCGCCGAAAATGCTGAGGAGGGCGGCCCCCATTCGCGGCGCCCACAGTCCGGCATCCACCGCCTGCTGCATGGTGCCGGTGCCGCGCAGCGGCATGTTGCGGTCGATCGTCTGCACCTGATCGCGAACCGCGGCGAGCAGCGTTTCGGGCTCGCCCGTCGTCCGTACCATGAGTGCCACGCCGGGCGAATACTCCTGGCGGATCGGCCGGTAGATCAGCGGCGTCGGGCTTTCGCCGACGGTGAGCACCACGGTCGTGGGCACCACTCCGACCACCTCGAACAGCGTCGTCTGCTGCACGATGGTGAAGCGTTTGTGGAGCGCGTCCTGGCCGGGCCACAACTGGCGGGCGAGCGCCTCGTTCACGATCGCGACTGCCTGTGACTGGGCGCCGTCGAACTCGGTGAAGTCGCGGCCCTGGCGAATCGGGATCCGCAGCGCGCCAAAGTAGCCGGGCGAGACGTCGTTGAACTCCACGAGCGACCCGCGGTAGTTGGGATTCTGCGCTTCGCCCTCGGGAAACACGGTGAGCAGGAGGCCGCCCTGGAGCGGCGGCGCGGAGGACACCGTGACCGCATCGACGCCGGGAACGGCGCGCGCCTTGGCCATCGCGTCCAGGTAGAACTGCTCGCCGCGTGCCTGGTCGTAGCGCTGCTGGCCGGGATTGAGCTGGATGAAGCCGATGTGTGCGGAGTCGAAGCCCAGATCCATGCGCTGCGCCGCCTGCATGCTGCGGACGAACAGTCCGGCGCCAATCAGCGCGACCGTGGCAAGGCCGATCTCCGAGATGACCAGCAGGCTGCGGATGCGGTTGCTGCTCACGCTCGCCGCGCCGCTGCGGCCGCCGGCCTTCAACGTCTCGTTGAGATTGGTCCGAGAGATGCGAATCGCCGGGGCCAGTCCGAACAGCACGCCGGTGAGGATCGAGATCGTCGCGGTGAACAGCAGCACGCGCGGATCGAAGCTCAAGTCGATCGACGCGTTGGCCAGGAACGGCGGACGGAACGACCAGAGCGCGCTGCGCCCCCACACCGCGACGAGCATGCCCGCCGCGCCGCCCACTGCCGCCAGCAGCACGCTCTCGGTCAGCAGCTGCCGCACGATGCGGCCGCGGCCCGCGCCCATCGCCGACCGGACGCTCATCTCCCGCTCGCGAGACGCCGACTGCGCGAGCAGCAGGTTGGCGAGGTTCACGCAGGCGATCAGCAGGACCAGGCCGACCACGCCCATCATCACCCCGCCGGCCAGCACCAGCTGACCGCGGCCGTTGATGCCCAGTGCGGCGTCAGACTCCAGTGCCGCCTCGACCGTGCGGCCTTCGTTCGCGGCCGGATATTGCTTTTCGAGCGCCGCCGCCAGCGTCTTCATCGCCACCTCGACCTGCCGGAGCTCGACGCCCGGCTTCATCCGGCCGGCGATGTTGATCCAGCGGAAGCGGCGGTTGGTCATGAGGCTGCGCAACTGTCCGGTCGTCAGCTGCTCGCGCATACTGAGCGGAACCCAGACGCGATCGGGGCCGGCGAGTGAAAAAGTGCCCTTGAAACCGGGCGGCGTGACGCCGATGACGGTGAACGGCATCCCGTTCAGCGTCAGTGTCCCACCGACCAGGTTCGGATCGGAACCGAATTCGTGCACCCACAAGCTGTGGCTCACGACCACCACAGTGCCGGCGCCCGGCTGCCTGTCTTCGTCCGGCCGGAAGAGTCTGCCGCGATACGGCTTGATCCCGAGCACGTCGAAGTAATTCGCGCTGGCCAGCGTCGCGGGCAGGCCCTGCGTCTCGCCGTTCCTGGTCCATTGCAGACCGAACGTGAAAAAACCGGCGAGGCCGGTGAACACTAGGTTCTGGTCGCGATAGTCCTCGTAGTTCTGCAGCGAGCTGGCGGTCAGCGCGAAGTTGCCGCTCTGCACGGTCTTGGTGTCGCGGGTGAACAATTCGACCACCCGCGAGGGATCCTCGATTGGCAGCGGGTGCAGGAAGACGGCGTTGATCACGGTGAAGATCGCGGTATTGGCGCCGATGCCAAGCGCGAGCGACAGCACGGCGACTGCCGTGAAGCCGGGCTTCTTCATCAGGACGCGCACGGCGTAGCGAAGATCCTGCATGCCCGCATAGTACGTCCGGCCATCCCCGCGCCGCTAGTGCTTCGGCGACCGGAACCGTTTGCGCAGAACAGGCGCGACGCGCAGCCGCCAGCGAGTGTGAACCAGGGGCGAGACCGCGGTCTCGCCCCTGGCGGTGACGCTATTCCGAGCAGGTCGCCGCGACGATCTTGCCGGACTCCACTCTCAATGCCGGCGCGGACGCCGATGGATCCTTCGGATCGGCGGTGCTGGTCGGATCGATGGTTCCCGTCACTTCCAGTTTCTTGCCGACATGCTCGGTCAACGCTTTCGGATTGGCAATCAGCCGATAGGTCTGCGCGCTGCTGGCGGCATCGGCCGCCTGCGCCGAGGCACCGGTCAAAATGAACTTGGCTTCCGCCGTCGTCCCGGTGGTGCCGGCGGTTGCCGCGCCGGTCGCTCCAGCAGCGGTGGTGCCGGTGGTGCCGGCGGTCGCGGCGCTGGCGACATCGCCCGGCATCTGAGGCGCCGCCTTCAGACATCCGGTCACCGTGATCTTCTTGTCGGTGTTGGACGCGGGGCTCTGCGCCGCCGGCGTCTGCGCGGGTGTCTGCGCCAACAGTCCGGCCGCCGCCACGCTTACGATCGCCGCACATGTTCCGGTCCAGATTGTGTGTCTCATCATTCCTCCAATGTGCAGCGAGCCTGCAACAACGGGTCCCCGTCACCTCGGCATTTCTCCGCGCGGCGGCGCCGTGAAACGGTGACGCTCCGATGACGCAAGAATGAACTGTACAATTGCGGAAGATCGGCGTACCGTCGCTGGCAATCCGAACACACAGCCACGGAGGTGTCATGACTCCACTCCTGGAACTGCTGGCGATTGATCAGCGGCACGCGCTCGAGTTCTTTTTTATGGCGCTCAGGGATGTATCGGAGCCGACGGCCGGGCGGCAGGAGCTCCTCTATAACGCCAGCGTGCTCGCGCACTACACGCAGATCTCGACGCACGCGGATCTCGACTGGCCGGCGCCAACCAGCCTCAGCGCCGTGTTCGATCACTTCGTCTGCGACCCGGCACTGCTGAATGACAGCCTGATGATGGAAACGGCTGGCGCCCAATGCCTGCTCCTGGCCGGCTTCTTCGCCGACCAGATGTGCGGGCGTCACAACATCCGTTGGTACGCCGAGCTCGGCGCCGGTTTTTACAGCCGCGCCGCGGTGCAGGAATCATCGCCTGCCAGGGCCCGGCTGCTCGACACCATCGGCAGACGCTTCGAGTTGTGGCGGCAGTGCCACGCCCGGCTCAGCCGCGAGCTGCGCGATCAGCCGTACCTGGTCGTCCCGGCCGGACCGCAGCGACCGTCGTGACGCGGTTTCCCGTCAGAAGTTCTTGCGCAGATCCATGCCGGCGTAGGGCGATGACACCTGATCGGCGTAGCCGTTGAACGGCAGCGTCTTCCGCATCAGGAACTCGCCCAGACGACGTTCGTTCGACTGATCGCGGAAGGTGGAGTTGGTCGGCGCCGGGTTCACGTTCGCATAGAAGCCGCCGTATCCGGGTCCCGATTTCATCCACGGCTTCCGGATCCACATCTCCGCTCAGTGTCCCATACGTGTGCCGGGTCGGTTACGATGATCCATTCAGGAGCGAGGCATATATGACAACAGAGATGCGGACGGGTCGGCTGGTCGGTTGCGTGGCGGCGATGGCGTGGTTGGTGGCGGGCGTGGCACAGGTGGCGGCTCAGACGCCGCCGGCGCAACCGCCGGCGGGTGGACGAGGTCCTGCCAATCCACCGCTCATCATGACGACTACGGCGTGGGAGGACGGCGGGGTCATCCCGAACAAGTACACGATGGCCGCCGGAGCCAGCGCGGTGTCCCCCGAACTGAAGTGGTCGCAGGTGCCTGCGGGCACCCAGAGCTTCGTCCTGCTCATGCACGATCCCGAACCGGTGCTCGCCAAGGGATCCAAGATGGATATCACGCACTGGCTGATCTGGAACATCCCGGGAACCGCCACCGGCCTGGCGGAAGGCGTGGCCGCGGGCGAACTGCCCGATGGCAGCCGTCAGGTGAGCCTGCGCAGTAACGCCTACATGGGCCCCGGCGCGCCGGCGGGCCCGTACCATCACTACACCTTCGAGCTCTACGCGCTCGACACCAAGCTCGAAGTCCCGCAGGGCACGCCGCAACAGGCCGCCGCGACCCGCACCGCCGTGGTCAACGCCATGGACGGACACGTGCTGGGCAAGGCGGTGCTGGTGGCACGGTTTCACCGCTAGCAAATTCGCCGACTATTGAGCTGTCGTCGCCGTTGGCTTCTTGCCGTTGATGTGCGCATCGTACCAGGCGAGGTAGCGCTCGTAGCGATCGCGCACGTAGCTCGGGCGTGTGATGCCGTGGAACTCGTTCGGGTAGATCACGAGCTGGGTGTCGATGTTGAGGCTACGCAGCGCCTGATACATCTGCTGGCCGCCCTGGACCGGGACGTTGAAGTCCTTCTCGCCGCCGAGAAACAGCGTCGGCGTCTTGATCCGATCGGCGTGGAGGAACGGATACGAGAGCTTCTGATAGGTTTCCCACGCCTTGGGATCCCAGGGCGGGCCGATCTCGTAGTCGGTACTGGATGATGTACTGATCGGTGCCATAGAAGGAGACCGTGAACGCCGTGCCGGCGCCGCTGGTCGCCGCCTTGAAGCGGGTATCGCTGGCGATCA
This sequence comes from uncultured Acidobacteriota bacterium, assembly GCA_963757655.1. Classification (GTDB taxonomy): domain Bacteria; phylum Acidobacteriota; class Vicinamibacteria; order Vicinamibacterales; family CAVVIG01; genus CAVQFC01. Next base: position 633,853 of record CAVWSQ010000002.1, on the reverse strand, counting down.
TGTAATCGGTGAGGATGCCGCCGTAGCTCCAGCCGCCGACCCCCAGCTTGTTCGGATCGGCGACGCCCATCTTCACGACCTGATCGACCATCGCTTGCAGGTCGTCGACTTCGTAGTGGCCCCAGTCGGACCAGATGGCCTTGGAGAACTTGGCGCCGCGGCCGGCGCTGCCGCGATAGTTCACGGCGAGGACCGCGTAACCGTTGGCGGCGAACCACTGGCGCTCGAACGCGAAGCTGTGCTGATCCTGCCCGTTCGGGCCGCCATGAATCCGCAGCAGCATCGGGATCCTGGTGCCGGCGGCGTAGCCGGCCGGAGTGGTCAGCAGTCCGTGAACCTCGGTGCCGTCCTTGCTCCTGGTGGTGACCGTTTCTGTCGCCCCGAACTGGAGTTCGGCAAACAGCGCGTCGTTCTGGTGCGAGAGCTGCGTCAGCGTGTGGGTCGCAGGATCGACGCGAAAGACCTCGGTCGCCTTGGCGTCGCCGCCTGACAAGGTCGCCGTGCAGCCGGCGGACACGGTGACGCTCGAGGCCACCACTGGCGCGGGCATCAGGCGCTCGATCTGGTTGGTGGCGAGCGTGACGCGCGCCAGGTAGACGGACTGGTCGTCGGTGACCAGCACGGTAATCGAGTTGCCGTCGGCGCTGAAGCGCGGCGAGCCGACGCCGCGATCGAGCTCTTCGGTCGCCTTCACCCGCAGCGGCGAACCGGAGCCTTCGGCCGCCACCAGCGCGAGGTGCTCCATGCCGTAGGCGCCATACTTCTTGTCGTCGCCTTCGAGCAGGGCAATCCACTTGCCGTCGGGGCTCCACTCCGGCTTGCCGCGGCCACCGTGGCTGGTCGCCGGCGTCAGCGCCTTCTCCACCGATCCGGGTTTCGCGTCGGCAAGGAACAGCTGACTCGACGGCTCGCGATCGGGATCCTCGTGGCGGTTACTCATGAACGCGAGGCGCAAACTGTCGGGCGACCATGACGGAGACGACTCGTCCGCCTTCCCCTTGGTCAGCCGCTCGAATGATTTGGTCGCGAGGTCGAACAGATAGATATAGGTGTGGCGCCCGGACAGCAGGTAGCCCTGGACGTCCTGCTTGAACTTGTAGCGATCGATGACGATCGGCTTCGGCGGCTTCTTGGGGTCGGGCGGGTCGCTCGCATCCGGATCCGGATCGGCGACCACCAGCGCCAGGCGCTTCGAGTCGGGCGACCATTCGTAGCTTTGCAGCCGCCCCTTGACCTCGGTCAGCTGGGCGGCCTCGCCGCCGCGGCGATCGAGCAGCCATACCTGGTTGCCCTTGGCCTTGCCCGGCCGCGAGGAGGTGAACGACAGGTATTTCCCATCCGGACTGAAGCGCGGCGCCGCCTCACTCTCGGTGCTCGACGTCACCTGCCGCTCGTTCTGTCCGTCGAGACCGACGGTCCAGATGTGCGAGATGCCCGGCTTGTCCTCCTTGACGTCGATCTGAGAGACGGTGAAGGCGACCGTTTTGCCGTCGGGCGCGCACTGGGGATCGCGCACTTCCTTGATCTTGCCGAGATCGTCCAGCGACAAGGGACGTTTGGCGACTTGCGCCGACGCCGCGGCGGCCGATGCGAGCACGATGATCAATCCGTTCAGGATGCGTGTCATGTCAACCTCGTTGAGATTGCAGATTTCAGGTTCAGATTGAATGCGTCTCCAACCTGAAATCTGACTTCCCAATCTGCAATCTGACCTCTGAAATCTGCAATCTTCCTACCTGTACATCACGCGCCAGATCTTGCCCTTGACGTCCTCGGTGATATAGAGCGAGCCATCGGGGCCGACCGCGAGCCCGCCCGGGCGCGATACCGCGTCGTTGGGAGCCATCAGCGGCGTCTTGCCGGCGAAGCCGTCGGCGAACACCTCGCGCTGGCCGGGTTTGCCGCCCGTGAACGGCACGAAGGTCACGTTGTAGCCGGCCATCGGCAGCGGCGCGCGATTCCACGATCCGTGGAACGCCACGAACACACCGCCCTGGTACTTCTTGGGGAACTGCGTGCCGGTGTAGAAGACCAGGTCATTGGGCGCCCAGTGCGCGGGGAACGCCACCGTCGGTGGCGTGAACGCGGCACAGCGATCGGTCTTTTTGCCGTCGCCGCCGTACTCCGGGTTGGTGACGAGATGACCTTCAGCGTTGCTGTAGAAGCAATACGGCCAGCCGAAGTTCGACCCATCGGCGACCTTCAACAAGTACTCGGCCGGCCACTCCGCATTCTGCTCAGCGGTGAATTGTCCGGGCCACAACGTGTCCAGACTGTCGCGGTTGTGCATCGTGAGCCAGAGCGAATTGTCGTGCCACGTCAGGCCGGGCATCTGTCGCAGGCCGGTCGCGTAGCGCTTGCCGTCGGTCTGTTTCTGGCCCAGCTTGTTTTCGTCGAAGCGCCAGATGCCGCCGGCGATGTCGAGCAGTTGACATGGATCCTGACCCTTGATCTTCGGCTGGCGGTCGGGCAACTGACAGGCGTTGGACGGAGCGCCGACGTTGACGTACACGCCGCCCTTGCCGTCGAAGGCGATGCCCTTGTCGGCGTGCTGGCGGCGATCGGTCAGTCCCTCCACGATCGTCTCGGCCGGTCCAGACGGCGCCAGTTCGTTCGCACCCAGCTTCTGGCGGACGATCGAGTTGGTCGTCGCGTAGTACACGTAGCCGTTGCGCAGCGCGACGCCGGTGGCGCTGCCGGTGCCGAACGGTTCGCGCTTGTCCAGTTTGCCGTCGCCGTCGGTGTCGCGCAGCGCCACGACTCCGCCGCCACCACCGCGGCCGCTCTGAAGCGAGGCGTAGACATCGCCGTTGGGCGCAATCGCCAGATGGCGGGCGCGTCCAAGGTCCTGGGCGACGACCGCCGCGCAGAATCCCTGCGGCAGCTTGAGGCCGCCATTGTCGGCGTCGCATTTCGGGGCGGCGGCACCGCCGGTCAGCGATAGAAGTGACGCGGCGCCAGCGGCGGCGATCACGGCGTTCGTCATGCGTATCATCTTCATGGCGTCATCCTCGTTGCGTGTAGTTCGCCTACGATCGTGCGTGCCCAGTCCCATCCCTCCAACCCCCGCGCATTGACGGCTTTCACCGACACCACGGTGCCCGCCGCCACCTGCGGCAGCGTCGCCTTCGCCTGGGTCACGGTCATCTGGTGACGCCGCGGATCGGTCGGCGGACCGTAGGCCACCCGGTACGACGTGACGCCCTGCTCGGGGCTTGGTTTCCACGACACCGAAGCGACCGCGCCGGCATAACTGTCGACTCTCAGGTTCGTCAACCGCGACGGGCTGGACGCCATCAGCATCAGCGTCGCCACCGTGGTCTTGCTCGTTTCAAGGATGAGCTGGTGATTCTCGAACTCCAGCAGATCGCTCGCCTGATGGTAATGCGGACTGCCCAGCACCGGATACGACCCGATGCCGCCGATGACGTCGCCGAAGCCATCGTATAGCGACATCGCGTCGGTGCCTTTGAAATACAAGGCGTCGTAGGTAATCAGGCGCGTGAACAGCATCGCCGCGCCATGCTGGATATCGCGGATGCCGGGATTGGAGTAACGAATCGTGTTGTCCAGCCGCGCGTCGTTGGTCCAACCGACCATATCGTTGTTCAGCGCGCCCAGGACCCGTGTGTGGGCGGCGAGGGCGCGGCGGACGAACTCCCGGCTGCCGAGCAGACCGCCCTCCTCCCCCGTAAACGACGCGAACACGACGGTTGCCGGCAACGGGTGGTACGCCAAAACCCGCGCGGCCTCGAGCAGCGCCGCGGTCCCCGACGAGTCGTCGTCTGCCCCAGGTCCGGCCTCGACCGAGTCGTAGTGGCTGCTGACGACGTAGACGAGATCGGGATCGACGGTGCCGCGCAGTGTCGCGATGACATTCGCGGTCCTGCCGCCGAGCGCGGCGCGCGGCTCGAACCATTGATAGGAAGGGGAGTACCCGAACGATGAGTAGGCGTTGAACAGAAACTCCGAGGCCTTGCGGTTGCCGGGTCGCGCGATGTTCTTGGAGTCGAAGTCGAACAGCGCCTTTTCGTAGCCGAAGATGCGCGATGCCGATTCCTGCGCCAGCACCTGACGGACCTCGGCCGCGATCGGCTGGAACATCCGGGTGCCGATCGCGCGAAGAGTGGACTCCGCCTTCAGTTCGGTCCGCAAACGCGCGATCAGGTCGGATTTCGTGATGCGCTTCTGCAGATCCACCAGGTAGACGCCGCGCTCGGGCGACACGGTGTTGCCGTCGCGCTCGGCGCCGATCAGGACCTTCAGGCCGTCCGGGCTCGCCGCCCACTGGTATTCAGGCGCGATCGTCCGCACCGTGTTGTTGTGAAACAGTCTCCGGCGAATGGGCGCTTTTGCCGGATCCGTCTCCAGGTCGTACAGATACGAGCGGCGATGACGTGGCTCGCCGACCAGCGCCAGCAGGCGCTCCGGTCCGAGGAAACGCGGCAGGAGATCGTGCTGGATCTCGTGCGTCACCTGACGTTCGTTTTTGCCATCGCGATCGGCGACGAAGATCTCCCAGTCGTCCCGCGGCATCATCTGGTAGGCGAGACGACGACCGTCAGAGGACCATGCCGGCGCGTCGAGCCGCTGCGTGGTGCGTTTGACCGGCGCCTGCAGTCCGGTGGTGGGACCCGCCATCAGGCTGTACTCGGCGCCGTCCCGCGCGATATACGCCAGCGTCCGCCCATCGGCCGACAGCGACGGCGCGCTGCCGACGATCGTCGACACCTGGCGCGTCGCAATGTCGACGAGGGCAAATCGAGGCGGCGCGTTGGCCGGTCTGGCTCGCCCGCTGCCGGCTGCTGCCGGTCCGCCACCCTGCCCGGGTGCTTCACCGGCGCGTGCGGCGCCATCGCTCCTGCCGTCTTGCCCCGCGGGTGCCGGCCGCCGCAGCGGATTCTGCGCCGGGACCATGTAGAGCAGCACCTTGCCCGCCGGATCCACGATCGGTGCGCTCTTGAGTCCCCCGGCGTCCACCGCCAGCACCGGCTTGGGCGCGTTCTCGCTGATCACGTAGACATCGGTGCGGTCGGGCTGCGACTCGCTGGCGCCGAGAAAGTAGAGCTCACGGCCATCCGCGTTGAACACCAGACCGGTTTTCAACAGCTCCGGCGTGGGCAATTCCATTTCGCGGCCGCTGCGCAAGTCGCGGGTCACGATCGCGGCGTGCCGGGCAATCAGCCAGGTCAGCATCTGCGTCAACCGACTGCGGTTCTGCGCGGTCAGCGACGCCTGTTCGATCGCCGCCGCGGCGCGACGGATCTCGTCGATGTCGGGAATCTTCAGGTAGGCGACCTGGTTGAGCGTCGACGAAAAGGTCGCCGACACGCCGGGCAGATCGGCCACCGGCGTCAGGGCCGTGTCGTTGCGCAGGATGCGGGTTCGCCGCGACGTCTCGAGGCCGGTTTCATACACGATGTAGCGGCCGTCCGAGCTGAATCGTGGCGCCCGGCCGTCGGAGGTCAGCTCGCGGCTCTGGAACAGCTCGCCGGTGGTCAGCGCGATCGGCTCGAGAAAGGCGTCGCCGCCCGGGGCGGCCGCCACCTGGAGGTAGCCGCTCAACGCCGCGCGGTAGTCGCCGCGCTCCCAGGCGTCGGTGGCCGCATCGACGCTGCGCTTCAGTGACGGCGGCGCCGCGACCACTTCCAGGGTCGCGCTCGACAGCGCCGCCGCCGCCAGCAGGATCGCGGCCCGCCGCATGACTACGGCTTGCACACGAAGTTGTCGGCCTGATCCGTGCTCCCGGTGCCGACGTAAACGGCGCGCTGCGGATAGGAGCAAAGCGGACGGGTGCGCGTCACGTTCGCGCCGGTGCCCTTCTGGGCGATGATCCGCTCGGGCGCCCTACCGGTCTCGACCCAGCCGTCGATCGCCGCCGCCCAGTCGGCGTTGTCCGGACCCGGCCCGCCGCCGCAGTGCAGCACGCCAGGCAGCAGGAACATCCGCATGTAATCGCTCGCCTTGGCATCGCGCGACCTGACCGAATCGAAGTATCGAATGGTGCCGAGCGGCGAAAGCCCGGCGTCGGCCCATCCGTGCCAGAGCAGCAGCTTGTGGCCTTTGGCGTTGAACGCCTCGAGGTCGGAGCTGGTCGCGTTGAGGAACGCCGCGGTGCGCCTGGTGTCCGACCGCCAGGTCGAGAGGTCGTACTTGGTGTAATCCCAGTCCGGATCGTTGAAGACCAGATACTTGAACAGCTGGGTGGCGAAGGAGTACCGCAGGCTCGGCGCGGCGGGCTGCCCCTCGCGCGGGGCGGCGCCAGAAATCCACGCGGGCCAGCCGGCCACCTCGCCTTCGCCGCCGAACGGCTGACCGGGAAACACGGTGTCGCCGCCGGCGCGGGTCGGGGCATAGATCGCCTCGAGCGCCGTCAGCTGCGCCGGGGTCAACCCGGTAAAAGTGGACACGTCGATCCTGCACCGGCGCGGATCGTCGAGAACGCCGTCCTTCACACCGTCGATGGCATCGCAGCGGTCGAGAATCTGCGACGCGATCGAGCGCAGCGTGTCGGCCGGCAGCACCGGCGCAAGGTTCTTCGGATCGGGAAACTGCGCGCGCACGTCCTTGAGGAACTGCGCTCCGATGGCGGTGAAGTCGGCCGCCGGCGCGCCGGCCACGATGCCGTCGAAGTCGTCCGGGTAACGCTGCGCCTCCATGAGGCCCTGGCGCCCGCCATTGGAACAGCCGGAGAAGTATGCGCGCGTTTCGTTGGCGCCATAGTAGCGGCGCAGGATCGCTTTCGCCGTCTCCGCGGTCCGGTGCACTGCCAGGTAGCCGTAGTTGAGGCGCCGCTCTTCGTTGTTGAGCGCCCACGAGGCATCGGTGACGCCACCCTGATGGCCGGTGTCGGTCCCCGCGGTCGCATAGCCGTCGTTGACGACGAACTGTGCCTGATTCTGGACCGAGCCGACGAATCCACCGCCGCCGCCCATCAGGAACTTGTGGTTCCACTGCTCGGGCAGCAGCAGCGAGAATTTGATCTCGGTGCCGATGACGCCGGCGACGCGGCAGTGCGCGACCCGGATCGCGCCGGTGCCGGCGGCCACGGCGGTGGCCTCGGTGATCCTGACGTCGGGCAGTTTCAGTTGCGTGAGCTGTGTGCAGTCACCGTGATCGGCCGCCGCGGCACCCGAGACCAGGAGCGCGGCCAGCAGCATGGTATGCATGACCGGAATGATACGGGAACGGAAGGGTACGGAGCGAACGGATTCACAACGAGCAAGGACGAATCGGGAGGACGATTGAAACCGCCGGCCCGCCGCACGTGGCTACTCGTCGTGCCTTTCGTGGTCGTCTAGCGCCGCCATCGCCGTGTCGATCACCTCTGCCGCCGTCCATCCCATCGCGCGCAGCTGGCGGATGCCAGTGTCCTCGTCCGATTTGCTGAGCTTTTGCGTGGGCGATTTCATGATCAACGCGTGGTGCAAGAACGCGGGCGGTTCCTCCCGGCCCAGCAGCCGCGCGAGCTGAATCTGCCGGCCGGTAGACGCCAGCAGATCGATGCCGCGCACCACCAGCGTCACTGCTTGCACGTAGTCGTCGACGGCGGCGGCGAACTGGTAGGTCCAGTTGCCGTCGCGGTCGCGCGCCAGCAGATCGCCGCATTGCTCGGACGGCCGCTGCTCCTGAGGACCGAGACGGAGATCGGTGAATCGCTCAACCGAGGGCTCCAGACGGACGCGAAGTCCGACACCGGGGGCGGCGGCGATGCCGCGGTCGCGACACGTTCCCGGGTACCGCAGTTCGCCGGCTGGATCCCGGCCGGCCTTGTCAGAATCGCTCGAATCGCGATGGTGAACCGGCGACGCGAGATCGGCGCTCTGCGCCGCCGCGATGCCCGCCCGCGAACAGTCGCACCCGTAGACCCGCCCCCGCTGGCGGAGCCGGTCGAGCGCCGACTGGTAGATGGCGCCGCGCTCGCTCTGACGCACCGGCGCCGCGTCCGCTGCGAAGCCAAGCCACGCCAGATCCTCGAGCATCGCGGTCTCGAAATGGCGGCGGCTGCGCTGCCGATCGTGATCCTCGATCCGCAACAGCACCCGACCGCCGCGCGCCCTCGCCTCCTTCCACACCAGCACCGCGTTCACGACGTGTCCCAGGTGGAGGTAGCCGGTGGGCGCCGGCGCAAATCGCGATATGATGCCGCGCATGGGTCACAGAACAATCCGCATGGTCGTTGCCTTCGTGCTGCTCGCCGGGGCTGCCGTGCTGCGAGGTCAGTCCAAACCAGCCGGCGCCGAATGGACGACCTACGGCGCGACCCTGGCCAGCACACGGGTACTCGCCGCTCGACCAGATCACCAAAGACAACTTCAACAAGCTCGAGATCGCCTGGCGCTTCAAGACCGATGCGATGGGGCCGCGGCCCGAATTCAACTTCCAGGCGACGCCGCTCATGGTCGACGGCGCCGTCTACACCACGGCCGGAACCCGCCGCGCCGTCGTCGCCCTCGATGCCGTCACCGGCGAGATGAAGTGGATGCACAGCGAGAACGAAGGCAAGCGCGGCGAGTCGGCGCCGCGGCTGCTCTCGGGCCGCGGGCTCGCCTACTGGCCCGGTTCGAACGGCCAGGGCGCGCGCATCGTCTACGTGACGCCGGGATACGAAATGGTCGCGCTCGACGCCAGGACCGGCGCGCCGGCCATCGGCTTCGGCAAGAACGGCATCGTCGATCTGAAGACGGACGACGATCAGCCGGTCGATCCGATCACCGGCGAGTTTGGCCTGCACGCGACCCCCATCATCGCCAAAGACGTCATCGTGGTCGGCGCGGCGCATCTCGAGGGCAGCGCGCCGAAGAGCAAGAACCACGAAAAGGGGTTCGTCCGCGGATACGACGCGCGCACCGGCAAGCGATTGTGGATCTTCCACACCATCCCGGCACCCGGCGAGTTCGGCAACAATACCTGGGAGAAGGACTCGTGGGCCTACACCGGCAACGCCGGTGTCTGGGCGCAGATGACCATCGACGAAGAGCTCAATATGGTCTACCTGCCGGTGGAACTGCCTACCGGCGATTATTACGGCGGCAACCGGCCCGGCAACGGGCTGTTCGGCGAGAGCGTGGTCGCGCTCGACCTCAAGACCGGCGTGCGCAAGTGGGACTACCAGCTCGTGCACCACGGCATCTGGGACATGGACATCCCGTGCGCGCCGATTCTTGCCGACATCACCGTCGACGGCAGGAAAATCAAGGCGCTGGCGCAGATCACGAAACAGGGCTGGGTCTACGTGTTCGATCGGACCAACGGTCAGCCGGTCTGGCCGATCGAAGAACGTCCGGTGGAAAAGGGAACGGTGCCGGGCGAGTGGTACTCGCCGACGCAGCCGTTCGTCACCAAACCTCCCGCCTTCGATCGCCAGGGCGTTTCGCCCGACGACGTGATCGACTTCACGCCGGAATTGCACGCCGAAGGGTTGAAGCTGTTGTCTCGCTACAAGATCGGCCCGATCTTCACGCCGCCGGTCGTGAGCAACGTCAATGGACCGCTGGGCACGCTGGTCATGCCGTCGGTCACCGGCGGCGCGAACTGGCAGGGCGGCGCACTCGATCCGGAAACCAATCAGTTGTACGTCTATTCGGTGACGGCGCCGTCGGCGCTCGGTCTGGTTCAGCCCGATCCGGCGAAGTCCGATTTCGGCTACGTGCTCGGCGTCGCGCGCGCCAACGCCCCTCCGGTACAGACGCGCAGCGAGAGCGCGGGGCCGGCGAGCAACCAGCCGCCTGCGAGTGCAGCCGGTGGTGGCCGCGGCCCGGCGGCGGCCGGCGGGCGCGGCGCGGCCCCGGGTGGCCGAGGCGGTGCGCTGTCGGTCGAAGGGCTGCCGTTGATCAAGCCGCCCTATGGGAGGATCACGGCGATCGATCTCAACAAGGGCGACATCAGCTGGCAAATCGCGCACGGCGACACGCCCGACAACGTCAAGAACCATCCGGCGTTGAAAGGGATGGACATCCCGCGCACCGGGCGTCCTGGCCGCATCGGTGTGCTGGTGACCAAGAATCTGTTGATTGCGGGTGAAGGCGGCTTCGCGACCACGTCGAACGGACAGCGCGGCGCGATGCTGCGCGCGTATGACAAGGCGACCGGTGCGGACGTCGGAGCGGTCTATATGCCGGCGCCGCAGACCGGCTCGCCGATGACATATTTTTACAACGGTAAACAATACATCGTGGTCGCAATCAGCGGCGCGTCGTACAGTGGCGAGCTCCTCGCATTCAAACTTCCGTAACTTGATCTGATTCCTTTCAGGGCGGACCTTGTCCGCCCTGGGTTCCCATGCCCGTTCTTAAAGTTAGAAGCTAAGTAGAAATTAGAAATGAGCGGGCGCTCCGATGAGGAGCGCCCGCTTTTCCATTTTCGGACGCTTCGTGTCTCGCACTCGGACAGGCGATCGCGCGTATCGTAGCCGCTCATGAACGACGTTCAGAGACGTGCACGAATCGCGATTGTGTCGGGACTGTGTCTGCTGGCGCTCACGTCGGCAGCACAGCCTCCGATCGAGCCGACGCGGACCGAGCTGGCTCCAGGCATCTTTCTATTCAGTCGGCCCGGCTACGGCGACGTTGGCCTCGACGGCAATTCGATCGTCATCACCTCGCGCGATGGCGTCCTCGTCTTCGATACCAACGGCACGCCGGCCGCGTCGGCGGCGGTGCTGGCGGAAATCCGAACCATCACGGATCAGCCGGTCCGCTGGATCGTCAATTCGCACTGGCATTGGGACCACTGGTACGGAACCGAGACCTATCAGCAGGCTTTCCCCGACGTGCGCGTCGTCTCGCACGAGAAGAACCGGCAGCTGATGATGGGGCCGGCGCTGGCTTTCAACCGGCCCTTCCTGGAGGAGCAACTCCCCGGCTACATTCAGACGTTGGAAAGGCGGGCGGCCGAGACGCCGAACCTCAAGCCGCTCCTCGACGCGGACAGGGCGTTCTTCGAGCAGAAGAGGAACGTTCACCTGGTGTTGCCCAACGTCACCTTCTCCGACCGGCTGACGGTCGAACTCGGCGAGCGCCACGTCGAGGTCTTGAACTACGGCCGTGGCGTCACGCCAGGTGATACGTTCGTCTACCTGCCCCGGGAGAAAATGCTCTTGCTCGGCGATCTGATCGTGAACCCCATCACGTTCGCTCTCAGCGGCTTTCCCACCGAATGGCTGCGCGTGCTCGAGAAGGTGGACGCGCTCGATGCCACCACGATCGTTACGGGCCATGGCGCGGCGCTTCACGGCAAGGCGCTGCTGCATGCGACGATGGGGGTGTTTCGGGTGCTGTTGCGGGAAGGGAAGGCCGCGAAGACAAGAGGCCTGACCGCGGACCAGGCCAGGGACGCGATCTTCCCCGGCCTCCGCAATCTGATGATCTCGATCACTGGCGACCGGCCGCAACTCAACGATGCCTTCAAAGTGCAGCTGGTCGACTGGTACCTGCATCGGGTCTACCAGGAGCTGGATGGGCCGTTGAGCGACGCGATCTCCTCAATCCCGAAGTCGTAGATACAGGGATCGCGAAGAAAACGGCATCACGAACAACGGCGCCGCGGCTTCGTCGAGGACGACCATCAGTACCTCACCGATGCCAGGCCGCGCTCGATCTCGGCGCGGTACTGTTCTTCCCATGGCGGCAGCTTCAACTCCTGGCCGAGCCGCGCCGGCGCCTCGTCCACCGCGAAGCCCGGTTGGATGGTCGCCACTTCGAACAGCACGCCGCCGGGCTCGCGAAAATAGATCGAGTGGAAATAGCAACGATCGCGCACCTCGGTGACCTTGCAGCCGTAGCGCAGCAGTTCCTTGCGCAGGCGCAGCTGCTCCTCGGCCGTGGCCACTGCCATCGCCACGTGATGGACGGTGCCCAACCCGTTCATCGCCGCCTCGGCGTCTGGATGCTCCGCGATGTCGATCATTTTGCCAGGGCCGCCGCCGTTGACCGCGAGGCGGATGCGGCTCTCCCCCTCGTCGATGACGACGTAGTCCAGAAGGCGTTTCATCAGATCGATGGTCTTGCCGGCATCGCGGACCACCAGCGTCACGCTGTGCAGGCCACGAACGGCATCGGCGGCATCGAAGCCGGTGGCGACCCAGGGCGCGCGGGAATCGTGGTCAGTGGCAATCAGCTCGAAGGTGATCCCGGATCGATCGGCGAAGCGGATCACCGGTTCGCCGAACCGCGCTGGCAGATCGGTCACCGCGATGGCCTGAGCGGCCAGACGCGTCCGCCACACCGCGAGTGAGCCGTTCGGCACGGACAACGACGTCACGGTCACCTGGCCTGCGCCCTTGTTGCCGACCGGCACACCGCGACCCTGGTACGGGAAGGTCGTCCAGATCGTGCCTGGCGATCCGTGCCGGTCGCCGTAGTAAAAGTGGTAGACGTGATGGTTGTCGAAGTTGACCGTCTTCTTGACGAGACGGAGGCCGAGACCGGTCAGGCAGAAGTCGAGATCGTCCTGCGCGTCGTCGACTGTCGCGGTGACGTGATGAAGGCCTAGAATGGACATATGCGCGACCTCGAAGCCTCGGTCGGGCGTCTTTACTTGATGCCGATCACCATCGAGTCAGGGCCGAGCAGGTGCTCGACCCTCGTCCGGGTGAAGCCCGCCTCCTTCATCCAGCCCATGCAATCGGCTCCGGTGTAGTCGAAACCGGCCGGCGTCTCGACCAGCATGTTCAGGCTCATCAGCAGCCCGAAGGCATTCTGCCGCCGGTCGTCGTCGATGATCGCATCGTAAGCGATGAAGGCGCCGCCCGGTGGCAGCGCGTCGAAGGCCTTGCGCACCAACATCTTCTTCTGCGCCAGGTCCCAGTCGTGCAGGATGTGCCCCATCATCACCACGTCGGCTTTCGGCAGCGGGCCGCTGAAGAAGTCCACCGCGGCGAACGCGACGCGATCGGCGACCCCGTTGTTGGCCGCGTACTCCTCGAATACCGGCTGCACCACCGGCAGGTCGAGACCCGTTCCCTTCAGATGCGGATTCGCGAGCGCGACCTGCACCGCCAGATCGCCCTGGGCCGTGCCGGCGTCGATGAATGTCGAATACGACTGCCACGGGAATTGCCTCGCGATGGTCATGTTGGCGGCGCGGCTGATACCCGACATCGCCGCCAGGAATGAGCGCAGGCGTGCGGGGTCGGCATACAGCGTCGCAAACGGCGACGGCCCGCCGTCTCTGGTCTCGTTCTGCGGCTCGCCAGTGCGCAGTCCCTCCGTCAAGTGGTTCCAGAACCCGAACAGGCGTTGGTTGGCCATTTCGAGGATGCCGCCCACGTACGAGGGTTTTCGCTTGTCGAGAAAGAGCTCCGTCTCCGGCGTGTTCGCGTAGACGCCGGCATTGCGCTGCAGGAAGCCGAGCGAGACGAGGGCGTCGAAGAAGTCGAGCGCGGATCGCTGGTGCAGGCCGGTGCGCTGTCGCAGCTCCTCGGCGGTCGCCGGCTTCTCGGTCAGCTTCGTGAAGACTTCGAGCTCAACGGCGCTCAACAGCGTCTTGGATGCCCAGAACGCCAGGCCGGTCTGGAGGATGCGTTCGGGACTGATAGCGCTCGCATTACCGGATTGGCTCATGTCGGTGGTCTCCTCGGATCAAGAAAGCGCTGCCGATTTCTGATGGCATCGGCGGTGGGCACTGGCCATATCGTACAGCAAGCTCCGATGTGGCCTCGAGCGGTGCGATCAACTTCTTCGGGGCGATCACGCGTCGCCGTCCGCTTCACCAGTTGACGATCGTGCCCTGCGGATCCGCGCTGCGGCGGTCATCGCCTGAGCGTACGCGCGACATAGTCGCGCACCGCCGATCGCACCGTCTCACCCGCCCAGGCGTCCTGCACCAGCGAGTCCGCTACGCCGCCCTGCTGCATCTGGCGAATCGCCGGCTCGCGCAACAGACGTTTGGTCAGGTGAAACGCTTCGAACGGGATGGCCGCGAGCTGTTCGGCGACTGCCACCGCGTCCTCCAGCATCGGCTCAGGATCGGCGACGGCATCGATCAGCCCGTATCTCAGCGCCTCGTCGGCAGCCAACGTCGAGCCGCGATACATGAGGGCTTGCACATGCTGGGGCGGCGTCGCGAAGCGGACGATCTCGAGAGGCACCAGCGGAAAGGGCACCCCCACCAGCAGTTCGGGGATCCCGATCCGCCCATTGCCGCGCGCCATGATGCGATAGTCCGCGCAGCACGCCATGACGCAGCCGCCGGCGATGGCATGACCATTGACGGCGGCCACCAGCGGCTTGGCACACGCGAACAGCGTCTCGAACGCGTGGTTCATCGCCGGCACGAACTCGCGCGCGTAGGCGGCGGCGCCCGCCACCAGCCGCGGCAGATCGACGCCGGCCGAAAACATCCGGCCCTGTCCGGTGATGACCAGCGCGCCGGCCGGTGACTGCAGGCATGCGTGCACCTGCGCCGTCAGTGCCCGGCAGAACTCCAGGTCCATGGCGTTGGCCTTGCCGTACGTCATCCGGAGCACGGCCACGCGCCCGCGCTGGGTCACCTCGAACATGCCCGTCACCCTCGTGTGACTGCCCGGCGCTCGAACGCGCCGACGTCCTGAAAATAGCTCTGGACCACTTCTGCGTGGTGAGGATTGGTGTAGATCTCGGCCACCGGGTTGGCGATGGCGTCCACGATCGCCGCGACCGCCGCGTCGACCGGCTGGGCCTCCGCGAACGGCATCGGCGGCGAGCCGCCGAGGGCATTGCGCTGGAACTCGGTGCGCACCAGGCCCGGCATCACCAGCGTGACCTGGATGCCTGGATGAGCACGCGCGAGGTCGACGCGGGCGTTGGCGGTGAGCGCGTTGAGCGCCGCCTTCGCGGCGTTGTAGCCCGAACGGAATGTCGCGAACGGCACGCGGCTGAGGAACGACGAGACGTTGACGATCTGACCGCGGCCGCGAGCGGCGAAATGCGGCGCGATCGCCTGCATGCCGTACAGCGCCGACTTCACGTTGACGAGCATCATGAGATCGAGCTCGTCGTCGGTGAGCTCGAGCACCGGCCGGTTGATGCCGCGGCCGGCGTTGTTCACCCAGACGTCGACGTGGCCGAACGCCTCGATGGCGCGATCGCGCAACCGGTTGACCTCGTCTCGCCTGGTCACGTCGGTCGGCACGGCGATGGCACCGCTGCCGGCGCCAACGGCAACCGCCTGCAGCTCGCGCTCGCGTCGCGCCGCCAACGCCACGCGGTGGCCGGCGGCGCCCAGCTGCACGGCAAGCGCAGCGCCGATGCCGCTGCTCGCGCCGGTGACGACGATGTGCTTGGGGTTCGCCATTGGCGAGGATTATACCGGGGAGTCGAACGTCGATCGTCTACCTCAACTCGACGACCGCAATCGTGCCGTCAGCCTGCTTGCGCAGCGCAATCGTCGCCGGCTCCCCTTTTTCTTTCACCACGTTCAGCGCCCTGGGGATCCTGACAAACCGTCGATAGTCGATGGTGGCATAGCCTCGCGTACCGGTGGTGCAGATGACGCCGAGTCCCGGCAGTCGATCGGAATCGGCGCGCCACTCCACGCGATAACCGTCCGGGCAGCCGCCGGGCCACGACCGCGCGGCCACACTCAGCACAATCGTGTCGCTGCCGGACCGCTCGAGCCGATCGGCGCCGTCGCGGACAGCGTGCACGATCCGCGACGCCGAGTCGCCGGTCAGCCGTTGGCACGCCACGCCGGAGAGCGCGAGTGCGCTCAGAAGAGCAGCCGCCTGCCTGCGGCGCCCGGTCAGTAGGATGGCCACAGGCCGGGCGTCGCGAGCTCCAACAAGCGGTCGTCGGGATCGCGGAAATAGAGGCTGACGCCGCCGCGCTCCCACGTCACGCGGCTCTCGATGGCGATGTGAAGGTCGGCCAGGCGCGCCTCCCAGCCCGGAAGTGCCTCGGCGTCGATGGCAAAGGCGAGGTGGCCCGGCCCGCCGGATTCGTGCGCCGGCACCAGGCCGCCCGGTAACGTGACCGACGAGGCCGCGCCTTTCTGAAACAGCAGCAGGACGGTACCTTCGCCGGCGTCGATCGCCACCAGACGCTCCATCTCGACCATCGGCTCGAGCCCGAGCAGGCTCGTATAGAACAAGGCGCTGCGCGGCAGATCGCCGCAATCGAGCGCCGTCTCGAGCACCCGGCGAACGCCCGGCTTCACGCTGTCACGACCATTCGCTGCCCTCCCACATCCTCACATCCTCACATCCTCAGATCCTCAGATCCTCAGATCCTCAAATCTTCCCCGCCTTTCCCTCCACCGACACCCGCATGCCGTGCTTCGTGCGCAGCGTGATCAGGGGCTGCGGAACCACGGGGTGGCCCGGCACGAGCCGCAGGCGCCACTGCTGCGAGATCGTCGCGACCAGCAGGATCAACTCCATCCACGCGAACGACTCGCCGATACACTGGCGCGGCCCGCCTCCGAACGGGAAGTAGGCGAACCTGGGCAGCGCGGCGCGAAATTCGGGCGTCCAGCGGTCGGGATCGAACCGTCCGGCTTCGGTGTAGAAGCGCGAATCACGGTGCATGACATACGGGCTCATCACCAGGATCGCCCGCGGCGGTACGACGAACTCGCCGAGGCGGTACTCGTCGATGGCGCGGCGGCCGATGATCCAGGCCGGCGGGTAGAGCCGCATCGACTCGGTGACCACGCGCTCGACGTACGGCAGCGACGCCAGATCGGCCACGCCGGGCAGGCGTCCCTGCAGCACGCGGGCGACCTCATCGTGCAGCTTCGCCTCGACCTCGGGCGCCCCGCTGAGCAGATACCAGGTCCAGGTGAGCGCGTTCGCAGTGGTCTCGTGCCCGGCGAGAAAAATCGTCATCGCCTCGTCGCGCACCTGCTGATCGGTCATGCCGCCGCCTTCGTCCTCGTCCTGCGCGGACAGCAGCGTCGACAGCAGATCGCCGTGATCTCGACCGCTGGCGCGGCGGTCCGCAATCATGCCGAAGATGATCGCGTCGAGGCGCGCCCGCGCCATCCGCGCGCGACGGAGCTTCGGCACCGGCAGCCGCTCGAGCAGCTCGGCGAACGGCAGCATCATCATCCAGAACGATTCCATCACCGCGGTCAGCGCCTCGCCGACCGCCGCCGCCTGCTGCTCGACGTCGACGTCGAACAGCGTCTTGCCGACGATCGAGAGCGTGAGCCGGTTCATCTCCCGGGCGATGTCGAGGGTGGCCCCGTCCGTCCAGCTGCGCCGCATCCGATCGGCGTAGCCGACCATCGCGGCGCCGTAGCCGGCGATGCGATCGCGGTGAAAAGCGGGCTGCATCAGGCGGCGCTGCCGCAGGTGGACGGCGCCCTCGCTGGTCAGCAGGCCGCGGCCGAGCAGCCGCCGGCTGCGCTCGAGGCCCCGGCTCTTGGTGAAGTTCCGGTTGTGCGTGACCAGCACGTCGCGAATCAGCCGCGGCTCGTTGACCAGAAACAGCTGCTCCCCCGCCATCCGGTACGAGCTGACGTCGCCGTAGGTCCGCGTCAGGTTCATGAAAAAATCGAGGGGGTTCGCCCCGCCGGGGCGATAGATCAACGATGAACGGAGGGAAAGCCTCGGTCCCGGCGCCGCAGCGGCAACAGCCATCGCTCGGTCGAGTCTAGCATCCCGGAGCTATGATGAGCCGTGGACGAGGCGCTGGAATCCCGCTTCCTTCTCGACCCGGAGACGACCGTGGCCGATAAGCGCTCACGCGAGCGGCGCTTTCATCTCGTCGACGTCCCTCGCCTCCGCATTCTCGGGTTTGTCATCCTGACGATCCTGGTGGTGCTGCACGAAGTCTTCTCGACCGCACAGCCCGACTGGCAGGTGCCGATCAGGATCGGCGTGGTGCTGCTGGTGTACGCGCTGGCCTCGTGGCTCGTCCTGCATCTCTACTTCGAGCGCGCCAAACCGTTCGTCAATCTCGGCACGCTGTTTCTCGCCCTCGACATTCCGGCGTTCGTCTGGGTCATCTACCAGACCGGCGCCGAGAACAGCTGGCTGTTCTTCCTGCTCTACATCCGGGTTGCCGATCAGACCAACACGACGTTCAAGCGCGCGCTCGGTTTCAGCCACATCGCCGTGGTCAGCTACCTGGCCCTGGTCGTCTATCTCGGCCTGGTCGAACACCGGGCGATTTCGTGGCCGGAAGAATTCTTCAAGCTGCTGATCCTCTACGGCGCGAACCTGTACGTGTCGCTGACCGCGCGCACGGCCGAGCGCCTGCGCGCCAAGATGGTGGACGCGATCCGGTTCGCGCGCGACACGGTGGCGCGGCTGCAGCTGCAGTCCCGTGAGCTCGACGAAGCGCGACAGCAGGCCGAGGAGTCGAACCGGACCAAGAGCGAGTTCCTGGCGAACATGAGCCATGAGATTCGCACCCCCATGAACGGCATCATCGGCCTGACCGGCCTGCTGCTCGACACCGAGATGAGCGCGGAGCAGCGTGAGTCGTTGCTGCTGGTCCGCACCTCTGCCGAGTCGCTGTTGCGCGTCATCAACGACATCCTCGACGTCTCGAAGATCGAGGCCGGCCGCATGAGCCTCGAGCCGATGCCGTTCGAGCTGCGGGAACAGCTCGCGCGCTTCATGCGGACGCTGGCGTTCCGTGCCGATGAAAAGGGGCTGACCCTGCGCTGCGACGTCACGCCCGACGTGCCCAATCACGTGGTCGGCGACTGGATGCGGCTGCAGCAGGTGCTGATCAACCTGGTCGGCAACGCGCTCAAGTTCACCGAGCAGGGGCGCGTGATCGTGATCGTCGACGTGGAAGAACGCATCGGCGACGAGGCGCTGCTTCACATCACCGTCGCCGACACCGGCATCGGCGTGCCGGCAGAGCGCCAGGCGGCGATCTTCGAGGCGTTCACGCAGGCCGACGGCTCGACCGCCCGCAGCCACGGCGGCACCGGACTCGGACTCACCATCTCGCGGCGCTTCGTCGAGATGATGGGCGGCCGCCTCTGGCTGGAGAGCCAGCCGGAGCGCGGCTCGGCATTTCATTTCACCGTGAAGATCGGCGTGCGCTCCGACGCCGCCGAGCTCGCGATTCACATCGACCCTGACCACGCCGAGCGGGTGCAGCTGAGGGTGCTGGTGGCCGAAGACAACCCGGTCAACCAGCTGCTGACGGTACGCCTGCTCGAGAAGGAGGGACACACCGTCCGCATCGCCGGCAACGGTCGCGTCGCGCTGCAGGCGCTCGACGAGAACGACTTCGATCTGGTGCTGATGGATCTGCAGATGCCGGAAATGGACGGCTTCGAGGCCACTGCCCGGATCAGGGCGCGCGAGCGCACCAGCAGCGCGCACCTGCCGATCATCGCGCTCACCGCCAATGCCATGGTCGGCGACCGGGAACGCTGCCTCGCAGCGGGAATGGACGGCTATGTGTCGAAGCCGGTCGATATCAAGCGCCTGCGCGCTGAAATCGGCCGCGTGCAGTCCGCACTGTCCGGCTGAAGCCGGACACTACCCAAGCCTTCACTCATCGCCACTCGGGATCCGATCCGCTGCGGCGGATCCGATCCTCCACCCCGAGGCTGGCCGTGAACAGCGCGAACACCTCGAACAGCGCCATGAACGCATAGATCGCGTAGCGTGCGAAGGCGCTGGGCGATGGAAAGCAGTAGTAGCCGGCGTCGAGACAGCGACGGCCGATGGCGTCCAGTTCGGCGGACTCCCGCAGAATCAGCGCCAGCGCCGCGCCGAAGATCACCGCCGTGCCCGCGAGATTGCCGAGAATCGGCTGACGCCTGGTCCAGCAGGGATACGCCACGAGCAGCCCGAGCACGGGAGGCGCGGTCGCCATCAGCGCGATCCAACCCCAGCTCAGTTCACTCATGCGCGCTCACACAGCGACTTTTGGATTCCGCCGGTAGGTCCGGCTGAAGCCGGACACTACCAACAGGTTCGGCTGACGCCGGACACTACCAACAGGTCCGGCTGACCCGGACACTAGCAACAGGTCCGGCTGACGCCGGACACTACCAACAGGTCCGGCTGACCCGGACACTAGCAACAGGTCCGGCTGACGCCGGACACTACCGATAGGTCCGGCTGACGCCGGACACTACTGATGGTCCCGGGGATCGGGTTTCACCATCAGCGGTTGCGTGTAGCTCTGACCGTTCACCGTCAGCTTGACCGAGAACGAGCCGGGAGCGACCGGCGGCAATCCCCCACGCCCGCCGCCTCCACCGCCGCCGCGGCCTCCCCGTCCGCGACCGCCTGGCGGCGGTTCGGGACGGAGATCCCAGACGAAGCGATGCATCCCGGCCGCCGCCGACGGCGGATTCTGGGCGCGCTGCCAGATGGCGTTCACGGCCAGCGTGCCTGGATCCACGACCGGCGCCGGGTCCGCGCTGGAGAAGTGGCGAACCGTGGCGCCGCTCGCGTTCACGATCTCGATTGTCAGCGGCCCGGCGGCCGCCGTCTTCAGGTAGTAGTCGACGATCGCTCCAATCGGCGGGTTTTCCGCCTCCGGCTCGTCCTTCTGCGTCGGCGTGCCACTGTCTGTCGCCGGCGGAAGGATGATGGCATCGGCCGGCTTGAACAGGTGCGCATCGGCGGCGCCGACGTCGGCCGCCTGGCGCAGGGCGCTGATGTCGTCGAGCACCCAGAATCCGCGCCCGTGTGTGGCGACGATGAGATCGGTGTTGTGAAAGGCGAGATCGCGCATCGACACCGGCGGCAGGTTCAACTGCAACGGCTGCCACTGATCCCCGTCGTTGAACGAGACGAACACTCCGAGCTCTGTGCCCGCAACGAGCAGGCCGCGTCGCCCGGGATCCTCCTTCACCGTCTGCATGTAGACGCCAGCGGGAAGACCGGCGGTGATCTTCTGCCACGTCTTGCCGGCATCCCGGGTGCGGTAGAGATATGGCTCGTTGTCCTCGAGCCGGTGCCGATCGACTGCCGCGTAGGCTTCGTTGGCGTCGAAGTGCGAGGCCTCGAGCATGACGATCTTGCTCCAGGCGTTGAGCTCGCGCGGCGTCACATTCGTCCAGGTTTTGCCGTCATCCTGCGTCACGTGGACGTAGCCGTCGTCGGTGCCGATCCAGAGGAGCGGCGCCTTCACCGGCGACGGCGCGATGGTGTAGATGACCCCGAGCCGTTTGGATTGCGGCGGCACGTCGGCGGCGGTGGCGGCGTCGAGGTTCGGCGGCGCACCGGGATTCTCGCGCGTCATGTCGTCGCTGATTCGAGCCCAGTGCGCGCCGCCATCGGTGGTCTTGAACAGGTACTGATCGCTGAAGTACAGCGCGTGCTGATCGGCGGGCGAAAACACCAGCGGCAGGGTCCAGGTGTGCCGGGGCGGCGTCGGCAGATCGACCTCTGGCGAGATCCGATCGACCTTGCCGGTCTTGACGTCGCAGCGCTCGACCGTGCCGCCGAAAACGATGTCGGGATTGAGCGGGTCGGGCGCCGTATAGCCGCTTTCGCCGCCGGCGCACAGCGGCTCCCAGTCCCGCATCGTGATCCCTGCGAACCGCCCGCGCGACCGGACACGGACCGCGCCGCTGTCCTGCTGCGCACCGGTCACCCAGTACGGGAACCCGTTGTCGACCGCGATGCGGTAGACCTGCGCCGTCGGCTGGTTCAGCCACGAGCTCCAGGTCGGGTGGTCGTTCAACCCGTCGACGCTGATGACCGCGCCCTGGTCGCCGCCGAGGATCATGCGGTTGGTGTCTTCCGTGGAAATCCAGAGCTGATGGTAGTCGTCGCCCCCCGGCGATCCCTTGAACGGCTCGCCGAAGGTCCGTCCACCGTCGCGCGACCGGTAGACGCCGGTGTTGGAGATATAGACCAGGTCGGCATTCTTCGGATCGACGACGACCTTGCCGAAGTACCACCCGCGCCCCCAGATCCGCGCGTCGCCGGACACCTTGGCGAACGTCGCCCCGGCATCGTCGGATCGGAACAGGCCGCCTTCCTTGGCGTCGACGATGGCATAGACCCGATTGCGATTGGACGGGGCGACCGCGACGCCGATGCGGCCGAGACCGTTGGTCGGGAGACCAGATGTCAGTGCCTGCCAGTTGGCGCCGCCGTCCGTTGATTTATACAGACCGCTGTTCGGCCCGTACGAGGGCGGGTAGATGCTCCACGGCGGACGGCGCGTATTCCAGAGTGAGGCGTAGATGGTCTGGGCTGTCGTCGGATCGAAATTGAGATCGATGGCGCCGACGTCGTTGCTCTTGAACAGCACTTTCTGCCAGGTCGCGCCGCCGTCGCGGGTGCGGTAGACGCCGCGATCGGGATTGGCGCCATACACGTGTCCCAGGGCCGCGACGAACACGACGTCGGGATTCTGCGGATCGACGAGCACGCGGCCGATCTGGCGCGTGTTGTCGAGACCGATGTGCGTCCAGCTCTTGCCCGCGTCGGTGGACTTGTACATCCCGTTGCCGTACCAGATCTGGGAGCGCATGTCGGCTTCGCCGGTGCCGACGTAGATGATGTTCGGATTGGATGGCGCCACGCCAATCGCGCCAATCGAGGCGATCGGCTGCGAGTCGAAGATCGGGTGCCACGTCCGCCCGGCGTTGGTCGTCTTCCAGACGCCGCCGCCGACGGAGCCGAAGTAGAAGGTATTGGGCTGTCCGGGCACGCCGCTGACGCCGTTCACGCGCCCGCCGCGGAACGGTCCGATGCTGCGCCATCGGAGACCGCCGTAGACGGTGGAATCGACCCGGCCGGTCTGCGCGAGCAGACTGGGCAGAGCGCCGAGGATCAGGGGCGCACTGAGCGCCAACGCAGGGAGGAGCAAGCGTGCCAGACGTTTTGTCGTCATGTGTCCACCGGTGAAAACGGTGCTCGATAGTACACCGGGCGGGCACGGCGTGCGCTCGAGGACGCCGTGCACGCGCTCGAACTGGATATCGGCGTGTCGTCTCGTCTCGTCGTTCAGCTCTCACGTCGTCGGACCGGCCGGACCGATCGCTTCGACCGACTTCGGGCAACCCGGGCGGTGTGCCCGTTGTGTCCTTTGTGTCCTTTGTGTCCCTGGTGTTGATTCACCTCAAAAAATGAACTTCACCGCCAGCTGCACGTTGCGCGGTTCTCCGGCACCGATCCCGGGCGCGTTGTTGGCGTTGCGCGTGTTGGTGATGAGGCCGAAGGTGGTCGAAGTGCCCAGCACCGCGCCCGGATTCGCCCAGTTGATGGTGTTGAACAGATTGAAGACCTCCAGCCGCAGCTGCACCGACGCGTTGCCGGTCAATTTGGTCGTCTTGAACAGCGACGCGTCGACGGTCTTGAACCCCGGTCCATGGAGCGCGTTCCGCGCCAGGTTGCCGAACGTGCCGGCGGCAGGCGCCGCGAACGCGGCCGGATTGAACCACCGCAGTGACAGCGGCGTCGTGGTCGGCTGGACGACGCCCGCGTAGGGATCGCCGACCAGGTCGGGACGATCGGCGCGGACGCCGGTGCCGCTGGTGTCGGTCCCGGTCGTGATGTTGAACGGCGTCCCGCTCTGGAACGTCGCGATGGTGTTGATCTGCCAGCCGTCGCCGAACCGTCCCGTGCCCCATGCCGGCAGGTTGTAGGTGAACCCGGCGGTGAGCACGTGCCGGATATCGAACGCCGCGTCGCCCCAGTCGGCGTCGATGTTGGTCTGGATCATCGGCAGTGTGTTGCGCGCCTCCGATCCGTTGTCCATCGCGTGGGAAAGCGTGTAGTTCAGTCGTCCGGACAGGCCGTGCCACGCGCTCTGGATCAAGGACATCTGGAGTGAGTTGTAGGTCGAGCGGCCGGTCGACTCGAGCTCGTTGATCGCGGCCAGGTCCGGGTACTGCGTGGCGTACGGACGCCGCGCCTGCGACAGCGTCGCTCCCGGCGTCGCCGCGTTGATGTCGCGCATCAGCGCGAGGCGATGGCCGCGCGTGCCGACGTAGCCGATCTGCGCGATGGTGGTCGGGCCGAGCTGCTGCTCGACGTTGACGTTGAAATTCTCTACGTAGGACAGCTTCAGATCCTGGCTCACGGCGAAGGCGCCGTAGGGCGGCTGCGGCGCGGCGCCGAAAATCGGCACGTTGTCGGCCACTGTGAGCCGGCGCTGCGTGACCGAGAACACCGGCTGGTCGCCGCCCGGATTGTTGCCGACGCCGAGCGCGCCGCCGTTGGCAAAGCCGGTGTTGGCGGTGAAGAAGGCGACCGCGAACATGTCGTAGAACAGGCCGTAGCCGCCGCGGATCACCGTCTTGCGGCTGTCAGTAGGCACGTAGGTGATGCCGATGCGCGGCGAGATGGCGTCCTTCTGCGCCGGATAGAGCGAGTCGGTGGAGACCATCCCTTGCGCCGGCAGGAAGTTGGTGAGCTTGCCGTCGCTGGCGCCGAGGACGCCGGGATAGGTGTAGCGCGCGCCGAAGTTGAACGTCAGCTTCGGCGATGCGGCCCAGGCATCCTGGAAGAAGAGATCGAACGAATTCTGTACGTAGTCGTGGTGGGTATTGCCGCGCACGATGATGCCGGTCGCATAGCTGCCGGCCATGAAGTCAGCCAGCGACTTCAGCGCCGCGCTCGCCTGCGTCGTCGGCAGCGACGCCCAGGGGCCGACCGTGCCGTCGTAGGTGAAGGTGCCGCGCTTGTTGCTGTCGTAGAAGACGAACAGATCCGCCATGCGCGCCTCGCCGCCGAACTTCATCTGGTGGCTGCCGACCGCGTACGACATGCTGTCGGTGAAATGCAGCGTCTTGTCCACCCGCCCGAGCGGCTGCGTCCCGCCCACCGCCGCGAAGCCGTTGATGGTGAGGTTGGGCGGCCCCGCCAGATCCGGGTCGGTCACGCCGGTGTTGAAGCCCAGCGACAACGGGTCGGCCGAGAAATCGTTCGAGTTGAACGTCTGCTTGAAGTAGTTGTAGCCGACGACCAGCTGATTGACGACGTGTGAGCTGAGCACGCTGGTGCCCACCAGCGACACGTTGTGCATGCGGCTGGGCACCGCCTGGAAGTAGGCCAGGTAGGGCGAGTTGGTCTGCGCCACCTGGTCGCCGCCGCCGCCGAAGTAGCGCGCCGACAGGCTATGCACCGAATTGAAGTTGTGGTCGATCTTGGCGATCCCGTTGGCGCTGCTGTAGGTGTTGGCGTCGGTGCTCACGAAGTTCTGGGCGATCGCCGCGCCGGTGCGGCCCGGCCACAGCGACAGCAGCCGGGTCGCTACCGGATTGACCGGCACGTTGAACTGGTTGAGCAGCTGCGCCGCGCTCGCGACCCAGGCATCGGAGGGCGCCGTCGTGGGAATGGTATTGCCGGCGGTGAGCTTCTGAACCTCGAGGGTCGAGAAGAAAAATGTCTTGCTGTGAACGATCGGGCCGCCGAGCGAAAACCCGTACTGGTTGTTGCGGATCGGCCGCTTCGGCGCATCCGGCAACGCCACCGGGGAGTTGGCGGACAGCGCCTCGTGCCGGTTGAAGTAGAAGGCACTGCCGTGGAAATCGTTGGTGCCCGACTTGATCACGAGGTTCACCGTGGAGCCGGCGTTGCGTCCCATCTCCGCCTGGCCGCCCGACTGGACCGAGAATTGATCGATCGCCTCGATCGGCAGCAGCGTGCCGGCGATACCCGAGACGCCGCCCTGGTTGACCGCGGCGACATTCTGAAACGCGTCGTTGTTGTCGGCGCCGTCGATCTGGAAGTTGTTGCCGCGCGTCCGTACGCCGTTCACCGACGTGCCCGCGACGCCGGGCGCCAGTTGCAGCATCCTGGTGAAGTCGCGACCGTTGAGCGGCAGATCCTGCACCTGCTTGGGCCGGACGACGTTGCTGAGCGCGGTGGAGACGGTATCGAGGGTCAGCGCCGTGGCCGTGACGTTGATCGTCTCGGCGACCTGGGACAGCCCCATCTTCAGGTCGACCGACGCGATCTGGGATACCGTGACCTCGACCTTGGTGCGCAGCGTCTGGAACCCCTGCAATGTCGCTTCAATCGTGTAGGTGCCGAGCTGGAGGTCGGGGACGGAGAAGTCGCCGCCTGCCGAGGTCGTCGTGGTGCGAGACACGCCGGTCGCGTCGTTGGTGGCGGTGATGGTCACGCCGGGGAGAACGGCGCCGGTCGAATCGGCCACGCGTCCGGCGATGCCGCCGCGAAAGGTCTGGGCCGCGCTGACGCCGGCCACACCGAATAGCGCCAAGAACAGGCACACGGAAAGACGTTTCCATGAAGACATCAGCGTTCCTCCGAAAGCGGTTTGAATGAACGGCGTTCGCTGGCGCGCAGCATACACCCGAATCAACGCGCCGCCGGATGCAACTTATTGTCGCGGCCGCAGAAGTAGCTAGGCTGGACAGTCGATCGCGTCGACGTGGCAGCCGTGCACGACCACGTCGCCTACCTTCCGTGCGCCTTGGTGATCGCCGAGAACAGCTGCTGTTTGGTGGCGTCAGAAGCGACGAACAGGTCGTCGGGCAGCTGGTTCACGTGGCTCAGCATGTCGGCGTAAATCGTATCGGCCTGATAGAGGTTGAGCCCGAGCCCGGCCAGGTACTGCAGGCGCAGGTTGCGATCGCGGTTCAGCGTCGCATCGCGCAGCCACGGCTCGAGATCCGGCTTGCGGCCGGCGTAGGTGGAGAACAGATCGACGGCGGAGTTCATCCCGATCTCCCGCAGCGACCTGGCCACCGGCGCGTACTCGGGCCGCTGCAGCCGCGCCTGGATCGCGTCCACGTCGATCTTGGACGGCTGGTTCTGCCCCATCAGGACCAGGTCGTAGCCCTTGCCCTCATTGGTGTTTCCCCACACCACGCCGTTGGGAAAGACCTCGAGGAAGGTGGCAATCTCGCTCTTCACTGCCGCCATGTTGCTCTCGTAGAGCTGCACGAACAGCGTGACCACGCCGCCTTCGTTCAGGTGCGCCTTCGCCATCTGGAAGAACTCGACGGTGTAGAGCATGGCCGCGCCCTTCACCCACGGATCGAGCGGATCCGACGTGATGGCGTCGAAGCGCTCGCGCGTCGTCTCGACGAAATGCCGCGCGTCGTCGATCCGGACGTGCACCTTGGGGTTGCGGACGACATCGAAGTTGTACTCAGCGAAATAGGTGGAGACCACCCGAGGCACCAGCGGCTCGATCTCGGCGATGGTCTCGTGCTCGACGATCGGATCGATCGACACTGCCCCGGCGGTGACGCCGGCGCCGCAGCCGATGACCAGCACCCTGCTGGCCCGCGGCGGGATCAACGTCGTCAGGTGGCCGAGCATGCGCTGCAGGCGCATGTCCTGCGGCTCGCTCGAGGCCTGGACTTTGCCGGCGTTGTGGTAGTTGCGCACCCCATTCGACAGCTCCGAGACGGCGACCGACGCATTCAGCCCCTCGCCGACGTAGATGATGTCGGCCTGGCCGATGCGGGTCGCGGCGTAGCGACCGTAGGCGACGAGCAGACCAGGCAGCGGGTGTACGCTGCGGGCAAGGAGCCCGGCGGCGACCATGGCGATCGCCAGCACGATCGTCGCGGTCGCGTTCCAGCCTCGTGGTGGATCCGGCTGATCCGGATGAAATCCCGCCTGCCGTGCCGCCGCACCGGCAAACGACGGCTCGAGCATGATCAGCGCCGAGAGCGCGGAGACGATGATGATCACCTGCTCGGCGTGCGAGGTGCCGATCCACGGGATCAGCACGAAGCTGGTCGCCAGCGAGCCGGCAATGGCGCCGACGGTGTTGGCGGCGTAGACGCCGCCCGCCAGCCGCGCCGCATCCTCGTCGGTGGTCGCGACGGCGGCGAGCGCCAGCGGAAAGCTCGCGCCCCACAGCAGGGCGCCCGGCAGCACGACCCAGAAACAGCGCACCAGATCGAGCTGCAGCGTGAACCACGGCGTGGTGGCGATGTAGGGGTTGATCGGCCAGTAGGGCAGCGATTCGGTGAGCTCGTAGGCGGCCCAGGCAATCGCGCCGCACAACAGCAGCTGGCACCAGCCGAGCGCGCGCTTTGGCGACACGATGTCGCGCGCGATCGTCGCCCCGGCCGCGCTGCCGATGCCGAGACCGACCAGAAAGACCGCGAGAATGAGCGCGAAGGTGTAGACCGTGGCGCCGAAATGCAGCGAGAGCAGGCGGGTCCAGATCACTTCGGCGGATAGCGCCGTCAGCCCCGACAGCGCGATGGTGACGTAGACCGCATTGTGGCCGGCCAGGGCACGGCCCGAGCCGGGTGCGCCGACGCCGTCAGCCTCGTACGAAGTCCGACCGGCGAGCAGGTAGGCAACCAGCGCGACCGCCACGTTGAACGCGACCGCAACGAAGGAGGCCGTGGCCACGTCGAACTCGCGCAGCAGGTAGAAGCCGGCCAGCACGCAGCCGATGACACCGCCGGCGATGTTGCCCCCGTAAAAAAACCCCAGCCAGGACATCCCCTCGGGTGTCGCCTTGACCCAGCGCGAGATCGCCGGCAGCGTGGCACCCATCAGCACGGTCGGCGGCAGCAGACAGACCCCGGCCACGACCGCGCGGAAGATGATGCCGGACACCCCCTCGCCTCCCCAGGCGGTGTAGATGCCGCGCACCAGCGGCATCGCCACCAGGATCAGCAGGCCGAGCGCACCGATGCCGATCTCCAGCGCCGCGTAGACCCGCAGCGGATGCTGGCGTGCCGAGATCAGCCGCGAGAGCAGCAGGCTCCCCAGGCACATGCCACCCATGAAGGTGCCGAGCAGGATGCCGAGCGAGATCGATGACGATCCGATGATCAGCTGCAGCAGCTGGAACCAGACGATCTCGTAGATCAGCGCGGCGCAGCCGCTGCCGACGAACAACAGGAACAGCGCGGGAAGAAAGCGGCGTGGACTCATAGCTGAGAGAGGAGTTTACCCTGCGGGAGGAGCGAGATCAGAGGACGTCATGGCTGATGGCTGATGGCTGATGACACATGGCTGATGGCCAGCCATGAACCCATCGCCATGAGCCATGAGCCATCAGCCATGGCGTGGTTCCGCTTACTTGAGGTGCTTGCTCACCAGCTTGGTCATCTCGAACATGTTGACCGTCGCCTTGCCGCCGAACACCGCCTTGAGCGCGTCGTCGGCCTTGATCATGCGCTTGTTCTTCTTGTCCTGCAGACCATTCTTCTTGATGTACGCCCACAGCTTCTTGGTGACTTCGGTGCGGGGCATCGCCTTCGATCCAACCACTTCAGCGAGCTTGTCGCTCGGCTGAACCGGCTTCATGAACGCGGCGTTCGGCTTCCGCTTCGCTGCTGCTTTCTTTGCCATCTCGTCTCCTTGTGATGGACGCCCGCCGGGACGTCGTGATCTCGATGCGGTCTATTATGCCCACTCCTGCACGTCTGTACCACTCTTTTCAGAGGGGAAATGCGAAAAAGGTGGGCGCGTCAGAGGGGAAAATAGCGTTTCCCGAGGGGAAACCAGTCGTTTTCAGAAAAAAGTGACGGGTCGACGATCTGGCCTCCACGCGTGCACTCGATGTCGCCGACGCGCCGGTCGTCACGAAACGCCGCGCCATCAGCGCCAGTACCTCGCCATCAGCTCGCTCGACCACGCCGGCTGCTTCACGGCCGACCGCGGGAGGAACTCTGTCATGACCGGCTTGATGTCGACCACGGGAGTACCGTCGATGGCATCCAGGCCCCTGACCGTCAGGCAGCGGCCGGAACGCTCGACGATCTCGACGATGGTCGCGCCCAGCCGATTGGGCCGATTCCTGGCGCGCTGGGCGAAGATGCCGACCAGCGGCCAGGCGTGATTGCCGCGCGGATGGCGCGCCCCGCGCTCGACCGACGATTCGACGACGCGATCGAACACGAACACGATCTCGGCGTGCGAAAAGCTCTCGAGGCCGTCGAACGCCTCCGCGCCGAATGCGGAGTCCAGCTCGATCGCCGCCGTCTCCGCGTCCCAGCCATCGTCGCCGGCGGCGGCCCGTGAGCTGCGGACCCGGCCGATCGGTCGAATCGCGAAAGTCTCGGCGGACCTCATTTCGCGGCGCCGACCCAGGCCGCCAGCGCTTTCCACTCGGGATCGTCCTGCGAGTCCCAGTGTTTGCCGCCGGGATGGAACTCGGTGCCGCCGGCCTCGTGCGCCAGCGGCATCGTCAGCAGCCGGCTCTTGAGCGGCGCACCGGCAAGCACCATGCGGCGGGCAGCCTCGAAATTCTTCCGCGATTCCTCCTCGGTATAGACCTTTCGCCCCGGCGGGAGGCGGATCAGGCGGAACGCGGTCCCGGTGGAGTGGCAGGTGATGCAGCGGGCGTGCCCGGGCCGCTTCTCGGTCAGCAGCGGCTGGACGGTGGACTTGAACTGGTCGAAATCGAGCCCGGCCGGCGGCTGGATGAGCAGCGCGAAAAAGTAAATCAACCACATGGCCGGGTAGTTTAGAGTGGGTCGCTATGAAGACCAAACTTTCTCTGATCCTCGCGTGTGCGCTTGCGGCACCCCTGGCGCTGAGAGCCGCGACGGTGCGCATCGTCCAGACCAACGCCGCCGGCGACAGCGTGATGCTGATCGATCCGGCCACCAACACGGTGGTCGGCGAGATCAAGGGGATCGAAGTCAATCACGGCGTCGCAGTGGCGCCCGACGGCAGCCGCTTCTACATCACCAACGAGGCCGAGTCGACGGTCGACGTCGCCGACGCCAGGACGCTGGCCGTGATCAAGCACATCCCGCTCACCAATCATCCCAACAACATCGCGGTGAGCAAGGATGGCAAACGCGTGTACGCCGCGATCGTGGCGGGAGCCGGCGCGGTCGACGTGATTGACACGGCCACGCTCACCCGCGTGAAGAGCATCCGCACCGAGGGCGGCATCCACAACGTCTACGTGACGCCTGACGGGAAATGGGTCGTCGCCGGATCGATTCCCGGCAAGAAGATTCACGTCATCGATCAGAAGACCGAACAAGTGTCGTGGACCGTGCCGACCGACGAAGGGGTGCGGCCGATGGCGTTCGACACCAACGCCGATGGCTCGACCAAGCGGATCTTCGTGCAGCTCTCGAACTTCAATGGTTTTCTCACCGTCGACTTCGCGACCCACAAGGTAGTGGACAAAGTCGCCTTGCCGGACGTGGGAGCCGAGAAGGTCACGCAGGGCCTGCAGGGGGCGCCGGCGCACGGGCTGATCGTGACACCCGATGGCAGGACGCTCGGCGTGCTGAGCAAGATGAACTCGAGGATCTACTTCTACTCGCTGCCCGATCTCGCGCTGCAGGGCGAATCGAAGGTCGGCCATCACCCCGACTGGGTGACGGGTACTCCTGATGGCAAGCGCTTCTACGTCGCCAACGCCGGATCGAACTCGGTGAGCGTGATCGACGTCGCGACCCGCAGGGAGCTGATGCAGATTCCAGTCGGCCAGGTGCCCAAGAGAAATATCACGGCAGTACTTCCATAGCGCGTAGAAGAAAAACCCGCACGTGTTCCGGAAGTCGCGTCAACCGCCGAGATCGTGTGCTTCGCGGCTTTTTCTTATTGGCGTTGAAACCGCATGTTCCACACGCGGTCCTGAATCACGCTCAGCTCTGAAACGCGACCGCTGCCGTCCCGCCGGAAGATCACCGTCCCCAGCCCGCTCCCCGCGGTGAAGGCGTCGGCGTATGTCGGTGTCAGCTTGATCGTGACTCCGGGCCGTCGTTTCAGCACCAGCGCGTGGTTCTCGACCACCGCCGTCAGCACCGTCTCGGCTTCGTCGCTCGCGTAGGTGCCGGCCAGCGCCGCGATCTGCTCATCGGTGTAGTGCGCCGGCGGCGTCCGCGTGGACTCGCTCACCGTCCCGTAGACGTCGGTATGACGCAGCCCGTGTGCGTCGAGCTGCAACTGGTCTCCCGACGGCATCAACAGGCGCGTGGACGATTGCGGAAGCAGTGCGACCGAGCCGCTGAGCATCAGTCGGCCCTGGTCGCGCGATATCGAGTTCGACAGGCCGCTGACATCGTCCTTCCACAAGCCGGTGAACGCGCCGCTCTCGGCGTCGGTCAGGGTATGCGTCGCCTTCACCTCCGACGGTTTGAGGTGATCGGCGAGATACAGGTCAGCGACAGCGTGTGCGTACTGCATCGCCTGGGCGGTGGAGACGTTGCAGAGAACCGCGACCGACACCTGCTGTTCCGGAAAACGCGTGAGAAAGGCGCTGTACCCGGCCGTCGATCCGCTGTGATAGACCTCGTGCAGGCCTTTGTGGGTTCCGACGAACAGACCGAGCCCGTAGCCGTGCGCGCGACCGTCGGTGAAGCGGCCCGGCTGCTGCTGCTCGGCGATCATCGCCTGGTCGCCGGCCGGCGGGGCGTCGTAGTGTTCGTTCCATGTCAACAGATCGCCCACCGTCGTCAGCAGGCCGCCGTTGCCGTAGACGTTCTCGAAGGGCATGTCGGTGTGGAAAGCACCGTCCTTCTGGTTGTACGCCACCGCGCGATCCTTGACGATGCGGGTGTAGTCGTCGCGCCAGGAGGTATGGGCCATGCCGAGCGGCTGGAACAGCCTGCTTCGCGTGAACGCCTGGAACGACATGCCGCTGACGCGCTCGACGATGATCGCGGCCAGGTTGAAGCCGGTATTGGAGTACGACCAGCGCGTGCCCGGCGTGAAATTCAGCGCGCGCTGGCGCGACACGATCTCGAGCACGTGCGCGTGGGTGTAAGCGCGCGACGTCCGCGGCCAGCCGGAGATGCCGGCGACGCTGCCCCAGTCGCGCAGGCCGCTGGTGTGGTTCAGCATGTGGCGGATGGTCAACGGCGATCCGTAGTCGGGCAGTTCGGGAATGTACTCGCGCACCTGATCGTCGAGGGCCAGCTTGCCGTCGCGCGCGAGCAGCATCACCGCCGCGGCGGTGAACTGCTTGGACACCGAACCAGCCTCGAAGATCGTGGCGGGGCCGATTTTCACGTCGTGCTCGAGGTCGGCCATGCCATATCCCTTCGCCAGCACCGGCGTGCCGCCGGTCGCGGCGCCCACCGCACATCCCGGCGTCGACGCCGAATACTTCGCGAACACGGCATCGATCTTCGCATCGGGCGCCGGAGTGCCCTGGCCCGCGAGCGCGATCGGGATCAGCGCCAGTGCGAAGGCAAAGCCCTGAACCCTCAGCCCTGAGCCCTCCGCAGTTCTCTTCATCATGTGAGCCTCGGATGCTTGAGATGGAACCCGGCGCGCTCCTGGTAGGCGCGCGCGAGCGCGAGCATCTCGGCCTCGGCGTACAACCGGCCGAGAAACGTGATGCTGGTCGGTCGGCCCTCGGCGGTGAATCCGTTCGGCACGGACACCGCCGGATAGCCGCACAGGTTGGCGACCTGAAAGTGTTCGCGAATGGGGCTCGGCGGCGGAGCCGGCGGCGCCCCTCCTGCCCCTCCTGCCCTCATATCGATGTAGGGCGCAATGTAGACGTCATACTTCGAAACCACCGCGGCGAACTGCCGCATGATGATCGCACGGACGCGCTGAGCCTGCAGATACTCGACCGCCGGCACCAGACGACTCTGGCGCATGCCGTTGCTGCGCCGCTTGTTTGTCAGATCCTTGTCGCGCCCGCTGCGCACGAACTCGTCAAAGGAAGCGCCGGACTCGGCGCCGAGAATGCCGCCGGTAACATTGACCGGCATCGGCGGCAGCTCGAACGCCTCGGGGGTGACGCCGAGTGACTGCACCGTCTCGAGCACCCGGGCGTCGTTGCGCTTCCAGTCGGCGCTGCGCGTCGGTTCCTGGAACGCCGGCGCCAGGTAGCCGACGCGAAGTTTGCGGAGATCGAGATCGGCGTCCCAGTTGAACGGCAGATCGATCACGCTCAGATCGTGCTCGTCGGGTCGGGCGATCACATGGAACACCAGCGCGCAGTCCTCGACGGTTCGACACAGCGGCCCGAGCCGATCCTGCGTCCACGACAGCGTCATGGCGCCGTGGCGGCTGACGCGGCCGAAGGTGGGACGGAGGCCGGTCACGCCGCAGATCGTCGACGGACTCAGGATCGAACCGCTGGTTTCCGTGCCGATGCCGAACGCCACGCAACCAGCCGCCGTCGCGCTCGCCGGTCCGGCCGACGATCCGCTGGACCCTTCCGTCGGATCCCACGGGCTGTTGGTCCTCCCGCCGAACCACTGATCGCCCGACGCGAGCTCTCCCGTCGTCAGCTTGGCGAGCATGACCGCGCCCGCTTCGCGCAGCAGGCGCACCACCGTCGCTTCGGTGTCGATCACCTGTCCCTTGAAGGCGCCTGATCCCCACTGGGTCGGAAAGCCGGGCACCGCGATGATGTCCTTGCACCCCCACGGCATGCCGTGCAGCGGTCCGCGGTATTTGCCCGCCGCAATCTCGCGGTCCGCCTGCTGGGCCTGCTGGATCGCCAGCTGGTCGGTGTAGG
This sequence comes from uncultured Acidobacteriota bacterium, assembly GCA_963757655.1. Taxonomy (GTDB): domain Bacteria; phylum Acidobacteriota; class Vicinamibacteria; order Vicinamibacterales; family CAVVIG01; genus CAVQFC01. The sequence goes on along the minus strand of CAVWSQ010000002.1, from coordinate 599,600 downwards.
TCACGACGAAGTTGAGGGTGGCGTTGAAGCGGCTGAGGCGATCGAGATACATGCGCGTGAGCTCGACCGAGGTGACCTGGCGCGCCTTGAGGAGCTGCGCGAGGTGGGCGAGCGGCCAGAACGCCACATCTTCGAGATTGGCTGGACGCCGCAGCGCCGGCGGGGCGCTGGGGCGGAACGGTCTCACCGCGCGCTCGAGCCGCGTGCCCGGCACCAGCGGGCTGAAGTACATCGGCGGCGCGATGCCTGCATCGATCGGGATCTGGCGCAGCTCCGCATAACGGGTCAGGTTCTGGTTCACGCCGGCGAGGATCTGCTGGCGCTGCTCGTCGGTGAAGTCGAGGCCGGCGATGGCCAGCGCCTCCTTCAGCATCGCGCTGGTGATGCGACGCTCCGGTTCCTGCTGCATGCGCGCCCACAGGACGCCGGGCAGCAGCGTCGACGACAGCCCGAGGGCGGAGAAAGACGCGATGAACTGCCGTCTGGAAGCGGCGACGTCTGACATACGCCGCAGATGCTACCGCGGGGGCGTGACCGCGTCCATTCGTTCCGTGTGTCCGCACCTCGGAAGCCATGACGGCCCTATAGCGTTCTCTTTCGCTACTGAACCCTATACCTGCGCGTGCACCAGATGACCCACGGTGCCCGACACCCTGAGGCCGTCGCTCCGTCCCTGAAAGTACTGCCCGTTGATCTCGTCTGGTCCGACATCGATCACGTGGCTGAAGCCGGCGGCCATCGGGTCGGCCTCGAGGCGGTACGGATCGAAGAACGTCTGCCATGGCTCACCTGCGGCAGCCACACGCGCGGCCAACGCGTCGAACCCGGCGCGCTCCGCGGCAGTGAGCCTTGACGGCGGGGTGGCGTAGTCGAACACGACGGCGCTCGATCGTGGCAGCGCCGCAATCCACTGCAATGTCTCGATGACGGCCGGCATACGCAGATAGGGCACCACGCCCAACCAGGAGAAGAAGGCCGGCGCCCCGTCATCGAGCCCCGCACCGCGCAATTGTCCGGCGAGCGTGCCGGCTTCGAAGTTGACGCCGGCCAACACCAGGGAGGAAGGGAGCGCGATGCCGGCAGACGCCAGTCGTTCACGCTTCCATGCCTGCGTGGCTGGTTCGTCGACTTCGAACACGCGCAGGCCGGGATATGGATTGCGGTAGGCGAAGGTATCGAGCCCGGCGCCCAGGACGACGTACTGCCTCACGCCGGCAGCGACGGCCCGGGCGAGCTGATCCTCGGCATAGCGGCTCCGAGCGACCAGGAATGCGCGCAGCACTCGATCCCAGGGCTTGGCGTCAAGCGGGCGCGGCGCCGCTGTCAGCGTCTCGCGCAGATCCTGACCGAGGATGGCAAGCGCGAGCGGGTCTGGAAAGACGAGCGGAACGTCAAGCAGCTGATGCGCAGCCCGCCGCAGCGCCACGCGCAGTGCGGTCTTGCTGGCGGTGCCCGGCTTCACATTCTAGGGAATCTCAAATTGCAGATTTCAGATTTCAGATTTCAGATTTCAGATCTTCAGATTTCAGATTTTCAGAATGCAGATTTCAGAATGCAGATTTCAGAGTGCAGAATGCAGATTGCATTCTGCACTCTGCAATTTCCGATTCCTGCTACGCCCCCGCCGCCGTGGTGCGGGTCTTCGCCGGGAAGATCTCCTTGAACGCGGTCATGAACCGCGCCATCTCGTCGGCCGTTCCGATCGAAACGCGCATGTGCGTTGTCATCGGCGGGAACGGCCGGCCGACCTGGACCTTCTTGGCGAGGAACTCCTGGATCACCGGCTGAATCTCGCGACCGATGCTGACCATGAAGAAGTTCGTCTCCGACGGGATGGTCTCGTAGCCGTAGGCATTGAGCTCGGAGGTGGTCTTCTTGCGGAGGTCGATGACCATCTTCTTGACGCTGGCCTGCGACGCCGTGTCCTTGAGCGCGGCGACGCCGCCGTGCTTCACCAGCGCGTTGATGCTGCCCATGCTGTACGGCCGCATCTTGTCGATCATCTCCTTGGATGCGACCGCATAGCCCAGGCGCATGCCCGCCAGCGCGGCGATCTTCGAGAACGTGCGGGCGATGATCACCGGGCGTCCTTCGAGGACGTAGGGCACCGAGGTCGCGTATTCAGGATTGTCGACGAAGTGGTGATACGCCTCGTCGATCAGGACCGGCATGTCCTTGGGAATCCCGTCGAGCAGCTGCTTCACTTCCTTCGCAGTGACGACTTGTCCGGTCGGGTTGTTCGGGTTGCACAGATATACGAACCCGAGCTGCGCCGCATTGGCGTTGGTCGCCTTGATCATCGCCGGGATGTCCTGACGGTAGTTCTTGTCGAGCGGCAGCTTGATCGCGGTCGTCTTGATGCTGGTGGCGTGCTGGTAGACGGTGCTGTAAGTCGGCTCAACCCCGAGCACCTTCTTGCCAGCGGGCAGGAACGTGGTGCCAACGACGTCGAGGACCTCACCGGAGCCGGCGGTCAAGAGGATGTTCTCCGGCTTCACGCCGTGGTGCCTGGCGATTTCCTGGACGATGCCGCCGTCGGGATAGCCGTAGCGGTTCGAGTACTTCCAGGCGTTGTTCATCGCCGTCATCACCGACTCGGGCGGCCCCCAGCAGTTCTCGTTGCTCGACAGATGAGCGAAGGAGTCGTAGTCGTTGGACACCGCCCCCGCACGGGCGCCGCCCTGGGCGCGGGCCTGCCCCTGGGCGAACAGATCGATCTCGGTGCCAACACCCAGATATCCGAGCGCGGCCGCGAACCCGCCGACGAAACTGCGACGTGAAACAGTCATGGCTCCTCCGTTCTCAAGGGCCGATACGAAACGAATCGCAGCATTCTAGCGCCGAAGTCCCTACTTCCGGCCGACATTTTCGTACCATTTCAGGTTGGCCGTCGCGGTACCGATGCACACGATGTCCAGGCGCTTATCGGCGTTCAAGTCCGCTGCTGCGCACCCGGCGCCGGCCATGCCGCCCTCGTCGATGGCACGCTTGCTCCAGCTGGCGCCGTCAGGCGACGCGGAATAGAGCATCAAGCTGTGGGCGCCACCGCGCTGACCGACCACCACTTCATCGCGGCCCTCGCCGTCGACATCGACGGCGACCACCGAATGGCCATCGGTGATGGTGTCGTCAATCATCTGGCGCGACCAGGTGCTGCCGCTCGGCTTGTAGATGACGATCTGGTTGCCGTGCCATGGCTCGATCGTCGCGATGAACTTCTGCGCGCCCAGCCTTCCGAGCGAGATGTCGCTGGTGCCGCTTTTCGGCCACGGATCCGGATCGCCCTTGGTCATTTCGGTCGGCGTCCATTTGCCGTTCGCGAAACGGTGCAAGTAGATCCCCATGAAGCCGGCGCTCATCAGCGCCTGTCCTTTGACGCCTTCCCACGGCATCGGCTCGATGCCGTGAATCAGCCCGGTGAACGCGTCGGTCACCACACCCCGCTTCCAGTCGGGTGCCCGATAGAAGTAGATCGACAGCGGCGCCTTGTAGTCGGGCGCGGTGGAGTCCATGCCGATGAGCGGCGCCATCACCAGCATTTTCATACCGCTGCCGTCGGCGTCGATCCAGCGCAGGCGGTGCGCGGTGGGAACCGTGTCGATTTCCTTGTAGCTCCAGGGCTGGGTGACGTCCGCGCCGTGCGTCAGCAGACCGACCTGTCCCTTGCTCGTCTTGGTCGAGGTGGTGAATCCCTGAGCGATCGCAATCTCCGGGATGCCGTCCCCGTCGATGTCGTAGGCGCTGGCGTTGATCAACTGCGCCACGCCGGCCGCCAGGACGTGCTTCTGCCAGCCCGGATTCTCGTACCAGAGCAGCTCGGGTAGCCCCGAGGCGAGCGCGATGATGTCCGGCTTGCCGTCCTTGTTGAGATCGGCAATCACCACCTGATAGCCGCCGCGCAACCCGGTCGCAATCTCGTGGGCAACGAACTCAGTGGTGCCGGAGCCGGGCGCCTCACCGTGCAGCAGCCGCCGCGACGCGACTTGCACGGCAAGCAGCGCCACCAGCGCCAGCGGTAGCACGAAACGAACAGGCCTTCGGGACGTCATGTGGGCTCCTCGCGGTGATGTTAACATCCGCGCGTTCGCATGCCGCGCCTTATCGCGTTTCTCCGTGCCATCAACGTCGGCGGTCACACGGTGACGATGGCGCAGCTGCGGCAGGAGTTCGAGGCACTGGGCCTCGAGGGTGTGGAGACCTTCATCGCCAGCGGCAACGTGATCTTCACGTCCCGATCGACAGACCTGGCCGCGCTCGAGAAAAAAATCGAAGCGCGCCTGCGCGGCTCGCTTGGATACGAGGTCGCCACCTTCGTGCGCACCGCGTCCGAGGTGGCGGCGGTCGCCGCCTCCAAGCCGTTCCCGGCGGCGCAACTCGAGCACGCCGGCGCCTTCTGCGTCGGGTTTCTCAACCGGCCGCCCGATGCCGCGGCCGCGCGTGCGCTGATGACGCTCAAGACCGACATCGACGATTTCCAGATCAGGGGACGCGAAGTGTTTTGGCTGTGCAAGACGCGACAGAGCGAATCGACCTTCTCCAACGCGGTGATGGAACGGGCGCTGAAGGTTCGCGCCACGCTCCGCGGTATGAACACCCTGGTCCGGCTCGCCGCCAGGCATGGGCCGTCATGATCGCGACCCGCACGGTGGACGCCATCACGATTCTCGACCTGCACGGCCCGCTCGCTGCCGGGGAGGACGATGCCGCGCTGCGCCAGGCGATCCGGCTGGCGTTCGAACAGGGCGCGCGTACCGTGATGCTCAACATGCACGACGTGACTGGCATCGACTCGTCGGGCGTCGCCGCGCTGGCGTCGGGACACATGACCGCCGCCAACCGCGGCGGGGCGCTGAAGTTGTTCAACCTGACGCGGAAACTGCGCGACGTGTTCACGGTCATGCGGCTGGATACCGTGTTCGTGTCGTACGAGACGGAATCCGAGGCGATGGCCAGCGTGACCAGCCAACCCGGATAACTTCGCCCGACCACGGCTTGCGCGACGGCTCGTGCGCGCGGAATCGAACGACGCAGGTGGCGCTCCCGGTCCACGGATCGCGCGAACCGCGGGCATCGCGAAGGTGGGCCACAGTCATCGCTGGCGCGAAAAGCTCAACCTGACGCGCCAGGGTTCACGCGAGCGGCGCTCCCGCAAGTGTCGTCAGCGCGTCGCCGGTGACGCGCACGATCGACCAGCCGTCCAGCAGCCTGGCACCGAGGCTCCGGTAAAAGCCGATGGCCGGCTCGTTCCAATCGAGCACGGACCACTCGAAGCGGCCGCAGCCGCGCTCGACTGCGATCGCGGCCAGCCGCTTCATCAACGCGAGGCCGAGGCCGTGACCGCGCCATTCCGGCAGCACGAACAGGTCCTCGAGGTAGAGCCCCGGCCTGCCGAGAAACGTCGAATAGTTCGGGAAGAACAATGCGAAGCCGGCCGGCACGTCGCCGGCGTAGGCGATGATGACCTCGGCCGCCGGCTGCGCGCCGAAGAGAGTCTCGCGCAGGCCGTCCTCGGTCACGGTCATTTCGTGGGCCAGCTTTTCGTACTCCGCCAGCCCGCGGATCAGGCGGAGGATCAGCGGCACGTCGCGCTCGGTGGCCCGCTCGATCCGGATCTCTGGTGTCACGCCCATCTTAGTCTCTTTCCTTCCGCCGAGAGGTTGATGACCATGGCGAGTCGGCGCTGCCGCGTCTCCGCCTGCTTCGCGCTCATGACGTAGAACGTCACAATCCGCCGATACCCCGGCGGCTGGGCGTTGAAAAACGTCCATGCCGCCTTGTCCGTTTTGAACTCGCGCTCGAGCGGCGGATCGAAGGCGGACGGACGGTTCTCGTGCGAATAGGCGGCGGTCTTCTTCGGATCGCGCCGTTGGAACGCGTCGAGCCCGGGCCGGGCCATCCGCTTCCGCGCGATGAGCTCGCCGGCGCGCCGGCTGTTGACCACGCTCCAGATGCTGCCGGCCTTGCGCGGCGTGAAGCGATGGGTGTAGCGCTGGTCGTCCACCCGTTGCTTGACGCCGTCGATCCAGCCAAAGCACAGCGCCTCGTCGACCGCCTCCTTGTAGCTCATGCTCGGCTGGCCGGACGCTTTCCGGTAGAAGCCGACCAGCAGTTCCGCTTCGGTGGCATGGTGCGCGGCGAGCCAGCGCCGGAACGCCGCGGCGGTCGTGAAGTAGCGTGCGTTCATGCTTTTTTCAGCAGTGCGATCTGGCCGCCATGATACGCGCCGTGCTCGACGATACCGCGGAGCAGGACGGACACGGTGTAGTCGAGCCCGGGCACGAGCGCAGCGAGCTGATCGTCGGTCAGCATCCGCGTGTCGGCGGCCAGCCGACGATGGCTCTCGGCAAGCTGCTCGACGGCGCGCCGCCATTCGTCGGCAGGATCGATGGTGGACGTTGCGCCGCAGTCCGGCGACAGCCCGGGAACCGGTGGCCAGTCCTGCTCCGGCGTCGGATCGCCGGTGGCCTGTCCCCTGAGGCGCTGTCGCGCGATGTCACACCACGCGGTGACGTGCAGGACCAGCTCCCAGATGCTGTGGGCATCGGGCAGCGGCCGCGCCAGCGCCTGATCGCATTTCACGCCGTTCAGTGCGTCGAGAAGCGCCGGGCCATGCCACATCGGTCCGCTCAGGGTCCGTTCGACATGATCGGCCAGGCGGGTCGATCGGCTCATAAACCATTTTCTCCTGCTCGTCGTCTATTGATTCACCATTATGCCCAACCTCAAGTTCGCGTTCCGGACGCTCTTCAAGACGCCGTTCGTCACCATCGTCGCGATGGTGTCGCTGGCGCTGGGCATCGGCGCGAACGCGGCGATCTTTTCGCTCTTCGACCAGATTCTGCTCGAGCCGTTGCCGGTGCCCCAGCCGACCCGGCTCGTGAACCTGGCGGCGCCGGGTCCCAAGCCGGGATCGCAGAACTGCAGCCAGGCAGGCGACTGCGAAACGGTGTTCAGCTACCTGATGTTCCGCGACCTGGAGAAGGTTCAGACACCGTTCACTGGCATCGCCGCTCATCTGTCGTTCGGCGCCAATCTCAGCGCGCGCGGCCAGACGCAGGATGCCGAAGGGATGCTCGTCTCCGGCGGCTACTTCTCCGTGCTGGGCCTGACGCCGGCGCTCGGACGCCTGCTCACGCCGGACGACGACCGCGCGCCGGGCGGATCGCACGTGGTCGTGCTCGGTTACACCTACTGGCAGAACCGCTTCGGCGCCGATCCGGGCGTGCTCGGCCAGCCCCTGATCGTCAACGGCCAGACGATGACGATCGTGGGCGTCGCGCCGAAGGGTTTCGATGGCACCACGCTCGGCGTCAAGCCCAAGGTCTACGCGCCGATCACCATGCGTGGCTTCTCGCAACCGTCCAAGGCGTTCGACAACCGGCGCAACTACTGGGCCTATCTCTTTGCCCGGCTGAAGCCGGGCATCTCGATTGAGCAGGCACGAGCCGCGATGGCGACGCCCTATCACACCATCATCAACGACGTCGAAGTGCCGCTGCAGAAGGGCATGAGCCCGCAAACGATGGCGCGGTTCCAGGCCAAGCCGATTGTGCTCGAGTCCGGCAGTCGCGGCCAGAGCAGCGTATCGCGCGAGGCGAAGGCGCCGCTCACCCTGTTACTGGGCGTGACCGCGTTCGTGCTGTTGATCGCGTGCGCCAACATCGCCAACCTGCTGCTGGCGCGCGGGGCAGGGCGCGCGGGGGAAATGGCGATTCGGCTGTCGATCGGCGCGGGACGTGGTCAACTCGTGTGGCAGCTACTCGGTGAATCGTGCCTGCTGGCCGTGTTCGGTGGCGTGGGCGGCCTGGTCGTGGCACAGTGGACGCTGAACCTGATGGCGGCGCTGCTGCCGGCGCAGGCGGCGGAGACGGTGACGCTGACCATCGATCCGATCGTGATGCTGTTTGCCGCGACGCTGGCAATCGGAACCGGCGTGCTGTTCGGGTTGTTCCCGGCGCTGCACAGCACCCGGCCGGATCTGATCTCGGCGCTGAAGGGCCAGAGCGGCCAGCCGTCGGGCGCGCGATCGGCCTCGCGCTTCCGCACGTCGCTGGCGACGGCGCAGATCGCGTTGTCGATGGCGCTGCTGGTGTCGGCTGGCTTGTTCACGCGCAGCCTCTTCAACGTCAGCCGCGTCGATCTGGGCTTGCACGCCGACAACGTCGTCACGTTTCAGATCTCGCCTGCCCGCAACGGCTACCGGGTCGAGCAGTCCCGGCAGCTGTTCGAGCGGGTCGAGGACGAGCTCGCCGCGCTGCCCGGCGTCAGCGGCGTCACCAGTTCGAGCGTGCCGCTGCTGTCGGGCAGCAACTGGGGCAGCGACGTGGCCGTCGAGGGGTTCAACGCCGGGCCCGACACCGATTCGAACTCGCGGTTCAATGAGGTCGGTCCCGGCTACTTTCCGACTCTCGGCATCCCGCTGCTGGCCGGCCGCGATTTCACACGCGCCGACGCGTTCGGGGCGCCGCAGGTCGCCATCGTCAACGAAGCGTTCACGAAGAAGTTCAACCTCGGAGGCGGGGTGGTCGGCAAGCGGATGAGCAACAAGGGCCGCAACACCACGCTGACGATAGAGATCGTGGGCCTCGCCAGGAACGCGAAGTACAGCGACGTCAAACGCGCCATCCCGCCGCTCTTTTTCATTCCGTATCGTCAGGACGAGACCATCGGCCAGATCAATTTCTACGTGCGGACGGGAAGCGATCCGGAGCGATTCCTGAGCACCATCCCCAAGGTGCTGGCGCGGCTGGACGCCAACCTGCCGGTCGAGAACCTGCGCACGCTGCCGCAGCAGGTGCGCGAGAACGTGTTTCTCGATCGCTTCATCAGTGTGCTGTCGGCATCCTTCGCCTGTCTGGCGACACTGCTGGCGGCGGTCGGGCTCTATGGCGTGCTGGCGTATACCGTGTCCCAGCGTACGCGCGAGATCGGGTTGCGGATGGCGCTCGGCGCGGCACCGGGACGGGTGCGCGCGATGATCCTGCGTCAGGTCAGTGTGATGGTGGCCATCGGCGGAGGGATCGGGCTCGCCGCCGCCGTCGGACTCGGCCGCCTAGCGCAGTCGCTGCTGTTCGAGCTCGAGGGCAGCGATCCCTTCGTGCTGGTGGTGGCGGCCGTGTCACTGTCCCTGGTCGCCCTGGTCGCGGGCTTTATCCCCGCGCAACGCGCGTCGCAGCTCGATCCCATGAGTGCGCTGCGATACGAGTAAGGTCGGTACTTAAGGTCGGTACTTAAGGTCGGTACAAGAACTGCCTCGCCAGTCTGCGGTGAGATCGCAGATTTTTGGTCTGAGGTGCCTTCGCCGGTTGGCGATTCCACGTCGACACGTCCACGAGAGAACGAGTCTTGCTGACGCTCTCAGGACCGATGGCTCGACGATCTCTCATCTACGTTCCTGACCGCAGTGTTCACGTGTATCCCCGTGGAATCAATCGCGGAGCCATTGTCCGCGACGACGAGGACCGCGGGCACTTGCTACGCGCCGTCATCAAAACTACCCGACGATGCGGCGTTGAGATCAACGCCCTGACGCTGATGAGCACCCACTACCATCTGATCGTGACGCCGACGAGGAATGGAGCACTCGCCGAGTCGATGAAAGCGATTGGGACTCGTCACACCCTTTTTTTCAACCGCAAGTACGGACGAATTGGCACAATCTGGAACGAACGGTATGGCGCAGCGCTCCTCGACGACGAGCAGTATTGGTACACCTGCCTGCGCTATGTCGAACTGAACCCATTCCGCGCACACATGGTCGCCGCACCCGAGGACTATCAGTGGTCCAGCTACCGCTTCCATGCCCACGGGGAGCCACTCGATTGGTTGACGCCGCATCCGCTCTACATGCAGCTCGGGGCGACGGCAAAGGCGCGTCAGGCAGCGTATCGCGCCATGTGCGCCGTGCCCCTCACCGACGAGGAGATCGAGCTGCAGCGTCATCCGCCGAAGAAAGCGGTCGTTCAGCTTCCCGCTGGGACGTAGCTCGCGGGTTGATGGTCGGAACTAAAGGTCGGTACAAAAGGTCGGAACAAGAGGTCGGAACATCGCTGACCTTCACCTTCCAGCATAGTAGCGGCTTGGCTCAAGCCGCCGCGCCGCTGTAGGGTGACGCCATGATCATCGACGCTGACGGCTGCCAGTTGTATTTCGAGGAACGCGGCGACGGCGAACCGTTGCTGCTGCTGCACGGCGGCACCGGGATCGGCGCCGACTGGCGGCATGTCTTCACCACCGGCGATCCTTCGGGCTTTCGCGTCGTCGTCCCCGACCTGCGCGGCCACGGGCGCTCGACCAACCCACTGCGCGCCTTCACCTTTCGCCAGGCAGCGCTCGACATGTTCGCGCTGCTCGATGCCATCGGTATCCGCACGGTGAAGGCAATCGGCATCAGCGCCGGTGCGAAGACGCTGCTGCACATGGCGACCCAGCAGCCGGATCGCCTGGACGCGATGGTCCTCGTCAGCGCGACGCCGCGCTTTCCGGACCAGGCACGCGCCACGATGGCGCAACTCTCGGTTGACGCCTTTTCGACAGCCCAATGGGACTTTCTGCGCACCCGCCACGTGCAGGGCGACGATCAGATCCGATCGCTGTTCGAGCAGATGCGCGCCCTCAAGGACGATCGCGACGACATGGCATTCACCGCGGCGACACTCGCGGCCATCACGGCGCGCACGCTGATCGTGCACGGCGACCGCGATCCGCTGTACCCGGTCGAGCTCGCGTTGGAACTGTATCGGGCGATCCCTGGCGCCGCACTGTGGGTCGTTCCCAACGGCGAGCACGGGCCGATCTTTGGCGCCCTGGCCAAGCCGTTCGTCGAGACGGCCCTCGCACATCTCACGAAGGCCAGCTGAGCCGAACATGATGGCAATGCCGGCACTCTCGAATCAGCCTCGGGAGTTTCGTGTGTTTCGCAAGCTTCGTGTTTCGTGAGCTTGGTGTATTTCGCGGTTTGGCGGCCTCGCGGTTTCGTATCAGCCTTCTCTCAGCACCTCCGCCGGATCGATCCGCAACGCGCGACACGCCGCGAGCCACCCGGCCAGCGCCGCAATCGACGCTAAGGCGATCGCCGCCCCGGCCGAGCGTGCCTGGATGGCGCGGCAGCTGATGACCGCCGCGAACCGTTCGGTCCTCCGCCAGCCACATCGTCTGCCGGCGTGAACTGTCGGCCGGCGAACGGAGACACTCCCAGCGTGTCGAAACAGTCTCCGCTGACGAACAAGCGAGCGACCGCCACCGGATCGCCGGCGATCGTCAGCGTTCCCTTCAGTGCAGCAGTTGCTGTAGGCGGCGGCGCCGGCGATGTTGGGAGCGTGCCGGCGGATCTGATCGAACGTCGAGTAGCCGTATGCGGCACGCACCTCGCCGTTCCGCCGGCCCGAAACGATCACCAGCCGTTGCGGTTCGGCGACCGGCAGTGTGCGCAGGATGAGACCATCGCGGCGAGCGCGGAAGATCGCGGTGTCGCGCCGATGCCGAGCGCGAGCGACATGATCGCAACGGCAGTGACGCCGGCGTGGCCGCGAGGCGAGGACGCGAGACGGAGATCCTGCATGACGGGCTCCTGAGGCATCGCGCCATATAGTATGGCGACGTGAACCGCTCCCTGTTTACGGCGATGTACTGGATCGGTCTGACGCCGTGGGACGGCCACCCCCTCCCGGCGTGGCTGCGCGCACAGATCGAGGAGCCCGGCGGCCTGACGCCGGGCCGCGCCCTCGACATCGGCTGCGGCACCGGCGATACGTCCATTTATCTCGCCCGACACGGCTGGACGGTGACCGGCGTCGACTTCGTGAAGCAGGCGCTCGATCGCGCGACGACCAAGACGGCGGCGGCCGGAGTTCGCGTCCGCTATGAGCAGGCCGACGTGACGCAGTTGTCGGCGAGCGGAATCGGTGAGGGCTTCGACCTGATCGTCGATAACGGCTGCCTGCACGGATTGAATGCCAGCCAGCGCGACGCCTGCGTGCGCGAAGTCAGTGCGGCCGCGGCGCCGGGCGCCCGTTTGTTGATCATGGCGTTCGCCGAAGGTCGTCGCCGGGGCCCGCGCGGGATCGGCCGCGCCGAGGTCGAACGCCGCTTTGCATCACTCTGGGAGCTGATCGGATCGGGCAAAGACGCGGAGGCCTCCAACCTGGCGACCGATCCGCTCTACTTCTACGATCTGCGGCGTCTCTAACAATCTTCCTCGCCCTTCACTCGATCGCCTGCGCCAGCCGGCGCGCGCGTCTCCTCGCTCGTCGCTGCCGTGATCCACTCGATGTCTTCGCGTCCTGGCTTGGGCTGAACGCGTCGAAGGTGTTCAGTGCCTTGATGTCGACACTCTGTGGTTATCGAGCCAGAAAGCCCAGATCATGATGAGCCACATCGCCTCCGCCGACCACGCGATGGCGGTCGGGCTCGGCGGCGGCGGACCGAACGTGCTCGCGAGATAGACGATGACCAGAAACGCCACCAGGCTCCAGAGCCCGATCGAGCCGGCGCGATCGCGCGGCCTGGTGTCGCGCAGATACACCGCGAGCCCGATGCCGAACAGCGCGAACTCCGCCGCCAGCGTTCCCGGCATCGAATTCCACAGCCCGAGTCCGACGCGCGCAGAGCCATGAAGCGTCAGCGGCAGATCGGACACATGGGTCACGTCGTCCAGCACCCAGTGGCTGACGACCAGCAGGGCAATCGTGACGGCCGGCGCGATTCTTCCTCGGCGAATGACGCCATAGGCGACGCCGAACGCCGCGCCCCACGCACAGAGTGCGAGCAGGCTGTGCGAGTACGGATAGCTGACGAAGTGCAGCGGCGTCGTCAGCGTCGCGCCCTGCTGAACTTCGACGCGTTCATAGCCAAGCAACAGCAGCGTCGGCCACAGCAGATCCGCGAACTGGCAGGCAACGAACAGGGTGCCGAGTGAGGCGGACGGGGCGGCCCGCTTGGCGCCGAATCCGAGCCCGAAATGGCCGATGAACATCTGTCGCCTCCGATCGGAATGATAAACTCCAACCGCCGATGCCGCTCATCGGCGTGGAAGCCAGCGCCGCGGCCGCCACACCGTTCGCGCTCGTCGCGGCGCTCATCCTGCGGCTCCGGCGGGCGCTCTTCATCGGCTCCTACATCGAGCCGTCGTTTTCCGACGGTGCCGTCGGAACTGTTCGCGGCGGCGATGTGGCGAGCGCTGGTCGCGCGGATGGCGCGGTCGGCAGCGGAGGCCGCTGCCGGTTCGCGCTTGTTCGGCAGAGCGGCGTTCCTGACCTGGCCGACCCGCGGACAACGACCCTGAACCAGCGGTCACAGCGTGAGGCGGGTCACCGCGCCGGTGAGGGTGTCGCTGCCGATCGACAGATATAGCTCGCGGTCCGTGATCGACAGGCTGAAGCCGACGCGCCTTTCGAGGTGCGCCGTGAGCGCGGCGATCAGACTGCGGTCAACGGCGTAGAGCTCGAGTTCGTCCTGACGGTGGATTCTCTCGCCGCCGAGCCGCTTCAGAAACTGATCCGGGTTCTTGTGGGTGTAGACGACCACGCGCGCGCCGGACTTGGCCGCCTTGTGGAGGCGCGCCGCGTCCGGAGTGCCGATGTCGATCCAGACCGCGATCCGACCGGTGAGATCGCGCACCGCGATCGCGGGACTTTCCGGGTCCGATACCCCGCGCGAGAACTCGATTCCGTCCGCGTATTCCAGCAGGTAGGCGAGCACGCGGGTCACGAGGTATTCCTCCGACTCCGACGGGTGGCGTGCCACGCGCAGGTTCAACGATTCGTAGCAATGGCGATCGGCATCGGCCAGTTCGATGTCGAAGTTGTAGATGGTGGCGGTCAGGGCCATGTCGACAACACGGCTCGCGCGACGATCGCCCTGGCGTGAATCACCGTCGTGTCGAGCAGCGGGATGTCGGATGCCGTGGCGGCGCGGAGGATGAGCGGCAGCTCGGTCCCGCCCAGGATCACGGCATCGATACCGTCGCGCGCTTTCATCTGCGCCACGATCGCGAGCAGGCCGTCGCGTGTCTCCGGATTCAGCGTGCCGCGGACCAGTTCGGTCATGTACTTGTCGTGGATATAGGCTTGCTCCGCTTCGTCCGGCAGGACGATCGCCAGCCCGCTCGGCTCGAACGCCCGCTGATAAAAGCGGCCCTGCATCGTGAAGCGGGTACCGAACAAGGCGAGCCGTTTCCGTCGCAGGCGCAGCGCCTCGACCGCCGTGGCCTCGACGATGCTCACGAGCGGCAGGCGTGAACGGCGCTGCACTTCGTCGAAGACGATGTGCGGGGAGTTGGCGGCGATGGCGGCACAGCCGGCACCCGCTGCCTCGAGGCGCTCGACTTCGGCGACCAGCCGTTCGGTCACGGCGGCCAGCTGGTTCTGCATCAGCGCGCCGAGCATCGCGTTCAGGTCGACGCTGGTGATGACGATCGCCGGATAACTGTCAGGCTGCCGCTCGCGATACGCGGCGATCATCGCGCGGTAGTAGTCGATGGTCGACTCCGGTCCGATGCCGCCGATGAGGCCGATCGGTTTCACCCGCGCGCCTCCGCCTATGGCGCCTTGTGCGCGTCGAAGCGCAGGCGGACGTAGTCGGCGGTCCACCCATGCGCCGGGTCGAAGAGCGCCGGCTTTACTGCATCGCGGACTTCCTGCACGAACGCGGCGCGATCGGCCGCCGCCACCGCGCCGAGAAACGCCTGCGCGAAGGTCTCGAGCCAGTCGGTGATGTCGCCGGGCAACGGCGTCGGCCGCGGGAAGAGCGCGATGGAACGGACGCGGAAACCGCGTGCCTCGAGCCGCGCGCGATAGGCCGCGTCTGTCGGAAAGTACCAGGGGTCGAGCGCCGCGCCGTCGAGGCCGCGACGGTTTGCGGCCGTGATGAGCGCGAGGCGGACCGTGTCGACGCAGCCGGCACCGCCGAATTCGGCGACGAATCGTCCGCCCGGTTTGAGCGCGCGATGGACAGAGGCGACGACCGCGTCGGCGTCGCGCACCCAGTGCAGCACGGCGTTGCTGAATACGGCGTCGAACTCCGCCTTGAAGGGCAGCGTTTCGGCGCTGCCACGGCGGGCGTCGAGGCCGCGCGCGCGCGCCGCGCCAATCTGCTCGGCGCTGCTGTCAACGGCGATCACCCGGCAACCGGCAGCGACCAGGCGCTCGGTGAGCGCGCCGTCGCCGCAGCCCAAGTCGAGCACCCGCTCACCGGATCGCGGCGCGAGCAGTTCGAAAACCCCGCTGCCGAGCTCGGAGACGAAGCGCGCGTTCCGGGCATAGGTGTCCGGATTCCAGTGTTGTGTCGTCACGATGTGAGGTGGTTGACCTGCGGCACAGCTTACTATGACGGGGCGGCCGCGCTCATTTCCGGGGAAAACCGGGACTCTTGCACCCCGACCGGCCGGCCGGGGCGGTGTCACGGCGTTGTAAAAGAGTTGGTGGCGTAGGGCGGGCGCGGGTGTAGTATCTCCACGTTCGGCGGCAACGTTAGCAGTCATACGAGGAGTATCCGCATGTCACACAATGACGGGCTGAATCGCAGGTCGTTCCTGAGAAACGCCGGGTTGACGGCACTGGTGGGGGCTGTCGCTCCCGGCAGTTCGCTGGCTTCGGCGGCTGGCGCGGCGTTAATCCCCGCTGCAGACTCGACCAAGTTCGACTTCGACACGCCGTACAGCCGCATCGGCACCGATTCGGTCAAGTGGGACGGCCCCATCAACACCGGCCTCACCGACAAAGACCACATCGTCGCCGGCATGGGCATCGCCGACATGGATTTCCGCGCGGCGCCGGCGATCACGCAGGCGCTCCAGGAACGCATGAAGCATGAAGTCTGGGGCTACATGATCATGCCAAAGTCGTTCCCTGAAGGCATCGTGGCGTGGAACAAGAAGCGCTACGGCATCACCATCGATCCGGCGCTGCTCGACGTCACCACCGGCGTCCATCCCGGACTGGTCTCCGCGCTCCGCGCGTTCGCGCCTCCCGGAACCAAAGTGCTGCTGACGACACCGACCTACAACGGCTTCTACGGCGACCTGCGCAACACCGGGACGCTGCCGGAAGAGAGCCTGATGAAGATCGTCAACGGGCGCTACACGTTCGATTACGACGACTTCGAACGGCGCATCAGCCCGCAAACCAAGGTCTTCATCCTCTGCAACCCGCAGAACCCCACTGGCAATGCCTGGACACCGGAGGAGCTCACCAAGATCGGCGAGATCTGCCTGCGCCACGGCGTGATTGTGCTCGCCGATGAAATCCACTGCGACTGGGTGACCCGCGGCCAGAAATACACGCCGTTTTCCACTCTGTCCAACAAGGCCATCGTGAACAACAGCCTCACGTTCAAGGCCGCCAGCAAGTCGTTCGGTCTCGCGGCGATGAAGTGCGCTTGGTACTTCAGCACCAACAAGGACCTGTTCGCCGCCACCAAGGCCAACAACCATCCCGACCTCACCACCCTGGGCATGATCGCCAGCAAGGCGGCCTACTCCGGCGGCGAAGAGTGGTTGAACCAGTGCGTCGACTACGTCAACGGCAACCACGATCTGGTGCAGTCGTACATCAAGGCGCACATCCCGCTGATCAAGACCTACGCCAAAGCCGAGGGCACCTACCTGGTCTGGCTGGACGTCAGCCAGGTCGCCGAAAAGATCGGCGCCAAGGAGAAGGCGGTGGCTGAAACCAAGGCGGCCGGCAAGACCACGACGCCCGAGCAGATCGTCGAGCGCTGGTTCCTCAAGAACGCCGGCGTGGCGCTCAACCCCGGTCACAGCTACGGCCCCGGGGGCCAGAACCACATGCGCATGAACATCGCGATGTCGCGCCGGACGCTCCAGGCCGCACTCACCAGCCTCGACAACGCGCTCAAGAGCCAGGCGCTGTCGACCGCCGCGATCTAACGCCGCCCGAGAACGGCAAAGGCCCGGATCCCGCAAGGGTCCGGGCCTTTTTTGTGGGCCGTGTCCGGCTTCATCCGGATGGAGGACCGATGCCCGAAGCGCTGCCCCGCCTGCCACGGCAATGGCGTTCTACGGCGAGTTCAGCTCGGCGCGCATGAAATTCATGCCTGGCGTGGAAGGCACGGTCGATCTCTACCTGAAGATGATGCTCGGCATGGTCGTGTGTTCCAGATTCCCACCCTGGTCTATTTCCTCGCGAAGATGCGGCTCGTCACCGGCCGCTTTCTGTGGCGGCAGATCAAGTACGCCATCCTGCTGATCTTCATCATCGCCGCGGTGCTGACGCCGTCCACCGATCCGTGGAATCAGATCGTGTTCGCGGCGCCAATGGTCGGCCTCTAGCTGCTCAGTATCGGCATCGCCTGGCTGGTCGCTCCTGGCCGCGGTCAGGACAGCGTCAGGAACGATTCACTGCACTTGCGCCTGGTCTTCGCCGCCACTGTCATCGATCAAGCGCGGCGTCACCGCCCGCGACATTCTTCGCGCTGGCTACCGCGGTCATGAGCGTCACAACCGGGCATCGCGGTCGCGACAATTTCCTGCCGCGCGCTCTGCCGGGTGACCTCGAATCTCAGTTATGCTCGGGGGCATGATGAAGTCCTGTCGTCTTCTGACTGCCGTGTTGCTGCTGATCGCGGCGTCCGCGTGTTCGAAGGACGACACGCCCACCACGCCGTCGTGCACGATCACTGCGGGCTCGATCAGCGCGTCGACATTCGGCGCCGCCGGCGGCACCGCGACGGTACCGGTCACCGCGGGCACTGGCTGCACGTGGACCGCGACCAGCAGCGCGACCTTCGTCACCATCACCGCGGGAGCGACCGGCAGCGGCTCGGGCACGGTGACGGCGACGGTGGCCGCCAACAACGGCGCCGCGCGCAGCGCGACGCTGTCGATCGCGGGAACGACGTTCACCATTTCCCAGAGCGCCGCCGCCGCGGGCACCCCTGGCACACTCTCGGCGCCGACGGCGAGCGCGCCGGTCGGTGGCCAGCTGGTGACCGTCGCGCGTCCGCCGCTGGTCGTCACCAACGCCACGCCGGCGGGCACGCTGGGAGCGGTCAGCTATCGCTTCGAGATCTCCGATCAGCCGACGTTCCCCGATGACGCGGCTCGAACGTTCTCGGTGGACGGCGTCCCGCAGGGAGCAGGTTCCACCACCGGCATCGTGAACCGTGATCTCGGACCGGATGTGCTGTGGTACTGGCACGCCCGCGCCACCGACGGGATGGTGACAGGCGCCTACTCGGCGACCGAGACTTTCCGCACGCCGACCACGTGCGCCTTCTCGGTCTCGCCGGCGGCCACGTCGATCGGTCCTGCCGGCGGCACGGTGACGATTACCGTGACGACAGGCAGCACGTGTGCCTGGACCGCGACCAGCAACTCGCCATTCATCACGATCAGCGCCGGCGCGGCCGGCACGGGTAATGGAGCCGTGACCGCGACTGTGGCCCCCGGCACCGGCGCCCGATCGGGCACGCTCACGATTGCCGGACAGACGGTGACGGTCGATCAGGGCAGCGGAGGTATCTCGGCAAGCTTCAACATGATCGATCCCGGACTCTCGACGAGTCCCACCACCGAGTGCCGCATTACCAGCGGCATCGCCACCGTCTGCACGCTGCAGTCGACCTCGTTCCCGCTCGGTACCAACTCACTGGTCAGCTTCAACTGGACGGTGCAGTGGACCGACGGCAGCGTGATCTCGCGCACGCAGCTGGGAGTGAGTTCCACGTTCTCCTTTACCTGGACGTGCGGTGGACCGAACAGCACCGCTGAAGGTGCGCCACAGCCGCTGGCCGTGACGCTGGCAGTGACCGATTCGTCAGGCAGTACTGCGACAGCGACGTCGGGCAGCGGCAGCCAGCCGCCGCTGTTCCTCCGGCTCTTCAAGTGTTGAGGACGTGAGGCCGCGCCGCGCAGACCCAAGGACTGCGCGACTACACGAAATTCAAAAACGCGCTAAGGCTTCGGCTTTACCGCGAACGGTCCCACCTCCGGCTTGACCTGCGTGTTGGCCAGCGGGCCGAGCTCGGCGGCCACGCCGCGCGCGATCGCGGCCGTCTCGCTGCCGGCCTGGAAACAGGTGAAGTCCGGGCGGTCGCGCCAGGCGAACGGTCCGCACAACCGTTTGCCCGCCTTGATCGCCGCGTCGTGCACGATGTTGATCGCCCGTTCGTAGTCGGGTGAGCCCTGGCGGAAACCGGAGAAGTTGCCCAGGTCACCGCTGGCCGCGAACACCGCGGTCACGCCGGGCACCTTGGCAATCTCGTCGGCCTCCTTCAACCCTTCGAGGGTCTCGATCATCTCGATCAGGACGACGTTGTCGTTGATGGTGCTGCGGTAGCCGCCCGGCACGCCGCCCCACATCCCCGCCTCGAACGCCTGGCCGCCGCCGTTGCTGCGCCGGCCCAGCGGCGGGAAGTAGGTCCAGTTGCGCGCCTCGATCGCCTCGGCCTTGGAATCGATCGTCGGCACCACAATCACCAGCGCGCCGGCGTCGAGCGCATGCTGGATCTCGCGTTCGTCGGTGTAGGCGACACGGACGCCGGGGACGGCCTTGGCGTTCGGACAGGTGTGCCACATCCGCGCGACCGCCTCCCAATCGCGATCGTTGTGCTGCATCTCGGTCCAGATGAAATCGTAGCCGGCGTTCGCCATCGCGCAGTAGGTGGCTGGATCGGTGGCGCTGAATACCGTGCCGCCGGTGACCTTGCCGCCCTGCATCATCTTCAGCTTCACCGGGTTCCAGATCTTGGCGCCCTGCGGCGGGTTGAACGCGGTGCCGTACTTCCAGGTGGCCGGGTCGAACGGTCCCTGGTTCACGGCACCGGCCGGCGGCGTCATCCTGGCGCCGCTATCCTTGCCGGCGGGAGCCGCCAGCGGAAACGCGGTCGCGCCAGGCGCCGCGTTGTTGGCGTACGGATCGGCGCTCGGCGCGGGCGTCTGCGGCGCCGGCGTCTGCCCGGCGAACACGACGATACCGACGAGCGCGCACAGGATCGACGCGATCAGCAGGTTCCTCACTGTCATCCTCCGTGTGATGCGAAGCGTTCGCAGGGAGAATATGCCCTTTCGACCGCGACAGAGCAAGCGCCGAAGTGTGACCTCCTCGCGCCGTTACCGTCGGCGGTGTGCTGACCATGAAGAAAACACCGCGGGGAACGCAAAGAGCACACAGAGGAATATCCTCAGCGATCTCGGCGGTTTTTCTGTGCACTCAGGATCGTGGAGTGGTGGCGAGATAGCTCTTTCTCGCGCGCACGGTGAGCCCCGAGGTCGTGATGCGCAGGTTCAATGCGTGCATCTTGCCGTCAAGCTTCAGCGGCGTGAAGCCGAGCGCGTACTGGTGATGGAGTTCGTCGGCGACGCGGGTGAAGGTCGCGGCCAGATCGTCGGTTGACGTCAACTCGAAGTAGCCGCCGCCGGTCGCCGCCGCGATCTTCGGCAGCCCCTCGTCGGGCTTGTCCGACTGGACGGCGCGGCGCCCACCGTATCCGCGGCCGCCGAACCCCCGCCCGCCACCGCCGCCAAAACCGCCTCGACCACCGCGTCCTCCACCGCCGCGACGCCCGCCGCCTGGCCCGCCGAAGCCGCCACCGGATCCGCCGGATCCGCGGCCGCCCGATCCGGCCAGGCCGATGGCATAAACCATGACGTTTTCCTCCTCGGCGCGCTTCATCACGTCCTTGAGGCTGCTGTTGCGGTTGCTGAAATTCATCGGCGCGTCCATGCCGTCGGTGAACACCAGGACGACGCGCCGTCCCTGCTGATGGAGCAGCGCGGTGATGCCGACGTTGACCGCGTTCCACAGCGGCGTCGGTCCTTCGAACTGCAGCTCGGTGCGGAGAATCTGCAGCAGCTCGTCGTGGTCGGCGGTGAAGTCCCGCGGATCGACCTGGATGCGGTCGGAAAAACTGCCGATGCGCGCCTTGTCCGCCGGCAGCATCACGCCGACGAACGCTTCGGCGGCCTTCTCGACCAGCCCGAAGTTGCCGCGCATGCTGGTGCTCCGGTCGAGCAGCATCACCAGCGTGATCGGCTGGATCTCGTTGGCGAAGAGGGTGAGCTCCTGCCTGGCGCCGTTGTCGTCGATCTGAAACTGATCGCGGGTCAGGTCGGGAACCAGCCGGCCGTTGGTGTCGGTGACGGTGGCGAAGACGGCGACGGTGCGGTTGGCGCCGCTGAAGGTCGCCGGCGGCTGCCGGGCGTGCAGCGTCGCAACGAGCACGAGCAGGATCACAACGAGTCCGGTGCGCTGAATCGGCACTCTGCACTCTTCAATCTGCACTCTTCAATCTGCAATCTGCAATCTGCCATCTGCCATCTGCAATCTCTGATTACCTGGCCCGCCCCAGATCTATCACAACCTCATAATTGAACCGTACGAAGCGGTAGAGCTCGCTCTCGAGGAGGCGCTCCTGGTCGCTGTGCATGCCGAAGCCTTTGGCGCCGTCCTCGAGGTCCACCGCCGGCCCGATGCCGTAGCACTGCATGCCCTTCGCACGCAGTTGCGCCATGTCGGTGGCGAACGTGCTCATCGTCGGCAGCGTCGGCACGTTGTAGATGCGCCGGTTGGCGGCTTCGATCGCCTTGTACGGCTCCGAGTCGATCCGGGCGGCGGCGGCGGCCGGCCTGGTATTCTGCGACGGAAAGCGCGCCTCGACGGCGGGATCGCCGATGACGCGCTTCACCTGCTCGAGAAAGCGCGCCGGATCCTCGTCCGGCAGCATGCGGACGTCGAGTGTCGCCCTGGCTTCCGATGGAATCACGTTCGAGCGATAGCCGCCGGCGAAGATGTTGGGCGATACCGATGTGCGCAGCATCGAGGCGTGTTGCGGCTCGTGCTCGACCAGCCAATCATCGGCAGCCGCCCGGACCTTCGGATCGGTGGATCCGACGTCGCGGTAGTGCGCCGCCACGTCCGGTGAGGCAATCGCCGCCAGACCGCGGAAGTAGGTGCCGGTCGTCTCGTTGAAACGAATCTCCGGCCGCCAGTCGGCCACCTTCGCCACCGCGGCGGCCAGGTGTACGATCGCGTTGGACGGGAGCGGAATCGATCCGTGACCCGAGATGCCGTGCGCGGTCAGCTCGATGCCGCGCGGAATCTTCTCGGTCGCCTGCACCGTGGCAAACCGGGCCTCGCCGCCGATGCGGGTGACACCGCCGCCTTCCGCGAAACGGTACTCGGCGTCGATCCGATCGAAGTGCTGCGCGACCATGAACTGGATGCCGAAGGTCGAGTTGCCCTCCTCGCCCGATTCGGCGAGGAAGATCACGTCGCGGTCGAGCGGCACCCGCATCCGCTTCAGCATCACCATCGTCATCAGACCGGCGGTGAGATTGTCCTTGTCGTCGACGGTGCCGCGGGCATAGACGTAGCCACCGTCGCGGGTCGCGCTGAACGGCGGGAACTTCCATTTCGACACGTCCACGGTGACATCGTCGGTGTGCCCCATGATGAGCAGCGGCCGCCTGCTCCCGTTCCCCTTCAGCCGCGCCACGATGTTCGAGCGGTTGGGATCGAGCGCGAAGATCTCGGACGAGATCCCTTCAGCGTCGAAGACCTGCTTCAGGTAGTCCACCACCAGGTGCTCGTTGCCGGGCGGGTTGGTGGTGTCGATCCGCAGCACCGCCTGGTAGTGCCGCATGATCTCGCTTTCCGCCGCGCGCCAGTCGGGCTGATTCTGCGCCGACAGCGCCGTTCCGGCGATGAGAACAAGCGTGCTCAATTGCATTCGTAGGGCCGGGCCTTTAGGCCCGGCCAGTCGCGGGACGGCCTGAAGGCCGTCCTCTACGGGTGATTGTGAAACGACGCGTGATTGTAAGAATCCTCCGGCGCCAAGCATTCGTAGAGCCGAGCCTTTAGGCCCGGTCAGTCGCGGGACGGCCTGCAGGCCGTCCTCGTACGGGCTGGACCTTGTAGACACGGTCAATCGCGTGCATTCGTAGGGCCGGGCCTTTAGGCCCGGTCAATCGCTGCATTCGTAGGGCCGGGCCTTTAGGCCCGGCCAGCCGCTGGACGCCCAGTCGCGGGACGGCCTGAAGGCCGTCCTCTACGGGTGATTGTGAAACGACGCGTGATTGTAAGAATCCTCCGGCGCCAGGCCGTAAGCCCTTCACCTAGCGCTCACCTGGCACGCGCCAGGTCCATTACGACCTCATAGTTGTAGCGAACGAAACGATAGAGCTCAGTCTCGAGCAGCCGCTCCTGATCGCTGTGCATGCCGAAGCCCTTCGGACCGTCTTCCATGTCGATCGCGGCGCCGATCCCGAAACACTGCACGCCCTTCGCCCGCAGCTGCGCCATGTCGGTGGCGCCGGTGCTCATGGTCGGCAGGGTGATCGTGTCGTAGACACGCCTGGCCGCGGCCTCGAGCACCTTGTAGGGCTCGGAGTCGAGCCGGGCGTCGAACTTGGAAGCCGGCCGCACGTTTCGCGCGGTGAAATGAACGTCGATGGCGGGGTCGTCGACCACTTTCTTGATCTGCTCGAGAAACGTGACGGGATCCTCGTCAGGCAGCGCGCGGACGTCGAGGGTGGCCTTGGCTTCCGACGGAATCACATTGGAACGGTAGCCGCCGGCGATGATGTTCGGCGACACCGAGGTCCGCAGCATCGAGGAATGCAGCGGCTCGTTCTCGAACAGCCACTGGTCGGCGGCGGCACGCAGCTTGGGATCGGTCGACAGGACGTCGCGGTAGTACTTCGCGTTCTCCGGCGCGGCGATTGTGGCGAGACCGCGGAAGTAGGTCCCGGTCGTTTCGTTGAAGCGAATCTCCGGCCGCCATTGTCCGACCCTGGCGACCGCGCCGGCGAGATGGACGATGGCGTTGGACTTCAAGGGAATCGAGCCGTGACCGGAGATGCCATGCGACACCAGCTCGATGCCGCGCGGAATCTTCTCCAGCGTCTCGACGGTGGTGTACTTCGCGACGCCGCCAATCCGGATCGCGCCGCCGCCCTCGGCCAGGCAGTACTCGGCGTCGATCTCCGGGTAGTGCTGATTCACCATGTAGCCGATGCCGAAATTCGACGCCCCCTCCTCGCCGGCCTCGGAGAGGAAG
Source organism: uncultured Acidobacteriota bacterium (assembly GCA_963757655.1). GTDB lineage: Bacteria > Acidobacteriota > Vicinamibacteria > Vicinamibacterales > CAVVIG01 > CAVQFC01. The sequence continues at coordinate 575,585 of CAVWSQ010000002.1, read as the reverse complement.
ATGACGTCGCGATCGAGCGGCACGTTGTTCCGCTTCAGCAGCAGCAGCGTCATCAGACCGGCGGTGAGGTTGTCCTTGTCGTCGACCGTGCCGCGGGCGTAGACGTAGCCGCCCTCACGCGTGGCGCTGAAGGGGGGGAACTTCCATTTCTTGTCGTCCACCGTCACCACGTCGCTGTGGCCCATGATCAGGATCGGCTTCTTCTTGCCGTTGCCCTTGAGCCGCGCGACGACATTGGAGCGGTTGGCATCGAGCGCGAAAATCTGCGCCGGGATGCCGGCCTTGTCGAACACGCCCTTGAGATACTCCGCGACGATGTGCTCGTTGCCGGGAGGATTGCGGGTGTCGAGCCGCAGCACCGCCTGGAACTGCTCCATCATCTCCGGCTCGAGCGCCTTCCAGTCGGGTCCGCCGCCCGTTTGAGCGGATAGGGTCGCCGCGCACAATACGGCCAGCCCCAAGCCCTTCGCCCTCAGCCCTAAGCTCTCAACCCTCTGTCCTGCCCTCTTAATCATTTCGCCCTCGCGAGATTCACGACAACGTCCCAATTGAAACGCACGAACCGGTGCAGCTCGCTCTCGAGCAGCCGCTCCTGATCGCTGTGCGCGCCGTAGCCTTTCGGCGCGTCCTCGAAATCCACCGCCGGACCAATGCCAAAGCATTGCACGCCCTTTGCCCGCAACTGCGCCATGTCGGTGGCGCCGGTACTCATCATCGGCAGCGTCGGCGCATTGTAGATGCGCGTGTCCGCCGATTCGATCGCCTGGTAGACCTCGGAGTCCAGCTTCGCGTCGGGCCCGGCCGGCCGGATCGACTCGCCGGTGAAGCGGACGTCGATCGCCGGATCGTTCACCACTTGCTTGACGAGCGCCAGAAACTTCGCCGGATCCTCGTCGGGCAGCGCGCGAACATCGAGCGTGGCCTTGGCTTCCGACGGAATCACATTCGAGCGGTAGCCGCCGGTGAAGATGTTGGGCGACACCGACGTGCGCAGCATCGAGGAATGGCGCGGCTCGTTCTCCAGCAGCCAGTCGTCGGCCGCCCTCCGGACCTTCGGATCGGTGGAGAGCACGTCGCGGTAGTATTTCGCGACGTCGGGCGGCGAGATCGACGCCAGCTTGCGGAAATAGGTGCCGGTGGTCTCGTTGAAGCGGACATCGGGCCGCCACTCCCCGACCCTGGCGACCGCGCCGGCCAGGTGCACGATGGCGTTGGACTCGAGCGGAATCGATCCGTGGCCGGAAATGCCGTGCGACACCAGTTCGATGCCGCGCGGGATCTTCTCGAGCGTCTGGACCGTGGCGTATTTGACCTGGCCGCCGATGCGGGTGACGCCGCCTCCCTCCGCGAGGCAATACTCGGCGTCGATCGCCGGGAAATGATCCTTCACCAGGTAGCCGATGCCGACGCCGGTGCTGCCTTCCTCGCCCGACTCCGAAACGAAGATGACGTCACGGTCCAGCGGGACGTTCAGCCGCTTGAGCAGCAGCATCGTCATCAGGCCCGCGGTGAGGTTGTCCTTGTCGTCGACGGTGCCGCGGCCGTAGACATAGCCGCCGTCGCGCGTCGCGCTCAGCGGCGGGTGCGTCCATTTCTTCTCGTCGGTGGTGACGGTGTCGCTGTGTCCCATGATCAGGAGCGGCCGCTTCTTGCCGTTCCCTTTCAAGCGGGCGATCAGGTTTGGGCGCTTGGGATCGGAGCCGACGATCTGCGCCGGGATCCCTGCCTTCTCCAGGACGCCCTTGACGTACTCGGCGACGACCACTTCGTTGCCGGGCGGGTTACGGGTATCAAGCCGAAGCACGGCCTGATAGTGCTGCATCGTTTCTTCTTCGAGCTTGGCCCAATCGGGCTCGGCGGGCGCCTGGGCGAGGACGGCCACAGACGCGGTGGATGCGAAAATGATGGCGAGGCGGCCAAACGTCATCGTCCCTCCTAAGTGGAGGGATATTGACACAAGACGGGCTCAGGTAGTGTCCGGCTTCAGGCGGACCATATCGGGTCCGGCTGAAGCCGGACACTACCGAACATGGGACCGGCCTGCCTGCCTATTCATATCGCAGCGCCAGGATCGGATCGATCCGGCTGGCGCGATGGGCTGGGATTAGGCCGGCGGCGGTGGACACCAGCGTCAGCAGGATCAGCGTCGCGGTCGCGGTGAACGGATCGCGCGACTGGATGCCGTACAGCTGCGACGCGACGAAGTGCCCGAGCCCGAGCGCGGCCGGGATGCCGATTGCCAGACCGATCGCGAGCAGCAGCAGCACTTCCTTCATCACCAGCCAGATGACGCCGCCAGGCTCGGCGCCGAGCGCGAGACGGATGCCGAGCTCTTTGCGCCGGCGGGCGACAACGAACGCCATCACGCCATAGAGCCCGATCGAGGCAAGCACCGTGGCCAGCAGCCCGAAGCCGGCCGCGAGCGACGCGATGAGGCGATCGGTCATCAGCGTCTCGTCGAGTTGGCCTTCGAGCGTCTTCATCGCGTAGACCGGCATCGACCCATCGAGCTTGCGCACTTGGTTGCGGATGGCGTTATAAGTGCTCCCCGACGCAACCGTTGACCGGACGTAGAACGCGACGCCGCCCTTGCCCCAGTTGGGGATGAAGACCTGGCGCCGCACGCCCTCGCGCGGTCCCTCGTAGAGCGCGTCGGCGACGACGCCGACAATCTCGATATCCAGCTTGGCCTTGGGGCCGCCGCCGTTCCCGATGTGCCGGCCGAGCGCGCTCTTGCCCGGAAAGAAGTGCTCAGCGAACTTGCGGTTGACGATCGCGACCTTCGGGTTCTCTTTGACGTCCTGACGCGTGAAGTCGCGCCCCTCGAGCAGCGGGATCTCCATGGTCTCGAAGTAGCCCGGCGTCAAGGCGTTCATGAACGCCTGCATGTCCTCGCCGTCCTTGGCCTGGTGTCCCTCGACCGACATGCTGTTGTCCCACTCGTCGCCAGAGAGGATCGAGACGGCCGCCAGCGCCGCCGATTTCACGCCCGGCACGGCGCGCAGGTCCGTCAGCAGCTGATCGTAGAAATCGACGGTGCGCTGCGATTCGTAGCCGCTCAAAGCCGGCGAGAGTTGAAACGTGACCAGGTTGTCGAGAGCGACGCCGGTGTCGGCGGTCTTGAGGTTCTCCAGGCTGCGGACGAACAGCCCGGCGCCGAACAGCAGCAGAAAGCTCAGGGTGACCTGCGCCGCGACCAGCCCCTTGCGCAGGAACAACGAGCCGCCGGTGCCGGCGATCGCGCCGACCGTGTCCTTGAGGGTGGTCCACGGATCGGGACGGCTGGCGCGCAGCGCCGGCAGCAGCCCGAAGACGATGCCGGTCAGGAACGTGAGGCCGAGGGTGAAGACGAGAATCCGCGCGTCGGGTGTGGCGTGAATCAGGATCGGCCGGCCATCGGATGGCAGGAACGCGATCAGCGCCTGGGTCAGCGCGATCGCGAGCCCGATACCGAGCAGGCCGCCGACGCACGACAGCACCAGGCTCTCGGCCAGCATCTGCCGCACGAGCTGGCCGCGCGACGCGCCGAGCGACAACCGGACGGCAATTTCCTTCTGACGCATGAAGCCGCGCGCGATGAGCAGGTTCGCCACGTTGGCGCACGCGATCAGCAGCACGAGACCGACCATGCACATCAGCACGACCAGCGCGGTCGAGAAATCGTTGCGCAGGTTCGAGTAGCCGCCGGCTGCGGGATCCACGCGCAGACGGCCTTTCATGAACTGCTCGCGCGCGTAGTTCGACCAGTCCTTCGCGCCGGGCAACGTCATCTCCTGCGCGCGGAGCTGCGTGAAGAGCGTCTGCAGCGGCGCCTCGGCCGACTTCGCGGTCCATCCTGGTTTGAGGCGGGCGAAGACCTGGACCCAGCGTTGGCGCGGATTGTCCATGTGGACCCAGCCCCAGTCGGGGACGACGACCGGCTTCATCTGGATCGGGACTCGAATCTGCGGCGAGCGCGCCGGATCAAGGCCGGAAAAGCCGGCGGCCGAAACGCCGACGATCGTCATCGGATAGTTGTTCAGCAGGATTTTCTTGCCGATGACCGACGGGTCGCGCGAGAAGCGGCGGTTCCAGTAGTCGTAGCTCAGCACCACGACCGGGTGGCCCATGTACACCTGATCGTCTTCCTGCGAGCTGAACACGCGCCCGATCGCCGGCGGCACGCCCAGCATCGAGAAGTAGTTGCCCGAGACCATTTCGGCATCGAGCCGCTCGGTCTGATTGTCGATGCTGACTGACGCCTCCGTCAGCCGCCGGGCCATGACCTCGGCCAGCGGCTCGGCGCGCTTCTGGTACTCCTGATAGATCGGATAGGAGTGCATCCGCTGGCCCATGTTGCTGCCGTTGTGCGCGCCCTGCTGATAGAGCATCACGAGCTCGTCCGGACGGGCGACCGGCAGCTTGCGCAACAGGACCTGGTCGATCAGCGTGAAGATCGCCGTGTTGGCGCCGATGCCCAGCGCCAGCGACAGGATGGCGACGATCGAGAACAGCGGGCTGCGGACGAGGCCGCGCAGGGCAAAGCGGATGTCGTTGAACGCGAGGATCATCGCGCGGTTAGACGGAACGAACACGGCAAGGGTTGGCGCCTACGAGCCGCCCGCCACGCAGGGGTGGCGCTGAGCGGCCCGGTCAGGCGATCCCACCGATCTGCCATCGGGTCGGTACAGGGGGTCGGTACTTCGGGTCGGGTCGGTACAGCGGGTCGGTACAGGGGGTCGGTACTTCGGGTCGGTACAGCAGGTCGGTACAGCGGGCGGGGTGGATACCGCTCAGGATGGACGGTACATGTGTCCCGACCTGCCTCCCGGGCGATACGTCGTGGGCGTCGATCTCCGGCCTGGCGAGCAGGTCACGATCGAGACGATGTGGATCAAGCGCTATTGCGCGAGCATGCTGTTCGGCTCGGTGCAGGCGTCGAATGAGGATCCCGTTGCCGACATCGACGTCTCACTGACGCCGGTCGCTGACCACACTCCGCCGATCGTCGGGACAGGTCATCGTGATCGTGCCGCGGTGACGCGAGACCCTCTACCGGGCGTCGTACTCCGCGTCGGTCACTTTCTCCATCCATTTCGTCTCGCCGCCGAAGCCGACGTTGATCTGCACCAGCGCCTGACCCGGCACGGCGCCGTGCCAATGGACGACCTTCGGCCCGGTGTAATCGCTCTCGCCTTTACCGAGCTCCCGGATCGGCCCGCCCTTTTTCTGCGTCCGCATGCGGCCGTCTTCCACCAGCAGCAGCTGGCCGTTCTCGTGGTAGTGCCACGCCGAGCGCGCCCCGGGCTCGAAGCTTCGCCGCGCCACGCTCAGATCCTTTCCCTCCATTGCTGCCGACTTGCCGGTGAAGCGCGGGTCGTCCTGTGTCGCGTAGCTCGACCCGACGAGGAGAACTCCCAGCGCGGACATCAGCGCGACGCGTTTCATGCCGACGGTCATTGCCACCTCCTGAATCACTGTCGTCACGGCACCGGAGCCGACCACGCGCCCGCCGCACCCACCCGATTGGCGGAGAACGCATCGGGATCGGTGTCGGGCGAGCGGTTGCCGGGCGGACGTTGAAAGGCGATGCGGCTCGCATCGCGATCGAAATCGTTCGGCTCGAGGCGCGCCGCCGCGTTCATGACGGAGGCGCGACTGGTCACGTGATTGTAGCCGAGCGCGTGCCCGAGCTCGTGCGCGCGCAGTGAGCGCAGGAACGGGCTGCCCGATCGCTCGAAGTCGCGATCGAGCATCGACTCTCCGGACGTAATGCTGCCCTCGTCCCGGAAAAACCAGCGGCTGTAGCCCCAGAACGTCGTCCCCTGCGTCAGGCCGACGTAGCGGGCCACGGTGATGACGCCGCTATTGAGGATGTGCACGCGCGCCCCGGGCGCTGCGGTCTCGCGCGTAGTCGTTGCGAAGGCCGCGAATCGCCCGCCGGTGAGCTGCGGCAGTGCCCACTGCAGATCATCGACCAGCTTCGCATATTCGGCATCAGTCATCTGATCGTCGAGCGCCGTGAAATCCGCGTCGTTCACCGCGGTGAACTGGAGGGTGCGGGTCTGGATCGTGAGCGGTGGCGGCTCGGTCCATCGTCGGAGCTGGCTGACGCGAAACATCTCATCAAATGCGGCGAGGTCGAACGATGCCGGCACCAGCGATAGCGACGCGACCGGGCCGGGGACGCGGACGCTGGTCTCGCGCGCGACGTAACCAGCGCCATTGAAGGCGATTTGCGCCGAGCCCGTGCCGGCGGTGATGCCGAGATTGAAGCTGCCGTTCAGGTCCGAGACGGTGGGGACGATGGCGGCGCCAGTGATCGCGATGCTGCCGGCGCCCGCGTCGGTCAACGCGTTGGTGACGCGTCCGGCGGTCGTGGCAATCGGCGCCGGCCCAGGCGTCGGCGCCGTCAGGGGGGCGGACGGCACCGCGGAGCCCCCGCACGACACCACGCCCGGCAGTAGCAGCGCCGCCAGGGTGACTCGCAAGAGGCGTGACATCGATCTCCTCTATTTCATCGGCGAAAAGTCGGTCGGATCCGCGAACACCGAGACCACTTTGCTCACGATGCGCCCGTTCACCTGCGAGTCGGCAGACACCTTGACCCACTCGGGATCGGCTTGAAAATCGGCCCACGCCTTCTTGGCCGCCTCGCGGCTCGGATGCTCCAGCACATAAATCAGGGTGTTGGCGGAGTCGGGCGCGTCCTGCGGCGAGAGATAGATCACGCTCTTCATGCCATGCTTGTTGAAGATGCGAATGGTGTGATCGCGGAAGCGCGCATGCAGCTCGCCCAGCTTGCCCTCAGGCGCGGTGTAGGTGCGCAGCTCGAAGACATGCCTGGAGGCCTGCGCATGGGCGATACCCGACTGCAGCAGGCTGCCGGCAGCCAGGCCGGCAAAGAAGATGACCGTCGACCCGGCGAGCACGAACCATCGGTTGTTCAGCATCTGTGTTCTCCCCCAGAGGACGGTGTCAGACACCGTCCAGATTCGGTGACGGTGTCTGACACCTTGCGCGCGTCAGTATCCCAGCTCGAAGTCGACGCGGTAGCGCAGCGGCTCCCCGCGCAGCAGGCGACGATAGTTGTCGATGAAGATCGGGGCGATATCGGGCGGCGCGCTCAGGGCGGCGGTATGCGCGGTGATGTGGACGTTCGGCAGACGCCAGAAGATGTGATCGGCCGGCAGCGGCTCGGTCTCGAACACGTCGAGAACCGCACCGGCGAGGCGACCGTCCGCGAGGGCGTCGGCCAGCGCCGCTTCGTCGACCACCCCGCCACGGCCCGGGTTGACGAACACGGCGCGGGGCGGCAGCGCGCGCAGCAGCGCGCCATCCACCAGATGGCGCGTCGCCCTGGTCGCCGGCATCACACCGACGAGATAATCGAGATCGGCAGCGAAGGCCGGTCCTGCCTCCTTCAGCGATCCGTGAAAATACTCGTCGACGTCCGCGCAGTCGTGGCTGGCGCGGGTGTAGCCCTTGACGTGCATCCCGAAATGCTTCGCCGTGCTGGCGAGCGCGGCGCCGATGGTCCCGACACCGAGCAGCCCGAGTTGCTTGCCGCGCAGCCGCGTCGGCGGCGTCGGATCCCAGCGGCCCTCCGCCTGCGCGGCCTGCTTCTCGAAGATCCTGCGCTCGTGCGCAAGCAGGTAGGCGAACACGTATTCCGACATCTGGCCGCCGAAGACGCCGCGGGCATTGGTCAGCGTGTAATCGCGGCGCAGCGCCGGATCGAGCAGCGGCTCGACACCGGCCCAGGTCGACTGGATCCAGCGCACGCCGCTGAGCGAGGACATCGCCTGGCGCAACAACCGGGGATCGCCAAACGCGAGATCAAAGCAGGCCGCGTTCGCTGCAGCGGCCGTCACCTCGGTCATTGCGGTGATCGTGAGATCGGGAAGGCGGGCGGACTCGATGATCTCGGCGTAATCGCGTGCAAGGCGCGACAGAATCAGCAGGCGGTGCATGCGGCCATATCTTCACACGGATGACGCGGCGCTGCGCCGGCTACTCGGACACGTGGGCCGCCCGACTCTCAGACGCCGTGGCCGTAGCCCGGCTCGTCGAGGTCAGGCGCAGTTCGGTCGTCGTGCGGTCGACAATCGTCTGGATCTTCGTGCGGGCGCGGCGACAGCGCAGTCGGCCGCCCAGGCGGACGGGCCGCCGGCCAGTGGGTATGGGTCTGGCGCGGTCGGGGTTCGGGCGTGCGCGCATTCATCGTGTCTCCCCTGAAACGCAAAAAGGGCCATCACCGGTGAGGTGATGGCCCTTGGTCGAAACTCGGCAGCGTGTGGTTGCCCGGCTAGATCACCCCGTTGTCGTCGGCAGGTCAATGCCGACGCCGATAAGGACGAGGGTCGCCGCCGCCAGGAACATGGCGAACGATTATCGCGCGCCGGCTGACTCCGACGCAAGCACGGGCGGTGTCTCCGCGATCGAATGGGCCCTGACCATCTCGAGCGGCGGAAGAACCGTTCGGTGCCAGGTCCCGGGTCGTACCAGGCCACCGCGACCGGTGGAACCTACTCGTTGCTGGCTTTGCGGTAGCCCTCGGCACCGTCCGCATTGGGGGTCGCCACCTGGGCGGCCCGTGCGTCGGGTTCGCTCGTGAGACGTTTGAGCTTGTTGACGTCGCCGATGATCTCGATCAGGCCGCACGTGCGGCACATCAGCGCCTTGGTCATCACGTCGCCGGTCTCGAGAATCAGGAACTTCGACTCCTGCGGTCGGAACGATGTCCGCACTGCAGAAATCATCGCGCCGGCCGAGAACGATTCGCCTCCGCAGCGATGGCACGTCGCCATGCAGTCTCCTTTTTGGCAGACTGAACTATAGCAGACTTTAAGCGACAAATCAGCCGAAAAGTCAACCTTTCCCAATCGTGCGCGAGCGCGAGCGATGCGCGGCTATGGACGTGCCGCGCGGCGGCCCGGCGCGCTTGCTTCAGGCATCTTCACAGGCGCCGGCACGGTCAACGTCACGTTGTATCGCGACAGCGTCGTGCCCAGCGTGGTCGCCTTCGCAATGGCGGCGTTGAGGTCGGCGATCGCCCGTGGTGTCTGCGCTTTCACCTCGGTGTAGGCGCGTACGGTCGGGTCGGCTGGCGACATGCCGGCAGTCAGGCCGTTCTTGGCTTGAGTCAGCTTCACCGAGAGATTTTCGGTCTGGCCGCGTCCGCCGCCGCCGCGTCCACCCGCGGGGGCGGCCACTCTGGCCGCGAGGCCGGCGACTTCCTTGGTCAGCGCCTCGAGCGCGGCCTTCACGTCGGCGGGCACGTCGCTCTTCGCGGCGACCGCCGTCGTGGCGTCTGCCAGTTGCCGGGTCAGGGCGGCATGCGCCGTGGCCGCTTCGATCAGGCTGGGCTGCAGCGCGTGAATCTCCATTGCCTGATCGAACATGCGCTTTCGCTCGACGGCCGTCAGGGCCACCTCGGGATCCTCACTCACGCGGAGCGGCTTGCTGTCGATCGTCTTGCCGTCGACAAGGAGGGCGACGGTATAGACGCCGCCGATCACATACGGACCGTTGACGTTCACGCCGCCGCCAAATCCGCCGCCGCCGCCCGTGGTCGCGACCGGACATCCGGCGCCGAACGGGCTGGTGGCCGGCGGTTCGGGGACCGGTCCGGCTCCGGTCTCGGCCGCCTCACCGGACCGTCCCGCCTGTCCCGCCGCTCCGGCCCGTCCGGTCCCGCGGCCGCCGCGTCCTTCCGCCGGTGGCGGCGCGGGATTGGGCTGCACGCGTAAATCCCAGCACGCCGATTGAATGCCGGCCTTGTTGCTGTTCGCGAACGGCTTGCCGGAAAGCTCGCGAACCTCACGGCCGGCCGCGTCCGTGATCTTCAGCTTCACCTCGCCGACCGGCTTCTTGTTCAGCCACGAGACGATCGCCGCGCCCGGCGGGTTCTCGCCAAAGAAGGTCTGGTCGCCCCAGAACTCGTAGTTGCGATCGCGCGCCGGCCGCCGGAACATCGCGGAGGGCGGCAGCGTGAACAGCCGGGCGTCGGCAGCGGCCCGCTGCGCCGCCGCGTATTCCTGAATCGGCTCGAGGTGATCGAGGATCCAGAGCGCACGCCCGTGCGTCGCCAGGATCATCGCGTTGTCGCGCGGGTGCAGCGTGATTTCGTCGATGCGAACCGTCGGCAGGTTGGCCTTCACGCGCACCCAGCTTTTCGCTCGATCGATTGAGACGAACAGACCGGTCTCCGCGCCCACATACAGCACGTCGGGGTTCTTCAAGTCCTCGGTCAGCGTCTTGATGACCTCACTCTTCAGATTGCCCGACGCGGTCTGCCATGTCCCGCCGAAGTCGTGGCTCACGTAGATGTAGGTCTCGAAGTCGTTCTGTCGGTGGCCGTCGAAGGTCGCGTACACCGTGGCTTCGTCGAACCGCGACGGCACCACTTCGGACACCCAGATGCCCTTGGGCAGCCCGGGAATTTTGTCGGCGACGTCGGTCCACGATCGGCCGCCGTCGCGCGACACCTGCAGGTGACCGTTGTCGGTGCCGGCATAGGTGACGCCGGCGCGCTTGGACGACTCGGCCAGCGACACAATCGTCGGCCAGGCCTGAATGCCGTCGTCCTTGGAGATGCGGATGTCGCTGCCCTTCACGCCCATGGTCACGATCTGATCGCGGTCGTCGTTGCCGGTGAGATCGCTGCCGGCCGTCTCCCAGTTCAGTCCGCGGTTGGCGGAACGGAACACCTTGTTGGCGGCCGCATAGACCACCTTGGCATCGCTCGGCGACAGAATCAGCGGTGTGTCCCAGTTCCAGCGCAGCGGCGGCTCGCCGGCGTTGGCCTGGGGACGAATCGAAATCGTCTCGCCGGTGACGCGATCGATGCGGACCATGTTGCCGTCCTGCGATTCGCTGTAGGCGATGCGGAAGTCATTCGGATCCTGGAGCGCCACGAACCCGTCGCCGCCCTGCATCACCGCCCAGTTGAAACCGGCGATGCCGACCGTGCCGCGCACCGCGCTCGGGCCGCACCAGGCGTAGTTGTCCTGCATGCCGCCGCAGATGTTGTAGGGCGTCGCGTTGTCGACACTGACGTGATAGAAGAGCCCGACGGGAATGTTGTGCACGAAGTTCCAGGTCTTGGCCGCGTCCCAGGTGATCGCGACGCCGCCGTCGTTGCCGATGATCAGGTGGTTGGAATTGGCCGGATCGATCCAGATCGCATGCACGTCGTCGTGGATGGTCTTGGTCACGTTGAGCGTGACGGTCTTGCCGCCGTCGACGGTCTTGTGCAGCTTGACGCCGGCATAGAACACGGTCTCGGGATCGTTGGGGTCGATGCGCACCTGGCTGAAGTACATCGGGCGCGCGTTCTCGTTGTTCACCTTGCGCCAGGTCGCACCGGCATCGTCCGAGCGATAGAGACCGCTCGGCGTCTTGTCGACGCCGACGGCGGTGGTGGCGCCACGGCCGGCGCCCTGCGGTGCTTCATCCGGGGTCGGCGCGCCGGCGCGGCCGCGGGCCGGCGGCAGCGGCGACTGCCCTTCGACCGTGGCGTAGAGGACGTTCGGACGGCGCCGGTTCACATCGAGGCCGATGCGCCCCATCGGCTCGTTGGGCAGTCCCTCGGTGAGCTTCTTCCACGTGTCGCCGCCGTCGACCGACTTCCACACGCCGCTGCCGGGGCCGCCGCCGTTCATGCAGCATGCGGTGCGGCGCCGCTGGTACATCGAGGCGTACAGCACCTTGTTGTCGGTGGCATCCATCACCAGATCGTTGGCGCCGGTATCGTCATCGACCTGCAGCGTCTGCTTCCACGTCCTACCGGCATCGCTCGTCTTGTAGATGCCCCGCTCTCCGCCGGGTCCGAACAGGCTTCCCGTGGCCGCCACCAGGACGACGTCGTTGTTGCGTGGGTCGATGACGATGCGATTGATGAAGCGCGAGGTCTTGAGCCCCATGTTGCTAAACGTCTTACCGCCGTCGGTGGACTTGTAGACGCCATCGCCCCAGCTGGTGCTCTGGCGGTTGTTGGACTCGCCGGTCCCGACCCACACCAGATCGGGATTGCTCTGCGAGACGGTGACGTCACCGATGGAAATCAGCCCCTCGTCCTGGAACTGCGCCTCGAACGTCGTGCCGGCGTTGATCGTCTTCCACACGCCGCCGTGCGCCGTGCCGACATAGAAAATCGACGGATTCGACTCGTACACGGCCAGGTCGGTGATGCGCCCGGACATCGACGCCGGACCAATCGGCCGGAAATGCAGGGAGTCGAACGGCCCTGATGCGGATGCGGCGCTCGCGGCCGTTTGCTCCGACCGGCCGATGATCGGTTGCGCGCCGAATGCCGCGGCCAGCGCACACACCAGCAGGAGAACACGTAGTGGCTTCATGAAAACTCTCCGGCGCTTCAGGGGGACGACGTCAGGTCGTCCCTACGGATCATGGTAGTAGGCTGCGAGCAGATTACACCAACAGCTCGAAGTAGATGAGGGAGGTGTTCCGGTAGAGGGCGCGGCCGACCTCGGTGAAGCCGCATTTGCTGTAGAACCCGCCGGCGCCGGCGTCGGCGTCGTAGGCATCGAGCCAGATGGCGTCGGCGGGCCAGGTTCGGCAGATCAGAGTCGCCTGCGCGATACAGCGGCGGCCGATGCCGCTCCGTTGCCGGACGGGATCGACCGCCACGCCGACCAGGTAGAGGGGACGGTTGACGGCGGTGAAATAGCGGCGATCGATCGCCCACGGCTTCCTGGTGGCGAGCTCGAAGGTGGCAACCGCGGTGCCGCGCTCTTGCACGAGGTAGATCGCCGATCGTCTCATGCTGGAGCGGACGCTTCGTTCAGTCGACATGGACGACCAGTGTCCGATGCCGTGACGAGCCGTCAAGGCCGCGGCCACCGCGTTGCGCAGCATCGCGACCGCCTCGGCTTGGGCGGCGGTCGCCTTCGCGATCGAGAGCCGACTTGGCATCGGGCCGAGACTACACCAACCGCAGACTGACGGCTGGGCGGAAGGTGCGGGCGCGGCTAGGGCAGCCGCGCCCAGGCGTCAGAAGACGAACCTGAATCCCATCTCCGCCTGACGCGGGAACCCGCCGCCGCCGCGCAGATTCGTGAGGACGAGGAAGGACGAGGCAATCCGGCGATCTGAGTTCGCCGCGGTCGGATTGTCGAAGTTCGCGCGGTTCGTGATGTTGAAAACATCCAGGAAGACTTCCAAAGCCTTCTGCGAAGCAATCTTCTTCCGCCAGCCGGCCCGCAGATCGAGCTGGAAGTAGTCGGGGCCCACCGCGCCGTTCCGGCCGCCTTTGTCCTCCACGTTCTGCAGCGCATTGGCGGCGGTGCCGCTGTAGGTGCCGGCCGGCACCGGATCGACGAGTTCGCCGTTGCGATCGGCGTCGATGCTGCTGTCGAAGATGGTGAACGGCGCACCGCTCATGTACCTCAAGGTGCTCGACACGGTGACGCCGCCGCTCCTGGGGATCTCGGTCTGCGCTCCCAGCGAGAGGATGTGCCTGCGGTCCACGTTGCTGGGCCCGCGCCACAAATCCAGGTTGGCGGTGGTTCCTGCCTGATACAGGTTCTTGTCCGCCTGATCGTTGCCGGTGCCAATCGATTTCGACAGCGAGTACGAGATTCGCCCGGACCAGTTGTGGGAATAGCGCTTCTCGAGCGACAGGTTCAAGGCATCGTAGGTCGCGTCGCCCGTGTTCTCCATCACCCAGACCTGCTGCGTATACGGCTCGCCGAGCACGCCGAACGCGTCGGAGCGGGTCAGCGCGCCGGTGCGGCTGGTGTCGACGCGCAACGCCGGGTTGAGGTTGCGCGCGAGGAACATGTCCTTGTTGACCGCCCGGATGTAGTCGGCGTGGAGCGCGAGCGACCCTGCCAGTTCGCGGACGTATCCGATCGTGAACTGGTGCGCGTAGGGCAGACTCCGATTCGGAGAGTCGAAGATGACGGCGCCGTTGTTTCGCACCGGCACACCCGCGGGATACGACTGATCGAGGAGCGCGCGATTGACGACGGGCCCGTTGACCAGGTACGGGTCGGTCGGGAACCGTCCCGCGCTCGGACCCGGGTCGGCGCTGTTGGTGGGATAGGTCACGTTGTTCGAGGTCGTGAACTTGCCGAACTCCACCGTGTCGTCGATCGCTCCCAGAATCGTCCGGTTGTAGAAAATGCCATACCCGCCCCGGATCACCGACTTGCCGGCCTGGTCCAGCGAGTGGGTGAACGAGATTCTCGGCGCGATGTTGTTCCAGTCGGTCGGCGATTTCTGCCCGGCGGAAAACAGCGGGTTGCCGGTCTCGTCGAGCGGGATGATCTCGAGATCGTAGCGGACGCCGACGTTGAGCGTGGTCCGCGACGCCAGCCGCCATTTGTCCTGCGCGAACAACTCGTAGGTGTGATTCCTGACGTTCTCCTCGAACGCCCCGGTCCGAATCGAAAATCGCTCGGGGTAGGTTCTCGGGTTGGTCGGATCGAATACCGCATTGGTGTTGAAGGTGAACGTGCCGTTCTCGTTGACTTGAGAGACGCGTCGCAGCGTGGTGTAGTTGTAGCGGAACCCGAATTTCATGTCGTGGTCGCCCTTCTTGCCGGGCAGGAACCACGAGTAGTCGTCCTCCACCTGGTAGTTGGAATCCCATGGGCCCTGCGACTCGGTGCTCGCCTGCCCGAGGAATTCCAGGTAGCTCAATTGCGGCGGACACAATGCCTGGTTGCCGATGGTCTCGTTGCCGAACTCGAAGCCTTCCTGCCCGCCATTGGGACCCTGGGCGCGGAAGCATTCGTTGCCATGCCACCAGTGCTCCCAGGTCCGGGCCAGCCTCACCGTGTTGACGCGCGAGTTGCCCAGCACCGTGGTCAGCGTGCCGACCGCCGTCTGGTCCAGATCGGTTTCATCCTGCGCCGACTGCGGGATGTTTCTGGCGCCGATGGTGCGCCACTGCGGCGCCCACTCGCGCAGCCAGCGCAGCGCCCAGGTATTGTTCGCATTGATCTGGTGATCGAAGCGGATGAGCGTATTCCAGTCGGTCCGGTCCTCGGCGATCGCAAAACTCAGCGCTGGCTGCGAGGCAATCGCGCGCGTCCGATTGGGGTTGTCCACCTGCCGCTCGAGGCTGACGAAGAAATGGGCCTTGTTCTTGACGATCGGCCCGCCGAGCACACCGCCCCAATCGCGTCTGACCGACGTGGCCTTGGTCAGATTCCGGGTCTTGACGAAGTAATCCTCGGAGGTCAGGGCGTTGCTGGCCATCTCCCCGAACATCACCCCCTTGAACTGGTTGGTCCCCGCCTTGGTGACGGCGTTGACGATGGCGCCGCTCGCGCGGCCCCACTCCGCGTCGTACATGCTGGTGATGACCTGGAACTCCTGGACGGCCTCGAGCGGCGTCCGCACCTGCGCGCCCGAGCTGGTGCCGAGCGCATCGTCGGAGTTGTAGCCGCCGTCGACCGCGACGTTGTTTCCCTGGGTGGACTGACCGGCAGCGACGATGGTGTCGTTGCCCATCTGGTTGGAGGGCGAGAACTGGACGCCGGGCAGCAGCGCGACCGTCGCAAAGTAATTGCGGTTCATCGCCGGCAGCTCCGCGATTTCCTGCGTGCTGATGTTGCCGCCCACCTTGGCGCTCGTCGTATCGACCAGCGGCGACTCCGCGGTGACGCGGACGGTCTCCTCGAGCCCGCCGACGGTGAGCGACAGGTTGATGGTGAGCGTTTTTCCCACCTGCAGGATCAGGCCGCTGCGCTCGATGGTGTGGAAGCCCTGGAGCTTCGCGGCAATCTTGTAGCGCCCGGGTACGAGCTGTGAAGCGAAGTACGATCCCGCCGGTCCGCTGACAAGATCACGGAACCCGCCGGTCTCTTCGTTGGTGACCACGATGGCGACGCCCGGCAGCACCGCACCCTGCTCGTCAGTGACCTTTCCGGCGATTTCTCCAGTGCCCTGTTGGGCCGACAACAACGGCGATGCGAGGCACACCAACGACCCGATCAGCCAAGCGACAAGCTGTCTGCGCATCTGCGACCTCCCGGTTATGAGAGCAGAGGAAGCGCGCGACGCTATGAATGCCGCGATTAGACCCTTCGCGGCATACGGAATCAATAGATTTTAATTAGCGTTTCTTTATGTCTGTTGAAGTCGCTTTCTGGCAAGCCTCGACCGGCCCGGCCGACGCTGGCTGCGACGCGGGCTGGTGTCGGTCCAAGCCATGGGGCTGGTCTGAAACTTCGAAAAGTCGGGGCTATAGTCACTCCCATGAGCAAGGCACGGCTCGAGGCGTTCAGCGACGGCGTGTTGGCGGTGGTCATCACGATCATGGTCCTGGAACTGAAGCCGCCGCATGGCGCGGACTGGGCCGCGTTCGAGCCGCTGCTGCCCGCGTTCCTGACCTACGTCCTGAGCTACGTGTTTCTCGGCATCTACTGGAACAACCACCACCACATGATGCACGCGATCGACCGCGTCAACGGCGCGTCGCTGTGGGCCAACCTGCACCTGCTGTTCTGGCTGTCGCTGGTGCCTCTGGTGACCGGCTGGATGGGCGACAACCATTTCGCGGCGCTGCCGACCGCGATGTACGGCGGCGTGCTCTTCATGGCGGGCATCGCCTTCGTGATTCTCCAGGGACGGCTGGTCAACGCCGGGAACCCACGGCTGGCCGAGGCGGTCGGCCACGACGTCAAGGGGAAGATCTCGGCGGTCCTGTACCTGGTCGCCATCCCGCTCGCGTTCGTCCACCAGCTGATTGCGGACGGCATCTACGTCTGCGTCGCGCTGATGTGGCTCGTGCCCGATCGGCGGATCGAGCGCCGTGCCTTGTAAATTTACAATTGTGAATTCACAGGTTACAGGGCCGCGCCCTTCACCACGCCGCCTTCGGCGTCGGCCAGCGGATGCGACACTACGAAGGCATGCGGGTCGATGTCACGGACGATTGCCTTCACCTTCCCGATTTCCAGCCGCGTGACCACACAGTAGAGAATCTCCTGCTCGACCCCGCTCAGGCCGCCGTAGCCCTTGTAAACAGTCACCCCGCGTTCGAGCTCGCCGGTGATCCGGGTGCGGATGAGCGCACTGCGCGACGACACGATGGTGATCGCCGTGAACTGCTCGAGGCCGTAGATCACGAAGTCCAGCGTCCTGGCCGCAGCCATATAGGTGAGGATGGAATAGAGCGCCGGCTCCACGCCGAGCAGCGACATGGCGGTGAGAAACAAGACGACGTTGAACGCCAGGATGATGTCGCCGACCTTGAGCAGGCCGCTGCGCTTGCTGATCAGCAGGGCGGCGATCTCGGTGCCGTCGAGCACGGCGCCGCCGCGGACCGCGAGGCCGATGCCGGCGCCGATAAAAAAGCCGCCGAAGACCGCCGTCAGCAGACGGTCCGCCGTGACGTCGGGAAAGTGCACCGTCGCCAGCGCGACCGAGAGACCGGCGATCGCCAGGGCGCTGCGAATCGCGAACGCGCGCCCCATCTGCCGGTAGCCGAGCGCCACGAACGGCGCGTTGACCAGCGGCAGCCACACCGAGAGCGGTGCGGGTGTCACCTTCGAGAGCAGCATCGAGACGCCGGTGACGCCGCCGTCGATGAAATTGCTGGAGAGGAGAAATCCCTCGAGGCCGAAGGCGGCGGCGAGAATCCCCAGCGCGATTAGCAACGCGTTGAAGAATCCTCGTCGCACTTTTTTCGATTGCTACTTGCCGACGACGCCGCACGCCACGCGGTCGCCGGCGTTTCCGGACGGGTCGGTCTTCAGGTCATCGACTCCGGCGTGGACGACCAGCGCGGCCTCGACGCCCATCTTCATATGCGGCGCCACGATCGTCGACGTGGCGGTGCCGTCTTTGAGCACCGTGAAGTTGTTCATGTCGCCGGCATGCGGGCCCTCGGGGTTCAGCAGTCCGTGTTTCTTGTTGTCGGGGTTGTAGTGACCGCCCGCGGATGTGAACGCGGGACCCTCGCAGCTGGGGGTCTGGTGGAAATGAATGGCATGCCGCCCGGGTGTGAGATTCTTCAGATCGAGCGCGACCGACACGCCGCCGTCTTTGGCTGCGGTCAGGGTCGCGGTGCCAACCGATTGGCCCTGTCCGTTCTTCAACTCTACTTTAGTGGCGTTGTTCTGGGCAGCGGTCGGCATGAGTGCAACGGTACAAATGAAGACAATCGCGATCAGGAATTTACTCATACCGAATTATGCCGTCTTGTCACCAGGTTGTCACCGCGTTGACTACCCGCGTCGCTTCGGGAATGAGCTCAGTGCCTCGATCCGAACCGCCGTGATATCGATCCTCAGTCGCGCGCGAACCATGCGCTGGGCAGCCCGACACCAAGCGCATGGATGAGGATGCCGTTGATGAAGACCGGCAGCACGAACGGTCCGCGGCTGGTCGCCGACAGCGGGATGACGGCGTAGTTCATGACGAAGTACGCCCCGACGCCATACAGGATCCCGGAGATCAGCGTCTGCTTGCGCAGCAAGGGAATCGCGCGGCTCAGCGCGTAGAAGAAGGCCACAATCAGGAACGCGATCAGATAGTGCAGCAGGATGCCGAGACCGATGCTGTGCAAGCCCATCCGCGACGCCGCGCGGCCGTAGACGCCGGCGGCGATGCTCTGGAAAATCTGTCCCGGCCCGACGCCGCTGCGCAGGCCGAAAAACACCATCGCGTCCAAGGCGTCGAGCGTGCCGACCACGAGGGTGCCGTAGAGAATTGGATGAGCAAAGCGCGGTCGGGTCGCCATTCGGGTAACGGTATCGAAGAACGAGCAGCGAACGCAAAGGTCGAGCGGGTCAGAGGTGGGGTCGGAGGCGGGGTCCGCGCGATGCTAGACTCGTTTCGTTCTGAGGAGGTTTGGCGTCATGAAGGGCTTGACCAGATATCGTTCATTTCTCGCCGCTGCCGCCGTCCTGGCCGTCTCGGCGGGATGGCACACCGGCGTGCGACCTGATCTCGCTGCGCAGTCTGCTGCCGCGGAGAGCTCGCTCGATCCCGCATTCGTCAGCGCCTTCAAGTGGCGCAGCGTCGGACCGGATCGCGGCGGCCGCTCGATCGCGGTCTCGGGCGTGAAAGGCCGCCCGCGGGACGCGTACTTCGGCGCCGCCGGCGGCGGACTGTGGAAGACCACCGACGGCGGCGGGAAATGGACGCCGGTCACCGACGGCCTGATCACGAGCTCGTCGGTTGGCGCCGTCGCGGTTTCGGAATCGAGCCCCGACACCGTCTACATCGGCATGGGTGAAGCGTGTATCCGCGGCAACATCATGGGCGGCGATGGCGTCTACAAGTCGACCGACGCCGGCAAGACCTGGACCAACGTCGGCTTTCACGACTCCGACGCCATCTCGAAGATCCGCATCCATCCGACCAATCCCGACATCGTCTTCGTCGCCGACTTCGGCCGCTATGGCAAGGACAACGACGAACGCGGGGTGTTCAAGACCGTCGACGGCGGCAGGAACTGGAAAAAAGTGCTGTTCCGCAATGCCAAGACCGGCGCGGTCGATGTCGCCATCGATCGGAAGAACCCCAGCGTGGTCTACGCCGCGCTGTGGGAGGCGTACCGCGTCGAGTACCAGATGTCGAGCGGCGGACCGGGCAGCGGCCTCTTCAAGTCGACCGACGGCGGCGAGACCTGGAAGGAAATCACGCGCAACCCGGGGCTTCCCACCGGCCTGATCGGAAAAATCGGCATCGCGCTGACCGCGGCCGATCCGAACCGCGTCTACGCGCTGGTCGAGAACGAGAATGGCGGGCTGCTGGTCTCCGACGACGCTGGCGCAACCTGGAAGATGGTGAATACGGGCCGCAACATCCGTCAGCGCGCCTTCTATTACACCCACGTGTTCGCCGATCACGCCAACAAGGACATCGTCTACGCGCTCAATACCAGCGCCTTCCGCTCCATCGACGGCGGCAAGACGTTTGTGAGCATCGGCAGCGGCACGCACGGCGACAATCACGACATCTGGATCGACCCCGATGACCCGCAGCACGTGGTGCTCGCCAACGACGGTGGCGGCGCGATCACGTTCAACGTCGGTGCCGGCCAGCAGCGCAGCTGGTCGGGGCAGGAATTTCCGACCGAGCAGTTCTATCACGTGATCACGACCAAGCACGTCCCCTACCACCTCTGCGGCGCACAGCAGGACAACAGCACGATGTGCGTGCCGAGCACCAACGGCACGGCCGGCCGCGGCGGCCAGCGCCGGGTCGATCCGTTCTATCCGGTCGGCGGCAACGAGGACGGCTACATCGCGCCGGATCCGAAAGACACCGACGTATTCTTCTCCGGCTCGAACAACGGCAGCTTCATCACGCGGCTCAATCGCCGCACCGGCGAGATGCGCGAGGTGAACCCGTACCCGCGGTTCTTCTCCGGCGAGAACTCGGCGTCCGTGATCGAGCGCTGGCAGTGGACGTTCCCCATCGTCTTCTCGCCGGTCGACCCGAACATCCTCTACACCTCGTCGCAGCACGTGTGGAAAACCACCAACCAGGGACAGACCTGGGAGAAAATCAGCGACGATCTCACCCGTCACGATCCGAAGACCATGCAGGACTCCGGTGGACCGATCACGCACGACATGAACAGCCCGGAGATCTACGCCACGGTGTTTTCGCTGGCGCCGGGCAAAACCGACGTCAACCTCATCTGGGCGGGGTCCGACGACGGCCTGGTGCACCTGACCCGCGACGGCGGCAAGAACTGGACGAACATCACACCGAAGGAGATGCCGGACTTCGGACGCGTCAGCCAGATCGATGCCTCGTCGACGGATCCAGCCACAGCCTACATGGCGGTGAAGAAGCCGCTGCTCGAGGATTTTTCACCTTACCTCTTCCGCACTCACGACTTCGGCCGTACCTGGACGAAGATCGTCACCGGTCTCCCCGCCAACGACTACACGCACGTCGTGCGCGAGGATCCGACCCGCCGCGGCCTGCTCTACGCCGGCACCCAGCATGGCTTCTACGTCTCGCTCGACGACGGTGATCACTGGCAGGCGCTGAAAAACGGCCTGCCCGACACACCCGTGCACGACATCTGGGTGGAAGGGAGCGACGTCGCGATCGCCACGCACGGCCGTGGCTTCTACATCCTCGACGACGTCGCGCCATTGCGGCAGTACGGCGCGGCGGTAACGAGCGCGACCACCGCCTATCTGTTCAAGCCGGCAGAGGCCACACGATCGGCATACCCTGCCAGGATCACCTACTGGCTGAAAACGACGCCGCAGAAAATGACGCTCGAGATCCTGGACGCCGGCGGCCAGATGGTGCGAAGGTTCAATGGCGCAGCGCCGTCCGCTGAGCGGGGTCGCTCGGGCGGAACGGGCCAGGCCGGCGCGCCGGGCCGTGCCGCTGCGGCACCAGCCGGAGCTGCGCGCGCGCCAGCCGGAGCCGCCCCCGTGGCATCAGGAGCGGTGCCCGCCACGGCCACCGAGCCCGAACCTCCCGCCGACGACGAAGAAGCCGCCGCTCGCCGCGGTCCACCGACGGCGCCGATGGCCGCTGGCGTCCAGCATTTCACCTGGGATCTGCAGTACGCGCCGGTGACGCCGTTCCAGGGCATGGTGTTGTGGGGCGCCACCACCAACGGCCCGCTGGCGCTGCCCGGGACTTACCAGGCGCGGCTGACCGTCGATGGCCAGACGTTCACCCAGCCGATCACGGTCAAGAAGCATCCGCTCTACACCATCAGCGACGCGGACATGCGCGCCCAGTTCGAACTGGCGAGCAGGATCCGCGACAAGGTCAACGAGGCGAATGAAGCGATCATCCAGATCCGCCGGATCAAGACGCAGCTCAAGGACCGCACCGACAAGAACAACAGCGCGGACGCCAAGGCGATTGCCGAACAGTTCACGAAGGAGCTGAGTGCGGTCGAGGAGGACGTCTATCAGGTCCGCAACCAGAGCAACCAGGATCCGCTGAACTTCCCGATCAAAACCAACAACCGGCTGGCTTCCCTGCTCCGCGTCGTTACCACCGGCGAGGGGCGCCCGATCGGCAACGCGGAGCCGATCTTCGAAGACCTGCAGAAAGAACTCAAGGCCGAGACCGACCGTCTCCAGAGAGCCCTCTCGACCTATCTGCCGCGATTCAATCAGCTCGCACAGCGCATCGGCATGGAGCCGATCAGCGAGAAGTAACGCCGTGGTCGTATCCGGCTTATAGACGAGAAGCGGCACAATCGATGATGGAGATTCTCTGATGCGGAATGTTTCCAGCCTCGTCCTCACTCTCGCGCTGCTGAGCACGATGCTCGTGGCGCAGGAACAGAAGCCGGTGCCGAAGGATTCGGTGCGGGTCTCGATTCCCGGATGTACTCGCGGTTACGTCTTCACGGCCGGCCGCCGCACGGTCGATGAGCCGGGCAGCGTCAGCGTGCCCGAAGGCATGCACTTCCGCATGAATGGCCCGAGGAAGCTCATGGCCGAGATCAAGGCTCAGGAAGGCTCGATGATCGCGCTGACCGGAATCACGAAGAAGGGCCAGTTTGAGCCGGGTGGCGTGGCGGTCGGCGGCGGCGTGCGAATAGGACCAGGGCCCGCGCATGGCAGCGGCGGATTGGGCAGTCCGGTTGCTTCCCAAATCAGCATCGACGTCGAAGGCTGGCGGCCGATCGAGGGCCGCTGTCCCACCCGCTAGGCCCGGAACCATTCACCACGATCAGTTGTCCGCGGATGACGCGGATTGCACGAGAGACGTCCAGCGGATCCCTCGGACTCGAGCAGGCGCGTTCGCTCTTCCACGACTGCGGCGCCTGGCCGAGGGACAGCGAACGGCCGACGAGCTGTCGCCGCTCCGACCACAACGCACTGACGTGACGTCCCGGCCGCGATTGCTTACGGCCGCCGGACCGAGCCGGACAGATAGCGTTCGACATTCCGCGCCAGGCGGCGGGAGGCGCGGTTCGCCTCGAACAGATGCCCGCGCAGGCTGTGCGTGAAGCCGACGAAATAGAGCCCGGACCGCGCCGTCGGTTGGCCGGACACGCCCCGGGGTTCGCACAAACTGTCCAGCACCTCCGGATCGTCGATGATCGATTCGAGACCGGTGGTGAACCCGGTCGCGGCGATGATGGTGTCGAACGGCTCACTCGAGCCGTCAGAGAACACCGCTCCGGTTGCCGTCAGGCGCTCGAGCGCGGGCCTCACCGTCACGCGGCCCTGCTTGAGCGCCTTCACGAACCCCACGTCGATGAGCGGAACGCGCTTCGTGGTGTAGGGAGCGAAGTCGCCCGCCGGCATGCCATAACGCGTGAGATCGCCAAAAACGAGACGGGCGGTCGCCTGTCCGATCCGGTTCGCAATCGCGGGCGGAAGGGCGCTCAGGACCATGCTGGTGCGTTGAATCGGCCAGCCGAACGGATCTCGCGGCACGATCGGCGGCGGCGTCCGCACGCTGACCGATACGGCAGCGGCACCGTGTTCGATGAGGTCGGTGGCAATCTCCGCACCGCTGTTGCCCGGGCCCACCACCAGGACCCGCTGGCCGATGTATGGCGTCGCATTCGCGTAGGCCGATGAGTGCACCAGCGTTCCCTGATAGGTGCCGCGGCCGATCCATTGCGGGACCAGCGGCTGGCGGTACTGCCCAGTCGCAATCACGACGGCGCGGCATTGCCAGCGCGCGCCGCCGGAGGTGTCGAGGCTCCACGCAGCTGGCGCGGCGATTCCCGGTCGAATTCGACCTACCGTCGTCGCGGTCTCGATTCGCAAGCGGAAGTGGTCGGCGTACTCCTTGAGGTAGGCCACCATCTCGTCCCGCGAAAGATAGGTGGGGTAGCGGCGCGGGATGGGAAAGTGCGCCAGCCCGGAAAAACGGCGGATGGTGTGGAGATGGAGCCGGTCGTAGCGGCGCGCCCACGTGCCACCGAGCTCCTCGTCCTGTTCCAGCACGACGGCGTCGATGTTCCGCCGCGAGAGCGCGGCGGCGGCCGAAAGCCCCGCGGCGCCGCCGCCAACGACAATTACCGTTGATTCGGGCACGCCGTTATCAGGGTCAAGGCAAGCGGGGCACGGAAGGCCTTCACGTCCGGACCATAGCACCACGGAAAATGCTCCGTCCAGCGGCGCCGGGATCCGGATGTTCTTCGTGATCGCGGCGAACCGGAGCGGCCCGAGCCCGCGCGCACCGACCGGCGTCACGATCACGGCGGATTCAGCGCCTCCCGCCAGCGGTCTTCAGTGCGGCGCGGCCGTCGCCAGGCCCACTGTTAGACATTCCAATGGAGTCAGGCGTCCGGGCCGATCCGCGCCGCAGTACACCGCTGTGGCTTGAGCCTTGCACGGTCGGGGATTCGCGTCCTCGTGTCAGCCGGAGGGTTCAATGTTTGGTCTGAACGTTGTCGACCACGTGCGTCTGAATCTGACGCGAACCGGCGAAAATTACACGGTTCACGCTCGCGCCGCCGAGCGTCTGGCGCGCCTCACGTCGCGCATCAGGATCGGCGTGCTGGTGTTGGGCCTGGCCGCCGTGGTGGCATCCGTCCTGAGCGCCATGGCGCCCGCCCCGTCCTACCGGATCGCCACTGTGGTGACGGCGAGCCTGGCCTTCGCGGCCTTCGCGATCTACGCCGCCTGCGGCTTCGAGGGTCGCGTCTACGCCCACCGCCTGAGCGCGCACAGGCTGTGGCTGGTGTGCGAACGCCATCGTGCGCTGCTCGCCGAGATCCAGGATGGCCTGCTCGATCGTGACGCCATCGTGCGGCGCCGCGACGAGCTGGTCCTCGAAACCCACAGTGCCTACCACCAGACCTTTCCGCTCGATGAATCGGCGTTCGAAGGCGTCAGGCAATCGATCGACAGTTCGGAACGTGAGGACCGCAGCGCACCGGCGGACACCGAACCGCTGGTGCCCTCGTCGATGCGAACGCACGGCGACGAGCGCGAGACCAAGGGCTCGATACCGCACTGATCGGCTCACTCGCGCGCAGTCGGGAGCGAGCCTACTTCCTCTCGGCGAGCGCGCCGACTGCCCACGCGTTGGCGGCCGCCGGGATCCAGAGGTCGATTCGTTGGTGCGGCACGGCGTCGAATTCCTGTTGCGCACTCAGCTGGAGGACGCCACCTGGTTCGTCAACAGGCGCGCCTGCGCGTCTGAAGCCGGACACTGCCGCGCCGGTCAGGCTGAAGCCGGACACTACCGATGCCGGCCGATCAGCGTGCGAACATCGCCTTCGCCAACATGGCGTGGACGCCCTTGGTGCCGTCCACCAGCTGAGTGACATGAAGATCCACCGCAACCGAGCAGAGGATGTAGGCCTCGTCGCGGTTCATCTTCCGATCGGAGACGAGGAAGTCGATCATCTCCTTGACCGCGAGCCTGGCCGCTTCGTCGAGATCGGTGTGCAGCCCCATCGCGATGTAGTGTGTCGGCGTCTCGGCGCGCGGCCACTTCAGGCGCATTCCCTTGCGAACGGTGAGCTGGACCGTACCGCGCAACGAGGTCTCGAGGGCGGTCAGCGTCGCTTCCCCATCGCCCTGCATCGCATGTCCATCCCCGAACGAAATCAGCGCGCCAGGGACGGCCACCGGAATGTACAGCGTCGATCCCGCGACCAGTTCCTTGTTGTCGAGGTTGCCGGCATGGGGTCCCGGGGGCCCGCTCGAGATGCGCCCGAGCAGAGGATTGGGCGCCACCCCGATCGATCCGAAAAACGGCGCGAGCTCGAGCGTGATCCCCGGCGCAAACGATGCCGTGCCGGCGCGTTCGTCGAAGCGCACGAGATGAAACTTCACATAGGGAAATTCGTCTGGAAGCGTGCCGCTGCCGGGAATGAAGCCGCTGACGCCATAGGGATGCAGAAATTCGAAGCCGATCAGCTTCACCTCGAGCACGTCACCCGGCTCCGCGCCGTCGACGAAGATCGGACCCGTCATCGGGTGCGCGCCGGGGCCGCGCTCCGTGATGGTGCGCTCGACGACCTTCAACGCCTCGGGGATCTCGTCTTCGGTGACGCCGGCGGCGCGCAGGCGCTGAAGTCCGCGCGCGATCATCGTCTCGACGCGAACCGTGTCGCCGGACGCCACGCGCAGTGCCGGCTTCAGCGCGGGATCGTAGTAGCCCCAATGCACGTTCTGCGGCAACAGCTTCAACTCGTGGGTGGCCGCGGCGGCTGGCGGCGCCGCCACGCGCCGGCCCTGCCATTTTGCCAGCAGCGCGCCGCGATCGAGCTTCTGCCCGTGCAGGTAGACGCTGGCAATCTTTCGCGTGTTGTGAATGTCGTCGAGCGGGTTGGCGTCGAGCACGACGAAGTCGGCACTCTTGCCGGCGGCCAGGGTGCCCATATCGGAGAGGCCGAGCAGCTCTGCCGGCCTCGAGGTGGCGGCGACGATGGCGTCGGCAGGCGACAGGCCCAGCTGCACCCAGCGCGCCAGCTCGTGATGATCGCCGGTGCCGAAGGTGTGGCCCGGATGCAGCCCGGTGTCGGTCCCGAGCACGATCCGCGCACCCGACGCGATCATCTTCTGAAAGTTGTAGGCCACGATCTCCTCGCGCCGCGCCGCGTTGGGCGACACCGGGCCACAGTAGGGGGCCAGCGGCCTGGCCTCGGTGGTGGCGCGAATCCGCGCGACCAGCGTCGCCGGCAGCGCCTCCTCGAAGAACGGATCGTGTTCGCAGACCTCGGTCCGATCGCCAAGGCCGATCACCGTCGCCCAGTACGGCTTCTTTTCCCGCAGCAGCGCCAGGAACTCGTCGTCGAGCTTCTCGTTCTGCACCAGATGCACCAGGACGTCAGCGCCGTCTCTGACGACCTCCTTCTGATCGGGCAGCGTCGTCGCGTGCGCGTTGACGCGCATCGTGTGTGAGTGCGCTTCGTCGATGATCGCCTTGACGATTTCAGGTGACAGCTTCGGGTAGGTGCCGCGGCGGTCGTCCACCCAGATTTTGACGCTGGCGATGTGTTGGGCCGCCATCGCGCGGACGGCCGCACGCGCCTCCTGCGGCGTGGACACTTCGTTGATGACGTGCAGCGCCGTGGTCGCGACGCGCAACACGGCGTCGGGACCGCCGTTGGGCGGTGCCATCCCCGGCATGAAGAGGAAGCGCGACGCCGGCGCGAACTTCCCCGCCCGTTGATCCTGCTGAAACTTCAGCGCCTGGTCGGTCGGACTGCTGCCCACCGACTGCGTCGCGCCGACGCCGTAGAACGCCTCGCGCTGGAGGTGATCGAGCACGTTCTCGGGCGTATAGTTGGCGGCACCCCAGCTCGAGTAGCCCTCGTAGCCAATGTGAACGTGGGCGTTGATCATGGCCGGCATCACCGTCTTGCCGGTCAGGTCCACGTGCGCGGCGCCGGCCGGCACCGCCACCGACCCCCTGGCGCCCGCCGCCATGATGCGTCCGTTCTGCACGAGGAGCGCACCGTTCTCAACCGGCGCTCGTCCATCGCCGATGATCAGGCGGGCGCCTTCGTACACCGTGGCACGCGGCGCCTGCGCGAGCGGCAGCGCCGCCGACAACGCCGCCGTCACCGCCGCGGCGCCGCCGCACAACAGAAGTGTTTTCATGGGATCACGGTTCCAGTGCCTGGTAAACGAGCGTGGGGAATTTGCGGCCGAGGTCGGTGGTGTTGGGCAGCATCTGCACCATGAACACGATCACGAGCCGAGCGTCCGGATCCACGCGGTAGGTGGAACTGTAGGCGCCGGCCCACCCATAGGATCCGACCGAGTCCATGCCGTTGGCGCCGTACCGATCGGTGGTCTCGAAGCCGAGGCCGAACCCGAGGCCGCCGGTCGGCGAGTGCAGCGTGCCCACCTGGTTGGTGGTCATGAGCGCGACCGTGCGCGGCGACAGGATGCGGATGCCGTCGAGCGCGCCGCCGCGGCGAATCATTTCGAGGAATCGCGCGTAGTCGTGCGCGGTCGAGAGCAGGCCGGCGCCGCCGGCAAAGCTCTTGCGCGGACCGTCCACGTACGCGCCCTGACCGCGGGAACCGTCCGGCGCCCGTCTGATCGTGCCGTCGCTCGTGCTCGAGTAGACAGCCGCCAGCCGGGCGCGCTGCGCCGGCGCCAGGAAGAACTGCGTGTCCTTCATCCCGAGCGGACCGGTGATCCGGGTCTTGATGAATTGATCGAGCGGCGTGCCGCTCACCTTCTCGACCACGCAGCCGAGAATGTCGGTGTTGTAGCCGTAGACCCAGGCCTCGCCAGGCTGCGCGACAAACGGCAGCGTGCCGAGCCGCTCCATCGTCACGCAGATCGGCTCGTCCTTGTCGGCGGTGAACCAGCCGTAGCCGGCGGCGGGACCGAGCCCTTTGGCTTCATACAGCGAGGCCACGCTGGCGTCGGTGCCATACGAAATGCCCGCGGTGTGGGTCAGCAAATCGCGGATGTTGATCGGCCGTCGGGCGGCGATGATCTCCACGGTGTCGCCGTTGCGCACGGCGACCTTCGAATTGGCAAAAGAGGGAATGTAGCGGCTGACCGGATCGGTCAGGTTGATCCGGCCTTCCTCCATGAGCGACAGTATCGCCACGCTGGTGAGCGCCTTGGTCTGCGACGCGATGCGGAAGATCGTGTCGGGCGCCATTTTCGTGCCCGCTTCCCTGTCGGCCCAGCCGACGGCGCGCTCGTAGATCGGCTTGCCGTCCTGGAGCACGAGCCCGACGGCACCACCGATCCGGCTGTCGTCGACATATTGCTGAAGGACGTTGTCGATGCGCGCGAGTCGTTCGGCCGAGAGTGTGGCGGCCGGCGGCACATGGCCGGGTACCGGCACGGTGGCTTGCTGCCCGGCGGGGTTGAGCAGCAAGGCGAAGGCGAGCAGAGACAGGGTTCGCATGGCCCAAATGGTAGGCCCTGACCATGGGCCTAGCAAGAGTTGCGTGCGACGGTTGGGTGCGACCGGAATGGGGCACGAACGCTCAGCGGAGCGAGCAAGCAGAGCGAGCAATATTGACAGTCGAGGCCGCCGGCCCTAGCATCCGGCAACCAACATAGGAGGGTCTGGTGCGCACACAGCACGTGATCGGCGCGGCTCTTCTCGCGTGGCTCGCGGTTCCCGGCCCGGTGCTGGCGCAGAGCGCGGCCGCCGTGCCTGCGGCCGACATGTTCAAGCCGAACAACTACGCGGACCCGAAGTCGTGGCTGTGCCGGCCCGGGGCGCACGACGCCTGCGATATCGACGAAACCGCGACCATCGTTTCGGCCGACGGTACCCTCGCCAAAGAAACGTGGAAGGCCGATCCAAGTGCGCCGATCGATTGCTTCTACGTCTACCCGACGATTTCGACCGATCCGGGACAGAACAGCGACATGGTCGCCGATCCCGCGGAGGTCAACGTCGTCAAGCAGCAGTTCGCCCGGTTTGCGTCGAAGTGCCGGCCCTACGCGCCGCTGTATCGCCAGATCACGCTGGTCGGCCTGCGCAAGCTGCTGGCGCCCGGGGCGACACTGAACTTTGGCGAAGGCGTCCAGTACGACGACGTGCGCGACGCCTGGAACTATTATCTGAAGAACGACAACAAGGGCCGTGGCGTCGTGCTGGTCGCCCATTCGCAGGGCTCGTTCATCCTGATCGATCTGATCAAGCGCGAGATCGACGGCAAGCCGATCCAGTCGAAGCTGGTATCGGCGCTGCTCTTGGGCACGGTCGTGCCGGTGCCGAAGGGCGAGGATGTCGGCGGCGCGTTCCAGCACATTCCGCTGTGCCACACCGCGACGCAGATCGGCTGTCTCATTTCGTTCGCGTCGTTCCGCTCCACGGTGCCGCCGCCGGCCAACACGCTGTTCGGCCGCGTGCCCGACGCCACGATGGCCGCCGCGTGCGTGAACCCGGCCGCGCTCGCCGGCGGCACCGGCGAGTTGCATGCATATCTCTCGAGCGACGGCCGGACGATCACGAGCACGATCAAGCCCAGGCCGTGGGTTGTTCCGGAGCAGCCGATCGACACGCCGTGGGTCAGCGTGCCTGGCCTGCTGACCGCTCGATGCGCATCGAACGAAAATGCCTCCGGCTATCTGGAGGTGACGGTGCACGGCAACCCCGCCGATCCGCGGGTGGACGACATCGGCGGCGACATCGGCGTCGGCAGCAACGTGCTGGCGAACTGGGGGCTGCACCTGGTGGACGTGAACCTCACGATGGGCAACCTGCTCGACATTGTCGGAACCCAGGCCACGGCCTATGTGTCCAAGAGGTAAGACTTCGCAGAGTTCGGATGAGTCAGGGGTGGTCAGTCTGAGACCGGCCGCTTCATGAGAATCGAAAAACTGGTTCGTGATTCCGACCAGCCCACCGCTTCCCAGCCCTGTGATCCTGCTCGATTCAGGTCCGCGAGATCGTTCTTCGCGTTCTGAAACTTGACGATCACCAGACGGTATTCCCACTTTTGAACAGGCATAGATCAACCCCTCGTCAGCCGCAGTGCCCGCCCAAGTATCGCACTGCGGCAACGGCGGACATGAACCCGCCCGGGGCGCAGGGCGCTAAGGGCTCCAGCCCTGCCCTTCTGGACGAATGACCGAGGTCGTCTGTGACCGCGGCGCCAAAGGCGGCGGTGTCACAGAATCCTCGCTGACTCGTCTTATATCTTGGAGGTAAAAAAACAACATGAACGCTCGAATCGATCTCATGCACGTCAACCCGGGCATCGTTCACGCCATGCTCGGCCTCGAACGGCAGGTTGGTCAGGCCGGCCTCGAGCACGGACTGCTCGACCTTGTTCGGATGCGCGCGTCCCAAATCAACGGCTGCGCCTACTGTCTGGACATGCACAGCAAGGATGCGCGCGCGAACGGCGAGACCGAACAGCGGCTCTACGGTCTCGACGCGTGGCGCGAGACGCCGTACTACTCGGCGCGCGAGCGCGCCGCCTTGGAGTGGACCGAAGCGCTGACGGTCCTCTCGAAGACCGGCATCGCAGACGAGCTGTACGACCGCGTGCGTGAGCAGTTCTCGGAGGACGAGCTGGTGCACCTGAGCCTGGCGATCGTGTCGATCAATGGCTGGAACCGGCTCAACATCGCTGCACGCACAGTGCCGGGAGGCTACGTGGCGGGCAGCGTCGCGAAGGCTCACGCGGCGGGCTGAAACGCCCGCGTCAGTCGGACGGCCGATGACCGCACCGATCATCGGCCGCGACGAGCGACTGATGCGTTCTGACGCTAGACGCCGGCGGTGGCTTTCGCCGGCGCCCCCATGATGTCCTTGAACGCGGCCAGGAACTTGTCCATCTCGGCCTGCGTGCCGACTGAGACGCGCAGATGCTGCGTCATCGGCGGAAACGGACGTCCGACCAGCACGTCACGCTTCTGGAACTCCGGCGCGACTGCGCTCACCTCTCGCTTGAGACCGACCATGAAGAAGTTGGCCTCCGACGGCAGCACTTCGTAGCCGAACGCCTTCAGCTTCGCGATGGTTTCGTCGCGAATCTGTTTGTTCAGCGCCTTGGTCTTCGCTTGTCCGGCGGTGTCCTTGACGGACGCAGCGCCACCGAACTTCACCGTGATGGACTGGCTGCCGGTGGTGAAGGTGCGGACTTTGTGAATGAGCTCGGCCGGGGCGATGCCGTAGCCCAGGCGCATGGCGGCGAGCGCCGCGATCTTGGAGAACGTGCGGCAGACGATGACGGGACGGCCCTCGAGGACGTACTTCATCGACGACTCGTAGTCCGGGCTGTCGACGAAGTGGTGATAGGCCTCGTCGATGAGCACTGGCATGTCCTTCGGGATCCCGTCGAGCAGCTGCTTGATCTGACCCTTCGGGACGATCATCCCCGTCGGGTTGTTCGGGTTGACAATGTAGACGAAACCGATTTCAGCGGCGCGTTTGTTCGCGATGTCGATAATCGCGGGAATGTTCTGTGTGTAGTCCTTGTTCAGCGGCACTCTGATGGTTTCCCGCCCGATCTGCGCCGCCTTCGAGTACGGATCCCCGTAGGTCGGATTGACGCCCAGCACCTTCTTTTTCGGATCGCCGATCAGCATCGCAATGGTGATCGAACTCAGCAGCTCGCCCGACCCGCAGCCGAGAATGATGTTCTCCGGCTTGACGCCGTGCAGTTCCTGAATGGCCTGGCTCAATCCGCCATCCGGTGCACCGTAGCGGTTCGCCCATTCCCAGGCCTTGGGATCCTCCATGGCCGTCCTGACCGCGGGCGGCACGCCGTAGGGGTTCTCGTTGTTGTTGATCTTGGCGACTTTGGTGAGATCCACCAGAGGCCGCGGTCCGCGGCCAGCTCGCCCGAGCGCGCCCGCGCGTTCTTGCGGCTGTGCGAGAAGATCCGCGTCCGGGTGGACGCCGATATAGCCAAGCGCGGCGGCGATGCCCCCTACGAACCTGCGGCGTGAAACTGCCATGTGACCTCCGTGAGGAAACTGAATAACCGCCAGGTATTCTAGCGCGCCCCCGGCACCAGAAACCGCCGATCTGGCGGCCGAATCGATCGACGCCATTTCAGCCGCCACCCGGCGACTACGCAGCCCATCCGGCTGGCAGAATTTACCGGGGGCAGCGTTCGGCGTTATCCTGCGAGCCTCGCACGGTCGACTGCGATACGCCAGGTGGGCCTGCGACCAGGATGGAATCACCCCTACACATCACTCCGTTCTCGATCCAGATCGAGGCAGAGATCCTGTCTGACCTCCGAGAGCGCATCCGCAACACGCGCTGGCCTGATCAGTCACCAGGCGCTGCCTGGGAGCAGGGAACTGACCTCGAGTACCTGAGAGAGTTGCTTGCCTATTGGGCCGACGGGTTCGATTGGCACGCACAAGAGCGCGAACTGAACGCCGCCAATCAGTTCCGCGCGAATCTCGACGGCGTGCGCATCCACTTCGTCCATGAACGGGCCAGACACGGGCGCGGCATTCCGCTGATCCTGACCCATGGCTGGCCGAGCACGTTCGTCGAACTGCTGCCGCTCGTGCCATTGCTGACTGATCCAGAAGCCCACGGCATCGACGCTCCCGCCTTTGACGTCGTCATCCCGTCGCTCCCCGGTTACGGGTTCTCCGAGCGGCCGGCTCAGACGGGCGTGAACTATCAGCACGTCGCCAGGCTGTGGCACCGCCTCATGCGTGGCTTGGGTTATGAGCGCTACGGGGCTCAAGGCGGAGATTTCGGGGCCGGAGTTGCCACATTCATGGCATTGAACGATGCCGAGGCCATGATTGGCGTCCACCTGAGTAATCTGGAGATCGCTCCTTACACTGGCCCGCGGTCGCGGCCGCTGTCGGCAGCGGAGCGAGCCTATCGCGAGCGCAATCAGGAATTCTGGCAGGCGGAACACGGTTACAAGGCAATTCAGTCCACCAAGCCGCAGACGCTCGGCTACGGGTTGAACGATTCGCCCGCTGGACTCGCCGCCTGGATTCTGGAAAAGTGGCGCTCATGGGCCGATTCCCGCGGCAATCTCGATCAGCGCTTCTCGCGCGATTTCCTGTTGACCACGGTGACGCTCTATTGGGTCACCCAGACGATCACATCCTCGATGCGGGACTACTTCGACAACGACAACAGGCGGTTTCGAGTCACGCTGGGACCGCAGGAGTTCGTCAACGTGCCAACTGGCATCGCTGTCTTTGCCAAGACATTTGTCGATGAGGGCACGCCTCCCCGTGAGTGGGCCGAACGTCTCTACAACGTGCGCCGGTGGACCCTGATGCCGCGCGGGGGGCACTTCGCCCCCGCAGAAGAGCCCGAGTTGCTCGGCCGGGATATCGCAGCGTTCTTCGCCGGTCTATGAGCCGCGTGGTTGGCGCCGCCGTGCGTGCATCGAGTGGAGGCGGGCCCCCGACCCACCCCCATCACCGCACATCGGAGGTTCACATGAAGCGAGTCACTGGCATCGGCGGCATCTTCTTCAAGGCCAAGGATGGACCCGCGCTGCGGGCTTGGTACAAGCGTCATCTCGCCATCGATGTCCAGGAGTGGGGCGGCACCGCCTTCACCTGGACCGACTCGGATGGCCAGCCCACCGGCGGAACGACCGTCTGGTCCATTGGTCCGGAGGACAGCGATCAGTTTGCCCCGAGCAATGCCTCGTTCATGGTCAACTACCGCGTTGAAGACCTTCACGCGGTGGTCGCGGCGCTCAAAGCGGAGGGCTGCAACGTCCTCGACAAGATCGATGACTCCGACTACGGCAAGTTTGCCTGGGTCATCGATCCTGAGGGCAACAAGGTCGAATTGTGGCAACCCCCTGCCGGTCAATGAAACGCGCTGCATCAGACCGCGGATGATCCGATAGCCTCAGCCTACCCGGACGTACCCTCGCGACTGGAGATTGACCATCGTCACCATCGCCCAGAGGTCGGCCTGGACACCAGGCAGCAGCTGCGACGGATCGACTTTCTTTCCCATGAGACCCTGTCCGCAGACGCGGAGCTCGACGCCCGCCTCGTGCAGCTCCTTCAACGCGGCGATGTTCGGGTTGTCGACGCCGTTGTGCCGCGCCTTGTAGACCTCGTTGGAAAACACTGCGTCGCCGCCGCCCTGATGGAAGATCGCCGCGAGATGGCGATTGTTCGCCGGCACTCCATTGTGTGCCAGCGTGTTGAGGTAGAGCCCGATCATCTTCAGCGTCGGGTGCACTTCGTCGTCTTTCACTTTTGCGCCGACGGAGAACACGACTTTGTAGTTGGTGTTCGGATCCGGCAGTTCCTTCGCGCCGGGAAAGTCCTTCGCTGCGTTCGCGCTGGCGACCGGCAGCTTTCCGTCAGCCGCCGGCGCCGCTTTCGCGCGTCCGGCGTATCCGACGGCCATCACACCGCCGGCGAGCGTCGTCATCATCGTTCGTCTGTTCATGGCGCCTTCCTCCATGACATAACCCTACACTGAATCGAGCGCCATTCGCGCGAGGAATCCTCACGTCGCGGTTGAAATGCCCTTGTGATCGGCTGCCCGATAGCGAGACCGGCGATGTCGGGCTGATTCGCCGGCCCGCCGCATTCAACTGCCCATTGGGCCGACCGGTTCGGACCTCACCCTTCTCGACCAGTCAGCCAGACGTGCGCTTCTCGGCGTCGTAGAAGAGCAGATCAAAGTTTCCCGGCGTGTGCCCGAGCACGCGAAGCAGGAGCGCGACCTGGCCGCGGTGATGAGTGGCGTGGTTTGCGCCATGCTCCAACAACTCGCCCATCGACATCGTACGATTCCCGGTCTGAGGAAGGCTGAATTCGATCGCCCGCCGCAGGTCATCGTCATGCAGCGTGCCAAGGAACGCGCGCACGTTGCCTTCCCGTCGATTCTACGTCACTCCAGAAGATCAGCAGCCAGTAACGCGAGCCTCAAGCCGCGCCTTCGGATCGGTAAACGCAAAACGCTGCGGGTGAAGGGACTCGATAGATTCTCCCTTCGCGACGAGGGAGGAGTGACCGTATGGTGGGGCTTACGCGCGCACTCGTGTCGTCAACTGTTTCGCAGCACTGCCGCGGGATCCGTACGCGAGGCTCGCCACGCCGGCAGCCAACCCGCTAACGCGCCGACGGCGGCGAGAATAACAGCAGCCCATGCGAGGTTTGCTGGGTCCCGGGGTTCGACGCCATAGAGAAGCGACGCGACAAGGGTAGACGCCCACAGACTCGTCACCACCCCGACGACGACACCCGCTCCGAGCAGCAAACCGACCCGCGACAACACCAATCGCACGACGTCGGCCGGTGAGGCGCCCAGTGCCATGCGCACGCCAATCTCCATCTGGCGTCGAGCGACGGAGTAGGCAGTGATGCCATACAAACCCAGCGCTGCCAGCACCACCGCGAGTGCGCCGAAGAACCCTCCCAGCACGGCCACCAGCCGGTCCTGCGCAATCGCCGCGTCGATCTGCTCGCCGATCGGCCGAACCGTCAGCGTCAGGTCTCGTTTGACTGCCAGAATCGCTTCTGACACTTGCCGCGCCAGCAGAACAGGCGATCCGCCAGTTGCCCGGACGGCGATGTAGAAATCCGAGTTCAGGATCGGTCCGTCGCTCTCGGAGAAGGGAAGATAAATGGTCGGCTGGCCACGATCGCGCATCGATCGGTAGACGGAGTCGCCGACGACGCCGACGATGGTCTGCGAACCCAGCGAGAAGTCACCCTGTGAAGGCATCCGGTACGTCAGGCTCACCGCACGGCCAATCGCCGATTCGGCGTGAATGAACCGGCGCACGAATGCCTCGTTCACGATCATGGCGTGTTGGCCGGCTCTCGAATCTCTGTCCTCGAAGTCTCGACCGGCCCGAAGGGTCAGGCCGTACGCCCCGAGCAAACCTGGCGTGATCCGGTCCGATTGCGAGAATGGCTCGGCCTCGGGCGGCGGAGACACGCCTGGTTCTGACACGACGAAATTGCCGATGAGCGTTCCCACGATCGGCGGATTCATTGAACCGCCGGCACTGCTCACGCCCGGGACGCCTCGCACCACCGTGACGAGCTGCTGATAGAACGCCCTTCGCTCGGCCGCAGGAACGCTGGGCGAATTGAGGGTGACGACGATGGCGTGATCGCGTTCGAATCCCAGTGGGGCGCGCGCGAGCCGCTCGAACGAGCGAACCAGCAGGCCCGCCGTGACCGTGAGCGTGAGCGAAACCGCCACCTGGACAACGATCAGCGCGACCGACAAGCGACTCTCGCCGGCGCCGACTCCGCCCAGTCGGTCCGACGACAGGATAACGGACGCTGGCGCGACGGCTCCAGCCCTGAGAGCCGGAACGAGACCGAACAGTATTGTCGTGGCGAGCATCGCGACGGCCGTGAATGCCAGCATCCGCCAGTCCGTCGAAATGTGGAGCGCGATCGGCATCATGAACGTCGACAGCTGCGCGACGATGGCCTGACCAATCCACGCCGCGAACGCCAGCGCGACGGCCGCGCCCGCGGCTGAAATCAGGACGCTCTCGACGAGAAGTTGTCGCGCGAGCCGCCAGCGCGAGGCGCCCAAGGCGCGCCGGACCACCAGCTCGTGACGCCGCGCGGCACCTCTCGCCAGCATGAGGTTGGCGATGTTCGCGCAGGCGATCAACAACACCAGCCCGACGACCGCAAGCAACGCGAGCAGCGGACGTTCGAACCGGTCCCGAAGCGGAGACCAGCCGATGCCGGCGAAATCGAGCCTGAACGGCTGCGTCAGGAACGTCTCGCGGCCAGCGGCCTTGACGATGGATCCGGCGCGAATGGCCGGCTGCGCGACTCGGATGGCGGTGGCCGCTTCCTGCAGCGACTGCCCCGGCTTCAGCCTCAGCATGATCCGCAGCCACGGACCGTCGTCCGGATACGGCGTCGATGACATGAGCGCCGGTTGCGCTCTGACCGGAACAGCGATATCGAACGATCGCCCGACAATAACACCACGGAATGCTGGCGGCGTGACGCCGATCACCGTCACCGGCACGCGATTGAACAGGATCTTGGATCCAATGATCTGAGGGGCACCGGCGTACTGCTGCTGCCAGAATGCGTAGCTGATGACCGCGACCAGGCCGTCGGGCCCGCCGTCGCGCACGTCGTCCGCGGCTGAAATCAGTCGTCCGACTGCGGGTCGGACGCCGAGCGTTTCAAAGTAGTCGCCGCTGACGAATTGCCGGTCCACCATCCGCGCGTCACCATCGACCCCCAAGATGCCCTTTCCCGGAGTAGCCCAGGCGCACACGCCGTCGAAACTCGTCGCGTACCTGCGGACCTGTTCGACCGTCAAGATGCTGTATTGCTGGTTTTCGTCGCCAGGCCCGGTCGACAGCAGGGTGAGGCGATCGGGATCGACGATGGGCAGTTCACGAAGCAGGAGAGTGTCGACGAGGGAGAACACTGCGGTATTCGCACCGATGCCGAGGGCAAGCGAGAGAATGGCCACCGCGGTGATGACCGGCGTGGCGCGCAGACCGCGAATGGCAAGCCGGCAATCCAGCATCATCATCACGCTCCATCACGATCCAGAGTTGTCGCGGTGCGCCACCAGATCTGCCTCGTATGATCGCTTGGTTGTTCGCTCCACAGCTTTCAGGCCTTCACTCCCTGATGCACCGTATGGAAATAGCCATCTGCTTCTCGCCCTCCGGCTGGCGATGG
Source organism: uncultured Acidobacteriota bacterium (assembly GCA_963757655.1). Taxonomy (GTDB): domain Bacteria; phylum Acidobacteriota; class Vicinamibacteria; order Vicinamibacterales; family CAVVIG01; genus CAVQFC01. Next base: position 537,624 of record CAVWSQ010000002.1, on the reverse strand, counting down.
AGCGCTCGCCCGTTCCGGGCGAAATTGTAGTACGGCGCGCTGGTCGGATCGTTGTCTGACGCCGTCCAGTAGAAGCCGTGCGCCTCTAGTCGGGCGTACCGTCCAGCTGAACGGTTACCGCCCAATATTGCATTGAAGCCTGACTTCCCTCCGCTCAACAGAGCCGTGAACGCCGACCTACCTTTGTCAGGCGAATCGTCGCTGACTCCGCCGTAACGCTTCGCCAGCTGCCGCCATTGGTCATCGGTCGGCAAACGCCAGCCACGTCCGAGCGTCTGGCACACCCGTTGAGCCGAGTCCCACGGATACAAGCGACCGTATTGGCGACAATTCGACTCGGCGTCGTCGTAGCAAGAGGATGTCGACGTCTTGACACCGAGATTGGCAGTCGTCCACCAATGACCGTCCGCCATTCGCTTGGACGAAGGAATCGCGCCGGAGACGTTCTCGCTTTTCGCTGAACGCTGCGTCGAGCCGGCGCTGCCGGCGGCTTCGCCGGCAATACTCAGAGCGATTACGGCGACACGAATTCGAATCGGCATCATGCTGTCCTCGCCTCCAGGTGTGATCCTGCAGCGCGTCTTCGCGGGCATGACACTCGCAGCATCAAGCGGAGGCAGATTAGCATGCGTTAGCTCGCGGAAAACGCCGCAGGGTCGATCTGGTGTCGGCCAAGTCCGACTCCTCGACAGATCGCGACTATCATTCACTTTCTCGCCGTTGGCTAGGCACGAGGCCTGCCGCTTGGGGTAGCCAGCCGGGGCTTTGGGCTATGGATGGCGGCGAGCCGGCGGGAGTCCGCGGGGCAGTGGTGGGAGATCTACGGAGATCCGGCGCCGGATCCGGCCGACACTGAGACGGCAGTGGTGTACCTCCTAAATAACGTTCGGGAGTGACGCGAATCGGGTTCCGGCTCGCTGCGTAAGCGAGAAGATCGCCCGCCGGCGCCGCTCCCCCACTCGAAAGGAACGTGTCCGATGGATGTCGAGAAGAACGTTTCCACCAGCGAGCCGCTGGTCCTCGAACAGCGTGACGGCGGCGTCGCGTGGCTGACTCTCAACCGCGGCGACCACTTCAACCCGCTGTCGTCTACGATGATTGCCGCTCTCGACCGAGCGCTCGTGGCGATCGCCGATGACACTTCCGTGCGTGCCATCGTGCTTGCCGCCAACGGCAAGGGCTTCTGCGCGGGTCACGACCTGAAGGAGATGCGCGCGCACGCAAGCGACAACGCGTGGCAGCGCCGGCTCTTCGACGACTGCAGCCGGGTGATGAGGCGCCTCACCGAGGTGCCCCAGCCCGTGATTGCGCGTGTCCACGGCATCGCCACGGCGGCCGGCTGTCAGCTCGTGTCGATGTGCGATCTCGCGGTCGCAGCAGACCAAGCGCGCTTCGCACTGCCGGGCGTGAACATCGGGGTGTTCTGTTCGACGCCGGCGGTTGGCGTAGCGCGCAACATCGGACGAAAACGCGCCATGGAAATGTTGCTGACAGGCACGTTCTTTGACGCGCGGACAGCGCTCGCGTGGGGGCTCGTCAACCAAGTCGTGCCAGCCGGCCAGCTCGACTCGGCCGTCCGCAGTTTCACCGACATCATCGTCGAGCGCAGCCCGGCCACGGTCCGCATGGGAAAAGCGGCGTTCTACGCGCAAATCGATCGACCGCTCGCGCAGGCGTATGAGTTGGCCAGCGATTCGATGGCGTGCAACATGCTTCTCCACGATGCCGTTGAAGGGATCGACGCGTTTCTCGGAAAGCGCTCGGCGGTGTGGACCGGCCAGTAACGTTGTTATCGGAAACTACCTCGAGATGTATTCGCGGAATGGTCGGCCTATGCCTCGAGACCCGTCCAGCGGGCTCCGTGACTGCTGGCGGGTCGGAATAGTTCAAGAGCCGTTACTTCATTTTGTGAAGTAATTGAAATATCACATCGCTCTGAGCTAGTCTCTTCGTCCCTGGAGGACATCGATGATCGACTCACTGACCGCGGCTCGCGAGGACTTGGCGTTCTTGCGCGCCGTGGCTGAAGACCGGGGACCGTTGCCGGCCGTCTTCGGCGCGCACCTGCTCGCGATCGGCCTCCCGTACGGCCTGAACCTCATGTACATCTGGGCGGCGCGGGCCGGATACGTCGGATGGCCGGACGCGTTGGCGAGTCTGGTGTGGATCCCCGGCACCCTGGTCTATCTCCCGCTAGTACTCTGGCTGGTCTTTCGAGGCCCCAAGCCGGTCATCGGTCCGACCGTCCGCGTCTTCGGTGCCGCGTGGATTGCAACGGGACTGATGACCCTGGTCGTGGTGCTCGTGATCGTCGTCGCCACGATCCAGACCGGACGCTCGTTTCACGACGTGTGGCCGTCGATCGCCTTCGCCCTCTATGGCGGCTCGTGGACTGTAGTCGGGCTGATTCGTCGACGTCTGTTCGATGTTGTTCTCGCGCTGGGTTGCTTCGCCACCGCGGTGGCATCTGCCGCGTTCATCGGGCGTCCCGAACTGTGGTTGGCGCTCGGCATCGGCTTGATTCTGTTCCTTGCCGCACCAGGCGTGACTATTCTTCGGCGGGCCCGGCCAGCACTTTGAGGATGGCGCTCCCAGTATTCAACATTCGCGAAATCGACGACGTCATTCACAGCCGCGTTCGGCTGGGCGTGATGGCCTACTTGATGGCCTCTGGCAAAGCTGATTTCAATACGCTAAAAGCAAAGCTAGAAACCACTGACGGCACGCTGTCGGTTCATCTCAGAAAGCTCGAGGACGCCGGGTACATCGTCGTCGACAAGAGCTCTCGCAACCGGCGCCCGCTCACCGAAGCGCGGCTGACCGCCGCGGGCCGCAGAGCGTTTCGTGTATATCTCAATGCGATCGCGAAGCTGGCGCGACTTGGCGACTGGGCTGAGGCCAGTCACCACTTACACACCGACTGACTGACCTTGGTCGGTGATCCTGCCATCGAAATCAAACAATCCGAGATTCATTCGCGTGGCGTTGGCCGGCGTCGTCGTCGGGCTTGCCGTCGCCTTTATCGGGGGCCGCCTCGTCGCCAGCAGCGTCTACGCGATGCGCGCCAGCGACCCACTGGTGCTCGCCACGGCCGGCGCGATCGTGGCGCTCGTCACCTTCGCTCACGCCACGATGGTCCCTCGCTCAAGGCAAGCCGTCTTGATCCGCTGCAGGCCCTGCGGCCGGAGTAGAACGGCTCACCGGGAGCGTCGAGAAGAGAGTGGCTGCGGCTGAAGAGCGATGCCGAACCCGTGACCACCGGACAGGCTGACATCTCGGCGGGCGGCGAATCGCGTCATGAAGCGGCCGCTCCCTTCCATGCTGCTGACGAGAGGCGATTGCGCGGCCGCGGATATGGACTGATTGTGCCTGCGCTTCGGCCACGTTAGACTGCGACGTCGTTCACGTGTTGGACTATCCAGGTTCGGGCCTACATCTTGTTCGGCGACTCCATGTCAGCAATGCCAGACGCGGTGAATAATTCCCTTGCTGAGAAATTGGTCTCACGGAGCGCTGGAATCTGTCTCTATGGTTTCGCTCCGCCAAAGCAAGCGACTCCATCGGACCAGTTGAAGGCCATCGTGGCCCAGCAGTTGGTGCGGTTGCGGTCGTTGCCCGTGGATGGCCTCATTGTCTATGACATTCAGGACGAAGCCGAACGGGTGTCGGGGCTACGGCCATTTCCGTTTTTGCCGACGCTGAACCCAGAGGTCTACGCTCATGGGTTTCTTGGGAGTCTTCCTGTCCCGAAAATCGTTTACCGATGCGTGAACCGAGATACCTCCGACGGGTTCGTCCGATGGCTCGAAAGGGAAAATGCCGCGCCGCGAATCTCGGTCCTCGTCGGCGCACCCAGCCGTCGGTCGCATATTGGACTTCCATTGACGGACGCATACGCGCTGGCTCAGCAGCATTCCTCGAACCTTCTCCTTGGCGGCATCGCGATCGCCGAGCGGCACGCGCGAACACTGGATGAACACAAGCGTATCCTGGCCAAAACGGAGAATGGTTGTCGGTTTTTCGTCACGCAGGCTGTTTACGATGTGACGTCCACGAAATCGTTGCTGTCTGACTACGCCCTTGCGCTTGCCGAGAAGGGCGACATGCCTCTGCCGGTCATCCTGACGTTCACGCCGTGTGGCTCTGTGAAAACGCTGTCTTTTATGAAATGGCTCGGCGTTGCCTTTCCTCGGTGGTTGGAGAATGAACTCCAGTTCGCCAGGGATCCCTTGGCGAAATCACTGGAGCTATGCGAGCGGATCTTCACAGAGGTCCGAGATTATGCCCGCGACAAAGGCATTCCGCTTGGTGTGAACGTGGAAAGCGTCTCCATTCGCAAAGAGGAGATTGAGGCTTCAGTGGAACTGCTTCAACTGTTGCGCCGGCGGATCGACAGATAGGAATGATCACGTCATGGGCGAAGATCCATTCGCCGCGGCGCGCCGGTTCTGGCCCTCCCAGACCTCGAACACGCCAAGACGGCGGTGTGGCCTGATACTGTTCGGAGTCCCGCCTCGTGTTCAATTCGCACCGTCGTGCTCCGATATCGGATCCACCTCGCGCAACGCGGATATGCGCCGGCCACGATCAATCTTCGGCTGGCTGCCGTCCGACGCATCGCGTACGAGGCGGCCGACGCTGGGCTCCTGAGCCCAGAATTGGCGGCGGGTATCCGCCGCGTGAAGGGTGTGCGGCGGATCGGTGTTCGTCTCGGAAACTGGCTGACGCCTGAGCAAGGCCGACGCCTCTTCGAGGCCACGACGCCGGCTGACCCGCGCGAGTTACGGAATCAGGCAATGGTCGCGATGTTCATTGGCTGCGGCCTGCGTCGCGGTGAGTTGTTGGCCAGTCGGAGGATCCTGCTCGGGACGAGGACCTTTTTGAGCGTGCGCTCCTTCTCAATCGGGGAGCAAGCCGATTACGCCGTGCGGCCGCTAGCGGCCCGCCTTCGGGAATTGGTCGGCGCGTACGAGTCTCTCGACGAGGCATCGGCGAGGGCGCTCGGCGCAGCGTTCTTGAAGCCGATCGGGGCGAGCTGACCTTCACGAGTGTCACCGAGCTCGATGCCGAACACCGACTCCTGCTGATATCTGAGCGCCACGAGCTTGTCGGGCGGAGCGATGAGCGCGTCAGCGACTATCACTTCGTCATGCGCGGTTGGGAGCTGAAGCGCTCAGTATGCTGTTCGCGCGCCACGCCTGCGGCAACATCCAGTACTTCGGTGCGTACGATCAGGGCGTTGAACCGGGCGCCACAGACCGCCTCGTCGCCGTGGCGCAGCTCTCGGACGATGCGGACAAACCGTGAACCTTCGAGTTCTCGCCTCGCACGCCGGAACGACGTCGTCGACAAATGGATCGACGACGCCTCGACCTTGGTCGGTACGCGGATGGTTGTCGCGCAGCGCCATTACTCGCGAAAACGCCGTAGTGTTCACCGAGGACTCCCGACGGAATTACGGAGGCCTTATAACAGTCTCCCTTGGCTGCGTTGGTCAAAGTGTTCTGTGCAACCCTAAGCGTAGCGATCGGGTCAGAACGCGACGTGCTCGACGACCGGGACGCGATGCGATCCTCGCGCCTTATCTGGCGCGGCGTGCGGACCTTATGAGGAAAATCGCGAATTCGACGGACCGGGCTGATCGGTTGTCTATCAGCGTCGCACCTCGCTCGAGAAACCGTCGGCGGCGATGGTGTCGCGGACGGTATAATCGCCGCGTGCCTGGGAAGTCGATGCTTGATTCCTGGTGCAAGGAAGTCGAGGGAACGCGACCTCAAGTGGCAATCGGCCGATGCCCCTGAACCAGAGAACGCGATGAAGCTGCTGACCAAGTTCAATCTGATTCTGCTCGTGCTGTTTGGAATCGGCGGCTTGTCAATCTCGCAGGTGGCCTATTCGTTCCTCATCAACGATGCGCGCCGTCAGGTCTTGCAGGACGCCGAGCTGATGATGGCCAGCGCCAGGGCGGTTCGGGATTACACGACCTCGAACCTCGCGCCGCTCCTCAGCCATCGCCTGCGGGGCAATACCACGTTTCATCCAGAAACCGTGCCGGCCTTCAGCGCCACGACGACCTTCAACAAGCTGCGCCAGCGGTATCCGTCCTACGGCTACAAGGAGGCGACGCTGAATCCGACGAACCTCGAGGACCGGGCATCGGACTGGGAGTCGGATGTGATCCACATGCTTCGGGACCACCCCGAACAGAAAGAAATTACCGGCGACCGGGATTCGGCCACCGGCCGGGCGCTATATCTGGCGAGCCCGATCGTCGCGACTGCTCCGTGTCTCGAGTGCCACAGCGTCCCGTCGGCCGCGCCCGCATCGATGCTCGCGGTGTACGGCGCCACCAACGGCTTCGGATGGAAAGCCAATGAAGTCGTGGCGGCGCAGATTGTCTCGGTCCCGATGTCGGTGCCGGTGGACATCGCCAACCAGGCCTACCGCCGCCTGCTGTTGTATCTGATCGCGACGCTGGTCTTCACGATTTTGGCGCTCGACGCCGGCGTGTACTGGCTTGTGATTCGACCACTCCGGCTGGTCTCGCGGGCTGCTGATCGAATCAGTACGGGTGAAAAGGACGTTCCGCCGCTGCCAGTGAAGGGAAAAGACGAGATCGCCGTGCTGACCGCGTCGTTCAATCGCATGCGGGTAAGCTTGGCAAAGGCGCTCCGGTTGCTTCAGTGACGAACCCGAGCTAGCTTGCGGGAGGGAGCGCGAGAAAGCGGGCGCGGTCGGCGGCGCTGTCGATCTCTTGAGCCACCGAGCGGCGCAGCGCAGTGATGCTCGCGCAGCGCGTCGCTGCGCGTTTGACGACGAGCTCCGCAACCGGTCCGATGAATCGCGCAAGGTCGCGCGTCAGCATCTCGAGGGCCACCGGATCGAGATCGGCACGCCTGGTCGGAATCGGCATCGTGACGGTCGCTGCGGTCGTCGACTCGTCGGCGTCCGCGTCGTCCACCAACGGGCGAAGCCCATCGATCAGAATCTGCGCGTCCGATTTCCACCGCGCGTGTGTCAATTCGACCGCGTTCCGAAAAGCCAGATCCGCGAGATCCGTTGGCAGGTGATCGGCCGGCGGCACCCTCGCTCTCCGGACCAGCACCGGAATGACGGGAATGCCGCGGCGAAGCGCCGACGCCGTTTCAATGCGGACGAAATCGTCGGGGTCGTCGAGGCGACGGCCGCCGCGTTCGCTTTGCGCGTCCAACCATCCCGGACCGATCATCGCCAGCAGGACTCCGCAGGTCGCAATGCTGTCGTCAATCGCTTTCCTGAAATCACGGCCCACCCCGATGGTCGCAACGTCCATGAAGACGAATCGCGCGCCAAACTCACGCACCAGGTCGTCGAAGAGGCGGCCCGATTCCCCTTCCGAGTCATGGCGCCGGTAGCTGATGAAGATGGCCCGCACGTTTCCCGACAGTCTAGCCCTATTCGTCTGCAGGTGGACCGGATGCGGACCGGCAGTCGGTAAACTCTTCGCGACTTGAACGAAGCCGCTGGCGCGGCGGCCGACGGGCAGCCGAGTGATTCGTAGGACGTAGGGCGTAGCGTGCGTCACAGGAGGTACAGCCTGTGACGACCCTGCTTCAACGGATGCACGACGAACTGGTTCGGCGGAATTACGCCGCGACCACGATTCGGACCTACCTACACGCGCTCCGCGCGTGTGAGCGCTACCATCGCGGCCGGCGCCTTGATCAGCTCGGCGCGACCGCGCTCCGGCGGTACCACGCTCAGCTCTTTCGCGAGAAGAAGCTCGCCGTCGGGACCGTCGGACTCCACGTGGCGGCCTTGCGCTTCTTCTTTGTCCGTGTGCTCAAGCGCCGCGCCCTGAAGGAGGAGCTGCCCACCCCGAAGCGGCATCGCCGGTTGCCGACGGTCCTCAGCCCCGACGAAGTGCGTCAGCTGATTGCGGGCGCCAAGAATCTCTACCACCGGACGATGCTGATGACGTTGTACGGGACCGGCCTGCGGCGGAGTGAGCTGCTCCAGCTGAAATCGAAGGTGACTCGGCATCCGCATCGGATCCCGGTCCAGCAACGAGCGCCGAGTCACCTCCGATGAACGCTAACGACTTGGAACGCTAACGACTTTCGAGGAGCGAGGCAGCATCGGCCCGTAGTCGCGGCGACGATCTGCGCGGTGACGTCGTGTTATCGAGATCGGTCTAGTCTGACGACGGATGGTGCTCAGACGCCTGCAACTCCGCGCGGCGACTGGTCGACGAGATCAATCGCGGAAGTGCCACTAGCCAAGCAGCCGACCAGCCGTGAGCCGATCGCGGTAGAGTATTTGCTGAGTGCGGGCTCGCGGAGCGACGCGTCGTGGCATGGTTGGAAGGAGTCACAGATGAATAGATTGAGGAGCTTCTGCCTTACGACTGCGGTCTTGCTCGTCGGCTTGACCGCGAGCGCTCAAGATCAGGGCATCGTCAGGCCCCAGATACTGATGCGTGAGATCGTCCACGGCATGCCCAGGAGCGACAAGCAGGAGGTGCGCGTCCTCGAAGTGAATTTCAAACCGCGCGACAGGACCCTGTTCCATACGCATCGCTTTCCGGTAACTCTATATGTCATCGAAGGTGTCTTCACAATGGAAATGGACGGCCGCGAGACGATCACCGTGAAAGCGGGTGAATCGAAGATGATGCCGCTGAACGTAAAGATGACGGGTTACAACCGTAGCAGCACCGAGATATTGCGGCTGATTGCCTTTTACGTGAGTGATCCAGGCACACCGTTCCTTGACCCGATACCGTAGACGAGTCAATCGCGAGTAACGCCGCAGGAATGAAGATTCGGTAAAGGCATTGGCGACGGACATGGAGGCCGTCATCAGCGCCGAGAACGAAATCTCGCCAGAAGACACCGCCAAAGCGTGTCCTCGCCTGGCCCGACCTCGAACACGCCAAGACCGCAGTGCTGAACAGCCTCACGTCTGCCAACGGTCAGCGGAGGTACGACCACGCCATCAGCGAGTTCGTCGCATGGTACTGTTCCGAGCCGCACCTCGCGTTCATCCGGACGGTGGCTTTGCGCCACCGCATTCAGCTAGACCTAGTCGTTAACCACGTGTGAAGAGCGGCCGACCGGACACTCGTCATCGGCCGTCGAACTAGCGGCAAGGCGACTTCGGGAAACACAAGGAGAAGAAGCATCAACGAGGGCGAAGGTGGACTGAATGCTCCTTCGGACAGCAACCGCGGTCCCCACCGCAAGCATAGCGCGGGCGCAATCATCGGCCTGGAGCCATCTCAGATCGAAAGGCCGGGATTGCCCTCAATGACTTGCTGGCGCAGCACAGGCCGCTCGCCCGGTTTCCAGAGCGATGCCGTGTGGACGACCCGGTAGCGAAGAGGACCGCCATCGGGACGATCGCTACGCGTGATCGGGCGTGGAATGCAGACGAACTCGGTCCGCATTTCATCGCTGGTGAGCCGCACCGTCGCATAGCCGTGACCGCCCATATCCACGAATTCAAGGTGCGGGGAAAGTCTCGGATTGGAAACGGCGTGAGCGCGCTTCAGGTCGAAACTCCTGGCGTATTCGAGGCACGAACGGACGCCGTGCTTGAGGAGCATGTTGTAGGTCCATTCGGGCTTACCCGCTGGCCGATCGGCCAGGAACAGCGAACGGAGCGGATGATCCTTGGGAAGACTGTGCTCATACGCCTCCATCGTCCCTGGGCTGGCCAGCGAGGCGCCGACGAAACTGATCCCGACCGGCTCGAACGTGGCGGGTGGCAATCGGGAGGCGGCATAACCGGCCCAAAAGCTGTGACGGTCACCCGACACGATCGCGAATCCGGTGATCTTCGCATCGCGGACGAGGTCATAGATTTCGCTGCGCTCGTGGTAGGCGCTGCCGTAGTCGCCGCTGCCGATCTGCGCGAAGGTGTCGGCCGGCCACTTCTGCTTGGTCAGTCCATCGGGAAGATTCTGCGGGTCGGCCCGCAAATCGAGGGCACCCAGCGAATTGCCCCAGATCTTCCAGGTTGCCGCGGACCGACGGAGCTGGTCCATGAACCAGTTCTTCTGACGGGTCCCGAGGATCGTGCGCGGCGGTGAATCCTTTCGCGGATTCGGGATGCGTATGTCGCCAAAGCTGAGTTCGGCGGGCGGTTTGCCGCCGTTGCAGGTACGGCCGGCATCGAGCGCGATCATCGCCGGTTCAGAGAACATCCCGTTGAATGCCGGATCGTAAATCTTGCCAACGCCCTTCGCATCGGTCGGGTCGTCGCCGCAGAAGCTGTGCTGGTCTGTGAGAATCAGATGAAGGTGCCGGCCGTAGCGCAAAGACCGATAGGCGATCAGGCTGTTGATGGCCTTCAGATTGTTGGGTTCGATCCCGAGGCCACTGTCGTCCCACTCTTCTATCGGCACATTTTTCACCGCCATCGCGCCGAACGTGTCGAGCGATCCGCTCGGCGCCTTCACGCGCGCAGGAATATATTCGAACCATGCCTGGTTGGCGGCGACCTTGACCGTCTGGCCCGGTTGCGGAGCCCCCCCTGCCTGGACGATGCTCTGCCGGCCCTGCCAGGAGAATTCGTGATTGTCCCAGATGGCGACGAACGGCCAACGCGCTCGCGCGTCTTGCAGATGGGGATCGGCAAGGTAGCCCTTGTAGACGACGCGATAGCCGTCGACCGTGAGCGGGTAATGGAATTTGCCGACTCCGCTTTTGCCGCCATCGGGAATCCGGCCGACGTCGTAGATCGTACGGTCGTACCGAGTCGGCATCTCGTCGGGATACTCGACGACCTCATAAATGAAATCACCGAGGTGGAGAACGAAACCGAGCTGATCGGCGGGCGCCGCGAGTTCATCCTCGAAAATCATCCGGCGATAACCATTGAGCTTGCCTTCATTGAGGCTCTGGCAGCTGACAAAGGCGAAATTGACCGGCCGTGGATCGTTCGCCAGCGGCGCGGTGATCGTCCGGCCGACGCGGCTCCCGTTCCCCTCTCCATCGGCGAATCGGTACCAGTAGACGCGCGCAGGTTCGAGATGGCCGACCAGCACGCGCGTCGTCCAATCCGACTCCATTGAGACCGGCGCGGACGCCTTTGCGACGACCCGCCGGAACGCATCGTCCTCGGCAACCTCCACCGTGAGCACACGTCGGCCGCCCGACTCGAACGGCCGCCGAGTCCAGAGGATCACGCTGCTCGGATCGGGATCGCCGGACGCGACGCCCTCCGGATAGAGGTCGCGCCGCTCATGCCAGCCGGTGGTTGACGCTCGAGCCGAGCCGCCCCACGCCAGCGAGGCCCCCATCACCGCGGCCAATTGAACGAACTCGCGTCGATTGAGCGTCACGTCTATCCCCTTCGGATCTCGGCCGACTCGCCGGGCAGATGGTACTCGCTCCGGAGCAGCGCCGTCAGCACCTGCTCCGGTGTGTGGCCGGTGAACGGACGCGTGCCGGTGACAGTCTCAACCACCACGGGAGCGCGTGCCGACGGCGTTGCCCCGCCGGCGATGATTTCGGTCCAGCGCGTGACGCGGTCGCGATACCGAATCTCCAGGTGCCCATCGACACTTTCACAGACCAGGACCGTGCTGAGGCGGGTCCCGCCGCGTCCGGCGAATGCAGTCGCTGCCCCAGCCGTAAGTGTGCTCGGTCACGTTGGTGGAGGCCTGTTCCATGCGGCAGAGCCACGGCTCTCGATTGAGAGACTCCTCCATCGTAATTAAGAGAATTCGAAAATCTTTTCATCAGGACTGCCGCCCTTGTCCGCGATCGGACGCCGGCATCCAACTCTTCGCGCGGAGCGATGCGCTCCGGGTATCATCCCAGCTGACGCAGCCGTGCAGTCCAAGGGCGAGGATCGTGTCGGACCCGCTGAGGCAGCGGCGAGGCATTGAGGCCGATGAACAGTGGCACCATCGATGATCCGGCCGACGCGGCCGCGGCCATTGCGGCTCTCGTGAGCGCGGCCGAGCGTGGTGATCCGTCGGCTGCCGAACGGCTCTTCGAGGCGCTCTACACGGAGCTCCACCGCCTGGCGCGCCGCGAGCTGGCACGGCGCGACGCAGCCTGGAGCCTCGGCGTCACGACGCTGCTGCACGAAGCCTACCTCGACATGGCGCGGCGCGGCGGCATGACATTCCCGGATCGGGCCCGCTTCATGGGCTATGCGGCCCGCGTCATGCGCGGCCTGATCATCGATCACGCCGAACGTGGCCGCGCCCAGAAGCGCGGCGGACAGTTCGAGATCACATCGGTCGACACCAACATCGCCGATCGGCCAGCCGATGCCGCGAGGCTGAGCGCGATCGGCGACGCGCTCGACGAGCTGGCGACGACCAACGCGCAGCTGGCCGAAGTCGTCGACCTGAAATTTTTCTGCGGCTTCTCGTTCGGCGAGATCGCGGCGATGCGCGGCGTGTCGGAGCGGACGGTTCAGCGCCAGTGGGACAAGGCGCGCGTGTACCTGCACCGCAGCCTGCGCGGCGAGTCACCCCTCGACAACTGATGGCGCCGCTTCCACCCGACCGTCACGAGGCGGCCAGCCGGTTCTTCGACACGGCGCTGGAGATGGCGCCCGAGGCGCGCGAGTCGTGGCTCGGTGAGCTGCGTGCACGCGATCCTGAGATGGCCGCCGAAGTCGCGGACCTGCTCGCCGAATACTCCGCCGTCGTACGGGATCAGTTTCTCGAAGGCCACGCGGCGCCGGTGGGAAGCATGTCGACCATGACCGGACAGGCCGTCGGCGCCTACACGATCGTCGAGCCGATAGGTCACGGCGGAATGGGCACCGTCTGGCTCGCCCGGCGCAGCGACGGCCGCTTCGAACGAAAAGCCGCGGTCAAGTTCCTCAACGCGTCGTTGATCGGCCGCGGCGCCGGTCGTTTCGAGCGCGAAGGGACGATTCTCGGCCGCCTGATACATCCGCACATCGCGCAGCTGCTCGACGCCGGCATTCTGGCCGCCGGCCAGCCGTACCTCGTGTTGGAGTATGTCGACGGGCAGCCCATCGACAAGTATTGCGATGCGCACGGTCTCGGCGTCGAAGCGCGCGTGGGTCTGTTTCTCGATGTGTTGGAGGCTGTGGCGCACGCCCATGCCAACCTGATCGTGCATCGCGACCTCAAACCGTCCAATGTGTTCGTGGACGGAGCAGGCAGCGTCAAGCTGCTCGACTTCGGCATCGCGAAGCTGCTCGAACAGGATGGCGAACCCGGCGCGCCGACGCTGCTGACGCACGAGGCGGGAGCCGCGATGACGCCGGCGTTTGCCGCGCCCGAACAGATTACCGGCGGCCCGGTCACGACGGCGACGGACGTCTACGCGCTCGGCGTGCTCGTGTACGGCTTGCTCGCGGGCCGGCATCCGGCTCCCGAGGCGCGCTCCACGGCGGATCTCGTCAAGGCGATCGTCGAGACCCAGCCGCCGCCGATGTCGCGCGGCGCACCCGGCGCCCTCGCGCGCCAGCTGCGCGGCGATCTCGACACCATCGTCGGCAAGGCGCTGCAGAAGCGGCCCGCCGATCGCTACCAGTCGGCGACGGCGCTGGCCGACGACCTGCGCCGCTATCTGCGACACGAACCGATTGCCGCGCGGCCAGAGACGCTGGCATATCGGGCCGCCAAGTTCGTCCGGCGCAACCGTGCCGTGGTCGGTCTCGCGGCGCTGGCGGTTGCGCTCACGGCTGCCGGCACCATCGCGATCTGGCTGCAGGCGCGGACGGCGCGGGCGCAGCGGGACTATGCGTTGCGGCAACTCCGCCGTGCCGAGGCCATCAACGATCTGAACGCCTTCCTGCTCTCCGATGCCGCGCCATCCGGGAAGCCGTTCACTGTTGACGAGCTGCTCGGGAGCGCGGAACAGATCGTCGATCGGCAACCCGACAAGACCGACTCGAGCCGGGTCGACATCCTCATCTCGATCGGCCGCCAGTACGCGACGCAGGACGAGGACAAGAAGGCGCGTCGGGTGCTGACCGAAGCGTACGATGCGTCGCGATCGATTGCCGATCCTTCAATCCGCGCGCGGGCGTCGTGCGCGCTCGGCACCGCGCTGGCGCGCGGCCGGGAGATCGCTCGCGGGGAGTCGCTGGTGCAGGAGGGCCTGCGCGAAGTCGGCGGCGACGCACAGCTGCTCCTCGATCGAATCTTCTGCCTCGAGCGAGGCAGTGAGGTGGCGCGGAATGCGTCGCGGCCGGCGGACGGGATCGCCCGATCGCAGGAGGCCCTTCGCCTCGTCGGCGAGCTGCCTTTTCGGTCCGCTTTGACGGAGTACCACGCCGAACAGGAGCTTGCGGAGTCGTATCGGGAGGCGGGACGCTACGCCGACGCGATCGCCATCTTCGAGCGCACGTCCTCGCTGTTGTCCGCTTTGGGCCGCGACCAGACGCAGGCCGCCGGCACGCTCTTCAACAACTGGGCGCTCGCGTTGAACGACGTGGGCCGGCCGCTCGACGCGGCGAAACTCTATCGCCGCGCGATCGACATCTCCCGCGACAGCCACCAGGAACAGACAGTGTCGCCGATGCTGCTCAATAACTACGCGCGGGTGCTTCAACGACCTCGCGCGCTTTGATGAAGCGGCGGACTACGCGGAGCGTGCCTACTCCAAGGCCACCGACGCCGACGACGAAATCGTCATCAATCAGTCGCTGCTCCTCAGGGCCGAGATCTACTCGGCTCGCGGCGAAGCGGTACGAGCCGTGGCCATGCTCGACCAGGTCGAGCCGCGGCTGCGCAAAGCGCTTCCCGCCGGGCATATCGCGTTCGCCGCGATTCCGCGCGGGTACGCCAATGCGGCGTTGGCACGCGGCGACCTCGAGGCCGCCCTCGATCTCACGAACCGGTCGATTGGCCTGTACGAGGTTTCGATCAAGGCGGGCGGCCCTGGCGTCGACAACATGCCGGGGATGCTGGGCCGGCGGTCGAACATCGAGCGCCGGCTCGGACACTACGACGCGGCGGTTTCCGACGCCGAGCGGGCGCTGACCCTGGCGCGACGGCGCGCGACTCCCGGCGCCTTCTCGACCCTCATCGGTCGCATCCAGCTCGCCCTCGGCCGGGCCCTGGCGTCCCAGGGAAAAGGCGAGGAAGCGCGTGCGGCGTTTGCCGGCGCGGCCCAGCATCTCGAAGGGACGGTCGGTCCCGACCACCCCGATACGAAGGCCGCCCGGCAGCTCGCTGCAGATCCTCGCTGACGCCCTGTCGTCTTTTCCGAGCCGTTCTGGATCTTGTGGAGTGATGGCGAGCGTCCGCGCGCTGCGCGGTGATCCACTCGAGGAGGTTCCATGATGGTTCTGTATCGACATGTGTGGCGGGCGGTGGCGATCGTCTTCGCCGTCGCACTCCCGGCCTCGGCAGCCAACGTCGTGGTCGGAACGTGTGTGCCCGGTCGGGTGAGCTTCGCCTCGCTGACTGCCGCCGTTCAAGGTGTGCCGGCGGGCAGCACCATCCAGGTATGCCCCGGCACCTACCCTGAACAGATCGTCATCGTCAAATCTCTGACGATCAGGGGTGTGACGACGGGCGATGATGCCGCTCCGGTGATCGCCGTGCCGTCGGCGGGCCTCGCCACCAACGCCGTCGGGCTGTCCGGCAGCTTCTGGATGGCCGGCGCTCCGATTGCAGCCCAGGTGGTCATTGCGCCAGGCGTCGACGTCAGCATCCTCGACCTCGCCATCGACGCCAATGGCGCAAACGGATCGTGCGCGACGGCGGTCGTCAGCATTCTCGCGCAGGACTCGTCGGTTGTCCTCAACCGCCTGGTTCTCCGCAACCAGACGCAGGGAGTCTGTTATGCCGCGGCCGTTCTGGTGCAGAACGACAGCGGGAGCCCCACGACGGTGAAGGTGCAGAACAGCTCGTTTCGACGGAGCTCGCAAGCGATCGAGATCGACGGTGCAGTGACCAGCACGATCGCGAGCAACTCGTTCGAAGGCGAACCGACGTCAAACGCCAATGCGATTTCGATCATCAACGGCAGCGGGTCGATTCAGGGCAACACGATCGCCCTCTACAACTATCCGCCGGCGGCAGACCTCGGTGGGGCATCGTACGGCGTCTACATTTCCGGCGCGAAGGACGGCACGATTGCGAACAACACGGTGACCGGAACGCAAGTGGGCGTGGCGATGAACAACAATATCCCCACCAGCGGCGTGTCGCTGACCAACAACAGGATCTCGTTCTCGCCGATGGTCGCCATCTACGCGGGAGGGACCGCAGGCCTGATTCAAGGCAACGATCTCCGCACCAGCATGACGGCGATCCGGTTTCCGGCGAATGCAGCCGGCAACGCCATTCAAGGAAATCTCATCAACGACGCCTGTACCGCATTCGGCTTCAACCCGGCAGCCGGCACGAACACCTTTCTGAACAACACCGTTGCCAACGTGCTGCATCAATCGATCGTGAACACGACGGCGCTCTGTCCTTAGGTCCACACAGGAGGAGGTCTGATGTTGTCATCGCATCGCTCGTCGACGAACGGATTCACGCTCATCGAGCTGCTGGTCGTGCTGTCGATCATCGGTGTCCTGATTTTCGACCTGATGCCGGCCGCGCATCGCCTTCGCCGTGAGGCGACGCAGCTCGATCAGCAGTCTCGACTCAGATCCCTTGGCGCGGACCTTGGATCGTTTGCGGACGATGCCGCGAAGATCAGGCGCGACGCGTCGGCGCTCACCCGGAAGGTGGTCGAAGGTGGCGAGAGCGGTTCATTGGGCGCTACAGAGCTGCAGGCGCTGTGCGGCGACTTGCTGGATACCGACAACGCAGCGGGCCTGCTGCTCGCGCAGGTTGGCGGCGCGCTCGGAGTCGATCGCGATCGGCGGCTCGAGCCAGCCGTTCAGTCGCTGACCGAGGATGAGAAGGGCGATCGCGCCGCCTTGCGGCGGATACGTGTGACGCTCACCGAGGAGCAGACGACGCTGAGGCAGCTCGAAACCGCGCTCTCGAAGGTGTATGCATGCGGGCCGATCGTTGCGGCGCCGCCTCCAGAGTCCAACGTGGGACAGTGAAAGATGAGTTCTGTGAAGGTTGGGACACGCTCCGCGCTCTCTCCGGCCTGCTGTCAGGTTTCGTCTCTCACTTTACCCGCGCCATCCGCGGCGCGTCCGCCGGCAACCGCGAGGCCGTTCGCGGCGCCACCACATGGAACGTACCGTACGGCATATCGCCGTCCAGCGTGATCGTGCGCAGGTACTTGAACCCATCGACGTCGTAGAGGTCGATGGTGTTGCCCGCCTGATGGAGATAGATGATCTTGCCGTTGGAGCTCGTCCTGATCGCCATACGCGGACGTCCCGGAAACTCGACCTTGCTCTGACGCCGCTTGCCGGCGAGGTCGATCGTCCACAGTTCGGCGTGGCCAATCGACTGGAGCAGCGCGTACGCGTGTTGTCCGTCGCCGCTCAGCGTGAAACTCAACTGCCCCTGTTGCGTCGCGGGACCGAGCGGAAAGTAGTCCAGGCGCCGCAGATCCAGATTCACCCGGCCTACCACCAACAGCGGCCGGTTCTGCACCGGGTCCTTCATCGTGAACAGCGCGCTGAACCAGGCCGGATCGCTGTTGGTGTCGTCGAGCGATCCCAGATCGAAGCGCCCGAGCGTCGGGTCATTCGAGAGCGAGAGATCCCAGGTCGCCACCTGCTGCAGGCTCGTCGCGTCGAGAACCAGGATCTCGTCGGAGAACACGTACAGCAGCTTGCCGTCCGCTGAGTATCGGATCAGAAAAGAAAAATATTCGGGCTCGCCTCCGGTTGTCCACGGGAGCGTGCGGATGACCTTGTGGTCCCTCAAATCGTATTGGATGAAGGTCGGCGCGCCGATCTCGAACCGGTCGACCAATTTCGTCGTGGTCCGCGTCATCAGCGTCATGACGTGATGTTGCGGATCGACCGCGAAGGCCAACGCCCGCACTTTCCGGTTGCCTTCGCTGAACGTGAAGGAGTCGATCGACTTGCGGGTCGCGATGTCCACGACCTCGAAATGCTCCTGATCGGCGTTCTCGATATAGAGGCGCGTCGCGTCCGGAGACCGATGCACGGTCCACGGGATGCCCGTGGTCAGAGGAATCTCCGCCGTCACCTTCTCGGTCGCCTCGTCGATGACGACCATTCGCTTGGCGTAGGAGCCGACGTAGATGGCGCCGGTGCCGCCGGTCAGCCTCGGCGACCCGCTGAGGAACGACGAACTGCCGAACGCGACCACCATCGCCAGCGCGAGGTTCCTCATGGCAGCCGATGGTAGCACTCGCCCTTCGGGCCCGACGACAAATGTTCTGTCTTGTTACCCACTCGTCACCGCCTCGTCCTGGCGTGGGCGGTACGATTCCCTGTCTCAATCACGGAGTGCTGCGGAGGAGCGATGGTGGCCAAGCACGATGTGCTCGCACAAGCCGACCGCGGTGAACAGTGTGCACAGCCGCCGCTCCAGGCATGATGGCAAGGACGTCGAGTTCGACGTGATCTGGCACGGCGTCGGCCCACTGCCGGGTGCAGGCGACACGCCAGGGCTGGGTTCGACGTTGTCGGGGATCCATCATTTCTCAGTTGGCAAGCGCGTCTGACACGGTGAGCGCACCTGAATGGCTGGCAGCGTGTGTGCATGCCGATCGGCTCAGGCCTGTCATGCCGTTCGAGTTGAACCAGCGGAAACACATCGACGATGAGCTCAAGAAGATTGTGCGGCGTCAGCTACGCCGTGCAGCCCGTGCGCTCACGATCGATGCCGACGGACAGGTCGGCAGCGTCGTCCATGAATCGCGGAAGACGGTCAAGAAGGTGCGGGCGGTCGCGGCGCTGCTGACACATGCGGGAGCGAAGGTGCCGCGCCGGGATCGCAACCGCTTGAAGTCGGCGGCAAGTGCGCTCGCGAAGCTCCGCGACAGCGCGGCAATTGTCGACACGTTCGATTTCGTTCGGCGCCGCTATCCCAAGCAGTTGTCTGAACACACCTACGGAATCCTGCGACGTGGCCTGGTCACCGCCCGCGATCGACGCGAGGCGCGTGCGCAACGTGATGGTGTCATCGCGGCAGCATCCGAGCGCTTGCGGAAGACCGGCAAGTCGACAAAGCACTGGGCGTCTCCTTCAATCAACTGGCCCGACCTGATCGCTATCGTTGCCAGCTCCTATCGGCGGAGTCGTAAGGCGATGAAAGAGGCGCGGCTGACGGGGCAGTCGGCCACGCTGCACCGGTGGCGTAAAGAGCTGAAGACCCTCTGGTATCAGATGCGTCTGGCAAGGCCGCTGATGACCGGTGTCGCTCCGTTCATCACCGACCTCAAGCGACTGGAGACGGAGCTGGGCGACGACCACAATCTTGTCGTCCTGGCGGCGACGCTGCGCGGGTGCCGTGATCTGCGGTCGATGCACGCAGAAATCCGCCAGATCGATCGACTGGCGGCGCGGCTCCGTCGGTCACTGAGACGGCGCGCGTTCATGCGCGGCCGCCGGCTCCACATTCGCAAACCGCAGGCGTTCGCGCGCTGGCTGCGCACGTCGTCTAAACGGACGCGTCCTCATCAGGTCGCGGCGTAATCCTCCAGTGCGCGACCTCCACAAACTGAAGACCTTTGCCGGCGACGATATATTTCATGTCGTGGTGGAATCGCCGCGTCGATCAGCCGTGGAGCTGAAGTACTCGCCGGATCTCGGAGCGATGTCGATCTCCAGCCCGTCAGAGGGCGAACGACCTTTACCAATGCACCGGCGGGTGCCCGCCGCTCGGCGAGAAGCCGATTGTCTCAGCAACGCAATTCCCGTCCTCAGTAGCGCTCAGCGTATGCCGCCACCAGACGTGATCTGGACGAGGGCAACCTTGTTGACGCCGCTCTCGGCCATCACGATGTTCTTCCCGTCATCGGTCGCCTTGATGTTGCGGACGACACCGCCGCCGCCGGGGATGATCCAGCTCTGGAATTTCTGTGTCCTGATGTCAAAGCGCACGAGCACGTTCGGCTTGATCGCCGATTCGACGTACCAGATCGCGCCGTTGAGATAGGCGATGCCGTAGGGCTGCGACTTCGGTCCGCTCGGCGACGGCCACTCGATCACCTGGCCCGTTTTCGGATCGAGGCGGCCAAGATAACCGCGCGAGTAGTCCGCGTACCAGATGACGTCGTCCGGGCTGATCGCGATGCGGCGCGGGCGGCTGTCGGGATTCGGCAGCGGGTATTCCTTGATGGCCAGCGTGTCGGGATTGATCTCGATGATCTTGTTCGTCCCGAAGTCGCACACGAACGGCACGCCCTTCGTCGTGAACACCATGCCGTACGGGTTCGCGCGCTCGGTAGGCGTCCGTTGCACTTTGATCTCGCCGGTTTTCGAGTTAATCCGGCCAATGGTGTTCGAGTTCTGTGCCGTGAAGAACAGCATGCCGTCGGGCGCAAACAGCGGCGTGTGCGGATCGCGGACGCCTTCCGGCATCTTATATTCGACGACGTCGCCGGTCTTCGGATCGAGCTTGCCGACGTAGGCCGCCTGGTTCGCTGTGAACCAGACGTTGCCGTCCTTGTCGAGCTCGAGGCCGTGCGGTCCCGACCGCGGCGTCTTCAGGGGAAACTCCCGGATCTCGCCGGTCTTCGGATTCAGATGACCGATCACGTTGGCGAACATGCCAGTCCACCAGATGGATCCGTCGGGACCGGGCTCCGGATCGTGCGGTCGCGATCCGAGCGACGGTAAGTTCCACTCACGGATGTTCACCTGCACATCGCCTGGGAGGACGACGGGCTTCGGCCGCGGCTGCTCGGGAAAGTTCTTCGCCAGGTACGCGGTGATCTCGGACTTCTGCGCTGCGGGCAAAGACACCATCGTCCCGATGAGCTCGTCCCAGCCCTGTTGGTTGAAGCCGCCGGAGTTCGCGATCAGACCGAGCGCGTGGCACTTCGTGCACTGCGCCTGCAGGGCGTCCTTGCCGGGACCGTCGGGCAGTGTCGGCGCGGCGCCCCGTCCGCGTCCTTGGCCGTGCGCGTCGAGTGTCAGGCCGACGCCGCCGAGCCAGAAGAGTGCGACGACAATCGTGGACCAGCCTATGGTTTTCATGGTAGCGATACTACACGGGGTTGGCAAAGACCGTACCTCTGGCCTTGCAGCCCCGGTTCCGCCGTTCCGAGCCTCGAGACGTTCGAACGCCGCGCCGGACGTACGGCACGCCGGGCACCGCGTTGGCCAGGACTCGGCTCGCGCGAGCGGTGCAGACATTCGCCAGCATCTTGATCTGCCTACTTCCACGAGGCGCCGCGCTAGACTGTCCGCCATGCCCAAGCTTGCCGCCAACCTGACCATGCTGTTCAAGGAAGTCGACTTTCTCTCGCGCTTCGAAGCGGCGGCGACCGCGGGATTCCGCGGCGTGGAATTCCTGTTCCCGTACGCCTACGACGCGGCGGTCCTCGAGCAGAAGCTGCGCGAGTGCGGGCTGGTGCAGGTGCTGCACAACCTGCCGGCGGGGAACTGGCCTTCCGGCGAGCGCGGCATCGCCTGCCATCCCGATCGCACCGACGAGTTCAGAGCCGGAGTCGAGCAGGCGATCGCCTACGCGACGCTGCTCGGCTGCGATCAGGTCAACTGCCTCGCCGGAATTCAGCCGCCGGCGGTCGAGGTGTCATCCGCCCGTGAAACGCTGGTCCAGAACCTTGCCTTCGCTGCTCCTCGATTGCAGGCGGCCGGCATTGCGCTGCTGATCGAGCCGATCAACACGCGCGACATCCCGGGTTTCTTCCTCAGCGGAACAGGTCAGGCGCTCGACATCATCGAGTCCGTCGGTTCCGACAATCTCTGGCTTCAGTACGACATCTACCACATGCAGATCATGGAAGGCGACGTCGCCGCGACCATCGAGCGGCTGCTGCCCCGGATCCGCCACATGCAGCTGGCGGACGTTCCCGGACGCCACGAGCCCGGAAGCGGCGAGATCGATTTCCCTTCGCTGCTGGAGCATGTCGATCGGACCGGCTACACCGGGTGGATGGGCTGCGAGTACGTGCCGAAGACGAAGACGATCGACGGTCTGGCGTGGGCTGCGCCCTACCTGGGGCGCTAGCGATCGAACAGAAAGAGCCGCCCAGATCGCAACGCACGCAGCGAGATCAATGCTCTGCGATCTCCGCGATCTCTGCGGTTTTTCCTGGCGGCGTGACGCGAGTGCTCTATGGGACGGCCCGCGGCCGCGGCGTGGCGTCGCCTTCGGTGAGGCCAAGCGACCACTTGATCGCCTCGAAGTACATCTGGGCGATGTCCCGGTTGTCCCACATCTCCGGCGCGTGGCCAAGCGACGAGTAGAAGACCCGCCCTTTTCCGTACAGCTTCGCCCACGCCAGGGGGAAATCGTTGTCGCTGCGCCTCATGTTCGGGTTCGGCGGCATCTTCGAGACGTCGAGCCGGAGCAGCACGCGCAGTTTGTCGCGCGAAAATGCCTTGGGCTGGTAGAACTCGTCGACGAGCGGGAACGTCGGGGCGAAGTGCCGGGTCGCTGGAAACGACGGATCTTCATTGATGACCGTGCCGCTGGCGGTATTCCACGGATGATCGTCATAGCGGGCGCCCAATAAATCGCCGAACTCGGGCCAGGACTCGAACGCGGTCAGCGCGGTGTGCGACGCCACGAAGCCCTTGCCGCCGCGCACGAACGCGGCCAGCTCCAGGCGTTGCTGCGGTTCGAGCGGGACTTCACGGTGGCCGAGAAAGAAGATGGCGTCGACGCTGGCCAGACTGGGTCCGCCGCTGGCAGGCGCACCGGTCGTCATCTTCGGTTGGTTGGCCACGATGTTCGAGTCGGTACGGATATAGGTGTCGTAGGCGCCCGACTCGTAGCCGAGGCGCTCGACCACGGCGAGCGCATGCGAGACCGAATCGTGTTGCGCGATGCCGTTGCGCGTGTCCGCCCAGGCGAGCACGACCTTGCGCGTCCGCACCCGTGGCGGTCCGCCTCGCCCGCCGCGCCCTCCCTGCCCGCGTCCCGGTGGCGCGCCGGCCGCGGGCGCCGTTGGCTGCTGATCGGCCAGCACCCACAGGCTGCCGAGCAGCACGGCGAGCGCGGTCAGGGTCACTCGGGTCTTGGACATCTGCCTACTCCGTCAGCCGAAGGGACCACTCGAGCGCATGGAATGTAGATCTGCTGCAGCAATCGATTATCCAGTCTTCGGCCGCTTGTCCGAGGATGGAGGTCGGTGCGGATGAAGGTGTCGTGGGCGTCGGACTTGCGGCCCAGCCACTCGATCGTCGCCACCGCGTGCGAAATCGAATCGTGCTGGTAGCCGTTGCGGACGTCGGCCCGGGCGAGAACCCGTTTGCGCGGTTGCGCGTGGGGAGGCGCGCCGCCGAACAGCAAGTCGGCGGCGCCGGCCGCCGCCCGCCACGCCCGCGGCGCTACCGGCCCGATGGCGTCCCTCGCGGGAGCACAAAGGCGAGGATGTTCGACCCCGGCGCCGCGCCGAGGAAGCTGCCGCCTCCGGCGGCAACCACGACATACTGACGGCCGTCCTTGCCGAGAAACGTCATCGGCGTGGTATGCGCGCAGGCGGGCAGCTCGGTCTCCCAGAGCTGCCTGCCGGTTTTTGATTCGAAGGCGCGGAAGCGACAATCGATCGTGGCGCCAATGAAGATCACGCCGCCCGCGGTCGCGATGCTGCCGCCGATGTTCAGCGTGCCGGTCTTGTCGAACCCTTTTGCTTTCAGCGACTGGAAGAACCCGAGCGGCACCTTCCACGCGATCTCGCCGCGATTGACATCCACGGCCACCAGCTCGCCAAACGGCCCGGCGGAGCAGGGGATCTTGGTCTCGGGATTCCAGAAGCGTCCCACCGCGCCGCCCCACGGGCTGCGGCGCACCCAGGTCGGCGGGCCGCCGCCACGGGCCGTGCCTTGCACCATCTTGGCGACCTGTCCGATGTTCATCACGCTGGTGAACACCAGGCCAAGGGTCGGATCGTACGAGAAGCCGTTCCAGTTCCCGCCGCCCAGCGTGCTCGGGAATGTGAGCATCGTGCCGTCCACGTCGGGCGGCGTGTACGGCCCCTTGGTGTACATCGCGTTGTGGTCCCACAGCTCCTTGCAGTACGCGGCGTGGTCCGGAGTCAGCGCGTAGAAGTCCTTGGCCGGGTCGAAGGTGTTGCGCGCCAGCGGCGGCGGCTTTACCGGGAACGGCTGCGTCGGCCAGGTCTGCTCGCCCGGAACGCCGCTCTGGGGCACCGGCCGCTCCTCCATGCCGAAGATCGGCTCGCCGGTGACGCGATCGAAAATGAAGACCAGTGCCATCTTCGTCATGACCGCGACTGCCGGCGTGGTCCTGCCGTTGCGCTTGACGTCGATGAGCGTCGGCGCCGCCGGGACGTCATAGTCCCAGATGTCGTGGTGCACCAGCTGCCGGTGCCACTTCAGTTTGCCGGTCGCCGCGTCCAGCGCGACCACCGAGTTGCCGTACAGATTCGCGCCCTTGCGATCGGCACCGTAGTAGTCCGACGTCGGCGCGCCGAGCGGGGCGTAGACAATGCCGCGCTCGGTGTCGATCGTGAAAAACGACCAGACGTTGGTGCCAGACCGATTCTTCCAGCTGTCGCCTTCCCAGGTCTCGACGCCGGGTTCGCCGGCGCGCGGCACGGTGTGAAACGACCACACCAACCGGCCGGTCTTCGCGTCCCAGCCGCGGATATCACCGTAGAGACCGGAGCTCGGCGATTGTTCGCCGTTGTTGCCGCCGGTGATGATGATGTTCTTGTAGACGGCGGGCGGCGACGTCAGGCTGAATCTGCCGTCGACGTCGCCGCGGATGCTCGCCTTGAGATCGACCGAACCGCTGTCGCCATCGCCAAACCCCGCCGCGGGCTTGCCGCGCTCGGCGTCGATCGCCAGCAGACGATCGCCAGCGCCGCTGAACAATCGTGGCGGCGTGTCACGATCGCCGGGCCAGTAGGCGACGCCGCGGCGGCTGACCGCGGCCGGCGCCGTGTAGCGCCAGATCACCTTCGCGGTTTCCGGCTCCAGCGCGATGATGTCCTTGCCGGCGGTGACGTAGATGATGCCGTTGATCGCGAGCGGGGTCACCTGCAGACCGGGCACGCCGGTGTCGAACGTCCAGGCGCGCTCGAGCCTGGCGACGTTGGCCGGCGTGATCTGCTTGAGCGGCGAGAAGCGCTGGCCGCCGGCGTCGTGGTCGTGCGACGGCCAGTCGTTACTATCGACGGCTGACAAGGACGCAGCGAACCAACACAGCGCCAACACAAGGGAGACCAAGCCGGCCGTGAGCAGGTTCCTCGACGCGCCGCCTGGGTCTGAAGTCGCCATCGAGCTGGTGTCCTCGTTAAAACGTAAACTTCAGCGCGAACTGCATGATCCGGGGGTCGCCAGCCGACAGGATCTGACCGAAGCTCGCACTGTTCAACGCGGTAATCGGCGCGTTGAAATTCACGTGGTTGATCAGGTTGAAGACCTCCCAGCGGAACTGCACCGACTGCGCGCCGCCGACCGTGAACGTGCGGGTGAGCGCGAAGTCATTCTGCAGATTGCTCGGATTCACCACGGTGAACGGGGCGAGCGTGCTGTAGGTTCCGGTCGCCGGCGCGGTGAACGCGGCCCGATTCAGATAGGCCTTGGGGCCACCGGCGCCGTACGGATCGTCGAGAATCTGGACGGCCCGCTGGCCGCCAATCCCGGTCAGCGCGCTGTCGACGCCGATCGTGATGCTCGACCGGTTGCCGGACTGCCACCGCACGATCGGCGACAGCTGCCAGTCGCCGAGCACCGCCCGCGCCACGCGGTTCTCGAAGTCCGGTGTGCGCACCACGATCGAGGCATTGACGACGTGCCGGCGATCCGACGAACAGTACCGAGTAGTCCAGATCGGGGTTGGCGGGATTCACGATGGTCGGTCCGGTAATCTCGGTGGTCGCCGGGTCGCTCATGCACTTCGAGATCGTCCAGTTGGACAGCACGCTGAGGTTGTTCTTCAAACGGCGCTGCAGCGAGAACAACGCCGCCCCGTAGTTGGCGCGGCCGGTGTCATCGAGCTGGCCGATTGTCCCGTAGAACTGCCCCTGCACCGGGTTGGCGCGCTCGAGCACGCGGCGGGCATTGGTGTTCCCGGTCGTGGCGCCGGGCCCGAACACTGCGGGGTTGAGCTCGGTCGCGCGCCACAGGTGGCTGGAATGATTCCCCAGGTAGCTCGCGGCCACCAGCCAGTCGCCGACCTGACGCTGAACGCTCACGTTCCACTGCTGCAGCGAGGTCGGCTCGGTATGCAGCGGTGTGTTCACGTAGACGCCGAAGGCGGGGAACGGCTGCGTCGCCCAACCGGTGTTCAGCGCCGGGAACGGGTTGCCGCCGGGATAGCCCAGATACGGATCGGCAAATCCGCCGGGCGGATTCGAAATGGTAATCTGCGCGCCCCACGGCGGGTTGTTGGCGAAACGGGTATTGAAGAACAGGTGCGGCGTGTCGTAGAACACGCCCCACGATGCACGCACGCTGGTTCGCTCGTCCCCGTGCGGCGTCCAGACCACGCCCACTCGTGGTGCGAACTGCAGCTCCTTGCCGAACGTCGTGCCATCATCCGGATAGCCCGCGTCGCCGGGAAACATCAGACCGGCCGGAGCCTGTGGGTACACGGTGCTGTGGACGTCCTGATCGAATCGCGTCTGGTCGAAGTGACTGACCCAGGCATAGGTGTTCTGCACCGGCAGGAACGGCTCCCAGCGCAGACCCAAATTGACCGTGACATTCGGCGCCACGCGCCAGTTGTCCTGCGCGTAGGCGCCGATGTATTCGCTGTGGTCGTAGTCGTAGACCGGGTTGCCCTGGATGAATCCCCCACTCACCGCGCCGATCATGAAGTCGGCCAGCGACAGCCCCGTGGTCTGGCCGTTGAAGCTGAACGCCCCGTTGGTCGGCCGGTTGTTGAGCGTGTCGATGCGCGAGTGAATCCAGTTGGCGCCGAGCGAGAGCTGATGGTTGCCCCGAATCAGGTCGACGTCGTCGGCGATCTGGAAGCTCTTCGAGTTGAAGTAGCCGGGATTGGTGCCGCCGGAGCCGACCGAAAACCCGCTGCCGGTGACGCTGACGCCGACGTACTGCGGCACCAGGCTGAAGATGTTGGCGCCCAGATCGGTGGCGCTGAAATACGGCGGCAGCGGCCGGTCGTTCAGCGTGCGGTTGAAGGTGATGTGCAACGAGTTGAGCGTCGACGCCGACAGCACCTGGTTGTGGCCGAGGACCAGCGAGTGCACCTGGTTGTTCTGCCCGGTGCGGCTCAGCGTCAAGACGTTGCTGCCGTCGTAGGTTGCCGGGTTGTCGTAGACGGCGTAGAAATAGCGCGCGAACATCGACGAGTTCGCGCTGATCGTGTAATCGACCTTCGCCAGACCCTGGTGCTCGGTGTTGTTGTTGGGAATGCCATAGGTGAGGCGGCCACATGGATCGTCGGACACCGGGACATGCTTGAGAAAATTCAGCGCCACCGGGCTCAATCTCGAGGGATCGATCCGGTTGTTGACGAACCCGCCGGCCAGGTTGCGCTGGGTCCCGCCATTGCAGGCCGCCGACGCAAAGGCGGTGAAATCGCCGTTCAGCATGGCCTGGGTCGGCACAAAGCTGATCGAGGTCGGCGGATTGCTTTTTTCGATGCGGCCCTGATAGCCGCCGAAGACGAACAGCTTGTTCTTGATGATCGGTGCGCCGAGGGTGCCGCCGAACTGGTTGCGGTTCAGGCTGTCCCGTTCCGGCGCGAAGAAGTTGCGCGCGTTGAAATGATAGTTGCGCAGGAACTCGAAGAGGTCGCCGTGCACCTGGTTCGAACCGGATTTGGTGACCAGGTTGACGGCCGAGGCCGCATGGTAGCCGTAGCGCGCCGGCAGCGCACTGGTCTCGACCTTGAACTCCTGCAGCGCGTCGGGGAACGGCGTCGGCAGGTTCAGGCTGTTGAACGGATCGTTGTGCGTGCCGCCGTCCATGATGTAGGTAATCCCGTTGGCCTGGCCGCCCGCCACCGAGATGGTGACGGTGGGAAAATTCTTGTTGGTGTTCAGGTCGCCGGCGGGCGCCGACGTGGCGAGTCCCGACAGGAAGATCAACTCGGTCGCCTGACGGCCGTTGAGCGGCATTTCGAGCACGCGCTGGTTGTCGATCACCTGTCCGACGCCGGTGTTCTTGGTCTCGACCAGCGAGGCGTTCGCCGTCACCGTCACCTGCTCGCTGATCGCGCCGACCGTGAGCGTCACGTTGATCTCGGGGTTCGATCCCACTTGCAGCACGATGCCGTCGCGGATGTAGGTGTTGAATCCCTGCAGGACGACCTTCAGCTGATACGGTCCAACCGGCAGGTTGGGCAGCGAGTAGGCGCCATCGGCGCCGGTGAACACGGTCCGCACGTTCCCGGTGTCGGTCTTGGTCGCGGTGACCTCGACTCCGGGAATGGCGCCGCCGGAAGCATCGCGCACGACGCCGGACAGCTGTGAGCCGGCAATCGCCTGGGCCCACGCCTCGCCGCGGGCCGCGCACACGAAAGCGAGGATCACCAGTAACGCTCGAACCAGTCTCACGTTGTACCTCCCTGACGGGACCCGACATTCCTGTCGCCGCCGGGACGTTAGCACCCTGACCGGTGCGAACCAACGGAGTTACCGTGCTGTTACCGTAACACCCGCGCCGCGTGCCCCCACCAGACGTAGTATCCAACTACTTGAAATGGACACCTGGCGCACCGCGATAGTCGATGCCGGCCCCGACCACATCCGAGTCCGCGGACATGACGTGCTCGAGCTGATGCGGGGGGCGACGTTCACCGATCACATTTTTCTACTGCACCATGAGCGGCTGCCGACGGCGGCGGAGCGCCGGCTGCTGGATGCGATCCTGATCGGCGTCGCTGACCACGGCGCTGGCGCCCCCTCGTGCGCGGCGGCGCGCCTTGCCGCATCGGGCAACCGGCAATCGCCGTCGGCCGCCATCGCCGCCGGCATCCTTACGATTGGCGACGAGCATGGCGGCGCCGGCTCGGGCTGCATGGCGCTGATCGAAGCGGGCCTGGCCGAGGCGCGCCGCGACGGCCAATCGTTCGAAGCCGTCGCCGGACGGATGGTGGGCCAGGCACGGGCCGCGGGGAACCGGCTGCCCGGGTTCGGACATCGCGTGCATTCGACCATCGACCCGCGGGTCGCCGTGCTCTTCGCGCTGGCCGACGAGGCGGGTCTCGCCGGCGACGCCATCCGGTTCGCCCGCGCGCTCGAAGCCGCTGTGCGCGATCGAATCAGACCGATTCCGCTGAACATCGACGGCGCGCTCGCCGCCATCCTGGTCGGCCTCGGTCTGCCACCGATGACCGGCAAGCTCATGTTCATCGTCGGCCGCGTCGCCGGCCTGAGCGCCGAGGTGCTCGAGGAGTCCACGCGCGAGAAACCAATGCGCATCAAGATTCCGGTGGCCTACGACGGCGTGCCACCGCGCGAGAACGGACGGTAACCATGGCCACCGCAACCGCATCCGGGCGATCGATCACCACTGAAGAGCAAACGCTGGCGCAGACGCTGCTCGCCCGCGCGCGGGCGGCGATGCGGGCAATCGAGGACTACGACCAGGCAAGAGCCGATCGGCTGTGTCGCGCCGTCGCCTGGGCGGGCGGCAACGAGAAGACCGCGACCGCGCTGGCGAAGATGAGCGTGGAAGAAAGCGGCATGGGCAGTCCGGAGCCGAGGCGGCGCGCCAAAGTCCAGGGCGTACTGCGCGACGCCCTGCGCCAGCAGAGCATCGGGATCATCGAGAAGATTCCCGACCACGGCATCGTCAAGTACGCCAAGCCCGCCGGGGTCATCGCGTCGCTGATTCCCGTCACCAGCCCGTACGTCACGCCGATCACGATTGCGATCTACGCGATCAAGTGCAAGGATGCCGTCATCTTCTCGCCGCATCCCGGTTCCCGGAAGACCACCAATGAAACCGCGCGGGTGATGCGCGCGGCGTTGCGAAAGCTGGGCGCACCCGAAGATCTGGTGCAGTGCGTCGAGCGCCCCAGCATCCCGCTCGCCAACGAATTGATGGCGCTCTGCGACCTGACGATCGCGACCGGCGGTCCAGCCATGGTGAAGAGCGCCTACAGCTCGGGCAAGCCGGCTTACGGCGTGGGCGCCGGCAATGCGACGATGGTGATCGACGAAACGGCGGATGTCGTGCAGGCGGCGCGCAACACGAGCGTGAGCAAGACCAACGATCACGGCTCGGGCTGCTCCGCCGATGGCAACCTCCTCGTCGACGCCTCAATCTACGACGCGTTCCTGCTGCAACTGCAGGCCGAGGGCGGTTATCTCGTCAACACCGCCGAGAAGTCGCTCCTCGAGAAAGCGTACTGGGACGCCGACGGGCGCCGCACGGCGAACACCATCGCACGTGCGGCCTCGGTCGTGGCCGGGATCGCCGGCTTCAGCATCCCTCCGGACAAGACGTTCCTGCTGGTCGAGGAACAGCGCATCGGCAAGGAGCACCGCTTCTCTACCGAGAAGCTCGGCACGGTCCTCGCCGTGTTCAAGTGCCACGGTTTCGACGACACGCTCGACCAGGTGCGGCAGATCTTCGAGACCGCCGGCAAGGGGCACTCGTGCGGCATCTACTCGCACGACGACGATCACATTCACCGGCTGGCGCTGGTCGCGCCGGTCAGCCGCATCATGGTCCGGCAGGTGCAGTCGAGCTCGAATGCCGGCACCTTCACCAACGGCATGCCGATGACGTCGAGCATGGGCTGCGGCGTCTGGGGCGGCAACATCACCAACGAGAACATCTCGCTCAAGCACTACATGAACGTCACATGGGTGAGTCGTCCGATTCCCGAGGATCGGCCCTCCGAACAGGAGCTGTTCGGCGAATTCTACGGCAGCGAAACCTTCTAACCACATTCCGGGATGGCTGTATGAGCACAGTGGCGCCGCAGGCGGTTGATCGAGCGGAGAAGGCGACGGAGACGCGCATCGCGTCGTACCTGCTGGCGGAGTACCTCGAGCGCCTCGGCGTCGAGGTGATCTTCGGGTTGTGCGGCCACACCATCATCGCCTTCCTCGACGCGCTCGGCAAGAGCCGCATCAGGTTCGTGTCGACCCGGCACGAGCAGATCGCGGCCCACGCCGCCGACGGCTACGCGCGCGCCTCGGGCAAGACCGGCGTGCTCCTGACCCATCTCGGGCCGGGCCTGACCAATGCGGCCACCGGCGTGGCCAACGCGGCGCTCGACTCGATCCCGATGGTCGTGATTGCCGGCGACATCCCGTCGCACTTCTACGGTCGGCACCCGCACCAGGAAGTGAACCTCCACCAGGACGCCGATCAGTTCCAGATCTTCCGGCCGTTCTGCAAGCGCGTCTACCGGGTCGATCGGGTCGAGGATCTGCCGCGCATCATGGAACGGGCGTTCCACCTCGCCCGCGCCGGCCGCCCCGGTCCGGTCCTGGTCGACGTGCCGATGGACATCTTTTCCGCCGACCTTGCCGTCGACGCGTTCCACCAGGAACCGGCGACGCTGGCGCGCCCAACGATCGACCCGGCCGCGGTGGCGCGCATTGTCGACGCGCTGGCAGCCGCAGAGCGTCCGGTGCTCTACGCCGGCGGCGGCGTGTTGTCGGCACGCGCCACCTCGGAACTGGCGGCGGTCGCCGAAGCGCTGGAAGTGCCGGTCGCGCACACGCTGATGGGCAAGGGCTGTCTGCGAGACGATCATCCGCTGCTGCTCGGCCAGACCGGATTCTGGGGCACCCCGATCTCCAACGAGAAGTGCCGCACGGCCGATCTCATCGTCGCCGTCGGCACGCGCCTCGCCGAAGCGAACTCGAGTTCGTGGGATCCGCGCTTCACCTTCTCGATCCCGCCCACCCGTCTGATCCATATCGATGCGGACGAAGCCGAAATCGGCCGCAACTACCCCACCGAACTTGGAGCCGTCGCCGACGCCAGGCTGGCGCTGGAAGCGCTCGCGACGGAAGCGCGGGGCCGGAGTCACCGCGATCGCGGACGCCTGCGCGAGGAGATCGCGCGCGGGCGCAAGGCGTTCGCGTCGAACTGGGATCACCAGTGGAGCTCCGACCAGTACCCGATGCGGCCAGAGCGCATCCTCGCCGAGCTGCGCAAGGCGGTGCCGGAGGATGGCTTCATTGTCACCGACGTCGGCTGGAACAAGAACGGCGTCGGGCAGCAGTTCCCGATCACGGTACCCGGCACCTTCATTACGCCGAGCGGACTCGCGACCATGGGGTTCGGTCCGGCGGCGGTGCTGGGAGTGAAAATGGCGCACCCGAAACGCGCCGCGGTGTCGCTCATTGGCGACGGCGGCTTCAGCGCGAACCCGTCCGTGATCGCCACCGCCATGGAGGCTGAACTGCCCGTCGTGTGGCTGGTGATGGACAACGCCGGCTTCGGAACGATCGCGGGTCTCGAGTCGATGCACTACGGTTCGAGCTTCGGCTGCATGTTCGAGCGGTGCGGCCAGCCCTACGCCGCGAACTACGCGGCGATGGCGCGCGCGTTCGGCGCGCGCGGAGTGACGATTGGCGCGGCCGGAGAGCTGGGGCCGGCGCTGGCCGAAGCGCTCGCCTCGGACCTGCCGACCGTGATCCAGGCGCCGATGGAAAACGCCCCGACGCCGACGCCCGGGCACTGGAACATCAACGACATCTTCCGCCGAGGTGAATAAAGACAGTTCCCGGCGGACGCACGTGCGCTGGATTCCCATCCTGGCGCTGGTGGCGGTCGGGACGATGATCAACTACCTCGATCGGACGGTGCTCGGCATCGCCGCGCCGTTCCTGACCAGGGACCTCGGCCTCACCGCGGCGAAGATGGGCCTGGTCTTCTCGGCGTTCTCGTGGAGCTATGCGCTCCTGCAGATCCCGGGCGGCGTCTTCCTCGATCGCTTCGGCACGCGTCTCACCTACTGCATCGCCGTCGTCTGCTGGTCGGGCTGCACCGCCCTGATGGGCGCGGTGCAGTCGTTCAACGGCCTGGTGCTGACGCGCATCGGCGTCGGCGTCTTCGAGGCGCCGTGCTTTCCCGCGAACAGCCGGATCCTCGCCAGCTGGTTTCCGCAACAGGAACGGGCGCGGGCGAATGCGATCTATTCGTTCGGCCAGTACGTCGGGCTGGGCTTCCTCAGCGTGCCGCTGTTCTGGGTGACCCGGCGATTCGGATGGCGCGGGCTGTTTCTTCTCGTCGGCGGGCTGGGCATCGTCTTCGGTGCGGCGTGGTGGATGCTGTATCGCAACCCCGGCGACAGTCCCACGGCGAACCGCGCGGAGATGGAATTCATCGAAGCCGGCGGCGGCGGCGAATACACCGGCGAACCCGTCCGGTTCAAGTGGCGGCACATCGTGGCGCTACTGCGGTGCCGTCAGGTGCTGGGGGCTTCGCTTGGACAGTTCGGCGGCAACTCGACGCAAGTCTTCTTCGTCACCTGGTTCCCGACCTATCTCGTGACCGCCAGGAAGATGACCTTCATCCAGGCCGGCGTGATGACGTCGCTGCCCTACATCGGCGCCTCGGTCGGGGTGCTCGCCGGCGGATTGTTGTCCGACTCGATACTCGAGCGTACGGGATCGGCCAATCTGTCGAGGAAGCTGCCCATCGTCGGCGGCATGTTGCTGGCGTCGACGATCGTCGCCGCCAATTATGTGCCGCTCGGCCGCGATGCCGTCGTGATCCTGATCATGTCGATTGCCTTCTTCGGGCAGGGCATGACCAATCTCGGCTGGACCGTCGTCTCGGACATCGCACCGAAGAAGCTGATTGGCCTCACCAGCGGGATCTTCAACTTGAGCGCGAACCTGGCCGGCATCCTGACGCCGTTGATCATCGGCATCGCGTTCGATCTCACCGGGTCATTCGTCGGACCGCTCATCTACATCGCCGTGGTGGCGCTGGTCGGCGCATTCTCGTACAGCGTCATCCTCGGCGACATCCACCGTCTCGACATCGTCACCGAGTAGCATGCCGATCGACGGATTCCAGCACTTCAACATCAGGACCTCCGACCTCGAGCAGGCGCGCGCTTTCTACGTGCGCGCCCTCGGGCTGCGCGTCGGCGACCGGCCGCCTTTCGCCTCGGCCGGTTACTGGCTCTATCTCGGCGGGGCGCCGGTCGTCCACCTGGTGCAAGCGACGTCCGAGGAATTCCGCGAGCCTGGATCCGGACGGCTTGATCACGTCGCGTTCCGCGGCGTCGACCTGAACGGCACCAGGCGTACGCTTCAAGCTTCGGGCATCGTCTTTCGTGAAACAGTCGTCCTGCGCGACGCGACGGTGCAGATTTTCATTCACGATCCGGACGGCCTCAAGATCGAGCTCAATTTCGAGGGTTAGCCGGATACCACCGAAACAGGTGGAGGCTGCGATAGCGCGCGGCTTTAGCCGGACGATGGTGAGGACGTTAAGATACGACCATGGCTAGCCGCTCCTCTGCACCCGCGTCCAAACAGCCACAGGTCGACGATGCCGTCCGGGAGCATCTCGACCGGATCCTCGCGAGCCCGACCTTTCAACAGGGCGACCGGCTCAAGCGATTCCTGAAGTTCATCGTGCTCGAAGCGGTGGCCGGTCGCAGGCACGAGCTCAAGGAGTACGTCATCGGCGTCCAGGTTTTCGGGAAGGAAGAGACGTTCGACCCGCGTACCGACCCCATCGTGCGGGTGCAGGCGCGGCGCCTTCGCGCCAAACTGGTGCGCTACTACCGGGAAGAGGGACGGACCGACGAAACGGTGATCGAGCTGCCGAAGGGCGGCTACGCGCCGGTGTTCAAGCAGCGCGACACGCCGGTCCTGATCAAACGGTCGGTGGCAGCCGCGCTGGTCAGCCGCAACACCGTCGCCGTGCTGCCGTTTGCCGATCACAGCGTGGAGCACGATCTCGAATACTTCTGCCGCGGGGTCCGCGACGAGATCATCCACCACCTGACGCGCTTTGCCTCGCTGCGAATCCTCGCTTCGGACGAGCCGCGCGCCACCGGCGACCGCACCGAGGCTGCGATGATCATCAGCGGCAGCGTCCGGCGGGCCGGCGAGCGCCTGCGCCTGACCGCCCAGCTGATCGATGGCGCCACCGGCTGCTACATCTGGTCGGAGTCGGTGGACGCGACGCTGGCCGACCTGTTTCCCGCTCAGGAGCGCGTCGCGGAGGCGATCGCCATGCGCATCGAGCCCGAACTCGGCGAGCACCGATCGAGCTCGGCCTCGCGCAAACCGAACGAGAACCTGGCGGCGCACAACCTCTACCTGCAGGGGCGCTATCACCTGAATCAGCGCACCGAAGAGGGACTGCGCAAGGCGTTGGACTTCTTCGAGAAATCGCTGGTCGAAGACGCCGAGTACGCCGCCGCGCATGCCGGTCTGTCCGATGCCTACGGTCTGCTGGCGCACTACGGCGTATTCGGCCCGGCGGAAGTGTGGACCAGGGCGGCGGCGAGCGCGGCCGCCGCGGTCATGCTCGACGCCAATTCGGCAGAAGCGCACACCTCGCTCGCGCACATGAAGGCGACGCAGGACTGGGATTGGGCGGGCGCCGAGCGCGAATTCCAGCGGGCGATCAGCCTCGACCCGCGCGGCACGACGTCGCACCACTGGTACGCGATGTCCTGCTTGGCGCCGCTCGGCCGCCTCGACGAGGCGCTCGACGAGATGAGCGTGGCGCAGGCGCTCGATCCGGTGTCGTCGATCGTCGCGCGCGACCTGGCGGTGATCCATTTCTACCGCCGGGACTTCGAGACGGCGCTCGAGCAGTGCGATCACACCGTCGAGCTGAACCCGCACTTCGCTCCCGCCTACTGGATCCTCGGCGTGATCCAGGAACAGCGCAAGGACTTCGACGAGTCGGCGGCGGCGTTCCAGCGCGCCGTCCACCTGTCGCCGCAGACGCCCCGCATGCACGGCGCCCTGGGCCGCACCTTCGCGCTGGCCGGACGCCGGAAGCAGGCGCTCGAAGTGCTGCGCAAGCTCGAGACCTACGCCAAGACACGCTACGTGTCCCCGCTCGAGTTCGCCTGGATTCAGTTCGCGCTGGGCGAGATCGAACTCGGATTCCGCTGGATGCAGAAAGCGTTCGAGGATCGCTCCTTCGATCTGATCTCGATCAAAGTCGATCCGCGATTCGACGCACTCAAGGACGATCCCCGCTTCGAAGCGATCGCCCGGCGGATGGGCGTCGTGCCGGCGAGCTGAGGGTCAGGCACGGCCGGCTTGATCATGGTGCCGCGCCAGGCCGGCACAGACCAAAGGACAAGCCCGCCGGGTCGAGGATGATCGCCATCGCGCCGCCGTCTGGGAGCTCCGATTTGGGCACGATCACTGTCGCGCCCAGCTTCACCGCCTTCTCGATGTAGGCCTCCACAGCGTCGACTTCGATGAAGAGCTGAACGAGGTTGTGGCCCTCGGGAGGGGACGGCCAGACGCCGCCGCCGATGCCGCGCGGGCTATCGGTGTCCAGCTGGCGATAGCCGAGCGCGTTGTCGGCCCTGACCTTCCACCCAAACAGCGAGGCATAAAAGCGCGCCAGCGCGTCTGGTTCCTTCGCGACGATCTGCCACTGAACGACCGGGTTTCCCACGATTTCTCCTCCGGCGGGTCCGACCGGACCCGCCCTACAAGCGCTCCCATCGGGTGGGCGTGGTCATCGTCACGATCCGCTTTCTGAGCAGGCGCTGCAAGGCGATGTTGACCTCGTCGAGCGGAATCCCCACCATGCTCGCGATCCAGCGCGAGTCGGCCCTGAAATTCTGCCGATCGAGCGCGGCGAGGACCGCCGACTCGTTCTCGAGCGCGCACAGCTCGGCGATCGCCGGCGCCGCAAGGCGCAGCGTGCGGCCGAAGCGGCGCACGCTGCGGCCGGTCAGCCGGCGCCGGCCGCGCAGCAGCTGCGACAGCGTCGAGTGATCGGCCGACAGATCGCGCGCGAACGAGCGCAGCGAATAGCGGTGGTTCGCGGCGCGGCGTCGCTCGAGTTCGGCTTGCAGGATGTCGCGAAACCTCACCGCCGCGATGGTAGCGGCTGCGACGGAGACGGTTCAAGTGGTGGAGCGCACAATGCGGGGCGAACCCCACCGGGGAGGCACGGCCGCGGTATATCGCAGGCTAGCCGGCGGAGCGTTTGAAGATGAGCGACGCGTTGGTTCCGCCGAAGCCGAACGAGTTGGTCATGGCGTGAGCCATGTCGATCGCCCTGGCGTGATGCGGCACGAGATCCAGAGGATTGTCCATATCCACGCGATCGAGGTTGATGGTGGGCGGTGCGATCTGATCGCGCAGCGCAAGGACGGTGACGCCGGCCTCGAGCGCGCCGGCGCCGCCGAGCAGGTGGCCGGTCATCGACTTGGTGGAACTGACCGCCACGCGCGGGCCGCTGCCGAAGACGCGAATGATGGCCGTCGCTTCCGCGATGTCGCCGAGCGGAGTCGAGGTCGCGTGCGCGTTGATGTACTGCACCTGATCGGGCGGAAGGTCAGCGTCTTCGAGCGCGGCGCGCATGGCGCGAACGACGCCCTCACCATCTGGCGGCGGCGCCGTCAGATGATGCGCGTCGGCGCTCATCCCGTAGCCCACCACTTCCGCGAGCACCGCCGCGTCCCGTTGCTGCGCCAGGTCGGCCGCTTCGAGCACCAGAATGCCGGCGCCCTCGCCGACAACGAAGCCGTCGCGGTCCTGGTCCCAGGGACGGCTGGCGCGCGTCGGATCGTCGTTGCGCGTCGAGAGTGCGCGCATCGCCGCGAATCCGGCGACGGCAAGCGGTGTGATGCTGGCCTCCGCACCGCCGCAGATCATCGCGTCCGCGTAGCCGTCGCGAACCAGCCGGAAGGCATCGCCGATCGCGTGCGCCCCGGTCGTGCACGCGGTGGCCACCGCGGAATTCGGCCCTTTCGCGCCCAGCCGCACCGAGACCTGCCCCGCTGCGAGATTGACGATGGCCGAAAGAATGAAGAAGGGTGAGACACGATCGGGACCGCGTTCGAGCAGCACCTGGTGCTCGCGCTCGATGATTTCGAATCCACCGATGCCGGAGCCGATCAGCACGCCGACGCGATCGGCATTGTCCGGTGCAATGGCCAAGCCGCTCTGCTTCATCGCGATCGTCGTGGCGGCGATCGCAAACTGGATGAATCGCCCGCACTTCTTGATGTCCTTCTTGTCCAGCCACTGCAAGGGATCGAACCGCGGCACCTCGCCGGCGAAGCGGGTCGAGTAGCGCGACGCATCGAACAGGGTAATCGGTCTGATGCCGGACTCCCCGGCACGCAGACACTGCCAGGTGACGTCGGTTCCGGCGCCGAGCGGAGAAACGAGACCGACCCCGGTGACCACGACCCGCCGGCGTGTGCGTTGGCTGCCCGTCATGCCCGCATCATCTCAGCGCCGCTTGAACAGCCCGACATACGACGCCTTGCCGCGGATATGCCCGGCCATCGCGGCGACGACGGCTGCACGCGTCGCCGGCGGCGACGCGCCGACCGCGGGAACTTCCAGCATCGTATCGAGCGCGAACAGATCGAAGACGTAATGGTGCACCGGGCCTGCCGCCGGGGCGCCGGGGCCGCGATAGTACGGGCCGGTGGCGCTGATCTGCCGCGTGCCATCCGGCAGCTGCGACCGCGACGGCGCGTGCTCGGGGAATGACGTCACGGTGGCGGGAATATTCCAGACCAGCCAGTGGAGCAGATCGTCCGTGCCGTTGCCGATGGACGCGTCGACATCGTGGACGATCAACACGTAGCTGGCGACCGAGACGGGCGCGCCGCTCCACGCCAGCGGCGGCGAGATGTCGTCGCCCTCCTGCGTGTACTGCGGCGGAATCCGGCCGCCATCGGGCCACGCAGGCGAGGTCAGCGTCATCACCGGCACGGCACCTCGACCTCGGCCGCCGCCCCCGCGCTGCCCGGGGGCGGGTTGGGCAGGAAGAGCTGGATTGGCGGGAGCGGGCGCGCCCCGCTGCTGGCCGATGACCAGCGTCGAACACAGTAACGCGAGCGCGAACGTGACCGACACCAGTCGCACGTGCGGAAGCTCTGGGACAATCCAGGCGCCGCGGCGCCGGGGCGTGGCGCGGAGAAGCCAGCTCATTTGAACGACGCCGGCTGCGCTTTGCGCCACACGTCGTAGCGCATGCGCAGCGTTTTGACCGGGTTCAGGTCTTCGCCCTCGTGGATTACGTTCGGTCCATGGTCGGGCCCAGGCTGCGAGACGGTGAGATACATCGTGTACTTGCCGTTGTTGTGCGAATCGCCGCTGGAGTCGCCCTTCTCGGCCATCAGGATGTAGGCGACGTGCGCGGTCTTCTCGGAGCACAGAATCGCCGGCCTGGATCCGTCGGTCGGCCACGGCGGGCAGGTGCAACGGCTGTCGCCGCCCGATCCATCGGCCGCTTCCATCGCCGCCATCACGCGATCGGTGATCGCGCCGGTGGCGTGCAGGAACGCCTGCACCGCGTTGGGCACCACCGTGCCCGGGCGCAGGATGTTGCCCTGGATGGAATAGAAGATCCCGGTGCCGGGCACCTGGCCATGGATGTCCTGGGAGACGTAGCCGTTGCCGAGACCGGAATGGCCGGCGCTGCGTCCCTGCAAGTCGAGGATGCCGAACTGCCGCGTCTGAAAAGCCGGATCGGTGCTCAACTGCTCGATGATCGCCTTCGGTTCGGTGCCCTTCTGCAGCTCACGAAATACCACCATCTGGTTCTGATGCGTATTGTCGACGGCGGCCTGGCAGGCGGCCACGCCCTTGCCCGGCACGACGACGGCCTGAATCCCCATCAGGAACTGATCGTCGCGATCGACGCAGGTCGCCGACGCGATGACGACGCGCCCGGTGCTCTGATCGACGGCGATCACCGACCAGGTTGCCGACGCCGTCGCCGGCAGAGCGAGAAGCGAGAGCAGGACTCCAACCACACGGCGCATCACCATCCTCCGCTAGAGTTTGCTGACCGAATCGCCGACGCGCAGCATCCCGGCACGAAGGACGCGGGCGTTGATGCCGCGCAGGCGCAGATCCTTCCGCTCGCGCGCGTTGACGAACATCATGGCATCGAGGCCGAAGCGCTCGACGAACTTCGAGCAGCCGGTATGGGGTTCGGCGGTGACCTCGATGACGGCCGAGCCAATCGCGAGCCTGGTCGCTGGCGGCAGATTGGCAGCACTCAAATCCAGGTCGATGTACAACTGATCTCCGGCGAGGTGCCAGCGGCTCCGGTCCTGCGCCACCAAGGCGACGAGGCGGGAGTTGATGAGATTGAGCTGCATGTCGGGATGCGGGGAGCCGTCGGCGGTCCTCTTGCTGCTGCGCGATTTCCAGCTGTCACCGACCAGCCCCTCGATCAGGTCCAGTTCCCCGTGCTCGACGATCTCGCGTGCGCCCACGTCCGGACGTCGGACGATCATCTCGAGGACGCCGCCGTCCTGCGGCGACAGGCTGACTTCGTGCAGCCGCGCCTCCAGCTCGCTCGTCGTCAGGTGCCGAATTTCAACCGCCATCGCCCCTCCTGCCACGATATCCATTCTACGAGCAGTTGCGCGTGCCACCCTCCAGTCGCCAACGGTCAGCGCACCCCGCCAACGCCGCGTCGTCTCATTTGTTCGGCGCCGCGTGTTCGAGCGTCAGGCCCACGGAGGTTCCCCGCCTGAAGCCCTTCCAACCCTCGAAGTACGCCTTCTTCTCCTGATCGCCCTTCAAGTACAGATCGAAGTACGCCGTCGCGAAATGGTCGAGGATGTTGTTCATGCGCACCGTATCCCAGACCGCGTCGGCATAGTGTGCGAACGCCGCCGGCCTGCCAGCCTCGGCAGCCAGGTAGGTCTCCACGGGCGCGGGAATTGGCGCCCCGGCGTTGTGGTTGGCGTTGATGAACGTCAGCAGATATCGGTCCGCGTTCACGGCGGCCTGATAGATGGCCTTGGTCCCCTTCTCGTAGCCGGCCACTTCGTCGGCGCTACCGGCGACGAAGAGCACCGGCGTCTCGATGCCTTTCAGCCCCTCGGCATCCCAGAAGCCGCCGACCATGCCCCAGGGCGCGATGGCAATCGCCGCCTTGATCCGCGAATCGATCGTCTTGCGATAGTCGGGATTGCCAGCGCCGCGCTCCGCCAGCATGTGGTTCGGCGGGGCGCCATTCAAGGTTTCGCTCGCCTTGCTGTAGCCGCCGCCGATCACGTTCACCACGCCGTAGCCGCCCATCGAGTAACCGACGATGCCGGTGCGGCTGGCATCGAGGCGACCGCTG
Source organism: uncultured Acidobacteriota bacterium (assembly GCA_963757655.1). Lineage (GTDB taxonomy): Bacteria > Acidobacteriota > Vicinamibacteria > Vicinamibacterales > CAVVIG01 > CAVQFC01. The sequence goes on along the minus strand of CAVWSQ010000002.1, from coordinate 496,431 downwards.
AGGAAACTTCCCGACCCTGGCTGACCCAGGCGTTCAGCCTCATGCAACACGAACAGCTGATCGAACGCGCGGTTATAGAGCGTGCTCGCAAACGGTTGCTGATCGTCGTAGGTGCTGTCCTTGTGGTCGATGGCGATCGTGACAAAGCCTTTGCTCGCGAGGTTCTCGGCAAGATGACTCATCAGGTAGCGGTTGCCTGGGTAGCCGTGCGAAATGATCACGAGTGGAAAAGGGGTGTCGCCGGTCACCGGCGCCGCATCACGCACCGCCTGGCCGTGGAGAGTGGCGGTGATGGCCGGGTCGCGCGTGATCACGCGGTAGTCGCCGCCCGGTTTCTGGCCGGCGGCGAGCGCCGCCGGATACCAGACCTCGAGCGTGAGCGTCCGATCGTATCGCTGCGTCGGCCCGCCCTCCCTGGTATTCAGCACGTCCGGCCGGTTTCGATCCGTCGCCTGCAGGGTGCGGACACCAATGGCGTAGCGGCCGTAAGCCGCCAGTTCCGGCGCGATCGGCGTGACCGTGTCGATACGATTCGACTGCGCGAACGCCAGGCCGACGCCGGCAATGAACGAAACCACGAATGCACTGAGTCGACGTCCCATCCCGGCCTCTCCGATCATGCGCCGCTGGCCGCGCGTCCTCTTCCCACGGGATCCCGGCGTCTGCGGCGTCCAGACACCATCGCGTCGCGCTGCAGCTTCATCAACCCACGCGAACGCTCGCACGAGGTCGGCGGGCGGTCCGTCCGCATCGGTTGCGACGCGGCGCGCCCGATCATGAACGGAACGCTGTTCGGCTGCAAGCGCCGCCGGCCGCGTGCTAGCATCGGCCGTTCGGCAACCACAGCGAGGAGCAGATGGCGAAAAAGAAGAGGGCCGGCACCAGGTCCAGGAAGCCGGCCCGACCAGCGAAGAAGCCGGTGCCAAAGGCGCGCGCGGCAATGAGGCGCGCGGCGCCGGCGGTCGATGCGCTGCTCGCCCCGGTCAAGGGCGCGACCCGCCGCGACTTTGGCCACGTCCAGCTTGAAGTGGGACGCGCCGGCGCGGCACGCGTGAAGCGCATGATCTATCCGGCCGGATTCCATTGGGCCGCCGACATGAAGCCGGTCGTCGGCACCGACCTGTGCATGCACGCGCACGTCGGCTTCCTCGCGCGCGGCGAGATCCACATCGAATACGCCGACGGCTGCATCGTGGAGCACAAGGCGCCGCAGATCGTCGCCATCGAGCCCGGCCACGATGGATGGGTCGTCGGCAAGGAAGCGGTGGTCCTGATCGAGTTCGACTTCGAACGTGACACGGTCCGTCGCCTCGGGATGCCTGACGCTCATCGTCATTCGTGAGGTCGCGAGACGGCGACGGAGGCAAGAATGTCGTCGAGTCTAGGCCGATTCCACCGGTTCGTGGCGCCGACACCGCTTCCAATCGGCCACGCCACCATACGATACGGTGCGGGATACGGCTTCAGCACCCTGGCCGCACTGGATCGAGATCCCGTAGCCGGCGCTCGAGGAACCGGCGTTCCGGCTCCTGTCGTGTGAGATCGAGCGCGCGTCGGTACGAGGCGCGCGCCTCGTCTACTCTGCCCAGCCGCCGGCAGAGATCGGCCCGCGCCGAGTGCGCATGCAGATAGTCTGCGAGATCGCCGCGCGCCAGAATGGCATCGATAATGGCGAGGCCGGCGAGCGGCCCGTCGCGCATGGCGACCGCGACGGCGCGGTTCAGCTCGACCACCGGCGCCGGATCGGCGCGGACCAGCAGGTCGTAGAGGCCGACGATCTGCCGCCAGTCAGTCGACGCCTCAGCCGATGCCTCCGCGTGCACCGCGGCGATCGCGGCCTGCAGGGTGTACGGACCCAGCCGCCTCATCGCCAGCGCCTGCTCTACCAGCGCCGACCCCTCGGCGATCTGTTCGCGGGACCACAGCGATCGATCCTGATCGGCGAGCAGGATCAGTTCGCCCGTTGGCGAGGTCCTTGCCGCACGACGCGACTCGTGAAGCAGCATCAGCGCGAGAAGGCCCAGCGCTTCGGGATCGGGCAGAAGCTCGACGAGAAGGCGTCCGAGCCTGATCGCTTCGGCCGACAGATCGTGGCGAGTCAGCGACTCGCCGGACGAGGCGAAATAGCCCTCATTGAAGACGAGATACACCACGTGCAGGACGCTGTCGAGGCGTTCGGCCAGGGCGCCCACCGCCGGCACCTGATACGGAATCCCGGCATCGCGAATCTTTGCCTTCGCCCGGACGATGCGCTGGGCGACTGTGCTGGGTGCCGTGAAGAAGGCGCCGGCAATCTCCTCGGTGGTGAGGCCGCAGACTTCACGCAAGGTCAGCGCGATCTGCGCGTCGGGCGTGAGAGCGGGATGGCAGCAGGTGAAGATGAGCCGAAGCCGATCGTCGTCGACGCTCGCTTCCTCCCCGCCCCGCGTGTCGCGAGCCGCCGCTTCGAGGCGCTCGGCGATCTCGGTCAGCGCCGCGTCGAACCGGGCGCGCTTGCGCATCGTCGTAATCGTCTTGAAACGTCCCGTGGAAACGAGCCAGGATCGCGGGTTGGCCGGCATGCCGTCGCGCGGCCACTGCTCGACTGCGGCCATGAACGCGTCGTGCATCGCCTCCTCGGCGAGATCGAAGTCGCCGAGCAGACGGATCAGGGTGGCGAGCACGCGGCGCGATTCGGTGCGGTAGACAGTCTCAACCGCCGCACGCACGTGTTCGACCGCGTCCTCGCGCACCAACCCACTCGACTCCGTGCTACTGGTTGAACACCATGATCGGCCGCACTTCGATGCTGCCGGTCTTGACCGAAGGAATCCGCGTTGCCACCTGGATCGCCTCGTTGAGATCTTTGGCTTCGATCAGGTAGTAGCCGCCGAGCTGTTCCTTGGTCTCCGCGAAGGGGCCGTCGGTGGTCGATACTTTCCCGTTGCGGCTGCGAATCGTGGTCGCGGTGTGAACCGGCTGCAGGGGGTTGCCGCCGAGGTAGTGGCCGCTTGCCTTGACCGATTCCGAGAAGGCGCCGTATTCACCCATGAATGCGTCGCTTTCACTCTTGGACATGCCGGCCATCTTCTTCTCTTCGTCGTAGATCAGGCACAGATACTTCATTGCATCCTCCGGATATGTGAAAGAAAACTCTTTGAACACTGAGTAGTCGCTCGGATCGGCGTATTTCGACAACGCCGCCCGGCCACCATCGACGCTGCCTTACCGGCGATCCGGCAGGGCGGCCCAGACTCCGAGACCGATGAAGCTCGACGCCGTCAGCCACCGCAACCGGCTCGCGCGCGCGCGGCTCTCGCGGAGCCATCGCGTCGCGCTCCCCGCCACGCACGCCACGGCGCTGTAGACCAGCATGGTGACCAGCATGTAGATCCCGCCGAGCGCCAGCATCTGACGCGGCGCGCTCGATGCCGGGCCGGTCACGAACTGCGGCAGGAAGCTCAGGAAGAACAGGATCGTTTTCGGATTCGTCAGGCTGGCGACGATGCTCTGCCAGAGGACCCGTGAGTCCTGGTCTCGCATCGCGAGCGAGACGTCGGGGATCGCGGGCCGGCTGCGCGCCGCCTTGATGCCGAGAACGATCAGATACAGGCTGCCGCCGTATTTGATGGCGCGAAACGCAAGGTACGACGAGCGCACGACCGCCGCCATGCCGAGCGTGGCCAGGGTAGTGTGGACCACGACACCCGCGCCAAGGCCTATCGCAGCAACCACGCCGGCGCGGCGCCCCTGCGTCGCAGCCCGCGTCAAGATGTAGAAGAAGTTCGGCCCCGGGGTGACGATGAGCGCGAACGCGGCGGCAACGAAAATCAGAAGGTTCGGACTCATCACGCGTCGCGGCTAGGCCAGCGCACCCAGCAGCCGGTCCACGTCACGGGCGTCATTGAAGAACGACGGCGAGATGCGCATGCGCTCGCCGCCCAGTGTCACCGAGACGTCGGCCTGCTTCAGGCGCGCCGCCAGACGCTGCTCTGCACCGGGGGCTGTGAACGCCACGATCGCCGACGTCGAGCCAGCCGGTGTGATCGGCGTGAACCCGAGCTTCGGCATCTCCTCGTGCAGCCGGCGCAGCAGCGGCTGGCGATGCGCGTGAATGCGCTCGACGCCGATCCGCTGCAGAAGCGCCAGCGATTCGGCCAGCGCGTTCAGGGCGCCCTGTCCGTAGGTTCCGACCTGAAAGTGCGCGCGCGCATCTGCCTTCATGGTCCAGGTGACCGGCGTGCTCGCCGGCGGATCCGACGGCAGGTAGTGCATCGCAGTCTCCGCCTGCTGGTACCCGTACTCCGAGCGATGGATCACGCGGTCGAGCAGCGCTTCGCGCACGTAGAGGAAACCGAGGCCGAAGTCGCCCATCAGCCACTTGAAGCTCGAACAGGCACAGAAGTCGACGCCGCTCGCCCGGACGTCGATCGGCGTGTTCCCGGCCGCCTGGACGATGTCGGCGTAGACGTAGGCGCCGGACGCGTGGGCGAGGTCGCAGAGCCGCTTCAGGTCGTGCTGGAAGCCGTTGTACCAGGACACCAGCGAGACCGCGACCAGCCGCGTCTTCCGATCGACGACCTTCTCCAGGTCGGAAAGGTCGATGCGCCAGTCGCGCGGCCGCACCAGGCGGACGTCGAGACCGCGCTTCTGCAGCTCGCCGTAGAGAATCAGCGAGCCTTCGAAGTGCAGGGCGTCGGTGACGACGTTGCCGGCGTTGGAGGGAACGCCGATGCCGTTCACGACGAGATTTTCGCCACGGCTCGTACTTTCGACCAGGCTGATTTCGCCGGGGCTGGCGTTGATCAGCGCCGCAAACTGGGCGCGCACCTTCAACGCCAACTCATCGCCGCTCCACCGCTGACGGCTGAACGTGCGCGTGTCGATGTAGCGGCGCATCGCGTCGGCCGCCACCTGGGGTACGGGATGAATGAAGGCGCTGTTGAGATACGTCTGGCCGGCCGGGATGGCAAAATCGCCGCGGGCGGGCAGCGCCCCGTCGGCGGCGGGCAGCGCGGCGGCGACGGCCAGCTGCGCGGTGCCGGCTAGGAGCTCGCGGCGGCTCAGGCTCATGGTCAGGTTTCCTCAGGTATCAGTGTATATTGGCCCCGGGAGCCTCTTGATCCAGTTCATCCAGGATATTTTCGCGGCCGAGAAGCGGAGCCGCCGCCCGGTCATCTCCTTCGAATTCTTCCCGACCAGAACCGACGAGGGCGAACGCACCTTGCTGGAGAAGACCATTCCCGCGCTGCGGCAGCTCCGGCCGGATTTCTGCTCGGTGACCTACGGCGCCGGCGGCGGCACGCGCGAAAAGACGCTGACCATCGTCGATCGCATTCAGCGCGACCAGCAGATCACGGCGATGGCGCACCTGACCTGCGTCAATTCGACCGTCGCCGACACCGCTTCGGTGCTCGACCAGACGCTGGCGCTTGGTATCAAGAACATCCTGGCCCTGCGCGGCGACCCTCCCGCCGGCACGACTGAATTCGTGAAGACCGCAGGCGGTTTCGAGTACTCCTACGAGCTCGTCAAGCACATCCGCGAACGCGGCGGCTTCTCCATCGGAGTGGCGGGCTTTCCCGAGGGGCACATCGCCTGCCGCGAAGGCAAGCTGGTGGACTGGCGGCGGCTCAAGACCAAGATCGATCACGGCGCCGACTTCGTGATCACCCAGCTGTTCTTCGACAACCGCGACTACTTCGCGCTGCGGGACTTTCTGGCCGCGCAGGGCGTGACCGTGCCGATCGTCCCCGGCATCCTGCCGATCCTGAGCACGTCCCAGATCAAACGCTTCGTAGCGCTGTGCGGCGCCGATCTCCCGGGAGAACTGCTGGCCGAGCTGGAACGCCGCGGCGACGATGAGTCGGTCACGCAGTTCGGCATCGACTACGCGACGCGCCAGTGCGACGAGCTCCTGCGCGAGGGAGCTCCTGGCCTGCACTTCTACACGCTCAACAAGGCGCGTTCGACGACCGCGGTCGTCAGGAACCTGTCGCTCGAGCGCCGGGTATCGGGCGAAGCCGCCGTGATCTGAGACCGGGCGTCGAGATCATGGCGCTGACGCGCGGCATCAGCGCAGCGCCCTGACGCTCACGTCAGGTAGCGGGGACTTCCCGCCGAGGAGCGGCGATCGCGCGGGACGCGTCACCAACCAATCCAGCTTCGCGCGAAGGTCACCGCTTGATGCGAGCGGACCGTTGGGTGCGGCAGGAGCCCGCCGGGCACAGCGGCGATCGTTCCGCATGCTGCTGTGAGAACTCGTGTATGAAGAAGGTGGTGCCGCAGGCCACGCAGCGGAAGTGACGATCACCGCTCGCCGACGGCGACACACCGTGAATGCGCCGCTGGCCACACCACGGACAGCTCTCTGGATGGCCCGCGTCCACCACCGTGGTCTGGGGCGTCACCGACCGTCCAGCACCGCGGAATCGCGGCGCGTGGCCGAATCGGGGGCGCCAGCGGCGACGGGTGGACCCTGCGGCACGGACACTTCGCCGTCAACGCGTCTCCAGCCGAGCGACTCGCCGACTTCATCGGGCACGGTGACGAATCCTCTCGTGATCACGAACGCGCCCATCGGCGTCTTGACGATGCCCCGGGTCAGATGCGGATGTAAAAACACAGCCATCGGTCCCTCCTAAACGACCCGCGTCAGCGTCCGCTGCGCGGCGGCTTCAACTGTCGTGGACACAATCCGATTGAGCGATTCGGTCAGCCGCGGCGGGATCAGGCTTGGCAACAGCCGCGGCGGGATGGCAATCGAGACGGCGTGGCGGACGTCGAGGCCGCGCACGTTGAAGTCCCATCGGCCGGCGACGCGCGACGGCCGCACCACGACGTGCCAGGGGCCCGGCAGCGCGAGCTCGTCGAACGAGTCCTTGATCGCCTGCTCGAATCCGGCGACGACCGTCGGGTCGTCTATGCCCTCGACCACAATGCACACCCGGTTGCTCATGTCTCCTCCGGTAGCTAGTGTCCCGTCTCCGTGATTCGCAACATCATTCCCGGGCGGGGCACCCCGCCTCGCGGCGTTGCTCATCGCTCACTTATGCCCAATAAGCTCGCTCTTCGCGCCTTGCGATCCGGGCGCCGCGCCACGGGACTTATGTCGCGAATCACGGAGACGAAACACTAGGCGCGCTCGAACTGCGCAGCGGCGTGGCGGCCGGCCGAGCTGCGCGACCGTCGTCCCGCCTTGTCGCGATACATCCGCTCGTCGGCCGCCGCGAGCATCTCCTCGAAGGTGCTGCCGTCTTCGGGGAACCGGGCGGCTCCGGCGCTGATCGACAGCGAGACGCGGACGCCCGGCCGCGGTTCGAACGGGTGCGCCGCGACCGCGTTCTGCAGGTCGGCGACGCGGCGCTCTTCGTGCTCGGGATAGCAGTCCCACAGCACGACGATGAATTCGTCGCCGCCGAAGCGGGCGCAGAGATCGTTGTCCCGCACGGTGGCGCGGAGCACGTTGCCGACGGTGCGCAGCGCGCGATCGCCGATTTCGTGACCGTAGGTGTCGTTGATTTCCTTGAGACGGTCGAGATCGAGGACGACGACGGTGCCTCTGGCTCCCGAGCGCTTGATTCTCTCCAGCCCGACCTCGAGCTGGCGGTCGAGCGACCGCCGGTTCGGCATGCCGGTGAGCGGATCGGTGTGCGACTCGAGCTCGGTCTGCTCGAACCGCGTCGAGTTGTAGATGACGGCGGCAGCCTGCTCGGTCACGCGTTCGAGTACACGCCGGTGATCGTCGGTAAAGCTGCCGGCCACCGTGTGATAGACCACCAGCACGCCGATGAACCGTTCCTCGAACTTGAGCGGGCACGGCAGCAGCGCGGTCAGATCCTCACCGCGCGAGCCGCGGCCATCGGCGCATGACGGGATGCGCAGCGACAGGTCGCTCCACGATTTCGGAGTCCACTTGTAGAGCGCTTCAGTTCCTGGACCGTGCGCGTAGCGGCAGGCGAAGCCGTGCTCGTCGTCGCCGAGGAAGAGCGCGCAGGTGGTGAACGGCACCAGGCGGCTGACTTTCTGTTGAATGAGCGCCATGGCGTCGGTCACGCCCAGGCTGGAGCCGAGCGCCTGCGCGATCTCGTAGAGCGTCTGCTCTTCGCGATGGGTGCCGGCGATATCGCGCAACGCGGTCGGCGCCGGCGCCGACCAGGGACTCGACTCGTGCGCTCCTGGAGTCAGCGGCGTCGCGCCGCGAAGCCGCACGCACAACAGATCGACCAGCGCTGGGTCGAACGACGTGCCGGCGAACTCGCGCAGCACCGTGAGCGCCTCCGCTTCGGTTCGCGCCGGCCGGTAGGGACGGTCCGCTTGCAGCGTGCTGTAGCAGTCAGCGATCGCCAGGATTCTGGCGCCGAGCGGGATGGCATCACCGCGGAGCCCGGCCGGATAGCCAAGTCCGTCCCAGCGCTCGTGATGGCAGAGGACGAGTTCGCTGACCGGGGCACCGAACGGCACGCCCTGCAGGATGTCGGCGCCGACACGCGGGTGGATCTTGACGCGCTCGAATTCTTCGGGAGTCAAGGCATCGGGCTTGGCCAGGATGTGCTCGGGCACGGCCATGTTGCCGATATCGTGCAGCAGCGCTGCGGTGCGCACGGCCTGGACGTCGGCGTCGCTCAGACCGGCGGCCTCGGCCAGCGTCGCGGCACAATGCTGGATCGAACGAATGTGCTCCGGTGTGCAGCCGGCCTTGGCTTCGATCGCCAGCGCGAGCGCTTCAATCGTCGCCAGCTGCACCTCCATGGCGCGGTGGGTCTGATCCTGCTCCTCGCGCAGGCGCGCGACGACGGTGTGGTAGCTCCGGAAGACGAGGTAGAGCGGCACCACCAGCAATGCCAGCCAGCCGAACCAGCCCCGCTCGGAGGCCAGCGTGGCGATGGCGGCCAGTGCGCCGCCAGCGAGATAACTTGGAGCGCTCCACAGAAAATTCCGACGCCACGCGGCGATCGCCGGCTGGCGAGTCGAAAGCGCGATGGCGCCGGCGACCAGCGCGGTGTTGACGACGAAATACAGCGGTGCGACGACGGCGGCCGTCCGCAACAGGGCAGCCGCGTCAAGGTCGCCGCCGAGCAGCACGACCGATGGCAGGCCAGCGACGGCGACGGTGACGGCGAGCGAGGCGACACTGAACGCGACGCGATGAAGAGGGTTGCATTCGGTCGCCCTCAGTCGGCACTGCGCCCAGGCGCCGGCGATGGCGATGCAAACAGTGGGCGCCGGGCCCAGCGCGAACAGCGACCAGAAGTTGACGGCATGGGAGAACGACAGGTTCGACTGGCTTCGCCCGAGCGGGAGATCGATTTTCGCCGCCGACGTTACGACCGCGAGCACCAGCAACACCGCGAACAGCATGGGCCGCTGGAGGTTCAGGTGCGTCAGTGCCAGCGCGAGGGCAACCGCGCCCGCGGCCGCCACTGCGGCGACGTAGGCGCGCGCCTTGGAAGGCAGGGAGAGAAAGGTCGACCCCGGCGCAGTGATGGCTCTCATCTGGCGCCCGTCGCGATCGGCACACGGGCCTGCGGGTTGGGGTGCAGTGTGACGCGCCGATCGCTCGCTGCCGGCCAGAAGCCGGCGGCGAGTGGAAGGAACGCCTCGACCATCTCGGGGTCGAACATCGAACCGCATCGATCGGAGATCATCGAAATCGCGGCGGCGTGCGATACCGCGCGGCGATACGGTCGATCGGAGGTCAGCGCGTCGTAGCAGTCGGCGATCGCCAGCGCGCGGGCGCCGGCTGGAATGTCGTCGCGGCGCAAGCGATCGGGATAGCCGGTACCGTCCCAGTTTTCATGGTGATGGCGGACCAGGCGCGACAGGTCGGCGGGAAAAGACAGCCCCGCCAGCAGGTCGGCGCCGATCGCCGCGTGGCGCTTGACGTGTTCGTATTCTTCGGGAGTGAGCGGGCCGGGCTTGGTGAGCAATCGAGTCGGAATCGCCAGCTTCCCGACATCGTGAAACAGCGCCGCGGCTTCGACGAGGCGCAGTGCTTCGATGTCGACGATGCCCACTCGCAGGGCCAGCGCTGTCGCGTAACGTCGAACGCGCTTCGCGTGGTGAAAGGTCGGCTTGTCGCGGGCCGCCAGCGTGCGGGCCAGCGGCAGCAGCACTGAGAATTTGAGACTCTGAGCGACAATAACTGACAATATAGCCACTGCAGACGATTAGCAATCGAAATACCGGGCTGCGCGGCGAAGTCGGTGCAAACCGACCGACCGATCGCGATGTGGCTAACCGCATGTAAAGAAAAGATATGCGACTGAGGCCCGGCGCAAATTCAGGTGCGGATGTGCGCCTGGACCTGCCCGCGCTCTGTCTCACATTGTTCCGTTTCGGCTCACGTGGCGCGTTTTTGAAACTCGAGGAAAATGGCAGCGACCTGCTGGTACCTGAAAATGACCTCAAAGCGTGAGCTGGAGGTATCGCGTGCCGACGATCGGATTCGGCCGGTAGGCGGGAATATCGGTGAATCCGAGACGCTGGTAAAGCCGCTGGGCGGCGGCCATCGATGGAAGAGTGTCGAGCAGCATGCGCGCGTAGCCAGCGCGGCGCGCCCACTGGATTGCGTGCCCGGCCAGCTGCGCCCCGAGCCCGAGGCGCTGGAATGCAGACCGCACGTACAACCGCTTCATCTCGCAATCGCCGTCACCGGCTCGGCGGACGCCGACGCACCCGGCAGGAGCGCCGTCGACGCGCGCGAGCAACAGCGTGCCGTGCGGCAACGCGTAGTCGCCCGGCAGGCTCACCAGCTCGTACTCGAATCCTTGAAACGACAAGTCGATCGCGAGCGAAGCACGGTATTCTTCGAACAGGAGGCGCACGTCGGCGAGCCACGCGGTCTCGCCCGCGTCGGTGATGTCAATCGCCGCCATCGGCGTCAGGCACCGGGCTCAGCAGTGCCGCGCGACTCAGCTATTGCGGACGTCTGAAGAGCCCGCCATAGACGGCTTTTCCGAGCACGTGCCCCTGAATCGCCTTCATCACGTTGGCGCGCGACTCGAACGCGTCCGCCGCCGGCGTCACGTCGATCATCGTGTCCAGCGCATAGAGCTCGAACATGTAATGGTGCCTGGGTCCGTTGGCGCCGGCGCCAGGCCCGCGGTACATCTGGCCGGTGGCGCTGAACTGATACGCGCCGTTTGCCAGCTTCGGTCCCTTGGGCACGCCTTCGGGCAGACCGGTGGCCGATGCGGGAATATTCCAGACCACCCAGTGGGCCTGGTCGTCGGTGCTCTTGTTGCGGGCCACGTCCATGTCGCGCATATTGAGGAAGAACGACTGCGTTCCGGCCGGCACATTGGCCCAGCTGATGGCCGGCGACAGACCCTCCCCGCTCGCGACACCTGGCGCCGCCTGACTGAACTTCACCGGAATGTCGGCGCCGTCGGCAAATCCCGCCACTGTCAAGGTCATGGCCGGCGCGGCCGGCGCCCCGGCGCGCTGGCCGCGCGGCGTCTGCGCGGTCATGGGCATCGCCGTCACGGCCGCCATCGACGTCGCCACCAACCACATGCTGTTCCGCATACTGTCCTCCCCTGCGTCCAGAACGCGAGATAGTAACACGCGGCTCCCGCCGCGCAGCCGGCTGCACGCGGTGGAATCGCTGGATCCCGGTCGCAGCGTGGCGCACACTCTGACTGCCATGACATTTGCGACCGTCCGCACCATCGGCCGTCGACTGCCTGAGGTCGAGGAGAGCACCATGTACGGTGCGCCGGCGCTGAAGCTGAAGGGGCGGATGCTGGCGTGCATGGCCTCGCACAAGTCCGCCGAGCCGAATACGCTCGTCGTCCGCACCACGTTCGACGAGCGCGACCTGCTGATCGCCGAGCAGCCCGACACCTACTACGTGAAGGACCACTACCTCACGTTTCCTGTCGTGCTCGTCCGCCTGGCGCGGGTCGATCCCGACGCGATGCGCGATCTGCTCAACGCCGCGTTTCGGATGGTGAGCGCGGAGAAGGGGAAACGGCGTTCACCGCGCCGGCGCGCGAATCTGTGACGCGCCGAGCCCGATTGACGCGTCGATCGTGGGGCGTTCAGTGCTGAAGCGAATCGAGTTTTGTGCTGATCATGGCAAAAGCCCTCGGCGAGGATACCGATTCGCCGTGAAGGCTCTCGACGGGCGCGCTTCGTCTAGGCCCAGCCAAGCTGCTTCAGACTGATCGCATCGTTCCAGATCTTCGTCATATGCCGAATGCGATCGCCGTCGAACTGCATGACGTAAACGTAGTCGGCCTCCACCTTTTTGCCGGTCGGCGGAACCGGTCCACCCTGGCCGGTATGCGTGCCGCGGAAGATGCCGTAGGCCGACACGTTGTTTCGCGCCTCGTCGACGGCAAACGACTTGATTTCATAGCTGCCGTCCGGCACCGGCGTGAAGAGCCCCTTCATCCAGTCGGCGTAAGCCTGGAGCGTCGTGACGCCGGCGAGCGCACCGGTCTGCGAGGAGAACGTCGCGCCGTCGTGGCAGTAGCGTTGGCAGCCGTCCCACCCTTTGCCGGTCTCACACGCCTCGAAGAACTGCTGCGCCGTCTCTTTCATCGAGCTCATGGCTGCTCCTTGTGTCGGTCATCGCGAACAGGCCGGCCGCCGACGAGCGGCACCGGGCGCCAGATGGTAGCACGTCGCTCGAAAAGCACCGCCGGCAGCGGCGAGTCCCGACGTGAGTGTCAGCGCCGTGCGGCGACCTGCTTCAGGCGATCGCCAAGATCTTCGATTTCGGTCGGCGACCAGTATCTGCCGTCAGCGACGAGGCCGGCGATGGTCCGGGTGTTGGCGATGTCTTCGAGCGGGTTCGCGCGCAGGATAACGAGGTCCGCGACGCGCCCCGCGCTTACGCTCCCGAAGTCGTCCAGCCTCTTGAAAAAGCGGGCCGGATTGAGCGTCGCCGTCTGCAGGGCTTCCAGGGGCGTGAATCCGGCGGCGACAAAACGCTGCAGTTCGAGATGGAGGCTGATGCCCGGGGTGACGTCAACGCCGGCAGGCGTATCGGTTCCGGCGAGAAACGGCACGCCGGCGGCATGCAGCGTTCGGACGACTTCCAGTTCGTGCTCGACGAATCGCTGGCGGACCTCCAGCGGATCGGTATCCATGGTCGCGAGGATTGCTTTCTGCGATGACCTATATTTCTTCTCGATCCACGAGCGCGGCGTGAATGCGATGTCGGGATCCTTCAGATAATCGATCACATCAACCAGCCACTGACCGCGCTCCCAGAAGAGCGTCGGGCACTGCCAGACGCGGCTCGCCGCCAGACGTTGGACCAGGGCCCGTTCCCGCACGGGATCGAAGCGATCCAGGAACACGGCAAGGCTCTTGTTGGCCGCCGGCTCCTTGCCCGCGCCGTAGCGGCGCAAGAGGAAGCCGTCTTCGTCCGGCGTGCTGGCTTCGAAGATGCCGATGAGATGCTCGAACGTCCGCTGTCCGGCCGCCATCGCCTCCGACGCGCGAATGGCGTCTGGCACGTGGCCGTCGAACGCCATCCCTTGCTTCTTGGCCTCGTCGGCAACGGCGAAGTACGACTCGCGTGGCACTCCGGACTGAATCTTGATGAAATCGGCGCCCCTCCGCTTCAGCAGTCGCACCGCCCTCCGGCCGTCCTGTGGCGTGGCGACACCGATCGACGCGGCAAACGTCGCCTTTGGCCCGTCGAGCATGGGGCCCGAGACCACCATGCGTGGGCCGACAAGCTGGTGCGCGGCGACCGCCTTCCGCGCCCGCAGTACAGCATCGAGATCGCTCCCCATGTCGCGAATGCCGGTGACGCCGTTGGCAATGAACAACGGCAGCACATATTCGTCACCGAAATCACGGCTCCAGCCGAAGTACGCATGCGTGTGCATATCCCAAAGGCCGGGAATGACATACATACCTTTCACGTCGACCACCTGGCTGCGTCCCTGGCGCGGCGCCGCAGCGGCGCCTACGCCGACGATCCGGTTCCCGTCGACGACGATCGTCTGGTCGCGGCGCAGAGTGCCGTTCGAAACGTCGATGACAGTGGCGTTGGTCAGGGTCAGCGTCTGCGCCGAGAGGCGCGGATTCGTCAGAACGAAGGCGAGCAGAAGGATCTCGACTAGTCGCATCAATGGCTTCCGTCAGCGGTTCCGCGCTGCGATCCGACGACGACGTGTCACGTCAGCTATCATTTTAGCGTGACCACCCTCATCCGCTCGGACAAGCGGAATGACGACCGGGACGAACTCCGCTCACAGGTCGCGGAGCTCGAAACCCTGCTCGGCGAACGCCGCGCCCAAGTCGCCCGGGCCAGGTCTGAGGTCGACGCGTTCGGAGTCAGCTACCGCAAGCGCGTCGGCCTGCTGCACAGCTCGACAAACTGGAGCTCGAGATCGCCGAGGTGCGCCGATCGTTGAAACAAAGAAAAAGGGCGGCGATCTTTCGACCACCGCCCTCTGTGATTGCAGATTGCAGATTGCAGATTGCAGATTGCTGATTGCTGATTGCTGATTGCTGATTCTTGATTGCTGTTACTCGCCCGGGTCGCCCGTCCGAGGCCCGAGCGCTTCTTCCGGCTCCACGAAGTACTCCATGTCGCGTTCCAGCTCGAGCTCGTCGTCGCTCGGCTGCGGTAGCGCCGGCGGCGGCGGCGGCTCGTCTGCCGGAATCCGCACATGCCGGTAGTACTCGAATCCAGTGCCTGCAGGAATCAGCCGGCCCATCGTGACGTTTTCCTTCAGGCCGCGCAAATGATCGACCTTGCCGGAAATCGACGCTTCCGTCAGCACGCGCGTGGTCTCCTGGAACGATGCCGCCGAGATGAACGAGTCGGTCGAGAGCGACGCCTTCGTGATCCCGAGCAGCAGCGGACGGCCCTGCGCCGGGCGCCCCTCCTCCTTGATCACGCGTTCGTTCTCTTCGAGGAACCGGAACTTGTCCACCTGCTCGTCGACCAGGAATTCAGTGTCGCCGACATCCTCGATCTTCACCCACCGCATCATCTGGCGCGCGATGGTCTCGATGTGCTTGTCGTTGATGTTGACGCCCTGCAGCCGGTAGACCTCCTGAATCTCGTTGACGAGGTAGGACTGCAGCGCCTTCTCGCCGAGCACGTTCAGGATGTCGTGCGGGTTGGACGGCCCGTCCATCAGCGGCTCGCCCGCCCGGACGCGTTCGCCCTCCTGCACGTTGACGTGCACGCCGCGCGGCAACGCGTACTCGCGCGGCTCCGCGCCCGGCTCGTCGGGCACGATGATGATCTTGCGCTGCCCCTTGACGATGCCGCCGTGCTTGACGACGCCGTCGATCTCCGAGATCACCGCCGTCTCGCGCGGCTTGCGCGCTTCGAACAGCTCGACCACGCGCGGCAGACCGCCGGTGATGTCCTTGGTCTTGGTGGTCTCGCGCGGGATCTTGGCGAGGACGTCGCCCGCCGACACCATTTCGCCGTCCTGCACCATGAGGTGCGCGTGCGACGGCATGTGGTATTTGCGGTTGACCTTGCCGTCCTTGCCCTTGATCTCGACGGCCGGCTGCTTCTTCTCGTCCGGCGAGTCGACGATGATAAGGCGCGAGAGGCCGGTGACCTCGTCGACTTCCTCGTGCACCGTGATGCCTTCGAGAATGTCCTTGAACCGGATCTGACCCGGCTCCTCGGTGAGGATCGAGAAGGTGTACGGATCCCACTCGACCAGGACCTGGCCCTGCTCGACGTGCTGGTTCTCCTTCACCTTCAGTCGCGCGCCGTAGACGATCGGGTAGCGCTCGCGATCGCGACCCTTGGCGTCCTGCACCACCAGCGAACCGCTGCGGTTCATGACCACCAGGTTGCCGTCCTTGGCCTCGACGACCTGGAGGCCATCGAACCGCGCCGTGCCGGCGTTGCGCGCCTCGAGCGTCGACTGCTCGGACACGCGTGACGCCGTGCCGCCGATGTGGAACGTTCTCATCGTCAGCTGGGTACCGGGCTCGCCGATCGACTGCGCCGCGATGACGCCGACCGCCTGCCCGAGTTCGACCGTCTTGCCGGTGGCGAGGTCGCGGCCGTAGCACTTGGCGCAGACGCCGCGCCGCGACGTGCAGGTGAGCACCGAGCGGATCTTCACCTTCTCGATGCCGGCCTCCTGAATCGCGGACGAGGTCGCCTCGTCCATGATTTCGTTCACCTCGACGATGGTCTCGCCGGTGAACGGGTCGGTGATGCGCTCGAGTGTGGTCCGTCCGATGATGCGGTCGCGGAGCGGCTCGATCACTTCGCCCTGCTCGACGATGGCGCGGGCTTCGATGCCGTCCACGGTGCCGCAATCCGGTTCGTGGATGATGACGTCCTGCGCGACGTCGACCAGGCGCCGCGTGAGGTAGCCCGAATCGGCGGTTTTGAGCGCGGTGTCGGCGAGGCCCTTGCGGGCGCCGTGGGTCGAGATGAAGTACTGCAGCACCGTGAGGCCTTCACGGAAGTTCGACTTGATCGGCGTCTCGATGATCTCGCCCGACGGTTTGGCCATCAGGCCGCGCATGCCGGCGAGCTGTCGGATCTGCTGTTTCGATCCGCGCGCCCCGGAGTCGGCCATGATGTAGACCGGGTTGAACTGTCGCCCTTCCCGGTCGATCTGCTCCATTTCGTTGAACATCGCATTGGCGATGTCCTCGGTGGCTTCCGACCAGATGGCAATCACCTTGTTGTAGCGTTCGCCGTTGGTGATCGCGCCCTCGAGATACTGCGATTCGACCTTGATCACTTCGGCTTCCGCGGAGGACACCAGCGAGGCCTTCTTCTCCGGGATGACCAGGTCGTCGATGCCAATCGACAGCCCCGACTTGGTCGCATAGGTGAACCCGAGGTTCTTGAGCGAGTCGAGCATTTCGACCGTCTTCTCGAGGCCGAATTTGAGGTAGCAGCTCTGCACCAGCTGCTGCAGCCCCTTCTTCTTGAGCAGGCCGTTGACGAACGGCATCTCCGGCGGAATCGACTGGTTCAGAATCACGCGGCCGACGGTGGTGTTGATGATCTTGCCCTTGACGGTCTGCACTTCGGTGCGCAGCACGTCCTGGTCGTCGCGCGACGCGGTCAGGTCCTGGATGTCGCCGGTATAGCGGAGGCGAATGGGCGAGAGTGTTTCGAGCTCTCCCGCTTCGAGCGCCAGCATGACGTCTTCGGCGTTGCCGAAGGCCCGCCCTTCGCCCTTGGCCCCCGACTTCGCCTTGGTCAGATAGTAGCAGCCGAGCACGATGTCCTGTGAGGGAATCGCAATCGGCGCGCCGTGCGCCGGCGACAGGATGTTGTTGCTCGACAGCATCAGCACCGACGCTTCGATCTGCGCTTCCGGCGACAGCGGGATGTGCACGGCCATCTGGTCGCCGTCGAAGTCCGCGTTGAACGCCGTGCACACCAGCGGATGGATGCGGATCGCCTTGCCTTCGACCAGCACCGGCTCGAACGCCTGAATGCCGAGGCGGTGGAGGGTCGGGGCCCGGTTGAGGAGCACCGGATGCTCGCGAATGACTTCCTCGAGCACGTCCCACACTTCGGGACGCTGGAGCTCGACCATCTCCTTGGCCTGCTTGATGGTCTGGACCAGGCCGCGCTCTTCGAGCTTGTTGTAGATGAACGGCTTGAACAGCTCGAGCGCCATCTTCTTGGGCAGGCCGCACTGATGCAGCTTGAGCTCGGGGCCGACGACGATGACCGACCGGCCGGAGTAGTCGACGCGCTTGCCGAGCAGATTCTGCCGGAAGCGCCCCTGCTTGCCCTTCAGCGTGTCGGAGAGCGACTTCAGCGGGCGGTTGTTGGCGCCGCGCAGCACACGGCCGCGACGGCCGTTGTCGAACAACGCGTCGACCGCCTCCTGAAGCATGCGCTTCTCGTTGCGGATGATGACGTCGGGCGCCTTGAGCTCCATCAGCTTCTTCAACCGGTTGTTGCGGTTGATGACCCGCCGATAAAGATCGTTGAGGTCCGAGGTCGCGAAGCGGCCGCCGTCGAGCGGGACCAGCGGGCGCAGTTCCGGCGGAATCACCGGGATGACGTCGAGAATCATCCACTCCGGACGGTTGCTCGACTTGCGGAACGAGTCGACCACCTTGAGCCGCTTGGCGTACTTCAGCTTCTTCTGCGCCGACAGCTCGCCGCGCATCTTCTCGCGCAGCTCGATCGCCAGGCGTTCGATGTTGACGCGCTTGAGCAGCTCCTTGATCGCCTCGGCGCCCATCTGCGCCTTGAAGCGGTGCTGGTGCTCTTCGCGCGCCTTGCGATACTGCTCTTCGTTGAGCAGGCCGTTCTGCTTCAGCTCGGTCTCGCCCGGATCGACGACAACGTAGGCCTCGAAATAGAGGACGCGCTCGAGATCGCGCAGCGAGATGTCGAGCAGGTGGCCGATGCGGCTGGGCAGCCCCTTGAAGAACCACACGTGGCTGACCGGGGTGGCCAGCGTGATGTGGCCGAGGCGCTCGCGCCGGACCTTGGCCTGGGTGACCTCGACCCCGCACTTGTCGCAGATCACGCCGCGGTGCTTCATGCGCTTGTACTTGCCGCACAGGCACTCCCAGTCGGTGATCGGCCCGAAGATCTTCGCGCAGAACAGGCCGTCGCGCTCCGGCTTGAAGGTGCGGTAGTTGATCGTCTCCGGCTTGGTCACCTCGCCGTGCGACCACGACATGATCTTTTCGGGCGAGGCGAGGCTGATCCGAATCGCATCGAAGTCGCTGGTCAGCGCGCCGCGTTCATGAAATGAGGGTCGCATCTATTTAAACCTCCTCCAAAACGGGTTGAGGAGTGACATCCACGGGCTTCTTCTTCGTCTTCATCAGCTCGACATCCAGGCACAGCGACTGGAGCTCGCGGATGAGCACATTGAAGGACTCCGGCAGGCCCGCGGTGAACGAGGCGTCGCCCTTGACGATCGCCTCGTAAATCTTCGCGCGCCCGGTCACATCGTCGGACTTGGCGGTGAGCAGCTCCTGGAGGATGTGCGCCGAACCGTAGGCTTCGAGCGCCCAGACCTCCATTTCGCCGAATCGCTGTCCGCCGAACTGCGCCTTGCCGCCCAGCGGCTGCTGGGTAATCAGCGAGTAGGGCCCGATCGACCGCGCGTGGATCTTGTCGTCGACCAGGTGAGAGAGCTTGAGCATGTAGATATAGCCGACGGTGGTGTCCTGCTCGAACTTGTCGCCGGTCATGCCGTCGAACAGCTGCGTCTTGCCGCCCTTGGGCAGGCCGGCGCGATCGAGCCAGTTCTTGATCTCCAGCTCCGTCGCCCCGTCGAACACTGGCGTGGCGAAATAGAGGCCGAGCGCATGCGCGGCCCAGCCGAGATGCGTCTCCAGAATCTGGCCGACGTTCATACGCGATGGAACGCCGAGCGGGTTGAGCACGATCTCAACCGGCGTGCCGTCGGGCAGGTGCGGCATGTCCTCCTCGGGGAGGATGCGCGCGATCACGCCCTTGTTGCCGTGCCGACCGGCCATCTTGTCGCCGACCGACAGCTTGCGCTTCATCGCGACGTAGACCTTGACCAGCTTGATCACGCCCGGCGGCAGCTCGTCGCCGCGGCGGATCTTCTCCTTCTTCTCCTCGAACAGGTTCCGGATCACTTCCACCTGGCGCTCGGTCCGCTCCTCGAGATCCCGCAGGTCGTCCTCGAGCCGCGAGTCGTCGGTCGCGATCTTGAGCCGGACCATCGTCTCGTAGGGCATCTCCTGCAGGATGTCCTGCGTGAGGTCGGTGCCCTTCTTCAGCAGACGCTCGCGGCCGTACTCGTCGAACAGATCCGACCGCAGCTGCTGGCCGCGCAGCATGACGATGACCCGCTTCTTCACTTCTTCGTGATTGATGCGGATCTCGTCCTGGAGGTTCTTCTCCATCATGTCGAGCTCGTCCTGCTCGATCGCTTTCGCCCGGTCATCCTTCTCGATGCCCTTGCGGGAGAAGATCTTGACGCCGACAATGATGCCCTCGATGCCGGGCGGGCAGATCAGGCTGGCATCGCGCACGTCGCCGGCCTTCTCGCCGAAGATGGCGCGGAGCAGCTTTTCTTCCGGCGTCAGCTGGGTCTCGCCCTTCGGCGTGACCTTGCCCACGAGGATGTCGCCCGGCTTGACGTTCGCGCCGATCCGGATGATCCCGCTCTCGTCGAGATCCTTGAGGAACCCTTCCGAGACGTTCGGGATGTCACGGGTGATCTCTTCCGGCCCGAGCTTGGTGTCGCGCGATTCGATCTCGAACTCCTCGATGTGGATCGACGTGTAGTAGTCGTCCTTCACCATCCGCTCGGAGACCAGGATCGCGTCCTCGAAGTTGTAGCCGCGCCAAGGCATGAACGCGACCAGGACGTTGCGCCCGAGCGCGAGCTCGCCGAGCTCGGTGCACGGTCCGTCGCCCATCACCTGCCCTTTGTGCACCTTCTGCCCGACACGTACTATGGGTTTTTGGGTGATGCAGGTGTTCTGGTTGGACCGCTTGAACTTCGTCATCGGGTAGATGTCGGCGCCCATCTCCTTGCTGACGGCCTCCTCGTTCTCGCTCTCCACGCGCACGACAATGCGCTGCGAGTCGACATAGTCGATGGTGCCCGAGCGGCGCGCCACGATGACGGCGCCCGAATCGCGGGCGGTGATGTACTCCATGCCAGTGCCGACGTACGGCGACCGGGCGCGGAGCAGCGGCACCGCCTGACGCTGCATGTTCGATCCCATCAACGCGCGGTTGGCATCGTCGTTCTCGAGGAACGGGATGAGCGACGCCGCCACCGAGACGAGCTGCTTGGGCGAGACGTCGATGAACTGGATGTTCGCCTTGGGCGCGAGAATGAAATTGCCCGCCTGCCGCGCGTTGACGCGGTCCTGGGTCAGCTTGCCGTTCTCGTCCACCGCGGCGTTGGCCTGCGCGATGATGTACTGGTCCTCTTCCCACGCCGAGAGGTAGAAGGAATAGGGCTCGACTTCGACGCCCTTCTTCTTCGACCGCCCTTCGTCGTTCACCATCTCGTCGGCCTCGACGATGTCGCCGGCCTTGTACTTCGAGCCGGCGGCGTTGATGACGATGACGTAGTCGGTGACCCGGCCGTCCTTGACCTTGCGGTAGGGCGACTCGATGAAGCCGAACTCGTTGATCCGGGCGTAGCACGACAGCGACGAGATCAGGCCGATGTTCGGACCTTCAGGCGTCTCAATCGGGCAGATGCGGCCGTAGTGGGTCGGGTGCACGTCGCGCACCTCGAACCCTGCGCGCTCGCGCGACAGGCCGCCGGGTCCGAGCGCCGAGAGACGCCGCTTGTGCGTGATCTCAGAGAGCGGGTTGGTCTGGTCCATGAACTGCGACAGCTGCGACGACCCGAAGAACTCGCGGATCGCAGCCATCACCGGCTTGGCGTTGATCAAGTCGTGCGGCATGGCGGTCGCCATTTCCTGGTAGACCGACATCTTTTCCTTGATCGCCCGTTCCATGCGGACCAGGCCGATCCGGAACTGGTTCTCGAGGAGCTCGCCGACCGAACGGACGCGGCGGTTGCCGAGGTGGTCGATGTCGTCGACGTTGGCGGGGTTCTTCCGCAGCTTGAGCAGGTATTTGATGACCTCGTAGAAGTCCTGCGGGTGCAGGATCTTCTCGTCGAGCGGCGTGTTGAGCCCGAGCTTGGTGTTCAGCTTGAGCCGGCCGACGCGCGAGAAGTCGTACTTCTGCGGGTTGAAGAACATGTTCTCGAACAGCGAGCGCGAGCTGTCGAGGGTCGGCGGATCGCCCGGCCGCAGACGGCGGTAGATCTCGATCAGCGCTTCCTCGTGGGTGTGGATCGGATCCTTCTTCAGGGTCTGGCCGATGATCGAGCCGACTTCGTCGCGCTCGGGGAAGAAGATGTCGATGCGGTCGACGTTCTTCTCCTGCGCCATCGAGATGACGCGCGGCTCGAGCGCCTCGTTGGCTTCGAGGATGACCTCGCCGGTCGACGGATCGACGACGTCGGCGGCGGCGAAGGCGCCTTCGAGTTCGGCGTCCGAGATCTCGACCGCTTCGACGTTCGCCTTCTTGAGCGCCTCGATCGCGTTCTTGGTGATCTTCTTGCCCTGCTGGACGGTGAAGTTCTCGCCCGGCACGACAATGTCCTTGGCGGCGCGCAGGCCGACCAGGCTGTCGCTCACGCCCCAGTGGATCGAGCCGTTCTTGAGGAACAGCTTCTCGACGCTGTAGAAGCTCCGGATGATCTCGTCGGCGCCGCGCAGACCGAGGGCGCGGAGGAAGACCGACGCCAGGAACTTCCGCTTGCGGTCGATGCGCACGTAGAGGAGGTTCTTCGAGTCGTACTCGAACTCCACCCACGATCCGCGGTAAGGGATGATCTGGGCGACGTAGAGCGTCTTGTCCTCGGAGTGGAAGAAGGCGCCCGGCGATCGATGGAGCTGGGAGACGATAACCCGCTCGGTGCCGTTGATGATGAAGGTGCCGTTCTCCGTCATCAGCGGGATGTCGCCGAAGTAGACCTCCTGCTCCTTGATGTCGCGGATGGTCTTGACGCCGGTCTCGGGGTCCTTGTTCCAGACCACCAGGCGGATCGTCACTTTCAGCGGCACGGCGAAGGTCATGCCGCGCTCCTGGCACTCGTCGACGTCGTACTTGAGCTTGAGGCCGACGGTGTTGCCGCAGATGTCGCAGACGTCGCCGTGGGCCTGGTTGGCCTTGCCGCAGCGCGGGCACAGGACCTCGCGGTCGCCGTAGGGATCGGCAATCAGGGTGGCGCCGCAGGCGCTACACGGCTTGCGCAGGTGATGGAGCCCCTGCAGCTTGCCGCACTTGCACTCCCAGTTGCCGATCGAATACTCGATGAACTCGAGCGACGAGTTCTCGCGGAAGTCACTGATCGGGAAGACCGACTTGAACACCGACTGGAGGCCCGCGTCCTCGCGCTCGCTCGGCAGACGGTTCATCTGCAGGAAACGCTCGTAGGATTTTTTCTGGATCTCAATCAGATTCGGGATTGGAACGGTCGTCTTGATCTTCGAGAAGTCGATGCGCTCGCGGTAGACGTTCTTGGGAAGGCTGTACATTCGTTGGACCTCGAGGAAAAATCAGAGCGCTCGCCGGATAACGCCTGGCGCGAAGCCGGCCTCTCTCGGGTGAAACCTGCCAGAACTGACGGTTGAGGGCTCGGGGCAGCAGCGCCCCGGCCCCCAGGCTCTCAGCCCTACTTGACTTCCACCTTGGCGCCGACTTCCTCGAACTTCTTCTTGATCGCCGCCGCCTCGTCCTTGGTGACGCCTTCCTTGATCGGCTTGGGCGCGCTCTCGACGAGATCCTTGGCTTCCTTCAGGCCGAGCGCGGTGATCTCGCGGACCACCTTGATGACGTTGATCTTGTTGGCGCCGATTTCGGTCAGCGTGACGGTGAATTCGGTTTTCTCTTCGGCCGGAGCCGCAGCCGCCGCCGCGCCACCGCCGCCGCCCATCATCATCGGGGCCGCGGCCGACACGCCGAGCTCGGATTCGAGCGTCTTCACGAGCTGTGACAGCTCGAGCACGCTGATCCCCTTGATATATTCAACCACCTGCTGCTGCGTCACTTCGGCCATGTTCGTTTCTCCTCATGGGACAGCCTCGAGCCGCCCCCTCTCAACGTATCCGTCGCGTTACTGTGTCGGCCCGGTCTCCACACCGGCTCCGCTTGACTCCGAGCGTTTCTTCTCCGCCGCTGCCAGGACGTTCATCAGGCTGCGCGACGTGGCGTTCAGGACGGTGACCACCTGCACCATCGGCGCCTGCAACACGCCAAGCAGCAGTGCGTAGAGCTCCTGCTTGCCCGGCAGCGCCGCCAACGCGGCGACGTCGGCCGGCTTGACCGGACGGCCCTGCACCACCGCCGCCTTGATCTGCAGCGTCGGCGCGATCTTGCCGAACGTGGTCAGCGTCTTGGCGAGGGCGACCGGATCGGTGCTGGTGTAGGCCACCGCGGTCGTGCCCTCGAAGTACTGCTCGAGAACCTCGAACGACGTGCCCTTGAGCGCGCGCCTGGCGATGGTGTTCTTGACGACCTTGTAGCTGGCCTTGGCCGATCGCAGCTGACGCCGGAGCTCGGTGACCTGGGGAACGTTCATGCCTTTGTAGTCGACCAGGATCGCGCTGTCGGATCCCTGGAAGGCGTTCTGGAGCTGTTCGAGCTCGACGATCTTGTCCGCTCTCGTGACCGCCATTAGTGTTTCACCACGACGTCAATGTGCGTCGTGTCGATGCGGACGCCGGGTCCCATCGTCGACGACAGCGTGACGCTCTTGAGGTACTTGCCCTTGGCCGCGGCCGGCTTAGCCTTGACGATGCTATCCACCAGCGCATGCGCGTTGGCCACCAGCGAATCGGCCGCAAACGACGTCTTGCCCACCGGGGCGTGGATGATGCCGGTCTTGTCCACGCGGAATTCGACCTTGCCGGCCTTGATCTCTCGTACCGCCTTGGCAATGTCGACCGTGACGGTGCCGGTCTTCGGGTTCGGCATCAGGCCGCGCGGCCCCAGTACCTTGCCGAGCTTGCCGACCGCACGCATCATGTCTGGCGTCGCCACGACCGCGTCGAAGTCCATGAAGCCGCCCTGGATCTTCTCCACCATCTCTTCACCGCCGACGACGTCGGCGCCGGCGTCGGTAGCTTCCTTCTGCTTCTCGCCGCCGGCGATGGCGAGGACACGTTTGCTCTTGCCCAGCCCATGCGGCAGTACGACGGTGCCACGCACCATCTGGTCGGCGTGCTTCGGATCGACGCCGAGCCGCAGCGACATATCGACCGTCTCGTCGAACTTCGCGAACTTCACCTTCTGCACCAGTGGAATCGCCTCTTCAATCGTGTAGACCCGATCGACCGCGATATGCGTGCTGGCGGCAGCGAATTTCTTGCCGTGCTTCTTCATGAGGTCTCCGGTGGTGCAAGCGGGCCCGGAGGCCCTCCCACGCCTAATGAGATTTCAGATTTCTGGAGTTCAGATGTCAGATTGGAATCGTGAAATCTGAACTTCTCAAACCTGAAATCTCAGGTTCATTCCTACCCGACGACGTCCAGCCCCATCGAACGAGCTGTGCCGGCGACCGTCTTGATCGCCGATTCGAGAGAGTCGGTGTTCAGGTCGGGCATCTTCAGCTTGGCGATGTCCTCGACCTGTTTGGCGGTGACGGTGCCGACCTTGTTCTTGTTGGGCTCCGCCGAGCCCTTCGCGATGTTGGCGGCGCGCTTGAGCAGCACCGGCGCCGGCGGCGTCTTGGTGATGAACGAATAGGAGCGATCTGCGTACACCGTGACCACGACCGGGATGATGAGCCCCTCGTCCTTGGCGGTCTTCGAATTGAAGTTCTTGCAGAAGTCCATGATGTTCACGCCCTGGGGGCCGAGCGCCGTGCCCACTGGGGGAGCCGGCGTTGCCTTGCCGGCCGCAATCTGGAGCTTCACCATCGCCTGAACTTTTTTTGCCATAACCTCTCTGTCTCACCACGAAGTTCACGAAACCAGACCGTCACGAAACCCACGAACCCTTTCGATCTCGTTCGTGGTTGTGGAGCCGACGCGCACAGCGCGCGCTTTCGTGTCTTCGCGTCTAGATCTTCTCCACCTGCAAAAAGTCGAGTTCGACCGGCGTCGAGCGGCCGAAGATCGTCACCATGACCTTCAAGGTGTTCTTGTCGAGGTTGACCTCGTCGACCACGCCGTTGAAGCTGGTGAACGGCCCTTCGTTGATGCGCACCTGCTCGCCCTTCTCGAACATGTACTTCGGCTTCGGCTTCTCGGCCGCCGTTTTCACCTGGGTCAGAATCTGCTCGACTTCGTCCTTGCTGAGCGGCGTCGGCTTGGCGCCGGCGCCGACAAAGCCGGTGACCTTCGGCGTGTTCTTCACGACGTGCCACGCGTTGTCGGACATGTTCATCTCGACCAGGATGTAGCCGGGGAAGAACCGTTTCGCCGTCACCACTTTCCGGCCGCCGCGCAGCTCCACGACATCTTCGGTCGGAATCAGGACCTCACCGATGTCGCTCTGCAGGCCGTAGGCCTTGACCCGCTCCTGCAGCGACTCGGCCACTTTCTTCTCGAAGCCCGAATAGGTGTGGACGATGTACCAGTTCTTGGTCGCGACGTCGGTCATGCCCCACCTAACTTGCGCAGGATCCACTGGAACAGGACCAGCAGCGCCGAATCGAGCGCGAACAGATAGAGGCCGAAGAACACCGACGTGGCAATGACGACAACCGTGGTCGCGTACACTTCTTTCTGCGACGGCCAGGTGACCCGCTTGAGCTCATTGCGCACTTCGCTCAAGAACAAGCGTCCGCGCTCGAAGCGGCCGCCAGCCGCTTCTTTCACATTGTCGAGCGTCGTCGGCGACGAATTCACTGCCATAGATACCCCGAAGGACTGGCAGGCCAGGAGGGAATCGAACCCCCAACCCCCGGTTTTGGAGACCGGTGCTCTGCCAATTGAGCTACTGGCCTAATTCCATCCTGAAATTCCAGATTGCCGATTGCCGATTGCCGATTGCAGATTGAGATTCGGCGTTCCGGCATCGAGAGTTCGGAGTTCCGCAATCTGAATGCTGAAATCGAAAATCTGAAATCTCACTTGCTCTCTTTATGAGACGTGTGCTTCCGGCAGAACCGGCAGAACTTGCTCATCTCGAGCCGCTCGGTCGTCTTCTTCTTGTTCTTCGTCGTGCTGTAGTTTCGCCGCTTGCAGTCGGTGCAGGCGAGCGTGATGATGTCTCTCATAGCTGCATTCCTGTCAGGGCTGAGCCTATTCGATGATCTCCGTGACCGTGCCCGAGCCGACGGTGCGGCCGCCTTCGCGGATGGCGAAGCGCGCGCCGGCTTCAAGCGCCACCGGCGCCATCAGTTCTCCGGTGATCTCCGTGTTGTCGCCCGGCATCACCATCTCGACCCCTTCGGGCAGGTGCAGCGTGCCGGTGACGTCGGTGGTCCGGATGTAGAACTGGGGTCGATACCCATTGAAGAATGGCGTGTGGCGTCCGCCCTCCTCTTTCGAAAGAACGTAGACCGTGCCCTTGAACTTGGTGTGTGGCTTGATGCTGCCCGGCTTGGCCAGCACCTGCCCGCGCTCGACGTCTTCCTTTTCCACGCCGCGCAGCAGCACGCCGACGTTGTCGCCGGCCTCGCCGGAGTCGAGAATCTTGCGGAACATCTCGACGCCGGTGACGATCTTCTTCTCGGTCGGCTTGAAACCGACGATCTCGATTTCGTCGCCGACCTTGACCCGGCCGCGCTCGATGCGGCCGGTGACCACGGTGCCGCGGCCCGAGATCGAGAACACATCCTCGATCGGCATCATGAACGGCTTGTCGACGTCGCGCTGCGGCAACGGAATGGCGCTGTCGAGCGCCTCCATCAGCTTGGTCACGCTGGCCACGCCCTCGGCATCGCCCTGCAGCGCCTTGAGCGCCGAGACGCGGACCACCGGAATGTCGTTGCCGGGGAAGCCGTATGACGTCAGCAGCTCGCGCACTTCCAGCTCGACCAGGTCGAGCAGCTCGGGATCGTCAATCGCGTCGACCTTGTTGAGGGCGACCACCAGGTACGGCACGTTGACCTGGCGCGCCAGCAGCACGTGTTCGCGCGTCTGCGGCATGGGGCCGTCCACGGCGCTGACCACGAGAATGCCGCCGTCCATCTGCGCCGCACCGGTAATCATGTTCTTGACGTAGTCGGCGTGGCCGGGGCAGTCGACGTGCGCGTAGTGCCGGTTCGCGGTCGAGTACTCGACGTGGCTGGTCGCAATCGTCATGACCTTCGACTCGTCGCGGCGGCCCTGCGATTCCGAGGCCTTGGCGACTTCATCGTACGAGATGAACTTCGCCCAGCCCTTGTCCGCCGACACCTTGGTGAGGGCGGCGGTGAGGGTCGTCTTGCCGTGATCGATGTGGCCGATGGTGCCGACGTTGACGTGCGGTTTACTGCGATCGAATTTTTCTTTGGCCATGTCTGCGATCCTCGCGCTGCGTTCGTGTGATGGAGCCGATGTCCAGGATCGAACTGGAGACCTCGTCCTTACCAAGGACGCGCTCTGCCAACTGAGCTACATCGGCAATCCCGCTCTTCGGGGCTCAGTTCTCGGTGCTTGGTTCGGGTACTGTCTGGTTCCTGATTCTGGAGCGGGAGACGGGGATCGAACCCGCGACCAACAGCTTGGAAGGCTGTGACTCTACCACTGAGTTACTCCCGCCTACGCGTCTCACGTGCTCTCTTTCGTTCGCCGCTTCGGCGGGTCAATCCGCCGCGTTCTATATCGCCGGCCCGCCGATACTCGGCTGCCAGCCGCAGTCCGCTCGCGATCGGGCGGGCGAAGGATGGTGGCGAGGGAAGGACTCGAACCTTCGAAGCCGCTAGGGCGACAGATTTACAGTCTGCTGCGTTTGACCGCTTCGCTACCTCGCCAGCTAGCTGTTGTGATGGAAAGCGACTGTTTCGGTTGTACCTGCGACCGGGAGTTCCGTCGACGGAGCTGGCGAAGGGATTCGAACCCCCGACCTGCTGATTACAAATCAGCTGCTCTACCAGACTGAGCTACGCCAGCCAAGACAAAAGGTGAACTTTAGCACGTCCCGTGCCACCCCGCAAGCAGCTGCCCGACTGGGATATCAACCCCGGTCGGGTTCCTCCGAGCCACGCTGACAACCCGCTATTGTACTCTCTTTTGGGAGCGTTGCCGTACGGCCTCGAAGAGGGCGATGCCGGCAGCAACCGCCACGTTCAGACTCTGAACGTGGCCCGCCATCGGAATGGATACCACCCAGTCGCAGCGTTCCCGGACCAGACGCCGCAACCCGCTTCCTTCGGCACCGACCACGATCGCCGTCGGCAGGGTCAGATCGACCTGGTCGTAGGCTTTCGGAGCGTCGCCGGCCAGACCGACAGTCCACACCCCGGCGTCCTTCAAGACCTCGATGGCACGCGCGATGTTCACGACCTCGGCGATTTTCACGTGAGAGACTGCCCCGGCCGAGGCCTTGGCCGCCGCACCGTCGAGGCGCGCCGCGTGCCGCGACTGACGAATGACGCCGTCACCACCGGCCGCGTCGACCGACCTCAGAATCGCACCCACATTGTGGGGATCCTCGATGCTGTCGAGGACGACGATCAGCGGCGCCATCCTGGCCCCGCTCACCAGGTCCTCGACGCTATAGCCGGTCACCTCGGCAGTCTCACCCACTACCCCCTGGTGCCGATGCCGGGCGCCGCCCACGAGTCGGTCCAGTTCGTCGGCGCTGATGCGCTGCACCGCCACACCCTGGTCCACCGCCATGCGCACCAACTGCGTCAGTCGATCGTCGGCGCGCGCGGACACGCGGAGCAGCGTCACGCGCCTGGCGCGCAGCGCCTCCAGCACGGGGTTGATGCCGTACATCAGCATGAATCAGGACCGGTCCACCATGACGACGCCTGGCCACGAGGGACCGTGCAAGGAAGAAACGCCCTGTTCAGAAGTCATCGCTTCGTGGGCCTGCACGACCCTCGTGACTTCGTCGTCACCGCCGACTCTCGGCGAGAGCCCGCGCGAATGACTCTGCCCGTTCCCGGTTGCCGCTGATTGGCGCAATGCCTGCCGACGAAGGCAGGTCGGCGCCGCGATCGATTGCGGGAACGGCGAGATCGAGTTCGGGACCTTCGGCCCGCCCGGTCAGGGCCACGCGAATCGGATGAAAGAGCGCTTTCCCTTTTTGACTCGTACGCACCTTCACCCGGTTCGCGATCTCGCGGAATTTTTCGCGATCGAGCCGCGGCGCAGCTGCCAGTTCCTCCGCCAGCGCCTTGACTACCGCGCGCGCGCCCTCGGCGCGCATCTCGGCCAGCACCTTGTCGTCGTCCAGCGTCACGATGGCGTCGTAGTCGAAGAGGAATGCCAGTCGCGCCGGCACCTCGCTCAGCCGGTCCACCGACGCGCTCGCCATCGGCATCGCCGACGCGAGAAACGCCCGGCCGCCCGCATCCGGCGTCATCGGGATGCCGGCGGCGTTGAAAAAGCGCAGCGCCAGCTCGGCGAGGCGCAACGGGTCGGCGATCTTCAGATAATGCCGGTTCGCCCAGGCCAGCTTCTCCTCGTCGAAAACGCCTGCGCTGTGGCCAACGGCCTCGAGCGAGAACCGGCGGGCAAGCTCATCGATCGGGAGCAGCTCGTCGCCCCCGCCCGGCGACCAGCCGATCAGGGCGAGATAGTTGACGAGCGCCTCCGGCAGATAGCCCTTGTCGCGGAACTCGGCTACCGACGTCGCGCCATGCCGTTTCGACAGAGGGCTGTGGTCCGGTCCCATCACCAGCGAGAGATGCGCGAACACCGGCGGCGCGAAGCCGAGTGCCTCGTAGAGCAGAATCTGACGCGGCGTATTCGAGATGTGGTCCTCGCCGCGCACCACATGCGTCACCGCCATCAGCGCATCGTCGATCACCACCGCGAAGTTGTAGGCCGGGCTGCCATCGGCGCGGACGATGACGGGGTCGCCGATGACGTCGGTCTGGAAGCGGACGTCTCCGCGGACGGCGTCGGTGAACACGACGTCCCGTTCGTCGGGCACACGGAACCGGATGGCTGGATGCTCACCGGCGGCGACACGGCTCGCCGCCTGATCGCGCGACAGCCGGCGGCAGGTGCCCGCATAACGCGTCGGCCGCCCTGCGGCCAGCGCTTCCTGGCGATCCAGATCGAGCTGCGCCGCGGAGCAGAAGCAGTAGTACGCGGCCTCGGCGCTGAGCAGTTCCTGGGCGTAGGACTGATACAAATGGAGCCGCTCGGACTGTCGATACGGGCCGTGCGCGCCGCCAATGTCCGGTCCTTCGTCCCAGTCGAGTCCGAGCCAGCGCAGGTCGCGCACGATCGACGTTTCCGACTCGCGCGTGGAGCGCTCGGCGTCAGTGTCCTCGATACGGAGAATGAACGTCCCGCAGGAATGGCGCGCCAGCAGCCAGTTGAACAGCGCCGTGCGGGCGTTGCCGACGTGAAGCTGGCCGGACGGACTGGGAGCGAAGCGGACTCTCATGGCACTTGGAATTCGGAGTCCGGAATCCGGCACGCGGGCACGAATTCCAGATTCATGTTTCTCAGTCCTAGATTGCTCGGATCAACGCAATCGCGTGCGCCGCGATCGCCTCGCCGCGACCGACGGCGTCCACTCCTTCGTTGGTCTTGCCCTTGACGCTCACTCGCGACACGTCAACGCCGAGCGCTGACGCCAGCGATGCACGCATCTCGTCCACATAAGCGCTGATCTTGGGCGCCTCGAGAATCACCGTGACGTCGACATTCCCGACCATCAGGCCCTGCTCCGACACGAGCTGGGCCACGCGTCGCAACAGATCGATGCTGTCGGCGTCCTTCCAGCGCGGATCGGTGTCGGGAAAATGCCGACCGATGTCGCCGAGCGCGGCGGCGCCGAGTACGGCGTCGGTCACCGCGTGGCACACGACGTCCGCGTCCGAGTAACCCGACGCTCCCAGCTTGGACGGCACCGTGACGCCACCGAGGATCAAAGGCCGGCCGGCGACCAGGCGATGCAGGTCGTAGCCGGTACCGGCGCGGCCGGTCCGCGCCGGCAATCCGACGGGAAACGGAGCCGTGCGGGCGGTGGCATGAGCCGCAATCGCTTCGGCCGTCACCAGATCTTCCGGCGTCGTGATCTTGATGTTCGATGCCTCGCCGTCAACGAGGCTGACCGGCAGGCCCGCCAATTCAACGAGCGCAGCCTCGTCGGTCGCGTCGAGGCCGCCATCGGCGCCAATGGCGAGAGCGCGCCTCAGCACCTCGCGCTGGAACGCCTGCGGCGTCTGCGCCAGGTAGATGCGCTCGCGCGGCAGCGTCTCGGCGACAAGCCGGCTGTCCGTGATCGAGCCCGACGGTAGAGAATGCCCCTCCAGCGCCGGAAGCCGCGCGAGTTTGACGGTGTCGCGCGACTGCACGGCCGCCACCGCGGCGCCCGATTGCGCCGCTGCGGCAATGGTTCGAGCGATGAGATCGGCGCTTGCGAACGGCCGGGCCGCATCGTGAATCACGATGAGGTCGGTCGCCTCACCCGCCGCACGAAACGCATTGGCGACCGAGTCCTGACGCCGCTTACCCCCTGGCACCATGAGCAGCGGTTTTCCCTGCCGGCCGGACGCGGCGGGACGTAGATACTCCGGCGGATCCTCC
Organism: uncultured Acidobacteriota bacterium; assembly: GCA_963757655.1. GTDB lineage: Bacteria > Acidobacteriota > Vicinamibacteria > Vicinamibacterales > CAVVIG01 > CAVQFC01. Next base: position 464,343 of record CAVWSQ010000002.1, on the reverse strand, counting down.
AACAGTCCCTGCGACAATGCGACGACGATCGCGTCAACCGACGGGTGCGACGAGAACGCGGCAACGCTGCGCTCCAGGATCGACCTGCCGCCGACGGCCAGCAACTGCTTCGGCTGGCTGGCGCCCAACCGCTGTCCGCTTCCGCCGGCCGCGATAATCGCCGTGACATGCATGGGATGAATCTCCGATTATACCGACGACGTGCCGCGTCCGCTTCCGGGACGCGCCTGTTCGGCGCCGGTCACGTCCGCCGACGGCCATTGGCCTCCAGCCGGGCGAAATCATCGCCACGGCGCGGCACCAGCCTTGCGAAAGCGCCACACGATGTTCACGCTGCTTCACGACGTCCGCATCGCGATCAGGTTCCTGCGCCGCAATCGATTGTTCACGGCGGCCTGCGTCGCCATCGTCGCGCTGGGCATCAGTCTCGCCGCCACGCTGTTTGCGATCGTCAAGGGCACACTGATCGAGCCGTGGCCGTACCAGGGCTATGACCGCATCGTCACTGTGCGCGGGACCTATCCCATCGAGGGGCGCAGCGACTTCTCGCTCTGGTCGGTGCCGGAGATCGAGGACCTGCGACAAGCCCGGAACATCTTCGCGCACGTGATCGCGGGCGATGCCAGGAACGTCAACCTCACCAACGCGGGACATGCGGAGCGCGTACGCGCCGCGATTATCACGCCCAACGCGTTCGGAATGCTCGGTGTCCCGGCGTTTGCCGGCCGCCCGCTCACCGACGCAGACGCGCGTCCCGGCGCGCCGCCAGTCGTCGTAGTCAGCTATCGCTTCTGGCAGATGCGGCTGGGTGCCAACCTCGACGCGGTCGGTCGGACGCTGCGCGTCGCAGACGTCGACTACGTCATCGTCGGCGTGATGCCGCGGTCGTTCGTGTTCTGGGGCCGCGACTTGTGGATGCCGCTTGCGCTCGAGCGCGGCGCCACACGCGGCGATCGGCGCTACTACGTGCAAGCGCAACTGCGGCCGGACGTCTCGATCGACCTGGCGGCGTCGCGGCTGCGGCTGCTGGCCGCCCGCATGGGCGAGGATCATCCGGATCAGCCTGAGTACGTCGGCCTCGGCATTGGTATCACCACATTGGTCAATGACGTGCTGCGTGATCTGCGACCCACGCTGTACATGCTGCTGGCCGCCGTCGCTCTCGTCCTGCTCGTCGCGACCGCAAATCTTGCCAATGCCATGATGGCCAAGGGAATGGCACGCGAAAGCGAGCTGGCCATCCGACGAGCGATCGGCGGATCCGCCGCTCAGCTCGCGCGGCAGTTGCTGATCGAGAGCACGACTATTGGCATCGCCGGCGGTGTGCTCGGTGCGATGGCCGCCGCGCTGCTGCTCCCACAGCTGCTGTCCTTGATTCCGTTCGGCTACGTCCCCGCCGAGGCGCGCGTCATCCTCGACAGGCGCGTCATCGCGACCGCCGCGGCCTGCGCCGTGACCTGCGGGCTGCTGATCGGCGTCGTGCCGGCGCTGCGCGCGGCGTCGGTCGATCCGGCAGCGCTCCTCAAGCGCGGCGACACGCGCACCGGCTCGGTGCGACGGCACGGCTGGCGCGACGCTTTCGTGATCCTGCAAATGGTGCTCGCCGTCGTCGTGCTCGGCGTGGCCGGATCGGCCTGGTCCAGTCTGCGCGACGCGGTCCGCCGTGATCCCGGCTACCGTTCCGTCGGCGTCTGGACGGCGAGAATCGCGCTGCCGTCGATAGATACGGCCGCGCGAACCGGCGCCGATACCTACTCGCGGATTCTTCATCGAGTGGCCCAGACACCCGGTATCAGTGCCGTCGCGCTGACCTCGGCGCTACCAGTCGGTGCGCTTCCGACCGTGATCGTGTCGGCCGAATCGGCGCAGACAGCAAGTCACCTGGCCAGCCTGGACGCGACCGTGATGATGGTCAGCCCAGGTTTTTTCCACGTCCTCAGCGTGCCGGTCCTCGAAGGGCGCCTCTTCACGGACACCGACGATCGCACCAGACCGGCTGTCGCCATCGTGTCGCGCTCGCTGGCGCAGCGGCTCTGGCCCGGCTCCCTGGCACTCGGACGACGCGTCGCGCTTGGCCCCGGCCGGGACGCGAATGGAGCGATTGTCGTCGGCGTCGCCGGCGACGTTCAACCCATGGCGGGCGAAGGGCGCTCCCAGCCCGCCGTGTTTCTGCCGATCGCGCAGCGACCACCTGCCGCCGCGGCGATCGCGCTGAAGACGCTTGATCCTCTGCAGGCGCTCGCAAAGGTGACCGCAGCCGTCCGCGACGTCGACCCAAGCATTCCCGTCTACGAACCTGAGATGCTGACCCAGACGCAGCTGGCGGCGCTCGGCGCGAAGCTGCTGGCGGTGACACTGCTTGGCGTGTTCGCAGTGGCCGTGCTGATGCTCTCGTCGGCTGGCATCTACGCAGTGGGCAGCCAGTCGGTGCAGGAACGCCGGCGGGAACTGCGCATCCGGCTGACATTTGGCGCAGAGCCGAAGCAGCTGTTCGTGGCCGAGATCGCGCGCATCGGCCGGCTGGTGATCCTCAGCGCGGTAACCGGCACCGCCACGGCCTTCGCGGTGCTGCGACTGCTCGCCGCGACCTTCGTCGGCTTTGCCGGCGCCATCGCCGCGCCGCTCGCCGCGTCGAGCGCACTGATGATTGTCCTCGCGCTGGCGGCCACGGTCGTTCCCGCGCTGCAGGCCTGCCGGCGAAATCTGATCAACCGAACCTGACCTTGGGCCTTCGTTCACCTCGGTCGCTCCGATGTCCTTGGTGTCCGGCCAGCGCAGCGCGGACTCCGGACCAGGGGCCGACCAGGAACCATAGAACAAAGCACCAGGGACGTCACTCCGCTCTACACCGCGCTGACTTGTCGCTGTTCGACGGCGGCCGCGACGATGTCGTGGACCTGTTCGGCCAGCACTTTGGCATCGCCCGGCGTCGGCGCCTCGAGCGCCGGCGGCTGGATGGGATCGTGGACGATCAGCGTGACGTCTGCCGGCTCGGTGCGCAGACGATTCTTCGGCATGACCTGGCGCGTGCCGATCACCGCCACCGGTACGATCGGAAGCCCGGCTTCGATCGCGAGCAGGAAGCTGCCGGCCTTGAATCTCGCCACGCGACCGTCGGGGCTGCGCGTCCCCTCGGCGTAGATGATCAGCGACAGCCCCTCGGACACCAGCGCCCGCCAGCGCCGCAGAATGCCGCCGCGATCGGGGTGCCGTCGATCCACGAACAGGTGGCCGCCTCGCCGCAGGTGCCAGCCGAGAACCGGGAACCGCGCCAGCGATGCCTTGGCGATGATCCGGAGCTGGTATGGCAACGACGCGAAGATGACGGGCGTGTCGTAAATGCTCTGATGGTTGGACACGAACACGTAGGTCGTGCCCGGGGTGATGCGATCGAGCCCTTCAACCGTGACGCGGACGCCGGTCGTCTTCAGGATCAACCACGACCACGCGCGCGCACAGCGGTGCGCGACATAGCCGCGGCGATCGAACAGGCTCGATACCAACGATGTAGCGCCGAGGACGAGAGTGTAGAGGGTGATGGCGGGAATGAGATAGAAAACCGTCCGCCACCAGTGATACGGAGGAACTCTCACAATTTACAATTCACAATTCACAATTGTAAATTGTGAATTGCTACGTCTGCTGCGGTACGGGCGGCGCCGCCGGCGCCGCGGTTCTGACCCGCTCCGGCACCGCGGCTGCGGCCGGCGCCGGCATACTCGCACCCATGCCGGCTTCGATGTAGCGGCCGAAGATCATCTTGCCCGCCGTGGTCTGCAGCACGCTGGTGACGACGATGTCGATCGTCTTGCTGATCATTTTGCGCGCGTTGTCGACGACCACCATCGTCCCGTCGTCGAGATAGGCGACGCCCTGGTTGTATTCCTTGCCTTCCTTGAGGATGAACACCTTCATGATCTCGCCGGGCAGCACTACCGGCTTCAGCGAGTTGGCCAGCTCGTTGACGTTGAGGACGTCGACGCCGCGCAGCTGCGCCACCTTGTTCAGGTTGAAGTCGTTGGTGACGATCTTTCCCTGCAGCGCGCGCGCGAGCTCGATCAGCTTGAGGTCGACCTCCTTCACGTCGGGGAAATCCATGTCGGAGATCACGACTTCGATGCCGGACATCTTCTGGATCTTCTGCAGGATATCGAGGCCGCGGCGCCCGCGGTTGCGCTTGAGCGAGTCGCCCGAATCGGCAACCAACTGCAGCTCCTTGAGCACGAACTGCGGAATGACCAGCGTGCCGTCGACAAAGCCGGTCTCGCAGACGTCGGCGACGCGACCGTCGATGATGACGCTGGTGTCGAGAATCTTGTAGCGGCGCTGCGGGCCAGCGGCGCGAAACAACGTCACGAGCCGCGCCGGCTCGAGCCACTCGCCCTGTTTGCCCCCGACGACGAGGCCGAGATAGGGCAGCGCGATCAGGACGAAGCTATGCAGAAACTCGACGCGGCGATCGCCGCTGTCGGCCCAGAACAGGCCGGTCGTGATGAGATGAGCGATTCCAAGCCCGACCGCGCAGCCGATGAGCGCTCCGAAGACGCGGGTGACGGCGGTCTCCCGGAGACGGCTTTCGAACAGAACCACCAGACCCGCCAACGCGAGTCCGAACGCGACGTTGACGAACAGGCCGACGGCGAGCGGCTGCAGCAGTGCCGCTGCATACGCCACCACCACCACGAACATGATCCGACCGAGCGCAAACCACGCCATAGGGGCAACCCCGTTATGAATTGGCCGCCTCTATGAAGAAGTAGGAAGGAGCCGCGGCAAGAGCCCCGCGGAAAACATATCACCAATTGTCACGAGGCGCGCGCGTGGCTCGTTTCTGACGGGCTAAGGCTTCGTTCTCGTGAAGACGTCCGTGGAGTTACCGTAATTCTTGGCCCCGGGCATCGAGTAGCCATGCTGCACGATTACCGTCGTCTCGACCGTCATGTCGGCGCCGCCGGGGTTGAGCGTCCGCACTTCCCTGACCGTGACGGTCTGACCGCTGACCGTGCGCTGAGTCACCGTCACGAGCTTCTCGCCGTCCCAATACGCCTCGGACTGGCCCGACCCCCCTGGGTTCGATGAGGCGCGCGACTTCGTCAGCGGATACAGCACGCTCTCCTTTTCGTTGCCTCGCGTCGTGTCGATGCGGACCTGACCGACGCTCTGAGTGATCGCGAAGCTGACCTGCTTGAACGGTTCGCCCTGCTGGGCCGACTGGCTGCGCACCGGATCCATGGTCCAGCTGCCGGAGAAGTCGGGGGGCTGGGCGCGAAGCGAAAGAGGAAGGAGGAGTACCGCCGCCAACGCCGCCGCAGGAGTGCGTTTCATGGGACCTCCCGGTGTTGTCGCGCGGTTCGATTGTGCGCCTGGCTGAAACGGGGCGCAATGATTCGATCGGCCCGCTAGCTCAACAACATCTCGAGCGCCTCGCCCACCGTACGGACGCCGATCAGCTCGCAATCGCCAGCCAGCTGGCCCCGGTCGGCGGGATCGATGTTCGCTTCGGGCATGATGCAGCGGCGGAAGCCCATCTGGGCCGCTTCGCGAATGCGCAGCGGCGCCTGTGAGATGCCGCGGACCTCGCCGGCGAGTCCGACCTCGCCGAACATCGCGGTGGTCGCCGGGATCACGCGGTTGCGGACGCTCGAGGCGATGGCCGCCAGCACGCCGAGATCGGACGCCGGCTCGTCAACCGTCATCCCGCCGGCGATGTTGACGAAGACGTCGTCGCCGATCAAATTCAGGCCGGCGCGCTTTTCCAGCACCGCGAGCAGCAGCGTCAGGCGCTGCTGGTCGATGCCGCTCGCCATGCGGCGCGCGTTGCCGTAGGTGCTGGAGCTGACCAGCGCCTGGACCTCGACCAGGATCGGGCGTGAGCCCTCCACCGAGCACAGCACCGCCGATCCCGGTGCGTTGATCGGACGCTCGGCAAGAAACATCTTCGACGGGTTGGGCACCGGACGCAGGCCGCTGGAGGTCATCTCGAAGACACCGAGCTCGCTGGCCGCGCCGAAGCGGTTCTTCACGGCGCGGACCACGCGATGGCTGTGATGACGTTCGCCCTCGAAATACAACACCGTGTCCACCACGTGCTCGAGCGCCTTCGGGCCGGCGAGGCTGCCATCCTTCGTGATGTGCCCGACGAGAAAGGTCGGGATGTTCTGCCCCTTCGCCGTGAACAGCAGCTGCGTCGCCGCTTCCCGCACCTGTCCGATGCTGCCGGGCGCCGACTGGAACTTCAGGGAGAAGATCGTCTGCACCGAATCGACAATCACCAGCGCCGGCTTGATACTCGCGATCTCTTCGAGAATCCGCTCGAGGCAGGTTTCGGCCAGGAGATACAACGGCGCCTGTCCGACGTTGAGCCGTTCACCGCGCGACTTGATCTGGTGTTCGGATTCCTCGCCGGAGCTGTAGAGGACCGGTCCGACCGAGTTCGCCATATTTGCGGCGGCCTGGAGCAACAGTGTCGACTTGCCGATGCCAGGCTCGCCGCCGAGCAGGATCAACGACCCGGGCACGACGCCGCCGCCGAGCACCCGATCGAATTCGTCGATGCCGGTGGTGAGGCGTGCGTGCTGTTCGATCTCGATGTCGGCGTAGAGCTGCGCCGCGCCGGCGGGCCCCCCGATGGCGTAGCGGTGAGGGCCGCCACCACCCGAGGCCGCGATGTCGGGCTGCGCCCGCTCCTCCACCAGCGCGTTCCATGCTCCGCAATCGGCACAACGGCCGAGCCATTTCGGCGACTGCGATCCGCATTCCTGGCAGACAAATACGGTTTTCGGGGATTTGCTCATCGAATCATTGGCTCATTCGATCACGTCTGATCGGTCATGTGATTATCTGATCATTGGTGTAGAGGCGTTGGATCCGGCTGCCGATCCTGCACAGAATCTCGTACGGGATCGTGCCGATCCGGGCCGCCATTTCGCGCACGTCGATGCGATCGGCACCCTGCGAGCCGATGATGACCACTTCGTCGCCGGGCGAGACGTCGAGGCCGGTGACATCGGCCATCAGCATGTCCATGTTGACGGCGCCGACAATCGGCGCGCGGCGGCCGCGGATCAGGACCGAACCGCGGCCAGCGAGCCGCAGATCGAGGCCGTCGGCGTAGCCGGCCGGAACGATGGCGATCGTGGTCGGTCGCTCGGCGTGGAACCGGACGCCGTATCCGACACCCTCGCCGGAGCGAACGCCCTTGACCGCGACCACCCGGCTCGAGAGCGTCATGATCGGCGTCAGCGCCACGGTGGACGCGAGCGGCGGCGGCACAATTCCGTAGAGCAGCAGCCCGGGGCGGACGCGATCGTACCAGACCCGCGCGTCGCGCAGCAGCGCAGCGCTGTTGGCGGCGTGCACGGAATAGGCAGGCACCGCAGCGATCGCGGAGCGCGCCGACAAGAGCGCTTCTCCGCGATCTTGGCGGGCTCCGCGGTTCCCACCGATCTGGTTGAGCGCGGTCTCGAAGCGCACCCGCTGGTCGACGAACAGCGGCGATTCGGGATCGTCGGCGGTCGCGAAATGGGTGTAGACGGCGGCGAGTTCGAGGTTCGGGCTCGCCAACAGGTCGGGCAGCGTGCGGCGGATATTGTCGGCGCGGAAGCCGAGCCGATTCATCCCGGTATCGAGCTTCAGGTGATAGCGCAACGTCTGCTTGTAGCGCGCCGCCGCGGCCTGCACCGCCATGGCCGCGCCCGGCGTCGAGATGGTCGGCGTCAGCCGGCCGTCGAACAGGCCGTCGAGATCGCTCACGCTCAGCGCGCCGAACACGAGGATGTCGGCCTTCACCCCGGCCGCGCGCAGCGCGATACCCTCTTCGATATCGGCGCACGCCAGCAGGTCGGCGCCCGCGTCTTCCAGCGCCGTCGCCACCTGTCCGGCGCCGTGCCCGTAGGCATTCGCCTTGACGACAGCAATCACCCCCGGCGTGCGGACCGCGTGGTCGGCTGCCAGGTACTCGACGATGTGGCGGTAGTTGGATTTGAGCGCGGCGATGTTCACCCGCGCGACGGTGGGCCGGATCATGCCAGCTGATTGTAACGTCGTCGCACGCGCCGGCCGACGCCGGCGGCGCGTCAGCCGGCGGCGAGGTTCTCGAAGCGGGTGAACTCGCGGATGAACGCGAGCTTGACCACGCCGGTCGGACCGTTGCGCTGCTTGGCGATGATCAATTCAGCGACGCCCTGCGAATCGGTCGGCGGCTGGCTCTTGTCCATGTACATCTCTTCGCGATAGATGAACGTCACCACGTCGGCGTCCTGCTCGAGCGCACCCGACTCACGCAGGTCCGAGAGCTGGGGCCGGTGATCGGAGCGTGACTCCGGCGCGCGGCTCAACTGCGAGAGCAGCACAATCGGCACGCGCAGCTCCTTGGCGAGACCTTTCAGCGACCGCGAGATCGACCCCAGCTCCAGCGTGCGGTTCTCGAACCTGCCGCGCCCCTGCATCAGCTGGACGTAATCGATGACGACCAGGTGCAGGCCATGCTCCGACGCCAGGCGCCGGCACTTGGCGCGCATCTCGAGCACACCGATCGAAGGGGTGTCGTCGATGAAGATCTTCGCTTCGCTCAGGGTGCCGATCGCCTGCGACAGCCGTCCCCAGTCGCGCTCGCCGAGAAACCCGCCGCGCAGCCGGTGCGCGTCGATGCGCGCCTCGCCGGTGAGCATGCGCAGGAACAGCTGCTCCTTCGACATCTCGAGGCTGAAGATGCCGACGGTCATGTCGGTCCTGGTGCCGACGTGCTGCGCGATGTTCAGCACCAGGCTGGTCTTGCCCATTGACGGGCGGGCGGCGATGATGACGAGATCCGACGGCTGCAGTCCCGACGTCATCTCGTCGAGGTCGGTGAAGCCGGTCGGCACGCCGGTGACGAGCTCCTTGCGGGAGTGCAGCTTCTCGATGGTGTCGAGGCTGCCCTGCGCCAGGTCGCGCAGCGACACGAAGCCGTCGCGCACCTTGTCGTCGGCGATCGCGAAGATCGCGTGCTCGGCCTGGTCGAGGATGAGGTCGGCCTCGTCTTCGCCGGCATAGGCGGTGGCGAGAATCTTGTTCGCCGAGAAGATCAGATTCCGGAGGGTGGCCTTCTCTTTGATGATCCGCGCATAGTGTTCGACGTTGGTCGAGCGCGGCACGCCGTCGATGAGCGCGGAGATGTAGGCCGGTCCGCCGACCTCGTCGAGATCGCCGGAGCGCCCGAGCTCTTCCTTCAGCGTGACCAGATCAATCGCATCGTTGCGTTCCGCCAGCTTGACCATCTTGTCGAAGATGCGGCGGTGGGCGTCGCGGAAGAAATCGTTCGAGTCGATGACCTCGGCGGCGAGGTTGAATGCGTCGTTGTGCAGCAGGATGGCGCCGAGGACGGATCGCTCCGCCTCGAGGTTGTGCGGCAACGTTCGTTCGGCGACGGCTTCAGGCATCGGCGTGGCGGGAGAAAGCAGTGTAGCCGAAAAAAAACGGCCGGAGCAAAATGATCTCCGGCCGTCGATGGGTAGCTCACGACCGACGACTAACGGCTATTTTCCTTCCGCGACAACCTTCACCTTCAAGCTGACGGTGACGTCGCGGTGAAGCTTGACCGGTACCGTGAACTCGCCGAGCTTCTTGATCGGTTCGTGGAGCTGCACTTTGCGGCGATCGATCTCGAAGCCCTTGGCGGCGAGCGCCTCACCGATGTCCGCGTTGGTCACCGAGCCGAACAGCGCGTCGGTTTCGCCTACCCTTCGCGCGATTTCGATCTCGACATGAGCCATACGGTCGGCGATCGCTTGTGCGCCCTTCTGTTCCTCGGCTTCTTTGGCGTCGAACTTTTCCTTCTCGCGTTCGATGACTTTCTTGTTGCCCGCGGTGGCCAACAGGGCCATCTGGCGCGGCAACAGGTAATTGCGTGCGTAGCCATCCGCCACCTTCACCAGGTCGCCGCGGCGGCCGAGATTGTCGACGTGCTCTCGCAGTATCACTTCCATGGTGGTCCTCGAAAAATGTCAGATTGTAGAAATCAGATTTCAGATTGGGGAATGGGCGCCGAATCAATCCAAAGTAAAATCTGAAATCAATCCGAAATCTGAACTCTGAAATCTACAATCTCACTCCGTAACATACGGGATGAGCGCGATCTGCCGGGCGCGCTTGATCGCCGTCTGCAGCTTGCGCTGGTGCTTGGCGCAGGTGCCGGAAATGCGCCGCGGCAGAATCTTGCCGCGCTCCGGCACGAACGGCCCGATCAGCTTCACGTCCTTGTAGTTGATGTCGTCGATCTTGTCCGCGCAGAATTTGCAGACCTTGCGGCGGCGGAACAGCGTGCGGCGCTGTCCTTTTTCCTTGTCGCCTGGTTTCTTGTCGCCGGCGCGGCCGCGTCCACCGCCCGATCGTCCTTGTCCGAATGGCATGGCTTAAACCTCCCCTGCTTCGAATCGATCGTCGTCCTGATCGTCGGGCTCGCCGGCGGGGCGCCCTTCACCCGGCTGACGCTGCGGCGGCAGGCCGCGTTTCACCCGCCGGCGCTCCGAGCTGGTGCGCCGCTTCGTCTGCGTGCGATCGACGACCTTCTTCTCTTCGTCGACGCGCACGATCATCTGGCGAATGACGATGTCCATCACCTTCAGCCGACGGTCGAGCTCCTTCATCAGCTCGCCGCTGCCATTGATGGTCTGGAGGACGTAGAAGCCCTCCTTGTGGCGCGCGATCTCGTAAGCCAGACGCTTGCGGCCCCAGTTGTCGGTGGCCGCGATCTGGCCGTGCAGCCGCGAGACGACTTCCTCGATCTGGGTCTGGACTTCGCCGATCTGCTGTTCGGTCGAGTCCGGTGGGAGGATGTAAACGAGCTCGTACTGTCGATCTGCCATTGCTGCTCCTTCAGGACCCGCGTCGCGCTGCGCGCCTTGGCGGGGCCACCAACGCGGTGGCAAGGTGTCCCTCGTTCGGGACTATTCGATTGTTGCCGGATCGCCGCCGTTGCACCCGTTCATCACCGCCTCGATCCCGGCGCGATGAACATCATCAGGACTGCAGATTTAGAGTTCAGATTGCAGATTTGATGTCAGATTTCAGATTCTAAATCGTCCTCGTCGACGTTGAACCGGTTCATCGCCACCTGCACTCCCTCGCTGACGAACGTCTCGGCGGCATCTGCCGCCCGGCTCACCGCACGCGCGACGACTCCACGCTCGCCGGGCGGGAACCTCGAAAGCACGTGGTTGCGGAGCATCGATTCCGGATGGCCGCGCTCCACACCGATTCGCAAGCGGGGAAAATCCCGCCCTACGTGCGCAATGACCGACTTGAGACCGTTGTGGCCTCCGGCCGATCCCGACCATCGCAATCGCAGCTTCCCCAGCGGCAGCTGAACCTCATCGACGATCACCAGGACGTCGGGGGGCTGAATCCGGTAAAACGCCATGACCGCGCCGACCGCGAGGCCACTCTCGTTCATGAACGTCTTCGGCTCGACCAACACGACGTCGTGCGCTTTGACCATCGCCAGATCCGCGGCCGCCTTCCACTTCCGCAGGGTTACGGCCCAGCGTCGCGCCAGCTCGTCCACGACATCGAATCCGACGTTATGCCGCGTCCCGGCGTATTCCGCACCGGGATTTCCCAACCCGACAATCGCCTTCATTGCTGCTCGTGCAAATTCTGAGATCAGTCAGCCATTTGCATTCCGCGTTCTGCCATTGCCTATTTCTTCTTCTCGTCCTTCTTCTTCTCGTCCTTCTTCTCGCCCTCTTCCTCGTCCTTCTTGCCCTTCTTCATCACTTCGGGCTCAGCCGGCGTGGCGGCGACGGTGGCCGCGGCGTCAGCCGGCGCGGCGACTTCCTCGACCTTCGGCATGATGACGTGGACGAGCATCAGATCCGGTTCGCTGACCGGCTTCCACTTCGCATTGGTCGCAACGTCGCGCACCCGCACACCCTGGTGCAGCATCAGTTCGGTCACGTCGACGTCGATGTGCTCGGGAATGTCGGCCGGCAGCACTTCGATGACGATTTCACGACGGATGAACTCGAGAATGCCCCCCTGCTGCTTCACGCCTTTGGGCTCGCCATGGACGATGACCGGGATGGTCACCTGCAGCAGCTTGTCCATCGCGATCTTCAGGAAGTCGACGTGCAGGACTTCATGCGTGATCGGATCGACCTGATAGTCCTTGACCAGCACGCGGTTGTCGCCCGCACCCGCGAGCTTGAGCGAGATCAGCGTGTTCTGGCCCGACTCCGAGTGCAGGATTTTCAGCAGCGCCTTGGGCGGCACCGCAATCGGCGTCGCGCCCTTGCCGTCGCCGCCGTAGAGCACGCCCGGCACCTGGCCACCGCGGCGCGTGCGCCGGGCTTCATTTTTTCCGAACGTGTCACGCGCCTGCGCTTCGAGTACAGCTTCCATGGCTCGCTCCCAGCTCCTGGTTTCTAGAATCTACACAAACAGCGAAGAGACCGACGTCTCCTCGTGAATGCTTTTGATCGCCTGTCCGAGCAGCCGCGCCACCGAGAGCACGACCACCTTGCTGCAGGCTGCCCCCGCCGACGACAGCGGAATCGTGTTGGTCACGATCAGCTTGTCGATCGGCGACTTCTCAATCCGTTCGATCGCCAGCCCCGACAGCACGCCGTGCACGGCGCAGGCGATGATCCGCCCCGCCCCGTTCACCTTGAGCGCCGTCGCGCCCTTGGTAATCGTGCCCGCGGTGTCGATGATGTCGTCCTGCAGGATGCAGGTCCGGCCCTCGACGGCGCCGATCACGTTCATCACTTCCGCCGTGCCATCGTCGCTGCGGCGCTTGTCGATGATGGCGAGTTCCGCGTCGAGCCGTTTCGCGTAGGCGCGGGCGCGTTCGGCGCCGCCCGCGTCCGGCGAGACCAGCGTCAGCTTCGGATAGTCGAGCCGCGCCAGGTAGTCGATGATCACAGGGGCCGCGAACAGGTGGTCGACCGGAATGTCAAAGAACCCCTGGATCTGCGCCTTGTGCAGGTCCATCGTCAGCACACGGTTGGTGCCGGCGGCGCTCAACACGTTGGCCACCAGCTTGGCCGAAATCGGGACACGCGGCTTGTCCTTGCGATCCTGCCGCGCGTAGCCGTAATAGGGCAGCACCGCAGTAATCCGCGACGCCGACGAGCGTTTGAACGCGTCAATCATGATCATCAGCTCCATCAGGTGCTGATCGACCGGATTGCTCGTCGGCTGGACGATGAACACGTCGGTGCCGCGGATGTTCTCGTCAATCTGAAACGAGACCTCCGAATCAGGAAACCGGCGCAGTCGCGCCTGGCCCAGGTTCACCCCCAGAAACGCGGCGATTTCACGCGTGAGCTCCTGGTGGGCGCTGCCCGAAAACACTTTCAGTTCGCCGAACCCTGTCGCCATGAAGGGATCACCCATCGGACCTGCAACAGCCCCCCGCGAAGTTGGCTGGGGCGGAAGGATTCGAACCTTCGAATACGGGATCCAAAGACCCGCGCCTTACCACTTGGCGACGCCCCACTGAATTTCCCGCGCCTATCCCGTAATTGATGAAGCTGACTTCAGGAGTGGCCTAAAGCATGCGGCGCAAACCGTGAGTTTATCCGATGGGCTTATGTGGCGGCAAGTCTCTGGTAGGTCTGACGGTTGAGCGTCTTTGTCACGAGGACGCGCCCCAACAGTGGCGCCAGCCGCTTCGCGGCGCGCAGCGCGTGCAGGCGTGAAGAAAAGAGGCCGAATACCGCCGAACCGCTGCCGGACATTGCCGCGGTCGACGCGCCGGCGCGACCAAGTGCGGAAATGATACGGCCGATCTCCGGGTGGCGGGCGACCACCGGAGCCTCGAGATCGTTGACCATCTCATCAGGCGCGACCCTCGCGCGCGGCGCGCGGTGGCCGCGGTCAAACCAGGCGAAGGCCTCCTTGGTGCTGACACCAAAGTCCGGAAGCACGAGCACCACCCATTCGCGCGGCGAATCGATGAGCGGAAACAGGAGATCGCCGCGCTCCAGGCCGAGCGCGGTGCCGCCCTCGAGGAAATAGGACACGTCGGCGCCGAGCGCAACGGCGGCGGCGCGCACCTGCACCTCTCCGATGCGCCAGCGCCGCGCCAGCACGCGAAGAGTCGCTGCGGCGTCGCTGCTGCCGCCGCCGAGGCCCGCCTGCATCGGAATGCGCTTGCGCAGATCGATCGCCACACCCCGCGGCGACCCACGGTGTCCAGACGCCGTCCACATCCGCGCCGCCGCCCGGGTCACGAGATTCGTGTCGTCGGCCGGGCAAACGGGATCGTCGCACGTCAACAGAAACGGTCCGCGCGTCGATCGAATCGTCAACGTGTCGTGCAGCGCGATGGACTGGAAGATGGTCCGCAGCTCGTGATAACCGTCGCGACGCATGCCGAGCACGCGCAGCGAACGGTTAATTTTCGCGAACGCCCGGACGCGCATGACGGAGCTCATCAAGGGTAATCGGTGTGGCGGTTCGCGGAGCGGCGACGCGAAAAACCTCGGGGCCGAGCGACACGTTGGTTTCCACCTGGGACAGCGCCAATGTCAGATCGAACGCGTTGTTGGGATGGCCGTTCTCATCGACGCTGACGAGACGCACGGAGCGCGGCAATCCATTCGCACGATCACCATACTCGGCCAGCCAGGCGGCATTTTCACGCAAACTGCCACCGCCGACGTCCTCCACTCTCGTCCGGACCATCGCGGCGACCTGCCATGATTGCGAAGCGCCGCCTGCGCGATGCAGATAGATGTCGTCGCGACCATCGCCGCGGAGCGCATGCAGGAGCCGCCATTGGGGACCCGCTTCCGTCAACGTCCCGCCTGCGGCTGCCTCAGGAAGACAGCCGGTCAGCAACGTGCGAAGGGCCGCTGCATCGAGCGGCACGCCGACCACCGCGTCCAGCACTTCCCTCGAACGGCCGTGCTGCAGTACGCGATCATCGCGCGGCAGCAGCAGTGTCGTGTCGTCGTCTTGTGAGGCGAGGATGAACAATGGCGCACCGAACGGAGCCACCGCTTCGATGCGCGCCGAAGCAGGCGCTGCGACGCCGACCGAGAGCCGCACGCGAACGCGCTGGCCGTTGACCTTGCCGCTGGCCGCCACTTCGGCGGTGAGGGTCCGGATTCCCCGGCATGCCATGCTGGCCTGTGCCAGCACCTCGACGGCATCGGGGGCGGGCGTGCCGGGTCCGGCCGGCAACTTCATCAGCGGCGCGCCGCAGGATATTGTCGCGACGACCGGCAGAAACAGTGCGAGCCGTTCAACCCGAAGAACACGAAAGACGAACCTTCGTGTCCTTGGTGGCCTTCGGGTTGAACCCTTCACTTCCTGGGGAGCTTCTGCTTCGCGGCCTTGATCTTCTTGTCGACGTCGGCCTTGTCGATGGAATCGCCGTCGCCGGCAAGCGCACGCGTCCAGGCGGCGATGGCTTCGTCGTAGCGTCCGAGACGGAACAGCACCTGACCGTAGTGCTCTTGAATCACCGAATTGGTCTTGAGCTGATCGGCGGCGCGCTTCAGGTTGGTCTCCGCGAGATCGAGCTTGTCGGCCTTGAAGTAGGCCCAGCCGAGGCTGTCGAGATACGACGGGTTCTCGGGCTCGACCTGCAGCGCTTTCTTCAGATAGCTGACCGACTCGTCCAGGCGTTCGCCGCGCTCGGCCAGCATGTAACCGAGGTAGTTCAGCGCCAGCGCATTCTCGGGATCGCGAGCGAGCACCTGGCGGAACGCGGATTCCGCTTCGGCGAACTTCTTCTGCTTGTCGAAGGTCGATCCGAGCTCGAACGCGATGCCATCGTCCGACGGAAACTTGCCCTGCGCGTCCTGCAGCACCTTCACGGCCTGGGCGCCGCGGGCCGCGTCGGAGTAGGCCTGTGCGAGCGAAATATAGGCGGCCGGTTCGTCGGTGTGCTGCTTCAACACCGCTTCGAGCAGCGCGATGCCCTCGTCCGCCTTGCCGCTGTGGCCCAACGCCTGGGCCTCGAGGCGTGCGAGCCGGAGGTCGTTGGGATGCTGGACCAGCGCCGATTTCGCGACATCGATGGCCGCCGCGTATTTCTTGGCGGCGATGTTCGCGTCAATCAGGTAGCCGGCGACGGCGGGATCGGTTGGCGACAGCTTGCGCGCGTCCTCGAAGGTGGCGATCGCCTTGTCGTGCTGGCCGACT
The DNA here is from genome assembly GCA_963757655.1 of uncultured Acidobacteriota bacterium. Classification (GTDB taxonomy): domain Bacteria; phylum Acidobacteriota; class Vicinamibacteria; order Vicinamibacterales; family CAVVIG01; genus CAVQFC01. The sequence goes on along the minus strand of CAVWSQ010000002.1, from coordinate 448,209 downwards.
TCCTGGTAGGCAAAGCCGAGATGCGGCAGCAGGATTCCGACATCGAACGTGTCGTCGCCCGACTTGCCGCGGTTGGCGGCGACCACCGGCGCAAGCTCGTCGACCACCGATTGATATTGGCGGCGCGCCTCGAGCGCTTCGGCGAGGGCGTAGTAGCCCCACGGGCTACGGACGTTCTGCGCGATGACTTTGCGCGCCGACACCTCCGCCTCCTTGAACTCGCCCAGCCGACGCTGCGCCTGCGACAGCAGATAGAGTGCACGGGCATCGCTCGCGCGCGCCGCGGCCATTTCGGTGAGCGCCGTCCGCGCCTTCTCGAGATTGTCGTGGCCGCCCGCGTTCATCAGCGCCGAGGCATAGCGCATGATCAGCGCGCCGTCGCGGGGCGCGCGCGCGAGCGCTTTGCCGTAGGTCTCGGCCGCGTCCGACCAGCGCCGTTCGCGCTCGTAGAAGTCGGCGAGGGCCGGCAGCAGACGAGGGTCGGCGGGCGTCCGCTCTTCGAGCCACGCGATGGCATCGCGATTGCGGCCCGCTCCCGCGAACGCCTCGACCAGCATCAGCGGACCGTCCTGCCAACCGGCCTCCTCGTTGACGAGATCGGTGAGCAGCGGAATCGCCTTGTCGTAGGCGTTGCTGCGCACGTAGAGGCGGGCCAGCGTGGCGCGCACGTTCGGATCGGATTCGGCGACGGCTCCGTCGAGAGCGCGCTCGAAATGCTGAATCGCTTTCGCGAGGTTGGCGTCGTTCTTGTCGGCGCTACGGCGACCGGTGGCGGGATCCTGCCCGCTCTCCGAGAGAGCGGCATACAGGGTTCCGAGCACGCGGTTGGCGTCGCGGTTGCCCGGCGCGATCTTCAAGGCTGCTTCCGCCGCGCTCATCGCCTCCTGCGCCTTGCTTTGCTTCAGATACAGGCTCGCAAGCTGCGCGGGAATTTCCGCGGCGTTGGGGTCGAGCGTCATCGCGCGCTTGTAGGCGGCGATTGCCGCCGGCTCGTCCTCGTTCTCTTCCAGTCGGTGGCCGAGCATGAACTGGGCGTAAGCGTCGGCGACCTTGTCGGTCGACGCGGCCGCCGAAGCGGGCCGCTGCGCTCGCGATGGTCCCTGCACACCGGCGTGGGCGTCTGCCGCGAGTAAGAGCGAGACGCCGCACGCCACCATGAGGACTGCGCACTTCATGGACCGAATTGTTCCACAAAAGCGCGAAGGTGTCATATATTCGGGGCATGCCCGTGGACCAGGAACTGCTCGAGATTCTTGCCTGTCCCAACTGTAAAACTCCGGTCGCGCTGGTCAAGAACGGCACCGCGCTGAAATGCGCGACTTGCAACCGGGTGTATCCGATCAAGGACGACATACCGGTCATGCTGATCGACGAAGCCACCATCGAAGAGTGAATTGTGTAATCGCATCCTCCTCGTCCGGCTGCGGCAGATTGGCGACGTCGTCTTCACCACTCCTGCCATCCGTGCCATCCGGCAACAATTCCCTGACGCGTCCCTTACCTATATCGTCGAGCCCGCGGCGGCACCGATCGTCGCGGGCAACCGACACCTGAACGAGGTGATCGTCGCGCCGCGGCGGCGCGGCCTTCGAGGGCTGCTCGACGACCTCGCGCTTGGACGGCGCCTGCACGCCGCCCGCTTCGATGTGGCGATCGACTTTCATGGCGGCCCCCGCGCGTCGCTGCTCACCTGGCTGAGCGGCGCACCGCAACGGTTCGGCTATCAAATCGCTGGCCGCGGCTGGATGTACACGCGGCAGATTGCCCGGCCGCGAGAGCTGCGTGCGCGCCACTCGGTCGAAAACCAGTGGGACCTGCTGGCGCCGCTCGGCATCGCGGCGCCGGATCGCACACATCAACCGGTGGAAATGCCGATCGACGAAGCCACCGCCGCCGCCGTGGGGGAACGCCTGAAGCGTGAGGGTGTCACCGCTGAGGATCGGCTGGTGGTCATCCACGTGAGCGCCGGCAATCCGTTCCGCCGCTGGCCGTTGGCGCATTTCGTCGAGCTGGTGGCCGCGCTCGCGTCCGCGGATTCGCGGCGCCGCGTACTGGTCACATCGGGGCCGTCCGAGCAGGGCGCGGCCGATCGCGTGATTGCCGCGGCGCGGGCGCGCCTGGGCGAAGGGGGCGGGCGCCAGGTGCCGTCGTGCGGCGACTTCTCGCTCGCTGAGCTGCGCGCACTCCTCGATCGCGCCGCGCTCTACATTGGCGGCGACAGCGGACCTCTGCACGTAGCGGCGACGACAGGAGTGCCGATCGTCGGGTTGTATGGGCCGACGCTGCCCATGCGATCGGCGCCATGGCGCGACCAGGCGTCGATCACCGAGTCGATCGACGCTGGCGCGCTGCCCTGCCGCCCCTGCGATCAGCGCGTGTGCGCGCCCGGCGACTTCCGCTGCCTGACCGCGATCAGCCCGGGACAGGTGCTCGAAGCGGCCGACCGCGCACTCGCCGCCGCCGCCCGGCGATCCTCGTCACAGACCGGTTAAGATGAGGAACGTGGACGACGCCATCGCGCTCGACGCGCCGCACCAGGCCGACCGCCTCGGGCTCGAACAGCTCGCGGCGCTGGCGATCTTCGGCATGGCGGGCGGGGTCCAGTTCTCGATCGCCGCCGCGCAGATCCTGCTGTTGATCGCCCTCATCTGCTGGATCACGCTGCTCGTGGTCCGTCGGGAACGCTTCGACGCGCCGAGCTTCTTCTGGCCGCTGCTCGCGTACGGCGGCGCGACACTGGTCTCGGCGGCGCTGTCGGCGGATCCGCGCACCAGCCTGATCGACTGCAAGCAGCTCGTGCTGTTCCTGCTAGTGCCGGTGGTCTACCGGTTCGTGAACGGCACCCGAGCGCACACGCTGGTGACGGTGATCATAACCTGCGCGGCCGTCAGTGCGGTGTTCGGCATCGTGCAGTACGGCATCCTTCACTACGACAACCTGGGCCAGCGGCCACAAGGCACGCTCGGGCACTGGATGACCTTCTCCGGGCTGCTGATGATCGTGATCGAAGTGGCCATCGCGCGAGTCGTTTTCGGCAACAGCGATCGGACCTGGGCCGCGCTGGTCCTGCCGGCGCTCGGCGTTGCCGTGGCGCTGACCTTCACGCGCAGCGCCGCGGTCGGGGCCTGTGCCGGCGTCGCGCTGCTGTTCGCCGTCAAGGACTTCCGCCTGTTCGCGATCGTGCCGATCCTCGCGGCGATCTTCATCGCGGTCGCGCCGGGACAGATCGCGAAACGCTACCAGTCGATGTTCAACATGAACGATCCGACCGTCCGCGATCGGAGGACGATGCTGCACATCGGCGAGCGGATGATTCAGGCCCACCCGCTGGCCGGCGTCGGCCCGAACATGGTGCAGCGGCTGTACGTCGACTTCAAGGGCAGCGATTCGGTCGTCGTCGACGGCGTCACCCACATCAACCCGCACCTGCACAACGACTTCCTCCAGATCGCCGCTGAGCGCGGGCTGCCCGCGCTCGTGCTCTGGCTCTGGTTCATCGTCGCGCTGATACGCGACTGCTGGAAGCGGTTCAATGACGGGCAACGCGAGCTCGCCGCGACGGCGATGGCAACGGTGGTCGCCCTGCTCACCGCCGGCCTGTTCGAGTACAACTTCGGCGACTCGGAAGTACTGATGCTGTTCCTGACGATCGTGGCGCTGCCCGCAGCCGCCGCCCGTCCACCATCCTGATGGCGCTGCCGCCGCTCGACGCCGGACGGGCCCGCGATCTCGTCGCACGCTTCCCGCAACTGCCGATCCTGGTCGCCGGCGACGCCATGCTGGATCGCTTCATCGTCGGCCGCGTGACCCGCATCTCGCCGGAAGCGCCGGTGCCCATCGTCCGGTTCGAATCCGAGTATGCGCGTCTGGGCGGGGCCGCCAACGTCGCACACAACATCGCGGCGCTCGGCGGATGCGCGCGGCTGGTGGCGATGGTCGGTGCCGACGCCGCGGCGGCGCGGCTTCGCGAGCTGCTGGCGGCGGCCGGAATCGAAGCCGACGGTTTGGTCGAGGACCGCACCAGGCCGACCACCGAGAAATTGCGGGTGGTCACCGAACGCAACCAGCAGGTCGCACGAATCGACTATGAGCGTGACGCGGACGCCGACGGAGAGGTCGAACGCGTCATCGTCGCCGCGGTGCAGCGTGCCGCGGCTGGCGCGAAAGCGTGTCTGGTGTCCGACTACCTCAAGGGCGTGGTCACCCGTGCGGTCATCGAAGCGCTGGTAGCGCGCTCGGGAGCGACCGGCGGAACACACCTGAACCAGAACACGCCGCTCATCGTCGATCCGAAGATCCCGCACCTGGCCTGTTACGCTGGCGCGACACTGGTCACGCCCAATCACCACGAAGCGGAAGTGGCGACGAACCGGCGGGTGCGCTCCGAGGACGAGGCGCGCAGGGCGGCCCGCGACTTCCGATCACGCGCGCAGTGCGAAGCGGTCCTGATCACGCGCGGCGAGCACGGGATGTGGCTGTCGGAGCCGGGACTCGAGGGATCGATTCCGGCAATCACCCGGGAGGTCTCCGATGTGACCGGCGCCGGCGACACCGTGGTCGCCACACTGGCGCTGGCGCTGGCCGCCGGCGCGACGCTGGCCGAAGCGGCGGCGCTCGCCAATCACGCCGCCGGCATCGTCGTCGGCAAGTTCGGACCCGCTACGCTGACCGCCGAAGAGCTTGTAGCGTCGTTCTAAACGTCGAACGCCAGAACCCCGTCTAGAACGGCGTGTAGACACCCATGACATTCATCTCGCCCTTGTCGTCGTAGACGACGCGCTGCAGCCGCCCGGTCCACCGGTCGTAGACCACGATGCTGATGGCATTGGGATCGCGCACTTCGCGCCACTCATAGCGCGGCAGGTAGGTGTGGGCAAGAATCGCCGTGACGATCACGGCGAGCAGCGCCCACCACCAGGCGTCGTTCTTCGTCATCTCCCCTCCGTGTCAGTGCCTGAAGTGGCGTTTGCCGGTGACGACCATCGCCAGGCCGTGTTGGTCGGCGGCCGCGATCACTTCGGGGTCGCGAATCGAACCGCCCGGCTGGACGACGGCGGTCGCTCCCGCACTGGCCACAGCGTCGAGACCGTCGCGGAACGGAAAGTAGGCGTCGGATGCCGCGACAGATCCGGCGAGCGAGCGATTCGCTGCCAGCGCCTTCATCACCGCCACGTTCACCGCGTCGACCCGGCTCATCTGCCCGGCACCGATCGCCAGCGTGCCGCTCGCGTTGGTGAAAATGACCGTGTTCGATTTGACGTGCGCGCAGATGCGCCACGCGAAGCGCAACGCTTCCCACTCCTCGGCTGACGGCTGCCGTCTGGTCACGACGCGCAGCCCGTCGGGGAGCGGCGTTGCCGTCCACGACTGATGCGCCTCGGTGACGACATCCCGCTCCTGCAGCAGCATGGCTCCGAGGATCGAACGCACGTCAACGTGGCTGCGCAGTGCCTCGAACGTCGCAGTCACGACTCGCAGGTTGGCCTTTCTCGCGAGCACCGCGCGTGCGGCTGGTTCTGCGGACGGCGCGATCACCGCCTCGATGAAGGTCGAGACGATCGCTTCGGCCGCGGCAAGGTCAATCGGTCGGTTCAGCGCGACAATGCCGCCGAAGGCGGCCACGCTGTCGGCGTTGCGCGCGCGCAGGTAGGCCTCTGCAGCCGAATCGCCAATCGCCGCGCCGCACGGGTTGGTGTGCTTGATCACGACCGCGGCTGGTTCGGTGAACTCGAGGGCGATCCGCGCCGCCGCGTCGAGATCGAGCAGGTTGGTGTAGGACAGCTCCTTCCCCTGCAGAATCGTCGTCGCGCCGAAGCCGGAGGTCTCGCGCGGCGTTCCGTACCAAGCCGCTTTCTGGTGCGGGTTCTCGCCGTATCGGAGATCGCGGATTTTCTGGAGCGGAAGGTCGATGTGCTCGCCGAGCGCCGACGCCGCGACCGGGCTCGACCCGCCGTCCTGGCGCTCGAATCGACCGCCGTCGATAGTCACGGTGGCGAGCGTCGCCGCGATCGTAGTGTCGTAGGCCGCGGTGTGGGCGAGCGCCTTTCGCATCAGGCCGAAGCGGAACGCCACGCTCGGAGTTCCATCGAGCGCCGTCAGCAGCGATCCGTAGTCGGCCGGATCGACCACGACGCAGACGCCACGGAAATTCTTGGCCGCGGCGCGAACCAGCGACGGCCCGCCGATGTCAATCTCTTCGACCAGCGCTTCGAATGGCGTCGCGGGATCGGCGGCGGCCTTGGCGAATGGATACAGGTTGACGGCGACGACATCGACGAGCGCGATGCCGTGCTGCGCCAAGGCGTGTAGATCGTCGGGCCGGTCGCGCCGGGCGAGGATGCCGGCGTGCAGCGCCGGATGCAGCGTCTTGACTCGGCCGTCCATCATTTCCGGAAAGCCAGTGACCTGGGATACACCGATGACCGCCAGTCCGGCATCGCGAAGCACGTGCGCGGTACCGCCGGTGGACACCAGTTCGAATCCGCGCGACACCAGACCGCGTCCCAGGTCGACGATGCCGGTCTTGTCGGAAACGGTCAGCAGGGCTCTTGGCATAATGTGCAAAGTTCAGTATTATCACTGCGGACGCCGGGCGGGCCTGGCGCCGTAAGGGAAAGGCCGCACAATGCGGCCTTTTTTTTTGTTCAAAGACGCGGTCTCGCGTCACAGCAAGCAGGAAATAGAACGATGCGTATCACAGGCAAGGTCAAGTGGTTCAACAACGCCAAGGGCTACGGGTTCATTGAGCGCGACGGAGGCAGCGACGTCTTCGTGCATTACTCGGCCATTCAGGGCGACGGCTTCCGCTCGCTCGAAGAAGGCCAGGCGGTGGAATTCGAAATCGTCGACGGCCCCAAGGGCCCGCAAGCCGGCAACGTCACCAAGATCTAGCCACACATACAGGGCTTAGGGCTGAGGGCTCGGGGCGAAACGCTCCGAGTTCAAGCTCTAAGCCCTTTGCCCTCAACCCTTCGTCCTCAGCCCTTGTCGGTGACGCCTTTCAAACCCCGCGCCGTAAAGCTCACCTTTCCATCTTTCACCGCCACACGGAACGCGACCTCTGGCGATCCCGAGTCGCGCAGCTTCTTGACCTGGGTCTTCACGAGGTCGGCAAATTTGTGAAACGGCGGCGCGGCCTCGCCCACTTCGCGACGCGCTTCCGCCAGCGATTCGTACAACTCCGTCAGCTTGTCGATCTCGCGCACCGGATCGCGGAACGACGAGACGTGGAGAATGCGGTTGTCCGGCCCTTTCCTGGGTGTCTCGGCGGCCGCGCGATGCTGCGCGAACGGACCTGGCCGCCCTTCCTCACGCGCACGCAATCCGCGATCCCAGAGATCGATGAACGTTGCGTAGCGCGACTGCAACGTCGTGAAGCGAAAGCGATCGCCGGTGTTGGGAATGTGGCCGCGATCGAACTGCTTGACCGTCGCTTCCACGCGGGCCCGCGTCTCCCATGGCGGCTTGGGAAGACGGCCGGCGAAGAACATGTTGTACTCCGCCTCGAGCTGCTTGAGATCCGCCTCGAGCCGCGTGAGCTCGCGATCGACGCTTGAAGGGGGCACCGAAGGTTACCGTGGGATCAGAAACCAGACCAGCGGCAGCCACAACTCGCGGGCGTACGGCACGGGACGATCGTCGATGAGCACTTCGGTGGCGTCAGAGCCGCCGACGATCTGAAACAGATCGCGCAGCGTCGCTGCGTCGCTCGACCAGAAGCGGGCACGGTAGCGCAGGGTGTCGCCGGCGCCGGTCTCTCGAAATTCTGCCGAGGCGCGCGCGATCTCGAGCGCCTTCGCGAATGTCGGCAGGTCGAGCGCGGGAAAGACCAGCGTGATCGAGAACGGCCGCTTCTGGGCGCCGAACAGCGCCTCGTACAGATCGGGATCGAGCGCGGCGAGCTCGGCATCGGTCGGCTGCTCGGAGAGCTCGGCGTACGGCCAGAAGCGTTCGAGCGGTCGGTATTTGGGCGGATCCGCAGTCATCAGCGCGATGACATAGTATTGCAGAATTGCTGCCTCCTTATCTTCGTGCAATCCTGCCATTCGACCATTCGGCGGTGTCTGACACCCGGCAATGTCTGAGTTCAGACTGATTCCGTCAATCGAGGCGCTGCGCCAGCGGCCGGCCATGCGCGCGCTCGAAACCCGGTTCGGTGCCGAGGCCACCGTGTCGGCGCTGCGAACCGCCGTCGCCGTCGTGCGTGCGGTCATCGCAGGCGGTGACGCAGCGCCGTTGAGCGAAGACGCCGTCGTCTCCCGGGTCGAGGCGGATGCCGCCGCACAGCTCAGCAACGAATTCCGCCCCTCGCTCCAGCCAATCATCAACGCCACCGGCGTCATCGTGCACACGAACCTCGGCCGGGCGCCGCTCGCGACCGCCGCCATGGAGCGTGTGGTCGACGTGGCCTCCGGCTACTCGTCGTTGGAATACGACCTCGCGCGCGGCAGCCGCGGACGCCGCGATGTCCATGCCGAGGCGCTGCTCTGTCGCCTGACCGGCACTGAAGCCGCGGTGGTCGTCAACAACAATGCGGCAGCCACGCTGCTCGTACTGGCAGCGCTCGCGGCAGGACGCGAGGTCATCGTGTCGCGCGGAGAGCTGGTCGAGATCGGCGGCGGCTTTCGCGTGCCCGACGTGATGGCGCAATCCGGCGCCACCCTGCGCGAGGTGGGCACGACGAACAAGACCAGAGCCTCCGATTATGGCGCCGCGATCAATGAACAGACGGCACTCATCCTGAGAATCCACCCATCGAATTTCCGGATCGAGGGCTTCACCCAACGGCCCTCGCTAACCGAGCTCGTTGCCGTCGGCACGAGGTTCAACATCCCGGTCGCCGAGGATCTGGGAAGCGGCTGGCTTGGCGGCAGCCCGGGAACGATCGACGGTCACGCACGCGGCACGCAGCCATCCGATCCGCTGGCCACGGAACCCGCCGTCCCCGACAGCGTTGGCGCGGGAGTCGACCTCTGCTGCTTCAGCGGCGACAAGCTGCTCGGCGGACCTCAAGCCGGAATCATTGTCGGGCGCACCGCGCTGATCGATCGGATCCGCACGCATCCATTGATGCGCGCGTTGCGCGTCGACAAGATGACTTACGCCGCGCTTGAAGCGACGCTCACCGAATATGTCGCCGGCCGCGCGACCAGGACGGTGCCGGTTCAGCGCATGCTGACGACGACGGGTGACGAGATTCGCGCGCGCGCGGAGACGTTGGCGACCGCGCTCGGCGCGCTCTCGGGGTGGAGCAGCAGCGTGGTCCCTGGAGTGTCGGCAATCGGTGGCGGCAGCGCACCCGGCGTGGAGTTGCCGACCTGGCTCGTCGCGGTCGCGAAAGAGACGTTGTCGGCGCGCGACCTGGAAGCGAATCTGCGTTTGCTGACCCCGCCCGTAGTGGCCCGCATCGAAGGTGATCGAGTGCTTCTCGACTTGCGCACCGTTCTTCCGATTCAGGACGTACTCCTCGTCACGCTGTTCGGCCGAATTTAAGACAGCAGTTCGCGCCGTCTTTTGTCACTCCTCGCGAAAATTGTGTGTCTGCTTCAAAACGGCACACACGCCGAAAATCAAATATTCAGTTTTCTGGCGGTTTTCTGCAGATCCTTCCTGGAACCGCGTATTGCAGAGCTAAATACAGCGCAGTTTTCTTCTCCAAGGAGGCTCTCTATGCGACTTCGAACAATCGCGGCATTTGCGTTCGCTCTCCTGGGCACCGCCGCCAGTGTACGAGCTGAGTCTGAAAAAATTCATGTGTGCGTGAGCGTCAGAACTGGTGAATTCCGTTTGCTGACTGGCCACGGATGTCCGGGCGATACGAGGATGGTGACGTGGCCCCTGAGCGTGCCATTGACGACGGGACCCGCGGGACCGATGGGACCGAAAGGACCTGCAGGACCAGCGGGGCCTGCCGGACCGGTCGGACCGCGCGGACCCCAGGGAGTGAATGGCGCCCAAGGCGTACCGGGACCCAAGGGCCCCGCCGGATCGCAGGGCCCGCAGGGACTCACTGGTCCCGCCGGATCGCAGGGCCCGCAGGGACCCGCTGGACCCGCAGGCGGTGAAGCTCTCGCCGTTGTCGATCAAAACGGGGTGAACGTCGGCCTCGCCACAGAACCGTACAGCGGTCTGCTGTTTCGTCGGGTCGGCGAGGATGCCATCGTCTTTTTTGCAACGGTGGACGGCCCGGCCTCAGGACCGATCGACTTTTATCATTCGACCGCCAACTGCTCCGATAGCCGCTACATCCCGATTGCGAGCGGTTCGGGCTTCGCCTACTTCGCCACCGTTCGCGGCGCCACCGCCTTCTACACCAAGGCGATGGATCCAAGCGGCACGGCGCAGATTCCGATCCTCGCGGTCGAACATTTCGAAGCGAACGAGGACGCAACACAACCCGGCATATGCATACCGTACGACGTCGGCACGGCGTCGCTCGGCGTGCTGACGACGGCGAGCGATCCGGGTCTCGATCATCTGGCCTTGCCGCTGCGACTGAAGTAACGCCCCGAGCGCGAAGCCGCCTTATAATCCGCGGCATGAGACGGCTTCGCGTTCTCGTGCATTCCGGCTGCCTGGTCACGCTCCTGCCGTTGGCCGCGTTGGCACAGACGCGGCCGGCAGCAGGTGTCACCGAGACAGCCGCCGGCCAGCGCATCTTCGAGGCGCAGTGCGCCTGGTGCCACGGCAACGGCGGCGACGGCGGCACCGGACCGAATCTCCACGGCAGGCTGCGGCATGCCACCACGCTCACCTCGATTGTCGACATCATCAGCAACGGCATTCCCGGCACCGACATGCCATCGTTCCGCGTCGGGCTGACCGAACGCGGCACGCGGCAGGCGGCGACCTACGTGCTGTCGCTCTCCCGTGCGTCGGCGCGTCCGGGTCCGGGGCATGCCGATCGCGGCGCCGCCGTGTACCAGTCGAGCGGCTGCGCGTCCTGCCATATCGTCGAGGGACGCGGTGGAATTCTGGGACCCGAACTGACCGGCATTGGCGGACGCCGCGGCGCCGTCTATCTGCGCGAAGCGATCGTGAAGCCGGCGGCGTCGCATCCACCCGGATTCCTCGTCGTGCGCGCGGTGCCGACCAACGGTCCGGAGGTCCGCGGCGTTCGCGTCAACGAAGACGTGTTCTGGATTCACATTCGCGACGCGAGCGGCAAAATGCACACGCTGCAGAAATCCGAACTGGCGCGCATCGACCGCGAGTTCGACGCCACGCTGATGCCATCGTACCAGGAGCGCTTGTCGCCGACGCAGCTCGACGATCTGGTTGCCTATCTGGCCGGGTTGCGAGGTGCGAGATGAATCGATCGCCTGGAAGGCTCGTTCTCCTGATCGTCGCCCTGATCACCGCGCCGTTGCTGGCCCAAGAGGGCTCGTGGCCGATGTATTCGGGCTCCTACAGCTCGCACCGCTTCTCGCCGCTGAAGCAGATCACGGCCGACAACGTGGCGAAGCTGCGTCCGATCTGGGTCTATCAACCGCCGGGGACCGGCTCGGTCGAATCCACGCCCGTGGTCGTGGGTGGAGTCATGTACGTCACGTCAGGCCCGACGATGGTGGCGGCGTTGGATCTGAAGAGCGGCAAGCCGCTCTGGGAATGGACCCGACCGATCGCGCCGAGCGTGCTCAATCTCGGCTTCCCGCGCGTCAACCGCGGCGTCGCCGTGCTCGACAACATGGTGTACGTCGGCACGCTGGACGGCTATCTGTTCGCGCTTGATGCGCGTGCCGGCATCGAACGCTGGTCGGTGCACGTGGGCGAGAACCCGACCGGCCACTCGATCACCGCCGCTCCGCTCGTGGTCGACGACAAGGTGATTGTCGGCATCAGCGGCGGCGAAGCCGGCATCCGCGGGTTTCTCGACGCCTACGACGCGAAGACCGGCAAGCCGGCGTGGCGTTTCTACACCATCCCATCGCCTGGCGAACCCGGCAGTGAGGGATGGCCCGGAGACAGCTGGGTCCATGGCGGGGGCGCAACCTGGCTCACCGGCTCGTACGATCCAGCGCTGAAGCTGCTCTATTGGGGCACCGGCAATCCCGGCCCGGACTGGAACGGCGACTCGCGCAAGGGCGACAACCTTTACACGTCCTCGCTGGTCGCGATCGACATCGAGACCGGCAAGCCGCGCTGGCATTTCCAGTTCACACCGCACGACGTGCACGACTGGGACGCCAACCAGATCCCGGTACTCGTCGACACCCAGGTCGGCGGCCGCCCGCGCGCCCTCGTGGTGACGGCCAACCGCAACGGTTTCTTCTATGCGCTCGATCGCAAGACCGGCGAGTTCGTGTTCGGAACGCCATACGCGAAACAGACCTGGGCCAAGGGTCTCGACGAGCGCGGTCGGCCGATCGAAATCCCCAACATGGAGCCATCCGAGAAAGGGACGCTCGTGTACCCAAGCCTGCAGGGATCGACCAACTGGGCAAGTCCGTCGTACAGCCCTCTCACCGACATGCTGTACGTGCCGGTGCGCGAGATGGGATCGATCTATTACAAGACCGGCGTCGAGTACAAGCCGGGCACGTATTACACCGGCGGCAGCGAAAAACGGCTCGACGAGGAATCGTGGGGGGCCGTTCGCGCGCTCGACGTCAAGACCGGCAAGCCGGCGTGGGACTTCAAGCTGCCGACGCCGACCTGGGCCGGCGTGATGGCAACGGCGGGAGGCCTCGTCTTCAGCGGATCGAACGAAGGCAATTTCTTCGCGCTCGACGCGAAGAGTGGCAAAGCGCTGTGGCAGTTTCAGACCGGCGGCGCGATTCGTTCAGGGCCGATGTCATTCCTCGCGGGCGACACGCAGTACGTTGCCGTCGCCGGCGGTCACGCGCTGTTCGTGTTCGCGCTCGACCAGCCGTAGATCGCAACGACGAGCCGCCCCGCGATCGCGCCGGCCGTGCCGGTGATGAGAGCGACGATCATCAGCAACAGTGGCACTCCCGGGAAGCCTTCGAACAGGCCGCCGCTGGCTTCAATGGCTGCCATCGTCTCGGGTCCGTGAGAGACCGCCAGGCAGACCAGCGTCCCGGCCATGCCGAGATACCCGCCGATGGCCGCAGCGACCAGCGTCAACAGCACGCCCGCGCGAAGATATCCCGTCCGCCATGCGTGATAGGCGCCGCAACCGGAGAACGTCGCCATCAACGCCCAGCTCATGATCGCCGAACGCGGCGCGATCACGCCGGGCGTGTAGTGAATCGGGGCCAGCGTATCCAGCAGGTAGCGCCACACGCAGATTGCCGCAACGACTGCGCCCCACGCCCACGTGGCGCGCAGCACGAATCGGGCGACCTGGCGGACATACCAAGCGTTCGCGCCACCTCCACGCGACGGCACGATCGACTCGCGGTACTCCTCGAGAAGATCGCCCGACACGCTCTCGCGATCTCTGCATGCGAGCATCATCCGCAAGAGCGATTCGGCCCAGCGCGGCGGCAGGGTGGTCGGGCGGTCAACGGTCATGCCATGCACCTTGCCTTGACGAGCGGCCACTTCAGGCCGCGCCAGATGTTGTCCACCGCAGCCCGCGCGTCGTTCAACGCGCGCAGGGCGGCCGGCTTCAGCCGGTAGTAACGTCGCGCCCGTCCCGCGCGTATGGGAGTACCCGATCCGAGCGTCGAGGTCAGCAGCCCTTTTGTTTCAAGGCGATCGAGCGTGGCGTGAACTGCGCCTGGGGCCACGTCGCGCTCGAGCCGCTCCTGAACGCCCTTGAGAATCGCGCGTCCGTAGGCTTCGTCCTGCAGCCGCATGACCGCGATCAGCACCGCCTGCTCGAACGATCCCAGCACTACGGCCATTTTGTAGCCTACATTGTAGGCACACGGTGCAGCCAGATCAAGGGGCGCGGTTAGTGGCTGGGGGCTGATGGCTAAGGGCTGATAGCGAAGGGTCCATGGACAGATCGACCATCTGCCCCATGCCATCAGCCGTCAGCCATCAGCCATCAGCCATCAGCCATCAGCCATCAGCCATTTGAACTCGTCTCAGAAGCCCAGCCGCACTCCCACCTGCGCCTGCCTTGGCTGACCACCGCCGTAGAGGGCGGTGAGCAGCAGGAAATTGGTGCTGCGACGATCGGCGGTGGGACTCAGGAAGTTCGCGCGGTTGGTGATGTTGATGATATCGGCGTTCAAATCGAGGGTGCGCCCGCCGCCCATTCTGAACCGCCACCCGATGCGTGAATCGAGCTGCAAATAGCCAGGGCCGCGCGCGCCGTTGCGGCCACCGACATTGTCCACGGTAATCGCATTCGGACCCTTGCCGCTGTAGGACCCCGCCGGCAGCGGGTCGGCGAGGATGCCATTCCGATCGGGATCGCCGCTGGTGTCGATCAGGCTCATCGCCAGGCCGCTGAGCACCCGCAGCGTGCCACTCAACGTCATGCCGTGCGTGCGCGGCACCTCGCTGATGCGGCCGCTGAGGACCAGGTTGTGGCGACGATCGAAGTCGGTCGGCCCCTGTCCGAGATCGAGATTCGGACTGCTCAGCACCTGGTAGTTGTTGGTCGCGGTCAGGGCGCCGCTGTTGTTGCCGCGTGAGTCGGCCAGCGTGTACCAGACGCGTCCGCTCCAGTTGTGAGAGTCGCGCTTTTCCAGGACCACGTTCAACGCGTCGTAGGTGTACTCGCCGATATTCTGGCGTTGCCAGACGTTGGTAACGTAGGTGGGATCGACGCGGTTGATCGTGCCCGACGCGGTGGTGTTGATGCGAAGGCCCGGGTTCAGGTTCTCCAGCAGCCATTGATCGCGCGCCATCGTGTGCACGTAGTCGGCGCTGGCCGAGAGCGACGGCCCGAGCTGGCGCTGATAGCCAGCGCTGATCTGCTGCGTGTAGGGCTGCGACCGATTTGGAGAATCGAGGTAGACGTCGCCGGTGTTTCGCTGAAGCACACCGGCCGGGTATTGGCTGTTGAGCAGCGCGTAGTTGACGACCGGACCATTGACCAGCATCGGGTTGGTCGGCAGCCGGCCCGCACGAGGACCGGGATCGATGTTGTCGGCCGGAAACTGGACCGTCACCGACGGCACCAGGGGGCCGGCGGTCACATAGCTGTTCAGCTGCCCGAAGTTCGTCTTGTCGTAGAACAGCCCCCAGCCACTCCGGATGAGCGCCTTGCCGCCGTTCATCGAATAGGTGAAGCCGACCCGTGGAGACAGGTTGTTCTTGTCCACCGGATAACTGCCGGCATCGGTGAAGGCTGGGTTGTTCGCTTCGTTCAGCGGCGTGAAGTCGATGTCGTAGCGCAGGCCGAGATTGAACGTCGCGCGATTGGAAACGTGCCACTTGTCCTGCACGAAACCGGTGTAGGCGGTCTGCGTCATGGTGATGGTCTGATCGGTTGGCGCCTGGATGGTGAGCCGCTCCGGGTAGGTCGACGGGTTGGCCGGGTTGAACGACGTGTTGGACGGGATCACGAAGGTCCCGTTCAACTGCGCGTGGTTCTGGTAGTGCCATTGCACGTAATAAGCCTGGAACCCGAACTTGATGTCGTGATCGCCGGTCCGGGTGCCCGGCACGTACCAGCTGAACGTGTCGGAGAACTCGGGCGAGTCGGTGATCCAGTGCGTGCCGGCATTCCTGACGCCATCCTGGAACGTCAGGTAGGTCAGGTTCGGCCCCTGAGTGCGCATCGCCGTTTCATTGGTCGCGATACAGTCGTTGAAGTTGGCGCTCCACACCGCAAAGAACGGCGAGTTCTGCTCGCATGCCGGGAACCCGTTCGGCGCAAATCGATCGTCTTCGCGCGTCAGCGACAAGCGGAGCGTGTTGACCCGGTTGGTGCCGAGCACCGAGTTCACGTGGATCGATCCGGTGTCGTCGCGATCCCACTCCTGCTGCGCCGCAGTCAATGTGACTGCGGTGTTGTTGGTCTGATTCCGCTGCGGTGACCACTCGGTGACCCAGCGCGCGCCCCAGCTGGTGTTGGCGCTGATCTGGTGGTCGACGCGATAGACCGTGTCCCATACGCGCGTCTCGGTGATGGTCGTGTAGTTCAGGTCGGGCCGCGCCGGAATCTGGATGGTGCGCCCCTCGTTCAGCCGCACCCGCTCGACGTCGACAAAGAAGTGGATCTTGTCCTTCTTGATCGGTCCGCCCACCGAGCCGCCAAATTCATGCTTCTGCGTGTCCGCCTTGGCCAGGTGGTTCTGGGCCTGGAAGAAATCCAGGGCGCGCAGATCCTTGTTGTAGAAGAACTCGAAGGCGCTGCCGTGAAACAGGTTGGTGCCGGACTTGATCACCGCGTTGACGATTGCGCCCGAGGTGCGTCCGAACTCGGCGTCGAACTGCCCGGTGAGGACCTGGAACTCCTGAGCGGCATCGAGCGGCACGCGGGCCTGGGCGCCGTTGTTCTGCCCCAGGTAGTCGTCGTTGTCCCAGCCACCGTCGACCAGATAGCTGTTGTTCCGCGAGTCGACGCCGTTGGCGGTGAGCGTGTCCGATCCCCACGACGCCAGGTTCGCGGTCGGGACGATGCCCGGCAGCAGCCCGGCGAAGTAGGTGAAGTTGCGCGCGATACTCGGGATCTCGGCCAGCTCTTTGGTGCTGATGTTGCCGCCGATTTCCTTCGACGATACATCGATGATTGGCGCCTGGGACGTGACGGTGACGGTTTCCTCGAGAGCGCCGAGCTCGAGCTGTACATCGACGGTGACCTGGTTGCCAACCGCGACCATGACGTCGCGGCGCAGGAACTTCTTGAATCCCTCCAGCTGTGCCGCCACCTGATACCGGCCCGGCGGCAGCGCCGCGATGAACCAGGCACCGTCACCAGCGCTGACCGCTTCGCGGAAGGTTCCCGAGTCCTGGTTGGTGACGGTCACGGTCACGCCCGGCAGCGCGCCTGACTGTGAGTCGGTCACGTGACCCCGGACTTGTGACGTACCTTCCTGCCCAACGGCAGGCCATGCGACGAGACACCCGATGACGACCGCCGCGACGCGAACGCGAATCCTGATCATGTCAGTCCCTCCCGGAAACGTGAGTGGACACCGCATGGGAAACAACGCCAACGCTGTAAGGAGCGGATGAAGTCGTCAACGAACCGAACGGGATGAAGCCGGGAGATTATGCAGAAACGTTCTGACGCCCGCAAGATGCGAACATCGGTGATCGCAGCTCAACAACAACCAGCTCGAGAGTTACGAGGCCGCGAGGTAGAAGTAGTTCGAATCGCTGAGCATCAGCTGGAGCCGTCTGATGACGACATCCAAACCGCCGCCGCTTCAGAAGATGGTGGAAATTGACGCGGCAGCCCAGTCGAGCACGCGCGTCGGCAGGATCCCGAGGTAGAAAATCAGAATCGCGGAGACCACCAGCGCCGCGCCGGCGATCTTCGGCACCGGCGGAACCCGAGCCGGCGCTTCGCCCGGCGTCATGTACATCATCACCACGATGCGCAGATAGAAGAATACGGAAATCACGCTCGTCAGTACACCAACGATGGCGAGGCCGGTGTAGCCGGCCTTGATCGCGGCGCTGAACACGTACCACTTCGCGATGAAGCCGGCCATCGGCGGGAAGCCGCCGAGCGACAGCATGAAGATCGTCATCAGCGCCGCGAGCACCGGGTGCGCGGTCCCCAGGCCGGCATAGTCCTTCACCTGATCGTTGGGCCGATCGGCGTTGTCGAGCAGCGCGATGACACCGAAGGCGCCGATATTGGTGATGGCGTAGGTCAAGAGATAGAACAGGATCGCGCCCTTGCCGAAATCGTTCCCCGACACGAGCGCGACGAGCAGGTAGCCGCCGTGCCCGATGCTCGAGTAGGCGAGCATGCGCTTTACGCTCGACTGGGTCACCCCTGCGACGGTGCCGACGATCATCGTCGCGGCCGCCAGGATCCACACCACCTCGCTCCAGCTGCCGCGTAGCGGCTCGAAGGCCGCCAGGAAGACGCGGACGAACGCCGCAAACGCCGCGGCCTTCACGCCGGTCGACATGAACGCGGTGACGGCCGGCGGCGCGCCTTCGTAGGCGTCCGGCGTCCACATGTGAAACGGCACCGCCGCGACCTTGAATCCGAACCCGACGATGAGCAGGCCGAGCGCGAGGAACTGCATCGGCGTCGGCGACATCGCCTGCGCTGCCAGGAGCCTGCCGATGGCATCCAGCCGCGTGGTCCCGGTCAACCCGTAGGTGAACGCGATGCCGTAGAGGAAGAAAGCGCTGGAGAAGGCGCCGAGCAGGAAATACTTGAAGGCCGCTTCGGTCGACGCCGGCGAGTCGCGCCGGATGCCAGTGAGCACGTACACCGCCAGCGACATCACTTCGAGGGCGAGGAAGATCACCAGCAAATCGGTGGCGGCCGCCATCAGCATCATGCCAGCGGTGGCAAACAGCATCAGCGCGTAGTACTCGCCGCCGGGCAGCCGCTCGCGTTCGATCGTCGGCCCTGAAATCGCCAACGACAGCAGCCCGACCACGATCAGCGTCGCGGTGACGAACAGGCCGAAGTTATCCGCCGACACCACGCCGAAGCTGGACGCGTTGTGGTTCCAGAGCAGTACCGTGGCGAAGGCCGCACCGAGCAGTCCGACCACGCCCAGGCCGGCAATCGGCATGCGCTCGCCCGGGTCGCGGAACGATTCCGCCACCATCGCGGCGATACCGGCCGCAGTGACGCACGCCATCGGCACGATCGCATTGAGGGACTGCGTCATGGCTGCCGCCTTCGCGCCAGCGGCGCTTGGGCGGCCCTCGCCGGCGCTCGATCGTCGGACAGCCCAGCGGAGGCGGGATGGCTGATGGCTGATGGCAAGACCGATGGTTGATGGTCGGCGGCCTGGATGCGCGTCGGGGCACCCTGATGGTAGTGAGTCAGGATGCGCTCGACCGACGGCTCGATCGGCCTCAGGAAGATGTTCGGCAGCACGCCCATGAGAATGGCGACGGCGATGACCGGCACGATCACCGCCCACTCGCGCGGTCGCAGGTCTGGCAGGCTCGCATTCTTCTCGTTGGTCACGGCCCCGTAGTTGACGCGCTGGAACATCCACAACATGTAGGTCGCCGAGAGAATGACCCCGGTCGCCGCGAATGCGGCGAGACGCGGCTGCCACCTGAACGCCCCGAGCAGGATGAGGAATTCTCCGACGAACCCGTTCAGGCCGGGCAGGCCGATCGACGCGAGCGTGACGATCAGGAACGCGGCCACCAGGTGCGGCGTGATCTTCTTCAGTCCGCCGTACTCCGCGATCAACCGCGTGTGCCGGCGGTCGGACAGCATGCCGACGATCAGGAACAGGCCACCAGTGCTGACACCGTGGCTGAGCATCTGGTAGACCGCGCCCGACACGCCCTGCGTGTTCATCGCAGCGATGCCGAGGACGACGAAGCCGAGGTGGCTGACGCTGGAGTACGCCACCAGCTTTTTCATGTCCGGCTGCACCATCGCGACCAGGGCGCCGTAGATGATCCCGACCACCGCCAGCACCGCCAGCGCCGGCGCGAAGTAGGCGGCGGCTTCGGGAAAGAGCGGAAAGGCAAACCGCACCAGGCCGTAGGTGCCCATCTTGAGCATGACGCCGGCCAGGATCACCGATCCGCCGGTCGGCGCCTCCACGTGCGCGTCAGGCAGCCAGGTGTGGAAGGGGAACAACGGCACCTTGATCGCGAACGCCAGCGCGAAGGCGAGAAAGAACCAGAACTGGGCGTTGAGCGGCACCGGCATCTGGTACAGCTTCAGCAGATCGAAGCTGTAGGCCCCGGTCGAGGTGTAGTGCAGGTAGGCGAGGCCGAGAATCGCCAGCAGCATCAGCACGCTGCCGGCCATCGTGTAGAGCATGAACTTGATCGCGGCGTAGACGCGCCGCTGGTAGCCCCAGATGCCGATGAGGAAATACATCGGCACCAGCATCGCGTCCCAGAAGATGTAGAAGAGGAACAGATCGAGCGAGATGAAGACGCCGATCATCGCGCTCTCGAGCAGCAGGACGAACATGCAGAAAGCTCTGGTCTGCTGCTGCACCGATGCCCACGATCCCAGCAGCGCCAGCGGCGTCAGGAAGGCGGTGAGCACCAGCAGCACGAGGCTGATGCCGTCGATGCCGACGAAATACTCGATGCCGAAGGACGGAATCCAGGCGTGACGCTCGATGAACTGAAAGTCCGCCGCCGCGGGATTGAAGCGCATCCAGAGCAGCAGCGTCTCGGCGAACACGAGCAGCGACACCATCAGCGCGATGTTGCGGGCCAGCGGCGCGCTGTGCTCTTCGTCGCCTCTCACGAACAGCAGCAGGATGGCGCCAGCCACCGGCAGCAGGACGAGGGAGGTCAGAATCGGGAACGGCATCACCGTTGAACCAACACAGAGGACACCAGGGGCACAAAGGTCACGAAGGTCGTTCCTCGGGGTCCTTCGTGTCGCTGGCGTTGAATCAGCGCCACAAGAAGTATCCCAGTATCAGCACGACGCCGAGGAACAGCGACGCGGCGTAGGCGCGGACCGAGCCGGTCTGCAGCTTCCGCACCTGCTCGCTCGAACCGGACACCGTTTCGCCAACCCCGTTGACCGCCGCGTCAATCACGTTCACATCCACGACCTTCCATAACCCTTCCTGCGACACGATGCGGATCGGCTGGACGATGATGGCGTCGTAGATTTCGTCGACGTAGTACTTGTTGAGCAGCAGCGTGTGCAGACCCGAGGCGCGATTGGCCAGGGTGTCCGCGGCGCGGCGGTTCTTGAGGAAGAAGTAGAACGCGATGCCGATACCGGCCAGCGCGGCCGCGACCGACACCAGCATCAGGGTACCCTCGAGGCCGTGCTCGACGACCTCCGCCACCGGCACCGCGCCAAAGCTGGGCTCGAGATAACGTGCGAACCAGTCGCCGCCGCCAAGCGCGGCGGGCAGGCCGGCGTAGCCGGCGACCACCGATCCGATGGCCAGGGCGATGAGCGCGAGCGCCATCGGCGCCGGCGCGTCGTGGAGATGGTGCTGGTGGTGCTCGGGGTGCTCGGCCGCTGGTGGCGCCGCTGGCGGGGCCGAAGCGGAACGCGAAGGCCCGTGAAATGCCAGGAACACGACGCGGAACATGTAGGTCGCCGTCAGCAGTGACGTCAGCAGGCCGATCGCCCACAGCAACTGGTGGCCGTTGGCGTAGGTACGGAACAGGATCTCGTCCTTGCTGAAAAAGCCCGACAGCAACGGCACGCCGCTGATCGCGAGCGCACCGATCAAGAACGTCCAGTAGGTAATCGGCAGATCCTGCTTCAGCCCGCCCATGCGGCGCAGGTCCTGCTCACCGGCGAGCGCGTGGATGACGGCGCCGGATCCGAGGAACAGCAGCGCCTTGAAGAACGCGTGGGTGTAGAGATGGAAGATGCCGGCGGCGTAGGCACCGACGCCCATGGCCAGGAACATGTAACCCAGCTGTGACACCGTCGAGTAGGCGAGCACCCGTTTGATGTCGTTCTGCACCAGGCCGATAGTGCCAGCCATCAGCGCCGTGGCGGCGCCGACCCCGGCGACAATCGCCAGCGTGTGCGGCGCGTGGGCAAACAGCACCGCGTTGCGCCCGATCAGGTAGACCCCCGCCGTCACCATCGTGGCCGCGTGAATCAGCGCCGACACCGGGGTTGGACCTTCCATCGCGTCGGGCAGCCAGACGTAGAGCGGGATTTGCGCCGATTTGCCGGTGGCGCCGACAAACAGCAACAGCGTGATCCACGACACGGTCCCGAACGCCGTCTCCGGCCCGAGCGCCGCCGCCGCGCGCGCGACCTCCTGGAAGTCGATCGTCCCGAAGCGGACGAACAGCAGCAACACGCCGAGCACGAACCCGAAGTCGCCGACGCGGTTGACGATGAACGCCTTCTTGCCGGCATCGGCGGCCGACTTCTTCTGATACCAGAAGCCCACCAGCAGGTACGAGCACAGCCCCACCCCTTCCCACCCGACGAACATGACCAGGAAGTTCGAGGCGAGCACGAGCACGAGCATGAACGCGGCGAACAGGTTCAGGTAGGAAAAGTAGCGCGCGTACTCGGAATCGACCTCCTCGTGCATGTACGCGGTCGAGTAAATGTGAATGAGGCTGCCGATTCCGGTAATGACGAGGATCATCACCGACGACAACGGATCGAGCCGCAACCTGAAAACCGCGGTGAAGTCGCCGGACGCGATCCAGGTGAACGCCTGGTTCACGATCGCGCGCGACTCGGGCGGCAGCGCCACCAGCCGCCAGACCATCGCGAGCGACAGCGCGAACGAACCGAGCATGGCGCCGCAGGCTGCCGCTCCGGCGCCAGCCTTGCTGACGCGCTTGCCGAAGCTGGCGTTGAGCAGGAAGCCGAGGAACGGAAGCAGCGGAATCAGCAGCAGCATCGGGCCACGACGACGAAAAAAACCCTCACCATTTGAGGCTCGCGAACGAGTCCGGGTTCAGCGACTCGCGGTGCCGGAACAGGCTGATGACGATGGCCAGGCCGACCGCGGCCTCGGCGGCGGCGACGGTCATGACGAAGAACACGATGATCTGGCCGTCGGCCGAGCCGAGCGCACGGCCGAAGGCGACAAAGGTGAGGTTCACCGCATTCAGCATGATCTCGATCGACAACAGGATCGTGATCAGGTTGCGGCGCACGAACACCCCGGCGGTGCCGATGGCGAACAGCATCGCCGACAGAATCAGGTAGTGGTTGAGCGTGACCATCACGCCTTCCCCCGGTCGCGCCGGTCGTGCGGATGATCGCGGCGCGCGAGGATGACCGCACCGACCATCGCGACCAGGATGAGGACCGACGTGACCTCGAACGGGAACGCATAGTCGGTGAACAGCGTTTTCCCGATCACGCTGACCGAGGTCACCGCCGCGCCAGGAAAAACGCCGGTATCGCCGGCCCGCGACAGCGCCCACCACAACTCGCCGGCCAGCACGAGCGCGAGCAGGGCGCCGAACCGCATCGGTCCCGGCCGCAGCAGTGGATGAACCCGCTCGTCGAACTCGGTCTCCTCGTGCGGCGCATTCAGCAGCATGACGACGAACAGGAACAGCACCATGATCGCGCCGGCGTAGACGATGATCTGGATCACCGCGACAAACGGCGCGTCGAGCAGCACATACAGGCCCGACAGCGCGCCGAACGACCCGATCAGCAGCAGCACGCTGTAGATCGGATTGCGCTGCCCGATTACCAGCAGCGAAGCGCCGACGGCGACCGCGCCGAACAGGTAGAAGGCGATTTCGTTCATCGCTGGCACCGGTCCGCCTGAAGGCGGACTCGACCGATAAGAGCACGCGTCCGCCTCAAGGCGGACACCACCGACCGAACACCGGTCGACGCGCTCGCGGGCGCTCCCGCCCCAACGCGGGTCGCCACGCTCGCGGGCGCTCCCGCCCCAGCACGGGACCGCACGCTCGCGGCCGCTGCCGATCCGAGTTGAGTAGTGTCCGGCTTGAGCCGGACTTCACAAGCCAAAATAGAGCACTCCAGCCGCGGTCACCAGCAGGTTGACGACCGACAGCGGCAGCAGGATCTTCCAGCCGAATGCCATCAGCTGGTCGTAGCGGTAGCGCGGCAGCGTCCAGCGCATCCAGACGTAGAAGAACAGCAGCGCGCCGACCTTGATCAGGAACCACACCCACCCGAGCGACACCGGCAGGAACGGACCGTGCCAGCCGCCCAGGTAGAGGTCGGTAGCGACCGCCGAGACGGTCACCATGTTGATGTACTCCGCGAGAAAGAACATCGCGAAGCTCATGCTGCTGTACTCGGTGTGATAGCCGGCGACCAGCTCCTGCTCCGCCTCGGGAAAGTCGAACGGCGCGCGGTTGGTCTCCGCGATGCCGGCGGTCATGAAGATCAGGAAGCCCACCGGCTGCAGGAAGAGAAACCAGCGCGGGATGAAACCGAACCAGACCCCCGACTGCCCATTCACGAGATCGGTCAGCGACAGCGAGTTGCCGATCAGGAGCACGCTGGCGAGCGCCAGGCCGTAGGACAGCTCGTAGCTGATCATCTGCGCCGACGACCGCAGGCCGCCGAGCAGCGAGTACTTGCTGTTCGAGCTCCAGCCGGCCAGGACGATGCCGTAGACGCCCATCGACGCGATCGCGAAAATCACCAGTACCGCGACGTTGACGTCGGCGACCTGGAGCCTGAGCGGCTCGCGCAGCAGGCCGAAGAAGGTGGTGCTCGCGCCGAACGGGACCACGGCAAAGGCGGCGAAGGCGGCGGTCGCCGAGATGATCGGCGCCAGCGCAAACAGCAGCGGATCGGCCGCGCGCGGCCGCAGCTCCTCCTTGAACATCAGCTTGATGACGTCGGCAATCGGCTGCAGCAGACCCTTGGGACCCACCAGGTAGGGCCCGAGACGCTGCTGGAGCAGCGCGGCCACCTTGCGCTCGACGTAGACCATGACCGCCGCCGAATTCAGCAGCATCACGAAGACGAACAGCGTCAGGACGATCTGGGCAATCAGCAGCGGCGTCATCGCGGGCTACCGGGACCACGAACACACGAGGACACGAAGAAGACTAACGAGCTTCTTCGCGCCACCTTCGTCTTCTGGTGCCTGGGTGGTCGCATGTCTAGTGAGCTCCCACCGGATGCCGCGCCCGCCATGTCGCGGGCAGCGTGCAGCGCCCTTCCTTGATGTGCGACTCGTACTCGTGCCGGAAATGCTTCAGCGTCGTCAGCACCGGCGTGACCGCGGCATCGCCGAAGGCACACAGCGTCTTGCCGCCGATGTTGCCCGAGATACTCGCCAGCAGGTCGAGATCGCGCATCCGCCCGTCGCCGCGCTCGATACGCTGCAGGATCTTGTGGAGCCAGTCGGTTCCCTCGCGGCACGGTGTGCACTTGCCGCACGACTCGTGGCGGTAGAAGTGCAACAGGTTCTCGGCGAGCCAGACCATGCAGGTGGTGTCGTCGAGCACGACGATCGCCGCCGATCCGAGCAGCGAGCCCGCCTTCTGAATGGCATCGAAGCTCGCCTGCGTGTCGAGCTGGTCGGGCATCAGAATCGGCACCGACGAGCCGCCCGGGATCACGGCCTTCAGGGTCCGGCCTTCGTGAACGCCGCCGGCGTAGCCCTCGATCAGCTCGCGCAGCGTGACGTTCATCGAAGCTTCGAAGACCCCGGGCCGCTTGACGTGGCCGCTGACGCAATACAACTTCGGACCGCCGTTCTTCTCCGGGCCGAGACCGGCGTACCATTCGGCGCCCTTCGAGACAATCGCCGGAACGTTGCAGAGCGTCTCGACGTTGTTCACGGCGGTCGGCTTGCCGTAGACGCCGACCAGCGCCGGGAACGGCGGCTTGTTGCGCGGCTGCGCCCGTTTCCCTTCGAGCGACTCGAGCAGCGCCGTCTCCTCGCCGGCCTCGTAGGCGCCGGCGCCGCGGTGAACGTAGACGTCGCAAGCGAACCCGGAGCCGAAGATGTTGTTGCCGAGGATGCCCTTCGCGTAGGCCTCGTCGATGGCGCGCTCGAGCACGGTCTGCACGTGAAAGAACTCGCCGCGGATGTAGATGTAGGCGACCCTGGCGCCGATGGCGTAGCAGCCGATCGCGCACCCCTCGATGAGCAGGTGCGGGTTGCGCTCCATCAGCAAATGGTCCTTGAACGTCCCGGGCTCGCTCTCGTCGGCGTTGCAGACGATGTAGCGCGGCTCGACCTTCTTGTCGACGAACTTCCATTTCAGGCCGGTGGGAAATCCGGCGCCGCCGCGGCCGCGCAGGCCGGCGGCGGTGACCAGCTCGATGATCTCGTCGGGCTTCTTCCCCAGCGCGGTCTTCAACGCCTCGTAGCCGCCGTGCTGCAGGTAGAAGTCGAGCGTGAAGGAGTTCGGCTCGCGGACGTGCTCGGTGAGGACCGGTTCCATAGCCATCAGCCCTTCGCCCTCAGCCCTCGGCCCGGTTCTTCTCGATAACATGATGGCAGCCGCTGAGGGCCGCTTCGCCGCGGGCGCGCAAATCGTCCACCAGCTTCGCCGCCGCCTCCGGCGCCAGGCATTCGTGCCAGGCGTCGTTGACCATCACCGCCGGGGCGCGATCGCACGCGCCCAGGCATTCCACTTCCATCAGCGTGAACGTCCCGCTCGCGTCGGTCTCGCCTGGCTTGATGCCCAGCTTCCCCACCAGCTCCTCGGTGACTCGTTCGGCGCCGTTGATCGCGCACGACAGCGTCCGGCACACGTTGATGACGTACTTCCCCACCGGCCGCGTGTAGAACATCGTGTAGTAGGACACGACGTCCTCGACGTCGGCGCGGGTGATGCCGAGCAGCTCGGCGACGTGCCGGATCGCGTTGGCGGTGATGTAGCCCTGCTGATACTGCGCGAGGTAGAGCGCCGGCAAGACCGCCGATCGCCGCTGATCGGGCGGGTAGCGCCCGACGATCTCCTCGAAGCGGGCGCGGTTCTCGGCCGTGTAGGCGAACGCCGGCCCTTCGTCCTCGAGCTGGCGCGACGACTTGTGAAAGCTGGCGCCATAGGCCATCTTGGGGTGAAAGCTCACCGGTCCACGTCTCCCATCACCACGTCGATCGATCCGATCACGGCAATCACGTCGGCAATCAGCCCGCCGACGATCATCTGTTCGAGCGCCTGGCAGGCGAGCAGCGACGGCGCGCGCGCCTTGACACGCCACGGCCGGTTGGTGCCGTCCGACACGACGTAGAAGCCGTGCTCGCCGCGCGGGCCCTCGACCGGGACGTAGGCCTCGCCGGCAGGCACGGTGAATCCCTGCGAGTAAATCAGGAAATGCTGAATCAACGCTTCCATTTCCGTGTAGACCCGGTCCTTGGGCGGCGGCGTGATGCGGGGATCGTCGATCGCGAACACGCCGGTGGGCGTGATCCGCTCGAGCGCCTGGCGGCAGATCTTCATGCTCTCGCGCATCTCGGCGACGCGGACCAGGTAGCGCGAGTAGGCGTCGCCCGCGGTCCGGGTCGGCACCGCAAAGTCGTAGCTCTCGTAGCCCAGATATGGAAAATATCTGCGGACGTCGTAGTCGACGCCGGCGGCGCGCGCGATCGGCCCGAGCAGGCCGTAGGCAATCGCCTTGTCCTTGTCGATCACGCCGACGTCTCGGGTGCGCTTCAGGTAGATCTCGTTCTTCGTCAGCAGATCCTCGTATTCGTCCAGCTTGGGCACGAACCGATCGAGAAACGCGATGACGGCGGCGTGGAACCCGCGCGGCAGGTCCTCGCGCAGGCCGCCAATCCGCATGTAGCTCGGAAACATCCGGAACCCGGCCAGCAACTCGTTGACGTTGAGCAGCAGTTCGCGCTCGCGGAAGCAGTAGAGCATCACCGACACGGCGCCGACCTCCATGCCGTGCGTGCCGAGCCACACCAGGTGGCTGTTGATGCGCTGGAGCTCCGCCAGCAGGACGCGGATATTGCGCACGCGCTCCGGGATCGCGATGCCCAGCAGCTTCTCCACCGAGAGGCAGAAGGCCATGCTGTTGGACTGCGCGCTCAGGTAGTCCATGCGCTCGACCAGCGGGATCACCTGCTGCCACTTCTTCTGTTCGGTCGTCTTCTCGATGCCGGTGTGAAGGTAGCCGATGGTTGGCGAGGCGGACAGCACGGTTTCACCGTCGAGCTCGAGCACCAGCCGCAGCACGCCGTGCGTACTGGGGTGCTGGGGCCCCATGTTGACGGTCATGACTTCTGTCTTGATGTCAGGCATCGACCGTCAGCGGCCTCGAGTCAGGCGATCCTTCATCACGTTGGAGCGGAACTCCTCCTCGGTGACCTGCAGCGCCTGGGTGACATTGGGCGTCATCCGGATCTGCACCGGATGGTCCTTGCGCAGCGGATAGCCCTGCCAATCCTCGGGCATCAGCAGGCGGCGCGGATCGGGGTGGCCCTCGAACGAGATCCCGAACAGATCCCACACTTCGCGCTCCAGCCAGTTGGCGGCGGGCCACACGTCGCTGACCGTCGCCAGGTGCGGATCGTCGCCCGGCAGCCGCACCTTCATCCGCAGGCGCAGGCGGTTGCCGATCGACACCAGCAGATAGACGACCTCGTAGCGCGGCTCCTTCGGCCAGAAGTCGACCGCCGTCAACTCGGCGAGGAACGTAAACGCGAGCTCGGGCCGATCGCGCAGCGCGCGCGCCAGCCCCGGCACCGCCTCGCGCGGCGCGTAGCACGTGGTCTGCAGATCGAGGCTTGGTACATGTTCGAGCCGCACCTCCGGAGCCGCGGCCTGCAACGATGCGAAAAGCGTGTCTGCGTCCATTTATCCGAGCTTCTGCTGGTCGATCTTGCGCTGGAGCTGGACAATCCCGTAGATCAGCGATTCGGGGCGCGGCGGGCAGCCGGGCACGAAGACGTCGACCGGGACGATTTGATCGACTCCCTGGACGAGCGCGTAGTTGTCGAAGACCCCCCCGATCGAGGCACACGCGCCCATCGAGATGACCCACTTCGGCTCGGGCATCTGATCGTAGATACGCCGCAGCGCCGGCGCCATTTTCCGAGACAGCCGGCCGGCCACGATCATCAGATCGGACTGGCGCGGGCTGCCGCGGAAGACCTCGGCGCCGAAGCGGGCGACGTCGTAGCGGGAACAGCTCATCGCCATCATCTCGATCGCACAACAGGCGAGACCGAAGGTCACCGGCCAGATCGAGGAGCGGCGCGCCCACTGCACCATTTTCTCCACGCTGGTGGTGAGCACCGGGATGTCGAAATCGGACTCGAGACCCATTACGCGTTCTCGCTTCCCCAGTCGAGCGCGCCTTTGCGCCAGACGTAGACGTAGCCGGCGAGCAGCAGCGCCATGAACAGCACCACCTGCACGAATCCGCTCCAGCCCAGTTCGCGCAACGCCATCGCCCAGGGATAGAGGAAGGCGACCTCGATGTCGAACAGCAGGAAAATCATGGCGACGAGATAGAACTTGACCGACTGCCGCTCCCGCGCGTCGCCGACGGCGGGCATGCCGCATTCGTAGGGCGCCGACTTCTCGGGCGATGGTTTTTTCGGGCCCAGGACGGTTGACAACAGAACCGAGACCAGCGCGAACCCTGCGCCGAGCGCGATCATGATGAGGATGGAAAGCCAGCCTTGCATAGACAGTTGGGGGGCTTGTGAACGATTTCCCAAGCCAATCCCAAATGCTAACACACCGGGTCGTCGCGGTTCGTCCCCCTGGCTTCGTCGGTCTGGCCGATTCGTCGACAATCGTCCTTTCGACTCAACGGCAGGGCTGGCTTGACTTGGCGCATCGCCCTAACGACTAATGACCAACGACTGACTGACGGCGACTCACCAACGACTATGCGAATCGCGTGGTTCTCTCCGCTGGCGCCGGCCCGATCCGGGATCGCGGCCTACAGCGCCGATCTGGTGCCGCGGCTGACTGCCGCGCACGCCATCGACTGCTTCGCCGACGCGAACGCAGGCGACTTCCTCTGGAAAGCCCGGCGCGAGGCCTACGACCTTGTCGTATACCAGCTCGGCAACGCGCAGTGCCACGCGTTCATGTGGGGCTACATGGCCGCCTTCCCCGGTCTCGTCGTCCTGCACGACGCGCGACTCCATCAGGCTCGCGCCCTCAGCCTGCTTCAGCAGGAGCGGTTCGACGATTACCGGCGGGAATTCTGGTACGACCATCCGGACGCCCGTCGCGAATTCGCGGAGTATGCGATCGCGGGGCTCGGTGGACCGATTTACTACTGCTGGCCGATGCTGCGTGCGGTGGTCCGGACGGCACGCCTCGTCGCGGTGCACAACCCGCGGGTCGCTGCCGACCTGCGCGACGAGTTTCCTGACCTGGCGGTCGACACCATTCATCTCGGCACGCCGGCGCCCGTGTCCGGCGCGCTGGCAGCCAACCACCCGGCCCGCGGCCGCGTGCGCGCAGCCCTCGGGGTGCCCGACGCGGCGATGGTGTTCGCGGCCTTCGGCAAGATCACCCCGGAAAAGCGGATTGGCGCGATCCTTCGCGCCTTCGACGCGCTCGCCGTCAACCGCGCCGATGTTCACCTGCTGCTGGCAGGCGACGCGTCGGAATTTCCGTCGCTCGAGCAGGAGCGATTGGCATCAGCCCACGCCTCGCGCATTCACGTCAGCGGATACATTCCCGATCACGCAATCGGCGACTATCTCGCCGCCTCGGACGTGTGTCTGTGTCTTCGATGGCCGACCGCGCTGGAGACGTCGGCGTCGTGGATTCAGTGCCTGGCCGCCGCGCGGCCGACGATCATCAGCGATCTCGCGCATCTCGTCGACATCCCGACCGTGAATCCGCGCAGCCGACGACGATCGCACCCCTCGGCCGCGCCGGTCGCGATCGCTGTCGATCTGCTGGCGGAGGACGAGTCGCTGGAAATGGCGATGGCTGCGCTCGCCGACGAGCCAGCGCTGCGGGAGTCGCTTGCTCGGGCCGGATACGAGTACTGGTCCACTCACCATACGCTGGACCTCATGGCCCGCGACTACGAAGCGCTCATGGCACGTGCTGCTGCGCGTCCGGCGCCACACGTTGTCGATCTGCCGCGCCACTTCACCGACGATCGCTCGGCACTCGCGCGTCAGATCGCGGACCGATTCGGACTGTCACTCGACGAGTTGCTCGGTTCCCAGGGATAGCCGGGCTCGGTCGTCAGTCGTGAGTCTTCGATCGGAATGCCTACCGTGAAGTGATAGAGGCTCTGAAAGCTGTGATCGACGATGCCGAGCACGTCATGCACCGGGTCGTCGAAGAAGCACCCAATGCCGGTCGCGCGCGAATGCGCCGCTTCCGCCTCCAGGTAGAGCACCTGCCCGACCACTCCGGCCTCCCAGAACAGGTGTCGATAGAACGAAGGGCCGAGCGTCTGCAGGCTCGCCTCGAAGTCCGCGATCATTCCAAGGCTGAAGAACCCGTCGGCCGCGATGTCCTGATCGCAGCTCAGGCGCCGGGCCAGGGTGCGACAGTCACCCCGGGCGAGCAGAAACAACGGCAGGTCGTCGATCGCCCGCTCCCACAGAAAGTCTCGCCGGCACGACACCCGCAGCCGATCGATGGCCGCCGAATCGCGCGCCAGCATGTAGAGCCCCGGCGTGACCTGGTCGACGCGATGCACGAACAGCGCGAGATGAATACGCGGTTCCCACCATAACGCGTCCCATGGAGGCGCCGCCCCTGGCATGACGCTCGAGAGCATCGCGGTGAACCCGGCACGTCCGATCGAAGAGCGGCCGTCGAGGGAAACGGCGCTGCGGCGCTGAAGGATCACGGGGCCTGGATAGGCGGGAGGGGCTGGAGACGCGGGAGGGACTGGACCGGCAGGAGGGGCTGGATCGGCGGGAGCGGCAGGATCGGCGGGAGCGGCAAGACGGGCACGAAGAACCGGATTGATGACACGCGCAAGAGCAGCACTCCCTGGATCGCGAGTCGCGGCGGCGATCTCGTCGATGAACGTCCAGGTCGTGTGGTCTTCGCTCAGCTGACTCGCTCTTCCCGTCCAGGTTCCGGCGCGAACCGCTTCACGCAGCACCCCACCACGAACCCCGAACGACGAACGGCGAACGACGATGAGACAGCCTGGCTCTTCGCGCTCGGCTTCTACGTAGTCCTCGTCCCGGTCGATCCCGGTCAGCGTTGCGATCTCGGCATGCGACCACTCGGGCGCCAGCGTGGCGTGCCAGCCGAGGCTGGCTGCCGCGATCCGAATGGCGGCGATCGCGTGCCCCAGGTCGTGTTGACAGTACCGGAACGCGCGCTCGCCGTACTTCCACGCCTCGCGCCAGTGAATCGACGTCAGCGCAATCAGCCAACCGTCCGCGTCGCCGGACGTCTTCCACCCACCCGCCTCGAACTGACAGCGTCGTTCGAGCGCATGACAATCTGAAGAATAGTGATACACGCCGGCCGTCTCGGCGAATCCAGGCGAAGGGCCGGCGACGACATACGCCTCCGTGGGGTGCAGATTGCCGCTGGAGGGATTGACTCGGAGCGCCCACCGGGCCGCGCCTCGCTGTTTCCACGCCGAGAGACCGAGCGAATAGCGTAGAACGTGGCCCACTGTGACATACAGGTCGCGGGGTGCGGAGTCCGGGTTGCGGCGACCGGAGGGTACGAACGCGTCCGGTCGTGGCCAAAGGGCGAAGGTCGGCGCGCCGGCAAACGATCGAAACGGCTTCGGTTGGGACGCCCAGTCGAGGTACCCCAGCGACCGGGCGAACCGATGAAAATGGTGTTTGGTGCCGTCGTGGTAAGCCTGAACGGTGACGCCCACACCCGGATCGGTCACTTCATCGTGGCTTCGGTCGCCTTCATGCGGCGGTCGACTTCGGCAATGGCCTCATTGAGCTGCGCCCGCCGCCGCTCGTGCGTCGTCGCCACGAGCTGACGATCCAGTTCCATGCGCGCCAGCCGCAGCGATTCGAGTGCCTGCACTTTCTCCGGATCGCGAACGATCTTGCCGTGGTTCTGTCGCGTGCGTTCACGCTCCAACTCTTCCATGCGCTCCTGAATGCGCCCTTCCGCGTCGATCAGCCCCTCACCTGCGTCGCCCATGAGTCCCCCAGTCCCGAGAATGAATCCCCTCACATTATAAGATGAGGAAGTGAGCGTCCGTTCGGCGATTGATCCGCTCGCGCCATTCCAACCTGCCACTCGCGACTGGTTCTCTCATGCCTTCGAGGCGCCGACCCGACCGCAGACGCTCGGCTGGCCCGCGATCGCGCGCGGCGAATCGACGCTGATCCTCGCTCCCACCGGCAGCGGCAAGACGCTGACCGCGTTCCTCTGGTGCCTGGATCGCCTCATGTTCAACCCGGCGCCGCCGCGCGCCGATCGCTGCCGGGTGCTCTACGTGTCGCCGCTCAAGGCGCTCGCGGTCGACGTCGAGCGCAACCTGCGCGCGCCGCTGGCCGGTATTGCCCAGGTCGCAGACAGGCGCGGCGACGTTTACGTCCCGCCGGCAATCGCCATCCGCACGGGCGACACCCCGCAGTCCGAGCGCGCGCGCTTCCAGCGCGAGCCCGCCGACATCCTGATCACCACGCCGGAGTCGCTGTTTCTGCTGTTGACCTCCAACGCGCGCGAGGCGCTGCGCGCGGTCGATACGGTCATCATCGACGAGATTCACGCGCTGGTGCCGACCAAGCGCGGTGTGCACCTCGCGCTGTCGCTCGAGCGTCTCGAGGCGATTTGCAGGCGGTCGACGCAGCGCATCGGTCTTTCGGCAACACAGCGTCCGCTCGACGAGGTCGCCCGGTTCCTCGGCGGCGCTGAAGCCGGCCGCAAGTCCGCCGGCACATCCGCCGTCCAGGAGTCGGCGGACGAGGAGATCGAGCAGGAGTTTTCGATCCCGCGATCCGTCCGCTACCGCCCAATCACCATCATCGACGCCGGGCAGAAAAAAGCGCTCAAGCTCACCATCGAAGTGCCGGTCGAGGATATGGCGAAGCTGGCCAAGTCGATCGAGATCCCGAGCGGCCCGGCCGCGACCGTGGGCGACGCGCGGCCGTCGATCTGGGCGGCCATCCATCCGCGCCTGCTCGACATCATCCGGGCGCACCGCTCGACCCTGATCTTCGTCAACAGCCGCCGGCTGGCCGAGCGGCTCGCGGGCGCGCTGAACGAGCTTGCCGGCGAGACGCTGGTCCGATCGCATCACGGCTCGATCGCGCGGCCGCAGCGGGTCGAAGTCGAGGACCTCCTCAAGGCCGGAGCGCTGCGCGCGCTGGTCGCGACCTCGTCGCTCGAGCTCGGCATCGACATGGGGGCGATCGACCTGGTCGTCCAGATCGAGGCGCCGCCGTCGGTCGCCAGCGGGCTGCAGCGGATCGGGCGCGGCGGCCACCAGGCCAACGCGATCAGCGAGGGCGTGATCTTTCCGAAGTTCCGAGGCGATCTCGTGGCCTGCGCCGCCGTTGCCAAGGCGATGCACCAGGGCGCCGTCGAAGCGACACGGTATCCGCGAAATCCTCTCGACATCGTCGCGCAGCAGGTGGTGGCCATGGCGGCGATGGACGACTGGGACATCGACGATCTGTTTGCGACCATCCGGAGCGCCGCACCGTTTGCGGAACTGAGCCGCGCCGTGTTCGACGGCGTCCTCGACATGTTGTCGGGCCGCTATCCGTCCGACGAGTTCGCGGAACTGCGTCCCCGGATCACCTGGGATCGCGTCGCCGGCACGATCACGGCGCGCGAGGGCGCCAAGCGGGTGGCGATTGCCAATGGCGGAACGATTCCGGACCGGGGGCTGTTCGCGGTGTACCTGATCGGCGCCGGACCCGGCGCGGCGCGGGTCGGTGAGCTCGACGAAGAAATGGTGTTCGAGAGCCGCGCCGGCGAGACCTTCGTGCTCGGCGCCTCGTCGTGGCGCATCGAGGAGATCACGCACGATCGCGTGCTGGTGTCGCCGGCGGCCGGCGAACCGGGCAAGATGCCATTCTGGAAGGGCGACCGGGCCGGACGACCGCTCGAGCTGGGACTCGCCATCGGCCGTCTGGTGCACGATCTGTTGCGCCTGTCGCCCGCCGCGGCGGTCGATCGCCTCACCCGCGATCACGATCTCGACGCGCGCGCCGCCGAGAACCTGCTCGAGTACCTGCGCGAACAGCTCGCCGCCGCGCGCGCCGTCCCCGACGCCGGGACCATCGTCATCGAGCGGGTTCGCGATGAGCTCGGCGACTGGCGCGTCTGTGTGCTGTCGCCGCGCGGCGGCCGCATCCACGCGCCGTGGGCCATGGCGGTCGCCGCCCGGATCCGCGAGGAGACCGGCGCCGACGTGGAGACGTTGTGGGGAGACGATGGGTTCGTGGTGCGGTTTCCGGATGTGGACCAGCCGCCCGATCCGGGGCTGCTGCTGCCAGATCCCGACGAGGTCCAGGCGCTGGTCGTGCGTCAGCTCGGCGCCACCGCGTTGTTCGCCGCCAAGTTCCGTGAGAACGCTGCCCGATCGCTGCTGCTGCCGAAACGGCGGGCCGGCCAGCGGGCGCCGCTCTGGCAGCAGCGCAAACGCGCCGCCGATCTCCTGGCGGTGGCGTCGCGCTACGGATCGTTTCCGGTGTTGCTCGAAACCTACCGTGAATGCCTGCGCGATTTCTTCGACATGCCGGCCTTGATCTCGACGCTTGGCGACATCCGCAGCCGCAAGCTGCGCGTCGCGACCGTCGACTCGGAAAGGCCATCGCCGTTTGCCTCGTCGCTGCTCTTCAGCTACGTCGCCAGCTTCATCTACGACGGCGACGCACCACTCGCCGAACGCCGCGCCCAGGCGCTGGCGGTCGATCAATCGCAGCTGCGCGAGCTGCTGGGGGACGCGGAGCTGCGCGAGCTGCTGGACGGCGAATCGATGGATGCGATCGAGCGGCAGCTGCAACGTCTGGATCCTCGTTACCACGTGAAGAGCGCAGACGGCGTCCATGACATGCTGCTGTCGCTCGGTGATCTCACGGAAGCGGAACTGCGAGCGCGCTCGGTGAGCGCCGACGTCGCGGCCAGCACCGGCGCGTTGATAGCCGCGCGTCGCGTTCTGGCCGTGCGCATCGCCGGCGACCCGCGACTGATCGCGGTTGAAGATGCTGCGCGCTTTCGCGACGCGCTCGGCGTGCCGCTGCCGGCCGGCATTCCCGAATCACTGCTGCAGCCGGTCCGCGATCCGCTCGGCGATCTCGCCCTCCGCTACGCGCGCACGCATGCGCCGTTCACGGCGCCGGACTTCGCCGTGCGATACCGGCTGGGCGTGCCGGCCGCCGAGGCGGTGCTGATGCGGCTGGCGGCCGAGGATCGCCTCGTCGAGGGCGAGTTTCGGCCCGGCGGCACGCGGCGCGAGTGGACCGACGCCGGCGTGCTTCGCATGCTGCGACGCCGCTCGCTCGCCAAGCTGCGCCACGAGGTCGAGCCGGTCGACCAGCCGATCCTGGGACGTTTGGCCACGACGTGGCAGGGAATCGTGCGGCGGAGACATGGCGCCGATGCGTTGCTGGACGCCATCGAGCAGCTGCAGGGCGCCCCGTTGCCGGCGTCGATCCTCGAGACCGAGATTCTGCCCGCGCGGGTCGACGGCTACGATGGTTCGGATCTCGACGCGGTGACCGCCGCTGGCGAAGTCGTGTGGGTCGGCGTCGAGCCGTTGGGTGAGCGCGACGGGCGAGTCGCGCTGTACCTCGCGGATCATCTGCCGCGGTTGCTGCCGCCAAGGGTCCGGCTGAAGCCGGACACTACGGGACAAGAGCTGAAGCTGGAGACTACGGGACAAGGGCTGGAGTCGGACACTACGGGACGAGAGCTAAAGCTGCCGCCAAGGGTCCGGCTGAAGCCGGACACTACGGGACAAGAGCTGAAGTCGGACACTACGGGACAAGAGCTGAAATCGAACACGGTGAGATTGCAGCTGAGGCCGCCCAGTTCGGGAAAAGCGAGGCGCGAGTCCGCAATCGTCCGAAAGCCGGGCCCGACTGAAGCGGACATGCGCGACTCCGGTAGTGTCCGCCTTCAGACGGACCGTGACGAGCCGGGACTCTCCGATCGCGAAACGGCGATCCTCGGCGTGCTCCGCGAACGCGGGGCGTCATTCTTCGGTCCACTCCACGACGCGGTGGGCGGCGGCTACCCCGCCGAAACCGTGGACGCGTTGTGGAATCTCGTATGGCAAGGGGTGATCACCAACGACACCTTTCACGCGCTCCGCGCTTACACGCGCGCGCGCGCACCGCGTCGGCGGATGAAGGAACGGCAATCGGTGACCTCGGTCAGCTCATTCCGCTCTCGGCGTCTGGCGCCGCCGTCGGCGGAGGGACGCTGGACCCTGGTGCCGGTGCCCGCGCAAGGAGCGCGAGGCTTTCAACCGGGCGACGATCGCCCGGCCCGACGGCACTCGCTCCACGCGAACGCGACGACGAAATGGGCGGCTGCCATCACCCAGCAACTGCTCGCACGCCACGGTGTGATTACGCGCGAGGCGGTCGCGGGCGACGAAGTCCCGGGCGGATTCGGCATCGTGTACCCGGTACTGAAGGGGATGGAAGAACAGGGACGCATTCGGCGCGGCTACTTCGTCGCGGGACTCGGTGCGACGCAGTTCGCGATGCCGGGTGCGCTCGACTTGCTCCGATCGCTGCGCGACGCGCCCGATCAGCCCGAGGTCGCCGTCCTCGCAGCCACCGATCCCGCCAATCCCTATGGCGCGGCGCTGAAATGGCCGTCTCGGAAGGAGCCGCCCACGCCTGTTGAGAGTCGTGCGACGAACACTGCGCCCCCGGGTCGAAAAGGATCGGATCCAGGACGGGGACCGACGCGAAGCGTCGGCGCCACGGTGATCCTCGTCAACGGCGCGCTCGCCGCCTATTTGCCGCGCGGCGATCGGCTGCTGACAACGTTCCTGCCTGACGCCGAACCGGATCGATCGCACGTTGGGCGAGCGGTCGCGCGGGTGTTGATTGAACGCGCCCGCAGTGGTGGCGACTCGCCGCGCGGGATGTTGATCGAGGAGATCGACGGCGCACCGTCGTCGGACCACTTCATGGCATCGCTGCTGACGGAAGCCGGCTTCGCCGCAGGCGCGATGGGACTGCAGGCGACGTTTCCCAGGGTACGGTAGAGCGGGCGGGATGAGTGGGTGGGCGTCCCGCCCATCCCGCCCATCCTGCCCATCCCGCCCATCCCGACCGTCCTAATGCGTCGCCTTCGTCGTCACGTGGACGCCGGATGCAAGGAGCGCATCGCCCTGTTGGCGGTACGAGACGGTGACGTGATCCCCGCTGACCACCAGGTCGGCGAACGGCGCCCTCCCGCCTTTGGCCGCCACTGCCGTGCCGACACCCTTGGCGAACACCTTTGTCCGTTTGTCGATCTTGAAAGTCTGCTCGAAGGTCGCGGCGCCGCCTGCGCGGCCGTTGATGGTGATCCAGTCCGGACCGATCGCCTTCACGACGCCGTCCGACTTCAGTGAGACATCAGTGGTCGAGGCCGGAATCTTTGGGATGGCCCTGATCATGGTTGCGTGGGAAGTGCCGGCCCTGCTGTTATAGGTGACCGCAACACGCTGACCGGTTGTGAGCAGTTCATCGAGATGCGGGCCGGGCCTGCCACTGGCCGCCGCGCGAGTCGCCTTGGTCGAGCCGCCTCTCGCCTGCACCACGGTGTTGCTGTCGACGGCGAACCGCATGTCCTGAGCGCCGACGTGAACGACCAGAGAACTGCCGCCGATGGAGGCGATGGTGCCGCGGGCAACCTTGCTGTTGTCAGCGAGCGCTGGAGACGCAAGTCCGCCAAGAATCGGAATGGTCGAGAGCGCGAGGGCGACGAGCGTGGTTCTCATGTCTGCCTCCTTGCTGATTTTCGATGTTCTATGAGACGAACACATTATTTTGAATGTTCCAAATTAACCGACATCAATGCCTGAAGGAGATACCGTCTTCAAGGCCGCTCAAACGCTGCACAGGTTCATGGCAGGCCAGGTGGTGATCCGTTTCGAGTCGGTCTATCCCGCTCTTATGCGCATCGCGGAGGACGACCCCATCGTGGGGCGGACGATCGACTCGGTTTTCACGAAGGGTAAGCACCTTCTCTTCGCGTTTTCCGGGGATCTGGTGCTCCGAACACACTTGCGGATGCATGGAAGCTGGCACATCTACCCGGCCGGCGCCCGGTGGAAACGGCCGGCCCGTGACATGCGCGTGCTCGTCTGCACGGCCGAGGCATGCGCGGTTGGTTTCAATATTCCGGTCGCCGAGCTGCTTTCCACCGACGACCTCGCCCGGCACCGCCAGCTCAACTCGCTCGGACCGGATTTACTCGGGGACCCGTTCGACGGGACAGAAGTTGTCCGGCGCATGCGGGAGCACGGCCGCGATCGGATCGGCGACGCGCTCTTGAACCAGCACGTGCTGGCTGGCATCGGGAACGTGTTCAAGTCCGAAATCCTGTTCCTGGCGCGAATCCACCCGTTCGCGACGGTCTCGTCGATTACTGATGCGGATCTCGGGCGGATCGTGGCGATCTCCCGCCAGCAGCTCAGAGCGAACGTCATGACGCGGTCGCAGACGCTCAACCCAGCCAGCGGCCGGCGAACAACCCGCAGTCTGGATCCCGCCGGAAAGCTGTGGGTCTACGGTCGCGGCGGTGAGCCTTGCCGCCAGTGCAGCTCCCCCATACACTCGGCCAGGAGCGGTGCCGACGCCCGCTTCACATACTGGTGCCCGACCTGCCAGGCGCGCCCTGATTTCCACGGTATTTAGGCGCCTCGACCACTACTCTTCGATACGGTAGCGGCCGAAAAGCTGGCTACGATGGGCTGGCTGTTCCTGGGCGTCGTCTACTCGGCGGCGTACGGGGTCGTCGGGTGGCTGCTGCGCGATCAACCGGAGGCGCTCGGCTGGTTCCGGGCGACCGCGTTGCTGGTGCCGCCGCTGGTCGGCGCAGGCGTGATCGTGGCGCGGCGACAGACGTGGCGCGGCTGCCAGTGGCTGTTCTGGTCCACGATTGCCCTGGGGCTGGCGATGTCGGCGATGGGGCTCACCGGCTGGGCCGCCGAAGAATTGATGCTGGGCCACGGGACCTGGCTGGCCTGGCCGGCGGTCTTTGCGCTCTTTGGCAGCGTGGCACCGCTGTTCGCCCTGCTGGCGCAGCCGCATCGTGGGGCGCGCGAGCCGCTCGCCGCAACGACGGCGGTAGACATTGCCGGCCTGGCGGTGGTCACCGGTTTCCTGTATTCGTTCTTCATCACCGCGCCGACGTCGACGTCGCTGCTGATCGTCTCCGAATTGCAGCAAGGCCTGGTCGTCGCGGCGATGGCAGCGGCGATGGTCGCGGCGCGGGGCACCGACTGGCGCCCCACCTATCGGCGCCTCACGCTGGGCGCGTTTGTCAGCTTCGTCACGCTGACGATCAGCAACGCTGGCGCGGGACAGGGTGCGGTACCGAACGGCGTTCGTCTACGACTTCACGTGGATTCTGCCGTTCGCCTTCTTCCCGTGGGCCGCAACGCTGGCGCCGGCGTCGAAAGAGATCGACGTTGCCGGCGACGAGGAGGATGAGCTCTCCAGGCCGCGCCCGTGGGTCATCTTCACGGCCGTGGCGATGCTGCCCTTCCTCGACTACGGCCTTCGCCGCATCGCGCCGGACGAGGCGTTCAGCGGCTTTCGCGATCTCTCGACCGCGATCACCATCATCTCGGTGCTGCCGCTGCTGGTCGCGCGCATTGCGGCCGAACGGGCCGAACTCCAGCAGGCGGGCGCGACGATGCAGCTGATGGCGCAGGTGATCGAGCAGGCGAAGGATCTGATCCTGGTCATGACGGCGGACGGCCGCTGCCGACACGCCAACGACGCATTCTGCCGCGCCATGAACTGCACGCGAGAAGAGCTGCTGACCAGGCGTCCCCGCGACCTGATGGCCAACGACACGATCTCGGCCGAGGACATCCAGTCGGCCGTGCGCGGCGGCGCCACCTGGCGCGGCACGGTGACCCGTACCCGCAAGGACGGGTCTACGTTTCCGGTCTCCGCCACCGTCGTCGCGTTGCGCGACGAGCGCGGCCGGGTGACGCACTTCGTCTCGGTCGAGCGCGACATCTCCGAAGAGCGACGCCTTCGCGAACAGCTCATTCACAGCGAGCGGCTGTCGGCGGTCGGCCAGCTGGTGGCCGGCGTCGCCCACGAGCTGAACAACCCGCTTCAGGGCGTGATGGGGAATCTCGAGCTGATGATCGGCTCGGAAGACCGGCCGCAGAAGCGCCGCGATCTCGAGGAGGTCCAGGTTGCCGGCGAGCGAGCGGCGAAGATCGTGCGCAACCTGCTGTCGTTCGCGCGCAAGTCCGCGCTCGATCGGTCGGTCGAGGATCTCAACGAAATCGTGCGGGCGACGCTGGCGTGGCGCGCCAACGATCTGCGCGCCAACGACATCATCCTCGACGAAGGGTATGCCGACGAATTGCCGCTGGTGATCGTGAACCGGGAAGAGATCCAGCAGATCATCCTCAACCTGATCCTGAACGCGGAACATGCCTCGAGAGGCGCCGCCAAGCCGGGCATGCTCCACGTGCGCACCGGCGCCTCGAGCGGCATGGTCTTCGTCGAGATTCACGACGAAGGCCCTGGCGTGCCACGCGAAGCGGCGGCACGAATCTTCGAGCCGTTCTTCACGACCAAGTTCGTGGGCGAGGGCACCGGCTTGGGACTGTCGGTCAGCCTCGGAATCGCGGAAGCGCACGGCGGCGCGCTGACCCTCGTGCCGAGCGAGCGCGGCGCACGTTTTGCGCTGAGGCTGCCGGTCGCGGCCATGCCCTCGGCGACGCTCTCTGAAAAAACCGTCGAAGTGTAAGGTTCTCGATTCGCTGTCGCCGCGACGCGAATTCGGAAAGCGTCGGGCGAATCGGTTCAGGCGTGGACGCCCGGGGCCTCGTGCCCGGTACGCGCGACATACTCGACGTAGGAGCCCTGGTAGGCATGCGGCTGCGGGTCGGTGCCGCTCTCGCCGCCCAGTTCCAGCACCCGGTTGCTGAGGCCGCGCAGGAATTCGCGATCGTGCGACACGAACAGCATCGTCCCGTCGAAGTTCTTCAGCGAGTCGAGCAGCATCTCTTTGGTCGCCAGATCGAGATGGTTGGTCGGTTCGTCCAGCACCAGGAAATTCGGCGGGTTCAGCAGCATGCGCGCCAGCACCAGACGCGTTTTCTCGCCGCCCGAGAGCGCGCGGATCTTCTTGTCGGTGTCGTCGCCTGAAAACTGGAAGGCGCCGGCCAGGCTTCGCAGGGCGCCGATCGACTCGTTCGGAAAATCCTTCTCGAGTTGCTCCTTGATGGTGAGGTTCGGATCCAGCAGATCGAGCGACTGCTGTGCGAAGTAGCCCATCCGCAGGCTGGCCCCGAGCTTGACCTCGCCCGCGTCGGCGGACACCTGCCCGGCAACCATCTTGAGCAGCGTCGACTTGCCCGCCCCGTTCTTGCCCATCACGCACCATCGCTCGCCGCGACGGATGATGAGGTTCAGGCCGTCGTGCACTACGCGCGTGCCGTACTGCTTGGTGACCCCTTCGAGCACCGCGACCTGTTCACCCGAGCGCGGAGGCGAACGGAACTCGAACTTCACCACCGCGCGCTTTTTCGGCAACTCGATCTTCTCGATCTTCTCGAGTGCCTTGACGCGACTCTGCACCTGCGCCGCCTTGGCGGCGTGGGCGGCGAAGCGCTCGATGAAGCGCTGCTCCTTGGCGAGCATCGCCTGCTGGCGCGCGTAAGCCGCCTCGCGGTTGGCCTCGCGGATTCCACGCTCGCGCTCGTAGAAATCGTAGTTGCCGGAATAGCTGGTGATCTCGCCGCTGTCGATTTCGGCAATCTTCGACACCAGCCGGTTCATGAAGTCGCGGTCGTGGGAGGTCATGAGCAGAGCGCCGCTCAGGGTCTTGAGAAAACCCTCGAGCCAGATGATCGATTCGATGTCGAGGTGATTGGTCGGTTCGTCCATCAACAACACGTCGGGCCGGCCGAGCAGCACCCGCGCCATCGCGACGCGCATCTTCCAACCGCCGGAGAGGGCGCCGACGTCGCCGTCGATCCGGTCGTCCTCGAAGCCGAGGCCGTGGAGCACTTCGCGCGCCCGCGCCTCGAGCGCGTAGCCGCCGAGGTGATCGTATTCCTCTTGCACTTCGCCGAACCGCGACAGGATGCGATCCAGATCCTCGGCCCGAGCCGGATCGGACATCGCGTTCTGCAGTGATTCGAGTTCGCGATGCAGGTCGCCGACGCGGCCACTGCCAAGGATTGCCTCGTCCAACACCGAGCGCCCCGACATCTCCTCCACGTCCTGGCGGAAATAGCCGACGGTCAGCTTCTTCGGCACCGACACCTCGCCTTCGTCAGGAACTTCCTCGCCCATGATCATGCGGAACAGCGTCGTCTTGCCCGATCCATTGGGACCGACCAAGCCGATCTTCTCGCCGGGATTGAGCTGGAATGAGGCGTCGACGAAGAGGACCTGCCTGCCGTACTGCTTGCTGACCTTGGAGAACGAAATCATGCGGCTGGCTTCAGCCTAACACGCAGGTCCGGCTGAAGCCGGACACTACCGAAACCACGGCTCCAGCCAGAGCCGGACACTTACCGAAACCACGGGTCCCGCCAGAGAGGGACGCTTACCGAAACCGCGGGTCCCGCCAAAGCCGGACACTTACCGAAACCGCGGCTCCCGCCAGAGAGGGACGCTTACCGAAACCGCGGGTCCGGCTAAAGCCGGACACTACCGAAACCGCGGGGTCCCGCCCAAAGCCGGACACTTACCGAAACCGCGGCTCCCGCCAGAGAGGGACACTTACCGAAACCACGGGTCCCGCCAAAGCCGGACACTTACCGAAACCACGGGTCCCGCCAAAGCCGGACACTTACCGAAACCACGGGTCCCGCCAAAGCCGGACACATACCGAAACCGCGGGTCCGGCTAAAGCCGGACACTACCGAAACTGCGGGTCCCGCCAGAGAGGGACACTTACCGAAACCGCGGGTCCGGCTAAAGCCGGACACTACCGAAACCGCGGGGCCCCGCCCAAAGCCGGACACTACCGAAACGGCCGTTTTATCTGATCACAGGTCCGGCTATTGCGCTTTGCCGGTAGTGTCCGGCTTTAGCCGGACCGCGGGCAATGGCACCGAACAACTGCGCCTCCAGCCTGCGCCAGCCGATATTCATCACGTCTTGATTTGCCGGCCGGAGCCGAACATCTGTGTATGCTATCGCTGAAATGACGCGACACGGCAGGGCGACGATCCTGCTTTTCGTGCTGTTCGCCGCGCTCTACGCACTCACATCGTCGGGCAACGCGTTCCGCGTCCCGGACGAGTTCGAGCCGTACTTTCAGACCGAGCACCTGGTCGACGCCGGCGACCTCTCGATCCCGCAGACCCTCGTCATCCGCCAACCGAAGATCGTGAACGGACACGTCGTCGGCAGCGAGCCGATTTTCTATGGCAAGTTCGGGGTCGACCGCCGGCCCTACGCACCGTACGGGCCGTTGGTCGCGTTCCTCGCGCTGCCCCATCACCTCCTCGCGCGTGCGGTGGCACGGCTGGCCGGCGTTCCGCGGCAGCCCCTGCCTGGCGGCATCCCATGGGTGTTCCTCG
Organism: uncultured Acidobacteriota bacterium; assembly: GCA_963757655.1. GTDB lineage: Bacteria > Acidobacteriota > Vicinamibacteria > Vicinamibacterales > CAVVIG01 > CAVQFC01. The sequence goes on along the minus strand of CAVWSQ010000002.1, from coordinate 404,183 downwards.
TGGGTGGCCTGACCACGCTGTTCACCGCCACCGGCGCGGCCTTGGCGGTGGCCGGCTTTCATCGCGCCGCGCTGGCCCTCGACGCACCACCGCGCACCGCGATCGGGCTGTCGCTGCTGTTGGGCGGCGCGACCGTGCTGTGGGTGTACGGGGTGTCGTTTTACTGCGAGGGTTGGCAGGCGGCGATGCTGGTGTGGGCCGCGGCGCTGCTGATCGAGGCGCGTGCCGGTGCCGCGCGTCCGGCCCTCCGGGTCGCCGGCGCTGCCTTGCTGCTGACGCTGGTCGGCCTGACCAAGGTCACGGGCATGGTGTTCACTCCGGCCTTCGTCCTGGCGGCGCTCGCCGATCGCACGGTCAAGACCAGGTCCCCCTGGGAGGTTGCGTTCGCGCTTGGCGCCGGCATCGCGGTGGCGGTCGGGGTGCACCTGGCGTGGAACGCCTACCGCTTCGGGCGGCCGTTGGACTTTGGCTACGACGCTTCCGAGACTGTGCCCGTCATGCCGCCGCAGCTCTTCCGCCTGGCCGACATTCCGCGTGGGCTGGTGCTCTCGCTGATGACGCCGGGCAAAGGTCTGCTGGTCTGGGCGCCGGCACTACTGCTGGCAGCAGCGTCGGCGCGCGACTTCTGCCGGCGCCAACCGGCGTGCGCCTTCGGCATCGCCATTGCCGGCGCGACCGGCCTGGTTTTCTTCGCGGGATATTTGTTTCCAGAGGCTGGCTATTCGCACGGGCCGCGAACGCTGGTGCCGATCGTGCCGCTGTTGCTGCTCCCGGCAATCGCCCGGCCGATCGAGCAGCGGTCGCGGACCGCGGTCACCGCGTGCGCGGCGATCGGATTCTGCATCGCGCTGCTCGCAACGTCGGTGTCGTTTCTCGAGGACCAGGGTCTGGGCCAGGACCTCGGGGCCAAGGCCGCGCTCGGCTACTACGAGCGGATCGATCCGCCCCCGGGCCGGGCGTGGAACCGCTATCGCCTGACCTATGTGCCGTTCGTGAGGACGCTCAGCTCCGGAACCTGGCCGGCCGGCGATTCGATCGGCCACGGCCTGGACTACTTCCCGCATCATCTCGCCCGCGCGCGGCGCGAGCTGCCGGGAGGTCAGGCGATCCCGTTCTGGCTGGTGTGGACGATGCCGACGTTCTGGCTGTCGGTTCTGGCGATTGCGGCGACAGCGTTGTGGCGTCAGGAGTCGAGGCGCTCGCCGTGACGTAGAAGTCGAAGCGTCGGCCCTGCTGCACCCGATGAGAGTCGGGCCGTGCTCGCGGGCGAGATCGCTCGCCTGTCGACGCGGGGAGGATCGCCAAGGCCCCAGCCGCGCCGCGATAGAATATCCGGATGGCTGACAGCTCGTCGTTCGATGTCACCTCCACCATCGATTTCGCGGAGGTCGACAACGCCCTGAATCAGGCGCGCAAGGAAGTCGGCCAGCGCTACGACTTCAAGGGCGCGAAGGCAGACATCGATTTGAAGGTCGTCGACAAGACGCTCACGCTGACGACCGACGACGAGATGAAGATGAACGCGCTCTGGGAGATCGTGCAGACGCGGCTGGTGCGCCGCGGCGTGGCGATCAAGAACTTCAAGGTCGGCGACTCGCAGGCGGCCGCCGGCGGCACGCTCCGCCGCATCATCGAAATCCAGCAGGGAATTCCGATCGAGGCCGCCAAAGAGATCGTCAAGTACCTGAAGGATCAGAAGCTGAAAAAAGTGCAGGCGACGATTCAGGCCGACCAGGTGCGCGTCAGCGCGCCCTCGAAGGACGAGCTGCAGAACGCCATGCGGCTGCTGCGCGACCACGACTTCGGCGTCGCGCTCGGCTTCGGTAACTACCGGTAGGACCGCACGCTTTCACTTCTTCTCCTTCTTCTCCTCCCACTCCACTTCGCTCACATTGGCGGAGTCGATCTTCAGAATCCGCTCCGACAGCCGATCGGTCTTGCCTTCGACTGGCGTCCGCACTTCGTAGTGCAGCTCCTCCTTCGACGTGCCGCGCAGCTCGAAGGCGAACCGATACCGCGTCAGCAGGGCGTCGAGCTTCGGCTTGATCGCGGCCGGATCCTTCGCCATCACCTTCAGCGTGAAGAGATGAGTCGCCTGCGGCTCCAGCGACTCGACGACCCACAGCACCACGAGGATGAAGAGGGTGGCGAAGCCGGCCAGCAGCCAGACGCCGACACCGGCGGCAAGTCCGACGGCCAGGGTTGACAGCATGACGCCGGCGTCCTTGGGATCGTCGATCTTGGCTCGATAGCGGACAAGTCCGGCGGCGCCGACGATGCCGAACGCGCGAGCGAGGCTGGAGCCGACCACCAGCATCACCACGGCGCCGACCACCGCCAGGATGATCTGGGTCTGGATGACGGGCGCCTGCCGCGCCGGCGTTCCCTTGCGTCGCGGCCGGAACGCGAGCACGCATGCGAGCCCGGCGGCGATCGGCAGGCGTGACAGCGCGTGCTTGAGGTCGCGGACCTGCTCGGTGAACGGTGGAGTGCGGTCGAAGACGTCGGCGCGTCTGCCGTCCCTGTCGGGCTGGTCTATCGGCAGCGGCTGCGCGAAGATGGGGGCTGCGATTCCACCCGCAAGGGCGATCGCGACAAAAAAACTACGCACTTGTATCATGAGGCACCCGCGATATGGCTGAGCAAGGATGCTGCCAGAAGAGTCGGCCGCCAGGGCGCCACGTCCAACTCGGCGGTTAGCTGGCGACAGCCTTGCTACTTCTTCACGTGGTGGCCGTCGCTCGCGTCCCGCTCTCAACCTACCGCATCCAGTTCCACCGCGGCTTCACATTTCGTGATGCAGGCGCCGTTGTGGGTTATCTGCACGATCTGGGCATCACCGACTGCTATGCCTCTTCCTACCTGAAGGCGGTTCCCGACAGCCCGCACGGCTATGACGTCGCCGACCCGACGCGCCTCAATCCGGAGGTTGGAAGCGACACCGACTACTGGGCGTGGATCGAAGCGATGCACGCGCGTGGCATGGGCCAGATCATGGATCTAGTGCCAAACCACATGGGAATCGCGAAATCCGCGAACCCGTGGTGGCTCGACGTGCTGGAGAACGGACCGAGCTCGCGGTTCGCCCGCTTCTTCGACATCGAATGGCGCCCGGTGAAGGACGAACTCGCCGACAAGATTCTGATTCCCATTCTCGGCGACCAGTATGGCGCGGTGCTCGAGGGGCAGGAGTTGCAGCTGGTGTATCGCGACGGCGCTTTTTTCGTCCGCTACCACGGTGAAACGCTGCCGATCGCGACCGACACGTTCGGCGCCATCCTGGAAGACGGGTTGGAGGACTGGCTCGAGCGGACTGCCGGCCCTGACGCCGACGAGCTCCTGAGTATCCTGACGGCGGCGCGGAACCTGCCGTCACGCAGCGACCGCGGCCAGGACGCGATGGCGGTCCGCTCGCGCGAGAAGGAAATCGTCAAGCGCCGGCTGGCGGCGCTCGCACAGGACAGTGCGGAGGTCGCCGCGCTCATCGCCGCCAGCGTCGATCAGCTGAACGGCCGCGCCGACCAGCCACGCAGCTTCGACGCGCTCGATCGGCTGCTGAACATGCAGTCGTACCGCCTCGCGCACTGGCGGGTCGCGTCGGAGGAGATCAACTACCGCCGCTTTTTCGACGTCAACGAGCTCGCCGCGCTGCGGATGGAAGACACCGAGGTGTTCGACGAGGTGCACCGGTTCGCCTTCGAGCTGGTGCAGCGGGGCGCCGTCACCGGGCTGCGCATCGATCACGTCGACGGTCTGTTCGCCCCCGGCGACTACCTGCGGCGTCTGCAGGAACGGTGCTCCGCCGGCGCGGAGCCGGCGGCAACCACGCCTGATCCGTTCTACATCGTGGTGGAAAAGATCCTCGGACCAGACGAGCAGCTGCCAAGCGACTGGCCGGTCCACGGCACCACCGGTTACGAGTTCGGCGCGGTCGTCAACAACCTGTTCGTCGACGCAAGCCAGGAGCGGGCGTTCGACGATCTCTATCGCCGCATCGTTCGGGAGCGGCCCGTGTCGTTCGCTGACCTCGCTTATCGCTGCAAGAAGCAGGTGCTGCACGACACGATGTCGGGCGACATCAACTCGCTCGGACATCAGCTCAATCGCTTCTCCGAGCGCAATCGTCATTTCCGCGACTTCACCCTCTACAGCCTGATCTCGACGCTGAAGGAGGTGATCGCATCCTTTCCGGTCTACCGGACCTACGTCACGGAGAACGATCCGGTGACGGCTGACGATCGGCGCTATATCGTCGAGGCAGTGCGGTCGGCGCGGCGACGCGCCCCGGCGGTCAGCGGTTTGATGTTCGACTTCATCGAGCGGCTGCTCCTCAAGCTCACCGCCGTGACCACGCCCGAAGCCTGCCAGGAGCGCGCCGACTTCATCGGCAAGCTGCAGCAGATGACCAGTCCGGTCGCGGCCAAGGGCACCGAAGACACCGCGCTCTATATTTACAACCGGCTGGTCTCGCTCAACGAAGTCGGCTCCGACCCCACCCGCTTCGGGCTCGAGCCGGCCGCCGTGCACGACTGGATGATGGCGCGGCAGCGGCGTTCGCCGTCGGCGCTGTCGGCGACATCCACGCACGACACCAAGCGCGGCGAGGACGTGAGGGCGCGTCTCAACGTGCTCTCGGAGATGCCGGCCGAGTTGAGGCGCGCGGTCACCCGCTGGCGCGCCATCAACCGCCGGTTCAAGACCGAGAGGGGAGGCACCTACGCCCCCGATGCGAACGAGGAGTACCTGATTTATCAGACCCTGATCGGCGCGTGGCCGTTCGAGCTCGGCCCGGACACGGAGACGTCATTCAGCGGGCGCATCCGCGCCTACATGCGGAAGGCGCTGCGCGAGTCGAAGCTTCATACCAGCTGGGTGAGCCCGGACGAGGAATACGAGGCGGCGGTCGACCGGTTCGTGGGCGCTATCCTCGATCGGCGGCGGCCGAACCTGTTTCTTCAGTCGTTCCTGCCGCTGCAGCAACAGATCGCGCAGCTTGGGATCTACAACAGTCTCGCGCAGCTCCTGATCAAGATTACGGCGCCGGGAGTGCCGGACTTCTATCAGGGCGCCGAGTTGTGGGATCTGAGTCTGGTCGACCCGGACAATCGACGTCCGGTCGACTACCAGGTCAGGCGCGCCGCGCTCGCCGGCATCAACCAGGCGGATCCGACCGTGTTGCTCGCCGCGCCGGCCGATGGGCGCGTGAAGATGTTCGTCGCCACGCGTGCGCTGGCGGCGCGGGCACGGTGGCGCGATCTCTACCAGGACGGCGCCTACGCGCCGATGACCTCGACCGGCTCGCGCAGCAACTGCGTGTTTGCGTTCGCGCGCGACCGCGCCGTGACCTGTGTGCCGCGCCTGATTGCCAGGCTGACTGGCGATGGCCGCCCGCCCCTGGGTGCGGCCGTATGGGGCGATACCACGATCGCAGTTGCCAGTGGCTGCGCCTTGCGCAACGTCTTCACGAATGACATCGTGACGCCGGTCCGCGCGGTCGGCGGCTATGCGCTGCCGGCGGCCGTCGTGTTCGAGCGCTTCCCGGTCGCCCTGCTGGTGCCGGCCGACCCGGACCAGCGCTCCGCCGCACCGATCGGAGCGTCCGCGCCTCGACCACCGGCCTGACATGCTGTACCTCACGATCATTGGCGGGACGTTCATCGCGTGGTTGATTCTCGCGCTGTTGTTCATGCCGCATATCCCGTATCACATCGAAACGGCGGTCGACGCGCGCAGCGATCATTGCGTGCACGTGCTGGAGTCCACCTGCCAGACTCACCTCGAGCACGGCAATCGCGTCGACATCCTGACCAACGGCGATCGGTTCTACCCGGCCATGCTCGAGGCCATCGGCCAGGCCCGCGAGACGATCTCGATGGAGTGCTACATCTTCAAGCGTGGCGAGATCGCCGACCGGTTCATCGAGGCGCTGTGCGAACGGGCGCGCGCCGGGGTGCGTGTGACCATGGTTTGGGATGCCATCGGCTCTTTCGGGGCGTTCCGCAAGCTGGCCGAGCCGCTGCGGCAGGCCGGCTGCCGGGTAGCCGCGTATCAGCGGATCACGTGGTACCGGCTCGGCCGGCTGAACAACCGCACGCACCGGGAACTGCTGGTGGTGGACGGCACCGTCGCCTTCGCGGGAGGAGCGGGCGTCGCCGACTGGTGGGCCAGGCCGATGCATCGCAAGCCGATGTGGCGCGACATGATGGCGCGCATCGAGGGACCGGTGGTGTCGGACATCCAGGGCGTGGTCTCCGAGAACTGGCTCGAGTGCTGCGGCGAGATCATGACCGGTCCGGAAACCTACAAGCCGCACAAGATGGTCGGCGACGTGGCCGGGTTTTCGGTCAAGAGCTCGCCGGCGGATCGCTCGACCGCGTCACGCGCCCTGTTTCAGACGCTGGTGGAAGGGGCCCAGGCCAGCGTGCTCATCTCGACGCCGTACTTCCTGCCCGACAAGGCGTTCCGCCAGGCCATCCGCCGCACCGCCGCCCGCGGCGTCGCCTTTGTCGCCATCGTGCCCGGCAGCCACACCGATCAGCACTGGGTCCGCCTGGCGAGCCGCCGCATGTACGGCCAGATGCTCGAGGCTGGCGTCAGGATGTTCGAATACGAGGCGGGCATGACGCACGTCAAGGCGCTGCTGGTCGACGAGCTGTGGGCGGTACTCGGTACCACCAACATCGACAACCGGTCCTTCGAGCACAACGACGAGGTGAACGTCGTGTTTCGCGATGCCGCGGTGGCCAGGCGCGTCGCCGCCGACCTCGAAGCCGACCTGCGAACCTGCCGTGAGATCACACTCGATCAATGGCGGCGGCGGCCGCTCTGGGAAAAGCTGATTGGTACGGTGGCGTGGATTCTCGAGCGGCAGCAGTAGCGCAACTCCGGTGGCGGTCCACGCTACCGCTTGGTCTCGATCGCGTCGGTCCAGATCGTGATCTGTTCGTGGGTCATTGGTCCGCCGGGTTGCTCCCGGGCATCGCGGTACTTCCAGTGCCCGATGTCGTGCAGGTACTGCTCGCGCGACAGCAGTGTGCCGTAGCAGACATCGCTCTGCAGGTTGGGCCGGCTGACGTTCAACCGGCGCGTCAGCTCGTCCATCACCCATGCCGGCACGTTCTGGCGCTTGTCGGGGTAGACGAACCCGAACAGGATGATGTGGCTGAGAAGCAGGCGCCAGTAATCGCCGAAGCGCATCAGCAGCCGCGGCCAGTCGAGCGACGGGCCGACCTCGCGCAGCAAATGCAGGACATCGGCACCGTCGAAGCGCTCGCGTTCCTGAATGAACGCCTTCGACCAGATCATCTCCTCGGCCGGCGACAGCCGGACAATGATGCCGAGCACGTTGGTCCGCGGCGCGTGATCGAACCACAGATCGTCGACGCGGGCGATGCCGTTGCCGGAGCTGAAGATGACGTCCATGGAGTGCCCGCCGTCATGGATCTTCCCCAACCAGTGGGGAAACGGAACCGCCGTCTCGTAGCCGAGCCGGTCGAATGCCTCGAGCACGCGGCCACAGTCTTCCGGCTTGACGAAGATGTCGATGTCCTTGGTGTCGCGCGGGACGTGGGAGTAGTGTGAAAACGCGAAGGCGCCGCCGACGAGGAACGGAATGCCCGTATCGGTCAGCTTCTTCAGCGCATCGATGTAGAAGTCGGCGGCCGGATCGTGAACCGCGCGCGCGGTGGAGGTTTCCATGGGCCCCTCAGGACGCAACCGCGTCCGTGACGCGACGGCCTTTGGCAGCGGACGTCGCCGGTTCACCAGCCGAAACACCGGTCGACGGCACCTCGAAGACGCGGAACGGCGGTCGATCGCCGCACCGGCGCGTGAGCAACGGCATCGACACGTTGTAGACGGGTACGCCGTTTTTGGTCGCGCCCTGGAGCTGACCGCGGTGGGCATGGCCGTGCACCACTAGCGAGACCGGATAGCGGCCGATCGGTTCCTCGAGCCGGCTCGAGCCGAGGAAGGGATAGATTTCCAGCGGCTCGCCTTCCACGGTCTGTTGAATCGGCGAGTAGTGCAGCAGCGCGATCAGCTGCGTCGTGCGAAGGCGCGCAAACGCCGCTTCGAGCTTCAGCGCCTCATCCACGGCTTCGTGGACGAATTGCTTGATGATCGTCTCGCCCCAGGGACCGAGAGCGTGACGGCCGAAGCCGCCGCCAAACCCTTTCACGCCGGCGATGCCGATCCCGAGCAGCTCGCAGGCGTCGCCATCCAGCACGCTGAGCCCGACGCCGGCAAGAATCTGACGCACCTCGCTGGATTTACCCGATTCCAGATCATGGTTGCCCAGCACGGCCGCAGCCGGAATGCGCAGTGCGGCTAGCTCGCGTGCGAGCACGGCGGCCTCTTCGGGCAGACCGTAGTCGGTGAGGTCGCCGGCGATGACGAGAATGTCCGCCGATTCATTGACGCGAGAGAACAGCGCCTGGAACGCTCCCTGCGACGTTCTGGTGCAGTGCAGATCCGCAAGCGCAGCGATTCGCACAACGGACCCGGCCATGGGCCGCTTCTGCTACAAGAGTTGAGCCAAGCCCGCACAAACCGATGCAACGCTGAGCTGCCTTCTGGCCGTGCTCTTGCTGAATTCAATGACGGAGGTGCGCTTTGGGACTGATTCTGGCTTTGCTACTGGCCCTGATGATCCTGTCGCTGCCCACCTGGCCGTACAGCGCCGCGTGGGGCCTGTATCCGAGCGGCGGTCTCGGCATCGCGCTGCTGATCCTGCTCCTGGTTCTGCTCTCACGCCGCCGCGTCTGATACTCCGTCACGGAAAGCGTTGACAGCTTTCTGCTGCCCTGCTACCTTGTTCAAACAAGGTAGCTTCTCAAGTCATGAGCGTGACCGAGAAATTCAGCGCGATCCGCAAAGGACTCCTGGAATTTCTGATCCTGCGGATCGTTTCCAGCGACAAGGTCTACGTCGCCGACATGCTGAAGCGCCTCGGGACGACGCAATTTGCCACGCAGGAGGGCACCCTCTATCCCCTCCTCAGCAAGATGCGGCGCGAGGGACTGGTGGACTATGAATGGCAGGAGTCTGACGCCGGCCCCCCCCGCAAGTACTACCAGCTCACCGCCAAGGGTAAATCGCAGCTCGCCGAACTGAACGACTACTGGAAATACATCAACACCACGATCAGCCAGCTGGGACGATGACATGCAGAAAGTTGTCACGATCAACCTGAACGGCGACTCCTATCAGATCGACGAGAGTGGCTATGCCGACCTGGTCACCTACCTCGAAGGCGCGGAACGATCGCTCAAGGACAACCCGGACCGCGCCGAAATCATCGCCGACCTGGAGCAGGCGATCGCCGACAAGTGCCGCGGCTTTCTCGGATCTCACAAGACGGTGGTGAGCGCGGCCGAAGTCGAACAGATCATCCGCGAGATGGGACCGGTGGACAGCTCGGCGGGGGTCGACGCATCCACCGGTGATCGTGCCACCGGCCCCGGCGCGACCGACGCCGACACCGGAGCCGGCGCGCCGCGGCGCCTCTACCTGATTCACGAAGGCGCCATGCTCGCCGGCGTCTGCACCGGCCTGGCGGCCTACTTCCACATCGACGTCTCCATCATCCGCATCGTGTTCCTGGTTCTCGCGCTCGTGACCCGGGGAGGGTTCGGGCTCGCCTATCTCGTCCTCGCCTTCGTCATCCCGCCCGCCGACACGTCGGAGCAGCGGGCCGCCGCGCACGGCGAGCCGTTCAACGCGCGCGAGTTGATCGATCGCGCCAAGAAACAATATGCGGGCTTCACCGGCGGCCGCGACTGGCGGCGCCGGTGGCGGCAGGAACGGCGCGCCTGGCGGCAGCAGCAGCGCGCCTGGCGCCGACAATCACCCTGGCTGGCGGGCACGGGCTGGCGGAATCCGCCGGCAGCGCCAGGCAGCTACGGCACGCGGATGTTGAGCGGCGCGATGGTGGCGATCCTGACCGTCTTCAGCATGCTGTTCTTCTGGTTCTGGATCTGGGCGATCTTCTCGCTGGTGACGACCGGCGAGGTCCTCGGCCAGCGCCTGCCGAACGAGGTGCCGTTCTGGGTCGGCATTCTCGTGCTGGTCTGTCTGTATCACGCGCTGGCCCGGCCGCTGCATTTTGCCCGCCGCAGCGCGGCGTATTACTCGTTTGGAGGTGTACCCTACGGCTACGTCCACGCCTGGGACGGCGTGCTCTCGTTGACCTTGGGGATTGTCGCGGTCTGGATCGCCTACCGCTACATTCCTGAAGTCCGCGAAGTGTTGAAGGCGCTGCCGGATGTGTGGAACAGTTTTAGATTTGAGGATTTCAGGATTTGAGGATTTGAGGAACTGAGGGACCTCCGCGGAGGTCCCCCACCGGGTCAGCGCTTCAGACTAGCAAGAGACGCATTTGTGATTGTTCTTCACGCCCATGCCCTCGAGCAGCTTGATGGTGTCTGGGAACGGGCTGATGCGCTGGACCGGCCCGTTGGCCATGTCCACGGTCGTCTTGCCTTCGCGGTTGACCTGCATCACATCGGCGCCCTGGGAGACGAGATACAGAATCATCTCGTTGTCGCCGCGCGCGGCGGCATTGTGCACCGCGGTGTTGCCGTCGTGGTCCTTGGCGTTCACGTCCATCCCGAGGTCCTCGACGAGATACTTGACCGCGGGCAGCATCCCGCCGGGCGCGTGATGATGATGGTTGGCCGCGAACCCTTCGCCGTAGCCCTCACCAGACGCCGCGAGCAAGGCGGTGATCGCCGGCCCGCCCGGAGGAACTGGCGGCAAGGGCGAGACGTCCTTCACCTCGCGGGTCACGTCCCCGGTGCGCACGCGACCCGGCGTCCGCATCGTGCGGATGAAGGGATCGGCGCCATAGTCCACGAGCAGTTTCATGCCGTCGACGTCCGCCGCGTAGGCGGCGCGGAAGAACGGCGTGGCCCCGCTCTCGTCCACGCCTGACTGATCGAAGTGGTACTGCGAGTACCACACCTTGCGCGTGAGCCGCGCATTGGGATTGGCGCCCTTCTCGAGGAGCGCCTTCATCAGGTCGAGATAGGTGGTGTGCTGCTGTTCGTAGGCGCGCGGTTGCGGGTAGAGCGCCTTGTCGGACCACTGGCAGTTGAGCGCCGCGTAGAGGGGCGTCACGCCGTTGGCCTGCATCAGGTTCGGATCGGCGCCCTTATCGAGCAGCATCTTCGCCAGGTCGAAATGGCCGTTCATCGTCGCGATGATCAGCGGTGTGACGGGGTCGCCCGCGCCACGCTGATTGACATCGGCGCCAGCCTCGAGCAGCGCCTTGACCGCCTCGATTTCGCCCTGACGCGCGGCCAGGTGCATCGGTGCCAAGCCGCCCCAGAAACCGACCAGTTCGGTGTAGTTGTACTGGCGGTTCACGCCCGGCACCTGCGGTCCTTGCGGCGCGCCGCGGCCGCCCGGCGCCGCGTTGCCGCGGCCGGCCCGGCCTCCGCCGCCGCCGCCGCCGCCGTTGAAGCCGCGCTCGGCAGCGAGACGCTCCTGTTCTTCCTTCGCGAATTCGGTCAAATCGACCGCCTTGGTGGTCACCTTCACGTCAGCGCCCTTTGCCGTGAGCACGCGGATGACGTCGGCGCGCCCGAAGGCCGCTGCGAACGTCAGGGCGGTCTCACCCTTGACCGCTTCCTTCGCATTGACGTCGGCGCCGTGGTCGAGCAGCGCTTTGACCGCAGGCGCTTTGCCGGCGGCGGCGGCCAGCATCAGCGGCGTGGTGCCGTTGATGGTGGTCGCATTGGTGTCGGCGCCTGCCTGCGCCAGGGTCTCGATCATCGCGGCGTCGCCGTTCTTGCTGGCGATGAGCAACGGGGTGTACCCGCCGATGCGGGTCGCGGCCTTGAGGTTCGCACTGGCGTAGAGCAGCACCTTGGCGAGCTCGACGTCGCCCTTCTGTGCCGCCCAATGCAGCGCCGTCATGCCATCGGCCTGCGTCGTGTTGACGTCTGCGCCTTCCTTGAGCAGGGCGCGGACGGCATCGCGGTTGCCGTTCATGGCGGCATCGACAAACGCCGCCGCTCCAGCCGGCGCGGCGTGCGTCAGGGTCGAAAGACTCAGCGCGACCATCGCGCCAATGGAAAGAGCCGTCGTCAGCGTTCTTCGCATGTCTGCTCCTGCGCAAGCTCTGAGGCCCAGGCCCCGAGCTTCAGCCGTTAGCTCTCAACCGTTAGCTCCAAGCCCTGAACCCTTGTCCGTTCCCTACCCCTTGGCGTCGGTCGCAATCACCGCGTTGGTGTTCAGGTCGAGCTCGCCGCTGCTGTCACCGAACGATTTCAGATCGCCGCGACCCAGCATGTGCAGTGACGTCAACATCGCGTTGGCCATCGGGGTGCCATCCGGCGCCTTGATGTGGACGCCGCCGGTCAGCTGGCCGCCCGCGTGACCCGCCATGAGCAGCGGCACGCGCTTGTGATTGTGGATGTTCGAATCGCCCATCGGCGAGCCGTAGATGAGCAGGCTGTTCTCGAGCAGGTTGCCCTCGCCGTCCGGCGTGTTCTTCAGCTTGTCCATCAGGTAGGGCAGCATGCTGACGTGATAGCGGTTGATCTTGGCAAACTCGAGGATGCGGTCTTCGCGTTCGCCGTGGTGCGAGGCGTTGTGGAAGCCGGTGGTCACACCGCTCTCGGGATAGGAGCGGCCCGAGGCGTCGCGTCCCAGCTTGAACGAGAAGACGCGGGTGGTATCCGAGGCGAAGGCCACCGCGATGAGATCCATCAGGATGTGCACGTGCTCTTCGAACGAATCGGGCACGCCGATCGGCGCCTCCGGCATGGCGCGCTGTTCGCCGCTGGCGTTGCGCGCCTCGACCCGCTGAATGCGACGTTCGATCTCCCGGATGTTGTCGAAATAGTCGTTGAGGCGGGCACGGTCGCCCGATCCGAGATCACGCTTCAGCTGCGACGCCTGGTTGGTAATCCAGTCGAGAATGCTCCGATCGGTGGCGAGGTTGACTTTGCGTTCCTGGGCGGTCGCGCCGACGCCGAACAGCTGGTCGAACACGACGCGCGGGTCGCGCACCATCGGCAGCGGCTGCTTGGGCGACGACCAGCTGATGGTGTCGGTGTAGATGCAGGAGTAGCCGTAGGTGCAGCCGCCGGCCTGGTCGACGTTCTCGATCGAGAGCTGCATCGACGGGATCGGGGTGTCCTGGCCGAACTGCTGCGCGTAGAGCTGGTCGAGCGAGGTGCCGGCAAAGACGTCGTTGCCTTCGGTCTGCTTCGGGTGCGACTGGGTCAGGAACACAGCGCTCGAGCGGAAATGGTCGCCCCCGATTTCAGGCAGCGTGAACGCTTCCGCGTTGTGCACGTCGGTGTTGCTGACAATGGTCACGTACTCGCGAAACGGCGCCAGCGGCTCGAGCGTCGGGCTCCACTGGAAATCGCGGCCGACCTGGGCCGGCGCGAACAGGTTCTTCTTCACGCCGAGCGCGGTGCTGCCGGCGTTGCCGTGCACCATCTCCATGCACACCAGCCGCTGCTTGGCGGCGGCGCCGGCGGCGGTCTTGGCAAACACGGTGCGCGCCGGCACCATGGCATCGAGCAACGGCAGGGCGACGGTCACACCCATGCCCTTCAGAATGGCGCGCCGGGAAATGTGCTTTTTCGAAATGTACATTGGCGTCCTCTATTGAGCGGTTGTCGTGACGGCTTCCGCGGTGCTCATCTGGAAGGCCGGGCTGTTGACGATTCCAAGGACAAAAATCGAGAAGCGATTGCCGTTCAGGGCGGCCTTCTTCGTGATCGCGCGAATGGTCGGCTGGTCGTAGTACTCGATACGGCGGCCGATGGCGTAGGACATCAGGTTGTCGGTGAAGTTGCGAATCAGCCCCTCGGAGTGATTCAGCAGCGCCTGCCGCAGATCGGCCGGGCCGGTCATCTTGGTCCCGTCATACAGCACGCCGTTGGAATCGACGTTGACGCCGTTGTCCTTGATGCGCCACTCGCCGAGAGTGTCGAAATTGTCGAGCGCCAGCCCGAGCGGATCGATGACCCGGTGGCACGACTGGCACGCCGGGTTCTTGCGGTGCTGCTCCATGCGTTCGCGCGTCGACAGCGGCTTGCCGCCCGGGGTCACGGCGCTGGTGGCGTCGAAGGCCGGCACATCGGCCGGCGGTGGCGGCGGCGGCGACCCGAGCAGCACTTCCATGATCCACTTGCCGCGCTGGACCGGCGACGTGCGGTCGGCCACCGCGGTCTGCATCAGCATGCTGCCCTGGCCGAGAATGCCGCGGCGTTCGTCAGGCACGGTCACCCGCCGGAAATTCTCGCCGACGATGTTCGGTATCTTGTAGACGCGGGCGATGCGCTCGTTGACGAAAGTATAGTCGGCGGTCAGCAGGTCGAGGATGTTGCGATCCTCGCGCACGATGCTGTCGAAGAACAGCTCGGTCTCGCGCTTGTAGGAGGTCGCCAGTTCGTTGTCGAAACCCGGAAACAGCAGCGCGTCGGGATGGATCTTCTCGACGTCCTGGAGCCGGAGCCACTGCGACGCGAAGCGCGTCGACAGCGATTCGGCGCGCGGGTCCGCCAGCATGCGGCGGACCTGCTTGTCGAGCATCGCCGGCGTGTGCAGCGTATTGGCGGTGGCGAGCTTGATCAGCTCGGCGTCCGGGACCGTGTTCCAGATGAAGAACGACAGCCGCGACGCCAGATCGATGTCGCTGATCCGGTAGGTCTGTCCGGCCTTGACCATCGTCGGCGTGCTTTCGAAGCGGAACACGAACTTCGGACTCGCCAGCAACGCCTGCAGCGCCGCCTTGATGCCGGCCTCGAAGTCGTGACCCTTGCGCCCCTCGCCGTAGAACTCCATCAGCGATTCGACATCTTCGTTGTTCGGCGTGCGCCGGTAGGCCTCGCCGGTGAGGTTCGACAGAATCTTGCGAGCGCAGGGAATCTCGTCGGCCGGCGAGGTCGGACGGCAGATGAAAACCTTGCGCCGGCTCGGCGTGTCGGAGACGCCGGTCACTTTGTACGGCCCGGTGACGCTGAAATCGCGGACATGCGGCAGGATCGTGATGCCCGCGTTGTCGCCGTACTCGGTGTCGGCCAGGGTGTAGTCGATCGGCGAGACCAGGTCGTCCACCACGCCGTCGAATTTCTGGATGAACGCTGCGGCGAGGTGCTGCGGGCCGGCCTTCACGTGAATCCGCGGGGTGACCAGGTTGAGACCGTTCTTGTCGGTCTCGGTCATTTTCCAGTTCACGTCCAGCAGCGCGACGCGCTCGCCGTTGATCGAGACGTCGATCTGCTCGCTGCGGCTCGCCACGCTGCCGAACAGCTGCCCGGTCGGGGTGCCGTGCAGCATGATGCGGAAGCTGTAATCGCCGTCGGCGGGGAACGTATAGTCCAGCGCGAGGCCGCCGCGCGTGCCCCACGGCGTGCCGTCCACGTGCCGCATCTGCGACTCGGTACGCGGCACCTTGACCGTGAACTCCGACGGGCTCGCGTTGCGATCACCGACCGCCAGGGTCGAGATCCGCGACGCCGCCCGCAGGTAGCCTTCCATCAGCGTCGCCGAAAACGTCTGCACGTCCGCAATATTGTCGTAGCCGGCGCTGAGGGTGTCGGCCGGCAGGAACGCGGTGACATCGATGTCGAGGTCGAGCAGGTCGCGCACGGCGTGCTCGTACTCGGCGCGGTTGAGGCGCTGGAACGGACGCCGGCCCGGGTTGGGATGAGCCGTCGACGCCGCATCGACCCTGGCTTCGAGCCCGGAGACAAATTGCGTCAACACCGCCGGGTCGGGCCGCCGCATGCCTGCCGGCGGCATCATGCCGAGCCGCAGCTTATGGATGATCTTCTCCGCGACTTCAGGATTCTGATCCGCGTGCGCCGCTTCGAAGTTGACGAGCGAGAGACCGCCGGCCTTTCCCTTTTCGCTATGGCATCCGACGCAGTACCTGCTTGGTCAACTCCGGTTGAGCTGCGGCTGCGGCCGCCTGCGGCGCAACCTTGTGTGCGACGGCCATCGCCGGCTTCGGTGCGGTCTTGGCCGCTGGCGTCGAGCTCGTAGTCTGTGCAGAGAGTCCCAAGCCGAGGACGGCAACCGCCACCAGAGTGCCTGTGCTCGCCGCGATCCATTTGTTCATGCGTTGATCCCCGAATGATGCCTGATTCGTGACGCAAAAAACTCCTTGCAGTATACGTGGTGAAATGGCCGGAAGTCGCTCTGTTTCTTGCACTTTATCGTCACGGATGTCTGAGTTTGTCTCGCCCCGTCTTCGCTTTTTCATCGCCAAATCCCGTGAAATGTCCCGATGAAACCTGTGATTCTGCTCGTTTTCGCGTGCCTCGCGGCTGATCCTGTCAGTGCTCAGGTGACCTCAGGAAGGACGTGGACGAGGTGCTCGAGTGGGAGCGCGACGGTTGCGCTGCCTACGAGCGCAATGACGCCGCCTATATCGACCCTATCGTCGCCGACGGCTACGTGCTGACCAACAGCCGCGGCGGCTACGACACCAAAGCCGACGACCTGAAGGCGGCGCGCAACACGGACGTGTCTTCAGCACTTTTCACAACGAGAACATGAAGGTACGCATCTTCGACAACACGCTATTGTCACCGGCACTCGGAAGGGAGATGGAGAAGAAGGTAGAAGGAAGCTACGGCGACAGCAGCGCGCGCGTCCACACGCCGTCGCTTCGGCGGAAGATTGCGCGGTCGTGCAGCCGCGCGGCATCGCGTGTCCAGAACTCGATCGAGCGCGCGATGACCCTGAATCCGGTCCAAAACGGCGGACGTGTGACGGTCGCGTTCGCGAAGCGCGCTTCGATCTGGATGACCCGCGAGTCCAGCTCGGCTCGCGACGCGAGCTCGGCGCTTTGCCGCGACGCCCACGCGCCGATCTGCGAGCCGCGCGGACGCGTCGCGAAGTAGGCGTCGGCTTCGGCGTCCGACACGCGCTCGACGTCTCCCTCGACTCGAACCTGCGTCGTCGGCGGCCAGTAGAAGGTCAGCGCGGCGTGGGGATGGGCCGCCATCGCCCGCGCCTTGCGGCTCCCGATGTTCGTGTAGAACACGAATCCACGCGCATCAACGCCCTTGAGCAGCACGTAGCGCGCCGATGGAAGGCCGTCCGGGTCGACCGTGGAAAGCACCATCGCATCTGGCTCGCTGTGGTCACGCGCGGCCTGTTCGAACAGCGCGGAGAACATCGCGATCGGATCGTCAGCCGCCATTGGTCACGCTCCGGCGGATCGCGGAAGCGCGCTGGCACGGACGGACATGCGCCCGCCGGCGACGACATCAACCGTACCAGGCCGCTGGAAATCGAAGATGTCCGACACGACTCTCAGTGTACCAGTAGACCCCGCCATGGACACGTCCAGCCGCTTCCAATCCTCGACCTCTGTCGAACCGGATGGCCAACCTGATGGCGCTGCGTCCCAACGATGCGTTCTATCTGAAGGGGCGCGAAACCGTCGTGAGATCACCGGTGTAGAGGTGCGCGCGGCTAGGGCTCGTCCGACTCGTCGCCCTCGGCCTGTTCCAGGTTGTGCTGCATCTCCCGGAGGCGCTGCGCCTCTCCCTCCGCGGCTCGTTCGTCCAGATCCTCCGCGACGACGGCGTATTGATCGGCTTCGCCACCGGCCCCTTCGTGCACTTCGGCGCTCATGTCATCGTCGTGTTCGTCTGTCATGATATGTGTACCTGCCGGGCCGCGATGCAAGAGCATGTCCGCCTTCGGGAAGCTCGGCCATCCAGCGGTCCGTGTTGATCGCCACGATCGGACAAACTTGAGAAGGAGTCGCGATGAAGCTGACCGAGCTGCTGTTGAGCGAGCTGGATCGAGAGGTGCCGCGATCGCGGCGCGCGTTGCAGGAGGTTCCGGCGGGCAAGTACGACTGGAAGCCGCACGAGAGATCGATGATCTTCGGCTATCTGGCCAACATGGTGGCGACCATTCCGTCGTGGGTGGCGATGGGTGTCACCCGGAACGAGCTCGATGTCGCCCCCGCCAGCGGATCGGCGATGTCGCGCGAGAAACTCGAGACCAGCGAAGCGCTCGTGCAGGCACTGGACAAGAGCGCCGCTGAGGCGCGCGCAGCTCTCGAGGGAACGAACGACGAGTTCCTGATGACGCCGTGGAGGCTGCTCGCACGCGGGCAGGTAGTCATGGAAACACCGCGCTGGGTGATGATTCAGGACACCTTCAACCACTGGGCGCATCATCGCGGTCAGATGACGGTTTACCTGCGGCTGATGGGCGCAACCGTGCCGGCGCTCTACGGACCTTCCGCCGACGACAAGCAGTTCCGCTGACGACCCGAAGCCCGGGAACGCGTCGAGCATCACGGAGGTACGCGAGGTCAAATCAATGCGACCCGCTGCTGCTCGCCTTGTAAGATGGGAGCATGCCCGAGAGTCCTTCGCTGCCTCTACCGCTCGGGTCGCGGCTCGACCACGTGTTTCCGACGCTCACGCCGGCCCAGATTGCGCGCATTGCCGCGCACGGCCACCGCCGTCAGATCCAGCCGGGCGAGGTACTCGTCGAGGCGGGCGACCACGTCGTGCCGTTCTTCGTGATCACGGCAGGGCGGGTCGAGATCGTCCACAGCGGCAACGGCGTCGAGAGGCTGATCGCGGTCCATGGTCCGGGACAGTTCAGCGGCGAGGTCAACATGATCTCGGGGCGCCGCGCGCTCTTTCGCGTGCGCGCTCGCGAGGCGGGCGAGGTCATCGCACTCGACCACGGCCAGATGGTGGCGCTGGTGCAGACCGACGCCGAGCTCAGCGAGATCCTGATGCGCGCGTTCATCCTCAGGCGGGTGGAACTGATTACCAGCGGGCTTGGCGATGCGGTGCTGATTGGATCGACACACTCTCCAGGCACGTTGCGCATCAAGGAGTTCCTGATGCGCAACGGTCATCCCTACGCCTCCATCGATCTCGATCGCGACGCCGACGTCCAGGCCATGCTCGATCACTTTCAGGTCGGCGTGGCGGACATACCGGTCTTGATCTGCCGCGGCGACCTGGTGCTCCGGAATCCGACCAATCCCGAGATTGCCGACTGCCTTGGTTTCAACGACGCCATCGACCAGACCCAGGTGCGCGACCTCGTGATCGTCGGGGCTGGACCGGCCGGGCTCGCCGCGGCGGTCTACGGCGCATCGGAGGGACTCGACGTGCTGGTGCTGGAATCGAATGCGCCAGGCGGACAGGCCGGATCGAGTTCGAGGATCGAGAACTATCTCGGGTTTCCCACTGGTATTTCCGGCCAGGAACTGGCCGGACGCGCCTACACCCAGGCCCAGAAGTTCGGCGCGCAGGTCTTGATTGCACGAGGTGCGACCGAGCTGAGCTGTCAGCGCAAACCCTACGCGATTTCGCTCGACGAAAACCAGCGCGTGCCGGCGCGCGCGGTCATCATCGCCACCGGAGTGCAGTACCGGCGACTTGCCGTCGACAATCTCTCGAATTTCGAAGGCGCCGGCGTGTATTACGGCGCCACCTTCGTCGAGGCCCAGCTGTGCGACGGCGAAGACGTCATCGTTGTTGGCGGCGGCAACTCGGCTGGCCAGGCGGCGGTCTTCCTGGCGCAAACAGCCCGCCGGGTCTACATGTTCGTCCGTTCCGGCGGCCTGGCTGAGAGCATGTCGCGCTACCTGATCCGCCGCATCGAGGACAATCCGGCGATCGAAGTGCGCACGCACACCCAGCTCGTCTCGCTGGAGGGTGACCAACGGCTCACTCGCGTGCGCTGGCGCAATACCGTGACGGGCGTCGAGGAAGCCGGCGACATCGCGCATGTGTTCGTCATGACCGGCGCGGTGCCCAACACCGCCTGGCTCGGTGGCTGCGTCGCCCTCGACAAGAACGGCTTCATCAAGACCGGCCCCGACCTGTCGCACGACGATCTGGCAACCGCCAGCTGGCCGCTCGCGCGGCCGCCGCACCTGCTCGAGACCAGCCGGCCGGGCGTCTTTGCCGTCGGCGATGCCCGTGGCGGGAACGTCAAGCGCGTTGCCTCGGCCGTCGGCGAAGGCTCAATCGCGGTGTCCTTCGTCCATCAGGTGTTGCAGGAATAAACCCGGAGGCGAACGTGAACGACGCACCCGACCTCGAGCTTCACCGTTCCGTGGGCGCTCCCGACCCGGAGATGCCGCCGCCGCGGCGTCCGACTGGCGTGTGGATCGCGGTGGCGCTGCTGATCATCGCGGTCGGCGCGGCCGGCTACGTGGCGTTCGTCTGGCGGGCGCCGGCGGCCCCCACCAGAACCGCGACGCCGGCGCCGGTGACGTCTCCAGCGTCCGCGCCGCTGGGAGGCAAGGGCGAGCCGATGACGCTCCCGCCCCTGGACGCCACCGACACGCTCGTTCGTACTCTGGTTCAAGGGCTGACGGAGAGCCCGGCGGTCATGGCGTGGCTGCCGACCAATGGACTCATCCGCAACTTCACCGTGGTGGTCGCCAACATCGCCGACGGGCCAACGCCCGCCAAGCATCTGAAAGTGCTACGGCCCGCCACGCCGTTCCGCACCGTCTCACGTGGCGGAAGCACCTTCGTGGATCCGCGCAGTTACGATCGCTACACGACAATCGCGGATGCGGCCGCGTCGGTCGATCCCGGAGGCGCGGCGAAGCTGTATGCCACGCTGAAGCCGCGAATCGAGGACGCACAACGCGATCTGGGCACGGCCGATTCGTTCGACAAGACGTTGGAGCGTGCCATCGTCGTGCTGCTGAGCACGCCGGCGATCGACGGATCGGAGCGTCTCCGGCCGAAGGGGATCGGCTATGGCTACGCGGACGATCGCCTCGAATCGCTCACGCCGGCGCAGAAGCAGCTGCTGCGGATGGGTCCGCGAAACGTGCGGGTGATCAAGACGAAACTGCGCGAGATTGCCATCGCCCTCGGCGTCCCGCCCGCGCACCTGCCGGCGCCTTGGGGTCGATGACCGTTGTTTCCTGGCGCGAAGGCGTCACTCGACTCAGGTCTTCGTCGCGCGCAGACATCAGCAGAACGTGATTCAGCCGGCCGCGTCAGCCACCGCGGCCCCACGCGCTTACAGCCCTGTCGATCCCGCCGCGCGGTTGTAAGTTCCGACGTTCCCGGATGTCGCATTTTCAATGTGTTGCCGCCGGAACAGCCGGGGTCCGTCCTTTGCAGCTCAGCGTTTCTCGCAGGCCAGGACACGAGGAGCGCGATGCCAAATTCCGGTACGGTGCTGATCGTCGACGATTACGCGCCCAACCTGTGCGGCCTCGGCCTGTTGCTCGAGAAAGCCGACTACACCGTGCTGACCGCGACCAACGGGCGCGACGCGCTCGAGATCGTCAGGAGCCGGCGTCCCGATCTGGTGTTGCTCGACGTGGTGATGCCCGGTATCTCCGGGCTGGAGGTGTGCGCCGAGCTCAAACGCAACGCCGACACGCGATTCATCCCGGTCGTGTTGATCAGCGCCGCGCAGGAGCGCCAGACACGTCTGGCCGGGCTCGAGGCCGGCGCCGACGACTTCCTCAACAAACCGGTTGACCTCGAGGAACTGACCACGCGCGTCCGATCGCTGATGCGGCTCAAGCGTCTCACGGACGATCTCGAATCGGCGGAGTCGCTCTTTCTGACGCTCGGTCGGGTCATCGAGGCGCGCGATCCGTGCACCGAAGGACACTGCGAGCGGCTGACCGACTATGCGACCATGCTGGGTTCGGAATTGCACCTGGATGGAGACGACCTCGAGGCGCTGCATCGGGGCGCGTTTCTCCACGACGTCGGCAAGATCGCCATTCCCGATCGCGTGCTGCTCAAGAAGGGGCGGCTGACTCCCAGCGAATACGAGCTGATGAAGCGGCATCCGATTATCGGCGACCAGCTGTGCCAGACCGTGCGATCGTTCGACGCGGTCCGTCCCATCGTCCGGCATCATCACGAGCGGATCGACGGGCGCGGTTATCCCGATGGGCTGGCCGGCGATCGCATTCCGCTGCTGGCGCAGATTGTCAGCATCGCCGACGTGTTCGACGCGCTCACCACGGATCGCTCCTATCGCAAGGCACTGCCGACGGCCACGGCCTATCAGATGATGCGCGACAACGCGCGCGGCGGCTGGTGCCGCGAGGACCTGCTGACGGCTTTCATCGAGCTGCATCGGGCCCGTGACGTCGAAGGCGCCCGGATCGCGGTCTGATCCGAACCGGAGCGTCGCGCCGGCCGCGACCCGCGCTGAGGCCGGTTCGTCAATCGAAGCACATGTGACAAGGACGTTACGTTGCGCCCGCGTTGCGGCTTCGTCGTTCGCCGCCCCCACGCTTCGCGGCGCGGAACGTGAATCCCGACACGTGAACGCGGGGCGACAACCTCCCTGGTGTAGGCTACGCACTCAGGAGAGAGGCACCATGAAGCGATCGGATCGGTCCGTTGGCCTGCTCGTGGCGTCGCTCGCGATCGGAACTGCCGCCCTCACCGGCCAGGCGCAGACCGTCACGCAGGCCGGACGGAGCGGCCGAGGCCAGCAGCCAGGCCCGAGCATCACCGTCCGCGGACATACTTTCTCGCAGCTGTCATTGTTTCAGCGCAACGTCGGCGGGCCCGATGACATGACGACGCCGTTTCCGCCCCACAAAGTCATCGGCAACATCTACTACGTCGGCACCAGGAGCCTGGCGGTCTTCCTGATCGTGACGCCGCAGGGCAACATCCTCATCAACAGCACGTTCGAGCGCAATGTACCCGGGATTCAGCGCTCGGTCGAACAACTGGGGTTCAAGTTCTCGGACATCAAGATCCTGCTCGGAAGCCACGCGCACGGGGATCATCAGGAAGGCGATGCCGCGGTCAAGGCGCTGACCGGAGCCCGGGTGATGGCGCTGGCAGAAGACGTGCCGGCGCTTCGGGCGATGAGGCCGGGCGGCAAAGAGCACCCGATTGACAAGGTTTTGCAGGACGGCGAAGCCGTCACCCTTGGCGGGACGACGCTGGTGGCGCACCTGACGCCTGGACACTCGCGCGGATGCACGACCTGGACGTTGAAAGCGCAGGACGGTGGCAGGAGCTACGACGTGGTGATCATCGGCAGCCTGGGGACGAATCCCGGCTTCACGCTGGTGAACAACGCTGAAACCCCGGCGATCGCCGACGAGTTCCGTCGCGCGTTCAAGACATCACGCACCCTGCCCTGCGACGTACCGCTCGGATCGCACCCTGGCATGTACAACATGCAGGCCAAGTACGAGAAGCTCGCCGGTGGCGGGCCGAACCCCTTCATCGATCCCGACGGTTACACGCTGGAACTCGACATCGACGAAGCCATGTTCAAGGCGGTACTCGCGCAGCAGCAGAAGGCCGCCTCGCCGTAACCCCCACTCAGGCCAGCCGGCGGCTGGCGGCGGCGGGCTGCACGTCTCCCACCGCCCTCGCCATCTGCGCCGCGAATATCGTCGCGAGAGCCCGGGTCGATGGGCGCCTCGCGCCGCCTGGCTGCAGCTCGATCGCGAGGACACCGGCGCATCCCGCTCGAGTGATCAAGGGAACCACCAGCGCGTCGCTGGCCGCGACATCGCCGCCGCTGACGGTGCACGTCAAGCCTGAACGAAACGCCGCGGCCGTGGCATTGCGCGCGTCGCGTGGCAGGTTGGGCAGCTGCGCCAGAATCTCGTCCGGGTAACCGTGCGGCAGCGCGGGCGTCAGCGCGGCGGCCTGTGGATCCCAGACCCACACGATGAGCCCGAACGCATCGACCGATCTGGCAAGCTCCGGCAGCAGCGGCTCCAGGTCACGCATGTCCTCGGCGCGAGCGAGCTCGGTGCACAACTGGGCGACCGCGAACAGGTCAGGCTCCGACAGCGGCCGTGCGGGAGCGATCACCTGCGGCGCCAGACCAACGGCTTCCGGATTTTCGAGCCGCGCACTGACTTCTGCGGTTGCGGCAGTCACCGGCTCGGACGGATCGATGGTAACTGGACTGTCTGGGACAGTATCTGGAGTGGCCGCGACCTCGACCGTACCGGAGACGAGGGTGGGAACCGCCTTGACCGGTATGGGATCGCCGGCCTCGATCGGGCGCCGCTGTGCACCGCCGGAACGAAGACGCGAAAGCGAACCGACCGCGGCGCCGACCAGATATCGCAAACGCATCGGGGGACCGCCGCTCACGCAGGAGGCATCGGTCTCGGCAAACGGGATCTCGTCGACCTGTTCGAGCGGATCCGGGTACTTGTCGAGGAACTCGCGCACGATGTCGTCGCCCGGCAGCCCGATCGCGAGCGCATAGCCGCGAACGAAGGCCCGGCGAAAAATTCCGGACGGCCAACGCGAGACATCGTCATGCTCCAGAGCCTCGAGCAGGCTGAGCTTGATCTTGGTCTGCTCGGCGATCGTCGATAGCGCAATGCCCTGTTCCTCACGCCGCTGGCGCAGTCTGGCGCCAAAACTCTCACACATGCGGCATACCTCTTGGGCCGCATCGCTGCAGCCCGAAACGATGGTCTTTAGAACCTGCTGATGAAAAACGTCGAGCGCCTATCACCGTGAAGGACGGTCACCGCGCAACCTCGAGCGAGGTCGGCCCCGCGCAGTGAAGGTGATACGTCTACCGAAAGGAGACTAACAATATGCGCGCGCCAGTTCAAGCGCGATTGTGAGCGGCCCTCGATTTCCAGGCGAATTGTCGTCGGGTTTCCAGTCGGCACTTCGACAGTGCGTCTGATGCGATGGCGCAACACCGCGATTTGCATGACCGCACTGTGGCGCGAAAACGGCTAGAAGCCCGGCGGTCGTTCTCCCGCGACCGCCAACGTCCGCTCCAATGCCAGTCCCGCGCGCCCGACCGTCCCCTCGTCGAAGAGCCGGCCGAGCAACGTGACACCGTGCGGTACACGGCGAGGCGGTGAGAATTTCGGCAGCGGATTCTGCGGATCGGGCGCCCAATCGCTGCGCGCTTCCGAGACATTGACGAACCCGGCGCGCAGCGTCAGCGACGGATGCCCGGTGAAATTCGACAAGGTGAGCATTTCGTCACGCAGCGACGGGACGAGCAGCACATCCACCTCGGAGAACACGCGCGCCATCTCCAGGGCGACGTTGCGGCGAAAGCGGTCGGCCTGGACGAAGTCGACCGCCGACAGAAACCGCGCCAGGCGAAATAGATTCGGCCATGCATCCGGGAGCTGAACCTTTAACGTCGCCGCAGCTCCACTCAGCGTGAGCGCTTCGAAAGCCGCCGCGGCTTCGGCAAACAGCACCAGCTGGAGGGAGTCGTAGGGCCAGTCGGGGATCGCCACTTCGGTCGCGACCATGCCCAGCCTCTTCACGGCCTCGAGCGCGGCACGATCCACATCGGTCGCCGGGCTCTCCTTCATCCAGGCTGGGAAATATCCGACTCGCAGCCCGTTCACCGGTCGCCCGGCATCGAACTCCAGATGGCTTGGCAGGCTCGACAGATCGCCGGCATCCGGACCGCTGATCGCCTGCAGCACGAGCATGGCATCCTCGACGCTGCGCGTCATCGGACCGAGTTTGTCGAGCGACCAGCACAGCGTCATGGCGCCGGTGCGGGGCACCCGCCCGAATGTTGGCCGCAGCCCGGTCACGCCGCAGCGCATCGACGGCGATACGATGCTGCCGCCCGTCTCGCTCCCGATGGAAAAACCGACAAGGCCGGCGGCGGTCGCCGCGCCGGGGCCGGCGCTGGACCCCGACGCCCCTTCCTCGAGCAACCACGGGTTCATCGTCTGGCCGCCGAACCAGATGTCGTTGAGCGCGAGCGCACCCAGGCTCAGCTTCGCGATCAGCACTGCACCGGCTTCGTCCAGACGGCGGACGACCGCGGAGTCGGTGGCGGGGACCCGATTCCTGAACGGTTCGGCACCATAGGTCGTCGCGATCCCCGCAGTGTCGAGCAGATCCTTCACACCGTACGGGATACCGTGCAAAGGCCCCCGATACTTTCCTGCCGCGATCGCGGCGTCGGCCTGGCGAGCCTGGGCCATCGCGCGCTCTCTGGCGATCGTGATGACGCAGCGGAGCTGTGGATCGAACTGCTCGATGCGGCGTAGGTAGATCGCCGTCAACCGCTCGGAGGTCAGCGTGCGCCGCTCGATCCAGCGGGAGAGCCGCGTGACGGGCGCAAACGCGATGTCGGCCTCGCTTGCCGGAAGCAGTGGCTCTTCGCCGCTGCTGCGAACGAAAAGGTCGCGCTCCGGCGCTCGATTCTGCAGCGTCGTCAGAACTGGATTCCATCGCGTCGCGGGGACGACGTCCTCGAGCACGATTTTCCGCGGTCCGACCCGCCGCTCCAGCAGCGGCGCCATCGATCGCTGCCAGCTCGCGGCCGCCATTTCGCGCTCGGCGGGACTCAGCGTCACCTGCACCAGCCGCTCAGCTTCTGAGAAGGTGGACGGCGACACTGCAGGGCCCGACACCGGCCCGGTGCCGAAGGTCGGTGGAGCGCCGGGCGTGGTCGGCGGTGAAGGCGTGGATACCGTCGCGCTTTGCGGGTCGCTTCGACACGCCGCCGACGCGGCGAGCGCGCCGAGCGGCATGGTGATTAGAAATCGTCGGCGAGTATTCACGGCAAGGCGCTCGCTTTCCTGACGCGACGCTCGCGCGCCGGTCAGCGAATCATATGCCGTGTGTGGGCCTGGGATTCAGCGTTGGACGTGGCGTCACGCTCATCGCCGGCGGGACGATAGCGCCGCGGCGGCCTCTTCATCCGAAACGCGGGTGAGCCTGCCGGTTCGCTCGCGAGTGGAGTGGAGAAGCCCTAGCGCCTGTTCGTAGGTCAGCCGCTGACCGTGTCGAGAGAGGGTGTCCACCTCGAGATACGTCGTCCATTCTTCTCCGGTCCACGCTTCGAGCGCCAGGCGGCGCTGACCGGGCACCCAGCGACGCACCAGCAGCCCTTCAACGTCAAAGAAATGCAGCATCGACCGGCTCCGAGATTCAGGGGCGCCAATCTTATACCGTTCAGGTGCTGCAGTCCCTGCAACCGGGTAAGGTTCGCATCACAGTGTAGGCATCAGCCACACGGTATTAACCCTCTCGCCGTTTTCGTGACGCGGCGTAGCGCGCGTCGGTCACTTGAAACCGCGCGCCATACCGCGTCGGTGTATACGAACACGTCAATCCAACAGCCCGCCATTGGCGCACGCGCGAAAAAAGTTCGCGACGGCACTGCCTGTTTACCGAACACAGCAGTACACGCGAACAATTCCAGCGCCGCCTCGAGCGGGGCCGACCGGATTCGGGCAGCGCATTTGCGACGCGGCCGAGCATGCGATCAGAACAACGCAATCGCGTGTATGCCAGAGCTCTGCGCGCCACGACCGGGGCGCTTTCCGTCGCGTTTCTGCTGTCTACCGTAGCCGTGCGCGACGCGCATGCCGATCCGATCCCGAGCCCGTGGGTCGCGAAGGACATTGGGGCCCCGGCAATCTCCGGCGACAGCTCGTACGATCCCACTCATAAGGCCTTCACCATCACCGGTGCCGGCGCCGACATCTGGGGCGCGGCCGATCAATTTCATTTCGTCTATCAACAGATCAGCGGGGACGTCGACATCGTCGCACGCGTCGACTCGGTGCTGCATGCCGATCCGTGGTCCAAGGCTGGCGTGATGATCCGCAGTTCGCTGTCGGCCGGCGCCGCACAGGGATTCGCGCTGGTGTCGGCGCAGAAGGGCGTGGCATTCCAATGGCGCGCGCAGTCCAATGGCGCCAGCAGCAACCTCTCCGGCGGTACGGCGGCGGCGCCGCGCTGGGTGCGCCTGATTCGCGACGGAAGTGAGCTGACGGCCTACTCGTCGGCGGACGGCGCGACCTGGAAGACGATTGGGTCCGCTTCGGTCGCGCTCGGCACGTCCGCGTATGTCGGGTTCGCCGTGACGAGCCACACCAAGACGGCTGCCACGACGGCAGTGTTGTCGCAAACCGCCGTGGTCCCGCTGTCGCTGCCGTCACCGCAAAAAGACGCGGACATCGGTCCGCCGCCGCTGCCCGGCTCGGCCGGATTCCGCCTCGGCAGCTACACCGTGGTCGGCAGCGGCGCCGACATCTGGGGCGAATCCGATCAGTTCAACTTCGTGTACCAACCGATGACCGGGGATATGGATGTATCCGCGCGCATCGCCTCTCTCCAGAATGCGAGCAGCTGGTCCAAGGCCGGTGTAATGATTCGCGAGTCGCTGGCCAAAGACGCGCGCCATGCGTTCGCGCTGATTTCGACGGGCAAGGGCAGCGCCTTTCAGCGCCGCATCGACGCCGGCGGACTGTCGGTCAATACCGCGGGTCCGGCGCTTGCTCCGCCCGGGTGGGTCCGGCTGGTGCGCTCCGGCCACCAGTTCACGGCCTTCACCTCGGTCGACGGCAACAAGTGGACGACGATCGGGACCGACACGATTCCGATGGCCGACGCGGTTTATGTCGGCCTCGCCGTCACCAGCCACAACAAGGCGGCGACGACGACCGCGGCCATCGATCAGTTCAAGCTCTCACAAGCCTCGGCCCCGGGGAGCCAGCCGCCGACGGTCAGCCTCACGGCGCCGGCAAACGGCTCGACGTTCACCGCGCCCGCCACTATCGCCGTCACCGCGCAGGCGTCGGATCCTGCAAATCGTCTCGCCCGGGTCGAGTTCTACGCCGGCTCGACGCGAATCGGCTCGCTGACCGCGGCACCCTTCAAGGTCACCTGGACCGCAGTGCCCGCGGGCAGTTACGCGCTGACCGCGGTGGCCTTCGATCTCGACGGCAACAGCGCCACATCTTCGACGATTACGGTGACTGTCGGGTCGGCCGCGGCGGTGCCAAGCACCGTCAGCTTCCAGAAGTCAGCCGATCACGCCACGCTCGTCCAGTACTACCTGCTGGAAGTGTTCGCCGCCGGCGCCGATCCGAACACCGCGACCCCGGTCGCGGCGTTGAATCTCCAGAAACCGACGCCGGATGGGAGCGGGGTCATCTCGCTGAATGAGACGAGTTTCTTCACCGCCCTGGCGCCCGGGTCGTACGTCGCTACAGTGAGCGCCGTGGGGAGCACGGGCAAGGGCCGCAGTCAACCGGTGTCGTTCACGCGTTGACCTTCCGCTCATCGAGCGGATTCAGCCGGGCGCCAAAGGTTTTTGAGATACTTCGTGCCCGTGTCGCACGTCACGGTCACAACGGTTGCCACAACGGCACGACGAAGCCCGCCCCCACGCCATCGATCTTGTGGGCGCCCCGGCGTTATCCCAGCGTTCGCCTCGACGAGTCGCACATGGTCGTCAAGCCGGGGCGCTCGGCTGTCGCACCTCAGAACCCGTACGCGTCAGGGACATCAAGCGGTGGCGTGAACTGCTTGCGAGGAATGCCCCGAGGGTCGCCAAGGGAGACTCCTGATTGCACCGGCCGCGGGTCGAGCGCACCATTT
The DNA here is from genome assembly GCA_963757655.1 of uncultured Acidobacteriota bacterium. Taxonomy (GTDB): domain Bacteria; phylum Acidobacteriota; class Vicinamibacteria; order Vicinamibacterales; family CAVVIG01; genus CAVQFC01. The sequence goes on along the minus strand of CAVWSQ010000002.1, from coordinate 374,844 downwards.
CTTTCGCAGGCCCCGTTTGCACACTCATTGCCGGATCTGTGTAACGGCGGCGCCCAGCCTCTCACCATACCAGCGATACTTCGGTGCCCACAGGCGCAGCACGACGCTCGCGCGGGTCACCACGGAGGCAGCGGTGGACTGGGAGCATGGAACGCGCGACATGAATATCACGCTCGCCGGATCGGCGAGAATGCCCTTCTCGAAACTCGCCGGTGCGACGATTGCCGCTTTCGTGGCCGCGACCGTCGGTCTCCACGCCGGCAACGGACGACAGCCGAAGCCGTTGGTCGCCGTCGATCTGCAGACGCTTGGCGGACATTTCAGCCAGGCCTCGGCTGTCAATACCAGAGGCCTGGTCGTCGGCCGCAGCTCGCTTGCCGGCGACGACACCGTTTACCACGCGTTCGCGTGGTCCGACGACGACGGCATGAGGGACCTTGGAACGCTGGGTGGCAGTCTGAGCTGGGCGAGCCTGGTCACAAATGATGGCGCGATTGCCGGCTTCAGCTATCTTCCCGGAGACGCCACCTATCACGCGTTCGTCTGGAAACGTGCTCAGGGCATGATCGACCTGTCCACGCTCGGGGGCGCGACCAGCTCACCGACCGCCATCAACGCAAGGGCAACGGTCGCCGGTTACAGCTACCTGTCCGACAACCTGGTCTACCACGCGTTCCGGTGGACCCGGCGTCAGGGCATGATGGATCTAGGTACGCTCGGTGGCCGATTCAGCACCGCCTACGGCATCAACGAGCATGGCGCCATCGTCGGGGCGAGCAGCGTCGCGCCGGACGACGCCAGCCATGCCTTCATCTGGACCCGCGAAGGCGGCATGGTCGACCTCGGCACGCTGGGCGGGTACGCCAGCTGGGCGCACGCCATCAGCGACGACGGTATCGTGGTGGGTAACAGCCTGACCGCGGCTGGCGAGAACCACGCCTTTGCCTGGTCCAGACACACCGGCATGGTCGATATCGGGACGCTGGGGCTGGACAGCTGGGCGGAAAAGATCGGCGCGAACCACACGGCGATCGGACAAGGGTACACGCCGGCAGGCGTTCGTCACGGCTATGCCTGGGATCGGCGCGACAACGATCCGATCGATCTCGGCACGTTGGGCGGCGATACCAGTTATGCGAACGCGGTCAGCGACTCCGGAACGGTAGTCGGCGGCAGTTGGACCGCGGGAAACGCCGTCTGGCGGGCCTTCGTGTGGTCAACGCAGCTGGGCATGATGCCGCTCGAGACTCCGAGCGGCGGACAGAGCGAAGCGACCGCAACCAGCGACAGCTTCGTCGCCGGCTACAGCTGCACCGTCGATCATCTCGAGTGTCATGCCACGCGATGGCAGCCGGCACCGCGCCCGAATCGATGAAGCCGAGGCCCCAGGCCGGGCCGCCGGCGGCTGCCGGCCGTTGGCGGCCTTCCAATGCAGGCTATTTCTGGACGCCGACGTCTTTCATCGCTTCGAGCTTGGCAAGGTCGAGCGAGGACATCGCTGCCTTGAGCTCGCTGACCCCGACGCCGCGGCCCTTGGTGCTCACGATAAAGCGCTCGCCGAGCACGACAGCGAATTCGTTGGTGCCACCCGTCTTCGAAATCCGCTCGTGGACGAGACGGCCGCCGACCTTCTCGGTCTTCTCCGAACCGCTATCGTCCTCTTTCTCGCCTTCCACACCCACCCAGCTCGCCAGGCCCATCAAGCCGCTGACGCCCCCGGTATCGGAGATCTCGAGCGTCACGCTCTTGCCCGCGTCATCCGCATATCGGGCTTCGGCCTTCGAGACCATCAGACCGGCGATACCGGACTTCTCGGCGTTGCTGGATTTCTTGGCGAGGCCGGCAAAACTCTCAGGCACGAAGGCCTTGAGCTGACCGAGCGCGATCGGCTCGACGCGCTTGCCGCCGCCGAACAGCGTGCCGAGACCTTCGATCGCGGCGGCAGCCTGGCCCTTCTGGTCGCCGTTCTTCTGCGCGGCCTCCATTTTCTTGCCGCTCTCCTCGAGTTTGTTGCCCAGCGCCTGCAGCTTGCCCAACGGGCTGTCCTTGTCGAACTGGATGTTGCCGCTGGAACGCTGTGCCGCGGCGGCGGCGCCCAGACCGCTGGCGCCGAAAGGGCCGGCGCCGAGTGCGCCGGCGCCAATCGCCCCGGCTCCCACAATCGTGCCGCCAATGACCGTCATGATCACCGACAAGACGATCGCGCAGACCACGACCACCGCGGTGTAGGCGACGGCCTTGTCCTGCGGGCTCTTCATCAGCCGAGGAATGCCCAGGTACAGGAGGTACAGCCCGTAGAAGGCGGCGAAGATGGCGAAGATGCTCAAGAGCGGAACAATCTGCAGCACCGCGGCGATCCACGCCGGCGTGTAGGAATATACGGCGAGCTTCAAGGCCTGCATGCTGTTCTGCTCGCCGCCGAAGGTCGGGGCCAGCGCGTTGATGATGAGCGACACGACGAACACCACGACAATCGTCATGCAGAAGGAGAAGAGCGCGAACACGATGCCGCTGAGCAAGGGCACGCGATAGGTGCCGAGGTACGGCAAGGTGTGACCGACGATCGAGCCGCCGATGAATCCCGCCACCGCACCGATCGCCGCCAGCGGTGCGACATACCCGGTCACGAGGGCCCCGGTTGACGTCACCTCCGAGGCGATGACCGGCCATTCCGTGGACGGCGTCAGACAGATGTTCTTTGCGCGGTCGCCTATTGACACGGCACTTCTCCTTGGAAATCGAGGCACCCGTGAGCCAGCGTCAGGTTCAACACCAGATGAATGCGGCATTGTGTACGGATTGCGTGGCAGAGTCACTTGAAAATATCAACGCCGCGGCCGGTCCGGCAAGCCGGGCTCGGGGGCTGTTTTCAGGTAGTGACCGAATTTCACGGGCGTTTCAGGCTTCGGTACGGGTTGACAGGCTCGGCGGGAGCGCTGAAACCGACGCTCACCGGGCACGCGGTGGGCGTATTCTAGCCGCCGAAATAGCCGCTGCGAGCCTTCACAATGGCGGTTGGATGCTTGACGCGAATGTCCAGCCGACGCCATTCGTGAGCTTCGGCCGCCTCGATGGCGAGGACGTATTGCTGCCGCAGGCCGTCGACCAGGCTCGATGCCGCCACGATCGTTTCGGTAAACGTGCTGGCAAACACGAACTGACCACCGGTCCACGCCGCGAGATCGCGCAGATCCGCCGAGTTCGATCGTGACGCGTGATCCGCGCCTTCCATCATGGCCCGCTGATCCACGGAGGGCACGGTGGCCACGACGTACACCGGCACGTCGATGGAACTGGCCAATCCCGAGACTTCTTCGGCGTTCAGCGTGCTGCTGGTATCGATCCCATCGGTCAACACGATGATCGCTTTGTGCGTCGAAGGACGCGCCGCGAGCCGGCGTGCCGTGGCGGCCGTCGCGTCGTAGAGCGAGGTGGTGCCAAACGATTCGAACTCAGCCAGACCGCCGCGCAGCGTCGCCAGATCGCGCGTGAACCCCGTGCGCTCGTGCAAGGCCGAGTCGAACGTGATCAGCGCCACTTCGTCTTCGCCATCGCGCAGCTGGGTGAGGATCGACTCGAAGGCCTGTCGGGCCATGGCGATTTTCGACCCGACCCGCATGCTGCCGCTCATGTCGACCATGATCGCCAGGCTCACCGGCGAACGAAGATCGGCGTGCAATGACAAAATTGGTCGAAGCTGCCCGTTGTCCCGAATCTCGAAATCGCTCGGCGTCAGGCCCTTCATCGGCCGTCCGCGACCGTCCCGAACCGAGGCCTGGATCGTCACGAGATCGACCGAACTGTGAAATGTCTGCGGAATCTGGGCTTCCGGGGCCTGCGTCGCGTGAACCCCGAGGCTCAACGTCAGCGCCGCCGACAGCGTCGCCAGAACCCGAATCGATGTCGTAGTCATAGGTGGCACTTAGTCTATCGGCACGGTACCGCCAGACGATAGCGTCGGCGCACCGTTTCGCAGAGCCATTGCAAACGGCTCGCCCGTTCACGGCTGGTTTCTTTGTTCGGCTCGCGCGCCTCAGCTCTCCATGTCGAGCTCGGCCTGCAGACTCTCGCGGTCGCGGCCAATCGTCGCCACCGCGAGCCGTTGACCCTTGCTCACGTAGCTCACCACGCATTCGCGCGATTCCAGCGAGCCGTCGATGTGAACGGCGTCCCACTGCTCGGCGTGGCCGACGTAGTTGATCGTGATGTCGTAGTGCTGGCTCCAGAAGAACGGAACGGCGTCGAAACGCTCGCGGCGGCCCAGCATGTTGCGCGCCGCGGTCTGCCCCTGGCGTTCTGCGACCACCCAATGTTCCACCCGAATCCGCTGGCCGGTGTGACGATCGGGCCAGCGCGCCACATCGCCCGCGGCAAAGATACCAGGCACACTCGTTTCGAGGTATTCGTCCACGGCGATGCCCCGATCAATCGCCAGACCGGCCTTCTCCGCCAGAACGGTCGCTGGCCGGACTCCGACACCCATGACGACGAAGTCGGCGTCGAGCGTCGCACCACCGCTCAGCGTCACCTTTCGGCCGTCGACCCGCGTCGCGGTCTGGCCGAGGTGAAACGACACATCGTGGGCCTGGTGCAGCGTCAGGATGAACCGCCCGACCTCGATCCCCATCACGCGCTCGAGTGGCACCTGCTCGGGGGCGACCACGTCAACGGCGAGACCACGCGCCCGGAGCGATGCCGCCACCTCGAGACCAATGAAACTCGCACCCACGACCACGACCCGTCCCGCTGACGGCACCCGCTCGACGATGGCGCGACTATCCGCGAATGAGCGGAGATAGTGCACTTGCGCCGCGTCGGCGCCGGGGATGGGCAGGCGCACCGGATCGGCTCCGGTCGCGAGCAGGAGCGATCCGAACGCCCGCCGCGCTCCGTCTTGGAACACGACCGTCCGCGTGCCGGCGTCAATGGACGACACCCGGGCCCCGAGCACGAGCTCGATGCGCCGCTCGGTGAAATATTCAGGCGAGCGCAAGGGAATCCAGTCGTCCTGCGCCTGGCCGGCCAAGTAGTCCTTCGACAGATTCGGACGATCGCTTGGAGGTGCGTCGTCCGCGCTGACCATCGTGATCGGACCATCGTAGCCTTCGCGTCGAAGCATATCGGCGGCCGCAAGGCCGGCGCCGCCGCCGCCGACGATTCCAATCGACGCCGGAGCGCGCGGTGCACTGGCCGCGGCAGAAGATTTCGGCTCGGGCAGCCGGTCCCGCACGACCACCGTGTCGTCATGGCGCTCGACGCGCCAGCAGGCGATCGGGTCCAGCGCCGGGGCCCGCACCGCCTCGCCGCTGCGAAGATTGAAACAGGCGTGATGCAAGGGGCAGCGAACCGTATCGCCGACGATCAGTCCGTCAACGAGCGCGCCGCGATAGTGCGTGCAGTGGGCGCCGACGGCGAACAGTTCGTCACCACTGCGTGCGAGCACCACGTCCTCCTCGCCGACGTGTCCGAGCAGCATCCCGCCGGGCTGAAGCGCGCTGATCGCGATCCCCTGCGCCAGGTCGGGTTTCATCGCCTCTTTGGATTCAGCCATCAGGCCTCTTTACCGAGTTTACAGGCTGCCGATTGCCGATGAGAGGGAATGGTTCCTCCTGCGCAGCTCGACGTGCCTGGCTCGCCTGCACAGATCATGACGACATCGAGCGTCATCTCGTCGATATCGGGAAACACCGCGCCCACACGTGCTCGACCGATGTCCGGGAGCACTATCCGCTGAGGACGAGCTGGCAATTCGCCAGTCTTTCATCTCAGCAGTCGTCGATCGAGTTCGGGCCGAGCGGCAGGCGTGTCGCTGCAGGCGATTTCAGCTGTTCGTAGCGCGACGCGTAGGCATCTCTGGTCGGTAGTGTCCACCTTCAGGGGAACCAGATCCCTACAGGTTGAAGAACGCCGTGTACACCAGGCGCTCTTCGACAACGCGGCGCCGGAGGGCGGCGCCGGCGCGCACCTCTCCAATGGTGCGATCGGTGTAATAGCGCTCGTACTCGCGGACGACAACGCGGGCAGGCTTGCCGGCGACCGCCGGCACGGTGATCGTCGTCTGCCAGATCGTCGGATCGATAAGTTGCACGACACCAGTCCCCACGGTCGCTTGCGTGACCACGCCCGGCTTGCCGGCCGCGGTGATGGTGCCGAGATTGACCGCCGTGCCGAGATCCAGCCGCTGACCGAGGCCTTGCGTCGTGGTAGCCGGTTTGACTGCGGCCGAGGCCTTCATCGCCGGGACAGCCGGTCGAACCGTCGCCGGCGTGGCGACGACAACCCCGCCCGCCTGCACGACCGGGCCGATCCCGGAGCCGCCTGGCGTCAGCAGGCTCGAGGCCAGCACCTGGACATCAGTCCAGGCGAGATCGGACTCGAGCGCCGGGTCGCGCGTCTGCAGCACGAGTTCGATCTTGTTGCGACCGGTTTCGCCGACCGCGCCAGGCAGCGGGCTGATCGGACTGCCCTGGTACGGCGAGTCGAGCGGGAACTGCATCGGACCATGGTCCGGCACGGTGCCGTGCAGCGTAAAGGCGAGCTGAGTGCGGGTCCGGTGGAACGTGGAGCGCCGCCGCGGCAGCACCTGCGCGAATTCGCCGAGCACGACTTTCGAGATCTTCGCGCTCGCGAGCGCATTCGGCTGGTAGCGGACCAGGGCGAGTCGAATGAATGGCATGTAGGTGGCCCCGGCGTCGAGCTCGATGTCGGAGTACCACAGCCGGCGTGTCTGATCCCACTGGACGCGGTGTCCGACGACCTGCACGATCGGCGACGGCGCTTCTTGCAGCGGTACGGCTTCGGACGAGACACGAGCCGTGAAGTCCTCGACGCGGGACCGGTACTTCGGCAGGATCGTGTCCCACAACGGATCGAGACCCCACTGCGTGACCAGCGGCACGAGCGACGCCGGAATATCGGTGAAGGCCTTGTTCTCGCCCAGGATGACGACGCCCAGCAGCTCGCCGTTGCCCGAGGAGAACCACGGTCGTTCGAGCCAGACCCGCAGGCCGTTGCCCAGGCGGGTCGTGTCGAGCGAGCCGGTGCCGGGCGTGTCAATCCAGCGGAACGTCGGCACGGTGTAGAGAGGGCGCGGGTCGTCAGGTGGCGCGCTGGCGGGGACGACGGTGTTCGACGCGGTGCCGGTGCCGATCGGCAGGACCGGCGCACCCGGATCATCGTCGGCGCCGATCTGCATCGCCGGGCCGTCGGCAATCGGGCCGACCCGCGTAATCTGATCGCGCTGCGAGTACAGCGCTACCGGAAGATACTCGCGGAACCGTGTGGTCGCGCGAATCGTGTACTTGATCAGCCGGAACTTGGTATCGCCGAACTCGTGGCGATCGCCGCGCGCCCGCTTCTGGCCTGTGCCCTCAGGCTGTTGCGCATCCACCGCCGGGCCCAGGCTGAACAGGTTGATGTAGTTCTCAGGCAGCTGGATCTCGCCGAGCTGTCCGTGCGAGTCCACCAGTTCAGGCCCCGGCTTGTCGACATCGTCGACCCATTCCTGCCACGCGGCTTCGATCTCGAACTTGCCGGTGCTTCGTCCATGCATGCGCAGCCGGCTCGACAAGGTGGCGTGCTGCTCGCCGAGGTTGCGCTGCGGGGTAAGACCGAGAAACTCCGGTGCACAAACCGGCTGCTGGGTGGCGTGGACGAGGACCAGCGACCGATACGGCGTCGTCATCCAGCCGCAGCCAAGGTGCGCCATGTTGCGTACGAACTGGGCATCGCCGGCGGTGTTGGCCCAGGCGGGCAAGCCGAGCGTCGCCACCAGGGCCTTGTCGACGAAGGAGGCATAGCGAAGCCGGACGATTCGGCCCTTTTCGACGAACAGGGTGAGAACGCGGTTGCTCTCGTCCCACGCCGGCGCGCCGGTGTCGGCGTAGGCCTCCGTGCAGGGCGGATCGGTGAGGGTGGACGCGCGCTCGGCCAGCACGATGCGGAAGCCGAGGGTGTCGGGCCAATTCTTGGCGTACGCGACCAGCAGCACCAGCTCCTGGTTCGGCGCCAAGACGACCATCGCGCTCGGACCGAGCACCATCGGGGCGGTGACACCGGGCAGCGCCGAGCCGGGCATGGCGCGCAGCGCCACGCCTCCGGCCGCGGCGTCGGGCAGGTACGGCGTCGCGATCGCCGCTTCACGATGGATGACGTACTGGCCCGGCGCCAGCCGGTCGCCGGTCGGGTTGTCCGGCGACGGAAGCTGCGGCGGCAGCGCCGTGGTCGTCGCCACGCCGGTCAACGCGCTCGGGGTGACCAGCTCGATCGCGGTTGACGGCCCCGCGTCGTACAGGGTGCCGGCTTCGCGCGCGGCGATGCCGTAAGCGCTCTTGATCGTCGCGGGACTCGCCAGCAGCGGATCGAAGAGCCCGTGCTGCTCGCACTGGAGCTGTGATGCTTTCGGCGGCACGACGTGCCGTTCGTTGGCCTCGGTGTACTCGAAGTCGGCCGATGCCGGCAGCGCGCGTGCCGTCGCGAACGCCGCAGTCGTCAGGTATGCCTTCGCGTTCGCGTTCCAATTGCTTCGAATCACCATGCGTTCGATCGACTCGCCCTCGCTGCTACGGGCACGGTGCACGAACGCCGGCGGATCGACCGGCTCGAAACGCCAGTAGGTCACCGGTTCGGTCACGTCGGGATCCTTGTCGAGCGACGGGTCCTTCAGCCCGAGGCTGTTTCCCGCCAGATCGACAATGCGCGCCCGGAAGCGGTAGGGCACGCCGAACCTTAGCCGCGGCAGACTGCCTTTGGCGGCGGCGAAGGTCACCGCCAGCCCGTTGCCGCCCGTGGTCGCTTCGTCGGTCACCTCCTCCGGGACCTCACCCTGCACGCCGCTCCCCTCGTCGATGTGTGAGCGGAGCGTGCGGCCGGGGCGTGGCGCGACCAGGCTCCAGCCGGTCCAGCGGAAGAGCGATTCGTGCAGGTAGTGATCGTCGGGATCCCCGTCGGCACTTGCCGTGCTGGTGGTCGACGCTCCCTTCACATACCCTTCATCGTCGGGGAACTGGATGGTGTCGGTGCTGGCGATGAACCTGTAGAGGCCGCGCCGCTGGCAGAGCGACTGCCAGGCGCCCGGCACGCCACCGGGCATCGGCTGGACGTCGACCCGATAGCCGCGGATCACGTCCTCGGTGAAGAGCACGATGTTCTTCGATGCCGCGGCGCCGGCCTGAATGGCCTGATCCTTCAGCGCCGCCGACGCGGCACTCTGCGCGATCATCTCTGCCCGTCCGTGGCGGGACACGCCGAGGCCGCCCGATCGCAATGCCGCCACCGGTTGTTTGTCGCCGGTGCTGTAGGTGACCTCGCCGGCCGCGCCCGGCGTGAGGCTCTTGGCCACCAGATTCTGCGCCGACAGCACGAAGTTGACGGTCTTCAAGGCGGCGCCGTCGGGGTCCACCTGGTACACATCGAACGGGCTGTCCTTGCCCTGGTTCCAGCGGTCGTGCGCGTTCGCAAGACGCAGCATGCCGCGCTCGTGATCGATGGTTCGAGGCCGCGTGGTGAACCGCTCTTTGCTAGCGAACCACGCCGTTCTCGGGCAGGAGTCGTCGGCCGAATGGTGACCGTTGCCCCAAATCAGCTCGAGGCCCATGACGCCCTGTGCCGACGGCAGCGCGCTCACTTGCTGATCGATCGGCGACCCGGCCGGCAGAACGCAGTCGATCACGAGCCCGAGCGCCCGCAGCAAAGCCGGGTAGTCGGCAAAGGACGCGACGATGCGGTGGAAGTCGTAGTCGGGCGCGGCAGGTGACGGTGGAACGTCGACGAGCTGCGGCCGGCGGAGCTGGCCCTGAGCGTTGAGGTGATCGACCTGCGCCTTGGTCAGCGGTTCGCGGCGATAGAAGCGGTTGGCCTGGTAGAGTGTGTACTCCCCCGCCGACGAGAACTGCGACATCACCGGCGCGGCTGGACCGCCGCCGGCCGGATCGCTCCAGTCGGGCGGCAGCGCGCGGACTGGAAATGTCTTGCCGGACACGGGGTTGCCCTGGCTATCGACACCGATGCCGGTGGCCGCGGCGTGGAAACGGCTCTTCGGTCCGAACACCAGATCGCCGAGACGGCGATCGAGCCCCTCGGGATTGTCCTGATCGAAAAACCGGTTGAAGCCGGGCAACGGCAGTTCGATCTGCTGATTGGCAAGATTGACCGTCTGGGTGCGCGTGCCGAGATCCGTGAGCATGCCCTTCAAGTTGGGATGCGCGTTCTTCCACGGCAGCAGCGTCGGGTGGGTGCTCGCAGACTGGACGGCGAGCGCGCCGTAGTGGGTGCGCATCAGCCCGAGCACGTTGCGGACGGCGAACGAGCGCAGGTTCACCTGGGCCATGTTCTTGAAGACGAACCCGGCCACGGCGGTGTCCTCGTCGAAGAAGCGTCCCCAGAGGTCAGGATCGGCGTGGCTCGTGGGCTGCAGATCGACGGTCTGAGCGCCGATGTGGAGCCGGAATTTCACGCTCTTCAGCGTGGCTGGCCACTGAACCCATTCAGCGAATGCCTTGAGGGTTTGTTCGTCGGCGGCCTGCGGCGTCAGTCGCGGCGACGCGACAATCGAGACCCGCAGCCGGCCAGCGTAGTCGCCGTCCTCGAACCGGCCGTGCGGAAGCACGGTCCAGATGATTCGTTGTTGGGCCATCGGGCCTTCTCCTAAGCGAACGCTTCGCAGTAATCGCGCCAGGCGTAGCTGGTGTCGGTTCCGATCGACGCGAGCTCGTCGGCGAGTGACAGGCCAGGGTTCACGCCCATGAGATCCCGGAACGTCGGGTCGCCGTTGGATCCGGCGAACTTCTTCTGGCACGTCACCGTGACGCTCGCGGAGAACATGAAGACCTGGACTTCAATGGTCAGCGACGCGGTGCCGACGCACTTGCCGCTTTCGAACTCGTAGCGCAGCTCGAGATAGAGCTCGAGCGACGCGGAGATGAGCCCGAGCACGCTGACGTTGCCGCCGAGGCGGAAGTAGCCGGTCAGCGAACAGGCGCTGTTCTCCATGCGGAAGTAGATGCCGGCCATCACGTGGACCCCGCCCGACGCCACGCCCAGATCGATCGAGATGCTGGCCCCGAACTCGAACGAGGCCTCGAGAATCTGGATGCCGTGCGGATCGAGGGTGATGCCGAAGAACCCGCCGCCGCCAAAGAGCGTCACCGTGAGATTGAACGGCTGCTCGCGGGTGCAGAAGTTGAAGCGCACGCTCAGCGGCTGCCCGATGAACGGCACGGTGAAGCCGGCGCCGAGGCTCAGGTTGGTCAGGCTGAACACGCCGATCGCCACGTTGGGCAGCGACAGCGAGAACCCGGCGTCGATGCCCTGCGGCGTGATGTCGAGGAACGGTGGATCGGAGAAGCCGTCGAGCGGGATCAGATCGCGCAGCGTCTCGACAAAGCTCAGCGGTCCGACGAACTTGATGTCCGTGAGCAGGACGTCGACGTCCATCTTCGCCGAGCTGTCGACGCGGAACTCGATTTTCTCGAAGTTGAGCTCGATGAAGCTCGCCGGAGCGATCAGCACCAGGTCGAAGCTTTTCAGGCTGCACACCACGCTGATCTTCGGCGCGCTCTGGCCGTTCTTCTTGACCTTGGCTTCGACCGCGACCAGGAACCCGCGCTTGTCGTTGGCGCGGAACAGCGCGTCGGTGTTGGGATTGGCCCCAGGGAGCGCCCAGTTGCTGATCGCCGGATTCCAGTCGAAGCGGATGGTCAGCTCGTCGCCAGTGAGCATCTCGAGCAGCTTCAGCAGGTCGTCCGCCGCGTCGAGCACCTGCAGGACGCCATCGATCGCGGCGAGCAAAGCCTGGCGGGGGGCGCCGTCGAGGAGGTGGAATGTCCCCAGCGTGGACTTGATCGGGCCGAGTGCCGCCTGCAGCGCTTCGATCCGGGTCTTGAGCTGCGTCGGGTTCGACAGCAGATCGCCGAGCTGCTCCGGGTGGCCGACAATCGCATCCAGTGCCGCGAAGAGCGCCTGGCCCTGGGTGATCAGCGTCGCTATCGTCCCGAGGTCCCCGAGAAACGTGTCGAGTTGATTGGCGACCTGCAGCAGCGACTGCCGGAACCCGGAGGGCAGCGACACGCCGCCGACCGACGCATTGGCCGCCGTGCGCAGGTTGGACGTGGCGGTCTGCGCCGTGGCAATCGCGCCTGGCAATCCCGGCAGCGCCGGCGCGCTGTCGATCGTCTGATCGACGAGCTGCTGCACCTGCGCCACCACGCCATCGAGCGCCGCGGTCAACTGGTTGAGGCGGGCCTTGACGTCGGCGACCAGCGGCGCCGCATACGCCTGCGCCTGCGCGAGCAGATCCTGAAGCGTGTTCTTGATCGCGGCGACCGCCGCATCGGCAAGCCGGCCCGGCTGATCGGCCAGCTTCGAGACGAAATCGAAGAGCCGCACGAGCCCGTTGATGAAGCTCTCAACCTGGGTGCTCGCCTCCGACCCGAACTTCGGAATCTGATCCGGCTTGCCCGCCAGGTTGGTGACCGCGTCGATGACCTCGCCGAGCGGAATGCAGCCGAACAGCAGCGGCAGCGGCAAGTCGGAGATCGAACTGGGGAACGCATCCGTTCCGGTCATCGTGCCGTTGATGAAATTGGTCACGTTCCCGGTCACCGGACCGGTGAGCCGCGAGATGGCACTCGGCTTGAGGTTCGGCTGCACGAAACCGCCAGAGTGGTCGCCCTGCGTGGAGAAATCGAGCTTCGCCATGCCCGCCTCGGGCAGGACGTCCACGAACACCTGACCCTGATTGCTGTCGAAGCCGTAGCGCAGATAGTGCGCGTTCCACGAGATGTGATTGCTCTTGCCACTGCCGGTCAGCTGCGCCAGCGCGGCGATCCGCACCCACGCTTCCTGGACCTTCGGGTAGAAGGGCGGATGCGACAGGTGATTGCTGTAGGACCGCAGCGTCGAATTTCCTGGTTCGACTTCGGCGTCGAAGCCAATCGTGTCCGCCTGGACCGAGGTATCACCGGCCTTGACACTCTGCGCCAGGGCGACCCGCTGCTGCTCGAGCGGCGCCTGCCGCCAGCCGGGCACGGCCGCCTGCCATGCGGTTCTGGCGTGGAGCGACATGGTTTCTGCCGTGGCGATGTCGGGCAGGAGCGTGTTGTCGATGAAGATGATCGGCAGATCGAACTGGACGGTGCGGCCGTCGAGATCGGTCGCCGAGTACTGGAACCGGTACGGCGCGCCGCCCACGCACGGCCAGAACATCCGCTGACTGGCCGGCGTGAGGTCGGGCGGCAGGTTGATGGCGCCGGGACCGGCGTTGGGCGGATCGAGGTTCGGCGTGAACGGTGTCAGCAGGCGAACGCTCGAGAACGGCATCTCGAAATGAAACCGGCGCGAACCGTCGCTGCTTTTCAACGACGTCTCGACGAACTGGCGCTCGCGCTCGCGCGGGACGATGAAGAAGCGCTGACGCAGGTAGGCGGTGTTGCCGCTTCGCTGTTCGATGGTCGGCTGGTTGTTACCATCGCGCGCCCCGTTGTGGAACTTGCGCTCGCTCACCTTGATGAGCGCGAGGCGGTGGCCGAACGGGTAGGCGAAGCCTTTATAGACCACCCGCACGTAGTGATCGCGGCCCATCGTCGCGCGATGCACCCATTCTTCGACCGACATGCCCGGCGGCACCGTCCAGGCGCCGCGCGAGTCGAGCCAGCCGCCCAGCGCCGACAGCATCAGCAGGTTGGTGTCGATCGGGTTCGGCGTGTACTTGGACTTGGAGAAGTTCGAGGAGAGATGGGTGATTTGAAACCGATCGAAATCTGTGAGCGGCATCCGGAACGGGTTGTCGTCCGGGACCGGCAGGTCGGCAGCGCCATTGGGAAACGCGCTCTGCATCGGTTTGGTCGAGAGCTCGCCGGTCAATGCCCACACCGCGCGTACCGTGCGCTGCGGATCGGGCCGCGGCGGCTCGATCGCGACGCCCTTGGCGTCGGGTGCGACCAGCCGCGAGTGCCAGAGCTCGGTCCGGCCCGCCGGCGAGGTCACCGGCGTGTGGGCATGATGCCAGCGCTCCCCCGCGTGCGGACTGAGAATGAGGCGCCAGGGCAGCTCGATCGCGGTCTGCTGCGCGCCGGGCAGTGCCGGCCGGACCACGATACCGATGCCGGGATTCACGCCAACCTGCAGTTTCGTCGTCGCGCGCAGCCCCGGACCGCCACTGGCCTGTCGGAGCTGGAAGGTGGCCGTGTCGCCCTGGACGGCGGCAATCCGAAGGCTGCGCGCCGCAAAACTGGTGAGCGCCGCGCGCTGCGTGGCCGACAACGTCGCCAATTGGGCGCTGAAGATGTCGGCGAACAGAATCGGCCCGCGCGCCGGAGCCGGCGGCTTCGCGTTGCCAGGGACCACGAGCACAAGGTCCTCGATGGCAGCCAGCACGCCCTCGAGCGTGTAGTTGATATTGAAGCCGTCGGGCACGCTGAACGCCAGCCGCGACTCGCCGGAGATCCGTGCGCGGACGGGCGGGCCGGTCAGTGCTTCGCTTCCCCCTGACGGCCCGGGTTTGTCGCCCTCGAAAAAGGTCTGCTCAGTGATCGCCTGCGGCGGGAAATGCACGACCAGATACGCGGGAGTGGTTGCGGTCTTGCGCAGCTTGGGCGGATTTCCCGGAGAGACGGCCAGGTTGTGCAGTTCGAGACGCAAGGCCACGAGATCGGTCGGCCGCACCACGGCATGGCCGGCGCGGGTGGCATCGAAGAAGTTGCCGTTCGGATCGGGAACGCCGAGCGGCACTCCGACACCGGTATTGATCCCCCCGACGATCTGGCCGACGACTGTACCAGTCGCCGCGGTGCCGACCGTCGTGCTGGTGACGACGGGCCGGCTCGCTCTTGGTTGGCCCGGGCGCTTTTTCGCCGTCGTGACACCTGCGGGTGCCTTGCGTGAAGCAGTCTGTCGGCTGGCTGACGCGCGTCGCTTACGTGCCGCTCGCGGCAACGCCTTCCGCTTCGGACCCTTCTTGGTAGCCATGTTGTTCTCGCTTCAGGGCTTCGGGCGTAACTCGCGGCGTGGGCTCGGAGTTGAAGACCGCAAGACGTTGCGGAAGCGCCGTCATCGACTGCAAACCGAGCGCCGCCAGCGACGTGGCGTGCCGTAAAAATGTGGCTCAGGATCGGCGATGGTGACGCCTTCACCGATCGATCAGGTCGTGCGTGTCACAAACGGTCGAGCTCGCGTCGGCGCACGCACGTCCGGCTCCGGTACTGTCTCGAACGGCTCACAGCGAAGCCATGCGCCCGCGCCGCGGTGTTCAGTGCAATGTCAATCACCGTTGTCGATCCCAGCGAGCGATAAGGAGATGGCTCGAGCACGCTGGACTAGAATTCGATCGATCGCCATGAACATGCTCCGAATCGCACTCGCCAACCTCCGGTTTCCGCGCACGCCGGACGAGTCGATCGCGCTGGCCGAACGGGCGATCCACCAGGCGGCAGCGGACCGTGCCGTGATCGTCTGTTTTCCGGAATGCTTCGTTCCCGGCTATCGGGGGCCAGGGAAATCGGTGCCGCCGCCCAGCCCCGCGTTCCTGGAACGGGCCTGGTCGGTCATCGCCGCTGCAGCCGCGCGAGCCGGTGTGGCGGTCGTTCTCGGCACCGAACGCCTTGTCGACGACGTCTTGCTCGCCACCGCGCTCGTGATCAACCGGGATGGCACGATCGCCGGGTTCCAGGACAAGGTGCAGCTCGACCCGTCAGAGGAAACCACTTATGCGCCCGGGTCCGGCCGGCAGCTGTTCCGGACCGGACCACTGATCTTCGGCGTGGCGATCTGCCATGAGGGCTGGCGCTATCCGGAGACGGTTCGTTGGCCGGCCCGACGAGGCGCGCACCTCGTCTTTCATCCTCATTTTCATGAAGCCGAGGACGGAAGCTATGTGCCTTCGACCTTTGCGGATCCGGCCAACTCGTTCCACGAGAAGGCAGCCCTGTGCCGCGCGGCCGAGAACAGCTGCTATTTCGCCACCGTGAACTTTGCCAGCGCCGGGTCGCCCACGACATCGGCCGTGGTTCGACCAGACGGGACGCTGCTCAGCTATCAGCCGTATGGCGAGGAAGGACTCCTCGTCGCGGACATCGACCTCACCGAAGCCACCGGTCTGCTGGCGTCACGCTGCAGGTCGGAATCCCGGTAACGCCCTTCGGTCGCTACTTGAAGCGATACCCCACTGAGATCGCGATGTTGCGATTCTTCACGGAATCGGGATGCGGGAAGGTGTCGGCGGCGATGTCGTTGAGCCCCTGGGTGTACCGCAGCTCGACGAAGTAGCGCAGGTAGTCCACTCCGCCTGCGAAGGCGAGGCCGCCGTCGAAACTCCGGATGGCAGGGTCGATGTCGACCTCCGCGGTCTGGCTCGGTCCATCCAGCTTCGCGCTGGTCGCGGCTTTCACGCCAAAGGTCGGTCCAAACAGTACGTATCCCGTGTGCGCGCCGACCGGCACCGTATAACGCAGCAGCACCGGGAACTCGAGGTACTTGATACTCGCGGTAATCGTGCCGTTGCTGCCGGCTTCATTCAGCTTGGCGCCCTTCATCACGAACTGCAGCTCCGGCTGGAGGGCGAGCCGGTTCCAGAAAGGCACCGTCACCACCCCGCCGAACAGGATGCCGGTTTTCGATGAAGTTTCCGTGCTCGGCTGCATGACGATCTGATCGATCACCTCGCCGGCATTGGGCAGCGAGCTGAAATCGATCCCCACTTTGACGGCCGTCGTGACCGGCTGTGCCTGAATCGCCGGTGCCGTGCACACGAACAGCATGAACGCGAACATCGAGACGCGAGTTCCCATCGGTATCCTTTCCGTTGGCTGATTGTAACGGCCGATCGAACCGCGGTACAAGCTCTGCCGGCCGCCGCGCGAACGGGACGCGCACAGTCGTTGGGACGTCGAGGCAAGCCGTCCGGCTTGCGCGACCGTCGCGTCCGATCAAATCCCGTTCGGGGATCGTTTCGGCGCGGACATCGCGACGCGTCGAGCTCGCGTCAGGAAGCGACGTGATCCGGGCGGTCCCAGGATCGGTCATCCGGCTGGCGCGACCGTTCACGAATTATTGACAGTTCACCGTCAGCGGCTGCGGCGCCGACATAAAAAAAGCATATGATGCCGCCTCCTGCGTAGCCTGCGACTCGGTTGGAGGATCGTGATGATGCTGAAACGCTCGTTGCCAGTCGGTCGAATTCTGTGTGTCCTGGTCGGCGTCACGCTCGCCATCGCGGCACCCGCCGCCGCTCAAAAGCCGACCTTCGATATCGAAGGCATCGTCACGGATCCACAGCAGGGCGTCCTGCCCGGCGCCACGGTGACGCTCCAGAACGTCGCCACCGGTCTCAGTCGCGAGGCGACCACCGATCAAGACGGCCGTTATGTCTTCACCTCGCTCCCACCCGCCGGACAGTACGTGCTGCAGACCGCGCTCTCCGGTTTTGCCACCGAGCGCCGGGAGAACCTGATTTTCAACGCCGGGCAGCGGGTGGTCCTGAACGTCACGCTGAAGCTCTCGAGCGTGCAGGAAACCGTCACCGTCGCCGGCGACTCGCCGGTGGTCCAGACGACGACCTCGGAAGTGACCAAGACGATCGAGAGCCGCGATCTGGCGACGCTGCCGGTGCCCGAGCGCAACTACTTCCGGCTGCTCACGCTCGACTCGAACGTGGTGGCCCGCGGGCCGGGCACCAACGGGTTGTATGTCGGCGGTGGCGACGTCTGGAACTTCGGCACCTACGTCGACGGCACCAGCAACTTCTCCAAGTGGCTCACCCTGCAGCGCGCGCCGCAGCGCGGCTCGGCCGGCTTCGCGCTCGAGACGGTGAGCCAGGTGCAGATCATCACCAACCAGTTCTCGGCCGAATTCGGCGGCCACTCGGCCGGCGTGATGAACATGATCACCAAGAGCGGCAGCAATACCTACGCCGGCGCCGGCCTGGTGGTGGTGCGGCCGGGCGATCTCGACGCCATCCCGCCGCTGGCGACCAAGAAGGTACCGTTCAACCAGCAGCAGTTCGGCGGCAACGTGGGCGGTCCGATCCGGCGCGATCGCGTGTTCTTCTTCGGCAGCTACGAACGGCGCCGCGAGCGCAGCCAGGTGTCGGTGACGTCGCCGGAGGCGCCGGGCACGGTCATCCCGACCCCGGCCGACGAGGATCAGGGCCACGTCCGCGGTGATTTCCGCTTCTCGCCGTCGCAGTCGCTGGCGGTCCGCTACAACATGGTGCGGTGGACCCAGGACAACGAGGGCGGCGGCCTGCAGCTGCCGGGCACCGGCTACATCTGGACCAACAACGTCGACACCCTGCACAACATGTTCACCTCAATCGTGTCCGACCGGGTGTTGAACGAGGTGCGGGGACAGTGGTCGCGCTACTACGATCTGCGCGCCGCGAAATGTGATTGCGTGCAGTTCAATCGCACCGGCTACTCGATCACCGGCGGCGTCGCCACCGGCACCTGGGGCGTCATCCCCGAAGACACCTGGGACGTCTCCGACACGCTGTCGCTCTGGCGCGGTGCGCACTCGCTCAAGCTGGGCGGCGGCGTGACCTACGACGTGACGACACAACGCTACCTGCCGAACCAGAACGGCATCTACAACTTCGCCGGCGGGCCGGCGGTGGCGCCGCTGCCGAACCTCTACACCCAGGCGTTCGCGCTGGTGCCCGGCCAGGACGTCATCTATCCGAAGGCCTGGGTGCTGAGCGGCTTCGTCCAGGATGAGTGGCGCGTGAGCCACAACTTCACCCTCAACTACGGCCTGCGCTACGACGTCGAGCTGATCAAGGACATCCCCGACTGGCCCGCGCCGACCGACAAGAACAATGTCGATCCACGCGTCGGCTTCAACTGGGATCCGCGCGGCGATCAGCGCTGGTCGGTGCACGGCGGGGTCGGCCGCTTCACCCAGCAGAACCCGATCTTCACCATCGTCAAAGGTGCGGTGCTGGGCCGCAACGGCATCGTGACGCTGGCGCTACCGCCAAGCGATCCGGCGTTTCCGGTGTTTCCGAATCCGCTGCCGGCCTTCCCGCCTGGCGCGGTGCTGCCGGCGCGCAACATCCAGGAGATTTCGCCCGATCTCGAGAACGAGTTCGCCTGGCAGGAAAGCCTCGGCGTGCAGCGTCAACTGGGAACGCGGACCAGCGCGTCAATCGATCTGAACGTCAACCGCAGCCACAAGCACGGCTTCCTCGACACCAACTATCCGACGCCGATCTCGAAGGATGTGATCAACGCCGCCGGCGGCAAAGTGGTGCGGACCACCGCGCAGGCCGACGCGACGCGCCCGATCACTCCGGCCCCGAATGGATTCCGTCGCATCGAGCTGCTCACCAACGAGGGACGAACCTGGTACCAGGGCGTTCGCTTCAGCGTGCAGCATCGGACCACCCCGCTGCTGCTCTCGCTCTCGTACACGTTGTCCGACGCCGAAGATCGCCTGAACCACTGGGAGATTCCCGAGGACAGTTCCAACCCCGAGCTCGATCACGCCGACTCGGCGTCGAACACGCCGCACAACTTCGTCGCGTCTGCCACCTGGAACATTCCCGGCCACGGTGTCGCTGTGGAGGGCTGGCGCGTGAGCGCCGTGGTGCACGCGCAGAGCGGCAACCCCTACACCATCCGCTATGCCGCGGACCTCACCGGCACCACCCAGGTGTTCTGCACCGCGCAGCGCACCTGCAACGTGACCACGCCGGATGGCCGCAACACCGCGCGCAGCGCCCCGGTCCGCTATGCCGACCTCACCCTGACGCGCACCTTCACGCTGGCGCGCCGGGACCGCATCGAGGTACGCGCCGACGTGTTCAACCTGTTCAACAACGAGAACTACACCTCGGATGGCTACATCGGCATCATCGGCAACGCCAACTTCGGCAAGCCGATCAGCGGGGCCTATCCGGGACGGCAGTTCCAGTTCGGCGCCATCTATCGGTTCTGACCGCGAACCTCGATCGATCTCGAGGCCAGGAGTGACGAGAACCATGCGCCTGATCGCCACCACCATGGTGGCGGCTGCCCTCGCGGCAGTCGCCGCCGTACGGCCCACCGCCCAGAGTCCGGTCCACGTCCTGGTGCAGACCGAACGCGGCGACATCGTGCTCGAAATCGACGCGGCCCATGCGCCGAACACGGCGGCCAATTTTCTGCGCTATGTCGACGCCGGCCACTACGACGGCGGCACGTTCCACCGCACGGTCAAGATGGACAACCAGCCCGACAGCCCGGTGAAGATCGAAGTCATTCAGGCCGGGGTCAACCCCGAGCGCGCCAAGCAGGGCTTCGGCTCGATTCCACTCGAGCGGACCAGCGTGACCGGGCTCCGGCACGTCGATGGCGTGATTTCTATGGCCCGCGGCGGCGCCGACAGCGCCACCTCGGGCTGGTTCGTCTGCATCAACGATCAGCCGTCGCTCGATTTCGGCGGCACGCGCAATCCCGACGGTCAGGGGTTCGCCGCGTTTGGCCGGGTCGTGCAGGGCATGGACGTGGTGCGGACGATTCAGCGCGCGCCCAACGCCGATGCCCAACGCCTTACGCCGCCGATCCAGATCCTCAAGGCGGTCCGAATCCGCTAGCGAGCCGGACGGTTCGGAGAGTGGGGCTCGCGAGACTCGATTGCAGTTGTTCGGAGCGCGATTGCGTGTCGGGCGTCAGCGCACCGTTCCCTCGGGCCACGGGGAGCGCGGCCGCGTCGCGCGATCGGCCAGGAACCATCGGATGAAGGACGGGACACCCGGGCCGGTGGCATCGGCGGTTTCGCGTCGAAGGCTCGCGGACCGGGAGATCGCATCGTCGACTTGCCCGGCGACACCGCGCAAGCCGAGCGTCGATCCGCCGACCGCCTCGGCGAGTGACGCGAGCATTCCGGCTTCTGCCGGCGTGCCGATCAATAGATCCCACACGCGTGCGGTGCCATCGTCGGATGCCGTGACAATGCGGCCGCCGCTCGGGCTGAATTCCGCGTCCCGAACCGAGTTCTCGTGACGCAACGGCTCGCTGTCCGGCTGGCCGGTATCCGCGTCCCACAGGCGGGCGGTGCGATCGTCTGATGCCGTCACGATCATCCGGCCGTCGCGGCTCATGTGGACCGAACGCACCTCCCCCTGGTGACGCATCGGTTGACCGACGATCTCGCCGGTCTCGACGTTCCAGACGAACGCCGTGTCGCGGGACGCCGTCACTACGCGCGAGCCGTCGTGGTTGAACTCGGCCGCCGTGACCACGTCGTAGTGGCGCAAGGCGTCTCCTATCGCCCGGCCGGTTTCTGCGTCCCACACCCGCGCGGTATTTTCCTTTGATCCGGTCAACAGCCGTCTTCCATCAGGGCTGAACAGGGCAAAGGCGATCCCGCCGCGATCGGTCAGCGCGGCTCCGACCGGTCGCCCGTCAACAGCATTCCACAGCTGAGCCTCTCCAGCATCGGTGATCGTGACGGCGCGCCTGGCGTCGGCGCTGATGCTGGCGGCCGCGATGCGGCTCGCCTGTTGCAATGGCTGGCCGATCATCCGACCGGCCTGAACGTCGGAGAGTTGCAGCACCCGGCCGGACACCGCCGTCAGAGCGCGACTCCAGTCCGCACTGAATGCCATCGACCGGGGCGATCCCAATGGTTGCCGCTCCCCCCAGCCCTTGCCGCTCCACACCGTCGATCCGTCGGCCGTCATGGTCAGGACGCGGCTTTCGTCGGGGCTGAACTCTGCATGCGTGACGACGGAGAGGTGCAGCATCGGCGCACCGATGGGTGTGAAAGTGGCGGCATCCCATACCTGCACCTTGTGGTCCTCGGCGCACGTCAGCACGTAACGTCCCTGCGGGCTGAACTGCGCCGAGGTCACATGCGCTGCGTGTCGCAGCGGCTCGGCGACGCTGGCCGACGGCCGCACGTCCCACAGGCGAAGCGTCCTGTCCCACGACGCCGTGAAGACGCGCGTGCCGTCGCCGTTGAAGCTGGCCTCGAGCCAGTCGCCGTGTCGCATACGCTCGGTGACGGGCTGCCCATTGGTCACGTCCCAGACTCTGGCGCTGTAGTCGCCCGAGGTGGTCACGATGCGGCGGCCATCGGGGCTGAACTCGATGGTGTACACGCCGCTGGCGTGACGCATCAGGTTGGTGTGACGCAGGCCTGTCTCCGCCGACCACACACCGACTGTTCCATCGTCGGACGCGGTCGCCACCAGACGTCCATCCGGACTGAAGTCCGCATCCCACACCGCATCCTGATGCCTGATGGTCGCGCCAACCTGCCGCCCGGTCGCCGCATCCCAGATCCGCGCCGTCTTGTCGGCCGACGTGGTGACGACCCGCCGGCCATCGGGGCTGAAGCCGACGTCGTTGATTCTCTGGTTGTGACCGACCAGCGATACCACCGGACTTCCGGTCTTCGTGTCCCAGATTCGCACGCCGCCATCGACCATTCCGGTCACCGCGAATGCGCCATCGCGGCTCAATCGGGCGACCGTCACGACCTCGTGATCGCTTCGCAGCTGGAACAGCTGGAGGCCGGTCTCGACGTTCCAGAGCGTGGCGGCTCCGTCGGCCGAAACCGTCAGCGCTCGCGTGCCGTCAGCCGTCAGCCCTGCCCACGACACCGCCTCTGCGTGTGCGAGCGGTCCGCCGATGGCTCGCGCGGTTTCGACGCTCCAGATCATGGCAGTGCGATCTTCCGATGCCGTCACCAGACGCCGTCCGTCGGCGCTGAAACCGAGGGACGTGACGACGCCGCGATGCAGCACCGGTGCGCCCCGCGCTGTCGCCGTCTCGGCATCCCACAGCTGGACCTTGCCGTCTCGTGAACCGGTGGCCACTAGTTTGCCGTCTGGGCTGCGGCGGACCGCCTCGAATTCGGCACTGGCGTGGACGACGCTGATCGGCAGCGGCCAGTCTCTGCGACTCAGCAGGCTCAAGGTGTAGGCCTGGATCGGCAGCTGATCGGGATCGAGCCGCAACGCGCTCGACAGGTATGGCAGGGCATCGGCGGCGAAATCGCTCGCGACGAGATCTCTCGCTCGCCTGAAATGCGAATCCGCGAGGGCGCGTTGGGCAGCGCGACTGGCGTTTCGCTCGGCCGACCACGCGGCTTCCGCATGTCGTTGCTGTTTGAATCCGAAGAACGCGCCACCGACCGCCGCCACCAGGGCGACAATCGCCAGCGCCAGCACGCCGCGCACCAGCCGGAGCGTTCGGGTTTTCTTGCGGAGCTCGTGACGGGCATGCACGGTTTTTTCGCGCGCCTCCCGCTCGGCGGCCTCGGCTAAGGCCTGCGCCTCGCGCTGGCGGCGGCTCTCGCGACTGGCGCGAACCACGCCGGTCAGCCGATCGTGGGTCAGCTCCAGCCACGACATCCCAGCGCGATCCTCGATGCGGAGAATGCGACGATTCACCAGCAGGCTGATGTCGCTGGCGGTCACGCCCGGCTTGTTCAGCGCCTCTTCACAGGGCTCGCTGTTGCGGCGGCCACCCACCGTGACCAAGCTGTCCTCGATAAACGACCGCATCGGCGCACCGATGCCGGCCAGGCCGCGCTCGTAGAACGACGCCAGGATTTCGGCCTGACGGCCTTCGAGCAATTCGGCGGTGATCTCGGTCTCGCGGCGCTCGGTTCTGGTCAGGTTCAGCTCTCGGCAGAACACGCTGAGCAGCGCCGGCTCGACGTTCAAGGTCGCCAGCTCGGTGGTGCCGCCGACGCTCTCGGCGCCCACGAACCGCACGACGCGAGCCGCCACGTCAGCTCGGATCAAGTGGCCGCCGGCGCGAACCACCGCGGCCAGCGCCTGGTCGCCATGCATGTGGCGCAGCCTCAGGCGATTGCGCATGATGGAAGGCAGCCGCTGGCGCAAGCTCTCGAGATCGGCGAGGAAGTCCTCGCGCAGACTGAGCAACACCTTGTAGTTGTGGCGCTGGAAAGAGAACGCCTGCGCAAGGTCAGGCGTGTCGTCGATGCGCGCCTTGACCGCGGCAGGCACGCAGCCTTCGATCAGGTCGGTGAGCTCGATCAGCAGCCGCTCGGTGTCAGCGGCTCGCTCGGCGGTTTCGCGGCCTCGAGTGAAAATCTCCTCGAACTGGTCGAACACCAGTAGCGGCGTGACGACGCGGTTGCGTGCGTTCCAGAAGTCCGCGTGCTCGCGGTGGAACGATTCCCAGAGCGTGCCCTCCAGGCTGGGCGCCTCGATGCCGGCGGACGCCGCCTCGACGGCGATCGCGTCTTTGATCTGGCTGCACAGCTCAGGCATGCCTTCCGAGTAATTGAGGCGAATGCGCACCGGCAGCATGTGCTCAGTGCGCAGAATCGGAAACAAACCGGCCTGAAGGAGCGACGTTTTGCCGAGACCGGAGACGCCGAAAAGGACGGTCAGGCGTTCACGCTGAACCAGGCGGTGCAACGCATCGACCTCCTGGCCGCGCCCGTGAAAGTAGTGCTGATCGTCTTCGGTGAAGGCTTCGAGGCCGGGCCACGGGTTCTGCGCGTCCAGCGCCTCGACGTCGGACGAGGGCACGGCAGCATCGGTCGTCATGACTCGCGCGACAGCGAGGACTTCTGGTAGTTCCGGTAGAGCCGGCGCACGGTTTCGACAAAATCGGCCGTCGGCTGTCCGTCGGTCAGCCGGTGCCAATGCAGATGGCTCCACCTGTCCGGCAGAAAGGGCTCGGTGGGCAAGGTGTCGTCGACGGCGACCGGAAGGATGAACTGCATCGACGGCGGCACCTGCATCGCCACGCTCAGCGCGTGATTCCATTCGATGCGGAAGAAGCGCCGCTTCGGCGTCAGACAGTTGCACGAGATCACGGGCACGAACAGTGAACATCTCTCGATGTTGCGCTTGATTTTCAGCTCGTACTCGTCTCCCGCGTCGAGGTCGGCCTTGTCGAACCACACGTCGACGCCGGCGCGTTCCAGTGCATCCTTGATGCGCTGGACGAGAGCCATGTCTTCACTGGCATAGCTGAGAAAGACGGCGCCTTCCTCCATCCCGTGCGCCGCGCCGGACGGCTCGATTGGCGTAGTGCCCACTTCCTGTTTCGGGTGGCGCGCAGTCCATCGCTCATGCAGCTCGTTGACGAACTCCAGCGCGCCGCCGCCAGGGAAGATCTTGGTGCCGGTCTTGAACTGCTGAAGGAAGAGAACCAGGCCCGCATCGCCGCGAACCCGGGAATCGGCGACGATGTCGGTCTTGCCCCGCGCCAGCAGCAGGCGCTCGCGCCGACTGATGCGGAGGAAGAAGCGCGCCAACCACTCAGTGATACTGCAGCCGATGATGAAGAGGTGCGCCTGGTTCAGTTCGTCGAAAAGGTGTTGCGGCCGCCTGGCTTCGTTCTGCAGAGAGTGGATGAACTCGAGCGTGTCCTCCTCGGTCACCGCATAATCGGGCACCGCCGACAGCTTGCCGAACAGGTGGAAGACCACCGGCCGATCGGCCGCCGCGACGCCGGGATCCAGGTCCTCCGTCCGGTTCGGCGCATACGTCAGGACGCGCGTCTTGCGCTGCCCGCCAAACCGTACCTGGTTGATCGCGCGCTCGAGAAGTGAATCGAACGTGATGCTGACGAAGGTGTTCAGCGAACGAATCGCGGCGAGTTTGATGAGGGGATCGGGAATCGGCAACTCGTCGTCGGGCGGCATCACCGCCTTCAGCGCCGAGTAAACGTCCTGCGGATCGTTGCCCTGTCCGAGATAGCGACAGGCCACCGTGTTCAGCGACTGTCCCGCTGGTGGTCCGGCGTCGTCATTCAGTTCCAGGTAGCTCGCGAGGCGCTCGGCGAGCAGCGGATAGAGGAAGGCGGGAGGGTCGCCCTGCGACAACACCAGTAGATCCGGGCCGATGACCGGAATCACGCGTCCCTCGTCAACGACCTGAAGAACCTGCTCCCAGAATCGAGACGTATCGACCCGTCCGGCCGGCATGATTTCTGACGGGAGTCTGACACAACGTTGGACAATTTCAAGCGGCTATCTATGCCGTGGGACGCCGTTGACCCGAGGCGCCGCTGGCACGAGCTGCCCGATTTTCGGACGTCTTCGATCGATCTGACGGAGACGGTTCTTCAGGTCACGGTCGAGGCACATTGACGCGTTTCGGGGCTAGGATTGAAGGTGCGACGGGTCGCCGCGGTGCGCCGCGGACGTGACCGCACGCGCTGAGACAATGATTTCTTTACTGGTGCGCACCATCCTCGCCGCGTCGCTCGTCGTGTGGGGCATCACGAACGTGGCCGCTCAACCCGACACGGGCAGCGTCCGGGTCGAGGTCACCGATGCCTCCGGCGGCCGGTTGCCCGGCGTCGCCGTGATCGCGACCGCTACCGACGGACGGCGCTTGAACGCGGTGACGGACCGAACCGGCGGTTCGGTGTTTCCCGCAGTGAAAGCCGGAGCGGTCATGCTGCGATTCCGCCTCGAGGGATTCACCGGGGCCCTGGTCGGCGTCACGGTACAACCAGGCGTTGAAACACGCGTCGCGCAACGGCTGGAAGTAGCGCCGATCGCGGAAACGGTGGTCGTGCAGGCGCCTGCGCCGGTTGAACCGGTGGTGGTGCGGCCGCCGCCTCCCCGCCACGCCGCCGCGCGGTCCTCTCGTGCGACCGGTTCCACCACATGACCGCGACTCGGTATGCGGTCCCGCCAAGCCAGGCGTGGCGACCGAGTCGCTCGGGACCATCCGATCCAGCCGGTTCGTCGCGGAAGGCGGGCGGTATACGACCGGCGCACAGATTGCCATCGACGGTGGCACGCTCAGCGGTCTCGCGGTCGGACAGAACCTTGTGGTCCGCCACTATTTCCGGGTTGGACGGCGCGCCGGGGCGACCTCCATGGCCGAGCATTCCGCCGGGTTGGTGCAGATCGTCTCGGCCCGCGAGCGATCGTCGCTTGCGGTGGCGATCTACGCCTGTGACGGTCTCAGGGCGGGCGACTTTCTGGTGCCGTTCAGGCCCGAACCGATTCGCCCGCCTGAACCGCGCGGGACGCCTGACTACCAGGATGCCGCGCGTATTCTGTTTGCGGATGAGGGCCAGACCCTGGGCGTACCACGCCGGCTGATGGTGATCGATCGCGGCAGCGATCGCGGCATCCGGGTGGGCCAGCGGCTGACGCTGTTCCATCGGCGCGGCGGCGGCCCCACCGTCGTCGGCGAGGCCATCGTCGTCGCGACGCGGCTCGACTCCGCGACGATTCGCGTCGAGCGGGTCAACGACATGATTGCATCGGGCGACCTGGCGGCTCCGCAGATTCCGGATCCGGCGGTGAACCGCTGATTCGACTGGCGCACGGATGGTGACAGGCGTCGACACATGTCGCGTCTGAAATCACAACGGGTGGTGGCCTTCGTGCTGGTTGCGGCCTTTCTGGCGTTCCTGGTGTTCAGTCGCGGCCGCCTATGGTGACGAGCCGGGTAGCTTGCCGCGGCTGTCCAAGTCTCTCGAACGCATCGAGATGAGAGTGCGCAGCAGGCGGTCGATATGCGCCTGCGAGCGCAGGTAGTAACGGGCGCGCGAGGTGGCCTCCTTGCACACGCGGATCGCCAGCAGCTCGTGGGCCGGCCCCGATCCGAACGCATCTTCGTCGACGCCGTCGTCTCCCACGTAGATCGCGCTGGCACACGCCAGGATCTGACGCGATCGTTGCAGCGCCTCGCCCTTGTTGGCGCCATCCCGCTGCAGCAGGTTGACAGCATGATCGCCCTCGAGCACGCGAGCGTTCGGCAGCTGGGCGGCAGCCCGAACGATCACCTCGTGGGCACGCCCGGGATGCGGAGCGTGGCGATAATGCAGGGTGACCGAGTAGCGCTTGTCCTGGACCACGATACCGGCGTGACCGTCCAGCTCCTTGCGCAGGCGTCGCACCCAGTCGCGCACCAGGGCGAGCCCTTCGCTGGTTTCGGCCCATGGCTCGAGGCCATGGTTCCCGAACAGGTGCCAGAGCGGCAGCCGTCCGAGACGATTCGTGAGATCGCCCCGCGTCCGTCCTGAGATCACGATGCAGGGATAACTGATGGCGACGCGGGCCAGCAATCGGCGAGTCGTCGCCCGCATCCGCGCGCGCGCCGGCTGAGCGACGATCGGCGCCAGGGTACCATCGAAGTCGAAACCGAGCAGCACGTTGGAATAGGCGAAGTCGGCAAGCACGCCACGGCTGCTCTTGGCGAGGATGTCATGCATGTGGTCGCGTACCCCAGCTCAACACCCCGCCAGGCGCCGCTGCACCCGCTCGTGCCGGCGGAGGTGTGACGCATCGATCAGCATCCGCCCCGCCCACTGATAGACGTTGTGGGTCGCCACCTGCCGGCGCAGCGCGCGCATGCGCTCCTGCTGCGCATCGGGAGTCATCTCGAGCGCCGCCATGATCGCGTCGGCGACGCCGTCGACGTCGTAGGGATTGACGACCAGCGCTTCGGTGAGCTCTCGCGAGGCGCCGGCGAAGCGGCTGAGCACGAGCACGCCGCGGTCATCGTCGCGCATGGAGACGAACTCCTTCGCGACCAGATTCATGCCGTCATGAAGGCTGCTGACGTAACAGACGTCGGCGGCGCGGTAGAGTCGCGCGATCTCGGGTGGCTCGATGTGGCGATTGAGAAACACCAGCGGCGCCCGGCCCGCGCCCACGAGGCGAGCGTTGATCCGGTCGACCTGCCCGCGGACTCGATCGCCGAAGGCGCGATACTGGTCGATGTCGGTACGGCTCGGCGCCGCGATCTGAATGATGGCGAGACCGTGGTTCGGATCGGTCCAGCGCTCGAGCACCCGTTCGAAGGTCTGCAGCCGCTCCTCGATGCCTTTGGTGTAGTCGAGACGATCGACCGATGCGATGATCCGGGTGGCGGCCGGAAGCCCGTGCTCGGCCAGCACTTCGCGACGGCACTGCTCGACCGATGGCAGGGCGGTCAACCAGCGGTTGGGCCACTCGACCGAGATCGGGTAGGCGCGCACGGCCGTGGTCCATCCGCCGCGAACGACGCTCATCTCGTCGCGCGTCACGCGCGCTTCGAGGCTACGGTCGATGCTCTCGAGAAAGTTGTGGCAATGCAGCGGCGTCTGGAAGCCGACAATGCTGCTGCCCAGCAATCCGTCGAGCAGGCATTCCTGATACGGGCAGATCGCGAAGCGTTCGGCGTTGGGCCAGGGTATATGCCAGAAAGTGAGAATGGTCGCGCGCGGAAACCGTTCCCGCACCATGCGCGGCACGAGCGCGAAGTGATAGTCCTGCACGAGCACAATCGGCTCATCCGAGTCGGCTTCGAGCGAGACCGCATCGGCGAATCGCTGGTTCACGGTCCGGTAGTGGGCCCAGTCTTCGCGCCGGAAAACCGGTTGCGCCGCCGCCAGATGGCACAGCGGCCACAGCGCTTCGTTCGAAAACCCGTAGTAGTAGCCACGCTCCTCGTCCGGCGTCAGCCACACTCGCCGGAGCGAGTACGACGCGTGCTGCGTCGGGATGGCCACGCGACCATGCAGATCTGCCGCCTCCTGATCGGCGGTACCGCTTCCGTGCGCGATCCAGACGCCCGAACAGGCCCGCATCACCGGCTCGAGCGCCGTGACCAGACCGCTGGCGGGGTGGCGTTCGACAATGCGGCCGTCGCGCCAGTCGTGAATGAGAGGCTCACGATTGGCCACCACCAGCACGCGCTGGCCGGTGAGATGCGTGCGCAACGTTTCCTTGAGCCGCGCGGCGGTCCAGACGCTTGGATCCGTCAGCCAGGGATCGGGATTTCCGGCATCGCCGTCCACGGTCGCGTGCCGATCCTGAATTCCGGGCAAGCCCTGGCCTGCGGCAGCCCTGCGGTCGACGCCGCGAGACACGCCGGCGATGGACATCACCGTCGCGCCGACCGCGGAAGCAGCTGCGGACACCAGGCGCGTCAGTCCCTCCGATCCGGCCGACGCCGCCACAAAGAGTCGAGCGAACGGATTCATTTATGGTATTTTTATCATATTGATAGTTGGTGCTCAAAATGATTCGGGCTGGAATGAGCCCTCAGATCCTGCCTGCGTTTCTCTGGTAACACGGTGCCACCGGGCCGAGTAGAGCAGTTGTTGTCGACCGCCGTTGATTCGGTGGAACAATGCGAGATCCTCGTCATGTTGTTTCAGGCACGCGACCGCTGGTGGACCGCGAAGGATACCGCCTACGAACTCTATCTAGCCGAGTCGCCGACCGCGCGGGATCTTGAAGTGCTCGCCACCCGTGGTCTGCTCGAGGTCCGCATTGCCAATGACGTGCTGTATCGCGTGGCACCGGCCACGCCCGAGATGGCGCTGGCGGTGTCTGAACTCGCTGAAGCCTACCGCACCAATCGGGTCGACATCCTGAGTCAGATCGTCCGACGCAAAGGCCGCGCGCTTCAGCACTTTGCCGACGCGTTCAATTTCCGCAAGGGTCGCCGGTCGTGACCACGGCCGTCTATTTCCTTTGCGCGCTGACCAGCGTTCTCTGCGCCGGCGCGTTGAGCCGGGAATACCTGCGCCACCGCACGCGCCTGCTGCTGTGGAGCAGCCTGTCGTTCACCTGTTTCGCGTTCAGCAACGCGCTCGTCTTCACCGATCTGGTCGTGCTGCCGAGGGTCGACCTGTCGCTGTTGCGGGCGGCGTCGGCCTGCGTGGCGACCGTTCTCCTGCTGTTCGGCCTGGTGTGGGACGCGGAGTAGCTGGTGGCGAACTTTCTCGATGGCGCCGTGGCAATGGGTTGCATCGTCGCCGCACTGTTCTTCCTGCGCTTCTGGCGCGACTCCAGAGATCGGCTGTTTCTGAGCTTCTCGATCGCCTTTTGGATCTTCGCGGCCAACTACGCGATGCTCGGGTTGGTGCCGCTGGCCGACGAGGAGCGCCCCTACATCTTCCTGCTGCGCCTCCTCGCCTTTGTCGCGATCCTGTGGGGCATTGTCGACAAGAACAGCGGTCGCAGCCAGCGACGGGACTGACCAGCCGCACGCCTTCGGCTGATTGATCAAGGGACCGCGTTTGTCTAGAGTACGCACCGGGCTATCGATCGGTCTGGCCCGCCGCGGAGACCAACCATGAAGATCGGATCGCTTGCTGGTGTGATCGCGGTGCTGGCGCTCGGTGCCTCCAGCACGCCCGCCGGAGTGGCAGCCGCCGGACCGATTGCCTGCGATGCGCTCGCACAGGTGGCGCTGACCAACGGAACAATGATCTCCGCCGAGCCGGTGGAGGCCGGTGCGTTCGCGCCCCCCGCCTCGAACAATCCGTCTGCGGCCGCCGCCTTCAGGAACCTGCCGGCGTTCTGCCGTGTCTCGGCCCGACTGACGCCGACACCCGACTCGGACATCCGGATCGAAGTGTGGCTGCCGCGGGCCGGCTGGAATCGCAAGCTGCAGGCGGTGGGTAATGGCGGACTGGGTGGAACCATGCCGTATGCGCCGCTGGCGGCGGCCGTTCGCGCCGGTTATGCCGCCGCGGGTACCGACACCGGCCACGTCGGCGGCAACGGAGACTTCGTGCCCGGGCACCCCGAAAAGCTGGTGGACTTCGCCTACCGCGCGATTCATGACATGACCGTCGCGGCCAAGGCGGTGGTGACCGCGCACTACGATGCGCGCCCCGTGAAATCGTACTTCAGCTCCTGCTCGACAGGAGGCCGCCAGGCGCTGGTCGAGGCGCAACGTTACCCGGAGGATTTCGACGGGATCGTTGCCGGCGACGCCTCGTGGGATCAAATGCGTCTCTACGCCGCTCGCGTCGCGCTCAACCTCTTCGTGAACCGTGAATCGTCTGCCGTCATTCCCCCGGCCAAGTACCCGATCATTCACCAGGCGGTGCTGAGCGCGTGCGACGCCCTGGACGGGGTGAAGGACGGCGTGATCGAGAACCCGGCAAAATGCTCGTTCGACCTGGCGACGCTCACCTGCCCGGGAGACGATCGCGCCGATTGTCTGACCAGGCCGCAGGTCGAATCGGCGAAAGCGATGGCCTCACCGATCATCGACCGGCAGAGCGGCGCCGTGCTGCACCCCGGCCGCTATTACCCGGGATCGGAGCTGGGATGGGGCGGCGTCGGCGGGCCGCTCCCGTCCGGAGAATCGCTGGAAGGCATGAAGAAGATCGTCTTCGACGCCAATTGGGACTATCACATGCTGCGCGTGCCCGACGACGTCGAACGGGCAGTGCGGGCGGACGGCGGCCTGTTGTTCGGTGGCGACCCGAACCTGACACGCTTTTTCAGCCGCGGCGGCAAGCTGCTCATGTATCACGGCTGGGCCGATCCCCTCGTCACGCCGGATGCAAGCCTGTTGATGTACCGGCGTATCAACGAGGCGGTCGGACCGGCGGCGGCCAACTCGCTCGCGCTGTTCATGGTGCCCGGCATGGGCCACTGCCAGGGTGGGCCCGGCACCGATGTCTTCGACAAGGTCGCGGCGATCGATCAGTGGAGTGAAACCGGCACGCGGCCGCAGCGGCTGCTCGCCTCTCACCTGACCGGAGCGGTCGCCGATCGCACGCGGCCGCTGTGCGCCTATCCGGCGACCGCGCACTACATCGGCAGCGGCAGCACCGACGACGCCAGTAACTTTCGCTGCCAGGCGCCCTGACATCGCCGGCCATGTCGATCCGACCGCCAACCCGGCGCTGGGCGCCGCGTCGACGCCCGAAGCATTTCGCTCATGATCGATCTCGAGGAGCAGGATGCTGGTGAGAAGCGTCGCCACGGCGTGCGAGCGCTCGCCGGCTTCTCAGGCCTCCGTCAGCTCTGCCACCCGCCGCCAAGCGCACGATAGATTTCAACCAGCGTTGCGGACGTAGAACTGGCTGATGCCCGACGGGCTGGCGCGATCGAACCCTTCCGCCTGGAGGAAGACGCGCCATTGCCGCCCGAACCGATTGAATTACAGCGTTTTTCAGATGTACGTAGGCAACCGGCTTCAGCCCGTTGCTCGGCCGGCCTGAAGGCCGGCCCCTACGAGGATGTGAAACGCGCCCTAGTTGACGTAGAGGCCGCCAAGGAACGCCTGCGCGCGCGCGCGCCTCCCTTTACTTTGCCGCGTCAACATCGTAAAAAAGACTGCCGCACAAATCCTCAGGAGGGCCTGCATGTCGCCGACACGGTATCGCCCAATCATGCTCACGCTGGTGTTCTTGCTCGGTTTCTCGACGCTGCCGGCGCTCGCTCAAGTGACCGGATCGATCGCCGGCACGATTCGCGATGCGACCGGCGGCGTGCTGCCCGGAGCGACGGTGACGGTGCGCGGCGCCTCGCTGCAGCGCGACAGCGTCTCGGTGACGACCAGCGCTGACGGTACTTATCGGATTCCACTGGTGCCGCCGGGCAGCTACTCGGTGACCGTCGAGTTGAGCGGGCTGGCGACCCAGGTGCGGCAGGGGATCGGGGTCGCGCTGAACCAGCAGACGACCCTCGACGTCACGCTCAGCGTCGGCGGCATCAGCGAATCGGTGCAGGTGTCGGCCGAGGCGCCGCTGCTCCAGGTCGCCCGCTCGGATGCCACCAGCACCGTGACGCAGCGCACCATCGACGCGCTGCCGCTCAACGGCCGCAATTTCACCGATCTCATCGCACTGGTGCCCGGCGCCAAGCCGGATCCGAACCTGACCACCGGCGGCAACATGGAGATCTTCGGCGAGCGCGCCGGCGCCGTGTCGTATCTGGTCGACGGCGCCGAGAACAACGATCCCGTCAATGGCGGGGCGCTGCTCCGCTTCACGCAGGACTCGATCAAGGAGTTCGAGGTCATCACCACCGGGTATCAGGCCGAGTTCGGACGCGCGCAGGGAGGTGTGGCCAATATCGTGACGCGCTCCGGCACCGATACGCTGGGTGGGCGCGCATTCTGGTTCGTGCGCAATGACACGCTCGACTCGAACAACATCCCGGCACCCAGTCCGCTACCGGCCAACTACGTCGCGCCCGAACCGCCGGCGCTGCAGCGCTACCAGTGGGGCGGCACACTCGGCGGCCCGATTGTGAAAGACCACGCGTTCTTCTTCGGATCGTTCGAGAAGCTCAACGAGACCCGCGGGGTCAACATCGACCAGTCGAAGATTCCGGCTTTCATCCTCAGCGGTGTCGCCACCCCGACGCACGTCGAGGACTTCGGCATCGCTCCCACCAACGACGGCTTCACCGGGCTGCTGAAGCTGGACGCCAACCTGGCTCGCAACAACCGGCTGACGGGATCGATCAACCGGAGCACACTCAATCAAGGCGGCCTCATCAGCTCGCCAGTCGCCGGCACGATCGCGATGCCGAGCGCGGCGGCGGTAGTGTCGCAGCCGGCCACCAGCGCCGTGTTTCGCGAAACCGCCATCCTGCGTTCGAACCTGTTCCTCGAGACCACCGGCGACTACGTGCGCGGCGAGATCGGCAACAACCTGAATCAGACCAGCCGTTCCGAACCGCTGCTGATGCTGTTGCGAAGCGGCTTCGTCCAGACCGGCGCACCGTTTGGCGGCCAGACCGATCAACGCAGCCGACGGGTTCAGGTGGCGCAGTCGCTCACCTGGTTCGTCGCCGGCAGCGGCGCCGGCCATCAGCTGAAATTCGGGTGGGACGCCAACCACATCTCGTTCACCGGTTATCAGCAGGTGAACAACGACGTGGAGTATTCGCCCGGCTTCCTCGCCGCCGATCAGGCGGCGGTGTTCACGCAGTACTTCAACCTCTACGGATTCCAGCAGTCAGCGGCGCGATTCTTCAACCTGTCGTCGGCCGCCGACGGCAACCTCAACCTGAACATCACCACCAACGATGTGTCCGGGTACGCGCAGGATACCTGGCAGGCGAGCCCCGCTGTCACCATCAACGCCGGCGCCCGCTACGACTACTCGAGCCTGTTCGGCGACTACAAAAAGGCGCTGGCGCCGCGGCTCGGAGTCTCGTGGGACGTCGGGCAGCAGCATCACACCATCGTCAAGGCCAACTACGGCCTGTTCTTCGATCGCAACCTGCTCTCTGCGGCTTCCACGGTGCCGGATAAAGGCGGTGTCTTCACCAAGTCAGCGTTCGACGTCGTGCTGCCCCGGCTCGGCGTCGACTACAGCAATTCGCTGATTGACTACGTCATCACGTCCGGGTTTCCCTCGGCCACCGGATTCGGTCCGCCGGAAAACCCGCTCTACAACCAGTTCGCCACCGACCTGCGCAGCGATCCGCTCACCGTGTACAAGCTGCTCGGCATCAGCGTGACCGACCCGGCCCGGGCGCCGGTGGTGACGGCCGACAACGTCCAGCAGTTGTCGGGAAAGACCGCCGACCAGGCCGTCGCCCTGCTCCAGGCGAAGTACCCCGGCACCGACTGGCGGTTCTTCGACGTGCCTGGCGGCTCCATCGTCGGCAACCGCGTGTTGTCGTTCTACCCGCGCGGCGACATCAGCGTGACGCGGACGGTTTCGCGGTACTCGCAGGACCTGGTGCCGTACACCCATGCGTTCAGCGGCGGCGTCGATCAGCAGATCGGCAGCAGCCTGCGGGTGTCGGCGATGTACATCCACCGCCGCACGCGCGACCTTCTGACGCGCCGGATCACCAACCTGTTCGACGCGGCGCCCGGTTCTCCGACCTTCGGCAAGACGACCGATGGCGGGGCGCAGATCAGCGCCGTCACCTACGACGGTTTGATCGACTACGACGGCATCGTCCTGTCGCTGCAGAAACAGTTCTCCAGGCGGTATCAGTTCGGCGTCTCCTACACCGGCTCGCGCGCGCGCGACAACCTGCTGACCGGCCAGGCCGGCTCGACTTTCTCGAACAACAACCACCCCGAGGACGACTTCGGACCGTCGAACCAGTCGGCGCCGCACATTTTCGTCGCCAACGCGGCGGTGATCGTGCCGTTCGATATCAACCTCAGCGGGATCGCCTTCTGGCGGAGCGGCGCCGCATTCAGCCCGCGCGGGATCATCGACAGCGATGGCGACGGGCTGGTCGACCAGCGCGACCTCACGCAGCCGCGCAATTCGCTCCGTGTCAAGCCCTACGCCGACCTCGATGTGCGCGCCGAAAAGAAGGTCACGTTCGGACGCTACGCCGCCAGCGTGCTGATCGAGGCGTTCAACATCGTCAATCGCGACAACGTGGCCAACGTGAATGCGGTATCGGGCCCGACCTTCGGCACGCCGGTCGGCTACCTGCCAGGACGGGAAGTGCAGCTCGGCGTCCGTTTCTTCCTCGGGCAGCAGTGAGGGCGTCGCCGACGCGCGAAGGCTTCCGACGGGCAGGGGAACACGCCGCGCTCACGGACTCCGACGGAGAGAACGGGATCCCGGGCTTCTGTTTTCGGTGATAGCGGCAGCTTGGTGAACCGAAGCTGGTGTGCCAGACTCTCCCCGCGAACATCATCCAGGAAGGGACACCGTGAAGAAACGTGCGTGGTGGTTATTGGGCGCGGCCGCGATCGCGGCTGTCCCCGGCGTGGTGCTGGCGCAACGAGAACAATATCCGATCACCGTGGTGGCGCCCGGCAAGGGTCCGTATACGTTTCCCGAAGGCTACCAGACGCCCTGGAACCGCATCGACATCATGGTGACGGCGAAGATGTCGCCGAATCTCTTCGTGCTGCACGGCTCGGAAGGCCTCGACCCGGCGCACCCGGATGCCTCAGGCGGCAGGGCGATGGTCCTGTTCGGCCCCGATGGCGTACTGATGGTGGACACCGAGAACAGACAGGTCGCCGACAAGACCTTGAAGGCGATCCGTTCGTTCACGAGCGCGCCGATCCGGGTCCTGGTCAACACCCACATTCATCCCGATCACACCGGCGCCAACGCGTTCTTCGCTCAACAGGGGGCGCTGATCTTCTCGCAGGCCAACCTGCGCGAGGAAATGGTCCATCCGCCGCCCCGCGCCAACGGTCAGCCGGGCCCATCGCCGGAGGCGGCAGCTGTGCCGGTGGCGGTCTACGACTTCAACCCGGCGGCGCCACGCCAGCCGGCCGTGACGCTGCAAATGAACGGTGAGACGGTGGACTTCATCCCGATGATGCCGTCCCACACCGCAGGCGACACGATCGTCCGCTTCCGCAAGGCCAACGTGATCTACATCGAGGACTTCTATCGGAACTTTGGCTATCCGTTCGCCGATCAGGCCAATGGCGGTTC
Organism: uncultured Acidobacteriota bacterium; assembly: GCA_963757655.1. GTDB lineage: Bacteria > Acidobacteriota > Vicinamibacteria > Vicinamibacterales > CAVVIG01 > CAVQFC01. The sequence goes on along the minus strand of CAVWSQ010000002.1, from coordinate 337,798 downwards.
GGTCCGGGGCCTGCTCGACGCGGTGGATCTCATCGGCCAGCTGGCGGATCCGGATACGACGCTGGTGCCTGGTCACGGCACCTTGATCAGAAAGGCGGATCTCCTGCCCTATCGCGCGATGCTCGTCGACATCCTCGCCAGGGTCGGGACGCTGCGCAGCCAAGGCCAGTCCCTGCCACAGGTGCTGGCCGCCAACCTGACCGCACCGTACGACAAGACCACTCAAGGCGACACCAAGCAGAGCAAGGACCGCTTCATCACCGAGGTGTACGACGAGGTGAAGGACTTCCCACGCCTCGTCGACGGCAAGCGAACCATGCCGAAGCATCAGTAGCGGGCGATTGCGTCGCGGCGCTCATCCTGGCGTCCCGTCATTCGCGATGCCCGCGTCGAAGACCAGGCGAACCATCGCCGGTTGATCGCTTACCGGGTCTGCGATCGATCCGTCGCCGGCACCGCCTCCATCAGCATCGCCAGCGCCTTGCGAAATGCGCCCCGCCCCGGCTGGGCCCCCTTGTAGTGACCGAGGCGCACCACGACCAGGCCGTGTGAGGGGATGATGAGCACGGTCTGTCCGCCCGCCCCCGCCATGTAGTAGGCCTCGCGCGGCACCGGGAATGCGTTGTCGCCGTTGATCCAGAAGAAGCCGCCGTAGACCGGACGCTGGTCCGCTGCCCAGGCCGGCGCAAGCGTGCTGACGAATGCCGCGAAACCCTCGGGCAGGATGCGCTCGCCGTTCCACACGCCGTCCTGCAGATACAGGTTTCCGAGGCGGGCCCAGTCGCGCGCCGACATCAGCTCGTAGCCCTGGGTCAGGAAATTGCCGTAGGGATCGGTCTCCATCACCATCGAGCGGACGCCGATCTTGTCGAACAGCTGCCGTTGCGGGAACGACAGGTACTGGCCGCCGCGTTTTTCGACCGCCAGCCGCACCAGATAGTTGGTCAGCACCGGGTCGGTGTTGCGATAACGGCCGACCGTGTTCGGCGGCCATTGCGGAGGACGCGACGCGGCGTACTTGAACGAGTCGACGCGACCGGTGTAGAGAAACAGGTGATCGGGATAGGTGGCCGGATCGAATTCGGGCTCGTCCGGCGCCTTGATCCGGATACCGCTCGACATGTGCAGGAGGTCCTCGATCCGGATCTTCTGGCGCGGATCGCCCGGCGTCTGCCATTCGGGGATCGGCGCGGGTTGATCGAGGGTGTAGACACCCTGATGGATCAGCACGCCCATCAGCGTCGCCGTCACGCTCTTCCCCATCGACCAGCTCTCGAGTGGCGTCGTCTCCGAGATGCCGGTCATGTAGCGCTCGCCGATCAGGCGGCCGTTGTGGGTCACGACGAACGCCGAGGTGAGCGCCTCGGCGGGGTCGAACGCCGCGTCGATGGCCAGCTTCACCTTGGCGGCATCGATGCCGTCCGGCAGCGGATCTGTTGGCAGCACGTCACCCATCGGCCACGGAGTCGTCCTGGCGTCCGGCAGATGACGCGCCACCTCGACCGGTGTGAAGAACACGTCGTGCCGGCCGCGGGGCAACGCAATACAGCCTTGCGAACCGAAATAGCGCGCGACCACCACCACCCCGTTCGGCAACGTGATCCGCACTTCCTTCTTGTCGCGATCGACGACCGGCGTGCTCACCTTCTTCCGCTCGGCGTAGGGGCCGGTGAAGTAGCCGACACTCTCGGCGGCCACCGCGGGATCGAGTCCGGTGATGAACACCGCCGAGCACATGGTCTTGGCATAGCCGGACGTGTTGTGCTCGAGCGGATCGCCGGGCGGCGGGACGTACGGCGTGTCGAGCTCGAACGATTTCGCCCGTGCCAGCAGCGCCGCGTTCGACGGCGGCGGGGTCGGCGCCGCCAGCGCGGCTGCCGCTGGAGCGGCGGCGCCCGCGACTCGTGCCGACGTGTCCGGAGTGCTGCAGGCCGACACGAGGGTCATGGCGAGGAGAACCGCGAGCAGACCCGGAACGGCGACGGCACGATCGAGACGTGGAGGGGAGCCGGGCTGCATCATAGTGGCGGATTGTAGGCGATATTCATCGCGAGCCATCGGCATTTCCCGACGCGCCAGTTGGGCTCCCGATCGGCCATGGGTCGCGGCCCCGTTCGATCGATTGCATGCTGGATGCAGAGGCGCTCGCGCTCACATGACGAAACGACAGGCCAGCAGGTCGCGTCTACGTGCGCGGCGGCGCAAGAACCTCACGGTAGTAGGTTTCATAGAGTGGAACGATCGCGTCCGTGCAATACCGGCTGCGAACCATTGCCACGGCGGCGTGTGTCACGTGTTGGCGCAAGTCGCGATCGGTGAGCAGCGCGACTCCTCTGTCCGCCATGGCATCCAGTGCGTCGGGCGGGCAGGCGAACCCGGTCGCGCCGTCCTTGACGATTTCCGGCAATCCGCCCACATTCGACGTCACCACCGGCACTTCGCACGCCATCGCCTCCAGGGCAGCGAGTCCGAAGCTTTCCTGTGCCGACAGCAACAGAAACAGATCGGCGGCCGACAGCCACGGCACGAGATCCTGCTGTTCGCCCGCGAACACGACGGCATCGCTCAGCCCATAGTCCGCGGCACGCTGCGCGGCGGCTGCCCGATCGGGGCCGTCGCCGATCAGCACGAGCCGGGAGGACACGCGCTGCCGGATCAATCGAAAGACGTCGATCACGGCGGCGATTCGCTTGACCGGCCGGAAGTTGGAAACGTGCACGATCACCGCATCGCGGTTGCCCGCCGGGCTGATCCGTTCCCGCAGTCCGGCGTCTGGACGACGGGCATAGCGGGCGCAATCGAGAAAGTTGGGGATGACCGTGATCGGCTGCTTGATTCCGAGCGCAGCGATGGTGTCCGCCTTGAGGCTGTGCGAGACGGTGGTCACGCCGTGCGACTGCTCGATCGAGAAGCCGACTACCCGTGCATACGAGGGGTCACTGCCGACCAGGGTGATGTCGGTGCCGTGGAGCGTGGTCACCGTGCGCGGCGCCGGGACGCCGGGCTCGGAGCTCAGAATCTGGTCGGCGAGATAGGCCGCGGTCGCGTGCGGGACGGCGTAATGGGCGTGCACGATGTCGAGGCGCTGTTCCCGCGACACACGCACGATCGTGTTGGTGAGGGCGAGCAGGTACTGCGGCTCGCGAAACAGCGGATACGACGGCACCACCACCGGCGTGAACGACAGCCGCGGCACGCCGGCGCGCCAGCGGAACGGCGGTTCGCTGCTGATGATGTGGACGTGATGACCGCGGCCGGCGAGCGCGTGCGCCAGTTCGGTGGCGACCACCCCGCTGCCGCCGACCGAGGCGTAGCACACCATCCCGATGTTCATGGTTCGTGCTTCAGCAGGCCGGACCGCAGCAGCGGCTCCCGCACCACGATGCCCTCGGCAAATGCCACACCGGCCAGCGCGCCCAATTGTGCGTCGCGGCTCTCGATCAGTTGCCTGAAAATGGCGGAGGTCAGCCGGGTGTCGACCGCGCCAGCCCGGTTGGGCGCAAACTGGCTGGCGAAACAGTCCAGCGCATCACGTTTCCGCTGATGGAAGGCCGACACATCGATCACGAACGACGGCGTGGCGCCATCGTTGATGAAGTAGTAGCACACCCAGTCGGGCTGCCATGGCGGCGCATCTGTTTCGTAGCGCACCAGCCCGCTCTTGAACGCCGCCGCTCGCAGCACATGGCTCGCGGCGACATGATCCGGGTGCCGATCATCCCAGTACGGGATGGCGATGGCGACTGGCCGATGCTCGCGCAGCAGGTCGACCGCACTGCGGACCAATTCGGGACTGGTGACGATGCCGCCGTCGGGCCAGTCCAGGTTCGCCCGCCACGCGGCGCCGAGCATCTTCGCGGCGGCCGCGGCCTCCGACTGCCGCTGCGCCACGGTGCCGTTGCTCGACAGCTCCCCTTGCGTGAGATCGCAGAGACCGACCCGATGACCGGCCGCCGCATGGCGCGCAACCGTGCCGCCGAGACCGATTTCGATATCGTCGGGATGCGGTCCGAATACGACGAGGTCTGCGGCCATGCCGCAATATATCCCGGCGTTGCCGACGGCGCATGCGTGATCAATCCAGATCGCGCGGCGTCGCGGCTCAGCGTTTTCGAGCGCACCCTGCCGCGATCGCGTCGCGTAGGACAAACTCCGACTGGCCCCGGCGCCCCAACGTGATAGCTTCTGCGCCAGTGTCACGCGCCGACGCCGATTCCGAGCAAACCGCCGTCCTGTGGCAGTTTGGTCCCCTCGTCTGCAGCAGCCTGACGCGCAGCGACGACCCGCTCATCGAGGTCCGCCTCACGTCCGGCGACGTCATGATCTCCGCCGAATTTCTCACGGAATCCGACGCGGCGCTCAAGTACGCGATCGAGAAGCTACGCTCCTACAACAATGACCGCAGCCTGATCGAGGCGCCGCTCCCGCCAGACGAGATGTGGTCTCCGAGAAAACCGCGGTCCGATCCCTTCTGATCGCGGTTCTGCGAGGCGCGCCCCCGGCCCGGGGCCGTCGCCGTTGGCCGCTATTGGATCGGCGTCGTCGCGGATGGAATCGGCTGCAGGATGGCGGCGACGTCGCTGACATAAATCGTCCCGCGATTGTCGCTGGCGAAGTAGCGCGTCCCGGCCGACGTCGAGAGAGGGTCGGCGTTGGTCCCGAAGCCCGCGTTCATGGCCAGCCCGCCGTTGCACGACAACGCGCCCGCCGCGACCGGAGATCCTGCAGCGCCGAGCGAGATCGTATACCCGCTCTTGACCACGGTCGCGGCGCTGCCCGTGGTCGCAATATCAGGACTGATGAACGCATCCGAACTGCCCGGCGCCGGGGTTCCCAGCGCCACCAGCGTCACTGCATAGTTGCCATGCCCGCAGCTGGATGAAAAGGTCGATTCAGCCGAGTTGATGGCGCGCAGCGATCCGATCGCCGACGCCTCGTTGCCCAGCATCCGCGCGTGCAGCAGGCCCGGCACCGCGATGGCGGCAATGATTCCGATGATGGCCACGACGATCAGCAGTTCGATGAGCGTGAAGCCTTGCGTGTGACGACTCTTCAACTGCACGTCCTCTATAGAAACACTGACCTTCGACCTGCTTGTGATCGCATCTGCGTGAGCAACAGCGATGCCGTCAATGACGATTTCACAACACAGCATCTAAATACTTGCGTTTGAATAGCTTAACGACTTGGCCCTGGGGCCGATTGCCCACCGAGTGACAGACTTGGTCAGTCGGAATTACACTTTACTGTCATTTATTGTCGTATTGAGTCCCGCGTGAAACCGTTGTCAGGGAGGGATGAGCGTGGGCAAGCGTCGCTGCTGGGGTCGTCTTGGTCGCACCAGCCTGAGGCCGGACTGTCGGTCGCGGAAGCCGGTCTCGCGTGACCAACCTGAATCGGAGTCTCGCAAGCTTCGGTCCGCTCACGACGCGCTCCGCTGAGACGCTTCGATCCCCCCGTTCTATCGCATACACTGACCTAACGCGGGTCCGCTCGGCCGCGAGCCTTCCGCGTCTACGATGCCCATGGACCACGCCAATGATCGGGAATGGTACAAGGACGCCGTCTTCTATCAGCTGCACGTCAAGTCTTTCGCGGACAGCAACGGAGATGGCATCGGTGATTTTCCCGGCCTGACCTCGAAGCTCGACCATGTCGCGTCGCTCGGGGTCGACTGCCTGTGGCTCCAGCCGATGTATCCGTCGCCATTCAAGGACGATGGCTACGACATTTCCGACTACACCAGCATTCATCCGAGCTACGGCACGCTGGCCGAGTTCGAGTTCTTCCTCGCCCAGGCGCACGCGCGCGGTCTGCGCGTCATCATCGAGCTGGTGATGAACCACACCTCGGACCAGCATGCGTGGTTCGTGGAAGCGCGCAGTTCGCGCGACAATCCGCGTCGGGACTGGTATGTCTGGAGCGACACCGACGATCGCTATCGCGGCGTCCGCATCATCTTCGTCGACACCGAACTCTCCAACTGGGCCTGGGATCCGGTCTCCAAGGCGTACTACTGGCACCGGTTCTTCAGCCACCAGCCGGACCTGAACTTCGACAATCCGGAGGTCCGGGAGGAGATCTGGAAGGTCATGAAGTTCTGGCTCGACCTCGGTGTCGACGGATTCCGCGTCGACGCCGTCCCCTATCTGGTCGAACGCGAAGGCACCAGCTGCGAAAATCTGCCGGAAACGCACAGCGTCGTCAAGGACCTCCGCGCCAGGCTCGATGCGCACTTCCCGTCCAAACTGCTGCTGGCCGAGGCCAACATGTGGCCCGAGGACGTGCGTCCCTATTTCGGCGACGGCGATGAATTCCACATGTCGTTCCATTTCCCGATCATGCCGCGCATGTTCATGGCGCTGCGGCTCGAGGACCGAAAGCCGCTCATCGACATCATCGAGCGAACCCCCGCGATTCCCGACTGCTGTCAGTGGGCGATATTCCTCCGCAACCATGACGAGCTGACCCTGGAGATGGTCGCCGACGACGAACGCCAGTACATGTGGGACGAGTACGCGAAGGATCCGCGCGCCCGCATCAATCTCGGTATCCGCCGCCGCCTGGCGACGTTGATGGAAGGCGATCGACGGCGCATCGAACTGATGTATGGCCTGCTGATGTCGCTGCCCGGCAGTCCGATCGTGTACTACGGTGATGAAATCGGCATGGGTGACAATGTCTATCTCGGCGACCGCAACGGCGTGCGCACCCCGATGCAGTGGAATGGCGGGGTGAACGCCGGTTTCTCGAACGCCGATCCCGAGCGGTTGTGGCTGCCGCTGGTATCGAACGCGCTGTACGGCTATCAGGCCATCAACGTCGAGTCACAGCAGCGCAACCAGACATCGCTGCTCAACTGGACGCGGCGGCTGATCGAGGTCCGCGGCTCGACGCCGGTCTTCGGCCGCGGGGCGATCGAGTTCCTCAAGCCCGCCAACCATCGCGTGCTCGCCTTCACGCGGACGTTCGACCGCCACACCATTTTGGTGGTCTGCAATCTTGCCGGCACGGCGCAGTTTGCGGAGCTGGACATGCCGTCGCTGAGCGGTGCCATCCCGATCGAAATGTTCGGCGGCAGCATCTTTCCTCGCATCGGCCGGCTGCCCTACCCCATCATGATGGGGCCGTACGACTTTTACTGGTTCAGGCTGCGCTGGCTCTAGCGGCCCCGTGGCGAAGCGCCAACCGTTGACTGGCTGAGACTCTCCGTGGAACACGAAAGCATTCTCTCCGACGCCTTGCTCGGACAGCTCATGGCGGTCGGCCAGGTCGACATCCTGGTAGGCGTACCCACGCTCAACAACGCCGCCACAATCGGCAACATCGCTCGAGCCATCAACAGCTGCTTCGTGCGCGACTATCGCCGGCTGAGGACGGTCATGATCAATTCAGACGCCGGTTCGACCGACGGCACGCCCGAATTGATCCGCGACGCCTCCTTCAGCGAGGGCGACGTGGTGCAGACGTCCCATTCGCTTCGCACCTTGCACCGGGTCAATGCCCCGTATCATGGGCTGCCCGGCAAGCTCGCGGGGCTGCGCGCGATGTTTGCCGCCACCGCCCTGACACAGGCCAAGACGCTGGTCGTGATTGACCCGGCCGGCCCGGCGACGACGCCGGAGCGCATCAGCGACGTGATCGACCCCGTCATCAGCGGCGAGGTGGAGTTCCTGTCGCCGCGCCACCGCAGGCATCCGCGCGATGGCGCGCTCATCACGCAACTGGTCCGTCCGCTCGTGCGGGCGGTCTACCAGGTCGGCCTCGACGAACCGCTCGGCGCCGAATTCGGCTGTTCCGGACGCTTCGCCTCCCACTGCCTCGACCAGGACATCTGGCACCAGGATGCGGCGCGCTTCGCCATCGATCTCTGGCTGCGGACCGAGGCCGTGGCGCGTCGGTTCACGGTCGGGCAGTTGTGGCGGGCCGCCCCAACCGCCGCGACGACCATGACGCTGCGCGCAGTGGTCCAGCAGATCTTCCTCTCGCTGATCGTCTGCCTTCGCGACCACCAGGACTTCTGGAGCACGGCGGGAGAAACCGTCGCGCTCCACACCTGGGGACCTGATAGCGAAGTCGTGCCAGCCGCCGCGGCCTGGGACCACGCCGCGCTGGGAGCACAGGCGCGTCACGACATCGCGGAGATTCGTCCGCTGCTCGCCGAAGTGCTCGACGAGCCGACGCTCGCGCGGCTGCTCGACGACGCCCCTGCGGCCGAGGTGCACGAAGATGAACTCTGGGTCCAAATCGTCTATGCCTTTCTGGCGACCATCCGCCGCGGCGGCAGCGTCGATGAGTTGGCCAACATGTTCGTGCCGCTGTACATGTGGCGGGCGTCCCTGTTCATGGCCCGCAGCGCTTCTGAGACGCCGAGCCTCGCGCAGGCCCGGCTCGATGCTCTCTGTAACACGTTTCAACGACTGAGGCCGGCGCTCGTCAGCGCCTGGCTGCTCGGAAAATGAGGTCGTGATGATTCAGGAAATCGGCGCGGCGCTGGCGCTCTCGTGGGGCAACTTCACCAACGCGTTCGCGATGTTCGTGCCGCGGCTGCTGGCGGCCACGATCATCTTGGTTGCTGGCATCGTCGTCGCCGTGGCGGTCCGCATCGCGATCCAGCGCGTGCTGACCTGGGTTCATTTCGATTCGTTGTCGCGCCGCAGCGGCGCCAGCGAGCTGCTGCGGGTCGCGGAGATGCCGACTGCCGAGCTGCTGATCGGGCAGATCGCCTTCTGGATCGTCTTGATCGGCTTCATCGTCTCGGCGATCGACACGCTGCAGTTCACGCCATTCGAGGGCCTGGTGCAGCAGTTCTTTCGTTTCGTGCCGCGCTTCATCATGGCGCTGCTGGTACTGGCGCTGGGCTTCCTGATTGGCAACTTTCTCTGGCGGGCGTCGCTGCTGGCGGCCGTGAACGCCGGGGTACCGGGCGCGCGGCTGTTGAGCGGCGCGCTCCGCATACTGGTCATCGCCATCGGCGCCGTCATGGCGCTGGAACAGGTCGGGCTCGCCAGCGCGGTCGTGCTGACCGCGTTCACCATCACCGTCGGCGCGTTCATGCTCGGTGCCGCGATTGCGTTCGGCCTCGGCGGACGGGACGCCGCCAAACAGCTGCTCGAGCAGCAGTTCAAAGGCGAACGCGAGCGCGATTCCAACGCGGCGCCGCACCTGTGAGCGGCAACCGCCGCAGGGCGGCCATCAGGTGAGTCGCACCAGCGGCTGGCGGCGCGACATGCCCGAGCGCGCCAAGGCGCTCGGCCGCGTGCTCGCGCTGGCCGCTGCGGTGCTGTCGTGGAGCGCCGGTGCCGCCTGCCGCGGTGCGCCGGTGCGCGTACTCACCATCTCGGGCAGCGCCGTGGGCCGGGAGGCCGAGGTGCTCCGGCGGCAACTCGACCGCTTCCGTCAGGAGCAACCGTCCGTGATCGTCGCGTTGCGGCCGACGCCCGATGCGGCCGATCTCCGGCACCAGCTCTACGTGCAGTGGCTGAACGCGCGTGCCACCGACCCCGACGTTTTGCAGCTCGACATCATCTGGACCGCCGAGTTTTCCGCGGCGGGATGGCTGATGCCGCTCGACCGCTTTCGGCCCGACATCGACGGCTTTTTTGCCAGCAGCGTCGAGGCCCATCGCTGGAACGGCGGGTTGTACGCGCTGCCGTGGTTTGTCGATGTCGGCATGCTCTATCGGCGAACGGACCTGGTGCCCGACCCCCCCGGCGATCTCGACGCACTTGCCAAGCTCGCGAGACGCGGCATGAGCCGCGGGCCCGCGTACGGGTTGGTCTGGCAGGGGGCGCGCTACGAAGGCCTGGTGACCGTATTCCTCGAACACCTGGGCGCCTTTGGTGGCGCGATCATGGACAAGCAGGGCCGCATCGTCGTGGATTCCGACGCGGCGGTAAACGCACTCACGTTCATGCGCGACGCCGTCGGGTCCAACGGGATTGTGCCGGCGGCCGCCTTGACCTGGCAGGAGGAACAGACCCGCTTCGCGTTTCAGAACGGTCAAGCCGTGTTCATGCGCAACTGGCCCTACGCTTACGCCCTGGTGAACGACCCCGCGCAGTCGGCGGTCGCCGGCAAAGTCGCCGTCTCCGCCTTTCCTTCGGCCGCCGGAGGCGCGCCGACCGCCGCGCTCGGAGGCTCGGCCCTCGCCATCAACGCCTTCAGCGAGCAACCTGAGGAGGCCTACCGTCTGATCGAGTTCCTCCTGCGGCCACAGCAGATGCTGGAACGGGCGGCGATGGCTGGCCAGTTGCCGCCGCGGGCCGACTTGTACAAGACACCGCAGCTGGCCGCAGCCCTCGAGCTGCCGCTGCAGGACGTCGCCGCCATCCTCAACCACGCGGTGCCCAGACCGGTGACGCCGGTCTACAGTCAGCTGTCCGAGCTGCTTCAGGTGTCGTTGCACCGGGCCCTCACACGTCAGCAGGAGCCGCGCGCCGCGCTCGAGGATGCCGCCATCAGGATGCGCGCGCTGCTGTCGCGCTTCAAGCTCACGCCGTCATGAGGTCGACCAGCCGTCAACGGGCCAGCGCCGCAGTGCGCGACGCGCGCATCGGCTGGCTACTGGCGGCACCCGCGATGGCGGCCATCGCGTTGGTGGCGCTCCTCCCCATGGCCTGGACGCTGTGGGAGTCGTTGCACGTCCACGACCTGGCCATGCCGTGGATGGGACGGCCCTTCGTCGGCCTCGGCAACTACTCGGAGGCGCTGCGCGACCGCCGGATGTGGGACGCGGCCGCGCACACGGCATTCTTCGTCGCGGTCAGCGTGGCGCTGGAATTGGCCGGCGGCCTGCTGCTCGCGCTCATGCTGGACCGGCTTGTCCATCTTCGTGGTGTCGTTCGCACCATCGTTCTGCTGCCATGGGCGATCCCGATGGTGGTGGCGGCCCTGACCTGGCGGTTCATCTTCGAGAGCCCTGGCGGGCTGGCCACGGCGGTGGCCGTCAAGTTCGGAATGACGCCGCCGGTCTGGTTTGCGGCGCCGCTGGCAGCCTGGTTCCCCCTGATCCTCGCCGACGTCTGGAAGACGACGCCATTTGTCGCGCTGCTGCTGCTCGCCGGCCTGCAGAACATCGATCGATCGCTGTACGAAGCCGCAGCCATGGACGGCGCCGACGCCTGGCGGCAGTTCGTCGGAGTGACGCTGCCGCTGCTCAGGCCGACGCTGCTCGTGGCACTCCTGTTTCGAGCGCTCGACGCCTTCCGCGTCTTTGACGTGGTCTACGTGATGACCAACGGCGGTCCCGGCACCGCCACCGAACCGCTCGCGCTCTATGCGTTCACGACGCTGCTGCGGAACCTGCGGTTCGGCTATGGGTCGGCGCTGTCCCTGCTCATGTTTGCCGTCGCCTTCGGTTTGGCACTGGCAGCCATTCGGCTGATCGACCGCGGCGCCATCGGGAGCGGTGCGGCATGACAGGTCAACGGTGGCTTGTGCGTGGCGGCGTAGTCGTGACCATCGCGCTCCTCGCGCTGCCGTTGTACTGGACCATCGTGTCGTCGCTGACACCCGATCAACGGTTGTTCGCGGCGCCGTCCCTGATTCCACACGACCTGACGCTGGACCACTATCGGGCGCTGTTCGAGCAGCGCGACTTCTGGCGGCCGATTCGTACGTCGCTGGTGGTCGCCACGGCGACCACGGCGTTGTCGGTGGCCCTTGGTGCCGCCTGTGCGTACGCATTGGCGCGGCTGCACTTTCCCGGACGCGGCGCGGCCCTGGCGTTCGTGCTCGGGGTCTCGATGTTTCCGCAGATCTCGATTGTCTCCCCGCTCTACATGCTGCTCCGGTATCTGCACCTGCTGAACACGTACCCCGGCCTGGTGCTGCCCTATCTGACGTTCGCGATGCCGTTGACGATCTGGCTCCTGGTGGGATTCTTCCGCCAGCTCCCTGCCGGCCTGGAGGAGGCGGCCTTTCTGGACGGCGCCGGCCGGCTCCGTACCCTCTGGGAAATCGTGTTGCCCATCGCGGCGCCGGGACTGGCCACCACCGCCATCCTGACATTCCTCTACAGCTGGAACGAATTCCTGTTCGCGCTGTCGTTCACGCTCGGGCCCGAGCGCTATACCGTGCCAGTCGCCATCGCGCTCTTTCGCGGACAGTATCAAGTGCCGTGGGGAGAGATCCTGGCCGCCGCGGTCGTCGCGACGGCACCGATCGCCTTCATCGTGCTGCTGGCGCAGCGGCGCATCGTTTCCGGGCTGACCTCGGGCGCGGTCAAAGGCTGACATGGCACGCATTGCTTTGCGGGGCGTCAGCAAGTCCTATCCGAACGGCTATCAGGCCGTCCGCGATCTCACGCTCGATGTCGCCGATGGTGAACTGCTCGTCCTGGTTGGCCCCTCTGGCAGCGGCAAGAGCACGGTGCTGCGCCTGCTCGCCGGGCTCGAGACGCCCACTGCCGGCAGCATCTCGATTGACGGCCAGGACGTCACTCAACGGACACCGCAACAACGGGACCTCGCCATGGTGTTCCAGAACTACGCGCTCTACCCGCACAAGAGCGTGCGAGAGAACATGGCGTTCGGGCTCCGCGTGCGCGGCTTCGATCCGGCGCGCATCGACGAGCGAGTGGAGCGCACCGCTGCGGCGCTCGAGCTCGGCGCCATCCTCGATCGCAGGCCGTCGCAGCTGTCCGGCGGACAGCGCCAGCGCGTCGCCCTGGGGCGGGCGATCGTCCGCGAACCGAAAGCCTTTCTGCTCGACGAGCCACTCTCGAATCTCGATCCTCTGCTTCGCGTCGCGACCCGGGCAGAGCTGATCCTCCTGCAACGCCGGCTGTCGGCGACCATGGTGTACGTGACGCACGACCAGGAAGAGGCCATGACGCTGGGACACCGCATTGCGGTGATGCGGGATGGATCGATCGAACAGGTCGGTCCGCCGCTCGTCGTCTTCGAGCGTCCCGCCACCTCGTTCGTCGCACAGTTCGTGGGATCGCCGGCCATGAACCTGTGGCCGGCCGAAATCGCAGCCGAGGGGCGGCGCCTCCGCCTCACGGCGCCGGCCTTCGCCGTCGACCTCGAGCCGGACGTCGGCATGGCCGGATTGCCCGCGCGCGTTGCCGTGGGCGCACGTCCCCACGAGATCGATCTCACGCTTCCCGGCAGCGGCGACGTGCAGGCTCGCGTCACCATCGTCGAGTCGCTCGGCGCAAGCGCCATCGTGCACGTGCAGCTCGCTGGGCCATCGCCGGACCTGGTCAGAGTGTTGGTCAATGCCGGCGCCTCGATCCGGATCGGCGATGCGGTGGGCCTGCGATTCCGCTCCGATCGGCTGCACCTGTTCGGCCAGGACGGCCGACGCATCGAACTAGCTGCCGCCGCCACCGACGCAGATGCGTGAGACGGTCCTGAACCGCCGCGCCACGCCAGCACGATGTCAACGCCGATCATGGGATCATATCCAGATATGAAGTGGACACCATCGCTCGGCGCGTGGCCGACCGCGGGCGGCACGGCATTTCGTGTCTGGGCACCGGAGTGCGCACGTGTAGACGTGGTCATCGAACGAGCCGATGAGCAGCTCATCTACCCCCTCGAAAGGCGTACAGACGGCACATTTGCCGGTCATGTAGCCGGAGCTGCCGACGGAACACGCTATTGGTACCGCCTCGATGGCGAACGCACGTTGCCCGACCCCGCCTCGCGGTCCCAGCCCGACGGTGTTCACGGCCCCTCGGCCGTCGTCGACGCCGCGAGGTTCGCGTGGTCCGACGATCGGCGCCCGAGTCTCGAACTGTGCGACCTCGCGATCTACGAGCTGCACGTCGGCACCTTCAGTGCCGAAGGCACATTCGCCGGCGCGATGACTCGCCTGCCGCATCTCGCCAGTCTGGGCGTCACGGCGATTGAACTGATGCCGATCGCCGATTTTCCTGGCGCCCGCAACTGGGGATACGACGGCGTCTCACTCTATGCCCCGGCGCGATGCTATGGAACGCCCGACGACGTCCGCCGCTTCGTGGACGCCGCCCATCGACTGAATCTCGGCGTGCTTCTCGACGTGGTCTACAACCACGTCGGCCCGGATGGCGCCTACCTCTCGGCATTCAGCCCGACCTACTTCACCGATCGCCATCAGACTCCCTGGGGTGCGGCCGTCAACCTCGACGGCCCGCACAGTGACAGGGTGCGCGAGTTCTTGATCCAGAACGCCCTCCACTGGATCCACGACTACCACATCGACGGATTGCGGCTCGATGCGACACACGCGATGGCCGATGAGGGTCCGCGGCACTTTCTGGCCGAACTGACCTCGCGTGTGCACGCGTCGAGCAGCGAACGCCGAACGCTGCTGATCGCGGAAGATCATCGGAACCTGCGCTCCATGCTCATCCCGGAGTCAAGCGGCGGATGGGGATTGGACGCCGTGTGGGCGGACGACTTTCACCACCAGTGCCGCCGGGCGCTGGCCGGCGACGCCGAGGGCTACTATCGCGACTTCAGCGGCGGCACCGTCGATCTGGCGCAGACCATTCGCCAGGGATGGTTTTATGTGGGCCAGCACTCAACCCACCTTGGCGCGCCACGGGGCACCGAGACCTCTGGCGTTTCCGCCGTACGCTTCATCATCTGCCTCCAGAATCACGACCAGATCGGCAATCGCGCGCAGGGCGAGCGGCTGCATCATCAGATCGAGCCGGCCGCGTACCGTGCGGCCTCAGTCCTGTTGCTGATGGCTCCGGAAACGCCTCTGTTGTTCATGGGGCAGGAATGGGCGGCCAGCACGCCGTTCCTGTACTTTACCGACCATCACTCCGAACTCGGTGCGCTGGTCACCGAGGGTCGTCGCGAGGAATTTCGGTCGTTCGCGGCATTTTCCGATCCGGCATCGCGTAACGCGATTCCAGACCCCCAGGCGGACTCCACCTTCGAGGCGAGCCGGCTGTGGTGGCACGAACGCGAGCAGGAGCCGCACGCCTCGACGCTGCGGCTCTACGTCGCGCTGCTGTCGCTCCGCCGCCGCGAACCGGCGCTTCGAGGGGATGCGCCCTTCCACGTCGCCGCCGTCGACGCTGCCACGATTGCGCTGCGGCGGGAGAGTCCCGACGGCGATTTCCTGGTCGTGGTCCGGCTTCACGGAGCCGGGCGGGTCGACCTCGGCCAGACCTGGGTCGGCAGCGGCGCAGGAGAATCCACCCAGAGCGCTGCCGGCTGGAGCGTCGTGCTGACGAGTGAAGACGCGGCATTCAGCCGCGATCCAGTGCCGATCGCACTCGAACCAACCTCGGAATCCTGCTCGCTGACGTTCGGCCGCCCCTCCGCCATCGTCCTCAAGCGGACGGGCCAAGGCGGCGCGGCCGCCTGAACGCAGAGGGCCAGAGCGATTGCCAATCGCGTCGCGCGCTACCTGCCATTTGCGCGGCGGCAGAGGCTCGACGCCACGAACTGCTGAATCGACGCTACTTCCTCAGGATCCGAACGGCGCCCCTGAGTGGGATATGCACCCAGGTCGGTCGGCTGTTGGCTTCGTACTCGATCTCGTACAACGCTTTCTCCAGTTCGAAGAACGCCACCCAGGCGGTGAGCGCCTCGGGATCGGCCGGTACGAACGGGGCCGCCCTCGCGCGCGTACGATAACCCTCGAGGAATGCGCCGGAGAGCGCCGCGATCGTCCGCTCCGGCGAGTTCAAGGTCTTCGTACTCTGTACGGCGTAGTCGAACGATCGGATCATCCCAGCCACGTCTTTGAGCGCGCATCGCTTCTCGCGGCGAGCCTCCAGCGGCTTGCTCGGCTCACCCTCGAGGTCGATGATGGCGAATCCCGAGGACGTCTTGAGCGTCTGACCAAGGTGATAGTCGCCGTGGACGCGGATCTTCTGAAAGCCGCCATGCGACCACTCATCGAGCGCGACGCTGCGACCTTCAAACGCCGGCCGGAGCGCCAGGAACTCTTTCGCCGCAATCGCCGAGTCCCCTGTCCACCGGCGGTGGTGCTGCTCCACCAGCGCGAAGGTCGCGTCGCCCTGATCGCGGAGCGCCGCGCGCCAGCGCTCGATGTCGCCCGGCGCGACCGGCTCCGGCTCAAACGCCGGTCCGCCGTCGCCCGCGGCCAGGGCCGCGTGAAAGGCAGCGGTCGTCGCTCCGAGAACGTGCAGCTCGTTCGCGAGGCGTGCGAGCGCGGCCCCGTCACCGACAGACCGATCCAACTGGTCGATGACAAATCGCCAGCCATCGCCCTGATTGTCCAGCCAGGACTCGACGATGCCGAGAGTGGCCGAGCGTCCGTCTGTTCCCCGATACGTAAGAGACCCTTCGAGCCGCGGCGTGTCGCCGAAGTTGCCACGGGTGAGAAATCGTCCGATCTCGAGCTGGGGGTTTTCGCCGTCGTCAAGCCGGCGGAGCAGCTTGACGACGTGGGCCGAGCCGAGGCGCACGGACGTGTTGCTCTGCTCGGCCCCGATCGCGACGACACTCGGTACGCGTGCCGGATCGCCTGAGAGCAGGCGTTTCAATTCGTCCGTCGCATCGCCATTGACAATCGCACCGTGGCTGCCACGTACCGCCTCGTCGCCTCGCAACCCCTGCACCAGCGCAAGCAGGCACGCTGGCGTGGTCGATCCTTCGCTGATGAACGCCGGGTGCGGCCCCTCCATGCGACCGATCGTCGACGCGCCTGAAGGGTGGTCGTCCAGTGCAATGAGCGCGGCATAGCGATCGCCGGCCGGGACCGTATCGGCGATCGCATAGCGGATATCGAGAATGACCAGCGCGCAGGCCGGGTCGCGCGACAGCCAGACCACATCGCCGACCTCGAGACGTTCAATCGTCCGCGTCTTGCCGCCGAACCACCGTTGCCCGGCCAGCCACCGCGGCGCCGCCGCCGGAAGCTCGTCGAACAGCCATCGGCTGGCGCGCTGCACCAGTTCCGGAGAGCCCGTCACGAAGGCCGCACCAGCGAATGCTTGATGCGCAACGACCGTCCGGTCATGCCCGGTCCCCGGACGGCGTGACCCCGATGCGCAAGACATGAGCAACCACGCCCGGCGGCACCAGCCGCACGTAATTCCACTCGCCGATCCAGTTGTAGGTGGTGCCGGTGAGCAGATCCTGAACCGCAAAGGCGGCCGCGTCCGGCAGACCCGACATCCCGACCGGCACCCGCACGTGACCGTGCTGCATCCGGGCCGGGTCGAGGTTGACGACAACCATGATCGTGTCGGCGCGATCGGGCGAGGTTTTGGTGTAGCAGAGAATTGCGGGATTATCGGTCTCGTGAAAGCGGAGGCCGCGATCGAATTGCAGCGCCGGGTGCTGGCGCCGGATCCGATTGAGAGCGGCCACCAGCTCGCGGATGTTGCCCGGACGATCCCAGTCCCAGTGTCCGATCTGGTATTTCTCGGAATCCAGATACTCTTCGGTGCCGGGCACCGCCCTCCCCTCCCCGAGTTCGAATCCACTGTAGATGCCGTAGGTCGCGCCCAGCGTCGACGCCAGGATCAGCCTCACCTTGAATGCGGCCTGCCCGCCGCTCTGCAAGTACTCGTGGAGGATGTCCGGCGTGTTGGCAAACAGGTTTGGCCTGAAGAACTCCTTCACCTCCGACGCGGTCAGCTCGGTGAAGTACTCCTCGAGTTCTTCCCTGGTATTCCGCCAGGTGAAGTAGGTATACGACTGCGTGAAGCCCAGCTTGGCCAGGTAGTACATGATCTTGGGCCGCGCAAATGCTTCGGCGAGAAAGATCACGTCGGGATGATCGCGATGGATCGTGGCGATCAGCCACTGCCAGAAGGGATAGGGCTTGGTATGCGGGTTGTCGACTCGAAAGATCCGCACCCCGTGCGCGATCCAGAAGCGGGTCACCTCGAGCAGTTCATTCCACAGCGCTTGCCAGTCTGTTGTTTCGAAGTTGAAGGGATAGATGTCCTGATACTTCTTGGGCGGATTTTCGGCGTACTTGATGGTGCCGTCCGGGCGATGCCGGAACCATTCGGGATGTTCACGGACGTAGGGATGATCGGGCGAGCACTGAAAGGCCAGGTCGAGGGCCACTTCAAGATTGACTCGTCCGGCCGCTGCCACGAAGGCGTCGAAATCGTCCAGCGAACCAAGCCCGGGCTCGACTGCGGTGTGTCCTCCCTGCGACGAGCCGATCGCCCACGGGCTGCCGGGATCGCCGGGCTGGGCGACCAGGCTGTTCCGTCGCCCCTTGCGATAGCTCGTGCCAATCGGGTGGATGGGCGGCAGATACACGACGTCGAACCCGAGCGCGGCCACCCGCGGCAGATGTGCCGCGGCCTCGTCGAACGTCGCGCTCCGCGTCGCATCAGGCCCCCACGACCGCGGAAACATCTCGTACCAGGCGCCGAACCTCGCACGCGGTCGGTCGACCGTCACCTGAAGCACAGTGTGATAGTCCGACGCGAGCGCCCGATCGGCGTACTTGGCCATCAGCGACAGCAACCGCTGGTCGAGAGCCGCTGCGATGCGCACGACGCTGTCAGTAGGGGCTGCGAGAAGGCTGGCAGCGGCGGCCAGATGCGCTCGATCCGACGGCATCCGATCGGCGTCCGCGTCGCCAGCCGCTTGACCGCCGGCCTCGTCATCCGGCGCGGCCGCTGCCGTGGCGGCCACCAGCGCCGCGCCTTCCTGAAGATCCACGGTCACGTCCATGCCGGCCTGCGTCTTGATCGCCACGCCGCGACGCCATGACAGAAAGTGATCGACCCATCCCTGGACGGAGTACTCGTAGACTCCGAGCTGCTCGACAACGAAGCTGGCCCGCCATTCGTCATTGCCCAGCGCGATCATGCGGATCTCGGTCCACGGTGCGGCGTCGGCGCCCGCCCTCAAGCGGTAACGCAGAACTGCAACCAGTACGTCGTGGCCATCGGCGTGCACGTGGGCTATGACGTCGACCGACTCTCCGACCGTGCGTTTTACAGGAAATCGGCCGTCATCCACCGACGGCAGCACCTTCTCGACGACCACACGCCGCCGCCCGTCGGGTCGGGCGCTGGCGGTCGAGGCCGGGTCCCGGCGTCGTGAATCGGGCGTCCGCGACTCGCGCGGGCCGCCGCCGGAGTTCGCCACTGCTCCTCCTTGAGCTGCGTTCAGTGTAGTTGATGTCATCACCTGGAACCCGCGCCGCCACATGCCGTGGGTGACCGGCCGCCTGCGACGTACGGATGGATCAGGCCCGCTTGCCGTCGTGAGCTGTCGCAGATTGATCCAGCGCCCGTGCGGTGAACGAGCCGCCGACGCTGGACACCGTGATTGGCGGCGGCGTGGCGAAGGAACGGTCGCGCGGCTGATCGTCGCCAGCTTCGCGGCGCTCGCGCTCGTGCTCGCCGCGGTCGGCTTGTGCGGCGAGCTGAGCTCTGCGCTGGCCCGGCGGCGCCCGCCAGATGGGCATTCGCCTGGCGCCGGGCGCGACGCGCGGTGCGTGCGATCGATCGATGATCGAGCGAGACGTGGCCGGCTCGCCAGTCATCGGCATCGTGCCCGGCCGACCGGCGTGACCGTCGCAAGAGGATTCCTGCGGCGCGCCGCGTCAGTCTGGTGGCAAACGGGTTCCACCGCGGTGCATCAGACGTTCCTGATCATCTTCCCGGTATCACCCGATCATCTTCCCGGGATCATGAGGTGAGCCGTGGACGTGCCGGCATTCATGATCCATGCGCCAGTCTCCCGCCGCTTGTCGGGCAGTCCCAGTGACGCCGCGGTGGCGCCGGGCACGGCGATGGTCATCTCGTGCGGGGACACGTGATCTCGATCGGCGCCTGACACGTGGTACCACACCGAGCCAAACTCTGGCTTCGCCCGGGTGCCGTCCTGTTCCATCGCCTTGAGCATCGCCTCTGACTTGGCTTTGTCCCCCGACGCCTCGGCTTTCAGGTTCTGCGCTTCGCGAGGCAGGTTGGCGACGCTGGTGCACTGCACGGAGAACGGCTGCTGGAGCGGAAAGCCGGACCGGTCGTAGCAGACCAGCCCGTTGCTGCCCTTCCGGAGAGTGTCGTAGGTGAAATCTGGTTTCCACTTGATGACGGTCGCCTGATTGCTGAGCGCGGCTGGCGCCGCGATCAGGGCCTTGTCGACATCGGTCTGCGACGCCCCTGGCTCCAGCGGCGAGGGCGGTGGCGGCGCCCCGCGGCGCCCGCCCTGCGCCAACACGCTGATCGAAGCAGCCACTGCCACCAGCACGATCGGGATAATGCGCTTCATCATGCCACCTCGCATCGGGTTGATCGAAACCGTGGACGCACCCGCGCGCAACCTGGTTGCGCCGCGGACGACCGGGGCGCTGCTACTTCTTGCGACGGATGTAGGTCACGTGCGTGACGCCCGTGATCTTGCCCGCCTTGTCCATACGGATGTACTCGTTGTTGATCTTGTTGTGGTCGTCCGACAACGTATTGATCACGACCTGGTACACCACGCCGTCCCGCTTGTTGTAGATGCGGGTACTCTTGTCGTTGATGATCTCGACCGCCGTCTCGGCGCCCTTCTGACCGGTGACCGGACGGAACTGACCGTCGAACGTCGTCACGTAGCTCCACCCGGCGTCCGGCTTGCTGGGGTTGCTCACCGTGATCTTCATGCCGCCCTTCTCGTAGGGCTCGTAGGTCATGACGTTGTTGGGATCGGTCGAGTTGTCCCAGACGCCGAATCGCGTTTCGCCCTGGGCCCAACTCGGGCTGGCTGAGAAGAGAGCGGCAGTGAAGATGGCAGAGCAGATGAACAGATTCTGGACTCGCATCGATTTGAACTCCTCGTTCGGGGCCTCGGCACTCGAAGAACCGGGGTCAGCATACTCAATGCGGCGCACCGCTGCAATTGACCGGTGGTGAGCCAAGTCAGCCTGTCTCAGGTCCGGCGCCTGCCGGGATCGCGGCCACTATTTGTGCCCAACGCCGAGCAGTCGTGCCGCCCCAACCGCCACGAGCACCCCGGCGATCGTCGACAGGGCGCCCACCTTGGCCTCCATCAGCACCGGACCAAGAGGGAACACAGCGGTCGCAAAGAACAATCCGAACGTGAAGCTGCACGAGACCGCGAAACTGACCACGACGAGCTCGCGCCATCCGAGACGGGCGGGCATCCGTAGACCCAAGGCGACCGCCACACCGACGGCCACCAGGATCCCGAGTGGCCGTCCGACCAGCGATCCGGCCGGCACGGCCCAGGTGCCCGGCTCGATGCCACGCAGGATGGTTCCCGCGTTCACGAGCGCGAAGAGCACGAGCACAATCTGTGCGGGGACGCGGAGCCAGTGCTCGACATGGCGGGGCGAATCGTGAGGTCCGTGGGGGGCGTCTGTGAACAGGTTCAGGCCGCGCGGCGATCGAGGCAGCAACGGCACGATCGGCATGAGGGCGAGGGCCGGATGGAGACCGCTCCACCAGAACCCCCACCACGCCAGCGGCCCGCCGATGATCAATTGCGGCCAGACGATGCGCGGCACCAGCCGCGTCAGTGCCACGCTGACGGCGATGGCAGATGCGATGAGAACCGGGCCGGCCGCGTGCAGGTTGGCGGCCTGTTGATGCAGGCCGACAACGGTGAGGCCGATGGCGTTGCTGACAATCACGATCAGCAGCACGAAGGGCCGCGCGCCTGCGCCCACCAGCGACGTCACGAGCACGTACGCCACGCCCCCGTCGACGGCACACACGATCGGCCAGCCGGCCGCCAGGAGCGGTTCATCGCCGGCGCCCACGTAGGCCTGGTACACACCGATCGCGCCAAGCGTTCCACCAACGGCGGCCACGATGGGGAGCGTCGCGCGCCGCCATGTGTGCAGCGCCCCTCCCGGCATGGTCGCCTCGAGCACTTCCTGAGTGATCAGCGCGAAGAAGAGCGCCATGCCGACGTCATTGACCGCGAACGCGAGTGCACCAGCGAAGCGGAAGTAACTCTCTGCGGCGAGGCTGGCCCAGAGCAGCGCGACCACCGCAGCGAGCGGCACGACGAGGGGGTGATGGAGGGCCCGCCGGAAGGCGCGATTCATGAGCAATCGTGATCAAACTGAGCCGCGGTCACCGCCGAACGCCTGACGTCGCCCTTCGCGATGACCCGACGCGCCCGCCCACGAACCAGAGGCTCTCGTGGCGGGAAGATAACGTTCACATCGTACCTGACAAGCCGCGTCGAGCACGAGGATGTTGCGGCGGTCACTCGTCACGCGGCGGCGCGCCCGGCGACGAACGTCCTCGCGCGCGTCAATCAGAAGATCGAATACCACGCCGTGACGTCCTTCAGCTCTCGCCGCTGATTGCTGAAGTTGCTGTTCGGCGCGCTGTTCCCCTCTATTGTGTCCACCTTCACGCCTCCGCTCTCGGGCCACAGCCAACGCACGATGAAGTGGTGTTGAAAAGGCTGGTCGAGATAGCCTACGTCGCCGGGCAGCGGCGAGTTCACCTGCCGGAAACCGCGGACTTTGCTGATCCCCGTCCCTGTGACCCAGGTGCCGACGTTGGCTCCGGCGGTCTTGATCGCCCACAGCGCAAAAATCCCACACCAGTGTGGCATCGGTGCCAGCTGGCCGACCTGATCCACGCCTCCGATCCTGGCGAAATGCGCGATCGCGTCCTCAGACACCGCGCTTCGGTTCGGCGCACCAGGTGCGGGCGCGGAAATGCGGAAGTACTTCAACAGCTTGGTGTGGCCCCGTCGAAGCTGGCGCCCCTGCGGATCATTGATGTCCTTCCCCGCCGACAGCTTGGCAAACACGTCGTTCGGTGCGGCGTCCACGTCGGCGGCTTGAATGATCCGGAAGCGCAGGAGCCACTGGTTCGGGCCGCCGAGCGCCTGGAGGATTGCATCCCAGGTCAACGGCCCGACCACGGCATCCGACGCGAGCGCGTTGCGGCTCTGAAACTCCTGCACGCGCGCCTTCGTCTTTCCGCCAAAGGCGCCATCCTCGACCAGTTTGAGCATCTGCGACGGGAGCCCGTTCAGATACCCCTGCAGCAGTTGCACCGCCGCGCCACTGGATCCATATGAGAGAAACGTCATCGACTTGGGCGTCGCCACGTCAGCCTCCTTGCGCAGTCACCCGTTTGTCGTTCATGACCGAGCTGGTTGCCATTCACCTTCCGAGAGTGTGCTCCCAAGCGTCTTGGGCGATATCACACTTTTTTTCGACCTGCATGATCCGCATGAAGGCCCCAATCCGGAGTTCCCGCACGCACCGAAAACCCAGACGATAGCCGAAAACAGTAACGAATGCCCCGACCATTTGAAATGGCCCCTCTGGCGGCAGCTCGCGACTTTCAACCAGGAGGGCGCTGATTCGGGAAGTGGTAACGAGGGCGCGGGAGTGGTCTATGGGTCAGTCGCTGAGGGCCAGTTGAAGGACTGATGCCGGATGCGACAACGATGCCATTCCAGCCGGTCTGTTGCTGGTGGTCGAACTGGAGGCTTCTCGCGTTGACCCGTCAGGCAGAAGTCGTCGCTGTAGCCGGCCTGTCTCACTCCGTGTCGTTGGTGACAGTAGTGTGGCATTCGTTCGTCGCGTCGGTGCCGCCCTCGAGGCGGGTGACCGTGTAGGTCAGCTCCCACTCGATCTCCTTCGTCAGGATCGCGCGCGAAAGCCTCCAGCGGACGTCCTGCTTGCCGTCCTCCGACCCGGTATCGTCGTTGTTGATCTCCGAGGTCCGGGACGCCGACTTGTCGGGCTCGAGCTCGAAGTCGTGGATCTTGGCCCAGATCAGGTTCCAATAACTCCCGAAGCGTACTCGGAGCTGGTTGTTGCCATGCCCCTTGTGGCGGACGGTGTACTCAATCTTGCAAGGCACCGGAACCGTCATCCTGACGGTCTCCATGAGCCACGCTCCAGAGAGCGTGCTCTTGATCGTCTTTGCCATATCGCACTCCTTGATGACGTCACATCGGCGGTGTGAAGGCGACTCTGTTTACTTCATCGCCACGCCGTGTGGCCGCGCCGGTCCGGTCGAGAACGCGGTGTTGAAATCCACGTCGAAGCGACGATCGAGCGCGAGGCGACTCTTGGAGACCTTGACCACGTGGACATGGTGGTCCCCTTCGAAATGAATCTTCCCGAAGTCGTCCTCATTGAGGAAATAGTCGCTGACGACCAGGCGCCGGTCGTCATCGGTGAGCGCAATCATGTGCGGACCGGCGTCGATGCCGAGATTGACGATGCTGGTCTGCACGGGATGCGCGGGATTGCTCACATCGAGCATTCCGACCTGACCGGCCTGGAACAAGGCGAATATCAGCCGGTTACCGGAGCGCGGCATGGCCAGAAGTTGGGTCATCCCGCCACGAACCGGCACGTCGATGTGGGGAACGATCGTCTCGCAGTCGAAGACGGCCTGCGACGTTCCCCTCCAAGGGTCGACCAGGTACACCAGGCCGTCGAACATTCCCGCCGTGAACGCGCGCCCGAACGGATCTCTCGGGATCAGCTTGACGTCCATGGTGCCGACGGCGCCCGGTATCACGATGGTGCGGACGATCGAGCGCTTCTCGAAATTCCACACGCGGATACTGCCGCGCAGAAGGGGATCGCCGGGAACCACGTTCAATGAACTGTCTGGCAGCATGAAATCGGACGTCACCATCAGGTTGAGCTCAGGGCGGACCGAGATGCCGTGCGGGTTGAAATCGTGCGCCGGAGGTGTTGCGGGCCATTCGCCCACCAGGTGGAGTTCCCTGTCGAACTCGGCCACCCGGCCGGGCACGCCGCCGGTGTGGGAGCCCATTTGGGTGACCAGGAACCCGCCGTTCTTCAGGGGCAGGAAATCGTCGGTAATGTTGGACAGCGTGCCGCTGGTGGAAAACAGGAACCGCGGATGGCGAGTCTGCGATACATCGAAAAAGAAGATGCTGTTCTGGCCACGCAGCAGGGCGAGCAACCCGCCGCATGCCAGAGTGTTCTTGTCAGCGGAGAGATGGCAATGGTGAGGCTCGTTTCCGGATCCGCTGACGCCAGGAATAGGAACGGTGCGGATGACCTTCCCGTAGCGCGGCGACTCTTCGTCGAAGTCGATGACCGCTAGGAAATCCGGGGCAACCCTGGCCTGGTCGCCTGACCATACGTAGAGGGTCCTGGCCGGTTTCGCTTCCTCACGCGGTTCCCTCCCGGCAAGTGGTGTTGCGGCGAGAGCCGCAACAAACCCCGTCAGCATCAACATCTTGCGCACAGCACTCGGTTTGTCTTGGATCCTCATCGCGCTCCTCATCTGCAGCGCCGGGCAGTCGGTTCGAGCGGTTGCCTCGGCAGTGACGTTGGGAATGGACAGCCGGGCTCTGTCATACCCGCGACACTCCGTCGAAGCAATTCCCGCGGCATTCCCAGTCGATGAAATGTAGGTTCCCGGATCGTCCGCGCGGGTAGAACGGCTGCAGAGCTGCAGGTGTGGCGGAGGAGTGAGCGTGGACTATCGCGATTTCGAATTCGACTCAGGGAAAATTGTCAGGACGCTGGTGCCAGCGCGATACTCACTGACGAGGTTGGGCTGGGGGGTTGCTCGCCAACCGCCGACGGCCCCCAGCCGCAGGACCGACCTCGCGAACCAGCTCCAGGAAACGCGGATCGTCCCGCAGCACGTCGAAATCCGGTTCGACGTTCAGGCTGACGAGATCGGAGCATCGGCGGTGCGAACAGGCCTCGAGCAGGGCGATCGCTTCATCGCGCTCTCCAATCTGGGCGTAGCACCGGGCCGCCGTTTCGAGCAACCCGCTCTTCCGGTAGGTCTCGCCGCCCTCCCGGAGGAGGGCCTGGAAACCTGCACGCTGGAAGGTGCGCGCGATGGTTCCCGACCGCTCCGATCCGGACACCGACTGGCGCAGCGCCACTGCTTCCTTGAAGAGGCCCTTGTGTCGCAGCGACCCCTCCAGCCAGAACAGCGCGACTCCGAAGGCGGGATCCAGTTCGAGGGTCTTCCGAGCCTGTGCGATCGCTTCATCGTAGCGGCGGGCCCAGTAGAGCGCCCGCGTCAGGTTCGCGTTCGCAATCAGCGAGAGCGGATCCAGTTGCGTAGCCCGCTCGTGTTCCGCAATCGCCTCGTCGTGGCGGCCCAACAGCGACAAATAGCCGCCGTACCAATTTCGACCGAGCGAGTCGTTGGGATTCAACTCGAGTCCGCGACGAAACTCCCGCTCGGCGCCCGCCCAATCCCAGTCGTACCAGGTATTGACCGTGGCCACGGCGTAGTGGGCGCTCGCCAGCGTGTCGTCGAGGCTCAAGGCTTTCGCGGCGGCGGCCTTGCTGCGCGTGAGCGCTTCCTCTGTCGGGAACGAACCGTAGGCGCCCGCGACCAGAAAGGCCTCGGCGAGGCCAGAGTAGGCCGGCGCGAATGCCGGATCCATCTCGATCGCACGGTTGTAGTGCTCGATCGCCTGTTGCCAGCCACGGCTGGTGTATTGGGAGAAGGCGTAACGCCCCTTCAGATACAAACCGTAGGCCTCAGGGTTCACGGTCCGCACGCGATCGAGCGGCGCGACGAAGATATTGATCTGTCGTGCGATGTCGGTCGCCAGCGTGCGCTGCAGATCGAGGATTTCGCTGACGTCGCGTTCGTAGGTCTCGGCCCACAAATGCATGTCGGTGGAGACCTGGATCAGCTGCGCCGTGATCCGGACGCGGCTGCCGGCCTGCATCACCGTGCCTTCCACCACCGCATCCACGTTCAGGGCGCGGCCAATCTCCTTGATGGTTTTCTTCGTCGACCGGTAGGGAATCACCGAGGTGCGCGAGGCGATTCGCACGGTGCCGTTTTTCGCCAGATCCGTGATCACGGCGTCGGTCAACCCGTCGGCAAAGTACTGCTGTTGGGAGTCAGGAGACAGGTTTTCGAGCGGGATGACCGCGAGCGCCGAGATCCGGGGACTGGCGCTCCACCGGCTGGCGACCCATTTTCGCCCTTCGCCGAGCCCCGCGCCGACCACGATACCGATGCCGCCCGCCAGCACGACCGATAGCGGCAGCCAGCGGCGAACGCGCGATGCTCGCGGAGGGGGTGACGCTGCCCTCTGGACCTCATCGACGACATGAGTGACCGGCGCGATGAATCGGTAGCCTTTGCGCGGCAGTGTCTCGATGAAGCGCGGCTGCTCAGCGGAGTCGCCAAGCGCTTCCCTGAGATGATTGACGGCCTTGTTCAGGCCTCGATCGAAATCGACGAAGGTGTCAGTGCCCCACAGACAGGCTGCCAGTTCTTCGCGCGTGACGAGCTCGCCAGGGTGGTCCAGGAGAGCCAGCAGCAGGTGCAGCGACTGGTCGCGCAGAGGCGTTCGACGTCCGTCGTGCCTCAGTTCGCCCGTGCGGGCATCGACGGTGAAGACGCCAAACTGGTGAACGCGAGCGTGCATGAGTTTATCGTCCGGTGGAACGAAGTTTTCACCGACCCTATTCTCGACCCGCTCGGTCATCTGGTACTCAACAGTAGCGTCGCTCTCTCCCCGTCTATCGACAAGGTCGTGGCAAACGGCTTCGACGCGGCGGCCATCCGCTCGAGAATGTAGCGGGCTCGGGCGCCGGTCGCCAATGACGGTAAGCCTCGTGTGTGCAGGAACTCATTGTCGGCGTACGGATTGTGCACGTCGGGCTGCCCGTCGCCGATCGGATTCAATACTACCGGCCGAAACGTAATCGAGCGTACTGTCCCTGCCTGCAGTTCGACAGACGCAATCGCAGTTTCCCAGCTCATCGGTTCATCGATGTAGGTCAGCGTCGCCGGCAGGTTGTAGATGAAGTTGCCGAGGTCGTAGAAGATCGGGCGACCGCGATAGATCTCCATACCATGGAGAAGCGGCGCGCCATGCATCACAACGATATCCGCGCCGGCCTCGATCTCCTGATGTACCCACTTCGTCAACCACACATTCGGGCCCAGCCGCTCCTGCATCCCCTCGGTGAAGATGGTCGAGAACGACCGATTCCCGAAGACGTGATTGTGCTGATACACGACCACGACGTCGGCGCGCCGGCGGGCGGCGCGAATGTTCTCCAGGATCCGCCGCGCATCGTCAGGATCTGGCGTATTGGCGGCCGCGCCCGGCAAATCTTGGGTCGCCCCGTTCACGATGTCTCCGGCTTTCACGTGAAGCTCGTTGACACCGGGCCGATCCGCGGTCGCGCTTCCGTCCGGGACAATCAGGCCGGATGTGCTCGCAATCAGGGCAATCGTGCCTTTGGGTGTGAGGAGGTAGGCCGGCTGCGAGGCCTCAGCCAGGTTGTCGCCGGTTCCGGCATGCGCGATCTTCCGCGTATCCGCTTCGCGAATCGTGTTTCGAATGCCGGACGACCTCAAATCGAAGGCGTGGTTGCCGGCAAGCGCGAGCAGGTTGAAGCCGCACGCGGTCAGCGCGTCGAGCGCGGCGGGTGGAGTCAGGAACCCCCTGCCTTCAGCGATCGTCTCGCCTTCCTGCGCGATCGCGCCCTCGAGATTGGTAAAGATCACGTCGCCCTTCAGCATGTCGCGTATCCTCGCGACCGCCGCCGGCGCAGTGGCCCGAATGTCCGAACGGATCATCGACTGCCCGGTCAGCACAATCGTCATGCGATCCGGCGACTGGGCGGACATCGCGACGCCTGCGCAGCAAGCGGCCACCAGACAAATAGCTTTCGTGCGTATCGCAGGCACCATCCAATTATCCTCGGCTCTGCGCCACTGAGAAAGTGCTACGAGCGATCGCGCTGGTCGCCGGCGACACGCTCCTCCCCTCGACCTGATCACTGCGCGCGTTCTCCGACGCCATAGTGTGTCAGCATCCGGCGCACTGTCAGCCCTTGCACCAGCACCGAGAAGACGACGACGGCGTAGGTGCTCGCCAGCAGGACGTCTTTGGCCGGAAAGCGCGGGAGGGCCAGCGCGAGCGCCACCGAGATGCCGCCGCGAAGCCCACTCCACGTCAGGATCGGCACGAGACCGTGACGCAGTGGCCCGCGTGCGCGCATGGCGGCGACCGGGACGGCCACCGACACGAGACGCGCCAGTAGACAGATCGGCACGACCAGCAGCGCCGGTACCAGCACATCCGACCAGCGCGGCACCGCAAACACCTCGAGCCCGAGCAGCATGAACAGCACGGCGTTGAGGACTTCGTCGATCATGCTCCAGAATGCGTCGATGTGCTCACGAGTGCGGTCGCTCATCGCCAGTCGTCGGCCGGGATTGCCGATGAAGAGGCCGGCGACCACCACGGCGATCGGGCCGGAGACATGCACCCAGAACGACAGCGCGTACAGGAACATCACCAGTCCCAGCGTCATCAGGAGCTCGAGCGGATGGTCGTTGATGCTCTTGAGCGCGCGGTATCCGACATAGCCGAACCCCAGACCCAGGGCGATCCCGCCAGCCACTTCGCGAATCGCGAACACGATCAGTTCGCTGGCGCCCGGAGCCGGAGCGTCGAGATCCGGCGCCCCCGCGAGGTGGGCCATCGACGCCAGTCCCATGAAGACCACGACGCCGATACCGTCGTTGAAGAGCGACTCCCCGGCGATTTGCGCCTCGAGACTGCGGGGGGCACGCAGTTCCTTGAGCAGCCCCATCACGGCGATCGGATCGGTCGGCGAGATCAAGGCGCCGAAGGTCAAGCAGGCGAGGAGGCTGACGTGCACGCCGATCAGGCCGAAGGTGAACCAGGTCAGAAACCCGACCACCGTCACCGAGAGCACCACGCCGACGGTGGCGAGGCCTCCGATGATCCAGCGGTGCTGGATGAGCCCCTCGAGATCGACGTGCAGCGCTCCCGCAAACAGCAGCAGGCACAACAGACCGTGCATCAGCGTCTGGTCGAAGTCGATTTTGCCGAGGAAACGTTCGATCGTCGGGCGAAGGTCGATCCCCGAGACCATTTGTTCAATGGCGACGATGACCAGTGAGCTCACCAGGGCGACGAGCAGCGTGCCGGTGGTCGACGGCAGACGGAGAAACCGGTGGTTCACGTAACCGAACACGGCGGCGGCCGCGACGAGAATCGCGGCGATGTCGAACACGTTCACTGCGTCCCCCCATCCATAGTCGAGCGCCCGGCCGCGAGATCGCGGACGTCCAATCAGAGGACCGGGCAAGCGTGGTGCTTCTGAGCCTGAGTTACAAGCGCGTTGGAACAATGGCCGGGCTGCTCACACGATTGGAGCGACTGTTCGTCGGCTTGTTCGATGGCCGCGATGTTGCAACGATTCTTCCATGACAAGAACGTTGTTCCTTCCGGCCCTATTTGCCCTCCTGTTCTCTGGTTGTTCCGCAACGCCGTCAAAATCTCCCGATGTGACCAGTGGTTTACGTTCCGCCCTTGATAGTCGCGGGTTGAAAGAGGTGTCGATTACCCAAGACCGAGAGAAGGGTGTCGTGACCTTGAGCGGCAAAGTCCCGTCTGCAGACGACAAGGCGACGGCGGCCTCGGTCGCTCAAACCATTGCACCAGGTCAGGTCATAGCCAACGAACTCATGGTGACGCCTCCGGGGATGGAGCACGATGCCGTGGCGATTCACAACGCGCTCGATGACGGCATCGAGAGCAACCTGAAGGCCATGCTGATTCGGATGGGTTCTCCCAAGGACGTGAGTTACAGCGTGGCTTCGGCGGTTGTCACCCTCACTGGCACGGTACGCTCGCAAGCGAAACGGGCCGAGTTGGCGAAGGCCGCGTCGGAGGTGGCGAACGTCAAACAGGTCGTCAATGAACTACAGGTGCAGAATCAGAAAGCGACGTCACGATAGCGACACCCGTTGTTCTTCAAGCGGCCTTGGCTGCCCTCCTGCGAGGTATCGCATACATCTCGCATGACGCCGAGTGGGGCCTGTCGGTGCCGCAATTCGCCGCTGCATGAGCATTAATCTCTCGCCTGCATTGACGCGTGCCCACGACGTGGTGAACGGACTCGTGCTCGCAGTCCCCAGCCTGGCCGTGGGCTTCCTCGTGTTCGTGGCGTTCGCGTTGTTCGGTGTGGGCGTGAAATCGCTCGTCGCCCGCGCCACAGAGGCCCGTCTGCACACGCATCGCAACGCCGGCGCGGCGGTCGGACGGCTGGCCCAGGGCCTCGTCATCTTTGTGGGTCTGCTGGTCGCCCTTTCAGTGGCGTTGCCCTCCTTCAAACCGGGGGACGTAGTGCAGTTGCTCGGCATCAGCAGCGTCGCCATTGGGTTCGCCTTTCGCGACATTCTCCAGAACTTCCTCGCCGGCATTCTGCTGCCCATCACGCAGCCCTTTCGCATCGGCGATCAGATCGTCGCCAGGGGACACGAAGGCACGGTCGAGGACATCCAGACGCGCGCGACGTTCATCCGCACCTACGATGGTCGCCGCGTGGTCATTCCCAACGCCGATCTGTTCACCGACACGGTCGTCGTCAACACTGCGTTCGCCCATCGGCGGCTCGAGTACGACATCGGGATTGGCTATGCCGACGACGTCGAGCGGGCCCGCGCGCTGATCTTGAAGACGGTGCAGTCTCTCGACGAGGTACTGTCCGATCCCGCCCCGGACGTCCTGCTGATGGATCTCGCGGGTTCGTCGGTCAATCTGCGCGCGCGGTGGTGGATCGCTCCACCTCAGAAAGCCGACGCGCTAGACGCACGCGACCGCGTGCTCAGCGCCATCAAGTCGGCCCCGACGGCGGCGGGGGTCGATCTGCCATTTCCCACCCAGCAGGTTCTGTGGCACGACCAGACCGAGACGACCGACGGGGACCGCTCGCGGCAGCGCGAGGGATGGCCGGCCGGGTCGGGACAGGTGCCGGGACCTCGCCGATCGAACGAAGTCGCCCCGGCGGGCGATGCGGACGACACGTCTGAGAGCACGGCGCGGCGATGACGCGGTTGCGCGCCGTGTGGGAGCGGATGCGGGGCACCTATTGGGCCGTGCCCTCGGCGATGGCGGTCGTGTCACTCGTCCTGTCGATCGTCACGATCGACGTCGACCAGGCGCTCACGGCCAAATTTCTGAGCCACCTGTCGTGGGTCTACACTGGAGGTCCAGAAGGGGCACGGGCGGTCCTGTCGACCATCGCCGCCTCGATGATCACCGTCGCCGGCGTGACCTTCTCGATCACGATCGTGGCGCTCACGTTGGCCTCGCAGCAGTTCGGACCCCGCTTGCTGCGCAACTTCCTGCGCGATCTCGGCAACCAGATCACGCTCGGCACCTTCATCGCGACTTTTATCTATTGCCTGCTCGTGCTCCGCACCGTGCGCGGCACCGACGACGAACAGTTCGTCCCGCATCTGGCCGTCACGCTCGGCGTGGTCCTGGCGATGCTGAGTATCGGCGTCCTGATCTTCTTCATCCATCACATCGCCACGTCGATCCAGGCATCCCAGGTCATCGCCAACGTCGCCGCCGACCTGGACGGGGCGATCGACCGGTTGTTTCCAGAGCAGCTCGGTCACGGGCCGCTGACAAAGCGGGGAGAACCAGCGCCAGCGACACCGTGGCCGGCGTTCGAAGGCGGCCATACGGTCGCCGCCACCCGCGGCGGCTACGTGCAAGCGGTGGACAGTTTGCGGATGCTGATGGTCGCGAGGGAGAGCAACCTGGTCGTCCGCATCGAGGCGAGGCCGGGCAGCTTCGTGCGCCCCGGCAGCACACTTGTCTCCATCGCGTCGGCGCCTGGGGCAGCCGACGGCCTTGATGGTTCACTCCGGACCGCTTTCATCATCGGCGCCGACCGCACCGGGACTCAAGACCTCGGGTTCTTCTTCAATCAGCTCGTGGAGCTGGCGGTGCGGGCGCTGTCGCCAGGCATCAATGATCCGGCGACGGCACGTGCCTGTGTCGACCGATTGGCAGAGGCTCTGTGCCACCTGGCGGGCCGGCGGATGCCGTCGCCATGTCGATACGACGACGATAACGTTTTGCGCGTCGTCGCTGCGCCGGTGACATTCGTCGAAATGGTCGATGTGGCGTTGACGGAGATCACCCGCTATGGACGCTCGAGCGTCTCCGTCAGCTGTCGGCTACTGGAGGCGATACGCGATCTGGCGCCGTGTGTGTCGCGGGAAGACGATCGCCTCGCACTCGTGCGCCACGCCGCCTTCGTTGGCGATCGCGCGGCGGACTCGTTCGACCACGACCGGGACCGCGCAGCCCTGGCCGGCTGCTACTGCGCGGCGCTGGCGGCGTTACGTTGACGATCGCCTGGTGACCAACCGCGAGCGTAGCCGTTCACGCTGTTTCCATGCCATCCCGCATAAACGTCACGTCGGCGCGCTCGAGGAGGACGTCATCCGAGGCCGGCATTTGCCTGAGAGTGGGTCTATCGCGGTACGACGGCGAGTTGATTGGTCACCGTATAGCCTGGTGCCTCACGGTGGGCGATTGTCTCGGCCCGTTCCTTCATTGCGACCGTCGGGACAGATCCACGCAGCACGATCGTTTTGGTTTCAATCATAGTGTCGACGTTGATGGCGCTGGTGTCCACGGCCTTGTCGGCGATTAAGGCTGACTTGACGTCGCCGGTTTTTGCGCCCTCGCTGATTTTGTCGCCCACGTTGGACGCGTCTTTCGCCGCCCCGTGCATAGTGTTGGCGCACGCTGAAACGCTGACGGCCAGACCAATGACAACGATGGCGTGAATCGATCTCTCTCTCAATTTCATGCTGAACCCCTGTTTCTCTGCACGGCCTCCGCGACGATCGCCGGCCTCAAACCCGAGGACGGCTGCGACATATGCTGCAATCATCACGCCGTAGCTCCGAGCGTCGGAACGGAGCCGAACCTCTACGATTTCGTCGGAATTCCGGCCGTCGTCTCGTCCGAGGCCTTGCGGTTCTCCAGCGCTCGACAGCCACATACCAAGATTCGGAAGTCGACGGCTCAACGGTGCGGTCATTGGACCGCGGAGACGAACGGCTCGACTTCAGCTCGTCGCCTGGTCTGCAACGTGATGCCACAGATAGGAGGCGGTGTGAGCGTTCCGTCTTAGAGGAACCCTGGTGTGGTCAGCTCGACAGCTGTCTTGGCAGCGGCGACGGTCAGCTGCCGCACAACACAGGGCGCGTCGTCATTCGCTGGGAGCGACCGGTGGAGAACTATCGCAGGTCACGTGAATCGCCATCACCGTACGTCAACCCGATCGAAGCCGAGACCTTGCAGAAACGTGGTCACCGTTGTGCGTGCGTTTGTCGACGCGGTCTGTAGGATGCCGCCGTCCAGCGCCGCCTGTCGGATCTGGCGCTCTGATTCTTTGCGAACATCAGATTCCAGGTTTGGATCATGTCGCGTGAACAATCCCGTCTCTCGCGAGTAGACGCGCGTACGCTCGTTGTCGATTCGCGTTGAAAAAAATCTCGGCGAGCGGCATGGCGACCACGACGCTTTGTCCGCTGACCTGGATCTGGGCCGCTTCAATCTTTCCCAAATCGACGCCGGCCGTCACTTCGCCGTACACGATCAGCAGCAGCCGGTCTCCCGCCAGAAGTCTCGGCAGATAACGGCTTTCCTGGCCGCCCGCCACGATCTTGTCCATCCCGTAGACCACGGTTTCCAGACGTTGCAGCTGCTGGATGCGATGCACCACCGCAGGCCGAGACGTGTCGATGCGAACACCAGGCCCCCGCACGACCCACAGCCCCGGTCCTGCGATGACCGCAATCGCGAGTCCCACCAGGAACCCCACTGTCGTCGAGCCGCGCGGGGACAACCCGCGATAGTTCATCTGCGCTCTCACGTCTGCTGAAGCCGGCGGAAATCGAACATCGCCCGCCTCGCTTCTACCCACGACCGAAGCGTGGATCTGCGATATCCCTGACAAGAAGGGATCTCAGGGCGGTACCGCCGGCGGCATGGGCGGGATGCATTGACCGGGCCTTTGTCTGCATGACGACGCCGCAATTCTCAAGGCGACCTTGTTCCTTGGTCTCGGCCTGCAGGCCGACCGAACCGATCACGAAGCAGATTGCGAGAGTGACATGACGAAACATCAATGCTTCTTGTAACCGAAACGAACGATTGACCGGCAGAACCAATCAACCCGCGAGAGGATTGCGGCCCTGAATGACGCGAAGGAGAACGATGACGATGGCGATGACGAGCAAGATGTGAATAAAGCCGCCCATGGTGTAGGACGTCACCACGCCAAGCAGCCACAACACCACGAGGACCATCAGGACCGTTGAGAGCATTGTTGACCTCCCACTGATGCTACCTGCGGGATGGGATGGGGGCGTGTTCTGTTCTGAACACGTCGCCGAACGCGCCGCACAGTACGCTCCGCGTATGATCAAGGGCAAACGCCTGCGCGGCTTCAACGCGCAGGCGTTTCTGGACTCGTCCGGGCTGTCGAAGACAATCGTGGAATTCGCCCGCAACGAGCTCGTGTTTTCCCAGGGCGACGACAGCGACCACGTCCTCTACATTCAGCGCGGCGGCGTCAAGCTCTCGGTGCTCTCGAAGACTGGCAGGGAGGCGGTCGTGGCGATGCTCGGCCCGGGCGACTTCTTCGGAGAGGGCTGTCTCGCCGGCCAGCCGTTGCGAATCGGCAGCGCAACGGCGATCACGCCCAGCACGATCCTCGTGATCGACAAGCAGCACATGGTGAACGTGCTCCACGAGCAGCACACGCTCTCGGACCGTTTCATCGCGCACATGCTGTCGCGCAACGTCCGCATCGAACAGGACCTGATCGATCAGCTCTTCAACTCCAGCGAGAAACGGCTGGCGCGGGCGCTGCTGCTGCTCGCGCGCTACGGCAAGCAGGTCAAACCCCGCCAGGTGGTGGCGAAGATTTCCCAGGAAACCCTCTCCGAAATCGTCGGCACGACACGATCGCGCGTGAACTTCTTCATGAAGAAATTCAAACGACTCGGATTCATCGAGTACACCGCCGATCTCGAGGCTGGCGTGCAGATCAACAGCTCCCTGCTGACCGTCGTCCTGCACGATTGAGGTCGTCGGCCGGTGGTGCGATACTTTCTATCGCGCCACGATGCCGCCACGAAAGCCCCCGCCATTCGACGCCGCGCTCTTTCTCGAAACCGCGGGGAAACGCCTCGCTGCGTACGCGCGCGGCGAGGTCGTCTTTTCCCAGGGCGACCCGTGCGTGAGCGTCCTGTTCATCCGGAGCGGCGGGATCCAGCTGACGGTGCGATCGCACGCCGGCAAGGAGGCGATCATCGCCACGTTGAAACCGGGCGATTTCTTTGGCGAGAGCGCGCTCTCGGGTCATCCCGTGCGATTGGAAACCGCCCGCGCCGTCGCGGCGAGCACGGTCCTCGCCATCCCCAAACGACAGATGATCCGTTTGCTGCACAGCCAGCGTGGGCTGTCCGATCGCTTCATCGCGCACATGCTCACGCGCAACGCGCGCCTCGAAGCGGACCTGGTCGATCAGTTGTTCAACTCGAGCGAGAAGCGGCTTGCCCGCGCCTTGCTGTTGCTGGCCCGCTACGGCAACGGCAGCAAACCGATGCGGATGCTGCCGGCCGTGTCCCAGGAAACGCTCGCCGAGATGATCGGCAGCACCCGGCCGCGCGTCAACCTCTTCCTCAACAAGTTCCGCAAGCTCGGGTTCATCGGCTACGACGCCAGCGGCCTCACCGTCAATCCCTCATTGCTGTCTGTCATCGTCCATGGCTGAACGCGCGGTTCAAGGACGCGTTCTCAGCGCCGGGTAGCGGCCTCGCGCACTTCCAGAAATTCGGCGACTTCCCGGTTGTCCGGGAAATCGGACGCGAGCACGCGGGCGATCGCCAGCGCCCCCGCCACGTCGTGCTCCCGCACGCGCAGGTCCCACAACGCGAACCGGACTTCCGCGTGGCTGAAGACGTCGGTCTCGATGCGCGCAGCGTCAGCCATCGCGGCCAGCGCGCGCTTGCGGTTTCCGCCGCCGAGCACCCACCGCGTCCCCCACGGCATCTTGGTGTCGACGATGTAGTCGATCCACGCGCGTGCGACGATCCCGCGCACGTTCTGCGGATGCGTTTTGAGCAGCGCGTCCAGAGCGCGCCGCCCCTCCCAGTACTCGTCCCAGCCGGTCTTACGTCCAAGCGGTCCGAGCTGCAGCCAGACATAGTTGAGGTCCAGCTTGCCGAGGAAGAATAACGCCTGCGCGTCTCCGGGATCGGACGCGAGCCGTGCACGGGCGAGCTTCTGGCCATGGTGGACGTCGTCGAGGAACGCCGTGATCAGCGCCGGACACGGCGAGCAATGGCTCAACCCGGTGTTCTTGTGGGTGTCCTTCTCAGCCGGGATCTCGAGGAGTGCCTTGAGCTGGAACAGCAAGGCGGAGGTCCTGAGCTCATCGTTCGGCAAGTCCTGCGTCCCGGACCCGCGGAGCTCCAGCGCGAGCGCCGCGGCAGCCTCGTAGCGCGCGTTGTAGAAATCGCGCTGCGCGTCGGCCAGGGTTCGGCCATCCTGCGCGCCGACGACACACAGACCCGCCGTCATGACCCATGCACAGGCCGCCGCTCGTGAGTGTCCGCGCCGCAACCTCAAATGCACGATCCCTCCGAGAACCCGTTGACTCACCCGCGCATCACTGAGCAACGGCCATCGATCTGTCCAGTGCTGGGAAGTCCATCCTCGACGCGCTCAATTCAATGCACGCTCGGCACGTGCAGATCGAGGGCGTGGGGATGCTGATCTGGGAGCGACCTCTGGAGTACGTCAACAGGCCGGTCCAGAACTCCGCAGCGTGGTCACCACAAACGTGGCTGGGAGTGGAAGGGATTCGGTCGACAACGGCATGTCGGCAATAGGCGCAATGCATGCCTCACGATAGTCGGTCGAGCTGGCAGCTGGCTGTACCTTTTCAGACACCTGCGAGCCTCGAGGTAGTCACCAGCATCGCGCCCGTAGCACCGTGATCCTCGATTTCCCGAAGAGACTGCGGACCGTTTCAACTCCGACTCTCCGATCCTTGCTCTGGCGAACGACCTCAGAGTGGAAGTGGAACACCGAAGAACCCTTTGCCGAACTCAGGCGGTCGGAGCCGCGGCGAATAGTCCTTGCGATGCGGCGGCGGCACGAAGCCGTGGATCAAATGTGACGACCGTTGCGGCTTCGGCGTCGAGCGCCGTCGCCAGATGGAGCGCATCGAGCGTGCGCAGCGGAATCGTGAGCGACAGCATCAGCCGTTCAGCACGCCGATGAATCGGCGGCGTGAGCTCGGCGCGGCGGGACGATGCGTGCAGCTTCGATGCTTCACGATAGAGGCGTTGGGCCTGTCGACAAACCTCAGAGCAATCCGGCACCACGCGCCCACTTGTA
Organism: uncultured Acidobacteriota bacterium; assembly: GCA_963757655.1. Lineage (GTDB taxonomy): Bacteria > Acidobacteriota > Vicinamibacteria > Vicinamibacterales > CAVVIG01 > CAVQFC01. The sequence goes on along the minus strand of CAVWSQ010000002.1, from coordinate 299,663 downwards.
CTTGGCGCCGAGCACGTCCACCGGTATCTCGGTCGAATACGGGTAGGCCGGAATCTTGTGATCGAACAGATACTCTGACGCCTCTTCGACCTCCACATCCCCCGCCAGCGAGACGACGACCGGTTTGTCGATGCCCTTTCCTCGCATTTCCTCGACGATCTCGGCCAGCAGTTTGGCGAAGACCATCGGCGGCGTGACGATCGTGTGCCAGTAGCCGAGGATGAGCGAGTGGATCCGCGGATCCTCGAGCCCGAGCCGCACCGTGTTCTGGTAGGTCTTCGGCGGCTCGCCTCCGGTGATGTCGACCGGGTTGCCGGAGGCGCCGAACGGTGGAATGAACTTCTTGAACGCCGCATCGAGGTCCGGAGGAAAGGTCATGAGCGACAGCCCGTTGTCCACGACCGCATCGGACAACAGGACGCCCGAGCCGCCGGCACCAGTGATGATGACGATGTTGTCGCCCTTGGGTGTTGGCAGGATCGGAAGCGCGCGGGCGAACTCGAGCATCTCGCGCAGCGAGCGCGCACGGATGACGCCCGATTGCCGCAGCACATCGTCGTAGATCTTGTCGTTGCCGGCGAGCGCGCCGGTATGCGAGCTGGCCGCCTTGGAGCCAAGGTAGGTGCGACCGGCCTTGAGCACGACGACCGGCTTCTTCTTCGACACACGCTTGGCCACTTCGGCAAACGCGCGGCCGTCCTTGAGGTCCTCGCAGTGCTGCACGATGATGTGGGTGTTGTCGTCCTGCTCGAAAAATGTCAGCAGATCGTCCTCGTCGATATCCGACTTGTTCCCCACACCGACGATGGCCGAGACGCCCATCTTCGCGGAGCGGGAAAAGCCGATGATCGCCATGCCGATGCCGCCCGACTGCGACGAGAGCGCCGCGTGGCCCTTGATGTCGTAGGCCGTGCAGAACGTGGCGCAGAGGTTGCTCCAGGTGTAGTAGAAACCGTAGATGTTCGGCCCCATCAGGCGGACGCCGTACTTGCGCCCGACCTCGACGATCTCCTGCTGTCCTGCGACGTTGCCAACTTCGGCGAATCCCGATGGAATGAGCACCGCGCCGGCAATCTTCTTTTCGCCGCACTCGGCGATCGCCGCGGCGACGAACTTGGCCGGGATGGCGAACACCGCGACGTCGATGTCGCCGGGAACGTCCTTGACGCTCTTGTACGCTTTGAGGCCCATGATCTCGTCGGCAGAGGGATTGATCGGGTAGATCTGGCCCTGGTAGCCGCCGTTGATCAGGTTCTTCATCACCGAATTGCCGATCTTGCCGGCCTCGGACGAGGCGCCGATGACGGCGACCGCCTTCGGCTTCATGATGCGGTTCATATCGCGCACGATGTCTTCGTGCTTCGGGCGATAGCGTGGCGCCGCCGGCGAGAAATTGACGACGATCCGGACGTCGGCCGCGGTCGCGCCGTCCTTGGTGGCAAAGACCGGGTTCAGGTCCATCTCGGCAATTTCGGGATAGTCGGCGATGAGCTGAGACACGTTCTGGATCATCGTCGCGAGCGCGTCGCGATTGACCGGATCGGCACCGCGGACGCCTTTGAGGATCTGCGCCGCCGCGATGCCATCGAGCATCGACAGCGCCTCCTCCTGCGTCGCCGGCGCCAGACGGAACGTGATGTCCTTGAGCACTTCGACCAGCACGCCCCCCAGACCGAAGGCGACCAGCTTGCCGAACACCGGATCGCTGACCGCCCCGATGATCACCTCCTGCCCGCTGGCGAGCATCTGCTGCACCTGGACGCCGAGAATGTTCGCCGTGGCGTTGTACTTTTTCGCGTTGGCGATGATGGTGTCGTAGCCGTTCTGAGCATCCTCGGCGCTCTTCACGCCGACCAGCACGCCGCCTGCCTCAGTCTTGTGCAGGATCTCCGGCGAGACGATCTTGAGCACCACCGGAAAGCCCATGCCGGCGGCGATCGTCGCGGCCTCAGCGGCGGAGGTCGCCACGCCTTCCTTCGGAACGGCGATCCCGTACGCCTCGCACACGATCTTGCCTTCCGGTGCAGTGAGCGCGGTTCGACCTTCGGCTTTGACGGTATCCAGAACACGCCTGACGTCGGTGCGGTTGCTCATCGTCTTTTTCCCAGCGCCTTTCGATGCATGTCAGATGACTTTTTCAGTGCGCAGCGCGGTGATCTGATCCGCGCCATAGCCGAGTTCGGCAAGAACCTCGTCGGTGTGCTCGCCGAGCAAAGGCGAGCGCTTGACCTCGGACGGGCTGTCGGACAACTTGATCGGGTTCCCCACCGTGAGGTACTTGCCGCGCGTCGGGTGATCGATCTCGACGACGGTGCCGGTCGCGCGCAGGGACGGTTCCTCCGCGATCTCCTTCATCGAGAGAATCGGCCCGCACGGGATGTCGTGCTTGTTGAGAACGTCCATCGCTTCGAACTTCGTCTTCGTCTTCGTCCATTCCTCGATGTGGTCGAAGATGTCCTTCAGATGTGGCAGCCGCGCTTTCGGCGTCGCATAGCGCGGATCGGTCAGCCAATCCTCGTGGCCGATCACTTTGCAGATAGCGCCCCAGACCGGCGCCTGCGTGATGAAGTAGATATAGGCGTTGGGGTCGGTTTCCCAGCCCTTGCACTTGAGAATCCATCCGGGCTGTCCGCCGCCGGAGGCGTTGCCCGCCCGCGGGACGGCGTCGCCGAACGTGCCGTTAGGGTATTGCGGATACTCCTCCATGACCTGTGTTCGTGCCAGCCGCTGCTGATCGCGCAGCTTCACGCGACACAGATTGAGCACGCCGTCCTGCATCGCGGCGAGCACACGCTGACCGCGGCCGGTGGTGTTGCGCTGATACAAGGCGGCGACGATGCCCAACGCGAGATGCAGTCCTGTGCCGCTGTCGCCGATCTGCGCGCCGGTGACCAGCGGCGGGCCGTCATCGAACCCGGTTGTCGATGCCGCGCCACCAGCACACTGTGCGATGTTCTCGTAGACCTTGCAGTCTTCGTACGGCCCGGGACCGAAACCCTTGACCGACGCGACGATCATCCGTGGATTGAGCTCGTTGATGCGCTCCCAGGTGAAGCCCATGCGGTTGAGTGCGCCCGGTGCAAAATTCTCCACGAGGACGTCGCACTTCTTGACCAGCGCTTCGAGGATCGCCTTCCCCTTCGGGTTCTTGGCGTCGACCGTGATCGAGCGCTTGTTCGCGTTCAGCATCGTGAAATACAGACTGTCCACGCCAGGAATGTCGCGCAATTGTCCGCGCGTGACGTCCCCTTCGCCGGCGCGTTCGACCTTGATGACGTCGGCGCCCAGCCACGCGAGCAGCTGCGTGCAGGTCGGCCCCGATTGCACGTGGGTGAAGTCGAGAATGCGAACGCCGTCCAGTGCCTTGCTCATCTCTGATGCCCTCTTATGCGTAGGGGACGACCTCAGATCGTCCCTCGCCTTATGCGTAGGGGACGACCTTCAGGTCGTCCCTCGCTGGCCGGGCCTGAAGGCCCGGCCCTACGTCCGTGATCATTTCTACTGAAGTCGTCCCTCGCTGGCTTATGCATAGGGGACGACCTCAGATCGTCCCTCGCCTTATGCGTAGGGGACGACCTTCAGGTCGTCCCTCGTTGGCCGGGCCTGAAGGCCCGGCCCTACGTCCGTGATCATTTCTTGCGAACCGCGCTTTGCGGGTTGAGTTTGCCGATGCTGCCGCTCTCGGTCCCAGCCGCCGGGTCGATCACGGCGTTGATGACGGTCGGCCTGCCAGAGTCCATCGCCGCGTCGACGGCGCGCTTCAGCTCGCCGGGCGTCGCCGCATTCACGCCGACACCGCCGAATGCCTCGATCATCTTGTCGTAGCGCGCGCCTTTGACGAAGGTGGTGATCGCCGGATCCGAACCGGCGGCGTTGACGTCGGTGCCGCGATAGATGCCATCGTTGTTGAAGATGACGACGCAGACCGGCAGGTGGTAGCGGCAGATGGTCTCGACCTCCATGCCGGAGAAGCCGAAGGCCGAGTCGCCCTCGACCGCCAGCACGGGCTTGCCGGTCTCGATGGCGGCAGCGATGGCGAAGCCCATGCCGATGCCCATGACTCCCCAAGTACCGACATCGAGGCGTTTGCGAGGCTGATACATGTCGATCACGCCGCGGGCGAGATCGAGCGTGTTCGCGCCTTCGTTGACGAGGATCGCGTCCGGCCGCTCCTTGATGACGCCGCGCAGCGCGCCGAGCGCGCCGTGAAAGTCCATCGGCGACTTGGTGTTGGTCAGCCGCGGCGCCATCTTGGCGACGTTTTCATCGCGTTTGGTCTTGACCGTGCTGATCCAGTCCGCCGGCGGCGCCGGCCAATTGCCGCCCATGGCGTCGAGCAGCGCCGCTACGCAGGAGCCGATGTCGCCGACTAGCGGCGCAACGATCTCGACGTTCGAGTCCATCTCCTTTGGCTCGATGTCGATCTGGATGAATCGCTTCGGTGCGTCGCCCCAGGTCTTGCCCTTGCCGTGGGACAGGAGCCAGTTGAGCCGAGCGCCGACCAGCATCACGACGTCGGAGTCTTTCAGCACCGTCGAGCGCGCCGCGCCGGCGCATTGCGGATGGGTGTCGGGCAGCAGTCCTTTGGCCATGCTCATCGGCAGGAACGGAGCGCCGCTCTTCTCGACCAGGGCGCGGATCTGATCGTCGGCCTGCGCGTATGCCGCCCCTTTGCCGAAAATAATCAGCGGACGCCTGGCGCTCTTGAGCAGATCGAGGGCACGGGTAACCGCGGCCGGCGCGGGAATTTGCGCCGGCGCCGCGTCGACGACCTTGACCAGCGATTTCTGCCCGGCCTCGGCGTCGATGGTCTGAGAGAACAGTTTGCCCGGCAGATCGAGATAGACGCCGCCCGGGCGACCGGACATCGCGGCGCGGATCGCTCGCGCCACGCCGATGCCGATGTCCGCAGCATGCAGCACGCGGAACGCCGCCTTGCAGAGCGGCTTGGCAATCGCCAACTGGTCCATCTCTTCGTAGTCGCCCTGCTGCAGGTCGACGATCTCGCGCTCGGACGACCCGCTGATCAGGATCATCGGAAAGCAGTTGGTCGTCGCATTGGCCAGCGCGGTCAGACCATTGAGGAAGCCCGGCGCTGACACCGTGAGGCAGATGCCGGGCTTCTTCGTCAGGAACCCGGCGATCGCCGCGGCGTTGCCGGCGTGCTGCTCGTGCCGGAACGAGATGACGCGGATGCCGGCGGCCTGTGCCAGACGGCCGAAGTCCGTGATCGGGATGCCAGGCACACCGTAGATGGTCTTGACGCCGTTGAGCGTGAGCGCCTCGATGACGAGGTGAAAGCCATCGGTCAGCTTCCGCTCGGCATCGGCGGCGTTGACATCGGTGGCGGAGGCCGCAGTCTCTAACATCACTCCTCCGAATCAGGCTTTTTGGCCAGCGGAATGGGATACGGTATGTGGTATACCAGTCAAAGTCAACGTGAAGCCCGTGTCTCAGTTGGACCTTCAGCCTCTCAACACGAACATCAGCATAGTTGACCAGGCGTACCGCGCGATCAAAGCGGCGATTGTGGATGCGGACGTCTATGGTCACCCAGAGGAGATTCGTCTTGACGAGCGTCAGCTGAGCCGTGCGCTCGGCGTCAGCCGGACGCCAGTCCGCGAGGCGATGACCCTGCTCCAGCAGGAAGGCTTCCTGCGCACCATTCCGCGGCGGGGCGTGTTCATCGTCAGGAAAACCAAGAAACAGATGATCGAGATCATCGAAGTCTGCGCGGCGCTGGAGAGCATGGCGGCGCGGCTCGCCACGATCAAGGCGTCTGATGAGAGCATCGGCGCGCTGCGCCACATGTTCGACGAATTTCACAGCGCTGCCCCCTCGGAGCATCTGCATGAATATTCGGATGCGAACATCGCCTTCCATCAGGCGATCATCAACCTCTCCGGTTCGGAACTCATGTCCAGGACAATCGAGAACCTCTTCGTCCACGTCCGGGCGATCCGCCGCATGACGATCTCGCAGAAAGATCGCGCGTCACGCTCGATTGCCGATCACATGCGCATCATCGAGGCGCTGGAGAGCCGCGACACCGAGCTGGCCGAGCGGCTCGTCAGACAGCACTCGCTCGACCTGGCGGCGCACGTCGATCAGCACTGCGATTTCCTCGACTGACGTGATCCGACCAGTCTGCGTAACCAGCGCTGACTGGCGGGTCGGGTCGCCCCGGCCGCGGGGCGGCTGGCGTACCATTGCGATATGACACGGCCGCGCCAGTTGACCTTCGCCAACTCGCAATGAATGACCATGACGGCCGGGCGCTCGACGATGTGCGGATGCGAGGGTTCGCGCGTCGGCACACCGTCGCCGCGGCACTGGCCTGGCTCGACGCGCACCTGCAGCCGCCTGAAACAGAGGCGCTCCCGCTGCAGGCCGCCGCTGGCCGCGTCCTGGCCGCCGACGTGATCAGCAACGTGGACGTGCCCGGCTTCGATCGCGCAACGATGGATGGATACGCCGTCTTCGCGGAGAGCACCGAAGGCGCATCGGCCTATAACCGCCTTCCGTTCGCGGTCATCGGCGACTCGCTTCCCGGACGCCCCTTTCAGGGCTCGGTCGCCGTCGGCCAGGCCGTTCGAGTCATGACCGGCGCACCACTGCCGGCCGGCTGCGACGCCGTGTTGCCTGCCGAGTGGATCGAAGACGACGGCGGCACCAACCTCGTCTGCGCGCTTGGCGCCGTGTCGCCGGGCAAGAATGTCGGCAGGCTCGGAGAGGATATTGTCCGCGGAACCAGGCTACTCGAGGCTGGCCGCGTGCTGCGACCGCAGGATCTCGGCGTGCTCAGTTCGGTCGGCGTTGGAGTGGTGCCGTCGTTCCGCCGCCCTCGCGTCCGACTCGTGGTGACGGGCAATGAGCTGCTGCCAGCGGGTTCGCAGCCGCGCGGCTACCAGATCGCAGATGCCAACGGACCGATGCTCACCGCTCTCGTCGAGCGCGACGGAGGGCTGGTCGACTTTCCCGGGCTGGTGCCGGACGAACCCGGGGCGATCCGGGAGGCGCTACACGCTGACGCCGGCGTGATCATCGTCTCTGGTGGTTCGAGCGTCGGCCTCGAGGATTTCGCGCCGGCGCTGGTCGCGCGCCACGGCGAGCTCGCCATTCACGGCATCGCCATGAGGCCGAGCAGCCCGACCGGCCTCGGACGAATTGGTTCGCGACTCGTGTGTCTTCTTCCCGGCAATCCCGTGTCGTGTCTGTGCGCGTACGATTTTTTTGCCGGCCGCGCGATCCGGATGCTTGGCGGACGCCCAAGAGCCTGGCCCTACCATCCGATGCGCGGCAGGTTGACGCGCAAGATCAGCTCGCCGATTGGACGGCTCGACTACGCTCGCGTGCAAGTCATCGGCAACGCCGTCGAACCGATAGGCGTCGGCGGCGCGTCCGTACTCTCGTCCACGACGCGAGCTGACGGATTCGTCATCGTCCCGGACGACAGCGAAGGCTTCCCGCCGGGCTCCGACGTCGAGGTCTGGCTCTATGCGTGAGCAGGAGCAGTTTCTCCACGTGCTCGACTGCGACGAGGCGGAGCGACGCTTTCGCAGCGCGCTCGACCTCACCCCTCGAGGTACCGAAACGATCTCGCTCGACAGCGCACTGGGCCGAGTGCTCGCTGCCGACGTCATTTCGCCGGTCGATGTCCCGTCATTCGATCGATCGAACGTGGATGGCTTTGCCGTCGTGTCCGAAGACACGTTCGGCGCCTCGGAACAGGCGCCGCGGCAGGTGGAGTTGGGCGACGAGACGATTCACACCGGGGTCGTGCCGGCGACCGTGATTCGACCGGGGCTCTCCGTCGAGATTGCCACGGGCGGAATGATTCCGCGCGGAGCGGACGCCGTGGTCATGGTCGAGTACGCGGACGTGCGGGGCCGCGAGCTCGTGATCGCAAGGGCGACAACGCCGGGCAGCGGTGTCTCGTTCGCGGGCACGGATATCACCCGCGGAGAAACCGTGCTTCGGCGCGGCCAGCTGCTGACCAGCCGGGACACCGGCGTGCTGGCGGCGATCGGCGTCGCCAACGTCGACGTCTGGCGCAAGCCCATCGTCGCCATCCTGTCGACCGGCGACGAGATCATTGCACCCGGCGAGCCGATGCAACCCGCGAAGGTTTACGACTCGAACGCCCAGGTGCTCGCCGACGCCGTCCGCGAGCTTGGCGGCGAACCCAAGCGACTGGGCATAACGCGCGACGACATGGGTGAGCTCCGCGACAAACTGCACCAGGCCCTCGCAACGTCGGACGTGGTCCTGCTCACCGGAGGCACAAGCAAGGGAGCGGGCGACCTGTCGTATCGCGTGGTCGCGGAGCTGCGCGATCCGGGGATCGTGGCGCACGGCGTCGCACTCAAGCCAGGCAAGCCGATCTGTCTGGCGGCGACGCACGGCCGCCCCGTGGTCGTGCTGCCGGGCTTTCCGACGTCGGCGATCTTCACGTTTCACGAATTTCTCGCGCCGGTGCTCCGCCTGCTCGCGGGACGCGGCGCCCAGGAGCGAACCGTGGTACCGGCTCGACTGGCGGTCAAGGTCAACAGCGAGATCGGCCGCACGGAATATCTGCTCGTCGGGTTGGTCGACACGGCAGGCGACGATGGCAGCCCGTCCCTCACCGCCTATCCCATGGGACAGGGATCCGGCAGCGTGACCACCTTCAGCCGTGCCGATGCCTTTGCGACCATCGGCCGTCACGAAGAGATGGTGCAGGCGGGAACCCTCGTCGACGTCCAGCTGCTCGGGCGCGATCTGCAGCTAGCCGACCTCGTGGTCATTGGCAGCCACTGCATCGGCCTCGACTACCTGCTCGGCGAATTGCTGGAGCAGGGCATCCGTTCGAAGTTCCTCGCGGTCGGCAGCACGGCAGGATTGGATGCCGCAAAGCGCGGAGAATGCGACCTCGCCGGTATTCACCTGCTCGATCCGAAGACCAACCAATACAATCGGCCCTTTCTCACACCGGGTCTCGATCTGATCGCCGGGTACGGTCGAGCGCAGGGTGTGGTCTTCCAGCGGGGCGATCGGCGATTCGAGGGGCGGGACGCCCGCGAAGCCATTGCGGGCGTGAGGACGGATTCGACTTGCTTGATGGTCAACCGCAACCAGGGCAGCGGTACGCGCGCGCTGATCGACCGTCTGCTCGAGGGTGCCAGGCCTTCCGGCTATGCCGTGCAACCGCGCAACCACAATGCCGTGGCCGCTGCGATCTCGCAGGGCCGCGCCGACTGGGGGGTGACCCTGGACATCATTGCCAGCCGCGCGGGCCTCGGATTCCTGCCGGTGCAGGAAGAACAGTACGACTTCGTCGCACCGAGGTCGCGCACGAATCGCCCGGAAGTAGTGGCCTTCAAAAAACTGTTGCAGGAGCCGTATGCCCGCGAGGCGCTCGCCCGAATGGGAATGAGGCTAGCGCCATGAACGCGGGTGGGATCATTCTCAGCGGCGGGCGGTCGACCCGAATGGGCAGCTCGAAGGCGCTGCTCGCCTTTGGGGCCGAGACCATGCTGCAACGGATCACTCGCCTGCTCTCGACGGTCGTCTCCCCGATCGTGGTCGTCGCGGCGGCCGAACAGCTGCTGCCCAATCTGCCAACCGGCGTGATCGTCACGCACGACGAACAGCCGGGCCGTGGTCCGCTGGAGGGACTGCGCGCGGGCTTGAAGGCCTTGCCCTTGTCAGTGGACAGCGCATACGTGACGAGCTGCGACGTCCCTCTCCTGGTTCCCGCATTCGCGCGACGCATGATCGACCTGCTGGCCGATGACGATATCGCGGTCATCGAAATCGACGGCTTTCCCCATCCGTTGTCGGGCGTCTACCGGCGCTCCACGCTGCCGCACGTAGAAAATCTGCTGGCGCAGAATCGCCTGCGGCCGGTATTTCTGTTTGACCTGGTTCGAACCCGGAAAGTGCAGCCGGCGGAGGTGTTCTCTGCCGATCCGGAGTTGCTCACGTTGCGCAATCTCAACACCCGCGACGATTATCTGGATGCTTTGAAGCGTGCCGGCCTCGCGGATGGCATGCCGGCCGCGGATGACCCCAATCAGCCGCGCTGACGGTGATACTCGGCGACGAGCGCCTCGAGCTGTTCCCGGCTGATCGCAGCGGTCGGATCGCCTGGCAGCGGACTACCGAGGAACCGTTCGGGCAATGTATCTTCCTCGAGCGTCCAGCCGGCCAGACGGTTGAACGCCCGCTTGATGCCGACGATGCGCCGGGCCGTCGCCCGGAGTTCGTCAGCGGTCGCATCCCAGCCGGTGACCCACTGCAGCATGTCGGCGGCCTCGGCATAAAAGTCGTCGAAGACGCCGCGGAGAAATTTGCAGATGATGAGCGAATCCATCAGCGCCGCCTTGTCCTCGGTCTCGATCGCATAGTGCACCGCGTCGAGCGTCGCGTGCCGGCGATCCACTTTGTCCGAGAAGTCCACTTCGTAGGCGCCACTGCGATTGTGGTCTGCGCCGCGGGCGCCAACGGCGAAGCCCAGCGCCATCATCTGCAGGGCTCGCGGTTCGTAGCCAGGGATCTCCAGGCCCTTGACCTGCGGGGCGAACGCGATGCTCTCGTGCCCGATCACCCTGGCCGCAAGGCGGCTGCCCTCGGCCAGGAGATCTCCGAGGCCTTCGCGGCGCCCCACGAGCTCGATCGCCTGGAGCATCGCTGCTCCGCTGCCGAATGTCAGCCATGGCTCGTTCAGCAGTCCCCGTTCGACACACTCCATGGCAAAGGCGATTGTCCCGCCAACGCTGATCGTGTCGATGCCCAACTCGTCGCACCGCCGGGATGCACGGAGCACGGCGTCCGGATCGCTGACACCGCACAACGAACCGAGCGCGAACAGACTCTCGTACTCCAGGCGAACAGCGACGTCCTCTCCGAACGTATAGATGTGCTCACACCCGATCGTGCAGGCGATGCATCCGGCCCGCGTCCGTTTGTGGGTCGTGCGAATCTCTTCGGGTGAAATATGGATGGCCTCGTCGAACGTGCCGGTCTGAAAGTTGCGCGTGGGTAGCGCCCCGAGACGATTGAACGTCAGCAGGTTGGCGGCGGTCCCGAGCTCTCGGTACTTGGCAGTGGCGGGGCCGAACGATCGTTTCGAAAGGCTCTTGCTGTACTCGGTCAGCTGGCGCGGGTGTGCCCATTCGGTGCGCTGGGTCCCGCGCACGGCGATGGCCTTGATGTGCTTGCTGCCCAGGACTGCCCCGCTTCCGCCGCGCCCGGCATGGCGGCCGTCGTGTGAAATCGTCGCGTAGCGGACGCCATTCTCTCCGGCGGGTCCGATCGACGCGATCTGATAGTCGGCGCCCAGACGCTCCTTCAACGCGGCTTCCGCCGCCGGACAGGTGGCGCCGCGCAGGTCCTCGACCGTCGCCAGTCGAACGGCTCCAGCGTCCACAATCAGCGCCGAGAGCGCCGCGGCCCGTCCCACGATCACGATCGCGTCACAGCCACAACGTTTGCCGGCGATCGCAAAGCCACTGCTGGCGAGCGAGTCGTTGATCCGGTCGGTCAGCGGACTCTTGCTGACGACGGCAAACTTGGCGGAGGTGGTGAGCGGGCTGCCGACCAGCGGGCTGAAGGCGAAAATCAGCGGCGCCTCCGGCGCAAGGGCGTCGGCGCCCGGGTCGCCCTCTTCGAGCAGCAGCCAGGCGCCCAATCCGCTTCCACCCAGGAACTGCCGCAGAACCGCTTCCGGAATCGGGACCCGGTCGACGCTGCCATCTGAAACATCGATCCGGAGATAGCAGCCGTGGTAACCGAACGGCGCTGGCGTGGCCACGGACGCTAGCCTCCGGCGTCGGCGGACAGGATCAGGACGGAATCACGTTGGTTGAGACGCGTGCGGGGATCGCTGATGAACCGGTCGCCGTTGAGGTTGGCCGCAAGCGAGGGCGCCAGTCGATCGGCGGCGATCAATTCGCAGAACGCAGGAAATCTGGCCGAAAGCGCCGTCAGCAGCTGGCCTAACGTATCGGCCTCGAGCTGAAGTTCGGCAACGCCTGCACGCTCGCGAGCAATGCCCAGAAGCTCAACACGCATGATCGGTTCAGTGTACCAGTTCGAGCACGAAGAGGCACGAAACCGGGTCGCCTGAGCGGCACGCGCTGGCGGTCCGGGCTCGGGCCCGCACCCACGTGCCCCAGTGTTGATGGGCATAGAATAAACAGGTGCCGAAGACCCAAAAGACGCTCAAGCGCGCGCGCTCGGCGCCGAAAGGCCGCCGAGTCGATCCCGAGGCGCTTCAGGACGTCCAGGCCTTGCTCGGTGATGCCCCCCGCCGGCCAGATTTGTTAATCGAGCACCTCCACAAGATCCAGGACCGCTTCGGCTGCCTGTCCGCGGCTCATCTCGTCGCCCTTGGCGCCGAAATGAAGATGGCCATGGCCGAAGTCTACGAAGTGGCCACGTTCTACCACCACTTCGACGTGGTGAAGGAGGGCAATCCGCCGCCCGCAATCAGCGTCCGCGTGTGCGATTCCATCGCCTGTGAGATGGCCGGCTCGCATCGACTGCTCGAACAATTGCCGCTCGTTCTGGGTCAGGGTGTTCGCGTGCTGCATGTCCCGTGCGTCGGCCGGTGCGAAACAGCGCCAGTCGCGGTCGTCGGCCAGAATCCGGTGCCGCACGCGACCGCCGAAAAAGTCGCCGCTTTGGTTCAGGCCAACGCCGTGAAGCATCCGCGACGAGACAGCACGACCTGGCACCCGCATCTCAACATCGTGACGCCGGGCCACATCGACTACGCCGCTTACCGGGAGACCGACGGATACGAGTTGGCGCGGCGCCTGGCTCAGGGCGCCCGAACGCGCGACGAGGTCATCACCGCGATGGACGACTCGGGCCTGCGCGGTCTTGGCGGCGCCGGATTTCCCGCCGGCCGCAAATGGAAAACGGTGGCAGCCGGGGCCGCACCGCGGCTGATGGCGATCAACATCGACGAGGGCGAGCCGGGCACATTCAAGGATCGCTATTACCTGGAGCGTGATCCGCACCGGTTTCTGGAAGGCGCGCTGATCGCGGCCTGGGCGGTGGAGATCGCCGAAATCTACATCTACCTTCGCGACGAGTATCACGGGTGCCGCGAGATTCTGGAGGAAGAAATCAGGGCGCTGCAGGCGAACCCGCCATGCCGGATTCCGCCGATCACACTGCGGCGGGGCGCGGGGGCGTACATCTGCGGGGAAGAGTCCGCGATGATCGAGTCGATCGAGGGCAAGCGCGGTGAGCCCCGCCTGCGTCCGCCCTACGTGGCGCAGGTCGGGTTGTTCGGTCGGCCGACGCTCGAACACAACATGGAGACGCTGCACTGGGTGCGCGCGATCCTGGAGAACGGTCCGGGCTGGTTCGCCGGTCATGGCCGTCACGGCCGCAAGGGACTCCGGTCGTTTTCGGTGAGCGGCCGCGTCAAGAAGCCCGGCGTGCATCTCGCGCCGGCCGGCATCACGGTTACCGAGTTGATGGACGAGTATTGCGGCGGGATGCTCGACGGCCACACCTTCTACGGCTACCTGCCCGGCGGCGCCTCCGGCGGCATCCTGCCGGCGTCCATGGCCGACATTCCTCTGGATTTCGACACGCTCACCCAGTACGGCTGTTTCATCGGATCGGCCGCGATCGTGATCCTTTCCAATCACGACAGCGCGACAGGTACGGCGCGCAACCTGATGAAATTCTTCTCCGAGGAGTCCTGTGGCCAGTGCACGCCCTGCCGCGTCGGAACCGCGAAGGCGCTCACGCTCATGGAGCGGTCCGGCTGGGACCAACCGCTCCTGAAAGAGCTGTCGCAGGCGATGGTGGACGCGTCCATTTGCGGGCTGGGACAGGCGGCGCCGAACCCCGCGCTTTCGGTGATGAAGTACTTCTCGCAGGAACTCAAATGAAGGAGAGCGTGTGGCTGTAGAGACAGTCACGGGTCGGGTCCCGGCGGCACCATCGGCGGCGAAGCCGGTGCGCTTCACCCTGAACGGCACAGCGGTCATCGGCCGCGCCGACGAAAGCCTCATCGACGCGGCGACGCGCCTGGGCATCGACGTGCCGCGCCTCTGTTACAAGGAAGGGATGCGGCCAGATGGCAATTGCCGCACCTGTATGGTCGAAATCAAGGGCGAGCGTGTGCTGGCTCCGTCGTGCTGCCGCTATCCCACTGACGACATGGAGGTCACGACCGACAGCCCGCGCGCAGTGGCCAGCCAGAAGATGGTGCTCGAGCTGCTGCTCTCGGACGTGCCGGAGACGTCCTACACGCTCGACTCGGAGCTCGATCACTGGGCGAAGCGGCTTGCAGTCGGCAGGCCCCGCTTCGCTGCCCGGCATCAGCCGATCCAGGATCTCTCGCACGCAGCCATCGCCGTCAACCTCGACGCCTGCATCCAGTGCGGCCGCTGTGTGCGGGCCTGCCGCGAGGAGCAGGTGAACGATGTGATCGGCTTCGCCTTCAGCGGCGCGGAGTCGAAGATCGTCTTCGACCTGGACGATCCGATGGGCGAGTCCACGTGTGTCGCCTGCGGCGAGTGTGTCCAGGCCTGTCCGACAGGTGCGTTGATGCCCGCCCGCGACGTCGGGAAGATTGTGGCCGACAGACAGGTGGAGTCGGTCTGTCCGTATTGCGGCGTCGGATGCCAGCTCACCTATCACATCCAGGCCAACAAGATTCTGTTCGTGCAGGGCAGGGATGGTCCGGCGAATTCGAGCCGTCTGTGCGTCAAGGGCCGCTACGGCTTCGACTACGTCCAGCACAAGCATCGTCTCACCAGGCCGCTTATCCGCAAGCCCGGTATCGCCAAACACAAGGATTTCACCGTCGATCCCGACAATTGGAGCGACGTGTTCCGGGAAGCGAGCTGGGACGAGGCGCTCGACTTCGCCGCGAAGGGCCTGCGAACGATTCGGGACACTCACGGCAAGAGGTCGCTGGCCGGCTTCGGTTCAGCCAAGGGCACCAACGAAGAAGCCTACTTGTTCCAGAAACTCGTGCGAACCGGATTCGGCTCGAACAACGTCGATCACTGCACGCGGTTGTGTCATGCGTCGAGCGTGGCCGCCCTGATGGAGGGCATCAACTCCGGAGCGGTGTCGAACCCGGTGCGCGACGTCGCCAAGGCCGACGTGATCTTCGTGATCGGCGCGAACCCCACGGTCAATCACCCGGTGGCCGCGACCTTCATGAAGAACGCGGCCAAACGCGGCGCCAAGCTGATCGTGGCCGATCCGCGCCGCGGCGATCTGGGTCGGTACGCGAGCCATTACCTCCAGTTCCACCCCGATACCGACGTGGCCCTGCTCAACGCGATGCTTCATGTCATCGTCGAAGAGGGACTGGTCGATGAGGCGTTCATCCGTGACCGCACGTCGGGGTACGACGCCCTGGTCGAGAACGTCAAGGCGTTCGCGCCGGAGACGATGGCACCGATTTGCGGCATCGACGCCGCGACCATCCGGGAAGTGGCCCGCCTGTATGCGACCGCGAGGGCGTCGATCATCATGTGGGGGATGGGAATCTCCCAGCACATCCACGGCACCGACAATGCGCGCTGCCTGATCGCGCTGGCCCTCTCGACCGGCCAGATCGGAAAGCCCGGTTCCGGGCTCCACCCGTTGCGAGGTCAGAACAACGTCCAGGGCGCTTCCGATTCCGGACTGATTCCGATGTTCTATCCGAACTATCAAGCCGTCGACACCCCGGGCGTCAGACGGCGCTTCGAGGCGCTCTGGGGCATGGAGCTCGACCCCGAGCCCGGCCTGACGGTGGTCGAGATCATGAACGCCGCCAAGAAGCGTCAGATCCGCGGCATGTACGTGATGGGGGAAAACCCGGCCATGTCCGATCCCGACGTCGACCATGCGCGCGAGGCGCTCGGCATGCTCGATCACCTGGTCGTCCAGGACATCTTCCTCACCGAAACGGCGTATCTCGCGGACGTGGTGCTGCCGGCGACCGCCTGGCCGGAGAAGATCGGGACCGTGACGAACACCGATCGTTCGGTGCAGCTTGGCCGAAAGGCGATCGAACCGCCGGGCGAGGCGCGTCCTGATCTCTGGATCATCAACGAGCTGGCGCGCGGCATCGGGCTCGACTGGCAGTACGCGCATCCGCGCGCTGTGTTCGATGAGATGCGCACGTGCATGGATTCGATCGCCGGCATCACCTGGGACCGGCTCGAGCGCGAGTCTGCGGTCACCTATCCGTGCGAGAAGGAGGGCGATCCCGGACAGCCCGTGGTATTCGTCGAGCGCTTCCCCACCGCCACGGGCCGGGCGAGGTTCGTGCCCGCCGATCTGATTTCTGCCGCGGAGCGTCCGGATGCGGAATACCCGCTGGTGCTGATCACCGGGCGTCAGCTCGAGCACTGGCATACCGGCTCGATGACCCGGCGCGCAACCGTGCTCGACAACATCGAACCAGAGCCTGTCGCGTCCGTGCACCCGCTCGATCTCGAGCAGCTCGGCGTCGCACCCGGCGACACGCTCACGATCGAATCGCGCCGCGGCCGGATCTCTCTCTACGCGCGCGCGGACGATGGCATGCCGCGAGGTGCCGTGTTCGTGCCGTTCTGCTATTACGAGGCCGCGGCCAACAAGCTGACCAACCCCGTCCTCGACCCGTTCGGAAAGATTCCTGAATTCAAGTACTGCGCGGTTCGCGTCACCAGGGGCGGAGCCTCGCCCGTGCATTCGAGCTTCGGCGGCGGCACACTCCTTGGAACCACGTCGGAGTGAAACGCTACGAATCAACTGTGGCGGTTTCTGATCTTCGATAGAGATCGGCGCAATCTATTCCAGCCTCGGTAGTGGCCATTCCAGTCTCGGTAGTGTCCATTCCAGCCTCGGTAGTGTCCATTCCAGTCTCGGGTAGTGTCCGGCTTCAGCCGGACCGTCGACACGATCACGTCGGTGAGGCCGGCGAGCGCGGTACTTACCTGCGCTGCCGTGACCAGCGCGCAGGGATCGCTCGGCGCCTGCGCGGTGGCCACGCGCGCACCGCCGGCGAGGATCAGGAACATCGGGACGGCGACGGCGGCAGCGAACTTGAAGCGCATCGAATCGGCCCTCCGTAACATAGGAGGCCCGTTGAAATTGAGTTTCAGGAGGCACAGCTGCGCCTGGCGAGGAGGCGCCAGACGCAGCTGAGTTGATTACAGGTCATTTGCCGACGGGAATGACGACGCCCACCACAAGGCGGAATTCATTCTCGCCGCCTTCGCTGACGAAAATCCGACGATAGTCGGCGCCGAGCCGCACTCCGAAGTGTCCCGACGTCATCACATTCACACCGCCGCCGACCTGTAACGCGAACTCTGTATCGGCATCGGTCGCCGCGATGACCGAGACCGCCGGCCCTGATGCCGTCACTCCTCCGCTCAAGCGGGCGGCGCCGAGGAGCACCTGACCGAACGGGACCACCTTGGGATTGGCGCGCGCAGCCAGCCGCACGCCGCCCATGAACGTGTGCAGCCTGACCGTCGCATCGATGCTCGATGTACCGATCTCCATCGTTTCGCTCTTGTACGCACCCGACACCTCGCCCACGATCGCAAACATCGGCGCGACGTTGCCGGACACATCCACGTACCAGCCCAGCGGCAGGTTGAGATCGGGGGGGCGAGTGAACTGATAACCCCCCGACAACTCCGTCGTCGCGGTCTGCGCCCCCGCAGGCGCCGCGATTGCCGCCCAGAGTGCGCAGGCGAGCGCAGCCATCGACATAACCCTCTTCACATTCATGCGTTGTGCCCTCATTCTTCGGTTCCGGGCACGACAGCAGGACGCCATGTCCCCTGCGGCCGAAACGTGACGCTCCATTTCATTGGTCGAGTCTCTACCTATAGGGCACGACCGGTCGAAAGACTTCACGACTCAACGGCCTGATCCGACAAATTGGTCCGCATTCGCATCATCGGGCCGGACCAGCAACCGCGGACTCTGGCTACGACAGCGGTGGATCCAAAGCGAATCAGCAGGCGCCGGCAATGCCCACGAGATCGAGTTTCCAGTCGGCGCAATCTCCGGATATGCTGCAGCCTGAGCTTCGATCTGGCAGGAGCAAGGCTGAATGCAGATTGCCTGTCTCGGCGGTGGACCCGCCGGGCTCTATTTTGCGATCGCCATGAAGCGGCACCAGCCGAGCCATGAGATCGTCGTCATCGAGCGCAACCGGCCTTACGACACCTTCGGCTGGGGCGTGGTGCTGTCGGATGAGACGCTCGCGAACCTCGAGGCAAGCGATCCCGAGAGCGCGGAAGCGATCCGGCGGGCATTCGTTTACTGGGACGACATCGCCGTTTTCTACCGCGGCAGCGTCACTCGCTCATCGGGTCACGGGTTCTGCGGAATCGGCCGCAAGCGGCTGCTCAACGTTCTCCAGGACCGTGCGCGCGGACTCGGTGTCACCCTGCGATTCGAGACCGAGTTCGAGAGCGCCGACGACTACCGCGGTTACGATCTGGTGGTGGCAGCCGACGGCGCCAACTCGAAGATTCGCGGCGCCCTGGCTCAGGTGTTCAAACCGGACATCGACGTGCGGGCCTGCAGATACGTCTGGCTCGGCACGCGCCAGCGATTCCAGGACGCGTTCACGTTCATCTTCGAGGAGACGGCGCACGGCTGGATCTGGGCCCACGCCTATCAGTTCAGCGCCGACACCGCGACCTTCATCGTCGAATGCTCGGAGGCCACGTGGCGTGGCTTCGGCTTCGATGCGATGGACGAAGGCCAGACGCTTGCGGCGTGCGAGCGGGTCTTTGCGAGGCACCTCGACGGGCATGTCCTGGCAACCAACGCCAGGCTGCTTCCCCCGCCCCTTGTCGATGCGTCCGCGGGCGACGCCGGGCGCGGATCCGGATGGCTCAATTTCCGCCGCGTCCAGTGCGAGAAGTGGTCGCACGAGAACGTGGTGCTCTTGGGCGACGCCGCGGCCACCGCGCATTTCTCCGTCGGCTCGGGGACCAAGCTGGCGCTGGAGAGCGCAATCGCCCTGGCCGGGTATCTGCACACCGAGCCGACGATGGCGGCGGCGTTTGATCGCTACGAAGAGGAACGCAGAACCGAGGTGCTGCGGCTGCAAAGCGCGGCGCGGAACTCGACCGAGTGGTTCGAGCACGTCGAGCGCTATCTTCACCTCGATCCCGTGCAGTTCAACTATTCGCTGCTCACCCGCTCGCAGCGCATCAGCCACGAGAATCTGCGGACGCGCGACAAGGCCTGGCTCGAAAGCGCCGAGATGTGGTTCGAGGAGCAGGCCACGAGCGAGAGGCCGCGGCAATCGCGCCCGCCGATGTTCACGCCGTTCCGGCTGCGCGACCTGCAACTGAAGAATCGGATCGTGGTGTCGCCGATGGATCAATACCGCGCCATCGACGGCACACCAACCGACTGGCACCTGGTGCATTATGCCGAACGCGCCAAGGGCGGGGCGGGGCTGGTCATCACCGAGATGACGTGCGTGTCGGCCGATGGCCGCATCTCGCCTGGCTGCGCTGGCCTGTATGCCCCCGAGCACGAGGCCGCCTGGAAGCGCATCGTCGATTTCATCCACGCCGAAACCGACGCCAAGGTCGGCGTCCAGCTCGGACACTCGGGACCCAAAGGCTCGACTCAGCTGGGTTGGGAGACAGTGGACGCACCGCTGCCGGAGGGCAATTGGCCGGTCATCGGACCGTCTCCGGTTGCGTGGTCGCCACACCATCAGGTGCCGAGAGAAATGACCCGAGCCGACATGGACACGGTGCGGGACGAGTTCGTGCGGGCGGCGGAGATGGCGTCGCGCGCCGGATTCGACCTGCTCGAACTGCATTGTGCGCACGGCTACCTGTTGTCGGCGTTCATCACGCCGCTGACCAACCGCCGCTCCGACGCCTACGGCGGCTCGCTCGAGAATCGGATGCGCTTTCCGCTGGAGATCTATCGGGCGGTGCGGGCCATCTGGCCGACGGCGAAGCCGATCTCGGTCCGCATTTCCGCCAACGACTGGGTTGGCGACGAAGGCATCACGCCGGCCGAAGCGGTCGAGATTGCGCGCCTGCTGGGCGACGCCGGCGTCGACGTCGTCAACGTGTCGGCGGGCCAAACCTCGACACGGGCGCGGCCGGTGTATGGCCGCATGTTCCAGACCCCCTTCTCCGATCGCATTCGCAATGAGACCGGCATCGCGACCATGGCGGTCGGCAACATCTATGAGCCCGACCACGTGAACTCGATTCTGATGGCAGGACGCGCGGACCTCTGCTGCCTCGCGCGTCCACATCTTGCTGATCCATATTGGACGCTGCATGCGGCTGCGCGACTCGGGTATCGCGGCGAGACGTGGCCCAGGCCGTATCTGGCCGGGCGCGATCAGCTGCACCGGATCGCGTCGCGGTCCGCCGCGTCCGCCTCGAACGAGTGACGGACGATGCCATGACCACGCGACATCTTCAGCCCACCCATTTCAACTGGCGCGTCGACGGCAGCGTCGCCATCATCTCGCTCGCGCGGCCGGAGCGGAAAAACCCGCTCACCTTCGACTCGTACGCCGAGCTTCGCGATCGGTTCCGGCGTCTCGGCGAAGACGAAGAGATCAAGGCGGTCGTGATCGCCTCGAACGGCGGCAACTTCTCCTCGGGAGGAGACGTGCACGACATCATCGGTCCGCTGCTGAAACGCGACATGAAGGGCCTGCTCACCTTCACCCGCATGACCGGCGATCTCGTCAAGGCGATGCGCGCGTGTCCGCAGCCGATCATCGCGGCCGTCGATGGCGTGTGCGTCGGCGCCGGCGCGATGATCGCCCTCTTCGCCGATCTGCGTATTGCAACGCCGGCGGCCAGAACCGCCTTTCTCTTCGCGCGCGTCGGCCTCGCCGGCTGCGACATGGGCGCCTGCGCGATGCTGCCTCGCGTCGTTGGCCACGGACGGGCGGCGGAGCTGTTGTTCACCGGTCGTATCATGTCGGCGGAGGAAGGCGAGCGCTGGGGATTCTTCAACCGCGTCGTAGCGAGCGAAGTCCTCGAGACCGAAGCCGTGTCACTCGCCCGAAGCCTTGCCGAAGGCCCCACCTTCGCGCACATGATGACCAAGACCATGCTCAATCAGGAATGGTCGCTGACGCTGGACCAGGCGATCGAGGCCGAGGCGCAAGCGCAGGCCATCTGCATGCGGACCCACGACTTCAAACGCGCCTACGACGCGTTTGTCGCCAAGGTCAAACCGAATTTTTCGGGAGACTAGGACGTGCCGCACACCACCGGCCGGCGAGATGAGATGCGAAAAACCGCGTCTGCGCTGGGTCCGACCGCGCACGTGGATACGTTTACGCGAGACCGTCTGCCGCCGCCCGACCAATGGCCCGACCTGTTGCTCGACCGTCCCGAATTTCAATATCCGGACTACCTGAATGTCGCAGTCGAACTGACCGACCGCATGGTCGAGAAAGGGTTCGGCGACAACGTCGCGCTGATTGGCAACGGACGCCGGCGCACCTACAAGGAGCTGGCTGACTGGACCAACCGGCTCGCCCACGCTCTCGCCGAGGACTTTGGTGTCAAACCCGGCAACCGAGTGCTCATTCGCTCCGGCAACAACCCGGCGATGGTCGCAGTGTGGCTCGCCGTGACCAAGGCCGGGGCGGTTGCGGTCAACACCATGCCTCTGCTGCGCGCGGGCGAGCTGACCACGATTGCCGACAAAGCCGAGATTGGTCTGGCGCTGTGCGACAGCCGGATCGCCGACGAGCTGGTCGCCTCGGCCAAGGCCAGCAGATTCCTGCGAAGCGTCATCTGCTTCGACGGCACCTCCAATCACGATGCGGAACTCGATCGCGTCGCCCTCGACAAGCCGGTGCGGTTCGAGTCGGTACGAACCGGAAGGGACGATGTGGCGCTGCTCGGGTTCACGTCGGGCACCACCGGCGAGCCCAAGGTAACCGTCCATTTCCACCGCGACTTGTTGATCATCGCCGACGGCTACGCGAAGGAAGTCCTGCGCGTGACGCCCGACGACGTGTTCGTCGGCTCCCCGCCGCTGGCGTTCACCTTCGGCCTGGGCGGTCTCGCCATCTTCCCGCTGCGCTTCGGCGCGACCGCCACGCTGCTCGAGAATGCCTCGCCCGCCAACATGATCGACATCATCGAGACTCACAACGCGACGATCAGCTTCACCTCGCCCACGGCCTACCGCGCGATGATGGCGGCAATGGACGAGGGCGCCGACTTGTCGTCGCTGCGAATGGCCGTTTCCGCCGGGGAGACATTGCCGGCTCCGGTGTTCCAGGACTGGACCAGAAGAATCGGAAAGCCGATTCTCGACGGCATCGGCACCACCGAACTGCTGCACATTTTCATCAGCAATCGTCTCGGAGATGCGACGGCCGGCGCCACCGGCCGTCCCGTGACCGGATACGAGGCCAGAATCGTCGACGACGACATGAAGGAGGTTGCCGACGGCACCATCGGGCACCTCGCCGTCCGCGGACCCACCGGCTGCCGCTACCTGGCGGACGATCGTCAAACCGCGTATGTCCGCGACGGCTTCAACGTGACCGGTGATGATTTCGTCCGCGACACGAACGGTGTCTTCCATTTTGTCGCCCGGGCCGACGACATGATCATTTCGTCCGGCTACAATATCGCCGGCCCGGAGGTCGAAGCGGCGCTCCTGTCGCACGCGGACGTGGCGGAATGCGCCGTCGTCGGCGCACCCGACCAGGAGCGCGGGCAAATCGTCCAGGCGCACGTCGTGGTGAAGGCAGGCGTAGCCGCCGACGATGCATGCGTGAGGCGGCTGCAGGAGCACGTGAAGGCGACGATTGCGCCCTACAAATATCCGCGCTCGGTGAGGTTCGTGAGCGCGCTGCCAAAGACCCAGACCGGCAAAGTGCAGCGCTTCAAGCTGAAGTCGCCGTCCTGACCGGCGAGCCACATGGAGATTCTGCATCCGAAGGATTGGGCGCGCACGTCGGGCTTCTCGAGCGGCGTTGCCGCCGAGGGCCGCCAGGTGTTCGTCGCCGGCCAGGTCGGCTGGAACGCGCGTCAGCAGATCGTGGACGACGATTTGGTGGCCCAAGTCGAGCAGGCGCTGCGCAACGTAGTCGAGATCCTCGCCGAGGCCGGCGCGCGGCCTGAGCACATCGTTCGTCTCACCTGGTACATCACCGACAAACAGGAGTATCTTGCGCGCGCGAGCGACGTCGGGCAGGCCTATCGGCGCGTCGTCGGCCGGCATTTCCCGGCGATGACGCTGGTGCAGGTCGTGGCGCTGCTCGAGGACCGGGCCAAGGTGGAAATCGAGGCGACGGCGGTCGTGCCGGCAACGCCCGTCTAAATCTATTGCCTTTCGGAAATTCGCTGATGTGAAAATTCTCTTGTACCTGATCGCAAGAGATCGGTATCTACGCTGGGATGGCGAGACATTCGCGCTTGCGAAACGTCGGGCGACTCCCACGCTCGATTCGCTCACCCACGCGAAGGTGCCGACCGGATTTCTCCGGGCTGCCGATGGAGTTGCTGTTCGCTTAGGCCTTGCGCGATCTGAGCAATCTTCCTCGGCGTTGCGGACAGCGTCAACACAGCCCGAATCTCGGGTGCATTCGCGCGCGGGTTTCGTGCGCGTTTCGCTTTGATCTCCTTCATCGCTGCCTGCCACACCTGCGGGTTTCGACTTGCCGATTCTCCGCGGATTCGCGAATGGGCGACATGGCATGCGGTGTCCGACGGGCGGCTCGAGCGCGTGCGACATTCACGCGAAGAGACACTCAGGGCGCCGCGGCGATGACGGCCTTCGCCACTGCAATGTAACCCGGAATCACGGCCTTGGACGAACCAGTTGTCGCCGGAGACGCCACTTCGAGCAGGTGACCGCGGAATTTGGCGACGAGTCCGACCGGGGAGGCGAACGCCTGGTCACCGACGTCCTTCACGGCCGTTGCGGATTTGGCCCCGCCGATGTCCACGACCAGTAAGTCGAGCGTCGATCGGTTCGGCGCCGAATAGATCGTCACGCTGAGCGCATACCCCTCCGCCGCCGCGTAGACACAAGACTCCACGCCCTTGGCGATCGTCTGAGGCCTGCCCGCCGTATAGGTTCGCCCCGTGAGCGATGACACCGTCGCGACGGACAGGAGGCTGCAGACGTCGCCGGTGACCGCAACAGGGCTGGACGCGGAAGCGACGCCGAAGGACGAGAACGCCTCAACGGACGCCAGCGCGGCTATGAACAAGAGCGTGGCGCTGGTCTGAACTCGGAGTGTGCTGACGGAGATTTGCATGTAAGTCGCTCCTTTTCGGCGGACAGGTGATGTGTTTCGAGCCAGGGGTGGTTCTCGGTGAGTCGCTTTGTCGCGTCGGCCAAGAGGACTTTGACGGGCTTGACGGCGGCGCCATAGATGTGGAGCTGCCCCCGACCGCCAGGCTGATCGCCAGAACCGCGAACACGCCGGCACGCACCGGCCATGTCGAACGATGATCGGACACTCCAGGCGCCGACGTGGCTGACGTGGCGCGGAGCCAGCATGGCAGGGCCGCACGACGAACACAACCAACCGGCCGCTAACTGGCCGCTAACCGGTAACAGGCGACCGCACAGGACATTGCGGCGAGGAGCTAAGCGGCAGGTCGCCGCCGACCATTCGTTGTCGATCGGCACGTCGGGCAGTCACCGCTCGTCCATCCCGGCTGACGCGAGGGTTCGGTGAAGTCCTGCAGGCGGTCCGGAATCCGAGCGAACTCGGCAGCAAACCGGCGGCGGTGCTCCGGGGAAGGCGAGGCCGATCAGGAGAACTTCGTCCGAACATCGATGCTTCGCCTCCAGCAACGACAGGTGCTCCTGCGGGCGAAGTTCGAGGTAGGAGGATGCTCTGAGCGACGCTATCCCTGAGGAGCTGTGACCTCGAAACCGGCGGAACTGCAAGAGGAACTCGGACGGTCTGTCCGGAGATGGGGCGGTACGAAGTGGCCAGCTAGGCGTACGAGGGTGCACTGAACGATGTCCGCAACTGGGTCGTGCTGGGCCTCGAGGTCCGCGAACAAATGAAGATCGTTGGGACTAGACAATGCGGTGCCGGGGGCGGCCAGATCGAGATTAACCATCGAGCAATCGAGGCCGAGCCAGTGTGTGATCCAGAGCGTGCGTGATTCACCGAACAATTGGCGTTGTTGCGTTCTGGCAACCGACGACAGCCTGCGACCCTGACTGATGCGACGAGCCACGCTCTCCGCTCCTGCAGGAGAGGCCGATGCCATAACAGATCGCCGCAATTGACGTGCACAAAAAGATGCTGGCCGTGGTGGTGGCCGACGGCGAGGGCGAAGGCGACTTCCAGTTTGACGCCACAAGGTCGGGACCAGCCCTGCCGAACTGGCGGGCAATGACATGCGGCCATGATGGTCCTCCTATCGAGGCTGGGCGACGACTTGACGGTCAACGTGCCGCACCTGTGTCGAGGCCGCGCTGCGGCGGCGCGCAAGAACACCGACGAGCACCAACGAGACCACGATCTGGACGAAGATCAACGTCACGATGACCAGAGGGCGGCCTGCGAGGTAGTGCTCGGGGCCGGGAATGTCGGGTGACAAGATCGACAGGTTCGCCAGGTTTGCGAGCGTGATGAACGCGAGCAACCCGGGGCCTCCTCTGTGCACATACCAGCAGAACACGCCATAAATCAGTTCAACGAAGAAGGCGGCCATCGGCGCGCCAGCGTACAGCCCCAGCCCCAGCTTCGGTGTGGCCAGCCCCGGCCAGAGCACGATGTCGTGACCGTGTGTCGCCAGATCGAGAATCAGATGCGACACGATGCCGAGGCCCACGGCACGCCCCAACAGCGCACGGCCGAACCTCTTCTCCAGGATCAACCACGCCAGCACAGCGGCGCCGACGGCCGTCACCACCGAGTGCGAGTACGGCATGTAGGCCAGGTGAATGTCGGCGACGCTGCGGACGGTGTCGTTCGTCGTGGTGCGTTCGATGCCGAGGTAGTTGAGCCCGACCCAGGCGAGCTCCATGGCCTGGACCGAGATGAGAATCGGCGCGATCGGGACCGACGGGTAACGGCGCTTGACGATCAACGCCGTGGCGGCGTGGTCAACTGCAAACATAAGCACCTCCGTTCAGGCACTTCAGAAATTGTTAGCAAATGCTAACTACACCGGCAAAACAAAGTTATGCGAAGAGCTTTCGGATGAGCGCGGTCACGCTTCCCGTCCAGCGCGTGGCCGGGCCATCCACTACTCCGACCTGAAGCATGCGGGCGAGTTCCGCCAAGGTTCCCTGCAAGCAAGCGGCCGCGGCGTCCGGATCGATCGCGCCTTTGGCACGCCTCGGCGCCGCCAGGACCAGCGCACGCGCAAGCCTGATGACGGTCTGGCGCTTGACGACCGGGCTCGCCCTCGGCCAGAGGACGCGCGCGCTGTCGGATAGAAAGGCCAATGGATCCCGAAGCCGAGACCCACTATCCTTGATCGGCGGGACGATTGCGCAATGCGACCCCTTCGGTATTCCATCAACGTCACATTGGACGG
Organism: uncultured Acidobacteriota bacterium; assembly: GCA_963757655.1. Lineage (GTDB taxonomy): Bacteria > Acidobacteriota > Vicinamibacteria > Vicinamibacterales > CAVVIG01 > CAVQFC01. The sequence continues at coordinate 273,162 of CAVWSQ010000002.1, read as the reverse complement.
GTGCTGCGATCATCGCGCCATGATCGCGGACGAAGAGTTGCATCGTCACGCGGTGGAAAGCCTCGTCCAGGCCGACGCCCTCCTCTTTGGCCGCGTGACGTACGAAATGATGGAGGCAGCGTGGCGGCCGCAGGCGCGAACGGGAGTCAGGCCAGATTGGATGGAACCCTTCGCCCGCACGATCGACGCGGCGAAGAAGTTTGTGGTGTCGAGCACGCTGGACCGGGTTGATTGGAACGCGGAGCTCGTGCGCGGGGATTTTGGAAAGGCCGTTCAGCAGCTGAAGCGTGAGTCGGGCAAAGGACTGTTCGTGGCAGGGGTGAAGCTGCCACTGGCGTTGACAGAGATGGGATTGATCGATGAGTACGAGTTCGTGGTACAGCCCAGGCTGGCGGGCCACGGGCCGACGTTGTTCGCGGGGCTATCGAAGCGCGTCGACTTGAAGCTCGTGAGCCGGCTGGAGTTCGGCTCGGGGGCGGTGGCGATGCGGTATGAGCCCAGAAAGTAGCCATCGGGCTTGTTAGCCCGAGTTGGTTCCACGAAAAACGTCTGAAGTCACGCTCTTGAACTCCGCAGCGAGTTTTTTCATGGCGGGATTTTCGCGGGTCACTTCACCCACCGCTCCACTGTGCAAAGTTATCTCTGCGGCGATCGAGCGACCGAGAATTCGCTGATCAATATTGCCAAACGGCCCAGGCGCGAACTTCTGCTTCATACCAACGGAAGATCGAGCAAGTCTTCAATGCGTCGCGGCCTCGCGTGTCTGACATCAGCTCTTCGGGTTTGAGAGCGCAGAAAACTCACCTTCAGGTCGAGCGTGGACTGAAGCTCGTGGGATTCGACCGTGGCGAGGAGCGCCGGGCCGACCGCGTCCTTCGAGGTGAGTCACGCGGGTCGCGGGGGGCCTTTCGCGAGAGGAAGGTGAGCGGATGGGCTGCTATGTGTTGGGTTTTCAGGAGATCGACCAGACGCAGGTCGCGGTCGTTGGCGGCAAGGGCGCGCACCTGGGTGAGCTGTCGCGCATCGCAGGCATCTGCGTGCCGACTGGCTTTTGCGTGACGACCGACGCCTTCCGGCGGATCCTGGCGGGCGCGGCCGCGATCGACGATCGGCTCGATCGGTTGTCGCGCCTGGAGCCGGACGACCGGGAGGCGATCCGCGCGGTCAGCGCCGAGATCCGCGAGAGCCTCGAGGCGATTGCCGTCCCCGACGATCTCGCAGTGGCGATCACCAGTCCGCTCGCCCGGCTCGGTGAGCAAGCGGCCTATGCGGTCCGCTCCAGTGCCACGGCGGAGGATCTGCCGACGGCCTCCTTCGCGGGGCAACAGGACACCTGCCTCAATGTAATGGGGCCGGCGTCGATCCTTCACCACGTCGGCCGATGCTGGGCCTCGCTGTTTGCCGAGCGGGCTGTCACCTACCGCTTGCGGAACGGCTTCGACCACCGCAAGGTCCACATGGCCGTGGTCGTGCAGCAGATGGTGTTCGCAGAGGCCGCCGGCGTACTGTTCACCGCCGACCCCGTCACCTCCAACCGCAAAGTCGCGTCCGTCGAGGCCAGCTTCGGTCTGGGCGAGGCGCTGGTCTCCGGTCTCGTGAACGCGGACGTCTACAAAGTGCGCGATGGCGAGGTGGTCGCGAAGTCGATCGCCACCAAGCAGCTGGTCATCCACGCCTCGCCGGCGGGCGGAACGCGGAAACATCCGATCGCGGCGGAGCGACAGCAGCAGCCAGCGTTGACAGATACGCAAGTCGTGCGACTCGCGCAGCTGGGCCGGCGGATCGAAGCGCACTTCGGCCGCCCGCAGGACATCGAATGGTGCCTTGTCGATGACGATTTCCAGATCGTCCAGAGCCGGCCGATCACCACGCTGTTCCCCATCCCGGCGGCGGGCGACCGCGAGAACCATGTCTATGTCTCGGTCGGTCATCAGCAGATGATGACCGACGCCATGAAGCCTCTCGGGCTCTCGCTGTGGCAGCTGACGACTCCCCGGCCCATGGCCGAGGCCGGCGCGAGGTTGTTCGTCGACGTCACGCAGCCGTTGTCGTCGCTCGCAAGCCGTGCCGCGCTGTTGGCGGCGCTGGGGAAATCCGATCCACTGATCGGGGAGGCGCTGCAAAGCATCCTCGACCGCGGCGACTTCGTCCGGTCGCTCCCGGACGAAGGCCCCGCCTGGGCGCCGCCGGGCGCCGGATCCGCCGCGATCGAGACAGATCCGGCCATCGCCACCGAACTGATCGAACGCAGTCAGGCGTCCATCGATGCCGCGAGACGCGACATCCAGACGACGTCCGGATCGGCGCTGCTCGACTTCATCCTGGCTGACATCAAAGAGCTGAAGCGCGTCCAGTTCGATCCGAGAAGCATTCAGGTGATCATGGCGGGGATGGAGGCCGCGTGGTGGTTGAACGACAAGCTGCAGACGTGGCTGGGCGAGACGAACGCGGCCGACCCGCTGACGCAGTCGGTTCCGAACAACGTGACTCGGAGATGGGGCTGGCGCTTCTGGATGTCGCGGACGTGATCCGCCTGCATCCGGACGTGATGGCCTTTCTGCAGCACGTCGAGGATGAGGATTTTCTCAACGAGCTGCCCACACTCGCGGGCGGGCAGGAAGCGCGACAGGCAATCGAAGCGTGGCTCGACAAATACGGTATGCGCGGCGTCGGCGAGATCGACATCACGAGGCCGCGTTGGAGCGAACGTCCCAGAGCGCTCGTGCCCCTGATCCTCGGCAACATCAAGAACGTCGAACCGGGCGCCGGCGAGCGGCGCTTCGAGCAAGGGCGGCAGCAGGCCTTGAAAAAGAAACACGAGCTGCTGCAACGCTTGCGAGCCTTGCAGGGCGGAGAGCAGAAGGCCGAAGAAGCCGAGCGGATGATCGACCGAGTCCGGACATTCGCCGGGTACCGAGAATATCCGAAATACGGAATGATCAGCCGATACTTCGTCTACAAGCAGGCCTTGATGAAAGAAGCCGAGCGCCTCGTGCAGTCACACCTACTACGTGAGAAGGAAGACATCTTCTATCTCAGGTTCCAGGAGCTGCAGGCCGTCGTGCGCACGAACCAGGCGGATGACGAGCTCATTCGCCGGCGCAAAGAGGAGTTCGGGGCATATCAAGCGCTCACGCCGCCCCGCGTGCTCACGTCGGATGGCGAAGCCATCGCCGCGTCGTATCGACGCGACGACGTGCCGGCCGACGCACTAGTCGGCTTGGCGGTTTCCGCCGGGACCATCGAAGGGCGGGCCCGAGTCATCCTGGACATCGCGAAGGCCGATCTCGAAGCCGGCGACATTCTGGTCACCACCTTCACGGACCCGAGTTGGACGCCGCTGTTCGTCGCGATCAAGGGGCTCGTGACGGAGGTCGGGGGCTTGATGACACACGGCGCGGTGATCGCCCGCGAGTACGGTTTGCCGGCCGTCGTGGGAGTGGAGCATGCCACTCGGTTGATTCGGGATGGGCAGCGGATCCGCGTGCATGGAACGGACGGCTACGTCGAGATCCTGTCCCAGCCGCGCCAGCCCGAGAAGACAAGTCGTGTGCGACTTGGTCGTCACAGGAATACGTGATCCGAGTCCCATGTCGAACAAAGTGTGCGGAGATACCCCCTCGGCGATCACAGCAGGCGAAACGTCTCGACGGCCTTCGCGGCGCGATCGAGCGTCACCGTGTGCTCAGCACCATGCACGATTGATGCGGCCGATCAACGCATCGCGGTAGTCCGCTGTCGTGGCGCGCAATGGTGCGGCTATTGATGTTGCGCCTGCCGATCAATACGCTTGTGGGCGATCATGTCGGTACTACTGTCCCTCCTGTTGGCCCCACGGACATCGGCGCGTTCAAGCGCGGCGCTGCAAAGAGTGCGAACATGAGCCGCTTTCACCGCGGCATCGGCCTCGCCCGCTCGCTGGCAATGTATCACGCGATCCCGCTGCGCCAGCGACGGCTCCGGCGTCTGTACGCCAATTTCGTCGCAGCCGGCGACCTCGTGTTCGACATCGGAGCGCACGTCGGCAATCGTGTGCGTGCGTTTGCATCTCTCGAGTGTCGGGTCGTGGCGGCAGAGCCACAGCCAGATTTTGCACATGTGCTGCGCACGCTCTTCAGACGATCACCAGAGATCGTAGTCGTCGAGGTAGCAGTCGCCGAGCGAGCGGGCCGAAGGTTGCTGTCGCTCAGCGAGCGCACACCGACGGTCACGACGCTCGCGACCACGTGGCGCGATGCCCGTGGCCGGGATCCTGATTTCGCTCGCGTACGGTGGAACCGCGAGATCGAGATCGAGACGACCACGCTCGACTGCTTGATCGAGACGTTCGGCATTCCGGCCTTCGTGAAAATTGATGTCGAGGGCAGCGAACCGGCAGTGCTCGCGGGCCTCGGACGCGCCCTGCCTGCGCTTTCCTTCGAGTATCTTCCGCGCGCGCTCGACGAGGTTCAAGCCTGCCTGGCGCTGCTCATGGCTCTCGGACCGTATCGGTTCAACTGGTCGATCGGTGAATCCGGAGAGCTCGCCTCAGGCCGGTGGCTGGATGCGCGGGACCTGCTTGCGATTCTTGGCTCACCTGCCGCGCAGCGACGATCAGGCGACGTTTATGCGCGGCTATGCGAAGGCGCTGCCGGTGGTGTCCGATAACGCAGCCGACGAATTTTTTCGGCCTGAGGCGCGCCTCGTATTCACGGCGAGTTGGACAAGCTATCGACGTCTCGGAGCGAACCGCTTACCGTGAGCGAGAACGCCGCATGGATCACCGGGCCCGGCCGACCGCCGGGCGCCGGTTCGAGACGATCACGACGGTGACTGCATCGGACGGGCTGCTACCACGTTGACGTGATTGTCGCCTCCGATCTCAGGCGGTGACAAGGCGCAAACACGTCGAGCGCCACCGTACGTATTTTGGCAAACGTACAGGCGACCGACTTCCTAATATGCGACGACCTGGCCGTCCTTCCGGTGATCGGATCCCCCACGATAAAAGCCTTTGAGCTGTCCGTCGGTTGTCGACCCCGGCGAATCACCGTCTGGCGTAAACATGATGGCCTGATAGCCACCCATGGCACCGCCATTCGTGGCTTGCGCCTTGTGCCCCATGGCGACCAGAGCCTTTCCGACGAGGCCGAAGAGCTTTGATTCCAGCGTCAACGTGTTGGGAACCTGGCTGTGATGGAACCGCGCCATGTCGGTGGCCGCCTGAAGATTGGCACCCAGATCGAGCACGTTCACCAGGACCTGCGCGATGCCCTGCGCCTGCATGTCGCCGCCCATCAGCGTGACCGTCATCAAGGGTCGATTGTTGTGCATGACGAATCCGGCGGACAACGTATTGAACGGCCGCTTGTGGGGCGCGATCACATTGGGACTCTTCGGATCGAGTGTGAAGAGTGCGCCGCGATTGTGCAGAACGAAGCCATAACCGGGCACGGTGATGCCGGATCCGAACCCACCGTAGTTGCTGTTCACCCAGGAGACCATGTTGCCCCAGCGGTCCGCCGCCGAGAGGACGATGGTGTCGCCGGCGCCAGAAATGTTGGCGCCAGGCTTTCCTTGCGACGCGTGGTCAGGGTCCACCCGGGCGCAGAGTGATTGCGCGTATGGTTTGGACAGCAGCTTGCCGAGCGGAACCGAACTGAAATTCGGATCGCCGTTGTAGGTGAGAAGATCCGCATAGGCGAGCTTCTTTGCTTCGACCAGGAAGTGCCAGTACTTCGGACTGACCGGGCCAAGCGTTGCCAACGTCTGTCCGGGAGCCCAGGCTGGAACGCACGCTTCGAGAATATTCAGCATCTCGTCGGTGGCCCATGTTTGCGCAGGTGGGGGAAGCGTCGAGACGTCGTACCCGCGATAGTTCGTCGTCGCGACATTGACCCACTCGCCGGTATAGCTGGCCAGATCGTCTTCCGTCATCGTCCCGCCCAACTTCTGCGATTTGGTGACGATCGCCCGCGCAACCTCGCCCTTGTAAAATCCGTCGCGGCCTTTGGCCTGGAGGATGCGAAATGTCTTGGCCATGTCAGGGCTGCGATACAGCTGTCCGGCACGCGGCTGCTGCCCGTTGATGTACCAGGCGGCGACGGAGTCGGGATCGACGTCGCTGCAACATTTGCGTGGATCGCCCGGCGTGGGTGACAGTCCTCGCGGAAGGCGCCAGTCGTTGGCGATCCGTTCCGAGACCGGAAATCCGTTGTCGGCGTAGTCGATGGCGGCCTGCAGCGTCTCCTTGAAGGTCATCGAACCAAACCGGTGCAACACCTCGTCCCAACCCCAGACCGAGCCGGGCACCGTTGCCGACAGAATGCCCGCCCGCGGCATCCCGGAGCCTGGCCCCCAATTCGCCGCGTTCCATGAATAGCCAAGCTCGTTCATGTGGGCCAATGTCTGCCCACTTGGCGCTTTCCCGCTGGCATTCAACGCAAAGAGCTTGTTGTCCTTCGCGATGTAGATGACGGCGAACAGGTCGCCGGCCATGCCGACGTTCATCGGTTCGACCAGACTCAGCACCGCAGACGTGGCCACGGCAGCATCTATCGCGTTGCCGCCTTTCTTGAGGATATCGAGGCCCGCCTGAGCCGCCAGTGGCTGACTCGTCGCCACCATACCGTTGCGGCCCATGACTTCTGACCGATGCTGCGCCAGCCACCCCTCCGACCGATCGCCCTCGACAGCGCTGCACCAGGCGGGTTGCGGCTTCGCGCTGCAGGATTGGATCGGGGATTGGGCAGTGGCGATCCAGGCCGTGGCCACGACGATCACCAGGGCGACCAATTGCGGTCGGTGCGCGTTCATGCTCATTGGAGACCTCGCATGACCGGAAGTCTATTCCAATGTGAGCCCGTTGCAAGCGCTTCTCGCGCAGTCGAGGTGATGCTGGGCAACGGCGATCGTCGAGTTCGCGGCACGTGTCAACTCCGCGCACCGGTGACGCGTACGGTAGCTACAGGGCGACTAGCAGCCTCACGGGCAAGCAGAGTGAACGAATCCGCGCCCGGCGTTTCTGGCCCAATTTCAGGTACTCGTGAATCACACCACCAAGTCGTTCGCGCTTAAGGCGCCGATGGTCCCGCGACGGTTTTGGCGAGGACAGCCGCGCACGGTCGATGCTGCGGACCTGTCGCTGAAGGCACGTTGCGTGGAATGCCCGCCTACCAACGATCGAACATCTACGCGATCAATTCCTCGGACGGTCGCGATCGGTGACGGCAAGACCGCCGTGCTGGTTTTGTCGAACGACAAGCCGAACCAGCCGTCAGACGGGCAGCGTGTTACGCCTCACGACCCGCGCGGCCGTTGGCGAGGCGTCGCCGCAGGTCCTGATAGACCGGTTGGGAACACAGCCACTCCAACCGCTGCTCGGGCGCTCGAGCAAGACGCGCAAGCACATCGGCCGCCACCTGCGTTCGATCCCGGCCTCCGCCGGTCACCACGGGATCGACTGAGGCAGGCGCGGCGCCCAGCACGACGCGGAGTTCGGAGGGCACCTCGCCATCCGGGCAGATCGCCACAACCCGCAGGCCGTGACGGAGCGCCGCGTCCAGCTCGAACCGCACGTAGTCACTCCGCGCTGCCGCCGGCGTTGCCACGAGCAGCAGATAGCGAGATCCGCTCACGGCGGCGCGCAGCGAGTCGTCAAGCGCGCTGCCAAGCGTGAGGGCGTTCAGGTCCCACCACACGTCCGCGCCCTTGGCTTCCACGTTCGCCACCAGTTCACGCGCGAACGCTTCGTCGGGCCTCGCGTAGCTCACGAACGCGGGCGCCACTGGTATCCGCAGCCGCATGCGCTGTGTCCGCGCCAGCGCCGACTGGCTCAGGTACCAAACGAGGGCCACAAGCGCGATGGCGCGATCGTCGACTGCGTCCACCGCTGCCGTTTTCGCCGGCCATGGAAGATTTGCGAGCGCGTTGATGAACGGCGAAAGCTCCGCGTCGTCTACCCCAATCCCGAGCGCGAACAACGCCGCTCGCATCTCGCGCTCCGTCTGCAGCTGCTCCTCGGCGGAGTATGCGAAGACCGATTGGATCTGCGCAAACTCCAGCCAGCCTCGATAGAAGATCACGAACCACGGCAGCGTGTAGGGCTCGCCGTTCGGCTTTCGACGGAGAGCGGCAAGCTGCTCGCACAAGTCGACGTACTTCGCATCAGGCGAGAGTGGGGCTTCTCGCACGGCGCGCTCGCTTGCCAGATCGCAGCCGCCGAGCAGCCTCACGTCCATCGCGAAGGGATATGGGTCGCCGCCGGCGCAGTCGGCGCGGCGTGTCGGCGGCCGGGGAATGCCGAGGCCGAACACGTCGGCTGCAAAGCCCGCCTCGAGCGCGTCGCCCTTGTTCCACCACCACTGCTTCGCGTCCTGCGGATCGAGCGCCGAAAGCAGACGCAGGTAGCGATCCACTTCGGTCCCAAGCTCCACGGCCACGCTTTCGGCTAGCCACGACCATACGCTTCGCCGCCAGTCATCCGGCGGCTGTGCGTACAGCTCCTTCTTCGACATCAGGCACACCACCATGGGCGACGCGCCACGCGCCTTCCAATCGGCGAGGCTGCGCCACAGCGCTTCCGACGCGAGAGCGCTGCGCGACAGAATTACCAGCAGTGGGGCCGTTAGCGTGGCGCCGGCCGGTTGCTGGCTCATCGCGACACCATGTGTCGTGAGGAATGTCCCGATCCGCTGCGCCTCACCCGCGTCGTCGTCAGCGAAGACCAGACGCACCGAGGGCTGCACCAGCCGGGGCGTGACCGTGCAGCGTCGGCGCAGTGCGCCGTAGTGCAGAAAGCGAACGAACGACAGAAACACATATGTCGCGGTCTTCACGCTCTTTGGTGTAGCCGAGACCGGAATAAACCGGTCGATCTCCGCCACCACGTCATCGTCTGACACGTCGATGCCAAGCTCACGCAACGCGCCACGGATCGGCGGAAAGAAGACATGCGGGCCGTCGAACTGTGCGATCGAGATGCCCGATCGGACGGCGATGAGCCCGTAGGACCAGTAGGCCAGCGCGAACCACGGAAACCGCAGGTGACTGTTCTGGAGGCTGCGGCGCTCGTCCAGCAGTTCCTGGCCTCGTAGCCGGTAGGGGTCGCCCATGACCTCGTGCTGCGAGTGCCGAGTCGCCAGGTCCTCGAGGAAGCGCTGAACGACAGCGGCCTCCGTCTCGCCAACCGACAGCTGCTCGACGTGCTGACGCTCCGCGCAGACGATGGCGACGAGGATTTCAGTGATGTCGTAGCCGCCTGGGAACGAGACGGTGTCGGGAGGCATCGTGTCGTGCCCGAGAAATCTACCATGTATGGAACTGCGATAAGCCGCGTTCGCCACGCGACACCTTCGGCTCGCAGTGAAACGACATCGGTGCCTGAATGAGCTGGCCGCGCATACTCGCCGGCTGGGAGTTGGCAATGGCGATCAGTGTGTGGCTGTTGATCACATCCACGAAGCCAGCTCCGACTCTGGGGTCGCGGCATGGATCCGGGGGAAACTGGATGCTAGAGAACCCCCGCTTGTCGCTTCCCCCACTGGCGCGACGCGTCCAGACGTATCATTGAGGCGATGCCGCAATCGTCCGAAACCTCGCTCCCGGGTAACCCGCTTCGGGACCTCACTCCCGCTCAGCGCGCGTGGGCCCTCGAGTCGGAACGGCTGTGGCGCCGCGCGCACGAGATAGCCGACCGGCATCCCGATTCGGACGCCTCGGATCTCTATCACGCGCTGCGTGCCCTCCAGTTGACGCCAAGCCAACGCCTTGCCGCGGGACTTCGACGTGGACGACTTCGCGCTCACGTCCGCTGAGCGCGCGCTGCTCGCCGCGTTGAACCGCCGCGGGGTCCGCTACCTGGTGATTGGATTGGGCGCGGCCGTCCTCCAAGGCGCGCCGGTCAGTACTCAGGATCTTGATCTCTGGATCGAGCGCGCTGGTGACGAAACCGTCAAACAGTCGGCGGCGGATGCGGGTGGGTTCTGGATCCCCGCGTTCGGCATGCAGCCGCCCGGGATCGGTGGCGACGGCCTCGAGCGCATCGACGTCGTAGTGACGGCGCACGGATTGGCAGATTTCGAAGCCGAATACGCGCGAGCTCCACAGTGCCTGATCGACGACGTGCCGGTCAGGATCTTACCTCTCGACCGCATCATCGTGAGCAAGCGTGCGACGAACCGCCCGAAGGATCTCGCAGCGCTGCCAGCGCTGGAGGCAACCATCCGAGCGCGAGCCGATCGCGGTCGCGACGACGAGGCGTGATGAAAGACGCACAAGTTCGATATTTTCGGCGACTTCGATCTCCACGTCACCCCCATCTCGACCTCCCGACTCGCGAGTGGAAGTTGCGGGAAAACGTCACGGCGTACGACGCCACCAGAGGCGCGGTCGGCGATCCATCCATCGACGTGTCGGCGGGCAGGGTGACGGGCGGCCCGGCGCGACGGGCAGTCTGATCCCTCACGCGCTGGACGCCATTCCGCGCCGCCGGCGCAGGAATGGCGGTGAAAGGGTCGAGCGGAGAGCGACGCGCTGTCGCTCACTCCAGCCGTTCGCATTGATACCGGTCGGTCGACCGGGACGCATCAGACCACGGGCGCCTGTGCCGCAACGGGCTGTTCGTCGGGATCGATCGCACCAAGGCTCTTGACGACCTCGAAGCGACCGTTGCGCGCCTGCGCGATATACATATGCATGCGCACGTGATGCTGGCCGGGTACCATCTCGGCGGGCCCACCCGGGCCGTCGCTGATCCGCGCGTGATCCAGTGCCGCCACGACCGCGCTCTGCGTCAGTGATCCGGCCTCGGTCACGGCCGCAGCCCACAGCTGCAACCCGCGGTAGAGGCCCGAGCAGGCGCCGCCGCCCGTGAACTTGGCGTGTCCGGGATAGAGCGAGTCGTATTGCGCGAGCAGCTTCCGGCTGAAAGGGTCGCTGACCGTCTCGTAGTAGTCGAGACAGCCGTAAAGGCCCTCCACGTACGCGGCCGGCACCATGTTCAGAAAGTTCTCGTCGAAATAGGTGCACACCAGTTGTCCGCCGCGGGCCTGGAAACCCGCGTCATGCAGCAGTTCGAAGAACGGCCCAACGCCCGGCGGCACGATGGTGTTGAAGACCGCGTCGGCGCCGCTGGCCATGATGCGTTGCACGGTGGCGTGGTAGTCCATGTGGTCCATCGGGTGGTACTCCTCGCCGACGATGGTTCCACCGTGGGCCGTGACCAGTTCGCGGACCCTGGCGTTCATCACGCGCGGCCAGATGTAGTCGGCCGACGGCAGATAGAAGCGCTTGGCGCCAGTCGTCTGCATCAGCCATGGAATGAACGGATCGAGCTGCTGCGCCGGCACCGGCCCGGTGCAGAAGATGAGCGGGTCGGCTTCCCGGCCTTCGGTACTGCTCCGGGTACATGTAGAGCGTCCGGCCCGTGGCAACCGCTGGTCCCTTGATGGCCTGCCGCGTCGAGCTGTAGATGCCGCCGACGATGACGTCGACGTGCTCCTGCTGGACCAACTTCGTCGCCGCGGCCGCCGCCACGGCGTCGTCGGTCGCTCCGTCCTCGAGACACAACTGCAGGTGGCGCCCCAGGAGCCCACCCTTGGCGTTGATCTCGCCGACGACCATCCGGGCGACGTTGGCGTTGGCGAGGCCAACGAACGAGAGGGGACCGGTCTGATCCGCGATGACTCCAACTTTGATCGGACGACTACCCGAGGTCGATGCTTCCGCCATGATGCGCTCCCTCATGAACAGCGATGCCGCCCTTGCGCGGTGCCAGGCACGTGTTGTGTACTATGAATAATGCATCACGCCGCCACCCCGCACGTCGGGAGAATTCCCCATTTTGAGACAGCGCTCCCTCCGGCTTGGCGAATCGCGGATCCGGTCAAGGTTCTCGGTCGAAGGCACGTGTTCTCCGATGGTGGCCGCACCAGTCCGGCGCGAAGCGGTGCGGGCAGGCGCGTCGATCGCCTGTAAGCCGCCCAGACGACCCGGGACCCACCTTCGTTTTTGCGCCTGTTCCTGAAAATAGACCGGCGCGCACAGTCTTCATCCGCAGTACGCGTACGCGTACCCGTGCTCCTGCGCGTGCCCGACCGCGACGATCCCTGACGGCACCATGTGCGAGTTGCCGATCACGTTGGCCAGCATCTCTTTATAAACAGCGTCGGATTTTTCGTCGGTCTTGCGCGCAAGGCTGCCGGCCAGGCCCTGCGTCGACTTGTCGCAGACGGCGAAGTGGACGCCCAGCTTGATCAACGCGTCGAACGTTTCATCGCGGCGTGACTCGGCCGAATTGTATGGGTTTCTCGTCGGGGCGGCGTTGGTCTTCGCATCGGTGGTCTGCGAAGACATCGACGCGCCGTACTTGCTCCAGATCGCGTCGTTGAACGCGAACGCCGTCGCGACATGGCGCAGGCAGACAACGATCGCGACTTCATTGTTTTGGAGCGCGTAACCGCTCTTGCTCGTGGTGAAGATGTTCGACGCGAAGTGCAGCGCGTCGCCGACGCCGCGAGCCGAGACCACGTCCAGAAACGTGCGGTGCTTGCCGGGGATCTTGTCGAACCACTCGTCCTCGGAATGGCGAGCTGGCTGCCATCCGGCGCTCGACGATCCCTGCGCCAGTGCCGTGGCGGTGCCTGCTCCCAGGGCGGCGCCGACCCCGGCAAACCCGCTGCCGAGCCGCGAGAGGAACCATCGGCGCGCAGAGAAGAAGCGGTTATCAGATCGATGCATGTGTACCTCATTTCGGCGGCGGCCAGGCCGCCCGCGTCACGAACGCAATATTAGGCGGCGTCCGCCGGCCCGGTCAACGCGCGGCCGGGCCCGCGTCGCGGGCCTGCACCGCGTAGTGGAAGTAACGGCGGAAACAGCCGGCGGTCACCGCTGTTCGGCCTCCGCGCCGAAGTGAACTGGACTCGACTATTACCGTTTCGGTAATATACTGACCGAAACGGATGACGACCAACGATCGTCGCGTGCGCGGGCCCGCCGACTTGCTGCCGCTGAAACCGCTCCACTTCCTGATGCTGCTGGCGCTCATCGACGGCGAACGTCACGCGTACGGCATCAAGAAAGACCTCGCCTCGCGCGGTGTGCATCGCGACGTCGGTCCCGGCACGCTATACCGGTCTATCGCCCAGCTGATCGACGCCGCCCTGATCGAGGAGTCCGACCGCCGACCCGTGGCGGAGCTGGACGATCAGCGCCGTCGCTACTACAGAGTCACGGCCTTCGGGCGTCGGGTCGTGGTTGCCGAAGCGCATCGCCTCGACGTTCTTGTGATTGCGGCCCGGGCCCGCAAACTCATCCCGCATCCAGGCCACTCATGACACACGTCAGATTCGCGGAGTCAGCGTTCCGGTGGCTGATGTACGCCTACCCGGGCCGGTTTCGGCGGTCGCACGGGCTGGCCCTGTTCGAGTTGTTCCGCGACGAAGCGCGCGAAGCGCATCTCGAACGTGGCACGCGCGGCCTGGTCCGGCTTCTCGCACGCTCAGTGGTCGACACGATTGCCAGCGCGCCCGGGGCCTGGCTCAATCGCGAACGAACGAGACCCATACGGCACATCAAACTCGTCAGGCCCACGCTGACAGGTTTCACGCACGACGTCCGCAGCGCCGCCCGTCAGCTGCGACAATCGCCGGGCGTCACGTTCGTTGCGGTTCTGACCCTGGCGGTCGGCATCGGCGCCAACACGACGATCTTCAGTCTGATGAACGCCGTGCTGCTCCGGCCGCTGTCGGCCGCCGAGCCCGATCGGGTGGTACGGATCGTCGGCCGGACGATCACCGACGCGACGGTGAGCCGCTTCTCGTACGCCGACCTGGTCGACTATCGTGCTCGGACGTAGATGCTCGACGACCTCGTGGGCGTGAACCTGGGGACCTTCGTCCTCGCCGCCGACAACCGCAACGATCAGCTGCTCGGCGAGATCACCACACGGGGCTACCTGACGCTGCTCGGCGCGCGACCGCTCCAAGGTCGTTTTCTTCGTCACTGCTGACCATGTCGCGAGCGCGTCGCTGGTTGCCGTGATCAGCGACACGTTCTGGCGCCGGCGCTTCGGCGCGGAACTGGTGCTCGGCCGTCACGTGCTCCTCAACGGCACCGACGCCACGATCGTCGGTGTGGCCGACGCGTCGCTCGCCGGCAGCTTTGTCGGCGCACCCATCGACGTCTGGGTGCCAATCGAGACCGCAGGACGGGCGCTCGGGCCAGGCTGGGACGTCGACCGATCGAAGCGGACGCTGTCGCTGATCGGACGGCTGCGCCGCGGCGTGACGGCTGGCGATGCGTCGCGACCCGCGGTGGCAATCGTTCGACGCGGTATGACGATCCTGGTCAGATCGTCGGACGCGCCTGATCGGATGATGAACGCTGTTCAAGGTGTGCTGCAAGGGATCGACCCCAACCTGCAGGGGTTCTTCAGCCGAACGCTGGCGGAGCACGTGAGCGTCTCGACTCTCCCGGTTCGTCTGGCCGCCCGGCTCACCACCGTCGTCGCGGCGCTCGCGCTCGGCCTCGCCGTCGTCGGACTGTATTCACTGGTGTTGTTCCTCGTCGCCGAGCGGACGCCGGAGATCGGCGTGCGAATGGCGCTCGGCTCGGACGCCCGCGACGTGCTGCGACTCGTGCTCGGCTACGGCCTCAAGCTAGGCCTAGCTCTGCTATACTCCGCCGCCTCCGCGGCAAACAATGAGAAATCGCAACCGTGAAAAGACGCCTGTCAAACCTCGGTGTTAGTCGACGATGACGGCGCCCGAGACGCTGACTGCCCAGATGACGGCCATTAAAGCGTCTCATGTGAACGAGTTCCGGAACGCAATTCTGACTTTTCTACGCGGTGCTTGGATTCCTCAACAGGCTTCGCGCTCTTTAAGAATCTCTACACATTTTCTCGGACTTCGCCGTTGGAGTCGCTAGTCCGATAAACTGAAGACGTCGCTCGTCTTACCTGTTTGCGGCGTATACAGACTCGTGCCTAGATTACGAGCTGCAGCCATGCAGATTTTGTTGCTGCCGTCCGCCGGCGTGACGGCCCAAGCCTTTTCCACGGATGTTGGAACGCCTCCTTCCTGCGTGTGTGTTTCCACGCAAGGCCGGGCGTGAAACAGTTCGATCCGACCCTGGCTTGGGGAGACTCTCTGTTCCGAGGGCTTTTGGAATCGGCGCCCGACGCCATCGTCATCGTCAACGAGACGGGCGAGATCATGCTCGTCAACTCCCAAGCCGAACGGCTGTTCGGCTATCCCCGTGGCGAGCTTCTGGGCGAGCGTATCGAGATGCTGGTGCCGACACGTTTTCGTCAGCACCATTCGCAACATCGTGACGAGTATTTTGCCGAGCCGCGCGTGCGCGAGATGGGCGCCGGCCTCGAGTTGTACGGTCTCCGCAAGAACGGCGAAGAGTTTCCGGTCGAAATCAGTCTCAGTCCGCTCAAGACCGAACAAGGGCTGCTTGTCAGCAGCTCAATTCGCGACCTCACCGACCGCAAACGCGTCGAACGGGCGCTCCTGGAGCAAACCGTCGAACTCGAGCGTGCCGCCGGTGCCCGGGCGCGGGCCGCCGAGCTTGAACGCGAGCGGGACCGGATGCAGCAGTATCTCGATGCGGCCCAGGTCATCATGCTTGCGCTCGACATGCAAGGGCGGATCGCGATGGTGAATCGTCACGCATGCTCCGTCTTCGGATGGACAGCCGACGCTTTGCTTGGGCGCGACTTCATCGACGCATGCGTACCCGCCAGGATACGGAATGAAACCAGACAAAAATTACGCCAGGTCCACGGCGGAGACGACTCCATCGTGGAGAACCCTATCGTCACCAGGTCCGGTGACGAGCGGCTGATCGAGTGGCGTACCACCTTCATTCGAGATGACGAAGGAGGCATGGTCAGTACACTCAGTTCGGGCGCCGATGTGACCGAGCGGAGGCAGGTGGAAGAAGCACGGGTGCGTCTCGCGGCCATCGTCAACTCGTCCGATGACGCCATCGTCGGCAAGACGCTAGAGGGCATCATCACGAGCTGGAATCCAGGAGCGGAGAGACTGTTCGGCTATTCCGCCGAGGAAGTGATCGGACTGTCAACCACAATCCTGTTCCCGCCAGAGCTCGTGCGTGACGAGAGGGAAATTCTCGCTCGGATCACGCGCGGCGAGAGCGTGAAGCATTTCGACACTGTCCGGTTGCGAAAGGATGGATCGCGTGTCGACGTGTCCGTGACGATTTCACCGGTCATCGACAACCAGGGAAAGATCATCGGCGCTTCGAAAATAGCGCGTGACATCACGGAACGAAAAATGGCGGAGGCGGCGCGGCTCGCCAACGAGGAAAGCGTTCGAAAGACGCTCGACAACGTCATGGAAGGCTGTCAATTGATCGGGTTCGACTGGCGTTACCTCTATCTCAACGATGCCGCCGAGAAGCATAACCGTCGACCGAACACCGAGCTGTTGGGTCGGACCATGCTCGAGGCATGGCCCGGGATAGAAGCCAACGCCGGTTTCACCAAGCTCCGGCGCAGCATGGAAGAACGCATCGTCCAAGATGGCGAGTGGGAATTTCTTTTTCCGGACGGCACTACCAGATGGTTCGACGTGAGAAGCCAGCCGGTCGCGGAAGGCATTCTCGTGCTTTCCACGGACACCACCGAGCGGAGGCAGGCCGAGGGGAAGGTGCGGGAAAGCGAAGAGCGCTTTCGGACCCTCGCGGATTCGATCCCGCAGTTGGCCTGGGTCGCGCGCGGGGATGGATTCGTCCATTGGTACAACCAGCGCTGGTATGACTACACCGGCACCACGCCGGAACAGATGGAAGGCTGGGGGTGGCAGAGCGTCCATGATCCAACAATCCTCCCGCAGGTCATGACGGACTGGCCCGCTGCGATTGCCGCCGGTGACGCCTTCGAAATGGAATTCCCGTTGCGCGCCGCGGATGGACGATTCCGCCGATTTCTCACTCGCGCAGTTCCGATCAAGGATGAGGCCGGACACGTCGTGCAATGGTTCGGCACCAACACCGACGTGGACGAATTGACGCAGGCACAAGCGGAGCTCTACCACGCTCATCACACGCTCGAACAACGCGTCGTTGAACGCACCGAGCAACTCGAGATCGCCAACAAAGAACTAGAAGCGTTCAGCTATTCCGTTTCACACGATCTGCGCGCTCCGTTGCGCGCGATCAACGGATTTGCCGGCATCGTTCTGGAGGATTTCGGCCGGCAACTGCCGGAGCCAGGCCAAAAATATCTCGAGCGGATTCGTAGTGGCGGGCAGCAAATGGGTCGTCTAATCGACGATCTCCTCGCATTTTCGCGCTTGAGCCGGGAGTCGATGAAGGGGCGCATCGTGGACACGGCACAGCTCGTGAGAGCGGTACTCAGCGAATTGAATCCGCAATGCGATGGTCGCCAGATCGAGATCACGATCGGCGATCTGCCGCGCTGTTACGGGGATCCGGCCTTGCTGAAACAGGTCTGGATCAACTTGCTGTCCAATGCGATCAAATATACGCGAGGCCGCACGCTCGCCGTGGTCGAGATCGGGTGCCACCGAGAAAACGACGAGGATGTGTATTTCGTGAGAGACAACGGCGCGGGTTTCGACATGACGTATGCGCACAAGTTGTTCGGCGTTTTTCAGCGGCTGCATCGGACGGACGAGTTCGAAGGCACCGGCGTGGGGCTAGCTATCGTGCAGCGCGTCGTCCGTCGTCACGGCGGACGCGCGTGGGCGGAGGCGGAATTGGACAGGGGAGCGACGTTTCATTTCACCCTGGCGGGAGAACGTAAGGCATGAGCGACTCCGGTGAAATCGAAATCTTGCTGGTCGAGGACAATCCCGACGATGTCGATATGACGTTGCGCGCATTGCGCAAGGCCAATATTGTCAATTCGATCAAAGTCGTCCGTGACGGCGCCGAAGCACTCTCGTTCATCTTCGGCGAGGGCGTGTACGCCGCGCAGCAGGTCGAGAACGTGCCCAAATTGATCCTGTTGGATTTGAAACTACCGAAGGTCGATGGGTTTGAAGTGTTGAAGCGTATCAAGGACGACCCGCAGGCCAAACTCATTCCCGTCGTCATTCTCACGTCGTCCAAAGAGCAGCAAGACATCGTCGAGGGCTACCAACTGGGCGTTAACAGCTACATCGTCAAACCGGTCAACTTCGAAGGATTTATGGAAGCCGTGGAAAAACTGGGGATGTACTGGCTGCTGCTCAACCAGGCGCCTAAATAAGTGGATCGACCATGCCCGTCTTGCGGTTGTTGATTGTCGAGGACAGCAATTCAAGATTGGGCGTATCGCGAGTCATGGCTCACGGGGCGTGTGTGCCGTGCCCGCGCATAAGACTATCGAAGAAGCTCCGGATCTGTACGGTTCTCCGAAGAACTCATTTTGCAGGAGGATCTCGTGAAGCGCATCAGCATTCGTTACTGCAAGGTTTGAAACTACCTGCCCCGAGCGGCCCGTGTGGCTGCGCTCATCAAAGCACAGACCGGGATTGAAGCCGAGCTCGTTGTGGGTGGCCGCGGTGAGTTCACGGTGTGGGTCGGTGAGGAGACCGTGGCGAAGAAGGATGTCAGCGGGTTTCCAGCGGATGAAGAAGCCGTAGCGGCCGTCCGGCGGGCCATCGGTTCGGACTCTGACTCGTTGGGCCGGCAGCGTTAGACATCTGGAACGGCCTCCTGTGACGCGGTCACCGCCGTCCGTAGTGTTGCCTCGAGAGTTCCTTCGCCCTGGCCGCCTGCACTGACACGTCGCGGAGCCCGGTGAAGTCCGCAACGAGCGCGTCAAGCAGGTGCACCATGGCGGCCTGATGGGGCGATGCGGCAACCAGCCGCTCCCGTTTCTCGAACAGCCGTTCGACGAGCGCGGCGTCGCGGGTGCGACGTCCCGATTTCATCGCCTGCAGCTCCATCCACTCGATCGCCTCGAGGGCGACGCCGTCCGGCGGCAGCGCGTGTCCGCCGGTGAAGACCGCGAGGTAGTGGGGCGAGATCAGCTTACGGTCGAGCAGCCGCATCTCGATGTAATTGAAGTCCTCGGTGCCCGCAGTGCCGAAGACAGCAAAGGGCACGGACCTTCGCGGCTGGCTGTCGGGATAGCCGGCGCTCGACGCGATCACGCCGGCGATGTTGTTCTTGCCGAGCGCCACCTGCATGGCCACGCGGGCGCCGCCCGACAGGCCGGCCAGGTACACGCGCTCCTCGTCAATCGAGAAGCGCCGACCCAAATCGGCCGACATTGCGCGCACGGCCGCGGCCGACACCGACCATGGCCCGTTTCGCGACGTGTTGGATCCGGCGACGATGTAGCCGTATTGTTCGGCCGCCGCCTGGTATTTCTCGACCATCAGCCGTCCTCGCGCTCCGGGATGAAACGCGATCAGCAGATTCCACGTCCGGTCGGGCGAGTAGGTCGACGGCAGATACAGCGCGTAGCTCTGCGTGGGTTCGGCGGCGCAGGTGACGTCTTCGATGATGGTCCCGCGCAGAACGTTTTGCGCGCGCGGACCGGTGGCGCTGCAGCTGACGAACAGGGCCGCGGCGACGCGAGCACGTGATCCGCGCGACATGGCCAAGGTCAATCGAGGCTCGGCGTGCCGGCTTTCATCCGGAGCGCTTCGACGTGAATCGTTCCACCCGATACGGTGCGAGCGCCTCGACCCGCACGCCATCGAGAATCTCCGCCGCCGCGAGACGGCCGACGAGCGGACCAAGGGTCACGCCGCTGTGCATGACCGTGATGTAGATGTCCCGCCGACCCGCAGGGAAACCGATGACTGGATGTCCATCGGCAGGCATCGGGCGCAGGCCGAGCGTCACCTTCTCCACGCTCGCGTCGCGAAGCGGAGGGAGCACGGCCGCCATCCTGCGCAAGAATTGTTCGCCGTACTCACGAGACGTGTCCTCGGTCTTCGAGGGTCCGAAGTCCAGGCCGGTCACGATGCGACCGTCAGGCTTCTGCTTGATATTTCCGATCGGCGACATGACGACACGTCCTACCACTGGTGGATGAGGACCCGTGTGGACGAGGATTCCCGGGCTCCTCGTCAGCGGCACGGTCAGTCCGGCCATCGCCGCGATTTTCGGCGTGTCGACTCCGCACGCAATGACAAGGACGTCGGCTTCGACATCGCCGTTGGTTGTCCGGACCGCGCGCAGTTGCCCGCCCTGCACGTCGAGGCCGGTGACCTCCGTCGGATACTCGACACGCGCGCCCTCCTGTGCGGCGTGGGCCATCATCACTTCGGTCGCGCCGACCGGGTCGATGTGCGCTTCGCCTGGCGCGTAGTCTGCCGCCACGACAGGCCCGGGCACGATGTGTCGTTCGAGCGCGCGAAGCACGGCTTCGTCGATCGTATTGATCGGGTACCCCCATTGCTCGTACCGGCGAACGGCTTCCCTCATGCCTTCCGCACGCGCCGCGTCCGGCGTCCACTCGACACTGCCACCCCAGACGATCGGGAGTGCACCGCGCAATTCCTGGTCAATCTGACGCCACGCATCGATGCCGAGACGGTTCAGGCTGAAATAGTCGAAGGGCTGTTTCTTCGCGTTCACCCATGCGAAGGAATTCGCCGT
Organism: uncultured Acidobacteriota bacterium; assembly: GCA_963757655.1. Classification (GTDB taxonomy): domain Bacteria; phylum Acidobacteriota; class Vicinamibacteria; order Vicinamibacterales; family CAVVIG01; genus CAVQFC01. The sequence goes on along the minus strand of CAVWSQ010000002.1, from coordinate 252,591 downwards.
CGCACCGGTAGCGGGCCTCGTTCGTTCAAGGATCGTGACCGACGCGCCTCGCTTGGCGAGCCGGTAGCCAAGACTTGCGCCGAGAATACCGCCACCCGCGATCACGATCCGGTCGCGGCGCGAAGATTGGTAGGCCAACGGCGATACACCCGTCACCGAGGCTCCGGCCAACAATCGCAGCAACGTGCGTCGATGCATGGTTGGGAACTTGCCCATTCTTAAGGCCTCGCACCCGTGGGGACTGACTCGTCCGGCCGCTTGAGGTCTGAAAGCGGAAGCGCGTTCACCTCGTCGATGATCTTGGCGTACGCGCGCGTCGTGGCTTCGAGCCCTGTCCAGGGCACTACGTCGTGTCTCGCCGTTCGAGTGGAAGTACTCGTAGAAGTCACTCGTCGTGACCCCCGGCTCGAAGCTTGAGCCTCGAGGAACCGCCGGCGTACCAGAACTGCGGCGTGTAGGTGTTCGACCATCGAATCGACTCCCATGATACCTGGCTCAGGAGCGTCGAGGTGTGCTCGGCATCGATGAAGAGCCCGGTTTTCGCAAAGAGCTCCGCCTTGCGCGCGACGAGATCCTGCGCGCTCATGTTCGGGCCATGCGCGACGACGTGGACCGTTTCCTCCATCGCGCCTGGCAGCGTACCCCAAACCGTGGCCGTGTGCAGGCCGGACACCAGCTTGATCTGGAAATTGATCCTGATGCGAACAGGGTAGCCGCCGCCAAACCGTTCATCTCGGAGGCGGTACCCGTCTTCCATCCCGAGCGCGAATGTCGGAATGCCGCCTGCCACCGGATACGGCTGGGTCTGAAAGGTTCCAGGTAACCCCAAGATCGGCAACATCGCCGCCGCGCCCTTGGCGACCGCGCGCTGATAGACGCGCTCGCCCTGAGCGGTCTGCCGTCTACCGCCGGGAAATCGGATGCTGTAGATCACGACCGCTTTGCCGCGCACATCCTTCCCCGCAAACTCGGCCTCGCTGCCCATGCCGACGTAGACCACTTCGAGATCGAGCCCTCCCGGCGGCGCCGCCACTGCTTGATATGGAGGATGCGCGGTCGTTAAACGCTATTCGACGGCGGCGCGAGCGATCTACCGCAGCCTCGAGGGATTCAACCGCGCGCGGCACCGTTATCCGAAAGTGCCGGCGCCGGTCACCATCGTCTACGGCGACCGTGATTGGTCTCGGCCTGCCGAGCGCGATCGGGTCGCAAGCTCGTTAGCGAATATTCTGCGGATCACCCTGCCAGGCACCAGCCACTTCTCGTCGTTGGAGCGTCCTGACGATGTGGCGCGGATCCTGTTAGATGCCGTTTCAACCTGACAACGCATCCCACAACCGTCCGGTCGTGCAGAGCCCAGGCGCGTCGTCCGGTGATGAAGACATGCCCGCCTCACGATCATTTTTCATGATTATCGTCATGAATAGACTTTCATGACGGCCATCATGTATAGTCTCACGCAGATTCGAACAGAGGTGCATCCGTGAAAGTGACGCGCGAGCAGACGGCGGCGAACCGCGAGAAGATTCTGGAGATCGCGGGCACGCTCTTTCGCGAGCGCGGCTACGACGGCATCGGTGTCGCCGATATCATGAAGCGCGCCGGCCTGACGCACGGCGGCTTCTACGGACACTTCCCGTCGAAAGACGATCTGGCCGCCGAAATCACCACGCGCGTGCTCGGCCGCGAAGGCTGGCTCGAGCGGTTGACCGGCAGCGCGAACCCCTCGCTGACCGATGTCGTTCGCAAGTACCTCACGCGTCGGCATCGCGATGATGCCGGCCACGGGTGCCTCGTCGCCGCGCTTGGCGCGGATGTCGTGCGGCAGCCGCGATCGGTGCGCCATGCCTTCACCGAGGGGCTCTGCCTGCGCATCGATGTCCTGGCGCGGGTGCGGACCGGCCGTTCGGCGGCGCAGCGGCGGCGCAAGGCGTTGGCGACGATGGCAGGACTCGTCGGCGCGCTGATGCTTTCTCGCGCGGTGGATGATCCACGCCTGTCCGACGAAATTCTCGAAGCCACAGCGGCGTCCCTCGGTCGGACGCACTGAACAGTCAGCAGTGGCAGGCGGACGAAGGAGAGCGATATGCGTAGCACACGTGTGGTCTGGTCGGCGATCGTTCTGATGTTCGCGTTGTCGGCGGCAGGCGCGGCGCAATCAGCCGGCGGCGCCGGCGACGGCGCACGCTTCGCGCAGTCGCCGCAGTATCCGCTGCTGCCGCGCGCGCTCGAGATCGACCTGGCCCTGAGCGCGGCGCCGAAGCACCTCCGAGACGACGCCACGGTCTGGGTTCTCGACAAGAGCGGATACGCCATCGCGAGGAAGGGCGGCAACGCCTTCGCGTGCGTGGTCAGCCGCCGCGCCGGCGATCTGTTCCCGGTGTGCTGGGATGCGGAAGGGACCCGCTCGCTCCTGTCCCTCGATGTCGAAGACGCGCGGCTGCGACTGTCGGGCAAGTCAGGCGCCGAGATCGAGGCGATTGAGATGGAGCGCTTCAAGAGCGGTCAGTATCACGCGCCGTCGAGGGCCGGCGTCGCCTACATGCTGTCGCCGATGCGCTACCGCATCGACGAGCACGGTGGCGTCACGCGCACCACCTCCAGCCCGCACCTGATGTTCTATGGGCCCAATCTGACCGACACCGACATTGGCGGCGCGCGCGGCGCGTTCGTCTTCATCAACCGTGTCGGGCCCGACGGCATGATGATCGTTCCCGTCGGCCAGAAAGAGCGGGAGGCGATCGTGAGCGACGCACAGTCGCTGATCGCGCAGGTCGAGCAGGCCATTGGCTATCAGCCGTCGCGGTAATCGACAGAACATCCGGTGAGGGACGTGATGCACAACACATCGCCCAGAATGGTTGGACGCCGTGCGCTTCTCAAGGGGACGGCCATGCTCGCGGTGGCCGCGACCGCACGCGCGCAGGGTCAGCCGCCGCCGGCGGAGCAGGCGACGACGCTCGCCGACGTGCCGCTCGGGCCATCGGTGACGGTCACCGTGGAGCGTCGCGGCGACATCGTGCTCGTCGGCCTCAAACCGCCCGTTCATTCAGAACCGGATCGATCCGCCGACGCGGCTGCGGCTGGCCGCGACCTACTACCTATACGAGCACGACGCGTCGCTCCGTGCGCTCGTGCTCTTCGGCCACGGCGAGCACTTCTCGCGCGGCATTGACGTCGACGCCGCGCAGGCGGGCATCATTTCAGGACAACGCCCGACGAGTGCCACGCCGACCCTCGATGTGCTCGGCAACTTTCCGCCGCATCGATCGAAGCCGGTCGTCGTCGTGGTGCACGGCGACACATGGAATCTCGGACACGAGATCTACCTCGGGAGCGATGTCCGCGTCGCCGCGGCGAACACGCGGTTCGGGCAGGATGAGAACACACATGGCCGCTTTCCTGGCGGCGGCGCGACGGTGCGTTTCGTCCGCGACGCGGGGTGGGGCAATGCGATGCGCTACATGCTGACCGGCGATCATTGGACCGCGGAGGACTCATACCGGATGGGCATCACGCAGCAGATGGCGGCAACGCCAGAGGCCGCGCTCGACGCCGGCATCGCGATCGCGCGCAAGATCGCGGCGTGCGCGCCGCTGTCGATCAAGGCGACGCTGACGTCGGCGCACCAGTACGTCGGTCCGGTGGAAGCCGACGCACTCTCGAAGCTCGGCCCGCAGTACGCCGCCCTCTATCGGACAGAGGATTTCATCGAAGGACGGCGTGCGGAAGCCGAAGGCCGGGTTCCGAAGTATCAGGGAAGGTAAGCGTCGGCTCTACTGCACTGGGAACCGAAGGACGCGACGTATTTTTTTGTCGATCCAGGGCGGGTGTGGCTGTTGCTGCGCGTTGCTACGTGTGAAGAGATCTGATTTCCCAAGCGTGCTCCTTCAACGCTCGGGCGTCATTCCGCTGCATCCGGTCCAGAACCAGATGCTCACTGGCGGCAGTCAGGCCAGCGCGGGTTCAAATCGTGTCCCGAAGATCACAGCGCCGCAACTGTTGTGGTGATTGAGCTTCTATAGCAGGGATTTGCGGGGGCGTGCAACCAACTGTATTTGGAGTTCTGTTGGACTGCAGAAACGCTCCCTCATCCACCCGTCCCTCACACCGCCGCGGCTAAACCGGCAGGCTGGGATTTCTGTGTCGGCTCTCGACCCTTCTCGCTATAAATGTCGCTGATCGCATTGCCGTCGAGAATTGCCTCTGATGCCTGTCCGACCATCGAGCGGCGATCCGACCTCCACAGACTGAAACTCTCCGCGAGCAGCCACGTCACGACCCGACAGCGATAGTCGGGCACCGTCACCGTCACGGTCTTCTGCTCTTCATGGGTCTTTGACTGACTCGTACTCTCGGACACTTTGAGCGTGTTTTGAATCTCCGTCTTCAGCGCAACGGACGCGGCGCCGTAGCTGAAGCTGGCGTCGGCCGCAATGGTGATTTTCAGCTCGTTCTCGATGCTTCGCGAAGACGTCTCTGTGATGCCCGTCTTGACCAGTTGCACTTCGGTCTTTTTGAGCGCCCCGTCATATTCGTTGACGCCGGCGCGCTTCCAGTATTGCTGCCGGCTCAAGATGTAGTAGGGACTCGAGTGCAGTTGGAACGAGACGGCGCCGTCGTTGACGTACATGAACGGAATGCGAACCTCGGCCACCACCCAGGAATCTGATTTCGTCGCGGGCGTATCATCCATCGACGTCAACCGCGGAATGTCGGCGGCTTTCACTCCCTCATCTTCTCCCGGCTGCAGAGCAGGAACCACCAAGGGGTCAGTGGCTGTGAACGTCCACAGGAACGCCTCAGGGTTGGGCCCACTTTCGCTGAGCGGGTATTGCCACATCGCCCTGTCGTTGCCTGCGCCGTAACCTCCGGGAAGCAGCGCATAACCACTGGCTCTGTTGATAATGCGATACGCGTCACCGTCCTGCTCGATTCCCCACTTGAATCCATCGGGATTGTGGTTTCCCAATTCACTTGCCGGATACTGCCAGACATGTCGATCGTCGCCTTCGCCGTAACTGCCAGCCAGGAGACAGAAGCCGCTGACCCTGTTCACGATCAGATACGACCCGTCGGACGTCGGAAAGAGAATCCATTCGAAACCATGGGAATTCGGACCGACTTCGGTGAGCGGGTACTGCCAGACTTGCCGGTCGCCTGCGTTGGTGCCCCAGCTTCCAGCCAGCAGGCCATTTCTGCTGACCTTGTTGACGATCTGCACGTAGCGGTCCTGATGCAGGCTCAGGGAAGTCAAGGTGCTGGCGGTCCTCGTGCTCGGCCCACGAGGGGTCACAGGTGAGTTCGGCGGTGTTGGCGGAATTGAGCTAGGCGTAGTCTCCGGCATTTCAACCTCCATAAACTGCGATTTCAGGTGGTCGCTCGGAACGAGGATGCTGTCGCGCCGGAAAGATCGACTGGAATCTGAGCGTCGGCTTCCGCGGATTCGCCACATCCTACACCTGCTCCACCTCCTCCGATCGATTGTTCTTGGCGCGCGGTGGCACCTCCTGACGCCCGCCACGGCAGCCTGAGTTCAATCGGACAACCCGCCGCAACTCACAGTTCTCCGACAACTCACCGATATTGGGCCTGTGCATGGCGAATTCAGAAATACTGTGGAAATTAGCAATTCGCCATGCACAGGCTCCAGTTGGCTAGGAAGCTTTCCGTGCCTCCCGCTGCATCGCCTCGTGGAGATCCCAATCGGCCTGTAGACGCATCCAGAGCTGAGGTGATGTCTTTAGAAGACGTCCGAGCCGCAGCGCGGTGTCCGCAGTGATGCTGCGCTTACCGAGAACGATCTCGTTCAATCGATTGAGGGAGATCCCCAGCTTGCGCGCCGCCTCAATCTGCCCGACACCCAGCGGTTTGAGGTACTCCTCGAGAAGGAGCTCGCCAGGTGGAATCGCTGGACCCAGCCAGTTGGGATCCCTAGTGATGGTCTTCGACGCGGACTTCGTAGGCATGTCCGTTCTCCCATCGAAACGTGACGCGATACTGCTGGTTCACGTGAATACTGTGACGGCCGGCGTGATCGCCCCTCAGTAGCTCAAGACGGTTGCCGGCCGGAACGACGAGATCATCGAGGCGAACGGCGGCATCGATCAAGTTCAATTTCCGCTGGACGGCTCGCCACAACTCACGTGGGATTCGGCGAGCGGAACGAGTATTTCGTTCGCGGAACAGATCCGCCGTGGTCTCGTCTCGAAACGAGTGAATCACGCATAGTACATATTACACGACTAGTATGTAATGTCAATTGATGACATGAAGCTCTTCGTGCCACGAGGGGCGTGAATAGGCTGGTCGCGCTGAAGACGATCATTCCAAGTCGCAAGGCCACGAAGCAGGACCTGGAAGAGGAGCCAGACGATCATGAAGCTTGAAACTTACGAGAAGAACATTCTCGACTCCGTTGAGCGCGGCGAGTGGCGATCTGCGCGCGCGCCTAAACGAGTCTTGAGCCGATACAGTCGCTCCGCCAAGGCGACGTTCAAAAAGGATCGCCGCCTCTTCCCTATCAAACACTGATCGCGAGTCTGTTGCACAAGTACGCCTCAGGGCGACTCCGGGAGGCATAGCGAATGGGTCTGCCAGCTCGGGTTGACAGTCTGCTTCCGTCGGTTGTTTCAACATGCCGCATTCCTACTCGCTCTTCCTCAAGTTCATTCGAAAACAACGCGGTGCGTTCGGGTGACAGGGAGTTCACCTCTCCTCTTCCGCACCAACTCAAGGGCGGGCCTACTGACGCGTGACGGCAATTTCGTAGGTGGTTGACGCAGTCCCATCCGCCGAAGTCACCAGAAGAGGCACCACCGTCGTGCCTGTCGTTCGCCAGAATGTTGTTATCGCTACGATGTTGCTTACAGCAGCCACTCCCGACAGGCTCAGGACATGTTTGAACTGACCTTGTTGCTCTTGCGTGCCCTCACCATGGCCTGCCGTGGCCACCACGACCTGGTCCTCGAGAATCTTGCCCTCCGCCACCAACTGCGAACCTTGCAACGCCGTGTGAAGCAGCCTCACCTCCGCACCCGTGACCGCATGTTTTGGATCCTGCTGGCGACCGCCTGGCGCCAGTGGCGGTCGGCACTAGTCCTCGTCCACCCCGAGACCGTCGTCCGAAGGCATCGCACCTGGCTGCGTCGGCGGTGGACTCAGCGCTCGGGACGCAACCGCGCGGGCCGGCCCCCGCTCGATCCTGCCGTCGTCCAACTCCTCACCGACATGGCTGGCGCCAATCCGCTCTGGGGCGCCCCGCGGATCCACGGTGAGCTGCGGAAGCTGGGCATTGAGATCTCCGAGCGTACCGTGTCTCGACCGCTGGCGCGGCTGGCGCGTCCACCGTCCCAACCGTGGCGGACTTTCCTCGCCAACCACCTCTCGGCTTTCGTCTCGATGGATTTCTTCACCGTCTCGACGCTGACGGGCCGCGTGCTCTTCGTGCTCGTACTGCTTGCGCACGACCGCCGCCGCATCGTCCACGTCAACGTCACCGAGCACCCCACCTCCGCGTGGACCGCCCAGCAGCTGGTCGAAGCCTTCCCCGAGGACTCCGCTCCCCGGTTTCTGCTGCGAGACGGGACAGCATCTACGACGAACAGGTGCGTCGGCGGATCGCCAGCCTCGGCATCACTGAGGTCGTATCGAGTCCGCTCAGCCCGTGGCAGAATCCCTACGTGGAGCGCGTGATCGGCTCCATTCGCCGCGAGTGTCTTGACCACGTCATCATCCTCAATCCCAGGCATCTCCGTCGCGTGCTTCGCGCCTATCTCGCCTACTACCATCGAAGCCGCACGCATCTCGGCCTGAACAAAGACGCTCCGGACGGCAGGCCGGCGAGTGCCGCTGCCGGCGCGCTCATCGTCACGCCGGAAGTCGGCGGCTTGCATCACCACTACGATCGTCAGGCCGCGTAAGCGGACGACGTGACGCCTGCCTCGATGCTGGGCGCGCACCCGGCGTGAGCTGTGGGTGCTCAGACGTTCCGCGTTCGAAATCCGATCGGGTACCGGCGGAAATGGTCTTTGCCGATTGATCGATTCAACTCGCGAATGGCGTCGACGACGTGCGGACGGTGTTTTGGCGAACCACAGGTTGGAACGCGGGTTCTTCGTGCCGGTGGAACCCTGGTGTTGGCTGGCGTTCGGCAAAGAATTGTCCAGAAATTGTCCAGAATGCAGATCGCTCAGAGTCCGAGCAACACGCGCAAGCGCTCGCGGACGTCCGTCACGATCTCTGCCGGGGCCTTCGCTTCGAAAACCGCCCGACGGACCTGCCAATCCAGGTTCTTCACATGGTCGGCGAGAACAGCCCCGCCAATCCTGCCTCCCGGAGGCAGAAGCACCTCGAATGGATAGCCCTTGACCTGACTCGTGATGGGACACGCGATCGCCAACCGAGCCTTCGCGTTGTACGCACGCGGAGACAATATCAACGCTGGGCGCCGGCCGCGCTGCTCATGTCCCGCCTGCGGATCGAACGTCAGCCAGACGAGATCCCCTGCGTCGGGCACATATTTGCGGGCTACCACGCTTCGTGACCGATCGCCTCTCCCCAATCGCTCTCGCCGTGCCGGTTCCGGGGAGTGATCTTCCCAACGAGCTGGTCGAGGGAGTATGTCGGCCGACTCGGCCGAATGACGATCGCCCCGCTTTTTACCGACACGTGGACGGTGTCACCTTCGTCGATATCGGCCTCGAGCGCGACCGACTTCGGCAGGCGCACGCCCAGGCTATTGCCCCACTTCGCGATTTGCGTCGTCGCGGCCATGTATCTACATTGAATATACAAAAGGCAACTTCGAGCGTCAAGCGCTGTTGGAGTGCCAGAATCAGATCGCCGCCAGCCTGTGCATCTCGATTTGCTAATTCTCGCGGCGATCCAAGATTGGGCAACGCTACGCCTGACGTCTGACCTGCGCTGACTCGCGCATCAGCAATCTCATGCTCGCGGACCGTCCAAGACCCGACCGACGCGGCGGAGCATGTTCCATTAAGGAGGACTCGGCTCCGCCCCAGCGTCCGGTGAACCAACCTTTTTCTCGTAGGCAATGCCGCTGTGCCGTTGCTGTCGCATACGCTGCAGTTCGTCAATTGTGTGCGAATTTAGCGATTCGCCATGGACAGGACTTGGTGCGGTCTGGCTCTCTTCGAGCGCGGGGTTTTCCCGTCCTCTCGTGAAGAATTCCGCACTCCGAAAAGGCCCGCCCGGCGCGAAGCAGTCCCGGCCGCCGCGATCCCCGTATCGCAGCCATCGGTGAACCGATTGGCATCGGTCTTGCCCCATGACCTTGTGAAAGGACCAGCCCATGACTTCTAAAAGGTTTGCCACAGTAGTGGAGCGAGGCGAGTCGGTGTTCGACACCGCATCCAGCCGACATCTCCAAAGAGCCATTACCGATTTCATCGGGGGACTGCGAACAATCCCGGACGGCCTGCCGGATGAGGCATCGGCGGGCCAGCTCGCCGCTTTGCAAGCACTGGCCGAACGCGTCATTGAACGGATCGAAGATCACTTGGCCACTGTCTCGGATCGGCACGACGTGCAAGTAAGTCTGGCGGAGTCGGTGTATGCGATACGGCGTTCTCTCGAGGAGGTCGACCACTGGCATCGGCATTACGCGCACTGATCCGCGCCGATCAAGATGCGGCCGGCGGGGCATGCGGCGGGCTCCGCCGCGACGAGCAGCCACCCGAGCCGGCCAGTCGAAACGATCCTGTGGTTTTTGTATATGCGAATATTCTAATATTCGACTATGCAGGACGCACTACGACGCTTCAAAGCCGATATCTTTCAAGCGCTTGCCCATCCGACCCGCCTCGCCATTCTCGAAACGTTGAACGACAAAGAGTTGTCTGCGGGAGCACTCATCGACAAGCTCGGCATGGAACAGGCGAATGTGTCTCAACATCTCGCAGTACTGCGGGCCAAGCAGCTTGTTTCAAATCGAAAAGTCGGCAACCAGGTGTTTTACTCGGTTCGAGACCCCCTTATCTCGAAGGTCTTGTATCTAATGCGGCGATATTTTCAGGCTCATTTGAAGGAGGCGCTCGCGATGCTCGGCGAGATTGAGGGGCCACGGGAGAAAACACGATGACGCTGTCCGGGCAATGGATACCTCGTTCCGTCGAATGTCTCGATGGCTATACCGTCCGACACTTCACGCATGACCTCGTGGCCGGTGTCACCGTCGGCCTGGTCGCGCTGCCGTTGGCCATGGCGTTCGCCATCGCGTCGGGTGTCTCGCCGCAAGCCGGTCTTTACACAGCGGTGGTCGCAGGGTTTTTGATCTCGGCACTTGGGGGGTCCCGCACGCAGATTGGAGGCCCGACGGGCGCCTTCGTCGTTATTGTCGGAGGCATCGTTCTCAAGTTTGGTGTCGCAGGGCTCGCCCTCGTGACCGTGATGGCTGGCGTCCTGCTGCTCATCATGGGTCTTACCGGTCTCGGAGCTGCAGTCAAGTTCATTCCTCGCCCTGTCACGATTGGCTTCACGAACGGCATCGCCCTGCTGATTGCCTCCACCCAAATCAGGGACTTCTTCGGACTGACGACACCGGCGGTGCCGAGCGATTTCCTGCCACGAGCAGCGATGCTCGTTCGCTACGCAGCCACGGTCAGTTGGCCCGCCGTCGCGGTGGCGGCGACTTCACTGGGCCTCATTCTGGGCTGGCCCCGCTTGACCAAGCGAGTCCCTGGCTCAATCGTCGCCCTATTACTCGCGACCGCGGTGACGGCCGCACTCCATCTGCCCATCGAGACAATCGGCAGCAGGTTCGGTGGCATCCCAGTCGGGTTTCCTCACCTTTCACTCCCCCATTTGAGATTCGCCGACGTGCCGCTGTTGCTGCCATCTGCGTTTACCGTCGCGCTACTCGCGGCTGTTGAAAGTTTGCTGTCGGCGGTGGTGGCCGACGGAATGAGCGGCGACCACCACAATTCGAACGTCGAGTTGGTCGCACAGGGTGTGGCGAACATCGTGTCGCCGCTGTTCGGAGGCATACCTGCGACAGGGGCCATTGCCCGCACGGCAACCAATATCCGATCCGGCGCATTGACCCCGCTATCGGGCATGATTCATGCGCTGACGTTGCTCGCAATTCTTCTGTTCGCTGCGCCTCTGGCCCGTTTCGTTCCATTAGCCACCCTAGCGGCGGTGCTATTCGTGGTCGCGTACAACATGGGAGAGTGGCGAGAGATTGGGACAATTCTTCAGCTGTCCAGAACGGACATCGCGGTATGGATCACTACGTTCGCACTCACGGTGTTCGCGGACCTGACGGTCGCGGTTGGCGTCGGGATGTCCCTGGCCGCCCTCCTGTACATCTACCGCATCGCTGAAACGACGACGGTGGCGACCGTCACACCAGAATACTTAGAGGATGGCAAGGCCCATATTCTTCAAGACAAGGAGATCCCGTCGAATGTGACCATATTGCGTATCCATGGTCCGTTTTTGTTTGGCACGACGGAAAAGCTCGCCGAGACGACCAGAGACTTGACACGATTTGGAGATGTCGTGATTTTGCGTTTGCGTAATATGACGGCTCTAGATGCGACCGGCTTACATGCGCTCGAGCGATTTCATGAACGGCTGCACAAGACGGGAAGGAGTCTCGTGTTGTGCGGAGCCAGAGAACAACCCTCTCGTCTCCTTTCACGCTCAGACTTCTTGAGAGACATCGGACGTGAAAACGTGCTCCCGCATGTTCGAGCCGCGCTGGCACGCGCGGTGGACATCCAACAGGGTTTCTCCGGAATCGGTCCCGACTTGGCACGTCAGATGGAACATTCTCCACTCTAAAACTCCCGGAGCAGTCTACCTTCCAGTATCCATCGATCGGGGACGCTTGCGCGGCAAACGTCAACAGCGACACGGTCAAGAATCGCGACCTCCAGCGGGCTCCGGATCCCTGTCTCGAAATGACTGTTTACATACGATCGCGAAGGGGACTGGGGACAGTTCAATTTCAGACTGGCCCAGGCTGGCGCTTAACCGCTGGGGCGTTATCGGATCGACTCCGGATCGGCGACACGTTGATTGCGGACACCGAATTCGTCGTGATGCGCGCCAGGCCAGCGTGCTGCTCAAGGCCAGACGAGGTTCAGATGGCCTGCAATCCACCTCAGTCGAGCCTGGATCCCCGACCAGTCGCCTCCGGCACCAGCCGGTCCGCGTCGCTTCCCGACGCTGTCCGCAGGGCGTTCAAGACAGCCAGCAGATCGATGCCCTCTTGAGCCACGGCGCCAGCAACGGGCGTTAGCCATCCACCGGCGGCGAACACCATGCCGATCGTGCTGAGCAGCATCCCGCCAATGGCGCTCTGCAGCGCGACACGCCGCAGGCGATAACTCAAGTGAATCAGCTCATCGACTTTCGACAACGACGAGTCGATGATCACGACACCCGCCGCCTCCGAGGTGACGTCGCTGTGCTGGCCGAAGGCAATGCCGACGGTGGCGGCCATCAACGCCGGCGCATCGTTGATGCCGTCGCCGATGAACACGGTTGGCGCCCGCGCGGCCTCGCGCCGCACAATCGCCACCTTCCCTTCCGGCGACGTGCTCGCGTAGACGTCGGTGATCGAAACCGCCTCGGCCAGCCGACGGACTTCGGTCTCACGGTCGCCCGACACCAGCAGCACGCGAGTAAACCCGTGCCGCGGACCCAAATGCGTGATGAACCCCCGGCTGTCGGCACGGGGCACGTCGCGGAAACGAAACGTCGCGGCGTACCGCTCGTTGAGGACGATGACGCACTCGAGACCGGTCGGCTCGCTCGGAGGCAGCGAAAAGCGCGCAGCGGCCTTCGCGTGACTCGTGATCAGCACGACCGCGCTGCCGACTTTGCCATGCAGGCCGGTTCCAGCCTCCTCGCGGATCCACTCGACGTCCGGCAGTGGGTAGCGCGCCTCGCTGGCCGCCCGCACGATGGCGGGCGCCAGCGGATGGCGGCTGTGCCGCTCGAGCGCGGCAACGGCAGGCAGGACGGTCTGCCGATCGAATCCTGCCGCGTAGACTTCATCGGCGAGCGCCGGCCGCCCGTACGTCAGCGTGCCGGTCTTGTCGAGAATCATCGTCCGGCACAGCGTGAGCTGTTCGAGCGCTGCCGGATCCTTGACGATGATCCCGCGGCGCGCGGCCGTCGAGATCGCGCCGATGATCGCGACAGGAATCGCGATCAGCAGCGGGCAGGGCGTCGCAATCACGACGACGCTGAGGAACCGAATGGGATCCCCGGACAGCCACCAGGCGAGCCCGGCAATCGCCAGAGCGATCGGCGTGTACCAGGCGCCCAGCCGATCGCCGATCCGCCTCAGGTTCGGCCGGCGCTGCTCCGCCTCCTGCATCACGGTCATGATTTGCGCATAACGTGAATCAGCCGCCACGCGTGTCGCGCGAACGCGGAGCGACATCTCGCCATTGACGGAGCCCGACAGGACCTGCGCGCCAGGTCCCTTGGAGATGGCGAACGGCTCGCCAGTCAGATAGGACTCGTCCATGCGGCCATGGCCCTGGATCACTTCGCCGTCCACCGGACAGATTTCGTGTGGGAGGATCGAGATCTCGTCGCCGACTCGAAGATCCGCGACGGCAACATCCTCGAACACGCCTCCTTGTTGCCGGTGAGCGAGCGTCGGCACGCGTTTCGCCAGCGCGCGCAAGACGGATGTCGCCTCGGCCACGGCGTACGCCTCCAACGCTTCGCCGCCGGACAGCATCAACACCACGAGAGCCCCCGCCAGGTATTCCCCAAGCAGAGCCGAAGCGACGATGGAGATGCCAGCCAGGTGATCGGCGCCGAACTCCAACCGGACTGCGCTTCGTCCCAGGCGCCAGACGAGTGGCACGCCGCCGACCAGCAGTACGGCTTCGAGGGGCAGATTGGCCAGAGGGGGGTCGATGCCGGCGAGATAGCGCAGGATCAGGTGCGCGGCGACGCCGAGAGCTGCGAGCGCCGCGAGGATGGCGTCGGACCGGTTGCCCGCTTTCTCAGAACGGTTCCGAGACGTTGTCCTCGAGCGCTGTGACGTTGAATCGGGCATAAGTGAAGGGCCCGTCCGTCAGGTCCCACGTGACCTCCACGGAGGAGGGCACGTGAAAGCCGCCAAACTCCGCGTAGTCGCCGCCGCCGATCGCGGCGGCGGCCGTCGCACCCACGATCGCGATTGGACGGGGCCGCAATGAGACTACCTCTCCGCGATCCGGCGCCTCGCGAGGTACCTGTGACATTCGATGCAGCTCAGCGTGACCGCGACGTATGCCTTTGGCGTCGCCTCCAGGTCGCGTTTGGCGGCCGCATCGCGAAGCGCCCGGACTGATTTCCTGAAGGCATTGCTGTGCGTGGCATACTCCGGCGCCGTCAGGACCAGCCATGCCGGATCGTTGGTCAGGTCTTCAAGGTCGCGGGTGCGCGCCTCGAGATCGGACCACCGGCTCGTGACCACGGCTTCGAGAATCCTCTGCGAGACGTCCAGCTTCTTGCGCATCACTCGATCAATAGCCGGCCCCTGCGCCGTCGTCGTGGTGGCGTGCACGAGCGCGAACAACAGCACCGCCAGCCGCCATCTGCCAGTCATAACGTCACCGGCGTTGCCTTCGATGCGGTCATGACACCCTCCATGCGTCTGCCATCACGGTCTTCCAGTCGATCGGCGTCGTATGAACCGCGAGCGCCGCGGCGTCAGCGTCGGCCTTCTTGAAGAACGCGCGGTAGTCCGACTCGCCGGTATCGTGATTCACCACAACCGGAACAAACCGCGCCTGCTCCGGACGAATCCATTTCCCTGTCACGTAGTCGGTGACGAATACGGTGCCGGTTTCCCCGGGATGATCGGACAGGTATTTCGCCAGACAGCCGGGCGCACGAAACTTCGACGCCAAGCGGTTTCCATCCATCAGCTCCGCGGCCATGGCCGGCTCGACGATCGGGCGACGGCAACGGAAACATCGGTCGCCGGCCTGAATGGCGACAGGGCGGACAGAGCCGTACGACAGGACGAGAAGCACCCCGATCGCGACCCCGGCGGCTGTCAGCTTTTTCATGGCCTCCTCCTGACGGCATTCCGGCATTCTCTCGAGCTCGCCAACGGCTAGCGCAACTCGCGTGCCCGCCGTTCGGCGGCTGTCCTGACCGGTTCAACATCAGCCAGCGGATGAGGATGATGCCAGGCGAGGCCAGTGACCAGTAGCGCCGGAATCTTGCCCGCGCGAGCGGGTCAGGCAGAGACTCGGCGGCACGCACCAGCATGGATACACGATCGTCTGTCTGTCCAGCTTCGACATTGACGTCGAACGACGTCTCGAAGCCGCGTCGCCGCTAAACTGGAATTGCTTCGGCGGCAATGGAAATTCGAAGCAGAAGGTGGATGGGCGCCTTGAGCGAATTCGAAATTAGGCAGCTTTGTTCCGCCTTCTCGAGGACTCGCCGTGCGCGCTCAGGATCGACGCCTTTCGGCAGGTCCAGACGCGCCTCGACGTCGAAGCCGGTAAATTGCAGCACGCGATCGACACGATCGAGTGTGCCGATGACGCCGCAACGGAGCGAGGTCCAGGGCAGATGGTATGCCCGGGCGACGGCGCGAAACGTGAAGATGAGGCAGTCCCCAACGGCGGCAACGAGCAATGTTTCCGGCGACCACTTGTCATCGGGACCGTCGAACTCGGCCGGGGGCGTCGAATATAACGTCGTGAGGCGCCGGCCGCTCAATTCGACGTCGCCGGAAGCCCCGCCGGCGACGGTCACCGCGTAGCGATGTGGAAGTTCCTGCATCTGCCCTCCGGAATCGACATGCAGCCGATCGCCCGGGTGAGGGACAGAGTCGTAAGTTGTGTGTCCGTTTGCCACGCCAAGCTCGAGCCCATTGCCGTCCTCCCGCAGCAGCGACTGGCAAGCCGTGTTCCAGCCGCAATGCCGGGATTCCGGCTCGACGCTCGGTCGCCAGCACAACGGCGAGCCAGTGCACCTGGCCGTGCGGGGACGGACCATCCTGATCGCCGAGCCCGGGACCGGCAAGTCCTGGCTGGCGGGATTGCTCTGCGATCAGCTGATCCTGCAGGGATACAGCCTGTGCGTGATCGCAGGCTACATCCTCATCACCTACCGTATTTCTGCGCTCGACCAGGCGATTCGTGAGACCAGCGACGCCGTGGTCATGGTGACCCGAGAAACCGATCACGGGCTGGCGGGACGTGTCAGTGCCCTGGAAGCCGGCACCGGAACGCGCGACCCGCGCGACATCGCCGCCGATGTGGCGCAGTTGATTCGCGCGCGCTACGACACAGCCCCACGGCTCATCGCCGCACGGTAAGGAGCGGGGAACTCCGCGTGTCCGACGAACGGGTTCGTGGTGGATCCCCGAGATCGATCGAGGACGCCTGGCATCAGCGTCCGAACGCGTGCAGGTGTGACGGGAGAAGCGCCCGCGCGTGCTGAAGGACCGTGGTGATATCCGCCCCTCCATCGAGCCGGTGCCATTTGATCGTCCCGGAGCCGGCGCGCATCTGATCGTCGAGCACGGTGCCAGTGGCGTCCGACGCGTCGAGCGACCGATCGGCGATGCGCTGCGCGAGAATCGCGGACGGGGCGTCAAGCCAGAGCCCCACAAACGGCACGCCGGCCGCGTGCGCCGCCTGCGCAATCGCTTCACGATCGTCCGGCCGCGCAAACCCGGCATCCGCAATCACCGCGTGTCCTGCCTCGAGCGCCGCGAGCGCACGCGCCGTCAAGTTGCGATACACCCGGCACGTTACCGCCGGCGCATAGCCGGCGTCATCGAGCGACGTGAGCGGTGTCACGGCCATCATCGCCTTTCGCAGCACGTCGCTGCGCACGACGAGCGCACCGGGTGCGGCGCCAATGCCGGACGCCAGCGCGCGCGCGAGCGTTGACTTGCCCGCTCCCGAGAAGCCGCCGATCGCGATCAGCTGGGCGGGCGCGGGTCGAAGGAATGCGCGGGCGAGATCCAGGTAGTGGGCGGCGGCACGCTCCAGTTCCCGGCGACGGCCGGCGTCGAGCGACTGGGCCGCCGCCGTCAGGCTGGTCTTGGCACGGACCGCCGCGCGGCACGAAAGAAACAGCGGCAGCAGGCAGAGCGCGTCGACGTCCCCGGTCGCGCCGATGTACTCGTTGAACAATAGGTTGGCGTGGCCTCGCAGGCCGCGACGCCACAAATCCATCAGCACGAATGCCACGTCATACAGCACGTCGATGCACGAGATGTCGTCGTTGAACTCGACGCCGTCGAAGATCGTCGGCGCGCCATCGAGCAAGCAGATGTTTCGCAGATGCAGATCGCCGTGGCACTCGCGGACGAGGCCCGCGCGGCACCTCATGTCCAGGCGCGCGGCGTGACGGCAGAGCTCGGTCCGCGTCTCCGCCGCAAGGCGCGCATAGAGCGCTGGCTCGAGGACACCCGCACCGTGCTCGAGGAATTCCCGCTCGTTCCCGTCAGCCACCCACGCCATGCCTGCACGGCCCCCGTGATCGGTCCTGATTCTGGCGCCGGCATGGAGATGCGCGATCGCAGATGCCAGCGAGCTCATGGTCGCGATATCGAGGCGGCCGCGCTTGGCGAGCCGATCGAACAGGGTCTCCTGATCGAATCGCTTCATCTCAATCAGCCAGTCGATCGCGTGGCCAGGGCCGTCGATGGCAAGGGACCCGTCGGGTTGACGAGTCACCGCGTGCAGCGCGACGTAGAGCATCGGCGCAGTCCGTCGATTCAGTCGCATTTCCGCGTCGCAGGCGACGTGCCTCAATTCGACGGTCGAGAAATCGACGTAGTCGAAGCGCACGGCACGTTTCAACTTGTAGGCGCGATCGCCAGCCAGCCAGACCGTGCTGATGTGGGTGTCGATCCGCTCGATCGGCCCGGACGTGAGCCCGTAGGCGGCTGGCGTCGATAGAAAGGCGACGACATCGCGTTGCATGGACGGCTCCTCCACTGCGGGTGTACGTCCCGGATTTCCGGCGACACCGAATGACGTGCAAGGAAAGGGCCCCGCTAGACTTCCGCTAGACTGCGCGAACATGGGCGACGGGATTGCTTCCTTCATCACCGTGGGCTCCTCGTTCCTCGGATTACCGTCACCTCGCCTCCCGGCGCGACGAACGCCAATGGCCGGGACGACGTTCGCCATCGCGGCGATCCTCCATCTCGCCGCGGCGACGCTCCTCATGCTGATGGTTCCGCCCCCCAATCGCCAGATCGCGGATGACCCGGCGATCCCGCCCTCCGCGATGCCGATCGTGCTGCCGCCCCACCTGCTCTTCCGGGCTGGAACCGTCCAGGGTGGCGGAGGTGGAGGGGGCGGCAACCGGCAGAGCGGCCCGATCCGTCACGCGGAAGGCGTGGGCCACGACACGATGACGCTGCGGACGACTCCTCGGCCGCCCCAAGTCGCAGAATCGGTGACAGTGGAAGATCCGCTGCCTGCGATCGTGTTGGACGCGAAGCCGATGTTGTCGGGAACCGTGGATCAGCTCGGCCTGCCGGTCGGTGGCGTCTCGTATGGCACGTCCACCGGTTCTGGATCCGGAGGCGGTGTCGGCACGGGCTCCGGCACCGGCCTGGGTTCGGGCGAGGGCCCTGGCGTCGGCCCGGGATCGGGCGGCGGATTCGGCGGCGGCGCGTATCGTCCTGGTGACGCGGTCGTTGCCCCGCGGGTCCTCCGGCAGACCACGCCCCATTACACGAGCGACGCGATGGAACGGCGAATTCAAGGATCGGTCTGGCTCGAGATCGTCGTGACACGTGAAGGGGTCGTCGGGAGCGTACGGGTAGTGCGGTCGCTCGATCCGCGCGGTCTCGATGAAGAGGCCATCAAGACAATCCGGGAATGGCGGTTCGAGCCCGGCCGCGTGTCAGGGATGCCGGTTGATGTCGTGGCGAACGTGGTGATGGATTTCTCGATCCGGTAGCGGCCGCCAGCCGCCTCAAACCCATCAAGCATCGCACTCAGCGTGGGTTGTCGGGAAACCGGCACCAAGCGAGGCACACGCGTTGCTGAAACGTGAGGATAGGAGGGTGATTCATGGACAACTACGGAGGCCGCATCATCCTCGACGTCCCGTTTGAGCGGGCGGTAGCTCTGACGTTCAGGCGCTTCACGCCGGGGCTTCGACGTTGTCGCCACGTCGATGTCCGCCACTAACGGGCGCGGAGCGCGCATCACGACTGCCGGCGCTATCGCGTGACGTGCAGGGGCGCTTCGGCGCCCGGCATCAGGGGGACAAACACGGCGCAGTGCGCCCGAAGGAAGAGCCATGGATCTGAAGACCACGTACCTCGGGCTGCCGCTGGCGCATCCCTTCATGGTGGGCGCCTCGCCGCTCGCCGATCATCTCGACACCGTCAAGCGGCTCGAAGACGCCGGCACCGCAGCGATCGTACTTCGCTCGCTGTTCGAAGAACAGATCACCATGGACGAGTCGGCTCGCATCCATCACATGGATCCGCTCGATCCCGCATTCGTAGGCGCGCTGGCCGCCTTTCCTCACCCGAATCGCTATCCACTCGCCCCGAGCGACTACCTCGAGCACATCAGGCGCGTGAAGGAGACCGTGCGGATCCCCGTCATCGCATCTTTGAACGGAGTCAACGCCGAGGCATGGGCTCGTTTCGCCCGCAACATCGCACAGGCGGGCGCCGACGCGCTGGAACTCAACATTTACGAGGTAGCGGCCGACCCGCGCGACTCAGGACCGGCCATCGAGCGACGCGTCAGAGATCTGGTCATCGACGTCAAGCAGGCGGTCGCCATCCCGGTGGCGGTCAAGCTTGGTCCCTTCTTCACCGCATTCGGCCATGTCGCTCGGGAAATGGAGACGGCCGGGGCGGATGGCCTCGTCATCTTCAACCGGTTCTACCAGCCGGACGTCGACATCACGACCATGGCGCCGGTGCCCCACATCGAATTGTCGACCAGCGCTGAGCTGCTCCTCCGGCTGCGGTGGCTCTCCGCACTCCACGATCGCGTGCGGTGCTCACTCGCGGTGACTGGCGGCGTCGCCACGCCGACCGACGGAATCAAGGCGATTCTCGCCGGCGCGCACGGCGTGCAACTGGTATCGGCCATCCTGCGACACGGTCCGAGCTATTTCTCGACGATGCAGCAGGGATTGAGCGATTGGATGCAGTCGAAAGGCTTCACGTCCATCGAACAGGCGCGCGGTCGTCTCGACAGGCAGGGCGGCCGTCAGGATCTCGCCGAGCGCGGCAACTACATCAGAACGCTTCAGAGCTGGACGGCCTAGATGCGTGGTCTAGTAGTCGGGCGCGTCGAGCACGTACACATCCCGTGACGTGCGCTTGAGAAAGTGCATCGAGACGAGCTGCTCCAACACCGCGTCGCACGTTGGCTCCTCCAGTGCGCATAGCCGGCGGAGCTGCGCCTTCGTCAGCTGAAGCCCCGGCATTTCCAGATACTCGGTCTGAACGAGGTGCATCGAGTCCGGCACTCCGATCTGTTCGGTATTCATGGGAGGTCCCTTGAAACGCGGCAATCAACTCGCGGAATTAGTGCGTCAACGGCACGGTCTGGCGTCTCACCACTTGTCGCGACGATGAACCGGGCACCAGCAGCAGGAGCGCGCCGCCGGCGAGCACCGCCAGCGGCGGCGCCCAGAACGCCAGCAGAAAGAGTCCTTCGACAATCTGATTCGACATGCCATCCTCCGAGCAACTACGTTGACGCGAGAGTCGGGACACGGTGCTCGTGGTGCTCCGGCGACGCCGGGTGCCCGAGACCACAGCGGTTAATCCGATCGCCTAGCGTGGACCGCTTGATCTGCAGGAGCTCTGCCGCACGCGACTTGTTGCCGTGACTCACCTTGAGCGCCCAGCCAATCAGGCTGGCTTCGAGTTCGCGGATGCGATTGTCGAGAGAGATGGCTCCGCCTTCGGAAACGATCTCGGTGACGGCCGCCGTTTCGACCACCGGCGGAACCGCCGGCAACACCTCCATCGCCGGTAGCGCCGGCAGCTCGGGCAAGGGAACGTCGGCGTGCAGCAGCACGCTGGCCGCCACGCATCCAATGCGGACGGTGCCGCAGGTACAGGTCTGCGCGATCCGCTCACACGCGTTCTCCAGCTCGCGGACGTTGCCCGGCCAGCGGTAGCGGAGAAACGCCTGCCTGACAGCGTCGGAGAGCGACGGAACGTCTTCGCCCTTGCGCCGGAAGTAGCGCTCGATGAAGTGATCCATCAGCGCGGGAATGTCTTCACGCCGCTCTCGAAGCGGCGGCAAGGTCAACGGCAATACGTTCAGGCGGTAGAACAGATCCTCACGGAAGTTCCCTTCCGCAACCATCTGCTTCAGGTCCTTCTTGCTGCCGGCAATGATGCGGACATTGACCGGCACTGTCCGCGTACCGCCCAATCGTTCGATCGTTCGGTTCTGCAGAACCCTCAGTAACTTGACCTGCATGGAGAGCGGCACGTCGTCGATGTCATCGAGGAACAATGTGCCACCGTCCGCCAGCTCGAACCGGCCTGGCCGGTCTTTGACGGCGCCGGTGAAAGCACCACGCTCGTGGCCGAACAGCTCGGACTCGATCAGCGTCTCGGAGAACAAGGCGCAACTGACCGCGATGAAGGGACGATGTTTCCGGCGGCTCGCCTGATGAATGAGCGTCGCCGTGACCTCCTTGCCGGTCCCGCTCTCGCCCGTGACCAGCACGGTGCTTTCGCTGCTCGCGATAATGCGGAGGAACTCGAACACCGCTCTCATGCGGGCGCTGCGTCCGATCACGACTGAGTCCAGTGTCGTCGCGGTTGAGGTCGTCATGGCCCGTTCAGCGCTGACGCAGGGTTTCGAATTCGGGCATCTCCTCGCGGAGAGCCATTTCCACACCGAGCGTCAACGTCATGTGGGCGCTGGGGCAGCCGGCGCACACCCCGGTCAGGCGAACGTCCGCGGAATTGCCGTCGACGCTCAACAGGACAATGTCGCCGCCATCCGCCTGAATGAAAGGCCGCACGCGGGTCAGGACAGATTCGACGCGCTCCTTGGTGATCATGTTGCCCCTCAGGGCAACTGACGTGCCACCGGAAAAGGTGCCGAGTACACGGCGATTTGCAATGGCGTGAACGAAGCTGGGCGAGAGGCTGGGGAATATCCCCCGGTGATGCGAGAAAGCGCGCGATCGGGCTGGCGTTTCGAGCTTGAACTTCTCGACGCGGTAGCGGATTTGATCGCGATTCAGGCCGAGCATGCCGGCCGCCGCGCTCGACGATCCTGCCACTCGTGGCTATCACGCGGTGGCCTTCGCAAGGCCTCCTGATGGGTCACCGCTTAGACCGTCGCTCAGCACACCGCCGTGAGAACCTCGTGGACCTTCCGTGCGATCGTGGCGCAGCTGAATGGCTTCTGCAGGAATTGGACCCCGCGGTCAAGCAGGCCGTGGTGTGAAATCGTCTCGTGGGTATAGCCTGACATGAACAGCACGCGGGTTTCTGGGTGTCGGCGGGCGAGGGCGTGCGAGAGCTCGAGCCCGTCTAGCCCCGGCATCACGACGTCGGTCAACAGGAGGTCAATCCGTCCCTGGAACGCGTCAGTCAGTTGCAGCGCTTCTGTCGCGTCCTTAGCCGCGATGGTTTGGTATCCGCACCCGTCGAGCGTTCGCTTCGCCAGCATCCGCAGCGCTTCGTTGTCCTCGGCAATGAGGACGGTTCCGCGTCCGGGCATCGGCGCTTCACTGGCCGATGGTTCGCCCTGCACGCGGGCCCGACCCTCGGCTTTCGGCAGGTAGATGGTGAAGGTCGTCCCCTGCTCTGGCTCAGACGCGACCGCGATAAAGCCATGGCTCTGGACGACGATGCCGTATACGGTGGACAAGCCGAGGCCGGTGCCTTTACCGAACGGTTTCGTGGTAAAGAACGGCTCGAACAGATGCGCCTGGACCTCCGACGTCATGCCACTCCCAGTGTCACTCACCTTCAGGAAGACATAGTCGCCGGGGGGCGCCCACCGGTGCTGAACCTGCTCCTCCCGATCGAGGCGCACATTGCCGGTGTGAATGGTGAGAGTCCCGCCACGGGGCATCGCGTCACGTGCGTTCACGCACAGATTCATCACGACTTGTTCCAGCTGCCCTACATCCATTAGGACGCCGTCGACAGCTGGTTCCAGCTGGAATACGACGTCGACGTCCTCGCCGAGCGTTCGCGTGAGAATCGACTGGAACCGTTCGAGACTGATGTTCACGTCGAGGACCGTCGGTGCCGCGATGTCTCGTCGGCTGAACGTCAGCAGCTGGCGCGTCAATGCGGACGCACTCGCACCGGCTTTGCGGATCTGCTCCAGATCGCTGCGGCGCTCGTCCTCCGGAGTGAGCGTCTCGAGCACCAGCTCGGCGTAGCCCAGGATCGAGGTGAGCAGATTGTTGAAGTCATGCGCGATGCCACCAGCCAGGCGCCCGACGGCCTCCATTTTCTGGGCCTGATGGAACTGGCGCTCGAGCGCTTTGCGGGCCGAAACGTCGGCGACGAGGATGAGCACACCGGGCGCCTCCGAGTGGGTCTGGACGCGCGAGGCGGAGATAGCGACCGTGCACGGCTCGCCGCCGGGCGCAAGCGCGGGAATCCTCACGTTGTCGGCCTCTTCGGCTGTGCCGGTGGTTCGAACTCGCTCGAACATGTCGAGGAGCGGAATCGCGGCACCTGGCCACCATGCTGTGAACGCCGCTCCGCGTATCGCGCGATCCGGTGCCAGCTGCTGCAAGGCCGGGTTGGCCAAGTCGCACACGAACGAGTCGCCGTGAAGAAGCCCGATACCTGCGCTCGACGCCTGAATGATCGCGTTGACGACGCCATGCTGCCGTTCGAGGAGCAGGGCAAGCTGTTTTCGCGCGGTGATGTCGCGCGCGATGCCCATGACCCGCGTCACAGATGGGCCGTCGTCGACGATCGGGGCAAGCCACGCGCCTTGCCAAGTCTCACGATCGCCAAGCGGCATGGGCTGTTCCGAATACAGCGCCTTTCTGGTGCGCCGCACTTCCTTCACCTCCCGCGCGATGCTCGCGGCCGCCTGAGGCGCGAACAGCTCTTCGACGCGCCTGCCGACGATCTCGTCGGGACAGCGGTTCAGCGAGACCGCGGCGGCATGGTTCACGTACTCGAAGCGGCAATCCGGCCCAAGTATGAAGATCGCGTCGTGCGCGGCCTCCGCAAGCGTCCGGTACCGCGCCTCACTTTCGCGCAGGTCGGCCTCCATCGATCGCATTATCTGGTCCGTGCGTTTGCGCTCGGTGACGTCGAGCAAGAACCCTCGCCAGAGCACGCTGCCGTCGGCCTGCCGTTCGGGGATCGATCGACCTTCGGCCCAGACCTCTCCACTCCGCGGGTGGAGGATGCGGAACTCCTCGTGCCATTCGGACAGACGCCGCGCCGAGTCGGCGATGCTGGTCCGTACGCGCCCGACATCGTCGGAATGGACGCGCTCGAAGGCAGCTGCGGCATTCCATGCCAACGCCTGCGGCTCGACCCCAAAGATGGCACTCAGCTGCGGGCTTGCATAGGGGAAGCAGACGCGGCCGTCCGGACGCATCTGGAAGGTGTAAAGGACACCGGGTGCCGCCGCGGCAATCGCCGACAGGTCCGTCTCGCTCACCAGTGCGCTCATGACCGAATCTCTTCGGCCACCAACTCGCTCGGGGACGTCTCGGACCTAATGTGGCCCGTCGAGGCTAACGACACCGCCTCGAGCAGGCCCTTCATCGAACAGGGCTTGTCGAGGAAGGCTTCGTCCTCCCACAAGCGCGCCCGCTCGGCGAACAACCGATCGCTGAACCCGGTGAAATACAGAACCTTGAGATCCGGGAAACGTTGACGCAGGCGTCTGACCAGTTCGTCCCCACTCATTTCGGGCATCATCAAGTCAGTGATGACCAAATCGAACGGATCGGACGCGCGCGCCGCACCTGCAAGTGCGGCCGGCCCGCTCGTCGCGGTTTCCGTCTCGTATCCGGCCTGTTGCAGCGTCCGCTGAACGAACCGCACGATGGACTCGTCGTCGTCCACAATCAATACGGTCGGGAGCGTCGGCTTGGCACCGTGATGAGGAACCCACGAACCGAGATGTGAAACGGAGGCTCGCGAGCTAGTCATGAACTGTCTTATATTGACCATGCCTGTCCTAAGGGCAACCGACGTGCCACTGGTCAAGGCAAGGGACTTTCGAAAGATAGTCAGGGAATCGGGGACGAGTGGCGGACTGAACAACGAGGGATTGGGAACTAGTCCCCGGCGCCGCGCGAAAACCCGCTACCTCAGACCGGCCTTTCGAGCTTGAACTTCTCGACGCGGTAACGAATTTGGTCGCGGTTCAATCCGAGCATGCCCGCGGCCTTGGTCTGATTCCAGCCGCTCCGCTCCAGCGCTTGGACGACCAGCGAGCGTTCTAACTGCTCGAGATCGATGCCGGCCGCCGGCAGGTCAACTTGCTCGGTCAGGCGGGAAGCACCGGCGGAGGCGACGGGGAAGTCTCCGAGGGTCAGAGTGTGTCCGTCGGCCAACAACATGGCTCGCTCGACGACGTTGCGAAGCTCCCGGACGTTCCCAGGCCAGCCGTACGTCTTCAGCGCTTCCATGGCGTTCGCCTCGACGCCTTTCACCCGTTTTCGGAATTCGCGGTTGTAGGCGTCAACGTAGTAGTTGATCAAGAGCGGCAGGTCACCGGCTCTCGCTCGCAACGGTGGCAGTTCGATTGGCAGCACGTTCAAGCGATAGTAGAGGTCTTCGCGAAAGCGCCCCTGCTTCACCTCAGTTTCGAGTTTCCGGTTCGTCGCCGCGACGACGCGCACATCGACCCGGATGTCTGCAGAGCCACCGACGCGCTTGAACGACTTCTCTTCGAGGAACCGCAGCATCTTGGCTTGCAGCCCGGGCACCATCTCGCCGATCTCGTCGAGAAACACCGTACCGCCGTCGGCCGACTCGAGCAGGCCCCGCTTCTGGCGATCGGCGCCCGTAAAGGCGCCCCGCTCGTGGCCGAACAGCTCGCTTTCCAGCAGCGCCTCGGGTAGAGCCGAGCAGGTGATGTTCATGAACGGCTTGGCGGCGCGATCGCTGGCGTAGTGCAGCACCTTCGCCGCCAGGTCCTTGCCGGTGCCGCTCTCTCCGGTCAGCAGTACCGTCGACGCGGGGCTGGAGGCAATCTTCTGCAGTAACGCCCGCACGGCCACCATCACGTCGCTCTCACCCACAACCCGATCGATGCTGTATGGCTGTGCCTGCGTGGCGCGCAACGAGCGCACTTCCCGGCGGAGCTGCGTCGTCTCGAGCGCCTTGGCGACGAGCAGCGCAATCTCGTCGACATTGAAGGGCTTATTCGCGTAGTGATACGCGCCGTGCTTCATCGCCTCGACGGCGTTGTCGACGCTCGAATAGGCGGTCAGCAGGATGACCAGCGTGTCGGGATCGTGCTCCTTGATCTGCTTCAGAACCGTGAGCCCGTCCGCGTCGGGCAGCTTGAAGTCGAGGAGCACCAGATCAACGCCTTCCCGATGGCGATCGATCGCTTCGGCAGCGGTCTCGGCCTCGAGAATGCAATAACCCTCCTGGCCGAGACGGTCAGCCAATGACCAGCGTATCAGCTGTTCGTCGTCGACGATGAGGACGGTCGGCGCGCGCATGGCCTAGTATATCGGCCATGCAGTCGGAGCGGTCTTCAGGACGCCCGGGCCTGCGACACAATTCCCGCGACGTCCTGCATCTCAATCGGCTTGTTCACGACGCAGACCGCGCCGAGCCGCATGGCTTCCGCGAGGACCTCCGCCGTGCCGTAGGCGGTCATCATCACCACGCGGCTGGCCGGAGAAACGCCCCGAATGGCCGCCAGGAGTTGCAAGCCGGTCGTATCTGGGAGGCGGTAGTCGAGCATGATCACCTCGACGGGCTCGGGGGGATCCTTCAGAAGCGCCAGCGCCTGCTTCCCATCGCCCGCCTCCATGACCACGTAATCGTGGTCCATCAACGTCTCAGCCAGGGACCATCGGATCAACGACTCGTCATCGACGATCAGGACGCCGACCTTCGGGGACTTTTTCGACGCGGGCGAAAATTCCCCCAGCCGTGGCTCAGCGGATGGCTGTAACCTATTCTCCAGTAAGGGTGAATCGACTAGGATACTCACGATAGCCAGCACCAGTTCAAGACTCGCGCCACATGATTGACGCCCCGCACGTGAAAGTGCGCTCGTCCCGAACCGTCCGGTCGGAGCTGATCGGGGCAGCAGTCGCTCTCGCCGCCGTGATCTTCGCGGTTGATCTGATGACCACGGCTGGGTTGGGCATCAGCGCGCTGTACGTGCTTCCCCTCCTGTTGAGCACGTTGACGGGGCCACCGCGAATCGCTTACATCGGCGGATCGATTGCGTCCGGGCTGGTCACGTTCGGTTTGTTCAAGGTGCCTTTGGCGGGAATGCCCTTGTTATTGGTGGCGAACCGGGCCATCGCACTGACCGTGATTTGGACGACGGTGTCCGCCATCGCCCGATCACGTGAGGCGTCGCTACATCTGGAGGAGCGGACGCGGGACCTCGCGGACGTGAACTATGCGCTCGAAAACTCTGCCATCGTAGCGATCACCGATGTCCGTGGCGTCATCAAGTACGTGAATGACAAGTTCTGTGAGATCTCGAAATATTCGAAGGAGGAACTCCTCGGACAGGATCACCGAATCCTGAATTCCGGCTATCACCCGAAGGAGTTCATCCGCGGACTGTGGTCAACGATCGCAAACGGGCATACCTGGAAGGGAGAGATCCGCAATCGTGCCAGGGACGGATCGCTCTATTGGGTCGACACCACCATCGTCCCGTTCCTCAATGCCGCGGGCAAGCCATATCAATACATGGCCATCCGGTATGAGATTACCGGCCGGAAGGAATCCGAAAAACGCCTGCAGGAACAAGCGGCCCTGGCACGCCTTGGAGAGATGGCGGCCGTGGTGGCACATGAAGTCAAGAATCCGATCGCCGGAATCCGTGGCGCGCTGCAGGTCATCTCCTCGCGGATGCCGGCCGAGGCTCGCGACCGCGCCGTGATGGGCGACATCATTATCCGCCTTGACGGACTCAACGGGGTTGTTCAGGATCTGCTCGTCTTCGCGAGACCGCGCGAGCTGCGGACCGAGCCGGTCGATCTCGCCTCTCTCATCGGACACACGATTGATCTGATTCGTCGCGATCCGATCTTCACGGCGATCGACGTGCATATCGACGGTTCCGCCGGGCTGGTGCAGGCCGACCCGGCGCAACTCCAATTGGTTTTGCAGAATGTCCTGATGAATGCGGCCCAGGCCATGAACGGTCAGGGGGCGGTATGCATTGCATTCTCGGCGGCCGATGGAAACTCGCGGACGTCGATAGCCGACGCCGGTCCCGGTATGCCGCCCGACGTGTTGGAACACGCATTCGAACCGTTCTTCACTACCAAAAGCCGCGGCACCGGCCTCGGACTCCCCCTCGCGAAGCGGATCGTCGAAGCGCACGGCGGCGACATCACGATCCAGACGCCAGCGACCGGTGGCACAACCGTCACCATGGTGTTGCCACTGTCAAGTTAGATTCGTCCACCCGCAGATTCCCACGCCGCCCTACCAAGGAGCGCTGATGCCGTCGCGAATCGACGATCTACGTGTGCAGATCGAGCAGCTTCACCGGCGGCGAAATACGCGAAATTCCTCACCGTCTGCCCGCTGCGCGGCCAGCGCCTCGAAATCGTGGCCGTGCACTTCCTCCCACTCCTCGGTGAGGCCCATGATCGCGTTGGCGGAGACGGCCACCTGATCGCGGGTCGCGCCGGGAAACCGGCGCCGGAGAATCGTCTCGAGTTTTTGGCGATCCATCACAACCACCTCCTATGACCGGTTGATGCGCACCGTCAACCCACCGATGAACATCGCGAACCCGAGGAGGCCGAGCGCCAGCCCAAGCGGCAGCATGATCATCGTCACGCTCAGGCCCACCCCGAACACCATCAACACGAAGCCGGCGATCACAAAGAACAGATGTTCGACCAGTCCGACGACAAAGCTCACGATCCGTCGACGCGGAACGAGGACGTGGGACATGACACCCTCCTGTCGCCCGTTCGAGCTGGCAAGGGATGTGCCCGGCGTTTTGCCGGATTGCCGTAGGGATCGCGCTGCCTGATAGCGCCGACATTCCGGCACCGTCGAGTTTGGCGCGCGGTTTCAGGTAAGCATGCAGATTGCAACCTTTCCCATCATCACCGAGAGGACCGTGATGATTCTCCTCAAACACATTCTTGTCGCCACGGATTTTAGCGAGGCCTCGGCGGCCGCGATGGACTACGGCCGCGCCCTCGCTCGAAGCTTCGGCGCCTCACTGCATCTGCTGCACGTCATCGACAACCCGTTCCTCCGCCCACACGCGGCGGATCCGCACACAATCAAGAACGCCGCTTTGAGCCATCTGTTCGACCGCCTCACCGACGATGATCGCGACGCGTTGCACGCAACCGCCGTCCTCGAGACATCGGACCATCCGGCTGATGAAATCGTGAAGTACGCCAAGGCGCAGCAAATCGACCTCATCGTCGTGGGCACTCACGGGCGCGGAACCGTCGCGCAGATCCTCGAGAGCAGCGTCGCCGAAAAAGTCGTGCGGATGGCGCCGTGCCCGGTGCTCACCGTCCGTCATCCCGAGCATGACTTTGTCGTACCGGATCCTCCGGCATCGACAGTCAACAGCAACAAAACAGGAGGCGAGTCATGATCGCGCTCAAGCACATCCTCGTCGCGACCGATTTCAGCGAGCCGTCGGATGCGGCGCTCGCGTACGGTCGCGCCCTCGCACGAACCTTCGGCGCGACGCTGCACGTCGTCCATGTGGTCGGCAACGTACCGACGCTCGTGTACGGCGCCGAGGCCTACGCGGCGTCGATGCCTGAGCTGCAGCAGGAAGTCGAGGACGCTGCCCGCAAACAGCTCGCCGAGCTGCTCGTGGACAATGATCGCCCTCCCCTGCCGGTACGTCCCGTCCTACTGACGTCGAACGCGCCGGCCGCCGCCATTGTCGAGTACGCCAGCGGCGAGCGGCTTGACCTGATCGTCGCCGGCACCCACGGGCGTGGCGGCGTGGCCCACTTGCTGATGGGAAGTGTCGCCGAGCGTATCGTGCGGACAGCGCCGTGCCCGGTGCTGACGGTCCGCCATCCCGAACATGAATTCGTCGTTGCCGACACGCTCGTCGCGGTGGCCAGGGCCTGAGATGCATCCGGTTGCGCCGTCGGCGCCGGTGCTCGACGACCCGACTGCGCCAGGCCTGGTGTTACGCGACGGCACGGTCGCGACGGTCCGCCGATCGGCTCCTGACGATCGAGAAGCGATGCGCCGGTTCTTCCACGAGCTGTCGCCCGAATCGCGGCGCCGCCGCTTCTTCACCGCCGGAGAACCGGCAGAGACGTTGGTCGATCGGCTGTGTGATTCGGCGGACGAATCCAGAAGCATCACCCTGGTCGTGGTCCGCCAGCTCGACGGCGACCTACGGTTCATCGCCGTCGGATCCTATTTGGCCGGCGCCGAGGGTTCGGCTGAAGCCGCGTTTGCGGTGGACGACCGCTTTCAGGGCAAAGGGCTCGCGACCGAACTGCTCGAACGCCTCGCCGCCATCGCCGCCGCCCACGGCTTCCGTCGCTTCGATGCGACCACGCTGGCCGACAACCACGCCATGATCGAGGTGTTCCGCGATTCCGGCTTCGAGGTCCGCTCGAAATCGGCGCCTGGCGTCATCGAGGTGACGCTCACGCTGACGGCATCGGCTGAGGGCGTCATCTCGGCCGAGACTCGTCGCCGCCGGGCGACGGCTGCCTCCCTGCGCCCGATGCTGGAGCCGCGCGCCGTGGCCGTGGTCGGTGCGTCCCGCACGGCTGATGGCATCGGCCACAGAATTCTCGACGCGCTGACGACGGCCGGTTTCACCGGTCCGATCTATCCGATCAATCCGGCCACGACCGAGATCGCCGGCCGTCGCGCATACGCGTTGGTGCGTGAGGCGCCAGCCGGTGTCGACCTGGCGGTCGTCGCGGTTCCGCGCGATCGCGTGCTCGCGGTCGTGGACGACTGCGCGGCGGCCGGCGTCCGGGCGCTCGTCGTCATCACCGCCGGCTACGCCGAAATCGGTGAGGAGGGGCGAAGGCAGCAGCAGGAGCTGGTCGATCGCGTGCGCGGCTATGGCATGCGGATGGTCGGACCGAACTGCATGGGTGTGTTGAACGCCAATCCGTCGATGTGTCTCAACGCGTCGTTCTCGCCGCTGTTTCCGGCATCCGGGTCCGTCGGGCTCTCGTCGCAGAGCGGCGCGCTGGGACTAGCCATCCTCGCGCTGGCGGGCAACCGCGACATCGGGCTCTCGACCTTCGTCAGCGTCGGCAACAAGGCCGATGTCTCGAGCAACGACCTGCTGGAGTATTGGGAAGAGGACGCAGCCACGAAGGTCATCGTGCTCTACCTGGAATCGTTCGGCAATCCGCAGCGCTTCGCGCGACTCGCGAAACGGATTGGACGCACCAAGCCGATTGTCGCCGTCAAAGCCGGACGGACGCGCAGCGGATCGCGCGCGGCTGGCAGTCATACGGCGGCCCTGGCGGCGAACGACACCGCCGTTGAGGCGCTGTTCCGTCAGTCGGGCGTCATCCGGGCCGACACCATCGACGAGATGTTCGACGTCGCGGCCTGTCTCGATTCGCAACCGCTGCCCTCGGGGCGCCGCATCGCGATCGT
Source organism: uncultured Acidobacteriota bacterium (assembly GCA_963757655.1). Lineage (GTDB taxonomy): Bacteria > Acidobacteriota > Vicinamibacteria > Vicinamibacterales > CAVVIG01 > CAVQFC01. The sequence goes on along the minus strand of CAVWSQ010000002.1, from coordinate 220,838 downwards.
GACCAACGCCGGCGGCCCCGGCATCATGGCCACGGACGCCTGCGAGTCGGTTGGCCTGACTGTGGCCGCCTTCTCCGCCGCGACGCGCGCGCGGCTCGGGGCCTTCCTGCCACCGACCGCTAGCCTCGGCAATCCCGTCGACATGGTGGCATCCGCGGGGCCGGACGAATATCGCCAGGCCATCGAGATCGCTTTGGCTGACGACGAAACCAACGCTCTGCTCGTCATCTACGCGCCGGTGGACGTCACGCACGCCGACGCGACGGTGTCCGCAATCCGCCAGGGCATCCTCAACGCGCGCCGGGCCGGGGCGACGGCGAAGCCGATCCTCGGCTGCGTGATGGGGAGCGCTGGCCGTCCACAACCGCTGCATACGCCGGATGAACGCGTCCCTCTGTACGCCTTCCCGGAAAACGCGGTCCGTGCCCTCGCGAAAGTCGCCGCCCATGCGGAATGGCGCGCCCAGCCGCCGGGCTTGTTGTGGGGATTCGACGACGTCTACGCGGAGGAGGCGCGGGCGACCTGCCGCGGCGCGGCCGACGCTCGCGGCGAAACCTGGCTGACCGACGAAGAGCTGCGCCGCGTGCTCCATGCCTTCAACCTGCCCCTGGTGGCCGCGGCCGTGGCTCGCAGCCGCGACGAGGCGGCTGCGTCCGCGGCGGTGCTCGGCTTTCCCGTCGTCGCCAAAATTCACTCGCCGCGCATCCAGCACAAGACGGATGTCGGCGGCGTGCTGATCAATCTGCACGATCAGGACGCCGTCAGAGGCGCGTTCGACGAGCTCCTGGCGCGCGCGGTCAAAGCCGGCGTGCCGCCGGCAGAAACAGCTGTGCTCATCCAGCCGATGCTGAAGGGCGGCGTCGAAACGATCATCGGGATCACCGCAGATCCCCTGTTCGGCCCGCTCATAGGATTCGGCCTCGGCGGCATCCACGTTGAGTTGATGGGCGACATGCGCTTCCGCATCGCGCCGCTCACCGACCGCGACGCTGAGGAGCTCCTGCATGAGACTCGTGGTTTCGCGCTGCTGCAGGGGTATCGCGGCCAGCCGGCGGCGGACATTGCCGCGCTCCGCGACGTGGTCCTGCGCATGTCGAGGCTGGCGGACGAAGTGCCCGAGATCGTCGAGCTCGACCTCAATCCGGTCATCGCCCTGCCGGACGGCCACGGCTGCCGGATCGTCGATGCGCGGATCCAGGTCAGGCCGACCGCGAAACCCTGAACAGATCGGCGGTCGGATCATGGCATATTGACCCAGGCCTGCCGCCGTCCTGATCCAGTCGTGCCGCGAATCAGTCGCCACCCTTGCGACCCGGTGATTCGGCATGTTTTGGTTCGGCAGCCTGCTCTCGAGCATCGGCACGTGGGCACAGCAGGTGGCCGAGCCGTGGCTGCTCCTCTCGCTCGGGTGCCGTCGATCGTGTTACCGAGGATCCAGCCGCCGGTCCGGCAGTGCGAATACATACCCCGACGGCACAAGTCGCAGATTCCGCAGGCACTGATACACGAGATCACGCAGCGTCGGCCGAGGCTTGTCCTTCCAGACGCGTTGGCGGGGACCGTGGTAGACGAGCGCCCTCATCGTGCCGCTCGCCTCACGTCCGTTTGCGGTTCGGCTCGTTGTCTCCAGGCCAGTTGTCGGCATGACGAGTCCTCCCTGCTCTTACCAGAAGTAGGTGATGCGCGCCATCACGGTGTTGGCCGTGTAGGGTGCGTAGAAGTAGCCCAGCATCATCAACGTCGGCGTCCCGGTGGCCGGCTGCGCCAGGCTCGGCACCGGGCTCAGCGCGAAGTCGCTCACCCGATACAGGTCGTACCAGTACACCAGCCCGACGGCCAGCCGACGCGTGAGGAAGTAGCGGCTGTCGAGCGTGCCGCGTTGCAGCTCGTTGGTCACCGGCGCCAGCGGCACGACACCCGGCAGGACCGTATTGGGCGCGAGCCCGTAATCGTAGGTGGACTCGGCGTGGCTGTAGTCGTAGGCGATCTTGATGTCCGTCTTCGGGAACAGCTTGATCAAGTCCATCGACGCGTTGACGGTGCGCGTGCGGTCGGCGCTGGAGTCGGTCCAGTCGCGGCGCGGATCGTTGAATTGCTGCGTGGGATCGAGCAGCCAGATCGGCGTGTTAGCCGGAAGAGGATTGGCGCTTCGGGACTTCTGGAGTGCGCTGTACGTCTCATAACCGTAGCTCGCGCCGAGCGACACCTTGGTGGACGGAACGTAGTCGAACCCGATCGAGTAAAAGCGGTTGTCTCCGCTTTGCAGCCCGAGATTCGTGCCCGGGTAGTCCGTGGAGCCGGCGCCCACCGTCGCATTCAAGGAAACGGCTGACGCCGGCATGACCGTCAGGATCGCGTTGAAGCGATTCTGGATGCGGTCGGCGATGTCGTATTGCCGCAGCGTCGGTTGCTCGCCGATCGCGAGGAGCCCGAGGCCGTCCACCGGAGTGCCGGTCCGATTCGAATGCTCGAACACTCCGCGAAGGGTCATCCAGCCGAGCCCGGTCAGGTCCACCGACGCCCGCTCGATGTTCTCGGTCGTCTGCTCGACGATCCGGTAGGTCCGATCGACGTCCTCCTTGGTGTAGCCGGCGCGGAACCCGACGTAGCGGATCGGCGAGTAAGTCGCGTCAGCGTCGAAAGTGTGGCGGATCGACCCGAACGGTTCGCTTTCCGCATTCAGCGCGACGATCGCGGTGTCGTAGTTGACGCTGTTGGCGGTTTTGAACGGCACCGTCCTGTTGTCGTAGTCGTACACGCGGTAACGGGCGCTGAACCACAGCGATGTCAGCGGGCGCGACGTGAACGTGTAGTTCATGGCGGTGACCCGCGCCGACACGTCGGAGTTGGGCCGATCGAGCGCCGGCGAGGCCAGCGCGGTGTTGATGGTATAGGGCAGGAGCGGATTATCGTTGGTCAGGCCAGCCACCGACAGAAACGCCGTCGCATGGCTGTGCCCGGGCATCGACAGGCCGCCGGACACGCTGAGCGTGTTCATGTCGGTGTTCGGCCAGAGCGCCATGCGCCCTTGCGCCGGCCCGAGCGTCGCCGAGTCGGTCACGCGCGAGGGGTTGTCCCATACCAGCGTCGTGACATTGTTGCGGAACAACGACGCGTCGTAGCCGATACGTGCAAAGCCGCGATCGTTGGCGTATTCGACGTAGCTGCCGAAGTCGGTGGTCCGGTGATCGACCGGCACCGGCAGCTCGGTGGCGATCGCTCCACTGATCCCGAAGCTGCCGCCCCAGGGGTACCCGCCCGTCTTCTGCGTGTTCATGAAGTGGAGGTTCAGGTCGATGTTGGGCGTCGCGCTGTAGGTCACGGAAGCGCTCGCGATGTCGCGCTGGGTCCTGAGAGTGAACGGCTGCGCCCCGAGCAGCGCCGCATTGAGTGTCAACGTCTTGTTTTGAATGCCGTTCTGGATCGCATCGCTCATCAGCAGCGTGCCCGGCGTTGACAAGTCGTACAGCGTGCTCGTCGTCTCGCTGTAGTACAGCGGAATCTGGTTCCATTCGGCGCTCGCCTTCAGCTTGCCGTGGCGGTTGTACGACGCCGAGTAGCGCTGGTCCCGGTAGCCGACGTTGTCGCCTTGCAGGCTGTAGTTGAAGACGTCGGTGTCCTTGTTGATGCGGAACCGGTCGAGCATTCCTCCATTCCGCCTGTCGCGATACCGCTGGAAACGGGCCTCGTCCGATCCCGGGCCGTAGAACGTGCCGCGGGCGCCGAAGTCGATCTGGTTGACCAGCGGGAGGTCAGCGTTCGCGGTCGCGGGGGTCTTGGCGACGTCGGCCTGGACGGTCTCGGCCGCCGACGGCGCGTCCTGCGCCGACACCGCTGCAGCCATCAGCAGGAGCGCGGCCACCACAGTCGAGGACTTGGCGTAGATCACATTCACCTGCCGGCTACCGAAGGAACTTCTCGCCCGCGGGATGGTTCGACCCGTGGATTTGAGAGTGACAGTTGACGCAGCTGCGTCCGACCACGCGGTTACTGGCGGCCGCCAGTTGCGTGCCGTCGTAAATCGTGGCCGGATGGCGGCTGCTGATGTGGCAGCGCTGGCAGAGCATCGGCTCCTTGGCGACCAGCATGCGATCGTTGTTGGAGCCGTGCGGATCGTGGCAACTGGCGCAGCTCTCGCGGCCGGCCGCGTGATCGTGCAGGAACGGCCCGCGCTTCTCGGCATGACAGCTCGTGCAGGTCTCGTTGATCGTGTTGCCGACCTTGAGCATCCGGACGTTGGTCGAGCCATGCGGCGAGTGGCAGGAGGTGCAGTCCATCTTGCCTTCGCGCAGCGGCATGTGCCCCTGCTTCTGAATCTTCATCGTCTCCTGCTTGTGGCAGGTCTGGCACGTCTGGATCGCCGTGACCGTCTTGAGCTGAGCCTTGTCCGATTTCGGGTTGTGGACACTGTGGCAGCTGGCGCACGACACGTTGCGCGCGTCGTGCATGCCGCCGTTCCACTGCGCGTGCGAGCCCTTGCTGTGGCAGGTCAGGCAGGTTTCGTTGACGTCCTTGGCGGACATCGCCGTGAACCTTTTGATCTTCGTCTTGTCGCCGGTGTCGACGTGCAGCTGCCCGGGACCGTGGCAGGTCTCGCAGCTCTGGCCGGTCTTCGCCGCTGGCGTGTGCAGGTTCTGAGCCTTACCGTGCAGCGTCAGATGAAGGCTCTTGCCTTCCGATTCGTGACAGGTCGTGCAGGTCTCGTCGCCGACGTAGCCGTTGGCTTGCTCGACTGCGGCGGCGGGAAGCGGCGCGGACACGGCCGACGTCGGCGGCGCGGCGGCCGACGCTGCCGGCGCTGGGCCGGTCGCGAACCCGATCCCGACTGCCCATGTGATTGCCATCACGGCCATCAGCGTCCGTGCCGGAAATCCGACACTACCTGCTTTCATAGTCTTCCTGGCTCCGATGGAGTGCCGACAGTCCGGCGTCAGTCCGGGACTTTCAAGGCGATGTGTGCAACCGCAGTGCCGATCGCACGATTTGGCGACCTCGTGATTGGCCGCTCCGCCGCGCGGAGACGTCTTCACGTCGCACCGAGGGTTCCCTATTCGATGGTGTGGCAGGTCTCGCAGTCCTGGCCGATCTTGGCCCCGTCGGCGGCCTTGTGGCTGTCGTCGTGGCAGCGGAAGCAGCCGGCCGAATCAATGTGGCCGATATTATTCGGATACGTGCCGAATCCGACTCGCATCTCCGGAAACACATTGCCCTGGTAGATCCGCTGTGCGGCTGCGACGGCCTTTTCCACGTCCTGGCGATGTGACGCATAGAGCGGCGCATAGCTGTCGCGATAGAACTGACGAAGCGCCGCGCCCACGGCGTCGATCGCAGCCTCTTGCGTCGGATAGACCGCGTTCAGCACCCTCACGGCCTCCCGATGCACGAACGGCAGGGTCGGCGGGATCTCGCCGCGCGACATTGCCGTATTCACCGACCGTTCTGCTGTCGCCGCCATCGTGTGCGCCGGGCGGTTGTGGCAGTCCATGCAGTCCATTCGGCGCCGCTCGCCTTTCGCCAACTGCTCGGCTGTGACGCCGTCGGCGACATATTCCTGTGTCTTGCCGGCTCGATCCGTCAGGCGGATCCAGGGGATGACTTGACGCTTCTCATCGGTCGCGATGTACTCGATCTCGTTCGCAATATTCATGTGCCAGTGAATACCGCTGGCGATGCCCAGGCGTTCACTCCCGCCGCCGACATGGAGCTGCAGCGTGGTCACCGACTCGCTGTTCTTCTCGTCGTCTGCGTACTCGACGACTCGTCTGACTTTGTCGCCGTGCAGCCGCTCGGGCCAGTGGCACTGCTCGCAGGTATCGCGGGCCGGCACCATGTTCCTGACCGGCGCTCCGATCGGCCTCGGATAAGTCCCGCGCGCCAGGGCGATGAGTTGACGGGTGCCCGAGAGCTTGGCTTTGGCGAACGACGTCGCGCCGGAGCCGACGTGACAGGCCACGCAGGCGACGCGCGCGTGCGGTCCGTTCTGATGCGCGGTGCCTTCCGGCTTCATCACACTGTGGCAGGCCGAACTGCAGAACTGCACCGAGTCCATGTACTCGACGCCGCGATAGGCGCCCAGCGAAACGATCACCACGTTGGCCAGCGTCAAGGTGAAGATCGCGACCGCAGTCCGCCGTTGGTCGGGGTTGTTGAGATCGATCTGCGGCCAGGCGACCTTTGACGGCGCCTTGCCCGCTCGACGACGCTGTCGTTCGAGCCAGGCGCCCAGCGGAATTAGCAGAAGGCCGAGCACGAACACGCCTGGCAACACGACGAAGAAGACGAGGCCGATGTACGGGTTCGAGTGCAGGCCAAAGAGATCGGCGAGAAAGACGACCAGGAAGAGAACGGCACTGATCGTGGTCAGGACCATCCCTGTTACGGACACCGGACTTCGAATGAGACGAACGTCGTGCGCCATCAGGCCAGCGGCTGCAGGGTGTTACTTCTTCAGCGTCGAGAGATACGCGACCAGCGCGTCGACGTCGTCCTTCGGCAGCGTGTAGGCCTTCATCTCGGGCTTTCGTGTCGCCTTCGTTTTGGCCGTCATTCCTTTGGCGTCGACAATCCATTCGCGGATGTCGTCGGCCTTCAGTTTGGTGGCGACGCCATCGAGCGCCCCCTTCTTGTTGCCTTTGTCGCCGACCGAGTGGCACAAGGTGCACTTCTGATCGACGAACAGCTTCTCGCCCTGCGCGACCTTTGCCTCCTGGCCGGACGCTGTTGCCGCCAGCCCAACGCACACCAACATTCCGCCAATGGTTCTGAACATCGGTCCTCCGAGAGTGGTGTCAGGAACAAGGTTACTGCCAGGATCACTGCCGAAATTCCGGCACCCTGCTGATTCGTCGTCGCGTGGCGCCAGTCAGGAGCCGACGCCGCTCAGGCCGAGTGGGCGGGCCCAACCACAATCGAGCGAACACGGGAGGTGCCCACTCGCTTGCCTTGGACAGACAATTCCAGGCAGAGTCCTTCTCCAATCCACCCCACCCATAGAAGTGTGCCGCCCAGAGTGGAGCCCTCGATCCGAGCCTTTGCCTCACCATCGAAATAGCGGCCGCCGTGCACAAGCGCTCGTCGGCCGCCTTCATCGAGGATCACGAAATGATAGCGCGAATTGACCGTGTCAATCGTCACTTCACTTCCTGCAGTAAGTCTACGGACGTCGATGCCGCTCACGCGGCGTGCTCGGGACCGTAGGTCGAAAGGCAAAGGCACGGACGCCCTGTGGTCGAGTTCACGGGAAGCGGGTTTCGTCACGCCGGACTGACTGTCTGAGTTGAACACGGTGGCCTCTTGCCGGGGTCTGGAGGCAAGGCCCGGGCCAGGTGCGCACGTCAGCGGATCAGTGGAGCGGCCGCGACCTCGCCCTCCTCGAGCGCGCGAATTTCCCCATCTCCGTGGGAAGAATTTCACACTGCGAAAAGGGCCCGCGCGCGCGCCGCCTCCCCTGGCGTCGCCATCCGCGCCTTTGTCTCTTTCCGCGCGAGAGCTATAAGTGAGCTCGAGCCGGATCGCGACCGACACTACCGTCAGCTTTGACGCTGCTAGCACCACCTGGTCGGCGCCTCAACCTCCAGATCGATAGCTCAACCGTTGGTTCAGCGACGCCACCGATACGGTGGCTGGTGCGGCAACCGAGACAGCGGCGATCGCATCAGGCGTTCGTCTCGGGCAATCCGCACAGACGCCCTTCGATCCGCAGAGCGGCAGGAAACAACACGTTGTTCTCCAGGTGAACGTGTCGATGCAAATCGCGCTCGAACTGCAGGAGTTCGCCCATGGTGATCGCGTACGTCGTGCAGCCATCGTCAGGCGCGGCGTAGCCGCGCGTCAGTTCGCGAATGACCCGCAGGGCATCACCCACCTGCTGGTGCTCCCGTTCCATCATTCGGATCGGGTTCGCCACCGTGCCGAACGGACTCCGCGTCCGTCCACAGGTGTCGCCGGCTTCAGCGAGATTCCGCACGTACGGAAAGAGCACCTGCTCCTCCTTCAGCATATGCTGCCCAAGATCCGCGACGACCTGGTCGAAGTACGCAGCGACACGCGACAGTTCAGGGTGCCGCGAGCCGTGGACTTTGACCAGTTTCGCCAGATGCCGGGTGATCGTCGGCAGCGCTGATCGCACATACGCATGGTGTGTCGACACCACGAAGTCAATCAGCCGGACAATCGGCCATCGTGCCGGATCGTCGTCTGTCTCGATCGCCGGCGGCAGCGCATCCAGAGCGTGGACCACCGCGTCAGGATCAGCGGCGGCGGTCCGACACGCATCATCAACAGTCCGTTGGCCGCCACAGCAGAAGTCGATGCCAAATTGCTCAAAGACTGCGGCGGCGCGAAAATCGGCCGCTACGATCTCACCGACCGTTCTCGGGGCTAGTTGTTCATTCATCACTCCTCCGTTACCACCGAGAGTAGCGGCATCGTCAACGTGACGGTATGATCCGCATCACATGTCCCCAGACATCGACGAGGCGCTGCGCCAGAGCGTTCTGTTCCGGCGGCTCAGGCCGGACGATCGCCAGCGTCTGGCGGCCGTCGCCACGGTGCGTGCCTTCGAGAAGGGCGCCACGCTGTTCAGCGAAGGCGATGGATCAGACCTGATGTACACGGTCCTCACCGGCCGGGTGAAGGTCTTCAAGACCACGCCGCGCGGCACGGACGTGATCCTGGAGCTCTTCGGTCCCGGCGATCCGGTCGGGGCCGTGGCGGTCTATGAGTCGCGACCGTATCCGGCCAGCGCCGTCGCGCTGGAACCGACCTCCTGCCTGCTCATCCCACGCCAGGCGTTCTTCGCGCTGCTCGAGGAATACCCCACGATGGTCCGCGGTCTCCTGGTCGGGCTGACGCATCGTCTTGTGGAGTTGACCAACCGGCTGACCGAGTTGTCGGGCGGGCGGATCGAAGGCAGACTCGCGCGCTTTCTCCTGAAACTCGGCACCGACCTGGGGCAACGCCGTGATGACGGGCTCTTCATCCCGCTGGTACTGTCGCGACAAGAGCTCGCCGACATGATCGGGACGACGATCGAAACGTCCATCCGCATCATGAGCCGATGGGGCAAAGATGGTGTCGTCCGGACGGACAAGGACGGGTTCACGATCGTCGACCGCGCCGGGTTGGAGGCTGTGGCTCTCTCCTGACAGGCCGCCTAGAGATCCCGCGCGCCGATCAGCCGAACGCCGACGAGGAGCGGCGCCACCAGCCACACCGTCAGCCCGGCCGCCACCGCCACGGCCGCGCCCGTCGTCCCGCCGAGAAAACGCACCCAGGCATCACCCGCAGCGCCGAGCACGTTCGGTGTGCCGGAGACCGACAGCGCGACGACCCGGATCAAGTCAGCGGGATTGCCGAACACGGAGCCAAAGAGGACTCGGCCTCCTGCCGATCCCGTGAGCCAGCCCGCGAGCGAGAGCGCGGCGCCATCGTAGAGCAGCACGAAGAAGAACCAGACGAAGGTGGCGACGCCGAGCGCCACCACGCGTTTCTCGGTGGCCGCCGCGATCGCGGCGGCGATGGACAGAAAGATCGTGGCCAGCACCACCGACGCGAGGATGAAGAACACGAATCGCGGCAGACCATCCGCGCCGCTACCGAACGCAACGATCGCGCCTCCGATCCCGAGTCCGGTCACGATGGAGCCGCTGAGCGCGACCGATTCACCGAGCCAGCGTCCCGTGAGAACGGTCGCCCGACTCACGGGCTGGCCGAACAGGAACGGCTCGCTGCCCGGCTCGGAGGCCTGACCCGACACACCGAGAATCAGCGCCGCCAGGGGGACCAGGATGAGGACGACCGGGACAAGAGCCATCGTCGTGCGCGCCAATCCCTCGGCGCCACTCACCTCGTTTGCCGCACCCGCAGAGTACGCCGCTGCGGCGGCCAGTAGTGCGAAGGCAACCGTCAGCAGGCGGATCCATCTCAGCCGAACAGCCGCGGTCAGTTCCAGTTGAGCGATCGTCCACACATGCGCCATCATTTCTTGGCTCCCGACATTCGCACGATCTCGCTGAACGTGAGCGCACGGCCCGCACGGTCGACGGCTCGGGCCTGGCCCGTTGCCTCGAATGCGACGACGCCAGATCCCATCGCTGTTCTCGCCTCGGCCGGCTGTGCGAACGACGCGGCCTGGATGTCCAGCCACCGGCCTGCGACGCGCACGTAGGCTCGAGCGTCTCCGTGATGCGCCTCCCAGTCGGCCGCGAGACAGCCGATGTCGTCATAGAAACGCGTCTCTTCCGTGGCCGACACGATCTCACCGCCTCCGCTGTCTGTGGAGATCAGCATCCGACACCGTGCGCATTCAACACGATCGAGCGGCAACGGCTCCGGCGACAGACTCCGCTTCGCACACCCCATCATCGCTGCCGACGCCAGCATCGACGCGAAGATCAGGCACCAGGTCTTCATGTTCGTCTCCCCACATGTCGTGTTCCAGCATCCGCTCATAGCGGCGGAGCTCGAACTGTCCGGCCGCCTCGGACTCAATCTGTCCATCGCGGAGCAACACGATCCGTGTCGCCAGATGACGCACGTCGGCCGGAATGTGCGTCGTAAACAGCAGCGTGTGACCGTCGCGCTTCAGCTGTCGGGCGCGCCGAAACAACAGACGCGATGCCACAGGATCGAGATTGGCCGAGGGTTCGTCGAACAGATACACGGCGACCGACGGCAGAAAGGCCACGGCCATCGCGAGGCGCTGCCGCTCGCCCCCCGACAGGTGACCAACCCCGCGATCCGCCAGCGCCGCAAGGCCGCACGAGTCGAGCTCGCGATCGACGGCGCCGGCGGCGACGCCGCGCAGGCGCGCCACGACGGCCAACGTCTCGCGCACGGTCAGCGTCGGCGGAAAGACCGGCTTTTGCGGCAGATAGCTCAGCCGCGATCGCGCCCGAATCGGATCGCGCGCCAGGTCGATGCCACCAATGGCGATACGGCCTCCGTTGGGCTTCGCCAGCCCGACGATGCAGCGCAACGTCGTGGTCTTGCCTGACCCGTTTGCCCCCAACATGGCGACACTCTCGCCCGCGCCGATCTCTAGGTTGAGGCCGTCGAGCACCCGGCGGTCGCCGAAGCTCTTTGTGACGCCGGTCAGCGTCACCATGGTTGGCTCCCTCGCACATCACGATGACCGCCGTCGGCGACGGTCGCCCTGCTGCGGCGTCTCGGGTGGCGCAACAGGCCGCCAACTGCGATCAGCGCCGCGATTCCCGCGATTCCCCGGCGCGGCCGCGAGGATGTCGGGGCGGTCGGTCGCGGCCCGCGCACCAGCGGGCGATCGTCAATCGCATCGTCGGCCGCGCGGCCGTTCAGCCTGGCGGCGAACTCCAGGCCCGCCGCCGCGGGGCTCTGGAGAAAGATGCGTGCTGCCGGATTGGCTCCTTCGAGGCGTTCGAACGGACCGATCAGCGGGTGCGGCGCGTCGCCAATGCCGTCGCCGTCGAAGTCGAAGCCGCGATACCGGCTCCAGTAGTTGCCGCGCCCGTCGGCGCTCCAGCGCGTACCGGAGTCACGCCCGCTGAGGACGAGATCGCTCCAGTTGTCGACGAACTGGTTGCCGCTGAAGACGTTTCGTTCCGCGCTCGAGAACAGCGTCGCCGCGGTGTCATTCGCCCGAAAGGTGTTGTCGGTGAACCGGTTCACGGAGGATCCGTCGAGCAGGAGCCCGCGTGCGTTGCCGGAGATCTCGTTGCCGCGAATCGTCGATTCGTCGCAGTCCTTCAAGGTCAGACCGATGCCGGGGACGCCGCGATTGCGGGCAATGGTGTTTCGGTCGACGCGAACCCGGCGCGAATTCATGATGTTGGCCCCGACGACCGAGTCGCTGAACGTGTTCCTGGCGATCACGACCTCGTCGGAAAACATGTCGTGCAGGCCGTAGCGTGAATCCGTCACCACGTTGTCGACCGCCCGGCCGCGCGGAGCGTACTGGAAGTAGATGCCGTCGCGCTCGCCGGACACTCGATTGCGCGCGACGAAGTTCTCGGGCGCGCGGTAGAGGTAGATGCCGTCACCCCGGCGACCAAAGGGCAATTCGCGAAGGCCGTGTATTTCATTGTCGGCAATTTCGTTCCGCCCCGCATCGACGACGACGATGCCGTAAAACACGCGACGCATGCGGTTATCGACGACGCGATTGCCGTTGGATCTCACCTGAACGGCGGCGTCCATCTCGTTAGTCTCACCTACACCGCTGCCTTCAATCGTGAACCCGCTCAACTCGCACTCCGGCGCCACAATGGTCACGACCGAGCCGAGGCCGGTGCCGAACAGCGTGGGTTGTCCCTCGCCGTTCAGGACGACGGACTTGTCGAGGACGAGATCCTCGCGATAGACGCCGCCGAGCACGCGAATGACGTCTCCCGCCGACGCGGCCGCAATCGCCGGAGAGATGAGCGGAAAGTCCGCGCCCTTGCCGCCGACCGTCCACGTCCGTGCGTCCGTCCGGGCGGCGACGAGGGCAACGACCAGAAGACACAGCGAGGTGCGACGCATCACGCCGCCGGCTTTCCCGACGGGTCCGGCTGAAGCCGAACACTGCCGGAATGCCACGCCTCATGGGCCGTGTCCGCCTTGGCCCGGGCCCCATAGACAGCGAGCCCCGCCGACATCAACAGCATCACGGCGCCGACGTGCGGAAACGACCACACGGTGAAGTTGCCGACCTTGGCCGGACCGACCAGTGGCGGCGTGAAATCGTGCATGCCCCTCAACGGTGAGTTCGGATCTCGCTGATGGCCGACTTGGTACAGCCGCGCCTGCACAATGGCGGCCGATGCGACGAGGAATGTCACCACGGCGACGGCGCATACCACGCGATACACACGGCCGACCGTGCCCGCACCGACAAACGCGCCCACAAACAACAGCGACCCGAGCGTGACGATCGCTCGCGTCGCCCACTTCAACTCGGGCAAATCGGTGGGGAACCGGACGCCGATGTAATGCTGCAGCGTCGAGACTTCGTGCACGTCGCCGACGATGCCGGTGCACTGCACTTGCAGATGCAGGGTCTCGTCGGGATACTGCGGCGCGGACATCGCGAAGCCCCAGAGCGGCAACACCAGTGCCGCCGCCGCGAACGCGGCCGCGGCGATGTACAGGAGGCGCGTCTTCATGGCCTCGCCCCGGTCGACGGCACGCCCGGAACCACCTGTCCCTGCACGTTGGCCAGGGCGTGCCAGTCGGTCAGCACGACGGTCGAATCCTTCGGCTGCACGACCATCCGCCCGCGCATCTCGAGATGCAGGGCGCTGCAGAAATTCGTGCAGTAGTACCAGTAGACACCCGGCTTGCCCGCATCAAACGTGATGGTTTTGGTGTAACCAGGCGCGAGGGCGATGTTCAGGTTGTGGTCGGGTAGGGCGAAGCCGTGGATCATGTCGCGAATCGTCTCGACGTTCGTGATCTTCAATGTCACCTGGTCGCCCTCACGCACCTGGAAACTGTCCGGCGTATACGCGCTGCGAATCAGGGTCATGTCCACCGCCACGGCGTGCGGCGCCGTGCGCACGACCCGCTCCTTTCCGGCTTCCACCGCGTCCGCGGCCGGCGTGAAGGTCTGGTGGACGAGCGGCTTCAGCACCGACACCGCCATGAACGTGGCGTCGTGCGGCTCGGGTGGTGTTGGGAACGAGGCGAGCAGCTTCATCTTTTCGCCGGAGATGTCGATGATTTCCTGGTTCTCCGGCAGGTCGGGCCCCACCGGCACATACATATCCTTCGACAGCTTGTTGAGCGCGATCAGATAGTCGCCGGCCGGATGCGTATGGTCTCCACCCACCGCCTGCAGATGGCCGATGTTGTAGTGGACGTTGATGCGGTCGACGATGTAATCGGACGCGCCCTTCACGGCCTTGTCGATGTTCCATTTCACGACCTGGCTGTCGAGGAACAGTGATGTAAACGCATTGCCGCGGTCGTCGAACGTCGTGTGCAGCGGCCCGAGACCAACCTCGGGCTCTGCGACGATCTTCAGTGTGTGGGCATCGATGATCGTCACCGTAGGCGACAGTTTCCCGCTCGCAATGACGTAGCGGCCATCGGGCGTGACATTGATGCCGTGGGGATTCTTGGGAACCGGGATCAGTGTGAGCACGCCGGGGTTGGTCTCAGGGTCGAGAATCGGCACGCCGTTGCGCACCTCTCCGCGTCCCGCGGCCACCGCCTTCTCGGCGGCGGGAATGTCAATCGCCGCGGCCGCGTCGCGGTCGTACTGAATCATCGAGCCCATGTCCTTGCCCTGCTCGAGGTTGTAGATCGTCGAGAACGCGTAGCGACCATCCTTCGACGTGTCTGCGATGTCGATATTGCCCTGCACGCGGACCTGGAACTTCACCTGCATGCTGTCGGGGTCGACGAACGACACCACCGATGTATAGGGCGCCGGATTCGTCACGAGGCCATCTGTCGGCAGCTCGAACTCGCCATTGACGACGATGTACTTCGTGTTGGGCGACACCACGGCGATTCCGTGCGCGCCCTGCATGTTCGGCAGCCTGAGGATTCGGTCGGCTTCAAAGTAATCGAGGCGGATCCGGGCCAGGCGGCCGTTGGCGAGATCGTTGATCCAGAGATACTTGCCGTCCGGCATGCCGTTGGTTTCCGAGAGGATCGGGTGGTGCGTGTCGCCCCACACGCCGCCGGTCGCCACGAGCTCCTGGCGCCGAGGGTCGTTGTCGTTCATCGCGTAGCCGTACGCCGCCCGCGGCTCGAACACCGGAATCTCACGGATGAGGCGACCCGACGGGAACCCGACGACGAACACCGATCCGCTCTGGCCGCCCGACAGGAAGCCGTAGTACTTGTCCAGCTCGCCCGGTGCCACGTAGACCTTTTCAGCGGCGAGCGATCGGGCCGAGCGCGAGGCGCCGCAGCCCATGGAATGGACGGCGGCCAGCGTGGCCACCACCGTTGCCGCGATGAGAAGGAAGGGATGGCGTGTCATATCAGCTCCACGGCCCGGACCGCTCCGGACCTAAACGGCTCCGGGTTAGTCGACGATCAGCACACCGTTCATCTTCGGGTGCAGCTCGGTGGTGCTGCACTGCGTCGCGCAGTAGAACTTATAGCGCCCGGGGGTATCGACCTTGAACGTGACGGAGAGCGGCGCGCCCACCATCGCGCCGTTGATGAACACGCTCTGATCGAGCCCATCGAGCGCAAAGCCATGCCCTGCGCCCAGGCCGTTGTCGGTTGCGGAGAAGTCGATTCTGACGACTTCGCCGTGTTTGACGTGAATTTCCGACGGCTCGTACTTCCAGGCGTGCTCGCGGAGCGTAATGACCCGATCGGGCGCCCCGAGACCTTCCATGCTCTTTGCGAGCTGACGCTTCTGATTGCCGGAGCCAGGGCCCGCGATGCTCATCAGGTACGCCACGAGGTCGTACTCTTCCTGCTTCGACATCACGCCCGAGTACGACGGCATCGGCACGCCGTTCATGCCGGTCTCGAGCGTACGGATGATCTCGCGCTCGGTCCAACCAGTACGGTACGAGCCGGGCTGCGTGAAGTCGCGACCGTTGACGTGCCGGCCTTTGGCATCGACCATCGCATTCGACGAGGGCCCGACGCCGCGGCCATCTTCGCCGTGGCACTTCTCGCACTGCATCTTCAGATACACGGCTTTGCCGTGGACCGCGTCCCGCGACCTGCCGGGGGCATCCGGCAGCGGCATGGCCTTGAGGGCACGCGCATTGGCAAACCGAGGCTCGAAGCTCTTCACGTACTCGACGAGCACCCACCGCTCCTCGTCGTTGAGCAGGTACTTCCAGGGCGGCATGCCCGTGCCGTTCGCACCGCGCGAAATCGTGCGGAATAGATCGTCGTCGGTCGGCAGCTGGCCTCCCGCCGTCGTCCTGAACTTGAACTGGCCGGCAGTGAAATCGCGGGGCGGCGGGACCAGGAACGGCGCGCCGTAGCCGTCGCCCTTCCCTTCCGCGCCGTGGCACTGGATACAGTTCGCGTCATACAGCCGCTTGCCCGTCGTCATCGTCGCCGACGTCGATGCCGGGCGCGGGGCGACGGGCGTGTCGAGGAAGGGCGGCGTGAGCGAAGCCGCATCGGCGCCGGGCTGATTGGACGAACAGCCAGCCAGGATGGCCGCGACCGTCAGCAGCAACAGGAGTCCGAGCCCGCGTTGAATCGTATGGCGTGTCATCAGCGCCCTCCAGCAAGCGGCGTCAGTCGTCATCGGTCCACTGTAGGAGCCGCGAGCGTTGCGTCCTATGACGGCTGTCATAGGGCGTGTCTTTTCCTGTCTTTGGTGCCGTATGACGCTGGTCATAGGCGGGTCACCGGCACCGGGGACATGCTGAGCCGTGACGCCGACCACCATCGCCTTTCCCGACTTCAATCGCGCGCCGTTCCTCGTGATTTGGGAAGTGACGCGCGCCTGCGCACTCGCCTGTGTGCACTGCCGCGCGGACGCGATTCACCGCCGCGATCAGCGGGAGCTCACAACCGCGGAGGCCTTTCGGTTCATCGATCAGGTGCGCGCCTTCGGCGAGACGCCACCACTCCTCGTGTTGACCGGCGGCGATCCCATGCGGAGGCCCGATCTCGCGGAACTCGTGCGCTACGCTTCCGGCACGGGCCTGACCGTCGCGCTCACGCCGAGCGGAACGGCCGCGGCCACACCGGCGAAGCTCGCCGCGTTGAAGGAGGCCGGGCTCTCGCGCGTCGCGGTCAGCCTCGACGGACCAACGCCGGAACTGCATGACGCGTTTCGCGGCGTGCGGGGCTCATACGGCTGGACCATGCGGATCATCGAGGCAGCGATCGATCTGGAACTGCCGCTGCAAATCAACTCGACGATCAGCCGGAGGACACTCGAGCACTTCGAGGCGATGGCCGCCCGCGTCGCCGAGTTTCCGCTCACGCTCTGGGCGCTCTTCTTTCTGATTCAGACCGGCCGCGGCGCCGGTCTCGAGCAGATCAACGACCTGGAATGCGAGAAGCTGCTGAACCGCCTGTACGATCTGTCGCTGACGTCACCCTTCGGGATCAAGACGACCGAGGCGCCCCACTACCGGCGCATCGTCTGGCAGCGTGAGCAGCAACGGGTACGCGACGGGTTGCCAACGCAGACGACGGCGCGGCGGCGGCAACTCCGCGCGCCGCGAAGCGTGAACGACGGCAACGGCTTCGTGTTCATCGACCATCTCGGCAACATCTGTCCGAGCGGGTTCCTGGCGGTGCAGCGCGGCAACGTCAAGACGACGAGCCTGGCGGAGGTGTACCGCACCGATGAAATGTTTGTGCGCCTCCGCGACGCGGACGCGTTGATGGGCAAATGCGGCCGCTGCCGGTTCCGGGAGATCTGCGGCGGATCCCGGTCACGGGCTTTCGCCGCCACCGGGGCGGTGATGGCCTCGGATCCCCTGTGCGCGTACGAGCCCAGCGAGAGCACCGATCCGTTGGTGACGACCTGAGCCAAGTAGAGGCGTGCGGGCGTGTGTGGTAAGTAACCCTCAGAGGCGCAGTACGATGTCGCCCGCGATGGCCGTCATCGCTCAATCCATTCCACAAACGATCCCACGCTGTCGAGAACCGCCATCACACGCAGAACGCGATCGTTGTGATACATCAGCTTGGCCCCGGCACGGGCGTCCTCGATCGACGAGTAATGCTTCCACGTTTCGGGAATCGCTGCCGCCGTCCCTTGCTTCATGATCGGTCGCAGCCGGAATGAGGGTGCCTCCATCTACTCTCTCCCTGACGCGTCGAGCGCCTCTCAATGCGATGCCTTGTGTGAGCCCGCGTCTGACACGGGCGCACGTGACAGCGACGCCAGCATCGTCATGGGCAGTTCATCCGGAGCCATATGACGGTGGTCATAGGCGATTCCCGGTGGATGGAATTTGGCGGCGCGCCCGGTCCCGGCGGCAGCTGCTACGCAGACCGGATCATCGTCAGCAGCATCGTGAACCGCGATGCCGCGTGAATCGCGTGCGGCTGGTTGGCTGGCATCAGGACCATGTTGCCGGCTGCCACCGTGAGCGCGACGCCGGCAATTGTGATGAGCGCGTCTCCCTCGAGCACGTGTGCGATGGCGTCGAACGGCGCCGTGTGCTCGCTCAGAGACTGGCCTTCGTCGAACGCAAATAACGTCACGGTGCCGCCGCCGCGCTTGAGCAGGATCCGGCTGACCACCGCTCCGTCCTGGTATGCAGCCAGCGTCAGCGGCGCGACCGGCGCCGCGCCCGGCATTTCAGATGGATTGGCCACGGATTCCTCCCAGGGCCATCGAACGGCCCATGTTGATCATGAACAGCAGCAGTGCGAGCGCGTTGAGCAAGCCACCCCAGCCTCGCAGCGGCCGAGCTCGTCGTTCAGATCGCCGACCACGCGCAGGATCAGCGATAAGTGCAGGGCGCCGACGTGCAGATAGAACGACGGGCGGTAAGCGAGCGGCAGACCGAGGACGGCGGGAACAATGATCGCCGCGCCGGCGAGCCACTGTGCGTTGCCGCACGCCCACGCCAGCGTGCCGACGGTCATCGTCGCCACGAACAAGGAGCAGGGCGGCTCCCACTCGATCGCGATCTCGACATCGGCGACCTCCGAGACGTGCGCGTGGATCGCCTCCGTGACGAGCTGCTTGAGGTGGTCGCCGAGCGGGCACGCCGGGCTCGTCATGGTCATCACGACGAGCACCCGCGTCCCGGCGACCTCGATTCGATACACCAGCCCGAGATCGACGATGTTGATCCCGATCTCAGGATCGAGGACGTGCTTCAATGCTGTGCGGATGTCCGTCTCGGACGCCATGACGCCCATCATGTGTCAGCACGCACTCCGCGTGCTATGTTCCGGAGATGGACCCGCTTGCCGGCTCGCCGTGGAGTGCGCCAGGAACAGTGGCGGGCTTCGCGCGATCGGCGCCGAATGCCGTCCTGATGTCGTTCGCCGAGAACGAGCTGAAACGGTCGGCCAGCGGGCGCGTGCTGGATATCGGCTGCGGCGCGGGACGCAATGCGGTGCCACTCGCGCGGTTGGGCTGGACGGTGGTCGGCACAGACCTGTCGTGGCCAATGCTCGTGGCAGCGACTGATCGCGCGCACGAGCAACACCTGGAAGGCCGATTCCGAGGGATTCTTGCGCCGATGGAGAACCTGCCGGCGAGAGGTTGCAGCTTCGACTTCGTGATCGCCCACGGCATCTGGAATCTCGCGCGCACGGCCGCTCAATTCCGGCAGGCCCTCGACGAAGCTGCTCGAGTAGCGAAGCCCGGCGCGGCGTTATTCGTGTTCACCTTCTCGCGCCATACCTTTCCCGCGGAGACGATACCGGTGGCCGGCGAGCCGTTCGTGTTCTCAGAATTCTCCGGCGAACCGCAATGCTTCCTCACTGAGGCCCAACTCGACGACGAGTTGCGTCGCGTCGGTTTCGTGCGCGATCCCAGCGTGCCCTTTCACGAGTACAACGTGCCGACGCAAGGGTCGCTTTCGGCTGGCAAAATGCCTGTGATCTACGAAGCCGCGTTCCGCCGCGAGGCGTGATTCAACGCTCCTCGCGTGCGACGCTTCGTCATGGATGGGCTTCCAGGGACTGGTTCAGCAGTCGGATCAGCGCCGGAGCACGAGGGAGAAAATCGGCAAGCGTATGGCCGTCGAGTTCGGCGAGAAACGCGCGTTGCGCCCGCTTCAGCGCCCCTTTGAGCCCGCACGCGCCGTCGATTGGACACGTGTTCCGGTCCGCGTCGAAGCACTCGACCATGTCCCAGCCCGGCTCGGTTCGCCGAATCAGGCGGCCGACGTTGATCTCGGCGGGCGGCTTATTCAAGCGCAAGCCGCCGTTTCGCCCGCGCACGCTGACAATCAGCTCCTCCTCGGTCAGAAGCTGGACGACTTTCACCATGACGTGGGGCGATACTCGGTAGGCGCGGCTAATCTCGCCGACCGACACGAGCCGATTGTCATGCAACCCCAGGTAGATCAGCAGGCGCAGCGAATAATCCGAGAACTTTGTGAGTGTCACCGTGCTCCCCAGGCTTGGCAATTCTACCTTTAAACATGTATTCTCAATACATCTTTATGATGACTCACCGGTGCGCGCCGGCTTGGGCCGGCTTGATGTTGGTGGCATGGACAGGCGCGGCGGCGGCAGACTCTGCCTCCTTGGCACCCGTCAACTGGGATCAGGGGCTCAAGCTGCCTGAGGCCCGCGATCGCAATCCCGATCCGAAGATCGTGGAGATCGACCTGAACGCCCGCATCGCCGACGTCGACGTGAACGGCGAGCACACCGTGCGGGCCTGGACGTACGACGGCGGCATTCCCGGGCCGCTGATCCGCGCGCACGTGGGCGACCGCGTGATCGTGCACTTCACTAATGACCTGCCCCAGCCCACCACGATCCATTGGCATGGCGTGCGAGTGCCGATCGAGATGGATGGTGTGCCGGACGTGTCGCAGCCGGAGGTCAAACGTGGGGAAACCTTCACCTACGACTTCGTGGTGCGCGATGCGGGACTCTACTGGTATCACCCGCACGTCATGTCTGCCGCGCAGGTGGGATTCGGCCTCTACGGTGCGCTGCTGGTCGACGACCCCGCCGACGGCGTGGGTATCGCCGACCAACTGACACTCGTGTTGAGCGACATCGGTTTCGATCGCGAGGGTGTACTGGACTCCCCGGACAGCGGCGGATCGGCCGGCATGGTGTTCGGCCGCGAAGGCGCGTACGTCCTGGCCAATGGGAGAGTCCTCCCCACACTCCGCGCCCGCGCCGGCGCGCCACAGCGATGGCGCATCGTCAACGCCGCGAAAAGCCGTTTCTTTCTCCTCAATCTCGAGGGGCAGGACTTCTACGTGATCGGCGGCGACGGGGGCCTGCAGGAGCGCCCCGTGACGACGGATTTGTTGCTGATCACGCCCGGCGAGCGCGTGGACGTCATCGTGACGCCGACGGGCCCGAAGGGCGGGACGCTCACGCTGACCGCGGACCTGTACAACCGCGGCTACGGCAGCGTCGAATATCGGGTGCCCGAAAATGTCCTGACGATTGCGTTCAGCGAGGAGCCGCCCCTCCCGAAGCAGAAGCTGCCTGCGCTACATCGGGACATCGTGGCGCCGAGCCTCGCCGGAGCGACTCCAGTGAACATCATCCTGACACTGCCGGCGGCGGGGAGCGCGGAGAAGCCCGAGTACCGTGTCAACGGCGTGCCGTTCTGGAAAGCAGCGCCGTTTCTCGCCAAGGTTGGCGAGACGCAGATCTGGACGGTGAAGAACGACACGAAGTGGGCGCACCCGATGCATCTCCACGGTTTCTTCTTCCTGCCGCTGGACGAGCAGCTTCAACCGATCCAGCCGATGGCGTGGAAAGACACGCTGAACGTGCCGATCGACGGCACGATCCGCTTTGTGGTGGTATTCGACGAGCGACCCGGCATGTGGATGTTCCACTGCCATATCCTGGACCACGCCGACGGCGGCCTGATGGGTCATGTCCATCTCCGTCCAGGCTCGTCGGAGTAGGATCAGTGCCCATACTGCCGTCATGAAGGGTGCGCCACGCGCTGACGTCGCTCGCGCCACCGCCTGGGGCCTGTTCATTGCCTCGCTGATCCTCGCAGGCATCTATGTCGGCAGTCGCCGGCTGAGGGATTTCGACGCCGCGCTGGTTCCCTACGCAGGTGCCAGCGTGTTCTCGGCGTTCGGTCTCGGCTATCGCTACTCGATGTGGCTCACGAAGCCGCCGACGCGCCTCTATTGGCGGCGTGGCTGGCATCTGTTCTTTGCACCATCGCACGTCGCACGGAATTTCTCCCGCCTCGCCGCGCTCTTCGCCGTGAACATCGTCGCGCAACGATTCATCGAGAAGCGATCGCCGCTGCGCTGGGCGGCGCACTGGTGCCTGGCCTGGGGATGCATGCTGGCTGCGGCGGTGACGTTTCCGTTGTCGTTCGGGTGGGTGCACTTCGAAACCGCGGGATCGGCGCTCGAGCGGTACCAGGCGTTCGTCTTCGGCGTCCACGTGTTCTCGTTCGACCTCGCCAGCCCGCTGGCGCCTCTCGTGTTCAACGTGCTCGACATCTCCGCGCTCCTCGTCATCGCCGGCGTGACGATGGCGATGTGGCGCCGGGGACGCGATCGCGGCGCCCTGGCGGTGCAGCAGTTCGGCGCCGATCTGCTGCCGCTGGTGATGCTGTTTGCGGTCTCCATCACCGGCCTGTTCCTGACGATCTCGACCCACGCCATGCGCGGACTGCATTTCGTCTTCCTCTCGCAGCTGCACGCCGTCACCGTCATCTTCACGCTGTTGTACCTGCCGTTCGGCAAGTTTTTTCACATCTTCCAGCGGCCGGCGCAGCTCGGCGTGGCGTTCTACAAGGAAACCGGCGCGAAGGGCGGGCCCGCCCGTTGCGCGCGCTGCGGCGAGCCATTCGCCTCGCGGATGCACGTGGACGATCTCAAGCAGGTCGAGCGTGAGCTCGGCATTCAGTATCAGACGGCGAACGTCCACTACCAGGAGGTCTGCCCGCCCTGCCGGCGCAAGAACCTGGCGCTGACGCAGGACGCGCTCTGGAGGCGCGGCGCCTAGATGGCCCGGCTACCCGCGTCGATCCCCGACCTCGTCGAGCGATTCGGTCCGCATCTCAATCGCGAACCGGCGGGCGGCTGGCACGCGACCGGCGATCCCGACCGCATTGTGCCGACACACTGCTGCTTCTGCGGCCAGCAATGCGGCATACAGCTCAAGGTGAAGGACGAGAGAATCGTCGGCTTCGAGCCGTGGGAGGCGTTTCCATTCAACAAGGGGAAATTGTGCCCCAAGGGCGTGAAGCGCTACATGCAGGACGAGCACCCGGATCGCCTGCTGACGCCGCTCGCCCGCACCGAGGCGAACGGGTTCCAGCCGACCGATTGGGACACCGCGCTCGACCGCACGGCGCGCGAGATCCAGCGCATCCAGGCCGCGTACGGCCGCGACGCCTTCGCCGTGCTGACCGGCGCGTCGCTGACCAACGAAAAGGCCTACCTGATGGGCAAGTTCGCGCGCGTGGCGGTGCGCACCGCGAACATCGACTACAACGGCCGCCTCTGCATGGTGTCGGCGGCCGCCGCGTCGAAGAAGATCCTCGGCATCGATCGCAGCGCCAACCCGTGGAGCGACATCCCGAAGGCGAAAGTGATCCTGATCGCCGGCGCGAACATCGCCGAGTGCGCCCCGATCACCACCGACTACCTGTGGCAGGCGCGGGAGAACGGCGCGAAGCTGATCGTGCTCGATCCGCGCATGACGCCGATCGCCCGCACGGCCGATCTGTTCATCCCCGTTCGTTCCGGCGGCGACATCGGTGTGTTCTACGGCATGCTCCACGTCATGGTCCAGCGCGGCTGGATCAACCGCGAGTTCATCGCCGCCCACACCACCGGCTGGGACGCCGTCGAGGCGATCGTCGAACGCTACACGCCGGAATACGCCGCGTCGATCGCGAGCGTGCCGGCGTCGATGATTGTGCGCGCGGCCGAAATGTGGGGGCCGGCGGAGAGCAGCTTCCTGCTGCACGCGCGCGGCATCGAGCACCACTCGAAGGGCGTCGAGAACTGCATGGCCGCCATCAACCTGGTGGTCGCCACGGGGCGTATCGGACGAGAAGGCTGCGGCTACGCCATGATCACCGGCCAGGGCAACGGCCAGGGCGCGCGCGAGCAGGGGCAGAAATGCGATCAGCTGCCGGGCGCCCGCGACCTCGAGAACCCCGCGCACCGCGAATACATCGCCGGCGTGTGGGGCGTCGAAGAGTCCACGATCCCGCACTCGGGGCTCTCGGCGGTGCCGCTGCTCGAGGCGATCCACGATGGCCGCATCAAGGGGTTGCTCCTGCTCTGCTTCAATCCCGCGGTTTCGCTGCCCGACGGCGACTTCATCCGCGAGGCGCTCGGACGCCTCGAGTTCTTCACCGTCATCGACTTCTTCATGTCGGAGACGGCGCGCTACGCCGACATCGTGCTGCCCGGCTCGCTGATGGAGGAAGACGAAGGGACGACGACGAACGTCGAGGGGCGCGTGATCCACCACCGGCAGGTCGTCCGCCCTCCCGCCGGCGCGCGCGAAGACTGGCGGATCATCTGCGACCTCGCGTCGCGGCTCGGCGCCGCCGACAAGTTTGGGTACCAGTCGACACGCGAGATCTTCGAGGAGCTCCGCGTGGCATCGAAAGGCGGCGTCGCCGACTACGCCGGCATCACGTGGGAGCGCATTGACCAGGAGATGGGCGTCTTCTGGCCGTGCCCGACGCTCGATCACCCGGGCACGCCGCGCTTGTATGAAGGGTGGCGTTTCGGCCATCCGGACGGCAAGGCACACTTTCAGCCGGCCGACTGGCGAGCCGCGGCCGAAGAGCCCGACGCCGATTATCCGATCGTGCTCACGACCGGGCGCGTCGTGTCGCAGTATCTGTCGGGCACGCAGACCCGCCGCATCGGCGCGCTCGTGGATCAGTATCCACAGCCGCGCTGCGAAAT
The DNA here is from genome assembly GCA_963757655.1 of uncultured Acidobacteriota bacterium. Lineage (GTDB taxonomy): Bacteria > Acidobacteriota > Vicinamibacteria > Vicinamibacterales > CAVVIG01 > CAVQFC01. The sequence goes on along the minus strand of CAVWSQ010000002.1, from coordinate 196,362 downwards.
CCATCCGCGCCTGGCCGGCTCGATCGGCGTCGCCGACGGCGATTTCGTCCGCGTCGAGAGCCGACGCGGCGCGGTCGTCGTCCGCGCGCAGGTGGTGAAGACGATTCGGCCGGACACGGTGTTCCTGCCTTACCACTGGCCGCTCGATCGGTCGGCGAACAACTGCACCATTCGGGCGATCGACCCGATCTCCAAGATTCCTGAGTTCAAGATCTGCGCCGTGCGGGTCTCGAAGGCACTCGATCCGGCCGGCGAGATCGCTGCGCTCGAGCCGGAAGCCGGGGGCATCCGGTGAGCGAGCTCGCGTTCTTCATAGACTACTCGCGCTGCATCGGCTGCCAGGCGTGCGTGCAGGCGTGCGGCGAGTGCGACACCCACCGGGGACGGTCGCTCATCCACCTCGAAACGATCGAACGCCGCGACAGCGTCCAGACGGCGCCGCAAGTGTGCATGCACTGCGAGGATCCGATCTGCGCGCAGGTGTGTCCGGCGGACGCGATCAAGCAGACAGCTGAAGGGGTCGTGCAGAGCTCGCTCAAGCCGCGCTGCATCGGCTGCTCGAACTGCGTGCTCGCCTGCCCGTTCGGCGTCCCGAAGTACGACGGCGACGCCGATCAGATGATGAAATGCGACATGTGCTACGACCGCACGAGCACGGGCCGGCGCCCGATGTGCGCCACCGTGTGCCCTTCCGGCGCGCTCGCGTTCTCGACGATCGAGGAGATCATGCGCACGCGCCAGGGGCGCGCGATCAACGACTGGCAGTTCGGGGACCAGCACGTGCGCACCAAGGTCTTCGTGCTCGTGCCCACCGAGGTCACGCGCGTCGACGTGGCGGTGATTCCGCTCGACTCGCTCAGGCGGGGATCGCGGCCGGCGCCCGATCCGTACGACGTCGCCGCCCTGCTGGAGGCGAACTGATGGCTGACGATCGCCCGCGCTGGCGCGAGGACTTCCCCGTCCGCTGGGACGACGACAACTACATGACGCGGCGGGAACTGGCCAAGTTCCTGACACTGGGTTCAGGCCTGCTCGCCGGCGCCAACGCGCTGATTGTGTTCATCGGCCTGAACGGAACCATCCCGACCACGCCGATCCAGCGGATCGCCGCCGCCGCTGATGTTCCGCCCGGCGGCTCGCTGCTCTTCCGGTATCCGACCGCCGACGACCCCTGCATCCTCGTCCGCGACATCTCGGGCAGATTCGACGCGTTCTCGCAGGTCTGCACGCATCTCTCGTGCGCGGTCGTCCACCGGCCCGACGAGCGGGAGCTGGCGTGTCCGTGCCACAAGGGATCGTTCTCCTCCAGCGACGGCCAGCCGCTGGCCGGGCCGCCGACCCGCCGCCTGCCGCGCATCGTCATCGAGCAACGCGGCGGCGATCTGGTGGCTACCGGGATCGAGGTGTGAGATGGAAACGCGCCAGCAGGGCCTGACCCTGTTCTCGGCTGTCCTCGTCCTGATCGCGCTGCTCGTCGTGATCCAGCTGTGGCTCGTGGCGGCCGCGGTCGAGGCGCTCATGGCGCACGAGGTGTCCATCCTCGCGCCGACGGCGATCGCGTCGGGCGGGTTGTTCGTCCTCAGCGGCGGGCTGCTCTGGTACGTCGTAGCATTCGACGCGAGACTGCGCCACTGGAGCCGGCGTGGCTGATCGCGGCCCCGGGCCCCTCGTCGTTCAAGATCCGGAGATTACCCGCGGCCTGGTGGCACGATTCCAGATCGCGGGCCTGTTGAAGCGCTACCCGGAACGTCAGGTCTGGGCACTTTTCATGTTCCTGAACGGATTCGCGACGATTGCCCTGCTGGCGGCGGTCGCCATGATCTCGCGCACGCCGTTCGTGTTTCCCTCGCTCGGCCCGACCGCGTTCCTTTTCTTCTTCACGCCGCGGGCGCCGGCCGCGAGCCCTCGGCATACCGTCTACGGGCATGCGATCGGCATCGTCTGCGGCTACGGCGCGTTGTGGCTGTTCGGCCTGCAGCACGCGCCGCCCGCGATGGCTACTGGCGTGTCGGCGGCGCGCGTCGGCGCCGCGGCGCTGTCTTTGGCCTCGACCGGCGCCCTCATGATTCTGGCAAAAGCGGCGCACCCGCCAGCAGGCGCCACCACCCTCATCATCTCGCTCGGCATCGTGACCCGGCCATTCCACCTGCTCGTGATCGAGATCGCGGTCGCGATTCTTACGCTGCAGGCGATCGCGATCAACCGTCTGGCGGGCATCGATTATCCGCTCTGGGCGCTGAGAGATGGTCCGCACTGAGCTGACCAGTCCAGCGCCGCGCACCCGTCTGCCGCCTCGCCTGCTTCCGGTCTTGTACTTCGGCGTCGCGCACGTCGCGCTGGCGTTGGCCTGCGCGGCGGTCGCGGCCGACCCACGCGGCGTCTCGGGCTTCTTCTATCACGCGCGCATACTCGGGATCGTCCACTTGGTGACGCTCGGCTGGATCACCGCCTCCATCCTCGGCTCGCTTTACATCGTCGGCCCGATCGCGTTGAGGATCTGGATTCCGGCACGATGGCCGGACTACACGGCGTTCGCGCTGGTGCTGATCGGCGTCGTTGGCATGGTGGCGCATTTTTGGCTGCAGGAATACGGCGGCATGGCCTGGTCGGCGATCACGGTCGGGACCGGCATCCTCATCGTCGGTGCGCACGTGGCGTGGTGCCTGCGCGGTGCGGCGCTGCCGCGCGCCGTCGGCGCCCACATCCTGCTCGCCTTCGTCAACATCGGCGGCGCGGCGACACTTGGTGTGTTGATCGGCTTCGACAAGGTCTACCACTTCCTCCCGGGGTTCGTGCTCTCGAACGTGTTTGCACACGCGCATCTGGCCGCAATCGGTTGGGCGTCGATGATGGTGGTGGGAATGGCTTACCGTCTGCTGCCGATGATCCTGCCGGCAGCAATGCCGAAGGGACCGACGATCTGGATCAGCGCGGTGCTCCTCGAGGCTGGTGTCTGCGGCCTGTTCGTGACGCTGCTCGTTCGGAGTCCGCTGGTGTGGCTATGTGCGCTGACGGTGACCGCGGGTTTCGCAGCGTTCGTCTCGCACGTTGCCTGGATGCTGCGCCGACCGCGTCCGAGGCCGCCGGGCGTGCGCCGGCCCGATCCGGCGGTCCTGCACGCGGGCGCAGCGTTCCTCTGGCTCGTCGTCGCGTCGGCGCTCGGCCTTTGGCTGACCGTAGCGGAGCCCTCACCGAACACGCTCCGGGCGGCCATGGCCTACGGAGTGTGTGGGCTCGTCGGGTTCCTCGCCCAGATGGTGGTGGGAATGGAAGGGCGCCTGCTGCCGATCTTCGCGTGGTACTGGGCGTACGCCAACACGGACTACAAGGGGCCGGTGGCGTCGCAGCACGACATGCCTTGGCGCGACGGGCAGGACTTCGTGTTCGTGTTGTGGTTGTTCGGCGTTCCCGCACTGGCCGGCGGTCTCGCCTTCGACGCCCTCCCGTTCGTTCGCGCCGGCGCATGGTGCTTGTTGGCAGCCACGGTCCTCGACGCTGTGAACGTCGTCTGTATCCTGCGCTACGCCTTTGTGAAACCTCACGCGTGATGCTTACCGTTTTCCAGGATGCAGATCGTGGGCACGCGTTGCAGCGCGCGCTCATCTTTGCAGACGCTTAGCCGCTTGATCGAACTTGCCAGCTCTGGCGGCATTCGCGACGTCGCAGGCGTCCTCGACTCCCGGGCGATCGCGACGATGTCGTCAGCGTGTTTTTGAGCCCAGCAAGCCTGCGTCTTTGCCAGAATCTCCTCGAGCTTGATCGCGGCCAAAGCGGCTTTGTCGCCGGAGTGGGGCGAGCAGCTGCTCGCCGCCGCGTCTTGAGCGTTTGCGAAGACCGCTGCGCCGCCGTTCAGCAACAGAACCACCGAAACATTCGCCGTCTCCGCGCCGACGAGGTGCGGACAGGCTTTTGGCGAACCACCGGTACAAAAAAGGGCACAAGCAGTGGGCCCACATTTTGAGTCTCGCTGTAAGTTGTTGTAGGGATTGGCTCGCCGCACTGGACGATTTCCGCAACTGGTTGATCCGAGAAGCAGCGTAAATGGCCTGTTATTGACAGGTTCGCCAAGGTTTCGCGAGGTGAGTCTCGAAGAGCGACGCTGCCTTTCAGCAGAATCCTTCGGGAGACGGCGCGCGACCACACCGTCAACGTGAGTAACGGGTGAAGACAGAATCGTGAGAAGCGTTCGCGTGGCAGGGAGAGGAGGTCTCGAGCAACGCGCCGCCGCCAGGTGTACCGTCCTGGCTGAAGTGCCCGAATCCCCACCCGCCGGTCGAGGCGTACGTCTTTGGGCGCAGCGTGAACTTTGTGGCGCCGTCAGCGTCGCCCTGGCGTCGTGGTGGCGTGTGGCCCACGCGCAGCACTCCTGAAGACGGCGACATTGTCGCGAGAGAGGAACATCGGGACGGGACTCTCGTGTACGTCCTGCACACGGCTCCGCGCCATTTATTTCACGTGTTTCTCGGTCGCGAGCGAAGTCGACAGAATGTCCGTGCGAATCAGCGTCACGCGCAGTCTGTCCCCTACATCAGCCCCTTGCTGGCCTTGCGCGAGCAAGCCCTCGACATGGGGTGCACCACGCGGACGAACGTGCCGTGCGGCGGACGCTCGTCACGATCGCGTCGAAGGTCTCGCCGATGCGACCGCTCATGGCGTCGCCGCCATGCAATTCGTCATGTCACGTTCAACCTTCCGAGCGGCATCGGCTTTGGACATGCAGTTGGCCGCGATCGTTTGCAGCTCGTTGTCGGTGTAGGGTGGCAATTGATTCGCGAGCACCGCCTTGACGAGTCGTTGCGTTACGAGGTCCGCTACGCGGCGATTGGGCGCGGTCGAATGCGTGTAATCCTCGACCGCGAGACGGAAGTGTCCCTGTTCTGGGTCGCCGGGACGTTCGAGCACGTACTCGCCGGGTCCCATGAGTTTGATGACCGCCAGCGACAGATCGCGATATCGCTTCTTCACTACGCCGGGGATTACAACTCCGTCCTGCCATGGCCCTGGGAAGCTTCAAGCCTCCTGGCGCCCAGCATTCGCTGACGGGCTGGCTCCCACTCGCCGCCGCCCTTGGTTGCAAGGAACAAGCGTCAGGCGAACTCGCCCACCGGCCCAGAGCGCCTGTTCAGTTGTGAACAACCAGATTCAGTCGATGCGCGTAGCGTCGTCATAGCGGTAGTTGCATCGAGGGGTCCTCGATGCCGCTGCGCCACCGAGGGATCTTCAGGGCACTGATCAGAGGAGGCGATATGTCTGGCAAGAACACCGCAGTATTTGGCGTCTACCCGACTCACGAGAGCGCGGACGCCGCCGTTGACACGCTGAGAACGAAAGGGTTTCGAAACACCGACATTTCAGTGCTGTTTCCGCAGAACGTCGGCTCGAAAGAGTTTGGGCATGAGAAGGGCACGAAATCGGCGGAAGGAGCCGTCGCGGGCGGCGGCACCGGTGCGGCAATCGGAGGCGCGTTGGGGTGGCTGGCGGGCATTGGGATGCTGGCGATCCCTGGCGTCGGGCCGTTCATCGCAGCAGGACCCATCGTGGCGACCCTTGCGGGCATGGGCGCCGGTGGAGCGATTGGCGGCACGACTGGAGCGCTCATCGGATTGGGAATTCCGGAGTATCAGGCGAAGCGGTATGAGGGGCGGATGAGGAAGGGCGGGATTCTGCTGTCGGTGCACGCGGACGATCACGAGTGGGCGAGCAAGGGCAAGCAGATTCTCGAGCAAACGGGCGCCGAAGATATCTCCTCGACTGGTGAGGCTAAAGGGGACTTCGGCAACACGGACCGCCCAACCACCCGAGCCGTGCATGCCGTGCCCGCGGAGGTCACGCACATCGCGCCGGTGGAGGTCGCCCATATCGCACCAGTGGAGCGCGCCCACGTCGCGCCGGTAGAAGTCGTCCACGTCGCGCCGGTGGATGTCGTCAAGCGCTGAGTCCCTCTGGAGTTCGTGAGCACTGCGGCCACGTGTGGCCAGACGAAGACGCCAACAATAAGCCAGGAGAACACCGATGACGAATCCCGATAAATGCGCACACCCAGCCTGCAAGTGTCTCGTCGCGAAAGACGGCGCATATGGCAAGTACTGCAGTGAACACTGCAAAGAGGCAGCGGACGAAACCGAGCTGCGCTGCGACTGCCAGCATTCGACGTGCCGGTAAGCGCCCTTGCATCAAGGAAGAATCTGCCTCGACGTGGGCCCGGTCGACGAACCGATCGGCGAGGCCATGGCGGCAATTGTGAAGAAGGAGTGGGTCATGAGAACAAGAGCTCTCAGATGTGTGCGTCTGACGGTCGTAGCGGCGGCTCTCTCGATGCTGGGTGGAACGCTCGCGATGGCGGCGGATACACCAGACCCATGGATCACGATGAAGACCAAGATCGCGCTCATGACCACTGAGGACGTGAGCACGAAGGACCTGAACGTCGACACCGTGAAGGGTGTGGTCACGCTGCATGGCATGGTGGCCACCGATGCCGAAAAGGTGAAGGCTGAAGACGTGGCGATGAAGGTCAGCGGCGTAAAGGCCGTCAAGAATCTCCTGCAGGTTGTGCCGAGCGCAAAACGTGAAATCGTCGAGCGCGCCGACGCGGCTATCAAGGACAGCGTCGAGTCAGCGTTCAAAGCGAACCATCGGATCACTGACAGCGGAATCAAGGTGGCCTCAGTCAACAAAGAGGTAGTGCTGCTCTCGGGGAAGACGAAGTCGTTGGAAGCGCACGTCGAGTCTGTCCAAGTCGCGTACGCGGTACGAGGCGTGCGGCGGGTGTCAACGGAGGTACAGGTCGATTCGCCGAACCCCTAGTCGACGCTGTGGTTCCGTCGAGCGGCTGGGTGCGCACTACTGAGTGCGCGCTTGTCACATGGGGCACCAACAGCGTTCCAGTTGCAAAGAACGCCAAAAGGAGACGACATGAAATCGAGCACGAAGGACCAGGTCAAAGGCAAGCTCCACGAAATCAAAGGCAAAGTGAAAGAAGCAGCCGGGCACGTCACCAACAACCCGGACTTGACGAACGAAGGCCAAGCGGAAGAGCTCGCAGGAAAAGTTCAAAAGAAGGTCGGGCAGGTGAAGAAGGTGTTCGAGAAATAGTTGCGTACAGGACGGGCGGAGTGCGCGCCTCGGTATCTTGAAAAACGAGCGCTACCCGCCAGATTTCGCGGTTCGTACGCAGCTGCCACCGGAGGCCGCCATGACGAGAACGGTCGGCGTGATTTTGATTGTGCTTGGCCTGCTCGGCCTCGCATGGGGAGGCTTTAACTACACGACCCGTGAGAAGGTCGTCGACATCGGGCCGATTCACGCAACTCGCGAGGAGACCCATAACATCCCGATTCCGCCGATCGCAGGCGGATTGGCGCTCGTTGGCGGCATCGTGCTGCTGGTCGTTGGCGGCAAGGAGTAGCAGCTTCTCCTTGTTGGTGGCGGGATCCCTCGTGTGCGATTCGGAACAACCTGGCGAGAGAGTCCTGCGATATCGTCGGTTCAGGGTCGAGTCGGTGTCGAATCACGGAAATCCGAGGAGTGCGCGATGAATATGGTAGTGCTGCTGATAGTCCTTCTGTTGCTGTTCGGCGGAGGCGGTTTCTATCTAGGTGGCCCGGCAGTAGGGGGTGGTCTTGGCGGGCTCATTCTCCTGGTGCTGATTGTCATGTTGGTGACAGGCAGGCTCGGTAGTCGGGCATAGCGGTTCTCTCGTGAACCACTCTGAACGGAGCCAAGGTCTACTCGAACGAGCCAGCGAAGGGGAATGGCCCCACTGCTTCGGTTGGAACACACGCTTCACGGGTTCTCAGCGTTCGTGGAATGCCGCTGTTTGGGTTGTCAAACCCGGGCGCGAAGCCGAAGCGGATGATCCGGACGGAGCGTGACCCTTGCCGCAATCCTGGTTGGCATTGGCAACCGCGCTCGGGATTACCGACGCCGCGCTGGCCGCGGTACGGTCGCGGCTGTTCACGCGCGCATGACGCTCACTGGCCAGCCGTCAGTTGGCGGGACTACCGCGCCGCGACCGCGCTCGAATGTGATGTCATTGGTCGTTCATCAGAAGCCGGCCGGCTGGTGTTGCGCCTCGGCCCACAACACCGACATCGTCCCCGGAAGTGAAACAAACATCATTGATGATCGTGGCCGACTGCGGTCGGTCGGCTATCGCGACAAGCACTGACTCGGCCAGTTGCGGACATCGTCCAGTGCGGCCTGCGCGTCACAAGTAATTGAGGAAACAAGACTTAGGAAAGCCTGAAACGGCTGGCCACGCAAGTAGTTGATTTTATTGATCTTACGGAGCTGGCTCCTCAGGTTGGATTCGAACCAGCAGCCCTCCGGTTAACAGCGAATGACGGCGCCTGGGCACCCTCGCTGAACACAGAAACTTGCGGAGCGGTCGGCCGGATGCAATCGTAGCGACGACCCGATGCGGCAAGCTACGGCCGAATTCGATGCACTGGCGCGTCCCTGCCCGTTTAACGCATGGCTCCGGTCCCAGCGATCGCTGACATGGTGGCCAATCGTCGTCGACGTTATTCGATGAGGATTGTGACCCCGTTGGAGAGATTCAGACACCCATCGCAACCGGGCCGCACCTGGTCTCACTCACGAGAGGAGTACCAGCATGGCAGCCGCACGCACGTCAGGGCTCAACCGGAAGCAGCGGAAAGAACTGGCCCGGCAGATCCGGTCGGAAGATCCAGGCTTGGAGGTGATGCATCCCCACGCAGCCGGCATCGACGTGGGCAACAGTGCGCACTACGTCGCCGTCCGCCCCGATCGGGATCCGGACTCGGTCCGCCGGTTTGAGTGTTTCACGGCCGACTTACATCATCTGGCGGACTGGCTGCAGCGCTGTGGAGTCACCACCGTCGCGATGCAGTCCACCGGCGTCTACTGGATTCCCTTGTACGAGATCCTCGACGCGCGAGGCTTCGACGTCTATCTGGTAAACGCGCGGCACACGAAGAATCTCCCCGGGCGCAAGACCGACGTCCAAGAGAGCCAGTGGCTGCTGAAGCTCCACACCTACGGCCTGCTCCGCAACTCGTTTCACCCGCCCGCCGAGATTCGCATCGTGCGAACCTACTGGCGCCAACGCGGCGACCATGTGCATGCCGTCAGCACCTGCATCCAGCGCATGCAGAAGGCACTGACCCAGATGAACATCCAACTGGCGAATGTCATCAGCGATCTGAGCGGCTGGACCGGCCAGCGCATCGTCCGCGCGATGCTCGCAGGCGAGCGCGATCCGGACACGCTCGCGGCGCTCAGTCACCCCGGCATTCACGCGACCCGAGACACGATCGCCAAGAGCCTCGAAGGCGTGGCAGCCAGACCTCCTGTTTGTCCTTCAACAAGAAGTGGCGATGTACGACGCATACCAGCAACGGATCGCCGAGTGCGACCAGGCGCTCGAACGGCACCTGAAAGGCGTCGCCGACAAGGTGCCGGACACGACCCCAGACGCGGAGCCGTCCCACGCACCCTCTCAAGAAGCGCAGTGCTTGGGGGCCAAGCGGCGCCGGAAGGCGGGGAGCCACGCGCCCCAGTTTGACCTGGGCCGGGAACTGTACCGCATCAGCGGCGTCGACCTGACCCGCATCGACGGCATCGATGTCAGCGTCGCCCAGACCCTCATCAGCGAAGTCGGCGTGGACATGACGCGCTGGCAGACCGAGGCCCACTTCGCCTCCTGGCTCGGGCTGTGTCCAGATAATCGCATCACCGGCGGAAGGTGATTCGCAAAGGCACCCGGCATGTCATCAATCGCGCCGCCACCGCCTTACGGCTGGCCGCCACCACGTTGCTGAGGAGCCAGAGCTATCTCGGCGCTCAATACCGCCGCCTGCGCGGCAAGCTCGGTGCACCGAAGGCGATCACCGCCATGGCCCACAAGCTCGCCCGATTGGTCTATCGCTTGCTCAAGTGGGGACACGAGTACGTCGACAAGGGTCTGCAGTACTTCGAGGCGCGCCACCGCGAACAACAGGTGCAACTGCTGAGGAAACGGGCGGCGAGGCTGGGTCTGCAAATCGTCGAACCCGACGCTGCTTGACCTTTCTTCGAGACGGTTTCTGGAGAGCGTAACGCCGGTGGTTGGACTCGCAGGTTCTTCGTGCCGGTAGCTCGGATGAGCGAAGTCGGCCACGTGCTGCCGCTTCACCTGTAGCCGATTCCCAGCTCCGCTGCGATTACTGCCAACTGTGCGTCCGTCGTCCACAATTTCAGACGCCCAACGAGCGCCGACGCCAGGAGATGTGCATCTATCCACCCGACACCGCGCCCGTGCAGGCGTCTGGCCTGCGCGAATGCAACGACATCACCGTGAGGCACGACCGGTGCCTGGTGAATCTGTTCATAGTCGTTTAACAGCTGCGTACGACCACCGACATCACCGATCAATAGCTCTCCATACACGAACTCATGACCGCTCACTTCGTCGCGACTCAACAGGCGGTCCAACTCAGCCGCATCGGGAGTTCGATTCGAGAGGAAACGGATCCAGACCGAGGTGTCGACCAGAACGATCATGCGGAGCGTTTAGTTAACGGCCGTTCACGTCGCCGTGGAGTCTCGTGGGTGCTCCGCTCTGAACCGCGCAGCGCCCTCAGACGCTCGTACGCCCCGCGACGGACCAGCGCCTCTAGACCAAGACGAACGGTATCGGTGTCGGTCCGAGCGCCGGATGCAGATTTAGCCTCCTGCAATAGGCTCTCGTCGATGTGAAGGGTCTTCTTCATACATACCATTATGCCATATGTGTATGGCCGCTGATCGCTCGACCGTCGCCATCGTGGTACGCGAGATGCCGGCCAGCTGAGCCTCGACAGAATCGCGGTCTCTTCACGAGCTCGACGTGGCCGTTCACCACCTCGGACGTCAGCTACTCGGTTTGCGTTCGAGCCGACGCCCGAGCATCTGCACTTCCTGCATGCGTTCGTCCGCGTCCTGCTGGAGGGCAATGGCGACTGCCGGGGGGCCGCGTCAGCGACTTTCAGCCACCGGAGACGGCCGCGGTGGTATCGAGTCTTGACATGACTTCAAGCTGATTGAGCCGGCGAAGCGTTCCGAGATGAAACACAGTGCAGCGCGGAAGGCCTCTTCCAGACAAAGAGAGTCCAAGCCCAGCGACGACGCGAAACCGCCGTCGGCAGCTATCCCTGATCTGAGTGGGCACTCGTCGTTTCAATCATCCTCGACGGCGTTGTGTCTTAGGAGGAGTGGCTATCATCGTTCAGCGATACCAATCGCTTCAACGAAAAACCGAGTCGGTCCGCCAAGTTGGCCGCACCAGCCAAGAAGCGGGCCCGTTTCGGGATAACATCACAGATTATGGCTAAACACTCACCGCACATCCTGGACCTGGCGCGTAAGGGCGCGGAACACCGCTACGCCGAACTGAAGTCTGAAATTGCCACCCTCGTGAAGCATTTCCCCTACCTAACGAAGAGAAGCGTCTCTCGCGGCGCAGATTTACTGGCGCGAGGCGGACAGGCCGCTTCGATGGCTGGGCCGACTCCCAAGAAGCGTCGAAAGATGTTGGCGAAAGCCCGTGCTGCGATTTCAGCGGCGCAGAAGGCGCGGTGGGCGAAGCTGAAGGCGAGTGCGAAGGGGTAATGTCGCGAACATGGCAATTTCGCGTGAAGTTCATCAAGGTTCCCCGCACCGAAGCGACGGCCATTGTTGGTGGGGAACTGAATGAGCTGGGTGAAGATGGATGGGAATTGGTAAATGTCGTCGAAGTCGGCGGGATACTCAGTCAATCGACGGTGGCCAGATATATGGCCCGCCACCAGCGGCCGCTATCCCAGACTTGGCACATTCCTGACCAATCACGTCGATCAGATCGTGGCCGCCGATTTCTTCGTCGTGCCGACTATCACCTATCGACTGCTATTCGTCCTCGTCATCATTGCCCATCAGCGTCGCCGCATCGTCCACGTCGCGGTGACCGCACATCCGACCGCGCAGTGGACCGCCCAACAACTCCGCGAGGCCTTTCCGGAGGACTCGCCCCCGCGTTACCTCGCGCACGATCGTGACCATGCGTTTGCCGCGCTCACGGCCACCGCGAATGGCATGGCCATCTAGGAGATCTGCACCGCTCCTCGCTCCCCGTGGCAGAACGCATGCGCCGAGCGAGTTATCGGCTCCATCCGACGTGCGTGTCTCGACCACGTGATCGTTGTGAACGAAACCGGATTGACTCGCGTTTTGAATCAGTACCTGGCGAACTACCACCAATCGCGAACGCATCTCTCGCTTGCGAAGAATTTCGCCACAGCCCCGTCCGATCGCCCCGCCGGCATGAGCCATTTGTCTCTTGACAGGTCTCCAAGTGAAGACCTAAGGTTTCGCCACTGTTCCGACCATCCGGCTTTCGTGGGAGGCTATGATGCCCCTGGCTCCTGGCCCGGGACGACTCTTCGATGGCCTCGGCAGCCATGTTGACTCTCGCTCATCTCCGTGAGCCGACCCAACCGTGGTGGCCCTGCCGAGTCTGAAATTCCGTTCAACAAGCGCCAACTCGGAGTTCGTCTGCAGTAACGTCGCGACGGCCGCCTTTCGCATTGCACGAGGTTCCCCATGCTGCTCGAATTTCAGCTGTCCGCCGACACCCTGGGGCGAATCGTCCGCAACCTGCTCCACAACGTTGATCTCTGCGTGGAGGATTCCTTCACCGTCATCGGCAATACGTGGATGGTGGACAGGATTCTGGTGCTGGCCGGCACCATCCTCCGCCGCGAGGCCGCCGACGTCACGATTCAGGTCAACCAGAACTCGATGACCCTGGGCGGCTGTTCCAAGGCCGTTCTGGCGCAGCCGCTGCAGTTCGACCTGGTTCCGGTCGCGAGCCTCTTGGTCAACGGGCAAAATCCCACCCCGCCCGTCCTGTCGCCCAAACTCACCATCCTGATCGACATCACCGCCTCGCTGGTCAACGGTGAGGCGTTCCTCAACTTCAGTTTCGACCGCATCGATTTCGCGGCCACCCAGCCGGCAGGGCTCATCACCGTGCTCAGCAGCGACGATCAGAAGACGATCGAAGATATGGTCGGGGCGCGGGTGCCTACCATCCACCGAAAGATCGACGTCGTCGAGAGTCTGGGGTCGGTGCCGATTCTCAAGGGATTGGGGTTGGCCACCACCAACGCCGGAGCGACCGCCAGCCAGGATGGGAGCCGCCTTCTTCTTCGGGTCGAGGTGAACGGGGCCGCGAACCAGGCCAAGGACTGGAGCGTGTTCTACTCCACCTATGGCCGGAACTTGGTGGGCGAGGGGCAATGGGCCATGTTGATCGACAAGGGCATTCTGATCCCCGCCATCAAGAGCACGATCTCCTCCTCGCTGTCCGCGGCGAGCGGCAAGTTCTCGGTCGACGGCGGTGTCGATGTCTCGTGGGCCCCGTCTGCGGGACCGGTGTTTGAGATCGAGTTTAGTGGTGAGGTTGTCGACGCCTGCACCTGCCTGTGGGGGGAAATCGACATCGACGTCGACGTCTCGTCTACGCTGGTGTTGCAGGCCGGACCCAATAGCACGCTGTACATGGGGGTCAATACCACCTACGACGCAAACGACCTCGAGGTCGCCTGCTGCGCCCTGACCGCTTCGCTCTTCTGGCCGATCGTCGGCCTAATCTACCTGGGCAAGGATCAAGGAGGCATCAGCTTCGGGACCTACCTGCTGGGATACATCATGAGTCCCATTGGCTTCACCTTCATGGCGGTCTGTGACATGGCCGGCAACCAGAGCATCACCAAGTATCTCTCGATGCCTGGCGGTTGCCAGAAGGTCGATGACGAGATGTTTTCCTGCCAGTGGCCCTTCTCGCCCAATATGGGCGCGTTCGGCGGCATCTACTCCCTGGCCAAGGTCAGTGCCCAGCCGGAGGGGCCGGTTCTTTCCGGCACCGTTGCGGGCATTGCCGATCTCAAGGACCCGCTGCTGACTGTGAGCTCGATGACCCAGTTCAGTTGGCACCAGGGGGGGCGTTGCAGCACCGGGTTCGCGCCGGAGCTGACGGCGAGCGTCGGATACCACAACGCAGCCTCCGGTACCGTGTTCAAGCTGTGTGACGTGTCGGTGCTAGACGATCCGCTGCACGTCTTCAAGGTCGTTTTGGTCGGTATCTCCGGCGCCAGCGTTCGCGCGACGGTGTCCGACGCCTACCTCGCCGCTCCGTACCCCTGCAAACTTCGGATTGTCTCCAACGGCGGGGTGCGGATCATCGCGCTGGCGCCGGCCAAAGACAAGACACAGGCGGACACGGCCAAGCTGGCGGAGGAACTCGAGCTGGCCAAGAAATTGTGTCAGGCGTTCAGTATCGCGGTGCCTAAGAAGATCATCAAGTGGATGCAACCGGATCCTCCGGAACTAATTGACGTGGAGGTTGCACAGATCTGGCAGGCGGTGATTGCGGGGCTCAACCAGGGCGAATCCGTTGACCTGGTGGTCCAGGATCGGATCATGGCCACCAGCGTCGCCCACGGACGCGGAGTGGCGCAGCTGTCGCTCTGGGCTGATAGCGACTTGCCAGACGAAATCGGCCTGGTGTTGCACGCCGCCGCCTCCGACAGAACAGACCTGGGCGAACGGCACCTGAGCGTCAAGCAGACTCGGCTCGGCCTGCTCAGCCGAGTCGGGTTTACCGGAGATTTCGAGGAGATGACGTTGGCGAAGGACGGCGGTCGTACGATTCTTACGATCCAAACCAGCGAGGGAGTGGTGCAGTACCGATATCAGCCGGCCCCGGTGTCCCTCATTGGAATCCAGCCGCGGAAGACGGGGAAGTCCGCCCCGAGAGAGGACGGAAACGCCGGTCAAGCTGGTTGGAGTCGAACGGGCTCAGGGGCTAACTGACCGCAGCGGAGTCACCCGAATCATCGACGTGAGCGAGCCGAACAATACCCGGGAGATCGGACGCTACTTCCATACTCCCTGGTTCGTCGACGCACGGCGCAGCGGCCGGATCTTCGCTAGGCTGGGCGCCGACCGGCGACACATTGCGATCTACGAGGTTCAGCGGATCGTCGACATATGAAGAAAAGCGCGAGCCGCTGCTCCCGGCGTGTCCGGCCGTGTGGGGTCGCCGGCGACCACCTGCACCTGCGGCGACAGGTGGCGCGCCTTTCGCGGATCGCGGACGAGCGCGCGGTGTGGTTCGCCAAAACTTCACAGCGCCAAACGCCGCCTTGAACGGACGATCTCCCGGCTGATGCCGCGTCGGCGCACGCCACCCTCGCAGACGGCGACGTATCCTGCATGTCAAGGTGACGGATCACCCAACGTCCGCGTGAACCCGACAGCAACTTCGCGAGGCCTTTCCCCACGACGCGAACGCGCGGTTCCTCCTCCACGACCGCGACACGACCTTCGACGCGGCGTTCGGTCGGGCGGTCGAGGCCTTCGGTCTCACGGCCGTCCGCACGGCACCGCGCTCGCCCTGGCAGAATCCCTACGTCGAACGCGTGATCGGCTCGATCCGCCGCGAGTGTCAGGACCACATCATCGTCTTCAATGAGCGGCATCTTCGTCGGGTCCTTCGGGCCTACATCGCGTACTACCAGCGGTCTCGCACGCACCTCGCACTCAGCAAGGATGCGCCGGTGGAACGCGCCGTCCAACCGACCGGCCGCATCGTGGTGCGACCCGAAGTCGGCGGTCTGCACCACGGCTACGAACGGCAAGCCGCCTGATCGCGCTTGTTGCACCGGGCATGCGACCGTAGCTGGACGTCGAAGTCCGCCTGCGCACTCGGTCCCGCGCATCTCTATTACGGAATTCGCCCGCCTGCGCTTGGCGACCGCGTACTCGGGCGGTCGAACGTCGCCTCTCGGCGAACCGATTGAGCTGGAAATCGCCTCTCGTGAGGCTGTGGCGAACCACAGGCCTCAGAGCGCTCGGTTCCTCGCTCCCGACCGAGTGCTCTACCAGGCTCGACGGCGGCGAACTCCGCGCATTCGTCGGTCGTTGTCATGCAGCGGACCGGATGCTGATCCGGTGCGCAAGAACTGCCTCACGAAATCTCTCAATGTTTTTGAGAGTCTCGACGTTGCAAGCCTGGCCGAAATGAAATTCGGCGACAGAAATTGGCCAGAGATCATCAAGCACGATAGTGCGGACCAACACCATAACTCATCGAAACGATTGGCTCCTCAGGCTGGATTCGAACCAGCAGCCCTCCGGTTAACAGACGAAAAACGACCGTTTTGCCGCGCGTTGCGAGTGATTGCGGCGAGTCGGCGGATCGCGATTCGAACCGGTAAAGTCGAGTGCCATCGATGATCAGAATAGATCTTCCGGTGCGTCCGTTTGCCACGCTGAACCGCGTTTGGGTGTCAGCAAAGGCAAGGAAAGGCAACGTGAAATCCGGGTAAACACCGGAGGTTCAGGCGGCGGGTTCCTTTCTTTGACAAGCCCGGCCGCACCGGCGTATATTCAATGTAGATACATGGCCACAATGACTCAGATCTCCAGGTGGGGCAACAGCTTGGGCCTACGTCTGCCAAAGTCCGTCGCCCTCGAAGCCCAGGTCGACGAAGGCGACAGAGTCGACGTGTCTGTCAAGAATGGCGCAATCGTGATCCGTCCAAGCCGACCGACCTATTCCCTTGAACAGCTTGTCGCCAAGATTACGCCTCGGAATCGCCATGACGAGAGCGACTGGGGTACGCCGCTCGGCCACGAGGCGTGGTAGCCCGCGCATACGTTCCAGACGCCGGCGATCTGGTTTGGCTGACGTTTGATCCTCAAGCCGGCCACGAGCAGCGTGGGCGCCGTCCGGCGCTGATCCTCTCGCCGCGTGTTTACAACGCAAAGGCACGGTTGGCAATTGCCTGCCCCATCACGAGTCAGGTGAAGGGCTATCCATTCGAAGTACCTTTGCCGCCTGGCGGAAAGATCTCAGGCGTGGTCCTCGCAGACCACGTCAAGAATCTCGACTGGCAAGCGCGCCGAGTTGTGTTTGAAGCCAAGGCGACAGCTGAGACCGTCACGGACGTACGCGAAAGACTCCGAGTGCTCCTCGGACTCTAGCGAGCGCGGCCTAGCCGGATAGTCTAATTTTCTCGCATCACTACTAAACCTTCCGGATTTCGCCATCTTCGCATGGGATGCGCGCGGACAAGTCCGCTCGCCCGTTGAACGGGGATTCAGCCCGAGCGTTGGCACGTCTGTGCGCGATATCCAGACGTTCATCGATCACATCAAAGCCAGCTACGGGATTGCGGAGCATGACATCGCGGTGGTCGCCCAGCGTCTTGGCGCGGTGTTCGTCGCGACCACCGCGGCCTGGACTGCCCCACAACTCCGCGAGGCTTTTCCCGAGGATGCGGCGCCCCGCTACCTCGTGCACGATCGCGACGATGCGTTCGCCGCCGTCGCGACGACGGCGAGGGGCATGGGCATTGAGGAAATCCGCACCGCTCCTCGTTCCCCGTGGCAGAACGCGTAGCCGAGCTGGTGATCGGTTCCCTTCGACGCGAGTGTCTCGATCAGGTCATCGTCCTGACCGAAACCGGGTTGCGCTGCGTCTTGACCGCATATCTGGCGTACTACCACCACTCGCGGACCCATCTCGCGCTCGCCAAGGACTCACCACTCCCACGGTCAGTCTCGTCGCCAGCGGTCGGCCCGATCGTCGCGCTTCCCCAAGTTGGCGGCTTGCACCATCGATACGATCGTCGTGCGGCCTAGTTACATCGCCTGGTCAGCCACGGTCGACCCAGAGCTCACTCCTGGCCCGCCGCCGGACTAACAACCCGGAGTTTCCCGGTCAAGGTCCGCACAAACGCGAACCGGCTGAAACCCGGTGGCGCAAGAGCTCACCTTGAGCTTCGTGCCCGACGTCGAGCGACGGCTCTGGCGCACCGTGATGCGCCGCAAGTACCAGGTGACCCGCAATCGCGCGCAACTCCAGAATCGACTGGAGGCCTGCTCGAGGAAGCGCACATCAAGGTGTCCAGCCTCGTATCGGACCCGCTCGGCATCAGGGCCCGCCGCATGCTGCAGGCGCGAGCGGACGGCGCAACCGATCCGGCCGCCCTGGCGACACTCGCGACCGCGCGCCTGCGTGCCACGCCCGAGCAGCTGTGCGATGCCTTCCAAGCGTGTCCGACGCTGCATCCGGTGTACCGTCGGTTGGTGCAGCTCACGCTGGAAGAATTGCGTGTGATCGAGGATCACCTGAGTCAGCTCGATCAGCAGATGGCCGATCTCCTCACGGCGCATCACGACGCAGTGCAACGGCTCGCAGAGGTCCGCGGACCGGACGGTTCCAACTAGTCGTTTTGGTGCTCGTGCGGAAGTAGTCAGGCGGCCTACGGGTGTTCAGTCAGGTCGGGACCGGCGGTGATGCCCCGCGTTTGGCACGATGCCTCCGGGTGCTCCACGTCTCAACGCCAACCTGTGTTCAACGCCGTTGAGATCGCACGAGCATGCCAGATCAACTTTTCAGTAGGGACAGGGCTGTCTGCGTCGAGGACGCGCTCTCGCTTCGATTTGCGTCTGAGCATCAGATAGTTGACCCCGATGATCGGGATGGCGAACAGAATAAATTCAAGTGTCCCTGAACCTCCGTCAGGCGCTATCCCGAACAGGCGCTCGATGAAGTCCATATACTCTCCTGTGACGCGGATGCTAGCACTGAACTCTGTCCGTGCAGCTCCGCGCCTGCCTAATCCGACACGACTATATGCTCAAACAAATTGCGGCCGGACGTAATGAGAAAGTAAATGTTTGATGCACGCAACCGCGTCGACATCGTCACTGCTAAGACCGCCATCCACAACGTTCCGGCAAAACATCAGCGCAAAGCCTGGAGCGATACAGCCGATGCTTGCGTGGCTACGAAGGGAGTCGCATAGCTGTTGCGCCACAACTTAGCCGCGCTCACAGGCGAACCCACGCTGGGGCGCGCCGCGCATTCACGGAGAGTTGCTGAAGCTGGGATTCGAAGTTGTCGGAGCGGACGATCTCCCGGCTGATGCCGCAACGGCGGATGCCGCCCTCGCAGACCTGGCGAACATCCTCGAGAGCCTCTCAGCGCGACTGCTCAGCGACGGGAACAACGACCGGATTCGAATCCCCCTCCACGGAGACTACGGCTGGTACGGCTTCGGCGCGCGTAACAGAACGATCGACACCGGTGTCTTCGAATGCCGGTGCTCGACGTAGACCGTGACCACCATCCGCTCGAGCCACGCCTGACGCACGATGGCTTCAATCGCGTGCTCCCGCGCGTCCAATACGTGCTCGTGCCCATGTTCGGTCAGCAGATGGAAGCCCTCGAAATCCCCGAACCGGTCGTAGATGACGCCGACGATCTTGCCGGTCAGTTGATGCCGCTCGTGCTCGTGGTGTTTGTGTGGCACATCGCCGGTCGATGACGGCTCGATCCTGCCAGGATCGCCGCCGAACCCGCGAACGCGGCCTGCGATCTGATCGAGATACCGTCTGAAGACCGGATGCCAACGGCTCTTTTGCGAGATCGCCTTGTCGAGGAACAGCAACCACGCATACAGACGCTCTTCGCGGACGAGGAGATGCTGCTTCGTGCTGATAGGGATCGTGACCTGGAACGCGCCGAGTTGACGCAACCAGCTGAAGGACCGATCCGGATTCTTCGTCTCTGCTCGGCCTCCGCGTCTCCTCGCTCGGGCTTCGCCGTCCTTCGCCAGCAGGATAATGCCACCGCTGTGCGCGGTGTCCTCCGTAATCTGGCGCACCGAGACCTCGTAGATGTCGCCGCGCTTGACGCCGTCGGGCAGATCGACCGTGAGCAGCCCGGCGGTGCGCGCGGTGCCGCGTGGGATCGGAATGAATGTGGCGCCGCCGACCGGCACTTGCAGCGTATGCGGGTCGAACAGTTTGAGGCGCGTCGAGCCGTGAATGGCCTGCGCCAGGTTGACCACTTCCTCCGCGTCGAGCGAGGGTAAAAAGAACTGTGCCTGGCTTCCAGCCGGCGTGTTGCCCCAGAGGATCATCAACTCGTCGAGCGCCGATGCCTGGGGAGACGACGGCCGGATGTCGAACGGATGCGGCATTCGTCGTGACTCGAACGCACCGGGATTCGGACCATCGATCCACGCAATGTTGCGTTGCGCGATCTTGTCCGAGGTCGCCGAGTTCGCGCCGATCGGGATCGGCGTGTCGTCGAACCTGATCTCCGCGATCAGACACTGGTGCGGAGCCCTGGTGATGGCGTCGTTGAACGACACCAGGGTCCCGGAGAATGGGCCGTCCAGGTTGCCGGGCGCCGGCGTTTGCACGAGGAACTTCTGCTGCGGCTGGTTGATGTCCAGCCAGCAGCCGAAAAACGAATCCACTTCCACACCGGGATTGACGTCGATCGTGTAGGCATTCGGCGTGTCCTCGGGTTGATTGTTCATGTCCGCCGGGGCTGCGAGATTGACCCTGGGGACCGCGAAGCACGGGATCGTCACATATTCCGGCTGGCCATTCTGATCGTTCTGCACGCCGAGCAACGGCACCTTCACGCCGTTCAAAGTGCCGTCCGCGTGGAACCGATACGTGGTGTTCGGGTTGAACTCGCTGTTCGTCGTCGCCGCACTGAACATGCGGAAGAACACACGGACTTTGAGCGCTTGCGCGCCTGCCGTGTTGCCCTTGAGGCGTACGCGAGCGACGGCAAAGTTGAAGACGAAGTTGCCGTCGTCGTCCCTCTGCAGGAACTCGAGCGCTGACCCTTCTTCGTCTTGGGTGAGGCCGGACTCGAAGTTGTCGCTGCCGACCGTGCCGCCCCCTGACGTCAGGTTCGCGATAACGCTCGCGATGAATCCCGGCGCGTCCGCGGCGTTGGTGCTCATTGTCGCGTTGAAGCGATCGGCCGTCTGGCTCGGCGGAACGGTCATCTTGAAGAGCCGCAAATCGAAACTCAGCCAGAACGGGAATCGCGCCGGATCTGCCGGATTGACGTTCTCGTAGTATGGGTTCTCGCCGGCGACCAGCTCGATGTTCGCCGATGCCGTTCTTGTGATCTGTCCGACCGTCAGCGACGCGTTGAGCGTCAGCACGACGAACTCGTCGGGCAGCAGCGCGTTGAACGCACCCACCGAGTTGAACGCAACTGTATATGGGTAGAGGAATGTCTGGGGGTCCTGGGCAAGCGTCGGATCGGTCGGGATAATGGGCAACGGCCCGAATTGGTTGATGGTCGGCAGGTTGGCGCCGATCGCGACGAGTTGCGCCGGCGTAAGTCCGGCGTTGAGCGACGGATCCAGGGTGACCGTGATGACGGCCGCCGGATTAGGCGCTTGACTCAGCGCACCGACACTCGTGAGGCCCAGTTGGGCGTTCGAGAAACCCGACACCTGCAGCCAGTACGCCGGCGCGTACTGGGCGCCGACCGTGACTTCGTCTTTGCCGAACGTGCTTTTCTCGATGATGAAGTTGACGCTGCTCGTCGCGAGCGGGGCGCCCCAGATTTCTTCGACGCCACCGCTTCGCCGATCTGTCCAGCACGGAAAAAAATTACCGGAAAAGCCCGTGAGGCCGATGTAGTCGCCGTACTGGAAATTGCTCGTCGCGCCCGCCGACGTCTCATCCGTCTCGGCCGTCGTCACTCGGACCGGCGCGGTCCATGAGAGGCCGCGGTCGAACGACTGCTGCATCCACAGGTTGGTCTTCACGCGGCCGGAATCGAGGATGGTGTCGTAGTAGACGACCATCATTGCGCCGGTAGCTTCATCGAGCGCCAGGCGCTGGAAGATCTGATCGTTCTTCGCGTTCTGGTCGCTGAGCTTAATCGGCGATCCCCACGTCGCGCCTCCGTCGGTCGAGCGCGAGAAGAGGATTCTCGTCTTGCAGGTCGAGGTGACGTCACTGCCCGGGGCGTCGCCCGCCGAATCGCAGTCGTCGCCGCCGGCCAGATCCATCCAGCACACGACGACCACATCTTCGGTCGCCGTGCGCCAGGCGGCGCCGGACGGATAGATCAGCACCAACCGGCCGTTCTGCGCGGGCACACCGATCTGAAACGCCCCGCTGGTCGTGGCGATCTTCACGGGAGTACCGAATGTGACGCCCCCGTCAGTGGACTTCGCGACGAATAGACCTCGGCTCCCGGTATCGTTCCAGAACGCGAACACGTCGCCGCTCTGGTTCGTCTTGATGTCGCTGCCGGTGCCCGTGCCCGTGGTCTCCGAGCCGGTCACCTGCAGCGGCGCGCTCCACGTGCCGTTCGGTCCGACACGCCTCGACACAAACGCCGGCTTGCCGTTGTGCCAAATCAAGTACATGTTGTCTCTGAACGGCGAGCTTTGGTTGTGATCGACCCAGAGCGCCTGCTTGTCCATCGCGCTCTGGCCGCCGCCGACGTCTGCATCAAACGTCCAGGTGGTGCCCTGATCAACCGACTTGAATGTCCGCAGGATGAAGGTGGCGCTCATCGCCGCGATGCCCATCGTGACTGTCCACGCCGTCCCGTCCGAGGTCCAGTCGATCGTCGGATCGCCCTGGCGCACGTCACCGGTGACGCCCGGCAGGCTCGATTGCTGCCACGTCGCCCCGCCGTCGGTCGAGAACGACATCGGCTGGTTCGCACCCAGCTCGGTCGAGGCGCAGATGATCTCGTTGATGTTGCTGTAGTTGAACCGGATGTCGGATTCTTCGCGCGAATCGGCGTTGGCGCCGGAGATTCGAACGTTGGTCGCCATGCTTGCCTCCCGGACGAGCCTTCAGGCTTTGGCTTTGCCCTGGGGCTTCAAGTCCTGGTTGTGGATCATCCAGAGATAAAGATCGCGAAGGGCCAGGGGGTACCCGCCGGTCGGATCGTGCGCGTCGTACTCGAGCTCAGGATGGGCCTTGCGGAAGTGGACGCGGAGCCACAACGGAAGACGCAGCTTGTCGGTGGCCTCCTCCGGCCGGAGCATCGCGAAGTTCTGATTGTCCTTGATGAGCTTTTCGAGTGCGCTGTTCTTCCTAACGTTCGACTCTTTCAGCTGCTCATCGAGCGTTGGCCATTTCGCCTTCCCACCCTGCTCAGTCGCCATGTCGTACCTCCTCTGGCGATCGATCGATCGTCAGGGTCCGCGCGAAGCGCAGATCAAATGGAATCGGATGCTGGGGAGCGACGTCAGACACTACTACTGAGCGCCGTATAAGTCCACGACGGCGCGAACCGGCTGAAACCCCATGGCACCGCTTCTGTCCAATCTGATCACACAACTCTGAATCCGGACCCACACGGATCAATCCTGGACGCGAACGGAGTTTTCAGTAGGGACAGGCACAATGCACGCTCACAAAGTTGACGACGGTTCTCGCCTCCGTTTCGAAATCGCGGCCTCTCGGTCCTGAACCCCGTGCTCGCAGCACACATTCTGTTTTTAGACGTCGCCTGCCATGAAATGGTTTGACGTCAAACTATACGTCGTGCGACCATCTCGTTCCCGCGGTCGCGCAGGCCCGTTACCTGGCCGATCGCGTGCCTTCGAGCGTTCTGCGGATCTTAGGTGGGCACGGTCACATCTGTCTGATCGCGCCTGATCTCGACCTGGCACAGATCCTCGATGAGTGGCAAACGGGATGGGATCGTCGCGAATCGCCGACGTTTCCGGACCGTTGAGCGCGGGATATTTGCGAGGATACGGAATCGACGCGGCCGACTGATCGTCGACGTGTTCGCCGGCACGATCAGAATGTCGCGCGGACGCCAATTTCAGCGCGCACCACAATCGAGCTGAGCCCAAGAGCCCAGCCCGGCTCTCCCGGGTCGCTGCTTCGCCTGACGAAATGAACGCGTACCGCCGGCACGATCGCGATGCGAGGCGTGACGGGCATTTCAATATCCGCGCCGACAAGCGCCGCAGGTGTCCATCGTGTGAAGGAGTACTCTTCGGAGTACGGGCCAAACGTCGGCGGAAACGCAGGCAATACGCTCGCCTGATCGCGCCGCCGCTGCAACGTGCTCTCCTGCACGAATCCAATTCCTTCGACAACGCCCAGCTGCACGCGTCGCTTGGATAGGACGATTTCCCGGACAACTGCCGACAGCGCGAGGTCGCGATGCTGGCTTTCCTGCTGAAAGACGCGAGTGTAATCGGTCTCCTGAAGCGCCGTGAAGCGGCTCGGCGCGCTGATTTCGACTCCCAGTCCAATCCGAGAGGTGAGCAAACCGCCGGCTTCAATCACCGCGCCCATTGCCGAACCGCCGGCTCCGCTGGTCGGCAGCGACGGCGCGCTGCCCTGTCGATGCGAACTCTGCGTCGAAAGCATGGCGGAAGCGCCAACGTAAACCCGACCATCCTGAGCACTGGAAATTCGTGGGAAGCAGAGCACGGTCAGCGCTACTGCCGCAGAGGCCGCGACCGCATCAGATCGTGAACGACGACGCATTAGTCTGGTGACTCCGAGTTCAAGGAAACCTAACCTTTAAGCCCGCGATCGCACGCGAACCGGATGGCGACAGTCGCATCGACACCGGCGTGATTCGCGAAGCGATTTCATCAAGTGCCTGCTGAAACAACACCTGATTCGGGTTGAGAATCGCGCTTGGCCTCAGGTTCACATCCATGTTCGCGCCGCCAAGATACCGGTAGCCGACGAGAAAGGCAGTGCCGCTTGAGACAGCGATCGTCAGATCGCCGCCGACGTTGAATCTGAGCGCGTTGGCCGAGTCGAGCGACATCTCCAGGCGGTAATCGTCTTCAAACAGCACCGAATGTCCGCCCAGCCGAAAAGCCGTATAGGCCACCGGTTGCACCGAACCGCCGATGTGGACATAACTCGGCCCGCCAGAAACGGTGAAACCAATGTGCTCGGAGTGCCCGAACCGAACGGCCGCATTGAAGCCGACCACCAATTGCGTGAGCGTGCCGGACGTGTCCGGCCAAGCGACCGACTGATTCAAGCTGACGACCTGCGGCTCGTTATTCGGCGGTGGCCGACTAACGTATTGCAACCCGAATACATATGGTGGGTTCGAGCCCGATACAGGGAAAGACACTCGATCCAGCAGCACTTGCAGGCCCACGCGTGGGGTTGGAAAGATATTGATCCCTGCCGAGAAGCCGATGGCCCGACCCGAATCCGCATGGAGGGTCTGTCCTCCGTGGCTCGTATAGTCGCCGTCCAACAGAAGTGGCGGCGAGTACGACGTTGCGAGTTCACCCGCGGGACCGCTCGTCGCTCCGGTCGCAGCTCCCCACAGTTCGTAGCGCGGAGCGGGGCTGGGCCCGCTATTCTCCTGAGCCGAAGCTGGCTTGAAGCCGGCGAGGATCGCCAGTGCCAGCAGCGCAATCCTGCTGAGGCGTGGAACTGACCCGATGTCCATTAGTCAGCGACCTGCATGCTTGGAATGCGGCTGCTAGCCTTCGCCTCGCGCGGTCCCTTGTCGTGACTGTTTGACGGCACCTCTTAATCGCTTGGAGGCGAGCCGTTTCGCCCGAACCGCTCGGCGTGGTTTGGTTGGGCGGCGCGTCCGCGGCACTCTTCCGGCCCGTTGCAGAAGCCTGGTCAGCCGTGCGCGCACGGCCTCACGATTCTCGGTCTGCGACCGATGCACCCGGCTGACGACAACCAGGACGCCGTCGGTCGTCACCGCTCGTTCGGCTAGTGCCATTAACCGGTCCTTCACGTCCTGGGGGAGTGATGACGAGCCAATGTCGAAGCACAGCTCGACGGCAGTCGCCTCGTTCCTGACGTTCTGACCGCCTGGACCCATGGCGCGGACAAAACGCTCCTCGATTTCACGATCGTCCACTGCGAGATTGTTAGTCACTCGAATCATGGTGCACTCCCTCGTCCGCCGGATCGTTCAGCACTGTTCGTCCGCTACGCCCACGCCAACGACCTCGCGTCCCTGGAGGCGCGTCGCGTCCGGATAGAGCGCGACCTTCAGTACGCCGTTTCGTTGGTGGCTGAAGAGATCGAAGGCTTCCTGGATCTGATCGAGCGCAAACCTGTGAGTGACCAACGCGGTCAGGTCAACGCGTCGGTTCTCGACCATCGCCATCAAGCGTCGCATGCGTTCTTTGCCACCAGGACAGAGCGTGGTGACGATTTTTTGATCGCCGAGGCCAGCGTAGAACGCTTCGTACGGCGCCACGAGCTTCCCCGCGTACACGCCGAGGCTCGATAACGTCCCACCCGGGCGAATGGCGCGCAACGCGTTTTCGAACGTCTCTTGACGTCCGAGCGCCTCAATGGCGACGTCGACACCGCGTCCCTCGGTCAGACGCTTGATTTCAGGCACTGGATCGCCATCATTCGTGTTCAACAGGACATTGGCACCGAGACGACGGGCGACTGCCAGTCGATCGCTGTTCGAATCGATCCCGATAATGAGCGATGCACCTTTGAGCTTCGCGCCGACGGTGGCGCAGAGGCCGATCGGCCCTTGCGCGAACACGGCTACGGCGTCGCCAACTCTGATATTGCCGCTCTCGGCGCCGGACAGACCCGTCGAGAAGATGTCCGGACAAAGCAGGACATCTTCATCGGTCAATGCATTGGGGATCGGTGCGAGGTTGGCTCGCGCGTCAGGCACGAGGAGATACTCCGCCCACGCGCCGTTGATCGTATTACCGAAGCGCCACCCTCCGATCCCGCCACCACACTGCGAGTGAACGCCGTTCAAACAATAGAAGCACTGACCACAAGGCGTGATGGCGCCGACGATGACGCGCTGGCCCACGGCGTAAAGTTCTTCGAGCCCAGCTCCCAGTTCCTCGATGACGCCGACCGGCTCGTGGCCCAGAATGAGACCGGGCTTGACCGGGTATTCACCCCGAACGATATGCACGTCCGTGCCGCAAATCGTTGTGGTCGTAATGCGGATTACCGCCTCACCGGCCCGAGGCGTTGGCTTCGGGACTTCTTCGACTGCAATCCGATCCTTGCCCTTGAACACGACAGCTTTCATGGTTTTCATGATGCGACTCTTCTCTCCAGACGGCCGACTGGGCTGATCAGCGGTACAGCATGTATGTGAAGCGACCATGCAGCCACGCTTCGCCAGTCACCGCGTCGTGCCGCGTATCGATCGATTCACCGAGCACATGCGCGTAGCGGCCGCCGAGACGTGCGATCTCCACTGCCAGGCGCTCGCGCGTCTGTGTCATCAGATCGTCCTTGCCACGATTCCAGAGCTGCTCGCGACACGCGATGGTGTCTGGCACACGATGGCTCGTCGCTTCGACTGTGTGTTCACCGAGTACGGTCGCATCGATTGGAGGCAGATCGCGGTACCAATAGATGATTTGAAACGGGGAATCGGTGACTGAACCGATACGCGCACTCATGCGGCCACCGCCCTTTCGACCGCACGGACGGTCAATACAGGACAAGGAGCGAGGCGGACAATGCGTTCGGCAACACCGCCCATCATGACGTGATCCCAACCACGGCGGCCGTGCGTCCCGCAAACGATCAAATCAATGCTGTGATTCCGCGCGTACTTGAGGATTTGGTCACTCGGATCGCCCCATGTGGTGGCCACAACGATCCGGCCGTTCCCAAGTTCAGCCGGCGGGATCAATCTCTCGAGCCGCGTTTGGGCGTCCGCTTGAAGATGATCGACCGCGTCCAGAAACTCCGCGCCGGGTGCATAACCAGCCCATGTCTCGTGTAGCGGCTCTGCCACCACGTGCAGCAGGTGAAGCGACGCGTTGAAGGTCACCGCCAGCGCACGCCCGTGCTCGACAGCGGCGCTCGATGCCTCATTGAAGTCAGTTGGGACGAGGATGCTCTTGAGTGTGATCACGGCGTGCTCGCAGGCGGCGAACGTGCTGCATGCGACCGTTCGACGCGAACGTGAAGAGCAACGACGGTGCCGCGGAGGGATCGCTCGAATCCTTGAACTATTACGGCAATTCTGAGGCGAACGTACGGACGGAGGATGCGATGTGGGGATTTTTCCGCAGGTGGAAGAAGAATCCCTCGCGTCGGAACGTTCGGGCGTCAGGAGCGACCAGACTTTTCGGGCATCGTACTGCGGCACGCCTGTTGCCTCCTCATTGAAGGGGTGCCACGCCGATCGGAAGTTCGTCGATATCTCGACGGATTAGATCCGATGCTCACATGCAGGCGCGAGCCAGCGCTCGCGTCCGCGGAGATGACAATGATTACGCTCAAGAGCATTCTGGTCGCGACCGATTTCAGCGAGCCATCCGACGCGGCGTTATCGTACGGTCGTGAGCTGGCGATGCGGTTCCACGCGACACTCCATGTGCTGCACGTCGCACAGAACGTCTACGTCACTGCCTTCGGTGCCGAGAACTACGTGGCAATGGTCCCTGATCTGCAGCAGCAGATCGAAGAAGATGCCCGTCATCGGCTCGGCGAGCTATTGATTGACAGCGACAAGAGCGGCCCCGAGACCATCCCCGCCGTGATTACGGCCAATTCGCCGGCATTTGCGATCATCGAGTACGCGAAAGACCACCATATCGACATCATCGTCATGGGCACGCATGGGCGTGGCGCGCTCGCACACCTGGTGATGGGAAGCGTCGCGGAGCGCGTCGTGCGGTTGGCGCCTTGTCCGGTGCTCACGGTTCGACATCCTGAGCACGAGTTCGTGCGCCCGGATACGTTAGTCGCCGCCGCACGCGAGCAAGGTACCCTTACTGATCTGGCAGCGTCGTCATCGATTCAAGCAGTTCCGGTGTCGAAGCAACTGGCGACGAGGTAGGTGATGCACGCCAACACCCAATCAGACGTGTTGACGCAGGCGGTCGAGGCGTCGGAAGGCATTCAGCAGGCACGGCGTCGCCACGCCTTCGAAGACGCCGTCAGAGCATTCACGCGGGTGCTCAGAACCGTTCCGGATTATGCCCCTCATGCGCTCTCTTCGGATGCGGTCGGAGGACTGCGAACATTGGCGGAAGGAGTGATTGCCCGGATCGAAGAGCGAGTGGCCACGGCTCGCGATCCGTGCGGCGTGCAGGTGGATCTCGTCGAGAGGGTGTACGAGATTCGCCGCGCCCTGGAAGAAATCGAGATCTGGCGCCGGCACTATCCAAGTGGGACGTGATCGAGGCTCACGGGCTTTGCGACGGCGGCCGGTGACCCGCGTCGAAGAACAATCTGTTAACCGCGATCTACGAGGAGCGCTTTGATTCCTCGTCCTCATGTGCCCGCAGGTACGCTTGATAACCGAGCCATGAACTCCAGCCGCTCAGTGTTCGAATGTACTGGGCCCGCTCGAACGCACTCGGCGCCTCCGTCTTCGAAAGGCTCAGGCGACCGCGAATCTCGCCGAGCCGCGCGAACTCCAGCGACTCCATCCACCGGTGGAGTTCGTCACGCATCGACGTGAAGTATGACGGCCCATGGCGCAGGATGGCCGACACCATCTGAACGGCATCCGCGCCAGCGAGGATGGCCTTGACGGCGTCGTTGGGTGACGTCACACCGCCGGTGACCGCCAGGGAACATCGTACCTGGCCGCGCAGAATCGCCAGCCAACGCAAACGTAACAATAGCTCGCTGCTGGTCGGGAGCTCGAGACGCGGCCAGACGGCCAGATGTCTGATCTCGATGTCCGGCTGAAGAAACCGGTTGAAGAGGACCAAGCCGTTCGCGCCCGCTCGTTCGAGCTCCCGCGCGACATTCGCGAATGCCGTGAAGTACGGCGATAGTTTGACGGCGATTGGAATCTTCAATTCGTGCTTCAAGGCCTGAACGATTTGACGAAGTCCGTGTTCGACCGCGAGCGCTGACTGATCGGGTTCGGTGACCACCTCGTACATGTTCAATTCGAGCGCGTCGGCGCCCGCTTGCTCGATGAGCCTCGCGAAATGCAGCCATGCCTCCGCCGTCGTCCCATTGAGCGAAGCAATGACCGGAATCTTCACCGCCTCCTTCAAGCGTCGAAGGTGTGCGAGGTACTCGTCAGGCCCGAGCGCGTATCGCTCCGGCTCAGGAAAGTACGACACGATGGTCGCAAACTGATGATCGAGCGGATCGAGATGGTGAATTCGACCCGACTCCGCCTGCGTGACCTGCTCCTCGAATGGGAGTGCAGCACGATCGCGGCGCAACCGGCGTCCTCCAGGCGGCGGGCCGTGTCAAGATGATCCGCCAACGGAGACGCGCCCTTGATGAACGGATTGGCAAGCCGGAGCCCGAGATACGTCATCGACAGGTCAACCGATGCCATGGCGTTTCCTCTGTGAGAAGTTGAAGGCTGGACGGTCTCGCGGTTCGCGTGATATTTCGTCTACGTGAGAGACCGAGCGCGCTCGAAGGCACCTTCGAAGTAAGCGGCTTCCAGTCCGCGGGCCACACCTCGAGCGCGTCGCGCGTCGCCTGGCTGGTCTCACGCTCGGTTCGCAGCGTCGGATCACGCCCATCGACTGGATCGAATTCGAGCCATCCTTCCCACGTAGTGTCAGCTTGCCGTTCGCCGCACGTCCGTGGCACGAACACCGGCCCTCAGGCGTCCGCACGTGCACGACGTGCTCATGAATCAGCTCCGCCATGATCTCGCTCCAGAGACCCGTGGAGCAAGAGGCACGCCGGTCTGGTTCACTCTTGCACAGCTATCGATCGCTCGGGTCATACGTCCAGGCGGCCGCTGCGAGCGGATCCGAGGATTATCGGCTCTTGTCCGCGCAACATTCCGCAGCGCCACGGAAAATCACGAGGTCGTCACCGTGCGCCGTATCAGAGATTCAACTCCGCTCTCATGAGCTGGTCGGTCTCGTCGTATCGGACGGAAAAACCGACCTTTCGCGACACTCGCTGCATCTCTTGATTGTCCACGGCAATCGTCGCTATGATGCGGGACAATCCTTCATCGCGCCCGACCTGCACCAGTCGGCGCAACAATTCGGTGCCGAGTCCCTGACCCTGTCGTGCATCCACGACGACGAGCGCGAACTCGCCGTCGTCGGTCCCGTGGATCTTGATCAAGCGTCCGACTGCCAAGAGGGACGCGCGGCCGCTCTGATCGCGGCGCTCGGCGACCAACGCCATCTCACGCGTGTAGTCGATGAAGCAGGCGCGCGTGAGGCGCTCGTGTGCGACTCGCTCGCTCAACGCCATCAGGTGAAGATACCGGAAGTACACGCTCTGCTCAGAGATGTTGGCGTGAAACTCCCGCATCAGCGGCTCGTCTTCGGGGCGAATCGGCCGGATGGTGACATCCGTACCGTCGCGCAGCGTCCACTGGCTCACGTACCTAACGGGATACGGTCGGATCGCCGGCGATGGGAGATCAGCGTCGGACACATCGGCCGGATGCAACACGACGCGTGCATCGAGCGCGAGCAGCCGGTCCGACGAGGCCAGCAGCGGATTGATGTCGATCTCTCTGATCCGCCGATGCTCGACCACCAGGTCGCTGAACCGTACGAGGAGGCGCTCGAGGCCGGCGACATCGATCGGCGCTGCGCCGCGGACGCCCTGTAACGCGACGAAGACGTTGGTCTGCTCCATTAATCTGCGCGCCAACGTGGTGTTCAGCGGCGGCAATGCCAGCGCGCGGTCGCGATACACCTCGACGAGCTTGCCGCCCGATCCGAACAGCAGCACGGGGCCGAACTGCGGATCGAGACTGCTGCCGACAATCAGTTCATAACCCGCCAGCGTGACCATCGGCTGAACCGTCACGCCACCAAAATGCTGCGGCCCCGCTTTCGTCGAGACGGCTTCCTGAATGTGACGGTAGGCATCCCGGACAGTCGCAGCAGTCGTGAGGTTGAGCACGACGCCGCCGACGTCCGTTTTGTGTGTCACGGTCTCAGAATGGAGCTTCAGCACCACCGGATAGTCGATCTCATCCGCCTGCATGACGGCCTCGTTCTCGGTCCGCGCGAGTCGGGTCTCCACGACTGGAATGCCGTACGCCGTGAGCAGCTGTTTCGATTCGAGTTCGGTCAGGACCTGTTCGACCGGCGGACTGCGCGCCTGCGATGATTTCGGCCGCTCGCATCGAAGCGTCGCCCGATGGTTCGGAGACGACAGCGGGGGTTTCGTAGAGCCCACGCAGGTTGTACGCGTAGCGCCACATGTGCGTGAAGATCCGCGCGGCGGTGTCGGGATAGGGGAATGTGGGAATGTTGGCTCCCTCGAGCAGTGTCTGACCTGCGTCGACGGTGGTGCCGCCCATCCAACTTGCGAGGAGCGGCTTCCGCGTCCGGGGCGCTAGATCTCGCACCGCGTCTGCCGCGCTGGTCGGGTCCATCACTCCCTGGGGCGTGTAAATCACCAGCAATCCGTCACTCTGCTCATCGGCCATCGCGATCCTCAGCGCCCGACTCAGACGCTCGCGCTTGGCGTCACCGAGGATATCGATCGGATTGCCATGACTCCACGTCGCAGGGAGCACGGTGTCTAGCGCCTCGACGGTCGCAGGGGAAAGCGCAGCGAGCTCACCGTGATTTGCGATGAGCGCGTCGGTCGCCAGCACACCCGGGCCGCCGGCGTTGGTGAGTATCGTGAGCCTCGGACCGGAGGGCCGCGGCTGCTTGCCGAGAACATCCGCCATGTAGAACAACTCGGCGATGCTGTCCACCCGGAGCACGCCGCTGCGTCGGAACGCAGCATCGAGCACTAGGTCACTGCCCGCGAGCGACCCTGTATGAGATGCTGCGGCTTTGGCTGCCGCCTGAGTGCGTCCGGCCTTGATCACGATGATCGGCTTCGTCAGCGCTACCTCGCGCGCAGCCGATAGAAACGCGCGCGCATCGCCGATCGATTCCATGTACAGCACAATGCTAGTCGTATGCGGATCGTCGCCGAGATAGTCGATGAGATCGCCCCAGCTCACGTCGAGCATCGAGCCGATTGAGACGAACGCGCTGAAGCCGACGTTCGCGCCGAGGCTCCAATCGAGCACCGCCGTGCACAGCGCACCGCTCTGGCTGACGAAGGCGACATGGCCCGGCTTCGCGATGCCCGCGGCGAACGTGGCATTGAGCCCGGTGACGGGACACATCACGCCGAGGCAGTTGGGGCCGAGGACGCGCATGCGACCGCGACGAGCCTCGTCGAGTACCTGCCGTTCGAGTGCCGCTCCCGCGATGCCATGCTCCTTGAAGCCCGCCGAGATGACGACTGCCGCTGGGACGTGCGCATCGACGCACTCCCGTACGATGCACGGCACGGTCGTGGCCGGCGTCACAATGACGGCCAAGTCGACTTGAACGGGCACGGCCCCAATCGTCGGATGCGCCTTGATGCCAAGCACATCGACGTGATGCGGGTTTACGGGAATGACCGATCCCCCGAATGCGGTCTTCGTCAGATTCGTCATCACTGACAGGCCGACGCTGCCTGGCTTTTCGGTCGCGCCGATGACCGCAACGGCGCGCGGAGCGAAGAAGGGATGGAGCGGCCGCTCGAGCCGCAGGAGGTGACTGGGCGGCTTCACAACGGCGGCCATGCTACGTGGTCGGCTGCGCGACGCGGATTTCGATCTCGAGAGTACAGGGCGCTTTGAGTGAGTTCGTGATCAGACACGTCTCCTCGGCGCGCGTCAACAGCCGTCTCGCCTGGTCCTCATCGGCCCCATCGGGAATCTCGAGCGATGCGCGGACGATCAACGCCGTGAACTGAGCCACGCGATCAACCCGATTGAGCGTGCCAGACGCTTCGCACTTCAGCGCCGCCCACGGTAGCTTCGAGAGCTTGGCGATCGCTCGGAACGTCAACCCGAAGCAGCCCGCCACTGCCGAGACGAGCAACGTTTCGGGTGACCATCGATCGCCAGGACCGTCGAATTCCGCGGGTGGCGCCGACACGAGCGTCGGCAGTTGCTCTCCGTTCAACACGACATCGCCGCTCGGGCCAGCCGTCGCGGAAACGGTGTAGCGATGCGGAAATGATTGCATGCCGGACCTCTCCTCATCTTTCATCCACGGGTCGCGGATTGCGGTTGCGGTCGCTCGTCACGATCCGTGTCGCGGCGCTCGCGCTCGATTTCAATCGTGCACTCTTGCAACAGTGCCACCAGCGCGCCAATTGCTGCAAGCACTGGCGCCAGAACGGCACCGACGACGCCTGCGGTGAGCGGGAACTCGGCCACACTTCGACCCTCATATTTCACTACGACCCGACGTACATTGCCTTCGTGAATGAGAGTCCTTACCTTGTTCACCACGTTGCCACTCTCGGCTTTGAACGTGTCCCAATATGTGTTGTCTGCCATCGCCTGCTCCTTGCCGATCCTAGTCGGCATTGCGAACAAGATCCCCGCTGAAGCGAGCTCGAAACCGATCGGTTGAACCAGATGCCCCGTCGCGTGACCTCGTTGCACTTTCGCCTTGACTCCCCATCCACGAAAGCCAAGGAAGGTCGCCTTGGATGCCTTAGTCGCACTCTTGGATGCAAGAGCCCGACCGGGCTACGGCTCTCGGTGGCGGTGCCGGCGCATGCTCATACAAAAGGCAAGGCTCTTCCGGAAGGACAACGCTATGGGCGATACATTCATCCGTCGCATGATGGGTGCCGCGATGTTGGACGTCGCCACTTACGAAGAAGTGGAAGCTGATCGTTCGGCCACGCCGCAGGCACTCGCGATTGTGGTGTTTTCGAGTCTCGCTGCCGGCATCGGCGCCCGCAGTTCGAGCGGCGGCGCGGCTACACTCGCGTTCTTCGCAACCGCCAGCGTGATGGCACTCCTCACTTGGGCAGCGTTCGCACTGGTTACGTTCGAGATTGGCGGGCGCATTCTGCCCACGGCCGACACGCGCGTAGACGTCGGCGAGCTGCTCCGAACGTTGGGATTTGCGGCGACACCGGGACTTTTTCAGATCTTCGGGATTTTTCCCGGTGCCACCGTTCCAGTGTTCACGGTGGCTATTGTCTGGACGCTCGCGGCCAGTATAGTCGCCGTCCGTCAGGCACTCGACTACACGAGCACGCCTCGGGCGCTGGCCGTCTGCGCTCTCGGACTGCTGCTCTCGTTCGCAATCGCCTTGGGCCTCGGGCTCCTCTTTGGCCCCACGTTGTCAGGACATTAAGGAGATGGCGGAGCCATCCATTGATGCCATCGCAATCGACGATTTTCTTGAACAGCTTTTGAAACCGGAACACAAGCTGGAACTCGAGCTGAATCGCGCGCAGCCCGTGATTGCCACAGCGCCACGGTGCAGGATCGCGATTCGATGACACAGCCCATCCGGTTCGTCCACCTTGTGTGTGGTGAGAAACACCTTCGTCACGAAGTCCGCCACTAACTATCGCAGCCGTTCCCAGGACCGTCAACATCTTGATCATCTCGCCGGCGCGGTTTGAGCCGAGCAGACCGAAGATCTCCGGGGACTCCACCTGGACGGTCAACGTGGTTACCTGTGGGCCTTTGAGAACGCTCGGGCAATTGTGACTCTATTTTCTGACCGGCTCCGAGTCACTGACGCAACGTCAGCACCGGACATTTTGCCCGCCGCACGATCTGATTCGTAGTCGATCCGAATAGGGCCATGTCGAGCGGATTCCGGCCCTGCACGCCGATGACTATGAGATCTGTCTTCTCATCGGCCGTCATCTGCAGGATCTGCACGTATGGCTTGCCGTTGCGGAGCCGCGCAATGGGCGTCTGCGACACGGGTAGCGAATCTGGCACAAGCGATTCGAGCCGCTTCTGTGCGCTCTGCTCGCAGTACCGACGAAACTCGGCCAAGGCAAGCCCCTGTTCCAGCGGCAGCTCCTCGATCACCGGCGGCGGCGGCTCATCCCATGGCCATTCGAGCACATGGAGCAGGGTCAACGCGGCACCCGATTCCTGGACGAGCGACAGGGCAAATTGCAGCGCCGCCAAAGATGAGTCCGAGAAGTCGATCGCGCAGAGGACACGCCGGAACGGGAGCCGGGACGTCGCCTGCGCTCGCGGCGGGACCGTGAGCACCGGGCAGCGCGCCTTGCGTAGTACCTTCTCGCTCACCGATCCGAGCACCAGGTGCTGGAAGCCGCTGGTGCCGTGCGTGCCCATTACGATCAGATCAGTTGGAAGACCAGATGCTCGTTCAAGAATGCGCGTCGCAGGCTGACCCACGTCAATAAGGATGTCGAGCCGGCTCTTGTCAACTGTGGCTTCGCTGAATTGGGCCGTCACGTCCCTTCGGAGACGATCCATTTCGTTCTCTTCGATCGATCCGCCAGGAATCGGTGTCCCCAGAGCCGGGACCGCGATCAGCATCGGGCTGACCACGTGGAGCGCCGTGATCGCGGCCTTGTAATAGCCGGCCACGGCGACGGCCCATTCAGCCGCATGAGCGGACGCTTCTGACAGGTCGGTCGGATACAGCACTCGTGCGATCTTCACGTTAGGGCCTCGCCCGATTAGCAAGGCAATTGCAATACCAGGCACGGCAGCCGTTGATCGATGTGTTTGGCCAATTACGCGACGCTCACCGCTCAAGGGCTGTCGAATAATCGGCGGCGGCGGGGAAAAATCCGCATGAAGCTGTCAGCTCTAGCGCTTGACTACGACGGCACGATCGCCGTCCATGGTGTGTTCGATCCGGCGGTGCAGCAGGCGATTGGCGAGGCACGCAACCCGGCGTCGCGGTCATTCTCGTCACCGGTCGCCGGTTATCCGATCTCCGTGCGGTCGCTGGTGACCTGACCTGCTTCGACGCGGTGGTGGCCGAGAATGGCGCCGTCGTCGAGTTTCCCGCCAGCGGCCGGCACATTGTCGTCGGCCACCGTCCGACCCAGCTTTCGTTGAGGCGCTGCAGCGCCGCGGCATCCCCCTTGTGGCCGGCGAGTGCGTGATCGAAGCCGAGGCATGATCGGCCGGCGCCGTGCTCGATGTCATCAGATCGTCGGAGCAGCCGCTGATCCTGGCGTTCAATCGTGGACGCGTAATGATCCTGCCGCAAGCGATCGGCAAATCGACCGGCTTACGACACGCGCTCTTTTCGCTCAGAATCTCCATTCACAATACGATCGGCATCGGCGATGCGGAGAACGATCACGACCTTCTCGATGCCTGCGAAGTTGGTGTTGCTGTTGCGTGGGGCAGTCCGGCGCTGCTCGCGGTCGCGGACGAAGTGATTGAAGGCTCGGGACCGCCAGCGGTTGCCGCGTACATCAGGCGTGTCATGCAGCAGCCCCGCCTCTCAGCCCGCCAGATGGGCCGCCGACGACTCATACTCGGTCATGAGCACAACGGGCAAGAAGTCAGCCTCGCCGTTCGTGGACGAACCGTGTTGATCGCTGGCGAACCGGGCACCGGCAAGTCATGGCTCGCCGGCCTCCTGTGCGAGCAGTCGATTCTTCAGGGCTATTGCCTGTGCATCATCGATCCTGAAGGTGACTATCGGACGCTCGAGGCGTTGCCGGGCGTGATCATGCTGGGCGGCGACGATCCACCGCCTCAGGCGCGTGAGCTCACCCATGCGCTGCGCCACCCGGACGTGAGCGTCGTCGTCGATCTCTCGAAGATAACGCATCACGAGAAGCGTGAGTATCTGCGAACGCTGCTTCCGCTGCTCGTCGGACTCCGACGCAATACCGGGCTGCCGCACAAGATCCTGCTCGATGAGGCACACTACTTCTTGAGCGCCGGCGACGTCACGCAGCTGATCGATCCGGCGCTGGCCGGTTACATTTTCGTGACATATCGCGTCTCGATGCTTCCCGCCGCGGTTCGTGAGACTGCGGACGCCGTCGTGATGGTGACCCGTGAAACGGACCCAGAGGAAGCCAAGGCGCTGCTCGGCATGTGCCGGCCACAGCCCTGTTCCGCGGTGTCGCCAGACGTGTTTCGCGATCTCACCACTGCGGAAGTCGCGGTGCGTCCTGGCGCCGAAGAGGCGCATGGGGCCGTGCGCCGTTTCCAAGTGGCACCTCGTCTCACGGCGCACGTACGACATCAGTCGAAATACCTCGACATGCCAGTACTCGACGCGCAAGCCTTCGTGTTCACCGGCGATGGGCGACCCGGCGTGAGGGCGCGTACGCTGAAGGAGCTCACGGGCGTGATTGCAGCGCTGCCCGGCGACCGCCTGGTCGGCCACCTACGGCGCCACGATTTTTCCAAGTGGATCGAGGCCGTCTTTCGCGATCATCCACTGGCCCACCACCTGCGGGCTGTCGAACAACGCGTCGACCGCGACGATCCGCGCGAAGTCGCGGACGCGATTGCGCAGGCGATACGCGCGCGGTACGAAACGGCGGACGACAGCGTTGTGTCAGCCTGACCGACCGATAAAGCTAGGCGGCCACTACGCCGGTTGACACGTTTTCAGCTCCCTACCCATAATTGGCAATCCATGCCCAGCTGTTCCCGTCGCGCATTTCTCACCGCGCTCGCGACGCTCCCGGTCGTGACGCCGCGAACGATGTTTGCGGAGTCCGCTCACGTCCGCGAGTTGCGCTTCGCGCACACGCACACAGGTGAGCGTCTGGCGATCGAGTACTTCAGAGGGGGCACATATCTGCCGGATGCTCTTGCGACCGTCGATCATTTCTTGCGGGACTTTCGCACCGGCGACGTCCACACCATTGATCCCGAGCTGCTCGACCTGCTGCATGGCCTCGCGCGATTCACCGAGACATCCGTGCCGTTCCAGGTCATTTCCGGATATCGATCGCGCGCGACTAACGAGATGCTGCGGCACCGCAGCGAGGGTGTTGCTGCCGCCAGTCTGCACATGAAAGGGCAGGCGATCGACATTCGCCTCGCCGACGTGCCGTTGGCGAAGCTGCGAAAGGCTGCCCTGGATGTGCGCCGCGGCGGTGTCGGCTACTATCCGGCGTCCGACTTCGTCCACGTGGACACTGGGCGCGTGCGAATGTGGTGAAGGCGGTCGAGCGCCTGGTCGAGCCGTGCATCGTGCCGGTAGATGTCGTCAGCGAAATGAATCGCGCCGTCCTCCGGCATCACGGCCGCCGTTGTGTAGAACAAGATCACCTGAATCGGACGGGGCAGCCTCACGTGAATCGTCTGCGTTCCCCTCGTCGCCGCCAGGATCTGATCACGCGTCCAGTCTGACCTATCCCGGAGCACCCACTCGGCCAGATCGACAGGATCGGCGACGCGCACACACCCGTGGCTGAAATCGCGACGATTCTTGGCGAACAGCGCTTGCGCCGGGGTGCCGTGCATGTAGACGTCCTCTCGGTTAGGGAATACAAACTTGATCAGTCCAAGGGCGTTCTTCGGACCCGGCCGCTGCCGCACCCGCAGTAGACCCTGCCTGAGACCAGCCAGCGTATCGGCCGTAAGGTTCACACGCAGAGCGTTGTCTCCCGTACCGCGCACGATCTCCATATCCTCGCGCCGCAGGTAGTCGGGATCACGCTCGAGTTTTGGGAGCACCTCATGCCGCAGAATCGATCCTGGAACGTTCCAGTACGGACGGAAGATCACTTCACCCATTTCGGCGACGAATACGGGTGTCTCCGTGCTCAGCGCGCGACCCACGATCACGTCCATTCCAAACAGCGGCGCGCCGTCCGGCGGGATCGCGTCCCAGGCCCACAGGCGAAACATCGGGATGTTCAAAGCGATCAGTCGTTCGTCACCAAGATGCGGCAGCCACCTAAGCCGCTCCAGGGCCAGCTCGATCTGGCGGACGCGCCACGTGAGTTGCGCGCGTAGCGCCGCGATCGTGCTCTTGCCAAGGACACCATCCGGCTCAAGGCCATGGCGGATCTGAAAGTGTTTGACGCCTTCAACCGTGGATCCGTCGTACCGATCAGATTCTTCCACCGACGCATCCGTTGGGAGGTCGCCCATTGCGCTCAGCTCACGCCGCAGGACGCCCAAGCCGCGATAGAGATCTCCGGGGTGAATAGCCGTTGTTACGGGCTCAGGGGGGGAAACGCGTGGATCGGCGGCAAGCGAACGATATCGCGGCAGCATAGCGCGAAGCAGACGATATTGTGCGATTGGGGGTCGCAGATCCGCAGCAAGGTTCGCGATGCCTTCCTCGGCCATCGCGCGACGAAGCAGGGCAGGGAAATCATGCTCATCGCGTGACGTGTCCAGCCGAAGTCCGATCGCTCGCGGATCGGTGCGACCCATGTGCACATCGCGCATATACCGGAGCACGCCTGCGCTGAGCGCCACGTCGATTCTCGGGAGATCTTGCGATGATGACGTGGTCGTCTCCATGGCCGGGACCTGACGCGCAAGGAAATCGTTGTAGTAGTCGGCGGGATCCAGCCCTTCGTCGGCCGCGTTCGTCAATACCTTCAGAGCAACGTGCATGTTGCGCGTCGGTTGCCAGTGAGTATCGAGCCAAAGTGGCGTGTGCTGTGACGCGTACAGCTTCCGCAGCTCGGCCCGCTCGTCATCTAAGACTGAGCCGAGTGTCGTGTCACGGCCGTCGATTAGTGCGGCAACAGAGTCAGCAAACGCGACCGAAGTGCGCTGACCGGTCGGCGACACAGCGCTCTGGAGCCCGCCACGAGGCGGATCGCGCCACGGCAACATCGAATGGGATGCGTCCGAAGACCCTGACCAAGCCAAGAACCAGACACCGATCGCCACGAGACACTTCTGAGTCACTGAGACCCGCCCATCATTCCACTACGCCACGCATCATCGATTCGCCAGGTTCGACCGCAGGACTTCGACACTCGCCCGAGCGACAGGTCCGGGATCACCACGACCGTGGAAGCGCATCGCCATTTGGTCGCCTACTCTCGCTCGCCGAACCTGCCAACGATCGGATTCACCATCTTTACGAAATCGTTCCAGCGCATCGCAATCGCATCGCGATGCGTGCCTGCGTTGAACACGATCTCAGGTTCTAATGCGAGCGCCGCATCGACGTACACGGTCTGCCCGTAGAGTGGACCGAAGGGCGGCATCGCGCCGACCTCGCACTCCGGGAACAGCCGCCGCAGCTCCTCTTCATCGGCAAGGCGGATCTCGCGTCCTCTCGCGAGCTCCAACAGCCGACCAAGATTCACGACTGACGGCGCGGGCACGACAGCCTCCACCGGCTCACCGTCGATGAAGCAGACGACGACTTTGGCCCAATCGCGTCCGGGCACGTACGTCGCAGCCGCTTCATCTTGAGCCGTAAACGCTGGCTGGTGCGGCACGACGGCGTACGGGACGTGCGCCTCATGCAAGAACTCATGGATGGTGGACATGCCGGGCATAAGAGGCCTCCGTTCACGGAACAGCAACGCAATCGCGATACCACTCGCAGGACGCACGTTCGAGGTCGACCTCTTCGGAGCGATCCACCAGCGAAGGTGCCGAGAAATCGGCGTCGGGGCCTATTTCGCGCGGACCGATGCGAGGCAGCTGTGTGAGTGAAATTAGCGCGAGACGGCCTGCGTCACGAGGTGTGATGCTCGGCAATCCAACGATAACTGACACGGCCAAGTTCGTCGGCGCGCACCGGCCGGTGCAGCAGCGACGTCCGCACCAGGAGGCCCGCTATGGCGAGAGCGGCGATACAAGA
Organism: uncultured Acidobacteriota bacterium; assembly: GCA_963757655.1. GTDB lineage: Bacteria > Acidobacteriota > Vicinamibacteria > Vicinamibacterales > CAVVIG01 > CAVQFC01. Next base: position 155,029 of record CAVWSQ010000002.1, on the reverse strand, counting down.
CAGCAGAACGATGATCATCCGCGATATCGACTATCGTTCGGCATCTCAGACGCTCACCGTTGCCCGCGCAGGATATCGGCGCACCGCCTCTCCGTCGGTGAGCCGCGCATACGTGCCGTCGGCGTTCACGCGAAGGAATTTCACGTCGACGAGCGAATCAAGCACGTCTCGACGGAGCGTCTGGTCGACGCCGCAAAGCCGTTGCGTTTGCGCGACGGACAGCCGCAGTCCTGGCATCTCCAGGAACTCCGCGCGGAGTCGTTCAATCGTGTGGCGCATCACAATCTCCTCACGCGGCGACCATCGAGCCGTTCAGCTCGCGCTCCGCTTGTACCCAGTCTTCCACATCGTGGCCGTCTTCTCGGCCACGGACGAGATACAGGTCATACGCGCGACGAGCGATCCCGGCGTCCGTGATCGCTCGCGATCGCGCCGCGCGCCGCGCCGTCCGGTCACTTGCGGTGACGACTATCTCAGACTTGCTCGTGGCCTTCGCCATTGCTCCGTCCCCTTTGGTCGTGCGTGAAAATTCCCACGCCCCGCGGAAAAGTCCGCATCATTGCTCGTCTTACCCGGTTGCTGTTTGGTACGAAGTCGGACTTTGGCGTACGTGAGCAAGAACCGGCCCATCATTGACGACAGCAGCGTCACACTGATGCGACGCGAAAGTTCCTGACCAGGATCAATGCCCCCAGGGCCTCCACTCCAAGCGTCTCGACAATCGCATCGGCCCTCGCCAGGTCGATATGTGTGGCTTCGAATGACCGCAGCACGCGAGCGGCGCGCGGACCGGGCGACTCGCGTAGATCTGACCGGCGGATCAATGGCTCCTCATCGACGATCAGAACGTGCAGCTTTGGGAACTTTTCCATGGTGCATGAGGACACTTCCACGCCCAGACCTTGCTCGGGACAGCGCCCGCACACTCTTTCGGGCCACTTTCGAATAGACGACGCCGGCTTCTGCGTCCCATTTCAAGACCAGCACCATCGGCGTCGGTATCGCTTTTGCCTGAACTGTTTGGCGTGCTGCACTTTGACGATGTGGGACCTCGCTCGTCACGACTGCCACGGCCTCGGTGGACGACGCTGACGCAACTGGGACTATCGGCGGCCCTGCACATTGCTTGCGCTCTCACGATCGTGGTCACGGTCAAACCGACTCCGCTCGTCAAAGTGTCCACCGACGAAGGAATCACGCATAAGCAATCGCCGAGCGTACGGCACATCGTGTTCCTCTCACCCAATTCGCATCAGATCGGCGGCGGAGGCGGTGGCGGGGGGAATCAACAGCCGGGTCCGATGCGGCGCGCGTACGGCGTTGGTGCCGACGCGATCACACTGCGAGTTAAGAAGCCACCCTCAACAGCAACCGCCGTCGAAGATACCCCGCAATTGCCGGCGGTCGTACTCGACGCGAAGGCTCTCGCGTCCGGGACGTTTGAGGAAATTGGGCTTCCGACTGGCGGGGTTTCATACGGGACCTCGACCGGTTCTGGTTCCGGCGGCGGTGTCGGCACAGGCACTGGGACGGGAATTGGATCGGGACGGGGTCCAAGGCATCGGACCTGGATCCGGCGGTGGAATTGGCGGCGGCATCTATCGGCCCGGTGGCGCGGTTACCGCACCACGCGTCACCGTCGAAGTCAAACCCACGTACACGAACGACGCGCTGTTTCACACAAGATTCAAGGCACCGTCGTATTGGACCTGGTGGTCACACGCGAAGGCCGCCCGGCGCAGATTCGAGTCGTGCGATCTCTGGACCCTGAAGGGCTCGATGATCAGGCCGTAACCACGGTGGCGCAATGGCGCTTTGAGCCTGGACGCCTTGAGGGCGCCCCCGTCGACGTTCTCGTTACCGTGATGCTCGACTTCTGGATTCGGTAGAACTTTATGAATGACATCCTCGTGAGCCCTTCAGCCCGAGAAAGCTCAGAGACCGCGCTGCAACCGGATCGAGTGCTGCTCGAAGGGCCGCATTCACGAGGAAAAGAACTCTGGCTGGTTCTGCGTGCCGTTCATGACTTCATCACCGGATTCCGGGCGCTTCATTTCGTCGGTCCGTGCGTCACCGTGTTCGGCTCCGCGCGATTTCTACAGGATCATCCGTACTATGCGATTGCGCGAGACGTCGGCCGCCGAGTGAGTCAGATGGGATTCACGGTGATGACCGGCGGCGGCCCCGGCTTGATGGAAGCGGTGAATCGCGGTGCGAAGGACGTCGGTGGCCGGTCCGTCGGGTGCAACATCAAGCTGCCCACGGAGCAACTTCCGAATCCATACCTCGATCGCTGGGTCACTTGTCGGCACTTCTTCGTTCGGAAGGTGCTGCTGTTCAAATATTCGTACGCGTTCGTCGCTCTTCCCGGCGGCATCGGCACGATGGACGAGCTGTTCGAAGCACTGACGTTGATTCAAACCGGCAAGATCGACCACTTCCCCGTCGTCCTCATCGGCTCCGCGTACTGGCAGCCTCTCCTCGTCTTCCTGAGTGGAATGGCGGTGGCAGGTACCATCGATTCAGCGGACTTGCAACTGATTCTCGTTACCGACGACCTTGACGAGGCCGTCCGTCACCTCGAGCGACATGCGATCGAGCATTTTGGACTGCGGGCACGTCGCGAACCGAAGCCGATGCCATGGCTCGGCGAGCCTGCCCCGATGGCAGCACCCGCGCTGGATCGAACTGCTCCGGTTTGATTCTTGACGTGCTTCCGAACGCCTATTGACACCGCTAGTGTGCGCCATTGCGCGGTGGGGAGCACGCGAACCGAGATCGGGTGGCCTCGGAAGTAGAATCGCGGACCTACGAGGAGACGCGCTCAAGTTTGAACTTCTCGATTCGGTACCGGATCTGATCGCGATTCAAGCCAAGGAGCGCGGCGGCGCGGGTTTGATTCCAGCCGCTCCGTTCGAGTGCCTGGAATACAAGCGATTGCTCGAGTTGGTCGAGATCGATCCCGTTGGCCGGCAGTGCGACGCCTTCGGTTAAACGGGTCGCACCACCCGATGTCGGAAAATCATCGAGCGTAAGCGTCTTGCTGTCGCCGAGCAGCATCGCTCGCTCCACCGCGTTGCGCAGCTCGCGGATGTTGCCCGGCCACCCGTAGGCCTGCAGTCGCGCCATCGCGTCGGCAGCGATGCCCTCGACGCGCTTCTTGAACTCTTTGTTGAAGGAGTCGACGTAATACTTGAGCAGGCCTGGAATGTCTTTCGCTCGCTCCCGGAGAGGTGGCAGAGGAATCGGCACAACGATCGGTCGATAGTAGAGATCTTCACGAAACTTGCTTTGTCGAACCTCCTCTTCGAGCTTTCGATTGGTCGCAGCGAAGACTCGGACGTCGACCTTGATATCAACGGCGCCGCCGACGCGCTTGAAGGTCTTCTCTTCGAGAAACCGGAGCAGCTTCGCCTGTAGTGCCGGCACCATCTCGCCGATCTCGTCGAGGAACACCGTCCCGCCGTCGGCGGTCTCGAACAATCCTCGCTTCTGTCGATCCGCGCCCGTGAAGGCGCCGCGCTCGTGCCCGAACAGTTCGCTTTCGAGCAGGTTCTCTGGCAGCGCTGAGCACGTGATGTTCATGAACGGCTTCGTGGCACGATCGCTCGAATAGTGAATGACCTTCGCCGCCAGGTCCTTGCTCGTACCGCTTTCTCCCGTCAGCAGGATCGTCGATGCCGGGCTCGCAGCGACCTTCTTGAGCAGAGCGCGCATATTGACGACCGCGTCGCTCTCTCCGACGATGCGATCAAGGCGGTAGGGCTGCACCTGTGACGTACGCAGCGCACGCACTTCACGACGCAGTTGCGTTGTCTCGAGGGACTTCTCGACGAGCATCACGATCTCGTCGAGGTTGAACGGCTTGTTCGCGTAGTGATACGCGCCCTGCTTCATCGCCTCGACCGCCAGCTCGACGCTCGAGTAGCCGGTCAGCAGGATCACGAGGATCTCCGGATCTACGGATCTACGGACTTGATCTGCCTGAGGACGTCGAGTCCGCGCCATCCGGCAGCTTGTAGTCGAGCAGAACGAGGTCCACGCACTCCCGAAAGCACTTCAGCGCTTCGGCGGCGGTTTCCGCCTCCAGCACCCGATAGCCTTCATCCTGAAGCCGGCTTGTAAGGGACCAGCGAATCAGCTGTTCATCGTCGACGACGAGAATCGTGGCGGACCGCATCGGTGTTCAGTCTATGCCGACGGGCGACGGAGGGCGTGGTTCAAGGCCAAGCGCCGATGGTCACGAGGTTGGAAGAGCGCCGCAAGAAGGAAAGCGCTTAGGGAGGACCGTGTTGGACCCGTTGGTGGCTGAAGCCCTCGACCGCAACGCCCTTCAGCGAACGTCGCAACCGTGCGAAATGTTTCCGGTCGGGTCAGGGGTTTTTCCCCAATGCACGGACGTATTCATGACAGAAGACCAATTTGCGGCCCTTGTTGTCGGATCGTGCGTTGGCATCGCGATTGCCCCAGGTTCCTGTATATTGACTTCCAATCGCCCTGACACAAGAGACCCGAATCCGTCTTCGACCTGCATACTGCGCTGGGTCCTTGCCAACGGACCTGCCGCGATCGCATGTGAGGTAGACGCGATGACGGATCATGCATTCGCCCTGAAGGTCATGCCACTCGCAGCGCCGGAGGAGGGGTTCGTGGAGCTCTTTTGCACCGCCACGTCCGCTCTGGAGCGGCACGCGGATATCACCGAGCAACTGCGCGACGCTGGCTGGCACACCGATCATTTGACGGCCCTCGCGTCGTAGTTGCGAATCGGAGTAGGCGCGTGCTCGCCGGATGTTCGCCGGCTATCGGCGACGAAAGCGACGTGCTTGACCCCGCCCTTTCCTGCTCAAACTCCGCCATGACCGAGTCCTTGGGAATCGGTTCGCGGACTTAATTGAGACCCGCCCGGCATTCGCGTGGCGCAGCGTGAGAGGCATGCGGGGCAATACGCGAATCTCGCCGTAAATCACATGAATATCGCTGTGGCAGAAGCCGGCGTTTTCAATCTCGACGAGGAGGTGGCCTCTGCCGGAGTTCTGCGCCGGCACATCCCTCGATGACCAAACGCCGGTCGTACGCATGTAACCCTGCGCCCTCATCGAATTCTCCATCGCTCCGACAACTAGATCCCTATTCGGGTCAGTGGGTCGTGCCTGATCCCTCGTCCACCCAAACGACGGATGATCGTGAGGTACCTATTGGGCTCGCCAGCGAACATCATCCCAGGGCCCGTCCAACTTTCCTCCGAACTGGGTTGAGAACGGCCCGTCACTTCATTTCGACGTACGCTTGGAGTCGATCACCGTGGCCCCCTCCGACTCGATTCATCGACTCGATGCGGCTGCTGCCCTTCGGTCGCTCGATAGCCGAGTCAGCGGCCTCACCGATAGCGAGGCATCGACCCGCAGCCAGGAGTTCGGACCCAATGCACTCGCTCGAATACGCGGCCGTTCGGCGGTGACCCACTTTCTCGCGCAGTTCACCCACTTCTTCGCCGTGATCTTGTGGGCAGCCGCCGGCCTGGCAGCGCTCGCGGAACTCGAGAGCCCGGGGAGTGGCATGGCGACGCTCGCCGCCGCAATCGTCGCTGTCATTGTGGTCAACGGCCTGTTCTCGTTCTGGCAAGAGCGACGGGCCTCTCAGGCACTCGAAGCACTTCAACGACTGCTGCCAGCCGCGGTGCGCGTCCGGCGTGATGGGATCACCGGCGATCTGCCGGTCACCGCCCTGGTTCCTGGCGATGTGATCGCGCTGGCCGAAGGCGATCAAGTGCCCGCCGACTGCCGTCTGATCGAGGCCTTCGACATGCGGGTCGACAATGCCACGCTGACGGGTGAATCGATCCCGCGTGGCCGCGATGCCCGCCCCGACCTGGAGCCCACGCACGACACACGCGCCCAGCAAAGCAACATGGTGCTCGCGGGCACTTCGATCGCGGCCGGTGAGGGACTCGCAGTCGTCGTCGCGACCGGAATGCGGACGGAATTCGGGCACATTGCGCATCTGACGCAAGTGGCACCGGAGCGGACCGCGCCCCTTCAGCGTGAGATCGAGCGTCTCAGTCGACTGATCGCCATGCTCTCCGTGCTGCTCGGCGCTGCGCTCTTCGTGATCGGTCGTGCACTGGATTTGCCGTTTTGGGACAACTTCGTGTTCGCTATTGGGCTGATCGTCGCGAACGTGCCGGAAGGTCTGTTGCCGACGCTGACCCTCTCGATGGCGATGGGCGCTCAGCGCATGGCCGCGCGGCGCACGCTCGTGCGTCATCTGCCAGCCGTCGAAGCGCTCGGCTCCGCCACGGTCATCTGCACGGACAAGACGGGCACTCTGACAGAGAACCGGATGCGCGCGCGGCGGCTCGAGGTCGCCGGGGAGTCTCTTGAGGTCAGCACCGCCATCGCGCAACCGGCCTTCGTGGCCCGGCATCGCCGTTTATTCGAAATCGCGATTCATGCCGAAAGCACGCGGGTCCGACCCGACGGTCAAGTGCTGGGCGACCCGATGGAGGTGGCGCTCGTCGAGATGGGGCGCCGCGCGCTCCCGTCCGACGCACGCGAACGGCTCGACTTCTGGCCGTTCTCGGCCGAACGCATGCGCGTCTCATCGCTGCACTGCGACGAGGAGGGTTTCGTCATCTACGCCAAGGGCGCCCTGCAAACGATCCTCCCGCGCTGTACCACCGTGGAAATGCAGGACGGCCTTCTTCCGGTCGACGAGAATTGGCGACGCCGCGTCATCGAGGCGGAATCCGCCATGGCCCGGGATGGGCTCCGGGTCCTCGCCCTCGCCTATCGCCATCTCCCGCAGCAGCTCGAACGGGACCGTCTGGAAGAGTCACTCACACTCGCCGGGCTGGTTGGTCTGGAGGATCCGCCGCGTGCTGAAGTACCGGCCGCGCTGGAACAGTGCCGCCGGGCCGGGATCAAAGTCGTCATGGTCACCGGCGATCATCCCGAGACGGGGCACGCTATTGCGCGGGCGATCGGCTTGGTCCGGACCGACGCTCCGACGGTGATGACCGGCGACACGCTGAACGCCCTGTCGGATGCCGAGCTGCGGTTTCTGATCGATCGTCTGGAGGTGATTTTCGCGCGCACATCAGCCGAGCAGAAGCTTCGCATCGTCCGCGCCTTTCAGCAGGCGGGTGCGATTGTCGCGGTGACTGGCGACGGCGTGAATGATGCGCCCGCCCTCAAGGCGGCGGATGTGGGGGTCGCCATGGGGATCAGCGGCACGGACGTGTCGCGTCACGCGGCCGATATTGTGTTACTCGATGACAACTTCGCCAGCATCGTCGCCGCCATTGAAGAAGGCCGCGGCGTCTTCGACAACATTCGCAAGTTCACGACGTACGTGCTCACGTCAAACGTCCCCGAGCTCGTCCCGTACTTGGCGTTCGTGCTGCTGCGTATCCCGCTCCCGTTAACAATCATCCAGGTACTTGCCGTCGACCTCGGCACCGACATGGTGCCGGCCCTAGGACTCGGGGCTGAGCCGCCGGATGCGGAGGTCATGTTCAGGCGTCCTCGTGCGAAGGGGGATCGCTTGATCGACTATAGGCTGCTCGGTCGTGTGTACTTGCTCCTGGGCGTCGTGGAATCAGTCGCCGCGATGACGGCCTATAGCGTGGTGCTCAAGGCAGGCGGGTGGCACTGGGGGCAGGTGCTGACCCAATCCGATCCGTTGTACCTGCGTGCGACGACGGCCTGTCTGAGTGCCATCGTGATCACGCAGGCCGCCAATGTCTTCGCCTGTCGCAGCGAGACACGTCATGTGGCTGTAGGGACCTTCCCGAATCGACTGCTGATGGCCGGCGTGCTGATCGAACTAGTGCTCATCGCCGGCATCGACTACACATCGTGGGGGCACAGCGTCTTCGGTACCGCCACGATTGGATGGACTCCATGGGCCGTGGCGCTGCCGTTCGCTGCGGTGCTGCTGGTGCTCGATGCTCTGTGGAAGCGTCACCGCGGCCGCGCCAATCGGTGCATCTCGGCATGATTGGCGACACCACGAATCATGGCGCAGCCTACGGCTCACCGGCTGGCTGCTTGTCGTGTAACTCGAGGCGCAATGGCATCAGCCGCAGTCGATACCCCTCTGCGTCGCCGTAGTCGACGAACTGGCGATAGTGTCCGTGCGTGCCGCGGACTCGACTCGCATGCCGAATCGGATACCAATACTGTTCGGTCCGGCCCGCGATTTCTCGTACGTAGGCAAAGACACCGTTGGCGTACCCGCAGTACACGCAATTGAGCTTTTCGATGTTATTGAGGTACGCGAGATGCTGCCGATCGATGACGACGTAGACGGATCGACGCACGCGTGCAATGCGGTACGCGCGAAAGCAAATGGCCTGGTACAGGCTGATCCACACATCGAGCAGCGCGATCGGTACGACCAGCGAATAGATCAGAGGTGCGGTGAGCAGATTGGGGACGCTGCTTTCGCGAAGGAACCAGGGGATGCTCTGCTTGAATCGCTGATGCGCGACACGGACCTCTCGCTCGAACCGAACGCGGCCGGACTCAATCCGGTAACGCCACTGGGCCCGCACGCGATTGAGTTCGACCTCGAGCTCGCGCTCCAGCCTGGCGATGTGTTCGAGCAGATCATCGATACGCGATGCCATGAGAACTCCCGAGTGCGATCATGGCCGACGAACCGTGAGTACCCGGACAGCTGGCCTCGCGAACGACGTGGTTCGTCGTCGACCCGAAAAACATGAGATCCGCGGCGCCGCGCCCGTGGACGCCAACGACAATCACGTCGCTCTGCTGCTCCGCGGCGATGCGTAAGATCTCGCGGCTGGGCTTGCCACTCGACACGATGGTCTCGACGTGGCAATAGGCAGCAACCGCCTCTGGAACGGCGTCTTTCAGACGCTGGCGGGCGTCGTCTTCACGCCGTCGTCGAAAGTCGGCCAGACTCTCAAGGTCATTCATGATGAACGCGCCGTACGCGTCAGGCGTGCGCGCCAGCTCGTCCGTGATCACATGCAACACCGTCAGATACGCGTCGGCCTCCTGCGCCAGCGACATCGCATAGTTCAACGCCTGCATCGAACAGTCGGAGAAGTCGACCGGACACAGAATCTGTTTGAACAGCACTGGAGTGGCGGGCACCGCGTCGGGATGACGCCGCGGCACGGTCAGCACGGGACAACCCGCCTTCCGCAGCACCTTCTCGGTCACTGATCCCAAAAGGAACCGCTCAAATCCCGATCGACCGTGCGTTCCCATCACCAGCAGCTCCGCCTTCATGTCGGTCGCCTGGTTCAGGATCTCGCTGGTGGTGTCTCCCTCGCGGATCGTCGCGTCTATGGAGACACCAGGGGCCGACTCCGTCTCCACGAAGCGCTTCAGCTCCGCGAGCAGCTGATCGCGGTCCGCACGCGTCAAGACGATCGGCTCGAAGCCGGGCATCCCCGGGGCATATGCGGCCACCGGCACCGTGGAGAACACATGGAGGACCGTGATCGTTGACTCGTACCGACGCGCGAACGCCACGGCATGGTCGAGCGCGTGGCGCGAGTAGTCTGAAAAATCGATTGGACAGAGAATTCTTTGAATCTCGATCATCACGTCTCCTGCTCGCCCCACAACTTCACTATGCCTGCTCATGGCCGCTTCGCGCACGATGTTGATGACGCCTTGACGTCCATCACGCCGCGCTCAGCCGCTCCTTGCGGGGACGGCCGACCGCGTTGGAAAGACGCGATCGGTCCGTCGTTCAGCGGCGGGAAGAGACGGTTGGCGTCTAGGCGGCTTTGATGTCGACTCTCTTGGCGCGGGCCTCTGGGGCGATCGGCACCGTGATGTTGAGCATCCCGTTCTGATACTCGGCTTTGGCTTTGGTCGCATCGACGGCCTTCGGGAACGGCAGCGAACGGAAGTACTGCCCCGCCGTAAACTCGCAGCGATGGACCTGGCCTTTGTTTTCCGTGTGCTTCTGCTCAGTCGCCGCCTTGATCACCACGTCTTGCGGCGTGATGTCGACCGTGATGTCCTTGGCGTCGACGCCCGGGAGGGCCGCCGCGATAGAGAAGGCGCCGTCCTGTTCGCGCAATTCCACCGCCGGCTTCGACACGAGCTCGGCTTCGGCACTGAACCAGTCACCGAACGCATCGCCCCAGCCGTCGCGACTGCGAAACAGGTCGTATGCGCGGCGGGCGATGCGTTGATGCAGTTGCTCGACTTGGTCGACGATCGAATCTTTCTGGGTCATCGGTACGTTTGCCATGGGACCTCTCTGATGAAGTTGATGATTTCCGTGATTTGCTTCGAGTGCTCGCCAGCACCGACGCCTTACGGCACGACGGCGATGCGGTCGTCAACCTGACTGACGCCCGGCGCGGCCCACGCGGCACGTTCGGCTTCCTGCCGCTCCGCCCATGACCGCACGTTCCCCGTGAGGGTGACCTTGCCATCCTGGGCCGTGACGCTGACCCGCCGTGCATCGATTTCGGCGCTTCGCGTGAACGCGGCCTCGATCTTGGCGCGGACATCGGTGGTGCTCACGTGCGGCTTGACGCGAATATCGTTCGAGACGCCTTTGACGCCGGTCAGATCGCGGACGGCGCGCGCCGCCGCATCTCTCTGGAACGCCCAATCGACGGTCCCGGCCAACGCGATCCCGCCATCCTTGACCGTCACGGTGACGTGATCGTCGGGCACGGTCGTGTGCCACTTGAGCGCGGTCACCGCGGCCTGGGCGATCTCGGTGTCCGTCCGCTGATAGCCGCTGACGACGTGCACGATGAGATCGTTGGCCAGCGCTTTGACCCCATAGACGCGCAACGCCACGCGTTCGGCTGTCAGTTTCTCCCCGTAGGAGCAGACGTTGCCTCGAAGCGTGACGACGCCTTGGTCGACGGACACCCCGATATCCTTCGCGTCGACACTGGGTTCCCAATCGAGGGCATTCTGAACGTGTTGCTGCAGGTCCTTGTCGGTCATCGTTTGCTCCAATCCGTTGTTTAGGCCTTGATGTAGCCACCGGCGTGCGTTCGGCGTAGAAAGCGTGCGGCTTCCAGCGCCTCTAGTAACCAGTCGCACGTGGGCGCGTCCAGGTTCCAAAGCCGTTGGACTTGAGGTTTCGTGAGATGGAGGCCGGGGATCTCGTGATACTCGGCGCGAATCAGCTGCAGCCAATCGATCATGGTGTCCTCGTGACTCATTGAAGGGAGCCCGTTCACGCCGACGCGGCCCGCAGCAATTCGAAGAGTGCCCGCAAACGGTAAGCGGGACGTTCGTTGGAACGGTGCGCACTTAGGCAATGGTTGTGCCGTGGTCAGCGATGGAAATCCGATGCATCGAGTCCGGCTTTGTTCGCGTTTCGCACAGAGACCAAAGCGCTGGGGTGCGCGAGGATGGGGACTTTCGCGGGAGGGTGCGGGAAAACACGCAACGACGAGATTGCCGCGCACTCGGCCTCGATGAACCTTAGCTGCCTGTCCGCTTCAGCGGCGAGTCCTGAGTGAAGGGCACGTCAAAAAGGTCCGGTCCGTGGAAGGGCCAGTCAGCACATGTCGCGAAACGCTGCCCGGATCATCTAGATCTGCAAAAGAGGGACTGACGAACCGTTGGGCGGCCGCTCGGGGCTACCGTTGTGGCACGGCCGCGCAACCGGCCATTGCTTCAACAGGCGAGCTGGCGCAGAAAATCGTTGAAATACGCGCTCACAATACCGTAGCACTCACACGAACCCGCTTCCAGCTTTCGGCGGTCACGGACGGTCACCTGTCCATGGCGGTACGTGATGAAACCCGCGTCTTGGAGTTTCCGCGCCACCATAGTCACATGCGGGCGACTCGCGCCCAACATCATGCCCAAGAACTCGTGCGTGAGTTTGAACTCGTCGGTGAAGACACGATCGTGCGTCATGAGCATCCACTTGCACGCCCGCTGATCGAGGGGATGCAGGGCATTGCATGCCGCCGACTGCATCAGTTGGATCGTGAACGCATGCGCGTAGCGGGCAATCAACCGATGCAAGACGCCGTGGCGCGCCAACTCGCGTGTAAACACGGCCGCGGACAGGAGTTGCCCGGTCCCTGGCACTTGAATCATCGATTCGCTCGGCTCGCTCACATTCCCGAAGAACAGCGCCAGCCCGGTGACCCCTTCGTTCCCGACGGTGCCAACCTCCGCCGTCTTCCCACTGCGCATGACGGACATCACCGAACACACCCCGCTGTCCGGAAAGCAGACCTGTCTGACGGGCCGGCCAGGTTTGGACAGACTCTGCTTGAACCTCAGGGGTGCCTCGGTCAGATGGGCCGCAAGCCGGCGAAATTCCTCGGGCGGCAGCGCCGCGAGGATCCGATTGCGCGCATGCTGGATGATCGTGCCGCGCGAGACGTGAGTTCCGCTCGGCTGATTCTTGGATGGCATCGCACGGGATCATAGATCGGGGGGCTGTGATGTCACCCGCCGCCAACTTCGTCCCAAACGGGTAAAGGTGCCAGCACATTCGTCGGGACTTGCCGTCACCGACTCGGACGGCGACCCCTCCAACTCGTGAACACTTTCGCCCCATCGACCCCCTGAGAGGGATTGCGGTATAAAGCCTCAGTAAATGAGCAAGTCCGCCTTGCTCGCGACTGTCAGATAGGTTACAGTCGAGCCTCGTCTACTTTTCTTTTCCAGCCAGCCCTCTTAGAGCCATTGCAGGTGGTTCACCGGACTTGCCCGAAAGGCCGGTGCGCGATGGCATTTCCCGATAAGGACGACGTCATCATCCGGCAGAAGCACGGCAACCCGTCCGTCGTCGATCTGCTGGGCACGTCTTTGACTCCGGACCAGTTCACGGTCCGGACGAGAGACGACGCCGTCTCGCAAGCCTTGGCCTTTGCCAAGCGTCAACACGTGCGCGCGTGGTTTGCCACCGGCGACGAGGACTTTGTGCTGCTGGGCACCTTCCGCGAAGAGCCAGTGAAATCAGCGAGGCCTTGAGGATGGCGAAATCACAACCGACAGATTCTTCAATCACCACGACGGCGAATCGGGTCCCGAAGTCCCGCACGCTCTCCGTGACCATCGCCAACGACGACATCGCCCGTCGCGCGCACGATCTCTATCTTGCGCGTGGCTGTGAACACGGACACGACGTGGACGACTGGGTGAACGCGGAACGCGAACTCCGAGCGACTTCCACCGCCGCTTCGTAAGCCATCACTGGACTGCGGGCACTGGATGGATTGGCGCGGAGTCCTGAGAGGCTGATGAGCGAGGTTCCACCCATCTCCGTACCGGTCACGACAGCACCGATGTCCCACGTGCTTCGCGGGGCGGCCTTCTTGGCCGTCGTTGTCATCTCGATCATGGCGTGGGGTATCTACCGCACCGTTGAACGAGCGCAGGACTCCAATCAGTGGGTCGTGCACACCCAGGACGTGCTGACGGCCATCGACGTCCCGCTCTCGACCGTCGGGGAGGCCGAGACTTCGGTGCGCCGCTATCTGTCCTCGGCCGATCCGCAAGATCTCGAACCTCTGGCGCGAGCGGAGCGGACGATCGACGCGGACATCAACCGCCTGGCCACGTTGACCCTCGATAATGCAACGCAGCAAGCACACGTGCGCCAACTTCGTCAGGACGCCAGTCGTGCGCTCGGCACCCTTCGCACGCGAGCGGAAGCCAACCGAGAGGGTCGCGCGTTCAGTTCGTCTGACGCCGATGCACAGCAATCCGCCATGGATGCGGCACGCGCCACGATGCGAGCGATGCGCGCGGAAGAGAATCGGCTCCTCGCGGACCGCGTGCAGGTGGACCGAGCTGCGATGAGCGGTCTTCAGTGGGTGTCCATTGCTCTCCTCGTGGTCACCGTCGGGGTGCTCGTCTCGATCGCCTGGCTTCTTGCACGCAATGCCCGTCGGCAACGTGAAAGCACCGACACACTCCGCACGGAGAAACGAGAGTTGGAAGGGCAGGTCGGCGCGCGTGCGGCCGATCTCCGCGATTCAAACGAACGCCTGCGGTCGATCATCGACTCGGCTGTTGACGGCATCATCGTGATTGATGCCAGGGGACAAGTCGAAGCGTTCAATCGCGGCGCCGAGCGTTTGTTTGGCTATCCCGAGTCCGAAGTCGTCGGCCGCAACGTCAGCATGCTGATGCCGTCGCCCGACCACGACGCGCACGATGGCTATCTCGCGCGGTATCTCGAGACGGGATCGGCCAAGATCATTGGCATTGGGCGCCAGGTAACCGGGCGCCGCCGGGACGGAACCACGTTCCCACTCCACCTGTCCGTGGGCGAGATGTCGATCCAGGGCGAGCGGAAGTTCACGGGCATGCTGCATGATCTCACCGAGCGTATGCGCCTCGACGCCGAGCTACGAGCCAGCGAGGCGCGGTGGCGATCAGTCATCGACTCGGCGGTGGACGGCATCGTCGTCATCGACGCGCACGGCCGAATCGAGGCATTCAACCCCGCCGCCGAACTCCTGTTTGGATACCTGGAGCGTGAGGTGGTTGGACGCAACGTCAACATGCTCATGCCGTCGCCCTATCATGAAGAGCACGATACCTATCTCGCGCGCCATCTCGCAACGGGTGTGCAGAAGATCATCGGAACGGGACGCGAAGTCACCGGCCTACGGCAGGATGGCAGCACGTTTCCGTTGCACCTGTCGGTGGGCAAAATGACGGTGGACGGCGCGAAAAAGTTTACCGGGATTCTGCACGATCTCAGTGCACGCGTGCGGATCGAAGCGCAGTTACGGGAGCAGACCTCGCTCGCCAGACTCGGCGAGATGGCCGCCGTGATCGCCCACGAGGTGAAGAACCCGCTGGCGGGCGTGCGCGGCGCCGTGCAGGTCATCGGGACGCGTTTGCCAAAGGACGGCAAAGACAGTGCGATGATCAAGGAGATCGTCTCGCGGATCGACGCGCTCAACAATCTGATGCAGGACCTCTTGCTCTTCGCGCGCCCACCACGGCCGAAGCCTGCCTCCGTAGACATCGCGATGCTGGTGACGGCGACGGCGGATCTCCTGGGTGGCGACCCGGCGCTCAAAGATGTTCGCGTCACGGTTCAAGGCGCGGTGCCGCACATCCTGGCGGACGCGGACCTCCTCAAGAACGTGTTTGCGAACCTCCTGATCAACGCGGGCCACGCGATGAAGGGCCGAGGAACGATTAGCGTGTCCCTGACGTCGCCGGCCGACACGTGTCAAATTGCGATTGCCGACGAGGGGCCGGGGATTCCACCGGACGTCCTCGATAAGATCTTTGTGCCATTCTTCACCACAAAAGCGCGGGGATCCGGTCTGGGTCTCCCAACGGCCAAACGACTCATCGAGGCACACCGCGGCAACATCAGCATCGCGTGCCCTCTTGGCGGCGGGACGATCGTGACCGTCCAACTGCCTGCCGAACGTCCGGCGGCCGCCGTGATGTGAGCCGGTCCTGCCTTTCTGCATAGTGAGCCGTTGGACTCATTCTTGTAGGTTCTCTGCTCGTAGACTCACATATCACCCCGTGGTCTCTGTACATTGGGTCTTATGGTGGTCACCGGTCGGAGAAAGTGTGTTTTTCCCCAATGGTCGAGAATTTTCACGCGCTACGAGTGCTCGTCGTTGAGGATGAACTGCTCATCCGGTGGTCCATTGCGGAGACGCTCTCGAGCGCCGGACACTCGGTGGTTGAAGCCGAAGACGGCGCCGCCGCGGTTCGCGCGTTGATGAATCCCGCTGACGCCGTCGACGCCGTGGTCCTCGACTATCGGCTGCCTGATTCAAACGATCTGACGCTGCTGACCACGATCCGCCGGTTATCGCCTCGAAGCGCGGTCATTCTGATGACGGCGTATGGCACACCGGAGGTCACGAAAGGCGCGCTCGAACTGGGAGCCTATCGAGTCGTGCCCAAGCCGTTCGAAATGCATGATCTGGAGCCCCTGCTCCTTGACGCGTGTCGGTCGGGCCCCCCTTAAGATGGGGAACACCGCAGCCGCTGATGGGCGTTGGAAACGAAGCCCTTGACCTCCGGCGCTAGAAGCCTACAAGGCCAATTTTGCGACTCTTGGTCAGCGGCGCGATCGTGAATTGCGCTCCCCAGTCCAAGCAGTCTTTCGCCGATACACCGAAATTGGTGTGTCTTCCTTGCAACGCCGTGGGCGCGCGGGTCCTCAAGCTGCTCGAGAAACCACCGCGCAGGGGAATTGACGTGACCGACGTCTCGCTGCCGGATGCCGATGCGCAGAACGTTCACTGACAGCCTTCTCCAGACATCGGCGAGCACGGGGAAATTCACCAACGTGCGAGATATTCCGCCGTAGGGAACCGGCCCCATGGATCCTTGTTCGTTGAAAATGCTTGGAAATCGAAGGGGGCTGCAATCCGTCGACGCTATCGATGCGTGTTGAGTCCGGGCATAGGTCTTGCCCAAGGACCTGGTTGGCTCGCGTAGACCGCATGCAACCGAGCAGCACATTTCGACGCCGAGGACACGATGATCAAACGTCTCATTCTCACAGTGACGGTGGGCTTGGTCGCGATTGGCATTGCCGCTGGCTGTGCGGTGACGATGTCGGTGAGCTCACACGTCGACCGGAGTCTCGACTTCGCGCGCTATCGAACGTTTGACTGGGGTCCCGCAGATGCTCTGCCAACGGGCGACCCGAGGCTTGATCGTGACCCGTTCTTCAAGGATCACGTTCAGGGAGCCGTGGAGCGGGGTCTCGCGGCTCGAGGGATGGAGCTGACGTCCTCAAGTACCCCAGACCTCCTGATTCACTATCACGCAAACATCAGCGAACGAATCGACGTGAACAAGGCCGATCGCGTGTACGGCTACTGCCATGCGGCGGATTGTCCGCCGGAATCCGTCTGGTACGAGGCAGGAACGCTGGTCCTCGACTTCATGGACGCTCGCACGAACACATTGGTATGGCGTGGCTGGGCGCGGAACAGCGTCGAGGACATGCTCCGAAACCAGGACAAGATGGTGAGGACCATTGATCAAGCCGTCGCCGAGATGCTGCGGCAGCTGCCGCGCACACGCTAAGCGGCAGGGAGAATGTGATGTCCTCACGAATGAATAGATTGGCCATCGTCGCCATGATCGGCATAGGAAGCGCGTCGCTCGCAACTGGTTGTGCCACGATGAACGTGAATTCGTATATCGAACGAGGTGTCGACCTCCGGCAATACAAGACCTATGGCTGGGCCCCACCGGACACGTGGTCGACTGGCGATCCCCGTCTGGATAACAACCGATTCTTCGATGAGCGCGTGCGTGCCCAGGTCGAAAAGGAGCTCGCTCGGCGCGGCTTCGAAAAGACCGCCACCCAACCTGACATGCTCGTTCACTATCACGCGAGCGTGTCGCAGGAGATTGACGTCCGCGAGCTTGATAGCTCCCAGTCGTACTGCACCGATCACGACTGCCGGCCTTTCATCTACGACAAGGGCACGTTGTTCGTTGATCTCGTCGCGCCACACACGGACAAGCTCATCTGGCGCGGGTGGGCCGAAGGCAGCATTGACGGCGTGATCGACAATCAGGCCTGGATGGAGTCGCGGATCGACGAAGCGGTTACCAAGATCCTCACACGCTTGCCGAACCACCTCTAATCGGATTCGGATGAGTTGCGATGAATCTCAATAAGTACACCGAAAAAGCGCAGGAAGCCATCGTCGGTTCGCAGCAACTGGCGGAGCAGTCAGGCCATCCGCTGATCGAGCCAGAGCACCTACTGGTCGCGCTCGCCGAGCAGCACGAGGGCATCGTGCCAGAAGTGCTGCGAAAGATGTCGGTGGATCCCGGCGAGCTGGCGCGGGCGACCCGTGAGGTCTTGAAGAAGTCTCATCAAGCGCACGGCGGTGCGCAGCCGGGCCTCTCGCCCAGGCTCAAGATCGTGACCGATTCCGCCGAGGCCGAGGCCGCACGACTCAAAGACGAATACGTCAGCACCGAGCATCTGCTGGTGGGCATCGCCTCAGAGACGGGCCGTTCGGCCGCGAGTCGGCTGCTGAGCGAACGCGGTTTGACCCGCGACAAGATCTTTGCCGCATTGACGACGGTGCGCGGCTCACAGCGGGTCACGAGCCAGAACCCCGAATCCACGTATCAGGCGCTGGAACGCTACGGCCGCGACCTGACCGAGCTCGCACGTAAAGGTAAGCTCGATCCGGTCATCGGCCGTGACGAAGAAATCCGACGCGTCATTCAGGTCCTCTCACGCCGCACGAAGAACAATCCCGTGCTGATCGGCGAACCCGGTGTCGGGAAGACCGCGATCGTCGAGGGCCTGGCCAGCCGGATCGTCCGTGGCGACGTGCCCGAGGGCCTCAAGAACAAACGGATCGTGGCGCTCGACATGGGTGCGCTCGTGGCGGGCGCGAAGTATCGCGGCGAGTTCGAGGAACGCCTGAAGGCCGTTCTCAAGGAGATCGCGGACGCCCAGGGACAGGTCGTGTTGTTCATCGACGAGCTCCACACGGTTGTTGGCGCGGGGGCTGCCGAGGGCTCGATGGACGCGTCGAACATGTTGAAACCGATGCTCGCGCGGGGCGAATTGCACACCGTCGGTGCGACCACGCTGAATGAGTATCGCAAGTACATCGAAAAGGACGCCGCACTCGAGCGTCGGTTCCAGACAGTGGTCGTGGGCGAGCCGACAGTTGAAGATGCGATCAGTATTCTGCGAGGACTACGGGACCGGTACGAAATTCACCACGGCGTGAAGTTCAAGGACACTGCGCTGGTCGCGGCGGCGGTCCTTTCGAATCGGTACATCGCCGATCGGTTCCTGCCTGACAAGGCTATCGATCTCGTCGACGAGGCCGCATCGAAGCTCCGTATGGAAATCGATTCGATGCCGTCAGAGCTGGATGAGATCGAGCGGCGGGTCATGCAGCTGGAGATCGAACGCGAAGCGCTCCGCAGGGAACGGGACAAAGCCTCCGTCGAGCGGCTGGCGAAGCTCGAAAAAGAGCTGGCAGACCTCAAGGAAGAACGTGGCCGTCTCACCGCGCATTGGCAGCAGGAGAAAGAGGCGATTCAGCAGGGCCGGACCCTCAAAGAAACCCTGGACGCCGTCCGTCAGGACGTGGAACGCGCCCAGCGCGCTGGTGAGTATGGCAAGGCGTCAGAGCTGCAATACGGCCGCCTCCCGCAGCTCGAACAGCAGCTTCGTGACCAGGAAACGCGATTCGCCACGCTTCAGTCCGGTCAGCGCATGCTCAAAGAGGAGGTGGACGAAGAGGACATCGCTGAGGTCGTCAGCAAGTGGACGCACATCCCCGTGAGCCGCCTCATGGAGGGTGAGATTCAAAAGCTCATCCACATGGAGGAGCGTCTGCACCAGCGTGTGATCGGTCAGGACGAGGCAATTGTCGCCGTGTCAAACGCCATTCGTCGCGCCCGTGCGAGTTTGCAGGATCCGAATCGACCGCTCGGTAGCTTTCTGTTCCTTGGCCCCACCGGTGTGGGCAAGACCGAACTCTCGCGCGCGTTGGCCGAGTTTCTGTTCGACGACGAACAGGCGATGGTTCGCATCGACATGTCGGAGTATCAGGAAAAGCACACCGTCTCGCGCATGATTGGCGCGCCTCCGGGATATGTCGGATTCGAAGAGGCTGGCCAGCTCACGGAAGCGGTACGGCGGCGGCCTTACGCGGTCGTGCTATTCGACGAGGTTGAAAAGGCGCATCCTGACGTCCTGAATGTCCTGCTGCAACTTCTGGACGATGGCCGGTTGACCGACGGCAAGGGACGCACGGTCGATTTCAAGAATGCGGTCGTTATTATGACGTCCAACCTCGGGACTGGTGAATTGCAGGTAATGGACGCCGTTCGGGCGCATTTCCGTCCGGAGTTCATCAATCGGATCGACGAAATCATCACGTTCCACGCACTGGACCGGACCCACATGAAGCGGATCATCGACATCCAGCTTTCGGGCCTGACGAAACGCCTCGAGGAACGGAAGATTCACATCAAGCTGACTGACGCGGCTAAGGAACAGATCGTCCGCGAAGGATACGATCCAACCTACGGCGCTCGACCACTGAAGCGAACGATTCAGCGACGCGTGCTCGACGCGCTAGCGTTGCGGATCCTCGAAGGGGCATTCGTCGAGGGTGACATCGTCACTGTCGATGCGGGTGTCGACGGGCTCCGGTTCGAGAAGCAGCTGGCCGTGACGGCATAATCTGCGCACAAACGCCATCGAGCATGGCTATTCACTCGAGGCGTTCGTCTCGAGCGGCCCTCATTCAGAGCACGCCCCGATAGAACCGCCGCTTGGTCAGTTCCGTGGTGGCGACGTACAGGCCCGTAATCGCCGTTACGGTGATGAGCAGCATGCCCGGCAACGGCACGAATCCGAACACGCCGATGAATGGCAAATAGGGAATGACGACGGTCAGCGCGATCAGTGCCACGGTCGACCAGAGCAGGACCCGGCCTGGCCGACTGCGAAAGAATGGGCGCCGCGTCCGGACGACCAGCGCAATCACGAGCTCGGTGAGCAATGATTCGACGAACCATCCCGTTCTGAACAGGTCCGGTGCTGCGTGGAACACCAGCAGCAGCGCCCCGAATGTCAGGAAATCGAAGACCGAACTCACCGCCCCGAACTCGAGCATGAAGCGGCCGATGAAGCGCATGTTCCAGCGCTGTGGCCGCGCAATCAACTCCGGATCCACGGCGTCATCGACATAAAGATCGCTCGAATCACAGGTGGGTCTGGCGTCGCCTGCGTTGCGCTGACCTTTGGTCAGTTTCCGTTATGGCTCGTCGGATGCGCTCCCTCTGTATACGACGGCTCTGGATTCGCTCGACATCTGTTTGACATCAAGAACGTCGCCTTCACCCGCATCCTGATGGACCAAGGCTTTTATGTGAGCATGCTGGTGTTCGCCGCTGGACTCCGGCACTTGATTCGTCAGGCACGTTCAGAAACTGAGTGGATCGGCACACCGCTATTCGGCGCAGCCCTGGGTTGGGTGGCGGTCACCGTGGTCGCAGATGGGCTGGAGGGCGGCGCCGTCCTCGACACCTTGAGCGGCCATGCTGATCCGTCGGCGGTGCGCGCGCTCATTGACGGAACGTTGCTGATCTACAACGGGTCGATTGCGCTTGCGATCACCGGTCTGTTCCTGGCATCGGCGGCTTGGCCGACATTTGATAGCGGCGTGTTGCCACGCTGGACCGGATTGATCAATTACGCCGTGGCCGCACCGGCGCGCCTTCGGAAGCTGGTGCTGCTGTCTCCTGGCGGCTTCCTGCCGATGGTCAGACAGTTCAGCCTCCGGGGGATGCTAATGTTCGTCGTTCCGACACGGTTCACGGTGAACTCGTTCATGAAGTGGCTGGGAGTCACTGGGACGAGTGCGCAGCCTGTGCTTGAGTTGATGTACCTCGGTTGCGGGAATGAGCGTGTTCAAGATCGGCATACTGCTGTTTAGTCTCGTGCCCTTCATCGTGCTCTCCTTTCTCCGCTGACGGCACCGTTGTGACGACAATCCATAACAAGGAGACTCAGCGATGGTTGAACGAATCCCCAATCTCCCGAGCCACGTTCTGGGATTTAGTGCAATCGGAATCGTCACGGCGAGCGATTACGAGTCCGTCATCGTTCCAGCGGTCGAGGCCAGGTTCGCCCGCCACGACAAGGTCCGTTTCCTCTATCAGCTCGGCGAACAGTTCTCGGGGTTTGAGGCTGCGGCGGAGTGGGAGGATGCGAAACTTGGGCTCAGGCACCTGACGGGCTGGGAACGGGTTGCCGTCGTGTCGGACGTCGAATGGATCCGCGTGGCCGTGAAGATCTTTGGGTTGGCGATGTCTGGGCATGTCCGTGTATTTCCTAATCAGGCGCTTGCCGAAGCCATCCGTTGGATCGGCGAGTGAGCGCCGCCGGTAGACGCACTCGACAAAGACTTTGGGGCGTACGACTCCGACATTTGACGCTGATGTGCCTCACGATCCCAGCCGACGGGCTTGTCGGTTCGTCGCCGCCCGTCCACGAATGGAACACCCAGTTTCCGCGATAAGCCGCACCGGGAGGCACGGTGAATGAAACACGGTATGGACTACAGATTGAACTGTCGATCAGCTACGAGACCGCCGTGGAGCGCGCGACGGCCGCGCTGAAGGCCGAGGGCATCGGCGTGCTCACCACCATTGATGTAAGAGATACGCTAAGGAAGAAGCTCGATCGGGACTTCCGGAAGTATCTCATCCTCGGTGCGTGCAATCCGCCGCTGGCGGAACGTGCCCTGCAAGCCGAGCTCGAAGTCGGATTGTTGCTGCCGTGCAACGTCATCGGCAGCATGCTCACGTCCGGCGATGAGCTCATCGATGCGCTCTTCGGACACGCAGGCATCCTGTCATGGCCGGAGCTGGCATTCGGCCTGGCGATGTCCATCGCCGTCGTCATGTTTGTCGTCACTCAGCGACGGAGACTGGTCGTCGCGCTTGTGTCGCCGGACATCGCGCGGACAGCTGGGATTGACGTCAGGCGTCTCGACTTGGTGTTCCTGCAGATGTTCGCAATGACAGTCGCTCTCGGCCTTCGATACCTTGGCGTCTTACTGATGGGTTCGCTGATCATCATCCCGGCGGCAACAGCGAAGCGACTATCCCACAACTTGACACAGATGCTGATCATCGCCTCGATTATGGCTGTATTGGTTACGGTCGTGGGTTCGTACATCGCGGCACGTCTCCATCGTGAAACAGGGTCCATCATCGTTACGATAGCGGCAGGGTTGTTCTTCCTGTCACTGGCGCGGCGTCCTGCCGAACCGTGACCGTCGCTAATCGCGCCGCGAAGCTAGACCTGCGCGCTCATCCTGGAGGGGCGTTTGTGATCAGTGCGAATCGCTCGACCCCGAACCGAACCTGCGCCGGGCGCATTCGGATGTCGGGACAACTCGCCGCGGACGTCCGGCGCGCTATTTGGACTATTTTCGAAGATCGCTGAGTCTGCGCTCGTATTCCTCACGGTCCACGTCGCCACGCGCATATCGGCGTTTCAGAATCGTTTCGGGCGAGTCTTTGCCACGCCGTGGTGCCGATACTCCAGCCGCTCGAGCGACGGCCCAGACTAGTAGCACCAGCGCAATGAGCCAGACCGGCCACCACAATCCCATCCAACCCATGTGATAACCATATCCTGGCCACATCTCGTCACCTTCGGGCGCCGACTCCTGACTTAGATCGCCTCCTTGCCGTCGGGCGCTCAAGTCCTCCTGATGCGCGCGAATAACCCACCGACGAAGATCGCCACGCCCAGGAGGCCGATGACAATCCCCGCCGGCAACATGATCATCGTCACGCCAAGCCCGAGGCCGACGACCATCATCACGAAACCAACGACGAGGGCCGCCACGTGTCCGATGACACTCTCAATCGATCTGACCCATGGCCGCTGCCACCACCCTTCCGACCCTTGCATCATGACTCCTCCGCTCACCGATCCGAGTGACCTCGCCGCTGCTCATGCCGCATGGCGGCGCCGCGACGGCACGGTCAACTCCATCTCAGCAGATCCGTGGCAGCTGCTCCCCGCTCAACATGTCGACGATGCGCGTGGCGCCGATACGGCTTTTCATCGAGACGAGACCTGCGGGCGCGCTTCGGACTGAACCGATGATCCGGGCCTCGGCACAGCGCGAGTCGCAGCTGAGTCGCGCGATCGCCCGCTCGGCGTCCGGAGCAGCAACGAACGCGACGAAGCGGCCTTCATTGGCGACGTAGAGGGGATCGAAGCCAAGAATCTCGCAGGCACCGCGGACATCCTCGCGCACGGGAATCGCCGCTTCATCGATGGCAATCGCCAAGCATGATGCTTCGGCAATCTCGACTAGAGCGCTCGCCAGGCCGCCGCGCGTCAGATCGCGCAGGCAATGAATCTCGACACCCTCGTCGACCAGCGCCATGACCGGCTGTACGAGTGGGGCGCAATCGCTTTCGATCGCGGATTCGAACGACAGGTGTTCGCGTACGGCCATGATCGCCATCCCGTGGCGCCCGAGGTCTCCGCTGACGAGCACGGCATCGCCCGGGCGGACGCGCATCGGCCCGATGGGGTTCGGGGCCGCGACGACGCCGATGCCGGCGGTGTTGATAAACACGCCGTCGCCCTTTCCGCGATCGACCACCTTGGTGTCACCGGTGACCAGCTGTACCCCGACATCAGCCGCCGCCTGTCTCATCGACAGGACGATGCGCCACAGGGTATCCATCGGCAAGCCTTCTTCCAGGATGAAGCTGACGCTCAGATACCGCGCCCGCGCGCCGCACATCGCGAGATCGTTCACGGTCCCGTTGACGGCAAGCGCGCCGATATCCCCGCCTGGAAAGAACAACGGCCGGACGACGTACGAATCCGTCGTAAAGGCCAGGCGGCCGGCGCCGACCTCGAAGACCGCGCCATCATGCCTCGCCTCCAGCCCCGCGCCACCAAATGCCGGCACGATCAGCCGCTCGATCAGCTGATGCATCAACTGTCCGCCGCCGCCATGGGCGAGCAGCACGTGCGGATACTGGGTGATGGGGATCGGGCACGCGAGCGCAGCCATGTCGTCCGGGCCCCGGTCAGTGGCCATGCACAACCTCGGCGGTCTGAATGCGACGGTACCGATAGTACGCGGCGCACGCCCCTTCTGAGGACACCATCGTCGCGCCGAGTGGATGTTCGGGCGTGCATCGGCTGCCGAATGCCGGACACTCGTGCGGCTTCTTCAGGCCCTGTAAGACGAGGCCGCTGATGCACTCGGTCGGCTCCTCCTCCGTGAACGCGGCCACGCCAAATCGTGTCTCTGCATCGAAGCGCGCGAAACGCGGCTGCAGCGCGAGTCCGCTTTGAGGGATTTCACCAAGACCTCGCCATTTGCGAGCGCCCACGCAGAAGACCTGACGCACGAGATCCTGGGCATGGCTGTTCCCCTCCCGCTGGACGGCACGCGCGTACTGATTCTCCACCTCGGCGCGTCCCTCCTCCAGCTGCTTCACGCACAGATAGACGCCCTGGAGCAAGTCCAGCGGCTCGAATCCCGTCACGACGATCGGAACCCGGTACTTGCGGGCGATCGGTTCGTACTCCGTATAGCCCATCACCGTGCACACATGCCCGGCGGCGAGAAAGCCTTGGACACGGTTGACGGGCGACGAGAGAATCGCCTCCATGGCCGGCGGCACGAGCACGTGCGAAACGAGCATCGAGAAGTTGAGCACGTCCTGCGCGTCCGCCTGGTACACGGCCATCGCGTTGGCCGGGGCCGTGGTCTCGAAGCCCACGGCGAAAAAGACGACCTGGCGGTCGGGATGCCGGCGCGCAATGGCGACCGCGTCGAGCGGCGAGTAGACGATGCGAACATCTGCGCCCTCGGCTTTGACCGACAGCAGATCCTTGCTGCGGCCGGGCACGCGAAGCATGTCCCCGAACGAGCAGAAGATCACCCCAGGTCGCGATGCGATCTCGATGGCTTTCTCGATCAGCTCGAGCGGTGTGACGCACACGGGGCAGCCGGGTCCGTGGACCAGTGTCACTCCCTTCGGCAGCAGTTCGTCCACACCGAACTTGACGATCGAGTGGGTCTGGCCGCCGCACACTTCCATGAGCGTCCACGTTTGCGTCGTAATGCGAGCCAGCGCGTGCGCGTAGCCCGCCGCCGCGTCTGGCTCCCGGTATTCGTCGATATACTTCATCGTCCTTCCTCGCCAGCCTCGAGCTCCGCGAGTTCGCCCATCTGCCGGAGGTATGCAAACACTTGCATCGCTTCGTCTTCGTCGATGGTGTTGATCGCGAAGCCGACGTGCACCAGCACGTAGTCGCCGACGCGAGCGTCAGGCACGTAGGCCAGATTGACCTGTTTCACGACACCGGCAAAGTCGACCCTGCCGGAGCGAAGCAGGGGGTCGATGCCGTCGATACTCAAGAGTTTTCCTGGCACTGCAAGACACATGAGAGTGCTCTCCGTTCACATCCCGTGAGCGTGTTCCGGGACCGTCGCCATCCGTGCCGCCACCGCGATCTGACCGAGCGCGATGCCGCCGTCGTTGGTCGGCACGCGCTGGGGCCAGTAGGCACGAAAGCCTTCTTGCTCGAGCCGCCCGACCGTGTGTTCGAGGAGAAAGCGATTTTGAAAGCAACCGCCGGCGAGGACAACGCGAGGCACGCCGATCCGCACCGCCACCTCGGCGACGGCGGCGGCAAGTCCAGTGTGCAATCTGAGCGCGATCACGCCGACCGGAGCTCCGTCGCGGACGTCATCCAGTAGCGCGTGGATGGCGGGGGCCCAGTCGATCAGGATCGGCCGTCCACTGACCAGCGGCATCGAGTAGCATCCCGCGGCACGCTCGTCGATCGAGTACTCGAGGTCCATCGCCGCCTGTCCCTCAAAGCTCGTCTGGTGACAGATCCCGCACAGCGAAGCGACGGCATCGAACAGCCGTCCGGCGCTCGTCGTCATGGGTGAATTGACGCCACGGTCGAGCATCTGCGCGAGCAGCCGCCGCTCCGGTGCTTCGAATGCCGCTACCGACGCCACGTCCGTTCGGGCCGACAGGTCGTTGCCGTACAGCTCGTGCAGCAGGCCAAAGGCTGCGCGCCGAGGCTCGCGGACGGCGCGCCCGCCTCCCGGCAGGGGGAATGGACGCAACGTCGCGACCCGATCGAAGGAGCCGCCGCGCGGTACAAGAAACTCTCCGCCCCAGATCGTGCCGTCGGTTCCGTAGCCCGTGCCATCCCACGCAACGCCCAGCACCGGATCGTCAAGCTCGTTCTCCGTCATGCACGCGGCCACGTGCGCGAAGTGATGCTGAACGTGTACGACGGGCACGCCAAGACCGTCCGCGTACTGGGTCGAGCGGTAGTCGGGATGGAGATCGGCGACGACCTGCGCAGGTTCCGCGCCGTACAGATCGCGGAACGCGATGATGACGCGCTCGAAGGCGTCGCTGGCCTGCGTCGTCTCGAGGTCCCCAATATGCTGGCTGATAAACACACTGCGACCGACGCTGAGCCCGATCGCATTCTTCAGATGTGCGCCGACGGCCAGCGTCGACTCGACTGCCTTCGGCAACATCACGGGCAGGGGTGCATACCCCCGCGCCCGCCTCAGCACCATCTCCCGATCGAGCACGACCTGGACGATCGAATCATCGACGGGTCTGACGATCGGGCGATCATGGATGAGAAACAGATCGGCCAGGCCGTACAGCCGCTCGAGCGCCTCGTGTTCGTCGATGCAGATGGGCTCATCGGTCACGTTTCCGCTGGTCGCTACGACCGCCCGGCCGAGATCGCGCATTAGTAAATGATGGAGGGGCGTGTACGGCAGCATGACGCCCAGGTAAGGATTGCGGGGGGCGACCGACGATGCAACCAGCGACGTCGCCTCGCCCCGCTGGCGCAGCAGTACGATGGGTGACTCGGGCGACGTCAGGGCACGCCCTTCCTGCGGGGATACGCGGCAGGCCCGGGCGACAGCGTCGAGGGTCGGAAACATCAACGCGAACGGCTTCGCGTCGCGGTGCTTGCGCGCACGCAGCGTTCGAATCGTATCGTCGTTGCCGGCATCGGCCATCAGCAGAAAGCCGCCGAGACCTTTCATGGCCACGATGCAGCCGCGCGCAATCGCGGCGACGGTGTTCGCCAACGCCTCATCACCGCACGCGAGAATGGAGCCGGCGGGGTCCCACAGCGCAAGCGAGGGACCGCAGTCCGGACATGCGTTGGGCTGCGCGTGAAACCGGCGGTCGCCCGGATCGTCGTACTCCCGTTGGCACGCCGGGCACATCGTGAACGCACGCATCGACGTCCGCTCGCGATCGTACGGGAGATGCTCGATGATGCTAAATCTGGGGCCACAGTTGGTGCAGTTGATGAACGGATACCGGAATCTCCGGTCGTCCGGGTCGAACAGCTCGCGCCGGCAGTCGGGACAGGTCGCGAGATCCGGCAGCACGAACGCCGAGGGCTCCGCGTGCGCCGCGCTCGCGCGGATCTCGAAGCGATCGAAGCCGACCGGATCGAGCACGGCGCATTCGCGGCTCACCACCACAGCCCTTGGCGGCCGATCGTCGTCCAGCCGCCGCATGAACTCGCTCATCGCGGCGCCATTGCCTTCTGCTTCGATGAACACACCCTGACCGGTGTTCGACACCCAACCGGTGACGCCCAGATCGGACGCGAGCCGGAACACGAATGGCCGAAAGCCGACGCCCTGCACGGCGCCCCGAATGACGATGCGGGTGTGCTGAATGGCGTCCATGTCTAGCGCAGCGAAGGAAGCGGATCGTGAAGGGCCGCGGGCACCGCGAGATCCGTCAACCGGTGCAGCCAGCGATCCATGCCTGTGCCCACCCGTGCGGACACTTCGAGCACTTCCAGCCCGGGCCGCACCTCTTGAATGTTGCGGAAGGCTTCGTCCCTGTCGAAGCTCACAGCAGGGGCGAGATCGATCTTGGTGATCACCGCGAGATCGGCGGTGTTGAAGATCGTCGGGTACTTCAGCGGCTTGTCCTCACCTTCAGTAACCGAGAGCAGCACGACGCGAACGTGCTCCCCGAGGTCGTAGCTGGCGGGACACACAAGGTTGCCGACGTTCTCGATGAACAGCAGATCGAGCGCGTCCAGATCCCACCCGTCGAGCGCGCGCTCCACCATCTGCGCCTCCAGATGGCAGACGGTGCCCGTGGTGATCTGCCGCACTGGCACGCCCGTTTGCACCAGGCGCCGCGCGTCGCGATCGGTCGCCAAATCGCCAACCAGCGCGCCGACGCGTCGGCTCGGCTTGAGCTCGGCGAGTGTCCTTTGCAAGAGCTCGGTCTTGCCGGCGCCTGGGCTGGAGACCAGGCTGGCAACGAACATGTGTGCATCCTGGAAGCGCGCGCGCAGGTCGCGGGCGAGCATGTCGTTTTTCCTCAAGATGCCTTCGCGGACATCAACAATGCGTGGCACGATCACTCACCTCCAGCGCGGCCAGTTCCAGCTCCCGGCCGTCGATCACCCTGGGAGTCGGCGTGTCGCACACGGGACAGCGCAAATGCTGAACGCTTGCGAGCCGACGCTCCACCGAGCAGCGCGGACACATGACTGTCAGCGGCACATCCTCGATCTCCAGGCGGGCGCCGTCGATCGGCGTGCCTTTCGCGGCAGCCTCGAAGCAGAACAACAACGCCTCTTTCACGACGCCCGAGAGCGCGCCGAGGCGCACACAGACCGCATCGACGCGAACCTCGCCCAGCGTTCCGGCTTTCTCGCATACCGCGTCCACCAGGCTCAACGCGATGGAGAGCTCATGCACCTGTTCACTCCGGTGGAGCGAGCGACAGCACATACGCCGTCAGATCCCAGGCATCGTGTTCGCTCAAGCTCTTCCAACTGGGCATCGCTGTCCCACTCTCCCCTTCACGAATGGCGAAGAACACGCGCCGCGGCGAGGTCGATTCCCGCCACGCGGGATCGGTGAAGTTACGCGGCGCCGTCGTCAACCCCTCTCTCCGAACGCCTTGCCCGTCACCACGCTCGCCATGACACAACGCGCAATGATCGAGAAAGAGCCGCCTCCCGCGCGATCGCGCGTCGGCTGAGGCGAGGACGGCGGTCGGCACCGCCACGTTGCGATATGACCGCGGCAGGTCTCGATCGCCATCAGCGCAGCCCGGCAAGACGAGCGACGTCCACAATCCGCCCAGCAGCAGCCACGTCAGGAGTCGTCTTCGGGCCGAAGATGATGCCCCAGCTGGCTGCCGCTGCCACGACGCGCTCGACCAGGACAGGGAGTGCCGCTCGGACGCGGGGCGAGAGTCCCACGACCAGCTCCATCGATGCCGGAACCAGACCGAGAAGCGTGACCTGGGTGGGATAGCCCCCCAGCCATCGCGCGCCGTCGAGTAGATCGCTGACCCCGACCTGATGCGGCGAGAGACGCGTCGCCACGGCGGGCCCCACCTCGTCGCCGTCCAGCCTGACGAATGACCCCGGTGGGTCGTCCGTGCGCACCGCATCGACGAGCAGGACGCGCTCCGATTCCTGTAGATACGGCAGCAATGACAACCCGAGCGTGCCGCCGTCGAGCACGCGTACGCCGTCTGGCACGTCGAAGCACTGGCGGAGCAAAGCCACGGCTGCGCCGCCGACACCGTCGTCTTCGAGGAGCACATTGCCGAGTCCGAGCACCAGGAGTCGCGTCCGTTCACTCATCAACCTGCCCACGACGATTGACAAACCGGTACCCGGAGAACTCGAGATCCTCCCGTGGCACGAACTTGTACCCGGAGAAGATCGACTCCATCGTTGCGTTGGCTTCAATCGTCGACATGAGCACGCCGCTGTAGACGTGATGCACGGTGAACCCGAGCAAGAGCCACATCACCACGTGATGAATCCACCGGGCCGTCTGGAGACCACCAAAGAGTGGCGCGAGCGATGCGAACCATCGCAGCGGCGATCCGACATCGGCGCTGGGACCACGCATGGCGAGTCCGGTAGCGATGGCCACGAAGTACAAGCAGAAGATCAACGTGTAGGTAGCCCCGGCCACGGGATTGTGGCCGACGAATCCCGGCGGCTTGCGCAAGGCAAAGAGATAGAACTTGAGGGTCGGCCAGATCCCGCGGCGTCGCGAGGCATGCACGGGCACAAACTTGTCCCAGTGCGCGTACCGATTGCCGGTAAACATCCAGATCAGCCGGGCCACCACCGCGGCGATGAACACGTACGCGGTGTATCCGTGGATGACCTTCGCCCAACCCATGACGAAATGTTCGCGAGCGGGACCGGACACGGTGATGAACGGGTGACCGATGTAGATCCCGGTCACTGACAACACCGCAATCGACAAGGCGATCAACCAGTGCGTGATGCGGACCGGGGCTTCCCAGACGTACACGCGGACGATATCGGAGGGCGCGGTGGCAGACGCGGCGCTCTCGCTCATACAACCCTCACGTGCGCGAGCTCACGGCGGCGGGCGTCAACCACGTGGACGCCACAGGCCATGCAGGGATCAAACGAGTGGACCGTGCGAAGGATCTCGATCGGCCGCTTGGGATCGGCCACGGGAGTCCCCAAGAGCGCTTCTTCGTAAGGTCCGCGCCGGTCCTTCGCGTCACGTGGGCCGGCGTTCCACGTGCTGGGGACGACGCACTGATAATTCGTGATCAGGCCGTTGTGGATCGACACCCAGTGGCCGAGTGCACCGCGGGGCGCTTCGTGGAACCCCGCGCCCTGCGCGTCCGCAGGCCACGTACTGGGCTCCCACTTGGAGTTGTCGTGGATGCGCAACTCGCCCGATCCCATGTTCGTGGCTAACGCGTCCACCCACGCGTCCATCTTCTCGGCGATGATCTGCGTCTCGATTCCGCGCGCCGCCACGCGGCCCAGCGTCGAAAAGAGCGCTTCCGGGCCGACATTCAGTTGCTTCAGCACGGTCCCCACCAGATCCTTCACACGCGTATGTCCCGACACATAGGCGACGAGCATGCGCGCCAGCGGGCCGACCTCCATGGGCTCCTCTTGGTACCGGGGGGACTTCAGCCATGAGTACTTCTTGTTCGTGTCCGTGCCGAGGAGCTCGTACGGAGGAGTCGGCCCGGTGTAATTCGGATGGGTTTCGCCGCGATACGGGTGGAGCGCGACATCGTCGCCCCCTTGGTACTCGTACCAGGAGTGCGACACGTATTCGGTGATCTTCGTCTGATCGACCGTTTCTACCTTTGACAAGTCACGCTGGCGGATGATGCCACCCGGAAGGAACAGCGCCGGTTGCGCGTTGTCGTCTTCCGGGTACTCGCCATAGGCGAGATAGTTGCCGACGCCCCGACCATAGCCGGCCCAGTCCTTGTAGAACGACGCGATGGCCAGCAGATCCGGAATGTAGACGCGGGTGACAAAGTCGCGCGCTTTCGCCACGAATTGTTTCAGCGCCGCGATCGTGCCGGTATTGAGCGCTGATTGACTATTCGGGTCGACCGGTGTCGCCATGCCGCCGACCAGGAAGCTTTGCAGGTGCGGATTCTTGCCGCCGAGCACCGCGTGCATCTTGATGAACTCGCGCTGCCAGTCGAGCGCTTCCAGATAATGCGCCACGGCCATCAGATTGGCTTCCGGCGGTAACTTATAGGCGGGGTGTCCCCAGTAGGCGTTCGCAAACGGTCCGAGCTGGCCACGGTCGACGAATCCTTTGAGGCGATCGCGAACGCCAGCGAAGTACTTCGCGCTCGAGAGCGGCCAATCCGAGATCGACTGCGCGAGAGTCGACGTCTTGCCGGGATCAGCCGACAGCGCCGACACGATGTCGACCCAGTCGAGGGCGTGCAAGTGGTAGAAATGAATCACGTGATCCTGCACCGCCTGCGCGCCGATAATCAGGTTCCGTAGCAGACGAGCGTTCGCCGGTGGTCTCGATCCGATCGCGTTCTCCACCGCTCGGATCGAAGCAATGGCGTGCACGGTCGTACACACGCCGCAGATCCGCTGCGTGAAGGCCCACGCATCCCGAGGGTCGCGCCCCTTCAGAATCAGCTCGATGCCGCGAAACATCGTCGACGACGACCACGCGTCCCGCACCGCGCCGCCGTCGACTTCGGCTTCGATGCGCAAATGTCCCTCGATCCGGGTGACGGGATCGACCACGACGCGGCTCATGACGACGCCCCCTTCTGCGGCGGCTTCGGTGGAATTGGCTCGACGCGATCGCCGACCCGCCTGGCGATCTGGATCAACCCATGCCCGGCGAAGGCCGCCCCCACGCCGGCCACCGCGTACATTCCAATCTTGTCGACGTTGGACGCGATGCCGAAGCCGGGCACGCCAGTCAAGTGTTCATAGAAGGGCGTCATCTTGTCCCAGAAATCTGGCTCCGCACACCCGATGCACGGATGGCCGCAGCCGATTGGCCAGTTCGTGCCGCCATTCCATTTGACGTTTGGGCAGTTCTGGAACGTGACGGGCCCCTTGCAGCCCATCTTGTAGAGGCAGTACCCCTCGCGATGGCCCTCGTCGCCCCACGCTTCGACGTACTGGCCGGCATCATAATGCGCACGACGCTCGCAGGCGTCGTGAATCGAGGTGCCGTACGCAAACAGCGGCCGGCGAAGGTGATCAAGGGGTGGCCATCGCTTGAACGTGAGGTAATACACGAGCAGCGCGGTGAGGTTCTCCACATTCGCCGGACAGGCGGAGAGGTTGATCAGGTTCTTGACTCCGGGCACCGCATCGGCGACACCGAGCGCGCCCGTCGGATTCGGCGCGGCGGCTGGAATCCCGCCGAACGAGGCACACGTGCCGATCGCAATCGTCGCGGCGGCGTGGCCGCAGACGTCGCGCGCAATGTCGATGGCGGCTTTTCCGCCAATCGTGCAGTACGCGCCCTTCGCACCGGTTGGGATGGAACCTTCCACGACGGCAATGTAGTCGCCCGACCGGTCCTTCACCGTCCGGCTCAAGTTCTCTTCGGCCTGCGCGCCGGCCGCCGCCATGATCGTTTCGTGGTAGTCGACCGAGAGCATGTCGAGGATGACTTCCGCCGCGGTAGGACGCTCGGCGCGGAGGAACGATTCGGTGTTCCCGGCGCAGTCTTGAAATTCCAGCCACACGAGGACCGGCTTCGCCGCCCGCTGCACCGCGCGCGCAATCTGCGCGGCAACGGTCTCCGGCAGCGCAAGCGCGGCGGCCATCGTCGCGCAGAATCCCATGAATTCGCGTCGCGACACTCCGCGGCGCTCGAGCTCCGTTGCGACCCATCCA
This sequence comes from uncultured Acidobacteriota bacterium, assembly GCA_963757655.1. GTDB lineage: Bacteria > Acidobacteriota > Vicinamibacteria > Vicinamibacterales > CAVVIG01 > CAVQFC01. Next base: position 121,315 of record CAVWSQ010000002.1, on the reverse strand, counting down.
CGTTTACTCATAGGTCATCCTCATTTATGAACATCAGCTCGCGCGTAGTGCGTGGCTGAATATCGCCCTCCCGATCACTCGATCGCGTGGCAGAGGTCGCAATCCTGACGGATCGCGACGCCGGTCGTCGTCTTGTGGTCTTCGTCATGACAGCGGAAACAGCCCGCTGAAGTCATATGACCGAGTTGGCTGGTATAGGTGCCCCAACCCACTTTCATCGAGGGGAAGACATTCGCGCGATAGATCGCCTGCGCGACCGCGCTCGCTTGCTGCAATTGCGCTTCTTCGAATGCGTGAGGCAACCGCGCATTGACCGCCGTGCGAATGCTCTGATCGATCTTTGGTAACGCGACCTCCTGACTCGAATACTCGGCCCGCAGCGCCCGCACCGTGTCTTGACGAATGAACGGAATCTTGGCGCTGATGAGGCCCTCGCCGAGTGCCGCATCGACGGCGCGTTCGGGAGTCGACCCGAAGGTATGTGCGGGACGATTGTGGCAATCGAGACACTCCATTCGTCGACGCGGTTTGTCGGCGATGTCACTCGCCGTCACCCCTTTCGCGAAGTACTCACGCACGCGGCCGCCCGGCGTGGCCACGCGCACGTACGGAATCTGCTCGCGTTGTGCGTCCAGCGCGACGTACTCGATCGTGTTCGCCCGATTCATGTGCCAGTGGATACCGACTCCTGTTCCCGTGCCAGCAATCGGCCCGCCCACGTGAAGCCGAACCGTCGTCTTGGTCGCCGTATTCGCCGCATCGTTGGCGTACTCGTAAAAGACTTTGATCACGTCCCCTACGTACCGATCTGGCCAGTGGCATCCTTCGCACGACGTGCGCACGTCGGGAATGCCCTCGGTCGGGATGGGAACCGGCCGCGGATATCGACCGGTGATCGTCAGCGCCAGCTGGTACGTGCCGTGTAATTTGGCGGTGACGAACCCCTCGGCGCCTGGGCCGACATGACAGTCCACACAATGGACGCGTGCATGAAGGCCGTGCTGTTGCGCCACGAATTCCGGTTCCATCACACGGTGGCACACCTGCCCGCAGAACTGCTGGGACTCGCTGTATTGCACGGCGCCGTAGCTGGCCATGGACAGAAGAGCTACGTTGACGAAGGTGGCGGCGACGACCAAGAACACCGTGCCGCGGATTCTGGAGTCGTTCAGGTCGAGGCGCGGCCACGACGGAGCCGGCAGGCCGCGTGCGATCCGGCGACGCTCAATCCGGAGGCCAATCGGAATCAGCAGAAGGCCAACGACAAAGAGACCCGGCATCATGACGAAGACGACGAGGCCGGCATAGGGATTGCGGATCACGCTCATCAACTGCAGCGCGAACAACACGAGAAAGAGCACGACGCTCGCCGTGGTCAATGCCACGCCAAATGCGGACACGCGATTGCGTAGCGCGGCGACGAAGGCAGGACGCATGCAGAGCTCGACTACTTCTTTTGCAGGGTGAGGAGGTACGACACCAGCGCGTCGACATCATCTTTCGAAAGGTCCGGATACGATCGCATCGCCGGCTTCCTCGCGGCCTTGGTCTTCGCAGTCATTTCGGCAGGATGTTCAATCCACTCCCGGATCTCATCCGCTTTCAATCTGCTGCCAACATCGTCCAGACGTCCCTTGGCGTTGCCTTTGCCCGCGATCGCATGACAGAGGGCGCACTTCTGATCGGCGTAGACCTGCATCCCCTTGGCGACCTTGGCATCTTGCGCGTGAACCGGCCCCGCGACGACGACAGCGGCGATGACTGCGGACATGATGAATCGATGCATACGTCTGCCTCCTGGCAGGTGAAGATGAATCACAGGCGCCTCGCGTGCTCGGCAGTCTTGACGGCGTAAACGATGACGCTCCACAGGGGATCCACGGCCACGTCACCAGAGGTACGTGAGCCGTCCCCAGAGTGTGTTGGCGGTGTACGGCCGGTACAAGTACCCGAGCGAGAGAAACGCCGGCTGCGCGACCGTGTTGAGTGTCGCCGGGCTGAACGCGAAGTCGTCAACGTCGTACTTCTCATACCAGTACACCAGGCCGGCCGCGAGATGGCGCGTGAGCGCGTAGCGTCCGTCGATGCTGATGCGGTAACGCGTGTTCAAGACAGGCGGCAGTTGTGCCACCGGCGGCAACGTCGTGTTCGCCGCGAGGCCGTACACATACACCGATTCCGCGCGGCTGAAATCGTACGCGAAGCGGAGATCCGTCTTCGGCCAGAGCTTCAGCAAATCTGCCGAGGCCGTCAGTGTGTGCGCGCGGTCCGCACCGTCAGTGGTCCAGTCGCGGGTCGGATCGTCGAACTGTGGTCCCGGGTTGGCCTCCCTCGACGCCTGCAGCGCCGTGTACTTCTCGTACTCGTACGACGCCCCCACTGACACCGCGTTGCTGGGCACATAGTCCACGCCGACGGATGCCCCGGTGTTGTCATTGCTTCTGAGGCCGAAGACCGATCCTGGCCGATTCTCACGGCCGACAAAGGTCGTCGCGTTGAACGACAGCATCGAGACAGGCGTGACAATGAGGACGCCGGACAGGCGATTCGAATCGCGGTCGGAGACGTCGAACTGCCGGAGGGAGACCTGCTCGCCGATATCGTCGAGCGTCTGCTCGTCGAGGCCCGACCCGGTCCGCTTGGCGTGCTCGTACACGGCCCGCAGCGTCAGCCACTGGATGCCGCTGGCATCCGCCGAGAGCCGCAGCGTATTCTCCGTTGTCGTGTCGAAGGTGCGGAACGCTTGGTCCACGACTTCGCGCGTATAGCCAACACGGAATGCGGCATAGGTGATCGGCGTCCATGAGGCGTCGAGATCGAGCGTCTTCCGCGTGAAGCTATAGGGGCTCGTGCCGCCTTCGGCGAACGTCGCCACGTTGGTGTCGTACGAGACCGTCCTCGGCACCTGGAACACCGGCGTGCGATTGTCAAAATCGTACGATCGAAAGCGCGCGTTGAGCCAGAGATGCTGGACCGGCCGCGAGTTGAACGTGAAGGCCGTGGCGGTGACGCGCGCGTTCGCGTCGGCCGTCGGACGAGCCAACGCGAGCGGCGAAAGGGCCGCATTGCTGGTGAACGGGATAAGCGCGTCGTTTTGGGACCAGTTGCCGAGCGAGATGTATCCCGTCGCCTGGCTGTTGACGGGCAGCTTCACCAGACCGCTGATCGAGCCGGCGTTCAGATTGCTGTTGGGCCACAACGCCATCCGCCCCTGCGCCGGTCCCGCCGTCGGTGAGTCTGTGAAACGCAGGGGGTTGTCCCACACCAGCGTGCTGATGTTGTTCCGAAAGAACGAGCCGTCGTACCCGATACGCAGATCGGTCCGACCGTTCGCCCATTCGGCGGCGACGCCGAGCTCGGTCGTCCGGGTGTCGATGGGTGCCGGCAATTCGACGGCATTGCTGAAGCCGAACGTGCCTGCCCATGGCTGCTCGCCGCTCTTTTGCGTGTTCTTGAGCGACATGCTCAGATCCAGATTCGGCGTCGCGCTGTAGGTCAGCCGAAAGTCCGCGATGCTGCGTTTCTGCTGTAGGTCGAAGGGCGTGGCCTCAGCGTTGTACAGACTTGCGTTCGCAGCGCCGGTCTGCACGAGTCGGGGCAGACCATCAAGCTGGAAGACGCCGGGACTACCCTGTGAGTACGCCGTGCGCGTGTCCTGACTGAAGAACAACGGGATCTGATTCCACTCGAAGGCAGCTTTGACCTTCCCGTATCGGCTGTAGTTCGCCACATAGCGCTGGTCCCGATAGCCCACGTGGTCGGCGCGCGCGTTAAACGACCACAGGTCGGTGGACTTGGCGAAGTGGAAACCCTCGATGAAGGGCCCGTTCCGCAAGTCACGGTACCGCTGATAGCGTGCTTCGTCGCTGTTGTCGCCGTAGGCCGTTCCGCGGATGCCGAAGTCGACTTGACCCAGATTCTCGAGATTCGACAGGCCGGTGCTTTCGCCGGGCTCGGGCGGCGGTGTGTTGGGCGTCTGCTGCGCGGCCACCGTCGAGGAAATGACCAGTGAGGCAATGACCGGTAGGGTCGTCACGATCAGCGATCGTCTGATGCGCATGGCTCTCCTCGGTCAGCGAAGCAGTGCGTTGCCGGCAGGGCTGTTGGAGCCATGCACCTGCGAGTGACAGTTCACGCAACCGCGTCCGATCAGTCGATCACTGCCCGCCGCGAGCTGGTTGGCGTCGTAGATGGTCGACGGATGACGAGTGCCGATGTGGCAGCGTTGACAGAGCATCGGGAGCTTTGCCACGAGCATCCGATCGTTGTTCGATCCGTGCGGATCGTGACAGGTGTTGCATGCCTCGCGCACCGGCGCATGATCCCAGAGAAACGGTCCTCGTTTCTCCGCATGACAGCTGACGCACGTCTCGTTAATCCAGTTGCCGACCCGGAGCATACGCACATTCGTCGTCCCATGCGGATCGTGACAGGACGAGCAGTCCATCTTGCCTTCGCGTAAGGGCATGTGCCCCGATCGCTGCAGCTTGGCAACTTCCGTCTTGTGGCATACGACGCAGGTGTCAATGACGGTCGCAGCTTTCAGCTGTGCCTTCTCGGACTTCGGGCTGTGAATCGAGTGGCAGGTCGTGCACGAAAGGTTGCGCGCGTCGTGCATGCTGCCTTTCCACTGTGCGTGACTCCCGCGGCTGTGACACGTCAGACAGGTGTCCGACACGTCACGCGGCGCCATTGTGCCGAACCGCTTGATTGACCCCGGCTTCGACGGGTCGTCCAGATGGGCTTGGCCGGGCCCGTGGCAGCTCTCACAGCCCTGTCCGGCCTCCGGCGTGCGGGGATTCGCCGCCTTGCCGTGCAAGGTTTGATGGAATGTCTTTCCCTCGGTGTCGTGGCATCCAATGCAGGTGGCTTCGCCCACGTAGGTGCCGGTTTGCGCTGCGGCAGGCGCGGTGCTCAACAGCACTAGCGATGCCCACAAGAAGAATCTTCGCGTCATAGAGACACGCTCCGGAAGACGCAACAAGCTGGGACAATATCTGATTGGCGGTCGGTGCAGGTCTGGAGGGCCCGCTTTCGACCAGCCGCGCGGCGTATGAATCGACACCGGACCAAGTTCGGATTGTGGTGCAGACCAATATTTAACGAATATAAAAAGTCGGCAGAACAGACGGGAGTCACCGAACTCGCGTGCATCCCGGGTCAGGGAGAGCGCGCTGACGAGTAGGCTCGTATGTCTTTTATAAAGGGGCCTGGTCGGCCCGAGAAGACGACGGCCGCCTGAGTTATCGTGCGAACTCGTACGCTATGCAGGTGACGCGACCACGCCAATACGGCTTTGGCCCTCCGGCAGCAGCCACGCCACCTCACCGTCGATCGGCACTTGCATGAGACCACGCTGCTCGTAGTTCCAAAACCGACCGCGCCAAGGTGTCGGGATCACCTTGCCGTCTACCCTCCGTCCTCGCGCGTCCGCTCGGACTGAATCGATCACGCCCTGCTCGTTGAAAGTGAAATGCATCTTCACCGAAATACTGGCATCACCGAGGGTGGCGACCGCTGAGCGATCATCTGCCCGGTCACGACATCGGGCACTTCGACTGCATCGCCGATCGCCCAGATCCGGGAATCCGACGTCCGCATTTGAGCATCGACCACGATGCCGCCTCTGGAGCCGATGTCGAGGCCGGCGTCTCGGGCCAGACCCGTTTCCGGTCGCACCCCGACTGCGAGGATCACAAGATCGGCCGGCAGCTTCGCGCCGCTCTCCGCTACCACTGTCAAACTGCCGTCGGGATTGCCAGCAATCCGTGCTAACCCATCGGTCAAATGCAGCGCGACGCCGTGGGTCCTCAGATGCTCGTTGATAGGAGACGCCATCTCAGGATCGACGGGAGGCATGACCTGCGCCAGTTTCTCGAGCACCGTCACGGCAAGGCCGCGGAGCATCAGATTCTCGACCATCTCGAGTCCGATGAAGCCGCCGCCGACGACCACGACCGTCTTGGCGTCTCGATTGGCGATCCACGAACGGATGCGGCGCGAGTCTGGGATGTTTCCGATCGCAAAGACACCGGGGAGATCGGCGCCCGGAACGGCTGGACGGACCGGCGCGGCACCCGGCGAGAGAACGAGCACGTCGTAATGCTCCGATCGAGTGCGACCGGTGCGAAGATCCCGCACCAGAATGGAGCAGCGCTGGCGATCGATCTGCATGACCTCCGTATCGGTTTGCACGTCGATATTGAATCGCTGCCGGAACAAGTCCGGAGATGCCACCAGCGGGGCGCGTTCGTCCTCGATGACGTTCCCCACGTAAATACGGTAGACCACAGTTGGCGAATGATACGAACGGTCCGCGATCGAACACGACAATCTCGACAGACTCGTCGAGGCGTCGCAGTCGCGCCGCGCAGGACGCGCCGCCAGCGACACCCCCGACGACGAGCACACGCCGCGTCTCGGTGGACAGGACAGTTGGAAGACGATCGGCCTGCTCATTCATAGTGGAGACACCCGGGCAACCAAGCGTTCACGGTCGTTAGTGATTCAGACAATCGCGGCACTGGGCCTCCGCCCCTCGCTGGACCCCCTCGACGTCCAATGAGCCGTCCAGCCGGTGCCAGGTGAGCGGGCCAACTCCAGCCCTTACTTGGCGCTCGAGCACGTCGGCAGTCGCATCAGATGCGTCCGCAACGCGATCGTGGAGGCGTGTTGCGAGCAGCGCCGGCGGGCCGTCGAGCCACAGACCGACACATGGGATATCCGCGTCACGGGCGACGCCGGCGATCTGTTCCCTCTCATGCTGGCTCGCGAACACCGCGTCCGCGATCACAGCGTGGCCGGCCGTGACTATCGTCCGTGCATGTTCGGCAATCGTGTGATAGACCCGCTCACTCACGTCTGATTCATAGCCTTCCGGTCCGAGGCGTGTCGATGGAGACACGCCGAGCAGGGTCTTGCGAATCACGTCACTCCGCAGAATCAGTGCACCTGGTGGCGCACCCACGCCAGGTGCCAGCCGACGGGCCAGCGTGGACTTGCCGGAACCAGAGAATCCGCCGATGGCGATCACGCAGGGCCGCGGCGGCCGGAGGAGTCTCCGCGCAAGCGCCAAATACTCCCGTGACGCAATCTGAAGCTCTCGCCGCAGGCGCTCGTCCGGCTGCACCTTCGCTCCACTGACGCTCGTTTTCGCCCTCACTGCGGCACGGCACGAGAGGAACAGCGGCAACAGCGGTAATCCGTCCAACTCGACAGTCTGCGTGACGTACTCGTTGAACACCACATTGGCGTGAGCCGGGAGGTCGCGCCGCCAGAAATCCATGAGCAGGAACGCGAGATCGTAGAGCACATCGATGCACGAGATGTCCTCATTGAATTCGACGGCATCGAAGAGGGTCGGGGCCCCCTCGATGAGACAGATGTTGCGCAAGTGGAGATCGCCATGACACACCCGGACCTTGCCTTGCCGCCGTCTGGTTTCCAGGAGCTCGCTGTGGCGATCGAGTGCAGCGCGTGAATCCGCAATCACCTGCTCGTAAAGGTCGGGATCCAAGACGGTCGCGCCCTGCTCGTTGAAGCTCAGGGCATTACCATCCACAACCCACGCCATGCCGGCACGTCCGCCACGATCCACGCGCCGTTCGGCGCTTGCGTGCAGTCGGACGATCGCATCCGCCAGTCCCTTCATGAGCGCGAGGTCCAGCCTACGGCGCTCCGCGAGACGGTCGAAGAGCGTGTCCTGATCAAAACGTGCCATTTCGACCAGCCAGTCGAGCGGCAGACCGGGGCCGCCCAGCGCAAGCGATCCGTCCGCCTCGCGCGTCACGGCCAGCACGCGCCGGTACAGCGAGGGCGCGGTCCGACGATTCAAGCGGAGCTCGGCCTCGCAGGCGGCACGTCTCAGCGCGATCGTGGAGAAGTCGACGTAGTCGAATCGCACCGCGCGCTTGAGTTTGTAGACTCGATCGCCAACCAGCCACACGATGCTGATGTGCGTATCGATGCGTTCGACCACGTCGGCGCGCGGCCCATACGCCTGCGGCGTCGAGAGAAACGCGATGACATCGTGCTGCTCGTCGAGTGCCACGGTTGTCAGTGACGACCCTCCAGCGTCGTTTGCGGTACGGCCCTTCATGAGACCGGCGTTGCGACCCATCGTATAGGATCGTCGACGAGCACAGTCCAATTCCCAGACCATCTCCATGGATTCTTGTCCGGACACCGCCCCATGAGCCCGTCGGCACCGCGCATGAAGCGGGGACAGGAATTCTTCATCGCGGTCCTCTCGGCCGCCGGGATTGTGGCGCACGTATCCTTGCGTTGGGGCACATCTGTCTCTGTCTTCGCCACGAATCTTCCCCTCTACCTCGTTCTTGCGGTTGGTGGTGTGCCGCTGGTATCAGGCTTGCTGGCGAAGGCGCTGCGGCGCCAATTCGGATCCGACCTGCTGGCGGGGATTTCCATCGTCACCGCCGCGCTGCTGAACGAGTACCTGGCGGGCTCACTGGTGGTGCTCATGCTCTCTGGTGGCGAGGCGCTCGAACAGTTTGCCGTCGGCCGCGCTTCGTCGGTCTTGCAGGCCCTCGCCCGACGGATGCCTTTCGTGGCGCACCGACGAGTCAACAACGACGTGGAGGACGTCGGGCTCGATGGCGTGCGCGTGGGCGATCACGTCGATGTGTTTCCGCATGAGATCTGCCCGGTTGACGGCGTCGTCCTGGACGGACACGGCGTGATGGACGAGTCGTATCTCACCGGCGAACCGTTCATGATGCCGAAAGCCCCGGGGTCGGAGGTCTTCTCAGGAGCCATCAACGGCGAGAACGCGCTGACGGTGCGAGCCATCCGCCTGACGGTGGATTCGCGTTACGCCCGGATCATGAATGTCCTGCGCGATTCCGAACAACGTCGGCCGCAGCTCCGTCGTCTTGGCGATGAACTGGGTGCCTGGTACACACCAATTGCGCTTGCCCTCGCCACGGCCGCGTGGCTGTGGAGCGGAGACCGCGTGAGATTCCTCGCCGTCCTCGTCGTCGCAACGCCCTGTCCGCTGCTGATCGGCATACCGGTCGCGATCATCGGTTCCATCTCGCTGGCCGCGAAGCGCGGCATCATCATCCGAGATCCGGCCGTGCTCGAGCGCCTCGATCGCTGCCGGACGATCATCCTCGACAAGACCGGCACGCTCACCTACGGCACGCCCACGCTGACCGATCGCGTCGTCGCAGCCGGCGAAGACGCAGGGCGCGTACTCCAGCTCGTGGCAAGCCTGGAACGCTACTCCAAGCATCCATTGGCGAAGCCTATTCTTCAGGCTGCGAATAAAGATCGGCTCACGCTGCTGGACGCGATGCAGGTCCGCGAGCACGCGGGAGAGGGACTTGAAGGCGTCGTGGATGGCGTGCGTGTGCGCATCATCGGACGCCGGCAAACCGAGGGGCTCGGCTTTGCGGAATCTCTTCCTCCGCAAAAGTCCGGGCTCGAGTGCGTCATCATCCTGGGTGGCGTGTACGCGGCGACATTCCGATTCCACGATGTCGCGCGGGAGGACAGTCGCTCCTTCGTCCATCATCTTGGCCCCCGACACCGATTGGAAAGGATTCTTCTGGTGTCAGGCGATCGCGAGCAGGAAGTGCGCTACCTTGCCGAGCGCGTGGGCATCACCGAAGTGTACGCGGGCCAAAGCCCTGAAGAAAAGGTGGCGATCACACGGGCCGAGACCTCACGCGCAGCCACGATATTCATTGGCGACGGCATCAACGATGCCCCCGCGTTGGTCACCGCCACGGTCGGTCTGGCATTCGGTCACCAAAGCGAAGTCACGGGAGAGGCGGCCGGCGCGATCATCATGGACACGTCGCTCACACGGGTCGACGAGTTGTTCCATATCGCTCGAAGGATGCGCCGAATCGTGTTCCAGAGCGTCATTGGCGGTATGGCGTTGAGTGTCCTTGGGATGGGTATCGCCTTCGGCGGGTTTCTCCCCCCGGTCTCCGGCGCAGTCTTTCAAGAGATCATTGATGTCGCCGCGGTACTCAACGCGCTGCGCGCCGCCGTCCCGGGTGGGAAACTGAGTGACTATTAGAGATGACGGTCAACGGTACAGCACGTACGAAAAGCGTCCGTGCAGCCAGGTCTCACCGGTCGCATCGTCATGGCGGATGTCAATCAATTCGTTACGGACGTGGGCGTAGTGGCCACCAAAGCGAACAATCTCTTGGGCCAATCGGGCCTGAGCGTTCGCCATCAGTTCCTGGTAGCAGTGGTCCCACAGCTCGTCTCGGTGACTGATGGTCCCCGCCACCCGAGTGCTGGTCGCCTCAACGATGTGTTCGGCCACCAACTCCGCATCCAAGGGAGGGAGTTCGCGGTGCCAATACACGACCTTCCTGACGTCGTCGTCGTTATTCACTTAGCAATCCGCGCCCTCGCGAGATACCGATGGCACTCGACGCACTTGAGGGTGACGGCGACATACGCTTGTGGCGTCTTCTCCAGATCACGTTGCACAGCTGCCTGATGAAGGTCCTGAACGGCTCGGACGAAAGCTGCGCTGTGCTGCGCGTACTCCGGGTACTTCAACACGGTCCATCGTGGATCGTGCGTCAAGCGTTCCAGTTCACGACTCTGGGTTTCGAGGCCAACCCAGTCGCTGGTCACAACGGCTTCGAGAATCTTCTGGGCGTGTCCGAGTTTCTCCCGCATCACACTGTTGATCTGTGGACCTTGCCTCGGTGCCGCGGTGACGGCGAAGCTCATGGTCAAGAGGAGGACGGCTATCCACCAGGTCTTGCTCGTTCTCGGCGTCCTCGACTCTGCGGGGCTGTCAGTTGTCATGATTGATCTCGTAAACACGACGCGCCCGGGCCTCAGCCTCGGTCCCTTCGCGGCAGCATACACCGAGACTTCCGTCCGTGCAGACTTTAGTGGCAGAATCGGCCAGGGTGACGCATGGAATCGGTCGATCTCTCAACCAAGTATCTGGGTCTGCCGCTGGCAAATCCCTTTATAACCGGTGCATCGCCCCTCGGCGATCACCTGGACACCGTGCGACGACTCGAGGATGCCGGGTGCGCCGCCATCGTTCTCCATTCGTTGTTCGAAGAACAGATCTCCCAAGCGCAATCCGGTCGCATTCATCACATGGATCCGCTCGATCACCGCTTTTCCACCGTCGTTTCCTACTTTCCTGAACCGGATCGGTACGCGTTGGGCCCGGACGAGTATCTGGACCACCTGCGCCGGGTCAAGGAGGCCGTGTCCATTCCCGTCATCGGGTCGTTGAACGGGACGACGGCCGAAGCGTGGTTGAGATTTGGCACGCTGATCCAGCAGGCGGGTGCGGACGCGCTCGAATTGAATCTCTATGAAGTGGTCACCGACGCCGACCAGACAGCCGTCGTCATCGAACATGGGTTGAGACAAGTCGTGCAAGATCTCAAGCACGAGCTGAAGATCCCGATTGCGGTCAAGCTCTCGCCATTCTTCACGGCATTTGCCAATGTCGCGCGCGAGCTGGATCGAGCGGGCGCGGACGGCCTGGTACTATTCAATCGCTTCCTGCAACCGGATATCGACCTTCAGCATGTGGCAGTGTGGCCGCGCCTCGAGCTGTCGGACAGCAGCGAATTATTGTTACGACTCCGGTGGCTCGCGATCTTGCGCGGTCAGGTGCGTTGTGCGCTTGCAGTCACCGGCGGCGTGGCGACGCCGACCGACGGCATCAAGGCGATCCTTGCGGGAGCGGACGTCGTGCAGATGGTCTCCGCGATTCTGCGCCACGGCCCCTCATATTTCGGATCGATGCGTGACGAGCTGCGGCGGTGGATGGAGGCTCTCGAATTCGCTCGCATGGAAGATGTACGAGGCCGCTTGAGTCTCACAAGTACGGAGGCGCCAAACGCATTCGAGCGCGCACAGTACATTCGAACGCTGAGCGGATGGAGTTCATGGCTGGGCTACCAGGCCTACGTCCGCGCACACCAGGATGACGACGCAAAGCCGAAATCCTAACGCATTACGCTCGTCGAGCGTGAAGTGCAGTTGGCGCGTCCCTATCGGCTGACACTCACCGCTGCGATGCCAACAATGACCCCCGGGGCCACCATGGCCACCGCGACAAAGGTCATCGCAGCTGCAAGCTTTGAAAAGACGTCGTTCTGGCGCGGGTCGAACTCATAGCGGCGTTCTTCAGGGATCGGCATGGCAGTACCTTACTCAACCCGCCGCCGCTCGTCGACAGAGATTCCTTCATGGCGTGCGTCGAACCGTGCTTGATGGACGGGCTCGCCCAAGACATGGTGTGATGAGCCCGCGGGAGACCGCGACAAGATGAAGTTGGCCGCTCTGGCGCTCGATTACGACGGAACCATCGCGGTCGATGGCGTCCTTGAACACTCGGTCCGCGACGCCATCGCCACAGCGCGAGAGACTGGCGTCGCTGTCATCCTCGTCACCGGCCGGCGAGTTGCGGATTTGCATCGCGTCGTGGGCGATCTCGCGTGTTTCGATGTCATTGTTGCAGAGAATGGCGCGGTCCTGGAATTTCCCGCCAGCGGTCGCCACGTCGTGCTCAGCCATCCGCCGAACCAACGTTTCGTCGACGAACTGCACCGACGTGGTGTTCATGTGTCTGTCGGCGAAACCGTCATCGAAACCGACGCGGCGGCCGCCGCAACGGCCCTCGAGGTCCTTCGAGAGCTCGAACTACCACTCATTCTCGCGTTCAATCGAGGCCGGCTGATGATCCTGCCGCAGGCGGTTGCAAAATCGACAGGCTTGCGACATGCGCTTGCCGCCCTCCGCCTTTCGGTTCATAACGTGGTCGGCATCGGCGATGCCGAAAACGATCACGACCTGCTCGACGCATGTGAAGTCGGCGTCGCGGTGGCCTGGGGCAGCGCCTCACTGCGCGCCGTCGCAGATGAAGTCATCGAAGGGACTGGCCCCGTGGCCGTTGCCGCCTACATTCGACGGGTCTTGCGGCAGCCTCAGCTATTGGCGGCCCAGATGGGTCGGAGGCAGCTTCTCCTCGGCCATCAGCACGACGGCCAACCCATCAGCCTGGCCGTACGCGGACGCACGGTCCTGATCGCCGGCGAGCCAGGCACCGGAAAATCCTGGCTGGCCGGCCTGCTCTGCGAACAGCTGATCCTGCAGGACTATTGCGTCTGCATCATCGATCCGGAAGGAGATTATCGATCGCTCGAAACTTTGCCGAGCGTAATCACACTGGGCGGCGATGATCCGCCACCGAGCGCACGAGATCTCCACAAGACACTGCGCCATCCCGATGTCAGCGTCATCATCGACCTCTCGAGGATGTCGCATGGGCAAAAAGCCGAATATTTGAACACGCTGCTCCCAACGCTCAATACACTTCGACGCCGCACTGGCCTTCCCCACCGAATTCTGCTCGACGAAGCCCACTACTATCTCGGCGAGCCCAATGGTGGCCGGTTGATCGATCTCGACCTCGCGGGGTACACCCTACTTACGTATCGGATCTCCGGCCTCGCAACGTCCATCAGGACGGCTCCCGATACCGTCGTAATGGTCACCAGCGAGACCGACCCGCACGAAATCGAGACACTTTTGCAGATGTGCCGACCGCCGCTGCCAGCCACGGCAAGCGCGAATGTGTTCAGTGGTCTCGCGACCGACGAGGCGGCGCTCTTGCCGGGAGCGGACGAATCTCTGGGCCGCGTGCGGCGATTCAAGCTGGCGCCCCGCCTGACGTCGCACGTTCGCCATCAGACGAAGTACCTGGACATGCCCGTGCTCGACGCCCATGCATTCGTATTTGCCGAGAACGGTGGTTCCGGACCGAGGGCCCGCACGTTGAAGGAGTTCATCGGGCTGCTCGCCGTGCTGCCACCAGATCACATTCGCGGGCACCTGAGGCGTCACGACTTCTCACGCTGGCTCGCCGAGGTGTTCCGAGACACGTCGCTGGCCGCGCATGTGCGCAGCGTCGAACGTCAGGCAGCCATCGACGATCCCAAGGATCTGGCCGCAGACATCGCCCAGTCGATCCGCGCGAGGTACGAAACGGCTGCCGGGCGCAGCTCGTGAGGCACTCCACGTCTTTCTGGTTACCGAACCGATGCCTCGTCGTCCGTCGCCACACTCCTGCAGCGTCACAGACCCACACGCGCCCGTACGCGCGGCGTCAGCGCTGAAACGTCGGCGCTGAAACGTTGGTCGAAACACACCAGAACGTGATAACCTACCGGCGCTTCTCACTTTCCTGAGCCTGCCAGCGCCGCTTACGCGCGAATCGGCTCGCCCCAGACTCTCCAAAGCCAATTGGTTTCCTCCCATTTCGGAGTCTGAGCCGATGACCAGGAAACGTGTGTCGCCCGGGCGCCCGCCGCCTGCCAAGGGACGCCCGAAGAACCAGCTCCTTGCCGCGCTTCCGCCCGCAGACTTCGACCGCCTGCACGCGCATCTGACAACGGTGCCCATTCGGATCAAGCAAGTGCTCTACACACGCGGTGAACCGATTCGACAGGTCTATTTCCCGAATGGCGGCGTGGTTTCAATTACCACGACGCTCTCGGATGGGACGCCCGTGGAAGCGGCGACCGTCGGCGATGAAGGGGTCGTCGGTATGGAGGCGTTCCTCGGCGAAGATGCCGTGGCCCCTGGCGACACACTGATGCAGGTGCCGGACACGAACGCAGAACGGCTCAGCGTGGAAGACTTTCGACGCGAACTCGCCCGTGGCGGTGCACTGCGTCGCCTGCTGGGACGCTACGTGCAGGTCTTCATCGCGCAGATGATGCAGACCTCGGCCTGCAATGCAATGCATCCGGTGTCGCAACGATGTGCTCGCTGGCTCCTGATGACCCACGACCGCATGGGTCAGCGAGACTTCACATTGAGCCATGAGTTTTTGGCGGTGATGCTCGGCGTCCAGCGTCCAACCGTCAGTCTCGTGGCCGCGAGGCTTCAGAAGGCCGGACATATCCGCTACACGCATGGACGCGTGACCGTGCGGAACCGCAAGGGGCTGGAAAAAGCGTCGTGTGAGTGTTACGCGATCATCCGCGCTCAATTCGACCGCCTGCGACCGTAACAGACAGCAGCGTCGCTTTACGTCGCTGTATTTGGCACCTCTCTCGGCTCATAACCCCTCTTGTCCCGTCCACTGCAGCCAACGGTCCGCCACAATCAATCCTGCATAAACCTTCGGTAAACGCTGCCATTCAGTATTGATTCTGCACTGTTCGATAGATTACAGTCTGATGGCTCGGAGCAGTTCTCAGCTCGCCCCTTAAGCCTAATGCCTTTCGGAAATTCGGCCTCCGCTCTCATACGACGCTGAAATGGAGCGGACCCTTGGTCGACTCAGCTGCGAAAGGCAGCGCAGGACGGTGAACTGTGGCACACCCAGAGTGTGACGATGTGGTCGTGCGGCAGAGGCACGACAGTCCGAGCACCGTCTACCTGCTGGGAACACCGTCAGCTTCCGATCAGTTCATCCTTCGCACCCGGGACGAGGCCGTTTCGCAAGCCATCGCCTACGCCAGGCATCAGCACGTGCGGGCGTGGTTTGCGCAAGATCACAGCCACTTCGTGCTGCTCGGCACGTTTCGAAGCGAGCATTCGGAAGCCGAGAGGTCGGCGTGATGCCCTCTGTCGTCCAGCGAACAGCGAGTCGGATCACGAGCGACGCAGACAGCGCGCCGAAAACACCGCGACAACCGGCGACAGTCACCACCAGCGAGGCCGCGCAGCGCGCTTCAACGCTGTCACACCAAGGCCGCATTTTGGTGGTCTGTTCCGAACTTGCCACGGTACGCGCGTTCCACGCACTGCTTCAAGGCCAGGGCCACGCCGTCCAATGCGCATCGACCTGCGCGGCAGCGGCGCGAATCCTTCCAGACCTCCGGCCAGAGATCATCATCACGGACTGGCTCTTGCCAGACCAGCGTGAGGCAGGCCTGTGTGAGTACCTGCGGAGGCGTTCCAGCGCGGCGATTATCGTCGTCAATGCCGTCGACGACGAGGCCCTGTGCGCGGCCGCGCTTGGTGCGGGGGCTGACGATGTGGTCAGTCCGTCGCGGGCGAAGGAATTGGTGGCGCGCGTGACAGCTCTCGTACACCGCCTCAAGGGTCGCCGCGACGAGGTCCTCGCCGCGGGAGACATCACCATCGACTTGCAGACGCGCGACGTCACCGTTGGCACACGCGTGGTCCGCTTGAGGCCGCACGAATTCGACTTGCTCGTTCACTTCGCGCGGCATCCCTCGGTCGTGCTCCCCTATCGTGCGCTGCTTGCGGCTGTCTGGGGACCGTCGGTGCAGCTCCGCCCTCATTACGTGCGCATGTGCGTGGCGCACCTTCGCCGTCAGATTGAGCCGACGCCGTCGCAGCCCCAATATCTGTTGACCGAGCGATTTATTGGCTATCGTCTGGAACCGCATGCGTCACGCGTCTCACGAGTTAAGGACTGCGCGTGACACCACACGGAACGCAAACCTGTGACTACCTCGCCGATCAGTGGATGCGAAATTTCTGTGCGTCAAAGCGACCGGGCGCTACGCGCGGGGCGCGGATGGCGCGGAGACGTCCCGACGGCATCCCGTGAAGGCCGACCTAAAGGGAGCATCGCGCGCCGCGAAGACAGCATGATGGTAGTCGAATCACACCTGGCGCCGACAGGTTCACGAGTGAAATGCGTGCCGCGCCGTTAACGGAGAGGCTCACCCCGCAACAATAGCGCATCGTGGTCCTGTGGAGCGTGCCCGAACATAATCGGTGACGGTGCCCGCCTCCACGCCACACCACTCTGGAACGTCACCAAAGACGGGACCGTACGGTGTTTGACGTTCACGGAGAGCATTTCCATAATAGTCGCTCGTTCAAGTTCTCTGTCGCTTGGCGCTCGCGGCGCGTGGAGGGTCAGTGTTGCCGCTGCTCTGGTTGGCTCGCTTTGCGGTGGCCGCCGTCTGGTTCTACGAGGGGCTGTGGTGCAAGCTCTTACGCGGCGACCCACGCCAGTTTCAGATCGTGGCGGCCGTCCCGTATTTCGAGCCGCATATCGGCGTGTTGTTTCTTCAGCTGCTGGGAGTGACCGAAGTGGGCTTAGGGATGTGGGCGTTCAGTGGCCTCGCTCCGTTCCCGTGCGCCGGTGCGCAGACCTTCCTGCTCGTGGCCCTCAACGCCAACGGTCTGATCTGGGCTCGCCACCTCATCCACGATCCCGCCGGCATGGTCGTCAAGAACTTTGCCTTCCTAGTGTTGGCCTGGGTTGTGGCCAGCCCGCTCGGTCGGGTGTGACGTCGGCCGGAGCCGAGACGGCTTGGGAAAAGGGGCGCTTCGACGGGCGTCGGGCCGCGAGCCAGGTCCTATTCGGCCGCATGTACGAGGACGCCTCAGTCGAGCTGAGCGTGTTCCGGCCTGGGGGACGAGTCTTCTGCATCGCATCGGCGGGCTGCACGGCGATGAAGCTGGCGCCACATCACGACGTCGTGGCCGTGGACATCAATTCGGTTCAGCTCGATTACGCCCGCCAGCGCTTCGCCGGCGGCGCTGGTTTTGCGGGCACCGCCGAACGTCTGATGGCCTTCGCGCGAGTGGGAGCCCCGCTCACCGGCTGGTGGTCTTCGCGGGTACGTACCTTCCTCGATCTCAACGACCCGATCGCACAGGTCCAGTACTGGCGCGCGCATCTCAACACATGGCGCTTCCGCGCCGCGTTCGACGGGCTGCTTTCCGCGACTGTGTTGGCCGCCGTCTACGCGCAACCGTTTCTCGCCTGGCTCCCGCGGCAATTCGGGGCGACTCTCCGCAGCCGCATGGAGCGGGGCTTTGCGCGTCACCCGAACCGCAGTAATCCCTACGCACACGCTCTGCTGCTTGGCGATCTCTGCATGGAGTCGCCGCCAGAGCGCGCCAAGGACATCCGTCTTGTCCACGCGGATGCCGCCGCCTATCTCGAGAACGAGCCGGCGAGGAGCTTCGACGGCTTCACGCTGTCGAACGTGCTCGATGGCGCGGATCCGGCGTATGGCCCTCGACTTCTTGCCGCAGTAAAGCGCGCGGCGAAACCTGGGGCGATGATGGTGCTCCGCAGTTTCGCGGAGCCTTTGGGCCCGCTAAGCAGTAATCACGCCGCTGAAGACCGCGCCATGCTGTGGGGTCTCGTCGACGTCCGAGCGGCGGCCGACCTGTGATCAAAACATGGCACTTGCGATGAAGGCGGCTCTTGTGGCAAGTGGCGATCGGACAGACAGCGGAGCCCCGATTTCGATGGGCCTCGTGAACGCCGTTGTCACCGTGATGGAGTTCCCAACCTCGCCTGAACGGACCTGGTCGGGCCTCATCTATTACGAACAGATCACAGGACCTTCGCCGCTGCTGCTGCGTCTCTTCCTGCCGCGGCCGATCCGCACCGAAGGAAAGAAGGGGACAGTCGGAGACGAGACTCGCTGCCTGTATGCGAGCGGCTACTTGGTGAAGCGCGTGACGCGGCTCGAAACGGCTCGTCATTACGGCTTCGAGGTAATCGAGCAGGGCCTGACGCTGGGAGGCGGAATCCGGCTCGTGGGCGGCAGTTATTCGCTCCGAAGCCTCGGCAACCACCACACCGAAGTCGCCCTCGAGAGTCGCTACGTGAGCCCGCAGCGTCCGCGTTGGTTGTCGGGTCCCATTGAGGCCGCCGTCTGCCACGCCTTCCATCGTCACTTGCTGCGAACAATGCGGCGGACGCTCGCCGCCACACATTCGGGCCAGCCGCCCGACGGGAATCGGCCAGGGGCTCAGCAGTGAAGGGCGAGCTCGCGGTGGCACGCCGGGCACTTCGAGTCTTTCGCGCCTGGATTCATCACTTCGTTATTCCCGCCTTGCAGCGCCGCCCCGCGACCGAACGCGCCGTGCGCGCCCAGGCGGCCTTGGAGGAGCTGGGGGGCGCCTGGGTGAAGCTCGGGCAGGCGCTCGCGTTGCGCTTCGATCTGTTGCCGGCGGACTACTGCCTTCAGTTCTTCCGGCTCCTGAACCAGATGCGTCCGTTCCCGGCGGAGGACGTCCGAACGGTGATCGAGCAGGACCTCGGTCGTCCGATCGACCAGCTCTTTCGCCGCTTCAATTTTGCGCCGATCGCGGCCGCCTCCATTGGTCAAGTCCATCGAGCCGAGCTGCCAGACGGCACCCTCGTTGCCGTCAAGGTGCAGCGTCCGGCGATCGCCGATCTGATTCGATGCGATCTACAAATCATGCACCGGCTGGCAGTCCTGGTCGATCTGCTGCCCGGGATTCGGGGCCTGCGAGCCCGCCAGCTGGTGATGGAATTCGCGCGCTGGAGCGAGGAGGAGTTGGATTACCGCCGCGAGGCCCGCCGCGCCTCGCTTCTGCACTACAACGCCGAGGGCGATCTGCTCGAACATAACGCTCGGGTGTTCCTGTCTCATTCCTCCGCTCGGGTCCTGACACTGGAGTACCTCGAAGGCATCAACGTCATCGACATCGTGACGGCGATCCGCTCCAACGACACAGCGTTCCTCACCGACCTGGCCTCGCGGGGCCACGATCTCCAGCGCATCGCCAGCCACATCGTCTGGAACGCCCTCAACCAGATCTACCGACAAGGCTGCTTCCATGCCGATTTGCATCCCGCCAACCTGATCGTTCTGGCCGATGACCGCATCGGTTACGTCGACTTCGGCATCGTCGGCCATCTCGGCACGCAGACGACCGACGCGCTGCGCTACTTCGCGCAGAGCCTGTTCGCGGGCCGCGTCGAAGTAGCGGTGCGTGAGTTCATGCAGTTCCTCGTACCTTCGCACGGGACCAACCTTGACGCGGCTCGCCACGACTTCGTCGCGGCCCTCCGCGGCTACGTCGAGAGTGCCCGCGTCCGACCGGACGGGTTCACGTCGGAGAGCATCTTTGAAATCGAGATGCTCGCGCTCGTGCGGAAACATGCCATGGCCCTCGACCGGGACGTCGTCCTCTATCTCAAGGCCGTGTTGACCGTGGAAGCCACCGTCAAGGAGCTCGACCCAGCCTTTGATCTCGTCGCCCACGAAAACCGATTCTTTACGCGTCTGATGCGAATGGAGATGGCTGAGACGCTCGCACCCCATCGCGTCGGCGAATTCCTCCTTGATGTCCGGATGCGTGTCGGTGAACTGTTCGAAGGCGTCGAAGGCCTGCCGACGGCCGAAAGGCAACTCGGGGTGGCCGCGGACGATGTGCGCAGGCAGTTGCAAGTCACCGGCGCACTCGCCATCGTGGGCTGGCTCGCGCTCAGCGCACTGCTCTGGTTGTCCGGAGCCGAGGCGATTCGACTGCGGCCGCTGTTTCGGATCGTTACGCTGGGCGGCACGGTCGTGATTCTCGGGGTACTGCTGCTGATGTTCTGGAAGGTGCGCCGGCCGCCGTCTAGCCGGGCGCAGTGAATGCTTTTCTCGGACGTAGAGCCTGTCGAATCAAGCCCCGTCTACTCAATAAGGCACTCGCCGCCGCGGCGGCGGCGCGGAGGACTGTCGCTCGGAGGACTCGCCGGCACGAACGACGTACGACCACAGGGCGGCCGATGCTCGTGACAGCGCGCGAAAAGAGCTCTTGCCAGCGAACTCGGCCTCGTGCAGTAACGAGGCCACGAGGTCTTCTTCAGCTTCGAATCCGCCGCGGAGCAAACGACCGGCAACGCCTTCTGTCTGATGCTGGGCCCACTCAGATTTCTCTTCCTCGGTGGGGCCCTTGAGCCACGCCTGGCGGCGCTGATGCTCGCGCTGAGCCCAGGCCTCAGTGTCTTCATCGGGCGGCATAGAGCTCGGATCTTCCGCCGCGGCTTCAGCCCACCGTGACCGTCGACGCGCCCAGTCGTGCTGCTCCTTCTCGCTGGGACCGTCGAGCCACGCCTGGCGGCGCCGGCGCTCACGCTCGGACCACGCGTCGATCTCCTCGGATGTCGGAGCCACGTACGGTTCACCATGGCCAACGGCGGCGTTCCGGCGGGCGCGCCTGAACCAGTCGTGCTTCTCGAACTCTGTGGGACCCCGCAGCCAGGCTTGGCGCCGCGCGTGCTCCGCCGCGGCCCATGCCTCTCGCTCCTCCTGCGTCGGCGGCAGCCGGCGCCTTCGCGGATCGACGGTGGGCTCCTCGTCCATGACTTCCGCCTCCCTCATGCAGGTGTATCACACCGTACCCAGAGCCGCAAGGACCGCGCAGAGGCGGGACTCTCACTCAGAACGAGTGTCGTTGCGGCAACGAGTGCCCTCAGGCGTCGCAGTCAGGATGGTTCCACCGGACCCTAATCCGAACTCTTTCCGTGCTGGGTAACCTCCACCGGCATATGACTCAACTTCGTATAGACTCGGCCCGTTTGGCGCAACGGCCACCAATCATAGAGATAGATTTGCATCGGCCGCCACATCGCGACCCACCCAGCAATCGTCAGACTCTCGCGCAACACGCCGGCCGACGTGCCCATTTCACCAGATAGGAGTGTTCTGATCACGATGAGGCAAGCAGCAAGGAATGCCATACCAATGACCAGACTGATCCGCCCCTGCTTCATCAAGCGCCTGAACTCCAAGTCGGCGAGGTTCGCGCGATGGGTGAAGTAGTTGTGCACGGCTTGCCGGATCAGTTCCTTGGGATCCTCGGCCGGCCATTGCTCAAGGTAAATCCGCAGCTTGAGGGACGCGCTGGGAGGAAACTCCTGCGCCCAACTCACGATGAATTCCTCCGCATTGTCGTCGAGATCTTTTTCAATGAACGGGGAAGGATCCATTGAATTAAAGAGCTGGCTCATCTCGCGCAGCTCCAGTCGTATGATATTCGGATGCCCGTGGGCGGCGGCGGCTCGTGATCCGAGGCGCATCAGACAATCCTTGTTATCTTCGAATCCAGACTCGTCAGCGATCCGCCACCGCATGACTCTCGCTGGCGCCGAGTCGATTGACCACTGTTGCTGAACGCAGACCATGGAAGAGCACTGTGGAGTTGCTGCTGAATGACGGCGACGCGCGGACGCTGTGCGATCATTTGCGGGATCACTTCCATGACCTTCGACTCGAAGCCGCGCGGACCGAGGCGAAGGTCTTAGTTAGAGCATCAGCTCGGCCTTCATCACGTGCCCGGCCGCATCGTCCTGTAAGGCGAAGCCCATCTTCTCCGCGAGCTGCTCCATTTCGCGGTTCTCGACGGCGACAGTCGCCACGATCCGTGCCAGGCCCTCATCGCGGCCAATCTGCACCAATCGCCGCAGAAGCTCCGTCCCGAGTCCCTGCCCCTGACGCGCATCGACCACTACCAGCGCGAATTCGCCGTCTTGCGTACCGTGAATCTTAATCAATCGCCCCACGCCGATGATGGAAGGGCCCCCGGCAGCGTCCCGACACTCTGCGGCAGCGGCAGCGACTGAAAGAAGCCGTCGGAGTCGTCCACAATGCCGGCATAGAAGCCGTCCACGTAGGGTACACGCCTGGCCCGCAACAGGGATACGGACCGAAGTTCGGGTCGTAGAAGTACCCGCCGACGAATACGGCATGTCCGCGCACGGCGAAGTGCCCAGGCGGATTCGGAGGACGACGCCCGCGTCGCTGTGCGTGCAGCGAGATCGGCACGGTCGCAGCGACTGCGCCGAGACAAATGATGGCGATGGTGTGGCGCATGCGTCGAGACATGCCGGACTCCTTCTATTGATACTGGCGCGATCGCTCGCGCCTTGCTCAGCTGCTCGTCCTGGCGGGAAGACCGACCGCGTCCTGGGACGCGGTTCGGTCTTTCGAACAATGGCGGGAAGCGACGAGGTCGATCGACGCCTACGCAGCTCTGATGTCCACTCGCTTGGCTTTGGCCTCTGGGGCAATCGGCACGGTGATATTGAGCATCCCGTTCTGATAGTCGGCCTTCGCTTTCGTTGCGTCGACGGCCTTGGGGAACGGCAGCGAGCGGAAGAACTCGCCCGCTGTGAATTCGCACCGATGGATCTGACAGATCTCACCTAAAGGGCAACAGACCATCGCTCCGCCAAGCGTCCGTACAGCAGAGCCAGAGTAGCTATACAGTGGATTCTGTATGAACCGAGACAAGCGGGGTCGTCTATCGACCTCTCTGACATCTGTTGACACCGCCTTTACGGTTCGATGATGTCGGACCAGAATCGCGGACGGTTTGGTGCTGCCTGTTGGAATCTCGGTCGACGTCTTGTCGCTGGCGCGTGCACTCGGCACGCGATCTGACCGCAACCGTCTACTCCAGTGGCACGGCAGGGATACCCGCGTAGATAACGCCGCCCTTCAGCTTCGTGTATTTCGGCACGAAGCTCAGCGCGCCGACCTGTGAATGGGGGCCAATCTCGACACCAATCTCAATCACGCTTCCGAGACCGATCGTCACGTTGTGGCCAAGCCGGACCTGAGCGGTCTTGACGACACCAGCCTCCACCGTGTGACCCGACATGTGAACGGCGCCACCAATGACCACATCGTCGCCGCATTCAATCAGGTTGTAGTCACTCACTGAGAGGCTGTTGACGTACACTCGTTTGCCGAGCCGCGCGCCGTGCCATCGAAGATGGCTGGTCCAGAGTGGCGTGCCACGGACCCAGGTGCCAGCGATGACACGCGCTAGATGAATCGACGCCCCGTACCGAACCCATCGTAAGAGCGCCCAGTCCATGTCAGCGATCCGCATTTCAGCGTTTGGCGGCGTCTGCCATCGGAGCAGCCGCATGGCGACCGGTGAGACGATCAGGACGCCGAGGGCAAACAGCGCGTACGAGGGCGCGATCGCGAGGCTGAAGAACATCCACCGCGCGAGTGGGTTCGATCCCGCCAGGGGAATCAGCCAGTGCCAGGCCAGAATGACGGGCGCCGTGGCCACACCGCAAACGAGTGTTTGGACTGCCACGAGCGATACGATGGTCCACGCGATCCGGCAGGCGACAACCGTGCGTGACGGCATACTCTTCGAGCTGGCTGGCCTCACGGAAGCCTCCGGTGCGTAGCACCTATGATGCTCGCCTGTCGATTCGTGGCGAGGGCCGTGCCGTGGTGCTGGTTCCCGGGATGAATGGAACCGGGGAACTGTTCTACCGGCAGGTTCCTCGCCTGGAGCCATCCTATCGCGTCGCCACGTATGCGTTACGAGACGACGCAAAAAGTCTCGACCTGTTGGCGGCCGACCTGGCGCACGTCGTCGACATCGTCGCGCCGATCGAACATCGCGCGATCATCGTCGGGGAATCCTTCGGGGGTGCCGTCGGGCTGACCTTCGCGCTGCGGTACCCGGAGCAGGTCGCGGGACTCGTTCTCCTGAACTCGTTCCCCTACTTTGCCCCGCAGTTTCGACTGCGACTCGCGATTGCCGGCCTCAGGATCCTCCCGTGGGGCGTCATGCCGGTTGTGCGGCACCTCACGGCATTCCGGCTGCACTCGCCGCACACGCACCGCGCCGAAGTGAAACGTTTCATCGCATTGACGGCGCACGCCACGCGCGACGGGTACATCAATCGTCTCCAGCTGCTGAGGCGATTTGACGTGCGCGATCGACTCCACGATATTCGCCAACCGGCATTAATCCTCGCATCAGAGTATGACCATCTCGTTCCGGCCGTCGCGCAGGCGCGCTACATGGCCAATCGCGTGCCGTCGAGCGTGCTGCGGATCTTGAGGGGGCATGGCCACATCTGCTTAATCGCGCCGGGTCTTGACCTGGCGCAGATCCTTAATGAGTGGCAAGAGGGATCGGATCGTCTATAGAGATCGATCTCTGAACGCGCCGGATGTTGTGCCTTCGTCTCGTCTGGGTGGCCGCACGGCGTTATGCTAACTGGATAGGGAGATCCAGTCCGATGCGGTTACGTCCAGCTATCTTCATTCGATTGCTCGTCGGGCTCGTCTTCTTCGAGGAAGGTCTTCAGAAGTTCCTGTTTCCGGCCCTGATGGGGGCTGGCCGGTTCGCACGCATTGGCATCCCCTGGCCGACGGTCGCGGGACCGTTTGTCGGCATCATCGAAGTCGTGTGTGGCGCACTCATTGTTCTCGGCATCGCGACGCGGATTGCCGCACTGCCACTCCTGATCGACATTGTCGTCGCGATCCTCTCCACGAAAGTGCCGATTCTGATCGGCCACGGGTACGGACCGTTCCATGTGGCGTCCCTCGCCCGCTATGGGTTCTGGAGCGCGGCATCCGAAGCACGAACCGATTTCTCAATGCTGATGGGGCTGCTCTTTCTCCTGGCGAACGAGGCGGGAACGCGCTCGTTCGGTGGTCCTCAGAATCAGACCGGCCTGTAGACGCTCCATCACCTTGCGGCTGGGGGCCAGGAGAGCGCCTTGAGTGGTGACACGGTCCCCGGGCTCCCAGCAAAGTCACGGCTGGCGCCAGGTCTGCAGCATGAGCATATAGTTTCCCCTCTCGTACGCCTCCGGATCGGGCACTTTGCGGAAGCTCAGATTGCCCCGCATCTCCGCGAGCGAATGCCACTCGTGCTGCTCGAGCCACTCGACGAGGTCCTGGCGGACACGCGCCAGCTGCTCGACGCCGTGTTGGAGCAGGGCCGAGACCATCTGGGTGACATGTGCGCCGGCCATCGTCGCCAGAATGTTGTCGCTGCTTCGCCGGTGTTGATTTCAGCAGCCACTGCCGACAGGATCAGGACGTGTGTGAATTGACATTGTTGCTCCTGCGGGCGATCACCCTGGCCTGCCGTGGCCACCACGACGTTGTCCTTGAGAATGTGGCCCTGCGCCGCCAGTTGCGAACCTTGCAACGACGCGTGAAGCGCCCGCACCTGCGCGCCCGTGACCGCATGTTTTGGGTCCTGTTGGCGACCGCCTGGCGCCAGTGGCGGTCGGCACTGGTGCTCGTCCAGCCTGACACCGTGGTCCGATGGCATCGGGCCTGGTTGCGTCGGCGGTGGGCTCAGCGCTCAGGACGCAACCGCGCCGGTCGCCCCTCGCTCGATCCTGCCATCGCCAGACTCCTCACCGACATGGCAGGCGCCAATCCGTTGTGGGGCGCCCCGCGGATCCACGGCGAGCTCCGGAAGCTGGGGATTGAGATCTCCGAGCGCACCGTGTCTCGACTGCTGGCGCAGCTGTCTCGTCCGCCGTCCCAACCGTGGCGGACCTTCCTCGCCAACCACCTCTCTGCCCTCGTCTCCATGGATTTCTTCACCGTCTCGACGCTCACGGGCCGCGTGCTCTTCGTGCTCGTCCTGCTTGCGCACGACCGCCGCCGAATCGTGCACGTCAACGTCACCGAGCACCCCACCGCCGCGTGGACCGCCCAGCAGCTGGTCGACGCCTTCCCCGAGGACTCCGCTCCCCGGTACCTGCTGCGAGACCGGGACAGCATCTACGACGCTCAGGTGCGTCGGCGGATCGCCAGCCTCGGCATCACCGAGGTCGTGTCGAGTCCGCTCACTCCGTGGCAGAATCCATACGTCGAGCGTGTGATCGGCTCCATTCGCCGCGAGTGTCTCGACCACGTCATCATCCTCAACCCCAGGCATCTCCGTCGCGTGCTTCGCGCCTATCTCGCCTACTACCATCGAAGCCGCACGCATCTCGGCCTGAACAAAGACGCGCCGGACGGCAGGCCGGCGAGTGCCGCCGCCGGCGCACTCGTCACGCCGGAAGTCGGCGGCTTGCATCACCGCTACGATCGTCAGGCCGCGTAGGCGGACGACGTGACGCCTGCCGCGATGGTCACGGCGCCCGGCGCGAGCTGTGTCTGCTCAGACGTTCCGCGTTCGAATTCCGATCGGGCGCGGGTCGAGAACGCCCGTTTCCGATCGATCCGTGTCACCGTCAATGGCGCCGACGACGTGCGGACGTTCTTTTGGCGAACCACAGGCCGTATAGAGCGGGTCTCGGTCCAGAATGAGGTAGTCCATGCCGCGGAGGAAGCCATCATCGGCGTTCGTCAAGTTCCGTGCGACCTGGTTCATCCAACTCCCATCCGGCTGACGTGTGATCCCGGCGATCTCCACGGTGCGGGTCTTGAGCTTCATGACGAAGAGCACGACGTAGCGGACCAGTCCGGCCACGGTCAGCACCTCGACGGTGAAGAAGTCGGCCGCCGCCTGCCCGTCCCACTGCGCGGCGAGGAATGTCTTCCACGGCATCTTCGTGCAGCGCTCCGGTGCGGGCTCGATGCCGTGGTCCTTCAGGATCGCCTTGATCGTATTCCGAGCGACGTCATGGCCGACGTGCGTCAGCCCACTGCGGATGCGGGTGTAGCCCCAGTCGGATTCTCAGTCGCCATGCGGACGACGAGCGCGGCGATGTCCGGCCTGGTCGTCGGGCGACCCGGCCGCCGCGTTTGCGAACCGTCGTACTTCTTGGCGACGGGTTTCCGGTCCCAACGCCAGATCGTGTCAGGTGTCACGAGGCCCGCGACAGCCGCGAGGTGACGACGGCCGACGACGTGGCCTTTCACGGCGAGACGGCGACGCTGGTCGTCGGTCAGGCGCAGTCGTCGAGAAGTTCACCGCGCGGAGGACTCGGTTTTCCTCGAGCAGGTCATCAATGACCGCCCTGCTGGTGTCGATTGACCCAGCCGGAGAACAGCAGGAAGAGAAAGGCGAGCGGGGACGGCAGCGGGTCCATGCGCGAGCTTGCCTGAGCGGCGGCCGCCTTTCAATGGGCGCGAGATTGGCATCCTCCGCCGTCACACTTCGGCGAGATTCCTGAGGCGAAAGTGTCGTCCGACGGCGTCGATAGGGCAATGTTCCCTGAAATCTGCCTTCGGCCGGGTTTTCGCACAGGACGCCGTCGGCCTGGTTTTCGCACTCGACGGAGTGCTCGCCCGGACTGACGCGTCCTTGCCGCTGCCCGTCGTACCACGGCAGGTCTTGCGTATGTCACAACACGTCGGCCGAGTTGTAGGACACAGCGCGGACAGCTCAGGAATTGACGCGTTTCCGCGCGCTCACTGTTTGCGCGCGGCGGGCGTGCCGCCAGCTGCACCAGCGGTCGGTGTACCTCCACCGGCGATCTTGTCTAACTCACCGCTGAGGTCTTGCAGTTGCTTCGTCAGTCGCTCCAGACGTTGCGCCTGGCTGGCTGTGGGCCCGGTCATGGTGCCGCTGAACACACCGTCACCGTCCATTTCGGTCACGAGACCGGTTGCAATCCCCTCGAGTCCGCCAGGTCCACCGAATCCTTCTCCACCGGCGCCGGACGCCGGCGACAGTTGTCGCTGAATCGCGCGCATGCGCTCCGCCGCCCCCGTGGTCGAGACGGCCCCTCCGGGCGAAGCCGGCATCGTCGCCATGAAGGCCTCGGCCTCCGCGCTGGCCCGCGCGATTTCAGTGCGCGCGTCCCGCACCTTCAGCAGGAATGTCATCCGCGCCCGCCGCTCTGCGTCGGTGAGCGGGAACGCGGGATCGGGATCGACCCGCACGGGCGTGGTGAAATCATGGCCGGCCACGGTCAGCTTCACGGTGTAGGTCCCCGGTAGAACGAATGGTCCGCGCACCGGCGCCACTTGCCAATCGCGTGTGACGTGATCGATCGAACGACCGCGAGGCTTCACTCCCACCGGCGGTTCGAGGCGAAGATCCCATAGGACGCGGTTCAGGCCCGCATCGGCTGTGCCTTGCAGTTCGCGAATGACCTTGCCTTGTTCGTCCGCAATGGAAATCTTCGCCGCGCCAGCCTGCGATACCTTGACGTGAAAATTGATCAGCGCGGCAACGGGAGGGTTCTCGCCTTGAAAAATCCGTTGCGCCATATAGCTGTCGTTCTTCCACGGCATCAGCAGCGTAGTAGCTCGCACCGGGAAGAGATGAGCATCCGCAGCGCGCACGTCATCGGTCAACCCACTGATCGGCGCAATGTCGTCGATCACGTACAACGATCGTCCGTGGGTGGCGATCACGAGATCGTTCTCCCGCGGATGAATCGCGAAATCCGTGACCGGCACGACCGGCATATGCGGGATTCGCAGCCACCTGCCGCCCGCGTCGATCGACACGAATGCGCCAGTCTGCGTGCCAACAAACAGCACCTTTGGATTCTTGGGATGTTCCCTGATGACGTTCACCCAGCCCATCGCCGGAAGGTTGCCCTTGACCGAGACCCACGTCTGGCCGAAATCGGACGTGCGATACAGGTATGGCGAGAAATCGTCGCTCCGGTGCCGGTCGAACGCCACGTACGCCGTGCCGGGTTGGGTGGCGGACGGCTCCACGCGGCTCACATATGATCGCTCAGGCAGGCCGTTGATGTGACTCACAACGTTCGTCCAGGTCTTGCCGCCATTTCTCGACAATTGAACGTTGCCATCGTCAGTGCCCGCCCAGAGCAGCCCGGGCGTCGCCGGCGATTCCGCGAACGCTGTGATCGTTCCCCACGCCGCGATACCGTCGTGCCGCGACAGCATGTCCGGCGACGGCAGCACCCCCATGATCGGAAACTTCTCCCGATCCTCCGCTTTCGTCAGGTCCTCTGTGCCTTTCCAGGTATCGCCGCGGTCCGTCGAAATGAACAGCCGGTTCCCGCCCAGATAGATCTTCTTACGATCATGAGGCGAAATCTGCAGCGGCGATGTCCAATTGAAACGATAAGGCGCTTCGCCAGGACCGGGTCGCGGCGTGATTCGCCGGCGATCGCCGCTTCGAGCGTCGAACCGTATCAGGCTCCCGTTGGTGTTTCCGGTGTAGATCGTGTTGGGGTCACTCGGATCGGCCTGGTGGTACTGACCGTCGTTGGAATCCAACTGATACCAATCGCCCGGACCGATGCCGGAGAAGTACCGTGTAGCGGTCGGGCCGCCCCAGGAATGCGTGTCCTGCATGCCGCCGAACACGGAATACGGCTTCCGCATGTCGACGCCGATTGCATAGAACTCCCCTAGCGGGATGTTATTGACGTGATCCCAGCTGATGCTGTGATCATAAGAGACATACAATCCTCCATCGCCGCCTAGAACCAGATGTTCTGAATTGTGCGGATCGATCCACAGCGCGTGGAAATCGCTATGGACGCCCGTGTCGAAGATGGCGCCCATCGCACGGTTTGCTCCGGGCAGCCCGGTGCCGGGATCGACGAAGGCCTTGCCGCCGTCGTTGGACATGTAGAACGGCGCGCCTAGGACGTAAATGCGCTGATCGTTGTTCGGGTCGCACCGAATCTGACTGAAGTAAATCGGCCGATTGTTGACGTCGCTCATCCGCTTCCAGGTCGCACCCGCATCAAGCGATTGGTAGACTCCGCCAGCCGTCTTGTGCTCTACGAGCGTGTACGCGGTACTCGGACGCGAGCGGCACACGTCGAGCCCGATGTGACCAACGTCCCCGGAGGGCAGGCCGCCTGCGAGCGTTGTCCAGGTCTTGCCGCCGTCAGTCGTCTTGCGAATCCCGCTCCATGGCCCGCCTCCGTTGAATCCCCATGGGGTCCTACGGCGCTGGTACGTGGCCGTGTAAGGATCTGACTGTCGTTCGACGCCATCGCGACGTCGGTCACGCCGGTGTCTTCGTTGACAAACAGCACGTTGGACCACGTCGCTCCGGCATCGGTCGTCTTGAACAAGCCGCGCTCTTTGTTCGCTCCCCACAAGTGTCCTTGCGCGGCGACGTACACGACGCTCGGGTCGGCGGGATCGATCAAGATCCGGCCGATGTGCTCCGTATTGCGCAGGCCCATGTGTGACCACGTCTGACCGCCGTCGACGGACTTGTAGACGCCGTCCCCGTAGGTCGTGCTCTGACGATTGTTTGGCTCGCCGGTTCCAACCCAAAGAATTTCCGGATGCTTCGGGGCAATCGCAATATCGCCAATCGAGCTGACGCCTTGATCATCGAAGATCGGCGTCCACGTCGTGCCGTTATTCGTTGTCTTCCAGACGCCGCTGTTCGCCGCGCCGAGATAGAACGTCGACGGGTTGTCCTCATCGACGGCCACGTCATCGAGGCGCCCGCCCATAACGGCGGGCCCGATGGACCGGACGGGCAGGTTCTTGAGAAACGGGTCGTCGGCGCCACGAGCCGAGACCGCGCGATTACTCATCGGCGTCGAGTCCGGTGGTCCCGCCGCGCCTGTCGACGCCGGTTGACCACCGCAGTTCGCCACGATCATCGCGAGAACGGCAAGAGAAACATAGCGTGGTGCCTGCACTGTTGCAGCTCTGCAGCGCATAAGACTCACCCCTTGCTCATGAATGTCAATGTGCCTCGGAGGGCCGGTCCCAGGTCGCCGTGGGTCGGGCTCAATACCCTCGCGGCTCGCCGTCGTGACGTGGATCGGCGACGCCGATCCATCTGTCGCCTCGCCGTACGATCATGTAGAGCCGTGCATAACCCGGCGTCGGCGGCACCGGGTCGTATCCCATTGCGCGCACGTCGTGCAGCAACTGCGGGCTGAAGCCGTGCTCGAGCTGGACGCGCGGGTTCTGCGCCGACGGGAAGATGCGGGGCATCAGCACCGCATCGAGCGGGTCCATGCCATAGTCGAGTGTGTAGACCATCACCTGCGCAATCTCCGTGGGGATGCGCCCGCCTCCGGGCGCCCCCACAACCATCTGCACGTTGCCGTTCTGGAGCACGATCGTCGGTGAAATGGTCGTCGAGCGGATCCGCCAACGGCTGCGCGACGGCGTAGTGATGTCCACGTCGGTGAACCGAAACCCCGAGTCATTCAGGAAAAACCCGTTCGTGAAGCCGCCGCTGCCCCACACGCTGCTGTTAGTCTGCGTCAGGGAAACGGCGTTGCCGTCCT
The DNA here is from genome assembly GCA_963757655.1 of uncultured Acidobacteriota bacterium. Classification (GTDB taxonomy): domain Bacteria; phylum Acidobacteriota; class Vicinamibacteria; order Vicinamibacterales; family CAVVIG01; genus CAVQFC01. The sequence goes on along the minus strand of CAVWSQ010000002.1, from coordinate 89,664 downwards.
TGTCAACGACCGACATATGCGTCGTCTCGCCGGGCTGTTCCTCCAGTCCCTCGCTCTCCGGCATTCGAGGTGCCCACGCCGCCGTGGACGTCGGTACCGCGGGCGCGGCGGCGTAGGGTTCGTATCTCGCGCACTCCCCTGACGCTGGTGTCGTGTCGAACGAACGGGCATCAGCGGGTTCAATCGTCTTCGGGGCCGCGCCTGTTCCCACGAGCGCCTTGCGCGACGCGGCAAACGGCGCCGACGAAATTCCATTCGCGGGAACTGGCACCCAGTTGGGGTCGGCATTGCCGCGAGCCGCCGCCTGGCCCAGACGGAGAGCGGACACGAGCACATCAAACGCTGGCGCGGAGCGTGTCGGGAGACCCAGTGCCTTCAAGTTGAACGGCTCGAGCAGTTCGAGCGTGTGCAGGACTTGCATCCCCGTCTCCGGCGGCGCGGCCGACACGATGGCCCGGCCGTGGTACTCCGAACACAGCGGACGTTTCCATTGCGGCTGAAATGCAGCGAGATCCACCGACGTCGCCGGGTGGCCACCGGCGTTGAGCGTCGCGATAAGCGCCTCGGCAATCGGTCCTTCGTAATAGCCCCGCCGTCCCTCTTGAGCGACGCGACGGAGCGATTCGGCGAGATCGGCGTTTTTGAGCGTTACTCCCGGCGCCAACGGCTTGCCGTCCGGAAAATACAAATCAAGCGCCTTTGGGAACGGCTTCATCTTCGCGCGGCCGCTCTCGATAAAGGCGGCCAGAATCTGACCAACAGGAAAGCCCTCGTCGGCCAGCCGGATTGCGGGCGCCATGACCTGCTCGCGCGATAGCTTGCCGAATTTCTCGAGCAGCGTGAGCAGTCCAACCACATCGCCAGGAATCGCGACAACGCGCAGGTCGCCCGGCGCGGTCCCTAGAGATGATCCAGGCTCCTGATCCGCGCCGGATGCAGGCGGCTGCCCCTCCGGCTGCTGAGGACGGCGCGCCGGGGTTGTGTGACCACGCCACGAGTCCGCCGGCTGCGCGGCGTAGAAGTCCAGGTACATCGGTTTCCCATCGCGTTTCATCCAGACGACGGCAGCGCCACTCGCGCCGAGGCCCGACATCTCGGGCTCGACGACGCCAATCGCGAAGGCGGTAGCGACGACCGCGTCAACTGCGTTGCCGCCTTTGCGCAGCATCTCCAACCCGGCCTCGCTCGCGAGGCCGTTTGCCGAGGTTACGACGCCGTTCTTGGCCTCGACACGTTTCAGTTGCTCGGCTGGTGGAGTGGCGTAGGGATGCGATGCCGCCCCCTCGCGCTGCGCGGTAACCGTCGTCATGGTCATGGCACAGGTCGCCGCCAGGACGGCTGCGATGCCAATCGATTGGATGCGCCGAACTCCGAACATATGGTTAGTCCTTGGAGACTGCCGCCTGCGTCGTCGTAGCGTCGAGGCTCACAACCTGCGCGCCACCGTAATACACCGCGTTGAAGAGGAGCTTGAAGGTCCCGTGTGGCTGTCCCCGAAACGTAATCTCCGGACCGAGGAGCAGGATCTTCCGCTCCCGAGGGTCGCCTCGATGGCGGCGGTACCGCCTTGCAGGTAGTGCTGCCCCCACGCCCACCCCGAGCGCAGCGGCTCGCGCGCGTCGAACCACGCGACCGCTTTCACGCCGGCCAGCGACGCGCTCGGCCCGAGTCGAAGAACCGGATTGTTGTTGAAGAAGACGTCGAGCTGTTTCTCGAGACCAAAGGCGAGCGGGCTTGTGTTGTCGACGGCGACGCGGAGGATCGATCCGGGAATATAGAACTTCGTCGCCGGCAGCCGTCGCTCGCTGCCGTCCACCATTTCAACGAGGTGATTGCTCACGGGCAACCCCAACATCGATCCGATCGCCGCTGAGCTCCCATACGCCACGATTGTTCCGCCGTCTTCGGCGAACTTTCTCAGTTGCGGTATGGTTTTCTCTGGGGTGATGCGCCCGAGACGGTCCCGGAACTCCCGTGGGATGTCTTCGGCCCTCGGCTGCTGATTGAACGCACCTTCCCCGCCACCTGTCGCGTCCGGATTGCGAATGGCGCCGTCCGGAATGATCAGGACGTCGAACTTCGCGCGCAAGTTGCCGGCATCGAGTGCCTGAGGAAAGACGAGTTCGTACGGGGGTTCATATCGTGCCGACAACGACCGAACCCAACCGGACGGCATCGATCCACCGTAACGATCCCAGAGTCCGATGCGCACTGGCCGCAGCTCCAAAAGACCGCCATGCGGTCGTTCGGTCACAGCCGTGAACCTAAGCCCGATATCCGCGGCCTGGCGCAGGATCGCCAGCGTCGTCGGTTTGGCCGCCACGAAGATCACGCCCGTTCCGTCGGTGCTGTGCCAACTGCGGTCGCGAACCCAGTACACGTCCTCGCCCGCTTTGAGCAGGCGGTTGACGGCGACGACGACGTCGTTCACGTGGTGGCTCACGACGTAGCCCACCGCGCCGGCCACCTCCGTGACGCGGCCGGGCGGCGGCTTTACGACATCCGGGAGGTTCTCGAACGGGCCCTCAAACCCGTCAAGAATGCGGTCGAACTTCACGCCCATCTGGAGTGCAAGGGTGTAGCCGGCGTTGTCCTAGGGCGGCCATCGGGGGGCCACCAGGATACTGGAAATCGTTCGGATGATCCTGCGGCTCGAACATGTCGAGCACGTGGGGGCGGAACGCCTGAGCCGACTTCACGACGTAGGATCCGGCCGGGTATTGCTTGCCGGTAACGGTGAACGCCTCAGCGTCGCGCTTAATGGTCACACCGGCTTTGATGAGCGCGTTGAGGAACTTGGTGGCAGGGAGAAAATCGGGCTGGTCGGATGAAATGATGTAGCCGCGCGGATCGCGATGCTCCGGGCGCGTAGCATCTCGGAATACATCGTTGATTTGGTTGGCAAGGGTCAGCCGGCGCCCACCGCCTCGGCCGCGTTCCCGGCTTCGTTCCCCCGGCTGATCTCGGCCTTCTCCGCCGCGACGCGGTTGGGCGTGTGGTCCAAGGAGTTCGTGCCGCGCTCGACGAAATTTCGGCCCATGGCGTCGATGTTGTACAGCACGTTCTCGCGGTACCGCGACGCCAGGTCGAGGATGGCGCGATCGGCCGTCATCGAGTAGTCGATCGACTGGCGGAAATGCCACGGTCCCCATTGCACCGGGAAGACGCCATCACCGCTCGGCAGCTGGCGCTGCAGGGTGAGCTGGATGGTTTCGGGCGTCGGATTGCCGATCGCCTCCGTGAGGATGCCGATCATGTTGTGGAAGTACCCGGCGTACGCAGCCCGCCATTCCACCAGGTCGAATAGCTCGAGGCGTTCTTGGAGACGATACCGCCCTTTCCTTCGGACGCGAAGCGGCGCTGCATCGCCATCGCGACCCAGTCGAGCGAGGTGGGAATGAGGGGATCGAAGTAGTAGTTGAACGGATCGCGGAACGGCGGCGTGAACATCACTGATCCCGTCGGGCCGGTCTGGTGGTGGTTGTAGATGATCTGTGGATACCAGGTCCAGTACTGGATCCGGGAGCCATTGCGTGTTTCCGGCAGGGCGTTGCGATACCAGTCGCGGTTGTCGTCATGGCCGGCGTACTTCTCATAGAGGCGTGGCAGGCCACCATGCTGCGTCGCAGCGTGTCGGGGTTGCGCATGTACCAGTCGGCCACCAACTCCATCCCGTCAGGGTTGACCTGCACGGCGAGGATGATCAATCATTGAGGATCCGCAGTGTTTCCGGATCATCATCGAGGTGAATTGCCAGACCAGTTCGAGGAGCTGGTTGGCACCGAGCACCTCGGTGGCATGCAGGCCGCCGTCGATCCAGACCACCGCCTTGCCGGGGTTCGCGGGCGAGCGCGTGGGCTTCGCTCGTCGGTGAGATTTTTCGGCAAGGGCAAGCCGGCGCGCGATTTCCTGGTAGTGGGCGAGCTTTTTCTGATTTTCGGGCGACGATGAGGATGGCCATGTATTGCGGAGCGGCCCTTCTTCGGTCTTGCCGATCTCGACCAGCTTCATGCGGTCGGACTCGGCGGCGAGCTTCTTCCACCAGCCTTCGAGCTGCGTGTAGTTGGCGAGCAAGATAGTCGTCGCCAATGTCGTGCCGCCATTGCTCCTTGGGACTCGTGACCTTGTGCTGGACGTTGACGGCGGCTGCGGCAAGGCTCAGCCAGTTCAATGCAATGACGACGACTGCGATCCGGCCGGCGTATACCAATACCCGCGAAAGCACGGCTGACAAGCGGCGTGGGATACGGGCACTTGTGGTACGCATCAATTTGACTCCGCTTCACGAGGGCTTTGTTCCCCGAGACATCTGTCGACCTCGGATCGCCGCCCCGGGGCCTACTTTCGTTCCCGTGGTCTGCAACCCCGCCTTCCTGAGCACGGCCAGCGTGTGCGCCGCCTTCTAACTCTGCCATTTTTTTCTCCGACGGGTTCTTCTTGAGCAGGTCGTCCGCCTGCTTTAGATCTCCCCGCTCCGCCGCCAGTGTCATCGGCAGCCATCCGGTACCGGAGGCGTTGTCGAGCCGCGTCAGATCGAGATACTCCAGACGCTCGGTCGATTTGAGCGGCCGCAACAGCGCCTTGAGCCGCTCCGATTCGAGCGACAGCGCCGCATCCTTTCCCTCCCACAGTTCCGCCGGCGGCTGGCCGGCCGCCACCCAGAGCGGAACCGCGATCGACGTCAGCGGCTCGCCCAGTGCCACCCACATTGTCGTGTGCGACGGATCTTCGCCAGGTCTGATTCCGTGGATGACGGTGGCACTGGCGGTGCTCGGCCGATCAATCGTGTAGTTGGTGTGCAGCCAGACTGGCGTCTCTGAGGGGAATTTGGCCCATTCCGACTGTGCCGGGTTGTGCAGCAGAGGATGGCCGAGGTCGCGCGACAGCATCTGCAGGATGTAGTCGGTGGAGAGTCGGCCGCTCGGCGCGGCCTTGAGCAATACGGCCTCGCGGTCGAATCGGAGATAGCCGTGGCCCTTGTCTGGTTCACCGCTGCGCGAGAAGTTCGTGTTCCCCGATCCACCCTCGGGCGTCTCGGATGCGTTCAGCCGCTTGAACCCGCGGGAGTGAGTCTCGAAAATGGACGCGTTGCCACGGGCGTCGAGCGCGAGGAAGTTAGACCGGGTCATCGTCTCGCGACCGAGGTTGTGCGTGAGGAACCACTCGAAGTCGTCGACCGTGGCGCAGGTCCGGGCCGCGTCGGCCATAATGAGCCCTGGGTTCACGCTCGAGGGCGTCCCCGAGCCCAGTGCCGTGGACGCTGGAAGGTTGTCGGTCGCGGTATTCGCTACCGCGAAGCCGGCCGAGTTCAGCGCAACCCACGCGATTCGCCCGTTGTCTGCGTCGGCGTTGACGAGCGCGAGATAGCTGTAGGGGTGCTCCTCGACGAACACGACCTTGTTCAGCGTAGGCAGGTTTCTTCAGTTGTCCCGGTTTTTCCCAGAGCAGCGGTGCGCCGTCCACCGTCCCCGCGGCCGTGGCCACGACCGACGTGCACTCCTCGTCGTCGCCGGCCGTCCGCGTGCCAATTACCCAAAGAAAGAGAAGTGAAAGCGCGATGATGCTGTGCTTCTTCATGCCTCGCTCCATTACGAGTTTGGTTGTTCATCCGTGCGCGACTCACCCGTCCTCAGATTCCGTGCTGCGCCGAGCTCAGTACATAAACGTCACCCCGACCCGCGCGATCCGCGGAGGGAGGATGGACAGGATGTTGCCGTAAGTCGACCCCGGAACGGGCGATGACGCTGCTCGTGACGTTCGAGTTTGTCGCGTTGAACAGATCGAGCTGAAAGGCGGCCTCGGTTTTCCGGAGTTTCACGCGCTTCTCAGCCCTCAGATTTAGTAGGTTGATGCTGGGGAGACGCTGGCTGCCCGTCGGCTCCATCAGCAGCGTCAGCGATTCAGCTGCGTCAGGCCTGTCGTGAACCGTGCGGTTCGCGCGTACCGCGGTGCCGCTGTTGCGGCTGAAGAATGCCGCCGCCAGGATGTTGCCCGGGAAGAGATAGCTCCCGGATCCCTTGAACGCCCACTCCCAGGTTTCATCCTTGGGAAAGAAGTTGGCGACGTTCGGATCCATCGGCACCCCTCTGGTCGTCGTCGTGGGTCATGGCGAAGTCCTGGGTCTGCCAGATGTTCTTCTTGGTAGCGAGGAACGAGGACAACAGCTGCCAGCGGTGCGAGAGCCGCTTGTTCACCACCACCTCAAGGTTGTTCCGAGTGATCCGAGTAGCCCGGCGTGTTGGTATCGGAGTTCTGCTGGAAGGCGGAGCCGCGATAGGCCGGACTGTAATCGTAATACGTGATCGCCTTCCCGTCGTCCGCAGTGCCGACCACACCATCCTGACGAGGGTCGACCGTCGTGATGGGAACGTCGAAAACGCCGAACCGACGCGCGACGTTAATCGTTTGATAGAGGTTATACTCCCTCTTGTAGACGTAGCTGACGCGGGCCGAGAAGTTGCTCAACAACTCGCGTTCAACAATGGCGGTAGCCTCGATCACCTGCGGCGACTGGAGATCCGGATTGAGGATATTGCTGCTCCCGCCGGTCTGACTCACGAACGCGCCCAGTTCGCCCGGGTTGTAGTCCTTGTTGCCGTTCTGGTCGTTCCACCCGTAAGTCGTCTTAACGAGAGCATTGGAGTTGTAAGTCAGCCCGTAGTCCGCGTTGATGACATAGCCGACGTCCGACCGTGGCCTTCACGACCGTGCGTTTGTCCGGCGTTAGCGCATAGGCGAGGGCGGCTCGCGGCTGCACACCCCTCCACACGAGGATCTCCTTCGTACGGATACGAGGAACCGGCTGAAAAGATCCCGCCGATGGTCCTGCGGCGGTTCGTCACGTGATATCGCTCGAACCTCACGCCAAGGTTGAAGGTCAGGCGGTCGCCGATCGCCCACGTATCCTTGATGAAGGCCAACTGCGGACCGCATATCGCTCGTTGCCTTGGAAGGGAATGCTGTAGGTCACGATCTGAAAGGGAGCGCCCCTCTGGAAAGACAACAGGTAGTCGCCATCAGATTCGCGCTCGCCCACTGAGCGGCTGTAGGTAACGCCCATCCCTTCGAACCCCACCTTGAGGTCGTGGTTCCCCCCCAGGAAGTTCTGTTTGTAGTAACTGAAGTTTCCGGTGAACTGCAGGTTCTGCGTTCTAGTTGCTGGTGTCGTTGAAGAACGACGTGCCGCTGTACATGAGCGTTGCCGTATCGTAGCGGGCCGGACCTGATCCCGGGGGCCGCGGCGTCCCAGTTGGAGTTCCAGTGCATCCGGCCGACCAACAAGTCCACCAGCGCGCGGTTCGACGGTGTCATCGTCCACTCCGCTTTCGTGACGAACGGGCGTCAGCGTCTGATGGATTTGTCCTCGACTCCGGCGGGACGAAGGTGCTGCCGCCACGCTGGGGGTAGTCTTTGTTCGTGGACTGGAACGACACCGACGGCTTCTGCCGGTTCGTCAACTGGCCCGTGAACTTGCTTTGTTGTTCGGTCGCTAAGTCGTCGCCGGCGAATCCGATCAGACTGACTCCTGATGCGCTGGCGGGCGTATCGCCCCACAGAACCACAGCCGGTCCCGCGTATTGGCCTGCCGGTGTCGGCGCTGAAATCAAAATAGCGCTTAAGCGGATTGCCAGCTGTTACACCCGTGGCCCGCAGCGCGTCGTCGATGTTGTTGCTCTGAAGCTTCGGATCCTCGATTGAAATAGGCTTTTGCCGGTGAATGTGTTACCGCCCGACTTGATCACGGTGATGAGTTGGGTGCCAGCGGCAGCGGGATCTCGGCATCATTGCCCATCGCTTTGACCTGCACCTCGTCGAACGCCCCGAAGTCGTAGTAGAACGAGGAGTCCCCGGCGGTGTCGTGGACGTCGATCCCTTCGACGGTCGGTCTGTTGCCGGCGCGGGAAGATCGGGCGTCGCTGAAGGTTTCCTGCGTGCCGGTCATGCTACCGCCGACATCAGGCGTCGTGGTCGTGTTGCGCATTCCCGGGGCCATGTCGATGACCTGCCAGATGCTCCGTGACGTCGGCACCGTCTCGAGCGCCTCCTTGCCAAAAGTCGGCAACTCACCCCCGTCGTGCGGACGTCCACGCCCGGGGCCCCGCCGGTGACGGTGACGGTTTCCGACACAGCGCCAAGGACCATCTTCATGTCCAGCGTGGCGACGAACCCCACGTCAAGGCGGACATCCTTACGTTCGATCGTCGGCAATCCTGTCAGTTCGAAGGTGACCGTGTAGACGCCGTTCGGCAACGCCGTAAAGCGGTAGTTCCCGTTGTCGTTAGAACCGGCCATCATTTGTGGGCGCTGAAGGGCAGGGCTTCGACGGCGACGGTGACACCAGGGACAGAGGCTCCGGACTGGTCGACGATTTTGCCTTCGATGCCGGATTGGTCCGTGGTCCGAGCCCCAACCTGTGACCGATGACAGCACCATCGGCGCACACAATGCGCTGATCGCAAGCCAATGCGTCCGTTTGTCGTTCATGACAGCACCACTCCTGAGGGCAAAACTAACGGGTGTGACTGACAAACGCCGTACTCGTACGGTGTGGCGCCATATGGCGCCCGCGTTAGAGACGGGCCAACGGTCTAGCTTTCACCTACTTCTCCATACGGTCAACAAGACTGCACCCTCACATGCGCACGGAGACCTGGAAAGCTCTGCCGGTTGTTCGGTTCGCCAGTTCCCGCATCCACACACGTCAGGATGCGCGGGCGCGATCGCGATGTCGCGATCGAACTGGCCCCTGATCGTCGAATATCGACGTCCACGTTGTACCGTTGTTGATGGTCTTCCACATATACTGTTCGCCCGGGCGGCGCGCCAACATTTGGCTGCGGCCGATGCCCGCGCCGACTGGGCCGACGCGAGCGCGGTCGTCGACGAGAAAAGCTTCCGACCAAAATGGTCATGATTGCAAGGCCACTGCTCGACCTCGTGTGGGACGCGGCGAGCTTCCGGAGCAACGCAGTGGACACTAGGCTCGTCCGAGCGTTTTCGGTCCAGCCGACTCTTCGCCATGGCGTAGAAGCTTGGTGTTTGCTGTTGGAAGCGCAAGCGACAAGAAGCGACATGGTCAGTCGCCGCTATTTGCCGTTCGACAGTTCGAGGGTATGATTCTTCCAGCCACCAAATCGGTAGCCTAGGGGGGATTGTGCCACTCGACGGCGACGGCTCTCTGATTGCTTTGGTGACCGACCGTCTGGAGGGCTGGAAGGCCATCGCCAACTACCTCGGACACGACCTCCGCACCGCCCAACGATGGAACAGGCCGAGCACCTGCCATTCATCGTCACAAGCACCAAAAGCGCGCCACGCCGTACGCGTATCGATTCGAGCTGGACGAATGGCTCCAGCTCCGAACGGTGCCGGTTCCGGCCCACGCGTCCGAAACTCTCATGGCGGGCGGCCATCGGTGGCGTTCGATATTGCGGTCGGCACGGGCCACCGGCATCGGCGCCCTGGCGGCCTTGACAACCGTCGCGATCGTCGGCGGGCCGGGCGTCCAGCCTACCAGGAACCGCGATTCGCCGAATCTTCAGGGATACGTGGCCTATGCGGAAGGTCTATCGCTGTACGGTGCCCGCCGGTATGAGGACGCTGCACCGGTGCTCGAACGCGCCGTGGTGCGCGAGCCAGACTACGGATCCGCGTGGGCCTTGCTTGCAAAGACGTACAGGCCGTCTGGCTGAGCCGGTTTGGGGTGGTGTACCGGCGAGATTGCCAAGGCGACAGCCGGCGCAGCGCGCGCGGCGGCGCTTACGCCGGATTCCGCAGATACGCACATAGCCCTCGCGTTGGCTGCCCGTGCGCGGCGAGAGATGCCGCTGTGGCTCTCGGAGGCGCAGCGCGCCATCGAGATCGATCCACTCGCAGCCGAGGCCCACGCATTGGTCGGTGATTACTTCAGCGCAACCATCTATTCGTGCAAGGGTCGCCGGGAAGACCCCGAGCTTGCCGACATCTACTATCGCCACGCGCTTGATCTCAAGCCTGACCTAACGATCGCGATCGAAAACCGAGCAGCGAATCTACGCCACCTCGGCCGATACGAGGAGTGCCTCGATCTGCTGAATCGATCAATCACTCGTTTCAGCGACGAATCACCCTTCTTGCTCAATCGGGGTAGTCGCCTGGTCGCAAAGGGCGACCTGGCAGCCGCAACAAGAGACTTTGAAGCGCTTAATAGATCAAGAATCGCCCCCATCGGCGCCGCGCTGCTGCGGGGATGGCTCGAGATAATGGGCGGTGACATCGCTGCGGGCACACGCGATCTGGAGGGGGCGGTTGCAACGAACGCGAGCCCTCAATTGGAACTGAGCGTCGCGTCCACATATGCGCGTATTGGTGAAATGACTCCCACAGTGGTTCATTTGCGGCGCGCGTTCACGATGGATCGGATGTGTGCCGACGTTGTCTCTAAGTCTCTCCAATTCCGCATGTTCCTGGGGCGCTCGGAGATTAGGCAGATCCTCCGTGAATACGGCGTCCTGTTGGAAACGCCTCTCGGCGGGCGCCTTGCGACAGCGAAATAGCAGTACAACACGAAGGAGCCGGACACGCCTTCGCCGCGGCCCATCCGATCTTCCGATCAAACCGGCGCCTGGGAACGGGACGAGCGACGCGACGGCTGCGACACCCGCGGTGCCTCGACTGTCGATGACGAGGGACCCCGGTTCGACCTGTCGATGCGCGTGATTCGACGCGGTCGGCGCCGCCGGTTGTATCGAGGCAATCGCCGTCCCGCGGACTCACATTGGCACTGGTCGACCCGCGCCTGCCAATGCGTTGTTCGACGAAGGCCGTACTGGTGACTCTGTCGCGCCAGATGGCGACAACGTCGACGACCGATCAAGGGGCTAGACTCCAACGGCGTTCCGCAGCTTCAATATTCACGCGGAGGACGCGCGCCGCGCGCGCCTAACCCTGTTGCTGGCGAACGGCGCATGTAATTCGACGATCGACGCTGCGGTACCGTGCTACCGCGACTGCGATGGCGGCGCCGCTTGCTCGCCGCCCTACTGGAGGGGCTCCGCGCCCGCTGCCGTGCTCAACCGCCGACGGTCTTGACAGCTGGAACAGAAGCTCGGGCGCGTGCCGAAGATCCACCAATCTCGTCGCCACATCCTGGCAACGCGCCGGACGGCAACCGCCATCGCGACTCGGACCGCGCCGGGCCTTGTGAAGATGCCCCGTCTGCCGTGGCACCTCGTGGTTCCGCCCGCCGTAGCCGCCGTTCTTCGACTGGCGCACCTTGGCTTCCTCGCCGCCAGAGATCCACTCTTTCTGTCGCCCGTAGTGGACTCCTGGTTTCACGTGTCGCAGGCGCGCCAGATCCTCCGTCTGGGCCTGCTATTGCCTGGAACCGGAGCGTTTTACAAGGGGCCGCTCTATTCGTACGCCCTGGCGCCGGGGCTGGCATTGTTCGGCGACAAAGGTGGCCTGATCGCTGGCTACCTCCTCTCCGTCATTCTCGGGACGCTCTCGGTGTGGCTCATCGCGCGGATTGCAGATCGCCTCTGTGGTTACAAAGCAGCCTGGGCCGCGGGCCTTGTGGCAGCGGGATATGGCCCCGCCGTGTATTTCGATGCGACGCTACTGGATGTCCCGGTCGTCACATTTCTGCTACTCGCAGCGGGCGATCGGCTGGTGGCGGCCGCGACGTCACGCTCACCGCGCGGAAGCCTCAAGGCAGCTGGCCTTCTGCTGGGGCTGGTCTCGATCACGCGGGCCAACGGCCTGCTGACTCTGCCGGTCCTGTTCTTTTGGGGCATGCTGGCGACCAACGGCAAGCGCTGGAGTCCGTGGCGCGCCGGTTGGATGGTGCTCCTACCGGCAACGCTGGTCATCGCGCCCGTCACGGCGCGCAATGCGGTGCTGGAACGGGACCCCGTGATCGTCTCCTGGAACGGCGGTATCAACCTGTTCATGGGCAACGATCCGGGCTTCGATCAGACTTCCGGAAATTGGCACCCGGATCTGGCGTGGACTCGGCTGGACACCGCCCCATCGGATCTGGGCTGGAAAAGAGGCGCCGATCATCAGTCGTTCTTCGTTCGGCAGGCAAGGCTGAGCTTTGTGAGCGACCCGGTGCGCGCAGTTGTACGTCTCGGGCGCAAGATGGCCTTGCTGCTTACTTGCTATGAAATTTCGAACAACCGGCGAATCGGGCAGGCGAGGGCCTACTCACCCGTGCTCGCGCTACTCACACCCCGGATGGCCTCGTTCGTATTCCCGTTCATCCTGATTGGTCCGCTGATCGGGGCCGGCCTCGTGCTTCTCGATGGCAAACGCGCGCGTGAAGCGGCTCCGCTTCTTCTGCTCTCTGCCACATGGGCTCTCACGCCGATCCTGTTCTTCAACACCGCACGATATCGCCTCCCCGCTATCCTGTTGCTTCTCCCGGTCGCGGGGTCCTGCTGGGTATCCCCGCCGAAAACGCACGGCCGCTGGAGGGCGCTTCTGGCTGCTGCTGTGGGACTGGTGCTAATGACGGCCGGTGTCCTATCGGTTCCCGCACATCCGACCCTACCGCCCTCGGATACGGTGCAGATGGGCAACGTCGCCATCCGGGACCAGCGATGGGCGGACGCGGCGGCTTGGTTGAGGCGCGCCGTCGATAGGGAGCCCGACGATCCAATAGCGAGAATGAGGCTCGGCGACGTCCTCCAGCAGCAGGCGAAGTATGGCGAAGCGATCGAGCAATACGCGCGCGTCGCCGAGGACGAAACGCTCGCGGCCGACTGGCGCCACGCGGCGATGCGCTCCAGAGCCGAGACCCTGCTAAAAATGGACCGCTTCGCCGAAGCGGAGCAGGAGTATCGGCGTCTCCTGCGATCCGATCCCGACCGGCCCCGGACAAACGGCCGGCCGGACTTTCACCTTCACGGCACGCCGCCGCTTCAAGCGTGCGCAATCCGCCTGGAAATGGTGTCGGCGCTGGTCGCCCTGGGGAGGCTCGCCGAGGCGCTGGTCGAAACAGACCGTGTGGCCGCAGAATGCCGGTCAGCTCCTCCTCTTCTTGGCGACGCTACCACCCTGCGTGGCTTGCTGCAGAATCGACTTGCCGGAACGGTGCCGCGCTGAAGAGACGCTGGCGCCGCCTGTGGTCCGCAAAAAACTCCACACGCACTTCGGGAATCGCGTCACGCGACGCGTGGCACGAAGTGATAGTCGTGGCGGCGTCCACGGAGCACGAGCTCGGTGTCGCCGTGTAGCCGGTTGGGATCCGATGGCCGTTCGACGGCGGTGCCAAGCGGTTGGCCGGAGGATCGGGAATGCCAGGTGTTGGTGTCAGGCGGGAACACCTGTGGTCGCCAGAACTTGATCGCCAACCTGTGGTTCGCCAAAACCTCACAGCGAAAGAACGCGGGCTTAGCCACATCTGCCGAGCCGGCTATGCTGGACCAGGGTCGTCCGCGTCATCCAGATTGCTCGGCTCCTGATCACTGTGGCGAGTCGACATCGCAGTCTCGTGTTTGAGAACCTGGCGCTGCGGCAGCAGTTGGCTGTCTACCGTCGCACCCGTCCCAAGCCGACCGTTCGCTGGTCGGATCGGCTGTTCTGGTTCGGCCTCCGGCTGGCCTGGACGGACTGGAAGTCCGCCTTGGTGATCGTCCGACCCGCCACGGTCATCGCCTGGCATCGCCGCGGCTTCGCGTGGTACTGGACCCGACGGTCGCGTCCGAGGGGCGGCCGTCCGCCGGTCGGCGCCGACGTGCGACGCCTGATCCGAGAGATGGCCCTCACGAACCGACTCTGGGGCGCGCCGCGGATTCACGGCGAGTTGTTGAAGCTGGGATTCGACGTGTCTGAGCGGACGATCTCCCGGCTGATGCCCCGCCGGCGGACGCCACCTTCACAGACCTGGCGGACGTTCCTCGAGAACCATCTCGGCTCGACCGTCGCCATCGACTTCTTCGCGGTGCCCACGCTCACCTGCCGGATCCTTTTCGTCCTGGTTGTCCTGGCCCACGACCGGCGGCGCATCCTGCATGTCAATGTGACGCCGCACCCCACGTCCGCCTGGACCCGACAGCAACTCCGCGAGGCCTTTCCCCACGACACGCACGTGCGGTTCCTCCTCCACGACCGCGATACGACCTTCGACGCGGCGTTCGGTCGGGCGGTCGAGGCCTTCGGCCTCACCGCCGTCCGCACGGCACCGCGCTCGCCCTGGCAGAACCCCTATGTCGAACGCGTCATCGGCTCAATCCGACGCGAGTGTCTGGACCACGTCATCGTCTTCACTGAGCGGCATCTTCGTCGAATCCTTCGGACCTACGTCGCGTACTACCAGCGGTCTCGGACACACCTCGCGCTCGGCAAGGATGCTCCGGTGGAACGCGCCGTCCAACCGACTGGCCGCATCGTGGTGCGACCCGAAGTCGGTGGTCTGCACCATCGCTACGAACGGCAAGCCGCCTGACCGGGTGTGGTTGCGCTGGGCATGCGACTGCAGCTGGACGTGGAGGTCTGCCTGCGAGCTCATTCGACAGCATCTCCACACGGATTTCGACGCCTACGCGGGCGATCGCCTACTCGGGTCGTCGAACGGTCGCCTTTCTCGGCGAACTGATTGCGCTGGAAATTGTCTGCCGCGAGGTTATGGCGATGGACACCCTCCGCCCATGCATCGCGAGGCGGTATTCGACGGCCAACCGCGGGATAAATCTCGGGGTCGTCCGCGCGACAAGCGCAGCCCCGGTTTCGTTTGCCCATGAGGTTCTCCCGGGAAACGGTCGTTCTCCTGCGAGACTCAGGACGAGAGTCTCCAGCGAGGTCATGGGCTGGGCGTGCCTACTGGTGCCAAAGCCACACGACCGGCGCGAGGCCGGCGACGCCCAAGCCGACCAGCAGGCCCAGGCTCATCACTCCCGTCTTGCGATCCGACGCAGCGTACGCGTAAACGCCTTTGACCAGGTTGTTGCTGCTCGCCGCTACGAGGATGGCCACCGCGGCAGAGATGACCGGCGTCACACCTCCCGCGGCTTGGGTCAGGCCCATGATGAAGGGATCGACATCGGTAACACCCATGACGGCGGCGAGCGAGTACAAACCGCCGCGGCCAAGATATGTGACGACGACGTGTGTGATGACCAACATCGCGAGGAACAGCACCCCGAAGAGTAGAGCGGCCCCGAGCTCCAGAGGGTTTCTGGGCTCGAGCTCTCGGGACACGTCGCCTGGCCGTCCATCTGGCACACGAGACCAGAGCCAGCCAACACCGAGCGCGAGAGCCGCCAGCAACACAAACGGGATGCCCAGCAGCGCGAACAAGCGTGGATTGAACAGCCCGACGAGGGCGGCAAGGCGGAGATACATCATCCCGGAAGCCATCAGCGTGCTGCCCGAGAGCAGATGCGGCCGTGCCTCGCGCGCGGCGCGCTTGGCCAGCACCACGGTGGTCACGATCGACGAGTAGGCGCCACCGAGCACGGCCGACAGCGCGATCCCGCCCTGCCCTTTCGTCACGCGCTGGATGACATAGCTGCCGTAGGACACGGCACTGACCGCGATGACCACGAGCCACGCCTTCTGCGGATTGATCGGAATGGGAGCGAGCGCCTGGTTCGAAAGGACCGGCAGGATGACGGCCGTCAGCAGCAAAAACTTCGTGAACGTCAGAACCTCGTCGGGCGCGATCCGCTTCGTCAGGCCCTCGAGCGCCGCTTTCAGTTCGAGGAGAAACAGGCCCGCCACGCTCAGGGTCGTGGCAATCCAGAATCGGTCCCGAGCGACCAGGGCGCCCACGAGGTAAGTCGTCAGCGCGGAGATTTCCGAAGTGACACCCGCAGTGCCGGAGGACTGCAGCTTGTGAGAGTACCAGACCAGCAGGAAGGCGGCCACCACCGCGAGCCCGAGTGCGACGGGCAGAAACGCATCGCCCGCCAGCAGGGCCGTCGCGTAGCCGATCAATCCGACCAGTGGGAAGGTCCGAACCCCTCCGAATGCGTACTCCGCCCCGGCAGCCTTTTGTTCCGCGCTGGCTATCTCCTGGGTCGTTGCCAGGGCGCTGCGTCTTACCGTGAAGGAGGCACTTCTGGGGGCGGATGGAACATGATCGACCGCACGTCTGTGCTCTTCCTGACACAGCTGGCGCAGATCGGCATCTATCTGCTCGCGCTCACCTTCTATGCGCACCCCATCCCGCAACTCCGATCAGTAGGCACCGCATTGGTGATGAGCAGCCGCACGGGAGACCTCGATCCTGGCCTCGTGTACTACCTCGCGCGCACCCAGCGCATGACCGCCGCGCGATTCCAGCGGATGGTGAACCATGAATCCGGGCTACTCGGCGTGTCCGGTACCAGCTCCGACGTGCGTGACCTACTCGCGCGCGAAGCCACCGACGTCCGGGCGGTCGAAGCGGTCGTGCTTTTCTGTTATCAGGCCAAGAAGTGGATCGGCGCCTTCGCCGCCGCGCTCGGCGGAGTGGACACGCTCGTCTTCGCAGCCGGATCGGCGAGCACGCGCCGCACATCCGGGAACGGATCTGCGACGGGCTCGGCTTTCTCGGCATCGAACTCCACCCGACGCGCAACGCGGAGAATGCCCCGGTGATTTCGCCGGACGATGGTCGCGTCACCGTACGGGTCATCCCCACCGACGAAGACCTCATGATCGCGACGCTCGTCACGCGCGTCCTCAATCTCGGATCAATTCGGAAGGCTTGAGTCATGCACACCAACACACTGTCGCCGGATCGGCTTCACCCGCAGCCAACCCCTCTGTCGCCCGACCTCCTCCACCGGATGGACGCCTACTGGCGCGCCGCCAACTACCTGTCGGTCGGCCAAATCTATCTGTACGACAATCCGCTGCTGAAAGAGCCGCTGACACTGGCGCACGTGAAACCGCTCGTCGTCGGACATTGGGGCACGACGCCGGGACAGAACTTCATCTACGTGCACTTGAACCGGGTCATCAAGCAGTACGACCTGGACATGTTCTACGTCGCCGGCCCCGGTCACGGCGGCCCGGCGATTGTGGGCAACGTGTACCTCGAAGGGACCTGGAGCGAGGTGTATCCGAACGTCACCCAGGACGAAGCGGGATTGAAGAAGCTGTTCAAGCAGTTCTCGTTTCCCGGCGGGATTTCCAGCCACGTGGCGCCGACAACGCCGGGGTCGATTCACGAAGGGGGCGAGCTGGGGTACTCGCTCAGCCATGCGTTCGGGGCCGCATTCGACAACCCTGATCTGATCGTCGCCTGCGTCATCGGCGACGGGGAGGCGGAAACCGGGCCGCTGGCCACCGCCTGGCAGTCCAACAAGCTGCTCGATCCCATCACGGACGGAGCCGTGCTGCCCATCCTTCACCTCAACGGCTATAAGATCAGCAACCCGACCGTTCTCGCCCGCATTGAACACGAGGAGCTGGAGCAGTTCATCCGAGGCTGCGGCTGGACGCCGTACTTCGTGGAAGGCGCCGAGCCGGACGAGATGCATCAGCTCATGGCCGCCACTCTGGGCCACGTCATCGAGGACATCCGGCACATTCACGAGCACGCGCGGCAGACGAACGACACCATGCGACCGCGCTGGCCGATGATCGTGCTCAAAACACCCAAGGGTTGGACCGGACCCCAGTTCGTGGACGGCCTGCCCATCGAGGGGACCTTCCGGGCGCACCAGGTGCCGCTTCTCGTCGATGCCGCGCATCCCGATCACGTCGCACAGCTCGAGAGCTGGATGAAGAGCTACAAAGCCGACGAGCTCTTCGACGCGAACGGCCGACTGCTGCCAGAGCTGGCCGAGCTGGCCCCGAAGGGCGACCGGCGGATGGGCGCGACGAATGCCTCCTCGAGAAGCACATGTGGCGGGAGCGGTATCGCTCTATCGTGGACCTGGAGGCGCATCTCCATCGCAATGGCACGCAGATCGTCAAAGTGTTCCTCCACCTGTCGAAGGAGGAGCAACGCAAGCGCTTTCTCGAGCGCCTCGACGAGCCGGACAAGAACTGGAAGTTCAGCCGCTCAGACATGCACGAGCGGCGCTACTGGACGCGGTACATGAAGGCGTACGGGTCGTGCCTCGGCGCGACCAGCACCCATCACGCAGCGTGGTTCGTGGTGCCCGCCGACGACAAGGGCAACGCGCGCCTGATCGTGTCTCAGATCATGCTCGACGCGCTTGAGAGCCTGCACATGGCCTATCCCAGACGGATACCGCCAGACGACACGAGCTGCGGGCGATTCGGAAGCAGCTGGCGCAGTGACCGACCGGACAGGACAGCAATGAACATCAGCCCATCGGCGGGAAAGCCACCAGCACCCGGCACGCTCGTCGACGTGCCGAAGCTCATCACGGCGTACTACACTGACGTGCCCGATCCGTCGGTGCCGGCGCAACGGGTGGCGTTCGGGACCTCGGGACACCGCGGGTCGTCCTTCGACACGGCGTTCAACGAGCGGCATATCCTGGCCATCAGCCAGGCGATTTGCCTCTACCGCACGCAGCACCAGATCGACGGCCCGCTGTTTCTTGGAATGGATACGCATGCGCTCTCGGTGCCGGCCCTCGCGAGCGCGCTCGAAGTCCTGGCCGCCAACGGCGTGGACGTCATGCTCGCCGAGCGGGACGAGTACACGCCGACACCGGTCATCTCACATGCGATTCTCACGTACAACCGCGGGCGCAAGACCGGACTCGCCGACGGCATCGTGATCACCCCGTCGCACAATCCGCCGCATGATGGAGGCTTCAAGTACAACCCGCCCAACGGCGGCCCGGCGGAGTCCGACGTCACCGACTGGATTGGGGCCAAGGCGAACGAGTTTCTCGCGGCTGGCCTTCAGGGCGTGCGCCGGCGCCCGTATGAGCAAGCCCTTCGCGCCGGCACGACTCATCGACACGATTACCTGACGGCCTACATCGGCGACCTGGGCCACGTGATCGACATGGACGTCATTCGAGGCGCGACGATCAGCCTCGGCGTCGATCCCCTCGGAGGCGCCGGGGTCCATTACTGGCGGCCCCTTGCCGAACGCCATGGACTGACCCTCACCGTCGTCAACGACGCTGTCGATCCCACGTTCCGTTTCATGACCGTGGATTGGGACGGCCAGATTCGCATGGACCCGTCCTCGCCCTATGCGATGCAGCGGCTGATCGACATCAAGGAGCGCTTCGACGTCGCCTGGGCCTGTGACACCGACCATGATCGGCACGGCATCGTCACCCGAAGCGCGGGATTGTTGCCGCCGAACCATTACTTGTCGGTCGTCGTCTCCTACCTCCTCCAACACCGGCCGACATGGCGCTCCGACGCAGCGATCGGCAAGACGGTCGTGAGCAGCCAGATGATCGATCGCGTGACCGCCAAGCGCGGCCGCAGGCTCTACGAGGTGCCAGTGGGCTTCAAGTGGTTCGTGGACGGCTTGCTCGACGGGTCGCTGGCCTTCGGGGGCGAAGAGAGCGCCGGGGCGTCCTTGCCCGTTTGGATGGCACCGTGTGGACGACGGACAAGGATGGCATCGTGGCGGCGTTGCTCGCGGCAGAGATCACCGCGCGGATGGGCCGCGATCCCAGCGGCATCTACCACGACCTCACGCGTGAGTTCGGTGAGCCGGCCTATGACCGCGTGGAGGCGCCAGCCACTCCAGATCAAAAGGCCCTGTTGGCAAAGCTCTCACCCAAGCAGGTGACCATCACCGAGTTGGCAGGCGAACCGATTCAGACGGTCCTGACCCACGCGCCGGGAAACGGCGCGCCTATCGGCGGGGTGAAGGTCATCGCCAAGAGCGGATGGTTCGCGGCGCGTCCGTCAGGAACCGAGGATATCTACAAGATCTATGCAGAGAGCTTCCGGGGAGCGGATCATCTGCGCCGCATCCTCGAGGAAGCCCAGACGATCGTCAGCGACACGCTGGCGGTGTCGCCTGAGAAGGACCGAGGCGTCGCATCATGACCAAACGCACGCGTGTCAGCCATCCCATCTACAACCTGCTCCCCACGGAAATCGAGGGGTTCGATTCCCTGGCCGCGCTGGCCCTGGATCTGCAGTGGTCGTGGAACCACGCCACCGACGGCGTGTGGCGCACGCTCGATCCCATCCTGTGGGAACTCACGCAGAATCCGTGGGTGATCCTGCAGACGGTCTCGCGGGACCAACTCGAGCGCGTGCTGGCCGATCCTGGCTTCCGGAAGAACATCGATGATCTGCTGCACGCCACGCGTCAGGCAGCGGAGACGCCCGCCTGGTTTCAGCACACGCATCCGCACGCGCCCTTGACGTCCGTCGCGTATTTCAGCATGGAATTCATGTTGAGCGAAGCGCTCCCGATCTATTCGGGCGGACTGGGCAACGTCGCGGGCGATCAGCTCAAAGCGGCCAGCGATTTGGGCGTGCCGGTGGTCGCCGTGGGACTGCTCTATCAGCAAGGCTATTTTCGCCAGGTGATTGACCACGACGGTGCGCAACAGGCGCTCTACCCGTACAACGATCCCGGACAGTTACCGATCACGCCGTTGCGCACCCCGAACGGCGAGTGGGTGCGGTTGGAGATCGCCTTACCGGGGTACTCGGTCTGGGTACGCGCCTGGCAGGTGCAGGCCGGCCGAGTCACACTCTATCTTCTGGATAGCAATGACGCCGCGAACGTCCCCGCGCATCGTGGGATCACCAGCGAGTTGTATGGAGGCGGACCGGAAGTGCGCCTCACGCAGGAATTGCTGCTCGGGATTGGCGGCTGGCGATTGCTCCGCGCGCTGGGCATCAAGCCGGAGGTCTGTCACCTGAATGAAGGGCATGCCGCCTTTGCAGCGCTGGAGCGCGCGCGAAGTTTCATGGAAGACTCCGGGCAACCCTTCGACGTCGCGCTGGCCGTGACGCGAGCCGGGAACATCTTTACCACCCACACGTCGGTGGCGGCCGGCTTTGATCGGTTCGCGCCGGCCCTCATCGAACAATACCTTGGAACATATGCCGAGAAGACACTCGGCATCACACGCCACGAGCTGCTGGCGATGGGCCGTCAGAATCCGAACGATCCGTCTGAGGCGTTCAACATGGCCTATCTGGCCATCCGGGGGAGCGGGGCGGTGAACGGCGTAAGTCGCTTGCACGGGCACGTCAGCCGGCACCTCTTCGCGCCGCTGTTTCCCCGCTGGCCGGAGGCCGACGTGCCCGTCGGACACGTGACCAACGGCGTCCACATGCCGACGTGGGACTCGGCCGCAGCCGATGATCTCTGGACGGAAGTCTGTGGAAAGGACCGCTGGCTGAAGCCGACGGACCATCTGGAGCAGGACATCCGCCGCATCTCCGACGCCAGGCTCTGGCAGTTTCGCATGGCGGCCAGCACGTCGCTGATTGACTACGCTCGCCAACGCCTGGCGCGACATTACGCCGCCGCCGGGGCATCGCCCGAGGCGCCCGAGGAGGCGAAGCATCTCTTCGATCCCCACGTGTTGACGCTCGGTTTTGCGCGGCGCTTCGCCACCTATAAACGGCCCAACCTGCTGCTGCACGATCCGCCACGACTGCTGCGCCTGTTGTCGAATCCGCAGCGTCCGGTACAACTCATCCTGGCAGGCAAGGCTCATCCCGCGGACGCGGCGGGACAGGCGCTGATCCAGCAATGGGTCCACTTCATTCGCCAGCCCGAGGTCCGTCCGCATGCGATCTTCCTCAGCGATTACGACATGCAGTTGACCGAGCGTCTCGTGCAGGGGGTGGATGTCTGGCTCAACACGCCTCGTCGGCCGTGGGAGGCGTGTGGGACGAGCGGCATGAAAGTGCTCGTCAATGGCGGTCTCAATCTCTCGGAATTGGACGGTTGGTGGGCGGAGGCGTACCTCCCTGAAGTGGGATGGGCGCTCGGGGATGGTCAGGAGCACGATGATGATCCGGCCTGGGACGCGGTTGAAGCGGAGGCGCTCTACGACTTGCTGGAGCGGACGGTGATTCCGGAATTTTACGCCCGCGACGAGCACGGCATTCCGACAGCCTGGGTGGCGCGGATGCGGGAAAGCATGGCGCGGTTGACGCCGCACTTCTCCGCCAACCGGACGGTGTGCGAATACACCGAGCAACACTACCTCCCGGCGGCAGCCGCCTATCGTGAGCGCGCGGCGAACAATGGCGCCCTGGGCAGGCAATTGGTCGAGTGGCAGCAGGCGGTGGACAGGAAGTGGGACTCGGTGCGCTTCGGCGACGTGCGGGTCGATACCAACGGCGACCACAGTGTGTTTGAAGTCGACGTCTTTCTAAACGATCTCGACTCGAATGCAGTACGCGTCGAACTGTATGCGGACGGAGCGGACGGCGGCGATCCCGTCCGGGAGGACATGACGTGCGCGCGCCCGCAAACTGACCCAGCCCGCCCCTGCGTCTATCACGTGACGGTACCCACGACGCGTCCAGCGAACGACTACACGGCGCGCGTGTTCGCTCAGCGCTCCGGCGTGGCGATTCCCTTGGAATCCGCTCGCATCCTCTGGCAACGCTGATGGCGACGCCCGCACGCGACTTGTACCACTACATTGCGGCCATCGCCGAGCGCGCGGACGTGCGGGCGGGTACTCCTCTGCCACTGGGAACCCTGGAGACCGCGGGCGGCGTGAATTTCGCCCTGTTCAGCCGTCACGCCAGCCGAGTCCAACTGGAGTTGTTCGACCATCCTGACGACGGCGTGCCCGCTCG
This sequence comes from uncultured Acidobacteriota bacterium, assembly GCA_963757655.1. GTDB lineage: Bacteria > Acidobacteriota > Vicinamibacteria > Vicinamibacterales > CAVVIG01 > CAVQFC01. The sequence goes on along the minus strand of CAVWSQ010000002.1, from coordinate 67,017 downwards.
GGTCATCGATCTGGATGTCGCGCGCCACCGCACCGGAGATGTCTGGCATGTGTGGGTGAAGGGGATCGGTACCGGTCAGCTCTATGCGTACCGCGTGGATGGCCCGTACGAACCCGGCCAAGGACATCGCTTCAATATCCATCGGCTTCTGCTCGACCCCTGCGCGACGGCGATCACGCGGCTGCCTCACTGGGATTTTGAATCCGCCCGCGGCTACGACGGGGCGGGGCCGAAAGACGTGGTTCCCTCGAAGTCGGACAATTCGAGGTCGACGCCGAAATGCATATTCCTCAACGAGGCGTTCGATTGGGAGGGAGACCAGCCACCCCGGCATCCGTGGTCGAAGACCGTCATTTACGAAACCCATGTGCGCGGCTTCACCAGGCATCCCACGTCGGGCGTGGACCATCCGGGCACCTACCGGGGACTGATGGAAAAGATTCCGTATCTCACAACCCTGGGGGTGACCGCGGTGGAGTTGATGCCCGTGCAGGAGTTCAATGACACTTCGGTCACGCGCACGAACCCGCACACACGCCAATCGCTTCGTAATTACTGGGGATACGATCCCGTCGTGTTCCGTGCGCCCAAAGCGTCCTATAGCAGTGCGGGAGGTGTGGGCCAGCAGAAGCTGGAGTTCAAGGAAATGGTCCGAGCCTGTCACAAGGCGGGCATCGAAGTGATTCTGGATGTGGTGTTCAATCACACGGCGGAGGGAGACGAACGGGGTCCGACGTTCTGTTTCCGCGGCATCGACAACGCGATCTTCTACACGCTGGCCGACGACAAACGGTACTACCGGGACTATACGGGCACCGGCAACACCGTCAACGCCAACCACCCGTGGTGCGGGACCACATCCTGGCCGCGCTGCGATATTGGATGGTCGAGATGCATGTGGATGGATTCCGATTCGACCTGGCGTCGGTGCTCGGGCGGGATCGTGCCGGCACCTTGCTGGCCAATGCCCCGCTGCTTGAACGCATCGCCGAGGACCCGATCTTGAGAGACATCAAGATCGTCGCCGAAGCGTGGGATACCGCCGGCGCCTACGAGGTCGGGAGTTTTTCAGAGCGCCGCTGGGCGGAATGGAACGGCCGGTACCGAGATGACGTCCGGCGCTTCTGGCGCGGCGATGCCGGGATGCTCGGTCTGTTCGCCAGCCGCATCGGCGGCAGCGCCGACATCTATACGAAGTCCGGCAAAGGCCCCGAGGGCAGCATCAACTTCATCACGTGCCACGACGGGTTCACGCTGAACGACCTGGTGAGCTATCGCGACAAGCACAATGACGCCAACGGCGAACACAACCACGACGGGACGGACGCCAACTTCAGCGACAGCTGTGGTGCCGAAGGCGAGACGACGGATGCCGAGATCGAGGCCGTGCGGACACGCCAGATCAAGAACTTCTTAGTGAGCCTGTTCATCTCGCGCGGGATCCCGATGCTGCTCGGCGGCGATGAATTCCGTCGCACGCAAGGCGGCAACAACAACGCCTATTGTCAGGACAACGACACGAGTTGGTATGACTGGCGTCGTCTGGAACAGCACGAGGACATCTTCCGCTTCACGCGCGGCCTGATCGCCTTTCGTCGTACGCACCCGATCCTGAGTACAGAGCGCTTCTACGCGGACGCCGAGATCCAGTGGTTTGGCCCCCACGGGGACGTGCCACGGTGGACTGACTCGAACGAGAAGCGGCTGGCCTGCTTGATTCACGAACGCGAACACAGCGCGCTGTACCTGATGTTCAATGCCAGCGGTGAGGAAGCCGCCTTCGCCCTGCCGCACGCGCCGAATGGTGCGCGTTGGCACCTCGCCGTGGACACGTGTCAGACCGCACCACACGACCTGTGTGTTGCGGACCAAGAGCCGCTCCTGGGCGATTCACCAGCGTACCAGGTGGGTCCGCGCTCCAGCGTCATTCTGGTGGCGCGCCCGCCGACGTGATCGAGACAGACGATGAAGAACGCGACGGCAATCCGCTGCCTGTTCCTGGATATCGGTGGTGTCCTCCTGACCAACGGATGGGATCACCGTGCCCGCAGACGGGCGGCGGCGCACTTCAAACTGCAGCTGAGCGAAATGGAGGATCGGCATCATCTGACGTTCGACACCTACGAGGAGGGGAAGCTGACGCTCGAAGAATATCTGGGTCGGGTGGTCTTCTATCGCAAGCGACCGTTCACGCGGGCTCAGTTTCGACGCTTCATGTTCGCGCAATCGAAACCGTACCCCAGGATGATCACACTGGTCGCGCGCCTCAAGGTTCGACACGGGCTCAAGATCGTCGCGGTCAGCAACGAAGCACGGGAATTGAACGCTCATCGGATTGGCACGTTCAAGCTGGCCCGGTTCGTGGATGCGTTCGTGTCCTCCTGCTTCGTCCATCTCCGCAAGCCGGACGCGGACGTCTTTCGGCTCGCGCTGGACATCGCCCAGGTGCGGCCCGACCAGGTGGGGTATATCGAAAACACCCCGATGTTCGTCGAGATCGCAGAGGGTTTGGGGATTCGAAGCATCCTGCACACGGATTACAGGTCAACGTGCACGAAACTCGTTTCGTTCGGATTACCGGATGGCGAAGGGGCCGTCCGTGAAACCAGCTAGTTCAGTTTGATTTTGGGAGGCGTTTCGCTCGCGCGATCATTGGAGGCGGGCTCGGCGTCGAGGGTCGCGAGGCGTGCGTCGATGGTGCCAAGCAGCGCGTCGTACGCCTCGGCCGACAGCGTGCCCCGGTGAAAGTCGGCGAGCACTTCCTCCTTCTCGGCCAGCAGCACGTGTCGCCTGGCGAGCTCGGCCTCCTCGGCCCGCAGATCGTCCTGCTCGAGTCGGAGCGCCTCCACTGTCGCGGTCACATCACGCGTGCGCCCCTCATACTCCTCGCGCAGGTCGTGCAGGATCGCCGACGGCGCCGCGTGCAGTTGTTCCATGCGCCCGATCTCGTCCAGGGCCGCCTGCGTCATGCGGAGCTCCCCGCGCTTCAGCTGGTACTTCTGCCGGGCCTCGTGGTGGCGCACCACGCCGAGTTTCCGCAGCAAGGGGCCCATGGTCAATCCCTGCAGAAGGATCGAGAGCAGCACCACTCCGAAGGTCACCGTGATGAGCAGATCGCGCTGGGCGAGCGCGGCCGGCAGCGCCAGCGCGAGCACCATCGAAAGACTGCCGCGCAGGCCGCCCCAGGTGAGCACGGCGCTCCACGACGCCGGCCACATGTCGCTCCCCTTGGCCCGGTTGAGCGCCGACACCCCGAACACCACCGCCGCGCGCGCCAGCGTCACCGCGGCGTACGCGGCGAGGATCAGCGCCCACGCGTGCGCCAGCTCGCCGATGTGCACGCGAAGCCCCACGAGGAGGAACACGATCGAGTTCAGGGCGAAAGCGATGTATTCCCAGAACGTCTCCGCGGCGATGCGTGTGGAGGGAGACATGCCGGTGCGGGCCGCGTAGTTGCCGCACAGCATGCCGGCCGTGACCGTCGCGATCACGCCCGACAATTCGAACTGCTCTGCGGCGAGGAACGACCCGTACGCCGCGATCGTGGTCAGCGTGATCTCGATCATCGGATCGTCAATCTGCCGAATGATCTGCGTGATCCCGAGCCCGACGAGGAGGCCCACGGCGAGTCCGCCGCCCACGATCCGCACGAACTCCACCACCAGCCCCACGGCGGACACTCGGCTCCCCAAGACGATATCCAGCGCCAGCGCGAAGAGCACGATCGCCGTGCCGTCGTTCAGCAGGCTCTCCCCTTCGACCAGGATGCTGAGCCGGCGAGGCGCGCCGAGTGTCTTGAACATGCCGACGACGGCGATTGGATCGGTCGCGGCGATGAGCGCCCCGAACACGACGGCATGCGGCCAGCCGAATGACGTCCCCAGCTCGAACGTCTTGATGATCGGTTCGAGGATTACGGCGGTCAGCGCAATCGTCGCCGCGACGCCTGGCACGGCGAGGGCGGTGATCGCGATTCGGTCGCGCCAGAAGTCCCGGAATTCGAGATGAAAGGCGGCTTCGAACAGGAGTCCCGGCAGGAACACCGCGTACAGCAACTCTTTGGTCAGGGGTGGCGGGTCGAACAGGTGCACGATGCCGAGCGCCAGGCCGGCGAGCACCAGGGCGACGGTGTACGGCAGCCGGAACCGCCGCGCGCCGATCGCCACGGCGGTCGCCACGACGAAGAGCAGAACGAAACCGGTCTCGGTACCCATCAGCGGACGATAACCCGGATCAGCGCCGAGGGGTGGCTATGAGGTCGGCAGACGTGATCAGCCGAAGAGCAGCCCTCGCAGCAGGGGCTCGACGTCGGCTCTCACGCCGAATGGGGTCGTGATCAGGTCGACGAGACCGAAGATGGCTCTGCTGAGCGGTACCTGGAGCTGCGGAACGAGGAACACCAGCGCCAGAATGATGAGCAGGCCGAACTGCTCGAGCCGGCGATACAGGCTGAGGGCCTCACCGGCGAGAAAGTACTGAACGATCCGCGATCCGTCGAGCGGCGGGATAGGGATCAAGTTGAAGACGGCGAGCAGCGCGTTCAGGAAGATCCCGACCGCCAGGATCTCCGTCAGGCTCGATGACGTATTGGCCAGGCCCATGAGTGTCGCAGCGGAGAGAACGGCTGTCAGCCCGATGGCAATGAGCACATTCATCCCCGGCCCGGCAGCTCCTACGAGCGCCCAGTCCCGTCGCGGGTGTCTCAACCGCGAGACGTCCACCGGAACCGGCTTCGCGCCGCCGAAGATGAAGCTGGAACCGGAGAGGATGAGGAACAGCGGCAACAGGATGGTGAAGAACAGGTCGATGTGAGGAATGGGGTTCAGCGTGAGCCGCCCTCGCTCGCGCGCCGTGGGATCGCCAAGGCGGTCGGCCACAAAGCCATGGGCGGCCTCGTGGCTGGTAATAGAGACGACAGCCAAGCCAGCCACGCCGATCGCGGTCACCGGATTCATCGGGCGTCTTCGTCCAACGTCACGCAAGCACGGCCATGCGGGCGGACCTACGTTCGCGTCGGATGATCCGTCTTGTACAGCATTTGCTCAACCGATACATCGGGATGGCTCATCTTCCTCAGGAAGACGACGGCGACCACCCCTAGCGCCAGCGTCAGGACACCCAGAAACACCAGCGTGCCAGCACTGATGCGGTCGGTTTCATATGCGAAACCGAGTCCGCCGGCAACGACCAATCCGAGGACTGTGACCGTCAAAGCATTCAGATACCTCAACATAACATCCTCCATTCCTTGTGACTAGATTACGCCCAGCGCATGAATCGCGGGTGTTCACAACGGCACAGAGCACTCCGGGTGGTTCCGCGTCTCACTCCGTGCGCAGGTTGCCGTGTCCACTTCTGAACATTGGTTTTCGTGGGTTCAGCGCATCGTAGTCGTTGGGTTCATCGAATCGACCATCCGGCTCATTCACAAAGAGGGAGATCCACCATGGCAGGACACACAACGCTCGCACCGGAGGCACCAACGCGCTCAAAGACATCGGCACATGGCAGCGCAGTGGCCGTCTACGAGAGCCACCGCGCCGCCGAAGAGGCCGTCCGCACGCTCGCGAAGTCTGGCTTTGACATGCACAAGCTCTCCATCGTGGGCAGAGACTACTCCACCGAGGAAGGCGTGGTCGGGTACTACAACGCCGGGGATCGGATGAAGGCGTGGGGCAAGACGGGCGCGTTCTGGGGTGGACTCTGGGGCATGCTTTTCGGGTCGGCCCTGTTTGTCATTCCCGGCATCGGACCGCTCTTCGCGGCCGGGCCACTCGTGGCCTGGATCGTCTCGGCATTGGAAGGGGCGACGATCGTCGGCGGAATGAGCGCCTTAGGGGCCGGCCTGTACGGGATCGGCATTCCCAAAGACAGCGTCCTCAACTATGAGACTCAGATCAAGGCCGGCAAGTTCGTGGTGATCGCCCACGGCACGCGCGACGAAGTGGCGAAGAGCAAGACAATTCTTTTGGGTGCCGACCTTCACGACGGGAAGCAACAGAACTGCTGCGCGTAGTCTCAGTGCGGGCGGGACGGGCGCGGCCGCGAACGGCCGAGCCCGCTCGCGATTCCGAACATTCAACGAATGGCGTCGTTCGGGTCGTCCAAGGGCGCCTGAACGAGCGACGCGCCTCCGCCCGACGCGTGTGCCCGCCGCGATCGCTGACACTCGTCAGAACGCCGGCGTGCGTCAAGCGCTCTGGGTGACGTGCGCGAATAGGCCGCCGACGAAAATCGCCACGCCGAGGAGTCCAACGACGATGCCGACCGGCAACATGATCATCGTCACGCCGAGTCCCAGCCCGACGATCATCATCACGAAGCCGACGATGACCGCGACGATGTGCCACAGTGCGCCTTCTGTGGCTCTCACCCAAGGCCGATGCCACCACACGTCCGTGTACGGCATTGCTTTGTCCGACTTGACGGTAGCGCTCTTGGCGACGTCCATATCCAGTCCCCCCCGTGCGGTGTGTACTACTCAGGTAAGCATGCTGCCATCAGTCAACAGTTGCCTGTGCTGTTGTGAACATACCGCCGGATTTGCCAAACCGAGGTGAGCCCTGAGTTTCTGGGCTTTCGTGCCACCATAGCCGCTAAGTGTCCGTGCGCGGAAATCGACGGTGACCACGAAGGAGGTGTTGCATGATCAAGACAGAACTCATCTCAGCCAACGCGTTGAGGATCACCTTGCCGGATAAATTGAGCGCTGACGACTTCCGCCAGATTGGGCCGCAAGTCGACTCGCTCATCAGTCAGCAGGGCAAATCCGATTGCTGATTGATGCTTCCGGATTTAGCGGCTGGGACAATATCCAGGCGTTTGAAACTCATGCCCGATTCGTAAAAGACCACCAACAGAAGATAGAGCGCATCGCGGTCATCGCCGCGCATGACTGGCAGCATTGGCTGATTGGCGCGTTTAGAATCTTCGTGCATCCCGAGCCACGAGCCTACGACAAGAGTCACGAAACCGAAGCGCGGCAGTGGATCGTCGGCTAGGTGCGACCGCGCGGCTACGCCCGACGAACCGGACGTCGATCGCGATGAAGGCCTGTGCGAGCGCGGCGATAGTCTGGGAAAGGCCTAACCTTAGTGGAGCAGGCAGTCGCCTCGTGGTTATCGGACTTCGGTGCCCCAGCGTTGTTTGTGCTGCTTGCGATTGGCGTTGTCGGGTTGCCGCTGCCGGACGAGACCTTGCTGGCCTTGGCCGGCGTCCTCATCGGACGGGGCCGCCTCCATCCCGTGACGGCCGCAGCGGCCGCCATCGGCGGCGCGATGACGGGCATCACCTTGAGCTACGGGCTGGGTAGGTTCGCGGGGCTGCCGTTGCTTCTGCGCTACGGTTCACGAGTCCATGTGGACACGGCGGTCATCACCCGTGTCAGGGCCTGGTTCGATCGGTTTGGAAAGTGGCTATTGGTTGGCGGATATTTCATTCCTGGCGTTCGTCACGTTACCGCTATCCTCGCGGGGACGTCAAAGCTCTCTGTCGGCACGTTTATGGCATTTGCGTACGCGGGCGGCCGTGCTGTGGGCGTCCTGTTTCCTTCGAAGTCGGACAATTCGAGGTCGACGCCGAAATGCATATTCCTCTGACGCTCGGGTACGTTGTCGGCGATCGCTGGCACGTGTTGGTCGCCGATCTCCACCACCATCTACTGGTCGCGTGCCTGGTGGCGGCGGCGCTGGCGGGCGGCGCTCAACGCCAGCACCGCGGTGAAGTTGAAGACGTTGGAACCAAAGACGATGGCCAACCGCAAATCGTGCTGACCACGGTGCGCCGTCACGGCTGAGGAGATCTCCGGAGCGTCCGCTCCGAGCGCGGTGAGGATGCCGAGGAAGGCCTCGGTGAAGCCGAGCCGCGCCCCGAGTTGTTCGATCCGCTCACCGAGCACGGCACCCGACACGATGCTGAGCAGCAGACTGCCCCCGAACGTCGCGAGTGCGGTCGTCGTCGACAGACTCAAACCTCCGGGCGGCAAACGTCCGCGAAGCGAGGACTGAGACGGGAACCTTAGCTGTGAATGCCGGCGTAAGGCCCTTGCCGGCACCTGGGGAATCGGTCTGCACCAAGGCATAACAGGATGGGGTCCGAAAGCACCGCATGAGATAGCATCGCAACATCGACGCCGACCTGGTCCTGACTTACACGGAGATCGTCAAGCCTTCAATGAGCTCGAGCCCGATGTCCGACGAACACTCGCGCGACCAAGAGCCGACTCAGGGTCCCGGAGCCATGGATGCGTCTATCCGCGCGCTGGCCGATCAAACGTTTGCGCGGACAACTGGTGCAGCGCTCGTACCCGGAAACGCCGTGCGCATCCTCAAAGACGGCAAGGAGAACTATCCAGCGTGGCTCGAGGCGATCGCAGCCGCCCGGCAGACGATTCACTTTGAAAGCTACGCGATTCACGGGGACGAGATCGGACTCGAGTTCGCCGAGGCGCTGGCGGAGCGCGCGAGGAACGGCGTGCGTGTCCGCGTGCTCTGTGACTGGTTTGGCTCTCTCAATCTCACGACTCGCCGTGTCTGGCCGGTGCTGACCAGGGCGGGCGTCGAGGCCAGATCCTTCAATCCCCCGCGGCTCGAGAGCCCGTTCGGTTGGATCAGTCGAGACCATCGCAAGGTCATCACGATTGATGGACGGGCGGCGTTCGTCTCAGGGCTGTGCATCGGGCGCGCGTGGGTGGGAGATCCTGCACGTCACGTGGAACCGTGGCGGGACACCGGCATCGCCATCGAGGGACCGGCGGTCGCGGACATCGTCCATGCGTTCGCGGATACATGGGCGATCGCAGGCACGCCCATTCCGGCAGGGGAATTACCTGACCGAGCCTCCCTGGTCCCTGCCGGAGACGTGATGATGCGCGTCGTCGCCAGCACGCCGACCACCGGGGAGCTGTACCGCCTGAACCAACTCATCGCCGCTGGCGCGCGTCGCTCGCTCTGGCTGACCGACGCCTATTTTGTGGGCACGACACTCTACGTACAGGTTCTGAGGTCGGCGGCGATGGCCGGAGTGGATGTCAGGCTTCTGGTTCCAGGCGCCAGCGATGTGCCGTTTGTCCGATCGCTCTCGCGGGCTGGATATCGGCCGCTCCTGGAGGCCGGCATCCGCGTATTCGAGTGGAATGGGCCCATGTTGCACGCCAAGACCGCTGTCTCCGACTCACGTTGGGCACGCGTCGGGTCGACGAACCTCAATCTCACGAGCTGGATCGGCAACTGGGAACTGGATGTCGCCGTTCAGGACGAGCGGTTTGCGGCGGCGATGGAAGAGATGTACGTACAGGACTTGTCGCGGTCCACTGAGGTCGTCCTGACGGCCAAGCGCGATGTCCGCACGCGTGAGCATCCCGACCCGCGCCCCCAGCCGATCGGAGATGGCAGGCGAAGCGGTGCGCGGCGAGCGGTCGCCGGCGCCCTCGGGATCGGCAGTGTGGTCAGCGCATCGATGACGAATCATCGCGTGCTTGGTCCAGCGGAGGCCCGGGTGATGGTGAGCGCGGGCGTAGTGCTCCTGGTGTTGATGGGCGTCATTCTGCAGTGGCCCAAGGTACTGGCCATGCCCGTAGGGGTCATGCTCGGCTGGGTGGCCGCTTCCCTTCTGGTCCGATCGGCCAGGTTAGGCCTCCGCCGAAAGCGCGCCCAGCTGCCGGGACACGACCACGCCGTGGACAGCCGCTGATAACACATCGCATGGGGAACGCGAGTCCGGACGTCCAGCCCGCGGCCACATTCGTGTCGGCTTCGAATAGGGAGGAAGGCAGATCGTGGAGCGCCTTGGAGTAAGGCAGGATCAATGACGTCAGATGTCCGTATCTGCGCCGATGTGGACGAGATCAGCCGACGAGTGGCCGAGGCTGCCGCCACCATCGTCAACGAGGGCATTCGACGCCATGGCCGATGTTCACTGGCACTCTCCGGCGGCAGGACGTCGCGCACGCTCTACAGCCTGCTGGCGTCAGAGTTTCGATCGCAGATCCTCTGGGACCACGTGCATGTGTTCTGGGGCGATGAGCGCTACCTGCCAGCTGACGACGCGGAGAGCAACTACAGGATGGCGAAGAACGCGCTCCTCGACCACGTCCCGTGTCCGGCCGCGAACATCCATCCGATGCCGATGCACTTCGCCTCGGCGAACGATGCCGCACAGGAGCATGAACGAATCCTGAGAGGCTATTTTGGCGCGGACTGGCCGCGCTTCGAGTTCGTCCATCTGCGCTTCATCGTCCCGACTTCTCATCATGAGCATCTCCTCTGCTGCGTTTCAGGACGGCTTTCGCCGTCTCAACGACATGTTCCACCGTGAAGCCGAACTCGCGCATCACGACGGGCCCCGGGGCCGACGCGCCGAAGCCGTTGACGGCGATGATCGCGCCGCCCGGCCCAACCTAGCGCTCCCATCCGAACGGCGCAGCCGCCTCGATGCTGACGCGCGCGCGAACGCTCGGCGGCAGCACCGTGTCACGGTAAGACTGCGGCTGCGCGTCGAACAATTCCCAGCAGGGCATCGACACGACCCGGCTGAAGATCCCGTCACCAGCGAGCCGCGCGTGCGCGTCCAGCGCGAGCGAGACTTCCGACCCGGTCGCGATCAGAATGACCTCCGGCAGAGACGCGTCGGCCTCGGTGAGGATGTATGCGCCCTGCGCGAGACCAGAGGCCGGAGCAAGCTTCGCGCGATCCAACACGGGCAGCTTCTGCCGCGTGAGCACGAGCCCGACCGGTCCGTCGGTGTGCTGGAGCGCGACGCGCCACGCCTCCACGGTTTCGGTGGCGTCGCTCGGCCGCAGCATCAACATGTTGGGCATGGCGCGTAGACCCGCCAACTGTTCGACGGGCTGATGGGTGGGACCGTCCTCCCCGAGCGCGGTGCTGTCGTGGGTCCAGACGTAGATCACACGCGCTTTGCTCAACGCCGCGAGCCGGATGCTCGGACGCATGTGGTCCGAGAACGAGAAGAACGTCGCGCCGAACGGGCGCAGTCCGCCATGCAGCGCCATCCCCGTCAGCGCGGCGGCCATCGCGTGCTCGCCCAGGCCGAAATGAATGTTTCTTCCCGCGTACCCCCAAACGCCCCCGGCCGTGCCCTGAGTCGGCAGGCCTTCATCGGACTGAGGAGCCGGCGGGCTCTCGAAGTCGCCGCACCCTGTCATCGCGGTACGCGTCGACGGATCGAGATCCGCTGAACCGCCGACCAGACTGATCAGCACGCCCGCCAGCGCGTTGATGACCGCGCCCCCGGCGTCGCGCGTCGCCATCCCGCCGTCGGCCGGCGTGAAGGTCGGCAGATGCGCCTCCCAACCCTCGGGCGGTTCACCCGCGAGCGCTTGCGCAAATTGTGGCGCCATGTCGGGGGGCGCGATCGCGTACGCGTCCACGCGGCGCCGCCACGCCGCCTCGAGCTCAACGCCGCGATCGATAGACGCGCGAAATTCGCGCAACGCGTCGTCGGGCACATACAACGAGCGATCCTCAGGCCATCCGAGCGCCCGCTTCGTGAGGCGCACTTCCTCGACCCCGAGCGGCTCGCCGTGCGCGTGCCACGTATCCTGCTTATGCGGGCTGCCGTAGCCGATGTGCGTGCGCCCGATGATGAGCGACGGCCGATCTTCGATCGCGCGCGCCGCCGTCAGGGCGGCATCGACGGCCGCCGCGTCCTGACCGTCGATCTGCTGCACGTGCCAACCATAGGCGTCAAAGCGGGCGCCCACATCCTCTGAAAATGTGATGTTCGTCGTCGCCGAGAGCGTGATCAAGTTCGCGTCGTAGAGCACGATGAGATGACCGAGCCGAAGGGTGCCGGCGAGCGACGCGGCTTCCGACGCCACGCCTTCCATGATGTCGCCATCGCTGGCGAGGACGTAGGTGTAGTGGTCCACGACATCGTCGACGTGACGATTGAAGGTCGCCGCGAGCCACCGCTCCGCAATCGTCAGTCCAACGCTGTTGCCGAATCCTTGACCGAGCGGTCCGGTGGTGACCTCGACGCCGGGCGTACGTCCGTGTTCAGGATGGCCCGGGGTTCGACTCTTCCACTGGCGAAACTGTTCGAGGTCCTCGATCGCGAGGTCGTAGCCAGTCAGAAACAGCAGACTGTACAGTAGCGCACTGGCGTTGCCCGGCCGAGAGGACGAACCGGTCGCGGTCGGGCCACGCGGGATTCTTCGGATTGTGCCGCAGGTGCCGCGTCCACAGAATGTAGGCCATCGTGGCCGCGCCCATCGGCATGCCGGGATGCCCGGAATTCGCGTGTTGCACCACATCGACCGACAGCATCCGGATGGTGTTGATGCAGAGTTCGTCCAGATCGCTCATTTCGCCCCCGGAAGGCCGACGTGATTTCCTTCTTCGAGCCGCTGCTTGGTGAGCGCGAGCGTCGCTCGGAGACCACTCCGAACTCGACGCTTCACGATCCAGCGGCCAAGGCCACCGAACATGCCGTTGAGCGCATCGATGCGTGATCGATTGACATAGAAGAGGTAGAAGGACGCATCACGTTGATCGTTCGCTTCGATGGCGATCGTGAAACCGATGGATCCATCGACGTAGTGGCTCGAATACAGGTCCATGGCTGTACCAAACGTGATCGTGGCGGCATCGAACGCCTTCGTATAGACGCTGACTCGCGTCAGCGAAATGATCGGCTGGGGAACAGGCGTCTCCTTCGACCAGTACCAGAACTCGTCGACGTCTGCCAGTCGCGGGCCAGGGTATTCGGCGAGGTAGGCTCGAAACTCGGGCACCGCCTCCAGGGTATCGGGGGCCGCCGCCAGAATGGCCTCGATCGCTGTCCTAGGAGAAGTCGAAGGGCTGCCGCCATAGGAGGTCAGCACGGCCGGTCCGCCTGACCGGAAGGCCTGGACTCGAGTCGTGAGCATCTCCTTGAACACGCGAACGTTCTCACGGTCGGCCGTCGCGGGCCCATCGCGCTCGCCATGGTGCAGCAGCCCGAAGGTCTCCATCGGCAGTGTCACCCCACAGTGGCCAATCCGACAGCTCCGAAACGCCGCGACGTCGGCGGCCGGGACCGTCAGCGTGTCGAGATCGCGCAGGACGGACGGATTATCGAACGTCCCAATCTCCGGTACGTTCGCATCCCGTTTGAACGACGCGATGTCGCGCCACCGCCTGACGAAGTACTCGCGCGACACGCCGATGTGCACGGCCCCTGCGACGGCAATTTCGCTCCCCGCACTCGCGTCGAGCGTCCTGACGATCACGCCGCCCCGCTCGAGCGCCGCGATGCTGTCGTCATCGAAGCCAAGGTGGCGCGCGAAATCGCGTGTCGGATTCCGGATGGACGCTGAACCAACCGCGGATCCGCCGACGAGAGCCGCCAGTCCGAGCGCGACACCGCGTGCGAGGAGGCTGCGGTTCATGTCATTGCGCGCCGGCACGAGGAACGGCGCTCTCCGCCAGCCTGCCGAGCCCTCCCAGCAGCTGGAGCGGCAAGGGGAATACGATCGTCGTGTTCTGCTCGCTGCCAATTTCGATCAGCGTCTGCAGGTAGCGGAGCGTGATGGCGACAGGCTCACGGTTCAAGACCGCCGCTGCCTGAGCCAGCTTCTCGGACGCCTGGAACTCACCTTCCGCCGAGATGATCTTCGCGCGTCGCTCGCGCTCCGCTTCCGCCTGCGCGGCAATCGCCCGCTGCATCTCCTGCGGCAGATCGACTTGCTTAACCTGCACCTGTGTGACCTTCAGACCCCACGTTTCCGTACCCTCGCGCCGGGCTTTCAGGCCGCGTCACGGACACCGGGACGCGACGCCAGAAACGGCACCGCGGAGGAAGGGTATCTGCACTGCGGTCCCGCTGGTGCGGGGCACTTCGTGAAAATGGTCCACAACGGGATTGAATACGCGCTCATGGCCCCGTATGCGGAAGGCTTCAACATCCTGGCGCACGCTAACACCGGTGCGCGTGCGCGCCCGGCGGATGCCGAGACAGCCCCGCTGCCCGATCCCGAACGGTATCAGTACGACTTCCCGCTCCCTGATGTCGCCGAAGTGTGGCGGCGCGGCAGCGTCATCGGCTCTGGCTGCTGGACCTCACGGCTCGCGCGCTCGCCGAGCATCCGGATCTGAAGCCATTCTCCGAACGTGTGTCCGACTCCGGCGAGGGACGCTGGACGGCGAATGCCGCAATCGAGACGTCCACGCCGGCTGTGGTTCGCCAAAACCTCACAGCGCCGAACGCGGTCTCAGCCACTGCCGAGCCGGCTATGCTGGACCATGGTCGTCCGTGTCATTCAGATTGCTCGGCTCCTGATCATCCTGGCGAGCCGACATCGAAGTCTCGTGTTCGAGAACCTGGCGCTGCGGCAGCAGTTGGCGGTCTACCATCGTACCCGTCCGAAGCCCAGCGTTCGTTGGTCCGACCGGCTGTTCTGGGTCGGCCTCCGGCTGGCCTGGCCGGACTGGAAGTCGGCCTTGATGATCGTACGACCCGCCACGGTCATCGCGTGGCATCGCCGCGGCTTCGCGTGGTACTGGACCCGACGGTCGCGGCCGAAGGGCGGCCGTCCGCAGGTCGACGCCGAGGTGCGGCGCCTGACCCGAGAGATGGCCCGAGCGAACCCACTCTGGGGCGCCGCGCATTCACGGCGAGTTGTTGAAGCTGGGATTCGACGTGTCTGAGCGGACGATCTCCCGATTGATGCCGCGCCGGCGGACGCCACCGTCGCAGACCTGGCGGACGTTCCTCGAGAACCATCTCGGCTCGACCGTCGCCATCGACTTCTTCGCGGTGCCCACGCTCACTTGCCGAATCCTCTTCGTCTTCGTGGTCCTGGCCCACGACCGGCGACGTATCCTGCATGTCAATGTGACGGATCACCCCACGTCCGCATGGACCCGACAGCAACTCCGCGAGGCCTTTCCCCACGATGCGAACGCGCGGTTCCTCCTCCACGACCGCGATACGACCTTCGATGCGGCGTTCGGTCGGGTGATCGAGGCCTTCGGTCTCACCGCCCTCCGCACCGCACCTCGCTCGCCGTGGCAGAATCCCTACGTCGAACGCGTCATCGGCTCGATCCGCCGCGAGTGCCTGGACCACGTGATCGTCTTCAATGAACGGCATCTTCGTCGAGTCCTTCGGACCTACGTCGCGTACTACCAGCGATCTCGCACGCACCTCGCGCTCGGCAAGGATGCTCCAGTAGGAGGCGCCGTCCAACCGACCGGCCGCATCGTGGTGCGACCCGAAGTCGGCGGTCTCCACCACCGCTACGAACGGCAAGTCGCCTGATGCGCTTGGGTGCACCGGGCATGCGATCGTAGCTGGACGCGGAGGTCTGCCTGGGACCTCGGTCCACGACATCTCCAGAACGGAATTCGCTCGCCTACGTTTGGCGATCGCCTACTCGAGTGGTCGAACGGCGCTCTCTCGGCGAACTGATTGCGCTGGAGAATCGCCTGTCGTGAGGTTATGGCGATGGACACCCGGAGGCGCTGCCCAAGCTCACGGGCCTCGTCCTCGCCGCGCGCGGTCAGGGGAATGTCCGTCCGACCGGTGTGCTGGCCGGACAGCGACCACTCGGTTTCGCCGTGTCGAATGAGGTATAGGCGCTGGATCATCACTTCACAAGCGTGGAGCGTATCGCCTGCAGTTCCCGTCGGCGTTTCGGCGTGGGCTTCGGGTACGCCATGTTGAGCCCTTTGAACACATCGAGCACGATTTCGGAAATGATCAGACGGGCGTTCTTCTTGTCATCGGCCGGGACGACGTACCAGGGTGCGGCTGCGGTGCTGGTCGCGCTCAGGCAGGCCTCATATGCCTGCATGTAACGCTTCCACCGTTTTCGTTCTGCCAGATCGGTCGCACCGAATTTCCAGTTCTTCTCCGGATCATCCACGCGCTCGAGAAAGCGCTTTCCCTGTTCGTCCTTCGACTGGTGCAGGAAGATCTTGATGATCCGGGTGCCGTTACGGTGCAGATGCGCCTCGAGGTCCACGATAGAACGATACCGCTCCTGCCAAATGGTCTTCTCGTCGAGCAACTCCTTCGGCAGCCCCTGGCTGCGGAGGATTTCCGGATGGACGCGAACGACGAGCACTTCCTCGTAGTGCGAACGATTGAAGATGCCAATCCGCCCGCGTTCTGGCAGTCGGCAGGTCGTGCGCCACAGAAAATCGTGCTCCAGATCCTCGGCACTCGGCTGTTTGAAGCTGAACACCTGACAGCCCTGCGGATTGACCCCCGACATGACGTGCCGGATCGCGCCGTCCTTGCCGGCGGCGTCCATGCCCTGAAAAATCAGCAACACGGCATAGCCATTCGAGGCGTAGTGGAGGCGCTGAAGGGAGCTGAGCGCTTCCACCTGATCGTCGAGGAGTTTGTGATATTTCTTCTTCGACGTGTAGGCCCGCTTCACGCGCGTTGGCCAGTCTTCGAGGATGACCTTCTTCCCTGTTGGCACACAGAAGTCTTTCGAGTTGATTTTCATGGCGGGATCCCTAGGACGTTCGGTCGCGCTGCTTGCCCGACAGTGCCTCAAAGCCGGACACCACGTCGAAGAGTTCCTCGTCGATGCCGCTCTGGCGCAAACGGTGGAACGTCCCGGTGAGGTGTTCGAGCAATTCGTCGATGTTCTTGTCCGCGCGCTGCATCGCCGCCAGGCGACTCGCGTTCTCGCTCGCCAGGGACTCGGCGCACGCCCGGAAGAGCGAGACGAAGAGATACTCACGGATCAGCGCCCGCACGGTCGCCGTGCCGCCTTCGCCCATGACCTCGGGCACGCTTCCCGTCGGCCACGGACGTTCGGTCAGCTGGCGCCGCCAGCTATCGTCGAGCGGTAGCAGTCGCTGACTGACGGGCGCATACACGGACCCGGACGTGGGGCGGTTGTAGAAGAGGTGAAGCTCGTTGACTTCACCCTGGTTGTGGCGGGTTTCGCTCTCCACGAGAATCTGCCCGACGAGCGGAGTGATCGCCTTGACGGAGCCCGGCACGGCGAACAGTTTCATCAACGGCACGCCAGCGTCCGCCAGACGGGCGTGAACGCGCTCGCCAACGGCCCAGATGTGCACGCTTCGGGGCAGGGCCGCGAGAGTCTTCATCGCGTAATCGGCCACCACCTCGTTGAACTGGCCAACCAGACCCTGGTCGGAACCGAACACCACGGCGCCGATCGCACCGGCACGGCGTGGTCCTGTCCATTCCGCCATCGAGGCCGCTGGCTGGCTTTCCCGAAAGCACGCGCCCAGCCCCAGCTCGATGGTTCGATAGTAGTCGGCCAGTGCGCGTACCGATTTCTCGTATTGTCCAATGCTCGATGCGGCCAATGTCTTCATCGTGCGGACGACGGATTGGAGATCGCCGGCACTATCGATCTTTCGGCGGAGGCTCGCCGTGGTGTCGCTCATGACGGCACGGTGCGTTTCGACCCCGGCGGAGGTGGGTCAGTTCTGTCACTTCTTTGATCGCGTACGCGCCCCAGCGACTTCTCGATCAATCTGGTCAACTGCCCCGCCGCGCCGTCGACGGCCGCCTCCAGCGTCGCGGCCTGGTGCGTCACCGCCACGGGCTGGCGGCCTTCGAGCCTGGCTTCCATCACGCAGCGCTTGTCGTTCCGGCCGCTCTTGTCGCCGTTCTCGTCGCTCAGGTGGACTTCCACTCGCGTGATGTGATCGCTCAAGCGGCCCAGGGCACGCTCCACGGTGTCCCGCACACGGGCCACCAGCGCCTCATGACCCCCGATGTGATGGTCGGTATTAACTTGCACCTGCATGGTGTTCTCCTGCGTTCGATGTGGGTTCCGGCTTCGGTTGGAAGCGTTCGAGTGCCTTGCGGCCGATGTCGACCACCGTCTTCCGATCCTCGGTGTTCAACGTGGCGGAGGTCTCGAACCGCGCGCTGACCTCCGGCGGGATGGTTGCCGCCGCCTCGTGCACCGCGTGCTCGGCGTCTCTCATCTGGTCGATCGGCACCGCATCGAAGAGGTTCGCGCTCAGCGCCAGCAGGACGGCGATTTGTTCCGGCACTGACACGGGGGAGAATTCCGACTGTTTCAGACAGGCACGGATGCGTCGTCCGTGCTCGATGACCTTGCGTGTGTCTTCATCCAGCCTGGCGCCGAACCGGGAAAATGTTTCGAGCTCTTCGAACTGGGCGTAGGCGAGCTTGAGATCGCCCGCCACGGCGCGATAGGCCGCCCGCTGCGCTTTGCCGCCAACCCGCGACACGGACTTGCCGACATCGACCGCCGGCAATACGCCCAGTTGGAACAGCGACGGCGACAGGTAGATCTGCCCGTCGGTAATCGAGATCAGATTGGTCGGAATGTAGGCAGAAATGTTTTGGGCCTCGGTTTCGATGATGGGCAGCGCTGTGAGCGAGCCGCCACCCAGCTCCTTGCGAAGGTGCGTCGCGCGCTCCAGCAGCCGTGAGTGGATATAAAAGATGTCGCCGGGGAAGGCTTCGCGCCCGGGTGGTCGGCGGAGCAGCAGGGACAGCTCGCGATACGCACGGGCGTGCTGCGTGAGGTCGTCGTACACGATGAGGACGTCGCGACCCGCTTCCATGAAATGCTCCGCGATGCTGGTCGCGGCATATGGCGCGATGTAGGCGAGACCGGGAGGGTCGTCGCCCTCGGCCACGACGACGATGGTGTGATCCAACGCGCCCTTCTCGCGCAAGACGGCCACGGTCTTGGCCACGGCCGACGCGCGCTGGCCAATCGCGCAATAGACGCAGAGGACGTTTTGGCCGCGCTGGTTGAAAATGGCGTCGATCGCAATGGCAGTCTTGCCCGTTTGACGGTCGCCGAGTATCAATTCCCGCTGGCCTCGCCCGATCGGAATGAGCGCGTCGATCACTTTGAGGCCGGTCTGGAGCGGCACGGTGACGGGCGCGCGGTCCATGATCGGCGTCGCGGGGCGTTCGATGGGCATTCGCTCACCGGCGGCCACCGGTCCATGGCCATCGAGGGGCCGGCCGAGCGGATCGATGACGCGGCCGAGCAATCCGTCGCCCACGGCCACATCCATGACCCGGCCCGTGCGCTCGACTTGATCGCCCGCATGCAGATGCCAGTAGTCGCCGAGCAGCACGACGCCGATTTCGTCCTCGTCCACGTTGAACGCGATGCCGAACACGCCGCCGGGGAACTCGAGGAGCTCCTCTGAGCCCACGCCGGGAAGGCCGGACACCCGGGCTATGCCCGTGGACACATTCGTGATTGTGCCCACCTCGCGGGGCGTCAGGTCAGGCGTGAAGGCTCCGCGTACCTCGCTAATTCCCGCGAACGTGCGGTCGAAGACGACCTGCAAGCTGTCAAGCGCAGCGCTCATTGGCTTTTCGTCTCGGGTTTACGCACTTCGGGTTTCGGTTCGCCTTTGACTTCAGGCTGCGCTGCGACCTTGGCTTCGGGTTTCTCCCTTTCCTTTAGAAGCTCATCGACGCCTTTCTGAAGTGACGCAAGATAGTCGGCAATAGTCCAACCCACTCTTTGGCCGTTCGTGGAGAGTTCGATTCCGCTCACCAGATCCGGCGCGGTCTCGAAGCGCAGGTGGATGTCCGCCGAAAATGTTTCATTGAGCGCCTGTTGAATCGCCGAGCGTTGCTCCGGGAGGAGTTCGAACGCGCTGCGCACCAGTGCGGCGTCCGACGCGGTCTTCAGCGCCTCGCGAAGGCCGGCTTTCGCCTTGTCGTCCATCGCTCGCACGCGGCGGGTGAACACCTCCCCCAGGCGTTCTTCCAGACTCGTCGAGGCGAGATCGGTCAGCGCCTTTCGCGCGATGGCAAACACTTCCTGCTCGGTCCGGCGGGCGATGGCTTGATTCAGGTGGTGCGCGTCGCTTCTCAAGGTGTCCATCCGCTTGGCGCTCAGTGCATCGGCTGCCTTCCGCGCTTCGTCGAGCAGCCGTTGGCGCTCAACCCTCACCTCGTCCGTTGCCTTGCTCAGGAGCGTGGCGCGCTGCTGGTCGAACGCCTCGTTCTTGTGTTGGAACTCGTCACGTTCCTTCTGGGCTTCGGCTTTTTTCGCGGCGGCATCCTCGAGTTCACCGGCAATCCGCTTCTCCCGCTCGTCAATGGCGTGGAGGACGGGCTTGTACAGAAAGCGCTTCATCAACCACACGAGGATGAGGAAATTGAGCGCCTGTGCACCGACGGTGAACCAGTCGATGAGCATGGTTACTTGGCCGCAGTCTGGGCGATGACGTGATTCCAGAACGGATTGGCGAATATGAGGATCATCGAGACCACAAAGCAGTAGATGGCGGTGGACTCGATCATCGCCAGACCCACGAACAGCGTCCGGGTGATGGTGGCGGACGCGTCGGGCTGCTGCGCCAGCGCGGTGAGCGCCGTCGCCACTGACCGCCCTTCGCTCAACGCCGGCGCCATGCAGCCCACGCCGGTCGTCAGGCCGGCCGTCACCACCGAGGCGACGGCGATGATGGTCATGTTATCCATGTGTCTCCTTTGACTGGTTCATCGTTGTGTTCACGTGCTGGGCGTTGGCACAGGCACGGGCCTGCGGGTGCGGGTGGCGGCTGCGATGTACACCGCCGCCAGGATGCTGAAGATGTAGGCCTGCACCATGCCAGTGAGCAGTCCGAGCGCCGTCATGACGATCGGAAAGAGGAAGGGCGTGATGGTGAGCAGAATGGCGATGATCATCGCCCCGCTCATCATGTTGCCGAACAGACGGACGGCCAGGGCCAGCGTGCGCGACACTTCGCTGATGATGTTGAACGGCAGCATGATGAACGTCGGTTCAACATAAGACTTGAGGTAGGTGCCGACGCCTTGTTCCTCGATGCCGAAGAACGGAACGGCGACGAACACGCACAGCGCAAGCGCGGCCGTCGTCGAGAGCGAGCCCGTCGGGGGCTCGTAGCCGGGAATGACGGTGCAGAGGCTGGCGGTGGCGACGAACAGGAAGAGCGTGCCCAGAAAGCCGAGATACTTCTGCGGCTCACTCAGACCCACCTCTTCAATCTGTTTCTCGATGGCGGTGACGACAATTTCCAGCAGGTCCTGCCAGCGGGAACGCTTCAGCTCCGTGGACAGTCTGCGCGTGATGAGGTGGGAACCGACAGCGAGCACCAGCATCAGCCCCCACGTGAACACAATGGTAGCATTGAGCTTGAGAAACCCGTGCTGCCAGAAGATCAACTGGTCGGGACTAAGGCGCAGGACAGACCTCCCGTGCCGCGGGAACGAGGTGCTCTTTAGCCGGCCGCGTCAGCCACGTCACGGCCAGACGTGCCACGACAAATCCGACGAGGCACGACACTAGCCGCTCCCAATGACCGCTGGAGACAGCGAAAAACCCCGCCAGGGCGATGCCCATCCGCAGCAACAGGCTGCCCAAGAACCAGATCGCCGGCTGTCGGGATGAGACGCCCTTTCGAACTGTCCACCACAGACCGCCGAAGAACACCAAGCCGATCGCGCACCCCGCCAACCACGCCAGCGCCAGCCCCAGCGTTTCATTCATCGTGGTCACCTTGTTCCTGCCGCATCGCCTTCTCTTCCTTGGCGACCCACTGCCACGCATTCCAACAACCGATCGCCAGCCCGGCCATCAACAGCGCCAGCGTCCAGGCATGCGTGCCCGGATGGCGGGTGTCCAACCACAGCCCAAGCGCGGCGCCGAGCAGCGTTGGCACGACCACCGACCAGCCGATCAGCCCCATCATGCCGAGGCCGAACCACACGCCCGGCGTGGCATGACGCCGTGCCTTGAGCTTGCGCGCCGCCTTCGCGGCGACCTGCCCGGCGAACGTCGACTGATTGGTCGACCTGTTGCCGTTCGGCCCGTCAGTCATGGTGAAAGGTCGCGAAGCGACGCAAAAACCCGGTCTCCAACTTCGCCATGACCGCACGCACGTTCTGTTCTTGCTGGTTCACGGTCACAAACTCCCGCTCCACGGCATCGCGCATCTGTCCGAGATCCGAGCCGCTCAACGCCCGACGCACGGACACGAGCACGTCGGGGCCCGTCTTGACCAGCACCCCTTCATCCACCGCCACGTACACCTCGCCCTCCTCGTCGGTTTCGTAGATCAGAATGCCGGGCGCGAGCGCAGCGACACAATCGAGCCGGTGGGGCAAGAGTCCAAACGAGCCCTCGTGCGTTTCCGCCACGATGCGTGACACGCCGGTTTTTTCGGCGAAGACCTCGAACGGCAGGAGCACCTTAAGATGCATGAGCGTCTGGGGCATGCTCGACCTTCTGCGGCAGTGTGGCCGCGGTTGTCGGCTGTGGGTCCGACGTGACCGCGGCTGCCGCCGGCTTGCCTGGCGCCGTCGGCCGCTTGGCCTCGCCAACGGCGCCGATCATGTAGAGCGCGCGCTCGGGATAGTCTTTGAATTCATCCTTCAGGATTCGCTCGCAGCCGTCCAGTGCGTCCTTGAGACCGACCAGCTTCCCTGTGAGGCCGGTGAATTGTTCGGTCGTGAAAAATGGTTGCGTGAGGAACCGCTCCAGCCGGCGGGCGCGCGCCACCACGTTGCGGTCCTCCGGCGAAAGCTGCTCTAGGCCGAGCATGGCCACGATGTCCTTCAGGTCCGCGTATTGCGCGAGCGTGTGCCGAATTTCCTGCGCCAGGGCGTAGTGTCGTTCGCCGACGATGCCCGGCGTGGCCATCTTGGAACTGGATTGCAGCGGGTCGATGGCAGGAAACAGGCCTTCGCTCGCCCGCTTGCGCGAGAGCACGATGGAGGCCGAGAGATGCGAGAACGTGTGGACCGCCGCCGGATCCGTGAAGTCGTCCGCGGGCACATACACCGCCTGGATTGAGGTGATGGCCCCGGTCTCGGTGTTGGCGATGCGCTCCTCCAGGCGCGACAATTCGGTGCCCATCGTGGGCTGATAGCCCAGACGCGACGGCATCTGTCCCATGAGGCCCGACACCTCCATGCCAGCCTGGATGAAGCGGAAGATATTGTCGATGAGGAGCAAGACGTCGCGGTGCTGGTCGTCGCGAAAGTACTCCGCCATGGTCAACGCGGCATGACCCACGCGAAACCGGCTGCCCGGCGGCTCGTTCATCTGGCCGAAGATCATCACCATGTTCGGCAACACGCCGGCGTCCTTCATGTCGCGATACAACTCTTCGCCCTCGCGACAACGTTCGCCAATGCCGCAAAAAATGCTGACGCCTTCCTGGTGCCCGATCATGTTGTGGATCATTTCGGTGAGCAACACCGTCTTGCCCACGCCCGCCCCACCGAAGAGGCCCGCCTTGCCGCCGCGCTCGAGCGGCACGAGCACATCGATGACCTTGATGCCCGTTTCAAAGATCTCAGACTTGGTGGACCGTTCGGACAACGGTGGCGGGGCGCGATGCACCGTCCGCCACTGGACATCCGACGGCGCTGGCTGGCGGTCGATGGCCCGGCCGAACACGTCGAACATCCGCGAGAGAATGCCTTGGCCCACCGGCGCTTTTAACGGCCCGCCCGTGTCCTCCACCGCCATGCCTCGAGCGAGACCCTGCGTGGGCGTCAACGCAATGCCGCGCACATGACACGCGTCGCGCTGCGCCTGGACTTCGATGACAATCTCTCTGTCCGTCCCTGCGCGCAGCAGCGAGTAAATGGCCGGCAATTGATCATCGAACCGTATATCCACGACGCTGCCGCGCACCGAGACGACGACGCCGAGATTCGCCGGAACGCTTGCGTCGGCAGGCATCGCCCTTTTACGCCTCGCCTAACCACGTTCGCGCCCCGGCGGCGTCGACGTGATCAAAGTATCGGATGGTCGCTTTCGTGAACGGCTTGCAGAACGTCGCCATCCCTTCCTGCCATTTCTTGTCGCCGATCACGGCCAAGCGATCGATGTCGCTGAAATGATGCATGGCAAACTTCGTGTCCTCCCACAAAGCGCCGGCCGTCCAGCCGTGAAACCCGGTCATGTCGAATAGCACCTGCAGTTGGCCGTGCAGCCGTACGAGCCGCTCGAACTCAGGCACAAAGTGCTCGTAATCCGCCGCGGCCAGCTTCCCGCTGACGTGAACGGCGAGCACCTTCCCGCCGTTCTCTTCGTTGAGTTGAATAGGCATTTAGGACTCCTTTGATTCACTGCACTTCAGGACCGGGACTGGGCGTTCCACTTCCAGTTCCGGATTTCCGGCATGTCCTGGCCGTGTTTGTCGATGTACTGCTTGTGCTCGATGAGTTTGTCCTCGAGCTGCTGCTTCAGGTAGACGCCCTTGTCGCCCGTCTGCGGCAGGCGGTCGATGGTGTCCATGACGAGGTGAAAGCGGTCCAGATCGTTCAGCACGGTCATGTCGAAGGGCGTCGTGATGGTCCCCTCTTCCTTGTAGCCCCGGACATGAATGTTGTCGTGGTTGGTGCGGCGGTAGGTCAGACGATGAATCAACCACGGGTAGGCATGGAAGGCGAAAATGACCGGCTTGTCCTTGGTAAAAAGCTCGTCAAAATTGATGTCGCTCAGCCCGTGCGGGTGTTCGCTTTGCGGCTGCAGCTTCATGAGGTCGACGACATTGACTACCCGAATCTTCAGCTCGGGCAGATGCTCGCGCATGATCTGGACTGCAGCGAGCGTCTCCAGCGTGGGCACGTCGCCACAGCAGCCCATGACGACGTCCGGCGCGGCGCCCTGGTCGTTGCTGGCCCACTGCCAAATGCCGATACCCTCCGTGCAATGCTTGAGGGCCGCGTCCATCGTCAGCCACTGCGGCGCCGGGTGTTTGCCCGCGATCACGACGTTGACATAGTGCCGGCTGCGCAGGCAGTGGTCCATCACCGACAACAGGCAGTTCGCATCCGGCGGCAGGTACACCCGCACAACCTCGGCCTTCTTGTTCACGACCACGTCGATGAACCCGGGATCTTGATGGGTGAAGCCGTTGTGATCCTGGCGCCAGACATGCGAGGCCAGGAGGTAGTTGAGCGACGCGATCTTCCGTCGCCAGGGCAGATCGGCGGTGACCTTCAGCCACTTGGCGTGCTGGTTGAACATCGAATCGATGATGTGGATGAATGCCTCGTAACAATTGAAGAGTCCGTGCCGCCCGGTGAGCAGGTAGCCCTCGAGCCAGCCCTCGCACTGGTGCTCGCTGAGCATCGAATCCAGCACGCGACCGGCGGGTGCGAGGAATTCGTCGTTCGGCTGTGTCGCGGCGTCCCACTGACGGTTGGTCGCTTCGAACACGGCTTCCAAACCGTTCGAGAGCGTCTCGTCAGGTCCGAAGACGCGGAAGTTCCGCTGGGCACTGTTCAGCTTTTCCACATCGCGGAGAAAACGCCCGAGCACGTGTGTGTCGCCGATCCCGCGCACCCCGGGCGCAGGCACGTCGGCCGCGTAATCGCGGAAGTCCGGCATCCGCAAATCGCGGAGCAGGATGCCGCCGTTGGCGTGGGGATTCGCACCCATGCGTCGCTCGCCCGTGGGGGCGAGTTCGGCGAGCTCCGGTTTCAGGCGGCCCTGCTCATCAAAGAGTTCCTCCGGCCGGTAGCTCCTCAGCCAGTCTTCCAACAGCTTCAGGTGCTCGGGATGCGTGGCCGGGTCGGACAGCGGCACCTGGTGCGCGCGGAACGTCCCCTCGACCTGAAGGCCATCGACGACCTTCGGTCCGGTCCAGCCCTTGGGTGACTTGAGCACGATCATCGGCCAGCGCGGACGGGTGAGGTCGCCCTGGACGCGAGCGTTATGCCGGATCTTCTTGATCTGCTCGACCGCAGTATCAAGTGCGGTGGCCATGGCCTCGTGCATCAGCGGCGGCTCGTGACCCTCCACGAAGATCGGCGTCCACCCGTAGCCGCGAAGCAACTGTTCCAATTCCTCGGGCTCGATGCGGGCAAGGATGGTCGGGTTGGAAATCTTGTAGCCGTTGAGATGCAGGATCGGCAGCACGGCCCCGTCGCTGGCCGGATTCAGAAACTTGTTGGAATGCCACGCCGTGGCGAGCGGTCCGGTTTCCGCCTCGCCATCGCCGATCACGCAGGCGACGACGAGATCGGGATTGTCGAACACCGCGCCGAACGAATGACTGAGCGAGTAGCCCAGTTCGCCGCCCTCGTGGATCGAGCCCGGACACTCAGGCGAGGCGTGGCTGGGAATGCCGCCGGGAAACGAAAACTGAAGAAAGAGCTTCCGCAACCCGGCCTCATCCTGGCTGATGTTGGGATAGATCTCGCTATAGGTTCCCTCGAGGTACGTGTTGCCCACGACGGCCGGGCCGCCGTGTCCGGGGCCGCAGACGTAAATCATGTCGAGGTCGTATTTCTCGATGACGCGGTTCAAGTGCACGTAGATGAAGTTCTGCCCGGGTGTCGTGCCCCAGTGGCCCAGCAGCATGTGCTTCACATCGGCGAGCGCCAGTGGCCGTTTCAGCAACGGATTGTCGTAGAGGTAAATCTGGCCGACCGAGAGATAGTTGGCCGCGCGCCAGTAGGCGTGCATCTTGTCGAGTAATTCCGGCGTGAGCGTGGTCGTATTCATGACTTCAATTGCAGCATTCGCGCATTGATGGCGACGATGACGGTGCTGGCGGACATCAGCACGGCGCCGACAGCGGGACTGAGCAGGACGCCCCACGCGTACAGCGCTCCGGCGGCGAGAGGAATAGCGACGACGTTGTATCCCGTGGCCCACAGCAGGTTCTGAATCATCTTTCGATACGTCGCACGAGAAAGCTGCACGATCGCCACGACATCCAGCGGATTGCTCCGCACCAGAATCACATCGGCGGTTTCAACCGCCACATCGGAACCGGCTCCAATGGCGATGCCTACATCCGCCTGAGCCAGCGCCGGGGCGTCGTTCACACCGTCGCCAGTCATGGCCACCAACACGCCGCGCGATTGAACCTCTTTCACCTTGGCGGCTTTGTCCTGGGGCAGGACTTCGGCGAAGTATTCATCCAGCCCAATCTGGTCCGAGACCCACTTGGCGGTCGCGTTGTTATCACCGGTCAGCATCAGGCAGCGGATGTTCAGCGCCTTCAGTGCATGGATGGCTTGCTTGGCCTCGGGTCGGACGATGTCCGCCAGGGCAATCGCCCCTTTCAAGGTCCCGTCAACGAGGACAAACACGACGGTCTTGCCCTGGGCTTGCAGTGGCTCGACGCGCGTGTCGGTCATGCCGATGTTCTGCTCGTGCAGGTTGCCGGGACTGACCACTTTGATCGCCTTGCCCTCGACCTTGCCCTCGGCACCCTTGCCCGGGAGGCTCGTGAAGTGTTCGACCGGCTGCTTCTGTTCCGAGGAGGCGGCGATCGCCCTGGCGATGGGATGTTCGGAATTCTCGTCCACGGAGGCCGCGTACTTGCGCAGCGTGTCTTCGTCGATGTCCTGCGAAAACACCAGCGTGTCGGTCACGCCGAAACGGCCTTCCGTCAGCGTGCCGGTCTTATCAAAAATAATCGCCTGGATCTTTCGCGCGCCTTCGAATGCCCCGCGATTGCGAATGAGCAGACCGTTGCTCGCGGCGAGGGCCGTGGAGACGGCGACGACGAGAGGCACGGCCAGTCCGAGCGCATGCGGACAGGTGATCACCATCACGGTCACGGCGCGTTCGATGGCGAAGGCAAAGTCATGGCCCATAAATATCAGCCAGATCACCAAAGTGAGCGCGCCACTACCGAGAGCGATGAGGGTGAGCCACATCGCGGCGGTGGCTGCGAGGTTCTGGGTCTTCGATTTGCTTTCCTGGGCCTGCTTGACCAGGTCGATGACCTGCGACAGAAACGAATCTTTGCCGGTGCCTGTGATCTCAATGTTCAGCGAGCCTTCGCCGTTGATGGAGCCGCCGATGACTTTGCCGCCGGTCTTCTTGCTGACCGGGGTCGATTCCCCTGTGAGCATTGCTTCGTTGACCGAGCTCTCGCCTACAACGACGACACCGTCCGCGGGAACCTTTTCACCCGGTTTGATCAGAACCTTGTCGTTCACCGCCAGCTCGCCGAGGGGCACGTCCTTGACGCTGCCGTCGGGCATGAGTTTGTGGGCATCGGACGGCATCAGTCGCGCCAGTTCTTCCAGGGCCTTCGACGCACCCATCACCGACTTCATCTCGATCCAATGCCCCAGCAGCATGATGTCCACGAGGGTGGCCAGCTCCCAGAAGAACATCTTGCCGGTCAGGCCGAACACCACGGCGCTGCTGTATAGGTAGGCGGTCGTGATGGCGACGGCGACCAGCGTCATCATTCCGGGCTTACGGGATGTGAGCTCCGTGAACACGCCTTTGAGGAAGGGCCAGCCGCCATACCAAAAGACGGCCGAGGCAAAGCCAAACAGGACGTAGAGGTCGCCGGAAAAC
Organism: uncultured Acidobacteriota bacterium; assembly: GCA_963757655.1. GTDB lineage: Bacteria > Acidobacteriota > Vicinamibacteria > Vicinamibacterales > CAVVIG01 > CAVQFC01. Next base: position 38,762 of record CAVWSQ010000002.1, on the reverse strand, counting down.
CGGATGGTTTCGCGCAGGTCCACGAGCGACTGGAGCAGTGGCGAAAGAAGAAGAATCGGCAGGGTCAGGGCCAGCGAGATCCAGAACCGCTTCCGGAAATCCGCCGCCATGTGGGCATGATGATCGTGGTGGCCAGCACGCTCGGAGCCGGCGTGCCGCAATTGAGCTTCCGCCTCGCTCCAATTCTGTCGGGCGTGCCCTTGAGGACGACCTTCCTTCACATAGATGGCGTACGCCTTCTCGGCCACCTCGCCCTGCGTCGGGCTGTGTTCCGGGTCATGTGTGACTGCGTGGTCGTGCTCTTTCATAGGTCTTCGGCTTCTCGTCGTGACGCACGAACTAGTTCCTGGACATCCTGCTAATCGTGACGACCAGCAGGACGATGACCAATACGCCGATCACCGACCCAATCCATATCCCTCCGCCCATCCCGCCGCCCATCCATCCGCCCATTTGGTTCATCATAAGGAGCCTCCCTGCAGTGTCATTTGAAGTACCCGCCAAAAGACCGAAAGACCGAGCGCGCGATCATCAATTCTTCGTCGGTGCGGATGACCCGCACCTTGACGCGGCGGGCATCCCGCGAAATCAGCGGCGCATTCTTCGCATTGCGCTTCGTGTCGAGCTCGATGCCGAGACAGTCAAGACCGTCGCAGATCCGCTCCCGGATGAGGGCCGCGTTTTCGCCGATGCCCGCAGTGAAGACGAGGGTGTCCAGACCGCCCAGTGCCGCGGCGAAGGAGCCGATCCATTTCCTCGCCTGGTAGCAAAACAGTTCCACCGCCTCTGCCGAGCGAACGTCCTTTCGTTCTCGCGCCAGCAGATCGCGGACGTCGGGGCTCGTCCCGGATACGCCGAGCAGCCCGGATTGGTGGTTCACCATCTGCTGAAATTGCCCCGCGGTCATGCGCTCGGTGCGCGCGAGGTAGTACATCAGGCCGGGATCCAGGTCTCCCGTGCGGGTGCTCATCATCAACCCCGACGTCGGCGTGAAGCCCATGCTGGTGTCGATGCTTGTTCCGGCGCGCACAGCGGCCATGCTGGCGCCATTCCCGAGGTGCGCGAGAATCACGCGGCCCTTCGCAGCCGCTGGATCAAGCCGGCCGAGCTCCTCCATCAAGTAGGCATAGGACAACCCGTGAAAGCCATACCGCTCGACGCCCTTTGCCCCGTAGCGTCGCGGGATCGGCAGTCGCTTGGCGACTGGCGGCATAGCGCGGTGAAAGGCGGTGTCAAAGCACGCGAGCTGCGGTAGTTTCGGATGCCGCCGGGCGAACGCCTCAATCAACCTGATCTCACGCGGAAGGTGATCGGGGTCATACGGCGTGATGCGGCGCAGTTCCTTGACAAGCGTCGGCGTCACCCGCTCCGGCTCCGAGTGCTTCATGCCGTGCACGACGCGGTGGCCCACGGCTCGGACGGACCCGAAGACCGGCTGCGCTTCGAGCCAGTCCAAGAGAAACCGCACGGCCGTGCGGTGGTCGGCGGCGCCAATGCGGTGGGGGCCCTCCGGTTTCCCAGCCGAATCGTTGACGCTCAAGTTCGTGCCGCTCAAACCGATGCGATCGATTTTCCCATCCAGCTTGCGCCGCAGTGTGCTGCTTGCCTCATACACCGCGAACCGGATGCTCGACGAGCCGCCGTTGATCGTCAGGATGCAGGGCCGCGCGGATGTCATGCGTTCTTCCGCGCGTTCCCGCCATCCTGACGTTCTCTCGACTCAGCTGCGGCGATTTCCATGCGATCTTCCCGAATCTCCAGGCGCAATCGACCGAAGAAGCTCATGTAGACGTTTGACAGCCATACGAGCGAGAAACCTGCAATCAGATAGCCTCGCCAGTCATCGAACAGCAACTTGTAACGAGTGATGAACAGGAAACAGGCCGTGACCCAGTGACTGAAACAGGTACTCGCAGGTGAACAGGTAGAACACCTTGCGCGAGAGGACTCGCTGGCACGATTTGCTTTTGGCCACGCACCAGTCGTGAGGCTCGCGAAAGACTTCCTCGTGCGTCACCGTCCACGCAATGGACGCGATCGGGATCGCGAGCACGAAGAGAAAGACGAGCTGACGGTCCAACGTCATACCTGCACCGCGTGAGCGCAGTCGCCGGCAGCATCACGCGCAGCAGCCGTGTGTCTTCCCCTCGTGGTGTGTGGCCCCTGCGAGGACCGTTCTGGCCTTGTCCACCTCATCGCGCATGCCGTGGGCGATGACCACGAATTTACCGGCCTTGATCTGTGTTTCGTAGGAGAGAACGCTGTCCTTAGGAATCCCGATACTGAACAATCCCGCTCCAAGCGCACTCATTCCCCCGACGACCGTTGCTCCTTCGAGCCCACCAACAATCCAGGCCACGAGCGGCCCGGCCGCGAAGAGTGGCCCGATGCCGGGAATGACAAACAGGGCCGATCCGAAGAGCATCCCCCAGAGGCCACCCCAGAACGCACCTGTTTTGCCCCATGCTGCCATGCGGTCACCTGCGTTGTAGTACCCGACGACGCCTTCTTCGGTCGCGTAGTCTTTGCCGACGATCGAGAGCTTCTGCATGTCAAAGCCGGTTTTCGCAAGCGTGCGAACGGCTCTCTCGGCGTCGCTGTGACTGTCGTAGACGGCGACGGCACTGCCGTGATCCGAGGTGCCGGACTTCGTGGAGGCGTCCAGGATTGATGCTGCGTGCTCTGCCATGATGAATCTCCCAAATACATGAAGTTATGAACTAACGATCCCACTCTCGGAGTACGCGCCGCTGTGCAATTGAAGACAGCCGGTTTCCGATCGACGCGGGAATATAGACGCTGGATGCGTCTTTTTCCCTCGGTTGACGCGTGACACTCTCGATCTTCCGAACGTTCGGATCTGCGGCGGCTTTCCCACCGGACACGGATGAGCTGATTCGGAGCGAGCTCTTCAGCATCGAGCGTCTCGAGCACCATGCCGAAAGCCTCGCCGCCGCGCAGCGGGTCACAACCCATGCGGGAAGCTGCCGACACCTCGCGAGACGCCTGAAGGACAACGGCCGCGTCCTTTTTGACGCCTATCGAGGCATCGAGAACGCTGTTCGTGAGGAGCGCACCATCACACCGGCTGATGAATGGCTGCTCGACAACTTCTATGTGGCGCAGGAGCAGATTCGGCAAATCCGCGTCGATCTCCCGCACGGGTTCTGTCGCGGGCTGCCCAAACTGGCTGAGGGGCCGTTGAAAGGCCAGCCGAGAGTCTTCGGACTCGGCTGGGCACTCGTCGCGCACACGGACAGCCGGCTTGATCGACCGACGCTGGCCCGGTTCATCGGCGCCTACCAGCGCGTGCAGCCATTGACGATCGGCGAGCTTTGGGCCATCCCGATCATGCTGCGCCTCGTCCTGGTCGAGAACTTGCGCCGCTCAGCCGAGCAGATCGGCAATGGGCGAGCTGCGCGTCGAGAGGCGGACACGTTGGCGGACCAGCTGCTCGGCGTCGGTGGTCGAGTAGCTGAAACGGCGGAGACGGCGCTGCGACGTTTCGATCTCACGCCGTTGCCGACGCCGTTCGTCGTGCGGCTGTTGCAACGGCTCCGCGATCAGGATCCCCGGATCACGCCGGCGCTCGACTGGTTGGATCAGCGCCTCGCGCGCAACAGCACGACCGCCGACGCGTTCGTCCGCACGGAGCATCATCGGCAAGGCGGCATGGCGGTGACGGTCCGCAACGTGATTACGAGCATGCGCCTCATCTCCGCTCTTGATTGGGCAGAGATCGTCGAGAGCGTCAGTCTCGTCGATGCTGCGCTCCGCGCAGATAGCCGCTTCGCGGAGATGGACTTCCCCACTCGAGATCGTTATCGCCACGCCATCGAGAAGCTGGCGAGAGGGTCGGGGCATACGGAACTAGACGTCGCGCGGCGTGCGATTGCCGCCGCCACGCGCTCAGCCACGAGGCCACCGGAGGCCGCTGACGCCACCGACCGCCGGGAGCAAGAGCCAGGCTATTACCTTGTCGCCAACGGCCGGCCGTCCTTCGAGAAGGATATCGGGTTCCGTATGCCGCCCGCCGACTGGCTGGTTCGCTCGATCAAGCGAGCCGGAATCGTCGGATATGTCGCGGCGATCGGATTCAGCACACTGGTGTTGCTGGTCTTGCCGCTCGTCGCCCTTTCAGCATTCGGCATCACCGGATGGCCTCTCGTTGTACTCGCGTTGCTCGCCTTGGCTCCGGCATCGGATTTGGCGGTCGCGATCACCAATCGCGCCGTGACCAACGAGCTGCACCCACACATTCTCCCCGCACTGGAGCTCCTGGACGGCGTACCCGCGGATCTGCGCACCATGATCGTGGTGCCTACGCTGCTGACGAAGCGAACTGCGGTCGCCGAGCAGATCGAACGGCTGGAGGTGCACTACCTGGCGAGTGAGGACGGCGATCTGCGCTTTGCCCTGCTGTCCGACTGGACCGACTCGGGCACGCAGACGGCACCCGGCGACGATGAGTTGCTTGGTGCCGCGGCCGAAGGCATTGCGGCGCTTAATCGACGGTATGGTGCGGCGTCTGAGGGCCCGCGCTTTTTCTTGCTGCATCGCCGGCGCCTCTGGTGTGAAGGCCAGCGGAAGTGGATCGGGTGGGAACGCAAACGGGGCAAGCTGCACGAGCTGAATCGATGGCTGCGTGGTGCGACCGACACCACCTTTGTCTCCATCGGCGGCGTCCCTCCCGTCGCGCCTTCCGCCGTCCGGTACGTGATCACGCTGGACGCCGACACGCGACTCCCGCGCGGGACGGCGAAGCGGCTGATCGGTAAGATGGCGCATCCGCTCAATCGTCCGCGACTGGATCCTGTCAGCGGCCGCGTGGTCGAGGGGTATGGCGTCCTGCAGCCGCGCGTCACGCCGTCGCTGCCGACCATTCGCGAGGGATCGCTGTTTCAGCGCATCTTCACCAGTCCGAGCGGACTGGACCCGTACGCCTTCACGGTGTCCGACGTGTACCAGGACCTGTTCGGCGAGGGTTCCTACACCGGCAAGGGCATCTATGACGTCGATGTGTTCGAAGCCGCGCTCGACCAGCGGATTCCGGAGAGCACTCTGCTGAGCCACGATCTGCTCGAAGGGATCTTCGCGCGGGCCGGCCTCGTCTCGGACATTGAAGTCGTCGAGGAATTCCCCGCACGCTACGACGTGGCGGCGGCGCGCCAGCATCGATGGGCGCGTGGCGACTGGCAGCTCCTTCCCTGGATTGTTGGCCGCGGCCCCCAGTCCGAAGGCGACCGCAACCGGCGGGCGATTCCGCTGATTGGCCGCTGGAAGATGCTCGACAATCTGCGGCGCACGCTGTCGGCGCCCGCCGTGTTTCTCGCGCTGCTCGCCGGATGGATGCTGCCGCTGTCGGCCGCGACGATCTGGACCGGCTTCGTGGTCGCGACCTTCGCGATTCCCCCGTTGATTCCGGCGGTCATCGGAATCGTGCCGCGACGGCTCGGCCTCTCGCAACGACGGCACTGGCACACGGTCGGCGCCGAGTTCGTCCTCGCATCGCTGCAGGTTGCGCTGTTGGCAACACTGATCGCGCATCAGGCCTGGTTGATGACCGATGCCATCACGCGAACGTTGTTCCGTTTGTTCGTGAGGCGCCGGAAGCTGCTCGAGTGGGTCACCGCGGCCCAGTCCAAAGTCACGGTCCAGCTCGATCTCGGGGAAACGTATCGCTGGATGGGCGGCGGCGTCGCGTTGGCGGCTGGAGGCACCGTCCTTATCGCGCGCATGTCGCCGGGATCGTGGCCGATCGCGGCGCCGTTTCTCATGCTGTGGATGCTCTCGCCCGCGGTCGCGCGATGGGCGAGCCTGCCGCGGGGCTTCGCCGGCACCAAGCCGATCTCCGACGACGACGCTCGAACCCTGCGGCTCATCGGCCGTCGCACGTGGCGCTTCTTCGAGACGTTCGTCACGGCGGACCATCACGCGCTTCCGCCGGACAACTTCCAGGAGGCTCCGACACCGGTCGTCGCCCATCGGACATCGCCCACGAACATGGGACTCTATCTGTTGTCAGTCGTCGCCGCCCATGATTTCGGATGGCTGGGCACGGTCGAGACCGTGGACCGGCTGGAAGCGACGCTCGCCACCATGAACGGGCTGGAGCGCTTCCACGGGCATTTCTATAACTGGTACGACACGCACGACCTTCGTCCGCTGGAGCCGAAATTCGTCTCTGCGGTCGACAGCGGGAATCTTGCCGGCCACCTGCTCGCGCTGAGAACGGCGTGTCGAGAAATGGAGGCGGCGCCGGCGCCCGTGGAGGAGCGCCTCCGTGGCATCGAAGACGGCCTGGCCATGACGCGCGAAGCGTTGGGCCTGCTCCCCGACGATCGGCGCACGCACGCCGTAACGCGCAAACATCTGGAAAGTGCGCTCGACACGCTGTCGGGCGCAGTCAAGAGTCTTCACCGAGGAGCCGAAGTGCCGGGACTGCAGGGTCTGGCGCGCCACGCCGACACCGTCGTCGATGTCGCCCGCACGCTGAGTGTGGAGCGGGGCGACGAGCACAGCGCCGATGTCCTTCAGTGCGCGGCAGTCCTCCGCGCAACGATCGCGAGCCACCTGCGCGATCTGGATTTGCCGGTGCCCCACGCGAGTCTCGCCGCGGAGCTGGTGCCCGCCGGTGCCGCCGTCGGGACGTCGACCGATCGATCGAGCCGGCGCGACCCCGCCCTCATCCATCTCGATCCGCCGCAACGGCCTCATGTCGACATCGATCCCGTGGAGCGATCGGCAAGCGCCGACTCGTCGCTCACCCGGCGCTTGAAGGCCTTGATTGAGCTTACACGGACCATGTTCGAGGCGATGGAATTTGCCGTGCTCTTCGACCGGGACCGTCAGCTCCTGTCGATCGGCCAGCGGGCCGCGGATGGGGCGCTCGATCCGAGCTGCTACGACCTCCTGGCCTCGGAAGCGCGCCTGGCCAGTTTCGTCGCGATCGCCAAAGGCGATGTGCCGACCAAACACTGGTTCCACCTCGGACGCACGGTCACGCCGGTGGACAGCGGAGCGGCACTGGTGTCGTGGTCCGGGTCGATGTTCGAGTATCTGATGCCGAGTCTCGTGATGCGCGCACCGCCGGGGAGTTTGCTCGACGAGACGAACCGGATCGTCGTGCGGCGGCAAATGGAGTACGGCGCGGAGCGTAGTCTTCCCTGGGGCGTATCGGAGTCGGCGTACAACGCGCGAGATCTGGAGCGCACGTATCAATACGAGAGCTTCGGCGTGCCGGGCCTCGGACTCAAGCGCGGTCTCGGCGACGACGCGGTCGTCGCGCCGTACGCGACGGCGCTGGCAGCGATGATCACCCCGCGTGCAGCCGTGATGAACTTCGCGCGCCTCGCCGATGCGGGCGGACGTGGCCGGTACGGGTGGTACAGAAGCGCTGGATTACACGCCCGCCCGGCTCCCCGAGGGCGACACGGTGGCCGTCGTGCGCTCCTATATGGCGCACCATCAGGGCATGACCGTGATCGCGCTCGCCAACACGCTGCATCACGGCGCGATGCGTGCCCGCTTTCATGCCGAACCGATCGTCCAGGCGACGGAGCTCTTATTGCAGGAACGAACGCCCCGCGACGTGGAAGCCGCTCGTCCGCGGCGCGTGGACGTGCAGAGAGCGGCCCATGTCCACGCACTCGTACCCCCGACGGTGCGCCGGTTCACGTCGCCACATCAGGCCATCGCCCAGACACAGTTGCTCTCCAATGGCCGGTACGCCGTGATGATGACCGCGGCCGGCTCGGGATACAGCCGCTGGGGGGATCTCGCGGTGACCCGCTGGCGCGAGGATCCGACGGGCGATGATTGGGGCACCTATGTTTTTCTGCGCGATGCCGAGCGCGGCACAGTGTGGTCGGCTGGGTATCAGCCCACCGCAGTCGAACCCGATGAGTATGAGGCGACGTTCCTCGAGGATCGCGTCGCAATCGTCAGGCGCGATGGCACGATCACGACGACGCTGGAAGTGACCGTCTCGTCCGAAGACGATGCCGAAGCACGTCGTGTCACGATCACCAACGCCGGACGTACGGCTCGCGACATCGACGTGACGTCGTACGCCGAGGTCGTCCTCGCCTCTGAAGCTGCCGACACCGCACACCCAGCCTTCTCTAATCTGTTCGTGCAGACCGAGTTCATCGCCGACGTCGGCGTCATTCTCGCCACGCGTCGTCACCAGACATCCGACGAGCCGCCGGCATGGGCCGCCCACCTGGCCGTCGTTGAGGGTGACGTCGTCGGCCATGCGCAATTCGAAACCGACCGCGCACGCTTTCTGGGACGCGGACACGGGGTTCGCACGCCCGTGTCGATCATGGACGGCCAACCGCTCTCGAACACGTCCGGCGCCGTGCTCGATCCGATCTTCAGTCTGCGGCGCCGCATCAGGCTATCGCCAGGCGCCACGGCGCGCATTACCTTCTGGACCCTCGTCGCGGCCTCGCGCAGCGAGGTGCTCGCCCTCGCCGACAAACACCACGACGCGGCCGCGTTCGAACGCGCCGGCACGCTGGCCTGGACGCAGGCGCAGGTCGAGTTGTTCCACCTCGGGATCGACGCGAGTGAGGCCGGCCTGTTCCAACGTCTGGCCAGTCACGTGCTCTACGCAAACCCGGCGCTCCGTCCTTCATCGAATGTCCTGACGCAGAGCGTGGGCAGCCCTTCGGTGCTGTGGGCGCACGGTATTTCTGGCGACGTGCCGATTGTCGTGTGCCGGATCGACGACATCGCGGATCTGCAGATCGTCCACCAACTGCTCAAGGCGCACGAGTACTGGCGCTTGAAGCAACTGCGCGTGGATTTGGTGATTCTCAACGAGCACGCCGCATCCTACATGCAAGACCTCCACACGGCATTGGAGACGATGGTGCGAAGCACGAACGCGCGAGCGCCGTCTGGCGAAGGCGCCCACGGGACGGTGTTCGTCCTGCGAGCGGATCTGATATCGATCGACGTGCGGAACCTGCTCCAGAGCGTCGCGCGGGCTGTGATCTTCAGCCGGCGCGGCAGCCTGTTCGAGCAAGTGACTCGGCTCGAAGAATCGGACAGTCCCGTGACGCGACCCGTCTGCCGAACCGTGGTAAAGGACCCGCCGCTGCCTCCGGCGGCTCGGCCCGAGCTTGAGTTCTTCAACGGCCTTGGTGGGTTTGCGAATGGCGGCCGCGAATACGTGACGATCCTCGGTGAGGGGCAATGGACGCCCACCCCATGGATCAACGTCGTCGCCAATTCCTGCTTTGGCTTCCACACATCGGTCGAAGGTGGAGGGTTCACATGGGCGATCAACAGCCAGCAAAACCAATTGACGCCCTGGGCGAACGATCCCGTCAGTGATCGTCCGGGCGAAGCCATCTACGTGCGTGACGAAGACGACGGGGCGGTATGGACGCCAACGGCGCTGCCCGTCCGTGAGGACGCGTTCCCTTATGTCGTCAGCCATGGCCAGGGGTACAGCCGGTTCGAGCACGTCTCTCACGGCATCTCGCTCACGCTCTTGCAGTACGTGCCAGTGGATGACCCGATCAAGATCTCCCGGCTGACGATTGCCAATCAGTCGGGGCGATCGCGTCGGCTCTCGATCACCGCGTATGTGGAGTGGGTGCTCGGCGCATCCCGCACCGCGTCGGCGCCATCCGTCGTGACGGAGATCGACCCCGAGAGCCACGCGATGCTCGCGCGGAACCACTGGCACAGCGACTTTGGTACCCGGGTGGCGTTTGCCGATCTCGGCGGACGCCAAAAGTCGTGGACAGGCGATCGCAAGGAGTTCCTGGGCCGGAATGGGACGCTCGACTGCCCCGCCGCGCTGGCGGTTGAATCACCGTTGACGAATCGCGTCGGCGGCGGCTTCGACCCCTGCGGCGCGCTCCAGACGACGCTCGAGCTCGAGCCGGACGCCGTCACCGAGATCGTATTCCTGCTGGGCCAGGCTGACACCAGCGCGGAAGCGCTGTCACTGGTCGCGCGCTACCGAACGACCGACCTCGACGCCGTCTTCCGCGCGGCGACGGGAGTGTGGGACAGCGTTCTCAACGCGGTGCAAGTGAGTACGCCCGATCGCATGATGGACGTACTCCTTAACCGCTGGTTGCTCTATCAGACGCTGGGCTGCCGCGTCTGGGCGCGGGCGGCGTTCTACCAAGCCAGCGGTGCCTATGGCTTCCGTGACCAACTCCAGGACGTCATGGCGCTGACCGTGTCGAGCCCACAGATCACGCGCGCGCACATCTTGCGCGCCGCCGCGCGGCAGTTCGTCGAGGGCGATGTCCAACATTGGTGGCTACCGCCCCTTGGCCAAGGCGTGCGAACGCGGATCGCCGACGACCGGCTCTGGCTGCCGTACGTCACCGCCCAGTACATCGACGTGACAGGCGACCGCGGCATTCTCGATGAAGTCGTGCCGTTTCTCGACGGAGCGACGCTCAAGGCCGGCGAGCGGGAATCGTTCTTTCAGCCCACCGCCTCGCAGGAGCAGGGCACGCTGTTCGAGCACTGCGCGCGCGCGCTCGACAGCAGTCTTCCGGTCGGCAACCATGGGCTGCCGCTGATCGGTACCGGCGACTGGAACGACGGTCTGAATCGCGTCGGCGTGGACGGCAAGGGCGAAAGTATCTGGCTCGGCTGGTTTCTTCACGCCGCACTGTCGGCCTTCGCTCCGCTCGCCGAGCACCGCGGTGATGAACTGCACGGGGCATCATGGCGTCAACACGCCACATCGCTCGGTCAGTCTATCGAACGGGATGGCTGGGACGGCGGCTGGTACCTGCGGGCATTCTTCGACGATGGCACGCCGCTCGGTGGACATGCGAGTGCCGAGTGCCAGATCGATTCGATCGCGCAGTCGTGGGGCGTGATCTCGGGTGCGGCCGAGCGAACGCGCGCCACAGCGGCGATGGCCGCCGTTGACGAACACCTAGTCCGTCGTGACGAGGGCCTGGTCCTGCTGCTGACGCCTCCGTTTGATCGGACCCCTCACGATCCCGGCTACATCAAAGGGTACCCGCCCGGCATCCGCGAGAACGGCGGCCAGTACACACACGGCGCCATCTGGTCGGTCATCGCGTTCGCGCTGCTTGGTGACGGCGACAAGGCCGGCGAACTGTTTTCGTTGTTGAACCCGATTCATCACGCCAGCACACGTGCGGATGTGCAGCGTTACAAGGTCGAACCGTACGTCATGTGTGCCGATGTGTATTCGGAGCCGGCCCATGTGGGCCGCGGCGGATGGACCTGGTACACCGGCTCGGCGGGATGGATGTATCGGGCGGGCCTCGAGTGGATTCTCGGATTCCGTCTGCGGGGCACGGCGCTCATCATGGATCCCTGCGTGCCGAAGTCGTGGCCCAGATTTCACATCGCATTCCAGTATCACTCCGCACGGTATACGGTCGCCGTCACGAACCCACACGGCGTGAGCCACGGGGTGTCGCACATCGCTCTTGACGGGAACGCGTTGCCGACGGGCAACGCACAGATTCCGTTGGTTGATGACGGCGCGGACCACACCGTCGAGGTGGTGTTGGGATGACCACGATCAGTCCGCTTGCCGGCAAGCCGGCTCCGGCGTCACTACTGGTCAACGTCCCGAGACTGGTGACGGCGTACTACGCGGAGCATCCCGACCCGTCGGTCCCAGCGGAGCGGGTCGCATTTGGAACGTCCGGGCACCGTGGCTCGGCGTTCGAGCGCACCTTCAATGAAGCGCACATTCTGGCGATCACGCAGGCCATCTGCTCGTATCGCCGGACGAACCACATCGACGGCCCGCTCTTCATCGGCATCGACACCCACGCGCTGTCTGAGCCGGCATTCGCGAGCGCACTCGAAGTGCTGGCGGCCAACGGTGTCGAGGTGATGATCGATCGCGATCGCGGCTATACGCCGACGCCCGTTATTTCGCACGCAATCCTGCGGTACAACCGCGGCCGAACGTCCGGCCTGGCCGATGGCATTGTCATCACTCCCTCGCACAATCCGCCAGAGGACGGCGGCTTCAAGTACAACCCGCCCAACGGCGGCCCGGCCGAGACCGACGTGACCGGCTGGATCGAGCACGAGGCGAACGCGCTGCTCACGGCGGGGCTGGGCGCCCTCCGTCGCACGCCCTATGAGCGCGCGCTGCGCGCCGCGACCACGCATCGCCACGACTACGTCACGCCGTATGTCGACGACCTGGCGAGCGTCGTCGACATGGCGGCCATCCGTCGCGCCGGCGTCCGGATCGGCGTGGATCCGTTCGGTGGTGCCGGCGTGCACTACTGGGAGCCGATCATCGCGAAGTACGGGATCGCGGTCACCGTGGTCAATACCGCGGTCGATCCGACATTTCGCTTCATGACCGTGGACTGGGACGGCAAGATCCGGACGGATTGCTCATCGCCGTACGCGATGGTGCCGCTCGTCGCGATGCGCGACCGCTTCGACGTCGCCTTCGCCAACGACGCCGACCACGATCGTCATGGGATCGTCACGCCAACGGCGGGATTGATGAACCCCAATCATTACCTCGCTGTGGCGATTTCCTACTTGTTCACGCACCGACCTGCGTGGTCATCTGAGGCCGCGGTCGGCAAGACGATCGTCAGCAGCGGCATCATCGATCGGGTCACGAAGGGGTTGGGGCGCCGCCTTGTCGAAGTCCCGGTCGGGTTCAAGTGGTTCGTGGATGGCCTGCTGAATGGTTCCCTCGGCTTCGGCGGCGAGGAGAGCGCGGGCGCGTCGTTCCTGCGCATTGACGGCACGACGTGGACCACGGACAAAGACGGTATCGTTCCCGGCCTGCTGGCTGCCGAAATCACAGCTACGCTTGGCCTCGATCCTGGAGCACGCTACCTCGAGCTCACCCGCGAGTGTGGAACGCCGGTCTACGAGCGAATCGACGCACCCGCGACGATCGATCAAAAGCGGCTGCTACAGGAGCTCTCTCCTGCCGCGGTCGACGCAAGAGAGCTCGCGGGCGAAGCGATCCGCTCGATCATCACGACCGCGCCGGGCAACGGCGCAGCCATCGGCGGACTGAAAGTGACCGCCGAGAGCGGATGGTTTGCCGTGCGTCCGTCCGGCACGGAGGACGTGTACAAGCTGTACGCGGAGAGCTTCCGCGATCGCGCGCATCTCGAACGAATCCAGGCGGAGGCACAGGCGCTCGTCGCAAGGCTGTTCGCAACGGCCTCCACGCCGGCCGAGGCAACCCCATGATGACGCTTGGCTACAACCGGCCGTTGTACCTCCTGCCGTTCGATCATCGTCAGTCCTACATCACGGGCATGTTCCATTTCACGCCAACGCTGACGGCGGACCAGCACGACATGGTCGCAGACAGCAAACAGATAATTTACGAAGGCTTCCGGCAGGCGCTCGGTTACGGCGTGCCGACGCCACGCGCGGGCATCCTGGTCGACGAAGAATTCGGTGCGGAGATCCTCCGCGATGCGGCGCGGCACGGTTACGTGACCGCGTTGTCGACCGAGAGGAGCGGGTCGGACGAGTTCGAGTTCGAGTACGGCGAAGCGTTCACCGAACACATCGAGGCATTCCGCCCCACCTTCGCCAAAGTGCTAGTGCGCTACAACCCCGAGGGCGATGCCGCGGTCAATCAGCGCCAAACCGGGCGACTCAAACAGCTGTCCGACTACTGTCGGGCCGCCCAGCAACGATTCATGTTCGAGTTGCTGGTGCCGGCCACAAAGACGCAGATGAATCGCGCCCAAGGAACAAAGCAGACATACGACCAGCTGATTCGTCCTGCCCTGATGCTTCAGACCATCCGGACGTTGCAGGACGCCGGCGTGGAGCCGGACATCTGGAAGATCGAAGGCCTCGATCGCCGAGAAGACTGTGACAGCATCGTTGAAACGGCTCGACGTGATGGTCGTGCGAACGTCGGATGCATTGTGCTGGGCCGCGGTGCCGATGAAGCCAAGGTCGTCCACTGGCTGACCACTGCCGCGTTTGTGCCCGGGTTCATTGGGTTCGCAGTTGGACGCACGACATTCTGGGACGCGATAGCCGCCTACGCGACAAGTGCTTTCAATTCATCGTCGGTGAGAGACAGCGGAGGCATTCCCCCTTGTTGCATGCGGGCTGTGGGATGCTGCAGCATCGTGCTTAGCAGCGAGGGTGCGAGGCTCTTGCCGGTGCCAGCCAGGGCCGCAGCTGCGGCGGTCCCTCCGACACCACCGGTCCCGTGACAATTTGCGCATCCGTGCGCTTCGAATATCACCTTCCCTTGGCCTCACTGCCGTTCATGGGAGGTGGTAACGCGGTCTTAGCTACCGAGCGAGACGTAGCCGACGAGACATTTGAGGATGGCGCGCCAGGCGATGGCGTCGTTGCCGTAGCAGACGCAGTGGCTCGCATAGCGGCCGGCGTCGCGAGGCCTTGGAGGTATGCCACTAACGCAATCAGATCCGTCCCAGTCGCCTTGACTGGCGGCATCCCTCCCGCTGCATTGCATCAGTGGGACGTTGCAAGACGCCGGTCAGTGCGGCAGGGGTCATCGTCGTGCCGAGTTTCGTTAAGGCTGGGGCCTGGCCGGGTACCAATGCCGCCCGCGCCATGACACGATGCACACCCCTCTGCATTGAAGATCGTTTCTCCGTGCTGATCCGATGGATTCGCCGAGGCCCGGCTCGTGCCGGCCTGAGCTGGCGTTGTTTGCGGCGGAGATGAGTGCAGCTGACTTCGAGGCCGCTGTCGGCGGTGTCGATGGCGTCTGCAGTGGCAGCGCATTGGGCGGTCCCGCCACAGCCGGCGAGACATTCGAGGACGACGCGCCAGTCGACGTCGCCCTTGCGGCAGCGGTCACCGTACCCGGCGTCCTCAGGCTCTTCAGGTACGCCACTAACGCACTCAGATTCGTCCGGGTCGCCTTGACCGGGGGCATCCCTCCCGCTCTCATGGCGTCGGTGGGATGTTGCAGCAAGCCGGTCAGCGCGGCTGGTGTCGCGCTGAGTGTCGTCAAGGCCGGTGCCTTGCTGGTGCCAATCCCGCCCGCGCCATGGCAGGATGCGCAGCCTTCCGCCTGGTAGATCTTTTCGCCAGGCAAGGCGGTACCAGGGCCCTTGCGACTGGCTGCTGCAGGCTCGGCGGACGCTTTCGTTGCGGCCTGCGACGGTCCGAGGGTCACCACCGGTTCTGCTTTCGCCGACAAAGGTGAGGGCGCAGCGGACGCGGCTGGTGTCGCGACAGAGGCAGACGATGCGCCGCCGAGGCTGCTCAGATACGACACCAACGCGGTCATCTTCGCTGCGTCCAGCGTCAGGGGGACCATGCCGGCCGTAGTCATTTTCGCAGTGGGCGCTTTCAGCAAGGCAGTCAATTGCGTCGGCGGATATAGGCTGCCGATGTGCGTCAACGCAGGCCCCTCCGCGCCTTGTCCGCCCTCGCCGTGACACTTGCCGCAGCCCTGCGCGTCGAAGATAGGCTTCCCCATCGCGGCGGCTGCATCGAGTGGAGTGGACGCACTCTCCCTCGAAGATGACGCTGCCGCATAGGGCTGAAACGCCGCATGAAAATACGCATCTTCCTGCTGGGTCTGTTGCGCAATTTGGGCAGCCACGGCGGGTCGCGCGAATCGGCGAGATGACTGGTCATGCCGAGCCAGAGGAGACCGAACAACACCACGAAGACGCCGCCAACGGGAATCGGTCGGCGCCACGGCCGGCGCTCGAGGCCGCGGTCCATGAACGGCAATAGGAACACCATCGAGATCAGCGCGACGGGGAGGAGGACCACGCCGATGACGGTGCGCCACCCCTCCCAGTACTTCAGCCACTGAAACATCGGCAGGAATTACCACTCCGGGCGGGGTAAGTAGCGGCTGTCCGTCGGGTTCGCCTCAGGGCCCAGCGTGACGGGAATGAAGTGCGCCAGCATGCCCAACACGCCCATGACCACCAGCACGAACGCCATGTCGATCAGCACTTGTCGGGGATAAAACAGCTCCGCTGGCAGGCGTGGCGTGACGGGATCCTCGTGGATCGGGCCGGCGGCTCCGGCCTTGCAGAACAGCGCGATGTGGGCGGCGATCAGTGAAAAAATGAGCGCTGGAATGATGAAGACATGCAGCACGTAAAACCGAGAGATCGTTAGCGCGCCCATCGTAGCGCCGCCCCGGAAGAGCAATCGGAGGCTTTCGCCGATGAAAGGACCTGCCCTGCGATGTCCGTGCCGACGGACCCGGCAAAATACGCCTTCTGATCCCATGGCAACAAATAGCCGGTGAACGCCATTGGCTGATTGGCGCATTCAGAATCTTCGTGCATCCGGAGGCACGAGCGTACGACAAGAGTCACGAAACCGAAGCGCGGCAGTGGATCGTCGGCTAGCTGGGACCGCACGTCTACGCGCGAAGAGCCGGGCGTCGCTCGCGATGAAAGGCATGTGCGAGCGCGGCGATAGTCTGGGAAAGGCCTAGTGGAGCAGGCAGTCGCCTCGTGGTTATCGGACTTCGGTGCCCCAGCGTTGTTTGTGCTGCTTGCGATTGGCGTTGTCGGGTTGCCTCTGCCGGACGAGACCTTGCTGGCCTTGGCGGGCGTCCTCATCGGACGGGGCCGCCTTCATCCGGTGACGACCGGAGCGGCCGCCATCGGAGGCGCGATGACGGGCATCACCTTGAGCTACGGGCTGGGCAGATTCGCGGGGTTGCCCCTTCTCCTGCGCTACGGCTCACGGCTCCATGTGGACACGGCGGTCATCACTCGCGTCAGCACCTGGTTCGATCGGGCTGGGAAGTGGCTGTTGATCGTTGGGTATTTCATTCCGGGCGTTCGTCACGTCACGGCGATCATCGCGGGCGCGTCGAAGCTCTCTGTCGGCACGTTCATGGCGTTTGCGTATGCGGGCGCTGCGCTGTGGGCGTCATGTTTCCTGACGCTCGGATACGTCGTCGGCGATCAGTGGCGGGGATTGGTCGCCGATCTCCACCATCATCTACTGGTCGCGTGCCTGGTGATGGCGGCGCTGGCGGGCGCCTACATGCTCTTGAAGGCGCGCCGGCGCTGATGGTTATTCCGAGCCAGTATCTAGCCTGATATGGAATGACCCTCTGTCAAGCCCCCACCGTCGCGCTGTCGCGGGCACTCGACCGGCAAGCGACAGCTTGCCGGCATAAGAGCGTTGTCGTCAGATGGCGGGCGCGGGGTCCAGGGGCGCCGCAGGCGCCGCCCGCAGGGCGCGAAGCCCTGGAGGCCGCGCCCGCTGTCTGACATCCGGTTGGTGACGCCCGGGTCGGGGCGCGGGCCGCGGAGACGACGGACGATCGAGGGCGCTTCGACGACGAGTCACGCTGATATTCGGTGGTTACCGCGGTCGCCCGCAGCAGAGCACACATGACAGTGCTTCGTCGGGAGGACGTGCAGTCTAGGGTCGCGAGTTGGGATGGAAATCCGTATCGCATTGCTAGCTCGCCGATCCTCGCAATCGTGCCTCTGATCATCCGCCGTCTTCGCGGTCCGTCACTGCCCCGTGTCATGGGTACCCGGGTCCTCTCGCCCGTTGTGCATCAGTTACTTCGCCGGCATCGAGACCGGTTGGAGCGCCGCCCAAAGGAAGCCGGCCAGCTCGCGTGCGATCGCCACCGCGACCTTCGGCGCTGGCTTGTGTTGTTCCATCAGGCGTCGGAAGCGGCGACACAGTCGCTGCTGTGCCTTGTCCGCAATCGCAATCACCCGGCTGGGTTGTCCTTTGCGGCGCCGCGTCAGGGCGACGCCGATGCTCGGCCGATGTTGATAGTGCCACGCCGTTTCCACCAGCAGCCGGCGGACCAACGTGTTTCCCGTCCGCGTGATTCGCCCGCGCCGATGCTTCTCGCCCGTAGAGTCCTCACCCGGCACGAGACCGAGATACGCCATCAGCGCGCGGGCCGAGTGGAACCGACGGAAGTCATGCAGCTCGGCCAGGATCAAAATCGCCGTCAACGTGTCAATCCCGCGGAAGCACCGCAACCACCCGACCGGTTCCCGATACGGGGCCGTCTCGGCGATCTCGGCCAGCCGCGTGTCGAGCTCAATCAGCCGCGCCTCGAGATGATCGATCGCCAACTGATAGTCGTCGACGACCACGCGTTCCGCCGATTCCGTCCACTGCAGGCTGTCGACCCACTGCCGATGCGCGCGCGTCCAATTCCGCCCGCTGAAATGCAGGCCGCGACGCAGCAGCAACTTGCCGAGGCGATGTCGGGCGCGCTGCAGATCTTCGCGGGCGTCATCGCGCGCGCGACACAGATCGCGGACCGCCTCCTCTTTCGGCGTCGGCGGCCGGACTTCCGTCAGCAACCCGGCGCGCAGCAACTCCGCCAGTTTGCGCGCATCGCGCCGATTCGTCTTGATCCGCTCGCCCGGCTTCCGGGGAATCAGCGCCGGCGCGATGACCTGACAACTCACCTGCGGTGTCGTGACCTGGCGTTGCAACGCATAGCCGCACGGCCCGGCTTCGTAACACATCCGCACGGGACCCGGCGCTTCGCGCTCGAGCTTGCGGACCAACCGACGGACGGCGTTCGGTTCGTTCGCCAGTTGCCACGTCACCGGCGTCGCGGCGTCCCCGACCAGCATCGCGATATAGAGGTCCTTCTTGTGCGCGTCCACCCCAACGTACGTGGTAATGTTTTTCACGACCGGCTCCTTTCGTCTGCGGCTCTGGCGCCGCAAGGCGTTAACCCGCGATCTCGGTGGCACACACCACCTTGTCGAGTGCACAGCACTTCGACGTTACGATAGCGAGCCGGTCATTCCATATTGTCTAGCGCGGTGTCCGATGCCAGGTCTCGATCCTCATGAGTGTGCACCGGTCGCTCGGGATGATCAGCCGCATCCTCGACGCCCTCGATGACTTCCGCCTCGTAGTCCTGGCCGGTATCGGCGAGCTCTTCGACGCTCTCGTCGGCCGCGTCCGCGACATCAGATAAACCCTGCGTGTCGCCCGATTGACCTCCGCTGTCTGGTCCGACTTGGCCAGGGTCATCGCCGAGTTCGTCCATCTGCGCCTCGTTGTCCCGACTTCTGACCATGAGCATCTCCTTTGCTGCGTTTAAGGACGGCTTTCGCCGTCTCAACAACATGTTCCACCGTGAAGCCGAACTCGCGCATCACGACGGGTCCCGGGGCCGACGCGCCGAAGCTGTTGACGGCAATGATCGCGCCCCCTGGCCCAATGTAGCGCTCCCACCCGAACGGCGCGGCCGCCTCGATGCTAACGCGCGCACGAACGCTCGGCGGCAGCACCGTGTCTCGGTGGGACTGCGGCTGGGCGTCGAACAACTCCCAGCAGGGCATCGACACGACGCGGCTGAAGATCCCTTCACCGATGAGCCGGGCGTGCGCGCTCAGTGCGAGCGAGACTTCCGACCCGGTCGCGATCAGAATCACCTCCGGCAGAAACGCGTCGGCCTCGGTGAGAATGTATGCGCCCTGCGCGAGACGAGAAGCCGGGGCAAGCTGCGCGCGATCCAACACGGGCACCTTCTGTCGCGTCAGCACGAGCCCGACGGGTCCTTTGTTGTGATGGAGCGCGACGCGCCACGCCTCCACGGTTTCGGTCGCGTCGCTCGGCCGCAGCATCAACATGTTGGGCATGGCGCGCAGACCCGCCAGCTGTTCGACGGGCTGATGGGTGGGACCGTCCTCCCCCAGCGCGATGCTGTCGTGGGTCCAGACGTAGATCACATGCGCGTTGCTCAACGCCGCGAGCCGGATGCTCGGACGCATGTAGTCCGAGAACGAGAAGAACGTCGCGCCGAATGGGCGCAGGCCGCCATGTAGCGCCATCCCCGTCAGCGCGGCGGCCATCGCGTGCTCGCGCAGGCCGAAGTGAATGTTGCGCCCCGCGAAACCCCAGACGCCGCCGGCCGCGCCCTGCGTCGGCAGACCCTCATCCGATTGGGGCCTCGGCGGGTGCTCGAAGTCGCCGCATCCGGTCATCGCCGTACGCGTCGACGGATCGAGGTCCGCCGACCCGCCGACCAGATTCGTCACCACGCCAGCCAGCGCGTTGATGACCACGCCACCGGCGTCGCGCGTCGCCATCTCGCCGTCGGCCGGCGTGAACGTCGGCAGATGCGTCTCCCAGTCATCGGGCAGTTCACCAGCGAGCGTACGCGCGAACTGTGGCGCCAGTTCGGGATGCGCGATGGCGTAGGCCTCCACGCGACGCTGCCACGCCGCCTCGAGATCGGCGCCGCGATCGATAGACGCGCGAAATACGCGCAACGCTTCGTCGGGCAGGTAGAACGAGCGATCCTCCGGCCATCCGAGCGCGCGCTTCGTCAAGCGCACTTCCTCGACGCCGAGCGGTTCGCCGTGCGCATGCCACGTATCCTGCTTGTGCGGGCTGCCGTAGCCGATATGCGTACGTCCGATGATGAGCGACGGCCGATCCTCGATCGCGCGCGCCGCCGTCAGGGCCGCATCGACGGCCGCCGCGTCCTGACCGTCGATGCGCTGCACATGCCAGCCGTAGGCCTCGAAGCGCGCGCCCACGTCCTCTGAAAATGTGACGTTCGTCGTCGCGGAGAGCGTGATCAAGTTCGCGTCGTAGAGCACGATGAGATGACCGAGCCGAAGGGTGCCGGCGAGCGACGCCGCTTCGGATACCACGCCTTCCATGATGTCGCCATCGCTGGCAAGGACGTAGGTGTAATGGTCCACGACATCGTCGCCGTGACGATTGAACGTTGCCGCGAGCCACCGCTCCGCAATCGCCAGTCCGACGCTGTTGCCAAATCCTTGACCGAGCGGTCCCGTCGTGACCTCAACGCCGGGCGTACATCCGTGTTCAGGATGGCCGGGGGTTCGACTCTTCCACTGGCGGAACTGTTCGAGGTCCTCGATCGCGAGGTCGTAGCCAGTCAGAAACAGCAGACTGTACAGCAGCGCACTGGCGTGCCCGGCCGAGAGCACGAACCGGTCGCGGTCGGCCCATGCGGGGTTTCTGGGATTGTGTCGCAGGTGGCGCGTCCACAGAATGTGAGCCATCGTGGCGGCGCCCATCGGCATGCCGGGATGCCCGGAATTCGCGTGTTGCACCACATCGACCGACAGCATCCGGATCGTGTTGACGCAGAGCTCGTCCAGATCGGTCATCCTCGACACCTCGCCGCAGCCTACTCACACATGGCTTACGCCGTGGAACGCGAGGCCGCGGTCGTCGCCAGCTTCCCGAGGCCGCCGAGCAGTTCGAGCGGCAGCGGAAACACGATCGTCGTGTTCTGTTCGCTGCCAATTTCGATCAGCGTCTGCAGGTAGCGGAGCGTGATGGCCACAGGCTCACGGTTCAAGACCGCCGCTGCCTGAGCCAGTTTCTCGGACGCCTGGAACTCGCCTTCCGCCGAGATGATCTTCGCGCGTCGCTCACGCTCCGCTTCCGCCTGCGCGGCAATCGCCCGCTGCATCTCCTGCGGCAGATCGACTTGCTTAACCTGAACTTGCGTGACCTTGACGCCCCAAGCCTCCGTGTGCTCATCCAGAATCGTTTGAAGCCGCGCGTTCAGCTTTTCACGCTGAGACAAAAGGTCATCCAGTTCCACCTCGCCGAGCACCGAGCGCAAGCTGGTTTGAGCCGCCTGCTCGATGGCGTACCGGAAGTTCTCGACCTCGATGATGGCTTTGGTGGCATTGACGACTTTGAAATAGACAACCGCATTGACTTTCAGGGAGACATTGTCGCGCGTTATGACGTCCTGTGGTGGGACGTCCCACGTCACCACGCGAAGCGAGACCTTCACAATTTTATCGATCGGCCAGAAGATGAGGACGAGACCGGGCCCTTTTTCTTTCTTCAGCACGCGCCCAAGCCGGAATACGACGGCCCGCTCGTATTCGCGCAGGATGTTCAAACAATTGAACAGCCAGACCAGGAAGACCAGACCGACAACCGCAATCGGCAGCATCGCATTGGGATTCATGTGTCCCTACTTGGCAGACGGCGCGAGGGTGTCGCGGACCGCCTTCGTCGTCCAATAGTCGGGGCGACCATGGTGTTCGAAAATGCTTTGCTCCTGTTGACGATCGAGGTGTGACGCCGAGTCGTACGCTGGTGCGCTCTTAACGGCCTCGCGCGTCACGTCGACGGAGATCATCCGGTCCCCCCAACTGATCGCGGTGATCCATCGGGGCGCGATCAGGACCCGATGACCTCCCCACCAGTTGCTCGTATCTACGACGAGATAGCGAATCGCCCACGTCCGCTCGTCCACAAGAAAATCCTCGACGTGGCCGATCTCGCCATCCGCGGCGTGCAGATGAAGTCCCATGACGGCGTTGCAACTGCGCAAGTGAGAGGCGGCAGATGAGTGCGCGGCCGAAGGCGTGTGCGCCTTCATGGCTGCCTCGACCCGGTCCTCGGTGGTGAGACTGCCCGGGTAGGCACCCATGCCCCACAAGCCGCCGCTCCCCCAGTAGTAGGGATAGGCGTAATAGCGGAAATAGTCGGCTTCGTCCTGACGCGAGACCGGCTTCTGGGTGTCGATATCGGGGCTTCCCTTAATCTGCGCCTTCGTCAGGGACACCGGCAACAATTGTCCCAGCCAATCGGGATGACCGACAGCGATCGGCGAGATGAGCACCCTTCGGCCAGACAGCCATCCGCCAGCATCAACGATGAGATAGCGGATCGCCCAGTCCTCGTCGTCAAAATACACGTCGTCCACTCGTCCGATGACGCCGTCCGTGGCGCGGATGGCGTAGCCTCGAAGATCGGTGACATTCCGTAACATGGCCTCTCCGTCTCTATGAGTCTCTACGGTTTGAAATTTGCTCAAGCCTGTCGACGGCCGCCAGTTCCGCTCGGGCGGCTTCGCCAAAATCCGGGACGACGCCGAATGGCGGCACTACCACGGCGCTCCGACGTCCGAGTCCGAAACGAGATCGACGATGCGACTCTCTTGAAGTCTGGACATCGAACAACACTCCAACGTCCACACTATGCAGACGCGACAAATCGCGCTGTGCAAAAGGAGACTGATCTAGGTCCCCCGATCGCACCGATGATGGTGATCGCTGGAGTAATACCGATCGCACGTAAAGGAAGCATCATATGCAGCTGGGAATGATTGGCCTGGGACGGATGGGCAGCAGTATGGTGCGCCGCCTCATCAAGGGCGGACACACCTGCGTGGTGTTCGATTCAGAGTCCACGAACGTGACGAAATCCGCGCAGGATGGTGCCAAGAGCGCGAACTCGCTCGGCGACCTGGTCAAGAAGCTCGACACGCCGCGCGCGATCTGGCTGATGGTCCCGGCGGCGGTGGTCGACCCGGTGCTGAAGGAACTATCGCCGCTGCTTCAATCCGGCGACATCGTCGTCGACGGCGGAAACTCACACTACGTCGACGACATTCTGCGCGCCCAGGCACTTGCCGCGCATGGCATTCACTACCTCGACGCGGGGGTGAGCGGCGGCGTGTGGGGAGACGAGCGCGGATACTGCCTGATGATTGGTGGCAATGAGACGGCGGTGGCCGGTCTCGATTCGATCTTCAGAACGCTCGCGCCTGGTATAGGCACCGCGGCCCGCACGCCGGGAGGCGACGCGAGGCACACCACTGCCGAGGAGGGGTACCTGCACTGCGGTCCGGCAGGCGCGGGGCACTTTGTCAAGATGGTCCACAACGGCATCGAGTACGCGCTCATGGCGGCGTACGCAGAGGGGTTCAACATCCTGGCGCACGCCAACGCCGGTACACATCCGCCGCAGGTGAATGCCGAGACCGCTCCTCTGCGTCATCCCGAACTCTATCGATACGACATCGCTCTGCCAGACGTCGCCGAAGTGTGGCGGCGCGGAAGCGTCATCGGTTCGTGGCTGCTCGATCTCACGGCCCGCGCGCTCGCCGAGCATCCGGATCTGAAGCAGTACACCGGACGGGTGTCCGACTCTGGCGAGGGACGTTGGACGGCCAACGCCGCGATCGAGACGGCCACTCCGGCGCCGGTTCTGACGGCCGCGCTCTTCCAGCGCTTCAGTTCTCGCGGAGAAGACGATCTTGCGGATCGCCTGCAGTCGGCGATGCGCTATCAGTTCGGCGGCCATCTCGAGCGTCCATTGGACAAATAGCCACGACAGGAGCAACGGACGGTTGATGTTTGTTTGGCTACTCGCGCTCGTGCCGTGTTCATGGGTGTTCGCCTACGCCACCGGTCAACAGTCTTTATGGACCTTCGGGATGGCCCCAGCAGCCATCGTTCCGTTGGCTGAATGGATTCGACGAGCGGCGGTGCAGTTGGCCAGGCACTCAGGTCCTGCGGTGGGCGGATTGCTGACGGTCTCGATCGGAAATACGGCCGAAATCGTCATGATGCTGTCTATCCTCGCAGCGGGCCACCCCGACGTGGTCAAGGGACAGATCACGGGTTCGATTATCGGTAACAGTCTGCTCGGCCTCGGCCTTGCGATCGTCGTCGGCAGTGTCGGTCGGGTGAAACAGCAGTTCAGCCGAGCACGCGCCGGTCAGCTGTCCAGCCTTCTCGTATTGTCGATGATCGCGCTTCTGCTTCCAGCGGTGTTTGATCGGTCACTCAGCATGACGCGATCTGTCAGTGCACGATCGCTCGACGAACATTTGAGCGTCAGTGTTTCCTGTGTTCTGATCGTCATGTACTTCGCGAACCTGGTATACACCCTACTTACTCATCGGGATGTGTTCGCATTCGCACACGATGGCGATGACGAGGCCTCGCGCTCCGACAGGCGGCACTGGTCGCTGCGGCAGGCTCTCGCCGTTCTTGGTGCCGCCACCGTCGCAACGACGGTGCAAGCGCACGTGATGTCGGTCGGCCTCGAAGCGACCGCGTCTGCGACCGGCTTGTCGCCATTCTTTTTGGGGGTCATCCTTCTCGCAGTCGTGGGGAATACCGCCGAGTCCGTCGCGGCTGTCTACTTTGCGAGGCGCGGGCGCATCGGATTGGCCATCAGCATCACGGTCGGATCGACCATTCAAGTCGCGCTGCTGGTGGCTCCTGTCCTCGTCCTAGCGTCAGCCCTCACTTCCCATCCGCTGAACCTGGTGTTCTCTAGCCCGCTTGAGCTCGTTGCGATTGTCGCAGTGCCGTTCGCGGTCAACGCCGTGACGCGCGACGGAGAGACCACATGGTTCGAGGGCATGCTGCTGGTCGCGATTTATGTGCTCCTGGCGTTGGCTTTCTATTTCATCTGAGAACCGCACGCATAGAACATCATTTTGGGGCGGCGACCAGCTGCTATCGGGATGCGTTCTCCCGCGTAGGGTTGTGCCAGCGGCCGTCGGCGATGAGCACGTCAGCCTCCTTTGGCCCCCAGCTTCCACGCTTGTAGGGACGCGCCCGATGATGCCTCTTGAGCACTGGATCGACCGCCGCCCAAGCGGCTTCAACGGCGTCCTCACGTGTGAAAAGCGCGCCGTCGCCAGCCATGGCATCGGTCAAGAGCCGCTCGTACGGCGCTTCCTCGCCGGGCTGCTCCTCGAACAGATAGAGTTCCTGCTGCGTCCCGACGAATTCCTTCCCCGCGCGCTTGACGCGCGCGGCAAGGGCGACCGCCGAACTCGGGGAGATTCGGAAGCGCAAGTAGTTGGCCCGGCCCTTAGTCGGCGCCGAATCGGCGAACAGCCGTTGCGGCGCCGGCTTCAACTGCACCAGGACCTCGGTCGCCGTGTCGGCGAGATATTTTCCGGAGCGCAGATACCACGGCACGCCTGCCCAGCGCCACGAGTCGATGAACAGGCGCAGAGCGCAAAAAGTTTCGACGTCGGAGCGCTTCGCCACGTCCGGTTCCTTCCGATAGCCGGCGTACTGACCGCGCACGACGTCATCGGGCGTGAGCGGGCGCATGGCCTGAAAGACCTTCGCCTTCTCGTTGTGTACGGCCCCGAAATCTCGGCCGGACGGCGGCTCCATGGCCAGGAGGGCGACGATCTGGAACAGGTGGTTCTGGATCACATCGCGTAGACAGCCGGCGGTCTCGTAGAACGCGCCCCGCTTTCCCACGCCGAAGTCTTCGGAGAGCGTGATCTGCACGCTGGAGACGTAGTGGCGGTTCCAAATCGGCTCCAGGAACGCATTGGCGAATCGGAAATAGAGGATGTTCATGATCGCCTCTTTTCCGAGAAAGTGGTCGATGCGGAAGATCGCGTCTTCCGGAAAGACGGCGTGCGCGACGCGGTTGAGCGCCCGCGCCGAGGCCAGATCGCGGCCGAACGGCTTTTCGACGATCACACGCGCATGCTCGGCCAGGTGCGCGGCGCCCAGCCCCTTGATCACGGTCTCGAAGAGCGAAGGCGGGATTGCGAGGTAATGCGCGGGGCGCGCACGGCTACCCAACGCTTTCTTGATGGCCGTGAACGTGCCCCCGTCACGATAATCCCCGCTGACGTACTGGAGCGAGGAGAGTAGATGGTGAAGGGCTCGCCGGTTATCGACGCCCCCCGACCGCCGGATACTGTCTGTCGCGCGCGCGCGCAGCCGGGCCAGGCTCCATTTCGGCGACGCGACGCCGATGACCGGACCCGTGAGGGTCCCTCGTTTCGCCATCGCATAGAGTGCTGGGAAGATCATCTTGTGCGCGAGATCGCCCGTGACGCCGAACAGCACCAGCGCGTCAGAATGAGAGGTAGCCATCAGAAATCGTAAGACTCGGCACCGAGAAGGTCTGTCCACTTCTGCACAGCCGCCGAGGTCGGCGGCTTGTCATGCTCGGAGCGTAGACAAGTGAGGATGACATGGCGCCAGAAACCACGACAAGTCCCACCACCGAACTTCACCATCTCGGCCAGAGCCTCTGGCTCGACAACATCACGCGCGGGCTGCTGACCAGCGGGACGCTTCGCCGGTACATCGAGGAGTGGTCGGTGACCGGGCTGACCTCGAATCCGACGATTTTCGATCACGCGATCGAAAACGCGCATTTCTACGACGACGCCATTAGGCAGAAAAGCCGGGAAGACACGTGCGGTGAAAAGCTCTTCTTCGAGCTCGCGATCGAAGATCTGCGTCAGGCCGCGGCGCTATTTCGACCGGTCCACGACGCGACACAGGGTCTGGACGGGTGGGTATCGCTCGAAGTGTCGCCCTTGCTGGCCAACGATACGGCCGCTACGATCAAGGAAGCGGCGGATCTCCACGCGCAAGCGCAACTCTCCAATCTCCTGATGAAGATTCCCGGCACGCCTGAAGGCACCGCGGCGATCGAAGCGTCGATCGCCGCGGGCGTGCCCGTGAACGTCACGTTGCTGTTCTCCCGTGAACAGTATCTGGCGGCGGCGGACGCGTACATGCGAGGGATCGAGCGACGTGTCGCTGCCGGTCTTGATCCGAAGGTCGGCTCCGTCGCGTCGATGTTCATCAGCCGCTGGGACAAGGCCGTGATGACCACGGCACCGACCGAGCTGCGGAATCGGCTTGGCATCGCCATCGCAAAGCGCACGTACGCCGCCTACCGCCAAGTGCTCGCCTCACCGCGATGGCAAACACTATCGAAGGCCGGTGCCCAACCACAGCGCCTCCTGTGGGCGAGCACCAGCACGAAAGACCCCAGCGCCTCCGATGTGCTGTACATCGAAGCGCTCACTGCGCCGGACACGATCAACACGATCCCCGAGAAGACACTGCACGCCTTTGCGGAGCATGGCCACGTCACTGGGACGATGCCGGTAGATGGCGGCGATGCGGAAGACGTGCTTGGCCAATTCACCAAGGCCGGCGTAGACATAGCGGCGCTCGGGGATCAGCTCCAACGCGAGGGTGCTCAGTCGTTTGACGACTCCTGGAATAAACTGCTCCGGAGTCTGACGTCCAAGAGCAGCCCCCGCGCGGACGAAGGCCGATCCGCGAAGGCGTCGTCATGACGACGAAGGCTCCGACCGAACCGTCCCTGACGGCGCTCCAGGCCTGGCAAGGCCTGACGACGCACGCCGCGCAGATGCACGACGTGCACCTGCGCGAGCTGTTCGCCAATGACCCGTCGCGCGGCGAGCGCCTCGCCGCTGAAGCCGCCGGCCTGTACCTCGATTATTCGAAGAACCGCATCACCGACGAAACGCTTCGTCTTCTCGTGGGTCTGGCCGAAGCGTGCGGACTGCGTGCACGCATCGAGGCGATGTTCCGCGGCGAGAAGATCAACACGACCGAAGATCGCGCGGTGCTCCACATCGCTCTTCGAGCGCCGCGCGGTGAGTCCATCGTTCTCGACGGCCACGAAGTAGTGCCCGATGTGCACGCGGTGCTCGATCGGATGGCGGCGTTCGCCGACCAGATCCGGGACGGTCGCTGGCGCGGGCATACCGGCCGGCGCATGCGGACGGTCATCAACATCGGGATCGGCGGCTCCGATCTCGGTCCGGTCATGGCCTACGAGGCGCTGAAGTATTACAGCGCGCGTGACCTGAGCTTCCGCTTCGTGTCGAACGTGGACGGCACCGACTTCGCCGAGGCCACGCGCGATCTCGATCCCGCCGAGACGCTTTTCATCGTCTCGTCGAAAACGTTCACTACTCTCGAAACGATGACGAACGCGCACACGGCGCGTCAGTGGGCGCTCGCCGCGCTTGGCGACGAGCGAGCCATCAGCCGGCACTTCGTCGCCGTGTCGACCAACGCCAAAGACGTCGCGGCATTCGGCATCGACACTAGCAACATGTTTGAATTCTGGGACTGGGTCGGCGGCCGGTACTCGATGGACTCGGCAATCGGGTTGTCGACCATGATTGCGATCGGTCCCGAACATTTCCGGGCGATGCTGGCCGGCTTCCGCGCGATGGACGAGCATTTCCGGACGGCCTCGTTCGATCGCAACCTGCCCGTCCTGATGGGGCTACTCACGATCTGGTACACCAACTTCTTTGGCGCTTCAACCGTGGCGGTCCTGCCGTACGACCAATATCTCAAGCGCCTGCCCGCGTACCTGCAGCAGCTCACGATGGAAAGCAACGGCAAGCACGTGACGCGGGACGGCATGTCCGTCGACTATCAAACCGGGCCAATCTACTGGGGCGAGCCAGGGACGAACGGGCAACACTCGTTTTACCAGTTGATCCACCAGGGCACGCGTTTGATTCCGTGCGATTTCATTGGCTTCTGCCAGACGCTGAACCCGCTGGGGAATCACCACGATCTGCTGATGGCCAACGTGTTCGCGCAGACGCAAGCACTCGCGTTTGGCAAGACGGCGGAGGAGGTCCGCGCGGAGGGTACCCGGAACGGCTGGTGCCGCACCGCACCTTTGTGGGCAATCGTCCCACCAACACCATCCTCGCGGACCGATTGACGCCGCACACGCTCGGCGCCCTCGTCGCGCTGTACGAGCACAGCGTCTTCACGCAGGGGACGATCTGGCACGTCGACTCCTTCGATCAGTGGGGCGTCGAGCTCGGCAAGGTGCTGGCCTCGCGCATCCTGCCCGCCTTGACCAGCGTCGCTGAACCGGCGCTCGCACACGACAGCTCGACCGACGCGCTCCTCACGCGCTATCGTCGTCGGGCGCATGCATCCCTTTGACATCGCCGCCGTCCTGATCGCGGTGGCCGCCGTCGCCGGCTACGTGAACCACCGTGTCTTGAAGCTGCCCGCCGCGAGTGGGACCCTGGTGGTGGCGCTCCTCAGCTCGTTCGTCGTCGTCGCCACAGAATCGGTTTTCCCTGGCCTGCGGGTGGGCATTGGCAGTTTTCTTGGGGAGATTGATTTCAACCAAACCTTGATGCACGGCATGCTCTGCTTCCTGCTCTTTGCCGGGGCTCTGCACGTCGACCTCGAAGGACTGCTAAAGAACAAGTGGACGATCGGGATACTGTCGACCGTCGGCGTACTGCTCTCAACCGTGGCGATCGGAGTACTGACGTGGGGGATGTTCGCGCTGCGCCTCGTCGAGACTCTCGAAGCGCAGGCCTTTGAGCGGCGTCTTCTGCGCGTGGCCGACGCCGGCTTCGACCTTCCCTTTGCGATCGGGGTCGCCGACGCGGCACGGCAGCGCGACCACGCCGTAGTGGGCGAGCACATCGCGATACAGCGGATTCAGCGCGGGGTCGTAGATGTCGGGCGTGAGCACGCCCTCTTTCAGGTTGTCGAGGACGATGACGCGGACGGTGCCGCCCAGCCGGCGAAAGGCGCGTTCGTGGAGCTCGGCCCAGATCTGCGCGCTCGAGCGCCACACGAGCAGTCGCACCGACTTGCGCGAGCAGCCCAGGGTCAGGACGAAGAGCCGTGTCCGGCGGTACTTCCCCGTGCTCCGGTCGCGGACCATCGGGCCGCCGTCGCCGTAGTCGACCTGGCCTTCTTCGCCGGGCGCCGTCGTGATGACGACGCGCGCCTCGGCAGGCGCCGTGCCGCGCTGTTTCACGACGAAGCGCCGGACACTCGCGTACCGCGCGGAGAAGCCGTGATCGTCGACCAGCTCTTGCCAGATCGCGACCGCATTCCGTCCGTGCCTCAGGGCCTCGACAATCAGCTCGCGATACGGTTCGCAGGCGCTGGCACTCGGCGCACGCGTGGGCGCCGGGCTCGCCGCGTCGGTCGACACCGTTCCATAAATGGCTGGATTTGCCAGCAAAGAGTCGGTGGACACCACGGCGGAAATGGCTGGTTTTGCCGCCCGTTCGCCTGGCCGCCCGCGCGCACGCACCCGGATCCCAGCGGCCAGCAAATAGCCACGAGCCGTCGCGCGGTCCACACCGGTGGCCTCCGCGATCCGCCGCACCGGCCAGCCCAAGCGGCCGAGCCCAAGAACTTGTTGCTGTTTCTGGTGATCCAAGACGTAGCTCATTCCGGCGAGGGACCATAGGCCCGTCGCCTTCGTCAACGTCTCGGCCACCGTCAGTTAATGGCGGGATTTGCGGTGTCGATTAATGGTTGGATTTGGGTGTCCACCGAAGCGGCACGCGGCGAGGCATACAAACCAGCGTGTTTCCTGATCCGGTCGGATATCCCAATCGCCGAGCGCAATGGCGAAACGATCCGAGCGTTCAGAAACGTCTGCGCGCTCTCTACGACTACCGCTGCATACGCCGTCGGCTTGGATTCCCCGCAAGCAGCGCAATGGGTGGCGCACTGGAGCGACCAGTTCTTGTTCGGATATTTCGTGGCGGGCAGGAACGGGTGGGTTCAGACTCTTGATGGGGCTTCAAAGGGTACCGACGACAAGGTTCCGCATCAACAGTCGGCCGCCCAATTCGGAAAACCGTCCAACTGGTCGATTGTTCTGGACGCCCCCTTGCTCGAGCGACTGTTCACCTGCTGGCGACGGTGCTACCTACACAAGAAGGACCGTGGAAAGCTCCGTCGGCTGTTTCGGTCCCTGGAGGTCGCATTTCACGCCTGCCTGTTTCCCGCAGACGGCTTCACCAGCATCAATGACATCGGTACACGTCTCGCGCTATGGGTCAGTGCGCTCGAGGTTCTGTGCCATCCGGGTGGCTCTGTCAACAAGCGCCACGTTCAGAAGGTGCTGAGTGATGCGCCGTACAGCCTGAAGACACTGACCGCAAAGCGCTACGTGGTCTCGTATCAGGGCAAGAAGCTCCGCGCGACGTTGCCGGAAGCGCTTTACGATGATCTCTATTGGGCGCGAAATCAGTTCTTGCACGGGATGCCAGTCCGGCCGATGATGCTGCGGTATCGTCAATCGAAGGACTACACCCCTCTCGCCAACATCGCCCCGGTGCTGTTCAATGCGGCGCTGGTCGCTTCCCTCAGTGCGATCGGCATCCTTGGTTGATGTCGGCGTCGCGCGACACGATGAATTCGATCAGGCTGCTTACCTGAAGCGCGCGCGTCTCAAGGAATCCGGTCGTGCGAACATCCGCGATGGCGCGTGCGAGCACACGCAAGCCCCGCTCGGCCTCCTTTAATCGGAACGTTGTGGAAACCGCCTCGACGAACCGAGTGAGATCGCAGTCCTCGTTGGGGTCGATCAGTGGCAGGGCACCGTTGTGCGGCCGCGTCACCGCCGGGTAGTGACAGGCGAATGCAATGTCATCTGGAGGCGTTATGCGTTCGTCTGCCAATAAGAATCGCAGCGGCTGCCGTGGCAGCATCTCCTCGTAGACGGCCGTAATCTGGTGTGGCAAGGGTTCCACCAACGAGGTGTGGACGGCCAACACCGGATCGAACAGATGCGCCAAACGGATTCGGTGCGCTTCGGCGACGAGCCGAAACAGCTTGCCGTCGCCGTCGAAGCTCCACGGCTTACCCTTGTCCGCTATCTCGATGCGCCCCTCGTCAGAGCGGTACAAGACCTCGTTGCTCACCCTACCGGCGGGGTCCTTGTAGGTAAGCTCGAGCGCGTTATCGCCGTACCACTGGACGTTGACGATGGTAACGAGCGCTGCGGGAAGAATTCCGCGTACGGCAATATTCGGCTGGAGATCTTCGAGCTTCATCAGGGTGTCTGCAGCGGATTAACGACCCGCACCGATCCGTACATCTGTCCGTCGGAAAGGTCCTCGGAGTACAGCACCTCCGCGCCCGACGCTTGGGCAGCTTGTATCACCAAAGCGTCCCAGAACGAGATCCGATAGCGTGATTCCAGATCGAGCGCTTCCAGAATCGATTCGCCACCGTTCACGACGACCTGCCAGGTCAAGTAGTCGGCGACGATGTCACGAGTCGCCTTCACGTCGAGCGGCTGGCCGGCCTTGCGTCGCAGATTGACGCTCAGCTCCTGCAAGACCTGAGTGCTAACAACCCCAGACCGGTCCCGCCATAGCTCCTCGATGAGGGTTCTGGCACGCTCGTGCTTCGCGCCCGCGGACGTGTCGTGCGCGTACATCAGGATGTTGGTGTCGACGAAGTACCTATCGCTCATGGATCTCGTCACGGGAGCTCGGAGGAGTCCATTGGAGGTCGAGGCCCTTACGCAATCTGGCGAGCGCGCGCCGGCGGGCTCTGTCGAAGGCCTTCCGCTCGCGCACGATGGCTTCAAGGCGATCGGTCAGCAGCCCGCTGATCGACCGCCCTTCTTCAGCGGCCACAACGCGCGCTTCGCGCAGCAAATCGGCGTCGAGTTTTAGAGTGACGTTGGTTTTCATGTGTTCGACCATTGCTTGGCACGTTGATAACGTGCAGCACAAGTTTACGTGCTCGTGGGATTCGAATCAACAATCCACAGGAGCCAGGGTGATTGGTGAACGCCGAGCTAAAGCCCGCGCGCCGGGTCAGAGCTAGTGCTGCCTGATCGTGGCGAACATAAAGCGAAGATGATACCGTAGGCGCCGTGCCGACGAAGACGTGCACCGTCAGCTTCACCGGCCCGTCGGGCGTCTCTCATAGCGTCGAGGTTTCCGCCGACAGCTTGTATGAAGCTGCGATCGTCGGGTTCAGTTTGTTGAAGGCCGACGGTTGGGTCGACCCGCTGGCACCGGGTACTCGACTCGAGATCCAGGTGAGGCATCCCGCAACGACGCACTGCGTTTCGCTCGCGCAGCTTCGGCGGTGGGTCGATGGTATCGCCGTCAGCCCTGACGAGACTCTCAAGAAGCGGAAGTTGAAAGCGTTGCTGGTCGGTCAGGAGACCGCCCGAAGCTAGTCGCCGCCGAAAGCTCCAGCCTCGCACTGTATGGAAATTGTCGTGTAATTTTTGCCGCGGTGTCTGTCGAACTTACACTGAATCGATTCGTCTTCGCGCTCGAATTTCGCAGGACTCGGTTCAAACGATACGAGCCACTCGGTATCCGATTTGCTCCTGGCGCGCACCGCGGGCGCCCCCAAGTTGGGGATTCCGCGCGCTTCCCAACATCCCGCGACACTCGCCGTTTGTCGACTGCGTTCGGAAACGAAACGACATACTGGAAGTGTGCTCGGACGCATACGTAAGCTCGTATAGATACAGCCACACTGAACAACACCAACGCGTACACAGGCGCATCGGTTCGTACTAGCTGTCGCCGCGACGCTGTTTGGCCCACCTCGCTTGTACGACCCGACGTAGCAGTTCGCTGCGCTCTTCCGGGCTGACATTCCGCCATCGCGCTGTTCCTAAGCCCACGGCGCTCCGGTGAATGGGCGTCGGTGAGAGCTTCCGGCTCGCAATGTCAAGCAGCTCGATCGCTAGATCCATCAAAGCTTCCGCGGGAAGTCCCGTGTACTTCACGATGGATTTCAATCGATTCGCGCGCCGGACGCCGAGAGCCTTGGCGAGATCGGGAGCGATTGCTTGGGCTGGCTCATTTCTTGCTGGCTTCTTCATACGAACGCTCGTATAACGTGCAAGCTTTACTCCCTGTCGCGTTGAGGTTCACATGAGCGGCAGTCACGCCCCCCGTTACCGGCCGATCCTTCTGAGTGTCGCGGCGATTCTACTCGCGCCGTCACTCGCGCTGGCGCAATCCCGTGGGAGCGCGCAGCAAGTAACCTCGCTCTGACGTTTACAGGACCGCTGGCGCGGTCCCTGGCGCTGGTCTCGATCGTCATCGGCGGACTGCTTTTTATGTTCGGTGAGGCAGGCGCCAAGCGACAGATCTCGGGCATCGTCTTCGGCGGCGGACTTGCGCTGTTCGCAGCGCAATTCCTCACCTGGCTTTTTTGGTCGGGTCAACCGCAGAATTCACGGAGGTTCGGGCATGCCAGACCGCCCGACGTACCGACCGGTCTACAAGGCGATCCACCGCACGCTCACGGTGTGCGGTGGCGACCGCCGGCTGTTCTTCCTCGCGCTGATCCTCGGCGCCGCCACGTTCAACCTCTTTTACTCGTTCCTCGCGGGCCTGCTCATGTTCCTCGGCCTGTACGGATTCTCCCACCTACGTTAAGCCGTTCGATGTGTTTGCGAAGGGGAGCGAAACTGGAGATTGGCTCCTCAGGCTGGATTCGAACCAGCAACCCTCCGGTTAACAGCGAATGACGGCGCCTGGGCACCCTCGCTGAACACAGAAACTTGCGGAGCGGTCGGCCGGATGCAATCGTAGCGACGACCCGATGCGGCAAGCTACGGCCGAATTCGATGCACTGGCGCGTCCCTGCCCGTTTAACAGCATGGCTCCGGTCCCAGCGATCGCTGACATGGTGGCCAATCGTCGTCGACGTTATTCGATGAGGATTGTGACCCCGTTGGAGAGATTCAGACACCCATCGCAACCGGGCCGCACCTGGTCTCACTCACGAGAGGAGTACCAGCATGGCAGCCGCACGCACGTCAGGGCTCAACCGGAAGCAGCGGAAAGAACTGGCCCGGCAGATCCGGTCGGAAGATCCAGGCTTGGAGGTGATGCATCCCCACGCAGCCGGCATCGACGTGGGCAACAGCGCGCACTACGTCGCCGTCCGCCCCGATCGGGATCCGGACTCGGTCCGCCGGTTTGAGTGTTTCACGGCCGACTTACATCATCTGGCGGACTGGCTGCAGCGCTGTGGAGTCACCACCGTCGCGATGCAGTCCACCGGCGTCTACTGGATTCCCTTGTACGAGATCCTCGACGCGCGAGGCTTCGACGTCTATCTGGTAAACGCGCGGCACACGAAGAATCTCCCCGGGCGCAAGACCGACGTCCAAGAGAGCCAGTGGCTGCTGAAGCTCCACACCTACGGCCTGCTCCGCAACTCGTTTCACCCGCCCGCCGAGATTCGCATCGTGCGAACCTACTGGCGCCAACGCGGCGACCATGTGCATGCCGTCAGCACCTGCATCCAGCGCATGCAGAAGGCACTGACCCAGATGAACATCCAACTGGCGAATGTCATCAGCGATCTGAGCGGCTGGACCGGCCAGCGCATCGTCCGCGCGATGCTCGCAGGCGAGCGCGATCCGGACACGCTCGCGGCGCTCAGTCACCCCGGCATTCACGCGACCCGAGACACGATCGCCAAGAGCCTCGAAGGCGTGGCAGCCAGACCTCCTGTTTGTCCTTCAACAAGAAGTGGCGATGTACGACGCATACCAGCAACGGATCGCCGAGTGCGACCAGGCGCTCGAACGGCACCTGAAAGGCGTCGCCGACAAGGTGCCGGACACGACCCCAGACGCGGAGCCGTCCCACGCACCCTCTCAAGAGGCGCAGTGCTTGGGGGCCAAGCGGCGCCGGAAGGCGGGGAGCCACGCGCCCCAGTTTGACCTGGGCCGGGAACTGTACCGCATCAGCGGCGTCGACCTGACCCGCATCGACGGCATCGATGTCAGCGTCGCCCAGACCCTCATCAGCGAAGTCGGCGTGGACATGACGCGCTGGCAGACCGAGGCCCACTTCGCCTCCTGGCTCGGGCTGTGTCCAGATAATCGCATCACCGGCGGCAAGGTGATTCGCAAAGGCACCCGGCATGTCATCAATCGCGCCGCCACCGCCTTACGGCTGGCCGCCACCACGTTGCTGAGGAGCCAGAGCTATCTCGGCGCTCAATACCGCCGCCTGCGCGGCAAGCTCGGTGCACCGAAGGCGATCACCGCCATGGCCCACAAGCTCGCCCGATTGGTCTATCGCTTGCTCAAGTGGGGACACGAGTACGTCGACAAGGGTCTGCAGTACTTCGAGGCGCGCCACCGCGAACAACAGGTGCAACTGCTGAGGAAACGGGCGGCGAGGCTGGGTCTGCAAATCGTCGAACCCGACGCTGCTTGACCTTTCTTCGAGACGGTTTCTGGAGAGTTGCGTCGGCACGATCTAAGGGTCGTGTCTGTCAACTGGTGGAAAAGTGTGAGCGCGTCATCGTCGAGCTCGTCGTCGCGGCTGACCTTAGGCCAACCTTAGGCCACCCGCTTCATCGCCGCCATCTCCTGCCAGCCGTCCATCTTCCGGAGCTTCACTTGGCCGGTGCGTAAGAGGCCGAAAAGCAGGAAGAGCACCGCGTCTTGTCCGGGCAAACTCGCTTGCGTCTTGGTGCGGCGCCGGAATTCCTCGTTGATCCGCTCGAGCGCATTCGTCGTGCGCAAGGCCTTCCATTGCGCGGGCGGAAAGCGCAGAAAGGTGAAGAGATCTTCGCCAGCTTCATCGAGGCACTCGACGACCGCGGGGCAGCGAAGCCGCCACTTCTTGAGGAAGCGGCCGCGCGCCTGGTCCACCGCGGTGCGGCTGTCTGCGTAGATCATCCGCCGATACTCTTCGGCGAGTTCTTCGCGGAGGCGGGCCGGGGCCTTCGCCTCCAGGTTGCGCAGCTTGTGCGTGGTGCAGCGTTGAATCGCCAGCGTCGGCCACTGCTCCCGAAGCGCCGCCGCCAAGCCGGGATTGCCGTCGATCACGGCCAAGGTCGGCAGCCCGATCTGCCGCGCCACGAGGCTCTGAATGACGTCACGCCACGCCGCGGTACTCTCGTCCCCGACCAACCGCACGTCCAGGATCACGCGATCCCCATCGGCCCGGACGCCCAGCGTGACCAGCACGGGGACCCGCACGCGCCGCTTGCCGATCCGGACTTTGGGATACCAGCCATCCAGCATCAAATACTGAATGCCGTCGCCGGCGAGATCGCGCTGGCGCCAGGTGTCGAAATCGTCGGCCAGCCGCCCGACCAACCGCGACACAGCGTCCTTCGAGAGCGGCCCCCCTCGCAGCAGCGGCGCCAACGCGCCCTTGATTCGCCGGGTATTGGTCCCGCTCAAGTACACGCCCAACATCGCTTCATCCACCTGCGCACTCCGCCGCTGATACCGCGGCACCAACTCGCTGCGCCATTCCTCGGTGGTCCCCGCCGCCGTCACCAGTCGCGCCCGGGGCATCGCAAACGTCGTGGGTCCGAGACTCGTCGTCAACGTCCGCTCGCGCGTACCATGGCGATAGCCGATCCGCGTCTCCCCGCGGCGCACCGACGGCGCTGCGCCCAAGGCCTGCTCCAGTTCTTCCTCCACAATCGCATCGATCAGCTGCCGTGCCCGTTGCCGAATCGCCATCTCCAGACCACCAGCCGTCACCGCCGCCGCTTCTACTCGTTGCTCGTTCTTGGTATCCTTCGCCATCGCGTCATCCTCCGGCACCCGCCGCCAAGCGGGCGCATCAGTTGTTGGAAACTGCGCTGGATGATGACGCGATTTCTACTTTTCCACCAGACTCAAGACACTACCCGATCTAAGACTGATTCGCATTGTGTGATCTGCATCAATAGAAATGGGCCCTGAATTGGCAATCAGAGCAGATCCAGTTCCGTATCAGATCACATCAAATCCCATTGGGAGGGGGCACAAAAAGAGGCACAATTTGCTGGAGTCCAATGTGTGCTCATGAGGCACACGACGTGGTACAACGGCGAAGGAAAATGGCACGAGATGACGAAGCCGACGAAATCATCGTTGCACAAGAGATCAACGGCGATTGGCACGTCGAAGCGAAGGCCCGCTTCCCCGCGGCGGCTCCGATGCGCCAGGATCCAACTTGATGCCGAGGAGCAGGAGATCCTTGACTCGTTCGAGCGTCGCGAATGGCGTTCCGTCGGAAACATCAAACGCGAAAACAATCCAGGGGGCACGACCTACGCGAAGTCGATGGCTTCAAGAGACGACTTTTCTGATTCGCTGTGCCTTCTTTGCTCCGACACCGCGAACCTGCACCAACCTGCTCTTGTCGGCTGTAATGACATGCTCTACTGTGCCGAATTGAAGCAGCAGGCGATTCGCCAGAGCTGGACCGACGCCCGGTAAACCCTGAAGCATGTAGATCTTCCTTGACGTCAGGCGCTTCGGTTTTCGGTCATACCGTTGGAGAACGCCGGGCTGGGCCCTGCCCAGTTGATGGGCGAGACAACGAAGGATGTGGAGCGAATCCTCCGGATTGCGGGCGTGAATCACCGGTAGTCGCCACATCACCGCCAAGGAAACGATCGCCCCCTTCAGCGCCTGCGGGTGAACGTCGGGCATTCGCGGCGGCTTGGGCCCTT
>CAVWSQ010000001.1:0-2099494 GCA_963757655.1 uncultured Acidobacteriota bacterium | reverse complement strand
TTGGGAGTTCGA
The DNA here is from genome assembly GCA_963757655.1 of uncultured Acidobacteriota bacterium. Lineage (GTDB taxonomy): Bacteria > Acidobacteriota > Vicinamibacteria > Vicinamibacterales > CAVVIG01 > CAVQFC01. The sequence continues at coordinate 2,099,482 of CAVWSQ010000001.1, read as the reverse complement.
TCGCGTCTGCTTCTACATGGTCCAGGAGCATGACGGATCCGCTGACACCGCGCGGTTGCTGCGCGACGTCGAACGTGAGTTCGAAACCGTTCGTGCAGTTGACGGCGGCGGCAGCCTGATCCCGCTTTACTACGCGCTACGTGCGCTCAAAGCCAAGCTGAGGGCGCGCGAACTCGGCGTGACGGCCAACGACGACGTGATTTCGCTCCTCAATAACATCGTCCAGATCATCACCAGGTACGGGCTCGATCCGGGGCGGCAGGTGCAGGACATTGTTGCCGACCTGCAGTCAGCGGCTTGGCGAGAGCGACGGGACGATGTCCACCAAGGTGGCGATCCGGGCCGTATCGACGCAGGCCCGATGACTCTGCACCGACCAGCCACGAGGCGTGGGTATGACAATGAATGGGATTCGTTCCGGTTGAAACGGAACAAGTTGTTCCTCTACACGCAGAAGACCGGCACGCCGGTTTACGTGCCGCTCTCGCCGGCGGCCGTCGAGGCGCTCAATAACTTTGAACGCGACAGCGAGCACATCTTCGCCAGCGGGAAGCCCGACGCGATCTTTGCAGTTCAGGTGCACGGTCGGGCCGATTTGTTATGGTTGCCGCGCCACCCGTCGGCCCGAGGTTATCGTTCAGATACGGACAACACCGCGGCCGCGCTGGTAGGCGACAGACGTGCCGTACAGGCTTCGACTGGGCGCTCATCCGGCTCACGATCCGTTCGGCCGTCTCGGCGGTCGCCATCGACGGCGTCCCACGCTCGTAGCGTGGCAGCGCCATGTCGCACGCCACCGGATGCAGGATCATCTGTCGCAGGCCCGATTCGGAGAACGTGATCATCGGGACGACGCTCTCCCAAAGCGATCGATCCTTGGGCAGCGCGATGCGGTCGCTCGCGAGCGAATACGTTCCGGCGAGTGCGGGTCGAGCTTGAACGCTTCATACGTGTCGGCGGCATAGCCGCGCACGCTCTGGTCCTGGAATATGAAATCACCCAGGCTGTAGCAGATCAGCCGGGGCTGGCCCAACTCGATGCCCCAGGTGACGTGTGAACCACGCCGAAGAAGGCGTCCGCCCCGGCGTCGATGCACGCATGGGCGAGCGGCTGCAGGAAGCGAGCCGGCGTGTCGAGGGTGCGATACGAGTCGCGCGCGTGAATGCTCACGAGCACGAGCCGCGCGTTTCGCCGCGCGACCTGAATCGCTTCGGTCAGCCTCTTGACGTCGGCGGCCGCCGCTTCGCTTTTGAGATCTGACGTGGGGCCGGGGACGAACGTGTTGCCGAGCCATGTGATCTCGCGTTGCCCCTCGGGTGAGGGAGGCGAGCCGAGCGACCGCGCCGCCGTCGCCACTCCGGCAAACGCCGCCCCGGCTCGAGTTGATAGCGGCGCTGCACGCGAACCGCGTTCAGACCGGGTACACCCTTGAAATCACCGCGCGCATAGACGGCCCGCGACCACGCCGCAAACGTGGACGCGCAGTTGATGAGGGCGACGCGGCCGCCTGGAGTATCCGTATATCCCGGCGCGGCTGCCTGCTGCAGGTTCATGCCGGTCCCGGCGTAGGAAATGCCGGCGCGCTCGAGGTTCGCGATGGTCGAGCGGACGCCCTCGACTCCGTAGTCGGTGGAGTGGTTGTTCGCCGTGCCCATCAGATCGTAGCCGAGCCAGGCGAGCTCCTCGGCCATCTTCGGATCAACGACGACGCTCAGGCTGCTGCCGGCCGCTGTCGGATAGCCCGGGTCGCCCGCCGCCATCACCAGCTCGCAGTTGCCGTACGCGCAGTCGGCGCTGCGCAGCAATTGCACCACGTCGAGGAAGCCCTGGTCCTTCAGGTGCGAGACACGGCGGCTGAGGATGCAGTCGCCGGTGACGGTGATTGGGGACGCCGCCGCGCCCTGAAGCGGATCGCCGCCAAACATGGAGTAGGCGGCAACGCCACCAGCTCCGGCAAGAAAGTGGCGGCGATTCATGGAAGGAGTTTTACATCACGGACGGCGGCAGGAGGTGTCTTGAAATGTAATAACTCGAGCGTGGAATTTATTCCACCCCCGGAGGAAGACGGCTCGGCAGCTCGCAGCAAGCCCTCCCTGACACCGTCCTGGCCACCATCGACGGCGGCCGGCAACCCTGGCGTCGAACCTCTATCGCCCGCCATCGGAAAGAGCGCGAGGCCAATCGCGCTGAGGATTCGACCTCGGAAAAATTCACGGAACGGGCTCTCGGCTGGAAGCTCTCAGCACAATACGATGGCCATCAGGCGCGCCACTGGCTTGCTTGGACGAGGCTCATTGGCCAGTCGAGCGCGGCCTCTATCATCGCCGTGTCAACAGCATTCCATGATGGCTCGACTGACAATGAGCGTAGGCGACGGCCGCGCCTGGAATCGGCGCTCCCGTGATGTTCGACGTGCAGTTGTATGTGGAACCCATCGGTGCGCCGGTGACGCAATACTCAATCCAGCCGTCGAGCTCCGCAGAGAGCGTTGGCCCGGGTGATGGCTCGATGGTGGTGGTAGCCATTCCACTGAACGCAAGGTAGCTGTTCGTGCTCAGCTGCTCGACGAGCGAAGGGTCGTGTCCGCCATGAAGCCACAGACCAACGGCATCGCCGGCAACGCCGATCGAGAAACCTCTGTAGTTGTTCAACAGCGAAGCGTCGCTGGCTGTGAGGACGAATCCCGTGGCGCTCGCTCCTGACGCGATGGTCGCCGCGTACCTGCGCGTTCTCGCTTCGGCAGGGAGATCGGCGCATGCGCTGTCTGCGACGATGGTGAGCGTGTAGTCGCCCGCGATGTTGGCAGGCGGCGCGATGGGCGACAGGTAGAAGATGAGCCACGGCTTGCCGCCCGGTACGCTCGTCTCGAACCTCTGTGTCATGGCGACGTAGCCATCCTTGGTCGCACGGAACATGTCCAATCGGCCAAACTCACCAGCCAATGAAAACTCACCGGCCGCGGTGGAGGTCATCGTCGCGCCGGCCTGCGGGCCCGTCGAGCACCTCCACTCGCACGCCACCGAGAGGCGTGAACGCTGTGTCCAAGACGTGCCCGGTGTCGGCGAGAGTCACCGTCGTTCGGGCGCCTGCTCCGGCCCCGTTCGAATTCGAGACGCCTGCCGTCGGCGCAGACGGAGAGGCGGAACGGCCGCCACAGCCGCCGAGCGCCGGTGAGAGCAGCAGAACAGTGATGGCCGTTCCAGTTCGTGTCATCACAACCGCCGCAGATACGCGAGCAGCGCCGCTCGTTCTTCGGGCAGAGGTGCTTGATCGAAGTGCACGCCATCGGTGGTCGTGGGGGCCGGCGGGGGAGCGCCCGGCGCCGTGAGCACGCGCAGCTGCGTGAAAAACGCCGTGTAGTGATCGACGACCTCCTCCAGCGTGGCGGCGCTGTTGTTGTGGAAGTCAGGCGCAGTGTGGCGATGCCGCGCAGCTGCGGCACGTCGAGCTTGTTCCAGTCATCGAATGGCGCAGGTCCGCCGACGAACCCGGTCAGCTATGCCCGGCCCGGATCCGAGCTCGTCCGCCGGGTCGTCAGCACCACAGGGAAGCGAGATCTCGTAGGTCCGCGCATTCCGCGCCAACCGCTCCGGACAGGCGGGGAACACGAATCACCGCGCCCCCTCGGTATGAACCGGACGAGGGCACTGTGTGCGAATGTCCTGGAAGTGGGGCACCGGAGCCTGCGCCGACGTTTGATCGGGCCCCCCATGACACTGCGCGCACGCGCGCTGGAACACGGCTTTTCCCTGCTCCTCGCGCGCGGTAAGCGGCGGGTCGGCATCGGGCAGGAGCGGAGATCCCGTGCGAATGCCATCGGCGAGCTCTTTGACCTGCGGACGGGTGGACAGGATTCACTGAAACGACGACAGATCGTCGAGCATGCGCTGGGAGGGGGGCTGTTGCGCCTGCGCATGGTTGACGAACGCACCAAGCGCCTGCTCCTGCAACGTGCCGACGCGCGCATCGAGCTGGTAGCCACCGAAGACATTCGGCTCACGCAGCCAGGGGTTGCTGGTGCCCGGCCCGCTGAGCGCCACGTTCAGCACCGACGGCACGCCGCGCCCAGACGTCGACGTAGGCTTCGGCCGATGGGAGATTCGTCACCGGATCGACCAGCCTGACATTGGGCGGCAAGGCAAACTCGATGCGGACCAGGCCATTGATCCGCAGATTGATGAAGTCATGGGCCTGTTCGCCGTTGATGCGGAAGTCATCGGCATCGATGGGCCGGAAGAGCGGGTCGTCCGCGTGCGGCGCGAAGACACGGACTAGCTGCAGCAGCTGGTATCGGAACTCGACGTCGGCCGGCGAGAGCTGGAAATGGCTCGTCGGCATGTGACAATCGGCGCACGACCGCCCATTGGCGCCGAGTCCCGTCAGCCGGCAGTAGAGAAACGTCAGCAGGCCCCGCGCCACGGCGTCGCACGGTTCCCCACTGCAAAGGCCGGCATGGCCGGACGGCAAATCCACCTCCGGTCTCGCAGCGGGAGAGCCTGGCAGCGCGGTTACCGCAACGGTCGTCATCAGTGCGAACGCGGCGATGGCTATCGATCGAATGATCATGACTGTGGCTCCGTCCTTGACCCAGGTTCGGCGCTGGATCGGGACCGCCGACGCGCCAGTCCCAGGAAATTCCCGGGAAATTGGCAGGTTTTTCCTCGGGGGCTTGTGACGACGTCCTTCGGTAGCTTCACGCTTGACGGCGATACGAGGCAGCTGCTGCGTGATGGACGCGGCGTGCACCTGTCGCCGAAGGCGTTCGGACTCCTCGCCACGCTAAATCGAACCTCGCCCGCGCGTCCTTTCGAAAGCCGAACTCCAGCAACGGTAATAGCCAGCCACCTTTGAATTTATGCCGCGGCGAATCTGTCGAATCTGATTGCGGAAATCCGCCAGGCGACTGGCGATCGCGCGCGCGCGCCACGTTTTGTCCGTACCGCGCACGGCTTCGGCTACGCGTTCTCTGGTCAAGCCACGACCACTCCAACCCCGCCGTCGTCGGCGCCTTCGCCGGTGTGCTCATTGGCCTGGGGCCGGCGGCAGTTTCAGTTGTGCGTGGGCGAGCACGTTCATTCGGACGCGATGTGAGCGCCGACGTCCGGCTGGATGCGTCGACGGTGTCACGGCGTCATGCCAGGCTCGTGGTCGACAGCGGCAGCGTGCGACTCGAGGATCTCGGCAGCAAGAACGGCACTTTCCGCGCTCAGGATCGCGTCGGCGCGGCGGTCCAACTGTCGGACGGCGACGTCGTGCGGATCGGCTCTTTAGCCCTCACCATTCGTGTCCCGCGGCTGTCGGCGACGACCGATACGGCGGTCTGATCAGGCATCGACCCCTATCCTCAATGGCCCTCGCCAGCGGCATCCGGATCGGCCCGTTCGGAGATCGTTGAATGGATCGGTGCCGGCGGCATGGGCGAGGTCTATCGGGCCCGTGACACGCGCCTCGGACGCGACGTCGCGATCAAGGTGATTGCCGAGCACTTCGCGACAGACGATTCTCGCGTGCGCCGGTTCGAGCACGAAGCCTGCGCGGCCGGCCGACTCAATCATCCCAACGTGCTGGCAGTGCACGATATCGGCAGCCACGACAGCCGGCCGTACCTGGTCTCCGAACTCCTCACCGGGGAATCGCTCTGGACCCGTCTCGGCCACGCGACTCTGGCGCCGCGCCGCGCCATCGAGTACGCGCGTCAGGTGGCGGAAGGTCTTGCGGCCGCTCACGCGCACGGCATCGTGCACCGCGATTTGAAACCCGACAACCTGTTCGTGACGGACGATGACCGCATCAAGATTCTCGATTTCGGGCTGGCGAAGCTGACCCACCCCACCGATCATGCGATTACCGCGGCGGGGACACGGAAGTTGGCACGGTGCTCGGCACCGTCGACTACATGTCACCCGAGCAGGTTCGCGGTGAGCCGGTGGACGCCCGCACCGACATCTTAGTCTGGGCATCATCCTGCACGAGATGCTCACGGGCCGTGCGCCGTTCGCGCGCGCGACGGCGGCGGATACGATGGCGGCCATTCTCAAGGATGATCCAGCGGCGACATCGCCGGCCGGGCTTCCGCCAGCCCTCGAACGCATCGTCTTCCGCTGTTTGGAAAAAGGGCGCGACACGAGATTCCAATCGGCGCGCGATCTGGCATTCGCCCTGGATGTACTGTCACGCACCGACTTGTCGGCGCCTCGACGCGCGCAGCAATGGTCGTGGATTCGTGCGCGAGCGCTGCTCTGGGGGCTTGCCGCCGGACTCGTTGTCGCCCTCGGCGCTGTCCTCGCAAATTGGGCGCCGTGGCGGTCCGTCCGATCGCCGCTGCCGCTGCGACTGACTGTCGATCTCGGAGCCGATGCGCCGCTCGGACCGTTGAGCACGCAGTTCGGCAACGCCGTGACCATTTCTCCTGACGGCTCGACCCTGGTATTCGTCGGTCAACCGAATTCGGAAGCGGTGCCGCAGTTGTACGTCCGGCGGCTCGACGAGCCGCCGGCGACGGCACTGCCTGGCACCGAGAACGCCAACGCACCGTTCTTTTCACCCGACGGCGCCTGGATCGGCTTCGACACCGGTCTCGAGCTGAAGAAAGTGGCCGTCACCGGTGGGGCGCCGATCGTGCTGGCATCGGTCCTGTCGCCTCGGGGCGCGTCTTGGAGTGGCGATGGGACGCTCCTGTTTTCGCCAGGGCAGACACCGGGCGTGCGCGTCATGCGTCTGCCCTCGACCGGGGGCGCGGCCACTCCGGTGACAACGCTCGGCGAAGGCGACGCGATTCACGGCTGGCCTCAGGTACTGCCTGACGGGAACGCGGTGCTGTACACCAGCAGTCGCGTAACCGCCGCATTCAACGACGCCAATCTTGTGGTGCAGCCGCTTCCGGCCGGACCCGCCAAGGTTGTCCAGCGTGGCGGTTACCACGGCGTGTACGTTCGCAGCGGCCACATCCTCTACGTCCACGACGGGACGTTGTTTGCGCTGCCGTTCGACGCCGATCGGCTCGAGCCGGCCGGGCCATCGGTTCGCGTGCTGGACGGTCTCGGTTCGAACGCCATTACCGGCGGTGCGCAGTTCTCCGTGTCGGATACCGGCACACTCGTCTATCGCGCCGGTCCCAGCCTGGGCGCCGGCGCACCGCTCGATCTCGTCGATCATCAGGGAGCCGTCCGCCATCTGCGCATCACCCCCGCCAACTGGTTCACTCCGGCGTTCGCACCGAACGGCCGTCAGCTCGCCCTCGCCCTTTGGAAGGGGCCGTCTGAGCTGGGCGACATCTGGGTGCACGAAGCCGGGCGCGAGACGCTGACGCGCATTACGTCGGACCCGGCCCTGGACGTGAAGCCGGTGTGGACGCCCGATGGCCGCCGCATTACGTTTGCCTCCAATCGCGGTGACCATTCGTCGGTGGAGAACATCTTCTGGCAGATGGCCGATGGGTCTGGCACCGCTCAGCGATTGACCACCAGCGGCAACGAGCAAGAACCTGGCTCGTGGCATCCGAGCGGCAGGTTCCTGGCGTTCGACGAGTTGCACGCGGACACGATGCGGGACGTGATGATTCTGCCGATGGAGGGCGACGACGCCTCCGGGTGGAAGCCGGGGAAGCCGACCGTCTTCGTGCGCGGACCGGGTATGGACTGGGAGCCGCGATTCTCGCCCGATGGCCGCTGGATCGCGTACGCGTCGGCAACCGACTCCGGACACTGGGAAGTCTATGTCCGGCCGTTCCCGGGTCCCGGGCCGGCGGTGCAGGTCTCGTCGGCGGGAGGCGAGCTGCCCGCATGGTCTGCCAGCCGGCGCGAGATTGTCTACGGGCTCGAGGGCCGTTTGATGGTGGCCCGATATTCGGTGGAAGGCACGCACTTCAAGGTCCAGCCGCCGCAGCTGTGGCCGGGCGGCCGCTACCAGACGCGTGGGCGCACGCGGATGTTCGATCTGCATCCCGACGGCGAGCAGGTCGTGCTGGCGCCCGCCGCGCCGCCGCCGGGCGTTGCCACAACACATGCGGCGCAGTTCGTCTTCAATTTCTTTGACGACCTGAAGCGTCTCGCCCCTGGAACGCGGTCAGTGCAACCGCGGTGATCGACACCCATGCGCCATTCAGGTTCAGTGACGGAATTTTTCCCGTGAAGGTGTCCGGCACGGATACGCACGGTCGGTGCGTAATCTTCGCGACGCTCAGGCCCGACAAAGTTGAACCGGCCCTGCGTGGGATGAACGGGTCCCGCAACTCTTGGGTGCGGGCGATGGCGGGCAAGGTCCCAAGGCGTCGCGGGCATCACGGCACTCTCGGATTCGCGATCTGACGTGCTCAGTTGGTCACGCCTGCGACTTGAGAATCGCCAGAAACACGCTGGCTGTTTTTTCTGACGGCTCGGCCCCGAGTTCATCACGAAACAGCTTGCGACACTTGGCGTAGACGCGCAGCGCCTCCGCGCGATTGCCGGCGGCCGCGTGCGCATGCATCAACGCCTGGCACGCGAGCTCGTCGAACGGCTCGGACGCGGCGACCTCCGCCGCGTACTGAATGCCGAGCTCGTGCTCCTTGTTTCGGGTGCTGACCTCTGACAACACCAGCAAGGCGCGCCTGCGCACGCGCGCAAGCAGCTCTCGCTGCCGCTCTACCCACGGTCGAGACTCGTCTGGCAGAAACGGCCGCCGCGCGATCGTAGCCGCCACGTTCGCATTCGACCATGCAGCCGACAGCTCGTTGGCGCGGAGCGCGCCTTCCGCTTGGTCCGCCGCCGTACGAGCTGACTCGAGATCGACCCATGATGCGGGAAGGACCAGTCGATAGGTGCCAACCTCGGTCAGAATGCCGGCAGATTCGGTGGCGCCGACGTGGCGTAGCACCCGGCGCAGCTTGCTGATCACTGCGTTCAACGCCGTGTCCGCTGATGGCGGTGGCGAATCGCTCCAGAGGCCCCGAATCAGCTCCGCTTTCGAAACCGGGTGCGGCGAGCGCGACATGAGAAACACGAAGAGCAGCCGACCCTGACGACCACCGAGATCGCCGTCGCTCACCATTCGGCCGCCGCACTCGATGGCGACGGAACCGCACAGATAAACTCGGACGCCGGCGCTCAGGTGACAACTTTTCGCCAACGGGGCTCCAACAGCTACACAACTGTGCCGACTATGATAGGCGCGAGGGGGCGCGATGAATAAAGTTATTCACTGTCCGTGCGGATCGGTTATCGAGGGGATCGATGATGACGACGTCGTAAGAAAGGCGCAGGAGCACGCGAAGACGACTCACGGTATGGAGCTCTCCCGCGAACAGGCGCTGTCGATGGCACGACCGCTATAGCTTGGAACTTGAGTTACGAGACGATCGACAGCGGCGCCGCTCGTCGAAAGACCAGCTGGCGTGGCATCCGACCCAATGTGAAGCATCGGCGCTGAGGTCGCCAACGCGTGTGATAGTCACACCAGCGTTGCGCGATTCTTGACAACGCACGCGGTTGAGGCCAGAGTTGAGCCCCTTCAGGGGTCCACACCCTCCGTAAACGTTGGTCCACATTGGAGGCGGAACATGTTCAAGCGAATGCGGGTTGCAGCGGTCCTCGGTCTGAGCGCTGTTGTCGCAGCTGTCCTCGTGGTTTCGGTGCGGGCGATCTCACCGTCGATTCCGATCATCGAGGTGATTGCCAGCGGTCTGGACAATCCGCGCGGGCTGGCGATCGGTCCCGACGGCGCCGTCTACGTCGCGCAGGCGGGCCGCGGCGGCAGCGGCCCGTGCATCACCAACAGCAACAACCGCCACGTGTGCTACGGCGCGACGAGCGCGATCACGCGTATCACGCCGTTCGGCACGTGGGATGTCGTCCGCCATCTGCCCTCGCTCGCGCCTCCGCCCGACGACGCTGCGGCCGGTACCGAAGCGATCGGGGCCGTCGATCTGGTGTTCGACGGCAAACTCGGCGGCGTGGCGGTGGTCGGCCTCGGTGCGAACCCGGCGCTTCGCGCATCGCTCGGCGCTGCCGGGACGAGATTCGGCCGTCTCGTCCGATTCAACATCTTCGGCGCGTCTGCGTTCGACCAGGACATTTCCGCCTACGAGGCGGCGAACAATCCCGACGGCGGTCTGGTCGACTCGAACCCGTACGGCCTCGCCGTGCTCCCTTCGGGTCTTGCGGTGGCAGATGCGGGGGCCAACGATGTTCTGCTCGTCGGTCCGGGCGGCATCAGTACCGCGGCTGTGTTCCCGAACGTGTTGGTGCCATTCGGGCCGCCTGGCAACATGGTTCCGATGCAAGCCGTGCCCACCTCGGTGACGCGCGGACGCGACGAGGCGCTCTATGTGGGACAACTGACCGGGTTCCCGTTTCCGCCGGGCGGCGCGTCAGTGTTCAAAGTATTTCCCGGCGGGGTGCCGACCGTGTTTGCCGACGGCTTCACGAATATCATCGATGTCAAGTTCGGCCGCGACGGTTCGCTCTACGTTTTGCAGATCTCGGCCAACGGGCTGCTGTCTGGCAATCCGCTCGGCAAGCTGGTTCGGGTAGCGACCGATGGCTCGCGCACTGAAATCGCCGCCGGGGCACTCATCGCGCCAGGCGGTCTCGCCCTCGGCGCGGACGGCTCCATCTATGTGTCGCGGTTTGCGACGCTGCCTGGTGCGGGTGACGTCGTACGCATTCGCAACTAACCAGTTCACCGGCCGGAGCCGGATGACCGGCTCCGCGCCTCACGTCTGCTGATGATCCCCGGAGACGCTCCCTGGGTGCGTCTGGCGTCTTCGCGGGGAATGGTTCTCACCTACCGCGTCGACACCGTACGGCGAACTCGGGTGTGTTGTTCCCGTCGCCCGCACACACGACCAGCGGGTCGACGCGTCGTTTCAACCTGGTTGTGGACCCGACCTTACTGAGTCTTCGGAGTGCAACCCACCGACGAGTCTTTGATCCAGGCTGCACACTCTGTCAGATCAATCCGAGGTCGGTAGGGCGCAGGAGGTCGTTGCAAATCGCTCAGCGGGAGCTTGTTGACCTCGTCGACAATTCGCGCGTACGCGCGCGTGACCGCCTCCAGCCCCGACCACGCGACGTTTTCGGGAGTGTCGCCGGTCGTGTGCATGTAGATGAAGTCGTTCGATTGGGCGATGACCCCGGGGACGAACCCAGCGAACGGGCCCAGGTCACCTCCAGGCGGATTCGTGCTTGGCAGCGCCCAGATCGGCAACCCAAACTCATGAAACGCGTCGGCGGCAATCCTGGTCAGCTGCGGCCGCGATGAACCGCCCGCATACCACGCGTCGGGAATGGTGGTTTCCGTCCACCCGGCAGTGCCATCGTGCGTGAGTACTTCGGCAGGATGTTCGGCGTTGAACATCAACGCCGTCTTGGCAAAATACTTCTCTCGGTTGGCTGCCAACCACTCCCGTCCGTAGCCGCCGGGGGTGATCTGATGGTGCCCATCGGTTCCGATGAAAATCATGGTCCGGCGCCGCCGGCTCTGAGGCACTTTGGCGAAGTACTCGGCCAACCCGAGGATGGTGGCCACGCCGCTGGCGTTGTCGCCAGAAGCGTCGAACCAGCCATCGCGATGCGCGATGACATAGATTGTTTCGTCCGTGGCACCCGGCAGGGTGCCCCAGACCAGGAAAGATTTCTGGCCCGCCTCCCATTTGGCGTCCACGCGAATCTTGATGTGGGGCGGATCAGCCGGCGCCTTGGCAATCAGATCGCGAATCGCGAGAGCATCCTCGGTTCCGAGGTTGAAGGTTGGAACCGAGGTGGCTGCCTTGTAGGACTGGATGTTGAAGTTGCCGCCGCGCAGGTCCGAACCAAAGATGGCCGCCGCTCCGTTGTCTCCGGCACGCTTCAGCACATCGGCTGGACCGATGTTGTAACTAATCGGACCCCCTCTGAGAAAAAGCACGGCCTTTCCACGCACGTCCCGCCCCGAAAAATCCGCCTCGCTGCCGAGCCCGACGTACACCGCCTGGAGATCCAAGACCTTTCCGTCGGTGGATGCAGCTCCGTAGGGGGCCTGTGCCGACGTCAGTTTGATCGTGTTGCCATCAGCCGTCGCCGCGACGTCCCACGAGACCGGCGCCCACTGCGGGTAGAAGAAGTTCACGGTCTGGCTGTGCACATCGGTCAATCCGACTTGGCGATACTTCTCCAGCAGCCACTGCACGTCCTCGATATCGCTCGAAGTGCCCGCAATGCGGCCCCAGAACTGCGGGTGGCCCTGATCGCGGTAACGTTCCGCAATGTCCGCCTGCTCCTTGACGTATTGCCAGAGACGCTTCCCGTCGATCGTTCCGTACGCGGTGCCCGTCGCGGGAAGCGGCCAGCCGGTGAAGACAGGAGGGGACGAGGACCTGGCAGGTTGTTGACCGCGTGCACCACGTTGAGCCGCGACATCAGCTCGAGAGAAACGACCCCACAGCACGAAGGCGGCAACCATACCCACGAACGCTGATAGCACTTTAATCGTTCGCATACTCAAACTCCCCCGGTTGTTCGAAGCGCCGGGATGCTGCCACATGCGCCGCCCAGTCCAAACGTCGAACCTGACGCCAACGGTGACCCGCGGTGAAGTGGCAGCGGGTTCAGGTGACATCGAAGAGCGGGTGCTTACCAAAAGCTAATTCAAACGGTTGACCACATGAGGCTAGAGAGCGAGGCCGATTCCGCGGGGCGGGACCTAGGTGGGAAGGCCGTTTTGTCTCTCAGGCCTCGGTCGGTTACACCATAGCTCCGGCGACCTGTTGAAGAACGTCACGTTCGGGCGGCGTTCCCTCGCGCACAAGACGGCGAAGCAGTCATCGCACCAACGGGGCGCCCATCGGGATGACATCGCGTTTGAACGTCTCGTTTGTCATCTCGGCGAACGACGCATACAGCGCGCCGATGCCGGTCAGGACGCCGACATAGCCGCCTGCCACGTGCCAACGGGCGCCCATGCCGAGGTCCCCTCCCGCCAGCAGGAAGAACGTGATCCAGAGCAGCAGGAAGACGATCCAGAGCGTAAGGCTCTTGCGAAACGTGGAAATCCACATGTAAAGGGTGAAGACTCCCCAGATCGCGAGCGTCAAACCGACAGCGTTGGCAGCTGGAGGCCGGATCCAACCGGCACCAACGGTCCAAAGCATCAACGAATACCACCACCAGAACATCGCGTATGAGGTGAATGCCACCAACCCGAATGTATTGCCTTTGTGGTACTCGAGAATGCCCGCAATTATCTGGGCTGCCCCGCCGAATGCGAAAGCCAGGGGCACGACGACCGCGAGAAGTGTTGCCGAGTCGCCTGTCACAAGACCAGCATTGATCGAGCTCAGGACGATCGTGGTGAGCCCGAATGCCGCGAGGCCAAGCGGTGCTGGGTTGGCGACGTTGACGGTGAGAGCGGAGCCAGTGGCGCTGGTTGCTTCGGGCACGTGTCATCGTCCCTTCATCGGCAGGTGGCTCCAAGTTGGTCGAAGCGCCACGGAGACTATCACGGTCGACGTCATAGACGTCAAGAACGCGAAGATCAGGAATGTGGCGAACCTGCCACCGAGCCGTCTCGGGTGTCGGGGCCGAACGTCTCCCAGCCATCACCATTTTCGACTTGAGAGCGGAAAAGGCGATCAAGGCGGGAGGAACCACGCTCGCGGTGCTCCCATCAAGGAAATGAAAGCCCGTTCCTTCGTGGACATGTATCTGTCCGACTTCATTACTTCATCGTGGGAGCGGATCACGCGCTGCCGCAAACCGATCATCGCCGCGGTGTCGGGCTACGCTCTGGGCGGAGGATGCGAGTTGGCGCTGATGTGCGACTTCATCCTTGCCGCCGAGACGGCGCGCTTTGGCCAACCCGAGATCACCATCGGGATCCTGCCTGGCGCCGGCGCCACGCAACGACTGCCGCGCCTGGTTGGCAAGTCGAAGGCGATGGACATGATCCTCACCGGCCGGATGATCGACGCCGAAGAGGCAGAACGAATGGGCCTCGTCGCGCGCATCGTTCCGGCCGAGACGCTGATCGACGAGGCGGTCGCCACAGCGCAGCACATTGCGTCGTTGTCTCGGCCCGCCGTGCTCCTCGCCAAGGAGTGCGTCAATCGTGCCTTCGAGACCGGCCTCTCCGAGGGCATTCGCTACGAGCGGCGGATGTTCCACGCGGCGTTCGCCACCGAAGGGCAGAAGGAAGGCATGACGGCGTTTATTGAGAAACGCCCCGCAAAATTCACCAACCGCTGAGGATGAATCGATGGCAGCAGACATCAATATCCCGTCGATCGTCACCCTTGCCGCGGCATTGGCTCTTCCACTCGAGGTCAACGGAATGGCATTTCCCTTTCGCGATCTGATCATCCTTACGGCGTTTGCCGTGGTCCTGGGAACACTGGTCATTCAGGGGTTGACGCTCGGCCCTCTGCTTCGTCTCTTCGACCTGCATGACGATCACCGGGTCGAACGTGAGGTTGGCGCGGCGCGTGACCGCGCGCTTCACGCCGGGCTGGCCACGTTTGACCAGGTCGATTCAGAGGTCGTGATGACCGTGCGTCAGGAATTCGCGTCACACCTGCGGCCGGCCCGGGGCGGGCCTGATGACGCGGGACTCGCGCACGAGCAGTTGCACCGCGCGGCGCTAGCGGCGGCTCGCCGCGTGGTGTTCGAGATGCGGGCTCAGGGTGAGATCGGCGACGCTGCGTTCCATCAGCTCGAGGAGGAATTCGACTGGATGGAGATGGCGAACGTCGAACGCGACCAGCCCCACCACTCCAGCTAGGCGATCGGCCTGCAGGCAGTGCTCGAACCGTGAATTCGAGCGTGCTACGCGATCAGAATCGAGGGGAGCAGATGATTCGCAAGCTGAAGTCCGGCAAGTACCGCCTGTATTCACGCAAAATCGATCGCAAGACAGGGAAACGACGAAACCTCGGGACGTTCGCCACCAGAGCGAAAGCCGAACAGCACGAACGGGCCGTGCAGTATTTCAAACGCGGCGGCTAGCGGCGACGATCGCCGCGGCCATGGCGACCCTGTGATCCTTGCCCCACGGCGACCCGATGGACCTCCTCAGCTCGAGGAAGTGGGCATCGAGGTCGTCGATGCCCAGCGCTTCGCTCGCTGCGCCAAACACCTTCTTCGCGTCGTACCAGTGGACGGCCCAACCGCGCGCATCGGCCGCAGCGGCCAGCGCCTTGCGGTACATCACCCAGTCGGCGACGTTCTGCGCCCGGTAGTCCCTGATCCGCTCGGCAATGGTCGGTGGCAGCTCTTGGCACTGGCGAAGCGCGACGCCGACGATGCGCCCTGGCACGGTCAGGGCAACGGCGTCCAGGACCAGCTTCGCGTGCCGCTCCGCCGACATCCGTACCCGCTCCACCAGCGCCACCGCCTTATCGAGCGGAAGCGCCTGTCCTTCGCTGTGGTGTGGAATCTTCGGCAAGCCCTCGTCCACCAGTTCGACGCGGCGACGGTCGAGCAGTGTCCCGTCGCCACCGACCGTCACCAGGACCGCCCAACCGCCGTGATCCGATACCCCGATGATCCCGTCGTCGCTCGACATGACATTTTTCGAGCGAGTGCTTGCGTATCCTTTCAGGCTGACCCCAGGCACCAAAGACCGCCTGGGTTTCACGCGCCGCGGAATCACGACGGTATCTTTGCGCGGAACTTCTTCGTTCTCCCGCGCAATGTGCCATGCCACCGCATCTCCAGCTCGATGCCGGTTTTGAACAAGTCGATCCACGCCTGCGGCATCCCCGACCAGTCGATCGTGTGCCGGCCCCAATCCGGACGCCGGCCGTCGTAGTCAGTGAATTTGTACTGGCGTGCGAGCTCCCACGAACTGTAGAGCATACCGGTGCGGTCGAGCACGTTCGGGTCGGCAGCGAGCGCCGCGACGGCGCGCCCGACGTAGAGCGGCGACTCCGACTCGAGGAAGTTCTTGTCCTTCCTGCCAGCGTCGCGCCAGTTTGCCTCCGTCACGCCGAAGTGCTGAAGGACCGACTCGGATCGCAGAAATCCGGGTGTCACCGACATCACCGCGACGCGATGCGGCTTGAGCTCCGCGGCCCAGGCGAGCGGTAGCGCCTTCTGCGCAACCTTCACGACATGCGCCATCGGGTTGCCGGCGAGGCCGAGCAGGTCATTCTCGGTCACTTCGACGATGAGGCCGCGCCGGGCGCGCATCATCGCCAGCGCCGCGTGCTTGGCCGTGATGATGCGGGAGGTCAGCGCCTGGCGAAAGATCTCATCGGCAGGCGTCAGGTCGGTCTGCCACATGAAGCCATACTGCTTCATCAACGGGTGCTCGCCAGCCACACTGTCCACGAGGATGTCGATCCGCTTGTGCGCGCGGGCAATGCGACCGAAGAGCGCACTGACTTCGGATTCGACGCTGTGGTCGACGCGGATGGCGATTGCCTGGCCACCGGCGTCGTTGATCATCGCGGCGGTCTCGTCGATCGTTTCGGGTCGCTGGTAAGGCGAAGGCCGTCCTTTCACGCTTCGGCCGGTGCAGTACACGCGCGCGCCGGCCTCGGCGAGCGCGCGCGCCACGCCGCGACCGGCGCCGCGGGTGGCCCCTGCGACGACTGCCACGCGTCCGGCCAATGGACGTGG
Organism: uncultured Acidobacteriota bacterium; assembly: GCA_963757655.1. Classification (GTDB taxonomy): domain Bacteria; phylum Acidobacteriota; class Vicinamibacteria; order Vicinamibacterales; family CAVVIG01; genus CAVQFC01. The sequence continues at coordinate 2,082,911 of CAVWSQ010000001.1, read as the reverse complement.
CGTGCGGGACGGCTTGACATGCTGCGCTTCGTGCTCATCGGCCCGAGAACCGGTCATGCATCAATGGACAGTCGCTGGCGCCTCGCCGGGCGCGTCGTGTGCCATGAACCACGTCCGACTATTCGGTCGAGCGACCCGCTCCGTAGCGCACGTCCTTTCTGTAAAAGACGTGCTCGGCGAACGCCACATAGCTCGAAGGATTGTGGATTGCCTGCTGCGGCGTGAGCAGGGCGTACTGCGATCCGTGCTCATAGAAATCGTTATTCCTGTCCGCCAGGCAATCCACGTAGTGGACCGGCTCGTGTAAGACCATGGCCGCCCGGCATAGTGGGCCGAACAGGGGAAATCCGTCCGTGAAGTAGATCACCTTGTTGAAGTAGGTGTAGGCTGGAGCCACGGCGCCGCTCTTGGGGTCCTTCATTCCATCGCTGATAGCGTCGGCGGTGCTTCGAGACCGGAAAATCGCGCCGCTCGAGGCCAGGGCCCCCAGTACTCTCGTGTAGTTATATTTGATCGCGGCCAGATAGATGGGCGCCTGCGCCGGTTGCTGGTCGAGGTGAAAGTGCGTGCTCAGGGCCAAGTCGAGGAGGGCTTTGTCACCGAGCGGGTCCGGCATCGGCTGCAGCTTCAACACGTCGTAAAAAGCCAGCATCGCCTGCGCCATCATCGCCCAGGCCACCGATTGTGGCTTGTCTGCTTCCGCCTGCGTCTTCGGATCCCTTTTTGTCAAGTCCGGTGGCGGCGGGGCGGGCTGGTCGAACGCGCCGAGTGCCTGGAAGGTCTTGCCCCCTGGATCGATTCGGCCGTCCGGCCAACTGAAATGGAGGCATTCCTGTTGGAATTTCTTGATCGCGCTGGTGGTCTTGCCCCACGCGAGTCCATCCACCTTCAAGGCCGGTACGGCGCCGCCTTGTGCCGAAGGTACCTTGTTGAGCAGTTCCTGGACGATTTTGACGTCTTGAGGTCGATTGGTGCCGTTGAGGCCGACCGAGGCGGAGATTTGTTTGACCATCGTCCCCTCCCGATGCGCGCATGGATGGAACCCGAATCATAGCAAGTTCCTTATGAGGTGCCCAGGGGCCGAACCCGTCACAAGGATCGCGCAATCCCTGCCGCGCACTCGTCCATTCACGCACAAGCCGTGCGCCGCAGATCGCGTGAATGTCTGGCGACGCTGACTGGAGGGGCCCCGAGCGACGGGCTGAAGCCCGTCGCCTACGTACATCTAAAACTGCTGAAGCCCGTCGCCTACGTACATCTAAAACTGCTGAAGCCCGTCGCCTACGTACATCTAAAACTGCTGAAGCCCGTCGCCTACGTACATCTGAAACTACGGCTGCAGGGCAGCGGCCTTCGCTTTCACAGCCGCCCACCGTGCCATCACGCGCCGCGCCTGTGCGCGGGCCGCGACGGCAGCCGCCACCTGCGTCGCCGTCGGCGCCACGTCGGCTGTCTGCATCGCCATCGCCGCCGCCTGGAGGGCATTGCTCACTGCCTCGAGCGACGGCGTCGCCGGCCCCGTGCCGCGCCGGCGCAGCAGGCGCACGTTGCGCTGAAGCCCCGTCGGGGCGAGCGCTTCCAGTTCTCCCTTGAGCGCATCCGCCGCCTGGCCGGATCGAGTGTCGAGGGTCGCCTCCAGCGCATGCGCCTCGTTGAAGGCGCGGTGGGCGTCCACCGCCTCCCAGTACAGCCCTGTGCTGAGCGTATTCAGCTCGGCCAGTGCCGCCGGGGCGATGGTCACTCGCGGATCGAGCCTGACCACAATCGGCTGCGTCCGGGTTGCTCCGTCAACCGTGAGTCTGACGGTGTAGTTCCCCGGTGGAACCCAGGGCACGTTGTAGGTGGGATAGGTGTGCCCCGGCACCGCCCCGGTCGCCTCCTCGTCTCCAGCGGGAATCAGATCGGCGGGCGAGACGGGATCGAACTTGAGATCCCAACTGAAGCGATGCATCCCCGCCTTCGGCGAGACGATGAACTGCGGCGCCGGCCAGTAGAGCGGGAGCCCGCAGTAGGCAGCGGTTGGCGTCTTCCGGCACACTGCGTCGTAGGCCGCGGGATCCTTCCCTGGATCCGGATCGAACACCGGCTCGGTGCTCGAATAGGCCCGTACGACCTTTCCGCGGATGTCGAGGATCTCGAGCTTGACCTCGCCGCGCGCGTCATGCGGCAGGTCGTAATCGATGAGAGCGCCGGGCGGTGCGCTCTCGCCCGCCGGGAGCTCGGGGGGCCACGGCGTCGGATCGTTGACGGCGAAGCGCACCCGCACCGCCGGTCCGGGCTTGACCAGATACGGCTCGTTGCGGGCGAGCGCCGCCTTGATCGCTGCCGCCTGGCGAAGTGGCGTGACGTCGTCGAGAATCCAGAAGCCGCGCCCGTGGGTGCCCGCGATCAGATCGGCGCAGCGGCACTTCGCATCGTCCTTGATCTGCAGATCGCGAACCGAGATCGCCGGCATGTTGTGCCGCAGCGACTGCCAGTGTCCGCCATCGTCGAACGAGACCCACACCTGGGTGTCGGTGCCGGCGAAGAGCAGGCCGGGCTGGCGCGGATCCTCGCGGATGGTGTTGGCGACGGCGTCGCCGGCAATTCCCGTGTTGATCTCCGTCCAGCTCTTGCCGCCGTCGCGGGTGCGATAGAAGTGCGGCGCGATCTCGTCGAGGCGGAGCGTATTGGCGGCCGCGTAGGCGACGAGCGGATCGAAGTGTCCCGCCTCGATATTGAAGATGCGCGTCCAGGGCTTGATCGACGGCGGGGTGACGTTGACCCACGTGACGCCGCCGTCGCGCGTGACCTGGATGTTGCCGTCGTCAGTGCCCGCCCAGATCACGGCGATCGAGCGCGGGCTCGGGCTGAGCGCGGTAATGCTGCCGAGCGCGACCGGCTTTACCGTGCTTGCGTACTTGCCGGCATTGGCCGGCACGGTCCAGGTCGGGCGCGCCAGGTCGGGCGAGATGCGCGACCACGAGTGAGCGTGGTCGACGCTCTTCCACACCACATTCGATGCGTAGAACATGGTGCGCCCGTCGACCGGCGAAAAGTGCAGCGGCATGGTCCGCACGTTGCGGTTCATCGCGCCGCCGCCGGGTAGCGTCCGCGACAGGTCGGGCCCGACCAGGGTGGTCTGGCCGGTGCGCCGATCGTAGCGGGACACGTTGGTGCGCTGGCTCCCGAACACCAGATCGGGGTTGGCCGGATCCGGTGCGGCGATGCCGTATTCCTGGATGTTGACCGGGTGCCAGTCGTGGAACGTGATCCGGCCGTCGTCCGATCGGCTCTGCACGCAGGCGCTGCCTGAATCCTGCTGTCCCGAACAGACGCGATAAGGATACGCGTTGTCGGTGGTGACGTGATACATCGCCCCGGTGTTCTGGTTGTACCAGTTGCTCCAGCTGCGTCCGCGGTTGGCTGAAACGACGGCTCCCTGATCCGAGACGACGAGGATGATTTGGGTGTCGTTCGGGTTGATCCAGATTCTCTGATAGTCGTCGCCTCCGGGTGCGCCACGTACCGCGCTCCAGGTCAGGCCGCCATCGAGCGTCCGCCACATGACGGTGGACGCGGTGTAGACGACGTTGGCATCCTTGGGATCGACGGTCACCGTCGGCAGGTCGCCGCCGCCGATGCGCGCCAGCGGCCGCATGTCCTGCGCCAATCCGGCTGGCGCGCCCGGCCCGTGAATCGCCTGGAACCAGTGGCCTCCGCCGTCGGTGGACTTGTAGAAGCCGATCGGTCCCTGCGCCGGTGCGATAGCGGCATAGAGGATGCCGGCATCGCTCGGCGCGATCGCGATGTTCGCCTGCAGGATGGCCGGCAGTCCCTCCGAGAGCTGGCTCCAGGTGGTGCCGCCGTCGGTGGACTTGAAGATCCCCATCCCGGCGTCCCCGAATCCCTGACCCTCGATGAAACTCTGCTGCTGCGACCAGAGGGTCGCATATAGAACATTGTGGTCGCGCGGGTCGAGCAGGACCTCGTTGGCGCTGGTGTAGTCGTCCTTGAACAGCACCTTCTCGAAGCTGCGACCACCGTCGGTCGATCGAAACACGCCGCGCTCGGGATTGGGGCCATACGGATGTCCGAGGACGGCGACGAACAGCCGGTCGGCGTTGGCCGGATCGACGGCGATACCTGCAATCATCTGGCTGTCGCGCAACCCGAGATGCTGCCAGGTGCGGCCGGCGTCGGTCGATTTGTACATCCCGTCACCGATGGCGAGATCGGGCCGGATGATTCCCGCACCAGTCCCCACATAGATGACGCTGGGATTCGAGGGGGCCACGGCGATCGCCCCGATCGAGCCGGTCGATTGCTCGTCGAACAGCGGCACCCAGTTGGCGCCGTAGTCGGTGGACCGCCAGACCCCGCCGTTGTCGAAGCCGGCGTAAAAGGTATTGGGCTGGCTGGCGACGCCGGCCAGCGCACGTGCCCGACCGGCACGCGTGGGGCCGATGTCACGCCAACGCATTTCGCGGAACGAGATCTCCTGTGCGGAAATCGTCGAGCCGGCGCCAGCCAGGGCGGCGAGGACAGAGAGAATCAGCAGGACACGCATCGCTGGCGAGTATGCCAAGGTTCGGCGCGTCGTGTCCACGTGTTCGAGAGGTCGCCGCGTTGGAAGAGCCCAGGTCGGCGCGACGCAGTCAATGGCCTGGCGGCAGACCGGTGAGCAACTCCACCAGCGAAAAGCGCGGCTGCCAGTCCTGGGGCGCGTGATGCACCGATGTGGGATCCACGTCCAGCAGACCGACGAGCACTTCGCCGACAATCCGCGCCCCGACCGGCCCGAGGCGGTTGCCGCCACAGCGCACATCGGCTTCGCGCAGCACGTAGTACCACAACGGGGTTTCGCCGTGCCATCCTGCTTTCACGGCGCCCACTTCATCGGCGCTGAGCGGCTCTTCGTTCAAGTGTCGCGCGATCGCTTCCCCTGACGGCAGGCCCACACCCTGTCCGCGCTCGAGATCGCGGACCGCCAGCGAATGAAATTCCTCGACCTCCGAATTGCCGGTCAAAGCGACCGGCAGCGCGATCAGCGGGCTCACCAGTCGGCCGTCGATCTTCTTCGCGCGGGCCGCCGGGGGAGAGTCGGGCGCATCGAACAGCAGCCGCCAGTCGACCGATTGCTCAGGCGTCACCGGCCGGAATCCGATCAGATCGGGAAAGATCGGCGTCGGCGCACTGGCGCGGTTGAGCGTGTAGCGCTGACGAATCTGCGAGTGCCCATATCGATAGGCCGCGTCCGCGAACTCGAACGGGATGTAGACCGATCCGTCGGGCCGATAGAAGCGCCGACCCTCCCGGAGCAGGCTCTCGACCAGCGCGTCGCCGACCAGCGAGGGCAGGAATTCCCTCAGGATCGCGGCCTGGTAGTGCCATCGCAACTCCCTTGACGCCACGTCGAATATCTGTGGTTCAGGCACATTGTCGGCGCGCGCCCGATCGACGAATGCGTTGTGCGCATGCACGAACGCCAGGTGCATTTGCGACACCAGCACGTGTGAGTCATTCCTGGGGTCTCCGACAATGGCAGTGCCCTCGCTATTGCGGAGCACATCGCGACCCCCGGGCGCGGTCAGGAGCTTGGCGGGATCAGCTCGTCGAAACAAGTACGGATGACCGACGGGTCCGTCGCCATAGAGACATTCGAGGTTGAGCTGTGGTGAGCGCGCGTTCTTCAGCCGGGACGCGTCGACCTGCGTCCGCAACGCCGATCGATCGGCCGTGATGTCGTGCGCGATGAACTGGCCGAAGAACGGCCACCCGGCGGCGACCGTGCCGAGCGATGCCGCGTCATCTTCGTCCGTGTCGCAGTCGCACAGGCCGCCCGCTCGTCCCAGCGCGAACAGGAACGACTCGTCGGCCGTCAGCGCGGGCAGATCGGGGAACAGACGCGCGTATGAGCCGGAGCGCTCAGGGTCCTTTACATGCTGTGAGAGTCGAGCTGGAGACAGACAATGCGTGCGTTCCATCTCGAAAGGGTAACGCCACTGCCGCCTCGACGGACCTACCAGTTTGGGCAGGGCTGTCAACCGCTGGCGATAGCGCGACAATTGGCCGGGTGAGCAGCGAAACTGGACAGAGATAGCGCTTCACGGCCGACGCCGAATTGAGAGCGCTGGCGTTGATTGCCGTGTCGATGCAGGAGGTGTTGCGCCTCCGCTGCGAGGGGTCAGTGGGGATCGATGCAGGCGGCCGTCTGACCACCCGCGAGCTCCAGACGGCGATCGGCATGCTCGAGTGATCCCCTCATCGGGCGCGCCTGCCGACGCAACCAGTCCTCGACGGCTTCCCGAACCACCGGCACGGTGCCGGTCGAACCGCCGCCGGCGGGAGCTGCCGACGCCACGCCGCCGCTGGGCGTCGGGTAGCCGATTGTGACGACCTGCAACCGGTCGGCATCCTGAATCGGCGGGCCCTCCGCGCGCAGCAACTCGACATGGATGCCGTCCGGCAGACAGGTGGCGTGTACGCTCACGCCTGAAATGCCAAGGCCGCCGCGCAGGTTCAGCTGAATCTCACGAGCCAGCCACCGCCGAAGGTCGCCGCCGTCGAGCCCCACTCGAGCGATGCGGTTGTCAAATGGAAACACATCATAAAGCCGTCCAAGCGAGATCGGACCAGCGGGGAGATCCGCCCGAAGGCCCCGCGTCGCGTTGTTGACGACCGCAACGTCGGCCGCCGGCACCGCCGCGCGAAGCGCATCGGCAAACACATTTCCGAGCGGCGAGCCGAGGTCGCCGGCTCGGCGGAGCGGGCCGGATAGAGACCCGCCAATCATAGTGGCCTGGAGTCGACGAACGCGCTCGAGCGCCGGCGCCATCGCCTGGACGATCGCCCGATCGAACGTCACGTGCCGGCCTTCGTACTGCGCTGGCGCAGCCGGCGTGGCGCCGGGGACACAGTTCCCGGTCGAGTGATCCTGTTCAGCGCAGACCTGGATGGGTGCGAATTGTCGAATCCGCGCGACACGTCCGGCCAGTCGATCGAAGACCACGTCGATGCGACCGAACGCCTGTCCATGCGAGAAGGGTTGCACGATGCCGATGCCGTTCGCCTGATGGGCGACGGCGCCGTGCGTGTGGCCGGCGGCGATGACGTCCACCAGCCCGCGAGGGATGTTCCGCGCGACCTCAAAGATCTCCGACTCCATATCGCATGACGACAGGTCCGAGGGGCGATCGAACCGTTTACAGCGCCCGCCCGCGTGAGCCGCGACGACGACGACCGCGGCGCCGGCGGCGCGAAGCTTCGTGGCTTCCGCGACGATCGTCGGGGCCAGCGGCGCGACGTGCAGGCCCCGGATGTTGGCGGCGATGGTCGACCGCAGCGCATCGATCGTCATGACGCCGACGATTCCGACTGTGATGCCGGCCGCGTTCACGAGCACCGACGGCTCTACGTTCGGCCATTCGACCGGTCGCCCCGTCGCATCGTCGATCAGGTTCGCGGCGAGGAACGGATACCGCGCCTGAGCGGCGCGGGCCTTGAGCGCGCCGCGCGGGTCGCCGCCTCGCTGTCGCGCGCCAGGCGAGTCGATCGATCCGAAATCGAAATCGTGGTTGCCGATGGCCTCGGCCGTGTAGCCCATCGCGTTGTACGCGTCGACGACCAGAGCGCCTTCGCTGAGATCCGACTCGATGCCGCCCTGAAACGTGTCGCCTGAGTCGATCAGCAGCACCGCGCCGCCGTCGGCCGCCCGGGCGATGCGCAGATTGTTGACGTAACCGGCCAGCCAGGGCAGAACGCCGAGGCCGTTTCCGGGAAGGGCCGCTCCGTGCAGATCGCTGGTTCCGACAATCGAAAGAGTCACCAGCGCTCGCGGGTCGGGCCCGGGTGCCGGCCCTGAAAGCGGTGACGACACGGCGAGCCAGAGAAACGCCGGCACGAGCAGCAGGAACGCCATCCGCCGAGCGGTTGCACTCGACTGTCTCGCGCGCATCGTGATCTGGGACCCCTGTGGTGGCCTGCATCATCGCACAGGCGATCCCCTTTGTAACCGGCCTTGCGCTCATCGGCTTCAGCGGATTCCCGTCGCGCCAGCTGGCCGGTAGTTGAAGTAGCGATCGTCCTCGAAGGTGCGATGGTGGATGAAGAAGAGGAGCCGGCTGTTCGATCGGACGAGAAGGTGGCTGGTCAGCCAGATGCCCGGCTCCACCTCGGCCTTCTCCAATTCGATCGAGGTCCCTGGCTCGGCGCGCACCAGCAGGCCCACGATCGATGTCGCACGCGTCAGCCTGGCGGTCACCTTGACCCAGTGAAACGTCTCAATGTCCACCAGGAACTCGGCGATCATGCCGGTGAGAACACGGGCATCGACGTTCGGCGGCTGGTAGTCGTCTCGTGGCGTCGCCGCGAGCACGTAGGCCTGACGCCCTCCGATACGACGTGTTCCCGTCAGCCTGAAGTCGAATGCCTGCGTCAATTGTCCGAACATCGCGTGTACGCGCTCGTGGCGCTTCCGGTACTCGTCCAGCCGGCTGGCGCGATTGTCAGGAGACTCCGTCTTGCGCGCCGCCATCGCCTGCTCGAGCTGTCGCTGTTCTTCGCGCTGACGCGACGCGGAAAGCGGTCGGTCATTGACGGCGATGAGCCTTTCGTACGGCGTCCCCTCGATCATCCGGATGTCGTAGGTCTTCGCGTCGTCACCGTCGTCGTCACGTTCGAAATGGTCGTAGTTGGGCTCGGCGCGCCAGTCCGATTCGCTGGCGACGACGGAACGCCCGATGATCGCCCTGGCGTCCATCGTGGCCGGCGCGAACTGAAGCGCGCCGGCGACTATCGCACACAGAGCGGGACGCACTATTGCCAACGCCGTCCGCCAGCGCCCACGAATCGTACCGGAAGCCGACCGGGCTGCAGACTCAACATGGCAGAGCGACCGTGCGATCGTTGGTCGCCGGCGTCGTCATCAACCTCCGAACGCACGTTCGAGCTGGTCGACCGCATTGAGTTCTGCCACAGCCAGTGGCGCGGCGTCCGCAAGCCGCCGAGCCCGTTCCAGGCCGACGACGATGTCGGTAAAACGACGGGCATCGTCGGTCCGACCGAGACGTTCGACCTGAGGCCGAAGCGCATTCCATCGCTGACGAATGTCCCTCGTCGCCTGGTGAACGATCGAAGGCCGCCGCGCGGCAATGCCGATTTGGATCTGGCGGCCGTAATAGTCGAGAAGCTTGAGCTCGAACGGAACGGCCGTGCCGAACGACCCTTCGAGCTCGGCCGCCAGCCTCGTCACGTCGTTTGCGGATCGCATCACGAGGACTGCCTGGCGGCGGGCGACGCTGCGCCGGAGTGCCAAGATGCGGCGATGGAGCTGGGCGCGCACGTCACCCGGCCCGATCGACGCCGGGATGTCGTCCAGACTGCGCTGAATGTCGGCGACTTGTTCAGCCGCCTGCTTCCAGTTGCCAGTTTGGGCCGCCCCGAACAGCGCCGCGGCCGATCCGCCGAGTTGCAGCAGCGCCGCCGGAGGAGAATTGGCCGCCGTCTGGCTCGACTGAATCCCGGCCGTCCCGGCAATCCAGAGCAGCAGCAGTCCTGTCAGCAACGCACCCTCCATCGATCAACGCGTCTCGCGTCCAACCGCGCCAGGGGATGACGGTCTGCCGACCATCGTCGACCGTCACGAGAGCGCAACGAAGTCAACGCGGATCTCCCGGATGGCCTGGATGGCCGGTACGGACATGAGCCCCGCGCGAACGCAGCCGTTCCACGTACGCTCGGGCCGCCGCGTCGATGCTGCTGACCTTTTCCAGGTTGAGCTCCAGCGGCACGAGCTTGTGCTCCAGCGCCTGCCCACACGCGCGCTCGAGGCGCTTGAGATCGCTGGCGGCCAGCCGGCCTTCTAGCGTGAGTCGGTACGTCCCCGCGGTACGGGCGGCGGAGATTTTCGCCATTCATAAGAGCGTCGCAACTTTTGCGCCAGCCCCGATGACGCCTGACCGTTGAATGCCGAGTTTCTTCATCTTGGCGTGAAGCGTCGTCGGCTTCAGACCGAGCCGCTCGGCGGTGCCGCCCACGCCGCTGATCCGCCCGTTGGCGGCGTTGAGGGCGCAGACGATGGCCCGTCGTTCCGTTTCGGCAAGGGTGATCGGCTCCTCGATTGGTGCAGCCGGACCAGAATGGGATTCCGAGGCAATCGTGATGGCGTCAACGTCGACCGCCGCGCTGCGGGTCAGGATGACCGCCCGCTCCATCACATTCTGAAGTTCCCGGACATTGCCGGGCCAGTCGTAGGCCTGGAGCCGGCGAAGGGCAGCCGGCGTCACTGCGTCGATCTTCTTCCTCAGCTTGATCGAGAAATGGTCGGCGAAGTAGCGCGCCAGCTCCTCGATGTCTTCCCGGCGCTCGCGCAGCGGGGGGATGTGGATGGGGAAGACGCTCAGTCGATAGGTACAGGTCCGGGCGGAATTGCCGCGACCCGATCGCCGCCTCGAGGTCCTGGTTGGTGGCCGCGACCACGCGCACATCGACTCCGACCGACTGCGTCGAGCCCACGCGCTGCACGCGTCGCTCCTGCAGCACCCGTAACAGCTTTGCTTGCGCTTCTCTCGGGAGATCGCCGATCTCATCGAGAAAGATCGTTCCCCGGCTGGCGATTTCGAATTTTCCCGGCTTGCGGGCGATCGCACCGGTGAAGGCGCCTTTCTCGTGGCCGAAGAGCTCGCTTTCGACCAATGCGTCGGGAAGCGCGGCACAGTTCACAGGAACGAAGGGCCCTCGCGATCGGCTGCTGCAGTCGTGGATGTACCTGGCGAGCAGCTCCTTGCCGCTGCCGGTTTCGCCGAGCAGGAGAATCGTGGTGTCGCCCGGCGCTGCGAGGTCGGCCTGCGCCACGGCCTGGTGCAGCGCCTGACTGCCGCCGATGATTTCCTTGAACGCGCCGGCGGCCTTGACGTGTTCCTCGAGATGGGTCACGTGACTGCGCAGGCGGTGCTGTTCCCGGAGCAGGGCGCGAAGCCGCAGCCGGTCGTCCTCACTCGCCTTATAGAGTCGAGCGTTGGCTACCGCGATCGCCGCTTGCGCGGCCAGCGCCTCGAGGCAGGCGATATCGGACTCGCCGGGGGGATGCTCGGCATCGAAACGCGATGCGTCCAGACCGAGGACGCCAACCGCTTCGCTGCCGGACACCAGCGGCACCGCGAATGCCGATCGCAAGGCGGCCTCGTGAACCCGGTTGGCGTCGAACCAGCGATCGTCATCTTTCACGTTGGGGACGAAGACGACTCGGCGGCTCGTATAGGCGAGTCCGAGGATGCCCAGGTCCGGCGGGATCCCGATGTCACGGAAGGGTTCGCTGCCGGAGCCGCGCGAGCAGATCGTCCGCAGCTGCCGGCGTCCAGCGTCGTAGAGCAGGATCCAACTCGATGCGGCGCCAAACACCTCCGCGACCGCGTCGAGAACCGCGCTGCATACCCCATCGAGGTCCAGGTGCGACGTGAGGGCACGAGCCGCCTTGACCAGCGCCTCCTCCACTCCTCCAGACCGTCGAGACCACAAAAGCGGACGCGATGGGTTGGAGGCCACGTTCACCGACACAGCATCTACCAGTGTATCCCACGACATCGAAGGTGGAGATCGCCACCGCCCGCCGCTCGGAGGCCGACTCAGCGGGTTGCGTAAGGAAATAGAAGATGTCGCGGCTCATGACGAAATGACGTCATCCGTGCGAAATACGGCAACGTTCAAGTCAAGCGACCCGATGCTGAGGCCGCGCACCCACGGCGGATCGATCAGCCGCGCACAATTCTTGCGTGACCAACTGATGGGGCCAGTAGCTCTGGCAGCTACGTTCTCTCCGGAGGCTCGAGCTCATCCATCGAACCACGCGATAAGAAAGGTGTGGTGTTGCCGGCGTTGACCACGATCCACTGGCAGAGCGTCGTCGACTTTCTCGTGCTGGCGGTCGCAATCTACCTGCTGCTGCGGTGGAGCCGAGAAGCGCGCGCGCTCCGAATCGCGCTGACGATCTTCGCCCTTCGCGTCGGTGCGCTGCTCGCCGGCCAGCTCGATCTCCTGATCACGAGCTGGGTGCTCGATGCATCGACCATCGTCGCGCTCCTGGCGCTGATTGTGGTGTTCCAACCGGAGCTGAGGCGGGCGCTCACGCGATTCGACATCACCGGACGCGCCCTTCATCGCGCCGGCGGCGGGACGCCGATGGCTGCAGTGGCGGCGGCGGCCTGGTCGCTCGCACAGAGCGGATGTGGTGCGCTGATCGTGATCGGAAGAAAGGACTCGCTCGCCGAACTGGTCACGCCCGGCGTGACGTTGGGCGGCCTCGCATCGCAGGACATTCTCGAAGCCCTGTTTCAGAGAGGCTCGCCGGTTCACGATGGCGCGGCGATCATCGAAGGCCCGCTGATTGCGAGGGTGGGCGCTATTCTGCCGCTGACCCAGCGTTCGCACGTTCCCGAGCAGTACGGGACGCGACATCGCGCCGGACTGGGCCTCGCCGAGCGATCGGACGCCTTGACAGTGGTCGTGTCCGAGGAACGTGGCGAGGTCACGCTCATGTGGGAGAACCAGGCCCGCCTCATGAGCAACGTCGCTGAACTGAGGACGGCGCTGACCACCTTGATGGAGAGGCAGCCGATGGCCCGCGCGCTGTCGGCGCGCGCCCTGCGGACGCCCGAGACGGGCCTCAAAGCCGTCGCGCTGGCGCTGGCCGCTCTTGTCTGGAGCGTGACGTTCCTGTTTCCCGGCCACTCAGTTCGCATGCAGACGGTGCCGATCGAATTCGCGAACGTGCCGCCCGGTCTCACCATCGCCGCCCAGTCGTCGAACAAGCTCGACGTCTGGCTACGCGGCAGTCAATTCCTGTTCGACACCGTCGACCTGAATACCCTGGTCGCCCGCTGCGATCTTGCTGGCGCGCATCCCGGCATGAATGCCGTGTCCCTTGGAGCCGACGCCCTCGACGTCCCCTCGGGAATCAGGGTGGAAGGGATGACGCCGTTGCGGATCAACGTCCGGCTCGAGAGCTCGTCGTCAGCGGGCCCCGACGGGAGCCCGCCGAAGGTCAGCCCCTGACTCGGCGCACTGTTGCGCGCGCACGTCATCCCGGCTCGATCTCCTGCTCCGTGATGGGCGGCCGACCCGTTCACGCCGCGGTCGGCGTTCGCGTGCCCACCTGCGATCCGGCGGCGAAAATCAGCGCGATCAAACCGCACAGTACATCGTTCCACACCACCGACATCATCCCGCCGTAGCCGAGAACGAACGGCGCGACGATGAGCCAGACGCCGCAGAGCATCTCGAACCATGCCACAGTCGAGGGTGCACTCGGCACGGCGAGGATCCACCACGCCGACGCCATCAGCAGAACCCCGACGACGATGTCGTTGGCGCCCCACGTGGTGATGCCTCCGGCTGCCAGCGCGAACGGGGCGATGATCAGCCAGACACCGACGAGAAAATTGATCCAGATATAGGATTTCATATGACGCACCTCCTGGTAGGTCAATCTCGAAGTTGCAAGACACGTGCGAGGAGGCGCCGTGGAGAGCGCGGCTCGCGATTGGGCGTGCACGCGATATGTCGTCAACCCACAACGCTATTTGGTAGCGATGGGCTTTGACCGAGCCGATCGAAAGCGAGCGTGCTGGCGGTCTATTTCACGGTCGTGCACGTGAAGCTGGCGGCATCCTTCAAGTCACCAGAGCCGCTGTACTTCGCCACCTGCGGATAGGCACACAGCGGGCGCTGGAGCGCCACGCCCTTGGCCGGATCGTTGTCGACGTACCTGGTGCCGACGATCCGGGACGGCGCGGTTCCCTGCTCGACCCATCGCTCGAGCGCGCGCAGCGCGTCGTGGTCGGCGTCCCGCTGTGATGCCGGCGCCGGCTGCGACGTGCCGAACGCGATCGGCCCCGGACCACCAGAGCAGTGGTACAGGCCGGGCACGAGGAATGCGCGATAGAAGCTCTGCGCCGGTTCCAGCCCTTTCTCCATGCCGACGACGCTCTCGAAGTAGTCGATGCCGTTCTGCGCCGGGATGAGCGGATCGGCAGCGCCGTGGTAGTAGATCAACTTGTGGCCCAGCTTGCGGAACTCTTCGAGGTTGGGATTGGTGGCGTTGGTAATCGGCGCCAGTTCTTCATCGGCGCGCGTCACGTCCCTGTCGAAGTCGAATGTCGGAAACGGCCAGTCCGGGCGGTGATAGAACGCATAGCCCCAGAAGTCGTACGAGCTGACACCCGATTTCGTCGTCTTGTTGATGACGGTGTTGGCCGCCCAGCCGAGCTCGCCTCCAGGATACAGGCCGGGATAGATGCGCTTGCCGGTGCGAGGGTTCGTCGGACCGCCGTAGATTTTCCGCACCGCCCCCACCTGCGCCGTGGTCAGGCAGGTCGGTGAGTCGGCGCCCGTGCACTGGAGTGTCTCCGGATTGAAATGACAGTGCGCCGGATCGCTGACCAGGCCGTCCACGGCGCCGTCGAGGGCGTCGCACGCCTTCAGCGACGCATCCTGGAGCAGCTGCAGCCTCTCCTTCGACAGGTTCGTTTGCGGCGTGCTGGTGACCGCGCCGTTCCACACCTCGCTCGCCATCTGATGGGTCCAGAAATTGGCGGCGTCGCCCGCGAGAATCCCGTCGAAGTCGGCCGGGTAACGTTGGGCTTCCATCAGCCCCTGTTTGCCGCCGGTCGAACATCCAGTGTAATAGGCCCGCCTCGCCTGTTCGCTGTAGTACGCCTTCACGATCGCCTTGGCATCGACCGTGGTCAGGTGGAGCCCGCGATAGCTGTAGTCGATCAGCCGCTCGCGATCCTCGAGCCACGACGGCGACTCGGTCGAGGTATGACCGGCGTCGGTGCTGGCCGCGGCAAAGCCGTCGCGTACCGCCGTGGCCATGGCCGGATAACTGATGGTCCCGGCCAGGCCGCCGTTGCCCACCACCTGCAGTTTGCCATTCCAATTGGCCGCAGGCAGCCAGACCTCGAACTGAATTTTGGACTGCGGTGTCGGCGCGAGCTCACCGTGCACCTGGCAAAACGCCGGCGCCTCCGCGAATCCACGGCCGCCGCGGCCGCCGGCGGCCGTGAACGCTCCGGCCGCGACGACCTTGCTCAATCGGATGATCGTGTCCGGCAGCTGCAGCGTGGCGAGCGCGTCGCATGCCGGCCCCGATTCCGGCGGTGCTTCGAGGGGCGGCGATGCCGCCGACGAGGCGGCGACAACAACCGTCGATACGAGTGCCGCGAACGTGTGCCGCAAGTGGCGCGTCATCTGGCTGCTCCTGTGGAGTGACTAGACGGGCGCGATTGTATGCGAAGGCTCACGGCACCGCGGTCGGCGCTACTTTCGCGGCGTGTCGGGCCCGCTGCGGTCGGCACGCGGCTCGTCGCCGATCTCCAGACGACGACCGCGCCGCACTTCCTGTGGCGGTGCCGGCATCACCACTTCGAGCACGCCGTTCTTGAAGCTCGCCTTGGCGTTGTCGGCCATCACGCCGTCCGGCAGCGCGACGCTGCGGCAGAAGCTGCCGTAGCCGCGCTCGCTGCGGAACACGCCTTCGCGATCTTCCTGATGGTCATACTTGCGTTCGCCGCGAATGGTGAGTGCGTCATCGCCGATTTCGACGGTGAGGTCGTCGCGCGACAAACCTGGCACGTCAGCCCGGACCACGAACTCGTTGCCGCGCTGGAACGCATCGATCGCCGGCGCCCACTCCGCCCATTCCGAGCCGGAAGAGATGCCGGAGCGGCTCCATGCGCCGCCGAACAGCCGGTCGATGTCTTCCTGCATGCGCCGCATCAGCGCGAAAGGCCCGAACCCGAACGTGTCGTAGGGGTCGCGCCTCGTCAGATTCCGGCTGCTGTCGCCAGGCCGCTGGAGGCCGCTGCGCTCCTGTTGTCTGTCCGTGCCGGTTCTGTTCTCCGTCTCAGTCCGCTGCGCCATCGTTCTCGCTCCCTTCTGAATACCGAGTCCACTTTCCCCGATCGCGGTCGAGGTGTTGCTCGCGCCCAGCCGATCGCGCCGCACAAGTTGTTCGGCCTGGACCACTATTTCGGATGCACGGTTGCTGCCGATTCGTTCGCTCCCACGATCGGCTGGATCTGTGATGAGAGTGTCGATGGAGTGTTATGGTTCGGTTGCGTTGCGACGTGCGTGCGTAGTGGAAGCTGACAGCGCCTTTCATCGACCGCCGGGCTCATCCTTCGAGGATCGGTCAGCCGACCCTGACGGCTGGGTTCCTGCGCAGGCAGAAGTGTAAGGAGAATTTGATGGACGAATGCGCAACGCGGGCCCGATCGTTTCTCGCCGGCGAAGCCCTTACCTTCGCCGACGCCGATGCGCTGTGGCAATCATTGCGTGACCGCGAGCCATCGCTGGCGCGCTCGGTGCTGAGCCGGCTGCGGGAAAGCGATTACGACGCCGCGATCCTTCTGGACTCGGTCCCGGCGGCGCGGGCGACCCGCCGTGAACTCTGCCGCCAGGAAGCGATGCTGACCAGCAAGGACGAGGAGCTCAGCGCTGCAGTGCGGCACGCCCGGGCCCTCGAGCTGCTGGTGAAGGAGGTCGGTGACCTCGACGATCCGGATGTCGAAGACGCCGAAACCCTGGGCGTGGCCGCCGGCATCTACAAACGGAAGTGGTTCGATCTCGGTCAACTGTCAGATCTCCAGGCATCAGCGGCGCTGTATGAACGCGGCGCCAGCGGCGCGCTCGGCGACGATGCCTACCCGCACGTGAACGCCGCGTTCCTCGAGGACGTGCTGGCGAGCCTGGGCAGCGACCCGGTCGCGCGTCATGCTCGCGCGACGGCGATTCGCGAACGGATTGTGGCGGAACTGCCGCAATCGGGCACATGGTGGAACGCCGCCAGCCGCGCCGAAGCCTACTTCGGCCTGCGGCGCTACGACGCCGCGACCGCGGTCATCCGCGGTGCGGCGAGACCGGCGCCGTGGCAGCTGGAAACATCGGCCAGGCAACTCGCAACCCTTGCGCATCTTCAGGACGCGCACCCGCTCGCGACGCCCGCGATCCACGAGTTCTTCGCCGCACTGCTGCCCGGCGCGTCAGCGGCGGTGCAGTCGGCGTTCATCGGCAAGGTTGGCCTGGCATTGTCCGGCGGCGGGTTCCGCGCTTCTTTCTACCATCTCGGCGTGCTGGCGCGTCTCGCCGAGCTCGACGTCCTTCGCCACGTCGACGTCCTCTCCTGCGTCTCGGGCGGCAGCATCGTCGGCGTTTGCTACTGGCTGGCACTGCGCCAGCGCCTGCTCGACCGGACGCCGATGCAGCGCGACAGCTACATACGGATCGTCAACGATCTCATCGTGCGTTTCCAGGCCGCGGTGGCGCTCGACCTGCGCAAGGGCGTGCAGCCGTCGAGGACGGCGGTGGCGCTGCGGTTCCTGCGCGACGGTGAAAAAGGCGCGCTCGATCCCGAACAGGTCGCCGAAGTGCTCGAGCGTGACTTCTATCGCCCGCTGATGCCGGGCGATGGCCCGCTCTACATGGGCGATCTGTGTTTCACGCCGGCGGATCACGATCCCGCCGTGACCAACGCGGTCAGCTTCAACCCGACGCGCGACAACTGGCTGCGCGCGCACAAGGTGCCAGCGCTCGTCGTCAACGCGACCACCGTCAACACCGGACACGGCTGGCAGTTCACGCCAACCTGGATGGGTGAGTCTCCCTGGACGGTACATGACGATGCCGACGTGGTGCCGCGATTGCAGTGGGCCCGCTACACCGAGGGCTGGCGCATTCGCCTTGGCCGCGCCGTGGCGGCGTCGGCCTGTGTGCCGGGCGTGTTTGCGCCGCTCAAGCTCGTTGCTCCCTACGATCCCGCCATCGACGTGCGTCTCGTCGATGGCGGGGTCTACGACAATCAGGGCACCGTCGCGCTGCTCGCCGCCAACTGCAACGTGCTGATCGTCAGCGACGCCGCCGGTCAACTCCTGCTCGAGCGCGAGCCCACCCCGGGTCTTCGCGGACTGCTCTCGTACGCGGGCCGCGCAATGGACACGCTGATGGAGCGCGTGCGGCAGGCCAACTTCGGTGACCTGTCGGCCCGTCGGATGTCCGGCCTGGTGCGCGGTTTGATGTTCCTCCACATGAAAGCCGGGCTGGACGCCGATCCCATCCGCCTCGCGTTTGCGGATGACGCCTATACGGTCAAGCGCTCGACGTTGAGCGCGTCGGGCGTCCGCAAGGATCTTCAGCAGGCGCTGGCGGAGCTGCGCACCGATCTCAACGTGTTCACGCCGGACGAATCGCTCGCGCTCATGGCGTGCGGCTATCAGATGGCGTCCAAGGCGTTCCAGCGCAACCTCGGCCATCTGCACGAGCTGTTCGATGAGAGCGTGACAGGGCAATGGCCGTTCGCCGACATCCTGCGCGACATCACCGCGACCAGCAGGAAGGACGAATTGCTCGCTGCGCTGAGGGCCGGACACTCGATCCAGCTGTGATGCGCGTCAAATCATGCAGGCGTCGCGAGGGGAGCCATGGCACCGATCGTCCCTGATCCTGCGAAGATCAAGGCCTTCCAGACGGAGGCAGCGTTCGCGGCCTGGATGAACGCCAACCACGACCGGGAGACCGAGCTGTGGCTGAAGATTTACAAGAAGGGCTCAGGCCTGGCCACGATCACGAACGCGCAGGCACTCGACGTTGCCTTGTGCTGGGGGTGGATTGACGGCATCCGCAAGTCGTTCGACCATCGGTCGTTTCTGCAGCGCTACACGCCGCGCCGGGCGCGCAGCATCTGGAGCCAAATCAATCGTGATCACGTGAGTCGGCTGACGGCGGCTGGCCGCATGACGCCGCACGGCCAGCGTCAGGTGGATGCCGCCAAGGCCGACGGCCGCTGGGACGCCGCCTACGCGCCGATCCGCCTCGCGAGCGCGGCGACGGTTCCGGACGACCTGCGGACGGCCATCGAGGCCAATCCGCGGGCCCGCAAGACCTTCCGTTCGCTCGGCCGCGTCAACCTGTTCGCGCTGACGTTTCGCACCAACCACATGAAGACGGCTGCGGGGCGCGCGAAAAAAATTGCCGCGCTGGTTGCCATGCTCGCGCGCGGCGACACGATCGTGCCCGAACGCTCTCGCCGCATCGTGAAGCGGCGCTGACGATTCACCCGACCGCGGCGCGGCGACGGCTACGGGTGCGCCGTGCTGCTGATGACCGTGCGCTTCTCGGCCGCGACCGCCGCCGCCACCTCCGCCAGCAGCTTCTGGGCGTCGTAGACGATGCCGTCCTTGATGGTGTACTTGACGCCGCCGACCTTCTCCTGACGGTTGGTCTGCGGGTTGAGGCGCATATGGCCGGTGCCATAGAGCACCTTCAGGTTGCTGAGCGGGTTTTCCGGGACGATCACCAGGTCGGCCAGCATGCCGCTCCGCACCACGCCCATCGGTGGCGCCTCGCCCCTGGGTTCGTACAGCGTCTTGGCGCCCCACATCGTCGCCGAGCGAATGATCTCGAGCGGCAGGAATCCGGCCTCGCGCATCAGCTCGAGCTCTTCGATGTAGGCGAAGCCGTAGGTCTTCCAGATGAAGCCCGAGTCGGTGCCGACGGTGACGCGGCCGCCCATGTTCTTGTAGTCGTTGATGAGCCGCATGTAGCGCTGGTAGAAGTTCTTCCACGCCACTTCGTTTTCGGTGGTCCAGTCGTAGAAGTACGAGCCGTGGTTGTCGCGCGTGCTCTGGAAGTAGTTCCACAGCTGCGGCATGGTGTAGGTCTGGTGCCAGTCGGCGTTACGCGCCCGCATCAGGTCGCGTGATGCCGCGTAGATGTTGAATGTCGGATCGAAGGTGACGTGGTTCGCTTTCTGGTGTTCGAGATACTCGACCCACTGCGGCGAACCCGGCTCGTAGGTCTGGTTCCAGATGCGGGCGATGTCGCCGAACCGGTCCTGCTCGTTGTTGTAGTCGTAGCCGACGGGAAATTCCTGGATCGTCTTGTCCTTGAGCAGTGATTCGAAGTGGCCGTAGTAGTGCGTCACGGTATCGAGGTGCGCGTCGCCGGCGATTCGGGCGTTGAACATGGCGACGTTGTTCTGCGACAGATGGGCGACCGTGCCCATCTTGTTCTTGTGCGCCTCGTCGATCGCCGCGGTGTCGATTTCCGGCGTCTCGTCGCCGCGGTTGAAGAACTTGATGCCGTCGATGTTGTTGGCGGCGGCCCAGCGCACGTACTCACGCGCCTTCTCCACCGTCGTCACCGGCCCGTTGGGCCAGCCGGATCCCAGCGTCTGGTAGTTGAAGATGCGCGGCGCGACGATCTCGTTCCTCGCCGAGCGATTCTTCTCCGAGCTGCTGACCGCGGCCGACGACAACGACACGCCGCGAACCGTGGTGACGCCGTGGGCCAGCCACAGCTTGTACGAGTAGCTCAGGTCGGGCGCCTTGTCCTTGCCGGCGCCGTGCACGTGCATGTCGACGAATCCGGGCAGCAAGTACATGCCCTTGCCGTCGATTTCGTAGTCGGCATCGCGCGGCTCGCGATTGGCCTGCTGCGGCAGCCCGGGCCAGCCGGCCTGACGCACCGAGGTGATGCGGTTGCCCTCGATGACGATGTCCATCGGGCTCAGCGGAGGACCGCCGGTACCGTCGATCAAGGTCACGCTGCGAATCACCATCTTCCTGAACGGTCCGGCGCCTTCGCCCTGCTTGCGGGCGGGCGCGGCGCTGTCGCCGGCATTGCCGCCGCGGCCTTGTCGCGGCGCCCGCGCCGTCGCCGTCTGGGCGGGAGCCTGCGCGACGGAGGTTTCGGCGTAACCGGCCGCCAGGGCGAAAGTCGCCATGATGGCGACGGCAGAGAGTGCGGTTGTTCGGCTCATGAATTCCTCACCTGGGTTATGACAGTCGTTAACTCTACCGCCGAATCACTCCGTGTTCCACCGTCGCCGGCAACTCGCCGTCGAAGCGTGATATACAGTCCGCCCGGCGCCTTCAGCACGCGGCCAGGCACGACTCCATCGGGGACGTGACTGCCCGCATTCAATGTGGGGTCCCAATGCAAGCGGAGATTCTGGTATCCCTGATTCATCGCGGGCGGATTGGCTCGTGCACCTTGGTGTATCTGATCGCGCTCGCATCCGCACTTGGACTCACCAGGGCGTCGGTGCGCGCTCAGCCGCCGGCTTCAACCCAGGACCTGGCGCATCCGCAAGGAACCAACGCGGGAATCTTTGCGTTCACCGGCCGGTGCGCCACTTGTCACGATAACGGAAAAGACGGCGCCGCGGATCGCTACGTCCTGAACCGCCATACGCCGGAAGAGGTGCTCGCCTCGATCACCATCGGCACTATGGCGCAGTATGCCCAAGGACTGACCGAGTACGAAAAGCGAGTGGTGGCTGTGTATGTCGGCGGTCGCCCGCTCGGATCCGCGGCTCAGGGGGATGCGGCGCAGATGGAGAACCGCTGCCGGAACGCGGCGGCCTTCGCTCCTTCGCCGCAGTCGGACTGGAATGGATGGGGATTCGATCGCGGCAATTCGCGCTTCCAGACCTCACCGGACTTGACCGCCGCCGACGTGCCACGGCTGGCGCTGAAATGGGCGTTCGGGTTTCCCAATGGCAATTCGGCCTACGGCCAGCCGGCGGTCGTCGGCGATCGCCTGTTCGTCGGCGCCGATACCGGGTTCGTCTATTCGCTCGACGCCTCGAGCGGATGCATTCACTGGTCGTTCCGCGCCAACGCGGGCGTGCGCACAGCAGTCAGCATCGGTCGGGGAAATGCGGCGCACCGCTTCCTGGCCTACTTCGGGGACGTCAAGGGCAACGTCTACGCCGTCGACGCCCAGACGGGCGTTCAGGTCTGGAGAGAGCGGATCGACACGCATCCGGTTGCGCGGGTGACCGGCGCGCCCACGCTGATCGAAGGACGCCTGTATGTGCCGATCTCGTCGCTCGAGGAATCCGGCGCCGGCGATCCGAGGTATCCCTGCTGCACATTCCGCGGCGGTATCGCCGCGTATGACGCCCTCACCGGCAAGCGCGTGTGGAAGTCCTACACGATTCAGCAGGAGCCGATTCCGGTGAAGAGGACCTCGAAGGGCGTGCAGTTGTGGGGCCCGGCCGGGGCCGGTGTCTGGTCTGCTCCCACCATCGACCTCGGACGCCGGGCGGTTTACGTCGCGACAGGAAACGGCTACACCCAACCGGCGGCGGCGGCGTCGGACGCGGTGGTCGCGTTCGACCTCGACAGCGGCCGGCGCCTGTGGACCAAGCAGGTGATGGCCAACGACGCCTACGTGCGCGAGTGTCCCGGCAAGTATCGGCCCAACGTGCCGACCGACAACAAGTCGGAAACCTGTCCCGACGACCTCGGGCCCGACATGGATTTCGGTAACGCGCCGATTCTGCGCTCGCTGCCCGGGGGGCGATCGCTCATCGTCATCGGCCAGAAAGACGGGCACGCCTGGGCGCTCGATCCCGACAAGAAGGGGGACGTGGTCTGGAGCGTTCAGATTGGACGCGGCCTCGAGACGGGAGGGGGAGCGATCATGTGGGGCTCGGCGGCCGACGATGAGCTGGGCTACTTCCTGGTGACGCGGACGACGCCGGTTCTCGGCCTCGCGGGCGTGCGCCTGGCGACTGGAGAAGTCGCGTGGCGCGCATCGCCGCCCGACGGGGGAGCGGCGCCCGTGACCGTGATTCCCGGCGTGGTGTTCGTGGAGTCGAGCGCGGGGAAGATCTACGCCTATTCGACGAAGGACGGCCAGGCGCTGTGGCAGTTCGATACCGCGCGCGAGTTCGAGACCGTCAACGGCGTGCCGGCCACCGGCGGCAACATCAGTTCCACCGGCGCGGTCGTTGCCAACGGCATGGTGTTCGTGCCGTCGGGCTACTCGGATCTCGGCAACGGCGTCCGCGGCAACGTACTTCTCGCGTTCGGGGTCAAGTGAGCCGGCGCCCGGCGGGCCGTGGACCCGTGGCGGCGGTGGCTGGAAACCGGCGGAGAAAGACAGCGTTGCCTCCGTCCAGTCTGTTCCCCTCGTCTGAGGCGCTGGATTGCATAGGCGATCCCGCGCCAGCCGCATTAGACTGGCCGCACCATTTGCAGCGAGGAGCGCAATGTTTCGCACACGCACGACTGCTCTGATCACCACCTTGGTCGCGGCCGCGTCCATCAGCGCCACCCTGAGCGTCGCGATCCTGCACGCCCAGGCAACCAAACCTGTTGCGCTGGTCGGCGGCATGCTGCTGACCGGCTACGAGATTCCGCCGATTCACCATGCCGCCATCGTGATCGAGGGCAACAAGATCATCGCAGCAGGACCGGCGTCGGAGATCAAGATCCCCGCCGATGCTTCGATCGTCGACACCAGCGGCCGCGTCATGCTGCCGGGGCTGATCGAAACGCACGGCCACCTGATCGTGCTTGGCCACGGCAGCTACGACACCTGGTTCCCGTGGATCAACAGCCACGGCGGCGATGCCATGCTGACCCGCGTGATGGAAATCTCGGCCCGCCAGCTGCTGATGGCGGGCGTCACGACGACGGTCGATCTCGGCGCGCCGCTGAAGCCGATCCTCACCATCCGCGATCGCATCAACAAGGGCGAGGTGGTCGGATCGCGCATGCTCGTGAGCGGGCCGTGGATCGCGCATCTGTCGGGCGCCGCGGGCAGCGGGGCGATGCAGGTCGGCTTCGGCGGCCTCAACATCGCGACGCCGCAGGAGGCGGAGCGGGAAACGGAACGGCTGGCCACCGCGGGTGTCGACGTGATCAAGGCGCACGCCGGCCTCACGCTCGCTGACTATCAGGCGATCGTCACGGCTGCGCATCGGCACGGCATCAAGGTGTACGCGCACGTCTACGCCGAACAGGACGTCCGCCATGCCCTCGACGCCGGCGTCGACGTCCTGCAGCACGTCGGCTCGGCCGGCACCGCGCCACCCTACAGCCGGCAGCTCGTCACCGACATCGTCAATGCCGGCCGGCCGGTCGTCGTCACGGCGGCGCACCGTGCCTGGTTGTACCAAGACACCGCGGCGTTCCCGGAACGGCTGCAGGATCCGGATCTCAAGAAAGCGTTTGGTCCCGAGATCTATGCCGAGGTGCAGGACTCGCTCAAGAACTGGTGGACGCTGGCCTACTTCCAGCGAACCGATCGGGAGATGCTGTTCCGCGAGCGCGGCGTGAAGCAGTTCATCGAGTCGGGAGCCGTCATGGGTATGGGGACCGACTCCGGCACGCCGATGAACTTCCATAGCGAAGCGCTGTGGCGCGAGATCAAGGTCCACGTCGACATGGGCATGACGCCGATGCGGGCCATCGCGGCGGCGACCCGGGTCAACGCGCAGATCATCGGCAAGGCGCGGGAACTGGGATCGATCGAGCCGGGCAAGATCGCCGACATCATCGTGGTCGATGGCAATCCGCTGTTCGACATTACCGCGTTGTCGCACGTCGAGATCGTCATGAAGGACGGCGTCATCTACAAGGGCGGGCCCGCGGCCGACGGGAAACCGCGCCGGACGAGCGGCGGCAAGTAGCATCCGCCGCGGACGAGGAGAAGCGATGTCTCAGTTGATAGGTCGAGTCGTGTGTGCCGGGCTGCTGGTGGTCGCATCCGGAGGGGTGGCGGTGCGCGGCCAGGATCCCGACGGCGGCGCCGGCCGCGGCCGGCCGCTCGCCGCCTACCGTCCGTCGGTGCCCGGGATCCACGGCCTGGTCACGGCGGGACATCCGCTCGCGGCAATGGCCGGCCTGCAGATCCTGATGAAAGGCGGCAACGCCATCGACGCGGCAGTGGCCGTCGGCGCCGCGCTGAACATGATGGAGCCGCAGATGAACGGGATCGGCGGCAACGGCTTCATGACGGTGTACGACAGGACGAGCGGGCGGGTCTACTCGCTCGCGATGGCCGGTGCCACACCGAAGGCGATGAAAGCTGCGGACATGACGCCGGACACCCTGAACTGGGGCATGACCGCCGGGATCGTGCCCGGCAACCTGGGAGGCTATGTCACGGCGCTGGAGCGATTCGGCACGATGAGCCTGGCCGACGTGTTCGCCGCGGGCATCGACTACGCCGAGCACGGGTATCCGATCGATCCCTCGCTGGCCGCGGCGATATCGCGCGCGAAGAAGAATCTCGAGGCCTTCCCGACGACCGCGAAAGTCTTCCTGCCCAAGGGCCGGGCGCCGGAGCCGGGCGAGCTGTTCCGCAATCCCGATCTCGCGGCAACGCTGCGCAAAGTCGTCGAGGCGGAGCAGAGCGCGCTCAAGCAGAAGAAAACGCGCGCGCAGGCGCTCGAAGCCGCATTCGATCGGTTCTACAAGGGCGACATCGCGCAGGAGTTCGACCGGTTCTTCAAGGAGAATCACGGCGTTTTGACCGCCGACGATCTCGCCGCGCTATCGACCGGCGTGGCAGGATCCGGTCCACGTGACCTACCGCGGCTACGACGTTTACAGCAATCCGGCGACGTCGCGCGGTGGCATCGAGTTGGCGATGCAGCTCAATCTGGTCGAGGGATTCGACCTGGCGAAGATGGGCGCCAACAGCCCGGAGGCGCTGCACCTCCTGATCGAAGCGATCAAGGTCGCCAAGGCGGATGTCTACCGCTACGTGGCGGACCCGAGATTCACGCAGCTGCCGATGGCCGGCCTGCTGTCGAAGAGCTACGCCGAGTCGCGCCGCAAGCTGATCGAGCCGCGCAAGGCGATGGCCTATCCGGTGGCCGGCGAGCCGGGACGCTTCGGTGGCGCCGCAACCGGCATCGCTGCGGTTGTGCCGGCCCCGGCGCGAGGGCCGCAGTTCGACGACGACTACGCGACCGAGCGCGACACCACGAGCTTCTCGATCGTCGATCAATACGGCAATGCCGTGGCCTGCACGCCGACGCTCGGCGGCGGATTCGGCGCCGGGGTCGTCGTCGGCAATACCGGTCTGCTGCTGAACAACGGCGACCGGCTGGGATCCTCGTCGCCGTATCCGGACAACGTGAACTACGTGCGCGGCGGCCAGATTCCGCTCCTCAACAACTCGCCCACCATCGTGCTGAAGGACGGCAAGGTGGCCATGGTGTTCGGCACACCCGGCGGGGAGACGATCGGCCAGACCGAATTCCAGATGCTCGTCAACGTCATCGACTTTCACATGCCGGTGCAGCAGGCGGTCGAGAACCCGCGCTTCGTGCTCGACGCGAAGCCGAATTTCTACAAGCCGGGATCCGACATCGCTGTCACCATCGAGCGCCGAGTGCCGCCGGCGACGCTCAAGGCGCTGGAGGAATGGGGGCACAAACTGGCGCCGACGTCGGACTTCACGGCGGCGGCGGGCGGCATGCAGGCCATCGTCGTCGATCTCGCCAAGGGCACGATGCTGGCAGGCGCGGACCCGCGCCGGACCGGCTACGCCGTAGGCTGGTAGAACGTCACAACGGAAAAAAACCGCAGCGACTGCCGAGATCGCCGAGAAGAAGTGATCCGCGGTGGTTGCGCTCTCGGCGATGTTTTCTTATCTCGGCTCGACGATCGTCGTCAGCGCGTCGATGGCAATGTCGGCCAGCTCCTGGGTCGAACCGTCGGGCCATCGGATGTGGACACCGTCCACCCGCCTGCGATCGCCGAGGCCGAAGGTGAGCGTCGGTTCGGACTGCGACAGGTAGCCCCGCGTCGGCATCACCGCCTGGCGGAACGTCTCGCTGCCGCACCGTAGCTCGACGAGAGAGCCGATCGCGTCGCGGTTGGATCGCGTGCCGTGGAGCAGCAGTCGCACCCAGTGATGGCCGGCGGGCTGATCGTTGCGCAGCAGGCGCGGCGCGCCTTTCACCGCGGTCAGCACGAGATCGAGATCGCCGTCGCCGTCGATGTCGGCGACGGCAGCGCCGCGCGCCACCATCGGCTGCGCGAGATCTCGCGATCGCTCTGCGGTCAGCGGTGCCAGGATGGGGCGGCCGATGCCACCCGTGTTCCAGAACAGGCGCGGCGGCTGGGCGTACCGCTGGCTCGCCTGGACCTTGTTGATCTCGTCTTCGATGTGGCCGTTGGCGGTCAGCAGATCCTGGCGGCCGTCGAGGTCGTAGTCGAAAAACAGCACGCCGAAGGTGAGGGCGCCCCGGGTCGTCGGTCCGATGCCGGCCACGATCGACTCGTCGGCAAATTGCAGCGCAGCCTGCTGCGAGACGTACAGCGCCGTCATCTCGTTGGCGAAGTTGCCGATCGCGATGCCCAGCGAGCCGTCGTTGCGGAAGTCGGCTGCGTCGATGCCCATGGCGCTGCGGCTGTTGCCGTAGGGATCGAATGCGACACCCGTCCTGGCGCCGATCTCCTCGAACGTGCCGTTCTGCCGGTTGTGGAACACGAAGTTCTGGACGGTGTCGTTGGCCACCACGAGATCGGGCCAGCCGTCGTGGTCGAGATCGACGGCCACGACGCCAAGTGACTTGGCCATCGGCACGCCGGTCGCCGGGTTCTTGATCTGCAGGCCGGCGCGTCCCGAGACCTCGGTGAAGTGGCCACGCCCGTCGTTGTGATACAGGTACGGAAAGGTCCCTGCAAACGTGCGCGGCGGTCCATAGGCGCGGCCGATGCCAACCAGCCGGAAATCCTGCTGCAGGTCGATCGCTTTCGACCAGCGCACGTAGTTGCAGACGAACAGATCGAGTTTGCCGTCGCGGTCGTAATCGAACCAGGTCGAGCAGGTGCTCCATTGATCGGGGCGGCCGCCCACGCCGGCGCTGGCCGTCACGTCGGTGAAGTGACCACCGACGTTGCGGAACAGATGATTGACCCCGACCGCGGTGACGAACAGATCGGTCCAGCCATCGTTGTCGTAGTCCGCCGCGGTGACGCCCATGCCGTAGACGTCCGCGCTCAACCCGGATTCGGCGCTGACGTCGACGAAGCGGCCGCCGCCGGCGTTGCGGTACAACACGAGTCGCGATCGGGCGTGCGCTCCGCCAGGCGTCGCGGACGGCCACGGCCGCGAGTCGACGAAAAGCAGGTCGGGCCTGCCGTCGTTGTCGAAGTCGAAAAACGCCACGCCGCCGCCCATGGTTTCCGGCAGCAGCTTGTCTCCGGCGGCGCCGTTCTCGTGTTCGAATGTGATACCGGCCTGCCGGGTGATGTCGACGAACGCGGCGGCTGGCGGCGCGAGCGACGGCGCGCCGTTCCGGACCGGGAGGGGAGCGTCGGGTCTGGCCCCCTGGGATCCGCGGCGCACCCAGAGCATGGTTGCGACGGCGGCGGCGCCGGCCGCGACCACGAGGACGGCTCCGATCGATCGGCTGACGCGCATCAGCGCAGCGGGTAGATGACGATCGATTGCGCGGCGTGATTGGCGGCGGCGTTCGCGAGACGGTGCGTGGCAATGGCGTGATCGCGTGCGTTGTCGTCCGGTTTGTAGCGCGCGTGCAGGGCGGCGTGCTCGGCAGCGCGCCGCGCCTCGCCGAGTTGACCGTAGATCAGGCTGAGCACGTAGTGAGCGGTGACGTTTTCGGCGTCGAGCTGCAGCGTCCGCTCGAACTGCGCGGCGGACCTCTGCAGCAACTGGCGCCGGCTCGCCTCTAGCGACGGCCCGCGTTCGAGCTTGGCCCGTTCGAACAGCGCCTGACCGAGCTCGTTGATGACCTCGTAGTCAACGCTGAAATCGAAGCGCCGCGCGCCCACCTCCGACGGCCCGGTGGCGAGCACGCGCTCGAAGTCCTCGATCGCCTGATCGAGATAGCCGTTCTCCTTGTTCACGAGCCCGCTCAGCCAGGCGACCGTCCACGGCGGCGCGCCGGCCGCCGACGCCCGGCGCAGCGCACCGGCGGCTTCGTCGAGCCGCCCTTCCTTGTAAAAAACCCGGGCGAGGTTCAGCGCGCCATCAGGCCGTCCCAGTCGTTCCACCTCGGCGAACGCCGCGGCGGCCTGGCGCAGTTCGCCTTTCTCGCTGCCTGTCGTCCCTTCGAGCAGCAGCCCGATGCCATAGTCGTTCCAGCGCTCCCAGGTGTCGAGAGGCGAGGGCCTGACGACGGTCTCCCCGGGCGGGTTGGAAATCGGCAAGGTGATGCGGTCGGACGCGATCGTGGTGACGGGTAACGCCGGCGCGTCGGCGCCCAGCGAATAGGTGGTGAAGAAGCGCGTGAACTTGCGGTACTGCAGTTTGACCTCGATGTCGAGCGGCGCGGTGAGGCCCGCCGGCACCGTGAACCCGTAGTGCACCACCGCCGCGGCGCCCGGCGGAATCTGATGATCGTAGAGCGGCACGAAGATGTCCTGCACGTTGCGCCGATCGACCCGCCGCCCCTGGCGATCCAGCATGTAGACGCTGATGAAATGCGCATTCGGATCGACGCTGCCGGCCTCGAGCGACCCATTGCTGGCGATGATTCGACCGCCGCTGCTGGCGGTGACCTCGAGCCAGATCTCGTTGGAGTCGGTGGTGCCCTGACTGAACGGATGGCCGACCTTCAGCGTGCGGACGACCGTCTCGAGCAGGTAGGTCGCGCCCGGCCGCAGCGCCGGCACCCGCGGTCGAAGCGGCGCCCGCAGCTCGCCGTCGATCGCGCCACCGGCCTTGACGCCGAAAATGTCGACGCGGGCGGCATCGGCCAGAAACGTCCGCTCGGCGTCCAGCGTCGGCGCATCGCCGCGTAGAAACGGCAGCGCGGTGTTGGCGGCCGGAAACAGGTGGGTATGGATGCTGAGGCGATCCGCGCCTTCGAACATCCGGGCGCCGAAGTCGTTGGATGGCGCCAGCGGCATGTGGCAGCCGGCGCACGAGGGCTTCGCGACCGCCGGATAGTAGAAGCTGCGGGCGCCGTGGCCCGACACGCCGCTCAGCAGGAATCCGTCGTAATGATTCTGGCCGCGAAGGAAATCCTTGTACTTGGTGACCTCGGACGGAATGTGGACCTTGTGGCAGGTCGAGCAGAACTCGGCGGAACGGTGCACCGGTTTGAGAAACGTGCGCCGGTGAAAGGCCGGCTTGGCTTTGATCAGTTGCCGGTTGACGTACTGCAGAAACGGACTCGTGCTGAACGCGAACGGATACTGCAGCGGCTCCTCGATCAGGTAGTCGCCGTTTCCCTTCGTGCTGTTCACCGCCGTGATGCCGTGACACACCGTGCAGGTGATGCCGGCCTGGCCGGTCGGCTCGATCGGTTCCTCGAGCGACGCGGTGTCGAAGGTTCCGCTCAGGAGCGGAACCGGATCATGGCACCCTGCGCACCAGCGGCTGCCGCGCGTGTCGCCGTCGCGCTGTTGCACCACCTTGCGCGTCTCCTTCACGCTCGCCAGGTAGAACGGGTTGTTGAACGAGCTGAACCGGTGCGCGCTGTGCAGCCATCCCTGGTAGGCGTCGGCATGACAGCTCTTGCAGTACTCGTTCATCGTCAGCGAGCGGAGCGGCAGCAGGCGCCCTTCCTGCGTGCGCACCAGCGACGGGCTGAAGAACCGATCGCCTTCGTGCGGCACGCCGCTCTTCGGCCGCGGATTGAGGGCGTGCACGCACGCGAGCGCTACAGACAGCGCCGCCACCGCTGCGAACGATGCCCAGGCGCGGCCGGCACGGAAACGGCCGCCCCGTTCCCGATGCCACACGTACAGCGTGGCCGAGGCGATTGGCAGCGCGGCGTGCAGCCAATACGCCAGGGCACGCCAGCGCGGATCGCGGATCTCGAACCAGCCGAAACGTACGAGGATGAGGCCGGTGGCGAGCAGCGCCAGGCTGGCGCCGCCCAGCGCGTACCCGGTTCGCAACGCCATCCGGTTCCTGCGCCGCCGTGCCGCCGCGAAATGAAAGACCACGAACAGCAAAAAGGGAACGACGATGAGCAGCCCGAGCCCGAGATGGGCGAGGAACATGTACTGGTAGAAGTAGTTCTGCAGCGGTCGCCCGGTCGCCGATTCGAGGAAGGTGATGAGCGCGAGATAGATCGAGTTGGCGGCCAGCGCCGCCGCCAGCACCATCACGACGATCAGCAGGCGGCGCACGCGGGGGCCGACGGCGGGTCCGGCAACTCGGGCCATCAACGCCCCGATTCGACACGCGTCGTGTAGCGCTGTTGCAGCCGCGTGGCCGCGGGCCCGCGGATTCCGGGAAGCGGCTCGACACTGTCACCGTCGCGCGTGTAGAGGTCCATGTCCTTGCACCAGCCGTGCGTTTCGAGCACGAATCGCCGCGTCCACCCCGGATTCACAGGTGGCAGCGCTGCCTCGAACTGCAGCTGCAGCTCCTCTCCGGGTCCGAAGATCGCGAGCGCGCCGTCCTCACCCGACACCAGATCGGTGACCGGTCCGATCGCGGTGTAGCGCCCCTTCAGGTATCGAGTGTCCGCCGTCGGCGTGCGATGATCATAGTCGTACGTCGGACGGCGCCACCGGTGCAGCTCGGCTCGGGGAAAGCCTCCGGACGCGAGCCGCGCCGACGCGAGCGGTAGCACGTGCGCGACAGACGCCGCGTCGGGCTCGGAATAGGCAATCGCCAGGCGATCCCAATAGATTTCCTGGGTGGTGCGGATGCGCAGCTCCGTTGTTCCCG
The DNA here is from genome assembly GCA_963757655.1 of uncultured Acidobacteriota bacterium. Classification (GTDB taxonomy): domain Bacteria; phylum Acidobacteriota; class Vicinamibacteria; order Vicinamibacterales; family CAVVIG01; genus CAVQFC01. The sequence goes on along the minus strand of CAVWSQ010000001.1, from coordinate 2,051,474 downwards.
GCGGCAGGCGGCCGAGCGGCACCGACATCCGTCGCGGCATGCCGGCAGGATATCCGAACTCGCGTCGCAGGACGCGCCAGCGTCGGTCGCCGCCGCGCGCCTCGATCGTCGGCGCCCGATACTCGGCGCCCGCCTGCCACGCTGCGAAGAGCGTCTGTGCATACGGATATTCGACCCAGCCGTCGGCGACCAGCATCGGTGCGCCGCCATGGCCGTCGAGCGGCCGATCGAACCGCAGCGCGATCGCGTGTTCGTCCGTGCGGCCGATGAATCGCGGATCGATTCGACCGGGCGGCGCCGGAACGCCGTCAGCGGCCGCGATTGCACGCGTCACGTCTTCGCCTCGATCGTCGATCGCCTCGATCGGCAGCACCTCGTCGCGAAAGAAGCGTGGATCGCCGGTCGCTTCCGGGGTCGAGATCGCCTTGCGCTCGTCGAGCACCATCGACCAACCCGGCGGAACGTCGTAGGCGACGAGACGCACGCTGTCGAGGTAGGCGACTTCCTCCATCGGCTCGGTGATCTTCAACTCGAAGCGGCCGTCGCGGCTGGCGAGCAGGCCGTCGGGCAGCAGCACGTTCTCGCGGGGCCGCGGCGAATCGTAGACGCCGGGGCTCGTCGGCGTTCCCATTCCGCCGACACCGAGCAGGTCGGTGACGAAGGCGAAACGGCGCCCGTCGAAGGCAAACAGGACCGGACAGCTCGATAGCTGCCGCTCGGTCTCGGCGAGAGTATGGAACCCAGGAGCGAGCGCCAGCTCGGTCTGGAACACGCCGTCGGACCAGGTCATCGCCACGAAATCGATCTGCGGCCGGCCTCCGGTGCCGATGGACACCGGCTGCAGGTTCTGACCGCCGCCGGATTGAGCTCGATACGTCGACAGCGCGGTCCACTGCGATCCTGCGCGCGCGGCGATTTGCGTGCCGATGCCTGACACGTTCGATCGCAGCTGCGTGCCGCGCGGATCGCGGCCACTCAGAGCGATCGACACGAATGGGAAGCGGCCCGTGCCCGGACGCCACATCAGCGGCGCGCTGCCGTCGGCGGGCATGGCGACCAGCGATGGTCCGTGCACCGCGTCGAGCGCCGCAAGCGTCCATCCGGCGACCGGACCACCGGGCGCCGAGTACAGCGGCGAAGCGCCGCCGACAGGCGAAATCGCCAACGCCTGGACGCGGCCATCCGATGCGGTGCCGAGGAGATCGAGCCGGCCGTCACCGTCCACGTCGGCCACGGCGAGCTGCATGGAATTGGCGAGGCTAGCCGTACCGGTCACCACGGTCGCCGTCCAGGCCGCAGACGACGAGCGCGTCCAGCGCGTGATGCCGCCCTCGGCGCTGGTGTAGATTTCGGCGCGGCCGTCGGCGTCGAGGTCGCCGGCGACGGCCGCGGCGATCGGCGGGCCCGACGCTCCGAATCCCGGCTCCCGGTGATATTGCCAGGTGCGATCGTTGATCAGCACGGTGGGCCGTGCCGTCTTCTCGATCACCGCGATGTCGGCGTCGCGGTCGGCATCGAGATCGGCGATCACGATGCCGGACGAATGGCCGATGGCGGCCAGACCGGCTCTCGAGCCGATGGAGCGAAACGTACCGTCGCCGTTGTTGTTCAAGAGCTCGTCTGCGCCGTCGCGTGCGATCAGCAGCACGTCGAGATCGCCGTCGTGGTCGGCATCGAACAGGGCTCCGTCAATGGTGACGCCACCCCGGCCGCCGGCATGAGCGGCGGCAGTGACGTCAGCCCATTGGCCCCGGGCGGTCTGGCGCCACAGCTGATTGACTCCGTTGCGGCACAGGTAAACGTCGGTGAAGCCGTCGTTGTCGTAGTCGCCCCACAATGCGGCGGTGACGTTGGCGACCGCCGCCAATGGATGCGCCGTGTCGAGCACGAAGCCGGCCGCTCCGCGATTGAACAGCACGGCGTTTCTCGTCGCACCGCCATCGTCGATCGCGCCGGCGATGAAGACATCGATCTGACCGTCGCCATCGATGTCCGCCGTCGTGATGCTGGCGGGATGGAGCGTGTCGAAGCGATGCCACGTGACGCCCGCAGGGCCCAGTACCGAGGGGAGTCGGGTCGAAGACCGGACCGGCCGGTCGCGGCGCCGGCTGCCCGAGCGGCTGGTCGATGGTGACGGCTTCGGCCAGCGGTCCCATCCGCGTGTACTTGAATTCGACCACTTCACTCCGGGGATCCGTGGCGAGCGCCTCAAAAACGTTCAGTCGCCGCTGGGCGTCGGCGGTGCGTCCGAGCCGTTGCAGTGCCTGCGACTCCCCGTATACCGCGCTGCGCAGCTGCGGGGCGAGCCTTTCCGCGCGCTGGAAGCCGGCCAGGGCGCCGGCGAAATCGCCCTGCTGGAAGCGGCAGCGGGCCACGTAGTACTCAGCGAACGCATCGGTAGGCGCGTGTTCGGCCACGAACGCGAACTGGGGGAGGGCGTCAGCGGCGTGCCCCTCGTTGAGCAGGAGCAGGCCGAGGCCGTACCGGGCCCTGAGATCACCGGAATCCGAGGCCAGGACCCGCTCGAGGAGCTGCCGCGCCTCCGCCGCGTCGCCATCCTGCTGACGATTCAGCGTGGCGAGCGCAAGGTTGACCTGCAGGTCGCGTCGATCGGGATGGGCGGCGGCCAGGCGCGCGAAGACCTCGCGGGCGGCGTCGTAGTTGAACTGTCCCATCAGGCCAACGGCGCGATTGTTCGAGCCGATCATGCTATCGGCCTCTGGCCGCCTTCGGGAACCCGAACAGGCGACGGCGATGATCATCCCCAGGGCGGCGAAGAGCGGGCAGGTCCTCATCGCCGGCAGACCGCGTCGAATGGCGCTCACCGGTGGCCAGTGTAGACCTGTCGCCCCGATCCAAGAAACCTGCAGGCACCCTCCGGCCGGTCAAAGAAATCCCCAAAACGCCATTGCATCCGGAGTTCCGACGGTGTAGCGTTCACGCCATCCTTATCGTTCACTCGGTCATTTCATAGCGTCGGCGGTCCCTCGGCATCATCGTCAGCACTCGCTCAGTTCGGTCATGGAGGGAGTTCTATGAGGCGGCTCGCGACCTTGTCCCTGGTATTCGGGATCGCTGTCTTGACTGCGGGCGCGGGATTCGCGCAATCGGTCGGCGCCACCAGCGGCGCGATCAACGGTAAGGTGACCGACGCCTCGGCCGGGGTCATGCCCGGCGTCACCGTTACTATCGCCAGCCCGTCCATGCAGGGCACCCGGACGGCTGTCACCAACGAGGAAGGCACCTACCGCTTCCCGGCGATTCCACCTGGCGAATACAAAATCACCTACGAGCTCGCCGGCTTCCAGACCGTGGTTCGCGAGGCCATCCGCGTCGGCCTCGGCTTCACCGCCGCGGTCAACGTCGAGCTGAAAATCGCGTCGCTCACCGAGAGCGTGACGGTCAGTGGCCAATCGCCGGTCGTCGACGTCGCGACGACGAAGACCTCGACCAACTTCGACGCCCAACAACTGGCGGCACTACCGAACGCCCGCGACTTCTGGGCGATTCTCGCCGCCGCGCCGGCCATCCAGATGCAGCGCATCGACGTCGGCGGCAGCGCCGCCGGTACCCAGACCGGCTATTCCACCTACGACACCAAGTCGGATCAGCACCGGCCGATGGTCGAGGGCATCGTCAACACCGAGGGCACCAACGCCGCCGGCTTCTATTACGACTACGGCTCGGTGGAGGAAGTCTCGGTCACCACCGGCGCCAACGCCGCCGACATGCCATGGGCCGGCGTGATGACGCAGTTCATCGCCAAATCGGGCGGCAACACCTACCACGGCAAGATCTACGCGGACTACGAGAACGAGAACATCCAGTCGCGCAACATCGACGATGCGCAGATCGCGCTCGGCGTGAAGGGCGGCGGCGGGCTCCAGGCGACCGACTTGAATCGGCTGCACAGCTACCACGACCTCAACGGCGACATTGGCGGCTACGTGAAGCAGGACAAGCTCTGGTGGTACAGCTCGCTGCGCGACCAGGATGCCCAGAGCCTGCTGCCCAACTTCCCGGTGAAGCCGTTCGAGACGCGTCTCAGGAACATCACCGGCAAGGCGACCTACGCGTTATCGACCAACAACAAGTTGGTAGGGTTTGGGCAGTGGGGGCAGAAGCAGCAGCCGAACCGGCTCGACACGTTCCTGATTGGCGCGACTGCCGCGATTCACAACAGCGCCGACTCGACCTGGAACCAGTCGGTACTGGGCGCACACCTACAAAGTGGGCTGGGACAGCGTCGTCAACGACAAGATGTTCTTCGAGGTGCACGGCGGGCAGTTCCATTACCTGTGGCCGAACACTCGGAACTCGAATGCGCCGGCCTATCAGGACCTCACCACCAACATCGTGAGCGGCGGCAACCGGGACGGCTGGTTCCGCGACATCACCCGCAATCAGATCCTTGGGTCGCTCAACTACTTCAAGGAGGGGTGGGGGGGCAGCCACAACTTCAAGTTCGGCGGCGAGTTCTTCAACGAGCGGTACGACGACCTCCGTGGGCAGAACGGCAAGGGCCAGGTTCCCGGCGACGTGCTGATGGTCTTGCGAAACGGCGTCCCCTCGGAAGTCGTGCTCTTCCAATCACCCACCACGTCGCTGAACGGTCTCGGGACGACCGGGCTGTACGCATCGGACACGTGGCGGGCGACGTCACGGTTGACGTTCAATCTCGGCGTCGTCTACGACCGCTACCGATCGTATCTGCCGGAGCAGACCGGTCCACCGGTCGGACCCTTCAACGCGACGCAAACGAGTTTCCCAGCGGTCGACAACTTGATTACGTGGAACGTCGCCGCGCCGCGGCTCGGCTTCACCTACGACCTGTCGGGCAACGGCAAAACCGTGTTGAAGGCCAACTACGCGTTGTACTGGTGGAATCCCGGCACGACCGCGATCGATTCGCTCGTCAATCCGAATTCCCCTGACTGGTGGCGCCGGTACACCTGGACGGACACCAACAAAGACGGCGTCTGGCAGAACGGCGAACAGGGAGCATCGCCGACCAGCCAGAACGGCGGCGTCGGAAGCACGCAACTCGATTCGAACCTGCAGGACGAGCGGACGCGCGAGGCCGCCTTCTGGCTCGAGCGCGAGGTGGCCGCGAATTTCGGCGTCCACGCCGGCTTCGTCTGGCGGCGGATCGATCAGCTCTACCAGAGCGACAACCTGAATCGTCCTGTCAGCGCCTTCGACGTGCCGATCACGGTTCGCGATCCAGGGCCAGACGGCAAGCAGACGGCGACGGGAACCCCGGTCCAGGCGTGGAACCTGAATCCAGCCAACCTCGCCCTGCCGATCGTGAACCTCCTGCACAACACGCCCGGGAAGGACGATTTCTACAACGTCGAGTTCAGCGCGAACAAGCGCATGAGCAATAGATGGTCGCTCAACGCCTCTTATGCCTATCGCTGGAACCGTGACAACGCCACAGGCTATTTCGGCAACACGCTGCGCGGCCGGGAAGGCGTGGCGAATCCGAACGACGCCATCAACACCGACAACGGACAATTCGTGTTCGGCCTGTGGTCGGGCAAGATCAACGGTACCATCGAGGCACCCTGGGGCCTCAGGCTGACGCCGGCCGTTCGGCTGCAGTCCGGCCAGCCGTACGCTCGGACGTTCCAGGTCACCCTGAACTACGGTTCGCAGCGCATCCTGGCCGAGCCGATGGGTTCGCGTCAGCAGGACAACATCATCCTGGTCGACACGCGGGTGGAGAAGGTATTCAAGGTCGCAAAAGGAAAGACGATCTCGGCCTTCGTCGATGGCTACAACCTGACGAACAGCAACGCCGCGCAGAACATCAACTGGAGCTCGGGGGCGACGTTCACGACCCCGTCGAGTATCATCCCGCCGCGGCTCTTCCGCTTCGGCACGAAGTTCGACTGGTAGACGGCAGGTGTAGTGCGGACCTTCAGGTCCGCCCGGTGTAGCGCAGGCCTGAAGGCCTGCACTACATCGGAACAAAAAACGCTGTAGTATCGATTCCTCAGGTTTCTTGTCCCGGGCGCGCCGCTCATCGTCGAATCAGCGCAAGACCCCGCCTCGGAGTTCGCGTCGCCTGCTGGCGGCCGGACTGATCGCCGCCGCCGTGGTCGCGGGCAGTGGTGTGGCCATATTCCGCACGGTCAGGGTTCACGCGCCGCTTGCTCCCACGCAAGCCGAGCTCGGCTCGCTCGCTCCTGAAATCGAAGATATCGTCCGCCAGGCACGTGAAAGCGTCGCGCAGGACCCGCGCGACGGAATGCGCTGGGGGCGCTTCGGCATGGTGTGCGAAGCCAATGGACTGGTTGGCGCGGCTCGCGACGGCTATGCCAATGCGACCACTCTTCAGGCCGGGGAGGCGAAGTGGTGGTTTCACCTTGCAGCGGTAGAAGCCCGCCTCGGCAAAGTCGACGAGGCCGTCCGAGACATGCGGCGCACCATCGAGATCAGTCCGGCCTATGCGCCGGCGCAGTGGCGCCTGGGCCTCTGGCTCCTGGATCTGAATCAGCTCGAAGGCGCGGAGCTCGCGTTCGGACGGGCGACGGAGATCGACGCGTCCGATCGCGCGGGATGGGTCGGGCTCGCGCGCGTCTACTTGCAGCGCGGCGAAACGGCGCGAGCCGCGGGCCTGCTCGAGCGGCTGGTCGCGTCGGGGCCGAGCGAGCCGTACACGATGCAATTGCTCGGCACGGCTTATCGCCGGCTCGGCCGCGCCGACGAGGCGGCGTCGGCGCTGGGAATCGGCGCGAGCGGCGAGGCGCAGTGGAGCGACCCGTGGACCGACGAGATGCTGGCATTTCGGCGAGGCTACGCGGCGTTGTTGCGCGACGCCACGTCGTATGTCGCGGCCGGTCAGTTTCCAGAGGCGATTCGTATTCTCGAACAGCTCCGTCGCGACAAACCGGACGACCTGGTGCTGATGGCGCACCTTGGACAGGTGTACGTGGCTGCCGGGCGAGACGACGAAGCCGTGCCGTTGCTCGAACGGGTGATCGCTCGAGAAACGGATCGCTTCGAAGCCTATGTCGATCTCGCCACCGCGTACATGCACCAGGACAAGATCGCCAAGGCGCGGGCCAGCGCCGAGCGAGCAGTGTCGCTCAACCCATCCTATGCCCCTGGCCATGAAACGCTGGGACTCGTCTTGTGGCGTGGCGGGGATCCACGGGCAGCGATCGCGTCGTTCGACATAGCAGTCGAGCGCGATCCGCGCGACGTGCGGGCGATGGTGTGGATGGCGATGGCCTACACCAACCTGGATCGAACCGGCGACGCCCTCAAGGCTTTTCGCCGAGCTGCGCAGACCGATCCCACCAGCGTCGACGCCTGGATCGGCATCGCCAATGCCGAGATGAACCAGCGCAACCTGGACGCCGCGGCCAAGGCTCTGGAGCGGGCCCAGCGGTTTCAACCCGATCGCCCGGCGGTGAAGAAAACCGCGGAACGCCTGCAATCGCTGCAGCCCGCGGCGGGAGCCGGGCGCCGCAACCCATGAGCCGATCTGCCAGCCGTGCCTGCGTCGGATGCCTGCTCGTCGCCTTTGCAGTGCTGACCGGCTGCCGTCGAGTGGCGGATACGCGCGCTGAAGCCGACACCGCCAAGCCATGGTTCGAGGAAATCGGCGCGCGCGCCGGCATCGACTTCGTCCACCGCTCCGGTCATGAGAGCCGACACTTTCTACCGGAGATCATGGGAGGCGGCGCTGCGTTGTTCGACATGGACAACGACGGCTTCCTGGATCTTTATGTGGTGCAGAGTGGGAATCTGTCCAATCCGCCGGGCGGCGGTGGCAATCGCCTGTATCGCAACCGCGGCAATGGCACGTTCGAAGACGTCACCGAGCGCAGCGGCGCGGGCCTGCGCGGCTACGGCATGGGCGTCACCGCCGGCGACTTCGACAACGACGGCCACACCGACCTCTACATCACCAATTTCGGGAGCAACGTGCTGCTGAAGAACGACGGTCACGGCCGCTTCATCGATGTCACGGCGAAGGCGGGGGTGGCCAGCTCTGGCTGGAGCACGAGCGCGGCGTTTTTCGACTACGATGGCGACGGTGCACTCGATCTGTTCGTCGCCCACTATCTGAACTGGCGGCCGTCGGCTGAAGTCGAGTGCTTCAGCCTGACCGGCGTGCCCGACTACTGCAGCCCGGCGAGTTACGATCTGCCGTCGGCCTCGACGCTTTTTCACAACAACGGCGACGGCACGTTCACCGACGTGTCGGTGCGGTCGGGGCTGACCAGTGCGGTCGGCAACGGCCTCGGCGTCGTCGCCGGCGACTTCAACGGCGACGGCCGCCTCGACGTCATGGTGGCGAACGACCGCACGCCCAATCATCTGTGGCTGAACCAGGGCGGCGGCCGCTTTCGCGAGGCGGCGCTCGCCATGGGTTGCGCCGTCGACCAGGACGGCGTTGCCAAGTCGGGGATGGGCGTCGACGCCGTCGACATCGACGAGGACGGCGATCTCGATCTGCTGGTGGTGAACCTCGATGGCGAGTCGGACTCGTTCTTCCGGAACCAGGGCACGTTCTTCGTCGACGACACCGTATCGGTGGGTCTGCGCACACCGAGCCGGCCGTTCACGCGATTCGGCATGGCGCTCCGCGATTTCGACAACGACAGCTTTCTCGATCTCTACGAAGCCAACGGCCGCGTCGGCCGGCAGTCGGAGACCTACTCGTCTGATCCCTATGCGGAGCCGAGCCTGTTGTTTCGCGGCCTCGCGGGGCCGCGGTTCGAGGAGGTGACGCCGCGCGGCGGCACACGGCCGCTGCTCATCGCGTCGGCTCGCGCTGCCGCGTTCGGTGACATCGACAACGACGGGGGGGTTGATGTCGTGGTCGTGAATCGCGACGGCCGGCCATTTCTGCTGCACAACATCGTGCAGCACCGGGGCCACTGGCTGCTGCTCCGTGTGCTGGATGAGCACCGGCGGGACGCGCTCGGCGCGGAAGTCACGCTGACGCTCGGATCACGCACGATTCGCCGCGACGTGCGGGCGGCCTCCAGCTACCTGGCGAGCAACGATCCGCGCGTGCACGTCGGTCTTGGAACGGAAACGATCGCGCGGAACGTGACGGTCAAGTGGGCGGATGGCGTCCACGAGCGTTTCGGCGATTTGCAGGCGGATCGCATCGTGGACCTGCGGCGTGGATCGGGATCTCGGTAGGTGACGCCTTCAGTCGCTCATCGTAGGGGACGGCCTTCAGGCCGTCCCTGGTCGTCCCGGTCGGACCTGAAGGTCCGACCCTGAGTCCCTGGTCGTCCCTGGTCGGACCTGAAGGTCCGACCCTACGAGTCCCTGGTCGTCCCTGGTCGGACCTGAAGGTCCGACCCTACGAGTCGGCTGACTACGAGTAGCGGGTCGGCCTCACGGCCTACCCTCCGAGCCTGGTTCCGTGATTGCCGCGTCGCGTGAATCGCACGCACGTGGCGGAGGTTACTTCGGCTCGACGATCTGCAGCGTCCGGTTGATGTCGAGCCCCTGCGTCACGACCTGCTTGCGCCCAGACGGCCAGTCGACCTCGACGCCCTCGATTTTCTCGGCTTCTCCAAGCCCGAAATAGAGCGGCAACGCACTCTGCGAGAGGTAGCCCGACTTGCCATCGTTGTACTTGGTGTAGACCTGACCGCCGGCGCGAACGCGGACGGTCGCGCCGAGTCCGTTGCGGTTCGAAGACGTTCCGACCAGCATCACCTGCAGCCAATGAATCGGACGCCGCTGCGACAGGTCGCTGACGAGTACCTGCGGCGCAGAATTGAAATCGTTGGTCACGATGTCGAGGTCACCGTCTCCGTCGAGATCGAAGATGGCGGCGGAACGGCTGCCGATCGGAGCCATCACCCGGATGGTTCCGGATCGACCTCGACAGAGATCGGTGCCCATGCCTTCCTGCAGGCAGTCGAGATCGAACCACGCGGTGTGAGTCCGGCGATCTTTGCGTGGCTCGATGCCGAGGAGAAATTCGGCATCGAGAAACTTGCCACCGCGGTTGTTCAGCAGCATCGAGTTGATGCCGTAGCGGTGCGGGTAGTCCATGCTGGATGCGACGAAAATGTCGTCCCAGCCGTCGGCGTTGACGTCGCCGATGCTCGGACCCCAGGGCCAGTAATTCTCGACGCCGGCGCGATCGGAGATCTCCTCGAATGCAGTTCTCCCCGGTTTCGAGATGTTGTGGTACAGCGCATTGCCGAAGATGAACGTGCTGGCAGGACCGCCCAGGAGCGTGTCGGGAGGATGGACCGCCGCCTTCTGCTTTTCGCGCTCCGGCGGCATGGTCTCGAACATGTCCGAATGCATGTCGGTGATGAAGAGATCGGGACGGCCGTCGTTGTCGAAGTCGAAGAACTTGATGCCCATGGCGCCCCAAGGCGTCCTGGGGAAGACGTCCGACGTTCTGTCGACGAACGCCTGCCCGCGCTGGTTTTCGTAGTAGTGGCCGTGTCCCTGCATGTTGAGCACGAACAGATCCGGCCAGCCATCGCCGTTGAGATCGGCCACACTGGCGTCGCCGCTCCACCCGACCGGCCGCAAGCCGACCTCGGCGGTGACGTCCTTGAATTGATTGTGGCCGCTGTTCCGATAGAGCACCGGATACTCGAAGCGGTCCGGGTGCGTGTGGCCCAGGAATGCGTCCGCCAACCCGACGTAGGCGCCGTCGGGTCCCTTCTCGTCGGTGGTGTACTGGCCGACGTTGCACACCAGCAGGTCGACCAGGCCGTCGTGGTCGAAGTCGAAAAAAACCGCGCCTGAGGAATGGGTTGCCAGATCGAGGCCGGCGGTTTTGCTGACATCCGTGAAGTGCCCATGGCCGTCGTTCTCGAACAGCACGTTGCCACCGCGAACCGTCGTCACGAACAGATCCTGGTCGCCGTCGTTGTCGGTGTCGGCGAACGAGGCGGCGACGCTGATGCGGTCGGCCAGCCCAACGCCGGCCTCCTGAGTGATGTCGCTGAACCGCCCTCCGCCCAGGTTTTTCCACAGCTGGTTGCCGCCCACCTGATTGGCGAAGTAGATGTCGTACCGCCCGTCGCCATCGACGTCGGCCACCGCGATGCCGTTACCGTGATCGTAGTGGACCGCCTTGTAGTGCTTGCCCGCGTCCTCGACAATGTGGTGCACGAACGTGATACCGCTCTCCTTGATCCGGTCGGCGAACTGGAACTGATAGAACACCGTGAACTGGTTCACCGTGTCCAGTTGCGCGCGCTTTCGCGCCTCGAGCGCATCCGCACCGACATCCGGGTCGGGAAGGCGGATCTCCTGCGGCGCGGACGGCGCAGATGACTTGGACGCCCCGCACCCGCCGGCAAGGACCGCACCGGTCGAGAGCAGCGCCATGAGCAGTCGTGAAGAAGTGAGAGGACGCATACGCAGTAGTCCTAGCGCCGGCTGATCTACGGTTTCACCGCGCTCGATGCCGCGACCGCCGGACGGATGACGCCGGTGTCTTGTTCGATCGTGAGTGATGTCCCGAATGGCTGCGACAGTCGCTGCAGGCGTTCGAGGATCGTTCGGGCCACCTCGGGCGTGGCCAGCCGCGGCACGCCACGGTCGGCGCCGCGCGCGGTGTAGTTCAAATCGACGGGGTGCAGCCGGATTTCGGCCAGCCGTCCTTGTTCGAACCGCGTCGTCGTTACGACGCTCTGGTACCAGACGTCGCCGGTGAACACGAGCTTGTTCCACATCGCATCGAACTCGGCGTCGGTGGTCGAAGCGGCGTCCATCTTGTACTGCTCGTAGAGATCGCTCGCCACCGGCTCGAGCAGATCGAGCTGAAAGATGAAGTTGCCGAGGCTGTAGAAGATCGGCTTGCCGTGATAAATCTCGATGCCTCTCACCTGGTGCGGCCCGTGGCCGATGAACTCGTCGGCGCCGGCATCGATCGCCTCGTGAGCGAGCTTGGGCAGGAAGTCGGCCGGCTGCTGGCTCCAGTTCCCCGGCTCGTGGGCATGAATGCTCACGATCACGAAGTCCGACAGCTGCTTGGCCGCGCGGATGCTCTTGAGCACTTCACGCTCGTCGATCGGATCGATCGTGTAGGAGAAGCCGCGATGGTCGGCCGCCTTGTAGTGAACGCCGAACAGCTCGAGCTGGTCGGCGGGCTCCTTTTCCAGCAGCCGGACGGAGCCGGCAGGCTGCTCGTCGCGAATCTTGCGCAGCGCAGCCAGTTCTGCCGGCGTCACCAGCGAGTACCTCGTCGTGCGGAGCGCGTTGACGCCGGGGCGCCCCGGCGCCTCGCCGGCCGGCGGCGCCGATCGCGAGAGCGGCGTGAAGGTCGAGGCCATCGCGATCAGCGCGACGCGTCCCTTGTCGGTGTCGAAGAAGCGCGCCCCCCGCGCCGCGGCTCGATGTTCGCCGACGCCGGCGTGCACGATGCCGGCCTCGTCCAGCGCGCGGCTGGTTTGCCGCATGCCTTCCAGTCCCCAGTCGGTGGCGTGGTTGTTGGCCCGCGACATGATGTCGAATCCGATCGACTTGAGATCGCGCGCCACCGCCGGCGCGCCGATGATCCAGACGCCGCCGAATTCAGCCTGCGGCACCGCCGGCGTGCGTGAGAGATCGATCGCCGTGCCTTCGAAATTGCCGAACGCCGAATCGGCGTCGTGAATGAGCTTGGCGACGGGGGCGAAGCCCGGCGTTTGCGAGACCGGCCGCGCGATGATGCAGTCGCCCACGGCGGCCACCGTAAAGCCGTCGGCGACGCTCATCGTCAGCTCGCGTTGAGGATCGCGAGGCGCCGGCGCCGCCGGCTGCTGTGCGATGATGGCGGCGCTGGCAAGCGCGAGAGCGAGTCCGACCAGTGGAGCGCGTCGCATGGAGCCTCCTCGGCGGAAAAAGAATCGTGGCCATCCTAGCCGAAATCCGCGTCTCCGGCATCGCGTTCCCGCGCTGGAGTCACCCTGAGAGGCCTATGGAGCATATCCGGTATTCTGTCGCCGCCTGTCAGACCGACATGTCCAACCCCATCGAACGCCGGCAGATGCGGTCGAATACCGATCGGATCCTGGCGATGGTCGATGCCGCGGTCGCCGGCAGCGCCCCGTTTCTGCCGGTGCGCCTCGTCGTCTTTCCGGAATTTGCTCACGCCGCGCCGGTGTTTCCCACGGTGCAGGAGCTGCTGCAGAAGCTGACGGTACCGATCCCGAACGAGCACACCGAACGGCTGACCGAAAAGGCGCGCGAACACCACCTCTATATCCAGAGCGGCACGATGCTGGAGGAGGATCCGCGATGGCCGGGTGCGGTCTTCAACACGACCTGCCTGATCGGACCTGAGGGCATCCTGTCCAGGTACCGCAAGGTGAATCCGTGGATCCCCTACGAGCTGCACAGCAGCCCGCACGATCTTCCCGGCTACGACGAACCGCTCTTTCCCGTCGTCGAAACCCCGATCGGACGGATCGGCTGCGCCATCTGCTACGACTGGCTGTTCCCTGAGGCCATCCGGCAGCTGGCCGCCAACGGCGCCGAACTGCTGCTCCGCGTGTCGGCCTACATGGACCCGTGGGGTGCGACCGAGCCGATGAACTGGTGGACGCTGATCAACCGGGCGCGCGCAATCGAGAACATCGCGTACGTCGTGGCCGCGAATCAGGGCGCCAGCCTGCGGCACTATCCGCCGTATTCATGGCCGGGCGGGTCTCAGGTGGTGGACTTCGACGGCCGGCTCCTGGCGGATGCGTCGCCCGGGCCCGGCGAACGGATCGTGGTCGCCCCGGTGGACGTATCAGCGCTCCGTCACGAGCGTCAGACCAGGACCGGACACCACATGCTGGCGCATTTGCGGACCGAGGCGTATCCCGTGTATGGGCACTCCTCGTATCCGCCTCGCGAGAATGACACTGTGGCGTTGTCCTACGAAGAGAACGTCCACCGGATTGAAACGGCGAAGCGGAAGCTGCCAACAACGTGAGCGATCGTCGCACGGTTGATTAGACGTGCCCGGGCGTGCGCCACACGTGCATCACGGCATAGCTGCGCCACGGCCGCCAGGCTTGCGACAGTCTCTCGGCCTCCTTCGCCGTCACCCCACCGAGATTCTTGCGTACGGCGATGTCTTCTTTCGGAAACGCATCGGGCCAGCGCAGCGCGCGCATCGCAATGTAGTGCGCCGTCCACGGGCCGATGCCGGGCAGCTCGGCCAGGCGCCTGATCGATTCGTCGGGGTTGTGACAAGCGCCTCCGTCGAGGCACAGCGCACCCGATCGTTGCGCTCGCGCCAGCGCGATCATGCACCGGGCGCGCGCCGCCACGATGCCGTGACGGGCAATGGCGCCGACGCTGGCTGCGCCGACGCGGGCTGGCGTCGGCGTCAGGCGATTCATCTCGGCAAACGGCGTGCTGATCGGTTCACCGAACGCCTCGACGAACCGGCCGGCGATCGTCGTCGCCGCCTTCACGGTGACCTGCTGGCCAAGGATCGCGCGCACGCCCATCTCGAATCCATTGAAGGCGCCAGGTACTCGCAAGCCAGGGTTCGCCTTGACCGCCGATTCGATGCGCGCGTCCTTGCCGAGATGCTTCGCAATCACGTCGGGTCTCGCATTGAGATCGAAGAGCGCCCGCACCCGGCTGAGCAGCGCCGGCAGCACCGGCGTCAAAGTGTGCGTGAACTCGACCATCACCGCGTTCTTGTTCGTCGACCGCGTCACCTTGATCCAGCCCTTCGCGGTTCCCAGCTGCACGGTCCGCGCATACGAACGGTCGGTCACCTGTTCGATCCCCTTGAGCGCACGGGCCGCCAGAAACGCCAGCATGCCCTCCCAGTCGTAGGGCGGGCGATAGGAAAGCTGCAGCGTCGAGGTCTGGCTCTCCGTGACCGCGGCGGCGTCTTCAGTCGCTGTCTTGCGCAGCCGCGTCGGTGCCAGGCCGTAGCGCCGGTTGAATGCGTCGTTGAACCGGCGCAGGCTCGAGAACCCGCTGGCAAACGCCACTTCGGTGACCGGCAGCCTGGTATCGGTCAACAGCTGCTTGGCCAGCAGCAATCGGCGAGTCAGCAGCAGCTGGATTGGCGGCACGCCGAGCTCCTTCCGGACGATGCGTCGGATCTGGCGCGAGCTGAGCTCGAACTGGTCCGCAATCTCCTCGAGCCCGGCTTTGTCGTCGAGCTGTCCCTCCTCGAGCCGCTGCACGATCAGCTGCGCGATGCGCTGGGCGTCATCGACCGGCGCGGCGCCCGGCGCCAGCTCGGGCCGGCAGCGCAGGCACGGCCGAAAGCCGGCGTGCTCCGCTTCTTGAGGTGTCTCGAAGAAGCGGCAGTTGGTCTCCTTGGGAGTCTTCACCGGGCAAATCGGCCGGCAGTAGATGTCGGTCGAGGTGACGCCGACGAAGAACACGCCGTCAAATCGCGAGTCGCGCGATGTCAGTGCCTTGTAAAGCCTGCCGCTGTCCTGGTCCATACGCTCCACGATACGGCACCCGAGGCCGGCGATCTAGCCATTTTCGGACAACACCACGAGGCCGTTGCTGATGTCCGAAAACGGCGAGCAAGGTCGGCGCGCACGACCTATCGTGGAGTCACAACAGGAGCGCATCATGACCACATCCAATCGCAGAACAGAAAAGCGTCACGTCTACAAGATGATCGACTCTCCGATCGGGCGGCTCAAACTGGTCGCGACCGACCAAGGTCTCGCGGCCATCCTGTGGGAGAACGATCGTCCGGGCCGGGTCCGTCTGAACCTCGAGACGGAAAGCCCTGGGCATCCGGTGCTGCTCGAGGCCGAGCGTCAGCTCCAGGAGTATTTCGCAGGCGATCGCACCCGCTTCACTGTCGAACTGGATGTCGCGGGCACGCCGTTTCAGCGCCAGGTGTGGAATGCGCTGCGCACCATCCCGTTTGGCGAGACCCGATCGTACGCGCAGATCGCAAGACAGATCGGGAACCCGCGCGCAATGCGGGCGGTGGGCGCGGCCAGCGGAAGAAATCCCCTGTCGATCATCGCGCCCTGCCATCGGGTGATCGGATCGACCGGCGGGCTCACCGGGTTCGCCGGCGGACTCGAGACCAAGGCGCGGCTGCTGGCGCTGGAAGGGGCCAGCCCCGAGCACGTTGCGTCGAGGGTCCAGCTCGACGTATGAGTGAGTAAGCACTCCCATTGGAAGGAATCGCGATGAGCATGGTTCTAGTGCGGTTCGACTTGTGTGTAGCGTCCGCCTTCAGGCGGACCGTCGGGACATCGGGCTGAAGCCGGACACTACGGTTCTACACCGAATCACAAACCGCTCCCGGCCGGCGTACGGCATGCGCCGTCATTCAACCGCATGGTAGAGTATCAATCAGTTGGTTGAATGTTCCGCCATGGCCTCCATGCTCGACGTATCCGTGACCGACTTCATAGCCGCCTCGCCGGCGCGCGTCCGCGCCGTGATGTTCGATCCGCTCCAGGATCCGACCTGGATGGCCGCGGTCAGGACCGTCGAGCCGGTCAGCGCCGCCCTTGCGCCGGGTGCGAGGGTCCGCCGAACCGGCCGGTTTCTCGGCCGCACGCTGCGCTGGACGACTGAGGTGATCGGCCTCACCGGCGACCGCCTCGACCTGCGCATTGTCGATGGTCCGATGCGGGGAACCGTCGCGTACACGATCGAGGCGGAAGGAGGCGGCGCGCGCGTTACGATCCGGAACGTCGGCGAGGCGCCTGGCTTCGCGCCGCGCTGGCTGCTGACGTGGGCGATGGGTCGTGCACTGAGCGCCGATCTGCGGCGTCTCCGAGTCGTCGCAGAGGCCACGGCGTGATCGGGCACCGCGGCAACGGCGATCTCGACCGCGCGTTTGGCGCGCTGTCACACTCCGTCCGGCGCCGCATCCTCGAGGCCACCGTACGCCAGGGCCGAGGGCTGACCGAACTGACCGCCGAATTCGACATCTCCCTCGCTGCGGTGTCGAAGCACGTGAAGGTGCTGGAGCGGGCCGGCCTCGTCTCGCGCGAGATACTCGGCCGCGATCATGTCATCCGGGCCCGCGTCGGGGAACTGCGCGCCGCCCGCGATTGGATGGCGCGACAGACGGCATTCTGGGAGCGCGCGATGTCTCGCCTCAAGGCCGATCTCGAACGGCGGACATGACCGTGGTGCGCCGCGTCGAGGTCACGATCACGATCGGTGTGCCGCGCGAGCGGGTGTTCGACGCGTGGCTGAGCCCCGAGTGCATGGCTCGCTTCCTCGCCGCCGGCGACTCGCATGCGGCGGCGGTCGACGTCGATCCCAGAGTCGGCGGCGCCTTTCGCATCGTCATGGCCAGCGCCAGGGGTTCGCATGATCATTGCGGACGCTACCTGGAGATCGACCGCCCCGCCCGCCTGCGATTCACGTGGGCCTCGCCGACGACCAACGCTGCAGAGACCGAAGTCACCGTGACGTTCGACACCACGCCTGAGGGCACGCGGATAGGTAGAGGGAATAGGAGATGCTGAGCCCTGCACTAGCCCGGATTGTGAGCTCCTTTTCACGTAATGTTCGCCACGCCTCCTCGACCGCGCGGCGCGTCTGCGGCGCGGAGCCTACCACTCGGGGATGTCGAACGCGTCGTCAGCGCCGGCGGCGCTGGCCTCGCCAGCCTCCGGCCACGGCGCGTGAACCTTGCCGCTCTCGATCAGGTCGCAGAAGGCTTCGACCAGGTCGTGGCGCTTCCACCCGCGCTCGACGTGCCGCCGTAACAGCTCGAGCGCCTGCCTCGTGGACTGGGCTTCCTGATAGGGTCGCCGGGTGGTCGCGCCATCATAGGTATCGACCAGCGCCGTGATTTGCGCGACCAGGGGAATCGCATCGCCGCACAGGCCGTCGGGATAGCCGGAGCCGTCGAGGCGCTCGTGATGGTGCCGGACGATCGGCCTGACCGGATGAAGAGAGCGCAGCGTCTGACACAGCGAGTCGCCGACCACCGTGTGCGACTTGACCAGTTCGAATTCCTGGGGCGTCAGCGGCCCCGTCTTCTGAAGCACCCCGTCGGGAATCGCCAGCATACCCATGTCGTGGAGAAAGCCGCCGCGGTGCAACGCCCGTAATTCGTCGTCACCCAGGCCGAGATGGCGGCCGAGCGCGGTCGCGTAGTTGGCCATGCGATGACAATGCCCGTCGCTGCGGCCGTCGCGTGATTCGATCATTTCCGCGAGGGTAATGACGATGGCGGTCGCCGAATCCAGGTCGTCGGTGTAGCGCTTCATCCGGCCGAGCGAGCGGACGCGGACCAGCAGTTCTTCGACGTCGATCGGCTTCTTGAGGAAGTCGTCGGCTCCGGCTTTCATCCCCTCGATCTGCTGCTGGCGATCGGTAAGGCCGGTCACCAGGATGATCGGCAGCAAACGCGTCGCCGCGGCAGTCTTGAGGTGGCGGCAGACCTCGATGCCATCGAGGCCGGGCAGCCGCACGTCGAGGAGCACGACGTCGGGAGGCGCGGCAGCGATCGCCCGCAGAGCTTCGGATCCGTCGTAGGCGGCGGACACCGTATGTCCCTCGGCGATCAGGATCCGCTTCAGGAATGTGACGATGGCCGGCTCATCGTCGACGACCAGTACGTTCAGCGCGTCAGCAGTATCCGGCATCCGTCATTCACTCGTGAACATCTTCCGTGGCGGCTGGCATCGCGAGCACCTGGCTGCCCCTTGTCCTCTATCGACAGGCGCCGCGATCTTCACTAGAGGCCGGGGCAAATCGCCCCCCTCTTCCGGTGCTGTCAGTGGCGTCGCGACCGGCCGGGCACGGCAACGGGACCACTGGCCTGCACCTGCCCCCAAATCCGCTGCCCGACCCTGTCGGCCTCGGCGACGATCTGATCCTCGTCCATGGTCAGGACCTTGCGGTTGCGCATGATGAACTGACCGTCG
This sequence comes from uncultured Acidobacteriota bacterium, assembly GCA_963757655.1. Lineage (GTDB taxonomy): Bacteria > Acidobacteriota > Vicinamibacteria > Vicinamibacterales > CAVVIG01 > CAVQFC01. The sequence goes on along the minus strand of CAVWSQ010000001.1, from coordinate 2,032,650 downwards.
ACCATGCTCGACTCGATATCGGAGGGTTGACCGTTGTGAATCCACGCCGACAGCACGCGTCCGGCCGGGACGAGGTGAGCGCGCCGCGTGTCGAGTACGATCAGGTCGGCCTTCTTCCCGACCTCGAGCGAGCCCAGGGCCTGACCCTGCCGCACGGCTCGTGCCCCGCCCCGAGTGGCATCTTCGAGCATGTCTTCCGGTTGCGGCCGCAGCCCCGGGTTCGGATCGTTGCGCGAGATGCGTTCCGTCAGCAGCGCAACCTTCATGACGCCGAACATGTCATTGGTGTTGTTGTCGGTGCCATTCGCAATCGGGCAGCCGGCCGCGCGCAGCCTGGCGATGGGCGGGATCACTCCCCGGTTCGCGGCCATGTTGGCCTGGTGCGAGATGATGGTGCCGGTGCGGCCAAGCAATGCGATATCGCCCTCGTCGACGTAGCGGCAATGCGCTGCGAACAGCCGTGGACCGAGAAAGCCGTGTCTGTCGAGGAACGCCGGCGGACGCAGCCCATGGTGCCGTACCATGAAATCGACCTCAGCGACGCTCTGGGACAGATGAATCGTGTAGCCCAGATCGTGTTTCTCGGCGAAGGTGCGAACCACCTGCAGCAGCTCGGGCGACGAGGTTTCGGCGAGCGCGGCCGCCGGAAACACACTGATGCGTCCCTGTTTGGCACCGTGCCAGGTCGTGAACAGATCCGCGATGCGCTGCATGCCTTCGTCACGCAGCCTGGCTGAGAACCTGGGTGTTTGACTGCGGGAAAGGCCATCGGGCGACATCGGCCCCGCCACATTTTCGCTGTCGCGCACCGACTCGGCGAACACGCAGCGCAGGCCCGACTGCGCCAATGCCGCGGCCGAGCGGCTGATGTTCCCCACGTTTTCCACGATGGTAGTGGTTCCCGTCTTGATCGCCTCGAGCGCCGCGACCGTGACCATCAGCGTCTCCTCCCCGCCGCGCAGCAGACTGGCGGGCTGAACGGCCAGATGTGCGGAATTGGGGAACCCGAAGTCTTCGTTGAACCCGCGGGCGAGCACCGCCGCCATATGCGCATGACAGTTGATGAGCCCGGGTAGCAGCGCCTTGCCTCGTCCATCGTAGACGTCGGCGTTGGGATACGTCTGGAGCATCGCGTCAGTCGGGCCAATCGCCGCGATCCTGTCGCCGTTGATCGCGAGCGCCACGTCGTTCAGGACCGCGTCGACGTTGATGACGGTGGTATGCGCGAAGACGACGGTCCTGGCCGGCGGCGCCTGCGCCTGGAGCGTGTCGCGATCGAGAAGGAAGGCGGCGGCGCCGGCGCCCGCCCCCGCGAGCAACTGGCGGCGGGTGAGGTTGGCCGGCCGGCGCGACGCTGGCGCAGCGAATGATGAGCCGTGGGTCGTTGATCTCGACATGGTGTGTGCGCCGATTATTGCTCAAGACCTCGAGGCGCGGCGCGAGAGAAGCGTCCCGGGCTGGTCGCGCGGGGTGGCCGGCACGAGCGGGACGATCAGCAGAATCATCCGGATCGCCCCGCGTTGACGAACGCCCGCGATCCGCGCAAGATGACGCCAACATGAAGCTCAACAAGCACGCACCCATCGCGCTCGTCGCCGTCCTGACGCTCCCCGTCGTGCTGCAGGCACAGAAGCCCAGAGAGCGCGATCTCCAGCTGCCGATTGGCGGTACCGCCGGCGGGCTCGACGCGATTACCGACGTCGCCGGCGTCGAGGTGGGCCATACCACGCTGATTTCGGGGACAGGCAAGCTGGTGGTTGGCAAAGGACCGATCCGGACCGGGGTCACCGTGATCCATCCGCGCGGCAAGGCCAACCCCGATCCGGTATTCGCGGCCTGGTTCACCCTCAACGGCAACGGCGAGATGACCGGGACGACCTGGGTGCAGGAGAGCGGCCTGCTCGAAGGCCCGGTTGCGATCACCAACACACACAGCGTCGGCGTCGTGCGCGATGCCATCATCCAGTGGGAAGTCGCCCGGAAGAACGCGCTGCAACCCTGGTGGTTGCCGGTCGTGGCCGAGACCTACGATGGCGGTCTGAACGACATCAACGGATTTCACGTCAGGCCCGAGCACGTGATCGCCGCACTCGATGGCGCCTCGGGTGGTGTGCCGAAGGAGGGCGCGGTCGGTGGCGGAACTGGCATGGTCTGCCACGGCTTCAAAGGGGGCATCGGCACAGCGTCTCGTAAGCTGCCTGCCGACCAGGGCGGTTACACCGTCGGCGTGCTGGTGCAGTGCAACTACGGATCGCGCCGCGACCTGCGGATTGCCGGCGTGCCGGTTGGCGAGGAGATCGCCGACTTGCAAGGCTGCATTGCCAACCACGATCCGATGCCGCCGGGCTCGTCACGCCGGCATTGCGACGATCGCAGCGGCGCCGCTGCCGTGGATCAGTCGCAAGACCAGGGTTCGATCATCGTCGTCGCTGCGACCGATGCTCCGCTGCTGCCGCACCAACTGAAGCGTCTCGCCACTCGGGTCTCGCTCGGCATCGGGCGTCAGGGCGGGTTTGGCGGTAACAGCTCCGGCGATATCTTCGTCGCCTTCTCCACGGCGAATCCGCGAGCCTGGTTCAACGACCAGCCGGTCACCGACGTCAAGATGCTGCCCAACGACAGGATCACGCCGCTGTTCGTGGCCACCGCGCAGGCGACGGAGGCCGCGATTACCAATGCCCTGCTCGCCGCCGAAACGATGACAGGGGCGAACGACCTGCGCATCTACGCGATGCCGGTCGATCGCATGCTCGCCGCGATGCGCAAGTACGGCAGGTTGCCGTAGCATCGGAGCCGGCGGGCGCTCGACCGCCGGCTCACATCGAAGAAGGCCCCGCGATCAGCGGTCGATCTCGCAGTGCACGTGGTCCTGGTGGGAGGGTCGCAGGCCGGCATCGGGAGTGTCCGGGTGGAGGATGCGGCTGGGATCGCCGATTGAGCTCTCGTTCGCCTTGCCGTTGTCCGCCGCCTCTCCCGCCAGGAAGTGGTAGACCGTCTTGAAGAAGCCGCCGGCGGGGGTGTCGACGTCGAGGCGGAAATAGGGCCGCACCGTCAACGGCCAGGCCCGGGCCGTCTGACCGTTCGGCAACGTGATCGGCTGCTTTCCCCAGTCAGCCGCCACGTCGAACTTACCGAGGTTGGTGATGGCGCCGTGAAAATCAATCGCGTAGCCCTTGCCGTGGCGATCGTCGTCGTGGCGCCCCACGCCCATGCCGCCCCAGAAGATCGTCGATACCGCCCACTTGCTCGAGCGCAGAAACGTGCCAAGACGGACGGCAAGCACCGCGGTGCGCAGGTCCATCGCTCCGGTCGCGGTCCAGCGGGCCGCGGCCTTGCTGTCGGGCACGAACCGGACGCCGCCGATGTTCTCGAGTCTGAGGGCGGCGCGCTGGCCGATGGCCGGGTAGGTTGGCGCCCCGTCCGCTCCGAACGTAACCGGCTTCTCGAGCGTCAGCAGGTTGTTCAGCACGTAGGAGACCACGAGGTCGCGCGCCTCCTCCTGCGAAAGTTTGAACGCGGCCTTCCAGGGAAAGCCGGGCATGGCGTTGTAGCTGGCGCGCCGATTCCTGGCCACCCAGTCGGGAGTCGTCATGAGCATCTCCTTGCGCAGTGGTGCAACGATGAATCCGAGATCTACACCAATCACGTACTGGGCCGCGAGGCCCGGAACACCTCGCGCAGTTGCTGCAGCAGCCTATGCAGACGGAATGGCTTGGCGAGAATAGTCGCGCAGGCCTGCGGCATCGGCACGTCCCAGTCGGCGGCCATCACCACGATCGGAACCCTCGACCACGCCTTGTCGCTGGAGAGCTGCTCGTAAAATCGTCGTGCATCGTCGTCATCCAGGCCGGAGACGATCGCGTGCGGCGATACTCCCTGCAGCTTGGTCAGCGCTTCGTCTGTGCTGCCCGCTTCGATGGCCAGGAATCCGTGACGATCGAGATAGATCGCGCACGGGGTGCGCGCCGGAGCGTAACTGTCGGCAATCAACACGATCGGATGACGGCCGGCGCGGTCCCACGGCCGCCGCCCGCCGCGTGTGACACTCCGGCGATCGTGCAGCCAAAAGGCGCGACGGTCACTCGGGAACACAGATGCCCCTCATCCGGCCATGGGTGAGCGCGCTGGCTGCGGCGTGAGCCCGCGGACATGCCACCGAAAAGATGGCGGCCCATAGCAACACCGAGGGCGCCAGGGCGATGAGGAGTCCACGGGAGAAGCTCGATCGCGCGCTTGCCATGGAAACCTCATCGGTTGGGTTGCGGGAATCGGCAACGCCTTCATTTGTCTAGGCGTGATCGCTCGATTCCTTTCACCGACCTGCACAGGCAGATGAGTCCGACAGTCAGCTGGCGGCAGAATGCTCGCAAGGATCTGCACTGCCGGGCCTGCGTTATCGACTTTACTTTGCGCGCACAGGTCGCTAGTTGCCTGTCGCCTGTCACCTGTGCTGTCCGAAGCCTGACGATTGAAGGAGGGGAAAATGATTCGACGTTTCAGCGTGAGCGTCGTCGCGGTCCTGCTGCTCCTGGGCGGGCGGGCACTGACACAGAACGTCTCCGGGCCGGCCACGGCGCGGGCGACCACCCCCGAGATTCCCTTCGATTCGGTGCCCAACTTCTTCAAGCTGTTGCCCGGGCTCTACATGGGTGAGGGCGTCGGCGTCGCGACCAATTCCAAGGGGCACGTGTTCGTCTACACGCGCAGCGGCGAGACCCGTCTCTTCGAGTTCGATCAGACCGGTGCCTTCGTCAAGGAGTTCGGCAGCGGCAGCTACGGTGTGTCGTTCGCGCACGCGGTGCGCGTGGACAAAGACGACAACGTCTGGGCCGTTGACGAGGGCTCGAACGTGATCATGAAGTTCAACCCCGATGCCAAGCTCCTGATGGTGCTGGGCAAGCGCCCCGACCCGCTCGAGCAGCTGTCGCTGATGCCCGGGGGCGGCCAGTACTCGGGTGCCAACAAGCCGTACTCGTTCCACCGCGAAACCGATGTCGGCTGGGACGCCGCCGGAAACATTTTCGTGTCCGACGGCTACGGTGACTCGCGCATCGTGAAGTACGACAAGACCGGCCGCTTCGTCAAGGCGGTTGGCACGCGCGGGAACGGGACGCTCCAGTTCAGCACCCCGCACGCGCTCGCGGTCGACGCCAAGGGCATGGTCTATGTCGCCGATCGCGGCAACTCGCGCATCGTCGTCCTCGACAACGATCTCAACCAGAAGGCGGTCTACGACACGGTCGGCGCGCCCTGGGCGGTGTGCATCTCGAATACGCCGCACCAGTATCTCTACAGCTCCAATTCGTTCCCGACCGGGAACAACTTCGATCAGGCGCCGATGACCGGCGAGGTCTACAAGATGGAGCTGGACGGAACCGTCCTTGGCCGTTTCGGCAAGGCCGGCCACGCCTTCAAGGAATTCAGCAGCATCCACCAGATGGACTGCCGCAACCCGAACGAGATCTACGTCGCCGAGATTACGGAGTGGCGGGTGCAGAAAATCCTGCTGCATCCCTCGTCGAAGGCAACCGCGGCGGTCCGGTAGGAGGCGCGGATGACAACCACGGGTCGTTTCTGCCGCCTCGTCGCCGGTGCTGGGCTGGCCGCGAGTGTCTCGCTCTTCGCGCAATCAGCACCGGACATCCGCTACGAGGCGAACGCCGACGCGCTGCAGCTGCCGCAAGGCACCTACCTGGGTGAGGTCGCCGGCGTGGCGACCAACTCGAAGGGCCATGTCTTCGTCTACACGCGCACCGGACACGCGGTCGCCACGCTGGGCGACGAGCGGACCTTCTATCACAACGGCTCGCGCCTGTTCGAGTTCGATCAGAATGGCAAGTTCGTGAAGGAGATCGGCCAGGGCGTGTATGCGATCAACTTCGCGCAGCAGGTGCGCGTCGACCCACAGGACAACATCTGGATCGTCGACGCCGGATCGAATCAGATCGTGAAGTTCGACGCCGACGGACGATATCTGCTGGTGCTCGGCCGCAAGCCGGAGAACATCGGCGTCAGACCCGGTCCCGGCGTGCCGGCTCGCGGTGGCGTCCTTCCCCCGGCTGCTGCCGGCGGTGGACCCGGCGGTGGTGGAGGCGGCGGGCGGGGGGGGCGCGGCGCGCCTGGCGCCGGCGTCCCCGGCGACAGCTTCAACAACCCCGCGGATGTCACCTGGGATCGCACCGGCGACATCTATGTCGCCGACGGCTTCGGGACCAACAACCGAATCGCCAAGTTCACCAAGGACGGCGACTTCGTGAAGTCATGGGGGCAGACCGGGTCGGCCCAGGGCCAGTTCAACCGGATCCGTGGTATCGCCGCCGACGCGGCAGGCAATCTCTACGTCGCGGATGCCGGCAACAACCGCATCCAGGTGTTCGACGGCGACGGCACGTTCAAGTCACAGATCGTCAACGTCGGCACGCCGCAGGCGCTCTGTGTGTCAGGTGGAGCGACCCAGTATCTCTACAGCTCCAACTCGAACGATCCCGAAAGCATGGATCACGGCGAGATCTACAAGGTGCGCCTGAACGGCGAGGTCGTGGGCCGGTTCGGCAAGGCCGGCAAGATGCCGCGCGACTTCGGCATGGTCAACGCCATCGACTGCCGCTCGGAGAGCACGCTGTGGGTCGGCGAAGTGTGGAACTGGCGCGCGCAAAAGGTCACGTTGCGTTAGTCGACTGTCCGCTCTACGCCTCGAGGTGCGCTGAGACCGGGCGCGGGACCGGCAACGAACCCGTGTCGGCGCCTTCGTCGATGACGCGTCCGAGCAGCTGATAGGCATCCCTGCCGCGGCGAACCTGCTCGTCGGCGGCAGAGCGCAGCGCGTCGCGCCGGGCGGGGGCGCCGGCCCAGGCCTCGACGATGGCGGCTTCGAGGTCGGCGGCTGCGTCGGGCGATCCGATCACGACCGTCCGGCAGCCGTCCCCAAAGAACTCCTGCAGCCCCGAAAATTTGTCGACGTAATATCGCGTCGCCGCGAGTGCGACGACCGGAATCCCCTGAGCCAGCGCAAACACCGCCGCGTGGTAGCTGCCGGTGACGACGACGCGGCATCGCGCCACCTGGGCGATCGCCCTGGCGGGCGTGTCGAGACTGACGAGGGGTGCGGACGAGTTGTCTGCCCCAGTCAGCAACTCCCGAATCGCGACGCCATCGTGGCAGTCCGGATGGTGCGCGATCGGCACAGCGAGGAGTGGCGCGGCCAGCCGTCCTGCCGCGCGGCGTACGGCGGGACCAACCACGTCGATGGCCGACGCCGCGGTGACGCCGGCATAGCCGGCCACCCGAACATTGACCCCGATGGCGTCGCCGAGCTCCGCTCGTGCACCACGACTCGCCATCTCGATCGCATCGTCGCCCGTGACGACGATCCGATCCGGGTGCACGCCGATCTCGGCCAGCAGGCGGACGCTCTCGCGTCGCTCGCGCAAGGCGATGAGGGCGAGATGGGGCAACACGTCCGACATCCGCCGTCGTAGTGCCGGGTTGGACACCGGCCCGATGCCTTGCCCGAAGGCGGCGGTTGGCACGTTCCGCTGAATCGCAAAGGCGAGCGTCTCGAGTACACCGGTGGCATTTTCCAGGAAGGCGTCCGTCAGCACGCCGGCACCGGTCGCCACCACGAGATCGGCACGTTTCAGGGCGCGGATGTAGCTCGGTGCCGCCAGCCAGTCGCGTCGGAGCACCATGGCGCGCTTGCCGGCAATAATCGCGGCGAGTGTCGCCGGCCAGCGCTGCCGCAGGCGGTCGTGTATGGCGTCGAGGGTGGCGCCAAGCCGACCCGGCAGCAGGCCACTGGCGCGCCCGAAAAATCGGTCGCTTCGAAATGCCACGCGCCCGGTCAGCGGCACTGCCCGCACGCCCGGGCAATGCGTCGCGAGCGCCGCGGGCGAATTCGTCACGACCGCGATCGATGCGTCCGGCCAGAGCTGGCGCAGCCGTTCGATGCCGGCCTGCAGCATGGCGACGTCCCCCACATTCAGCGCGTGATAGCTGCCGGAATCGATCAGGATGCGCACGGGTGGGCTCGCTAGCGTCATCTCGTCCGCTGGTGCCACGAGCGTGCCAAGAGAAGCGCCTGTGCCAGCCGTTTGAGCCTCTTCAGTCGCACCTCATATCGACTGCGGCTCGACCGGTGGTGACGCAGATCGCTTCGGATCGTGAAAAAACGCTACGTGGACGACCCGTCCGGCAGCTCGGGTGTAGTCGACATCTACCCGCGAATGCTGTTAGTGTCCCGCCTCAGCCGGACGCCCTCGGCTGTATCGGGAGCGTGTATGACTGAGTCGATTGATCCCGTCACCTCTGCGCTGACGGGCCACCTTTCGTTCCACCTCCTGCTGGCTGCCGTGCTGACGTTCCCGATCGCATGGGCTGTCCTTGCTCTTTACGCGCGCGCGGTACGCCGCTCGATGCGCCAGGCGCACGACCGTTCGCCAGTAGTGGCGGCTCGTGTGCCGGTGCCGGCTGATCCGGCGGACAGGGGCCCTGTCGAAGGCGCGCGCTCCACGCTTCAGGATCTGTCGGACGATTCCGCTACCACATCCGCGATGCGGCTGCTGGCGCAACTGCGCGGCGAACCGCGCCGCGCCGCCATCGTCTACGCGGCTGCCGGCGGCGTCTACGGCCTGCTCATGGCGGCCGCACAGCTGACGGCAGACCGTCTGGACATCCTGCCGCTCCGTTTTCTGTTCCTCGCCTGGATCTTTGGCTGGCCGGTGGTGTTGACGATCGGCATCGTGTCGGCGACCACACGCCGCGCCAAGACGGTGGTGACGGCGGCCTACTTCATCGTGCTCATCACCATCGGTGGTGCCGCCAAGTCCAGCAGTCCGGAGCTGACGTGGTTGCAGATTCTGACGGCGTGGATCATGTACGACCTGCCGCCGACGATTCTGCTGCTCACATTCCTCGCGCGCCGAATCCGCGCCGTGGGTCCGCTGATTTTCACCTTGATGCTGCTGGCGTCGATTGGCAGCGAGGTGGTGACGTCGATCGTCGGCGGCCAGGTTCGTTACCTGCGCGCCCTCATTGACGTGACCTCGTCGATCGGCCTCGGCGCGACTGGCGCCTTTGTCGCGATGCTCGCGGTGGGATTCGTCCTCTTCGCCGCGCTGGGATGGGTGGTGCTGCTCTGGATCGGCAAACAGTATCGGGCGAAAAAAATCAGTGATGAGTCGGTGACCGTCGATGCGATCTGGGTGCTGTTCACCATCTGCCATGCGATCAACCTCGTGTTCGGGCATCCGTTGTGGACGCTGGCCGCCGTCGCGGCGCTGGCCGCCTACAAAACGGTCACGCGAATCGGTTTCTGGTGGCTGGGGCGCGGCAGCCGTGAGCTCCACCAGAGACCGACGCTGCTGGTCCTGCGATCGTTTTCGATCGGACACGACAGCGAACGGCTGTTCGACTTCGTCGGGCGGCACTGGAGGCGGGTGGGAAGCATTCAGATGATTGCCGGCATCGACCTCGTGAGCCGGACCGTCGAACCGCACGAGTTTCTCGACTTCGTCTCGGGCCGGCTCTCGCGCCGCTTCATCGACGGGGAGGCGGCTCTGAATCGCCGGATGAGCGAGCGCGACATCTTGCCGGACCGCGATCTGCGCTGCCGGGTCAACGAATTCTTCTGCTATGACGACACCTGGAAGATGGTGTTGACCCGCCTGGTTCGCGAGAGCGACGCGGTGGTGATGGACCTGCGAGGCTTCTCGCGTCAGAACGCCGGCTGTGGCTTCGAACTGCACGAGCTGGCGCGCCAGGTCCCTCTCGAGCACGTGGTGTTCGTTGTCGATCGCCGCACTGACGAGAGGTTCCTCGCCGAAGCGCTCGATGGCCGGCGCGCGGGCGTGTTCAGACTGCAGGCGATGACCGGGAGCCGGCTCCGTCAATTCCTGCGTGCGATGGCTGCGGCGGCAAGGCCAACCGCGCCGGAAACCGCGCCGCTGTAATTGCGCCGCCTCGATTCCGCCACGTCGCCAGGCGAACCGATTTTCGATGTTCGGCAACCAAGACGTGTGCGATGACGAAGCGGGGCCGGGAACGTGGCCGGTGCAATCCCGCGACTGGTGGAGGGCTGCCGACATGGGCCCTGGTGCGCACTCGCGTGCAGCGCTGCGGCCAACAGTTGACCCCGTCTGCCGCCGATACGACTAGAGCGAACAATGAATTCCGCGAGATCCATGGCCGCTGTGTCGATTGCGAGCGGATTGGTGTGGGCGTTTTCCGCGACGGCGTTCGGCGTGGTGCAGCCACCCGAACCGGTCGAGCCACCGCCTACCGCGATTGAGGAGGCGATCATCGAACACGCGTGCGGCGCCTTGCGTCCGGCCGGCGCGCTGGAAACCGATGCCTATCTCGCCTGTCGTCAGAACGAGCTCCACACCCTGCGCAACGAGTTCGGCCGCGATCTGAGGCGGCTGTCGAACAGCGAGCGGCGCACGATCGACTCCGCCTGCAGTGGCCTGCGCGCGCCACGAGGCCAGGACGCGTATGTGGAATGCCTCACGGCGCAACTGACCACGCTGCGCGGGCACGGCAGCCGCGCCAGAGCCGATACCGCCGCCGCGGCAGCGGCTTCGCCGGGCGCCGCCATGGCTTCGGCCGCTGTTGCGGCGGAAGCGGCCTTGCCGCCGCCCGCGCCGCCATCACCGTCGTACGGCTTGTGGATCGGCGTCGCGCTCGTCGCGCTGGTTGCTGCCGGCGCTGGCGGGACGTTCGTGATGTCGAGATCGAAGCGGCGTGCATCCTTCGCGTGCCGTAGTTGCGGGGTCGAGTTGATCGAGCAAGGCGACCTGTGCCAGGCGTGCCGGCATGAAGCGGCCGAAGTGCGCCGGCGCGCCGCGAGCGAGCGCGCGGATCAGGAGCGGGCGCAGCAGGACGAGCAGCGACGCCTGGCCGAGCGCGACGAGGAACAACGGCGCCAGCAGGCGAACGATGAGGACGGGCGACGCCAGCAGCTCGAAGTCGCGCAGCAGGAAGAGGCGCGGCAGCATGCGCTCGAGGCCCAGAGCCGGCGCGACGAGGAAGCGCGCCTCCAGCGTCAGACAGACGCGGCGGCGGCGCAGGACGAGTTCGATCCGTTTGTCGTGCTGGGCGTGTCACCGGACGCCGGCGCCGCCGATGTCGAAGCCGCCTACCAGGAGGCGCGGGCGAAGTACAACCTGGAGCTGGTCGCCGATCTCGGCGCCGAGTTGCAGGATCACTTCAAGCGCAAGGGGCAGGCGGTGGAACGGGCGTACGAAGCGTTGTGCGCGCGCCGTTCCTCATGAACAGCGAGCGACCTTGACCAGGACGCCGGCTCAGCCGACAGGATCCTGAGCACGAGCCTATCCCGCATTCGACCGCCGCGCCGTTGTCGGCGGCGGTAGCGGACGCGGGCCAGCGCGTCGGGATCCATACCGGAGCTGTTCGCGCACCTGACCGGCGACGTACCAGAGCTGGGTTTCCGCGGCGATCCGGCCGCCGACGTTGCCGCCGGCCAGCGCCGCACACCAGCGCAGCGCCTCGTGCCACGCCATGCCAAACAGAAAGCGGGGAATGCCCGCAATTCGGGGCACGGTGCGTAGATCGAGTCCAAGCTCGGTGACCGGGTGCCGCTGTTCCATGCGCGCCCGGGAGACGCCCTTGCCGTACCACCACCGCCGCACATAGGTCGGGCGCAGCCGATGCGCGGGAACGTGATGCTCGACCCCCATTTCCGGCAGATATCGACCGCGAAAACCGGCGGCGCGCGATCGCGCGAAGAATTCCGGCAGCTCCTGGCCCAGGATCACGCTGTCGGCGTTGCGTCCGAGTGACGGGTCGAAGCCGCCCACCTGCTCGATCATCGTCCGGCGGACCGCAAAGTTTGCGCCGAGCGGGACCTTGCGGCGCTCCTCGAACACGAACGGCTCCGAGCCGTAATCCAGGATCGCCAGCGTGCCCCACAGCGTCTTGCCGGTTTGCGCGAACCACCGCGGACACGCCTGCTCCCAGATCGGAACCACCGGGCCGCCGACGTAGGCGATGTCCGGATCGTCGCGAAACGCGGCCGTCGCCGCCGCCAGCCAGCCCGGGCTCACTCTGATGTCGTCGTCCGCGAACAGGAGGAGCGGGAAGTGGGTTGCGCTCAGCCCGGCATTCATCGCCCACGACTTGCCCTGGCGTGGCTCGAACAGGTAGCGGAGCGTGGTGGGAAACTGTCTCGCTTGATGCTCGACAACCTGACACGTGTCGTCGGAGGAATTGTTGTCGACGACAACGACTTCCCACCGCAAGTGCGCGGGCGCCTCGAGTCGCGCGATCGACGACAGGGTTTCGTCAAGGAGCCTGGCGCGGTTCCAGGTACATATCAAGACAGTCAAATCGTCGCGGCGGTCCATTTCACTACCAACAAAGCGAGTGCCGGGTACCAAAATAGGGCCCATCCGTCGACAATTCATTCACCGGGAGCATTCGCGACTCGAGGGGGCAAGCCAGATGCCGTTGGGGAATCGCGTCAACGCGATCGAAAAGAATCGCATGGCGAGCCGCCATGCAAGGCCCGTGCTCTCTGCGCAGCTGGCTGGCACAGTCGCAAAGGGACCGTTGCGAGTGCCCACATCGCGCGCTCTGGTAGAGGCTGCGATCGCCGGAGGAGTGGATCAGCTGGATTCGATTTCAGTTGTCCGCCGGCCGCCTGATAGCCGAGGGCGACCTAGTGTCCCGTCTCCGTGATTCGCGACATAAGTCCCGTGGCGCGGCGCCCGGATCGCAAGGCGCGAAGAGCGAGCTTATTGGGCATAAGTGAGCGATGAGCAACGCCGCGAGGCGGGATGCCCCGCCCGGGAATAATGTTGCGAATCACGGAGACGGGACACTAGCGCGGTGTCGTGGTTTTCACGGCCACATCGAATCGCAGGTTGCTCGCGGCTTCGCCGCGTCCTGAAATCTTGCTGCGACCGATCCACAGCCAGCTTCCTCCATCGCTGGACCGCGCGTACTGAAACTTGCGCTTGAGGCGCGCGCCGATGCGCGGCACCTCTTCCTCTTCGATGAGGAGCGTGTCATCGTCCGGCATCGGCTGCGTCGGATCCTGGCGGAGCAGCCAGCCGCGCGGAAAGAACACATACGCGCGCAGGTCGGCGCCGATCGGCAGCTTGGTGACATACGTCGTCTGCGCATCGAGGAGGGTTAGAAAATCCTGATAGGCCGGATCCGCCGCACCCAGCACGGCGACGCTGGCCTCGGGATAGAACCGCTTCATGCCGGCGCGCGCCAGCCGGATGGTCAGCGGATCGTTGAGGTTCAGCGCCGGATCGCGGACCGGCATCAGCGGCGTCCAGTTCGCCGGCACTGGCGTCGCCAGCCGGTAGGCGACCTGGGGGCTGCCTGGCGCCGTGTCGAAATGAATCTGCTGCTGGAACGCCAGGCTCCTGGCTTCGAGGTCGCGGTCGAGCGGCTCGCCCGAGACACCCTGCACCTGTTTTTCGATCGCCCATGCCAGGTTCGCCATCTCGTCTCGTGCGAGCAGCGTCTCCTCGAGCACCACGCCTTCCTGGATCCCGTCCACACTGTCGGGGAGCAGCATCGTGTGCTGGACGCGGCCGCGCAGATTGGCGTCGGCGGAGATCTCGTAGAGCGTCCAGCGTGCGCCGTTGGCATTCACGATCGGCGCCGCCTGCGAGACGATGCCGAAGCTGTCAGAGATCTCGAAGGTGGCGACCTGGTACAGCCAGCCGACAGGGAGCCGCACCGGCACCACGAACCAGTCGTTGCCGAAGGTCAGCGCGAATTCGGTGACGCTCATCCGCAGCAGGTCGGTGATGCCGGCCTCGGCGCCGGCGAAGTTGACGTTGCCGTCTTCGAATTCCCAGTAGCGTTCGGCCGGCATGCCGGGATAGATCACCGGCGAGGGATGTCGCGTCCCGACCGCGAACGCCTGCTGCAGCGGTTGGGCGTTGGGCACCAGCGTGCTCACGCGAAAATCGTCCCAGTCCAAATGACCATCGGTGTACTCGTGGGCCTGCAACGCCAGGTCGCCGGCCTTGAGCGCGAATGCGTACTCCATCCGGTTGCGCTGCCAGGACGGATTGTCCGTGTCGCCCTCGAACGCGAGCCGGCGAAACCAGGCGATCCATGCCGCGAGCGTGGTCTTGGCGGCGTCGATTTCACCGCCATCGAGCGCCAGCGCCGCCGGCAGCGCGGTGAGGGCGCCGGCGGCGTCGAGCAGCGGGCCCAGATCGGCGGCCACAGCCGCGCCATCGATCGTCCTCCGATCGAAGAGCGTCGACCAGAGCAGTCCAGATTGATCGGCCACCGGGTCGGCCGGTGGATCGAGGACGAGCGGATAGGCATCGAGCAGCGCCGCCCGCAGGGCCGGGCTGGCCATCCGCAGCGCGTGCAGTCCGGCCTCGCCGCGCAGCCGCGGATGCGTCCGCCACACCGGTTCGGCTTCCACCCGCGTCTCGATCGGCGCGCCGCCCGCCGCCAGGGTGTGCCAGGGCGCCTGCTGCGGGTCCGCTCCGGAGCGGAAGGCGTCCACTGCCGTTCCCCGTACCGCGAATTTGATCCGCAATGGCGTCCCGGCGTCCTCACCCTGAAACTCGTTGAACTGCCATTGCCGCGACAGCAGCCATAGCGGATCCGCCAGCGGCGCCTTGAGCCCGCCGAGCATGCCGATCGACGTCGGCTGGGTTTCGAGCCGGGTCGCGCCGGTGATCGACGGTTTCCTGACGACGGCGGTCTTCAGCGTGGCCGCGGACTTCGCGAATTCGATTTTCATCCCCGCCTGCTCCCGTTAGTCAGATCTTGCCAAGAATGAAGTGGGCCGCCTCGCTGCCGATCTCCGAGACCATTCGCGCCTGCGCGTCGCGCAGCATCTTGAGCACCTGCACGCTCGGCAGGTCGTCGGTGTAGGCATGCGGCAGATAATTTCCCGGCAGCAGCGCGCCCAGTCCGCCGGCCAGATCGCGCGGCCGGACCGCACGCAGCTTGGCGAGGTCGAACGCTTCGTGAATCACGTCGACCAGATCATCGAAGGTCCAGGCATCCTGACCGAGGTGGGGGGCAGCGCCAGCAGCACGCTTTGCGGCGGGCGCGCACCGGGAGCGTCGTAGTGGAAGCCGATCGCCGCGGTCTGATAGGGATCGGGCACGAACTCGGGCCACTCGTCGCACACCAGGCCGGCAATCGTTTGATCCGCAGCGAGCGCGTCGAGCCCAGCCGGCGCATGGAACGCGATGGTGAGATCGGGCGCCACGCGATGAATGTCCTTGTAGACCGCGCCCGGGCGCTGCGCGAGGTAGTCGTGCAGCTCCTCGGGAACCTGGGTCGGATCGAACGGGGTGCCGTCGGGTTCCACCCAGGCTTCCGGCAGCGCCGCCCAGATCTGGTCGGGGCGGTGCGGAAACTGCACCAGCTTGAAGTCGCTGGCCTGACCGGGAGCGACCAGCGCCTCGTGAGCGGACAAGCCCGAGATGAACCGCTGCGCCCCCTCGCGCACGCGCGCCAGCTGCGTGAGCCAGCCGTGAATGCGCCACGGATCGCCGTGCGTGAGAGCCGCCTGCTCGGCCAGCGATGCGTCGAACTCGCCGGCGTAGGGCCCAAGACTGCAGCGCAGCATCACCGGAAAATCTTTCCCCAGCAGCCGCTTGATGCGATCGACAGCGTTCTGCACGCGTTGCGCGTGGCTCGGCACGCCCTGGCCGTCGAGGAGCGGAATGTCGGCGTGCACGGCGTCCTGTTTCGCCTCGAGTATCTGTTGCAGCGCGGCTTTCGCGGCGGCGGCCCGCTGGTCGCGCAGCCCGGGGTCGGCGCCGGCCGCGTCGATCGCAAACACTTCGGCCGGCCAGCCGATCGCCGGCAGGAAGTCGTCCATCGCCGCGAGCGCGGTGAGCAGCGCGTCGGCGCCCGCGGTCGCGACCAGTACCGGCGGTGGCGTCATCGAACTCGGCGACCAGCGCGTCGGCACGCGCCTCGAGCTCCGCGCGATCGACGCCGGGGAACTCGCCCTCGTCCGGCAGCGTCGCTTCAATCTCGTCGACCGTACGTACGACGTCCTTGCGCGTGACCGGCCGGGCCTTGTCGAGAATCGCCTTCAGCGTCATCGCCAGCGCTTCGAAATGTCCGAGTCCCAGCGCCGCCGCCGAATCGGCCTCCTGCTGGATCTCCAGCCCGACCACCGTTGCCGGATCGTCGAGCGCGCCGGTGAAGGCGGCGACCAGCGCGCTGCGGAAGCCGGTTTCTTTGGTGTCGGACAGATGCTGCGCCGACACGCTTGCCGCCAGCAGCACCGCCGAGAGCGGCGACAGCGCCAGATCCGCCCAGGTGACCACCACCAGGCCGGCGTCGATCACCGGATGCCCCTGCGGATCCACTCGATGCACACGCGCGGCGAATCGGTAGCGCGCCGGATCGCCCAGCATGGCGGCCAGCCAGGCGTTGGCCGCCGGCTCGGTGCGCGCGCGCCGGTCGTCCGGCCACCCGACCGCCGGTCCAGGACAGAGCGCAACCAGGCGCTGGGTGTAGCCGGCACCGCCGCGAAGGGTGCGATTGAATTCGGTCTCGATCGGCAGCGATTGTTTGTCGGCCACCGCCATCGCCGCCGCGGCGCGATCGAGGTTGCCCTGCACGATCTGATGCGTGCCCTCGGCCATCAGCAGATCGCTGACGCTGTCGGCCAGGTCGAGCACGTCCGCGACAATGGTTGCGACCTGCGCCCATTCGGCGTTGTCGGCGGCCGGCGCCGGTTCCTCCAGGTGCGCCAGCGCCGCCGTCAGCCGCCCCCGCACCGCGT
This sequence comes from uncultured Acidobacteriota bacterium, assembly GCA_963757655.1. Classification (GTDB taxonomy): domain Bacteria; phylum Acidobacteriota; class Vicinamibacteria; order Vicinamibacterales; family CAVVIG01; genus CAVQFC01. The sequence goes on along the minus strand of CAVWSQ010000001.1, from coordinate 2,015,897 downwards.
TGGGGTCGCTTTCCCAGGCATCGAGCAGCGCGACCCCATCGACCACGTCGCGCGCGCCAATGGCTTCGCTCGATTCATCGGTTGGCGCCGCGCCGGCGGGACGCCACGGGAAGGCGAGACGGAACGGCCAGATGAACCGGCCCAGCTCGGCGTCGCGCAGCCCGCGCTCGAAGCGGTAGCCGTAGAGCGCGGCCAGCGGCTGATCGCGCGTCAGCCCCTGCAGGATGCCGACCGCGCGCTGGGTGCGGTGCGAATCGAGCGCGATGTCGAAGGCGCCCGACTCGTGGTTGGCCATGAAACCGCTGCGCAGGATGGCGGCGCTGGCCGCCTGTCCCAGTGACGGCGCCAGCAGGTAGCCCTCGCTGTCGGGGCGCGTGTCGGCTTTGAGGTTTTCCACCCAGGCAAAGCCGCCGACGTAGACGCCGGCCGGGCTCTGGTCGCGCATCTGCTCGAGACGGCGGTTCGCGCGCGCGGCCAGCCAGGCGTCGAGGCGATAGGAAAAGCAATCGAGCGTGCTGCGAAAGGCGATGTTGAGCTCGCCGACGCTGCGGCCGGCCAGATAGTCGAGGCTCAACTTGACGGCAGCGAGGTTACGCGTCGGGGCGACGATGTGATCGACCGAGCGCGAGAGCATGTCGGCGGCCCGATAGGCGGAGGCCGGCTTGGCCTCGAACGGCACGGTCAGAGTATTGGCGACGTGCTCGCCCAGCGTGGCCTTGCCGGTCACCGAGGCGAGCGAGACGTTGGCGAGCTCCTTGTGGGTCTGCACCGTGAACATCGCCTCGTTGTCGAGCGTCGCCTCGACGTACGGCATTCTGGTCGCCGCCAGCGACACCACCTGATTCACGGCCACACTCGACAGCGCGAACCCTTCGACCGCGTCGCCCTTTTCCTTCTGGATGGAATAGGACACCAGCGCCTGCAGCAGCGCCGGACCGGACTGGTTGGCGTAGAGCAGCGGTCCCGCCGCGGTCGGCGACTGAATCGAGGCGGCAGCCATCTTCGCCAGGTAGTTGTTGGCCGCCGAGAACGTGACATCGTCGGCCGCTTCCTGCTTCGGATTCTTGGCGTCGGCCAGCACCCACGGCACGCCGGCGAGATAGCCGGCGGAATACGGCGGGTCGGGCAGGAAATCGCTGCAACTGTAGATGTGCGCCAGCCAGTAGTCGGTAACGCCGACCGCCGCCAGCAGCGTCCGGATCAGGCCGCCGCGGCTCGCTTGCTGCGCATCGGTGAAGGCGTTGGGGATCTTGCACAGCGCCTTGCCCGCGTCCTTGTCGCGATAGAACGCGGTCTGCGACCACGCGGCGGTCTGCACGATGTCCTTGGCCTTGTCGACGCTGCCATCGGTCATCGTCGGCACCGCGCGACTGGCCAGTTCCCACATCGGCCGCAGCACCGCGAGCAGATTGCCGATGGCGGTCTCGACCGCCGAACCGCTGCTGACGAAGCGCTTACCCACTACCGGCAAAATGCCGTAGGGCTGCTTGCCGACCCGCACGAGCGGCAACGCCCCAGTCGCGCGCACGTACGACACGGCATAGCCACGCGTCGCGTAGAGGGCTGGCGTCTTGAGAAACCGTGCGTCCTCGTCGAGCGGTGGATTCCACAATTCCAGCAGGTAGTCGGCAAAGGTGCCGCGCCAGAGCACGTTCATCATGTGCAGCGCGGTGCGCTGTTCGGCCAGGTGCGCGTTGGCGATGTTGTCCGCCGGCAACGCGTCCGGCGCGAGGCCGAGCGCCCACGTCAGCAACTGCAGCGCGTCCTTGTCCGTGCCCGCCGTCGCCGGCGGCTGCGGCGGCGTGCGCTCGTCGGCGGGGCTGAAGCCCGAGGCCGCGGCCTCGGTGTTGTTGGTCGGCGTGCCCAGCGGCGCGAACGCCAGGCCGGTGGAATCGCGATGCGCGGCCAGCAGATCGGTCAGATCGGCCGCGCTCTGATCGGCGGTTCTGGTCCATTCCAGGCCGAACACGACCAGCCTCTCGAGCGTGCCGGTGGCCAGGTTGAACGGCACGGCGTGCTGGCTGCGGGCGATGGCGGTGATGGCCTCCTGGGTGATCTCGACCGCCATGCCCTTGGCGACCGCCGCATCGAAGTCGACCATCCAGGCCCGGTCGCCGCCGAGCAGCGCTTCCGGCGCATCGGTGGCCAGCCAGTCGGGAGACAGCAGCAGTTCATCCGGGATGCGATTGCCCCACACACGAAACACTTCGCGGCGTCCTGCGGCATAGCCGATCGCACACCAGCGGTCGGGCATGAGCATGGCGCGCGTCGCTTTCGCACGCGAGTCGATGGTATCGGTTTGCGGAAAAACCGGCGCCGCTTGCTCGCCGGCGCCGGGCACCGGATTGTCCGGCGTCAGCACCCGTACGATCCATGCGGCGCGGCCGCGGCCGAACACGGTCGCCAGATCGCGCAGGATGCGCGCCGCCTCATCGTCCTGGTGGGCGAAGCGCGCGGTCCAGTAGTTGACGCCGGCCTGCTGTTCGTCTGGGGTGAGCGCCGGCACGTGTTCGATGGTGTTGACATCGTCAGGGTAGACGCGGATGCGCAGGCTGGTCGGAGCGCCGACCGGAACGTAGCGCGTCTCCAGGCGCATCGGCAGCAGCGCAATCGGGTGCTTCGCATCGAGCGCCTGGACCATCAACGCCGGGTCGCGCTGGAGCAGGAGACCAGCGGCGACGGCATCGATGCGGGACTGCGCAGCGCGCTGTTGCGCGATCAGCTCGCCGCGGCTGGACTCGGCCTGCTGGACGCTCTGGCGCAGGGGTGCGACGAGGTTGGGAGAGGCGCCACCGCGCAGCGCACCGTCCAGGGCCGCCTGGGCGCTGGCGACTGCGGCGTCGAGCGTGCGCTGCCTGGCCGTCAGCGCCGCCATCTCCTGCCTCGCCGCCTGCAACCCGCTCAAGTCGAGATCGATCCGAGCCATCCGCGATCCTTTCGTGTGACCTTGTCCAGCCGTGTGGCGCGTGATGTCAGCCCGGCGGCATCTTCAAGGCCTGGCCCTTCCAGTAGCCGCGAAACGGACGTTGCAGCAGCGCATCGGCCACCGTCGCCGCGTGCGGATCGTTCCAGCGTGCGCCGGTTGCCGGCGGCGCGCCTTTCAAGGCTGCGCCGCCGAAATAGTCGCCGCCCGAGACGCCGACTTCGCTCCAGTCAATCTCCAGCCAGGTCGCGCCGTGCTGGTTGTCGTTGTCCGGTTCGTCGAACCCGAACCGCGGCTCGGTCATGTGCTCTTCGATGACGAAGAAGAACTTCGCAATGTCGGCCGGAACAATCGGGAAGCCGATGTAGGTGATGTCCTTGTTGAGGTGGCCGTGCATTACCGGCAGCACGATCTTGCCAGCAGCCATCTCCTGGACGTCGTTCGGCACCGGCGGGCTGGCGCCGCCCGGACGTTTTTCCGAGCCGGTCAGCGGATAGGCATAGATCGACAGGTTGGGAAAGCGCTCCAGCAGCTGTCCGCGGATGAGCAGCACCAGCATCTCCGTGCTCGCGGGCTGTGCGCCGAGCGGCACGCCCTTCCACTGGTGGATGGGCGCAACGTCGTCGAGGTCGTCCAGGCGCTGCCAGAACTTCTGGAACGGCGTACCGCGGCTGTCTGTCGGGTATCCCTGCCAGAGCATTTCGCGACCCATTTCGTGATTGGCGCCGAGCATCAACGCCTCGACGAAGCGCGGATTGGTCTTCACCGCCATGATGAAATCGTTCGGCAGCACTCCGACGCCGGGCAGAAACACCTCGGGCGCCAGCGTCTCGAGCTTGCGCGACAGCGGGAAGCGCAGATGCGGAAAATGCATCACTCGATCGAAGGTCCGCGGAATCACGAACCGCAGCAGCTCATCAAGCGCGAGGTCGAGCCTGGTGCTGATGAACGCGTTCGACAGCGTGCCGTTCGACCACGCCACCGTCTGCGCGCCCAGTGACAGCATCGTCGCCAGTCGGGCCGGCACGGTTTCCCCGGGCGTGGCGCGCGCGCGCGCCGCCGACACCGCAGCAACGGTCGGAAAATCCACGACGCTCAGGCTCGGCATCGAGGCGGCCGGCGGCGCGACGATGTGAAGATAGTCCTTGAAGGCGGCGGAGTAGCGGCCCAGAGTGGCGTGATCCTTGGCAACGGGCGGCATCGTAATGGTCGCCGCTGCGACGGCGACGCCGGCAGTCGCGGCCGCAAACTGGCCAGGCCCGGTCAGGCCGATGCTGACCTTGGCCGTGCCCTGGCCCAGCGTCGACGGCGGCAGGCTGGCGAACACCGCGCTGTTGCCGTACAGCTTCAACGCGTGCAGCGGCACCGCGGCCAGCGTGCTCGGCGCAAACGCCGACCGCCGGACCGGCGGCGAGCCGCTGCGGCCGAGCGTGAGAGCCGAGCCATAGGCCTTGAGTGCGCCATTGCGCGCGTCGATCCGCAGCGCCTGACTGGCGACAACGCCGTCCTGCACCGACAGCAGGATGCCTTCGGTCGCGCGCTTGCTGCTTTGCTGGATCAGGTGGCCGATATCCCCTTCGAGCGGTTGACCGGCCGCGCGCTCGAGCTGCGCGACGCGGATGGCGTGTGTCTCGGTGAGCAGGCCGCGATGCCACACGTCATCCATCGTGGGCGCGGTTTTCCTGGTCGTCAGCGCGAGCTTGCGCGCCGTCGCATTCTGGTCCTGGATGGTCTTGATCTCGGCGCCAGTCATGGTCATGTCCAGACCGGTATAGGCCTTGAGATCGACCATGGTGGCGAGATCGGCCGGCAGCGGCACCGCGTCGTACGACCGGCTGCCGAGCAGGCCGTCCGGCACGAAGCGATTCGGATCGATCGTGTCGAGATGCCGGGAGGCGGCGGCAAAGGACTGCACCAGCATCGTCACCTGCGCGGTGGTCGAGACGGCGGCCGTTTTCCGTGCGCGCCACTGCGCCATCCGGAACGTCGGACGCCGCGGGCTGGTGAAGCGGCGCATCGCGCCATCGAACAGCTCGGGCGGCAGCGTCGCGGACGCCATCTGTCCGTGCAGGCTCTCGGTAGCAGACACGCGGATGCGAGCGCGCGAAGGCGCCATCACGGCCAGCAGACGCTCGGGCGCGAGCCTGGCGAGATGGCGCGCTTCGACCCGCTTCAGGACGTCGCGCGACAGACGCGCGAGCGACAGCGCGCGTTCAGCTGCGAGCACGTCGCCCACCTGCTCCCACGCGGCCTGCATGAACTCGTCCTGGTTCTGCCGCACCACCTCCGCGCCCCAGCCCCCCGCGAGGCGATAGCGCGGCTGACAGCTCAGGCCGTCGAGCCAATGATGCGTGGCGTTCGCGGCATTGACGGTATGACGCTTGGCCGGGTACTCGCCGTAGATGGGTGGACTCAGCGTCGGTACTTGATCGGCCGCCGGCGTGCCGCTGAGGCTGGAGTCGTGGCCGCTGTTCAGCATCGCCTGCAGCTTGCCGGCAAATCCAACGTCCGGATTGGCAGGTGCAAAGTCGAGCGACACCATCGCGCCCTCGAAGGTCGTCGTCTTTGGCGTCACGCCGTCGAAGAGCAGATGATCGCCGTCGACGGCGACCGGTTGCTCGCCGATGTGTCGGAGCTGCTGAATCAGGGTCGGATCGCCCAGGTACTGCGCGGGGGTCCTGAGCCGCCGCGCGAGGGTTTCGATGTCGCCGACCGGGCCGGTCGAGAACTCCCAGTGAAAGTAGACCGGCAGCTCGATGTCGATGGGGTTGGCCCGTGACCAGGCGGCTTGCAGGGTGTCGCCGGTGACCGGTTGGCCAAGCCCGCGCAGACGTCCGCCGTCGGTGGCGGGCACCACGCAGGCGATGTAGTCCTTGCGGGGCTCCAGGCGCCGCGGGCAGACCAGTCGCGAGATATTGCGTTCGGGGTACGCATTCAACTCGCTGGACAAGGCCGCGCGATCGGCCGCTGCCACCTGCGACACTGCCTGCGTATGCGCCCACAGCCAGGACTCGTTCAGATCCGGCAACTCGACCGCGGCGTCGGCGCCGTCGAGCGCGATTGACGGCAGCGGCCGGCCGCCAATCAGGACCGGCAGACCCGCCTTGGCGCGCTCGATCACGACCAGCACCAGCCAGGGCCGCAGGTGATCGGTGCCGTCGGCATGCGCCGGCGTGAGCAGCCAGGGAAAGTCGGGCGGGTCGAAATCGACGATCGCCAGGTAGTTCGGCTCGAAGTTCGTGACGTGGGGCTTCGGATCGGTGCGGACCACCAGGCGGGGGTCGATTCCGATGATGTCGGCGGGGCCGTAGAGCGTCAAATCGACGTTGCCGGACACGGCCGTCACGGAGTCGCCGTTCTGTTTGGCCTGCAGCGTCAGCCCGACCGTGATGCGCGGACGCACGGCCAGCGGACCGCCGGCGACATCGGGATTGCGATGCGCGCGGGCCAGTCCTCGACGCGACCACGGAGCGAAGCGATAGGGGATGGTCATGCGATCTCCGCAATTTCGACGACGGCGAGGCTCGCCGCCTCGACGCGGCCGGCGGCGTCCCGCGCCTGATGCGCCCGCCAGACGCTGGTGTAGACCTGCGCTCCCGTCGCCACCGCCATCGAATCCTTGCTGGCCACGGTGACCGGGGCCGGATCCACGCGCATCGCGGTGGACTGTGCGGGCTGGGTCAGCGCGCGATCGCGATAGTTCGAACGGCCAGCGGCGCCGAAGCGCAGCAGGGCGCCATGCGTGGCTTCGGCATAGGCGCCGAGGCCGATACGTCTCGAGCGCTTCGGCACCGCCACGGCGCCGAGATCCGCTTCCTCGTAGTTCAACGTCTCTTCGATGACGTCGCCGATGTCGTAGTTGTCGTCGCCCAGCTCGTAGCCGGCGGTGAACGATTCGAACGACGGCTTCGCCAGCTTGTCGTCCTGGGACATCTCGAGGAACTGGGCGGCGGCGAAGAAATCGCCGCGCGCCTCGGCGTGCAGCGCGCTGGGCACCGCTTGTCCATCCTGCGTCAGCTGCAGCGTCCCAGCGAAGAACTCGTTGGCGCCGTCGATCTGGCTGCCGCTCGCCTTGGCCATGCGCAGCTCGAAGGGCACCAGCTTCTGCTGGAACACCAGCGTGCCGAGCGGATGCGCGAGGACGTCGGTGCCCGCCTTGATGTCCGCCAGGGTCACGAAGCCGTCGCCTCCGCTGGGTAGCTGCGCACTCCAGTTCGCGGTCTTGACGATTTCACCGGCGAGCTGATCGGCGACGTTCACCCGAATCTGCGGGGTGTCGCGGTCGGTCCCGAAATGCTCGTCCACGTGCACGGAGAAGTCCGGCAGCGGCCACGGCGTATGCACTTTGGCGTTGCCGGCGATGTGCCACCGTCCCGGGCCGGCCAGCGTGCCGTCGAGATGAATCGACGCAAAATCGATCCCGAACACGTGGACGTCGAGGTAGGCGTAGATGTCCAGCTCGAAATAGAACTTCGGCGTCAGGTAACAGATGGCGTCGAAGCCGAAGCCGCCCTCGATGCTGGCGATGCCGATGTCGGCCCACGCCCGCAGCGACGCGCCGGCCTGGATGGTGGCCGACGTGATCGCGAAGTAGCCCTTCAGCTCGATCCCGACGATGCCGATGTCGAGGCTCGCGCCGACCCGATCGAATGGCGAGGGGATGTCGGAAGGAATCTCCTTGAAGCGCGGGTGGAAGCCGCCGGCGCTGATCAGGAACGTCGGGTGATCGCCGAACTCGGCGCGGAACGCAAACTGCCCGGTGATCGTGATCAGCGCGATGCGCGAGTGGATCAACTTGGCATCGAACGCGATGCGCAGCGGATCGAACACCACCGAGCCGACGAAATCGAGCCGCAGGTAGAGCAGGGCGAGATCGGAGGACACCAGCGGCGGGATCTGGATGATCGCCTGGCCGAGCAGCGTGAACTGGCCCGCCTCGATCAGCAGGCCGAGACGCACGGTGACGAGGCTCGGTGTGCCCCAGCCCAGCTCGAGCATCGGGCCGATGATGAAGCCGCCAGCCTTGACCGGAAACAGCGTGCGCAGCGTGGTGATGATTTGCGGTGCGTTGGCTACCGGATTGTCGGGGAACAGTACCGCGTCCAGCTGTCCTGCGCTGAGAGCCTGCGACAAGGCCGGAGGGCTGGCGGTGTGCTGAACGCCGATCAGGCCGCCGATGCCGGTGAGCGTGAAGCCGAACGACAGCTGGATCGCGGGAAACTGGCCGAAGATCAGCAGCAGCAGCGAGAAGCCAACTTCCGAATGGGTGTTGAGGATCGCGATCGCCTTCACGTCGACGGCGAGGAACTTGAGCTCGAGGATGCCCGCGTAGCCGTTCTCGTCCACCGACAGGTAGCCGCCGCCTTTGATGACGCCGGCGTCGAGCGACAGGCCGATGCCATTTGGCGGTTTGAACGCGAAGCTGATCGGATGACCGGCGTTCTCGACGTCGAGGTCGAGCAGCACGCCGAGACGATCGACCGTTCCGGCGAAGGGCCCGAGCTCGACGCCGAACGAGGCCGAGACTTCGACCTGCAGGTGCGCGAAGCTGCCGCCGATCGGATCGAGCCCGAGGTTGATCAGTTGCAACTGGAATGGGCCGGTCGGCAACGTCGGCACCGGGAGGCTGGCGTGCAGGCCGGTGCCGTTGACGAGCCGCAGCTTGCCGGCCACGTCGGCTTCCGCGGTGACATCGAGCCCCACCTCGATGCCGTCGCCGAGAATCAGCTTGAGGAATCCGTCGCTCGGCCTGATCGTCGCCCTGGCGTCGTGCGCGAAGAACTGCAGCGCCGGCGCTCCGTTCTTCAGGAGCATCGAGATGCCGAGCTCGCCGATCGACAGCTTGACGCCGAGCTCGTCGCTGCCAATCACCAGCGCGCCGTTCGCCTTGCTCCGCTTCAGCTGGATGCCGAGCGCGTAGTCGCCGCTCACCTGCACCGCGCCAGGTGGAACGACTGGGACCAGCACCGCGACCCCAGCGCTCCCGGTCAGGCCGAGCGTGACACTGGTGCCGTCGATCGGTTTCGATTGATTGACGGCCAGGCTGAGCGCCGCCTTGATCGCGCTGGGCGGACCCGGATTGATTTCGAGACTGCCGCCAAGGCCGCCGGCGGCAGTCAGCGTGAGCTTGGGATGACCGGTGAAGTCGGGCAGCGCCTGCGTGACCCAACCCGCGGCCGCGTTCGCGCTGGGAGCCGTGAACGAGCGATCGATCATGCTCCCGATCAGCAGGCTGACGATGCCGAGCGCAGCCTGCGCGTTCGCAACGTCGGCCGCCGACACCGCACCGAGCAGCGCGGCCAGTTTGTCCGCCTCGTGATTGGCGGGCGGGTCGGCCTGCGCGTCGCCGCTGAGCATCAGCAGGATCTTGCCGATCGAGAAGGCGCTCGGATAGCGGCTGCCCGCCTGCAGATGCGACAGGCGATCGACCTGCTCGAGTACCGGACCGATGACGGCGAGCGCCGCGGCCGGGTTGCCGCCGCCTCCCAGCGCCGCCACTGCCTGCTGCACGTAGCCGAGCGCGACCAGCACTTCGGCGACGACGGTGGCCGCGATCGCGAGCGATTCGGCGGCGCCACCGTTGTCCTTGAAATCGGAAAGATCCGGATTGACCGGCGGTACGGCGGCGTTGAGGATGCCCAGTGTCTGCCAGATGAGCGGTTCGACCTGGGCGCGCTGGGCGGGAGTCAGACCGCTGGCGTCGAGCACGTGCGTGATTGAGGTGCGGTACCACGCATACGTTTGCTTCAGGACCTTGTCTGGCGCGGCCATCGGTACCTCACGCTGGCGTGATGAGCGGGAGCCTGGAACCTAAATCACCGCTAGCGAGATGTAAAGTGTTTTTGTCCGCGCGATGAAGGTCGCGAAGCGAATTTACATGCGTCAGCAGGCGGGTCGCAAAAACGGTAGAGCTATCGGAATCCAGAAACGATCCATTCGCACGATTCCGCTTCCTGGTCCTGGCGATCGAGGATCAGGTCCGCCAGGTCGCTCATCTCCGAATCGGTCATGCGAAGGTTGAGCGCTTGATTGTTGCTGCACGACGGACAGCAGCATCGGGTAGCGGCCGTCGAGATAGCAACCGTGTGCATCGCCCAACCGGTTCCGTGAACAGCGGCGGCACGTGACGTGTGCGAAGGCTGTGAGACGTTGCAGATGCGGCATCATGATTGCTCCCAGTCGGGTCAGGTCGATTCAGCTGCCCAGCCGTTGCCAGGGAGGGAGAACATGTTCACCGCCAAATCGTTGCTAATTGCTATTTTGGCGCTTTCATTCTCGGTGGTGCCGTTGTTGGCGCAAACCCAGCCACCTGCCGCGGTGCAGCCACCCGCAGTCACTCAGCCGGCGCCGCAGATTCCGACGGTGGCACAGCAGACACCTGCGGTCGCACAACCGCAACCGCCCGCGCCTCTGCCGCCGCAGACACCCACCACAGCCACGCCGCCGACTCCGACGGTCGTGCCGCCGCAGACTCCGACGGTCGCGCCGCCGCAGATGCCGACAACGGCGCCGACCCAGATGCCTGCAGTTGCGCAACCGCAATCGCCGACTGCGGTCCCCTCGCCCGCAACTCCGCAGATGCCACCGAGCGTCCCCGCTGTTCAGCCCGCGCCGGCAGCCTCGACGTCCGCGCCGATCGCCGATTCCGCTCGCGGCACCGCCGTTCTGCTGCTCGACCGCGTCCAGAGAGTGCTCGACGACGCCGTCGAGGGCAAGGCCGAACGGGTCAGCATCGATCGCGGTCTGCTGGACGAGATGCGCGCCGAACTGACTCAGGTGAAGATGACCTTGCAGGGACAGAAGACGACCGTGCCGGGACAGAAGCCGTAGGCATCCGCTTACCATTCGCATTGCATCCCAGCTCAACCGCGGATGCAGGGTAGAGTTTGTTTTGCGGCGCGATTCGGTGGAAGGATCGCGTGGCATTGATGTTGATACCTCAGCCGGCATGAGGCATCTCACCACACACGCCGCAGTCTTCATCAGGCTCCTTGGCGCAACCGTCGCCTTGCTCAGCACCATACAGTGTGGCGGATCGGCGACGTCACCGACGACACCGACGAGCGCGGTGTCGTCCGTCACGCTCGGCGCCACCAGCGTCGCCGCCGGCACGAGCGGACAAGGCACGGTCACGCTCAGCGCGGCCGCGCCAACCGGTGGGGCGAACATTTCTCTGGCCAGCAGCAACGCCGCGGTGGCGACGGTGCCGGCGACGCTGACCGTCGCGGCGGGATCGTCAACCGCGACGTTCACCATCACGGCGGTAGCGCCGGGCACGGCTGCGATCACCGCATCGATGAATGGCAGCAGCCGCCAGTCGCCGGCCCTCACCGTCACCGCCGGCGCCGTGCTTTCGTCGATCACCGTGGACAGCCCCACCGTCGTCGGCGGCAGCTCTGTCAACGGCACCATCGTGTTGTCGGGACCCGCTCCCACCGGAGGCGCCAGCGTGTCGCTGTCTGGCGGCGATCCACTCACGCTGCCAGCTACCGTCACGGTGCCGGCCGGAGCGACGACGGCCGCGTTTTCGGCGTTCACGCGAGCTGTTGGCGGCACCATTTCCAGCACCATCACGGCAGCGTACGGTGGGACCTCCGCATCGGTAGTCGTCTCGGTGACCGCGCCGACCATCGCGACGGCGAGTTTCGGCGTCACCGGGCCCACCGAAACCGAAACCTGTACGCTGATCAACGCTGGCAATACCATCAACTGCACGTTCAACGGCAGCAGCTCGACCGCGCCCGGCCCGATCGTCGCCTGGGATTGGACCTACGGGGTGACGACCACGTTTTCACAAACCACGACCGGGCCCGTGTTGTCCATGCCTGCCGTCAACTGCAGCCTGATTCCGGCCCCGCCGCTGCCGCCGGCGCCGGCCGATCAGTGGTTCACCATGACGGTGACGCTCAAGGTGCACGACAGCCTGGGCAACGTCAGCGCGGTGGCGACCGATTCCATCGTGCGGCTGTTCCCGCAAAGCGTCTGCGGGTTCTGACCGGCGCAGCCACCCAACATCCAACCTCCGTCCCGCGCCGTAGATGGGACGGAGGTGTTTCGTGCGACGACCGTTGTATTTCGTCACGTTAGTAGTTGCTGCTGCTGGGCTATGCCATCATGCCCGGGCGGGCTTCCAGCCATCGAGAGGCGCCGCTCATCAGCAACGATCCGCAGGCGGATAACACGGACCTGTACGCGTTCGTCAGTCCGGACGCGCCCGACACGGTCACGATGATCGCGTCGTTCGACCCGTTCGAGGACCCGGCCGGCGGCCCCAACTTTTTCCGGTTCGGCGACAACGTCCTGTACGAGATCAAGATCGACAACAACGGCGACGGCGTCGAAGACGTCACCTACCAGTTCCGCTTCACCTCTCAGGTGACCAATCCGAACACGTTCCTCTACGCGACCGGGCCGATCACGGCGCTCGACGCGGCGACGCGCAACATGTATCAGACCTACACCGTGACGCGGATCGAGAACGGCCGCACTGTCTTCACCGCCGGCCCGATGCGCACGATGTACGACAACGTCGGCCCCGCGTCGACGCCCAACTACGGCGGCAACGGCAGCGGCATCTACGAATTCCGCCAGGCGGACGGCGGCGTCGGCCGGGTCTTTGCCGGACAGACCGACGATCCGTTCTTCCTCGACCTCCGCGTGTTCGACCTGCTCTACGGTGGCAACCTCTCCGAGGCAGGCACCGACAGCCTCGCCGGCTTCAACGTGCACAGCATTGCGATTCAAGTGCCGAAGAACTCACTGAAGGCCGGCAGCCCCATCGTTGGCGTCTGGTCAACGGCGAGTCGCCCGGCCACGACGACGCGCGCGGCCGGCAGCGAGACGTCGAGCGGTAACTTCGTCCAGGTGTCGCGGCTCGGCATGCCGCTGGTGAACGAGGTCGTCATCCCGGTCGGCCAGAAGGACAAGTGGAACGGCAGCATTCCGTCGGCCGACGGTCAGTTCCTCAGCTACGTCACCGATCCGGAAGTGCCCAAGCTGCTTCAGCTCGTCTACGGCATTCAGGCGCCGGCGACCCCGCGCAACGACCTGGTGCAGGTCTTCCTGACCGGCGTGCCCGGCCTGAACCAGCCCGCCGGCGTGAAGGCGTCGGAGATGCTGCGGCTGAACACCGACATTCTGCCGACCGCGTCCCCCGCCCGTCTCGGCGTGCTCGCAGCCGATACCCAAGGTTTTCCCAACGGACGCCGTCTGACCGACGACGTCGTGGACATCACGCTGCAGGCGGCGGTCGGTGTGCTGGGCGGTGTACGGACGGCGCTCGGCGACGGCGTCGACCGCAACGACGTCGCGTTCCGCGCGACGTTCCCGTATCTGGCGTTCCCGCACTCGGGCGGAAACGCGTGGAAGCTCAACCCGAACGCACCGCGCGGCCATTAGCCGTTAATTTCGTGTAGGCAGCCGGACTCTACTTGCGGACCTGACCGGTCACACCCGTGGAGAAGAAACGTGCGCAGGTGCTTCACGCCGTCCACGATCGTCTCGATGGCGATCATCGCTGCGGTGGCGGCGATGGTCGGCGTCGCCAACTGGCGCGACGTGCGCCGCAGCCGCGCGGCGTCGATGCGTCCGACCTCGTTGGGCACGCGGGGCGCCGTCACCAGCCGCGCTGATCTCGGCCGCCGCATCGCCGAGCTGCGAGCCGCGGTGTTGGCGCGACCGGAGGACGTTGGGGCGGCGGTGATGCTGGCCGACGCCCTCGTCCGCCAGACCCGCGTCACCGGGAACACCGGTTTGGCGATCGAGGCCGAAGCGGCGCTCGAACGGGCTCTGCTCAACGATCCCGCCAACTACGATGCGAACCGCGAGCTCGGCAGCCTGTTGCTGTCGCAGCATCGCTTTCGCGAAGCGGTCGCGGTCGGAGACAGGAACCGCGACGCGCGACCCTACGATCCGATCAACTACGGCATCATCGGCGACGGCCATCTGGAGCTCGGCGAGTACGATCAGGCGTTTGCCGCCTTCGACACGATGATGTCGCTGCGACCGAGCTCGGCGTCGTACGCCCGGGTGGCGTATGCGCGGGAGCTGCAGGGCAACCTCGCCGGTGCGATCGAGTCGATGAAGCTGGCTGCCGATGCCACGCCGCCAAGCGATCCGGAGGCGCTGGCGTGGCATCACGCGCAGGTCGGCGACTTGTACCTGCGCCTCGGCAGGCTGCACGAGGCCGAATCGGAGTACGTGGCGGCGTCACATGCGTTCCCCGGTCATCCGTTCGCGGTGAGGGGATATGCGCGTGTGCTGGCGGCGCGAGGGGAACCGGGCAGCGCACTTGCGCTGCTGCAGGAGCTGGCGAGGACCGCGCCGACGCCGGATCTCGCCGCACGCACCGGTGATCTGCTGACGCGGCTGGGGCGGCGCGACGAGGCCGATCGGCAGTACGCGCTCGCCGAGGCCGGCTGGCGCGTGGACGCGCCCGAGCCGAAGAACCTCGCACGCTTTCTCGCCGATCACGATCGCAAGATTCCGGAGGCGGTGGCGATCGCCGAAAAGGCGTCCGCCGAACGGCACGACATCTTCACCGAAGACGCGCTGGCCTGGGCCTACTTCAAGGCCGGACGTGTCGGCGATGCCCGCGCCGCCATCACGCAGGCGCTGCGCACGGGATCGCAGGAGGCCGACATCCGCGCCCACGCGCGGACGATCGGCCACGCCGCCGGCGAAGCGGCGGCGCGATGACCCGCTCCGGGGCCCGCTCGATCCCCGCGCTGTTCGAGGGTCCTCCACCCCGGCCGGCGTCCGCGCGTGGACGCGCGGGCAAGCCGCCACAGCATCCGCCGGATACCCGGGCGGCCGACGCGCATGCCATCGCGCCAGGCGTCTTCATCGCCATCATCGTCTTGGCCATGGTGCTGTTGTGCGCGATCGCGGCCGGCGCGCACGAGATCGGCAAGACCCAGGTCCAGGCAACGCTCGGCGCCGCCGCCTACCACATCGACATCGTCGTCGATCCGGATGCACTGCTCCCGACGCTCGAAGCCTATGGTCAGCGACCGGTCTCGCGCGACCTGCCGCGCGCTGAGCGCGATCGCCGCATCGTAGCGCTCTCTGGCGTGTTTCTCGAGCGGGTGGCGGTGTCGTTCGACGGGCGGCCGGCGGCGTCCACGTTCGAGTATCTGCCTTCGTCCGCCTTCAACGACTTCGCCCAAGCGCCGTCGACGGTGCGGTTGCGCGGAACGATGCCGGCTGACGCGGCCGACTTCGCCTTCACCTATGGCCTCGCCCTCGGCACCTATGCGCTGAACGTCCGGATCGGCGACAGCCCGGTGCAGACGCAGTGGGTGGTTGGTGGCGCACCGAGCACGCCGGTGTCGCTCGCGGCGCCGTTGCCGCCTCCGACCCGGGCCGAGGTCGGCTGGCAATACTTCGTTCTCGGCTACACGCACATCCTGCCGCACGGTTTCGATCACGTGTTGTTCGTGATCGGCATTTTTCTTCTGACCTCCAAGTGGCGATCGATCGTCGCCCAGGTCAGCACGTTCACCGTCGCCCACTCGATTACCCTGGCTCTGACCATGTACGGGGTCGTGTCGCTGCCGGCCAAGGTGGTGGAGCCGATGATTGCGCTGTCGATCGCCTACGTCGCGATCGAGAATCTCGTGATCAGGGAGTTGAAGCCGTGGCGGCTGGCGCTGGTGTTCTCGTTCGGGCTGCTGCACGGTATGGGATTCGCCGGTGTCCTGCGCGATCTCGGCTTGCCGCGGCCGGCCTACCTGACCGCGCTCGTCACGGCGATCGCGCTGTGATCACGCTGGTCAAACCGGCCGTGCCGGTGCTGCCGGCGTGGGCGCGCGCCGCCGATCTCGTCGCGATCGCGCTGGTGATTGTCGGGTTGACGGTCTCGGCAACGGGCGGCTTCCGCCTCCGTTTCGGCGAGTGGCGGTTCGCGCTGACGACGCTCTCGCGTCCGTGGCTGCTCGCGTTCGCCGTGGCCGGCGTCCGTCACCTGCTCGTCCGCGATCAACCCATCCATTTTCACGCCGCGCATCAACTGCGGCGGTGGAGGCGGTCGGCTGCGCTGCGGTCGGCGGCGACGGTCTTCGCGGGCTCGCGTCCGGCGATCTTCTTCGCCGGGCTCCTCGCCGTGGTCATGTTCGGCTATCCGCCGGGCGCGCCGCCCTGGCGTGATTACGACAACGAATTGATGAACCTGCCGCTGCGCTGGGACGCCGGCTGGTATCTGCAGATCGCGGAAACCGGGTACAGCTATGTGCCCGAAGCCGGCGCCGCGGCGCAGCAGAACATCGTGTTCTTTCCCGCCTATCCGATGGTGACGCGGGTGTTCGGGCTGCTGCTCGGCAACGAGAAGAGCGCCTACGTCGCGGCCGGCACGCTTGTCTCGCTGACCGCGTTTGTCTGCGCGCTGGCCTACCTCTACCCGTTCGCGCGCGACGAGATCGGCGACGAGTGCGCGCCGGTGGCGCTGTGGCTGATCGCGGCCTATCCGTTCGCGCTGTTCTTCGGTGCCGTCTACACCGAGTCGCTGTATCTGCTCGCCGCGCTCGGCGCCTTCCACCATTTCCGCCGCCGCCAGTTCGTGCGCGCCGGCCTGTGGGGCCTGGTCATCGGCCTGACCCGTCCCAATGGCGGGCTGCTCAGTGTGCCACTCGCGCTGCTGGCGGTCGCGCCGTGGCTGCCGCCGGCGGTTGCGGGTGGCGGATCGGCGACGCGGTCGGCGGTGTCGCGCCGGCTGCGGCCGGTCATGCCGGCGCTGACGGCGGCCGGCGCCGGCGCGGTGGGAACGCTGCTCTACTCGGCGTTCGTGTGGCGGCTCACGGGAAATCCATTGGCGTGGGCGGCTGGCCACGCCGCTTGGGGACGGCACTACACGAGCCTCACCCGCCTGGTCGCCACCCGCTACGCGTTCATTGGGCACGCCGGTCTCTACGAGTATGTCGCGCAATCGCCCTACGACCTGCTCAATGTGCTCGGCGCGCTGTTCGTGATCGTGTCGGTGTGGCCGGTGTGGCGGCGCTTCGGGATCGCGTTCGCCGTGTTCATCCTGATCAATATCCTGCCGCCGCTCACCACTGGCGGATTCCTCTCGGCCGGACGGTTCTCCTCGGTGCTGTTCCCTGCGTTCGTGTGGCTGGCAGCGGCAGTCTCACCGCAACACCGGACCGCCTGGATCGTCAGCTTCGCGATGCTGCAGGCCCTGTGCGCCGCGCTGTTCTACACCTGGCGACCGTTGTTCTGATGCCCACCATCGACCACGAAGGCGCGCCTCCTTTTGGTGTTGGCCGCGCGGGAGAATTCTCGAGCGTTGCGCCGTGGTGTGATAAGTCATCATACCGGCATGCCGAAGACCAAGGTTGCGTTGACACTCGGTGTTGGTCTTGAGCCACGATGTCTTCAACGAACGGTCTGGGACCGTGATCGCGGTGGCCATGACCAGCCAAGAACCGCGCGCAGGATTTCCTCTCACTCTGGAAAGTCAGGCCGACGGTCTGAGCAAAGCGTCGTGGATCAAGATCAGCCAGATCCGCACGTTGTCTGTCGACCGCCTCGGCCAACGGCTCGCCAGAGCCTCTGAAGAGGAACTCGCCCGGGTGCTCGACGGATTGAACGAAATCATCGGCTAAGGGATCGGTTCACCGCGACGGCTGCAGCTGAAGCAAGAATCGTGAGCGGACCCAAAGCAGGCGACCGCGCGGTGCCGAGGGCTCTCTGTCCCGCGTCCCATGTCGCCAATCCCCAGCTCTACCGGTACGCCGCCGCTTGAATCCCGTACAGCTGCGAATACTGCCCACCCTTCGTCATCAGTTCCTCATGGCTGCCGGTCTCGACGACCTTCGCGCCGTCGAGGACGACGATCAGTTCGGCCATCCGCACCGTCGAGAACCGGTGCGACACCAGAATCGTGATGCGGCCGTCGTTGCGCTCGCTCCGCGCCGCCTGAGCGAAGCGCTCGAACAGCGCGTGCTCGGTCTCGGCGTCGAGCGCCGCGGTCGGTTCGTCGAGCACCAGCAGCAGCGGGCGGTCGCGCATGAAGCCGCGTGCCAGCGCCAGCTTCTGCCATTGGCCGAACGACAGATCGATGCCGCCCGGCCAGGTTTGGCCGAGTTGCGTCGCGAGTGCATGCGGCATCCGCTGTACCACGTCGTCGGCGCCGGCGCGGCCGACCGCGCCGATCACCGCCGCCTCGTCGTCCATGCGCGGGACGTCGCCCAGACCGACGCTGTGGCGCGCGATGAACTCGAACCGGAAGAAATCCTGGAAGGCGCCGGCCAGCCGCGCCCGCCAGGCGTCGGCCGACATCCGCGCCAGCGGCACATCGTCCACGAAGATCGCCCCCTGCGTCGGCTCATACATCTTGGCGAGCAGTTTCACGAGGGTCGTCTTCCCGGCGCCGTTCTCCCCGACGATGGCCACCACTCCGGCGGCCGGGAGGGTCAGCGAGACATCGTCCAGGACCACGCGCGAGGTGCCCGGATAGCTGAACGAGACATGATCGAGGCGGATGCCTTGGCGCACGGCCGCCGGAACCTCGCGATCGGCCGTGGCGATGAGCGATGCGGCGTAGTCTTCGAGCCAGGCCAGGCGCTGCGATCCGTGCATCCACACTCCGCGCAGGAACCCAATCTCGCCGACGGTGGCGCCTACGTATGCGGACAGCCGCGATCCGGCCGCCAGCACCAGCAGCACGTCGCCCGGCGTCGAACTGCCGCGCATGGCGACGAACACCACCGCGCCGACGTACGCGCCGCCGAAGATCGCCCACGCCAGCGTGTGCCACGCCGCCGATCCCCAGCGCGCCGCGGCCATCGGGCCGTACCACCGTTCCCACGCCTGGCGCCGCTCCTTCATCAGCCGGGGGCCGATGCCCAGCACGCGGACTTCCTTTCCCGCCGGCGCCGTGGTTGCCAGTGTAAAGAGATGACGGGCGAGGCGGGATGACGGCGCCCCGGCTTCCTGAGCCGCGCGTTCCACGCCCGGCCGCCAGGCCGAGGTGAGCACTGTCGGCAGCGCGAACGCGGCGAGCAACGTGAGCGCCGGATGGATCGACGCCAGCAGCGCGATGGTCACGGCGAGCCGGAGAATCCATCCCGCGGTTGAGAACACCGACATGTACATGTGGTCGAGCACGAAGACCTGGTCGCGCAGCGTCGAGAGCCGGTCGAGGTAGTCGGGACGCTCGTGGTGCGCGATGGTTGCGATCGAGGCCAGCAGCCGCGCGATGTGCGATTCGAGCGCGATCGTGATCTTGTCGCGGAATCGCCGCGTCACGCGGGTGCTCACGGTGCGGAGGAACCAGGTGGCGGTCGCCGACACGGCCAGGCCGATGGCCGCGGCGAGCACCAGGCGCGGCCGGTGCCCCATCACGCCATCGCCGAGCAGCTTGAGCCACACCGCGATCAGCGCATCGGGCAGGGCAGATAGCAGCGACAGCACGAAGGCGACCAGCATGAGCCCTGGCTCGTGCTGATAACCGAGCCGGCACAGGCGCCACATCGACGCCAGCGCCGGCGGCAGCGGGTCGATCGGCTGCTCAGGCGAGGACGTCATACTGCTGGCCTTCCTCGTCCTCGGCCGCGTTGAACCGCTGCGCCTGCAGGTCGAACATCGTCTGATACCGTCCGCCGAGCGCCATCAGCTCATCGTGGGTGCCGAGCTCCACGACGCGGCCGTTCTCGAGCACGCAGATGCGATCGGCCTGGCGCACGGTCGAAAAGCGGTGCGAGATGAGGATCGTCGTGCACTGGCGCGTCGCGGCGAGAATGCGCTCGAAGATTTCCGCTTCGCCGCGCACGTCGAGCTGGGCGGTCGGTTCGTCCAGCAGCACGACGGCGGCTCCGAGCCCCACCGCGGCCAGCGTCCGCGCGAGCGCCACCCGCTGCCACTGGCCGCCGGATAAATCGGTGCCGCCGGCATAGCCGCGCGCGAGGATCGTACCGAGGTCCGCGAGGCCGGCGGCGCCAGCCGATTCGAGCGCGGCCCGCACGACATCATCGGACGCGCCCAGGGGCGCGACGTTGTCGCGCAACGGAAGCTCGAGCCGGATGAAATCCTGAAACACCGCCGTGACGCGTGCGCGCCATGCCGCGACCTCGATCGATCGAAGGTCGACGCCGTCCACCTCGATCGCGCCGCCTTGCGGGTCGTAGAGACGGCACAGCAGCTTCGCGAGCGTGGTCTTGCCGGCGCCGTTCTGCCCGACGATGGCGATCGATGAGCCGGCCGCGATGGTGAGATCGAAATGCTCGAGCACGGAGGCGCCGCCCGGATAGGCAAACGTGACGTCGCGGAAGCGGATCTCACGCGCGGGCAGCCCGGCCGCCGCCTGCGTTCGCTCCGAGCGCGCGGGCGCCGGAGCGAGCGCGCCCGGGCCCGCCATCGCGCTTTCCAGCCGCATCACCGCGGCAACCGGCGCCGCGGCTCCGTCGAGCGCCCAGCTGAACCCGCCGAACGCCAGCAGCGACACGCCCACGGCGGCCTGCGCGAAGACCACGACCGCTGCGAGGGAGATAGCACCGCTGGCCGCCGCAGCCGCTAGCGACCAGAAGATCAGCAGATTGGCGCCGAGCACGACCAGCAGGCTCCACGCCATCGGCTTCTCGCGGAGCCGCGTCGCGTCGTACTGCAGCGCGTGCAGCCGCGTGCGCCGCGCGACGAAGCGCTCGATGGTCCAGCCGACCAGGCCAAACAGCCGCAGTTCCTTAGCCGGACTTGGGTCGACCGCGAGGCGATAGGTGTAGTCGGCATCGCGTTGAGCGGCGCGAACCTCCGGCGTGTTGCGATCCCACCAAACGCCGCTCTCACGCAGCAGCCACTGCGTCGACAGCCACGCACCGGCCAGCAGCAGCGGCGCCCACCACGTGTAGGCGAACAGCACCGCGGCTGCCGACAGGCCGCCGATCATCTCGACCATGCCGCTGGCGATGAAGTCCATCGAGAAGGACAGCGGCGGGCCAGTCATGCCGAGATCGAAATCGCGCGCCACGGTCAGGTCGCTCGTCAGCTTCGGATCCTCGAGGTGACCCATTCCCGGCGGCCCGACGCAGGCCGCGGTGAGCCGGTCGTACAGCCACGCCGCTGTGCGATCGCCGAGGTTGGAGCTCGAGGCCAGGTGAATCGGCGTGAGAATCTGCAGCAGTACGAAGATCCCGCCGACCAGCGTCAGCGGCAGAGTCAGGCTGTCGCCGTGCTGGACGGCGCCGACCAGCGATCCGGTCGCGATCGCGAACAAGGCGGGCAGCACGCCGCGCAGGATCAGCGCGGTCCACCAGCCGAGGGCGAGTCCCCGGTCCGCCTTCGGCAGGACGCTGAAGAAGATCCATTCCTTGCTCCCGGTGATCCTTCGGAACACGGCAAGAGTGTCGCAGAAAACGGCGTAGCGGTCTTGTAGGAATCTGCATGAACGGCCGGGGCTCGATCGGAACGCCCGGACTACGACTGGCGCAATTGGCGGGACACCGGCTTGGGCAGCGCCAGTACCACACCCAGAATCGCCAGGCCGCCGACGTAGTACGCCGGAGCCAGGGTGTTGGTGCGCAGCCACACCGTGAGGACGATCGGTGTCAGCCCGCCGAAAATGGCGTACGACACGTTGTAGGAAAAGGAGAGTCCGGAGAAGCGGACCGGCGCGGGAAACAGTCGCACGGCGACAATCGGGACCATGGTCGCCGCGCCGACGAAGAACCCGGCGATGCTGTAGGTCAGCAGGAGCGCGTTCGGCGTGCCGGGAAGACCCGCGTAGAACTGATAGCTGCTGACCAGAAGTCCGCCGAAGCCTGCGATCATCGACACCCGCGTGCCGAACCGGTCGTTGGCCCAGCCGAAGAACAGGCAGCCGAGCGCAAAGGTGAACGTCGCCACGCTGTTGGCGCGGAGCGCGAGCGGCGCAGGCACGTGATGGATCTGTTGCAAATAGGCCGGCGTAAAGAGGATCACGACAACGATCGCGGCCGTCAGCACCCAGGTGAGGGCGAGCGCCAGCACCGTTTCACCGAGATGGGCACGAAGCACGGTCTTGATCGGGAACTCCCGGGCGAGCGAACGGCGGGCCTTCATCTCCTGGAAGACCGGTGTCTCCTCGAGAAAACGCCGCAGGTAGACCGAGACGAAGCCGAACAGGCCGCCGACAACGAAGGGGATGCGCCAGGCGAAGCGCGCCACGTCGGCCGGCCCGTAGATCGTGTTGATCGCTCCAGCCAGCAGCGAGCCAAACAGGATGCCGACGGTCAGCCCCGCTGTGAGCGTGCCGATGCCGAAGCCGAGACGCTCTTCGGGCACGTGCTCGGCGACGAACACCCACGCGCCCGGCACCTCGCCGCCGATCGCCACGCCTTGCAGAATCCGCATTAACAGCAGAAGCAGCGGCGCGGCCACGCCGGCCTTGGCGTAGACCGGCAGCAGGCCGATCGCCAGAGTGGGCGCCGCCATCAGAAAGATGCTCAGTGCGAACATCCGCTTGCGGCCGAGCCGATCGCCGAAATGCGCGATCACGATGCCGCCGAGCGGCCGCGCCAGGTAGCCGGCCGAGAAGATCCCGAACGTCTGCAGCAGGCGCAGCCAGTCCGGTGTGTCGGCGGGAAAGAAGAGGCGACCGATGACCGGCGCGAGGAAGACGTAGATGACGAAGTCGTAGAACTCGAGCGCACCGCCCAGAGCGGCCAGCGCAAGAGTACGGTAGTCGTGGGGGGTGAGAGAAGGTTTGAGCATTTGAGGATCTGAGGATCTAAGGATTTTAGGATATATCTGAGGATCTGGAGCGCGCGGATCTGGAGCGCGCGGCGACGCGTGGCCGCGTCGGCTCCTCAAATAGATCCTCAAACCAGATCCTCAAATCCTCAAATCCTCAAATTTTGATGATCCTCGTAAGCTATCCTATGGCCGCCGTGAGAACCGTGCGCGTCACGCGCTACGTCACGCCGTTGCGCGAAGGCGGCTCGCTGCCGGCGATCGTCGAAGCCGACGACGACGGCCTCTACGTGCTGAAGTTCCGCGGCGCCGGGCAGGGCGCCCGCGCGCTGATCGCCGAACTGGTGTCGGGGGAAATTGCCCGGGCGCTGGGATTGGCGGTGCCGGAACTGGTGTTCGCCGAGCTCGATCCGGATCTGGCGAGGACCGAGCCCGATCCGGAGATCTACGCCCTCATCCGCGACAGCGCCGGCTTGAACCTCGCCCTCGATTACCTGCCATCGTCGGTCATGTTCGATCCGGTCGTCGAGCCGGTCTCCTCGGAGCTGGCCTCGTGCATCGTCTGGTTCGACGCCTACGTGACCAATGTCGATCGGAGCGTGCGCAACACCAACATGCTGATGTGGCACCGCCGGCTCTGGCTGATCGATCACGGCGCGACGCTGTACTTCCACCACAGCGACGGCTGGGCCGAGGATCGCGACCGGGCGCGCGCGCCGTTTCCGCTGATCAAGGACAACGTGCTGCTGCGCCGGGCCGGCATGCTGGCCGAGGTTGACGCCGCGATGGCAGCTCGGCTGACCGCTGAGATCATCGCCGGGATCGTCGGGCTGATTCCTGATGCGTGGCTCGACGGCGCGCTCTCGCATCGCGATGCCTACCGCCGCTATCTGATCGATCGGCTGGACGCGCCGCGGGCGTTCGTCGAAGAGGCCGCGCATGGCCGCTGAGCATACCTACGACTACGCGATCATCAGGATCGTCCCGCGCGTCGATCGCGGCGAACTGATCAATGCCGGCGTCATCCTGTCGTGCCCTGCCGTCGATTTCCTCGAGGCCCGCATCGATCTGGATGCGGCGCGGCTGCACGCGATCGATCCAGCGGTGGATGTCGAAGCGACCCGCGCCAACCTCGAGATGATCCCGCGCGTCTGCCGCGGCGGCGCCGGCGCGGGGCCGATCGGCGACCTGCCGCAGCGCAGCCGCTTCCATTGGCTGGTGTCGCCGCGCAGCACCATCATCCAGATGTCCCCGGTTCACACCGGACGGACCGACGATCCGGAGAAGGCGCTGCAGCGCCTGCTGGAGACGATGGTGCGATAGAGGAGCAAAGTCCGGCTAAAGCCGGTCACTACCGCTATTTGACTGACCGGTGGTGGCCACCTTCAGGCGACTGTTCGGCGTGAACGGACTGTTGACCGCGACCGTGCGCGGCCCTGGGCGCCGCATCCTCGAGCCGCCACGACACAACGGTTTTCTGTGGCAGAGATGTGTATCCTATGGCGAGTGCGATATCCGATTGCCGTCGTCCTGGTGACCGCCGCCGCCGCCGTCTCGTGCCGTTCCGCCGCCCCGGTCAGCGCCCAGCCACCCATCGTGCAGCCCGGCGCACCGGGCGAGCCGAGCCATGTGATCGGCGCGGCGCAGGCCAGCGATCTCTCACAGGTTCAGTACACCGGCGCCGACATCAAGTTCATGCAGGGCATGATTGGGCACCACGCGCAGGCGGTGGAAATGGTCGCGCTGGTGCCATCGCGCACGGCGTCCGACGATCTCCGCAAGCTGGCGCTGCGGATTGACGTCTCGCAGCAGGACGAGATGAAGATGATGCGGGAGTGGCTGCTGGCCCGCGGCCAGCAGATTCCCGATCCTCGCGCCCACCATATGATGGGCCCGGCGCTGATGCCGGGGATGCTGACCGCAGAAGAGATGGCACAGCTCGCCGCCGCCAAGGGCCACGAGTTCGACCGGCTGTTCCTCGAGGGCATGATCAAGCACCACGGCGGCGCCATCACGATGGTGCACGATCTGTTTGCCACCGACGGCGCCGGCCAGACGCCGGAGATCTTCTCGTACGCGTCCGACGTGGACGCCGATCAACGCATGGAAATCGACCGCATGGGTTCATTGCTCAAGGAGCTGCAGAAATGAAGTCCGCCGCCGCGTTTGCCCTCTGTCTCTCGGTCGTGATGATTGCCACCGCTCTCGAAGGCGGCGCGCAGCAGCGTCCGGCCGATCCGAACGACCCCAGGGTGGGCCTCAAAGCGGGGCTGCGCGACGCCGGTGAGGCGGCGCGAAACATGAAGCGGGTCTCGAGCCTGCCGAAACCGGAAGGCTTTTTCGATCCCGCCAATCCCGCTGGCACGCCGATTCCGGCCGAGCGCGATCCGAAGCTGCCGCCGGAGCCGCGGCCCGATCCGAACTCGCCGGCGGCGGTCGCGCAGGCCAACATGCTCGGCTTCGCGAATTCGGACCTCGCCTTCCAGGGCAACCATGTTTTCATGGGCAGCTTTCACGGCTTCACCACCTACGATATCGAGCGGCCCAGCAAGCCCAAGCTGGCCGCGTCGATCGTGTGTCCCGGCGGGCAGGGCGACGTATCGATTCACGGCAACCTGCTGTTCATGTCGGTCGAGCAGACCCGCGGACGGCTGGATTGCGGCACCCAGGGTATTCAAACCCCGGTCAGCGCCGAGCGCTTTCGCGGCGTCCGCATCTTCGACATCACCGACCTGAACAAGCCGAAACAGGTCGCCGCGGTGCAGACCTGCCGCGGATCGCATACCCACACGCTCGTCACCGACCCCAACGACAAGGCCAATCTCTACGTCTACGGCTCGGGCACCAGCGGCGTCCGGTCGGGGGACGAGCTCGCCGGCTGCTCGGGTCTCAAGCCGGACGAGGATCCCAATACGTCGCTCTTCAGCATCGACGTGATCCAGGTGCCGATCGCCGCGCCGCAGAACGCGAAGATCATCGCGCGGCCGCGCATCTTCGCCGATACCGCCTCCGGTGCGATTGCCGGGCTCAATAAAGGCGGCGACAGCGGTCCCGGTACGCAGAAGATGAGCGAGACCAATCAGTGCCACGACATCACGGTGTTTCCGGAAGTCGGCCTCGCGGCCGGCGCCTGTTCCGGTAACGGCCTGCTGCTGGATATCAGCGATCCGAAGAATCCGAAACGCCTCGACGTCGCGTCGGACAAGAACTTCGCCTACTGGCATTCGGCCACCTTCAACAACGACGGCACCAAGGTGATCTTCACCGACGAGTGGGGCGGCGGCGCGCGGCCGCGCTGCCGCGCCACCGATCTGCTCAACTGGGGCGCCGACGCGATCTTCGACATCGTCGACCGGAAACTGGTGTTCAAGGGCTACTTCAAGATGCCGGCACCACAGACCGAGCAGGAGAACTGCGTCGCGCACAACGGCTCGCTGATTCCGGTGCCCGGTCGCGACATCATGGTCCAGGCCTGGTATCAGGGCGGCGTCTCGGTGTTCGACTTCACCGACTCGACCACGCCGGTGGAAATCGCGTTCTTCGATCGAGGGCCGATCGACGCGAAGAACCTCATGCTCGGCGGCTTCTGGTCGGCCTACTGGTACAACGGCCAGATCTACGGCTCCGAAATCGCGCGCGGCATCGACATCTTCAGCCTGACGCCGAGTGAGTACCTCACCCAGAACGAGCTCGACGCGGCGCTGATGATCCACAACGACGAGCTCAACACGCAGGAGCAGCAGAAGATCGTCTGGCCGGCGGCGCTGCCGGTGGCGCGCGCGTATCTGGATCAGCTCACTCGCAGCAAGGCCATACAGCCCGAGCGCGCCAGGGCGGTGAAGGCCGCCATCGACCGCGCCGACGGCCTCAGGACCGGCAAGGAGCGTGGCGCCGCCGCGGTGCTCGATCAGCTCGACGCGGTGGCGGCGCAGTTGGACAGCGACGCGGCCGCGGCGAGCGGGCACGACGCGATGCGCCTGACGTCGCTGGCGGCGACGATCAAGGGCCGGAGCGCGAAGCTGCGATAGAAGATCAGAATCGGAAGAAACCGCGGAGATCGCCAGACCGCGGTTTCCGATCTCAGCCGCTGACGGTTACGATGAGAACGTGGACGTAACCGCGACCGGTCTGGATCGCGCCGCGGCGTTTCTCGCGCACGTGACGCAACTCAATGCGCGGTATCGCGCCGGCGAGATCCGCGCCCGGGTGCCGGCGCAGCTGCGGGATGGCGAACAGACCCTCGAGACCCTGATCGCGCAGCTCCTGCCCGCCTCTCACCGCGCGCTCGAGGCGGCCTCGAGCAGCTTGTTCTTGTCGCTGCCGGTGGCGTTCGATCCGAGCGAGTCGATCGGCCCGTATCTCGCCGTGATCGATCGCGACGAGACCGGCGAGCCGTACCGGTTCCTCGACATGGGCGCATTGATTGCCACCCATGCCTACGGCGAGAACCATCCCGCCGTCGTCGCCGCGGTGCTCGACTCGCTGCCCTTTGTGGTCGAACGCTACGCCCACTCCGAGTACCAGACCGTGCTGTCGCTGCGGCTCAAGGCGGAGCTGAATCGCATTGCGCCAGTGGGCACGCCGCGCCATTTCGTCGTCAACACCGGCGCCGAGGCGGTCGAGAACGCCATCAAGGCTGTGCTGATGAATCGCGTCATGACTTCGCCCGACGGCGACGGCGGCTTCATCGTGTCGTTCGACGGCGCGTTTCACGGCCGCACGCTCGGTGCCCTCGCGGTGACGCACCGCAAGAAGGCGCGGCTGGGCTTTCCGACGTTCGACTGGCCGCATATCACGTTTCCGGTTGACGATCCGCGCGCGCCCAAGGAGACGGCGCGCCGCGAGGATCGCAGCCTGAAACAGCTATGGGACCTCCTGGTGTCGGGCCGACTGCCGGGCGCCGGGAAGAACAAAGATGTGTATCGCCGCGAGATCGACGCGATCGACGATTTTCTCACCCGCCCCGGTCAGGACGTCAATGCGTTCGTGACGGCGCAGCGCGTCAGTCTTGCGCCCGACGTGATTCGGCGCTCCCGGCGGGTCGCGGCGGTCCTGGTCGAACCGATCCAGGGCGAGGGTGGCGTTCGCATCGCCAGCGCGGCCTTCATGCGCAAGCTGCGGCTCCTCACGCGCATCTACGACGTGCCGCTGGTGTTCGACGAAGTGCAGGCCGGCTGGGGAATGACCGGCCGCCTCTGGGCCCACGAGCTGTTCGATCTGCCGTGTCCGCCCGACGTCGTCACCTGGGCCAAGAAGGCGCAGAACGGCATCCTGTTCGTCAGCGAGGGGCTGGCCACCTTTTTCCAGGAAGAGAAGAAGTTCAACACGACGTGGGAAGGCGATTCGGTTGGCATGGTGCGGCTGCTGGCTCAGCTCGACCACCTCGATCTCGAGCAGGTCCGGCGCACCGGTGACCTGGCCCGACGCGGCCTCGACGCCCTGGCGCGCGACCATCGCGAGATCGTGAGGAGCGTTCGCGGCGCCGGCGTCATGCTGGGGTTCGACGTCGTGCGCGCCGACCTGCGCGATGCGCTGCTCGATCGCGCCTTCCGGCGCGGTCTCATCCTCCTGCCCGCCGGCGAACGGACACTCCGCTTCTATCCGCGCTACGACACCGCGCCGTCCGCCCTCGACGATGCGCTGGCGATGCTGCGTGCGGCGATCGAAGATTTCGCCGGCGGCGGCGCCGCGCCCGATCCGCTGGCCGCACCGAAGATCCGCGTCGGCGTCCTGGATATTCCGCTCGAGACCATCGACACGCTGACGCTGACCGCCGCCGAATTCGAGGCCGCCAAGCTGCAGATCCTGGCGGTGGAGCAGGAGCGCTACGGCGCTGCGGCAGCCTATCCCTCCGACGTCCTGCGCGCCGGCCGTCGACCGCTGGTGCAGTTTCCGCTCGAGACACTCGAGACCACGATGGCCAATCCGCGCGCCATCGCCATTGCCCTGCGCGATCGCGTCTCCGGCCGCATCGTCGGTTATGCGCTCGGCAGCGCGCTCGAGAACCACGACCAGGAAGGCGTGGGCGCCGATCCGCACTACGGCGACAACAACACGTTCTTCCTGCAGGCGCTGGCGGTGCAGCCGGCCGTTCGCAACGCCGCCGCGCTCGAGAATCACCTGCTCGAGGCGATTCGTGCGCGCGCCGTTGCCGACGGCTTTGCCTTCCTCTCGACCCTGATCGAGGATCGCGTGCGACAGGACGGGCCGCCGTGGCTGGCGGCGGCGATGGTCCTGGATCGGGTCGAGAACTATCTGCGCAGCGGCATCGACTTCGCCTATGTCCAGGCCGCGTTGTCGTAAGGTTGGTGCCTCGATCAGTTCAATCGTGTCATGAGCGGTCAGTGTGCGCGTGCCGTGCCGCCAGCGCACGATGGCAGGCCATGTTCGTGCGCTCGTGGCCGTTTGCTTGTCGCTCGTGATGATGTCGGCGCGCGATCGGAGGACACGCCTGCGTTTGAGAGGCAGTTGATCGCGTGTCGAGATGACGTGATCCGCGTGAACCGTGGAGCTTTTACATCGCCAAAACAGACAGGGGCCTCGAGCTGGTCGAGCTATGCGGGATTCTACGGTGCAGTTTCGACACAATTTTCTGGAGCCGGCGTTGCACGGATCTGGCCGGAGGCTCCCTACATGGCTACCGAGGACCGCGGTTTCGCGTCCATGGACCGCACCAGACAGCGTGAGATTGCCAGCAAGGGCGGGCGCGCCGCACACAAGAAAGGCGCCGCTCACCAATGGACCCGCGAGGAGGCCCAGGCGGCAGGACGGAAAGGCGGGCTCGCCCGCCATCGGCGTCCGCCGGTGGCTGCCGCGCCGGTCGTCGAGGACCAGGTGACGCAGGTGCCGTCCCCGTCGCTCGCCGACGATCCGCTTCCGCCGAGCGCCTCGACACCGCTGCCCGACGATCTTCTTCCTCACCGGTAACGTCCGGTGCTGCCGCATCGGTAATCTGCGGTTCCGACGATCGTTTGCGCGAGGCAACCGCCTTCGCGCGACGAACAACCGACATCGACACTGACGCTACGGCTCGATCTCGACAAGTGGCGTGGCGATCCCGCGATCGGGTACCAGCCAGGCGGGCCGGGCATGGCCGATCGCGAGCTGACGCGCAGCCGCGATCGCCGCCGCCTCGCAGTCGAACGATCCTTCGCTTTCGGTGCCCAGCCATACGGTCCAGCGGTCGCCGATCGACGTCTCGCTGAGCGCATCGATCATCCTGACTTGATAGACCATCACGTCGCGCCGAGGATCGGGCGTCAGGCGTGCCGGAACGCGAATAACGCACCCATCAGACAATCGCCATCCTGCAAGTGTCGCCATCCGGCCGGGTCGTGGTCGAACGCTCGGCGGGCGCCCCGGTTCACGGAAATTCCGGCGACGACTGAAACACCGCGGCGCTTGGTGGCACAATGATGCGGTCATGGCGATCCCCAATAGCTTCGACATCCTCCATGCGGTGATCGAAGCGACGCCCGACGCCATCTTCATCAAGGATCTCGAGGGGCGCTACGTGCTGGTCAACCAGGCGTTCGCCCGCTTCATCGGCAAATCTCACGCGGACATCGTCGGCAGGAACGACTACGAGCTCTACCCGGACGTCGACGCGCGCGCCTTCATCGAGGCCGATCGTCAGGTGCTCGCGACCGGCAAGCCGCAGGTGTTCGAGGGGGTGGCGACCGGGCAGGACGGCCAGCCGCAGCGGTATCTGGTGTCCAAGGGCGTCTATCGCGACACCGACGGACGGAGCCTCGGCGTGTTCGGCATCTCGCACGACATCACCGAATTGCGCGAGGCGCACGAGAACCTCGAACGGACGCAGGAGGCGCTGTTCCGATCGCAGAAGATGGAAGCCGTGGGCCAGCTGACCGGCGGTCTGGCGCACGACTTCAACAACATCCTGGCGATCATTCTCGGCAACCTCGAGCTGCTCAAGTCCTACCTTCCGAAGGATCCCTACACCGACGAGATCGTCGACGCGGTGCTGCGCGCGACGCTGCACGGCAAGGATCTCACCGGGCACCTGCTGGCGTTCTCGCGGCGTCGGCTGCTGAACCCGCAGGCGGTGGACGTCAACGTCGTGGTCGCCGAAATCGTGCGGCTGCTGGGGCGGACGCTCGGCGCCACCATCCATGTCACGACGTCGACCAGCACCGACGCGGGAATGGCCTACGCGGATCCAGCCGCCCTCGAGGGTGCGCTGCTCAACGTGGCGCTCAACGCCCGCGATGCCATGCCGGACGGCGGGTCGCTCGCGATCCACACTTCGACGATCAAGATCAGTGCGCGGCGCAAGACGGAAGACGATCTCGAGCCTGGCCTCTACGTCCGGATCGCGCTCGAGGACAACGGCTGCGGCATGCCGCCGGAGGTGCTGGCGCGGGTGTTCGAACCGTTTTTCACGACCAAGTCCGGCGGCGGCGGCACCGGCCTTGGACTGAGCATGGTCTACGGCTTCGCGAAGCAGTCGGGCGGGACCGTGAAGATCACCTCGAAGGCGGGGCGCGGCACGACCGTCAGCCTGTTTCTGCCGCTGGCGGGCAGCGATCGCCAGAGGATTGCCACCAATGCGGTGGCGGTCACGCCGTCATCGGCGCCGCGCACCATCCTGGTGGTCGAGGACGAACCGGACGTGCGTGCGATCGTGCGGCGCCAGCTCGAAAGCCTCGGCCATCGCGTGCTGGTCGCCGAGGCGGCCACCGAGGCGCTGCTGCTGATCCAGGGACCTGGCGCGCCCGAGGTGTTGTTGACCGACGTCGTGCTCAGGACCGGGATCAACGGCATCGATCTGGCCGAGGCGGCGCGCAAGGCGCGGGCCGGCCTGCCCGTGATCTTCATGTCGGGCTACACGACTGTCCCTGAGGCACAGCAGCGGATCCGCGAGATCGGCGCGCCGTTGCTGTCGAAGCCGTTCACGACGCCGCAGCTGGAGCGCGCGGTGAATACCGTCTGCGCCTCCTTGAGTTCGTAGCAGTGCCTTCCATCACGCGCGCGAACACGACCCGCCAGGCTGGCTGGGAAGGCGACAGGTCCGGCTGAAGCCGGACACTACCGAAACTGGGAATCGATCGCCTGGATCTCCATCGACGAATCGGGCCAGCGCGAGCGGGTGGCCGCGAACGGGCGCCCGCTCGAGCGCGCAGGCAAATTCGCGGAGGTGCGAGAGCGTGTGGCCGAGCACTCGAGTGGGCTGTTCGCGGACAGGACCCGCCAGGCTGGCGGAGACGGCGACAGGTCCGGCCGCCAGAGACGATCGAACCGACGGTCCGGCTGAAGCCGGACACTACCGAAAACTGGGAATCGATCGCCTGGATCTCCATCGACGAATCGGGCCAGCGCGAGCGGGTGGCCGCGAACGGGCGCCCGCTCGAGCGCGCAGGCAAATTCGCGGAGGTGCGAGAGCGTGTGGCCGAGCACTCGAGTGGGCTGTTCGCGGACAGGACCCGCCAGGCTGGCGGAGACGGCGACAGGTCCGGCCGCCAGAGACGATCGAACCGACGGTCCGGCTGAAGCCGGACACTACCGAAAACTGGGAATCGATCGCCTGGATCTCCATCGACGAATCGGGCCAGCGCGTGCGGGTGGCCGCGAACGGGCGCCCGCTCGAGCGCGCAGGCAAATTCGCGGAGGTGCGAGAGCGTGTGGCCGAGCACTCGAGTGGGCTGTTCGCGGACAGGACCCGCCAGGCTGGCGGAGACGGCGACAGGTCCGGCCGCCAGAGACGATCGAACCGACGGTCCGGCTGCCAGATACGATCGAACCGACGGTCCGGCTGAAGCCGGACACTACCGAAAACCGGGAATCGTTCGCCTGGATTTCCATCGACGGATCGGGCCAGCGCGCGCGGGTGGCCGCGAACGGGCGCCCGCTCGAGCGCGCAGGCAAACTCGCGGAGGTGCGAGAGCATGTGGCCGAGCACTCGAGTGGGCTGTTCGCGGACAGGACCCGCCAGGCTGGCGGAGACGGCGACAGGTCCGGCTTCCAGAGACGATCGAACCGACGGTCCGGCTGCCAGATACGATCGAACCGACGGTCCGGCTGAAGCCGGACACTACCGAAACCAGGAATCGATCCTGTCGCCTGGATTTCCATCGACAGATCGGGCCAGCGCGCGCGGGCGGACCCTACCGAAAGCTACCGCGGCGCTATTGCTTGCCGGTCTTCTTCGCCGCCGCGTCGTCGGCTTCCTTCTGCCGCGCACCGCGCAGCATCCCGCCGAGCGAGTAATTGCCTTCGTGGCACGCGTACTCGTAGAGCTTCTCGTCGGTCGCCCGCCATGGGTACTCGCCCGTCCACGCGCGGTCCCAGGTCGTGGGGTCGTCGACGATGAAGCGATAGAGAATCGTCTTCGGGTCGACGCGGGTGAAACGCTCCACGACGTGCAGCTGATCGCCGGATCCGTTGAAGCGGGTCTTGCTCGTGAAATTGGTGGTGTCGACCACCAGCGTGTCGCCCTCCCAATGACCGACTGAATCGCCCATCCACCGCCGGATCGTCGGCGGCAGGTGCTCGGCGTTCATGCGCACCACGCGCGCGTCGTGCACCATCTCGTTCAGCAGAAGAACGCTGTCCTTGGTCTGCACGATCTGTTTGAGGTTGTTGTAGAAGTAGTTCGGCAGCGTCGGGGGACCTGACGTCGAGCCGAAACCGAGGAGGCAGCGCTCGGCCAGCGGGCGCAGCTCGGGACCGTCGAATGCGCCGGGAGGCCCGGAGGCCGCCGATTCGCTGGCGTCTGGCGCCACCGCTCCGCCGGCGGCGAACGCCGCGTTGCGCGCGCGCGCCCCCGGTTTCATCGGCGGGATGTGGCCATCGGGCGGATCGATCACCAGCGAGCTGCGCTTCTGGCCATCGACTTCGATCAGCTGCGTGCCACCGGCGAGCCAGAAATTGTTGTAGCCGCCAACCACGCCTCCGCCGAGGCGCTCGAGGAACTCGAGGTACGACTTGCCGGTGGTGGTCTCGCCGCCGACCGGCGGCGCGCTGCGGTCGCCGCTCAACGGCGCATCGTTCTTCACCTGGCGGGCCGCTTCGTACTGCTCGCGCGTGGCCGCCTCCTCTTTCGTCATGGTCAGGCTGGTGACGCCGGCAGGACGCTCGACCGGCGTCATGGTCGCGACGTCGTAGGTGCCCTGCAGATCGGGGTGACCCTCGGCCGTGCGCTTGATCGTCGAGGCCTTTGTCGGCACGCTGACCGGCTTTGCCGCGGCCGGCCGGGCTGGCACCTGCGCGGCGAGCGACCCGCCGCTCACGCACAGGGCGGCCGTCGCGACGGCGACAGAGCTGATGAAGACAAACGTTCTGTTGCGCATACGCCAATTCTCGTCCTTGCCGGCCGGTTGTCAACCGTGGCTTTCAGCTGGCAGCCAGCGAGATGACGGAGGCGGGCCGCTACTGAGCGGCGAGGAAACGGCTGATGTTCTCGTTCAGAAACGCACGATCCGCGGGGTTGCCGCCGGCGCCGGCGGGATGCCCCCACAGCGACGGAATCGGAACCAAGGAAACGTGTGGGATGAACTGCGCCTCGAACCTGGCGTCGCTGAGCGGAAAATACAGGTCGGTCTCAGACGGCATATACAGGACCGGTACGGTTATCGCACGGAGCGCGCGCTGCACGTCGCCGTTGAACCCCGGCGTGGTGCCGACGTCGTGCCGCTGCCAGGTCCGTGCCTGGAGGATGAGGTCGTTGGCATCGTTGTTCTGGAAGAACGTCTTCCGTCTCGCCTCGATCTCCTGCTCGAGGGTGCGATCGGGATTCGCCGTTTTCCACATCTCGCGGCGCCACCACTCCTGCGAGTACAGCCAGCCGAGCCACACCATGCCGTAGGCCTCGATGCCCTTGCGCGGCGGCGCCGTGTAGTCGCCGCCGTTGAACGCGGGATCGGTAGTGAGCGCGGTGATCTGCCCCTCGAGTCGTACGATGCCGTGGGGCCACGCCTTCGCCGTGCCCGAGGTGGCGACGATCCGATCGGCAAACGCCGGATGGCTCACGGCCCACTGGAACGCCTGCTCGGCGCCCATCGAGAAACCGATGATCGCCCGCACGTGCGTGATCTGCAGATCGTCGGCCAGCAGGCGGCGCACCGCCTCGACGTTGTCGCGTATTGTCATCACCGGGAAGCGCGGGCCGTGGAACGGCTCGGGGGTGTTGCTCGGCGACGAGGAAAAACCGTTGCCGAACAGCTCGGTGGCGACCAGAAACAGCTGCGACGGGTCGAGCGCGCGGTCGGCGCCGATCAGCCAGTCGTAGCCGTGATGGTTGGCCATGTAGTGCGACGGCAGCAGCACGACGTTGTCGCGGGCGGCGTTGAGGCGGCCGTAGGTGCCGTAGACGATCCGCGCCCGTGGCAGGGTGACGCCGCTCTCGGTGCGGAAGTTCTCGATACGGAACTCGTGATGCTGGGCGGTGTGCGGCGCCGGGCTTTGCGCCCGGGGCCCGGCCACGGCGGCAGCCATCATCAGCGCAACGGCGAGGGGGCGTTGGTTTATCATGGAAGCTCCTCTAGCAGAAGGTATCAAACATGCGCGCTGTGCTGATTGCCATCGTGTCGATCGTCTGTCTCGCCGCCGGCCCGGCGTCGGCGCAGGCGCCGGGGCAGTATGCGCCCGCCGAACTCGAGCACCTCGTGTCGCCCATCGCGCTGTATCCGGACTCGCTGCTCGCGCAGATTTTCGCTGCCTCGACTTTTCCCGAACAGATCCCGGACGCGTCGCGCTGGGCCGACGAACACCACTACCTGACCGGCGAGCCGCTGGCGCGCGCCATCGCCGACGATCATCTGCCGTCGGACCCGAGCGTGCAGGCGCTGCTGCCGTTCCCGTCGGTGCTGCACACAATGGCCGCCGACATGGCGTGGACCACCAGTCTGGGCAATGCTTTCCTCGATCAGCCGCAGGATGTGACCGACGCCGCGCAGCGGCTGCGCCAGCAGGCGCGCGACTACGGCTACCTTCGCTCGAATACGCAGGTCACGGTGAGCCCGGGTCCATACGTCGAGATCCTGCCGGCGACGCCAGGCTTCGTCGTCGTACCCTACTACGATCCCCTCATCGTCTTTGCGCGGCCGCGCCCCGGCTACCGGCCGCTGGTGGCCATCCGATACGGTTACCGTGTGCCGATCGGCGTCTACTTCAGCCCGTGGGGCTGGGGCGGCAACCGGATCGCGTGGAGCAGCCGCACCGTCTTCATCAACGACGCCCGGTGGGCGCGGATGCGCGCGAACCGCCTCACCTACGTGCACCCCTACAACGTGCCGCGCTATGCGCGGCCACGCCCCGCGGAGCCACACCGCGCCGTAGTGCCGTCCGTGCGCGAACGCGAGCAGGAGCGGCGCGGCGAGCGCGGCCACGAGGAACACAAAGGCGAAGAGCATCGCCGCCCCCAACAGCGCAAGCGCCCCGAGGATCACAAACAGCCCTGACCTCCGCGCGGTACCGGCCTGAAGGTCGGCGGGGCAAGCGGAGAAGATCTCAGGCGATTTGTCCGGGAAGCGTCTAGAATGAACGGCTATGAAGACGACCATCATCTTCGCCGCCGCCGGCCTGTGTCTCGTCGTCGGCGTTTCCTCGACCAGCTCTCGCGCCGAAGTCGATCCACCGGCGGCATGGAACCGTAAGGCCGCCGCCGCCTACCTCGATCAGCGCTCGGCCTGGTGGAGCAGCTGGCCCACCGCCCAGCGCGATCACGGCACGTTCTGCGTCTCGTGCCATACCGCGCTGCCTTACGCGCTCGCGCGGCCGGCGCTCCGGCAGCCGCTCGGCGAAACCGGGCCGTCGGCTCCCGAAGCCGCGCTTCTCGCCAACGTCACCAAGCGGGTGACGATGTGGCGCGAGGTCGAGCCGTTCTATCCCGATCAGCTGCGCGGCATCCCCAAGACGAGCGAGTCGCGTGGCACCGAGTCGATCCTCAACGCGGTCATCCTCTCGCGGCGCGACGCGCGCAACGGATCGCTCAGCGACGAAGGGCGCCGCGCGCTCGACAACATGTGGGCGCTGCAGATGAAGACCGGCGAGCAGACCGGCGCATGGACCTGGCTCCAGTTCCACAACGAACCGTGGGAAGGCGACAGCTCCCCGTTCCACGGCGCCACGCTGGCGGCCATCGCGATTCACTCCGCACCCGGCGGCTACGCCGCTGCGGCCGAGAATCACGACCGCGTCAAGGCGCTGCACGACTACCTGCAGAAGAACAACGAGAAGCAGGCGCTCCTCAGCCGCGCCATGCTGCTGTGGGCGTCGACGCTGTCGACCACTGTGCTGCCGCGCGATCAGCAGCAGGCGATCGTCGATGCGCTCCTGCGCGCGCAGCAGGACGATGGCGGGTGGAGCACGGCGTCGATGGGATCGTGGAAGCGCGCCGACGGCACGCCGCTCGATGCGCGCAGCGACGGCTACGCCACCGGACTGGTGACCTTGGTGCTGGAGTCGGTGTCGGATGCGCGGACGCCGGCGCAGGTCAAGCGCGGTCTGGCGTGGCTCGTGGCGCACCAGGATCCGTCAACCGGCGCCTGGTTCGCCGCCTCGCTCAACAAGCAGCGCGATCTGGCCTCGGACGCCGGCAAGTTCATGAGTGACGCGGCGACGGCCTACGCGGTTCTGGCGCTGGCGAAGGCTCCGTAGTCTGCGGCGATCGGCGGGCCGCCTCAGCGGGCAACGCTGTAGGCGGCCAGCGTCCATCCCTCGCGACGCAGCTGATCGGCAATGGCTGCGTGCCGCCGGAACGCGCTGATGCCGGCATCGAAGGTGACTGAAGCGGCCTGGCGTACATCCCAGTGTGGAACCAGCGACAGAGTGTAGGAAGACTGACGGCTGTCCCCATCGATCTGGCAGGTCAGCAGCCGATTGTCCCGCTGGAATACCCAGCGAAGCAGGCACACGGCGCGCTGTTTTCGCGCAATTCTCTTCATCCCGCTGAACAATACAACTCGGGTGCCATAGCGGCGGCGTGGCATCGCGCTTGCTCGTGTCGTGGGTAACTTCCTCGTCCCGCGTTCTGCGGGATGAAAAATAACCCACCCCAACGCCGGGAGGCACTAGGCCTCCCGACCCGCATCCTCTTCAGTCCGGCCGCTTCACGACCTCGCCGAGACTCCTCAGAACACCAGGCCGATCTTGAACGTGAGGGGAATCTTGATGCCGGCGTTGGACGTGGCCAGATTGCCGTTCGAGAAGTGTTTGATGCTGACCTCGGCGTTGAGCCGCCGCGACTTGCCGAGAAATGCGCCGACACCCATCATGTCCTGGAACGTGAACTTCGCGCCGGTGTTCAGATCGTCGAGCTGATACTCGCTGATGAAGGTCGGACCGGCAATCGAGTAGCTGAAGTAGGCGTCCATGGTGTCGTTGCGCAGGAGGAAGAAGCGCGCCAGCGGGTACGCGGACAGCGTCCGGAAGGTGTCGCCCCTGCCATCGGTCTGCCAGATCGATGCGCTGGCGCCGAGGTCGAACGCGAACAGCTTCCGGGTGTGAAACACGTTGCGCTCGTATTCGATCGAACCGCCCTGCCTGGTGTCGACGTGGCCGCCCCAGAAGATCACCACCCACTTGGAGAACAGGTCGTTGACGCCGTAGCCGAGCAGGTTGGTCGAATAGCCAACGCGCACGATGTTGGTGGGGAAGAGATGGCCAGCCTCGCGATTCGCGATCACTGTCGATCTCTCGATCGGCCGCATGTTATAGCGGACGCCGGTGGTGTACATGCGGGTCGACGGTTGATTGAAGCCCTGGCGGCCCGGTGAATAGGTCGCGCCCAGCATGACGTCGACCGTCGGCGACCAGTGATACGTCAAACCGCCGCCGACCAGCGCCGAGCCATAGTGCGCCGGCTGCAGCGCGGTCTGGCCGTCGATGACAATGCCGGACCGGCTGGTGATGCCGTAGCCGCCTTCGAGATACCAGTCGAGCGCCGGCGTCAGCGGCTGCGCCCAGGAGAACGTGAGGCCGGCGTAGGCGTTCGACACCGGATGGTTGCCGTTCTTGCCGTTGATGTCGTTGTACTCGACGAACTGCGCCGGTCGCATGTAGGTGACTTGCGCCGACAGGTTCCTGGTGAAGTGGTGGCCGAAGAAGTCGAGGCGCACGGCGGGCCGCGGCCGCTCGATCGAGGCCGCCTCGAAGCCCGGTTCGAGCTGGGTCGCGGTGAACAGGTAACCGATGTAGCCGACGCGGAGCGAGACGTACGAGTCGCGCATGAACGCCGGATACTGGGTCCGCGTGTCCTCCGCCGGCGCGTCCTGCGCCGATGCGCAGGATGCCAGGCACAGCATCAGCATGCCGGTGAATGCACTACGCCGTCTCATCGAACGCAATCTCCTTGAAGTCGACGGCCTTGAGCTGTCTCTCGGCCAGGCCCTCCCTCGGACCGGGCGCAGGGAGCCGCCCTGCGAACGTCATTCGCATACGCACTCTTTTAGAACGTGACACGCAGTCCGGCCAGCGCCGTGCGCGGCGGCTGGAGTGCGGTCGGGGTCCGGAACCTGGGACCGGTCACGACGTACTCGATGACTTCGTTGTCGATGTTGGGCAGATTGTACACGTCCACCACCGCTGCAACCTCGCTCCGCCCGACCGTGAACGCCTTCTGCACGCGGACGTCGATGGTGCCGACGAAGGTGAACGCCGATCCACCGTTGGCATAGGAACGCACCGCGGTCGCGCCCTGCGTCAGCGCCGGCGCGATCACCAGCCGCGTGAACGGCTGACCGTCGGCATAGCGGAAGATCGCGCCGACGGTGGTGCGCCCCGGAAAGTGATACGCGGCGGCGATCTTGCCGATGTGCGATCGATCCTGGAACAGCTGACCGCGCACCTTTGTCTGCGCGTTGGGATCGACGAGCATGCTTCCGATCACATCCTGATCGTTTTCCGTCGGCAGGAAGCCGACCGCAGCCGCCGGGCCGTTCGCCTCGGTCAACGCCAGACCAACCAGGAGCTGCAGTTGCCCGGTCGTGGCGCGCACCGTCGCCTCGATCGCCCACGAGGTTGCCGGGTCGCCGGTGCGGTTCGTCAGCAAATACCGATCGCGGCCGTAGGCACCCGCGGGGCGGCTCAATGCGGTGACCTGGGCTGCGCCGACCGGGCTGTCGGGCACGAAGCTCGGATCGGGAACCTGGAACGCGGTGTATTCCGACGCGGTGACGCCGGTGTCGATGTAGCCGAGCAGCGACGTCTCGCGCTTGACCACGCGCGCCAGCTCGAGCTCGAGACCCTGGCGCGGCCGCGCGCGCAGCGCGAGCACGAGTTCGTCGGTGGTTGGCCGTTCCAGCGCCGGATCGATCTGCGTGAAGACGACGTCGCCGCCGCTGCCCGGCCCGACGCGCGCGATCAGCGGGCCGATCGACGAGCCGGCCGCCGCGCGCGACACATCGGCGAACGGTGCGGCGGGATCGCCAATCGCCAGCACGTTCAGCGGCAGCTGATAGGCGGTCCTGCGGTAGCCGACGTACGCGGCGACGTCATCCTGGTTGAAGATCTGCCAGCGAAGCAGGCCGCGCGGGAGCCAGGTCTTCCAGTCGATGCCAC
Organism: uncultured Acidobacteriota bacterium; assembly: GCA_963757655.1. Classification (GTDB taxonomy): domain Bacteria; phylum Acidobacteriota; class Vicinamibacteria; order Vicinamibacterales; family CAVVIG01; genus CAVQFC01. The sequence continues at coordinate 1,975,798 of CAVWSQ010000001.1, read as the reverse complement.
GCGTCGCGCCGTTGGCGTCACCGGTGACGGCGTCGAGCCTGAGCCCGGCGTCGAGGGTCAGGCGTCCGGATGTCAGGTGCTCGTTGGCGAACGCGGCGACGGTCGTGAGCTGGCGGACGTCGGGGGCGCTGCTGCCGTGATACGTCCACACCCGCGTCAACCCGCCGTCGACGAGCTCGTTGACCTGTGCGATCGCGGTTGCGTCGAGGCGCACTTCAGCGGAGTCGAGATCGACGCCGATTGACGGCAGCCGGCGGTCCGCGGGGGCGGCGAGGCGGGCGCCGGCCATCCAGCGCCGCGCGACGCCAGCGCCGGTGTCGACCAGATCGGAGACCGGATCGGTGTCGAGGCTGTCGACCACGATCGTGGCCGCGGTGGTGGCGGTGCGATCGCGTCCGCTGTAGCCGCCAAACAGCCGCCACGAATAGGTTGCCGGGTTCTTGCGTTCCCACGTGGCCTGCAGGTGCAGCCCGGTATCGCGGCGCGCCGCCGTCGTCGCCTGCTGCGCCCAGCCCAGCGCGCGGATCTCGTCGCGCGGCGTGGCGGCGAAGACGAGGTGTGCGAAGCCCGATCCGACGCTGTCGGTGAGCTCGGTCGTGGCAGCCGCCGCCACGTGGGTCAGGCGATGCCACGCCCCCGCTGCGACGATGCCGAGGCGCGGGGTGATCGGGCCGCTGACAATCGCGGTTCCGTCCAGCCAGTTGTCGACGCGATCGACCGCCGGCACGCTGCCGGCGGGCGCCGCCGAAAGCGGCGAGCCGGAGAGCGAACCGTCGAGCGTGCGCGACCAGGTCGCGCCGGGGCGTGGCGGCTCGAGTGCGATCGACACCCCCGGGGCGTTGTCGTCGGGCCCCATCGCGCCGGTGGCAATCGTGAGGTTCGACCACAAGGGAAGAAAGGGCAGCAGCAGCGGCGTCCCGCCGGCGAGCGGATCGGTGATCGGCACGTCGCCGACACGGTACTGCGTCTGGGTCCAGGAGCTCAGGTAGCCGCCGACTTTCGGCGCCGCCGCCGCGTTCAGGCCTCCGGCCGAGAACAGATCGCTGACCGTTTCCAGCTGGATGGTTTCGGGGACGGCGAACACATTGCTGGCGGTCGGCAGGTCGCGCAGGACCTCGGCCGTCAGCGTCGATCCGAGCAGCGGCTGTTCGATGGCGGGCAGCGGCGGCTGCGCCGCTGCGGTGGACGCGACGAGGGCCAGTGCCAGGACAACTGTGGCGCGATAAACTCGGGGCATGCCGGAAACGTCGTCCAGTAGCGCCGCCTTCATTGACGCAATCAAGGCCGGGGAGTTCGAGCGCGTGAAGGCGATGCTGTCGGCTGAGCCGACGCTCATCGACGCGCGGAGCCGTTCGGGTGACAGCGCCATCCTAACCGCGGTCTACCATCGCCAGAAGGAAATTGTGAATCTGCTGGTGGCGCGCGGCGCGACGCTGTCTCTGTTCGACGCGTGCGCGGCCGGCGAACTGGAGCGTGTCGAGCGTCTGCTGCGCGACAGCGCGTCCGGAGCCCTCGGTGCGCCCGCCGTCAACGATTACAGCGCCGACGGCTGGACGCCGCTGCACCTGGCGGCCTTCTTCGGCCACGCCAGGATCGCCGAGCTGCTGATCGCGCACCACGCCGACGTGCGCGCGCGATCGCGCAACGCCAACGGCAACACGCCGTTGCACGCCGCCCTCGCCGGCAACCACAAGTTCGTCGCCGGCCTGCTGATCGGCCACGGCGCCGACGTCAACGCGCCCGACGCCCAGGGCTGGCGTCCCCTTCATCTCGCGGCCGCCAACAACAACATGGATGCGATCACGCAGCTGATCGCCCAGGGCGCCGACGTCCAGGCCGCCAACGGAGAAGCCCAGACCGCATTGTCGATCGCGACGGAAAAAGCCCACCGTGAGGCGGCGGCGCTGCTCAGACGCCACGGCGCGTAGCAGCTTAGAAACTCACTTCCGCTCTATGGTCACCGATTCGATCGTAATCGGCTTGAGCGGCCGGTCGCCCGGCTTGCTCGTCGGCGTCTTGCCGATCCTGTTGACGACGTCCATGCCGTCGGTGACCTCGCCGAACACGCTGTGCTTGTCGTCGAGCCACGGCGTGGCGACCAGGGTGATGAAGAACTGTCCGCCGTTGCTGTTGGGACCCGAATTGGCCATCGAGAGGACGCCGGCCTTGGCGTGCCGGCGCTTCGGGCTGAACTCGTCGGCGAACTTGTAGCCGGGACCGCCGGTGCCCTGGCCGAGCGGGTCGCCTCCTTGAATCATGAACGCGTCGATCACGCGGTGGAAGATCGTGCCGTTGTAGTACGGCCCGCTGCCCGTGCGGCCGGTCCGCGGATCGGTCCACTCCTTGGTGCCTTCGGCCAGTCCCACGAAGTTCTCGACCGTTTTCGGCGCTTCCTGCTCGAACAGCTGGATCGTGAACTTGCCTTCGCTCGTCGTAAAATGCGCTAACAACATGGCCCGATCATACCGCTACCTTCATTTCGACGTCTTCACCGATCACCTGTTCGGCGGCAACCAGCTCGCCGTCTTCCTCGACGGCCGCGGCCTGCCCACCGACACGATGCAGGCGATCGCGAAAGAGATGAACTTCTCGGAAACGACATTTCTGCTGCCACCCGAGACGCCGGGCACGGACGTGCGCATGCGGATCTTCACGCCGGGCGAGGAAATGCCGATGGCCGGGCATCCGACGATCGGGACCACGTTCGCGCTGGTGCGGGCCGGCGTCATCGAGCGCGGCCGCCAGACTTTCGTGTTCGGCTGCAACATCGGCCCGGTGCCGGTGGCGCTGACCTGGGACGGCGGCGAACTGACCTTCGCCTGGATGACGCAGCCGCTGCCGGCTTTCGGCCAGACCATTCCCGATCCGGCGCGGACCGCGGCGGCGCTGTCGCTGTCGCCGACGGCGGTGGCCGGCACCGGCCTGCCCGTCCAGATCGTGTCGTGCGGCGTACCGTTTCTCTTCGTGCCGCTGACCACTCGCCGGGCGGTGGACAACGTGGTGGTGAACGCGGGCGCGCTCGATGCGCTGTTTGCCGAGACCAAAACCTCCGGGCACGGCGTGTTCGTCTTCTCCGCCGAGCCGGGCGAGCCGCGCGCCACGGTCTACAGCCGCATGTTCGCGCCCGAGCTCGGCATCACCGAAGATCCAGCTACCGGCGTTGCCAGCGGCCCGCTCGGCTGCTATCTGGTGCGGCACAATGTCGTGCGGCCCGACCAGTCGGCATCGATGATCAGCCTGCAGGGCCTGAAGATGGGGCGGCCGAGCCATATCCATATCGCCATCGGCCTGGACAAGGGGCATATCTCGAGCGTCCGTGTCGGCGGAGAGGCCGTGCTGGCAGGCGAAGGCACTTTGTATGTAACTTAGAGGCGGCATTCGGCACCTCGAGCCTGGCATTCTCAACCTGAATCAAGCAACCTGCGATTTCAACAAGGAGACGAGCATGAAGATGGCGACATGGGCAGCCGCAGCGCTGATCGCGGTCGGGGCGCTCGGCATGACCGCCCACGGGCAAGCGGGCGAAGCCGAGAAAGCACCCGCGACTTTCAAGGTGAAGTTCGATTCGACCGCCGGCCCGTTCGTGGTCGAGGTCCATCGCGCCTGGGCGCCCAACGCGGCCGATCATTTCTATGCGCTCGTGAAGAGCGGCTTCTTCGACGAAGCGCGCTTCTTCCGCGTCGTGCCGAATTTCATGGTGCAGTTCGGCATCGCCGGCGATCCGGCGGTCCAGGCCAAGTGGCGCGCGACGATCAAGGACGATCCCGTCAAGGAGAGCAACAAGCGCGGCTACGTCACCTTCGCGCAGACCTCGGCGCCCAACTCGCGTTCGACCCAGATCTTCGTCAACTACAAGGACAACGGCTTCCTCGATTCGCAGCGCTTCGCGCCTTTCGGCCGGGTGATCTCGGGCATGGATGCGGTCGACAAGATCAATCCGGAGTCTGGCGAGAAGCCGAATCAGGGCAGCATTCAGTCGCAGGGCAACGCCTACCTCAAGGCGTCGTTCCCGAAGCTGGACTACGTCAAGAAGGCGACGATCGAGAAATAGGGTCGACGGGCGGGAGGGGCCGGACAGGCGCGAGGGGCAGGACGGCCGTGAGGGACGCCCTGGCCTGAGAAATAGGTTCTGATACTGGTCTACCAGTCGAACCCATCCAGCCGGTCCCGCCCATCCCGCCGGTCCCCCTCGCCAGCCTGCGGTTCCCGCGCTGCGGGTGCGGCTGTCTTCATGCGCCGCAGGTTGTCGTCCAGCGTCGGGTTCATCGTGTGCCACCTGGTCGCGCGTTCGTACGCGAGCGCGACCCGCAGGACGGTGGCTTCGTCATAGAGCCGTCCCGTGATCATCAGCGCAATCGGCGAGCCGTCCACGAAGCCGGCTTTCAGACACGCCGCCGGATGCCCGGTCAGGTTGGTGATGCCCAGGCTCGCGCTGCCGGTCGGCGACAGGACGACGTCGTAGTTCGACATCAGCGCCCCCATCCGGCGGTTGAGCAGCGTGCGCGCGCGCTGGGCGCGGATGTACTCGACCGCGGGAATGAAGCGCGAGGTGCGGAACGTGTTTGGCCATGCGCCCGCTCCCTGCTGGGTCAGCAGATCGACCCGCTTGCTGCGCGTGAGATCGTCGAACGCCGCGGCTGCCTCCGCGCTGAGGATGAAGCCGAGCGCGTTGGTCGGAAACTCGGGCAGCGCCATCGGCTCGAGCCTCGCGCCGGCCCCACGCATCACCTCGAGCGCGTCCTTCAGAAGCGTGTTGCGCTGCTCGGCGCGCCGCCGCGCGTCCTCGGCATTCGTGACGCCGCGTCCGCCGCCCCCGGCATTGGTCGAGTTGAACTCGCTCTCGATGAACCCGATCTTCAGGCTCGACAGCGGCACGTCGGGACTCCAGGCAAACGGCGCATCGACGACGGTCTCGTCGCGGCCGTCGCTGCCGTAGATCGCGTTGAACACAATCGCGCAGTCCTCCACGCTCCGGCACATCGGGCCGATTTTGTCCATCGACCAGCTCAGGGCCATCGCACCGTAGCGGCTGACGCGGCCATAGGTTGGCCGCAGCCCGACGACGCCGCACGTCGACGAGGGCGAGATGATCGATCCGCGGGTCTCGGTGCCGATCGCGAACGCGATCAGGCCCGCGGCAGTCGCGGCGCCGGGGCCGGCCGACGATCCGCTGGAGCTGTTGTCTGGCGACCAAGGGTTGCGCGTCGATCCGCCGAACCACACGCCGCCTTGCGCCAGCGCACCCATCGACAGCTTTGCGCACAACACGGCGCCGGCATCGCGCAGGCGCTCGACGATGGTGGCGTCGACCTCGGCGATGCGGTCTTCGTACGGCTTGGCCCCCCACGTCGTGCGGATCCCTTTGGTGTCGAACAGGTCCTTCACGCCGAAGGGAATCCCATGCAGCGGGCCGCGGTAGCGGCCGGCCTTGATCTCGGTGTCCGCGGCGGCGGCCTGCGCCCGGGCCAGCTCCTCGGTCAGCGTCACGACGCAGTGCAGCTGATCGCCGTAGCGCTTCAGACGTCCCAGATACATGCTGGTGAGATCGGTCGAGCTGATCTTCCGGCTTTCGATCAGCGGGGCGAGCACGGTGACCGGCGCAAAGGCCAGATCCTCGAGCGACGAGGAGAGCGGCACCCGTGCGGGCCGGCCCAACGTCAGTTTCGCGTTGCGCGTCGATCGACCGGTTGGTTGTTTGCCTGGCAGGTAGGGCCGGAACGTCGTCGCCGGTTCGGTGTCGAGAGGAACGTCGAGTGTGCGCAGCTCCTCGTAGTTATCGAGGTTGCGGCTCACGCCGCCGGCGGCGAGTTCCTCTTCGGCGTCGGTGAAGTGCAGGCCGTCGAGCTGCTCGGCGCATTTCAGGACATCCTTGCCGAACTTCGGCGTGGCGCCGCCGCCTTGCCCGCGGGCGAGTGCCGGCAACGAGACGGTGGCGGCCACGGCGGCCGGCACCGCTCGGATGAAGCGGCGTCGCCCTATCTGCTGGGAGGTTTTCTTCATGAGTTCCTCGACAAGTGGAGACGGCGTTGGGGCCGCCCCGGCAGTGTCATCGTGTTTGACCGGACCGTTCTAGCATAAAGCCGATAAGATGCAGAAGATGCCAGCTAGCCGGAAACCTGCAATCGACGAAGCGGTGGCGTCGCTCGTGCGCGGCACACACCGCGATCCATTCGCCATTCTGGGTCCGCACCGCGACGACACCGGCGCCATCATCGTCCGTGCATTTCAGCCGGCGGCGCGCGGCATCGACCTGCACCTCATGGCGAGCAAGACCGTTGTCGCGATGGACAGGCGAGATGCCGCCGGCGTTTTCGAAATCCGGCTTGCGGGGCGGGAGGGGCAGGATGGGCCGGGTGTCCCTGACTATCGATTGCGGATCGCGTACGCGGGTCACCCTGCCGTCGAGATCGACGATCCGTATCGCTACGGCCGCGTCCTGACCGATTTCGATCTGCACCTGCTCGGTGAGGGTACGCACCACCGGGCCTTCGAAAAGCTCGGCGCGCGCCGCATCGCGCAGGGGACGACCACCGGCGTGCATTTCGCGGTCTGGGCGCCCAACGCCGAGCGCGTCAGCGTGATTGGCGACTTCAACGGCTGGGACGGCCGCGTCACCCCGATGCGCCTGCTCACAACCGGTGTCTGGGAAATCTTCCTTCCCGACTTCGCCGACGGCGAGAAGTACAAGTTCGAGATCCGTGCGGGGGGCGGCGCCATCCTCAGGAAAACCGATCCGTTCGCGGTGGCCTTCGAGGCGCCGCCGCAGACCGCCGCGATCGTCCGCGACATCTCGCGTTACGTCTGGGAAGACGGCGACTGGATGGCGTCGCGCCCGGCCGGCGACGCGTGGCTCGCCCGGCCGGTCTGCGCCTACGAAGTGCACTTGGGCTCGTGGGCGCGGGTGCCCGAAGAGGGCAACCGCTTCCTGACCTACCGCGAGATGGCCCACCGGCTCGTGCCGTACGTGAAGGAGATGGGTTTCACCCACATCGAGCTGCTGCCGGTGATGGAGCACCCGTTTTCCGGATCGTGGGGCTATCAGGTGCTCGGATTCTTCGCGCCGACCGCGCGCTTCGGTCCGCCCGAGGAGTTCAAGTTCTTCGTCGACACCTGCCATCAGGCCGGCCTTGGCGTGATCCTCGACTGGGTGCCCGGCCACTTTCCCAAAGATGCGCACGGGCTGGCGCGTTTCGACGGCACGGCGCTCTATGAGCACGAGGATCCGCGGCAGGGCGAGCATCAGGACTGGGGCACGCTGATCTTCAATTACGGCCGCAACGAGGTGCGCAACTTCCTGCTCTCCAACGCGCTGTTCTGGCTCGAGGAATATCACGTCGACGGCCTGCGCGTGGACGCGGTCGCCTCGATGCTGTATCTCGACTACTCGCGACAGCCCGGGCAGTGGGTGCCCAACCGGTTCGGCGGGCGCGAAAACCTGGAAGCGATCAGCTTCCTGCAACAGCTGAACGGCCTCACGCATGGCGAACATCCGGGCACGCTGACCGCCGCGGAGGAGTCGACCTCGTTTCCCGCTGTGAGCCGCCCGGTGCATCTCGGCGGTCTCGGCTTCACCTACAAGTGGAACATGGGCTGGATGCACGACATCCTCCAGTACATGCAAGAGGATCCGATTCACCGGCGCTGGCATCACAACCTGATCACCTTCTCGGCGCTCTACATGCACAGCGAGAATTTCATCCTGCCGTTCTCGCACGATGAGGTCGTACACGGCAAGCGTTCCCTGATCGACAAGATGCCGGGCGACGCGTGGCAGAAGTACGCGTCGCTGCGGCTGCTCTACGGCTACATGTACGGCCACCCGGGCAAGAAGCTGCTGTTCATGGGCGGCGAGTTCGCCCAGTGGCGCGAATGGAACCACGATCGCAGCCTGGACTGGCACCTGCTCGACGATCCCGCGCACGCCGCGATCCGGCGCTACGTGCAGGATCTCAACCGCCACTATCAGGCCGAGCCGGCTCTGCACCAGGCGGACTTCGAACCGGACGGCTTCCGCTGGATCGACTGCAACGACGTCGAGCACAGCGTCGTCTCGCTGGTGCGCTACGCGCGGGATCGGCGCGACGCGGTCGTGATGATCTTCAACTTCACTCCGGTGCCGCGGATCGGCTACCGGATCGGCGTGCCCGAGGCCGGCTTCTACGCCGAGCGGCTCAACAGCGATGCATCGATCTACGGCGGCGGCAATGTCGGCAACGGCGGCGGCGCCGGTTCGGAGCCGACCGCGGCGCACGGCTTCGAGCAGTCGCTGGCCCTCACCATTCCGCCGCTCGGCTGTCTGATGCTGAAGAAGATCCCTTGACCACGACGCCACCAAGGCCACGAAGACGCACGAAACCGGACAATCCGGTTTTCTTCGTGATCATCTTCGTGTCTTCGTGGCGTCGTGGTCATGGCCGTCCTGCCTAGCTCTCGCGGTCTCGCGGTCGCACTCGTCACGCTCGCCACCTTCACCGACATCGTCGCCTACTCGGTGGCAGTGCCGGTGCTTCCGGATTTGAGCCGGAAGCTCGGGGCCTCGCCGACCGTCATCGGGCTGCTGTTCGCCTCCTTCGGAGTGACCCTGCTGACGGTCTCCATCCCGATGGGCGCGGTGTCCGATCGGATCGGGCGGAAGGGGCCGCTGTTCGGCGGGATGCTCGCGCTCGCGGCCGCGACGTTGCTGTTTGCCTTCTCCGACGGCCTGTTGTGGCTGTTCGCGGCGCGCCTGGTCCAAGGCGCCGCCGACGCCGTCACCTGGGTGGTCGGCTTCGCGCTGATCGCCGACCGCTACGGACCCGACGAGCGTGGACGGGTCAGCGGCATCGTGATGTCCGGCACGAGCGTCGCCTTCATGGTCGGCCCCTCGATTGGGGGATGGCTGTACGAGGCCGGAGGGATTCGCGCCCCGTTTGTTTTGGTCGCCGGGCTGGCGGTGATCGCCGCCGTCGGATTCCTGTGCCTCGACACGCCGTCAGAACATGCCGACACCGAAGCGGTGCCAATCGGCGCGGTGCTGCGATCCCGCCCTGTGGCGATCTGCGCCGCGATCGTGGTCGCCATCTCGGCGACATTGTCGATGCTCGAGCCCGTGCTGCCGCTGTTCCTGAACGGCAAGTTCGGCATCGGTCCGGCGCGCCTCGGCGTGCTGTTCGGCTGTGGCGCGGTGGCGTCGGCGCTCCTGCACCCGATCTACGGACGGCTGGCCGATCGCTGGGGCGGCCGGCGCCTGATGTTGATCGGTCTGCCGCTGGTCGCGTGCGCCTTGCCACTGCTCACGGTGACGTGGAGCTATTCGACGACGATCGCCTTCTTCGTCCTCAACACCGCGGCGGTGGCGCTGGTTATCACGCCGTCGCTGACGTTCATGGCTGAGGCGGTGTCGGCCGCCGGCGTCGGGTCGTTTGGTGTCGGTTACGGTTTGTACAACATGGCGTGGGGCGCCGGATTGCTGGGCGGCCCCGCGATCGCCGGCTTCGTCTTCGAGCGCGCCGGCTTCGCAACGCTGACGTTGCTGTGGGCGCCACTGCTGCTGATCGTCAGCGCCCTGCTGACACGGGTAGAATTCAGTGTCCCGGGCACGCCCGGGACTACCGCCACCTCGAGTATTGGCCGATAGAGGAACCTGGAGGAAACCGTGACCCGCACCAGAGCCGCCGCGCTCACCGTCGTCTTGCTTGTCGTCTGCTCCTATCCGCTGCGCGCCGACGTCCGCGAGGATCAGAAGGCGCACGTCCAGTTTGCCGGCATGCTCGGCCGCATGTTCAACATGTTCGGCGGCAAGAGCGCGCGGGAGGGCGTCACCTCGACGATCGCCGTCAAAGGCGATCGCAAGGCGACCACCAACGACATGACCGGCCAGATCATCGATCTCGCCGAAGAAAAGGTCTACGACCTCGATCTGAAGAAAAAGAGCTACCGCGTGACCACGTTCGCGGAGCTGCGTCGCAGGATGGAGGACGCGCGGCAGAAAGCGGACGAGAGCGCGCGCAAGGAAGCCGCCAGTGAGAAGGAGAAGCCGGCGGCCGCGGATCCGAACGCCAAGCAGGTGGAAATCGACTTCGACCTCAAGAACACCGGCGCCAGGAAAGCCATCAACGGTTTCGACACCCACCAGGCGATCATGACGATTACCGTCCGCGAAAAAGGCAAGACGCTCGAACAGGGCGGCGGCATGGTCATGACCTCCGACATGTGGCTCGCACCGAAGATTGCCGCGATGAAGGAGGTGCTCGACTTCGACATGCGCTACGCGCAGAAGCTGTACGGCACGATGATCGCCGGCGTTTCCGCCGAGCAGATGGCCGCCGCGATGGCGATGTACCCGATGATGAAGCAGGCGCTCGGCAAAATGAGCGCCGAAGGCGGCAGGATTGAAGGCACGCCGATCCAGACCACGACCACCATGGACGTGGTCAAATCCGCGGACGAGATCGCTCAGGAAGCCAAAGCCGGCGACAACGACAGCAAGTCGGCGGCGTCGGGCGGTGTCGGCGGTTTGCTCGGCGGCTTCGCCAAGAAGATGGCGCAGAAGAAGGCCGGCGGCGACGACGCCAACAAGGAACGCGCCACGGTAATGACGGTGACCAACGAGGTGCTGAAGGTCGTCACCGACGTCCCGGCCGCCGAGGTGTCGGTGCCGGCGGGGTTCAAGGAGAGCCGGTAGGCTTTCAGGGCTCAGGGCTGATGGGCACCACATTGGTACGTGGAGGCAGCCTTCAAGGCCGCCTGAGGATCCCGATGACGCTGCGATTTGCGCTGCTGTTCGTGATGATGTCGATCGGGCTGGGCGCGCAGGCCCCGGCGCGGAAGAAGCCGGCCGAGTCGTCTGCCGCTCGCGCCGCCCGCATCCACAAAGAAGCCATCGTCGTCGATACCCACATCGATACGACGATGATGCTTGGCCGCGAGGGATGGGATTTCATGGTGCGCCATGAGCCCACCAAAGGCGAGGACAGCAACCAGGTCGACCTGCCGCGGGCGCGCCAGGGCGGGCTCGACGCGGCCTTCTTTTCGATCTACATGCCCGGCACGATCACGGGGCCCGAAGCGGTCAAGCGATCGCTGATCCTCATCGACCGCGTCCGCACCCTGGCGGAGCAGCATCCCGACGACATCGTCCTCGCGACGACGGCGGCGGAGGTCCGCGCGGCGCACAAGGCAGGCAAGTTCGCGGCGCTGATGGGAATGGAAGGCGGGCACATGATCGACGACAACCTCGCCGTCCTGCGCGACTACCAGCGGCTGGGCGTCCGCTACCTGACGCTCTCGCACAGCGTCAACACCAACTGGAGCGATTCCTCGGGCGATACACCGAGGCACAACGGCCTCACCGATTTTGGCAAGGATGTCGTCCGCGAGCTCAATCGCCTCGGCATGCTGGTCGACATCTCGCATGTGTCGGACAAGACCTTCTGGGACGCGATGGAGACGAGCAAGGCGCCGCTGGTGGCCTCGCATTCATCGTTGCGCTCGATCTCCGGCCATCCGCGCAACATGACCGACGACATGATCCGCGCCCTCGGCGGCAAGGGCGGCGTGATCATGATCAACTATTCGCGCAGCTTCCTGTCCGACGAGCTCTATCAGGCCGGGCTCCACAACGTGCCGCTGGCCGACCGCCCGACGGTGTCGTGGGAAAAGATCGTCGAGCATATCGATCGCGCCGTGAAGCTGGTCGGCGCCACCCACGTCGGCCTCGGATCGGACTTCGACGGCACCACCGTCCCCGACGGGATGGAGGACGTGTCGATGCTGCCGAAGATCACGGCGGCGCTGCTCGACAAGGGCTACAGCGAGCAGGACGTCAAGAACATCCTCGGCGAGAACATCCTCCGCCTGCTGGAGAAGGTCGACGCCGTCGGCAAGGAGCTTCGTGCCGCTGAGTCACGCAGGTCGGGAAAGTAAACTGATCCGACCCACCCGACCCGACGGTCAGCTTCCTTCGCGACTACTTGCGGCAAGACCACACAATCGCCGGCGCGCGCGACGCTACGACTCGCTATCCCGCAAGGGTCTCGATCCGGCGCCATTCGGCGTCCGATACGGGCATCACCGACAGCCGCGAAATCCTGACGAGGGCGAAGTCTTTGAACGCCGGATCCGCCTTGATTGTCGCAAGCGTCACCGGCCTGGCGAGCTTCTTCACCGGCCCGACGTCCACGACGTGCGCCTTACCCGCCTTGTCCTCCGGGTCCGCGTAGGCGTCGGCCAGCGCCCTGGCGACGCCAACTACCGACTTCTCGTCGCCGGTGTGGTAGTAGAAGATCCGGTCGCCCTTCTTCACGGACCGGAGATGCTTCTGCGCGAGCGGATTCCTGACGCCGCTCCAGACCGTCTTCCGGTCCTTCACCAGGGCGTCGAAGCTGTAGTGCGACGGTTCTTCCTTGAACAACCAATTCATGGCAATTTACAACCCCGACTCTTTGTAAATTGTCCGTTGTGCATTGTCAATTGCTGAAAGACCGCATCCGCCCGCCCGTCCGCGTCCTGCTCGTCGGCATCAACCCCGGCATTCGCTCGTCGCAGCTCGGCCACCACTTCGCGGGGCCGTCGAACCGGTTCTGGAAGCTGCTGTTCGAGTCGGGCCTCGTGCCGGAGCGGATTGGATTTGCCGACGACAACCGCCTGCCCGAGTGGGGCTTCGGCATGACCAACCTCATTGCGCGGCCGACGCCGGGGATCGATACGCTGCGCGGCGAGGAATACGTCGCCGGCGCGAAGGTGCTGCGCAGAAAAACCCGTCGCCTGAAACCCGAGGTGGTAGCCTTCATCGGGGTGACGCTGTTCCGATCGGTCTTCGACAAGCGCCCCCGAGAGTCGGTCGTGGTCGGCCCGCAGCAGGAACGGTTCGAAGGCTCGCGCGTCTTCGTGCTGCCGAATCCCAGCGGCCGCAACGCGAATTTTTCCTACGCCGAGATGCTTGATGCGTTTGCGCGCCTTCGCCAGTCGCTGGAGTGAACGCGATGACTGATGCCTTCGCGCCCCGGCGTGCCGGGGGCGACATTTCCTTCAGCATCCACCATGGTCTGCCTCGTGAAGGGCCGGGCGACCGCGCGTCGACTGAGCGGGCATTTCGCGCCATGACGGGCCTGCCCGACGGTGGGTGGATTGTGGACCTCGGGTGCGGGCCCGGGCAGCCGACGCTCGACCTCACCACACTGCATCGCGGTGGCATCGTCGCGATCGATACGCACCGGCCGTATCTGGACGTGCTCCGCGTGCGCAGCCGGCACGCGGGCGTCGCGGCTCGAGTGCGCCCGCTGCAGGCGTCGATGTCGGCGATTCCGCTGGCCGACGCCAGCGTTGACGCGATCTGGGCGGAGGGTTCGATCTACGTGATCGGATTCGAGCGCGGGCTGCGGGCGTGGAAGCGTGTGCTGAAGCCCCGGGGTTATGTGGCGGCGACGCACCTATCCTGGCTGAGGGCGGATATTCCCGACGAGGCGAGTGCCTTCTGGTCGCGGACGTATCCAGCGATCACGACGATCGAGGCGAATCTGGAGCAGGCGGCAACGTGTGGGTTTGCGCTGGTCGACCACTTCACGCTGCCGGAGTCGGCGTGGTGGAACGAGTACTACGATCCACTGGAGCAGCGCTTGTCGATGCTTCGAGCCCAGCATCGGAACGACGATGAGGCGATCGCGGTCATCGAGGAGAGCCAGGCACAGATCGACTTGTATCGGCGCTGCGCCGACTCCTACGGCTACGTGTTCTATGTGTTGCGTGCGATCTGATCGGGCTGCGAGATCGACGCCCTGATGATCGACCGCCCCGGCGGGACGGGTCGGCTGGAGAAGGCGTGAACCGTCGCCGGGCCGTCGGCAACCGGCAGCCGTCGATCGGCCCAGCGGCGCCGGACGATGCCGGCGAAGAACCACAGCCAGAGTTCGTCCTCGAGCGCCGTCGCCTTGCGGCCGCGGATCGTATGCCAGGCGAGCGCCCCCTGCGAGTGAACGGCTTTCCACAGCAGATGAAGCGGGACCCCTCCCAGGCAGCGCCCACCGGCGTGTGGCGGCGCCTGCGACTCCGGCTCTTCCATGTCGAACCCCCAGTGCCTGAAAAGAAGCGCCCGGCTGATGCCGTGCCAGTAGAGCCAGCGGCGGAAGTAGCGCTTTTCCAGACGCTGCGCCGAGACCAGGTGATGTACGACCATGTCAGGAAGGTAGAAACCACGCGCGCCCGCGGCACGCGCGCGCAGGTGCCACTCGCGCTGCGCCTGGTTGCGCAGTGTCCCGGCCTTGCGCCCGAGGCGGGTATCGAAGAGGCCGACTCGATCGAAGACGTCGCGCCGGTACGCGACGTTGACGCCGAGTGGCCACGTGATCTCACGGCCGAATTCGCGGGGCCTGGGACCGTGATCGAGCAGCGCGAGCACCTTCATGTGCAGGCTGGCGTGTTCGTCGATCCAGGCCGGCTTGGGACCGCCCCAGATTGGCACCACGCGGCCGCCGACAAAATCGCAGGCGTGCCGGTTGAGACCGTCCGCCGCCCGCTCCAGCCACTCGCTCTCGAACCGCGCATCGTCGTCGGTCGCCGCAATGATTGCTCCATGTGCGGCCGCGATGCCGGCGTTCAGGGCGGCGTACTTTCCCGGTTCAGGCTCGAACAGGTAGCGGACCGGAAATGGGTACCAGTTCGCCGCGCGCTCGACGATCTGTCGCGTCTGGTCGGTGGAGCCATTGTCGACGACGATCAGCTCGACCCGGCCGGGCCGGCGAATCCGGGCGAGGCTCTCGAGCGAATCGCGGAGCTCGGCAGCCCGATTGGCCGTGGCGATGATGATGGATGCGTTCATCTGACGATCCGAGGACAGCACGCCGCGCAATGTCAGTGGCAATTGCCGGGCCAGCCTCAGCAAGCGGGATCGATCGGGCGCACGGAAGCGCTACGGCATTTTCATGCCGTCTTGATGCTGTACCTGACGAAGACGCTTCATAGCTCGCGGGGATGGCATCGGTCGGCCCCATGCTGGCCAAGCGCGGCAGGGTGCCCCTTCAGGTGATTCCGAATATCAGCGACCGTCGCGGCTGCGGCTCAGCGGCGGAACGGCGCTTGCTCGAAAGTTCCGTCGAACGAAATGCAACCCATGCGGCGAGCGGTCGTCAATGCTGTGCTGGCTGCCTTGCTGGCCGGGTCTGCCTACGACGTCGCTACCGACCAGGAGCACTGGCCGTTCTCGCAGTATCCGATGTTCTCTGGGGTCTGGCGCAGTCCGACGTTCACCTGGCTGCGGTTGTTTGGCGTCACCGCAGACGGCCGCGAGTTTCCCCTCGACGCCAACCGCTTCATCGCGCCCTTCGACCAGTCGCGGCTGCCCAAGGCCCTGAAGCGCATCCTCGGTGGGCGCGACGGCCACGCGCGCGTGCGGACGGCGCTGGCGGACTGCCTGGCGCGCTATGAGGAGCTGCGTCAGCAGAAGAGCCACGAAGGGCCGCCGCTCGCCGCGCTGCGTCTCTACGAGCTCGAATGGACGATCGATCCCGACGCCGCCAACGTCGATCGGCCCGACCACCGCGTTTTCGTCGCGGAAGTGCGGCCATGATCCGCCGTTTGCTCAGGGGCTGGGACTCGTTCTGGTACGCGCCCGGACCGGCATCGACGCTCGGTGCCTGTCGCCTGTTGTTCTTCGGATCGCTCTTCCTGTGGCAGTGGCGTCACGACTTTTCTGCGTGGGGCCGGTTCTCGTCGGTGTTCTGGATGCCGGTATGGTTGTTCGACACCGCGAAGGTTCCGGCGCTGTCTGTTGCCGCAATCGCGGGCATCCAGGCGGTGTGGAAAGCATCGCTGCTGCTCTGCGCCATCGGTTTGTTCACGCGGCCGGCGATGATCGTCGCGTTCGGGCTCGGCACATACCTGATGGGGCTGCCGCACAACTTCGGGCAGACTCAGCATTTCGATACTCTGCTCGTGTTCACGAGCGGCGCGCTCGCCCTATCGCGCGCCGGCGATGCCTGTTCGCTGGATGCGCTGATCGCGGCGGCACGAGGCCGTGCGCCGTTGCCGCGGCCTGACGATGGGGAATATCGCTGGCCGATCCGGTTCGTGTGGGTCGCCATGGCGTTGATTTTCTGCGCCGCGGGGCTCTCCAAGCTGCGGCATTCGGGTTTCGAGTGGGTCTTCTCCGACAACCTGGCGCTGCTGCTGCGGCGACAGCAATACCATATCTCCGACGGCGAGCCGCTCACGCGGTGGGGCGTTCTCATCGCACATCACGCCGGCGCCGCGCGAGGGCTGGCGTTGACGTCGATCCTGACCGAGTTGCTGTTTCCGCTGGCGCTGTTCAGTCTCCGCGCGCGCTGGGTGCTGGTCCCTGCTGGCCTCGCCATGCTGGTCGGCATCCGCTTGTTGATGGGGCCGACGTTCGAGCAGTTCATGCTGTGCTATGTGTTCTGGGTGCCGTGGGCGTCGGTGGCCGGCGCGGTACGGCAGCGATTCGCTGCCGCGACCCGCCTGGTGATCTTCGATGGCGGCTGCGGTCTGTGTTCGCGAACCGTCGTCGTGCTGCGCCGCATCGACGTCTTGAACCGGCTGCGGTTCGCGGATGTGCATGCCGACTGGCCAACGCTGAGCGCGGCGCATCCAACCTTGAACGCTGATGCCTGCCTGGCGGACATGCACGCGCTAAACGGCGAGGGCGCCATCTACACAGGCTTCGACGCGTACCGGTCGCTGGCATGGGCGCTGCCGATGGCGTGGCCGATCCTCCCCCTCCTGTATCTTCCCGGAGCAGCCGTCCTGGGCCGGCGGATCTATCGGGTCACTGCGGCGCGCCGCTCGCGGCACTGCCCGCTGCCCATGCCGCCATCGGTCGCGGAGTTGGACCGGGCCCCCGCAACGCGCTGACGCGTCATCTGCGCTCAGGCCGCCCTGCAGCCTGGACCATACAGATTCCAGGGACTGCCGCCGAAACCCGTTACAGACCCCAGGATGCCGGCGCACTTTCGAGAAAAGGTGTGCGTATGTTGTCGCAACGCCCCGACGTCGCTTCGTTCTTGCTGATGCTGATGCTCTCGGCCGCTCTGGCGGCGCTCAGTCGGGTTGCGGGCTTCTCGATGCTGGCCGCGGCCAGCGTCGGCGCTGTCACCGCGATGGTCGGCTGGTGGGCGTCGGTCTCTGAGCCGTAAGGCCTCCCGTTCGGCGGGGGCCGACGACCGCCCTCACGAGTGCCACGGCGATTGCCCATCACTGCGGCGCGAAGGCCCTGGCAGTTCCCTCAAACCGATTCCGTGAATCGTCCGAGGCCCTATACTCCTTTCGAGATTCGGAGGAGTTCACATGGCCGGGCGAGAGACAACCTCTTGGTGACGCCAATCGGACGCCGAGCCGCCGGTGGTGTCCGCCCGCGTCCGATGAGCGTCGCGCCGCTGGCGGCGATCGCATCGCTGCTCGTCTTCACCTCGTGGCCGAGCGCCCAGCCGGTCTTCAGCGGCGCCGATGTCTTCCCGGTCGAGGAGTTCGCCGCGCGCCGAGCCCGGGTCGTCGAGCAGATCGGCGAGGCGGTCGCCATACTCCAGGGGGCCACCGAGCGTCCCGGCGAGCAGCCGTTCCGGCAGAACAACCAGTTCTTCTACCTGACCGGCGTGGCCGAGCCCCGTGCGATCCTCATGATAGACGGGCGCAGCAGGCGGACGACGCTGTTCGTGAAGGCGTTCGACCAACGGCGCGAGCAGCGGATGTTCGGACCAGCGCTGCATCCGGGCGGTGAGGCGGCGCGGGCGACCGGAATCGACGCCGTGCTGGTGCGCGAGGAATTCGCCGCGGTCGTGGCCGCGCTGGCGCGCGACGGCCGCACATTCTATACACCGTTCCGGCCCGAGGTCCTCGGCGAGGCGTCGGCGTCGGATGCCGTGGCGGCGGCGCGAGCGACGCGGGAGGATCCGTGGGACGGCCGATCCTCGCGCGAGCAGGCCTTCATCGCGAAGCTGACGGCGGCATCTCCGCGGTCGGTCATCAAGGACCTCGATCCGGTTCTCGACCGATTGCGCGCGATCAAGAGCCCGCGCGAGATCGCGATCGTCCGCGAGGCGACGAAGATCACCGGGCTGGCGATCATGGCCGCGATGCGCGACGCCGCGCCAGGCCGCTACGAATACGAACTGCAGGCGGACGCCGAGTTCGTCTTCAAGCAGTTCGGCGCCTACGGCGGATCCTATTTCGCGCTGATTGCCACCGGCGCCAACACCTGGTACTCGCACTATCACCGCAACACCGCCAGGCTTCACGACGGCGATCTGGTGCAATTCGACTACGCCCCCGACTACAAGTACTACCAGTCCGACGTGACGCGCGTCTTCCCGGCCAACGGCACGTTCAGCCCGCGGCAACGCGAGTTCTACACGACCTACCTGGCGCTCTATCGGGCGCTGATGACCTCGATCAACGTCCATCGCTCGCCGCGCGACGTCGTCATGGAGGCGGTGGTCAAGATGGATCGCGTGCTGCGGGAGTCCCCCGTTGCCGACGCTCGAATACGGGCCGCGGCGGAAGCCTTCGTCGATCGCTATCGCGGCGGACACGCGACCAGCCTCGGCCACGCGGTGGGGATGGAGGTACACGACGTCGGCACGCCTCCGGACACGCTCGAGCCTGGACAGATCTTCACGATCGAACCGGCGATGCTGATCCCCGAGGAGCATATCGGGATCCGCCTCGAGGACATGATCCTCATCACCGACACCGGATATGAAAACCTGTCCGCGTTCGTGCCGATCGAGATCGACGCCATCGAGCAGGTGATGCGGGAGCCAGGGCTCCGGAAGAAATGATTCGCGCGACAGGAGCCAGCCTGATGCACCATCGTTTCCGCCTCCTCGTGTCTCTCGGCCTGGTGCTCGGATTGTCGGCGGCGGCTCTGATGCAGTCGCCGTCTCCGGCTGTTCCGGTGATCGTCGCGCCTGCTGGCGGCGGCGCGATTGAACAAACGTCTGCGGGAAGCCGGCCGCCGGCGAAACTGGTTGCCAGCTTCGACGGTCTCGGCGCCGGCTTCATCGGCCCGCAAGGCACCGCGCTCCTCCGCAATCCGTCGGACAACAGTCTCGCCGTCGGTCCGGATCACATCGTGCAAACGGTGAACACGCGGATGGCGATTTTTGCCAAGAAGGGCAGCCGGTTCGACACCACCGGCAAGCCGCTCTATGGACCGCTGCCGACCAACAACGTGTTCAAGGGATTTGGCGGCGCCTGCGAGTCGCGCAACAACGGCGACGCGGTCGTCCGCTACGACCAGCTCGCGAATCGCTGGCTGATTGTGATGCCGGTGTTCTCGCGCGCCGGCGATCGACCGGATCAACCGGGCCTATGGAAGGGCGGCGAGCCGGCGTATGTCAGTCCGCCGGGACGGCCAAGCCAGCCGGGCCCGGCGGTGCCGCTGTTTCAGCCGGCGCCGTCTCCACCGGGAGCGGCGACCGACGTCGCTGCGCAGAACCGGGCCGCCGGCCGGCGTGATGAGTCGCCGACGGGACCGTATTCGATGTGTTACGCCGTGAGCACCGGTTCCGATCCGCTCGGCAGCTACGTTCGCTACGAGTTTCTCCGGCCGCTCTTTCCCGATTATCCGCGTCCGGCGATCTGGGCCGACGGCTACTACGTGCCGACCAGCACCAGCGACGATCGGATTTCCGAGCACGTCGCTACCCAGAAGCACGCCTGCGTGGCCGATCGGGCCAGGATGCTCGAGGGTGAGCCCGCCACCGAGCAGTGCGTCATCGTCGAAAACGTCAACTTCCTCAACAACGCCGATATCGATGGCCGGAGTCTTCCGCCGGCCGGCGCGCCGAACGTGATGCTGGCGGCCGGAGGCACGCAGCTCGACAGGATCGTCGAGGCCGATTCGATCGACGTCTGGCAGTTTCACGTCGACTGGAAGCAACCCGCACAGACGAAAGTGACCGGTCCGAAGAAGATTCGTGTCGCCCCCTATCGCTATCTGTGTGATGGCCAGTTGTCCAACTGCGTGCCGCAGCCGGGCATCGAGCGTCGCCTCGACGCGCAGGGGGACAAGATCATGGCGCGCGTCGTCTACCGGCGCATCGCTGCCCAGGAATCGATCGTGGCCGTGCATTCGGTCGACACCACCGCGGGCGCCGGTGGCGTCAGGTGGTACGAATTCCGGATCGACCCACACCGTGAGGTCGCGCTGCATCAGCAGGGCACCTACGCCCCGGACAGGTTCTACCGCTGGTTGGCGAGTCCGGCAATCGATCGGCTGGGCAACATCGGGATTGGCTACTCGTTCGGCGGTACGCCGCATTTCGCGGGCCAGCGGTTCGCGGGCCGGCTCGCCGCCGATCCGCCCGGCTCGCTCACGCTGCGCGAAACGGTGCTGGTCGCCGGTGAGGCCGCGCAGGATGCGGTGCGGTGGGAGGACTACACCCAGACGGCGGTCGACCCGAGCGACGATTGCACCATCTGGTACGTCGGCGACTACCTGCGCAAGGGCGCCGAGACCTATTCGTCGAAGATCGGCGCATTCCGCATGGCCGGGTGCAGCGGATCGTGATCGGTGCCTCGGTGATTTGAGTTCCCCGCGGCGCGGCCGGCGCTCCGCGTCGTGAGCGTCGAGCAGTCGCGGCCGCTGGATTGAATTCGACCGCTAACTAAGCGGTTTTCGATGCAGTGTAGAACTGTAGTGTCCGGCTTCAGCGTCTGCGTCACGTAGTTGATGCGAACGCCATCGGCCGACCGCGCCTTCTGTCGTCAACCGGAGTCGCCTGAAGGGGTAGCAGGCGACGCAGCAATGCCCTCACGGCACGGTAGTCCTCGACCCGGAACCGCGCACAGGTGGACTGCCTGCCAACGGCGACGGTCACGCACGACCTCGGCAGGGCACGAAACAGATCCTCGTCGGTGCGATCGTCGCCGATGGCGATCACGGCGGTGTGGGGTATCGCCGCCCTCTCGATCTGGTCCGCGACCACCGCCTTGCTGATCCCCCGCAACCGCACCTCGATCACCTTGTTGCCTTCCAGCACCTCGACGGGTTGATTGCGCAAGGCCTCGCCCAGCAGCATGCTCAGTTCATGCGCCTGGCGTGAGCCGAATTCGGGTTGGGCCCCTCGGTAATGCCACGCGACCGAGGCGTTCTTGAGTTCGATCCGGGATCCAGGTGTACTCCCCGTGAACTGCTCCAGGATCGGTCGGAGTCGCGTCATCCAATCCAGATCGACGTTCGCCGCCGGGCACCAGGGCGTTTCCGGACTCGGCCGATGCCAGAAACCATGCTCAGCCCATAACGCCAGCGGCAGCGAACCGAACCACTCTTCCAGAGTCTCACGTGGCCGACCGCTGACAATGTCGAGGTCCACGCCCGGCAGCGCGGCGATCTCCGCCAGCAATGACAGAAGCGCCCCATCCGGTGCGGCCAGTTCGGGCGAAGGCGCGAACGGAACCAGTGTCCCGTCGTAGTCCAGCAGCAACCGAAGATGCTGCGCCCGTCGCGCATCGGACAGAGCGGTGACGAGGCTGGGCTCTGGCGCGATCACCGACGATCGTCCGAACGGCCGGGCCGCATCCAGTTGCGCGATGAACGAGCTCGCCCACGCATGGACGTCGTACTCACGCACCCGACGCCGCAGACCGTTCATTCGCGCCCGACGTTCCTCGACCGTCAACCCGAGTGCCCGCTCGATCCCATTGGCCACGGCCTCGACATCATATGGATTGATCACCAGCGCTCCGTCGAGTTCCGCCGCCGCACCCGCGAATTCGCTCAGCACCAGGACACCGTCCTCGTCGTTCCTCGACGCGACGAACTCCTTTGCCACCAGGTTCATGCCATCGCGCAGCGGCGTCACGAGCATCACGTCCGCGGCACAATAGAGGGCTACCAGCTGCTCGAGCGACACCGCGCGGTGCATGTAGTGCACTGGCGTGGACCGGAGCGTTCCGAATGCGCCGTTGATCCGCCCGACTCGTTCTTCGACCTGTCGCTTGAATCGCTGGTAAGAATCCACCTCGCCGCGTGAGGGAACCGCCACCTGGATGTATCGAAGCGAGTCACACAGGCCCGGTGTGCGCGCGAGCATGCGCTCGACCGCCTCCAATCGGCGCGGAATGCCCTTGGTATAGTCGAGACGATCGACGCCGAGCACGATTCGCCGGTTGCCGGCTTCGTCGCGAATCGCCGCCGTTTCGGCGACCACTTCCGGGCTTCGCGCCAGCTCGGCAAATTGCGCCGCGTCGACCCCCATCGGAAACACGCCGAGCCGAACCTCCCGCTGGCCGACGCGGACCCGATCGATGTCCGCCTCGATCCCGTCCACATGCAGCAGAGAGGCGACGAAGTGGCGAAGATAGGCAAAGGTGTGAAACCCGAGGAGGTCGGCACCCAGCAGCCCGTTCAGGATCTCACGACGCCACGGCAGGACGCGGAAGACCTCTGACGAGGGGAATGGGATGTGAAGAAAAAATCCGACCCGTGCGTTCGGCACGCGCTCCCGGATCAGCGCCGGCAGCAGCATCAGCTGATAGTCGTGGATCCAGATCAGGTCTCCGGCGCGGTGCTCTCGAATCACCACCTCCGCGAAGGCTTCGTTCACTTCCCGGTACGCCTCCCAGCCTCTCGCATCGACCGGGACACGGTCGATCAAGTAGTGAAACAGCGGCCAGAGCACTCGATTGGAAAAGCCGTGATAGAACCGCTCGATGTGCTCGCGCGATAGGTACACCGGCACGATCGCACGTGCGCGGAGTTGTTCGTCCAGATTCGCGCGTTGCGGCGAAGTAAACCGCGAGACATCGCCGGGCCATCCGATCCATCTCCCGCTCGAGCCTTCATGCCAGGACCGCAATCCGGTCGCCAGGCCGCCGCTGGTCGCGGTCAAGCGCACGCCACCGGCATCGATGCCAGCGGTGACAGGCAACCGGTTCGAGACGATGAGCAGTCGGTTGGGCGTCATGGTCTTTATGATATCATGATATTAGTTTGAGTTCAAACTAATATGTCGTGCTCATCACAGCACCATGACGTCATCACGCCTCGTCACCGGTTCGTGCTGCCCGATCTCTTTCGCTTCATGCAGCTGGCCGTGATGATGCTCGCGACGGCGCGACCGCGAGTGTCCGAGCGCAGGAGGAGACGAACGACATGACGAGCTTCGGTTATTGGCCGGTCTGGGGACCGCGGGCGCTGTGGACGATTGCCACCATCGCGTTGGGCTGGGGCATTGGCCGGGTGCTGAGTGCGGTCGTCGTCTCCCGTGTCTCGGTCTGGCTGCCAAGTCGTCATGCCGTGTGGGTCGACACCGCCGCGGACGTGACTCGCCGACGCCTGCCGTGGTGGTGCCTCCTCATCGCGATCTGGCTGGCAGCGGGATACTGGCCATTGACTCCAGAGGCCCGGGTGCTGGTGGAGCGGACGTTGTTCGTCGTTGGCTCGCTCTCGGTCACACTGGTCGCGGCGACCATCGCCAGCCGGGTCGTGGACAGCTATGGCGCGATCCTGGCGCCCGCGTTACCGGTCAGCAGCTTGACCCGCAATATCGCCTGGGGGCTGATCGCGGTGCTGGGCCTGTTGATCGTTCTCAACGGCCTGGGGTTGTCGATCGCGCCGATGTTGACCGCACTCGGTGTCGGTGGCCTGGCGGTCGCGCTCGCCCTGCAGGAGCCACTCGCGAATTTTTTTGCCGGCGTCTTCATCACCCTGGCAGGCCAGATCCGTGTCGGCGACTACCTGAAGCTCGACTCCGGGCAGGAGGGCTACGTCGTCGACTTCAGTTGGAGGTCCACCCGCCTGCGCATGCTGGCCAACAACCTCGTCCTGGTGCCGAACGCGAAGCTGGCCCAGGCCATCCTGATCAATCATTACCTGCCGTCTCGAGATTTGGCCGTGCTCGTGGAGGTGGGCGTCGATTACGCGTCTGATCTCGATCAGGTCGAGCGTGTCGTTGCCTCAGTCGCCCGAGAGGTCATGACGGACGTGAAGGGTGGCGTCCCCGACTTCGAACCGTTCGTTCGCTTTCACACCTTTGCCGACTCGAGCATCAATTTCACGGTCATTCTCAGGGCCCACGAATTCGTGGATCAGTATCTGATCAAACACGAATTCATCAAACGCCTGCATGCCCGATTCGAACAGGAGGGCATCGTCATTCCTTTTCCGATTCGGACGATCGACTATCGAGAGACATCGGCTGAGTCGCCGGCCGCCCCCATCTCCAGGAGCGCGTGATTTCCCGAGCTACGAAAGACTGACCGGATACCCCAAGGCCCGCCTCAGACTCAGCTCGAATTCCTTCAGTGTCGCCGCCAGTGATGGATCGCTGCCCGCAATCGCCGTGGTCGCCTGATCGCGCTTTGTCAGAATGCCTTGCAGGGCCGCCTTGGCTTCGGGTCCGTCTGCCTGGGCGGCCTCGGTGCGAACGCGGTCGAAGAACGACGATGAGAGTGCGGCGGCCTCACCGTAGTTCCTGGCGTTGACGGCGTCCGAGAGACGGAGGAGCTGTCCCAGCACTTCTCCAAGTCGGATGCGCTCGTCGGCGACGGCGACACGATCTTGCACCGTCTGCAACTGGCTCTCGACCTCGATGAGCCGTCGACGCTCTGGCCAGAATCCCGCGGCGTACGCCAGGGCAACGAGGATGAGCACGACGATCGCAAGAGCTCTTTTCATGCTAGTCTCCAAGGCATCAGAGATCGGGCGACCGGGGCGCCGGTATGGGCTGCCTCGCCAGCCCGGCCTCACCCGCCTGAACCAGCGCAAACCGGGTGCTTGCGGGCCCAATCATCTCAAACACCGCGACCGACGCGAGGACAATCGTCGTGACGACGGGGGCAAACTGCGGGTAACGGCCATTGACCGCGAGCGTCAAGCCGACCGCCAGTCCGGCCTGCGCTTGCAAGGCAAAGCCCAGGAAGGTGCGCACCGTTGGCTCGAGCCCGAGCCGCCAGGCGGCGAGTCGCGCGCCCGCGAATTTGCCGCCCGCCCGGCCGACGATATAGACCACACCGAGCAATCCCATCGCCGGAACGCGGCTCACGTCGAGTTCGGCGCCGGCGATCACGAAGAAGATCGCGTAAAACGGCGGATCGGTGTGCGACAGCGCGCCGAACAAGTGACGGCTCCGGTCTGCCAGATTGACCATCGTGGCACCGACAGCGAGACTGGTCACGAGCGGGGAGAGATTCAGCGCTCTCGAGACACCCACGCAGAACAGGATTGATCCTGCCAGCAGGATCAACATTTCGCCGCTCTCGGTTACGTGAGCCGACCATCCCGCCAGCAGCAGGCCCACCAGATAACCCAGGGCGGCAGAGCCGACCAGCTCCCACGAAAACCAGAACACCGACCGGTACACCATCTCGCTCTTGGCGAGCCCTTCGAGGCCGATCGTCAGATCGATGCCGGCGGCGACGAGACCGAACACCGAGATGCAGAGCAGGTTGTTGACCGCGATGATGCCGAGCACATTGTCCGTAAGCGGTCCGGCGCTGTCGCATTCGCGAATCACCATCAACGTCGAGGCCGGGGCCGTGGCCGTGGCGATGGCACCGAGCAGCAGGGAGATCGCCCACGATTGACCGAACCACAAGGCGCCGGCCGTCACCAGCGTCGCGGCCAACGTCGACTCGACGAGCGTGACCAGGACGACCTGACGGCCGATGCGACGAAAGAGTGAAAATTCAAAGACCGAACCCACGGAGAAGAGGATGAGCCCGAGGGCCACTTCACTCAGGACGCCGAGCGCGACCAGGTTGTCCTGACTGAGCCATCCGAGGACCGACGGCCCCAGCGCAACACCGACGAGGATGTAACCAGTCACCTCCGGGATCCGAAGCACCTTCACCAGGTGTCCGGCCATCAGCGCCAACAGCAGAATCAGGCCGATGGAGGTCAGTTCATTCACGTGTCGTGCCTCTTAGCGTACGAGCATGCCCAACCGGCGAGGCCCGCGCTCGACTTCCAGCCACATCGGCAACCGTTGGTCGCCGTTTACGAGTCGGTTGATCTGAGTCAGGTTCCGCGGGTCGGATTGATCGATCCGCACGAGCCGATCGCCCGCCAGGACTCCGGCCCGCGCGGCGGGGCTGCCCGGCCGCACCGACTCTATTCGATACGCGGTTGGCGACGATTGCATGATCACACCGGCGCCGGCCGGCTCGGCTACCGGAAGCGCCTCCACCCCGTTGCCTGCCAGCGCGATTGTCACCCGCTTCGATCCGCGAAGAATGGTGAGCTCGACCGACGCGTCCGAGGAGGCCGTCAACGCGCGTAAATCGTTGACGCCGGTGATGTCGAGTCCGTTCACAGCCATGATGACATCGCCCGCTCTCAGGCCGTCACCGGCATAGCCGGTCCAGACTTCCCGCACGAGAAGGCCCTCGGTGGTCTTGAAATAGTTCTGTTCCGCCGGGGACAGCGGCTCGAGTCCAAGTCCGTAGCTAGCGCGCAGGCGCTGCTCGATGGTATTCGCGGCCGCGAGGGCGCGCTCAATGCTTGCGGTCGATATGGCAATGATGCGGCCGTCGCACGGAAGAATCATCGCGACCAGATGGCCGTCAAGATCGAACAGTCCGCCGCCAAGCATCGGCCCCATGAGTACCAGGCTCGATACCACCTCGTCGACCGGTGTCACACCGCATGCTGTCGCGAGTGTTTGACGAAAGTTACCGGCGGCGAACGCCGGCGCGCTGTCGGTTCGCCAGACAGCGACGAGCCATTCCCCTGACTGCGGCAGCGAAGGCGCGCGACGGGCTGGCGTCA
This sequence comes from uncultured Acidobacteriota bacterium, assembly GCA_963757655.1. Lineage (GTDB taxonomy): Bacteria > Acidobacteriota > Vicinamibacteria > Vicinamibacterales > CAVVIG01 > CAVQFC01. The sequence goes on along the minus strand of CAVWSQ010000001.1, from coordinate 1,949,100 downwards.
GTTCTGGCTTCCGATCGAAAGCGACAGCGGCCAGCGGGAGGTTCGGCCCCCAGATGGCGAGCTGGCCGTCGACCTCGGTGGACGCCGCGGCGAAACTCGCCGCGCGGGCGGCGTTCCTCCCTGCGATCGGCGGCGTGACGATGCGTTGCTCATCCCAGATGATGCCGCTGACCTGCGTGGCTCGCACGAAGGCGACCGACGCATCGACATCCGTGGCGACTCCCGCGAAATACTTCGCCATGCTGTCGAGCGAGCGACGCTCGGTGCGTCTGGCCAGTTGCTCCAGCTCTGTGTCGGACGGGACTGCCGGAGGATTCTGCGGAAGATCGCGAGGTCGTGCCAGCCACCCGCCGATCAAAATAAGACAGGACGCGAGCGCGAGAATGCCCACGTAGCGCGGGTTGCGCGGCGTCGTCACGTCCACAAGTAAGCATAGCCCGGCAATATGCGCAGCGCGCAAATGCTGCATCGCGTAGGCCTGAGATGGAAATGAGCCTCCGCCGGCGTCCATGCCATGGGCGCCGCTGCCGTGGTGTTGTTCCTGATCGGCGTATGGGCTGCTACCCCTGTGTCATACCGTCCCTCAGGCGGTGACAGGCGCTCGAGCGCCGGCCGACTGCGCCTTCGCACGAAGGGGCCGCACCAGCAGGGTCAATACGAAGCCGACGGCAAGCAGACCCGCGAGCACCTGCAGCGGCGTGTCGTAGATACTCACACGATCCGCCCCCGGCGCCAGCGCCGCTTTCGCACGCTTCGAAAGCTCGGTGATGATCACCGGCCCCGCAATCGCGGCGGCCGTCCACGCGGTCAGCAGGGCGCCGTGAATCGCGCCGACGTTCTGTGGGCCGAAGATGTCGGCGAGGAACGCCGGGATCGTCGCGAACCCGCCGCCGTACATCGTGAAGACGACAAAGAGGCTGGCCTGGAAGAGCCACCAGTTGCCGCTGGCCGCGAGGCGCGGAATCAGCAGGAACAGGAAGAACTGGATGACGAAGAAGATGGTGTAGGTGTTGCGGCGGCCGATGTAGTCTGATCCCGAGGCCCACATGAAGCGGCCTCCGGCGTTGAAGAGGCTGATGAGCGAAACGACCGCACCCGCTTGGAGCGGCGTGCGCTTGAACATGTCCTGCATCATCGGCGAGGCCTGCGCCAGGATGCCGATGCCCGCCGTGACATTGATGAAGAGGATGCCCCACAGCAGATAGAACTGCGGCGTGCGGATCGCGTCGTTGCGGCTGACACTGCTCTCCGCGATCATCGGGTTCGTCTGCGCGGGAGGCGTCCATCCCGCGGGCTGCCATCCTGGCGGAGGCGACGCCATCAGGCGAGACCCGCTCAGCATCACCGCGAGATACACGACGCCGAGCGTCATGACCGTCGGCGCCACGCCGAACCGATCCATGAAGAAGACGTTCAGGTAGCCGGCGACGAACGCGCCGCCGCCGAAGCCCATGATCGCCATCCCGGTTGCCATGCCGCGCCGATCGGGAAACCACTTCACGAGCATGCTCACCGGCGAGATGTAGCCGAGCCCGCAGCCGATGCCGCCGATGATTCCCATCCCGAGAAAGACGAGGAACGGCTGTCGCATCGCCAGGCCGATGCCGCCCACGACGAGGCCCGCACCGAAGAACAGCGCCGCTGCCGTTGCCGCCGCCCGCGGACCGCGCCGTTCGACCCACGGTCCGGCGAACGCGGCGCTGAGACCGAGCAGCGCGAGCGCGGTGGTGAACGTGATGTAGGGCGGGCTGAACCACCATGGCGCATCGGGAAACAGCGCCTGGATGGGTCGGTTGAACGTGCTCCACGCATAGACCGATCCGATGCTGACGTGAACGAGAACGGCGCCGATGGGAATCCGCCAGCGGCTCGGTTGCACGACGCGGATTATAGGCGCTTCAGTATGGCCGCGCCACCCGCCTGACGAGGCCTCTTGGTCACTCGTGCCTGCCATGACGGGCCTTCTCAACGAAGGCGGCGACCATGTCGCGTCTTCCACGCACCTGTTCCCGCTCGACCCGCAACTCGACCTTGGTGATATCCGGCCGGAAGAACAGCGCGATCGTCCAATCGAACACGATGCGCAGGCGCCGGTCCCAGCGAGGCATCTGAAACAAGTAATACGTCCGTCGGATCCACCAGGCGACGAACCCGGTCAGGCGCACGCCATTCACGCGCGCGACGGCTTGCGTGTGCCCGAGCGAGGCCATCGTTCCCAGCGCGTGGTACACGAACGGCGTCGGGGGGCGCGCTTCGATGACCGCATGGATATTGCGCGCGAGGTGTCGCGCCTCGCGGACGGTATGCTGGGCGAGGGCTGGATACATCCGGCCATCCGGTCCGGGAATCGCCGCGCAGTCGCCCAACGACCACACCTGCGGATGGCTGCGGCTCCTCATCGTGCCATCGACGGCGATTCGGCCACGTTGATCGTGCACCACGGGAATCGCCGCGGCGACGTCGCTTGGCACGGTCCCCGTCACCAGCACCGTCGTGCCCGCGTCGATGATCTCATTCGCGAGACGGACACGACCCGCTTCGATCGCCCGAACGGGCGTCGACACACGGATGTCGGCACCGCGCTGCCGGAGCACCCGCACGGCCACATCCGCCAGCTTCGCGTCGATCTCGCGCAGGACGCGAGCGCCGGCCTCGAACAGCAGGAAGCGAACGTCGTGGCGTCGAATGCGAGGATAGAAGCGCAACACGTCGTCGGCGAACGCGGTGAGCTCGCCCAGCAGCTCGATGCCGACGAGGCCGCCGCCGATCACGACCACGGTGAGACAGCCTCGACGTGCTCCCGGCTCGGAGGTCGCATCGGCTCGTTCGAATTGTTCGATCAGGTGGTTTCTCAGCACCAGCGCATCCGCCATCGTCTTGAACGTGAGCGCATTCGACGAGCCGGGAATCAGCTCATCGTTGGTGGACGCGCCGAGCGCGACGACGAGATGGTCGGTACGGCAGGTCACACCCGCGTCCCTCGCCGGCGACGGCGCGAACGATCTGGTGCTGAACGTCGACCTCTTCAATCGTCGCTTCGACAAAGCGGGCCAATCGGAGAGCGGGACGGATCGCCTGCGCGCAGTGCCGCAGTTCCAGCCTTCCGGAGCAGGCTTCGAACAGAAGCGGCGTGATGACGAAGAAGTTTTGTCGGCTGACGAGCGTGATCTCGACGTCTCCGCGCCGGCGCAGCAGCGACTCGAGGGCACGCGTCGTGGTCACGCCGCCAAATCCCCCGCCCAGCACGACGATACGCACGATGCCTCCTCCGTTGTTCAGATGAGCGCCGTCTCGAAGCAGTCGATCAGGGTCGTGCTTGCGCAAGAACGCCGCCATGTCGGCCTCGCGAGGGCCTCGCGACCTCACTGAACTGACGAGTGTGCCACGCGCATATGAACTCGAGCGATGTGACAGGTAAACCGCTCAGTCAGTACACGTCCACGCGGCCCTGGATCTTTGATATTCCTGGCTCATCGCCGCTGTCGCTCGAAGAAGGCCCAGATCATCTCCGGTCCATTCGGCTCCCTGGGCGACGGACCCAACAATAACGAACCCAATAGTCGCGGTCGGCGCCGGTATGGCTGCGGGATGCCATGTCCGCCGCCATGAATGGCAACGAGTTCCACCTCCACTTTGAGGTCGTTTCGCCAGAGCACCTGCTCGACGCGAACACCGTCGGCGACGTTGGTCTCGTTCGTTAAAGGCGCGTCGGCGATGTGGTTGAGGTCCGCAAAATATTGACCTGACTCTCGCGACGACCGGACTTTGCCATTCTTGTAGAACAAGCCGAATAGGCTCACCTCTCCACCGTCGAAGGGCATCAACGGATCCCGCGTACCGTTCATGATCAAGATGGACGCGCTGTGGCCCGCGGGCTTGCATCTGAAGTTCTCTGGCGTCGGGACGTTTGCCGACACCGCCGCAACCGCGCGAAAGCGGGAGGGAGCTTCGAGCGCCAGACGAATTGCCATCGAACCGCCACGGGAACTGCCGGCCGCAAACATCCGGCCTGGGTCGACGCCGATGTCGCGAATGAGCTTGTCGACCAACCGCGACAAGAAGTCCACATCGTCGATGGTGAGCCTTTTGGTGCTGAGGCGGCCGACAATGTTGCACGCCTCCCAATCGCCCTCGTACGCATCGGGGTAGACGACCGTAAAACCATGTGTGTCGGCACTGCGATCGAACCCATATCCCGTTTCTATCCGTATTTGCGCGCCGTTTTCTCCAGAGCCGTGCATCACCAGCACCAGCGGTGCTCCTTTCGCCAGGCCCTGCGGGACGTAGGTCCGGTACGTCCGCCTCAGTCCGTCCACCTCGATGGTGTCCTTGGTGAGCGTGCCGGACAGTTGTGGAACCTCGGGCGCAGCCGAATAGACGAAGTAGCCGAAAAGCGCACCACACAAGCCAACAATGACCACCAGGCTCAAGAGGCAGACACGTAGAACACGTAGAACTCTTTTCATGGCCATGGTCTGCACCGGGAAAACTGCGAGACGGTCTTGCGACGCTGGAATGTTGGGCCCTGAGGATGAAGGTGATGGCCGGCTGCGACGACGCCCGAAGCGACGCCAAGCCCGCCTTTTTCGAAGCCCCCGATGCGGCCGCCCTCCCGCTCGATGGCCAAAGCCTATGAACCCTAGCGTGACGACTCTTGCAAGACTCTTCTTGGTAAGAGCATGGACTACCTCGGCTGGCCCCGTCGCAGACTCCAGAGTCCGCGCACCGAGAGGATGAAGGTGAGCCCCCCGAGCCCGCCGAGCGCCCAGAGTGTCCAGACGAAGAAGAAGCCGCCGGCGGAGTTGGCGATGTCGCCGTAATGTGCGCCCCGCATGTGGATGACGGGCATGCCTGCCGCGAACAACCCGACGAACAGCATGATGAGGTACCCCGATCGCCGTTCGGCAAGGACCAGCGTCCCGTACAGGAAGACGACGAGGACGAGCAGCGCAGTGTTCGAGGGCTCGGCCTTCGATATTCCACGGACGATGTCGTCCGTAATGTGAAGCGTCAGCAAGAGGATCGAGAGCAGAGACGTGACGACCACGATTGCGCTTTGCTTCATAGATATTCCCTCTGTTCGATTCTGCGCCGGTCGAATCCGAGCTCGCGCAGCGCCGACGGTGGGCCCGCCTGCGATGCGGGCGTCTGCTTGACATGCACGCCAACAGAGTGGCGGCACGCGTACGGTCGAACAACCAGCTTGCGACGAAGAGCGGATTCGCGCGGAGGAACGGCGGTTACATCTGCCGGAACAGATGCAGGTAGTTGCGGCTCACCGGCAGAACCTCGGCTCGACCCTTGACCTGAATGCGTTTCCAGCGATCGCGCCTGAGCGCCACTTACACCGGTCGCGGACGCTCCATAGCCATTGCACCTCTCGGACAGGATATATGATCGGGGCAGCGTCCCAATCGGCGGGCTGCGCCAGCATGCGACTTCGACATACTCGGGGACTTGCACTCTTGGCCGCCCTGGTCGCCTGCGCAATGGCAAGCTGCGTGTGGTTGCGCCACTCGCTGCACACCACGCTGCCCACCGTCCCCCGGCCGGATCTCCTGAGCTCCTTGTTTGACACAACGCCGGTGACGGTCGTCTTCACGGTGGGAAGCCAGAAGGTACCCTGGCACACGACGGCGGACGACATCCGCTTCAACGTCACGTTGTGGCGCAGCATGCATCTCGCCGAGTGGAATGGCGTGCCGGAGCCGCTCCTGCGCGAGGGCCTCGACCGGATGCTGGAACGGTATCAGAGCATATTGGCGAACCCGCCCGCGTGGGACGGGATGAATGCCGACGACTGGGACGGCGTACCTCAACCAGTCCGCACCGTGGCGTACCGGAATATGGTGGCCTACTGGGCCGGGTACTACAAAGTTGGCGTCAAGTACGGATTGCGGCCTGGCGCCGTCGCCGATACACTCGCCGCCGTGGTGATGACCGAGTCCTGGTTCGAGCATCGGGCCACGTTCGTGAATCCCGATGGCAGCCGTGACATCGGGCTTGGCGGGGCATCCGCGTACGCGCGCGAGCGGCTCCGGCAACTCCACGCCGAGGGTCTGGTGGACGCCGCGTTCGACGACGATCAATACGACAATCCATGGATCGCCACGCGGTTCGTCGGGCTATGGATGTCCCTGATGCTCGATGAAGGCGGCGGCGATCTCGATCGCGCGATCGGCGCCTACAATCGCGGAATCGCCGATGCCGAGGACAGAACCGGCACGGCCTACCTGACCATGGTGCATCGTCGTCTCGCACAATTCATCCGCAACCGGAATTCACCGCCGGCATGGAACTATGTCTGGAAGAGAGGCCGTGAACTCGAACAGCAGGACTGGCCGTGGTTGGCGATCACGACACCATAGGTTCGGTCCATGATCCACGACGCCGGGCAGCAGGCGAGCATTTCTTCACTTCTTACCCAGACGCCTGAGGCGGGAGGTCCCGCGGGACACCGTCGTCCGGGCACGTCGGGCAGCTTTCTTCGCGCGCCTCACGACTTTTCTTGTCGTCCGTTTTGCGCCAGCGGCCATCTTCGTGCTCCGGCGTCGAGTGCGGCGAGCGGCTTTCTTTACGCTCCTGGCGGCCGCCTTCACTCTCTTGACGACCGCGGTCGTCGTCGTGGCCGTTCGTGAAGCGATGTCGGTGAGCGTCTCTTGACCGGCTGTCAATGCCTCATGTGCCTCCGTGAGGGGGTGCGGATGGCGAGCCTTCAAAGCGTCGATACTCCCTTCGGCTTGACCTAGCGTCCGACCGACGAATTTCGCGGCCGTGTCGATGGCCGACTGCTGCCTCTGTCTCTGAATTTTCGCCATTGCCGCTCCTTGAAAGAGTTGAGTATAGCGCGTGCACAACTCGTCACGTCATCGCCACTTTGGCGCCCGGAGCTCGCCTGCGATGACGACACCTCTCGATTGTTTTCGGACCCGGATACTCCATGCGGGTCCGTTCGGCGCTGCGCAGGTGGTCGATGCACAGGCGCGTGACGATGGTCCTGAGATACGCGCGCAGGGAGCGGACGTCGGCGTCCTCGTCCTGGCGCGCCCGGAGCCACGCGTCCTGAATGACATCCTCGGCGTCGCTGGCGCTGCCGAGCATCCGGTACGCAAGCGAGAACAGCAGCGGTCGATGCGTCTCGACGTGGGTGACCGATATCACCTACATTCGCACGTGGCAGGGAGGGCTGTATCTGGCCGTCGTCCTGGATCTGTTCTCGCGCCTGATTGTCGGGTGGGCGACGGCGCCGACGATTCACCGCGAGCTCGTGCTCAATGCCGTGCTGATGGCGGTGCGGCGACGCCGACCACGCGGCACCCTGATTCATTCCGATCAGGGCACCCAGTACGGCAGCGATGCGAAGAAACAGATCTACAAGAATCGAGAGCCGCTTCGAAAGGGTCTCCACTAAACCTCGGAACTCCACAATAGGCGAAATCGACGCTTGTGGTCCGGCGGGTCGGCCGTCAGAAATAGCGGGTTGTTCGAGGGCGTTCTGCAGACCAACATGTACGCCGGGAAGCCCGTGTGCAGTCCTATGCCGATGATCCGTTGTCTTCGACAGATGGGCTAGTCGAACGCAATCATGGGTTAGCACGGCGTGATCGCGTTCACGGCGACCCGGTCTCCCTCCTTCACGCTCTTCACTTCTCCGCCCAATTTATGGACGACGCCGACGGCTTCATGTCCCAGCGTCAAGTCATGCCGCTCGCCGATGGCACCGGCGACGGTATGTGTGTCCGAGTTGCAGATCAGCGCCCTCGTCGTCTTTACGATCGCGACGTTCGGGCCCGGGTCGTGGAGCACTGGCTTTTCGATGATGCCGACGGTCCCGATCGACTTTATGACAAACGTCCTCATGGTCCTTGCCATGGGCTCTCCCTTCGGCCGGAATCGGTCCTCTGCGCGATCTCCTATTAGCGTACGTCAATCCCAGGAGGTGTTCGCGCTGTGCATGGCCTGAGCTGGTGATTTGAGCGAGATCGTGATGGACACCCCTTGATTCATGCGCTGGTTGTGTCGTGAGGAGGTTGCGCACCGGCCCATACGATAGCCGCCTCGAGATCGGCGGCGCTGAACTGCTTCAACTCCGCCTGCACGAAGTGATCAACGAGCGCGGGGGTGATGTGAGCCACAGCGCCATCGACCGCCAGTGCGACACGACGAATCTTGCGATGATGATCGCGAACGAAGCGAACGTGGCGTAGAAGGCTACCCAGATTTTCCCATCCCGGAAACTGCCGCGCGTGGACGACGATGCCCCTCAGCGAGCCCTCAGCGGACTCGATCCACGTATCGGCTGCGGCATCAAGCGCGTCAAAATCCTGGACCTGCAGCCTCCCGTGCGGCTCGACCACAAGAACGCCCCGTTCCGGCATCATCCGAAACGTGACCGACGAATGGTACGGTGACGTCAGCCAGTCGATCGCCTCCTGGAACGCATCGTTGCCAAACACTCTCACCGGACACGGCATCAGCGGCGCCACACTCCGCGCGGCGGTGCGCACCCAGTCGGTGTCGGTGACGACCGCGCAACGCTCGAACAGGCGCAGGTACTGCAGACCGATGCGGAAGTCCTCCCACGCGGCGCCGGGGGTGAAGCCACCGAACTCCGGACCCAACTGGTACACGAATCGAAGACGCCTGCCTTCACGGCGAGCGTTTTCGAGCAGAGGAAGCACGACCTGCTCGTAATCAGCCTTCGTCACCTTCCCGTTCGCACGCAGTCCCAAGACGTCTGAAGGCAAGCTTTCGATTCTCTCGAGCATGATCGCGGCTCCTTCGAATGTTCTCCGGCAACTGGCGGTCAGCCCATTATTGCAGCTCAGTGCCTGGTGAGCACTGTGTGCGCGGAGGGGTTCTTGAAATTGCGAACGCAGCCATCGCAAAAGTGCCGATACTCGGCGACCTCAATGGCTGTGGTCGGATGGCCCTCAGTGGCGCGCACCGCCAGCGCCTGAGACACGACGCGGCCAACCAAAGCGCTCAGCAGGCGGCGCTGGAGTCCACCCTCAGCTCAGCTCGAGCATCAAACGCGTCTCGCTCAGAAGCAATCGCAGGAAGAGAAGCTGATTGCGGAAGGGATCCTTGGCGCCGTGCCGCTCACTTGGAAAGTCAGCGATACCTCCCAGCGTTTGAAACGGTCGGAATGTGGATGTTCTTTGCGTCGAGGGAGTGCCGCGCACTACTGTGATGACGTGACCGACCCATCGCCCGCGGCGGCATCCGAGGCACGCGCCGGGCAAACCACCGTCCGCCTGTCGCCGAGAGATTTCGACGCCGTCCTCTTCGATCTCGATGGAGTGCTGACCCGGACCGCCCGCGTCCACGCGGCGGCGTGGAAGCGCCTGTTCGACAGTTTCCTTCAGCAGCGATCAAAAGAGTCAGGCGAGCCCTTCGTTCCGTTCGACGCCGAGGTGGACTATCGCCGGTACGTCGACGGGAAGCCACGCGAGGATGGTGTGATCGCATTCCTCGAGTCGCGCGGAGTAAGTCTGCCGCGCGGCGTTCCTGATGACGGTCCTGACGTTGGCAGCGTCCATGGCCTGGGGAGCCGGAAGGACCAGTACTTCCTGGACGAGCTCGGCGCGCATGGCGTGGAGCGCTATGAGGCCGCCATCGAGCTCGTGCGAACCCTTCGAGCCGCCGACGTGAAAACGGCCGTCGTCTCGTCGAGCAAGAACTGCGAGGTCGTACTCGCGGCCGCCAAGATCGCCGACCTGTTCGATGCCCGGGTCGATGGCCGTGACCTTACCCGCATGCCACTGAAGGGCAAGCCAGAGCCGGATGCATTCCTCGAGGCCATGCGCCGTCTGGAATCGGAGCCGTCTCGGTCGGTCGTCGTCGAAGATGCGACCGCCGGTGTGGAGGCCGGGCGTGCCGGCAATTTCGGGCTGGTCATCGGCGTCGATCGTGGCGGCCAGTCCATGGATTTGCGCCGCGCTGGCGCCGACGTGGTCGTGGCCAGCCTCGCGGACGTGCAGGTCACGATCGAAGCGCCGTCCACGTGGGTTCTCGCCTTTGAGGGGTTCGATCCCGATCAAGAAGGCACGCGCGAAGCTCTGTGCACGCTGGCCAACGGGTACTTCGCGACGCGCGGCGCCGCACCCGGGTCGGTCGCTGACGATGTGCACTATCCAGGCACGTATCTGGCCGGCGGGTACGACCGCTCGACCACGGAGGTTGATGGCCGCGTCGTCGAGCAGGAGGATCTGGTCAACCTGCCTGACTGGCTTGCTGTGGGAATGCGCCTCGGCGAGAGCGAGTGGTTCGACGAGCGCCGTGTGACGCTGGCCGCCTACCGGCAGGAGCTGGATCTGAGGCACGGCACGCTGGCCCGAACGATCACGTTCGACGACGGTGGCCGCCGCACCACGCTGCGCGAGCGACGATTCGTGTCGATGCATGATATGCATCTCGCCGCGCTTGAAATCTCGCTCACCCTGGACAACTGGTCCGGCCGGATCACGATCCGAACGGCCCTCGACGGTCGCGTGACGAATTCCGGTGCGCGCCTGTACCGGCCGTTCCAAAATGTTCACCTGGTGCCGCTGAATGCGGATGCCGAGGGCGACACGCTCTCACTTCTGGTCCGAACGTCACAATCCAACCTTCACGTGGCACAGGCGGCCCGGACGACGGCCGCCATCGCAGGTCAGCCTGTGGACGCCGAGCGGCACGTGGTCGAGGAACCTGGGTACATCGGACAGGAGCTTGCCGTCGATGTCGCTGAGGGCGAGACGTTGCGCGTCGAGAAGGTCGTCTCGCTCTATACGTCCCGAGACGACGCGATTTCGGAGCCGCTCCGAGCGGTCCGAACCGCTTTGCAGCGGGCGGCCAGGTTCGAGGATTTGCTGGGCGAGCACGCGCGCGCCTGGAAGTTCCAGTGGAGACGCTTCGACGTGCACCTGAGACCGGCAGAAGTCGGAACCCTCAATGTCCTCATGCTGCTCCGGCTCAACATGTTCCATTTGTTGCAGACCGTCTCGCCCAACTCGATCGGGCTCGACATCGGCCTCCCGGCGCGCGGCTGGACCGGCGAGGCATATCAGGGGCACGTGTTCTGGGACGAGCTGTTCATCTTTCCCTTCTTCAACTACCGCATGCCGGAGATCACGCGCTCTCTGCTGATGTACCGCTATCGACGGCTCGGCGAGGCGCGGGCGGCTGCGAGGCGGGCGGGGTACAGAGGCGCCATGTTTCCCTGGCAGAGTGCCAGCAACGGCGAGGAGGTGACTCAGGTCCAGAACCTCAGTCCTCGCTCAGGACGCTGGCTTCCGGACCATTCGCACCTGCAGCGACACGTCGGCAGCGCGATCGCGTACAACGTGTGGCAGTACTTCCAGGTCACGCAGGACGTCGAGTTCATGGAGTTCTATGGTGCCGAGCTGATCCTCGAGATCGCGCGCTTCTGGTCCCGTATTGCCCACTTCAACGACGTTCGTCAGCGGTATGAGATTCACGGCGTCGTCGGTCCAGATGAATTTCACGAAGGCTATCCCGGAGCAGCGGTCCCTGGTCTGAAGAACAATGCCTATACCAACGTGATGGCGGCGTGGGTACTGTGGCGAGCCTTCGAGCTGTTGCCGCTTCTGTCGTCGGCTCGTCGCGCTGAATTGACGGCATCACTCGGGGTGACGAGCGAGGAGCTCGCGCGATGGGACGACATCAGTCGACGGATGTTCGTGCCGATGCACGACGACGGCGTGATCAGCCAGTTCGAAGGGTACGAGACGCTGCGCGAGCTCGATTGGGAGGGCTATCGGGCGCGCTACGGCAACATCCAGCGATTGGATCTGATTCTCGAGGCGGAGCACGATTCGCCGAACCGATACAAGGTGTCGAAGCAGGCGGATGCGCTGATGTTGTTCTACGTCTTTTCCGCCGACGAGCTGCGTGCGCTGTTCGCGCGACTCGGGTACACGCTGGACGCCGACATGATCCCGCGCACGGTCGCCTACTACGACGGCCGGACGTCCCATGGCTCCACGCTTTGCCGCGTCGTCCACTCCTGGGTCTTCGCGCGCTCGAACCGGACGCGGTCGATGCGCTACTTCGCCGAGGCGTTGCAGAGCGACGTCAAGGACATCCAGGGCGGGACAACAGCCGAAGGGGTGCACCTGGGCGCCATGGCCGGCACCGTTGATCTGGTCCAGCGCGTCTCGACGGGGATCGAAGTCACGGGTGACGTGATCCGGTTCAATCCCCAGCTTCCGGAGGACATCGAGCGTCTGGACATGAGAGTCCGATACCGTGGGCATGCACTCGATGTGCGGCTTACGCGCAAGACACTCACGATCCTCGGCCGAGACGTCGGCCCCTTTCCAATTCGACTCGGCTTCAGGGATGAAGTCCATGAATTCACGGGCGGCGGCACGCGGGTGTTTCACCTGACGTGACGTCCATTGCAAACCGGTGCGACAATCGCGTCAGCAAAGATGACATCCCCTTGTCGGGTGCTCACACTGAACACGGGGTCGTTGACTGTGAAGGGTGCCGTCTTCGCCATCGACGCCACTGAAACACTGCTGGCCTCCGCGCAGGTCGAGGGCATCGGCCTGTCAGACGGCCATCTGCGTGTCACCGACGCAGTAGGCGATATCGCGGCGGAGCAGCGTGTCGATGGAGTGGATCACGTCACGGCGATCGCACAACTGCGACGATTTGCCGCGGTCGATCCCAATCACGTTCCGCAGGCGCTTGCCGCCGTCGACGCGATTGCTCACCGCTATCCCAACATCGCTCAGATCGCGTGTTTCGACACGACATTCCACCGTTCCATGTCTCCGGTCGCGCAGCGATATCCGCTGCCTGCGCGTTTCCATGACGACGGCGTGAGGAGATACGGCTTCCACGGGTTGTCCTGCGAATACGTCATGACCGCCATCGGCCGTATCGACCCGACTGCGGCCTCGGCCGGATCGTGATCGCGCACCTGGGGAGTGGCGCCAGCCTGACGGCCGTGCACCGCGGCGCCAGCGTCGGCACGACAATGGGGTTCTCGCCGGCAGGTGGATTGATGATGGGCACACGCACAGGGGACCTGGACCCTGGCGTTCTCTTGCATCTCCTGCGGGAACCAGGCACCACCGCACTCGATCTCGATCGGCTCGTCAACCGCCACGCCGGCTTGCTGGGCGTCTCCGGCACGAGCTCTGATATGCGCGATCTGCTGGCACGTGAGGCCACTGATCCGCAGGCGGCCACCGCGATCGCCCGGTTCTGATATCTCGCGAAGAAATCGCTCGGCGGATTGATCGTCACCCTTGGGGGGCTCGACACGCTCATCTTCACCGGAGGCATCGGCGAGCACAGCGCGCCGATTCGAGACCGCATCGCGCGCGGACTCGAGTGGATGGGCCTCTCGCTCGACCCCGAGCGCAACGCCTCCGCCGCGGACACCATTCCACCGATGCGAGCACGATTGTAGTGCGCGTCATCAAGACCAATGAAGATCTCATGCTTGCGCGACACGCGGGTGAGCTGCTGCGTTCGTCGTGACATTCGCGGCGCTGTAACACGGTCATGCCGGGCGACCGCGGCTTCTATCGTGGCTCGACCAGCGCCTCGAAGCCGGCCATGACGTCGAACAGTTCCTCGTCAATCCGGCTCTGACGTACGCGATGGAACGAGCGATGGAGCGTGTCCAGCAGGTCGTCGATGTTGCGGTCGGCGCGTTCCATCGCAGTGAGGCGGCTGGCATTCTCGCTCGCCAGGGACTCGGCGCATGCCTGGAACAGCGAGACGAACAGGTACTCGCGGATGAGCGCGCGCAAGGTCGCGGTCCCATTGCCGAGAATCTCAGGCAGATGTCCCGCCTGCCAGGGGAACGCCGCGGCTCCGCGGCGCCAGTTCTCATCGAGCGGTAGCAGACGCACGCCAGCCGGTACATACGCGGCCGCCGGTGCAGGGCGGTTGTAGAAGAGATGGAGGCCTCCGCTTCCCTGACGACTGCGGCGGGCTTCGTATTCCACGAGGATCTGTCCGACGAGCGGAACAATGCCGTTGACCGCGTTCGGCACGGCGAAGTGTCCCGTTGGCCGTAGACCAGCCGCCAGAAGGCGAGCGTGCACCTGCTCACCCACCGTCCACAGCCGAGGTGCGCCGGGCCACCCGGCGATCGTCTCGAGCGCATAGTCGGCCACGACCTCATCGAACTGTCCCACGAGCCCCTGATCGGACCCGAACAGGACCGCATCGATCGCACGCGCGTGACTCCGTGTGTCGTCGTCGGCCATCCATGTCGCTGGACCGCGGTCACGAAGGCAGACACCCAGGCCCAGGGCCACCGTCCGATCGTAATCGGCCACCGCGCGTACCGTTGTCTCGTACTGTCCGATATTTGCGGCGGCCAGCGCCTTCATCGTCCGAACCACGGACCGGAGATCGCCGGCGCTCGAGATCTTTCGCCGCAGACCGGTCGTCGTGTCACTCACGGGTCGTCCGCCTCCGCTGAAAGGGCGCGAGTGCGGTGCGAGCCATCTCGATCATCGTCTGACGATCGGCATCACTCAGTGGCGCGGCGGTTTCCAATCGGGCGACGACATCCGCGGGTAGATCCCGGGCCGCCGTCTGCACGGCGTCCTGGGCGTTTACCATCTCGGTCGAGTGCGACCGCATCAAAGAGTCCCGCCGTCAACGCTAACAGGATGGTGATTTGCGCGGGCACTGATACCGGCGACCGCTCGGGCTGTTTGAGGCAGCCGCGGATGCGCTGCCCATGCTCGATGATCTTGCGGGTGTCTTCGTCCAGGCGCGCGCCAAATCGAGAAAAGGTCTCCAACTCCTCGAACTGGGCATAGGCGAGCTTGAGGTCGCCAGTCACCGCGCGATACGCCGGCCGTTGAGCCTTGCCGCCGACACGCGAGACCGATTTCCCCACGTCGACCGCGGGCAGCACGCCCAATTCGAACAGCGATGGCGAGAGATAGATCTGCCCATCGGTGATGGAAATGAGATTCGTCGGAATGTAGGCGGACATGTCCTGCGCTTCGGTTTCGATGATCGGCAGGGCCGTGAGCGACCCCCCTCCGCGTTCTGGACGCAGATGTGTCGCGCGCTCGAGCAGCCGGGAGTGGATATAGAAGATGTCGCCGGGAAACGCTTCGCGGCCGGGTGGCCGGCGCAGCAGGAGCGATAGTTCGCGATAGGCGCGGGCATGCTGGGTGAGATCGTCGTACACAATCAGCACGTCACGACCTGCCTCGGTGAAATGCTCGGCGATGCTGGTCGCGGCATAGGGGGCAATGTACGTGAGACCCGGCGGGTCGTTGCCCTCGGTCACCACGACCACGGTATGGCCGATCGCGCCACGCTCCCGCAACGTCGCGACGGTCTTGGCAACGGCGGATGCACGCTGCCCGATGGCGCAGTACACACACAGGACATCCTGGCCGCGCTGGTTGAGAACGGCGTCGATCGCGATCGCGGTCTTGCCGGTCTGGCGATCGCCGAGAATCAATTCGCGCTGGCCGCGGCCGATTGGGATGAGCGCAGCGATGACTTTCAAGCCGGTGGTAATCGGCACGGTGACCGGCGCGCGATCCATGATGGGCGCCGCAGTGCGCTCGATGGGAAGCCGCGTGTTCGACGCCACCGGCCCGAGGGCATCGAGCGCTCGGCCGAGCGGATCGATGACGCGGCCCAGCAGTCCATCGCCCACCGGGACGTCCATGACGCGCCCGGTACGTTCGACTGGGTCGCCGGCATGTAGCTGCCAGTCGTTACCAAGTAAGACGACGCCGATCTCGCGCTCGTCGATGTTGAAGGCAATGCCAAAGGCCCCGCCCCGAAACTGCAGCAATTCCTCAAATCCCACGTTGGGCAGACCGGACACGGTGGCAATGCCGGTTGTCACGCTGGCGACCGTGCCGACCTCACGCGGCGTCAGCGAGGGCGTGAACGCCGTGCGCGCCTGTTTGATGGCCGCAAACGCGGCATCGAACGCACTCCGCAACGCGTCAGGTTCCCTGCTCAAGCGCGTCCCCCTCGCGTTTGGGCATTCCTTCTGCCTGTTCCAGCAGCGTCTGCGCGACCTTCTCGAGCGAGGCCAGGTACTCCGCGATACTCCACGCCACCTTGTGTCCGTCTGCGGCGAGTTCGATTCCGCTGACGAGATCTGGCGCCGTCTCGAAGCGCACGCGGGTCCCGGTGCCCATCAGGTCGCCGATCGCACCTTCCGTTGAGGCCTGCTGCGCCGGGGCGAGGTCGAAGGCAGTCCGTACGATCACGGTACCGGGCGATCCTCCGAGCGCCGCCAATCGTGATCGTTCCTCGACGTTGAGCGCCCGCAGCTTTTGCACAAACTGATTGACCATGCGATCTTCCAGACTTTCCCCGGCGAGGTCGGTCAATACTCGGCGCGCGATGGTGAACACTTCGTGCTGCACGTGGTGTCGGATCAGCTCGTTCAGACTCTGGGCCTCGCGTCTCAGCGTCTCATGTCGTGTGGCACTCCAGGCGTCGGCCGCCTGCCGCGCCTCGTCCATGAGACGCCGTCGTTCGCGTTCGGCGTCGCGGGTCGCGTGGTTCAATAGCGCCGCGCGCTCCTGATCGAAGGCGTCGTTCTTCCGCTGAAACTCGTCGCGCTCCACCAGCGCCTCGGCTCGCTTCGCGTCGGCGTCCGCGAGTTCGCCGGCAATCCGCTTCTCACGGGCGTCGATCGCATCGAGGATCGGCTGGTACAGGAAGCGCTTCATCAGCCACACCAGGATGACGAAGTTGATCGCCTGCGCGCCGACCGTGAACCAGTCCACGAGCATGGATTACTTTCCCGCGGCCTGGCCGATCACGTGGTTCCAGAACGGATTCGCGAAAATGAGAATCATCGAGACCACGAAGCAGTAGATGGCGGTGGACTCGATCATCGCGAGACCGACGAACAGGGTTCGCGTGATGGTCGCGGAGGCATCAGGCTGCTGGGCCAGGGAACTGAGCGCCGTCGCGACGGCCCTTCCTTCGGCCAGTGCCGGCCCCATCGTCCCGAAACCGGTGGTGACACCGGCGACGATGATCGATGCGACCGCGATAGTGGTCATGCTGTCCATCGTGTGTCCTCTGGCTTCGTCATGGCTGCCTCACCGTGCGGCCGTCCGTGCTGACGTGTCCTGGCGCGTGCGAATGGCGGCCGCGATATACACCGCCGCCAGGATGCTGAAAATGTAGGCCTGGACCATCCCCGTGAGAAGTCCCAGCGCGGTCATGACGATCGGAAAAATGAAAGGAGTGATGGTGAGCAGAATGCCCACAATCATCACCCCGCTCATCATGTTACCGAACAGGCGAACGGCGAGCGCCAGCGTGCGCGACAGCTCGCTGATGATGTTGAACGGCAACATGAACAGCGTCGGTTCCGCATAGGACTTGAGGTAGCCAGCCAGGCCCTGATCCCTGATGCCGAAGACCGGGATCGCCACAAACACGGACAGTGCGAGCGCCGCCGTCGTCGAGAGCGAGCCGGTTGGCGGCTCGTACCCGGGAACGACGGTACAGAGACTGGCCGACGCAATGAAGAGGAACAGTGTGCCGAGAAAGGCGACGTATGTCGCGGGAGGACGGAGTCCCACGTCTTCGATTTGTTGCCCGATGGCGGTGACGACGATTTCCAGGAGACTCTGCTAGCGCGAACGTTTCAGATCGGTCGAGAGCCTGCGCGTGATCAGTCTGGCGACCACGGTCAGCCCGAGCATCAGCGCCCAGGTGAATGCGATCGTCGCGTTCACCTTGAACGCTCCGTACTGCCAGAAGATCCATTGATCCGGGCTAAGACGCATGACGCGCCTCCCGGGTGAGCCGCATCACGACCACCCTCGCCGTCACGAATCCAAGGAGACACAGCAGCAGCCGCTCCCACCGCGGTCCCGCCACCACATAAAAGCCCGCCAGCAGCACGATCGTCCGCAGCAGCAGGCTGCCGGAAAACCACAGCGCCGGCCGGTCGGATCCGATCGCGCGGCGAACGGTCCACCACAGGCCGCCGAAAAACATGGCGCCGAGGCCCGCTCCCGCCGCGTACGACAGCCCCAGACCGAGCGCATCAGTCATGACTGTCCTCTTGATCCTCCCGCATGGCCTTGTCCTCCTTGGCCACCCACTGCCAGGCATTCCAGCACCCGATCGCGAGCCCCGCCATCAGCAGCGCCAGCGTCCAGCCATGTTTGCCGGGATGGTGAGTGTCCAACCAGAGACCGAGTGCGGCGCCCAGCAAGGTCGGGACGACGATCGACCAGCCGATCAGGCCCATCATGCCCAGGCCGAACCAGACGCCGGGCGTGGCATGACGCCGGGCCTTCAGCTTGCGCGCCGCCCGAGCGCCGACCGCCTCGCTGAGCGACGGCGTCGGCTTCACGGACGTCTCGGTGACGGGCTCAGTCATGGTGGAAGGCCGCCAGACGGCGGATGAAATCGCTTTCCATCTGCGCCAGCGTCGAGCGCACGCTTTGCTCACGTTCGTCTCGATGGAGAAACTGCTGCTGCACCGCCTCCCGCAACCGACCGAGATCGGCGCCGCCAATCGCGTTACGCACGGACACGAGCACGTCGAGGCCGCTCTTGATCAACACACCTTCATCGACGGCCACGTACGCCTCGCCACCCGTCGCGGTTTCGTAGACCAGGATGCCAGGCGAGAGGGCAGCCACGCAATCGAGGCGGTGCGGCAACAGGCCAAACGAACCGTCAGGCGTTTCCGCCACGATGCGAGACACGCCGGTCTTCTCGACGAAGACGTCGAACGGCCGCAGCACTTTGAGGTTCACGCGCCTTTCCTTTTCGCCTCGGCAATCGTACCAATCATGTACAGGGCGCGCTCAGGATAGTCCTTGAATTCATCGTGCAGGATGCGCTCACAGCCCTCCAACGCGTCTTCGAGGCTCACCACCTTGCCCTTCAGACCCGTGAACTGTTCGGTGGTGAAGAACGGTTGGGTGAGGAAGCGCTCCAACGGCGCGCCCGACCAACCACGATCCGATCGTCCGGCGACAGTTGGTCGAGACCGAGCATGGCGATAATGTCCTTGAGTTCCGCATAGCGCGCGAGCGTATGGCGAATGGCCTGAGCCAGCGCGTAGTGCCGCTCGCCGACCACACCCGGTGTGGCCATCTTGGAGCTGGATTGCAGCGGATCGATGGCCGGGTACAGCCCTTCGGCCGCTCGCTTGCGCGAGAGCACGATGGACCCCGAGAGGTGCGAGAAGGTATGGACCGCGGCCGGGTCGGTCAAGTCGTCGGCCGGCACGTAGACCGCCTGAATCGAGGTGATCGCGCCGGTGTCGGTATTGGCGATGCGTTCCTCCAATCGCGACAACTCGGTACCCATCGTCGGCTGATAGCCCAGCCGCGACGGCATCTGGCCGAGCAACCCCGAGACTTCCATGCCGCCCTGGATGAACCGGAAGATGTTGTCGATGAGCAGCAAGACATCCCGGTGTTCATCGTCCCGGAAGTACTCGGCGATGGTCAACGCGGCGTGGCCCACGCGAAAGCGGCTGCCCGGCGGGTCGTTCATCTGGCCGAACAGCATCACCATGTTCGGCAGCACGCCCGCGTTCTTCATGTCGCGGTACAACTCCTCACCTTCGCGACAGCGTTCGCCAATGCCACAAAAAATGCTGACACCTTCCTGGTGACCCACCATGTTGTGGATGAGTTCCGTGAGCAACACCGTCTTGCCGACGCCCGCGCCGCCGAACAGCCCGGCCTTGCCCCCACGCTCGAGCGGGAGCAGGACATCGATGGCCTTGATTCCAGTCTCAAACACTTCGGACTTGGTGGAACGTCGGGCCAGCGACGGGGGTGGCTGATGTACGGAACGCCAGTGCACATCGGCGAGAGCGGCACCGCGATCGATGGGCCGGCCGAAGACGTCGAACATGTGCGAGAGCACGTTGTGCCCCACGGGTATTTTCAATGGACCGCCCGTGTCCTCGACGAGCATGCCCCGGGCGAGGCCCTGCGTGGGCGTGAGGGCGATCCCACGCACAGACTGTGCGTCACGCTGGACCAGCACCTCGATGACGATCGGCGCGTCGCCATCAGTACCAGGTACCGAATGGATCGGCGGCAAGGACCGGTCGAAACGGACGTCGACGACACTGCCGCGCACGGACACGACGACCCCGCGATTCGGTGACGGGGCCGCGTCGGCGGGCCGTTGGCTGAGCGTGTGATCCACCGGCGCGGCCTCGGGCGGCATTACGACGCCTCGCCGATCCATGTGCTCGCGGTACCCGCGTCGGGGTAATCGAAGTAGTGGATGGTCGCGTTCCCTTCAGTGAGTTGGATTGGCACTCCGACCTCCGTTCCACGTCCAGTTTCTGATCTCGGGCAGATCCTGGCCATGCCTATTGATGTAGCGCCGGTGCTCGATCAGCTTGTCCGCGAGCCGCTGCTTCAAGTAGATGCCTCGCTCGCCCGTCTGGGGCAGGCCATCACCACATCGGGCGGAGCGTCCTGATCGTTGATCGCCCACGGCCAGATGCCGATCCCCCGGGCGCAATGCTTCACCGCGGCGTCCATCGACAGCCACTGCGGTGCAGGATGCTTGCCCGCGACGACCACGTTCACGTAGTGCCGGCTGCGCAAGCAGTGGTCCATGACGGACAACAGACAATTGGCGTCGGGCGGCAGGCACACCCGCACGACCTCGGCTTTCTTGTTCACGACGTGATCGATGAACCCGGGATCCTGGTGCGTGAAGCCGTTGTGATAGATCTGGCCAACCGACAGGTAGTTCGCCGCACGCCAATATGCGTCCATCCGGCCGCGCAGATCGGAGGTTAGCGTCTGTGTGTGTGCAGTCATGGTCGGTGCAAGATAATTCGCCACTCGTCGACGGCTTCTCGGCTCTCGTTGTACCTGGGAAGCTCCAGTTCCAATCCTAGATCCGTTCGGGAAAGAGGCAAACCGGCGGACGTTCGTCGTCGCGACCAACCCGAACGGTACGCGGCCCTGCGCCCGCATGGCCGCGTACGCTCACCGACTTTGAATGCCCGACGGTGTGCGCTTCAGAGGCAAGCGAGGCCATTCATGCCATGCCAGACCGACCACCGCCGGCAATGCGCTCATCCCCATGATGAGTGCCCATCCCGCAATGCCAGGGGGCGCAACCCTGAGGAGACGCGCAAGTGGCGCCAGGAACACCGCGGCAAGCAGCAGCGCGGTGCAGAGCGCAAGCGCGAGCTGGATCCACGGGTTGTTCGTCACATCGTTTCGAACGGGATTCGAGCCCGGGCTTCGCATGTTGAACACATGCCAGAGCTGGGCGAAGGCCAGGGTCAGGAACGATACGCTCACCGCTTGCTCCGTGTTCATTCCGAATCTCGCGAGCGCCAGCCAGAACGCCGCGAGTACCGCTGCAGTAATGACTGCTGCCCACACGATGATGGTGGCCCAGTGAGCGCGCGTCAGAATCTGCTCGGTTGACGGCCTCGGCGCACGGGTCATGACTTCGTCGCTCCCTTCACCGAGACCAAGCGCGAGCGCCGGAAAGACGTCGGTCACAAGATTGAGGAACAGAATCTGCAGCGGCAGAATCGGTAGCGGAGCACTCGTGACCGAGGCCGAAGCGACGAGCAGGATCTCACTGATGTTGCACGAGAGGAGGTACACGACGAAGCGACGGATGTTATCGAAGATGACGCGTCCTTGACGTACAGCCACGACGATCGTGGCGAAGGCGTCATCTTCCAGTACGAAATCGGCAGCCTCTCTGGCGACCTGCGTGCCACGCCGGCCCATGGCGATGCCGATGTCGGCCTTTTTGAGCGCCGGCGCATCGTTGATTCCGTCGCCGGTCATCGCCACTACTCGACCGGTCCGCTGAAACACATCGATGAGGTCAAGTTTCTGTTTTGGTGTCACGCGCGCAAACACCCTCGCGTTGTCCAATGTGGCTGGAGAGCTCCGCAGACGCTCGATGTCTTGGCCCTTGAAGACCTCCTGATCGTCGGCTCCGATCAGATGCACGGCGCGCGCGATGCTCCGAGCCGTCAGCGGCTGATCCCCGGTGACCATCACTACCTGGATGCCCGCGCGCTGGCAGGCGTCGATCGCTGGCGCGGCGTCGCTTCTCGGCGGATCGACGAACCCAATCAGGCCCAGCAGTCGCAGGCCTTCGTATGGAGGCGCGTCCGGGTCCTCAACCGACTTGTCGGCATGGGCGAGCACGCGGATTCCACTCCCCGCAAGTTCATCCACGCGCCGTTGCCACGCGTCACGTGTCTTCGGATCGAGATCACAATCTCCCGGCTCGGTTCGTACCGAGACGCTGGCCTCGAGTACCGCCTCCGGTGCGCCTTTAACGGCGACGTAGTGGCTGCCCCCGCCCGTTTTGTGGATCGTTGCCATCATTTTCGTTGCGGGATCGAACGCCTCTTCGCGGACTTCCGGCATCTGTTCGAGCAGCGTGGCGCGCTGGAGCCCGAAGGCCGCCGCAGCGCGGAGCAGGGCGCCTTCCAAGGGATCTCCAACCGCCGTGCCGTCTCCGTGAAGCGCGGCGTTGTTGCACAGGACGCCGACGGCGAACAATTCTGTGAGACGTTTCGATCGCTGTTCCTCCAGCGCTTCGCGAGCGATGGACCCGTCGTCATGCATCTCCACGAGGACGTCGCTCAGCCAGATTCGCGTGACCGTCAACTCGTTTTTCGTCAGTGTGCCAGTCTTGTCGGTGCAGATGACACCAGTCGCTCCCAGCGTTTCAACGGCGGCGAGCCGTTGCACGACGGCATTGCGGCGCGCCATGCGCAGCATGCCCCTAGCGAGTGCGAGCGTCGCGACGATGGGCAGGCCCTCCGGAATCGCCGCAACGGCGAGCGCGATCGATGTCTCGAGCATCAGACCAAAGGCCCGACCCGCCAGCACACCGGCGATCGCGACCACGATGGCGATCGCAAAAGTGACCCAGATGAGGCGCCGGCCGAGCCGATCGAGCCGCTTCTCGAGGGGTGTCGAGGCTTCCTCTGCCTCGTCTGTCAACCGGGCAATCATTCCGAGCTCTGTACGCATGCCCGTTGCGACGACGACGGCTTCACCGGAGCCGCGCGTCACGTGCGTTCCTTTGAACAGCATGTTCGACCGTTCGCCCACATCGACGCTGGCATCCACCGGGTCCACACGCTTGCCAACCGGTAGGGACTCTCCGGTCAGTAACGACTCGTCGATCTGGAGTCTCGACGCCTCGACAAGGCGAAGATCGGCCGTGATGACGTCGCCTGCCTCAAACAGCACGAGGTCCCCTGGGACGAGTTCGTCAGCCGACAGTTGCCGGATCTCGCCGTCACGCCGGACTCGAGCGCTTCGGCGCTCTAGTCGTCGCAGCGCTTCCATGGATCGGACCGCTTGCCATTCCATGGCGAAGCCAATGGCCGCGTTGAGGCCGATCACGGCCGCGATGGCTGCGCCTTCGATCCAGTCCCCCATTGCGAACGAGGCACTCGCCGCAAGCGCCAGCAGCACGACGATGACGCTCTTGAACTGATTGACGAAGACCTGCCACGCTCGTGTGCGGTGCGGCTCTCGCAACCGGTTCCGGCCCACTTGTCGTCGGCGGTTCTCAACCTCTGCCTCGGACAAACCGCGCGCGCGGATCACACCGACGGCATCGAGCACGTCTTGCCAGGAATGCGACCAGGGTGAGTCGACGATCAGCCGTTGGTCTGCACCCTTCCTGGCGTTGTGAACGTTGCCGGCCGGTATTTCGATGGACATCGTGTTCAGCTTCGTAACGACAGGTTGATCAGATGCGGCCTTCAGCCGTTCACAGTATCAACAGCGGTGGCCGGTGAGAGAATGAAGTGAGTGCGAGGTCCTATGATCACTGAGGATCAGACGGCGGTCATCGAGTTCCTGGCCTCACCGCGCACACATGGCGGCAGCGCTGTCGATCGTATCGATACTCATACCGCTATTGTGTTTCTCGCCGGGGCGCACGCGTACAAGCTGAAGCGCGCCGTCCGCTTCGACTATGTCGATTTCTCGACGTGTGCGCGCCGGCGTGCCATGTGCGAGGCCGAGGTGCGGCTCAACCGGCGGACGGCTCCTAGCCTCTACCAAGGGGTAACGGCGGTCACCCGTGACAACAACGGAACGCTCGCGCTTGGTGGATACGGCGAGGCCCTCGATTGGGTCGTCGCGATGAACCGGTTTCAGCAGGAGGCTCTCTTCGATCGGCTTGCGGCATCCGGCCGCCTCGACCTCGACTTGATGCCGCCGCTCGCGGTGGCCGTCGCGGCGTTTCATGCCGTCGCGGATCGCCGCACAGATCATGGCGGCCAGGAGGGCATGGACTGGGTCGTCGAAGGCAATGCCGCAGGGCTCGCCGAATTCGGCGCTGTGCCGTAGGGGTCGAAGAGTACACACGTGACCGGCTGAACAGCATTGCGAGTCATGGCTCACGTGACGATAGCGGCTCGACGAATTCGTAACGGGCTCGCACCGCACGCCCGAGGCTCGCCGCCACATCATCTCGACTGCCCGCGCGATATTGCTCCTCGATTCGATGCAACTCTTGTGCGAGTGGGTAGTCTCCAAAGACGTCTGCCACCCACCGCGAGAAATCGCCACGTTGGATGTGACCCTGAAGGGCCGAGGAGGGTGTCGCTTCCATGACTTCCACGAATTCCCGAAGCGTATGGGCGCGAGGACCTGACGCCGCACCGTTCTGTGCGAACACGAAGGCGCGTCGTCGCGGCACCGGGATATCGATGTATTTCGTCAGATGACGGACGTGAGGGGTGAGCCGCGGCGCCAACCGGATTCGTCGAGCCTTTCCGTGCGCCTCCTCGGTAATTGGCAGGACGACCGCTTCGCCGATGGCCAGATTCCCGAGCAGACTGTTCCACTCGTCCGCAGCCATCGCTTCGCAGGCGCCGCAGAGACTGACGAGCGCGGCAACTTCAGCGGGATCAGACTCACGTGTCACGACGATCGCCTGGTGAGCCGATAGCACGGCGGGATGGAGCTTCGAGGCCCGGTAAGTCACCATCGTGTAGCCGCTCAGTTCCAAATCGAGGAGCTGCAGGACGTCAGCGTCGTGCAGGAAGTAGTGGGCTTCGTCGACAACAATGCGATGTGGCAGTCCCGTCTGACGACGCAGTGTTGCCAGGGCGGGCAGGGCACTGCGCAGGTAGTCGACCTTTTCCTCGTGGGAGACGTGCGACAGGTCGATGACGACGCTGATGTCCGGATGTCGCAACGCGCGGAGCAGGTCGCGCGGACGCGGCAACGGATCGGCGCCGCCGAACACGGCCACGCCCGGCAGCGCTTCCAGCGACATGTAGTCGCCCTCCGGATCGAGGATGCAGAGACAGTAGCCATACAGAATGAGCTGTTCGCACAGAAGGCCGGTGACCCACGACTTTCCAGACTTCGTATCGCCGGCAACCAGAACGCTTCGGCCCCGAACCGCCAGCGCGAGCGATTGGCCGTCATCGGTATGGCCGAGCAGCAGCTGCCGGCGCGTCTTGACGGGGGCCGGCACCAGACGCCGGTCCGCAAGCTCGCGGATGTAATCGGCGACCGCGCGCGGGCCGTCGCCCGGCAGCACGTAATCGGCGGCCCGCTTCAGCGTCTCGCTTCCCCAGTTCACGGCGACGCCAACCTCGCACGCCTGCAGGAGCTCGTGGTCGTTTTCCGCATCGCCGATCGCCACCGCGTTGTGTGACGAGAGGCGCAGGATCGTCAGCGCGTGCCGGAGGCCGGTCGCCTTGCTGATGGCCTGCGGAAGGATCATCAGTCGGCCGCGATTGAACAGGGGCACCAGCGGCAGCTCCAGTCGACGAATGATCGCAATAATCCGTCCGGCGTCAGTGGCATTCGCTTCGACGACTACACGTCCCGCATCATGCGGAATGCCTTCTGACTGGAGCGCCGTCAGCAGCTCTGTTGGCGGCGCGTTCCCCATGGTCGTCGAATACCCGCTGTCGGGGAACTCGATCACCGCCCCGTTCTCGGCGATGACACCGTCGACGAAATGCAGATCGCCGGCAACGCGGCGCAGATCGTCGAGAATACGCCCGGTGACCAGCATGACCGCCACGCCCTGGGCGCGAACGTAGGCGATGGCCCGTCGCACCGCAGGTTCCAGCACGTCATGTCGCGCAATCGTGCCATCGTAGTCGAGTGCGAGAACCGAGAACTTCATAAGGTCACCTGATGATTCGACTGCGATGAGCCCTTTCGAGGATCAACGGCATGAGCCGCCCCAGTGAGCATGTCGAGCCACGCGGAGCGCTTCAGACTGCACGCCACTATGTCCGAGAGCTGATCTACGGAGCGAACGATGGCATTATCACGACGTGTTCTGATCACCAACCTGCGTTGGTGGCGCGCTGGCGTCGAAATGCTGGGCCTCGGCGCAGTTGTCGCGGCCGTCGCCTACGGCAGCGGGGCCGTGGTCGCAGCCTTCGTTCAGTGATCCGCGCTCGAGCGGCTGGCCTCACCGACCTGTCGCTCGTAGAGTCAGAACCGGTGTGCCGGCTTCGCGAATCACGTGTTGCGTCGTGGACCCAAAGACCAGGAGGTCAATGGCTCCCCGCCCCTGCACGCCCATCACGATCAGGTCAGCCTGCGTCTCCTTCGCCACACGAACGATCTCTCGATGCGCCTTTCCCGATGTGACGAGCGATTCAGGGCGGCACCACGTCCGCGCATCGGCCGGTATCAACGCGGCCAGCCGTTCGGACGCTTCGCGCTCGAGAGCGCGCTGGTAGTCCGGGATCGAGAAATTCAACGGCTCACCGGCAATCGCGGCGTCGGCGAGAGAGTCGACGACATGCAGCAGAACGAGCCGGGCGTCGGCTTCCTTCGCGAGCGAAAACGCATAGTCCAACGCTCGAGTGGCAGACGGACCGAAATCGACGGCGCACACGATCGTCTTGAACGCGGGCGAGGCGGCAGAGGCAACCGGGGACGGCACGGTCAGCACGGGACACGAGACGAGCCTCAGCACTTTTTCGGTGACCGACCCGAGCAGAAGTCGTTCAAAGCCTCCACGGCCATGCGTTCCCATGATCAGCAGATCAGGCGCAGACTCAGCGACCGTGCGAACGATCACCTTGACCGGGTCGCCTTCCTCTACCGCGATCGCCGGCGTCACCCCGACGGCGGCGAGTAGCTCGCAAAACTGCCGGACCTGTTCACGGACTTCGTCAGGCCGAATCGGTTGCGGCAGCGGAATGTTGTTCGGATACTGAGAAACGGCCACGGGTGGCACCGGCGCACTGTAGACGTGGAGCACCGTGATCCGCGACTCGTACCATCGTGCCAGCGCCGTCGCATGAGCCAGTGCGTGCCGGGAGAAATCTGAGAAGTCGACCGGACAGAGAATGCGATCGATCGTGATCATCCTGAGCCTCCCTTGTCATCAGGCCGCACGCCGGCGGGACCCACACCACAACGTCGAACGACCCGCTGCTTGTCTCATCTAATCTGTCGTACTAGAACACGGACGTTGCCGCAGATTCAAATCGGCGGACAGATCGATTCCAGCGGCGAGCCACGACACGGTCCGCCATGGCGCCTCGTCGCCGAACGGATAGCAGCCGACTATCAGAACCGGCGTCCCGTGTCTCAGAATCTCCCATCCCCGTTCGTCGAGCATCCAACCCTCGCCCCATTCATACAACCAGCGAGCATCACGTTCCAAGAGCCTGACGCACGCGTGGCTCGCTGGATGTCCCGGCAACGCGTATTCATGAAACGAGAGGCCGTCTTCGTTCTCGACGTTGAAGTACCAGGGCATGAACCAGCGCGGATTGACCGTGCTGTGCCGTCCCGGTGATCGCCAGTTCAGATGGAATAGTCCCGGCGGAGTCGGGCTCGCCGCGCGCCCTGTGCTGACTGGTCCCCACCGGATCAAGCGCCTCCAATGTCTCCCGCGATCTCGCATTGGGAATTCAGGCCTCCGTGCCGCCTCGGACACGAATGGAAGGCTGACCTCCTAAGGCCAGTATAAGCACGGGGGAGGAATCATCTGGCCTGGCGATCAGGAGGAAGACACCGCGGCGGGCACCATATTCAGACTGTTGATCGGTGGCCTCGCTTGCGCTAAATCTGTGTTCTCAATGTCCTATCCTCGAACGATCCTGTGCCCTGTCGACTTTTCGGAGCCCTCACGACGTGCGCTCGCGTGTGCCTGTCGGCTGTTGCCAGACGATGGTCACCTGATCGTCCTCAACGCCGTCGATCCGTCGCTGGCCGAGGCCGCTCGCGTGCAATTAGGCGTAGACCTGGCGACCGTCGAATCTGAGCCAGCCCTTCGGAGCTTTGCCAACACCAACTGCGTTTCCGCCTTGTCCCCCCCCGCGATCACCTTCAAGGTGCAAGTGCGGAACGCCTCCGAGGTGATTCTGGAAACGGCGGCTGCCGTCGCAGCGGAGCTGATCGTGATGGGAACACACGGGCTTGGCGGTCTCCGCAAGTGGCTGTTGGGGTCGACTACGGAGCATGTCCTGCGTCGGACCGAGACATCTGTCCTCGCCATACCCACCCGCACGGACGCACCTAGCGATGTGCAGCCCGAGAACGTACCGATCAAAAAGCTTCTCGCGGCCACCGATTTCAGCGACACCTCCGGCCGCGCGCTCGAATGTGCGGTCTCCCTCGCGGATCAGCACCGTGCGTCACTCCTCCTGGTTCACGCCGTCGAGCCGATCGCTGTGCCACCGTGGTGGGGAGCAGACATGACAGACGTGGACGGCGATCGGATGGCCAGCGCTCGCCCGCAATTGCAGGAGCTCATACGTCCGTTCTCGGCTTCAATCGCATGCGAGCCGATCGTGACGCTCGGTCGTCCTGCCGACGCGGTCGCCGCCGTTGCGGAGGATCGGGAGGTGCAACTGATCGTGATGGGGCTGACTGGTCCGGGCCGATGGTTCGGCGCACGTCCCGGCTCGATCGCATACGGCGTCCTGTCTCTCACTAGTACGGCAATGCTTGTTGTACCGCCTCGCTCCACGGCCGCGTCTGAGGAACGCGCTTCATGACTGCGCCGGTTCGGCGGCCGTACGAGTTCGACGATGCACAGAATGCGACGTTCGCGAGTTTGGCACGAGCGATGAAGTTCGTTGCTGTCGCGATGCTGCTGGTGAGCGGAATCATCGGAGTAGGCGCAGTCCTACTCGCTCGCTCAACGCTTGCCGGCGCTGCGATACTCGCACCACTTGCGATCGCTGTCGCCATCATGGCCGCTCAACTGTATGCGGCGGCCAGGCGTTTCCGGCGGATCGTGCTCACCCAAGGGCGCGACATCAGCAATTTGATGGTGGCCCTCGACGAAATGGCAATCGCGTACGGTGTGCAACGCTGGCTTTGGGTCACCGTGTCGATCGTCATACTCTTGGCGTTGTTGACGACGACCGTCGGACATTGACTGCGCCCGGCCGAACGCGTCGCGGATGGATGAAGCGCCGACGGATGCTGTTCTTCGGAACGCCCGAATGGATGCCGAATCGTTCCATCGTTTTCTCGCCGAGGCCGTCTGGTATTCGACGGCGCTGTTGCCGAGTTCCGGTTTGCTGATACGGGAGAGGCGACCGGCGTCTACACTCCGGCGCGCTGGGGCACGTTCGAGGGCGGATCACAGCAGCTCCCGTGGGAGGGGCACTTCCGAAACTACCGTGGCGAAGTTCGGCATGCGGGTTCCCGCTGAAGGAGATGTCGGCTGGTATGTCGGCGATCAGTGGCGCCCGGTTTAGAGAGGCACGATTGTCGGGTACGAGGTCGAGTACGGCTTGCGAGGGAACACCTGCCGCGCGCAGTCAACATTCACGATCGACGACTTCACGCAACATCGATACGCGTCGACGTGTCCTCGTAAATCACCGTGTTGACCGGGGGTTTCTGGGGGTATGCGACACAGTTCTGACACAGTTGCGATGAACTCTTATAACGACGCGTACAGGTGACGTCGCAGACGCTGGCGGACGTTGGGCTCGCCGCCGGCGAGGACTTCCATCACTTGGTACCGACCATAATGATCGTGAACGAACCAGGAACCACGGACCCGCGGCCGCCTCGGCCCGTCGGCGGCGGCGCTCCCGCGGGCGGCGGCGGCGGTGGCGGCCCGGCCTCCGACGCCATCGCGAACAGATGCCCCGTTTTGCTGTCGAACGCGATGGTACGCGCGCCGTTGCCCGGCCACGTCTTCAGGTTTTGCTCCACCTCGAAACTCGTCGCGCTCTTCTCCTTGACGATGGTCATCGTGCCGTTGCCCTGCGTGCTGAATGCCTCCATCGTCGCCGGATTGAACACTGCACCGTCGGAACTGCCGGCGAGCGGCAGCCGCTCGAGGATCTTCCCGTCCTTCGCGCTCAGGATGACGATCCGCTGCGACGGATTCGCCGGATCGACGGGCGTGCCAGCAGGACCCATGACGCTGCAGGCCGCGAACAGGATCTGATTCTTCACGTCGAGCGCGAGCCCGTTGCACCCGCCGTTGTCGCCGAACGGATAGGTCGACGTCACCTTTGTCGTCTTCGCATCGACCACCGCGACGGCGCCCGGCCGCTCCTGCAGGACCTGGTAAATCGTCCCCTTGCCGTCGCCGATCGTTTGTTCCGGCGTGCCGCCAAGATCGATGTGCCCGAGGACGTTGCCGTCCTTCGCATCGACGACGAGCAGGCTCTTTGTCGGATGGCTGCCGATGTAGACGCGATCGCTCGACGTGTCGCAGTAGATGCCATCGGCGCTGAAACGCTCCGGCACGTCGATCGTCTTGATCAACTGCATCGTCTTGACGTCGAACATGGACGGCTTCGGATGGTCGCTGGTGAAGCCGTGCCCGGTGTTCGGGCACACCGTCGCGCCGTTGCCGCCCACGCCCGGAATCACGCCAGTCGGTTCCAGCGTGTCGAGATTGAAAATGGTCAGCCGCTTTTCGAAGGCGGGCACCTCCGGCCTGCTGTCCGTTGCCGGCTGCGCCTGCGTCGCGCCGCGCGTGATGTACAGCCGCCGGCCGACAGTGTCGGCGTAGATGTAATCCGTGCCACCCTCGCCGCCGACCCTTGCCGTCTTCAGAACCTTGTACGGTCCGTCGGCACCGGTTTGGGCGAGTCCCGCAGAGGTGACGAGCGCGATCATGACGAGTGGGGAAAATGCACGTCTCATTTCAAAGCTCCCGAAGCTACCCACAGACCGAAGAAACGGCTGATTGTAGCGTCCTCTGAGCGAAAGGACTATGGAATTCCTGACCGCCGGTACTGCAATCGATCAGAGTAGAGTGCCTCGATCGAATGATCGAGCATGTCGCCAATAGCCACAGACCGGCGGTTCATCGTGCGATCGTGCGTCCGGCGCTATGATGCATCAGCACTGTGGCGACACTGTATTTCGAAGAACTGAAGGCGAGCATGCGCGGCCGATTCGCATGGCTGGGTGCTGCGGTCGTGCTGCTTGGGGTCGGCGCCGGCGCCACGATCGGCACGCAAGACACGTGGCTCGACGGCTACGGTGTCATCGCGTACGTCCTCGTGCCGCTCGCCTTCATTCCGTTTGCCGCCGGCGCCATGGCGAGCCCGCGGGCCAATCGCTTTGTCGAGAATGTCGTTACCACGCCGGTCGATCGCCGCGACTGGTTCTTGGCCAAGGTGGTCGTCCTGTTCACGCGCCGCGACAGCCGGCGCGGCGCGGTACTCGCGACACGCGCATTCATCGTCTCTTCATGGACCGCTATTCTCAAGGCGTCCGCAAAGCGCGACTCCGGGAGGTTTCAGCCCATGCGTGCATTCACAACAGTCCTGGTGGCCAGCGGGCTTGTGTTGACCGTCTTCGGCGGTGTCGCGCGCGCGCAGGAGAAGAAAGGCGAGACGCTGCAGTTGAAGGACCTGCCGCCCAGCGTCCAGAAGACCGTTCAGGACAATCTGAAGGGCGGCGCGATCAAGACCATTGGCAAGGAAAAAGAGGACGGGATCGAGCAGTACGAAATCGAAACCACGATCAACGGCAAAGCGCGCGACTTCAATGTCGCCGTGGACGGCCGTCTTCAGGGGCGCGCACGCAATCGTGTACTGGCTCCGGATCTGGCGTGCCAAGTCGATCGCGACCGTCGGAATTTCTTCGACGCTGCCCGGGTAGGCGGCCGTTCCACCCGTGTCGTGCGTCAGCGCGTCGAGTTCGCGACGGCCGTCCTTCGCCTCCGCCGAATCGGCAGGGAAGAAACCAATCGCGTACACGGCCCGCATCGGTCCGGCGCGACAGGTCTTGAATCTGCTTCAACGTCACGACGTTGGCGTTATCGCGACCGTCGGCGACGATCAGCAGTACGCGGCGATCGTGCGAGGCGTGCTCCTTCAGTAACTCCTCGCTCTTCCCCACAGCTCTGGAGCCGCCGAGGGGTTTCACCCGGGAGCCCAAAGTCATTACTACGGAGTAAATACCTGGATCATCACGGTGCGTATCCCGGCCTCGGCTGTGCCGCCCGGTGATCGCATATCGAACTCGACGGTCACCGAATGAGAGCCAGGGCGGAGACCGGTCTTGAGGTGTGCAGCCGTGGTCAGAGTCGCGACCGGTCGGTTGATACCCCCGTCAACATCGAACCCCGTTGACGGGAACGGATTGCCGTCGGACTTGACATGGATCCTCACGATATTTCCCGATGTGACGTTAAAGAACTGGCTCGAGACCTCCACTCGCACAGAGCAGGTCTGATTTCCGCATTGAATGGTGGTTGGAGCAAATGCGGAAACGGGTGTGGTCGAGAGCGTCACGCGTGTTGCCTCTTGGCGCATGTGAGTTTTCTGAAGGGTACGGTCCAGCGCCGTGACGACTTCCTGCCCGCCGGCTCTCAGTGAAGCACAAGCGGTCATCAGAAGCGCTGCGGTACCCGCGTTTCGTACATGGTGGGCCACTGACCTCATCACACACCTCCTCGCTGCTATCGTAGGAGGTTATCTGCCGCGCGCTGCCATGCGCTGTAAAAATCGAGCCGCTCGGGGCGGCTGGCGAATTCACCCGGTCAGGGTTGACGCGAGCAGTTCTTCAGGGAACGTAACCGTCCCAGGTCGGCCGATTGCCGCGTAGACGGCACGCAGAAGATATGCACGCGGATCGACGCCGACCAGGCGGGCGGTTTCGCAGAGCGTGTAGCAGGCGGCGACCTCGGTTTCACGGAGCGAGCGCGACCCATAGTGATTCTTGCGGCCGACGACGGGGCCGCGGAGCGCTCGCTCGGCCGCATAGTTGTCGAGCAGGATGCGCGGATCCTCGACGAATCGCGTGAGGCCCGCCCAGCGCTTGAGCATGTAGCGCACCGCTTTCCCGAAATCGCTCCGCGGCAGCCCGACTTGGACCGTGGCCCATTGCCAGATGCGAACCAGGATCGGGCGCGATCGTCCTTTCGCAGTTGCTGACGCAGCCTCTGTGCCGAGGCATCGCCTGGAAATGGCCTCGGCACGAGACGTTCGATCGCGTAGAGCTCACCAACGCGTGCGAACACCTCATACACCGCAAAGCCGTCGACCACCACGGTGCCACGATAGCCGCCGAGGACCTGGCGCCCTTCGTCGGTCGATTTACCAGGCAGGATGCGATAGAAGGAGACGGTCGGCGCGTGCACACCCCAGACTGTGCCGCTCGACCTGATACGTCAGTTTGATGCTGGTGATCCGGTCTGACGTCTCGGCTTGATCCGCCATCTCGGTCAGCTCGCCGCCACAGGCGGGGGCACTGCCCCTGCTCGGCGGCAGCGCGTGCCGAATCCCCACGATTGGTAAGGTGGGGTGCTCACGCGGGCCGTGGCCCGGCTGCGGGCGACGCGCGCTCGGCGCCGGGGCGCCGACCGGACGCTGAAAAATCTGCGTGCGCGTCTGCTGAAGATGTGCTGGATCGAGAAGGTCAGGTGCTCGACGTCGTGAATTCCACGCAGACGCGAGCTCCGCCGTCAGCTCCAGGTTCTTCGGTACTGAGGCGTTGATTTTCGCGATCGAGGAGGAGCCTGATCTGGCGAAGCGTGTCGACGTCGTGTTCCTCGCTAAGCTTCACCACTCAGGCGTGCATTTGATCATCGCGCGCGATCCGATGCAAGCAAAAAAGCGGTCAGCGCCGGTGGCGTGAGTACCACACGCCCCACCAGCGCGCTGCGATCGAGGAAGAGATCGAGCTCGCTCACCGTCAACGTGATCGGATCCGCACCGAAACGCACATGCAGCTCAACGCGAGTCTCGGCTGGACGAAGGGCCGTCATCTCGTGCACGCCGGCTTTCAGCTACCGGACTGGAGCGAGCGCGGATTCGACGACCGGACCAATTTCGGCGGCACGTTCTACTTCGCCAATCTGCCGCTGTATCAGGCAGGACGTCCGTACTCGTTCGTGCAGCAGCAGGGCAACGGCGTGCTGTCGTTCCTCGAGAAGCAACCAGCTATCGAAGTCGACGACGCTATCGGTGACGTACACCGGCTCGCACCGGTTCCATCTGTTCCGCTCGCGGGACATTAACGCGCCGCGGCCGTTGCTCTTTCAGTCGCGGCCGGATCCGGCGGTCGGTGTTCTGCGGCAGATCGAATCCACCGGCCAGCAGCAGAGCGACTCGCTGTCGGTCACCATACGCGGGCGCATGACGAAGTGGTTCAATGGCCAGGCGCAGTACGCGCTGGCCCGCGCCTACAACGACACGAACGGCATCAACTGGTGTCCCGACAACGACTACGACCTCTCCGGCGAATACGCGCGCGCCGATTTCGACCGGCTGCATCGTCTGGTCCTGCTTGGTCGGCTCGCGCCGCGGAAGATCGCGGACACCGGTGTCAGCCTGACCATGAACTCCGCTGGACCGTATACAGAGCTGCTGGGCGCCGACGTGTACAACAACGCGCGCGGGCGCGCGCGCCCGCCCGGCGTCACGCGGAACACGCTCGAGGCGGCAGGGTATGCGAGCCTGGACCTTCGCGTCGCGCGCGACATCGCGCTCGGGCCGGGCAAGAGCGAGCGGGAGCTGACGATTGGCGCGGACGTGTTCAACCTCACCAACCAGGTCAACTACGGCTCGTACGTCGGCACAATCGGATCGCCGCTATTCTTGCAGCCGACGTCGGCGCGTCCCGCCCGTCAGGTACAGCTCTCGGCAAGGTTCAAGTTCTGAGGCGGCGACACTCGGACCGGTGGTTGGGTTGACCTTGGTTGTCGCGGCGGCGATCGACGCGCTGAGCACTCGAAAAAGAGGAAAGGAGCTCAATGATGGTGCACGGAATGATTCTCAATCGATTGCTGACCATCGGCGCGGTCGTGATCGCCTTCGGAATCATGGCGACCTCGATGTTGGCTCAGAACACGACCGCTCCGAAGTACACGGTCCACACACTGCCGCTGCCGGACAACCGGACCGGCGATGTCTCCATGGACTACATCGCCTTCGACTCGACAACGAACACTCTATGGGTACCTGGTGGCAATACTGGCGCGGTCGACGTTGTAGATGTTGCTACCGGCAAGGTTCGACAAATTCAGAACCTGCCGACCGCGGAGGTCCAGGCTAGAGGCGGTACCCGCGTCTTGGGGCCGTCCGGTGTCAGCATCGGTGACGGTGTCGTGTACATAGGCAATCGTGGCGGGTCTGAGGTGTGTGGATTCAACGCCCGAACGCTCGCGCGTGTGGGGTGTCAGCATCTGGACTCGAGGCCAGACGGTGTTGCCTACGTCGCAGCAACCAAGGAGGTGTGGGTCACGACCCCTGGCGAACGGGGCATTCGGATCCTTGACGGGACCACATTGGCGCAAAAGGCGAAGCTCACCTATCCCGGCAATCCTGAAGGCTACGCGGTGGACGCCAAACGCGGTCGGTTCTATACGAACCTGGAAGACAAAGATCGCACCGTCGCCATCGATCTCAAGACGCGCGAGACCGTAGCGACGTGGAATCCGGCATGTGGAGGCGGCGGGCCGCACGGCTTGGGCCTGGACGTCGCCGCGGGGCATTTGTTCATCGGGTGTGACGCGACCGCCGAGGTGATGAACGTGGGCGGAGATGGCGCCGTGCTCTCAAAGCTAGATACCGGCGACGGAGTCGACGACGTCCATTACGAGTCTGCCTCGCACACGTTGTATGTCGGCGCGGCGCGGGCAGCCACACTCACGATCGCTCGTGCCGATGCCGCCGGCAAGCTGACAACGATCGCGCAGGTTCCGACGCAAAATGGCGCTCGAAATGGCGTCGTCACGAGAGATGGAACCATCTACTTGGCGCACGGTGGCGGTGTGAAGCTGCCCGCGCTGGTCGTTGTTTCACCGGCGAAATAGTGGCGGTCGCTCGGCGCGGGTCTCTCGCCCGAACGGAAACGGAAGAAGTTCAGTTCGCGGTTTGCCCTCAGCAGTGCCAGTCGTGGGCACGAACGCCAATGGTGTGGCCGCCAAGCACACGCGAACCTGAGGCCCTCACGAAAGACTGCCACGTTCGACGTGTCGGTGTTGACGGCGGAGCCGTTCTATGCAGCCTTGGACTATCGCGTTGAGAGAGAGTCTCGAGTTACTTCTTGGGTCGTTTCTCGACTAAGTATTTTTGAGAAGGACTCAACGGTTTGTCGCTTCGGTGAACGCAGCCCATAAAACAGCAAGGGCGGCGCATCCCGTCATGAAGTTCCGAGCACACCCGTTTAACATGTTCGCGTCGGGTCTCCGGTTTCTTCACCGAAACGACCCAACAAATCCACTCATTGCGAGCAAGTGGCGTCAGAGTCTCCCATATCGCCACAGCGGTGGGATCAGATCGGAGGGCTTTGCGTAGGTCTTCCGGGAGATCATGCGCCACGCCGCCAGAGAGTGCCTTGGCCATATTCTGCCGTGGCTCCGAAGAGCGATTCACCGCCGAGTGTTCGCGCCGTGCTCCGCCAGCCGCGCCTTCAGGATGCGCTTGATGAGCGCGACGGGCAACGGCTTGTCGAGCGGGAACTGCACCGTGCCTTTGGACCTTTTGAATCCTGTGAGTTCGTCGTTGAACTTGGCGAGAACGGACCCACGCGGAAAGAGGCTGACGTGGTCGGCGAACGCCGCATACCAGACGATCACACCATCGCGCACGAACGCCGGGATGTGGTAGCTGATGGTTTCGGTCGCATCGCGCGGCAAAGCGGATCGAATCGCGCCACGTAGCTTCGTCAACACGCTGCGACCAGGTTCGGGCACGCGGGCGAAATACTCGTCAACCGAAGTCGGCGCAGTTCGACGTGGTGCGGTGCGGCGGGCAGATGTGCGCTTCATTGAATGCCGATTCTACTGCCTTCGGACACTCGCCGACGCCGATCGGTCTCGTGCCGATTTCGTTCTAGCCGTTCAACGTTGCGGCAATGCCTTCGCGATACCCGGTGGCCGCGAGTCCCAGCGCCCGCTCAACCTTGCTGCTGTCGAAACGGTAGTCGTACTCGAACTGGTAGAGCATTTCCATGTTCTCGCGGACCACGGGGACGAAAATGCCCATGAGGAACAGCATCCAGCGTGGAACTACGTGCAAGGCGTAGGGTCTTCGCGATAGTTCGCAGGCGAGGCTCACGTACTGCTCACCGGTGATCGGCTCCTTGCTCGTCAGCGCGTGCCAGACCTGACCATAAGCCGATGGCGTGTTGCCCAGCACCGCCAGAGTGCGTCCGGCATCGGGCGTGTACGTGAAGGTGTGCACGGCTTTCGCGTTGCCGAGCCACTGCGGCGTTCTCTTCGCCTTGAGGCGCTCCGTCACCGTCGCATGCGTGACGCTCAGCGACGCGTGAGGACCGTAGAAATCGGCCGCACGAACGATCATCGCGCGCAGTTCGCCACGCTTCACCTCGTCCATCAGCGTCGTCGCGATTCGTGCGCGAGTGTCGCCCTTTCGGCTGCGCGGATTGTACGGCGTGTCCTCGGTCATCACGCCGTCCACACGGCCGTACGCGTAGACGTTGTCGAAGAAGACGAGCGCGCTGCCATGGCGCTTGCAGGCATCGATGGCGTTGCGCATCAGCTTGGGCCACTGCTCCTCCCACACTTTGTGGTCGTATTTCAGACCGGCTACCAGGTAGCTGACTGTGCTTCCCGCCACCGCATCCGCTGTCTCCTTCGCATCGAGCAGATCGGCGCAGAATAGTTCGTCCGTGGCGTTCACCGGCCTCGGTGAACGGCTCACTTGACGGATGCGGTCAGAGTACTCCGGAAGGCGGCGCGACAGCTCACGACCGATGACCCCGTTGGCGCCGAGGATGGTCTGCATAAGAGCTACAGGAAACCGTCGCAACTGATCGCAGCAGATTAGCAGGTCTGACACAATTCCTGTTTTCGACGCGACGAACGTGTCAGCGAGACGTTTAGGAGTTCTGAGGCTTTGTGTTCGCCCTGTTGTTCGTGAGACCGAAGCCGACCAGCTCCATTCCGGAGGCGCACCACAGCGCCGGGTCCTGCGGCGGCATCGCATTCGCCTTCGTGATTTCCCGAAAGAACGCCTCCATCTTGCCCGCCGGCGCGAAGGCCACGAGGATTCGTCCCGTGCCACCGCCAGTGTAGGCCCAGACGTGTGGCACGCGCCTCGGCCCAAGGACTGAATCCCCCGGCTTCAACGTGAGGTGTTGCTCACCGATCTCGAATCTGAATTCGCCTTCGAGAGCGTAGAACCACTCGTCTTGCTCGTGATGCAGGTAGGGCGCCGGTCCACCTTTCTCGTGGAACGTGTTCTCGACGACGAAGAGTCCACTATCGGCATCGCCCGTGGGCAACTTGAAGTCCAGCACGCTCACGCCGAGGCCATGATGTTCGCCCAAGCGATCCTGTCCTGCCGGGATACATTGCACGTTTACCGCTGCTCCTTTCGACTCCGACTTTCAGAAATAGACCTTGAATTCCACAAAGACGGCACGCGGATAGCTGCCGAATTCGCTTCGCACGTGCGTCGTCCGCTCGTCGACGGCTGGGGCAGGACCGAGCCCGATCGCGGTGCCGGCGATGAGATCGCTGTTGTCGCTCAGTGAATAGCTCACGGTCGGCTGGACCAGCGTTGATCCGTCGGACCACGAATGGAGAATCGCGAGGTCTCCGGTCAGAATCGGCCGGAACTCGTACCCCAACGTGAGGCCGCTGATCTCACGGCCCAGCTGGAGCGAGGCGCCCGTGGAAAACGCGACGAGCGCCGCATCGAGATTGTTCGGCGGCTGGCCCGCGCCGTTGTGGAAGTACTCCAGTTCGACGGAGAGCGTGTTCTCGAAGCGCCTGCCGACGCCCGCGACCGCCAAAAGCTGATCGCCAATCACGTGGCTCGAGAGCAGCGCCGGCAGCGGAGCGCTCGGCAGCGCCCACGTGTACGTGGCCTCTCCGCGTACTTCGAGGTGCGCCAGTTCGCCAACAGCACCGCCACCCACCTCATACGCGCCGTACACTTTCCCGGCCTGCGTAGCCAGGTCCCAGCCGCGAGCCGTGGTGTAGTAGCGCCCCAGGATCGCGGATCCGTACCACGACGCATCGAGCAGGGCGTCGCCCGTGCGGTACGTGCCTGACGCGCCGATCTGCCGTCCGGGGGCGACGACGACGTTGACACCAGAAAACGGTCCGGTCGGGACGTCCACGCGGACCGCATCGACACCCGATTTGTAGTCACGGTCGACCTGTCTGGCGTCGAACGGCAGAAATTCGTCGAGCGGATTCCAGAAGTACGTCTTGCCGAACATGATCGGCTGCCGTCCGACCGTGACGTCGGCCCGCGGCAACCGAATCTTGACGTTCAGGCGGTCGACCCAGAGCGACGCCGCGTGGTGCTGTGTCTGCAACCAGTCGGCGTTCGCATCGACGGCGCGATAGCGGGAGTCACCCGCGACGAGACCGAACCCACCTGTGGCTGCCGGGCCAAACGCCGACGCGACACCGGCGTACGTGTACGACTGCACGACGTGGGCTTCGAACGTCAAACGGTTAGTCGGATGGCCGTCGATGGTGATCCGCAGCAGTGTGTCGTCGAACGCCCCAGTCTCGGGTGCCGGCGCCGGGGTCGAAGCGACCGGTTGCACGGCGGCAGCCACAGTCCGCACACTGCCACCAAAACGGAGGGCCGCGTCGCGGATGCCGCGGTCATCGCGAGTTTGTGCACGGCTCGCCCGCGTCACCAGGAGTGACGTCAGGATGGCTAGCGACACGGCGACCTGCCTGCGAGTCATCCAGTCGTGAGCAAGCCGTCTTTGAGCGTGACGAGGCGTCGCGCGCGTGCCATCACGGCGGCATCGTGCGTGGAGAAGATGAAGGTGACGCCCTTCTCTTCATTGATCCGCAGCATCAGATCGAGGAGCCCCTGCGCCGTGGCCGAATCCACGTTGGCCGTCGGTTCGTCCGCCAGCACGAGGGCTGGCTGCGTCACAATCGCGCGCGCGATCGCGACGCGCTGCTGTTGGCCGCCGCTCAATTCTCGCGGGAACCGGTCCTCCAGTCCCTCCAGACCGATCTCTTGGAGCAGGGTTCGGACACGCGTACGGCGTTCGCCTACCGGCACCCCCTGCAGCATCAGAACGTATTCCGCGTTCTCCATCGCGGTGAGCACCGGCAGCAGGTTGTAGTTCTGGAAGATGAAGCCGATGAGGTCGCGCCGTAAGAGACCGAGCTCCGTGTCGGAGAGATCGCTCAGGCTGCGCCCGTTTACTTCAACCGACCCCGATGTTGGCCGATCGAGTCCACCGACGATGTTGAGCAGCGTGCTCTTGCCCGATCCGGACGGTCCGACGATCGCCGTGAATTCGCGCGACTCGACCAGCAGGTCGATCCCGCGCAAGGCGTGCGTGACCACGCCGTTCTTGCCGTAGTCCTTCGTCACCTGCTGGAGGCGCACGATCGGCGTCATCGGGATCACCGCAACCACTCCACGATGCGTACGCGCGTCGCTTGTCGCACAGGGATCAGGCCGAGGAGCAGAATCGCGGTGAGGACGGCGCCAGTTGTCGCCGTCAGGATGCCAACTGACAGCCTCGCATGCAGCACCGGATCGATCGCCAAGCCGGAGATCGTCATCCCGTGCGGATAGAAGGTTCTGAGGTCCAAGCCACGCCATTGCATGACGCCCGCGGCTGCCGCGCCGCCGATCAGGCCGGCGAGGCAACCGAGAAGCGCCAGGTATGCGGTCTCGACGAACACCTGCCACCGTAGATGCACCGGCGGGGTGCCGATCGCCAGGAGCACCGCAAATTCGCGCTGCCGTTCCAAGACCGACATCAACACCGTGTTGAAGATCGTGAAGAGCACGAGCATGACCAGGAGTGTCTGGAAGATCCAATTGGAGCCCCGATCGAGCCGAATGTACGAGGCGACCTCCGGCTCGACCTCCTGCCACGGTCGCACGGCAATCGCATCGTTGCCCACGAGTTCCCGAATGCGATCGAGGACCTGCTGTTGAACCTGGGGCCGTTTCAGGACGACACCGATCTGCGTCGCCGTATCCTCGGGCAGTCGGTACACCGTCGTCGCGAAACCGATGGGGACCTGAATGAGATGCCCGTCAAGCTCGGTCGAGCCCGAGTCGAAGATACCTTTCACGCGGCAGAGCTCGTCGACCAGGTTGCCGGCAATATCGTTGGTGGTGAGCACGATCTTGTTGCCGATGCCCACGTGCAGTCGTGCGGCGAGCTCGCGACCGATCACGGCCTCGCCGACGTCGCCATCGGTCAGGTACGCCCCCATGACCAGGTGCCGTGCGAGGGGTGAGTAGCGCGCCTCGACCGCCGGCTGGACGCCGGCGATGGCCACGCCCGTCATGCCGACGCCGGTGCGAGCAATCGCCTGGCCGATGACGAGGCGTTTCGTGAACTCGACGTCGTCGAGGCGGCCGATGCGGGTCTGCACGTCGGTCGCGTGGTGCACGAACAGGTCGGTGTTCGGCGCGCGCCGATAGCGGGGATCCTCCAGCGTGATGTGGCCGGCTTGCGTCCGCGCGACGTTGTCGATCATCTGCGCGTACACACCGTCGGCGAACGCGATAAAGAAAATGGCGATCGCCAGTCCAATCCCGATTGATACGACCGTGATCGCGGTGCGGCGCTGGTTGCGCCAGATGCTCCGCCACGCGAGCTGGGCGATCATGGCCAGGGTCATACGCGGTTCATGGCACCGACCGGATCGAGCCGCGCAACGACGACAGCGGGATACAACGACGGCACCACCGCCGCCACGAGCATGACGATGACGGGCCCCAATATTGCGCGCAGAGTGAGGACGCCGCGCCACACGGGATCGAACGCGACGCCGGCGATCGCAAAGCTCCCCGCCCAGCGGCTGGTATCGATCCCTGTCCGCTGGAGGTACAGCGACGCCAGAACGCCCAGCGCCACGCCGACGCCCGTCGACACGACCGCCAGCACGAACGCCTCGACCGCCACATCGCGGATGATGTCGCGTCGCGTGCCGCCCAGCGCTTTGATCAGGCCGAATTCGCGGACGCGCTCGTGTGTGGCCATCAGCATCGTGTTCATGACGCCGAGACCGGCGGCGAGGCCGAAGATGAGGCCGAAGACCCAGATGAAACCGTCGAACAACGCGAGCATGTCCGAGAAGGCCGGCATCAGCTCGCGCCAGGTGCGCACGTCCTCGCCGGGCGTGGCCGACTTCGTCATCGATGCGAGCGCGTCGACCGGCACGCGGCCGTGTGAGTTGAGCGCGATCTCCTGGATCCGGTTGTCGGACACGAACAGCTCGCCGAAATCGGCGGCGTGCATCAACGCTCCGCTATCGACGTCCGCATCGGCTGTCTGCAGGATGCCGGCGACGGTGAACAAGTCGTTGCCTAGAGAGCCGTCAGCCGCCTGGACGACGAGCACGACCTCGGATCCCACGTGGGCGCCGAGCGACTCCGCAAGGCGGCGCCCGATCACGAGGAGATGTTGCGGTGCGTCGGGGAGAAACCGTCCCTGGGCGACGTGCTGCGCGAGTGTGAAGGCAGCGCGCTCACTCGGCGGCTCGACGCCCCACACCTGCGCTCCCACCGATTTGTTGCCGAAGGCGATGAGGCCGTCGGCCAACGCGCGGGGCGCGGCGTCAATCCCGTGCTGGCGCGCGTCCGCGAGCAGCGCCGCGGGATTCCTGATGCTCTCGTAGATCGAGCGATCGGCGAGATAGCCACGGGCGTGCACCTGCACTTCGCCGACGTCGAGATTGGTGATGTTGCCGACGGCGTGAACGACGAGCCCGTCCATCAGGGCGAAGCTCGCGATCAACACCGCCGTGCTGAACGCAGCAGCGGCGACAGTGATGAGCGTGCGGGTGGTGTTTCGCCACAGATTCCGCCAGCCGTACCGAAGGCTGTTCACTTGCGCCTCGGCCGCAGGCTACCGCTGCAGCGTGCGCAATGAGAAGAAGTCATCGTCGAGATGCACGTTGAAGTCGAGCCTCTCATAGCGCACGACCGTGGATTCGTCGGGTTTGTCGCGCGGCACGAGCGTCAGGACCGACGGCAGCTCCCGGCCGCCCAGCGTCTTGACGTCAGAGAAGGTGAGCGTCCGCGCCAGCGAGCGATCTTCGTTGAAATAGCGAATCTCGATCGGAAGGTAGCGTTCTCGATCGACCGTCACGACGACCTGCCCCCACACAACCGCGGCCGTGGGCTTCGCGTCGCACGTCAGCTCGACGACGGGTCGACCGGCACGTTCTCCTTGGTCGGTGATGCGATAGAGGTACTCATCAGCCATGCGCGTTTCTTTCACGAGGTCGTCGTTCGTGAAGTGGGAGCCCATCCACGAGGCGGACATCATCGATGAGGGCAACTTGATGACGCGGTCCACACGCGGCAGGAAGTTCCACAGGTCGTTGCCCGACCGGAGTGTCGCGGTCCCGGCTTCCTTCTTCGGGGCCAGGATTCGAAACAACGACCGGGTCTTGCCTTTGTCCCAGAATTCGATGTCGAGCGTGCGCTTCCAGTGCGCGGTCTTGACCGTCATGGTGAATCTGCCGTGGCTCGATTCCCCTCGATACAGATCATCGACATGGTCCAGAATCTCTCGCGGACCGAGCGGTGCCTGTCCGACTTGAATGCTGACAGCAGCGACAGGCACGTGTGAAGAACCGAACGCGGACGCCCATATAGCGCCGCCGACCAGCAGCGTCAGGGCAAACACAACCTGTAATCGTCGAATCGGCACGTGTTATCTCGCTTGCGCTACCCGATCGA
Organism: uncultured Acidobacteriota bacterium; assembly: GCA_963757655.1. Taxonomy (GTDB): domain Bacteria; phylum Acidobacteriota; class Vicinamibacteria; order Vicinamibacterales; family CAVVIG01; genus CAVQFC01. The sequence goes on along the minus strand of CAVWSQ010000001.1, from coordinate 1,905,026 downwards.
TCCTGAAAGGACGCCGCAGGTGTTCGGCAGCCGCCCGGCAGCAAGATAGCCGGACCTTGCCAAGATCACCTCCAGCGTTTGTGCCGGCGTCATGATTCTGAACATGATACAATATTTCACGAGGTTCATATTTCGCCGGTGTCCGCGACTGGCCTTCGGGACCGAAAGAAACAACGTACTCTCGCGGCGATCTTCACGGCGACTCGCGACCTGATTACGTCTCGCGGCTTCGAGGCCACGACGATGGAAGCGATCGCTGCACGTGCCGATGTGAGTGTCGGGACGCTCTACAACTACTTCGACAGCAAACGTACGTTGCTGCTCGCTCTACTTGCCGATGCCACAGCCCTCGTGGCGGCGCAAGCCGATGCGCTGATTGAGGAGCCGGGAAATGATGCTCGCGACGCTATCGCGCGACTCATGCACCTGTATTCCGAGTCGCTCAGCCGCCTCGATCGCAAGCTTCTCCGTCATGCAATGGCGATGTCATTCACAGCGCCTGAGCAAGTCACGAAGGCATTGTGGCGGCTGGACGAAAAGCTCATAGAACGGGCCCAGGCCCTGATCGGCCGCCTACAGGAGCGGCGACTCGTCGCACCGGATATCTCTGCCGAATCGGCTGCGTTGACGCTCTACGGTTGCTTCACGACCGCAATGCTGTTCTGGATCGTCCAGCCGAAGTCTGGGACAGCTGTACTACGGCGAACTCTTGACCAGCAACTCGCAGTCATTTTCAAAGGACTGCTGCCCCGCGGGCGCGACCCGAGGCGACGATGAGAATCGCGATAAATGGAACGGGCATCGCGGGACCGACGGTGGCGTACTGGCTGCGCAGATTTGGGCACAAACCAGTGCTCTTCGAGAAGGCGCCTGCGCTTCGCGCCGGCGGTTATGTCATCGATTTTTGGGGACTCGGGTACGAGATCGCGGAGCGCATGGGCATTCTTCCGGCCTTGATGGAGCGCGGCTACCTGATGGAGCGGCTCCGCATGGTGGACGCCGATGGGCGGGAGGTTGCGGGTATGGACGTTGCCCCGCTACGTCAACAAGTCCATGGCCGCTTCATCAGCATCGCCAGGGCCGATCTGGCTGCCGCACTGTTTCACGCATGCGACGGCATTCCCGTTCATTTCGGTGTGTCAATCGTTGATTTCCGACAAGACGGCCACGGACTTGTCGTCACGTTCTCTGATGGACGGACGGAATGCTTCGATCTCGTCATCGGCGCTGACGGACTCCACTCACGAGTACGCGAGCTGGTTTTCGGACCTGACGATCGGTTCGAGAGGGCGCTCGGTTGTTATGTTGCAGCCTTTCGCTTGACCGACTACCCGCATCGGGACGAGCTCATTTACGTCTCACACACCGTGCCCAAGCGGCAGGTCGCGCGTGTGGCGCTGCGGAATGGCGAGACCCTAATTCTTCTGATCTGCCGATCGGAGCTCATGGACGGATTCCCTCCGCGCGACCTCGTGAAGGCGGCACTCCGAAGGGTATTCGGGCAGATGCGGTGGGAGGTGTCCGACATCTTGGCGCATATGGATGCTGTCGATGACTTGTACTTCGATCGTATAAGCCAGATCCATCTCAAGCGATGGACGCTGGATCGCGTAGCCTTGCTCGGCGACGCTGCGGCGTGCGCCTCGTTATTGGCCGGCGAAGGAACGGGACTAGCCATGATTGAAGCGTACGTCCTTGCCGGCGAGCTCAGCCGAAGCGGTGATGATGTCGCCAGAGGATTTGCCGCATACGAGGGTCGTCTCCGTTCTTTTGTGAGCGACAAACAAAAATCGGCACTACGGCTCCGCGGATTCTTTGCACCACAAACGGCGATCGCGCTCGCCTTGCGTAACTTTGAATCGTGCCGGGAATATCGGAGAGCGGTTCGTGTGAGTCGTCCTTCTGAAATCCCCGTGAGTCACAACGGATCCGGGTAACTTGTGAGGCCGCCTGCGCGGGCCGCTCATGGAGTGGGCGGCCTGCTCGGCGGCGGGTAGTCGTCGATGCATGGTGATTAGGCCACCGCCGCCTGCTCATAGTACCGCGCCTCGTACTCGGCCGGCGGCATGTCACCAATCGGTTCGAGCAACCGGCGATGATTGAACCAATCCACCCAGTTGAGCGTCGCGAATTCCACCGCCTCGAGATGGCGCCACGGGCCCTTCAGCCGAATGACCTCCGTTTTGAACAGGCCGATCACCGACTCGGCCAAGGCGTTGTCGTACGCGTCGCCGCGACTGCCGACGGAGGGCTCGATGCCGGCATCCGTCAAACGATCGGTGTAGCGCATCGCGAGATACTGACTGCCGCGATCGCTGTGATGGATCAGGTCGCCGAGATCGTCGCCACACCGCTCGTAGATGGCCTGGTCGAGGGCGTCAAGCACGAAGTCGGTCCGGAGCGACGACGAGACGCGCCACCCGACGATGCGCCGCGCGAAGACGTCGACCACGAACGCGACGTAGACGAACCCCCGCCAGGTGGCGACATACGTAAAATCCGCGACCCAGAGCTGATTCGGGCGCGTGGCGGTGAAGTGCCGATCGACGAGATCGCTGGGCGGGTCGACGTTCGGGGCCGATTCGGTCGTGGTGGTCCAGGCTCGGCCACGGACCGCACCGGCGAGGCCCATCTCCCGCATCAACCGACGCACGCGACAGCGCGCTTCGTGCAGGCCCTCGCGTCCCATCTGCTTCCAGACTTTGCGCGGGCCATACACGCGGTGATGCTCGTCCCAGATGCGGCGAATGATCGCGCGCAGCACGTCGTCGCGTTGCGCGCGGGCCGAACGTCGCGTCGGATCGCGCTGCTCGGCCTTGGAGCGAAAGTACGTCGACGGGGCGATCGGCAAGACCCGGCAGATCGGCTCGACCCCGTACGCCGTCCGATGATCGTCGATGAACGCGATCATGACCTCGGTCGGCGGTCGAGCTCCGCCTGTGCGAAATACGCGGACGCTTTCTTCAGAATCTCATTCGCGCGTTTCAGCTCGACGTTCTCGCGCTGGAGATCCTTCAGCTGCTGGCGCTCGTCCGTCGTCAGGCCGGGCCGCCGGCCGTGGTCGCGTTCCGCCTGCCGGACCCATCGGCGCAGCGCTTCAACGGTGCAGCCAAGCTTCTCGGCCACGGATCGAATCGTGGCCCACTGTGAGGGATGCTCGTGGGTGTGCTCGAAGACCAGTCGTACAGCGCGTTCACGCAGCTCGGGGGAGTACTTGCTCGGTCGTGCCATGGGCTCCATCCTCTCTCGGAATGAGCCCTCCGACAATCCCGGTACGGTTCACTTCGCCGTCAACCTCATGTCCGCCCCTCTTGTCGGAAGGCACTTAGTGAGTGTGTCCTTGAGTGATCGTCTTGAGCTGCCCGACTACGAAGCAACAGGGTTTGGAGTTCCCAGGATTTAGTGGAGGCGATTTCGAAGCGGCTTATGAGCGGCCTCGAATTGCTCCGGACTGACGCCGCCGAGATGACTATGGCGGCGCGTTGAATTGTCGAAGCTATCGATGTAGTGAGCAACATCCGCGACGGCCAGCTCTCGGTTCTTGTAGATCTGTTTCTTAATGCGCTCCTTCTTCAAACTGCTGAAGAACGATCCGGCGACGGCATTGTCCTAGCAATTGCCTTTCCGCTCATACTTGGCTCAAGGTGATGCGAGCAGCAGAATCACCGCCACGCGTCGCTGCCGTACTGAGTGCCCTGGTTGGAATGCACACCGACGTGAGTTCCTACGTGTGACCGTCGCCGCGTCGCAAAAGTCCGACGCCGAGTGTCACGACACCTACGGCAAGCATTGCTGCCCCGAGATAGGTGAGCCCGATGAGGCCACTCGGCCGCTCGGCGTCCGGGCTCACCATTGAAAGGAAGAAGCCCGCGGGCATCAGAATCGCCGCCGCAGGGATGAAGCTGCGAACGACCGCTTTCATCGAGCGCCCCAGGTTCGCGCCATGAGTCAGATTGACAATCTTCGGCGCGTCTCCTAAGCTCGGCTATCGTTGTCGTAAACCATAGTCGGAATCCGATATTATCTCGGAACCGTTGGTTGAGACTCAGTCGCCGGGGCCGTGAGTCCTTTGTCGCCTGGGCTGCGTATCGATGGAAGCACCGAGTCAGCCGATGACACGAACTCGTCACGCTGTCGTCCTCGCGTGTGTCCTGGCGTGGACCACGACCACGAGCGCCCAGGTGGGCGGTGCGCAAAGCGCCCCGACGACACTCACGCTCGAGCAGGCGCTGCAGTACGCGCTTGAGCACTATCCCACCGTCAGAGCCGCGCTGGAGCAGGTGACGGCGTCCACCGCCAACGTGAGCGTGGCCAAAGCGGCCTCCCTGCCGCGCTTCGATTCGGTCTGGCAGACAAATCGAGCCACCGCCAACAACGTCTTCGGTCAGCTGCTGCCGCAGTCCGTCCTGCCCTCGATCTCGGGGCCGGTTTTGCCGTCGGCGTCTGGTCAGAGTGTGTGGGGCACCGCCGTGGGCGGGCTCTTCTCTTGGGAGCCAGTGGACTTCGGTCTTCGCAGCGCCGTGGTGGATGAGGCGGAGGCGGGCGTTGCCCGATCTCGCGCCGACGAAGGATTAACGCGACTCGCTGTCCAGAATGCTGTCGGCGGCGCGTTCCTTTCAGTCGTCAGCGCACAGCAGGCGCTCGCGGCCGCCGACGCCGATGTGCAACGTCGCGAGGTCCTCGCTCGTGCGGCGCACACTTTGGCTGACAACCAGCTCCGGCCAGGCGCCGAGGCGTCACGCGCAGATGCCGAACTCGCGGCCGCGCGGACGCGCGCCATCCAGGCACGGGCAGCGGTCAGTTTGGGGCAAACGACTCTGGCACGCCTGCTGGGCATTCCCAACGGCGTGGTTGACGTGAACGCGACGAGGTTACTGGACAACGTCGCGCCTGGCACCCCTCAACCAGTTCCACCGCCACAGCATCCGCTCGTGCAATCTGAACAAGCGGCCGTAGACCTTGCACGCGCCAGAGAGACCGTCCTGACCAAGACTGATCGACCGCGACTCTATCTGCAGTCAAGTGTGTTCGCGAGGGGCAGCGGCGCACACACCGAAGGAGTGTTCGATGGCGGTACCGGCGGCTTGGGCCTCGACCGCGCCAATTGGGCGGCGGGTGTGCAGGTGGTCTTCCCGAACCTGTTCGACTACTCCGTGCTTCGGTCGCGTCGAGCCGCAGCGGGCGCACTCACGCGCGCCGAGAGCGCCCGCTACGACGAAGCCATTTTGAACGTGACGAGCCAACAGCGCGCGGCAGACGTGATGGTCGATGCCGCTCGCGCCGTTGCGCAGAACACGCCCGTCCAGCTCACCGCAGCGCAACAAAGTGAAGCCCAGGCGCGCGCCCGCTACGATGCGGGCCTCGCGGGCATCGTCGAAGTCGCCGAGGCCCAGAACCTTCTCGCAGGGGCTGAGTATCAGGACGCGGCCTCGCGCGTGGACGTGTGGCGGGCGCTCCTTGCGAAAGCCGTCGCGCAGGGCAATCTCGCCTCCTTCATCGAGCTGTTTCGCGCCTCGGGAGTGCAATAGCCATGTGGTTGATCCGCGCAGCTCTTCGACGACCGATCACGGTCGTTGTGGCGATCATCACCATCGCGCTCACGGCCGGATTCGCGGTCAGCCGGATGCGGGCGGATATTTTCCCCGACCTCGATCTGCCGGTCATCTACGTCGCCCAGCCGTACGGCGGCATGAGCCCGGCGCAGATGGAAGGCTTCATCACGTACTACTACGAGTACCACTTCCTGTATGTGAACGGCATCGAGAGCGTCGAGTCGAAGTCGATTCAGAACACGTCGCTGCTGAAGCTGACGTTTCATCCGGGCACGGACATGTCCGAGGCCCTCGCGCAAACGATTGGCTACGTGAACCGCGCGCGCGCCTTCATGCCGCCGGGCACCGTCGGTCCGTTCGTGATGCGTTTCGACGCGGGTACGGTACCGGTGGGGTATCTCGTCTTCAAGAGCGACACCCGGAGCCTGGGCGAGATCCAGGATCTCGCCCTGAACCGCGTCCGCCCGCAGTTTGCGACGCTGCCAGGTCTGACGTCGCCGCCGCCGTTTGGCGGCAGTCAGCGCACGATCGTCATCCGCGTCGATCCCGACCGTCTGCGTTCGTATGGCATGGCGCCCGACGATGTGATTCGTGCCGTGACCACCGGGAACGTCATCATGCCTTCCGGCAGCGTCAACATCGGCGACGAGACCCGCATCTCGCCGATGAACTCCGTCGTCGGGCCGATCAACGATCTGCTCGAGCTGCCGATTCGCAGTGGTGCCGGGACGCCGGTGTCCATTCGTGATGTCGCCTCGGTCAGCGACAGCTCCGACATTCCTACGGCGTATGCGCTGGTGAATGGCCGGCGGGCGGTCTACATTCCAGTCACCAAACGCCCGAACGCGTCAACGCTGAGCGTAGTCACCGAAGTCAAGGCGAATCTGGGACGGTTCCAGGCGCTGGTGCCCGACGACATCACGGTGTCCTACGAATTGGACCAGTCGAGGAACGTGTCTGCCGCGCTGGCCTCTGTGCTGCGGGAGGCGCTGCTCGGCGCACTCCTGACCGGACTGATGGTGCTGGTGTTCCTGCGCGACTGGCGAAGCTCGGCGATCGTCGTGATCACGATCCCGTTCGCGCTGCTGGCGGCGGTCGTCGCGCTCTGGGGCGCCGGACAGACGATCAACATCATGACGTTGGGCGGCTTAGCTCTGGCCGTCGGCATCCTCGTCGATGAAGCCACGGTGGCGATCGAGAATATTCATACCCACCTGTCACGCGGCACACCAGTTGCGCGCGCCGTACTCGATGCGAGCGGCGAGGTGGTCGTGCCGCGATTGCTCGCGATGCTCTCGGTTGTGGCCGTGTTCGTACCGTCGTTTTTCATGACGGGCGTATCGCGGTCGCTCTTCGTGCCGCTCTCGCTCGCGGTCGGCTTCGCCATGATCGCCTCGTTCTTCCTTTCGAGCGCCTTGGTACCTGTGCTGTCGGTATGGTGGCTGGAAAGAGGGCATCGTACCGGCGAAGACAAACCGCATCCATCGGACTGGGTCGAGCGTTTGCGCACGCGGCTTTCGGCGCTGCTTCATCGAATGGCCCCGATGCGCGGCCTGCTGGTTGTGGCATACCTCGTCGTCACCGTTGGCATAGTGGTGACGGTCGGCATGACCGTCGGTCGCGAGATCTTTCCACCGAGCGGCGTCAACGCGTTCCAATTGCGGTTCCGCGCACCCGCAGGCACAAAGTTCGAGTCCACTGAGCGCCTGGGCCGCGACGTCCTGGACGTCATCCGCGACACGGCAGGGTCAGACAACGTCGACATCACGCTGGGATATGTCGGCGTGCAGCCTTCGTCGTACCCGATCAACACGATCTTCCTGTGGACGAGCGGTTCGCACGAAGGCGTGCTGCAGGTGGCGCTGAAACCCGATGCGCCGCTCCATCTCGAGGCGCTTGAGGAGAAACTCCGCGACGTCTTTCATCAGAAGTTTCCCGACGCGCAATTCTCTTTTGAACCCGGTGACATCGTCAGCCGGATCATGAACTTCGGCGCGCCGACGCCGGTGGAAGTCGCCGTGATGGGCCCAGACTTTGCCGCGAGTCGGGCGTTCGCCACGAAGGTGCGGAACGAACTCTCGCAGATCGGATCCTTGCGCGACCTCCAGTTCGGCCAGACCCTCGACACTCCGGCCATTCAGGTAAACGTCAACCGCCGGATGGCAGGACAACTTGGCGTCACCGTCGATCAGGTCGGTCGGTCGTTTGCCGCCGCGACCTCGTCCAGCCGATTCATCGCGCCGAACTACTGGGCGGACCCTCGCACCGGCATCGCCTTTCAGGTGCAAGTCCAGGTACCGCAGCCACGGATGACGAGTCTCGAGGACCTGCGCGTCGTGCCGGTCTCCGCCGGCGGTATCGCCAAGCCATTGCTCGGTGACCTGGCACGGATCGAGAACGCCACGATTGTCGGCGAATACGATCGCGTGAACGGACAGCGGATGGTCACCTTGACGGCGAACGTCGCCGGGGAGGATCTCGGACGCGCTCTCGCTCGCGTGAACGCGGCGATCCGAAGCGCGGGTGAGCCGCCCCGCGGTGCCACAGTAACGATACGCGGACAGATCGCCGCGATGGCGGAGACGTTCACGAACATTACGGCGGGGCTCATCGTAGCGGTCGTGGTGATCTTCCTCCTGCTCGCCGCGAACTTTCAGTCGCTGCGTCTCGCCTTTGTCGTGGTGTCGACCGTTCCGGCCGTGCTTGCGGGCGTCGTGGTCATGCTCTGGCTGACAGGGACCACGTTGAATGTCCAGTCCTTCATGGGCGCCATCATGGCGATCGGCGTGGCAGTGGCCAACGCGATCCTGCTCGTGACCTTTGCGGAGCAGTCGCGTCGGCACGGAGGCTCTCCGCTGCAGACCGCCATCGAAGCGGCACGAGCCCGCATGCGCCCCGTTCTGATGACGAGCGCCGCCATGATTGCGGGCATGATCCCGATGGCGGTCGCGCTGGGGGAAGGCGCTGAGGCGACGGCGCCACTGGGCCGCGCGGTGATCGGCGGTCTGGCGGCGGCCACAGTCGCCACACTCATCGTGCTGCCGTCGGTGTACTCGCTGGTCCAACAGTCGGCGAACCCCGCATCCCCATCGCTCGATCCGGACGATCCGGAGAGCGCCTTCCGAACACAACTGGGTTGACTATGAAAACGGCGAAGTGTGACATCGGGCGTGTGCGGCGCATCCTCAGCATCGTGTGGGCAGCATCGCTGGCCGCGTCATGTGGAGGTGGCGACGGCACTTCTCGTGCCGTGTCTGTCGAGGCAGCAGCTGGCCCCGCGGTGATTGATGTGGTTCGCGTCGTCGAGCAGTCACTCGATGTGCCGCTGTCGCTGCCAGGCGAGCTCACGGCGTTTCAGTCGGTGGCGATGTTCCCGAGAGTCACGGGATTCGTCAAAGCCGTCAACGTGGACCGCGGCTCAAGAGTCCGCGCGGGAGACGTGCTGGCCTCGCTCGAAGCGCCTGAACTCTTGGCGCAGCGGGCGGAAGCGCAGTCGAAACTGCAGGGCGCACAAGCGCAGCTGTCGGTAGCGCGTGCCAAGGCCGATGCTGACAAGAGTACGTCGGCCAGACTCAAGGCCGCGTCCGCGACGCCAGGTGTCGTGGCCGGAAACGACGTTGTGATCGCGGAAAAGACCGCGGATGCGAGCGCGGACCAGGTCCTCGCCGCCGAGCAGAGTGTCGAAGCGGCCCGGCAGGCGCTCAACGCCATTCGCGACATGGAAGGGTATCTCCGGGTAACGGCACCGTTCGCCGGTGTCATCACCGAACGGAATGTGCACCCCGGAGCCTTAGTGGGGCCTTCAACGAGTGGCGCTAGCGCGACGCCGTTGCTGCGGCTCGTCGACACCTCTCGACTTCGGCTCGTCGTGCCGGTCCCCGAGGCGTACACTGCCGAGATGAAGTCCGGCACTGAGATCGGATTTACGGTAGCCGCGTACCCGGGACAACGGTTCTCAGGCAAGGTCGCGCGCGTTGCTCAGGCTGTGGACATCAGCACGCGAACAATGGCAGTCGAGTTGGACGTGGCCAACGGCGATAGCCGCCTCGCTCCGGGTACGTTTTGTCAGGTGCGATGGCCGGTTCGACGCTCTGGGCCGTCGCTCTTCGTCCCGAGTACAAGCGTCACGGCGACGACGGACCGAACGTTTGTGATCCGCATCCGTAACGGCAAGACGGAATGGGTGGACGTGAGGACTGGACTCACGTCGGGAGCGTTGGTGGAGGTGTTCGGCGATCTGCGAGCTGGCGATGAGATCGCGGGACGCGGCACCGACGAGTTGCGTCCTGGGACTGACGTACGACTCCGAGAGAGCAAGCCGGCGGCCTAGGTTCTGGAGTACAAGATTAACGATGACCGACCCCGTCGTCCGCGAGTTCCTCCTTGGATTCTGGAAGATCCACATCCTGCACCACGCTGAAGAGCAGGGTGTGTACGGGCACTGGATGCTCGAGGAACTGCAGCACCACGGCTACCGACTGAGCCCCGGCACGTTGTACCCGTTGCTGGCTCGAATGGCTCGCCGAGGATGGCTGCGTGCGACAGAACCCAAGCGATCGCGTGACGCGCGCGTGTACCGAATCACGCCAGCGGGAGCTGAAGTGTTGAAGCGCCTGCGAGCGTCATTGGCCGAACTGCAGCACGAAGTCGGAGCGCCTCCCAAACGCGCCTCCCGTGGGAGCGCCGGAGCAGCCAACTCTCGGAAGTCAACACCGACTCGCGGGTCACGGCGTTGATGATGCCCTCGCGCTCCCTACCGCGTCTTGGATATCTAGCGATGCCATTGTGTCTTCTGACGTTGATGGTCGTGGCGGCCGCCATGGCCGGACAGACGACGTCCCAAGACGAAGTGATTAGTCGATTGCGACAAGGCGGCTACATCTTGGTCATGCGGCATGCGAGCTCACCGCGCGAAGCGCCGAGTGGCACTTGTTCGCGTACTCGTTGATGCGCGTCGGTATGCGCCAAGGGGACGTGAGGGCCGTGTCACGACGAGTGTTTTCATGGAGCGCCTTCCCACTCCCTCTTGCCGCTTAGAAGGCGCGATCGGGATCACGATCACGAACGAATAGAATAAGTGGCTGGCGTCGTCTAGAAAACGAGACCCATCAGGGTATTGCGTCGGCATCACGAGTCCGAGCACCGACTACGCGACCATCGGCATCACGAGCATACGGTCAAGCATCGATCCCCGTCGGCGTGAACGGCTCGGCGCTGATGCGCCACGTGATACCGGGGGGATTGAGCGTCCGCATCGCTGAGGACCGTGGCTACTCGCGCCGGAACGCCTCGGCCGCAGCGTACGTGTCGAAGAACTCTTGAAACCGGCTCACCCGGCCGTTGTGGAGCGTGACAAGATGGACGAAGTCCGTGTCGTACGTTGTGCCGGTGAGCCGCACTTTACACCGCGTGTGACCGACGACTACGACCGTGTCCGCTTCGGCGATGATCTGATGCACGTCGAGCGACAGGATGTCCTCCGACGCGGACCCAACCCGCGCCCATTCTAAGAAGCCGGCGTGTCCGTGCCGCGTTCCCGCCGCAGGGTTCCATGGATTGTCCGGTTCGGCCCAGACCACATCGTCCGCGAGCCGCGCGAGGATGGCGGCGATGTCGCGACGCACGAACTCAGCGTACATCGCCTGCACTATCGCGGCGTTCTCCTTTGCTGCCTCCGGACTCGATCTCTCAACCGCAAATCCGATCCGCTCGCGTGAAGTCATCACAACACCTCGTTAGACCCGACTGTGTCGCCAGCAGTCGTCTGGATCGAACACTCACGCAGCTGCAGGCGACGCAGCCGAGGCATCGTCAATCGCGCGATACAGCGCCGATCTGAGCGCGACATCACGTGGATCGCCGGTCAGTGTCGTTCCCATCTGACTCGTCACGTAGGCGTAACCGACGCCAGCTGTTGGATCAGCAAACCCAAGAGCGCCGCCGGAGCCCGGCGATCCGAACGAGCTGGCGCTGCCGAACGGCCACGCCGGGCTGGGCTTCATGAAGCCCAGCGAGAATTGCACCTCTCCCTTCAAGCATTCGTCGTAGAACCCGTGCGTCGGGGGAGCCGCCGGTGCGGCCAACAGGTCGAGCGTCTCTTGGCGCAAGCCGAGCTCGCGTCCGCCGGCGGCGAAGGCGCTATACGCGCGCGCGATGGCCCGAGCGGTACCGACGGCATTGCCGGACGGTACCTCGAGATTGCGCGCGTAGACGCGCTGCTGATCGACATACACGGTCGTCCCGGGATTGACCGCGAGTGCCCGGCAGATGTTCGAGCGTGGATTCATCGCCTCCAGCGTGAAGCGGACTGGGAAGCCGAGGAGCATCTCCATTCGACCAGGCGGCGCGATGGTGGCGAGGCGGGAGTTCGGGATCGCCTCAGGCAGGCGGAGGTACAGGTCCAGCCCAAGCGGTGACGCGATCTCGTCCTGAAAGAATTGTCCCAGACTGCGATGCTGGGGATCGACACGCCGCAACAGCTCACCCTCGTAGAACCCGAGGGTCAGCGCGTGATACGCCTGCCGCGTGCCCGGTTCCCACGCCGGTCTCTGACGCGCCAGGATGATCGCCAGACGATCGAGATCGGCAACGATGTTCCGATCGACGGGCTCGCTGATCGCGAACAATCCGGCCTGATGGGCCAGGAGCTGCCGGACGGTGATGTGATCCTTGCCCTGCTGCGCGAACTCCGGCCAATAGGTGTACACCGGTTCCTCGTAGTCGAGCCAGCCTCGCGAGTGGGCGATCGCGAGGGTCATCGCCGCGAGGCCCTTGGTGGCCGAATGGACGACTACCATCGTGTCTTGCTCCCAAGGCTCGCCGGTGTGCTTGTCTCGGCTACCGCCCCAGAGATCCACGACTCTCTCGCCGCGGTGATACGCACAACACGCGCCGCCCAGCTCATGGCGTCGCAGGAAGTTGTCGCCAAAGGTGTCGCACACTGCCTCGTAGCCACGACTGACCTGGCCGTGCACGCGACCCCGTGGCGACGCGTCGCTGCGGCCGATCTCCACCGCGCTGTCTTCGCGCCGCAACAGGGCGATCGCAAGCACCACCACCCAGAGTAGGAACACGCTGATGTTGATGCGCTCCCACAACCCTATCCAGGGCGTGGGCAGATTGGCCTGGACGCGGGGCGCATCCCAGAAGGTCAACGCGCCGAACGCGACGAGGACGACGATGCTTGCGATGGAGTACAGGAGAAAGCTTTTCCCGAATGCTCTGGCTGCAAAGCCCATCCCTACGAACATGAAGAGAACGGTCGCGCTTGCCAGAACGATATGCAGGGTATCGCTCAGCGTGCCACCGCCCGCGGCCAGCACCTCGCGTTGATGCATCGGGGCCAACGGCCACAGGAGGCCAAGGGATCCATAGAAAACCAGCAGGGCGCCCACGATTCGCAGCGCCCGAACTCGGCCTGCTGACTTCCAGACACCCCATCCGAAGGCGGTGACGAGCACGGTGTAGACGGCACCGAGCAGTATCCACAGCGATCGCGCCGGCGCGCCGATCGCCGTCAGCTCGCTGGGAGTCTGTGAAAGGCGGCTGTGCCCCTCGGATCCGATCGCCCCAATCATCGCGGCGTACAACATCGATGAGAGAATCCCGCAGACGAGCAATGTCTTTCGTGCCATCACTCACCTCATGACCTGGCTGTGCAGGCCAGCACCAGCATGTGCCAGTGACGCCTTCGATTTCTGCACCTCGCACGCCGCCAGCGAGATTCCGGCAACAAGCAACCCATAGTCCGCGCTGACTCCTAGAAGAAACGCCGCGGAACCACCGATTGCGGCCCAGATGATGGGGATGATTGCCAAGGCCCTCGATCGCGCTGGCGCAAGCAGGAGCAGGCCGGCCGTGAGGATGGTCGTCGGGCACGGGAGACCGAAAGTCGGAATTCTCACCACGCTCGCGTGCTGCACGGCGTTGATCGCAGGATAGAGCAGCGCATAGCCGATCAGGATCCACGCAATCGGCGACCACGTGGTACGCCGGGATGTGAACGACAGTTGGCCCCGGATGACACCGAGCCAGAGGAAGAGCCCCGCCTGCACAACAAACATCGCCGCAAACAGCCACGCCGCCTGATTGATGCGCGTGAAGAACGCGATGTGATAGGCGACCCCGGACCACGCCCACTCCACGGCCAACAGACCACTGATCCAGCGGTGGTGCGAACGCCGGGACGACAACAGCCATACGCATGCCAGGACCGACGCGACCCACAGCACGACGGCGCCTGGCCACAGGGCTCCGTTGTAGGCCGCAAGCAGATCGAAGAACTCTTCTCTGGTAAACGGCAGTCGCATGGACACTCCAGCCCACGCGTCGAGAAGCAGTTCGGATGCCAATGGTTTGCGGAGGGATTGGGAGTCGAATTCGGCGTTCAGACGAGTCGCCGGCGTGCGACGACCCCGGACATCCGGCGGGTCGTCGGCATTTTTCGCAGGTCGATGGGAAATATTCCACGCGCGCCCGGGCTCTCGGCGGCTGCGTGTCCTTGGATCGCACGACTCCGGGGCGGACGGCGATCGGCAAGGATCATGCGTGTGGGACACGGAAGTTGCACGAGGCAGCGATGTTGCGTGGCTCGTCGATTCCCGCTTCTCCGGCGTTCGACGCCGTGGCTCACGGCGCTCAATTCCGGGACCAGATCGCCATCGTCGTGAAGGCGTCGCCCGACGCGATCTTCCGAGCGGTGCGCGAGATCACGTTGTCGGACATGAAGCTCGCGTGGCTGCTGGGCGAGATCCGGTATCTGCCCTCACGGCTGGCTGGCCACATGCCGGCCGTTGACGCGAAGGCGCCGTTCTTCGAGATCCTGGTCGCCGGCGGCACCCTCATCCTCCACGACGACACACCACGCGAAGTGATCACTGGATCAGCGGCGCAGCTTCACCGCGTCAACCAGGCACCACGCCGATTTCCCTCGCGGGAAGCGTTTGACGCCTTCGCGGATCCGGAGCACGAGAAGCTGTTCATGAGCATTCGGGTGGCACCGACCGACCGGCCTGGCGAGTCCAGCCTCGTGCTGGAGCACGCGACACTGGCGCTATCGCCGGATGCGGCACACAAGTTCTCGCGCTACTGGCGAATCATCAAACCGCTCGGGGCGTTTGTCAGTCGGCTGCTGCTGCGGGCGGTGCGCCGCCGAGCCGAACACGCGATGGTCGGCGCACCAAACAGACGATGGACTTGGAAGTCCGTGCGCGCCAGCCGCGCCGAACGGACGCGCGTGCTTCCAGGAGACGAGCGGATTCCACAAGCCATTGACTCGCTGACGCACGGCGTGACGATTCGCCGGGCGCCGTCCGACGTGTGGCCCTGGCTGGTGCAAATGGGAGCCGGTAACCGCGCTGGCTGGTACAGCTACGACTGGCTCGACAACGGCCGGCAGCCGAGCGCCGCGCGTATCGTGCCGGACTGGCAGCAGCCGGCCATCGGGACAATCTTTCCAGCCCTGCCAGGCGTAGAGGACGGCTTCGTCGTGCTGGCGATCGAACCCGAGCGCGTGTTGACGCTTGCGTGGCCGGCACCAAACGGCACGTTAGACGTGACGTGGACGTTTGTGCTTACGGAAGTCGCGCCCGGCGTGACGCGTCTGCTTGTGCGCGCCCGAGGCGGACCCCGGTATCGATTCCACGGGCTGCCGTTGCCGCTGACGAGACTGGTCGTCAGAGCGGTGCACTTCATCATGCAGCGAAAGCAATTGTCTGGCATTGCCAAGAGAGCGGAGATGATGGCCATGTCTCATGCACTTGCGTTCAAGACTCCCGCAGGCCAAGCCGCGTACCTCGCGGCGTACGACGCCGCGATGAAGCAGTGGCCGATTCCGTACGAAGAGATGGAGCTTCCCAGCCGCTTTGGAATGACGCACGTCGTCGTCAGCGGCCCGAAGGATGCGCCGCCGTTGGTGCTGTTGCACGGCTACATGGCGACATCGACGATGTGGTCGCCCAATATTGCCGATTTCAGCAAGGATTCTCGAGTCTATGCCATCGATGTCATGGGGCAACCTAGCAAGAGCATCCCGATTGAACCGATAGGACATGCGCCAGAGTACGCCGCGTGGCTGGCCGCGACCTTGGACGGACTACACCTCGACCGCATCTCTCTAGTGGGCATGTCGTATGGTGCGTGGCTTGCCCTCAACTTCGCAATTGTCTCACCGGAGCGCGTGCAGAAGCTTGTGCTGCTGTCTCCGGGCGGAGGCTTCATTCCGATGGTGAAACAGTTCAGCCTGCGCGGGATGGCGATGGTGTGGTTCCCGACACGCTTCACGGTGAACTCGTTCATGCGGTGGCTGGGATTCACCGACCGTGCGGGTGAGACAGCCCCGCTCGTGCTCGACTTGATGCGTCTTGGTCTCAAGCATTTTCGAGTGCCGCCAGCAACGTTGCGCATCATGCCCAGTCTGTTCTCTGACGACCAATTGCGGGCGATGCGCGTCCCGACATTGCTGCTCGTCGGCGCGCACGAAGTCATCTGCGATCCGACAAAGGCACTGGCTCGAGCGCGTCAGCTCTTGCCTGATGTCCAGGGCGAACTGGTGCCTGGGGCTGGTCACGAGATGTGCTTCAGCCAACACCGAATTGTGGACGCGAAGGTGCTCGATTTCCTGAGGCCGACACGAACGAGCGATGGCCAGATCGCCGAGCGCTCGGTGGCGTAGTTCGAGCTTGGCTGCAGGTCTGAGGAGGTCTCATGTTTCCCATGATCCTGCGGCAGTACGGACGTTCGTTCTGGTTCAGCCATGGCGTACTCCACCGATGACAAGCAGTCAGATCGTTCTTCTCGCCGTCCCGCCCGTCTTGGTCACAACAATGGTCTTGGCATTTCGCGCCTGCGTCTCCCGCTTCGGACTTCGTCTCGGTTACGGCGTTGCCTTTCTCCTCTATTGGCTGTTCTGGTGTCTGTCGGTCCCATGGTGGACACTTGGAACCCCGGGCATATTGCGGCTGTTCGCTCGGACGCCGTTGCCCTTCGGCAGTAACGTGGCGCTCGGCATGTTGGTTCTAGCGGCGCCACTGTTGCTCGGCTATGGTTATGCGTTTCCGAAAGCGATTCACGATGCCCCTGTAGGTGTCATTCTTCTTTCTGCGCTCATCGCCGCGGTAAACGCACCACTCGAAGAACTTCTCTGGCGCGGCGCGTACCTCACGGCGTTTCCAGATGGATGGCTGCTCGGGTACGTCTATCCGTCAATCGGGTTCGCGCTCTGGCACGTGGCGCCGCTGAGCGTTGTCCCGAACCGCGCGCCGGGCGGCGCGTGGTCGTTCGTGGCGATCTCAGGATTGGTCGGATTCATGTGGGGTTGGGTGGCTAAGACGACTGGGTCGATACTCTGGACCAGCGCCGCCCACGTCTTATTCGACTTTTCAGGCCTCGGCGCGCGTATCTACTTGGGGCCGTCAACGGAACGGCCATGAACCGAATCCGCCGTACTGCCCTGAAGTGGACGACAAGCGCGCTGGGCGTCGTGTCCGGTGCGTACGCGAGCTACGTTGGCGTGACGTGGCTGCGGTACGGGCACCCAGCGCCCACGCGTGGTGACGATACGGACGCCCTGCTCGACCGATTCATGCCGGTCTGCGAAGTCGCGGAGCGTCATCACATCCATGTCGCCGCGCCATCGGAAATCACGTTCGCAGCAGCGTGCGAACAGGACCTGATGGCGCCGCCGTTGGTGCGAGCGATCTTCAAGGCGCGCGACATTGTGCTCGGCGCCGAACGAGACACGGCCGCGCATCCACGCGGACTGTTGGCGCTGACCAAGTCCATTGGATGGGGCGTGCTCGCGGAAGTACCCGGTCACGAGGTTGTCATGGGCGCGGTCACGCAGCCGTGGAACGCCAATGTCGTGTTCCGTCCGCTGCCGCCGCACGAGTTCTGCACGTTCAACGAACCTGACCACGTGAAGATCGTCTGGACCCTGCGCGCCGACGCGATCGGCGCGAACGCATCGATCTTTCGGACGGAGACGCGCGCAGTCGCGACTGATGCCGCGGCGCGAGCCAAGTTCCGACGATATTGGTCGTTCCTGTCGCCGGGCATCATCCTGATTCGATGGGCCTTGCTCAAACCGTTGAAGAGAGACGCCGAGAAGCGCGCCGCGCCAGGCGGTAGCGGCAGCTCCCCCGCAGGAACGCACACATGACGGCGGTCTTTGCGATCGTCCTCGTCGTGCACGGCCTCATTCATGTGCTCGGCTTTGCAAAGGCGTTCGGCTTGGCCTACCTTCCACAATTGACGCAGCCGATCTCTCCCTTGCTCGGAGTCGCATGGCTTCTTGCCGCGCTCCTCTTTATCGCCGCGGCGGCGGCCCTGTTCGTTTGGCCGCGCGGCTGGTGGGCGATTGGTGCGTGCGCCATTATCGTCTCGATGTTCCTCGTCGTCCCAGCCTGGACCGACGCGAAATTCGGTGCGCTCGCAAACCTCGTCGCGCTGATTGGCGTCGTCTTCGGCTTTCTTGCAGAAGGGCCGGTCAGTCTGCGAGCGGCGTATGACCACGACGTCGATCGCGCCCTCGCTCGCCTCGCGCCGGCTGAAGTGATCAGCGAAGCGGACCTCGCGCATCTACCGACACCGGTGCAGCGATATCTTCGAGGGGCTGGCGTCATTGGGCAGCCGCGCGTCCGCAACTTTCACGTATGGATGCACGGACGCATCAGGAACGACCGCGGCGGCCGATGGATGCCGCTCGTGGCCGAGCAGTACAGCTTTGTGGATGAGCCTGCGCGTCTGTTCTACTTGAGCGGGTCGATGTTCACAATTCCCGTGCAGGGATACCACCGGTACGTCGGACCATCCGCAACGATGAAGATCAAGGCTGCCGCCCTGGTGCCGGTCGTCGACGTCTCGGGGCCTGAGATGAGCCAAGGCGAAACTGTCACGATGTTCAACGACATGTGTGTCATGGCGCCCGGGACGCTGGTCGACCCGGCAATTGTGTGGGAACCGGTCGACGGCCGAACCGTCCGGGCGGGTTTCACGAACGCGGGGCACACGATTCGCGCCGTCTTGTCGTTCAACGACACCGGAGAGTTGACGACCTTCTGGTCTGACGATCGGTACCGGACATCCCCTGACGGTCGGACAGTGAACAAGGAGCGATGGTCCACGCCACTGTCTGCCTATCGCTCATTCGGCCGGGTCCGCCTTGCCTCAGGCGGCGAGGCTCGATGGCACGACGTGAGCGGCGACTACGCGTACATCGAACTCACGCTCGACGATGTGCGATACAACGTGCGCTCGCGATGATGGCCCGTGGCGCCGTGCCGTCGTGAATCGGCGTCTTTCCCAGGGCAACGACTTGAGGAGGTAAGACGTGTGCTCCAGGCAGCCCCGCGGCCCCAAGTGATCGCAGCGGATTAGGTTGGCTCACGAAGCAACACGGAAACACTTCATCGCGCAATCGATTCAACGACTTCCCGCCGCAGAATCCCTCTTGACGTCAGTTGCTGATCCTCAATCGATCACGAAAACGGTCGCCCAATCTGCGATCCGCCGATCGAGTCGTCGCTGGTCTGTGTGCGGTCTTCATGCGCCCGAGCCGGTTGATCCGTTCTGCGATCGTCTTCAAACCGGCCACGCTGTGAGCCTTCATCGAGTGCTGATTCACCGGAAATATCGGCGGCTGTTCTCGTCGAAGTGGCCGATGAAGCCTGGTCCCAAAGGGCCCAGCCTGGACGTCATCGCCGCGGTCGTCGACATGAAACAGCGGAACCCTGTGGGTTCCGGAAATTCTGCCGACTGGATTCCGGAAATTCTGGCCGGTTGATGTAATGCCTCAGACGAGGTCGGGTCGTCAAGTCAGAGGTGTTTGGTCCGCAGGGATGGCCCATCGAGCGTGAGGACCCGACCGCGCTCGAGGATCCGATCCACGATGGCGTGCGCCAGGTCCTCGTCGTGCAGGACGCGACCCCAGGTCGTGACGGCCTTGTTCGTCGTGAAGATCATCGCGCGCTTCTTCCGATGGCGAACATTGACGACGTGGAAGAGCATATTGGCGGCGTCCGTGCCGTACGTGAGATAGCCTACTTCGTCGATAAATGTGGAGCTCCACATTTGTCGACAAATGGTGAGAGATCAGAAATGTGGAGTTGGAGCCATTCGCGACCGATCCTGTCAGCGATTCCGATGACCACAACTCCACATTAATGGATGCGGTGGCGACGCTCAGAGGCCCTCCAACCACTCAAGAACCGAAGCGTCAGTGCGCCACGACGCCAGCCCGGATGCGCCGAAGTCTGTCGGCCGCGCCTGCTCAATGGCCTTCCGCTTCATGTCGAGATCAACGGTCGCGTAGCGATTGGTCGTCGTCACACTGGCGTGGCCGAGCCAATGACTGATCGTGGTGATGTCTACGCCCGCGCGCAGCAGATGGACCGCCGTACTGTGCCTGTATTGTCTCATTGCTCGGCCGAGGGTCTTTGGGGCACGGAAATCCGATCAGTGGGATAGCCTCTCGGGCCGTGGCCGACGCGTTATCGCTTCGTATCCTGCTCGCCGCGCTGACTAGCTGGCTTGGCCAACGGCACCAGGACACGGTGGCCTACCTGATCGAAGAGAACCGCATTCTTCGCGGACATGTGCGCGGTCGGATCCGCCTGACCGATGAGGAACGCCGGCGGCTGGCGATACGCGGACACCAGCTAGGCCGTCGCCGCCTTCGGACTGTCGCCACCATTGTGACGCCCGACACGATTCTCCGCTGGCATCGTCAGCTGATCGCGCGCAAATGGACGTTCGCAAAGCGGCGCGGCGGTCGTCCTGGCGTGCTCGCGGAGATCCGGCGCCTGGTCGTGCGGATGGCGGAAGAGAACCCCACATGGGGCTACATCCGGATCGTCGGCGCGTTGAAGAACGTCGGCCATCGAGTCAGCCGGTCCTCGATTGCCCGGATCCTGAGGGCACATGGGATTCCGCCGCCTCGGTGGACAGGTGAAAACCGACATTTAATGGACAGGCAAAACCGACCATTTCCGCCGGCGGCCGAGACTGGTGAGTTCTACTTCGAGGCCGCCTCCGGGCGCAAGTCAGTGTGGATCTTGGTGCGCCAGCTCCGAGGCCCGCACTTGAGCACATGCGCATGATGTAGGAGCCGGTCGAGAAGCGCGGTGACGGCCGCGGTGTCGCCGAGCAGCTTGCCCCAGTCATCGACGGGACGGTTCGATGTCAGCAGCGTGGACGCCCGTTCGTAGCGGCGCATGATCAGCTCAAGCAGATCCTCCGCCCGCGGTGTGTGGCAGCATTCGCATCCCGAGATCGTCAATGATGAGCAGCGGGACGACCGCCAGGTCGGCGAGGAGCGTTTTGCGCGTGCCGTCGACCCCGGCGTCGGCGATTTCTTCGAGCAAGGTGTGGGCCTCGCGGTAGGTGATGCGATAACCCTGCTGGATCGCGGCGTGGCCGATGGCTTGGGCCAGATGGCTTTTGCCCGTGCCGGGCGGGCCGAGAAAGAGCGCCTCTTCGCGTTGCTGGATGAAGCGCGCCGTCGCGAGGTCGAAGATGAGGGCGCGATTCATCTTCTTGTTGAAGTCGAAATCGAAATTCTCGAGTGAGCGGTCGGGGTCGCGGAAGGCGGCCTGCTTGTGCCGGCGCGCCACGAGGCGATCCTCGCGCCGCTGCAGTTCGTCGCTGACGAGCGTCGCGACGAGATCGAGGGGTGGGAGACGCTCGGCCTGGGCGTGGCGCAGCCGGGTCTCGAGGACATCGGCCATGCCGGAGAGACGGAGTTTGCGGAGTGCGCGATCGAGTTCCACGAGCGTCATTCAGAGCCTCCTGTTTTCTGGTCAATAAGATCGCGGTAGAGCGTCAGTTGCCGGATGAGCGGATCGACCTGTCGCAGCGTGAGGGGGACCGGCGGCCGCCGCTCGACGTATTTCCGGAGAAAGCGATACGTGGGCACGCCGATGTCGAGCGCGGCTTTGGCGGCGTCTTCGACGACCGCGACGCCGTGTTTCTTGGCGAGCGCGAAGACGCCCAGGATTTGCCGCACGCTGTGGGCGGTCCCCTGCGCGTGAATGTGGCGGCAGACCGTGCCGATCGACGCGCCGGCGGTGGCCGCGCGGCCGAGCAGCGCGAGGGTCGTCGGCGGCGTCCGGGTCGGTCGATCGCGATCGTCGATCCGATGCCAGCCGCGCGGCGCCCGCAGATGCTCGCGCAGCAGTTGCCGCGTCTTCGGATGAATCAGCCGCACGTGCAGGTCATTCCACTGCACATGAACGCGCTGGCCGATCCAGCCGGGGGGCGCGCCGTAGAACGCGGCCTCGACTTCGACGCACCCGTCCAGATGCACCGTGCGGTCGCCAAACCGGTAATAGCGAAACGGCTCGAGGGGCAACGGCCGGAGCGCCGGCCGTTCCTCGGCAAACATCACGGCGACTTGGCGCTTGGTCGTGCCGTGAATGCGCGTGTCGGCCCAGTGCGCGTCCCAGCGATCGAGGTAGGCCTGGGCGGCCTCGAGGGTCTCGAAGCGCAGGCCCTGCAGCGGCGTGCGCTGGGTGTGGCCGATGCCGGATTCGACTTTGCCTTTCCGATCGGGATCGCCGACGCGACATGGCACTGCGACGGCGCCGTAGTGCGCGAGCACGTCGCGATAGAGCGGATTGAGCGCCGGGTCGTAGACGTCGGGCGTGAGCACGCCCTCTTTGAGGTTATCGAGCACGACGACGGCCGTGGCGCCGCCCAAGCGACGGAAGGCGCGTTCGTGCAGCTCGCACCAGATCTGCGCACTCGACCGCCAGGTCAGCAGACGCACGGCTTTCCGCGAATGTGCCAGCGTGAACAGAAAGAGTCGCGTGCGGCGGTACGTGCCGGTCTCGGGCCAGCGCACCATCGGGCCCTCGCCATAATCGACCTGGCCCTCTTCGCCAGCCCGCGTGACCATGACGACGCGCGCCTCAGGCGCCGTGGTGCCGCGCCGCTTCGCGACGAAGCGACGGACGCTCGCGTATTTCGCGGTGAAGCCGTGGTCCTCGACCAGGTCCTGATAGATGGCGACCGCATTGCGGCCATGGGTCAGGGCATCGTCGATCAGCTCGCGATAGGGCTCGCAGGCGCTCGCGCTGGGGGCTCGCATGGGCCCCGCGCCGGTGGACACCTCCTGCGTGGGAGCCGGTTGCGCCGTCACCGAGTCGGTGGACACCACCCCGGAAATGGTCGGTTTTGGTGGCCCTTCGTCCGGCCGTCCACGGCGGCGGACGGCAACCCCCGCCGCGCGCAGGTACTCCCCGACGGTCACGCGGTGAACACCGGTGGCCTGGGCGATGCGCCGGAGCGTCCAGCCGAGACGGCCGAGCGCCAGAACTTCTTGCTGCTTGTGCTGCTCCAAGACGTTGGTCATCCTGGCGAAGGACTACAGCGCCCTCGCCCTCGTCAACGTCTCGGCCGTCCTCAGCTAATGGTCGGTTTTGAAGTGTCGACTAATGGTCGGTTTTGAGTGTCCACCGAGGGCCGGAACGGCCGACATCCTGGCAGACGTTTCTCCAGGCGCATTGGGGCGCGATCGCCGGTGCGGACTTCTTCACGACCGAAGTCTGGACGTGGCGCGGGTTGGTAACGTACTACACGGTGTTCGCGATCGACCTCGCTTCCCGTCGCATGAAGATCGTCGGATCGACACTGTGTCCCCACGAGGTGTTCATGCAGCAGGCCGTGCGCGCGATGACGGCGGCGGATGACGGGTTCTTGAACCGGCATCGCATCCTCATCTGCGATCGGGACACGAAGTGGAGCGCGCCGGTGCGCGCCCAACTGGCCGAGGCGGGGATCCGTGTCGTTCGGACACCGTATCAGGCGAATGCGAATGCGTACGCCGAACGATTCGTGCGCTCCATCAAACACGAATGCCTCAATTGCGTGATCCTACTAGGCGAGCGCCATCTGCGACAGACGATCGCCGCGTACGTCGAGCACTATCACCGTGAACGAAATCATCAGGGGTTGGCCAACGCACTGATCGATGACCGCGCGTGCCAGCCGACCGGGAAGCGGATTCGCCGTCGGCGGCGGCTCGGTGGATTGCTCAACTACTACGAACGAGCGGCGTGAGGAGTACGGCTGACCGATGAGACATTACGAGGTTGGTTCACCGGACGCTGGGGCGGAACCGAGTCCTCCTTAATGGAACATGCTCTGCCGCGTCGGTCGGGTCTTGGACGGTCCGCGAGCATGAGATTGCTGATGCGCGAGTCAGCGCAGGTCAGACGTCAGGCGCAGCGTTGCCCAATCTTGGATCGCCGCGAGAATTAGCAAATCGAGATGCACAGGCTGGCGGCGATCTGATTCTGGCACTCCCAACGGCGCTTGACGCTCGAAGTTGCCTTTTGTATATTCAATGTAGATACATGGCCGCGACGACGCAAATCGCGAAGTGGGGCAATAGCCTGGGCGTGCGCCTGCCGAAGTCGGTCGCGCTCGAGGCCGATATCGACGAAGGTGACACCGTCCACGTGTCGGTAAAAAGCGGGGTGATCGTCATTCGGCCGAGTCGGCCGACGTACTCCCTCGACCAGCTCGTTGGGAAGATCACTCCCCGGAACCGGCACGGCGAGAGCGATTGGGGAGAGGCGATCGGTCACGAAGCGCGGTAGCCCGCAAATATGTGCCCGACGCAGGGGATCTCGTCTGGCTGACGTTCGATCCGCAGGCGGGACATGAGCAGCGCGGCCGGCGCCCAGCGTTGATATTGTCTCCGCGTGCGTACAACGCGAAGGCTCGGTTGGCGATCGCGTGTCCCATCACGAGTCAGGTCAAGGGCTATCCATTCGAGGTGCTTCTGCCTCCGGGAGGCAGGATTGGCGGGGCTGTTCTCGCCGACCATGTGAAGAACCTGGATTGGCAGGTCCGTCGGGCGGTTTTCGAAGCGAAGGCCCCGGCAGAGATCGTGACGGACGTCCGCGAGCGCTTGCGCGTGTTGCTCGGACTCTGAGCGATCTGCATTCTGGACAATTTCTGGACAATTCTTTGCCGAACACCAGCCAACACCAGGGTTCCACCCGAGCTACCGGCACGAAGAACCTGCGAGTCCAACCACCGGCGTTACGCTCTCCAGAAACCGTCTCGAAGAAAGGTCAAGCAGCGTCGGGTTCGACGATTTGCAGACCCAGCCTCGCCGCCCGTTTCCTCAGCAGTTGCACCTGTTGTTCGCGGTGGCGCGCCTCGAAGTACTGCAGACCCTTGTCGACGTACTCGTGTCCCCACTTGAGCAAGCGATAGACCAATCGGGCGAGCTTGTGGGCCATGGCGGTGATCGCCTTCGGTGCACCGAGCTTGCCGCGCAGGCGGCGGTATTGAGCGCCGAGATAGCTCTGGCTCCTCAGCAACGTGGTGGCGGCCAGCCGTAAGGCGGTGGCGGCGCGATTGATGACATGCCGGGTGCCTTTGCGAATCACCTTGCCGCCGGTGATGCGATTATCTGGACACAGCCCGAGCCAGGAGGGAAATGGGCCTCGGTCTGCCAGCGCGTCATGTCCACGCCGACTTCGCTGATGAGGGTCTGGGCGACGCTGACGTCGCGCGGGTCGTATCTGTCCATTCGGCCGCGTCCAGGGCATGATCGGCAACCGCGCTGATTCGATATGCTTGGTCGCGCTGTCGCCCCAAAAGTTGTCTTTTTGCAGTATGAGCGACGCCGCTCATATCGACAATCGACCGTATGGTGCGTTAGGGCGCAGTCAGGTAGTGGGTGTAGTTGTTGCGGAATCTGGCAGCCTAGGAGGCGTGACGATCCCAGAGCACTACGCGCGCGACATCGTTGAACGCCGGGGAGATCGAGTGCATCGCCTCAAGAACGCGCGTGAGAATGGCCCCTCGGCTGGAATGACCGTCGCCACGTGACGCACGATGGTCCGGCAGCAGCGACCAGTCGCGCCGCCCGTTTTCCTAGCCGCTCAGACTCGCGTCGACAAGCATGCGTCGCGCGGATCGGCAGCTGCAAATCCTAGATTACCGGAAGGGACCGAGCTGAACCCGACGCTGGCGTGGTCCGTTACAACTGATTGGGGACCGAAGTAGAGACGGACCGGATGCTTGGTTGGAACTACGGATTTCGTCTCGGTGCCCTCGACGGCACCGGCGGATCTTTCAATCGCGCAGCGGTCGTCCTCTACGGCGTTTCGTTCCACACATACAAGAAAGTACCATCGCTCGCGGTCGCGACAGTGCGTCCGCCTTTCCGGGTCGCGCGATTCAACGCTGACCGTACGTTCTCCTTGCCGGCTGTCAATTGTGCCAATGGCACCTTGAGCGCGACGCCCTCCTGTATCTGATCGAGATCCGAGAGGATCTTGGTCACAATCGCTTTGTGCTTTCCATTGCGACCTTGCGGAACATCCGCCTGGGCCATGCCCTTGAAGTTCATCGGCACCGTCTTGTTCCGACCGCTCATCGCCCATACTCTTTTCGGGCAAGCACAAACGTTAAACTAACGTGACGTAATCGTATGCTCATAATGACGAGAGCCGTTAGTATACACCCGACCCGCTAAATAGCCCCCCCCCCCTTCTCTCACGAGGCGCTTAGACGACGTCGCGTACAGGTCCCGCAAATCGAACACAGTGGCCAACGCTAAAGAGGCGGATCGGTTTCCCTAAAGAGGTGACCCGCATGACGTGCGCTCAGGTACTGTTCATCGATGAGAAAAACGAACGGTGCCACGCGAAAGTCGCGAACGCATTTCGAGCAGGTTCCCATCGATGTCGTGAAGAGGGTTGTCGAGGGAGACGTTTCCAGAGCAGAAAACGCAGCAACGCTGATTCGTGAGCCGGCGCCTGGAAAGAGTCGGCCCCCGACCGTGCCCGCACGTTCGCTCCCCAGAAAGCGACGTTGAGCCCTCGGTACCGTCAGCCTCCAGAGAAGAGGCACAAACCGTCCGAGCGGACAGCGTTTCTTGAGCAGCAGGGATGAGGCTTCAATGCTCCACGAATTCATCACAACCTATCGGGACACGATCATCACGAAGACGAGGGAGAAACTGACCGATCGGCCTTGGCCGCTTGTGTCAACGAGTGAGCTCGAGCACGGAGTACCGCTGTTCCTGAGTCAGCTCTCCGAGACTCTGCGGTGGGAGACGACGCCAACGCCGTTTTCCCAGAACGCCATCGGTACGTCAGCGGTGAAGCACGGGCGTGAGTTGCGGGCACTCGGGTTCAACATTTCTCAGGTCGTCCACGATTACGGCGATATCTGTCAAGCCATCACCGAGGTCGCCGTCGAGCAACACGTTCCGATCACAACCGAAGAATTTCACACGCTGAATCGCTGCCTCGACACGGCGATCGCTGAAGCCGTGACGGAACACGCGCGCATCACCAGCGAATCGAGATCAAGTGAAGAAATCGAGCGATCCGGACAACTGGCTCACGAAATTCGCGACATCCTCAACACCGCGCTCCTCGCGTTCCACACGTTGAAACTGGGAACTGTTGCCGTGAACGGCAGTACGGGAACCGTACTCGGCCGCAGCCTCATGAGTCTGCGCGACCTTGTCGACAACACCCTGTCCGACGTGCGGATGGCCGCAAACATCCAACGGAGCGAGCGAGTGCCGGTCGACGCTTTCCTGAGCGAAATCGCCGTGGTCGCCAGCCTGCACGCCGAGTCCCGTGCCCTGCAGTTCGCCCTCGAGCAGGTGAACCCTCAGCTTGCCGTGAACGCCGACCCACAGCTCCTCGCGTCCGCCGTGATGAACCTGTTGAACAATGCGTTCAAGTACACGCGCGACGGCGGGCGCGTTGTGCTCCGGGCTCTATGCGACGACGGGCTCGTGAGGATCGAAATTGAGGACGAGTGCGGCGGCGTTCCCGACAGCACTGACGACCCGTTCAAGACGTTCGCCGACCGGCGCAGGAGCGACCGGACCGGCCTCGGCCTCGGCCTCTCGATCGCCCGAAAGGCAGTCAGAATGCACGGTGGGGAAATTCATTTTCGCAACCTGCCTGGTAAGGGCTGCGTTTTTGTCATCGAGATGCCCGTGGCTGTAGAAGGCACGCCCGTTCTGGACGCAGTCGTATGATTGCCCGCGGGCGCAGCCTGTCGGCCGCCTGACTGACGCCGCGTGCGCTGTCCCACTGCCATACATGAAATGAGCGGGCCCACCGGGTCTAGGGATCGCACTCGGGTCGTCCCGCTTACCCCATCAAATATCGCAGCAATGCGCCGCTCGCGCGTGTGCCGCCGCGTCGCTGCTTCCAGATCGGGAAGCAAGCCAATGCGCTTTGTCCTCTGTCGCCAGCTGTTACCTCACGTGGTAACATCTTACATCGGTGGGCAAGTACCGGCGGGGCGGGTACGTCTTCATCACGTGGAAAGGCGATCACCCGCCGCGGCATGTCCACGTGTACCGGGAAGGCACCCTGATCGTGAAGTGGGATTTGGACAATCAGAAACCCATGAAAGGCGCGGCGACGCGGCGCATTCTGGAACTGATCAGGGAGCTGGAGGCGGAGGGCCTGCTGTGAAGATCCGCTCTGTCAGGCACAACAATCGGAAGAAGGTGTTCGAGGTCGGCACCTCGACGAAGAAGCTCGTTTTTCCGTTCTCCAAGGCGGAGCCCACGCCAACGATCCAAGACCCGATCACCGAAGTGTCCGTGGACCCGGAGGCGGGCCGCGAAGCGTTTACCTACGTCCTCCACTCCGGTCGTTCCGGCACAGTGCACGTCGAGCAGGTACTCGAATACAACCAGGATCCCGCACACATGCGAGATCTTCTGCTCTACCGGCTAACACTCGAAGCGCAGAAGCGAGTTGCGGAGAGTCCGCTCTCGAAGCGCGAGATCGTGCGCCGGCTGGGGACATCGGCGGCGCAACTGTATCGACTGCTCGATCAGACGAACTACCGCAAGTCCGTCGATCAGCTGCTGGCGCTGCTGCAAGTGCTCAACTGTGACGTGGATCTGGTCGTTCGGACGAAGACCGCCTGATGAACACGCCTGAAGACGTGCTCCTTCAAGGTCGCATCGACTGTGACGTAACCGTGACGTGACCCTGTCGATTCCGCGAGATCTACCGAGGTTTACGGCGATCGATGGAGTAGACGCGATCGCGGTTAAGTGGTTGGCTTCGCAACGCTAATCGAAATCTGTAGCATGCCATCGCAGACCGTCAGAGCAATTTCCAAGCGTGCTGCTTCAACCACTCGGACATCTCTCCGATTGAGTGGAATCAACAACTTGCGAGCAAACGCCCACTGATTATCGCACACGCCGATGACGATGCGCGCGGCGAGTTCGATCCCGTTTGTAATCAACGGTTTGAAGCAGACCGAGGAGCGCGCCTTCAGTGGACTGTGTAAGACCTCCCAATGTCCTTCGGCCACTTGCGGAGTCTCGTACGCAACCACGCGCTCGACCGCAGCGCCGGTGATCCGGCGCGAGAGTGTTCGCGATGAACTCCCTAGCGATTGCGTGCGTCACAACCGCGGGCCAGGAGGACGGTCAGGCTTTCGTCTGTCGCAATATCGAGCAGCACGTCCGGACACGAGGGTGCCACCCACTAACCTGCCATCCCAGTACCGACACCGGGCACGGCTATCGAGGCAGGAGTACTTCGAACGTGGTTCCGGATTGTTAGGACGAGTTCACGCGAATGTCGCCGTGATGAGCCGTGACGATCGCGCGGGCGATGAACAAGCCGAGCCCCACGTTGTGCGTGCGGTCCGAGCTTCCGCGAGCGAGCGGCTCGAACATCTTCTGCTGGACGTCAGGAGGAATCGGCGGTCCGTCGTTATGGACGGTCAGTCTCACGCGGTCCCCGGACTTGCTCACGACCAGCGTCACGGGCGCATTCCCGCCATGTTCGATCGCATTGACGACCAGGTTCGTCACGACCTGAGCCAGCCGGTCCGCGTGCCACTTGCCCTGAACATCTCCGCTGGATTCCAAATGCACCACCGTGTCAGGGTGACTCGCCTGAACTTCCAGGACGACCTCTTCGCACACGCTCTGCAAGCCTTCGCCCCGGTGCAACGTGGGCGTGTGACGGGCTTATCATTTGCTCAAACCGTGAATCGAGGCTGCTTTGATCAAACGCATTCGTCCCGCCACACCGCCGCCCGTCGAAGACGGTGGGTGGTTGGCCCTCGGCGACGATGTTGCTGTGGAACTGACGTCGGAGGATCCCGAATGGCCTATTGAGGGCGCTCTCGCAGACGCGACACCCCCGGGCTGGCGGGCGGGTGCTCCGGGGCCTCAGACCATCATTCTCGAATGGTCGGCACCTGTCGCAATTCGACGCATTCTGCTCGTCTTCGAGGAGCTTGTCCAAGCACGGACGCAGGAGTTCGTGCTCCGCGCTGCAACAGGCGATGGCGAGCGGGAGATCGTTCGGCAGCAGTTCACCTTCTCGCCCCCCGGAACCACCCTCGAACGCGAGGAGTACACCACCGAGCTGCGAGGGGTAAAGCGCTTGAAGTTGATGATCGTGCCGGCCATCGACGACCACCACGCCGTGGCAACACTGAAGGAATGGCGCGTGGGCTGAGTACCCGCTCCTCAGGCGGCACGCTAACCGTATAGTGGGCAGGTGCGGACGATCGAGCGCGCCGAAGGCGCCACCCGGCAGCGAATCCTGGACACGGCTCACACTGCCGGGCAACCGCACCTGAGTCGCCAGGCGTTTGCGACGTATGACACAGCCGTCGGAAGGACGTCGTGGGCGGCGAGGCATCAGGACGCGAGGTAAGTCTGTACCTCTGGTCGTCGCCGGCTGACGGCCGAACGCACTCGTCGTATCGTTGCGTTCGAAACAGTACATACGCGAGCATCCCAAACTGGCAGGATACGCCGTAAGAGGGATGCCATGCCGAAGTCCGCAGTCCTACACGCCGCGCGCGAAAGACAGGGGCGGCTCCGACGCGCCGAACTGGCGAATGCGATCGACGGCCACATCGCGGAAATCTGTCGTGATCTCGCCGTGCAGACGAAGCGGATGCGCCAACTTCAAGAGCAGGCAGATGAGTTGCGCGACGTGATTCGCCAGTGGGCCGGCGGGTCCGACGCCGACTCGCGTCGGACTAACTAATCGTGGAGGACAACGCCGAGAAGCGACATGTCGACCTTGAGATCTCCGTTGTATTCGATGAACCCAAGGTCCCTGAACTTGTTCATGAAGAAGTTGACGCGCGAACGCGTCGTCCCGACGATCTCTGCAAGCGTTTCCTGCGAGATCTTCGCGATCCGCCGTTTTGGTCCCTCCTGCTCCCCGTAGCGCGCCAGCAGTAGCAGCGTCCGTGCCAACCGCTTTTCGCTGGAGTTGAAGATATGATCGACGAGGTCCGCTTCGATCCGGATGTTCCGCGTCAGCATGTACGAGATGAACCGTTCCGAGAATGTCGGCTCGTCGCGCAGGAGTCGAAGCATCGCACCCTTGTCGATGATGAGCACGGTTGTCGGGATCGTCGCAGTGGCTGTTCCGATCCGAACCGATTGACCGGTTAGCGCACCTTCCCCGAAGAAGTCCCCCGGCCCCAACATCGCCACCACCGCTTCTTTACCGGTTCGTGACAGCACTGAAATCTTGATGCTGCCCTTCTGAATGTACATGACGTCATCGCTCGGCTGGCCCTGCGCAAAGACGAGTTTCCCTTTGGGAAATGTCGTCACGCGCCGTGCGACACCTGCGGACGTGAGGAAGGCTTCGGCGTCGAAGGCCGGCAGGTTCGCGCCTTGCTGAACGCGTCGTGGTTTCGCTCTTGGCATCGGGACCGAGGGAATTATCTCACGCCAGCCGGGGGGCAAAACGACGTCCGATTCCTGGATGGAAGTTGAGAGTGACTAAGGCACGCCGTGGGTTGATCACGACCAATCACGACCGTTGTCGAATCATGAGCCGTAAGGAACTTGCGGGCGGTGCCGTCGAGGGCATCACGCGACTGGTGACGCCGGCAACGCAGGAGCAGGGCGCGCGGTCCTGAGTGTCGAAGAAGAATCCGACGAGCGAACGGTGAGGATCGCCGCGGAGTGCGAAGGACCTTCTCTCACAGCTGCACTCGAGGAGACGCCGTTTGCGTTCGCGCACGCTACGGCGACGGTGTCTCCCGTTCGTCTGAAGTCCGACTGCGGCCCGATCGCGGGGACGATGCCTCGGCGGCGTACGTTCTACAGATATTGGACGCAGCGTCTCTGACGCTGGTATCGTCATCGAATCACGCCGGCAAGCACATTACTCGGTCGCCCTCCTTCGTCGTTCCTCTGGATCACATCCGTGTGTTCAGTCTGGGACAGTGCGCCAGCCGCGCATTGCTTAGACTCGACACCTGTCGTATTCGCGCAGGCGCAGTGTCGACATCATGGGCGCGGGGCTATCAGTATGGCGATCTCGGGACCGTCAGCCAGTATTGGATAGCCGAACAGCAGCGGCTCGGCCAAGGCCAGACTTCACAACGCTAGGAGACGAGCGGCATGTTCACCCAACCTTCTAGCCTTGCCGACCCAACAGTCGCGCCCAAAGCCTGCCCTTTCTGCGCATCACTGAATGTGACGACGACCAGCAAGGCCGTAACCCTCTCGACGTACTGGCGGTGCACGGCGTGCGGGCAGATCTGGAACGCGAGCCGACTGCACCACGGAGGGCACACGCCGTACGGCCGCTTCGCGTAGTCCGTTTTGCACCCAACAGCTCACGACAAGGACACGATCAATGACAACGACTGATGGAACGATCAAACGCATGACCGACAGAGGTTTCGGCTTCATTGCCACTGCGGAAGGCACTGAGTATTTCTTCCATCAGTCGGCCTGCGCGGGCACGCGGTTCGACGATCTACAGGAAGGGCAAGCGGTCTCATTTACCGTCGGGCAAGGTCCGAAAGGTCCCCGCGCCGAGAACGTCAACGTGCGCTAACCCTCACACATCGTGCAGGTGGCCACCGTCGTACGCGCTGAAGGTGCCGTGCTCGACCGTGTGTTGGATGCGACGCATCCCGCCTCGCACCAAGGCCTCAGTCGAGAGGCATTCGCGACCTTTGATGCCGCGCTCGGGAAGACGGCCTGGGCACGTGGTCATCAGCGTCGGTACGCGCTCATCCAAGGGACCGACATCCTAGCCAGCGCGCAGCGGTGCGACCTCTCCGGAATGCTCGGCGAGCACGCGCTGCGCATCTGCGGGATTGGTGCAGTGTGGAGTCACCCTGCACATGGCGATGCCCTCCATGCTCGCGCACTAATTGAGCGCTTGATTGACGACGCGAGGCGAGACGGAGCGGATCTCGCAATGGTCTGTGGCTCGCCCGCATCGACAATTCCCGTGCTCGGCGGGTTCGAAATGATCCCGACGCACGATGTCGAGGTGAAGGTCGCAGAATCGTCACGCTACGGCGCGCCAATGACACTCGTACGCGGCGGTGAGGATCGCGACCTTGCCGCGATCGTGGCCATGGGCCAGGCTCGCGCCGGTCGATATCGATTTCATCTCGAACGTGATGGTGACTTCGTCAAGTACGCGATTACGAAGAGGCGGTTGCTCGCCGGGTTGGGAGCCTCGGGTGCCCGTCAGCTCGTCTTCGTGATCGCTGAAGAAGGCATCACGGCGGCCGCCTACGCAGTCATCAGCATCGTCGATGGCGGTTGGACGATCGAGGAATGCGGCGACCGTGACCCGTCTGGAGCGCGTATGGGGGCAATCCTGCAAGCCCTAATCGCGCGGGAACCTGTCGAACGCCGGCCTGTGATTCGGGGATGGCTGCCGGCTGGCTTCGTGCCGCCCCAAGTCACGATTGTGTCGACGCAGCCGTCTGCGGAGATCCTGTTGGCGCGTCCGCTTACGGTCAAGGTGGACAGGCTCGCACTGTCTCACGACGACGTGTTGTACTGGCGGAGCGATTTGTTCTGACAGGGGACGACGCAATCCCGCGACCCTCCGAAGAAGCCTGAAGTCCGGCGCGGCTGTTCATAACAGAACATCGTGGATTCTCCGATCCTCGTAGATTGGAAGGGCATTGTTCTTTGAGTCCTGACATCGACCCGCGTTTTCGCTCCAGCGATCGGGGGTCCTCGGCGCTTCCTCTGAAGGTCAGTGTTGTCATGAGTATCGATCGCCAGGGTCCGGGGCGCTCTACAGCGATGATTCCGGGCGCGTACGAGCGGACTGCGCCGACATCCCGCCAACCTGGCGCCATGCGCGGCTCCGCGGTCGGTTCAGTCACGGAGCCAACGACTCAGAGCTCCATGGACGCGGCGACGGTCGCCGACCGGGAGCGGGAGGGTGGCGGAGCGCCGAGCCAACGACGTCGCAACGTGCACATGGAGCCGCCGGCCGGGCCAGCGCTTCGCCGCACCGATGACAAGGGCTCCTGGCTCACAGGAAGGTTTCCATGGCTCCAGATATTGCGTCGCGCCCGTCGATGAGGGTCGTCGAGCCCGTCTCGCCGGATGAAGTCGCCGCGGCCGAGCGATGGCCTTAGTGGTAGGTGCGGAATGCTGTCGCCAGCCGTATTGGTGCAAGGCGGGCACTCATCGCGTTCGCCATCATGTTCGCTGGGCTCGGAGTACAGCTCCTCAACCCGTCGCTCTGGCCGTGAACCGCGGCACGTTCTGAGATTCGCTCATTCGTCCGCAGGCGGACACCAAGAGTCCGGAATCACATCGCAATCAATGCGCCCGGCGGAGGGCCGCTGGCGCTTTAGGTCGCAGCGGTCCATCTGTTCATCAGTTAGGAGTTATCAGCCATGCAGGTCAGACCACTTCACGATCGGCTCCTCGTTCAGCGCCTCGAAGAGGGTGAACAGCAGGTCGGCGGGATCATCATTCCGGATTCCGCGAAAGAAAAACCGCAGCGGGGCACGGTTGTCGCCGCGGGCGCCGGCAAGGTGAACGACGAGGGCAAGCGTGTCGCGATGGACGTGAAGACGGGCGACACCGTCCTGTTCGGCAAGTACTCCGGGCAGGACATCAAATTCGACGGCATGGACTACCTGATCATGAAGGAAGACGACGTGCTGGCTATCGATGCGGGCGTGGCCGCTGTTGCCGACAAGAAGCGCTGACCACACTCGCAACCAAAGGACACAGACAATGGCCAAAGACATTACATACGGCGATGCGTCGCGCCAGGCAATTCTCCGCGGTGTCAACTCACTCGCGAACGCGGTCAAGGTGACGCTCGGGCCCAAAGGGCGCAACGTCATCATCGGCAGCGCGTACGGATCGCCCACGATCACGAAAGACGGTGTGACCGTGGCGAAGGAAATCGATCTGAAGAATCCGCTCGAGAACATGGGCGCGCAGATGGTCAAGGAAGTCGCCAGCAAGACGTCGGACGTCGCCGGAGACGGCACCACCACGGCCACCGTGCTGGCCCAGGCCATCTATCGTGAGGGCGCGAAGAACGTGACCGCGGGCGCGAATCCGATGGCGCTCAAGCGCGGCATCGACCGCGCCGTCGAGGCCATTGTGGCGTCGCTGAAGACGCAGTCCAAGCCGGTGAGCGGCCCGATGATTGCCCAGGTCGGGACCATTTCGGCCAACCACGACGAGACGATCGGCCGCATCATCGCCGAGGCTATGGAAAAGGTCGGCAAAGACGGTGTCATCACCGTTGAAGAGGCGAAGACGCTCGACACGACGCTCGACATCGTAGAGGGCATGCAGTTCGATCGCGGCTACCTCTCGCCGTATTTCGTGACCGACCCAGAGCGCATGGAAGTCGTCCTCGAGAATCCCCTCATTCTCATTCACGAGAGGAAGATCAGCTCGATGAAGGATCTCCTGCCGGTGCTGGAACTCGTCGTGCAAGCCGGGCGGCAGCTGCTCATCATCGCGGAAGACCTCGAGGGCGACGCATTGGCCACGCTTGTCGTTAACAAGCTGCGCGGAACGATCAAGGTCGCGGCCGTGAAGGCGCCGGGCTTCGGCGACCGCCGCAAAGCGATGCTCGAAGACCTGGCCGTCCTGACCGGCGGCAAGGCCGTGACCGAGGACCTCGGTATCAAGCTGGAGTCCATCAAGCTGGACGACCTGGGCCAGGCAAAGAAGGTCACGATCGACAAGGACAACACGACCATCATCGAGGGGGTTGGCACCCAGACCGCCATTGAAGGGCGCGTCAAACAGCTCCGCATCCAGGTCGAGGACACGACCTCGGACTATGACCGCGAGAAGCTGCAGGAACGTCTCGCCAAGCTCGTAGGCGGCGTCGCCATCATCAAGGTCGGCGCGGCAACGGAGACCGAGATGAAGGAAAAGAAGGCACGCGTCGAAGACGCGATGCACGCCACCAAGGCTGCGGTTGAAGAGGGCATCGTGCCGGGAGGCGGCGTGGCGCTGCTGCGCGCCGCGACCGCTCTCGAGGCGCTGACACTCGAAGGGGACGAACAACTCGGTGTCGCCATCGTCAGGAGAGCGATCGAGGAGCCGCTGCGCTGGATCGCGACCAACGCGGGCCACGAGGGCGCGATTGTCGTGCAGCGCGTCAAGGACATGAAAGACGAAGAAGGCTTCAACGCGCAGGCCGAGCAGTATGAAAACCTCGTCACGGCCGGCGTGATCGATCCGGCGAAGGTCGTTCGGTCAGCCCTGCAGAACGCCGCGTCGATTGCGTCGCTGCTGCTGACGACCGAAGCCGTCATCTCGCAGATTCCGGCCGCGGACAAGGGCGCCGCGATGGCTGGCGCTGGACTGGGCGGCGGCATGTACTGACGTGGGGTCACTGGCGGAACTACTCGCGACCGGGGAGCGGCAGACGCTGGAGTTTTTCTTCCTGCGTCTGAAAGAGGTATCGGAACCCACCGTCGTTCACCAGGAGCTGCTGTACAACGCCAGTGTGCTCGCGCATTACGCTCGGGTCTCTACACACTCCGCGGTCGATCTGGCCACGCCGGCGACGCTCGGCGAGGTGTTCGACCATTTCGTGTTCGACACGAACCTGCGCAACGACGGCACGATGATGGAAGCCGCGGGCGCCCAGTGCCTGCTGCTCGCCGGCTTCTTTCAAGACCAGATGCGCCGCCGACACGACATCCGCTGGTACGCCAGCCTGGGCGCGGGATTCTTCAGCCAGGCGGCCGCTCTGGAAAGGTCGCCGCAGAAAGCCGGTCTGCTGACCGCCATCGCTGCCGGCTTTGAGTCGTGGCGGCAGCGACACGCGCGACTAAGACACGAGCTCCGCGATCAGCCGTACCTTCTCAAGGTGGATCATTGAGACCCGCGCCAGGGATTCCACGGCGGAAGATTGAGGTCCCATGCGAATTCGGTTGGCGGGCTCTTATGGCCCGCCATCTTCCTCGACGCGCAGCCGATGCGGTGAATCGCCTGGCGAACGCGGGACACGAGGGTCGAATTGTCGTCCAGCGCCTGAGGGAGATGAAGGGCGACGAGAGGTCCGATGCTCAATCCGAACACTACGAGGACCTGGTGAATGCGGGGGGATCGACCCTGCCAAGGTCGTGCAGTCGGCCCTGCAAGACGCTCCGTCCCATCGCTCCCTGCTGACTGACGAAGAAGTCGTCATTTCTCAGTTGGCTGAATCGCGCGCCTAACTAATCACGGCAGCCCGCTCGAACGTGACTGTTCGGGCGGCAAGATTCGGTGTGGCCGTCCGTCCCGCTCCCACCCACGCTTCAGAGTGCCGGCGCGCGCGCGCGTCATCCCCCGTCCACCACTCGCGCTCGGTGGAGGCAGGCGTCGGCAGCGCAGATCCCAGCAGTGCCTCCATCTGCTCGAAGGTGAGCACGACGATGGAGGCGTAGCGATGTTCCAAGTAGGTGTACAGCGACAGGTACTCGGCGGGAACACGCGGAGCGCGCCGGTCCTGTTCCATGTGGAAAATACGGGATGGGCGTTCTGCAACTGGCGCCGCACGGCGCCACCACGTCCGTACCGGCCCAAGCAGGGTTGTCCAATTCGTCATCTTGTGCTGTCGTCCATGCGAGGCACGTTGTGTGTGTCGGAGGAACTGATGGCGGTGACCGCCGTCGTGTCAATGGTCTCGTGGGGCCAGGGTGTCTTCGGCAAGACGGGACGATCTCGCCGCCACGAACGAGGTACCACCGCACGCCCTATGACGAGGACCGACGCAATGGCCACAGCGACGGCCAGCACGATCGCCGCCACCGCGACCGTCAGGACCGTAGCCGCGACTGCTGCGCCCGCGAGCGTAAGCAAGGCGAACAGGCCGCCGGTGCGGCGGTAGGCAATCAGCATGTCTTCACTTCACCTTCCGCACTCTGTGCGCGAGGAAAGGCGAAATGCCCTTACTGTGAGACAGGGGCGCCGGGGCGCTGTGCGTTCAGGACCGCGTCCGGCTTCGATTCGACGGCCGTGTTGTTCGGCTTCCCGAAGCGGCGCGATTGGGCGTCGCGAAACTCGGTGATCATTCGGTCAACCCGTGCCTGACGCTCGGCGACGGCGTCGCTATCGATACCCATAGGGCACTCTACCTTGTCTCTTCTTGTCGGCCTGTCCTGATTTGAACAGCCGTCCGGGCTCAACGAACCTGCGCTAGTGCTACCGCTCGTGAGTGCCCCGCGCTGGCGTGCGGAGCGCGCAACATCAACGCCTTCGCATGGAACAACCGCGGTCCTGCGAACGACACGGACCCTCGCTTTTGGCATGACAAAACACTGAAGACCAGATCAGACCGGAGCCTCGTTCAGGACCTGCGTGAGCTCATCGCCGCGATCGATCGCCGGATGCCCCGATTGGAGCGCGAGGGGGAGAGTGCCATTGCGCGTGACGCTCAGGGCCTGAGACGCGTGGCGTTGAAGCGAATTGCCGAACTCGAGCAAGTACGGTTTGCGGGGGCGCCGTGGGTCAGGAGACCGCATGAGGGCTGATCGAATAAGGCGTTTCGCGACGCTCGCAGGCAGTCCCGGCGCATGGCAGCGTTCGCCATGACTCCCGGCTACGGTGATCGCTGTTGAGAAGCCGGAGATAATGGCACGTGAAACACAGCAACCTCTTGCACGAGCGAGAGCGGGACAGCCATTGCCACAAACGCCGCATCCGTCCAATAAAGCCTTGTCCATGCAGACCACCACGGCGACTTTGCTGAATACGGCGCTGGCCATGGTCACGCCAGACAACGAACTGCTGGCAGGCCGATGCTGCGCAAGGATTCTCATCACCGCCGACACGTCCGCAGACGCAGAGGCGTCGGCCCGGCGCGTGCACGGGCTCAGCGTCCGTCAAGGATTCCCGTTCCTGAGGGTCGAGGCCGCTGATTTCCCCATCGAGCGGCGGATGCTGAGGGACACGTGCTCAGATTTGCTGGATGACACTGCTGGCGGCACGATCTTTATCAACGATGTGGAGGCGATGCCCAGCGTCGTTCAGGACGTGCTGATCGAGTTGCTCGCCGAACTGGAAGACGCGCGTGATGTTTTCGCCGCTGTCCGTGTGATGTCAGGGACAACAGTGTCGCTACTCGATCGCGTCGCCACTAATACCTTCGCGGAGCGCCTGTTCTATCGGCTGAACATCATTCACCTCTTGCCGCCGGGGGACCGACCGATCGATCCGGCATGAGAGGATGCACGGAGCATTGACCGAGACACTGCTGGATCGCTCGGCGGTCCGAGATGGCGGACGTGGCCGCTCACTCGCCTCGGATTCTGACGGCACGACAATGGCCACGGGAACGCGATGACGGTCCACCTCGTCAATCCGAGCCATCTCTCCTTTGGTGTCGGTGTCATCACGCCGCGATGGCTGTTTGTGCTCACCATGGAAGCCGCCGAAGACGCGGCCTTCCTCGACGCGATGCGGCGAGCCAACATCAAAGGGGCACTTGTCAGCGTCGAGGCGGTGACACCGGAAGGCCTGAAAGACGTACACAAAGGCTTTAATGACGTGGGGGACGCGCTCGTAACGCGCCTGCGCACGTTTCGCGAGCATGGCGTGCATGTGCTCGGCTCCTTCATCTTCGGCCTCCCGAGCGATCGACCGTCCACGTTTCCCGCCACGGCTGACATCGCAGACCGAGCGGGCCTCACCTTCGCGCAGTTCGTCATGCTGACCCCGTATCCCGGGACCGTCGATTTCGCCACCTGGGAGAAGCGCCTGGGCACCGACGCGTTGCGTGTCGCCGGCATTCCGATTACGCGTCACTGGTTGATCCCGCAGGCGCAACGCCCGAAGGTATACGCGGCGCATCCCGCGATGTCCCCGGATGAGATTCGTTCGAGGACGCAGGCGGTCTGGGATCAGTTCTACAGCCTGCCACGAATCTGGCGACGCTCGCAGTGCACGCCGACGCTGCGAGCCCGGCTGGCGTTCGTCTTGATCTCGAAGCTCTATCGGCAGATGTACGCAAACACGGGGATCGCTACGGACAGTGCGCGCGTCAGTCGTGCGAATCAGTGGGCTCGGCTCATCGCGAGACCGTGCCGGCGCCTGTTCGTCGCACGTCCGTTACCGACACTCGTCGCACCGGCACCAGACGCGTAGCGAACACGACTGGCCAGCCACCCCACCATTCCGCACACACGCGGGATATGGCGACGACGACGTCGCGCGCGTGTTGGTCTTCGCCGGAGCATGATCCCGCTGAGCCTTCGTCTGATCGGCGTACCAATCGCGCTGGTTCTGCCCGTGGTTCGAGATCGCACGCCGATTGTGATTCGAGCCTGCACCAGTGCCTACCGTCGTGACCGCCGATGGCGTCATCCTGTAACGAATCCCGCACACGACGGATCACGTTCGAGACAGGATTGAGTCAGGCGGCGTTCGGCACGTACGAAATCGTCCTATCCTCTACTTGGTTCGAGACGTCGATCGTGTCAAACACGCGATCACGAGCAAGCGACTGCTGGCGGGCCTCGGCCGCGCCGGCGCCCGCCAATTGCGGTTTGTGATTGCCGAGGAAGGCATCACGGCCGCCGCCTATCTTGTGCTCACCGTTGCTGAGGGAACGTGGGCCATCGAGGATGCGGGGACCGCGATGCGTCCGGCGCGCGCGGGCTATCTTCCAGCGCTGATTGCTCAGAAACCTGCCGAACGTCGCCCCGTCATTCGCGGCTGGCTGCCAACGGGCTTCGTGCCACCGCAGGTCACCGTGGCGTCCGCACGCCAGTCCGAGAACGTCCTGATGATCGCGGTTGTCGGTCCGATCGAACCGCTGCGGCCCTCCAGCGACGATGTCCTGTGTTGGCGTGGCGATCTGCCCTGATGCGAGTCATTCACTCCGCCTCGTCATTGCCGAGTGTGCTCGTGCTCTGATCACGAAGTATTGACGCGGCGACTGATCTCAATAGCCAATCGAAGGACCACGCCTGCTCCGGAAGGGTACCCAACACGGCGACCGCTAGCGCTGAAGACCGCGGTTCGGGCTGAGTGAAACGGCGGGAAGCGAATCACTCGGTGCGGTGGAGCGAGAGAGGGCCCGCGATCGCCGAGCGGAAGCGCGCTTTCACGGCCGTGGCTATTACACTTCGCCTGGCCCGGTCGCGACTTGCTCC
This sequence comes from uncultured Acidobacteriota bacterium, assembly GCA_963757655.1. GTDB lineage: Bacteria > Acidobacteriota > Vicinamibacteria > Vicinamibacterales > CAVVIG01 > CAVQFC01. The sequence continues at coordinate 1,864,080 of CAVWSQ010000001.1, read as the reverse complement.
CAATAGGTAACGTTGTCGTCATGCCAGCGGATGAATCGGAGTCCACCATCCTGGGAGACGACAAGGGCCCACGCGTCCCGTACCGCGTGACAGAGGCGATACGCGGATCGATGGCGCGTCCCGACGCGATCGGTTCGGACGACGCTGGTCTGGGTCCCACCCAGGTCGTGGGCGCGCGCCACACGGGACACCTCGGCCAACTCGCCGGCGATTTCGACACCGGATCCCAAAATCTCGAAGCAGTCGGTCATTAGCACCGCCCCGTCAACGCCAGCGAGGTCGGCAACCCAGTGCGCCACCTCGAACAACGCTTCGTCGGTCTCCGCGAGCGTTCGGAGGTGACTGGCTTCATAGGCCTCCCATCCGACGGGCGCATCCGCGACACCGTGCGCCTTGGCGAGCTCGTTCATGATGGTGATCATGAGTGTCAGGATTCGGCGCCGCGGTTCTTCATCGCCGAAGGCATACTTGACGCGCATGTAACGCCCGTTAGCGAGAAGTGCGGCCACGCGTGGGCTCGGGATGATGATCAGTGTGCCGCCGTGCTGCGCGGCGCGGACGGTGGCAAGGATTCGCCGTAGGACGTGACTGGCGAGCACCGTCCCGAACCCTGAATCGACCTCGGGCCACAACGCGCCGGCCCGCTCACAGGCGCCGAGGTGGGCGGCCCGTTGAACCCGACCCACTTCTGCGAGTCCTGCCTGCATCCACGGTGCCTTGGAACACGTCGAGTTCGCCGCCGGACAGGGCGCCGTTCCTCAACTCAGCCAGGGTCAACGAGCCGACGCTCACCAGGAGGCGCCCTGGACCAGTCGCGGCCACGATCAAGACTGGCGGAATGGCCTGCTCTGTGGCGCGGCCTCCCCGCACCGACTGCAACCACTGCGGACCGGAGTGCAGGACGCCCCAGATGGCGGGTCCAGTGAGCGTGGCGCCAATAAGAGACCGTGAGAACACGGCCGCAGGTGCCAGCCTGCGAAGCTCGTGCGGATCGAGCGGTAGAGGACGCGCAAACACGAGCCGGTGGACAGCCGTGGGCGGCCCGCCGACGGGATCGAAAATGTCAGGATCGCTGAGCGCCAGCCGAAACGTCACTGGCCGACCTTCTTCACGGAGCAGCGTCGCTTGATAGCTGATAGAGAGGGCGTTGTTCAGGTCAGTGGCATCGGGGCGAGTCGCCCTGATGTGGCCTGCGGCGGTGGCCTGATCCCATCGGCGGAGCACCAGCTCGGTGAGCTGGAACGGATAGGCGTGCTGGTGAAACACAAGGAGCCGCGATTCGTCGTCGCCGCTCACACCGCAGCCCTTGAGGGGCCCAGCCGACTGCTCGCCGTCGACGCAGCGCAGGCGCCGAGGGCATCACGTAGCGATGAGCAGCGCAGCACGCTCCAGTTTAGCCCAGAGCTCGCGCGTGGACTCCGGCGAGTACTTCCACCAGCGGCCGAGAACGCGGCGCGTGGCGGATGGCTGTTCGTCGCCCGTCCAGCGTTCAGCGCCGATCTAATCGGCGAAGCCAAGCTCAGTATCTTCACTCACGGTCCGGCCGGCCGTCGCAGTCCTTCTTGCCTCGGTTGCGCTGGTGCAGGAAGCGCTGATAGTCGCGCTTGAGCTCGTAGTCGAGGACGACGCGCCGAACCCGACCGCCGTGGCCGCGGAGGCGCTCCTCGGCGCGTTGGTAAGCGCGATAGACCTTGGTGTCGTGAGTCAGTTCGCGCGGCTTCCTGACGCCCGCGTAGAACGTCTGACGGGATTGCTGGATGCGGTCGTCGCGCTCAAAGCGGTTCGCTTCGAGAAGGTCGCGCCCGCGGTCCGTCAGCGTCACGGCGCGGTCGTCCGAGCTGAGCGGCGACGTGCGAATCAGCCCTTCGTTCTCGAGATGCTTGAGGGTTCGGCGTGAGCTCTGTGAGTCGTCGCGAATGTCGTGAAGGTCGCTCTCAGCGATCACTCGAAACGCGCCAATCGTCGCCAGCGCGCGGCTCTCCGCGCCGTCGATCTCGTAGACGCGGTCGCGGTCGCCCGCTGGCCGGCGCTCCCGTCCGCGCGGCAGGTCGAGATCCCTGGTGAAGATGTCTCGCGGATCGCGTTCGTCATTGCGGTCGCGCTCACTCGTGCCGCCGCGGCTGCCGAAATTGCGGTCCCATGAGTCTGCTCGGTCGCCGACATCGATGCCGTCGATGCGGGTCAGGTCGACGCCGCTGATGCGGTACAGTTCCCGGCCCAGGTCAAACTGGGGCGCGTGGCTCCCCGCCTTCCGGCGCCGCTTGGCCCCCAAGCACTGCGCCTCTTGAGAGGGTGCGTGGGACGGCTCCGCGTCTGGGGTCGTGTCCGGCACCTTGTCGGCGACGCCTTTCAGGTGCCGTTCGAGCGCCTGGTCGCACTCGGCGATCCGTTGCTGGTATGCGTCGTACATCGTCACTTCTTGTTGAAGGACAAACAGGAGGTCTGGCTGCCACGTCCCTTCGAGGCTCTTGGCGATCGTGTCTCGGGTCGCGTGAATGCCGGGGTGACTGAGCGCCGCGAGCGTGTCCGGATCGCGCTCGCCTGCGAGCATCGCGCGGACGATGCGCTGGCCGGTCCAGCCGCTCAGATCGCTGATGACATTCGCCAGTTGGATGTTCATCTGGGTCAGTGCCTTCTGCATGCGCTGGATGCAGGTGCTGACGGCATGCACATGGTCGCCGCGTTGGCGCCAGTAGGTTCGCACGATGCGAATCTCGGCGGGCGGGTGAAACGAGTTGCGGAGCAGGCCGTAGGTGTGGAGCTTCAGCAGCCACTGGCTCTCTTGGACGTCGGTCTTGCGCCCGGGGAGATTCTTCGTGTGCCGCGCGTTTACCAGATAGACGTCGAAGCCTCGCGCGTCGAGGATCTCGTACAAGGGAATCCAGTAGACGCCGGTGGACTGCATCGCGACGGTGGTGACTCCACAGCGCTGCAGCCAGTCCGCCAGATGATGTAAGTCGGCCGTGAAACACTCAAACCGGCGGACCGAGTCCGGATCCCGATCGGGGCGGACGGCGACGTAGTGCGCGCTGTTGCCCACGTCGATGCCGGCTGCGTGGGGATGCATCACCTCCAAGCCTGGATCTTCCGACCGGATCTGCCGGGCCAGTTCTTTCCGCTGCTTCCGGTTGAGCCCTGACGTGCGTGCGGCTGCCATGCTGGTACTCCTCTCGTGAGTGAGACCAGGTGCGGCCCGGTTGCGATGGGTGTCTGAATCTCTCCAACGGGGTCACAATCCTCATCGAATAACGTCGACGACGATTGGCCACCATGTCAGCGATCGCTGGGACCGGAGCCATGCTGTTAAACGGGCAGGGACGCGCCAGTGCATCGAATTCGGCCGTAGCTTGCCGCATCGGGTCGTCGCTACGATTGCATCCGGCCGACCGCTCCGCAAGTTTCTGTGTTCAGCGAGGGTGCCCAGGCGCCGTCATTCGCTGTTAACCGGAGGGTTGCTGGTTCGAATCCAACCTGAGGAGCCACTTTCCTTAACAATTTAGTGAATCAGCTCCGGCGACCCCGTCGGTTTGTGAACAATAGTGAACAATTCGGATCCGACTTTGTCGGCGGCTGTCCATCGCCATAACCTCACGACAGGCGATTCTCCAGCGCAATCAGTTCGCCGAGAGAGCGCCGTTCGACCACTCGAGTAGGCGATCGCCAAACGTAGGCGAGCGAATTCCGTTCTGGAGATGTCGTGGACCGAGGTCCCAGGCAGACCTCCGCGTCCAGCTACGATCGCATGCCCGGTGCACCCAAGCGCATCAGGCGACTTGCCGTTCGTAGCGGTAGTGGAGACCGCCGACTTCGGGTCGCACCACGATGCGGCCGGTCGGTTGGACGGCGCCTCCTACTGGAGCATCCTTGCCGAGCGCGAGGTGCGTGCGAGATCGCTGGTAGTACGCGACGTAGGTCCGAAGGACCCGACGAAGATGCCGCTCATTGAAGACGATGACGTGGTCCAGACACTCGCGGCGGATTGAGCCGATGACGCGTTCGACGTGGGGGTTCTGCCAGGGCGAGCGAGGTGCGGTGCGGAGGGCGGTGAGACCGAAGGCCTCGATCACCCGACCGAACGCCGCATCGAAGGTCGTATCGCGGTCGTGGAGGAGGAACCGGGCGTTCGCATCGTGGGGAAAGGCCTCGCGGAGTTGCTGTCGGGTCCATGCGGACGTGGGGTGATCCGTCACATTGACATGCAGGATACGTCGCCGGTCGTGGGCCAGGACCACGAAGACGAAGAGGATTCGGCAAGTGAGCGTGGGCACCGCGAAGAAGTCGATGGCGACGGTCGAGCCGAGATGGTTCTCGAGGAACGTCCGCCAGGTCTGCGACGGTGGCGTCCGCCGGCGCGGCATCAATCGGGAGATCGTCCGCTCAGACACGTCGAATCCCAGCTTCAACAACTCGCCGTGAATGCGCGGCGCGCCCCAGAGTGGGTTCGCTCGGGCCATCTCTCGGGTCAGGCGCCGCACCTCGGCGTCGACCTGCGGACGGCCGCCCTTCGGCCGCGACCGTCGGGTCCAGTACCACGCGAAGCCGCGGCGATGCCACGCGATGACCGTGGCGGGTCGTACGATCATCAAGGCCGACTTCCAGTCCGGCCAGGCCAGCCGGAGGCCGACCCAGAACAGCCGGTCGGACCAACGAACGCTGGGCTTCGGACGGGTACGATGGTAGACCGCCAACTGCTGCCGCAGCGCCAGGTTCTCGAACACGAGACTTCGATGTCGGCTCGCCAGGATGATCAGGAGCCGAGCAATCTGAATGACATGGACGACCATGGTCCAGCATAGCCGGCTCGGCAGTGGCTGAGACCGCGTTCGGCGCTGTGAGGTTTTGGCGAACCACAAGCGTCTCGTCCCCGGCCGATTTCCCGGCGATGCCGCGGCGCAGGTGTTGCGGCACCAGCTGCGCCCGGTGCGATCGCGCCCCATCGTCGATCGCATCAAGGCGTGGGCGACCGAGCAAGTCGGCTTGCCGCGGAGCGAGCTCGGCAAGGCAGTGCGCTACATGCTCGAACGGTGGATCGGCCTAACGCGGTTTCTCGACAACCCGTGCATTTCGCTCGACAACAATGCGGCCGAGCGGGTGCTGCGCGGTCCGGTCGTGGGCCGGAAGAATCACTACGGCTCGAAGTCGCTGCGCGGCACGCAGGTCGCGGCGCTCTTCTAGACGCTGTGCGAGTCAGCGAAGCTCGTGGGCGTTGATCCCCACATGTACCTGCTCACCGCCACCGAGGCCGCGCTCGCGACTCCGGGCACGGTCACGCTCCCCGCCGCCGTCGCGGGATAATCCCTCCTCTGCTCTGCCTTGAACGGGCGGCATTACCACGGGGCAGGGCGAGCATTTACGTTCAAGCGGAGGTCGAGCATCTACGTGTCTCCGCGTCTTCGTGCGCGCGTGTGGAGTCGAAACGGTTTTCGACCTGGTGCGCGCGCTCAGCCAGTCGTCGATCTCTCCGTCGAGCCATCCGATCGCCTTCGTTGATAGTCGGCGTGGCGCAGGAAAGCCTCTTCCTTCACCATTTGTCAAACCGATGAGCGGCCGAGGCTGACCCGTTTCAGCATGTCCGTCAGGCGAAGCATTCGTGGCTCAACACGGTGGCTCACGACTGGCAGCGCTAGGTTGCACAACTGCCAGAGTCGCTCGAGGTTGACCGAGACTTCCCGTTGGACGTCTGCGATCAATCGCGAATCTTCGCGAATGCGGTTCGCCCATCTCCGCCGCGCGGCTATGCAGTTCCGAGATCTTTGCGATTTGAACGGCCAGTTCGGTAGTCATCTCTTCATGATGTCGTTGCGGGGTAGCTGGAACCGTCAGTGTTTCTGTTTCAGTAGGCTTCTCGGGTTGCGGCAAAACTGAATCGGCTCGAGCACATGCCACTTGGCGATTTGACAACCATGCGGAGCGCCTATATGGTTGCGTATCGCTTGGCGATAAATCGTCTCGCGGAGCGAGACTCCTATCGTCGATGCGGTTACCGAAAGGACAGTTGGTGGGCAAACAGGGATCGGATCGCTATCGCATCGAGACGATTGATCGGGCGGCGCTGATCCTGTCGTGTTTCGACTTCGACCGCGTGGAGCTCACTGTGCGCGACGTAGTGGAGCGCACCGGGCTGCACAAGGCGACCGCGCATCGCGTTCTGATGGCGCTGAACCACAACGGCTTCGTTGAACGGGATGCAGACAGCGGCCTCTATCGCCTCGGCCTCGTGCTGTTTCATCTCGGCGAGGTCGCGGTGTCGCGCCTGACTTTGCGAGAGGTTGCGGGCCGTTTTTTGCGCGACCTCACCGACAAGACGCAAGAAACGTCGCACGTCGCCGTGCTCGACGGGCTGGACGTCCTGTATGTGGACAAGATCGAAGGTCCACATGCGCTTCGCATGCCCTCGCGCCTGGGACGCCGGATTCCGGCCTACTGCACCTCGCTCGGCAAGGCCATGCTGTCTTGTTTGACCGACGATCAGGTCCGTCAGCTCTTCAAGGGACACCGTTTCGTAGCGCACACGTCCCGCACGGTCCGGGACGTCGACGCGCTGCTCCGCGATCTCGTCGTCGTCAGACGGCGTGGCTGGGCGGTCGACGATGAAGAGATCGAGGCGGGCTTGCGGTGTGTCGGCGCGCCGATCCACGACTACACCGGAGGCCTCGCCGGCGCCATCAGCGTGGCCGCGCCATCCGCTCGACTGCGTAAGGAGCAGCTCCCAGAGTTCGGTGCGCTCGCTATGTCGTCGGCGTTGGCGATTTCACGTCGGCTTGGGTTCGGTCGCCTTGCGGGCCGTCCATCGCAGGACACGGCGGCCGATGCCCCCCGATCGATTTCGGATGGGCGGACGACCCATACCAGGCGAGAGTCGAGCCGGTCCAGCCCCCGGTCGAATCCGGCCTTCGTGCTCCCCACCGATCGACGCTCGAGGACGTTGACTACAAGTGGAAGGAAATAACTCATGTTTCAGCTGCTGCGCGGGTGTTGTCGGACATTTGCTTTTGGCGTCCTCGTCGTTGCCCTAGTGGGTCCCTCCTCGGTCTTCGCTCAAGTCGAGACCGGTAACATCGTTGGGACGATTGTTGACGGCACGAATGCAGCCTTGCCGGGAGTGACGGTCAGTGCCCTGAACGTTGCGACTCAGCAACTCCGAACGACGGTCACCAACGCGGTGGGCCGATATCAGCTGTCCGGGCTCCCTCCCAGTCAGTACAACCTCACCGCCGAACTGCAGGGTTTCAACACCATGCGCCGGCAGTCTTTGTCGGTGAGCCTCGGCAGCGTGGTCGAAATCAACTTTCAGATGGAACTGGCCGGTGTGCAAGAAAGCGTCACGGTGACCGGCGCCGCCCCTCTCGTCGAGCGAGCCAAGACCGACGTCAGCGCCGTGATCACGACGACCCAGCTCGAGCGGTTGCCGAGCAAGTCGCATCAATACCTGGACTTCGCGCAGCTGTTGCCTGCGACCACCGAAAACGTGAGCACAACCCAGCAGGGCAGCGGACTGAACATCGGCGGAGCCCGCTCGAAGGAAGGAGCCTTGCTGGTCGACGGCTTCTACAACATGGACGAGAGTTTCGGGCTGCCGCGCCAGCGTTACAGCCAGGAAGCGATTCGGGAATTCCAGGTCGTGACCTTCGGCGGCGCGGCGGAGTACGGTCGCGCGATCGGCGGGATCATCAATGCCGTCACCAAGTCCGGTGGCAACACTTTCAACGGGGCCGCCTACGGCTACTTCCAGAATACCAAGCTGAACGCGCAGGATTTTGCCCAGCGGCAGTCGGGCGTCTCCAAGTCCGACTTCGACTGGCAGCAGTGGGGCGGAACGTTCGGCGGGCCGATCGTGCCCGACAAGACGTTCTTCTTCGGAGCCTACGAGCGCGTCAACGAAAGCTTCGGCTATGCGAATTCGATCAAGGCCGCGGATGCCGGCCGAATCGGGTTGCCGGCGGAAGACGTCGGCAATCTGCCGCGGTTCTATCTCCTCAATTTTGCCATGGGGAAGGTTGACCACAGCATCAACGAGAACAACCGGCTGCAGGGCAACTTCGCCATGTCCCGCTGGACGGAGTTCGATATCAACACCCGTTCACCGCTCGGAACGCGGTCGCAGCAACAGCGGCTGGCGGCCACCGACTGGTCGTACGGCCTGAGGCTGACGCGGGTGGCTGGCGAAGGACACATGCTCCACGAGATGAAGGTGTCGTACTTCCCGCGTTTCTACGAGATTGCCGGGATCAGCGCGGGGGGGCCGCCGTTGACCGCCGACGGCCAGGTCAACCTCGGTCACGAAAGCTCCTCGTCGGCTCCGCAAGTGACGATCGCCTCCGTGGCGACGTTCGGTTCGGCCGGAACGGACTCCGCGATCGTGACTCAGCCTGTGCAAGCGATCTACTCGATGTCGCTGTTTCGAAACCGGCACAGCTTCAAGTTCGGCGCTGACTATCTGTTCTCGCAGGTCGATCTGAACTTCTACTCTCGCTTGAGAGGCGCTTATTCCTTCAGCTCGCTCGACAACTATCTGGCTGGCCGCTATACGAACTACAGCCAGTCGTTCGGCAACCCGCAATTCGTGCGCGATCACAACTATTTTTCAGGCTACGTTCAAGACTCCTGGCAGGGGAACGATCGGCTGACCGTGAACTACGGCGTCCGCTACGACGCGGAGTTGCAGCCGAAGCATCCCATCACCGGACAGCGCCTGGGGAGCGACTACAAGAACCTCTGGCCCCGATTCGGGTTTTCGTACGACCTCAGCAAGAAAGGGACGACGTTCCTCAAGGCGTCGACCGGCATCTACGTCGATCGACTCTATCAGCGGCTCTCCGTCTGGTATCCGGATCTCAAGGACAACCAGAGCATCGTGTCGGCGACGTGGCTGCCGACGGATCCGGGCGCGCCGACGTATCCTGCGGTCTTTGCCACCACGCCGGTCAGTCTCCCGCGCAGCGTCGTCAACGCGTGGATCATGCCGATCAATTTCGCGACCCCCACGTCGGGGCAGGTCGTCGGCACGCTGGAACACGCGCTCACCCCGAATGTCCTTGTAAGCGGCAGCGTGGTCTACACTCGATCGTGGAACAAAGAATACGAGCTCGACACCAACCTGAAGTGGGATGACGCGCGTCAGACCTGGGTGCGGCCGGACCCGAACTACCGGCAGCTCCTGCAATATCAATTCGAGGGAAAAGCCGAATACGTCGGTGGCATCGCCGCCATCGAGAGGCGTGGGGCGCGCTTCAGTTACATGGCCAACCTGACGGTCGCGCGTTCCTACGACTCGACGAATACCGGTGACAACTTTCCGAACGACCAGCGCGTGGGCATCGCGGGTGATTGGGGACCGAGCGCCGATACGCCGAAGGTTCGCGGCGTCGTCAGCGGCTGGTACAACGTGAGCCCCCGGATTCAGGTGTCCGGATCGTTTCGCGCCCGCAGCGGCATCCCGGTGACGCCGACGGCCGCCGGTCTCGATCTGAACGGCGACCTGCGCGTGAACGACCGCACACCGACGCTCGCGCGCAACAGTGTGTGGCTGACTGGCACCAACTCTCTCGATCTGAGGGCCAGCTGGGCGCCGGTCGTCGGCACCACCGCAAAGCTCTCGTTGTACCTGGAAGGGTTCAACGTGCTCGACCGTTCGAACATTCAAACCGTGAATACCGACTATGGTCCTAATCCGCTCGCGCCGAAATCCAGCTGGCTGCAGCCGCTGACGTTCTTCGCGCCGCGGCAGGTACAAATTGGTGCGCGGCTAACCTTCTAAGGACGCATTTCCAAGGACACCATGGCCATGAAGAGACGAGACTTCGTTAAGGCGTCGGGACTGTCGCTCGCCGCGCTCGGCACCCCGCCTCTCGCAGTCGCCGCACGCACGGCGGCACGCTCCGAGAACCTCGATGCCGCGATGCGACGTCATTGTCGTCGGATTCTCGACCAGAACCTGCTGAAAGCGAATGAACGGCTGATCGTCGCGACGTCGGACCTATACGACGTTGACTTCATTCACGGCCTGCTGCTCGCCGCGGCCGACATCGGCGCCAATGGAGGCCACATCGCGGTGTTGCCGCGCCCTGGCGAGCAGGAATGGTTTTCGAAGGATGCCGGGTACTCCCGTGGACTGACGCCATGGCATTGGGAAATGTACGCCTCCGCGGATCTGCTGATTGTGGCCGGTCCGCAGGCGGGCGCCAGAGAGCTGCCCAAAACGCAGTACTCGATGGGCATGCCGGTCATGACGTCGTACGAAGCGAAGATGGGGAACCATCCTTACCGCACCGACTACGAGTACATCAGCCGCGAAGGGAGCAAGACGCGGTGGCTCAAGATCGAGGAGACACTCGACGGGCAGATCAAGTATTTCCCGACCGCCGAACGCGAAGCGCTCACCGTGAAAGCGGCGAAGGCGGTCCAGGACGGTCGCGAAATCCGCGTGACCAGCAAATCCGGGAGTGACTTGAGAGTCCGAAAGGTTGGCCGGCCCGGGCATGCACAATACGGGATCGCGGACGTGCGAGGCCGCTGGGACAACTTCGGATACGGATGTCTGGTCATCGGCCCCGAGGAAACGATGGCCGACGGCCTCATGGTCGTCGAGCCAGGCGACATGATCCAGTCCTATCCCGGTACCTTCGCCGACAAGGACATGCCGATTCGCGAAAGGATGCGTGTCACGTTCGAAGGAGGCTACATTACCAAGATCGAGGGCGGCCGCGACGCCGACCGTTTTCGCGCGGTGCTGGCCTCGTTCCAGAACAAGGAGAGCTTCGGCATTTCCCATATCGGCTTTGGCACGCACGAGAACACGGATCCGAAAGACCCGGGATTCGCTCATCACAACAAGATCGGCAGCATTCTGGTTTCGCTCGGTGCGAACTACGGTCATGGTCTCGTCGGCGGCCCAGCGCTGAACTACTCGGGATTGGGGCCGACCACCCGGAAAGCGCCGAGCCACTCGCATTTCACCGTGTACGGCCAGGATTTCTCGTGCGACGGGACGAAGCTCGTTCAGTCGGGAAAGCTCCTGTTGACGTAAGTCGGTGTTGCCAGCGGATTTTGCAGGGAGGTGTCGTATGGTCGCCCTTTTGGGTCGAAGCGTTGTGCTGTTCGGCGCTCTCATCGCCAGCGTCCAAGTCGGGTCGGATGTCTCTCGCACTCGAGACGTCGAGCGCGATATCCAGCAGGTCGAGCAACGGCGCGAAGACGCGCTCGTACGCAAAGACCTGAAGGCGCTCGAGCAAATCTACGATCAGGACTACACGCTGATCAGTCTGGGCGGAGAGAAGCGCCTGCGGACACAAGTGCTAGAGGAAATCCGATCCGGCGCGCTGACCGTCACGGCCATGCAGCGCGAGCAATCGGAGATTCGCGTGTACGGCGACGTGGCGGTCCAGACCTCGCTCGATTCCTTCAAGATGCACGACAAGAACGCCCCGCCGAGCGGACGCAAGTGGGTGACCCGCGTCTACGTCCATCGAGACGGGGCGTGGCGATTGGCGCACGTCCAGGACACCTTGGCGGCCAAGTAGCGGCTGGAGCCACCCATGCCGCCTTCGCTGAAGGGTCACAAGTTGACCCGCGATTTGGTGAACGACGCCGAACAGCGTCTGCTCTCGCGAATCGATGCCACCGCGGCGCAATGTCTCGACCGATGTCCGCATGCGGCCGATTCATCGACCGGCGAGTGGGTGTCCAGGGCCGGAGTGTGGACCGACGGCTTCTGGCCGGCGCTATGCTGGACCGCCTACGAGACCACCGGTCAGGCGCACTACCGAGAGGTGGGGACGAAGGCGGCCCTCGGCTTGCGGTCTCGAACCAATCAGCAGACGCACGACATCGGGTTCTTGTTCTATTACGGTGCCGTGCTTGGCTGGCAGAAGACCGGAGACGATCGTCTTCGTGCCATCGCCCTCGATGCCGCATCGCAGCTCGCCTCGATGTTCCACGACGTCGCTCGCGTCATCCCCGTCGGCGCGCACGCCGACGTGTCGTCGGGGCTCGATGACGTCACAATCGACTGCCTGATGAACCTCCAGCTGCTTTGGTGGGCAGCGGACGAGACCGGCGACTCTTTGTATCGCGACGTTGCCCTGGCGCATGCCGAACGGACCGCCGTCTGGCACACGCGTGCGAACGGTTCGTGTTTCCAATCCGTGCACTTCGACAGACGCACGGGTCAGCCGTCGCGCCGACACACGCATCAGGGCTTCGCGGCAGAGACGTGTTGGAGCCGCGGCCTCGCCTGGTGCTGCTACGGTTTCGTCGAGGCGTATCGCGCCACCAGGCGCGACGACTTTCTTCGGCTCGCGCAGCGCGCATTCGACTATCACTGCGCCCACGCACCGGAAGATGGAATCCTGTTCAACGACTACGAGGATCCGAGGATCCCGAACGCCTCGCGGGACACCTCGGCGGCCGCGATCGCCGCGTCGGCATTCCTCCGCCTCGCGACGACCACCGCGCATGGCGATCGCGAGCTGACCGCTGCGTCGCAACTGTTGGAAGCGCTGATCGTGCGATGTCTGACGCCCATCGACGCGCACGACACACGGCCGACCGGAATGCTGCTCCACGGCTGCTACAACGAGGGTGCCGGCGACTTCGCCGACAACGAGTTGATCTGGGGCGACTACTTTCTTCTCGAGGCGCTCATCCGTTGGCGAGAGGTGGCGCCGCGCGTGTAGTCGGCTCGTTCAGCGTCACATTTAGCTATGTATCTGACATTCGTGCAGACACCGACAGGAAAGCGCTGGACCCGCGACGGTCGATTCCTCCCCGTCGATTTCAGCGCGCAGGCCGCCTTGCAGAAGCGCCGGCACGAGCTGGCCGACTTCCTCCTCGCGTTTCCTGCCGACGCGGCGATCGTCGAAGGCACGCTGCTGGCGCCGATCGCCGACGACATGGAAGTCTGGGGGTGTGGCATCACTTACCGTCAGAGCTGGAAAGCGCGTCATGCCGAATCGGAATTCAGCCTCGCCTACGACCGGGTCTACGACGCGGAGCGGCCCGAGTTGTTCTTCAAAGCTCCAGGCTGGCGCGTGGCGGGCGACGGCGCGCCCATTCGTTTGCGCGCGGACAGCGCATCGAGTGTGCCCGAGCCGGAGATGGTGCTGGTCATCAATGCGTTTGCGGAGATCGTCGGCTACTGCGCCGGGAATGACGTGACCGCGCGATCCATCGAGGCGGAAAACCCACTCTATCTTCCACAGGCCAAGATCTATGACGGCGGCTGCGCGGTCGGACCAGGACTGCACCTGCTCTCGGACGATGACCTGCGCAGTATGCCGATTCGCCTCGAGATCGAGCGGCGCGGCCATGTGGTATTCGCGCAGGAGATTACGACCGCGTCCTTCAATAGGCCACTGGAACGGCTGGTCGAATGTCTCTTTCGAGAACTGCGTTTCCCTCACGGCGTGCTGTTGATGACCGGAACCGGGATTGTGCCACCTGAAGACTTCACCCTGGCCGGTGGCGACCTCGTGCGCGTCCAAGTCAATGACCTATGTCTGTACAATCGAGTCTGCACGGAGACTGCGGCAACCTGATCGGCGGCGACTGGGTCAACCGGTCCGGAGCCGGACGAATCGACGATCGCAACCCAGCGCGCCCGGATGAACTGGTCGCTACGTTTCCGTCTGCCGGCGCGGACGACGTCCGGCGCGCGATTGACGCCGCGCGTCGCGCGGCGCCGTCCTGGGCGTCGACCCCAGCGCCCACGCGCGGCGCACTGCTCCAGAAAGCGAGTGACATCCTCGCAGCCCGAACCGCCCACGTCGCAACCGTCCTGACGACGGAAGAGGGCAAGACGCTTGGCGAGGCCACGGCGGAGGTGCTCAGGGCCGTGGACATCCTGCGCTACTACGCGGGTGAAGGGTGGCGGCAGGGTGGTGCGGTCCTACCGGGCAGCGGCGAGGGAGAACTGCTCTACACCCGGCGCGAACCGCTGGGTGTCGTCAGCGTGATCACTCCGTGGAATTTTCCCATCGCGATCCCCGCGTGGAAGATCGCGCCCGCGCTCGCCTACGGCAACACCGTCGTGTTCAAGCCTGCGACGGACGCGCCTCTCACGGCGATGCTCCTCGTCCAAGCGTTCGTCGAAGCCGGCATTCCGCCCGGTGTGCTCAATTTCGTCACGGGCCAGGGCTCGGTGGCCGGCGCCGAAATGGTCGCGAACCGCCACGTGAACGGCGTGACCTTCACCGGGTCGTACGACGTCGGCACCTCGATCTACACGGAAGCCGTTAAGCACCTTGCGCGCGTGCAGCTCGAGATGGGCGGCAAGAACGCGCTTGTCGTGTTGCAGGACGCCAGCATCGATTTCGCGGTTCGCCTGGCGGTGCGCGGTGGATTCGGGCTGACCGGGCAGGCGTGCACGGCGACGAGCCTCGTCATCGTCGAAGAGCCGATCGCCGACCGGTTTATCGAAGCGCTCGTCCACGCAGTCGACCAACTGATCGTCGGCGATGGTCTTGAGCCAGGCGTCAACGTCGGACCGGCCGTCAGCGAGAGCCAGCTGGCACGCGACCTGCGCTACATCGCCATCGGAGCCACTGAAGGCGCATCGCTACGGACCGGGGGCCGGCGCCGCGATTCGACGGGGTTCTTCATCGCGCCAGCTGTATTCGACGGGGTAAGTCCAGACATGCGCATCGCGCGTGAGGAGATCTTCGGTCCGGTGATCAGTGTCATAAAGGTGCGCAATTTCGACGAAGCCCTGGCGGTCCTCAACGACGGACGATTCGGTTTGACGGCGGGTGTGGTAACGAACGACTTGCAGCGGGCATTTCAGTTCGCCAATCAGGCCGACGTCGGGGTCGTGAAGGTCAACCAAGCGACCAGCGGGCTCGCGCTGCAGGCGCCCTTTGGCGGATTCAAGCAGTCGAGCGCCAATACATTCAAGGAGCAGGGTGCGGCGGCCGTAGAGTTCTATACGCGCACCAAGACCGTATACGTCGCGCATGGCTGAATCCCTTGCCACGCCGCTGAATGCATTGGAGGAGTCTGCCCTGTACGAGCAGATCGACCGTACGCAGTGGAGAGCATTCTGGGGAGTGTTCTTGGCATGGGTGCTCGATGCTTTCGACTACACAGTGCTCACCTTCGTGCTCATCGACATCCAGCATCGGTTCACCATCGATCGGGCGCTCGCGGGCGCGTTGGGAACGGTGACGCTGGCCATGCGTTTGGTCGGCGGCGTGGCAGCCGGCGCTGCGGCCGACAGGTGGGGACGCAAGCCTCCGGTCGTGATCTCGGTGGTTTGGTTCTCGTTGTTCGCCTCCCTCAGCGGCTTCTCCGTCTCGTACGCCATGTTGTTCGCGTGCCGGGCGCTCTTTGGCATCGGTATGGGCGGCGCCTGGGCGGCGGGAATGCCTCTCGTTTTGGAGCACTGGCCTCGGCGCATTCGCGGACTCGTCTCTGGCGTCCTCCTCGGCGGATGGTACTGGGGCTACATCGTAGCGGCCGTCGCATTCCAGTTTCTCTATCCGGTTTTCAATCGGACGCCGGATCTCGGATGGCGGGTTATGTTCTGGTGCGGCGTCATCCCGGCCGCGGTGCTCGCGTGGTGGATTCGCCGGAGCGTCGCGGAAAGCCCCGTCTGGCTGGCGCGCCAGCGCGTCGTGCATGAGCGGCGCGGCGGGCCGGAGCCGGCCGAAGACGCGGTCTCGTTCGTCCGGCTGTTTCGGCGCGACCTCATCGGCGCCACGATCCAGATGACGCTCCTCATGGGCGCGTTCATGTGTTCGTACCAGTCGATCGGGTTCTGGTACGCGACGTGGCTGCGCGAAGGCGGCCGGGCACCGCTGCCGTACCTCCTGGCGTTCAACATCGGAGCGATTCTCGGCACCGCCTGCTGGGGTCGCGTGTCCGAGGGGCGATTGGGGCGGCGCGGCGGAGTCACGACGTCGGCGCTGCTCGGCGTCGCGAGCCTGCCGCTCTTTCTGTACGTCGATAGTGATGCCCTGCTCCTCTCTGGCGCCGTCTTGATGGGGTTCTGTGGCACGGGCGCCTGGGGCGTCGTTCCCGCATACCTGGGCGAGCGATTCCCCACCTCGGCGAGAGGAGTAGGCCCGGGATTCTGCTATCACGCGGGCGCCGCACTCGGCGCGCTGACTCCGATCGCGCTCGGCTTCATGCAGGACGCCGGCATGGCGCTCGCACACGCGATGAGCCTAGGGATCGTAGTGTCAGGCCCGCTGATCGCGGGACTTATGTGGCTCGGGCCCGAGACGAGGGGCCGTTCATTCAGCGACGCGGATTGACCCTAACGGCCCTATCGAGAGGAGCGGCACGATGAGAAGACGCGACTTCATCCGCACGTCGGCGATCCCTGCCGTAGCGGGCCTCGGCTTACTGAGTCTTCGTGGCACTGGTGACGCAGCGGCGGCGACCCTCCCCGTGCCTTTGGTCGGTCGGTCCATCCCGGCCGTGCTCGGCATCCGGGATCAGATCCGGACCGTCAATGAGATGACTCGCAAACGCCTCGACACGATCCTGCCTCGCGCGATGGCGGAGGCCGGCATCGACATGTGGATCATCCTTTGCGCGGAGGATCGTCACGATCACGTGTTCAAAACGATGATTCCGTACAACAACTGGTGCCCGCTCACTCAGATGCTGGTCCTGTACGCGAAGGACCCAGGCGGGTCGGGCAAAGTCGGGACCGTCGAGCGCCTCAGTCTCGCACGCAACACCGATATGAAAGGCCTGCACGCGAACCAGTGGGACTACCGGGCGTTCGACGTCGACAGGAAAGAAGACCAGTGGCAGTGCCTGGCGCGAACGGTGAAGGAGAGAAACCCGAAACGCATCGCGGTCCACGAATCGGAGGGCATCTGGGCTGCCAGCGGGCTAAGCGTGACGGACAAGAGAAAGCTGATCGAGGCCATCGGGCCGGTGTACGCGCAGCGGCTCAGCACCGCGGAGCCGCTGGTCACACGCTGGCTCGCGACGATGCTCGAGGAAGACCTCGAGCTGTGCGAGCGCGCGCATGTCATCAACCACGCGATCGTTGAGGAAACCCTGTCCAACCGCGTCATCACTCCGGGAGTCACGACCACCGACGACGTCGTGGACCACTATTGGCAGAGGGCGCTGAACCTCGGTCTGTCGCACTACGGCGCGGCACCCCGCGCCGTCATCGGCCGTTCTCCGGAAGTGGCGAGCAAGAGGAGAGGCGACACCGTCGTCCGGCGCGGCGACATCCTCTACCTCGAGACCGGGCTGATCTATCTGCGCTACTACACCGACTGCCGCGAGTGGGCCTACGTGCTGCAGCCCGGCGAGTCCGACGTGCCGGCTGGCTACAAGCGCGTCATGGCCGAAGTGAACCGGCTGCAGGACGTCTTCTGCGGCGAACTGAAGGCGGGCCTCACCGGGAACCAGGTCTTGAAGAACGTGCGCAGGCGAGCGACGGCGCTAGGCATCAGCGACTTCCAGATCTATTCACACTCGCTCGGCTACGCGCTGCACGAGCCGTCGCTAATCGGCCTGCCGTGGGGGGACGGTCAGTCGGGGGCGGAGACCGGCGGCAGAGGTGATGTGCCGATCGTCTCGAGCAGCACGTTCGCCGCAGAGATGAACGTGTCGTATCCGATTCCGGAGTGGGGCGGCGCGAATCTGCGCATGCAACTCGAGAACGGCGTCGCGCTGACCGAGAAAGGAGTACGGTGGCTCGACCGTCGGCAGACGAAGTTCCACATCGTAGCTTGAGGAAGTTGCTCCTGACTTGTTAAGGAGAACGCATAGATGGCTCCTACGCTCGCCATCTGAGCGAACGTGGCGATCTTCGCTATCGTGTGTCGTGTCGTGTTGACCCCGTAGCCTTGCGGCGCGCGCCCACTCCAGCTAGGCGGAACACGATCGTGCGCTGTGCGGACCCGAATAAATGATACGTCTAGACGCTTCGCGCCTGTGCGTGGCGAATTCCAAATTCGTGAGCATTCTTTGCTCGTGTCGCGATTTTGTTAAGATCCGGCGTGCGCGATCTCGCCGTCCTGTTTCTGCATCTGCTGGCGACCGTTGCCCGACTTGCCGGCCTGGGCGGCGCCCGGTCGGTGGTGGCCGAATCCGTGCTTGTGAAGCACCGAGCCCGTAAACGTCGGTGTTAGTCGGCACTTTCGAGCCGACCTTACACAGTTTCTACACAGTTTTCGTTTCCACTTCAGCCGACACGTACCTACGCACACCAAGTCAGGCTTATGCAGGGCCTGAATCGAGCCTGAGCGTTGCGTCACCAGGGTTCGCGGTCAGCGCCAGCCGAGTTCCGGAGCGACGTACTTGTACGATCGATGGCGCCTGCCGTCGCGACGGACGTGGCCGATGTGATGGTGCGGTCAACGGTCGGCTGTTGTAGAACCGAGGTGAAGCATGAGTGCTGAAGAGAACCTGCAACGGATGAAAACGCTCGATGATGCCTGGAATGCGCAGAACTGGGACGTGTTCAGGAAACGGCACTCGGCGGACACGAAGTTGTACTGGCCAGGTCAGCCGGACCCGACGCATGGTCGGGACGCGCACCATCGAGAGTCGGAGGCGTTCTTCAAGTCCATTGAGAATCATCTCGACAACAATCCATACCGCGTGATGTTTGGCTCCGGCGATTGGACCTGCACGGTCGCCAAATGGAAAGGCAAGATGATCGGCCCGTGGCAGGGTCTCGACGGCAAGGTTCACGACGCAACTGGCAAGACGTTCGAGTTGGAATTCTGCACGGTCGCACGATGGAAGGACGGGGAGATCGTCGAAGAGAACCTGTTCTACGACCAGGTCGGATTCCTTCGGCAAATCGGCGTACTCTGACGAGACTCATGCCAGCGACGCGGTTCTGACGAAGGCTCGTTCAGAGCGGCTCCCGGGCAAGCCAATCAGCGGTCCGAAAGGGAGCGACGATGCCCGATATCCTGCCGGCGATCTTCTTTGGTCACGGCAATCCGATGAACGCGCTGCTGGAGAACCCGTACACGGAGGCGTGGCGGCGCATCGGGGCGGACACGGCTCGCCCGCGCGCGATCCTGTCAATCTCGGCGCACTGGTTCGTGCCGGGTACCGGCGTGACCATCAGCACCGCCCCGCGGACGATTCACGACTTCGGCGGGTTCCCGCGGGAACTGTATCAGGTGCAGTATCCGGCGCCGGGCGATCCGGAGCTTGCGCGTCGTGTCCAGGCGTTGCTCTCGCCGCTGCGGGTGACGCTCGATGATTCCTGGGGACTGGATCATGGCACGTGGTCCGTGCTCAGACATGTGTATCCGCACGCCGACGTCCCGATCGTACAACTCAGCCTCGACGAGACGCGACCAGCTTCGTTTCACTACGACATTGGTCGTCGGCTCGCGCCTCTGCGGGCGGAAGGCGTGCTGATCGTCGGCAGCGGCAACATCGTTCACAACCTGCATGCGTACGCATGGGGCCGTCATATGCCCGATCCTTACGACTGGGCCGTCCGGTTCGAAAACGAAGCCAAAGGCCTCCTGGTGACGGGCGACCACAAGCCACTGGTCGATTACGAATCGCTAGGTCGAGAGGCGCTGATGTCGATTCCCACGCCGGATCACTACCTTCCGCTGTTGTACGTGATCGGCACTCGCCAACAGGGTGACTCGATTACCTTCCCCGTTGAGGGTGTCGATGGCGGATCGATATCGATGTTGTCCGTGCGCGTCGGCGAAGCGAAGAAATGAGCGCGGCTGCGTTAAGTGCTCGCGATCGATGTTGAGGTCGACCAAATCACGCGAGGTTGATCAGTTGGGTGCGCCGCACAGGCTCATTCCGGCACGCGCGGAAACCATGGGAAGAACGCTGGAGTGCGGGAGATGTACGCGCGGTAGCCAGGTTTCGAGGCTTTCAGGCCGTCCTCGAGCAGCGTTACTCCAGACACGCGCATCAGCAACCACGTCATGAGGGACGGGCTCAGCACGGTGAGCCATCTCTTGGCGTTGATGGCGCCATGGCATACATGCCCCACCACATTGTGGCGTCTCCGAAGTAGTTTGGATGTCGCGTGTAGCGCCAGAGCCCGCGATCGAGCACCGTGCCACGGTTGGACGGCTCGGCCCTGAAACGCTCGAGTTGATAGTCGCCGACGACCTCGAAGCTAAATCCGACCGCGAACAACACGATTCCCAGGCCATCGACCTTCGTGAGCGCGGCGGACTGCGTGGCACGCATCGCGACGAGGAGCGGCAGGGCGACGAACCACAGGATCGCGCCCTGCAGCCAGAAGACGGTGAAGAGGCTCCGCCACCAGAAGGCCGATCCCTGCGAAGCACGCATCGCCTGGTAGCGTGGATCCTCGCCTTGGACATGGTGACGACGGAAGATGTGCGCGGACAGCCGAGTTCCCCACAGCGTCATTAGCGCTGCGACCAGCCAGGACCGTGGTGTCAACGCCGGAGATAGGAGGCAGTACAACCAGCGCTTCCGGGTCGCGCCGCCCGCGACGCATTCCCACGCCGTCCATCAGCAGGTCGACCGCGCCCCTGATTCGCCAGAGCCACGTGCCGAAATACCAGCCGCGCTCGCCCCCAATCCTCTCGATGGGAACAAAGGCGCGGTCCGCGTCGACCGCTACGTGCATCTGGCGTCGGTCGACCAGCCTGCCGCCGAGTCGGGTGTCGTCCGACGACGGCGGGGCGCCTCCCGAGGAGCGCGCGTCCGACCAGCGCGTCAGCGCGAAACGCTCGATTCTCGTACCGAATGGCACGACTGATCGCTTCGCGCAAACCGACCGGTCTGATCGGGAATACCGCAAGTGCCGTCGGATCGGTGACGACGGACCGGTTCTTCAATCCCGCAATCAGTTCGCGCCCGACCCGTGCGTACACGGGCGTCACGAGTCCCAGCCACAGGCTCGACAGACGAGGGGTCAGCAACGGAACCGAGATCATCACACGCTTCAACCTACGCTGGCCGCCGCGGTGCGGAGCCTCGACGACACGACGCGGATCGCGATCGGATGCGGCCGATTCGCTTACCGACAAGGACCTCGACCCCGCTCGTCGAGCGTGTCCGGTTCAAAGTTGTCCGGGCCACACCCCTTCAGGCTCCCGATACGGATGGCAAAGCCGTGGTTTGTCCAACCGGCAACATACGCGTCGCCCTTCCGCCCCACCGCCACGAATCCGCCTGAAGGAAAGACGTTCTCATCACCGGGAACGGCAGGGAGCCGTGTTGAATAGATCAGTGCGTCGCCCCTGATGCTGATTACCGCCTGGAACAGACCCGAACCGGCGCCGGGAATCGGGTTCGCCTCCGGGAAGTTGGGAGACTCCGTCGTGCCGGCTAGATAAGCACGCCCGCGACGGTCCACGGCAATATGGATGTCGTCCTCGACGTCGGAGCCGCCGAGGTACGTTGAGTACACCAGCTTCGCCTTCTTCACATCGATCTTGGTGACGAAGAAGTCGCCTGCCGATCCGGGCGTAGGCTGGAGGGGCCGTCGCAGCGGGAATCCGGCGCCGCCAGTCCTGCCGGCCACGTACGCATCGCCCTCACGATCAACGGTAATCGACGGCGCCCCTTCGTTGTTCGCCCCTCCGAGAAACGTCGAGAAGCGGAAGTTCAGCGATGAATCGAGCACACTCACGAAGGCGTCCTCACCGCCGGCGAGCATCGCCTGGACCGCGTTGCGCGTCGGAAAGTCGCTGGAACTGGTGACGCCTGCGATGTAGATGCGCCCCCGCGTCGAGACCGCAATGTCGGTGACTTCGTCGCGACCGCTGCCGCCCACGAGGCGGGACGCTTCGAGGTCGCCATGATCCAGGATGGCAACGAACCCGTCCTCGGAGCCCGAAACCGTCAGTGGCCCGAACGGATTCGGAAAATCGGTCGAAGTAGTCCATCCGCCCACCACAATGCGTCCCCAGGGATCTATTGCCAGATTCGTCCCCTCGTCCTCACCGCCTCCCCCAAGGTACGTCGAATAGATGAGATCGCTGCCGTCCGCGTTGAGGACGGTGACAAACGCATCGCCCCCGCCGCCCGGCAGTTCCTGCGCCGCGTTGCGCGTTGGAAGTCCTCCCGACGTCTGACCGGTGAGGCCGACTCGGCCACGCGCATCGACGGCGATGCCGAGCACGACGTTCGTCCCACCGAGATACGTGGCGTACACGATGTTCCCCGACGGATCGAGCTTCACGACAAAGCCGGTTTCACTGGTGGACGTCGAGGTTTGAAACGCACCCGGCGTCGTCGGAAAGTCCGCCGCGAGCGTGACGCCAGCGACATAGCTGTTTCCTCGGTGATCGACAGCGATCGCAAACGGCCGCGTCTGCCCGGTTCCGCCGAAGACAGTCTGGAATACCACCGCGGGCGTGGTCGAGCGTGCCGATGCGGTCACTGAAACCGTGGCCAGCGGAACGATCATCAACGCGCAAAGAATCAGGAGGAGAATCGCTGTGCACGTGGGTTTCGAGACATGTGTATCCATGAACTTCCTCTTTCTATTATCGAGAGCCTGCGTTGCCTCGAATCGTGTTAGTGCCGGCGATCTGATCGGCCGCCATCTCCGTGTTCTCCTTGTCCCACGCGAATCCCAAAGCTCGCGTCCGAAGTGTCGACGATGCGGCCCCCGTTCGCGTCGTACGTGGTGACGCGCACGATCGCGTGCGGCGTCGGCGGGCCCGTCGCTCGCCACGTACAACTCCGGGTCGACCCGTCCAGTGCTGTGCAGTGACGGATGGCGCGGAACGTGTTCCCACCGTCGCGTGACAGTTCCACATCAAAGGCCGCCGGCGCACCGCCCGCTGTCCAGCTGATGTTCGTCGGCTGCCCGGCATGAAGCGCTTCGCCGCCGTTCGGTGCCACCACCGTGACGGCCAGAGGCGACAAGCGAAAAGCTACACCGCCGCCAAACGCGCCGCCGAGCGCAGCGGTCCCATATAGGTCGCCATCGTCAGCCTGAATCAACGGTGCGACGGGGTTGCTGCCGTCTGCCTCATCGAAGGCGTGCACGACGGTCAGAGTCCCGCGCCGATCGATCCGAAACAGGGTGCCAAACCCGCTCGCCGGGCCCGCTTCGGTCGTGCCCCAAAAGCCCGCGCTGGTCGTGCCGTACAGCAGCCCGTCACTCGCCTGCAGAAGCGGCGCCGCTGGATACCCTCCGGTGGTACTGCCGTCGAACGCGTAAAGCACCTGTACGTCACCGTCGTGGCTCATACGGAACACGGTGCCGAAGTTGTAGCGACCGCCGCCGTACGCCGTTCCATAGAAGTAGTGGTCAGCACCCGCGATGAGCGCCGAGTCATGCAGGTCGCCCTGCGGAAGGTTCCAGGTGCCGTCCATACTCGACGCCAGCACCCTCCCACCGAACGCTTGAGGACGCGAGTGCTCTCCGTGAAACGCTCCAGCGTCGCCGTGCCACCGCCACGATCGAAGTACCGCATCACGGCGACGCGGTTCAGCGAACCGTCCTCGTTGATGAACAGATCCGCGTCAGTGGAGAATCCAGCGTCCGTCACCGTGCAGCGCACCTGATCATATTCCGTTTGCGTGCAGCGGACGTAATCCCGATTCAGGAAGAACGTCGGAGCGATCGTCAACTCGGCGACGCAGCGTCCGAATGCCGAACGTGACACACGGTCGGACTGATCGTCGGCGATGCGAAACAGCGGCATCGCCTTCACGGCATGCGGCCCAGACCGTTCCCGTATGAATCGATCGCAGCGACGTGAACTCCGGATGCGACGCGAAGCCGGCCGTACCAGGCAAACGACGGTTTCGCCGCGGTGATGAAGTACTCGCCGCGAATCGGCTTCCACGGCGCATTCGCCGCCGTTTTGAATCGGCCAGCGTGCAGAAGATGCACGGCTTTGATCCGCGGCTTTCCCACCGCTCCAGAGAATCGAATATTGCGGGCCAGCGGCTCGGGCAGATCCTCGAGGCCGCTTCCGTCACGAGCGCGTCACTCTGGACGCCTGCCTCAGCTCTGAGGTGCATGGCGCGCTGAAGGTAGCGCTCCGAAACGCCTTGTCCGCCCAAGCCAGGCCAGCGACCCCACCCGCCGTCAGCGCGGCGATCCCGGCAAGCAACCGACGATGTCTCCGCATAGCCCCTAGTCTAGACTAGCCTAGTGAAGACGCTCGGCTCGGCGGCTCTGATGATTGCGATGCGCAAGATCGCCGAGCGGCACCCAAACGCGTAAAGGAGCATGGTCATGGCACTGATGGAGAAATACAGCTATCTGTTCGCGTTGGCCAACCAGGTCGGGCTCAAGAACCCCGACGTCAAAGAGGATGCCGGCAAACTGACGATTGCGGGGCAAACCGAGTATCAGCTCGATGCCAATCGCTTGTGGGACAACATCAAGACGCACGCCGGGTGGGAGAACGAGATCGTCGCCAACATTCAAGCGCAGCGCTCGGACGTCTTCGGCGTCCACACCGTCGTCTCCGGCGACACGCTGTCGAAGATCGCGAAGGCGTACCTCGGCGATGCGGGGCGGTACATGGAGATCTTCAACGCCAACGCCGACACGCTGTCGAATCCGGATCAGATCAAGGTCGGTCAGACGCTGAACCTCCCTGCGCGGTGACGGACTCTCGCATGAGTGAAGGAGTGGGACGATGCTGAAGGGATTCAAAACGTTCTTGCTGCGTGGCAACGTCGTCGATCTGGCGGTTGCGGTGGTGATCGGCGGTGCCTTCGGGGCAGTGGTCGCGGCGCTGGTCAAGGATCTGCTGACGCCGCTCATTGCCGCGATCGTCGGGCAACCCGATTTCTCCGCGATCGCCTTCACCGTCAATGGGAGCAAGTTTCTCATCGGTGACTTCATCAACGCCGTGGTGGCCTTTGTGCTGGTCGCGGCGGCGATCTACTTCTTCGTGGTGCTGCCGATGAACATGGTGATGGAAAGGCGCCGAAGGGGCGAAGCGCCGGCGGATCCCACAACAAAGAAGTGTCCGGAGTGTCTCAGTGAGGTGCCCATCGCCGCACGCCGCTGTGCGTTTTGCACGCAGTCACTCGAAGTGGCTGGAGTGGGACGCGCCACGCGATAGCGACGTCTCTTGGAACGTCTGCGTATTGTGAAATTCGACATGAAGGAGATGATGGCTATGCGAAAAGGATTTTTGTGGTCTCTCGGCTTGATGCTGACGCTGGCGCTTCCGGCCTTCGCCGGCTAGGCCGCACCCGCGAAGACGGCTCAGGCGAAGGCGCCCGCGGCGGTCGTCAACCTCAACACCGCGTCGGAGTCGGACCTCGTAGCCCTGCCAGGCGTCGGCCCAGCCACGGCGAAGAAGATCATTGCGGGACGGCCGTACACGTCGGTCGCCGATCTGGCCAAGGCGGGCGTGCCGAAGAACACCATTGAGAAGATCAGCTCAATGGTGACCGTCGGCGCCGCCACCAGTGCCGCAGCTGCTCCGCCGGCGCCGAAGCCGGCACCAGCGCCGACGGCTCCTGCGCCGGCGCCCGCCGCGTCCACCGCGGCCAAGACGCCGAGCGCGCCGACCACCGCACAACAGCCGCCCGTCAAAGGGATGGTCCGGGTGAATCTGTCCAGCAAGGTGTTTCACCGAGAGGGCGATCGATACTACGGGAATACGAAGAACGGGAAATTCATGACCGACGCAGACGCCGTCAAGGCCGGGTATCGCGAGGCGAAGACGGAAAAGAAGAAGACGCCGTAGCGGGCGATTACCTGAAGGCAGGTTCACGGGTATTCAGATCGGCGGAGGAGACGGCGCCAGCCCATGCCGTGGTCAACCAGTCGCCTGGTGGCGCTCCTTGTGGCGTCGTGCTTTGCCGCCGGTCTGAATGTCTATGCGACAGTCGCCACGCTCGGTCTACTGGCGCGCACGCAGGCAATCGATCTCCCTCCTTCGCTCGACCTGGTCACAAGCTGGTGGGTGATTGGTGCGAGTGTCACGCTCTACGCCATAGAATTCGTCGCCGATAAGATTCCGGCCATCGATCTCATCTGGAACAACGCGCGGACGCTCCGACACGGGGCTCCGCCACGGTCGCGCTCCGAGAGGACAGCCGCCAAGTCGTTCAGCGTGACCCGATGGCCAATGCCCGTCGCACCAGCCGAACGCGCCCGACCGCTTCGGGTGGATAGAGACGATAGCCGCCTTGGCTGCGCGCCGGAATCCCAAGCACCCCTTTGCGCTCGTAGTGGCGCAACGTATCCGTGCTGACGCCCGTCAGCCGCGCGAGCTCCGATGGACTCATCGCGCGCCCTTCGAGAGCGACAGCCACTGCGCGCTTTCGTGTTCGTGACGGCTTGTCGGGCATGCGGTGTTTGCCGCTGTTATCTGGGGTTCGGCGTCTTTCCCGGCGGCGCGTTCCCCATCATGCCATCGTGCATGCCGCGCTGCATCATTCCGCCGTTCTTCGTCATCGCCTTGTGCATCGCGGCCATGCCGTCGTTGATGAACTCCGTGACTTCGGCGGCGTGCTGCTGCAGCGCTGCGACAACCTGCGGATCGGTCGATGTTTGAACGACCAGGACGCCCTTCTCAGTTGCCTCAACCGTCGTGACGATCTTGTCGTAGTGTGCGTAGATCGCGCGCAGCGCCGGGCTCTCGATCGGCAGCCCGGGATCGTTTCCGGTGTCGACCTGCTTCCGGCTGCTCGCGACGTGGTCTGTGATGAGCTTGGCAACCTGCGGATCGTTCGACTCCGTTATGGTCCGGATGCCATCGGGGAGATTCGTCACCGTTCTCGTCATGCGATCGTGGTTGGCGAACAATTCGTGGGTACCACGCATCTGCGCCATGGCGCCGGCATCCTGGCCACGCTGCATCATCATCATTCCAGGACCCATGCCCTGCATCGTGCGCCCGGCTGCTGATGAGTGCTGTACCACACCTGAATCTTCCGTCTGGTGATCCGCGATCTGGAAGTGCAGGAATCCGTGCACGGCGGAGAGCGCTGCCGCATCACGCGTGACAATCCGCACCCGCCCGCCGAGCGGTGGGTCTTCGTACTGATAGGCGATGCGGTCCTTTAGCCGCGTCATGTCCGCGGTCCCTGGCACCTGCTGCGCGTGCGTGAGGGCCGGCTTGCCGAAGTCTCCGGCCTTGAACAGTCCGGCGATTTGCTGCAGGTGCTGTCGGATCGCCTGACGGTTCACCTGGTCGCTCGCCTCCTTCACGGAGACGTCAATGGCTCCGCCGTCCTGATAGAGCAGGAAGTGATGGACGGTGCGTTCCTGATCGAAGCCCATGGCTTGCGCGCCCCGCGTGAACATGTCGCGGTGATGGGCATCGTGATCGTGGCCTTGCCCCTGCGGTGGCTGCTGCGCCCCTGCCGGGGCCGACAACCACGCAGCGGCTGCAGCGACGGCGATCACATTTCGAAATCGATGCGTCATGAAATGCCTCCGGAGGTGACGACGTTGAAGAACCTCAACATCCATTCTCAACCCTGGAATCGCTCCAGGGTCAAGGTCATTGCGATCCTTTCGAGCACAACAACGACTAGGTGCAGCATGCGACCTTCGCTGGCGCGTCTCGTCGAGGCGCCGAACCGCATCCACAGCCGCTTCCGCCGCTCGACTTGACTGCCGCATCTTGCGCGCAACAGGCGTCGGTGCCAGCCGGTGCAGGGCCTCCGCAGCAGCCGCTTGCAGCACCGCTGTGCGTACGTGAGTTCTTCGCGTTTGTCTTGGGTCTATTGCTCGTATCCATTGCTTGTTTCTCCTCAAAGGCGAACTGCATGCCCGCCGCTCATGTAGGAAGACGGCAGCAGTCCACGATGGACGCAGAATTCCCTGCCGCCATGCCTGCGTCCTTTCCGTCGATGCCGCGTCTGTATAGGCAACGACATGATTTGAGGAGGGCTTCATGGCAACGACGGTAGACAGTGAGCAGGTAAAGGCTGCAGTTCGAGAGACGTACGGGCGAATTGCAACAGAGGAACGGTCCGCTGGCTGTTGCGGCAGCACTGGATGTTGCGGCCCCGGCGCACAGGCGACCTCGGACGCGCTCGGCTACTCCGATGAGGAACGCCTCGGTGTCCCCGAAGGGTCCGATCTGGGCCTGGGCTGTGGAAACCCTCAAGCGATCGCCGAACTGAAAGCGGGCGAACGGGTGCTCGACTTGGGGAGCGGTGCGGGATTCGACGCGTTCCTCGCGGCGCGCCAGGTTGGCGAGACGGGTCGCGTGATCGGGGTCGATATGACTGCGGAGATGATCGCGAAAGCCCGCGGGAACATCGCGAAGACTGACCTGCGGAACGTCGAGTTCCGGCTCGGCGAGATCGAGCACCTGCCCGTGGCCGACCAGAGCGTCGACGTGATCATGTCGAACTGCGTGATCAACCTGTCGACTGACAAACCCGAGGTCTTCCGGGAAGCGTACCGTGTGCTCACCCCGGGCGGGCGCCTGGCGATCTCCGACATCGTCGCGCTCAGAGAGATTCCGGTTGCCGTGCGGAACGATCTCGAGGCGTACGCGGGTTGCGTGTCGGGCGCCGCGCTCATCGCCGAAGTCGAGGGAATGCTTCGTGACGCCGGGTTTGAGCACGTTCGCGTGGATCTGAAGAGCAACAGCGACGCCCTGGTGCAAGGCTGGTCGCCCGGCGCCGAGACGCTCGTGGCGTCCGCACTCATCCGCGGGACAAAGCCTCGGGCGGGCGGGGGTCAGGCGTAGCGCGGAGTGCTCCACGGGCGCTGTGCACGGAACGCGTGCAGCCTGAAATTTGGGGCACACACTCGTATGTTCGTCGGCCGGCGTGTTCGGAAGCCGGCCGACGTGGACATCGTGCAAGGTCACTAACTGAGCCCGCCCACAACCTCATCTGCAGGCCTTTTGAAGAAAAGTTAGCGGCGTTTTCATTGTTCTGTGCTATCGTTTATCGACGATTAACGATGACAAACAAGACCATTCCTGCCGCTCCGGCTTGGGAGTCCGAAACGCCGGCCTGCTGCCCACCTGAGGAGCCAGCCGTCGACCTGCTCACAGCTCCGGTTGAAGGTTCTGCCGCCGACGACGAACTGGCGGCCTTTGCGAAGGCGATTGCCCATCCGACACGGGTGCGGATTCTGCGGATGCTTGCGAAAAAAGAAGCGCGGATGTGCAGCCACATCGTGGACGAACTACCACTGGCACAGTCCACAGTCTCCGAACATCTCCGCATCCTCCGAAGCGCGGGCTTGGTGCAGGCGAACGAGAACGGTCCGCGCGTCAGCTACTGCATCGTCCCGTCGGCGTTGAAGCGGCTCAAGGCATTACTCGAGGCCGTGTAGGAAGGGTACTCAGATGATTCATGTCGAAGTCTTCGATCCGCCCATGTGTTGCTCGACCGGTGTGTGTGGTCCGAGTGTCGACCCGATGCTTGCCGCATTCGCCGCCGACGTGGAGTGGCTGACCGCGCAGGGCGTGACGATCGCTCGGCACAACCTCTCGCAGGATCCGCAGCCATTCGTCTCGAACACGCACGTGCTGGATCTCATGCAGCGCGAAGGCACCGCGTGCCTGCCGATCGTGCTCGTCAATGGTGAGGAACTCGGTCACGGCGCGTATCCGCGACGGGAGGAGTTGGCGCTCGCGGCCGGACTCGTAGCCGGCGTCTCGCAGACCAAGCCGCGGATTCGCCCGTCTGCTGACCAGTGCTGCACGCCCGGTTCGGGGTGCTGCTGATGAGCGCCCTGCCGTTTGTGCCGACGCGTGTGCTGTTCTTTACGGGCAAGGGCGGCGTTGGCAAAACCTCTTTAGCTTGCGCGACCGCGATTGCTTTAGCGGACTCCGGCAAACGCGTGTTGCTTGTGTCGACCGATCCCGCATCGAATCTCGACGAGGTCCTCGGTGTCACGCTGAGCGCGTCCCCGACAGCCGTGCCAGGCGTGCCTGGCCTGTCAGCCCTCAACATCGACCCCGAAGAAGCCGCACGTGCGTATCGCGACCGCGTCATCGGACCGTACCGCGGCGTGCTGCCGGCCACCGCCGTGGCCAGCATCGAAGAGCAGTTGTCTGGTGCGTGCACCGTTGAAATCGCCGCGTTTGATGAGTTCTCAAAGCTCCTTGGGGACGCGGACGCCACGCGTGCATTCGACCACGTGATCTTCGACACGGCGCCGACTGGTCACACCCTGCGCCTCCTCGAGCTGCCCGCAGCGTGGTCCACATTCATCGAGACCAACGTGGGCGGCACGTCGTGTCTCGGTCCGCTCTCGGGCCTCCAGGCGCAGCAATCCCTCTATGCCGCCTCGCACGCGGCGTTGCGCGATGAGCACCAGACGACGCTCGTCCTGGTGGCGCGTCCCGATGCGCCATCGCTCACCGAGGCTGAGCGCACGCGTAGCGAACTACACCAGCTCGGGATTCGGAACGTGCGGCTGATGCTCAATGGTGTCTTCCATGCGCAGCGCACAGACGATTCCATTGCCGTGGCCCTGGAGACCCGCGGACGCGCCGCGCTCGAGGACATGCCCGCAGCCCTTCGCAACCTACCGCGCATTGACATACCGCTGCTGCCGTTTGGGCTGGTCGGCGTGGATGCGTTGCGGAAGATCGGAAGCAGTGACAGTTCGGCGGTCACATCTATCGAAGCCGCTCCGGATCCAGCTGAGGACGGCGAGACGCTGAATCAGCTTGTCGACCAGATTGCGGCGCGCGGCAACGGTGTTGTGATGACGATGGGTAAAGGTGGAGTCGGCAAGACGACGCTCGCCGTGCGCGTTGCCACCCAACTCGCCCGCGCGGGCCATCACGTGACGCTGACCACCACGGATCCGGCCGCCCACGTGGACGCGGCGGCGCGGGAACGGCCCGCGACGCTGCACGTCACTCGTATCGATCCGGCTGCCGAGACGCGACGCTACACCGAGGAGGTACTTGCCACGGCCGGCCAGGGGCTCGACGCGCAGGGTCGCGCGCTGCTAGAGGAAGACCTGCGCTCGCCGTGTACGGAGGAGATTGCCGTCTTTCGCGCCTTCGCCGACACTGTCGCGCGGGGCGAGGACGAGTTCGTCGTCATCGACACGGCGCCGACCGGCCACACGTTGCTGCTGTTGGACGCGGCCGAGGCGTACCACCGCGAGGTGCTGCGCAAAGCCAGCGGGACATCGGACGCGGTGCAGCGACTCTTGCCGCGCCTGCGGGACCCATCGTTCACGATGGTACTCCTAGTCACGCTGCCGGAGGCCACTCCGATTCACGAAGCGATGCAGCTTGAACGTGATCTGGCGCGCGCGGATATCACGCCACTCGCGTGGGTGGTTAACCAGAGCCTGACGCCACTCCCGGTCACCGACCCGGTTTTGCGCGCGCGGCGGAGCCATGAAGCCGTCCATCTCCGGGAGCTGGCGACCCACGGGAAACGCACAGTGCTCGAACCGTGGCATGCGGACATCCTTGCGCCCGCCGCCGTCCCCGCTTGAGGTGTGCCATGGATCGCGCTTCCGCCCCTGCAATGGTCGCCGCAACAACAACCCGCGTCACGCCGAAGCGCTTGAACGGCTTTGAGCGATATCTGAGTCTCTGGGTCGGCCTTTGCATGGGTGTTGGCGTCATACTGGGCCTGACCGCGCCAGGAATGATGCGTGGCCTCCGCGGCCTGGAGTTCGGCGCGGGCAGTCAGATCAACGTGCCGATTGCGATCCTCATCTGGCTGATGATCACGCCGATGATGATGAAGGTCGACTTCGGATCGATCCGCAACGTCGGGCGCCGGCCGCGCGGTCTGTTCGTGACGCTGTTCGTGAACTGGCTCGTGAAGCCGTTCTCGATGGCCGCCATCGCCTGGTTGTTCTTCAGATATGTCTTCAGCCCGTGGATTTCTCCTGCGGACGCCGACCAGTACATCGCAGGCTCAATCATTCTTGCCGCTGCACCATGCACGGCGATGGTGTTCGTGTGGAGCTATCTGACCGACGGCGATCCCGCCTACACGTTGGTGCAGGTCTCGGTCAACGACCTCCTGATGCTGGTGCTGTTCGCACCGATCGTGACGCTTTTGGTGAGCGGCGCCTCGTCGCTCCACGTCCCGTTCCAGGTGCTGCTGTACTCGGTGCTGGTCTTCATCGTCGTCCCGCTGACCGTGGGCGTCTTGCTCCGTCAAGGGTTCATGCGCACGAAGGGCCGCGCCTGGTTCGAAGATGTGCTTCTGCCGCGCTTTGCGCCGGTCAGCATGGCGGCCTTGCTCGCCACGCTCGTGCTCATCTTTGCGTTCCAAGCCGACAACATCACGACCAAGACGTTGCATGTGGCGCTCATTGCGGTGCCGATTCTGATCCAGGTCTACTTCAACTCGTCGCTCACCTACGGCCTAATGCGCCTGTTCCGCGTCGAGTACGCGGTTGCCGCGCCGGGCGCGCTGATTGGCGCCAGTAATTTCTTCGAGCTCGCCGTCGCCACAGCGATTGCGCTGTTTGGTCCTGAGTCTGGGGCCGCGTTGGCCACCGTGGTCGGCGTGCTGATCGAAGTGCCCGTGATGTTGTCGGTCTGTTCGGTCTGCAATCGCACACGGCACTGGTTCCCCGCGCCGGTTGCCGCGCACTGATCGGAGGAAGCCATGACGTTCATAACCGTCTTCCGTCGCGTTCCGAAGCCGATCACCGGCATGATCGGCGTCCTGTACGACAGGGAATTCGAGAGTTTCGAGGCCAATCTCGATTGGCTCGAGACGACCGGTGTTCTCGTGGAGCAGTTCGACCCGTCCAAGGCACAGAAGGAAGTCGCCAAGCGGCCGGCAGTTCAGCAGATCTTGTCATCCGAGGGAGACGGCTGTTTGCCGTTGATCCTGGTCAACGAATCGGTGGTGTCCCGAGGCACGTATCTGTCCAGGGCGCAGCTGGCGCGCGCAGTCGGACAGGGACAGGGATGGGAGCGTTCGGTCGCCTGACGATGTGGCCCGGCTCGAGGAGGAGTGTGTGACGGCGAAGCTTGAGTTCTTCGTGACGGCGCGGCGCGTTGATGCGTCTGGGAGCCTGGCGACGTGCAAGGACGCCACGTTGACGCTCGACACCGCGCTTGCTGGTCGACGCGATGCACTGAACCCGGCTGAACTCCTACTCGCCGCGCTCTCCGCCTGCATGATCAAGGGCATCGAACGCGTGGCGCCGATGCTGAAGTTCTCGTTTCGCGGCGTTGAGATCCGTGTGCATGGCGTCCGGCAGGACGTCCCGCCACGGATGGAACGCATCGACTACGAGATCGTGGTGGACACGGACGAGCCCGACAGGCGCTTGGAGCTGCTGCACGACAACGTCAAGAAGTACGGGACCGTCTTTAACACCGTGGCGCCGGGCACCGATCTGCAGGGCGTCCTCGTCCGAGGAACGTCACACCAGCCGTAAGAGGCACTCATGCAGCCGTTTCCACATCACTATTCGGTCGCTGCGAAGGCAGACACGCAAGGAGACGTCGCCTTGGCGGGCGAGCGGCTTCCGCCGATTCCGTCTGCGCCGCCAACAGAGTTCGGCGGACCTGGCGACCGATGGTCTCCCGAAACCTTGTTCGTGGCGGCCGTCGCCGATTGCTTCGTGCTGACCTTCCGCGGCATCGCCGGCGTATCGCGCTTTCCGTGGGTGTCGCTGGAGTGCAACGTGACCGGAACAGTCGACCGAGTTGATCGCGTCACCCAGTTCACGGCGCTCGAGGTCCATGCGCGCCTCAGGGTGCCGTCGGGCGCAAAGGAGGACCAGGCACGACGGCTGTTGGCGAAGGCCGAAGAAACCTGCCTAGTCACCAATTCCTTGAAGGTTCAACCGCACCTGGAGTCTGTCGTGGAGATCGAGCAGCCGTGAAAACCGTCATCTTCGCGTGCGTGCACAATGCGGGTCGCTCGCAGATGGCGGCCGCGTTCTTCAACAAGCTGGCCGACCCTGCCAAGGCGCGGGCCCTCTCCGCTGGAACAACCCCCGGGGACCGCGTTTATCCGGAAGTTGTCGCGGTGATGCTGGAGGAGGCCATCGACCTTCGTGGCGCTCGCCCTCAGAAGCTCACCAGTGAACTCGCCGCCGAGGCGCAACTTCTGATTACGATGGGGTGCGGCGACCAGTGTCCGTACGTGCCAGGGGTGCACCGCGCCGACTGGCCATTGGACGACCCCAAAGATCAGCCCGTCGAACGCGTTCGGGCCATTCGCGACGACATTCGTGCTCGGGTCGAGGCCTTGGTCGTTCAAGAAGACGCGAGCGCGACCGTTCACCACGCGTAGCTCGCCTGCGCAAAGTACCAGTTGGCGGGTGCCGCGGGTCCGGTCTTCTTGACGAAGTCGCCGGGGAAAAAGCGACCGAAGCCGGCCATCAGTTCGATGTGAGTCCAGGGCGTCGCGACCACACGGAAGTCGAGTTCATTGCCAAGCGTCGTCCCCGACTGGCCCGTGGGATCGCGACGGAACGGCTTGAGCCCGGTCGTATACCAAGCGTCGGTCGCCTCGTCGAGATCGAAGTGGTGATACTCGAGGAAGAACGTCGACCAGCGACGCGGCTTGGCGCTCAGATCAATTTCTGCGTCGCGCAGGTTCGCCCAGAAGAACAGGTTGAGGTACCCGTAGAAGAAGATGTCGCGACCACCGTAGACACCGTCGAACGTGCCGTGGGTCCCGTCGGTGGGGTTGGCGTCTCCCGAGCCCAAAATGTACTGCGCCGCCAGCCTGGGCGTCCACTCGACGGGTGCCGTGGCGCCTGCCTTGACGTTGATGCCGTACGCGCGAATTTGATCGCGCCCGTATCGTCCGAACTGGCCGATGACCGTCGCGCCCGCATCGAAGACGCCCGAACCCGTGCGCTCGGCCTGGAATCCGATGGTGTTCGATCGCAGGTTGCCAGTGCCTGACTCGCCAGCGGTCGTCGTACTGGAGTCGTCCTTCATGACGTAGAACAGGTCGAGGCGGAATGGAAGTCTCTTGACGTGCGTGTAGCTCACGAGCGTCAGGGGCTCCTCAACGGCGCGATCGGGCCACACATCGGACTTGTCCTGAAGGAATTTGCCAATCCACAAGTCACTTTCGAACCAGTGTGTGTCGACTTTCAGCATCGCGGCGTCCCAGGAGAATCGCCCCGTGTTCCCCCAGCTGCCCGGTCCGAAGACACGCTGGTCACCCTAGGAGATCTCTTGGCGGCCGATTCGGAAGCCCACCGCACTTCCGCCGATCCGTAGCCATTCCGCGTAGAGCTGTCGAATGTCGAGCGTGTCTTCGATCGGGCTGCTGCTTGGAAAGTCCGAGTCCACGAGGTTCGTGAGGAGCGCATGCGAATCCTGGAGCTGCAGGAACAGCCGAGAACGGTTCCACAATCGGGCGGAAAGGTCCAAACGCACGCGTTCGAGCAGGAGGTCATCGGCGGCTCCGGGCTCGTAGCCGATGCAAGCATCAGGGTGACAGCGATGAGCACGGTATAACGTCGATAACGTGCGGACTCAGCCACACGATCGTCTCCGCCGAGCAAAACGCTCAGCCGTCACAAGCACTCGGCCTGCGCGCTCGTGCTCCCGTTCTGCTTGGCCAACATTTGCTACTGACGGCCGCGACCAGCCCACATGGGAAAGCCTTTGGCATCGGGGAAGGTCATCGTCTCGGAGCCCTTCTTGATTTCGCGCACTAACAGCACGTCGTGACCCTCGACGGTGCTTTTCGCACCAATGACGTCGATCTGGTCGTCTTTCGCGATCACGTACCGTTCGGCGACGAACATGACCTCGGCTGACGTCGTCGTAGCGCGGCGGCGCTGCGTTACTTGGGCTTCGGCATCGTCATTCCGCCATTCTTCATCATCGCCGCGCGCATGGCTGCCATCCCGTCGTTGACGAAATCGGTTACCTCTGAGGCATGCTGCTGGAGCGCGGCCACAGTCTCTGCGTCGGACGACGTCTGAACGACTGCGATGCCTGTCGGCGTCGGCTCAAACGTGGTGTGGATCGTTGCGTGATTGCGATAGATCAGCCGCAGCGCCGGACTCTCGATCGGCAGCCCAGGGTCATCTCCGGTCTCGACGCGTTGCCCCATCTGGGTCACATGATCCTTGAGGAGTTGGGCGATACGCGGATCGGCTGACTCGGTGACCGTTCGTACGCCATTGGGGAGATTCGTCACCGTGCGCGTGATCTGATCGTGGCTCATGAACAGGGTGTGAATGTCGCCCATCTCGGCCATGGTGGCGGCATCGTGGCGTCCGCTCATCATGCCGGGCCCCATGCCGTGCATCATCTGTCCGGATGCCGATCCCTGAACGACGGCTGAATCGCCGGTCTGGTGATCCTCGATTTGGAAGTGCAAGAACGCATGGACAGCCACGAGCGCTTCGGCATTGCCGGTCACAATCCGGACGCGTCCACCGCCGGGCGTCTCTTCGTAGTGATAGGTGATGCGGTCCTTGAGCCGCGCCATGTCCACGGTCCCGGGCACCTGCTGGCCGTGCGTGAGCGCTGGCTTGCCGAAATCGCCTGCTTTGAACAGTCCGGCGATCTCCTGGAGGTGCTGCCGAACCGCGCGAAGGTTTGCAGCGTCGCTGGTCTCCTTCACGGCAACGTCGATGGCTCCGCCGTCCCCGTAAAGCAGGAAGTGATGGACCGTGCGCTCCTGATCGAAGCCCATGGCTTGAGCGCCACGCATGAGCATGTCGCGGTGATGGGCGTCGTGATCGTGCTCTGGTCCCTGCTGCGGCTGCTGGGCTCCTGCCGGAGCCGACAACCACGCAGCGGCTGCAGCAACGACAACCACATTTCGAAATCGATGGGTCATAACGTGCCTCCGACGTGGCGAGGTTGACGATTCCTACGAATGCGATGCGGCCTTCTGTGCGAGCAACTCGTTGCGTCCGGATCGTTGGCACGCGTCCCGACCAACTGGAGGACGCCGTCGATCGGTGGTCAGCGCGCGCTACTGACGGCCGCGGCCGGCCCACATCGGGAAACCCTTGGCGTCGCGAAACGTCATCGTCTCGGAACCCTTCTTGATTTCGCGCACGAGCAGCACTTCACGACCCTCGACCGTGCTCTTCGCACCAATCACATCGATCTGGTCGCCCTTCGCGATCACGTATTTCTTCTCTGTTTGGTACCAAGATGGGCCGAGCGCGAGTTCCAGCGTCGTGTCGGAAGTCTTGAGCATGACATGCATGCCCTGATTGGGGCCCGGTTTCAGTTCTTCTACGGTGCCCTTGACGGTCGTCTCCGCTGCCACGCTGTAATTGGCTGGCCCGCCGCGCCCGCGTCCTTGCGCCGCAACTCCGGCAGTCAACACGACTACCAACGAGGCAACACCCAATAGCACTGCAGCTCCCTTGATCTTCATACAGCTCTCCCCTCTGAGTGCGACTACCTTTGGCCCGAGGATGATCCCACTTCCGTCGTAACCGGCGATTCGAGCGACGCGAGCGCCTGACGGAGCAGGCGATCGGCTTCGCGCGCCACTTGCGCCAATGCCAGGTTCTTACCGACGACGCCGAGCGCGGCAAGCGGGGCCATCGCTGCAACGACGCTCGATGAGGGGCTCGTCTCGTAGACGATCACGTTGCACGGCAGAAGCAGCCCGACTTCCAGTTCGGCGTGCAGCGCGCGATCCGCCAACGGCGGATTGCACGCGCCGAGAATCACGTACTTCCGAAAATCGCGATCGAGCTTGGCCTTGAGCGTCTGCTTGACGTCGATCGTCGTCAAGACGCCAAAGCCTTGCGCCTTGAGCGCGTCGGTCGCTCGCACGATCGCCTCGTCGTAGGGAACCGGGACAGATACCTTCAAACCGTAGCGCGTGTCTTCCATAGCAACTCCCCTAACAGAGATGCAGAAAGCTGGCCTACGGTGACACGTTGGTTTCGCTCGTAGGCCTGATGGCCGGAAGGTCGAGTGCCGACTATCCGGCAGTCCGTCTGTCACCTTGCCGGGTGCGCGTGCATCTCTCTAGCAGAACTCCGAGGTGAGCAAACATGCAGGCGTTTCCACACCACTATACGGTTGAGGCGAGTGGCTCGCATACAGGGGACATTGAACTGAACGCCGACGGATTGCCGACACTGCGGTCGGCGTCGCCGATCCCGTTCGACGGGCCCGGTGATCGATGGTCGCCCGAAACATTTCTCATCGCCGCGGTCGGCGATTGCTTGATCCTGACCTTCCGCGCCGTCGCGCGTGCCTCAGGCTTCGCCTGGACGTCACTCGAGTGCGACGTCACGGGGACCTTGGATCGCGTCGAGCGCACCACGCGCTTCGTTGCGTTCGACGTCCGCGCTCGCCTGCACGTGCCGCCCGGCACGGATCGCGACCGCGCCCAACAGGTGCTCGAGAAAGCTGAAAGAGGCTGCCTGATTTCAAACTCGCTCAGCGCGGCAATCCATCTCATTCCAGTGATCGAGGTCGCGGCGGAGCCCGTCAGCGACTTGACGACAGTTGACTGAGGCGATCAGGAGGTAGCTATGAGGTTTCTGAACGAGGGTCAGTGGGATCGCTCGGCGAGAATGCTCGCCGGCATTCTTCTAGTGGCTGCTGGGTGGACGTTGGCGTCGAGTGCGCTCGGCGTCGCGCTCTTCGTGATTGGCGCGATCGCCCTCGGAACCGGCATCGTTGGGTGGTGTCCCGCGTACACGCTGTTCGGGATCTCTACCATGAAGACACCGGCCGGCCACTGTCCCAATTGCGACACCGACCGTCATCACGTCTGATGGGAGCATGACGATGGCCCTGTTGAATGCATCGCTGCGGACCGAATTACGGAACGTCCTGGTCGCGCTGCCCCGGCCGGTGACGCTGCTCGTCTTCGTCGGCGCCACTTGTGACACGTGTGGGGAAACGCGCGAACTCGTCGAAGAGTTGGCATCGATCTCCGAAGGCACCGTTCGACTCAAAGTGTACGACCTCGACACGCATCCAGCCGAAGCGACGCTCTATCGCATCGACAAGGCGCCGGCCATCGTCGTGCTGGGTGATGGGACCGGACGGCGGGATTTCGGCATCCGTTTTTACGGGTCGCCGGCAGGATACGAGTTTGCGACGTTGATCGAAGACATTCGGATGGCCAGCCGAGGCACGACGGATCTCTCACCGGCAACCGTCGAGACCTTGAGACATCTGACCACCCCGCTGCATCTGCAGGTCTTTGTGACGCCAACCTGTCCGTATTGCCCGCGCGCCGCGCTGCTGGCGCACAAGATGGCGCTCGTGAGCGATTGGGTAAGCGCCGACGCCGTCGACGCGACCGAGTTCCCCGAGCTCGCTGACCAATACCACGTGCGCGGAGTGCCACGCACGATCGTCAACGACACGGTTCATATAGAAGGTGCCGTGC
Source organism: uncultured Acidobacteriota bacterium (assembly GCA_963757655.1). Classification (GTDB taxonomy): domain Bacteria; phylum Acidobacteriota; class Vicinamibacteria; order Vicinamibacterales; family CAVVIG01; genus CAVQFC01. The sequence continues at coordinate 1,824,927 of CAVWSQ010000001.1, read as the reverse complement.
CGGAAGCGATGCTGATGGCCGAACTGATCCCGATCCTGGAATCGCAGGCACCGCCAGCGATGTAAGGCAGTGGCCCTGTTGAACTTCGTACAATGGATCCGTGTCGAGCGCCGACATCAAGGCCGAATACGCAGGACTCGTTAAGGCAGCGGCCACGGGCGATCGTGGCGCGATGGAAGCACTCCTCGTGAGAGCGCAGGAAGTCGCGTACCGGTTCAGCCTGCTGGTGTGCGGTCATCCGGAAGATGCGGAAGACGTCATGCAGGACGCGTTGCTCAAGACGTATCAGCACGTGGCCACGATCAGCGAGCCCGAGGCCTTTCGGACGTGGCTGTACAGCACCGTCAGAAACGCGTGCCTGATGAAAAGGCGGCGGCGCGTCGGCGAACCTTCGAACTTCGTGTCCGTCGAACGCGGCATCGAGACCAGCGAGGGAACGGTTCACGTGGACGTTGCGGATCCGTCTCGCTCGATCGATCAACGGCTGATCGATGGATGGGTGGATGGTCGGCTTCCTCAGGCGTTGAAGCGCCTGCCACCGTCGTACCGGATGATCGTCGTCATGCGCGAGATCGAAGGCCTCTCGACGAAAGAGGTCGCGGCGATCGCCGGCGTCTCCGAGGCGAATGTAAAAACGCGGCTCCATCGCGCGCGGTTGATGCTGCGGAAGCAGCTGGAGCACGTATGAGCGCACCAACGAACACGTGCGAAGAGGTACTCACGAACATTTCAGGGTACCTGGACGGAGAGCTCGATACGACGGCGTGCGATGCCATTGAACGGCATTGCCAGGAATGTGCGAGCTGTGCGGGATTGGTCAGCGGTCTGCGGGAAACCGTGGGTCTTTGTCGCCAAGCCGCGACGGCGCCGCTGCCCGACGCCGTTCGGCAGCGTGCCCGTGACAGTGTGCGTCGACTCCTCGATCGACACGGAAAAGAGAGCTGACATGGAAACTGCGTTAACGCTGATCGCGGTATTGGCAGTCTGGTGGCTGCTGCAAGTCTGGCTGCTTCCTCGGCTTGGGGTTCCGACGTGAGCCGTTCCGCAGCCGCCCGGGACGGGCGGCCTGAACGATAGCCACCGGGACTCACCCGAATCGTGACGGTGCAAAGGCTTCCGGGTCGGCGACGAGCAAAGGGCTGCGGCTCTTGAAGGCTTCCGCGTAACGGACGCCCACCAGGCTCCCGACATACCGGTCCTCAGCGGTGTACTTGTCGAGCAATTCCGCCTGCGAGCCGCTGAAGACGGACTCGTACACCGTAAGCGCTTCCAGCTTCCGCTCGTAGACGGCGGTCACATCGACGGCAAAGTCGAACGACGGCCACGCCAGCTCCATGCGGCAATGCCCAAAGAACACCCGTTCGATCTCGTGAGGCTGGGTGCCCGCAAGCATCTCGCCTTCAGCGATCGACTCCCACTTCGGCAGCCGTGCGTAGAAGACGCCATTGACAACGATATCCGTCACGGCTTGGTGATCCGGATGGACCCCCGATCCCGCGGTTGTAAACACCAATCGTGGTTTATGGAGGCGAATCAGGCGTGCAACCGCGATGCGCGCGTCGACTGTATCTCGAATCAATCGGTCGCGAAGCGGCAGCGTAGTCCGATCGACACCGAGGATGGTGGCGGCGCGAGCCGCTTGCGCTGCGCGCTGTCCCCGTTCAGCGTGTCGCGTGGGTTCACCGTCGCACAAGTCGACGAAGAGCACGGATCGTCCCTTGGCGACGAGCTTCGCCGCTGTTCCACCCATCACCGCTTCGAGATCGTCGGGGTGGGCACCGAACGCCAGTACGTCATACGGTCCGGACATCGATGCGACGCTCCACCATAGAGATGCAGATTGCTGATTCCAGGTGACAGACAGCAAAGAGTTGGGCGACCGACCTGTTCGAGGAGAATGAGGACAGCAGTCGTTCTTATCCGGTTGCCGGTGCTCGACGACGCTCAGCGCGCCGTCAAGGAGATGTTCGCGTGCCGAGCACCGACTCCGAGACGCCAGCCAGGTCGGCGGCTGACACGATTCTGTCCCTCGGTTCGAGTCGTGCCACAGGTCTGACCGCGGTCGAAGCCAAGCAGCGGACAAACTGGAGCAGCCTGACTAGCCGCCCCAGCGATTGTTGACGATGCCTTCCACTCCTGACAAGTCGGCGTCCCCGACGGCCGCCGCTGCCCAGCCCCCTGATATCGCCTCCGCGTCCGTTCCGGACACGCTCACAGCCCTGAACGTCAACCCCGACACCGGGCTCACACACGCGGAGGTGGACGGCCGCCGGAAGGCAAACGGCTACAACGAAGTGGCCGAGAAGAAGGCGCATCCGGTCCGAAAGATCCTCCAGAAGTTCTGGGGTATCTCGGCGTGGATGCTCGAGCTGATCATCGTGCTGTCGGCCGTGCTCGGGAAATATTCGGACCTCGCCGTGGTGAGCGCGCTGCTCCTGATCAACGCCGTGTTGAGCTTCACGCAAGAGCACCGCGCGGCTGGCGTGGTCGAAGCCCTGCGAAAACGGTTGCAGGTCAATGCGCGCGTCCGGCGTGAGTCGAGCTGGCAGATTGTTCCTGCCCGGGAACTCGTCCCCGGCGACATCGTGCGCGTGCGCCCAGGCGACATCATCCCGGCGGACGTCAAACTGCTTACGGGCGCCTTGAGCCTGGACCAGTCGGCGCTCACCGGTGAATCGAAGGATGTGGACAAGGCGCCCGGCGCCCGGCGGCGTGCTGTCGTCGGGCTCGGTCGTCCGCCGAGGCGAGGGCAACGGCGTGGTCATGCTGACCGGAGCGAAGACGTATTTTGGCCGCACCACGGAGCTCGTCCAGCAGGCGCAACCGAAGCTCCACATCGAAGCGGTCGTGGCCAAGGTCGTCCGCTGGCTCTTTGTCATCGTCGGCGCGTTGCTCGGCGTGGTGGCCATCCTGTCGCTCGTGCGCGGGGCGCCGCTCCTCGAGATGGTGCCCCTCCTGCTCGTGCTCTTGATGAGCGCTGTGCCAGTCGCCCTCAGCCGAGCTACCGGCACGACGAACTGCCATGCAATGGTTTCCAAGGGAGCCATATTCACTATTCGAACTTTCTCGCGAGTTTCAACCGGCGGAAGTGTCAGATTTTGGCCCGGCGTTAACCAGGGAGGCGCGCACCCGGCGCCCACTTCGAGGCCGACGCCGTTTGGGTTTGCTCCCGTGGCCGCGACCGGGTCGGCAGAATCGAAGCGCGCGAGCGCGGCATATTGGAAACGCCGCTACATCCAGCTCGGCGAAGTCGCTGTAAGTGATCGCGACACATTAGAAGGTCTGACACAATTCACGCGACGGTCGGTTGGCGGAAGTTCGTAAACCGCGGAATGCGAAGCAGATGGGAGAACGGCAGTATTTGAAGGAGGGTTTTGCGGTACACTGTGCCAGGCCGCCCGCAAACCGTTGATTCTAAACGGAAAAATGTCAGAGTGGTCGATTGAGCACGCTTGGAAAGCGAAGCGCGCGAGCGACATCGAGCCACTCCGAAGCGCCTCAACGCACACGCGATCAGGAACTTAGCTTTCCAAAACGATCACTCGGTGTTCGGCCGTAAGTCTCGATGTTTTTCGAGGTCTTGAGCCTGACGTATCACACTCCTATCACAATCGAGCCGCTCACTTACCGTGCGTTGCTCGGTACGCCTTAGAGCGCGTAACAGAACCTCCGAAACTTGATCCTCGTCGGCGAGGTAGCGTGAACAGGCATGGCCGCCGCGCAGCTTCCAGATTCGTTGTGGATCTTGTCGAACCGTTCTTGCCGACTCCACCACGACGGCCAGGGTGGGCGGCCGCGCGTCTACCGCTGATTACGGCGGTCGATTGGCTCGACCAATCACTAAGGGATACGTCAGCCTTGTTGAGCTCCGTTGAATCCCGACGTCGAGATTTTGTCGTGCAGCACACAGGCGAACGCCAGATGTCGCTGCGCTTGTCCGACGGCTGGCCCTCGCGTGTTCGTGCGACATGTATGCGGCCATAACCGAAAATGGCGCCTATGCCAGTCATCATCGCCGAGGACTTGATCGTTGGCAAAGCGGTGATATGGACGCCACCCCGCCTCGGTCACAGCTACGGCCTCCTCGGTGAGGGCGCGGCAACCGAAAAGGGGTTGCGTCCGCGACCCGGGTGAAGCGCGCCGACGCGCCGGCCTCATCGTCGTTGCGGCCGACAAGCGCCCACACCATCACGGACGTCCCCTCACCACATCCATGACCCAGATATCGCCGTCGCCGTCGGACCAGGTGAAATACAGATACCGATCGTCGGCCGCGAAGTTGTCGTAAAGGCGGCCACGACGCCCGTCGAGCCTGGTCAGCCGCGAGATCGAGCCGCCGTCCAGCGACAGTTGCCACAGATCGTGTTGCTCCTTTGGTCCAGCGGTCACGGCAGAGTAATAGATCGAGCGCCCGTCGCGCGAGAAACGGGCGTAGGCCGGTCGCCCGATGGTCTCCGGCAGCGGTACAGGCTCTCCGCCGCTTCTCGGGATTCGATAGAAGCGACCCTGTCTCAGGACAAGGAACGAGAGTCCGTCAGGCGACCACTCGGCTGCGCCGAAAGAACCCGTCGCAAGTGACTGCGGCTGACCTCCTGTGGAGGCGACAATCGACAGGCGCGCCGGCGTGGTTGATCGGAACGCGATCTCGCGGCCGTCCGGCGACCAGAGCGGGTACCAGTCCGTCCCTGGATCGGTGGTGAGTTGTCGCGCGGGACCGCCGCGAGAGGGCATCACCCAGATATCCCGATTGCCCGTGCGATAGGAATAGAACGCGATCTGCGCGCCATCGGGCGACCATCGCGGACTCCAATCGGGCGTGGGGCCGGTCGTGAGCGGGGTCATTGCCCCGCCCGTCGCGGGAAGGAGCCACAAGGCCGGGTGGCCGTGCCGATCCGAGCTGACCGCCAGCTGCGTGCCGTCCGGAGAGATGTCGATGAACTCGACGAAAGCGTGCTCAGCGGTCACTTGCGTGGCGTCGGCCCAGGTTGCCGGCCGGTCAGAGCGGAGCGGCACGCGCCAGACGTTGCTGACCCGGCCTCCGCGCGTGTACGCCAGGCGAGCACCATCGCGGGAGAACGACACGCTGCGAATGCCCAGGCCCTGCGTGATCCCGACTGGGCCGCCCACGGGTCTTCCGTCCGGTACGACCGCCTGTTGCCAGAGATCCCAGACCCCACCGCGGTTCGACACGTAGAACACCGCCCGTCCATCATTCGACCATAAGGGGCTCCACACGGCCGTGAGTCCGTCCGTGAGCGGAATGGCTGGCCCTCCCGACATCGGAATCGTCCAGAGTCGCGAAACGTCCGGACCCCCGCCGCCGGCCTCGACATACGCGAATCGCTTTCCGTTCGGACTCAGGCTCAGGTCCCAACACAAGTTGCCTTCGTGCCGTGGAAGCGCGACCCGCGTCGTTTCCAGAGACTGCAGTGAGACGCCAATCACCACGTTTTCCCCGGCCTGGTCGACCGCCGCGAAGATCGTCGCGCCATCCGCCGACCATTGAGGCGTGCTGATGCTCCCCGTACCGATCCCCGGCAACGCGAGGATCTTGCGCGGTTGACCGCCGATCCCAGCCATGATGTAGAGGCCCCACTCGCCGCCTTGGTCGGAGAGATACGCGATCTGCCGACCGTCAGGGGACCAGCTCGGCCTCCTGTTGTTCCCTGGGTAATCTCGCGTCAGATCGACCGGCTCTCCACCGCCAAGCTGCGCGACCCAGATGTGGTAAGGACCGTTGACATAGCCGTCGTCGCTGGCCTCGTACGCGAGACGCAAGCCGTCAGGCGACCAGTTCGGGTAGCTCTCGAGACCCAGGGCAGAGGTCACCTGAAACGGGTTGGTCAGGCGCACTCCGGCGATCCCAGCCTCGTCCCCGCGGCTCCGGAGAAGCCAGGCGCCAACCGCGACGATCGTGAGCGCCGCCGCGATCAGAATGTGCGACATCCGGAACGAGCCTGCGTGGAACGGCGAGCGATTTCGTTGAGCGTGTTCCACTTCGACCGGCGAGCCCGTGGCAGTCTCACCAATAACGTCGGCGACCTTCGTGAGCGTCTCGTCGATCTCGATCCGCGCGTCCGCGATGTCGTGGAGCCGGTTCTGTGCGTTTTTCTCCAGACAACGCCTCAGGAGCCGCCGAATCGCCGTGGGCGTACTGGGTGGCAGCGAGTTCCAATTGATGTCTTTCGTAAGGATGAACGCGAGCGTGTCGGTAATCTCCTCACCTTGGAACGCGCGCGTGCCCGTCAGCATCTCGTAGAGCACACAGCCAAACGCCCAGATGTCGCTGCGCTTGTCCGCTGGTCGCCCCTTCGCCTGTTCAGGGCTCATGTACGCAGCGGTGCCGAGAATGACTCCGATGCCGGTCATCTTCGCGGGCGAGGTACTCGTCGGTGAGTCCATCGCGTCGAAGGGTCCGGTCGTGGGCTCGACGGCTTTCGCCAATCCGAAGTCGAGCACCTTTACCTGACCGTCCTTCGTCAGCGCGATGTTCGCTGGCTTCAAATCGCGATGGATGATGCCCTTCTCGTGGGCAGCTTCGAGAGCCTCGGCTATCTGCCGCGCGATCGATAGCGCGTCCGCGATCGCCAGTCCCCCGCCCGCCAGCCGCTGCGCCAGCGTGCCGCCGGCGACCAACTCCATGACCAGCGCGGGCACGCCACCAGCCTCTTCGATCCCGTAGATCGTCGCGATGTGCGGATGGTTGAGTGCGGCGAGCACGCGCGCCTCGCGGTCGAAGCGTGCCACACGGTCGGGATCCTCGGTGAACGCGCGCGGCAGGATCTTGATGGCGACCTCGCGGCGGAGCCGAGTGTCGCGCGCGCGATAGACCTCCCCCATTCCGCCGGCCCCGAGCAGCGACAGAACCTCGTATACGCCGATACGCCGACCGACCGGCAGTGTCGCGAGTTGACTCATGACCTCCGCTGCCACCGCCCCCAGCGGTGACCCGAGAAAACGTTCACCCGTCTGCTCATGCGCCAGCAGCGCCTCGACCTCGCGCCGCAGTGCGTCATCGTCCCGGCACGCGGTACGAAGAAACTGATCGCGCTCGGCCACGTCGCGCTCCAGCGCGGCGTGACAAAGCTCCTCAATCTGCCGCCAGCGGGCCGACTCGTCACGCATCGCGATTTCCTTCGAGCTCGCGCAGCAACCACATCTTGGCGAGGCGCCAGTCGCGCTTGATGGTGTCGTTCGACACGTGCAGCACGTCGGCGGTCTCTTCCACGCTCAGGCCGCCGAAGAAGCGCAGCTCCACGACCTTCGCCTTGCGTGCGTCCACTACGGCCAATGCTTCTAATGCGCGATCGAGGTCAATCAGGTGTAACGACGATTCCGGCGCAATAACCAGCGCGTCTGTGAGCGTCACACGCTGCACGCCCCCGCCCCGCTTCTGATATCCCCGTGCCCGGGCGTGATCCACCAACACGCGGCGCATCAGGCGCGCCGAGATGCCCAGGAAATGCGAGCGGTCCTGCCACCGGAGCCCCTTGGCATCCACCAAGCGCACGAACGCTTTGTTGACGAGCGCGGTCGTCTGCAGCGTGTGGCCCCGGCGCTCCTTGGCCATGTAGATTCGCGCCAGTCGTCGGAGCTCCGCTTCGACGATCGGCAGCAATTGCTCGAGTGCCGTCTCATCGCCGTCGCTCCATGCGCGGAGCAGGATGGTGACCTCGCCCGATGCCGGCGGTCCACCCTCTACCACGAGCGGCGGACCGTCACCCGCGTAGGGCGTATGAACCGCGCGCGCCTGTTCATACAGGATTCCGCCAAGAGGCGAGGCGTTCCGGAAGCCACGCGGCTGATCTTACGGCCGAATCGATCGCGGCGCCTTACGACTGGATGGTATTACAGGGGTATTTGACGATCTTCACCCTGAATCCAGGGCTTCCCGCATCTCCCGGCGCAGGGGGATGCGATGGCCACTCGATGGATACACATAGTCGCGGGATTGACGCTGACCGTGGGGCTGTGCGGGAAGGCGGCAGCCAGCCCGCCGTCAGTCGCCGTGGTCGCCTTCAACCAGGCGGGGACCGCGGCAGATGCGCTGGCGCGAGCGAAAACCGAGGTTATGCGTATCTTCGGCGAGGCCGGTGTCGGCGTGACCTGGATGGATCCGTCCGCCGTGGAACCGGCCGGTGCATTCGCGATTCAGCTCCTGATCCGGCCGAGAGCGATCAATGGTGACCGCTCGATCATGGGAACGGCGATCGGCGATATGCACGAGACCGGCGGATCGGCCTTTGTCTACTACGATCGCGTCGTGCGGGCAGCACATGAAAGTGAACAAGACGTGGCGCGGCTGCTCGCCTATGCCATGGCGCACGAGATGGGCCATCTCCTGCTCCCGTCGCCCGCGCACGCAACGTCAGGAATCATGCGGCCCGAGTGGGACGGCGACGATCTGCGCCACATCGCCAGCGGATCGCTGCAGTTCACGGCGGTGCAGGCGAACGCCATTCGCGCCAAGGCCTCAGGCTGCCGCGCGGCGACGGCGGCCACAACAAGCGCCGGCTTGCCGTTACCGAAACGGTGACCGTTCGAATCAGCCGCGAGCCTGTCTTGCCCACACGCGCAACGCCGAATTTAGGCGTCTGAATCGTGCCGGGAATATCGGAGAGCGGTTCGTGTGAGTCGTCCTTCTGAAATCCCCGTGAGTCACAACGGATCCGGGTAACTTGTGAGGCCGCCTGCGCGGGCCGCTCATGGAGTGGGCGGCCTGCTCGGCGGCGGGTAGTCGTCGATGCATGGTGATTAGGCCACCGCCGCCTGCTCATAGTACCGCGCCTCGTACTCGGCCGGCGGCATGTCAGCCAATCGGTTCGAGCAACCGGCGATGATTGAACCAATCCACCCAGTCGAGCGTCGCGAATTCCACCGCCTCGAGATGGCGCCACGGGCCCTTCAGCCGAATGACTTCCGTTTTGAACAGGCCGATCACCGACTCGGCCAAGGCGTTGTCGTACGCGTCGCCACGACTGCCGACGGAGGGCTCGATGCCGGCATCCGTCAAACGATCGGTGTAGCGCATCGCGAGATACTGACGTGCCGCGATCGCTGTGATGGATCAGGTCGCCGAGGTCGTCGCCACACCGCTCGTAGATGGCCTGGTCGAGGGCGTCAAGCACGAAGTCGGTCCGGAGCGACGACGAGACGCGCCACCCGACGATGCGCCGCGCGAAGACGTCGACCACGAACGCGACGTAGACGAACCCCCGCCAGGTGGCGACATACGTGAAATCCGCGACCCAGAGCTGATTCGGGCGCGTCGCGGCGAAGTGCCGATCGACGAGATCGCTGGGCGGGTCGACGTTCGGGGCCGACTCGGTCGTGGTGGTCCAGGCTCGGCCACGGACCGCACCGGCGAGGCCCATCTCCCGCATCAACCGACGCACGCGACAGCGCGCCTCGTGCAGGCCCTCGCGTCCCATCTGCTTCCAGACTTTGCGCGGGCCGTACACGCGGTGATGCTCGTCCCAGATGCGGCGAATGATCGCGCGCAGCACGTCGTCGCGTTGCGCGCGGGCCGAACGTCGCGTCGGATCCCGCTGCTCGGCCTTCGCAGCGAAAGTACGTCGACGGGGCGATCGGCAACACCGCGGCAGATCGGCTCGACCCCGTACGCCATCCGATGATCGTCGATGAACGCGATCATCACTTCGCTCGGCGGTCGAGCTCCGCCTGTGCGAAATACGCGGATGCTTTCTTCAGAATCTCATTCGCGCGTTTCAGCTCGACGTTCTCGCGTTCGAGATGCTTCAGCTGCTGGCGCTCGTCCGTCGTCAGGCCCGGCCGCCGGCCGTGGTCGCGTTCCGCCTGCCGGACCCATCGGCGCAGCGCTTCAACGGTGCAGCCAAGCTTCTCGGCCACGGATCGAATCGTGGCCCACTGCGACGGATGCTCGTGGGTGTGCTCGAAGACCAGTCCGTACAGCGCGTTCACGCAGCTCGGGGGAGTACTTGCTCGGTCGTGCCATGGGCTCCATCCTCTCTCGGAATGAGCCCTCCGACAATCCCGGTACGGTTCAATGCGCGATAGCCGCTTCGCTTCCAGCGTTACGGCCTTATCGAGTTCCCACACGAGCTGGGACTCTAACGTATTAACGAGTTCACGCATCTGCGGTTACGCGACAAATCTTGAGTCGGTCATTCGTGTTCGTGACACGGACTCGTTCCGATGTAAGAGGCGTCAAACCCTCAGTTGCGGGATAAGCACGCCGATCAGCACGCTCGCGCCATCCAAGAACGCGTGTGCGATCGCGAACGGAATCAGCCGGCGAAGCCGCAGATATAAGAGCGCCTGGAAGAGCGAGTACGGCACCGGCGACAGCAGCCGGAAGACGATATGCTTCGCATCGAACGTGAATGGCATCACGACATGCTGGAAAGACCAGACGAACGCGACCAGGGCAACCGCCCGGCTCGTACTCCGAAACGCGACCTGGAAGCGCGGCACCAAATAACCGTTATAGGTCATCTGCTCGGTCAGGCCCCACACGAACGGAAACACCATCACGCCGTAGAGCGCCGCCGGCAATGGCAGCCGCCCAAAGAGGTACGGCGGCGTGAGCGTCCCGTACACCAGCCAGCCCGTCGCATAGACGCCGCCGAGAGTCAGGGCGAGGCCCACTGGGATGAGCGCGACGCCCAGCAGCACATCGCGCCCCAGCCGCGCTCGATTGAAGCCGACGAGATCGAGGAGGCCGATGCTCTCGCGGCGCGTGAACTGCCACAATACCGCGAGACATCCAGCGTCGATCACTGTCCCGTACACCGGCAGCCATGGCCCGGCGTCACGCCATGGCGTCGGCGACGACCGCAATGCAAAGACTCCCGCGACAAGCGCTTGTGCAATGACCGCCCAGGCGGAGCGGGCGAACAGCATCAGTGCCGGTCCGCGCCAGGTCAACGTTCCGGCAGCGAGCCGACGACGAAGGGCCTGAGCGTCATTAGTGCCGGTCATCTCGGGTCCCGTTGACGCGGGCGGCCTCCATGGCGCGCCATCCGAGTACCTGGTCGCGCTCAACGCGCAACTCCACCTTTGTGATATCCGGTCGAAAGAACACGGCCACCGTCCAGTCGAGCACAATCCGCAGACGCCGGTCCCATCGCGGCATCTGGAACAGGTAGTACGTCCGCCGTATCCACCAGGCCAGGAAACCTGTCAGCCGCACGCCACACACACGCGCTACGGCGCCCGTGTGCCCGAGCGAGGCCATGGTTCCGAGCGGTTGGAAGAGGATCGGAGTCGGGACGCGCTCTTCGATCACCGCCTGGATGTTCCGCGCGAGGTGTCGCGCCTCCCTGACGGTATGCTGCGCGAGCGCCGGATACGGCCGGCCATCCGGTCCGGGAATGGCCGCGCAGTCGCCCAGCGCCCAGACACTCGCGTGGCTGCGACTCCGCAGCGTGCTATCTACGGCGATCCGGCCACGTTGGTCGTGCGCCACAGGAATGGCAGCGGCGACGACGCTCGGCACGATTCCCGCCGCCAGCACAATCGTGCCGGCGTCGATGCTCTCGTTTGCGACGCGTACACCCGAGGTCTCGATCGAGCGGACGGGCGTCGAGACGCGGATGTCGGCGCCGCGCCCTTGGAGCACGCGAGCAGCCACGACCGCCAGCTCCGGGTCGATTTCGGGCAGAATGCGTGGTCCGGCCTCGAACAGCAGGAAACGAACCTCGTCGCGTCGGAGTCGCGGATAGAAGCGGAGCACGTCATCCGCGAATGCTGAGAGTTCGCCTAGAAGCTCGATGCCGACGAGACCGCCGCCGATCACGACGACGGTGAGGCAGCCGCGACGAGTCGCCGGCTCCGAGGCCGCGTCGGCTCGCTCGAATTGTTCAATCAGATGATTTCTGAGCACCAGCGCGTCCGCCATCGTCTTGAACGTGAACGCGTTCGATGAGCCAGGAATCAAATGCTCGTTCGTGGACGCGCCGAGCGCGACGACGAGATGGTCGTACGGCAGGTCGTACGTGGCTCCCTCGGCGGCGACGGCTCGAACGATCTGGCGGTCCACGTCGACGCGTTCGACGGTCGCCTCGACAAACCGTGCCTGTCGGAGAGCGGCACGGATTGGCTGCGCACAGTGCCGCAGTTCTAACCTTCCGGAGCACGCTTCGAACAGAAGCGGCGTGATGACAAAGAAATTCTCGCGGCTCACGAGCGTGATCTCGACGCCAGTGTGTCCGCGCAACGCCCGCTCCAGGTGGCCCGCCGTTGCCACGCCACCGAATCCGCCGCCGAGTACAACGACACGCACCGTGTCCTCCCCGTTCAGATAACCGCCTCTTGGGCGTCGCATCCGTCCTGATAATTGATATTCGTCTCCCACACGAGGCCAAACAGCGGCGAATCGCATCGACGCGGCCGGCAAGATGAACCTTGTCGGCGACTTCCCGAGTCAAATCGAGGTGCCGCTTAGGGCAGGGTGCAGGACCGCACCCAGTTCGACGATCTGCCGCTGCGATACCGCGGCGGGCAGGACCAGTTGCGATCCGTGAAACGTCCCGCGCCACTCGGGTAGTTCGACCGGCACGCCCGCCTCCACTGGTGCGCGTGCTCGACGACTGGTGCGAGCCGTTCGCGGCTACTTCCTTCCTATCCGAGCCAGCGCCAGCAACCGGCGCATTGGCCGCCCTGATCGATACGCTTCGCCTAGGCTGACAGGCGCGTCAACTCAGTGTCGTCGTCGATCAGGAGCGACCGCCAAGTCCGCCACCCTTCCATCACACGACAGGTCGGCCTCGGGTGCGAACGGTAAGCCGTGAGAAGAGAGTTGCTGGCGCCGCACAGACGGATAGCCGGTAAGCCTTTCCTGGTACGGTCGCGCGACAACTCGCCGATCTAGTGTGGCGAAGGTGCTTGGATTTCTTCGAGTGCGCCATACACGTCGGAGACAACCCAGCGCTCCATCAGCTTGCCGCCCTCCACCCGGTAGATCGCAATTCCCTTCAGGACGATCGGCCGGCCAGTCGGAGCGATACCAAGGAAGGCGCCTTTGTGCGTTCCCACCATTCTCCAGCGCACCACTACGCGATCGCCTTCCGCAATGAGATCATCGACTTCATATCGGGCGTCGGGCACCGCCGACCGTATGGCCGCGTAGTAGTCGCGGAACGCCTTGGGACCGGTTGGACCGCCTTCAGGCCAGTCGTGGGACGTGAACCGCGGCGACAACACCTCGTCGGCGCGCGCCATGTTCCAGTCGACGTAGACGTCTCTGTAGAATTGGCGGACAATTCCCTTGTTCGTGGCTGCGGTTTCGCTAATCACTTGCAACTCCTTTCGTGTCGGCCGCAATGTTCAGGTTCAGGTGAAAGAGGTTGTCGGGGTCGTACCGACGCTTTACCTGCGCGAGGCGCTTCAGAGTTGGTGGCGGGTACGCGCGGCGGACACCCCCCGGGCCCTCCTCGCCGATAAACCCGACGTAGGCTGGAGTCCTGACTCCACCGGAAAGCGCCTCGGCCAAGCCGGCTGCCCAGGTCTGATGCTCCCTGCGCTTCTCGACGCGCTGATCCATGGCCGCGATGTTCACCATGAGCTTCGCCCGCCGGTGGCCGAACGCGGTCGCCCGGTCGGCGACGCGCGCCATCGCGCCACCAAGTACGCGCAATTGCACGGCGCCTATCGCGGCAGTCGCGGTTTCGAGGTGTGTGAGGATCGTCTCCGCGCCGCCCGTCGAGAGCTCATCGACGAGCAGGTTCGTTCCCACGGCGAACGCCGGACCAGCAGCTTCCGGCCCGGCGTACATCTCAGGGTACCGGATGGGCCGAACCATGTCGGCGAGCGGAGTGGCGAGGGCGCGAATCGGCGCGATCGCCTTCTCGCCAGCTGCGGGCTCGCCCGCGTAGACCAGAACGGCCATCACCACGGGCTTGCCGTGCTGTTCCGGGGGGAGGAACGGCAGCGGCGGGGCCTTCAGCACGTTCGCAATCACGGAGAGGTCCTCGGGCGCCGCATCTGCCACGCTGACCAGCCCAGTGATCACGTCGGCGTTCGCTGGGAGCACTAGCATTCCACCTACGACGTGGTTGATCTCGTGCAGCCGCAGACGGAGTCTCGTCACGACGCCGAAGTTGCCGCCGCCGCCCCGGAGGGCCCAGAAGAGATCGGGATGTGCGTGCTCGTCCACGTCGAGATGCTCGCCGTCGGCCGTCACCACTTCAGCCGCGAGCACGTCGTCGATCGTGAGGCCGTGCTTGCGGACGAGGAAGCCGATCCCACCGCCGAGCGTGATCCCACCGAGGCCGACGCTCGCGGTGTCGCCGAGCCCGGTCGCGAGGCCGCGTTCGCCAGTCGCCCTGGTGTAGTGGCCGGCCGTGACGCCGGTCTGCGCCCATGCGGCTCCGCCGTCAGCGTCGATGTCGACTGCGTTCATCTGTGAGAGGTCGAGGACGATGCCGCCCTCGGACGTACCGTGCCCCGCCAGGCTGTGGCCGCCGCTACGCACTGCGAGCTCGGCGCCGCTCTTTCGTGCCAGAGTCACGACACGTGCGACGTCTGACGCGTCGCCGACGCGGACGATGGCCGCAGGCCGACGGTCGAAGCCGGTGTAGAACACTCGGCGCAGGTTGTCGTAACCGGGATCGTCCGAGCCAATCACGTTGCCGTGTAGGCTGGCGCGGAGCTCCGAGATTTGGATATCGGTTTCAGTCTTCATGTGGCCCTCTTTTGATCTACGACCCGCCTACCGAGCGTCGAGCCGATGGCTGTCGCGAGCACGACGACCGCACCGGAAGGGGATCGCACGAGTGATGCGTGTTGATGACCCGATCAGTACTGGTGGGCGGCGCGGCCACCAACTCGGCCAGTCTGGCGCGCGCAGTGACCGGATCGTTCAAGTCGGCCGGTCGAAAAAACTTGGTGAATGGGTATTCACCTGGCCGAATCGATTCAGGAGACATGGTGGCCGTTCGGGTAGCCACGCCCGGCCCGAGCGATGCGACGCGGGTGCGACGCAATACCCGCGATACTCGCTCGGTCCGCCTTCTCTCTCTTTGAGTCTCCCTGGTGAAGCAGACGAGGACGCAGGAGATCGTCGAATCCATGCTTGAAACGCGTCGGATTGCGGTCACGCGGTCAGGTGTCAGGTGCCAGGCGTTCGGCGTCATGCGGACGAGCGCCTCGAGGGCAGATGAATCGAAACGCGCCGAGGCGCGGGTCCGATACTCAGATTGAAGCCTCAATATAGGAGCGAATTGCCGCTGGACGCGATGAGCCTTGCCTCCTGGGATATCGAGCAACTTGAAGCGTTGTCGGACTTCTCTGAGGTGATCCGCTCCGGGCACGATGACGAGACAGAGGCCCGCCGGAGCCAGGATCCGCGCAAATTCGTCTCCGTTCCTCGGCGCGAAGACGTTCACGATGACGGTGGCGGCGCGGTAACGGATGTACAAGCTGTCGTGAACGTCCACCACGGCCGTCGCCACGCCGCCCAGCCGTCCCGCCGTCAGCCGAGTCGCGGCGACCGAAACATAGACGCCGACAAACGACACGTCGTATGCGAGCGATTGGGCAGCGAGGTGGGCGTGCAGCCGTGCAAGGTAGTACCCCTCACCGCAGCCCACGTCGACGACGGCATCGCCGCGCGCCGACACATTCAGATGTCGAACTCGCTTCAAGTGCTCCGCAGCGCACCGATTGACGCCGTCGGACATCGGCGTCTGGAATCCCGCGTCGAGAAACGATCGGCGCGCATGCAGCATCGCTGCGGTGTCGCCGCGGACGTGCGAACGTGACAGATGGACGTAGCCGCTTCGCGCGCGGTCGAAGCGATGGCCGTTGTCGCAGACATAGCAGTCGGTCAATGACTGGAGCTCCCGGCGACAAACCGGGCAATTGAAAAGCGGTTGTGTTCGCATACCAACCTGTTCGGCAAGGAAGTTGACGAGCCACCGCGCATCATGCGCAGTAAGGCGCGGCACCGGAACCCCCGAACAGACGATCACCGTGCGGAATCTGTGACGCCTGAGTGGCGCACGACTCCAAAGAAACGGACCGAAGGAGGGTTCCGTTTAGACGAGGCGGATGCGGACGTGAAGCGGACTCACAAATTCACCATCCCACACGAGAACACGATCGTCAAGGTCAGGCATTGCACGTCCGTAAACCTCGATCTTCTTCGAGGTTGTGAGCCAGACGTATCACAGTCCTATCACAATCCCCAGCGTCACTTCCGCTCACACACATCGACGAATACCGCTTGATACGCAGAGGCGCCGCCGCTCGTCGACCAAGAGTAAGCTTGCGCACGTGAGGAAGGTCTGCATCGTTGGGGCTTCCGGAAAGCTCGGGCAGTACATGGTGCAGCACGCCCTGGATCGCGGCTACGAGGTCGTCGGCGTTTGCCGCGACGCCAGCGTGGAAAAGCTCGATGCCTTCAAGGAGCGCATCACGGTCATCCCGGGAGCGACCAACGACCGCGAGGTCATCAAGCGCGCCATCGCCAGTTGCGACGGCGTTCTCGTCGTGCTTGCCCCGATGGGCGTCCACCAGTACGCGTCAGGAACAGCGCAAGCTGTTCTCGACTACGCACGTCCGGGGGCGCGCCTCGTGTTCTCGTGCGGGTGGCACATTACACGCGATGGCAAGGACGTGTCCTCGTGGAAGATCAAGCTGCTCGTGCATGTCGTCGGCCGGCTTGCTCGCCTCGCCCGGGTCGTGGACCTCGATGACCAAGTGGAGGCTTGCCGGCGCGTGTTTGCAAGCAAACGAGGTGGATCGTTGTGAGAGGGAGCGACCTCGAAGAAGGTGAGAGCCAGGGTCTGCCAGTCTGGAGTCGGCACGTTGGCGATCCCATTCTGGCGAGCAACATTACGCGCCGCGTGGACTTTGCACTCCTCATGGTGGCAGCTCTCGAAAATGACGCGCTTGCCCACGAAGCCCCGGCGATTGTTGGCTGCAACACGCCGTCTGCGCTCGCGCATGCCGCCGAGGCGCCATCCACCTAGCGGGGGTTATCCGCAAATGCTCGATTCCCGCAAGGACCAAAATGGGCCAAATGAGATCCAGCCACTGCACGGCGAGGAACCAGGTGCCCAGGGACGGCGCAGGATGTCGTGGTCGGAGTAGTCCACGCGCGTCAAGAGCTAGAGCGTAGTGACCGATGAGCACGCGGGATCCTCTCGTTTTTTTAAGAGATATTCTGGTCCGACGTCAGCGATCTGGGAACCGTCTTGGGAACCAAGGACACGCCATCTGTGACGTTCCGACGATGACTGAGCTCGGCGCCTGTGCGTCGCTGAAGAGTCCTGGGCATCCAGGCTGACGTCCTTAGTTTGACTCGCGGGCAAGCGACCATCCAAGCCAGGAGGCTCCCACACCCCAAAGCACTCCGCCAACAGCGAGGAGGATCATCGGCACTGGCCCCGGCGGCAAGTTGAACAGCGTACCGCCGATGACGAGTAGCGCAGCCGCTGGACGCGGAAACACTCCAGCGCGTCATGTGACGACTCCGAATGCGACTTGGCCGATCATGTTGATCGCGGCAATCGTTACGAATAGTAGGAGCGTCATGCCCTGATTCATGGCACCAGATGTTTCCAACGCGGCGGGAATACTGCGCGCAAGCGACGGAAAAATCACGAGCGCGATAACGCCGTCGACGAAGAACAAGACATTACCCGTCGTCACCAACACGCAATCAAACCGGACACGCCAGCGCGGTGCCGCTCTGCGGCATACACACTCATGAAGCCGAACACAGCGAGCAGAGCGGCGATGACATGGAGCGTTTGCGCGGGGATCCAAGCGGCCTGTTGAACAACTGCGGCACCGGCGAACGTTCCGGCCGACGCGGCCATGATCCAAAAGAGCATCGACGCGCACCCACTGGCCATGAGTGCCACGGCGCCGGTCCGCCCCAAAGCGCTATCAGTCATAAGAATCGCTCATCAGAGAATCGCGGCATCATCCTTGACCGAGACGTGAGGAGCGCCATTTCACAACGGACGCATCCAATCAAAGGCTGGGCGCTCGTGCACCCCGACCGCGTGACGGGTGCTTACACGGCGTCACCGGCGACTCGACGGTTGCGGCGGCATTGTGCGCTTGCGGGACAGGCAAAGCCAGGCTTTCAGCTCGTCCCCACAGACGCCGAACTCGCCCGAGCGGAATTGCAGGATCTCCAACGACGGCTCGATCGCGTTGATGACGTCACGCGCGCTCCGTCGCGGCGGCCCGACATCGCGCGACACCCCTTCAGTACTACCGATCAGGCTCAGCCATATGCCGCCGTTGACGAGAACAGCGGCCACATTCTGCGCGAACCGTGTGCGCTCGTGATCTTCGTCGAATGTGTGAAAGCAGCCGCGGTCGAACACGAATTGGAACGGCCCGCCGGGCGCCGCCTCGTTCAAGAAATCGATCGTCTCGAAGCGGCAGCGCCCATGCGCCTTGGCACGCGCATTCTCGACGGCGAGCCGCGAGACGTCGACGCCCAAGACATCGAAGCCGTGATGGGCGAGGTAGATGGCGTTGGTGCCGGTGCCGCAGCCCACTTCCAGCGTGCGTCCGGGTTCGATAGCGCGTGACTCGATCATCTCGATCAGCATCGGATCCGGCGTGCCGGTATCCCATGGCAACGGTTCGCCCGAAGCGTAGCGGTCATTCCACGACGGATGGGGCATACGGGCATCGTACCGCGATCGGCCCGACCCCGCACGGTGGCGTCGTTCCCGCTTCTGCTGAGATTGCAGACAGGGACGGAAGAGTGTCTCTCGCTCGACGGACGCTGGCCCTGAGCTCGAACGCAAGTCGCCGACGCACGACCGGGACGCTGCCGTAGATCAGGATTTCTTCTCAAGGAACGCGACGACGTCGCGAACCCGCCGAGAATCGCGCCTTGGCATCTTTTCAATCTCAGCATCGGCGCCGACAATCTGCCGTTCACCGATCGGACGATGCTTCGAAACCGGTTCAGCGTCGTCAACCTGACGAACAGGGATGCGTTCCACATTTCATCGGGATAATCGGCGGGACGCATCACAATCGAGTCGCTCACTTAGGGTCGTCCGCCTCAATATTCGTTGGCGTTCGTCGATGCGCACCGATTCCGTGAAGGGTGCGGCAGCGCAAGTCGATAGCCGACCTCGGCGAATGATCGTCAAAGGCGAGCGACATCGAGTGGGCGCGGTTCGCGTCGATCTGCGTCTTGAGATCAGCGATCTTCTGTTCTGTCGTGGCAATCGCGTCGGCGCCGGTGATGAAGCGGCGCGGCGGCGGCTCCTGGCTGGCAATTGTGACGAGCGCCTTCGCGAGCTTCGCGGGGTCGCCGGATTGCTTCCCGTTCTGTGACTTCCAATACTCGAGCAGCGGCAATCGGCGCTCGTCGTAGTCCGCGATGGACGGTTCGGCGTAGTTCGTCGATTGCTCCGTGAGGAGCTCCGTGCGGAAGAACTCGCGGTTGACGACCGTTGTGCTCACAAGGATCCGCGCCAGCTCTATGCACGGCGGACGCACGCGCTGCCGCGCGAAGATGCGGGCGATTGTCGCTATTCTAGAACGTTAGCCCTCGACCGTGTGTCCACTCTCATTGATCCAGAGAATCGACCTTCCGGGAGGCTTGCTCTTTCCGAAGCGCTTCACCGAAAGCGTGATGAAGGCGCCGCAGGCGAGGCAACGTATCGCCGTCTCGAACCAGGTTCACAATTAAAGGATGCTCCTCCAACGACGCCGGAACGACGATGAGCAGCTGTCGGCACGCTTTAAGGACGGGCACACTGGCCTCGAGATCCTGTCGGATGGATTCGAGCTGGCGGGGTGAGAGAAGCCCGTGTTCGAGCGCGGCCTCACCCAAGGCGCACAGCAGAGCGCACCAGTGATAAAACGCTCCAAACGGATGATCGGACATTGGATCGTCTTCGTCGTCCAACCCGGTAGCCAGTTCTCGATCGAATGTCACCATCGCCTCGTTAGCCCACGTCCAATGGCGTAGCAGGCATGCGAGATGATCCCATGACGCATGCTTCAGCGATCCGTTCCCCGATGCGTCGCCAACATCGACGTGGATGTTCATAAGATTCGTTCCCACCGGCGCTGTGAACGCTTCGGTCTCCGCTGCTTGCGCTTACCGTTCCTTGCACCGCCTGGACCAGCGGTATTTCAACAACGTGCTCGGCCACGAACCAGACCTGCGACTCGTTGGTCCGAATCACATTGCTCACGATCAGATCGTTGGTGCCATCGTCAGACCCTTCGGCCGCCAGGCGCGCCATCGTGTGGGCCTCCTTCAGAACAATTTCGTGCGCGTGCAGAAGTCTCGAGATCTGCACCGGCACCTCTTCGCGGCCCTTCGGAGGCCGCGGGATCAGCGTCGTCTCCGCGACATCGTGGGCCATCGCGATGCTGATGCCGCCCAACAGCTGGATTCGCTCGGCAATCTGATCGACCAGCTCGTTCTGCGCCTCGTAGTGCTTGTCGAATAGCAGATGCAGCTGGTAGAACGTCGGTCCGGCGACCTGCCAGTGGTGCTTCTGGTACAAGTCGCGCAGCGTCATACTGTCCGCAAGGAGTTGGTTCAGGTTCTCGACGCTCTCTTTGCAAACGCGCTCGGTCAATGCAATCGGCAACTTGACGAGATGACCGAAGGGCTGGATCTCGTGTGCATGCTGTCCCGTCACCGGCTTTGCCTGATTGAGAAGGGTGTCCGCGTCGATCGTTCTCTTCGTCATTGTGCTTCTCCTGGCCGCATCGCCTACTGGCTCAACACCTGGTGAACGAACGCGACCGCAATTGAACCTTCGCCCACGGCGGACGCCACCCGCTTGACATTGCCGCTGCGGACGTCGCCAACCGCGAAAATGCCTGGCCTGCTCGTTTCGAGCAGATACGGGGCGCGTGCGAGTGGCCACTTCGCGCGCGCAAGCTCCTCCAGAGAGAGTTCCGCGCCCGTCTTCACGAAGCCCTTCTCGTCGAGGATGACGCAACCGTCGATCCATGACGTGTTCGGAACAGCGCCGGCCATGATGAACAGATGGCCGATGGGGTTGGTCTCGATGTTCCCGGTTCGCTCGTCCCGCCATTGGATCCGTTCGAGCCTGCCGTCGCCCTCGACGGCTACGATCTGCGTGAGCGTCCGGAAGGAGATCGCAGGGTTCTCTTCGATACGACGGCTTAGATACCGTGACATGTCTCGCCAAGGCCAGAACCCCGGACCACCATGTGCACGTGACGGGCGGTCGAAGCCAGAAAGACGGCCGCCTGCCCGGCGGAGTTACCGCCACCGACGACCGCCACCTCGTTGCCGATACACAACTGGGCCTCCATCGGAGTGGCGGCGTAGTAGACGCCTGCGCCTTCGAAAGGCCCGAGACCGTCGATCGGCGGTTTCCTGTAATGCGCACCCGTTGCGATAATCACCGCGCGGGCCGTGATACGGGTCCCATCGTCGATGTCGAGCGTATACCGCTGACCGTCGCACGTCAGCCGCGTCGCGCCTCTGGCGACGATGACCTGCGCGCCGAATTTCAGCGCCTGCGAATGCGCTCGGGTCGTCAGGTCGAGGCCCGAAATCCCGGTCGGGAAGCCCAGGTAATTTTCAATGCGCGAGCTCGATCCTGCCTGGCCGCCTGGCACGTTCGACTCGATCACGAGGACGTCGAGGCCCTCGGATGCGCCGTACACCGCGGCCGCGAGACCTGACGGCCCGGCGCCCACGATGGCCAGATCGACGACGTGGGTGCCGTCGAGCGCATCGTTGAATCCGAGGCAGTCGGCGATCTGTGCGTTCGTCGGCTGACGGAGGATCGCCTGTCCACGGCAGATCACGATCGGAATGCCTGAGACACCAACGCCAAATCGATCGAGCATCTCCTGTGCGTCCGCGTCGCGATCCAGATCGACGCACCGGAACGGATGTTCGTTCCGAGTCAGGAACTCCCTCACGTGCAGCGTCCCCGGGTCGTGCGTCGATCCGATCACCACGACGTCGTCCAGGTTCCCGGCGATCAGTCCGAGTCGACGCTGCAGGAACGCGCCCAGGAGGATCTCGCTCAGTTCCGTATCGGTCTGCACGAGGTCGAGCAGCTGGTCTCTATCGAGCTGGATCACCTCGCCAGGTTCAGACACGCGCGCGGAAGATTGACTGCCGGCCGGTGACCACCGAGCATTCGCCGGAAAACTGGCTAGGTGCATGCCTCGCGATCAGCGGTTCGCCAGGCTCGGGACGCACAACCTGCAGCTCGCCGGACATGACGACGAACAGCGGGATACTCCTGTCGCCGGCGTCGTACAGCACTTCGCCGAGCGTTGTTGCGCGGTGCCGTCCGCGAACCGCCATTTTGGCGATTTGCGCCGCTGTCAATGTCGGAAAGGCGTGCTTCGGGTCCACAACGGTGGACTCCAGAAGGCTCGCGGCTGAATCGAGCGTGTTCATGGCATCTCCGTGTCGGCGGTCGATCCCGTCTTCAACGTCCCTGAAACCGCCAGCTCAGCTCGGGTGACCACATAATCAGAGGACCTCCTCGATGACGTGCGCCGGCCCCTCATCGCGGATCTCGCCGATGCCGACTGCGAGAAGGCGGTTCAGAAACGCATACTGCGGCGCCGCCGTCTCGAAGCGCGGCAGCGTGCGGAAGTACTCGTGCCCGTCGTCCCGCACGCCGGTGAACGTCATGTGGATCAACGCGCCATCATCTGTCTCCAGGGTGACCCGCAGGTCGACCTCGATGACGCCGTCGGCCCTCGTCGTGACCCAGTCGCCGCCCCCGGCGAGCACCCTGCCGCGAAGACGGTTGCCGTCGAACGAGCCTCCCGTGACGGGAAAGATCGACAGCGTGCCTCGAGGCGTTGCGCCGATTTCCTCGGTGGCGGACGTGGCGAGGCGCAACGTCATAAGGGGACGTGAACGCATGCGGGATTCCTTTTCTCGGTTCTGTCGCCCTGAGGCCACGAAGAAGGCCACAAACGGTGCGGCGAGCACCACGACGGCCGCGGATTCCAATACGTCGCGACGCGTGACGTGCATGTCAGAGCACTTCGTAAATCGAATAGATCGGTCCGTCAGGGCGTCGATCACCACTGGCTACGGCCACCAGCCGATTGAGAGATGCGTACGCCGGATGCGCGGTTTCGAAGCGGGCCGTGGTTCGAAAGTAGTACCGATCCGGATCCACGCGTTCGCCGCGCCCGAGGGCCGCGATCACATCCGGTGGTCCGTGGCGCAGGCCGAAGGAACGCATCGCGATCAGCGCGCCGTCGTCGGTTCGGAGTGTGGCCCGGAAGTCGAGTTCGAGTACGCCGTCCGCTCGAACCAGCAGCCAGTCCGCGCTACCGCCGGGCAAGACGACACCGCGAAGGTGCGTGCCCTCAAAGGTCCCGCCGGCCAGCGGCACCGTCCGGCGAGTGCCTCCGGGGACGGCTCCAATCCCCTGCGCGACTCCGACCTCCACTCGCAGCTCCATTAGCAGGCGCGTGTTCATGGTGACTGTGCCTCTACGCAGACCACAGCGGGTCTGGCTGCGCGTGATGTATCGACCGTTCTGTCAGCACTCACTCCGCTGTGGCAATTACACGCGATGCGGCGGCGCCGATCCATTGGACGATGGTATCGATCGCTGCCGTCAGGGTTCTGGTGAACACGATAGCCGGGTGAACAGCTGTACCGAGCGTCGCGACACCCTCTGCAGGAGTGGTGCGTGTCGTCGGGAGGACGAAGGCGATTTAGATCTGTTCTTCTGTGCGGAGCTTCAACCGGGCAGTCATCGTGACGAGGGCAGCAAGAGAATCGGCCTGCATCTTACGCATCAGTTGACCGCGGTGGGCTTTTACGGTGATCTCGCTGATTCCGAGTTCACCTCCGACCTGCTTGTTCAGCAATCCCGTCACGACCAACGCCATCACCTCGCGTTCGCGCGGGGTCAGCGACTCATACCGCCCTCGCAGAACGCGCATCTCCGCCTGCTCACGCAACACGCCTCGACTGCGCTCGACGCATTGCCGAATCGTCCTCAGGAGAACGTCGTCGTTGAACGGCTTCGTCAGGAACTCTACGGCCCCGGCCTTCATCGCGCGGACGCTCATGGGGATGTCGCCGTGCCCGGTGATGAAAATGATCGGCATGTCTGTCCGCTCGCGGATTTGCTCCTGGAGCTCGAGGCCGTTGAGACCGGGAAGCGCGACATCCAGAATCAGACAACAGGCCCCGGAGTGGCGGGGATGTGCGAGGAAGTCCGGCGCTGATTCGAACGTGAGAGCCTGCCACCCGGCTGCGCGGATCAGCAACTCGAGCGATTCGCGGACCGAGACGTCGTCGTCCACGACGAAAACCGTCGCCGTCGCGTCCGGCGTAGTCACGACATCCATCCTACTGCTTGAGGCCGACAACATCATCACTTCCTCCCAGCGCGGCCGTGAGCGCATCGAACAGGTCGTTGTCGCCGAACGGCTTGAACAGACAGGCGACCGCCCCTCCCGCGATGAGACGTGGCTCCAGCGATCGGTCGCCTTGCGCCGTGATGAAGATCGTCGGAATGCGGTGCCCTTGGCGCAACAGTTCCCGGTGGAGATCTGGGCCATTCAATCCGGGCAGTCCGACGTCCAGGATCAAGCAGCTAGTTTGGCCGACCGCGTCACATTCGAGGAAGGCCTCAGCCGACGGAAAGGTCTGACTGTCGAAGCCGAAATGCCGCAGCAAGTCTGGCAACGACTCGCGAACCGATACATCGTCGTCGACGACGGTCACGAGCCGGCGGTTGGTCACCACAGAAGGATCGCGCCTTTCGGAACGAGCGTCTATCAGACCTTAGTATCGGGTTGCACGCGCTTGCACCGGACAAAGAGCCGCAGGCCCACGGCGACGACGCCAAGTTCCGACTCCACGAATCACGGATACCATCGTCTAATTGTCCGTGGCTCCGCCGCATGTTCCAATCTTCCGCGCGAGACGGGATCCTGTTGACAGGCGTCACTCCATGCGACGGAGAGCTCGTATGACACACCTACGGACGAAGGGACGAACGACGCGGCCGTCGGATGCGCTGATGGCGCGCGTGAGAGGCGAGTACCGGGAAATGCCGGGATTGCGCCTGACAGTTGCCCAGGCGCGTCGGCTCTGGCAGCTCGACGTTGTCCTCTGCACCAAGGTGTTCGACCGTCTCGTGTCCGAGGGCTTCGTCGAACAGACGAACACGGGGTTCTATCTCGCCTCCCATGATCGTTGCATGAGGTCGTCATGACGACGTCACGCAAATATCGAATCCGTCTAGCCAACACGAGCGAGCGCGTCATCCGGCTTGCATGGAATGAAGAACGCGAACGTCGCTCCCGGCCCTTCGTTCGACGCTGCCCACAGACGGCCACCGTGTCTTTCGATGATGGTTCGACTGACGGACAATCCGATTCCCATTCCGTCATTCTTGGTTGTATAGAATGCGTCGAACAATCGATCAGCGGCCGCAGGATCCAGGCCGGTGCCAACGTCTTCTACGGTCAGTCGTACGCGGTCTGGGTCATCGCGTTCCGTTCGGATCACCAGGTGCCTCGGACGATCCTCGACGTCCGTCATGGCGTCTAAGGCGTTGCGCATCAGGTTCAAGATGACCTGCTGAAGTTGCACGCGATCTCCGGCAATAAGAAGAGAATCGCTATCCAGCTCAGTCTTCAAAACTACGCGATTTCGCTGCAGGTCATTTGACAACAACGAGATCACTTCTTGCGCGGCGTCATTGAGATCCAGGACCTCAGCCGTGACAGCCTTATTGGTGAAGAGCGCTCGCAAGCGAGCGATCACATCGGCTGCGCGGTTGCCGTCGCGAATCGCGCGGCGCGCCGTTTCAAGAGCGCCATTGACGTTCGGCGGATCAGCCGTCAGCAACCGTACGCAGGTGCCGGCGTTGGTGATGATGCCCGATAGCGGCTGATTGACTTCGTGCGCGATCGATGCCGTCAATGCTCCAACGGTGATGCTCCTGTTCACGCGCGCGAGCTCCGACCGTGCTTGATCGAGCGCCTGATCCGATAAATGGCGCTGCGTCACGTCCTGCATCGCACCGACGCACTCCCGCGGTGCATTCGGATGGTGTACGACGTTACCCTGCGTTCGCGTGTATTTGATTCGGCCGTCCGGCATCAGCAACCGCAGTTCGTAGGCAAGGGCGCCCGCGCTTTCGCGAGCCTGCGCAATCAATTGCGAGAGCAAAGGGCCGTCATCAGGATGAACCCTGGCGCCAATCTGCCCGAGCGTGACCGCGGAACCAGCTCTCAGCTCGAAAATGCGATAAAGCTCGTCGGAGAAGGTGATTTCGTCGGTGTCGAGGCGCCAGGAGAAACTGCCGGTCGCACTGATTCTCTGGGCGTCTGCAAGAAGCGCTTGACTGCGACGGAGCGCATTTTCTGCCCGCCGTCTCTCCTCCATGTCCGCAATCAAGAAATACCAACGGATGGCGTGGCCATCCGAATCCATCAGCGGAGTACCGCGAATCTGAAACCATTGATACACACCGTCGAAGCGACGCAGATGATTCTCCATTTCGAACGGTGTGCCAGTCTCAAACGCCTTCGTCATGGCGGCGACTACTTGCGGAAGTTCATCGGGTGGGACGACAGTGCCAGTCTTCCAGCTGTTCAACGCCGCAGCGGAGCCGCCAAAGAACTCCGCCATTCGGCGGTTTATCTGCCGGACTTCGCCCGTCGGCCCCAACACCGCGACCTGGGCTGGAATGCAATCGACGATCAATCGAGCCTCTTGCTCGCTGTGCCGGAGCTCTTCCTGCGCCTGTTTCCAGTCGTGGACGTCGATGACGCTTCCGTGCCATTTCAGGATCTGTCCGTGTTCGTCACGGAGCGGAAATGCCGTCACGACACACCAGCGGTAGGCATGATCGGTGACACGAAGGGTTCTGACCTCGACCCGATACGTGGTACCGGCCGCGATGCACGCACCCCAGATTGGGGCTGCCCGTGCAGCATCTTCGGGATGGATCGTTTTCTGCCATCCGGCGCCGACGACGTCTGGCGCAGAGAGGCCCGTATACTCGAGGAAGCGGGCGTTGCAGTAGTCGACCGCGCCGTCGGCCGTCGCGCTCCACAGCATCTCCGGAATCGTTTCCGTCATCTGCCGTAGCTCGCGTTCACGCGCCTCGATCGCGCCCTCAGCCCGCTTCCGGTCCTCGATGTCGATATTGGTGCCGTACCATTTGACGATGTCGCCAGAGTCATCGCGCAGTGGATTGGCGCGGAACAGAAACCACCGGTACGCTCCGTCAAATCGCCGCAGCCGCGCCTCGGTGGCGCCCGACTCTTTGGAACTCATGATCCGCCGCCACGCGGTACCTAAATGGTCCACATCGGCGGGGTGGACGGCGGCCGTCCAGCCCCACCCCTTGGCTTGCTCTGCCGAGAGACCGATGAAGTCCAAATAGTGTTGATTGAAGAACTCGGCGGTGCCATCTGGGCTGGCGGCCCAGACAAGTGCTGGAATCGTGTCGATGATCAACCGGGACTCACGTTGACCTTCGCGGAGTGCGGCTTCTGCGCGGCGTCGCTCTGCGATCTCGACCTTTAAGTCGCGGTTAGCCGCGGCAAGTTCCGTTGTCCGTTCGGCCACACGTTCATCGAGATCGGCGGCGATTCGCCTCTGCATGCTCAAGAGGCGGGCCTGTTGCAGTCCCATTGCTGCTTCGTTGACAGCAACTTGGATCACGACTGCTTCGGTTTCAGCGGGAAAGTCGTCTCGTTGAGAACCCGCGATAACAAGGCCGCTCTCTCCAATCACGCCGAGTGGAACAGACGTGACGCGAATATGCGCATCGCCGATTTGCAGTTCCGAGCTCGGTAACCACTGCGGAGGTCGGCCACCGCTAACGGAGGGTATGCCGAGCGCGTCCGCCAGGTCTTGCGCGCGTATCGTTCCTTCGAATGGTGAAGCGACCCGCATCAGCTCGATCGGCGGCCCGCCATCCGGATCGCTCAGGCGGACCAATACAAACGTGAGCCTCAGCATCCCGAAGAGCGCGTCCAGCAGGGTCGCGAGAATCTGTGGCGGTTCTGCGCCACCCCAGACCGCAGGCAGCCCCATCACGCTCACGAGATCGTTCAGGCAGCCACGCAGTCGCCTGAACTCTTCTGGTGAGGAATCGGATGGATTCGTCACATCGCACCATCGCGCCTGCTGGTGTCCTCCGCCGCTCGGCGATTGCGGAGGTCCCGTAGGAATTGCTCTGGAGGAGTGAAGAACGGATTGCGCTGGAGAATCCCGCCGATGATGACCGCGGGATGCGTTCGTAAAATATCAATGACCGCATCGCCTTGAAACTGGTCCAGACGGTACGAACAGATGACGACATCATCGTGATCGCGCCACAGAGCGTTCACCCGCGATTCGAATTCAATCACCGCATCGATCAACGATCGGCTCCTGGCCGCCCAGTCCATCCTGCACACGATCCGACTACGCGGAAAGGCATGTGGCCCGTTCCCGCTGGCAAGCCGCTCGAACACCGCCAGCATGCGATCGATGTCGAAGTGTCCATCTCGGAGGTACGTGTCTGCGGTGCTCCGCACTTCGAGCTGACCTCGCTCTGTCGCTCGGCCCGCGTCGATTCCCGACAGCGCCAGACGTTGCAGATGATCACGCGAGTGATCCGCGCCGACGACATGGATGGCCTTGTCGCCAATTGCCAATCCCTCATTGATAAACGGCAGCAGGACGCGGTACTCCTCGTCCTCGTCGTTGAAAAACGCGCAGATATGTCGAGTATCGTGCACCACAGAGCCTGCCAGGGACATCGGCGTTACTGGTGCTGTCATGGTGACCTTTCAGTGCGGGTCGTCGTCGTGGTCCGTTCCCAGACAGCATAACTGAGCTCGCAGAAATCGAGGTTTCAGCGCGCGTGTACACCGTCACGATTGGTAGTGTGAAACAGGGAGGCCAAGCTCGACAAGCCGCTTTGCCCGCTCTGGCGGCATGTTTCGCCAGCGCTTTCCCGAGGGAATGCCGCCGCCGACAATTACCCGTCCCGGAAGGCTGTGTCGAGTAATGCGGGTGGACGTGTAAATTCCGTGTAAACAGCCGGGTCGATGCCCCACGGTTCGATACCAACGTGCAATATCTTCGCGCCCGCCATTTTTGGTCCGATGGGGGGCGTGCTGTGATCGCATCAGCCGATGGCGATACCTGGTAGACGCAGTGCTCGCCTGACGGGATTAGCAATGACCATAACGGAATCGATCATGACGGACAGAGCGTCGCTCGACGGACACGCGCCTGCGCCGTGTGCGATGGTATTTCACGTCGCGTGATGCACTGTGGCGCGCCTGGTCTCGGTTAACGTCGGCCTCCCGCGAGACATCGAGTGGAACGGTCGCTTGGTGCACACCGGGATCTGGAAGAGTCCGCTCGCCGGCCGGTGTCGAGTCGCCCGGTTGAATCTGGAAGGGGACGGTCAGGGGGATCTGGCTGGGCACGGCGGGGAGCATCGCGCGGTGTTTGTCTATCAGCTCGATTCGTACCGCTACTGGCAGGAGCGGCTGAAACGGGACGATTTCGTTTACGGCCAGTTCGGCGAGAACTTTACCGTGGAGGGACTGGCTGACGACACCGCGTGCATTGGTGACCGCTATCAGATCGGCAGCGCGCTGTTTGAGATCACGCAGCCTCGGGTTACGTGCTATCGCGTGGGCATTCGAATGAACGAGCCGCGCATGCCCGCATTGCTGACGGGCAGCGGTCGGCCCGGGTTCTACTTCCGCGTGCTCCACGAAGGCGAGGTCGCTCCGGGGGACGGAATCGTCAAGGTCGGCGAGGCGAAGGAGCGGATGACGGTCGAAGACGTCAACGCGCTTCTCTATTCGCCCAGTCACCCGCGCGATTGGTTAGAGCGTGCACTGAGGATCGACGCGCTGTCGTCCGGCTGGCGTTCGTCGTTTGAGGCGCTGCTGCAGACGCCGGTGACCGCGGCGAATGGAGGTAACGCGGGGCTGATGCCGGCTGCCGCCACGCATCCGGTTGCAGCAGGGTTTCGATCTGTCAGGGTCGCGGCCGTCGATCGGGATGGCGACGACGTCATCTCCCTGAGGCTGCAAGACCCCGAGCGGCACCCGTTGCAGACAGCCCTCCCGGGCCAATACGTGGTGGTGCGCCTCCGGGCTGAGGCGCGCGTCTCGCCGTTCTTTCGCAGCTACTCGCTCTCTGGTCCGCCATCGAACGAGCGCTATCGCATCAGCGTGAAGCTCGAACCAAACGGCGCGGCAGGAGCCTGTCTGCGGGCCTTCCGAGTCGGCGACCTGCTGGACATCAGCTTGCCGCGGGGAAGCTTCACGTTGCGCGAGGAAGCACGCCCCGTTGTGCTGCTCAGCGCCGGAATCGGTGCGACGCCGGTTCTCGCAATGCTGTACGAGCTCGCGGCGTCACAGTCAGGGCGACCGGTCTTGTGGCTCTATCAAACTCGGGACGGGCAACACCATCCTTTCGCTGCGGAGGTCCGGCGCTTGATGGCGGGAATCACAAATGGGCGCAGCTATGTCTTCTATAGCCGGCCGCGCCCGGACGATCGGATCGGCGAAGACTTCGACAACGAGGGTCATCTCTCCCGATCGGTGTTTGAGACCATCGGCGTCTCAACTGACGCCGTTGTGTATCTGTGCGGTCCGAGTCGTTTCATGGCCAACATGAAAGAGGCGCTTTTCGAGCTTGGCGTGGCACGCGAGCGGGTCTTTGTCGAACTCTTCACCGGTAGCGAATCGATGACGCCCGGCATCGTCGATAAGACGACGACGCGTCTTCCTCATCCGCCAGAGCACGATGCCGACACCGGCCCGCTCGTTTCGTTTGCGCGCAGCGGCATCGCGGCTCACTGGAACGCGTCGTCATACGGAAGCCTCTTGGAGCTCGCAGAAGCGTGCGACGTCCCGGTTCGTTGGTCGTGCCGTACTGGTGTGTGCCACAACTGCGAAAGCGGTCTCGTGGCGGGCGACGTCGCCTACGAGCCGGAACCGCTGGACCGGCCGGCGGCCGGCAACCTGCTAGTCTGCTGCTCGCGACCGATTCGCGACGTGCTTATCGACTTGTGAACTCCGCGCCCTGTCGAGAACAGCTTATTGAGCGCGGTCGTCAAACGAGTGCGCAACCGTCGGCTACCGGGCCGACGGTTGCCTTCCTGCGTGCAGATGGCTCAGTCGGCGATCTCCTGGCTCATACCGTCGCCGACACTGCGCTCGAGTGCTCCACCCGCAACTGCGGCTGTTCGCCCGACGCGCCGTGCCTCGCGAGGACCTCCAGCAATCGCCTTCCCAGAATTGCGGCAGAGTGGGGGTTCTGACCGGTGACCAGATTACGGTCCTCGACCATGTAGGGCTTCCAGATCTCGCCGCGGCTGAAGGCGACACCGATCTTCTCCTTCAGTTCGGTCTCGAGCAGCCAGGTCGCCTTGGAAGCCACTCCGACGGCCTCCTCCTCTTCGTTGGTGAAGCACGTCACCCGGTAACCCTTGAACGGCGACACGCCGCGGACTCTTGTGGACAGCATCGCGGCGGGACCGTGACACACGATGAACAGCGGCCTACCGGACGTGAGCTGCGCCGTGAGGAGCCGTCCAGCGTCGGCGTCGAATGCCAGATCGGCCATCGGGCCGTGACCACCCGGCAGGTAGACCGCGTCGTAGTCCTCGAGACGAACGTCCGACAGTTTGAGCGGCCGCCGCATCTCCTCTGCGGAACGGATGATCGCCTCGAGCTCGAGCGCGCCCTGCGACCCGCCCGCCATCTCGGGGCGCAGACTCATCATGTCGACGTTCGGAGTCACGCCATTGGGGGTCGCGACCACGACGTCGTGGCCCGCATCTGTGACGATCTTGTACGGATTCGCGAACTCTTCCGCCCAGTAACCTGTCGCGTATCTCGTGCCATCCTTCAGGACCCAGTACGTCGCCCCGCTCACTATGAAAAGTACCTTCGCCATCGGCAACATCCTCCTCTCGCTTCCTGGAAAGCATCGTGGTGCCCGACCGTCATTCACCGAAGGTTCATCACAGGAGGACTGCGATCGGCCATGACATCCTCCTGCAGCGATCAGAGCACACGCACGCAGGTGATGCCATTGGACCAACGTATCGCCGACATCATGGCTGCCTGACGCATCCAGCGGCTCTCCGGGTTGCGGCGAAGTCGCCGTGCGTCGAACGACATCCTACGCGGTGCTGCCGGCCGGTTTCAGACCTCGCTCGTTCCATCCGTGGAACGGCGCGTAGTCGCGCGTGTTCCAGCGCTCGCGGAGTCCTGGCGTACTCAGGTCCCAGTCAGGTCGAACTTGGCTCGACACCGCCCGGAGGTCATGCCAGAGATCGACGATCGACGGCCGTCCCCAGAACCAGTACCCGTTATAGATGCTGTGAATCACAAGCCCGGGTCGGAGGACCAGCGTGTGCGGAATCATCGGGTTGTGTTCCGGATCCGTGTACTCCTGTATGTCGAGATCCTTCTGCACCGTTCGGTCAGGGTCGGAGAGAAATGGCCATTCTGCCCCCACGGACGCGCGGAACTCCTGCAACGTGTGATGGTCGTCGGTGGCGATTGTTGCGATCTGCGCGTAGCCGACGGCTATCTTTGGGTAAAACGCGGCGAGTTCCAGATGCTGCTGGTGTTCCTTGGGGCAGTAGTGTCCTCGAGCAAGCGTGAGGATCATCGGGTCTTCACCCTGTAACTCGCTGAGGCGCCGCCTGGTATTCGTGTGGTCGGGCAGCTCGTAATCGGGGAATACCGCGCCGGCGACGATGTTTGCTCGCATGGCCGTCCTATTTCTGTGCGTGTTCGCGGCTGCCTTCGACATGAAGCGTGGCGTCGCGGGCCGCGTCGTCGGAAGTTTTTCCGCGTTCCCGCGCGACGATGTAGGCACCGTACCATGCGGACCAATCGTGCTTCGCTGCACTTGGCTCGTACGCAGCGTGGTGCAGTTCTGCCTCCCGAAGGAGCTCGGCCATCGACGCGACGTCCGGGCTGACGGGGGTACCGCTCGTGGCATTCCCCTTCCATTGCGACTCTTGAAAAGATTCGTTCAGCATCCAACACGAATCCTGCGCGCGGCATTCAGTGCGTGTCTATCAGACGTTGGTATCGGGTTCGTAGGCCGATACGAAGGTATCGCCGATACCTTCGTCTGATGGATTCACGGCCGCGCCTCTGATTTCATACGCCAAGGAGATCAGAACATGAACCGCGCAGCAGTCGTTCGCGTGTTCTTCATCGGTCTAGCTGTTGCGCTACTTACCGCAGGAGGGATCGTCATGGCTCACGCATCAATGGTCGCGACACCGCTGGGTGTCGATGCCATCAAGCCCTTCCGTGTCCACTTTCCAGACGAGGCGCTCGCCGACCTGAAACGCCGCGTCGCCGCCACGCGGTGGCCGGACAAGGAAATCGTCCCGGACCAGTCGCAAGGGGTGCAACTGGCGACCGTTCAGAAGCTCGCGCGCTACTGGGCGACGGACTACAACTGGCGCGAGGTCGAAGCGACCCTCAACGCCTTGCCGCAGTTCACGACCGAGATCGACGGCGTCGACATCCACTTCATTCAGGTGCGTTCGAAGGTACCGAACGCGTTGCCGGTGATCGTGACCCACGGATGGCCTGGCTCGATCATCGAGCAGCTAAAAATCATCGATCCGCTGACCAATCCGACGGCACACGGCGGCAACGCCTCCGACGCATTCGATGTGGTGATTCCGTCGTTGCCCGGGTACGGATTTTCCGGAAAGCCCGCCGGGACCGGCTGGGATCCGATCCGGGTCGCACGTGCCTGGATCGTGCTGATGAAGCGTCTCGGATACACACGCTATGTCGCGCAGGGCGGCGACTGGGGAAATGCGATCACCGAGCAGATGGCTCTGCTCGCGCCGCCGGAACTGATCGGCATTCACACGAACATGCCGGCCACCGTGCCGCCCGGCATCGACGCGGCGGCGCTTGCGGGTGCGCCGGCGCCAGCGGGCCTGTCTACCGAGGAACAGCACGCGTACGATCAGCTGGCCTATTTCTACAAGCACGGTCTCGGCTACGCCAATGAGATGGCGAATCGCCCGCAGACGCTGTATGGGATTGCGGATTCACCAGTGGGCCTGGCCGCCTGGATGCTCGATCACGACGCGCGCAGCCTGGCGCTCATCACGCGCGTCTTTGATGGAGAGCCCGAGGGCCTGACCCGAGACGACGTCCTCGACAACGTCACGCTGTACTGGCTGACCAACACGGCGGTGTCGTCGGCTCGGTTGTATTGGGAAAGTAAGCTGCCGTTTTTTGCCCCGAAGGGCATCGCGATCCCGGCCGCGGTCAGCGCGTTTCCTGAAGAGCTCTATCAAGCCCCGCGGAGCTGGACGGAAAAGGCCTATCCCAGGCTCATCTACTACAACCGCCTCGAGAAGGGCGGTCATTTCGCCGCGTGGGAGCAACCGGCAGTTGTTACCACCGAACTCCGCGCCGCCTTCCGTTCGCTGCGGGCCAAGACGTCCGCTACGGCAGCGAAATGACGTGCGATCGTAATCGGCGCCGATTTTTGAGCGCGGCGGCCGTCGCGGTTGCCGCGGTGCCACTCAGGGCCATCCGGACGCCAGGTCCGCAACCCGCCAGCACAAACACGTTCGGCGACCTGAAGCAGATTGACGCCGGCGTCCTGAATGTCGGGTATGCCGAACTCGGTCCGCCGCAGGGCGGCGCGGTGGTCCTCCTCCATGGCTGGCCCTACGACATTCACAGCTACGTCGATGTCGCGCCGCTACTCGCGTCGGCCGGATACCGGGTCATCGTGCCGTATCTGCGCGGCTACGGCTCGACACGCTTTCTGTCTGGCGAGACGGCTCGAAACGGCCAGCAGGCGGCGTTGGCCAGCGACACCATCGCGCTGATGGATGCGCTCGCCATCGGGAAAGCAATTGTCGCAGGCTTCGACTGGGGCGCGCGAACCGCGAACATCGTTTCAGCCCTCTGGCCGGACCGCTGCAAAGGGACTGTGTCGGTCAGCGGATATCTGATCGGGAGCCGCGAGGCGAACCGATCACCGCTGCCGCCGCAGGCCGAGCTCGACTGGTGGTACCAGGTACTACTTTGCGACCGAGCGAGGTCACGCGGGCTACGACAAGTATCGACACGAGTTCGCGAAGCTCATTTGGCGAACCGCATCGCCCCAGTGGCGCTTCGACGCTGCGACATTCGATCGGACGGCGAAGGCGTTCGACAATCCGGATCACGTCAGCCTCGTGATGCACAACTACCGCTGGCGGCTCGGGATTGCGGAGGGTGAGTCGAAGTACGACGAGCTCGAGACGCAGCTGGCAGCGGGTCCCGCCATCACGGTGCCCACCATCACGCTCGAAGGCGACGCCAACGGTGCGCCGCATCCGGATCCGCCGTCATACGCCAAGAAGTTCGTCGGAAAGTACGCGCACAGACTGGTGACGGGCGGTGTCGGTCACAACCTGCCGCAGGAAGCGCCGCAGGCCTTTGCCAAAGCTGTGATCGACGTCGACGCATGGGCATAATCGCGGCTCTGACGCGAGCTCAGGGGAACGCATGAATAAGAAACTGTACCACCAGCGCCTTCTCGACATCGAAACAACGCTGTCCGCTCGGATTGGCCGCGAAGCGGACCAGGGCCGCGGAGAATTCATCGACTCAGCGCATGACGCTGGCGACGCGAGCGTCGCCGACGCGATGGCATCAGAGCAGTTTGCCGAGGCCGAACACGATGCAGCCGGTACTGCAGCAGGTGCGCGACGCGCTGAACCGCCTCGCTGATGGCACCTTCGGCACGTGCATCGTCGACGGTGGTCCGATCGAGGAGGAACGGCTCGACGCGGTGCCGTGGACGCCATATTGTCTGAAACACGCGACGCGTCTCGAG
This sequence comes from uncultured Acidobacteriota bacterium, assembly GCA_963757655.1. GTDB lineage: Bacteria > Acidobacteriota > Vicinamibacteria > Vicinamibacterales > CAVVIG01 > CAVQFC01. Next base: position 1,789,100 of record CAVWSQ010000001.1, on the reverse strand, counting down.
GCCGCGGCGTCGGCGAGAATGCCGACCTTGTAGCGGGCCATCCTTCAATTCGATATTCATTGCAGAGGATCGGACCATGACTCATGCCGTCGTCTGGATCGACCATCAGGAAGCGCGGATCTTTCACGTGCATCCGGATATGGCCGACGAGTCCAGAGTCCTCTCACCTCAGCACCATGTTCACCGCCATCCGAAAGGCCACGGCGAACCGCGCGAGCACCCCGACGATGCGCGGCGTTTCTTTGACGATGTCGCGCGAAGACTCGATGACATTGACTCGGTCCTCATAGTCGGACCGGCTTCGGCGAAACACGAGTTCATCACGTTCGTCCACGAGAAACACCCACGTCTTGTATCCAAGATCGTGGGAATCGAGACGGCGGATCATCCGACCGGAGGCGAGATCGTCGCTCACGCCAGAAGCTATTTCAAAGCAAGCGACCGAATGGGCGGTGTTGGGGCAGAGCATTAATCGGGCTGGTGTCGCCTCGCGTAATACAGGCCCAGGCTTGGCAAATTGTTCGCGTCAGGAGAAAGACGATGACGATGATCGATCGGGTCGTGGAAGCTAAACAGGAGCCAACAATCAATGTCACACCACTATTCCGGTCCAGACTACGGTTTTCCTCATAGTGATGCTCGTCTCGACCTGACCGACTTGTATGCCTTTCCCAAACCGGGAGAGGCCGGCAAGTCGATTTTGATCATGAACGTGCATCCGTCAGCCGGAGTGAACCCGGCAGGAGCGACTACCGCGGAGCCGTTCGCAACCGACGCAATGTACGAGTGGAAGATCGACACCAATGGTGACGCTGTCGCCGACATCGCTTATCGAGTGCGGTTCTCGTCCACAGCGAATGGTCAGTCTGCGACAGTGCGCCGTATTGAAGGCGAGCAGGCAGCGATTACCAATGACAGCGGACAGATCGTTCTCGATGGGGCACCCGTCTCGACCGGATTTGAGGCACACGTGACAGAGGTGGGTGACTACCGCTTGTTCGCAGGCTGGCGGAGCGAGCCATTCTTCTTCGACACGCAGGGCGCGTTGAATAATCTCCAGTTCACTGGCGCCGATTTCTTCGCCGGCGCGGACGTCTGCAGTATCGTTCTGGAGCTCCCGAATTCCGCGCTCGGACAAGGACCGAGCGCGCTGTGGGCGCGTACGGTGGACCGTCGAGCTGGCGAATGGGTTCAGGCCGACCGCGGCGCGCGGCCCTCGCAATCCATCTTCTTGACCGGTGACGACAAGGCGGCATATCTCGCCGAGGTGCCAGCCAACGACGCCCGTTTCATCCCGACGTTCGCGCACTCTCTGGAGCATACGGGCGGGTACGCTCCTGAAGAAGCGGTACGAGTGGCGCGCAGTCTGCTGCCAGACGTCCTTCGTTATGAGCCCACGCGGCCCGCGTCATACCCGAGCAATGGTCGGACGCTTTCCGATGACGTGATGGACGTGTTTATCTCCGTTTTGACGAACGGCAAGATCACGCAGGACAGGGTGGGGCCCCACACGGACCTCCTCGCCGGCTTCCCATACGTGGGTCCACCGCACGAAGACCGATCGGGCCATCACCGCGGGGACTCCGCAACGCACCTTGCGCGGTCGTTGGCGCTCACGGCGTTCGGTGCGATTCGGGCGGAGGAAATCGACTGGCAACCATTTCCGGCATTCCCGCCATCCGCCTGTCTGGCGGTCGTCGTCGGTGAACCGTCAGAGAAGGGGTTGTACACGGTCAGAGTGAAAGTGCCGGGCGGCGTGAAGCTGATGCCGCATCGCCATCAAGAAGATCGCGTGTACACGGTGATCTCCGGCATCTTTTACATCGGCGTCGGCGATCGGTTCGACGTGGGGACGCTGCAGGCGTATCCACCGGGATCTGTTGTCGTGCTGCCTGGGAACACGTCGCATTTTCACTGGGCAAAGTCGGGCGAGTACGTGACACAGGTGTCTGGCATGGGGCCACTGGGCATCGACTACGTAAACCCGGGCGACGATCCACGCCACCACAGCGAATAGTGCAGGCGCTGTCGCTGGGATGGAAGACTTTCCATATCGATGCGGCGTGGACACAGGCGTCGCGGCTCAGGAGGCTGTCATGGACACGATGACGAAGACCGCGCAAATCAATCTCACCCGATCGTCGGCCGCGTACTGGCGGATCACGTTCGACAATCCGCCGCTCAATCTGATGGGTCCGCAATTCGTCCGTGAATTCAGGGACATCATGACCGCCGTCGAAGCCGATGAGCACGTCAGGGTCGTCGTGTTCGACAGCGCCGTCGAGGGCTTCTTCCTGAACCACAGCGACTTCCACGCCAGCTTCGACGATTTGAAGAGCATTCCGCCAGGCCCGACCGGCCTCGAGTCGTGGCCGGACATCCTGGTGCGGCTGACCCGCGCGCCGGTCGTATCCATTGCTTTGATCAGGGGACGCGCGACCGGGAACGGCAGCGAGATCGCGCTCGCCTGCGACATGACGTTCGTCAGTCGAGAGAAGGCGGTGCTCTCGCAGTGGGAGGTCGGCGTTGGCATGGTCGCCGGCGGCGGACCGATGGCGCGCCTGCCGCTGTTGATCGGGCGCGGACGCGCACTGGAAGTGCTCCTGAGTTCCGACGACATTGGAGGAGAACTGGCCGAAGCGTATGGCTACGTGAACCGGGCGCTGCCGGACGCTGAGCTCGACGGCTTCGTCGACGCACTGGCTACGCGCATCGCGGCGTTCGACAAATGGGCCATCGCCAAGACCAAGAGTCTGGTGAACGCGAGCCTGCCACCAGACGTGGAAATGGCCGCTGGTTGGGACGCCTGCATGGCATCCGTCGCTCGGCCGGCGACACAGGCGCGGCTCAAGGCGTTCATGGAGATTGGCTTTCACAAGCCGGGACCGGCCGAAGATCATCTGGGCGCGTATCTGGGCCGCATCGGCCGCTGATCCGCGCTGTGTCTTAGCAAAGAAGATTTGTCACTGGACTTGCTTATTCTCGCAAAGACGATCGCCGATCGCGTGGAAACCGCGGCAGCGTGCGCCGCGGTGCCGGTTGCCGTGTGCGTCATCAACACGCATGGCAACGTCATCCTCAAGCACCGCATGAGCGGCGCGTCGGCTTTCTCGATCGAGCTTTCAGAGCGGAAGGCCTACACCTCCGCCTTGGTCGGGATGCGAACATCCGACCTGCTTCCGCTCGTCCAGCCAGGCCAGGATCTCTTCCCGCTGATGACAGTGGCTGGTGGCCGGTATTGCGCGATGGGCGGTGGGGCGCCTGTGATGCGAGAGTGCGAACGGGTTGCCGGCGTCGGCGTCAGCGGCGGAAGCGTCGAACAGGACGTCGCCATCCTCGAGGCCGGGCTTCGAGATGCGAGTGTGGCGTCGTTCGTGAAAGCGTGACCTCCTGCGGGCAACGGTGAAGTTCCACGCCCCGTCCCAAAGAGTCCAGAGACACAATGGCCATGAAAACGTTGCCCTTCGTACTCCTCGGCGCGGTCGCGGTGTCATGTCTCGCAAGCGCTGTGACCAACCTGCCGTCGATGAAAACAGAGCGCTGGGTGAATTCGCCGCCGCTCACGCCCGAGGCATTGCACGGGAAAGTCGTGCTCGTGGACTTCTGGGAGTACACGTGCGTCAACTGGATTCGGACCGCCCCGTACGTCAAAGCGTGGAATCGCGACTACGCGCCGCTCGGTCTGGTTGTGATTGGTGTGCACGCGCCAGAGTTCGAGTTCGGCAAACGCGCGGAAAACATCGACCGGGGAATCCGTGATCACGGGTTGACGTATCCGATCGCCATCGACAACGGCTTTCTCATCTGGCGTGCGTTCGGGAACGACGCGTGGCCGGCGAAATACCTGTTCGACGATCGCGGCCAACTCGTGCGTCGATGGGTCGGCGAGGGAAGCTACGACGAAATCGAGCGCGAGATCCGGCGTCTCCTGGCTGCGGCACAGCCGGGGATCACACTGCCAGTGGTGAGCGACGAATCGTCGATGTTTGCGAAAACCGGCCAACCGTCGTACGTTGGCATAACGAACGAGACCTACATCGGTGCCGACCGAGGCGAACCCGGCGTTGTCGCGCTGAAGGGCGACTGGCATACCGATCGCCAGTACGTCGAACTGAAAAAGGGCAACGGCGAGATCGTCCTTCCGTTCACAGCCGGCGAGGTTAACCTCGTCATGCAACCGGGGCTGTCGGGACGTGCGGCGGTCTCAGTTCTGCTCGATAGAAAGCCAGTCGGCGAGGCGCGCGGAATGGACGTGGGCGCAGATGGAGTTGCGCGCTTCGAGCGATCGGGGATGGTTTGCCTCGTCGCTGGAGCGTCGCGGCGACGCCACGTGCTGACTCTGTCCTCCAGTGATGCTGGGCTTCGCGCGTATGTATTCACGTTTGGGCCGTGAGGAACCCGAATCGGGTCGGCGCCGTGTGTGAGCGCCGGCTACGCTGAAGGAGCCGTTCCTGTTCGCGTGTTCATCGATGCACACCCGCCGGGCGCAGGCCCCGGAAGTGACGTCGATGACGAGGGTAGCGGGACAGTGACCGAGCAACGCCTCTATCAGCTGATTCGGCAATCGGGGCCGATCGCTGAATGACAGTTCGAGATCGAGTTCCTCGATGCCGGTGTGGAGGTGTTCGCGTTCGGGTTCGTGCGACGGACATCTTCGCCCGTAAGTGATCCCAGGAGATTAGGATAAATACGACCGCGAAATTCCATGGCCCGTCGTGGCACGAGGCCGACGATGATCCACCGAGGAGCGCAGAACCGCTCGCCCTCCCCGAGTCCTCACGGACGAACACGGATGATCGTTTTCCCCTTGATCCGCTTGGTCGGGTTGAAGGCGGCGACGGCCTCGTCGAGGGTCGAGACGTTGCCGATGTTCGTCCGCAGCCGTCCGTCACGCACCCGCCGGACGATCTTACTGAGTTGGGCACGATTGGACTCGACAACGAAGTCTACGGCCAGGCCGTCGGCGGGCCTCGCCTCGGGCGGCCCGACGATGGACACCAGTGTTCCTCCGGCTCGAATCAGGCCTGCGGACCGCTTCCCGATGTCGCCGCCGATGACATCCAACACGAGATCGACTTCGCGGACATCTTCGAGGACGTCGTTCTCGAGGTCAACGAACTCCTGCGCGCCGAAGTCGAGCGCGCTCTGACGGTCGGCGGAGCGTCCGGTGCCGATGACGTAGGCGCCGGCCTCACGCGCGAGTTGCGTCACCATCGACCCGACGGCGCCCCCCGCGCCGTGCACGAGGATGCTCTGCCCCGCCTGAAGGCGGCCATGCTCGAACAGTCCCTGCCACGCGGTCAGGCCCGAGATCGGCAGGCTCGCGCCCACCGTGAAGTCGACGTCGCCCGGCAGCGGCGCGAGGTTGCGTGCCTCGACGGTCGCGTACTCCGCCAGAGTGCCGTCGCGATACCAGTCCGTGAGTCCGAACACCCGCTGTCCCACCGACAGCCCCTTCGTGCCATAGCCGAGGGCGATGACCACTCCGGCCAGCTCGTGTCCGGGGATCGATGGCGTCCGGTCACGGTCGAGGCGATCGGTCCAGGTCGAGGGCCACGTCAGCTCAGTCGGGACGAATCCCGACGCATGAACCTGAACGACGACGTCGTTGATCGCTGCCTTCGGCTCGGGCCGCTCCACCAGCGTCATCCCGGCCGTTCCCGCAGCCTGGTCCGTCACCACGATCGCCTTCATCGTCCGCCTCCTTGTCGTGCCCAAACGGAGAGATGGCCGAGTCGAGCCCGGCGTTCATGACGGTATACTTGATTGCCGCGAACGTGAGAGCGTCACTTTTCGAGGACTTATCACAATCGCAGAGAATCGTGGGTTGCGCGTGACCGTAAGTCGTTGATTTTACAGACGGAGAGATGCTGGAGCGGTCGATCAGGCACGCTTGGAAAGCGAAATCGGCGAATGATACCAAGCCACTGCGAAGTGGGTTAACGCGTACGCGATCGCTGACTTACCCTTCCAAATCGATTACTTCGTGTGCCTCGGTAAACCTCGATGTTCTTCGGGGTTTTGAGCCTGATGTATCACAGTCCTATCACAATCAGTATTCTCAGTTAGTCCAATCGGCCTCGTCGAAGCCAGCGCTGCTCAAACGTCCCTGATCCAAACGTCACCCCTGAAGTCCCCCAGCACGAAAATGATCTGGTCGGGTGCGACGATGGGCGTGGTGCCAGTCACCATGGCAGGCACGATCATTTCCCGCAGCGTGAGCACCTCAGTGGCCTGGCTGGTGATGCGACCAGTCGACGGATCGAACCCACGGGCGAGCACGCGGCTCCTGATGTCGACATTCGGGAATGTCGTCAGGTAGTAGAGCAGACGTCCGTCGCGCGACCAGAATGGATGGCTGGCCGACCCGCACATGACGATCCACTCCGACTCCTGCACCGGGGTGTCTCGTCGGAGCGGTGCGATGGCAATCTCGGGTGACCCACCGGGCTGTGTCGCATCGAATGCCAGCCAGCGGCCGTCAGGCGAGATCCGCGGGTTCGACACCTTGCGGGTCGCAGCCGACAGCAGTGGACGCTGCGCGCCATCGTGCATGTCGAGGATGAGAAACGCGTTGAGGCCCGAGCCGAAGGTTTCGATGAGCAGCGTCTCTTCATCGAGCCACTGCCTGGGACGGCCGCCACAGTCGTCGCGAATGAGCCGCGTCTCTCCCGCCGTGATGCTCGTCAGGAACAGGGGGCGCTGCACGGGCGGACCGGGCACCATGGCGCTGTAGGCCAGCCTCTGTCCGTTGGGAGAGAGTGCCGGAAATCCGCGGTTGACACCTGGCTCTCCCGCTATCAACGCGTCCGAGCCTTTCTCCAGGTTCCTGACGTGGAGCTGACTGCCGGTCATGTCGACCGCGAAATATGCCATCGTCCCGCCGTCCTGCGACACCGTCAGGTGGCTGACGATACCGGCGCCGCGGGTCAGGCGACGGAGATGGCCATGGGCCTTGCCGGTGGCGGCGTCGATCGCCAGTGACCAGAGGTTGACGTCGGCGTGAGTGGCGACGAAACTCAGACGCCCGCGGCTCACCGACGGAAAGAACGCGTAGTCGCCACCCGGGGTCACGACCTCCGGTGCGCCAATTGCGTCGAAGGTCTGCGGTGAAACCCGCTGCCGCCAGATCTGCACACCCTGCCGCGCTGCGGCGGTATAAAAAACGGAGTCGCCTTCCCACGCTGCTGACGGCGCGATCACAATGACGCCTCGTTGCCGGCCTTGTCTCATGACGCCGGTGTCGAGCGGCGTGCCGCCGTCGAGCGCGATGATCCAGCAGTCGAGTTCAACCGACGGATCCGGATGTGCGACCACGAGGAGGTGACGGCCGTCGTCCGACCACGTCGCGCACGCAATATCAACCAGGTCCGTCGCCAGTGAGCGTTCTGCGCCACCGTCCGTGGGCACGACTCGCAACGAATCGCGTGCCCCGATCGCGATATATGCGAGCCACTTCCCGTCTGGTGAGTACCTGGCGTTGCGGGCGGCACGTCTGACGAGACGCGGCGGCCCTCCGAGCGTTGGGATCTCGTAGACATTTCGCGTCGACTCGCCGGTCGCCGTAAACAGCACTCGCGTGTCGTCGGCGGAAAACGTCGGCTCGGCACAATCACGCTGGCCGAATGTGAGCTGCACCGCCGCCCCGCCTACCTGATGGAGCCAGACCTGCGGCGATTCGCCGTCCTTACCAGCGTCGGAGACGTAGACGACCATGCGCGCGTCGGACGACAAGGCCGGCCAGAATGTCGCCGCCGACGTGGCGGTCACACGGTCCGAACGAGGCTCGCGCGGTGCGGCTGATGCGGCGGCGCTCGTCGAGGCGGGAGCGGAATCCGGCCGCCGGCGGCTTTCCCACCACGCCGTCAGCTCACGACGGCTGGCGTACACACTGCCGCGTTTGGCGTGATCGAGGCGGTGGACCGGCAGGCCTTCCTCACGCTCCCACCGTTGCACGGTGCGAATACCACGCCCGAGATACGAGGCGATTTCCTTCCACGAGTCGAGCCGAGGCTCGTCCGGCCGATCCTCAGGACGTGGGGTCATGCTCGCGCTGAGGATACCGCACCGGTGCGCCATTACGCGCCATTCTCGCGCCGGCGCGTCGTTGCGCTTGAGCCTCGGGGCACCGTGGTTGAGACTGCCGGTGCGAGCTCATTTCGGCTCGTTTGGGGCGGGAAGGCCCAGGGAGGTTTCCATGACGACGCAGTCGAAGATCATGATTTCGTGCGGGGCGCTGATCGTCGCGATGGTGGCTGGGAGGAGTGACGCTCCATCCGCGGCAGAGTCGAATGCGGCGGTCCAGGGGGTGTGGCGAACCCTCGAGGTCGTCGTGCCTGGAGCCGCCGGTCGCACGTTCAAGCCAACGGCAACGCTCGCCATCTTCCACGGCCGGCACTACAGCCGAGTGGAGGTCCATGCCGAAGAGCCGCGGCCGTTCCTGGGCAACCCGGCTGACGCGTCCGCCGACCAGCTGCGTGCAGTGTGGGGACCCTTCGTCGCCGAAGCGGGCACCTTCGAAGTGAGCGGCAGCGATGTGATCACGATGCGCGCCACGGTCGCCAAGAATCCCGCGGCGATGCGAGACGGAGCATCGAGTGTCTACACCTACCGGCGCCAGGGCGACACGTTGACACTGACCGAGGTTCGCACGCCTGCAGGTCCGAGTCGACTCGCCGTCACGGTCATGCTCAAGCGCGTTGAGTGATGCGCTCAGATCAAAGGAGATACAGCCATGCCGTCCTTACGCCGCGCGTCTCTGCTCGTCGTTCTCGCACATCCCGACGACGAAATCTTTCATGGCGGGACGCTGACTCACCTTAGTGAACAGGGTGTTCGCGTGACGCTTGCGTGTGCCACGAACGGCGAAGCGGGCAAGCCGCATCCATCCGTCGGGTCGGTGGACGACCTTGGCGCCTTGCGCGTCGAAGAGCTGAAGCTGTCTTGCGATCGCCTCGGCATCGAGCCCCCCGTGCTCCTCGGCTTTCACGACTCCGCCCGAGGCGAACGTCAGCGGCACGGCGACCCGCGCGCCCTGGCGAACGTGGACATGCTCGAGGTCGAGGCGGCGATTCGACGGCTCATTCAAGACCGGAAGCCACACGTCGTCCTGACCTGCGATCCGCATGGCGGGTACTATCATCCTGACCATTTGGCCGTGCAGCGTGCCACGACAGCCGCGTTTTTTTCGAGCGGGACGCTCGGAACCACCTCGCCGGAGAGGTTGTTCTATGGGACGATGCAGCGCGATGTGTTTCGAGTACCTGTCGGAGAAGAGTCGCGGGCGCGGCATCACGGACGGCCTGGACGCCGACGTGTTCGGAACGGCGGCCGAGATGATTGCGGTATCGTTCGATGCCACCCCGTTGGTGCACCGGAAGCTGTTGGCTCTCGCCGCCCATCGGTCTGCCTTCGGCCTGACCGAGGAGATGTTGAGCAGTCCGCCGCCGGGCGCGCGCGAGATGCTGGACGCGTTTCGTCCTGTGCTCGAGCGGGAGGTGTTTGTGCTCGGCGGCACGCGTATTCCCGTCACGCGGTGGCCGTTGCGGGATTTCTTCGATGGTGTCCAGTCGGGGACGGGAAGTCAGTAGCGATTCGGACATTCTCGGAACTCTCGCGGCGGTGTGTCCGCGCTTTACGTGAGACCTCAAACGATTTCAACGGAGGAGGCTGCTCATGCCGCTAGGATTCGGTTCTCTTGGTTTGTCGTTCCGTGCCGTGCGTGCGTCGCTGTTTGCCGTCCCCGTGCTCTCGGCACTTGCGGTTGTTGGCGTTGACGTGCGGATGGCGGCACAGGACCGCGGACCCAACGGACGAGCCCGCAATCCCGGCCTGACCGGCTGGTGCGAAACGCCGGTGGCGGACCGCAAAGAGGAAGGCGGCTGCTACACGACCGCGATCCTCGATCTGGGCGTCCTGCCACGCGGGCCGATCTACTGGCACCTGGACACGTTCGCGACGCGTGCAGCTGCCGAGGCCAACCGGACATCCCGCAGCACTGTCGTGGACAGTCACAACCGGCACTGGCTCTTCACGATCGCTGAGCAAGGCTGGCGTCCCGCCGCTGGAGAACGCGTGGCGCTGATCGGCCCTCTCACGGTCGACGCGGATACGCCGTATACCGCGCGATACCAGGAAGCCGTCATCCCCGCGGGGTTTCAGGACGGTATCGGAGCCGGGCATCGACATCCGGGACCGGAGGCGTGGTACGTGGTGGCGGGTGCACAATGCCTCGAAACACCCAACGGCGTGCTGACCGCGCGCGCCGGTGAAACCATGCTGGCTCCAGAGGGCTGGCCGATGGCCATTGCGAGTCTCGGGACGGAAACGAGGCGCACGGTCTTCCTTGTGCTTCATCGAAGTGCGGAGCCGTTCTCCATGCCGGTGGGCGCTCATCCGGACGCCCCGCATGCGCAATGGACAGCGAAGGGTCTCTGTCCAAAGTAGCGAAGGGTAGACTCTGAAGGTCGTCCGAAATCTGTATACATATTTCGGACCTTGGACTTGATCCGGTTTGGTGGACATCTTCCGAAAGGTGGATACGAGTACGCAATGGCAGACACACGAAGTCGGCGAGCCCGGCGCGAGAGGCGGCCGCATAGCTTGCACGGGGGGGCGCTCGGCGGCATCCAATGGTCGGTATCGTACTGAACTTGACCGCCGCCGATCGCCCTGCAGGGATTTCTGCGAACGAAAGTGAACGACGATTGACTTAACTAGCCCGTCCACTGAATCGGATCAGGTCCACTATGCAGAAAAGATTCATATCGTCCACATCGCTGCGCCTCTTCGTCGCAATAAGCGCCGTCTTCGCAAACGCCGCCTGGGCACAACTATCCACGGTTCAAACAAAGTCAGGGCCTGTGCGAGGTGACGGGACTGACATCGTCGTGTTCAAGGGCATCCCATATGCGTCCCCTCCCACCGGCGCGCGTCGATGGCGTCCACCTGTGCCACCGGAACCATGGACGGCCGTTCTTGACGCCACCCGGTTCGGGCCGCAGTGTCCCCAGCAAGGAAACTTCGCCCCGCGTGCCGCCTCGGCAATTGCGCCGCCGGTCACGCCTTCCAGTGAAGATTGTCTGACCCTCAACGTCTGGACGCCGGCGAAAACGGATCGCGAGCGGCTTCCAGTCATGGCGTGGATTCACGGCGGCGGATTCACGATCGGTTCCGGCGCGTCGCCCCGATCCAGCGCCGAGATCCTGGCGGGTCGTGGGGCGGTCGTGGTGACGATCAACTATCGCCTCGGAGCGTTGGGGTTCTTCGCTCATCCCGGCCTGTCTCGTGAGTCGGATCGCCACGTCTCAGGTAACTACGGACTGCTCGATCAGATCGCCGCGCTGCGCTGGGTTCACGACAACATCGCGGCGTTTGGTGGGAACCCGTCGAACGTCACGGTCTTTGGACAATCGGCCGGTGCCTCCTCCGGTGCGGGTGCGCTCATGGTCTCTCCGCTCGCGCGAGGCCTGTTCCATCGCGTCATCGCCCAGAGCGCTGGAACGACCGGGACGGTCGGACCGAAGCCACGGCTTCGCGCGTCCTACTACGGTTTCCCACCTGCCGAAGCCAAAGGTGAGTCGCTGGCCCCTGACATCATGGCGCTCCGGGCGATGAGCGCGGACGAACTCCTCGCCAAGCTGCCGAACGCTCCCACCTTCAGCACCGACTGGCACTTTGGCCCGGTGATTGACGGATACGTACTCCCTGACGACCCAGGCGTTCTTCTGGGGACAAGCAGTCAGGCGAAGGTGCCCTTGCTGATTGGCTACAATGCCGACGAAGCGTTCTTCTATCGCAACCAGTCACCGCGAACACGCGCGGGATATCTCGACTTCATCCACAAACTGTTTCCACAGGAACTCGTCGACAAAGTCCTGACGATGTATCCGGCCGCGGACGACGCTTCGGCTGCGGCAGTGGTCCTTCGGTTGTTCTCGGACTTCAGATTCATCACGCCGACCGTGCTCACGGCGCGCGCGGCGTCGAAGGTGACCGATGTGTACGTGTACCGGTTCACGCGCGTCAGCCCTTTGAACCGTTCGACATTCGGTGGCGCGGGGCACGGAACCGAAATCCCCTATGTCTTTGGCCACATCCCGGCGGACGAATCACAATATGAGGAGATCGATCGGACGCTGTCGCGCGCCATGGCCGGGGCGTGGGTGGAATTCGCGAAGACGGGCAAGCCGAATGGGGCATCGCTGCCAGAATGGCCTGCGTATTCAGCGCCCGACTACCGGCTGCTGGAGTATGGCAGCGAGATTACCATCCGATCCAACGCCGATCGTGCAGGTGTTGACTTCTTTCAGCAGATCATTGAAACGATGCGTCGAACACCGGCGAGTCCACGGCTGCACTGACACCACCGAAGACGAGGCAAATGTCGCTAGCTGGCGGCGCGGAGCGACACCTCGAAATGGAGTCCCTCTGCTTTCTGGAGATGATTGATCACATCGAGAAGATTGCGAGCATGGGGATTGCCGCTGGGACCTAGCATGCGCATCAGGCTCTTCGCAGGCCGCTTGGTCCGGCGACTCAACTCGTCGAACCCGATTGTCGCGTTGATATAGTCGCGCAGGATCGCCTTTCCGGTGTCGAGATCCCCAGCCAGTAGGCACTCGACGCCTTCCCGCAGAAGCTCCTTCCGGTATTTCCGGTCCGACTGGAGGCGTGCTTGTACTGTTTCCTTAAACTCCCGCGTCAGCGGCATGTCACTTCTCCTCGGCCATGCGCTTCTTGTAGTCGACCCATCGGTCGTGAGCCATCGCGATGTCGCGGTCCTGCCGTTTCTTTGTCCCGCCGCAGAGAAGGATGCGCGGCGTCAATTACTTTCGCCGGGCGGCAGATCTAATTGTCGCCGCGCAAAGGATAACGACAGCATCCCCGTCCTTGCCAAAGTACACGCGATACCCAGGTCCGAAATCGATGCGGTACTAACACACCAGCACCGACGCCTCTTACGTTCGAGAAGTTTCCCAGCTGCAGCCGGCGCAGCGCCGTCGTCACTTTGCCGCTGCTGGGGCCATCGAGGCTCTGAAACCAGACCGCAAAAGGACTCGATCCTGCTCGGTCGAGATACTCGAGAACCGACAACCGTACAATGGTAACACAATCGTTACCATCGTCGGCGATCGGGCCTCGCGGTGCCGCGGTCGTGAACAGTCGACGGGCACTCTTGCGCATCAACCGCGACGCCAGCCCAACGAAATCGCCGTAAGTGATCGCGCGAGGTTAGCAGGTCTAACACAATTCTCGGGCGATGCCCGCACTCGCGCTGTGTAAACCGCTGAAAGGAAACTCGATGGAGGAAGGGCAGCGGAAATCGGCGGCGTGTGCGATAATCTTTGTCCGACCGCTCGCAACTTGTTGATTCTAAACACGGAGAGATGGCCGAGTGGTTGAAGGCGCACGCTTGGAAAGCGTGTGTAGGGGAAACTCTACCGAGGGTTCGAATCCCTCTCTCTCCGCCAGCTATAAGTGTCTATAAATAAACGCTTTATATTGATGAATTAGAACTACCGTCTCTCGGTAGAAAATTCCGTATTTTGAGCGATTCTCGGTTGCCAGCCCTGTATTTCCAATAGTTGGCTGTTAATTTTTAGTCACCGAGCCGATTCTTAGAAAGACGAATCGCACGCGGGGGTGACGACGACGCCCGCGGCGCCGGACACCGGCGGGCTTCCGGATCTGGTCGAGCGTGATCTCACCGCCACACGCCCGAATCAGCTGTAGTAGAAGCCTCGTCCTCGACCTCTTGGAGTGGCTGGCGCTCGGGAGCGAAGCTACGAAAAGGTCCTCGATGCATGACGCACCTCCGGCCCGAAGCTCCCCAGTTAGGGAAGACGCCCATGACCGCGGACTCGGGACGCACGAAGTTCGGGACGGGCACCGTATCGTTGGCGTCAGCGTCTCGGGCCGCGCCCTTCTCGATCGGCGCAAGACGGTACCGCGATGAGAATCTCCATCCTCGACGACTATCACGACACGCTGCGCAGCCTCCCCTGTTTTCAGAAGCTTGCAGGTCACGACGTCACCGTGTGGAAGGATAGGGCTCGGGATATCGAGACGCTCGCGGAACGGCTGAGAGACACTGAGATTCTAGTACTTATCCGCGAACGGACGAAGATTGGGGCGGCCCTGCTAGAACGCCTCGACAAGCTGAAACTCATTAGTCAACGCAGTGTCTATCCGCATATCGACATCGACGCGTGCACGCGGCGGGGCGTGATTGTGTCGTCGAGCCAGCATCCCGGTACGCCGTCCTATGCGGCGGCCGAGTTGACTTGGGCGCTCGTGCTTGCCGCGGCGAGGCAGATTCCGCAACAAGTGGCCGCTCTCCAGGCCGGCAGGTGGCAGGTCGGCGTCGGCAGCACGCTCCGCGGCAAGACGCTCGGGATATACGGCTACGGTCGGATCGGCAGCGTGGTCGCAGACTACGGGCGAGCATTCGGCATGCATGTCTTGGTCTGGGCACGCGACGCCTCGCGGGCGAGGGCGGCCGCAGACGGCCACGTCGTGCCGCTCAGCAAGGAGGCGTTCTTCGAAGCCTGCGACGTCCTCTCGCTGCACATGCGACTGGTCGAGTCAACACGCGGGATTGTCACGGCGGCGGATTTGGCACGCATGAAGCCGACATCGATGCTGGTGAACACCAGCCGTGCGCCGCTGGTCGCACCCGGTGCGCTCGTCGCCGCCCTACGTGCCGGGCGCCCTGGCATGGCTGGCATCGACGTCTACGAAGATGAGCCCGTAATGGACGCGCAGCATCCGCTGCTCACGATGGACAATGTGGTCTGCACGCCGCACATCGGCTATGTCACACGTGAGGAGTACGACCTTCAATTCGCCGAAATCTTCGATCAAATCGCGGCGTACTGCGCCGGTACGCCGATCAATGTGGTGAATCCGAAAGTGCAGGCTCGCGCATGATGCGAATCGAGCATGTGGAGCTTCGCCGGGTACTCGACAGTTCGACTGTGTACTGCCGTCTGATTGCCAAGCGCGCTACGATAAGCGGGCCGCAGCGGCCTGACTCGCCGAACTCGCCCTCCGACGATCCCGGTACGATTCAGTCTGGCCTGCGGACGTCTCTGGCGGACGCCGCCGGATTCTATAGGGCGGTACGCATCTCCCCGGATATCACCCGGCTCCTGCTTTGGGAACAGGCCGCCAACGACATGCTGCTGGTGTACGAGCTCGCGCGGAACCGTTCCATCCAGTTACCATTGCGCGGGAATGTGTTTGGGGGCGCGTGGACGTCGGATAGCCGTCGTGTGATCGTCGCACTGGATGACAATCTGGTGTCCGTGGCGGCAGACGGATCTGGCGACCCTGAGAAGATCGCGCTCGGTGTATCGGCGCACTCTCCCGATCTCGCACCCGACGGCGACACTGTGGCATTTGGTACCACCAAGGCCGGCAACGGATGGGACATTTCAACGATCTCCCTCAAGACGCACGTACTAAAGCCGTGTGTGGTGACGCGGTTCAATGAGCGCAATCCCCGCTACTCGCCCGATGGGCGCTGGCTTGCCTACGAGTCGGATGAAACGGGCATTAGCGAGACCTACGTGAGACCTTCCAACTGCAGCGGCGCCAAGACCCAGGTGTCCTCGGGCGGCGGACGCTGGGCCGTCTGGTCCAACGACAGCCGGGAGCTGTTCTTGAAGTCCGGCGCTGGTGTCAGCGTCGCGGCCGCAACCGGACCCACGTTGGGTGCCCCGCGCCGCTTGTTCGCATTTCAGGGCCCCGACTTTGATGTAATGCCAGACGGCCGGCGTCTCGTCACGTTGGACGAACAACCGGCGTCAGTTGCAACGCAGATCAACCTCGTGTTTGGCGGCTTGCCGAATGTCGGACGGCGATAGAGCCACTGACCGCACGATGTGGCCCAAGATCTGAGCGCCTCGGATGTTGCCTTCGAAGCCGGGGCGACCGCGTGTCGGACTCGAGCACCGCGCAGGACTACGAGAGGTACTGCCGGACTATTGACATCATCGCGGTCATGCCGGGCCAATGAATGGACTGAGGCAGACCTCGAGGAGCGCCTATTCAGTGAAGGCGCGCGCCCCGAAACCGTTTCCAGAATACGTCAAGAAGCGGTGGTCAGCATTGCGTGATCGTCATTGGCGAAGTTTGGCGAACCAGTCCAAGCTAGACACGGCCTACGCGGACTGGATTGCGCCGTTGCAAGCTGAACCGCAGAAGCGGGCGCTCTACCAGCAACAGCACGCGATCCCCGATCCTCGGCAGCTACACGATGGCGGATTTCGAGGAGTTCTTCAAGCAACGGCGGGTACAGTTGCGCGAGCAGCTGAAGGTCACACTGGGCGGCTAGTATCTGCCTCGGATACCAATCCGGGAATGGAGTCTCGCGTCCCGCAAAGAGGGTCGGTCGCCGTCGCTCCAATTAGGGTTCATGGGTTGCTCTCTCCGCTGTAAAACGGCTTCTCAACGTCGACGCGGTCATCGAGATCGATGAGGCATCCTGCGCGGTTGACATGTGTCGCACATGCGAACATACTGTGTGCATGTCGAAAATGATTCAAGTCCGCAATGTGCCTGACACCTTGCACCGCACGCTGAAGGTCCGCGCCGCGATGGCCGGCATGTCGCTGTCGGATTTTCTGCTCGCGGAGATCCGACGGCTCGCCGAGCGCCCGACGATGGAGGAATTGCGCGAGCGGCTGCATCGGCGGGACCCCGTCAAGCTGAAGGTGTCCGCAGCCCAAGCCGTACGAGAGGAGCGCGACGCCCGGTGATCGTGATCGACGCCTCGGCCGCAATTGAATGGGTGCTCCAGACACCCAAGGGGGCTGCGATCGAAGCCCGGATCTTCCGCAAGCCAGGAGAGTCGCCGCGCCTGCATGCGCCGCACTTGCTGGACGTGGAAGTTGCGCAGGTGTTGCGGAGGCACGCGGCCAAGGCGATTGTATCCGAGGCACGCGGCCAGACCGCCCTGGAAGACTTTCTGCAGATTCCCTTGCTGCGCTATCCACACGATGTGCTCCTGCCGC
The DNA here is from genome assembly GCA_963757655.1 of uncultured Acidobacteriota bacterium. Classification (GTDB taxonomy): domain Bacteria; phylum Acidobacteriota; class Vicinamibacteria; order Vicinamibacterales; family CAVVIG01; genus CAVQFC01. The sequence continues at coordinate 1,772,082 of CAVWSQ010000001.1, read as the reverse complement.
GCGTCTGGGAACTTCGGAAGAACCTGACAGCCTACGATGCTGTTTACGTCGCGCTCGCGGAAGCCCTCGACATGCCTCTCCTGACCTGCGACGCGAACATTGCCGGCGCACCCGGACACAGGGCGCGAGTTGACGTGGTCTGAACGACGGCCACGAACTGATTTCAGGTCCAACATAAAACAGCCACTGCTGAAACCGACCAGCACACCACGTGTCGCCGCCGTGCCAACGGTCCGCGTCGGCTGAATGCCAAGTGCCGCCCGGAAGGGCCGACTACCGTTGTGTGACAGCTCGGCCGAGGTCTTTTGCGGGGGGACGTCGGGGCGTGTTTATCATCGACTTGGGGACGCATCCAGACCATGCCCCGACGGCTCCAAGCCGATGTTAGCCAACGACCAACTCGATATTGGCTGGCTCCCGCCCACGGTCCACCGCCTCTAGAACGACGGCGAACACAACCATCGCGGCTGCTACGAAAACCAGCCCTTCGATCCGTGCCGATGCGATGGTGTATGCGGTTCCGATGACGCCGAGGCCAACGCATCCAATGACGCTGGCGCGTGAGAATACCTGTCTGACAACGATCGCGCCCGGTCGTACTGCCACCACTGTTCCGACGATGAGGGCCGCCACGACTCCCCCCTGCCAGAACGGCGTCATCGGTACGTTGCCGATCGCGTGAGCGATGATGGACGGCACGAGCGAACGGGTCCTGGCGAACACCACACCCGAACCTAACGCGACCAGCAGAAGGGTCGGGAGCTTGGCCGCGTTGTACGCGTTGAACGTCAGATATTGGGTGTGCGAGAAGATGAACAAGCACGTGATTCCAGCGATCGCAGCCGCATCGCCCCAGTCTTCAGCCAGTCGCCGTTGGCAGTAACCGCGAAAGAAGATTTCCTCGACAACGGCTACCAAGCCCCAGCTCAAGACACCGGTAAAGAGCCAGAACTGCCAGCGACGCCACGACATATCGAAGAGCGCCTGCCGCCAGGGCACCGTTTCTCCGACGGGATGGATGGCGTTTACGAGATCGACAGCAAGCGACGGCCATAGGCATAGGGCGGCAGTCGCAAGACCGGCGGCGATCAAAGCGGCCCATGAATGACCTGCGCGAGTCAGGCCGTACGCTGCCGCTCCTCGGCGCCGGTGCAAGTAGTTGATCGGGATAATGAGCAGGAACCAGCCTGCGTATTGCAATATCAGCAAACCAAACGGTTGCCACGTCGCCGTGAGCAACTCGGCATCGGTTACTCCCACGGTGAGGCCGGCCAGCGGATTGACGGGGCGCAGGCCGAGCAACCGGATCAGCCGCGACGTAACAAGCTGACCGGCGAGGTAGACTCCGAGCACTTCAAGGAGTGCCGCTGTTCGCTGTCGGGTCTTCATCGATTTCTCGCGCTTGGCTAACGAGTAGTCGGCCGAACTCGATAATCCAATATGCGAGCGGCCGTTGCAGTGTAACGCGACGGTCGGGCCTGTTCAATCTGTTGGAAGTCCTTTGGCGGTCAGAACATGTTGGTTGAATCAGCGAGCGACAAGGGCGGGATATTCAGATCTCGATAGCGCGAATACGCCCCCGGGCGGTGCAGCATATCGGGCTCCCCGCCGGCCCGCAATCGGCGAGCTGATCGAGCGCGACGGGTCGAGAATCTTGGACAGAACAAGGCAACACATCAGGACAATCTCCTCTCTGTCCAACGGTGACGAAGACAGGCCCATCTGACTCAGCCCGTTATGTGGCTGCGGTCACGTGCCGATTCCTGTGGTCAGCGGCTCTCAATTGGCCACGGCCGCATAACGATCTCCGTCGCATAAGACGCACAACCATCCGAGCGGCGATCCGATCCCAAGCGCTGACGACGTCCAGTTAACCCGCCGCCTCGTTGATGCCGGCGCGTTGCTCGGCGTGGAGGTCCTCGACCACATCATCGTCGGCGACGGTCGCTACTACAGCTTCAGTCTCGCTGGATCGCCGGCTGATCGGTTCTGGCGGTTCGTCCCGTGAGTCGACCTCCTCTCTCTGGTTGAAGCCGATCGTGCATGTTTAACAGTTTTGCGGCGATCTCACTCCGTTCGAACAGTAGCCGGAACTTGGAGCGCGCAGGTGTCCGAGTGTCGTATCACGGCACGTTGGTAATGTGGCGCTTTCAGCGGGCAAAAACGAGCAAGGTCTCACGGCAACGCTAGCATTCCTGGCAACTGTGGCACTTTAGAATCTGTAAGTTACTGAATCCAAAGGACGGCCGAGAGACCGAATCCCTTTCTCTCCGCCAAACTCGTTCTTTTGTTTTCATGTAGTAACAGGCGCACTGACGTCTGAGGGCGACATAAATCCGTCTATTTCTCTCTCAGAGAACTCAACATTCGGTGAAATGTTGGCCATCGGTGACATGCCGTTCTATGGCCTTCTATTGGAGACGAAGCGGAGCCGGAAAGCCTGCGCGGCTCCCGCATCGAGAGAAATTCGATAGCGCTGCTCAGCAACACGGAGCCTTGGGCTCGGCGTGCTGGCGTCCGCGAACGCCGTCGGGAAATGGCGTCGAGTGTTGGTGCAGGCGTTCTCTTAGCCGCGGGGTACCAGCGAGCGGCACTTCTGGTACCTGCGGCCTTCGGGGTGTTCGAGGTCGCGTGCTCGGGCCGACGTACCGTGCCGTAGCGTTGTCTTAGGGCTCACCTTGCATCTTGGGATCGCGCCTCGGCGCGGAGGCGTACTTGAGGACCCGCACACGCACGCATGGAGCTCTACGCCGAAGGACCGAACGGCGGCGCGCCGGTACGACAGCCCATGACGCGCACCGAGCGTCTGATCGACTCAACCACCCGTTACGTCTACGTGGGCGAGGTCTCGGCGTCTCGACCGCGAGCGATTTCACGCCGCGGCTGATGCCGTTCCACGGGGCTGCCTCCGTGCCGCTCGAAGCACCGTTCATCCTTTAGTACGCGCGACCCCGATAATAGTCTGGTTCGCAATGCAGATTTCGCCGCTCCACAACACACTATTCGCCGAGACGATCGTCATCCTGCTGTTGTTGACGTCACCACGTGGATGCGGACTCGAGTACGAGATGTTCCCTTGACGGCGATGCGACGCTTCGAATCGTCAGGCGGGCGTCGGGCCTCGGGCACGGAAGAACCAGCGTTTGGCTACCTCGGTGGCGGCCAGGTAGGCGATGACGATGCCGACGACGGTGCCCATCTCGACGGTCGAAAGCGGGACGAAGCCGAACAGCGTCGACCCGCGCCCGAAGAACGGGGTAGCGAGGGCGAACGCTGTGGCGGCAACCGTCGTCCAGAGCAGGAGGGCGCTCGGCCGGCTGTGCCACGCGGGCCCTCGCGTGCGCAGGACGAGCACGACGCCGAGCTCGGTGAGCAGAGACACCACGAACCACGTCGTCTGGAACGTGGCCTCGCCGGCACGAAAAATCAGCAGGAGCGCGGCGAAGGTCAGGAGGTCGAACGCGGAGCTGAGGAGTCCGAAGACGACCATATAGCGTCGGACCTGCTTGATGTCCCAGCGCTGCGGGTGCGTCACGCGCGCGGCGTCGACCCGGTCGGTCGAGATCGCCATCGACGGCACGTCAGAGAGGAAGTTGTTGAGCAGGATCTGCTTCGCGACCAGCGGCAGGAACGGCAGCAGCGGCGCCGCGAGCGCCATGCTGACCATGTTCCCGAAGTTCGCGCTCGTCGTAATCGAGATGTACTTGAGCGTGTTTGCGAACGTGCGGCGCCCGTCCGCCACGCCCGTGCGCAGGACGTCGAGGTCGCGCTTCAAGAGGATGATGTCGGCGCTCTCGCGTGCGACATCCACGGCCTGGTCCACCGAGATGCCGACGTCGGCCGCGTGCAGCGCGGGGGCGTCGTTGATTCCGTCCCCGAGGTAGCCGACCGAGTGGCCCGTGCGTTGGAGCGCGCGCACGATGCGCTCCTTCTGCTGCGGATCGATCTCGGCGAAGAGCGATGTTTTGGGCGCCGCGTGCCACAGCGCCTCGTCGTCCAGCTTCGCCAGCGCGTCGCCCGTGAGCATCGACGTCGGGTCGAGCCCAACGGTCTCGGCGAGGTGGCCCGTCACGAAACGGTTGTCCCCCGTGATGACCTTGAGCTCGATCTTCAGCTTCGCGAGGTCGCCGAGCACACGCGCCGCGTCAGCCTTGGGCGGGTCGAGAAAGAGCAGGAAGCCCGCGAAGACCATTCCGGCCTCGTCGTCGCGCTGATAAGCTCCCTTGGCCGAGACGGCACGCGTCGCGAGCGCGAGCACACGGAAGCCCGCCTTGCCCTTCGCCTCGTAGTACGCGGAGAGTTCGGCGGTGGCGACGTCGGTCAGCGGGAGCACGGCGCCTTTGCGCTGCACCTGCGTGCAGATCGAGAGCACGTTCAAGAACGCGCCCTTCGTGACGACGAGGTGGCGCTCGGGATCGGCTCCCTCGGCCATCACGATCGTCAGGCGCTTCCTCAGAAAGTCGTAGGGGATCTCGTCGATCTTGGCGTGGCCGGTGGTCGACAGTCCCGCGGCTTCCCCGGCCGTGACGATCGCCGCGTCAATCGGGTTGTCGATGCCGGTCTCGAAGGCCGCGTTGAGGAACGCGAGCTGCCGGACGGCCGCCGACGTGCGCCCCATCGGATCCGTGGCGTCGGCGAGGACGATCGTCCCTTCGGTCAGCGTGCCCGTCTTGTCGGTGCACAGCACGGTCATGCTTCCCAGGTTTTCGATCGCGTCCAGGCGGCGGACGATGACGCCCTCCTTGCCCATGGCCCGCGCGCCGGCCGAGAGCGTGACGCTCACGATGGCGGGCAGGAGCTCCGGCGAAAGACCGACGGCGAGGGCGACCGAGAAAAGCAGCGACTCGATGAGCGGACGGTGGAGCAGAAGATTTACCGTCAGGACGAAGAGGATGATCACGACCATCGAGCGGATCAACAGGTAGCCGAACTGCCGGAGCCCACGGGCGAAATTGGTTTCGGGCTCCCGCGCGCGCAGCCGTGCAGCGATCGCGCCGAACGCGGTGCGCCGCCCCGTCTCGACGACGACGACCCTCGCCGTGCCGCTGCGCACCGACGCGCCGAGGAACACGACGTTCGTCCGCTGGGCGAGCGGCGCATCGGCGGGGACGACCCCCGGCTGCTTCTCCACAGGGAACGATTCGCCGGTCATGCTCGCCTCGCTGACAAGGAAGTCGCTCGCCTCGAGGATCCGGCCGTCGGCGGGAATGAGGTTGCCCGCCGAAAGGACGAGGACGTCGCCGGGCACGATGGCGTCGGCGTGGACGCTGCCTTCGACGCCGTCGCGCACGACGCGGCAGGTGAGCGCGAGGCGCTTCTTCAGCTCCTCGACCGCCGCGGAGGCTCGGAACTCCTGGTAGAAGCCGAGCAGCGAGGAACCGACTACGATGGCGAGGATGATCCCTGCGTCCACCCACTGGGAGAGACTGAGCGACACCGTCGCGGCGAAGATCAGGATCAGGACGAGGGGGCTTCCGACCTGCCTCCAGAGCAGGCGCAGCGGACTCAGACGCTGAGCGTCCTCGACGCTGTTCGGACCCACGGCGGCCAGTCGCTCGGCCGCAAGCGCCGCCGTGAGCCCGTTCGGGCCCGATCCGAGCGAGGTGCTGAGATCGCCGGCTTCGAGACTCCAGTACGGCGCGGTGGTGTCAGGCACGCTCACGCGACCTTCCGCATCATGAAGTCGATCCACGCCTCGGGCCGCTCTTTGAGTGCGCGTACCACGGGGGCCGCGGCCTCCGCGCTGACGCCGTCCGACGCGAGCACATCGGCGACGTCTCTCGCTTCCGCAGCCGGGATGTCCCGGACTTCCGTTTGCTCGCGGCGCCGCTCGCTGGCGTAATGCGCGGCGTCACTCCGGGCGGCGAGATACCCTCCGAGGCCCACCGCGGTCGATCCAGCGGCAATTTCCGCCAGACCTGCCGTAATGACAATCGATGTGGACTCAACGGCCCCGGACAGGCCGGCGGCCAGCGCAAATGGCACGGTCAGGCCGTCCGACATACCGATGACGATGTCGCGGACCGTGTCCCCTAACGTGAAATGGCGTTCGACGTGGCGTGTCACCGGCATAGCGTCTGCGTGGCAATGACGAGAATCCGGCGGCGGAAAATGCAAAGGAGCCGCCGCATGATCGGCACCGGCGTCCTCTCGCTCGCTCCGCACCTGACGTCAGGGAAGTCGCGACCGTGACGTCCGTCACGGCCGATAGCGCTTCCTGCGGATCGAGCCGCTTCGGGCATGGTCAGCAGCTTTTGACGTCCCCACCCGGCCACCGCCCGCGGACTCTTCCACAGGGACGAGAGAAATATCCCGCTTGTCGAGTCACAAGCCGCAGGTATGTAGCTGTCTTCACGTGCGAGGGAGCGGCACAAAGCTTGCGTCCTGCGTCGACGGTTCGATCAAATGCCGCGAACATCACAGCCCACGACTCGGCGCCCGGCGATCCTGCTCGTCCAACAGTCGCGTGACGACAGCTTGGAAATGTATGCGGAGTTTCTGCGTTACTACGGGCTTGCGGTGATCCCGGTTTCGGATGCCAGGGATGCCCTCATGCTGGCGCCCCAGGCCGACATCGTGGTCACGGGCATGAATCTCGACAAGCCGATGGATGGCGCTGGACTCGTTTCGCGCTTGCGCCACGACGACCGTACGAGGTCCACGCCCGTCATCGTGCTAACCGCTTGTGCGTGGCCGAAAGACCGGGAGCGTGCGGAGGCCGCGGGGTGTGACGTCTTCCTGCCAAAGCCGTGTCTCCCGAATGACCTGCTGGGCGAAGTGCGGCACTTGCTCGCTGCCACGCGTTCACAGGCGGCCGACACACCGCACGTCTTTCAGATTCCTTCACACCGCGCGGCGCGTCATGCGCCCGCGTGGCATGCCGCTCACCGGCTGTCGCGTGTGCTGACAAGATCATTGTGATGACGAAATCAACGAACGGAAAGAGGCGCTCTGCGGCCAGCCCTACTCTCGATCCCTCGTCACTTAAGTCGGCGCCGCTCGATCGGTCTGCGAACGTGACCGAGCACGACATCGCCCGCCGTGCATACGAGCTGTACCTTGCCCGTGACTGTGAGGACGGACACGACGTCGACGACTGGCTGCAAGCAGAACGAGAGCTAAGGAGAGGAGCATTTATGAATCGCGATGAACTCGAAGGTAAGGCCGAAGCACTCAAAGGCAAGATCAAACAGGCGGCCGGCACGCTCACGCGCGATCCTGACCTGCACGACGAAGGCGTTATTGACGAAGTCGCCGGAAAGACCCAGGCGGCCGTGGGCCGCGTCAGGCGGAAGGTTGGCGAGGCCATCGAAGACGTTGGCAACGTCATCAAGAAATAGGCTTTTCATAAACGTCGGCGACCTGACTGACGTCGGTCATCGGTCGGACGTTGCGGCCTCTACGAACGGATGGGTAGTGCGATGGAACGGACGAATCACGACTCTATTGGACGATGGCTACGGCTCGGCGTGTTGGCGATCGGCATCGCCATCGGCACGGCCACGCCGGCGCGGGCGCAGGGTTTTATCAGTCCACTCGTCGGGTTGAACTTCGGCGGCGACGCGCAGTGTCCAAACCTGACCGGCTGCCAGGACAAAAGGATCAACGCGAGCGTCTCGTTTGGCGTCATGGGCAACGTGTTGGGCTTCGAGGAGGAGATCGCGTACGCGCCCGACTTCTTCGGCACAGCGGCGGGACTCTCGTCGAGTGTGCTGACGCTGATGAGCAACGTCATGGTGGTGCCCAAGATTGGTCCGGTGCGCCCTTACGTAGAGGGCGGGATCGGCCTGATCAAGACCCATGTCGATCTGACGACGACGAGCGTCTTCACGACCAGCAACAACGGTCTCGGATGGGACGTCGGCGGGGGCGTCATCGGGTTCATTGGCCCTCACGTGGGCATTCGCGGCGACCTTCGCTATGTCCACGCTTTTCAGGACCTCACGGTCCTGGGGTTCACGCTGAGCAACGCGAAGCTCAATTACGGGCGCGCGAGCGTCGGCGTAGTGCTGAAGTTCTGACGATGCACTTCTGAAAGGCTTCCGCTGATGCAACCCCAGATCGACCGCCGCCCGTGGAATGTGCGCGCCCTGCTCGAGTCGACGGCGACGCCTTTCGCCATCGCCGAATACGGACCACGAGCCGCCATTTTCCTCCAGGGTGACCCGTGCGACAGCGTGATGCACATCGAAAGCGGTCGGGTATGGCTGGCCGTGACGGCGCGCAGCGGCAAGGAGGCGATCTGCGGTCTCCTAGGAACTGGCGCGTTCTTGGGTGAGGAGGCGCTCGTCGGCCGCGGCGAGCGGCGGCAGAGCGCGACGGCCATGACCACCACGCAGGTACTCGTCGTTGCGAAGGCGAACATGATTCGGCGGCTCCGCACGCAGCCTGGACTCGTGGATCGATTCATCGCGCACCTCCTCGCGCGCAACACCCGTGTCGAAGCCAATCTGACCGATCAGCTTTTCCATTCCAGCGAGCAGCGCCTGGCGCACACGCTGCTCGTACTTGCCAACTGCGATCAGCGGCGTCCGCGCCGATGCGCGCTGCCTGACCTCCCACAAGACATCATCGCGGAAATGGTCGGGACCACACGCGCACGTGTGAACGTCTTTATGGGCAAGTTCAAGAAGCTTGGCTTCGTTGAGGAGCACAGCGGAGTCCTCCACGTCAACCCCGCCCGTCTCCACGTCGTTCACGGCGGCGATCGAATCGCCGCATCTCCGGCCATTCCACAGGCGCCGGAGTGGGAGGAGAGGCACTGGCCTCTGGCGGGATGATGACGCGCATCCTTGGGGTCGGTGTCGCACTGGTCGTGGCACTCGGTGCCGGCTGGGTGTGGGGCGCGTCGGGCAGGCCGGACCTCAATCGCGGACTCCAGATCGCTGAGCTGCGCGACGGCTTGCTCGTTGGGCGCGCCGCCGTGCTCGATGCTCGCTTGGACATCTACAGCGTCAACTTTGGTGAAGCGAGCCGCCATCTTGAGGCGGCTCGGAGTGCATTGCGCGCTGCCGTGGCGCGACTCAACGGTCTCGGGCGCCAGGCGGATACGAAACCACTGGAGCTCGCCCTGGCGAAGATCGACGAGGCGCAGCGCATGGCCGGTCAGCTCAATCAGGATGCGAACGCGCTGGCCGCGGACGCGTCGAAAGCGATCAACGACGTGCTCGACACCACCGTGAACCGCTAAGGCGCCGTTGGAGAGACGGCACGGACCGATGATTTGTCAACGTAAGAGAGAAGGACGGTGCGACATGAAATTGATGATGGCGACGACAATCGTGACGACGTTGGCGCTGACACCGCTCCTGGCGGTGGACAATGAACCAGCCAAGCGCCTGGACGAAGCGGCGGCGGTGTTTTCCGAGATCATGGGATCACCGGATAAGGGCATCCCACAGGACCTCTTGCAGAACGCCCACTGCATTGTGATTGTCCCGGACCTCAAGACGGCGGCGCTCGGCGTTGGCGGGAAATACGGGAAAGGGTACCTGTCCTGTCGAAATAAGAGCGGCGCGGGCTGGTCGGCGCCCGCCACGGTCCGCATCGAGGGCGGGAGCGTGGGCTTCCAGATCGGCGCGTCGTCCACGGACTTGATCATGTTGGTCATGAGTGAACGGGGCGCGGAGAAGTTGCTGGCGAGCAAGTTCACCTTGGGCGCGGAAGGCTCGGTTGCGGCTGGCCCCGTGGGTCGCACCGCCACGGCCCAAACCGACGCGCAAATGCACGCGGACATCCTGTCGTGGTCGCGGTCGCAGGGGTTGTTTGCGGGCGTCGCGCTGGAGGGAGCCACCCTGCGCGAAGACTTGGATGACAACGCCACGCTGTATGGCAAGAAACTGGAGAACAGCGAGATTGTGACGAAGGGCGTGCGTCCACCCAAGGCTGCCGCGAAGTTGCTGGAGCTGCTGAACCGGTACTCCGGCAAGGAACGCAAGAACTAGTGGCACGTGGCGGCATGAGCGGCCCGGTGGGTCAGTGACAAAGGAGTCGTGATGAAAGGCTTTGTGCAAGACATCGAGGATCTCGCGGTCAAGAACGACGAGTTTCGGCGTGTGTTGTACACCGCCAAGCACTGCCAACTCGTCGTCATGGCACTCAAGCCCAAGGAAGAGATCGGCGCCGAGGTCCATACGCTCGACCAGTTCTTTCGCGTCGAAGCGGGCACGGGTGAGGCGATTCTCGACGGTGTGCGGACGGCGATCCGAGCGGGCTTTGCAGTCGTCGTCCCGGCTGGGGCGAATCACAACATCATCAATACCGGCACGGGTCCATTGAAGCTCTATACGCTCTATGCGCCGCCGAATCATCGAGACGGCGTTGTCCACCATACCCGCGAGGATGCGGAGGCCGACAACGAACATTTCGACGGCAAGACGACCGAGTAGGACGTCGACTGGAAGAAGGGGAAGGGTGCCGTCATGCTGATCCTGTTGGTTGTTGTCCTGGTGCTTCTCTTTGGAGGCGGCGGTGGCTATTACTACGGACGCGGTGCTGGGTGGGGCGGGCCGCACTACGGGGGCGGCTTGCTCGGTCTTGTGTGCATTATCCTGCTGATCCTCTGGCTCACCGGCAACCTGGGCGGTGGCATGATGATCCGTTAGACGTTCCGCCGCGGCACTCAACTTGAGTCCCGCTTTTCTACGCAGGAGGAAACAGATGACTGCAGTCAAAATGGCGGCTATCGTGCTCATTGCGGCTGGTGTCCTGGGGTTGGTGTATGGCAGTTTCAGTTACACCAAGGACACTCATGACGCCAAGCTGGGCCCGCTCGAGCTGTCAGTGAAAGACAAAGAGACGGTCAACATCCCGGTGTGGGCTGGCGTGGGCGCGATCGTGATTGGCGGCGCCCTTCTGCTGGTCGGTGGAAAAAAAGGCTAGCCCGGGTCAGTTCGTTGCGACCGTGGTGCTGGAGCCGGACGCGAGCCTCGCGCTCGGTCAGGCGGCGTCGCACGTCGGTGCCGATCGCGGTGCCGGCTTCCTCGACTGTGTGTGGATACGGGGCGCAGGTCGCGGAGTGTTCGCCCAGTCGGTGGTGTGATTCATATTGGGCCGCGCCCGACTGTTCTGTTGAGAGGTCGACCCGAGCTGCCATCATGGCTTGGAGACAGTCCTCGTCATAACCAAACAGCCGGTCGCAACTCGCGGCTCGAAGAACCAGATCATCCTGTTCGCCCGGGCGTTGAAACCTCGATTGACTAGGCAGCGACCTCGACGTCATTCTGACTGCATGGACACTAAACAGGCCGGCGATGGGGGCTTACGCAACCAGCTCCACATGCTCGTGCTGCTTTCCGCGACCGCCCTCGGTCTCTATCTCTGTTACCGGATGGCGCTGCCGTTCGTGTCGGCTGTGACCTGGGCGCTGGCGCTCGCGGTCCTGTTCATGCCCGTCCACCGGTGGCTGAAGTCCATGTTGAAGGGCTCCAACCTCGCGGCGTCAGTTTCAGTCTTGGTGATCGCCCTGATTGTGATCGTGCCAGCAGCGTTCATGGGGCAACGCCTGGTCTCGGAAGCCGCGGCGGGTGCAGACGCCATGAAGGCCAGGGTCGATTCCGGTGAGTGGCAGCGCCTCCTCGATGGCCACCCGCGCCTCGCACCCTTCGCCCAGCGGATCGGGCAGCAGATCGACTTGCCTGGAATCATCGGCACGATCGCGACAGGGCTGAGCAGTGTCGCCGGGGCTTTCATCAAGGGCTCCGTGATACAGGCGGTCGAGCTGCTGCTGACGTTCTATCTGCTGTTCTATTTCTTGCGCGACCATCACGCAGTACTTGCTTTGCTGCGATCCCTGTCGCCGCTTTCCGAAACGGAAATGGACCGTCTGCTCAGCCGCGTGGGCGATACTGTTTACGCCACGGTGTATGGCACGTTGACCGTGGCCGCGGTCCAGGGCTCACTTGGGGGATTGATGTTCTGGTGGCTGGATCTGCCGGCGCCCTTGCTCTGGGGACTCGTGATGGCCGCGCTGGCCGTGGTCCCGGTGCTGGGCGCCTTTGTCGTATGGGTCCCGGCCGCTCTCGTGCTCACGTTGGAAGGCAGCTGGGTGAAAGCGTTGATTCTGGCCCTCTGGGGTGGAGTGGTCGTTGGCGGCATCGACAACGTGATCTATCCCATCCTGGTTGGAAACCGGCTGAAGCTCCACACGATCCCCGCGTTCATGGCCATCGTCGGTGGCTTGATTGTCTTCGGCCCGTCCGGCCTGATTCTCGGACCGATGGCCCTTACCGTTACCATCGTGCTGCTGGAGATCTGGAAGAGCCGAACGCGTGAAACCGATCAGGCGCGGCTATCACACTGACGAGTGAAAGGGCGGACGATGCCTCGAGTCACGCATCCCGAGCGACACCGGACGGAACGGATCGGTTGGCTGCGCGCCGCGGTCCTGGGGGCGAACGACGGCATCGTCTCCACGGCAAGTCTCATCGTCGGCGTGGCGGCCGCGAGTGCCGGGCGCAACGAGATGCTTGTTGCCGGTGTTGCGGGTCTGGTTGCCGGTGCGATGTCGATGGCCGCCGGCGAGTACGTCTCGGTCAGCTCGCAGTACGACACCGAGCAGGCGGATCTGGCGCGCGAGCGGGGCGAGTTGGGTGCCCAGCCCGAATTCGAGAGACAGGAACTGACCGCAATCTACGTGGCGCGGGGGCTGACGCTGGAACTCGCCACGCAGGTGGCTCAGCAGTTGATGGCGCACGACGCTCTCGGGGCTCACGCACGCGACGAGCTCGGCGTGTCCGAAACTGTGAGCGCGCGCCCTGTGCAGGCCGGCCTGACGTCGGCTGCCACGTTCGCCGTGGGTGCAGCGTTGCCGCTGCTGACCGCGCTCGTGTCACCCGTGCCACGGCTGGTTCCGGTGGTGGCCGCCACCTCGTTGGTGTTTCTCATCGCCCTCGGTGCCGTCTCGGCGCGTACGGGCGGAGCGCCAGTGCTCAAGGCGTCTCTGCGCGTGGCCTTCTGGGGAGCACTGGCCATGGGCATCACCGCTATCGTGGGCAGGCTGTTCGGTACGGTGGTGTGAATGCCGCGGTGTCCCATTCGGCACACGGCGCCCGCGCATTTCATCGAAGATGACGGCGCGATCAAGTGATGATCGTCGACGACTTCCTGCCGCTGTCTGATGTCTCGAGTCGCACGGAAAGCCGCAGCCGCACGCCCCCACGCATCTGCGGTTCCGAGGAGGCGCGCAGGCGGTTCCGGTTCGGAACGGACACGTCCGACCCTCAAGGTGCTGAAGCCCGCAGGCAGCGCGGCGGCGGTGGCTGCGGCCGCACTCGCGAGGGCCCAGTCGTCAAGGTGCAGCGGCGTCAGTCGCAGAAGGGCCGACATCGGTGCGATCTGGATCAGCAATATCGAAAGGACGACAGTGCCCAGGAAGACGATCCTGGCCGCCGATAGTGCCGTCGGGTGGATGATCATCTCGAGCCAGATGATGTGGATCGGCGAGTAGAGCAGCGGGTAGCCGACGAGAGGCACGAGGGCCGCCGTGACGACCAAAGGAATGTGTAAGATGAGTACGTTACTGAAAACTCAGTTGGAGGTTGCGAAAGAGCTGCCGGCCCTCGCCAATCGCATGCACGATCGTGCTGAAGTTGTCGTCGAGTAATACGATGGATGCGACCTCGCGCGCACCGCGCGTTCCGCGTTCACCCATCGCGACGCCAACATCGGCGGCCTGAAGAGCGGGTACATCGTTGGCACCGTCACCTGTCACCGCGACGATTTCGCCCGTCTGCTGTAAGGCTCGGACCAGTGCGAGCTTATGGGCAGGCGCTGCTCTGGCGATCACGTCGACCTGGCGCAGCTTTACCGCTTCGCCGCGCGCGAGCGACGCCTCCAGTTCTTCGCCAGAGATCACCGTCGGTGATCCCGCGCCCAGACCAACTTCCTGGGCGATCGCGGACGCGGTGAGTGGGTGGCACCAGTGACCATGATTGTGTGAATCCCAGCGGCCCGACATTCTGCCGCCGCCTCGGCGACACCGGCGCGGAGCGGATCTTCGAAGGCAAGGAGTCCAGCCATCTCGTATCCTCCGACAGGTTCGACGTCCGCAGCTTGATCGACGCGGGGAGTGGTTGACGCGCACGCGATCACTTTGTGTCCGGACCGCGCCAAGGTGGCGATACGGTCCAAGCACTGCTCCCGTTCGACTGAGACCGCGCGGACCATCGTGAGCACGGATTCGGCCGCGCCTTTTGTCACGGCGCTTCGGCCGCCAGTCGAATCGCTCACGATCGTCGTCTCACGCTTCCGCGCCTCGGTGAACGGAAATGTCGCGAGTGCGTTCCCCGCTCGTACAACCGCAGCGTTTTCATCAAGCCTCGCGAATACCGCAGCGTCCATTGGATCGCCATGGTCGCGTCGCGATGCCGTTGCCGCCAGCGCGAGCAGGCGTAAGTCGGTCAGACCAACTGCGGGATCCTGATGCATGAGTCGCAGCGTCCCTTCCGTCATCGTGCCCGTCTTGTCTGAGCAAATCGTCGTGACCCGCCCGATGTTCTCAACCGAGACAGCCCGTCGAACCAGGACCCCACGCCTCGCCAGGCGATAGACTCCGACGCCGAGGAAGAACGCAAAGATCACCGAAAACTCTTCAGGTAACGCCGCAGTCGCGAGTGTGACCGCACTGATGATCGCGTCCAGCCACCCGTGGCCTTGCACGAGGCGTGCGATGACGAGGATGACGCACGCGGCAACCGCCGCGATGACCAGCGTCGAGACAAGCCGCTGCACGGCGCGTTGAAGCGGCGTGTTCGCGTGCGCCATGTTGCGAGCGGAACGGACGATGTCTCCGTAGATGGTTTCGGCGCCGGTGAATGCGACGAGAAGTGACGCTCGACCCGTCAGGAGCCGCGTGCCGGCGAAACCCCAGTGCTCGTACGCGATCGGCTCCTCGGCGTCGCGAGGCGGTTCGGCAAGCCGCGGTAGCGACGACTCCCGCTCCACGCGCGGTGGGTTAGCCGCGCTCATTCGAATTGAGTGCGATGCTTGCCCCACCGCCCAATGCTTCGAGCGCGGTGTCGGGAAGATTGAGCTCCGCTGCCGCAATGTTCTCTCGGAGATGTGTGACCGACGACGTGCCGGGGATCAGCAGCATGTTGGGCGCGCGGCGAAGCAGCCAGGCGCGGTCACGACACCCGAGGCCAGGACGGTGGAGGCTCAGGTCGAGCCATTGCGTTGACAGCTGCCGCGACTGGTCAGGCCACGGGGTGCCAAAGCTGCAGACAATGGTGGTTGCGAGCCCCCGCAACCATTCAATGTCCTTGATGAACATTGATCGAAACACGTGGTCGGCATCGGCGTGTGTGTAATGCGCGTGGATTGAGATGTCAGTTCCCCTCGACTCTGGCCACCGTTAAACAGCGTCCAAGCGCGCCACAAGGCGGCGGAACAGAGCCGCCGCCTCGTACCGATCAACTCTCCGCCAGAGAGTAGCTCGTGCTTCGCCCTCCGGCCTCGTCCTTCTTCAGGATGCCGTTGGCGATCAGCTCCTGAATGTCACGAAGCGCTGTGTCATGGGAAGTCTTGGTCAGCTTCGCCCATTTCACGGTGGTGAGATGTCCCTCAAACCCATCGAGCAAGCGGTTCACGATATCGCGCTGCCGATCGTTGATGGGGAGTGTGGCATGGCGCTCCCAGAAACGCGCCTTCCGCATGACCGAGGCAAGAGTGGTCTCCGTTCCATCGAACGCACGGCCCAAACATCCCAGAAACCATTCCATCCACGGCGTCACGTCCAGCGATCCTTTTTGCGTTTTCTCCAGGATGTCGTAGTACGCATTCCGCTCATGGCGGATCTGCGCCGACATGCTGTAGAAACGCTGCGGGCTGTTCTCCGAGCGCGCCAGCGCCCAATCAGCGATAGCGCGTGCAATACGGCCGTTGCCGTCATCGAACGGGTGGATAGTCACAAACCACAGATGCGCGAGCGCAGCCCGCAGCACCGCATCCGTCTTGTCCCCACCGTCATTGGCCCAGGCCAGGAACGTGGACATCTCGGATTCAAGCAGGGAAGCCGCCGGCGCTTCGTAGTGCACCTTCTCTTTTCCCACCGCACCAGAAACAACCTGCATCGGACCGCCGGAGTCGTCGCGCCAGGTCCCCACGAGGATCTTCTGCATACCGCTGCGGCCCGTTGGAAACATCGCAGCCTGCCAGCCAAACAGCCGATCGGCGCTGAGCGGCTTGTCGAAATTCTGGGTCGCGTCCAGCATCATCTCCACGACGCCCTCGGTGTAACGATCGGCCGGCTCGGCCCCGCCTGCCTCGAGACCCAAACGGCGGGCGATCGACGATCGCACCTGATCCGGGTTCAGGATTTCCCCTTCGATTTCGCTTGATTTGAGGACGTCCAGGGTCAGGGTCCGCAGCTCGGCTTCCTTCTGGAGCGAAAAGCCAAGGCTTTCCATACGGCCCAATAGCCGGCCCTGCCGGTGCCGGATCTGAGCCAAGGGCTCGGCCAGGGCCTCCCTATCCCATTGTAAATGGGGCCATTCCGCCAGCTGATGGATATAGGAACTCATTCTACGCACCACATGCGTAGATTATGGGCTCTATTCAACGCACGGTCAACGATAATCTACGCCTATCATGCGTAGATTAAGGACCCTCTTCTACGCATGCCCTCCAGCTTGGCTCCAGCCGAGAACGATGCCGGGCAGTATCCCGAGCGCGACCTGGAAACACGATCAAACACGATGCATCCGTCTTGGCTGGCTACATACTTTGTCTATAGGCCTTACCCGTCTAAGACAATAACGCCCGTCCACGATGAGCCTTTGCCGCTTCGAAGGGGCTCGAGGTCGCCGGTGCAACCGGTGCAATGCGGCGCGGCAAGTATGGCGCGCGCGGCAATCGAATCTCTGTATGTTTCTGAATCTAAAGGCCAACCGAGAGACCGAATCCCTCTCTCTCCGCCAGTTCACAAGCCATTTAAATACAAAAGACTTATCTCTTTCACCTCGCTCTACCGAGAGTGGGCCATTTAGCGATCGGCGCTTTTGTTGACGTTTTGGAACGAAATCAGGCGGCTGTTAGCCACCGCATTGCACCGAGTCACACTGGACGCGGCACCTAAGAGGAGAGGAACTGCCCGCGACGCCCGCCAAGACTGCTGTGACCGTCAAAGAATCCGGCTATTTCCTCTCGGCAGAGGATTCAACATTCGGTCAAGATCTGAAGATTTGCCCAGATAATACCGCCAAGACGTTCCTCGCTCTTGCCCACGAGTACGCGCACTGCGTGCTCATCGTGCCGACGACCGGCCGGTGCGCGGCGTCACATGACACGCGAGAACTTGAAGCGGAGGGCCGAGTTACAAATCAAATCGCGGCTCATCCACAGAAAATGCGCCTGGGGCGGCGGAGTCAGCGCGCGGTCACCGCGGAACGCGGGGAGGCCTCCGTACGTCGATGGTCTCACCGATGTCGATTGCCATCAGGTCCTCGCCAAGTTGGAGCGGCCCCCCGTATGTCTTGCGTGTCGCGGGAAGCAGATCCTGCTCTGTAGCGGTTGGCATGCAGACGTGCGAATACACCGCCAGTCTCGGCTTCACCCGAGCAAACACCTCCCCCGCTTGCTCAGGGGTCGTGTGATAGGCAACGATGTTCTTCGCACGGCCCGGAGGGACACCTGCCCGCTCGAGGGTCGCTGGCGCGAAGACTTCGTGCACCAATACATCCACGCCTTGGGCGTGCCGGATCAGGTTTTCAGAAACACGGGTGTCACCAGACAACACGATGGAGCGTCCCGTATAGTCGATGCGGTAACCGAACGCTGGCTTTACCGGTGCGTGATCTACCTCGAAGGCGGTAACCTTCACGCCTCCTTTCTCATACACCACGCCTTCACTGATGTCCTTGGCGAGGAGCGCAACGCCTTTAGGTGACGCACCGTCGTTTTGAATACGAACTTGGACGTCGTACTCATAAGCCTGCTTGAGATGGGACATCATGGCCGCGGTCCCACGCGGACCCCACACCCGCAGCGGCACATTGCGGCCTGGCACTATTAGCCAACCTGTTAACCACAGATCCGGAAAACCGACCACATGATCCGAGTGCAGGTGGGTAAAGAAGACCCCTTGGACATCCTGCCACTGCACGCCGAGTTCCACGAGACGTTGCAGCGCGCCTCGTCCAGCGTCGAAGAGGAACTTCTGATCTCCAGCCTCCACCAAGGTGCTCGGCCCGAAGCGGTTCATGACTGCGGGTGGACAACCGGTGCCCAGGAGAGTCACCCTAACCTGCGGTCCTTGCGCGGCCACCGGGGCAGCGACCGAGACAAATAGGGCCAAACCGACTGCGCGGTAAAAGTTGGTCACTGTGATGATCACCCGCGTTCCCTGTTCTCGGTCGCCGCACGGAGGAGTATGGTCTGTCCGACCGCCAGTCGACCGATGCGAGTGACCGCGCCGTAAATTCCCGCGTTGTTCTGATTCGCGCGAACGACCGCCTTCATCACTTCTGGCGCAGGACTCGCTGAGTCGGGATCGAGGTTCACCATCGAGCAGCGAATGTCGCGCGTCGTGACGGCGATGGCGGGGGCGTCGTCCCCCTCGCCGAATGAGAGCACACCGCCCAACCACTCGTCCTCCTGGAAAGGAACCGATCGCAGTAAACGAGCGACAACATTCGGGCGAAATCGTCGCATGTCCAGGCTCCGCCCTGCGAGTCGTCCGATCTCGCGCACCGTATCGGAGGCGATCACGGAGAGGCTCGCTTCATCGAAGATGCCATGCCTCAACTGCATCATCTGCACTGGAGCCCCGCACCGGCGTCCGACCTCCGTGGCCAACTCCTCCCCGAAGACAGGCATCTCTTCGCCATCCGGCGTGCGAACGTGCATCGGAAGGTCTCCCTGAGCACCGTCTTCACGGCGGTGCGGAGCAAACAGGAGCAGGTCCGGGAGCTTGGTTGCAGTGAGCCACGGCATCCCACTGCGGTCATCAATCCGCCTGAATGCCAAGCGTCTGTCACCCTCGAGGCCGTACCAGCCCAGCTCGGCGACCTCGAGTCGTTCGCCGCCCATGGACTTCACGGGATACCGGAAGATCGCCTCCACACGTCCAATTTCTATAGGCATGCCCGATCCGAGTCCGCCGAAATGCGAGAAGGGCTCGGGAAGTAGAGCCCACGGTAAAGGGAGATGTGATGAGCAACAAGAAGGTCTGGTTGATCATTGCGCAGCATCTCGTTACGGCCTCCGAAGTAGCGCTCGAGAAAAGTGAGCGCGAACAGCGTCACAGACTACCAGAATTTGAACTTGCCACATGGTAGCCGTGCGGGACAATGGCGCGGACGTCGCATCACGCCTCTCATGTGTTGACGCGTCGAGGGTAGCGGCGGTGAGGTCGGCCTGCGAGCGTTGAACGCTTGGGCGCGATCGCGACACTCACGAAGCGAGTGTCGAACCCACAAAGCCAGACCGACCGCAACATCCGCAGGCATACAGACGGTTGAGTCAGCCGCCGAACCGCGCGAGAAAGTCCGCCACGCCGTACCACCATTGAGTGGTGCTTATCGGATCGCGCAGGACTTGGACCGCGATGATCGCAGCCCCTCCAATGAGGTACGCAGGATGCGGCCGTCCGCGAGTACGCCAGTCGTAGATGACGCCGACAAGGATGAAGGCGTCGGCGATCAGACTTGGGGCGAGCACTGACTCGATCGTTCGCGGCGGTCCGAGACCGGGACGCAAACCGGCGGCCATCCCAACGCTGACGGCAAAGAACAATCGCGCGATCGCTGGCGGTATCACCGAAACCGTTGCCAGCAGCATCAGTCGTTTGTGAACCTCGGGCCGTCTCACGTTGGCGATCGCGCCGATGACAAGCACACCGAAGAGCGCAATCATCGACGTCGAGGCGATGTGAAAGGCGCGCGCCTGATCGCCAAAGCCCGCAGCGAGCCGGTTCCTCAGGCCTTGATCCGCCGTCGCGAAGCCGACGAACACCATGGCCGTCGCGAGGGCGATGCCCAGCAGGCCCCAGGCCCGATGGCGGTCGAGCTCTCCACGCGCCGCGAATATCGTTTGCACAAGAAAGAAGAGCGTCCACGCGGAGAACAACAGCCCGTGCAGGTGCAGGAGCGGCGAGCCGACAAAGGTTCCCGCCGGCAGCTGCAGCCAATAGGTCGGTGCAAAACCAGCAAAGGCGATCAAGACAAATGCGCCCGCCATCCAGACGGAGAACCATTGCTGCGTCTCGCGCGTTCGGCGGTCGGCAATCACGGCTTCATGCATGAGAATTCTCCGCCCAGACGAGGTATCCCTCTTCACAGTTTGCGGAGATACGCAAGGAGCGCCTGCCGCTCTTCGGGACGCGGCGCGCGGTCGAAATGCACGCCGTCGGTCGAAGCGGCGGGCGATACGACGCCCGGCGCGGCGAGTGCCTCGATTCGCTTGAAAAACTGCACATAGTGATCGACAACGTCCTCGAGCGTCGCGGCACTGTTGTTGTGGAAGTACGGGGCGGTCGAGCGGATCCCATGCAGTCCGGGTACATCGAACTTGTCCCAGTCGTCATCCGGGTTAGGGCCGCCAACGAACCCCGTTAGCAACGCCCGGCCCGGATCCGAACTCGTGCGACGCACCTTGGTCCCGGCAGGAATGAGTCCTGTAGGGCCCTGCGTCGGGAGCGACAGCACAATCTCGTAGGTTCGTGCGTTACGAACGAGTCGCGGCGGGCACGCGGCGAAGGCGAAACGAGCCGGCGTCACCGTATCAATCGGACGGGGACATTGACTGGAGATGTTGCTGAATCGATTCACTGGGAATGCCGCGGTGGAGTGTCCGGCACCGCCGTGGCATTGGCTGCACGCGCGAACGAACACGACCTTGCCCTGCTGCTCCAACTCGTTGAGCGGAGGATCCGGATCTGGGAGTGCCGTCGAGCCCTGTCTGATGGCATCGGACAATGCTCGAATCCGATGGTTCGTGAACAGGACGCGCTGAAACGAGGAAAGGTCGTCGAGAAATCGCTGCGACGGCGCCTGCTGAATCCGGGCATGATTGGTGAGCGCGCCTAGGGCCTGCTCCTGTAGCGTGCCGACGCGCGCATCGAGCTGATATCCACCGGTCGGGTTGGGATCGCGTGGCCACACAGGAGTGCTTCCATCCGGTCCTGTCAGCGCCACGTTGTTTACGCTGGGTACCATACGCCACACGTCCACGAACATCTCGTTCGACGCCGTGTTGGTTGCGGGATCGATGAGCCTGATGTTCGGTGGCAGCGGCAGGGTAATCCTGACCAACCCGTTCTGGCGAAGATTGCTGAAATCGTCGGCGTTGTCACCGTTGGTCCGGAAATCGTCTGCATCGATCGGGCGAAACAGCGGATCGTCGGCATCCGGATGGCGGTGGCGCCGCCGTTGAAGGAACTGAAACCTCGCCTCTACACTAGCGGGCGAGAGCTGGAAACGGTCAGCCGCCATGTGGCAGTCGGCACACGCGCGTCCGTTTCCGCCCAAGCCGTCGAGCGTCCGGTCGAAGAATGCGCGAAGACCTCGTTCAACCGCAGCGCAAGGCTCGCCGCCACAATCGAACTCCGGACCTCTCGAATCGGCCACGGGTCGCGCCCCGGCTGCCGCTGAGGAGACCTGGGCAGTGCTGGCGCTCATCACCAGCGTCAAGTACGCCATGAGACAGAGTGCAACGAGTACTGATCGTGCTTTCACGTTCTTCCCCTCTCGTGAACGACGTTGAGGTCGCCGTATCCGCAGGACTGTCAACTATCGCCCGTAGGGGGCCACTCGTTTTCGCCTGATCGGGGGCCATTTCAACCACGTCGCTCCTGCCGTTCTCCGGTCTTGTTCTTGTCCTGATCAGCATTCACGATGAGGGCCTGTGGAGCCTGTGGGCGGCGCGCTCTTCAGCGCCGTCCAAGGACCTGTGCGAAACGCGGTCTGTGCGTTTTGCATAGGTCCGGCAGGATCCATAGGCCGTGTTCGAAAAAACGACCGCGTAGGAAGCCCCAGGAGCGACGATCGCCAGGCGACCCGAGCGTGGATATCCCCTCGATCGGAGGCTGCTCACCGTGCACGCGGTTCACGCCCTCACTCCTTTCTGCCGTCGCGCCGTCGGCCCTGGGCGCGGAAGCTGTCGCCGGTGATCACGATCTGATGCGCGTGATGCGCGAGCCGGTCGAGCGCGGCCGAGGCGAGCAAGGGGCTTTGAAACAGATCGGGCCATTCGCTGAACGCCCGGTTCGAGGTGATGATCAGTGCGCCGCGTTCGTACCGCTCATTGATCACGTCGTAGAAATCTTCGGGACCGGCCGGCGGCAGCGGCTTGAGTCCAAAGTCGTCGAGAATCAGCACGTCGGGCCGCGTGTAGATCAACAACCGTCGCTCATACGTCCCGTCGGCGCGCCCGCCGTGGAGGTGCGCCAGCATTCGCGCCGCGGAGGCGAACGCGACATCGAAACCGCGACGACACGCTTCGTGGCCAAGCGCCTGCGCGAGATGGGACTTGCCGACGCCCGCCGGGCCTTGAATGAGCACGGTCTCGTGGCGTTCGACAAACCGACAGGTGGCCAAGTCGAAGATCTGCTGCCGATTGACGGAGGGATTGAAACTGAAATCGAAGCCCTCCAAGGTCTTGCCGAGATCGACCGTCGCGCGCCGGAGCCGGAGCTCCAGCTGCTTCTGCGCGCGCCGCTCGACTTCGTCTTCGACCAGCCGCTCGAGGAAATCGACGTACGAGAGTTTCTCGGCGACCGCCTGCTGCGTCCGGACCTCGAGCGTGGCCAGGATGCCCGACAGGCGGAGATTCTTGAGTTTCGGCACGAGCTGATGATTCAGTTGCATGGGCCACCTCCGGTGGGGGGAAAGAAATCGGTCACAGGCCGGGCAAACAGGGGGAGCGCCGACGACACCGGGCGCAACGGCGCCGCGGGCGCGAGCGCCTGATCCAACCCGCGATCCAAGATCCGCTTCACGGTGCTGTAGGCGAGGTCGTCGTACTGCAGGGCGCGCGCACAGGCCGCTTCGAGACGCCGCGGCGCAAACTTGTGCGCGAGCTTCAGGATCCCCAAGACCGTGCGCAGCCGATCGAGGGGGCGCTCGCCGAGGAGCCGTCCGACGACCTCACTGGTCGCCGGGCCAATCTCCGTCGCGCGCCGCACGCAGCTGGCGGGCGTCGCCAAGAGCCCGGCCACCTTCGCCGGCGGGAGGTGATCGGGATTCGTCAGCCGCTGGCCACGCCGCGTCGCCCGCGGGTGCGTCGCGACGAGTGTGTGCTGATAAAAGATCCGTACGCTCGTGTCGGCGGCGCGGACCCAGAGCCGCTGCCCGATCAACCGGTGCGGCGCCGAGTAGAACGCCTGATCGAACACGACGTGACAGTCGGGATGGAGCTTCGCCTGCTTCCACGTCGCGAGCGCATAGGGCGACGCCGGCAAGGGGAGGAGCATCGCGCGTTCGATCGTGTCAAAGCGCGCCAGCGGCGGCTCCTTCGTCGTCCCGTGGATCCGGCGGCCCGCGGTCTCGACACACCAGACCAGCGCGCGCTCATTCGCGTCGACCACGTCGCGGAAGGCCCGGCCCGCCAGGAAATTCCGCTTCACATAGTGGACGCCGCCTTGCTCGACTTTGCCTTTGTGCTCCGGCGTGCGCGGGCGACACGGCGAGATCAGAAAGCCGTAGTGCTCCGCGCACTCTCGGTACGCGCGCTGGACGACGGGATCGTAGAGGGCTGCCTTGACGATCGCGGCTTTCAGATTATCCAGGACCACGCGACGCACGACGCCGCCGAACCATTCAAACGCGCGGCGATGACACCGCAGCCACGTGGCGACCTCCTGGTCGAAGACCAACTCCACATAGCTGTGCCGACTGAAGGACAACGTCATCACGAAGGCCCACGCTTTGCGCAGTGTCTCCGACTGGGGATCGCGGAGCAGCCCGGCGTACCCGAAGTCGACCTGCGCTTCCTCGGCCGGGCCTGTTTCGACCCGCACGCACGCCTCGGGCGTGCGCTGCTCGAGCCGCCGCACGAACCGATAGACCGACCCATAGCCGCCCGTGAATGCGTGTTGCTCGCGCAGAATGTCGAAGATCGCCCGGCACTCCACGCCACGCTCCCGCAACGCGATCACCTGGTCCCGATACGGCGTCACTTTCGACGGGATCGTCGGCGGGATCGCGACGGGTACCGTCGTCGACAGCAAGGCCTGCAAGGCCTCGGGATCCGGGAGGGCGCCCGTTAACAACTCCTGTCCGTGCGCCCAGGTCCGATATTTACTGACGGTCTTCCGACTGACCTGCAAGTCTCGAGCGATGCGTCGATCGGTCTCGCCCAACTGCAGTCGCCGGATCACTTCGCGAATTTCCAACACGTCCGCTCTCCTTCCCGCCAAGATCGCCCCCTTCCCAAAGGAGGGAGCTGTACTCGGCGACGGGGAGAACGGCAAGCGCGTGGGGTGGCCCCCAATCGGTGAAAACAGGTGGCCCCCTATCGCCCGGAAACGGGTGGTCCCCATTCGGGCGAAAACGTCTGGCCCCCTATGGGCGAAAACGAGTGGCCTACTATAGGGCGGTAACTGACACAGGACTGAGCGACGGCACTTACGAACCCATCCACCTGACGCGTAAACGGAGAAGAAACTGCCTCATTGTCATTGGCGAGCCGCCGGCGGGCAGGAACAAGCGGTCTATAATCGGGGCGATGCACGGCTGACGGCCGCAGTTCGCGTCGTGAGCCGGGCGATGGAGGCCAGTGGTGGGGCAGAGACAGACTCTATGAGCACGGCAGACACACGCAGAGTCAGTCACCTCCTACAGCAATGGGCAGTCGGGAATCTTCAGGCGCGGGACGAACTGGTTCCGCTCGTCCATCACGAGCTGCGCAAACGAGCCGTCGCGTACCTGCGTCGCGAGCGACCGAATCACACCCTGCAACCGACGGCGCTCGTCAACGAAGCGTATCTGCGGCTGATAGGACACCGCCGGGTCGCGTGGGCGAATCGCGCGCAATTCTTCGGAGTCGCCGCTCAGATCATGCGACGGATTCTGGTTGACCATGCGCGCGACCGCCACGCGGCGAAACGGCCCGGCGGCATCAGAGTGACGCTCGACGATGAGATTGGCGCCGTCCCGCCTCCCGATTGTGAGCTGCTGATGCTGGACGAGGCGCTGCGCGAACTTGGACGCATCGACGAACGCCAGGCGCGCATCGTGGAGCTGAAATACTTCGGCGGACTCTCGGAGGAGGAAGTAGGAGCGGTCCTCTCGTTGTCGCGTGCAACGATTACGCGCGAATGGCAGTCGGCGCGGGCGTGGATGTATCGCCGCATGACCAAGGGTCGGGGCTCGCGCGGATGACGGACGAACGCAGTCGATGGCCCCTGGTCAAGGAGATCTTCCACGCGGCGCTTGCCCGCGCGCCAGAGCAGCGGGCGGCGTTTCTGCGCGAGCGGTGTCGCGACGACGATGCACTCAAGGAGGACGTGGAGTCATTGCTCGAAGCCCACGCTGAAGCGGGCAGCTTCGCCGAGACTCCCGCCGTCGACGCGCTGAGCGCGCACGAGGCTGGGATGTTGCCCGGCGAGGCGCCGGCACTGGCCGCAGGAGTGGAGTTCGGCGCGTACCGTATTGTGGCGCCTCTCGATGCCGGCGGTATGGGCGAGGTGTATCGCGCTGTCGACACACGACTTCATCGCGAGGTTGCGATCAAGGTTCTGCCGATGGGGCTTGCGAATCGCCCTGAGCTCGTGGCGCGCCTCGAGGGCGAAGCGCGCCTGCTCGCAGCCTTGAACCATCCCCACATCGCGACGATTCACGGACTTGAAGTGGCAGACGGCATCCGCGCTGTGGTGATGGAACTGGTTGAAGGACCAACGCTCGCCGATCGTCTCGCGTCCGGTCCGCTACCGCTCGACGTGACGCTCACGATCGCACTTCAGATCGCCGATGCGCTGGAGGCGGCGCACGAGAAAGGAATCATCCATCGAGATCTGAAGCCCGCCAACATCAAGCTCACAGTCGCAGGCATGGTGAAGGTGCTCGATTTTGGCCTGGCGAAGGCTCTCGTTCCAAACCTGCACGATGTCGGTGAGGCGGCGATTGGGGCCGCTGCCCGGACGCCGGCGGGCGGAATGACAGGTACTCCGGCGTATATGAGCCCCGAACAGGCCCGCGGTCAGAGTATCGACCGACGTGGTGACGTGTGGGCCTTCGGCTGTGTGTTGTACGAGATGTTGACTGGGCATCCGGCGTTCGATCGCGCAACCGTGGCGGAAACGTTGGTGGCCCTTCTGGAGCGCGAGCCCGACTGGCAACGTCTGCCGTCGAGCGTGCCGACCAGTATCCGGCGCGTGCTGAGTCGATGCCTGGAGAAGGATCAGCGCCGACGACTACACCACATCGCCGACGCGCGAATCGAGATCGAAGATGCTGCCACGGACACTGACGAGTTCGCTTCGGCCAATGTCACGATCTCGCATCGCCGTTGGATAGTCTTTGTCTCGGCCGCAATGTTGGCGCTCGCTCTTGGGGCGGTGCTCGTGGCAACCTGGTTCGTGCGCGCCTCCGGGGATCGACCCGAGGAGCGCGTCGTCGACATCACGACGCCGTGGACGTCTGACCTGTGGGCCTTTTCGGTGTCCCCCGATGGACGGCAGATCGCGTATGTGGCCGACTACCAGGGCCAGCCCGCATTGTGGGTGCGCGCCCTCGACGTGGCGGGCGCACATGTGTTGAGTGGCACCGAACGAGCGCGCAGCCCATTCTGGTCGCCAGACAGCCGCTCGATCGGGTTTTTCGCCGACAGCGATCTGAAGCGAATTGAGGCCCGAGGCGGCTCGCCGCAGACCGTGACCTACGTCCTGGCCGGAACCAATGCGACATGGGGTCCGGACGGAACGATTCTCTTCTCCAGCACTCCTGTACCTGGACTGCGTCGCGTCAACGCCGCGGGAGGAAACGTGGTGGCGGCAACTTCGCCTGCGGCAGACTCCACGGGCCACCGACATCCGCAATTGCTGCCGGGCGGGCGACAATTCTTGTTCTTCATGGGCGGCGCTGATACGGTGCGCGGCGTGTACTTGGGGACGCTCGAATCTTCGGAGGTGACACGAGTCCTCGCCTCTGACACCCAAGCGGCATACGTCGAACCTGGCTGGCTGTTGTTTGTTCGTCAGGGTACACTCCTCGCGCAGCGCTTTGATCTGTCTCGACACATGCTTGGCGGCGATCCGATTACGGTTGTAGACTCCGTAGCGTTCGATCCGATCAGCGGCAGCGGTGCGTTTTCCGCATCGAGTGCGGCAGTGATCGCCTACCGGGCGGGGCGGCCATCGTTGACACGGCTCTCGTGGTTCGATCGGTCGGGCAACGCGCTTGGCACACTCGGATCTCCCGAACAGTCCGGCCTATCGACCTTCACGCTGTCACCGGATGGCCATCGCGTGGCTGCCGAGCGCACGCTCCAGAACGAGACGGACCTGTGGCTGCTCGACTCTACCCACCTGACGCGCTTCACGCACGGAGCGGATGGGAATATCGCGCGCGTTCCAGTGTGGTCACGAGATGGCAGCCGCCTCGCATTCGAATCAACCGGATCGCATTCAGCACGGCTGTCCATGAAGCGCTTGGGCGCTGGTGGCGGCGACGAAGTACTGTTTGAGTCGCCAGAGGTCAAGGTGCCCTGCGATTGGTCTCCCGATGGCCGACTTCTCATGTACTACGTTCCCGATCCAAAAACGGGTACGGATCTGTGGGTGCTGCCGGCGGGAAAACAGGAGCCGTCCCTTTTTCTGAGGACCCCGGCGAACGAGCTCTGGGGGCAGTTCTCACCGGACGGGCGCTGGGTGGCGTACCAGTCGAATGAAACCGGCCGATACGAAATCTACGTGCGACCATTTGCCGGCCAAGGCGGGCCATTGCCAATCTCGACGGCCGGTGGCGTTTATCCGCGTTGGTCTCGCGACGGTAACGAGTTGTATTACATTGCCCCCGACGCGAAGATGATGGCTGTTGCTGTTCGACCCACTTCGGCAGCGATTGATGCTGGCGTGCCGGTGGTGCTGTTCCAGACGCGACGGGTCGGCGGTGGCTCGAACGTGATTGGCCGTGGTCATCAATACGATGTTGCTCGCGATGGACGGTTTCTCATCAACGTGGAGGCTGAGTCCGGCGCACCACCGCTCACGCTGATGTTGAACTGGAAGCCATAAAGATGGCCACGCCTCGCCCGCAATGCCGGCGCCATCCGCTGCAAGAACGGCGTTTCGGTAGACCGCTGTACGTTCGGCCGCTACGTACGGCTGTCTGGCTCCGTTCAATCAGACTTTCCAGGGAGGAGACTGGCACTCGCTCGTCTCGACGCGCTGGAGAGCGTCTCGATCGAAATCGTTAACTGAAACAGGAAATGTGTAAGAACCGCTCAGGTGGGATCGAAACCGACGACGAACACCGAGGTTTACGGTTCACATCGAGGAGCATCTCGGAGTCATAGGTCGTTGAATCGAATGCGCAACGAGGTGGTTCAGTGTCGCTTGATAGTGCTCGCCAAATCGTTTCGCTTTAGAGGACCTTCGCGATCAAGCCGAGCAGGTTCGGGAGCGGCTCGGAGGTGGTCATCGAGTCAGCATACAGTCGGGTGGCCAAGACATAACGCCTGTCCCAATGAGCCTTTGCCGCTCCGAAGGGGATCGAAGTCGCCGGTGCAACCGGTCCAATGCGGCGCGGCAAGTATGGCAAATGTGGCGCCCGCGGCAATCGAATCCCTGCATGTTTCTGATTCTAAAGGCCTGCCGCGGGTTCGAATCCCTCTCTCTCCGCCAACTAAGCTGTTCTACTGAGAGGACTTCGCTGCGTCGGTCGTTGCCGTTGCCACCAGGTTGCCATGGCTCGCGAGGATCCCCGTGGACTCCAGCAGTCGAATCGCACAATCAACCGCCGCCGGGCTCAGGTGCATGTAGCGCTGCGTCGTCGAGAGATCGGCGTGCCCCGCCAGTTCCTGAATGGCGCGCGCTGGCGCCCCCTTCATGGCCAAGTGCGAACAGAACGTGTGGCGGAGCATGTGCGGTCCGTTGTTCTGTAATCCGGCCTTCCGAGCCGCCCGCCGGACGAATCCCTGCACCAACCCTTCGGTGAGAGGAGATCCCTCGTCCTGATACAGCGCCAGCGACCCGCGAAGGTGGCGATGCTCCCGCAGGCGTACATTTGGGCGACCCCGTTGGTCTCGTCGGAGGCGGTGCGGCTGGCAAACCAGCGCGACTGGGGCATCGACTTCAACGATGTCTCGATCATCGACAACTACACCACACCCGTCGCCAAGATCCTCACCGGCAACAACACGACCATTCATGCCGGCATCTTCACCGACCTCGAGCGCGACGGCCCGATGGTCATTTGACTCGCCCGAAGGCGTGTATGTGATCGAGCGAAAGGCCGAAGCCATGGCGGTGCTTCGCCCGGTCGCGCCGAACGTCAATCTCTATTCCACGATCCCTGGACTAGGGCGAGAGAGTTCCCCAGATGACCGTCGTCGGTCCGACGGCGCCCCAATCGACGGTGCCGTCATCGGCCGCGCCGACGTCGAGTAACCCTGTGCCCCAGATCACCGTGGTCGCCCACGCCTGCGGGTCGTCCCACACCGCGTCTGTTTGCGTACCCCAGATGACCGTCGTACCCCAGATGACGGTGGTGCCCCAAATCACTGTCTGTGACCAGGCGTCGAGCTTGTAGTAGGCAGTCGTGCCCCAGATGACCGTGGTACCCCAGATGACGGTTTGTCCCCACGACAGATCCGTCCCGTCGATCGTCGTGAAGCCGTCGACGCCGGTCGCGAGCCACCACGCGCCCGTCGGCGCCGACGGGTCCACCGATTCGGCGAGCTGAATCGCACCCGCCGCATTGATGCTGCCGGCCCCTTGCGTCAGGCGATCGACGCCGGCAATCGGGATTGCAGAAAACTCGAGCAGCGCCTTGATGGCATTCGGCGTCAACGGCTGTCTGAAATGATCGCGGTGCGCCTCGATCATCAACGCGACGACGCCACTCGTCACGGCGGCAGCCATGCTGGTGCCGCTCAGCCTCAAGTACTCGCTGTCTTTCTTGCTCCCGACGACGCGCCGATTGGGCAACCCGGCGTAGAGCGAACTACCACGTGAGGCGGCGGCGACGAGGTCGTGGCCCGGGGCCACGACATCCGGCTTCACGTCCGCGTCGTACCACGTTGGTCCTCGTGAACTGTACGACGCAACTTCGTCGTCCAGCCGCGAAACGGTATTGTGCGTGTCGATTGCACCGACGGTAATGGCCGACGGTGCGTTGCCCGGCGACGTGATGCCGGCGTATCCCTGCACGCCGGTTTCCGGGTTCCGTCCATAGTTACCCGCCGACGCCACCACGACGATTCCCGCACGCACGGCCGCCTCGACCGCCAGCACGAGCGGATCGGTGGCACGCGGCTCGTAGATCGGATGCCCGAGCGAAAGATTGATGACGTCGATCTTCAGGCGCGCGCGGTTCAGCGTGGCGAACTGAACGGCGTCGATGACGTCGCTCGTCAGGCCCACGCCGTTGCCGTTCAGTACCTTCAGGCTCACGATCCGCGCCTTCGGCGCGACGCCGCGGTAGACGCGAACGTTGATCTTGCGGACGTGGCCGTCGCGGTCGATCGTTCTTCCCTCAGCCTCAGAACCTTCTCCCGAGCCGCCAATCAGGCCGGAGACATGCGTCCCGTGCCCGTAGTCGTCGTAGGGATGGACTTGCTTGGGAAGCCCGGCGAACACGTATTGCTTGTCGTGCTCGCCGCCGTGCAGATCCGGTCCTTCTTCCATGCCGGAGTCGATGACCGCAATGCCGACGTCTTTTCCCGACGGTCCATCGTCATCGACGGCATCGAGGCCGAGCGTTTCCAACAAGCGGCTCGGACTTGCGAGGCCTGCGGCATCGTTCGCCGAGTCAGACGTGACGACCGCGTCGGCGGACACGTTCGCGACGTCAGGGTCGGCTTCGAGCGCATCGAGATCTTCGGCGTGAATCGTCGCTGAGAACGCGTCGACGATGGAGTGCTCGCTGTGAATCGTGTCGCCGTGCGCGCGCCGCTTCTGGACGGCGCTGTCGTGGCGGCCTGGGACGGGCTGCACGATGACGCGCAGTGTGTTCTCGCGATGTGCCTGTCGACGCCTCTTCAGATCGAGATCGAGCTTGTCGCGCTTTGGTGCCGCGCTCATGGCCGGCTTCTTTGCGTGCACCACAACAGTCCGGAACGCAGGTCCGGCCAACGTGATCAGCAGGCACGCCACGAAGACTCGAAGCCTTCTGCTCGATGCGGTCATAGATGTTGACACTCCTCTTGCAGCAATCAGTTCAGCAAGGGCGTCGCCAGCCGACCGATTCAGGGGCACGAAGCTGGCAAGTTGTTCACAGTGTTCAACTTCGCGGTTGAGGGCACGGGCGACGCGACCACAAGAATGCGCGTGAGTGAGTCGAGATGGAACATATCAAAGCTCTGTCATAGGACACTATACGTCTATAAGACTAATAGTGGCGCTCAAACGGGCAAGCATATGGTTTATAGTGTGACAATTTGAAACACTCGACTAGAGCGCAGGTCGCGTGACGACGGTCAACGCGATCGGTCGTCAGGCTCGCCCCTGGTGGCAGCGCGGACCCGGGCTGCCTGCGCCGAAGGTATATCTCGCATCCGTGATCGCGGCCGGTCTCGCGGTGCTCGCGACGTCGATCGCGTCGATGGTGTCGGCGCCGCCCGACGTTCGATGGGCGCTGTTCGCGGTGCTTACGGCGGCCAGCAGCCAGCTGATGCTGCGAATGCCGAGGATTGCTGTCAGCTTCTCGATCGCCGACATCTTTACGTTCGCCACGGCGCTGATGTTCGGGCCGGGCCCCGGCGCAGTGGTCGTCGCGATCGATGCCGTAGTGATGTCGTCGCGCCTCGTGAACGACACACGATCGGCGACGCGCATTCTGTTCAACATGTCGGCGGCGGCGCTCGCGATGGCCATTTCCGCCCGCGTATTCTTCGCGCTCAGCGGAACGGCGCCGTTCGCGGCTGCGCCCTCCGCGATTGTCGCGCACGCGGGCACACTCATGGTCTTTGCCGCCCTTTATTTCGCACTCAATACGGGTTTCGTCGCGATCGCCGTCGCGGGACGTCAACCCGTCGGGCAGGTGTGGCGCGCGCACTTCATGCCGCTGTGGCCCGGTTACGTCGGCGGCGCATCGGCGGCCGGACTCACGCTGTTCCTCGTCTCGACGCAACATGGCGATCTTCGCGTGCTGCTTCTCGTGATGCCGATCCCGTTCATCCTGTATGTGACGTTCAGGACGGCCATCGGACGTATGCAGGACGACGTGAAGCATCTGACGCGCGTCAACTCGATGTATCTCGCGACGATCGAGACGCTCGCGCAGGCCGTCGACGCCCGTGATCAGGTCACACACGATCACGTGCGGCGGGTGCAGGCAAACGCGATGAGGCTCGCGCGCGCATTGAACATCGACGACGAGGGACAACTGCGAGCGCTGGAGGCCGCCGCGCTGCTGCACGACACCGGGAAGATCGCGATCCCCGAACACATCCTCAACAAGCCGGACAAGCTGACTGCCGCAGAGTTCGAGACCATGAAGCGGCACTCCGTCATCGGCGCGGATATCTTGTCGACGATCGAGTTTCCATTTCCCGTCGTGCCGATCGTTCGACACCATCACGAGAATTGGGACGGGAGCGGATATCCTGACGGCCTGCGCGGCGAGCAGATTCCGATCGGCGCACGGATCCTGTCGGTCGTCGACTGTTTCGACGCATTGACCTCCGATCGGCCCTACCGACGGGCCTACACGGCAGATCGAGCCATTGGCGTGATCCGCGAGCGCAGCGGCGTGATGTATGACCCTGCCATCGTCGCGA
Source organism: uncultured Acidobacteriota bacterium (assembly GCA_963757655.1). Classification (GTDB taxonomy): domain Bacteria; phylum Acidobacteriota; class Vicinamibacteria; order Vicinamibacterales; family CAVVIG01; genus CAVQFC01. Next base: position 1,739,208 of record CAVWSQ010000001.1, on the reverse strand, counting down.
CGCTGATACGCATCAAAGACGATATCGTGGGGGAGCAGCCGGCCTCTCGTGAGTCGGTCCGCATCGTGGAGGTGATCGCTCACGCACACGTGACGCTGGGCGACGACACAGGCGATTCGGCCATTACGGCAACGACGGTGAGCCTTGCCGGCCAGCTCGGCGAGGTCGTGGGACGCCGCCACGATCTCGACGAGTTGTGTCGAGTGCTGAACGAGCACCTGTCGCTCCGGATTCCTGGGCTGACGTTCGTGATTTATCAGTACCGATTCAGCACTCGACGCGCTTTTCGCGCGCGCATCCGCCGGCGTCCACGGGGACGCCGTCAGAGCTCTGACGATCGGCGTCGGCTTGCGGTTGACGGGGTGGGTCGGCGCTCACCGGAGGACGATCGTCAACTCGGAGGCGGCGCTCGACCTCGGGAACATGGCGACGCAGCTGCGGCCGGCACCGCAACTGTGTCTGAGTACCGCCATGTCTCACGAGAAGCAGCTGGTCGGCGTGCTCACTGTCTACTCCACACAGGATCCGCCCTTCGTTTCGGCCGACGTGGCGCTGCTCGAAATGCTCGCGACGCTGCTTGGTCCGATTGTCCGCGACGACGCTCGGACCCGCTCGGAACGATCCGATACCGACGCCACATCGATCGTGCCCGTGAGCGCGCTGTGTGCCGAGTGACTGTGGCTACTGAGGCAGTGCCTCGTTCAGCACCGCGGGCCAGCACGGATGCCGCGCCGACGTCTCAGGGGGCAATGATTCGTCCATTTCCTCCCTCGGTAGAGAATTCAACATTCCGGTGAATTTGATCTATTGACGCGCCGCGTGATCTACCTTTCGTCCCTGTACGCGTTAAATCGATACAATCCGACAGTCTCTTCGGTGCCTTCAAAAGGGCAAAAAGGGGCAAGGCCCCACGGCAACGCCGGCATTCCTGGCATTCCTGGCAATATGGTTTGTGTAACTTACAGAATCTAAAGGATGCCCGAGAGACCGAATCCCTCTCTCTCCGCCATATAAGTCACCTATTTCAATCAGTTATGTTGATGAAGTGCTTCTCCTCTACCGAGAGAGGCAGCCACTCTCGCATTCGACATCGAGCCAGGGCTATCAGCAACTTGCAAAGACCCGTCACTTGCCAGCGTGCAATCGCGTGCAACCGCTCCCAATCAAGCCACTCTCGGTAGCGATGAGTGAGCGCGCGCTATGCGCACGCGTGGAGTCTCAGTCGCGGCTCGGCAGCCTCGACACGCCACGGTCCGAGAAGGCGGGCGGCGTCTTTTGGCGGGCCCGCTGTTCGTCCCGGATGTGAAAGTAGTCCATCGCGTCAGCGAAGCGCGCGACCGCGTCCCATCGGTGGGCCCGCGGCTCCGGAGCGGTCGTCCTTCCGTTCCCTCTGGGATGGCGTATTGACCATTCTGTCTATATTAGACACAATGGTTGATATGAAGGTGCGAGCGAAATCAAAGCATCCAGCGTCCACGACGGTGACCGCGACCGAAGCCAAGACGCGTTTCGGACCCTTGCTCGAAACGGCGATTCGCGGTGGGTCCGTGGTGATCACGAAGCACGACGCCCCGAAAGCCGTTCTGCTCTCAATCGCAGAATTCGAAGCCCTTGGCGGTTCGCGGCACCCCGACCTCAATGCCTTGAGCGCGGACTTTGACAGTCTGGTGGCTCGACTGCAGACGCCTGCCAGCCGGAAGGCCTTGAAGTCCGCGTTCGAGGCGACGCCGAGAGAGCTTGGCCGGTTGGCGGTCGCCAACCACCGTCGGCGTGGCTAAGAGCACCGCGTCAGCCTGCATCTACGTGCTGGCCGGAACCAACGGCGCCGGCAAGAGCAGCGTCGGTGGTGCTGCCATTCGCGAGAGAGGCGCCGATTACTTCAATCCTGATGAGGCGACGCGGCGCATTCGCGTGGCGAATCCCCGGATTTCTGAGCGCGAGGCGAACAGTGCCGCGTGGCAGGAAGGCAAGCGCCTTCTCGAGGAAGCGATTGCAACGCGTTCGACGTTCGCCATTGAGACCACGCTCGGAGGTGAAACCATCACGGGACTCCTTCTGCGGGCGCTCGCGGAAGGGATCGAGGCTCGAATCTGGTACGTCGGCCTTGCGACACCCCCACTCCACATCGCACGGGTTCGTGCACGCGTCGCGCGAGGCGGACGCGATATTCCTGAGACCACCATCCGACAGCGCTTTAAGCACAGCCGGATCAATCTCATTCGTCTGCTTCCGCAGTTGACGGAGCTTCGACTCTTTGACAACAGCACGGACGCAGATCCCATTGCTGGTGCGGCGCCCGCTCCGCTTCTCGTACTTCACATCGTGGGGCGGAAGATCGCTGCGATGTGCGATCTCACGGATGTTCCGGCATGGGCGAAGCCGATCGTCGCCGCGGCGATGACTGTGTCGAACGACAAGTAACGACTGATGATCCATGCCGAGTGTCTGACAAGGGCAGATGCAGATCGTGAGATTGAATGAGGCGCCCTAAAAGGTCGCCGCCCGGGCCGATTTGTGGCGCAAACATTTCAAGAGACTGAAGTGGCAACCGTTGCCGACTCGGTGAACACCCAAGAACCGACAATTGATGGCCACCGCAAGACCCCAATGAACTGAAGTGCTCCCGTCGCTCTCTCTCGGCAACCGAGCGGAGACTGGCCGGCGCCTACGTTCAGCGCAAATACAGAAGCTGTCGAAGGCTCTTGCGTGTCGCTGGTCTTCGGCTCGCGATGTATCCAGCGATCTCGAATTCATTGAAGGTCCGCCAGACGGCCGACAGAAATGCTGGGAGCTCCCGGGCGAACGCAGGGTCGTGTTTCGCCGCGTCTGCGAATACCATTAGCTTGTCGCCGATCAAGTAGTCGAGGGCGCTCTTCGCGCCGAAGCGTCGCTTGATGGTCCTGGTTGCGCCGCACTGCTCAATCCAACCCCGCTCTGCCAGGTCGTCGGTCAGCAGCTGCGGTGCTTAATTCACGGCCGCGACCGTATTGACTCGGACCACGTCGATCTACAATCGCGGCGATGCGGCTGACAATTCTCGAGACACTGGGCGATCGTCGCAGGCGAACGCGTTCTGCGAACGCGTGATTGGCACGATTCAGCGCGAATGTCTGAACTGGATGATTCCGCTCCATGAGGACCAGGTGCGACACTTCAGAAATGGGTGGCGCATGCCTGAGGACGTTGAGTGGGCGCATCACTATTTGAGGCGACGGAGGCGAAGCGCGGATGGCTAAAGAAAGACGCATGCGATGTGTCATCGCTATCACCGCGACGGTGCTCTTCGCGATGCTCGACGCTACGGCGTCGTCGCACGAGAAGAAGACGGTTGGGAGCCTCCAGTTGACTATCGGCTGGGGCGACGAGCCCGTGTTCAGCGGAGCGAGGAACGCCGTCGAGGTGGGTGTGGCCGATGCGGTCGGCGTGCCCGTGACTGCCCGCGACGCCTCATTAACGGTCGATGTCTCCTTTGGCGATGAGCGCATCACCCTGCCGCTCGTGCGAACTCGAGAGCCGTCGGTGTTCAAGGCTTGGCTCCTCCCGAATCGACCGGGCACCTACACCTTCCACATTACCGGCAAGGTAAAAGGACAGACGATCGATACGACGTCCACCTGTTCAGATACGACGTTCGACTGTGTCACGGACCCGTCGACGATTCAGTTCCCGGCGAAGGACCCGTCGATTGGACAGCTCGCGGACAGAGTAAGCCGCGCGCTCCCGAGGGAGGAGCGGGCCAGCGATCTGACGGCCAGCACCCGACGACTGGCGATCGTCGCGATCGCCGTTGCGGCTCTGGCTCTTGGCGGCCTGGCATTCATGGGCCTTCGGCGGAGCCACTAGACGCGAGCGCTGTGCTGAGTCGCCGTCTGACTCTCCTCGTGCTCGTCGGAGCGCTGAGTGCCGCGAGCCAGCGCAATCTGGGCGCGCATGCCGGACCACGGTTGTTCGATCCCCTCGAAGGCGCAACGCTCGGGGACAGCCCGCAGCTCGTTCGACTGTACTTTTCGGAGCAACCGGAACCCTCGTTGTCGACCATCCGAGTTCTGGATACGGGCGGGCGGACGTACCAAACCGGCCGGCCGGTCTCTGTTGAAGGCGATCCTCTTTCCCTTGCTGTCGGCGTCCGAACGCTTCCCACAGGTGTGTACGTCGTGAACTGGCGGATCGTGTCAGCCGTCGACGGGCACGTCACGGCGGGCGCGTACGCGTTCGGCGTTCGCATGATGCCCGCATTGGCCTTGGCACAGACTGCCAGTGCGGCGGCATCCCGGTTCGAAATCGTGGCGCGCTTCATTTTCATCGTCGGCCTCGTCATGCTGCTTGGCTTCACCACGGGCGGTCTTGTTCGCTTCGCCGGCACTAGTGGGCTGGCACTTGGTGTCTGGGGCTGGCTCCTGGCCATGCTCGGTCTCGTGCTGCTCGCAGCCGCGCAGCGAAACAGTGCGGCAGCGCCCTGGGCCGCTTTGGTGACGACGCCCGTTGGTCGCGCGCTAATCTGGCGGGCGCTGATGCTCGGTGCGGCGGGCGTCGCGCTCCTTTGCGTTCGGCTGGCGCCGGTTCGGTTTCGGCGCACCGCCGTTTTGCTTGTCGCGCTCGCGGCCCTGGCCAGCATCGCGATCCACGTGTCGAATGGGCACGCAGCGGCGGGAGGTCGATGGACGCCGGCGGTGACCGTCGCCGTCCAATGGGTGCATTTTGCCGCCGTGGGGGTGTGGGTTGGTGGACTGACCATGTTGTTGCTCACGGCTCGCGGCACCCCATCGGCATCAACGTCGGCGGCGGTCCGGGAATTCTCAGCCATCGCGGCTGTTGGCCTGTTCCTCGTCGCCGCGACGGGAACGCTTCTGACGGCGGGTGTGGTTTCGTCCCTGAGCAAGACGTGGACCGAGTTGACGACCACTGACTACGGCAGGACCGTGTTGGCGAAGATCGCGTTGATCGGGGCCATCGCCGCCTGTGCTGCGTTCAACCGCTTTCGAAGCGTTCCTGCCGCGCCGACCGACCTCCGTCCGCTGCGGCGAGCGGGCCGCCTGGAGCTCACGTTCATGGCCGCCGCACTCGTGGCGGCATCAACGTTGGGCACACTGCCGCCACCTGCTGGGGGAGCTCCGCCTGGATTAGATGTCTCGGGCACCGATTTCGGGACGACGGTCCGCGTCCATTTGACCACGCCATCCGATCAACCGGGCCCCAACCGCTTCATCGTCGAAGCCTTGGACTACGACTCGAAAACTCCGATTCACGCGATTCGCGTCACTCTGCGCTTTACCCCTCTGGACGACCCCGGTGTCGCGTCCACGGCGCTTCGTCTCGCCCTGCAGAGCGACGACACCTACATCGGGTCGGGGACCAACCTCGCATTCGAGGGCAGGTGGCGAGTGACGACGTTGATCGAGTTGGCACGAAGTTCGGTGGAAGTACCCCTTGACCTCGAGACGCGGACCACTCCTCAACGTGTCTCGATCCAGCGCAATCCAGGTCAGGATCCCTTGTACGACGTGGAGGTCGGACGGAGTTCGGGGCAAATACGCATCTCGCCGCACCCGGAGCACCCCGGACTCAGCTCGGTGTATGTGACCGCCTTCGACGCGATCGGCGACATTCGGCCGTTGGACGAGATCATCGTGACGGCCGCAGGCCCCCGGGCTCCTGATCGCCAGCAGGTCGTCAGGCGGTTACCTGGCGACAAGTTTGTGGCCGACATCGAGCTGACGACTGGCGTCAACCGGATCACCGTGGTCGCGAGAACACCCGACGGTACGAGGCTGCGAGCGACCGCGACAATCGATGTGCCGAATCGGTAATCGCGATCTGCCTCTCTTTGTACTTCCCTTCGGAGCCTTCCGGCGCTAAGCTTCCCTCCGCTCCGCCATTCAAATACGATCGCCGGCTCAAGTTTCCAGGCACTCGGGAGGTAGCATGGTTGCTCTCGCACGGCGTCACCGCGCCTTCACGCTGGCTGCCGCGGTCTTAGGCGCCCTTGTCGTGGTCGCCGCCGGGATGCGTTGGACCAGTCCCGCTCTTGCCACATCCGGTGGCGATCCATACGCCGTTCCATTGGTCACCGACGTAGACCCCGATCCTGACGTCGTCGAAACGACGATCACCGCCGATCCAGCGTCCGCGGATCTTGGGAACGGCGTGACGGCAAGCGCTCTGACCTTCAACCATTCGATTCCTGGACCCGAGTTCCGGTTGAAGGTGGGCGACACCGTCATCGTGCATTTTGTGAACAATCTCGGCCATCCGACGGGCATTCACTGGCACGGCATCGAGTTGAGCAATCCCAACGATGGCACGCCTCTGACCCAGGACATGGTCCCGCCGGCTGGCACCTTCGACTACAAGTTCAAGGTGACGCGGCCGGGCATTTTTTGGTATCACCCGCATCACCATTCATCGACGAACCAGGTCTTCAAGGGGCTGTACGGATCGATCATCGTGACCGATCCCAATGAGGCGGCGCTTCAAGCCAGCGGCGCGCTCCCTTCGGCTGCCCAGACTAGAACCCTTGTGCTCAGCGACGCGACCGTGTGCAAAGCAACGTACGCCGCCAACGAACCGACCTACGATCCGTCGTTGCCGTTTGTGGGCGGTGGGCCGCTGCCAGCCCAAGTCCCGACGCCGCACGACATCTGCCAGGTGAACCCCGTGGATGAAGATGGAAACCCCGGCCCTGCGTTCGCGGCCGGTGTGATTCCCAACATTCAGACGGCAACTCCTGGAACACCAGTCGTCGAAGGGAATATCGTTTTGACGAACGGCAGGAACGTCGGCGGCCGCGCCGGTTCGCCGTCGGCGCCCGGCGCGCCCGCGTCAGGCGCCTTTGAGCTCGATGTGCAACCCGGCCAGGGACTCCGCCTGCAACTCCTGAACGTGGCGACCACGCGATTCTTCCGCCTCCTCATGACGGACAATGCCGGCACGCAGATTCCCATTGTGCGCATCGGAGGCACGGGTGGGCTGATTGACAACGCCCGCGTCGAGGGCGGCGTCGTCAACGGGTTCGACTTCAAGTACACCGCCGGCGAGATCCTGATCGACCCGGGTGATCGTGCCGACGTCGTGGTCGCAGTTCCCGCCTCGGCGACTGGCGTGCTCACGATGTGGACGCAGGATTTCAACCGGACGGGCGGGGGGTTCTCGAAGATTCCCACCGTTCCGGTGATGCACCTCAACGTGACGGGCTCTCCGGTCGTGCCTGCTTACACGATCGCAAACGGAACGCCCTTGCGCGCCGCAACCGGCAACCCGGTCGAGACGCTCGGCGCCGCAACCGGCGTGCTGCTCGACCCCAGCACGTTCACGCCGGCCGAACTCGGAACGGCGGATCAGAACATCGTGCTGTCAAATCAGGTTTCAGGGAAACTGGGAATCAACGGCCACATCGGTCTCCACGACAACCCGAACCCGCCACCCTTCACGACGTTTCCGCATACGGAATCGTCTCGGTACGCGGAGGTCGGCGACACGTTGGAGCTCAGCGTTGAGAACGCCACGCAAGGGGCGCATCATCCGTTCCATTTGCACGGCTTCTCGATTCAACCGCTCTCTTTGACCAAGACCGGTGGAGGCGGACCGGACTACACGTTTGCGTACCATGAATTCAGGGACACCATCGACATCCCGCCTGGCTATACGTTGCATTTCAGGATCCGCTTGGATGACCGGATGATGGCGGACGGAACGACACCAGGCGGCGCGGTCGGCCGGTGGGTCTTCCATTGCCACATTTTTTTCCATGCGGTGTTCGGCATGATCTCGGAACTCGTCGTGATGCCGAGCTCCAAGCCGATTCTGACTCTGCCCGGGAATCAGACGCAGGACTTCCACGATTCCCTGACCTTCGGGATTAGCGCGACCGATCCGAACAACGATCCCATCACGCTCGCCGCCAGCGGCTTGCCCGCAGGCTTGAACTTCGTGGACAACGGCAATGGCACCGGCACCGTGAGCGGCATCCTCACCGCGACACCGGGCGCGTACCTCGTGACCTTCAGCGCTTCAGACGGAAACAACCCTCCGGTGAAAGGGACCCTCACGGTGACCGTGACGAAGGAGGAGACCGGGTTGGCGTATACCGGTCCGACGGTGATCTTGAACGACGCCAACGCGACGCTGGCCGCTGTCCTCAAGGAGGAAACCAATTCTTCGGGGCCGGGGATTCCAGGCCGCACTGTCGGCTTCACGTTGGGTGCGCAGACGTGCAATGGTGTGACGGATGCGGCCGGTGTGGCGCAGTGCAGCCTCCAGGTCAGCGGGGTCCTCGGCACCGTACCGATTACAGCGACCTTCGTCGGCGATACGTTCTATCTCCCATCGTCGGCAACCGCGTCTGCGACGACATTTGCGTTCCCCAGCAGTGGCGCATTCGTGCTCGGAGATGCGAGCGCCGCGTCGGGTGGCACCAAGACCTGGTGGGGAGCCCAGTGGTCGAAAGCGAACGAGCTCTCGGGCGGGTCGGCTCCGGCCTCGTTCAAGGGCTTCGCGAACGTTGTCAGCCTGCCAACAGGCAGCCCGCCCGTATCATGCGGAGGGCCGTGGACGACGTCGAGTGGAAACAGTTCGTCGCCTGCGGCCACTGTGCCGGCGTACATGGGCGTGCTCGTTGCGAATACGGTCCAGAAGCACGGCTCGACCATTTCGGGGGATACGTTCCGTATCGTGGTTGTAAAGGTGAATCCCGGCTATGCCCCGAATCCTGGACACGATGGAACCGGCACGATCGTGGCCCAATACTGTCAATGAGATAGAGGGTCGGCGGGCGGCCGATGTTGGTCCGCCCGTCCGCGACGTCAGGCTGAGCGATTCGGGAGAGCGATCAAACAGGTTCGCGAGTGCGTCCTGGCTGGGTGCTCGCACCTCGCAGGTCGCCGAGCGACCTGTATAATCACTCGCAATTCCGAATAATGAGGTCGTCGCTGTCGCGCGCGGTGGTCGTCGTGGTCGCGTTTGTGCTGGTTCTCGCGACCATGTACGCGCTTGTCGGCAGCCGCGCCTCGCCCAGCGTCGATTCGCATCAAGGATTCTCGAGTGTCCGTGCGGCCGGCTCCGAGACAGTCACACGTCGGACCGTGACCGCGCGCGGACGGCTCGAGCCGGAGAGCGAAGTCATTGGAGTCGGGGCTGCTCCGGAGGACCGCATCAAAACGATTCAGGTCGTCGAGGGCCAAACGGTCTACGCCGGCGATGCCCTTGTTTACCTCACGACGTACGACGAGCGGCTGCGGGAGCGCGATTACGCTGCAAGCCAGCTCGAGGATGCCAGGACACGACTGAGCGCCGAAACCGCGCATGGCGACACGCTCGTTCGAGAATCCGAAATCAGGATCCGGCAGCTCGAGGCCACTCAACCCATCGAAATCGAAGCACAACGCGCGAACGTCGACACGATTCAGTCAGCGCTCGCGCAGTCCCGAGCCGACGCGGAGCGGAATCAAGGCTTGTGGCAAGACGGCGGCCTCGTCACGCACCAAGTGCTGGATCACAGCATCGCGGAAGTTGGTCAGAACGAGTCGCGACTGCGGAATGCGCGCGCCACGCTCGAACGACTGCAGCGAGACCAAACGCTGACTCTCGAAATGGCGCGTGAGCAGCTGCGTACCGCGCAGACGAGTTTGTCGAGCGCGCAGAGCCTCGTGCAGATGCGGTCCCTCGTGTCGAACCTGCAGTTGGCCGGAGCCCGACTCGCGCGTACGATCATCCGGGCCCCCATCGACGGCGTCATCTTGAAAGTTCAGCTCCATCCCGGCGAAAGCGTCGCCCAGGGGCCAATTCTCAAGATGGGGAATACATCGCAAATGTTCGCCGTCGCCGAAGTGTACGAGACGGATATCGGACTGGTTCGGGTGGGACAAAAGGCGCGCCTCAGGAGCAGCGCTCTCGCACGCGACGTCACTGGTGTGGTCGCGACCATCGGCAGGACGATTCACCGAACGACCGTTCTGGATGTCGATCCAGCCGCCGACACGGACTCCCGGATTGTCGAAGTCCGAATCAAGCTGGACGAGAGCGAGCCGGTGGCCTCACTGACGAACTTGCAAGTGCGCATCGACATCCAGATACAGTAGAAGGCGGTGCGCACCGATCTCTGGTGGCGGAACCTCGTCGACCGCAAGATGCGCCTCCTTTTGAGGGTGGCGGCCGTCGCGTTCCCGATCGTTCTGATTTTTGTGCAAATCGGCTTTTACGGCGCCGTGCTCAATACGGCGACCGTGATCCAGCAGAGCTTGAACGCCGACCTCTTCCTCGTTTCTTCGGCGTACATCAATATTTCGCGCGCCGGAACCTTTCCGCGCGCTCGGCTCTATCAAGCTGCGTCGGTCGCCGGCGTCGAGCGTGTCGCCCCACTCTATGTAGGACACCGCGCTTATCAAAACCCGGCGACGCTCGTCCGCCACGAACTTCTCGTCTTCGGGATCGATCCGGAAGAGCGGACCTTTCGGCTTCCGGAGGTCTCCGACCGCCTGCGCGCACTGACGGTACCCGACACGGTGCTCATCGATCGCAACAGCCGGCCAGAGTTTGGGCCTCAACAATCAGGGACGACGACCCAGGTCGAGAGGAAGCGCGTCGAAATCGTGGGGCAGTACACGATTGGAACGGGTTTCGCGGCACTCGGCGATCTGATCACCACCGACCTGACGTTCTCGAGAATCTTCGACGGCAAGACTCTGGAACGTGTCAGCGTAGGCCTCGTTCAGACGACTCCTGGGAGCGACGTGCGGGCAATCGCCGTGGGAATTCGCGCGCTCTTGCCGCCGGACATTCGGGCACTGACGCGAGCCGAAATGTTCGATCTGGAAGAGAAGTTCTGGTTGAGAACGACGTCCATCGGCGCGATTTTCGGCCTGGGCACCGCCGTGGCGTTCGCGGTAGGTTTCCTCATTCTGTATCAGGTGCTGTCGTCGGATATCGCCCGCCAGCTTTCCGAGTACGCGACTCTCAAGGCGCTCGGCTATGACGACAAAGCCCTCGCGACGATCGTCGTTCAGCAAGGATTCGCGATTTCATTCGCCAGTTATGCGCCCGCCTTGCTTCTTGCGATGTGGATCTACCGCGTGACCCGGAACGCGACCCATCTCCCCATGGGCATGACCGTCGGTCGAGTCGGTGGCGTCCTGTTTCTCACTCTCGCCATGAGCGCCGCCTCTGGTTGGTTGGCGCTGCGTAAGCTCAGGGCCGCCAACCCGGTCGATCTCTTCTCGGCTCAGACATGACGCGTGGCGTTCCGCTCGCGTGGCTGAATCTCACGCACAACCTCAAGCAGACAGCGTTGTCGGTGGCAGGAATCGCGTTCGCCGTGCTTCTGATGTTCATGGAGACCGGTTTCCGCAATGCCATGTTCGATAGCCAACTGCAGCTGATCAACCGGCTCGACGCAGACGTCTTTCTGATCAGCCGAGCCAAGTCCACGCTCATGTTTCAGCAACCATTTGCGCGGCATCGGCTCGAGCAGGCACGGGCTGCTCCCGACATCCTATGGGCTGAGCCGGTCTATATCGAGCACGACGCCGCACTCTGGAAGAATGCCAGCGACGGGAGCCTTCACGACATCCGAGCGGTGGCATTCGAACCGGAACGGTGCGTCTTCATTGACGTCGAGATTTGCCGGCAGGCCGCGCGCCTGACGGTCCTCGACAGCGTGCTGTTCGACCGTCAATCCAAGGTATTCTTCGGTCCACGCACGACCGGAACCGTCACCGAGCTCAGCAAGCGCACCGTCCGGATCGTCGGCACGTTCGCGCTCGGCACCGATTTCACCCACGATGGCAGCGTCATCATGAGCGCCGACACGTTTTTCCACGCATTCCCGGACCGGCGCGCCGCTGAGCGTGGTCCGGGCCGGGTCGAGCTTGGAGTCATCAAGCTGGTAGCGGGGAGCGATCCTAAGCATGCGGCGGCACGACTTCGACAGCTGTTGCCTCCCGACGTGGAGGTGCTGACGAAACAGGAGTATCGCGACAAGGAGAACGCGTTCCTGGATGCCAGCACCCCGATTGGCTACGTGTTCAACCTTGGCACGATCATGGGGTTCTTGGTGGGCGCGATCATCTGCTACCAAATCCTGTTCACCGACATCACGAAACAGCTGCCGCAGTTTGCCACCCTCAGGGCCATCGGCTATTCAGACCGGACCGTGGCCTCAATAGTTCTGCAGCAAGCGGTCGTGTTGTCGGCGATCAGCTTTGTCCCGGGCCTGATTGCCAGCCGAATACTCTACGCGCTCATTGCCACCCTCACCGGCCTTCCACTCGAGATGTCGCTCGCGCGCGGCGCATGGGTGCTCTGTCTCACAACCTCGATGTGCGTGATTTCTGGTGCCATCGCCGTGCGTAAGGCGGTCGCTTTGGCACCTGCCGACCTGTATTGATGGCGGAGCCTCTACTCGATCCGCTCGACCAGCCGCGGGCGGCCGCGGGATCCCGCACCGCAGGCGACGCGTCTGTCGTAAGCGTCAAAGGCGTGAGCTACTCGTTTGGCACCAACGAATCGCGGAAACAGATTCTCTTCGACAACTATCTTGACGTCTCCCCAGGCGAGGTCGCGATGATGACCGGGCCGTCGGGTTCTGGCAAAACCACACTGCTCACGTTGATGGGGGCGCTGCGTGCCCTGCAGGATGGCAGCATCACTGTCATGGGCCACGAGCTCAGCAATCGACCACCCGCTGAACTCGTCGCGATTCGTCGCCGTATCGGCTTCATCTTTCAGGCGCACAATTTGTTCGAGGCCTTGACGGCCTCACTCAATGTCCAGGTCGCGCTCAGGTTTACCGATCTTCGGCAAGACGAGTGCGATCGCAAGGCCGCCGGCATTCTGACGCAGTTGGGGCTCGGGCACCGGATCCACTACAAACCGCGGGCGCTCTCCGGGGGAGAACGGCAAAGAATTGCCATCGCGCGCGCTCTCGTGACACGCCCGAAGTTGATTCTCGCGGATGAGCCGACCGCTGCGCTCGATCAAGACTCGGCGCGGGAAGTGATGCGGTTGCTCCGCGCGCTGGCTCTCGAAAACCGGAGTTCGGTGATGCTCGTGACGCATGACAGTCGCGTCCTCGAGAGCGCAGACAGGATTGTCACTCTGGTTGATGGCCGCATCGTGTCGGATCTGCTGGTCCACCGCGATGTCCGGTCCGCGCCACACCAGTTCGACTCCGAAGAGTAGGGAAGTCATGATGATTGCGCCACGGCAGCTCGTCCTTCTTCTGGTCATCGCTATTCTCGGGCACGTCATGGCTCTCGTGTGGTATCTCGCTGGCGCCTACAGGTGGAGCATCGCCGCACGCACGATTTACGACCTGCCGATCAGCAAGGAGCAGATCCGGCGGGAGTTCCGAAACTCCCTCCACGCACCGATGCATGCGGTGTTGCTCGCGCCGCTTCTGTATTTCGGTTTCTTTGTGAACACTACGTGGCTGTCCCTGGTCCTGTCCCTGGTGGTCGCGACCGTGTGGGCAGAGATCTGGCACTACGCATCACACCGCGCGTTCCACCTCGAATGGCTGCACTGGATTCACCGGGAACACCACAAAAGTCACCTCAATAGCTGGCTGACGGCGATCTCCTTCTCATTCTTCGAAAAGCTGATCTTTGACGCCGGATTTCTCGGCCTGCTGGCGGCGCTCGACGTGTGGGTCAGTCTGAATTTCGCTGGCATAGCCGCGTGGTACATCGGTTACCTCATGATCAACTCTTTCAGTCACGCGAATTTCGAGCTGAAGTCAGAGGACTACGCCAGGCTGGCAGGAAAGGTGCTCACGACCACCACGTATCACGCGCTTCACCACTCGAGATATACGGGCAATTACGGCTTGGGCACACGCTTTCTCGATCAGGTCTTCAAGACAGAGTGGGAGGACTACGAGCCTCTGTACCGACAGATTACCAGGGAAAGACGGCCGCTCAAGAAGCTGAGCGAGAGGGTTGCCCCGATCAGATCCGTTCAGGACGGATCTCACGTACGTTGAGTTCACCTGCCAAATACTTCGACAGGCTTTCAATCGAGGGATAGTCCCAGAGCGCCGTGGTCGGAAGTTTACGGTCGATCCTCGCTTCCAGTTCCACGGCCAGCCTCAACGCGTTGAGCGAATCCAGCCCATATCGTTCGAATGTTTGCCGTGGATCGATCGCTTCGGGATCGACCTCGAGCCGGCGCGCCAACTCCGCAGTCAGGAATCGCTGTATTGCCGCGGCTGCCGCTTCTGCTTCATCCATTGGCAGTTCCCTGCGAGGCCAGTTGAAAAGGGACGGCCGAAAAGAGCCTGCGATCGCGAAAGCGTTCGAGTAGTTCCCGCTCGACGTAGCCGTCTTCAACCACCGTCCCATCTTCACTGTGCAACCGATTCAGGCAGCTTGACAACCATTCCTCCCGGCCGCAGAACTCTCCGAGGATGTCGCGATTCTGGATCCAGAAATGAGCGCAGCACGCCGCCGCATGGAGATGAGCGAACCGTTTCGCGAGTTGCAGCAGTGTTGGCGAGCGGCCTGACAGGCCGTGGGCTTGCCTGACGTCTGCCGTCAGTCGCCGCTGTTCCGCAGAGACACGCTGCATGGCAGTCAGCAATGCGCCGCTCGCCTTCGCTGATCTGATCTGGTCGTTCAGGAAAGGGATGCCGGCAACGGCGTCATCGCCCTCGCGACTGAAGAGATCCAGTTGCTCCGGAGCAAAGGACGGTAGAGGCATTGTCAACGAAAACACCGTTTCGAGCCTGCGGCTCAGATCGACCGCTGGTTTCGTAGGCTCCGTCGTCAGTCGTTCGAGTTGTAAGCCGAGCGCCTGCAGCTGAACCAGCGTGCTGCCCTCGAAGACGCTCACGATTGAGCTATCTCGAACCATTTTCTGAAACATGCTCCATCGGTGTCCATCTCTCAAAAAGAACCGCGCACCAAGCACCACCGAGAGATCGCGCATGACGTTCTCGACCGTCTCCGGGACAAAGAACTTCGCAACCGCCGACCAGACGCTCGCCTGCCCCGGACACACCTGTAGGGCGCGTGCGGCGCTGATCGCGACGCAGTCGCAGATCAGGAGATCGAGAAATGCACCGGCTAAGGTCGAGCGCGCATGAGGGATGTCGAACACACTTCCGCCGTAGAGTCGGCGCGTGAGCGCGAAGTCAACCGCCAGGCGCAGGGCGGTGTCCCCCGCGCCCAAGGACAACCCCGTACACAGTATTCGCGTAACCTGCAAGACTTTCAGCGCGAGTTCGAACCCCGATCCTGCCGGTCCGATGCGGGCGGCCGCCGGCGCCGCGCAACGATCAAAGCAGATACCGCTCAGCTCGGCACCTCGCAGGCCGACCGTCTTCACTTTTGGCAAATGGTGAAAGCTGGCCGAGTCCAGTAGCCGCTTGTCCGCGAACAGCAACGAGAAACCGCGAGGACCGCCTTCGGCCTGGGTCCGTGCGAACAATGTCATCGCGGCCGAACAGGTGGCATTGCCAATCAGCCACTTTTCTCCGGAGATCAAAAACCGGTCACCATCCTCGCGGGCTTCCAACTCGTTGGCGAGCAGATCGCCGCCGTGGCTACGTTCCGTGAGGGCAAATGCGATTTTGCCGCCTCCGCGTATCAGACTGGCCGCCAGCTGCTTCTGATCGTCTGATCCGGCAATCCACACCGGAAGGGCTCCCAGGAATGTGATCACGTGGCTCTCCGCCACGGTCAGATCGCGGCGCGAGAGGGCGCGAAGAAGCGCCAATACCTCTTCAAAGGATTTCAACTGGCCGCCGCACTCGGCGGGTATGTAGAGCTCGGGGAACTGCCACGAATCGAGCAGGACGTGCTGCTCGGATGGGTATTCCTCGCGTTCATCAAGTTCGAGCGCTGTGGCAAACGAAAGGCGGCTGTGCGGGTCCGCAGGATCGCCAAAATCGCGCTCGAAAGACTCCGCCGTCCGGTACTGGGGAGGAATTCGCATGGACATCACACTGCCGTCAAACTCTCCAGCGCGCCTGAAACATACTGCGCCCTGCACTCGAGGCGCCGCGCTTTGCCGCTCGACGTTTTTGGAATGGCGCCCGGCCGCACCACGACGATGGTGGACACCTGAAGTTCGTGGGCGCCGACCACAGCTTGCCGAATGTCGCCCGCCAGCATATCGAGGCGTTCCGGCCGGGGCCTGGGCATCTCCAGAATCAACACGACTTTCTCTTCGCTACCCGAGTCGACCGAAAATGCCGCACAAGTGCCTGGCCGAATCGCCGACGAAACCCCGACCACCGTATGTTCGATGTCTTGAGGATAGTGATTGCGGCCGCGGACAATAATCAGATCCTTGAAACGCCCGGTCACAAACAATTCGCCGTCTCGCACAAAACCCAGATCACCGGTGCGCAGGAACGGTTTGTCGCCCTGTTCGGCAAGGCGCGCATGAAATGTATCCCGCGTATCCTCGGGCTTGTTCCAATAACCGCTCGCGACGGTGGGGCCTGAGACCCAGATCTCGCCGATGGATCCGGGTTCGCAGGGTCGCTCGGTTTCCGGATTGACGATCGAGATGCTCACTGCCGCAGCGGGACGGCCGCAGCCGACGATCGCGCGAGCGTCGGCATCACTCTGGAGCGGCTCCGTATCAGGTTTCTCGACCACCCGGTGCTCGCGCAAGCCAGCCGCGGAAAGGTGTCGGACGGTCGGGCGTCCGCCTGAAACGTAGAGCGTGGCTTCAGCCAGGCCATAACATGGAAAGAACGATTCACGCCTGAAGCCCAGAGGCGCAAACTGACGTGCGAACAGGTCCAACGTGTCCACCCGCACAGGTTCGGCGCCGATGTAGGCAAGTTCCCAACAATCCAGACGGCAATTCGAGCTCTCCGCCGGGGTGATGGTGCGGGCGCATAACTCGTAGGCAAAGTTCGGCCCACCGCTGGTCCGAACCCGGTATCGCGACACCGCTTCCAGCCACATCACTGGCCGCCGGACGAAATCCATGGGCGATATCACTGCGGAGGGCGCGCCAAAATACACGGGCTGCAGAATCCCCCCCATCAGACCCATGTCGTGGTACGGCGGAAGCCACGTGACACCCCAGCGATCCTTCGGGTGCTTGAAACCCTCCGCAATCGCCTGCGCATTCGCGAGTAGATTCCCGTGCGACACCATGACGCCGCGCGGCGATGAAGTGGTACCGGATGTGTACTGCAAGAGCGCGGGACAATCGGCATTCAGCGGCGGTTCGCACCAGCCGGCGCCTTCTTCGACGTTGGTCGAATCGACACCGATCCATTCCAGATGCGCAAACTCGAGATGTTCATCGAAGGGCGGGCCGCCGATCGCAAATTTCGCCCCTGAATCGACCGCAATCGCCGGCAACTGCCTTGCGCGATCCATCCGGCTGGAAAGGGCACACGGGACTGCGGTGCTGCCCGCGAACAGGCAGCCAAAGACTGCGACGACATAATCCAGGCCAGGCTGCAGCGCGATCAGGACGCGTTCACCCGCGGCGCCCATGTGTTGCAGCCGAGCCGCCAGGGCCCGAGCGCGCTCATCGAGTTCAGCGTAGTTGACGCGCGTTTCGGCTCCGTCACTTGCAAGGAATGCAAAGGCACAGGAGTGCGGTTCCCCTTGGGCTCGGGCCCGCAGAATCTCAACGAATGTCTTCAAGCGCTAGTACACCTTCATATCAGGATTGAAGTCGCTCGGCGTCTCAGCGGCCGGAGTCGCGGTGTGCCGAGCGATCTGGCGGCGCAGCCTCCGTTCCACGAAGGGAACGATCAGCGGCAGAAGCCGGCGCGCCCAGCGCATCTCGCGAAGCGCCGCCGCGGGATGCACGAGATGCGTCGCCGCCGGCTTCTGACCGCACGCCTCGAGAACGCGACCGAGCGGCAATTCGATGCGGTCTTGCAACTGGATCAGCCGGGCGAGCAGGTCGCCGCCTACGGTGACCAGAGGTCCGAAGCCATAGATCGGATGGGTTGCAGAGGTGAGATAGAGATGTCTGTACGCCGGCAGCACCGCACCGCCATAGATCGGCGCTACCCCGTGGCGGATGGGTACCAGTCCCTTTGGCAGGAACGGGAAATCCAGGTTGAATCCGGTGGCGCAGACGACGAGGTCGTAGGACGCCGCAGTGCCGTCGACAAACTCCACTCGGTGGCCGTCGAAGCGCGCGACATCGGGACGTGGCGTGATGCGGCCGTGCCTCAGGTAGTGCAGCAGTTCCGAACTGATCGTCGGAACCGAGGTGAAGAGCTTGTGCTCCGGGCGTCGCAGCCCGTAGCGACGGTAGTCGCCGACCGCAATCTTCAGCACGATCCGGAGCAGCAGGCGGTGGAGCCAGATCGGAGTCGCGAGTGGAAAGGCTTCGTGAAACGGCTTGCCGAACAGTATCTTGGGCACGAACCAATAACCGCGCCGCATGCTGACATCGCTGCTGATTCCGACGCGTGCCGCCTCGCTCGCAATATCGCAGGCCGAGTTGCCTGCGCCAATCACCAGCACGCGGCGCCCGGCAAGCTGCTCCGGCCGCTTGTAATCCTTGGAATGAATGTACTCGCCGGCGAAGACGCCGGGATAGTCAGGATAACGACGGCTCCAGTCATGACCATTGGAAACAACCACGCCCTTGTAGGTGCGAGTCTCACCCGAGGCGAGCGTCACGTCCCAGAGCTGGTCCGCGCGCGGCCGCGCCATGACGACCTTCGTGTTGAAGGCGATATTACCCGCCAGCGCAAAGTGACGGACGTAATCACGCAGGTAGGCCAGCACCTGATCGCGGCTCGGGTAGTCCGGGTAATGCGCCGGCATCGGGTACTCGGGGAACTGCGTCACGTTGCGTGAGCTGATCGTGTGCGTCGTCGAGTAGACGCCGTGGTACCAGTTACCGCCGAGATCGTCATCCGCCTCGAACTGGTCGTAAGGAATGTCGTAGGCCTGGAGCGCCTTGGCCATACCAAGACCGACCGGGCCGGCGCCGACAATCGCCATTTTCTCGCGGCTTTCCGCCATTGAACCGGGTCAGTCTACCGCAGTCGAAGTTGCGTCAGTAATCGTCGAAATCGCGGAACACCTCCACTTCTTGATAAGCTTCCGGCGTGTCGGAGTTTAGCCGAACGCAGCCGAAGTCCGGCCCACCCGCACAACTCGTGTTCGGCGTGTCGGAGGCAGCCGTGACGAGCGGGCCACGGAGTGTTTCCCCGATCAGCGAACGGACCTCGGCGCCTTTTCCTCTCACGCCGGGGCAGAAGTCGTTGTGGTTCATGCAGCAGATGCTGCCCGAGAGCGCGGTCTATCACATCGCGCTGGCCGTCAGAATCCTTCCGCCGCTCGACGTGTCGGCTCTCCGGGTCGCTCTTCAGGCGATCGTCGACCGTCACGACTCGCTGCGCACCGTTGTTCGGATGGATGCCGATGGCGAGTTGGAGCAGCAGGTGGGTGCGTGCGGCCCCGTTGCGTTCGAAACCGTCGACACCACTGACTGTTCAGCGGACGACATCGATGAGAGGGTCACCGTCGCTTATCGGCGGCCGTTCGATCTCGCGGCGGGCCCGTTGTTTCGATCGCATCTGTTCACGAATGGTACTGACAGTCATCTTCTGCTGGTTACGGCTCACCATCTGGTGTTCGATGCTCTGTCGTTGGCGCGTGTCATTACAGAGCTTCTGGAGTTGTATGGTTCCGCGCGGTCCGGCGGAGGCCCTTCGCTCATTCCAATCAAAGCCGCGTACCGCGATTTCGTGGAATGGCAACATCAGATGCTGGCCGGTCCGGAGGGAGAGGCTCACCTCGCCTTCTGGCGAGAGCAACTGGAAGGAGCGCCTGCGGTCCTCGATTTTCCGACGGACCACACGCGGCCTGTGCATCCCAGGGGCCGTGGCGGATCACTCTGGTTCCCGATCGAAGACCAGCTGGTTCAGCAGCTGAAGGCACTCGCCGCAAACCTCGACATTTTCCTGTTCGACATCTTCGCGGCCGCCTGGCAGGTCCTGCTGCGTCGTTACAGCGGTCAGACCGATATTCTGACCGGCTTCGTCACCGGAAGCCGTCCGAACCTCCGGTACGCTCGCACGGTGGGATCGTTCAGCAATGTCATCGTTCTACGCGCACGCCTCGACGGCGATCCCGTATTCACCGATTTCCTGCGGCTTCAGCACGAAAGACTGGCCCAGGGCCTCGCTCACGAGGACTATCCGTTTCCGCTGCTCGTGGAAAAGTTGGGCCCGGCCCGCGTACCTGGCTACATGCCGCTGACCCAGGTGCTGTTCACCTACTTCATGGCTCGCGGCTCCCAGCTGTCTGAACTGTTCGTCACGGGCCATGAACCGGCGGTGGTTCAATCGGAAGCGTTCGCGATGGAATCGTACGGGCTGAGGCAGGAAGACGTCGAGTTCGACCTGGCGCTGTCAGTGGCGGAAGGCAAACGCTGCTGGAGCCGCATCCGCTTCGACACCGACCTGTTCGACCGAGCGACCATCCAGCGCCTCGCGGCGCACTACCTCAATGTGTTGCGGGGTGTGGCCGTGGACCCGTCGCAGACCGTTTCGTCTATTCCACTGCTGGGCGACGTGGAACGCGAGGAGATTTGCCACCGATGGAGTCAGACGCGGGCTGATGATCCAGCCGAGGAGACGGCTGGTGGGCTGTTTGAAGCACAGGTGGGCGTGGCGCCGGACCGCATCGCGGTAGTCTGCGGGAACCGCCAGCTCAGTTATGCCGATCTGAAGACGGCGTCGACGTCACTCGCGGCGTATTTGCGCCAGTCCGGAACCCGCTCCGGCGATCTCGTCGCGGTCTGCGTGGAGCGTTCGGTTGAGATGGTGGTTGCGCTGCTCGCCATCTGGAAGGCCGGCGCGGCATACGTTCCGCTCGACCCCCATTTCCCCCAGGCTCGCTTCGACCTGATCCTGGAAGATGCCGTGCCGCGGACGATCATCACTGAAGCGGCGCTGGCGCACCGCTTCGCGCAGGGCGCCGCAGCCGTGATTGAGCTGGATGCACACGAAGATCGATGGCGTGCAGCCCGCCAGGCTGATTCCCCGCCGGCAGCATCGGGATCGGATCTCGCCTATGTCGTTTACACGTCCGGATCCACCGGCAGGCCGAAGGGTGTGGAAATTCCGCACAGCGCCCTGAGGAACATCCTGCTCTCGATGCGCAAGCGCCCTGGCCTCGATCCCGGGGACGTGCTGCTCGCCGTCACAACTCTCTCGTTCGACATTGCCGGCCTGGAGCTGTTTCTCCCACTCATCGCCGGCGCGACCGTTGTGATTGCGGCGCGCGGCACAGCACTCGACGGACGGCAACTCGCGCGGGAGATCGAGAGCCGCGGCGTCACGGTGATGCAGGCCACACCGGCAGGCTGGCGAGTATTGATCGATTCGGACTGGCTCGGTTGCGCGCGTCTCAAAGCCCTGTGCGGGGGAGAAGCGCTGCCGCGGGACCTGGCCCACAGGCTGCTGCCGCGAGTGGGTTCGCTGTGGAACATGTACGGTCCCACCGAAACGACCGTCTGGTCTACAGTGCATGAAGTAGGACCAGACGATAATCCGATTCCATTGGGCCGTCCCGTCGACAACACTGCTCTGTACATTCTGGATCACCGACTGCAACCGGTTCCGATCGGCGTGGCGGGCGAGCTCCACATCGGCGGCACCGGACTGGCGCGCGGCTACCGGAATCGTCCCGGCCTGACAGCGTCCCGATTCATCGAACATCCATTTGTTCCTGGAGAGCGCCTGTACAAGACAGGGGACCTGTGCCGGTCTCGCGCCGACGGCAGCATCCTGTTCCTCGCGCGCCTCGACGATCAGGTGAAGCTGCATGGCCACCGGATCGAGCTTGGCGAAATTGAGAGTGTCCTGGCGAGGCATCACGCGGTGCAGGACGTCGCGGTCGTCATCCACGAGCAGCCGGGTTCATCGAGGCGCCTGGTCGCGTACCTGGTGCGGCCCGCCAATGTCCCGCCGGCGCTTCCCGGCAGCCTGCGGGCGTTTCTCTCGGCTCAACTGCCTGAATACATGGTTCCATCTAATTTTGTCTATCTGGATTCCCTGCCTCTCACGCCGAATTCCAAGGTAGACCGGAAGGCGCTGCGCGACCTGGCGGTGTCATCATCGGCGCCAGAGGAACGTGAGTATGCTCCGCCCCGCACTCCCACCGAGGCTGTGGTTGCAGCGCTATGGGCGGAGATATTGAAGGCGCCGCGCGTGGATATCCACCATCGTTTCGATGAGCTGGGTGGCGACTCATTGGGATTCGCTCTGATGACGGTCCGCGCGCGAACCTTGCTGGGCATCGAAATTCCCATGCATATGGACCACGAAACGCTGACCGTCGCCGGATTTGCGCGAACGGCGGACCGGATCGCGAGCGGGGCGGCCTCGGTCCCCGTCGCGGACCAGGTGAGCTCAAAGGCACCGTCCTCCCTTCGGACCGAACCGTTGAGGAAAACCTGGCACGGGCAGATGCTCGTGAAAACGTGCGCGGCACTCGTGCGCTGTGTCGTCTGCTTTGACGTGGAAGGGTTGAAGAATCTACCGGCCCAGGGCCCTGCCATCGTGGCTGGCAATCATGTCAGCCTTTTCGATTTCGCAATTCTTGGATCCGTACTCAGCAACCTGGGCCAGCGCGTTCCCGTGACTCCGACGTTCATCATCGCCGAAACGTGGCGTTGGCTGGCGCACCCGTTCGCGTCTCAACTCGGCCACACGATTTACATTCGCCGAGGGCAGGGCGATATGGAAGCGTTGGAAGCCGCCCGGGAAGTTCTGGCGAGCAACGGTGCGGTTGCCATCACACCGGAGGGCCGACCCACCAGAGGCGCCCTCGCGCGTGCCAAACCCGGTGTGGCATATCTGGCGTGCGAAACGGGCGTTCCCGTTTGGCCGCTGGCCATTTACGGACATGACCGGATCTTCGATTTCTGGAAACGGCTGCGTAGAGTTCCAGTGCGAATCAGGCTGGGTAAGGGCCTTGTTCTCGATGGTTGCGGCTGCGGGCCTGGCGATCTTCAACAGCACGCGGACTCCATCATGAAGGCGATCGCGGCGTTGATGCCACCCGAGTACCAGGGCGTTTATTCCGGCCCGATTGACGAAGGTCGATGGCCCAATCACGTGGCTCACATGCCCGCTTCTGTTGTGAATCGCAGTTCCGGGTCCGCAGAACTTCCTGAATGAACTCCGAGCCCTTTCCCTCCGCGTCGGCGGCGTTCGCGTTGCTGTCGCTGTGCGGGTTGTTCGCTGATGCGGACGCGGAAGGTCTGGGCGATCTGGCTTCTGAGCTCCAACTGGTCAGCGTCAAACGTGGCGAGTTGCTGATACGCCAAGGGGACCCGACTAACTGCATGTACACCATTGTGAGCGGACGGCTCGAGGTGACCGCGCTCGCCGACGAAGGCGGGGAAAGATACCTGGGGGAACTCGGCAGCGGCGAAACCGTAGGCGAGACCGGCCTGGTTGATGCCCAACCGAGCATGAGCAACGTTCGTGCGATCCGGGATACCCAGCTGGTCAGGATCAGCGCGCGTGGGTTTGAAAGGCTGGTCCGCGAAAATGCCGAGGCACTGAATAAGATTGCCACGATCCTGGCCAGGCGTATGCGTGCGATGGTCTCTCGCAAACAACCCGTACGGGTGCTAAGGAGTATCGCGATTCTCGACGCCGGAGAGTCCGTTTCGTCTTCCGAGTTCACAGTGGGGTTGTGCGAAGCGCTCTCCGCGTTCGGGCCGATTCTGCACCTCAACGAACAGCGCTTCGAACGAATTTTCGGCCGACGCTTCGATTCGAACAGCGAGATCGTGCCGTGGCTCAGCGAGTTGGAAAAAGATTACCGGTTCGTGGTGTTCGAGGCGCTGCCGTGCGTCCGCCAGGCCGACCGCGTTCTTCTCGTGGGGCGGGCGGGGGCCTCGCCAGAGCTGAACGCGACCGAGGAGCTGTTGTTTCAGGAAAGCGCCGCGCGCTCGGCAGCGCCCGTCGAGCTCGTCCTGATGCACGAAGGATCCGGCCAGTCGTTTCCTGGCACTGCCAAGTGGCTGGCTCGCCGACCCGTCATCCGGCATCATCACGTGCGCAGCGGCGTGCGGGCAGACTTGGGCAGGCTCGCGCGGATCATCGCGGGATGCGCGATGGGTTTGTCGCTGGGCGGGGGCGGGGCGCGCGGATTTGCGCATATCGGTGTAATTCGCGCGCTCGAAGAGGCGCGCATTCCAATCGACGTGATCTGCGGGGTCAGCATGGGCGCAATCATCGCCGGCCAGTATGCGATGGGATGGGACTGGCCCACCATGATTCGCTCGAACAGGCGTCTGCTGGCTGACAAGCGGCTCAACACGGACCTCGCCCTTCCGTTGTTTTCGCTGAGCAGCGGCCGGCGCTTCCGCAGCGCCCTCCAGACGTTCTTCGGCGAGATCGAGATCGAAGATTTGTGGCTGAGCTATTTCTGTACGTCTTGCAATCTTTCGAGCAGCCAGTTGGTCGTTCACCGGCGGGGACGACTGTGGTGGTCTGTAAACGCCAGCAATGCGATTCCGGGATTGTTGCCCCCTGTGCTCCACGGCGGCCAGCTATTGATCGACGGAGGCGTCTTGAACAATCAACCGGGAGATCTGCTGAAGGAGGTGTGCGGCGGACCGGTTATTGTCAGTATGGTCAGTCCGCGGAAGGACCTGGCCATGGATGCGTCCTTCACTGAGATGCCTTCGGCCTGGCGGGTTCTGCGCAGCCGTCTGAATCCGTTCGAAAAAACCATCAGAGTTCCCGGGATTCCGGCGACGCTCTTGAGAACAATGAGTGTCGCCAGCGAACGAAAATCCCGCGAAGTGGAACAGGATGCGGAGTTTTGTCTGCATCCGCCGGTGGGTCGCTTCCGCGTGGACGACCGGTCCAAGATCGAGGAGATCGCAGAAGTAGGGTATGAGTATACGAGGCAAGAGATTCAGACGTGGAAAGAGAATAATCGCCTGCCAAGTCATCTCAATATCGGTTAGGTGACGAGCGTCTCCAGAATGATGTCTCCACGACCGTGGTGGAATCCAGGAGATCGAGGTCGTCGAGGTGAATCGCAGGAAACGGCTAATCGATCGAGAACGGAACCCTTGTTACCAGAAGTCACGCGCCATCACCGACTTAGCTAGGACTTCGCGCTCGCCATCTTCGTCGCTTTGGCGTGGATGAAGGAAAAGTTGAGTTCAGGCAGCGGATTGAAATGCGCCGCCGCCGTGCACTGCTCGGTGGCCTTCGCGGTGTCGCCTTTGCCCTGATATGCCTGACAGAGGCGGTAGAGGTTGTAGGCGTCTTGCTGGCTGGCCTGCAGTAGCCCCGCCCATGATGGGCCTATCTCGCCGCACGCTCAGAATGTCATCCGATGCGTAATCATGACCCCACCTGCGCCCGCGGTCAGGTCGGCATGAATCGGGAGCGCACCGACGACCGCTACAATCGCCCCTGCGAGAATCGTGACAGCCCCGGCCGAAAGCAGTCCGCCATTCAGGTTTGAGTCACAGCCACGTACCGTCGATCCCGGACAATAGGTGGAATTGGCTTCATGAACGGCGAACTCCACTAGCGCCACGCCGGTCCCCGCCACGGCGACACCCGTCCACACCATCCGTTTGCTCGCATGCGTTTGACCCGCAGCGGCCACGCCGATTTTCGCAGCTTCGCGCGAGGCAGACTCGGATAGCGGACCAGCGAACACTGTGTGTACGTCAACCGCTGAGAGGGCAACTGCTAAGGCGATGAAACGAATTATCATACTGACCTTCCTGAGCCAGACTTTCGCTTTTGACTACCCACGAAGTTCGGCCGCTGATCCCTCGAAATCGCCGGTCTGGTGAGTGAGGGCAGACGCCCGCCGATCGCGTCTTCGGCGGCATGTGGCGCGACTCCTGTCCAGCGCCGTGATCGTCTCGGTGGTGTCGTTCACGAGTACGGCCGGGCGGCCTGACGAAGTGTCTGCACCCTACAGGTGGCATGGCGCATACCATCCGAGAGAGAGACTAGACTTTCGGCTTCGGCGCCCGGCTCTGCTTCAGATAGTGCGGGCTGTAGGGCATGCCGTACGGCGTCGATACCCTGGCGGCCGCCTTGTCGCGGGCGAACTGGGTGGCCGATGCCTTGATCGCCTCCAGCTCCGCGTCCGTACAATCACGGAAGGTAGTTTCTTCACGCGGGACGAACACGACCTGACCGATCGGCATGGTGTGCGATCCGGAAATCCCTTCGCCCGGCTCCAGCACGTACCGGAACTCGGTTTCGTGCGCGTACCAATCGGTTTCGACGCGCACGACGAGCATCGGCGCGACCGGCCGATCGATCATGTTGAAGATCGGCGTGTAGACCGTGTCCCACCCGGGCGGCGTCTGGAAGTTGGTCGCGCCTCGGAGCGAGAGCGCGCCTGGCGGCGTTCCCACGTCTTCGGGGACGATGAAGGTGCGTGCCGCGAGCGAGGCATCGTCCCGCGTCATGCCGGGATTTGGGCTCATGAATGCCACCTCCTCCCTGATCATGCCGAGCGTACCGACGGGAAGGACGATGGTCACGGAAAAAACCGGGTCCCATTTCCCGCTCGGGTTGTTGAGGAAATACACGAACTGATAGCGGCCGTCGCCTTCGAACGTGACGTGATACGACTCGTTGGCCTCGAGCGGTGGATAGACGAGAAAGCCGAGGGCGCTCCCGGCCTCGAGCACGGGACAATGACGTGCGTGTTGGGGCAGCAGGGGCCGCTGGCTGTCTCGACGCGGCCGCAAACCGACGCCCGGCCGCCGCGAATTCGGGAATAGTCGCACTTCCATTGGGCAATCTTAGTCGACTGACGTTCACTCGCGAGATGCCGGACCGGGAGACGGTGACTCAGCGTCCGCATGAAATCTGTCTCGAAGCGAAACCGGGCCGAGGGCGCACGAGCATCCCCTGACCTTTGGATCGAACCCCGATGTGAGCGCACGGCCGCAGCGGCCGCCCAACTGCCCGATGTTCCAGGAGATCGAGCGTTAGTGCCGTCGCGACGGTCGACGCGAGAAAGACAACTTCAAGTGGCGGAATCCCAGTGTGGCGGAGCCATCCATCCCAGAATCGCTCTCACTGACTGACGCTGAGGGGGCACATTTCCGGGAGCGACAACCGGCGAGAACCCGCACCATCAATGCTCCTTGGTCTCGCTGCAACTCGCGCCATAGGCAAAGCAGCTGTAGCAGCGATGATGGCGCATCATCACGCGGGTCGCGAGCGCTTCGCGCAGGCTCCCGCCCTGATCGTAAGCGGGGTCGTCGTCGACCAGGGTGCACGCATAGACGCGCATACGGCCGCCGATTTTGACCACCATCTTGCTGTACGCGCACATGAACTCGCGGCGCGAGCTCTCCGTCTGGTACCTCGTCATGCAACCTTCGGTAACGACGGGCACTTGCAGAATCGAGCCCGGCGTCGCGAAGTCGGGAAAGGCCACGATGTTCAAATCCTCGGGCAGGCCGAAGTCGCGAAACAGGCGCCGGAATGCCCTATCGGCCGACGCTCGATCCTCTGTCTTCTCCATCTGCCGCGCGATGGAGATTCGAAATCCGCGCGCGTGGAGCATCTGCAGCGCCTGAAACGACGTCGCGAACATATCGGCACCGCGGCCGGCGTCGTGACGCGCGGCGTCGGGATGGTCGATGCTGACGCGTAGACTGAGTGGGTGGGGCTGGTCGCGCAGCGCCTCGAGCTGCCGCATGCGCTTGACGAGGGCATCGGTGCCGTTGGTCAGCACCAGGCACGGATTGAAGCCGAGTGCATAGTCGAGAATGCGGATCAGATCTTTGATGATAAACGGCTCGCCGCCGGTGAAGGAAAATTGCCGCACGCCGAGCGTGACCGCCTCGTCGATGAACGGCTTCACGTCGGCGAAACTCACGCGCCCCAGACGTGTATCGCCCGGCTTGGACCCTTCGAGGCAGAACGGGCAGGCCAGATTGCAGGCAGTCCCGATGTGAAACCACAGCTCGCTCAGAGTGTGTGGCTGAATGTAGCCGCGCCTGTCACCGAGCGGCGTGACGAGCCAATCCTTAGGCACGAGGGCATTCATCGCATGCTCCTGTCGTCAGCTCACGTCAGGCGCCAGTCGGCCGGTCGCCTGACATCACAGAATGCGGCTCTCAATGCGCGCGCGTTCCACGTTCGACCAGGCGGCGCCTCGATGAACGGCGATCGCCGGCGTGAGGTCTTGGGTCGTCCGGTTTCGGCATCAGCTGATTATGGCTCGAATGGTCAGTCGGCTCGCGCCATCACACCCGATCGTTGGCGCGAGGTGTCGCGCATCAAGTATCGACGGGCGCCGTTCCGCCGAAGTGGCCCTGGAAAGCCGGGCAGTGTCGGGCCGTGGTCCCGATCGCTGCCATGGATCAGGTCGGATCAACGCGCACGGACGACCACACGCGCTCGGGCTGTTCTGGGATGGGAACGCCAGCGTCCACTGAAATCCAGCCGCGAACCAGGTCCGTGCTCAGTCGAGTGCGCTGGACCGCAAGGCGCGATGCAGGTGGACCCGCGCTCTCTCCCACTGACGCCGGATCACCCGCGGTGTGGTTCCGTGCATGGCGGCGATTTCGGTGAACGTGAAGCCGCAGAAGAACTTCAGATCGACGATTTGGGCGAGCCGGCAGTCGGTCCGGGCGAGCGCGTCGAGTGCCTCGCCGATTTCGGCGAGCTCATGGCTGTTGACGACCTGATCGGCGACGCTGGTATCGATGGAGGTGATCTCGAAGAGGCCGCCGCGCTTGGCCGCGTGGCGGTTGCGCGCGTGGTCGATGATCAGGCCGCGCATCACCCGTGCGGCATAGCCCATGAAGCGGGCGCGATCGGGAAAGGTGGTGCCGTCGCGCGCCGAGATGTCCAGGTAGGCCTCGTGCAGCAGCGTCGTGACGCCGAGGCTGCTCGTGGCTCCCCGGCGCGCCAGCTCGCGCCGCGCCAGCCCGTGCAGCTCCGAGTACAGCGTACAGAACAGCTGCTCGCACGCCTCGGCGTCGTCGCGGTCGGCGGCGTCTACGAGCGAGGCAATCGTAGTGGTCACCCGTCTCCTCTTCCCGATCGTGGCCTGGCAAGGGTCGACCCGGTCATTTCCTCCCGCCGTTTCCGATCTTCAGAGTAGAGGCCACACACGTCCAGCGGTGTGTAGACCAAGTCGGGCGGAGTGTCAACACAAGTCAGCCTTGTAGAGAAAACGGCCTGGCGTGCCCCAGGACCTGTCAGGAGACGCCCATGCGTAAATTCCCCCTGTCTCTCATCTTAGCGTCCGCCGTTGCGGCTGCCCTTCCCGGTCTGGCCGCCGCGACGCCGCCAACGCCTGTCACGGCGACCCCGGCCCCGTCCCCCGTGGTCATCTGGCTGAGCCCCACGAAGCCGGACCCGACGCCCGTAGTCGAGTTCTATGATGGCGGGAGCGGCCTGCCCAACCTCGGCGCGGCGACGTCCTACAGCGCAGGCGACTGGGAGGCCGTCCTGCGAGCCTTCCACGACAACGGCTTGTACACGGCCCGGATCGCCGAGATCGACGACCTCGCCGCCGCCTACGTTGCGCACCAGGCCGGCAAGAAGCACGCGATTGTGCTCGATATCGACGAGACCTCGCTGTCGAACTACTCGGCGATCGACAGCGACGATTTCACGTTCGGCGTGCAGAGCCAGGGCCAGGTCGCGAACGAGGTCGGCGTAGCCATCCAGCCGACGCTCGACCTGTTCAACCTCGCCAGGGACAAGGGCATCGCGGTGTTTTTCATCAGCGAACGTCGCGAGTCCACGCGCGACCATACGATATCGAACCTGCTGCGCGAGGGGTACTTCGGCTGGACACAGTTGATCCTCAAGCCGGATGACTTCACACAATCGACGGTGCAGTACAAGAGCGGCGCGCGCGAAGGCATCGAGCAGCAGGGCTACCGCATCATCGCCAGCGTCGGCGATCAGCACTCCGACTTCGCGGGAGGCCACGCAGGCATCGGGTTCAAGCTCCCGAACCCGTTCTACTTCCTGAAATAGAGCTCACGTAGGCGGAAACCTGCTTGCGGTGCGGACGAGACAACGCGAGCGCCGCAGCGTGGCGGCGGCTCTGACGGCAACTGAGCACCGGATGTGTTCGCTGACTCGAGTGAGCCGAACTGGAGATCGGAATCGCTGATTCTTCGGTCGTCGCGAGCGAAATGTTCGTGACGGATTGCCGGGCTCCGAGCTCAGGTGGTGGCGGCAACCTTCACGACGAGCACGCGCTTGGGCAGCTTGTTGGGATCCACGCCGGCGACCCGGGTCACCTTCCGCCCGCTCTTCGTCATGGTAGTCACCTCGACGTCGACCTTGCCGTCGACCGACAACCCGATGTGCACGGGAATGACGCTCTGCGAACAATACCCGCTTCCGGTGTCGACGAGACGGCCGCCGAGCACCTTCCGCGAGCCCGGCGCATACACGCGCACTTCCGAGCCAGCGCGGGTGTGGCGCCCGTGGGCGTCGAGCACCTGCACCTGAATCGATCGGCGGGCGCGATCCGGCGGCAGCGTGTTGCGAAACAGGTAGTGGCCACCGCTTGGATTGTTGTTGGTCAGCGCGAGATCGAGAGCTCCATCGTTGTTGAAGTCCACCCACTGGACGCCGTGCGTCGCCCCGTGCTTCGCCAGTATCTCGACCATCGCGTCCGCAAACCGAGCGCCGTCGTTGTGGAACAGGAAATCGTGCTCGTTCACCGGTTTGTCGACGTAGGAGGACACGTACAGATCGGGACGGCCGTCGTTGTCGTAGTCGCCCCAGTTCGACGGCGTCGCCTTGTCGCCGCCCGCCACGCCGAGTGTTTCCGCCACCTCCGTGAAGCGGCCGCCGCCCTCGTTGTGATACAGGAAGTTGCGTCCGTAGCCGGCGACGAACAGATCGAGCCGGCCGTCGTTGTCGTAGTCGACGACGCTCGGGCCGTTGCTGCCGTTGGTCTGCGGCCGGCCGGCCGCGTCCATTCCGAGCTCACCCGCCACGTCCACGAAGCGCGAGCCCTCGTTCCTGAACAAGCCGTTGAGCGTCCCGTCCTGATTCGCCGTGAAGAGGTCCAACCGTCCGTCGTCGTTCATGTCGAACCAGACGGCGCCGACCGTCTTGCGCGGATCGTCGACGCCCATGTCCTTCGCCACATCGACGAACTTGTTTCCGTCGTTGTGAAACAGCATGTTGGGCGCATCGCGGAAGGCCACGAACAGGTCGATGCGGCCGTCATTGTCGAAATCGACCCACGACACCTGGCGGGTCTCGCCCTTCACGTCGATGCCGAGATCGTGGCCGATCTCGGTGAAGTGTTTGCCGTCGCCGTCGTTCCGATACAGCTTGTTCGCCACACCGGAACGGCGCGTGAAGCCGACATACAAGTCGAGGTGGCCGTTGGCGTCGAAGTCGCCCCACGCCGCCGCGCGCGTATCGGTGACGTCGGCGAGCCCGAGGTCGGCCGCGACGTCGGCGAACCGGCTGCCATCGTACCGATACAGTCGATTGGCGACGGCGTCCTTGAATCCCACGAACAAATCGAGATGGCCGTCGTTGTTGAAGTCGGCCCAGCCGTTCGGCTGGCCGCCGGCCACCGCAAACAATTCGGGCTGAACGAGATCGAACTGGGGCGCGGCTTGCGGGGCGAAGCCGGCCAGGCGACGCGATGCCAAGCCGCCGGCCACTCCGGCCATCCCGATACCGACAAAATTCCGGCGGCTCACGCGCATATGGTCTCTCCTAAGCGGACACGCAGGTTCGGTCCCGCGAGATGCCACCCCGCGAACGCGAATGTTCGAGAGTCACTTGATGGTTCCCGGCGCGGCCGGGAGTTTCTGTGTCGATCGTTGAGGTGGCGCAGGCTGCGGCAGCGGCTTGCGCGGCAGCTTCTCGTCGCGCATCGCGGTGTTGTAGGCGAAGGTGGCCACCACCACCGCCATCTGCACGAGGTCGGCGCGCTGCACGCGATCGACGACATCCATGTTCGAGTGATGCGTGCGCGAGTTGTACTCGAGCCGATCCTGCATGAACTGAAACGCAGGAATCCCCACATCGTCGAACGACAGGTAGTCGGAGCCGCGCACCGACTGCGGCGTCAGGGTGGTCACGTCGAAATCGCGGAGCGGCTTGATCCATTCCTCGAAGATGGGAATCACGCCGAGATTGCCCTGCATCCAGACGCCGTGAATCCGGCCGGTGCCGTTATCCAGGTTGTAGTACGCCGAGAGCTTGCTGTGCTCGGGCTTGAGCGCCATCGACTTCAGCTCGGCCAGGTGCGCCTGCACGTAGGCCTTCGAGCCGAGCAGCCCTTCCTCCTCGCCGCCCCAGAGCCCGATGCGGATGGTGCGGCGCGGCTTCGCGCCGACGGTCTCGAGTATGCGCATCGCTTCCATCATCACGGCGACGCCGGAGGCGTTGTCGGTGGCGCCCGTTCCGGTGCCGACGCCGTCGAGATGCGCGCCAAGCAGCACGAATTCGCCAGACGGATCGGATCCGGGGAGATCGGCGAAGACATTGAAGCCGTTTGGCTCGGTCTCGTCGAAGAACTGCGTCTTCATGTCGAGCTCGACCTTCACCGGCAGGCCTTTGTCGAGAATACGAGCGATGCGATTGTAGTGCTCGACGGCCAGCGTCACCGACGGGACAATCTTACCGGCGTTGGCGGCGTCGCGGGGCCCCGGCCCGGTCGGGAAGACCGTGCCGCCGTCGGTGTGCTGCGTGCGCCACGACATCTGATTGTCGCCGGGCACGATGAACGCGTCACTGCCGCGGTCGAAGATGGCCGCGACATGCTCGTCGACCAGGAACTGCTGAATGCGGTCGGCGAGCGGCGGCCGCCGGTCCGCGGGCGGTTCTGGGGCAGGCGGCGGCTGCGGTGCCGGAATCGGCATCGTCATCGCTTCTTTGAGCAGCGCGTCGTTCCAGCGCTGGACGACGATGCCTTCGAGCATCTTGACGTCGCGGATGGGCTGGGCGAGGACGATTTTTCCGGCCAGCTTGCCGCGGTATCTCTCGAAGTCGGCGTCGTTATTGATGGCGATGCGGATGACGTCGGCGTTCACCACTCCAGGCGTTCCGGGCGTCCATGATCGGGGCACGCCGATAAGTGGCTGTACCTGCGGCTCGGTCATGTGTGCGCTGAAGCGCACGAGGGCCCATCCCTTGCCGAACGGCCACTTTTCCTGATGGATGTTACCGAGGCCCCAGGAGCCGAGCTTCTTTTCCACCCATTCGCCGGCCTGCCGCATTGCTGGCGATCCCTGCAGCCGTGGACCGTAGACATCGGAGAGCCAGCTCACATGATCGAGGACCTGCGAGCGTGTCATCCCCTCGTCGCGAATTTTCTCGAACATCGCGTAATCGAGCTTGCCGCTCGCTGTCTGCTGCGCTTGCACGACGGCGATGGCGACGAAGCAGGTCAAGAGCGCGGGAATCAAAGCGCGAAGCATGAGGTCTCCTCGGCCTGGGCTCACTTGTAGAATTTCGCCGGCGTAACGATGCCGTTCTGCTTGAACACTTTTCCATCTTTCATGACGAACACGACCTTGCGCAGCGCATCGATGTCGGTGAGCGGGTCGCCGTTCACGGCGATGATGTCGGCGGCGAGGCCCGGCTTGATCGGACCCCGCTGCTGATCGACCTGCAGCACCTGATAGCCGTAGGTGGTCATCGCTTTCAGGATGTCCCTGGGCGGAATCCCGGCCGCTTTCCAGGTGATCAGGGCATCGATGACTTCGTCGCCGCGTGTCATGCCCGGCACGAAGTAGTCGAAATCGGTGGAGAACGCGCTCTTGACGCCGATGCGGTAGGCAGCCTTCAGGCGATCGACGGTGCGCTCGAATGCGGCCTGGTTGCCGCGATACGACGTCATCGGAAAGTCAGTGCCGACCCGCCACATGTCTTTCGCCTTCATCAGCTGCAAGAGCTCGTCGGTCAGCACCCGCCCGTGCTCGATCGACCAGACACCGGCTTCGATGGCGTTGCGCGCGCCCCTCTCGGTCTGCACGTGGCAGGCGACCTTGAGGCCGGCGTTCGCCGCCTCCGAGACGAAGAATTTCATCTGCTCGACGCTGTACGGATAGCCCTCGCAATCGACGCAGACCTTGATCACCTTGGCCCCGTAATGGGCGTTCTTGCGGATGGCTTTCGCGATCTCGTCGTGGCTGTCGGCGTTCATGTATTCGGGATACATGAGGTCGCCGCGCTCGGCGTTCTCGTGGAACTGCCCGCCGAATCCGCCGATGATGATGCCCGAATTGACGATCGTCGGGCCGGGAATCCAGCCTGCCTCAATTGCCTGACGCAGCGCGGTATCGGCGTAGAGTCCGCTGTTGCCGAGATCGCGCTCGAGCGTGAACCCGTGATCGAGCAACGTGAAGGCGTTGCCCGCGCCCTCGAGCGCGCGATAGGCCGTCGTGTCGGTGACGAACATCTCCATCAGCGGCGACGAATCGAAGACACGGTCGCTGGACTTGGGTGCACTGCCGTAGAGAGGCACGGCCTCGACCAGCGTCATGGTCAGGTGGTTGTGCGCCTCGACCAGCCCTGGCAGCACGGTTTGTGTCGCCAGGTCGATCACCTCGGCGCCGGCGGGAACGGCGACGTTGGGGCCGACCGCACTGATCTTCCCGTCCTGCACCAGGATGATCTGGTTCGGCGCCACGGCGCCGGTGTCGGGATCGACCAGCCGTCCGGCCCGGATCGCGATCGCGGCGGCCGGCGGCGCGGCAGAAGGCGGGGTTCGCTGCTGTTGGGCGAGCGCTGAAACCGCCGAAACCGCGACCGTCAACAGCACGATCGCGCCCCGTGCCGAACGTCTCATGTGCATCTCCTCCCGCGGTCCATCGATCAAAAGTCCACCTTGAAGCCAAACTGCTGCTGCCGCTTCGCGAACTCGGCCTGCGGCTGTCCGAACTGCGACGACTGCAGGCTGCCCTGGAAATTTGTGAAGTTGTCGGTGTCGAACACGTTGAAGGCCTCCCAGAAACCGGTGGCGGTGACGTGGCCGCCGAGCTTGAAAATCTTGCTCACGCGCAGATTCAGGCTCTTGTAGTTGTCGCCCCGGCGCGACCCGCGAGGCTCCGGTCGCGCGAACACGACGGTCGCGCTGCTCACGCTGAAGGGCAGCGGGCTCGAGTATCGGTAGATGCCGGCCAGCTGGAAGTCGAGCGGCAGCAGGTACGACGCGTCGAAAACGACATTGTGCCGCCGATCCTCGTTGGCTGGTCCTTCGTCGATCGAGAGGTCGAGCGGATTGGTGGCCGCGCCGCCGCCGACACCGGTGGCCAGCGTGTTCGAGAACGTCTTCGCGAGCGTGTACGAGCCGCCCGCGCGCAACTTCGAGCCGCGATATTCCATGCGCGTCTGCAGCGCGTTGTAGTCGATCCACCCGAGATTCTGAAACAGCGAGAAGCCGCTGAATCGCGGATCGATGGTCACGAATCGGCCGTCGACCTGCTGGACATTGACGTTTCTCGACAGCACCGCGTCCTTGCCGCGCGAGCCGACGTAGTCCGCCTGCAGGTACAGGTGCGAGGGGAGCTCGTGCGTGAAACCGCCGGTGAACTGAATCGTGTACGGGATCCGGAAGTCGGGCGCCATGCCGTTGACGAACTGTCCGCCGGCACCGAGCTGCGAAAAATCGGGCCAGTCGGGAAAGTTCTGGGCAAGGAACGCCCGGAGCTTGAGGGCGCTTCCTGCCGGATCCGCCGCATTGAAGAACGGATTGGTGGTCGAATCGTTCGCGTTGAACGAATAGCGCCGCACCGCCAGCAGCGTCTGATTGATGTAGACGTCGTTGTAGTTGAAATGCGACTGGTCGTAGAAGATCCCGGCGCTGCCCCGGACCGTCGTCCGGCGGTTGGCGCCCGGCACCCAGACGAAGCCGAGCCGCGGCGCGACGTTGTTCACATCGCGCTTCACCATCGAGAGCGGCGGGGCGCCGCCGAACGCGGCGACGAACCGCTGATTGTAGCCGTCGACGAACTGGTTGCCGGTCAGGATACTGTTGTCGATGTCGTAGCGAAGTCCCAGATTCAGCGTGACGTCGTTGCGGACCTGCCAGGTGTCCTGGGCGAACAGGCCACCGTTCCAGTGTCCTTCGGTGTCTTTCGCCGTGCCGATCGCCAGCGACAAGGTCGTCGGATAGCTCGCCGGATCGTTGATGTCGAAGACGCGGTCCGCGGTGAAACCCCATCTCGCTTTCTGCGACCCGTCGATGTCCATGTACATCGTGACGCGGGCGATCTGGCCGCCGAACTTGACCTGGTGCTGGCCTTTGATCCAGGTGAAGTTGTCGGTGAAGTACAGGTTGGTTTCACCTTCGAGACCGCCGGTGACGCTCGACCCGAACGCAGCGCCCGGATAGTTCTTCTCGGAATAGAGGCCTCGATTCGCGACGTCGCTAATGAGTGCGTCGCCGTATTTCCCCGCCAGGTTCGACGTGATGATCAGCTTGTTGACGCCGAAGTAGGCCCGCGCCTCGTTGAACGCGCGGTTGCTCAGCGTGCTGGTGAAGTTGGCCAGCGCGCTCCAAAGCGGGCCGTCGAAGGTGGCGCGCTTCTCGAGCGTCCAGTTCGGCGAGCTGTTGCAGCCGTCGCCGCCCTGGCCGCTGCAGTTGGTATCCCGCTGGATCGTGCGATCGTGCCGCACCGTCAGCCGGTTGTTGCTGTCGACGTTCCAGTCGCCTTTCAGGATGAACGGCCGCCGGACGTTGGTGGTTGGAATGATCGACGCGATGCCGCGATTGCGCCAGTAGTCGGAAATCGACAGGCTGGTGGTGGCGTCGTTGTCGAGACTCTCGATCCCGCCGAAATAAAACAGTGTGTTCGGCACGATCGGGCCGCCCAGGAAGCCGCCCAGCCGGCGCTGGTTGTACGGCGGCGTGGTATCGAGGAACACTGGGACGCCATTGGTGTAGTGGCCGGAATACGGCGGGCTGTTGAACCGGGCGTTCTGGAAGAATCCGTAGGCCCGGCCCTGGACCGCGTTCGTCCCGCTGCGAGTGATCACGTTGAGGACGGCGCCCGACGCGTTGCCGAACTCGGCGGAGAACCCGTTGGTCATCACCTGGAATTCCTGGATCCAATCCTGGGGAAAGGACTCGGACTGCGTCCCGTAGAATTGCATCGCGTTGGTAGCGCCGTCGACGAAAACATTGTTCTGGTACTGGTGCTGGCCCGCGGCCGAAAATCCCATCGCCGAGCCGCCGGTCGACGAGACGCCCGGCGCCAGCTGCGCGAGGTCGGCGAAGTTCCGGCTCACCGTAGGCAGGTTATCGACCTGCTTGGCATCGATGAACGCGCCGACGACGTGCTGCGTCTCGACGAGCGCGGCCTGGCCGGCGACGGTCACAGTCTCCTGGACGCCGCTCACTCGCAGAACGAAGTCGATGTCGGCGGCCTGGCCCACGCGTAACACCACATTCGATCGCTTGCCCGACGTGAACCCGGTCAATTCGACCGTGAGCTCGTAAGTCCCCGCGGGCAGATTCGGCAGGAAGTACTGGCCGAGCCCTTCGCTGACACTCGTGCGCACGGTATTGGTTTCGACCTGCCGAGCGGTCACCGTGGCGCCGGGCAGCACGCCACCCTGCTCGTCGGAAACCTTTCCGCGAAGCGTGGCGAGACTGGATTGGGCGGAGGCGGCCGACGCCAGCGTGAGGACTATGAGCACGGCGGCAGCCGAGCCGAGGTGGAACTTCATACTACGCATCTGAGAACCTCTGAGAGCTGTTTCGGCTCCGTCTATCAAGGAATCTCGTTTGTGGACCCGGCTCGATCGCGCATCCTACACCCACAGACGTCGCTTCATAACGAGATTTTTATCCGTCGGGCCGATTGCGTAGACGAGTGCGGCGGGCGCTCTACAGCCGCCACTCTGTGAGGCTGGACAGCGAGTCTCGGCTCGGTCGTTTGATTGTCGGCAAGCTCTGCTTTGCCGGCAGCGCAGCGTTTTCCTCCAACTGCGGGTCGTGCATCACACGATGCGTAACGTCGAGTGACTCAGGGCACAATCACCCGTCCGGCGATCAGACCGCGTCGCCCGATAATGCCGAGCTCACCAAACCGCTTGTGGCCACCGGCGATCTGCTCGGCGTTCCGGTCCTGGACGATGTCGTCACCGGCGATGGCCGCTACTTCAGAGAAGATGAAGCGGCTAGCGTTCCATACTGGCTTGGTAGCTTCGCCCCCCTGCGAAACGCTTGTGGGGCCGCCAACAAGGAGATGAGCCGTGGAGCATGCCGCGATCGATCTGCATAAGAAGGAAAGCCAGGTCCGCATCGTCACGGAAGGGGGCGAAATCCTGGATCGCCGCATTCCGACGACACGTCACCACTTAAGCATGTTGTTTTGGGGTCGCGCGCCAACGCGCATCCTGGTGGAGGCGTCGACCGAGAGTGAATGGGTGGCTCAGCATCTCGAATCTCTCGGCCACGAGGTGATAGTGGCGGATCCCAACTACGCATCCATGTAGGGGCAGCGGAGTCGTCGAATCAAAACCGATCGCCGGGATGTAGCCGCGCTGACCGAGGCCTGCCGCCGCGGGGTTTATCGCGCCGTGCATCGCCGCTCCGCTCAACATCGCCTCGTGCAAGCGCAGTTGACCGTCCGCGACGAATTGGTCCAGGCGCGGACCCGCGCTATCTCGGTCGTCCGCGCGGCGCTCCGTGGGGGCGGGTTTCGCATTCGTGGAAGCGCGGCGGAGAGCCTTCTCACGCGTCTCGACGCGCTCGAACTCCCGGCGTCGATGGCGGCGGCGTTCGTTCCACTCCGGGCGTTAATTGCAACCCTGACGGTGGAATTGACGAGGGCCGACGAGCGAATTGCCGATGTGGTGAACGCGGATCCAGCGCTCAAGCGGCTGACGACCTTCCCGGGCATTGGACCGATCACCGCCACCGCGTATGTGGCGGCCATCGATGATGTGGCCCGGTTTCGGACGGCGGGTCAGGTCACAAGTTACTTAGGTCTGGTACCGCGTGAATACAGTTCGGGCGAGCACCAGCGTCGTGGACGGGTGCTGCGTAGCGCCCACCCCCGCGTTCAATCGCTGTTGGTGCAGGCGGCATGGCGCCTCGTGCGATCGCGAAAGCCCGAGACCGCGCGGCAGCGGGACTGGACGCTGGGGATTCAGCGACGGCGCGGGGTCGGCGTCGCACAAGTCGCACTCGCGCGCCGGCTCGCCCGCATTCTGTACGCAATGGCGGGATGAGGTCGGATTCGACGCGGGCCGTCTTGAGTTCCGGCGACGCGGTGCGGAACTGAACGCGGCGGTCTCGACAAACATGGTGTAGGACCGAAACGACCGCGGTCGTCAAGTTGGAGGAGCCCGCGCGCTTGAAGCTTTGGCGCACGTGAGAGCCGTACTACAGAGGGCGCGGCTCCTCCATTCGAATCTTCCCGTGCGCCGGGGACAGCAGTCCCGAAATCAGAGCGCGAATAGAAGAATGAAGCACCTCGCCACGCCGCGAGGGAGCGGGCTTGATGACCGTGCCGAGTTGAAACCGTTCGCGCGTACACCCCTCCGCTATTGAGGGAGTGGCGCGCGCTCACTGGGAGTGTGCCTTAGAACAATTGCTCAGTGGTCCGAATATCAAATCGCGCCGTGGCACAGGCGTCGATCTCGAGATGATCTGCGCGGCGTCACTGCGAGCGCTATAGTGGCGTTTCTCTTAGAGTCTCGTCGCGATGCTGCTCGCGGTGGTCGCTCGTCAGCGTGCGTTGCCGGATGCCCTTAAAGAGAAGCCACAAACCAATGGAGAGCTCGAAGAGGAAGATCGGACCGCCGTAGTACCCGACGCTGATCACCTTCGTGACCTCAGGGAACACGACGAAGGTAAACGCACACATGCCAATCCAGACCGAGGCGAGCAGGCCCCACACGGCCAGCGGTTTGGGGATGTATCCCGACCTGAGCCACAGGTAGCAAAACACCGGCGAACCGAAGCCAAAGAGAAGCAACGCGACGTTATACGTGGAGCCATGCGCTCCGATGCTCACACGCACCAGCGCCGCCAATTCATCGGAGTTTACGCTCGTGAGATAGCTCGCCCCGCTGAGAAGACGCAGCACGTAAAAATCGTTGAGCACCGCGACGATGAGGATCGTGGTTTCGATGAGCCGGAAGAACGTGGCGAGCAGAGCCAGGCGCCGATTCACCCGCTCGAGGACGACATAGAGTGCCGTGACCAGCACGATATCGGTCGCAAACACCAGCAGGTTGCTGGCAATGCCGAGTCGGAATACGCGTTCGTGGGCGACGATATTCTGAGCCGTCACGATGGCGTTGTCGGAGACGAGCCGACCTGACACGTAGAACTCGGCGAAGACCGCCGGCGCCAGGGCGAAGACGTAGCTGAAACCGACGACTCGAGCCCATCGGCGCTGAATCTCATCCGGCTCGGTCATCATCGTGCCGCCGGATTGATCGTGGAAGGGCGGGCGATCGCCAGTCGCCACTGCTCAACGTTCACGCCTCTGAAAAGCAGCCAGAGCGCCAGCGAGCTTTCTCCGAGCAGGACAATCGGCAGGAGCAGCGGTGCCATCCGGTCGCCAAGGGCCGGCGACACGAAATTCGTGCATGAGGTGACGAGGAAGGACAACCCTCCGAGCACTAACAGCACTCCGATTGCCCGTGGGATGAAATACGAGCGGGCGATCAGATAGCCGACGGAGAGTATCTGAATTCCAAACCAGACATCCTCACCGCCGAATCGGGGTGCGGTACCGAGGAGGATGTTCGCCGCGCCCTGCAGCTGGCTGGCAACCGGCTCGGTTGCGCGTCGCGACTCTTCGAGCAGTGACAGGACGGTGAGCAGGTTGAAGTGGCCGGCGCCCCCGCTTAGGAGGCCCGCAAGACCGC
This sequence comes from uncultured Acidobacteriota bacterium, assembly GCA_963757655.1. Taxonomy (GTDB): domain Bacteria; phylum Acidobacteriota; class Vicinamibacteria; order Vicinamibacterales; family CAVVIG01; genus CAVQFC01. Next base: position 1,698,416 of record CAVWSQ010000001.1, on the reverse strand, counting down.
AAAACGCGCCGAAGAGGGCGATGCTCTTGTTGACCGGCTTGAGCAGCTCGTAGAGCAGCACTGTGCCGCCCAAGTAGCAGATCTTCCCGAAGAAAAAGAGGACGAAGGCCAGACGAATCTTTGACGCCGACGCCAGAGCATTCGCGGCCATTGTTCCCGGGTCGCCCTGCACGTCAAGGGAGATCCCGCCGATGAGGGCTACGATGCTTACAAGGATGACGGTAAGCCACAACGCGCCGGCCATGCGAGCGCCGAAGAGTGGGGATGGCTCGGTGGATGTATCCGACGGCATGACCCGTGCCATTTTCTCATAGGAGCGCCCCCGTCTTAACAAGGGCCGCCGAAGATATGCGACGCCAGACTAATAAACTGAACGGTGCAAGTCTGTCCTGTTTGGAACAGGCTGGTAAGCCGAGCCACGGGTGCCGCGCGTAAACAAAACGCTCGCTTGACACACCGCTTCATAGAAGCTTCAAAGAAGCAGGCCGCCTCTGAAGACCGACCGCCGGCGGCCAAGCTGACCGACCAATGCGTGGACTCGCGGTCAGTGACCGTCGTCGCCGGCCGCGGCGGATCGCCTTCCGCGTCGCTGCCACATTCGACTCGACGATGAGCGACTTCGCCTAATGGATGCGATCGAGTGCGGCATCGTGAAGCTGCAGCGCGTGAGGTCGCAAGGGCTGGGAAAGACAGCGCAGTTCAGGCAAAGCCCGCAGATCACGAGTGAATCTGGCTTACGCGCCGCCAATGGGACTGGCGAACGGGTCAGCCCAGTTCAAAATCGCAAATATGAATGCCCGCCGCCGCTGACCAAGGAGCACGGCGTGTGGAATTTCAGGACAGGGCGGCCACTGCTCGACCATTGGGCGGATCGTCGAGTCGAGCGGCTCACGTCCAGCATGCATTGCGCCAGAGGTGGGCCACTCGATCGCTGTCGCTATTTCCAGCGCCGCACCGCGCCTGCGATTGGCTGGTCGCCAAAATGCTTGATGGCATCTCCGCCAAATGTCAGCGCGAGATTGGAATAGGTCACGAGAGTGCCACCCGTGATGTCAATTTGGGCGGTGTTGTTGACGCCGAACGGCGCAACACCGCCGTTGCCCGTCACGGTAGCGGGCCCCGTCAAACGGAATCCGCCGGTGATCGCGGTGACGGTTCCGTCCATCACGGCAATGTGGTGCGTATGAGGGTTCCGGACCGTGAGATTGTTGGCGTCAGCGCCAGTCCCCGCGGGCGGCGGCACGAAGAACAGGTCAGCACGTTCCATGGTCATAACCGCCGTGAAGTCTGCTTTACCGGTGCGGTCGTTGACGTCCATGGACCAGGTTCCATGCATCTCCCACGATCCGAACATCGCCAGCGTATGGTCATTGAGGACACCGCTGAAGTGGACCTGTTTCCGACCCTCCGCTTGTCCACCGGTGCTGACCAGGAACACCAGGAGCGCGACAACCGCCGACCATGTCAATCTCTTACCAATCATGACTACCTCCAGATATGCGAGACGACCGACGTTCAGCTTGGGTGACTCGGTGATCAGATGAGCCCGGCGCGACCGTCGCCTGCACCGTTCGCATGTACGGCGCGGCGGCAAGGAGCGCAACGGTCGGGATGACGAACTACGGGTTGGCCGAGAAGGCGGCGTTCGAAACGGCGGCTCCAGACAGGGGCCTGTTGACGGGCTGACGGGACGAGATCGATGTAAGCCATGGCGCAAGACGGCGAACAGCGCTACGCTGAGCCGAACCTCCTGCGTCCAAATTGCGCCTGCGGCCACGTGGAGTCTTTGGAACGGTTGGGGAGTTTTTGGGGTATTTTCTGGCGATGCTTCGTCAGGTGTCGTTCGGGCCGTTTATTCTCGATGCCGAGACACGGCAACTGCTGCGCGATCCCGAGCAGGTACCGGTCCATTTGTCGCCGAAGGCGTACGACCTGCTCTGCGTGCTGGTTGAGACCCGCCCGAAAGCCATCGCCAAGGCCGATCTCCACGAGCGGCTATGGACATCGACGTTCGTGTCCGATGCGACGCTGGCGAGTCTCATCGCCGAGCTGCGTGATGCCCTCGGCGAACGCGGTCGCCAGGCACGCTTCATTCGAACCGTTCACGGCTTCGGCTACGCCTTCTCAGCGGTCGCGCGTGAGACGCGCGAACCACCCGTCACGCCGATTGCGCACTGGATCGTGTGCAACGGGAGAGACAAGGCGCTCGGCGACGGAGATCACGTAATCGGGCGCGATGCCGATGTCGCCATCCCGCTTCCGTCTCCGACCGTGTCGCGCCGCCACGCGAAGATTGTGGTCGCCGGCGCGGTCGCAACATTGGAGGATGTCGGGAGCAAGAATGGCACCTACTTGCGCGGCCGCGCCTTGACCTCGCCTTTACCACTGACCGACGGCGACGAAATTCGGATCGGCGCATTCCAGCTGACATTTCACACCGCGGGCGGCAGCGGTTCGACCGCGACGGAACAGCGATGAAGGTGATCGCAGGCCCGCTCGTCTCGGAGGGTATGACACGTCGCGCCGATTGGCGCGGGCGGGATGAGCAAGAATCGTGGCCGCACTCGATCCGACCACAGTGCACCTGGACGCGCCGAGGATTTGGCGGCCTTGGCTGCGGCCGCGGACCGGATCGCGCAGGCCGAGACCGACCTGACGGAGGCAGGGAACGGGCGCGAACCACCGGCGTGAACTGACTCGGCGGAGATCAGCCTCCCGTTCGTCAGCGGCGCCTGAACGGGACCTGACGATCTGAAACAGGTCGTGAGTGCGCTCGGTCGCCTGCGCGAGTTTGGACTGGAAGGGGCTCTATCGCCACACAGGGTTCCGGTGGGAAGCGATCGACACCGGAGCACGATTCGACCTACGAGCGCCGCTAGGCTGCTCCCTTTGGTGCGACGCGATCTCCAAGTCGGTGTGAGACGTCGGCGCTCTTCGGCTTGGCCGCGTCGCCCGACGCAAGTGGAAAAAATCGCCCTCAGCTCAGTTGGGCCGGTATCGGCAGGCGGTCGCCGTGGCTAATGCGTTCAACCAATTTCTTCCGCATGACATCCAACTCCCGAACGCGCGCCCCGTGGATTCTCGCGAGATCCAGAAGCGTGGCGCCACGAGCACCCTGCATCGTTGTCCTGATTCCCAACAGAGCGGCCTTGATTCCTATCAGTTCCTTGACCGCGTCTCGTACATTTGTTGGAAGCGCGTGTTTGCTGACCTGGCCCGCCTGTAACTCGTTTTGCGATGCCGCCTCTCGATCGAACAAGTCACGGACACGGTGAGATTGCGCCTGCAATGATTCTTCATTGCCGTGGATGTGCTGCGCGCCGGCTGCGGTGCCAACGGCGAACAGCGCAGCGTCAGGCAAATCAAGGCCTGAGGATTGATCGAAGCGAAACGCAACCTCATAGAGGATGTGTCGTGTCCCCATCGGCCTCGGACGGCACCTGACGACCTGGCCAGTCGCACGAACCTGTTCTCCCGTGGCCAAGTGGAACGTCAATCCAGATGGTGGTCGATGATCCAGGTCGACGCGCTTCAGCGAGGCTAGGACGGGCCGAATATGGGTTCTTATCAGCGTTCCGGTCGACGAGACGTTGACCAGGTCGGCCAGTTCTCCCGCAACCAGACGCACCGACGATACCCAGGGCACGTCCGACGGCGACCAACGACACCCTCCACGACGCTCCGACGCGTGTCTGTCGTCGGCCTCACGCCTTTCAATCTCGGTCGCGATTACGCGAGCAAGGGCCAGATATTCAGTGACGTCCGCAGCGAAGAGGTGAGGATCGCAGGCGATTTGGATCACCTTCGAGCGTCGCCGCCTGAAACCGCCGAGCAGCAAACCCTGGCGCTGATCGCAATCGGTCGATCGCAGCAGTTGTGGTATGGAGATCACCTGCACGTACTCCGCACCCGGTACCTTGCTGAGATACGCGATGAAGTGCTCTTCGTCGTCAGGCGGCATGAACGCGTGAAGCAGAATGAGCTCGGGAATGCGCTTGTCGATAGCAGTGAATGCCTCTTCCTTCGAGGCCACCAGAAGCACGTCTGCCTTCACGTGCTCGCTAAGCGCGTTCCGAAGGGCGCGGGCTTCCAGCGGATCGGGATTCACGGCAAGAATGAAGGGCAATTGGCATTGCCCGCGGGCGTCCTCGTGGCCATGGTGCATCGGGGTCTGTCAACACTGGACCTCCATACCGCGTGCCAACACGAGACTGCGGTCCGGAGATGGGTTGACGACGCTCAACGCCAGGAACTGAAGGCTTTAGAGAGGGACAAAACAAAGCCTGGTAGTCGTGTGAATCACGGCTCACGCGTCCGTGTTCCAAAGTAGGACTTTTAAGGTCGATCTTGACGCATCACGAGCAGTCCGCGACGGTGATTAACACGTCTGACGCGGACTGTATTCGACCGCGCCAAGTTCCGCTCCGCGCTATGGCCGGCCCGCGCGAGCGTCGTCATGTTCCAGTCTGAGTCAGCATCCTTCCAGAGCAGGAACAAGTCGCTGTAAGCGCTTTTCGCCTAGGCCGTGTCGCCCGACGCTGTGAGCGCCGCCCGAGCTGCAGCGCGCGCGCGCCCATCGGATCGACGAGCACGATACTTCGATGATCGAGAATCCTCTGGAACTCGGCGGCGGCATCCGCCGGTCGATGCGCCGCAAGGTATGCCTCGCCGCGAAGGTAGATGGGATAGAGCGCGCCGAAGAACCCGGTGAAGCCGATGTCCCCACGGCGAGGTCGAAGCGAAATCAGTCGCCAGCGATTGAATCGCCGCTGCCGGATCATGAGCGTTCAATGAGAACAGGGCGCGAAGCATCGGCAGATACATGTATTGCACCGACGTGTCCTCAGGAAAGTTCCTGGCGAGGTCGTCGGCAAAGGCCCGGGAGCGAGGCACATCGTCCGAGAGGGCCAGGACGAGCGTGGCGGCATCGACCACTTCGAACAAGGCCGCCCGTTCGCGCTGACCCTTCTGCATCGCGATCTCCACGGCGACTGCGGACATCCTTCGCGCTGCTCGCGATCGGCCGTAGCGCGCCAGTACGAGGTGCCTCCACGTATGACCAGGCCAACGCAGCTAGCTGAGCGTTTCTTCTCGCGGGCGAACAGATTTTTCCGAATGGTCCCAAGCCTTTCGCCGCCTCAAGGGCAGAAAGGAGCAAGGTCCCACGGCAACGCTGACATTCCTGGCGTGGTCGGACGAGCTCGCCCGGCAGGCGGGGCGTCGTGAAATTTGCGAAGTGCAGAGTGCAGAGTCGGCGCGAACGAGGAAGCGCATAAGTCGTTGAAGAAGGTTCGCGCGGCTTGTTCGAGAAAGCATGCTCGAGCGCCTGCCGCGCCCGCCGAGCCGAATTGCCTGGAGATACTGAAGCGGCGACACCCGCGCATGCTCGAGGAACAGCCGCAACAGGTGGCGCTCCGCCGTGTGTCCGGCCTGTGCCAGCGTCGTCATGTTCCAAAACGCAGGCGATGAGGGTGTCAGACACCGTCCTCACGTGGCGACGGTGTCTGACACCCGGCCTCGAATGCGTTGGACGCCTTCGACGCCGCTCACGCGTAGCAGCCGCACATGGCGCCGCGCGCCGGCGTCGCATCTGCTAACAATCTCATCCGACGGGGGCGCCTTCACGTCAAATGTCCGAACGCTGACTGTCTTTTTTTGCCTCCGACCTCGAAGACCCCTTGCCTTTGGCGCGCCGCAGACTTAGATTGCCGACACCTCACGTCCAATGCCGGCGTCGCTCTCGATGCGACTTCTGCTGAAGCCATCACACACGGAGCAAGCGATGACTCTCCGAAATTTCTCACTAGCACTGGCCCTGCTCATCGGTTTGACGGGAACTGCTCGGGCGCAAGGCAACACGGCGACGGTGCATGGCACCATCGTCGACGAGTCGAAAGCCGTTCTGCCCGGGGTCACGATCACGGCGAGCGATCTCGAGACTGGCCGTCGCTACACCAGCGTCACCGATGAGCGCGGCACGTTTCAGATCGTGTCGCTGCCGCCGGGTATCTACAAGGTGCAGGCGGAGCTTTCGGGCTTTGGCACCGGCGAGGTGTCGCGGGTCGAGTTGCTGGTCGGCCAGAACGCCTCGATGAACTTTACCCTCACCGTTTCTGCGGTACGCGAGAACGTCACCGTCACCGGCGAGGCACCACTCGTCGACCTGACCTCGAGCCAGGTCGCCGGCAACGTCGATCGACGACAGATGGAAGCGATGCCACTGCAAGGGCGCAACTGGCTCGAGCTGTCGATGCTGGTCAAGGGCGTGACGGCGAACAACGTCACCAACTCCCCCGGCATCGGCCAGAACGAGTCGTTCAACTTGAACCTCGACGGCCAGCAGATCAAGCAGAACGACCTGTCGTCAGGCTCCGGCGAGCCGCGATTCAGTCGCGAAGCGATCGCCGAATTTCAGATCGTCACCAACAACTTCGACATCACGCAAGGGCGATCGACCGGCGTTCAGGTGCAGGCCATTTCCCGCTCGGGCACCAACACGCTGTCGGGAGCGGTCTACGGCTACTTCCGTGACGATTCGCTCAACGCGCCCGATCCGGTGGCACGCCAGGTATTGCCATACGCGAACCAGCAGACCGGGTTCGCCGTCGGCGGACCGGTGATCAAGGATCGCCTGCACTACTTCTTCACCTACGAGCACGAGAACAATCCCGCGACCGTCTTCACGCAGCCGCCGCAGCTCGGCGGCCAGAGCCTGAGCGTGTCGAGTCCGACCAAGCAGAACAGCATGCTCGGCCGCGCCGACTGGCAGATCTCACCGCGCGATTCGCTGTCGGTCCGCGCCTCGCATTGGGAGTCGTCCAATCCGTTTTCGCTGTCAGGACAGACCTTCCCGTCGCTGGCGAGCACGCTCGCCCCGTATTCGACCAACGTGGCCGGGACGTGGTCGAAGGTCTTCAGCAACACGCGCGTGGCACAGCTGCTGGTCGGCTACAACCGATTCCTGTCGTCGACCCTGCCGCAGCCCACCGTGTTCGGTCAGCCGCAGTACGACTTTCCCGGCGCGACGATGGGCGCGCCTTTCAACTACCCGAGCATCGAGGGCACCCACACCTATCAGGTCCGCTACAACGAAACCTGGCACCGCGACAAGCACGAGTTCCGTTTCGGCGGCGAGTACCTGAAGGTGCACGACGAAGGCACCGCCTACTATTCGGCCTTCGGGCGGATGACGTTCCTCTCGTTGCCATCGCCGGCCGAGATGGCGCGACGTTTTCCGATCTCGCAGTGGAACAACCCCGCCGCATGGGACCTGACCGGCCTCGATTCGATCGTCCAGCGCTTCGATCTCAATTCGGACGGCGGCAAGGGCGACATTCCGCCGTGGAACTACGACATCCCGCGGCCCACGACCGCATTCTGGTTCGGCGATACCTGGCAGCTGTCGCCGCGCGTCACGGTCAACTACGGGCTTCGCTGGGACGACGACTGGGGCGCCGCCTCGCCTCCGGGCATCGTCGAAAACAGCATCCCGATTGACAACGGCTTTACCAGCGGCGACTTCGGGTTCAAACAGGACATCCACGATCACCTGAATTTCGCGCCGCGCGGCGGCTTCACCTACAGAGTGACCGACGCCGACGACTTCGTGATCCGCGGTGGAACCGGGCTCTACTACGCGACGCCGGTGTCGAACGTGACCTACAGTCAGCAGCTCTATAACCGGTTCACCTTCGCGACGTTCAACAATGACGGCAAACCGGGCTTCGTCACCGACCCGACGCGCGGGATCACCTCGGACGACATCCTGTCCGGCAACGTGCCGCTCCCGCCGCAGACGACCCGGATCCTTTCCCCCGACTTCAAGATGCCGTACACGTGGCAGTACAGCATCGGCTTCCAGAAGCAGTTGAGCTCGGTCATGTCGGTCGAGTCCGATCTCACCGGCTGGAACTGGTATCGCGACACCCGCAGCCACGACCCTAATCTGTTCTTCGATCCGACAACTGGCTACAACGTCGATCCCAAGTTCGGCCGACCTAATCCAGCCTATGGGCAGATCTGGTACTTCACGAGTAACGGACGACGCAACTATCTTGGGCTATCGAACGGGTTCACCCGACGCCTGAGCCACAACTTCCAGGGTGGCGTCACCTACACGCTGATGTTCTACATGCACGACGATGGCACGATTGGCTACTCGAGCAGCGCCGCCAACAACGATTTCACGGCGCCAGGCAGCGAGTGGGCCACGTCCACCGATTTCCAGCGCAATACCATGCGCGCCTGGATGGTCTACCAGCTGCCATGGGGGTTTTCGATCAGCGGCGCCTATTTCTACGGATCGGGAAATCGTTTCGCGAGCACCGTCTCTGGAACGCCGTACGGGAAACCGGGAACGAATCGACTGAACCTGGGGGCCCCGATCATCATCCCGCAGAGCCTGGTCGATCGTTTCGACGGGCCGAGCGTGATTGCCACCGGCGCGATCGCGCCGCGCAACGCGCTGCTCGGTACGCCGCTGCACAAGATCGATGTGCGGCTCCAGAAGCAGATCGCCCTGGGGGCGCGAGCGAAAGTGGCGCTCGTCGCCGAGGTGTTCAACCTCTTCAACCACGACAACTACGGATCCTTCGTGACCATCATCAACAACGCCAGCTTCGGTCAGCCTCGCCAGAGCTTGGCCAATGCCTACGTGCCGCGATCGGGACAGCTCGGTTTCCGCTTTTCGTTCTGAATCCCAATGCGCCGGAGTTGGAATCGCTCCGGCGCAGCAAGGAGCCTTTCTCGTGCCCATCCGATTCGCGGTTATGCGCCACCTGGTCGCGATCGTCCTTCTTGGCATCGTCGCATTCGCCCGGCCGCCGGCCGAGAGCGGCGCTCAGGCCGGATCCACCGGTCAGACCGGTCCGGCTGACGCCGTCCGTTCCGCGCTCGATCGGGTGCCGATGCGGCTGATCGGGCCCAGCGCTCCGTCAGGACGCGTCTGGCACGTCGTCGGCGTGCCGAGCCAGCCCAAGACGTTCTACGTCTGCACCGCCGAGGGTGGGGTATGGCGATCCACCAACAACGGCGCGACACTGACGCCAATCTTCGACGAGGAGAACGCGGCGGCGTGTGGTGTAGTGGCCGTTGCGGCGTCCGACCCGAACCAGATCTGGGTAGGATCGGGTGAGCCCGCGGAGCGGCAATCGAATGGCCTGGGCTATGGCGTCTACAAATCGGTTGACGGCGGCAAGACGTGGCAGCATCTCGGGCTCGAGCGCACTGAGGAGATTGCGGCGATCGTCATCGATCCACGCGATCCGCAGACCGTCTATGTCGGCGCCACTGGCCACCTCTGGGGTCCGAATCCGGACCGCGGGGTGTACAAGACCACCGACGGGGGCCGGACCTGGCGAAAGGTCCTCTTCGTCGACGACATGACCGGCTGCATGGATCTCGGCATCGATCCACGCAACCCGTCGATCCTCTACGCCACCACGTGGCAGCGGGTGCGGTCGGGCGGGGCCGAGATGATCGAGTCCGGTCCCGGCAGCGGCATCTACAAGAGCATCGATGGCGGTGAGCATTGGAAGAAATTGACCCGGGGGCTGCCGAGCGAACCGCTCAGCAAGATTGCACTCGCCGTGGCGCAGAAGACCCCCGGCCTCGTCTATGCGTTCGTGATGGCGGGTGAACCACAGCGAGGCGGCCGCACCAGCGAGGCGGGCGGCATCTTCCGATCGAACGACTCGGGTGAGAGCTGGACCCGTGTGAGCTCGAAGATCGCCTCACGCACCTACTACACCCACATCAACGTCGATCCATCCAACGACCAGCGCCTGTTCATCCTCGATCTCGAGCTCTGGCGATCCGACGACGGCGGCGTCGAGTGGGTGCGTCACAACATGAAGCACGTGCACGACGACCTGCACGGCTTCTGGATCGACCCGCACGATTCCGATCACCTGATTCTCGGCGGCGACGGCGGCCTCGACGTCTCGATGGACGGGGGAGCGACCTGGTCACAAACGCCGCTGCCGATCGCGCAGTTCTACGACCTCGACGTCGACAACCAGACCCCGTACTGGGTCTACGGCGGCATGCAGGACACGGCGTCGTGGACCGGTCCGAGCCGCACCTACGACAACGACGGCATCACCGATCACGACTGGATCAAGCTGCGATCGGTGGGTGACGGCATGGCGATCCATCCGGACCCGCGCGATCCCAACGTCGTGTTCCTCGCGCAGAACAGCGGCAACCTCTCGCGCATCGACCTGCGAACGTGGACGCGCACGGAGCTGCAGCCCTCACCGGAGATCGCCACTCGATTGGGTCTGCATCCGTTGCGATGGGACTGGACGGCGCCGTTCATCATTTCGTCATCCGACCCCGACGTCCTTTACGTGGGGGCGAACTATGTGTTCCGCTGCCGCATCGGCGCGGCGGCGGCCGCTGGCGAAGTCGCGCACGAGTGCGCGGTCATCAGCCCGGATCTGAGCGCGCAACAGGATCGGCCCTTTCCGCCAGTGGGACAGGGCTATCACGCCTACGGTGCACTCTTCTCGCTTGCGCAATCGCCGGTCAATGCCGACGTGATGTGGGCCGGCGCCGACGACGGCCCGATCCACGTGTCGCGCGACGCCGGGGCGCACTGGACCCGGGTCGACGGCAATGGCGCGTTTCACGAGGGATTCGTCTCGAAGATCGAGCCGTCGCGGACCGCGGCCGGTACCGCCTATGTCAGCTACGACCTGCACTATCACGACGATCCCAGGCCGTATCTGCTCAAGACCACCGACTTCGGCGCCACCTGGTCCAATATCACGCACGACCTCCCGGCGTGGGGCTCGATCTACGTCGTGCGCGAGGATCCGCAGAACCCGCAGGTGCTCTACGTCGGCACCGAGTCGGGCCTGTTCGTGTCGATCGACGGCGGCGGTCGCTGGGTGCGATGGAAGAGCAATCTGCCGTACACGGCCGTTCGCTCTCTTGTGGTCCATCCACGCGATCGCGAGCTGGTGGTCGGGACCTTCGGCCGCGCGATCTGGATCGCGGACGCGGCGGTGCCGCAGCAGCTCGCAGATGCGCTGCAGCAGCCGGCGTTCCTGTTCGACGTCAAGCCGACCGTGGCGTACAACCGGCGGTACACCTACGGCACCTCGGTCGAAGAGCTCAATGGCGATCGCTTCTTCCGCGCCGAGAATCCGCCGTACGGGTCGACCATCACCTATTACCTGAAGAACGCATCAGCCCCGGTTGGCCTCGTGGTGAAAGACAGCGCCGGCCACAGCGTACGAACGTTGTCGGGACCGGGCGCGCCGGGCCTGCACCAGGTGCAGTGGGACCTCGAGACCGACAGCGCACAGGCCGCGACCGCTACCCAGGCGCGGGGCGGTGGAGGACGCGGCGGCGATCAATCGGCGGTCACCTTCTCCGAGCGGCAGCGGCGACGACGCGTGGCGCCGGGCAGCTACACCGTGACGCTGACGGCCAACCAGACCACCATCAGCCGGCCGGCAATGGTAACCGCGGAGGGCCATGACGTGCAGCGGGTGCTGCCGAGAAAATAGTTCAGATGTACGGAGGCGACGGGCTTCAGCCCGTCGCTCGGCCGGCCTGAAGGCCGGCCGCTACGAGGAGTGCTGAAGGCCGGCCGAGCGAGGAGGTGACACTACGAGGAGGTGCCACCACTGCCAAGAAAATAGTTCAGATGTACGTAGTACGTAGGCGACGGGCTTCAGCCCGTCGCTCGGCCGGCCTGAAGGCCGGCCGCTACGAGGAGTGCTGAAGGCCGGCCGCTACGAGGAGTGCCACCACGAGGAGTGCCACCACGAGGAGGTGCCACCACGAGGAGTGCCACCGCGAGAGGTGACACCCGCCTTAGCCGACGTCTCTTCGTCCGGTAGCCCGTGCCGCCTCCTTCGCGTCGCGTCCTCTCGTCCGCCAGCGAAAGCGCCCAGCCCACGGGTTCGGCTTCGCTTCGATCACATCCGCGATCAGGCCGCCCAGCACCGGCGCGAATTTGAAGGCGTGGCCGCTGTCGCCGGCAGCCACGATCAAGCCGGCCCGGGCGGGATCGGAGGCGATCCAGAAGTCGCCGTCGAACGTGTCGCAATACAGGCACAAGCGCGACGCCGCGATCGGCGCGCCGGCGAGCGCCGGCAGATGCTCACGCACGAACTCTCTGAACCGCATTTCTTCCTCCGGCCGCACCGTGCGTGGCTCGTCGGCCTGCACGCGACGCCCGACACCGTGATTGGCCAGCTTCAAGGTGCCATCGTCCAACGCCGGAAAACCGTACCAGCCGCCGTGCGAGATGTCGGCGGCCCAGACCGGAAAACGCGGCGCCTGCCATTCCACAGGGTCGCGCACACGGAAGTGCACGACCGGCTGACCGGTTGCCCACATCACGTCGCCGAGGTGCGGCAGCAGCGTCGGCGTCCACGCGCCGGCCGCGACCAGCACTGAATCGGCCCGCAGCTCGCGGCCGTCGGTCGTTTTCACGCCGATGACGCGCGTTCCGTGTTCGAGCAGGTAGTGGCAGCCGGTCCGTTCGAGAAGCAGCACGCCGGCCGCGCGCGCCTCGATCGCCAGCCGGCCGACGACGCGGGCACTCTCCACCCAGCCGGCGCGCGGATTCAAGTACCCGTCCGGATACTGCTCCGGCGACCATGCCGGAAATCGTCCGGCCCGTGTGTTGCTGGAGAGCCTCTCCAGCCGATGGCCGCGGGCTACGAGCAGGGCGAGACTCTCGTACTCGAACCCGCCGCGCCGCAGCGCCTCAGTCGAGAGCAACAGAAAACCATCCTGGTGGTAGAGCGGCTGGCCCCAGCGCTGGTTCCAACGGTCCCATCCCGTCAGCGCGGCTTCGGCCATCGCGGTGTAGAGCTCGTCCGCCCCGTAGTCGGCGCGCACCACCTTGCTGATGTCGGTTGACGCGGCGGCCGGGCGGGGCAGCGTCCCCGGATCGATGACGGCCACCTGCCATCCACGTCCCGACAGCTCCCAGGCCGCAGCGAGCCCGAACACGCCGGCGCCGACGATGACGATGGAAGGCGTCGCGCTCATGATCGACCACAGATCTTAGGCCAGCCGGTTCGAGGGCGCCGCGGGCGGCGGTGTAGGCGGGAAATACTTCGGGCCACCCAGCCTATCCGGTAGAGAGCCGTTGTGTGCCCGCTCGATATGTTCCTGGAGGACCTGATGATGACATTGCCTTCCCGCCGGCTCGCGGCGGCATGTGCGAGCCTGGCGCTGGTGATGGCCGGACTCGCCCTGACCGGTTGCGGCTCGACGTCGCCCATCGCACCGGCCCCGCTAGTGCTCCTCGACACGACCGTCACCCTGATTGCAGGCGCGGCCTGCAACGTCGGCTACGTTGCTGCAGAATTCACGGGAGTGGCCGGCCAGTCGGTGGCGGTGTCGGTGACAGGCCCGGTCAGCCTCACGCCGCTGGTCACGCTGTACGCTCCCGACTTTGCGACCCAGCTGGCCGGGTCGACGTCGAGCGGCGCGGGAGCGGCAGCGCTGACTGCCGCCCTCACGCAATCGGGCACGCATCATCTCAGCATCTGCGATTTGCACGGAGTCGCGGGAGCGCTCCGGGTCACCGTGACGCGTCAGTGAATGGTCGAGGGCTTCGCCACTCGCCGCGTCGCGCCCAGCGCGATGTGGATGACGTTGAGGCGATAGAACAATTCGGTTTTGAACCATGACGCCGCGATCGGGTCGTGCAGGTCGTGGGCCGTGCCCGAGATGATCCGCGTGTCTCTGTCGAGGTCGGTGACGAACTCGGCACTACGGTCGAGGAGACGCATCAACTGTTGTTGTGCGTCTCGATCCAGCGCCGCGAGCTCCTCGATGAAGAGCGTGCCGCCGGCGGCCTCCGCGACCGGCCATGGCGCCGGATCGTCGGTGTCCGGTTGCTGTCGAATCGGCCCGCCGCCGCCGACAACGACCAGCGTTCGTTGTTTCCCGGCGCTCCGTTGGTGAATGAGCCGAGCCAGCGCGGTCCGGGCGGCGGAGTCGCCGCCGCTGATCAGTACGTTCGCGTCCAATCGGACAGCGCATTCAATGTCTGCCTGGATCACCGGTCCTCCGTTGAGATGATGCTGGTCGAGCGAGATGACCAGGGAGGGACGCAAGATGCGATCTCGACTGACTGCCGTCCCGTGAGCATGAGCTGCGCATGCCCCCCGGACGCTCGCGTAAGAACGACATCCTGTGTGAGAATGAGCGCCCCGATGCGCCTCGACATCCTCAAGGCGGTGGCGTTGGCCGCCGTGCTCCTCGTCGCGCCCGCGCCGGTTCTTGCGCAAACGGACGAGATCCAGGTTTACGACGGCGGGCTTGCGCCGGTGGGGACGTTCAATCTCACCGTTCACAACAATTTCACGCCCCGTGGCCTGACGACGCCGGCGTTTCCCGGCGCGGTCGTGGCCGACAAGTCGCTCAACGGCGTGCCGGAATGGGCGCTCGGTGTGACCGAGTGGTTCGAAGCCGGGCTCTACCTGCCGCTCTACAGCCGAGACAAGAACAGCGGCTTCGGCCTCGACGGCTTCAAGCTGCGTGCGCTGTTCGCGGTGCCGCACGCAGACGATCGGAAGTTTTTCTACGGTGCGAATTTCGAGTTCAGCATCAACGCGCAGCGCTGGGACAGCACGCGGTTCACTTCCGAAGTGCGGCCGATCATCGGCTGGCACCTGAAGCCGGTGGACATCATCATCAACCCGATTGTCGACACCGCGTACGACGGCATCAAGCATCTCGAGTTCGTCCCGGCCACGCGGGTCGCCTACAACTTTTCGTCGGGATGGGCGGCCGCTGTCGAGGAATACGACGACTTCGGGCAGATTCACGCGTTCGCGCCGCGCGGCGAGCAGGTGCACCAACTCTTCGCCGTCGCCGACCGCAGCTGGCGAGGCTGGGACATCGAAGCGGGCGTCGGCGTCGGTCTGACCGACAGCTCGGACCGCGTCACGCTGAAGCTGATCCTCTCGCGCGATCTCAACAAGCCGGTTAGAATTTCTCCCGGGTCCGTGCACCCCTGAGCATGCCAGTACAGCGCGCTCGCCGGCATCGAGACCCTGGGCCGCTTTGTCGAGATCACCTCGGGGATGACGTTCGATCAGTTCCCGCAGAAGAGGATTTTCGATCCGCTCGGGATGAAGGACGCGGCAACTGAAGGGGATGGGCTTCGGGCTCACGGTCGAGGTGGTGATCGACGGGCTGGCGGCGAACCGCCACGAGTCGAACGGCAGCTTCGGCTGGGACGGGGGGTTCGGCACGCACTTCTGGGTCGATCGCAAGGAGCGGCTGGTCGGCCTGCTGATGGTGCAGGAGTCGAACGGCCCGCTGATGCGCGACTTCGAGAACGCGGTCATGCAGGCGATCGTGGAATGAGTAGCAGCGGATCATCGCGTTGGCTGGTCGCGGCGGTCGGCCCGTACGCGTGGGGCGCGGTGTTGGCGCTCCTCGCGGTGATGGCGACGACGGGGGCTGCCGAGCATGCCACGACGATCGTGGGCGCCGACCTCGTCGACGGCAGCGGCGCACCGCTTCGGCGCGCCAGCGTCCGCTTCGTCAACGATCGGATTGTCGCCGTCGGCGACGTCCGGCCACAGCCCGGCGACGTGGTCGTCGATGGACAGGGTCTGGTCGTTGCGCCGGGCTTCATCGATATCCACAATCACTCCGCGTCCGGCCTGGCCGACGATCCAGCGGCGGAGACGCAGGTGGCGCAGGGCATTACGACAGTCGTCGTGGGACCTGACGGCGACTCACCGTGGCCGGTCGGCGACTATCTCGGCGAGCGGCGGCGCCTACCGGCCGCCGTCAATGTCGCCGCGTTCGTCGGGCATGCCACCGTGCGCCGGCTAGTGATGAAGGACGACTTCAGGCGCGCCGCACGGGCGGACGAGATCGCGCGCATGGCGCTGCTCGTCGATCAGGGGATGCGCGAGGGCGCGGTCGGCCTGTCGAGCGGCTTGGAGTACGAAGTCGGCGGCTACGCCGAGACCAACGAGCTGGTGGAGCTGTCGAAAGTGGTGGCGCGCTACGGCGGCGTCTACATGTCGCATATCCGCGACGAGGCCGACAAGAGCTTTGAGGCGTTGCGGGAAGCGATCGCGATCGGGGAGAGCGCTCACGTGGCGGTGCAGATCTCGCACATCAAGCTGGGGACCGTGGGCGTGTGGCGCAAGGCCGGCGAGGCGATCGCGCTGATCGAGTCGGCGCGGGCGCGCGGCGTGGACGTGACCGCGGATGCGTATCCCTACAACGCCTGGAGCTCGACCATCACCGTCCTGGTGCCTGACAAACGCTACGACTACCCGCCCAGCGTCGAGAGGGCGCTCGCCGATGTCGGCGGCGCGGCCAACGTCCTCATCGTCAGGCACGCCGCGCATCCGGAGTACGAATTCCACACTCTGGACGCGCTGGCGAAGGACCAGCACAAGAGCGCGGTCGATCTGTTCATCCAGATCGTCAAGGACGGCGGCGCCAGCGTTGTCTGCACCTCGATGGTCGACGAAGACATCCGCGCGTTCTACTCGCGGCCGTGGGTGATGGTGGCCAGCGACGGTGGCATTGGCGTGCGCCACCCGCGCGGCGCCGGCACGTTCCCGCGTGTGCTGGGCCGCTACGTTCGCGAGCAGCGGTGGCTGGGGCTGCCCGAGGCGATTCGGAAGATGACGAGCGCGCCGGCCGCGAGGTTGAGACTCGAGGGGCGCGGCCGGATCGAAACCGGGGCGGTGGCCGATATCGTTCTCTTCGATGCGAAAACGATTCTCGATCGATCCACATTCACCAACCCGGCGGTGCTCGCGACCGGCGTGGAGAAGGTGTTCGTCGGTGGCGAGCTGGTGTGGAACGGCGGCGCGCCGACGGCAGCGCGCTCCGGCAAAGTGCTGATGTCGGGTCACGCACCCTCTGACGCCGACGCGGGATCGTATCGCCTCGTTCCCAACTGGGCGCAGTTGCCATCCGGCGTCCGGTTCGGCGAGGTCCCTGGCATGACCATCGATCAGACCGGGCGGGTGTTCGCGTTCACCCGCGCCGAGCCGCCGGTGATCGAGTTCGACCCATCGGGCAAGGTCCTCAAGACCTGGGGCGACAGGATGTTCGTGTGGCCGCACGGCATCCGCGTGGACCGAAACGGATTTCTCTGGATCACCGATGGCCGGGCCCGCGCCGGCGCCGGCCAGCAGGTGTTCAAGTTCACGCGCGAGGGTCAGCTGGTGATGACGCTCGGGAAGAAGGGCGTGTCGGGCGACGGCCCCGATACGTTCAACAGCCCGACCGATGTGGCCGTCGCGCCCAACGGCGACATCTTCGTCTCAGACGGCCACGTCAACTCGCGCATCGTGAAATTCTCGAAGGACGGCACGTTCATCAAGGCCTGGGGCCGACGCGGGAGCGGCCCCGGCGAATTCAACGTGCCGCACACGATCTTCTTCGACTCGCGCGGCCGGCTGCTGGTCGGCGATCGAGCGAACCACCGCATCCAGATCTTCGATCAGGAGGGCACGTTCCTCGATCAGTGGCCGCAGTTCGGCTCGCCCAGTGGCATCTTCATCGCCCCGGACGACACGCTCTACGTCGTCGACTACAACGACAAGATGGCGCTGTTTGTCGGCAGCGCGAGGGACGGGTCAATCCGGACCCGGAGCGAGCAGGTCCTTGGGGAAGGTATCGCAGTCGACGCCCAGGGATCGATTTACGTCGGGGAAACGGTGACCGGCCACCTGGGCGACACGGTCACGGGTCACGCGGTCAAGAAGCTGGTGAAGAGGTAGGCCAGTCACTGCAAGAAACGAACGGCGCGTGGGGTTCATGCGCGCATGCCAACCCCGGACGCGCGCGGACGGCCGCATATAATCGGCGCGGAGGGTTTTCGTGCGCATTCTTTCCGCTCTCGTCGTCGCTGCCGCTGTTTCAGGATCTGCGCTGGCCCAGCCGCCGGGCACGCCCGCGGCGCCCGCGCAAATCGCCACTCCGTCCGACGTCCAGCCCGGCAGCATCAACAACGAAGATGTTCCGTATCCGTATCCCGTGTCTTATCTGTCGTTCGTGTCGTACGGACAGGACGTGCGGATGGCCTACATGGACGTGGCGCCGGCCGCCCAGGCCAACGGGCGCAGCGTCGTGCTGCTGCACGGCATGAACTTCGCGGGCTTCTACTGGGCGAATGTGATCGAGGTGTTGCGCAAGAGTGGCTTTCGGGTCGTCGTCACCGATCAGATCGGGTTCGGCCGCTCGTCGAAACCGATCATCCCTTACAACTTTCACGACATGGCCTTGAACACGCATCGCGTGCTCGAGCATCTTGGCATCGCCAAAGCGGCGATCGTCGGCCACTCGATGGGTGGCATGCTGGCGGCGCGCTTCGCCGCCTCGTACCCGGACGTGACCGAGCGCCTTGTGCTCTACGATCCGATCGGGCTGACCGATGCCCGGTTCGAGCGGCCGTATCGCAGCACCGACGAGGTCTACAAGGGGATGCTCGGGTTCAGCTATCAGCAGGCGTATGCCACGATTAAGCGCTACTTTCCCACGCCGGAGTCGTGGAAGCCGGAGTACGAGAAGCTGGCTCGCTTGATGTACGCGTGGACGCTGACGGGCGACTGGCCACGGATGGCGATGGTGCGGGCGCGGCTGCAGCAGATGGTGTATACCGATCCCGTCGTGGACGATTGGGCCCACATCAAGGCCAAGGCGCTGGTTATCGGCGGCGAGAAGGACGGCCCGGACTTTCCGAAGCGCGCCAGACACATCGCGGACACGATTCCCGGAGCCGAGCTCGTTCTCGTACCCCACGCCGGCCACGTCCTGCATTTCGAAACACCAGAGATCTTCAACCGCGAGATACTCAAATTCCTGCAATAGACGGCGAACGCCGAACGCCGAACGCCGAACGACGAACGCCGAACGACGAACGCCGAACGAAGAACCGAACGTCTTATGACCAACCCCCTGATCCGCGACATCTCCGATACGGCCCGCTGGATGGCCGTCTATCGCGCCCGTGAGAGCGAGCGCGAGGATGCCGCCTTCAGCGATCCCTACGCACGCGCGCTCGCCGGGGAGCGGGGCGAGCGGATCGCCGCCGCGCTGAAGTTCAGCGACGAGAATGCGTGGTCGTTCATCGCGCGAACGTATCTGTTCGACCGGTTCGTCTCCCGCCTCGTCCAGCACGGGGCCGACACGATCGTCAACCTCGCGGCCGGCCTCGATACGCGTCCGTATCGCATGGCGTTACCGCCGGCGCTGCGCTGGGTGGAAGTCGATCTGCCCGATATCCTCGACTACAAGGAAGAGATCCTCGGCGATGCCAAGCCGGTGTGCGAGCTGGAGCGGGTCCGGCTCGATCTCTCGAACGAGGACGGCCGGCGCGGACTTTTCGCCGATCTTGGCCGCCGCGCCAGACAGGCGGCGGTGATCTCGGAAGGCCTGGTCATCTATCTCATGGCGGATGCGGTGGCGGCACTGGCCCGCGATCTGGCCGCGCCACCGACATTTTCGCATTGGGCACTCGATCTGGCATCGCCGGGACTGGTCGAGATGATGAAGCAATCCATGGGTGACGCGATGAACGACGCCGGTGCGCCGTTCCTGTTCGCGCCCCCCGAGGGGCCGGCCTTTTTCTCGGCGCACGGCTGGCAGCCGATCGAGATCCGTCCGCTCATCAAAGCGGCGGCCAAGCTGGGCCGCCTGCCGCTGGCGCTACGCATGTTCGCGATGCTGCCGGATTCGAACGGCCCGCAGGGCAGCCGTCCGTGGTCGGCGGTGTGCCTGTTCGCGCGATCAACATAGGACGATCACTCTTCCGACATGACACGTCCCGGCCGGGCCGCCTTCCCCATCGCAGGTCTGGTTGCGAGCATACTCGTCTTTGCGTGGCCTCAACTGTCTCCGTGGGCGCGGGGAGCGTCGGCATGGTATTTCCTGGCCACCGCACTCTTCAGCCTGATTATCCTGGCGATCGTCTTCACCTGGCCGCTGCCCGATCACGCGCCTGACCCCGCGCGCCTCTCGCCGAGGCCGGCCGCCGCGATCGCTGCTGCAGTCGCTGCTTCGCTCATCGTTGGCACGGCATACCGCTGGATCCGCCTCCTTGAATGGCAGCCCTATCAGGCTGACATGCTGATCGTCGTTCGAGAAGCCACGCGGCGGATTCTTGGCGGGCATACGCCATATGCGACCTATCGCACCTATGACGCCCCCTGGAACATCGCGATGCCATACGGGCCCGGGCTGTGGGGACCGTACCTGATCCCGCAACTCCTGCGGCTCGATTTTCGCTTCCTGACCATCATCGGCGAGCTGTTCGTTCCCTTGTGGTGCGGTGTGGCTGGCATCACGGAGTGTGCGCGCGGCCGCGTCGCCCGTGCCGTCGGATGGTTGATCATCCTTGCCTCATTCGTGCTGGTGTTCGACGTCCAGGGCTTCACACTGATTGGCCATACTCCGGTCTACTGGCCGCTGCTGCCGTTGTTCGCGGCGCTCGTGTGGCGCTCGAGATGGATGCCCGCCGCCTGGCTCCTCGGCGTGCTGGTGCTGTCGCGAACCACGATGGTCGCCGTCGTTCCGGTCTTCCTGATGGCGGCGTGGATGGCCGATCGGCGGAGCTTTCTGCGGGTGCTCACCGTGCTGACGATCACAATCGCCGCGGTGATCGTGCCACTCACAGTCTGGGACCACCGCGCGATCTGGGACAACATGGTTCTCTCGTACCCACGGGTGATGAGGGAATCGGTGTGGCCGGTTCTGGCGCGCAGCGGCCTCGAAACGATTGGCGTCACGGAGTGGCTGCTCGAGAAGCACCGCGACGCTCTGGTCGTGCCGGCGCAGCTGCTGGGGATGGCCGGCGCCTACGCGGCGGCCTGGCGGGCGATCCGCCGCGATGCCGCGCCGCTGCCGTGGATGGCGTTCGCGCTGTTCGTCTTCAGCATGACGACGTTGTATCCGGTGCACTATCTGTACTACGACGTGCTGCTGCTGCTCGTCTCGGCCGCGATCGTCGGCACGCTGGAACCCGCATTCGTGCCGATGGCCGCCGCGCCCTGGATGGCATCGTTGGGCGGCTTGACCCTGGTGATGGTCGCGCTGACGCTGGCCACGATGTCACCATTCCCGCAGGTTGTGGCGGGCGATGATTCTGCCGGCACGCTGTTGCGGTCCGGTTTCGCGATGAGCGAGAGCGACGGACAACGGCGGTTCGCCTGGGCCGTCGGCCACGACGCGACCATCGTTCTGCCGCGGCGCTCGGCGCAGGCGGCGGCGATCGTCCTCACCGTTCAGTCGGCCATCCAGAACGCCGATGCCCCTCAGAGCATGACCGCGATACTCAACGGTTCGGTGCTCGGACACGTACCGGTCCCGCCTGGATGGCGCGAGATTCGCTTCGCCGCACCGCGATCGACGTGGTGGGTCGGGTTCAACCAGCTGCACCTCGTGTTCGCGTCGACCATGTCACCGCGCGCCGCCGGCACTGGCGACGACCCCCGTGAGCTGGCGGTCGCGGTGAGCCGCGTGGCGGTCACGCCGCTGAAGGAATAATCGCATTACACTGGTCGTCATTCCGGATGCCGCCACCTACTGACGCCGCCGCGTCGCGCTGGCGATGGTGCGCTCGGCTCGCCGCGTTCGGTGCAGTCTACCTGGCTGCCTGCCGCGTCATGCTGGCACCAATCGTCAATTTCGCACAGTTGGGGACCGCCAGTTTTGGCGGCGACGCGAGAGCGTTCATCTGGGTGCTGGCGTGGGACAACCATGTCGTGCTCGATCACATCCCGTCGCTGTTCGATGCGAACAAGCTGTTCCCGCTGCCCAATGCCCTCGCCTACGGCGAACACCTGTTCGGGATCAGCCTGTTCACGCTGCCACTCTATGCGGCGACGCGGAACCCGGTGCTCGCCTACAACGTGGTGTGGATTCTCGCGTATCTGCTGACGGCGGCCGCCGTCCACTGGCTGGCCTGGCGATATACCCGCGATCATCTGGCGGCGATGACCGCGGCGCTGGCCTTCACCTTCTGTTTCTTCCGCATGCACCACGGGCACGGGCACCTCAACCTGATCTGGTGTTTCTGGATTCCGCTCTCCTTCGTGGCGATGGACCGCTGGGCCGAGCGGCCGACGTGGACGCGGCTGGCGACGTGGACCGCGGTCCTCGTGCTGCAGGCGCTGGCGGCGTGGTATCAGGCCGTGCTGATCGTGGTCGCCGACGCTCTCTTCCTCGTGTGGCTGTTCGCGGTGGAACGCCGGGCGCCAAGGATCTCGCGGCTCATTCTTCAGGGGCTGGTTGGCGCGCTGGCGGCGTTCGCCGTGGTATGGCCGTTCGCGCGCTACTATTTCATCCTCCACAGCGAACCACCCGCCTACGCGTCCGGGGCTTCCGCCGATCTCATCGGCTGGTTCGTTCCGCCGGAGAACACCCTGCCGGGGCAGTGGCTCCTCGCGCACGGCGTCAAGGGGCCGCGCTGGATCTGGGGCGAGGTCACCGTCTATCTCGGCTGGGTCGTGATCGGCCTCGCCTCGGCCGGCGTGGTGGTGTCGATGCGCGGCCGCGACGCGTTGACGCGACGCGCTCGCTTCTTCATCCTGCTCGGTGCGGTGGCGGCGATGCTCGCGCTCGGGCCGTTCCCCAGCGAAGTGGCGTCCGGATCGTTCGGCTGGTCGCCGTTCGGCCTCCTCGCCCACGTGCCTGGCTTGAGCCTGTTCAGGATTCCTGCCCGCTATTCGGAGCTGTTGAATCTCGCTCTGGCCATGCTGGCGGGCATCGCCTGCGCCGCGTTGCATCGGCGATTCGGCCTGAAGGGGCGCGCCGTGACGATTGCCTTGACCCTGCTCCTTCTGGCGGAATTCTATGTGGTCAAGTTCCCGGGCGGCGAGCCGCAGCCGTTTCCGGTGCCGCCGGTCTACAAATATATTGCCACGCTCCCGGCGGGAGCCGTGCTCTCGCTGCCCGACTACGCCAGGACCGATCTATGGTTCCAGGAAGCGGACTACCAGTATTTCTCCACCGCGCACTGGCATCCGGCCGTCAACGGCGATGCGCGTGAGTTTCCGCCGCAGTTCGTCGAGGTGGCCGATCGCATGAAACGATTTCCCGATCCGGACGCGGCCGCGACTCTGCGCACCACCGGAGTGAAATACGTGGTGCTGCACGCCGGCCGGCGCGAAGCAGAGGATCTGCTGGCGCCAGCCGAGGCCAGCCCGGATTTTCAGCTGCTGGCGAGGTTCGACCGCGACTATCTGTTCGAGGTGGTTCCCGCCGCGTCGACCCCGGCGCTTACGAGTGCTGCACCGTGACGCTGACGCGACCGGACTCCTCCGCCGACCTCACGATCATCGTGCCGTGCTACAACGAGGCCGAAATCGTCGAGCGTTTGTGGTCGGAGCTGAAGAACGTGCTCGAGCGGCTCGACCTGGCCTGGCGCGTCTTCTTCATCGATGATGGCAGCGCCGACTCGACCCTGGAGCGGCTGAACCAGCTGGCGAAGGCCGACGGCCGGATCCGGGTCTACTCGCTGTCGCGCAACTTCGGGCATCAGGTTGCGTTGTCGGCCGGACTCGACGTGACGGCGGGATCCGCGGTGGTGATGATGGATGCGGATTTGCAACACCCGCCCGCGCTCATTCCGCAGATGGTCGCGCTCTGGCGCAGCGGGTTCGACGTGGTGTCAGCGGTGCGCGAAGACACCGAGGACGCCTCCTGGTTCAAGTCCGCCACCGCCAGGATGTTCTACCGGCTGATCAACCGCTTCGGCGAAACGCCGATCGTGCCCGGCGCAGCGGATTTCTGTCTGCTCTCGGTGCGCGCCCACCGCGCCATCTGCGCCATGCCCGAGCGTCATCGCTTCCTGCGCGGCCTGGTGTCGTGGATCGGATTCAACCGCACCTACCTGCCGTTCCAGGCGCCGCGCCGGCCGGCCGGCCAGTCGAAGTACACCACGCTCAAGATGGTCAGCCTCGCGGTCGACGCGCTGTTCTCGTTCTCCGCGGCCCCGATGCGCATGGCGACCCGCTGCGGGCTCGCGCTACTGGTCCCTGGCGCGCTGTACTTCCTCTATATCCTGGTGCGTTATGTCGCGCTCGACGACTTCGTCCGCGGCTGGGGATCGCTCATCGGCACGCTGATGATCATCGGGGGAGTGCAGTTGATCTTCATCGGCATGGTCGGCGAATATCTGGCGCGCATTTTCGAGGAAGCCAAGCACCGGCCGCTCTACTTCTTCAAGCAGACGCCGGACGATGGCGCCGAGTGAGCGGGTCTGCCCGCTGTGCGGTGCCACAGCCGCACCGATGTTCAGGAAGCGGCAGGTCGACTACTGGCGATGTGCCGCGTGCACGTTCAGGTTTTCGACACCTGAAATCAACCCGAACCTGACCCAGACGCTGGACGGCTACGAGGACGCCTACCTTCAATATCTGGCCGACGACCCTGCCGACGCCGCCAATTTCGAGTCGCTCTGTCGCTGGCTGGAACAATTCGCGCCGCTGGCCGGCACGCGGCTGCTCGACGTCGGCGCGGGCAGCGGCAAGCTGGTGCGCTTTCTGCGCGGACGCGGCATCGACGCGCACGGCATCGAGCCGTCGCGGGCCCTCTTCGACCGCTTTCTGGCCGGCGACCCGGCGTTCACTCATGCGACGCTCGAGCAGCTTCACCAATCGACGGCTCTGAGGTTCGATGTCGTGACCGCATTCGACGTCATCGAGCACGTACCCGATCCCGGCGGTTTCCTGCGCGGCGTCTCAGCCGCGCTCCAGCCTGGCGGCACGTTCTTCGCGTCGACGCCGGACGTCGACAGCCTGACCGCGCGAGTGTTCGGCCGGCATTGGCATTTCTACTATCCGTACCATCTCTCGTACCTGGGCCCCGCCACGATGGCGCAGGCGGCGGCGCGGCATGGATTGAGGGTGATGCAGTCGGTGCATCGCGGCCGGCTGCGATCCACCGCCTACATGATCCGCTACGCTGCCGAACTGATCGCCGGAACCAAGCCGCCGCGATGGGCACGGTGGTTCGAGCGTCGGTACTTGCCAGTGAATCTCTTCGATACCATGTACGTGGCGTTCCGTCGTGATTGAATCGTCCATCGCCGCCTGCACCACGACTCGCCTCACGAACCTCACCGGATGGGTCGGTCCTCAGCCCTTAACCCTTAACCCTTAGCCCTTAGACTCCAACCCTCTGTCCTTGAACACCTGGTACGGATCGAGCGCCTTGCCCTGCCACCAGTGTCTGTCGGCGTTCAACTCGAAGACCGCGAAATGCAGATGCGGCGTGTTCGGCGGCGCGTTGCCAGTGGTGCCGACGTAACCGATGATGTCGCCTTGCGACACGCGCTGACCATCGGCGAGGCCATGGGCATAGCGCTGCAGGTGCGCGTAGTAGTAGCAGTAGCGACCGCTGGGATCGAATTGATAGATCGTGAGGCCTCCTGCCTTGCTCGTGAACAGCTTGGCGATGGTGCCGTCCTCGACCGCGTGCACGGGCGTGTTGCGCGGCGCCAGCATATCGACCGCTTCGTGCGCGCGGTTGCCGCCGCGGGTCTCCGAAAAGCCACCCTTGAGCGACTCGACGTCCGCACCGTCGATCGGCATGCGCAGACGCGAGCGCAACGTGTCACCGCTCGTGCCGGCGGTCCGGCTAAAGCCGGACACTACGGGATTGGCGGGCATCGAAGCGACGGGCGCCGAATTGGCGGGCATCGAAGCGACGGGCGCCGAATTGGCAGACGTCGAAGCGACGGGCGCCGAATCGGGAGGTATCGAAGCGGCGGACGCCGAAGGCGCTGGCGTCGCAGAAGGAGCGGCGCTGATCGCAGTTCCGGTCGTGTCCGGCTTCAGCCTGACGTCTTCGCTCTTTGCAGGTGTGGGAGGCCCATACGTCCTCAACCAGCCGTCGACGAACGCGCCCGCGGCGAAGGCGGCAAGCAGTGAGATTGGAACGGCGCCCTTGAAGCGACGCCTGCTCATTTGAACGTGACCGGCGTCCCCGGCTTGACGAGCGCAGCGACGCGCGAGGCATCCCAGTTGGTCAGGCGGACGCAGCCGTGCGACTCGGTGTGGCCGATGTGGCCTGGTTCCGGCGTGCCGTGGAGGCCGTAGTGCTCGAGGTTCAGCGCGATCCAGACCACGCCGACCGGGTTGTTCGGCCCCGGTTTGATCGCGGCGCCGACGTCCTTCGGGTTCGCGTCCCAGAACAGATCGGGGTTGTAGTGGAACACCGGGTGCCAGCCGACGCCGGTCACCTTCCAGTCGCCCGGCGGGAGCGGATCGTGGATGCTCCCGCTCGAGACCGGCGCGAAGAAGACGAGCGTGCCGTCCGCGCGGGTCGCGCGCAGGGCCGATTCCGCACGCGAGACCTGGATGGTGATGTCGCCGCTCGCGGTGTCGTGCGCCGGCCTGGCGTCGGGGTCGAACGGGGTCACGGCCGGCACCTTGATCGTTCTGCCGACGCTGGCCGGGATGGCGCGATTCAGTCGCGTCAGCAGCGCAGGCGAGGCATGAAACCGTTCGGCGAGCAACTCGGTCATCGACCGGTAGCCGAGCGCGTCCAGCTTCGCCTGATCCTCGAGCCTGGGCGGGATCCGTTTCTGGAACGGTCCGTTGACGTCCGCGTCCGTCAGCGTATAGGTGGTGATGGTCGATTCAGCGCTGGCGGTGTTGAGGGCCTTCCACGTTGCGCAGTCAGGCTCTCCGGTCTGCGGCAGCTTCCGTTCCGCCTGCAGCGCCGTCAGGGCGTGCGAGAAGTTCGCACCGGCGCGGCCGTCGATCTGTCCGGGCGAGATCCCCTCCCGATCGAGTAGCACCTGGAAGCCGACGAGATCGCCGCATTCGAGCGCGGCAAGCGGCGCTCGGCGCGTCGCGGCGGCCGGTCGTTTTTTCGGCGCGGCGCCGAGGTCGGTGTTCACCGGGAGGACCGCGGCGATGGCGAGCGCTACCTGGACAGCGTGTTTCCACATTCTGCAGCTGAAGCTGCAGAACCCATGCCTTGTAAGTTCCCAGTCTGAAGCTTGTAAAGTGGTGACTATTTTTCTGCCGTGGCTGGCGTCAGCGATTCCGCAGCCTGGCGCGACTTCATCCAGCTCTGCAGCTGTGCCATGTAGGTGTACACCACCGGCGTGAGGAACAACGTCACCAACTGTGAGAAGAGCAACCCACCGACCACCACGAGTCCCAGCGGCTGGCGCGCTTCGCCGCCGGCGCCGTAGCCGACCGCGATCGGCAGCGCGCCCAGCAGCGCCGCCATCGTCGTCATCATGATCGGGCGGAATCGGATCAGACAGCCTTCGTAGATCGCTTCCGCGGGCCGCTTGCCGCCGCGCTCCGCCTCGAGCGCGAAGTCGATCTGCATGATCGCGTTCTTCTCGACGATGCCGATGAGCATGATCATGCCGACGAACGCGTAAATGTTCAGATCCATCCGGAACACGAGGAGGGTGACCAGCGCGCCGAACGCCGCTGACGGCAGGCCGGAGAGAATCGTGAGCGGGTGAATGTAGCTCTCGTAGAGGATGCCCAGCACGATGTAGACGACCATGATGGCGATCACCAGCAGCACGGCGAGGTTGCCGAGCGAGCTTTCGAATGCCTTGGCCGCACCCTGGAAGGCGCCGCTGACCGTCTCGGGCAGCGTCTCGTCCGCCACGTTCTGCACGCGCGTCAGCACGTCGCCGAGCGACGCCCCGGGCGCGAGCCCGAACGAGATCGTGACCGCGGGCAGCTGGCCATGGTGGTTGACCGTCTGCGGTCCGACGACTTGCGAGGTCCTGGCCAGCGTGTCGAGCGGCACGACGATTCCGGCATTGGCGGCGCCGGCGCTGCCGAGCGCGCCGCCGATGGTGCCCGAGGTCGTTCCGCCGCCGGCGGTGGTCGCCGCGGCCGCGTTGGCGGTAGCTCCGGCGCCCGGCTGCGGCGTCGCCTTGAAATAGAGCATCGACAAGGCGGACGGATCGTTCTGGAATTCCGGCGCGAGCTCGAGCAGCACCTTGTACTCGTTGACCGGCGCGTAAATGGTCGAGACCCAGCGCGGGCCGTAGGCGTCGTAGAACGCGCTCTCGATCTGGTTGGCGGTGACGCCGAGCGCGGCGGCCTTGTCGCGATCGATTTCGACGTTGACCTGCGGGCTGGAAATCTCGAGGTCGCTGGTCAGATCTTCGATGCCGGGCAGACCGGTGAGCGCCTTCTTCAGATTGCGCGACGCCTGGTAGAGCTCCTCACGGTTGGGCGACTGCATCGAGAACTGATACAGGCTCTTGCTGACCTGTCCGCCGATGCGCACCGTCGGCGGATTCTGCATGTAGACGTCCATGCCGACAACCCCGGCGATCTCAGGGCGAAGCTTGGCGATGATCTCGCCAGCCAGCTCTTTGCGATCGCCGCGCGGCTTGAGGTGGACCACGATCTGTCCGAGGTTGGGGCCGCCGAGCGTCGCCGCCGCGCTGCCGCCGATGGTCGAGACGAGTCCTTCGACGTTCGGGTCCTCGCGGATGATGCGGGCGACCCTGTCCTGGTACTCGACCAGCTTGTCATACGAAGTGCCCTGCGCCGCCTCGGTGGTCACGGCGATCTGATCGGTGTCCTGCTCGGGAATGAACCCCTTCGGCACCAGCACGAACAGCACTCCGGTGAGGACCAGCACCGCGACGAACGCCGCCATGGTGGCCGGACGATGGCGGAGGACGACCTGCAGCGCCTTGTCGTAGCCTTTGAGCATGCTGTCGAAGCCCTGCTCGGTGACCTTGCCGAACTTCGAGCCCTCGGCGCCGTGGTGCGGCTTCTTGAGGAACAGGCTGCACAGCATCGGCGTGAGCGTGACCGAGACGACGCCGGAGATCAGAATCGCCACGCAGATGGTGACCGAGAACTCCCGGAACAGTCGTCCGAGCACCCCGCCCATGAACAGCACCGGGATGAACACCGCCGCCAGCGACAGCGTCATCGACACGATGGTGAATCCGATCTCGCGCGATCCCACCAGCGACGCGGTCAGCGGATCCTCTCCCATCTCGACGTGGCGGTAGATGTTCTCCAGCATCACGATCGCATCGTCGACGACGAAGCCGACCGAGAGGATGAGGGCCATCATCGACAGGTTGTCGAGGCTGTAGTCCAGCATGTACATCACCGCGAAGGTGCCGATGATCGAGAACGGCAGCGCGAGGCTGGGGATCACCGTCGCCCAGACGTTGCGGAGGAACACGAAGATCACCATGATCACCAGCGCCAGCGTCAGCAGCATGGTGAACTGTACGTCGCGATACGACTCGCGGATGGTGTCCGAGCGGTCGTAGAGGACGTCCATGTGGATGCTGGACGGCAATTCCAGCTTCCACTGCGGCATCAGCGCCTTGACGGCATCGGCGACCGCGATGGTGTTGGTGCCTGGCTGGCGCTGGATGCCGAGCGTGATGGCGCGCTGGGCGCCCTCGCTGGTGTAGAACCAGGAGGCGGTGCGTTCGTCTTCGACGCCATCCTTGATGTTGCCGAG
This sequence comes from uncultured Acidobacteriota bacterium, assembly GCA_963757655.1. GTDB lineage: Bacteria > Acidobacteriota > Vicinamibacteria > Vicinamibacterales > CAVVIG01 > CAVQFC01. The sequence continues at coordinate 1,668,971 of CAVWSQ010000001.1, read as the reverse complement.
CTCACCCAGCCGAACCGGCGCGCCGTTGCGGTAGGCGACGATCATGTCCTTGTATTCCGCCGCCGTCATCAGCTGTCCGGTGGCCTGCAGCGTGTAGGTCTTGTGCGGTCCGATGATCGAGCCGGTCGGGGTGTTCACGTTCCAGGCGCGCAGCGAGGCCTCGACCTCGTTGATGCCGATCTGCCGCGCGGCCAGGGCGTGCGGATCGAGCTGGGCGTGGACCGCGAACTTCTGGCTGCCGAGCACCTGCACCTGGGCGACGCCGCTGACCATCGAAATGCGCTGCGCGATGCGGGTCTCGGCGTACTCGTCGAGGGTCCAGGGCGGCACCGTCGTCGATGTAATAACCAGATAGAGGATCGGCTGGTCCGCGGGGTTGACCTTGGTGAAGGTCGGCGGCGTCGGCATGCCTTGCGGCAGCAGCCGCGCCGCCTGTGTGATGGCGCCCTGCACGTCGACCGCGGCGCCGTCGAGGCTGCGATTGAGGTCGAACTCGAGGGTGATCTGGGTCGAGCCGAGCGAGTTGACCGAGGTCATCGACTCGAGGCCGGCGATCATCGAGAACTGGTTCTCGAGCGGCGTCGCCACCGACGCGCCCATTGTCTCCGGGCTGGCGCCCGGCAGCTGCGCGGTGACCAGCAAGGTGGGAAAGTCGACGTTGGGCAAATCGCTGACCGGCAGCGATCGATAGGCGACCATGCCGAACAGCGCGATCGCCGCCATGAGGAGGCTGGTGGCGATCGGCCGCTTGATGAACCCTTCAGAGATATTCACGGGAGACCCTCGAAGTTCAGATTTCTGAATTCAGATTTCAGATTCAGACTTTTCAAGCCGTCGCCGGTTTCGCGACGGTGCTCCGAATCTTGCGCGTCTTGAACAGGCCGGCCATGTAGGTGTAGACGACCGGCGTCAGAAACAGCGTGATCAACTGCGAGACGACCAGACCGCCGACCACTGCCAGGCCGAGCGGCCGGCGCGCTTCGCCGCCGGCGCCGTAGCCGAGGGCGATCGGCACCGATCCGAGCAGCGCCGCCATCGTGGTCATCATGATCGGCCGGAAGCGGATGACGCAGCCTTCGTAGATCGCCTCGGTCGGTGTCTTGCCGTGCTTTCGCTCGGCTTCGAGGGCGAAGTCGATCTGCATGATCGCGTTCTTCTTCACGATCCCGATCAGCATCACCAGGCCGACAAACGAGTAGATGTTGAGCTCGTTGCCGAACAGGTACAGCGTGATCAGCGCGCCAAGACCGGCCGACGGCAGGCCCGAAAGAATCGTCAACGGGTGGATGTAGCTCTCGTACAGCGCGCCGAGGACGATGTAGACGACACCGATGGCGACAAACAGCAGCAGGCCGAGGTTGTTCATCGACTGCTGGAAGACCTTGGCCTGGCCTTCGTAGCTGGTGGTGATGGTCGGCGGCAGCAGCCGGTCCGCGACCTGCTTGACGTGCGCCGTGGCGGTGCCGAGCGACACGCCGGGCTTCAGGCCGAACGAGACCGACACCGACGGCAGCTGCCCCGAGTGGTTGATCGACTGCGGCCCGACCGTCTCCTTGAAGTTGATCACCGACTGCAGCGGCACCAGCGAGCCGTTGGGCGCCTTGAACGCCACCCGCTCGAGCGAGTCGACGTGCCCCTGGTATTTCGGGTCGAGCTCGAGCAGGACGCGGTACTGCGCGCTGTCGCCGTAGATTGTCGTCGACCATTTCGGTCCCAGTGCGTCATAGAGCGCGTTCTGGACGGTGGTGGCGTTGAGTCCGGTCGCCGCCGCCTTGTCGCGATCGATGACCAGATTGATGCGCGGGCTCTTCATCTCCATGTCGGTGGAGAGATCCTGGACCTCCGCGACGCCCGCTTCGATGGCCGCCTGCAGTTTCGGCGCCCACTCGTAGAGCTCGTCGGTGTTCATGCTCTGCATCATGATGCTGAAGTTCTGGTTGCCCATGCGCCCGCCGATCTGCAGAGAGGGCGGCAGGCCGACGAAGCCGCGGAAGCCGGGGTAACGGAGCAGCTGCGGGCGGAGCTGCTGTGCGATCTGCTGCGCCGTCTGGTCGCGCTGGGCCCGCGGCAGCAGCTGCACCATGATGCGGCCGTTGTTGGTGCCGCCGCCGCCCGGGCCGCCGCCGACGCTGGCGAGGAACGAGTCGACGTACTTGTTGCGGATGACCACGTCGGCGACCTGTTGGGTCCATTTGGACATGTCGTAGTACGACGTGCCCTGGCCCGCCTGCAGGTTGACGAACATCGAGTTGTTGTCCTGATCGGGGATGAACCCGGTCGGGATGATCTTGAACATGTGCACCGTTGCCCAGGCGACGGCGACGAACACGCCCAGCATCACCACCCGGTGACGCAGCACCACCGCCAGGCTCCGCTCGTAGCCGTGCAGCAGCGCGTCGAAGCCGCGGTCCATCAGTCCGGCGAAGCCCTTCTTGGTGTGGACCACCTTGAGGAAGCGGCTGCACAGCATCGGCGTCAGCGTGATCGAGACGACGCCGGAAATGAGAATCGCCGTGGTGATGGTGACCGCGAACTCGCGGAACAAGCGGCCCAGAATGCCGCTCATGAACAGAATCGGGATGAACACCGCGGCCAGCGAAGTGGTCATCGTCAGAATCGTGAACCCGATCTCCCGCGAGCCCTTCAGCGACGCCTCGAGCGGCTTCTCGCCGTCCTCCATGTGGCGCACGATGTTCTCGAGCATCACGATGGCGTCGTCCACGACGAAGCCGATCGAGAGGATGAGCGCCATCATCGACAGGTTGTTGAGGCTGAAGTGCAGGATCTGCATCACGGCGAAGGTGCCGAGGATGGAGAAGGGCAGGGCGAGGGCGGGAATCAGCGTGGCCGAGGCGTTGTGCAGGAACAGGTAGATGACGCCGACCACCAGGATCAGCGTGATCAGCATGGTCAGCTGGATGTCCGCGAACGCGGCGCGGATGGTGCGCGAACGGTCCTGTCGAACCGTGAGGTGGACCGACGGCGGCAGCTCCGACACGAACGACGGCAGCAGCTGGCGGACGGCGTCGGTCACCTCGATGGTATTGGTGCCCGGCTGCCGCATCACCTGCAGCGTGATCGCGGTCTGCTTCAGCGGCGGAGCGGTCGGCCCGCCCGGCTTGGTGTAGAACCACGAGCCGTTCATCACGTTCTCGATGCTGTCGATGACGTTGGCGACCTGCTCGAGGCGAACCGGCGCGCCCTTGCGATAGCTGACGACGATCGGCCGGAACGCGGCCGCGTTCATCAGCTGGCCGCCGGCCTTGATGTTGAAGGTCGAGTGCGAGCCGAACAGCTGCCCGGTCGGCAGGTTGACGTTCCAGTTCTGCAGCGCCTGATCGATTTCGTTGAGGCCGATTTTCTGGGCGTGCAGCTTGTCGGGATCGAGCTGGACACGGACCGCGTACTTCGACGCCCCCTGCACCTGCACCTGCGAGACGCCGCTGACCATCGAGATGCGCGGTGCGATCATGGTCTCGGCATAGTCGTCCAGCGCCGACAGCGGCAGCGTGTTGGAGGTCAGGTTCAGCATCAGGATGGGTTGATCGTTCGGGTTGTTCCTGCGGAACGATGGCGGCGACGGCATGCCCGCCGGCAGCAGCGGCATGACCGCGGCGATGGCGGTCTGGACGTCGACGGTGGCGCTGTCGATGTCGCGGTTGAGATCGAACTGCAGGGTGACGTTGCTGCTGCCCGAGCCGCTGCGCGAGGTCATCGAGTCGAGGCCGGCAATGGTCGTGAACTGCCGCTCCAGCGGGCTCGCCACCGACGAGGCCATGGTGCCCGGATCGCCGCCGGGCAGACTGGCGTTGACGTTCAGCGTCGGATAGTCCACCTGCGGTAGATCGCTGACCGGCAGTGCGCGATAGGCGATGACGCCGAACAGCGCGATTCCGACCATCAGCAGGCTGGTGGCGATCGGACGCCGGATGAAGAGTTCAGAGACGTTCAAGAAGACTCCTGGTCCGGCTGAAGCCGGGGACCCGACACTGCGCTATTGACGTCCCGCGCCCTGAGCGCCGCCGGCCGCGCCGCCCCGGTTGCCGCCGCGCCCGCCGCGGCCGCCGCGGCCGGCCGCGCCGCCGCCCCGCCCCGACAGGTCCGTCGTCACGCGCGATCCCGGTTCGAGGCGGAGTTGCCCTTCGGTGACGACCGTCTCACCCGGCGTCAAGCCCTTTTGCACGACGGTGTCGTCCTCGACGCGCTGGCCGACCGAGACCGCGCGCTGTTCGACCGTCTGATCGTTTTTGACGACGAACACGTACTGGCCGTCCTGACCGGTCTGCACCGCCTGGGTGGGCACGACGGTGGCGTTGTCGATCGTCGTGAGACGCAGCGACACACGGGCGAACTGGCCCGGCCAGAGACGACGGTCCGGGTTGTCGAAGGTCGCCTTGAGCTTGATGGTATCGGTGGTCATGTCGACCGCGTTGTCCACGAAGCTGAGCGACCCGACCGACGGCTGCGCCGCGGTGTCCTGCGGTGTCGCGGTGACCGGCAGCTTGCCGTGGGCCATGTGCGACTTGATGGTGCCGAGGTGAATCGCCGGGACCGTGAAGGTGACGAGCACAGGCTGCACGCGCGCGATGGTGGTCAGCTCGGTCTGGTTCGCGGTCACCAGGCTGCCGACCTTCACGCCGAGGTTGCCGGTCTGTCCGTCGATCGGCGATTTGATGACGGTGTAGTCGAGCGACACTTTGGCGGCATCCACAGCGCTTTGCTGGGCCTGGAGCTGCGCCCGCGCGCTGTCGATCGCCGCGCGATCGGCCTTGACGACCGCGGCGGTCGCGTCCGCCTGCGAACGGGTCTGCTCGGCGACGTCCTTCGAGATGATGCCGCGCTGGTTCAGCTGCTGTTGACGCTCGGCGGCGAGCTGCTGATACTCCGCGTTGGAGGCGTCGCGCGCCATCTGCGCCTCGGACTGCGCCAGCAGCGCACGGTCGCGCACCAGGTTCGCCTCCGCCTGGGCAACGGCGGCTTCGAACGGTCGGCGATCGAGCGTGAACAGCAGCTGTCCCTGCTTGACCAGGTCGCCCTCGTGGAACGACAGTTGTTGGAGGACTCCGGTGACCTGGGAGCGCAGCGAGATGCTGGCGTAGGCTTCAACGTTGCCGATCGCCGCAAGATCCACGGGAACGCTTTTCGAGACGACTTTGGCCGTGACCACCGGTGCCGCGGCTCCGTCGCCGCCGCGTCCTCGCCCTCGTCCTCCGCCGCCCGGTCCCGCCGCCGACGTATTGCTACCGCAGGCGGCGCCCGCAACCGCGGTCGCGCCCGCCGCGATGATGACGAAAGACCGGAAACAAAAGCGTCTGAACACCGTTTAGCTCCAAGCTGAGGGAAGGCGCACTGATCGCGTCGTATAGCAGGATACGGGGGCGTCGGCCGCCCCATTTACCCAGGGGACGTCATTTGATGTCTCTTTCTAGAATACTTATGTATTCATGACGAAAGTTCTACATATAAACGGGGTTGACTGGGCAGACGCCGGCTCGGCGCAGGCCGTCTCGGCCGCGGGTCCAGCTCTCGAAGCCGGCGACGTGCTGTTCCTGCCGAACCTTGCCTTTCCGGTCGAAATGGCCGAGGCCGTGCTGTTCACGCCGTCGATTCTTGGCAGCTCGAAGAATGCGAGCTTCGATCCCGCCTCAGGTCGCCTGGGCGGTACCACCACTCAGGGAGCGGATGCTGAGACGCTGCGCGGTTTGCTCAACCGTTTCAGCGACTCGGCCGCCTCGCTGCTGGACCGGCTGTTTCCTTCATACCGCGATCGCCTGACGCGCGGGCGCGCCAGCTTCCGCCCGGCCGAAATTGCCGGACGCCAGACCACCTGGCGGAAGGACGACACCCGGCTGCACGTGGACAGCTTTCCGGCGACGCCGTCGGGCGGCCGCCGCATCCTGCGCGTGTTCAGCAACGTGAACCCGGAGGGGAGGGCCAGAGCATGGCGTCTGGGCGATGATTTCGAGCAGGTCGCCAACCGCTTCGCGCATCAACTGCGCGTGCCGCCGCCCGGCTTCGGACATCTTCTGGCGCTCGTGCGCGCGACCAAAACGCCGCGATCGGCGTACGACGCGCTCATGCTGCAACTGCACGATCGCATGAAGGCGGACGAGACGTTTCAGAAGGAATCGCCCCAGAGTCGGATCGACCTGCCGGCCGGATCAACCTGGCTCGCATTCACGGATCAGGTGAGCCACGCGGCGACGAGCGGTCAATATCAGCTCGAGCAGACGTTTCTCCTGCCGGTGGATGCGATGAGTGAGCCGGAGCGCTCACCACTTCGCGCGCTCGAACGCATCAAGGGGCGCGCTCTCGTTTGAGGGGCCGGCAGGAACGGCGGGAACGGCAGGATGGTTAACGGACGGCCTTGATGAGGGCCTCCATGTGTCCAAGATACTTCTCGAACGCGCGGCGACCGGCGGCGGTCAGGCGGTATTCGGTGCGCGGGATGCGACCCGCGAAGGTTTTTTCGCAGGCCAGGTACTCTGCGTCTTCGAGCTTGCGCGCATGAACACTCAGGTTGCCGTCGGTCGTCTGAAGCAGTCGCTTCAGGTCGTTGAATGTGAGCCGATCGTTGACCGCCAGCGCGCTGACGATGCCCAGCCGCAGCCGCTCGTGAATCAGTCGATCGAGCTCCAGCGTGCTCCGTTGCTCGATCTTTTCGACCTTGTGTTTCCGTCCCTCTCCTTCTGACCTCTGACTTCTGACGTCCAGCTTCCGCAGCGCTCTAGCCGCCATATTTCCTCGCGATGATCCATCCGAATCCAATGTGCAGGCCGCCGAAGCCGGCGGCCATGAGCCAGTGGCCCCATGACGCCGGCGCTGCGAACGCGACGATGCCGAGCGCCATGAAGCAGATCCCCATGATGGGCACGATGCGGACGGCGTAGGCGCCGCCGGTGGCGGCGGCCGTTCCGTACATCAGCAGCCAGCACCCGGGCAGCCGCGCCATCAATCCCAGCGTCGCGAATACCAGCGTGAGCACCATGCCGGCCATGAGCGGCGGCATGTAGCCCAGCGCGAAGCGGCAGGCCGGCGCATCGGAGGACAACCGCGCGCCGGTCCTGCGCGCCTTCAGCGCCATCGCCACCAGCGCGATCGTGACGGCGAGGCCGGCGTCGGCGAGCCAGATCAGCATCCAGCGGAGCGAATTGTCGGGCGGTCCCGATATCCCCGCCGCCAGCAATGCTGTCACGCCCATCAGCACGCCGCCGCGGCCGGGCACGGCGGTGAACTGCGTCGCCCGCGACATGGTGTCGCGGATGAAGCGGATGTCATCGATCGCGTGCGCGTGGATCGGCTCGGGCGCGCCCATCAAGGGCTTTATAGCATAGAGAGTGGAAGCCAGGAAGGCAGGGAGCAGGAAGGCAGGGGTCAGGAATCCGGGAGCAATCACTGAGCGCGCAGCAGGAGGACCGGCACCTTGACCAGGTGCCGGACCTTGTCGGCCGTGGCGCCGAGCAGCACGTCCTTGACAAAGCGATGGCCGTGGGTCGACATCGCAATCAGATCGACGCCCTGCTCCTCGGCGACCTTGACCAGCTCGGTGGCCGGATCGCCCATCGCCAGGCGCGTATCGACGCGAAGGCCGCGCTCCTCGAGCTCGGCGCGTCGGCGATCGAGGTAGCCGCGGTCGATCTTCATCTCCTCCGACTCGCGCAGCTTGAGCTGATCGAAGTTGCGCGCGGCCCAGCCGTCGGCCACGTGCACGAGCAGCAGCGAGGCGCCGGTCAGCCGCGCCAGCTCGGCGACGTGCGCCAGGATGGTGTCGTCGGCCGGCGAATTCTCGACCGCCACCAGGATGCGCCGGTACATCAGACGCCCGTGAAGATCTGGTACAGCATGTAGATGTTCAGCGCAGCGATGATAACCGCAACCGCGTACGCCAGCACCTTGACCCAGACGGCGTTGGCGAACGGCCCCATTTTGTGCGGATCGCTCGTGAACACGACCAGCGGGAACACCGCGAACGGCAGCTGCAGGCTCAGGACGACCTGGCTCAGGATGATGAGCGGTCCGGTGCCACGCTCGCCGTAGAGCGCGATCACGATGACGGCCGGGATGATCGCAATCAGCCGCGTCACGAGCCGACGCAGCCAGGGGCGGATGCGCAGGTTGATGAACCCTTCCATCACGATCTGCCCGGCGAGCGTGCCGGTGAGGGTGGCGTTCTGGCCCGAGCAGAGCAGCGCCACCGCGAACAGGATGCTCGCCATCGTGGTGCCCAGCAGGGGTGACAGCAGCTGATAGGCGTCGCCGATCTCGGCCACGTCCTGGTGGCCGGTGCCGTGAAAGGTGGCGGCCGCCATGATCAGGATCGCCGCGTTGATGAAGAGCGCGAACATCAGCGCCACCGCCGAATCGATCGAGGCAAAACGGATCGCCTCCCGCTTGCCGGCGGCGGTGTCGGAGTACTTGCGCGTCTGGACGATCGACGAGTGCAGGTAGAGATTGTGCGGCATCACGGTCGCGCCGAGGATGCCGATCGCGATGTAGAGCATGCTCGGGTCTTGCAGCACCACGGTCCGCGGAATGAAGCCGAGCGCGACCCCGGTCAACTCGGGGCGCGACAGCCACAGCTCGATGCCGAACGAACCCGCGATTAGGGCGATCAGCGCGACGACGAGCGCCTCGACGTAGCGGAAGCCGTGATGCTGGAGGAAGAGGACGACCAGCACGTCGAGAGCGGTGAGGATGACGCCCCAGAGCAGCGGCAGGTGAAACAGCAGGTTGAGCGCGATGGCCGCACCGATGACCTCGGCGAGGTCGCACGCCGCGATCGCCACCTCGCACAGCAGCCAGAGCACATAGACGGTCGGCTTGGAGTAACTGTCGCGGCAGGCCTGGGCGAGGTCGCGGCCGCTGGCGATCCCCAGGCGCGCCGACAGCGCCTGGAGCAGAATCGCCATCAGGTTGGAGATCATGATGACGCTGAGCAGCGTGTAGCCGTATCTGGCCCCGCCGGCTAAGTCGGTTGCCCAATTTCCGGGGTCCATGTAGCCGACGGCCACCAGGTAACCCGGGCCGGCGAATGCAAACATCTTGCGCCAGAATCCGGCGCTTTCAGGAATGCCTATCGAAGCATGGACTTCGGGAAGACTCAGTGTGCTCGAGGGGAGCCGCCAACCTCTGCTGGGTGTGGATGGGGCGTCAGTATCCATGTGAAGAAGTTTGAATCATCAAAACTGACTATATCATGGTTCATAATCTCCAGTTCTGAAAGCTTCATTTTTTCTGAGCGCTCGACGGTGAGCGATCCATCGAGGGTAGTGGCCTGCCTGGCCCTGCGGCGGAGTCCGCCCTATTCAACGGCGCGATAGTCCTTGAACCGATCGCGCAGCTCGCTCTTCTTGAATTTTCCGGCGGACGTGCGCGGGATGGCGTCGATGAACGCGAAGTCGTCGGGCAGCCAGAATTTCGCGAAGTGGGGCGCGAGAAACGACTTCAGCTCCTCGGGCGACGCCGTCGCTCCAGGCTTGAGGACCACCGCGGCGAGCGGGCGCTCGATCCATTTCGCGCTGGCGACCGGGATCACCGCGGCCTCGGCGACCGCGGGGTGGCCCATCAGCGCGCACTCGAGCGCGACCGAGCTGATCCACTCGCCGCCGGACTTGATCAGATCTTTCGATCGATCCTGAATCTGGATGGTGGCATCGGCGTCGATGGTTGCGATGTCGCCGGTGCGAAACCAGCCATCGTCGGTGAAGCGATCGGCCGAGTCCGGGCGGTTGTAGTAGCTGCTCGCGATCCAGGGTCCGCGGACCTCGAGCTCGCCCATCGTCCTGCCGTCCCAGGGCACGAGTCCGTCCTCGTTTCGCGCGCGGATCTCGACAAACGGTGAAGGCCGGCCCTGCTTGGCGCGGTAGCAGAACTTCACCTCGTCGGTCGCGCCGTTCAACGCCGGCGGCAGATGCGCGACCGTACCGAGCGGCGCCAGTTCGGTCATGCCCCACGCCTGCAGGATCCTGAGCCCGTATCCGCGCTCGAACGCTTCGATCAGCGACTGCGGCACCGCGGATCCGCCGACATACATCGACCGGATCGCGGACAGATCGAATTTGCCGGGATTCGCGTCGAGATACTGCAGCACGCCCATCCAGATCGTCGGCACGCCGCCAGTGAGCGTGACGCGCTCGCGGACGAACAGATCGACGATGCTGGCCGGATCCAGGTGCGGTCCGGGCATCACGAACTTGGCGCCGACCATGATTGCGCCAAACGGCATGCCCCAGGCGTTGGCGTGGAACATCGGTACGACCGGCAGCACGGTGTCGCTCTCGCGCAGGCCCATGCCCTGATCGAGCAGCAGACCGAAGGTGTGCAGCGTGAGCGCACGATGCGAATACAGCACGCCTTTCGGATTGCCCGTCGTCCCCGTGGTGTAGCACATCGCGGCGGCGCTGCGCTCATCGGGATCGGGCAGGTCGCCCGCCGGCTGGGTTCCGGCGATCAGAGATTCGTAGTCGAGACGGCCCTCGCCCGCGGTTTTCGACGCCCCGACGACGATCGCGATCGGCACGTTGACCTTGGGCTTCACCCGTTCCCACAGCGGCAGCAGGCTCTCGTCGACGAGGATCGCCCGGTCGTCGGCGTGATTGACGATGTAGGCGAGCTCGTCGGGGTGGAGGCGAAGATTGAGGGTGTGCAGAACGGCGCCCATGAGCGGAATGCCGAAGTAGGCTTCGAGGTGGGGACCGTGGTTCCAGCCAAGGGTGGCGACGCGGTCGCCTGGCGTGACGCCGAGGTCGATGAGGGCCCGGGCAAGGCGGCGGGCGCGGTCGGCGAACTCGGCGCAGGCATATCGTCGGAGCGTCTTGTCGGCGGTGCGCCAGACGATCTCCTGCTGGCGGAACAGCGTCTCCGCGCGCCGGAAAATCGTGGACAGCGTGAGCGGATAGTCCATCATGAGGCCGTTCATGCGGCGAATTGTATGCGGAACGGCGGGCTCCGGCACTCGTTCGAATCCTGGGAACGATGTACCCGGCGAGTAGCACCTTCCCGGCTTTGATCTGACTGTTTCGTTCAGAGGCGGACAACAGCTGTTGGCGGGCAGGGTCCGGACGCGGGCATTGATTGTGCGCGTACGGCGGCATGCTGCGATCGGTGATGATCGACCAGGCGGCGGCTCTGCTCGGGGTGTCGCGGCGGACGGTGTACTACCGGATCCGGGAAGGTAAGCTGCGAACTGTCCGGACGGCGTGCAATTCACAGCGCGTGCTGCTCGAGTCGCTCAATGCGCTGATGGGCAAGGAGGCGGGCCGCTTCAGAGACCGAGGCGCTGGCGCTTCAGGTACAGACCCTTGCGCGAGATGCCCAGTGCCTTAGCGACTGACTCGACCTTGCCGTTGTGGCGGCGCAGCGCCGCCTTGATCATCTCGGTTTCGAGGCGGGCGACGGCGGGCATCAGCTTGCCGTGGAGGTCGATGGCGACCTCGTCGCCGCTGCTCGACGGGTGGCGGAAGATGGGCAGCGCGTCGAGGATGTCGTCGGAGATGGCGTGCGGCAGGAGGGTCGAGTCCGGTTCGGCGAGTGCGACCATGCGCTGCATCTCGTTCTGGAGCTGGCGGACGTTGCCGGGCCAGCGATAGAGCAGGAGGCGCTCCATCGTCTCTTCGGCGATGCGGAGCTGGCCCTTCTTGAATTCGTCGGCGGCGCGCGCTACGAAGTGATTGACCAAGCCGGGGATCTCGTCGCGGCGTTCGCGCAGCGGCGGGATCGACAGGCGGACGACGTTGAGGCGGTAGAAGAGGTCTTCGCGGAAGCGGCCGCCGCGGACGGCGTCCTCGAGGTTGGCGTTGGTGGCGGCGACGATGCGGACGTCGATGGTCAGCGAGCCCGGTTCGCCGAGCGGGGAGATTTCGCCCGACTCGAGGAAGCGGAGCAGCTTGGGTTGCAAGTCGAGTCCGAGCTCGCCGATCTCGTCGAGGAAGAGGGTGCCTTCCCGGGCGGTGCGGATCAGGCCGAGCTGATCGCGGTCGGCGCCGGTGAAGGCGCCGCGGCGGTGGCCAAAGAGCTGGCTCTCGAGCAGGTCGCGGGGAATCGCGGTGCAGTTGAAGGGGACAAAGGCCTTGCCGGCGCGGTCGGAGAAGTCATGGATGGCGCGGGCCAGGATCTCTTTGCCGGTGCCGCTTTCACCGGTGATCAGCACGTTGACTTTGGTCCGTGCGATGCGGCGGGCGTATTCCATCAACTCGCGCATCCGGCCGGAGATAACCGAACGCTCATTGTCTGGCAATTCCTCAATGGGCCAAAGCGTTGCCTGACGTTCGATTTCTGCGCGCGTCCTGCTGAGCTCTTGAACGCAGTTGAGTAAGAGTCGCACAGCTCTTAGACTCGCAACTGATTCGACATCGGATTTGGGACTAAAGGCCAAATCTCTCGAACGCTGACCGTCAAGGCGAACAGCCAACCTTTCTTCCTGCGCAGGTCGGGGGGTGTCGGTGTCGGCCGTCCCGGTTGAAATCGTCGTTCCTAGTCCGCTTGCGAACGTTGAAATTGCGCGTGCTGAGTAGACACAGTCATTGGAGCGTAAAATTTCCACAAATTCCGAAGCGACCAGCTCGGCCGGTGCTCCCGGGGTCATCGCTGCCGCAATGCCGTGAAGCGTTCTAGCGGCGCGCGCCCCTTTTTCCTCCCCTTTCGCCAATGTTTCAGCCACTTCACGGTTCAACCAGCCCGTTGACGATAAAGTCTCGGTCCACGAACGCTCCAACTCGACGTGCCCAGTGAAATTGCGCATGCTCCCGTAAATTCTCGATGCTCTATCTCTGTGTCGTTGACCAGCGGCCGGGTTTCCCTCACGCACCAGGGCACACGCTAGTACCTGTTCCGTGTGGGCGTATATCTCTGGCGATTCCGCCATGAAACCTGGCTCAATCGTTTGAAGAACGGCTAACGATTCTTGAATCCGTCCTAGTCTCAATAGTAGAGCGGCTCGAGTCAGCTCCGTCTTTGAAAGCAGCAGTGCGTCCCCAGTTGACGTTGCGAGAGCAGAGACCGCCGTCACCTTTTCAATTGCATCGTCGATACGGCCTTGGTTTGAAAGAAGGTGGGCGCGCGTGAGGGCAGCGTACCGATATCCGTAAAGAGCGCGATCTTCGTCACTTTGAATCAAGCGCTCGACCCTTTCAAGCAACTCCGCACATTCGTCGAAGCGTCCCTGAAGGAGGCGAACCCGGGCCAATCCATCGCAGATCGCCGATGAATGTGTCCCAAAATTCTCCGAGATGACAAATGCTCTCTCAAAATATTCGGTCGCACGATCAAACTGACCCATTTCGCAGAACAGGCTTGCCATGTTATTCAGGACCGCGCGACGGATTTTTGCCACACCGGAATGTTCGGCCGAGTTGGATGCCAATTCACCACACGTTTCTGCGTTCTCGAATTGACAGAGCAATACGCTAATCGCTAACTCGAGATTGCTGCAGAAAGCCTCGAGGTAGGCATTTGGCGAACCTGCAAGGAGACGGTTTGCGATTGCGGAATGACGCCGAGCATTGTCGAGCAGCCCACGCTTTGCCTCCATTTCGGCAACGTAGAGGTGTAGCTGGGCAGTGACGTGAGGATCCCCTAGCTTTGTGGCGAGCTGACGGACCTCGGCGAGGAGTGCTGCAGCTGCTCCCGGACCCGAACGCTCAGAGACAATCGACATTAGCTTCAACTGCGCGAAGAAAAGTCGATCCAGTGCCTTTCCCTCGCGAGCATGAAAGGCAGCCCGTTGAAGGTGATCCATGCCCGCGACAGCATCGCCCTCATCAACCAGAACCTTTCCTACAATGAATTCGCATGCACTCTTGTCCGCTGATTTGAGAGGCTTCGTCTTCAGCAAGGCGGTCGCTATAGCCGTCGCCCGGCGATGTTGCCCGATAGCCTCTAGTAGCTCGATCCGCAGGATATCGGCGGCGTGCCCTGACGCGGCCGTCGGGTTCAGTCCACCCAGAGATACAAAAGCGTCCAAGAAACGTCCAACCCGCTTGAAACGGAGAGCGCTTTCAAGAGACTCCATCCAAAACCCCAGAAACGAATTTGGCACCCTCGACGAGACGAGGGGATTGTTGCAGAAAATTCGCAGCATTTGTGCCACAGAACGAGTTCGATTGCTCTTATTGTGCAAAGCGCAATCGGGCCGGCCGCTCGCTGTGTTTTGAGCGTCAGCGGAGTTCGGCGAGCGGACGGACTCTCGTAAGACGCGAGAACTGGATGCGCTCTCGGCAGGACGGATTTGGCCAATGCAGAGAGGCTCTCGCCGTGAATCGGAGAACTCGCGACGGCGAGCGAAATCTCCACTCGAACGGTCTGTCCTCTCACAATTAGAAGATCAGACTCGAAGGTAGCTCGAATTCTGTCGCCCAGCAGGTGTGCCGTGTTAGCGTTCGAATCGCTGATTGACGCAACGAGAGCATCGGTGCCACATCGAAAGAGAGTGTCCTCCGGTCGCAGAGCTGCCACTGCGTGCCGGACAACGTGATTCAGAACTGCTTCGCCGACCCGACGACCGAGAATAAGGCCCTGAGGTACCTCGACAATGTCGATAAAGAGTAGCTTTAGTGCCGACCGCTTTCTGTTGTGGCGGCACTGAGCAACTTCTCAAGCTCTGTAGAATTTGGAAGGCCTGTCAGAACGTCCTTGGCCGAATTGTCGAAATCTACCGAGTTCTTTAAGCATTGTGCTATTTGGCTTGAGAGGCCTTCGATAGTGCGCCGGTGCTTGTCGCCGAATGGGCTTGGTTCTGCCGAATATAGCGACAAGACACCGACCAGCTCGTCGCCAAGAACGAGAGGCGTACTGAGACAGGTTCTCATGCGCGGCGAAATCGCTCTGGCCCTATCTCCTAGGTCGAGCGCCGCATCTGAGTTCACGATACTCAGTCGATTAGCGGCGACCCAGCCACTGAGTCTCTGGCCGAGCTCAATCCTCAGTCCCTGTATCGCTACGCCTCCGTCCCCCACTATGTATTGTGCTTCAAGTTCGCCCGACCTGCAGTCGTGCATGTAGAAAGCGCAAAGATCAGCGGGAATCAGTCGGCGCAAAAGCCCGGCTATGACATCCGCCGCATCAGCGAGGCCGACCCGTCCGGCGAGGGCGTTCGCCAGCTCATAGGCAGTGAAGGTTTCGTCTGTCCCCGGCGCCGTCTCTTCACTAGGGATCGCGCACACGACGGGATCCGCACACCGTGAGCGTGCAATGGTATTCAGGACCTCGCTCGGCGGCCCTTGCCGTGGAATGTAGCGTGGTGTCTTGGAGTGAACCCCGAAGAATGTATCGACGATCATCGGATCGTACATTGATCCGCGTCTCTTTTTGAGAATCTCCAACGCTTCGTTGTCGGGGAGCCTCGGACGATACGGTCGATCGGAGGTCAAAGCATCAAAGCAATCGACAACGGCAAGAATTCGGGCGCCAATGGGAATCGCCGTACCCTTGATTCCCGCGGGATAGCCAGTTCCGTCCCAGTTCTCGTGATGGTGACGCACAATAGGGACTACCGGATAGGGAAATTCGATCGCCGAGAGAATGTCCGCGCCCACACTGGCGTGAAGTTTCATCCTTTCGAACTCGACTGGCGTCAGCTTTCCAGGCTTGTTCAGGATGTACTCGGGCACAGCGAGTTTTCCCATGTCGTGAAGCAACGCGGCGGCCTCTATGGCTTTGAGCAGGTTCTCGTCGCGTACCCCCACCTCTTTAGCAAGACTGGTAGCGTGAGCTTGAACGCGGCGAATATGCCCATGCGTCACCTGGTCTTTCGCGTCGATCGCCATCGCGAGAGTCTCGATTGTGGAAAGGTACAGGCGATTCAGTTGATCGAGGTGCCGATCGGCGTCCTCTACGCGGCTGATAGTGGTCTTGAACGTAAAATACAGAACCAGCAGCAGCGGAACGATTACTCCGATGTAGCCGATATCGATTCTGCGATTGTATCCAACGAATAGAAAAGCGATGGAAGCGCCTGCGAAATAATTTAGTGACATCCAGAGAAAGTTGCTAGTCCAGACTTTCAGAGGATCTAGGCGCTTCTCGAGAGCGATTACAAACGTTATGAGCCAACTGTTAAGGCAGAAATAGACCAGCGCGAAAACAATCAACGCCGGAAGGACTGCGTAGCTTGGTGATGGTTCTTTGATGAGCGGGGCAATCTTGGCGATGTAGAAGAAGAGTTGCGCCGCTGACCAAACCGAAAACGCAGGCGCCGAAATGTTGAATAGAGCACGATGCAACTCGCTTCGACGTTTGGAAATCCAAAAGGAGATGACCAGCGCGTCAAGAGCGACAATGACCGTTCCTGCCGCAGGGCCGTATAGCAGGACTGCTGTGAAGACAAAGGTTTCAGAGCTCGAAACCGAAGCGTAGGCGGAAGGGAGGGTAATGGTGGCTGACCCGCTGATCAGCGTCAGTGCTGCCAGGATAAACCACTGATACCCAATCGGGTCGACGTAGAGGTTGCGGATGGCTACGCCAAGCACCGTGAAGCCGGCAACGATGACCGACCACAGATATATCTGCCCGAACCGCGTGAATCCCGCCTGGGACACCATTGGCGTCCGTACTTATCGGCTCGACTAGTCCCAAACAATGATGGTCCGCATATTGTTCTCCAAAGTATTGTTAATGTTGAAGTTGTTGGACATTGGTGGGTTCGTCTAATTGGCCCCCCAAACGATCGTGCTGGCGTCAATCCCCCACACAATGGTGTTGGCGTCGATCCCCCACACGATCGTGTTGGCGTCAATCCCCCACACAATCGTGCTGGCGTCAATCCCCCACACAATCGTATTGGCGTCTATCCCCCAGACGATGGTGCTGGCGTCGATGCCCCACACGATGGTGTTGGCGTCACCGCCTCCCCAGACGATCGTATTCGCATCGACTCCCCAGACGATTGTCGCGTTCCAGACGGGAACTTCGCTGCGCCAGGTACCCCAAACGATTGTCTCGCCGTCCGAGTACTGTCGCACAGAGCTCGCTTGCGGTGGCGCCTGCTTTCTGAGGGAGCGATTTGACGAAACCTGTGTGCTGAATCTCCGGCTGGCAGCGACGTCCTCACTGGCGATCGTGGTCGATTCCGGGATTTCGCCGGTCTCTGCCAACTCGACAGCGGCCAGCGCGTTGATCATCCCCGCGCCCGCGCCAACCAGGCCGGCGTCGGGCATGAACGTGCTGGTCAACTGCAGGGCCGCCTTGGTGTCCCGGGGCGACAACGACCCCCGCGCGTCCAACAGCAGCGCCGCTGCGCCGCTCACAAAACCGGCTGCCATGCTGGTGCCGGACAGCTGCATCACCGCGTTGGCGCCAGTGCCGGATACGTGCCGCGCCGGGTAGGTCCTCGACAGATACGAATCCGCTGCCTCCGCTGAGCGGATATGGCTGCCCGGCGCCGCCAGGTCAGGCTTCATGATCAGGTCGTAACGGGTCGGCCCCTTCGAGCTGTAGGTCGCCACCGTGTCGTCTGACCGCTCCGCCGTGTCGTGGGTGTCAATCGCGCCCACGGCAATCGCGTACGGACTGTTGGCCGGAGACGTAATCGCCCCGTACACCGACATCCCCTCCGCCGTCCGTCCGTAGTTGCCAGCCGCGACCACCACGACCAGCCCGGCCCGCGCCGCGCGCTCGACCGCCTCGCAGAGCGGATCGTCCCGGTACGGCTGCAGCACCGGAGCGCCCAGCGACAGATTGATAATGCGGGTGTTGTATTCGCGCCGGTGTTCGATGGTCCAGTCGATCGCCTCGATCACGTCGCTCAAGGTCCCCGACCCATCCTCGCCCAGCACGCGCAGGTTGAGGAGATAGGCGCCCGGCGCGACGCCGCGATAGTCGCGGCTCTCTAGCGTGCGGCCCGACTGGCCGGCGATGATGGCCGCCACGTGCGTACCGTGCCCATAGTGATCGAGGCCGTCGCCTCCGGTGAAGTCGCGCGTCACCAGCACCCGGCCCTTCAGCGCGTTGTGCCGGGTGTCGATCCCCGAATCGATGACCGCGACCGAAATTCCCCTGCCGGTCTGCGCGCGCAGATCGTCCGATCCGGCCCACACCTGGTCGGCGCCGATGCTTTCCGCCGCGGTCGCGTCCACCGACGACCGGATCGGGATATCGCCCGACAGGTGATCCTGCGAGTCGTCCTGCCGCATCGCCGCCAGCTGGCCGGCGTTGACCAGGAGCACGGCCCCGCTCCGCAGATACTTGGCGATCCTCAGGTTGTAGCGCGCCGCCAGGGCGTCCACCTCGTCGCGCGTGCCGTGCACGATGACGCGGATGGCCTGCGATCCCGCCGACAGATGGTCGGCAAGATCAGCGCTGAGCCGCGCGCTGTGCGCGGCGGCGGCCGGCGAGGGCGCGAACACCAGCGCGGCGCAGACGCACGCCGCGGTGACGAGCCCGGCGATGGAACGGCGATACGGCGACCTGCTGCGGACAACGAAGGCCATGGGATTCTCCAACGGCAACGTCTAGCATTGAGCGTGGCTGCGCGACGACATGTCCGCAGCGTGGCTACGGTCTTCCTGGACGGAATCGAGGAGCACTCGCTGTGAGCCGCCCAGCGTGCGAATGGTTTGCAGCCGGCCGTCGCGAATGCGGTTGTAAATCGTTCGGCGCGAGACACCCAGTAGCTCTGCGGCATGGTCTAGCGAAACGCTGCGACCGATACGATGCTCGACGCCGACTCCGGAAATACTCTCAGTCACTATCATCTCTCTAGCCTCCGATGCACCCTGTAAGCGCATGGCGAATGCCAGAAAAAGAGACGCTTTCGAGAGATGACCCTAAATCGTTGCCGGTTCAGACGTTGTTCGCGGGCATGCGGCTGGATAAAGTAAGCTCGGTGCCATGGAGTCAGGCCAAAAATCTAGCCAAGAGACCAAACATCGCAGCTGAATTTTCGAAATTGCACGCAAACTCGAAGCTCAGCCGCTTGACAGCACTCTTTTCTCGTCGGACAGTTTTTTGGCCTGCGGGTCAGCTTTTGACCGGACTCGCACGGCGACTTGGGCTCTCGATCGTCCTGGTTGCGAGCGGCGCGATCGGTTTCGCGGCGTGCCGCTCAGACAAGACATCGACACCATCGAACCCGGCGGCCGCAAACGGCGCGGTGCCGCGCGGCGGTCAGCTGCTCGTGTCGGTCCGCTCCGAACCGCGAAGCTTCAACCGGCACGCGGCGCGCGACACTACCACCAACCTGGTTTCGAACCTCACGCAAGGTCGGCTGATCCGGGTGAACCAGACCACTCAGGAAGTGGAGCCGTGGCTGGCTGAAAGCTGGACGACGGCCGATCAGGGCCGCCGCGTGACCCTCACACTCAAACGCGACGTCGTCTTTTCCGACGGCCACCCCTTTTCGTCCGACGATGTGCTGTTTGCGTTCGAAGCGACCTACGACGAGAAGAACGGCAGCGTCCTCGCCGATTCGATTCAGGCCGGCGGCAAGAAGCTGCACGTCACCGCAACTGATCCATATGCCGTCGTAATCACGTTTCCCGAGCCATTCGCGCCCGGGATCCGTATCCTCGACAACCTGCCGATCCTGCCGCGGCACAAGCTCGAAGCTGCCCTGAAAGCCGGCACCTTCACGAAAGCCTGGGGCCTCGACACGCCGCCGTCGGACATCGTCGGCCTCGGCCCGTTCGTGCTCACCGAGTACGTACCGGGGCAGCGCGTCATCTTTGCCAGAAACCCCCGTTATTCGGGAAAGGCGCCGGACGGTGACGCGCTTCCATATCTGGATCGGCTGGTGATCGAGATCATCCCCGATCAGAGCGCGGAGCTGCTGCGGCTGGAGTCCGGGCAGCTCGACATGATGACCAGCGAGATATCCCCGGAGGCCTACGCGCCGCTGAAACGCGCCGCCGACGAGGGGCGCGTCAAGCTGCTCGATCTCGGCGTCTCGCGCAACGCCAACGGCCTTTGGTTCAATCTCAAAGCCGGCGCGCTCGGCCAGGATCCGCGCGCGGCATGGCTGCAGCGCGACGAGCTGCGCCACGCCATATCGATGGCGGTCGATCGTCAGCTGTTCGCCGACACCGTCTTCTTCGGCGCGGGCGTGCCGGTCTATGGGCCCGAAACGCCGGCGAACAAGACATGGTATTGGCCTGGTCTACCGCACACGCGGCACGATCCCGCCGCCGCGAAACAGTTGCTCGCGTCCATCGGCCTGACCGACCGCAACGGCGACGGCCTGCTCGAGGACGCCCAGAACCGGCCGGCGCGCTTCACCCTCCTGACACAAAAGGGGCGCCCCAGCCTCGAGCGCGGGGCGGCAGTCATTCGCGACGAGCTGAAGAAGATCGGGCTGACGGTGGATCTCGTGACGCTCGACGCCAGCGCGGTGATCGACCAGTTCCTCCACGCACGCTACGAGGCGATCTACTTCAACGCGGACAAGAGCGACCTCGATCCCGGCACCAACCCCGACTTCTGGTTCAGTTCCGGCAGCGCGCACATGTGGAACCTCGAGGAGAAGACGCCGGCGACCGCGTGGGAGCGGCGCATCGACGAGCTGATGACGAGGCAGATAGCCTCCACCGACGAGAGCGAGCGGCGGACGCTCTATAACGAAGTGCAGAAGATTTTCTCGGATCACGATCCGATCGTCTATTTCGTCGCGCCTCGCATTTATGTGGCGCACTCGGCCCGCGTCGTCAACCTCACGCCTTCCGAGTTCCGGCCCCAGCTCCTCTGGCGGCCGGACACCGTCGCCGTCCTCCCTTGACGCGTTACCTGGCGCGGCGCCTGGCGTTCGCCTTGTTGATGGTGCTGGCCGTTTCGTCGACGTCGCTGATGCTTGCCCGGATGGCGCCGGGCGATTTCGTGACCGAGTCGCTGGGGGCCCAGGCCAGCCAGCAGGCCATCGAGCAGCAGCGCGCGCGGTACGGGCTCAACAAATCGATTGGCGCTCAGTACCGCGACTGGCTGAGTGCCGCGGCACGGCTCGACCTGGGCTACTCGATGCAGTACGGGCGTCCCGTTCGCGATCTGCTCCCCGAACGAGCGGCCAACACGGCAATCCTGGCCGTCACGGCGCTGCTCCTGGCCACGCTCACCGGCCTTCCGCTCGGCGTCGTGACCGGCAGCCGACGGGACGGTGCGCTGACGGCCGCCATTCGCGCCGTCTCGGTGGTTCTCCTGTCGATGCCGCCGCTGTTGACCTCGCTGCTCCTGATCTTTGTCGCTGCCCGCACGGGCTGGCTGCCGATCTCGGGCATGCGATCGGCAAACGCGACTGCGGACGGTGCAGCCACCGATCTTCTGCGCCATCTCGTCCTGCCGGCGGCAGCGATTGCGCTGCCAC
This sequence comes from uncultured Acidobacteriota bacterium, assembly GCA_963757655.1. Taxonomy (GTDB): domain Bacteria; phylum Acidobacteriota; class Vicinamibacteria; order Vicinamibacterales; family CAVVIG01; genus CAVQFC01. The sequence goes on along the minus strand of CAVWSQ010000001.1, from coordinate 1,647,691 downwards.
TGGCCGCGACGCTCGAGCGGCTGCAGTCGCAGGCGATGAGCGAGACGATGGGCCAGCCGTTCGTGCTCGCGGCGCTCGCCCGCGGCGTGCCGTGGTCGCGTGTCGTCTGGCGCGGAGCGTTGAAGGCGGCGCTCCGGCCGATCGCCGGCATCTACGGCCTGGTCATCGGCACGCTGCTCAGCGGATCGTTCGCTGTTGAAGTGATCACCGCGTGGCCCGGGCTCGGCAGCCTCATGCTGCAGGCGCTTCGCAGTCGCGACATCTATCTCGTGGCCGGCTGCGCCGGCGCCGGCGCCTTATTCCTTGCCGGCGGCACACTCGTTGCCGATCTGGCCCTGGCCGCGGTCGATCCTCGCGCGCGTGACGCGCGGATGGAGCAGGGATGACACGGGTGCTCGGCGTCGCGCTCGTGGCGATAGCCGTGCTGGCCGCGGCGGTTGCGCCGCTCGTGACGCCGCACGCCGTGGACGTGCAGTTTCCCGGACTGCTCGATGCGCCGCCAACCGCGGTGCACCTGGCCGCCACGGACGGCACGTGGCACGCACCGTTCATCTACCGCTGGCGCCTTGTGAATCAGCTCGAGCAGCGCTACGAGGAGGATCGATCGACCCGTGTCCCGCTCGAGTGGTGGTCGGGCGGTCATCTGGTCCGCTCATCGAACGAGGACTCCGCGCCGCTCCTGCTGCTCGGCGCCGACAGCTACGGCCGCGACGTCCTGACGCGGCTGCTCTTCGGCGCCCGCACATCACTCGGCCTGGCGGTGACCGCGGCGCTCGGCGCCATGCTGATCGGCGCGGCGCTCGGAGGCGTGGCTGGTTTTGCCGGCGGCGCGCTGGACGATGTGATGATGCGCACCACCGATTTCGTGATGGTGCTGCCCTCCATTTACGTCGCGCTCGCACTGCGCTCGGTCCTGCCGCTGGTGCTCACGGCTGCCCAGGTGTTCGCGCTGCTCGCGGGCATCTTCGCTGTCGTCGGGGCGCCGTTCGTCGCGCGCGGCGTTCGTGCCATTGTCCGCTCGGAGCGGCGTCTGGACTATGCCGTGGCTGCGGAGGCGCTCGGAGCGAGCGGCCTGCGGGTGCTGGTACGCCATCTGCTGCCGGCGTCGCGCGGCTTCGTCACGGTCCAGATCACGCTGCTCATCCCCGCGTTCATCATTGCCGAGGCCACGCTCTCGTACGTCGGTCTCGGTTTTCCCGATCCGGTGGCGAGCTGGGGAACGATGATTCACGAGGCGTCCACCAATATTCGCGTGTTCGCCGACTTCCCGTGGCTCCTGAGCCCGGCGGCAGCGATGTTTCTCGTCGTCCTCGGAGTGAATCTGACGCTGCAGGACAGCAGGCCCGGCGCCTTGGCTGAAGGCTTTGGCGACCCTTACCCGCGCACGCCGCAGACCTCGAGGTCTGCCGTGGCGTAAAATGATCCGATGAATCTTGCCGGTGTGTTCGCTCCCATCCCCACCCCCTTCGACGACCGCGATCGTGTCGACACCGTCCGGCTCGAGGCGGCGCTCGGCAAATGGGTGAAGAAGCCGCTGTCCGGCTTTGTCATCCTGGGATCCAACGGCGAAGCCGCGTTGATGGACGACTTCGAATGCGATCAGGCGATTGTCGCTGCCCGCGACGCGGTTCCGCGCGACCGGGTCTTCATCGTCGGGACGGGCCGGGAGTCGACGCAGGGCGCGATCAAGGCGACCAGGCGGGCGGCGGAGCATGGCGCCGACCTGGTGCTCGTGCGTACACCGGGCTTCTTCAAGAGCCAGATGACCAACGATGTGTTCGTCCGTCATTACACCGCGGTCGCCGATGCATCGCCGGTTCCGGTGCTGCTCTACAACTTTACCGCGGTCACGGGCGTGAACCTGCAGCCGGCCGCGGTCGCACGCCTGGCGACGCATCCGAACATCATCGGCATGAAAGAGTCTGGCGGCGACGTGGCGCAGGTAGCCGATCTCGTGGCACTGACCCCTTCGGACTTCATCGTCCTGGCCGGCGCGGCCGCGACGCTCTATCCGATGATGTGCGTCGGCGCGGTTGGCGGCATCCTCGCGCTGGCCAATGCGCTGCCGGAGCCGTGCGTCCGCCTGTTCGAGCTGGCCAGAGACGGCAGGCACGATGAGGCGCTCGCGCTCCAGCGGGAGCTCGTACCGGTCGCACGACTGCTTGGCGCCACCTACGGGGTGCCGGGGCTGAAGGCGGCGCTGAACCTGCTCGGCTACGATGTGGGAGTCCCACGGCCGCCGCTCCAACCCCTCCCCGAATCGAGCACCCTCGCGGTGCGCGACGCGCTGGCCCATTTCGAGGAAATCCCCGCATGAGCCTGCTGCCCGACATCGATCGCATCCTGCTCGGACCGGGTCCGAGCCTGACTGCGCCGCGCGTGATGCGCGCCATGGCGGCGCCCACGGTCAGCCATCTCGATCCGCTGATGGTGGCGCTGCTCGACGACGTGCGCGCGCGCCTGGGACGGGTCTTCAAAGCGGCCGACGGGTCGTTCGCGTTCGCGGTGTCCGGCACGGGCACGTCCGGCATGGAAACGACGGTCGCCAACCTCGTGCAGGAGGGGACCCGGGCTACCGTCGTCGTCACCGGCTACTTCGGCGATCGTCTGGCGCAGATGTGCCAGCGCTACGGCGCGACTGTCACGCGGCTCGACGTGGAATGGGGCACTGCGTGCGATCCGGATGCGCTGCGCCAGCACCTGAAATCGACGCCGGCGGATCTGGTCGCGATGGTCCACGCCGAGACGTCGACCGGCGTCGTCAATCCGGTTCGTGAGCTGGCGGCAATCGCGACCGAGCACGGCGCGCTCACCATCGTCGACGCGGTCACGTCACTCGGTGGGATCCCGCTCGACATCGGCGCCTGGGGCATCGATGCCGCCTATTCCTGTACCCAGAAGTGTCTGGGCGGACCGTCCGGCCTCGCGCCAGTCGTCTTCGGCCCGCGCGCACTCGGCCAGCGCGTGAAGTGCCGCAGCTTCTATTTCGATCTCTCGTTACTCGAAGACTACTGGCTGCGACGGAAGTATCACCACACCATGTCGTCGACCCTGGTCTACGCGCTGTACGAAGCGTTGTCGATCGTCGAGGAAGAAGGTCTCGACGCGCGCTGGGCGCGCCACCAGCGGAACCATCGCACCCTCCTCGAATCGCTGGCGCAGCTCGGCCTCTCGGTGCTGCCGCGCGAGGGCGAGCGGCTGTGGACGCTCAACGCGGTACGGGTGCCGGACGGCGTCGACGAGGCCGCTGTCCGCGTGCATTTGCTCGAGGCATTCAACATCGAGATCGGCGCCGGGCTGGGTCCGCTCGCCGGAAAGATCTGGCGCGTTGGCCTGATGGGCGCGAGCTCATCGCCATGGCTGATCGTCCTGCTGCGCGGCGCGCTCGAGAGTGCTCTGACGAAGCAACGCCAACGGGTGTGACCACGACCCGACCGGTTCGCGCCGCGAAGAGTCCGGCCAAGAACGCCGACTACCTGTGGTCCGCGATCCTGGCCGTTCCTGCGATCGGGTTTGCCCTCCTCGTGTACGCGTATCTCACGCTGCCCGACGTTCGGCCGCTGAAGCTCTCCAACCCCGCGACCACCGCGTTCATGGAATTGCGCGATGACGAGGCACGTGCGCAGGGCAAAACACCGCACCGCGTGCAGCGATGGGCAAGTTATGGCCGCATCTCTCCGGATCTCAAGCGGGCGGTGCTGGTCGCTGAGGACGACGCGTTCTGGCAGCATGAGGGCGTGGACTTCGAACAGCTGCAGGAATCGATCGAGATCGATTGGGCGCGCGGGAAATTCTCGCGCGGCGGTAGCACCATCACGCAACAGCTGGCGAAGAATCTGTACCTCTCGCCCTCGAAGAGCCCGATCCGCAAGCTGCGCGAGCTGGTCATTGCGCGCCGGCTCGAAGCTGAGCTGAAGAAAGCCCGCATCCTCGAGCTGTATCTCAACGTGATCGAATGGGGCGACGGGGTCTACGGCGTCGAATCGGCGGCGCGCACGTATTTCCGAAAGTCAGCGGCCGAGCTGTCTCCGTCGGAAGCGGCGTTGCTCGCGGCGGCGATCATCAATCCGCGACTGCACAGCCCTGCGCATCCGAGCTCGCGCCTGCTTCGGCGCCAGCAGCTGATCCTGCGCCGAATGGGTGCCGTGATTCCGCCTCAGGAGTCAGCTCAACTTGAGCGATAGCAGATAGTTACGGCCCACTTCAGCTTGACACTTTTCGAGGCCTGTCGCTATAGTCACCTCGCTCCGACACATACAGGTACGGCCCAGACCGCGCTTCGCTCCCCGGCGACGTGTGTCACATGATGAACTACACCGACAGTCTCACCCTCTTGATGCAGGACGTCGTGTCCCGTGTCCCCGCGCTCTCGTTCATCGACGTGGGCGAGGTGTTGGTGTTCGCGCGTGCGGGGCGCTCGAACGCGGAAGGCGCGTTTGCGACGTGCCACTGCCTGACGCTTCCGGCGAGCGAGCCGGGCTACTACTTCTGGCGCGACCGATCGACGCACGCGCTGACCCGCCGCTCCGAATGGTTCGTCACCAAGTCGCCGGTAGTGGCGATCGGCTCGCGCGACATCAAGTACATGATCTCGTTCGCGCTGCCGCGCTTCTGCGACCAGTCGCTCGATCGCTCTCGCAAAGAGCGGTTCTATCCGGGAGCCGATCCGTGGATCGCGAAGCTCGACACCGTCGTGCACGAGCTGTATCACATCGATCCCGCTCTCGCCGGCATCCGGCGCATCGAGAAGGAAGACGGCACCTATTCGGCCAACTGCCACGGCCAGCAGTTTTTCGAGCAGGTCGCTGACATGGTCCACACCTATCTGGACAGCCAGCCGTCGTCGGACATCTACAATTTCCTGCGCCACGATTTCGCGACCCTCAACGCGCGACACGGTGGAGTGGTGGGCACCAGCTTCCGGACGTTCCCGTCCTTTCCCCAGCGCTATATCGAGCGTCTCGCCGATCAGCCGCCGTGCGAATCGGATGCCGCCGGAGTGAAAGTGGAGCCGCTGCGCGCGCCGCAGCAGCCAACCCGCTACACCGAAGACGACCTCCACGTCCGCGAGTTCAGAACCGACTCGTCCCGCCGCTTGATTCGAAAAGGTCGATTCAGGGCGGCGTGAGGCGGCGGGCGCCGAGATAGCGCGGCGACCAATAGCTCGAGCCGAGGTGCTCGACGCGCACTACTCCGGTGGAGCTCGGCGCGTGCACGAATTGATCGCCGCCCACGGCGATGGCCACGTGCGACGGTCCCGGATCGGTCGTCGTGAAGAACAGGATGTCGCCCGGTGCGATGTCTTCGGTCTTGACTGATTTTCCCACGCGATACTGTTCACGGACCTCGCGCGGCAAGGACAGGCCGTACTGCAGAAAGACGTACTGCGTGAAGCCACTGCAATCGAAGCCCTTGGGATCGGTGCCGCCGTTGAGGTAAGGCGTGCCGCGCAACGCCAGCGCGGTTCCCGCCAGCGCGTAGCCGTCTATGCCGGATGGCGCCGGTCCAATCGACACGGGTGGAACCGACGGCGCCGGCGACGACGGTGCGGCGTGAGGCGCGGCCGCGCCGCCGCCCGGCATCGGGAACGGCCTCGGGGTCGCGCCGGTCGATGCGCACGCTGCGCTGAGCGCCGACGTCAAGGCGATCAATGCGGCGGTAAACCCCGTGGAAACAGGAACGGACACGCTCACGATATCGGCACCAGAAGGTTAGTACCACACAGGACGGCCGATTGACACCCCGACAGGCGTCGGGCAAAATTCAAGCAGATTGGAACAGACGCTGCTCCTGAACGCGTCGTATGAGCCCCTGAAGATCGTCCACTGGCAGAAAGCGGTGACGCTTTGGTGTCAGGGGAAGGTCGAGGTCATCTCTGTCTACGACCGCGAGATCCGGGCGGTCTCGATCAGCTTCAAGCTGCCGTCGGTCATCCGCCTGTTGCGCTACATCAAGATCAAGCGCCGCTTCGACTACGTGCCGTTCTCGCGCGCGAACATTTACGCCCGCGACGATCATCAATGCCAGTATTGCGGCGATGGCTTTCCAACCAGTGAGCTGACGTTCGATCACGTCGTGCCGGTCGCCCAGGGCGGCCGTAAGGACTGGGAGAACATCGTCACGTGCTGCGTGACCTGCAACCGACGCAAGGGCGGCCGAACGCCGGCCGAAGCGCGCATGCACCTCCGGAAACCGCCCAAGCGCCCGCAATCCGCTCCCGCTCTTCGCATCACCGTGGGTCTCCGCCACGCGCCGGAAAGCTGGCGCGACTACTTGTACTGGAACGTGGAGCTCGACGACACGTAATGCCCCCGAGCGTCACTGCCGTCCATCCGTTGTACGCGATTGAAGGCGGCCGCATTTCGATCCAAGGCACGGATTTTCCCGTTGACGGTTCGGTCCTGCCGGAACTGCGAGTGGGCGGCCTGCCCGCGCGTCTCGTCTACGCATCGCCGACCCAGCTGTCCGCCATCGTCCCGAGCGGCCTGGCGGGCGGCCGCTCGGCCGTGCATCTCGCCGAGGCGCCGGACGCCGTCGCCTTCGTCGATATTGCCGGGCCGCTCGCGACCGGACTGCATCAGGTCGACAATCCCATCTTCGATCGTGACGGGAATCTCTACGTGACCTTCAGCGGGACGCGCGGCCAGCAGGTGCCGGTATCGATCTTCAAAGTGCGCCCCAATGGCACCCGCGAGCCGTTTTCATCCGGGATCGTGAATCCGACGTCGATGGCGATGGATCCACAGGGCGGCCTGTTCGTGTCGAGCCGGTTCGAGGGCACGGTCTATCGCGTGCTCGCCGACGGAACCGCCGAGCCGTTCGTCAGCGATCTCGGTGTCGCCTGCGGGCTCGCGTTCTCGCCGGATGGAACACTGTATGTCGGCGATCGATCGGGCACGATCTTCAGAGTCGACCAACGCGGTCGGGCGACGGCGTTTGCGGCGCTGCCGCCAAGTGTGGCGGCTTTCCATCTTGCGCTCGGCCCGGACGCGGCGGTGTATGTGACCGGCCCGACGCTGTCCTCGTACGATGAGCTGTATCGCATCGCGCTCGACGGCACTGTGACGACACGATTCGGCAGATTCGGGCGTCCCCAGGGGCTGACATTCGATTCTGCCGGCACGCTGTTCGTGGTCGAGGCGCTGGCCGGCTCGAGCGGCCTCTATCGCGTGCCAGCGGCAGGCGCGGCTGAACTGGTGCTGTCGGGGCCAGGTCTGGTCGGCGTGGCATTCGACGCCATGGGCAACATGATCGTCGCGTCGAACGAAACCGCCTACCGGCTCCCGCGCTCGTTCGGACCCTCTTAGCACAGGAACCGCCGTCGCTTTGGCGGAAGCAGATCACCTGGACCGGGTACAATCCCGCGACATGTCCCAACTCTTTCAGCGCAAGCCGATTGCGGCGTTGGTGGAGGACACGCAGGGCGAACAGAGCCTGAAGCGGTCCCTCGGCGCCGGTGATTTGATCATGCTGGCGATCGGCGCCGTCATCGGCGCCGGCATCTTCGGGGCGATCGGGACCGCCGCCGCCGGTCAGATCGGCCCGGGCGGCGAGGTGATCCGGCAAGGCGCCGGACCGGCGCTGGTGTTTTCCTTCCTCCTGCTCGGTGGCGCCTGTGCGCTCGCCGGCCTGTGCTATGCCGAGCTCGCCGCCATGATCCCGCAGGCGGGGAGCGCCTACGCCTACTCCTACGCGACGCTTGGCGAACTGGTGGCCTGGATCATCGGCTGGGATCTGATTCTCGAATATGCGGTCGGGAACGTCGCGGTGGCGATTTCGTGGGGCGACTACTTCACGACGCTGTTGCGCAACTTCGGCGTGGCGCTGCCCGTCTGGATGACCACCGGCTACCGGACGGCATTGCTGAGCGCCGATCCGCAGATGAAGAGCCTGCTGGTGACCGCTCCGCACCTCGCCGGGATTCCGATCCTGATCCACGTGCCGGCGTTCTCGATCGTGATGCTGATCACGTGGCTGCTGCTGCGTGGCGCGCGCGAGAGCGCAACCGCCAACAACGTCATGGTCGTCATCAAGCTGATGGCCCTGGCGCTGTTCGTCGCGGTCGGTGCCACCCATCTGCATGCGGCCAACTACACGCCGTTCGCGCCGAACGGCTTCAAAGGGGTTCATCAGGGCGCGGCAATCGTGTTCTTCGCCTACATCGGCTTTGATGCGATCTCGACGGCGGCCGAGGAGACCAGGAATCCGCAACGCAACCTGCCAATCGGCATTCTCGGCGGCCTCGCGATCTGCACGTTCATCTACGTCATCGTCGGCTTCGTGCTCACCGGCATGGTTCCCTACCAGGAGCTTGCCGTCGCCGACCCGCTGGCCCGCGCGCTGGAACTCGCCGGCTTCACGACCGTCAGCTGGATCGTCGCCCTGGGAGCCGTGGTCTCGATGTCGGCGGTGCTGCTCGTGTTCCAGTACGGCCAGCCGCGGATCTTCTTCGCGATGGGACGCGACGGCCTGCTGCCGAAATGGGCGGCGCACCTCAACCCGGTCACCAAGGTGCCATCGACCACGACGATCATCACCGGCCTGTTCGTGGCGACGTGGGCGCTGGTCGGCGATGCTGGCGAAACCTACGACCTGACCAACATCGGCACGCTGTTCGCCTTCATCCTCGTGAGCATCGGCGTGCTGGTGCTGCGCTACAAGGAACCGGAGCGGTCTCGCCCGTTTCGTGTGCCGTTGGTGTGGCCCGTCTGCACGCTCTCGGCCGCCGGCTGTCTCTTCATCATGTACGGCCTGCCCGGCACCGCGTGGGAACGCTTCCTGGTGTGGCTGGCGATCGGGCTGGTGCTGTACTTCTCCTACGGCTTCAGCCATAGCCGGCTGCGCGCGCACAACGCGCCGCGCCGGTAGCACCAGAAATTCTGCGGACCCGGACGTGAGCCTGGCGCTGAGCGGCATTCGCATTCTCGACCTGACTCGCCTGCTTCCAGGCGCCTACGCCACGCTGCTGCTGGCGGATCTGGGCGCGGAGGTGGTGAAGGTGGAGGATCCGCGCGGCGGCGATGGCATGCGAACGCTGCCGCCGCTGACGAACGGCCGCAACGTGTACTTCGAAGCGCTCAATCGCAATAAACGGAGCATGACACTGGATCTGCGGCGGCCCGACGGTGCCGCTGTTCTCGATGCGCTGACGGCTCACAGCGACGTCATCGTCGACAGCTTTCGCCCATCGACCGCCCGCCGCCTTGGCGTGGACGCGCAGACGCTGCACGCGAGACGCCCGCGTCTGGTGTGCGCGTCGATCAGCGGCTTCGGCCAGGATGGACCGTACGTCGAGCGCGCTGCCCACGACATCAATTATCAGGCGCTGGCAGGCCTGCTGCGGCCGCCGGCGCTTCCCGGCCCGCTCATCGGAGACATCGGCGCCGCGATGCAGACCGCGCTGCGGATTGTCGCCGCGCTGGTCCAACGCGATCGGACGGGCCGCGGCAGCGTCGTCGACGTGTCGATTCATGAGTCGGCGATGGCGTGGTCGATGTTTCCGGCCACCGGCGATCTGGCGAACGCCTGCTACACGATTTATGACACGGCCGACGGAGAGTGGCTCGCCCTCGGCGCGCTCGAGGCAAAGTTCTGGGCTGATTTCTGCGAGAGGATCGGGCGGCCCGACCTGACCTCGCTCCAGCACGCGGAAGGTGAGGAGCGGGCGCGCGTCCTGCGCGAGGTGCGCCAGATCATGCGCAGCCGCACGCGCGACCAGTGGCTGGCCCGGTTTGCTGATGCCGATCTCTGTCTGACGACGATCCACAAGCCCGAGGAAGTCGCGGGCGATCCGCATGTTGTCGCCCGGCGTGTCCTGACCGAGAACGCCGGGATCACATACGTCACACCGCCCTCAGGGCCAGTGCGAACGGCCCCGGCGCTGGGCGCGGACACGGATGCGGTGCTCGAGGCGGCCGGCATCGATGCCGTGGAGAGAGGGCGCCTGCGCGCGGCCCGCGTGATCTAGACCATCGGACCCATTACGGATGATTTAGCGACGGTACCGGTACCTATGTACTCCTGGTCCCCGACGCGAGGACCGCAGGCATCGGCACGGCGTAGCCGCTGTCCGATCGGTATCTCTCTATTTCCCGAGTCACGGCCTCGCGAATCGCGGCGAGCGCGTCGGGAGTTTGTGCTCGAAGCACTGCAGCCGTCCGTACGCCACCACGGGAGAGCGCATCGAACAGCTCGCCGGCAGCGCTCATGGTCCAGATCAGCGGCAACTCCCGAACCTCGACGTCGGAGAATCCCGCCTCCTCGAGAGTCCGGCGCGAGCCGGCGGCATCGCTGAAGCGGAAGAAGGGGGGCCCTTCCGGCAATCGCACGTCGCTGCTGCCGAGCTCTTCAATCGCGCGCAGCGTCATCCCGAATCCGACCGCGCGCTCCGGTCCTGCCCAGACGGTGAACGCGTAGCGTCCGCCAGGTCGCAGCACGCGACGCGCCTCGGCGATCGCCGTGTCCGGATGGGCGAGGTGAAGCATGCCGAAGTTCATCACCACGGCGTCGAAAGAGGCCTGGTCGAACCCGAGCGCTTCGGCGTCGCCGTCGCGAAAGGTCAGGGTGGGATGGCGGCGCCGCGCCTCGCGAATCATGGCGCTCGCGAAGTCGACACCAATGACGATCGCGCCTCGATCGGCCGCCGCCGCGGCGACGACGCCCGGACCGGTGGCGACATCGAGCAGCCGGGTTCCGCTCCCCGCCCGTACCGCGTCGAGCAGCGACGGGGCCGTCTGTGCAGTGAGTCCAGCGAAGGCGTCGCCATAGAACTCAGCGGCGCGCTCCCACCCGGCCTGCTCGAAGTGTCGAAAGGCGCCGGAGGCAGATGGCTCAGGTGCGCTCATCGTGCTACGATACCTGTTTCAGGTCGCCTAGAGATTCCCAACGGTATGGCTCACGAATGGATCAGCGTGCGGGGCGCACGCGTCCACAACCTCAAGAATATCGACGTCGACATCCCACGCCACAAGCTGGTGGTCATCACCGGGCTATCCGGCTCGGGGAAGTCGTCGCTCGCCTTCGACACGATCTACGCGGAAGGGCAGCGGCGCTACGTGGAGTCGTTGTCCGCCTACGCGCGCCAGTTTCTCGAGCAGATGGAGAAGCCCGACGTCGACCTGATCGAAGGTCTCTCGCCCGCCATCTCGATCGAACAGAAGACGACAGGATCCAATCCGCGATCCACGGTCGGCACGGTCACCGAGATTTACGACTATCTGCGCCTGCTGTTCGCCAATATCGGCGTGCCGCACTGCCCGAATTGCGGCAAGGAGATCGCCAGCCAGTCGCTCGAGCGCATCATCGACATGGTCATGCTCTATCCGCAGGACGAGCGGATCAACGTGCTCGCACCGATCGTTCGCGGGCGCAAAGGCGAGTTCAAGAAGGAGCTGGCCGGGCTGCGCGTGCGCGGCTACAGCAAGGCCCGCATCGACGGACAGTTCCGATCGCTCGAAGAGGACCTCAGGCTCGATCGGCGGCGCAACCACACCATCGAGGTCGTCGTCGATCGCGTGATCGTGCGCGGCGGCGTCGAACGCCGCCTGACCGAATCGGTCGATGTCGCGCTGAACCTCGCCGACGACATCGTCGTCATCAACACCTTCGAAGGTGGCGATCGGCTGTTCTCGAGGCGGCTGGCGTGTGTCGACTGCGGGCTCAGCATGCCCGAGATGACGCCACGCGCCTTCTCGTTCAACTCGCCGCACGGCGCCTGCACCGAATGCCAGGGGCTCGGCTCGATGATCGACTTCGATCCGCACCGGGTGGTGCCGGACGAAAGCAAGTCGCTGGCCGACGGCGCGATCGTCCCGTGGGTGCGCGGCGATCGGAAGCTGGTGAAGGACGCGCTGCAGGCGCTGTCGCGCGACTTCGCTATCGACTTGAACCTTCCTTTTTCGCGCTTGCCGAGAAAGTCGCGCGAGGTGCTCCTGTTCGGTGCCGGCAAAGGCTTCGAGGGGCTGATCCCGAACCTGCGCCGGCGCTACGAGGAGGGCAGCTGGGCGGAACAGTCCGAGCTGGACGCATTCCGCACCCTCCGCCCCTGCACCGCCTGTCTCGGCCAGCGGCTGAAGCAGCAGAGCCTGTCGGTGAAAGTCAAGGGCCGGACGATCTCCGACTACGTCAACCTGCCGATCGCCGAGGCCGTGGACGTGTTCGATGGCCTCGAGCTGACCGATCGCGAAACGATCATCGCTGAGCGGATTCTCAAAGAGATTCAGGAGCGGCTGACCTTTTTGGACGACGTCGGCGTCGGCTATCTCAGCCTCGGACGGAGCGCCGCGACGCTGTCGGGCGGGGAAGGCCAGCGGATCCGGCTGGCGACGCAGATCGGCGCCAACCTCACCGGCGTGCTGTATGTTCTCGACGAGCCGTCGATCGGATTGCATCAGCGCGACAACCGGAAGCTGCTGGGGACGTTGTCGCGCTTGCGCGATCTCGGCAACACCGTCATTGTGGTCGAGCACGACGAGGAGACGATCCGGGTTGCGGACTACGTGATCGACCTTGGCCCGGGAGCCGGCGACCTCGGCGGCCACGTGATCTTCCAGGGCACGCCGCAGGAGCTGATGGATTCGGGGTCACATCTCGATGTTCCAGCGGACTCCGATCCCGCGGCTCGAACATCGAGGTCTGATCTCCAATCGCTGACCGGCGCCTACCTCACCGGCGCCCGCTCGATCCCGACACCGGCGGCGCGCCGGCCGCCGCTGAAAGGCGATCTGGTCATCCGCGGCGCGCGCGAAAACAACCTGAAGAACATCGACGTGACGATCCCTCTCGGCCTGCTGACGGCGGTCACCGGCGTCAGCGGATCAGGCAAATCAACCCTCGTCAACGACATCCTGTACAAATCGCTGGCCCGCACGCTCTATAAGGCCGGCGACGAACCGGGCGAGCACGATCGGATCGAGGGGATCGAGCTCATCGACAAGGTCATCGAGATCGATCAGTCGCCGATCGGCAGGACGCCGCGGTCGAATCCAGCCACCTACACCGGGCTTTTCACGTTCATCCGCGACCTGTTCGCCTGGATGCCGGAAGCCAAGGCGCGCGGCTTCAAGCCCGGACGGTTCTCGTTCAACGTCAAGGGCGGCCGCTGTGAGGCATGCCAGGGCGACGGCGTGATCGCCATCGAGATGCACTTCCTGCCCAATGTCTACGTGACCTGCGAGCAGTGCAAAGGCCGGCGCTACAACCGCGAGACGCTCGAAATCAAGTATCGCGGCAAATCGATTGCGGACATCCTGGAGCTGACCGTCGATCAGGCGCTGCCGCTGCTCGAGAACGTTCCGGCGATTTCCAACAAGCTGCACACGCTGCAGAGCGTCGGACTCGGCTACGTCGCGCTCGGGCAGTCGGCGACGACGTTGTCTGGCGGTGAGGCGCAGCGGGTGAAACTGGCCAAGGAGCTATCCAAGCGCGGCACCGGGCGCACGCTGTACATTCTCGATGAGCCGACGACCGGGCTGCATTTCGAGGATACGCGCAAGCTCCTCGACGTGCTCATGAAGCTGGTCGATCAGGGCAACACCATCGTCGTCATCGAGCACAACCTGGACGTGATCAAGTCGGCGGACCATGTGATCGACCTCGGACCGGAGGGTGGCGCCTGCGGCGGCCGGATCGTTGCAGCGGGCACACCGGAAGAGGTGTCGTGTCACGATCAGTCGGCGACCGGACGCTTCCTTGCCGACCTCTGGGCGCATGAACGGACCCGTCCGGTGCGCCCCAAGGCGGGATGAGGCCTGTGGTAGAATGGCCACAATTTCCGAGGAACGGTCTGTGGTTCGTGTACCACAAACCGTCAGTCTTCCCTCACGCCCCGATTTCTCGGAGCGGCGATAAGTTGCTGTCGAATAAGCGAATTGCCCCAACCGTCTGTGACAGCGCCACGCGGGCATCGTCTTTGCTCAGCTCGTCTGTGAACGTCCCCCGTCGCCCGAGAGGCTAATGGACGCACAGCGTACACTTCGTCGTCAGATTTCTTGCGTCGGAATCGGTCTTCACTCCGGCAACAAGGTCAACCTCACACTCAGACCCGCAGGCGCGGATTTCGGCATCCGTTTCCGGCGTACCGATCTGGGCAATCACGAGGTACCCGCCACGGTGAACAACCTGGCGGGAATCCAGCTCGCGACCGGTCTGGCAATCAATGAAGTGTCGGTCGAGACCGTCGAGCACCTGCTGGCGGCGCTGGTCAGCGTCGGCATCGACAACGTCATCGTCGAACTGAATTCGCCTGAAGTGCCGATCATGGATGGCAGCGCGGCGCCGTTCATCTACCTGATTCACGAAGCGGGCGTGAAGCGCCTGCAGACGCCGAGGAAATACCTGAAGATCGTCCGGCCGATTGCGCTGTCGCGCGGCGACAAGCGGATCGCGCTCTACCCGTCGGATCATTTCAAGGTCACCTACAGCATCAGCTACGATCACCCGTTGCTGCGCCACCAGTCGCGCACGCTGCGGATCACCGAAGAGTCGTTCGTCGAGGAACTGGCGCCGGCGCGTACCTTCACGTTCCTCAAGGACGTCGAGATGCTGCGTCAGAACGGCCTGGCGCTCGGAGGTTCGCTCGACAACGCGATCGTCCTCGGCGAGACCGGCGTGCTCAACAACGCGCTCCGCTTCGAGGACGAGTTCGTCCGGCACAAGATCCTCGATGCCATCGGCGATCTCGCCCTGGTCGGGTTTCCGGTCATCGGCCACCTGGTCGCGCATCGCGCCGGGCACGCACTGCACACTGAATTCGCGGCGAAGATTCTCGAGGAGACCAGCGCCTGGCGGCTGGTGGAATCGAGCGCAGATGCGCTGCCGGTCTCGCTCGCGGATCGCGTCAAGGGCACCGCGCCCAGGCTCGCCAACTAGCCCATTCGGGTCGCGGTCGTGAGGGACCGGGTCGTTACTTCCGGCTCAGCTTGTTCATGTAGGCCTCGAGCTTGTCGTTCTCGTACTTGACCGTATTGAGAAACAGGCTCTCGGCCAGATAGGTGCGGCGCTCGGCGTCGTCCATCTGCTCGATGAGGTAGTGAATTTCCTTCACCATGTCCTCGAACGATCGCTCGAACTCACGCTTCGCGGTCACTTCTTTGTAGAGCGTTTCCATGACGGCGAGCAGGTCGCCGTCGAGCGCAATCGATTCTCCGCTGCTGGTCTTGATGGTGCGCATCGCTAAGCCCCGAAGCTTTTGACGGCGGCCGGCTCGTCGGCGTGGATCTCGATGAAATTCTGGGCGCCGGTCATCGTCAGCATCGTTTCCACGCGCTTCTGCACCCCCGACAGCTTCAGGTGTCCGCCGGCGTTGTGCACCTGCCGATAGAGATCCATCAAACAGCCGATGGTGGCGCTGTCGACGTAGGTGACCGGCGTGAGATCGATGAGGATCTCCTTCTGGCCGGCCGCCACCAGACCGCTGACCGCGGTCGAGAAATCGGAGAGGATCGGGTACATCAGCCGCGTCTCGCCGACGCGGACGATGGCGACCCCGCCATGCTGCTCGGTTTTTACATTCATCAGTGGGCTCCCGTGCGCTTAAGCGCCGTACCGATCTGGCCGAAGTCGCTGCCGCGCAGTTTCCGGATCTGCCGGGCCAGCTCGGTGCGGCCGCGATTGATGCGCGACTTCACGGTGCCTTCCGGCAGCCGGAGCTTGTCGGCGATTTCCTGGTAGGACAACTCCTGGATGTCGCGCATGAGGACCGCGGTCCGCAGCGTCTCCGGCAGAGACGACATCGCTTCCTTCAGCAGCTGCACGCGATCCTGCTGCTCGAGTGCGGCGACCGGGCCGGGGTCGTGCGACAGCGGAGACAGCTCGTTGGCGTCGACGTCGCGGTCGATCGTCTCGCGCTCCTTGCGCACGCTGCGATAGTGATCGATGCACAGATTGCGGCTGATGCTGATCAGCCAGGTCTGGAAGTTGGCGCGGCGGTCGAACGTGTTCAACGACTTGAAGATCTTGAGGAAGATGTCCTGCGTCAGGTCCTCGGCCTCGTCGTGCTTGCCGACGAACTTGTAGGCGACGTTGAAGACCTTGCGCCAGTACTGGCGCACGATCTGGTCCCAGGCGAGCTGATCGCCCTGCAGGCAGCGCTGAATCAGCGCCTCGACCGCGTCTCCCGGATCCGGTGTCATGAGGGTTGAGTAGAATAGCGTATCACGTTGGCTCAAGCGACCCGCCCCGCCGGCTTCTACAGGCAGAACGACGGAATCGATGCTGCGCTCGTCTGCGATGGTGTGCCGCTCGCAGTCATCGCGGCTGCCGAAGGCACACCGCTCTACGTCTACAGCGCGGCCGTACTGCGCGAGCGCTATCGGGCCTTCGCCGACGCGTTCCAGGAGTATCCGCACGCGCTCCACTATGCCTTGAAGGCGAACTCGTCGCTCGCGATCGCACGGCTGCTGCGTGAGCTGGGCAGCTCGGCCGACGCCAATTCCGTCTGGGAGATCGAGGTCGCGCGCCGCGCCGGCTTCGCTCCGTCGCAGATCGTGTTCACCGGCGTCGGCAAGACGCCGCACGAACTGGAGGCAGCGGTCGCGCTCGGCCTCAAGGCGATCAATGTCGAATCGGCCGGCGAGCTGGCGCGGCTCGAGGCGATCGGATCGCGCCTCGGGCGCAGCGTGCGCGTCGCCATTCGCATCAACCCGGACATCGACGCCAGGAGTCACCCGCACATTTCGACCGGCCTGAAGATCAACAAATTCGGCGTGCCGCTCGACGAGGCGCGGACCCTGCTCCAGACGCTGCCGGCGCGTCCGTTCCTCAAGATGGTCGCGATTCACGTCCACGTCGGATCGCAAATCACGTCGCTCGAGCCGCTGCGGCGAGCGGCGGTGCTCGCCGCCGCGGTCAGCCAGGAGCTGCGTCAGCAGCAATTCCCGCTCGAGTACGTGGACCTCGGCGGTGGGCTCGGAGTGTCGTACGACGGCGGCGACGTGCCGTCGGCCGCCGACTACGTCGGGGCACTCGTCGAAGCCGTGCGCCACACCTCGCTGCCAATCGTCATCGAGCCGGGTCGAGCCATCGCCGCGCCGGCCGGCGCGCTGGTCGGCCGCGTCATCGACGTGAAGCCGCGGACGGCCGAGAGCGACTTCATCATCATCGACGCCGGCATGACCGAGCTGATCCGTCCTGCGCTGTACGGCGCCTTCCATCGGATCGAGCCGCTGTCCGCATCGACGGCCGGCGGCCGCCACTACGAGGTAGTCGGTCCGGTCTGCGAGAGCAGCGACGTGGTCGGACGCGACCGGATGCTGCCGCCGCTCCACGCCGGCGATTTCGTCGCGATTCGCGACGCCGGGGCATACGGTGCGGCCATGGCGTCGAACTACAATCGTCGTCCATTACCGGCTGAAGTGCTCGTCGACGCCGGCTCGTGGCGGGTAATCCGGCGCCGGCAGACCATCGAGGATCAGCTGATGCTCGAAATATAGAACGTTCGCCGTTCGCCGTTCGCCGTTCGTGGTTCGTCGTTCACTGTCACGCTAAACGAACGACGAGCCTTCGACGACGAACGGAACGCAGAACCCCGAAGGCCGAACGGCGCCAACGTCGAACAGAACGACGAACTCCGAACCACGAACCACGAACGTGAAATATGCCTGGACACCTCATCGCCTTCGAAGGGCTCGATCAAAGCGGCAAGCAGACACAGGCCGAGCGGTTGAGAGATCGGCTGAAAGAGCAGGGACGGAAGGCGCGGCTGGTCTCGTTCCCCGACTATGGCACTTCGATCGGCGAGGAGATCGCGCGGGCCCTGGCAAACGAGCGCGACTACGGCCCGGACGTGATGCAGCTGCTCTATGTCGCGAACCGTTACGAGAAGAAGTCCGACCTGCAGCGGTGGCTCGAAGGTGGCCTGATTCTGGTGTCGGATCGCTATACCGCATCGAGCGTGGCGTATGGCGAGGCGCTCGGCCTCGATCCGGCGTGGCTCACCGACATGCAGCGGTTTCTGCCGGCGGCGGCGCTGACCATCCTGCTTGACATCGCGCCCGACACCGCCGTGACGCGCAAGTCGATCGATCGCGACCGCTACGAGCGCGACCTCGCCATGCAGGCCCGGGTCCGCGCGAGCTACCACCGTCAGGCCCAGGCACCGGGTTGGGTGGTGCTCGATGGCGAGCGGGACAAGGACGAGATCGCTGCCGATGTGTTCGAGGCGGCTCTTCGCGTGCTGTAGAAAGCATCGCCTTGTCTGCAGCGGCCGCATGCGGGCGGACCGTCAGGCGTAACCAATTCGCCGCACGGTCCGGCTAAAGCCGGACACTACGAACAAGCGAGCGGCGGGTGTCGGTCCCCAGCTCTCCCTCAATCGTCAGTGCGCGAGTCGCTTCCCGACATGCTGCGCCAATTTGGATTCGCGGCCGCTGCATTCTCGTCCGCCGAGGCCGTCAGGCGGGCCACGACTCGAGCGGCGGTCAGCGCGCGCACCTCGGCGATCCCCGCTTGTTTCAGCGCGCGTGCGCACGCGTCCAACGTCGCTCCGGTCGTGCTCACATCGTCGATCAGGACGACGGCGGTGCCTGCCAGTGAGCGTCCCGCGCGCGTGGCCGTGAACGCGTCGCGAACGTTGCGGTGACGCTGGGCGGCCGGCAGGCTGGTCTGCGTCGGCGTGGGGCGAACGCGGCGAAGCGCGGCCACGACTGGGATTCCCATTTGTCGCGCCAGGTCGGCGGCCTGGTTGAACCCGCGATGACGTCGGCGCGAAGGGTGGAGCGGCACCGGGATCGCGCACGCCGCGCCTTCGATCAGCCCGGCGCCGCGCTCGCGCATCAAGCGGCCCAGCGGGCGAGCGAGCGATCGCCGGCCGTCATATTTCAATGCGTGGACGATCGCGCGCAGCGAGCCGTCGTAGGCGCCGATGGCTCGTGCGCGATCGAGCGAGTGCGCCGACCGCCGGCAGCGAGGGCACCGCGCCAGATCGATGCTGACAGGACGCCAAGTCGGTAACGGGTCGCCGCAGCGATCACACAGCGGCGGAGTGAGGGGGCGGATGGAGGCCCAGCAACGCTCACAGACCGGGCCGCGCATGGGCTGAAGCAGCGTTTCGTCGCAGGCGACGCACGCCGGCGCCAGAACGACAGAGAGCAGGGCATTGGAAGAAATGCCAATTGCGGAGCGCACACTGTTGATCACGTCGGCAATCTGCACTCTGCAATTCCCTACGTCATCTCGATCCGTTCCGCGTTGCCCCACAACCGCTCCAGATCGTAGAACACGCGCCGTTCTGGGCCGAAGACGTGGACGATGAAATCGAAATAGTCGAGCAGAATCCACTCCGATCGATCGTAGCCTTCGACAAACGCCGGCTTCGCCCCCTTCGCGGCCAGCGACGCCATCACCGCGTCGGCGATCGCACGCACCTGCCGCGCGTTGGCACCCGACGAGATCAAGAAGAAGTCAGTGAAGCCGGCAGTCTTGCGCAGGTCCAGCACCACCAGATTGACGGCCTGTTTGCTTTCGGCCGCGCCGATCGCGAGTTCGACCTGCGCCGGGAGCTTCGCGGATTGCTTCTTTCTGCCGGCATTCCCCTCACTCTTGCTCATGCAACCTGCCTGCCGCCGGAACCGGCGGCGCGTCGGATCTGCGCCGCCCCGGCGTCATCGATGAGTAAAGTCCGTGGTGCTCAATGTGTTGCTGCACGTGCGGCGGTACCAGGCCGCCAATCGACTCGCCCGCCCCGCGCCGCTGCCGGATCGCAGTGGATGACACGTCGGCGGTAACGGCGTCGAGCAGAATAATCAATGGATCGATCTGGGAGACCTCGTCGATCGGCGGCCGCGCCATCCGATCGGCCAATCGAGGCAGCCGGCGCGGCAGTTCCTTGACCGAGAATCCCGGACGCGAGACAACGACGAAGTGGGCGGCGTTCAGAATGTTCGGGTAGTCGCGCCAGCTCGCGATCTCGGCGAACGCGTCGGCGCCGATGACGAAGAACAGCTCCGACGACAGATAGCCGCGCTCGTGAAACATCTCGAGGGTTCGCGATGTGAACGACGGCGCGTCGTGGCGCAGCTCGAGATCGGCGGCGCGCCAGTTGGGACGATCGAGCACCGCCAGCGACACCATGGCGAAACGGTGATACGACGAGGCCAGCGGCTGGGGCCGGTGCGGCGGGGCGTTGGACGTGATCACGAACAGGCGGGAAAGCGTCAGTTCGCTGACGGCGACGTCGCCAACGTCCAGATGTCCCCAGTGAATCGGATCGAATGTGCCACCGAGAATGCCGATGCGCCGGGCGCTGGTCTTCATGCGGCTAGGCGGCCGGCTGACGCGACGACGCCAGGCCCTTCCACATCGCTTCGAGCAGCTGGGAGACGCCCCGTCCGCTGACGCCGGAAACGCGCAAGAACGGCAAGCCCAGTTCCACGGCCCTTCGTTCCAGTGCGACGATGGCAGCGTCGTCGTTCTGATCGACGGCGTCCATCTTGTTGGCGACGACAATCTGAGGCTTGAGCGCCAGCGTCGGTTGGTACAACAGCAGTTCCTGACGCACGACGTCGAGGTCCTCGACCGGGTTGCGGCCCGTTGCCGAGACATCAACCAGGTGCACCAGCAGTCTGGTGCGCTCGAGGTGGCGCAGGAACTGATGGCCGAGACCCTGGCCGCGATGCGCCCCCTCGATCAATCCCGGCACGTCGGCGACGACGAAGCTGCGATCGTCGCTCAGCTTCACCACCCCGAGGTTGGGCACCAGCGTCGTGAACGGATAGTTGGCGATCTTGGGGCGCGCCGCGGACACGCGCGCGATCAGGGTCGATTTGCCGGCGTTGGGAAACCCGACGAGTCCGACGTCGGCGAGCAGCTTCAGTTCGAGCCGCAGGTCCTTGATCTCGCCTGCCTCGCCCGGCTGCACCTTTCGCGGCGCGCGATTGGTAGCTGTGGCGAAGCGCGCGTTGCCCAATCCGCCGCGTCCTCCCTTGGCGACGAGGACACGCTGGCCTTCCTCGGACAGATCCGCGAGCAGTGTGTAGGGCTGGTCAGGATGGTCCGGCTCTGTGCTCTTCTCGTAGACCAGCGTGCCGATTGGCACGGCCAGCTCCAGGTCCTTGCCGTTTGCGCCGGTGCAGTTGGAGCCCATGCCGTGTTCGCCGCGCTCGGCGTCGAACAGCGGATGAAACCGGAAATTGATGAGGGTGTTGATGTGCGGACTGGCGACGACGAAGACCGAGCCGCCATGGCCACCGTCGCCGCCGCTCGGACCGCCGCGCGGCACGAACTTCTCGCGGCGGAAGGCGAGGCAGCCGCGTCCGCCCGAGCCTGCTTCAACGTGAATGTCGACTTCGTCGACGAACAAGTTAGTCGAGTGGCTGGATGCTGATGACCCGGCCGCGCGCGCCGTGGTTTTCGAACTTCACACGGCCGGCGATCTTGGCGTAGACCGTGTCGTCCTTACCGAGGCCCGCGTTCAGGCCGGGCCGGAAACGACGCCCGCGCTGCCGGACGATGATGGTGCCGCCGGTCACGACGTTGCCATCGTGGGCCTTGACGCCAAGTCGCTGCGAGTTCGAGTCGCGGCCGTTGCGTGAGCTGCCCTGTCCTTTTTTGTGAGCCATTTCCGTATTCCAGCAGGCGCTGGGTGCCGAGCGCTCGCGGCGCCCGCTCCCACGACCTGGTTCCTAGAGAAGAATGTCCTTGATGCGCACCTGCGTGAAAAACGCGCGGTGTCCCTTGGTCCGGCGCATGCCCTTGCGGCGCTTCTTCTTGAAAACCCGGATCTTCGGGCCGCGGGTTTCCCCGTCGACAACCGCGATGACCCTGGCGTTGGCGACAAACGGCGCACCCGCGACTACTTCGCCGCCGTCTCTTTCGACCACCAGCACCTGCTCGAGCGTGAGTTCGGCGCCAGGTTCTCCGGCGGTTCCATACAGCGTCGCGACGCCGCCGGGCGTCACCTTGACCTGATGGCCGCCGGTCTGAATGATTGCGTACATGATCGGCACCTGTGCAAAGGGGACAGTCTACTACCGAAGTCGCTCAGGTGTAAAGAGTTGCGGGGCCATTCGACGCACCGGCGCGAACGCTCCCACGATAGCAGATATGAGGTCACTTCAACAGGACGCGGGTGCCACGGATTTTCTGGCTGCTGAGCGCGCTGAGGAAGTTGGGCACGAGCCGGTCCATCAGCTCGAAGTAGGACGAGAGCGCCGGCGTGTTCTGCTGGGCGTTGTAGAGAATCTCTTCGCGGTAGCTCTCCGAGTACATCGTCGCGCCGGTACGGCCGTCGATGAACACGAACTTCGGCCGCAGGATGAAGCCCTTGCGCTCCATGTACTGCCGCACCGGACGCACGATGCGACGGCCGAGGCTGTCGTACGTCTCCTGATCCCGCTGCACGAAGCCGGACGTAGAGCGGCTCGAGAACAGCACGGTGCCGGTGACGATCAACGGGTTCTGAAACTCTTCGCCGATCCGCTTCCAGTACGCGGTGTTCGCGAAGAGCCGCTCGTAGGGCTCGAGATCCTTCTCTTCCTTGATGTCTTTGGGCAGCGCCAGCGTCTGGCTCGACGTGCGAATCGTCGGCGTCGCCCCCGAGGTGACATCGTCCGGTGCGTTGCCAGGTGTGGTCTGACTCTGCTCCTTCGCCACGTCGATGAGCTGCAGGATGTCGGCGTCGATCACCTTGAGCGTCGACTTCGTGCGCAGCTGGCTGCGCAGCAGTCGTACCGTTTCCTGGTTGGCGTCCACGTCTTCGCTGCCGCCGGCGACGAAGCCGACCACCAGGACGCGCTGAAACGGTGAGACGTCCATCTTGGGCTGGATCGGCGTCTCGATCGGAATCTCGTAGTAGTCGGGGCCGCACGCCAGCGCGAGCGCTGCCACGCAGGCGGCAAAGGCGACCAGCGCGACGCTACTTCTCTTTGGCTTGGCTGGTCCGGTCATTGATTTCCTTGAAAAGCTCGTAGTTCTGCCGGACCTGAGAGTTGTTCGGGTCGAGTTCGATCGCCTTGTCGTAGGCCTTGCGCGCCTTGTCGAGTTGACCCTCATGCTCGTAGGCGATGGCGAGGTCGTTGAACGCGGCGGCGTAAGTCGGATCGAGTTCGGTCGCTTTCTCCCAGCGGTAAATCGCCTCGCGCCACAGGCCGCGCTGCGCGACGTTGATGCCGAATTCGACCTGCGACTTGGCCTCGCTCTTCGTATCGGCGAACGACGGCGCCGCTGCCGCAATCGCGGCGCACGCAACGACAACGACCACAGGGATTTTCATAGGTGGTTCCCGGCCACTATACCGTACTCCCTGCGCCATTAGAGCAAGCCATATGCCACAGGTGGTGCACGAAAAGCGCTGCGTTTTCAGCGATCGCGCGCGCCCGATTTACGAAACCCGGTCGACTCTGTCCTCCGAATGTCGCGCGCGAGGGGCGTATAATCAACCACGGGAGGTCGAGCCCCGCGCGCAACCGGCGCGAGGCGGCGACCTCCCTTTTTCTTTCAGGATGCTGGCCGCGCCGCCCATGAGGTGTGGTCATGATCGATCTGCTGGAATTCGTCTCCCTGTCGCTGCTGTCATCGTGGTGCTGGCGGGTGGCCGCCGACTGGCTGCGCAGGGGGGATGCGCCCCCGATTGTCGTTCAGCGGCTCGTATCCGTAAGCCGGCAGCACGGCTACAGCACCGCTGCCGACCTGCGTGCCGCGGCCGGCGATGCCATCCGCCGCGCCACCATCGCCTCGATCACGCCGATCCCGTGGAGCGCCAGTGAGTATCCGGCCGCTCTGACGACGATCGCCGATCCCCCGCCTGTGCTGTGGACCCGCGGGCACGTTCACGCGCTGAGCGCTCCGGCAGTCGCCATCGTCGGATCGCGCGCTGCCTCCCCTTACGGCATTGCCGTCGCTGAACAACTCGCGGCCGACCTCGCCGCGCGTGGTCTGGTCATCGTCAGCGGGCTCGCACGCGGCGTCGATTCCGCCGCACATCGCGGGGCGCTGGCAGTCGGTGGCGTGACGGTTGCCGTACTCGGCTCCGGCGTCGACGTGGTGTATCCCTCCGAGCACGAGCGGCTCGCGGCCGCAATCGATTCGACCGGCGCCGTAATCAGTGAGCTGGTGCCTGGTACCCGTCCGCAGCAGTGGTTCTTTCCGTTGCGGAATCGCATCATCAGCGGGCTGTCGCGCGCCGTGGTGGTGATCGAAGCCAGCGAGAAGAGCGGCTCGCTGATTACTGCCCGTTGTGCGCTCGACCAGGGGCGCGACGTTCTCGCGGTCCCCGGCAACATCCTGAGCGGCCGCAGCCGAGGCGCCCATGCACTCCTGCGGGATGGGGCAAAGATCGTCGAGTCCGCGGACGATATCCTTGAAGAGCTGGACATGGCGACCGCCGGCACCGGGCGCGCGGTGAGCACGGGTGGATCCGGGCCGTCCTTTGCGCCCGGTGCCAGCATGGACCCGATCCTCGCGTGTCTGGTGCCTGGCGAGGCTTCCGATCTCGACGAGATTTCCGAGCGATCCGGCCTGAAAACGCCCCGTTTGCTGCCGCGGCTCTTCGAACTCGAGTTGCAGGGACGCGTCCGACGCGTTGGCGGCGGCCGGTTCGTTCGGATTGACAGAACGTGTTAGGGTGAAGCGGGACTATGGCAAAAACCCTCGTAATCGTGGAATCGCCGACCAAAGCGCGCACGCTCGAGCGATTCCTCGGCGATCGATATAGCGTGAAGTCCAGTTTCGGACACGTCCGTGACTTACCCGATTCGGCCGGCGAAGTGCCCGAAGAGATTAAGAAGAAGAAGTGGGGACGCATCGGCGTCGACACCGACGGCGACTTCAAGCCGTACTACGTGGTGCCCGACGACAAGCGCAAGAACGTGGCAGACCTCAGGGCGGCGCTCAAGGGGGCGACCGAAGTGATGCTCGCCACCGACCCCGATCGGGAAGGCGAGTCGATCAGCTGGCATCTGCTCGAGGTGCTGAAGCCGAAGGTGCCGGTCAAGCGCATCGTCTTTCACGAGATCACGAAAAAAGCAGTCGAACAGGCGATCGCGGAGGCGCACGACGTCGACGACAACCTGGTGCGCGCGCAGGAGAGCCGCCGCATTCTCGACCGGCTGTATGGCTACACGCTCTCGCCGGTGCTGTGGAAAAAGGTGCAGACCGGGTTGAGTGCGGGCCGGGTTCAGAGTGTCGCCGTCCGCCTCATCGTCGACCGCGAGGAAGAACGCCTCGCGTTTCGCGCCGCACGCTATGCAGACCTCATCGCACGGTTCACGGCCGAAGGCCGGACGTTCGCAGGCACGCTGACGCGCCTCGGCGACACCCGCATCGCCAGCGGCAAGGACTTCAATCAGCAGGGCGCGCTCACCAGCAAGAATGTACGCTTGCTCTCCGACGACGACGCCGCGCGCCTCGCCGGAGTGATCGACCACCACCTGCCGTGGCAGGTCACCAGCGTCGAGGCCAGGCCGGGCGTTGAGCGGCCGGCGGCCCCGTTTACGACATCCACGTTGACGCAGGAATCGAGCCGCAAGCTCGGGTTCTCGACTCAGCGCACGATGCAGGCGGCGCAACGGCTGTTTCAGGATGGCCACATTTCCTATCACCGCACCGACTCGACGACGCTCAGCGACGAGGCGCTGGCAGCGTCGGCGCGCGCCATCCGCGAGATGTTCGGCGACGACTACTACTCCGGGCCCCGCCGCTACGCCACCAAGGTCAAGAACGCGCAGGAGGCGCACGAAGCGATTCGCCCGACTGAGTTCACCAGCGCCGCGGCCGCGCTCGAAGGCGTCCTAAGCGGCGACGATCTGCGCCTCTACGAGCTGATCTGGAAGCGCACGATGGCCTCGCAGATGGTCGACGCTCGTGTGCTGCGGACCAACATCGAGATCTCGGCCGTCGCCGACCGCGGCCAACCGGCCGTGTTCTCGGCGTCGGGCAAGGCGATCGAGTTTGCCGGTTTCCGCCGTGCCTACGTGGAAGGCAGCGACGATCCGTCCGCCGAGCTCGAAGAACAGGAATCCGTGCTGCCGACGCTGATGGTGGGTGAGCCGATCGATCGCGACAAGGCGCGCGTCCGCCTCGCTGGACTCGAGCCGGTCGGTCACGAGACGAATCCGCCGGCACGCTACACCGAAGCGTCGCTCATCAAGGAGCTCGAGCGGATTGGCGTCGGCCGGCCGTCGACGTTCGCGGCGACAATCGGCACGATCGAGCGGCGCGGCTATGTGTTCCGCCAGGGGAAGGCGCTGGTGCCGAGCTTCACGGCGTTCGCCGTCACGCGCCTCCTCCGCGAGCACTTCGGCGACCTCATCGACGTCGAGTTCACAGCGGAGATGGAAGAGGATCTCGACCAGATTTCGCGCGGCGAGCGCGAATGGCTGGACTTCATCAAGCAGTTCTATCGCGGCGACCGGAGTCACCGCGGCCTCGAAGAAGCCGTCAAGGAAGCGCAGGAGAACGCGGAGTATCCCCTCATCGATGTCGGCACCGATCCGGAGTCGGGCGACAAGGTGCGCGTGCGCATCGGGCGCTACGGCCCGTTTCTCCAGCAGGGCGACGGCGGACCCGGCAAGACGGCGGGGCTTCCGCCCTCGCAGGCACCGGCCGACCTGACGGTGGAGAAGGCGATGACGCTGATACGCGCCAAGGCCGAGGGGCCGCGTACGCTCGGCGTCGATCCGAAGAGCGGTATGAAGGTGTTTGCGATCAACGGGCGCTTCGGCGCCTACGTACAATTGGGCGAGATGCCGGAGAAGGGCAGCAAGGACAAGCCCAAGCGCTCGTCGCTCGTCGGCAGCATGACGGAGTCGACGGTTACGCTCCAAGAGGCGCTCAAGCTGCTCGAATTGCCGCGCGAGCTGGGCGTCCACCCGGAGGGCGGCGCCGTCGTCGTGGCCGGCCTCGGCCGATTTGGCCCGTACGTGAAACACGGCGACGACTATCGATCGCTCGAACCGACCGACGACCTGTTCACCGTGGATCTCGAGCGCGCGCTCGCGCTGCTGGCCGCACCCAAGCGCTCCGCCCGCCAGGCGGCCAAGCGGGTCATCCGGAAGATCGAGGTGCCCAACGGCGGCACGGCGCTCCAGGTGCTTGAAGGCCGGTTTGGTCCCTACGTCACCGATGGCGACGTGAACGCGTCGATCCCCAGGGGCGGGGATCCTGCGACCATCTCGCTGGAGGAAGCGCAGGCGCTGCTCGAAGCGCGGCGAGGCGCGCCGCCGCGCGAGCTGCGCCGCGGGCGCCGGGGCGGCAGCGTAGCAACGCGCGGCCGTGGACGACGCAGCGCCAAGGCGGTTGACGCGGTTGCGGCCAAGCCGATGCCCGCGGCGAAGGCGCCGGTCAAGCCGAAGGCCAAGACGAAGGCGAAACCCAAGGCCGCGGTCCGGAAACGCTCGGTCCGCAAGCGCGCGAGCTGATGACGGTCCGCATCGTCGGCGGTGGCCTTGCTGGTTGCGAGGCCGCCTGGCAGGCGGCCTCGCGCGGCGTCCCCGTGACACTGTACGAGATGCGGCCGACCCGCGCGACGGCCGTCCACAAGACCGACAGGCTCGCCGAACTCGTCTGCAGCAATTCCTTTCGCGGCGACAAACTCGACAACGCGGTCGGCCTGCTCAAGGAGGAAATGCGACGTCTCGACTCGCTGGTGATGCGGGCCGCCGAAGCCAGCCGCGTGCCGGCTGGTGCCGCCTTGGCTGTGGATCGGGAACGCTTCGCGGAGATCGTCACGCGGACGCTATCGGAGCATCCGCTGGTGACAATCGTCCGCGAGGAGATCGCCACGATTCCCACGTCCAGCGAGCGCGATCCGGTGGTCGTCGCGACCGGTCCGCTGACATCCGATGCGTTGTCGCAGGATCTCGCGTCGGTCGTGGGGCAGGCACACCTTTATTTCTACGACGCGATCAGCCCGATTGTCCTCGCCGAGACGATCGACCGATCGAAGGTTTTCCGGCAATCGCGATGGCATCGCAGTTTGCGCGCGGCGGTCCGGCTGACGCGAGACCCTTCCGAAGACGCGAGGATCGCGCTACAGGCGAACCATGCCGATAGTACGAACGTCAGCGATTCCGGTAGTGTCCGGCTTCAGCCGGACCCGTTGGCATGCGGAATCGATGACGGCCAGGGCGACTACCTGAACTGTCCACTCACGCGCGAGGAGTACAACGCCTTCTACCGGGCGCTGGTCACGGCGGAATCGGCCACCGTCCACGATTTCGACAAGGAACGTTTCTTCGAGGGCTGTCTGCCGATTGAAGTGATGGCACACCGTGGACCGGATACGCTCCGTTTCGGCCCGATGAAGCCGGTCGGCCTGATCGATCCGCGCACGGGGCGGGAGCCGTATGCAGCCGTACAGCTGCGCCAGGACAACCTCGCTGGCGATCATTTCAGCCTCGTCGGCTTTCAGACACAGATCAAATGGGCAGATCAGGCGCGCGTGCTGCGGATGATTCCAGGGCTGCAGGCAGCCGAGTTCGTCCGCTTCGGGATGGTCCATCGCAACACCTACGTGAATGGTCCGACCGTGCTCGCCGAAACGTGGCAGGTGCGGGCGCGACCGACGCTGTTCTTCGCCGGCCAGATGTCCGGCGTCGAGGGCTACGTCGAGTCGGCCGCGTCCGGATTGCTCGCGGGTATCAATGCGGCGGCGCTTGCCAGCGGCCAGCCGGTCTCGTCGCCACCGCGCACTACCGCAATCGGCGCGTTGGCCTACTACGTGTCGCACGCGCATCCGGCACACTATGAGCCGTCGAACATCACGTTCGGGATCATGCAGGCACTGGACAAGGCACCGCGCAGCAAGAGGCTGCGCAACCAGGCACTCTCGGAACGTGCGCTCGCCGATCTCGCGCGGTGGCGGGCCGAGTTGCTTTCGGTAGTTGGTGGCGCAAAGGCCTAGGCGAGCCGACCGATCGTCCCGGAGCCGTGGCTCGGCCGAGCCCCTCGCGCTGTGGTGATGTGAACATCGACGATGACAGCATATCTGAAGGCGTTCCTGCAATATCTCGCGCTCAACCGCAACGCGTCGGCGCACACCGTGCGCGCTTACGACAGCGACCTCGCCCAGTTTGTCGCCCACGCGGCTGGCGCCGCCGGTTGCAAGGTGCGCGATCTCGTCCCGTCGCAACTTGATCGTCTGGCGTTGCGCGGATTCCTTGGTGACCTCCACCAGCAGGGCCTGGCGCGCGCGACTGCTGCGCGCAAGCTCGCCGCGGCTCGAACGTTCCTGCGCTACCTGCGGCGCGAAGGAGTCATCGATGACGATCCGGGCGGCCTGGTGGCGACGCCAAAGCGTGAGGTCCGGATGCCGGCACATCTCTCGGAAGAAGAAATGTCTGCCCTGATCGACTCGCCGGCCGGCGCCAGCCCCCTCGAGCGACGCGACCGTGCGATCCTCGAGCTGTTCTACGCCTCGGGGGTGCGTCTGAGCGAGCTCACCGGCCTCGACCTCGACGACGTGAACCTGGGCGCCAAGATGGTGAGGGTGCTGGGAAAAGGCGGCAAGGAGCGGATCGTGCCCTTCAACAGCAGTACGGTGACGTCCCTGCGCGCGTATCTCAAAGAGCGAGACGCGCTGGTCCGGGGGCAGCACGGGCAGGACGGGCAGGAAAGGCCGGACAGAAAGAGCGCGGCACGTTCCGGGCGGTCTCGCCCCTCCAGCCCATCCCGCCTTACCCGTCCCAGGGATCCCCTGTTCGTCAACTACCGGGGTGGGCGGCTTACCGTGCGCAGCGTGGACCGTCTCGTGCGCCGCTACGTCGCGGCCAGCAGCGCGCGAATGGGAATCAGCCCGCACGCCTTGCGGCACTCGTTCGCCACCCACCTGTTGCAGCGCGGTGCCGATCTGCGGGTGATCCAGGAGCTGCTCGGCCACGTCCGCCTCAGCACGACGCAGCGATACACCCACGTCAACGCGGCGCAGCTGCTCGAGGTCTACAAGAAGGCGCACCCGCGCGCGAAATCCTGAACACGAAGAAGTCTGCATCTTCTTCGTGTGTGTGCTGCCGTTTCGTGGCTCGATTGACTAGCTGGCTGCCGCGACGAGTGGAGCCGCGCGGCGGCCTCTCGGAAACTCGATGCCGAGCGTCTTGATCTTGTAGTTCATCACGCGCGGGCTGATCGAGAGCAGTTCCGCGGCGTCTTTCTGAACCCAATTGGACATCTTCAACGCCTCGACCAGCGCGTGCCGTTCGATCTCCTCGAGGGCAATGCCCGTCGGTGGAATCTTGACCACCGAGGAATGGTCGCGCGAGCCGCCCGCCGTCGGCACCTCGCCGAGCCGCAAATCGCCGGCAGCGATGGCGCGCCCTTCGGCGAGCAGGATCGCCCGCTCCACCGTGTTCTCGAGCTCGCGGATGTTGCCCGGCCAGTTGTAGCGCATCAGCAGCTTCTGCGCATCCGGCTCCAGCCCGTCGATCTTTTTCTTCAGCTCGCCGGCGAAGCGGCGGATGAAGGACAGCGCCAGCGGCACGATGTCGTCCTTGCGCTCGCGCAGTGGCGGCATCTCGATTGAGACGACGTTCAACCGGTAGTAGAGGTCTTCGCGGAACTGCCCGGCCTGCACCATTCCGGGCAGGTCGCGGTTGGTGGCCGCGATCAGGCGCACGTCGACGCGCAGCGTGCGGGTGCCGCCGAGGCGCTCGAACTCGTGCTCCTGAAGAACGCGCAGGATTTTGGCCTGCGTGCTCGGGCTCATGTCGCCGATTTCGTCGAGGAACAAGGTGCCGCCGTCCGCCTGCTCGAAGCGGCCGATGCGCTGCTTGTCGGCGCCGGTGAAGGCGCCCTTCTCATGACCGAACAACTCGGATTCGAGCAGGTTCTCCTGCAGGGCGGCGCAGTTGACCTTCACGAAGTTCCGGTTGTTGCGCAGCGAATTGTGGTGCGTCGCACCAGCAATCAGCTCCTTGCCGGTTCCGGTTTCGCCGCGAATGAGCACGGTGGTGTTGCTCTTGGCCACCTTCTTGACGATGTCGAGCACGTGCTGGAGCGCGGTGCTGGTGCCGACGATCTTGTCGAACTCGTAGATGTCCTGCTGCGTGCCGCGGAGGTAATCGAGCTCGTTCTTCAGGCGCTTGACCTCGAGCGCCTTCTCGATTTTGACCTCCATCTCCTCGATTTCGAACGGCTTCTGCACGTAGTCGAAGGCGCCGGTCTTCATCGCCTCCACTGCGGTGTTGACCGAGCCGAACGCCGTCATCAGGATCACGGCCGTGGTCGGGTGCATGGCCCGGGTAGTGCGCAGCACGTCCATACCGTCGCTGCCGCCCATCTTGAGATCGCTCAGGACGACGTCGAAGTAGCTGTCGTGCAGCCGCTCGATCGCGGCGTTGCCGTTCGATGCTTCCTGGACCTCGTGACCCGCGTCGGTGAGACCGCGGACCAGCCCGCGGCGCAGTGCATCGTGATCGTCGGCGACAAGAATGCGGCCCATCTGATACCCCTCGTTTATTTGAACCAGCCCGAAGCACTGCTGACCGGTAAGGTCACCCGGAAGCGTGTGCCGGTCTCCGGAGAGCTGCTGACGTCGATGCGCCCGTCATGGGCGTCGACGATTTTCCTGACAATCGCCAGCCCGAGCCCGGTGCCGGTGACTTTGGTCGTGAAGAACGGGTTGAAGATCCGGTCGGTCAGATTGGCCGGCACCCCCGGGCCGTCGTCGGCGACTTCGACCAGGACGGCGGGCGTCGGCGGATGAATGCCGAAGAACGCCGGGTCGGCCTCGATCGCGGCGGTTGCCGCGGAAATCGTGATCGAGCCGCGGCCGTCCAGCGCCTCGAAGGCGTTGGCGATGAGGTTGGTGAATACCTGAGAGAGTTGATGATGATCGCCTTCGATCATCGGCAGCCCGGGCTCGACGCTGGTCCGGACCAGGACCTCGCGGCGCGGCACTTTCGACTCGGCCATCGTGATCGACTGCTGCAGCACGTCGTCGAGATCCGTTCGCTCGACCTGCAGGCGCACCGGCCGCACGAACTCGAGCATCTCGACCACGATCGCGTTGGCGAGCTTGGCCTCGCTGAGGATGTCCGCGAGCAGCGATTGCGCATCCTTTGAGTCGGGCACCTGCCGGCGCAGCAGCCCGGCCATCACCTCGATGCCGGCCAGCGGGTTCTTCAACTCGTGCGCGATGCCGGCCGCCATCTCGCCCAGGGAGGCGAGCCGATCGCGAAGCCGCTCGCGTTCTTCGAGCTGTTCGACCTGGGTGAGATCCTTGAAGAACAGCACCGCGCCGATTGGCGTCGCGCCGTCGTCCTTGACCTGGGACAGCGTGTAACCGATCACGCGGTCGAGCTCCTTGAGCCGCAACTCCGCGCGGTTGGGCAGATGGCTGAGCTCGAACGCGCCCGACAGCACCCGGATGATCGCCGGGCAGGTGCACAACACGTCCGCGAACGGCCGGCCGACGTCGTCGTCAGACGGCGTGAGGCCGAAAATCCGGTAGCCCTCGGCGTTCATCAGCGCCAATGTCCCGTCGCGCCGGAAGGCGATGACCCCGTTGCGCATGCTGCTGACGATGTGGCGGAAGAAACGATCCTCCGGCCTGAGTCGCGTGTCGGCAGGTGCCAGCGGTTTCGGATTGGCAGACTTCGCGGCAGACGAAGCGGCGGATCGCCGCGTACGAGCTTCAGATCGCTGGGGCATGGCAGCAGACACGTGGACTCGCCGACCAGAGGGCAAACCGTGTGCCCGCGCCTCGGCTGTTACAGATCGCGGAAACTCGCGTAATTTCAGACGGTTAGAGACCGGCTCCCCTTATCGGTCGATGACATAATTGTAATACAACTACGGTTTCGTCAGGCGTCGGGAACGCGATCGGTGAGTGACTGAAGCTCTTCCCATTGATGCATGAGGTCGCCGACCTGCCACATCAACGTCTGGTGCCGATCGATCACCGGCTGGGCACCGGCGCGATCCTGATAGAAGTCAGGGACCGACATCTGCTGCTCGACTTCGCGGATGGCCGCCTCGGTCTCGGCGATGCGTGCCTCGAGCGAGGCGATGCGCGCCTGCCGGGCGCCGGCCGCCTTTTGCCTTTTCCTCGTCTCGGCGTCGACCCGTTTTTTCTCTGCGTGATTCTGCACCTTCTTCGCCGCCGGCGCGGCGTTCTTCGAGTCGCGGTGACTTTCGGCCGAGCGGTGGGGCGCCTTGTGCCCGCCCGCGGTCACGGCTTTCGCGTCGCCGGCTTTCCGCTCCTGGCTGTTCCGCCCCTCCTGCTGATCCCGTCCGCGCTGTCCGTGCTCCTTGTGATAGAGGAACTCCTTGTAGGTGCCAGGGAACGCGACCGCCGTACCGTTCCCGATCTCGATGATCTTGGTGGCGAGGCGTTCGACGAAGTAGCGATCGTGCGAGACGAAGATTAGCGTGCCGCCGTAGTCGACCAGCGCGTCGAGGAGGACTTCCTTCGAGTCGAGGTCGAGATGGTTGGTCGGCTCGTCGAGCAGCAGGGTATTCGAGGGCCGCAGCAACATCCGCGCGACTGCCAGGCGAGTGCGCTCGCCGCCCGACAGTACGCGTACGCGTTTGTAGACATCGTCGCCCGAGAACAGGAAGCCGCCGAGGATATTGCGGATCATCGGCACCATCTGCAGCGGCGATCCGGACGAGAGGGTCTCGTAGACCGTGGGTGACGGATCCATTCGCGTCGCCTCGTCCTGGGCAAAATACTGCATCACAACATTGTGACCGGGGGTGCGCTCGCCGGAGTCGGGCGGCTCTTCGCCGGACAGCATCCGCATCAGCGTGGATTTGCCAACGCCATTGGGTCCGACCAGTGCGATCCGATCGCCGCGCTCGATGTGAAGGTTGAGATCGGTGAAGATCGCGAGCTCGCCGTACGCCTTGGCGGCGTGCTCGAGCTCCAGCACCATGCGGCCGCTCTTGGCGCAGGGCGGAAAGGTGAAATTTATTTTCTTGCGCTCGGGCGGCACCTCGATCGGCACGACCTTCTCGAGCATCTTGATCCGGCTCTGCACCTGTGACGCCTTGGTGGCCTGGTAGCGGAAGCGGTCGATGAACATCTTGACCCGCGCGACTTCCTCGTCCTGCTCGCGTTTGGCTTTTCGCATCGCCTCGATGCGCTCATGGTGCTCGGCCAGATAGCCGCTGTAGTTGGTGTGGTAGTCGGTCAGCGTCCGCAGCGTGAGATCGGCGATGCGGGTGACGACCGCGTCGAGAAAGAAACGGTCGTGCGACACCAGGATCACCGCGTAGGGGTAGCCATTGAGATATTCCTCGAGCCAGTTGCGGGCTTCGAGATCGAGATGATTGGTCGGCTCATCCAGGAGCAGCAGGTTCGGCGCGCCGAGCAGGAGCTTGGCTAGCGCGATGCGCATCTGCCAGCCGCCGGAGAAGGTCTCGGTCGGCCGCGCGAAGTCGCTGGACGTGAAGCCGAGGCCCTGCAGCACGGTCGCCGTCTTCAGCTCGATGCTGTAGCCGTCGTGGATGCGGAAGTGATCCTGCAGATCGCTGTAGCGGTGCAGCATCGCCTCGTGTTCGGTCTCGGGAATCGCCTCGTCGCCGAGTCGATCCTCGAGCGCGTGCATCTCCGCCTTCATTGCCAGGAGTTCCCCGAATGCGGCTGCCGCCTCGTCGAACACCGATCGGCCCGAGTGGTTGAGACCATCCTGCGGCAGGTAGCCGACGGTGAGGGCGGACGGCTTGAGGATGGCCCCTTGGTCCGGCTCGTCCAGTCCGGCCATCATCTTGAGGAGCGTGGTCTTGCCGGCGCCGTTGGGCCCGCACAGGCCAACCCGCTCGCGATCGGTGATCTGCCAGGTGACGTGGTCGAGGAGGACGCGGTCGCCGAATGTCTTGGTTAATTCAGAGAGCTGGATCATGGCTGATGGCTAGAGGCTGATGGCATATGGAGGATGGACAGTCCATCGACCCTATGCCATCAGCCATCAGCCCTTAGCCATGATAGCGAAAGCGCTGCGCTATTCGCCCAGCGCTTTCGCCGCAGCGGCAAGTACCTGCGGGACGCGGAACGGCTTGGTCAGGTAGCCGGCGACGCCGAGATTGACCGCCTCGATCGCGCTCGACTCCGTTGAGAAGCCGGTGATGATGATGACCGGCAGATCCGCCTTGTAGCGCTTCGCCTCGCGAATCACTGTCAGCCCATCCATTCCGGGCATCTTCAGGTCGGCGATCAGCAGATCGTAGGGATAGAGGCGCATGCGCTCGAGCGCGGAGCGGCCGTCTGGCGCGACGTCGACGTCGTACTCGGCCAGCGCCAGCGTCTTGGCCAGCAGATCGCGGATGCTCGCCTCGTCGTCCACCACGAGGACCCGCGGGCGCGAGTTGCCGGCCGGCGCCGGCCGCGCCGGAGTCGAAGGTGCCAGACGCGCGCCGCCGCTGCGCGGACGCTGGCTGTCAAGCCAGGCGTCAATGTCGCGTTTCCGGAACCGCCATTGGCGGCCGACGCGGACCGCGGGAATCTTGCCCGCCTTGATCAGGCGGTACACGGTGCGGAGGTTGACCTGGAGATACTCCAGGACCTCTTCCGTCGTCAGAAACGTTTCGTCAATCATGCTTCAGCGTCCTGGGTGACGGCGCAATGGGCAACTCGACTGTGAACATGGCGCCGCCCTCCGGATGGTTTGCGGCGATGATCTGGCCGCCGTGCTCCTGAACGATGCCGTAGGTGATGGCCAGCCCGAGGCCGGTCCCCTTCCCGACTTCCTTGGTTGTGTAAAACGGCTCGAAGATCCGCGACAAAGTGTCCTCGGGAATGCCGATGCCGGTGTCGCGCACGACGGCGACGATCCGGTCGCCCGACGGGGCGACTGATGTCGCAATTTCAATCCGGCCGCCGGTGCCGGTCGCGGCAATCGCGTGTTCGGCGTTCATCACCATGTTCAAAAACACCTGGTGCAGCAGGAGCGGATCGCTCTTGACCCGCGGCAACTTCTCATCATAGTGTCGCACGACTTCGATGCCCACCGCACGGTGTGCGGGTGTGCGCAACGCCAGCACCTTCTGCAGCACGCCATTGAGGCTGACCGAACGCAGGGTGAGGCGTCGCGATCCGGCAAACACGAGCAGGTTGCGCACGATTTTCGCGGCTCGGTCGGCTTCGCGATAAATCACCTGTACTTCGCGTCGCAGCTGCTTGGGAAAGGCGCCCGTGGTGCGCAGCAGCTCGAGGTGGCCGAGCACACCCTGGAGCGGGTTGTTGAGTTCGTGCGCGATGCCGGCGACGAACTGGCCCAGTGCCGCGAGCTTCTCGCTCTGCGTCAGCCGCTTGCGAAGCTCTTCGCGCTCAGACTCCAGCCGCGTCTGGGTCGTCAGGTCGCGAGCGACGATGACGTTGCCGACCGGCTCGCGATCGTAGTCCAGGAGATCGGTGACCGTCACCATGAACGGCCCCCGGAGTACCGGATCGTGCACTTCGACGGTAACGGCGGTGTCCTGGTGCCGCCGCGTGGTCGACGACTTGTGGCGCGCCAGCCAGCCACCCAGCTCCGGGCCGAGGTGCTCGGCGAGCGGCTGATTGAGCAACTCCTCGCGCTTCTGCCCGACGCGTGTCGCGAACGCCTTGTTCACATGCACGATCAGCCCGCGCATGTCAGAGACCGCCACGAGATGCGAGATCGAGTCGAACGTGTTCTCGAGCTCCCGTCTCGACCTCACGATGTCATCGAGCAACTGCATGTTCTCGATCGCGCTCGACAGCTGGCGTCCGAGCTCGTCGGCGCGATCGAGCAGGTCGATCTCCCCGCCAGCCTCGACCCGCACGCCATCGAAGACGACGGTGCCGAGGGCCCGGCGGCAGCCGCGCAGCGGGACGGTGATGGTGGCCGTCACCTCGTCTTCGGATGGCGGAACGATTTCGGCGCGCACCCGGCGCATGGCGATCGCCGGGGCGGCCGACATGTCCTCGGATCCAATCTGGACACCGCGCGCCATGTCGGCCGGATCGGACGAGGCCTGGAGCACGAGATGCTTCGCCCGCCGATCGTGAATCCAGACCGACGTTCGATCTGCCGCGAACAGGCGGTTGGCGCCGGTACAGAACACCTCGAGCCCGGCGGCGAGGTTGAGCGTCGACGACAGCGTTCTCGTGAACTCCTCGAGCATGACCCGGATGTCGCGCTGCAGTTCTTCGCCCTGGCGGAGGTGAAACAGTTCGAGCGCCGTGACGAACGCATCGGCGGCTTCGACGGCGTTACTGTCGATCGCGCCGCTCGAGGGCGGATGGTCGAAGCCGACCGCCACCAGTCCGATTCTCTCGCCGCCGCGAACCAGCGGCAGCAGCAACGCCGAGCGGGCTTCGAGGCGCGCGGCAAGATCCGGGGTCTGGCGCGCCGTGTCGGCGACCAACGTCGGCATCCTGCGCTCAAAGGCGTCTGTGACCACCGCTGTTTCCGCCGGGCCCGGCAGCCACGGGTCTGCCCTCAGCTCTTCCAATCCGAAGCCGGAGGTCGCCTGGAGGCCGCCGGTTCGGGGATTCTGTTGGAAGAGCAGTGAGCAGGAACCCCCGGTCAGGTCGAGCGTGTGCTGATGCAGATGCGGCAGCAACTCGTTCGGCGTCGTGCTGTGCGCGAGCAGCGACGCAAGAGGACGAGCAGTGGTGCCACTGGCCGGACGGTGTCGCGTCTCTCGGGGCATCGATTCGGGTTCGGTGGGGCGTTCGATGCGCGATTCTACGCGATTGATCGACAGCCGCCAACTGTTTGCGGTCCGGATGAGGTCGATAACGCCAAGCCCGCCAAGCGGTTAAAGCGCAAGACAGTATAATTGCGACAAACCGCAGCCGACCCGACTGTCCAGCCATACCAGCCGTCTTAGTACGCGAAGGCAGTCGAGAATCTGCTTTCGAGAGAGGCCTTCCGCGCTCCGCATGACGTGGACGGACGAAGAGCTCGTCGCGAAGTCGATTCGCGGCGACGCCGAGAGCTTCAACGAACTGGTCTTGCGATGGGAGCGCCCCATCTACGCTCTTGCGTACCGCACCATCGGTCGCGAAGAGGATGCCCGAGACGTGTGCCAGGAGACGTTTCTCCGGGCGTTCCGGGCCCTGCCCGGGTTTCGAGGCCAGGCCAAGTTCTCGTCGTGGCTCTATCGCATCGCCTTGAATCTTTGTCGCGACTGGATCCGGCGAGAGCGCCGCGCCCCAGTCGTGCAGCCGCCCGAAGACGTCGACCTGATCGAGCTGGCCGCGGCCGCCGAACCGTCAGAATCGATCGAGGATCTGGTGGCGCGCAAGGATCTGTCGCGGCTGGTCGAGCAGGCGATGACCCTCCTGCCTGAGGAGCAGCGAACGGCGATCGTGCTGAAGGAGTACCACGGCTTGACGTTCCAGGAAATCGCGGAGCTGGTCGGCTGTCCGTTGAGCACGGTAAAGACGCGTTTATATCAGGGGCTGATTGTTCTCAGGCGTGAGCTGGCGAAAAACAGCAGGGCCACGCTGTGATGGAAAAGGATATGACAGAATTTCCCTGCGGTTACGGCGACGATCGCGACGCCGCGATTGTGACGTTTCTCTACGACGAGCCGGGCGCCAACCCGGCGGACCGGGACAGCTTCGAGGCTCACTTGCGCGGGTGCGCGCGATGTCAGACCGAGATCGCCGCTCTGCGGGGCGTACGTGCCGGCCTCGGACGGTGGTCGCCGCCCGAACCGAGCTTCGTCATCGGCCAGTCGTCGTCCGCGACGGGCACTCAGCCATCGGTCCACACTCAACCACACGGGTGGCGGACGATTCCGGCTTGGGCGCAGCTTGCAGCGGCCATGCTGTTTCTCGGCGTGTCGGCCGGCATCGCCAACCTCGACGTTCAATACAACAAGGACGGCTTGAAGATCACGACGGGGTGGTCCTCGCGGTCGGGACAGCCGGTCGCCTCAGCAGCATCCGCGACGTCAGTGGCCTCAGCCCCTGACGCCTCCAAGGATGCGCCGTGGCGCGCCGACATCGCGGCGCTCGAGCGGCAGCTGATGTCCGAGATTCGTGCCGCGCAGGCGTCCTCGCCCGCGGGCGCGGCGCAGACGATGCGGACCGTGTCGGGGACAGCCGACGCCGACGTCTCGCACCGGGTTCGCGCCCTCGTCGAGGAAAGCGAAAAGCGACAGGAGCGTGAGCTCGCGTTGCGCCTGGCCGAGCTGGCGCGCGATGTCACCGCGCAGCGGCAGGCGGACATGGTGAAGATCGATCGCACGCTCGGTCTGGTCCAGAACAACGTCGGCATCGAGGTGATGAGGAACCGGGAAAAAATGAATCAGATGGATCTGATCTACCGCGCATCACAGCGGCAGTAGGGGGGCAAGGTGAAACGGCTAGCATCAATCATCGTGGCGGGGACCTTTGCCGGCGTCATCCCGGCGTCGGCGCAGAGCGGTGCCGCGCGGGCAGCGGCAGAACAGCGGTATCAAATTGGACAGATGGAGCGCGTCCTCGAAGGCGCGGTCGAGCATGGCCTTTCGGTCACGCGCGATCGAGTGCAGGCACTTGCGCAGATGCCGCCAGACATGCTGGTGAGCGACAACGCGCACGCGCGCGGCTTCCGTCTCGAAGGGTATGGCATCTTCTTCGACGTCATTGTCCCGTCGTTCGAAACCACCTGGACGTGGAGTCTGCGGACCCTCGACCAGAACGATCTCGGCATCGACAGCGCGATGCGCACGCTGCAGGCGCACGTCAAGACGGAAAACGACCCGGACCTCGATCAGGCGTTGAAGCGGCTTCAGCTGCAGCTCGGTCCGGCGTTGCTGGCGCGGACCTCGACTCCGGCGCCCGCGGGCGCGCGTACAGCCACTGGATCAGCCGCGTCGGCGGCGGACAGTCAGCCGCAGACGGCACCCGACCCGCTTCTGTCGGATCCAGATGAAGCCTATCGGACCGAAGTGCTGCAGGCTCTGAAAGATGCCATGCTGGCTCACAGCAGCTCGCTCGGCATCGGCCCCAACGAGTGGTTGACGATCGCCGCGAAAGGCAACACCGATCGCCCGAGGCTCGCCCCCGCCGACACCGGCTCTGGAACTCGCATGATCCGTTTGCGCGGAGTGGACTTGAACGAGTTTCTCGCCGGCCGCATCACGCGCGAGGAGGCGTTGAAGCGGATTGTCGAGGTGCAAACCTTCTGATTGCGGGTTGCGGATTCAGTCAATCTGCGGTCCTCAATGTAGAATGACGCGCATGCGCGCGTCCGCCCAGTTGCTCTTGAGTTTCGGGCTCCTTGCTTCGGTGGCCTGTGGGCCGACCGTCGACCTCACCAAGGGCCTTGCTGTCACCATCACCGACTCCGGCTGGTTCGACCTCGGCATCGTGAACGGGCAGAACAAGCTCGTCCCCACGGTGACCTTTACCCTGCGCAACACTTCAGATCAGAAGCTGGTGACGCTGCAGGTGAACGCGCTCTTTCGCCGCGTCAGCGAGAACTCGGAATGGGGCACCGGCTTTGTCACCGTGGTCGGCTCCAAGGGCCTCGCGGCCGGCGCGACAACCGACCCGATTACCATCAAGTCCCAGCTCGGCTACACCGGCAGCGAGCAGTCGCGCCAGGAAATGCTGCAGAACACGCACTTTGTCGATGCCAAGGTCGAACTGTTCGGCAAGTACGCCTCGACCCAATGGGTCCTGCTCGGTTCCTACCCGATTACGCGTCAGCTCTTGACGAAGTAACCAGCACCATCAGCGTCAACACTGCGAGCACGCCGTCGCTCAGCGCAAACAGCAGAAACGACGGCGGTGAGTGCCGCACCACGTAGTCGACGACGAAGGTCGCGGCGCCCGCGCCCTTCAGCAGCGGTCCCATAATCCACAAGTAAGCCCTCCCGCCCGAGGACCGCGGATCGCGATAGGGAATGAGGTAGCCGACAGCAATCGCGAGGAGGAAGATGCCGTTCAGATCGGCGTGAATGGGCGGAGTCGGGAGGGCGACGTCGAAGACCTGAGCGAGAATCGGCCGTCCCGCCAGCATCACGACGCCGACCAGCGCGTCGTAGACCAGCGAAACGGCCGCAACAACCTGCACTCGGCGATCGGAGCGCTGCAATCTACTGAACGCGTTTGAGTTCGCCGGAGTACGTGGTCGTGTGTTCGGGCGTGATGCGTACCTCGAAATCGAGCGTTTCGTAGCCGGTGGCGCGCACTTCGATGCGATGGGCGCCGGAGTCGACGTGGAGGCGCTGGAAGATTCCGTCGAAGTCGTCCACGATCCCGACGAAATAACCGTCGACGTAGACTTCGGCCTGGCGCGGCTTGATCTTGAGTTTCAGCGAGCCCTCGTCGCTTGCGGTGTATGACGACTGCGGATAAGTGGGGTAGCCGCCATACCACGGATCGTAATAGCCGCCGTAGTAACCGCCGTAGCCTGCGCCGCCGTAACCGTAGGCCCAGGGATCGTAGTAGCCGTAACCGCCGTAGTATCCGCCGGGAATGAAGATTCCGGCGCCCCCGTTCGGCGGCGGCGGCGAAACCGAACCGCGGGGCGCCGCCGTGCCAACCGGCGTATGTCCATCGCGCGGCCGCGCGTAGGTCGGCACGTTGCTGCCACCCCCCGCAGTGCCCGTTCCACCCGCCGCACTCGTGCCGGTCGCGGCGCCGCCGTCTCGAGGAGTCGCTCGTCCGCTACCGTTGTGTCCACCCACGTGCTGGTTGGGGACGCTGCTCACTCTTGATCCGCCATTGGCCGGTGTTCCCGATCCTCCACCCGCCGCGCGCGCACTCCCGGATGTGCCGCCGCTGCGTGAGACGCCGTATCCGCCGCTTGTGGCGCCGCCGCTACGGGCGCCGCCTCCGCCCGACGAGCCGCCGACGTGCGATCCGCCGCCGGACGAGTGGCCGCCGCCGCCCGCATGGCTTCCGCCGCCCGCACCACCGCCGCCGCGGCTCGCGCCGCTCGACTGGCCGCCGCCGCCCGAGTGGCTGCCGCCGCCACCGGACCCACCACTGGGAGCGGCGGCTGCTGGTGCACTACTCGCTGGAGCCTGCGCCGCGGCCTGTTGAGCCGAAACCGGCACCGAGGCCAGCCACACCGGGGCGACCAACATGAGAGCCGCGCACGTCCAAAGCGATGGCGTTGTTTTCATGGCGCACAACCTCAATCGGTGAGAACAGCAACTCACCTGCCATTGTGATTTTGTAAGTATTGGCCCAAACCTTACGATTTGCACGTACTAAGCGCAACGATTCGTCCCCTCCGCCGGGCATACGTCCCGCATTCTTGACACCCCGATCGGTGGTCGATACAGTCAGAAAAATCGATGTTTCACAGCACAACCATCCTGGCGGTTCGTCATCGCGAACGCGCCGTCTTGGCTGGTGACGGCCAGGTCACTTTTGGACAGACGGTCGTCAAGCACGGCGCCAGGAAGATCCGTCGCCTCTACAACGATCGGGTCCTCGCCGGTTTTGCCGGCTCGGCCGCTGACTCTTTTGCGCTGTTTTCGCGCTTCGAAGCGAAGCTGGAGCAGTACCGCGGCAATCTGGAACGCTCCGCGGTGGAACTGGCGAAGGACTGGCGTTCGGATCGCATCCTGCGCCGGTTGGAGGCGATGCTGATCGTGCTCGACAAGACGGCGACGTTCCTGCTGTCGGGCAACGGTGACCTCATCGAGCCCGACGATGGCATCGTCGCGATCGGATCGGGTGGGCCGTACGCGCTCGCCGCCGCCAAGGCGCTCGCCACCAACACCGATCTCGACGCACGCACGATCGCGGAGAAAGCGATGGCGATCGCCGGCGAGATCTGTATCTACACCAACGCCACCATCGCGGTTGAAGAGCTCCAGTAGTGCCTATCCTGCTCCCGGAAACGACCCAGACCTCGGCCGGCGCCCTGACGCCGCGGCAGATTGTCACCGAACTCGACAAACACGTCGTCGGTCAGGCGGCGGCGAAGCGGGCTGTCGCGATTGCCCTGCGCAACCGCATGCGCCGGCAGAAGCTCGCGCCCGAGCTCGCCGAGGAGATCGCGCCGAAGAACATCCTGATGATCGGGCCCACCGGCGTTGGCAAGACCGAGATCGCGCGACGTCTCGCCAAGCTCGCGCAGTCGCCGTTTCTCAAAGTGGAGGCGTCGAAGTTCACCGAAGTCGGCTACGTCGGTCGCGACGTCGAGTCGATGATTCGCGACCTGGTCGAGCTCGGTGTCGATATGGTGCGGGAGGAAC
This sequence comes from uncultured Acidobacteriota bacterium, assembly GCA_963757655.1. GTDB lineage: Bacteria > Acidobacteriota > Vicinamibacteria > Vicinamibacterales > CAVVIG01 > CAVQFC01. The sequence goes on along the minus strand of CAVWSQ010000001.1, from coordinate 1,604,644 downwards.
GGCTCGAGGACGTGCGAGCCAAGGCCCGCCAGAACGCCGAGGATCGGCTGCTCGACATCCTGCTGCCGCCGCGGCCGGTCGCGCCGGATGAAGAGTCGGCGGCCCGCGATGCGCAGCTGCAGACGCGCGAACGGTTGCGCGAGCAGCTTCGCGCCGGTCGTCTCGACGGCCGCGCCGTCGAGCTCGACGTGCGCGAAAAATCGTTCCCGTCATTCGAGATCATCGCCGGCTCCTCGGTGGAAGAGGTCGACATCAATCTGAAGGACATGCTGCCGGGACTGTTCCAGGGCAAGAGCAAGAAGCGCAAGATGAAGGTGCCCGAGGCGCTTGAATACATCGCCACCGAAGAAGAGCAGAAGCTGATCGACATGGACAGCGTGGCACGGGCGGCAGTTCAGCGCGTGGAGCAGGCGGGGATCATCTTTCTCGACGAGATCGACAAGATCGCGGGACGCGAGGGCTCGCACGGACCGGATGTCAGCCGCGAAGGCGTGCAGCGCGACATCCTGCCGATCGTCGAGGGCACGACGGTCAACACCAAATACGGGATGGTGCGCACCGATCACATCCTCTTCATCGCCGCGGGCGCATTTCATGTCTCCAAGCCGTCGGATCTCATTCCCGAGCTGCAGGGTCGTTTTCCCATCCGCGTCGAGCTCGAGGCGCTGGGCAAGGACGAGTTCGTGCGCATCCTCACCGAGCCGCGCAACGCCCTGGTCAAACAGTACGTGGCGCTGATGGACACCGAAGGGATCGCGCTGTCGTTCACCGACGACGCCGTTCGCAAGATTGCCGACTTCGCGCAGACCGTCAACGAGCACACCGAAAACATCGGCGCCCGCCGTCTCCACACCGTGCTGGAAAAACTGCTCGACGAGATCTCGTTCGAGGGGCCCGACCTGCTCGAGAAAACCGTGACGATCGATGAGCCCTACGTGACCAAGATGCTCGCCGACATCGTCAAGAACGAAGACCTGTCCCGGTACATTCTGTGAAGCGGTTACGCCGGCACGCCGGGCCGGGCGCGCGCGGCGTGGTGGTCGCTGCGGTCGTCGCGCTGGTGACGATGTCGATGAGCGCGTGCGGCAAGTCGGGTCCGCCGCTGCCGCCGCTCGTGAAGCTGCCGGCCGCGCCCGCCGACGTGGTGGCGCTGCGCCGCGGCGATACCGTCTCGGTCTCGTTCACGGTGCCGGCGACCAACACCGACGCCACGCGCCCAGCCAACATCGCCAGCGCCGAGGTCTACGCCATCACCGCGCCGGTCACGGTCCCGCCGCTGTCTGACGCCAACCTGCTGAAGCTCGGCACGAAGGTCGGCGCCGTGGAAGTCAAGGCGCCGCGCGATCCCAATCTAACCGCCGACGTCGACGATCCCGCCGACGAAGTGGAGGCGCCAGAGGGCCCGGGGCTCGATCAGGGCGCGGTCGCCCGGCTCAGTGAATCGCTGACGCGCGACATGATGAAGGCAGTGGTTCCGCCGGCTGACAAGCACGCGCCTGCCGCGCCGGCCGCGCCGCAAGGCGACGCGCCGCTGCTCGGCCCGCCGACCGCCGTGCCGTTGCGCACTTATGTGGCGTTCGGCAGCTCGACGCGCGGCCGCAAGGGGCCGCTTTCGAGGCGGGTCACGGTCCCGCTGGTACCACCGCCGCCGCCGCCGTCGAAGCTGGCCATGACCTATGACGAGGCGGCGGTCTCGTTGACATGGTCGCCCGCGGCGCCGGCCGACGCGGTTGCCGACGACGAGCTGTTGCCATCACGGGCGATTGGCGCGGCGCGGCCGACCATCGCGTATCAGGTCTACGATTCGAGCCGTCCGGAGGCGGTGGTCAGATTGACCGCGACCCCGGTCGACGCCACCAGTTACTCGGATACGCGTGTTGTTTTCGGTGAAAAGCGCTGCTACACCATCGTCACGGCCGAGACGATCGACGGCGCGACCATCGAAAGCGACGCGGCGCCGCCGATATGCGAGACGCTGGTCGACACCTTTCCTCCCGCGGTGCCGAAGGCCGTCAAGGCGATTTCCACCGAGGGCGCCATCAATCTGATCTGGGAGCCGAACGCCGAGCGCGACCTCGCCGGTTACATCGTGCTGCGCGGCGTCGAGCCGGCTCAAACCCTCCAGCCCATCACCGCCGCGCCGATCGTGGAGCCGTCGTTCAGGGACAACGTTCAATCGGGCATCGCCTACGTGTACGCCGTACGCGCTGTCGACAAGGCTGGCAACGCCAGCGATCTGTCCGCGCGTGTCGTCGAGACGGCGCGCTGAGGACCGTGCGCTGACAGCTGACGCCGGTCGGCTTTCAGCTAGAATGTGGCGTTGATGATGACGGAACGCATCTACCGGGTTCGCCAGGACGGCGAGAGCTTCTACGCGGTGGAATCGGACGGCGAGCTGCGCCGCGCGTCGGGCGATTCGTTTACTACGCTCACGGCTGGAGCCGCGGTGCGCGGCGGCCTGGGCGGAGTGACGCTGCTCGCGCCAGTCCGGCCGTCGAAGATCGTCTGCGTCGGCCTGAACTACAAAGATCACGCGGGCGAAGTCGGCAAGCCGCTCCCGGCAGAGCCGCTACTCTTCATCAAGCCGCCATCGGCGGTGATCGGGCCTGGTGAGGCCATCCGCCGGCCGCCCGGCGTCGGTCGCGTCGATCATGAAGCCGAGCTCGGAATCGTCATCGCACGCCGCGCCCACCGCGTTCCGGCAGGCAGCGCGTGGGACTACATTGTTGGTCTCATCTGCGTCAACGACGTGACGGCGCGCGATCTCCAGAAAAAGGAGTCGCAGTACACGCGGTGCAAGGGATTCGACACGTTCGCGCCGATTGGACCGTGCATCGCCACCGGGCTCGACGCAGCGCCGCGCGCCGTCGAAGGCTGGGTCAACGGCCAGCGCCGCCAGGCGTCGAGCACGAAACATCTCATCTTTCCGATCGAACACCTCGTGGAGTTCATCACCTTCGTCATGACGCTCGAGCCGGGCGATATCATCTCGACCGGCACCCCGGAAGGCATCGGTCCGCTCGTCGCAGGCGACTCGGTGACGATCAAGGTCGAGGGCGTGGGCGAGCTCACGAATCCGGTCACGGATGAAACATGAGATTTCAGATTTCTGAGTTCAGATTTAAGATTCTGAACCTCAATCTGAAATCAATCTGAAATCTGAATTCTGCAATCTGAAATTTCAGGAGCACCACATGAAGTTGTTCATCGACTCCGGCAACATCAAGGACATCGAAACCCTGGTCACGATCGGCATCATCGACGGCGTCACCACCAATCCCACCCTGCTCGCCAAGGAGCCGGGTGACTATCGCGACAACCTGAAGAAGATCTGCCAGATCGTGAAGGGTCCGGTCAGCGGCGAAGTGACCGCGACCGACGTGGACGGGATGCTCAAGCAGGGACGCGACATCGCGAAGATCGATCAGCACATGATCGTCAAGGTGCCGCTGACGCGCGCCGGGATTCAGGCCTGCAAGACGCTGTCGGGCGAAGCCATCCGCGTCAACGTCACGCTCTGCTTCTCCGCGGCCCAGGCGCTGCTGGCCGCGAAAGCGGGCGCGACCTACATCAGCCCGTTTGTCGGGCGGCTCGACGACGTCGGCACCAATGGCATGGAGCTGGTTCACGAGATCGTCGAGATTTACAACAACTACGACTTCGCCACGGAAGTGCTGGTGGCCAGTTGTCGCAACCCGATTCACGTGATCGAAGCGGCGCGCATGGGCGCCGACATCGCGACCTGTCCGCCGGCCGTCATCGATCAGCTGTTCAATCATCCCCTGACCAACATTGGGCTGGAGAAATTCCTCAAGGACTGGGAGAAATCGCAGGCGGTTAAGGCCTGATCATGGCCGATGGCTTATGGCCGAGGGCCCTGGCCAAGCGACGATTCCCCATCAACCCCTATGCCCTCAGCGCTCAGCCATCAGCCATGACCGATCCCTTGAACACCCTGGCGGACCTGGAACGTCGCGCCGAGCTCGGCGGTGGCACCGAGCGGCTCAAACGCCATCACGACGCCGGCAAGCTGACGGCGCGCGAGCGCATCGAGCTGCTGTTCGACCCTGGCACCTTCGAGGAGGTGGACAAGCTGGTCACCCACCGCTGCATCGACTTCGGAATGCAGGATCAGATCGTGCCCGGCGACGGCGTCGTCGCGGGCCACGGGCTGGTGGACGGACGGCAGGTGTTCGCCTTCGCCCAGGACTTCACCGTGTTCGGCGGCTCGCTGTCGGAGACCAACGCCGCCAAGATCGTGAAGGTCATGGATCTCGCCATGAAGCTGGGGGCGCCGATCGTCGGCCTGAACGACTCGGGTGGTGCGCGCATCCAGGAAGGAGTGCTGTCGCTGGGCGGCTACGCCGACATCTTCCTCCGCAACACGCTGGCATCGGGCGTCATCCCGCAAATTTCCGCGATCATGGGGCCGTGCGCAGGCGGTGCCGTCTATTCGCCGGCGATCACCGACTTCATCGTGATGGTGAAGGATACCAGCTACATGTTCGTCACCGGACCGGATGTGCTGAAGACGGTGACCCACGAGGAAGTGTCGAAGGAGGAACTCGGCGGCGCCATGACTCACAACGCGACCAGCGGCGTCGCACACTTCGCGACCGAGGATGACCGTGAGTGCCTGGCGCTGATCCGCGATCTGCTGGCCTTCATGCCGTCCAACAACCTGGATGACCCGCCGCGGGCGCGGACCAGCGATTCGGCCGACCGCGAGGATCCGGCGCTCGATCGGATCGTGCCGCTGTCACCGAACCAGCCCTACGACATGCTCGACGTCATCCAGCTAATCGTCGACGAAGGCTATTTTCTCGAGGTCCATCGCCACTACGCCAAGAACATTCTGGTCGGCTTCGCGCGCCTCGACGGCCGGCCCGTCGGCATCGTCGCCAATCAGCCGGCGGTGCTCGCCGGCACGCTCGACATCGACGCCGCGGTGAAGGGCGCGCGGTTCGTCCGCTTCTGCGACGCGTTCAACATTCCGCTGATCACGTTCGAGGACGTGCCCGGGTTCCTGCCCGGGACCGTCCAGGAATACGGCGGGATCATCCGTCACGGCGCCAAGCTGCTGTTCGCCTTTGCCGAGGCGACGGTGCCCAAGGTGACCGTCATCACGCGCAAAGCCTACGGCGGCGCCTACTGCGTGATGTCGAGCAAGCACATTCGCACCGACTTCAATTACGCCTGGCCCACTGCGGAAATCGCGGTGATGGGACCCGAAGGCGCCGTCAACATCCTGTACCGGCGCGAGCTCGAGGCGGCGGCCGATCCGGCGGCGGCGCGCGCCGACAAGGTCGAGGAGTTCCGCCAAAAATTAGCAAATCCTTATGTCGCCGCCTCACGTGGCTTCGTTGACGAGATCATTCGCCCTCGGGAGACGCGCCGCAAGCTGATTACGGCCCTCAAGAATCTCGAGAACAAGCGCGATAGGAATCCGCCCAAGAAGCACGGCAACATTCCGCTGTAGCAGCCTCCGTATTTTTGGATCGGGACAAAAAGCGCCGCCGAATTTTCACCGTGACGTTCCTGTCCGTTGACATCAGGTGTCAGACACCGTATTTCAATCAAACGGCCTGTCGAACCGTTGTTCAACTTGCACGGAGGGATGTTCATGTACCGACTCAGATCCATTGCCGCGACGGCTGTCGCGCTCGGGCTGCTGGCCGCGGCGCCGGCTCGCGCGCAATCCACGGCCACGCTTCAGGGCACGGTTACCGACGCGCAGAGCGCGGTGATGCCGGGCGTCTCGATCACGGTGCACAATACCGCGACCAACCAGGACCGCAGTGTCGTGACCGACGCGGCGGGCGCCTATGCGGCGGCGGCGCTTGCGCCTGGGCACTACCAGATCACCGCGCACATCGAGGGCTTTCAGGATCAGAAGCGTGAAGTCGATCTCGGCCCCGCGCAGACCGTGGCGCTCAACCTGAAGCTCACGGTCGGCGCCCTCGCCGAGAACGTGACCGTCACCGGCGCCGCGCCCCTGATCGACACCGCCACGGTGGCGGTCGGCGCCTCGATGGCCGAGAAGACCGTTCAGGAGATTCCGTTGAACGGCCGGCATTTCGTGGACCTTGGTCCGCTGATGCCGGGAGGCAGCACCTCGCCCCAGAACGCCGGGCTGAGCGCGCCGCTGCGCGGTCAGGGCGCGTTCTCGTTCATGACCGCCGGCAACCGCGAGACGTCCGTGAACTTCATGATCAACGGCATCAACCTGAACGACCTGTCGAACTCTCAGGTGACATTCCAGCCGTCGATCAACACGGTGTCGGAGTTCAAGGTGGACAACTCGACGTTCAGCGCCGAGTACGGCCGCAACTCGGGCGCCATCGTGAACGTCGCGACGCGATCGGGCACCAATCAGTTTCACGGCGAAACGTTCGACTTCTACCGCGATCAGAAGTACGACTCGCGCAACTATTTCAACCCGGAGCCGGCGCCCCAGTCGGTCTTCAACCGCAAACAGTTCGGCGTCAACCTGGGCGGACCGATCGTGAAGAACAAGATGTTCTTCTTCGGCAGCTACGAAGGCCTGCGCCACACCCAGGCGGTCGACCTGAACTCCGGGACCCTGAGCAACGCGCAGCGGGCAGCGGTCACCGATCCGGTGGCGAAGAACCTGCTCCAGTTCATCCCGGTTGCGAACGACTCCACGGGTCTGCGCGCGATCGGATCGGAGATTGCCCCAGTCAGCAACGACCAGACCACGGGGGATGTGCGGACGAATCTGCGGCAGAACGACGATCTGCACGTCTACTACGCGTTTCAGCGCGATTTTCGCCATGAGCCCAATGCCCAGGGCAACACCGTGCCGGGCTTCGGCGACAACCGCGGCGGTCACCGTCAAGTCTTGACCGTCAACGAAACCCACGTCTTCAGCCAGGCGCTGGTCAACGAAGTGAGGGGGGGCTTCAATCGCATCAGCATCAGCTTCAATCCGACCACCCAGGTCGACACCGCAGCGCTCGGCATCAATCTCGGCCAGACCCAGAATCCGGTCGCGCTCCCGCAAATCACGATCTCGGGTCCCGGCCTGAACTTCGGCGGGCCGGGTGGCTTCCCGAGCGCCCGTGAGGTGACGACGGGTGCGATCGGCGATACGGCGACCTACCTGCACGGGAACCAAGTCATCAAGTTCGGCGGCGAGTTCCGCAGAGTCAAGCACAACAGCAACAATGGGGACCCCGGAAGATTCACCTATCCGAGCGTGGCGGCGTTTCAGCAGGGATTCGGCAGCGCGCTCACGCTCACGCTCGGCGGACTCTCGTACAACGCCTATGTGAACGCGATCGGCGCCTTCGTGCAGGATTCCGTATCGCTCGGATCGAATGTGAAGCTGGATATCGGTCTGCGCTACGACTACCTCCCGTCGCCGACCGAAGGGGACGACAAGCTCGTCGCGTTCGATCCGAGCTCGTCGTCGCTGGCGCGAATCGGCTCGAATGGATTTACGCAAGTGACGAAGAACGGCAGCGACTTCCAGCCGCGCTTCGGCATCGTGTGGACGCCGACCGCCGACGGCAAGCTCGCCGTTCGTGGCGCGTACGCCGTGATGGTGAACCAGACCAATAACGGCTTCTTCGTGGGAGAGGCGAACAATCCGCCGCTCACCACGCCGCTGTCCGGGCAGGCCGCTGGGACCGCCGCGAGCAATATCAAGCTCGACAGCGCACTGAGCGGAGCCGGCGCGGCGGCCTTGAACCCGTCGTTCACCGACCCGAATTTTCTGCCCGGGCGGATGCAGACGTGGAACGTCAACGTCGAGCGCGAGTTCGGCGGAACGGGTGTGATGGTCGGCTACTTCGGATCGCACGGTGACCGTCAGCGCATCCCGATCAACCTGAATCAATTCGTGACGCCCGGCGGCACCGTGCGTCCGTATCCAAAGCTGTCGGCCACGAGCCCGATCCTCCCGGGCTCGACGCTCGGCAATATCACGGAACAAACGAGTCTCGGCTGGTCCGACTACAAGGGCCTCTGGATGACGGCGAACCGCCGGATTTCCAACGGGCTTCAGCTGTCCGGCTCGTACACGCTGTCGAAGTCTACCGATACGAACTCGTACGACAACACACTGACGGCGGAGGACAGCACGAATCTCGCCGGCAGCGTAGGGCCGTCGGACTTCGACGTCCGTCACCGCGTGGCGGTCAACATGTCGTACGATCTCCCGTTCAAGGGCAATCGCTTCAAGGACGGCTGGCAGGTGGTGGTCGTCGAGCAGGCACAGACCGGGAATCCGCTCAACATCATCACCAACATCGGCACGATCTCGGGCAGCACGACGGTCCGGCCGGATCTCATCGGCGCCCTGCCGGCCATCACGGCGACGCCGGTTCTGGATCCCGTGACCGGTGCGGTCACGAGTTACACGTGGTTCGTAGGCGGGGCGAACACGGTGTGCGATCCTCGGACAACAGCGGCCGCGAGCCAACAGTGCACATCGGCATCCGTGTTCGCGCTGCCCTACAACGCGGCCGGCGTGGCACACTTCGGGAACCTGTCGAGGAACGCGATCCGCGGACCGGGCTTCGGTGATACAGACCTGTCGTTTATCAAGAATCTGAAGCTGCAGGGCAGCGCGCGCGTGCAGCTGCGGCTCGAGGTGTTCAACCTGTTCAACCAGGCGAACCTCGGTCAGCCGGGAGGCACAGCGGCTCCGCTCAGTACCTCGTTCGGCGTGATCAGCAACACGCGGTTCCCGACCGGCGACTCCGGATCGGCGCGGCAGGTGCAGTTCGCCGCGAAGTTTTTGTTCTAATAGGACAGGACGGCCGGATGGGCAGGATGGGTATCCTGCCCATTCCACCGATCCTGCCTGTCGCCCCTCCAGCCCTTCCTGCCTCTTGAGCCCCCGCGTAAACTAACGCGCATGCGCATCATTCCGATCGCGGCCGCGGTCCTCGCAGCGGCGACGCTTTCCGCACAGGCGCCGACCTCCTTTCGGGTCGAAGAAACCACCATCGCGCAAATCGAGTCGGCGCTCCGCGACGGCTCGCTGACCTGCCGCGGTCTCGTCGAGCGCTATCTCGCCCGGATCGAGGCCTACGACAAGCAGGGCGCGGCGTTGAACGCCATCGTGATGACCAATCCGGGGGCATTGAGGACGGCGGACGATCTGGACCGTCGATTCCGGCAGTCGGGCCCCGTCGGGCCGATGCACTGCGTGCCGGTGCTCGTGAAGGACAACTACGAGACGGTGGACATGCCGACCACGGCGGGCTCGCTGTCGCTCAAGGGCATGATGACCGGCGCCGACGCGTTCGTCGTCAAACGTCTGCGCGAGGCCGGTGCCGTGATGATTGCCAAGTCGAACATGGCGGAGTTCGCGTTCAGCCCGATCGAGACGGTGAACTCGATCCTGCCCGGCTACACACGCAATCCATACGATACGAGCCGGGTCACAGCCGGTTCGAGCGGCGGATCGGCAGCCGGCGCCGCTGCGAATTTCGCCGCCGTCGCTCTCGCCAGCGACACTGGCGATTCGATCCGCGGTCCGGCAGCCCATCAGGCGCTGGTCGGGCTTCGTACGACCATGGGCCTGGTGAGCCGATCGGGCGTCGTGCCGCTGAATCTGAGCGCCGATATCGCCGGCGCGGTAACCCGGACGGTTGCCGATACCGCAGCGGTGCTGCAGGTGATCGCGGGAGCCGATCCTTCCGATCCGGTGACCGCGGCGGGTCGCGGTCACATCCCGGTCCGGTACGCCGCATCGCTGCAGGCCGACGGTCTGAAAGGCGCTCGCATCGGCGTTCTCCATCAGGCCTACGACACGCCGACGCTCGATCGCGAAGTCGACGAGGTCTTCAAGGCAACCCTCGGCGACCTTCGGAATCTTGGCGCCGAGGTCATCGATCCCGTCGCCGTCGCCGGCCTCGAGGACATGGCCCGCGGCGGCTGCAACCAGTTCAAGTACGACCTCAACCGCTATCTCGAGCGACTCGGGGACAAGGCGCCGATGCATTCGCTTGCCGACATCATCAAGTCGCGTCGCTTCCACCCCTCGATTCAGGTCAGGCTCGAAAGCGGCCAGGCCGCCGACGATGTGCCGGGAGAGACGCCCGGCTGCCTGCGGCGTGATGAATTCCGCCAGAAATTGCGGACAGCCGTCTTGACCTTGATGGACTCGGCTCAGCTCGACGCGCTCGCGTATCCAACGTGGAGCAATCCGCCTCGGCTCATCGGTGATCTCAATACTCCGGCCGGCGACAACAGCCAGCTGTTCTCGCCCAGCACCGGCTTTCCGGCGATCACCGTGCCGATGGGCTTCACGCGCAACGGCAGGCTTCCCGCCGGACTTCAACTCCTGGGCCGACCGTGGAGTGAACCAACCCTGCTCAAGCTCGCGTACTGGTACGAACAGGCGACCCACCAGCGTCGTCCGCCCGCGTCGACGCCTCCGCTCCAGTAGAATAAGGCTCTCTCCACCACGTCTACGCGGTGGGGCGCTTGTCCATGAAGAAGATCCTGATCGCAAATCGCGGCGAGATCGCCGTGCGCATCATCCGCGCCTGTCGCGAGATGGGCGTGTCTCCAATCGCCGTGTACTCGGAGTGCGATCGGACGGCGCTGCATGTCCGCTACGCGGACGAAGCCTACGCGATTGGTCCGAGCGCCCCACGCGAGAGCTATCTGCGCATCGACGCGATGATTGACGCCGCCAGGAAGTCCGGTGCCGACGGCGTACATCCCGGCTACGGGTTTCTCGCGGAGAACGAGGATTTCGCGGCCGCCGTGCGCGATGCCGGCCTGACCTTCATCGGTCCGACTCCGGAAGCGATCGCGGCCATGGGGAGCAAGACGGCAGCCCGGACGGCGGCAAGACGCGCCGGAGTGCCGGTAGTGCCGGGCACCGAAGATCCGCTGCCGGCCGATGCCTCCGACGCGGCGATTGCGGCGTCGGCGGCCGCCGTCGGTTACCCGCTGCTCGTGAAAGCGGTCGCGGGCGGCGGCGGCAAGGGGATGCGCACGGTCGTTGACCCCGGCGAACTCGCCGGCGCCGTGCGCGCCGCGCGATCGGAGGCGGGTGCCGCGTTCGGCGACGCGGCGGTGTATCTCGAGCGCCGCCTGACCCGGCCGCGCCACATCGAGATTCAGCTGCTCGGCGATGCGCATGGCACGGTCGTCCCGTTCGTTGAGCGCGAGTGCTCGATCCAGCGTCGCCACCAGAAGGTGGTCGAGGAGACGCCGTCGCTCGCGGTGTCGCCGGCGCTCCGCGCCGCGATGAGTTCGGCCGCCGCCGCGGTCGCCAGGACCGTCGGCTACACCAACGCCGGCACCATCGAGTTCCTGCTCGACGAGGACGGTCGTTTCTATTTTCTCGAGATGAACGCCAGGCTGCAGGTCGAGCACCCGATCACGGAAATGGTGACCGGCCTCGATCTCGTCCGCTGGCAGATTCGCATCGCGCGCGGCGAGCGCCTCGATCTGGATCCGGCGCGTCTCCTGCAGCCGAACGGGCACGCCATCGAATGCCGGATCTACGCCGAGGATCCCGACAACAATTTCCTGCCCTCGCCGGGCCGCATCCAGCAGCTGCGGGTGCCGGCCGGTCCAGGTATCCGCGACGACAGCGGGGCGACGGCCGGCCTCGACGTGCCGATCTTCTACGACCCGATGATCTCGAAGCTCGTGGCCTGGGCCGAGGATCGCCCGCTCGCGATCGCCCGCATGCGGCGCGCGCTCGACGAATACCTCGTCACCGGCATCAAGACGACGGTGCCGTTCTTCGCCTGGCTGCTCGCGCAACCGGATTTTGGCGCCGGTCGCTTCCACACGAGCTACCTCGACGAAGTGCTGAAAGCGCGCCGGGGCCGACCCTTCGTGGAGGTGGCACCTGTGCTCGAAGAGCTCGCCGCGATCGCGGCCGCGCTCGAGGCCGTGATCTCACCGTCCGCGTTGACGCCGAAGTCGGCGGATGTCAGCTCGGAGAGCCCGACCGCCAGGGGCTGGCGCGCGCAGGCGCGCGTCGAGGGGCTGCGGAGCGTATGACCGCCGCCGCCAAAAAGGGGTCGTTCTCCTGGTGTTGGATCGCGGCCGGTGGACAAGGGCTTCCTGTGTTCGGACGCTAGATGCGGTACGAAGTTGAAATCGGCGGTCGTCGGCTCCCGGTCGTCGTCTCACGCGCGGGCAACGGTTTTGCCGTCTCGATCGATGGGCGGGAACGGCAAGTGGATGCGGTGCGCGTTGACGCCCACACGATGTCGATCCTCATCGCGGAGGGCGGTGAGGGCGTTCGCGGCCAGGCGATCTCCTCGCACGAAGTCAGCATTGCCGCCGATCCCGCGGCCGGACAGCTGGCCGTGCACATCGGCTCGACGCCGATTTACATCACCTTGAACGGCCGCCGCCGCTGGGGACGCGTGGAGGACGGCGCCGGGACCGGGTCGGGGCCGCAGCGTCTGGTCGCGCCGATGCCGGGCAAGGTCGTCCGCGTACTGGTCAAGCACGGCGAGCCGGTCGCCGCCCGGCAGCCCGTCGTTGTGGTCGAAGCGATGAAGATGGAGAACGAGCTGCGCGCCAGCCGCGATGGGACGGTCGCCGACGTCCACGTGCGTGAAGGGATGTCGGTCGAGGCCGGCGCGCTGCTCCTCGTCATTCAGTGACCGTGCTCAAGCGCCTTCGCGCTCATCCGGCCTTCCGCTACGCCAGCCTCTGCCTCACGGTGGTCGTGGCGCTGCTGGCGGCGGCGATCGTCGTGTCGATCACGATCGACCTCGGTCCAGCTGTGCGCGCCAGAGCTGAGGACGCCGGCTCGAAATACATCGAGAGACCACTGCACATCGGCGCGCTGAGAATCCACCTGCTGACCGGCAAGGTGCTCGTCGAGGATCTGACCATCGACGGTCTTCACGCCGGCGATCGGCCGTTCTTCAGCGCGAAGCGGATTGCGGTTGCGCTCGACTGGCTGCCCGCCTTCAGGCTCCAGCCCGACATCACGATCAGTTCGGTCGAGATGACCGACTGGCAGATGCTGGTTGAAAAATGGGATGGCGCGCACAACTTTCCCCGCTTCAATCACGACGACGGCAGGCCGCCCGGCCCCAAGCGGATCACGACCACGCTGAAGTCGCTGCACGCCTTCCGCGGCCAGTTCGCGTTCGAGGATCACGAGACGCCGTGGAGCGTGATCTGCCGGAACCTCGACATCACCATCGGCAACCAGCCCAACTATCACGGCACCGCCACGTTCAACGGCGGCACCGTCGCGATCCAGGACTTCGTCCCGATGTGGGCGAACATGAAGGCGCGGTTCGTGATCGATGGCCCGCGGATCCATCTCGATCGCATCGACATGGACACCGACGGCGCGTCGACAACCGCCAGCGGCGACGTCGATCTCGCGCACTGGCCGAACCAGGGCTATCAGGTGAAATCGCGTGTCGACTTCCCGCGCATGCGCGAGCTCTTCTTCAAGGACGAGCCATGGCGGTTGGCCGGCAGCGGCGACTTCACCGGCACCTTCCGGCTGTTCAAGACCGGCGAGGACACCAACCGGGATCTCGCGGGCACCTTCGCCAGTGAGCTCGCCGGTCTGAACGCGTACCGCTTTCCCCGTCTGCACGGTTCGCTGCACTGGACGCAGCACGGTTTCGACGTCTGGGATGCCGGATCGCAGTTCTACGGTGGTACCGCGAAGTTCGTCTACGGCGTCAAGCCGTTCGGCCAGCACACCAGGCCGTCTCATCATTTCGACGCCACGCTGACCGGCGTCGATCTCGCGCGGTTCACCGATTTCGAGCAGTTTTCCGGCCTGCGTTTCGGCGGCAGCGCCTCGCTGCACAACGTGCTCGACTGGCCCTCGGGACACTTCTCCGATCATCGAGGTGAAGGTCAGCTGACCATCGTGCCGCCGCCAGGCGTCGCGCCGATGACGGTGTCGCTGGCAGCGCAGCGGGCGGCCGCGGCGGACCGCAGCGGCCGCCAATGGGGACCGTTCGCGCCACAGCCGCTGCCGGCGCATCTTCCCATCGCCGCAGACCTGTCGTATCGCTACGGTCCCGACGAGGTCGTGATCGACCAGGGACGTTTTGCCACCGAGCGCACGCTCGTGACCTTCGGCGGAACCACCGCCTACGGCACGCAATCACGGTTGCCGTTTCACGTCACCAGCAGCGACTGGCAGGAAAGCGATGAACTGCTGGCGGGCATCATCAGCGATTTCGGATCGCTCTCCCGCGCCGTCCCGTTCGCCGGCCGCGGCGAGTTCGACGGCGTCATGACCGGCGCGTTCCGCGCGCCGCGCGTCGAAGGGCTGTTCACGGGCGAGGATCTGCGCGCCTTTGACACGCTCTGGGGCAGCGGTTCCGCGCAGATCGTCGTCGAGAACCGCTACGTCAACGTCAGGGATGGCGCGGTGCGCGCCGGCGATGCGGAGATCCGCGCCGACGGGCTGTTCTCGCTTGGTTATCCGCGCGAGGATGGTGGCGAGGAGATCAACGCGCGGATTCGCGTGTCGCGCGGCGATCTCGACAGTCTGCGGCATGCCTTCGCCATCGACGGCTATCCGGTGTCCGGCCTGTTGTCCGGCGAGTTCCACCTCACCGGTGCCTACGAGCGTCCGGTTGGATTCGGCGCGATGACCATCTCGGATGGCGTCGCCTACGGCGAGCCGTTTCAGCAGGCGACCTCGCCGTTGCGGTTCGACGGCACGGGTGTCCGCCTCGACAACCTGAACATCGCCAAGGGCACCGGAACGGTGACCGGCGCCGCCTTCGTCGGGTGGGACTCGACCTATTCGTTCAACGCCGGCGGCCGACGCATTCCAGTCGAACGGCTCGCGTTCGTGAGGTTCCCGCGCGCGCCGCTCTCGGGCCTGGCCGACTTCACCGCGACCGGCAGCGGTACATTCGAGTCGCCGCGCAACGATTTCAAGTATCGCGTCGACGATCTGTTCGTCGGAGAAGAGGGTGTCGGGGTGGTGAACGGCACCCTGGCGCTGCGCGGCGCCGAGCTGAGCGGATCGATCGACGCCGCGTCGCCGCGGATGGCGCTCACCGGCACCGGGCGCATCGCGCTGACGCCGCAGTCGGACGCCGAGCTGACATTCCGTTTCCACGACACCTCGCTGGATCCTTATGTCCGGCTGTTCGTGCCGAAGCTGTCGCCGTTTACCACGGCGGTAGTCAGCGGGGCGATTCGCGTGGTCGGCGAGCTCGCCGATGTCAATCACCTGGTGGTCGATGGCACCGTCGACTCGCTCGAACTGCGGCTACTCGACTACAGCGTCAGGAACGCGGCGCCGATTCGCATCGCGCTCGATCGCGAGCGGATCCGCGTCGACGAACTGACGCTGGTGGGTGAAGACACGCGGCTGCGCGTCGGCGGCACGATCGCGCTCAACGACGATCGGATCGCGTTGAAAGCCACCGGCGAGGCCAACCTCGGCATCCTCCAGGGTTTCTTCCGCGACATGCGCGGCGCCGGCCGAGCCGAGCTGGCGGCCTCAATCGACGGCCCGCTGGCGCAGCCGCATTTCTCCGGCAGCGCCACGATCACCGACGGCCGCATCCGTCACTTTTCGATCCCCAACTCGCTCGACGCCATCAACGGCACCATCCGCTTCGATGCCAGCGGCATTCGTCTCGACGAAGTGGCGGCGACGATGGGCGGCGGGCGCGTGCAGTTCGGCGGTCGCATCGAGTTCGATGGTTACACTCCGGAGAAGTTCGACGTCACCGCGCGCGGCGTCGACATGCACCTGCGCGTGCCCGAGGGGGTGCGGTCCGTGGTCGACGCCGATTTGTCGCTGCGCGGTCCGTTCGCGTCGCCAACCCTGGGTGGCGCCATCACCGTCAAAAGCGCGCTCTGGAACCGGCGCGCGGACACTCCTGGGAGCATCTTCGATCTCGCCTCGCGGCGGTCGGGCAACGGGGGCGGGCCGGCTGCGGTCGAACCGGCGCCGACCGTGCCGTTGAAGTTCGACTTGCAGCTGCTGATGCCGTCCACGTTGCGGGTGGAGAACAACCTGGCGCGGATGGTGGCCAGCGCCGACCTGACGCTGCGCGGCACCTACGATCGCCCGGTCGTTGCCGGCCACGCCGACGTCGAGCGCGGCGAGGTGACGTTCGAGGGCCGCCGCTACCGCATCACCCGCGGCACGATGGACTTCACCAATCCGGCACGGATCGAGCCGTTCTTCGACGTCGAAGCCGAGACCAACGTGCGCGTGCCTGGACAGACCTATCGGGTGACGGTGGCCTTCGCCGGCACCAGCGAGCAACTCAGGCCGACACTGAATTCGGACCCGCCGTTGCCGACCTCGGATGTGCTCGCGCTGTTGTTCAGCAACGTGCAACGGACCGGGACGCAGGATCTCGCGCCCGAGGTGCGGGCGCTGACCAACCCGAGCCAGACTCAGACCGACATCATCACCACACGCGCAACCCAGGCGATCACCGGCAGCCTGTCGTCGGAGGTGGGCAAGGTCGTCGAGCAGACGTTCGGCGTCGACACCTTCCAGCTCACGCCTTCCTTCATCGATCCCTACAGCCAGCAGACCTCGCGTCTCAACCCGACGGCGCGGCTGACCATCGGCAAGCGCATCTCCGAGCGCGTCTATCTGACCTTCTCGCGCAGTCTCGGCACCACCACCAACGATCAAATCGTGCTGCTCGAGATCGACGAGAGCGATCGCATTGCCTGGATTCTCTCGCGAAACGAGGATCGCCAGACCTACGCGCTCGAGTTCCGCGTGAGACACGTGTTCTGATGCGGGCCAGTGGCTCGACACTCCTCCCCCGTCGGTCGCGACAGCCGGGCGTCGGCTCCAACCGGGTGAGGGCGATCCTCTGCGTCGTGTGTGCGCTTTGCGGTGCAGCGCCCGCGGCCTTCGCGGCGGTGGCAGATTATCTCGGCAAGCCGGTCGGCTCGGTGCACCTGGTGGTCGAGGGGCGCGAGACCACCGATCCCCTGCTTACCCAGGTCGTGTCGACGATCGCCGGCCAGCCACTGTCGATGGTGCAGGTGCGGGAAACCGTGGCCCACCTCTTCAGCCTCGGCCGCTTCGAGGGCGTCAGCGTCGATGCCGAGATGGACGGAGGGCGCGTCGTCCTCAAATACGACCTGACGCCCATTCATCCAGTGGCGCGCATCCGTTTCGACGGCCCGCTGAGCGCGCCTGGCATCGATCAGCGCGAGCTCCGGCGCGCGCTCCTCGATCGCTACGGCGTGTCGCCGCCGCTCGGGCGCGCCGCGGACATGACGCGGATTCTCGCTGATGCGCTGCGCGCGCGTGGCTATCTCGCCGCCACCGTCACGCCCCGGCCGTTCCTCGAGCACGCGCCCGAACGCGCGACGCTGGTGTTCACCATCGACCCCGGACCGCGCACGACCATCGGCAACGTCGAGATCGACGGCGTGCCGACCGTCAGCCGGGCCGACTTCATCAGTCGACTCGGCGTCTCGACCGGCGAGCCCTACCAGCGCGAAGCACTGACCGGTCGCATCGAGAAGTACATCGCAGAGCGCCGCAGCAAAGGGTACTACGAGGCGAAGATCCTGCCCCAGGCGCGCCTGTCGGCCGATCAGCGCGTCGCCGACCTGACCCTGACCGTGATGCCGGGACCGCGCGTCCGCGTCGTGTTCACCGGCGATCCGCTGCCGTCGGACCGCCGCGCCGACCTGGTCCCGGTCGAGCGGGAGGGATCGATTGACGAAGACCTGCTCGAGGATTCGAGCAACCGGATCGAGGACTATCTGCGCGGCGAGGGCTACCGCGACGCGCGGGCGCCGCACACGCGGCAGGAGGCTGACGGCGAGCTCGTGATCACGTTCGCGGTGACGCGCGGCCAACAATTCAGGATCGCCTCATACCAGATCTCCGGCAACGCGTCGGTCCCGCTGTCCGAGCTCGAACCGTCGCTGCGCCTGCGTGACGGCCAGCCGTTCGCGGCGGCACGGCTCGACGCCGACGTCGAGGCCATCGAAGAGCTCTATCATCGCCGCGGTTTTGCGACCGCGCGCGTGAGCACGGCGGTCGAGATCGTCACCCACACGCCGCCGCCGGCGCAGGTGCCAGTGTCGGTGCGTGCGGTGATCAGCGAGGGGCCGAGCACCACGCTCGATGCCGTGACCTTTGCCGGCAACGCGGCGCTCACCGACGCGGTGCTTCGCGCCCGTCTCACCCTCCGGGTCGGGGCACCCTACGTGCCGGGACAGCTCGCCGCCGACCGCGACGCGATGCAGCTGGCCTATCAGGATCGCGGCTACGAAAGCGCGTCGGTCGAAGCCAGCCCGGTGTTCAGTCAGAACGACACCCACGTGGCGGTGTCCTTCACCATCCACGAAGGGCCGCGGGTGTTCGTCGACCATGTCCTCATCGTCGGTAACGTGCGCACCAGCACCAGCACCATCGAGCACGAGCTGCAGGTGAAGGCGGGCGATCCCTTCAGCCTTGCGGCGATCAACGAGAGCCAGCGCCGGCTCACCGCGCTCGGGCTGTTCCGCCGCGCCCGCATCACCGAGCTGCGCCACGGCAACGAGACCACGCGCGACCTGCTGGTCACGATCGAGGAGGCTCCCGCCACCACCGCCGGCTACGGCGGCGGTGTCGAGGTCGGCCGCGTCGTCGTCGCGGCGCCGGCGGGGCAAGTGGCAGAGGAGCAGTTCGATGTCGCGCCGCGCGCGTTCTTCGAGGTCGGACGGCGCAACGTGTTCGGCAAGAACCGGTCGCTGAATTTTTTCTCGAGCCTGGCGTTCCACTCGCAGGAGAGCGCGGCCAACGTCGAATACCGGGCCATCGGCACGTTTCGCGAGCCGCGGGTGTTCGACACCGCGGCCGATGCCTTCATCAACGCCACCTTCGAACAGCAGCGTCGATCGAGCTTCAATTTCTCCCGGCGCAGTGTCAGCGCCGACATCGCACGCAAGCTGTCCCGCGGCGTGAGCATCACCGGCAGCTACCAGATTCAACGCACCTCGGTGTTCGACGAGCAGCTGGCTGACGACGACCCGGCCAAGCCGTTGATCGACCGGCTGTTTCCGAACGTGCGTCTGTCATCGTTCTCGTCGTCGATCATCCGCGACTCGCGTGACGACGCCGTCGATCCCTCGCGCGGCGCCTACGCCAGCATCAGCGGCCAGATCGCCGGTCGCGCCATCGGGTCCCAGATCGGCTTCGGCAAGTCGTTCGGCACGGCGCAGCTCTTCCGGGTGATTCCGGGAACGAACCGCGTCATCTTCGCAGCCAGCGCACGCGTCGGCATGGCGTGGGCCTTTCCGCGCGAGGCCCTCGCCGCCGACGGCGAGACGACGACCATCGTCAGCGATCTGCCGCAGAGCGAGCGCTTCTACGCCGGTGGCGACACGACGATTCGCGGGTTTGCCCTCGATCGCGTGGGCACCCGCCACGTTCCGGCGCAAGCCGGTGACACGCTCGATGCCGATCTCCTGCCGATCGGCGGGAACGGGCTGGTCATTTTCAACGCCGAGCTCCGTGCGCCCGTGTTCGGCGGACTCGGCGTCGTCGGGTTCGTCGATACCGGCAACGTGTTCTCGCGCGTGTCGGAGATGGATCCGACCGAGATGAGGACGGCAGTCGGCAGCGGCCTTCGCTACAAATCGCCATTCGGTCCGATTCGCTTCGACCTCGGGTTCAAGGTCAATCGCCAGTCCGGCGAAGGCCTGACCGCCTGGTTCATCAGTTTTGGACAGGCATTCTAGTTGTAGTGATGATGAGAGTGCAGAGTGCAGAGTGCAGAGTGCCGAGTGGCGGCACCGGTCGCGTCGGATTGATGCTGGTCGTCTGCGCGCTCGCGGTGAACGGTGCGCGCGCCGAGACCATCGACCGTGTGCTCGCCCTGGTCGCCGGACAGTTGATCACCTTGAGCGACGTGGCGGCGGCGACCGACCTGGGGCTGCAGACGCCTGGCAACGCCACCGATCCGGTGCGCGCCGTCCTCGACAAACTGATCGATCGCGAGCTAGTCCTGGCGGAAGTCGATCGCTATGCCCCGGCCGAGCCGACCGCCGACGCCGTGGACCGCGAGGTCGAGAAGGTGCGGCGGCGCTTCCCGTCGCCGTCTGCGTTCGACGCCGCCCTGGCGCGTTCGGGAATCGATGAGCGCCACCTGCGCGAGACGCTGCGCCAGGATCTGCGCATGCAGGCGTATCTCGATCAGCGATTCAGCACATCAGCGGACCAGCGCGTCGCCGCCGTCAAGGAATGGGTGACCGGCCTGCGGCGTCGGGGTGAGGTGATCGATCTCTACCTCGCCGGACGCTGACGAGGCTGCGGGCCGAGCCGCGATGCCGCGTCCGGTCACGTCAGCCCGAGGAACGGCACGATCTGCAACAGGTCGAATCCGGCGTGGCTGACCATTGGTGCGACGGCCGATCGCCGCCGCAGATACACCACGCCCCAGAACAGTCCGAGCAGGCCGGTGGCGATGCCGGCGTCGATGCCCTGCACGTCGAAGTGACCGGCGCCGAATGCGACGCTCGTCACGATCAGGCCCGTCATGCGGCCACCCAGCCACACATCGAAGCGGTGCAGCAGAAATGCGCGCTGGATTTCTTCGCGCACGCCGCCAGCGACGACGACCACGAGCGCGAACCACCACGCGTCGCGCGGCGATCCCAGCAATCCCTGCAACGGATTGTGTTCGACGTTGTGCAGCGACGGCACGAATCGGCGGACCGTGAGGATCACCGCGGCCGCGACGCCGAACGCGAGCGGAATCAGCCAGAGACCGAAAACCGCCTCCGAGAAAACCGGTCGCCGGCCGAAGAAAACATCGCCGGGCTGCTCGCCGTGCGCGTAGAGCAGCGCCAGGATGAGGCCAATCAGCAGCACCGCATCGCCCAGTGACAGCGCGACGATGTAGCCGATGCTGAGCTGGCCGCCAGGCGTTTTCGCTTTGTACCCGAGCGCGGTGAGCGTCCCGCCGATCGCCAGTTGTGTGACCACATCGGAACAGAGCAGTACCTCGATCACCGCCACCGCGCGCGCCGCGAGCGGCGGCGGGCCGCCAGGGTCACGGCGAGGGGCGGAGGGCTGAGGGCTATGGTCGGATGGGCCGTAGCGGTTCCCGTTGTTGGAAGGAAGTTGATCGTTCAACGCCGCGATCGTGCCACAAGCCGTTGACCATAGCCATCGACGTCAGCCCTGATCCCTGACCCTAGATCTCTGACGCTCGAGCCCTCGGCCCTGACTGCAGCCTCCCTCAGTCCCTGACGTGCACCGTCAACGGCGCGGTCAGCCGGATCGTCAACGCCGCACCCTTGCCGATGCGGACTTCCTTGCCGCGAGTCGACAAGACCGCTGCGGTGCCGGCGCCGCCGCCCACCGCCGTGCCAACCAGCGCACCCTTTTTGCCGCCGACCAGCGCGCCGATGATGGCGCCGCCGACCGCCGGCGCACCGATTTCCAATGTGTCCTTCTGTTTCGTGCCCTGCGCCGTGCGTCCCACGCCCGCGGTGCGGATCGCATATTCCTCGTCGCCGTGCGTGAGGGAATTGAAGCGCATCGCAACGTGCGCGCGGCCCTTGATCTTCCCCGATCGCGTCGCGAGCGTGACGACTCCGCTCACGCGGGTGCCGGCCGCCAGCACCGTCCGTCCCTGTACGCGAACCGGTCGGGCGAGGTGCGCGGTGACCGATTCTTCCACCCGGCTCGTGTCGGACCCGACGGGGGTGTCGAGCGTGATGCGGAGCAGAGTGCCCAACGGGATGATGATTTCTCTTTCTCCTTCCGGCGCCGGCTCCGACCCTGCCTTGCGGCCCGCCCTCGCCACCGGCGCGGCGTCTGGTTCGCGGGCGGCACTGACCGGGTTTGCCACAGCGTGGCCCGTAATCGTCGCTTCGGATCGGTTGCACCCCACCAGCACGGTTCCCGCCACCAGAACACTGAGCACCGTCACTCGCATTTCCGCCTCCGCGCCGCAACGTGCAAAGTCATCGCCAAACGGTTGAGGTCTCACCCATGTAACGTTCTGCTTGCATCGGCTGCGCTCGGCGACCAGAATGTAAAAATGACATGGTCGAGGGCTGAAGATTGATGATTACAGCAGGCACTCCCGAAATTGTCGAAGCCGATCCAAAAATCGCAGCCGAGCGGGTGCTGATCGTCGAGGACGACGCGTCGGCGCGAATCGGGCTGGAACAACTCGTCAGGAGCTGGGGCTTCATAGCCGATTCCGCGAGCGACGGAGAAGAGGCGCTCGAGAAAGTCACGTCATTTCGTCCCGCGATCGTGATCACGGATATGGTCATGCCGCGCATGGACGGGCTCGCCCTGTTGCGCGCGCTGCCGCAGGTCGGCGCCGACGTGACGACGCTGTTGCTGACGGCGCAGGGCACGGTCGACACGGCAGTCGAGGCGATGAAGGAAGGCGCCTACGACTACCTGACCAAGCCGGTCGACATCCAGCGCCTGAAGATCCTGCTCGACAAAATCGTCGAGCGGCTCGAGACGATGCGCGAGGTCAAGGCGCTACGCCGACAGCTGCGCGAGCACGGCACCTTCGGCTCGCTCATCGGCAACAGCCCGGAGATGCGCAAGATCTATCAGGTGGTCGAGCAGGCGGCGCCCACCGCGGCGTCGGTGCTCATCACCGGCGAATCGGGCACCGGCAAGGAGCTGATCGCGCAGACGATTCACCAGCTCAGCCCGCGCGCGGGATTTCCGTTCATCGCCATCAACTGCGCGGCGATTCCGGAAACGCTGCTCGAGAGCGAGATCTTCGGGCACGAGAAAGGCGCGTTCACCGGCGCCGCCGATCGACGGCAGGGCTGCTTCGAACTGGCGGACCGCGGCACGCTGTTTCTCGACGAGATCGGCGAGATGACGCCGGCAACGCAGGTCAAGCTGCTGCGCGTGCTCCAGGAACGCAGTTTCCGCCGTCTCGGCGGCCGCGCCGAGCAGAGCGTCGACGTGCGCGTGATTGCGGCGACCAACATCGATCCGGCGACGGCGGTCCAACAGGGCAAGCTGCGCGAGGATCTTTACTACCGGCTGAACGTGTTCTCGCTTCGGCTGCCGACGCTACGCGAGCGCAAGGAGGACCTGCCGCTGCTCGTGCAGGCGTTCATTGCCGAGTTCAACACCCGCAACCAGAAGTCGATTGCCGGCGTGGATCAGGCGGCGATGCGCATGCTGGAGCATTACGCCTGGCCCGGCAACGTTCGCGAGCTGCGCAACGTGATCGAGCGGGCGACGATCCTGGCGCCCGGTCCGTTCATCGAGACCAGGCACCTCCCGCCGGCGCTGACCGATGAGCCGCCTGTACCGCAGCAGCCGCAGCTGGCGCTGGCGCCGGGCACGACGGTCGAGGAGGCGGAGCGGCGGCTGATTGTGATGACGCTGGCGCACACCCGCGACAACAAGACACGCGCCGCCGAAATTCTAGGCATCAGCCTGAAAACGCTGCACAATAAGCTCAACAAGTTGAGGCTCAGGCCCAAGAAGACGGAATAGGCAATTCATGGCTGACGGCTCGTGGCTGATGGCTCATGGTCGATGGGGCCATGGTCCCGGTGCCATCAGCCCTCAGCCATCAGCCATGACATGCGTTTAGGCATCAAAGGCAAGCAGGTCCTCGGCGTGACCTCGATCGTGGTCACCGTCGTGGTGGTGCTCAGCGTGCTGCAACTGGCGCGGCTGGCCAGCGTCAGCCTCGATGAAAGCAGCGCGCGCGCGGAACTGCTCGCGAACGCAATCTACCATCGCGCGCAGCAGGTGGTCGTCGACGGCGCCGACCCGCTCGCCGCGCTGCGCGCCGATCCGGGACTGCGCTCGATTCTCGAGTCGAGCCTGTATTCGAAGAACGTGATGTACGCGGCGTTGGTGGACGTCCATGGCGTCGCGGTCGCCCACGCCGATCGATCGCTCGAGGGTCGGCCGCTGCCGCCGGTCGGCGATCTGGGCAAGCTGCTCGAGCAGTCGCCGCTGTCGCAGCTGCTCGCGATTTATTCGAGCCAGGGGCAGAACCTCGAGTTTCGCGGGCCGCTGCTGCTGGGCGATACCGAGATCGGATCGACGCGCATCGGCGTGTCGACGCTTCTGATTCGTCAGGATCTGGGTCAGTCGCTGCGGCCATCGCTGGTGACGGCGCTGGCCGCGCTGGGGGTCTCGGTCCTGGTGGCGACGCTGCTCTCGCAGCTGTTTCTGCGGCCCATCCACGTGATCCGCAGTGGCCTGACCCGGCTGGGCAAAGGCGAGTTCGGCGTCCAGCTCGATCTGAATCAGAGGGACGAGTTCGGCGAGCTCGGCACCTTCTTCAACACGGTCAGCGAGCAGCTGTCGGCCGATCGCACCCAGATGGCCGGGCAGGTGGCCAACCTCGAGTCGGCCGTCGAGCAGCTGGAGGACGCGGTCGCCATCGTCAGCGCGCGCGGCCAGCTGCTGTTTGCGAACCCGGCGATGCGCGCCCTGCTGCCGAATGCCTCACCCGGGGCGTCGCTCGACGACATTTTGCCGGCCGAGCACCCGCTCCGACGCCTCTCGGAGCAGACCTTCGTCAGCCGGCAGTCGCGCGGGCCGCTGTCGGCGCCATTCGGCGACAGCGAACGCCTGGTGATGACCCACGCGATCAGCGATCCCAAGGGCGACCTGGTCGGCGTGATGCTGATTGCCCGCAACGTCGAGTATCTGAGCGAAGTGCAATCGACGGTGCGATACTCGCGCAAGCTCGCCGCGCTCGGCCGCCTGTCGGCCGGTGTGGCGCACGAAGTCAAGAACCCGCTGAATGCGATGATGATTCACCTCGAGCTGTTGCGCCAGCAGGTCAGCCCGCCGCGGCCATCGCCCGGCCTGGGGCGCGGATCGTCGGTGGCGGCGCGGGCGCTGTCTGCCCACGGCCCGTCGGGCGACCCGCGAGCGACCGTGGTGGTCGATCCGCCGATGGATCGCATCGAAGCGATTCAGCACGTCGACGTCATCGCGCACGAGATCAGGCGCCTCGACGAGGTCGTGCAGGGCTTCCTCAAGTTCACGCGGCCCGAGGACTTGAAGCTGCAGCCAGTCGCAGTACGCGCGCTGCTCGACGAAATCGTGCCGATCGTGCGTCCCGAGGCCGATCGCGCGCGGGTGCAGCTGACGGTGGACTGCGATGCCGCGCCCGATGTCAACGGCGATCCGGCCATGCTGCGCCAGGCGTTCCTCAACCTCGCCTTGAATGCCTGCCAGGCGATGCCGAGCGGCGGTACCCTGCGCATTCGCTGCGAGTCGGCGCGCGGCCGCCGCGTCGCGGTGGTCTTCACCGACACCGGCATCGGCATCGCGCCGGCCAATCTGCAGCGCATCTTCGATCTGTATTTCACGACCAGGGAAAAGGGCAGCGGCATCGGTCTGTCCATGGTGTACCGGACGGTGCAGATGCATGATGGTGAAATCGAAGTGCAGTCGACGCCCGGCGCGGGCACGACGTTCCGTCTGCTGCTGCCGCAGGCCTGATGATGTCAAAGAAGTTGTGGCTCCTGTTCCTGATCGCGCCGCTGGCGGCCGGGTGTACGCACGCCCAGGCGAAAACGGCGCTCGAGCTGCCTCCGCTCGAGATGCCGGCGCCGCCGCCGCGCGACGTTCAGCCAACCGAAGTCGAGGCGCCTCCGCCGCTGCCGCTGGTGACCGAGCCGGCGCACAACCCGCCCGAGCGTCTGCGGCCGGCGCCGCCGGCCAAGGCGGAGCCGGCCAAAACCGAGCCGCCCAAGCCAGAGCAGGCTCCGGTCGAGCCGCCCAAGGCGGCCGAAGAAGCGCCGAAACCGCTGATCACGCTGCAAACGACGCCAGCGACCGCGGAGGGGGAAGTCGAGCGCGGTATTAGGGCCTCGCTTCAGCGCGCAACGGTCGATCTCAACCGTATCGACTATCGCGCCCTCAATACCGACGCCCGGACGCAATACGACATGGCCAAGCGATTCGTGCAGACGGCGGAAGAAAATATCCGCACGAAGAATCTGGTCTTCGCGAAGACGGTGGCCGATAAGGCCGCGACCATCGCGGCTCAACTGGCGGGACGCTGAAGACCAGATCCTGCCAACCACGTCCACATCTTGCGAGTGACCTAAAACAGATGCACAATATGTGGTGTTTACACGCTTGACAAACCTTCTAGCCAAGCGCATATTGGTCCGCCGAGCGAGACAGAGCATACGAACGGGGGCTCCCAGCTTCCCGTGAGTGCGCAGCAGGTTTCCAGGTTTTCTGAGCGGCCACTGTTTTCCAATACAGCCACGACGGTCACCCCCTGGGGCGGGAGGGCGATCGCCGCGATCCGGGAGACCCCCCGGAATGATCGGAGCGGACGAGATGAAAGAGGGCGCTGCCTACCAGGCCGTGAGTGCCGGCCAGCAGTCGGTTGAGAGCAGTGGAACGGCTGCGGTCCCGCCGTTCGTGGAGGCGGAGAAGCCGCGCACGAAAGCGCGGGCGGCGGCCGCCGCACCCGGGTTGACGTTTCCGCGCTTCTTTACCGAAGCCGGCATCGATCCGTTCGACGAGGTGGAGTGGGAAGTCCGCTCGGCCTTGATCGGCAACGAACGCGGCGAGATGGTGTTCGAGCAGCGCGACGTCGAAATTCCCAAGCCGTGGTCGCAGCAGGCGACCAACATCGTCGTGTCCAAGTATTTCCGCGGACAGATTGGCACCCCCGAGCGCGAGCGCAGCGTGCGGCAGCTCATCGGCCGCGTGGTCGACACGATCACGATGTGGGCGAAGGCGAACAAGTACTTCACGAGCGACGAGGATCTCCAGGCGTTCAGCGACGACCTCAAGCACATCCTGGTCTATCAGAAGGCGGCGTTCAACAGCCCGGTCTGGTTCAACTGTGGCTTCGAGAAGGCGCCGCAGTGTTCGGCCTGCTTCATCAACTCGGTCCAGGACACGATGGATTCGATCCTCACGCTGGCGCGGACCGAAGGGATGCTGTTCAAGTTCGGGTCGGGCACCGGCACCAACCTGTCGCCGATCCGTTCGTCGAGGGAACTGCTCGCCGGCGGTGGGACCGCGTCGGGACCGGTGTCGTTCATGAAGGGCTACGACGCATTTGCCGGCGTCATCAAGTCGGGCGGCAAGACGCGGCGCGCGGCGAAGATGGTCATTCTCAACGCTGAACACCCCGATATTGTCGAGTTCATCAACTGCAAGGTCGAGGAAGAGAAGAAGGCGTGGGCGCTGATCGACGCCGGCTACGACGGCTCGTTCACCGGCCCGGCGTATTCGTCGGTGTTCTTCCAGAACTCGAACAACAGCGTGCGCGTGACCGACGACTTCATGCGCGCGGTGCTCGACGACAGCACCTGGGACACCAAGGCGGTGCGTGACGGGTCGGTGATGGATACCTACAAGGCGCGCGAGCTGATGAACCTCATCTCCGAGGGGACCCACGTCTGCGGCGACCCCGGGATGCAGTTCGACACCACCATCAACGAATGGCACACCTGCCCGGAGACCGATCGCATCCACGCCAGCAATCCGTGCTCGGAATACATGTTCCTGAACGACTCGGCGTGCAACCTGGCGTCGATCAACCTGATGAAGTTCGTCAAAGCCGACGGTGAGTTCGACACTGTCGCCTACAAGGCGGCGATCCGCACCCTGCTGACGGCGCAGGAGATCATCGTCGACAACGCCAGCTATCCGAGCGAATCGATCGGCACGAACAGCCACGCCTACCGGCCGCTCGGGCTGGGCTATGCCAACCTTGGCGCGCTGCTGATGTCGCGCGGCCTGCCCTACGACAGCGACGGCGGGCGCGACTACGCCGCGGCGCTGACCGCGCTGATGACGGGCGAGGCCTATGCGCAGTCGGCGCGGATTGCGCGCGATCACGGCGGGCCGTTCTCCGGCTACGAGAAGAACCGCGAACCGTTTTTGCGCGTCATGCGCAAACACCGCGATGCGATGCGCGACGTCAACGGGCGCAACGTTCCCTCCGATCTCTACAGCGCCGCCAAGACGTCGTGGGACGACGCCGTCGAGCTCGGCGAGCAGTTCGGCTACCGCAATGCTCAGGCGACGGTGCTGGCGCCAACCGGCACGATCGGCTTCATGATGGACTGCGACACCACCGGCGTCGAGCCGGACATTGCGCTGGTCAAGTACAAGAAGCTGGTTGGCGGCGGGATGATGAAGATCGTCAACCAGACGGTGCCGATGGCGCTGGCCAAGCTGGGCTACTCGCAACCGCAGGTCAACGCGATCATCGACTACATCGACGCCAACGAGACGATCGAGGGCGCGCCGGGCCTGAAGGACTCGCACCTGCCGGTGTTCGACTGCGCCTTCAAGGCGGCCAAAGGCCAGCGCTCCATTCACTACATGGGGCATATCAAGATGATGGGCGCGACGCAGCCGTTCATCTCGGGCGCGATCTCCAAGACGGTCAACGTGCCGAAGGAGGCCAGCGTCGAGGACATCATGCAGGCCTACATCCAGTCGTGGAAGCTGGGTGCGAAAGCGATTTCGATCTACCGCGACGGCAGCAAGCGGACGCAGCCGCTCAACACCTCCAAGGACAAGACTGCGGCGGAGCTCGCGGCGCAGGCTGCTGCGGCGCTGGTGACGAGCCCGGTCCGGCACAAGCTGCCCGACGAGCGACACGCGATCACGCACAAGTTCGACATCGCCGGCCACGAGGGCTACATCACGGTCGGCCTGTTCGCCGACGGCCAGCCGGGCGAGATTTTCCTGGTGATGGCGAAGGAAGGCTCGACCATCTCGGGCTTTGCCGACGCGTTTGCGCAGGCCATCTCCTACGCACTGCAATACGGCGTGCCGCTCCAGGCGCTGGTCGACAAGTTCAGCCACGTCCGCTTCGAGCCGTCGGGGATGACGCGCAATCCGGAAATCCGCTTTGCCAAGTCGATCGTCGACTACATCTTCCGGTGGATGGCGTCGAAGTTCCTGTCCAACGATGCGCAGTACAACGCCGGCGTCAACGGCCGCGAACTGGGCGCGTCGGCGGCGCCTGCCGAGACGGGTGCGCCGGCGCCGGCCGCGCCGGTCCGGACGGCGGCCCACCAGCACTCGACGATTCAGAATCAGGAAGACGCGCCGCCCTGTTCGACCTGCGGCTCGATCATGATCCGCAGCGGCGCCTGCTACAAGTGCAGCAACTGCGGCAACACTTCCGGATGCGCGTAGGAACCGGCGGCTAGGGACTGGGGACTAAACATCTAGTTTCGACGAGCAACACCAGGCGGGTCCTTCGGGACCCGCCTTTCTTGTTTGACCTGGTGTCGTGGGTGCGGTCCGCCTGGACCGCGCCGCAATCGAGTCACCAACTCACCAACTGCGCCGTTTCACCCTGAGTAGATGGTGTCCTCCGGCACGTCCGTCGGGCTCTCGAAATGAATGTGGTAGCCATCAGGATCCCGCAGCGCCAGATCCCAGAGCCCATTGCCGACGAACGGCTTCGACGCCCGAACACCTCGCGAGGTGACGTCGTTGTAGATGGTCAGCGCATCGGCGCACATGAAGCACACCGACACGCCCAGGCCAAGCACGCCCTCCGGCGCGCCCGCTGGCCGTCCGTCTCGCCAGTACTCCTGCAGCATCAGCGCGGCGTTCCCCAACTCGAGCCAGCACCCGATGAAAGCTCCCGGCGAGAATCGAGCCGAGCTCGCGCATGTGGTTTCTCATTTGCTCGGGCGCCGACTTCTGGGCGTGCCGCGCCAGTGCGAAGCCGGAAGTTGGGCGGAGCGAGGAAGCATTTCCCTTCATATCGGTCTCGAGTCGAGAGTCGTTAGTACGAAGTCGTTAGGGCGCGTTTCAGATCCTCGTAGCGGCCGGCCTTCAGGCCGGCCGAGCGACGGGCTGAAGCCCGTCGCCTACGCACATCTGAAAAACGCTGTAGTCGTCGGGTGATGCCGGAGACAACGCGATGCCGACGCACCGATGGGGTGACCAATGGCGGCGAGCTGTTCGCGGACAGGCCCCGCCTTGGCGCTCAGCGATCGCCTCAGGAAAATGTCCAACGAGTCATCGCCTTGAACGTCTTCTCGCGCAGCCCGAACGCGACTTTCGGGCGCAGCTCGAAGATCGGCCCCAGCTTCGGATCCAGCTCGAACGATTTGTACTTCTTCGCGTAGGAAGATGAGAGCGTGGCGATTCGTGCCGCGTCGACGACCGGCGACGCCGTGCCTTCGACGACGACGGCTTCGGCGGCCTTGTCGGTGCAGATCACGCACGAGGTGTTGCCGGCGAGATTGCGCGCCTTGACCGACTGCGCGCCGGTGCTGAAGTAGAAGCGCTGGTCCACCCAGATACCCCATACCGGCATCGCGTGCGGCCTGGCGTCGGGCCGCACGGTCATCAGGTAGTAGTTGTGCGACTTGCGGAGGCGCTGCTCGGCCCAGGCCCACGACAACAACCCTTTCGCACCGGTCGGCATGCCGTAGCCGGGCATGCGGGGCCGCGACGCTCTTGGCCCTGCCGCTCGCGGAGCGGGCATATCCCCCTGCTTTCTCCTCTTGCGCGATTTCTTCATCATCCCTTCAACCTGACGTGCCGCCGAGCACCGCCGCCGCAATCCGTTCCCATTCGACGGCGAGCGCTTCGTTCGTGATCGGCTGATCGGCGCGACCATACCAGTACGCCGCATTGCCGAGATCGCCTTCCTTGCGATGCAAGTAGGCATGCACCCAGGCGCCGTTTCGATCGTCGACCTCCTGTGCGACGCGATGCGCCTCGTCCCATTCTCCGCGCGCGTCGTGCCACAGCGCGAGCAACAGCGGCGGTAACAGAGGAGGCGAGCCGTCCTGCAGCGTGGCCTTGAATCTCTCGAGCGTCATCGGTGTTCTCGAACAACCCTAGCCTATTCTCTGGGCCCAGGGCTCCCAGCCCCCGGCTATACCGGCAGTCTGAACAGCCGGCGCGCGTTGTCTGCGTAGATCTTCTGTCTCGCCGCCGCATCGATCGGCATCGCCTCGACCCCCTCGATCGTCTCGCGCGTCACGCGCTCGCCAAGCTGGTTGTCGTACGGCGTATCGGTGGCGAACACCATGTGATCCCCTCCGAAGAATTCGTAGGCGCACATCAGCGCCGGTGTGTTCCCCTGGATCGCGGTGTCGCAGTAGAACATCCGGTAGTAATCGACAGGCGCCTTGGTGAGGGTCTGACCGTCGTGCTGGTAACCCATGCGCATCTCGTTGAAGTCCCACGACAGCTGCACCCGCTTGTGGAAGTACGGAACCATGCCGCCGGCATGGTGCGTGACGATCTTGAGGTTCGGATATTTCTCGAGCGGACCGCCGAACGCGAGGCGCGCCATGGCGAGCGAGGTCTCGTAGGGCCAGCCGAAGTTCGTGTAGATCAGGTACTTCGAACTCGCCTCGCCCTGGTAGTCCGCGGTCGTATTGGTGCGGCGCGGGTGGAGCAGGATCGGCAGGTTGTAGGCCGCCATCTTTTCGTAGAGCGGGAAGATCTCTGGCGCGTCCACCGGGCGGCCGTTGTGGTCGGTGAAGATCTCGACGCCGCGAAATCGCAGATCCCTGATCGCGCGATCGGCTTCCCGGAGCGCCGCGTCGACGTCATTCATCGGCAGCGCGGCGCAGGCGCCGCAGAAGCGATGCGGGTGCTTCGCCACCAGCTCCGCCATCTCGTCGTTGGCGACACGGGCGCATTCCGCCGCGTCCTCCGGTTCCAGCACGCTCTCCAGATTCGGACCGGCGATCGTCAGCAGCTGGACGATGTCGGGGTACTTGTCCATCGCGCGGAAGCGGACGTCCAGATCGGTGAGTCCGGGGTTGGCGTGGAAATATTTGCCGTACTGTGTGGCGAGCCGGTTGCCGGCGCGTTTATTCCTCTCTTCCAGGTAACGCGGCGGCAGTACGTGGGCGAACACGTCGATCTTCATGCGCGGATTCTAGTCCATGCTTCCTGGTTCTTGGCCCGCGGTCCGTACTTGGTTCTTGGTCCTTGGTCCGGGTTGATCCTGGGTACCTGATTCGCGGATCCAGGACCAAAGGACGGACCCAGGACCACGGACCACGGACCAAGCACGAAAGCACCACGAACAAAGGGCGCATACTATGCGGGTTCCTTGACTGAACCAGGTCTGATCCGATCGCTCGAGCTGCCGCAGGCGACCGCGCTCGTCGTCGGCACCATCATGGGCGCGTCGGTGTTCGTCCAGGCCTCGGAGCTGACCGAGCACGTTCCGCGGATCTGGGCGGTCCTGCTCGCCTGGGGCGTCTCGGGCGCGTTGACGCTGTTCGGGGCGCTGGCCTGCGCCGAGCTGGCGTCCGCGTTTCCCCGTACCGGCGGCGTCTATGTCTTCTTGAACGAAACCTATGCCCCGGTCGCCGGCTTCCTGTGGGGTTGGGCGATGTTCTGGGTGATGCACTCGGGCATCATCGCGGCGATGGCGACGGTGTTCGGCCGCTATGCGGCGTTCTTCGTTCCGCTGAGCGACCGTGGCATCCGCGCCGTCGCGGTGGCGGCCATTCTCGGCATCTCGGCACTCAACTACGTCGGGGTGAAGCGGGGTAGCGCGGTGCAGACCGCGTTCACCATCGCCAAAGTCGGTGCCGTGGCGCTGATCGTCGCCATCGGCTTCGTCGTCGGCGCGCGCCTGCCGGATCACTTTCAGCAGGACGCCGCGACGCTGGCAGTCACGGTGCGCCCGCACAACTTTCTTCTCGCGCTCATCGCCGGCCTGTTTGCCTTCGGCGGCTGGCACGTCGTGACCTATACGGCGGAAGAGACGGTCCAGCCGGAGCGCACCATCCCCCGGGCGCTGGCGCTCGGCATCGTCGTGGTCACGGCGTGCTACGTGGCCCTCAACGCGGTGTATTTCTACGTGCTGCCGCTCGAACGGGTGGAGACGTCGACTCGCGTTGCGGCGGATGTCGCCACCACCCTGCTCGGTGCGCCGGGAGGCGCGGCGGTCTCTGGCCTGGTGATGTTCTCGGTCTTCGGCGCGATGACCGGCAGCATGCTGGCAGCGCCGCGCGTTTACTTCGCGATGGCCCGCGACGGGATGATCTTCAGGTGGATGGGCGACGTGCATCCGCGATTCCGCACGCCTCATCGCGCCATCGTGTTACAGGCGATCTGGGCCTCGGCGCTGGTCTGGTCCGGCACCTACCGGCAGCTGTTCACGCGCGTGATCTTCACGGAGTGGATCTTCTTCGCGCTGATGGCCGGCGGCCTCTTCGTGTTGAGACGCCGGCCCGACTATGCGCCGGCCTACCGCGTCTGGGGCTATCCGTGGGTGCCGGGCGTGTTCGTCGTCGCGTCGGCGACGATTGTGATCAACCGCCTCGTCTCCGAGCCGATGGACAGCCTGGCCGGACTCGCGCTGGTCGGTCTCGGCGTGCCCGCGTACTATCTCTGGGGTCGTCCACAGTCGCCGCGGCGAGCCGCGCGAGCCACAGCGCCCGCTGCGCGCGCCGTACGCGCCGGCGCAGCCCCGGTGGACCGCCCGCCATCGATCAGCGCCCGGCCGTCATCGCCGCCTTGATGAGTGGCGAACTCCCGATGATCCAGCCGGACGTGGGTCAGGGTGAGCGCTGCACGGCTTGAACGCCCTGGTCAGGCGACATACACTTGTCGGCTGCAGATAGTCGTTTTTCTTCAAGGAGTCTCTGATGAAGCGCGTCATGTATCTCGCGTCGGCCGTCGTCCTCCTCGTCGCTCCCGCCGTGTACCTCTCAGATGCCCGCCGGCCAGAAGATCGGCCTCGCCACCAGCCTGCAGCGCGGTTATGCCGGCATCAAGGCGAACTTCACCGGCGCCGCCGAGAAGATGCCTGAGGCCGACTACACCTTCAAGGTCGGATCGATGCCCGAAGCGCGCACCTACGGGCAGCTCATCGCCCACATCGCCCAGGCGCAGTTCGGCCAGTGTTCCGGCCTGACCGGCGTGCCCAATCCGATGGCCGGGAAGAACCTCGAACAGGAACTGAAGACAAAAGCCGAGCTCACCAAGGCCCTGGCCGAATCGTATGCGCTGTGCGACAAGGCATTCGCAGCGGTCACCGACGCGAACGCAACCGAGTTCGTCAAGGCGGGACAGAACGAGCAGACACGCGCGGCGGCACTCTATGGCGTCATCGTGCACGGCAATGAAATCGCCGGCACCGCCTATGCCTATCTGCGCACCAAGGGCATGGTGCCTCCGTCCACCGAGCGCGCAGGTGCGATGCGGGGGCGCGGCCGGGGCCTCTAGACTAGAAGTCTGAAGTACGAAGGGCGGGCGGCTTCGGCGGCCCGCTTTTTTTGACTTATATTGCTTACTATGTCAGCATTTGGATCGCATGAGTGTTCCGGATGCGGTGAACCTCGGCGAATTCGAGCACATGGTGCTGCTGGCGATCATGCGGCTGGGTGACGACGCCTACGCCGTGCCGGTGCGCGACGAGATCGCGCGCTGCACGGGCCGCGACGTCTCCCGTGGGTCGATCTACATTACGCTCGACCGTCTGGAGACCAAAGGGTTTCTGCGCTCGCGACTGGCCGATCCGACGCCAGAACGCGGCGGGCGCGCCAAACGTTACTACGCGTTGCGGCCTCGAGCCGTCAGCGCACTGAAGGACAGCCGGCGCGCGCTCGTCGCGTTGTGGCGCGGCCTCGAGTCTGCGCTCGGCTGAGGTCATGTCCGAACGCCTGCCGTTCAGCCTGCGGCTGTTTGCGCGGTTCGTGCCCGGGGATCTCCGCGATCCGATTGCCGGCGACCTCCACGAAGAATATCTCGCGAGGCGAGCTCGCGGCGGCCGCCGGTTCGCGGGCGCCTGGCTGTGGTGGCAATCGCTGCGGCTGGCGCTCACGTTCAGATGGGAACGGGCGGCGCACGGCCGGCCGCTGCCGCCGATTGCGGACGAATTGAGAGGGTTCGGACATATGTGGGACGGCCTTCGACAGGACATCGTCTTCGGTGTTCGGATGCTGCAACGGCAGCCGGGATTCACCGCCGTCGCCGTTTTCGCGCTCGTCCTCGGCATCGGCGCCACCACCGCCATCTTCAGCGTCGTCGACGCCGTGTTGTGGCGGCCGCTGCCGT
Organism: uncultured Acidobacteriota bacterium; assembly: GCA_963757655.1. GTDB lineage: Bacteria > Acidobacteriota > Vicinamibacteria > Vicinamibacterales > CAVVIG01 > CAVQFC01. The sequence goes on along the minus strand of CAVWSQ010000001.1, from coordinate 1,569,696 downwards.
ATCCGCACGCCGATCGCGTGATGTCGCTCGCCGAACAGCGGCCGCGCGAGAGCCGCTGGTTCGGTCCGATCGCCCCTGCCGACTACTTCGATTGGCAGCGCGACAGCCGCTCGTTCTCGGCGATGGCGGCGTACACGATTCTCTCGCCGTCAGGCGCGTACAACCTGACCGGTGACGGCGAACCCGAACGCGTGCGGCCGCTCGAAGTGACCCCGCAATTCCTGAACGTCATCGGCGTCAGGCCGGCGCTCGGACGTGATTTCCGCGCCGAAGAAGAAACGGTCGGCCGTCATCGCGTCGTCCTGCTCAGCGACACGCTCTGGCGCCGCCGTTTTGGCGCCGACCCATCGGCCGTGGGCCGAACCGTGGCCTTCGACGGCAAGACCTTCGAGATCATCGGTGTGCTGCCGGCGCGATTCTGGTGGCCGTCGCGGCCCGACATTGTCGTGCCGCTCGCGCTGGACGATCACGACCGCACATTGAGGGCAGCGCACTTCCTCGAGGCGATCGGCCGGCTCGCTGATGGCGTAGCGGTGGAAGGCGCGCGGGAAGAGCTTCGCCTCATCGGGACGAGGCTCGCCCGCGAATTCCCCGAGGAAAACGCCAACCATGCGCCCAACCTCCGGCCGCTGCGCGCCGCCTTCGTCGGCGACGTCGAGACGATGCTGCTGGTGGTGCTCGGTGCGGTTGGTTTCGTGCTGCTGATCGCCTGCGCGAACGTCGCCACACTCCTGCTCGCACGCGCGGCGGCGCGACAGAAGGAAATCTCAATCCGCACGGCGGTCGGTGCATCGAGACGGCGGCTCGTCCAGCAGATGCTGACCGAAAGCCTGGTGATCGCCGCCGTCGGGGGAGCCGCCGGCGTGCTCTTCGCCGCCTGGAGCTTGTCGGCCCTCCGTGCGCTGCTCCCGGCGCGGTTCGCCGGCTTGCCCGGTCTCGATCAACTCGGCATCGACGTGCGCGTGCTGACGGCGTCGGCGGTCGTGTCGCTGATCACGGGTCTCCTGTTCGGCGTGCTGCCGGCGCTCGCGGCGTCGGATCAACGCCTGGCGGTGTCGTTGAACGAGGAATCGCGCGGCGGCAGCGGCAGCGCGAGGGCGAAGCGTCTCCGCGCCGCGCTGGTGGTCGCGGAACTCGCCCTGTCGCTCGTCCTGCTCTCCGGTGCGTCGCTGCTCGTCATCAGCTTCAACAACCTGCTCAACGTGTCGCCCGGGTTCCAGCCGGCGCAGCTGGTCATCGCGCGCGTGACCCTGCCCTCGACCCGATATGGTGAACACGCCCGCGTGGTTGGGTTCTTCGATGCGTTGTCCGAACAGCTTGCTGCGGCGCCGGAAGTCCAACGCGTTGGCGTGACGACGTCGTTGCCGTTTGATGGCGCCGACTCGCGCCTCAACCTGACGATCGAACACCGCACGGCGGAGTCGCCGATTCCGGTTCGCCTGCACCCGCGCCTTGTCTCGACCGGTTACTTTCAGACCCTGGGCATTCCCCTGAGGCGCGGACGGGAATTCACCGCTCACGACGTCGAGACGTCTGGTCGCGTCGTCATCCTGAACGAAGCAGCGGCTCGTCGTTATTGGCAGAACGACGATCCGATAGGGCAGCGGATCAGCATCGGCGCTGTCGACCAATGGCGCGAGATTGTCGGCATCGTGGGCGACACGCGCCACGAAGGGCTCGACGCTGAAACCGAGCCGGCGGCGTATCTCCCGCAGCGCCAGGCATTCGACTCCCTGGGCTTCGGTTTCGAGCGGGCGATGACGCTGGTCATTCGCACAACCGGCGATGCCGCCTCGGTGACGCCGCTCTTGCGTGCCGCGGTGTCCCACGTTGACCGGCAGGTTCCCGTCGGGCTCGTCCGCAACATGGACGATCTCATCGGCGACTCGATTGCGCCGCGTCGTCTCAATTTCGTGCTCGTCTCGGCGTTTGCCCTCGTCGCCCTGGCGTTGACCGCTGCCGGCCTCTACGGGGTGATGGCCTATCTGGTGACCCAGCGGACCCGCGAGATCGGCGTTCGAATGGCGCTCGGCGCGTCGCGGAAACAAGTGCTGACGCTGATGCTGCGCGAGGCGGGATCGATGACGCTGCTGGGGATTGGCATCGGCGTCGCCGGCGGGCTCGCGTTGACCAGGTTCATGGCGACGATGCTGTTCGGGATCAGCGCCGCGGATCCACTGGTCTACGTGTCGATGTCGCTGCTGCTGGCGCTCGTGGCGCTGCTGGCGGTCGCGGTCCCCTCCTCGCGCGCCACGCGCATCGATCCGCTCGCTGCGCTGCGGGGGACTTAGGACTCAGAACTCAGACCTTAGAACTTGGAACCCGGAATTTGGACTTGGAACTTGGAACTTTGAACTTTGAGTTCTGAGTTATTGGTTCTAAGTTCTCAGTTCAGATGTCCCTCACAACCCGCGTGCTGCTTGGCCTGGTCGCCGGATTCCTCGTCGGCCTGGCATTGACCAACATTGCCGCTGCAGTGGCCGATCCGGTCATCGCCCTGGTGACGCCGATCGGCGCGATCTTCATCAACCTCATTCGGATGACCGTGATCCCACTGGTCGTGTCGATGCTCGTCGCCAGCGTCGGAGCGACAGGGGCGTCGGCGGCGCTTGGGCGTACGGGCGTGCGGGCGGCGCTGCTGGCGATTCTGCTCCTGCTCGTCACCGCCGCACTGACAGTGCTCCTCGCCCAGCCCCTGCTTGCCCGGGTCGCGATCGATCAAGCGGCGGCGCTGGCGCTTCGCGGGCCGGGGGCACCGTCAGCCGCAGCGGCGCCGACGCTGTCGCAATGGTTCGTCGATCTCGTTCCACAGAATGTCTTCAAGGCGGCAGCGGATGGGACGATGCTGACCATCATCGTGTTCGCGGTGCTCTTCGGGCTGGCGCTGGCACGGGTGGCCGATGCCCCGCGGCAGGCTGTCCTTCGCGTCGCCGAGGGCATCGCCGACGCCATGCAGCGGCTGGTCGCCGGCATTCTCGTCCTCGCACCGGTCGGCGTCTTCGCGCTCGCCGTGCCGCTGGCGGCGAAGCTCGGGTTGTCGGCTGCCGGCGCGGTCCTCTCCTACATCGTCGTCGTGGTGGTGCTGACCGTGCTGGTCTGCGCGGTGCTGGTGTATCCGATGGGCATCGTCATCGGTTCGCTGTCTCCCGGCGCGTTCGTCACCCTGTGCGCCCCGGCGCAGGCGGTGGCGTTCGCATCGCGGTCGTCGCTCGCCGCGCTGCCGGCGATGGTCGAGAGCGCCGAGCGCGCGCGGATGCCGCCCATGGTGACCGGGTTCATCCTGCCGCTCGCCGCCTCGGTGTTCAGGGTTGGCGGCGCCGTGGCGATGCCGGTCGGCGCGCTGTTCCTGGCGCGCCTGTATGCCATCGTCTTGACCCCAGCGCAACTCGTGTCGGTCGCTGTCACTTCGGTCCTGAGCGCGTTTGCCGTGCCGGGCATTCCTGGCGGCAGCATCATCGCGATGGTGCCGGTCCTGGCGGCGGCGAACCTGCCGATTGAAGGGATCGGGATCCTGCTGGCGGTCGACGCGATTCCCGACATGTTCCGGACGACGGCGAACGTTACCGGCACCTTGATGTTGGCGTCGGTCCTGAGCCGGGAGAAGTAACAGGTGCTCAGCGCTCTTGGCGATCGCCTCGAGTTTTTCCATCGTCGGCCGTGCTACGAAAACATTCGTATTGACATCTACGAAAAACGTCGTAGATAATCCGATCCATGAAGGGTCCGCGCCGCAAACCAACCGACGCCGAGCTCGGCATTCTCTCCGTTCTGTGGTCGCGCGGTCCGAGCACCGTCCGTCAAATTGCCGAGGCGATGGGCCGCGAGGCCGGCTACACGACGATCCTCAAGCTGCTGCAGATCATGACCGAAAAGCGTCTCGTCATCCGCGACGAAGGCGCGAGAACCCACGTCTACGAGGCGGCGTTTACACAGGATCAGACCCAGCGCCAGCTGGTCGCCGATTTGCTCGCGCGGGCGTTCGACGGGTCGGCGGCCAAGCTCGTCCTGCAGGCGCTGGCGACCGGCAAGGCGTCGGCCGACGAGCTCGCCGAAATCAGGAAGCTGCTGCGCGGGGCGTCGACTCCGGCGGCAAGTGACCAGAAGCCAGGAGGATCGCGATGACGGCGTTTCTTCAGACGGCGGGGTGGGCGCTGATCCATTTCCTCTGGCAGGGCGCGGCGATCGCCGCCGTGACATCCGCCCTGCTGACGCTTACCTTGCGGCGGTCGGCAGGCGTTCGCTATGGCATCGCGTGCGCCGGCCTCGCCGCCATGCTCGCCGCTCCGGCGGTGACTGCGCGGCTGATGTGGACGGCTGCACAGTCGGGGCCGGGCGAATGGTCTTCCGGCGCAGCAGCGATGCAGGCGCAGGCGATTGAAGATGCTGCGACGGCTTCGTCCGCCGACGGCCTCCGAGCGATTCGCGCTCGCGCTGCGTTGCGGGCGGGCGACCCGTCCGGCGTGTTGGGCATCGCCGCTGTTCCGCAGACTCTGCTGCGGCGCGCGGGCGTCGATCGTCTGGAGCGCCTCCTGCCGGCGGTGACGATTGCCTGGCTCGTCGGCGTCGTCTTTTTGCTCGCGCGGGTGGCAGGCGGATGGTGGCGCGTCCGCCGATTGCATCTGCTCGCGCTTGCCACCAGTTCATCGCGCTGGCAGACGTCGTGCCGCCAGCTGGCCTACCGCCTAGGTCTGCCCGCTGCCGCGCACGTGATCGAGTCGGCGCTCGTCGACGTGCCGACCGTGGTCGGTTGGCTCCGTCCGGCGATCCTGCTTCCGATTGCCGCGTTGTCGTCGCTGACGCCGTCCCAGGTCGAGGCGATCCTCGCCCACGAGCTGGCGCACATCCGCCGCCACGACTACGCCGTCAACGTGCTCCAGAGCATCGTCGAGACGCTTCTGTTCTATCACCCTGCCGTCTGGTGGCTTTCCGGCCGCGTCCGTATCGAGCGCGAGCATTGCTGCGATGACATCGCGATCGCGGTCTGCGGCGATGCCGTCGGCTACGCGCACGCGCTCGCCGAGCTCGAAACCTGGCGGTCTTCTTCGACAGGAATGGCGATGGCGGCGACTGGTGGATCGCTGCTCGAGCGGGTTCGACGGATTCTCCGCGTGTCGATTGCCGACGAGCCGCGATCCCCAAGCTGGGTGGTCACTCTCGTCTTGACGGTGCTCCTGACCGCCGGCGCCGGAGCGATCGACCATTTGCCATGGGCGATCGCGCGGGGCGGCGCTCGCGCGGCCGCAGGCGATCCAGTGATTCCGCAGCCGCCATCCTCGGAGACAGCACCGACGAACAGCGCGTTCGACAGCACGCAGACGGACGAGGAGCGGACGCGCGCCGATCAACGCCAGAAGCGGGCGGCGGAAGCGGAGACCCGCGCGCTCGAGGCTGACGCGCGCCCGCACGAAGGCGACTTGCGCGCCGCGCTCGACACCGAGCAGGGGTGGACGAGCGGCAGGCGCGCGTACGAGCGGTTGCTTCGTGAGTTCGGCGTCGCCAACGAGCCGCCGGCGCCGCCGGAACCACCGGCGCCGCCAGACCCACCGGCGCCACAGGAACCGCCGGCTCCTCCAGCCGCGCCCGCGCCATACACGCCGTCGGCACCGCCTGCGCCGCCGGCACCCCCGGCGCCACCGGCACCCCCGGCACCCCCGGCACCACCCGCGCCGCCGGCACCACCCGCGCCGCCGGCACCACCCGCGCCGCCCGCACCACCCGCGCCGGCCGCACCACCTGCGCCACCGGCCCCCCCTGCAGCGGCAGAGTCGAGATCCTCCGGCAGCGAATGGCGCATGCAGTGGAGCGACGGCTCGCAGCGCTTCGATGTCCGGCTGCACGGCACCATCACGTTTACTGACGACCTGACAGATGTGCAGACGCTGTCCGACGGCGGCTTGCTGACGCTTCGCGACTGGCGCGGTGTGGTGCCGCACACGGTGGAGATCGCGTCGTCCAACGGCGTGCTGACGCGCAGCTATTTTGTTGCCGGCATGAAACGGCCATGGGACGAGGACGCGAAGCGCTTCCTGGCGGTGCAGCTGCCGCTCCTCGTCCGGCGCTCGGGTCTCGGCGCTGAGTCGCGCGTCAAAACCATCTTCGAACGCCGTGGGGCGAACGGTGTACTGGCGGAAATCGATCTGCTGGGCGGCGACTACGCGCGGCGGCTGTACCTGGTCGCGCTCATCGACATCGCGCGGTTCGACTCGACCTCAATCCGGCCAGTGCTCGATCGGGTTGGCCGGATCATCGAGAGCAACTACGACCGCCGCGTGGTGCTGGAGCTGATCGCCGCGCGGGTGATGCTGGACCGGCCCGGCGCCGCCGCCTACGTGCAGGCGATGACGACGATGACGTCGGACTACGATCAGCGGCAGGCGCTGTCGGCGCTGACCAAGAGCACTGGGCCGGCCGTCGACGGCGACACGCTGCTGCCGGCGCTCGCGCACATGAAATCGACCTACGACAAGCGGATCGTCCTCCAGGAGATCCTCGCGCGCGGGACGTTGAGCGTCGAGGCCAAGCGCACCGTCCTGGCGGCCGTCGTTGAAATGCGATCGGACTACGACCGGCGGCAGGTGCTGACCGCATTCCTCGATCGTTTTGGCGTCGAGCCGGCGGTGCGGGATCCGTTCTTTGCCGCCGTCCGCGCCATCTCCTCGAACTACGATCGGCGGGCGGTCCTGACGCACCTCGCCAGGAAGGGGGCGACCGGCCGCGACGTTCAGGACGCGGTGTTCGGCGCCGTCGCCGACATGACGTCGGACTACGATCGCGCCGAAGTGCTGCTCACCTTCGCGCCTGGGGTAGACCCCGCGAGCCGGCCGGCGTTCGTGTCGGCGGCCGAACGGATCAGGTCGAGTCACGATCAGAACAGAGTGCTGGCGGCACTGGTGAAGGCAGAGCGTCGCTAGAAAAGCCGCCGCGCATCGATCTACTCGCGATTATCTACAATGGTCCGTGCCCACCATTGGACGATTGCGCTATCTCGATGCGTCACCCAGCGCTGACGACCGTCCCCGAGGGACGCTGCTCCTCCTTCACGCCTTTCCCCTCAACGCCCGCATGTGGGAGAAGCAGCTCGTGCTCGCCGACCGCGGTTGGCATGTCATCGCCCCTCAACTGCGCGGCTTCGACGGCGGGCACGGCGATCCGGCCGCGGCGTCAGTAGACGACTACGCCGGCGATGTCATCGACCTGCTCGACACGCTCCACGTCAAACAGGTGGTGGTCGGCGGACTGTCACTGGGGGGCTACGTCGCCTTTGCGCTGCTCCGACTCGCCGCACGATACGTGCAAGGTCTCATCCTCGCCGACACGAGCTCGCAAGCGGACACACCCGAAGGAACAGCCGGTCGCGTCAGGATGCTGCAGCTCGTCCAGGACCAGGGCCCATCGGCGGTGGCCGATGAAATGATGCCGAAGCTGCTGGGCGAAACGACGCGCAACACCAAACCGGCGATTGTGGAACACGTGCGATCGCTGGCGCTGGCAAGCTCGACGGAGGCGATCGCCGGCGCGATCCGCGCGCTCATGACGCGACCCGTCTCGACGCCGCTGCTCGCGTCCATTCATGTGCCAACGTTGATTGTCGTCGGCGATGAGGACATCGTGACGCCGCCAGCGGCCTCGGAAGAGATGCATCGGGTGATCGCCGGCTCCGAATTGGTGCGTATTCCTGGCGCCGGACATCTATCAAATCTCGAGCAGCCAGGCATGTTCAACGCGGCGCTCGCGGCCTTCCTCGACCATCGGGTATAGTCGAAGCATCATGCGCGTGGCGATGATTTCGGTGGTGTTGGCGCTGATCGTGGCGATCTCCCCGGTGGCGCAGGAAACCGGCGAGACGGCGCGCACCAGGACATTCGATCAATTGCTCGATCTCTACGTCCGAAATGGCGACGTCTACTATCGGGCCATCAAATCGGAGCGCGCCAAGCTCGACGGCTATACCGGGGCGCTGGCTACCGTAACGATCGACAAGCTCTCGCGCGACGAACAGCTGGCGTTCTGGCTCAATGCCTACAACGCGCTGGTACTTCGGACGGTGGCGGACCACTATCCCATCCAGGGGCACTCGCCGGAGTACCCGGCCAAAAGCATCCGCCAGATTTCCGGGGCGTTCGAGCGTCTGACGCATCGCGTGGCCGGACGCACGCTCACCCTCGACCAGATCGAGCAGACGATCCTGCCGACCTTCCACGATCCGCGGGTCTATTTTGCGCTTGGCCGCGGCGCAGTCGGCAGCGGCCGTCTGCGCAGTGAAGCGTTCACCGCGGCCCGTCTTGAAGAGCAGCTCGCCGACGTCGCCGCTGAATGCGTCACGCGTGCGCAGTGCATCACGATTGATCGCACGAACGGCAAGGTCGGCGCCAGCTCGATTTTCTCGTGGCGGTCCAAGGAATTTGCGGACGGCTATGCCGACAAGGCGCCGGCGAGCCTCGCCAGTCGCAGCCCCATCGAGCGGGCCGTCATCGCCTTCGTGATGCCCAAGCTGTTGACCACAGAGAAAGAGTTCATCGCGGGCAACACGTTTCAGGTCGTTTATACGCCGTTCGACTGGACCCTGAACGACTTGACCGGCCGCGGCGGCCGTTGATCGTGCTTGCCATCCAGGTATGGATCTAGGACTCCAACAGAAGGTGGCCATCGTCACCGGTTCGAGCAAGGGCCTTGGCCTGGCCAGTGCTCGCGCGCTCGTCGCCGAAGGATGCCGCGTGACCATCTGCGCCCGCGGCGAAGCGGCGCTCGCCGAGGCAGCTGATTCGCTGAAAACGATCGGCAGCGTCCATGGCGGGAGTGGCGTGTTGGCAATCGCGGCCGATCTCTCCACGACGGCCGGGGTCGAAGCCGTGGTCGCCAGGACCGTCGAGACGTTCGGCGGGCTCGATATCCTGGTCAACAACGTCGGTGTGGCCAAGGGCGCCGGCATCATCGACACCAGCGACGCCGAGTGGCTGGCGTCGTTCGACCAGACGCTTTTTCCCGCCATCCGGGCTTCGCGTCTGGCGGTGCCGCTGATGCGGCGCCGCGGCGGCGGCGCGATCGTGATGATCGCATCGATCTGGGGCCGCGAATCGGGCGGTCGGATGACCTACAACGCGGTAAAGGCAGCCGAAATCAGTCTCGCCAAGGCGATGGCCCAGCAACTGGCGCGCGACAACATCCGCGTCAACAGCGTGGCGCCTGGCTCGATTCGCTTTCCGGGGGGATCGTGGGACCGCCGTGTTCAGGACGATCCCGACGCAATGGATGATTTCGTGCGGAGAGAGCTGCCGTTCGGGCGGTTTGGCCGCCCCGAAGAGGTCGGGGCGGTCGTCGCGTTCCTGGTCTCGGCCCGAGCGAGCTGGATCAGCGGGGCAAGTGTGACCGTTGACGGCTGCCAGTCACGCTCCCTGATCTGATCGCCGGCATCCCTTCGACGAGGTCCGTATCGGTGCGGTGCGACCGGCCGCCGCCGGAGACGCCGCGCGCGCTGACCATCTTTCGCGGGACCGGATGCCCAGGGAATCGGACGCGGACGATGAACCCTTCCGGGTTTTCGTGTTCGCCGGTGTCCGGTTCGCCACCTTCAGACGAGTGCAGGAAGAAGCCTCGGCGCCGCAGTTGCGGCTGGTGTGCAACCATCTTCAATGACTCCTTGGTGAAAGTATCGACACAAGAAAAAAGAGTAACAGTACCGCGCCGGGGATCAAGAAAAAAAACCGAAAAGGTCGAGAAATGATCAGCGTCGCGCGAACGCGAGCTGATAGACCGGCAGGCCGGCGAGGATCAGCGCGAAGGTGATCGTGGTCGGAAGCGGTTCGTGGATGAGCGCGTTCACGACGAACGCCGCGACCGACACGATGAAGATGGCGGGCACCACTGGATAGCCGATGGCTCGGTACGGCCGAGGCATCGCCGGCCGCAGCCGGCGCAGGCGGTAGATCGCCGCGATGCCCAGCGCATAGAACGGCCAGATCGCCAGCACGAACGTCTCGGTGAGTGCCTCGAAGCTTCGGCTCATCACCAGCGCCATCCCCAGCACCGCCGCCAGCAGAATCGCGACGTATGGCGTTTTGAAGCGCGGGTGGACCTTCGCGATCGTCTCGAAGAACATGCCATCGTCGGCCATCGCGAAGAAGACGCGAGGCGAGGCCAGCATGCTGCCGTTCAGCGAGCTGAACGAGGAAATCATGACGAAAACCGAGACCAGCACCACCCCGGCCCGGCCGAACAGCGCCATCATGGTGTCGGCGGCGACCAGCGGAGTGGCCGGGTTGGCGATTTCTGTGATCGGGATCACGTAGAGGTACGCGACATTGGTGAGGACGTAGATCGCGATCAGCGCCAGCGTGCCCAGGATGATGGCGCGCGGCAGAGTGCGCTGTGGATCCTTCACCTCGCCGGCCGCGAACGACAGGTCGCCCCAGCCGTCATACGCCCACAGCACGCTCACAAGCGCCAGGCCCATCGCACCGGTTCCGATCGGTCCCGGCGCGGCCGCGGTCAGGTGCGACACGCTCGCGCCGTGGCCGGCGCCGAGCACCAGCGACGCACCGACCAGGATCACCAGCGCCGAGAACTTGGCCGCGGTCGAGACGCCGACAATAGCCGCCCCGACATTGGCGCCCACGATGTTGGCGCAGGCGGCAAAGGCGATGGCGCCCGCTGAGAGCGCGCGGGCGGTGATGTAATGCTCGACCGGATCGACGCCGAGGCTTCGCAGCAGGTACTCGCCGAAGACCACGGCGATGCCGCCGAGCGCCGAGGCGCGAATCAGCACCAGTTCGGACCAGCCGAAGCAGAACGCCCACTGCCGTCCCCAGCCTTCGCGAATGTAGGCGTAGAAACCGCCGGTCTCCGGGAGCGCCGCGGCGAGCTCCGCCAGAGACAGCGCGCCGCACAACGTCACCAGGCCGCCCACGACCCACAGCGCCAGCATCAGCGTCGGGCTCGGGACCTTCTGCGCGATGCCGGCTGGCGATCGGAAAATTCCCGACCCGATGGTGATGCCGATCACGAGCGCGACCGAGCTCCAGAGGCCAAGCGTGCGGGGGAGAGGTTCCGACGCTCGGCCGGTTGCGTTCATGAGGTCGGCGGAAGCCTAGCACGGGAGGGTCAGCTGTTCCTGACTCCATTTGTGGGGCCATTTCGGTAATGTCCGGCGACAGCCGGATCTCTTGATGGAGGCGCATGATCGGTAGTGTCCGGCTTCAGCCGGACCTCTGATGGGGGGCCAGTTCGGTGGTGCCCGGCTTTAGCCGGACCTCGAGAAGCGCGAGGACTCGAGCCCCGATTCGTGACTGTCGTTTTGTGCAGGCCACCCACGGATCCCTTTGCCATTTGTTCGCCTCACTGGTACGATGCAGCGCCATGCTTCCCGCGACCCGATCCCGCAGCGATGGCGCGCTCGATGCGGCGCTGGAACGCATAGGCGGCCGCGACGGCGATCGTCCCGATACTCCAGACCTTCATGTCACTGCGGTGCGTCGACTGCCGGCGGTCCCCGCGCAGCTGGAAGCGTTCCCTGAGTCGCTCGATCCGCGCCTGAAATCAGCGTTGCAGGCGCGCGGTGTGGAAGAGCTCTACACGCACCAGGCGGAAGCGATCGAGCACGCGCTGGCCGGGCGCCACACAGTGGTCGTCACGCCCACGGCGTCGGGCAAAACGCTCTGCTACAACGCCCCGGTGCTCGACGCGATCCTCAAGGATCCCTCCAGCCGCGCGCTCTACCTGTTCCCGACCAAGGCGCTGGCGCAGGATCAGCTCGCCGAGCTGCACGCGATGTGCGAAGCGCTGACCGGCATCGCCGTCTTCACCTACGACGGCGACACGCCGCAGGACGCGCGGCGCACCATCCGATCGCGCGCCCACATCGTGCTCAGCAATCCGGACATGGTGCATTCAGGAATCCTGCCGCACCATCCGCGCTGGGCGAAGCTGTTCGAGAACCTGCGTTACGTGATCATCGACGAGCTGCACGCCTACCGGGGTGTTTTCGGCAGCCACCTGTGCAACGTGCTGCGACGCCTGAGGCGAATCTGCAGGCACTACGGCTCGAACCCGGTGTTTCTCTGCTCGTCGGCGACGATTCAGAATCCGCGTGAGCTGGCGGAGCGGCTCACCGAGCAGGCCTTCGAGCTGATCGACAGAAGCGGGGCGCCACGTGGCGAGAAGTTCTTCGTCTTCGTGAATCCGCCGGTCGTGAACCAGCAGCTCGGTATCCGCCGGTCGTATCTGGGCGAGACACGTCGGGTCGCGTCGGAATTCCTCAAGCGCAACCTGCAGCTGATCGTGTTCGCGCAGAGCCGGCTCTCGACCGAAATTCTGACCACCTATCTCAAGGACGACTTCGAGGGGATACCCGGCGCCGCAGAGAGGATCCGCGGATACCGCGGGGGCTATCTGCCGAACCGGCGCCGTGAGATCGAGAAGGGACTGCGCGAAGGAGCGGTGCGCGCGGTGGTTTCGACCAACGCGCTCGAGCTCGGCATCGACATCGGCGCGCTCGATGTCTCGATCATGGCGGGCTATCCGGGCACGATTGCCGCGACCTGGCAGCGGGCCGGGCGCGCCGGCCGGCGTAACGGCCGATCCGCCGCGGTGATGGTCGCCAGCAGCGCGCCGCTCGATCAGTTCGTCGTGCGCAATCCGTCGTACTTCTTCGATGCATCGCCGGAGCGAGCGTTGATCGATCCGGACAACCTCCACATTCTCGTCGATCACGTCAAGTGCGCGGCCTTCGAGCTGCCGTTCCACGCCACCGAGACGTTCGGGCGGCCTGACGCGCAGGAAATCCTGGGTATCCTCTCGGAGCAGGGGCTGGTGCACCGGGCGGGGGAGGATGCGCCCTGGACCTGGACCAATGAATCGTATCCGGCTGACGCCGTCAGCCTGCGGTCGGTCTCCTCGGACAACTTCGTCGTCGTCGACATCACGGACGAGACCCGGGTGATCGGCGAAACCGATTTCACCAGCGGACCGTCGACGCTCCATCCGAAAGCAATCTACATCGTCGAGGGACGGCTGTTTCAGGTGGAACGGTTCGACTTCGAGGGGCGGAAGGCGTTCGTCCGGTCGATCGACTGCGACTACTACACCACCGCGATCAGCTATGCGAAGGTGACGCGGATCGACACGTTTGCGCAAAAGGGGCAGAGCCGCCGGTCCGACGAAGGAGCCGAGGCCAACAAGCCGTACGCCATGTCCGCGTCGCACGGCGAGGTGCACGTCGTGTCACGAGTGGTCGGCTTCAAGAAGATCAAGTTCTACACCAACGAGAACGTCGGCTCGGGTGAGCTGGATCTGCCAGAGCAGCAGATGCACACGACGTCGTACTGGCTGACCGTTCCCTCCACTGTGATGGCGGCGCTGCCTTACGCGTCCGACGATCGGCGCGACGGCGTCGTCGGGCTGGCGTTCGCGCTGAAGCAGGTGGCGCAGCTGCTGCTGATGTGCGACGGTCACGATATCGGCACTTCGATCGACAGCGGCGAAGCGGCGGCTGCCAGCCTCGCGTCCGCGACGAACCCGCAAACGATTTTCGTCTACGACAATTACCCGGGCGGCATCGGCTTCAGCGCGCCGCTGTTCGAAAGGCACGACGAGCTGCTCGACGCCACCCGGCGCCTGATCGCGGAATGCGGGTGCGAGAGCGGATGCCCCGGCTGCGTCGGCCCGATCGGCCACACCGGTGCGCTCGCAAAGGTCGCGGCGTTGCGGATGCTCGATCTGCTGGCGGAGAGCGAGACTTTGGCGTCGTGTTCAGAAGCCGCCCGTTTCCGAAAGACAGTCGACCAGCCCGACGGATTGAATCCACCGCCTGCCGGCGATGCGGAGGTCATCCCGTTTTGAGCGCTCTCGCCGATCGGATCCGCGGGATCGTTCAGGCGACGCCGGGTCCGCAACGGTCCTCACCCGATCAGACCGGCGGGGTGTCTGAGCCGGCGTCGGCCCTCGGCGACATCTCCGAGGTTCTGGGCGGCGCCTGGCGGGCAGGCAACGACGGGCGCTGCTTCGTCGTCGATCGGCGCTGGCAGCCTTCGGCGCTCCACGGTCGCGAACGGATCAGCGCGCTGGCGGACCGGCTCGACCGCGCGGCGGGCGAGGCGCCGCTATTTGCGCCCGGCTCATCGGCGCGGCCGCCTTTCATCTTCTTCGACCTCGAGACCACGGGTCTCAGCGGTGGCGCGGGAACGCTGGCGTTCCTGGTCGGCTGCGGCTGGTTCGACCGTGACGGCTCATTCATCACGCGTCAGTTCCTGCTCGCGCGCCACGCTGACGAGCGGGTGCTGCTCGAAGCTGTAGCCGGGGAGTTGGCGCGCGCCGGCGCGCTCGTCAGTTTCAACGGCAAGTCGTTCGACGCGCCACTGCTCGAGGGACGCTACCTGTTCCACCGCATCGCCTGGAATGGCCGCGACATGCCTCACGTCGATGTCATCCATTCCGCCCGGCGCTTCTGGAAGCCGCGCGATCGCAGCGCGCCCGGGATGCGCGAAAGCCGTCCAATCGCCGCGCCGGCCTTCAACACCGGCCGAGCCGGGGAGGGTTGCTCGCTTCAGACGCTCGAACGCCAGATCATCGGCGCGCGGCGGCACGGCGACGTGCCTGGCTTCGAGATTCCAGGACGCTACTTCCAGTTCGTTCGCAGCGGCGATCCCGGCCCGCTCGAGCCGGTGCTCGAGCACAATCGGCTCGACTTGCTGACGCTGGCGGCGCTGACGGCGCGCTTGCTCAACCTGGCGCGCAGCGGTCCCGATGCGATCGCCGACGCGCGGGAGGCGCTCGCCCTAGGCCATGTCTACGCGCGCGGCGGCCACGACGAGCGGGCACGCGCAAGCTTCCGCCGGGCCCTCGACCGCTGCCGCTCGCCGCGCGGCGCCTACGATCCCGTCAGAGTGGACGGCCTGCGCGCGCTGGCGTTTGCCTGCCGCCGCGCGCGGCGGCACGACGAAGCGGCCACGGCATGGCGCGAGCTGGCGGACATGCGCGGCTGCCCGGCCGCGATGGTGCGTGAAGCCACCCAAGCGCTCGCCATCCACCACGAGCACCGGGTGCGCGATCTTCCGCTGGCGAGGCGATTTGCGCTGGGCAGCCTGGCGGCGCTGCGCGATGAACCGCGACCGTCGCTCGCGCAGGCAGTCCAGCATCGCCTCGCCCGGCTCGAGCGCAAGATCAGTGAATCGGCGCGGAACGGGCAGTTACTGGACTAGGCTATCGAGCGGCGGGCGCCGCTTCCTTCTTGCTCTTTGCCGCTTTCTTACGGCTTTCTGACGTCTGCGCGCCGTACTTCTTGGTGAACCGCTCCACGCGGCCTTCCGTGTCCAGCAGCTTCTGTTTGCCTGTGAAGAACGGATGACAGCTCGAGCAGATTTCCAAGTGCAGCTCAGGTTTGGTCGAACGGGTCTTCCATGTCGTGCCGCACGCGCAGCGGGCCTCGACGTCGAAGTACTTCGGGTGAATGGCTTCCTTCACAACGTGCTCCTTGCCCAGTCCGGGAAACCACCATTATAGCAGGACACTTCAGCGCTCCCGGTGTCTCCGTCCTGCCTGTTCCTGCCCGACCGTCCGCCCTGCCCGCGTCCCGCCTCGGCTACGGCGTGGCCTTCTGGGGTGCGTTCTCAGCGATGGGATTTCAGCGTCTCCCGGTCCACCCGCCGATCCCCCACATGCTGTCACTGATTTCAGAGACCTGCCAGCCGCTCTGTCCGAAGGCACGTGTGTGCATTCGTTATTTTGACACCAGGTCGCGTGGCACGTCCGAGGGATAGAATCGGCGCGTGTCGAAGACCAGCGGCGCCGAGATCGCCGCGTGGCTGCTGTGCGCCGCCGCGTGCGCCTTCGGCGCGTGGGGTCTGAGCGTCGGCTGGTCGCACGGCATCCTTGACGTCCACGCCTGGCGCCAATCGCATACGGCAATCTCGGTCTACGAGATGGTCTTCCGCCACGGTCCATTCTGGACCTATCGGACGCCGATCTTCGGACCGCCGTGGGAATGGCCCCTCGAACTCCCGCTCTACCAGTGGTTGACGGCGCAGGTGACCCTGCATCTTCCGCTCGATCTCGAACGCGCCGGCCGTGCCGTCTCGATTCTCTTCTACGTGGCGGCGTTCTGGCCGGGATGGATCGTGCTCGAGCTTTGCGACATCGCACCCCGGCATCGTCCGGTGGTGCTGGCGATGATATGGGCGAGCCCGCTCTACATCTTCTGGTCGCGGACGTTCATGATCGAATCGACCGCGATGTGCCTGTCGATTGCGTACCTGGCCCTCGTGCACCGTGCAACCGAGCCGACTCGCCGCGGCGCGTCCACCGCGCTGCTGATAGCGGCGGCGCTGACCGGTGCGCTGGCAGGGGCAGTCAAGATCACGGCGTATGCCACGTTCTACGCCGCTGGAGCGGCGCTCGTGCTGGCCAGATTGCGGCGGGCCGGCTTGCCGGGCCGCGCGGTGGCCGCGGCGCTGGTCCTCGCCCTCGCGGCACCGATGGTGGCGACCGGGGCCTGGCTGGCGTTTGCGGATTACCTGAAAAGACAGAGCCCGCTGGCCGCAGAAATCGACTTCGCCGCCGAGCGCGAGCAACGGTTCGGGTCGCTGGCCGACCGCTTCCAGGCGCGCTCGTGGTATGCCGTACCTGCGAACGCCATCCTCGGCCGCACCCGGCACACCGTGGTCGGCAGCGCCGCGGTCTTCGGGCTCGCGCTCGCGGCGACGTTCCGGCGGCGCCGCCGCTGGCTGGCCGCCGCCTGTCTGGCTCTGTACTTCCTGCCGATCGCGATCTTCAATCGCCTGTTCGTCGTCCACGTCTACTACGCGTACGAGAATGGCCTGCTGCTCGCGGTCATTGCCGGCTGCGGCATCGTCGCCTGCCTGGAGGCGCCGGGCCTGCTGCGCTGGGCGGGGGTCGCGCTATTTGCCGCTGCGTTGACCGCGATGTCGACCAACTACCTTGCCGGCTATTTCGTCGATCAGGATGCCGGCGACCTCGCGCCGATGACCATCGCTGAAATCACCCGCGTCCACACGGTGTCGGACGAGGTGATGCTGATCTACGGCCTCAACTACTCCCCGGCACTGCCGTACGCCGCTGGCCGCCGGGCGATCATGGACCGCGAGGACCGCAGCATCGACGATCCCGCCATCCGGTTGACGCTCGATCGGCTGGCCGCCGCCGGCGGCCGCATCGGCGCCATCGTCTCGTGCGGAGAGTCGCGTCGGCACGAAGCCGTTCGCAACAACATCCGCCGGCTGGGCTTTCCGGAGCTTCCGTCGCACGTCGAGCCGTTCTGCAACCTGTTCCTGCGCCGGTGACGCCGCGACGGCGGGTAACAGGCCCGCTTGAAAGTTCTCACTTCCAACTTCCTCACTAAGCCTTTGTCCCGTTGCTCATCGACGCCAGGAAGTCCTGGTTGGTCTTCGTCTTCGACATGCGTGAGAGCAGTAGCTCCATCGCCTCCACCGGGGAGAGCGGCGTCAGCACCTTGCGCAGCACCCACACGCGATTGAGGTCTTCCTTCGGAATCAGCAGCTCCTCTTTGCGCGTGCCGCTCTTCTGGATATCGATCGACGGGAAAACGCGGCGGTCGGTCAGTTTTCGATCGAGGTGGATTTCGAGGTTGCCGGTGCCCTTGAACTCCTCGAAGATCACTTCGTCCATGCGCGAGCCGGTGTCGACGAGCGCGGTGGAAATGATCGTCAGCGATCCGCCTTCTTCGATGTTTCGCGCCGCGCCGAAGAAGCGCTTCGGCCGCTGCAGCGCGTTGCTGTCGACGCCGCCCGACAGCACCTTGCCCGACGGCGGCACGATCGTGTTGTAGGCGCGCGCCAGGCGCGTGATCGAGTCGAGCAGAATCACGACGTCCTTCTTGTGCTCGACCAGCCGCTTCGCCTTCTCGATCACCATTTCAGCGACCTGGACATGGCGCTGCGCCGGTTCGTCGAAGGTCGATGAGATGACCTCGCCGCGGACGGAGCGCTGCATGTCGGTGACCTCTTCCGGCCGCTCGTCGATCAGCAGGACGATGAGGTAGACCTCGGGATGGTTGTGGGTGATGCTGTTGGCAATGTTCTGCAGCAGCATCGTCTTGCCGGTCCGCGGTGGTGCGACGATCAGGCCGCGCTGGCCCTTGCCGATCGGGACCATCATGTCGAGCACGCGCGCGGAGAGGTTCTCGCCATCGGTCTCCAGGGCGATCTTCTGCTGCGGATACAGCGGCGTCAGGTTCTCGAAGAACACCTTCTCGCGCGCCCGTTCCGGCGGTTCGAAGTTGACCGCTTCGACCTTGATCAACGCGAAGTAGCGCTCGCCGTCCTTGGGCGGCCGGATCTGGCCCGAGACGGTGTCGCCGGTGTGCAGGTCGAACTTGCGGATTTGCGACGGCGACACGTAGATGTCGTCGGGACCGGGCAGGTAGTTGTAGTCCGGCGCGCGCAGGAACCCGAAGCCGTCCGGCAGCACTTCCAGAACACCCTCCGAGAAGATCAGGCCGCTCTTTTCCGCTCGCGCCTTCAGGATTTCGAAGATGAGTTCCTGCTTGCGCATACCGGTCGCGCCGGGTACATCGAGCCCCTTGGCGATCTTGGTCAGTGCGCCGACGCTCATATCCTTCAGGGTCGACAGCTCTAGTTTTTCCGGCGGCGGGGGGGCTCCGTTGCTTTTGGGAGCGGCGGCCGGCTGTGCGGGTGGTTGTTGTTCAGTAGTCGGTCGATCAGTTTCCACAGTTCGTCCAGTCCTTCGCCCGTGACCGCCGAGACCGGCAGCACGGAAGTTGCCAACACGGATTCGAATGTTCGCCGGGCGCGGATCCGTTCGCCGTGTCCCAGCTTGTCAATCTTGGTCGCTACTACGGCCGATTGCCCGGCCATCGTGCGGATCCATTCCCAGGCCGCCCCGTCGCGTTCGAGGCCCGGGTGCCGCGCGTCCACCAGCAGGAGCGCGGCCGGGGCGCGCGCGAACACGGCGCGCACGATCGCCTCGAACTCCTCGCGGCTGGCGCGGCGGGCTGTATCAGGACTCCCGGTGGCGCGCGATCCCCTGGTCGCCCGCGCGTAACCGTAACCCGGCAGGTCCAGCAGGTGCAGCGGCGGGCCGCCGCCGCGCACAACTCGATAGACGTTGGCGAGCCGCGTCTTGCCGGGGGCGGCGCTCGTGCGCGCCAGGCGCTGGCGGACCAGCGCGTTGATCAGGCTCGACTTGCCCACGTTCGAACGTCCGACCAGGGCCAGTTCCGCTGAGCCGTCGCCGGGGAGATCGCTCGCGCTGGCAGCGCTTCGAACAAAGCTCGCGTCGATTTTCACAGGGCTGGATGGGCGGGACCGGTGGGTTGGCGGGCGGGAAGCCGTTCCCCTTCCGCCGTTCCTACCTATCGTGCCTGTCGTGCCCGTAACATCAGTGAGTAATCGTGTCGTCGACGATGGCGACCGGCTCGGCCGGCTCCTCGGCCGGCAGACGTCCCGCCAGCGGTTCGGCCAGCGCGATCTTCAGAACCTCGTCCATCGTCTGAACCAGATAGACGTTCAAGGTGTCGAGCACGTTCTTGGGGATGTCCGCCAGATCCTTCTCGTTGTCCTTCGGTAGGATGATGCTCTTGATGCCGGCGCGATGCGCCGCCAGTACCTTTTCCTTGACGCCGCCGATCGGCAGCACCTTGCCGCGCAGGGTGATCTCCCCGGTCATCGCCACCTCCTTGCGGATGGCAACGCGGGCCAGCGCCGAGACCAGCGTGGTTGCCAGCGTGATGCCGGCCGACGGCCCGTCCTTCGGGATGGCGCCCTCCGGCACGTGGATGTGCACGTCGGTCCGCTTGTTGAAATCCTTCGGGATGCCGTACTCCTCGGCCTTGGCGCGCACATAGCTCATCGCCGCCTGCGCCGACTCCTGCATCACGTCGCCGAGCTTGCCGGTGAGCGTGAGATGGCCCTTGCCCGGCATCAGCGTCGCTTCGGTCGTGAGGATCTCGCCGCCGACCTCGGTCCACGCCAGCCCGGTCGCGACGCCGATCTCGTCGTGCTCCTCGGCCATCGTGTTGCGGAAGCGCGGGACGCCGAGGTACTGCGTCACCTTTTCGGCGGTGATCTCTTCCGTGAAGGTCTTGCCGTCGGACACGACCTTGCGTGCGACCTTGCGGCACACCGACGCAATCTCGCGTTCCAGGTTGCGCACGCCGGCCTCGCGCGTGTAGCGCTGGATGATCGTGGAGAAGGCGTCCTCGACAAAGGTGATGTTGTCGGCGGTGAGGCCGACGTTCTCGATCGCCTTCGGCGCCAGGAACTTCTGTGCGATCTGCACCTTCTCGATTTCCGTGTAGCCGGCCAGCGGCAGCACTTCCATGCGGTCGCGCAGCGCTTGCGGAATCGTGTGCAGCACGTTGGCCGTGCAGATGAACATCACGTTGGAGAGGTCGTACTCGACGTCGAGGTAGTGATCCAGGAAGGTCGCGTTCTGCTCGGGATCGAGCACCTCGAGCAGCGCCGCCGACGGATCGCCGCGGAAGTCCATCGACATCTTGTCGACTTCGTCGAGCAGGAAGACCGGGTTCATCGTCCCGGCCTTCTTCATCATCTGGATGACCTGGCCGGGGAAGGCGCCGATGTAGGTGCGGCGGTGGCCGCGGATCTCGGCTTCGTCGCGCACGCCGCCGAGCGACAGCCGCACGAACTGGCGATTCATGGCGCGGGCGATCGATTTGGCCAGCGACGTCTTGCCCACTCCGGGAGGTCCAGAGAAGGTGAGGATCGTCGCCTTCGGTTTCTTGACCAGGGCGCGGACGGCGAGGAACTCGAGAATGCGCTCCTTGATCTTCTCGAGGCCGTAGTGATCCTCGTGCAGAATCTCCTCGGCGCGCTTGAGGTCACGGCTCTCGCGGCTCTTCTTGTGCCACGGCACCGCGATCAGCCAGTCGAGGTAGTTGCGCGAGACGGTGGCCTCAGCAGACATCGGCGGCATTGCTTCCAGGCGCTTCAGTTCCTGGATGGCCTTCTCCTCGACGTCCTTCGGCATCTTTGCCGTTTCGATCTTCTTCTTGAGCTCGTCGACTTCGTTGCCCTTCTCGTCCTTGCGGCCCAGCTCCTTCTGGATCGCCTTCATCTTCTCGTTGAGGTAGTACTCCTTCTGCGCCTTCTCCATCTGCTTCTTGACGCGAGACTGGATCTTGCGGTCAACCTGGAGCTTGTCGACCTCGATTTCGAGGATGCCGGCGATGCGGTTGAGCCGTTCCAGCGGAGAGATGATTTCGAGCAGGTTCTGCTTCTCGTCGACGCCAATCAACAGATGCGCGGCGATGGTGTCGGCCAGCTTGCCCGCGTCGTCGACGCGGACGGCGGCGATCATCGCGTCGTAGTGCAGGTTGTTCGACAGTTTGACGTACTGCTCGAACAGCGACACCACTCGGCTCATCGTCGTCTCGGCGTCGGCGCTCGCCTCCCGCTGCTTGGGCAGCACTTTGACGACGACGCGGTAGAAGCCCTTGTCTTCCTTCCACTCGACGGCGCGCGCCCGATCGACGCCTTCGACCAGCACCTTGATGTTGCCGTCGGGCAGCTTGAGGCTCTGCACCACGTTGGCGACGCAGCCCATGGTGAAGATGTCCTCGGGACGCGGATCGTCCACCGAGGCATCGTGCTGGGCGGCGAGGAAGATCCGCTTGTCCTTCAGCAGAGCGTGATCCAGCGCCCTGGTCGACGAGGGACGGCCGATCACGAACGGCATCATCATGTGCGGGAAGACGACAACGTCGCGGAGCGGAACGATCGGGAGGGTTTCGTACACTTCCAACGGGGTTGACTCCATGAGATTTCAGATTTCAGAGTTCAGATTTCAGAGTTCTGATGTCAGAGTTCTTTCAGAGTTCTGATGTCAGAGTTCGGAGTTCAGATTGGATTGCAGCCTTTGCAATCTGCAATCTGAAACCCGCAATCTGAACTCTGAAATCTGCACTCTGAAATTCCTCGCGCTCATCCCGCCTTCTCGATGAGCGTGATGGGCTTGTCCTTCGCGAGCACGACTTCCCGCGTGATGGTGACTTCGCGGACCTTCTTCTGGTTCGGCACCTGGTACATGAGATCGAGCATCAGGTCCTCGATGATCATGCGCAGGCCGCGCGCGCCGATCTTGCGCTCGAGCGCCGATTCCGCGATCGCCTCGAGTGCGTCGTCGGTGAAGCGAAGCTTGACGTTCTCGTACTCGAACAGCTTCATGTACTGACGGGTGATGGCATTGCGCGGCTGGGTGAGGATCTGGACCAGCGCCGCCTTGTCGAGCTCGTGCAGCGTGCCGATGACGGGCAGGCGGCCGACGAACTCGGGGATGAGCCCGTACTTGATCAGATCTTGCGGCTCGAGCTGTTCGAGTGTGGTGCCGATGTCGCGTCCGCGCAGCGACTTGACGTCGGCCTTGAAGCCGAGCGTCTTCTTGCCGATGCGCCGGTCGATCGCCTTGTCGAGGCCGACGAAGGCGCCGCCGCACACGAACAGGATGTTGCTGGTGTCGACCTGGAAGAACTCCTGATGCGGGTGCTTGCGTCCGCCCTGCGGTGGGACATTGGCGACCGTGCCCTCGAGAATCTTCAGCAGCGCCTGCTGCACGCCCTCGCCCGACACGTCGCGGGTGATCGAGGGGTTTTCGTCCTTGCGGCAGATCTTGTCGACTTCGTCGATGTAAATGATGCCCTGCTGGCACTTCTCGATGTCGCCGCCGGCGGCCTGAAGCAGCTTGAGGATGATGTTCTCGACATCCTCGCCGACGTAGCCGGCTTCGGTCAGGGTGGTGGCGTCGACGATGGTGAACGGGACCGAGAGAAGCTTGGCCAGGGTCTGAGCCAGCAGCGTCTTGCCGGTGCCGGTCGGGCCGATCAGGAGGATGTTGCTCTTGGTCAGCTCGATGTCGTTGCGGCTGCGCGGCTGCTTCTGGATCTCGATGCGCTTGTAGTGGTTATAGACCGCGACCGCCAGCTTCTTCTTGGTGCGTTCCTGGCCGATCACATATTCGTCGAGGAACTTCTTGATTTCCTGGGGGGTCGGGAGCGAAGACCGGGTGCCGCGATTTTCGAAGCGGTTGTCGTCGGCGATGATGTCGTTGCAAACCTCGACGCACTCGTCGCAGATAAAGACCGTCGGGCCCGCAATCAGCTTGCGGACATCGTTCTGGTCCTTGTTGCAGAATGAGCAGCGCAGGACTTCGGTTTCCCCGGCCTTTTTCACCATCTTTAGCCCTTTGCCCTCAGCCCTTAGCCCTTCGCCTTGAAGCAATTAGCTCCAGCAACCTAGGCCCTCTTGCGGATGACATCGTCAATGATACCGTATTCCTTACCCTGGTCTGCCGACATGATGTAGTCACGCTCGGTGTCGTCCTGAATGCGCTTGACGCTCTGACCCGTGTGATGGACCAGGATGTCGTTGAGCCGCTCCCGCATCCGCAGGATTTCGCGCGCCGCAATATCAATATCGGTCGCTTGGCCCCCCAAACCAGACATCAATGGTTGGTGGATCACAATTCGCGAATTCGGCAGAGAAAAGCGCTTTCCTTTGGCGCCGGCTGCCAGCAGCACGGCCGCCATCGAGGCCGCCTGGCCAATACAGATGGTCTGGACGTCGGGCTTGATGAACTGCATCGTGTCGTAGATGGCCAACCCTGCAGTAATCGATCCGCCCGGGCTGTTGATATACAGCTGGATGTCCTTGTCGGGGTCTTCGGCTTCGAGGAACAGCATCTGGGCGATGGCCAGGTTCGCTATCTGATCGTCAATCGGCGTGCCGATGAAGATGATGCTGTCCTTGAGAAGACGAGAAAAGATGTCGTACGCGCGCTCGCCGCGATTGGTCTGCTCGACGACCATCGGGACCAGCTGATTCTGGGCATCAAACGGATATTGCATATGGAGATACGGGCTGCTGATTGGTCGAGGGATTCGTGAGTGGGGCGCCTTACGAGTTCCTCGTGATTGTAGCATGCGACATGACGAAGTCAATTGCCTTCTCTCGCCGTAACCCCGCGTAAATACGGGACAAGCCGCCTTCCTTCTCGAGCGCCGCGCGCACGGCCTGCGGCGTGCGGCCGCTGCGCTCGGCATACTTGACCACTTCGGCCTCGACCTCGGCATCGCCGACGTCCAGCGTCTCCCGCCGCGTCACTTCGTCGAGCACCAGCGCCGCCGCGACCGCCTCGCGGGAGACCCCGAGCTGGCTCTCGCGAAACGCTTTCCAATCGATTCCGGCCTCACGCGGATCGACGTTCTGATCGATCAACCGGCGGGCAAAATCCTCGACCCGACGATCGACTTCCCGGTCGATCATCGAGGCTGGCACTTCGAACGGCACGCGCGTCGCCAGTTGCTTCATGAGCTCGGATCGGTCCTCGCGCTCCGCCGCGTGCCTGGCTTCGTGCTCGAGGTCTTCGCGGACCCGGCTCTTGAGGGCATCGAGCGAGTCGACGCCGAGATCCTTCGCGAACTCGTCGTCGAGCTCGGGAAGCACCCGCCGCTTGATCGCCTTCACCGCCACTGTATACGAGACGTCGGCGTTGGCGAGCTCCCCAATCGGGTAGTCGGCCGGATAGTGCAGGGTGAAAGCCTTCTGCGTACCGGCCTCGAGGCCGAGCAGCTGGTCGTCGAAGCCGGGAGGGTTCGCCTTGGCGCCCAGCTCGATGTTGACGTCCTTGTGGGTGTCGGGCGGGCCGCCGGCGTCCCGGCGCTCGAGATCGAGCGTGACGGTATCGCCAGGCGCGACGCCGCGCCCTTCCACCGGCTCGTTGCGCGCGCTGCGATCGCGGAGGCGTTGCAGCGCGAGCTCGAGCGCTTCGTCGTTGATCGCCGCCGACGCGCGGGTGAAGGTGATGGTGGCGAGGTCGCCCGGATCGAATTCCGGCACGGTGTCGAACGACGCGGTGAACGTGAGTGGTTGCCCCTCTTCGATCGTGACTTCGCGCACATCGGGTGTGTCGACCGCTTCCAGTCCCTGCTCGCGCAGCGCATCGTCGACGGCGCGCGGAATCAGATCGTGGGCGACATCGTGGAGGATTTGATCCTTGAAGCGCTGCTTGATGACTCGCGGTGGCGTCTTGCCCGGGCGGAAGCCGGGAACGCGCGCCTTGCGCGAATAGTCGCGCGCGATGCGTTCGATCTCGGCGTTGACTACATCAGTGGGAATCTCGACGCGCACGTTCTTGCGCGTCGCGTTGACGTCGACGACATCGAATTTCATGCGAGTTAGCCTGACCTATGAGCAGTAGAGAGAGGGGATGAACCAGCCTAGCATTCCGGGTGTGCGCTTGACAACGCTCCACCGGGCGGCCACCTGCGTTCGTCCTCGTCGGGCGGCCGCGTCCTCGAGAGACGGCCAGCATTCGCGCTCGGCTTCAATCAGATGGCGCATTCCCCGTCGGCGAACACCGAGGATGCAATGCCAACCATTGCCCGCGGTTGGTGCCGCGATCGACGACGACAGCGGGCCGGAACCCGCTCTGCCAATTCCTTCGTGCCGTGCTCGCTTCGGACCTGCGTGCCAGGGACTGACGGGGCAGTGGTGCGAAAGGCGGGAGTCGAACCCGCATGGCTGTTAACCACCGGATCCTAAGTCCGGCGCGTCTGCCAATTCCGCCACTTTCGCATCCGTGCAGAGTGTGAGAGTAGCACGGCGCCGCTTCCGGGTTGCGGCGGAGTCGGGCGTCAATGCGTCAACTGCCGTGTCCGGCGATTTCGAATCACCGGCATGAGGTCACAGCGCGCCGGTGGCAGATGCGATGTTCGAGATGAGCTACTCGTCGACCACGCCGCGCCGCACCGGTTTGCGGTTGGTGGCGCGCCGCGCCGGCGCGCGGATCGCGCGCAGCCCGGCCGAGCGCGCTTCGGCACTGTGTTCGTCGGGCCGGGCGCGAACCGTCTGATAGCAGCCGATCACATCGGGGTTCGAATCGATCAGCAGCATGTCGCGATCGCCGAGCTGCCCGACGCCATGGAGATCGAAGAACACCGCGCCGCTGGCGAAGAACGGCTCGATGTAACGGTTGAACGCCGCCGGATAGAAGCGACGCAGGTGCGGAAGAAGCTGCCGTTAGCTGCCCTTCATAGTGCTCATAGCGCGGCGTCCCGTTCCGCCCACCACCAGATGCCGAGCGCGCTGACGAGCAGCGCGGCCGCGCCAGCGTAGAGCGGCAGCGCCGGCGCCACGCGCTTGGCGAGCGAGACGAAACCGCTGCCAAAGAGGTTGACCGCATCGCCGCTGACCGCGGCCAGACCGGTCCGGTGCAACAGCATCCACACGCCGCCCACCACGGCAAATACGATCAAACCGATCGCCAGATTGAAGCCGACGTCGAGGAACTGATCGCTGCGCCACCGGGCGCGGCGGATCCGGGCCAGGGTCCGCGATGTGAATTGCGCCGGCGCAACTGGAACCGCACGCTGGCGCAGCGACGCCTCGAGCTGACGGGCGCGGGTCAGCGCGAGGGCGCAGTTCGGGCAGCTGGCCAGGTGCGCGGCGACGCGGCCGTCCGGTATGAGGTCTCCGGCGGCGATCGGTTCAACGGTGTCGAGCGCTTCGTCGCAAAACATAAGTAGTGCGCTGCCGACGGTTCACTTGAGATCGGTTTCGAGCATTCGCCGCAGCTGCCGCTTCGCCCGATACAACTGCGTCTTCACCGTGCCCAGCGGCAGCTGCAGCGCTTCGGCCAGCCCCTCGTACCGCACGCCGTTCAGATAGTGCGCGGCGATGAGCAGGCGGTAGTTCGCCGGCAGTCGGGCGATCGCTTTCTCGAGACGATCGCGCAACTCGAGATCGCCGAACTGCCGATCGGGCCCCGACGGCATCACCGTGGCCGCTGTCCGCTCATCGTCGAGCGACACCGTCGCCGCAGACCGACCGTGGTCCTGCAGACAGACGTTGGCGACGATGCGATAGATCCAGGTGGCGAGACGAGCCTCGCCGCGAAAATAGGGGAGCCCGCGGTGGATGCGCAGGAAAACGTCCTGCGCCAGGTCCTCGGCGCGCGATCGATCTTGAACCGTCCGCGCGATCATCGCAAACACCTGATCTTTGTAGCGATCGACCAGTTCCTGAAACGCGTGCTCATCTCCGGAACGGCAGCGCTCGACGAGCTCGCGCTCGTGGACATCTTCCATCCGTTATCGTATTAGAGCACGCGCACGATGGAATTGTTTCAGGTAGCCGGGCTGAAACAATTCACGAACTGTTCCAGTCTAACTGGTTCGAGCGCGTGTCCTGGAGGTGGAATGGACGACCTGCAAATGGCGTGGCCTTTTCTCATCCCGATCGTCGGAACGATCTGCACCTTCGCCTACATCATCGTGCTCACGCTGAGCAAGGCGCGTGTCCGTGAGCTCGAAGTCCGTGAACGCATTGCGATGATCGAGCGAGGGCTGGTGCCGCCTCCCGAAGTGGATCCGCGCGGCTTCGATCGGGCGATGCAGAGCTACGAGCGGCTGCGCCACCGCGCACCCGGGCGCCACCGCCGAGCCGGCGTCACGCTGATGGGCGTTGGCTTCGGCCTGGTCATGCTGATTGGTGTCGCCGGCGGCAGCATGAACGAGGGCATCGGCGTCGGCGGCTTCTTCGTCATCATGGGGCTGGCGTTCTTCATCAACAGCCTGTTCGATCATCCCGGCGACGTCTACGTTCCCGCACCGCCGCGATCGGCCGCCTCCGGTCCGATCACCCCGGAGTCGCCAAGGCACGACTAGGAGCGCAAGTTTCCGTCGAGATACATCCTCCACTCCATATAGATACAACGCGGCCCGCCGATACATCACATGATGGGTTCTACGACCCGTCTCGCATAAAGACCTGTAACAACAACGCTTACGACAAAATACCGCCGCTGCAGAGGATCCGGCTGTATCTGTCGTGCTCGGCTGCCGTATCGCAGTTGACACGATATGTCGTTAGTGTCATATTGAGTCATTAATTGTCGTCAGTTGGCATGGCCCATTTCGGCAGCCTCGTCAGTTTCTGTAATTGACGGGGCGAAGCTGTACCACAGACTCAAATCAAGAGTTCACCACATGGCAGATCCTCTTATGCTGGCAGATGCTGGACCAGCCCGCTTTGTCCGACCCGACCAGGGGGCCATCGAGCTCTTTGGCCGTTCTCCGGCAATCATGCGTGTTCAGGAGCTGGTTCGACGCGCGGCGTTGGTCGACGGCGGCTCGCTCATCACCGCGGAAGTGGGCGCCGACGTCGAAAGCGTCGCGCGCGAGCTCCATCAACGTGGCCAATCCGCTGCCGCGCCGTTCGTGACTGTTCACTGCGATGCCGGCGACTCGGCCAGCGTCGACCGGCTGTTGTTCGGTCAACCGGCGCTTGGCGCAGCGACCGACCTCGAGTCGGTTGCCGCCAACAGCGGGGTGGCCACGGCGCGCGGCGGGACGTTGTATCTGCGCGGTGTCACCGAATTGCGCGCATCGGCGCAGGCGCAGCTGGCGCGCATCGCCCGCGACGGCGAGGTCCGCATCGGCGGTGCGCCAATGGCCACGGCGGTGCGCTTGATCGCCAGCGCGCAGCCGGGCATCGACGCCGACGTGCACGCGCACCGCTTTCGCGGCGACCTCTATCGCCGGTTGTCGGCGGTCCGCATCGACCTGCCGCCGCTGCGTGATCGGCCTGGCGACGTCCCGGCGCTCGCGGTGCGGTTGATGGAAGAAGCGTGCGCGGCGATCGCGCGTCCGCCGAGGACGTTCACGCAGGCGGCGCTCGCGCTGTTCGGCGCGCTCACCTGGCCTGGCAATCTGGCGGAATTGCGCACCGCGGTCGAGCGCGTGGTCGCCGAGGGGGTCGAAGAGGTGGTGCAGATCGAACAGATTCTGCCCGTACTGCAACTCCATCGTGTGCACGCCCCATTCGTGCCGTCGGGCACTCTCAAGGAAGCACGTCAGCGTTTCGAACGCGACTACATCGCATCGGTGCTGCAGCACCATGAGTGGCGGATGGCGCCCGCTGCCCAGGCACTCGGTATTCAGCGCCCAAATCTGTATCGGAAGGCTCGACAGCTGGGGATTCCACTCGTCAGGGTCTCGGAATAGCAACGGAACGTCATCATGCGCAAGAACCCGTGTATCGCAGCCTTTGCCCTCGTCTTGATTGCCGGCGGTTCGCTTGCCGCCCAGACACCACAGACACCGCCTCCAGCGCAACCGCCGGCCACAGCCCCGGCACAGCCGCCGACTCCAGCCCCGCCGTACAAACCCGACTTCGAGATTCCGAAGACGGACGGAGGCGGCCAGCCGAAAGGTGAACCCGCGACGCCCGGTACGCCGACCGAAGGGTATGTCATCGGCCCGCAGGACAACCTGTCGATCATCGTCTCGGATGAAACGGAATTGACGGGCAAGTATCGCGTCGACACCGACGGCACGATCTCGATGCCGTATCTGAGCCGCGTCCCGCTGGCCGGACTTTCGCTGGCTGAAGCACAGGACAAGATCACCGCGCTGCTGAAGGCCGGCTTCCTTCGCAATCCGCAGGTGCGCGTCGAGGTCGATCAGTTCAAGGCGCGCAGCATTCTGGTGACGGGCGAGGTTCGCACCCCGGGCAAGGTGCCGCTGCTCGGCACCACCATGTCGCTGCTCGAGGCGCTGGCGCTGGCCGGCTCGCCGACGCAGAACGCCAGCAACGACGTGCTGGTCATGCATCCACCGAAGCCGGGCGAAAAGGCGCCCGAGCCGATCGAGGTGAATCGCAAGGATCTCGAGCTCGGGCGGGTTGGCCGCGATCTCGTCTTGCTCGACGGCGACATCGTCAACGTGCCGGTTGCGAAACGGTTCTACATCTCGGGCTTCATCAAGAACCCCGGGTCGTTCGTGCTCGACACCGGTACCACGGTGGGTCAGGCGATCATCCTCGCCGGGGGACTGACCGACCGTGGATCGGATCGGCGGCTGACCGTCATCCGCTCGGTGGACGGCAAGCCGTCCGAGGTTTCGGTGAAGCTCGAAGACAAAGTGCAGCCCAACGACGAAATCAAAGTGAAATCCCGGTTCTTCTGATGTGCGGCATTGCCGGCGTGGTGCGCCTGGACGGCGCGATCGCGCCGGATTCCGCCGCGGCGCTCGCCGCCGCGCTGGCGCACCGGGGGCCCGACGGCTGCGGGGTGTGGCGCTCGCCGGTGCAGGACGTCGTTTTCGTCCACACCCGGCTGGCAATCATCGATCCCGGCCCGTCCGGCGCGCAGCCGATGGCAAGCGTCGATGGCCGCCATCGCCTCGTGTTCAACGGCGAAATCTACAACTACCGCGAACTGCGGCGATCGCTCGAAGCGCGCGGCGAGCGGTTCGCCACCGGCAGCGACACGGAAGTTTTGCTGCGACTGCTGGCGTGCGATGGTCCCGCGGCGCTCGCGCGGCTTCGCGGCATGTTCGCGCTCGCCTGGTGGGACGCAGAGGCGCGAGCGCTGATACTCGCGCGCGACCGCTTCGGCATCAAGCCGCTCTATGTGGCGGCCACCGATCGGTCGGTCGCCTTCGCTTCAGAGATTCATGCCCTGGTATCTTCCGGTCTCGTCGAGCGCGCGATCGATCCCGCCGGCGTGCTCGGTTTTCTCTCGTGGGGCACGGTGCCGCCTCCGCTGACCTATGTTGCCGGCGTGGAAAGCGTGTCGCCAGGCTCGTGGACCCGCTGGTCGCAGGCGGGTCCGCGTACCCGCCAGGCGTATGCGGATGTCGCCAGCGTTTATGCGCGTCCCCACTCCGCCCGCACCGAGTCGGACTTGCGCGAGCGAGCCGGCGCCGCCGTCCAACAGAGCGTGACGGCGCACCTGGTCGCTGATGTACCCGTCGGGGTTTTTCTCTCGGGAGGCATCGACTCGTCGGCGATTCTGTCGGCCGCCTGCGACGCCGGTGCGCCGAGGCTCAACACCTACACCGTCCGCTTCGATGGCGGCTCATCCGAGCACGAGTACGCCAGGCTGGTGGCCTCGACGTTCGGCACGACTCACCATGAGCTCGTGCTCGATCCGTCGCGGGTCGTGGGCGACCTGCCGCGCATTGTGGCGAGGCTCGATCAGCCGACGCTCGACGCCGTGAACTCCTACTACGTGTCGGCGGCGGTGGCCGAAACCGGTATCAAGGCTGTGCTGTCGGGCGCCGGCGGCGACGAAATGTTCGGCGGCTATCCGTCATTCCGTCGCCTGCCAGCGGCGATGCGCTGGAAGAAGCGCGTCCGGCCGCTGGCACCGGCGATGACGCCGATCGTGGCTGCCGTGCTGCCGGAACGTCTCACTGAGCGCTGGCAGCATTTCATGACGGGAAACGGCCTCATGAATTCCGCCTACCGCACTCAGCGCGGCCTGTTCATGCCAGCCGAAGTCGAACGGCTTGCCGGTCCGGCCCTCCTCGATCGCTGGTCTACCACGACGGCGCGCGTCGCGGAGGTCGAGAATGCCTTGTTCGACGGCGACGCGACGACCCTCGCGGGGCAGGTGGCACGGCTCGAGACACGCATCTACCTCGGCTCGCAGCTGCTCCGGGATCTGGACGTGATGTCGATGGCGCACGGCCTCGAGGTCCGCGTGCCGTTCGTCGATCACGAGCTGCTCGACGCGGTGTGGCCCGATCTCGGCGCGCACCCGTCGTTGATGCGCAACAAGCGCCTGCTGCACGAAACGCTCGAGCGGCCGCTGCCGTCTGCGGCAGTGAATCGACCGAAGCAGGGGTTCACGCTGCCATTTGCGCAATGGATGGCCGGCGATCTCCAGCCGTTTGTCCGCTCGGGCATGGCGCACCTCGTTGACTCGGGATGGATTGCACCTGGCGCACCCGACGCGACCTGGGGCGCATGGCAGCGCGGCGCCGCACACTGGAGCCGTCCATGGGCGCTGGGCATGCTCGGAGAATTCCTGAGGAACCTGTGATCGACGCGGTGGCGCTGTCGTCCTTCTCGCATCGCCGCGACTACGCCGACGTGGCCGGCCGTGATCGCTGGACGGTGCGCGTGGTGAACGACTGGGTCCGTGCGGCACTGCCGCCGCTCCTCGCGGTGCCCTTCGGGTCCAGGGCCGTACTCGACGTCGGATGCGCCGAACAGCCGTTCCGCCCGCTCATCGAATCGAGCGGCCTGCAATATGTCGGCATGGACGTCGTGCAGAACCGCGCGCGCACGGTGGACATCATCAGCAGGCTCGAAGATGCGCCGACACCGATGCCGGCGTATCCGGTGCTGCTGTGCACCGAAGTGCTGGAGCATGTGGGCGACATCGACGCCGCCTTTGCCGGGCTCCGGCGGCTGGTGTCGCCCGGCGGCGCTGTGGTGCTGACGGTGCCTTTCATCTTCCCGCTTCACATGGAGCCGTTCGATTTCCGCCGCCTCACCTCGCACGGGGTTCAGCGCCTCGCAGCGGATCATGGTTTTGCCGTCGAGCAGTCCGCGCCGCTCGGTGGCTTTTCCGATGTGCTCGCCACTCTCATCGAGGACGCTTCGATCCTTCCCAGCTCGCCGTCGCTCTCGGCAAAGGCGAAAGTTGGGCTGCTGCGTCTGGCAGCGGCCGCGACGGTTCGATTGCTCGGATCCAACCGGCTCTCGCGGGGGATCAGCATCAATTCCCATTGCTATTTGAGCAACGGCGCGGTGCTGAGGGCGCTATGAAGAGGCCGCGCGCAATCCGGACACTGGGCGCCTTCCGCCGCCGCATTTTCGAGCCCCCCGAGAAGGCGGCCTGGCGGCTGGCCTGTGCGCAGGCCGACGTGACTCCGCGATTCACACCGGGCCGCATCCGCCTCATGGATCTCGACCTGGGCTACGCCGACCTGCTGACGCTCTGTCCGCAGTGGGACGACATCTTCGTGAAGCGCACGCTCGCGTTTACGACCTCGTCGCCGTCGCCGCGCATTCTCGATTGCGGCGCCAACCTGGGCCTGGCGAGCTTGTTCTTCCGTCGGGCCTATCCCCAGGCCCGGATCACTGCATTCGAGGCCGATCCGGCGCTGTTCGCGATGCTCGAGACGAACCTGCGCGCCAATGGCGCGGCCGACGTCGCATGCCGGCATGCGGCGCTCTGGACCTCGACCGGCACGCTGACGTTTCACTGCGAAGGCAGCGATTCGGGGATGGTCGGCAGCCTGCCTGGCGCCGTCGATGGCCGGGCAACGACGGTGCCAAGCCTACGGCTGCGCGATGTTCTGGCCGGAGAACCGATCGATCTGCTCAAACTCGACATCGAAGGCGCCGAGGAAGCGGTCCTGGTCGATTGCGAGACCCTGCTGCACCAGGTCAAGGCGATCGTCATGGACCTGCACGAGTTCGATCCATCGGTCCGACAGGCGCCGCGCGTGCTCGACCTCCTCGCCCGCGCCGGCTTCTCCTACGCGATCGACGAATTCGTCCCGCTGCCGTCGCGCCAGCCGGCTGCGGGCGACGACACGCCGTTTCCGGGCAAGGCGCTGCAATGGGCGATGACGGTGCGCGCATGGCAGCCCTGAGCGCTCGGCCGAGTGTTGTCTACGTCCTGCCCGACAAGATGGGCGGGATGACCAACATCATCGCCAATCTGCTGTCCTACCGGCAGCCCGATGGGTTCAGCTATCACGCGATCCTCACCCACAATCATCGGCACGTGGACACGCGATATCGTCAGGCCCTCGCCGCCGACTCGCAGACCACGGTCGAATACACGCTCCCGATCGAGAATCTGCACGCGGTGATGCGCCGCGTGGCTCGTGCCGTCCCCTCCGGCGGCGGCGTGTACGTCGCCGGCGATCTGCTCGACCTCGCGGTCGCGTCGTTACACGACTTCGGGCGTGCCGTGATCTACATGCTGCACGGTGACACCGAGTACTACTACGACCTCGCGGTCCGGCACGACCCGATCGTGCACGCGTTCGTCGCCTACTCGCGGCGGATGTACGATGAGCTCATCGCGCGGCTGCCGCACCGGGCCGACTCGATCTTCCACCTGCCTTACGGCATTCCGTTGCCGACGCGGGTTCGGCAGCGGGCTGATGGCCCGCTCCGAGTGATCTACGCCGGACGATTCGAGCAGGAGCAGAAAGGCGTCTTCGATCTGGCGGAAATCGATCGCGCCCTGCAGGCGATGGGCGTAGAGGTGGCGTGGACGCTGGCGGGAACCGGTCCCGACGAAGCCGAGCTGAAGCGCCGGTGGTCGTTTAACGGCGGCGTGCGCTGGACCGGCGGGTTGACCAACGCCGCGCTGCAGGAACTGTACGCGCAGCAGGATGTCTTCGTGCTGCCAACACGCTTCGAGGGCTTTCCCGTCGCGCTGGTCGAGGCGATGTCCGCGGGGCTCCCCGCCGTCGTCAGCGACATTCCCAGCGGTGTGCCTGAGATCGTGGACCCGGGCGTCAACGGCGAGCGCCTGCCGATCGGCGACGTGCGCGCCTTTGCCGCAGTGATCGCCGGCCTCGATCGCAATCGGTCCGGTCTCGAGGCGATGAGCGCGGCGGCCCGCCTCACCGTCGCGGACCGGTTCGACATCCGCAACCGCGTGGCCGACTATCAGGCGATCTACGCCCGCTGGCAGGAACTCTATCGCCCGCTCGCCGACGGATCGCACCTACAGTACGGGAGTCGTCTCGATCAGTGGTGGATTCCCAATCCGGTGGTTCGCCTGGTGCGATCGGCGATCCGGTCGTCGCCATGATGGAAAAGGCGAGCCGGCGCGCCTCGGTTGTCGCCAAAGCAACTGGCCGGGCCGGCGATGACCGTCAAGGCGCGCTGCCTGTTGCGCGGTTACGAACTGCCTCGCTGGGGCAATCTCAGGAGGACGACGCCGTTCTCGTCGAGCTACGGTTTCGAGCGCGGTCAACCCGTCGATCGCCACTACCTGCACGCGTTTCTCACGAGACATCGCGATCTCATCACCGGCGACGTGCTCGAGACTCAATGCACCAGCTACACGGTGCGCTACGGGCACGATCTCACG
This sequence comes from uncultured Acidobacteriota bacterium, assembly GCA_963757655.1. Classification (GTDB taxonomy): domain Bacteria; phylum Acidobacteriota; class Vicinamibacteria; order Vicinamibacterales; family CAVVIG01; genus CAVQFC01. Next base: position 1,534,842 of record CAVWSQ010000001.1, on the reverse strand, counting down.
CGCATCGACTCGTTCGACATCGACCCTCAGTTCGAACCGACCCATCTGTGCGATTTCGCGCGCTGCGCAGAAATCATCCCGAGCAGCGCGTACGACTGTCTGCTGCTGCCCAACACCCTGCCGCATTTTCGTGAGCTCGATCTCTGCCTCGCCAGTGCCGCCCGCGTTGTCAGGCCGGGCGGGACGATCCTGGCGTCCGCCGCAGGTCTGCTGCCGCTTACGGGAGACGCGGTCGAGTACTGGCGACTGACGCCGGACGGATGGCGGCAGAAACTTGGCGCGGCATGGCCCGAGACGATGCTCGAGGTCATCGGCCATGGCAACTGCCTCTCGGCGATCGCGGCACAGCTTGGCCTGGCGCTCGAAGAGCTGACGGAGGCCGAGCTCGATGCGCACGACCCGAGGTTTCCGGTGTTGACGACCATCGCCTGCCGCCTGCCGCAACGATGACGCCGCCGTTCATCGACTCGGTGAAGACCGGACTACTGGCATCTGGCTGGTACGCGAAGCGCCTTGGGCGTGACAGGTTTCCAGGCGTGCTCGCGCTCTGCTATCACGGGATTCGCGCGTCCGCGGCGGAGGACGGCATCCCGTTCGCGAACCTGCATGTCGTCGCGGCGACCTTCGCCGCCCACTGCCGGGTCATCGCCGAGACCTGTCACCCAATCGATCTCCAGACATTCTGCGAGGCCCGGGTCAGCGGGCGCGAGCTGCCAGAACGGCCGGTGCTCGTCACCTTCGATGATGGCTATCGCAACGTGTTCGAGCTGGCACGCCCGATCCTGCGCCACTACCGGATTCCCGCGGTCGTGTTCGTCTGCTCCGAACCGGTTCGCCGTCAGCGTCTGTTCTGGTTCGACGCGGTGGCGCGTGCGTTGGGAGCGCACGCCGTCGAAACGCTTCGCGCCATGCCGGACGAGGTGTGGCGCACCGCCGCTGACGAGCACGACACGCCGGCGGAACTCGTGCCGGCGCTGGCGCCGATGACCGCATCCCAAGTGAGCCAGCTCGCGGACGAGGGATTCGCGATCGGTGTCCACACGGCGTCTCACGCACCGCTCGCGCAGGCGTCAGCCGAGGTCCAGCGTCATGAGCTCGAGTCGTGCCGCTCGGCGCTCGAATCGTGGACCGGGCAGCACGTCGGGACGCTGGCCTATCCGTTTGGCGCTCCTCGAGCGGACTACAGCGAGAAAACAGTCGCGATTGCGGCCGGGCTTGGTTTTACCTCCGGCTTCACCACGCGGAACGACTTCGCACGCACGACCGAGCCGGCGCTCGAGCAATCCCGGTTCATGGTGCTCGCCGCCGTGACAGCAGCCGAGCTCGCGCATCGCATCGCCTACGCCTGGCCGCGCTGAAAGCTCACGATCGACAATGCCCAGCCAACCCCTCGTCAGCGTCCTGCTCACCTCGTACAACCGCGAGCGCTACATTGCGGAATCGATCGAGAGTGTGCTCGCGCAGACGCTCAGCGACTTCGAGCTGGTCATCTGCGACGACCAGTCCTCTGACGGCACCGTCGGCATCATCAACGACTATGCGCGCCGCGACCCGCGGATCCGCGTCTCGATTAATTCCGGTAACCTCGGCGACTACGCCAACCGGCGCCATGTCGCGGCTCTGGCCCGTGGCCGCTATCTCAAGTACCACGACTCCGACGATGTGATGTATCGGCACTGCCTTCAGGCGATGGTCGAACCGCTCGAGGCGGAACCCCGCGCCGCGTTCGCCCTGTCGGGTTCGCGCAGCTGGCCCGGCGGTCCCTGTCCGATGCTGTTGACGCCTCGCCTGGCCTACGAACGCGAGTTTCTCGGCGCCGGCCTCTTCCAACAGGGTCCGGCGTCCGCGCTGTTCCGCGCCGGCGTGTTCCGCGAGCTTGGCGGATTCCCCGCGATCGACTACGCCGGCGACTACCTGTTCTGGCTTCGTGCGTGCCAGACGGCCAACGTGCTGCTCGTTCCGGGCGATCTCTTTTACTATCGCGTCCACTCCGGGCAGGAACTCGCCAAGGGTGCAAGCATCGCCGCCTATGCCCGCAGCGCGGCCGAAGCCTGGCGTGTCCTGAACTCCCCGGAGTGCCCGCTCTCCGGCCAGGCCCTCGAACGAAGTAAGCGCAACTTCGTGTTTACCCAGGCGCGCGGCATCTGCCGTCATATCAGGGCCGGCCGTGTCGGCGCCGCCGCCATCACCGGCCGTCATGTTGGGTTGAGCCTGGGCGACTGGGTGTCCTACCTCCGGCCGCCGAGGCGAGTCACGACTGCCGGCACGCCGCACGACGCGGGGGAGTGGCCGCGATGATCTCGTCGGATCTGCTGGCCGTCGCCGGCGGCGTCCCGGTGCGGACGGCGCGCGTGCCGCTGCACAAACCGTGGTTCGACGGGCGCGAACAACAGGCCATGCTCGACGTCCTGGCCGGCACCCACGTGGCGGGCGACGGCGCCAAAGGGCGCGAGCTGGAGCGCCTGATCAAGGACGCGACCGGCGCGCGCGGCGTGCTGGTGCTCAATTCGTGCACGGCGGCGCTGGAAATCGCCATGGCGGTCGCCGGACTCGGCCCGGGCGATGAAGTGATTCTGCCCAGTTTCACCTTCGTCTCGACCGCCAACGCCGTTGTCAAGGCCGGCGCTCGTCCTGTCTTCGCCGACATCGACCCGACCTCGCTTGGACTCGACCCGCAGGACGTGGCGCGGCGCGTGACGGCACGGACACGCGCGATCATCCCGATGCACTACGCCGGCATGTCGTGCGATATGGCGGCGCTCGAGGCGATTGCGGCGCCGAACCGGCTGATCGTCATCGAAGATGCCGCTCACGGTGTCAACGCCGCTTCTCACGGCAGGGCGCTCGGCGCGATCGGTGCGCTCGGCGCCTGGTCGTTTCATGAGACCAAGGATCTGGTCTGCGGCGAGGGCGGTGCGCTGCTGATTCGCGACGACGACGCCTACTTGCACGCCGCCGAAATTCTGCGCGAGAAGGGCACCGACCGAACGGCCTTCCTTCGCGGCGAGCTCGACAAGTACACCTGGGTTGGCGTTGGCAGCAGCTATGTGCTGTCGGAACTGCTGGGGGCGGTCGCGGTCGAGCAGTTCCTCAAGCTCCCGGAGATTGCCAGGCGCAAGACCGCGCAAGCCGAGCGCCTGCTCGCCGCGCTCGCGCCGTATCGCGGCGTCGTGCGGCTGCCGACGGTGCCTGCCGGCTGCCGCCCGAACTGGCACGTCTTCGCGGTGCTCGTCGAACCGGCACGGCGCGACTGGGTCATCCGCGCGTTGAAGGCCGAAGGCATCGCGGCGGCCTTCCACTACGTTCCGTTGCACTCCGCGCCGTACGCGAGGCAGGCCGTCGACATCGACGCAGTCGAACTGCCGGTCACCGATCGGGTCGCCGCGTCGCTGGTTCGTCTCCCGATCTCGGCGGCGTTCAGTGAAGCTGAGTGCGAGGACGTCGTCACGGCGTGTGTTCGAGTATTCGCACAAATGGCGGTCAACGCGTGACCCTCGCCAGGCCAACGACGAGAGAGCGCCTCGACCACGGCTGGCGCGTCATCCGCCAGGCCGCCGGCGTCCTCTCGGCGCGAGCGCGTCCCCTCGCGTGCCCGAGAGGAGCCCATGCGCTGCCAGCCAATGTGATGTTCAACTCGGCGCTGCCTGAGGCGCTGGGGCACGAGCGATCGGTGCTGGAGCGCTTCGATCTCTATCTTTACGACGTGATGAATTCGCCGCGGCTCGAGGGCCAGATCGTGTTCGAGTACGGCACCCTTCTGCACCAGATCGACGGCTGGTCGGGTCTGCGAGTGCTCGACGTCGGCACCGGACGCAGCACGCTGCCCAGATGGATGAGCCGCCAAGGCGCGGTGGTGACGCCGTTCGATTTGTCGACGCCTGCCGAGCGGAGTTGGGGCGGCTTCAAAGAGCGCGTCAACCGGATGGTTACCGGGAGCGGCGACCCGATGTTTCCAGTCGCGGGCTCGATGCGCGACCTGCCCTTTGCGGATGCCAGCTTCGGTCTGGTCACGTCATTGTCGGTGGTCGAACATCTGGACACCGATCTGCCGGCCCGGACCTTCGTGCCGTACGAGGAGCAGCAGCGGCGGCTGGCCCGTGTGCTCGACGAGATGATCAGGGTTGTGAAGCGTCGCGGATTCATCTATGTCACGTCGGAATGCTGCGATTTCCAGCGGGCCACGATGGATCGATGGAAGCCCGCCTACTACCATGAAGAGGGTCCCGCCCTCTCGGGGGCGTGGCCGGTGCAGGACGTTTCGCGGCTGTTTTACGAGTACGTGGCTGCTCGGGAGTGCGAACTCGTCGCAGGCATTCAGTTCGAGACCGCGAACATCGGGCGGGAGGATCACTGGAGTTGGCGGGGACCCTATTTCAGCGGCTTCGCACTGCTGGCGCGCAAACTGTGACGAAGAACACTGACGCGGTACGGCTCCGGGAATTCTGGAACCGCCGTTACGAACGGTTCACCCTGTCGGAGTCGGGCTGGGCTGGTGCGGGTGAAGGCCTCAACGAATACATCTATGCCTGCAAACAGGCGGCGCTTCGCAAGGCTCTCCGCAGGCTCGGCCTGACCGCCGATCGGCGCTGGTCGGTGCTCGACGGCGGCTGCGGGCAGGGCCACTTTGCGCGCTTTTACCGCGCAGAATTTCCACTGGCCTCGTATGTCGGGCTCGACATTTCCGACCGGGCGGTGGCCTTTCTGCAGCGGACGATTCCCGACGCCGAATTTCGGGTCGGGGACCTCGCCGCGCCGGCCGATGATGACCAGGACGGCCGGACATTCGACGTCGTCCAGAGCATGGAGGTCCTGCATCTGATTCAAGACGACAGCGCGATGGTTCGTGCGCTGGCCAACCTGGCGCGACTGATGGCTCCAGGTGGCGCGCTGCTGGTCACGGCGGCGCTGCCCGAACGAACAGAGCAGCGATCCGACTATCTGCGCTATCGCAGTCGGCAGTTCTGGAATGCGGCGATCAACTCACTGAGTCTACGCGTCGCCGACCGGCGGCCGATGTACTACTGGCTACCCTCGGGTGGGCCCGCCAACAAGTATGTGCGCTACGGGCTGACGCGGTTGGGACCGCGAGCGCTGTATGCGATGGATCGAGCGGCGCTGGGCATGCGCGTGCCGCAGCCGGCATCGGCCGGCATCGATTCGCGCATGAGTCTACTAACGCTGCGACACACCTGATGCTGCGTGTCGGGATCATCGGCTTCGGGGGTGCGGGCCAGGCGCACCATTTCTATTTCTCGTGTGTCGCCGGCTGCCGCGTGACGAAGATTTTTGATCCCAAGCCCGCGGCCGCGATCCGGGCGGCCGGGCGCGGAGCGGGCGACATCTTGTGCGCCGACGAAGAGCGCTTCTGGCCCGATCTCGACGCGGTCGTGATCTGCACCCCGGACGGCAGCCACGCCCGATACATCGTGACCGCACTCGACCGCGGCCTGCACGTGCTGGTGGAAAAACCGCTGACCGATTCGATCGAGGGTCTGCGCGCCATACGCGTCGCCGCCGCGGCGGCGACGGCGCAGACCGTAGCCGTTGTCCACCAGATGCGCTTCGTTCCGCTGCACCGCCGGATCAAGGCGCTGATCGAGGCGGGGAGCCTGGGAGCCCTCTCGTACCTCGAGGGTTACTACGTGCACGACCTGAGGGAGCGTGCCTTCGCCAACGATCGCTGGCGCGAGGAGCAGAATGCGACGCCGCTCGTCTATTCCGGCTGCCACTTCGTCGACCTGCTGCGCTGGTTCGCCGGCGAGGAGATTGTCGAAGTGTTTGCCGCCGCTGGGCATCGCGCCTTTCCGGAGTATCCGGAATCGGACCTCAACCTGGTGACGCTCCGGTTCGCGTCTGGCGCCGTCGGCAAGGTCGTCGTCGCTTTTGGTGAGCCCGGACCGCAGGATCACACCGTGCGGGTGTCCGGCCGCAAAGCCTCCGTGCGCGGCAACCTGCTCTACCGCAACGACGACCGTCTCGGCGAAGTGCTGCACCGGCCGATGATCGTGCAGCGGGCGTTGTTGAAGGGACCGGGGAAGAGCGGCGGCCAGAGCCTGTATCGCCAGCTGCGCACCAATCTACCGCCCTACCTCATGGCGCGGACGGTCGAGATGTTGCGGATTCTCGCGCGCCGGCCCAATGCCGAGTACGGCGCCGCCGGTTATCCGGTTCGCCTCTACGAGCATTCGCTCGCGTGCGTCGCCGCCATCCAAGACTTCGTCAGCGCGATTCGCGACCGACGGCAGCCGCTGTGCTCGATCGAGGAAGCCGGCCGCACTGTGCTGGCCTGCCTCGCCGGCGTCGAGTCGTACCGCACCAACCGCGTCGTGGCGGTGCCGGCCTACGACGCATGACGCCGCGCGTTGTTCACGCTGTCGATCGCTTCCTCACCCGCAGCGAGACGTTTGTCTACACCATCGTGGCGGGCCATCAGCGGTTCGAGGCGTCGGTGCTCTGCCACGGTGTCGAAAATGCCGCCGAATTTCCGTTTCCACGAATCCACGTCCAGGCGCAGCCAGCGACGAGGCTGAGTGCGGAGTGGTGGCTGGCGGCGTCGATCGAACGTGCGACCGGGCGCTCGCCGTGGCGGCGCGGGGTCGAAGCGGCGCTGGCGCGAATCAGGCCTGCAGTCGTGCACGCGCACTTCGGGCCGATCGGCTGCGAGATGGTGGCAATCACCAAGGCGCTGGGGCTGCCGTTGGTGACGAGCCTCTACGGGGTCGACGCGGCCGTCCTGCCCTACCTGCCGCAGTGGCGCGATCGCTACGCCCGCCTGTTTCGTGACGGTGACTTCTTCCTTGCCGAGGGCCCGGAGATGCGCGCGAAGGTCATTGCCGCGGGGGCTGCACCGGACCGCACCCTCATTCACCCCATCGCTCTCGACCTGAAGAAGTATCCACGCTGGTCGCCGGACGGCGACGTAACGGTGCTGTTTGTCGGCCGCTTCGTCGAGAAGAAGGGTCTCCTCGACGCGATTGCGGCGTTCGGGCAGGCTCGCGCCAGCCTGCCGGCAGCGCGCCTGGCGATTGTCGGGGGCGGCGCTGCGGAAGACGAGGCGCGTGCGTTGACCTCGCAGTTGGGCCTCGACACCGCGGTCGAATTCGTCGGAATGCGGCCGCATGACGACGTCATCAGGCGGCTGGCCACGGCCGCGGCCTTCATTCATCCGAGCGTGACCGCGGCCGACGGCGATTCGGAAGGCGGCGCGCCCACCATCCTGCTCGAGGCACAAGCCATCGGTACGCCGATCGTGACGACGAGACACGCCGACATCCCGCACGTCGTGCCGGCCGGCCCTGGCGTCTGGCTGTGCGAGGAGCACGACGTCGCCGCCCTCGGCGGAGCACTGGTTGCCGCGCTGCAGCAGAAGACGGCATCGAGCTCCGCCCACGTCATCGCCCACCACGACATCGCCCAGGTGGCGCTGCGGCTCGAAGCGATCTATGCGCTCGTAAGCGACGCCGCGGCGGCCCGCGCATGAAGATCGTGCACCTGCTCGGCTGGTACTTTCCCGACAGCGTCGGCGGCACGGAAGTGTACGTCGAAGGGCTGTGCCGGCGGCTGCAGGAGGCGGGACATCAGGTGCTGATCGCCGCGCCAGATTCGAAGCGGACGTCGCCAGCGGCGTACGACTATCACGGCGTACCAGTGTTCCGCTATCCCATCACCGATCGACCGACGCGCGACGAGGCCTATCACCGGGTGGCGATGCCGGGCACCGCACACCTGTTCCGATGGCTTGCCGACCAACGGCCGGACATTCTGCACGTCCACAGCGTCAAGACTGGTGTCGGCCTTCCTGAATTCCGGGAAGCGCGCCGTCTCGGCATCCGAATCATCGCCACCTGCCATTTGCCAAGTCTCGGCTACCTGTGCCGGACAGGCGAGTTGATGGAGGGCGGCGAGCATCCGTGCGATGGCGTCGTCTGGCCGGCCAAATGCGCCGCGTGCAGCCTGACGCACGTCGGCGTTTCCCCGGCGGCATCGCGGCTCGCCGGCGCGATTCCGCCGGCGATCGGCAGCGCGCTGCGCATCCTTCCGGGCAAGGTCGGAACGGTTCTCGGCATGAGCGCATTGGTGGTCGAGTATCAGAGGATGCAACGAGAGCTGTTCCAGGTCGTCGAGCGTTTCGTCGTGCTCAACGACACGGCCTACCGCATGCTCGTCGCCGACGGCTCGCCGGCTGAGAAACTCGCGATCAACCGCCTCGGCTTGAGCCAGGTCGGAATCAGGCGCAAACCCGGACCAGACCAGCGACCGACGACCAGGCCCGTGCGCTTTGGTTTCGCTGGACGCCTGCACTCGGCCAAGGGGGTCGTAGAGATCGTGCGCGCCGCGCGGGCCATCGCGCGCGACATCGATTTCCGAGTCGACATCCGCGCGCCGGTGCTGGACGCGGGTGCGCGCGCGATTGAGGTCGAGCTGCGCCGCCTGGCGGGCGGCGATACCCGTATCCGGTTCGAGCCGGCGGTGATCTCGGACGCCATCCCAGCGGTACTGACCGAGCTCGACGTGCTGCTGTCGCCTTCACTCTGGTTTGAAAACGGGCCAACCGTCGCGCTCGAGGCGATGGCTGTCGGCACTCCGATCATCGCCACCAGGGTCGGCAACCAGGCAGAGCTGATCCAGGACGGCGTCAACGGCCGGCTGGTCGAGGCCGGCAGCGTTGGGGAACTCTCGGCGGCGATGCTCGAAGCGGCCACCAGCCCTGAAACCACGATCGACGTCTGGCGCCGCGGCCTCAAGCCAGTGCGGAGCATGGACGACATCGCGCGCGATTACCTGACGATGTACGCGGCGTGAGTGCACAGCGCCGCGCGCGCGTTACGGTTGTCACCTCTGGCCATTTGTCCACCTGTCCACGGATGTTGAAGAGCGCTGACGCGCTGGCGGCCGACGGTTACGACGTGCGGGTGATCGCCACCCGCCACGAACCATGGGCAGTCGAGACCGACCGTGACGTGGCGTTGAGGCGCGCCTGGCAGGCCGACATCATCGACTACCGTCGCGGCGCGTCCGGCGCAACCTACTGGTGGACCGGCGCCCGTTTTCGTGCCGCGCGGGCCGTGGCCCGGACCGTCGGCGCCGCGCATCTTCCGCTGCCGCTGGTGGCGCGTGGCTTCGGCCGCGTCCACACCGAGCTCGTGCGCGCCATCGTCGATAACCCCGGCGATCTCATCTACGGCGGCACGACCGGGGCGCTGGCGGCGATCGCCGAAGGGGCGCGGCGATCGCGGACGCCCTACGGTATCGACCTCGAGGATTTTCACAGCGGGGAAACATCCGGTGCAGAGGCGCCGCTGGTCGATTCCCTCTCGGCTCGCGTGGAAGGCGCGGTGATGAGCGGCGCGGCATTCGTGACCACCTCGAGTGAGGCGATCGCGTCAGCCTATCGAACGCGTGACGGAATCAGCCCAACCGTCATCACCAACACCTTTCCCCTTCCAGTGCGGCTTCCGGATGTCGGGCGCGTCGATCCCGCGCGGCTGCGGGTGTACTGGTTCAGCCAGACCATCGGACCGGGCCGCGGGCTCGAGGACGCGATTCTCGCGCTCGGGCGCGCCAGCGTCTCCGCCCACCTGGCGCTGCGGGGCCGCGCCCAGCCTGGCTACTTCGAGGCGCTCAGGTCGCTGGCAGCATCGCGGGCGCCTCGCACGGAGCTGGTCCATCTGCCGCCCGCGCCTCCCGATGCGATGGTGGATTGCGCGCGCGGCTACGACGTGGGGCTGGCGCTCGAGCAAATGACGCCAACCAACCGGCAGATTTGCCTGACCAACAAGGCGTTCACCTACATCCTCGCCGGCGTGGCGGTCGCCGTCACCGACACGCCAGGGCAGCACGCCCTGGGGATTGACCTGGGCCGCGCCGCCGCATTGGTGCGGCCCGGAGACGTCGACGCTCTCGCGGCCGCGTTTGCGCGATGGGCCGGCGATCCGGCGGAGCTCGATTGCGCGAAGCGGACGGCCTGGACCGCCGCAACGCGACGGTGGCACTGGGAGCACGAGTTGGAGCGCGGACGCCTCCTGGCGCTCGTCGATGAGGCGCTGGCGTGAGAATTCTGCTGTTGATGGACCCCTTCATCAAGGTTCCGCCCGATCACTATGGCGGCATCGAGCGGGTGGTTGCCGATCTGGCCGATCGGCTCACCTGGTTCGGCCACGATGTCACGTTGTGGGCGGCGCCTGGTTCCCAGATCAACGGCACGGTCGAGCCGTTCGGCCGGGAGGGGGAGTGGACGCGCTGGAGCAACATCCGCAACACCATGACGCTCGCGGGCCGGTTTCTGCGCGGGCCGCGACGCTTCGACGTCATTCACAACTTCGGCCGCCTCGCGTATCTCATGCCGGTGTTGGCGCGCGACGTGCCCAAGGTGCAGACCTACATGCGGACGGTCGACCCCAACAACATGGCGACGGCCCGGCGGCTGGGCGCCAGACGTCTGCATTACACCGCTGTCAGCGCCGCGATTCGAGATACCGGACGACCCGGCGGCGGGGACTGGTCGGTGATTTACAACTGCGCGGTGCCGGAACGCTACGTGTTCGCGGGGGGAACCGATCCAGCCACGGCGCCACTGGTGTTTCTCGGCCGACTCGATCGCTGCAAAGGGGTCCATCACGCCATCGCGGTGGCGCAGCGGCTGCGGCGCCGCTTGATCGTCGCCGGCAATATCTCGCCGCTCGCCCATGAGCAGGCCTACTTCGACGCCGCGATCAAACCGCACATCGACGGCGATCTCGTGAGCTACATCGGACCGGTGGGCGACGCCGCCAAGCAGACCCTCCTCGGCGGCGCCGCGGCGATGCTGCTGCCGATCGAATGGGAAGAGCCCTTTCCGGTCGTCCTGCCCGAGTCGATGCTGTGCGGTACGCCGTTGATTGCATTCCGGCGCGGCGGCGTGCCCGAAGGGATCGATCATGGCCGCACCGGCTTTCTGTGCGACACCGTCGACGAGATGGCGGCGCTGGTGTCGCGGCTGCCAGAACTGGATCGCGCGGCCGTGCGTGCAGACGCCGAACGGCGCTTCTCGGACAGCGCCGTTGCCGGCGAATACGAGCGGTTGTATCGCCACCTTTCGGCCGCTCCCGATGTCAGCGTCGAGGCGGCGACCTAGCGATGCGACGGGTGCTGATGGTGAGCCCGCATTTTCCGCCCGATTCGAGCGCGGCGTCGCATCGTGTGCGCCTGCTCGCACCGTATCTGGAAGAAGCAGGATGGTCGCCCACCGTGGTCACGCTCGAGCGTTCGGCGTATGAGGGGCGCCTCGACCCCGCCCTCGAGGGGCTGGTGCCGCCTTCGCTGCGCGTGGTACGTGCGCCGGCGTGGCGTGCCGCGGCGACGCGCCGCGTCGGCCTGGGCGATCTGGGCCTGCGCGCCATGAGCGGTCTGCGCCGTACCTGCCGCGCGCTGCTGTCGGCCGAGCGCTTCGACGCATTGTTCATCACCGTGTATCCGGTGTATCCCGCGCTCCTCGGCGCGGGACTGAAGTCGACGTTCCGCGTGCCGTTCGTGCTCGACTACCAGGATCCCTGGGTGGGTGCGTGGGGCGAGTCAGTGGGCGGCGGTCCGGACGGCACGCCAGACCGGAAGAGCCGGGCATCGCGGCGGCTCGGCAGGTGGCTCGAACCCAGGGCGGTCAACGCGGCGGACGCCATCGTGGCTGTCTCGCAAGGTACGATCGACGGCATCGTCGAACGCATTCCAGCGGCGGCGCGGCTGCCGCACAGCGTCATCCCGCTTGGATTCGAGGCGGCCGATTTCGCGGCGCTCCGCCACCGACCCCAGAGCGAACGCCGCGTCCCGGCCAACGACGGCCTCGTCCACCTGTGTTACGTGGGCACGCTTCTTCCCAAGGGCATCACTACGCTGCGCCTGCTGCTGCGCGGGCTCGCGCGCGCGCGCGCAGCAGACGCGAGCGCGACGCGGCTGCGCCTGCACTTTTTCGGGACCAGCAATCAGTCCGAGTCGACGCTGCAGCGCGTGTTGCCGATCGCGCGCGAATACAGCGTCGCCGATGTCGTCACCGAAGTGCCGGGCCGGATCGACTATCTGGATGCGCTGGGCGCTCTGGTCGACGCCTCTGCGATCCTGCTGCTCGGCAGTTCGGAGCGTCACTACACCGCCAGCAAGCTGTTTCCTGCGCTCCTGGCCAAGCGGCCGATTCTTGCGCTCTTTCACGAGGCGAGCAGCGTCGTCTCGATCCTGCGGGCCGCCGCGACGGAACCGACGGTCCGCGTATTGACGTACGGCGACGGCGATGCAGGCGACCAACGGGTGGACGACGTTGCCTGCGGTCTGCGCGCGCTGGCAGCGGCGGCAGCCTACGACGAGCGAGACGTCCATCTCGCGCGCGTCGCCGACGTGTCGGCACGCCACCTTGCCCATCAACTGGCGGTCGTTTTCGATCGGGTCGCGGTATGACTACGCCGATTCGGCTCACCGCCGTGCTCACGCATCCGATTCAGTACTACGCGCCCTGGTTCCGGCGCATCCAGGCGTCCGCGCCCGAACTGGCGCTGACGGTCGTGCACGCGACCGAGCCGACGCCGGCACAGCAGGGCGTCGGTTTCGATCACGCGTTCGAATGGGACGTTCCGCTGACCGACGGCTATCGATCGATCGTCGTACGGCCGTCCAACCAGCACGATCGGATCGACAGCGGCTCGTTCACCGGGTTGGACGTCCCGCAGATCGGCCGCGCGATCGCCGACACCTCTCCGGATGTGGTGATGATCACCGGCTGGTATTCGGTGACCCTGGTCCGCGCGCTGTACGCCTGCCGCCGGATGGGCGTGCCGACGCTGTATCGCGGCGACTCGCACCTCCTCAGCGGTCCGCGGGGATGGAAACGCTCGATCTGGGCCCTCAAGACGCATTTCCTGCTGCGCCAGTTCGACGGGTTCCTGTCGCCTGGGGTCCGTGTCAGCGACTACCTGCGCTGGTACGGCGCGCCCGACTACCGGGTGTTCAAGGTGCCGCACGCCATAGACAATGACGCGTTCGCGACGGCGGCGGCGCCCTACCAGCGGCGGGACGTTCGTGTCGCCGCGCGTCGACGCTGGGGCATCGACCCCGGCGCGTTCGTGGCCTTGTTTGTCGGCAAGCTGATCGCCTCCAAGCGGCCGGTGAACGTGGTTCGCGCGCTGGCGCGGCTGGCGCCGGGCTCAACCCTTCTGGTCGTCGGCTCGGGTCCGCTCGAGCGCGCAGTGCGCGAGGAGTCGGCGCGGCTCGGCGTGTCGCTGAAGATGGTCGGCTTCCTCAATCAGAGTCAGCTCGGCGAACCCTATGCGCTCGCAGACTGCCTGACGCTGCCCAGTGACTTTCCGGAAACCTGGGGCCTGGTCGTCAATGAGGCGCTGGCGACAGGGCTGCCATGCGTGGTCAGCAACGCCGTCGGCTGCGCGCCCGATCTGATTCGCGACGGCGAGACCGGCTACGTCTATCCGCTGGACGACATCGAGGCGCTGGCGATGACGCTCGCGAAAGTACGCCATCGTAAGGCCGAAGGACACGATTGGGGGCCGGCGTGCCGTGCGCTCATTGCGGCCTACAGCTTCGACTCGATGACCGCTGGCGTGGTGCGCGCCGCCCGATCGGTGATGCCGCGCTCCCCCGGACCGGAGCCCGACTGGAAGTCGGCCTCCTGCCGCATCGTCGCCTGCTGCGGCCAGATGGTGATTGCAGGAGGTCTCGAACGCATGACCTTCGAGGTGCTGCACGCTGCCCGCAAGAGCGGCGCCGCCTGTCACGCCATCGTCAACGGCTGGGAACATTTCCGGATCACGCCGTTGGCGGAAAAGAGCGGCGCCAGTTGGTCGATCGGACCGTATTGGTACCCGTTGAAGCGACGGCGGCTGACGCCGCTCGTGATCGGCAGGATGGCCGTGGAAGTCATCAGAGTGAGTAGCGACCTGCTGCGGGTCTCGCGGCGGATTCGGCCTACGCACCTGTTTCTCCCCGACTATCAGGCAGTGCTGCGCAATCTTCTGGCGCTGTTGTGGCTCCGCGCACGAGGCGTGCGCGTCATCGCGCGCCTTGGCAATGCACCGGCGCCCGGCCGTTTCTATCAGCTGTTGTGGCGATATGCGATCGATCCGTTCGTCGATCTGTTCGTCTCGAACTCCGATTTTACGCGGCGCGAGACCCTGGCCGTGGCGATCCGTCCGGACAAGGTGCGGACCATTCCGAACATGGCGGCCCGCCGCGACACGTCATGGAACGCCGACGGCCCGCGGGTGCCCGGACGGATCATCTTCGTCGGCCAGATCATTCCCGAAAAAGGCGTGGACGTCCTGCTGGAGGCGGTGGCGCTGCTCCGTAGCCGCGGCGTGGACGCGACGATCGACGTGATCGGCGACATGGACGGCTGGGAATCGCCGGCCTATCGCGGTCACCGAGCCTCACTGCGCGCACGTGCGGCACGCCCCGATCTCGAGCGTGCGGTCAACTTTCTCGGATGGCGCGAGGACGTGCCCGCGTTGATGAGCCGGGCCAGCGTGCACTGTTGCCCGAGCCGGCTGGAACAGCGAGAGGCGTTCGGCAACGTCGTGCTCGAGGCGAAACTGTCAGGCCTTCCGTCCGTGGTCACCATGAGTGGAGACTTACCCGATCTGGTGGCCCACCGCGACAACGGCTGGGTCTGTGCCGAGGTCACCGCCGAGGCGATGGCCGAGGGTCTCGAATTCTTCCTGACCCGCCCCGATGAACTTCGCCGGGCGGCCTGCGCCGCGTTGACATCGGCCGATCGCTACAGCGAAGGGCGTTTCGCGGCGGCGTGGAGTGCGGCCTTCAACATCGATCCTGAAAGAACAGATGCATGCGGATCTCTGATCTCGAACTAATCGGCCTTGGCGCGGCTGGCCTGGTGGCCGGCCTGGTGACCGGTGACTGGCTCACCGGCGTATCGGTCATGACGCTGATGATCTGCGTCCGCCTGGTGATGACGGGAGACGGCCTGTTCGTGCTGCCGATCGCGCTGTCGTTCCACTGGATGCAGGGCAACCTCGGGTTCCTGTACTACGGGTTGACCGGTCGCGAAGTGATGGCCATTTACGACAGCGACTGGCGTCCGATGGTCATGATCGCGCTTGGTTGCTGCCTGTCGATCGCGGCCGGCATCCGGCTGGGCCTGTTTGTCAAGAGGGCGCCGGATCCCGATCAGCCCCGTCCGGGCTTTGCATTCTCATTCGGTCTGCTCATCACCGTCTACGTCGTCACCGTGTGCCTCGAGGGCACGCTGACGGCGGTTGCTCCCGACTATCCGTCGCTGCGACAGATCATCACCACGTTCGATTCTGCGCGGCTCGGCGTGCTGTTCCTGATCCTGCGCCGCCTGTGCGCACCGCCGTCGCGCTTCGGTCTCGTGGCGCTGGTCGTGGCCATCGAGATCGTGATGGGCATCACCGGTTTCTTCGCCGGGTTCCGCGAGCCGATCGTCCTCGCCATCCTCGCCGTGCTGGAGGTGTTCGATCGCCGCAATGGAAGACACTGGATGGCACTGGCGGCCGCGTCGGTCCTGATTGGCGCGCTGGGCGTGCTGTGGATGGGTATCCGCACGGACTACCGCCACGAGTACGTCGAGCTCGATCAGTTTTCTGGCTCCCGCAACACCCGCATCAATCGCGTCGAAGATCTGACGTCCTCGTTCATGAAGAACGACGCCGAAGGCATCTGGAAGACCGCCGATCAGCTCGTCGATCGGATGTGGACGATCTACTATCCGGCGCTGGCGCTCAAACGCGTACCGTCGGTGATTCCCCACACCGACGGGCAGATCCTAGGGGCCGCGCTGCTCCACATCGTCACGCCCCGCGTGTTCTTTCCCAACAAAGGCGAGCTCCCCTCCGACAGCGACGAGGTTCGCAAGTACGCGAACATGGCGGTGGCGGGACGCGAGGTCAACACCAGCATCGCGTTCGGCTATTCCGCCGAGGCCTACATCGATTTCGGCTACGTCTGGATGTTTCTGCCGGTGTTCGCTTACGGCGTCTTCGTCGGCGCCTGCTACGCACTGTTCCGTTCGGTGATCTGGCACAAGGAACTGTTCGTCGCGTTCGCGACGGTGTCCTTCTGGATTTCCTTGTACCTCTTCGAGCGGTCGTGGGCGACGATGCTCGGCGTTACCGTCGGCTTCATGGTCTATCTCGGCGGGCCGATCGTACTGCTCGACCGGTTCCTGTTGATCCAGGTACTCAGCCAGGCAGTCGGCCGCCGACGGAGAATTCGTGATGACGGCGGCCGAACACCATCGGACGTGAGCGGTGAAGGTTCTCCACGTCACGCCCTACTTTCCGCCGGCTTTGCCCTACGGCGGCCCCCCCGCGTCGGTGTTCGGGCTGTGTCAGGGCCTTCAGCGCGCCGGCGTCGAGGTCGAAGTGGTGACGACGACCGCGAATGGCGACGACAGCCTGCCGGCCTCACCGTCGGATGGCGACGCCTATTGCGGCGTCCCAGTCCAATACGCCGCGCGTGCTTTTCCGCGCCGCTTCTTCGGCGGACGCCTGCGCGCGCCGTTGATCAAAGCATTGGCGCTGGCCGACGTCTGTCACATCCATGGGCTGTGGAACGTACCTGAGTGGTGGGCGTCGCGCCTGGCCCGCGCCGGCCGCGTGCCCTACGTCATTTCTCCGCGCGGCATGCTGCAGCCTGAGGCGATGCGGCGCGGCCGGGCAAGGAAGGCGGCGGCCTGGGCGCTGCTCGACGCCGGCAACGTGAAGCGCGCCGCGCTCCTGCACGCGACCTCCGAGCAGGAAGCGGCGGCGCTGCGTGCCCTCGACCTCGACGTTCCGATCGAGGTCGTGCCCAACGGCGTCGATCTCAGTGGCGCGCGCGCCGCCTCGCGCGGCTTTCGCACCCGACTCGGCATTCCCGCCGATGCCTTCATCGTGCTGTTCCTGGGGCGCATGCACCGCATCAAGCGCCTGGATCTGATCGCCGACGCCTTTGCCATTGCCCGCTCGGCGCATCCGTCGATCCATCTGGTGCTGGCCGGCCCGGACGAGCACGGCCTGGTGCCGGCGCTGAGGCGGAGACTTTCAGGCGCCGCCGGTGCCGTGCACGCGCTCGGCGCCATTCACGGCGCCGAGAAGTGGGCGCTCTTGAAGGACGCCGACGTCATGGTGCAGAGCTCGGACTCCGAGAGCTTCGGCCTGTCGGTGGTCGAATCGCTGGCCAGCGGCGTCCCGGTCGTCGCGACCCGCACCTGCCCGTGGCGGGAGATCGAGACCCATCAGTGCGGTCTCTGGGTGGAGCAGACCGCCCCGGCGATCGCCGCGGCGATCGCGATCCTGGTGGACGACCCGGCGCGGCGCACCCTCATGGGCGAGCGCGCGGCGCGCTTCGCCCGCGAATTTTACTCGTGGGACACCATTGCCCCACGCATGGCCAGTCTCTACGCGGATCTCCTCTAACGTGTCCAACCGCGTCATCGTGCTAACGCCGAACCTGTGCGGCCCCGACGGCATCTCGAGGCTGGCGCGCCTGGTGACCGATACCTTCGACCACGCCACGGTGCTGGCATTGCACGAGCCGGAGTCGGTGACTCGGCTCGGGCCAGCCACCGTGCGCGGTGCCGGAGGGCAGTCGTGGCGGTTCGTCGCCGCCGCCCTCCGTCTCGCGGCATCCGCCGACCGACGCACACGCGTCATCGTCACCCATCTGCAACTGGCGCCCGCAGCGCTGGCGTTGGCCGCCCGTGGCGCCTCGGTCATCACCATTCTCTGCGGCGTCGAGGCGTGGCGGCCGGTGAGCTGGCTCCAGGGTACTGCTCTCGATCGTGCAGCCCGCCTGATGGCGATTTCACATTTCACCCGCGACGGTTTCCAGAAAGCCAACCCACGCTTCGCCGGCCATGCCGTCGACGTCTGTCATCTCGGCATCGAGCCGGTTGCCGGCGCGGATCACGCTCCGGCGGGACCGCCCTCGGCACTCATCGTCGGCCGCATGGCTGTCGATGAACGCTACAAGGGACACGATCCGCTGCTCGACGTCTGGCGCGAGGTCACCGCGGCTGTCCCCGGAGCGTCGTTGCGGATCGTCGGCGAGGGCGACGATCGCATCCGCCTCGAACAGAAGGCGGCGTCGCTCGCGCTCGGTGATCGCGTGATTTTCCTCGGTCGGCTCGACGATGAGGCAGTGCGGCGAGAGTACGAGCGCTGCACCGCGTTCGTGATGCCGAGTCGCGACGAGGGCTTCGGCTTCGTCTTCGTCGAAGCGATGCGGGCCGCTCGCGCCTGCGTCGGTAGCCGGGGCGCCGCCGCTGAAATCATCGCCGACGGTGAAACCGGATGGCTCGTGGAGCCGGGGGATCGCGCGCAGCTGGTGGATCGCGTCGTACGCGTGCTTCGCGATCGGCCGGCGACCGCGGCCATGGGCGCCCGCGGCCGGGCGCGGTTTCTGCAACAGTTCACCGATGAGCGGTTTCGTGACCGTTTCAGGGCACTGCTGCCGGCAGCATCGTGAACATTCTCGGTCTGAACGCCTATCACGGAGATGTTTCGGCGGCGCTCGTGTGCGACGGCCAGCTGGTGGCGGCGGTCGAAGAGGAGCGCTACCGCCGCATCAAGCACGTCGCCGGCTTTCCTCGACAGGCCATGCTCGCGTGCCTGACGATGGCTGGGATCACGCCAGCCGACGTTGACCTGTTCGCGGTGTCGCGCGATCCGCGCGCGCACCTTCTCCGCAAGGCCTGGTTCCTTCTCCGTCACCGGCCCAGAGGTACCGTGGCCTCGCGAGCCCGTAACATCGTCAGCCTGCGCGCGCTCCCCGCCACCATCGCCGGTGCGCTGGGGATTGACGAAGCGCGGGTGCGGTCACGGTTGCGCTATGTCGAGCATCACCCTGCGCATCTCGCGAGCGCCGCGTTCGTTTCGCCCTTCGATCAGGCGGCGATCTGCGCCATCGACGGATTCGGCGACTTCGTCAGCACCTCGTGGGGCCGCCTGGCCGGATCGCGGATGACGATCGACGGCCATGTGTTCTTCCCCCACTCATTGGGGCTGCTGTATCTGGCGATCACCCAGTATCTCGGGTTTCCCCACTACGGCGACGAGTTCAAGGTGATGGGTCTCGCTCCCTATGGCGAGCCGCACTACGCCCGTGAGATCGAGTCGCTCCTCGACCTGCGTGACGATGGCGGCTTCGAACTCGACCTGTCGTACTTCCGGCACTGGTCGGAAGGCGTGCAGATGACGTGGGAAGACGGGGCGCCGACGCTGGGCCCGGTGTTCACGCCGAAACTGGAATCGCTGCTCGGTCCGGCGCGGCGGCGCGACGAACCGGTTGGCGACAAGCACGAGGCGATCGCCGCGTCCCTCCAGGTCGCCTACGAGCGCGCCGCCCTTCACCTGCTGCGTCACGTTCAGAAGACGACCGCCAGCACGACGCTGTGCCTGGCCGGCGGTTGCGCGATGAACAGTGTCGCCAACGGCAAAATCCGCGAGCAGACCGGTTTCCGCGACATCTTCATCCAGCCGGCCGCCGGCGACAACGGCACCGCGCTGGGTGCGGCCTTCTACGCCTGGAACCAGATCGAGGGTCGACCGCGCGGCTTCGTCATGGAGCACGGCTACTGGGGACCGGCGTTCGACGATGATGTGATCGCGACGGCCTTGGACGCGGAACGAGCAGCGATCGCCCAGCGCGGCTGCGCCCGCCGCTTCTGGACGGACGAGGCGGCGCTCGACGAGTGGACGGCGAAGCAGATCGCCGACGGACGGGTGGTCGGCTGGTATCAGGGACGGATGGAATGGGGTTCGCGTGCGCTCGGCAATCGCAGCATCGTTGCCGATCCGCGCCGCGCCGATATGCGGGAAATCATCAATACCCGGATCAAGTTCCGGGAACGCTTCCGTCCGTTCGCGCCGTCGGTTGCCGAAGAAGCGCTCGACGAGTACTTCGTTGGCGCGGTGCCCGACCCGTTCATGCTGCAGGTCTACCCGGTTCGTCCCGACAAGCGCGCCGTGGTGCCGGCCATTACCCACGTCGACGGTTCGGGACGCCTGCAGACGGTGAGCGCCCGGACCAACCCCCGCTACTACCGCTTGATCAAGGCGTTCGGCCGGCTCAGTGGTGTGCCGATGCTCCTCAACACCTCCTTCAACGAAAACGAGCCGATCGTGCTGACGCCCGCGCAGGCGCTCGACTGCTTCCTGCGAACGAGCATGGACGTGCTCGTGATCGGCCGCCACGCGCTCGAGCGTGCGCGCGTCGCGGCGCCTCCAATCGACGCGCACGCCGTGAGAGCGGAGATCTGAACCATGGCGAGTCTGGCATCGAAGCGCGTCGTCGTGACCGGCGGGAGCGGGTTCCTCGGCCGTCATGTGGTCGCGGCGCTTGCCTCGCGGGGCTGCACCGTGCTGGTGCCGCGCAAGGCGCAATACGATCTGACGCGGGTCGCGGACGTCGAGCGGATGTATGCCGATTTCCAGCCGCACGTCGTGCTCCATCTGGCAGCGGTGGTCGGCGGCATCGGCGCCAATCGCGAGTCGCCGGGCCGGTTCTTCTTCGAAAACGTGATGCTCGGCGCCCTGACCATGGAGCACGCGCGCCTGAGCGGGGTGGAGAAATTCGTCGGCATCGGGACGATCTGTGCCTATCCCAAGCTGGCGCCGGTGCCGTTCCTCGAGCGCGATCTGTGGAACGGCTATCCGGAAGAAACCAACGCCCCGTACGGGATTGCCAAGAAGATGCTGCTGGTGCAGGGGCAGGCCTATCGCCAGGAGTACGGCTTCAACGCGATCCACCTGCTGCCGGTCAACCTCTACGGGCCGCACGACAATTTCGACGAGAAGACCTCGCACGTGATTCCGGCGCTGATCCGGAAATGCGTGGAGGCGGCGGAGAGCGGCGCCCCGGAAGTGGTTTGCTGGGGTACCGGCAACGCGACCCGGGAATTTCTCTTCGTCGAGGATTGTGCCGAAGGCATCGTGCTCGCGACCGAGTCTTATGACGGCCCCGAGCCCGTGAACCTCGGCGCCGGCTTCGAGATCGGCATCCGCGAGCTCGCGGAGCTGATCGCCGAGCAGGCCGGATTCACCGGCACGCTCACCTTCGATCGCACCAAGCCCGACGGTCAGCCGCGGCGCATGCTCGACGTGACCCGGGCGGCGCGACGGTTCGGCTTTGCTGCCACCACCGACTTTCGCGCCGGCCTGCGGCGCACGATCGACTGGTATCGCGCCCACCGCGAGGCGGTGGTGTGAAGGTCTGCTTTTTCAACCGATCGTACTGGCCCGATCAGGCGGCGACCGGGCAACTGCTGACCGAGCTGGCGGAAGACCTGGTCAGCCGCTACGGGACACAGGTGACGGTCGTGGCCGGGCGATCGCTGAACGCCTCGCGAGCGGAGATCGGTTCGCGATCGAGGCTGGTGACACGTGAGCAGCATCGCGGCGTCGACATCAGGCGGGCGAACGGCACCAAGCTCCATCCCGGCCGCTTCGTCGCTCGCGCCTCGAACTACGTCAGCTACTTCGGCGCCGCAACGGCGGCGAGCTTCGGCGTCGACCGGCCGGATTTGGTGGTGTCGCTGACCGATCCGCCGATTGTCGGCCTGACGGCGCTGTGGACCGCGCGGCGCACCGGCGCGCCCTTCGTGTTCCTCTGTGAGGATATTTTTCCCGAAGTGGCAACCTTGCTCGAGGATTTTCACAACCGCGCGGTCAACCGTGCGCTCGATCGCATCAACCGGTATCTCTTGCGCAGCGCGGATGCCATCGTCGCGCTCGGCGACCGCATGCGCCGCCGCCTGGTCGAAGAGAAGGGCGCCGATCCGGCTCGCATCCAGGTCATCCACAACTGGGCCGACTGCGACGCCATTGTCCCGGGACCCAAGGACAACGCCTTTTCGCGCGAGCATGGGCTCGCCGATCGTTTCGTGCTGATGCATTCGGGAAACGTCGGCCTGTCGCAGAACCTCGACGTCCTGGTGGAGGCGGCCGACCGGCTTCGGTCGAAGGAGCGGCTGACCGTGGTGATCGTGGGCGACGGATCCAAGCGCAAGGCGCTGGAAGCGATCACGGTGGCGCGCGGCATGACCAACGTGCGTTTCCTGCCGTATCAACCGAAGGCGCTGCTGCACGATTCATTCGCGGCGGCCGATGCGTTTCTCGTGTCGTTGAAGGCCGGCATCGAAGGCTTCATCGTGCCGAGCAAGGTCTACGGGATCCTCGCAGCGGGCCGGCCGTACATCGCCGCCACCGATCCGAGCAGTGAACCGGCGCAACTGGCGCGCGAGAGCGGCTGCGGTCTGGTGGCAGCGCCGGGCGACGCGGCGGCGCTTGCCGATGCCATTGCCACCATGCACGACAACCCGGCGATGACACGCGACATGGGCGGGCGGGCGCGGCTGGCCGCCCGGCAGTACGATCGCAAGATCGCTGTGCAGTCCTACCACGACCTGTTCGAGCGCGTCGCCGGCGCGGAGCGGGCGGCATGATCAAGCGTGCGTTCGACTGCACGCTGTCGGGCGTCGGCCTGCTGGTGTCGGCGCCGCTCTGGGCGCTGATCGCGGCGGCCATCAAATTCGAGGACGGCGGCCCGGTGTTCTTCCGCCAGGCGCGCGTCGGCCTTAGCGGACGAACCTTCGACGCGCTGAAATTCCGATCGATGGTTCCCGACGCCGAAGCGCGCACCGGACCGGTGCAGGCGACCGAGAACGACCCTCGCATCACGCGCGTCGGCCGCGTCATGCGATCGACGGCGATGGACGAACTGCCTCAGCTCTGGAACATCTTCGCCGGCGACATGAGCTTCGTGGGGCCGCGGCCGCTCAGGCCCGGCGAGGTCGAGGTGCGCGGCGACGGCCAGCTGGTGCAGCTGAATCAGATTCCAGGCTATGACGCGCGTCACAGCATCAGGCCCGGGCTGACCGGACTGACCCAGGTTTATGCGTCGCGCGATATCTCCCGCACCAGCAAGTTCCGTCTCGATCGGGTCTATCTGAAGCGGGCAGGCTTCTGGCTCGACCTCAAACTGATCATGGTGTCGTTCTGGATCACCGGTACGGGCGCTTGGGGGAAGCGCAACCGGCGCCTCCCTTAATACTCCGCTTATAATGCTCCAACTCATGGATAGACTGATCGAGGTCCTCATCGTGGGCGCGGGCCCGGGAGGGCTGTTCATGGCAGCACGTCTGGCGGAACGCGGCATACGGACGCTCGTCTGTGAGGAGCATGCGCGTGTCGGTGATCCGGTTCACTGCACCGGCGTTCTCTCCGCGGACAGCTTCGCCCGGTTCGACCTGCCGGACAGCGCCACGCTCAACCAGTTGACATCGGTGCGCTTCCTGTCGCCGGGCGGCATCCCGGTGGACTACGCCACCCCGGTGCCACTGGCGACCGTCATCGATCGACCGGTGTTCGATCGGGCGCTCGCGGATCGGGCGCTGGCCGCCGGCGCCGAAATCCGCGTCGGTGCCCGCGTCAGCGCCGTGGAGACCGATGAGGCCGGCGCGCGCGCCACGATCGGCGGTGCCGTCGTGCACGCACGAATGGTGGTGCTCGCGTGCGGCGCCAGCTACAGGCTTCAGCGGCGCTTCGGCTTCGGTTTACCGACGTCGTATCTGCAGACCGCCCAGCGCGAGTTGTCCGCGACCCGCCCCGGCGACGTCGAGCTGCATTTCGGCCAGGAAGTGGCGCCGGGAGGCTTTGCCTGGGCCGTGCCAGTGCTGCGCCCCGGCGGATCGTGCGTGCGGATCGGCGTGATGGCGTCCCGCGACGTTCGCGTCTGTTACGAGCGCATGGTCGAACGGGTCGCCGATCGATGGGGCGTGCGGCGGGGCGACGCGGCGCCCCGCGTGAAGATTCTGCCGCTCGGTCCCGTCGGTCGCACCTACAGCGATCGGGTGCTGGCGATCGGGGACGCCGCCGGTCTTGTGAAGCCGACCACCGGAGGCGGTATTCACTACAGCATCGTCAGCGCCGCGCTGGCGGCCGATGTGGTGATCGCGGCGCTGGCCGCCGATCGGCTCGACGCATCCGCGCTCGCCGCCTACGAAAGAGCCTGGCGTTCGGAGCTTGCCGACGAGTTCGAGGCGCAGCAGGAGCTTCGCGCGGTCGCCGCCTCTCTCAGCGACCAGGCGATCGACAGCTTCTTCGCCCTCGCTCATACCGACGGCATCATGCCGATCGTGCGGGCAACCGCTCGCTTCAACGAGCATCGTCCCCTCATCCGCGCCCTGTTCAAGCACCCGCCGGCGCGGAAGATCTTGTTTCGCGCCATGATCGCCTGATGCGGCCTCCCGCCGCCGACGCGAAGAAGGACACCGTCGATCCTCGGCTGCCTGCCGCTGCCGGCGCAACTCCCTCCGATTCTCTCCGCTGCTCGAGCCGATGCGCGCCTCCGTCGTCGCGGCGCTGATCGTCGGCGCCCTCCTCCGCATCGCAATCCTTCCTCTCGGCGTAGCGGCTGTCGACGACTCGTGGCGCGCCTGGAGCTATCAGGGCGCGAGGCGTGGGCCGTGGAACCTGTACGGGCCGAAGGGACATACCGTCAGGTTCGGCGACATCGATGCGCCAGTGGTGTACCCGCCGCTCGCGCTCGACGAGCTGGCCATCGTCGGTCGTGTGTACATGGCCATGCATGGTGGACGCTTCGAGAACGATGTCGCGCTGACCAGAACGATCAAAGGCGCGATCGTGATCCTCGACGGGGCATTGTCGGCGCTGCTCTTTCTGGCTGTAAGTCGCGCCGGCCGTCCCGATCGCGCATGGTGGGCGGCGATGGCGTACTGGGCGAACCCAGCCGCCCTCATGATCACGACGCTCGGCTACATCGATGTGTTTGTCGCAATCCCGGCGGTCGGCGCCGTCGCGGCGGCGTCGTGCGGCCGTCCGTGGCTCGCCGGCGCGCTGTTCGCGGCCGCCGTTCTGACGAAGCCGCAAGGGCTGTTCGTCGCACCGGTGGTCGCGCTCGCGCTGTGGAACGCGGGGCAGGCGGCTGACGGTCCCAGACGTGTGCGTCAGGGCGTATGTGCGTCGGCGATGGCCGCCACGATCGTCGCGGCGCCGGTGATCGCGGTGGGGAAGGGCTATCAGATGCTACGCTCGGTCGCGGTGCTCGCCGGTCACGACATGCTGTCGGCCCTGGCATTCAATATCTGGTGGATCGTGAGTTACCTGATCCTGGCAGCTGCGTCGCGAGGCGAAGGCGTGCGCGCCGCGCTCACAGCCCGCGCCGAAATCGTCACGCACGCCGACGCGATGGCGCACGGTGTTCCGAACCCGCGCGTGATCGCGTTGATCCTGCTGGCCGGCGCGGTGATCTGGGCCCTGAGAACGGCGAGGCACGCGCGCGATCCCGGTCTGCATGCAGCGCTCGGTGCGTTTGTCGTCGTCGCATATTTCACGCTGTCAGTTCAGGTACACGAGAACCATTTCTTCCTCGCCCTGCCGTTGATGGCGATCGCTGCCGCCCTGCGTCCGGCGTTCGCGCCCGTGTTCGCGGCGTTGAGCGTGGTATTTGCGTTGAACCTCTACCTGCCGTTCGGCATCCGCGGAGAAGGGGTACCCGACGTCGTGTGGTCGCTCACCATCATCGATCCGAGCGTGGTGCTGGCCGCGGTCACCTGCGGCTTGTTCGCCTGGCTGAGCGTGGTGTTCGCGCGCGAGTGTGGGTCCGCTCATGCGTGATCTCTCGCGAGACGGATCGGCTGCGGCACCGACCATCGAACGATCGGGGACGGTGCGGCTGGTGACCACGCTGCTTGCCATCGCCGCCGGTGTCAATGTCGCGGTCGGCGTCGCGCTGGCGCTCCGCGATCCCCGCCGCGCCTCGGATCTGTGGTTGATGGTCGACTGGTGTCGCGGTTGGCTGATCAACGGCGACTCGCTCTACACCATCGCGGACGCGACCACCGACTATCCGCCCAACGCCATCGCCATGCTCTCGCCGCTGGCGCTGGCGCCGCATGGATGGGTCGTGCTGTGCTGGACGATAGTGGCGGTGGCGTTGACGCCCGTGTTGCCCTGGATCGTCGTGCGCGCGGCGTCCAGTGACGATCGCCCCTGGCCGGCCCGACTGTTGCCCGTGCTGTTCTTTCTGTGCTGGGCGGCGCCGCGAACGCTGCTGCAGTTCAGCCTGCTCTCGATGACGCTGGCCTGGGTGGCGGTCCTCATCGCCGACTCGGAATCGCTGGCGAGCGGGGCCACGCTCGGTCTGGCACTGTTCAAGCCGCACATCGCCGGACCGGTGGCGTTGTGGATGCTGGTGACCGGTCGGGTTCGGCCGCTGCTGATGGCCAGCGCCGTGGTGTTCTTTGGCGTGGCCGTTTACGACGTGCGCATCGGCGAGAGCCCGATGACGACGGCGATTGGCTGGTTCCAGGTCCTGGGCGCGGAATATTCGGGTCCCGACGGCCTGGTTGGCAACACCAGCCTGCGCGCCTGGGCGCAAGAAGTGACGGCCAGCCCGGCCCTGGCCGACGCGACGTGGATCGCCGGCTCCGTCGCCCTGCTGGTGGTGCTCTGTGGCGTGGCGATGCGCGGTCGATCGCGCCGGCTCGATCAAGGCGGCCTGGCGATTCCCGCGATGTTCTGCCTCTGGTCGTTGCTCGCGTTTTATCACAACGGCAACAACATGATTCTGATCCTCCCGGCGTTCGCCTTCCTCTGGTTTCGCGACGATGCTCCGGGCGGGGCGCGACGTTGGATCCCGATGCTCCTCCTGCAGGCTGTCCTGATGTTCGACGTACCTGTGCGGCTTGCCGGCCGGGGAGGATTCATGGTCGAACAGTTCGATCGCATCGTGGTGCTCGCCACCCTGGCGTGGGTGGTGTTCACGTGGCGACGGCTGGCCGAGATGCGTTCGCGCTGAAACTCGCTCAGTGCCGCCGGCCGCCGCTGGCCTGCGGCGACGCCGGGCGCGGCACATGAACGGCGATCGCGACGATCGCCGCGAACAGGACGCCGTTGGCGGGTGTCCGCAATCCGGTGTCCCACACGCTTTGCACCGCCACCGCGAGGGTGCCGCAGATGGCTCCGGCGCGGATCCAGAAGATCGCCGTCGCATCTGCGCGCAGCGACTTGGCCATCAACACGATGGCGGACACCACGGCGATTGAAGCCGGCATGGCGAGCAGCAGGCCGCCCTCGGCGAGAATTTGCAGATACTCGTCGTGGGCCTGGTTGAAGAAGAACAGCCGCGAACCCTGCTGGTAGACCAGCATCGCACGCTCGAACGCCCCCGCCCCCACTCCGGTCGCCATGAAGTCCGATGCCATCCGCCAGGTGTCGCGCCAGATCGCCGGGCGGCCCCACTCTCCCTGTTCGGTGGTCTCGCTCATGCGCAACGCCAGGTTGCCCAGGTTCGCGTAGGCCGAAGCCAGCACGAGCAGCGCCACGAGGCCGCCGAACATCCACGCCACGCTGGTCCCGCTCTTGATGCGCTGCCTTGAGAGCACGATGAACGCGATCAGGCCGACGCCGCCACCGAGGATGCCCGCGCGCGACATCGAGGCCAACAGACCGCCGGTCATCAGGACGACCGAGGCCGCGAGCCACAACTGCATCGAGTCGATCGAGGTCCCGGGAAGGGCATGGTGGCGTGTCTGTCCAGACTGATAGCGGGCCACCGCATAGCCGATGACGAGCGGGACGGCCATTGCCAGCCAGGTCGCGAGCGCATTACGGTTCACGAACGGCCCATACGGGGATGCCCCGGCGCTGATCGGCCGCCAGATTCCGTAGAGCAGTGCGGGCGAGATCGCGCGCTGTACAGCGACGATCGCCGTCAGCGCCATCCCGATCCAGGCGACGCTTCGAACGGTTGTCCGGACCCCGCGGCTCGAGAACGTCGCCCGCGCGCCCCAGAAGACGCCGACGTAGGCCGCGCCCAGCAGCAGCGCCCAGCCGGTCGACTCGACGTCCACCGAGAGCGGGTGCGCCGGGCGGACCGCCGGTTGCGCATCGAGCGCGACAATGCGGTCGACCGCATACGCCTGGGGCGACAGCCGATCGCGCAGCGCCGCCTGAAGTGGCATCAGCTGGACGGCGACGGCAATCAGGCAGGCCAGCAGCGACCAGTCGAGCAGTCGTCCGGGTCCGAGGCTGATCGATGGCCGCGCCAGTGCCAGCAGCAGCACCACGCCCACGCCGAGCGGGACGGTGGTCCAGCGGTAGGCGCCGGCGAATGCGACGAGGGTCCAGCCGATGAGGAGGATTAGGAGATAGGCCGCGACCGGAACATCACGACGCGGCTTCGGCGTAGTAGTTCTTGTACTGATGGCCGTAGTACCGCGAGTAGTAGTACTTGTTCTTCTCGAAGTTGACCTTGTTCAGCACCACGGCAGCGTAGCGCGGACGCGCCTGCATCACCGTCTCGATGGCGCGCTCGGCCAGTCGCCGCCGCGTCATTTCCGCGCCGATCACGAACGTTACGCCGTTCACCATCGGTGCGAGGATCACGGCGTCGGTGACGGCGAGCACCGGCGGCGTATCCACGATGATCCAGTTGAACGGACCGTGAGCGAGGTTGGCCAGCAGCGTCTTCATGCGCTCAGAGGAGAGCAGTTCAGACGGGTTGGGCGGCGTGCGACCGGCGGTGATCGCGAGCAGATTCGGATCCACGGTTCGCTGGATGACGTCGCGGACGCGGGCCTGGCCGGTCAGCACCTGAGACAGGCCGCGCTCGTTGGTCAGGCGCAGCGGCCGGTGCAGGCCGGGCCGGCGCATGTCGGCGTCGATGAGCAGCACGCGCGCACCACCGTAGGCCAGCGCCATCGCGATGTTGGCCGCCGTCGTGGTCTTGCCTTCGAGGGGCTGGGCGCTGGTGACGACCACGATCTTCGTGCCTTCGTCGGGGTACTTGGAGAGCAGCGAGGTCCGCAGCGATCGGAACGACTCACCGAAATCGTGCGGCACCTGCGATGACGCCAGCAGCGGGTGTTTGTCGCCGCGAACCGCGGGAACCAGGCCGAGGAACGGCAGCTTCAGGCGCCTGGTAATGTCCTCCGGCGTCTTGATCGTGTCGTTCATGTAGTCGAGGCCGAGGGCGACGCCGATCGACAGCGCCAGGCCGATCACCGCCGACATCAGCCAGGTCCGCCGCCCGCCCGGCGTGATGGGCGAGTGCGGGATCTCGGCGCGGTCGACCACGCGCACGTTGTTGGTACGGCTGTTGGCTGACACGCGCAGTTCTTTCTCGCGAGTCAGCAGCGACTGATAGACCTCACGATTGCTCTTGGCCTCGCGCTCCATCACGCCGTAACCGATGCCCTTGCGGTTCAGGTCGGTCGCCTCGTGCTTGGCGCCTTCGAGATTCTTCGCGAACGTCTGCTCCTCGATGACGGCCGTCTCGTACTCGTTGCGCACCGACTGCACCGCGCCGGAGATGGCGATGTCGAGCTGCCGCTGCGCGTCCTGCAGCTGCGCGTTGATATCGAGCACCTTGGGGTGCTTGTCGGCGTAGCGCTCGAGCAACTGGACCTTCTGCCGCTGGAGATCCACCAGCTTGCTCTTGGCGGTCTGCACGCCGGCATTCGTAGCGATGATCGGAATCGCGTCGGGATTGGTGCCGCTGGCGATGGCTTTGACCTGGTTGTAGAGCGACTCCTTCTGCACCCGGTTGCTGTGCGCGTGGGTCGCCGTGTCGTTCAGCTGGTTCAGTCGCGACAGCACGATGTTCTGCTTGTCGTCGAGCGACAGCGCGTTTTCCTTCTCGCGGTATTCCGCCAGCGCCCGCTCGCTGCTCTCGACCCGCTTCTGCTGGTTCGCCAGCTCGGTGTCGAGCCACTCCAGCATGCCCTGCGTCGAACGCAGCTTGATCTCGAGATTCTCACTGACGTACTCGTCGATCAGCGCGTTCACCGCGGCGGCGGCGAACTTCGGATCCTCGGATACGAACGTGACGTCGACCAGATGGCTGCCGCGCACCGGCGCGACGTCAACCCGGCCGACAAACGCCCCGACCATTCCCGATTCGTCAGCGGTTTCATCCACCTTGGGCGGCTCGGGCGCCGGCGCGGCGGGCTTGCTGACCACCCCCATGACGCGTTTCTTCAGATCGCTCAGCAGCGAAAGCGGAGTCGGCGGCGGCGGCTTGGTGCCGTTGAACTCCGGCACGTTCTCGAGGTGCAGCTTGCGGACCACGCGGCGCGTGAGGTCGCGGCCCTTCAGAATCTTGTACTGGGTCTGATAGTACGGTTCGGGATCTTCGTAGTAGGTGTTCTGCTCGTTCTGCAGGCCGGGTACGGCGGTGGAGCGCTCGTCCTCGATCAGGACACGCGCCTGCGCCTGGTAAATCTTGACGTTGCTGTAGCCCTGGATGATCATCGCCGCGGTCACGAGGATGAAGACCGTGACGCAGAGCCGGCGGTAACGGTAGAGCACCGCCAGACGATCGAGCAGGTGCACTTCGTTTTCCGGTGAATACGGCGCGCCGGGCGCCGGAGACACACCGCCGGAAGAACCGGTCGTCGCGCCACTGAGCGGAGCCGGCCCGGGTCGCGTCGTCGCGGACGATCGTGTGGTGCTAGAAGAAGTGGGCTCGAACATCGACCTTTACTGATTCGGGCTGACGGGGCTGGTGGGGACCAGGGCGACGATGCCGCTTGCCACTGCCTGGGTCGCGATCGCCGTGGCCGACGAAGGGGCGGCAGCGCCAATCAACCCCGCGAAAGGCGGAACGCGCAACGGCAGTTTCACGACCGCCGACAGCGCTTCACCGGCGTTCACGTTGAGCAGTTGGCTGGCGGCGAGAATAGACTGATCGTTGGCCACGATTTCGACAATGTAGCTGCCCGGGTCGATGCCTCTGAAGGTGAAGAGACCGGACTTGTCGGTCAACTGTGTGTCGACGATTCTTCCAAATCGCGCATCGCGCAGCCGGACGACCACGTTGCTCATCGGGCCATTGGCCGAGTCGAGCGCGTTCCCCTGGATAATGGTCAAGGCGTACTTTCCCCTGGCAACCGCCACTCTCGAGGCCGAGCCCACCCTCGTCGAGGGCTGCTGTGCGGTCAGGGGCAAAGCGCTGATGGCGATGAGCGTGAGGGCAACCGGGAGAAGGCGAGACATGCGGGTCCTCAGTTCTTATCGGGCGATTAGTCCCGGCGCTTGAGAGTCGCCACGAATGACTTTAACGAACACTAAATGCATTTAATGCAACTGCAGCATCCTAACACATGCGGTTGGGCTCTCACAAGCACCTGTTCCGGCTCGCCAAGCCCTCCTCTGCCAACCTTGACAACTGTGTAACCCGTTGAACACGACTTTTCACAGAATTTTACCCGACGCAACGAGCCATCGGCGAAATATGCGCATTCGCAGCCAGACGAGGTGGGGGGTGGCCGTGGTGGCGTGCGCCCTGGGGGCTGCACTGGTCCCCCTGCCGCCAGCGATCATCGACCGTTGGTACTCTGCGCGTGTTTTCGCGGCGGTGCAGCCGGCCCTGACCTCCCTCTCCAACCTCGTCCCCTTTTCGCTGCTCGACATGCTCCTGGCCGGCCTGGTCACGGTCTGGAGTGTCCTGAGTCTCGACGACGTGCTGAATGCGCCGAACCGGCTGCGCGGGCTGCTGCGCATCATCGGCCGCACCGTTGTCGGCGCCGCCGCGCTGTACCTGCTGTTTCTGATTATCTGGGGCCTCAACTACCGCCGTCCGCGCATGCGCGACGTGCTCCCGTACGACGCTTCTGCGGTGACGCCGGAAGCCGCAGCCGCCGCCGGCCGGCTCGCCGTGAAACAGATCAATCAACTGTACGAGCGGGCCCATGCGATCGGGTGGCCAGGCTACGGAGAAGTGGACGTCAACCTGGCGGAGAACTTCGCGCGCGCCGTTGGTGAAGCCGGCATTCGGCACGATGTAGTGCCCGGCCGGCCGAAGCGGACGATCCTCAACTGGTATTTCCGGCGCGCCGGCGTGGACGGGATGACCGATCCGTTCTTTCTCGAAACGCTGATCGCGGGCGGGCTCCTCCCATTCGAGCGCCCGTTCGTGGTCGCGCACGAGTGGAGCCACCTGGCCGGAATCGCCGACGAGGGCGACGCGAACTTCACGGGCTGGCGGTCATGCGTGCGAGGATCACCGCCCAACGCCTACAGCGGTTGGTTGTTCCTGTATGGTGAGCTCGCACGTGCCGTCACCCGACCGGAACGGGCGGCGTTGGCGGCGGAACTGGGCGCGGGCCCGCGAGCTGATCTATACGCGATCCGCAACCGCTACCTGCGCGAGGTCAACCGCCGCGTCTCGGAGACCGGGTGGCGCGTGTACGATTCGTACTTGAAGGCCAATCGCGTCGAGGCGGGAACAGCCAGTTACGACGAAGTGGTCCGGCTCGTGCTCGGCTTGCGCGTGAACGGCCGGCCGGTGCTCGCGGCCACCGACCCGCGTCCAGCCAGCAGGTGAAGGGGCCGCCTACAGCGGCGTGGCGGCTCTGGGTCGAGTATCTTGTGCGTCCCCTTCGTAGTAGACCCTCTCGAGAAACAGTCCCGACGGTGGCGCCGTGAGTCGCGCCGGGGCCGTCGATCCGTTCGCGAGCATCGCCTGGATTGCGCCCGGCGCCATTTCGCCGCGTCCGATTTCCACCAGCACGCCGACCATTCGGCGGACCATCTTCCACAGGAAATGCGAACCGTGGATGCTCACGAGGAGCAGATCGCCGCACTCGATGATGTCGAGACGATCGACCAGGACCAGCGTCGATGGTGGAGCCTCGCCCTCATCCCGCACATCGGACGCCGCGAACGATCGAAAGTCGCGCATGCCGACGAACGCGCGGGCCGCGTCGCGCATCCGGACGGCGTCGAGCGGCTCCTTGACCCACCACACGTAGGCCTTGGCGAACGCCGTGCGGCGCCGCGCGATTTGATAGAGATAGCGCCGCGCCACCGCGTGATGCCGGGCGTGAAACCGGTGCGGCACCTGCGCCGCCGCCAGAATGTTGATGTCTGCCGGCAGCTCGTCGTTGAGCCGGCGCCTCAGCGATTCGGCCGGCAGGCTGGTGCTGACGTCGAGATGGGCGATCTGGCCGAGGGCGTGAACGCCGGCGTCGGTGCGTCCTGATCCGTACAGCTCGAAGTCCTGGCGTCCGGTCACGGTGCGGACGGCGCGGTCGATTTCGCCCTGGATGGTCTTCGCGTTCTTCTGAATCTGCCAGCCGCTGTACCGCGTGCCGGCATATTCGATCGTCAGCTTGAAACGGGGCACGTCAGATCCGGAGATCGACCGGCTGGTAGAAGGCGCGGTTGCCCAACGAGAAGATCCGGCGGTGACGCCGCCGCAGCATCTGGCGGCGGAGGCGACGGACGGGCCGCAGGATCGGCGACTCCTTCCAGGCCTCGAATCGTTTCGGAATCACGGTCGGCCGCTCGCCGGTCCAGTCGCTGACGTAGTCGCTTTGCTGCGGCACCGTGGCGAAGACCTCCCGCACCGCGTCGCGACGCGCGTGCACGAGCAGAAAGACGGGGTCGCTGGTCCAGAGCTGCACCCGCTCCCGGACCAGCGCCGGGTCGGCGATGCGATAGAAATGCCGTCCCTCGACGTCGGCAAAATACAGCTCGACGACCGAGAAGCCGTTGTCGGGACTCAGGGCACGGAAGAACAGTTCGGGCGAGAACTGGTAGAAGCCATGGCCGCACCAGTTGTTCGGCATCGTCACCGAGACGAACCGTCCATGCAGCTTCAGCATCTGCATGCAGCTCGCGAGCGCCGTCGAAAAGTTGAACACGTGCTCCAGCGTGCCGCCGTCGAAGACCAGGTCGAACTGTTCATGCCATGCCACCGGCACGGGCTGGTTGAGGTCGTGGACGCGGGTGGCGCCTTCATAGGTCGACGCGTCAAGCGCTTCCACACCGGTTGCTCCCAGGGCTTTGAGCAGACTGTCCGCGTAGACCGGGACCTCGTCGGCGAGCGGCTGAGCGAGCCGCGCCAGCACGCGCCGGTACATGGCCGGCTCCAGGTGCAGGTGTTGATGGCCGAGTGTCAAGATGTGACCGAGACCGACTCCGTCGCGACGCATCTTGAGCAGCAGGGCCGCGGCGTTGGTTTCAAAACCCATCGGTGATGTCTACCGGTAGAACCATTTTCAGTCCAGACAGCGATCAGGCGCGCGGGAGCCACTCGACGGTCGCGAGCCGGACTCGCGTGTCGGCGAAACGCCCCAGGAACGACAGGCAGCGCCGCCGCACATCCGCCGAAGTGATCGCTTCGCAGGTGGCATAAAAGCCCATCGTAACCGGCACCTCATTGACGTCGCCCGGATAGCCGTAACAGAACATCGCGTGCGCGCCGAACCCGCTCGCCGTCAGCAGCGCGGCGACCTCGTCATCGTCGAACAGGCTCTTGTGAAGCTGACCGAGCCACCAGGCCTGCTGTCCTTCGGGATCACCGTGAGTGTAGCGGTAGACATTGTAGAGGTCGAAGACGGGGCCGGCGGTACCAGGACCCCGTTCGAGATACAACCGTGCGATGTTTGGAAAGTACGGGATACCGATGTAACAGCAGGCGCCGTCGGGCGCGAGCGCGCGACGCACGCGCTGCAGATGTGGCCCGCGCGACCGCCGGTAGAGATGTTCGAAGAACGCGTTGCTGAACGCGAAGGCGACGGAGCCGTCGGCCAGCTGCGGCAGACTCAGATCCATCGCCACGTCCACGGCAGGGGTCGGCCGGTAGTCGATGTTGACGAAGTCGGGCAGACGATCGTCGCCGCAGCCCAGGTGCACCTGCAGCGACCGCTCGCGCTGCAGCGCGGCGAGGCGGGCGTGATTGCGAAGCTGTCGCACCATCATTCGCGGCCGGTTGCGAATGCCCAGCGCCAGGCCTTTCAACATGGCGTCATCCAGCCACCCGCACCTGCATCGCGCCGAATCGGATGATCTCGAGCAGGCGCGCTGCACAGATGGCATCGGTCATGTTCGCGAGGGTCCACTCGCGCGGTGCGAAGGTCCAACCATCGAGCAGCGCCCCGCGCAGCTGCGGCTCGAGCTCGTCGATGGTCTGCCACGAGCGGCCGGTTGCCGGCGTCAGGTAGGGCGCGGACGAACGCGACTGAAAGCTGCGCCCCCGCCACTCGGCCACACCCTGTGCATCCCAGACGAGAGTCGGAACGTTCATCGACCACGCTTCAGCCAGCGCCAGTCCCTGCGTTTCAAAGCTGCTCAGGAAGATCCCTATCGCCGATTGATCGAGCAGCCGCCGATAGTCGGCCGGACTGAACATCGCGTGCTCGCCGTGACGCGACTGGACGCGTCGCGGCTCGAGCCCACACGCTCGTACGATCCGTTCAACCTGCTCGCAGAACGCTTCCCCGCCACTTTTCCAATACACCAGGCCGAGCGGCCTGTGGCTCGCGCCGGACGGTTTCCAGACCTCGGTGTCGACACCGCACGGGCAGGGAACGCTCTTGCCGAGCAGTGCGGGTGCCTCGCGAAAGAATTCGAGCGCCCACTTGTGGGCAACGATGATCCGATCGATCTCGGGAAGCTGCAGGATCGCATCGCACTCGTCCGCGAAGAGCGCGTTGACCGGTCCCGCGACGAGATAGTCGATGCGGCCCTGGCGCTTGAGCGTCGCAGCCTGCAGCAGCGCCTCGTTCGCTGGCGCATAGACGATGCGGGCCAGCTCGCTCGAACGCCCGGGATTGAAATTGAAGTCGGCCCCGATAGCACGCAGCCCCTCGACCACACTGCGAACGAGCGCAAAATGACCGGGATAGGGCGACGCGTCCGGCAACGGCGCGCCCGGCTTGACCACTCGCCTCACGCGACGACGAACCTCGCGCGTCAACCGTTCCCGCTCGCTGGGTACCGGCGCCGTCAGCACCGTGATGTAAGGCGGCATCATCTCAAGCAGGCAGCCGCCGGCGCGCCGCACCGGCGACGCGCCGCGCGAAGCGGCGTGCGCGGGTCGGCCAGGAGGGGCGGTACGATCGATCCGGCCGCGGCGATCGACCGACCCGCCGGCGGAACTCCGCGCGCAGCGAGGGCACGTGCCAGATCTCGAGCGGCTCGAAGAACTCCGGCGAGTGCTGGTCGAACCAGCCGAGGATCTCGCGTTCCTGCCACGACGGGAGTCGGTCGACAGACAGGTCCGGCATCGTGAGGCCGTCGACCCAAGGCGGCCGGACCGCCGCGGTGGGAATCCGGGCATTGGGAAGAGTCACCGAATAGAACGCGTTGATGGCGGCGGCTGGCCTGGCGCCGTCGATCAGTTCGCGGCACCGGTACCAGGCCTGCTTCAGCTGGTTGCGTTGCGGGATCAGCCACTGCAGGTGCAGCAGCACGACTTCATCGGATTGGACGACCGGCGCGTCGGCCTCGGCCGGAACGCGCGGCTCATGAAGCGTCTTGTGCTGCGTTCGATCGAAGTCGGAGCGGCGATCGTCGACATACGCGACCTGTTTCCACTGCGGCGCGTAGTGCGACTGGTCGGCGCGGTAGCGGCCCGGGTCGTTCCACAAATGGAGGTAGCGGCAGTCGATGGCCGTACCCGGGGCCAGGCGTCCGCGCTCGCGATCGAAGAACCGGTTGACCGAGGCCGGGGAGACCAGTTCGTCCGCGTCCGTTGCCCACAGCAGATTGTTCCCGTCGTACTGTCGGGCGGCATCCAGCAACTGCCAGCGCTGTTCACGAATCCGGCTGCCGGGATCGGCATCGATCACCACGGCCTTGGGGACCTGCGCGCAGACGGCGCGCAAGGCATCGTCGGAGTTGCGATCGCTGATCAGAATCACATCGCAGAACCCGGACAGGCAGGCGAGCGAGTGCGGCAGGATCCACGCTTCGTTCCGCACCGGCATCATCGCGATGATCTTCATCTCGAAACCATCATTGTCCCGTCAGCATCAGCCCGATCAACCGTTTGCGTCCGTAGCCCGCCGACCATTTCGGGTGGTACAGACCGTCGCGCCAGGCGCGGAGCACGAACCGTCGCAGCGGTGATTGTCCGGCCGGTGGCGTGAGCCGGTAGAGCGTGAACAACCAGTATCCGGCGTACGAGTAGAACAGCGCGCGATCCTCGGCGTCGAGCCGTGGCGGCAGCGCCGCGCGATAGGTCGAAAATAGACGCAGAATGTGGTCGGTGTTCATCGCCAGGTGGCGGACGTCGCCATCGCCGTGGCTGCCGTACCAGACCAGCGGGTCGCGAACGATTGCGCCAGACCACCGATCCAGGATCGACATCAGGAACGGGCGATCGACCAGCGTCGCGAATTGCTCGTGCGCGGCGGCCAGCCCGGCCACCGCGGCGCGGCGATAGACGATCGAACCGAACATCGGCTCGACCCCGCGGAAGATCAGCCGCAGGAAATCGGCGCGCGTGCCGAACCGCTCGATCGCGGGCTGCGCCGGGCGCAGGCCAAGCGCCTCGGCTGGCGGCGGATGGACGAATTCGCGCAGCTCGCCACCGACGAATCCGCAGGTTGGATCGCCTTCGAGAATGGCGACTGCGGTCGCCAGGTAGTGAGAGCCGATGAGGTCGTCTTCGTGGAAGGCGAGCGTGTACTTCCCTCGCCCCGCCGTGATCGACTGAAACATGTTCAGCATCGCGCCCAGCCTGGCGGGATTGCGCTGGTAGCGGACCCGGGCATCGCCGAGCGACTGGACCATGCTCGCATATTCGTCGGACCCGCCGTCGTCGAGCAGGGTGATCTCGAAGTCGCCGAACGACTGCGCCAGCATCGCCTCGGCGCACCGGCGCGCGGCCGCGACCTGGCGATAGCACGGGATGTTGATGGATACGAGGGGGACGCGTGGCTCCATGTCCGGTCGGCGGGCCTTCGGGAGTGATATCGGTTCACCACGTCCCGCCCTGTAGCGCGTCGCGCTGTTTCAGCTGGTGTGCCAGCGCGCCACGTCAAGAGACGTGCGACGGGGGGCGGCCGGGCCGCGACTGTCCGCGCTGGAGCCGCGATCTCGGTCGGCCGGGCTCAGCCGCCGACCAGCCATTCCTGGTTGATGACGAAGTCGCCGTCGTTGACGTTGGAAATGCCGTGTCCGGTGCGGAAGAGGTCGCAACGGCCGATCGTGAACCCGATCGCCTTGTCCCAGTAGTCCCACCGCTCCTTGTTCCAGACCCGGACCGTGAAGCTGAAGGCGTAGCGGCCTTCGGTGAGCGGCAGTGGCCCGAGACGGCACACGAAGTGCTGATGCTCGGCGCGATAGTAGGTGTCGCGAACGGGATTGGCCGAGCCGAAGCTGACGATCACCTCGTCGTCGTTGAACAGCTTGAATTCCGCCGTGAACGAGTTCTCTGGCGCCGGGCCGCTCGACCAGAGATGGATTTCCATGACGTCGCCGGCATCGAACTGCCCGCTGACCGCGCCCTCAGCGTTTCTCAGTTCGACGCGGCGAAGATGATAGTCGGACGGCGGGTGGCGGCGATCGGCGGCGCCAGTCGTGTTCTCCACGCCTTCCTGATACAGGCGCTCGTACCGCCGCGTAATTTCTCCCGGCGTGCCGTCGGCGACGATGTGACCGCCGATGAGCATGAGGGCGCGGGTGCAGAGCTGGCGCACGCTGGTCAGATCGTGGCTGACGAACAGCACGGTTCGTCCCTCGTCCCGCAGGTCCTGCATGCGGCCCAGACAACGGTTGCGGAAGTGCAGATCGCCCACCGACAGCACTTCGTCGACGATCAGGATTTCCGGCTCGAGGTGCGCCGCGACCGAAAACGCGAGCCGCACGAACATTCCGCTCGAGTAGTGCTTGACCGGCGTATCGATGAACTGTTCGAGCTCGGCAAATGCGACGATCGCGTCGAACTTGCGGATGATCTCCGCTCGGAACATGCCGAGGATGGCGCCGTTGAGGAAGACGTTTTCGCGACCGGTCAACTCCGGGTGGAAACCGGTACCGACCTCCAGCAGGCTCGAGACCCGGCCGGTCAGATCGACGTGGCCCTCGGTTGGCGGCGTGATCCGCGAGAGCACCTTCAGCAAGGTGCTCTTGCCCGCGCCATTCGGCCCGACGATGCCGATGACCTCGCCGACGCCGACGCGGAACGAGACGTCCTTCAGCGCCCAGAATGTCTTGGTCCCCTCGGTGCTTCCCGCCATCTGCTTGAATCGTCGCCACGGCCCCGCCACCCACGAGGTGATCGATTCCCCGAGCGTTGCCTCGCCGATCGAGGTCGTGCCGATGATGTACTGCTTGCCCAGTTTCTCGATGACGATGGCGTCAGATGACATCGGCGAACCGGCGCTCCACCTGTAGGAAATAGCGGATGCCTGCCACGAACATGACCACGGCCGAAACGGTGGAGATCAGAATGACCTGCGCGGGGAACGGTGTGCCCAGTGCGCTGGCCCGGAACCCCGCGATCATCCCAGCCATCGGGTTCAATGCGTAAAGCGAGTGCCACTTGGCGGGAATGATGTCGAGCGAGTAGAGCACCGGCGTCCCGAACAGCCAGAGCTGCATCACGAACGTGATCACGTAGCGCACGTCGCGGTAGGTGACGATGAGGGCGGCAAACAGGATCCCCGCCCCCGCGGCGCTGACGATCGTGCCCAGCAGGTACACCGGCATTGCCAGCATCGCCCACGTCGGCGCGACGCCGTAGGCGGCCATCATCACCAGCATCACGACGAACGCGATCGCGAAGTCGACCAGCCCCGATGCCATCGCGGCGATCGGGATGATGATCCGCGGAAAATAGACCTTGCTGATCAGATGGCTGCTGCCGACCAGGCTGTGGGCTGCCAGCGCGACGGCGTTGGCAAAGAACGTCCACGGCAGCATGCCGACGAAGACGTACAGCGCGTACGGTCCTTCAACCTGCTTCGACATGCCGCCGAAGCGGCCGAACAGAATGGTGAAGGCGAACGTGGTGGTGAGCGGTTGAATGATGGCCCACGACGCGCCGAGCACGGTTTGCTTGTAGCGAACCTTGACATCGCGCCAGACGAAAAAGAACAACAGCTCGCGATAAGCCCAGAGCTCCGCCAGATTCAGCATTTGCCACGAGCTGGGAGCCTCGAGTCTTAGTGTTCGCCGCAGCGGGTAGGCCACAGGATCGCGGCCATTTTACGCTACTCCGCCCGTAGCGCCCGCATCGGGTCGATCGCCGCCGCGCGCCGCGCCGGCGCCAGGCAGGCGAGCGCTGCGACCGCCGCGAGCACGCCGATCACCGCGCCGTAGGTGATGGGATCGGTGGGCTCGACCGCGAACAGCAGACGGGCGACCACGCGGGTCATCATCAGGGCGCCGGCCAGGCCGGCGCCGAGCCCGGCCGCGACCGGTAGCAGCCCCTGGCGCACGATCATGCGCGTCACGCTCGAACGCGGCGCGCCGAGCGCCATGCGGACACCAATCTCTGTCGTCCGCTGATTGACCGAGAACGACACCACGCCGGCGATCCCGGCTGCGGTGATGATCAGGGCGACGCCAGCAAACAGGGTGACCAGCATGGCCGTCAGCCGCGGCGGCGCCAGGGAGTGACTGCGGATGGCTTCCAGGGTGCGGATCTGGCTGACCGGCTGGCGCGGATCGACTTCGTGCACCGCAACCGGTATCCGGCGTGCAAAGGCGCCCGGGTCGCCCGCGGTCCGCACCAGCAGCGAGGCGTTCAGGACGCCGGTTTGCGCGAACGCCCGGTAGAGCTCGTCAGTCGGCTTCTCGGACATCCCATAGTCGTGCGCGTCGTTCACGACGCCGACGATGGTGATCCAGGTGCGGCCGTTGTCGAGCGACACGCGGCGGCCGACGGCGTCGATCCCCGGGAAATTATGGCGCGCCATCGACAGGTTCACGATCCCCACCGGCGGCGCCGTGGCGTCGTCGGTGTCGGTGAACGTCCGGCCGCTGAGCACGGTCATGCCGATGGTCTTGAAGTACTGCGGCGACGCAAACTTGAAGTCGAGCTGCGGCAGCGCGCGGCGATCGCCGGGCGACTGGCCCTCGACGATGAAGCCGGCGAGGAAGGGCGCGGCCTGATCGAGTGGCACGCTGATGCCGAACGCGGCCGTCTCCAGGCCCGGCTCGGCGGCGACCTTGTCCATCACCGAGCGGTAGAAGGCTCGGCGCAGCACCGGCGTGTTGTATTTCACGAAGTCGAGCGAAACCAGCGCCGTGAGCACGTGATCGGTGCGGAAGCCGGCGTCGACCTCCTGCAGCTTGATGAAACTGCGGACCAGGAGCCCGGCGCCGACCAGCAGCACGAACGAGATCGCCACCTGCGCGACAATCAGCGCGTTGCGTGCACCCAGCCGACGGCTGCCGACGGTGCGTTGCCCGGCGTCCTTCACCGAGGCGTCGGTCCGGCGCGTGAACGCCGGCAGCAGGCCGAACAGCAGGCCCGTGAACACCGACACCCCGAGCGTAAAAGCCAGCACGGCGCCGTCGATCGCGATCTCTTCGGCGCGCGGCGTGAACCGCGCCGTGAAGGCGACCAACAGGTCGCGAACCAGCCAGCCGACGAGGAGACCGAGCGCGCCTCCAGCGACCGCCAGCAGCGTGCTCTCGGTCAGGAGCTGGCGAGCGATCCGGCCCCGTCCGGCGCCCAGCGCGCTGCGCAGCGCGAGCTCGCGTTCGCGACCGATGATTCGCGCCAGCGAGAGGTTGGCGATGTTGGCCGCCACCAGCAGGAGAACGAAGCCGGTCGTCGCCAGCAGCACGAGAAGCGTGGGCCGAGCCTGGCGTGTCAGCTCGTCGTGCACCGAAAGGGCCGTGGCAGTGAAACCGGTATGGGCCTTGTCGTAGGCGTCCGGATACTGCGCGCCGAGGCGGTCGTTCACTACGGCAAGATCGTTCTGGGCGCGAGGCAGCGTCATGCCGGGCTTGAGCCGACCGATGGCGACGAGCATTCGCGCATTCCGGTTGTCGATGGTTTGCGGGTTCGAGCGGAACGGGCAGGCCGACGGCGGCATGAACACGTCATCGGGCGGATCCGCCCTCGGGAACTGCGGGATCGGCGGCAGCACCCCGACCACGGTGTGCACGCGATCGTTGAGCTCGAATGTGCGTCCGACGACGCCGGGGTCGCCGCCCAGGGCGTGCTGCCAGTAGTTGTAGCTGAGGACGAGCACGGCTGGCGCGTTCTTCGAGTCGTCGTCCTCCCGGAACGTGCGACCGAACAGCGGCGCCACGCCCATCACGTCGAAGAAGTTGGCCGAGACAACGCCGGTCTGGACTCGCGAGGCCTCGCCGCGGCCGAGCATGTTGAACGACATCTGGTGGTACTCGACCACGGCATCGAGTGACTCTGTCTGCGCCCGATAGTCGGCCACCTCCTTCACCGATACGCCTGTGTTCGGGACGCCGATCTTCGGCTGCTCCTGTCGGATCTCGATCAGCCGATCGCCGCTGGCGTAGGGCAGCGGCCGCATCAGCACGGCGTGGACGACGCTGAAGATGGCGGTATTGGCGCCGATGCCGAGGCCGAGCGTGAGCAGGACGACGGCGGTATAGGAGGGATATTTGCGCAGGTTCCGGAGCGCGAAGCGGACATCCTGGGTCAGCATGTCGAAGGCGCGCATGCCCCACGACTCCCGACAGTCGTCCTTGACGAGGGCGACACTGCCAAACCGCTGGCGAGCGGCCTCCCGGGCGGCGTCGGGTGCCATGCCGCGGGCGATCAGCGCCTCGGCTTCGAGCTCGAGGTGAAGACGCAGCTCGGCGTCCATGTCCTGTTCGAAGGCGGACGTGCGGACCGATCCCCGAAGGCGGCGGAACAGCGTCAGGACAGACATACACATCCCCCACTAGGCATGCTGCAGCACACGAGCGACGGCGGCGGTGATCCGTTCCCAATTCGCTGTCTCTTCCGCCAGCTGTTTCCGGCCCGCGCGCGTCAACGCGTAGAACTTCGCCCGCCGATTGTTCTCAGAATCGCCCCACGAGGAAGCGATCCAGCCCTGCTGCTCGAGGCGGTACAGCGCGGGATACAAGGAGCCCTGGTTGACCTGGAGGACGTCCTGGGAAATCTGCTGCAGACGCTGCGAGATGCCCCACCCGTGCATGTTGCCGGACGCCAGCGTCCGGAGGATGAGCAGGTCGAGCGTGCCCTGCAGCAGGTCGCTCTTGGTGTGCTTCATGCGCTCTCCTGTAGACGATCGACAAGTAGCATAAGTTCCGGTGGACCGGCCGTCAAGTTACGGCTTATGATCGCCCTCTTCATGGCCGAGGCCGCTTCCATTCCCCGTCTCGTCGTCACCGACGCACTCGGGCGCCGCATCGTGAACATCGACAAGCCGCTGTTCACGATCGGACGGCGTAGCGAAACCGACCTGCGCCTGTCCGGCGCCGACATCTCGCGCGTCCACGCCGAGATCAGCCTCGAGAACGGCGGCTGCGTGATCCGGGACAAGCAGTCGCGGTTCGGCACCTTCATCAACGGCGAGCGGCACAGCGAGAAGCTGCTGGCCCACGGCGATCAGATCCGATTCGGCCAGTCGGGCGATACCGAGATTGTGTTCTTCGTCGACGAAGAGGCGCCCTCGGTCGAGCGCAGCGCGGTGTCGGCGGCCAGC
The DNA here is from genome assembly GCA_963757655.1 of uncultured Acidobacteriota bacterium. Classification (GTDB taxonomy): domain Bacteria; phylum Acidobacteriota; class Vicinamibacteria; order Vicinamibacterales; family CAVVIG01; genus CAVQFC01. The sequence goes on along the minus strand of CAVWSQ010000001.1, from coordinate 1,491,443 downwards.
GACCTGCGGCAGATGGCGGCGCTGCTCGAAGGGCTGCGCGCGCTCGGCTCGGGGCGCGTGCTCGACGAAGTGCTGGCGATGGTGCTCGATTCGGCGATCGAGGTGACCGGGGCCGAGCGCGGCTTCATCATGATGGCGAATCGCGATCGGGGACTCGAGTTCAAGCTCGCGCGCGCGCGCGGCAAGGTCACGCTGCCAGGCCGCACCTTCGAGACCAGCCGCAAGATCCCGGAGACGGTGTTCGCCACCGGACAGCAGACCATCGTCGAGGACCTGCTCGACGGCGATCTCGCGCAGCTGCACACCGGCACGGTCGCCCTCGGCATCCGCCACGTGCTGTGCACGCCGTTACGACTGGTGCGCTACGTCGAGCGCGCCGATCAGAAGGGCGCCGACGAGATCATCGGCGTGCTCTATCTCGACAGCCGCGAGCGCGGTGCGCTGCGCTCCGCCCACGCGCAATCGGCCCTCGACACGCTGTCGGCGGAGGCCGCCCTCGCCATCGAAAACGCCCGGCTCTACCGGGAGGCGCTCGACAAGGCCAAGTTCGAACAGGAGCTGCGGGTCGCCGCCGCGATTCAGCAGTCGCTGCTGCCGGTGGCGAATCGCGAGGGTCCCTTTTTCTCAACCGCCGCCGCGTCGATCGCCTGCCGCGCGGTGGGCGGCGACTTCTTCGATTACGTCGATCTGCCAACCGCGCAGTTCGGGTTCATCATCGGTGACGTGGCAGGAAAGGGATCGCCGGCCGCGCTGCTCGCCGCTGCCGTTCTCGGCATGTTCAGCATGGAAGCGACCTATCAGGTGGGCGCCGCGCCGTTGATGACGCGGTTGAACCGCGGCCTGTTCCGGCGCGCCATCGAGGCACGCTTTCTCACCGGCTTTTACGGGATGCTGGCGCCAGACGGCACGCTGACCTATTGCAACGCCGGCCACAATGCGCCGCTGCTGGTGTCGGCGACCGGCATCCGCCGTCTCGAAACCGGCGGTGTCGTGCTCGGCCTGTTCGACACTGCCTCGTTCGAGCAGGAAACGCTGAGGCTCGAGCCCGGCGATCTGATCGTCCTGTTCAGCGACGGCGTGACCGAAGCGATGAATGCCGAGGGCGAAGAGTTTACCGACGACCGGCTGATTGCCTGCGCCAACGCCCACCGCGGCGAGGCGCCCCAGCAGGTCCTCGACGCGCTGCTCGCCGACGTGCATGCCTTCTGCGCCGGCGAAGCTCAGAACGACGACGTCACCGCCGTCCTGGTCCGCTACAACGGCACGTAGACGCTTGCACTTCTTTCTGGGCGCCTAGAAATACATCCTCAACCCGCCCGCGATCTGCGTTCCACCGGCGTCCGCCGACACCGTCGTCGTGCTGTTGGGCACCGTCAACGACACCGCCGCCCTCGAGAACCTGACGCTGGCTCCCACCCCGGTGTGACGCGACAGCCGCAGGGCGACGTCGGCGCCAACGTTGAATCCCACCCTTTTGAAGCGGTGACCCGCTGCGACGCCGCCGACGTGTACGCCGGTGCGTCGAAGGGGTAGCTATCGGTGAACGCGACATCGGTGACCACGTCCTGCCGAACGCTGAACACTGACGGTCCGGCCGACAGCGCGACCGTCAGGGCGCGCCTCGGGTGCAGTGTGTAGATGCCCTGGAGGTGCGTGACGAACTCATCGCGGTGCACGCCCGACGCCGTGCCGGCGATGGTTCGGGGCATCCTGAAGAAAAAGGGATGTGGAATTGCCGCGCTGACGGCCGCGTTGATCTTCCCGCTGAACGAGGACACCGTCACGCCGACGCTGACGTCGCCTGCGCGCCGGATGCTCACGCCGCCGTCGATCGCCAGACCGTGGCTCATCTTGTAGGAGGCGTCGATCACCGCCTGAGTCGCGATCGCGAGCAGAGGCATCGCGTAGGTGTGCGCGGACAACGGGCGGGTGAGGCAGCAAGCCGCGGCTGGAGCCGCGCTTCGAGCGCCGCCTCGGTCAACCGCCCCGGATGGCAGAGACGCACGATGTCCTGGCGGTCGAGGATGGCGACCGTCGCGTCGCGCTCACGCGTCGCGCTGATGATTCGCCACGCTCACCGGAACCGGAACCGCGGCGAGAAAAGAGCGCCGCGTGCGGCGCTCACCGGTATCGGCTGATCGTGGTGTCCTCACCGGAACGCCTTCAGCACGGTACGATCGACCGCGCAGGTGCGCGTGCGAACCTTGCCGGCGACCTCGATGGTGATGTCGGCCGTCGGGGCGAATGCCGGAAAGTCGAAGGTGAACTTGCCGCCGGTCGGCTCGAGCGCGCGGGCGACCGGCTCGATGACCTTGCCCGCGCGTTTGATCTGGAGGCCGGCGACCGTGTTCTTCGACCCCGCGGCCAGGGTGACGCCGATGGTGACGCGTGTCCGCTGCGCCTCACTGTAGGACGGCGTCGGCGCTGGTTGCCCGCTCTTGACGACACGCCACACTTCGTAGGCGACCGCCTTGTAAGGCGTGTACAGCGCGAGCGTGAAATCGTCGTTCTTGCACAAGTCGGCGTCATAGAACACGCACGCCGGGCGGGCGCTGCGCTGCTTCCCGCAAGCCACCGCGTTCCAGTAGCTGTCACGGCTGATCGGCTGAATGCCTTTGTCCCAGGCCGGGGTGATCGGACCTTGGGGCGCTTGCGCCTTGATCTGCGCCCGCACCGCGGGCGCCAGACAACAGAGGCTTGCGAGCAGGACCACAAAGTAGATTCGCATCGCGCCACATTCTGCTGTGGCCGGCCTCTGGCGGGCAAGCGCTATAAGCGTTTTGAGCGGCCATGGTTGGATCGCTCTGGCTGCTTCAACATGAGCTAGCCGTGAGAGACGACCACACCATTAGAATCCACGAATGTCACGACCACATCGCTCCGGTATTCGCAGTCATTCCTTGAGCCTGGTGATTGCCGGGGTCCTCGTCGCCTGGCTGGTCTTGTACAAACGATCCGATCCGCAAACGCACATTGGTGCGTTTTTCGGCAACTCGATTGCCGACTGGCTTGGATCGCTGGTCGCGGTCGTCGCGACCAAGTTTTGGTACGAGAAGGGGTCAGTGGAGAGCCGGTTGCCGAGACACCTGCGAGGGATTGGTCCTGAATGGGTCCGCGAGCATTCGCTGACGATCGTGCTGATGGTCACCTGGGTTGGCTGGATCGTCTGGTACGCCGATCTGGATGCCAATGGCAAAACCGGACAAGTCGTCGGCAACATCGTGTCGGAATGGGGTCAGCTGCTCTCGCTGGTCTGGTTCACGAAGTACCTCTATGAGCGCGGATCGAAAGAAAGCCATTGAACAGAATCTCTGAGCTCTGCCGCCACAACTGGGCTGGCAGCCTCATTGCACTCAACCTCGCCACAAGGAGGCAACATGGGACTGCTCACGGGCAAGTATAAGTACGCGATGGAAACCGCGAAGGGCTTTCACCTCGACGGTACGACGGAAGAACGCGACGGCAAGCTCTACGTAAAGGGCACCGTGTCCACGCAGGATCAGGCCAACAAGATCTGGGATGCGATCAAAACCATCCCCGACTGGAAGACGGAGATTGTCGCCGACATTACCGCGACAGGTGCCGGCGCCGTTCAGGAAACCTACACGGTCAAGGCCGGCGACACGCTGGGCAAGATCGCCAGGCAGTTTCTAGGTGAAGCGAGCGCGTACCCCGCCATCTTCGAGGCCAATCGCGATCAGCTGTCCGATCCGGACAAGATCAAACCCGGACAGGTACTGAAGATCCCGCAGGCGGTCAGGAAGGGCTGACGATCGAGTCGACGCGCGGCGACGCGAGAGGCCGTGCCGGGTGCAGGCCCGGTCAGGCCGACTGCACTTCCAGATAGATCGTATTCAGCTGGTAATACAGGTCAGCGTCGAACGCGTTCGCCATGACCATTGCGAACAGCGGAGCCGATGTCAGCGAGACCACCTGCACGTCGGTGTTTCGGCGCTCTTCGAACCAGTGGCGCAGTCGCTGCTGATCCGCGGCATCGAGCAACTCGATCTCGGTCATCACCAGCGTATGGAATCCGTCGAGAAAGGGTGGCAGTGCGTGGGCCGTCGATCGGATCGGCTCCCGCATTTCCCCTCGCGCCCTTTCCAGAAAGGGCACGAGGGCATCGTTTGGGCCCGTGACCAAAACATTCGTGCGCAGGCGTAGCGTCGCTCGCCAATCGATCGGCGGCACGAATTTGAAGCTCGCTGCGCGTTGTTGACGACGGAGAATTTCTGAGTCGGTAAGCATGGCCGGCCTCCGGACCGGAAGTCGTCTTCTCAGACGACTAATAGTTGAGTCTATGCGATCGGCCGCAGCGAGCGGCAATCAAATTTTTAAAAGGGGAGCGGGGTTTCGGTGTAGGCTTCGCCAACTCGAGTCGTTCGCTGTCACCTTCATGAACGCGGTCGCGGCCACCAGACGAGTGCTCATCGTGGGACCTGACCAGGCGGTTCGCGCCGGGCTCATGACGATTGCCGCACGCTTCGCGCACGTTGACGGCTGCCAGTCATTCAAATCGGCCCGTGCGCGACTCGAGGATGCATCCTACGATCTGGTTGTGACGGATGCGCGACTGCTGGAATACAACGGACTCCATCTCGTCTATCTCGCCCAATCCGCGCACACTCCGGCGCAGGCCATCGTCTATGACCGGGAAGGGGACCTGGGCGTGGCGGCCGATGTGCGCCGCGCCGGCGCCTTTTTCGAGCTTGCCGGCCGCCTGCTGGTCACGCTGCCCGCCTACCTGACGGCGCCACTGCCGTCGATCGATCGTCGCGCCTCGGCCGCCTTCGATCGGCGAGCGCTGCCCCGCGGCGGCCGGCGCCTCTGGGATCGGCATCTGCTCGAGCACGCCACCGCGATGCAGCACTGATCCGCAATCTCGGGATCGGCAGCCGCGCGCGCGAGCGACGGCTAGACGTCGCGGTATTCGGCCCTGATCCGCGTCAGCACATTCTGAGGGACGTGATCGCTCTGGTCGCTGTGCCCGGCCCTGAGCAACATCCGGATCACGCTGACGGCGAGGATGATGATGCCGGCGGCGGCGACGATCATCTTGTAGGGCACATGGACCTCCTGGGAGCGGCGATTCTATCTCCGCGCAACGACCATGTCGACTCGCGATTTATCCCGGCAAAATCCCTCCGGGTTCACGCCAGACCGACGTCGCCGCGGCCGGGCGCCGCATCGCCCGACGGATCGGAGGTGTTAGACTCCGGTCAGGTGGAGTTCGAGTCAACAGACCGCTATCGTCGCCTGGTGGAGCTGTCGCCGGACGGCATCCTGATCGTCCAGGACAACCGCATCGTGTTCGTGAATCCGGCCGCCGTGCGTCTGTTCGGGGCGACTACGCCGCAGGAAGTGCTGGGGGCATCGCCGTTCGACGTCTTTCACGCCGACAGCCACGCGATCATTCGCGAGCGCATCGGGCGAATGATGGCGGGCGGATCGGTGCCGCCGGCCGAGGAGAAGATCGTACGGTTGAACGGAGTCGCCACCGATGTAGAGGTCAACTCCACCAGGCTCGACGAGTCAGACGGCGAAGTGATCCAGGTGATCGTGCGCGACATCTCGGAGCGCAAGCGGGCCGAGGCCCTCCTCCGTCAGAACGAAGAACGCCTGACGCTGGCGTTTGCCGGCGCCCAGGAAGGCGTCTGGGATTGGGATCTGGCGAGCGGCGCTGTCGTGTACTCGCCGCGGTGGAAGGAAATGCTCGGCTACGCCGAGACCGATGTCGCCCCCCACGTCAGCGCCTGGGAGGGTTTGCTCCACCCCGAGGACAAGCCGCGCGCCCGCGAGTTGACCGACAGCCTGGCGCGGGGCGCCGCGACCTACGAGGGCGAGTTCCGTCTGCGGCACAAGGATGGCCGCTACATCCACGTGCTCTCGCGCGGTTTCCCCGTCCGCAGCGAAGCGACCGGACAGGTAGTGCGCATCGTCGGCACCCATCTCGATATCACCGAACGCAAGCAGACCGAGGCGGCGCTGCGCGAAAGCCAGGAGCGGCTGACGCTCGCCTTCGCGGGGGCGCGCGAAGGAGTGTGGGACTGGAACATCGAAACCAACGCCGTCGTGTATTCGCCACGTTGGAAGCAGATGCTCGGCTACACGGAAGAGGAAATCGAGCCTCACATCAGCGCGTGGGAGCGTCTGGTTCATCCCGACGATCGTCCGCGTGCCGACGAGGCGAACGACAGCGTGGCCCGTGGCGAGCCGACCTACGAAGCCGAGTTTCGTCTGCGGCACAAGAACGGCCGCTACGTCCACGTCTTGTCCCGCGGATTTCCGGTTCGCCGCGAACCAGGCGGTCCGGTGGTGCGCATCGTCGGCACCCATTTCGACCTCACCGAGCGAAAGCAAGCCGAGGAGCTCTTGCGCCGTTCGCACGAAGAGCTGGAAGTCCGCGTGCGTGAACGGACGGCGGAACTCGCCCAGGCGAACCAATCGCTGCGCGCCGAGATGGGCGAGCGCGAGCGCGCCGACCGGGCGCGCCGCGAACTGATCGCCCGGCTGGTGTTCGCCCAGGAAGACGAGCGTCGCCGTATCGCCCGCGAAATGCACGATCAGTTCGGCGAGCAGCTGACCGCGCTCGGGCACCGGATTGTGTCGCTCAAGGCCGCGTGTGGCGATCGCGCCGACCTGCGCGGGCCAGTGGAAGCCCTCGAAACGGTGGCGCATCAGCTCGATCGCGACGTCGATCATCTCGTCTGGGAACTACGGCCGACCGCGCTCGACGATCTCGGTCTGCAGGCCGCGCTCGCCTCCCACATTCAGAACTGGTCGAACCGGGCCCGCATTGCCGCACAACTGCATACCTCGGGGTTGTCCGATCATCGCCTGGCATCGGAGGCCGAGACCACGCTCTACCGCATTGCCCAGGAAGCCCTCACCAACGTCGCCAAACATTCGCGGGCCGCACACGTCGACGTGATTCTGGAACGTCGCGCCGACCAGGTCGTGCTCATCGTCGAGGACGACGGCGTCGGGTTCGATCCGGGGGACGCCGGCACCACCGGCCAGGGCCTGGGGTTGTCCGGCATGCAGGAGCGGGCATCGCTGATCGACGCGACGATTCAGATCGAATCCGCCGCCGGCAAGGGCACGACCATCCTGGTGCGCATGGCGGCTGCTCCCGGCGAACGACAGATGGCCGATCATGTCTGAACCACTGCGAATTCTGCTGGCGGACGATCACGTCACCGTGCGTCACGGCCTGAAGCTGCTCATCGACAGCCAATCGGACATGAAGGTGATCTCCGAAGCGAGCGACGGCAACGCCGCGGTCGCCAACGCCGTCGCGCTGAGGCCCGACGTCGTCGTCATGGACATTTCCATGCCGGGTCTGAACGGCCTGCTGGCGACGCGCAAGCTGAAACAGCTGCAGCCGGGCGCGGCCATCGTGACGCTGACGCGCCATGCCGACGACGCCTACCTGCAGGAGCTGCTGCGGGCAGGGGTGTCGGGCTACGTGTTGAAACAGAGCGCCCCCACCGAATTGCTCCAGGCGATTCGCGCCGCCGCTTCGGGTGGCCAGTATCTCGATTCCGCGCTCACCGCGCGCGTCACCGCCGCCTTCCTCGGCAAGCCCGGAAAAAGCGTGAGCCGCTCCACCACCAGGGTCAGCGAACGAGAATCGGAAGTGCTGCGCCTGATCGCGTCGGGCTACAGCAACAAGGAGATCGCGGCCCGCCTGTCGCTCAGTGTCAAGACCGTCGAGGCGCACAAGGCCAACGCAATGAGAAAGCTCGGGCTGAACGGCCGGATCGAGATCGTGAAGTACGCGACTCTCCAGGGCTGGCTGCACAACACCTGATCCCCGACGCCGGCCGCCTCCCCTGCAAACCCTTCGCTATCAACACCATCGCCGTCTTAGGGATTTTCCCTAGTGCTGTCATGGCATGTTCCTGATTGGCTGCGCTCGAGGTCGACTGTAGAGTCCCTTCGATCGTGCTGGACTCCGCTCAGAAGGTGACCATGGAGACCCTGTCGAACCTCTTTACCGGGACACGGCTCATCGAGGGCGGTATTTCAATGTCCTTTCCACCAGACGCCGACTTCGCAACCGAACGGCATGGCATGAAGGCTCACAGTGCTCGTCACGCCGAATGGACGGTTCTGCGCACCGCGTCGGTCAATGCGCTCCTCATCGGCACCCTTCCCCTGACAGCCGCGGCTGTCGGCCGTCTTGAACGCAGCGTGCAACAGCCGCTGGTGTGGTGGTCGGGGGATCGCGACGGCGAGCTTCCCGACCTGACAGCGGGCACGCTGGTCGTCCGTGATGTTGATCATCTCGACGTGCGACGGCAGCAGTCGCTGGCCGATTGGATCGGGACGCACAGCCCCTGCGTGCGCGTCGTCGCGCTCGCGCGCAAGCAACTGTACCCGCAGGTTGAGGCCGGCCGATTCTCGGCCGACCTCTACTACCACCTGAATACCGTGGTGATCGAAATGCGAGTCTCGGCGGACCTCCCCTAGCTGCTTCTTCTTCAGCGCGTACGCGCGATATGAAGATTCCATCCCGGCCTGCCGCCATTGCCTCGATCGCCCTGGTGTATGTCGCCGCGGCGAAATTCGGCTTCACCATGGCGTTCGCCGCCGAGCAGGTGTCGCTGGTGTGGCCGCCGACAGGTCTGGCGCTGTCGGTTCTCCTGCTCTACGGCCTGGACCTGTGGCCGGCCATTCTGATCGGCGCCTTTGTCGCCAACCTCACCTCGCACGAGCCGACGCTGGTTGCGCTGGCCATCGCTGCCGGCAACACGCTTGAAGCGGCGAGCGCGGCGTGGCTGCTGCGCCGCTGTTCCGGCCTCGACCAGACGCTCGACACGCTGCGCCAGGCGATCGGGCTGGTCGTGTTCGGTGCGGCGGCCAGCACGGTGGTCAGCGCCACGATTGGCGTGACCAGTCTGTGTCTCGGCGGCGTCCAGCCGTGGACCGCGTTCGAGTCGCTGTGGTGGACGTGGTGGCTCGGCGACGCCACCGGAAATCTGCTGATCGTGCCGGCGCTGCTGACCTGGCACACATGGCGTGATGCGCCGCGACGCCGCATCGAGGAGGCCGGGCTGCTCCTGGTAGGACTGACAGTGACCACCGCCGCCGTCTTCGCCGCGCCGTTCACGAATGCCGTCACCGGCAACTCTCAGCTGGCTTATGTGGTCTTTCCGTTCCTCATCTGGGCGGCGACGCGATTCGGCACCGGCGGGGCGGCTGCGGCCAACATCGTCACCTCGGCGATCGCGATCTGGGGCACCGTGCACGGTCTCGGTCCCTACGCCGCCGGCAACATCGCCGACCGGCTGATGCTCCTCCAGATCTTCATGGCCGTGGTCGCGGCGACCGGCCTGGTGCTCGGCGCGTCCATTTCCGAGCGTGCCGCTGCATTCAAACGGCGCAATGCCGAGCACGCGGTCACCCGAATCCTCGCAGATGCCGGCGATGCCGAGGAAGGCGCGCGGCGAATCATCGACGTCGTCAATGCCGACCTCGACTGGGACATCGGGCTGTGGTGGTCGGTCGACGCCGGCGCGCGAGTCCTGCGCTGTGCCGCGGTCCGAGGTCAGCCGGCGACGCATTTTCCGGCATTCGAGCAGATCAGTCAGGCTCGAACGTTCGCGCCGGGTGAATGGCTGCCCGGCCACGTGTGGGCGTACGCGGCGCCGCAGTGGATCCCCGACATCGTGACGGCCCCCGACTCTCCGCGGCTCCGCGCCGCTGCGGCCGAAGGACTGCACGGCAGCTTCGCGTTTCCGATCTCGGTCGGCAACGAGGTGGTCGGCGTCTTCGAGTTCTGCTCGCGCAGTGTCCGCCGTCCCGATGACGATCTGCTGTGGATGTTCACGGCGATCGGCGCCCAGGTCGGCCAGTTTCTGGCCCGCAAGCGAATGGAGCAGCAGATCCGGGAGAGCGAGGCGCGCAAGGCCGGCATGCTCCACGCCGCGCTCGACTGCATCATCACGGCCGATCAGGATGGCCGCATCGTCGAGTTCAATCCGGCGGCGGAGCGAACCTTCGGTCATCGCGCGGCCGACGTCGTCGGACGGCTTGTGGTGGATGTTCTGGTCCCCGTGGCGTCTCGCGAGCGTTGTCGCGAACAGCTCGAGCGCTACCGCGCGTCGGGGCGCGACAGCCTTACCGGTCGCCGGCTCGAAGTGGTCGGCCTGCGCGCGGACGGCACGCGGTTTCCGGCCGAGCTCTCTATCATCAAGAGCGGCTCGGCAGCCGGCTTCTTGTTCACCGGGTTCCTCCGCGACATCACCCGCCAGCAGCGCAGAGCCCGCCAGCTCGCTTTCCGCGCGACGCATGACGGGTTGACCAAGCTGCTGAATCGATCGGCCTTCATGGATCGGCTCAAGGAGGCGGTGCTTCATGCACGCGACGTCGGAGGCTCGATCGCGATCCTTTACATCGATCTCGACCAGTTCAAGGCCCTGAACGACCAGCTCGGCCATCTGGTCGGCGATCGCCTGCTAGTCGAGACCGCCCGCCGGCTGCGTCGATGCGTGAGGCCCGGCGATGCCGTCGCCCGACTTGGCGGCGACGAGTTTGCGATTCTGCTCGAGCGCGTCATCAACGTCGACGATGCATCGACCATGGCGGATCGCATCACGCGCGACCTCGATCGCTCGTTCGTGGTCGAGGGCTGCGAGGTGAGGCTGTCGGCCAGCGTCGGCATCGGCGTGAACGGCCAGGATGGCGATCGGCCGCATGACCTGCTTCGCGCGGCGGACACCGCGATGTATCGCGTCAAGGCCGCCGGGGCCGGACGCAGTACCGACGGCTCCCTGGTCGATGCCCCGTGGTTGACCACTCCTGTCCCGCACCCGAGTACCTCATGGTCGGGGAGGTCGAGATGGAGTACATGGGCTGGGGCGTGCTGCTGGCCGTCTGGCGATATTGCTTCGACATCGACTGGGACTTTCGCGTGAGGCGGCGGACGCGTCGCAAGAGGCGCGATCGCTAGCCAATCGCCTGTTTCCGTTTGTCGCCGAAACGCCTGCCCGTACATTCGGATTCACAATCCTCTGTTTCCTCTGACGCGGACCCGATGCCGACGTCACGCCAATGCTCCTGGCGGCCTGGCGCGGTCACGCCGAGGGGTTCGTGACGTCCCGGACACGCAGCCGCCGCGCCGCGGATACGATCCGGGACCAGCGTCAGCTGGGAATCACCGTTGATGCGGTGGTTCGGGACAGAAGCCCGGCTCGAAGCCGTGCGCATGCTCGCGGCGCTGCAGCGGATCGGTCGGGGGCGTCGGCGGCAGGATGCCGAGTTTGACCAGCTGCGGACGGAACTCGTAGCGGATGTTCACCGCCTGCGCGGGTGCGCGTTCGAGGTCGAGCCACACCTGCGCGACGTTGTGCTCCGTGCTCCTGCCCATGCCGGTGGCGGCGTACTCGTCCACGGCCTTCTGGTTCCGCCTCGCCGCTGCTCCGGCCTGATCCGCGGATTGCGCGGGCGCCCCCGCCATCGGCGCGGCCCGATTGGCGGTGCCGGCCGACGAATCGGTCCTGAACACCGCCACCCGCTCCTTGAAGAAGGCCGCGGAGATCACGCCGAGGTTCGCGGTCCTGCCGAGCGACTGACCGTACGAGCGTGCCTCCGTCGTGAACTCGAAGCGGCGCGCCTCTGTCTGGCTCGTCTGCCAGCCGCTGATCGTCACCGTGCCATACGGGTCGAGTACCCACTTGCGGGCCTCGGCGGCGGTGGTCTCGCGGGCATCGATGGTGTTGAGCCCGTCGACCGACAGCGCCACGGCGACGCGGACGGCGAACGGGTTGTGCAGCCGGATGGCGTACTCCCGGCCTTTGCGAGCCTCGATGTACCAGCGTCCGTCATGCGCGTATCGGGGCTGGGAAGCGCCGTCCACAAGGATGTCCACGTCGGCGGTCAGGTGACGGACGGGAGAGGGCGTGGAGTGCACGACTCGAGCGGGAGCGGCCGCAAGCGTCAGGCTGGCGGCAATCAGACAGGCGAAATGGTGATGCATCGGTCCTCCTGTCCCTAGAACGGAGGTGGCGGGAAATCTTGCAGGCGGCGGAATGTCGTCCCAGTCCGGGCATTCACCCGGGCAGACCGTCGAGCCTATGGACGGAAACTCTGGATCAAGCGGAATTGATGGTCTTCGACGCGCAACCAGGCCGAAGTGCCGTCGTGGCGAGCGAAGATCAGCGCCTGGGCGACGGCCGGCGCTTCGCCGCCTTCGATGACCCATGTCGTCTGGCTCGCGCCGTCGCCGACGGCGCGCCGCACCAGCCATCTCGTGAGCCTCTGCATGACAATGAAATCGCCGTCGGGCACGCGCGTGGTTACTGCTTCCGGGTCGGCCACGTGACGATTCTAACGTCTCGCGACTTGGTTCGTCCTCCTGTTTCCGCTTGCCGCCGGCGGTTGGTGTGTCGGATAGTGTGTGTTTGATCCGGGCGGCGGCGCCGCCCGACGCGACGAGACTGGCTTGTCCTGTGTCGACAGCGCCCCAACACGACGTCGTCTTTTCGAGATTTCATCGCTGGTCCGGTCGCATTCCCGCCGGATTCCACGTGGATTTCCTCGGTGCCCGGCATCGAGCCGGCTATCACACGATGGGTGGCCCGGAGCCGGAGCTTCCCGAGCGCGATGCTGCGCCCGAGCCTCCGGCATTCAACGAAGAGTACTTCGAGTGGATCGATCTGCTCGAAGCCGTCGACGCCGCGACCGAGCGATTCTCGATGCTGGAACTGGGCGCCGGCTGGGGCCGCTGGTCCGCACGCGCCGCCGCCGCGTGCCGGCAGCGCCAGCTCCCGTGTCGTCTGGTTGCAGTCGAGGCCGAGCCGACGCACTTCGCGTGGATGCTGCAGAACTTCGACGACAACGGCGTGAGGCTGGAAGACTGCCGGCTCGTGCAGGCTGCGGTGGCCGGCCAGGACGGCACCGTCGGGTTCCACGTTGGCGATCCTGCCACGTGGTACGGCCAGTGTATTGGCGGCACCACCCCAGTGCCATCGATCAGCCTTGCGACGCTGTTGCGAGACGAACCGCTCGTCGACTTGATCGACATGGACGTGCAGGGCACGGAGCTGGAGATCGTGACGGCGGTCCCGGATCTGCTGGCTGAGAAGGTCAAGCGCGTCCACATCGAAACCCATAGCGGTCACGTGCACGCGGGAGTGCATCGAGTCTTCCAGCGACTTGGCTGGAAGCTTCATTTCTCGTTCGAAGGCAACTCCATGGACACCACGCCGTGGGGTCGCATCGATTTCCAGGGCGGAACCGAGAGCTGGCTCAATCCCCGGCTCTGCAGCCAGGAGGAGCTCCGCCGCGCCCGAACCTCGCGAAACTCTCTGGCGTGGCGCACTGCGAAGGCCGCTCGCCGGCTGGTTGACCGCGTCGCGCCGCCGGGCACGCGCCGCCGCAGGGCCGTGGACGCCACCGTCGACGGACTCTGGAGCCGGTACGGTCGCGATCCTCACGAGACGGCGCGTCGCCCTTCGAGCTGGTGAAGGATCACGTCCGATGACCCGTCCGTTGCGGTTACATGTCAGAATGTCGGCTTCGAGCTCAAGGGGGACACGATGGCGCTGACCGATTTTCTTCGATCTCAATTCATCGACATCATCGAATGGACCGACGACTCCCGCGACACGCTGTCGTTCCGCTTTCCGGATGCGGACAAGGAAATCAAGAACGGCGCGCAGCTGATCGTGCGCGAGTCGCAAAGCGTGCAGTTCGTGTATCTCGGCCAGTACGGCGATCTCTTCGGCCCCGGCAAGTACACGCTGACCACCGACAACATCCCGATTCTCTCGCGGCTGAAAGGCTGGAAGTACGGGTTCGAGTCGCCGTTCAAGGCCGATGTCTACTACCTGACCACACGCCTGTTCACCGGCAACAAATGGGGCACGTCGAATCCGGTGATGGTCCGGGATCAGGATTTCGGCATCGTCCGCGTGCGCGCGTTCGGCACCTACGATTTCCGCATTGTCGATGCCCCGAAATTCCTGAAGGAAGTGGCCGGCACCGACAATCATTTCCGGCTCGACGAGTTCGCCGACGTCATGCGGTCGCGCATTGTCAGCGTGTTCAGCGAGGCGCTCGCCACCAGCCATGTACCGGTGCTCGACGTGGCGACGCGCTACAGCGAGCTCGGCGACGCGCTGCTGCCGCTCATCAATCCGGCACTGACCGGGAAATACGGCATCACCATGCCGGCCTTCGTGATCGAGAACGTCTCGGTGCCGCCGGAAGTCGAGCAGGCAATCGACAAGCGCGCCAGCATGGCTGCGGTCGGCAACTTGAACGACTACGTCAAGTATCAGATGGCGCAAGGCATGGAGAAAGGGGGGACCGGCGTCGCCGGCATCGGCGCAGAGGTCGCCGTCGGCATGTCGATGGCCCAGCAGATGCTCAATCAGCCGGGCGGCATGATGGCGCAGTCCACCCCCGCCGCCGCGCCCGCCGCAGCCTCCGCAATCCCGGAGACGGTGGGGCCCGCCGACGCTGCCAAGGCGCTCGGCGTCACCGAAGCGGACGTGATTGCGAGCCTGGAAGCCGGCGACCTGAAAGGCAAGCGGATTGGTACGCAATGGCGCATCACCAAGAGCGCGCTTGCCGAGTTCCTGAAGTAGCGGCCGATCGCATCCGTCGTGAGCGAACCTAGCAAGCCAGAAGCTGACGGATCGATCGAACCGGTCGCGTCAGCCCGCCAGAAATTCCATTGCCCGGCCTGCGGGGCCGAGGCGAACTGGAATCCCGCGAAGCAGGCGCTGATCTGTCCGTTCTGCGGTACCGAGTCGCCGGCGACACTGGCGAGCCGCGGTAGCGAGACGCTGATCGTCGAGCACGATCTGGTGGCGGCGCTTCGCGCCATTCCGGACTCGGCGCGTGGCTGGCAGGCGCCGAAGACCTCCGTGCGCTGCCAGAGCTGCCAGGCGATCTCGGTGTTCGACGCCGACGTGGTCGGTCAGCGCTGCGATTTCTGCGGATCCACGGCGCTCGTGCCGTACGAAGAAACCAAGGATCCATTCCGGCCCGAGTCGCTTCTCCCTTTGAAGATCGCCGAAGGGCAGGCGCGCGACCTGGTGCGCCGGTGGTACGGCCGCCAATGGCTGGCGCCCAACAACCTGAACGCGAAGGCGCTCACCGACACGGTCAAGGGGATCTACCTGCCGGTACTGGACCTTCGACGCGAACAGCGACGCGCGCTGGTCGGCGGACTCGGGCCGCTACTACTACGTTCGCGAAGGCAACAAGCAGGTCCGGAGGGTCGAGTGGACGCCGGCATCGGGAGAGCTCTCGCACGTCTTCGACGATGAACTGGTGTGCGCATCGGTCGGCGTGGATCCGGGCAAGTTGCGCCGGATCGAACCGTTCCCGACCGACACGCTGGTGCCGTTCGATCCCGGGTATCTCGCCGGCTGGACGGTCGAGCGCTATCAGATCGATCTCGTGGCGGCGGCGGAACGGGGGCGGCAGGCGATGCTCAACGAGCTGCGGCGGCTGTGCGCGCACGAGGTTCCCGGCGACACGCAGCGAAACCTGGTTGTCGATGCGACCTTCAAGGATCAGACGTTCAAGCACATCCTCGCGCCGGTGTGGTTGATGACCTATGTCTACGGCACGAAGTCGTATCAGCTCGTGGTCAACGGCGTCACCGGCACGATCGCCGGCTCGCGTCCGTACAGCTGGATCAAGGTCACGCTGCTGGTGCTGGCGTTACTGCTGTTGCTGGTGCTGTTCGCCCACAAGTCCTAGCGCCGTTCAACCTCCTCAGGCCGTCCCGCGATCCTTGAGCCATCGCGCGAGCGCGCTGAGGCCGGCTCCGACCAGTCCTCCGCGACTCACATCGCCGAGCCAGGTGTCGCCCTGCTCGAAGCGCGCGAACGATGCCTCCACCTCGCGCCGGGCCTGTTCGAGGCGCAGCGGCAGCGTCGGATCGATCGGCCGATCGGGATCGTCGGCTTCACTGAGCCTCGCGACCAGCGCGCCGGCCTGCTTCAGATCGAGCATGGACAGCGGCGCGCCGCAGTGACCGCATGCGGAACTGTTGGCGAGATCGACCACGGCGCCGCAGCTGGAACAATTGACGACGGGGACGCTGTCACGCAGATCGGCGATCTGCTGGGGCGACAACGGCCGGATGAAATCCTTCTCACGCAGGAATTCGACGAACGAGATCAGTCGTCCGTGGTCGTTCGGACAACGCAGGTATTGAAACGGTGTATTGCGCTGCCGATCGTGCGTCAGCGCGAGGCGGGCATGACAGCGCGGGCACGCCGGCAGACGGGACGCCGGCGGCCGCGCGTGCAGAGCGCGCTCGCCGATGATCCGGAACAGCTTCAGCACCGCGCCAGGCGACAGCCGCAGGCTCTCCTGGGTGTCGAACCAGAACACCTGGCACTGCAAACAGACATCGATCGAGACCTTCGTGCCGAGATGACCATCGAGTGTCTGGGCGGTCATGGCCGCGCCGCAGCTGGGACAGGTCATGGAATGAGAACAGCGTGCCGGAGCATCGCAACGTCTGGAGCCGTTGTCAACGCCGCAGCGCTTGCACACCAGGCCGCCGCTCCTCTACGCTGGCCATCCATGTTCGCCGACCGGTTGCTCGCCTCTCGTATCGATGGCGCCGAGGCCCGTCTCTGTGAAGCGGTTGCGCGGCTGCGGCAGCCGGGGCTCCGCGCCAGCGTCCGGCCGATCAGCGGCGGTCTGGCGGTGTATGCCGGACCGGACTCTCCATTCAGCAAGGTGATCGGACTCGGTTTCGAGGCGCCGCTCGATCTGGACGGTCTGGCGGATATCGAAGGTGAGTGGCGCGACCGTGGCGAGCCGGTGCGCGTTGAATTGTCGACTCTGGCGGGCGCCGCCGCCGGGCCTGCGCTCAGCACCCGCGGCTATCGAGTGCATGGCTTCGAGAACGTGCTCGGCTGTCCGCTCGACGGTGTTTCGGACGCCGCGATCGCGCCAGGGATCGCCATCGAGCCGGTGCGCGACGGGGAGACGCGCCTCTGGATCGATGTCGCGCTGACAGCGTCGCTCGCCCCCGACGGAACGGGGAGCGTCCCCGACGACCCGCTGTCGCGCGATCAGCTGGAGCGGGAGCTGATCGACTTCGCGGCCATCCAAGGCCTGCGCCGATATCTCGCCCGGATCGATGGCGATCCGGTGGGTGAGGCGGCGCTGCGGCTGGATCGCGAGAGCGGCCTGGCGCAACTTCCTGGCGCCGCGACGCTGCCTGCGTTCCGAGGCCGCGGCGTCCAGAAGGCGCTGCTGCAGCGCCGGCTCGCCGACGCGAGCGAAGCTGGATGCGATATCGCCACCGTGACCACGGCGCCGGGGTCGCGGTCGCAGGGCAACGTGATGCGTCGGGGCTTCAGACTTCTCTATGCGCGAGCGATCATGGTCAAGGGATAGAACGACAGCAGCCAAAGCAGGCTGAGCGGCGCGTGGACGGGGACGCAGGTCTATGGTATTCAGTCTTGCGATGCCGAAGCCTGGTTCCGTCGAAGCGGCGCGCGATCCGCATCGCGGCGCGCGCGGCGCCGTCCGGCTCGACGGCCTGCTCTATGATTTGCGGTTCACGCTGCGAGGGTTGCGGCGCGACCGCACGTTCACACTCGCGGCCATCGCCATGCTGGCGCTCGCCATTGGGTTGAACGTC
This sequence comes from uncultured Acidobacteriota bacterium, assembly GCA_963757655.1. GTDB lineage: Bacteria > Acidobacteriota > Vicinamibacteria > Vicinamibacterales > CAVVIG01 > CAVQFC01. The sequence goes on along the minus strand of CAVWSQ010000001.1, from coordinate 1,473,814 downwards.
ACCGTGTTCACCGTCATGGACACGATCCTGTTCCGGGGCGCCCCCCTCGTCAAACGGAGCGATCGGCTGCTCTATCTGCAGGAGCACAATTCGTCGGGTGCCTGTTGCATCTCCTACCGGGATTTCCTGGATTGGCGTGCGCAGGCGCCTGTGTTCGAGGGCTTGGCGATCGTCGCGGGCCGGGCGATCTCGTTCCGGGATGGCGATGGACGACCACTCGACATGCGCGCGACGACGGTGAGCGCCAATGCGTTCGGGCTGCTGGGGGTGTCGCCGATGTTGGGGCGCGACTTTGCGCCCGCGGATGAACGCCCGGGAGCCCCGCCGGTCGTGATCCTCAATTACCGTTTCTGGGAGAGCCGCTTCGCCAGCCGCGCCGACAGCGTCGGCGTGACTGTCCACATCGATGGAGCGCCAGCTACGGTCATCGGCGTCATGCCCGAGCGTTTCGACTTTCCGGAGAAGGTGGACGAGGACGTCTGGATGCCCTTCGTTCCCACTCCTGAACTCCAGCAACGCGGCCTCAGTCCTGGCGGCTTCACGGCGGTTGGGCGCTTGCGAGAGGGCGCCAGCCCGAAGGAGGCGCGCGCAGAGCTCGAGACCATCAACCGTCGACTGGAAGCCGACTATCCAACGACCAATCGCGGACTTGTTCCAAGGATTGCCAGCCATTCCCAGTGGAACAGCGGACCGGATGCGCCGATCATCTGGGGCTCGCTCTGGGCGGCGGCCTGGTTCGTCTGGCTGATCGCGTGTGCCAACGTCGCCAACCTCTCCCTGGTGCGAACCATGGGACGGTGCCGTGAGCTCTCCACCAGAATCGCGCTCGGCGCAGGTCGAGGCCGCATGGTGCGCCAGATGTTCACCGAGAGCCTGGTGCTGGCCGGGGCCGCGGGAGCGATCGGCTGGTGGATCACCACCTGGAGTGTGCGCACGTGGGTGGCGGTCACTGCCTCGCGCTATCAAGTACTCGACTACACGGTGGATTCCGGCACGCTGGCCTACCTCGTCGCGATCTCCGTCGCGGCGGCGCTGTCGTGTGCGCTGGCGCCGATCGCCAGGATCGTGCAACTCGGCGTGAGCGGCGCGCTGAAGGGCGACGTGCGCGGCGTCACACAGGGGTTGCGGGGGAGACGCATGGCCGCGGGGCTGGTCGCCGGTCAGATGGCCCTGGCCATGGTGCTGCTGTCGGGAACGGGCATCCTGGTACGAAGCCTGGTCACGATTGTCAGCGCCGAGACCGGCGTTCGCGATCCCGATCACATCCTGGTGGGATCGATGCGATTGCCCTCTGACAAATATCCCACGCCGGTGGCGCGGCTTGGCTATTTCGATCAGGTCGAACGGCAACTGAAGACGGTTCCGGGGACCAGGGTGGAGGCTGTCGCGACGACGCTTCCGGTCAAGTCTCAGGGCCTGCGAACGGTCGAGATCGAGATAGCGGGTCGCGCGCGGCTCGGCGACACGCACGAATCGGTCGAATCATTGAGGGTCGGATCGGATTATTTCAAGGTGGTCGGCGCCGCCGCGATAGCGGGCCGCGATTTCACGGACGGCGATCGGGCAACCGGGGTACCGGTTGCCATCGTGAACCGGAGTTTTGTCGCGAAGTACTGGCCCGGCCAGGAGCCTCTTGGCAAGCGGCTCCGCGAACGGGCTCGGAACGGCGTCGGCGTGTGGCGCACCGTTGTCGGGGTGGTTCCGAACATCATGCAGGGGGACGCCCTGCGTCAACAGTTCAAGCCGCTGGTCTATGCGCCGTTCCGGCAGGAGCCGGCTCCGGCGCGGGCGTTTTTTCTCGTCCGCACCAGCGTGCCGCCAAGTCGGATCGCTGCGGCGGTCCGGGCCGCGGTGCAGGCCGTGGACCGTGATGTGGCCTTGGAAGAATTCGAGACGATGAAGGGCGCCTTCACATTCGATCGCGACTTCATGGATGCCGAGCACAGCGAACTGGGAAAGCACGCGAAGGTCGCGCCCATCTTTGCCGTGGTGGCCCTTCTGTTGGCCGGCACAGGGCTGTATGCCGTGATCGCTTATTCCGTGAATCAACGCACCAAGGAGATCGGCGTGCGAATGGCCATCGGCGCGGCGTCGCACGATATCCGGCGCTTGATCTTCGGCGAGGGCATGCGGCCCGTGACGATTGGGCTGATCACGGGCCTGATGACGTCGCTGGCGGTGAATCGGGTCCTGCAATCGCAACTCGTCGGCGTTTCGCCGTACGATCCCGCGACGTTGGCGACTGCTCCCGCCCTGTTGATACTGGTCGCACTGATCGCATGCCAAATCCCATCGCGGCGGGCGCTGCGGATCGAGCCGGCAGTAGCCTTGCGAAACGACTGAGACTCAGGAAGCCGGCACAGCGTCGATGATCAACGCCGGTGCAGCTTGCGACGCCTCTCTCGAATTGAAGATCGAGTATGCGCTTGAATGGATCACGTCCCTCAAGGCCACGCTGATCACGTGACGACCGGCCGCCCTTTCTGACTGTACGAACTTGGTCAGGTCGAGGCTCACCCATTGCGCGGCCTGGCCTTCGACCACGACCTTGCCCAGGACTTTGCCAAGATCCGGCCGCGAGTTCCAGGTGATGCTGTTCTCGTCCCAGGTGACGTCGGGGACCGCGTAGACGGTGGTCACGACATTGTGGCTGGCGCTGCTCGACAGCCGGCCGCTCAAGCGGAGCATGACACGGTCGCCATCGCCGATGGCACTGATGTCGAAGGTCAGATAAGCGCGTCGAGTGTTGTCGTCAGCCACGCCCTTCTTGGCGAGCAGCGTGTGCGCCGTGCCGAAGTTCTGGGCCGAGAACGATCCGGCGCGCACGTAGGTGTCAGCCGTCGCCGGAATCGCGACTTGTGCGCTGACGTAACCGGCCGACACACAGCTGAAGATGGCGGCAAGCAGGATGTGGTGCAGGGGGCAGCGGGTGCGCGGAAGCATGTTGACTCTCCTGTTGTTCGTGTAGATGGGCATCGATTTGCGGAGCCACACTAAACAGCGCTCGCGCCGACTGCAAGCAGAAAGGGACGTATCGCTGGGCTGCGAATGGAAACAGCTGAGCACGGGTGTTCTTGATGAGCCTGATCTTGCCGCTGGCGTCATCGTGCCACCAGTTTCTTGGCCTCAGGGGAGATCGCAAGATCGGAGCTGTTGTTCAAAAAAGATCTCCAGATCGTCGGCATCTCTGACGGCGTCAGACGCTGGATGCGATCGGTTCGCAGGAGATAAGAGATCAGGCGTGCTCCCGGTGGATGCCGTCATCCGCGCGAAGTACCGCGGTCCAACCGCGTCAGCGTCGGTGCTGGCGGATCGAGCCAGTCAGATCAGAGAGGTCGGAATTCTCCGACCATGAGCGCCAAGGCCTGTCATGACGCCAGGCAGGTGCGAGACTGACTGACGACTTGGGTCTGACGACTGACGACTTGGGCCTCGACTATTTTGGTGCGCCCGGAGGGACTCGAACCCCCGGCCTACTGGTTCGAAGCCAGCCGCTCTATCCAACTGAGCTACGGGCGCCGGTGAGAGGAAGTCATTCTAACGCGGCATGCCCCGTGTAGCGCTATGGTAGAATCCAGTTTCCCTGGGCGCGATTTTCGGCGCCTAGCGTGCCGAGCATTCCCCTCGGGCCGGTAGCTCAATTGGCAGAGCAGCAGACTCTTAATCTGCGGGTTGTGGGTTCGATTCCCACCCGGCTCACCAACCCTCGCTTCGTTCGGGTTGGTTGAGCGCGGGCCGTCTTCAGCCACGCGGCTCCGCCCTGCGGGCTCGCCAACGTGGTCGATTCCCACCCGGCTCACCACACTCGTTAAAGCAGTTAGCACCTTTTGCTCGCGGTCGTCGAATGCTTGTGGTGACGCCTGAGTGGCATCGCCGGCCTTCTTCCCCGCTCCGTAGACCGCCAGGAATCGAGGTGCACGGAACTGGCGGGTCGCTCGTCTGAAATCGATCGGGATTGTTCGCGACGCCACCCAAGTTGACCTTCCGTCGTTGCCCGACGTACCGCGTCAGCTCCTCCCGGGCATTCATGCGCTAGGGCACGTCCAGCTCCTGACCAGCAGCCGCCTCGAATGCGGTCCAACACTATCGCGCCGAGAAGGGTCAGCAGCAGGCTGATCCAGTAGACGGCCGGTGCGTGCGGACGCCGCTCGCGATCGATGTCAGCATGGCGACCGTCGCCTGGAGCGCCGCGAACTGCGCGAGCGACGGTCAACGAAGATGACGCCGCGCTCTGCGACGTGGACGCCGAGGTGGGGATGGATGCCGGTGAGACTCAGAGTCGCGACGAACGGCGCCGCCAGGAACGCGAGCGTGTGGATGTATCCAGCACTACTTCGCTCGGCTCTTCTTGATCGCCTCAACGACAAGGTTGATGTCGTAGTCGAACAGCTTGAAGTAGTCGGAGACCTCCTTCGTGCCACCCACCGACGGCGGCATCACGAGCACCTGCGCGCCGGTGTCACGCCCGATGGCCATCGGCGTCTTCATGTCGAAATAGGGCTCGACGAGGACGAGCTTCACATTCTGCCGTTTCATCTCGTTCATGAGGTCCAGCGTGTGCTGCGGCGTCGGCGGAATGCCTGGCCGCGGCTCGACGTAGCCGACGATGTCGAGGCCGAAGCGCTCGGCAAAATTCGGAAACGACCGATGGTACGTGACCATCTTGGTGCCCTTGTAGGGCGCCATCTGCATGAGCCACCGCTTTTCGGCGGCGTCCAGACGGCTCGTGAAGCTTGTGAGCTGCTGCTGGAAATACGGCGTGTCGTTCGGCCGAAGCTCCGAGAACTTGTCAGCGATCGCCTTTCCGATCCGCTTGCCGTTTTCGGGATCCATCCAGTAGTGGGGGTTGCCGAGCGGGTGCACGTCGCCCATGGCGCGCGTGATGTTTCCATTCGGAATTTCGAGAATGGCGGCGCCGAGCGAGGCGTCGAGATACCCCTGCGCGCCCACCTGAATCTTTCGGTTGCGGCTCTGCTGAACGAGCGGTGGCAGCCAGCCGATTTCGAGCTCGCGGCCCACCGCGATCAGTACGTCCGCCTTCTGCAGCTTCAGGATGAAGCTCGGCTTCGCCTCGACGAAATGCGGGTCCTGATAGCCCTTGGCAATCGACTCAACGGTAATGTGGCCGCCGCCGACTTCGCGCGCGATCGCCGCGAAGTCCTCGGTCGTCGTGATGACGTTGAGTGTCCCCTGCGCGCGGGCCGTCATCGGTACGAGCACCAGGGCGATTGCGGCGAGTCTTTTGAATCGTGTCATACAAGCACCCCGAACCTTGAACGGTGAGCCTTCAACCTTAGAAAGCATGCGCGCCGTGCGCGCCGATCGAGAATTGGAACTGAAACAGGAGCTCGTTGGCGCTCGACACGATCGAAGGCGCGGTCCCGTAATTCGTCCGGCGATACTGCGCGCGCACCTGGCTGAATTCGCTCGGCCAATAAGTGACGATGAACGACCCGCCCGTGTCGACGAGCGCGTCAGTGGGGTGCGCCGACCGGTCGAGACGAACGCCGGTGAACCAGCGCCGCCCGACCTGATAGTCGCCGGAGACGTACATGCCCATGCCGCTCCGCAGACCGTTCAGCTGGTCGCGACGGCTCCAGATCCATTCGGCGCGTCCCATGAGCGAGTGATAGATCGACCGCTGAAGCGGCTTCCAGCGATACGTCGCGTCGATGCCATACAGCTGCGTGACCAGCGACCCGGGGGTCGCGAGATTGCCGTCGCTCACGCCATTGTGGCCTCGCGAATACGAGAATCCCAGATCAATGTTCGCGTTGTCAGTGATGTCCTGATAGCCGCGCAGGTGCGTCACGTAGTTGAGCTCGCTGCGGCGCGTGGTCTGGAATACTGGATTACCGCTCAGGTCCTCGCCCGAGTCTCCCCGGAACACCTGCCCAGTCACTTCGAGAAACATCCACGGATTCGGAATGAGCCGCGCCACAGAGACGCCGGCGTCGTTGATTCCGTCTTCGCCACCCACCAGGTTAGCGGTGACCAAGGGGCGGTCCGCCCACGGCAGCACGTGATTGTGCAGCGAGTTGACCTTGCCGAACGCGGCGCGCATCTTGCCGACTTTGGTCAGGAGCCCGCCCGGCAGCGACGTCAAGGTGATGAAGGCCTCTTCGACGCCGACGCCTTCTTCGCCGAACGAAAGGAAGAAGTCCGCGCGGGCGTACGGATCGACGACGGCCTGGAACGCCGCCTCGGATTCATGGAGCTGCAGCGCGTTCGGATGCGTGCCCGGACCGAACGGATCGGGGTGAACCGGGTTGGTCCCTGCCGCGCCCAGGAAATCGCCGATCACCGCGATGTCCGGGTTGAACACTTTCGCGTTGCCGGTCGACGCGCCGAAGACCGGCGCTGGCCCACTCTCGGAATCAGTTGCCCCGGGAGCTGCTGGGGCCTGCCCGGCCGCAGAAGGAGCGGCCGGCGGCGCGTTCACAGAGACCGCGGCTCCCGACGTGGCGGTCAACTTCGCTTCGAGCGCAGAAAGCCGATCTCCGTACTGCTGCTTCATCGCCTCAAAATCGCTCTTGAGTTGTTCGATTTCACTCTGCAAGACTTGCGGAGTCGTCGGCACTTGCGCAAACGCTTTCGACGGGCCGACCAAAAGGCCCCCCGCAGCTATCGATAGGCACAAGCAGCTGGAGAAACGTGGGAACCACTCCCTCGTCGTCATACGACCTCTTTCGGGAAGAAGGCTGTTGGGTCAATTGTGAGCAACGCGCATCACGCTGATGCTGGTCTGATGCGAACCGGAGAGGATTGTCCCGACTGCTGCTCGTCGCCCCACTGCGATGCGCGTCACATGAAGTCGTGAAGTCGTGATCGACAACGAATGCCTCAACCCGCTGTCGAGTGTCGTCGCGGATCTCACGCACGCCGCTCGAGCGGCTGACCTTTCGGGTCGTCCAGGTGCCAATCGCCTCGACGCACACCAGGTGCTCTCGGACACCGGTCGCGGCAGCCCATCGCAATCAGCCACAAGACGTCCTTTGCCGGCTCCGGCGTCATCAGGCGCGGCACCGCGGCGTGCAGATCGACACCGACTTCGCGCATCGCGTCGATCACTACGTCGTGGACGCGCTCGCTAGGCTGCGTGCCAGCTGATACCGCCCGCGCCTGGTACGGATCGGCCATCAGGTTAACGAACGCCGCGGCCATTTGTGACCGTCCGGCGTTGTGCACGCAGGGACACATGACCGTGTGCGTGGGTCCCGGCATCAGCGCACGCGCCCGGGTGTCGAGGGCCGGCCGAGCGTGGCCGTCTTGCCATAGTCGGCGCCCATTCTATGGCCCATGGAGAACGAGACGAGGAACATCACCCGGTCGGAGCACGGCGAGAACGCGAAGGCGTCCGCAGTGGCCGAGCGTCTTCGTCACCACGGCGACCGCCTTGAGCGTGTTCGTCATGTCATTTCGGAACAACGCGAGATGAGTGCCGTGTGAAAAACCTAGGAAAATCCGCCGCGAGGTCGAAGGGTGCCGGTATTCCGGCGGAATCCTCTGTTGTTGCAAAGAAATCCCGGCACGTCACGGAGTGGAGTTGTGCTATTGGCAACCGCGGCCGCGAATCGCGAGATCTCACGGTCTCTGAGTGTGTGCTTGCGGTGCTCGTGCCTTCACGCCGTGGATGCCGGTGACTGCGCCGATCAGCGTTCCGGCGAAGAAAAGAAGCCCACTGCGGCCGCAGCCGGTACGCTAATCGACAGAAGTGCGACCGATGCCGGACCGGCTGGCAGGTCGAAGTAGAACGATGCCGCCAGCCCCAGGCACGGCACGGCCGCACCCAGCCCGGCGGCCACGATGAACGTGGCCCGCATGTTGGTCGTGACCAGCAAGGCGGCCATCGCGGGAAGTGTCAAGAGCGCGAACGTCAGAAGGGCACCGATTTCATGGACTGCGGCTGCCGCCGCGACGCCCACCAGGAGATTCAGTCCCAGCGACCACAAGCGCGCATTGACGCCCGCGACCTGCGCCGCCTCAGCATCGAAGGTCACGAGCAGAAAGCGTTGCGAGAAGAGCACGTGCGCCAGCCCCATGATCAGCGCGACGATGACGAGGCCGATGGCGTGGCTGACGCTGACCGCCAACAGGTTGCCAAACAACATGTGCAGAGTGTCCGCATCGGGCGCACCTACTGCGGCCAGAATGAGCACGGGCGCCGACGAGGCGGCCGCATAAGCCCACCCGATCAGCGATTCAGCGGAGACCCGGCGCGGTCTCTGGATCAGTCCCAAACCCAGTGAGGCGGCGACGGCAGCAACCACCGATGCAACCTCGGGGGACCAGTTGAAGGCCTCGGCCGCGGCTGCTCCCGTCGTAGCGGCGTTCGCCAGCACCAGACCCAGGAAGACGACCCGCCTGATGACGAGGTAGACCCCGACGATCCCCAGGGAGGCCCCCGCCGCGACCGATGCGATCAGGGCCAGGCGCATGAAGGCGGGTTCAAACATCGACGGCATGCCGCTTGTCCACGACCAGCGTCCGCTGTCCGGCCACTACGCCCAGATGCACTGGCACTCCGTACAGCTCGGACAGGCGCTCCTCCCGGAGCACCTCGTCCACAGTTCCGTGGAGGATCGTGCGCGTGCCCAACAACATGATCGATGTGGCCAGATTGAGCACGATCGGCAGCAGGTGGGTGACGATCAAAATCGTCACGCCCCGGCTTCGGTTCAGACTGCCAAGGAACTCGAGGATCGCCGCCTCGCTGGCCACGTCCATTCCGGCCGTCGGTTCGTCGAGCACGAGCAAGTCTGTGTGGTCGGCGGCGAGCGCCCGCGCGAGCAGGACGCGCTGTTGCTGTCCTCCCGACAGATTCCTGAACAGCTGTTGGCTGAGAGGCTCCGCCCCGACGAAGGCCAGCGCACGAAGCCCCGCGTCGAGATCCGCGCGGTGCACGCGCTGAAGAGGCCCGGCGCTGGCGGCGCGTCCCATCAGCACCACTTCAAGCGCCGTGACAGGGAGGATCGCGTCGATGCGGTCGCGTTGCGGAACATAACTGACGGTCAGGCCGGCCCGCCGCTCGACCTGACCGTGCAGCGGCCTCAGCAGACCGAGGATTGTGCGCAGCAAGGTGGTCTTGCCGGAGCCGTTCGGCCCGACGATTCCCAGAATCTCGCCGCGATGAACGTCAAACGATAGTCCCTGACGTACCGCTCGACGGTTGTACCCGAAGCTCAACATCCGCCCGGTCAAGATTGGGTCGCTCGCTTTCATAAGCCTCCACGCCGAACGATCGGGCGACGGTTGCAGCATAGACTAGAACTGGTCGGTTCCTCAGGTCCGAACCGAAATCATCGCTGAACTGGAATAGCCGTCCGAGGTCTGAGAAGCAATCGCGTGTCGTGCGGCCGTTCGAAGGGCGGCCACACGCCTGAGCCAGCCCGCGATCTGGTCCCACTTGCGAAAAATTAGGCTCACCAGCATCTCCAACCTGTTCATCCAATAGGTTCTGTGTGAACGCGTCGTATACGAAATCGAGGGGCCGATCAAGACGCCCAGCGGAAAGACGGTGCGCTTCTGCTCGATCTGGCAGATTGACGCTGGAACTGACGTGCCGCGATTCATTTCCATGTACCCGAAGGTAGGACATGCCCTTTGACATATATGGCGACGTGATCCTTACCCGCGACGTTGCTGAGCACGGCCTGCGGGCCGGCGACGTCGGCACGGTCGTGGAGCGGCACATCGTGCCTGGTGTTCCCGAAGAAGGCTACTCGGTCGAGTTGTTCGACATGACGGGCAACACCGTCGGCGTGGCCACTCTGCCGGCCACCTCCCTGATGCTGACGCTGTCGAAGGCCCTGTTGGGAGGGTATTCGTGAGTCACAGATACGATGAAGCGGCTGGCTCTTGCAGCGAGGTAGTACCGTTTCCCTCGCAGCAAAGAGGGGCTTCATCCCTCAGATTTGGAGGCCAGCCATGGACTACGCAGCGATCGATCTGCATAAGACCGCCAGCCAGATTCGAATCCTTTCGAACGGCGCGATTGTCGACTGCCGGATTCCCACCACGAGAGATCGTCTCCGCACGACATTCGAAGGTCGCGATCGGATGAAGATCCTGCTGGAGGCGGCGACCGAGAGCGAGTGGGTGGCGCAGCTGCTCGAGACGCTTGGCCACGACGTGGTGGTGGCCGATCCGAACTACACGCCGATGTACGGCGAACGGTCGCGCCGTGTGAAAACCGATCGGCGGGACGTCGCCGCACTGGCCGACGCGTGTCGGTTGGGGGTGTATCGGCCCATCCATCGGCGGTCGCCGGCCCACGGGGCCGTGCAGTGGCAGTTGAAGGTGCGCGAGCAGCTGGTGCGGGCACGCACTCGCTCGATCGTGCTGATTCGATCCCTGGCGCGGATGGGCGGCGTGCATATTCCCCTGGCTGGACATGCGCAGACGTTCGCCAAGCGGCTGACGGCCACCGAACTGCCTTCGGCCGTGCAACAAGCGATTGCGCCATTGACATCGCTGATCACCGAACTGAATGGGCACATCGCGACGACGGACGCCTACTTCAAGACGACCGCCGCCGCCGACCCGCAGATGCGTCGCTTGATGTCGATGCCCGGTGTCGGGCCCATCACGGCCGCTGCCTTGGTCGCGGCGATCGATGACGTCACTGCGTTCCGCGGGCCGGGCCCGATCGCCAGTTATCTCGGCCTCGTGCCCCGCGAATACAGCTCGGGTGAGCAGCTCCGCCGGGGCCGCATCCTCCCGTCGGCGCACCCGATGGTGCAGGCGCTGCTCGTCGAAGCCGCCTGGCGCATCTGGCGGTCGGCCAATCCCGAGACTCGTGCGCTGCGCGAGTGGGCGCAGGCCATCGGGAAACGCCGCGGCAAACGGGTGGCGGCGGTTGCGCTGGCGCGACGATTGGCCCGGATTCTCTACGCCATGTGGCGTGACCAAACGGATTACGCAGCGGTGCGGAGTCAATCGCGGCCAGTCGTGGCATAAGTCGCAGCGGTGCGGTTTCAGCCGGGTCGTCAAGCTGGGGACGCGAGCGCGTGAGGAGTTCTGGCCGCACGTGAGAGCCGGATCACAGAGAGCGCCGCGTCCCCCGATCGCATCGTCCAGTGCGCCGGCGACCGTGATCGCCACTTGAGAGCGCGAATAGAAGGATGAACCACCTCGCTGAACCATCAGCGACGGAGTGATCTTGGAGACCCCGGCGTGTCGACAGGCGTTCGCGCGCACCCCCCCTGGCTGGTTGAGGGGGCTGTGCGCGCTCACTGGAGGTGTGCCAGGAGGAGGAGAGAAGAGAGACAGTTCTCTCGACCGTATGGGCAACTTGACAGGCCGCTTCATAGAAGGAACTCCTCCATCCCGCGCGGGCGGGGCCCAGAGGGACCACCGCCACCGCGAGAGGCGACCACGTAGATGCGGAAGCCGGTCTTTGCACCGCTGGCGGCGCGAGCGCCGCGGTAGTGCGGCGTAAAGAGCTCGACGTCCTGGTGAAGCTCTCGGCCATCGAGCTGGTACTCGATTCGGTAGTCGGGGAAATGAACCTGGTCGTCGAAGTACGGCAGATCGTGTTCGCGCGCCCAGTCACGGACCTCGTTCTCGTCGCGACCAGGTCGGCCGTCGCTGTCGGAGCGACCGCGGTTGGGCTCCTGCAGGAACTGCTGGTACTCGCGCTTCAGGTCTTGTTCGAGGACGACGCGTCGGATCTCAAGGTCAGGGTGCTCGTCTCGAAGACGCGCTTCTTCCTGTCGAAACGTCGCGTAGAGATTCGAGTCGCGGTCGATCTCCCGCGAGCGGCTGACGCCGGCGTAGAACATCTGAGACGGCTCACGGTCTCGCTCGAGCGAGTGCGACTCGAGCAGGTCTCGTCCTTCCGTCGTAAGCGTCAGTCCCCGCTCGCTGTCGCCGATGTCAACCAGCTCGACGAGCCTCTGGTATTGGAGGCTCTCGAGGGTGTCGGGCGGAAGATCGAGATCGTGTTCCGGCACGACGCGAAACGCTCCGACGGCAGCCAGCGCAAGGCTGTCTTCACCGTCAAGCTCGTAGACTCGATCCCGGTCAACGACCCATTCGCGCTCGTCGCCACGCGGCAAGTCGAGGTCGCGCATCAGGGCGTTGCGAGGATCGTGCTCATCCCGGTCGCGTGGGTCGTACACGCGCGCGCTGCCGTCCTCTCGGCCGTCACGTTCGCGCGCGTCATCTCGCGGATCGAACATGGCTGTCCTCCCGACATGGCGTTGCGTTTGGGTTGTTCGAGAAGGCGCCCGGGCGGTTGCCGCGCGGGGCGATTCAGGAGGGCGCCGAACGTTCGGGGCGTTGCGCCGCGCGGCGTTCAGGGCGTGGTCTGCGGGGAACCCAGGCTCGGAGCCAATGGGGCGACCAAGCGGAGGGTTCGGCCCCCGTGCATCAGCGTGACGACGGGCCAGCAGCCGACCAAGAAGCCACTTCGAAATCTTATACGCCTTCGCCGCCGATGGCGCAAGCCGACGCGAATGTCGCAAGTCGGCAATTGACACCATCGTCGAGGCACCCTACGCTGGTTTGATGAACCTGCAGGTTCCGCCAGAACTCGAAGCGAAACTGACCCGCCTCGCCACGGAAACTGGCCGCACGGCGAACCAGGTGGCGCTCGACCTGTTGGCCAGCTCGATCGACCATGACGAGTGGTTCCGCAGCGAGGTTGAAAAGGGTCGCGCCGCCGCACGCGAAGGCCGAATGCTCGAGCACGACGACGTCGCCGCTCGGATGGATCAGCGCTATCGCGGCTAATGCGCGTCCGCTGGACGACGGACGCCGCGGATGACCTCGAACGGATCTGCGACTACATTGCAGAAAGTCGTCCTGAGGCCGCACGACGGGTTGCGCAAACTGTCGTCGAGCGTATCGGCACACTGGAGAGTTTCCCGAACCTGGGACGACTTGGCCGCGTCCGCGGCACTCGTGAACTTGCTTTTTCTCCACTGCCATTCGTTGCGGTCTATGAAGTCTTTCAAGCCCAGGACGAGGTGCGAGTGTTGCGCGTCCTGCATGGTGCGCAACAATGGCCAGCACAATAGGGCTAGCTGAGATGCCTCGTTATTCCAGCAGGCTGATTGTTGCCATCGCGATTGTGGCTGCGGCTTGCAGTCCGACGCGCGGCTGTGTGGAGGCGTCGTTTATCCTCTCGCCCGAATCAAGGATCCCGCACTGGTTCGCAGTCGACCCTGCGAAGCGGACTGAATTTGACGTCTCGATGGATTACTCCTTTGGCGTAGTCGGTCGCACCGCAGAGTTTCGGCTGCTCGACCGCAGCGGCCGGACCTTGAAACGAGTGATCGGAAAGGAGTATGGGAACGAACCCCTGACGTTGCCTCCGGGCTCAGATTCGCGGAACTATCCGAGTTACGGGGTGATTGTAGCGGATGGAATCACGGAAATCATTGAGCACCGGCGGATGGAGCCTGTCTTCGACATCAACGATGATCCAGCCGTAAGAGCTGGACTCGCCAAAATCGTTCCTGGGTTGTAATTCTCGTCGCCCTGGTCAACCTAGCGTTGCTCGTCCCCCCGAAACGCCAATTCGGAGCCTAGAACCCAACGGCTTGTCACACAAACGTCGGCCATCGAGCGACGCGGCACGCCGATCTCGTCGCGTCGTGCCCGACATGCTTCAAGCAACGCATCGCAGCAGCTCCAGCAGACTCAGGAATTGTCCAACGCGGTTCCAACTGGCGAAGATTTGGGTCACCACCAATCACCTTCGCGCAGCCAACAACTTGCAGCGCGGACCTGCCGACACCGCGCGCAGGAATCGAACCGCCCCGGCGCCAAATCACGGCCCGCGTCTGACCCCGGTGCGTGTTTGCGGGGCGTCGCGCGATGTGCTAGGTTACATGTAACCTGAGGAATCTGTCCATGCCAACGACCGCTCGATCCACGTCCCGCGATAAGGTCCGCGCGCATCGCACCCGATTGCGGAAGGCGGGGCTTCGTCCCGTTCAGATCTGGGTTCCGGACGTCCGGTCGACGTCCTTCGCCCAGGCCGCACACCGTCAGTCGCTGGCGGTGGCGAAGAGTCCTCACGCCAAGCGGGACCAGTCGTACGTCGACGCAATTTCTGCCTGGAATGAAGAATGAAACGTGGCGAGATCTGGACCGTCGCGGGTGGAGCGGCCTTTGCCGGCAAGCCGCGACCCGCCGTCATCGTCCAGGACGATCGGTTCGACGCGAACGATTCGATCATCGTGTGCCCCTTGACCACCGATCCGACGCAGGCACCGATCTTCAGGCTTTCCGTCCAGCCCGGTGCTGAGAGTGGACTGCGCGCACCATGCCGGATGATGGTGGACAAGTTGACGGCCGTGCCGAGGAGACGCCTCGGAAGGCTGGTCGGCTCACTGGCCTCCGAAGAAGTGAAGACGCTCAACCGCGCCATTTTCGTGTTCCTGGGCTTGGCGGAAACGGAAGTGTCGCAAGATTGACTTCACGCCGCGCCTCGGAGTCCTTCCAGTCGCCTCAGCCAGGCGGTTGTCTGGTTCCAACTCGCGAAGGTGAGGCTCACCACTTAACTGCTCCAGCACGGTCGACAACTTGTGGGCGGTCGCGACCCCCATCGCAGACGGGAATTAAACCCGTCCGGTCCCACAGGCTGGAGTACTGGCGAAATGTGGGCTCACGTCGGCCATGCGAGACGATTGAGACGGTGAGACGACTATGATACGATCGGTCCATGGCAGGAGCAATGATCACCGTTGAGGAGGCGGGGCGTACCCTTGGCGTCTCGCGTTCGACCGTCTGGCGCCTGATTCAGCGAGGTGATCTCCCGAGCGTCCGCCGAAGTGGACGGCGCCTTGTCCCGGCGAGCGCCATTCACACGCGCGCCCGTCGGCGCCTGACCGGGGGCATTCCGCCGTTTTCTCACGACCATCCGCTGTTCCGTCTCGTCGGCGCGGGCCGCGGCGGCGGTAGCGCTCCCGGCGCCCGCGACAAGCACGCCATTCTCGATCGGTGACCCGCAGCGTTCTCTGGGATTCGAGCGCCATCCTCGCGTTGCTTGACGCCGACGATGCGGATCATGCGCGCGCGGTCGCCGCGGCGCGTGATATCGCATCCGAACGGCGGCCGAGCTTCATCACCAACTACGTCGAAGCGGAGGTCCACGCGCTCCTCTTACGCAAACTCGGCAGAGGGATCGCTCGCGAGTGGCTCCTGACGGGCGGGTTGGCAGTTGTGCCGGTACTCCCGGCCGAGGAGCAAAGGGCTAAGGAGATCCTCGCTCGACACACCGACAAGGACTGGACGTTGTGCGACGCGATCTCGTTCGCCGTGCTCGACGCCCGTCATGTGACGAGGGCATTCACCTTCGATCACCACTTCCGTCAGTACGGGCGCATTCAGGTGCTCGGTTTGAACCGGTGACGAGTCACGCGTCCTGCAGCGTCCCTCAGGTGGTCGACCAACCGTAACCACCCGACGAGACGGTTCCAACTCGTGAAAATCAGGCTCACTTTTTTCAACGTCGCGCTCGGGCCGCTCCAGGCTCGACGCTTCGCGTCGGTGCTTTTCGCGGTCAACGCGGCGCTCGTCGTTCGCGTCCAACGCACGAGAATGTCGCCGGGACGGCTGAGCGGCACACTCTGCTGCCGCCGCACCGAAAAATGACCGACAATCGGTGAAGCGGACATCGCACCGAACTACACTGACCGTGATGGCCTGCGCGCGATCCTCACGGCTTGATGACACTGCGGGCATCAATGCCCGCCATGATCTCGTTGGCCATGACCGACAGGCGACCAAGCGTTGCCGGGCCAAGCTCATTCGACAGGATCACTAGCGCCAGGTTCGCTTCCGGCTGGAGTATGCAGAAGCTGGCGTAGCCAGGAATTGCGCCATCCTGCCAGATGACGCGGCGTCCCGCAGCATTCAGTATTTGCCAGTTCAGTCCCACCGCATAGTCACCATCCGTATACGTCGCCTGGTGGGCCAGTTTCACGGCCGGGTCGCGTTCATCCAGCTGCCACTGCGCATACTTGAGCATGTCCGCCAGCGTGGATTTGATAGCGCCAGCGGCCTGGAATTTTTCTGACATGGCTGGCTGGCGCTGCCCCTTCTCGTCATAACCCGGCGCAAGCCGTGCGGCCTGCTTTGCCGACAATGCGATCGCCGTATCCAGCATCCCCAATGGCCCGCTAATTTTCTCGTGCAAAAGCGTTCCGAAGCTGCGGGCGTACACGCGCTCCAGTACATAGCCTGCCAGTTGCGCCGCGCTGTTCGAATACTGGAATCGCGTTCCGGGAATGGCCGCCAAAACCACCCCATGCAGGCCGGCATAAAAATCTGCCCGGCTGCTGTGATCGACAATGCGGTCGATCCGATATGGATAGGGGAGCGGGTCTTTGAAGTCTGGTGCGGCCTCAGGCGGATTGGGCAGAATTCCAGGCAAGCCGGAACGGTGGTTCAGCAAATGGAACAGGCGCACTGGCTGGCCCTGGTATGCCAGATTGGGATAATCCCCGTCGAGGTAAGTTCGAACGTCGTCATCGAGCTTAAGCTTGTTCTCAACCGCCGCACTTGCCATCAAGGTGCCGGCGAATGTTTTGGTAATCGACGCGATCGGATAGATCGTGGCCTTGTCCGGCGCCTGCCTTGTTCCCTTGATCAGCGTCCCATAGTGAAAAGGGAAGCGCTGTCCCTTGTGCACGACGCCGATCGACAAGGCAGCCGTCTGCGGATCGGCCAGGTAAGCGTTGGCGGCCTTGGCGACGACGGTCTCGATTTCGACGGGCCCGGTGGCACCGGCCGGCTGGATCGCAAACGCTGCTATCAGCAGCATCGCGTACTTACATTCGAAAATTCTCAAGGCGATTCTCTCAATGGGTATTGAGCGCAAGTGTAGGAGTAACGCCGTGCGATTCAAACGCCTTCTCCGAAGCGACCAGCCGCGCGTTGAGCTTCCTGCCCCATGTTCGATCCGCTCCTTGAGTGGCTTGCTTGACGGTTGCATCACTCCTTCGAGCAGGTCTTCCTTGCGGGACGCGTGTGCATCCAGCGGCGTAACCGCATCATTGTTGCACTTCTTGCAGGTGAGCAGCAGTTCCCGGCCACCGAGGCTCGGCTTCCGGGCGTGAAGGCCGACTGCTCGAACAAGACGATGTCGTCGCTCGCATGGACCAGGGCTATCGAGGCTGATGCGCGTCCGCTGGACGCGGACGTTGCCGATGATTTGGAGCGGATCTGCGGCTACGTCGCCGGCGAACGACCGGAGGCAGCGGGGCGGCCCGCTCTCGATGTCTTGCGCGCGATTGAGGGCTTCCGCGCGTTTCCAAACCGTGGTCGCCCTGGACGCCTCCAAGGTACTCGCGAACTCGTTCTGACGCGCCCGTTCCTGGCGATGCACGAGGTCCGCGAAGAGGAAGTGCAGGGACTACGAATCCTGCACAGAGCGCGACAGTGGTTTCGGGCGACCGCAGAATGGCAAACCGCATTCAGGAACGTCGTTCACGGCTAGCGCACTCACGTGTTCTCGACCGTGCACACTCGCTGATCTGAAACGACAGGAATCACGATCGCCGAAACAGGAGATCGAACTAGCGATTCTGCCAGCAACCTCATTCCGATGGGTCACTGACTTTGTCGGCGCTCTTCCGGCCAAGTGGATTCCAGCTACGTTCATCGTCTCCTGGTTCTTCGTCCTTGTGCTGCTCGTCTGGCTCGTCGGCTCACCTGCTCGCCGTACCGCCCCAGTGGAGGGATGTACTGATTCCAGGCGAGCACCGAGCCAGCTTGAGCGGGCAGCGCGTATGTGCTGGAGGCTGCTCCTCTCGAATTCGTCCGGACGATCCGGAAAATGTGGATCGCTGGGCAACGGCAGCAGATACATGCGGCCGTTCAACGGAGTTGCATCGGTGATGGGAATCCAGAGGGTCACGATTGTCGGTGTCCGATCGTCGCGCCACGTGACGCGCCGGCGAAATTGATGGTCGCGGTGCGGTCGCCATGCCGCCAGCACATCAAACGCGAGCGTGCATGTCGGATTTGACCGAGATCTAACCGGACGAACGGCGCCGGCCGCCCGGTCAGGCGTCGTCCTTGACCAGCAGGACGAGCGCGGCGCCGGTCGCGACCATGGCGGCAATCGCGAGCAGGCCGGGCGCGAAGCTGTGCGTCGCGTCGTTGATTGCGCCGAGCAAATACGGTCCGACGAATCCGCCGATGTTGCCTACCGAATTGACGAGCGCAATCGCCGCCGCCGCGCCGACGCCGCCCATCGCCGACGTGGTCAGCGCCCAGAAGGGACCGAACATCGACGCCAGACCGAGCATCGCAATCGACAGGGTGACCACCGACCAGGCGAGCCCGGTCGAAACCCCGGCCAGCGCGAGCCCCGCGGCGCAGATCAGCGCCGGCACCAGCACGTGCCAGCGCCGCTCTCCGGTCCGGTCGGAGTGACGGCCGACGATGACCATCGCGACTGCCCCGACGGCGTAGGGCACGCTGCTCAACAGCCCGACCGTGAAGTCGCTGGAGCCGGAGGCGGTCTTGAGCATCTGCGGCAGGAAGAAACTGATCGCATACAGCGCGACCGGGATCGTGAAATAGACAACGGCGAGCAACCACGTCCGGCCGCCGGTGAGGGCTGCCTTCGTCGACTCGTGGCGGTGCGGACCCGCATCCTGACGCAGACATGCCATCAGCGCCGCCCGCTCTTCTTCGGTCAGCCAGGGCGCTTCCTCGGGGTTCTCCGCGAGCACCTTCAAGACCACCAGCCCGAGGACGACGGATGGCAGCCCTTCGAGCAGGAACAGCCACTGCCAGCCGGCGAGCCCGCCGGCGCCGTCCAGCGACAGGACAGCGCCGGAGATCGGACCACCGACAACGCCGGCGATGAGCGTGGCGGTCATGAAGGCGGCAATGGCCCTGGCGCGCTCACGCGCCGGAAACCAGCGCGTCAGGTAGTAGATGATGCCGGGAAAGAAGCCGGCTTCGGCCAGTCCGAGAAGGAATCGTAAGGCGTAAAAGGCCTGAGCCGTTCGCACGAACATCATCGCCGACGACACGATGCCCCACGAGATCATGATTCGCGCAATCCACAGCCGCGCACCAACGCGCGCGAGGATGACGCTGCTGGGAATCTCGAACAGCACGTAGCTGAGAAAGAAGACCCCGGCGCCAAAACCGTAGACCGTGGCAGAGAAGCCCAGCGCCCGGTTCATCTGCAGGGCCGCGAACCCGACGTTGATCCGATCGAGATAGGCAACGACGTAGAGCAGGAACAGGAACGGGATCAGGCGGCGGCGCGCCTTCGCCACCACGCGGCGCTGGAGGGTGTCAGACACCGGGCTATTTGACCACGCCGCCCGGTGCCGGAGGAGCGGTGAGAAAGTCAAGGCCGTCGAGCAGCGCGGTCAACGAATCGACGATCAAGCCGACGTCGCCTCCACCACATTCTGGGATTCATCCCGGTCCCGAGGTTCACCGTGATTTCGCCGCCCCGTCGCCCTTCAGATAGCGGTCGAACCACTCCAGGATGCGGCGGTTTGCGTCGAGCGCGTCGGCCTTCGAATGGCGCGACAGGCTGTGATCGCCGTTCGCATAAGACACGAACTCAGCGGTCTTCCCGAGCTGACGAAGTGCGTAGAACATCATTTCGCCCTCACCGAAGAGAATCGTGAGGTCCTTCTCACCGTGCAGAATGAGCACCGGCGTGTTCACTTGATCCAGTCGGAAGAATCCAGACTGCGAGAAATAGCGCTCCGGATACTGGTACGGACTGCCGCCCATGCGGGCCTGACCGGTCTCGATGTTGCGCGAATCGCGATCGCGGCCACTGGCCCAATTCCGGAACAACTCCACTGGCGTCGCGCCGGAGACCGCCGCGGCGAAGATATTGGTGCGCGTGATCAGGTTGGACACCGCGTAGGCACCGAAACTATGCCCCCACAGACCGAACTTAGCCGTCGTGAAGCCCATCTCGCGGACCGCGTTGACCGCAGGGATCACGCACTTCTCGAAGGAATCCGCCGTCTGGCCCACTTTGACTTTGACGTTCGGCATCAGCATCGCGTAGCCGTGGCTGATGAACATCTGATCGCGCGGGTTGAACCGGTGGATGGCCGGCGTCATCTTCTCGTAGATCCAGGTGATGACCGGTACCTTCTGATTCGCGCCGAGCCCGGCCGGTTGATAGAGGAGCGCCCCCAGCCGATCGCCATCCGCGTTGTGGTAGTAGAACAGTTCGGGCTTGCTGAAGGCGAACCTGACCAGCTGTGGATTGAGCGTCGTGATCGGTGTGCGTCCGCCGCTCGCGCCGATCAGCCACAGGTCGGGCGCATGCGTGGCATCCTCGACCGATGCGACCACACCTCCGACTGTCGGCGTGAACCGATCGTACGACTCCGGTCCGCGCACGACGATCTCCCGTTTCCCGTCAGCCACGGTATAGCGGTACAAGGTTTCGTCATAGGTCTTGTTGTCGACCGCGCGGAAATACAAGGCGGCGCTATCGGCGCTCCAGGCCAGGTCGGATGTTTGATCGTCGATGTCTGCAGTGATGTTCTTCGCCACGCCGTCGCCACCGACCACATACACGTCGTTGAAGGGCCTGGCCGTCGTGTACATGCCTGGCTTGACCGGCTCGAGCTCCGGATCGGTCACCGATGGATCGGCGATCAGCGCCGCGAACCGCGATCCATCGGGAGCCCAGACCGGCTCACCGGTGAGCCTGTACGATTCGCGCCAGGGCTTCGCCTCGCCGCCTTCGACCGGCGCCACGACGAGGCGGCCGCTTTTCGTGAAGACGAGCTGCTTGCCGTCGGGCGACCACGAGTAGCGGCCGCGATCCGTCAGCTTTCGCGCGGCCGCCGGCTTCGAGCCGGACGCCAGATTCACCGCCAGGACGAACGTGTCGTTCTGTTCCTTGCCGATGACGCCGAGCGTTGCCGGATCCGGCGCCACGTACAGAACGTGCCTGCCCGTGGGCGAGAGCCGGAACGATCGGAGGACGATCGGCGCAGCCGTGAGCGGCGTCGACGCGCCGCTCGAGGCGTCAATCGCCACCAGCGACGCCTTGCGCTCGTCGGTGAAGAACTGATCGCCAGGAATGCGCGCGTCGGTGCTCTTGACCGAGCGCACCCGGTACGGTGTTGGGGGCGTCTCGCGCTGGCTGGCCGCCACGATCAGCGTCTTGCCGGTTGGGTCCCACTGTGGCGCGAGGTACATCCGGGCGGTAACAGCCTCGCCGACTGGAGTGATCCGATCGTGCTCGGTGTCCCAGATCATCTCGCGCCCGTGGTCGCCTTCTTCGCGCACGAACGCCAGGCGCCGGCCATCGGGCGACCACACGGGAAACGCGCTGTGCACCGCGCCGGTGGTCAGCGGTCGGGGAGCAGCCGCTGCGCCGCCGAGAGGCTGGACGAACAGGTGCCCGGTCGGCCTCGGCTCCTGCACGTTCCATTCGTCGGCCTGGTCGGTGACCACGTACGCGATCCACCGGCCGGTCGGCGACACGGCATACGGCTGGCCGCCGGCGAACGAGCGCACCGCGAGCAGATCCTCCGGGTTGAAGGTCGGGCGCGGCTGCGCGTTGGCGCGTGGAGGCGAGGTCAAGAGCATCAGCACGGCAACGGCGCTCGACGGGTAACGGCAACGCATGACACCTCGCATCACGGTAGGGCGCTTTCGCATCGTCCGAGTTTCCTTACACGCAAGATCTTTTTCGCTACACTGATCGCATGATGGCCCGCGCGCTCGCGCTGCTGGCGGTCGCCGGTCTGTTCACGTCGTCGTGCACGAGAGCCACGACGACGCGCCTGGCCGAGCGCACTCCGCGGCTGATCGTGCTCGTCACCGTCGACACGCTGCGCGCCGATCGTCTTGGCGCGTACGGATCGACGGCCGGCCTGACGCCGAATCTCGATCGATTCGCCGCGCATGCCGTCCGTTTTGCCGGCGCCGTGACACAGGTGCCGCTGACGCTGCCCGCGCACGCCACGATCCTCACCGGACTGCATCCCGTGCGACATGGTATCCGCACCAACGACGGTTTTCAGCTGGCGAATGTGCGGACGCTCGCCGAGGCCGTCAAGGCGCGCGGCTACGCCACCGGGGCATTCATCGGCGGCTACCCGTTGAAAGCCTCGTCGGGTCTGGCGCGAGGCTTCGACCGCTACGACGATGATTTTCTCGAGCAGTCCGCCGCTGTCGAGCGTCGCGCCGACCAAGTCGTGACTGCCGCGACGGCGTGGATCGATGGCCACGGCTCGCAACCGCTGTTCGTCTGGCTGCACCTGTTCGACCCGCACTCTCCCTACGCTCCGCCGGCGCCATTTGCCGCGCAGTACGCCGCGTCCCCTTACGATGGAGAGATCGCCTATACCGACGCGGCGCTGGGTCGGTTCTTCGAGCAGCTCGAGCGGCGCGGTCTGTTCGAGGGCGCGGCCGTGATCGTCGTGGCCGATCACGGCGAGTCGCTCGGCGAACACGGCGAGCGGACGCATGGCACGTTCCTTTACGACGCGACGATTCGCGTCCCGCTCCTGATGAAATGGCCATCCGCCCGACCGCACGTCGTCGGGGCGCCGGTCGAAACTGCCGACCTCGCACCGACGATCGCGGCGCTGGCGGGAGCTAGCCTTCCAGGCGTCGACGGACAGAGTCTGCTGCCGCTGATCGCGGGGAGCGCGGGCGATCCCGATCGACCGGCGTACGCCGAGTCCTACTACCAGAACGTGCTGCTTGGCTGGAGCCCGCTGCGAGCCGTTCGCACGCAACGATGGAAGTACATCGATGCGCCGCGGCCGGAGCTCTACGATCTGGTGGAGGATCCCGCCGAGCGGGTGAACCGCGTCGACACCCGTGGTGCGCTCGCCGCCGGATTGCAACGCGCGTTGCCCGCAGCGTCCGAGCCCGCGCCGGCATCGGCCTCCTCGAACACGGAATCGGCGGAGCGGCTCCGCGCGCTCGGCTACGTCTCCGGCGCGACGACGCCGACGCCGGCGACACGCGCCGTGGATCCCAAGGATCGCGTTGAGGTCTGGGCCCAGATCGAGGACGGCATCGATCGTGTCGAGCGCGATCCGGCGGCAGCCCGGCCGTTCTTCGAGCGTGCGCTCGCGCTCGATCCGTCCAACGGGCTGGCGATGAAGTATCTCGGTGATGCGAGCTTTCGGACCGGCCAGCTCGATCGCGCGCGGGCGGACTATCGTCGGGCGCTGGCGGCCGGGTTCAAACACCCGGACGTGTTCGTCAACCTGGCCTCCATCGCCGAGCGCCAGAATCGGCCGGACGAGGCGCGGGCTGCGCTCGAAGAGGCGTTGCATGCCGCGCCCGCCGACGCGGATGTCTGGAACCGGTTGGGCCTGCTCCAGGCGGCCGGCGGGCACGTTGATCAGGCTCGCGACGCCTTCGCCAAGGCGATGGCGGCGGCTCCCGATCGGGCGGAACCGGTACTACAACCTGGCCGTTCTCGAACGGCGGATGGGCAACGCCACAGCGGCGGAAGGCCATCTACGTCAGGCCCTCGAACGGAACCCGTCGTACGCAGAGGCCCACTACGAGTTGGCGACCGGCTATCTGGCTGCCGGCGACGCGCAGCGGGCGCTGGACACCTATCGCGCCGCGCTTGCGGCCAGGCCCCAGTATGCTGAGGCCCTGTTCGGCGCCGCGAGGGCGGCTCTCGATCTGAAGCACACCGAGGAAGCGCGGCGCGACTACGAAGCGTTCATCAGGATCGCGCCACCCGAGTACGCGAGCCAGGTCGCGGCGGCGCGCGACGCGATCCGTCGTCTTCAGAACCGGTAGCGCAGCGCAATCTGCGCCTGGCGCTGCCCACCGGTGACGACACCGGTCACCGAACCGAATGTCGCCGGCGGATTGTTCGGGTCGAGCCCGACGATGTTGTTCACTGTCGTGATGTTCCGCTTGTTGCCTAAATTGAACACGTCAAACCGCAACTCCACGGCGTGAGAGCCCACCAGCTTCAGGTCGTAGGCGAGGCTGGTGTCGAACGTGACCTGCGACGGATAACGGTACGAGTTGCGCGTCAGCGAGGCAGGTCGATCGCCGTAGCTGCCGGTCGACGAGAAGCCATCGCCGTTGGCGTCGGTGCCGACGACGCCGGTGTAGGGGAACCCGGAGCGCGCAAAGAGAATCGCGCCCACCCGCAAACCGTGCGGCGCGAGATAGGTGCCGTTGACGACGAACACGTGTCTGACGTCGGTGTCGCTGGGCCCGAACTGATAGCTGCGATCTCCGCCAAGTGTCGTCAGGCCGGGAACGAACGAACTGCCGACCCGGAAATTGTCGACGTCGCCCTGCGCTCGGCCCAGCGTGTAGTTGGCCTGCAGGGAGTAGTTCTGCGACAGCCGCTTGGTCAGCGCGAACTTGACGGCGTTGTACTGCGTGCTGCCGCCGTTGTCCTCCAGATACAGTGTGCGGAATCCCGTGAAGTCGATGCCGAACGGTCCGCCTGTCGTGTTGGGTGAGCCGAGCGGCCGGAGGCGATCGGCCTGCGCCTGGGTCCGCGTCTGTCCAGGACCGAGCGCGAAATACGGCGGCGCGTTGATGTCGAACGTGGTGAGCAGGTCGTAGCCGTAGACGCGGGTGTAATCGGCCGAGACGGCCCAGTTGGTGCTGAGCTCGTGCTGCACCCCGACGTTGGTGTTGAAGAAGTGCGGCGCGATGCGGTGGAACTGGTCGCCGATGCCGAGCGGAAAGTCGCTGCCCTGAAAGATCGGCACGTAGACGAGCGCGCGGGGCACCGTGTTGGTGCCCGTCGGAAACGCCGACAGACGATTCGGGAACGTCGGGAAGAGTGGATCGCCCTGGCGCAGATCGATCGTCGTCTGGCCGACGGGGCCGGTGTTCGATTCGCGGTTGATCATAGACGACTCGAGCGTGTCGTAGAAGATCCCGGTCCCTCCGCGCACCACCGTTTTGGCATCCCCATCGGGATTCCACGCGAAGCCGAGGCGCGGTGCGAAGTTGTTGTTGTCGCCCTGGAAGAGCGAATCCTTGTCCCACCGCACACCGAGGTTCAGGGTCAGGCCGCGGCGAACTTCCCAGTCGTCCTGTGTGAATACGCCAATCAGCGCATCCTTGAAGTTGAGCCCCGAGATGCCGAACGTCTGCGTGAACTGAATCGGGAAGGTCGTCGGGTCGCTCGGGTTGAATGGAAACTTCGTCCCCTGCGCGAAGGTGTAGGTGCCGGGGAAATTGTTGAAAAGCGTGACGAAGCGCCACGACCCGATGACGTCGACACCGCTCTTGAATTGATGCGCGCCGCGGACAATCGAGAACTGATCGACCCATTGCGCTCGTTTCTCCACCAAATTCTGCGGATACGACGGGTTGGTCCCCGCGTTCCCGACACCGGTGTAGACCACCGAAACCGGGACCGACGAGAAGTCGGGCGTTCTCGACGCCGCACCGCTCGGCGCCGTCAGCGGCGAGTAGAAGTCGACGGTATCGAAGGTGTAGCGGAACCGCGCCTCGTTCACCTTGTTCGAGCCGAAGTTGCTGAGGAGCGAGGCGACGAAGCCGTCGGTGCGCCCGACCGTGTTGGTGCGGCGGTCGTAGGTGTTCAGGCCGCCCACGCTCTGGCCCTCCTGCGTGTTGCGATTGAAGTTGTAGCGCACATCGAGCGCGTTGTGGTCACTGAACCGGTGATCGACCTTGAAGAAGCCCTGCCGCTGTTTCTGCGGCGCCGGAAACGTCCCCGGTGCGAGGACCGAGGTGACGACCGACGCATCGTTGATGGTGGTGTCCTCGTAGTTCGCGAAGTAGTGCGCGACATCCTTCTTGATCGGTCCGCCGATGGTGCCGCCGTACTGCGAGCGGCTCTGGGTCGTCGGCGCACCGTTCAGCAGGTTCGCCGCGACGAAGTCGGTCGGCCGCCAGAAGCCGTAGCCGCTGCCCGAGAGCGTGTTCGTGCCGCTCTTCGTGATCACGCTGATCGTGCCGGCACCAGTCTGGCCGGTCTCGGCCTTGAAGCCGTTCGTGATCACCTGCAGCTCCTTGACGACGTCGAGCGACAGGCCGTTGCCGCCGCCGAACTCGCCGTTGAGGGTTCGAATCTCGCGGCCGGTCATCGACACGCCGTCGGCGAGGAAGTTGGCCATGCGTGTGCCCTGGCCGTTGACTGACAGGTTGGCGCTGCCGCCGGATGTGGGGACCACGCTGCCGGAGGTCTGCAGGAGAGACAGGAAGTTGCGCCCGTTGGTGGGAAGCGCATCGACCTGCTTGGCGTCCATGATCGACGACAGCTCGCTTTCGCGCGTTCGCACCAGCGGAGCCGACGCCTGCACGGTCATCACTTCGCTCAGCGCGCCAACCGAGAGCTGAAAGTTGATGACCGGTTTGGTGTTGGCCTGGAACTCGAGGCCTTCGCGCCTCTGCGAACTGAAGCCCGGGAGCTCGGCGTCCAGCGTCCACTTGCCGGTCGGCGGCAGCGCGTTGAACGAGTAGCGGCCGGCCTCGTCGGTCACCGTCGATCTGGTGAAGCCGGTGTCGGTGTTCGACAGGTTGACCGTGACGCCGGGCAGCACGGCGCCGGTCGCGTCCGTGGCGACGCCGGACAGGTCGAACCGGGTCACGTCTGCGAGGACCGGCGCCGCAACGAGCATCACCGCGACAAGGAGCTTGTGGACTCTAGACAGCGTGCGGAGCATAGGTCCTCCCAATTGCGTACGTAGGGCCGGGCCTTCAGGCCCGGCCGCTCGAAGGACGACCTGAAGGTCGTCCCCTACAGCTAACTGTGAAACTACCGACGCAATTGTGCAATGCACTCCAAGTTCTAGTGCGGCATCTGCGACCTGAGTGTCGCGAGACGCGAGAAGACTGTGTCGATCGCCGACGACAGTTCTCGGAACACTGAGTATTGCTGCTCGGTCGGCGCGTAGTCACCCTGCGCGACGTAATTCTGCAGCGCCGCCGTCCGGTTGTTCAGCTTCAGATCGAACACCAGCATCTGATCGTCGAAGCCGGCGAAGCGCAGATCGACGAGCTCCTTCTGCACCGCCTCGAGCGCCGCGTCGAGCCTCGCGAACGAGGCGCGATCGGGCCGCGCTGCCAGGTTGGCCCGCATCCGCTTGATCTCGTTGACCGCGTCGTGCACGGCCGACACTTTGTCACGGATCGAGATCAGCAGATCGAACTGTTCCTGCAGGTCGTCCGACTTCGCGTCGCCCTTCGGATCGGCGACGATGCGCA
This sequence comes from uncultured Acidobacteriota bacterium, assembly GCA_963757655.1. Classification (GTDB taxonomy): domain Bacteria; phylum Acidobacteriota; class Vicinamibacteria; order Vicinamibacterales; family CAVVIG01; genus CAVQFC01. The sequence goes on along the minus strand of CAVWSQ010000001.1, from coordinate 1,446,664 downwards.
GCGGCTGCTCGAGCGTGTGACCGCCAGCCTTCAGCCGCACCTGGTAGGTACCGGGCACGGCGACCGGACCGCGGAGATTGCCACCCGCCAGGAACGTCCCGCCCTCGATGCCCCTGGCGTCCGGGTAGCGCATGTCCCATGCGTAGCGGTGCAGGCCGGCGGTGCCGGCAGGCCCGTTGCGATCCGAGCTGGAGACGCTCTTGATCAGCGTGCCCCGGGAGTCGAGGATCTCGATCGCCACGTTCTGAGCCGCGTTCAGCGCATAGGTGATGATGGCGCCGCCGGGAGGATTCTGCCCGATGCCGGCTGCGCCGCGGCCGAAGCCGCCGCGCCTCGATCGGATCGCCTCCCGGGGCGGGAACAGGTGCGCGGCTGTGCCCGCGGCATCGGTCAGCGTTTCCAGCGGCGTGATGTCGTCGAGGACCCAGAACGCCCGGCCCTGCGTCGCCGCGATGAGATCGCCATTCTTGATCGCCAGGTCGGTGATCGGGACCACCGGCAGGTTGAGCTGGAGCGACTCCCACCGCGCCCCACCGTCGAGCGAGTAGTAGACGCCGGTCTCCGTGCCTGCGAAGAGCAGACCGCGACGCGCCGGATCCTCACGAACGGTGCGAACGAAGCTGCGCTCGGCAATCCCCGCCGCGATCGATTGCCACGTCTTGCCATAGTCGGTCGTCTTGAAGAGCAACGGCCGGTAGTCGTCGAGCTGATAGCGGTTCGCCGCAACGTACGCGGTGGCCGGATCGTGGGGCGACGCCTCGATGATGTTGACGCGGGTGAATGCCTGCAGCGCCGGTGGAGTCACGTTCTGCCAATCGCGTCCACCGTTGCGTGTCAGCTGCACGAGCCCATCGTCGGATCCGGTCCAGATGACGCCTTTTTCACGTCTGGATTCGGCGATCGTGAAGATCGTCGAGTAGTACTCTTCGAGCCGGCCGCCTTTCTGCTTGGCCTTGTCGTTGCGCGTCAGGTCGGGGCTGATCGCTTCCCAGCTCTGTCCGCCGTTGGTGGTTCGGAACAGCACCTGCGCGGCGGCGTACAGCGTGTTGCCGTCGTGCGGCGAGACGATGATCGGGTAGGTCCATTGAAAGCGATACTTGACGTCCGCCGCCATGCGGCCGCCGTTGTAGTCGGGCCAGATGGTCACATTGCGCGTCTGGCCGGTGCGCTCGTCGTAGCGCGTCATCAGGCCGAAGTAGCTGCCGCCAAAGACGACGGGCGGGTTCGACGGGGTCGCTGCAAGGTAGCCGCTCTCACCGCCGCCGACCGTGTGCCAGTCGGTCACAGTGATGCCGGCGCCGTCGGTCCGGCTCGCGATCGAAACGGTCGTGTTGTCCTGCTGCGACCCATAGATGCGGTACGGGATGCTGTTGTCGGTGGTCACGGCATAGAACTGTGCCGTCGGCTGGTTGTCGAGCGAGGTCCAGGTGCGGCCGCCGTTGAACGTGATCGCGGCGCCGCCGTCGCTGCCGTTCACCATCCGCAGGTGATCCTTTGGATCGATCCAGAGATCGTGGTAGTCGCTGTGCGGCGTCCGCACTTCCGCGTACGTCGTGCCGCCGTCGGTCGACTTGTAGAAGTACTTGGCGCAGAAGGTGTAGACCGTGTCCAGGTCCTGCGGGTCGGCGAAAATGTGGCCGTAGTAGTACTGCCGCGACGTCATGTTGAAGCCGTCGTTGAGTAGTTGCCACGTCCGCCCGCCGTTGTCCGACCGATAGATGCCGCCCTTGTCGTCGGCTTCGACGGTCGCCCACACGCGCTGCGGGTTCACGGGCGATACGGTCACGCCGATTTTTCCGAGGTGTGCCGTCGGCAATCCGGCCGTGAGCTTGTTCCATGTGTCGCCGCCGTCGGTGGATTTGTAGAGTCCGCCGCCCGGCCCGGTACTCGTGATGTCCCACGGCGTGCGCAGGACCTGCCAGGTGGTCGCATAGAGCACCTGCGCGTCGGACGGATCCATCGTGATGTCCGCCGCGCCGGTCTTGTCGTCGACGAACAGCACGTTCTGCCAGCTCTTCCCGCCGTCCCTGGTCCGGAACACGCCGCGCTCGGCGTTCGGCCCGTAGGGATGTCCGATTGCCGCGACGTATGCGACGTCCGGATTGGTCGGGTGAATGCTGATGCGGCCGATCTGGCTGGAGTCGGGGAGGCCGACGTGGGTCCAGGTTTTCCCCGCATCGATCGACTTGTAGATCCCGTCGCCGGACGACAGGTTGCCGCGCAGGCAGGCCTCGCCCATGCCGACATAAACGATGTTCGGGTTCGATTGCGAGACCGAGACCGCGCCGACCGATCCGGTTCGGAAGAAGCCATCTGACACGTTGGTCCAGACGGTGCCCGCATCGTCGGTCTTCCAGACGCCGCCGCCGGTCGCGCCCATGTAGTAGACCAGCGGCTGGCTCGCGATGCCGGCGACGGCCGTCACACGGCCGCCGCGATACGGGCCGATGCTGCGCCAGCGTAGCGCCGTGCCAAGGCTGGTCCTCTGCTGGCCGCTGATTGCCGGTTGAGTGGCGGCCGCCGCGACGATCATCAGCGCGAGAAGGCGTGGGTGTCTCATACAACTTGTCTATATTCAGATGAAGTACGAAAGACTACACCACGTTCGGGAGCGATATGTGGATGACTCGCGTTAGCCGTGAGCGGCCATGTACCGGGATTGCCCGTCTATGCTGCAGCCGAGACCCACGCGAAGGCGGAACGCGCCATTCGAGGCGTCTTGACGGAGTACTTGAACGCCCACCCGGCCAGTCGGCCAGACGCACGGATCCGCGTGGCACGTTTCTCCGACAGCGGGAAGCGGCAGGTTGATATCGTCGGCGTCGCGGCGCTGGTGGGTGCCGTCGGAGCACCACGAAGGCTCGCGCCTCGCGAACCAACGGGCGGCTTGGTGGGCGCCCTCGCGCTGCCGGCGCTTCCGCACACCGGCGCGCCAAGTTGCCCGGCGCTCAGGGAACCTGGGTGCGCATGAAGAGCTTTCCCGTCTTGGCGTCCAGAATGACTGCGACGTCGCCGCTCGCGAACCCGCCCGTCACGGTCCAGAACGAGGTCGGTTGCTTGATGTTTCCCATGAAGTTCAAGGCCATCGACGGCGTCTTCCCTCGAAGACCATTGGCCCGCGCTTCCTGCATCGCCTTGTCGCTGTCGATGAAATCGGGGCCGACGGGATCAGTGATGCCTTGTCGAACCTCGAGAGTCGCGGACTTTCCGCCGCTGACGGTCACGGTCAAAAATTTTTTGCTCTTGGGTGAGAAGAACGCGTACGTCCATGAGTCGGCAGTGCCGTCCGGCATGGCGGACGTCGACGATATGCTGGTCAGCGCCGCATCCGACTGCCACTTCCTCGCATCGGCGGCGGCCGACACCACGGCCGCTTTTGCTGTCGGACCGGCCGCGGCGGCGGTTTGGACAAAGACTGCCGCGAGCACAACGCCGGACATCGTGAGGCCACATCGTGCTGTCATGGGTCAATGATAGAGCATTCTGTAGGTCACGTCCTCACGCTTGACGCTATTTCCCTGCACTCGCCTTCGGCTTCGGTGTCACCGTCGTGAGCTGCGCATAGTGGTAGATGGCGGCCGCTGCGTTCTTTTCCGCGTTGGCCAGGCCGCCGGCCTTTCCGATCGATTCGATGGTGTAGAACTCGTTCGCGGCATGAGCACGTCCACCGCCGCCTCCGCCGCCGCCACGGCCGCCCATCGGGATCGCCACGGTGCCGATCTTCTGTCCCACTTCGCCGTCGGCGAAGAGATAGGACGGCCAATAGCCGCCGGCCGGATCGGCGGCGGTGTCAGACAGCAGCACGTTGGGATCGGTCAACCTGGCCGACGTCGGCAGCACGGGCGCGCCGCGGCCGCCACCGCCCAGACCAATCGACGCCATCAACTCTCCGGCTTTCTGGTGGGCGTGCGAGATGTCCGTGTCCGGAGAAGATCCCCGGGACCATGGCACGTCGCCGATCAGTTTCACCTCCACGTCCTTGTAGCCGTTGGCGTCGAGTTGCGCGCGCAGCTTCTTGACGAGGTCGACACCGTTCATCCTGGGGACGTAACGAAAGTTGTGTTTCGTCGTGAACTTGTTGGGCAGGATCGCGCCGGCTCCGCCCGAGTACATGTTGCCACCCCAGCCGCCGTCCAGGTTGAACGACACGCCAAAGCGGCCGTCCTTGATCACCTGAAACGGATCGTCGGACATGAATCTCGCCACGCCGGCGTTCCGGGCCATCGTCTTCAGGTCCGAGCGCGCCGCCTGCGCCTTCATCTGCTCGACCTCCGCCGCGGTCGGCGGGTCCATGTGCTCGAAGAAGCCCTTGATGAGCGGGGTGTTGCCATCCTTGGATGTCAGGGAGGCCAGCATCTGAATGTGCCGCCACGCCGGGCTGTCCGTGGTCCGTTTCATGACGCCGTGAACATCGGACTGCACCGGACCGCGGCCCCAGCTCTTTCCGCTGGTCGTCAGCTCGACGTAGACGCAGCCTTCCGACGGTCCGCCGACGAAGAGCGCGTCCGCTTCGGCGAACAGATCCGAGTGCTCGCCGATGAACTTGCGCAGGCCGATGTCCATCCGCTCTTCATCGCCCTCGGCGACGAAGATCAGGTTTACCGGCAGCTTGCCCAGCGTCGCTTTCATCGACGTGATCGCGTTCAGGACGGCCATCTCGGGTCCCTTGGAGTTGGTCGCGCCGCGGCCGATGATGACGCGCGATGCGCCATCGACGTTGGCGGTCGGGCCGTCCACGATCTTCCCCTCGAAAGGCGCGGCGAGCCACACGTCCGGCTGTGTCACCGGCATCGTGTCGTACTGCCAGTAGATGGCGAGGGTCTTCGGCGCGCCCTCGTCGCACTTGGCGTAGACGACAGGATTGCCCTGGCTTCCGTATTCGGTGAGCCCGGTGTCATAGACGCGCGCGCTCTGGCAGCCGAGCTTCTCGAAGAACCCCTTGACCATCTCGGCGCTCTCGGGAATGCCCTCTCCGCTATTCGAGATGCTGGGCTGCCTGATCCATTTCTGAATGTTCTCCGCGTGATCGTCGATGTTCGCGTCGATGTACGTGAAGACCTTCTGCAGATCGGGTGGCAGCTTGGCGTAGTCCGGCTTGAACATCGGATCGCCCGTACCGAACGGGTGAATGCCAATTTTCGGCTTGGCCGGAGCTGCCGCGGCCACTGGGCCAGCCTTCTGCTCGCAACCCGAACACGCGATCAGCGCGCCTACAAGACACAACGAGGTCATCTTCACAGTCACGGTCATCTCCTCGAGCACGCAGTTGACCAGCGGCGCCCCAAACGCCGGATGCGCTGAGTTATATACCGCCTGACGTCGCAATGCTCCTCACAATTTGGGTCGCCAACGGCATGATCACAGCGGCCGATGCGGTGCCACGATAGCGATAAATTTCGTGACCGGTCTGCCTGGACCAGTCGTCACCTGAAGGGGTCACTCTCGCAGCGCTGACCGCCTCGCGAGCGCCTGTGTCGCGGATTCAGGCCGGAATCTGGCTTTCCGCACCTGGCACCTTTCTGGCGCTGGTGACCACCAGCGAACGAGGAGGTCGATCATGGTGGCACGTTGGTTGCGGCTTGCGGGTTTGACACTGATGATCGGATTCGCCGTCGTGCCGGCCGCGCATGCCGACACTCGCTGGTCGATCAGCATCGGGCTGGATGGACCGCGCGCGGTGGCAGCGCCAGCACCCTACGGCTACATCTGGGAACCCGGCCGGTATGTCTGGATTGGACACGACTACCGGTGGATCCAGGGCCGGTGGGTGCTGTCACCGAGATACGGCCTCCGTGGCGTCTCGCCCTATGGCTACGATCGATATCGCGCCGATCGCCGTTGGGACGCTCGCCGCGGTTGGGATCGCAACCGCCACAGAGGTGGCGACTGGCGCGTCCGCGAACGACATCGCGACCGGCGCGACCGAAGGCGATAGGCGTCGGCATGATCAGGCCGCTCACGAGACCCGGCGATCACGGGACCGGCATGCCTTGCTTGTGTGGCTACACAGGAGGCGAACGTCACCTCGCAGGCCGCGCCATCCAGGCCTCGATCTCGCTCACGGTCCTTGGCGCCGCCGCTGACAGCACCTTCGGTTCACCAGAGGTGATGAGCACGTCGTCTTCAATCCGCACGCCGATGCCGTCGTAGCGCTGCAGCGCGGCGCGCATCGAGGTCTGCTCGGCCGCCGGCAGCTTCGTGAAGATCTCGCTGGCGAGGATGTCGTCCTTGCGCACGTAGACACCCGGCTCGTTGGTGAACACCATATTTGGTTCGTAGGCGCGGGCCCGGTCGTACACGTCGTGAGTTTGAAGACCGAGCGGATGCCCGGTGCCGTGAAACAGATAGAGCGCCGCCTGGCCCGGTGTGTTTCTCGTCACCAGTCCGAGCTTCAGCAGCTCACGGCCGACCACCTCGATCGCCTTGTTGTTGACCTCGAGATGCCGGTGGCCGGCACGCATCAACGGCAGCGATTCAGTCTGCGCCGCCAGCACCACCTCGTAGATCGCGCGTTGCTCGGGCGAGAAGGTGCCGTCGGCCGGATAGGTCCGGGTCACATCGGCCGAGTAGCCCTCCACTTCGGCCCCGATGTCGGTCAGCAGCAGCCCGTCGCGAATGATCGGATCGTTGTTGGTCTCATAGTGAAGCGTCGTCGCGTTGCGGCCGGCGGCGACGATCGAAGGAAAGCCCCAGCAGCAGGCGCCAAGGTTGCGGAAGGTGAACTCGATCGTGGCCTGGACTTCGGACTCGCGCGACGCCGTCAGCACGCGCTTCATCGCCGCTTTCTGCGCCTCGGCGGTGACGTCCACGGCACGCTGCACCAGCGTGATCTCAGCCGGACTCTTGATCTCGCGCAGGGCGAGCAGCAGCGGCGCCGCGTCGCGAAATCTCACCTCCGGGTATCGACGACGAAGATCGTCGGCGAAGCGCTGCTCGCGGGTCATCGTACCGGGCGAACCAAGATCGTGCATCACGAGCCAGAACGCGGCGCGGCCGGCGCGCATTGACGCAAGGAAGCCGGGCATGCCGGGCGGCGCATAGTAGCTGGTTTGCGAGGGCGCGGCCCAGCCGCCGCCCTGGAACAGCGCGTCGATGAACTGGTTGAGGCGTCGAGTTGACATCACTTCGTGCACGCCGGTGGCGGCCGTCACCTCGGCGGCTGATGGGATGACTCCGGTCCAGCGCTCGTTGGCTGGGTCGCGGTCGCGCGTGAAGATCACTTCGCGTCGTTCGCGCTCGCCGGGCAGCAGCACGAGCGTCGTGTCCGGCTCGTTCAGGCCGGTGAGGTAGAGGAGGTTGTCTTCCTGGCGGAACGGCCAATCGACATCGCCGGTGCGGCGTGCCGGCTCGCTCGAGAAGGCGACGAAGGCGGCGTCAGGTCCGAGCGCTTTGTCGAGCGCGTCACGCCGCGCCTGATACTCACCCGGCAGAACGACGCTGCGCTGGGCGGGTGCGTGGACGGCAAGAGTCAGCCACGCGCCGAGGACGGCTATGGAGAATCGCACGGGCGTCATGATAACCTTCTGAATCGTGCGCCCGTAGCTCAGCTGGATAGAGCGACAGTCTCCGAAGCTGTAGGCCACTGGTTCGAATCCAGTCGGGCGCACCACTTTGGGGACTGACAGATTGCAGATTTCAGATTTCAGATTTCAGAATGCAGATTTCAGAGTGCAGATTTAAGGTTCGCCACCTTTTTCAGATCCACACCCTTCGCCTTTCGCAGCTTCGCCCATAGATCCCCGACCTTTTCGAACCGCGCCGGGACGGTTTCGATCGTGAAATCGGTGCGCTCGAAACCCTCGCCGATTTCCTGCCAGGTCACCGGCGTCGACACGCCGGCGTAATCGCTGGCGCGAGCGCTGTAGGCGGTGGCGAGCGTCTTGCCGAGGATGTTCTGCAGGCAGTCGATGTAGACCCGCTTGCCGCGCGCCTTGACGCTGCGTTCGGTCGTCGCCACTTTCGAATGCTTCTGCTCGACCAGCGCCGCCACGATCTGGCAATAGATCATGCCGGCTTCGTACGGTGTGCCGGCCGGCAGCGGCACATAGACGTGCAGGCCGTCGGCACCTGACGTCTTCGCGACGCCGGTCGCGCCCAGAGCATCGAGCTCATCGCGGATCCACAGCGCGACTTCGAGCACACGCGCAAACTGCACCCCGTCGGCCGGATCGAGATCGAAGGCGGCATAGTCGGCGAACTCGGGATGCGCCACGCGTGAGAACCACGGGTCTTGCGAGATCGCGGCGAGCTGGGTCATGTAGAGGAGTGCTTTCAGGCTGCCGCCGATGATCTGCGGCCGCTCCTCGACGACCCCGACGACCTGGGTGCGGACGCCGGACGGCACCTCCGGGGCACGGTGCTGATAGAAGGGCGGCGCGGCGATGCCGTTGGGAAATCGTTTCATCACCAGCGGCCGATCGGCGACAGCCGGCAGGATGAACGGCGCCACGCGCGCGTAGTAGCGCATCAGGTCGCCCTTGGTCAGCTTCTGTTTCGGCCAGAACACTTTGTGCAGGTTGGTGACCTTCAGCTCGTCGCCGTCCGGGAGCGACACGGTGCCATCCTTCCGTGCGGCTTCGAGAGCGGAGAGCTGCTCGATGACGTCGTTCGCGGTTCGTGGCTCGGCGCTGGTCGCTTGTCTTGTGGCGTTCTTCTTTGGCGTTGCCCGACGCGTCGAGGGCTTCGTCGCGGGCACCTCGGAAGGATGACGAACGTCGAATGCCGAACGCCGAACGTCAGCTTTTCGTTCCCGTTTCACATCGGCCGCCTTCTTGTCGTCGCGAAGTCCCAGGTACACCGGATGCCGCAGCTTGCCGTCGGCGGTCCACTCGGTGAACTTGATTTCCGCCACCAGTTCCGGGCGAACCCAGTGCGGTCGTTCGTTCGTCTTCGGCTTCATCTTGAAAGGGGACGCCGGCGTTTCGAGCGGCGCCAGCAGCCGCATCACCCGCGCCAGTTCTTTCTCGTTGAAGCCGGTCCCGGTATGTCCCGCGTAGACGAGATCGCTGGCGTCGTAGACACCGAGCAGCAGCGCACCGAAATACGCCCGCGTGTGGCGCGGTTCGGTCCAGCCGCCGACCACGAATTCCTGTTCATGAACGAGCTTGAGCTTGCGCCAGTCCGGTGAGCGCTTGCCCGACCGGTAGAGCGAGGCGGCGTGCTTGGCGATCAGCCCTTCCCAGCCCTCGTCGAGCGCCCGCCGGTAGAGCGCGCGGCCATCGCCGCGGACCTGATCGCTGATGCGGAGGATCGGCGACGCGGTGTGGCCGAACACTCTCTCGAGCGCCGCTCGGCGCTCGGTCAGCGGTCGCTCTCGAAAGTCGGTCTGCCCATCGCGGAGGATGTCGAACGCGATCAGCGCGGTCCGGGCCTGGGGATCAACCTCTCCCTCCATGAGATGGATACGTCCCTGCAGCTGCTGGAAGCCGGCGGGCAGGCCTGTGGCGTCGAGCGCGACGATCTCGCCGTCCAGTACCAGCGGCTGTGTGCGATGTCGCGCCCACTGTTCGAGCGCGGCGGCGATTTCAGGAAACTGGCGTGTCTTCTCGTTGCCTAGGCGCGACCACAGGTGGACGCTGCCCTTCGGTGCAATCTCCACGATTGCCCGGATGCCGTCGTACTTCGGCTCGTAGACCAGCTGGGGATCGTCGAGCGGCGCGTCGGCGAGGGACGCGAGCATAGGGGCGATCATCGCACCTTCAGATTGCCACTCCCGCTCTCGGATCGAGAACGGAACGGCGTCAGCCGGAGGCTCCTTACGCGGCACGCTTGCCGCGCTTCTTCTTCGTGCCGCGAGCCTTGGCGCCGGCCTGGTCGAGGCTTCGCCGCAAACGCTCCATCAGGTCTACCACGTCGCCCTTGCGTGGTTTCTCCGCGGCTTCGAGGGTGACCTTCTTACCCTTGACCTTGCCCTTGATGATCCGCATCAGGTTGTCGAGATACTGGTCGCTGTACTTGTTGGGGTCCCAATCGGCGGCGAGGCTGTTGACGAGCGCCTTGGCCATGTCGAGTTCAGGCTTGCGGATACCGTCGTTGCCTGGAAAGCCCAGCGGTTTGGGATCGGCCAGTTCGTCGGAGAAGCGCATCACCGAGAGCACGATGGCCTTGTCGATCACCTCGACGGCCGCGAGGTGCTGCGCGTCGCGCAGGATGAATTTCGCGATCCCGATACGGTCAGAGTCGCGAATGGCTTCGCGCAACAGGGCGTAGGCGCGTTCGCCGCCCCTGGCCGGTACCAGGTAATACGGCGTCTCGAAAAAGCGATCGTCGATCGCGTCGGCCTTCACGAAGTCGATGATGTCGATCGTCCGCGTCTTCTCGACGGCCGCCGCCTTGAAGTCGTCCTTCGTGAGCACGACGAAATGCCCCTTGGCGTATTCGTAGCCCTTGACCAGGTCCTCCCACGCCACCGCATGGCCGTCGCGAATGCACACCCGTTCGTACTTCACCGGCGACTTGTCGGCGGCGTGCAGCATGCGGAATTTCGGACGATGGTCCCGCACTGCCGTATGCAGCTCGATCGGGATGTTCACCAGCCCGAACGAGATCGAGCCTTTCCACAGCGGTCTGGCCATATGTGATCCTTGGTTCTGGGTGCTACTTCTTGGGTCGTAGTTCTTTTTCAGCTTCCAGCCAGTCGTCGAAATGTCGGCCGTGATTGCCGCCGCGTTCCAGGTAGCGCTCGTAGGCCCTTCGGCGGATGTCGTCCACGGTCGGCTCCGCGGCCGCCGGCTTGGGAGACGAGCCAGACCTCGCCGGCGCTGCGGAGCGGCGGACGCGCTTCGGTCTCTGTTCGGCCGGCGCAGGCGCGTCGGCGGGTTTCGATCGTGATGTCGGTCGCTTGGCCATGAACTCCTCTTCGATTTCTCAAACGTACTACCAATCGGACCAGATGAGTTTGCCGGCGCCGACAAACGGCACTTGCACCCGCTCGGGCACTGTGAAGCTCGCATCCCAGGTCGCGCAGACGCACGCGTTCGGAACGCTGGTGCCGGGCGGCACGCTCCAGATCCGAAAGAGAGCGATCTGACGCGCCTCAACGCCGGCATGAGCCATACGGGTGTGCACCGCGGCGGTAAAAGCCGGAAGATGAACGCGAAGGACGTGATCATCCTTCCGGCGGGAATGGCGCATCGCTTCAGCCAGCTGGATGACCCGATCACCTATCTCGTGCATCGCTTCGAGCCGAAGCGCTCGTCGAATGTGGCGTCGATCCGAAGGTTCGACTAGCCGGTCGCGTAGCGGTCGTTGAACCACGGCTCTGCGGAATTCGAGTAGCCGCGCTTTTCCCAGAAGCCTTTCTCGTCGTCGGCCAGAAACTCGATCTTCCGGATCCACTTCGCGCCCTTCCACGCGTACAGCTTTGGCGTGACCATGCGGCACGGTCCGCCATGTTCACGCGGCAGCGGCTTGCCTTCCCACGCGTGCACGAGCAGGACATCGGCGTCGAGGGCCCGCGCCAGCGGGACGTTGACCGTATAGGGAATATAGGAGCCTGGCATGAAGTCGTAGCCAGTGCACAGGACGAATTTCGCCTCGGGTTTCGGGACGGCGTGCTCCGCAATGGTCGCGAACCTCACGCCACTCCAGTGGTTGTCGAAGCGGCTCCACGTCGTCACACAATGGAAGTCGCTGACGTCGTCAACCTGGGGCAGCGCGAGAAACTCATCCCAGCTCAATGAGTACGGGTTGTCGACCAGGCCGTCGATCTCCAGCTTCCAGCGGTCGAATGAAATGTCCGGCTGCTCGCCGAGATCGAGAACCGGCCAGTTCTTCACCGCGTGTTGGCCCACGGGCAGCTGCGGCATTCCGTGCCGGTTGCGTGGACCGCTCCCGTCTGGCGTCCGCCCGAAAAACGCGACGTTGACCGCGCTCTTGTCCAGTGCGATCTGGCGTTCGATGTACTTGCGTCGGCGATCGACGAGGTCGTCATTGCTCACGTGTCTATTTTATCCAACCGCGGATCGCGGCGGAGGGGGATGGGAAGTATGGCGGAAAAGCGGCTGCGCGGGATCGGTGGAATGGGCGGTCGGCCGTCGCCTGCGTGTGTCTGGAAACGCGCCGAACCCTACGCCAGCGTCTGTGGCAGCGGGTCGGGCGCGTGATCGGACACCACACCGTCGAACAGGTCGGTCGGCATGAAATCCGGTCCCGGCGCCGTAGGCGCGGCACGGCGGATTCGGCGCGACGCCTTGTCGCGGTACATCAGGTGATCGGCGTCGGCCAGCAACTGTTCGTAGGTGCTGCCATCGTGTGGGAAGACAGCCGCGCCGGCGCTGACGCCAAGGCGCAGCTGTTTACCGGGGCGCACTTCCACCTGGATCTCAGCGATGCGGGCCTGGAGCTCGCGACGCTTCAGATCGGCCGCTTCGCGCGTGCAGTCCGCCAGCACGACGATGAACTCATCGCCGGCATACCGAACGCAAAGGTCGTAGGGGCGCAGGCCGTCCTGCAGCGCGCCGGCGGCCTCACGCAGCGCCTGGTCGCCGATGTTGTGTCCGTAGGTGTCGTTGATGGCCTTGAACCCGTCGATGTCCATGACGATGATCGCGAGTTCGCTCTTGAGGCGCTCGGCGCGGGCGAGCTCGCGCGTGAGGTGTACGAACATCGAGCGGCGGTTGGGCAGCCCGGTCAGCGGGTCGGTCAGCGAATCTTCCTGCGTTTGCTCGAAGACAATCGAATTGTGGATCACGGCGCCGGCCTGCTCACCGATCCGCTCCAGCAGACGGCGATGATCCTCGGTGTAGTGGTTCGCCTCGACGTGATAGAGCGCCAGGCAGCCGATGAAGTTGTCGGTGTACTGCAGCGGGCAGACGATCGCCGACTTGAGCGCGATGTCGCGGCTCACTCCAGCCGCCTCGAAGGTGATGCGCGGGTCGCCGTTGATCAGCGTCCGCCGGTTCCTCGCCACCCAGCCGGACAGCCCATGGCCCATCTTCATGCTGGCGTTCAGGAGCTTCGGTGCGTCGACGCCTGCCGCGAACCGGCACTTGAGCGAGTCGGAGTCCGGCTGATAGAGGAACAGCGCGCAGCCGGACCAGGAGACGATCTTCGACAGCTTCGATGAAATGAGCGCCATCGTGTCCGAGACACCGAGGCTGGTGCCCATCGACTGGGCAATCTCGTAGAGGGCGTAGATCTCGCGGTGCGCCAGCGCGATGTTTTCGAACGCACTCCCGGTGGACGCGGGTATCAGGCCGACCGCGGTGGATCCGGGGAGTGTCGGCAGCGGCTCCTCAGGCGTGGCTTCCTGTTCGCCCGGCCCCAGCTCCGCCACCAGTCGCGGCAAAAGCCCGATGAACATTGGCACCAGTGTCGGATCCAGCGCTCGCCCGGCTTCGTGCTTGAGCAGGCCGATCGCGCTCTCGTAGTTCAACGCCTTGTGATACGGCCGTTCGGTCGTGACCGCGTCGTAGTAGTCGACAATGGTGAGGATGCGCGCGCCAAGCGGGATGTCGTCGCCGGCCAGCCCTTGAGGATAGCCCTTGCCATCCCAGCGCTCGTGGTGGCTCATGATGAGCGGCGCCACCGGGTAGGGGAAGGGGACCGCAGCAATGATTTCAGCGCCGACCTGCGGGTGGATCCGGATCTTCTGGAATTCTTCTTGTGTCAGCGGCCCGGGCTTCGACAGGATGTGCTCGGGGACCGCGAGCTTGCCGATGTCGTGCAGCAACGCCGCGGTCTTGATCCCCTGGATCTCCGGCTCCGACAGGCCGAGCTCGTTGGCCAGTCCGGTCGCGTAGACCTGCACGCGCCGGATGTGCATCTGCGTCGTCTGGTCCTTGGCATCAATGGCGCGGGCGAGGGCTTCGATGGTCGCCAGATGCAGATCCGACGTCTGCAGGACGTGGCGCTGCTCGTCGTCGATTCGCCCCATGTAGACCTTGTAGGTGCGATAGGTCAGGTAGAGCGGTGCAAAGGTGAACGGCGCCACCCACAGTCCGGCACGCGTAACGAACGACGCCGTGAGCGCGGCGATGCCGGCGCCGACGAAATAGCTGGGCGCGCTCCACAGAAAATTGTTGTGCCAGGTGCTGAAGATCGACGCTCGGCTGGCGAGCCCGATCGCCGTCGCAATCAGACCGGTGTTCAACAGGAAATAGACGGTGGCGGCGCCGACCAGCGGTCGTGCCAGAGTCGTGAAGGTCATCGTCGACCCGGTGCCGCCGAGCAGACGGAAGGCCAGGCCGGACGCCTGCACGGTGATGACGAGAGACGCGACCGAGAACAACGTACGGTGAACCGGGTTGCGCTCCTTGCTGTTCAGGTGACACTGGCTGAAGGCGCTGGCGCCGGCGACGAGCATCGTCTCGTGCGGGCCGATCAACAGCAGCGACGCGAAATCCACGGCGTAGGACACCGACATCGTTGAGCCGCTGGTCGTCAGCGGCAGGTGAACCTTGAGCGCTGCGGTCATCGACGAAAGCACGAGCAGCGCGAGGAAGAGCACGGGCTGCGCGAACGTGGCATCGGGAAGACGGATCACCAGCAGCGTCAGGCCGATCGCGATGACGCCGGCGACGTAGATGCGCGCCGGACGCGGCAGCTCGCGCATCAATGGACCCGCGGCGCGGTCGACACCCAGTGCTCGCCCCAGTCCTCTTTCAGCAGTGACCAGAGGACCTGGTCGACGTATTCGCCGCTGCGGCGGACGGACCGGCGCAGCACGCCTTCCTGGACGGCGCCCAGCTTGCGCAGCGCGCCGTTGGCGCGCCCGTTCTGCAGGAGCACGCGAGCCTCGAGGCGGTGAGTGCCGAGGGTCCCGAACGCCAGCGAGCCAGCCAGCCGCGCGGTTTCGAGAAAGATGCCGCTGCCTCGCCACGAAGGCGCGATCGTGCATTCCCACTCGGCTGCTTCGAATGACGGATCGAGCTGTCGTACCTGCACCAGACCGACGATGGCTCTGGTCGCGACCGCCACGATGACGTAGGTCACGGCGATGCCGCTGGCGCGCTCGCGCGCGAAGCGGCCGATAAGCTCCTGAACGGCGACGTCCGATACCGGCTCGTCGAGGGCGAAGCGCGTCGCGTCGCCCAGCGACAGCAGATCCACGAGCGGACCAAGGTCGGTCGCCACCGGTTCTCGGAGTGTGACGGCCCGTCCGTTCAGCACGGGGAGATCCGTGCGCCACGCCGGTACGGTGACAACTGATGGCTCTCCGGGCATGTTGTTGAAAAGGCGGACGTCTAGACGCCTATTTCCGGGGACACTGCTAGCAACAGGAGCGCCAACGCCTGGCTGTAAGATAAGTGTAATAACTGCAATAACTTAGCAATACTATCGAGGCCTGATTTTCCGAGTTAGATGTACGTATATATGACACTAACGTCATTTAAACGTCAACGATAACGACGTTAAGGATTGCGCTTCAATAACTTACGGGAACATGGACTGGAACGCGACATCGTGTGTTCTTTCGGATCATGCTGAGTTCACTGCGTCCTTGTGTTCGCCTCAACTGCGGTATAAATGTCTGCGAAGTGGGCGATTCCCGCACCGACTGGCTCGCGGACGACGACGACTTCAACGCCACGCTCGGCGATCTCGACCGGGGACTCGAGGAGCCGGGCTTCAACGCGGCTGCTGAGCCGGGCTTGAAAGCCGCCGCTGAACCGCCCCCGGCTCTGCCGGCCGCCCCCGCCGTTGCGGCCGCGTCGCCGCCGCCCGCGCCGCCGGCGCGAACACCGGTCTCCGACGCCGATACGCTGTCGCCGCTGGCAGCTATGACGTTCAGGCGCCGCACCGAAAGCGACGCCCATCTGCCGCGTCGACTGCTGAACGTGTTCCCCGAGTCGGCGCTCGAGCCTGCACAGGCCTCGGAGGATTCGACGCCCGAGGTCGAGGAACCGTGGCTGCCGCCGTCTCCGAGCGCCACCGCACCACCTGCTTCCTCGTGGGCCCACAACCCCGCGCCTCGTTTCTCCAGCGCCGTCGGCGAGGAGTCGCGCAGCACGTCGGCCGATCCGAAGGCGCTCTATCGAAGCGCGCCGTACGAACGGGCGGAGCAGGCGCTGTTGGGTGCGATTGCCGCGCGGAGCGGGCCCGCGGTTCTCACGGCGCCGCTCGGCATGGGTAAGACAACGCTTTGTCGCGGGCTGCTGCAGGGGATCGATCGACGAACGGTCAGTTTCCTCGCCTCGCAGCCGCCGCAGTCATTCGACGAACTCTTGACCGGGATGCTGGTCGTCTTCGGTGTGATGGCGACGCAGGATCCCGCCGGAGCGCCCGTAGAACGCACCGTGCTGATGCGGACGCTCAACGCGTTTCTCGAATCGCTCGCGCCACTGCACGCCACCGCCCTGGTGGTAATCGACGAAGCACAAGAAGTCCCGGTTGGCGTCCTCGTGGAACTCCACGCGTTGCTGACGGCTGTCGGTCCGGCGCCCGACGTGCTGCAGCTCGTGCTGGTGGGAGAGCCCGCACTGACGGCGCTATTGACCCACGCGGACCTGCGGGATCTGGACGCGCGCATCGCCCTTCGAACCGAGCTCGGTCCGCTGGGCGCCGCCGACGTGTCCGGCTATATCGCGCGTCGGCTGTCGCTGGCGGGTGGCCGTTCGCGCCAGCACTTCAACGAGGCCGCTGCCATCCGGCTCTTCGAGCGAACCTCGGGTGTGCCGCGGCTGGTTAATCTGATCAGCGACCGCGCGATCACGCTCGCGCGCGAGATGGCCACGCCCATCATCGACGCGTCACTGATTGACGCCGCGGCCGGCGACGTCGATGGCGCGGCGTCTGGCGCGCGTCCGCGCCTTTGCCGCAATCTATTGATCGTCGCTGCTTTTGCCTTGCTCATCGCCGCCGGCGCCGGAGGCGCGCTGTGGGTGTGGCGCGACGCCGTCAACAGGGCGATCCTCCAGTGGGAAAACATCCCGCCGCCACCGCGCATCCCCGTCCGCGATCTGCCGGCAGCCCTTGCCCCGGTTCAGCCGCCGGCCTGAAGGCCAGCCACCCACGCGGTCGTCCGCCAATGCGCCAGCGCGATCATCTGCTCGCACGCGGCTCGTAAGGGTCCGCCTGCGCGTCAGGATGTCCCGGCGCCGGATCGCCGCGGCGGCCGGGGTGCGGTTCGCTCGCACCATCAGGGAGCCGCGGTCCCAGGTTCACTTTCCCTTTGCGGATTTCCTTCAACAGGTACGGCACCAGCAGCGCGGCCGCCAGTGCGACGGCAATCAACACGCCCCACACAACAGATGACATAGACCACCTCTCCTAAGTTCAACAGCAACCTCCGTGCCTCGGTGGGGATGGCAGGGCGCTTGAAAGAAGGCTGGTGGAGGAAATCATGCGGACATTGCGCGCCGTCGCGCTGAGCTTGCTCATCCTGCTGATCGCCGTCGTTGCGTACAGCTACTTGGGCGGTAGCGGGTGGTCCCGGCTCCCCAGTTTCGACCGGCACGGCTCGGTCGGGACGACGGGAACCGCCGTCGAAACCGCGAGAGAGCGCGGCGCCGAGGTGGGCGAGAAGGTCGCGGTTGCCGCGGCGAAGGTGAAGGAGACCGCGGGCGAAGCCGCGTTGACCTCGAAGATCAAGGCGAAGATGGTGCTCGACGACAACATCCGGGCGCGCGCGATCGACGTGACCACCAATGATTCGACGGTCACACTGAGCGGCACGGTTCGATCGATTGAAGAGCACGATCGCGCGGTGCGACTGGCGCGTGAAACTGCCGGCGTCACCGACGTTGTCGATCGGCTGCGCGTCGAAGTGAGATGAATCCGCGGGGCGTCGAGTGAGGAGTGGGGTGGATGACGGGACTCGAACCCGCAGCCTCCGGTGCCACAGACCGGCGCTCTAACCATTGAGCTACACCCACCACGCTGGTGAGCTCTTCAGTGTAGCACTACAACTCTTCTTCTTCCACGGCCGGGTCGAGCTCGGGGCAATCGACGATGGCGCCATTCTGCAGCTTCGCCCGCAGCAGATAGATGTGGTCGGCCCGCTCGTTCTTGGCTTCGTACATCAACTTGTCGGCGCGCTGAATCAGATCGGCGGCCAGCCGGCGGGCAATGAACCGGCGGTCCGCCAGGCGACCCAGCCACAGGCAGACCACGCCGACATCGACGCGCACCGGCTGGACCGCCAGCCGCTCATCCTCGTTCGTCCAGTCGTACCGTTCGACCGCTTCACGAAAGCGCTCGCCCACTGAATGGGCCTGATGGCACTCCGCCAGATCCGGGATGAGGAAGCAGAATTCGTCGCCGCCGAACCTGGCGTGCAGATCCTGCGAGCGCGGACCGATCCGTTCCTGCGCCAGCAGGTCGTCCGACCGCACCTGCTCGCGCAGCAACGATGCGACACGCTCGATGATGCGATCGCCGACCGGATGACCGAGCGCGTCGTTGTACCACTTGAATCCCGTGATGTCGACCAGGCCAACCGCGCACCAGCGCCCGCGCTGCTCGAGGGCGAGGAACGACTCGAGCTGCTCGGTGAACCTGCCGAAGTTCATCAGTTTCGTTTTCGGATCGCGATGCGATTTGTCGGTCAGGTCGGCGACCAGCGCCTCGAAATAGCGCGAGATGCTGCTCACCGTCGCGTCCTTGGCGGACAATTCAGTCTGCACATGCGCCATCTTGTCGGCGAAGCCGGCCGACAGCGCTCGAATGGCTTCCTGCTTCGACTCCTGCCATAGGCGCTCGTGCCGCGTGAACACGCCATCGATGGCCGCGATCAGGCACGTCTCGAGCGCCGGCGGGAGCGTCAGATGATCGTGGACCCAGATCTGCAGCTCGTTCCGCGTCTGCGGTTGAGCTCGCGAACTCGAGCTCAGCTCTTCGGCAGCCGTCCTCCGCTTCACGCGATCAGCCATGGCATCGGCTCCGGAAAGCTTCAAACGACGTACCGGCCGGAAACGTTGGTCGCGTTCAGGTTTTGGTGCGGTTTGGTTCAGAACTCCGCCGTCGCCCCGACATCAGCCGTGTAAGTTCCACTTTTGGGTCCCGGACGAGGAGGGAAGGAGCCACGCGTTGCAGACGCGTGGCTGGTGTCAACGGCCCGGTCTAGCGGCCGATCTTGTCGCCGATGTCCTTGATTGCGTCGCCGACCTTGCGGCGGCCTTTTCCCAGCGCCTCCTCGATGTGTCCCGCGTCGTTCTGAGCCTCGCCTTCATTGCGAAGCTGCTCATCGTCGCTCACTTTGCCGGCCGATTCCTTGACCTTGCCTTTGACCTGGTCGACCTTGCCCTGCACTTCGTCCTTATTCCACATGGGCCCTCCTGGGGTTATGACATGGTAGGGTGCAGAAGTCGTACCCGACGTGTGGATGAGCCTGGGGAGATGCGCGGATGCGGGGGGGTGAGCCGTCTGCCAACGAGTGAAGAGTCTCACTACTGGCAGACGGTGCGTAGCATGCTGATCAGCCGATCCGATTCCAATGTCAGCGTCTGCCACACTGCGTCGGCGGTGTCGAACTTGCCGGTGCGCCCCATCTCCTCGAGCGCCCGCGCCGCGCCGACGACGCCGTCGGCGTCGAAGTTGGCGGCCGCGCCCTTCAACCCGTGAGCGGCGCGGCGCAGCGACTCGCCATCGCGCGCGTCGAGCGCCTCGCGAATCTTCGACAAGTGCCGCGGTGCATCGTCGACAAAGAGACGGCTGATTTCCGCGAGCAGCTCGCGATCGCCGCCCACGCGCGCCAGCACCTCCGATGGAATGGCGAGCGGCTCTCCCGGGGGTTGCTCCCCGGCCGGCTCCGCGCCCGCCATCTTCTCGACGAGGGCGCACATCTGCCGCGGGTCGAGTGGTTTCGTCAGGTATTCATCCATTCCTGCCGCGAGGCAACGCTCGCGATCCCCTTTCATAGCATGCGCCGTCATCGCGATGATTGGCAACCGCTTCCCGTGGTGCTCGATCTCCAGCGCGCGGATGGCGGCGGTCGCCTCGAATCCGCCCATCTCCGGCATCTGTACGTCCATCAGCACGAGGTCGAAGGTGCGTCCTGCCAGCGCCGTCAGGGCCTCGCGGCCGTTCGATGCGATCGTCACCGTGTGGCCGCGCCGACCGAGCAGGCTCGCGGCCAGCCGCTGATTGATGGCGTTGTCCTCGGCCAGCAGGATCTCGAGGCGGCGTGCCGGCAGCTCCGCCGGCAGCGTCGAGGCCGGCAACACCGCGCGCTGTCCCGGTTCGCGCGCGAGCACGCGGCCAATCGCGCTCAGCAACTCGCGCTGATCCACGGGCTTGGTCAGATGCGTGGCGATACCGACTTCGCGGCACCGGTTGCTCTCGTCGAACTGGCCCGACGAACTCAACATCATGATGGTCGCATCCCCCAGGTTCGGCGTGATGCCAATCCGCCGCGCCACCTCGAAGCCATCCATCTCCGGCATGTTCGCGTCGAGGAGCACGAGCGCGAACGGCTCCTGCTGCTCGCTGGCTGCGATCAACGCCTGCAGCGCCGCCGCGCCGCTCTCGACCGAGGTCGGCCGCATCTTCCAGCGGACCAGCAGATCCTGCAGGACGCGGCGATTGACGCTGTTGTCGTCGACGATGAGCACGCGAAGGTCGGTCAGGTTGACGGCGGGCGGCTCGGGGCGGGCATCGGTGACGCCGAGGTTCACCGTGAAGTGGAAGGTGCTGCCCTGGAGCGGCGCGCTGTCCACCCAGATCCGTCCTCCCATCAGTTCGACCAGGGTGGAGGAGATCGTCAGGCCGAGCCCGGTGCCGCCGAAGCGCCGCGTCGTCGACCCATCGGCCTGTTTGAACGGCTCGAAGATCGCCTTCTGCTTGTCGTCAGGGATGCCCATGCCGCTGTCGCTGACGAAATAGTGCAGCACCATGCCCGCGTCGGTCTTCGACATCATCTCGACCTGGACGAGAATCTGGCCGCGTTCGGTGAACTTGATGGCGTTGCCTACCAGGTTGACGATGACCTGGCGCAGGCGGCCGGGATCGCCGACCGCCACATTGGCCACGTCGGGAAGCACGTGACAGACCAGCTCGAGATCCTTCTGCTCGGCGCGCAGCGCCAGCGGCTTCAGCAGGTCGACGAGATGATCGCGGACCGAGAAGGGAATCTGTTCCAGCTCGAGCTTGCGCATCTCGATTTTCGAGAAGTCGAGGATATCGTTGAGGATGCTGAGCAGGGCATCGGCCGAGCTCTTCACCATCGTCAGGTACTCGCGCTGCTCGATGGAAAGGGCGGTGTCGAGGGCCAGCTCGGTCATGCCGATGATGCCGTTCAGCGGCGTGCGGATCTCGTGGCTCATGTTGGCGAGGAACTCGCTCTTGGCCTGGTTGGCCTCTTCGGCCACTCGGGTGGCGGCGGCCAGCTCGCCGGTGCGCTCGCGAACCTTCCGATCGAGATCCTCGGTGAGCGCGCGCAGCTCGGTGTTGAGGCGCTCGCGCTGGATCAACGCCTGCTCGAGTTGCCGGTAGGAATCGCCGAGGCGCGACTGCATGCCGTTGACGTCGTCGAGCAGCGCGACGATCTCGGCCGGCGGGTCCGTCGTCAACTTCGTCTCGGCGAGGCCGGCGTGCGCCGAGATGTTCCTCACCACACCGACGACTTCCTCGAGCGGCCGCGTCACTCTGCGCGCGAAGGCGCTCGCGCCGAGCACGGCCCCGCCGAAGGCGAGCAGCATCAGACCCAGCGCAAACGCGTAGTAACCCGTCGACTGGAGCCGGATGTACGCCAGTGGCTGCTCGACGAACACCTTCCAGCCGGTCGGCGCCATCGTCGCAGACGCCGCCAGCCGCGCCGACTCGTTGGCGTTCTCCATCTTCCGACCGTACTGGAACGCCGCCCCGGACGCGTCCGCGCTCGCCAGGATGAGAGGATCCCGGGCCAGATTCTGCAGCGGTGCGAAGGTGGTCGGCCCGCTGGTGAAGATCACCCGCGAGCGCTGATCGAGGATCGTGATGCGCGCGTTGGGCAGGGAGCGCAAACCCTCGACGAACTGCTCGAACTTCGACAGGTCGAGCGAACCGCCCGCCACGCCGGTGATGCCGCCGGCGGCGTCGAAGATGGGCACCGCGATGGTGACGATGGGGACGTTCGAGAGTCGGCCGAGAATGACCTCTGAAATCGCGAGCTGTCCGGTCTGGACGGCGCTGATGAAGTATTCACGATCGCCGATGGGCGGTGACACCGAGTCGCGGGGCGGAAAGATTTCGCGCACGATGCCCAGGCGATCGGCGACGAAGATCGTGATGAAGCCCGGGTAGATGTCGTGATAGCGACCGAGCAGACGCTGGCGCTGCGACCGGTCGTCCCGCGCTCCGGTCAGCGCAGCGGCGAGCGACTGTACGGCCTGCTCGTGATCGTTGACATAGGCGCCGATATGCTGGTTCAGCGCCGCGACCGCTTCATGGAGACGTCCGCTCGCGTCGGTCTCCTGCTTGGCCGACGTCAGCTGTCCGTCGACGGACGCGAGCACGAGCACCGGCACCGTGGCGGCGAGCACGAATGCGTGGAAGGCGACGCCGCGCAAGCGGCGGGTCGGCCGCTGGTCGGCTGCCACCAGCCGCTGTGCCATGGCACCGCTGGCGAGCAGATCGGCCACCGCCACCGCCATCAGTCCGCTGACGACCAACTGCAGTGCGATCGGGAGAATGGTGTCCCGCAGGTATCCGACACCATACAAACTCGGCACCGCGATGAGTGAGGCCGCCACCGCCGTCCAGACGATGAGGCCGCCCAGCATCGGCGAGCGCCCACGGCGCGCGAAGAATCCGATCACGATGGCTTCGAGCGGCAGCAGCCGAAGCCCCACGGCAAACACGCCGCGTCCCGCCAGCGCGTGGATGACCGCAGCGAGGGCGCCGAACCACGGACCAAACAGGATCGCGACCGGCAGCGTGACGATGCGTCCCAGCAGCAGCGGTGCCGTCGATCCTTGTCGCCAGGTGTCGAGTGCAAGGCCGATCAGGCCGCACGCGATTGCGATACTCAGGCGTTTCAGGACCGGTCGGCTCATCTGGAACACGTCATTGTGCAGCGTCCAGTCGGTGAAGACCAGCGGCGAGTGAAAAGCTGTGAAGGGAGGGTATAATTTCGCAACATGCACGTGCTCATCGCGGAAGACGATCGGGTCACCGGCGAGATTCTCGCCCGCACGCTTCAACGGTGGAGCTATAGCACCACGCTGGTCGGGGACGGCGCGCAAGCGTGGGAGCGCCTGCGGACCGCCAGCGTTCCAACGCTGGCTATCCTCGACTGGATGATGCCGGAGATGGACGGTCCGGACGTCTGCCGCCGCGTGCGACAGGAGCTACCGCTGGCCAACATGTACCTGTTGCTGGTCACGGCGCGCGAGAGCCGCGGCGATGTCGTCGCCGGCCTGGACGCCGGCGCCGACGACTACATCATCAAGCCCTTCGATCCCGAAGAGCTGCGGGCGCGGGTCGCCGTCGGCACACGCGTGCTCGGCCTGCAGCAGAAGCTCGCCGAGCGGGTGGAGGAACTGCAGACGGCGCTGTCCAACGTCAAGCAGCTGCGCGGTCTGCTTCCGATTTGCAGCTACTGCAAGCGCATCCGCGGCGACGACCAATACTGGCAGCAGGTGGAAGGCTACGTCGCCGAGCACTCAGAGGCCCAGTTCAGCCACGGCATCTGCCCGCCCTGCTACGAAAAAGTCTCGGCCGAGATCGATGAGATCGCTCGCAGCAAGGGGTCCCGTCATCCGTAGCCACCGCCTCGGGCCGCCGTAGAGGCAGCCGGCGATGACGCGCGACCGTCACAAGACAGCGAGTTTTACGGCGCCACCCGCCACGGCGAAAACTCCGGCCACGACTTCAGCGCCTCACTCGCCCACGCGTTCGACTTGTCGGTGTGACAGGCCGTGCAGGCATTGGGAATCTTGAGCGTGTCGGTTGCCGACGGCGGGATGAACTTGAAGGTATGACTGCGGATCATCACGTCGCCGATCTCCTGCGCAATCTTCGGCATGTGACAGGCGACGCACTCGTTGCCCGCCGATCCGGTCTTGTGGTGCGTGTGCTGCTCCAGCGTTTTCGTGTGCGGCCCGTTGGCTGACCCGGCGCCATGGCACTGCAGGCAGACCGTGGCCGCCGGCCGGCGGAGATCGGCGTTGTGCGACGTGCCGTGGACATCGTGGCAACTCGCGCACGTGACGCCGCGCGTGTACATCACGCTCTGCACGAAATCGTTGCCCTGCATCCGGTTCTTGTGCGCCGACCCGTCGGCAAAGTGCGTGAAGGTCGTCTTGCCAGGCTCGTGTTCCTCGAGCTTCCAGAAGTCGCTCAGGTTCAAGCCAACGCGAAAGCCGACCGGCCAGTCGTAGTAGCGGCCCGCGATCGGGTTCGTCCGTGGCTGCCCTTGTGAATGGCACTGAATGCAGGTGTCGCTGCCGTGCACCGGATCCACGCGCACGGGGTTGAAAATGTTGGCGCGGCCGGGACTCGTCGCGTGCTCGCGTCCGGGCCCGTGGCATTTTTCGCAGCCGACGTTCCATTCCGCCACCTGCTTCGTCTGGACGTCATACGCCACGGAGTGGCAGCCGTCGCACAGCGGACCGGTCGGGCGCCTGGCATTATCGGCCGGATAGCGCGGCACCCACCAATCGGTATTGTCGGCGACGAAATAGCGCGACCAGCGCTTGTGAGTGACGTCCCACTGCGCCCCGAGCGGGAAGTAATCGTCACCCACTTTCGTGAAGTAGCGCTGTTTCCACTTGCTGCCGTACACGAACGCAATGTCGTCCCGGGTGAAGGTCACCACCGGATCCGGCCTGCTCATGTCGGGAATGATGGCGTCGGGATGAGTTCTGGGATCGCGCACGACGTTCGCCATGCGCGTACGGGACCAGCGCGTATAAATGTCAGCATGGCACGGCCGGCAATTGGCAGAGCCGATGTATTGATTGCGTTCGACCGTTGTCTGAACCCGGGTCGGGGCGCCTGTCGGAATGCGGCTTGCCGCCAGGATCAACGTGCACCAGGCCACCAGGGCCACGGCGATCGCGATCCGTGCCAGGCTCATCGCCGATCGGATATTTGCTTGACGATCTGCCTGGCGAGCGGGAGGCTGACGCCACAGGTCGGATCGTCGACCCGGCATCGAGCGACCGTCAGATCGCAGCCGCACGTGCACGACTCGGCGTTCAGCTTCTGCAGCGCTTCGGTGCGCTTGGCCAGCGGCAGCGCGGCAAGGTCGATTCCAGGAATCGTCAGCGCTTGCGCGCCGTTCTCGAGGTTCAGCTTGAGACCCTGCGCTTGATCGACTGCCTCAATCGCCGCATTGACCGGGAGGCCGGCGAGGTGCCGCGTTTCGAATTCCGTCGTCCGCGCCGTCAGCATGCCGACGTGCTTCTGCACTACGCGCTGCTCGCGGTCGAGGATGAACGAGGTCGGCAGGGCGCTGATGCCTGGATACAGCTTCTCGATCTCGGGCGTCGTCATCGCGACGGGATAGTTGATGCGGTGCTCGGCGGCGAAACGCCGCACGACATCGACGCCCGCTTCGTCTTCCGAGATGCCGATGACCTGCAGCGTATCCTTGTACTTTTCCTGCAGCGCGACGAGGTCGGGGATTTCGGCCCGGCACGGACCACACCAGGTCGCCCAGAAGTTGACGATCACGACTTTCCCGCGAAGGGAGGCCGGCGCGATCTCGCGCCCGTTGAGATCCTTGACCGTGAACGAAGGTGCCGGTTTGGGGTCACGAAAGAAACGCAGCGTGACGCGTTCGGTCGTCGCCCTGTCGCCGGCGGCCATCGAGGCCGCCATCGTTCCCGGGTGCCGCTGCTCGACTTGACGCGCGTAGCGCGCGGCGGCCCACGTCACGAGGACGCCGCCGAGCGCGAGGACACACACGAGAGCTCGACGTTCGTTCATGGCTTTGACAAGTGTAAGCTGAAGCCGTGCGGATTCAAACCGTCTTCCTCGATGCCGGCGGCGTCCTGGTCAACCCCAACTGGTCGCGGGTCAGCGAGGCGTTGGGCCGGCACGGCGTCAGCGCGACAGCCGAACGTCTCGCCGCCGCGGAGCCGCGCGCCAAGAAACGCCTGGACACCGGTGAGACGATCCGAGCAACCAGCGATCAAGAGAGGGGCTGGACCTACTTCAACCTGGTGCTGACGGAAGCGGGCGTGGAGCTCAGCGACGCCACCGCAGCGGCTCTGGCCGAACTTCACACCTATCATCAGACGCACAATCTGTGGGAGACGGTCCCGGCTGAGGTCCGACCGTCGCTCGCGGCTCTTCGCGCGGCCGGATTGCGCCTGGTCGTTGTGTCGAATGCCAACGGTACGCTGCACCGCGCTTTCGACAGACTGGGGCTGACTCCATCTTTTGATCTGCTCTTCGATTCGTTCCACGAACAGGTCGAGAAGCCCGATCCGCGCTTTTTTCATATCGCGCTCGAACGATCCGGCGCCGATGCCGCGACCACGATGCACGTCGGCGACCTCTATCACGTTGACGTCGCCGGCGCGCGCGCCGCGGGCCTGACACCGGCGCTGCTGGATGTCGGCGATCTGTATCTGGATTGCGATTGCCTGCGCGTCCGATCGCTCACCGAGCTGGTCGGCGCGATCGTGGCGCGCTAGGAAGGCACTCCCGGCATCGCCTTCCGATGGGGAAACGGCTCGTTCGCCGGGCCTCCGGTCGCGATACACTGCCGCATGCTCAATCTTCGTTTCCGCCTGCTGGTTCCCCTCGGCCTGGCCATCCTGGTTCCGGTGTTCATCGCCGCGCAGCGCGGTCGCGCCGACAATCCGTTCCCCGGCGGCACCAACCCCGATGGATCGCTACGTCCGACCGCGCCGCTGACGCGCCTGTTCACGCAGGACGCGTACACGGAATACGAGATTCTCAAGCCCGGTAGTGAGGAGTTCCGGATCAAGTTCCTGCCGGAGGAGACGCGTGTCGGCGCCACCGAGCTGGTGAATGCGACGCGCGGCGGCAGCGAAGGCTCCGGTGTCGAAGTCTACGATCCACGCACCGGCAAGCCGCTCCCCTTCACCTACCAGCAGGAAGGCAGCGATCCGGAGAACCACGCCATCCGCGCCAGGCTGTCGATGCCGGTGCCGAAGGGCGGCGTCGGCCGGGTTTTGATCTACAAGACTTACAAGGATCCGCGCACCTACATGATGCACGGCGACGACATCGTCTGGGTGCGCAGCCTGAGCGGATACCGCCTCGGCGTGTTGCTGCCCAAAGGGTTTTCCTTCATCTCGTCCAACGTTGCAGCGCAGCTCACGACGTCGGCCGGCGGGCAGCTGAGGCTGGCATTTGCCAACCCGAGCGGCCAGAGCAATCCCGTGACGATCCACGCTCACAAGACGACGGCGGTGTTGCCTCCTCGCGTCGACACCGACATGTTCTTCGACGATGTGAAGACGTTGTATGACCTCGAGGCGCCGGAGGCGGGCCGGGTTCGGGTGGAGCAGACCTATAGCGACTACCGCAAAGGCGCCCGGGCGCAGCTCGACACGCTGACGCAGCTGCCGCTGCAGGACCTCAAGGTGATCGATCTCGACACCGCGAAGGCGTTTGCGACCGACAAGGACGGTCCCGTCACGTTCGTCAAGCTCGATCAGCCCATCGTCGACGACAGGCAGAGCGCCCACATCAGGATCACCGGCACGTTCAGGGAGCCGGGATACCAGGTTCTCGGCGACGAGCTGCTGTTCGACCGCATGATGTACGGCCTGCGCAACACCGTGCTGCTGCCCGCGGGATGGGAGCTGTCGGCCCTCTCACAGTCCGGCACGATCGGGACCTACGAAGGGCGCACGTTCGTCGCGTTGATCAACCTGAACGGCGAGAACAACTACCGTGTGACTTTGCGCGCGCGCAAACGGAGCTGAGGGGACGGTCCTTCCATGATCTCTATCCTGACTCTGGCGGTTGCACTGACAGCTGGCCCGGCACCGGCCGTCGGGCCGGGTGAATGCGTGATCTTCGAGGCGCTGGCCGGCCCCTCGACAATCATCGGCGGCGACGAGTGTAGCCGGCGGACGCTGCCGGCCTCGACTTTCAAGATTCCCCATGCGCTGGTGGCCTTGCAGACCAAGGTGGTCACCGATCGTAGCGTCATCAAGTGGGATGGCGTCACGCGTGATTTCCCGGCCTGGAACCGCGACCAGACGCTCGCATCGGCGATAAGGATGTCGGTGGTGTGGGTCTTTCAGCAGTTCGCGGTGGCGATCGGTCGTGAACGGGAGCTCGAGCATCTGCAGGCGTTTCACTACGGTTCGGCGACCTTTGCCCACGACGTCAGTAATTTCTGGCTGAACGGCGACCTCCAGATCTCGCCGCTCGAGCAGATTGCGTTCCTGCGCCATTTGTTCTCATACGATCTGCCAGTGGAGCGCCGGCACATCGACACCGTGAAGGCCGATCTGGAAATGCCGCGCGGAAAGATCGTCAACGCAGCTGGCGAGCATGACTTTCCGCTGCGCTGGCCCGCCGACACGATTGTCCGGGTCAAGACCGGCAACGGGACCGTCAGCGGTGAGCGCGTGAGCTGGATCGTCGGCGAGCTCGAGAGCGGAGGACGTCAGTATCTCTTCGCCGTCCGCAAACGGGCGACGGCGCTCGACATGTTTGCGGCGGCCGATCTCGCCGCGCGCGTCCTCAGTGCCCTTGTTCCGGCGCACCAGAACGGCGTGCCGTAGGCACGCGGTGTGGGGCAGGCACGCGGTGTGGCGCGGCTACGGATCCAGCGAAGGCCGCGTCGGGCGTCGATGTCCCGGATGAAAATCCGGTCTCCGCCTTCGTCCCGCGATCCTGCTCCGCGCCGTTTGCGTCCGCTCCGGTTTTTTCCTATGGTTTCGCCGGCGGCGCCGCGCTGAGCGCATCCTGCAGAATCGGCAGCAGCGTGTGCATCCGACCGAGCGATGGCCGGCCCGGTGTGAGGCCGTCGCGGAAGCCGTGCCGGCGCAGCCGCTCCAAGATCTGCGTCTGAGTGGCGATGACGTGGACCGGGACGTCCCAGGAAGCGTGCTCTCCGCTGACCGCGGCGGCAGGCTCGTGATCGCCGAGCAGAATCATCACGAAGTGGCGGTCGGCGTGGCGCCTGAGATATCCGGACAGCGTCGCGTAGTCGTAGGCGATCGCGTTGACGTAGCCGGGCCCGAAATGGGTCCAGTCGGGCTGCTGATCGTATGCCCGTACGATCGACGGCCCGTCGTAGGGGTGCTCCAGGAACATGCGGCCCCAGTCCGGCTGATACGGCGGCGTCGGGATGAACGGAAAGTGGGTGCTGATCGTCGGAAAGAACACGAATAGCGGCCGCCTCGATCCCGCAATATTTTCGAGCGCGTCGAATTTCGCGAGCGAAAACTGATCGGGGATCGCGAACCAGCCGAACTCGGGACCGTGATAGTCGAGCCGCGGCGCACCATAGACCTCGTCGAAGCCGTAGAACGCGCCCTCCGGCCACGCCTGGCGCAGCCCCGGCATCAAGGCCACCGTTCGATGTCCGGCCCGCTTGAAGTTGGTCACGATGGTCTCGCGCTTCTCGGTCATGAGCCGGGCGTTGGTCTCCGGGTCGCGCACCTCCACGCCGGACATCAGACTGATGTGCGCGAGCCATGACGATCCGCCGAACGTCGGTGACTCGACCAACGCCGAGACGACGCCGCGACTGGTGGCGTGCAGGGCCGCGTCGAGGTTGGTGCGGGCCTCGGCGAGCGGTAGCGCCAGGTCGGGGTGTTCGAACGCAATCGCACCGTACGACTCGATGAAGATCAGGAAGACGTCGACGTCGTGCACTGCCTCCAGGCTGGCGTCCATCGCCGGACTCGACGCGAGCGTGCGCGATGTCTTGAGCGCACCCACGATCAGCCGCGCCTGTCTCGCGTAGGTCTGCGCCACCGGCGTCGCGTAGGTCGGTTGAAAGGCCACCTGGATGCCGAGTTGCTGAACCACGAACGGCAGCAGCATCGCGCAGCTCACCATCGCCACCGCAGTTCGACCCTCGCGCTGCGCGGTGGCGTTGACGAGGCGGGCAATCGCCCAGCGATACGACAGGTACAGCCCCGCGAGAACGGCGACCGCGCCAGCAGCGATGCCGGCCATCAGCCAGAACGGAACGGCGCGGGCGATCATGGCCGCGACATCCGGCATGTAGCGGACGTCCCAATACAGGTTGATGTCGCGACCGTACAGCGCCGGCGTGGTGACGTCGGCATAGTGACCCAGCGTCAGCACCACCCAGCCGGCGGCGAGCCACCGGATCGCTCGGCGCGAGGGCGTGCGGGCCGTCCATCGCATCGCCAGCAACAACAGCAGGAAGACGCCGCATTCGACCGAGAGCTCTCCCGCCCACCGGAATGCCGGAGTCGGCCAGACGTTGTGGAACGACAGCGACGCGTTCAGCCACGCGATTGCGCCGGCCGTCGCGAGCGCGCGCCTCACGCCGCCCGACCCCACAGCCACACGATGTCGACCACGAAGGAATAGCTCAGCGCCGCCAGCGCGGCGGCGGCTATCAATGTGCTGGCCGGCGGATCAATCGACGGCAGCATCGCCAGCGTCAGCGCGACGATTTGCGCCACACAGATCGCCTGCCGCCGCCGGCTCGGCGGCAACGCTTCGCGCAGCCATGGCGCCACCGTACTTGCGGCGACGAACACGTAGCGCAACAGGCCCGACCCGACGACCCACGCGCCGGCCTTGTCGTGACGCCATGCCAGCACGGAGAGTGCGAGGATCAGCACCGCGTCGATCTCCATGTCGAAGCGGGCGCCGAAGGGGCTCGCGGTGCGATCGCGGCGCGCCAGCCAGCCGTCCACGCCATCGAGGAGCGTGGCGGCGATGCTGGCTGCGACCGCGCTGGAGGCCACCGCCGGCAGTCGCGGCTCGCCAACCAACCCGGCCACGAGCGCCACCAGCATGGCGCGCAGCGTGGTGATCTGGTTCGCGGCACCGAAGCGCGCGAAGGGATGATGCTGCTGGAGGAAGCCGAGCGACAGCCCCATCATCAACGCGAACAATCCCGCCGCTTTCAGCGGATAGCGATCGCCGAGCGGCAGGACCGTGCGCGCGGCCATGGCGAGCGCGACGACCGCCAGCAGGCCGGCGAGCTTGGCGGTGAAGGCGCTGCCGCGCAGCGGCGAGTTCGGCACGCGCCACACGGTCGGTTCACGGGTCACAGGATACGGTGTCCAGGGTTTTTGATTCGACGAGTTCAGGTGCCAGGTTCCCGGGTTCTGGAGGTTGTAGGTTTCAAGCTTCTTGGTTCTCACACTTCAGCGGGAACAGCCTACAAGCCATCCTCCGCGATGGATCTGAGTAGGCATTCCGAGGTTCGCGATATTGTATCAACGTGGTTGTCGAGCAGGCTCGCGCGTTCTGGGTTGCGGCGCCGGGACGCGGAGAGATCCGGGATGAAACGCTGCCATCGCCTGCGGCGGACGAAGTCGTCGTGCGCACGCTGTTCAGCGGCATCAGTCGTGGTACCGAAGCGCTGGTGTATCAGGGGCGCGTCCCCGTCAGCGAGTACGACCGCATGCGCGCACCGTTCCAGGCCGGCGCCTTTCCCGCGCCCGTGAAGTACGGCTACGCGAGCGTCGGCACGGTCGAACGTGGCCCGGGCGATCTGACTGGACGGCAGGTGTTCGCCCTCCATCCGCACCAGACGCGTTATGTTGTGCCGGCGCGGTCGGTCGCGGTCCTACCCGACCAGGTGCCGCCACAGCGCGCGGTGCTGGCGGCGAACGCCGAGACCGCGATCAACGGATTGTGGGATGCGCGGCCCCACCTCGGCGATCGCGTGACCATCGTCGGCGCCGGGACCGTCGGTTGTCTCGTCGCCTGGATGGCGCAGCGGATGGCCTGCGGCGTCGAACTCGTCGACATCAACCCGAGTCGCGCCGCTGTGGCCGCTGCGCTTGGTGTCCGCTTTGCCGATCCGTCCACAGCGAGCCGGGGCGCGGACGTCGTGGTGCACGCCAGCGGATCGCCATCTGGTCTCGCGCTCGCGCTCGGGCTCGCCGGGTTCGAAGCGACCATCGTCGAGATGAGCTGGTACGGAGATCGCGCGGTGCCGGTGGCGCTGGGCGAGGCGTTTCATGCCCGTCGGCTGACGTTGAGGTCGTCGCAGGTCGGCAGCGTGGCCACGACGCAACGGGCGCGATGGGACACGAGGCGGCGCATGCAGCTGGCGCTGTCGATGCTGACGGACCCGGCGCTCGACATCCTGATTACCGGTGAGAGCGACTTCGAGGCGCTGCCGACCGTCATGGCGCGGCTCGCGGCCGACCCGGGGAACGCCCTGTGTCACAGAATTCGTTACGAGTAGCGCCGGCCTTCAGGCCGTCCCGGAGCGTGTGATGTATACCGTCTCGGTCCGCGACCACTTCATGATCGCGCATAGCTTTCACGGCGAGGCGTTCGGCCCGGCCCAGCGCCTGCACGGCGCCACCTACGTGGTCGATCTCGAATTCATTCGACCCGATCTCGATGGCAACGGCATGGTGGTCGACATCGGGCTGGCAACCGAGGTGTTGAAGACGACGCTGGCCGGTCTCAACTACCGCAACCTCGACGACGAGCCCGCGTTCAACGGGCGGAACACGACGACCGAAGTGCTGGCGCACGAGATCTTCGCGCGCGTCGTCGCGGCTATCCGCCGAGACGAGCTCGGCGGGTTCGCCCGCGGCGTCGAGCGCCTGCGCGTGACGCTCCATGAGTCGCATGTCGCGGCCGCCTCATTCGAGGATCGGCTCTGACGGCCCACACGGGAACTCCCAGTCCCTTGTTCGTCCTCATCCCCGGCGATCTCGAGACGCGGACCGGCGGCTACGGATACGATCGGCGGATCATCGGCGGCCTTCGTGATCGCGGCTGGCGGGTTGACGTGCACCGGCTCGACGACAGCTTTCCCAACCCGACCACGGCGGCCCGAGCCCAGGCGGCACATGCGCTCGCCGCCATCCCCGACGGCGCCACGGTGCTCATCGACGGCCTGGCTCTCGGTACGCTGCCAGAGGAGGTCGAGCGCGAGGCTGGCCGGCTGCGGATCGTCGCGCTGGTGCATCATCCACTGGCCGCAGAGAGCGGCATCGATCCGGCAACGTCTGCGGCCTTTGCGATCAGCGAACGACGCGCCCTCGCTGCCGTCCGAGCGATCATTGTCACCAGCCGGGCGACTGCGACCGGCCTCGGCGCCTACGGTGTCACCCTCAATCGGATCGCCATCGTCGAACCCGGCACCGATCCGGCACCGCTCGCGCGAGGCTCATCGATCGGTCGGCAGCCCTCGGCCTTCAGCCGGCAACCGCGTAGCGTGGCCCTGCTCTGCGTCGCTACCCTCACCGCTCGCAAAGGTCACGAGTTGCTGGTGACCGCACTCGCCGAATTGCCGGCGGACCGTGACTGGCGATTGACGTGCGCCGGCAGTCTTGATCGCGATCCGGTAACCGCGGCGCGAGTTCGCGCGCAAGTCCGGGCGCACCGCCTGGACGATCGGGTGTCCTTCGTTGGCGACCTGGACACCGCCGCGCTGACCGAGCAGTACGACCGCGCGGACGCCTTCGTCCTGGCGACGCTGCACGAGGGCTATGGGATGGCGGTCGCCGAAGCGTTGGCTCGCGGCTTGCCGATCATCAGCACGGCCACCGGGGCGATCCGCGATCTCGTCGCCAACGAGGCTGGCATTGTCGTTTCACCTGGCGATCGCGTCGCCCTGATCGATGCGCTGTCGCGGGTGATTGGCGACCCTGATCTGCGCGCACGGCTCGCGCAAGGCGCCCGGCGCGTGCGCGCGCGGCTGCCGACCTGGGAGGTATCGACGACCGCGATGGCCGACGCCCTCGAAGCCGTGGCGAGGGTGTGACGTGGAAAGCTTCAGCGCTGAATGGCTGTCGCTGCGCGAGCCCGCCGATCACGCGGCGCGGTCCAGGCCACTCACCGCTGAAGCGATCGAGGCTTTACCTTTAGGCGGTCCGCTGCGCATCCTCGATCTGGCAGCCGGCACCGGTTCGAACTTCCGCTATCTGACGGCCGCTGGATTGGGAAAGACGGGCCGCGCGGAGTTTCTCCTCGTCGATCACGATCCGACGCTCCTGGCCACCGTGACCACGACTTCGAAAGTGGCAACGCGGTGCCTGGATCTGGCAGCCCTCGGCGATCAATCCATATTCGACGGCCGGGTGTTGGTGACGGCATCGGCTCTTCTCGATCTCGTGTCCGAGTCATGGTTGCGGGCGCTGGCTCTGCGCTGCGCCGAGAGCCGGGCCGGTGTCTTGTTCGCGCTGACCTACGACGGTCGCATCGCGTGCACTCCGGAGGATCGCGAGGATCGTGCGATGGTTGAGCGTGTGAACGAGCACCAGCGACGCGGCAAGGGATTCGGTCCGGCACTTGGGCCCGACGCCTCGGGTTGCGCGGCGCGCTGCTTCAGCGAGAACGGCTACCGCGTCGCGCACGCTCGAAGCGATTGGCGGTTGACGCCGGAAACCGCCGAACTGCAGCGGCAGCTCGTGGACGGCTGGGCCCGGGCGGCCGCTGAAGTTGCGCCGTTCGAGAGCGTGGCAATCGAGGCGTGGTGCCGCCGGCGCCAGCAGCACATCGACGCCGGCCGCTCCTACATCGTCGTCGGACACCAGGATGTTTGGGGAAAGTTTGGATCTAAGGATCTAAGGATTTGAGGATCTGAGGATTTGAGAAGTAAAGTTGTGAGGATCTGAGGATCTGAGGATCTGAGGATCTGAGGATCTGAGGATCTGAGGATTGCTTGAGGATTCTGAAATCCTGGAATCGCTCGATCAAATCCTTGAATTCTTAACTTCCTTTAAATTCTCAAATAAATCCTCAAATAAATCCTCAAATCCTCAAATCCTGAAATCCTCAAATTTCCGAGCCTCAAATCACCCTGGCGATCGGCGGCTGCGGGTCGGACTGATTGGTGGCATTGTTGCCGTCCGGGCCGATCTCGCAGTCGAACAGCACGTCCGCGCCCATGCGGAACACGCGGTAACGCGGTCGATGACAGTCGCTCAGCGCCGTGCGGGCCGGCAGCCGGATTGCCGGCCGGCCGTCGCCGATCAACAGCGGCGCGATGGCGATCTGCAGCCGGTCGAGCAGGTTGGCTTCGAGGAACATCGACACCGTCACGCCGCCACCCTCGATGAAGATGCGGTGGCAGCCGCGGGTTCGGAGGGCACGCAGCACGGCTCCGACGTCGACGCCGTCCGGCCCTTCCTCGAGTGCCACGACGGCGGCACGGCCGACGTGCGACTCGCCCGGGCGCGAGAGCGACTTCGCGCACACGTAGAGCGTGATGGCGGAGTCGTCATGGAACACCTTGTAGTGTTCAGCGAGGCGCCGGGTCGGATCGAGGACCACGCGAAGTGGGTTTGGCCCCGACACGTAGCGGGTCGTCAGCTGCGGATCGTCGGCGGCGATGGTCCCAGCGCCGACCACGACAGCGTCACACAGGGCACGCATGCGGTGCAGGTGGAGGATGTTTTCTTCTCCGGTCACGTACTGCGACTCTCCGGAGTGGGTGGCGATGAAGCCATCGAGGCTTTGCCCGAGGTGGCCAACGGTAATCGGGTTGGCGTCGGTGGCGCTGCAGATCGGCAGGTAGAGATCGATCAGCGCCCGCCGCGGATCGTCGGCCGCCAGCAGCAGCTCGAAGCCGGCGTGCGGCCGCCAGGCGATGACCGCACCGCGGTGATCGGTCTCCACCGCGCGCAGGCGGCCGTCGGCGCCGAGCGCCAGCGCTGCGTACTGATGATTTCGTGCGAGCGTATCGGCATGACCCGCGGCGTCGAGTACGACGCTCCACGCTTCGTCGATGTCCCGGCTCGTGCTGGTTTGCTGCGGCAACGTCTCCGATCGTAACAGATGTGCGCACTGGTTCACTGGCCGGGCGAGGGGCACTTCTCCTACAATGCATCGAAGTTCTTCAGGAGGAGTTTCACCCATGTTCCGACCTTTCAAGACCGCACACGGAGTTTGGCTCGTCGCGGGTGCGATGCTGCTGACGGTATTCGTGACGCTGCGAGCTCAACAGCCGCCCGCGCAGACAGCGCAGCCCCCCGCGCCGACGGCACAGCCCGCGCAGCCGCCCGCGCCGCCACCGGCGGGCCGCGGCGCTGCCCCTGCCGGTGCGCCGGCGGCACCCGCTCCCAAACCGCTCGTCCCCGTCGCGACGAACACGATTGCTGCCAACCCCGACGCGTTCTACGGCAAGGCGGTGACCATCACCGCATCCGTCGATCAGATCTTCACCAAGTCGTCGTTCAGCGTCGACCAGCGCCGTGTGGGCGATGCTCCGGCGCCCAAGATGCCCACTGACGTGCTCGTGCTGGTGCCGAATATTCAGCGTCCTGTCGATCTCAAGAGCTACGTGACGGTGATGGGCGAGCTGATGAAATTCGATCCAGCCGAGGTCGCCAAGAAAGCCAAGGACTACAAGATCGATCTGCCGCCGGAGGCGGCCGCCAAGTACGCCGGCCGTCCGGTTGTGATCGCGACCTCGGTGATCAACGACAAGTTCGACGATGTCGCCAAGCGGTTGCCGCCGCCGCTGAACGCCGAGGAAGAAGCGTTCCAGAAGGTGATGCGCGCGGTCGGCCCCGCGGCCGCGGCCCTGAGGCCCGCAGTCGAGTCGATGAACCCCGAAGTCGCGGCGAAGAACGCCGCCATTCTGCAGAAGGGGTTCACCGATACCGAGGCATTCTGGAAACCGAAAAAAGCCGAGCCCACGCAGTGGGCGCAGAATGCCCGCAAAGAGGTCGAAGCGCTCCAGACGGCGATTACCGCCGGCAACTGGAACGAGGCAAAAGCGCACGCCGCGACCGTCGCCAAGGCGTGCGGCCAGTGTCACGGTGTCTATCGCGAACGGTTCGACGACGGATCGTTCAGGGTGAAGAAGTAAATCGTGAATTCACGATTGTAAATTCATAAGGCGTTACTCTGCCCGCAGAGCCTGCACGACGTCGACGCGCGCCGCGCGCGCCGCCGGCAAGAGCGATCCGGTGACGGCGGCCACCAGCAGCACGGCCGCCGCCAGCACTACCGGGACCACGCCGGGCAGCTGTACGTTCTGCAGGTAGCTGCCCACCGCCCGCGCCAGCGCGAAGCCGGCCGCGCCGCCCGCGATCAGGCCGATCCCCGTCATCCACAAACCTTCACCGAGCACGCTCGTCAGAATCTCCGCCGGCTGCGATCCAATCGCGAGCCGGATTCCGAATTCGCGCGTTCGGCCGCTGACCGAGAACGCCAGCACGCCGGCGACGCCGACGATCGAGATGGCCAGCGCGACCGCCGCGAACCCGCCGAACACGATCGCGTTCAGTCGATCCGGCGCGAGCACTTCGGCGCGCACGTCATCCAGTGTGGCCGCGCGCTCGACCACCTGATCGGCCGCCAGCTCGCGAACCGTCCTGGTGATGGTCGGCACCAGGGCATGCGGGTCGCCTCGGGTGTGCACGAACAGCCGCCCGCCCGAGAGCTCCTGCTCGAACGGGTGGTAGACGGTCATTACCGCCCGCGGATCAATCCGCTCGTCGTCGATGTCGGCGGTGACTCCCACAATCCGGCGCGCGTCGGTGGTGATACCGATGAACTTCATCACCCCGTCGGTCCACATCAGGTGGCGGTTGAGCGGATCCTGGCCCGGGAACAACTGCTGCGCCAGACCGGCGCTGACGATGACCACCTTCTCGCTGTCGTTGCGGTCGCTCTCGTTGAAGTCGCGGCCCGCGATGATCGGCATCCCGAGCGCGGCAAAGAATCCGGGTGAGACGGATCGGAATCGCGCCCGTGGATCGTCCTGACCGTTCTCCCCGGTCCGCCCTTCGACCGAGAACTGGAACCCGTCGCCGAAGTTGCCGGCGTCGCGCCATGGCACCGTGCTGCCGAACGCCACACGCTCGACGCCGGGCAGCGAGGTCAGCCGGCGCTGAATCTCGCGATAGAATCCGCGCACCTGTTCCGGCGTCCGTCCATAGGACGAGACCGGCACGTTGACGGCGAGCACACTCGCCGTCTCGAATCCGGGCTTCGCGGCCTGCAGCGCGAGCAGGGTGTTGAGCAGCATGCCGGCCCCGGCCAGCAGCACGAACGACGCGGCAATCTGGGTGACCGCGAACATGCGCAGCCGGCGGTTGGTGGCGCCGGTGATGCGCAGGCCGCCGCTCGACAGCGCGAAGCCGTGCGACGCATCGGCATTCGGCAGCCGCGGCACGAAGGCGAGCGGCACCGCCGCCAGCAGCGCCAGCCCGACACCGACCCAGAGCATGCTTGCGTCGAGCGTGAGATCCAAGGCGCGGACCGAAAACCGGGCGGCATAGCGGCCGAGTACCGCGACCATCGGTCGCGCAAGCGTCACGCCGAGCACGGCGCCGGTCCCGCACAGCACCAGGCTTTCCGCCAGCAGCGTGCGCCGCAGCGTCGAGCTGCTCGCGCCGAGGGCGGCGCGCACCGCAAGCTCGGACTCACGCCGCACCGACCGCGCCAGGATCAGGTTGGCAACGTTCGACACGGCGATGATGAAGACCAGACCTGAAGCGGCGAGCAGCACCAGCAGCACGGTTCTCGCGCGCGAGGTAATCTGATCGCGCAACAGGACCGCGTTGATCCGGAAATCGTTCTTCGCAGGGTAGGCTTCCGGGTGCTCCCTGATGATGGCGCCCTGGATCGCGCGTAGCTCCGAGCGCGCCGACTCGACATCCGCGCCCGGGGCGAGGCGGCCGAACAGCTCGGTCATGCGGTGTTCCCGCCCCGTGACCATCGTCGCCGAGAGGTGATGCGGGCTGGTTACGACGTTGGCGATGATTTCGGTTTCTGCGGGATAAGGCACCGACGGCTCGAGCACGCCGACAATCACCGCCGAGCGCGTGCCGAGACGGATCGTCTTGCCCAGCACCTCCGGGTCGCTCTTCAACCCCGTGGTCCAGAAGCGGTGCGTGAGAACCGTCGCGCCCGCCGCGCCCGGGCCATCGTCGCTCTTGTTCAGCAGGCGTCCCAGTACCGGCCGGAGACCCATCACCTCGAAGTAGGCGCCGTCGACGACGCCGGCGCGCACCTGCCTCGGCTCGCCGAGGCCGACCATCGTGAACGTGATCTGCGAGAACTCGCCAAGCTCGGTCACCGACTCGAGGCGGCCGCGCAGATCGATGATCTCGGGGACCGAGAAGGCGGCGTTCTCGGAGTTGATGCCGGGCGCGCTCTGCCTGATGTAGATCAGGCGGCCTTCGTCGCGGTTGACCAGCGGCCGCAACAGCACGCCGCGGACGACGCTGAAAATCGACGCGTTGGCGCCGATCCCGAGCGCCAGCGTCAGCACGACCGTGATCGCCAGGCCTTTGGCGCGGGACAGGGAGCGGAGCGCGAATTTGAGCTCGTTGAAGAGGGGCATGAAGATCCTATTAAACATTCACCCGGTCATTCTTCGGCCAGCATTTTGAAGCGGGCCAGCGCCTCATCCCAGCCTGCCGCGATGTGATCCAGGTGCTTGCGGGCCTCGGCGAGTCGCTTCGGGTTGAGCGTCCACACCTGCTCGCGTCCCCGACGGCTGCCGTCGATGACGCCGGCGGAGGCCAGGACCTGCAGGTGCTTGGTGACGCCCTGCCGCGTCATCGAGAATTCCTCGGCGAGCAGGGAGATTGACGCCGGACCTCCTTCCGACAGCTGGCGAAGCAGCGTCAGCCGCGTGGGGTCACCGAGCGCTGCGAACAGCAGGGCAGCGCCGGTGAGGCCCTTGTCAATTCTTGGCTTCGGCATAGGTCTGGATCCAGACCATGACTTCGCCCCAGCCCTGGGTGTTGTCGTTGAACACCTTGGCGCGTCGGGCGAGCGAGATCTCGTTGAAGCCGGTCTCCGACATGCTCAGACGCGTGCCGGCGCCCGACGGCTCGAGAATGAACGTGACCGTGGTCCACGGCTCGCGCGAGTAGTCGACGCCGGGATCCACCGCGCCGGGATGCCACTGCCAGGCGAAGCGGCGCGGCGGCGTCATCTCGGTGATGCGCACCAGAAATCGCTGTCCTTCGTGCCCCGGGTAGAGCGACGTCATCCAGACCTCGGCGCCGGCCGCGATGTCGCCCTCGATGCTCACCTTGAACCACGCGGACAGGTCCGCCGTGGTCGTCAGCACCCGCCAGACGCGATCGGGCGGGGCGTTGACGTCGATCGTTCGATCGATGCGATTCAGAAGTTCGGTAGGCCCGCCGGCTGCTTCCACTTGACAGGCCAGTGAAGGCCGTGCGATGGTGCGGCGGAGCTGCGGGCATGACGAATGGACGCCACGAGCGCGTCGAATTGCTGCAGGGCACGCTCGATTTGATCGTGCTGCGCGCCCTGTCGACGATGGGGCCGCAGCACGCCTACGGGTTGACCGCGCGGCTGGAGCAGGTCGCCGAGCATCCGCTCGAGCTCAATCAGGGCACGTTGTACCCGGCGTTGGTCCGGCTCGAGCAGCAGGGACTGATCAAGGGTACCTGGCAGAAGACCGAGAACAACCGCGCCGCGAAGTACTACGCCATCACCAGGGCCGGTTTGCGGTCGCTCGACAAGCAGACGGCGCGCTGGCGACGCCTGGCCGGGCTCGTCGACAAGCTGCTGCTCGGGGAGTCCTGAGGTGAGCCAACTGTCTCACACGTCGGCCTTCGGACCGGCCGCGAAACGCTGGCTCTCGCGGCTCCGCAACGTCATTGCCCCCGGTCGAGCGGAAGCGGATCTGGCGCGCGAGACGGCGGCTCACCTCGCGCTCCTGGAAGACGACTTTCAACGCCGCGGAATGACGGCCGACGGGGCGCGGCTCGCCGCGCGCCGGGCGTTCGGCGGGGTTGAGCAGATGAAGGATCGGCAGCGTGACGCGCGCTCGTTTCCCTGGCTCGACGATCTGCGCGCCGACATCCGCTACGGGCTCCGCAGCCTGCGGCGCAACCCGGGATTCACCCTCGTCGTCGTCGCCACGCTTGCGATCGGCATCGGCACCAACACCGCGATGTTCAGCGTCGTGCACGCCGTGCTGCTGCGACCGCTGCCTTACAAGGATCCGGCCAGGCTGGTGCGGATCTGGGAGAATGTGCCCGGAACAGAGTTCGGCAACGGCCGCGGTCCCGATCGGCGCATTGGCGCGATGACCTCGGCCGATCTGATCGCGTTGATGCCGCGGACGCGGACCCTGGCCGCGCTCGCCGCGCACAATCCGCTCTACGCGACGACGATGATCGAAGGCGACACCACCCGGATGTATGGATACGCCGTGTCGCCGCAGTTCTTTGCGATGATGGGCGTGTCGCCGCTGCTCGGCCGCACGTTCACGGCCGACGAAGGGGCCGTTGAGAGCAATCAGCTGCTGGTCCTGGGATACGAGGCGTGGCAGCGGCTTGGCGGCGACGCCAGCGCGCTGGGCCGCCAGATGACGTTCGGTGGCGATCCGACGAATCCTCTGCTGCGCGGCCTGAAGCTGAACGTCGGATACACCGTGATCGGCGTAATGCCCCGCGGCTTCCGCTTTCCTTACGAGACCGCGCAGTTCTGGGTGCCGCGTGCCATCAACACGTCCGCCAGCCCGCGATCGCGGGTCGCGCTGTTTGCCCGCCTTGCTGACGGCGTGACCCCGGAACAGGCCGCCGGCGAACTGGAGACGATCCGGCGCGAGACACAGCGCAGCGCCACCGTGTCGGGGAATGGCGGCAAGCCCGAGCGTCTTCGATTCGACCTGGTTCCGCTGCAGGACGACATCACGAAACCGGTCAGGCCGGCGCTGCTCGTCCTGACCGCCGCCGTCGGCGCGGTGCTTCTCATCGCGTGCGTCAACGTTGGGAATCTGCTGCTGGCGAGGGCCGCATCTCGCCAGCGCGAGTTGGCCATCCGCGCGGCCATCGGCGCCAGCCGCGGGCGGCTGGTTCGGCAACTGCTCACTGATTGTATGCTGCTCGCCGGCGCAGGCGGCATCGGCGGGATCGTGCTGGCCGCGGCGGGCATCCGGGTGTTCGCGGCGCTGACCACGACGCTCGATCGGATCGATCTGGGCGCGACGTCTGTGTTTCCGCGGGTCGACGAGATCGCCGTTGACGCGACAGTACTCGGCTACGCCTTCGCGCTGTCGCTAGTGACCGGCCTGCTGTTAGGCATCGTCCCTGCGCTCCGTCATTCTCAGGCGGCGCAGGTCGATGTCCTGCGCGAGGCGACGGCCACCCGGCGTTCTCGCCTCCGGAATGCGCTGGTCGTGGCCGAGATCGCGCTGGCTACGATTCTGCTGGTCGGCGGCGGCCTGCTGATGCACAGCTTCGTAAAATTAGCGACCGTCGATCCAGGCTTCAATCCGGTGCAGCTGCTCACATTCCAGGTGAGCCGTCCCGCGACCTATCGGCCCAGCGCGACCCAGGCGTTCGCCGAGTCGCTGGTCGAGCGTCTCCGGTCGCTCCCCGGCGTGCAATCGGCCGCCTACGCGCGGCAGCTGCCGCTGGTGCAGCTACAGGACTCGATCACGCTGGCCCGGCGCCGGAACGACTTCTACGAGCCGGTCGGCGAAGGCGATGTCCGCTTCGTCAGCCGCGACTACCTCGCGACGATGGGGATCAGGGTCGTCGCGGGGCGCGGGTTCACCGACGACGACGGCCCGGGTCGTGCGGCGGTGGTCGTGATCAACGAGGCCATGGCGCGGCGCGATTTCGCCAACGAGAGTCCGCTCGGACAGACGGTGTTCTTCGGACGCCAGCACGAGACGCCGCTGACCATCGTCGGCGTCGTCGCCAATGTGCGTCAGCAGGGACTCGACCTGGCGCCGCAGGCTCAATACTTCCTCGACTACCGGCAACTGACGATCGGCGAGTCCAACGATCCGCCGCTGTTTCCAGCCGGGCCGTACTACAGCATCCGCTCGCCGATGGATCCGGGGGTCATCCTCGATCGGGTTCGTGCGGC
The DNA here is from genome assembly GCA_963757655.1 of uncultured Acidobacteriota bacterium. Lineage (GTDB taxonomy): Bacteria > Acidobacteriota > Vicinamibacteria > Vicinamibacterales > CAVVIG01 > CAVQFC01. The sequence goes on along the minus strand of CAVWSQ010000001.1, from coordinate 1,403,869 downwards.
CGTCCGCCAGCTCGATTCCCAGGCCACCGTCGACAACGTGGCGACGATGGAACAGATCGTGGCGAACTCGATGACCCGGCCAAGGCTGTACGCCGTGCTCGTCGCGATCCTCTCGGCCGTGGCCCTGACGCTGTCGGCGATCGGCCTGTACGGAGTGATGGCATATTCGGTCGCCCAACGCACCCGCGAGATCGGGATCCGCATGGCGCTCGGTGCCCGGCGCCGAACGGTGGTGCATCTGGTGCTGCGCCAGAGCGCCGGGTTGACGCTGCTGGGCCTTGGCCTGGGTCTGGTCGGCGCCGTCGCGCTCACGCGGTATCTCGAGGGGCTGTTGTTCGGCCTGACCCCGCTGGACCCGTTGACGTTCGTCGGTGTCGCGCTGTCGTTCGCGGCGATCGCGACGCTGGCGTCCTTTGTCCCGGCGCGACGGGCGGCGAGCGTGGATCCGCTCGTCGCATTCCGCTGCGAATAGCTTGAGCGTTGTTGCTTCCAGGATGCTCGGGCGCCTGCCGGATGAATTGACTTCGAGCAGGAACACGGCGCGGCTGCCGGCGTCTAATCCGCCATGGCTCACACAGCAGACGTCGAGCGGTTGCGTGCAATCCAGCAGGAACTGGCCTCGGCGTGGATCACTCGCGATCGCGAGACCATCGACCGGCTGCTCGCGCCCGATTGGGTAGTCACCCATGTGGCCGGACAGCGCATCACGCGAGCGGAAGCGTTTCGAGACATGCTCGAGTCGGATGCGACGCGGCTCGCAGTATCTGACGTCGACGAGCTCGAGATCCGCGTTTACGGCGATGCCGCCGTCGTCACCGGACGGACCCACGCCAGCGGTACCCAGTCGGAGGTACCGTTCGACATCCGGCTGCGGTTCACCGACGTGTTCGTGCGACGGGGCGATCAGTGGCAGGCAGTGGCATCCCATGCCTCGCAGATCGTCCCGTAGGCCTTGGTCCGGCTGAGGCCGGACACTACCGGGTCCCGGGATTCTCCTAGCGTCCCGGAACCGAGGGGCGGCTCGCGCCGCCGGGGAGCGCGAATGCCAGATACTCGCCCGAGTACGCGCCACCGCCGACTGCGACGACGATGTACTGCTTGCCGTCGACCGAGTAGGTCATCGGCGATCCCGACTGCGGCGCCGGCATCCACACCGCGCCGACCTGCTGGCCCGTCTGTTTGTCATAGGCGCGCAGCATCGCACCGCGCTGACGTCCAGGCGGGGCGGTGATTTGCGGATCGCCCATCACGACCAGGGTCTTGGTCACCATCAGGCCGACGCCAGACGTGCCTGGCTGGCCGGTTTTCGGAATCGTTTTCCCGGCCAGCAGGGGATGCGTGCGGATGTTGTCCGGCGTATCGCCGTGCGGCACCTGCCACATCAGATCGCCGCGATCGAGGTTGATCGCTGCCAGCGTTCCGTAGGGCGGCTTCACCATCGGCAGACCCTGGACGTTGAGCCCGTCGGCCGCTCCACCGCCGGCCGGCGCGGCGGCCCGGGCAGCCGGCGCGGTTTGCGCCGGGCGCTGCGGCGCGTCAGCCGCGCAGCAGTCCCCCGGGCCGAGCACGACGCGGAAGTCCTGGCCACCGATGCCCGAGACGTAGCCAATGTCCGAGAACCCTTTGGGCGGCGCGACCAGCGATCGCGACGACACGCCCATGTTGCCGGCCTGCGCGTAGACCACATGCGTCTCCGGATCGGCAGCGGAGCCGGGCCAGTTGGTCGCGGTCGACGCGACCAGCGCGCCATAGAGCGGGCCGTTGACGTTGCCCAGGATCGGCGGCGCGAACGGCGAGGCTTCGTATTTGTAGTGCTTCAACCGCTCGAGCGCCTGCGCGCGCAGCTCCGGCGTGAAGTCGATAAGGTCGTCAGGTACCTTCAGGTAGTTTCGCGCGTAGGCTGGTGGCTTGCTGGGAAACGGCTGCGTCGGCGACGTCTTTTCACCCGGCACGTCGGATTGCGGTACCGGCCGTTCTTCGATCGGCCATACCGGTTGTCCGGTGACGCGATCGAAGACGTAGAGCCACGCCTGTTTACTCGGCGACGCCACCGCCTTGATCGCCTTGCCGTTCACGTTGATGTCGAGCAGCAGCGGCGCCGACGAGTTATCGAAGTTCCAGATCGGGTGGTGCACGAACTGGTAGTGCCACTTGCGCACGCCGGTTTTCAGGTCGACGCACACGAGGCTTTCCGCGAACAGGTTGTTGCCGGGGCGGTGGCCGCCGTAGAAATCAGATGACGGCGTTTCGACCGGCAGGTAGACGAGGCCGAGCTCTTCGTCCGCGGTGATCTGGGTCCACACGCCGGTGTTGCCGTTATCGGCCCACGACTCCTTCTCCCACGTGTCGTTGCCGAATTCCCCCGGTCGCGGAATGGTATTGAAGGTCCACAACGTCTTGCCGGTTCGAACGTCGAAGGCGCGCACCAGCCCTTTGGTGTTGTTGTGGGTCGGGACGGTCGCTCCCTCGCGCATCGCCGAGCCGATGATCAGCACGTCCTTGACGACGGCCGGCGTCGAGTGAATGCCGATTTCGCCAGTGTCCAGATCGATCGGCTGCCCTTTCCCGAAGACGGCGCCGACTTTGAGGTCGACGACGCCGCCCTTGCCGAAGGTCGGAATCATCCCGCCGGTCCTGGCGTTGAGCTCGACCAGCTGAAAGCCGGTCGTGACGTAGATTACGCGATCGTCGCCCTTGCCGTCGGTCCAGTACCAGACGCCCCGTCCTGAGAGCTGGCGCGGCGACACCGCGGCGCGCTTGCCCTCGCGCAGGCTGTGGGTCCAGATCACCTCGCCGGTCCTGCCGTCGAGCGCGACCACCGAGCGGCGGGTTCCGCCCGTCGTGTAGAGCACGCCTTTGATCGCGAGCGGCGTCCCCTCCAGCTTGTATTCGGGGCGCGGGCCGAGATTGTCGGTCTTGAACCGCCACGCCACTTCGAGCTGGTTGAAGTTCGATCCGTTGATCTGGTCGAGCGGCGAGTAGCGCGTGCCGTGCATGTCGGCGGTGTAGTGCGGCCAGTCGCCGTTTCGGGTGGAGGGCTGGCCAGCAGTCTGGCCCGTGAGACCGGGCCGCAGCCAGAAGAGTCCGACGACAACCAGCCCCAGCCCCGATGCGATCCGAAGGAACCGTGCGGACATATGCGACCCCCTTCAAGCTGCCGTGTGTGTGCCGCAGTGTAAGCCCGGCGCGCGCAATCGTCCAGACAGTAGTAGAGTCCCGCGTTGGGTCCGACCTTTGGCTCCGACCTTTGGCTCCGACCTTTGAGTCTGACCTTTGGCTCTGACCCCGATTCAGGAGCAATTTATGCGACGAGCCACCCTGCTAGCTGTTCCTATTCTTGCCACCGTCGTAGCGTTTGCCGCCAATGACGGTCCCCCGCCGCCGTGGGCGTACGGATTTCCTGCTGCTGTGAGCACCGTGCCGGCGCCCGCACCCGCGGCGCCTGCCGCTCCGGACGTCACGCTGCGGCAGCTTGCTGGCAGCGGCGGCTCGTTCACGCTCGCGCAGATCCGCGACGGCTTCGGTCCCGCCGACTGGTTTCCCGGCGACCACCCGGTGATGCCCGAGATCGTCGCGCACGGGAAACGTCCTGAGGTGCGTGCCTGCTCGCTGTGCCACTATCCGAACGGCAAGGGTCGTCCGGAGAACGCCGGCGTCGCCGGTCTGCCGGTCGCCTACTTCATGCAGACGATGGCCGACTTCAAAGCCGACGCGCGCAGGAGCGCGGACACCCGAAAGGCCAATACCAACCTCATGGTCGCCTACGCCAAGGCGATGAGCGACGACGAGATCAAGGCCGCGGCCGAGTACTTCGCCGCCATGAAATGGACACCGTGGATCAAAGTGGTCGAGGTATCAACCGTGCCGAAGACGCGCATCGCGGGCGGGATGTTCCTCAAGCTGGAACGCGGAGAGACCGAGCCGATCGGCGATCGGATCATCGAAGTGGCGGACGACGCCGAACGCACCGAAACGCTGCGGGACCCGCGGTCAGGGTTCACGGCGTACGTCCCGAGCGGAAGCATCAAGCAGGGTGAGACGCTGGTGACGACCGGCGGCAGCAGGACGACGCGCTGCTCGGTCTGCCATGGCGCCGACTTGAAAGGGCTCGGCCCCGTGCCGGGCATCGCGGGACGCTCGCCGAGCTATACGGTGCGGCAGCTGTTCGACACCCAGCGCGGCACGCGTCGGGGCCTCTGGTCCGATCTGATGAAGCCGGTGGTCGCGAACCTGACGAACGAAGACATGCTCGCGATCGCCGCGTATACCGCCTCGCGGCTGCCGTAGCGGTGCAGCCGAGCGTGTCGATCAGGGTCGAGCGTTGTCCTCAGCGCGGCGGGATCGTCCACAGTCGCAGGATCTCGTCACCGATCCTCATCGTCCGATCCGGTGCCCACGCTCCGATCGGAAACTGGCGCGACACGATCCGCGCGCCCGGTCGCAGCTCGCGTTTCAACTTTGCTTCCAGCCTCAGGTTGACGGACGTCGACAGCCACAGCGTGACGACGGTGGCGTGCGAGATGTCGGCGGTGAACAGGTCGCCCTCGATGAAGGTGGCGCGATCGGCAACCTCGCCTTCCCGCGCGACCGTTCGCGAGGTCTCGACGAGGCGATGATCAATCTCGATTCCGACACCCCGCGCGCCGTACTTCTGCGCCGCCAGCACCACGATGCGGCCGTCACCTGATCCGAGGTCGTAGACGACGTCGTCTTTCGTCACGTGCGCGAGCTTGAGCATCTCGTCTGCCAGCGGCTGCGGCGTGACCGCGAAATAGATGTCCGGCGTCCTCGGCGCCACCTGCGCGACCATCCCGAAGGCCGACAGTACGGTCACCATCAACGAAAGCATCGATGCAGTGTATCTCCAGCGACGCGTTATGATGGCGCCGTCGAGGAGGTCTTCGCGATGAAGAGCTCGGTGGAGTGGCCGCCATGCTATTGAACGATCTCCGATACACCTTGCGGCTGCTGCGCAAGTCGCCGCTGTTCACGCTGGCCGTCATCTTCACGGTGGCGCTGGGTATCGGCGCCAACACGGCGATCTTCAGCGTCGTCAACTCGGTGATGCTGCGGCCGCTGCCGTATGAGCAACCGAGCCGCCTGGTCTGGATTGCGGAAAAGAACGACAAGCTGAATCTGCCGACGTTTGCGACCTCCGTGCTGAACTATCTGTCATGGAAGCAACAGTCGCGGACGTTCGATGCGCTGGGGGCGTTCAGCTTCGCGACCTTCAATCTCACCGGCCAGGGTGAGCCGGAGCAGCTCACGGGTGGCACCATCACGCCGTCGCTGTTGCCGCTGCTTGGCATGAAGCCGATTCTCGGCCGCTGGTTCAGGGACGACGAGGATCGCCCGGGCAGCGCCAGGGTGGTGCTGATCAGCGAAGGTCTCTGGAAACGCCGGTTCGGCGGTGACTCGTCAGTCATTGGGCGAACCCTGTCGTTGAACGGCGTCGACACTACAGTCGTCGGCATTGCCCCGCCCGCGCTCGCGCTGCTCTCCAACGGCGACATGTGGGCGCCATTGACGATCGATCCGGGCCGTGAGCTTCGACTCAATCACGTCATTCTCGCCGTCGGCCGACTGCGGCCGGGCGTGACGCTCGAACAGGCGCAAGCCGAGATGAACGTCGTGGCAGGTCAATTGAGCCAGCAGTATCCCGAGATGAAGGAATGGGGCATCCGGCTGGTGGACTTCTATCACTTCTTCGTCGGCCCGCAGCTGAACACGGCTCTCGTGGTGTTGTTGTGCGCGGTCGGATGCGTGCTGTTGATCGCCTCGGCGAATATCGCGAACCTGCTGCTCGCGCGGGCGGCATCACGACAGCAGGAAATCGCCGTCCGGATCGCGATGGGCGCGAGCCGCGCCCGGCTGCTCAATCAACTGCTGGTGGAAAGCGTGGTGCTATCCACGATTGGCGGTGGCGTCGGCGTGATTGCGGCGCTGTGGGGCGTCGATGCCATCAACTCGCTGACGCCGCCCAATCTGCTGCCGGTGCCCGACGTGCGTGTCGACGCGGTGGTCCTGCTGTTTGCGCTCGCGCTGACCATCACGACCGGCGTGCTGTTCGGCATTGCCCCGGCGTGGCACGCGTCGAACAGTGATCTGAATCAGGTGCTCAAGCAGACCACGCGCGCGTCCGCCGCTGGAGGGCCACGGCTGCGCAACAGCCTGGCCGCCGCCGAACTGGCGCTCGCGACCATCCTGCTCATCGGCGCCGGCCTGCTGGCGCAGAGCCTGCTGCGGTTGCAGCACGTCAGTCTCGGATTCAAGGCCGACCGGCTGCTCACGTTCCAGCTCGGGCTGCCGCGGACCAGATATCCGGGAGAGAAAAGCGCGATGTTCTACCGCACGCTCCTGGCGTCCCTTCGTGCGCTGCCCGGCGTGCGCGCTGCCGGAGTATCGAGCGGGATTCCGTTCGGCGCCGGCGCCTATACGACGACGCCGATTGCGACCACCGGATCATCGCCGCTCCCGCCCGAGACGGCGGTGCCGACCGACTGGCGGGTTGTCAGCCCCGGCTTCTTCCAAACGATGAACATTCCGCTGCTGCGGGGACGCGAGTTTGTCGATGCCGATGTCCCCACCGGCGCGCCGCTGGTCGTCATCGTCAGCCAGGCCACGGCGCGACGCTTCTGGGGCGATAGCGATCCGATCGGGCGGACGCTGCATCGCCAGGGCGATCTCGCCAGGCAGTACGCGGTCATCGGCGTGGTTGGTGACGTCAGGCAGACGACCCTCAGCCAGGAATCGCCGGCGATCTACTACCCGAGCGTCAGCCTCACAATCCGGATGGATGTGGTGGTGCGAACCGACGAGGCGCCGGCCTCGCTCCTGCCGATCATCAGCGACAAGGTGCACGCCCTCGATCCTGCGCTGCCGGTGTCGACGGTGCGGACGATGGACGAGTGGGTCTCGAACGGTGCGGCGCAGCCGCGCCTCAACGCGATTCTCCTCGGCGTGTTCGCGTGCGTGGCGCTGCTGATTGCAGCAACCGGGATCTACAGCGTCCTCGCCTACTCGGTGAACCAGCGGACGCGCGAGATCGGCCTGCGGATGGCGCTCGGTGCGCCACGGACGCAGGTATTGCGCCTGATCGTGCGCGAGGGGATGGCGGTTGGCGGGTTGGGCATCGCGGCCGGACTGGCCGGCGCGCTGGCGCTGAGCCGGGTGCTGGCGAGCCTGGTGTTCGACGTTCCCGTGCGCGATCCGCTGACGTATGTCGTCGTCGCCGCCGCGCTCGCGATCGTCGCGCTTGCCGCCTGCATCATTCCCGCGCGCAAAGCGTCGCACGTCGATCCAATGGCCGCGCTGCGCTGCGAGTGAAGGCCCAACGTGCGCCTCGGAGCGCGGGCTGGGAACACGAGCCTTGCCGGCGAGCGTTGATCGTTCGGAGGAGGGCTTGACGTGCGCGCTTCACCAATTGAGGGAGCGCTCTCTTCGGCGCGAAGCCGCCATTCGACCGGCGGCGTCGTTTGGCCGATCCACTCTACGGAGTCGACGGCGGCGCCACCCGCCGTTTGGTCGCCTGCTCGAAGGCGTACGCCAGCTCGATCAAGCGTGGCTCGCTGCACGCGGCTCCGGTGAAGCCGACACCGAACGGCGCGGGCTTGGCCCGAAAACTGGCTGGAAACGGAGGGTTCGGCGCGTTCGGAATCAGGCCGAATGGGACGACGATGATCGGATAGCCGGATCGGGCGGCGAGTCCGGCGCCGGCGCCGCCGGGTGTCAAAATCGCGTCGAGCTTGTTCGCTTTCAAAACGCCGTCGATGCCCTGGTCGCGGCTCAGGAGCCAGTCCTTCTTGTGGTCCGCCTCGTAGCGGGCGCGGTCCGCCTCCAGGTCCATCTCGTCGGAAATATCCAGGCGCGACTGGCCGAACCTGATGGCGCCGGCCCTGGCATGGGCGAGGTTCCATTGCCGCAGCTCCGTCAGCGTCTTGACCGGCGCCGACGCGCCGAGGCTCTTCAGCCAGAGATTGAAGTCGCGCTTCATGCCGTACTTGAAATTCACTGAGCAGCCTTGGTCCTTGCCCTTCGCCTGATCAGCGCCGGAACAGAAGTCCCATTCGGCGAAATTGTCTTTCGGATCCTTGGTCGCCAGGCTCGGGACGTCGGCGGGATCGACGACGATCGCCCCCTGCGCCTCGAGCACGGCTATCGCGTCGGCCATCACCCTGGCCTGCTCGGCATTGAGGCCACCGCGTCCCGCCGTGATCGTAGTCGTGGTGCCGATGCCTTCGGTGCGGCCGGGGCGATCGCCATTCAGCGCAATGCGGTCGTAGTAGTACGCGCGCGGGATGCCGATGCGCGCGCCACGCAGTCCGCCGGGGCGCAGGAATTTCGTGTAGTCGCGTCCGGGCGGCGGCGTGCAGGCCGAGGTCGCCGGATCATTGGGATCCGGTGACGGGCTTTCGAGCGCGCCGAGCATGATCGCGGCATCGGTGACCGTGCGCGTCATCGGTCCCGCGGTGTCGTGATCGGCGGTGATCGGGATCACGCCGTAGCGGCTGATTCTCCCGATGGTCGGGCGGATGCCGACGAGCATGTTCGCGTTCGACGGACTGATGACAGATCCACCGGTATCGGTCCCGACGTTGGCCGCCCACAGGTTCGCCGCGGTGCCGATGCCGGAGCTCGATCCGCCGGTCTGCAGCGCCGGACGTCCATCGAAGGTCGCCTCGCGCGGGTCGGGCCTCGGATCGTACGGGTTGTAGCCGAACCCGCCGACAGCGTTGTAGTTGCCAGGCATGGGATTGGGCGCGCCGGCAACCCAGTTGGCGAGCTCGGTCAATCCAGTCTTCGCCACGACGATCGCGCCGGCATCGCGCAGGTTTCTCGTCAGCGTCGCTTCGTATGGCGGGATGTACCCGGCGAACGCCAACGCGCCGCCGGTCGTCGGCAGCTCGGTGGTGTGGATGTTGTCCTTGAGCGCGACGGGGATCCCGTGCAAGGGACCGCGCAGCGTGCCGGCCGCCCGCTCGCGATCGAGCCGGTCGGCTTCCTCGAGCGCATGCGGATTGACGACGATGGCCGCGTGCAGACGGTCTTCGTACACGCCGAGACGGACCAGGTACTGACTGACGAGCGCGCGCGACGTCAGGCGGCCCGAGGCCATCGCGGCGCGCATCTCCGGGATGGTGGCTTCGACAAGGTGAAATGGTTTGACGGGAGCGGCCGCGCGGCGCCGGGGCTGCGCCGACAGCGCGACGGCAAGGAGCGCGACAAGCGACGCGAAGATAGCGGTGCCTCTCATACGGCCGCTATCTTAAGTCACGAAGGGTCCGGCGGTCTTTACTCGGCGCGCAGCGCGACCATCGGATCGACCCGCGTCGCCCGTTTCGCCGGTACCCACGAGGCGACCAGCGACACGATCGCGACCAGGAGCGCAACCGACGTGTAGGTCAGCGGATCGCGGGCGCCGACGCCGAACAGGGTGTTCTGGATGCCGCCGGCGGCAGCGGTCGCGATCGTCAGCGCGAGTCCGAGGCCGAGCATCAGACCGATCCCGATCTGCACGACGCCCTGTCGCAGCACCATGCCGAGGATGGTGCCGTGGTTGGCGCCGAGCGCCATCCGCACACCGAACTCCTGGGTCCGCTGGTTCACCGAGAACGACATGACGCCATAGATGCCGACCGATGCCAGCACCACCGCCACCGCGCCGAAGATCGTGAACATGGTCGCGATGATGCGGTTGGCGGCGACGAAGCCCTCGATCTGCTGCTCCGGAGTGCCGACAAAATAGAGCGGCAGGTTCGGATCGGCCCTGGTCACTTCCCGGCGCAGGGCGTTGATCAGGGCCTCCGGGCGCTGACCGCCGTGCGGCTTGACGACGACCGTCGCGAACTGGCTCACGAACGGTGTCGGTGGCGCCGGACCGAAGGCAGTGGAGTAGAACGGCACGTAGAATCCGCTGTCGTCGACACCGGGATTGTTGAACGGACCGAGCATCCGCACGTTGGAGATGACGCCCACGATCGTGCGCCACGGTCCGGGCTGCGTGCCGGCGGAATTGATGGTGCGGAAGCGGCGGCCGATCGAGCTCGCGTTCCCGAAATGCTTGCGCGCGAACGCGGCGTTGACGACGCTGACGGGAAGCCGGGCGTCGAGATCGTCGTCGTTGAAGGTCCGGCCCTCGAGTAGCTTCTGGCTGGTCACGTCGAAGAACGTGCCGGTGACCTGCTCGAAGTTCGTGACCGGCCGGTCCTTCTTGTCCTGGTAGATCTTGCCCTCGATCTCGATCGGCCCGTTGCCGGAAAACACCATGCGGAAGCGGCTGGTGAAGCCAACCGCGTCGAATTCCGGGTTGGCGCGCAGCGCACGCAGCAGTCGATCGTAGAAGGTCTTGCGCGCGTCGGCCGATGGGTAGTCCCCGTCCATCAGTCCCATGCGCGCCGACAGGATGGCGCCGGTGTCGTAGCCGTAGTCGATCGTCTGCTGCTTGAGGATCGAGCGCACCTGCAACAGCGATCCGATCAGCAGCACGCAGGTGACGACGATCTGGAACACCACGAGGCCGCGCGAAATGACGTTGATGCCGCGGCTGGTGGTGCCGCGTCCGCCGTCACGCAACACGGCGTTGGCGTTTGCACGGGACGACATCCACGCGGGGAGCAATCCGGAAAGGACGGCGGCGGCGATGGTGGCGGCCACCGTGACCGCTAGCACGCTGGCGTCGACGTCGAAGGTGATGTAGGCCGGCGGCGGATTGTCGAGGCTGCGGATGGTCGCCGAGAGCCACGAGATGGATCCGTAGGCGAGCGCGATGCCGATGCCGGCGCCGATGCCGGCGATCAGCAGGCTCTCGGTCAGCATCTGGCGGATCAACCGGACGCGTGTCGCGCCGAGCGACGAGCGGATCGCCAGTTCCTTGGCCCGCAGCGTCGCCCGGGCGAACTGCATGTTCATGACGTTGACGCAGGCCATCAGCAGCACGCCGACGCAGAAGCCGAGCATGGTGAGCAGCGTGCCGCGGAGCGGGCGCGGCGTGAACGTCTTGATCAGCGGCTCGACCAGGCCGCTATTGAACTGCTTGTTGGTGTCGGGGTAGGCGTGGGCGAAGCGCTGTGCGAGCGTGGTGAACTCAGCGGTGGCCTGATCGGCGGCGACGCCGGGCTTGAGCAGGCCGATCACCGACGGGTTGATGTTGGCGGGATCGGTGCGCGCCTTGGGCGGAAACTCACTGTAGAGCGGCAGCCAGAGCTCCTCGTTCTGCGGGAACGCAAAGCCCTTCGGCATCACGCCGACGATGGTGGCCGGTTTGCCGTTGATGCGTACGCCTTTACCCACGACCTCAGGCGAACCGCCGAAGTCGCGCTGCCAGATGCCGTAGCCGATGATCGCGACCTTCCCGCCGCCGGGCGCATTGTCGCCGGGGGTGAAGTCGCGGCCGAGCAGCGGCGACGTTCCGAGGATTGTGAGGAAGCGATCGGTGACGTAGGCGCCGGTGTAGCGCCGCGGTCGGCCATTGTCGGTGACGTTGACGGTGGACCCGTTCAGGTAGGCCGCCATCATCTCGAACGATTGCTGCTGCGGGAGCAGTTCGTCGAAATCCATCGCCGAGACCTGTCCGTTCACCCCGAAGAAATTGGCGCTCGAGGGGTCGATGAAATTGGCGCTGGCGAGGCGTTCGGCGGTTGGAAACGAAAAGCCGCGGAGCATCACGCCGTTGACGACGCTGAACATCGTCGTCACGCCACAGATGCCGAGCGCGAGCACGATGACAGCGAGGGCGCAGAACGACTTTTCCCTGACGAGCACCCGCAGGCCGATCCGGATGTCGCGGAGAAAATCTTCGGCGGACACGGACCCTTAGACGTCCGGCCATCGGTATTGTTCGGGCGACGGCGAGGCGGGTCGTGATCGGTGGCCGGCGTGCTTGCGTTGTCCGGTTTCGGACGGTTATCGGTCGGTTGTCGCGGCAGTCGTGGCGAGTCGTTCGCGGCGATAGGGATCGTCGGCGAGTCGGCACTCCGAATTCAGCATCATCGTCGAGCGTACGCTCGCGGTAAACGGCGTCCAGCGCGGCAAGTCGGCGTGATTCGGATCGCCATTGCGCGCGAAAGCGACCCAGGCGCGGCTCATCCGGTCGGCGAGCGCCTGACGATCGGCACCGCCGCCGACGATCGGCTGGCTGATATCGACGTTGTCGAAGACGAACGGGATGTCCATGCAGTGCATGGCGCGGAGCCGGCCGCCGCTGACCGGCGAATACCACTGGAAGCGGTACATATAGACCGGCGCCTGCGCCGCGGCGCTCTTGCGTGCCGCTTCGAGCTCGACGCCGGTGCGGAACTGCGAGGCGTCGGTTTCCATGATCAGGGCGAGGTCGAGCAGGCTTGATTGAGGTCTGCCGCTCTTATAGACGTCGACGAGGGTCTGCGCTCGCGCCTGGTCGATTCGTAAAGTGCGGGCGACTCGCTGGCGCAGCGCCTCGACATCGGCAGGAACGGTGTAGTCGGTGTTGACGCTCCAGGTCACTTCGGTTTCGGTCGAACCGATCAACAGCGGGATGGAGGCGGACAGGGGAGTCGCCGTCGGGGAGAAGACATCGCGGGGCAATGACGTCCCGTCGACCACGGGCGAGGCCGCGAAGCCACCGCGGCCGCCGCCGGGCGCCCGCATCGCCGCAAGAACCTGATCGACCGGCAGCTTCTGCAGGGCGTCGGCCTGAGCTGGCTTCAGGCCGAGACGCGACATCAGCGCTTCAGCATGCTGGGTCGCGGTACCGGCCGACATGCCCGCGACAGCGGAGCCGCTCTGCGCGATCGCGCGATGGAACAGACCCTGCGCCGCAGGCATGCCGAGCAGCGTACTCACCTTGCCAGCGCCGCCGGACTGGCCGAAGATCGTGACGTTCTTCGGGTCGCCACCGAACCGGTCGATGTTGTCGCGGACCCACTCGAGCCCGGCGATGATGTCCTTCTGTCCGGCGTTGCTGGCGCCGGCGAATCGCTCCCCGGCGATGTCCGTCAGGTGGATGAAGCCAAGGACGTTGAGGCGATGCGTGATGCTGACCACGACGACATCGTGCCTGCCGGCGAGGTGGGTGCCGTCATATGGAAGCGCCGCAGGCGATCCGCCGGTATAGCCGCCGCCGTGGAGCCACACCATGACCGGGCGGCGTTCAGCGGTCGCACTGCTCGGCGTCCACACGTTCAGGTGGAGGCAGTCCTCGCTCATCGGCTCGGTACCGGTCAGCGGCTGCCACTCGGGGACGAACGGCGCGAGGAGCTGTGGCGCGCGTGGGCCGAAGGAAAAGGTATCGCGGACGCCGGTCCAAGGGGCGGCTGAGAGCGGCGGCAGAAAACGGCGAGCGCCTGCCGTGGATGCGCCGTATGGCACGGCCTTGAATGTTTGCACGCCATCGATCAGCAGTCCGCGCACACGGCCGATCGTGGTGGCGACCACAGCGCCTGGGGTCGCCTTCGAGGATTGTGCAAAGAGACGAACCGACCCAGCGACCGCTGCAACGCTGGCCCCGGACGCTGTCCGCAAGAACTGCCGTCGGTCCATCATGCCGCGGACCATAGCATGAAATGGGAATCCGACTCTCTGACCCCTCGGACCACTCATTGTGGCGGCGTCTTCCCGCCGCGAGATCACCGGCGTTCATGGAATCCAGAACAGGTCGTGGCGCAGTCGGCGGTCGCGGCGTTGAGCCGAGCAAACTTCCCACGCGTGGCGCGCTGCAACACCGCAGGCCCGTCGGCAGAGCTGCCCGATACATTCAACGGACGACGGTCGCCGTAGTCAAGGGTGAGTGATTAACTTGTGAGGAGTGAGAGATGAAAATTGGAACCTTGCTGTTGTTCGGTCTGATCGTGATTGCGCCCCGTCTAGGGGACGGCCTCAAGGCCGTCCCCTACGCATCCGTATCACGAGGAGCAGCACCTCCGACACCATCTCCGACACCATCTCCGACACCACCTCCGACACCACCTCCGACACCACCTCCGACACCACCTCCGACACCACCTCTGACCCACCTCACCCACCTCTGAGACAGAATTGAATACACTACGAGGATGATGCTGCGGGGGATCGCTGTTGTTGCCATGGTGACCGTCGCGTTGGCGGCATCGCCCTTACCGCGGGAAGGCGGCACGCAAATCATTCCTCGTCCGCCCGCGCAAATCGGTCCACCCAAGCCAGAGGACGGCAGCGCCGCACCGGACGGCTACGCGCCGATTCCGGCATGGCTGGGACAGACACGCGCGCCTCACCCGGCGAAGACGAGCGCCTACGATGTCGAGACGATCGCTTCAGGATTGTCGGGCGCCTTCTGCTTCGATTTTCTTCCGGATGGACGGATGATTGTCGGCGAGCGTCCGGGCCGGATCCGGATCGTCACGAAGACCGGTCAGGTGTCGGAGCCGCTCGACGGGATGCCCGCAGATTTGTGGGCGCACGGACAGGGACTCTTCGAGGTGCGCCCGGACCGCGCCTTTGCCACGACTCGAAGGCTCTTCCTGACCTACACGGTGCTGCCCGCCGGATCGAACCAGGCCGCGCTGCCCCGGAGCCCAGGCGTATTGATCGTCGCCAGCGCGACGCTGTCGCCAGATGACCGCCGGCTCGAGAACCTCAAGGTGCTGTTGAACGCGGAAGGCACCGGAGGCCGGCTGATTCAGGCGCCGGACGGCACGCTGCTGATCACGTCAACGATCCCGTCCGGTGTCGGTATCAACGCCGTGGACTGGCCACAGCCGCAGCAGCTCACGAGCGACATGGGCAAGGTGTTGCGGATCAACCCGGACGGATCGGTACCAAGAGACAATCCCTTCGTCGGACGCGACACCGCGCGTCCCGAGATTTATGCGCTGGGAATTCGCGATATACAGGGCGTCGCGATTCACCCGCGCACCGGCCTGCTCTGGACCAGCGAACACGGTCCGCGCGGCGGCGACGAGATCAACGCGATCGCGCGGGCCAGGAACTACGGGTTTCCGGTCATCGGTTATGGACGCGAGTACAGCGGGAAGCCGATCAACGGGGACAAGACCGCGCAGGACGGCTTGGAGCAGCCGGTCTATTTCTGGACGCCCGACATCGCGCCAGCAGGAATTGCCTTCTATACCGGCACGTTGTTTCCCGCGTGGCAAGGCGATCTGTTCGTGTCAGCGCTGGCCGGCAAGTCGCTCGTTCGGCTGGTCCTGAAGGAGGACCGCGTCGTCGCGGAGGAGCGGTTGCTCGGCGATCTGATGGCGCGGATTCGCGGCGTCGGTCAAGGGCCTGACGGCGCTGTGTACGTGCTCACGGACGGCACCGCCGGAAAAATCCTCAGGCTCGTCCCGAAGAAGTAGACGAGAAGGCCACTACGTAGTAGCGGCCGGCCTTCGGGCCGGCCGACCGGCGCCGAGCGACAGGCTGAAGCCCGTCGCCTACGTACTGGCCTTCTCGTAGCGGCCGGCCTTCAGGCCGGCCGACCGGCGCCGAGCGACAGGCTGAAAGCCCGTCGCCTACGTACGGCCTTCTCGTAGCGGCCGGCCTTCAGGCCGGCCGACCGGCGCCGAGCGACAGGCTGAAAGCCCGTCGCCTACGTACGGCCTTCTCGTAGCGGCCGGCGTTCAGGCCGGCCGACCGGCGCCGAGCGACAGGCTGAAGCCCGTCGCCTACGTATGTCTGAAAAGCGCTGTAACAGAAGCCATCGCGCCACGAGGAACCTGCCCTCGACTTCAGGGGATCGTGATCGCTTCGCCCGCGAGCGATGGGGCATGCACGGGACGCCGGCGTGCGTGCGTGGCCTGCTCGAAGCTGTAGCCCAGTGCGATGAGCTTTGGCTCACTGAATGCGGGACCGAAAAACGAGATGCCGACTGGCAGACGGTCGCCGGTGAAGCCGGCCGGCACGATCAAATCAGGAAAGCCGGTCAGGTTCGCGATGTCGGTGGCAGAGGGCGTGCCGCCGCCGGCGCCGCCGGTGTCGGCAATCAGCCCGGGGCGTCGTGAAGAAGTCGGGTACACGATCGCGTCGAGCTTCTGCGCCGCCAGCATGCCTTCGACGGCCGCCCGCACCAGCGGCAACCCATGATCGCGGACCGACGTATATCGATAGTCGTCCAGGGTTCCACTCCCGGCTTCGAGTGCGAACAGCGTCCAGCGTCCTGGATTCGGTGCCGCGCCGTCGGGCCGCACGGTGATCAGCGCGTTGGCGCGCTCGATCATCTCCTCGAGCGTTTTCGGATAGCCCGGTGCGGTGGTCTTCAGATAATCCGCGATCTGCGCGTGAAACTCGGGCCGCCGGATCGCGTTGTAAAGCTCCTGCTTCGAGTCGAGCAGCCATTTCGGATAACGAACGTCGACGAGAATGGAGCCGGCTTTGCGCATCGCCTCGATCGATGCGTCGACGACCCAGTCCACGTCGGGATCGGCACCCAGGAAGTCGCGCGCGACGCCGATGCGCGCGCCTTTCAATGCATCGGCCTTGAGATATCTGGTGTAGTCGCTTTCGAATTTGCCCTCGCTGGTGGCGGTGGCTCCATCGGCCGGATCGACGCCGGTCATGACGCCGAGCGCGATGGCCACGTCGGTCACGCTGCGAGCCATCGGCCCGCCGGTGTCGAAGGTCAGCGACAACGGGATGATGCCGCTCCGGCTCAGTAATCCGTGCGTCGGCTTCAGCCCGACGATGCCGTTGGACGTCGACGGTCCGCGGATCGAGCCGCCGGTGTCGGTTCCCAAGCCGAGCGGGGCGTAGGCCGCGGCGATGGCGACACCGGTGCCACCCGACGATCCCGACGGCGTGCGCGTCAGGTCGTGCGGGTTGAGCGATTGACCGCCGAGCGAACTGCGCGCCGGGCCCGACGCAAACTCGGACATGTTTACCTTCGCGAGAACGATCGCACCGGCTGCCCTCAGCTTCCTGACCACGAAGGCATCGTCTGGCGGGCGGGAGCCCTCGAGCAGCAGCGACCCGCCCGTGGTCGGGAGATCGGAGGTGTTGTAGTTGTCCTTGAGGACGATCGGGACGCCATGCAGCGGAGAGCGGGGGCCTCTGGCCTTGCGTTCCGCGTCGAGCGCGCGCGCCGTCTCGAGCGCCTTCGGGTTGAGCGCCAACACGGCATGGAGGGAGGGGCCCTGCCGATCGTAGGCCTGGATCCGCGCCAGACACAGCTGGACCAGTTTTTCGGAGGTCAGGGCGCCGCTGTCGAAGGCACGGCCGATGTCCGCGATCGTGAGCGCGTCGAAGTCGACGGTTCGGGCCGCCCGCGCCGGCGTCAGCGTGACGGCGATGATGGCGGTGACCAGCAGCAGGAGCCACGGATAGCGCTTCATGTGCAGAGTGTCGCAGAAATCCGCACCGGAATCTGCCGACGTTTTTGTCGCAGCCGCCACTGCGCGGCGTCCGTCGGTCGCCACAAATAGGGATGGAAGTAATTCTCGAATTGACTACAATGGCCGGGAGGACCGGCGCAGCCGGTTCGCGACATCCTCGCGAACATGGGCCTCGGAAGCGTGCCGGGAGAGGTCTATGCCGCTCATGAGAATGCCGTCGATCATCCCCCGGATCACGCAGGCGCGATTGATGGACTTGTGTCCCCGCCGGCGAGCTCTGCTGGCCAGCCGATCCAGGTGTTGAACCTGCCGCACGAACAGCACCACCGACACCTTGACCCAGGCTTCGGCGTGGACCCGAGGCCGGCCCGGTCCTTGCGCTTTTTTGACGATGGCGACGATTTTCGCGGACGGCTTCATGGCGGGAAAAGTCTAGCAGGATTGTTGCCAGCACAAACCCAGCCTTTGTGCCATCGCCATCGATGATCTCCAGGGCGAACGCGAGGACGCCGCGCCGCAGCGGCCGGCCGCCGGCGGGTGTGCGGAAGGGCGAGCGGGTGAAGGACTACCCCCAAACGAGCCTGCGTCTGCCGCCCGAGGTCAAGACCAAGCTGTTTGCGCTCAGTCGGGTGAGCGGCACGCCCCAATGGCGGGTCGTCAGCGCCGCACTCGAGTGTTTCTTCCGCGAGCGATCGGCTGCCGATCAACGCGAGGTCATTCGCTACATAGCCGGGAAATCACCCAGGCGAAAGTCAGCGCGCTGAAATATCCCAAGCCGATGTCCTAGCCGGGCGGCCACCCTCCCTCCGCCTCGTTCAGCTGAAGACTCTCCAATTGCGTTGACTTCACGTGGCTCAACAGCGGCGGCGGAGACGCAAGACCGCTGAGATTGCACCCGATGATCCGATTCAGCCCTGAACGGCGCGTTACTGATCAGGAGGAATCGCGATGTCATCCGTCACACTCCTCGGATCCCTGGTGGCGTTCTCGATCGCGGTGTCGGCCACTGCTCAAACGCCCGTCCCGAAGCCCCGACCTGTGAAGAAGGCGCCGGCTGCCGTCAAACCGGCCGTCAAAGCGCCCGCGCCCACGCCGGCAGCGATGCCCGCGCCGCCGCCTCTGCCTCCGCCTCCGAAGGACGTGACATTTCGCACGAAGTACGTCAACGGGCCTCAAGTGTCTGAGAACGCGACCTTTATCAAGGGCGTTCGGGAGCGCTTCGAGTTCCCGGGTGTGACGATGATTACCCAATGCGATCTGAAGCGAAATCTGCAGCTTCATGACGCCACAAAGCAGTTCATGGTGATGTCGAGCGAGACGCCGGCCGGCCAGCCCGCGTCAGCCGGATCGACGCCAGATCCGGCGGCCCCCCCTCCAGACTCATCGCTGACCGCGGCGGCTGCGGCGAAGAAACCGCAGGGCGGTGTCATTACCGAGACGACCACTCTCACCGACACCGGCGAGCGGACGCAGATGTTCGGTCTCGAGGCACGGCGAATCACCACGGTCACGGTGCGGCAGCCGGGTCCGAAGGCCTGCGATCCGAGAACAACCCGGGTCGAAACCGACGGCTGGTACGCCGATCTTCCAGAGCGAGATGCCTGCCCGGTCGCGGCTGCCCCGACGGCGCCGCCGCCGCCGCCGACGCAGAGCTGCACCGATCGCCTCGAGAGGCAGCAGTCTGGCGACGCGAAGCTTGGATTCGCCCTCAGCACGACGATCACCACCACCATCGAAGAAGGCAAAGACAAGGACGTCTCGACCGCGACGATGGAAGTGGCGGACCTGCGGATCACGTCGCTCGCGGACACCCTGTTCGACGTGCCGCCCGGCTACACCGAGGTCAAGAGCTACAAGGAATTGATCCCGTCCATGGCCCATGGCGGCAGCCTGGCCGACGCGGTGTTCGGATCGCTGGCCGACGGTACCAGCAGGCTCGCGCCGAAGAAGCCCGGGGTCATCCGCATCGGCATCGTCGATCCGATCGACAAGAGCGGCCGGTCGATGCCGGTCCCGATGCTGCGCGGAGGGCTGCTGGCATCGCTGAACAAGGCGCCGTTCGAGGCGCTGCCCCTCAGCGGGACGAGCCCGGCCGACCTCCATCAGGACGCCCTCGGGAAAGCGTGCGATTTCATCCTGGTCACCGATGTCTCAGAGGTCAAGACGTCCAAGCCGAACAAGCTTGGCGGCGCGCTGCGTCGCGTGTCGGGAGACGCCAATGCGGCGAGCGAAATCCACGATGCCCGCGTCGACTACAAGTTGTACGCGGTCGGCGATCAGGCGAAGGCGAAGCTGGCGTCGACCGCGAAGGCGTCGAGTGGCGGCGGCTTCGGGGTCGGCTCGGCGCTGAGAGTCGCCGCCTTCGCCGGTCAGATGTACATGACGATGGGCATGGGGATGGGCATGGGCGGCGGCATGATGGGCGCCATGGGGCCGGCCGCGTCGCTCGGCGGCGTCGGCGGTGGCATGTCAGGGTTGATGAATCCGGGGGCAGGTGCCGCCATGTCGATCATGTCGGGTGCCGGCGGCATGGCGCTGCCCGGCGGGATGGGTGGTGACTCGACGACCCAGAAGGTCGAAGAGACGGTACAGGACGCGTTGTCGAAGGAAGGCAAACAGGTCGTGGAAGAACTCAAGAAGGTCAAGACACTATGAAGATAACCATCGTCGTCGCGCTCGTTGTCCTCTCGGTATCGCACCAGGCGGCAGCGCAGGTGTTCGTGAGTCCGTTCGTCGACACCACGTTGAGCTCGCCGTCGGCGACGGGCAGCAGTTCGAAGCCCGGGTTCGGTGTCTCGTTGGGCAATGTCGGCAAGATCGTCGGCGGCGAAACCGAGATCGGCTACCAGCCGGAGCTGATTGACAACAGCGCCAACGGCCTCAACAGGAGCCGCGTGATCACGATTGCGGGCAACATTCTCGTCGGTCCGACAATCGGGCGGATCAAGGCCTACGGTGCGGTCGGCGCCGGCAATCTCAATCTCAACGTGACGAAGTTGTCGAGCCTGGTGATTCCAAGTGCCGACAGCATCTCGAACAACTATTTCACCTTCAACCTAGGCGGCGGGATCATGGGATTCTTCACGCCTCACCTCGGTGTGCGTGGCGACCTGCGCTACTTTCGCGCCTACGGCTTCAAGATCGACGACCTGCAGGCGGCCGGCCTGGCCCTCGACCGCTTCGATTTCTGGCGCGCGAGCTTCGGCCTGGTGGCGAAGTTCTAAGAGCCGTCGCGCTGCGAACGACCGCAATCGATTTCAACGATCGCGGCCGGCCGCGGCACCGCCTCGTCTGCCGCATCGGCGCGCTGAAACACGATAACCGGCGAATAGGGATAGTCGCCGCGGTCGACCGCGCGCAAGCCGGCGGCGGCCGCCTCCAACTCGAGCTCCTGGGGCGCGAAGTGATGCTCGTAGTTGAACAGCAGCCGGCTCGCGCCAATCGGCTGCACCACATCGCCTGGCTCGGGTCTCCAGTCCGAACCGCTGACCGTCGCCGCCACGCGCGCCAGGCGGATCAGCGCCGGACTGGCGGACGGCGCGGTCGTGAAGCTGATCAGGATGCGCCCGCGCGGGGCGAGGTGTTCGTCGGCCTTACGCAGGGCCGCGATCCGCCGCCGTGATCCGGGCATGTAGCAGTAGCAGCAGCCTGAAAATATGATCGCGCCGAAGCGTCGTGGCAGCGAGACGTCTTCGAAGAATCCCTCGATGAGATCGGCGGAGAGGCCGCGCCGCGCGAGCTGACGGCGGCAGACGGCGACGGCGCGCCGCGCGGGTTCAACGGCGGTGACACGATACCCCTTCGCCATCAGTCCGATCAGGTCCCGGCCCGGCCCCGCCCCGACCAGCAGCACCTCGTCGTCTCGCTGGAGGAAGCGGTCGATCATCTCCTCCTCCCACCGCGTCAGCCCGGCAGCGACGCTGGCGTCGCCCGTGCTGAAGTCTTCCCACGTGCGTTCAATCCCGGCGCGCAGCCCCTCGATGGTCAGCGTACCGGCCGCCAGGTGATTGCAGACCCGCGCCGCACGCGCGAACAGCCGCCCGGTCTGATAGAGCGAGAAGGCCACGAGCCCGACCAGCGCTCGTTTCATTCCGTCCGTTGATGCGCGAGCAGCAGGTCGACGACCGATGAATCTGGCGCGAACCACAGATCGTGGCAGGGCACGCTGTCGGTCACCTGCTCCACCGCGGTCATCGTGCAGTCGACGGCGCGGACGTCGTGAAACGGCAGGAACGAGCAGGCGAACAGTCTGGCCGCGGCCCGCGACCGGACGGTCGGCGCCACCGCGTGGGCCGCCGCCTTGTTCAGAAAGAACACTGCCGCCAGCTCGCCGCTGAGCGGCGACGCGAAGTGGGCGTCGCCCTGCCACGGCGTGCCATAGACCCGAATCCGTTCGCGATCCGTGCGCAGCACGACGCGCTCGTCGCTCAGCAGCGTCACGCCCGGGCGATCGGTCCACAGGCGCGCGAACGTGGATTTGCCGGCGCCCGACTGCCCGACGAAAATCGAAGCCCGTCCGGCCTCGTCGAGAATGCCGCAGCCGTGCACTTCGACGCCCTTGCCTTGCGACAAGGCATGGATCATGACCAGCTCGTCGAGCGGATATTGAAGGGGGTGCGGTTTCGCCGCCGGGTGCCGTTCGAAGTAGGGCCGACAGAGCTGAACGTCGCCGGCGGTCACGCTGCGATTGAAGCGCGCGATGGCGTAGGGCTCCCGTCCGCCGATGCTCGAGTGAAACGTGAAGACGAACTGGTCGTCCGATCGGTGCAGTTGCCAGGCGCCGCCGGAGTCGAACAGCTTCTCTCCCGTCGACGCAGGCGGTGTGTCGGTCCAGCCTGCGCGGATGACCACGTCGGCGTCGCCTCGATCCGCGGAGAACGGCGCGAGTGATCCGCGTGGACGCGATGCGAGCACCGCGTCATCCGAGACCACCCTGATTGTGACGCCGCCGACCGACAGGAAGGTGTCGAACGGCGCGGTGGTCACGGCGGTGACTGGCGCCGCGGTCAGGATGTCGCCGCGCTGCAACTGCTGGGCATCGTGCAGCGCAACTGGGCCGGACCCGAGCCGCTCGAAGTCTTGCAGCCGCCGAGGACCGCTTCGTCCGGTCGCAGCGGAACCTCCTGGATCTGCGGCTTGGCGTAGGGCCGCTTGTCAGTCGTCTTGCCGCCGGCCGTGGAGTCGTTCATGTTCAGCATCCTTGTCCGAATCGCGTGTTCAGTGCGTGCCGCACGATCCGCAGCCCGAGGTTGAAGGCAGGTTGACCACCCGCAGGAACAGGTTGCCGTCCCGGGCGACTGTCGGGGTCGGCGGGTCCGGCGGCCGCGCGTCGAGCCGCAGGCGCGCCGCGGCAGCGACGATGTCGGCGTATTTCGATCCGCCGCGGCAGTACTCGCAATCTCCGTGCGCTGTCACCTCGATGTCGAGCGCCATCGCACGCAGATGCGCCGTGTGGCAGAGCCAGTCGACCGGCTCCTCCGGATCGTTGTGTTCCAGCTCGCCGTTGGCCGGGCACATACCGCACACCGACTTGAGCGTGCACGCCACGCACTTGGTGGGACGGCTGACGGGCTTCAGCCGCTGCTGGTGCAGGAATCCCCCCCAGCCGTCGCGGAAGCTTCCGGCCCGGATGTCGTACTTGTGCGCCTCGGACAGCACGCAGATGCTCAATTGCCCGTACGGATCGATGGCGAAGGAGCTCACGCCGCCGCCGCACTGATAGACGGTATCCTGCGCCGGCTTGGCCTCGATCGCCTGCCGGACGGTGTCGGCGAACAAGACCCATTCGTCGCTGCGCTTCGGATCCGCCAGGTCGAGCGCCACGCATTCTTCCGGCGCGAGACGCACGTCGAGCGGGCTCTGAGAGCAGTCGACCCGCGGGTTGATCATCGAGTCGAACTTGAAGGGCACGCCGAGCTCGTCTTCCACGAAGCGCTTCATGGCTGGAATCTCGTGACGGTTGGTGGACACCGCCACGGTCTTGAGCGAGAGGGGCAGGCCGCGATCGAGAAGAATCCGGATCCCTCGCATGCATTTGTCGAACGATCCGGGGATGCCGGTGAGCCGCTCGTAGGTGTCCCTGGTCAGGCCGTAGAGCGTGATTTCGATCGCGAACGGCCGCCACGCGACCAGATGATCGGCGATGCGCTCGGTCACGAGCGTGCCATTGGTGAAGAGGGAAATCAGAAAACCTTTCCTCTTCGCATAGGTGTAGATGTCGAGGAAATCGCGGCGCGCGAAAATTTCCCCGCCGGTATAGAGCAGCCACAGGCACCCGGCATCGGCCAGTTGGTCGAGCAGGCGGCAGTGCTCGTCGTAGTCGAGCTCGCGACTGCGCGCGTCGCCGTCGCTCATCGGCAGATTGTTGTAGCAGTGGAGACAGGTCAAGGGACAACGGCGGGTGACTTCGATCGTGCCGTTCAGCGGCAGCCGCCGCTCGGACAGGTTGCGGTGGAACGATGCGCTGAACGCCGCGTAGCTGAGCGTGTCCATGCGTTACTCGTCCTTGGCCAGTTCCCGGACCAGCCCCCGCGCGGCCAGCGACTCGAGAAACTCGTCGGTGTCGGCGGCGGCGTCCTGGTGCGACACCGCAAATTCGTCCGCAACGGCGTCGGCGATCTGCGCCGCACTGTTGGGCGAACCGAGCAGCGCCCAGATCCGCGAGGCGACAGGATTGAGCACGTAGATCGATTCCAGATCCATGACGTGCCCGGTGACCGGCACGATCAGCGTTTCGCCCCCGATCTCGCGCGTCACAAATGATCGCTGAGCGTCGGAACGCTGAACCAGCATGCAGTCACGGTCCATATGGTCATCGATTTCACGGCACAAAGGGCGCATGCCGAGGCGTTTCCGGTCGCGAACGTGGACGCCATGATACCCGCAAGTCCTCGACGGCGAAAGGGCCGTTCGCCGTCACGCGCCGGCCGAGAGCAAGCACAACCGCCGGCGTCGTGGCCAGCAACGCTCGAGCGCGCGACGCCGCCAGTCGTGCGGCGCGGCGCAGCCGTGCGGCGCGTCCACACAAGGGAATGCGGCGGCCCTTCCGGCGAACGTCGACTACCTGGCCGACCACCTCGCTGGCCCCGACGAGCGCGTCGGAGGATGCCTTGGCATCTCCGCGAAGCTCGAACACGCGCCCGCCGCCGGACGTGTCGACGGCGATCACCCGATGCGCGAGCATGCGCTGGCCGTGGCGGCAGAGCAGGATATCGCCGCGGCCGACCTCGTCAGCTGAAACCGCGACGACGGTAATCGTCTCACCGTCGCGTATGGTGGGGTACATGCTGATGCCTTCGGCCTGGAAACGCACCGCACACCCGCTCGCGAGGGCGTCTTCAATCAGTGCGCCGAAGATTTCGGAATGCCGCATGCTGACGAGCCAGTCTATACCAGGCGGTCGGCACTGCTGGCTTGCCACGCCGATCGGGGCTCGGGACCGCTGGCGGTGCGCTGATGTTCCGTCCATCAGCTCAACGAACGACGATCGTCACCTTCTCTGAGAGCGCGCTGCCGCCGCACGCGTTGCGCGCGCGCACACGAGCCACATAGGTGCCCGGCATGACGCCTTCCTCGGTGAGCGTCGTCGCCGCACTGTGCGTGTCGCTCACCGCGCGATTGCTGCCGTCAGGACCCGAAGCGGTCTCGACGATGTAGGAGGTCGGTCCGAATGGCGAAGCGTCCCACGACAGGACGACGGTTGGCCCGGTGACGATGAATCGCAGTCCGCCCGGCACTCCTGGCGGCGCCGTGCACGGGCCGGAATCGCCGCCAACCACCAGCGTCGCTTCGTTCGATGGTTCGCTGAGGCCAAGACTGTTCGAGGCGCGGACCCGAACGAAGTAGGTGCCCGTCTCTGCTCTTTTGGCGGTGAACGACACCGCGGTGTTGCCTGTCGGCGACACGAACAGATCGCTCTGACCCGATCGCGAGCCCGCCTCGAGGACATAGCCGGTCGGCATCGAGCCGGTCGCCGGCTTGCTCCACTTCAGCACGATGGTCGTTCCCGACACTGACGCGACCAGGTCGGTGGGCGCGCCGGGAGCCGATTCGGATTCTGGCGCCGGAGTCGGTTCCGGCGGGACGCCGCCGTTGCCGCCGTCGGCTTCGACACTTGGCGAGGCCGAGTTCGCGGGCCGCTCCGAGGACGCGGCCAAGGTCGCGGGCTCTGTCGCGCCGCCATAGATGCCGCCGTGCTGGCCCGCCGAGAGGTCCGCCGCGCTGCCGATCTGATCAGCGTAGGCCGCGACGTCGTTCGACGGCACGACGGTGATCTGCGTGCTGCTCGGCGCCAGGCTGGGTCCCACGACACTCGTCCTGGTCGAGGGAGTGACGACCGGGTCCGCACTGGTTGCAGTTGGGGCTGTGCTGGCCGTCAGCGTCGTCAGCGGCGGTGCAACCTGATCGTCGTTCACCGGCGCCGATGCCGGGGCGCTGGGCGACGGCGCCGGTGTCGCGGGGACGCTGGGACCGACTGTCGTGCTCACTCCACTCGACGTCGAGGTCCCGTAGATCCGCAGCGTCCAGCCTGTGAACGTGCCGACGTTGCCCGCGGCACGATCGGCAACCGTCAGCGTCCACGTGCCGGCCGCTGATTCGCCCCAATGCCGCACCGACCGGAAGCGCCACGACGCGAAGCCGGCGCCGCCGTCGCCCGGGCGCACCGTGCCAAGGTGACTGGCCACACCGGCCGGCGAGGTGAGCGTGACTTCGAGATCGCCCCGATGGGGGTGCGTCGCGCTGAATTCGACTTCCACGTGCTCGACCGACACGCCTGCGTTCGTGTTGCTGATGGTGATGCCGTCGGAAACGCCGGATTGATCGTTGTCGGGAATCAACGCGCCGACGGTATGCGTGACCTCGCGTACGGCGAGCTCCTCTCCGACGTTGGTCCAGGTTGCCGCGGCGGTGACCGCCGCCAGTGCGTCGACGACGCCGAACCCGTATTTTTCATTGTGCGGGAACGGCCCGAACGTCCAGCCTGGATCGGTCGCGTCAACCTGCCGGCTGGTGCGCACCAGGATGTGCTGCACGTCGCGCCAGGTCAGCGCCGGGTTTCGCGAGAGCAGCAACGCCGTCACGCCGCTGATCACCGGAGCGGCCGCGGCGGTGCCGCCAAAGGCGCTGGTGTAGTCGCTCGAATCGTAACCGTCGGCGCCGCCCAGGTCGGTCGTGGTGAGGCTCCGATTGATGCCGGGCACGCCACTCGAGGGCGCCGAGACGAGCAGCGCCGAGCACGACTCGCTGTAGGCCGCCTGGTGGGCGGTGTCGTCCACCGCACCGACGGCGATGCCGAAGCGGCTGTTGGCGTAGCCGTCGAAGTTGCAGTTGTCGCCATTGGCGCGTCCGTCGCCCGCGGCCCAGACGAAGATGCGACCTGCGCCCGAACGGCCATCGGCCACTGCACCGGCCAGTGCGGCTTCCGCCAGCGGACCCGGGCCCGCGAGCGTCTGCCCGTCGTCGGCGCGGTGCCACGAATGGTTTTCGATCTGGACGGCGTTCAGCCCGTACGAGAAGGCCGATGCCTCGTCGACGTCGGCAAGACCGGCGGCGACGCGGATACCGGCGAGCGACGCCAGCGGCGCCACACCGCTGCCGCCCGATCCGTTGTCGCCGCGGGCAGCGGCCACTCCGGCCACCGCCGTACCCTGACAATTTGCCGACAGGCCGCACACGCCGGTGCTGTCGGCGCTCGCGTCGACATCGTGATCGGCGAAATCGTACGACAACGCGGCGAGGTAGTTGGCCTGCAAGTCCGGATGCGCCGCCTGTACGCCATCGTCGACGACCCCGATGACGATCCCGGCGCCACGGCTGAAGGTCCAGGCCGGCACGACGTTGGCGCTTGCCACTTCGAGGCGGCGATCGTGCAGGTGCCACTGTTGATCGAGCAGAACGTCGGCTGCCGCGTTGACGGTGAGTGTGAACGACTGGTGGGCGGAAACGCCGTCGGCTCCCGTGACGCGGACGTCGAAGGTGAATGTTCCGGCGGCATTGGGTGCATCGAACACCTCGCCGCTGGCGGGATCCATCTTCAGGCCGGAGGGCAGGCCGGTCGCATCCCAACGGTAGGGCGTGGCGCCGTTGCTCGCCGTCAACGTGAAGGCGTAGCCGATTCTAGCGGTCGCGGCGGGCCACACGGTCGCGGAAGTCATGACCGGCGGCGTCGAGACCACGGCGACGGCAGAATCGGTGGTGCCCGACGTGTTCGACACGCGCACCAGATACGAGGTCGTCTCCGTGAGCGCCGTGGTGGTGTAGGTGCTCGCGGCCGCGCCGGCGACGGCGGTCATCGCAGTCCGAGCGGTGCGTGCGTACCACTGATAGGTCAGCGGCCCTGCGCCCGAAGCAAGGACGCTCAGCGTCGCCTGCTGGCCGGATGCGATCGCCGCGCTGCTGGGCTGCGAGGTGATGACCGGCGCGGCGCCGAGGGTGCGCTGGGTCGCGGCCTGCGGCGCACCGGCCAGACGCATGGCCGGGTCGCCGAAGAAGATCCACGAGCGGCGCAAGTCCGGGTTGGTGACGATCCGCTTGGCCATCGCGACCGCCTCACCGACGGTTGCGTAGGTGCCGCCGAAGATCAGGCGGAACAGCTCCTGGTTGACGAGTGACTGCGTGGCTTCGGGCGTGACGCTCGAGGAGGCCCACACCGCGATCGCACCGCCGTTGGGCGCTCGCTGCAGCGCCTCGGCAAGGCTGTCCTCACCGTAGATGCCGTTGAACAGGCCGTTCAGGCAGTTCATCGCGACAACCAGCGGCAGCCGCGACGCATTGGTCCATGCCGGCACGTCATCATTGGTCAACAGCTGCCCATTGCCGCCCCAAATCTGCGTCGAACCGTGCCCCGAGTAGTTGACGATCAGCTGCCCGTTGTTGACCGCGTCGGTAAGTGCCTGGTGCGCTGGGCCGTCGCCGAGCGCGCCGAGGAAATCGGTGTGGACCCGGTAGTCCGAGGAAACGACCGTGCGCAGGTTGTTGCTGGCCTGCTCGAAGTTGCCGGTGTCGCTGTTCTGATCCGCGACCAGCAGCACGTCTTTGGTCCACGCCTCGGGGCCGACCTGGTCGTAGCCGATGATTTTCGCCACCACGTCGCTCGCCTGCGCCGCGTCACGCACTGAGAGCCGCCCGATCGCCACCTCCGGCAGCCCGTTGTCGCGGAAGTCGACGAACCAGTCGTCGGTGGCGGTCTCGAGCGCGACGCCGTTCATCGGCGCCTGCTTGGTCGGTACGAAGTCGGCGTTGCCGAGCCCGGCATAATCGCGCGGATCAATTGTCGCGTCGCCGGCGAGCACCACGAACCGCGGCGCGGTGGTCCAGCTCGTCGCGGCCCATTGCAGGAAATCGCGCAGCGCCTGCGGCGTCTTCTCGCCGAAGCTGAACTCGTCGTAGACGTCGGCCACGTCGACCACCGAGGTGGTGTGCCCCTGTTGTCGCCGCAGCGCGGCGAGTGGTGCCATCGCGTCGAGAAAGTCGGCGTGCGAGACGATCACATAGTCGGCCGCGTTGCCGCTCTGGTGCAGGTTCGATGGCTGATTCGCGGTCACCGACAGCGGTGCGCCGACGGTTTCATCCGAGAATGCAAACAGAGTCCGGGTTCCCGCGCCAGGCACCGTCACGCTGGCCGTCGAGAGACCAGCGGCGGAACCGTCAGTCACGGCAAGCTCGATCGGCGTCGCGCGATCGGTGATATCGAACACACGGATCGATCCGCCGGCGAAGCCGCCGATCGTGATCGCACCCGGCCCCTCGACCGTGAGCCGCAGCCGATCGGCGTCGGCCTGATAGCTGTGCGGATAGGTCAGGGTGATCGCGTCGGTGAGGCTGTTGTCGGCGTCGCCACCGCGGGCCTCGAACGTGACGCGGTTGGCACCGTCGAGCAGCAGCGCCAGCGGCACCGACAAGGTCTGCACGGCGTGAGCCTGCCCGAGAAAGGTCAGCTCCCCGACCTCGGTACCGTTCATGAAGACATCGACGCGGTGGGCGGCGTTGCCGTCGGCCGTTGTCGTCACACCCTGCAGGGCGACGGCAAGCTGCGCGCCGCCGGCGGCGGAACGATCGATGTGATCGAGCGTGAGCGTCAACGCGGTCTGTGACCATGGATCGTCGGGATCCGGTACCGCGGGCTGCGGCGACACCATCAGCCCGAACCAGTTCTCGGTGTCGCCGTTGCGCAGCGCGGCGAAGTAGACGCTGCGGTCCTTGCGCCGCAACGCGGCGGCAAAGCCGGTCGCCGCCGATCCTGTACCTGGCCCACCGTTGTCGAGTGCGATGCGCCGTCCCGGCTGCACACCGGATTGCAGCCAGTAGACGCGCGTGTCGGCATACGGCGTGTCGGTGGCGACGCCGTAGAACTCGATGGAATCGCCCGAGGCGAAGGCGCTGCTGGTTGCGGCGGTCACCCGAATCGCCTGCTCGACGCCGTTGACGAATAGCTGCAGCGTGCGCGGATCGACCTGCGCGGACAAGCCGGCTGCCACCAGGTCGTCGCGGGTGGCGCGATACCAACCGGTCTGCTGGATGGCGAGTTTCACGGTGGACTGGCTGGCCAGCGTCCACTGCTGCGCGACGGCTGCCGGTACCTGCGGCGCCGCGCGGGGGCCTGACTGGACCGGATCCAGATCCGACGAGAAGAAGATTGACTTCGCGTTCACGGCGGCGCCGACATCGCTCAGCTCGTCGGAGTCGGCCGTCGCTGGCTCCGTCAGCGCGCTG
Organism: uncultured Acidobacteriota bacterium; assembly: GCA_963757655.1. GTDB lineage: Bacteria > Acidobacteriota > Vicinamibacteria > Vicinamibacterales > CAVVIG01 > CAVQFC01. The sequence continues at coordinate 1,373,882 of CAVWSQ010000001.1, read as the reverse complement.
ACGATGGGAGCCACGGGCCCGTGCAATGTGGTCTTGCCGTTGAAGTCGAGGTCTTCGAGCCAATACACCGCCGCCGGGTCGCCGGCTGCCGCGTCGAGGTCCCATCGCGCGTAGGCGTGCTCGCCGGTCACCACGCCGCCCTGGCCGGCCTGCAGACCCGAGCCGGTAATCGGTGCCGGATTGAGCTTGGTGCGAACGCCGTTGAGGTCCCGGTAGACGTTGAACCCCAGGTTGCTGATTTCGTAGCCGGTCTTCCACTGCAGCAGCGTGCCGCTGTTGTATTTCGTGGCCGTGAACGAGGTCAGCCGCACCTCCGTAACCAGGAGGTTCGCGAGGCCCATGTAGAGCACTTCGGTCGCGGCGGCGTCGTTCGTGGTCCAGCTGATGGTGAAACCGTCGGGGTCCAGGCTGGTGAGATCGGCCTCGGCGTCAATGGTCGCGGTGGAGTTATTCACCTTCATGAACGCCTTGGTGGTCTTGTCGACGGCCTGGAAGTTGGTCGGGTCGGCGCTATCGAGATCCGCGAACGCGGAGCTCCCCTGGGTGACACCGTCCGAGGCGCCATAACCCATGCGCGAGTTGGTTACCGGCGACCCCTGCGGCACGTCCTGGAAACTGTGGAAGAAGACCGCGGCCGGCGCGAAGCCGGTGCCGGTGATCGACTGGCTGACCGGCGCCGCGGCAGTGGTCTTGATGAAGCTGCCGGCCTTGACGTTCACACCGAGTACCGCGAGCGAATAGATCTGGCCGGCGTTGGTGTTGTTGACGGTCGTGAAGTTGGTCGTGAAGCCGTCGGCGTCCATCGACACGAACGACGCCTTCTTGGTGACGCCGAGCCCGTTGTCGATGGTGTAGATGGCGGCGTCGGTCGCCTGCGCGCGCTGGGTGTCGCCGCTGGCACCGCCGTTGGCAGCGAACATCTCTGTCGCCCACTGGGTGCCACCGAAGTCCATCACGCCGAGACCGAAGCCGCTGTTGGCGGCGTTGGCCGGCGGCGTCGCCGTGTAGCCGCTGCCGGTGTGGAGGTGAATGACCGCCGTCGGCTGAAACCCGACGCCGGTGACACTGACCTGGCCGGTCGACGTCGGCATCTGCCAGCGGACGACCTTGGCCGATACGTCGGAGCCGGCAATCAGCAGGTAGTGAATGAGGTAGGGCCGCGTGTCGTTGGTGGTCCAGTTCAGCGTGAAGCCGGTCGACGTCCAGGTCGAGAGATCGGCCTCCGCCAGCAGCGTCTGGTCCCACTTCACGACGGTGAGAACCTTGTTGGCCATCCGGCGCGCGACAGCCGATGTGCTCACGCCATTCTGGCTCGCGGACGAACCCGAGCCGTCGGTCGTGCCGTCGCTGAACCCGAAGGCGAAGTAGCTCTGGTAGGCCGGCTTGAGCGCGATGGTGTCGGTGGCGCCGGTGTCGGCCTGGGTGCTGGCGACCGCGGTCTTGGTGCCGGTGGCGCCGATGGCGGCCTGCAGCGCGTAGTTGATCTCGATCGATTGACCGTTGTTGTTGGGCACTCCCTGACTGGCCTGCTCAGCCGCTTCGGTCATGCCGCTCGGAGGCGTCCACGCCACCGCGCTCGAGATGGTGTGTGCGGTCACCACCATGTCGTTGGTGCTGGTCGTGGTAACGCTCGGTGCGGCGTGGTTGAGGGAGCTCGCGGTGGCCTGCCCGTTTTCGACGTCGATCGGATCGTTGATGTCGACGCCGGAGAAAGTGGCAATGCCGCCGGCCGAGCCGGTCGACGTGTTGAGTGTCCACGAGTAACTCCCGCCCTCCGCCGCACCGGCGACTTTGTAGTAGGTCGCCAGCTCGTTGGCCGTGGTCGTGCCCTGGCTGGTCCTCCGCAGCAGCGTCCAGCCGGCAGGCGCGGTGATCGTGGCATTATTCGGCCGCACGCCTATGGCGGCAATCATCACATCGTTCTGCACCGTGCCAGTAGGTTTGGCAATGGTCAGCGTCAACGTGCCGGAACCGGCGCCCGCCGAGGCGGCGGCGCGGAACGCGATCGGGTTCGTGCCGCTGAAGGTCGAATCTTCGCGCGCCTCGGTCCAGAGAATTACGGCCTTCGGCGTCTGTCCGAGTCCGTGCGGAATCACCTGAGACGTGGGAGCGGCGGACGTGGTCTTCGTGAAGGAGCCGACTTCGAAACCGATGACCGCGGCCTTGATGTCCACGCCAGACGCCGTCCAGGCCAGTGCACTGCCGGCCGTCCAGCCGTGGGCGACGGTGGCGGCGCCGTCGGCGGACGAACCGCCGCCCTTGACGCTGGCCTGCGTGGTATCGAGCCACTGCTGCGTTCTGGTCGGCGCCGACAGGTAGGGCGAGGTGACCGACAGTGTGCTGATCGTATCCAGCGTCATGTCGCCGGCGGCGCTGGTGATCGTCAGCGATATCGCCTTGGACGTGCCGGTCGCTGTCGTGCCGTTGACGAGCGGCGTGGTTTGATCGGCGCCGTTGAACGACACCGCGCCCATGACAACGGCGTGGCTGCCGGTCCAGGTGGCAACGATGTTGGCAGAACCGCTGGCCGGCGCCGTCAGATACCAGATTTCCGTGTGGGCGTTGCCGTTGGTGGCAGAGGTACCGCTCGCCAGCGTCAGCGCGACACCGCCGAAGGTGACGCCGACGCCCGTCGGGGCGCCTTGTCCGAAGGTGAGCCCGACGACGAGCACGCGTTTCGAGGCGCCGCCCGGGTCGAAGGAGGAAATCGTCACCGTGGTGGCGGCAGTGGCGCTCGTCTTTGCGGCAGTGCCGACGTTCACCGAGGCCGACGCGTCGTGGACTGCGATCAGCAGCGCGAGTGCGGACAGGCAGAAGACTCGAGACGCGGCCACCAGAAGATTCTTCGAGGTCATGGGAAAAGTGACGCGTTGACGAGCCGCAGACGGGTTCTGTCGTCGCACGGAGTCCATCGGGACCTGCAGGTGCAATCCCGGCGCCGGGCTCAGCCAGACCAGATGCGCTAGAGTAAGTCGTTTAAATAAAGGTAGATAGAAGACTTTATGCCGCGTAGGCCAGAAGGAGACTTGAGCTCATCAATGTCTATTTAAGACACGTGATGTTACGTTAATGTCCTACTGTAGACTACATAGTCTCATTAAAAAGTTGGCAATGTGTTCCGTGGCGCTTCACGATCCGGCCCGCTAGACTCAGACGCAGTGGAGTTGGATGTCACGGAGACGATTCGAAGGAGGCGAGCCGACGCTTACCGTGATCCGGACGCCCGTCGGCGTCTGAGTTCGGTGCCGCGCTTGAGGATGCTGTCGGGCGTGATCACGCCTTCCACGCGCCTGGCCTCCGAGCGGCTGACGACCGGTAGCACACCCTCGCTCTCTGACAGGCGTTCCAGCACGACGTCCAGCGGATGATCGGGGTGCGCGTGAACGAACCCGTCGGTGACGACGGCGTGCATCGGATCGCCGCCGCGTCCGGCCGACCGCCACGTCTCGAGTTGCGCCGGCGTGACGGAGCCAAGCAGGTTCTCCCGCGTGCCGACGAGATACGCGGGCGCATCGTGCGTGGCAGCCCATTGCCAGGCGTCATCGACGGAGAGATCGGGGGCGACGAAGTTCACCTCCGTTCGCATCAGGTGGCGCGCGGAGGTCCCGCGCCCTCCGGCGGTTGTAGCGGCCGAAGGCAGGTGGACGCCATCCTGGTGCAACAGGGCGTGGTACACCGGAAGGGGCTGATAGCGCTTCGAAATCATGAAGCTCAACATGTTGGCGAGCATCAGCGGCACCAGAATCTGATAGTCCTGGGTGATCTCGAAGATCATGAAGACCGATGTCATCGGCGCGCGGATGATGCCGGCGAACAACGTGCCCATGCCGACGAGGGCGTAGGCGCCGGCGCTGCCGGTGGGGAATGGGGCGATGCGGTGCACCAGCATGCCGACTGCGCCGCCTGCCATCGCCCCGATGTACAGGCTCGGTGCGAAGATGCCGCCGGCATTGCCCGATGCGTACGACACAATCGTGGAGCCCAGCTTCAAGAAGCACAGGATCGCCATCGTCTTGATGAGGAGGCCGCCGTTCAGCGCTTGATCGACGTACTCATAGCCGACCCCCATGATGGCCGGTGAGTAGAGCAGGACGGCGCCGATCACCAGGCCTCCGACCGCTGGCTGCAGGCTCTTGGTCCAGGGCGGCATCCGCAGGAAAACCCCCCGCAACGCCAGGAGCGTCTTGCAGAAGATCAACGAGATGATTCCGCCGATGATCCCCAGCGCCGCGTAGGCCAGCAGTTCGGCAGGGTGGACCAGCCGATAGGTGGGGACGTGAAAGAGCGGCTCGTTGCCGAGAATCGAGCGCTCGACGATGACCGCCGCAACCGAAGCGACGACGGTCGATCCGAGCAGAGCGGCGTTCATGTCGCCGATGATTTCCTCGAGCGCGAACAGCACCGCGGCGACCGGCGTGTTGAAGGCGGCCGCAAGCGCTCCGGCTGCGCCGACCGGCACGAGATCGCGCGTGCGCTGCGGCGACAACTTCAGCCAGCGCCCGATCAACGAGGCGAGGCCGCCGCCAATCTGCACCGACGGTCCCTCCCGTCCCATCGAGTGGCCCGATCCGATGCAGAGAACGCCGGTCAGGAACTTTCCGATCGGCACGCGCGTCGGGATCACGCCGCCGGCGAGGTGATAGGCCGCTTCGGTTTGCGGCACGCCGCTGCCGCGGACGTCCGGAAACACTTTCGCCAGCAGGATGCCGGTGACGATGCTCATCAGCGGCGGAATGGCGAACAGCCGGAGCTTGGAGGGAGCCAGTCCGAACAGCCGGTGACTGGTTTGCTCGATCGCCACCGTGAACAGCACCGCCGCCAGGCCAGCCACGACCCCAATGACGATCGTGACGATCAGAAAGACCTGGCTCTCGCGGAATCGGAGCTGTTGTGCGCGCGGAACGGGGTTGCTCATTTGGCTTCCGCCTGGTGCCTGCGCCCGATCAGAACCAGGGCCTGGTCGAGCGCGGTGGCCGGGCCGCACCTGGCGGCGATCTCTTGTCCGACGCGTTCGAACAGATCGACACCCGCCTCCACGGTGTCCTGCTCGACTGCCCCCGGACTGGACAGCTGGGTCTCGAAGCTCCCGACTTCGCTTGCCATCGCCGCAGAGTCCGCGCTGCTGTTGCCCCTTTCGATGCAGGACTGCAGGCGTTGGTGGACGTAGGAGATGTCGGCGACCAGGCGCTGCCTGCGCACCGCGGAGCCGATGCGGGTCGCGAGCGGATCCCGGGAGAGGACCAGGTCAACCAGTTCGCGAGTGGTCCGGGCATCACCGGCGTCGTCGGGCAGGCGGCGGAAATACGACCGGGCCAGTGCATAGTCGCCCTGGCGAAACGCTGCCGTGCCGGCGCCGGCGATGGCGGCGCGGTTGTCGGGGGCCAGCACGAGCGCGCGCTGAAACTGCTCGAGCGCGTGGGCATCGTCGTTCGCGGTCACGAACAGTTGCGCGACCTCCAGATGCAGCGCGGTTTCGTCCGGCATGTCGGAGCTCAACGCGAGCAGTTCTGAAACCGCGCGGCTGGGCTGACCATGCGTGAGTAGCAGGCGGACCAGCTCCAGTCGAACCCCGCGCCGCGCGCCGGCCTGTTCGACGGGCCAGGGCGCATACAGCGCGTTGTGATAGAACCTGATCGCCTCCGTGACATCCTGCTGCGCGGAAGCCAGGCGGGCGAGCTGCAGGTTGATGTCGCGATCCTCGGGCTCGGACTCGCGCAGTGTCAAGAGCACCACTCGAGCGCCGTCGTCATCGTGATTGAGCGCCAGCGCTTGCGCGAGCGCGAGCTCGTAACGCTTGTCGCGATCCCGGACGGTGGCGCGGCGCAGCGAGTCGATCGCCTGGTCGAGCTGGCCGGACTGGATCTCCTGCTGGCCGCGACGGAACCACTCGGCGGCGTCCCGTACGCTCATCTCGCGGTTGCTCGCCGCGACGGCTCGCGTAACCAGGAATGCGGCCACGGCGAGAACGATCAGGGCGCCAAGCTGGAAGATCTCCCTGTGAATGAGCGCAGACCGCTCCTCGTTCTCGTTGACCACGTCGAGCGGCTCGACCAAACGTCCCCGCGCCTCCAGGCACGAACCAGAACGATCAGCTTAACACGTGTTAGTTGCTGGTCAAACCTTTCCACGGTGTGCCGTCCTCACTTCCTGCCAGACGGGCGAAGGCAGAGGTCGACGTGCGCTTTCCTGGATGCGGTGTCCCATCATTGGTCAATGGGTCCTCCAGTGACGGAAATATTCCGTCGTCCGCGCCCCGGCGCCGGGCGAAACGCCCTGGAATATTTGCGCCCTATGGCAAGATATGGTTCCACTGCCGCGCTCATGAAACAGGGTTGATGTGATGACAAGGCCCACGCGTCTCTCCACGATGATCAAGGCGACGGCGACATCGGCGGCGGTACTGGTGCTCGGGACGCACGCCTCGCCGCTGCGCGGGCAGGGCGCACCGAAAGCGATCGTCTCCGGACCGGTCGGCCCGAGCCCCTATGACATCGTGCGCGGATGGCACAAGCCGTTCGCCGAACCGGGGTTCGCCTTTGGCGGCAACTCGGGCGTGTTTGCCGAGTCCCCCAATCGCATCTTCGTCGCCCAGCGTGGCGAAACGAGGCTGCCCGATCCGGTGCCGCCGGAATTCGCCGGCTTTGCCGGCTCCATCGGCATCAACGTGCTCACCGCGACCGATCGCCGCGTCTGGCGCAATTGCCTCTACACCCTCGATGGTGAGGGCCGGGTCAAGGAGCGCTGGACGCAGTGGGATCGCTTGTGCGAAGGCTCGGCCGGCCCCGGCCCGCACCGTCTGCGCATCAGTCCCTACGATCCCGACCACCGGGTCTGGCTCGTCAACGAAACCTTCCATCAGATCTACGTCTTTTCCAATGATGGCCGAACGCTGCTGAAGACGTTCGGAGAGAAGAACGTTCCGGGGCACGACGCCACGCACTTTGCCCGTCCCCAGGATGTGGCATTCCTGCCGGGCGGCAGGACGCTCATCGCCGACGGTCTCGACAATCATCGGGTGATGATTCTCGACCGCGACGGCAACTACCTTTCGGAGTTCGGCGGCTTCGGCCGCGGTCCCGGGCAGTTCAACGGCGTCCACGCCATCGCAGTCGGGCCGCAGGGACGCATCTTCGCCCTCGATCGCTCCGGCGGCCGGATCAACGTCTTCAGAACGACCGCCGATCCGGCGCGGGTCGAGTTCGTTGAAGCCTGGCCCGGCTTTCAGTTGCCGCTTGATCTCATCGTCAACGACGACAGCGTCTGGGTGACCGATCTCGGGCCGCTTCGCTTCACCAAGCTCGACTTCAAGGGGAACCATCTCTACACGTGGATGGTCCCGAGCGCCCTGCCGGACGGATACCTCGAGGTTCACACGTTCAGCGTGGACGCGAATGGCAACCTGTACGGCGGGGACAATCAGTACGGGCGGACGCAGAAGTTCGTGCCCAAGGCCGGCGCCGATCCCGCGCTGCTGATCCGTCCTCCGTGGACGGCTCGCTAACGACCAAGCACGGGCGCTCTTCCCAACGCGTGTCTCATCGCGGCTTCACACGCTCGCGATCCAGCGGCTTGACGCCGATCGACCACGACAGCGGAATGGATTGCGGCGCGAAACAGACCCGGTCGTCGCACGCCTGATACTCCAGGCTGCCGGTGATCGTCAGCGTGGTGACATCCTTGAGTGCAGCGCTGCCGTCTCTCGACGGATCGAGCATGACGTCCTGCACGATGCGGAACGGACGCTGGTAGACCGGCACGTGTTCGTTCAGCGGCTTGAAGAAATAGTCTTCCGCCTTGGGAAACTGGGCTGCCCGCACGACGACTCCCGGCTGCGGATTCAGGGTCAAGTGCACCGGCTTGTAGTCAGAAGCTCCGGGTGCGTAGACATGCACTCGCGCCCCAGGCCGGACGTCGAGCACCAGTGAAAAATGGGTTCCGAGTGTCGCGACCTGATCGGTCGCATACGAGGTCAGGTCGAGATGAGCGCCCGTGATCTTCGTCGCGGGTGCGTCAATCTGGCGGCCGAGCCGTACCATCACGCTCGAGATCGTGCTGCGCTCCTGGTAGATCGGTTCGAAGACCCGTGACGTCACCACGCCGCGGCGGTCGACGATGAACGTACCGGGGAAGGGATACCCGTACAGCTCGTTCTTCGGATCGACCGTGGTGTTGAGGATGCCGTACCGCTTGATCGTTTCAGACCCGGGATCGGACAGCAGCGGGAACGTGATGCCACGCCGGGTTGCGAAGTCAGCGAGTGTGCTGACGGGATCGTAACTGATCGCCGCCAGCTTCATGCCGGCCTTGCGAATCTCGGGAAGACGTCCTTGCAGCTCCACGAGCTGCGTCTTGCAGTACGGTCACCAGTCGGCAGACCGGAAGAAAACGATGACCGCACCTTTGGCGCCGAGCAGCGATTCCAACGACTGGAGACGGCCCTGCTGGTCGTGGAGACTGAACGCTGGCAGCCTCTCACCGACCTTGGGACCGACGCTCTCGACGTCCACCTGCGGCGTCGGGTTCGACTGCCGGCGGGCAGTCAGTCCGGCGCCGGGTGTGAGCAGGAACAGGCAGGTGGCAAGACGGAGCCACGGTCGGTTGAGTCCGCGCAACATGCGACCATAATACCCAAATGGCCGCCATTTATTCTCAATCGAAGCCGCGCCCCGCACGGGTGGAATAAAGGAACGTGCTGGGGTGATTGTGCCTGTGTGGACCTCCGCGCGAAGACCCGAGCCTCGACGCGTTGCAGGTCAGCCGATGTGATGCCTCGTGAACGCTGAGACCGACCCGGATCGCCGCTGGCTCGCGTTCGAAACGGAGGTCATGCCGCACATCGAACGGCTCTTCCGGCACGCGATGTGGCTCGCGCGCGATCGGGCCGAGGCGGAGGACCTTGTCCAGGAGACGCTGGTGCAGGCGCTCCAGTCGTTTCACCGATTCACGGCGGGGACCAACTGCCGTGCGTGGCTGGTCGCCATCCTCCAGCACGTGCGCGCCAACCGCCAGCGGAAGCAGGGGCGCGTCGTCATCGACTCGGCTCTGGAGGAGCGGGTGGCGAACGTCGTTCCCTTCGTGCCGCCGGTTCCCGAGCGGGTCACGGACGAAGACATGCTGCTCGCGATGCAACAGATTCCGGCGCACCACCGGCAGGTTATCCTGCTCTGCGACGTTGAGGACATGACCTACAAGGAGATCGCAGCCGCGCTCGATATACCGATCGGGACCGTGATGTCGCGCCTGCACCGGGGACGGGAACTGCTGCGGACGGAGCTGGCACGCCGCGGTGCCGGGCCGGCGACGATGCGGCAGGGAAGCGAGACCCGCTGACATGGAATGCCGCGACGTGCGTGAGCTGGCGGACTCGTTCTTGAGCGAGCAGCTGCTGGTTGAAACCAACCACAAGCTGCTCCGCCATCTCGAGACCTGCCCCGGCTGTCGCGCCGAAATCGCCGGCCGTCGCGCGCTGCGCGATCGGCTCCGGTCGGCATTCGCGCACGCCGGGGAGCTGCGGCCGCGTCCCGAGTTTGCGGCGGAAGTGCTGGCCACGCTCCGGACTTCGCGGGGCGAGATGTCGCGCCGCTCGCTGCTGCGATCGTGGTGGACGCTGGCGGCGGGCATGGCGCTTGCCGCCAGCGGTGGCCTGCTCGTGCGCGGCTCGAATGCGCGCGCTCGTCTGTCCGCTCTGGCGCGCGAGGCCGCCGGCGATCATCAGAACTGCGCGGTCACGTTCAGCCTCGCCGAGCGGCCGATCCGCCTCGAAGAGGCGGGACGTCGATACGGTGGTCCCTACGCCGCGCTCGCCACCTTCGATCTCTCCGCGGCCGTCGGCCCGCTCGAGCTGCTGGACCGGCACGCCTGTGTCTACCAGGGCCGGCGTTTCGGTCACGTCGTGTTCCACCATGACGGCGCGCTGACCTCGCTGCTGGTCACCGATGCTGCACCGCCGCCGACGCCCGAGCTGGAGCTCGGCGGGTCTGGTCCTTCTGTCGCATCCTTTCCGGCGGGACGCTACGTCGGCTTTGTCGTCGCCGACGTTGATCAACAAACCGTCCTGCGGCTGGCACAGGCGCTGGCGCCGCCGCTCTCGCAACACCTCGCCTAGGACGCGTTTCACAGCCGCCGTTTCACTGTCGGTCGCCTACCTGCATCTGAAACGCGCTGTAGAAATTCGCTCCGCGGGCAGGTCCACGGTCCCGCGTGGAATATCCAGCCGCCCCGCCGACATATAGCCACAGACCGACAAACGCACAGACGGAGGAGCGGTGCCATGGCCAGACTGAATCGTATCGGCAGTACAGCAGCAGTACTCGTGTTCGCGACCGGAATCGCCACGCTCGAAGCTGATCATCGGCCCGCCACGCTGGCGGTGACGATGACCAACGATTCGATGTCGAATCAGATCAAGGTCTACGACGCCGGCAGCAGGATTCTGCTGCAGACGCTCTCGACCCGCGGCAAAGGCGGCGCCGCTGGCAACGCCAGGGGCGTCAAGCAGTTCCAGAACGAGATTGTTGCCGCGGTCAACAACGGATCGAATACGGTGGCCATCTACAAGCGCGACGGCAATCGCCTCAGGTTCGACAAGCTCGTGACGACCACCAGCGCGCCGGTGAGCGTGGATTTCGCCAACGATCACATGTACGTGGCCGGAGCGACCACCGTCGACTCGTTCGTGATGCATCGGAACACCGTGGAGTGGCTGGACGGTACGGCGTCGCTGGAATTGGCCGCGGGCGGCGCGCCTCCAGCCGGCAGCACGGCGCAGGTGGGAGCGATCAGCGCGAAGCGCCTGCTCGTGGCGCTGAAGACCGATCCGGATCCGGGCACGGTCGATGTCGTGCGGCTCCATGACGGGGCGATTGTCGGCTCGGCTCCCGACGCCGTCTCGGCGCCTGCGGGCACGCTCACGCCGTTCGGATTTTCCGTCTATCCGGACGGTACGGCGGTGATCACGCTGGCGCACTCCAGCCAGGCGGGACTGTTCAGGGATGGTGCGTTCACGTCCGTCATCGGGCTGAGCCAGACGGCCGACTGCTGGACGACGCGGGCCGGGAAGTACGTCTTCACGACCAATACCGCGAGCAAGACGATCAGCCGTCTGATCGGCACCGGCAACAACGTGTTTGTGGACGCCGAAGTGGCCGCCAGCGTTTCGACCGGCTCGCCAACGGACGTCGACGGCAGCGAAGGCGTGTTGGGTGTGATCGATCATGCCGCCGGAGCGTCGCACCTGTCGCTGTTCACCTACACCCGCTTCGGCGAGCTCAGCGCAACCGGGGCGGCGATCAACATCGGAGTGGCCGACGCAAACGGCGTGGCCATCATGGCGGCGTCAGACCGCGACGACCGCTGAATTCGTCCGGAGTGCGCGCCAGAAGGGCCCGCCCGCACGGCGGGCCTTTTCCCGCCCATGGCGACAGCAGCCTTCATTCGCGCTGTGTCGTCACGGCGCGGGTTCGCGTTACAGGAGGGCGCCGCGTCCCGCCAGGTCGAAGCTCAGTCGCGATGTCGCCCGATTCAAGGCGTCGGGGCCGGTTCGAAGATCGTCGTCTTCGGATGGAACTCCGACCACGCGAACCAGTACTCCGGCTCCATGATCAATGTTTCGAGCTGCTGGCCCTTCAGCGTCCCCGACGTGCAGCTGCCGTAGGCATCCCAGCGCGATTGCGTCTCGCGGTCGATCAGCTCGGTGGCCTTCGCACTGGTCTCGGCGAAGGTCAGACGCATCCCGTTCGCGCGCGCGACGAACGCGGTCGTGGTGTCCGACTTCGGCTGGTGCACGACGAGAATCGGCTGGCCGCCGAGCTCCTCGTTGACCACACGAACGCGGTCGAACGTTTCGAGGGGAAAAGCGCGGCTCGCGCCGGCGACGGTCAGGCCGATGACTTTGGTGTACGCCTTCAGCCGATCGTCGCGGTGCACGACGTCGGTGGGAGCCGGTTTCGCCAGCGGATATCCCTGGCGCAGCTGCGCGTTCTTGGCGGGGATCCGCTCGGCGTATCCCGGCAGCGGCTTCAGGACGACCGTGTCCGGATGCAGCCGCAGCCACTCGTCCCAGCTCGTGAGCAGGAATGGATACAGCTCGAGGTGCTCGCCCTCGAGCGGTCCCGAGATGGCTTCGAGGCTTGACTGCTGCCACCGGCTGCCGGTTTCGCGATCCTTGAAGACCTCATTGCCACCCACGACCCCCGCGTTCTCCATGACCAGGTGTCGTCCACGCGCTTCGGCCCTGAACACGAGGGCCGTGTTGCAGTAGCTTCACCAGGTGATGGCGATCGGTCCCTTCGGCGACTCGTCCTGGACGAGGCCGTGCTGGGCGAGGATGCCGGCGGGATAGGCCTTCGCCGTCTTACCGCTCATCAGGCCGATGACGCGGTCGTCGCCCTTCATGAATGCCGCGGTCGGCGCGGCAATGAACTCCGGGTCGTGCACGGCGGCGTAGGGCAGATTTTCTGGAGTGGGCGCCTGCGCGAACGCAGTCGCCGATCCGAACGGAGTGAGCGTCCCGAGCAGCACGAGCGTGGCAGGAATTAGTTTCATACGGGGCAGATGATAGCCGATCGTGGCAGCGGACGCGCCGTCGCCGGCAAATCCTCAGGGCAGGGTTGGTCACCGCTGGCTGGCGGGTTCGCCGTAGTTGCCGGACGCTCCGACGACCATTTTGCGGAGCGTTGGCGCGCGTCAAGGCTCCCCGTTGCGTCGGCACTTCGCGGCCTTGGCACACGCAGCAACGCGCCGGCTGACTGCTCTGATCGGAGCGTTGGTAGCGTTTTCGGTGGACGGACCGATTGCGATGGACCCGGCCCGCGCAGTCGCACACCATGCGTGCGACGCGGTGAGCAGCCTCCTAGCGTAAAGGCTTGGTGACTTGTGGCTCGCTAGTTTTCTGATCGTGTTCCTGCGGATGCCGCACCAGCCACGGAACCAGGACAAGCAGGGCAAACAAGAGCCACGCGATGAACAACAACAACTCGAACGACCAGTTGCCGCGAAGGGTGATGCGCCTGAGTCTTCGGCGTGAGCCCTTGTAGATCTTTGGGGGGCGGCCGGCACTGTCTACCCGGCTCTGTCCCGGAGCGTGGGTGCGCATCTTCGAGGACAGAAGACACGATTCCGGCGCACTCCGTCCCGGTGTTTTCAACGAGACGCCGAACTACAGGCGTGGACGGGCAATTGGATGCGGCGAACAGCGACGTGGGAGGCGTTTGCTCAGAGTCGAAGGAAGCGTTCCCGCAGCGCACGCGACTGCAGGCGGCTGACCTGGAGCTTCTGCCCGTTGCGCAGAATGGCGAGGTGCGTGCCGCCCGGCATGACCGTCACTTTGGATATCAGATCGATGTTCGCCAGCGTCCCGCGGCCGAGCCGGACGAATCGCGCCGGGTCGAGACGCGTCTCCAGATCCTTGAGGCGGTACGTGATCGTGAATTCTTCGTTGGCCACGGTCATCAGATGAAGAAGCTCGCCCTCGGCCACGATCGAGGCAATCTGCTGCACCGGAACAATCAGGATTTCGTCGCGCCGGCGCACCGGAACGCGCTCCAGATACGGGCCCTTGGCCGCGACTTCGTAGGCCTCGATCGCGGTGCCGACCCGGCTCGTTTGTTCCTCCACGATCTCCGCGTGCTCGACCCGCTCCTGCGCCCGGTTCAGCGTGGCGCGAAGCCGGCTCTTTTCGACGGGTTTCAAAAGGTAATCGACGGCATTCATTTCGAAGGCTCGAACCGCGTACTCATCGTAGGCGGTGACGAATGCAATCAGCGGCATCTTCTGTTTCTTGAGCAGTCGGACGACACCGAATCCGTCGAGTTCGGGCATGTGCAGATCGAGCAGCGCGAGATCGGGCCGCTCCTGTTCGATGATCGTGACCGCCTCCTGGCCCGAGGCGGCTTCACCAACCAGGATCACGTCCTCGAACGATCGCAGGAGTGCACGCAGGAACGAGCGGGCGGGCCGCTCGTCGTCCGCGATGACCACACGAAGCCGTGCGTTCATATCGCCCTCCGGCCTGACTCTTCTTGCGCCATGAACTCCATCGGCAGCAGGATCGTGATCGTCATTCCTCGGCCGGGTGCCGTGTCGACGGTCAACGATGCCGCGTCGCCGTACTGACAGGCCAGTCGGCGCTCGACGTTTCGCAGGCCCACGCCGTCCCTCTGCCGAACAGCGAGCTTCGCTGCCGTGGTTCCCACCCCAGTGTCATGCACGGTCAAGGCGAGCTTGGCGCGTCCGAGCGGTGCCGGCGGCCGCAACCGGGCTGAGACAACGACTTCACCGCCTTCCCGAAGAGGTCCGATGCCGTGTTTGACTGCGTTCTCCACGAGTGGCTGCAACAGCAGCGGTGGTACGCGGATGGTCCTCAGCTTGTGCGCGACGTCGATTCGGACCCGCAAACGATCCTCGAATCGGGCTCGCTCGATGTCCAGATACGACTCGACGATGTCGAGTTCCCGGCCGAGCGTGGTGAACTCACCTTCTGACCGGAGTACGCCCCGCAGGAGCGACGTCAGCCGCATGAGCGTATCCAGGGCTCTCGTCGGGGCTGTCTGAATGAGATAGCCAATTGTCGTCAACGCGTTGAACAGAAAGTGAGGGTTGATTTGCGCCCTCAACGCACGAAGCTCGGCCTCGGTCGAGAGCTTGTCGAGTTCCTGCTCGCGCAGCTGTCGCTCGGTCCGCTCGCGGGAAATGCGAATGGCATCGATGCGTCTGGCGACGAGAAGGCCTACGGTTTCGAGCGTCGCCACGTCATCCGATAGCAGGCGACGGCCACCCATCAAATCGCTGACGATCAGTACCTGGCGTGGCTCCTCGGCGGTGGGAATCACGACAATCGCTGCGGGTCGCACGGTCCACGGCCGGGGACTCGTCTCCGTAGACGGCACCATCAGTTGTGCCGCCGTCTCGATTGCCTGCGCGTCCACCAGCACGGCCGCACTCCCAAGTGCTTCGTCTTCAAGAGTTGCCGACGCGTGCCAGGCAACAGAACCGGCATGGAGCGCGAGTGCAAGCAGTTCGCACACGCCTGTCAGCGCGTCTTGCACGGATTCGCTGGCTTGGAGTCTGCCGACAATCGAGGCGCGCAACGACCGATAGTCCGCCCGATGAAGGATCACCACGTCGACGAACCAGAACGCGCCGCGCCGCAAGGTTGGGTAGACGAGCGCGGTTCCAATCCACACGGTCACCAGCGCGCCGATTTGACGAGGGTCGAGCTGCACGAAACGCGCGAACGCCGCAGACGAAGCGGCGAACAGCGCGATCGCGGCGAACGAGGTCGCCACCAGTAGCAAGAGCGCGAGCGCTCGCTTCAAAAACAGATCGGCCAGTGCGAACGGGTAGTCCTGATACAGCATCGCGAAGGCCAGTGGAACTGATGCGTGATGGCCGAGCAACTCGATGGGCCACGACTCCTCGCCGAGGTGCGTCTGGCTGAGGTGCAGTGCCGATACGGCGAATGCCGCCAGAGCGGTAATCCAGAGTGCCCGACGCGATCCGGGCTGACCGCGCGTGACGATGGCGAGCGGGAACACCAAGGCGATGAAGGTGTAGGTCAGCAGCTGCATCGCCGTAGCCGAGGGGACCGTCGTTCCGACTCCAGCTGCGCCGAAGTGGAGCAGAAGGGCAACGGTGCTCACCGCATACGCCGCAGTAGCGAGTGAGCGCCGGGTAGCACCCTTGATTCCCGTCGGCCCTTGCCGCAAGACGGAATGCACGACCGCCGCCGGCAGGAACCCGAGCGCACTGAAACCGATCGCGACGAGCCATGGAAATGGACCCACGATGCCGACCTTCGGCAGCTCGTACGCGGGCAATGCGCACAGATTCCATACCAGACCGAGGAGCGCCGTCGCCAGCAAGACGGGATCGAATCGGCGGGCGGACTGCGTCCGATGCGCCCAGACGACCATCGTGAGCAGCATTGTGTAGAGAGCGACGCCGGTGCTCAGGCCGATGAGATTGAGGAGTTCGCTCACTTAGGCTTTCCTGACGTCACTGCACCATAGCGCCGCCAGTGCGCTGGCTGATATCTGAAGTCCGCGAATGGCCGATGTCGCGGTGACCAGTGGTCCATTTCGCCTCACGAACGGAGCGCGAGCAGATCGCAACGAACGCCCGAAATGTCTTCGAGCTCGTTGGCGCGCGTCGGTGCCGCCGACTGGACTCCACTCGTCGGCAGACGCCGGCCATCCACTAGACCCGGCCATCCATCCGTTTGGTTGTGGTCGATAGGGTTGCGCTCGACTGGTAGTGTCCGTCGAGTGAAAGCCTCAGGAGAGACGATGTGTCTTGCTCGCGAAAGGGGTGTTATGCGTATTCGGGTACGACGATTCACGGGGATCGCGGCGATCGCGACTTGCGTGCTGGTTCTGCTCTCCTTCGCCGACCGCGCCGCCGCGCAGAGCCTGGGCGGCGCCGGCACGGTGCGCGGCACCGTCAAGGATCCAACCGGCGGCGTGATGCAGGCCGTCGACGTCAAGATCAGCAATCCCGTTACTGGGCTCACTCGCACCAGTACGACGGATGCCGCCGGCAAGTACGTGTTCAGCAACCTGCCGCCCAATCCGTACCATTTGTCAGTCGAGGCTCAGGGATTCCAAACGCTCCAGCGCGATGTCGACATACGGAGTGCCGTCCCGATCGACCTGGACCTCACCCTCGCAGTGGCCAGCGCGACGACCACGGTGCAGGTCGTCGGACACGCCGAGGATCTCATCGAGCGCGACCCGACGGCACACACGGACGTGGATCGAAGCCTCATCGAGAAGATGCCGCTCGAGTCGTCATCGGGTCTGAACCAGGTGATCACGCTCGCGTCGCCAGGCGTCGTCGCCGATTCCAACGGTTTCTTCCATCCAATCGGCGATCATGCGCAGACCCAGTTCTCGATCGACAACCAGCCGATTACCGACCAGCAGAGCAAACTGTACTCAAACCAGATTTCCCAGGATGCCGTCGAGTCGATGGAGATCATCACCGGCGTCGCGCCGGCCGAGTACGGCGACAAGAGCAGTCTCGTCGTGCACATCGTCACAAAGTCCGGCCTCGATCAGGCCAAGCCGATCGGCAGCGTGTCGCTGGGGTACGGCTCGTTCAAGAGCCCGACCGGCGATTTCAACATCGGTGGCGGTTCTCATGCAGTCGGCGATTTCCTGTCCGTGAGCGGACTCCGCACCGACCGATTCCTGGATCCTCCTGAGCTCGAAGGGTTGCACGACACCGGCAACAGCGTGTCATTCTTCAACCGACTCGACTTTCACCCCAACGACACCGACGCGTTGCACATCAACATTCAGGCGGCGAAATCAGGGTTCGACGTGCCGAACACCTACGACCAGATCGCCCAGTCGCAGCACCAGGACATTTCATCGTTCAACTTCGCGCCTGGCTATACGCGCGTCATCGGGTCGAAGACGCTCTTCACTCTGAATGGATTCGCGCGCCAGGACCATCTGACCTACCTGCCCAGCGCAAATCCGTTCAACGACACGCCGGCCACTGTCAGCCAGGATCGCAAGTTGACCAACATGGGGATCAAGGCCGATGTCACGTACACGGCTGGCAACCACAACCTGAAGCTCGGCGGGACGCTCAGTGCCACGAAGCTGCAGGAAAACTTCACTCTCGGCATTACGGATCCCACGGATCCCACATGGCAGGACGAAGACGGCAACTTCGATCAGACATTCGCTCCGTACGACCTGACCAACGGCGGAAAGCCGCTCGTCTACAACCAGTCGGCGACGATTAAGGAGCAGGCGGTCTTCATCCAGGACGACATCAAGGCGGGCGACGCGTCCCTCAAGCTGGGTCTGCGGGTCGATCATTACGACGGGCTCGTCGCGAAGATGCTTGTTCAGCCGCGACTGGGCGTTTCCTACGCCGTTCCGGGTGCTGGAACAGTTCTTCGCGCCTCCTACGGACGGACGATGGAAACGCCGTACAACGAGAATCTTCTCCTGGCTGCCGGAGTCGGGTTGAACGGGATCTTTGGCGAAGGCCAGCCGCCGCCGCCTGGCGTCCGCAATCAGGTCGAGATTGGCGTCCAGCAGGGCCTTGGGCGCTGGCTCGTCGCCGATTTCGGCTATTTCAACAAGCACACACAGAACGGCTATGACTTCGGTGTCCTGTTCAACACACCGATTGCCTTCCCGGTTGCATGGGATCACTCGCGGATCGATGGATTCACCGGCCGCCTGAACCTGGTCGAGCACGGCGGCTTCAGCGCCTTCGTCGTGATGGCGCACACCAACGCGATCTATTCACCACCAGGAACCGGCGGCATTCTGCTCGAGCAGCCGGACGGTGACTTCCGAATCGACCACGATCAAAAGTTCAACTCGACCACCAACCTTCAGTACGTGTTCGAGAAGCGCGCGGGCGCGTGGGCAGCATTGTCGTGGCGGTACGACTCGGGCCTCGTCGCGGGCGCGGTCGGCAGCCTCGAAGACGCACTCGGTCTGACCGCGGATCAGCAAACGGCGATTGGGTTCTCCTGCGGTGGCGTCGCGGCGACTCTCAGCGCACCGCTCACAGCCGCCAACTGCACGCCGTCCCACTACAGCGCGTCCCGGCTGCGGATTCCGGCCGAAGGGGCCGAGGACGACGTGACGAACCCGCCGCGAGTCGCGCCGCGCCACCTCGTCGATCTGGGCTTCGGCGTCGACAACCTGTTCCATGGCGAGAAGGCCAAGGTGCGCTTGCGCTTCAGCGTGATCAATGTTGCCAATAAGGACGCGCTCTATAACTTCCTGTCGACCTTCAGCGGCACGCACTTCGTGACACCGCGCGCGTATCAAATTCACGTCGGCGTAACCTTCTGATGATGATCGTGGGGCGTCGACGGGATCGTGAGTACTAGCCCGTCGGCAGCCATCGTCGATTTACTCCAGCTGACCAGGCTGGGTGCCGTGACCCGGCTGGTCTGGCTTCAACTGAATCCGGCGGTGCACCCGACCCTTCCGCCTTCGGTCGCCATCCTCGTCGGTGGCGCCTCCATCTGGACGGAAGCAATTCGCGATATCGCCAGGCTTCGCATCGGCGTGTCGGTGTCGATCACGATCGCGGTCGTGGTCGAGCTCGCAATGGGCGAGTTCTCGCGGGCCTTGTCACTTTTTGGCACTTCGATGCACGTCGGCCCTCGAAGTCTGGGCGATGGCGCGCGGCGTCCAGGGCTCTCTCGTCCACTTGATGTGCCTCTGTCCGAAGTCAGGATTGTCGGCCCGGCTGGCCCGCCATGTTCACGACCGGCTCAATCGGCGCCGTGATCGATGCCGACGATGTAGGAGCTGATCCGGTGCAGCTGCTCAACACACCTGGACAGCTACGTTCGCGTCGGCAAACTTTCCGACACAGACATGATCTTGACGGTGTCTCGAGCGACGAACTGCGTGGACGTTGCTTGGTCGAGCGCTTCGTCAGACTGGGCTGGAGCGATCAGCGGAAACGCCGGCGCCGCTTCCTACTCGGGACAGTTCTCATTTAAAAGGCCACGCGCCGACGTCGTTCCCCTCGCGGAGCAGGATGGCGGTCGGCGTGGCGGTGCGACCATCAGGTTCGACGGCCCCTGCCTGGAGGGACGCGATCAACACAAGAACTGGCAGCACAGACGGCATGTCATGCCTCGAGCGACGCGCAGTTTCTGCGAGTATACTTTGCAGCCGTGCGACGACTGCTCACGATCTGCCTCATCGCCACGTTCAGCCTGCTCCCGGCGATTGACGCGGTGTACTGTCCCGACGGTTGTACGGACGCCAATCAACCGCGGTGTGGGTGGCAGGCCAACGTCAGCTGCGCCAACAGCTCGTGCGGCCTCTGCATCAATAGTGTCGCTGTGCATCGCGCGTGCGCGTCCGTCGAGACGGTTCAGCGTCTGATCGTGCTCCGATCCATAGTGACGGCCAACCTCGTCTCAACTCCGCTTCGCATCGTCGAACGCCCACCACGCCGCCTGTAGCGCTTCAACGCACCCTGATACCCGTCGTTTTCACGGTGAGGCCCTGGCCTCACGTGCACATGGAGGTCTGCATATGCGAGTGCAGCCGGTCAGAGTCCTCGTCGTGGCGGCGGTTGTCCTGCTTGTTCAGGCATCGTCGTTCGCACAAGACGTCAAGGGGCAAGTCAAGCCAGCGGTCGACGACGACCATGCTGTGGTGCTGGAGATTGGCGGTGTGCTGGACTGGGAACATGGCGAGCGAGCGCTCCATGGCGGCGGCACGTTCGCGTTCGAGGTGACGCCGATCGAGAACATCCTTGAACTGGAGATCGGCATTTCGGCCGTGCCCGCGGATGGAGGCGTCGAGATGCCGATCGATGTCCTGTTCAAGAAGCCCTGGCGGTTCTCGCCGAAGTTCGAGTTCATGATCGGCGCAGGGCCAGAAGTTGTCCGTTCGTTCGGACCCGATCCTGGAACGTTCTGGGGTGTCGAAGGAGTGCTGGATTTCATGTTCTGGCCTCGGAAGAATGTCGGCTGGTACATCGAGCCGGGCTACGAGGTCACGTTCCGCGATGGCGCTCGGCAACATGGCCTTGGCGTCTCTGGGGGACTGCTCGTTGGGCGCTGAGTCTGGCCTCCTTCACGACATTTCACGCTCGACCGGGATCCTCGTGCCAGCGTGGCCCAAAGCTGCGGCGCTGCAAGCTTCTGCTCAGGGAGGTGTTCAGAATGTTCGGAACCCGCACCGTGACCTCGTTGGTCAGATCGAGCGACGTTCCGGCCTGTCACGCCAGGCGCTGGATGCGATGCGATATCGCGTCCAGAAATTCGGTCACGGTAACCGGCTTCACGAGGATTGCTTCGTTCTCGCGCAACATCGGCCGCAACGCGAAGAACTGGTCGGCATAGCCGGTGAAGTAAAGCACTTTGATCTCCGCGTCCCGGTCATGGAGGCGCCGCGCCAATTCGTCGCCGCGCATACCCGGCATCATGACGTCGATGACGAAGAGGTCGAACCGGGGTTCGGCTTCCACGAGCCGAATCGCATCCGTTCCGTCACACGCGGTCACGACGTCGTAACCGCCGCGCACCAGCGCCCGGGCGGCGAACCGTCGAATCCCTTCATCGTCATCCACCACCAGAACGCGGAGCAGGGGTTGCGTCATTGAGTCTCTTGTCGGCAGTATCCACCATGAACGGCGGGACGACAGCGGGCCCGGTGTATGCCCGCCCGCCACGTGTACCTTCTCGTCATCGCTCAAGCCATTTGTCGAGAGCCTTCACTGCCAGATCCTCGGCGCCGTGATACTGAGCGAACCCTGGCGTCACGAACCGGTCGCTCAACATGCTCGCCTGCAACAGCAGCCGGTCCACGCCTGCCATGCCCTCTGGACATTCGGCTTCCAGGTACTGTTGGAGCACCTGCTTGTCTTCGGGCGTCGTGGTTTCGGTTTGCGCAAACCCGCGGTACTCGAGGCGCGTTGACTGCAACACGAAGCTGCGCAGGGGGCGAGCGGCGAGCGCTCCCCACGCCTCCGCATCAAGACCATGCGCCTGCGTCGCTGGAAATGCCGAGGAAGAGACCGGCCGCTGGTTGAACAGCACACATTCATAGCAGCACCACGACCTGAGCAGCGCGGTCTCGGACAGCACGAAATGCAGCTCCGATGCCCCGATGACGCGGGGCAGCACGCTCCGCACTTCCGCGCCGAGATCTCGACCTGATTGGTCGATGAAGATGAAATCGATCCATAAGCCAATCTCGTGGAACATCAGATGCCGGATCCGTTCCGGATCGAGGTCGGGCCTTTTCTGGAACAGCGTCTGGCCGACGTATGTCAGGAAGCCGTGAATTTCCCGGTGCAAGGCGTGAACATCATGACGCCAGTCGTGGGTAATGAACACATCCGGCAGCCGCGGTTGGCAACGGTGCGCGTAGTCGCGCGCCGGATAGATGTTGCCGGCACGAAGACGGCTGGCGAGCGTGTGGACGTCGCTCGACGGAATTCCCGCCACGGACAGGTCACGCAGCATGAGAAAGAGATCGCGCGCAGAACAGCACCACAAGCGACGGTCGATGGGCGTCTCGGCACTCGGCGGCCGGCCAATCTCGGAACTGGTCCGATGCGGAGCCGTGGAAGACTCAACGTGGACACGGCCCTTCAGACGCGCCTCGATTGCCAGGTCGTCACGACTGCGGGTGGCGACCGGCCAGGCGACAGCGCGCTGCATCGTGTCCGTGCTGATTGCGGCGAATGCGGCGTCTTCAGTTGCGAAGAGATCGCAATAGCGGACGGTTCTGTACGCCCACTCCACGGCCTCAACCAATTGATGCTCTCGAAACCGCTGAGTCGTGAGCTCACACAGCCACCGCGCCGTCGGAAGCGACCGCGTCGGGAGCGACAACAGTTCGTCGTCACTGGGCAGTTCGGTTGCCGGGGCTGGACGGTCGCGATCGAAGCTATCGAGGTACTCGGCCAGTCTGCCTGTCTCTGCGTTCAGCGCCTCCGCAGATTCGTCGTCTTCGAGGCCGGACGCTTCGAGGAGGGCGCCCACCGCGGCTCCCTGGAATCGGGCGGCCATGTCATAGGCACCGAGCTGGCCGAGTGCGGACGACAGCTGCGCGGCGTTTCTGGCAAATCGACCGAGCGTTAAAGAATCGGTAAGATGCCGGCCGAACACACGGTACGCGGTCGCGTAATAGGACACCGCCTCGTCGAATCGGGCCAGCGCGCTGAGGTGACCTCCGCGGTTGAAGAGGCTCACTCCAAGGAGCGATTCAGCGTGAACGTCGGCATCCGCCAACCTGGCGCGGATGGCCAGCGCGCGCGCCGAATACTCCAGAGCCTCGAGCGACTGCCCCTGCATCGTGAGACGGATTCCGATGGCATCGAGCAGCCCTGCCTGCTCGCCTTTGTCAACAGAGGCATCCAGCTGGGCGCGCAATTGGTCGACGGTCTCGATGCTATCGCTCAATATTCTTCACGGGTCAGGATGCGCCGAGCTCCTCGCTGGCCGACAGCAAGCGTTGGATGTCGTTTGCATTGTTGAAGAACGACACCGCGACGCGTACGCGGGTCCGCGCGTAAGGCCCCGGCGGCTCATCGGTCTCCCCGCGCTGGACGCTGATCTCGATCCGCGCCTCGTCCAACACTCCGGCCGCCGCCTCGGGTGTCTGCTTGACGTAGAAGCTGAGGATCGACGACTGTGCGCCGGGCGACGTAACAGCCGGAAGGAGCGATCCCCAATCCCGGCGCGATTGTGCGGTCAGGGAGGATAGGAAGCGTTAGCGCAGTCGGGATGACATAACGCCCATTCTCGGACCTCGACCCCGGGGATCCCCTCCCCCGACCCCCGTAGTTCTCTCTGACACAGCATACACGTGCGGCACGCCGTAGTGTCGCGCTTGATGGTAATCGTGCGGCCGGAGTTCGAAACCGCGGCGGCGCAGCCGGCCAGGCGGTCATCGCGGTGCAGAGCAGGGACAGTTTCTTCAGCTCCGAGACCTTGGGCAGGACGATGACGATCGGAACATTCTGTGCGCGTTAGCATAGGGCGCCTTGACGCGATTGAGCGGGAGCGCGAGCGCGCCGCCGCCCTTCAGTTGAAACGGCGAGAATTGGCGCGGGTCAGCCACGATGTCCCGTGTTCAGGGAGAACGGCGGGCTCTTTACTTCGTCGGTGCGAGGCGCTTCAGCTCATCGAGCCAGTTCAGAACGAGCGTGAGTTGACTGCGGTGGCTCACGCTTGGCTGGGCTTCTTCGACAAAGAGGAAACGTCCATCCGCTGCCACCGAGAATGGGGTGACGCCACCACCGAATTCGATGCCGTCGAAGAGCCGCAGTGGCCGCTCAAATGCGATCGCGGAGCCGCTCCTCACCGATGCGGCCATCATCCACGTCCCGGTCACGTAATACAGCTCCTTTCCGTCGCGCGACCAGACAGGCGCGGAGCCGCCGCCAGTGGAAACAGGCTTCTTAAGCTGCACGGCCGGGAAATCCGTCACGTAGACCTCCAGACGGCCTGATTCGTTCGAGGTGTAGGCCAACCATTTCCCGTCGGGGGAGAATTGCGCGCCGAACGCGTTGCTCGATGATCTGAGGAGCGTCCTGGCCGTTCTGTCCTGGAGCTTCAACGCGACGAGGTCGAACAGCCCGTCGGCGGAGCCGCGACTATGGACGAGCGTGCTGCCGTCAGGTGACCACGTCCACGGCGTCAGACCGGGTATTTTCGCGCCATCCACCTGCACAATCTCCGGTTCACGCGCAGCGTCGAGATCCTTGAGAGCCAGCCCACGCCCGTAAATCGGGTACGCCAGCATGCGGCTGTCGGGACTCCAGACCGGGGTGTGCACGTCGCGGCCGGACGCCACGGGCGTCAGCGTGCCCGTGTCGAGCGCGAACACCCACAAGAAGTGGTCGCCGGTGCCAATCGACAGGGCGACTTGACGTCCATCAGGCGAGAGACGGGGCTCCGGCTGATAGCTTCGAGGCGGCGCGCCTGCGTTCGCGCGGGTGCCATTTCGCGTGACCCACACAATCTGGTTTCCCGCGTCCTGGCCAGATGCGTACACGAGATCGCCAAGATCTGAAACGCCCAGCAGCGGTAGGCCGAACTGGCCCCAGGCGACGCCGTCAAGGATCAAGACGGGGTCGGCGGTGATGGTGAGCCGATCGAGATCGAACGGCGCTGCGAACACCTGGTGGCCACGCGAGAAGAGCAGGTGTCCGGATGCCGTGAGATGTCCCGCGCGCGCGCCGCGAACAATCACTCGACGTTCTTTGGTGCCGCCTGGCACGACGACGATGGACCCGCTGTCGGCATCGTCAGAGACACCCGAGACCGTCACTAGCGTTCCACGTCCCCTAGGTAGAATCTGGGGCCACAGGAACCGCGCCTCGCGCTCGCCCTCGAGCGCCAGCGCGACCTGACACTGACCACCCGAGACGACTTCGAGTAGGCCGTCGGCAGCGGCGAAGACTACGCGTCCGTTCTGGCCCCAGGCGCCGCCTCGAAACCCGCCAAACACGGGGTTCCGCGGCGCCGAGCACAACAGCTCGGCCTCGCCGCCATCGAGCGTCGCACGCCAGATCTTGCCGCCGGCGCCGAAGGCCACCGCACGGCTGTCCGGCGAAAAGACGGGGGAAGTCACGTTTGTCGGCGCCCGCACCTCGGTCGTGCTCGCATCACTGAGGCGGTGGACGAAGAGCCGATTCAACCCGTTGCTTCTGGCGACGAACGCGATAGCGCTGCCGTCCGGCGCCACGGCCAACGAAGGGCCGCCGGCGGTCGTTTCTCCCGCGAGAACTGCCGGCAGTTGCACCACGACGCGCCGCGCCGGCCGCGACGCCGCCAGCGGTGCATGCTTCGTCAAAGTCCACGTCGTGACCGCGCTCAGAAGGGCGATGAGCGCAGCAACCGGGACAATGGTTCTCATCGACCATCCCGCGCCTCGGCTGAGGTCGCTCACTGGGAGTTGGTGTGTCGTGGAAGTGGTCGATGCCTCTTCGATCTCCAACCGTGCAACGGCCGCCGAATCAAACCGCCGCCGGGGATCCTTCTCCAGACAACGGCGCAACAACGTCCGCACCGATGTCGGGGTCTTCGCGGGGAGCGCCTGCCAATCGGGATCGCGCTCGATGATCCTCGCCAGCACGTCTGAAATCGTTTCACCCTCGAACGGCCGGCGCCCGGCGAGCATCTCGAAGAGCACGCACCCGAACGACCAGAGGTCCGCCCGCTTGTCGACCGGCTTGCCCTTGGCCTGCTCCGGCGGCATGTAGGCGGCCGTGCCCAGGAGGACGCCGGCTTGCGTGGCAAGAGAAAGGGTAGGCGACGTCGTCAGATTCGGACTCGATCCAGCCGGGTCGAGCGCTTTGGCCAGCCCGAAATCCAAGACCTTCACCGTACCGTCGGTGCGGACCTTGATGTTCGCGGGCTTCAGATCCCGGTGGATGATGCCCTGCTCGTGCGCCGCTTCGAGCGCCTCGGCGATCTGTCGCGCGATGGGCAGTGCTTCAGCGATCGGGAGCGCTCCTCGCCCGATGCGCTGCGCCAGATCCTCGCCCTCGACCAGTTCCATCACCAGGGCGGTGACCTCGTCGGCTTCCTCCAGCCCGTAGATCGCGCCGATGTGGGGATGGTTGAGCGACGCGAGCACGCGCGCCTCGCGTTCGAAGCGGGCCAGCCGGTCGGGATCGTCCTTGAACGCGCGCGGCAGGATCTTGATCGCGACCTCGCGCCCCAGCCGTGTGTCCCGCGCGCGGTACACTTCGCCCATCCCCCCGACGCCCAGCAGCCCCTGCACCTTGAAGACGCCGAGGCGCCGTCCGGGAACGAGCACGCTGGCCGGCGCGACGAGCCCGGCCACCAGCGCGTCCACCGGCGTGTCGATCACGCCGCCCGGCGGCTGCCCTAGCAGCGACTCGACCTCGCGCCGGAGCGTGGGATCGTCGGCGCACGTGCGCGCAAGCCACGCATTGCGCTCAGCGAGAGGCCGCTCGCGCGCCTCATGAAACAGCCGTTCGATCTCGCGCAGGCGCTCAGGCGTCACGTCGCGCCTCGCGGTTCCGATCCCGCCTGCGGAGACCGCGTCATTTCGCTGCCGCCATCTTGGCCTTCAACTCCTCGAACCAGTTCTGCACGACAATCATGCTGCCCGGCGACGCGTTGCCCTCGCTCGAGCCGGCGTCTTCCTTGATCATCAGAAAGCGCCCGCCGCGCGACACGTCGTAGGTACGGCCGGTCATTGATCCGATGCTCCGACCGTCCAGGAGCATCGACGGTTTCTCGAACAGCGTGGTTGGGTTGCCCGCGCTGAAGGTCGGCGTGGGCTGGACTGCCACCGCCATCAGGGCGGACCCGTTGACAAAGAACAACTCGCGGCCGTTCGCCGCCCAGATCGGCGTTCGGCCGCCCTCGGTCGAAATCTGGTAGTGCGCGTCGGCCACGTTCGGGAACGGTCGGACGTAGATCTCCGGTCGCGCGGACTCGTTCGACTCGTACGCCATCCAGCGGCCGTCGGGTGAGATCGCCGCGTTTCGTTGGTCGAACGGCGTCTGGAGGAGCGGCCGGATTCGAGACGCCTCTGTCCCAGGCGACGTCGAGCGACCGTCGAGCGCCAGCAGCATCAGATCCTGCGTGCCGTTGGGGGTGAGTTCCTCGAATACCACGCGCTTGCCATCCGGTGAGATCGCATCCGGCCTGTGATGCCGATCGGAGGTCGTCAACCGCTCTTCTGTCCCCGTACCGTCCACCGCCCGCCGATACAGGTTTTGCGTCTCGGGCCACGCCGGCTGCGAGAAGATGATGTGCCGTCCGTCGGGCAACCAGACGAGGAGATACCCCGTTGCAACGAACGTCAGCCTCGTCAACTTCTGGCGCGAGAAATCCCACGTCCAGAGCGCTCTCTCTCGTTCATCGATGCTGATTGCCGCGCGTGTACTGTCGGGCGAGAGACGGGGCGAGACGTAGGCGTGCGGCGGGGCCGCAATGGCTTCCTCATGGCCCTGCCGGTCGACCCACACGAGCGAGCGGGATTGGCTGCCGCCCATTGGCACATACACCAGCGTACCGTGCCCGGAGACGCTGAAATTCGCGGCCTGGCCCAGCGTCATGACGTGCTCGATGACCGGCACGGCATCGCCGATGAGTTCCAGCTTCGCCAGGTCGAAGCGTACGGCCCACAGCGTCCCGGCGTCCGCATAGATGAGCTGCCCGGTCTCGACGTACTCGGCCTGACTCCCGGATCGAATCAACGTTTTGCGCCGGTTGTTCTTCAGATCGAGCACCGCCACGTGCGGTTCGCCCCGGTCCGTGAGAATGGTGAACAGCACGCCACCGCCGCCAGGCAGCACAGACGGGAAGTAGTGATCCCGTTCACCTTGGGTTCGATCGGGCGTCGTGAGCACCGTCGGCTCGCCGCCGGCGGCAGGCACGCGGAGCAGTCCGGTGGAGGGATCGCTCGTCGCGAACACGATTGAATCGTCCGGGCCCCAACTGGCCCCGCGCGAACCCCCGGTGATCAGCGAGAGCACGATGGGTCGTCCGCCGTTGATTGGCACTTTCTTCAGGGCACCTCGCCGGACAGCGGTGCCGATCCCCAGCCCTTCGTCAAGCTGGTCGAAGAATACGATCCAGCGCCCGTCCGGCGACACGAACGGCGCGCGGGCGTTGGCGATGCCGACCACAGGGAGGGCGTCGAGTTGATCGAGGGCACGGACCATCAACTGCGCCTGGGCGCCGGCGGTGTAAACGATACGCGTGCCGTCGGGCGACAAGACCAGGTCGCGGTCGTTGATGCTGAACCCGAGCGCTTGCGCGGGCGGCAGGGTGATGGCGAAGCGGCTCACCGGAAGCGGCGGCGCCGGTACCGGCCGCGTCACGGTCCACGTCGTGACCGCAGCCAAGGCGGCCACGAGCGCGGCGCCCGGGACAAGCAGCCTCCATTCCGCGCCCCGGCCGACATCGCTCGCCGGGAGATCGTGTGTCGTGGGGGCAGTCGAGGCTTCTTCAATCTCCAACCGCGCAGCGGCCGCGGAATCGAGCCGCCGCCTCGGATCCTTTTCCAGACAACGGCGCAACAACGTCCGAATCGATGTCGGTGTGTTCGCGGGAAGCGTCTTCCAATCCGGGTCGCGCTCGATGATCCTCGCCAGTACGTCTGAAATCGTTTCGCCCTCGAACGGCCGGCGCCCGGCGAGCATCTCGAAGAGCACGCACCCGAACGACCAGAGGTCCGCCCGCCTGTCGACGGGCCTGCCCTTGGCCTGCTCGGGCGGCATGTAGGCGGCCGTGCCCAGGAGGACGCCGGCTTGGGTGGCGAGCGACAGGGTGGGCGACGTCGTCAGGCTGGGACTCGAGCCTGTCGGGTCCAAGGCCTTCGCCAGCCCGAAATCCAGGACCTTCACGGTGCCATCGCTGCGCACCTTGATGTTGGCCGGTTTCAGATCGCGGTGGATGATGCCTTGTTCGTGCGCGGCTTCGAGGGCCTCGGCGATCTGGCGCGCGATCGGCAGTGCCTCGGCGATCGGGATCGCGCCGCGACCGATGCGCTGCGAAAGATCATCACCCTCGACCAGCTCCATCACGAGGGCGGTGACGTCGTCGGCCTCCTCCAGCCCGTAGATCGCGCCGATGTGGGGATGGTTGAGCGACGCGAGCACGCGCGCCTCGCGTTCGAAGCGGGCCAGCCGGTCGGGATCGTCCTTGAACGCGCGCGGCAGGATCTTGATCGCGACCTCGCGCCCCAGCCGTGTGTCCCGCGCGCGGTACACTTCGCCCATCCCCCCGACGCCCAGCAGCCCCTGCACCTCGAAGACGCCGAGGCGCCGTCCCGAGAGGAGCACGCTGGCCGGCGCGACGAGCCCGGCCACGAGCGCGCCCACGGGCGTGTCGATCACGCCGGCCGGCGGCTGCGCCAGCAAGGATTCGACCTCGCGCCGCAGTGCGGGATCGTCTGGGCACGCCCGGCCAAGAAACGTGTCGCGTTCAGCGGGCGGCCGCTCGCGCGCCTCGTGAAAGAGCCGTTCGATCTCGCGCAGGCGCTCAGGCGTCACGGCCGGCCTCGCGGGTCAGCTCCCGCTGCAGCCACGCCCGGGCGAACTCCCAGTCGCGCAGCACCGTCTTCGACGAGACCTGGAGCGCGACGGCGGTCTCGTCGGCGGTCAGCCCGCCGAAGAACCGCAGCTCGACCACGCGGCTTTTGCGCTCGTCCAGGGCGGCGAGCGCCTGCAGCGCATCGTCGAGCCGGATGACGTCTGCATCCGGCGCCACGCCGCCGATCGCGGCGTCGTCGAGCGTCACGCGAACCGCGCCGCCACCGCGCTTGTCCGCATGCCGCGATCTCGCCAGGTCGACGAGCACACGGCGCATCAGCCGCGCCGACATCGCCAGGAAGTGCGTCCGGCTCTGCCAGTCGACGTGCTGGACGTCGACCAGGCGCAGGAAGGCCTCGTTGACCAGTTCTGTCGCCTCCACGCTGTGGTTCGCATGCTCACCGTACAGGCACCGGCGGGCAATGCGCCGCAACTCGTCGTGGACGAGCGGCATCAACGCGTCCAGAGCCGTGTCGTCTCCCTCGCGCCAGGCTCTGAGGAGCACCGTGACCTCGTGGGTCGGGCTCAAAATGGCTGCATTCTATCCGGGTTTCGTGTCGTGTCCGTTTCGGCCGCCGCTTTCCGCCTCTGGGTGCGGGAGGCGGCATGTCGAAGCAGACTGCGGGGCTGATCGCGATGGCGGTCGGAGCGATCCTTGCCGTGGCACGACCGGCCGCCGCTCAGGATCCCACCAGCGTTGACTATCACGGAGACCGCTATCACTTCTTCATGAGCGGGGCCGCGAGGATGACGGTCGCGGCGGCGCTGTCGGCGCCATTCGGCGCCTGTCGAACACCGATTGCCAGCATCTGTTCGAGGACTTCACCGATCAGGACGGTCGGGCGTTGACGATGAACCTCGAAGCGGCCGCGGAATCGCCCGCGGACGTCCTGGCCGGACTGTACTTCGTCGATGGGGACGACACCAGTCGGTGCCGCACCGACCGGATCGTGGCCGCGTTCACCGCGCCGGGAAGCCATCTGATTCAGGTGTGCGGTCAGCGGTTCTTCCAGTTCGCCGTGAAGACGAAGGGCGGGGAGATCCTGCTCATTCACGATCTCCTGCACTTCGCTCGGACTCGGCGAGAATCCCCCGACCAGCTCGCGCATCACGGATGCGGTGATGAGCCGCTGCGGGTAGCCGATCTGGTGAGTCGTGCCGGGACGACACTCGGATCACAACTGAAGAAGGAGAAGCACCATGACGCGACTACGTATCTCGATCGCTCTCGTTGCCCTGCTGGTGTGCAGTCCGATCGCCGCGCACGCTGATGTCGTTCTCGATTGGAACGCGATTGCGGTGTCCACGGTCAGCCAGGGCCAGAATCCGTACGCTCAGGCACGCTTCATGGCGATCACGCAGCTCGCCGTGTTCGAAGCCGTCAACGCCATCACGGGCGACTACAATCCATACCTCGGAACGGTCGCCGCGGCGGCACACGCATCGGCGGACGCTGCGGCAGTCGCCGCCGCGTACGCGGTGCTGAAGAACTACTTTCCGGGGGCGCCGAATCTCGATTCCCAGTATGCGGCATCACTGGCCGCGATCCACGACGGCATAGCCAAGAGCCGCGGCATTGCGACGGGCCAGGCCGCGGCGGCACAGATGATCGCCTTGCGGCTCAACGACGGCTCGTCACCGCCGCTGTTCTCCGTGCCCTCTTCCACTGATCCGGGCGTGTGGCAGCTCACGCCAAGTTGTCCCGCCGCCGGCGGCGTCGGTTTTGAGTGGCAAGACGTCACACCGTTCGGTGTGCCGAGCGTTCCCGGCAGCAAGGCGTGGATCGCGCGGTTTGCCCTGGCTCCGCCGCCGGCGCTCACCAGCAAGCGATACGCCAGGGACTACAACGAGCTAAAGAGGGTCGGCGACGTGGGCAGCGATCTCGCCGAGCGGCCGCAGGATCGGGCCGATGTGGCGCAGTTCTACGCGGCGGCCTCGCCGAGCCTTGTGTTCAACCTGGCCGCGAGGCAGGTCGCGGCCGCGGAGCACACCTCGGTTTCGCAGAATGCGCGGGCGCTCGCCCTGCTCAACATGGCCAGCAACGACGCCCTGGTCGCGTCGTTCTGGACGAAGTATCACTACAACTTCTGGCGGCCCGAGACGGCGATTCACGAGGGCAGCGTCGATGGCAACGCGAAAACCGACGGCGACATCGCTTATGTGCCGTACATTCGCACGCCCTGTTTCCCGAGCTACCCGTCGAATCACGGGAGCGCAAGCAATAGCGCCGCCGAAGTCTTGAGGCGTGTCTACGGTGAGGGTCACCATGCCATTACCATGGCGAACCCCGCCATGCCGGGACTGACCTTCCACTACACCACGTTCGACCAGATCACGAGCGACATCAGCGACGCGCGCATTTACGGAGGCATCCACTATCGTTTCGATCAGGATGCCGGCTCCGACCTGGGACGCGACATCGGGGCTTATGAGTACAAGCACAACTTCCGCCGCGCGAAGCACGGTGACCACGATGACGACGGCGACCGGGATGACGACCGCGACGGCCGCTCTCACCGGCGCGATTGAGACGTGGCGGCAAACGATCGCAGCCGGGTCCACGGGACCCGGCTGAACGTCGTCTGGCGGTCGCTCGAACCAGATCTCGACATAGAGATCATGGCCGTGTGCCGCTGGAACGTGTCGGGCGCTTCATCGCCGCGGCGGCAGCACTGTTCGACAACGCGAGGATTGACGACCTCATCAGACGTCTCCCAACAAAACCCGTCCGGACTCTGGCGTTATTACATCACTGCGTTCCTGACTCCTTCGTTGATGACAGGGACGGCACGGATTCCGCTTGGCTGGCTCCGAACCGGAGGGCTGATGTCGTGGTCCGTCCCAAAAACAGCAGTGCGACGCCACGTTTGTGGAACGAATATCTCTCGGCGTACGCTGTCCGCCTCTCGACGCTGACGGCGGTACTCGGTGTCGCCGTCACTATTGTCTCTCTGGCGGGTGTCGGACTCGCTCAGGCGCCAGCCGCACCCGCCGTCCGCGTGCAGCGTGACTACCAACTCGGCGGACGGGTGTGGCCGGTCGACCTCAACCGGGATGGCATCACCGACTTGGTGTCGACCAGCCCTCGCGGCTTGGTCCAGGTCTCGATCGGAAACGGCGACGGCGCGTTCAGGGCGCCGGTCGAATCCAGCATTCAGGGCGAAGTGCTCACCGCGGCGGACTTCAACGGCGACCAGCGGCCGGACGTTGTCGTCTCCAGCAGAGCCGTTCAGACGACCACGTTCCTGATCCTGCCAGGCACGGGCACCGCGAACCTGGGATCCCCGGTCTCGATTTCCTCGGCGGAGGTCGACTTCGTCTTTGCCCTCTCCGCCGACTTCGACGGCGACGGCAAGCGAGACCTGGTGCTGCCGAGTTCTACCGGCCTCAACGTTTATCCTGGCAACGGAAACTTCACGTTCGATGCGCCGACTGCACTGGTCACCAACGGCTCGACCCTCGACGGCATTGCGGCCGATCTCAACAAGGACGGCCGGATCGACCTCGTCACCGCGAACTCCGACACCGGCACCATCTCGATCTTCCTCAACCCCGGAGGGCAGCTCTTCACCCCGTCTGATCTCCACTCCAGTCACAATACCCAGGACGTCACGGTCGCCGACGTCGATCGCGACGGATCGATAGATCTGCTGGTCGCCGCAGGCACTCCGAACTCCAACTCCGGCTTCGGAGAGGGAGTCGTGCTGGTGTTTCGGGGCAGGGGAGACGGCACCTTCGCCGTTCCCGTGGAATACCCGGTCCCAACGGAGATGTCCAGATCGTGGTCGGCGACTTCAACCGTGACGGCGTGCTCGACGTGGCCACCGGCAACCGTTCGACGATCGTTGTAGACGACTGCTCATCGGAGTTCAAGACGTGGGACAGCGTCTCGGTTCTGGCCGGGCGGGCCGACGGCAACTTTTCCGCCGCACGTAATTTCTCGGTCGGCGATCAGAACCTGATGGATATCTCGAATCCGGAGGTCGATCGCTATCGCAACACTCTGGTCACGCTGAACACGTCAGACCTCAACGGCGACCACGCCACCGACTTGATTGCGTCGAATGGCGCCATCCTCTTCAACATTCCGGCGGTGACAAATCGCCCGCCGACGGTGAATGCCGGACCGGATCAAGTCCTCCTGAATGACAACACCGTCAACCTCCGACCGGCAGCCTCCGATCCGGACGAGGACATGCTCACCTACGACATCCGCGATGCGGCTGGAAACTTCGTCGTCACCTACCCGAACGCGTGCTTCGAATCAGTGCTCACCGAGGGCAAGAACGTCGTGACGGTGACCGTGAAGGATGGCCATGGCCATTCCGCGTCCGACTCGGTCGTGTACACCGTCGTGTCGACCAACGGTGGAACGGGGCAGTTCGCCGCAGGCAACGACATCGGGAAAGTAGCGGCCGCGGGCGGCGACTCGTTTGACGACGCGACCGGTGCCTACACGGTCCAGGGGAGCGGCAGCGACATCTGGGGCACCGCCGATGAATTTCACTACGTCTGGACGAAGCGGGACGGCGATTTTACGATCACCACGCGAATGGACTCGGTCCAGAACGTGAATGTCTGGGACCAAGGCGGGGATCTCGTCTCGACGATTGACGTCTGCGGCCCGAACGGGCCGCGGCGCGCCGCCGAAGTCGGCAGCAGTGTCAGTGGCATCGCATGGACCGATGGCGGGCGAACCCTCGCATTCCTCAGCACGACGACCAACGTCCTGACGCCCGATCATGTGTGGACGGTGCCAGCGGCGGGCGGTGCGCCGGTCGATCGCACGCCCTCGTTGACCGGCTCGGCCACCGGCCTCACCGGCGATGCGGCCGGTCGGGTCTGGGTGGTCGTCGCGCGCGGCGTGCAAAACGAGATCAGCCGATTCGAGAACGGCGCCCTCACGACCGCGTATCGCTGGCCGGCCGGCAGCGTCATCGGACTGCCGGTGTCATCCGACATCGCGGGCACGCCGGATCAGATCGCGGTCGCTGTCGGCGACCCCGAGCACGGAGCCAGCGTCGCCGTGCCGACAGGGAACGCGCTCTCCCGCATCACGACCGAAGCCGATGTCACCACGGCGCGCATCGATTTCGGCGCGGTGCGGGTGGTGAAGTGGACGAGCAAGGAAGGCATTGCGCTCGAGGGCATTGCGACGTTTCCGGCGGGCTATCAGGAGGGCCGGCGCTATCCGTTTCTCGTGCTGCCGCACGGCGGCCCCGAAGCGAACGATCTGCTGGTACTCGATGCCTTCTCGCGCATCATCGCCGGGCTCGGGTATGTGGTGCTGCAGCCCGAGTACCCGTGGGTCCACCGGCTACGGCGCCGACTTTCTGCAGGCCATCTATCAGCACTTTGGCGATCGCGCGTACCGCGATGTCGACAGCGCTACCGACTTTGCCGTCGCGCAGGGGTGGGCCGATCCGCAGCGGTTGGCCATGTTCGGGTGGAGCGCCGTCGGCTTCATGACGTCGTGGACGGTCACCCAGACCAATCGCTATCGTGCCGCCATCGAAGGGGCGGGCATCACGGATTGGGCCAGCTTCATGTGGACGAGTGACGTCCCGCAGTGGGACTACGACGCGCGCTGGCCGGAGAAGGACCTTCAGGCGTTCGTGCAGTTCTCTGCCGTGGCGCAGGCGGAACGAAGCTCGACGCCATTGCTGCTGCTGCACGGAGAGGCGGATCAGCGCGTTCCGACGTATCAGGGACGCGAGCTCTACGAAGCGCTGGCCGCACACGGCAAGGTCACGCGGATGGTGACATACCCCGGCTCAGGCCACTTCCCCAGTCTTTGGGAGCAGCGTCGCGATGTGTTTCGTGAGATTGCCGCATGGCTCAATACGCATAACCCGGCTGGGTCAGGTCGGTAGCCAAGAGCCGTCGGCGTGACCGTTCAGACTGTCATTCGCCGCGGCGACATCCGGGACGCGCGCGCCTGGTTTGATGAACCGGAGCCGGACCTCGGCGCGACCGGTTCTTCGAGCGCGTCAAACGAAACCGTTCACCTCATCGCATCCGACCCGGAGCTTTACCGCACCGTCTTCGGCGACGCTCGTCGCGCGCCCGTCAAGCGTTTCAAGTATTTGGTCTGGTAACGGATCGCGCCGGATTCCTCAATCGTGGGTGGCCTGCCTGTCGGATCGGCGCGCGCCGAGCCTTGCGCAGCGGCGCTTCGACGGCTCGAACCGACTGAGTCGTTCCATGTTTTTCACGTCGCCGCCCCGCGTTCTATGAGTTTCACATTTTCGTGAGCGACACCAATCGCGAGGAAGAAGTGCGGCTCCTAAAACCATTTCTCGATCTACATCGCGCGGCGCGTGACGCCCGGCAGAGGCGCATCGAAGCCAAGCAGATCCCGGAACGCGGTGCGTCCGGTGTCTGAAAGGCGCAGCGCTCGCGTTGCGGGCATTGGTTTGACCCAGCCCTCGGCCAGGCAGCAGCGTAGCCACGCCGCGCCGACCGAGCCGCCGAGATGCGGTTCGCGCTCGGTCCAGTCGAGGCACCCGCGCACGAACGCGCGACGCTGGCGTCGCATCGGACTCGTGTCGATGCCCCGGGCGCCGAACCACCGGTCACCCGCCGCGGTCAGTTCGACTTTGGTGCCGCGCACCTTCAGCACGCCTCGCTCGACCCATGCCCGCGTCAGGAGCACCGCGACCTGGCCGGCAAGATGGTCGTAGCAGGTTCTCGCAAGACGAATCGGTTCGACGGCCGCCTGATCGTCGCGTTCGTTGCCGCGCAGCCGCGTCGCCGCCCCGAGCGCTTCGAGCATGTGGCCCACCTCCGGCCGATCCAGCTCGAACAGCCGCGCGCGTCCCGATTGCGTGACGCGAACCAGCCCGCCACTCGTCAGCTTGGTCAAGTGTGCGCTCGCCGCCTGCGGCGAGAGACCGGCTGCCCTGGCGAGCTGGCCGGCCGAATGCTGCCCGCCGTCGAGGAGCATCGTGAGCATTTCCACGCGTGACGGGTCGGCGATCAGCGCGCCGAGCTCGGCGACCGTGTACTTCCCGAACATCCCAAAAGTATAGGGCGTCGGGCGCGTCGACGTTTCACGAACCCGTGAAACGTCCGAGGCGCGCGCGGCGATACAGTCGCGATGTTGGTGGCCGGACGCGGCAGCCATCGAGAACCGCTGCGTTGCGATCAGACGCGGTCCATCACCAGGAGAAGCTCACACATGTCAATCAGTCGTCGCGGGTTCATCGGGGCCGCTGCGGCCGCCGCCGGCGCAGTCGTGGCGCCGGCGTCGATCGCGCGAAGCTCGACATCGAACGCAGCCGCCGAGATCGGCCATCACACCACGTGGGAGGAGGTGCGCGGGCTGTTCGAGCTGCGTCCCGATCGCATCCACATGGCGGGTTTGCTGTTCGCATCGCACCCGCAGCCGGTGCGCGACGCGATCGCCCGCCATCGCGAGGAGCTGCAGCGGGATCCCGCCAGCTACATCAGCCACGAGCGCTGGCGGTTGGAAGGCGAGGTGCTGAAGTCGGCGTCGGCCTACCTGGGCGTCAAGCCAGCAGACATCGCCCTCACCGACAGCACGTCGATGGGGCTGGCGCTCCTGTACTCGGGCTTGAAGTTGAAGCCGCTCGACGAAGTGCTCACGACCAACCACGATCACTATGCCGTCGAATCGGCGCTCGCGGTGTGTGCCGAGCGCACCCAGTGCCGTGTGAAGCGCATCGACATGTACCGTGATGTGTCGGCGGCGACCGCCGACGAGATCGTCGAGTCCGTGCGACGCGGAGTCAGCCGGGCCACCCGCATCGTCGCAATCACGTGGGTGCACTCGGGCACCGGGCTCAAGACACCAGTCCGCGCGATTGCCGATGTGGTGGCGGCGGCCAATCGCGAACGCGCGGCGGATCGGCGCATCTTCTTGTGCGTCGACGGCGTGCACGGCCTCGGGATTGAAGATCTGAATCTGGCCGAGCTGGGTTGCGACTTCTTTGCCGCGGGCACCCACAAGTGGCTGTTCGGGCCACGCGGCACCGGGTTTCTGTGGGGCCGACCAGACGCATGGGACGTGACGCGGCCGACGATCCCGACCTGGGAGCCCGGGGTGTTCTATTCGGTCCTCGGCTGGAGAGAACGCCCGCACGTCGGGGGCGGTCAGCTGATGACCCCTGGTGGCTATCACGCCTTCGATCACACCTGGGCGCTTGGCAGCGCATTCGATCTGCACGCCGGCATCGGTAAGAGCCGCATCGCCGATCGCGTGCACACGCTCAACAGCCAGTTGAAAGAAGGCCTGCGCGCGATGAAGCATGTCCGCCTTCATACGCCGACGGATGCGGCGCTGTCGTCGGGCATCGTGTGCTTCGACGTCGAAGGCATGGCCGCGGACAAAGTGGTGGCCGCCCTCGCCGACAAGGGCGTCGTGGCCAGCCGCACGCCCTATCGCCAGCAGCACGCCCGCCTTTGCCCGGGCCTGTTGACGCCAGGCTCTGATGTCGAGAAGACGCTCGCCGCCGTGAGATCGCTCACCTGAAAGCTGCGCGCTGCACAGAAACGAAGAGCGGCACTGCGGCATCCGCCAGCGCGCGGACCATTCGGTGGTTCAGTTCGGCGAACTTGGCGCCCGCGTTCCAGAGATCGGTTGAGAGAGGTCGTCAGAAGGCTCGTGGTAGTTTGTGGGCGAGGTACTTCGCCCAGGCCACGTCACCGCCAGACACCGCGCCTTCGGATCCGCGACCGCGACGGCCTCGAGTCCATAGGCGGGATCGGGTCAGTGCAGCATGATGTTGGCCCACAAAGCCGGATCCGCCGGCACCACCTGCAACCCGTCGGGAGAGATCCGCCCGGCTGCATGCACCTTCTGGACAGCTGGCAGCAACAGCCCGATCAAGATCGCAATGATGGCGATGACCACGAGATACACGACGCCTGGGGCAGGTTCCGGCGCAGGAACCGGCTGATATCCCGCCGGCAACGGCTTGTGAAAGGCCGCTGCCCACATCGCGCGCAACACCGACGGCTGCGACGCCGATCCGAGCGCCCGTCGATCCGCGAAAAGCTGCTCGCCCATGGTTCCTCGCACGACGAAAGCTCCCGGATAACCTGGTACATCCCGGACGAACGCGACCTGGCTCAGTAGCGCCGCCCTGCTGGCTGCGCCAATCGGTACTCCGGAGCTGGTGGTTCCTGCTTGCGCGGTGAGTTGCATGGCATCCCTCCTGGGGCATGGACTCTATCACGCGCGCTGTTGCGGTTGATCAAGGGGAAGGCAGGCGAGTTCCGGCTAGAGTCGGACCTCACGTAGCAGCACCGGGTTGAGCCGGGTTTTCGCTTCGACGAGCGCCGGCACCGCGACGCGATACTTCGTGCGGCGGGTCGAAGGCGGCGGGATCGGCCGGCGGTCCTTGATGTAGCATCGGCAGGTCCGTCACTTTCTCGCCGAGTCGGACGACTACATGCCCGCCGTGCATGGTCCTTTTCTCGTTTGCCCGGCCTGTGTGCCACCGTTAGAATCACCCTCGACTCATGTCCCTCTCGGGTGGCACGCGCCTCGGTTCGTACGAGATTCTCTCCGCCCTGGGGGCTGGCGGGATGGGCGAAGTGTATCGGGCGCGCGACACGCGGCTGGATCGCGACGTCGCCATCAAGATCCTGCCCGCGGCGTTCGCGGCTGATGCGGAACGCGTGGCGAGGTTCCAACGCGAAGCGAGGGTTCTCGCCTCGCTGAATCATCCGCATATCGCGGCCATCTACGGGCTCGAGGACGCCGACGGCGTCAAGGCCCTCGTGATGGAGCTCGTCGAAGGCGAGGATCTGTCGCAGCGGTTGGCGCGCGGCGCGATCCCCCTCGATGAGGCCCTGCCGATCGCGAAGCAGATCGCGGAAGCCCTCGAAGCGGCGCACGACCAGGGAATCATCCATCGCGATCTGAAGCCAGGCAACATCAAGCTACGCGCCGACGGCACGGTGAAGGTGCTGGATTTCGGTCTGGCGAAAGCGATGGAACCGGTCGGCTGCGCCCCCAGCATCTCGCTGTCCCCGACGATCACGACGCCGGCGATGATGACGGGTGTCGGCGTAGTCCTCGGCACGGCCGCGTATATGAGCCCGGAGCAGGCCAAGGGGCGCGCGGCCGACAAGCGCAGCGACGTGTGGAGCTTCGGCTGCGTGCTCTACGAGATGCTCACGGGCCGGCGGGCGTTCAGAGGCGAGGACGTATCCGACACGCTCGCAGAAGTGCTCAAGGGCGATCCCGACTGGAACGCGCTGGCTTCGAACGTCCCGCCGACGCTCCGGGGCGCTGATTCAGGGCTGCCTGCGTAAGGATCGGAATGAGCGCATCGGCGACACTTCAACCGCGCGCTTTCTGCTCGGCCAGCCACCTGCGCTCACGCCGGCCACGCTGGTCGGCCCTCCGCTCCCGTCCGTCTGGCGACGCGCGACGCTCGTCGTTGCCGGTACGCTTGTCGGCGCGGCCGTTGCCGCCGCAGTGCTCTGGCGGAGTGCGCCGTCGCCGCCGGCAGTGCAGGTGATCCGTTTCGCGATCACACCGCCGCAGGGACAGACGACGCCGAGCTTGAATCGGCGAGCCGTCGCCTTGTCGCCGGACGGCTCACGAATCGTCTATTCCGCCGCAGGCGGGCTATTTCTCCGGTCCACGTCGGATTTCGAGGCCAGAGCGATACCCGGAACCAACCCGGGGACCACTCCGGTGTTTTCGCCCGATGGTCAGTCGTTGGTGTTCACCACGGGTGGGGCGATCAAGCGAATCGCAATCGGCGGCGGCACCGCCACCACGATCTGCCAGCTCAATGCGACACCGTCCACGCTGACCTGGGCAAACGACGGCATTCTCTTTTCGGACGGGCGGACCGCCATCATGTGGGTCTCCCAGAATGGCGGCAAGCCGCTGGTGCTCGTCGATCTGAAAAATTCGGAGGATCTCGCCTATGCTCCCCAACTGCTGCCCGACGGCGACGCTCTGCTGTTCACGATCGTGAAGCGAGCGAGCGCTGCGCTCGGTCGATGGGACGCCTCGCAGGTCGTCGTGCAGTCGCTCAAGACGGGCGTACGCAAACCTCTCATCGAGGGCGGCAGCGATGCGCAGTACGTCCCGACCGGTCACATCGCGTACATGTCCGAGGGAACACTGTTCGCGGTGCCGTTCGATCTCCGCAAGCTTGCCGTCACCGGAGGCGCTGTGCCCGTCGTCGACAGCGTCAGGCTGGCGAACGCGTTTGGCTTCGGCCTCACTGGGCATTTCGCGTTTTCCAACTCGGGCTCGCTGGTGTATGTGCCCGCGTATCCGTCTGGCGGGCAGGATGACGTGATCCTGTTCGATCGCAAGGGCGGAGCGGAGCCGCTCAAGCTTCCGCCAGGCAAGTACGAATTCCCGCGCGTGTCTCCCGATGGCACACGGCTCGTGTTGGGGACAACCAACGGCAAGGAGGCGGCCGTATCGATCTACGAATTGTCCGGTGCGAGCACCCTCCGGCGCCTCACTTTCGAGGGCAACAACCGCTTCCCGATTTGGTCGGCCGATGGCAAGCGCGTGGCGTTTCAGTCCGACCGAGAAGGCGATTTCGCCGTGTTCTGGCAGTCCGCCGACGGCGGTCCTGCGGAGCGCCTCACCAAACCCGAGCCCGGCACGCTGCACGTGCCCGAGTCGTGGTCTCCCGATGGTGACGTGCTGCTCTTCAGCGCGACGAAGGACTTCGTGTCGTCGCTGTGGACGTTCTCGCTGCGGGATCGGAAGGCGACTCCATTCAGCGACGTGAAGAACCTGTCGCTCCCGCCCGATGCGATGTTCTCACCAGACGGCCGCTGGGTTGCGTACCAGATGGGGGAAGCCGGGGCGATCGAGGGGAGTACCCTACGTCCAGCCGTTCCCAGCAACGGGGACGAAATATCAGGTCGCGCAGGGTGGGCGGCCGTTGTGGTCCCACGACGGCAAAGAACTCTTTTTTGTGCCGACGCCCGAGCGTCTCATGGTCGTAACCGTGGCGGCGACGGAGTCGACGTTCACGGTCACGAGTCCGGTCCTGGTGCCTCGAGGATTCGGCGTAGCCAATCCTCAGATTGCTCGCACATTCGACGTCATGCCCGACGGCCGGATCGTCGGCATCGGGACGTCGGGCCAAGGCCAGAGCCCAAATGGATCCGGCACGGCGCAGATTCGCGTCGTGGTGAACTGGTTCGACGAGCTCAGGCGCCTCGTCCCGGCGGGAAAATGAGATTGCAGATTTAAGAGTTCAGATTTCAGATTGATTTCAGATTGGCGTGACGATGTGCTGACGGCGGGCACGAAACTTGGACCGTATGCGATCGTCGGACCGCTGGGCGCGGGCGGGATGGGCGAGGTGTATCGCGCCCGCGATACGAAG
Source organism: uncultured Acidobacteriota bacterium (assembly GCA_963757655.1). GTDB lineage: Bacteria > Acidobacteriota > Vicinamibacteria > Vicinamibacterales > CAVVIG01 > CAVQFC01. The sequence goes on along the minus strand of CAVWSQ010000001.1, from coordinate 1,332,006 downwards.
CTGAATCGCGACGTCGCGCTGAAAATCCTGCCGGACGCCTTCGCCAGCGATCCCGATCGACTCGCGCGGTTCACGCGCGAAGCGCAGACGCTAGCGGCGCTCAATCACCCGAACATCGCCGCGATCTACGGCATCGAAGAATCGAAAGACGTCCGCGCGCTGGTGATGGAGTTGGTCGAGGGCGAGGATCTCACGGCGCGCATCGCGCGCGGTCCGATTCCGCTCGACGAGGCTCTACCGATCGCCAGGCAGATCGCGGAGGCCCTCGAGGCGGCGCACGACCAGGGGATCATCCATCGCGACCTCAAGCCAGCGAATATCAAGGTGCGGACGGATGGCGCGGTGAAGATCCTCGACTTCGGTCTTGCGAAGGCCCTCGATCCGCTCGTCTCGTCGGACGCCGCCGCCGTGCTCGCCAACTCTCCCACTCTCACGACCCCGGCCATGATGACCGGCGTGGGTGTGATCCTTGGCACCGCGGCCTACATGAGCCCCGAGCAGGCGAAGGGCCGGCTCGTGGACAAGCGCAGCGACATCTGGGCGTTCGGGGCCGTGCTCTTCGAGATGCTGTCCGGCCAGCGCGCGTTCAAGGGCGAGGACATCGCCGACACCCTTGCGGCGGTCTTGCGCCAGGACGTCGACCGGGCGGCGCTTCCGGCGTCGACGCCCGCCTTGGTGCGGCGGCTGATCGCGCGGTGTCTCGATCGTGACGTCCGGCGGCGGCTGCGCGACATGGGTGAAGCCCGGATTGTGCTCGACGACCCCACCGCGCTCGCTCCAGCAGATGCAACAGGTGAAGCCGCCGTCGCACCGCAAGAGCCGGTGCGGCCACGATGGCGACGCGCGATTCCGGCCGCGCTCTCAGCGATCGTGGTCGGCGTGCTCGCAAGCGCCGCAACGGCGTACCTCCGACCCGCGCAGGCGCCCCTCGTCGTCACTCGATTTCCGTTCGCGCTCGGCGAGGGCCAGGCATTCCCAGGGGGTACCCGTCAGTTCATCGCCATCTCTCCGGACGGCACGCAGATAGCCTATGTGGCGTACTCGGGGGGAAGGACCGCACTTTATCTCCGGTCGATGGCGGCGTCCGAGACTCGCCCGATCGCATCAGGCGATCCCGGCAACGCCGTGCTGAGCCCCGTGTTTTCACCGGATAGCCGCTGGGTTGCCTTCTGGTCGGGCGCGGACCAGGCGCTCAAGAAGGTTGCGGTCGGAGGGGGAGCAGCGGTCCCGATCTGTCCCGTCGCCGACCAGCCGTTTGGCATGAGCTGGGACACATCCGGGATCTTATTCGGCCAGGGCAAGGGCATCATGCGTGTTTCCGCGAACGGTGGCACGCCGGACGTGATCGTGACTCTCAAAGAGGGCGAACAGGCATATGGTCCTCAGATGCTGCCAGGTGGAGAGACCGTGCTCTTCACACGTGCCACCGGCACCGCGGTCGACCGGTGGGACCATGCGCAGATTGTGACGCAGTCGCTGAGATCGGTCGAACGAAAGACTCTCGTTGACGGCGGAAGCGATGCGCGCTATCTGCCGACCGGGCACCTGGTATATGCGCGCGGGGCGGTCGTCTTCGCCGTCCCCATGAACATTCGCCGCCTGGTTGTGACCGGTGGAGCTGTTCCGATGGTGGAAGGTGTCAGGCGAGGGGCGGTCCAAGACGCCACGGGCGCCGCCCAATTCAGCGTCTCCAGTACCGGATCGCTGATCTACGTGACCGGCCCGCTCTCGAGGGCGACGGTTCAGTCGGATCTCGCGCTCATCGATCGGAAGGGTGGCGTGGAGCCGTTGAAACTGCAACCGGGCCCTTTTCAGTACCCTCGCGCCTCTCCGAGCGGGAGGCAAATCGCTGTTGGCACCGACGATGGCAAGGAGGCGAACGTCTGGATTGACGACCTCGGAGGCACTACGACACTTCGGCGGCTCACGTTTGGAGGCAAGAACCGTTTTCCGACCTGGTCGGCGGACGGTCAGCGGGTCGCTTTCCAGTCGGATCGAGGAGGCGACCTCGGCATCTTCTGGCAGAGGGCGGACGGCTCCGGCCCTGCTGAGCGATTGACGACACCGGATCAGGGCGCGTCCCACGTGCCGGAGTCGTGGTCGACGAGCGGTGATCTCCTGTTCGGGGTGACCAGGGGGTCGAGCGTGACGCTGTGGACCTTTTCACCGCGGGACAAAAAGGTCGCTCAGGTTGCGAACGTGGAGTCCCGCAATCCCATCAATGCGGCGTTTTCACCCGACGGCCGATTGGTGGCGTACGCCGTCACCGAAGGAGCAGCCCCCAGGATTTACGTGGAGCCGGTCCCTGCCACCGGAACCCGCTTCCAGGTTTCGACGACCACCGCGATCCATCCGGTGTGGTCGCGAGACGGACGAGAGCTCGTGTCCCAACGCCAGGGCGGCCAATGGGCCGCACAGACCATCACGACCCGGCCGGGCTTTGCGTCCGGCGCTGAGGTGCTGATGTCGCGGGGAGGGGCGATAGTCTCAGGCCCGGACTTGCGTAGGAACTACGACACGACGCCGGATGGGCGGATTCTTGGCGTTGTTGTCGCCGGGCAACTCCAGTCCGTGGGATCGACAACGCCGCAGATCCAGGTGGTCCTCAACTGGTTCGAAGAGCTCGAGGCACGAGTGCCGGCACGGTGAGATTGCAGATTTAAGAGTTCGGATTTCAGATTGAAGTTCAGATTGATGTGACGAGGTGCTGAGTGCGGGCACGACACTGGGGCCGTATGAGATCGTCGCGCCGCTCGGCGCGGGCGGGATGGGCGAGGTGTATCGCGCCCGTGACACAAAGCTGAATCGCGACGTCGCGCTGAAAATCCTGCCGGACGCCTTCGCCAGCGATCCCGATCGACTCGCGCGGTTCACTCGCGAAGCGCAGACGCTAGCGGCGCTCAATCACCCGAACATCGCCGCGATCTATGGCATCGAAGAATCGAAAGACGTCCACGCGCTGGTGATGGAGTTGGTCGAGGGCGAGGATCTCACGGCGCGCATCGCGCGCGGACCGATGCCGCTGGACGAGGCGTTGCCCATCGGGCGGCAGATGGCCGAGGCGCTCGAAGCGGCGCATGGGCAGGGCATCATCCATCGCGACCTGAAGCCGGCGAACATCAAGGTGCGCGGTGACGGTGCCGTGAAGGTCCTGGACTTCGGCCTTGCCAAAGCGATGGATCCGCTGTCTTCGTCACCCGCCGCCGCGGCGCTTGCCAACTCACCGACAATCACCAACGCGGCGGCGATGACGGCGGCGGGCATCATCCTCGGCACCGCCGCGTACATGAGCCCGGAGCAGGCGCGCGGGAAGGTCGTCGACAAGCGCACCGACATCTGGGCGTTGGGGTGCGTGCTTTACGAAATGCTCACGGGGCTGCGGCCGTTCGGCGGCGACGATGTGACCGACACGATCGCGGCCGTCGTCCGCGCCGACCTGGACTGGAGCAAGCTCCCTGCGGACACGCCGACGGCCGTTCGCCGGCTGTTGCGTCGGTGCCTGGAGAAGGATCGGATGCGCAGGCTCTCCGACGCGGCGGATGCCGGTCTGGAGATCGACGAGGCGTTGAGTCCGGTCGCAGGCGACGCGAGCCTGGAGCACGCCGCGCATCCGGCGAGCGCTACCGTTGGTGCCGGTTGGCGGCGTGTGTTGCCGTGGACATCAACCGGCGCGCTCGCGGCGGGACTCGCGGTGGTACTTATGCTCTGGGTGCCGTGGCGGAAGCTGTCACCGCCGCCGCCGGTGCGCGTGAGCGCCCAACTGGGCGCGGACGTGTCGCTGGCGGTCGGTGGCGGAGACGCCATGAGCCTCTCGCCCGACGGCTCCGTCATCGCGTTCGTGGCGCAGAACGACGCGGAGACACGGCCCCAGCTCTATGTGCGACGGCTCACCCAACTGCAGGCCACTCCTTTGTCGGGGACCGAGGGCGCCGACAGCCCGTTCTTTTCACCGGACGGCCAGTCGATCGGGTTTTTCGCGGGAGGCAAGCTCAAGAGGATCTCGGTCATGGGAGGCGCGGCCAATTTCGTGTGTGACGCGCCAAATGGCCGCGGCGGCGCCTGGAGCGAGGACGACACGATCGTGTTCCTACCCAACACGGCGGGGAGCGTGATGCGGGTGTCCTCGGCCGAAGGGACGCCCGAACCGGTGAGTGCCCTCGCCGAGAGCTAAACCACCCAGCGGTGGCCCCAGTTGCTAGCCGGGGGGAAGGCGGTGCTCTTTACCGCCAGTGGCGGCGGTGGCGGTGGAAACGATGCGAACCTCGTGGTGCAGGCGCTGCCGACGGGTACGCGCACCGTTGTGCAGCGTGGGGGCTATCACGGCCGTTATCTGCCAAGCGGCCATCTGGTTTACCTCCACGACTCGACCCTATTTGCAGTGCCCTTCGATCTGGACCGGCGGATAGTGACCGGGCCTCCGGTGCCCGTGCTCGAAGGTGTGGCGTCGAACGAGTTCTCGGGCGGCGCACAGTTTGCTGTGTCCGCGAGCGGCACGTTGGTGTATCTGCCGGGGCAGGCCACCAACAACAGCATGCCGATTCAGTGGATGGATCGCGAGGGCAAGACGACGCCGCTCCGGTCCGATCCCGCGAGCTGGGCCAATCTTCTGTTCGCGCCGGATGGCCATCGGCTCGCCGTCCAGATCGTTGCGGGACCGCCTGATATCTGGGTCTACGAGTGGGCGCGAGAATCCCTCACACGCCTGACGTCTGACCCTGCCCGCGACGAGAAGCCGGTGTGGACCCCCGACAGCCGCCGCATCGTCTACGCATCAGCCCGCGCGGACAAGTCGACCTCCAACCTGTATTGGCAGCGCGCCGATGGAACTGGCGACACGCAGCGCCTCACGGAGAGCATCAACAATCAGCTGACCGCCTCGTGGCATCCGAGCGGCAAGTTCCTCGCGTTCGAAGAGTTGCATGCGGGAGCGAGCTCGGATCTGATGATCCTGCCGATGGACGGCGACGAATCGTCGGGCTGGAAGCCCGGCAGGCCAACCGTGTTCCTGCACAGCACCTTTCAGGCGCGCGAGCCGATGTTTTCGCCGGATGGCCGATGGCTCGCGTACACCTCGAACGAAGCTGGACGCCTTGACGTGTACGGTACGGCCGTTTCCCGGGCCGGGCGGCAAGTGGACGATCTCGACCGGCGGCGGATCCTTACCAACCTGGTCGCGGACCAAACACGAGCTTTTCTTCGCCACTCTCAACGGACAGATCATGGTCGCGCCCTATGTGGTGGAAGGCGACGCGTTCCGCGCCGAAAAGCCGCGGCTCTGGTCCGAGGGGCGTTTTGTGACGCGTGGGCTGAACCGCATGTTCGACCTGCACCCCGACGGCGAGCGATTCGCGATCGCCGCGCAAGGGCCGGGCGGCGCCAAGCAGGACCACGTCACGCTCATCTTCAACTTCTTCGACGAGCTGCGACGCATCGCGCCGGTGAAGCGGTGAGACTAGCGACGTCGCTCTTCCTCGATTGCCTCGAGCTCAGCGATCGCCTCGAGGTCCTTGACACGCCCCGCGGCACGTTTGACCTGAATCAGGCGCTCGAGCGTGAGGCAGCGGCATTCGCTGCCGAAGAGGGTGAGCGTGAACGTGTCGGGCAGGAGCGCGTCGTAGCCACCGCCCCCGGCGATTTCTCCCAGAAAGTCGATCGCGCCGAGGTCGGTGATCAACGTGAAGTTCAGACCGTGTCTGATCGTCTCCACATCCCAATGAAACGGCAGACCAGGTGGGGCTCCACGCAGATACGGATGATGGCCCGCGATGCTCTCGACCACGCGCGCGACGTTGTCCGGCGTGCGCCTGTAGACCACGTCCAAATCCAGGGTGAGTCGTGCGGATCCATGCGCAGTCGCTGCGGCACCGCCGATCACGATGTACTCGACGCCAGCGTTGGCGAGCGCACGGAGCAGGCCGGGAAAATCGGTCATCGGCCGCGCGAGCGTCGACCGGCCGCCTGCAATTCTTCCGCGAATTCCTGCAGCTTCATGAGCTGGAGGAGCCGCTCTTCCGGCGTCCGTTTCAGGTTCTCGCGAATAAGCGTGCGGTCGACGTCTTTCTTGTACGCCTCGATCACGAGGTCGGGATCGAGCGACACCTCAACGTCGAATCGCGATGCGTCCGGCGCCATCGACTCACTCTATCATCGTCCCGTTGTGGGTAGAGCATGCTGATCGCGGGCACGCGCCTCGGCCCGTATGAAATCGTCGCGCCGATCGGCGCGGGCGGCATGGGCGAGGTGTATCGCGCGCGGGACACGAAGCTGAATCGTGACGTCGCGCTGAAAATCCTGCCTGACGCGTTCGCGAGCGATCCCGAGCGTCTGGCGCGGTTCACGCGCGAAGCGCAGACGCTCGCATCACTCAATCACCCGAACATCGCGCATATCCACGGGCTGGAAGAGAGCGAACCTTCGGCTGGCTCAGGGCAGGCGGCCGTCCGTGCGCTCGTGATGGAATTGGTCGAAGGCGACGATCTCGCGGCGCGGACCGCGCGGGGTCCGATGCCGCTGGACGAGGCGCTGCCGATCGCGCGGCAGATCGCGGAGGCCCTGGAAGCGGCGCATGGGCAGGGCATCATCCATCGCGACCTCAAGCCCGCGAACATCAAGGTTCGCGATGATGGTGCCGTTAGGGTCCTGGACTTCGGCCTTGCCAAAGCGATGGATCCACTGTCTTCGTCACCCGCCGCCGCGGCGCTCGCCAACTCGCCGACGATCACGAACGCTGCCGCGATGACGGCGGCGGGCATCATCCTGGGCACCGCCGCGTACATGAGCCCGGAGCAGACGCGTGGGAAGGTCGTCGACAAGCGCACTGACATCTGGGCCTTCGGCTGCGTGCTCTACGAAATGCTCACCGGCCTGCGGCCGTTCGGCGGCGACGATGTGACCGACACGATCGCGGCCGTCGTCCGCGCCGACCCGGACTGGAGCAAGCTCCCTGCGGACACGCCGACGGCCGTTCGCCGGCTGTTGCGTCGCTGCCTGGAGAAGGATCGGATACGCCGGCTCCCCGATGCGGCGGATGCCCGTCTGGAGATCGACGAGGCATTGCATCCGGCGCCGAGCGACGCGAACATCGAGCACGCCGCGCAGCCGGCGGGCGAGACGCGCAGACAGCGCGCGTGGCGATGGGCGTCAACGCTCCTCGCGGCCGGGCTCGTGGTGGTGATCTCACTGTGGGCACCGTGGCGCGCGGTGGCGCCGCCTCGCGTCACGCGAACGATCATCGCCACATCCGGCCCAGCGGCGCTCACGGTCACCGGTGCCGATGACGCCCTGGCACTTTCGCCCGACGGGATGAACGTCGTCTACATCGGGAATGACGCCACGCAACTCTTCGTTCGCGCCCTCGATGCCCTTCAACCGGTGGCTATCGCAAGCGGCCGCGTCATACGAGGACCATTCATCTCGCCCAACGGCCAGTCCGTCGGTTTCTTCAGCGGTACCAATGTATTGATGAAGGTTGGAATCGGAGGTGGCCCGCCGATCACGGTCGCAAGCGTCGACAGCACTCCCCGCGGCGGCACGTGGGCGCCCGATGGCACGATCATCTTCGCGACGAACAACCCGGCGACCGGGCTGCAGCGGGTGTCCGCCGAGGGTGGGGCGCCAGAGGTTCTGACTCGTCCCGACCACGCGCAGGACGAAGGCGATCACGTCTGGCCGGAGATTCTGCCCGGTGGCCAAGCCGTCCTCTTCACGATCACGTCGCCTACCGGCGGCCTCGATAGAGCTCAGTTGGCGGTTCACGACCTGCGGACCGGGACAGACAAGATCCTGCTGCGCGGCGGCAGCCACGCCAGGTACGTGGCCACCGGTCACCTGATCTACGTCGCGGCCGGGACACTGCGCGCGATCCCCTTCGATCTGAGTCGGTTGGAGACACGGGGAACGGCGGTGCCGATCGTGGCCCGGCTCATCACAACCGGCACCGGAACGGGCGAATTCGCGGTGTCCATCAACGGGACGCTCGTTTATGTGGATACGCCGGGGAACCTCGCGGCGAACCTGCGCACGCTCGTCTGGGTCGATCGCACCGGCAAAGAAGAGCCGATCGCGGCTCCGCAACGCGCCTACCGGCATCCGCGTCTCTCGGTCGACGGACGCGTCGCGCTTTGGAGTAGCGATCAGGAGGACGACATCTGGATCTGGGACCTGGCACGGCTCACGCGCCTGACGTTCGACCCTGGCATGGATCGGTTTCCCGTATGGACGCCGAACGGTCGTATCGTCTATACCTCGAGCCGCGGCGGCGCACTCAATCTCTGGTGGCAGGCGGCCGACGGCACCGGCTTCGCCGAGCGGCTCACCAAGAGCGGCAACAATCAGTTTCCCACCGGGATCACGCCCGACGGTAAGGCAGTCCTGTTCAGTGAATCGACGCCGACGATGGGCACCGACCTGCTGCAAGTCGCGCTTGACGAAACGCACCTGGTAACGCCGCTGGTGCAGACCAAGTTCGATGAGTTCAACGGAGTCGTCTCTCCGAACGGCCGATGGCTGGCGTACGACTCCAACATCTCAGGGGATGTGTTGGAGATTTACGTCCGGCCATTTCCCAACGTCGCCGGCGCCCCATTGCTGGTTTCGACGAAAGGCGGAACGAGGCCTCTCTGGGCGCCCGATGGCAAGGAACTCTTCTATGTCGGTGCCGACAGCTCACTCTGGCGCGTCCCGATGGAGGCGAGTGGCGCGACGTGGAACGCCGGCACGCCGGTGAAGTTGTTCGATGGACGTTACCTCAGCGCCGGCACCCTTGGCCGAACATACGACGTGTCGCCCGACGGCCAACGCTTCCTGATGATCAAGGCGCCCGGGACCGACGCGGGTGTCGGACCGCCCGCGATCGTCGTCGTGCAACATTTGGACGAGGAACTGAAGCGGCTCGTGCCCACGAAATGACGGAGAGCCCGCCAGTCTTGTACTGGTCCCCGCCCTCGAGAATCACTCGTCCGTTGTCGCCAGCATTTTCATGTCTCTGAAAATGGGTTGCATGCGGCTCGATCGCGGGCGTGTTCACCCACGGTGAATCAACCACTGGTGGATCAGCCACCTGATGGTATTCACCGGCGCGCGTGGCTTCGATTGATCCTTTGCGGTGATCGTTCACCATGGCGGATGACATCGCCCGCGAGAAGGCCACGAGCCAAGGGCTGGGCGTGTTTATCCGGTCGCTGGTCGGCTTGGACCGTGAAGCCGCGAAGCCTGCGTTCAGCCAGTTCTTGGCTGGCGGGACGGTGACGGCGAACCAGGTGGAGTTCGTCAATCTGATTGTGGGCCTGACCGAGAACGGCGTGATGGACCCAAAACGCCTCTACGAGTCGCCGTTCACGGACGTGAATCCGAGAGGGCCAGAGGGCGTGTTTTCGTCAGGGCAGGTGGACCGGCAGGGCGGCATGTTCTCGAGGTCCGAGTCCCGCTTGCGGTGAGAGGCGATATGCCATCAGCGCGAGGCGTCGGAACGCTCGGCTGCGATTCGGCGACGGAGACGCTGTTTGATTTCATCGACCAGGGCCGGTGTCGACTCCTTCGTGAACACCCGTCCTTCGCCGCGTGCAAGCGAAGCGTCGGCTTCGTCGATCATCGAGATGATCTCAATCCGCCTGCGCTCGCGTTCTTCCCACAGCGCCAACGCCTCGCGTACCGCATCTTCCTCACGGCTGAACCGGCCGCTGTCGATCGCTCGCTGAACGAAGGCGCGCTGACCGGGGGTCAACTCAACGTTCATGGAATCAGGATACGCCCGGGCGACTGAACATGTAGAGCGGATTTGCGACCGCCATGCGCGTAGTCGCGGTCGCGACGATAACGGCGGTCCGAATCTTGGCCGTGGCGCGCGTTCTCGCGCCGAGCAATCAGAGGCCGATACGCGTGATCGCGACGACGCGCTGGGCCGACCCGCGGCGCTATCGATCGCATTCGCGCTGTCGGGCGCAGTTCGGGTTAGGCGTTAAACTTCGGTCGTCCCCAAGCGATCGTGACAGCCCACCACAAGAAAACGATGCCTGCCACTACGGACGCCGTCGTCAGAAATGGCCTGACGACGGCGTCGAGCCCGGCGCCCTCGGCCCAACCCGACACCCTGCCGCCCCAGTTCGGCACCACCAACAGCACCGCTCGCGACGGGACGCTCGGAGCGCCGATCCGGGCCTCGATGTTCACGAGATCACCAGGGTCTGCGACAAACTTGAACCCATTGGTAGTGTAGCGATTGATTCTGTAACTCTCAGGCGTGGTGATCTCGGTCAACACCACGTCGTTTCCATTTCGCCGCAGTCGGAGCGAAAGCCCGATCTGGGATGGTGCATAAGTTTGATCGCTCCGCTCGCTCGCCGGCACAAGGAGGAAGGTAGGGCTCCCTACCCGCTCGGCGATTCGCTTCCATTGAGCGTCGTTCGGAATACTCACGTCAAGCGCGCGCCCAGTTGGCGATTGAAGCTGTTCAAGCGGCACGCTGACGAGTGGAGTCAGAGCCCTGTCGATATCGGCCCTCTCGCGAGCCGTCGCCGCCCGTGTCACCGGGTACACTACTAGGAACGCGACTCCGATGAGCCCGGCACCAGCAGCGCCAATCCGTGCGATCCAGTCTTCCACCTTGAATGGATCCGCCTAACTATCATTGGACCTGACCGCGCTCCCCTCGCAGCCAATGAGAGCCGTCGACTCCGCCGGTCGCCCCCCGCAACTACCGCACAGCACCATGTTACCAGCCGCGACAGCTTGCAGTGTTCACGTCATTTGGTTACGAATCGAGCGGTTACGTGCAAGCCGACGCTGCTAACCGCGACGCGCGACGCGCGCTGGTCCGCCAGAAGTCGTTGATGGCTCGTCCCGTGGAACCACGGCCGGCGCGATGTTCGTTGTCGTCATCCGACGACGATGCCATCGTCGTCTGCGCGTTCGCAATGGGCCATCACGATGGGTTCGACAGCCGGCCAGGCGTCCTCATCGCCTGCCCACGCGGTTTCCCACGCGCATTTTGATCTTTACGGCTGGTTCGATCGCCGAGTTCGTGAGCCATGTCGACGACCGCTTGACCGAGTGCACGTCGTACGCCGGCTGGGAATCGAATCAGAACGACTCCAGCAGTCTCCTGTCCACGGGCATACGTGAGAAGACCGAAGTCCTTGTCTTCGGTCAGAAGCACACGCAATTCAGACCGGGCCATTGCAAGGACCACGTCGTCCTCAGCCCAGGATTGATCTCTACGATGGCCGTGACGTCGTGGCCGACTGCGCGAAGAGTGGTGACGACAGTGAAATCGCAACTCTCGTCAGCGAGGAACCGCACCGGCTACTCTCGGCGATCGCTGGAGTCCTTGCCGATGAAGACGACCTCTTCGTGGGCGATGGTGTCCGCCGCGTATCGCATCGCTGCCTGGATATCCTCGCGAGCGAGGTTGGGGTAAGCGTCGAGTAGATCCCCTTCGGACGCGCCTTCGCTCAATTTGCGAAGGAGCAGCTCCACCGGAATTCGCGTTCCGCGGATGACCGGCTTCCCAAGCATCACTCGGGGTTGATGTCGATGCGATCTGTGAAAGTCATGCGACGTCTGTAATCAGGATACGCCTCACGGCCAGTCTGGGCCTAGACGGAACGTGCCGCAACCGGAATCGATTCAGAGGACGGCCGAACCTTGGATTGTGATCCTCGCGACTACGATTCACGTGACGACGACCCTCGCGAACCTGAGCGCGATCGCGGTCGTGATGACGCTGACGCGGTCCACACAACGGCCGCGGCGCGAGTTCTCACGTCGATGAATCCGAACGCGACTCGCGTGATCGCGATGACGAGCGATGGCCCGAACGGTGAGGACACGAAACGCGCGAAACACGGTAAGCGTGTCGATCGCGAGAAGCTCCGGCAGCTCGACTTGCACTGGCATGACCTCCGTCACGAGGGCGCCTGCCGGCTCCTGAGCGATGGAGTGGACATCCGCACGATCCAGTTGATGCTCGGCCACGCCGACATCAAGCAGACGCAGTGGTACCTGAACATCACGGACGAGGAACTTCGGAAAGCGATGACGGGAGTATGGGAACGACGTCGTCAGCTACGGGCGGTTGGTCAGTAGGTCCGGCTGAAGCCGGAAGCCACGTACCAGGTCCGCCTGAAGGCGGAAAATACGTACGGAGGGACAGCGGCAGATGCGCGACGGACTCTCGCCCCTCGAGCCGCTTCCGATTGTCAGTCATTTGTCAGTCGGACCTTCGAAAAGTGGCGCGCCCGGCAGGACTCGAACCTGCGACCCCCGGCTTAGAAGGCCGGTGCTCTATCCAACTGAGCTACGGGCGCATGATGTCTATGGTACGCCGAACGCCGCACCCCCAAATGCACTCCCGGATCCTGCGCTCACAAGCGTGCGTTTTCTGCCAGATTTCCGCTCGCTGAATTGGGCCCCCATGCCTTAAAAGAAGCTAGCCTCGGTCGCTACTCGGCACATTTCCCGGAGAGCCGCATGATGGAACGGTTCGCCGAATTGCGTGGTGTACAGAAACAGGAAATGTGACGACAGCGCGATGTCAAATGTGGCGTCGGCAAACGGCAATGTAGGCAACTGGCGACCTGGGGGGCGCACCTCGAGTTTCCAGTCGAGTTCACATGAACTCACCCGCCAAACGCCCACGCGACCATCAACGGAAACTCCTGTCGCCACATTGCGTCGTCGTGCCCCGCGACCCTCTCGCTCATAACGACATCCGCCGCGGCATCGCGCAGCGCGGCCGCCCAGCGAGCCGCATTGTCGAGGAAAAACGGTTCCAGCGTGCCGGCCACGAGATAGGTGCGCGGCAACAAGGTCGGCATCACGTCCGGCGGCCGGAACCCCGCGCCGGGCGAGCCTGAGAAGATCGCACCGTAGAGGTCCGGATGTCGAAGCCCAATGGCGAGTGCGAGCTCCCCACCCGCCGAAACACCAAACACCGCGGTGCGCTCGGCGGACAGAGTGACCCCGAAACGCGATCGCGCCCACGCGCCGACCTCCTCGACGAAAAACCTCTCGTGTGCGGCGAACCGCTCCGGATCGAAGGGCGGCGAATACTCGTGGAGCCGCAGCCTCTCGTCGGCCACGCGGTGCGCGCCGATGATCATGGTCGACGGCACATCGGCTGCTTCAAGAAACGCGCCCCACTGCGAGATCATCTGACCGTCACCGGCGAATACGATCGCCTCGGCCGGATCCGGCGGGACGTAGACCGTGACCTGCCGCCCCCCGTCGTAATCGAGCGTCTCGGTGACAAATTCGCCCGCGATCGAGTCGGCCCGTGGCGGTTCCGGCGGTGCCTCGGAGAATTCGTTCACGCGTTCACCCTCACGGCGTCACGCCGGCTGAGCGCGCGACAGGGCGCGCTTCCGTCCGGAGATTTCCGGAAAGCCAAAGGCAGCCGCGCGCTGATCATGGCCGCTGCAACGTCCTGGGGATTGTAGGGCTGCGCGGGCGGGACACGGTACGACTTTCGACCGACGCGCCTGAGCGTGAGGATAGCGAGCGTCGAGGAGCCACTCGAACTGCGCCCGGACCTGGCGTTGAGCGGCCGGATGAGTCGGGGCAGCTGGATTGTGGCGGCCGGTGTCGAAACCGGCCTTGGCCATGCGTCACTGTTATGTCGGGGATATGAAGTCCCCCAACAGAAGAGGGAGAATCGCATGAAGATCGGGCTGACGAGTGTGTATGTCGACAACCTGGACAAGGCCTTGCGCTTTTACACGGAGGTGTTGGGCTTCGTGAAGAAGGCCGACTTTTCGAATGGGCCGTATCGCTGGCTGACGGTGGCTTCTCCGGAAGAGCAGAACGGCACCGAGGTGCAGCTGGCGCTGAACGACAATCCGGCGGCAGCGGCCTATCAGCAGGCGATGTTTCAGCAAGGCCAGCGCGCGGCCATGTTCAACACCGACGACGTCAAGAGCGAGTACGAGCGCATCAAAGCGCGCGGCGCCGAATTCACCATGCCGCCAACGGACGTGACCGGCGCGACGATCGCCGTGCTGAACGACACATGCGGCAACCTCATTCAAATCACCCAGCTCGCGCGCCGGCAGAAGTGAATCCGCGATGCCTCCGCAACCGCTCGGATACTCGATGTTTGTCACGTTCGAGGCCATCCGCATCGTCTGGCATGGTATCTGGGTGATGCTGGGCGGCGAATCGCGGGCCGAGAATACGTTCGGGTACGCGATCGTCGCGTGCTACGACTCGCCGATTGGAGCGATCACGTGCGGTACATGATGCTGATTCATCACGACGAAGAGGCCCTGGCCAACGCTTCCAAGCAGCAGCTCTGGGCCGACTATACGGCCTTCAACGAAGCGCTGGTCAAGGCCGGTGCCGGTTTCGCGGCAGGCGAGCGACTGGAATCGAGCGTGGCCGCGACGACGGTCCGCGTTCGCGACGGGGCCAGCCAAGTGCTCGACGGACCGTATGCCGACACGAAGGAGCAGTTCGCCGGCTATTTCATGATCGACGTGCCGGATCTCGACGAGGCGATCACCTGGGCGAGGCGCTGCCCGAGCGCGAAATATGGCGCCATCGAGATTCGTCCGTTCACGCCGGAAGGACGCTGGTCGTCGGCGTGGGCGAAGCAGGGACAGAACCGGGCGTAACCAATGGTCGATGCTGTCGAGCAAGCGCACAAGGCGGCCGAGCGCGTCGCGCGCGAAAGCTACGGACGCTTGCTGGCGTTTCTCGTGGTGCGCACACGCGATGTGGCAGGGGCGGAAGACGCCCTTGCCGATGCGTTCGCGGCGGCGTTGCGGACCTGGCCGGTTCGGGGCGTCCCGGACAACCCCGACGCCTGGCTCCTCACCGCGGCGCGCCATCGTCAGACCGATGCCGCGCGACGGCGCCAGACACAAGAAGTGGGCGAGGAGCAGCTGCGGATCATGGCCGAGGAAATTGAACACGCGTCGAACACCGTGGAAGAGATCCCCGATCGTCGCCTCGCGCTCATGTTCGCCTGCGCCCATCCGGCGGTCGAGGCCGCCATGAGGGCGCCGCTGATCCTGCAGACCATCCTGGGGCTGACCGCAGACGAAATCGCCGCGGCGTTTCTCATCCCATCCGCGACCATGGGTCAGCGCTTGGTGCGCGCGAAGACACGGATCCGGCAGGCCGGTATTCCGTTACGCGTCCCAGACCGCGACGATCTTCCCGCACGCCTTGATGCCGTGCTCGAGGCGATCTATGCCGCGTATTCCAAAGCGTGGGGAGAGATCGGGGACGGCAGTTCAGCGCTCGCTGGGGAAGCGATCTGGCTCGCACGACTCGTGGTTTCCCTGCTGCCTGAAGAACCGGAAGCGAAGGGAGTGCTCGCCTTGATGCTCTACACGGAAGCGCGGCGTGCGGCACGCCGCGACTCCGCGGGAACCTATGTCCCGCTTGACGAACAGGACGTCGGGCTGTGGGACGACAGCCAACTGCAAACAGCCGAAGCGCTGCTGCACGACGCCAATGCGTGCGGTCCAAGCGG
The DNA here is from genome assembly GCA_963757655.1 of uncultured Acidobacteriota bacterium. Taxonomy (GTDB): domain Bacteria; phylum Acidobacteriota; class Vicinamibacteria; order Vicinamibacterales; family CAVVIG01; genus CAVQFC01. The sequence continues at coordinate 1,316,534 of CAVWSQ010000001.1, read as the reverse complement.
CCGCTATCAACTCGAGGCGGCGATTCAATCCGCCCACATTGCGCGCTGCTTGTCCGGCCGCGACACGCGCCGTGTCATCCTGGCTCTCTACGACCATCTGCTCGCCCTCACCGGATCCCCGGTGGCCGCGCTCAATCGCGCGGTGGCGCAGGGAGCGGTCGAAGGCCCAGCGGCCGCGCTCGACGGGATGGGCGCGCTCGCGTCCGACAAAAGGATGCTCGGCTACCAGCCGTACTGGGCGGTGCGCGGCCATTTGCTCGCAGAAGCAGGTCTGCACACAGAGGCTCACGAGGCGTTCACGGTGGCCATCGGGCTCTCCACCGACGAAGCCGTCAAGCGCTATCTCGAAGGCAAGCGCGAGGCGCTCGGCGCTTTGGAATAGTCCGCCTCGGAAATGGCGCGCCCGGCAGGACTCGAACCTGCGGCCCCGAGCTTAGAAGGCTCGTGCTCTATCCAACTGAGCTACGGGCGCGTTGTCTCGAATGGTACGCCGAACCCAGCACCCCTAGACTTGCGATCGACGGCCGGACCCGACCCTCGATCACGCGGCGGGGCGGCTTGGAAGGGCAATGAAAAATGTCGCGCCGCGGCCGACTTCCGACTCCGCCCACACCCGGCCGCCATGGCGCTGCACGATGCGTTTCACGTTGGCGAGGCCGATGCCGGTGCCCTCGAACTGATCGGAATTGTGGAGCCGCTGGAACACCCCGAACAGTTTGTGCACGTACAGCATGTCGAAGCCGACGCCGTTATCGCGGACGAACACCACGCTTTCGTGGGCGTCGGTCGCTACCGTGCCGACTTCGATTTCCGCGGGCGAGCTCGACGCCGAGTACTTGGCGGCGTTGGACAGCAGGTTGACCAGCACCAGCCGCAACAGGGCCGGATCGCCGGATACTGCCGGCAGGCCGTTGACGCGCCACACGATCGAGCGCCCTTCGATCTCGGCGGCGATTTCGTTGCGTGCCTCCTGGAGCAGGCGATCGAGATCCACGGTCGACACGGACAACGGCGTGCGCCCGATGCGCGAGAATCCGAGTAGATCGTCGATGAGCGATCCCATCCGGCCGGCCGCATCGACGATGGTCTTGAGCAGCCGCCTGGCGTCGGCATCCAGCGATGCCGATGCCGATTGCGTGAGCAACGCCGCAAAACCGATGACATGCCGCAGCGGCGCCCGTAGATCATGGGAGACCGAATAGCTGAAGGCTTCGAGCTCCCGGTTCGCCGCCACCAGCTCCTCGCGAGAGTCCTTGAGCTCCTGGACCCGATCGGCCAGCAGTTGACCGGCCTCCTCGAGCCGCGCCGTCCGACGTTGCACGTGAGCTTCGAGCTCGAGATGCGCCTGCTCGACCCGTTCCGACATCACGTTGAAGACGATGCCCAGCCGCCCGATTTCATCCGATCTGGTGATGGCGACCCGGCGGGAATAGTGGCCGTCGGCCATCGCCTCCGAGGCCTGCGTCAGGTCCGACAACGGCGTGGTGATGCGCGCGGTGAGGATGTAGACCAGCCCGCTGGCGAGTACCACCACCACCAGAGCCATCGCGATCATTCGCTGCAGAAAGGCGCGGGCCGGAGCCAGCACGGTCGGCAGGGAAAAGTCGACCCACACGGCCCACGGACTGCCGGCGATCGCCGAGAACGTCCCGAGTCGTTCCTCGCCCTCCGCGGTGTGATACGTCACCACGCCCGATTTCGCCCCGTCGATCGGCGGCGCTTCCACCAGGGTCGAGAGGTCGGTCCAGCCGCTGCCGCTGCGGTTGCCGATTTTGACGGACGCGCCGCTGCCAACCAGGCGGTTGAGGGTGTCGGCGGTGGTCGAGATCACCGCCGGGCGCCGAACCACCAGAAAACCAAGTCGGGGGTCTGGGGCATCGGGTCCGCGGCTCGTGACCTCGGTCACTGCCGCTGTGGACAGCGAGCCGTTGAAGGTTTCGAGCCTGCCGATCCCCGCTGTGGTCGGGGGGGCGGTCTCGCGCGGCAGCATGTTCGCGGCGGCCGGCGGGATTGCCAGGGCCATCACACGCTCCTGCGATCGGTTCCAGAGTTCCAGGACCTGCGGACTCGGGGAGATCAACGCCCTCAGCCTGACTTCCGCTCGCTGCCGGCCCGCGTCGGTCTGATGCTCGAGGAACTCACGCACCGCTTGATCGTCGGCGACTTCGCGGAGCTCGATGAGCCGTTGCTGTGTGGACTGCGCCAGAAGATTCGCGATTTGATCCGCGGCACCGCGTGCCCGAGTGCCTGCCGCCAGCATCAGACCCGATCGCACCTCCCGGTACGCCAGCGCGAGAAACACCCCGACGACAACGAGAATCAGGGCCGCCATCACCAGGGGCAGCCGCCACCGAAGGGAGTTCCAGACCCGCGCTGTCATTCAGATGCTACCTCGCGCCGCGCTCATCCAGAGCGCAGGCACAAACTATGCGGTCGCTATATCGGATCCGGGCGCGTGAAGCGTTAAGGCCGCTGAAGCGGTGAAGGCGAGCCGCGGCAGGGGGATCGGTCGAGCCAGGGTATCCGGAAGCGCTGGCCTCAGCTGTCCTGCAGTTCGAGGTAGATCGTGTTCAGGCGGTAGTAGAGATTCGCGTCGAAGCCCTTCTGCACGAACGCAAACACCCGCGCGGTCGTCAGTGAAAGGATCTGCGTGTCGGCGTTGCGGCTCTCGTTCATCCACTCCAGCAGTCGATGCTGGCCGCTCTCGTCGAGCGCGTTGACCTCGGTGAAGATCAGCGTGCGCGCGCCTTCGAGGAACAGCGGATTGGCTCCTGAGATAGTGGCGATTGGCTCGCGCAACTCGGATCGCGCCGCGCGCGCGAATGCGGTCAGGGCGCCGCGGGGACCAGTGACCAGCATGTGAGCCCGCGTCCGCAGTAGTGCCCGCCAATTCTCTGTGGGTTCTACGCGAAAGCTGGATTGCATCTGGTCCCGCCTGATGATTGCAGAATCGGTCAGCATGATTTCACTCCGCAAACTAAAGTCAGACGCACCGCCGACTATTCCGGCTGAGTCTACGCGATCGCTCCGATGGCGTACCCCCTTCGGGCCAAAATTCTGTGAAACGGCCTCCTGATTCCGACGTACCATTCGCGCACGTGCGCAACCTCATCGATCTGGTGCGTGCGACACGGCTGCTGGTGACGGCGGCACGGCTCAGGGAATACAACGGCCTCCATCTGGTCTACCTCACGAAGCAAGCGCACCCGTCAACCCGTGCGGTGGTGTACGACGGACGGATCGATGCCGGCTTTGCGTTCGAGGTGCGGCGGGCGTGCGGCTTTTACGAGGCTGCACACAAGATCACAATCGCCCTGCCGACCTATGTCAGCGCCAGCCTGCCTGCCACCGACCGCCGGACGCCGAACCTGCCCGATCGCCGGATTCACCCACGCGGCGGCCGCCGGAGCTGGGACCGCCACCTGGTCGGTGCGCCGCCCGCCGAGGACAGCGAATCGGCTCCCGTCGACGGCTAGGATCTGGTTCGCCCGGTTCATCCCTTCTTCCTGCCCCGGTCTGCGTGAAGCCAGCCCCGTCTCGACGTGGTTCAGCCCTGGATGCGCAGGTTCGTGGGAGCTGACGGTACCGCCGGCTGGTATCCGAGCGACACCACCTCAAAATCCGACGCCGTCAGCGCGCCAAATGCCGGGTTGAGCACGTCGTTGTTCCAGCGCGTGTCATACGTCCCGCTGATGTACATGTCAGAGCCGTTGTCGGCCACGATCAAACCGTAGCGCTGCATCGCCCGAAAAATGCGCTGCACCTCCGGCGTGAACGTCGACAGGTTCCGCGACGACTTGAGCCGCAATCGCGCGCCCATCGGGAGCGCGCCAGTGGTCGAACCCGCCGTGTGTGACGCTGGATACACCGCGCCGTTGGTGGAGCGAACAGTGACCCTGAAGGCGTGGGTGATTTCAGCGGCGCCCAACGCCTCGTCGTAGCGGACCAGTCCCGGCAGAATCGCGAGGCCTGCCGCGTCCGCCGATGTCCAGCCATTCGGTCGCCGCGCACTTGCCTGGAGGTCGAAAAACGCGCCCGAACCAGCATGCCACTGGCTGCCGTCGTAGAAGACGTTGTACAGCTCGTAGAGAAATCGGTTGTCGCGATCGACAATCAGCAGATGTCGGTCTTCGCTGTTGCGCAGATCGACCGATCCCGGATCGCCTCCCTCAATCCAGTGCGCCTGCGTGACGGCTTCGTCTGGAATCGGGTAGAACGGAATGCTGGCTCCGGTGTTGTGGTTGACGCCATCGCTCTCGTCGGCGTATTGGAACTGGACCGTTCGCTTCGTCAACGAACCGTCGACGACGACATAGGGGAAACCGTAGGTCTGCGCGCTGCCGGGTGAGACATCGCCGCCGAAGTCGGGATGCAACCGGCGCGACGTCCCGATGAAGGAGATGTATGCCGCGGATCCCGGATCGACGGGCGCCGATGAGATATCAAGGTTCCACCAATTGCCGGGCGGAAACAGCGGCGGCAGCGGTCCGCCGATCGAGCTGGCGGCGAAGAGCCATGCGCCGCCGATGACGACGGCCAGCAGAGTCAAGCCAAACAGACTGCGTCGCGTCTGAGACACAACCCTTGCGTTCGCAAGGGCCGGGCCAGGGCGGGCGCCGGTGAAGTCAGGGTGATCCGCGGACCGTTAGCCGGTCGGGTGGACGGATTCGCGACAACGGTGACGGAATCGTCCGACCGCGTGTCCGATAAGGCTCAGCCATCTTTGCTGCTGCCATTGCGCGAGCCGTGAAGCTTTCGCGGCCCGGCGACAGCTCGTCCGCATCGGGTGGACAATCGGATCGTCGGTCATCGGGGCGCGCCGGCCATGCAGCGCACGCTGTCATGCGCCAGGTCTGGAGACCTCGTGACGGTGGTCGCATCGACGAACCACCCGTCCGACCTTTATCGACGCAGCTGCGGGACTTCGCGCCGTTGCACCATCCGACCGGAAGCATTTGATCGGGTCTGCCGTTCGAAACGAACTGAGTGTCAGCAATTGCGCCGGCGCATGACCGGGCGCTGCGAGCCCCGGGCATGTACAATCGCTCGCGGATGCTCACGGACTTCGACCGCATGCTGCGGACATACGCCGAATTGACAGTGAGAATCGGCCTCAACCTCCAGGCGGGTCAGCGCCTGCTGATCATTGGGCCGGTCGCCAACGGCGGTTGTTCACTGGAGGCTGCGCCGCTCGTGCGCCAAATCACCATCGCGGCATACGACGCCGGCGCCCGGCTTGTCGAAACGTTGTGGGGTGACGATGCGCTGCTCAGCGCCCGGCTGGAACACGCGCCGCGCGATTCCTTTGACGAGTTTTCGGCGTGGATGCCCGGTGCGCTGGTGGCGCACGTCGAGGCGGGGCATGCGGTGCTCTCGATCTATGCGAACGATCCGGATCAGCTGAAGGACTACCCACCCGACATTGTCGCCGCCGTGCAGCAGGCGACCGCGCGCGGCGTCCGCCCGTTTCGCGAACACATCTCACGCAATCAGACCAATTGGGGCGTGGTTGCTGCGGCGGCGGGGACATGGGCGGCACGCGTCTATCCGGATCTCCCACCGGCTGAGCAGGTGACGGCGTTGTGGGGAGCGATCGAACGCCTGTGCCGGCTCGATCGTCCCGATCCGATTTCGGCGTGGGAATCGCACCTAGCGGAGCTGGCGGCGCGCACCGATCGGCTCAATGCCAAGCAGTACACATCGTTGCGGTACACCGGACCGGGAACAGCGCTGACCATTGGCTTGCCGCCAGGCCACATCTGGGTCGGTGGCCGCTCGGCCAGCGCGTCGGGCATCCGCTTCGCGCCGAACCTGCCGACCGAGGAGGTGTTCACGATGCCGCACAAGGATCGCGTCGAGGGCACGGTACGGTCGACCAAGCCGCTCAGCTACGGCGGCACGCTGATCGAAGGCTTCAGCCTCACGTTCGCGCGCGGACGGGTCATCGACGTGAAGGCTGAGAAGGGGGAAGAGGTCCTGAGCCGGCTGGTGAAGATGGACAGTGGTGCGGCCATGCTCGGGGAACTGGCGCTCGTGCCGCACAGTTCGCCGGTCGCGCAGACCGGCGTCCTCTTTTACAACACACTGTTTGACGAGAACGCCGCGAGCCACGTCGCGCTCGGCGCCGCCTACAAGTTCACCCTGCGCGGCGGCGAGATGATGAGCGACGAAGAGTTCGAGCGTGCGGGTGGCAATCGCAGCGCCACGCACGTCGACTTCATGATCGGGTCGCCGGAACTGGATGTCCATGGTGTTCTGGCCGATGGCAGCGTCGAGCCGGTCATGCGCCGCGGCGAGTGGGCATAGCCGAAGGTCAGCGCTGCGGTCAGAAGTGGTCAGAGACCGGATCAGAGGTCGGGCCAGAGCTGGAGTCGGACCTCGTTCAGAGCGGTTCAAACGTTGACGGAGGACTGATGCGCACTCGAGTGGCAGCAACTGCGTTGGTAATTGCGTTCGGGATTGGGTTTGTTGCCGCTCAGGCACAGTCGCGTCATCACCTCAACCCGATGATCGACCTTCTCGAGCAGAAGAAACCACAATTCGGCGTCTACTGGCCAGGAAACCCGCAGGGGCGCCGCGGCGGACCGCCGCCGCCCGGCGCCATCATGCAATCGCCGTCGGAATGGGCCAAGCAGGCGCTCGCCTACCCTGATGCCGACTTCCTGTTCAACGGCAGCATGGAAGGGGGCGTGGATCGCGCCATCGCCGGCGTCACCGATTTCATCAAGGCCGCCGCAGACGCCGGCGCCCTCACCAGGACGCCATTCCCGCGCTTCCCGCATCCGTTCATGGTCAAGACCCCGAAGATCGCGCCCGACACGGCGAGCGCCGCCCACAACATCAGCCGCGAGCTCAACCTCGGCGTCAGCGGCATCATGTTCGTCGAGACCGAGAGCGCCGCGGAGGTGCGCACCGGCATCGCCGCGATGCGCTTCAAGTCCAACGGAGGCACCCGCCCGGAGGAAGTCGGCATGGCGCCGGCGATCTGGGGCATGACCGAGGCGCAGTACAAGCAGAAGGCCGACCTCTGGCCGCTCAACCCCGACGGCGAGCTCGTGAACTGGACCATCGTGGAGAGCAAAGAAGGACTTGCGCACGTCCGCGAGATCGCGCAGGTGCAAGGGATCGGCGTGCTGTGGCCGGGTGCGGGCACACTCCGCCAGGTGTTCTCGACCACCAACGCCGCCGGCGAGCGTGTGCTCGATCAGGCGGGCTGGGAGAACGCCATCCAGACGGTGCTGGCGGCGTGCAAGGAGTTCCATGTGCCGTGCGGTTTTCCGGCGACTCCTGCCGACATCGAGATGCGCATGAAGCAGGGCTTCAGCGTTTTCGTCATGAACTGGGGCGAGGCTGGATTCAAAGCGGTCGACCTGGGCCGCGCCGCGTCAGGACGGTAGCACGTCTCGACCGCGTCGCGCTCATTTCGTGCTGAACGACAGTCCGATCTGGGAGCCGGTGCGGTTTTCGTGGAGGTCGAACACCTGCTCGAGATTGAGATAGCAGTTCACACCCCACGCGCGGAGGTAGCCGACGCGGTAGTGCGCCGAGGTGATGCTCACCATGAACGTCAGCTGATCTTTCATGATCGACCGTTGCGACAGCCGGTCGATCATGGGGTAGCGCCCGATCCCGACCTCGATCGACGGTACGCCGAAGTTCCACCGGCCCCACTCCGCCACGGTCAGGTAGTAGCCGACGCTGCCGTGCGCGATGCCGTTGTCGTATCCGCCCGCCACGCCGAGGTGCTGCTTCACGATGAAGAAGGTGTGCGGATCGGCGTCCGCGTGCGGCAGGATGTGTTCGCGCGTGAGCCGCTCGCCTTCGCGAAAGTCGATCAGGTCGAAGCTCCACGGACCATGGTCGGGCACCGCCGCCAGCGGCACCTCGATGGGACGGGAGGGCAGGCGGTCGTCAGCCCTCACGGGCGCCAGCGACGCCAGCAGGCAGACGGTCGTGAGCAGCCAGCGCATAGGGGTCCCCATTTCAGGGAAGACGGGTTCGCGCGTCGGGTCGCGTCGGTGAGGAGGGCGCCACTATACAAGATCGCGGGGTCGCATTCCTACCTCGGCCCACCGGTCGCCCCCGTAGACTTCGCGGCAGCAGACGCCATGATTCTCGAGATCGCGCTGGCCGTCACACTGCAGGATATCGCCTGGGTGGCGGGCGAGTGGCAACTCGCGTGTGCGGGCAATGCGTGGAAGAACGGTGGACGCGCTCACCGCCGAACACTATCCCTACCGGCGCGTGTCGAACGGCGCGGCGGCCCGCTGCGGCTGCGGGAAGTAGCGTCGAGCGGGGCGGGGGACCCGCCGCTCGCGGTGACCCCCCTTCCTTCCGCGCGCCTGCTCGCCGCGAAGCGTCAGGCAGGTGCTGGTCGCCCGTGCGATCAGCCGGCCGCGCTCGTCGGTCACGGAACATTCCGCGATGCCGACGGTCTTGCCGCGCAGGACGACGAGGCCGTCGGCGACGAGGCGGGCGCGCCTCACCGGGCGCAAGAAGTTGATCTTGAGCTCCAGGGTGGTGAATGTTTCACCCTCTTCGAGGGTCGCGCCGTAAGAAGGCCGGTTAAGAAGGCCGGGCCTTCGCCCGGCGGTGAGTGACAGCCTGAGAGCGCCCCCGCCCGTGTTGTGAAGCGTGTTACGAAGCTATTTCGGACACGGCCCGGACGCCGGTTGCACGCTCTGCACCCTGAACTCGAGCGGCGGAGCCGCCGGTGCGCCAGCCGCTCCCGTCGTTGTCGTCCCCGCGGCCGTTGCGGTAGACGGGCTGAACGTGCCCACCACCTGCACGCGCCGTCCTGACCACGACGTCATGTCGGTCCCCGACAACCGATAGCCCCCGACTGCTGCGGGCGGGTTTCCGGTTGCGCCACCTGTGAGAACCCCACTCGTACCGGTCACGCTGGTGGGTGTCGTTCCCGCTGTTCCGACAGCAGCCGTGGTGCCGGCTGGCGCAGGTGCGGGAATCTGGGTCGGACTCGCCGGCCGCGGCACCGCGGCGCCAGACGCCGTGGGCGGAACCTGCGCCGGGCTCGCCGGCGGAGGAACGCCGGCGGCCGGCGTTCTCGGAGGAACCTGCGCAGTGCTCGCCGGTTGCGGCACCGTTCCCGGCCGCGCCACTGTCGACGTCGGAGGCGGAGTCGTCGCGGCGATCGCTGGCGGCACGGGTGTCACTCCAGTTGCCTGAGCGGTTGGCGGAGTCATCGTCGGCGGCAGCGGTGCCGGTGTCGGATCAGGTTGCCCGGGCTGAGGCGTTCCCGGGATGACCAACGCGTTGCCCAGGACGAATCCGGATGAGTCTGCGCTGCTGCCCACGCAGCCGGTCATCGTGATGGTCTTGTTCGTCGCGCCTGATTGCGCGCCTGTCTGTGCGAAGGCCGGCGCCACGGCCATCAAAGTCATACCGCAGAGCACGATCGCTTTCATGGGCACCTCCTGTTCACTCCGAGTGCAAAGGAGACGCCGTGCCCACGCTACTCTGCCGTAATCCGCACCTGAGACGTGCCATCGTCGATCTCGATGTTCATGTCGTGCAGCCGGAGCGCTCCGCATGTACGTCAGCGATGACGAATGGCAGAATACTGTGATCGGCTGGCTGACCTACGCGCGGTTGGTGGTGCTGCGCGTGGCCGGCAACACCGAGGGGCTACTGTGGGAGATTGCCCAGGCTCCTCGCTGCGTCGCGCCAGAAAGGCTCGTCCTTCTTCTTCCCCTGAAGCGCGAAGCGTATCAAGGGTTCCGAGACCGAGTGCAGCGTCTATTTCCGCGCGGTCTCCCCGACTATCGCGAGAAGCGACAGGATATGTTCAGGCGCAGGGGGTTGATGGGTCTCGTGTATTTCGAGCGTGACTGGACGCCCAGGTTCGTACGGATCCGTCCGCTGTTCCTGACTATGGAAGGCCGGCACCTGGTGAAGGCGGTTCTCAAGAGCGCTCTCCGGCCGGTCTTCGCGCAGCTCGGCGTGAAACCGTCAGGCTGGTGGACGTTCGGCCTCGGATATCGTGCTGCCACTGACACTTTCGAACACGTCGGGGGTGTCGCCGGTGAGAACGACAAGCGATAGATCGCCCCCCGCCAAAGGCGAAAACTGTGGTCCTCCGTATCCAACCTACATCGGCGGGAACTCTTCCCAGTAGTCCATGTTCCAGGATCGCGAGCCGCCCCAATCGGGCGGCGGCGCCAGCCAGTCCTGGCCGGGATCGCCGATGGGCGCGCCCGGCGGCGCGTCGGGCGTCGCATGCTGGAACGGTCGTGCGAGGTCGAGGGGCCGCTCGAGGAAGCGCTTGATGTCGGCGGCGAGCAATTGCCGCTGCGCCGTATCCAACTCGGTCCGGTTGACCGCCGTTTTCGCCCGCGCCGCCAGCTTCGAGAGCTTGTACGAGGCAATCGCGCGCACCTGGCCGTTGGGCGACGAGTTGGCGAGCCACATGAGGCGATCGACCAGCACCCGCTCTTCCGCCCGCCGGACCGCCGCCTCATAGGGCGACGCGGTCGCGGCATCCCAGGTCGCCACGACCAGGCGATCGATCACGTCCTCGAGACCGGGAAAGCGCGCATCGACGGCATGCTGCGCCACCATGCGCGCGGCACGATCAAGTTGCAGTGTGAAGCCGATGGTCACGTCCGCGGCAACCGTGGCCGGGCTCAGCGGATCGAAGGTGTCGCCGGTGGTCCGCGGGAACAGCTCGCGATGCATGCCCCAGCCGGGCGGCCGCGGCGTGATCAGTGCCAGGACCGGCGCCGGCACGGTGAGCTCGGACGGCCGCAGCGTCATGGCGAGCGCGTCGAGTGCCTTGCGCTGATCGTCCACGCCGACGCCCTTGGTCGGTGTCCGGTTGTCGCCGCGCATGGCGTAGATGTAGTCCTGTCCCGCGACCATCGACGCCGCCGATTCGACCGCGTAGCGGTGATACATGAAGATCGGCACCAGCGGTTCTTCGACCATCGCGGTGGGCATGCCCGCCTTGATCGTGTGCTCGCCGATCTTGTTCAGCGCGGCGCGGCGCACCTTCATCAGGCGATAGAGCTCGTCGGCCTGATCGACGCCGTTCGACCACTGCTCGACCTTCGGGTTCGAGTCGGTGTCCTGGTTGGTCATGTAGCGCAGATCCTGCGCCCATGCTTCGTCGAGAATCTTGGTGAGCGCCGGCTTCTCGTCGGTGCCCGGGGCGAACTGGCGATAGCCGTAGTTGATCGTGACCTTGTCCCAGTCGCCGATCTTCTGCGGGTAGGCGTCGGACACGTCCACCGTCCCGTCCGGTTTCAGGCTCTCGAGGGGATGGGGATAGTCCATCACCGAGATCCAGCCTTTTTCGCTGTCGTAGTAGTTGTGGCCGAGGCCGAGCGTGTGGCCGACCTCGTGCGCGGCCAGCTGGCGGATCCGCTTGAGCGCCGCGAGGTACGGCTCCTGCGGCTTTTCGTTGCCGGTGATATAGGGCGAGGTCAGTCCTTCGAAGATGAGGAAGTCCTGCCGATCGCGCAGCGATCCGAGCGTGACGGTCGCCTTGAGGATCTCGCCGGTGCGCGGGTCGGCCACCGATCCGCCGGAGCTCCAGCCACGCGTCGAGCGGTGGACCCAGTTGATCATGTTGTAGCGGATGTCCATTGGATCGGCGCCGTCGGGCAGCACGTCCACCTTGAACGCGTTGCGGAACCCGGCGGCCTCGAACGCCTGCGCCCACCAGCTCGCACCCTCCACCAGCGCCTTCTTCACGTCTTCCGGTGCCCCCGAGTCGACCCAGGTACTGAATCGGCTTGACCGCTTCGCTCACCGCCGCGCTCGGATCCTTCTTCTCCAGGCGATGGCGGCGGATGAAGCGCATCTGCATCGTTTCGCCGATCGGCACGCTGTAGTCCACGAAGGTCAGGCCGCCGTATCCGGCGCGCGGGTCGTCGTAGCGCGGCTTGTAGTTGTTGTCGGGCAGCTCGACGAACGACATGTGCTCGCGCATCGTGACCGCCCCGGCCGACGGCGTCACGCTCGCCACCGAGCCGGAGAAGAGACCGCCGCCGCGTCCGCCGCCGCCACCGCCGGCGCGCCCGCCGCCGTTCTCGGGAATCGGTCCGGGACCCTGCTGCGGGCCCGCCGCGTTGCCGCCGCGTCCGCCGCTTGCCTCGTTCACGAAGGTCAGCGTCATTTCGACTTCGGTGTTCTTCGGAAACGCTTTCGTGCGCGGCAGGTAGAAGGCACTGCGGGTGCGATCGAGCCGATAGGTGCCGGGCCGCAGCGAGTTGGCGGCGCCGGTCACGTCGCGCAGCATGAAATCGGTCGCGTCAACCAGGACGTGGCCGCTCGACTCGCCGGTGACCGTGAAGCCCCACAGCACCGACTTGGCGAACGAATCTTCCACCGACTTGCGCTCGAGCGGGTTGGCGCTGCTCGAGCGGAACGACATGTTCGGCTGGGTCATCAGCACGCGTGGACCGATGCGCTGGAACGACACGATCCGCGCGCCGCCGCCGCCGCCGCGATCCAGGCCGATGTCGTTGGAGCCGAGCCCGGCCGCCAGGCCGGTGTTCAGCAGGATCTCGGTATCGAGCTTCGGAATCTCGAGGAACATCGATCCGGTGCGCTCTTCCCAGTACAGCGGGAAGAAGCCCTCGATCTTCTGCATGCCCGCAGTGCGGGCCTCGATTGACTGAATGGGTCCAGCTGCCGCCTGGGTCGCGCCGCCGCCGCGGCCACCGCCGGCCGGCGTCTGCTGCGCGTGCAGCGGCATTGATCCCTGAGCGGGAAGCATCAGGATCATGAAAGAGATTGCGACAGTAAAGGTGACGGATGCTCGTAACATATGGAATGCCTCGCGGCACGAATTCTATCAGCAGGAGGATGCGATGACCGATCTCGAACAGCTGCGATACCCGGTGGGCCGCTTCGACCGACTGCGGGGCTCGCTCGATCGTGCGACGCGCGCGCGACATATCGAGACAATCGAGCGGATGCCGGCAGCACTGGTGTCGCTCGTCCGGGGGCGCAGCGATGCAGCGCTCGACACACCCTATCGACCGGGCGGCTGGACCGTGCGGCAGGTCGTTCATCATGTCGCCGACAGTCACATCAATGCCTACGTGCGGATGAAGTTCGCGATCACCGAGGACGCGCCGGCCATCAAGGCATACGACGAAGCCAGGTGGGCCGAGCTGCCTGAGGCGAGAACCGGTCCTGCCGAGATGTCGCTCGCCCTGCTCGAGGCGCTCCATCGCCGCTGGGTGATGTTCCTGCGCGGATTCGGAGAGGCCGAGTCGGCCAGGGTGTATGTCCATCCGGAACTGGGACCGGTTTCGATCGACGAGGCGCTGGCGCTCTACGCCTGGCATTCGCGCCATCATGAAGGGCACGTCCGGCAGGGGCTCGGCGTTCGGGATGGGGAATAGAACAGGGCGAAGGGCTCAGGGCTCGGGAATCAGGGAACGGGAATGAGGGAATGCGGGCTGGGATCATGAAACCTTGGCTCTCCGTTGCTCTGTTTCTCTGTGTGATGCCGTTCTCGCCGTCTCCTCCGTCACCGTCTCCTCCGTTACCGTCTCTTCCGTTACCGTTCCCTCAGTCGCCTCCAGCGCCTGCAGAATCGCTTCCGCCCTGGACTCGCGGCACGCTGGATTTCCACCAGATTTCCACCGGCCGCGGCAACGCCGCTCTCGTCGTCTTTCCGGATGGCACCACGCTGCTGATCGATGCAGGCGCGGTGGCTGACGGGCAGGCGCTGGCGGACACGGACCCGCGGCCCAACGCCACGCGGACGGCCGGGGCGTGGATCGCCGACTACCTTCTCCGCATGGGCGTGACGCGGCTCGACTATGCGCTGCTCACACATTTCCATGCCGACCACATCGGCGGCTTGCAGGACGTCGCCAGTCGCATTCCGATCGCGACGCTGATCGACCGCGGCGACGACTACCTGCCGCCATCCCCGACCGATCCCGTCTTTGCGAGCTATCGGGCGTTTCTCGCGAAGCGGCGCGCGCAGAACCTGGCGGTGGAGCGCATTCGTGTCGGTCGCGCGGATCAAATCGTGCTGCGTCACGATCCCGCCGCATTTCCTCAGGTCGAGCTCCGTAACGTTGCCGCCGACGGCGACGTCTGGACCGGACGTGGCGAGGGGGTCGCCCACATCTTTCCGCCGCTCGCCTCGATCGCCGCCGCCGATCGGCCGTCGGAGAACATGTGCAGCATCGGCGTCAGGCTGCGCGATGGCCGGTTCGATCTCTTCACGGGCGGAGACATGCCGGGTGTGCCAGACGCCGGCGCTCCCGCCTGGCAATCGGTCGAATCGGTGGTAGCTCGAGCCATCGGTCCGACCGATGTGCACGTTGTCAATCATCACGGCTCCATTGATCCGGAGAGCGAGATCTTTCTCGCGACGCTGCGGTCGCCGGTGATGATCCTGCCGTCGTGGTCGCCCACGCACCCGTCGCAGGACGCGCTCAAGCGCATGCTGACCATGCGCCTCTATCCCGGCCCGCACGATATTTTCGCGACGCTGCTACGCGCGCCCACCAAGGCGAGCATTGGCGCCCGCGCCGGTCAACTCAAAGCCGATCACGGCCACATCGTCGTTCGCGTCGCGCCGGGCGGAGACAGCTATCGCGTCTACGTGCTGGACGACACGACCGAGCGTCGAACCGTGTTGAGCGTCTTCGGGCCTTATGAGGCCAGGTAACTTCGCGGCGAGCGAGCCGGCAGCTGAGCCGTAGATCGGTACGAAGAGTGCACTCGATCCGAGTGGAGGCGGGCATGCGCGCGTGGTTCATTCTTGGAGTGGCCTTCTTCGTCATGGCTGCGGCGTGGTCGCTGCTACAGAGTCGGGAAGACGAGGAGATGTTCATCCGCCTCGGAGGTCGCGATCTGAAATCATTGCCGGTGTAGTCACGACGAGGGTCACGCGGACGCTGGAGAGCGAGTACTCGCCGACAGTGACGCCCGATGGTGCGCACCTCTCGGTGATCCGGGTCGAGGCGGGACGGCCCGCAGCGATTGTGGCGCTTCACGCTCGATGGCCGCACGCCGGAGCCGGCGTCAAGCCGGTCGGCTATCACGCGTGGGCCGGCGACCACTCGCTGGGCCGCCGCGCTCTCGATACGCCAGCTGGGCCCGCGGACCAGGCGCATTATGCCGCTGGCGTAAGCCAGGCCGGCTAGAGAAAATCTATCGCCGAGTGGCCGCCCTGATTCGGGGAGGCGAGCCCACCCTTTTCCATGGCGTCGCGCCCGTTCGCTCCCGTCGCGCAGCGCGGCTCAGTCGTCGGCCAGCGTGATGTAGAGCGCGAGCGGCGCCAGCACGAGGCCGGCGGCTACCGCGACGACAATCGGCAGGCCGTGGCCGGCGGCGAGCGCCGTCGCCGATGCGATGTCGGCGCGGTGGCTGTGGAGCCGCACGGCCAGCTCGCCGATTCGATCCACCCAATGCATCGACTGCCACGCGATGGTCACCAGCCCCGCAGCCGCGCCGACCAAGCAGGCGCCCGCAATCCCCTGCAGCACCAAGATCGGCTGCGTCGCCGTGCGTGCAGCCTCCGCCCGGGCGCGGATGGTTGCCCGCCACCACACCGGGCCCGCTGCGGGCGGTTCCGCCTCTTGGCAGCGCGCGACGCGATCGTCGTGGAGCGCACGCGCGACCTCGGCAAGATCCGCACACACCTCGCACGACGACACGTGGGCGGCCAGGCCGCCGCAGCGCTCGGGCCAGCGTCCGAACGTGACGGCCTCCAGCACCTCGGCTTCCCGCGGGCACTCAGCGATCACGTCCACCCTCCCGCAGCAAAGCGGCCAGCCGCCGCCGCGCACGAAACAGCAGCAGCTTCACGCTCGCGGTCTTCAGTCCGAGCGTTTCCGCGATTTCCTTGTGCGACGAACCCTGGGCGTAGGCCAGCCACAGCAGCTCGCGCTCGCGCGGCTTCAGGCGCGCCAGCGAGCGCGACAGATCGAGGCGACGAACGGCGCCGCCGGCAACGTCGGCCGACTGCGGGTCCGCATGCTCGGCGCCGTGAGTGCCATCCGCCAGTTGGGCCTGGTCGAGACGTGGACGCCGCCGGAGGTCGTGCACCAGGTTGGTCGCGATCCGGAACAGGTAGTTGCGCCGGTGCGCCTCGCTCTCGTGGCTGACCTGCGCGCGCAGAAAGCGATAGTACGTCTCCTGCAGCAGGTCGTCGGCGAGACGCGGATCGCCGGACATCCGCGACAGATAAGCCCAGACTGGCCGCGCCGTGCGCTCGTAGAACACGCGGAACGCGTCCTCGTCCATCTGAAACGTGTCCTCGCTGTCGGCCGCGGCGCCGAACCGCTCGAGTGCCGAGAGCGCCACGTCACGCATGGGGCACGTGCGGCGGCATCAGTCCAAGCTGGCGCGACATCGCGTAGGAGGCGAACGCCGACAGCACGAAGCCGATCCCGAGCGCGATCGCCAGGATGCTGACGACCTGCAGCGGCTGGGCGACTTCCTCGATCACGCCATTCCTGGCCAGCCACAGGCCGACGCCGGCCGCGGCGAGCACGATGCCGGCCTGCACCGACCAGAGAATGCGATTGAACGGTGCACCGATCAGCTGCGGCATCGCCTCGGGTGTCTTCGGGACGCCGAGCGACGCCGTGAGGAACCGCTGGCCGGTCGCCGACTGCATGTAGGCGAGCAGGTCTTCGTTCGACGAGAGGCGATCGACGATCTTGTTGTGCGCGTCGGTCTGGATCCTGGCCGCGCGCAGCCAGCGCCGGTGTTCGATTGCGGCTCGCGCCAGCCAGGCGAAGGTGAAAATGGCGGTGACGATGCCGAGCAGGACCTCGAGGCCGATGAAGACGTTCTCGATGGCGCTCATCGCGCGGGAGCGGCTGTCGCCGTATTGTGGCCCGAGGCTCGCGCCGCCCAGGAAGAACACCGGGTTGTGGGCCACTTCCGGATGCTGCAACAGATAGGACGCCAGGGTCGGATAGGGCGCCAGGTAGTCGGGCCTGGTGAGCAGTGACGGATCCAGCCGCAACACCTGTCCGAGCGACGGCGGATACTGTTCGAGAATCTGGTGCAGCCGCTCCCGCGTTTCGCGCGCCGTCTGCTCGTCGACCACCGGCGGCGCCGCCGCCTCGGCCGCCCGGGCCGCGGCCGGTTTTGCCTGCCCGGCAACGCCGGACGCCGGAGCGCCGGCCAGCAGCATCAGACTGAGAACCGCGATGCGTGTCGTCATTACCTTCTATATACGCGGGACGCGACCCGAAGTTAACATCTGCCCATGATCAGACACCTGTCCGCGGCCGCTCTGGTCCTCGCCCTCTTCGCCCCGATGGCGGCGCAGTCGCGCATGGACGCCGACATCACCGCCAGGATCCGCCAGGAAGAGAACAGCCATTCCCAGATCATGAAGACGCTGCACATGCTGGCAGACGTCTACGGGCCTCGCGTCACCGGATCGCCGAGCCTGAAGGCCGCCGGGGAATGGGCGATCGCGCAGATGCAGTCCTGGGGGTTCGTCAACGGCCACCTCGAGCCGTGGGACTTCGGTCATCCCGGCTGGGTGAACGAACGTTTTTCCGCGCACATCACCTCGCCGGTGAAGGATCAGCTGACCTGTGAGGTCCTGGCCTGGACGCCCGGCACCGACGGTACCGTCGCGGCACAGGCGTACCAGCTCCAGATGCCGGACCGGCCGACGCCGGCGCAGCTCACCGCCTTTCTCGACGCCAGCAAGGACCAGGTCAAGGGACGCATCGTGCTCGTCGGCAAACACACGTTCGTGCCGGTGAACATCAATCCGCCGGCCAAGCGCCGGCCCGACGATCAGGTACGCGAGCAGTACGACCCCAATAATCCAAACGCCGGCCAGTTCGGTCGAGGCGGCCGCGGCGGCCGAGCGGGCCAACCGCCGCCGCCGATGACCGCACGTCAAATCGACGAACAGGTCGATGCGTTCCTGGTCGCCAACGGCGCCAGGCTGCGCGTCAACGACGCCGCGCGCGCGCACGGACAGATCGTCGCCTTCAACAACCGCACTTACGATCTCGCCAGGGCGGTGCCGACCGTGGTGATGCGCAACGAGGACTACGGCCGCATCTCGCGCATTCTCGCCGACGGCACCCCCGTCGAGCTCGAGTTCAACATCGTCAACAAGATCTATCCGGAGGGCCGCACCGCCTACAACACGATCGCGGAGATCGCGGGCACCGACAAGAAGGACGAAATCGTGATGCTCGGCGGTCACCTGGATTCGTGGCAGTCGGCAACCGGGGCCACCGACAACGCAATTGGCTGCGCCACGATGATGGAGGCGGCGCGGATTCTGAAGGCGCTCGCTGTGGTGCCGCGCCGCACGATTCGCGTCGCGCTGTGGAGCGGCGAAGAAGAGGGCATTCTCGGCTCGCAGGCCTACGTCAAGGAGCACTTCGGCTCCTTCGAGCATCAGAAGCAGCCGGAGTACTCGAAGCTGGTGGCCTATCTCAACATCGACTCGGGCACCGGACGGGCCCGCGGCGCTGGCGTATTCGGTCCGCCGGCGGCCGCGGCAGTCGTCCGTGCGGCGCTGGCGCCGTTCCAGGACCTTGGCGTCACCGGTGCAGCAGCCACGACCAGCCGCGCGATCGCCGGCACCGACAGCACCGCGTTCAACCACGTCGGGCTGCCCGGGATCGGGTTCAGCCAGGACCCGATCGAATACAACACGCACACGCATCACACCAATCTCGACACCTACGAACGCGTCATCGAAGACGATGTCAAGACATCGGCGATGGCGATCGCGGCCACGCTGTACCAGCTGGCGATGCGCGACGAGATGCTGCCCCGGTTGCCGGCGGCACAGATGGCGCCGCTGCCGACGCCGGCACGTCCGTGAAGTTCCCGGCGCTTGCCTACATCACGTGGGCCAAGTCGCTGCCGCGGGTCGAGGTCAACCTCGCGCGCAGCGGTGTCGCCCTGTGCCCGCCGTCGGTGTTAGGGCTGACCGCCTCGGATCTGGTGGCGACGCTCCCGGTGAAGCATGGCTACACGCCGCTGCGCGACGCCATCGCCGCGCGCTACGACGCCAGGCCCAGTCAGGTATTTGGCATTTCGGGGGGCGCCACCTATGCGAACTGGCTGGCCTGCGTCACCGCACTCGACGGCTGCACCCAGGGTACCGAGATCATCGTCGAGCGTCCGACCTACGAACCGCTGCTGCAGATCCCGCGCACCCTTGGTTATCGGGTGCGCCGGCTCGATCGGCGGTTCGAGGACGGCTACGCCGTCGATCTCGATCGCTTCGCGTCGCTGGTGACCAACAAGACCCGGTTGGCGGTGATCAGCAACCTCCACAATCCCTCAGGCGCGCGCGTACCGATGGCCACCCTCCGCGCCATGGCGAGCATGCTCGCGCGCGTCAAGGCGCACCTGCTGGTCGACGAGGTCTACCTCGAGTGCCTGTTCAGAAGCCGGCCCGAGTCCTGTGTCCATGCCGGGCCGAACGTGCTGACCACCAACAGCCTGACCAAGGCCTACGGCCTCGACGGAGTGCGGGCGGGATGGATCCTCGGGCCGCCGGGAATGATTGCGCGCGCGCAGCGGATCAACGATCTGGTGACGAACAACAGCGTCGCCGCCGGCGAGCGCATGGCGCTCGCCGCCTTTCGACGGCTTCGAGACCTCGACCGCCGCGCGCACGCGATTCTCGATCCCAATCTGGCGCAGCTGCGGACCTACTTCGGCCGCGAGCCGCGGTTGCGCGCTGTCATCCCCGAAGGTGGCAACGTCGTGTTCCCGCGCCTGCCATCGGCCATCGACAGCGACCGGCTGGTCCGGCATCTGGTGAAAAACGCGTCGACGCTCGTGGTTCCAGGCCGCTTTTTCGAGGCGCCCCGGCACATCCGGCTCAGTTTCGGCTGCAGCGCGTCGCTGCTCGGCCGCGGCCTGCTGAATCTGTCGCGCGCGCTGGACGACCTGTCGTGAAGAAGCGGCTGTACCGTTTTTCTCGCGAACAGGGCTGCGGCCGCTTTTCGACGATCGCGTGACAAGCCGCGCACGTATATAGCGATATGGATCAATCGACGTTCAAGGAATCGTTCAAGGTCGCCGCCGGCCAGCTGGTGGACGCGGTAAAGAAGCTGCTGCACGAAGGCAACGTCCGCCGCATCATCATCAAGCAGGACGGCCGGAGCATTGCCGAATTCCCGCTCACCGTCGGTGTCGTCGGCACGGTGGTGGCCCCGGTGCTCGCTGCGGTCGGCGCGCTTGCCGCCGTCCTCACCGATTGCACCATCGAGGTCGAACGGTCGTCATCGTGAGAACCTGAAGAGCGCGTGGTCGTCTGAGCGGTCGCCTCGGTACCAGTCGAGCAGCAGGCGCGAAGCGAGGAAGCCGAAGGTCATGCCGTTGCCGCCGTAGCCGAGCGCGAACAGGTGGCGCCGATAGCGGTGGTGGGGGCCGATATAGGGCAGGCCGTCCGGCGTGGTTGCGAACAGGCCCTCCCACCTGCACTCGATCTCGACGTCGGCGAGCGCGGGATAGAGCTCGGCAAAATCGCTTTTGACGCCCCGCGTGCCGTCCTCGATCGCCTGCTGACGCTGGCGTTCCGGCATCACCGGCCGGTCGCGGCCACCCAGCATCAGCCGGTGGTCGGATGTCCAGCGCGCGTAGTGATACGGTCGGCCAGTATCCCACAGCATGGCCGCGCCGGGTCCGATGCGGCGGCGCTCGGCAGGCGTCAGCGGGCGGGTCGCCACCACATACGTATTGAGCATGCGAAACCGCGCGCGCAGGGGCTTGAAGAACGGCGTCGCGTAGCCGGTGGCAATGACGACGCGATCGGCGCGGATTGAGCCGCGACCTAGGTGCAGGCGCACGTCGTTCGCGGTGGCGCGGATGGACTGCACCGGCGACCGCTCGAAGACCCGCGCGCCCGCTTGTTGCGCGGCCCGCATCAGCCCCACGCATGCGGCAAACGGATCAACCTGGGCGTTGCCGCGCGTCCGGATCGCCGCGGCGGCGCCGAAATGGACGGCACGCCGCAGCGCCTTACCTCTCAGCCACTGTACGTCGAAGCCGGCGGCCACCCTTCTCCGGTACTCATCGCGCAAACGGCGGACATCCGCGGCGTCGGTGGCGTAATAGATCGAATCGCGCCGGGCCAGGTCGCAGTCGATCCGCAGCCGCGTCAACGTTTCGATGAAGTCGCGGGTCGCGCGCACGCTGAGCCGCCAGATCCGCTGCGCCTTCCCTGGACCGTAACGGCGCGAGAGCTCGGCCAGATCGGTATCCGGCTCCTGCATGAGCAATGCGGTGCTTGCGGCGGTGCTGCCGCGGCCGATCCGCGACGCTTCGACGAGGGCGACGCGAGCGCCGGCATCGGCGAATCGCCACGCGAGCGCGGCGCCGGTGATTCCGCCGCCAACGATGGCGATGTCCACGTCGAGCGCGCGGGTCAGGGTCGAAAATCGAACGTGGCGGGCGGCGGAATCGCGTCCCAGCCAGAGAGGAGTGTTGACTCGAAGGCGTGGCATTCGGGCGCGTCCATCTTGGCGACGCGCTTGCTACAGGTCAAGGTGTGAACACCAAGTCGTCTCTTGCCACCCAGCCATACTGGACAGATACCGCGTCTCTGCCACGATTCCCCAAGCTCGACCACGATGAAGAGGTGGACGTGGTCGTGGTCGGTGGCGGCATCACGGGACTGACCGCTGCCTATTTGCTGACCCTCGACGGCCGTCGCGTCGCATTGCTCGAGCGAGAGCGCTGCGCCCAGATCGATACCGGTCACACCACAGCGCATCTCACGATGGTGACTGATGAGCGCCTGTCGGCGCTGGTCGAACGATTTGGCCGCGATCACGCCCAGGCGTCGTGGGACGCCGGGCTTGCGGCGATTGCTCAGATCGAATCGATCGCCACCGATCTCGAGCTCGACTGTGACTTCGCCTGGGTGCCGGGCTACCTGCACGCGCCGATGACGCAACCCGCCGACCAGGAGGCGAGGGACCGGCTGCGCCACGAGGCCTGGCTCGCCTCGGAACTGGGATTCGACGCCTCGTTTCTCGAGTCGGTCCCGTTTGCCGATCGCCCCGGGATCCGCTTCGACGGTCAGGCGCGAATCCATCCGCGCAGGTACCTCGCCGGCCTCGCCCGAGCCATCACCGACCGCGGCGGGATGATCTTCGAGCACTCCGCCGTCGATTCGTTCCGCGACGATCCGCGATCGCTGGCGTGCAACGGGCACGCGATCGCCTGCGCCGACATCGTGCTGGCCACCCATACCCCGTTGATGGGGAACGCAGGTCTGCTGGATGCGTCGCTGTTTCAAACCAAGCTTGCCCTGTACACGAGTTACGCGATCGCCGGACCGGTCGAGAAGGGGCGTGTACCAGACGCGCTGTTCTGGGACACCACCAGTCCCTACCACTACCTGCGCGTCGAGCCGCGCCGCGATGACGACCTGGTGATATTCGGAGGAGAAGATCACAAGACCGGTCAATCGCCGGACACGACACAATGCTTCAAGAAGCTCGAGCAGACGCTGACGTCTCTGGTCGGCGCGATAGGGATTTCGCATCGGTGGTCGGGTCAGGTGATCGAAACCGCCGACGGCTTGCCGTTCATCGGCGAGACGGCGCCGCATCAGTTTGCCGGCACCGGCTACGCCGGCAACGGCCTGACGTTCGGCACCCTCGCCGGCATGATGGCCGCCGATCGCCTGGCCGGCCGGACCAATCCGTGGAGTGCGCTCTTCGATCCGGCGCGCAAAACCATCGCCGGGCTATGGGATTACCTGAAAGAGAACAAAGACTATCCCTACTATCTCGTGCGCGATCGCTTCGCCGGCAGTCAGGGACGATCGGTGCGCGCGGTGCCACGAGGCTCCGGCCGCGTCCTCCATCTCGACGGACGCGCCGTCGCGGTCTACCGCGATGCGCGAGGCGGTGTGACAACCAAGTCCGCAGTGTGCACTCACCTGGGCTGTCTGGTCGAGTGGAACGGCGCCGAACGGACGTGGGATTGTCCCTGCCACGGGTCCCGGTTCAAGCCCAACGGCGCGGTCATCGCCGGACCAGCGGAATCGCCGCTGGCCGATCCTGAGGAGTCGAACAAGTAGACGCTGGCCAGGAAGCCGCTTGGTTGCGTGGCGCCCGACGGCTCGCGTTGAACCCGGCGCGGTGTATCCTCACGGCATGTGTGACCTTGGCCACGCGCACGATCCGCAACCGCACGAACGCCAACCCTACGGATTCCTGGTCGACACGCCACGACTGCGCGCCTTGATCGATGAGACGCTGCGGCTTTCCGCGTCGATCGCTGACGTCGGCGCGCGGGTCGAGGCGCTGCGCCCCGCCTTCGAAGCGCTGCTCACATCGGACGGATGGCTGCCCGAGCACTGCGCGCGGCCCGACGACACCAGCAAGATGGGCGGCGGCATCGGACAGTATGCGCTCTACCGCGCCGAGGACAAGTCGTTGTGCCTGTTCTCGCTGGTCGTGCCGGTGGGCGCGGCAACGCCTGTGCACGATCACCTGGCGTGGGGGCTGGTCGGCATCTATCGCGGCCGGCAGGATGAAACGGTCTATCGCCGCCTGGACGATGGCAGCGATCCGGCCCACGCGGATCTCGAAGTCGCCAGGCGCCAGGAACTTGGCCGCGGAGAGTGTTACACGCTGCTGCCGCCGACCGACGACATCCACTACGTCCGCACCATCTCCGAGACGCCGTCGATTTCCATCCATCTCCTCGCCAACGATACGGCTTGCGTCTGGCGTCACAAATTCGAACCGGCAACCGGCGTGGTGACGCCGTTCCGCTCCGGCTACGCCAACGCGCCGTGTCCTCCGGAGCAGTGACCGCGAAGGCGCCAGGACATGAAGGCGCTGGAGCGGTCTATAGTTTCGTCGTGCTGCTTCGTGAATGTGTTTCGTGGTGAGGTTCGAACGACCGCGCGATGTCTTCGTGGCGCTTCCTGACCTCGTGCTTTCGTGATCCGGGCACCCATGTGACAGACACTGTCTACCTGATCGACGTCGACAACACGCTGCTCGACAACGATGCGGTGATCGCCGACCTGCGGCAGCACCTGGTCGACGCGTTCGGTCCGGAGTGCGATCGGCGCTACTGGCAGATTTTCGAGGCGCTGCGCGACGAGCTCGGCTATGCAGACTATCTCGGCGCCTTGCAGCGCTACCGGGTCGAGCACCCGCGCGAGATCTACGTGCTTCAGATTTCGCTCTTCCTGCTGCACTACCCGTTCTCCAGTCGCCTCTACCCCGGAGCGCTCGAGGCCGTCCACGCCTTACGAGCGCGCGGCCGGACCGCGATTCTGTCGGACGGCGATGTGGTGTTTCAGCCGCGCAAGATCGAACGCTCGGGCTTGTGGGCAGCCGTCGAGGGCGAGGTGCTCGTCTACATTCACAAGGAGCAGATGCTGGACGACGTCGAGCGCCGCTACCCGGCCAGGCGCTACGTGATGATCGACGACAAGCTGCGTATTCTCTCGGCGATGAAGTCGGTGTGGGGCGAGCGCCTGACCACGGTGTTCGTGCGGCAGGGACATTACGCCATGGATACCGCGGCGATCGCCAGGTATCCGGCAGCCGACTTCCGGGTGGAGAAGATTGGGGAGATTGGAGAATTTGAGGATTTGAGGATCTGAGGATCTGACATGGGGATCTGATTTCAGGGTCTATTGAGGTTGCGGTGATTGGTGCGCGCCGTTCTTGCGGATGCGACCAGAATCGCCCGAAGCTGGCGGCTTTCCTCGCTCAGCCATTCCAGTTTTCCCAGTCCCGCAGTTGTCGAAATGATGTGCGCATCGCGGCTGATGGTCAGCCAATGTTCCGTTTCGTCCGCTTCCTCGGCGGCGACGCCGAGTTTGGCGATGAACTCGGCCCGCGAGCGGCCACGCCGCGCGGCGTGGTAGTTCGCCGACTGCGCCGTGCCAGAGGCGGTCAGCTGTTTTGCCAGGACTGCGGCCGACGGATCCCATGGCATGGCACGCGCGAAGATCACGATGCGTGTGGCGAACCGTTTCAACCGCCCCGCCAGCGCGTTGGCTTGTGAAGACACGCGGCCCACGGCTGCAGCAAGCGCGCCAATTCAAAAGACGAATGGAATCGCCCAATTCGGCCGCACCCGTCGCAGAATTTGCACTCACAAAAAAGATCCTGCGATCAGATCCTCAGATCCTCAAATAGTAGAATCACCCCATGTTCCTCCAGGACCACCACCTCTTTCGTGAAGCTGCATTCATCGACGGCGCCTGGGTCGGCGCCTCATCCAACGGCGCGATCGAGGTCGACAACCCGGCGACCGGCGAACGGCTCGGCAGCGTCCCGCGCCTCGGCAAGAACGAGACTCGTGCGGCGATCGCTGCCGCCGCGCACGCTTTTCCGGCCTGGCGCCGGAAGACGGCCAAGGAGCGCGCCGTCATCATGCGCCGGTGGTTCGATCTGATGATGGCGAACCAGGAAGATCTCGCGCAG
This sequence comes from uncultured Acidobacteriota bacterium, assembly GCA_963757655.1. GTDB lineage: Bacteria > Acidobacteriota > Vicinamibacteria > Vicinamibacterales > CAVVIG01 > CAVQFC01. The sequence continues at coordinate 1,291,125 of CAVWSQ010000001.1, read as the reverse complement.
CTGATGACGGCGGAGCAGGGCAAGCCGATCGTTGAATCGCGCGGTGAAGTCGGCTATGCGGCGTCGTTCCTCGAGTGGTTCGGCGAGGAAGCCAAGCGCGTCTACGGCGACACCATCCCCGCCCACCAGGCCGACAAGCGCATCATCGTGGTCAAGGAGCCAATTGGCGTGGTCGCCTGCATCACGCCGTGGAACTTTCCGCTGGCGATGATTACCCGGAAGGCGGGGCCCGCCGTGGCGGCCGGCTGCACGGTCGTGCTCAAACCGGCGTCGCAGACCCCGTTCTCGGCGCTGGCGCTCGCCGAACTCGCCGAGCGGGCGGGCGTGCCCAAGGGCGTGTTCAACGTCGTCACCGGATCCGCGTCCGAGATCGGCGGCGAGCTGACCAGCAATCCGATCGTGCGGAAACTGTCGTTCACCGGTTCGACCGAAACCGGCAAGCTGCTGATGGCGCAATGCGCCACTACCGTGAAAAAACTGTCGCTCGAGCTGGGTGGCAACGCGCCGTTCATCGTGTTCGACGATGCAGATCTGGATGCGGCGGTGCAGGGCGCGATGCTGTCGAAGTATCGCAACACCGGGCAGACCTGTGTGTGTGCGAATCGGCTGCTGGTTCAGGCTACGGTGTACGACGCGTTTGCCGGCAAGCTCGCTGACGCCGTGAAGACACTGAAGCCGGCGCCCGGCATCGACGTCACGGCGACGCAAGGGCCGCTCATCGACGACAAGGCGGTCGAGAAGGTCGAGAGCCACATCGCAGACGCGACGTCGAAAGGCGCCAGGGTGCTGGTGGGCGGCAAGCGCCACGCGCTGGGCGGCCGTTTCTTCGAGCCGACCATCCTGGTCGACGTGACGCCGGCAATGGCGGTGGCGCGCGAGGAGACGTTCGGTCCGGTCGCCCCGTTGTTTCGATTCAAGACGGAAGACGAAGCGGTTGGCCTGGCCAACGACACCGAGTTCGGACTGGCCGCCTATTTTTACGGGCGCGACGTCGCCCGGATCTGGCGCGTCGCCGAAGCGCTGGAGTATGGCATCGTCGGCATCAACACCGGCATCATCTCGACCGAAGTCGCGCCGTTTGGCGGCGTGAAGGAGTCAGGGCTCGGTCGCGAGGGATCGAAGTACGGGCTGGAGGAGTTTCTGGAGATCAAGTATCTGTGTCTTGGAATTTGAGGATCTGAAGGATCTGAGGATCTGAGGATCTAAGGAGCTGAGGAGCTAAGGAGCTGGGGATCTGAGGAGCTAAGGAGCTGAGGATTTGAGAATCTGGTTGTTGACGATCGCGGTGGCGCTGTTTCAATTGCCGACTGCGCCGCGGAAGGGTGGCAACCCGGAAGCGGCGAAGATCAAGAATCCGGTGGCGGTTTCGGCCGAATCGTCTGGTGCCGGCAAGCGCGTCTACACGCGCATGTGCAGCCGGTGTCACGGGCCGGAAGGTAAAGGCGACGGCTCGGCGGCCACCACGACGGTGTCCGACCTCACCGATGCTCAATGGGACTATGGCGGCAGCGACGGCGAGATCTTCACGGTGATCCACGACGGCGTGTCGGCAGACATGGACGGGTACGCGGCGCGGCTCAGCGACACCGACATCTGGAACGTGGTCAACTACATCCGGAGCGTTGCCGCGACGAAATGAGACGTGGGAATCGAGGCGACCATGAGCATCGACCTCGCGGGGGCCAGAACCGTGGCAACTGGAACCCGGAGCCGGCGTGCCGCGGCATCCAGGCGAATCGCCCCTCTTTTTTCTTCTAGTAGACTGAATCCGCCGTGATCACCGGGATGATTCTCGCCTTGGTACTGGCGCAGGAGACCGGGCACGCGCATCGCCCGCCGTCATCCGAGACGGCGTTGGCGATCGCGCAACGCGAGGTGCCGCTTCGTCACGGCATCGGTTCAGCCCACGATCCGGTCTCGAGTCGGTCGCCGCAGGCACGCATGTTCTACGACCAGGGGCTCGCCTACCTTCACTCCTATGTGTGGATCGAGGCGGCACGCTCGTTCAACCAGGCTTTGCGCCTCGATTCGCGGCTGGCGATGGCCCACCTCGGGCTGACGGTGTCCTACATCGAGCTCAATGCCGCGGCCGCTGCGCGTGCGGAGCTGGCGCGCGCGCGGGCGCTCGCCACCACGGAGCACGATCGCCAGCACGTCGCGGCACGGGCGCTGCAGATGGCAGCAGAGGAGGCGCCGGGCGACGCCGCCAGGCTGGCCGCCTATCGGGCGGCGCTGGATCAGGCGCTCGCACGATGGCCCGCCGACGAGGAGTTCTGGCTCCTGCGCGGCCAGGCCGAGTCGTCCGATCCCGCCGAGCGCGGCCAGGGCAGCGTGGCCGCTTCGATTCCCTTCTATGAAAAAGCGCTGGCCCTCGCGCCCTCCCATTTCGCCGCGCATCACTACCTGACCCATGCCTACGAGAACAGCGGCCGCATCCAGGAGGCGCTGACGCAAGGCGCCACTTATGCGAAGATGGCGCCGGCCGTTCCGCACGCGCGGCACATGGATGGCCACAACCTCAGGCGCGCCGGCCGCATCGAGGAGGCGATTGCGGAATTCTCCGCGGCGGACGCTCTCGAAACGGCCTACCTCGCGGTGGAGAAGATTCCGGTCGAGTACGATTGGCACTACCAGCACAACCTCGATCTACTGGGTACCTCGTATCAGTACATCGGCCAGATGCGGAAGGCCGGGGAGCTGCTCGAACGCTCGTTCACGATCCCCTCGTCGCTGCTGGTGCAGGAGGTCAACAAACGGGAATGGCCGGCGTTCCTGCTCGCGCGCGGACGCGCCCGCGAGGCGCTCGAGGCGGCCAACACGATGGCTGCGCAGCGTTCGCCGATCGTGAGCGCGGCGGGACATGTCGAGGCCGGACGTGCTCAGCTGGCGCTGGGCCGGTTCAAGGCGGCCGCCGACGAGGGTAACACCGCGCTGCGTCTGATGCGCGGGACGGAGGGCGCCGGAATCGTCGCCGATGCGCTGCAGGCGTTTCAGGGCGAGTTTCTGCTGCGCACCGGCAAGGGGGCGCAGGGACGGCCGATGCTCGAAGAGGTCGTGCGCAAGAGTCGCGCGCGGCCGGGACCGGACGCGTGGGCACAGACGCTGTTCACGATCGAGGCCATCGCTCGCGCGGCGCGCGAGGTCGGCGATTGGGATCTCGCCGCCTGGGCGGCGCGTCAGATGGTGGAACACGACCCCAATTACGCCGGGTCGCACGACGCGCTGGCACGGGTCGCCGAGCACGCGGGCGACAGCGGAACCGCCGTCACCGAGCGCGCGTTGGTTGCGAAATACTGGAAGAACGCCGATCCCGAGGTCAGGAAGTAGCCGGAGTGTTCGGAGTCAGCAGGCAGGCCGGGTCGCGGCCAACCCCGGCGGAGGAGACGCGATGACGAAAATGCACGGACGCACTGTGATGATCGGCGCAATCGTGACGCTCGTGGTCGCCATGGCGGCGGCGCGGATCGCGGCGCAGGCCACCATCGATCTGACCGGCAAGTGGGCGTTCAACGTCGAGACCGCCGCCGGCGCCGGCTCGCCGACCATGACCTTCAAACAGGACGGCGAAAAGCTCACCGGTCACTACACGGGCACCTTCGGCGAAGCCGATCTGACCGGGACGGTCAAAGGCAGCGACGTCAGCTTCTCCTTCAGCGTCGACGCGCAGGGGACGACGGTCAAAGAAATCTATACCGGCACCGCCGACAAGGACTCGATGAAAGGCAAGATCGTCATCGAAGGCTTCAGCGAAGGCACCTTCACGGCGAAAAGACAGTGACGGGCAATCGATCGTTCGTCGTTCGGCGTTCGCCGTTCGTCGTTCGCCGTTCGCCGTTCGGCGTTCGCCGTTCGTCGTTCGGCGTTCGCCGTTCGGCGTTCGGCGTTCGCCGTTCGCCGTTCGCCGTTCGGCGTTCGACGTTGGTCGTTCTCGCGCTTGCATCGGTAGTGTCCGGCTTCAGCCGGACCGTCTCTGCTCAAGACGCCGCCGCGCTGTACAAAGACACCTGCTCGAGCTGTCACGACGCGCCGACCGGCCGCACCCCCTCGAAAGAGGCGCTGAAGGATCGGACTCCGGAAGCCATCCTCAACGCAATGAGCGCCGGCACGATGATGATGCAGGCGATGCAGCTCAGCGTCCCCGAGCGCCGCGCGGTCGCCGAGTATTTGTCGGGCAAGGCGTTTGGCAGCGCGGCCGCGGGCGCTACGTCCGACGCCGGGCTCTGCCCGTCCAAGCCGCAGGCGATCGGGAACCTGAGCTCGCGGCCGCAATGGAACGGCTTCGGTGTCGACTCGTCCAACTCACGCTACCAGCCCAGGCCGGGCATGACCGCGGCGGACGTGCCCAACCTCGAGCTGAAATGGGCATTCGGTTTTCCGGGCGGCACCCAAGCCTACGGGAATCCGGCGATCGTCGCCGGCCGCGTGTATGTGGGCAGCGACAACGGCACCCTGTACGCGCTCGACGCCGGGACCGGTTGCACCTACTGGTCGTTCAAGGCGGACGGCGGTGTGAGGGCGGCGCCGAGCGTCGCCGCGATCGGGCGCAAGTACGCCGTGTTCTTCGGCGATCTGAAGGCCAATCTGTTTGCACTCGACGCGGACACCGGCGCGGTGATCTGGAGGAAGAAGCTCGACCCGCATCGCTTTGCCCGCATCACCGGCGCGCCGGTGGTGGTCGACGGCAAGGTCTACGCGCCGGTCTCATCGACCGAAGAAGCCCCGGCCGCGCAGCCCAACTACGAATGCTGCACGTTCCGCGGCAGCGTGGTGGCGCTCGACGCCGCCAGCGGCGAGCAACTCTGGAAAAGCTACACCATCACGGAAGCGCCGACGCAGGTCGGTAAGAACTCGACAGGGACGGCGCAATACGCGCCAGCCGGCGCGGCGGTCTGGAATTCACCGACCATCGATCGACAGAAGGGTGTGCTCTACATCGGCACCGGTAACTCCTATACCGGGCCCGCCGTGAAAACCAGCGACTCCGTGATCGCGATGGATCTGAAGACCGGCAAAATCGTCTGGTGGAACCAGGTCACCGGCGGCGACGCCTACCTGGTGGGTTGCCGCCCGGGGCTCGAGAACTGTCCGAAAGAGCTCGGCCCGGATCACGACTTCGGCAACGCCCCGATCCTGCGCGCGCTTCCCGGAGGCAAGCGGATCATCGTCATCGGACAGAAGTCCGGCACGGTCTGGGGCCTCGATCCCGACGCCGAAGGCAAGGTGCTGTGGCAGTTCAAGGCCGGCAAGGGCGGCGCGCTCGGCGGCATCGAGTGGGGATCGGCGGCCGATGAGACTGCGGCATACATTCCGGTTTCGGACGTACTGACGCCGCCCGGCGAGGCCGGTGGCCTGTTCGCACTCAGGCTGACCGATGGAGAGCCGCTCTGGCACACTCCGGCACCGAAGCTGGCGTGCAACAGTGGCCGCGGCTGTACCGGCGCACAGTCGGCGCCGGCCTCGGTCATTCCGGGTGTGGTGTTCTCGGGATCGGTGGACGGCCACATGCGGGCCTACTCGACCAAAGATGGATCGATTCTCTGGGACTTCAATACCGTTCGCGACTACGAGACAGTGAATCACGTCCCGGGCAAGGGCGGCTCGATCGACGCGGCCGGCCCGGCGATCGCCGACGGACTCCTCGTCACCAACTCGGGCTACGCGCTGTGGCGCGGGTTGCCCGGGAACGTGCTGCTGGCGTTCGCGGCGAAATGATTCGATGACCGAGGCCAGGGTACGCGTCGACGCGGTGATGGGAGAGATCGAGCACGACGTCCGCGCGCGGCTGCGCCGGCACCTGCTCAAGACCGGTGGTGCCGCCGACTACCAGGATCAGGCCGTCTTCGACGCCGTCCACGCTCTGCTCGCCCGCGCGGTCGAGGGACGCGACTTCGATGCGACGCTGCTGGCCGAACTCGTCGACGGCGACGTCGACTGGCGGCTGCAGACGCAGTTGAACCTCACCACGCACCGTCCCGGCGCGGCGGGGCGGTTCCTCTTGTTCGCCAAGAAGAAGCTGCTGCTGCCGCTGACACGCTGGCTGTTCGAGTACAGCCAGGACAACTTCCGGCGCCAGGATCACCTCAACCGGATTCTGTTCGCCTGCATCGAGGAGCTCGCGCTGGAGAACGCTCGCCTTCGCCGGGAGATCGAGTCGGCGTCGGCCGGCAGGCCCGCGCCCCGATGAGCGAGCCGGCGCGCTCGATGAAGCGGCTCGCCCGATGAAGCTGGCGTGCGTCATTCACCGCTTCGGCGCCGATCTGGCCGGCGGTTCCGAGGGACATTGCCGGCTGGTCGCCGAGCATCTCGCCCCGGCGCACGATGTGACCATCCTCACCACCTGCGCCCGGGACCACATCACCTGGCGGAATCACTATCCGGCCGGCGAGACGCGCGAGGGGCGCCTGCGCGTGGTGCGGTTTCCGGTGGCGCGCGAGCGCGACCTGCACCGGTTCCTGGAGCTCAACGATCTGATCGCGGCCGACCGGGCGTCGCCGGATCAGCAGGTGCAATGGTTCCGGGAAAACGGCCCCGATGCGCCGGAGCTGCTGGCGCACTTGAAACGCGAGGGCGCCGGCTACGATCGCGTGCTGTTCTGGTCGTACCGCTATGCCGACACCTACTTCGGCCTGCCGCTGGTGGCCGATCGCGCCGTGCTGGTGCCGACCGCGGAGGAGGATCCGCTGATTCACGTCGATGCGCTCGACCGGTTCTTCGCGTTGCCGAAAGGCCTGCTCTTTCTCACGCCCGAGGAAGAGACGCTGGTCGGCGCGCGCAAGCCCGCCGGCGTACCGTCGGCGATCATCGGATCGGGGCTCGACCCCGCCCCCGCCTCGGTCACCGAGTCGCGCCTCGACGCGCTCGACCTCGGCGATCCGTTCGTGCTCTATCTCGGGCGAATCGATCCGAATAAGGGGTGCCGGACGCTGATTCGCCATTTCCTGCGCTACGCGGAGAGCGGGAGGCCGGTGCAGCTCGTCATGGCGGGTCCGGCATCGATGGACATTCTCGATCATCCACGCATCCGGACGCTCGGCTTCGTGGACAAGGACCTTCGGGAGGCGCTGCTGCGCAAGGCGCGCGTGCTGATGATGCCATCGCCGTACGAGAGCCTGAGCATGGTGCTGCTCGAGGCCTGGAACCACGCGGTCCCGGCGCTGGTGAATGCGCGGTGCAAGGTACTGCGCGGCCAGGTGGAGCGCGCCGACGGCGGACTGCACTACGGCAACGCGGTCGAATTCATCGCCGCGCTCGATTACCTGCTCGATCACCCGGAGACGGCGCGCCAGCTCGGTCGTCAGGGGCTGGGCTATGTGGAACGCGAGTACCGGTGGCCGATCGTCATCGACCGGATTGAGGCGCTCCTGAGCGCGGTGTAGCGTCCGCGCACCACTCGATCGCTCGAGTCGCGCCAGGCGCGTCAGCCGACGGTCTGACTCTGGCGCTGGCCACGGCAGTACATGTCGTTGGCGTCGCACCCTTCGACTTCCACCTGCACGGTGGTATGCGTGATGTTGAAGCGGTCTTCGATGTCGTGCACGACTGCGCGCAGCACCTGCTGGCCTTCGCGGATGCTCTGCTCGGCGACCAGGATGTGACAGCTGCAGGCGACCACGCCCGGACCGACCATCCAGACGTGGAGGTCGTGGACGTCGAGCACGCCGCCGACGCTCTTGATCGCCGCGATCACGGCCGGCATGTCCATCCCGGCCGGCGTGCCTTCCAGCAGCACGGTCGCGCTCTCGCGCAGCACACCGAAGCTGCTGTAGAGGATGAGCGCGGCGATCAGCAGCGACACGATCGGATCGGCCAGCGACGCCCCCAGCGTCGTCACCAGGACGCCGGCGATCACGACCCCGAACGCCGACAGCGCGTCGCCCATCATGTGCAGGTAGGCGCTGCGGATATTCAGATCGTCCTTCGCCCCCCGGTGCAGCCACAGACCGATGGCGAGGTTCACGACGATCGCCGCCGCGGCGATGCCAATCATCAACCGGCCGTCGGCCAGCTGCGGATCGCGGATCCTCGCGATCGCCTCCCAGCCGATGAACACGGCGATCAGCACCAGCGAACAGGCGTTGGCCAGCGCTGCGAACACGCCGACGCGGTGATAGCCGAACGTCATGCCCTGGTGCGACGGCTTGCTCGCGATCCAGAGTGCGTACCAGCTGAATCCGAGCGCCGCGGCGTCAGCGAGGTTGTGCCCCGCATCCGAGAGCAGCGCCAGGCTGTGCGCCCACCAGCCGCCGATCGCTTCGACCACGACGAAGGCGACGGTCAGGACGACGGCGGCGCCCATCGCGCGACCTGAGACACTGGCCGGGACGTGGGAATGGCCATGCGCATGAGCGTGGCTGTGACGGTGACCGCCGTGCGAATGGGTCATGCCAATGGGCAGAATAGCAGACCTCGCGCCGCCTCTAGGCGACCAGGAGACCGAGCGCGGCGACCACCATCACGCCGAAGGTGAACCAGCCCAGGATGGCGGAGGTGCGCGTATTGACGGCGCTGCCCATGACCGCCGGGTTGCCAGTCAACAGCAGGACGATGAGAATCAACGGCGGCGCGAGCAGACCGTTTACCACGGCAGCACCGAAGAGCATCTTGACGGCGTCCAGTCCGGCGTAGTTCAACGCGATGCCGAGCGCGACCGCAACGGCCAGGACCAGGTAGAACTTCTTGGCGTGGCGCGGCGGCCGATTGAGCGACCCTCGCCACGCCGCGGCCTCGGCGATGGCGTAGGCGCACGACCCCGCCAGGACGGGGACCGCAAGCATCCCGGTGCCGATCAGTCCCAGCGAAAACAGCCAGTACGCACCCGCGCCGGCCAGCGGCCGCAGCGCGTCGGCCGCCTCCTGAGCGGTGGCGATGGTGGTCCTGCCGCTGGCATGGAGCGTGGCCGCCGTCGTCGTGATGATGAAGTACATGATCGCGTTCGACGCGAACATGCCGACGACGACGTCGGTTCGGCAGGCCAGCAACTCCTCACGAGTCGCGCCGCGGCGGCGTGCCAGATTGCGCCCCATCGAACGCTCCTCTTCCACCTCCTGGGCCGCCTGCCAGAAAAACAGGTACGGCGAGATGGTCGTACCGAGGATCGCAACCAGGACCGAAAAAAAAGCCCGCGACCATTCCACGTGCGGCAGGAGCGTCGCGTGGAGCGCGACCGGCCAGTCGACGCGCGCGACGAATGCGGTCACCACGTAGGCGAGCAGGACCAGCGTGAGCCACTTGAAGACGCGCGCGATGGTCCGGTACGACGACCACATCAGCAGGACGACGATGAGCCCGCCGAATAGCGGAACCATCACGGGCGCCGGAGCGCCGGAGACCATGGTGGTGGCTTCCGCCATGCCTCCGAGATCGGCGGCGATGTTGATCACGTTGGCGACGATCAGCAGCGAGCAGGCGCCCCACAGCACCCAGCGCGAATAGCGGCGGCGGATGACGCCGGCCAGGCCGAGTCCGGTGACCAGGCCGAGACGCGCGCACATGAGCTGGACCGACGCCATCAGGGGAAATGAGACCAGGGCGGTCCACAACGGCTGGTAGCCGAAGGCGGCGCCCGCGACCGAGTAGGTCGAGATGCCCGACGGGTCATCGTCGGCGGCGCCGGTGATGAGGCCGGGACCCAGATCCGCGAAAAAGCGTCGGAAGCGACGCGTCTCGATCGGCGGCGCGTCGGAGGGGACGGCAGGTCTCATCACGCGTCGATCATCGACGCATGAATCCTGCCATGACCGAGCGTATGATGGCGAGCGAGGGCTGCGGCCACTCGAAGGAGGTCAGATGCGACGTCACGCTGCGGCGGCGATCGGAGTCGGTACTGGCTACCGGAACGCTGATCGCTGGGCAATCGGCGCCCCACGCGCTTGACCGCCATCCCGACCTGCAGGGCACCTGGAACTTTTCCACCATCACGCCGCTCGAGCGGCCGGCGGAATTTGCCGGCAAGGAGTTCCTGAGTGACGCGGAAGCGGCGCAGTATGAAGTCCGGATCGTCCAGCGCAGCAACCGCGACCGGCGCGAGCAGTCGGCCGACGCGGACGTAGCCAGCGCCTACAACGAATTCTGGTGGGACCGCGGCGTGCACGCGGCGCGCGTCAACGGCCGCACGCGCACCTCGCTCATCGTCGATCCGCCGGACGGGAGAATCCCCGCGCTGACGCCGGACGGTCAGCGGCGCGCCGAGGCGCGAGCCGACGCGCGGCGGCGGCATCCCGCCGACGGCCCGGAGAATCGGTCGCTCGGCGAGCGCTGCCTGCTGTTCAACGCGGGCCCGCCGATGCTGTCGGGTCCGTACAACAACTACGTCCAGATTCTCCAGACGCCCGACCACGTCGTCATCCTCAACGAGATGATCCACGACGCGCGGGTGGTGCCGCTCGACGGGCGGCCGCACCTGCCGAACCGCCTCCGCCGGCTGCTCGGCGATTCACGGGGTCGATGGGAAGGAAACACGCTGGTGGTCGAGACGACCAACTTTTCGGACAAGACGACGGTCAGGGGTTCAGGAGAACAATTGCGGCTGATCGAGCGCTTCACGCGCCCCGACGCCAGAACCTTGCTGTATGAGTTCACGGTGGAGGATCCGGCCTCGTTCGTCAAACCGTGGACTGCGGTGCTGCCGATGTCGAAGACCGACGATCTGATCTACGAGTATGCCTGCCACGAAGGGAACTACGCGATGACCGGCATCCTGCGCGGCGCACGAGCAACGGAAGGCAAAAGCCGCTGATCGCGGTTTTTTCTGCGGCGGCCCTAGTGCACGCGATCGAGCGTGAGCCGGCGCGTCAGCGACTCGTTGCCGGCGCGAATCGATCCCTGGGCCGGACCGAAGAGCAGCACATCGTTGGCGAACCGGAAGAAGCGCTTTTGCTCGGTGCCCACATAGTCGGGACGCCAGGCCGCCACGACCTTCAGCGTCACGCTCCCTTCACCCTCGTCGATTGTGCACGGTCCTGAATAGGCGATGTACGAGCTGAGTAGCTTCGTCTTCATCTGTTCGGCCACGCTGGCGGTGCCGGCGGCAAAGGACGGCGTGTCGCTCGACATGATCTGGAGATAGCACGAGCCGTGCTCGACGACGATCGATCCGATCGGGTGCTCGCCCCACGGTAGACGCGCAACGGTTCCGTCGGCGCGGATGTCCTCGGCGGCCCGCAGCTTCCAGCGCCCCTCGAGAAGTAGGGCGGGAGAGGCGGGATGGGCAGGTGGGGTGGGAGGGGAAGGCAGGGCCGGAGGGGCAGGCAGGGCCGGAGAGGCAGGCAGGGCCGGAACGATCGGGGCGCTCGTTGCTGATAGGCTCGGCGAGGAACGCCGGCCATAGTCCGGACGATAGTGTTGATGACAGCTCGTGCACGAGGTGTAGAGCTGATCGTTGAGCGCGTCGAGCGCGGCGACGTCTTTCGCCTTGGCAGCACGGAACGCGGCGCGGCCGGCGTCGAGCATGAGCTTCGCGTCCTGCATCCATCGGCCCTGATCGCGGGCACGGCCCGGCATCATCAACAGGTTGCCTGACTCCGCCACCGCCAGCGCCTTGCCCTGCAGATCGACCCACTCGGCTTCGGTCTTCGGCTGCCGCGTCGTGATGTAGAAGATTGCGTCCGATGCGGGATAGATGATCTTCACCATCAGCTCGCTCGTGGTGCTGGCCGGTTGCGGCGTCACCGCGGACGCCGATCCCTGATTCGACGGCGGGGACGAAGGCAGTGGCCCCGCAAATGCGTCGTGCGACAACGACATGCTTGCCGCGGCCAGCAGCACGCCGACGAGGATCCGCATGCCCGTATAATACGCGGACCCCATGTCTCTTCTGCCTTTTTGTCAGTGGCTGGCGGACACGTCCGGCAGCATCGCGCTGCATGAATCGCTCTTTATGTACCCGCTGGTCGAGTCGACCCACGTCCTGACGCTGTGCCTCTTCCTCGGCATGGCGATCATGTTCGATCTGCGTCTGCTCGGGCTCACCCTGACGCGGGTGCCGATCACCGAGATGAAGCGCCGGCTGGGGCCCTGGATGCTGATTGGATTCGTGGTCATGGTGGCGACGGGTGCGCTGCTGTTCTACGCCATCCCGGTCCGCTCGTACCAGAGCATCTTCTTTCGCACCAAGGTCGCGGCCCTCCTGCTGGCCGGGTTGAATGCATTCGTCTTCCATACCACCATCGATCGCCGGGTGGCGGAGTGGGATCTGGATCCGGTCCCCCCGCGCGCCGCGCGCCGGGCCGGCGCCACGTCGCTGGTGCTGTGGGCGGTGATTGTCGTCGCCGGCCGGATGATTGCCTACAACTGGTTCGATTGCGACAAGCAGCCGCAGTCGCAATTCGTGAACGTGGTCGCCGGCTGTGTCGTGCAGTCGGCAGGAGGGCATTGATGAATCTGCTGCCGATGGTCGAATGGATCGCCTCGTCGTGGCTGAGCCAGGCCATCAGCACGTCGACCTGGGCGTTCGCCGCGATCGAGTCGATCCATCTGCTCGCGCTGTCGGTGATCGGCGGGGCGGTACTGATTGTGGACCTCCGTCTGCTCGGCTTCGGGATCAAAACCCAGACGCTGGCAGAAGTGGCGCGCAGCGCTCAGCCCTGGTTCATCGGCAGCTGGCTCGTGATGATCGTCACGGGGCTGCTGCTGTTCGTGTCGGAGCCGCAGAAGCTGTACTACAGCACGCCGTTCGCGGTGAAGATGAGCTGCCTGCTGCTCGGCACGGTATTCGCGCTGACGGTCAGGCGGCGGGTGACGCTGGCCGGCGAGCACCGCGTGTCGCCTCTCGTGATGAAGCTGGTTGCGCTGGTGTCGCTGGGTCTGTGGTTCGGCGTCGGCGCAGGCGGACGTTGGATCGGCTTTTCAGGGTGAGCTGAGACCCCGGTTTTTTCTTTCGTCCGCCCGCGCCCCACGCAGAATGCCCGCCATCGAGTAATTGCCCTCGTGGCAGGCGTACTCGTACATTGCCGCCTTGGTGCGCCTGATTTGCAGCCGCCCCGACCACGGGCGCGTGTAGTTGGCGGCATCCTCGATGGTGAAGTCGTAGCGGATGGCGTCGCGCGACTCCGGGGTGAAGCGTTCGACCACGTGCAGGCCGTCGCCCGATTGACGGAAATGCGTCTTGTCCGTGAAGTTGGTGGTGTCGACCACCAGTGTGTCGCCGTCCCAGCGGCCCACCGAGTCGCCCATCCAGAAGCGGAGCGCCGTCGGCAGATGCGCCGCGTTCATCCGCACCACGCGCGCATCGTGAATCATCTCGGTGACGATCAGCACCCGATTCTGGGTCTGCACGATCTGCAGCGTCTGGTTGTAGACTGCGGGCAGCATCGGCGGTCCGGACGATCCCAGCAGGCACCGCTCGTAGAGCGTGCGATCCTCGGGGTTGTCCGCGGGATGGGCCGCCAGTTCGTCCGCCCGCGCCGCCGCCCGGGCCCGTGCCGCCGCGTTCAACGGCACGCGGCCGTCTGGCGTGTCGAGAATGATCGAGGTCCGGCGTCCGGGCACGACCGTGCCGTTCTCCTGCCATTCAGCGCTCAGCTCGCCGGTGGTGGTGACCTCGAGATCGCCGAACCGGTCGGCCCAGCGCCCGGTCAGATCGCGTTCGTAGGCACGCGCTTCCGGTGCGGTCAGGAGCGCCTTGTCGGCAAACCGCTTCGGGCGCTCGAGCGGCGTGACGGTATCGTTCACCCAGAGTCCCTGCAAATCCGGGTGACGATCAGGCGTCCGGTGGATGGTCGTAGGGGACAGCGCGAGGAGAGCAAAGACCGCGACCAGCACACGCATCGGCGTACCAGAAAAAACCGCGGAGCACGCAAGGAGCGCTGAGAAAACTTGCTCGGCGTTCTCGGCGTACGGCGGTTTTCTCCTATCGCTCTACCGTCCGCCCCGCCCCTTCGGCTTGCCCGGTTCGGTCGGATCGGCGCCGTCGGTCGGTGCGCCCGTGCCCGACGAGCCGAGGAACAGCTTCTTGCCGTCCGGATAGGTCACGTTGCGGCCATTGGCGCGCAGCAGGGAATGATCGCGCGCCTGGTAGCCGTCAATCACGAGCACCGTGCCGACCTTCAGCGATTCGCGCGTGACCCCGCGGCGCAGCAGGGTGTTGGGCGTGCCGCCCTCGACCATCCACTCTTCCTTGGTGCCGTCCGGCTTGGTGACTTCGAGATGAATCCACGCATGTGGATTCACCCATTCGACCTTGGTGACCGGTCCCCTCAGCAGCACCGGCTTGTTGGGATCGAACTCGCCGCCAAACGCGTGATGGCCCTGGATAGGTGCCGTCGCGACCAGCACCGCGGCCGCCGACAGAAGAAGTTTCGTCCGCATCACATACCTCACTGCTTGGTTTTCTTCGCCTCGTCCGCTTCCTTCAACCGCGCGCCGCGGAGGATATTGCCCAATGCGTAGTTGCCCTCCTGGCACGCGTATTCGTACATCAGCTCGTCGGTGGCCGGCCAGGTGTACTCGCCGGTCCATGGCCGCTCCCAGGTGTTGGGATCCTCGACCGTGAAGCGATAGAGCAGGGTCCCGGCGTCAACCCGGCTGAATCGCTCGACGATGTGGAGGTCGCGGGTGGAGCCACGGTACCGGGTTTTGTCGCTGAAATTGGTCGTGTCGACGACCAGTGTATCGCCTTCCCAGCGGCCAGTGGAATCCCCCATCCATTTACGGATGGACTTGGGAGCGTGCTCGACGTTCATCCGCACGATGCGCGCGTCATGAACCATTTCGGTCAGGATGAGCACCGAGTCCGGAGTCTGCACGATCTGGTGCAGGTTGTTGTAGAAATAGTTGGGCAGGACCGGCGGTCCTGACGTCGAGGCGAATCCCATCAGGCAGCGTTCGCCCAGCGGTCGGCGTTCCGGATCGTCGTAGGCGCCGGCGCCTTCGAAGCCGGGGTCGTCTTCCCGTGCCGACTGATCCGAGGTCGGCCGCACGTTGCGAGCGAACCGTCCGCGCGCCGCCGGCGTCATCTGTGGAATCCGGCCGTCCGGCGGGTCGATGAGAATCGAGGCGCGACGCTGGCCTTCAATCACCGAGTAGCGTGAGCCCGAGTCGATCCAGAAGCTGTTGTAGCCGCCGACGTTGCCGGCCGCGCCAGACGATCCGTCGCCGCCCAGCGGCGGCGCGCCGCGATCGGCCTTGATCGGTGCGTCCTGGTAACTCTTGCGCGCGGCGACATCCTTTTCGAGCTTGGCGGCCTGCTCGTCGGTCAGGACGAGCGGCGTGCCGGCCCGCCGTTCCACCGGCGTCAGCGTCGCCAGGTCGTACATGCCTTGAAGATCTGGATGGCCGTCCGCCAGCCGCGGAATCGTCCGCCTCGCTGCGGCAGGAGAGGTCGCCACCGGCGTCCTCTTCGCCGCCTGCCCGGCCACGCGCGCCGGCACCAGCGCCGCCATCGCGCACACGGCGACGGCGCCCGCCATCACTCCGTACTTCATACTTCGAACTTCATACCTCAAACTTCTTACTTCTTACTTGGTGAGCGGCTTCTTCCGGTATTGGCCGTAGAGCAACTCCTCGACGAACTCGACGCACTTGAAGTCCATGAGTTGCGCGTTCTTCTCGATGCGGCGGTAGAGCGGCAGGCTGATCTTCCACGGACGCGTGAAGGTCTGCGGATCCTCGATCGTGGCCTCGTAATGGATCACGTCCGCGCCGGTGCGCGTATAGCGCTCGACGACGTGCAGTTCCTCGCTGTGGAAGTTGCCCGACCGATCGAACCAGGTGCTGTCGTTGAACCCGCGCGCGTCGATGACGAGGGTGTCGCCTTCCCACTTGCCGACCGACTGGCCCATCCACGAATCGATTGGCGCCGGCCCGGGATCCTTGAGATAGATATTCCGCACCGCGCCGGCGTACTGATAGGCAAAGAAGATGGCGCTGGGAGACTGCAGAATCTGGAACGGCTGCGGCATATACGTGGCGCGCGGCACGCCGGGCAGGTAGCACTTGATTTCGGGATCACGCTCCAGCCATTTTTCCTGGTTCTCTTTTTTCTTGGCGAGCGCTTCGGGCTTGTACGGAATCGGGCCGCCTTCGACCACGCCCATTCCCGGGGGCACCGAGCCCACCGCACCAAGCGCGAGGACCGCCGCCGCGGGAACTGGGCCGTACGGACCGGCTCTCAGCGCCAGCGCCGGTCGCGCCATGTGGGCCTCGAGGTCGTAGTTGGCCTCGGTGTTGGCCTGCCAGATGCCGTTCAGATCGGGATGGCCGTCAGCGGCGCGCGGCGCTCGATACGTGGCGGTGGCTTGACCGGACAGCGGTGTCGCCGACAGCGCCAGCAACGCGCCTCCGGCCGCCGCAACGACGGCGATGATCACGCCGCTCAACATTTTTCGCACTGGAAACAGACCTCCCGCAGGCGCCCATACTGGCCGCAGTTCAGGTGAATGTCAAGGTTCCGCAAAGGGTTACGGGGTATCCTCCTGGTGGGTGTTCTGACTCTGTCCTTTCGAAAGGGCACGGCCCTGTTGGCCGTACCCCTTTGCGGTGATCTCATGCTTCCTGTTCTGTTGACAGTCGCTCTCGCACCAGCGCCGATCGCCGCGGTTGCGGCACTCCGCGCTCGAGTGCCGTTCCAGATCGTCGATACGTTCAAGGCTCCCCGACAGCGCCAGGCCGCGGCGCCGTCCTCATCCCGCGATCTCGAAGGGGTCTGGAACTACGCCACGCTGACCCCGTTCGAGCGCCCGGCGGAGTTGGCCGGCGTGGAGTTCTTCACCGATGCGCAAGCCGCCGAGTTCGAAGCGCAGACCATCGGCCGCAACGACCGCGACCGCCGCGACGGCGGCGCCGCCACTGACTCGGCGCGTGGCGTCGCCGATTTCTGGTTCGACCGCGGCGAGCACGTCGCCTCGTTCAACGGCCAGAAACGGACCTCGTGGGTCATCGATCCGCCGGACGGCAGGCTCCCGCCGCTGACCGCGGAGGCCCGCGCCAGACAGGCGGCGCGCACCGCTGACGCGCGCGCGCATCCGGCTGACGGCCCCGAGAACCGATCGCTGCAGGAGCGCTGTCTGGCGTTCAATGCCGGCCCGCCGATCGGCCTGGGTCCTTACAACAATTTTCTCCAGATCTTCCAGACCCGCGACGCGGTGGTGATCTACACCGAAATGATCCACGACGCGCGCATCGTCTGGACCGACGGCCGTAGGCACGCGCCGTCGGCGATTCGCCGTTGGCTCGGCGACTCGACCGGGCGGTGGGAAGGCAACACGCTGGTGGTGGACACCACCAACTTCACCGACAAGAATCCGTACCGCGGAGCCAGTGAACATCTGCACCTGACCGAGCGCTTCACCCGCACAGACGCCAGCACGCTGCTCTATGAATTCACCGTGGATGATCCCACCACCTTCACGCGGCCGTGGACGGCGCAGCTGCCCATGACCTGGAGCGACGAGCGGATCTACGAGTACGCCTGCCACGAGGGGAACTACGCTCTGCCTGACATCCTGCGCGGCGCCCGGTATCAGGAGCAGCAGGGCAAAGTGGACAAACAGTAAACCCGCAGGACGCTGCGCCTCACGGTTTTTTCGCCGCTGCCGCTGCCGCCGGCGCCGGCGTCGGCAGGCTCTTGAGCAGCAGAGGATAGACGTAGCCCGCCGGCAGCACGCGATCGGGATCGGGCCGCACGCTCAAGTAGGTCACGTGATCGGTGATCTGACTCCAGCCGTGCGCAACCTGGTTCGGGATGATGATGATGTCGCCTTGGTGCACGACCCGGCTGTAGGCGCCCGCCCCGGCTGTGCCGCCGCCGCCGGGGCCGTTCATCACATTCGGGATCCCGGTGCCGGCTCGCCTGTTCTCGATCACGCCGCCGGTGGTCAGCACTCCCGACCCCGAGACGATGATGTAGGTTTCGGGCGTGAGGTCGTGATAGATGACCCGAATCGGATCGCCCGGCTTGTCGTTGGTCGGGCCGCGATGAATGATGCCGACACCGAGGTTGTACTTGCCCATGTCCACCACGCGAAGCTGGCGGTCGGGCGGACTGGGCGGCGCGTTCTTGAGCACGTCGTCGATCTGGGCCTTGGTGATGTCGAAAGCAATGGTCGGGGCGGCACCGCTCTGAGCCGACGCCGAGTCCGGCCAGCTCGAGAACACGAGAAGGACGATTGCACTGACCATGAGTCTGTTCATCACTGCCTCCTTACGGGTGAGCCATCGGCCGTTTGCCATCAGCCATCAGTCGAGAAACGAGGTTTAGGGCTTCGGGCTGACGAATTTGATCGCCTTCAGCGCGGCGGTGTCGGCCGGCAGTTCGGTCGCGCCCGCCGGAAAGCCGCCTTTCTGCAGCAGGTAGGCAATCACATCCGCCGCCTGTTCCGGCTTGAGCGTACCCGGTTTGTCGGCCGGCATCGTGCCGGTCGTGCGCTCGAAGAGATCGCCCACCGTCAGATCGTTCCAATCGACGTTGAAATCCTTGCCAACCAGCGCCGGCGTCTGGCCGTCGCCCGACAGATCGGGTTGATGACAGCCGGCGCACGAGTCGGCGAACACCATCTGTCCGCGCGACGCCTGCTCTTCCGTGTAGACGCCGTCAACAGTCGTCTTGCCCTGCGCCGATACGAC
Organism: uncultured Acidobacteriota bacterium; assembly: GCA_963757655.1. GTDB lineage: Bacteria > Acidobacteriota > Vicinamibacteria > Vicinamibacterales > CAVVIG01 > CAVQFC01. The sequence goes on along the minus strand of CAVWSQ010000001.1, from coordinate 1,272,567 downwards.
GATCAGCGCCTCGATGAACACGAGTATTGCAATGAGGATCGTGGGTCTCATGATCGGGTCTCCGCGAGGCGGGCCGCGTGGCGCGCCAGGTAGGCCACGCGCGCATCGAAGGTGGCAAACCGGCGATCGGAGGTCTGCCCCTGCGCGTAGCGATAGTAGATCTGCTGGATGACGACCGCGATCTTGAAGACCGCGAAGATCTCATAGTAACGGATATCGGACAGGTCGCGGCCCGACCGTGCCGCGTACCGATCGAGGATCTCCTGCCGGGTAAAGAAGCCCGGACGATCGGTGACGGAGGTGAGCGCGTCGCGCTGTTCGGGCGGCGCGGTGGGCGACCAGTAGGTCAGGACGATCCCGACATCCACGAGTGGATCGCCCAGCGCGCTCATCTCCCAGTCGAACACCGCGACGATGCGACCGACATCGTCGGGATCGAGCATGACGTTGTCGAGCTTGAAGTCGCCATGAACGATCGACGGCGTCGCCGGCTCCGTCGGGAGCTGGTCGCGCAGCCATTCGGCGAGCGCGTCCATTTCGGGCAGCGCGGTCGTCCTGGCTCGATGCCAGCGCTCCGACCAGCCGCGGACCTGTCGCTCGACGAAACCCGCGGGCTTGCCCAGCGTGCTCAGCGGCGGCGTCCCGACATCGATGGCGTGAAGATCGGCCAGCGTGTCGATCATCGCCATGCTCAAACGGCGCCGCGCGGCCGGATTCACCAGGGCAGGCGGCTCCTCCGAGCGAACCACCAGCCCGCGCCGGCGCTCCATGGCGTAGAACACCGAACCGATGACCTCGGCATCCTCGCAGAGGACATAGGGTCGCGGCGCCAGCGGGAAGACCCCGTGCAACGCCGACAGCCAGCGGAACTCGCGCGCCATATCGTGCGCGGTGGGGGGAACCGGCCCGAACGGCGGGCGTCGGACCACGATCTCGGCGTCGCCGAAGCGAACCAGATAGGTGAGATTCGAATGACCGCCGGGAAATTGCGCGACCTCGAGCGGGCGGCTGACATCCAGTCCGCGCACGCCGCAGTCCGGCAGCCGGTCGCGCAACCACGCGGCGAGGCGCGCCCAATCGAGCTGTTCGCCGGGCCGGACGTTCTTGGCGTCGTGATCCATCAGATGCACAGGCGCTGACGCCTGCTGCGCCGCCGGCAGCCCCGCGAGGCTGCGCTACGAAAGCGGCGGGGCGTACACTATCATGCGCGCCATGCGCTCCGATCATTCTGACAAGGCGGCCGATCTCCAGCGCCGCCTCGACGCGTTCATGCGCGAGCACGTCTACCCGAACGAGCACACCTATCACCGCCAGATCGCCGACGGCGACCGCTGGGCCCCTGCCGGGATCGTGGAGGAGCTCAAGCCCCGGGCGCACGCCGCCGGTCTGTGGAACCTGTTCCTGCCCGAGAGCGAGTACGGCGCGGGACTGACCAACGTCGAATACGCTCCGCTGTGCGAGATCATGGGCCGCGTGCCCGGGTTCGGCCCGGAGGTCTTCAACTGCTCGGCGCCCGACACCGGCAACATGGAAGTGCTGGTGCGCTACGGCACCGAGGCCCAGCGGCGGCAGTGGCTCGAACCGCTCCTGGCCGGCAAGATGCGCTCGTGCTTCGCGATGACCGAGCCCGACGTCGCCTCGTCGGACGCCACCAACATTCAGTCGCGCATCGATCGCGTCGGCGACGACTACGTGCTCAATGGGCGCAAATGGTGGACGTCGGGTGCCGGCGATCCGCGCTGCCGGATCGCGATCTTCATGGGGAAGTCGGATTCGGCGGCGGAGAAGCACAAGCAGCAGTCCATGATTCTCGTCCCGATGGACACGCCGGGCGTGACGATTCGGCGCATGCTGCCGGTCTTCGGCTACGACGACGCGCCGCATGGGCACGCCGAGATCACGTTCGAGAACGTCCGCGTGCCGGCGTCGAACATGCTGCTCGGCGAAGGACGAGGCTTCGAGATCGCGCAGGGAAGGCTCGGTCCCGGGCGCATTCATCACTGCATGCGGCTCATCGGCGTCGCCGAGCGCGCGCTCGAGCTGATGTGCGCGCGGGTTCAGCAGCGGATGGCCTTCGGACGGGCGCTTGCGGAACAGGGCACCATCCGCGCCGACATCGCGGAGTCGCGCATGGAAATCGAGCAGGCGCGGCTGTTGACGATGCAGGCAGCGCGCCTGATGGACACCGTCGGGAACAAGGCCGCCCGCGGCGAGCTGGCGATGGTCAAGGTCGTCGTCCCGCGCATGACGCTGCGCGTCCTCGATCGCGCCATCCAGGCGCACGGCGCCGCCGGGGTCTGCGACGACTTCCCGCTGGCGGCGATGTGGGCTCACTCGCGCACCATCCGTCTTGCCGATGGACCGGACGAAGTGCACCGCGAGGCGATCGCGAAGCTGGAACTTCGCAAGGGCCAGGACCAACACTAGGATGCGGGAGCGTGTCGGGCGGGCCGTTCGATCGGTTCACGCCTTCGTCCTGCCTGCCGCCATCGCGGGGGTCGCGCTCGTGGCCTACTTTGCTGCCACCGTTTGGCGAGACGTCTACTACGGCATTCCCGACTCGATTCCCGTTGCGGGCATTACCGCGACCTGCCAGCCTGGCGCGGTCGGCGGCGCTTGCGACGTCAACCTGTTCCGCTTGAATCCCGGCCGCTTCTATCTGAGGACCACGGGCCCGGCGTCGAGCATGACCGTCCGGATTGACGACGCGGTTGCCGCGGCCCGGGCCCGAGTGCTGCTGGTGCGCGCCGAGACGCCAGTCCGGGTGGCTGTGGATGCGGCGGACGGCGCTGGACGATGCTGACGACGTCGCCGGAGAAACCGCGGTTCCTGGTCGCCGCACGCTCGTATCACTCAACGGATCGACGTCGCCGCGCAGTCGGATCACCTTTACGCCGGCTCAATCGAGCGGCCCCATCGTCGTCAGCGAGCTGGGATGGTTCGAGAGCGATCGCGACCTCGCGCGTTCGAGCAGGCAGCCGTTTCAGCGGATCTCCGGAGCGTCCTTCTACGAGGTCGTCGTCGTGGCCATCACGCTGTCCGTGTGCGCATTGGTCGTCGTGGCCGCGTGGCTGGCCCCAGCTGTGATGCGGGCTCCGGCGCCGTGGCTGCTGTTTGCGCTCTGCATGGCGGTCTGCGTCATCGATCTCGGCACCATGTTCTCGCCGTACTGGGGCCACGACATCCGATCCATGTACGGAGCCGAGTTGATTGCGTCGCGTTTCAACGGCAACCTGACCGGCGGGCTCTATGAGGGATCGCGACTGGTGCAGGGTCTGGGACAGACCACCGAGCCGGGCATGGTGCCGTGGCATCGGATGCCAGGATACGGTCTGTTCTGCGCGTTGGCAGCGGTCGTGGGCAGAACGACCGACGTCGTTGAAATCGCGATGGTGGTCGTCGTGCTGCAGGTGATGCTCTACGCCGCGGCCGTCGGTGTGTTCGTCGCCGTCGCCCGTCGCTCCTTTGGCACGCCGGTGGCCTGTCTGCTGGGCGTGCTGATTACGCTCCTGCCCAAGCAACTGAACTATGCGCAGGCGGACTCGCTGATCGCCCCATGCTCGCTGCTGGTTCTGTCGGCGCTGCTGGTCTATCTGGGTGCGGAGCGCGAGGATCGCGCGGCTCCGTTTGGCGCCTTCGTGCTGGTAAATGCAGCGTTCGCGGTGTGGTTCATCATGCGCACCGATGTGCTGCCGGGCTGGATCATCGTGTCGGTCGTTCTGGCTGGCCGGCACTGGCGCCGGGTGGCAGTCACCGTCGTGCTGATGGCGGCCATTGCGCTGCCGTGGGCTCTCTACAAGCGCCAATACCGTCACGAGTTCAACCTGCTGCCGACCAACACCGGCGAGGTGCTGATGCTGAGCCTGTGCGAGGTGCCGGGTGCCTTCCCATTCGAATGCACCGACGACGGATACTTCGAGTGGGCCAGGCGCGTTGGCCAGCGGGATTCGTCGAGCCAGAGCAGCAGCAATCTGGCGACGGCGGAGGTGATCCGTCACTGGGCGACCTATCCCGTGCACTTTTCCTTCATGGTCTGGTACAAGCTCAGACGCAGCCTGTTCGAAGAATCGTGGCCGGGATTCGGCACCCGGCTGAGCGTGCTCTATGGCGGCTTCGCTCGCGATGTCGGTCTGTTCGTGATTCTGCTGACCGTTTGGGTCCTGGCCATCGCGGTGGATCATCAGCGGCGTCGCTCGCTTCTGCTGGGGTGGGCGCTCTACCTGAACATGCCGATCTTCTTCCTGGTCTTCGAGAGCCACGGCCGCTTCTACACGGCGGCCGGCGTCAGCCTGATCGTCGCAGCCGTGCCGTTGTTGTTCGAGCCGGGACTCTATGCCCAGAGCCGGCGTCACCGCTACCGCGGTGCGCTCGTTATCGCCTGCGCATTGCTGTTTGTTGCCGGAGGGCAGCGCGCTGAGGACTGGGTGCGCGGCAACGACGCACTGCACTACTGGGCGCCCCTCCTCGATCCGAGGCGCTCCACCATGAAATTCGTAGTACCCTGATGGCCGCTTTCCACTCCATGCCTGCTGCTGTCTGTCTCGTGACCGGTTCGTCCGGTCTCGTCGGCTCCGAGGTCTGCACCTATCTGTCCACTCGAGGCTGCGAGGTCCATGGTGTCGACAGCAATCAGCGCGCGGTGTTCTTCGGCCCAGCCGGCGACACGATCTGGAATCAGCAGCGACTGCAGCGCACGCTGCGGAGCTTCCATCACCACGCCATCGACGTGCGCGACCGCCAGGGCATCACCGGCCTGATTGCGGCGATCCGGCCGTCGCTAATCGTGCACGCCGCCGCCCAGCCGTCGCACGATCGCGCGGCCGCCATCCCGTTCGACGACTTCGAGACCAACGCCGTCGGCACCCTGAACCTGCTCGAAGCGGCGCGCGCGCATTGCCAGGAGTCGCCGTTTGTGTTCATGTCGACCAACAAGGTTTACGGCGACCTGCCCAACACCATTGCGATCGCGGAGCTGCCGACCCGCTGGGACTACAGCGACCCGGTCTTCGCGCACGGAGTTCCCGAGACATTGTCGGTCGATCAATCGACGCACTCGTTGTTCGGGGCCTCCAAGCTGGCCGCCGACGTGCTGGTGCAGGAGTACGGACGCTACTTCGGCATGCCGACCTGCTGCCTGCGCGCCGGATGCGTCACCGGACCGAACCACTCCGGCGTCGAGCTCCACGGATTCCTGAGCTATCTGGTCAAGTGCAACCTCGAGTCACGCGAATACCGCATGTTCGGCTACAAGGGGAAACAGGTGCGCGACAACATCCACGCCGAGGACGTCGCCGCGTTCATCCATGCCTTCTGGAAAGCGCCTCGGATCGGCGAGGTCTACAACATCGGAGGCGGCAAAGCGAACTCGTGCTCGATCCTCGAGGCATTCGATCTGGTCGCCGCGATGACCGGCCACGCACAGATCCACGCCTATGTCGACGAGGCCAGACGCGGCGACCACATCTGTTACTACAGCGATCTTCGCAAGATCAGATCCCACTACCCGGGTTGGAACATCACCAGGTCGCTCGGCGACACAGTGCGTGAAATCATCCACACCTGGAACGCGCGCATCCCGGCCTGATGAAGATCGCCATCACCGGGATCTGCGGCTTCGTGGGGAGCGAGCTTGCTCTCCGGTTGCAGCGCCTGTTCGTCGACGCCCGGTTATCCGGGATCGACAACTTCAGCCGGCCCGGTAGCGAGACGACCCGGCCGCGGCTGAAGGCGGCCGGCGTGACGGTCAAGTACGGGGACGTCAGGAGCGCCGGCGACCTCGACGCTCTCGGCGACGCCGACTGGTTGATCGATGCCGCGGCCAACCCGAGCGTGCTCGCCGGCGTCGACGGCCGTACCACCAGCCGGCAGATCGTCGAGCACAACCTGTCCGGTACGCTGAACGTGCTCGAGTTCTGCAAGCAGCGCGGCGCCGGGCTGGTGCTGCTGTCGACCAGCCGCGTGTACAGCGTGCAGGCGCTCGCCGGTTTGCCGCTGGTCGTCGAGCGCGGCGCGTTCGCGCCGGACGCGTCCGCGGCCTGGCCCGCAGGCGCGTCCCCCGCAGGCATCGCGGAGGGCTTTTCGACGGCGGCGCCGATCTCGCTCTATGGCGCAACCAAGGCCGCTTCCGAAATCATGGCGATGGAGTACGGGCACGCCTTCCATCTGCCGGTCGCCATCAACCGCTGCGGCGTGCTGGTCGGCGACGGACAGTTCGGCACCGCCGAGCAGGGTATTTTTTCCTATTGGGTGCGAGCGTGGGCATCGGGACGGCGGTTGACCTATCTCGGTTTCGAGGGCACCGGCAACCAGGTCCGCGATGCCCTCCATCCCGCGGACCTCGCCGATCTGATTGAGCGGCAGATCCGATCCGGCGCGGCGGCGTCGGGCATCTGGAACGTCGGCGGCGGCCGGCCCAACGCGATGTCGCTCGCCCAGCTGAGCGCGTGGTGCGCAGCCAGATTCGGCGCCCGACCCGTGGCGGCCGACCTGACGCCGCGGCGCTGGGACGTGCCGTGGGTGGTGATGGACTCGAGCCGCGCCGGCGGTCAATTCGGATGGCGCTGTTCCTACCCGCTCACGACGGTGCTCGCCGACATCGCCGATCATCATCAACGGCATCCCGACTGGCTGTCGCTCACTGAGGCGCTATGAGCGCGCCGGTCACGATCGCGGCGCGCCCGGGGCCGCTGCAGCGCTTGAGCGTCGTGATGCCGGCGCGCGACGAGCAGGCGTCGGTCGGCTCGACCGTCGAGCAGCTGCACCACGAACTGTGCCATCGCGGCGTGCCGCACGAAATCGTTGTCGTCGACGATGGCAGCACGGACGCGACGTGGGTGGTGCTGCAGCGATTGACCCCGACCATTCCGCAGCTGCGGCCGGTCCGCAACCTCGGGCCGCATGGATTCGGCCGCGCCGTCATCCGCGGCATCGATGCTGCCGAGGGCGACGCCGTCGTGATCATGATGGCCGACGCGTCCGACGACGCCGCTGACGTCGTGCGCTACTGGGAGAAGTTGAACGAAGGCTACGAAGCCGTTTTCGGCAGCCGCTTCATCGCCGGCGGCAGCGTCACCGACTACCCGCGGCCAAAGCTTCTGCTCAACCGTGGATTCAACCTGTTCATCCGTCTGCTGTTCGGACTCCGGTACAACGACACGACCAACGCCTTCAAAGCCTATCGGGCGACGACGCTTCAGGGGCTGAGACCGTTTCTGGCGCCGCACTTCAACCTCACGGTGGAACTGCCGTTGAAGGCGATCGTGCGCGGCTATTCGTGGACCGTGATTCCGATCACCTGGCGGAACCGGCGCGCCGGCGTGGCCAAACTGAAAATCAAGGAGATGGGCGCCCGCTACATGTTCATCGTCCTGTATGTGTGGCTCGAGAAATATTTCAGCCGCGGCGATTTCCGCAGGGGCGTGGACGCCGGGTCCTGAAACCGGCCGGCTCCGAGTCAGCGTCGGCACGTGAATCGACGCGAGCAGCGGCCCGCCGCGCGGCGGAAGCCCTCGCGCCACGCTGCCGGCGGCGCTACGGACGCAACACGTCGATGAAGAACTCCATCATCCGCTCCTGATTGACGGAGCTGTGGCCGCGGTCGGGACCGACCTGGACATCGAAGCTCTTGCCGGCCTCCTGCAACGCCTTGATCAGCTGCAGCGAATTGGATGGGTGAACGTTGTTGTCGGCCGTGCCGTAATACAGCAGCAGCCTGCCCTCGAGATCCTTGGCGTGGGTCAGCGGGCTGGCGGCATCGTAGCCGGCACGGTTCTCCTGCGGGAGCCACATGTAGCGCTCGGTGTAGATCGTGTCGTAGTTCCGCCAGTCGGTCGGCGACGAGGAGCTCGCGGCGGCGGCGAAAACGTCGGGGTGACGCAGCAGCTCCATCACCGACGCGTAGCCGCCGTACGACGTGCCGAAGATGCCGACGCGGGCCCGGTCCACGTACGGCCGGCTCCAGAGTGCCTTCACCCCTTCCGCCATGTCATCGATCTCGGCCTGCCCGAGCTTCTGATAGATCGCGTCGAGCGTCCGCTTCCCGAGACCCGGCACGGCACGCGAATCGAGGTTCACGACCAAGAAACCGTACTCCGCAATCGGATTTGGCGCCACGAAGGTTTCCCGCGCCGCGATGGCATCGAACTCCGGTCCTCCGTAGACGGCGACCAGAACCGGGTAGGTCCTCGACGGATCGAACCGCGCGGGAAACTGCAGAATCCCGCGCAGTGTCGTTTGGCCGTCCGCCGCGGTGTAGGTGAACAGCTCGGCGCGCTTCAGCGCCATCGCGTCGAGCCGGGAGGCGTCGGCCCTGGCGAGTTCGGTGACGACGTGGCCATTGGTGGCGTCCACGAGCCGCGTCGCCGGCGGCGTGTCGTGCGTCTGATAGACGTCGACGAACAAGGTGCTGTCCGGCGCGATGCTGCAGCGCCCTGCCAGGCCGGGTTGTTCGGGGCGCGCCCCGAGATTGGGGATGCAGTTGCCGACGCTGTGGTGAAACGCCGGATCGGTGAGACGGCGATCGTTCCTGCCATCGAGACCGACGCGGTGCAGCTGCAGCTTGAGCGGGCTGTCGCCGTCCCGTGCCGTGTAGAAGAGGATGCCTGCCTTCTCGTCGATCTTGACCAGCTTGTCCGCTTCATACCCGGTAGAGCGGGTGAGCGGGGTGATGAGGCCGGCGGCGAGATCGTAGAGATAGAAGTTGTTCCAGCCGCTGCGCTGAGATTCCCAGATGAAATGGTGGCCATCGGCAAGAAAGACGAGGCGCGGTTCGGACATGAGCCAGCCGGTCGGCCACTCTTCTCGCAAGACGACGCGGCACGCGCCGGTTGAAGGATTGGCTGCGGCGAGCTCCATCACGTTCTGCCGCCGGTTGCTGCGCAGGAAGAGCAGCTCGCGGCCGTCGGCGGACCACGACACGCGGTATACGTAGTGACCGACGACCGCATCGTCAAAGCCCTGGCCGCTGCGGACGTCGATTCGCACCGACTGCCGGGTCGCGATGTCGTAGACGTAGAGATCGACGGTCGGGTTGGGCGTGCCGGCCATCGGGAACGCCTCGGTGTCGAGCGTCGTCTGAATGCGCGTCTGATCGAGGGCGAGGTAGTAGTCGCGGACGGCGCCCTCGTCGAATCGGTAATAGGCGATCTTCCCGCCGTCGGGCGACCACCACATCGCCGTGCGCTGGCTCAACTCCTCGCCGTAGACCCAGCTCGCCGTCCCGTATTTGATCCGCTCGGCGGCGCTCCCGTCCAAGGTGACCGGGCGTTGTTCGCTGTCGTCGGCGGCGCTGATCCAGAAATTGTGGTCCTTGTAGAACGCCTTCCACGTGCCGTCGGGTGAACTGGTCGAGGCGGCCTGACGACCACGATCGGAGGCCTCGGCGATCGCGCCCCGGCCGCCGGCGCCGCTCGATGGCGCGTCGATCCTGGTGGCGCGCCGGCGCGCGATCTCGTAGCGGTAGCGTTGGCCGTCGCGGTCGTATTCGATGGCGCGGCCCTCGTCGACCCACACGACGAGGCTCGTTCCGCCGGTGATCGCGCCGGGCGCCTCACGAGCGATCCGTTGCGCGGCGTCGTAACCGGGCATGGTCTCGAGACGATTCTGCGCCGCACCCGCCAGCGGGACCGTGAGCGCAGCCGCGAACGCGAAAAGTCGCAACCGATTCGGCATCTGGTCCCTATAGTAACGAAGCTCATGCAGCCTCGGTGACGTGGTAGGCCATTTGCACCCCTATCCGTCGTACGGTCACCTCGACCGTCAAGGAGTAGATATGAAAGCTGTAATCGGAAGCGCATTCGTCGCCGCGGCCCTCGTGGTTGGTGCGGCACCGGCGCGCGCCGCGGTGTCCCAGACTCCGGCCGTAGCCTCAGCCGACCACAACCTCGACGAACGCATCGAGAAACGCATCGACGGCTCGACGCTGAAGAAGTACGACGTCAAGGTTTCGGTGACCAATGGTATCGCCACGGTGACGGGCACCGTTCCTACGGAAGCCGATCGGCGGAAGGCGACACAGCTGGCGACGATTCCCGGCATCACGCGCGTAGACAATCAGCTCGTCGTCGATCTGGCAGCCAAAGGGACGACCGGCACGATGAAGAGTACGGTCAAGGAAGGTGCCGAGAAGACCAAGGAAGGGGCCGCCAAGCTCGCCGACAAGACCAAGGACGGTGTGAGCAAGACCGGCGAGGTCATCACCGACGGCTGGATTACCACTCGAGTCCATTCGAAGTTCGTGGGTGAGGACCTCCTGAAGGACAGTGACATCAGCGTCGACACCAAGGATCACGTCGTGACCCTGAGCGGCACGGTGATGAGCGCAGCCGGCCGCGCCCGCGCGGTGGCGCAGGCCAAGGAAGTCGAGGGCGTGCACCAGGTGATCGATCGACTGACGATCGGCCCGAAGCGATAGTCAGGCTTCATGCGAATCGGGACGAGCGCTCGTGTGCTCGTCCCGGTGCGCGGCCAGAATCGCGATGAGATAGCCTCCGCGCGCGCTCGAAGCAACCGGCACGTGGACTTGATACGGCGCCAGAGCGAGGCCGGTCCCGCCCGCGATATAGTGCGCCTCATGGGACTCGGCTCTTCCGCTCTGAGTGCGGGCATCGCTGTATTGATAGTGGCGAGCCCTTCGCCGGCCCGGGCACAGGTGGGCCGCGTGGCCTTTCCGAATTCCGGATCCCCGGCGGCGCAGGCAAGCTTTCTCGCCGGCCTGGCTCAACTCCACAACTTCGAATATGCCTCGGCCGCCGAGCTGTTCCGGACGGCACAGCAGATCGATGTCGGTTTCGCGCTGGCCTACTGGGGCGAGGCGATGACCTACAACCACGCGGTGTGGATGGAACAGGATCTGGGCGCCGCCCGCCGGGTGCTCGACCGCCTCGGCCCGACGTCTGAGGCGCGCGTCGCGAAGGGTGCGACCGCTCGCGAGCGCGGCTATTTGCAAGCGATCGAGCGGCTGTACGGCGCAGGCACCAAGCCCGCGCGCGACATCGCCTACGCCGCCGCGATGGCCGAGATGCACCGTTCCTACCCCGACGATCCGGATGCCGCCGCGTTCTACGCGCTGGCGCTGCTCGGCACCGCCCACAACGGGCGCGACTTCGCGATCTCGATGCGCGCGGCTGCCATCCTCGAGCCGGTGTTCCACGATCATCCCGATCACCCCGGTGCCGCGCACTATCTCATTCACTGCTACGACGATCCGATCCATGCCCCGCTCGGCCTGAGGGCGGCGCGCGTCTATGCCACGATCGCCCCGTCGGCGGGGCACGCGCAGCACATGACCTCGCATATCTTTCTCGCCCTCGGCATGTGGGACGAGGTGGTGGCCGCCAATGAGGCCGGGGTGAGGGTGGTCGACCAGGCACGCGTCGCGCGCGGGGGGGATCCGAGTGCGTGCGGCCATTACAGCTTCTGGCTCGAGTATGGCTACCTGCAGCAGCGCCGCTTCGCCAAAGCGAAAGCGGCGCTCGCTCAGTGCTATGCCGCGGCGCGCCAGGCGCCCCTGGTCCGCTCGGCCGAGCAGGTGCTCGATCCCGACAACAGCGCGGTGGGATCGTTCGCGGCGATGCGGCTGCGCTACCTGCTCGATACCGAGGAGTGGACCTCCGAGGTTGCCGGCTGGACGGTGGAGACCAACGGTCAATGGCGCCCGCAAGTGGCGTTCGAGTTCGGCACCGGCTATGCCGCCGCCCGCAGTGCAAGAATGGCCGACGCGCTGCTCGCGCTCGAGCGGCTGAGGCGATCCCGTCAGTCACTCGGCACGGCTCTCGCGGGGCGGTCGTCCGCCGTGCTCGAGTGGGCGCGCATCCTCGAATCGCAGCTTGCGGCCATCGTCACGCCTTCCGACCAGGCAGCTGGAGTTGTCGTCGCGCTACGCGCCGCCGCCGCCGCGGAGGACGCGCTGCCGTTTGAGTTCGGTCCGCCCGCGATCGACAAACCGTCGTCCGAGCTGCTCGGCGAGACGCTGTTGACGCTGAACCGCCTCGACGAGGCACGTTCCGCGTTCGAAGCCGCGCTGGCGCGCGCGCCTGGCAGAACGGCTTCTCTTCGTGGGTTGCTGGCCGTGGCGGTTCGGTCAGGCGATTCGACCGTGGCGGCGGAGCTCCGATCGCGGCTTCGGTCGCTGTGGCACCTGGCCGACCAGCTGCCGGCTGACGTCGGCTTGCGGCCGCCATTCTGAACGTCGGGGTTCGCAACCGACGCGCGATCAGAACGTCACGTTGCCGCCGACGTGGACGCGCGTCGAGGCGCCGCGCCCGTGCGCGACGGCGACGTTCAGCCGGAAGAACGCGGCGGCGAACCAGACACCGGCGCCATAGCCCTCTTGCAGCGTCTGGTCGGTGAAGCGTTCGCCCTTGGCGTAGACCGCCCCGCGGTCCACGAACACGCTGACCCCGAACTTTGCCAGCTTGATCGGCGACGTCAGCGGCATCACGAGCTCGGCCGACATGGCGACCAGCGTGTCGCCGACGAAGCTGTCGGTACGAAAGCCGCGCAGCGTGCTCAGCCCGCCGAGCTCAGGTTGCAGGTACGGCGGCAGCGGACGACTCGAGTCCTGGCGGAGGATGCGCCCTTCCAGTACCGTCTGGCGAACGAGGCCGAGATAGCCACGCCCCTCCAGCGTGGTGCGGTCCGCCGCACCCCGATAGCCGCTGTATCCACCGGGTTGTGCAGGCGTTGCCAGAACGCCGTCGCCGAAACCGAGATGTTCCCACGACGCGCGCCCGTAGACGGCGTTGCGGGCCAGGACCGGATCGACGCGGGTGTCGAGGACGACGTCGCCGCCCAACTGCAGGAACTGGTCGGCGACTCCCTCGAACGATGCCCGCTGCCAGCCGGTGCTCGCGCCAAGACGCAGCACGCGAGCGAACTCGTGCTCGCCGCGCACGAACAGGCGCGCCCGGTCGTCGTCCTGGTCGAAGGCCAGGTTGGTGCGGCGCGAAATCGACGCGCCGGCGGTGACCCGATCGAACACCCCGCCGTCGATGCGCTTCTCGAGGTCGACCGCGGCCTGTTTGGTTCCTCCCCAGGTCACCGGAAACATCACGCGGCTGCGTCTGCCCATCCAGTGCGGATCGGGCAGCGTCAGCCGCGCGCCGTAGGTGAAGCCGTAGCCGTCCTCGCGGCGGAGGATGGGCAGTACCAGGATGTTCGGGAGCCGCTTGCGCACCGCCTTGGTCGGCGAATCGGCGTCGCCGGTCATGACGATTTTCACCGGGCCCTCGTCGACGATGATCACCAGGGTGATCTGGGAGGGGTCGGCGATCGAGGTAAAGCGCTTGCGCACCTCGACGCTCTCGAAGCGCTTGGTCGCCCGCAAGCGGCCGGCCACGACGTCGACGGTCGTGGAGTCGAACGGCATGCCGACGTGCACGTCGGCCAGGCGCAGCACTTCTTCGTCAGGGGTGGCGGTGTTGCCCTGGATCTGAATGGCGGCGACGTTCTCGACCGGAACGGCGGCCTGTCGCAGAGCCCTTTCAGGACCGCGATTCGTCGTCGCCAGCAGCATCGCCGCGACGATCGTCGCCCACATGCTCACGCTTACTTGACACCGACTTTGCTGGTGACGCTCGGTACGCGGTAGTCGTGGTAGTCGAGGCCGTAGCGGAGGTCGAACTGGCCGACCGCCAGGGTCATGGCGAGGTTGATCTCCATGGCCGCCGGCAGCCAGACGTCAGGAAAGGGCTGCGCGACGGTCATGGTCGCCTTGAGGTCGCTGACGTGGACAAGCCACTGGGCCGGGAGGAAATCGAAGCCGACATTGTCGAAGGTGTACTTGACGATCTGGTGTGCCTTCGGCTCGATCCACAGGGTGATCAGCGCGACCTTGTTCATCAGCCGCTGGAACTCGGCGTCGCGCGCGGCTTCGGTCGCTGACGGCGGCTTGCCGGTGCGGCGGCGATCGGTTCCGCCGAACATCCGGGTCGGGTAGTACTCGACGCGCAGGACGTCGTGGCCGTCGAGCGTCTCGCGGCCGACCAGCGCGTACTTTCCTTCCTCGAACCGGAACCGCAGGAAGTAGGCCGACGAGATGAATTGCGGTGGCCGGTTCTGGCGGATCACGCCGCTGACGTCCTGAGCGAGATCGCTGCCGGCCGCAGCGTCGGCCGTGTCGCGGCGGTCGACGCCGCCGCTCGAACCGTCGGATGTCACGCTGCCGGCGGTTCGGGCGAACCGCTTGTCCCGCTCCTGTGCCTGTTTGAGGTAATCGGCTTCGAACCGCCGCCGCTCGGCCTCACCGATGGTGACGCCGTTGAACTTGACCGGGCTGCGCACGAAGAACCCGTCGCGGATGTACCACGTGTACTCGCGCCGTTCGCCCCAGATTGGCACCCGGCTCGGCCCGCGCATCTCGAACTGCTCGCGCTCGTCGAACACGTACTGTTGCAGCTTCTTCCAGTTGTCGTCGCGTCTGGCCACGACCTGCTTCATGAAGGCGTCGAGATCGGTCTCGGCTGGTGCGGCGCCGAAGGAGAGCAGCGCGCCAAGCAGCGTCGCAACGATCGAGACCAGGGTGCGGGAAGACACGGAATGACCTTATCAGACGCCGACCCGATGCAGAAAGTTCAGCAATCGGACGTCGAACCGGTCAGTGGAACGGGGCTTGCTCCGTTTCTGCGCATGAGCATCCGCATCCCGCTCGCAGTCGTTCTCACCATGATGTCGTCCATGGTTCAGGCGGTTGAGCCGCCACTTGTCGTGAGCGAAGTGGTGACCGGTGAATCGAGCCATGTCAGGCTCACCAACACGAGCGATCAGCCCGTCACGGCATGGAGTCTCGCGGTCACGACTGAGCCGGCGCCGGGACGCACCCACCGCGAGGTCTACACCACCGACGGCTACCTCAGCGAAGCGACGCACGGTCTGCCCAACGCCGCCGGCCGGTTCGAGCGGATGATGCCAGGCGAATCGCGCGAGCTTCCGCTCGACCCGCTCGCATCCGGCGCCACGGTGACGGTCATCGCAGTGGTGCTGGACGATCGAACCGCCACCGGCGATGAGGCGGCGTTGGCGGCCATCTTTGCCAACCGCGTCAAGGAGCGTGATGCGCTGAAGACCGTGGTCGATGCGTTCGATGTCGTGCTCCCGAACGCCCACGGCGCCGATGCGCTGGCCGCGCTCAGACAGCGATTCAGCGTCCTGGTCGAGCGCCAAGACAGCGTTCCCTGCCACGCCGCGCTCGACGCGGTGCAGTCGTACGGGAAGAAGACCGAAGCCGATGAGATCGATCGCTCGCTGCGGACCTATGCCGATTTCGTCAGTAGGGAGTACCAACTCGCCGCGAAGCACTCGCAGCGACGCTAGGGGAAACCGCGGAGCACACTGAGATCGCAACAGGTGTCTTTCGGCGTTTTCAGCGCTGTCTTTTTTCGGACGCGACACCTACCAGCCGACCGGTTGTCCCACAAGCTGCTGGTCGAGCCACTTCGACAACGGCGCGAAATAGTCCAGGATGGCTGATGCGTCCATCTGCTTGGCGCCGGTGAGCGCCTCCAGCGCCTCGGGCCACGGCCGTGACGCGCCCATCGACAGCATCTTGTTCAGCCGCTCGCCGGCCGCCTTGCTCTCGTAGGTCGAGCAGCGGTTGAGCGGCAGCGTGCAGCCGGCGGCCTTGGCAAGCGCGCGGTGGAACTGGAACTGGAGGATGTCGGCCAGGAAGTAGCGCGTGTAGGGCGTGTTGTCCGGCACGTGGTACTTCGCACCCGGATCGAAGAACTCCTCGCCCCGCGCCGACGGCGGCGCCACCCCCTGGTACTTCAGCTTGAGATCCCACCACGCCTGGTTGTACTCGGCCGGCGCGATCTCGCCGGCGAACACCTTCCAGCGCCACTGATCAATCAGCAGCCCGAATGGGAGGAAGGCAATTTTCTCGAGCGCCTTGTTCATCAGCAGACCGATGTCGCGCGAAGTGTCTGGCGCCTTGTCGAGCAGGCCGATCCTGACCAGGTACTCCGGCGTCACCGAAAGCGCGATGGTGTCGCCGATCGCCTCGTGGAAGCCGTCGTTGGCGCTGTCGCGGAACAACACCGGCAGGTCCTTGTAGGCGCGCTGGTAGAAGTTGTGCCCGAGCTCGTGGTGGATGGTGGTGAAATCCTCCGCGGTCGGCTCGATGCACATTTTGATGCGGATGTCCTCCGCGTAGTCGATGTCCCACGCGCTGGCGTGGCACACCACCTCCCGATCCCTGGGCCGGACCAGCAGCGATCGTTCGAAGAAGGTCCTCGGCAGCGGCGCAAAGCCGAGCGACGTGTAGAAGCGTTCGCCGACACGGACCATCTCGAGCGCCGTCATCTTCCGCTTCTCGAGGATGCCGGTGAGGGAGAAACCGGGGTCGGCGTGCGGCGGCGCGACCAGCGGGTAGATGTTCGACCAGTCCTGCGCCCACAGGTTGCCGAGCAGGTGCGCCGGGATGGGCCCCTTCTCGGGAACGACGTCGCCGTACTTGGCGCGCAGCTTCAGTCGCACGTAGGCGTGCAGCTTCAGATAGAGCGGCCGCACCTGTTCCCACAGCCGATCGAGCTCTGTCGTGAACTCGTCGGGCTTCATGTCGTACTTGCTGCGCCACATCGCGCCGGTGTCGGCGAAGCCGAGCTCCTTCGCGCCTTTGTTCGACAGCTCCACGAAGCGCTGGTAGTCCTTGCGCATCGGCGGCGCGATCGTGTGCCAGCCCTCCCAGGCGGCGCGCAGCGTCTTCTCGTTTCCCGGCGACGACAGAATCCTCGACACCTCGTCGATGTTCCTGCAGGCATCCGGCTTCGACGGGTCGGCGCACCACTTCCCCTTCCCGTAGGTCGATTCCAGCCGCGCCATGATCTTCGACAGCTCGTCGGACTCTTTCGGATCCGAGGGCGTCGCCAGCACGAGCGCGACCTTGAGCAGGTTGAGTTGCCGCCGCTCGTCCGCGGACACCGTCACGCCGTCGGTACTGCACCGCTTCCCGCGCGAACCTGGCGCCGGCCTCGTTGGCGGCCTGATTCGCGCGCGCCGCGATCGCTTCGGTGTCGTCGGTGATGAATGTCTGCTGGACCCAGCCGGCCTGGCCGGCCTGAATGCCGAGCTTCAGCGTCGTGGCGTTGGCGGTGTCGAGAAAGGCCTTGGCGGCCGCGGCGGTCGGTATCGACGAGGAAGGCGACGTCTGCGCGCAGCCGGAGGCGAGCGCGCAGACGCAGGCGATTGCAAAGGCGTGCTTCATGCCGTCAGTCTAGCGCGGCCGGATGTTGACGTTTCCTCGAAAGACGTTGTCGGGATCGTATCTGGTCTTGAGGTCGCGGAGCCGCGCGTAGTTCGATCCGTACGCGGCCGCCGCCACGTCGCCCGTCTCATCGTCGCCCAGGTAATTGAGATACCGTGCCGGCGCCAGATAGGGCTGCAGCGCGGTGTAGGTATCGCGGCACCACGCGACCTGCGCGTCGTTCTGCGCCGCATCGGTCCACTGCGAGATCAGCGCGACGTTGAACCTGGTGACACGCGCGGCGTAGGCGGTGTCGGCGACCGCGATGCGGCTCGCCTTGCCGTGGAAGTGCTCGATCACGATCTGGCTCATCTGCGATGGACATCTCGAGAAGCATTCCAGGAGCGCCTCAATCGCGGCGTCGCTGAGGTCGGTCAGAAAAGACGACTTCCAGTAGTTCAACGCCCCCGGGGAACGACGCGTCGAGCAGACCGTTCTGCGTGCAGTAGGAATCGGCCCCAGCATGTCCGGTGACCGGCGGCCCGCCTTGATCGGCGCCAGCGCCTTCTCGCCGTCAGCCAGCGATCCGCAATATGCGGTATACGATGGCCGCAACCATGCGGATTGGCATCGACCTGGGCGGCACGAAGATCGAGGGGATTGCGATTGCCGACGATGGACGCGAACTGACCAGGCAGCGGATTGCGGCACCGCGCGGCGACTACGCGACCACGGTGGCGGCGGTCGCCGGCCTCGTGGAGGCGATCGAGCGCGAGTGCGGCGCGCGAGGGTCGGTCGGCATCGGCATTCCGGGAACGATCTCGCCGGCCACCGGGCTGGTCAAGAATTCGAACTCGACGTGGCTGAACGGCCGCGCCATGGCCGACGATCTGTCGCACCGCTTCGAGCGACCGATCCGGTTTGCCAACGACGCCAACTGTTTTGCGCTGTCGGAGGCGACCGACGGCGCGGCGGTCGGCGCCACCGTCGTGTTTGGCGTCATCGTCGGAACCGGCACTGGCGGCGGCGTGGTGATCGATCGTCGCGTGCTGGTGGGGGCGAACGCCATCGCCGGCGAGTGGGGACACAACCCGCTGCCGGCAGCCCGCGGTGTCGAGTCGCCGGGACCGCCGTGCTATTGCGGACGCAGCGGCTGCATCGAGACCTTCCTGTCCGGACCGGGGCTGGCGCGCGACTATGCAGCGAGCGCCGGAGGCAACCTGACCGGCAAGGAGGTCGCGGTACGGGCGGCGGCCGGCGATCGGCTGGCAGACGCCGCGCTGAGTCGCTACGAAGATCGCCTGGCGCGCGCCCTCGCCAGCGTGATCAACCTTCTCGATCCGGACGTCATCGTGCTCGGCGGCGGGCTGTCGAACATCGAACGCCTGTACGAGCGCGTGCCGAGCCTCTGGAGCGCGCACATCTTCTCGGACCACGTCGCCACTCGTCTGGTGCGGGCGATGCACGGCGATTCGAGCGGCGTCCGGGGCGCGGCGTGGCTGTGGGAGAAGGGGCCGGAATAACCCATCAAGAAGAAGCCCCGCGGTGTCCGCTTCGTGAGTGCCGATCAGCGCGTCAGGGTCCAGACGAAGGTGAGCGCTGCCGCGGCGCCCGCGGCCTGGAGCCACAGCTCGGTTTTCTCCTGCAGGAACAGCAGGCCGATGGTCATGAACACGGCCGCGGCGAGCAGGAAACGCCAGTAGAGCTCCTCGGTGGCGACTTCGAGCCCGCGCGAGCCGGCGCGCTTGCGGGCAGCGTCGATGATGCGGTTCGAGATCTCGCGATCGCCTTCGCGATCGAGCTCCATGTATTCACCGCCGCCGGCGTTGGCGATCTGCATCAGCGATCCGCGGTCCAACGCGGCGCGAATCGGCGGTTCGCGCGGCGAGGTATCGTTCGGTTTGCGCTCCGCTTCCGGGATGAAGGCGCCCACCGTCGTGCCGACGCCGACCACCCAGACCGGGACGTCGTTGCTGCGGGCGGTCTTGAGGGCGCGCGCCACCTCACCGCTCCAGGCCTGACCGTCGGTCACCAGCACGAACGCCTTGGCGTTCGGGGACTTGCCGTAGAGCTCGGTGTCCTTTTCGATCAGCCGCATGCCCCAGGCGATGCCGAGCTCGATGTTGGTGTCCCAGCTGGTGTCGTCCTCGAGGCGGAACGGCGGTTCCTGGGCGAGGTGATCGAGGAAGAAGAAGAAGGTATTCGGATCCTTGGTGAGGCGCACCTGCGGCGCCGCGATATGCGCGAACAGCGCCATTGCCATGCGGTCGTCCTTCCACGCCAGCGATTCGCCGAGGACGCGCAGGAAGCGCATCGAACGTTGCCAGCGGTTGCCGGCCACGTCCTGCGTGCGCATGGAGGCGGAGCCGTCCTGGAGGACGACGAGATCGACGCCGGCCGTGCGCACGAGCGCCGCGGCCGCGGTCGGCCGCGACAGCGCCAGGATCGTGCACGCGCTCGCCAGGATCAGGCACAGCCAGTAGACCAGGTTGCCGAACACCGGGAAGCGCTCGCGCACGGGCAAGCGGCGATGCTGCCGAAAGCGCCGCGAGTCGCGCCGCCGTGCGGCGAGCTGCCAACACCAGCCGATCAGCAAGATACCGGGCACAATCAGGAGCCAGAGGTACTCCGGTGCGGCAAATCGGATGGTGTCGAAGTTGATTCCCAACATGAAATTAATGAAATGGCAGATTTCAGAGTGCAGATTGCAGATTGGCGATCAGCCCTCAGCCCTCAGCCCTCAGCCCTCAGCCCTCAGCCCTCAGCTCTCAGCTCTCAGCTCTCAGCCGTCAGCCCTTCCGTATCTTCTTCCCGCCTTTGCCCGCGTCGGGTGCATCCTTGCGTTCTTCGCCGCGCTTGGGGATCACGATCTTGAACTGGTTCATGTCGACCGCCGGCGGCGGCGCGCCGGGACGGCCGTGCAATGTCGGACCGGCCGGCAGGTCGCTCTCGTCGGCCTTGGCCACCGGTTTGGCGGCGCCCTTGGCGGCCGGGCCGCGTGCCTTGGCCAGCATGTCGCGCGTGCGGATTGCGTACTCGTAATTGAACGCGGCGTCGATCGACCGGCCGTCGCAGGCGCGATCGCCGGCGCCGCAGGCCGGCGCTTTCAGCACGTCGCTGTAGCTCTTGACAACGTTGTCGAGGCGTCGCACGGTGTCGAGGCGGTCGCCCGCCGACTGGCTGGCGCGGAACGCCGCGTTCGCGTTCAGGAGCAGGATGGCCGGGTCGGTCTCGGTGATGACGCCGTTGGCGTCGTGCTGCGGTGCGATGGCGGCGTAGTCGGTTCGCCAGTAGCCGGCCTCGGCGCGCGCGCCGCGCGCGTCGATCTCCGCCGCCTTCCCCAGCATCGGCACGCGCCGCTCGAGCCCCAGCGCCTCCTCCACGTCGCTGCCTTCGCTCTCGGCGTCAGCGTAGTGGAGCACCGCCAGCTGCTTGTGGACGTCGGCCAGCTGTGTCTCGGTGCGGCCGGCCAGCCAGAGCGCACTGCCGCCAAGGGCGAGCACAATCGCGACGACGAAGGGACCCAGCGCTGATTTCATGTCATCCTCATCCGGCAGGCGTGAACGCCTGCACTACGACTACCCGGCGAAACCGGTACGCCCGCGCGACCACGGCCTAGGGAAACTTCCTGAAATACGGCACCGTCAATTGCAGCGTGAGCGCCACCATCCAGAAGCTCGCGGCCATAAACGCGTAGCCGGCGAACTTGGGCTGCTGACTGCTGTAGCGCTTGATGTCGACGCGTCCCGCCGACCTCGTATCGATGTCCTTGATCGCGTTGAGCACCGCCTGCTCGTCGCCGGCGGGGTAGAACCTGCCGCCGGTCGCCTCGACCGCGGGTTTCCAGATGTCGTCGGGCAGCACCGCACCGAGGCCCTTGTTGTAGCTGGTGCGGATGAAATACACCGGGATCTTGGTCTGGCGCGCGCCCTCGAGGATCTCGTTGACGTTCTTGCCGTGAATCGTCACCTGGGTGTCCTGGCCGTCGCTGAAGATCAACATCA
Source organism: uncultured Acidobacteriota bacterium (assembly GCA_963757655.1). Classification (GTDB taxonomy): domain Bacteria; phylum Acidobacteriota; class Vicinamibacteria; order Vicinamibacterales; family CAVVIG01; genus CAVQFC01. Next base: position 1,251,387 of record CAVWSQ010000001.1, on the reverse strand, counting down.
GGTTGCCGGCGGCGTCGAGGAAGTCGAACGCCTTGAACAACCCCACGCTCTGCTCGATGGCCAGGCCGATGGTCGTTCCCTGGTCGGGAAACTTCATGAACTCGGTCCAGTCGCCGATCAGGTTCAGGCTGAGCAGGATGTTGTCATAGTCGCTCGTGAACGGTGTCACGACATAGGCTTCGTCGCCGAACTCGATCAAGCCGATCAGATCGTGATACTTGCCGCTCATGCGCTGGCGGATGAAGGTGTCCGCCGCGGCGACCGTGGTGAAAAACGTCGCCTCGTTCGGTGCCTTGGCGTTGAGATGGGCGGCCGGGAAGCGCGCCATCATGCTCGACGAGGCGTCGATCATCAGCGCGATCCGGCGTCCCGGAAAGCTGACCTGCTCGTGCGTCAGCGACGAGTACGGATCGGCGAACGCGAGCACGAAGAAGGGCAGCCCGGCGAGAAACAGGATCAGCGCGCCGTGGCGGACAATCGACGTCCACGATCCGCCGCTCCAGTCGAGCACCGCCGGCAGCGCCACCTGGGTGCGGCCGGCCTTGTTGCGGGTCAGAGCGCGGCCCACCAGCACCGCTATTGCGAGGCCGATGAGCACGACCATCGCGATGATCGAGTCGTCGCGGTGGGTGAACAGCAGATCGGCCGTTCGAGCGTTGCGCCACTCGAAGATCACGTCACGGACGACGGCGGGGAGCTGGGTTATCGGGACCACGCGCGATTGTCCAGCTCGGTGCCCGCGCGGCGGATCGCCAGCCGCTTCATGAACCAGAGTTGCTCGACCTTCATGCGCCGCAACGCCAGCTTCGAGGTGGCGAGCGCCTGGTCGAGCGCGCTGTCGTCGAGCGCGCCGGCCCGGCTGAAGGTGGCCGCGGTGAGCGCCGCCAGCGCCTGGGAGAGTGATTCCAGCAACGTGGCACGCGCCGCGGTGTTACCCGGGCGGGACAGTGCCCTGGCGACCGTTTGCGAGGTGACGGCGCCGGACACCGCGATGCGCTTGCCGCGCGGCCATCCGGCCTTGAGGATCAGGCGGCCCGGTTCGGCCACCTCACCGCCGTCGGCGAGCAGGCGGCTCGCCGGCATCTGGCTGACCGGCCGGCCGATGGCGTAGGTCGCGACGATGCGGAGCGCACCGAGCGCGCGGCTCGCCAGCTCGGGGGTCCAGCCGCTGGCGTCGCGGTCGTGTTGCACTGCGGCCAGCTCACGGCCGATACCCGTGAGGATCGCCGTGTCTTCTATCAGCCGCTCTCGCACCACGGCCGGCTTGCGGTAGCGCTGGAACAGCCGCACCAGCCCGAGAATCGCCATCAGCGCCGCCAGGACGAACAGCACGCTGCCGATCACGGTGAGCAGGTTGGCGCGGAATGCCCGCTGATCGATGTCGCTGAAGGTGTCGCTGGCCGAGGTGTCGCGGATGTCGGACGCGTCGGACGGCACCAGCGACAGCACGCGCATCGACTGCGCCGGCATCACGTAAGTCTGGTCGCGGCCCTGCAGCGAGGTCTTCTGCCCGACCTTGCTCTGGACTCGATAGCTGATCTTGGTCTCCGGCAGCGCGACGTCCTTGCCGAACATGCCATCGGCGATGAGGCGCAGGCGGTACTGGTACTGGAAGAAGCGGCGATCATCGCTGCGCAGATCGGCGCCGTGCGATCCCCCGAGCACTTCGAACGGCGCGAACTGCACGACCGATGGTTCGAGCCGGGTCTGGTCGACCACCACCGTCGCGTCATCGGTCTCGAGGACCGCGCAGGTGAGCACGACGGTAAACGGTTCGCCAACGCGGACGGCGCCGGCGCTGGTGCGCCACCAGCACTGCAGCGGATCGGTCTGGACGGTTTGCGCCGCGGCGGCTGCCGCGAAACCGGCGACGAGGATGACGGCCCATACACTGTTTCGGATCATGACTGTCGCTACCTTGCTTATCACGAAGCTCACGAAAGACACCGCTCACGAACTCACGAAAGACGACGGTTGTCGTGGCTAAGCGGCTTTCCTCAGCCGCCGCTCGGCGATGAACTCGCTGAGCGCGATCGCCGTCTGCAGCTCGTCGACGCCGATGCGCAGGACGTCGAGGTCGTTCTCCTTGGCCATCCGCGCCACCTCGTCCTGCCAGCTGCGCGTGCGCGCCGACAGCGTGCGCAGCGCACCGCGCGACATCACCTTCGAGCGTCCGGTCTCGACGTCGAACGCCTCGATCCAGCCGGCCGAGACCGACGGCAGCTCGAACGCGAAGGCGCTGTCGATCAGCACGATGAAGACGTCGTGGGCGGAATTGAGCTGGCCGAGCTCCTTCATGACCGTGCCGGCCTCGTCGAACAGGAAGTCGGAAATGACCGGCACCATCGACGTCTTCCGCATGAAGCCGGCCAGCGACATGCTCAGGCTGTCGGAGCGCTTCAGGGGCTGCAGCCCGGTGCCGAACTGGTAGGCGTCCAGCGTGTGGATGACCTGATTCTTACCGACGCGCGGGCGAATCGCCGCCAGTTGCTCGAATTTGGCGTCGAAGGTAATCAGCCCGAACAGGTCCTGGAAGAACACCGCCGACATGCCGATGGTGCCGATGGTTCGGGCGATGGCCGCCGCGATCGGCACGCCGTCGATGCCGCACCGCGTGGAAAGCGAAGAGTCGGCGATGGCGACCACAGTGGCGGTGCTGCGCTGTTCGTAGTCGCGCACGATCATCGGGCTGAAGTTGGTCAGCGTCGACTGCGCCCAGTCGATGTTCGACGTCCGGTCGCCCGGCTGCCAGTCACGCAGCCCGACAAAGTCGAAGCCCGATCCGGTGAACAGGCTGCGGTGCTCGCCGATGGTGAACTCGCGCATGCGGCGCATGATCAGGAGCTCGATTTCGGTGAGCTCCGACAGGTTCACGAACGGTTCGACATCCTGCTCACGGGTTCGCATGAAATTGCTGATTTCAGAGTTCAGAGTTCAGATTGCGAAGTTCTCAGATTGCGAAGTTTTCAGATTGCGAAGTTTTCAGATTGCGAAGTCTTCAAATTGCGAAGTCTCCAAACTGTCAAGTCTCCAGAGTCCCGAGTTCCAGGTTCCGAGTTCCGAGTTCCAGGTTCCGAGTTCCGAGTTCCGAGTTCCAGGTTCCGAGTTCCGAGGTTCTGAGCTCCGAGTTCCAGGTTCTGAGTTCCGGGTTCCGAGCTCCGAGTTTCAGGTTCTGAGTTCCGGGTTCCGAGCTCCAGGTTCTGAGTTCCGAATTCGGGATTCCGAGTTCCGAGTGCTCTGGAATCTGCAATCTGGACTCTGAAATCTGCAATCTCATGGTACCGCCACCCGTTCGATGACATCCGCAATGACGCTGTCGGTGGTCAGGCCGTGGCTTGCGGCGTGGGGACCGAGCCAGAGGCGATGCCCGAGGACGTAGACGGCGAGATCCTGGATGTCCTCCGGGTAGACCTCGGTTCGCTTGCGGACGAGCAGCGCCCAGACCTTGGCCAGTCGGCCCCAGCAGATGATCGCGCGCGGCGAAGCGCCGAGGTCGACGCCGTGCTCGACCAGTTCGGAGGGTGAATGGACGTGCCAGTCGGTGTCGGGGTTGAAGGGCCGCGTGGCGGCGACCAACCGCTGGATGTACATCCCGAGCCTCTCGTGCATGAACACGTGCTCGGTGATCGAGGCCCGCAGCTGGATGATGCGCTCCTTCGACATCAGCTCGTTGAGGCGCACGCTCTTGAAGTCGAAGTGCACCAGCTTGGCCTCTTCCTCGGGCGGCAGGTAGCCGATGTTAACCATGATCGCGAAGCGATCGGTGGCGGCTTCCGACAGCGGGAAGGTGCCCTGGCCGAGCTCGACCGGGTTCATCGTCGCGATGGCGAAGCTGAACGCGGGCAGCTCGAACGTGGTCTTGCCGACGGTGACGGTCCGATCCTGGAGCGCTTCGAGAAAGGCACTCTGCGACTTGAGCGGGATGCGGTTGATCTCGTCGAGCAGGATGACCTCGGCTTCGGCGAGCGGACCGAATTCGGTCATGAGATCGCCGGTGGCCGGATTGATCATCTGGAAGCCGACCACTTCGGTCGGCTGCAGATCCGCGCGCCCTTGAATGCGCACGAATTTGGCGTTGCTGATGGCCGCGAGGATGACGCCGAAGAACGTCTTGCCGACGCCCGGAACGCCGCGCAACAGCAGGTTGCCGGCGTTGACCTGACGCTGTTCCTTCTTGTCGTATGAGGTCGGGATTTCCGACATCAGCACGACGTTGGCGAGCGCCTTGGCCGTATCGTAGCCGACCAGCGCCTTTCCGCCTTCCGCGACGATCGATTCGTGGAACCCGATGGCTTGTTCGAGGTCAGGATGCATCAAAGGGGAGGTGTCATCTTACTTGATAGAATAGCGTCCGTGAACAAGGTGCTGGCGAGTGCCGCGGCGGCGGTCGAGCGCATCCCCGACGGGGCGACCATTTTGATGGGTGGCTTCGGGTTGTGTGGCATCCCCGAGACCCTGATCGCCGCCCTGCGCGCGCGCGGCACCAGGGGCCTGACCGTCATCAGCAACAACGCCGGCGTCGACGACTTCGGCATCGGCCTGCTCCTGCGGGCGCGGCAGGTGCGCAAGATGATCTCGACCTACGTCGGGGAAAACAAGGAGTTCGAGCGCCAGTTTCTCAGTGGGGAGATCGAGGTCGAGCTGGTCCCGCAGGGCACCTTCGCGGAGCGGATCCGGGCCGGCGGCGCCGGCATCGGCGGATTTTTCACGCCGACCGGTTATGGGACGCTTGTCTCCGAAGGTAAAGAAACCCGCACCATCGACGGCAAGCCCTACGTGCTGGAGTCGCCGATTACCGCCGACTTCGCGTTCGTGAAGGGGTGGAAGGGCGATCGGATGGGCAATCTGGTCTATCGCAAGACCGCGCGCAATTTCAATCCGGTGATGGCGACCGCCGCCGCCGTGACCATCGCCGAAGTCGAACACCTGGTCGAGCCGGGCGAACTCGATCCGGACCAGGTGATCACGCCGGGGATCTTCGTGAGGTATATCCTGCAGGGTACTCGCTACGAAAAACGGATTGAGAAGAGGACGACCAGGATTGCTAATGGCTGATGGCTGATGGCTCATGGCAGAGGGTCAATGGTGACCGCAATCTGAATTCTGAAAATCAATCTAAAATCCAATCAGCACTCAATCAATCAGCACTCAATCAATCAGCACTCAATCAATCAGCACTCAATCAATCTGCAATCAATCAATCAGCAATCAATCAATCTGCAATCAATCTGCAATCTGCACTCTGAAATCTGCAATCTCATGGACATCCGACACAGGATCGTCATCCGCGTCGCTCGCGAGCTGAAGGACGGCGACTATGTCAACCTCGGCATCGGCATGCCGACCCTGGTCGCCAACCACATCCCGCCCGGCGTCAACATCACGCTGCATTCGGAAAATGGTCTGCTCGGTATCGGGCCGTTCCCCACCGAACACGAGGTCGATCCCGATCTCATCAACGCCGGCAAGGAGACGGTCACCGAAACGCCCGGCTGCTCCTACTTCAGCAGCGCCGACTCGTTCGCCATGGTGCGCGGCGGGCACATCGATCTCACCGTCCTCGGCGCGCTGCAGGTGGATGCCGAAGGCAACCTGGCGAACTGGATGATCCCCGGCAAGATGGTGAAAGGCATGGGCGGCGCGATGGATCTCGTGGCCGGCGCCAAGAAGGTCATCATCGCCATGGAACATGCCACCAGAGACGGGGGGCACAAGATTGTCCAGCGCTGCACGCTGCCGTTCACCGGGCTGAAGGTGGTCAACCTGATCGTGACCGAACTCGCAGTGATCGAGGTCACGCCGCGCGGGCTGGTAGTGAAAGAGATCGCCTCGGAGACGACCGTCGACGCCGTTCGCGCCGCCACCGGCGCCGCGCTCATCGTCGAAGGCACACCGACCACGTTTTGAACTGAACCGGGGAGTGCGCTGACCTCAATTGCCGAGCACGCTGAACACGCAGAGAAAGATTTTCTCGGCGATCTTGGCGATCTCCGCGGTTGAGTTCATCGATCCCCGCGGTTGAGGCCAGGGAGGCCGCGTGCAGACTTATCAGAATCACATCGCCGGCGCCGACGTCGCTGCCGCGGACGGCCGGACTTTCACCGCGTTCAATCCCACCACCGGCGGGGTGTGGGGCACGTTTGCGCTGGCCGGCCCGGCTGAGGTCGATCGCGCCGTCACGGCAGCATCCAACGCCTTTCGCACTGGGCCATGGGGCCGCCTGTCGCCGAGTCGGCGCGGGCGGCTGCTCATGAAGTGGGGCGATGTGATCGCCGAGCACGCCGACCGCATCGCCACCATTGAGACCGAACAGAACGGCAAGCTGTTGGCCGAGATGCGTGCGCAGGCGCGCATTGCGCAGGACTGGCTCTATTACTTCGGCGGCCTCGCCGACAAGATCGAAGGCACCGTCATCCCGCTGGATCGGCAGAGCATCTTCAATTACACGCTGCGCGAGCCGCTCGGGGTCGTCGGCGTCATCACGCCGTGGAACTCGCCCACCTTCATTGCCATCATGTCGCTGGCACCGGCGCTTGCGGCCGGGAACACCATCGTCCTTAAACCATCGGAAATCACCTCGGCTTCGGCCGTCGAGCTGGCCAGGCTGGCGGAGGTCGCCGGTATTCCCGCCGGCGTGATCAACGTCGTATGCGGGTTCCGCGAAACCGGAGAAGCCCTGGTCGACCATCCGCTGGTCGCGAAAGTCTCCTTCACCGGCAGCGTCGGCGCAGGGCGCGCCATCGCGGCGCGCGCGGGCCAGCGGCTGGTGAGCTGCATGCTCGAGCTCGGCGGCAAGAGCCCGAACATCGTGTTCGACGATGCCAATCTGGATCAGGCGGAGGCCGGTGTGCTGGCGGGCATTTTCGCGGCCGCGGGACAAACCTGCGTCGCCGGATCGCGGGCCTATATCCACGAATCGATCTACGACGCGTTCGTCGACCGGATCGTGCGACGCGCGCAGCAGATCACCATCGGGGATCCGCTGAAGGCCGGGACGCAAATGGGACCGGTCGCCACGAAAATGCAGCTCGAGAAGGACGAGTCCATGGTGCGGCGCGCCGTGACGGAAGGCGCCAAGGTGCTGTGCGGAGGCGCGCGGCCGGCGCTCGCGGAGTTCCCCGACGGCTACTTCTACCAGCCGACCGTCGTCCATCAGCTGACGAAGGACAACTTCCTGATGCGGAACGAGGTGTTCGGGCCGGTGCTCGCCGTCACGCCCTTCAAGGACGAAGCCGAGGTGCTGGCGCTCGCCAACGACACCGAGTTCGGCCTGGCCGCCGGGGTGTGGACGCGCGACGTCCGCCGCGCGCACAAGATGGCGCGCGCGCTCGAGTCGGGAACGGTATGGGTGAACACCTATCGCGCCCTCACCTTCAACTCGCCGTTTGGCGGCTACAAGGCGAGCGGCATCGGCCGGCAGAATGGTATCGAGGCGGTCTATCAGTATCTGCAGACCAAGAGCGTCTGGTGCGAGCTCGGTGATGAGGTGCAGGATCCGTTCATCATGAAGGTGTGAAGTTAGAAGCGCTCAGGGGGTACCGACAGCTCCGCAGCGTCGGCGAGCCCGGCGGCCACCTGGGGCAGAATGCCCATCCTGATGTAAATCGGTCGCACCACGAGCCGGATGACCGGCAGCTCCGTGGCGAACCATCCCGCGCCCGCCAGACAGCAGATGCCGCTCAGCATGACGGTGTGCGGCGCGCCAAGGCGCGACGACATCCAGCCGGCCATCAGGCTGCCGAACGGGACGGTGCCGAGGAACGCCATCATGTAGAAGCTCATCACACGGCCGCGTTTGTCCTCGTCCACGATCGTCTGGATGATGGTGTTGCTCGAGGCCATCTGCACGATGAAGCCGCAGCCGGCGACGACCAGGCACGGGATCGCGAGCCACAGCGCGGGTGCCAGCGAGAATCCGATCAGCCCGGTGCCGAACGCCGCAGCGGCCGCGATGATGATGCGGCCGAGGCCGATCACCGTCCGGCGCGTCGCCAGCCACAAGGCGCCGGCCAGGGCGCCGGCTCCCGACGCGCCCATCAACAGGCCGAGCGTGTGCGGCCCGCCGCGAAACACCGTCGTCGCGAACACCGGCATCAGCACGGAGTAGGGCACACCGACCAGGCTGACCAGCGCGAGCAGCAGCATGATCGACCGAATCGGGCGAAAGCCGAAGGCGTAGCGCCAGCCTTCGACGAACTGGTGCCACGCGCCCGGCCGGCTGCCCGATCGCATGGGGCGCGGCCTGATCCGCATCGCGATCAGCGCCACGATCACCCCGAGATAGCTGACGCCGTCGATGGCGAAACACCAGCCCTCATTGGTCGCCGCAATTACCACGCCGGCAATCGACGGCCCGAGCAGTCTCGCCACGTTGACCATCGACGAATTGAGCGCGATGGCGTTGGACAGGTCGTTCTTGTCCTCGATCATCTCGATCAGAAACGCCTGCCGCCCCGGCATGTCGAACGCGTTGACGATGCCCTGGACGACGTTGAGCACGAGGATGGCCTGGACGGTGATGTGGCCGCTGAAGGTCAGCGCCGCGAGCGCGAACGACTCGAGCATCGAGACGATCTGGGTGACGACCAGCAGCCGGCGACGGTCCATGCGATCGACGACGATGCCGGCAAACGGCCCGAGCAGGAACGCCGGAAACTGCCCGGCGAAGCCGACCACGCCGAGCAGGAGCGCCGAGCCGGTCAGGCGATAGACCAGCCAGCTCGTCGCCGTGGTCGTGATCCAGGAACCGGCGAGCGAGACGATCTGGCCGCCGAAGAACAGGCGGTAGTTGCGATAGCGCAGCGCGCGGAGCATGAATCCGACGCTGCTGGGTTTTTGGATCGACACGACGTCAGGCCTCGGGCCAAAGCGTAGCAGCAGGCGGCGGCGCTAGCTTTGGTGTATGCGCGAGGCGTGCTCTCGCCGCCGGCGGATGGCTGCGACGCGCTTGAACCGGACCAGGCCGCCGACAAACAGCGACGGCCATCTATTCCGGGCGTAGGCCTAGAGCTCGCGCCATGATCTCGGCGATGACGGCGCGCTTGGCATCCGCGTAGTCTTGCACCTGTGTCCATTCCCTCCGCGCCAGATCTCGCTTCGTGCGCGCATACCGATCGCGGTCGCCGGCGTCGTGACGCAGCCAGTCCCGGAACAGCAGTACCCGCGCGATCTCTGGACAGCCGGTCGAGAACACGTGCAGATTGATGTCGGCGTCGGGCCCTTTGAACATCCGATGTTCGTACCAGTCCGGCTCGCGGATCAGCAGGGTGTAGCCGCCGCGCTGCAGCGCCGGGACGTAGGCGGCTTCGTCCGCCGAATCGGCGACGGCGAGCACCAGGTCGATGATCGGCTTCGCCGCCAGACCGGGGACAGACGTCGAGCCGGTATGCTCGATCCGCAGTGCCAAGCCCCCGAGCACGGTGCGGATTCTGGCCGCCTCCAGTTCGAACAGCGTCGGCCATCGCGCGTCGTAGTCGACGATGAGGATTGGGCCGTCCAGGGGCGGCTCCGCCTTTCCAATGGTGCGAGCCTCGCTCATGACCGGGCTGTCGCCTCCTCCTCCTCCGACCGGCCGCCGCCGCGACGTGTGCGGATGCGTAAGAACGCTCATTGGAAGCTCGGCTATTGTAGTCGGTGTACCATCGTTCAGTTCCCGCACACATGACCCGCTCCTCTGTCACCGGCGGTTCCCGCCGCACCATTCGCACGCTTCCAGTGTTGCCGCCCGCCACGCTGGCGGGGTTCGTCATCGCCGTGCTGGCGGTCGGCGCGATCGCGTTCTTCACTTCGCGCGCGCTGCAAACGCGCGAGGACGCGGCGCAGCGCGTGACGCACACGCTTCAGGTCATCGGTCAACTGGAGTCGCTGCTCTCGCGCCTGACCGATGCCGAGACCGGCCAGCGTGGCTTCCTGTTGACCGGCGACGAGCGGTACCTCGAGGCCTACGCGGATGGCAAGGTGGCGCTCAGCGGCGGATTCAAGGAGTTGCGCGACGAGATGGCCGCCAGCCCCGCGCAGCAACGGCGCGTCGATGCGCTCGAGCAGCTGGCCGCCGCCAAGCTCGAAGCGATCGAACAGGCCATCGCGTTGAAACGTGCCGGCGACTCCGAGGGCGCGCTCGCCAGCGTCCGCACCGATCGCGGCAAGGCGGCGATGGATCGCTTCCGCGCGCTCACGACCGAGACCGAGAGCCAGGAGCGGGCCGCGCTCGACGGCTTCCAGGGCCAATGGCAGGCGGCGATAAGCGCCTCGTCGAGCGTGACGATTGGCGGGTCGGCGCTGCTGCTGGCGTTGCTCGGAGCCGGCGCGATCCTGATGTCGCGCGACTACCGCTCACGGGAAACCGAAGCCTGGCTGCGGGCCGGCCACGCCGGCTTGAGTCAGCGCATTCAGGGTGAACAACGCCTCGACACGCTCGGCGATCACGTGCTGCAGTTTCTCGCCGAGTACCTGGACGCCAGGGTCGGTGCGGTTTTCGTCGCGGAGTCCGACGGCGGCTACCGTCGCGTCGCCGGCTACGCCCTGGCTCCCGAGGTGGCCCAGGTTCGGCCCGGTGATGGCCTGCTCGGGCAGGCGGCCAAGGAGAATCGGGCGCTGCACGTGACCGATGTGCCCGAAGGCTATCTGCCGGTCGCGTCCAGCCTCGGCCGCGGTAAGCCGCACGAGCTGCTGGTGGCGCCGGCCAGCGTCGACAACGTAGTGCAGGCGGTGATCGAGCTGGGATTCCTCCATGCGGTTCACCCGGCGGAGCGGGCGCTGCTGGCGCGGGCGTCCGAAGCGCTCGGCGTGGCGGTGCGCTCGTCCAAGGATCGCACGCGCCTCGAGGAACTGCTGCAGGAGACGCAGCAGCAGGCCGAGGAACTTCAGGCCCAGCAGGAAGAGCTCCGCGTCAACAACGAGGAACTCGAGGAGCAGGCGCGGGCGCTCAAGGAATCGCAGGCGCAACTCGAGTCGCAGCAGACCGAGCTCGAGCAGACCAATATTCAGCTGGAGGAGCAGGCGGAGCTGCTCGAGGCCCAGAAAGACGGCCTGGCGGTGTCGAAGGCGATACTCACCGAGAAGGCGGCCGAGCTCGAACGCTCCAACCAGTACAAGAGCGAGTTCCTCGCCAACATGAGCCACGAGTTGCGAACGCCGCTGAACTCGTCGCTGATCCTGTCGAAGCTGCTCGCCGACAACAAGGCCGGCAATCTGACCGACGAGCAGGTGAAGTTCGCCCAGACGATCTCGTCGGCGGGTGACGATCTGCTGGCGCTGATCAACGACATCCTCGATCTGTCGAAGATCGAAGCGGGCAAGGTCGAGGTGTCGGCAGAGCCGGTTCTGCTTACCCGGACAGTCGACTCGCTCGTCAAGACCTTTCAGGCCGGCGCCAGGGAAAAGGGCATCGAGTTCAGCGCAATCGTCGAGCCAGGCACCCCGGATCGCATCGATACCGACCCGCAGCGGCTGGGGCAGATTCTCAAGAACCTGCTGTCGAACGCGATGAAGTTCACCGAGAAGGGCCTGGTGACGCTGCGGGTGTCCTCGCCGTCGGCTGGAGCCGTCTCGTTCGCCGTGCGCGACACCGGCATCGGCATCCCGTCGCACCAGTTGGGCATCATCTTCGACGCGTTCCGCCAGGCGGACGGCAGCACGCACCGCAAGTACGGCGGCACCGGGCTGGGCCTCTCGATTTCGCGCGACCTGGCCAGGCTGCTCGGCGGTGATATCACGGTCGAAAGCACGCCACACAAGGGCAGCCAGTTCACGCTGACGTTGCCGGTGGTGTACGCGGGGCGCGCCGAGCCGACGTCGCGAGGTGCCGACGCCGCAGTCGAGTCGCGCCCGGTCACACCGTCCCCTCGCCCTGGCGCGGCTCCGGCGCCCTCGCCGTCCACGATCCTGGGGCCCTCGATCGAGGACGATCGCGATCGGCTGACGCCAGAGGCGCGGCGCATCCTGGTGGTGGAGGACGATCCCCGTTTCGCTGCGATCCTTCGCGATCTGGCGCGCGAGCGGGGCTTCCTTTGTATCGTCGCCCATTCGGCGAACGACGGACTGGCCGCTGCCGCGCTCTATCGTCCCAACGCCATCCTGCTCGACATCAACCTGCCCGATCACTCGGGCCTCGGCGTCCTGGATCAGCTCAAGCACAACCCGAACACCCGGCATATCCCGGTGCACGTGGCGTCGGTCGCCGACTACACGCACGAGGCGCTCGAACGCGGCGCCATCGGCTACGCCCTCAAACCGGTCAAGCGGGAGCAGCTGGTGGAGGCTTTCCGGCAGCTGGAGGCGAAGCTGTCGCAGGTGGCGCGGCGCGTGCTGGTGGTGGAAGACGACGAGCGCCAGCGGGAGAGCCTGCGGCAACTGCTCTCGAACGGCGACGTGCAGATCGCCGGCGTCGCCACCGCCGCCGAGGCGCTCGATCAGCTGCGCACGACCACGTTCGACTGCATGGTCATGGATCTCAACCTGCCGGACGTCAGCGGCTACCAGCTGCTCGAAAAGATGGCCGAGCAGGAAGACGTCTCGTTTCCGCCGGTCATCGTCTACACCGGCCGTTCGCTGTCGCGCGACGAGGAGCAGCGGCTGCACCGGTTCTCGAAGTCGATCATCATCAAGGACGCGCGCTCGCCGGAGCGCCTGCTCGACGAGGTGACGCTGTTCCTGCACCAGGTCGAGGCCACGCTGCCGGTCGAGCGCCAACGCATGCTGCAAGTGGCGCGCGATCGCGACAGCGCGCTCGACGGCCGGCGGGTCCTGGTGGTGGAAGACGACGCGCGCAACATCTTCGCGCTGTCGAGCGTGCTCGAGCCCAAGGGCGCCAGGGTCGAGATCGCCCGCAACGGGCGGGAAGCCATCGAGGTGCTGACGCGCAACCTGGCCGCGGCCAACGGCGCCATCGATCTGGTGCTGATGGACATCATGATGCCGGAGATGGACGGCCTGACCGCGATGCGCGAAATCCGCAAGCGGCCGGAATGGAAGAAGCTGCCGATTATCGCGCTCACTGCCAAGGCGATGAAAGACGATCAGGAGAAGTGCCTCGCCGCCGGCGCCAACGACTACATCGCCAAACCGCTCGACGTGGAGAAGCTGCTTTCTCTCGTGCGGGTGTGGATGCCGAAATAGCGCGGTGGCCGGCTCGGACTTCGACATCGAGCTGCAGCTGTTGATCGACGCGATCTATCTCAAGTATCACTTCGACTTTCGCGGTTATTCGACCGCATCGCTCAAGCGGCGGCTGCGCGCGGCGATGACGCGCTTCACCTGCCACAGCCTGTCGCAGCTGCAGGACAAAGTGCTGCACGATCCCGCCACCTTCCCGGCACTGCTCGACTTTCTGACCGTGCCGGTGAGCGACATGTTTCGCGATCCGTCGTATTTCCGCTCGATGCGCGAGACGGTGGTGCCGCTGTTGCGCACCTACCCGTCGCTGAAGATCTGGGTGGCAGGCTGCAGCACCGGCGAGGAGGTCTACTCCTTCACCATCCTGCTGCGCGAGGAGCGGCTGCTGGAGCGGACGTTGATCTACGCCACCGACATCAACCCGCAGACGCTGCAGAAGGCGGAGGCCGGAGTCTACGAGCTGGATCGCATCGCCGGGTTCACCGAGAACCACCGCCGTTCCGGCGCCCGTTCGTCGCTCTCCGACTACTACACCGCCGCCTACGGACGCGCGGTGTTCGACAAATCGCTGCGCCAGGCGGTTGTCTTCACCGATCACAGTCTGGCGACCGACAGCGTCTTCGCCGAGGTGCAGCTGGTGTCCTGCCGCAACGTCCTGATCTACTTCAACCGCGAACTGCAGGATCGCGCGATCGGCCTGTTCGGCGATTCGCTGTGCCGAAAGGGGTTTCTCGGCATCGGCTCGAAGGAGTCGCTCCGTTTCTCGTCCCACGCCGACGCATTCACCGAGCTGGTCCGGCACGACCGCATTTTCCAGAAACGCGACCGGTCATGAGCGCGACCGGCGCACTGGGGCGCGCGGTGGACGCGATCGTCATCGGCACGTCCGCCGGCGGCGTCGAGGCGCTTTCCGTCCTCCTCCCTTCGCTGCCAGCGGGATTGCAGGCCGCGGTCATCATCGTGCTCCACCTGCCGCGCGAGCGGCCCAGCCTGCTGGTGGATATCTTCGCGGCGAAATGCGCCCTGCCGGTGTACGAAGCCGAAGACAAGCTTGCGGTGGAGCGCGGAACGATTTATTTCGCGCCGCCGGACTATCATCTCCTGATGGAGCAGGGTCCGCGGCTCGCGCTTTCCGCAGACGAGCCGGTCAACTACTCGCGCCCCTCGATCGACGTCCTGTTCGAATCGGCCGCCGACGTCTTCGGTCCGCGCCTGCTCGCCATCATCCTCACCGGCGCGAACGAGGACGGCGCCGATGGCCTCGAGGCGGTGCGCCGGGCCGGCGGTGTCACCGTGGTGCAGGAACCGGGCAGCGCACAGGTGCCGCTGATGGTCGAGTCGGCCCTCAGGCGCGGGCCGGTCGACCGGATCCTGACGCTGCCACAGATCGCCGAGCTGCTGCGGACGCTCGAACCGGCCTCTTCCCGAGAGCCATGAACGGCATGCCGTCACCCGTCAAATGCCTGATCGTCGACGACCGCGAGGAAAACCTGCTCGCGCTGTCGACCGTGCTGGAGCGCGAGGACGTGGAGCTGCTGCCGGCGCGCTCGGGCGCGGAGGCGCTCGACCTGCTGCTGGTGCACGACGTGGCGCTCGCGCTGCTCGACGTCCAGATGCCCGAGATGGACGGCTTCGAGCTCGCCGAGCTGATGCGCGGCAGCGCCCGTACGCGCCACGTGCCGATCATCTTCGTCACCGCCGGCGCCCAGGATCAGCATCGCGTGTTCAAGGGGTATGAGAGCGGCGCGGTCGATTTCCTCTACAAGCCGATCGAACCGCGCATACTGACCAACAAGGTCGACGTCTTCATTCAGCTTCACCGCCAGAAGCAGCAGCTCGCGCGTGAGCTCCACGATCGCACCGAGACCCTCCGTCTCAACGAGATGTTCACCGCGGTGCTCGGACACGATTTGCGCAACCCGATGAACGCCATCCTGACGGCGGCGCAACTGCTCGAGCATCGCTCGACCGACGAGTCGGTGCGCAAGACCGCGGCGCGGATGATGTCGAGCGCCAAGCGCATGAGCCGGCTGATCGAAGACATGCTCGACCTCGCGCGGGCGCGGCTGGCGGGCGGGATTCCGCTCAAACGTCAACGCGGGGACCTCGGCACGCTGGTCCATCGTGTCGTGCAGGAGCATCAGGAAGCGTTTCCGGCCTACCGTATCGAGGTGCTGAGCGAGGGCGATCTCGCGGGCGACTGGGACGTCGATCGCCTGACCCAGGTCGCTTCGAATCTGATTGGCAACGCGATTCAGCATGGCCAGAGCGGCGATCCGATCCGGGTTCGGCTCGATGGGACGAGGGCCGATCAGGTCACGCTGGCGGTCGCCAACGCCGGTCGCATCGAGCCGGAGGTGCTGCCGCACATCTTCGACCCGTTCCGCGGCGGCGAGCGGTCGGTGACCAGAAGCGAAGGGCTCGGCCTCGGCCTCTACATCGTCCAGCAGATTGTGCAGGCGCACCAGGGCAGCGTCGAAGCGCGGTCGGCGGACGAGACGATGTTCCTGGTCACGGTGCCGCGATCGGCGTCGGAAGTCGTCAGGCTGTGAACGAGTGCGATGGCCTTCGCGCTCGCAACGACGGCAATCGCCCCTATGGCGCCGCGGTGCCGGAACGCGCGGGGATGACGCTCAGCGTCAGATGCATCGCGGACGGGATCGGTTTCGGAGCCACCGCAGCCGGCGTGGCGCCGTAGGCCTCCGACATCATGTCGGGGTCCTGCAGATTCGCGGTGACCTCGACGCGCGTGCCCCGCGGCAGGCTCATCGGCTTCTCGAACCAGTAGCGCCGGTCCCAGTCCGCGCGCGTATTCAGGCGGATCATCGGAACGCGCGATCCGTCGGGCTTGATGGCTTCCACCTGCAGGCTGATGTTTCCGGGAACCTTGTCCGGGCTGAGTGCGAGCGCCTGGACATCCTCGGCCAGCGTGCGGCTGAAGCGGACCGTGGCACCCGCGCCATTCGGCGCCGCGGCTGGTGAATCGATCGGCAGCGAGAGCAGTTCCTGGGTCTGGCCGGCTGCCGCGAAGTACACGCCAACCGTGCTGCGGTCGGTCACGGCCTTGCCTTCGAATTGCCAGGTCTTCTTGTAGTGGATGCGCAGGCCGATGGTCGCGCCGGCTGGCAGCTTGAACGCCACGCCGTCACCCGGCGCCGGATCCTGACCCGGCAGCCAGAGTGCAAGCACGTGCTCCGGCGCAGGTGCCGACCCGGCCGGCTGCGCGGCCGCGTCCTTCACGAACATGGTGGCGCTGCGGACGATGGACGGCGTCCCGGGCAGCAGATCGACCGCCCGAACCCAGCGCGCCTCGGTCGTACCGGTGGCCAGCGCGAACTCGTGCCAATCCTCCATCTTGTCGGCCGCCAGCGTGAAGTCGGCCGGCGTCTTCAGCGGCAGATCGGGCGCGCCGAGCTTCCAGTCGTTCTTGAGCACGATCGTCGGCAGCTTCTGATCCAGCGAGCCGCGCGGGTTGCCGCCCGTGGCCCACGTCAGGATCACGTCGAGCTCCTTGGGCGTCAGGGTGTGTGCACGTTTGATCGCGCTGTAGCCCTCATCCGCATTCCACGGCGGCATGTGTGCGGCCACCAGCTCCGCCCGAATCGACTCTGCCCACGGGAAGGCGTCGTCATACGTCATCAGCGACATCGGCGCGATTCCGCCGGGCACGTGGCAGCTCGCGCAGCGTTCGCGCAGGATGGGAAAGACGTCGTCGTTGTAGGTGTATTTCGAGGTGATGGCCTTGTGCGCTCCGGCCGGCTGCATCGCCATCACGATGCCCGCGACCACGAGGGCGGTCAGGACGGCAGCGCGCGCGGTGGTGTGGCCGGTCATTGGTGATTGCGGCCTGATGGAGTCGGGAAGGACGAGTGGATGTCGGTCTCCGCCTCGACGAATTTCGCGTAGGCCTCGGAGATCTGCTGCTTGTTGCCGATGTCGCCGAACGCGTCGAGCAGGTAGGCCGTGCGCACCAGTTTGGCGATCGCCGGCTCCGCGATCCGGCGACGATCGGGTGCGAGCTCGTCCTTGTGCTCGTCGAGAGCCAGTGCCAGATCCTTGGCTTGAAACGCCGGAACGTAGATCGCCGCGAACGCTCCCTTGTCGATGAAGGAGCGAATCTGATCGGTCCGCGTCTTGAGCTGCGCGAGCATTTCCGGCACCGTGTCTGGAATCGGCAGCGGCACGAGAGCGGGATCGACGCCTGACGAGAGGTCGGCGGGGGGTGGCGCCGGTGATGGCACGACTGGCGCCGCGGCCGGCGCAGCAGGCGGGGCAGCCGGAGCCGCGGTCGCCGGGGGAGTGGCCACTGGCGACGCCGCGGTCATGGTCGCGGCAGCCGTCGCGTGCGGCTCTTTCGAGTAGGCCGGGAAGGCGAAATCGAACCGGTTACCCTTGCCGCCCGGTGCGAACGTGACGGTGGCGTACATCTCCGCCGGCAGCGCCCGCTTGCCGATTTGCGCCTGCAGATAGGTGCCGCTGCGCACCAGCGAATACGTGGCGTCCTTGCCCGTCTGCGCGTCCTTGACGTTGAGTGTCGCCGTGTAGGCTTTCACCGCGGCGAGCTTCTGCGGTTTGGTGAACTCGTCGTAGAAATACATGCGGAACATGCCCGACGGCAGGTAGGCACCCTCGAGGTGGTGGGTATTGTCGGCTGCCATGAAGAACAGGCCGCCGTGCTGAGGATTGTGATTGCCATGGGCGCGAAGGGCGAACGCTTTGGTCTTCGCCGATCCGTCGGTGCAGGTGCCGGGCGAGGTCGACTCTTCCGTGCCACCGGGACAGGTCCACGAGACGGTGGCGGTGACCTGCACCAGCGCCGTACCGTCGATCGGACAGCGTCCGGGACCGTCGCGGACGACTGCCAGCGGCTTGGTCGCGCAGGTCCAGACCGTATCCAGGCGGATCGGCACCAGATCCATCTTGCAGATGGGGCACGAGCCGCCTCTGTCCTCGAGGACTTCCGGGTGCATCGGGCAGGTGTACGAGATCGGCGGCAGCTTTTCGTTCGACGCCGGCGTGGTTTTGGGTGTCTGGAGTGCGCTGGCGGGGCTGACGGAGAGCGCAACGATGAAGAGAAGAGCTGCAAACCTCATTGGCGTCTACTTATGTTATACACCGGGCCATGGCGCGCCGTCTCGTAATGGGCCTCGTGGTGATCGTTGCCTGCATGAGCCGCTTGCCGGCTCGAGCGGCGGCGCAGGCGTCTGCACTCGACGCAGCGTTCGCAGCTTTCTGGTCCGCGTCTTCGCCGGACGAGGCGGCGCGGCTGGCCGAGCCCATTCTTCGCGCCGGGATCACCTTCGACGCGGCTCATCGCCGGCTGCAAGAAGGGCGGCACTACGGTGCGCGTGACGCCGGCGTCGTGACCATGGAGAACCGCACGAGCGACGGCGTCGAGCATGTCTTCGCGGTCACCGTGCCAGAGGGCTACGATCCGGCCCGCCGTTATCAGGTGCGTATCCAGCTGCACGGCGGCGTTGGCGGGCGCACCTCCAACGCCCAGGTCGGCAACGGCACCGTGGGGGCGCTCGCCGGCGCGGAACAGATCTACGTCGTGCCCTATGCATGGGCCGATGCGCCCTGGTGGAGCGCTGACCAGGTGATGAATCTGGCCGCCGTCGTGGATCGCCTGAAGCGCCTCTACAACGTCGACGAGAACCGCGTCGTGTTGTCGGGGGTGTCCGACGGCGCCACCGGGGCGCTCTATGTCGCGATGCGCGACACGACCCCGTTTGCCAGCATCCTGCCGCTCAACGGCTACCTGATGGTGCTGGCGCTGCGCGACATCGACGATGGTCTGATCTTCGCGAACAACCTGCGCAACAAACCGATCTTCGCGGTGAACGGCGGCCGCGATCCGCTCTACCCGACACGCGTCGTCGATCCGTACATCCAGCATCTGACGCAGGGCGGAGTGACAGTCGAATATCACCCGCAACCGACTGCGGCGCACAACACCGCCTGGTGGCCGGAGATGAAGGACACCTTCGAGACATTCGTGCGAGCGCATCCGCGGCAGCCGCTGCCCGATACGCTGACCTGGGAGACGGCGAGCGGCGCACCGTTCCCCCGCGCCCACTGGCTGGTGATCGATCGATTTGGCGCACAGAAGGGCGACGCCAAGGCGTTCGCGGACCTCAACGACATGCCGATGCCGCCGGCAGCGGACTTCGGCGCGCGCTCCAACGGCATGCGCGTGAACCGGGTGATCGACCGATCCAACGCGCAGAAGATCGGGCTGAAGCCGGGCGACGTGCTGGTCCGGCTGAACGATCGCAGTGTGGCAGCATCCTCCGACGTCGGCGACGCGTTGTCGGACGAGCCGCCGGGATCGAACATCACGCTGCTGGTGGCGCGCGACAATCAGCCGGTGGAACTGAAAGGCCTTTATCAGCCGCAGGTGGTCGAATCGCCGCCCAGACAGCTGTTCGCCCGCGGCGGCCCGTCGGGCCGCGTCGACCTCACCAGGGCCGGCAATCTGATCACCGCCACGACCCGCGGGGTGGCGGCCTTCACCCTGCTGCTGTCGCCCGAGCAGTTCGACTTCAGCCGACCCGTCAAAGTCGTCGCGAACGGGCGCACCGTGTTCGACGGGAGAGTCGAAAAGAGCGTCCGGACCCTGCTCAACTATGCCGCGGCCGACAACGATCGCACGATGCTATTCGGCGCCGAGCTTCACGTGACGGTCGAATGATGGATGAAGGACATGAGAATTCAGAATTCAGAATTCAGAATTCAGATTGCCAATTGCCGATTGCCGACTGCCGATTGCCGATTGCAAATTGCCGATTGCAAACTGCGATTGCCGATTGCAAGCTGCCGATTGCCGATTGCAAGCTGCCGATTGCCGATTGCAAACTGCCGATTGCCGATTGCCGATTGCCGATTGCCGATTGCGGATTGTCGATCGCCGATTGCTGATTGCTGATTGTCGATTGCAAACTGCCGATTGCAAAGTGCAAACTGCCGATTGCAAACTGCGACCTCCACTGAAGACTACCGACCTTACCGACCTCACCGACCTCACCGACCTCACGACTACCGACTAATGACTAACGCCTAACGACTATCGCCACTCCCCACGGTCGGGTGCCGGCGGCAATCTTCTTCACGACCTGCCTGGTGGTCAGATCGACGAGCGAGACGTCGTTCGACGGTCCATTGGCGGTGTAGGCCGTCTTGGCGCCGGGCATCAGCGCGATCCCCCACGGGCGCTGGCCAACTTCGAACGAGCCGGACGGCGCGTTCTTCGCCGGGTCGATGAAGAACAGGTGGCCGAACGATCCCGTGGTCACATAGACGGTCGACCCGTCCGGGGCGACCGCGATTCCCATCGGCCGCGGCTTCGGCGTATTGCCCTGGCCGTCGAGCGTAATCAGGCGGAGAAACTTCTGGCGTTTCGCGTCGAACACGGCGATCGCGCCCTGGTTTTCGAGCGAGACGTATCCGCGCGATCCGTCGGGCAAAAACCCGATCGATCGCGGCCTGGGGCCGACCGGAATGCGTTTGAGCAGGGTGTTGGTCCGGGTGTCGATCGCGAACACTGCACCGTCGCCCTCGCTCGTGACGTAGACCACCTGGCCGTCAGGCCGGATGGTGACGCCCTCGGGCTCTTCGCCGACTTTCACCGCCGCGATGATCGTGCCGGCCGCGACGTCCACCACGCTCAGTGTTTCAGTGTCCTCGTTGGCCACGTACAGGCGTGTGCCGTCGGCGCTCACCGCCAGCTGCTCGGGATCCGCGCCGGCATGGATGATCCGCTTGAGTTTGTAGGTGTCCGCATCCACTTCGCCGATGCCGTCGGCGGCGCGGTCCGGCGGCGGCAGCGTTTTCGGATCGACGCCGGGTCCGGCGGGCGGCGATCCGCTGAGCGCGACGTAGAGCGACTTGCCGTCCGGGCTGGCCTGAATGCCGCGCGGCCGCTTGCCGAGCGCGGCCGTGGCCATCACCGTCTGGGTGTCGCCGTTGATGATGGTGAGGTCGCCCGAGGTCTCGTTGGTCACGTAGACGCGAACCGCCGGCGGTGCAACCGCGGCGGCCGGCGCCGGCGTCGCGGCAGCCGGTTTGGCCGGCTCCTGGCTGCAGGCCACGCTCACCAGCAGCAGGGAAGGGATGCTCAGCGCGAAGATCGAACGATGCCATGCGGTCATGGGTAGGATGATAGCGCAGCACAGGTCACGCATTCGTAAAGAGTATGGGTTGCATCAGTAAGTTCTATTTTACTTATCAGACGTCCCGGGACATAAACACCGGGACATGGCATCGTCGCTGCCCCCCGACTCCGGCCACGACGCCTGCGGCGTCGGCTTCGTCGCCCACCTGCGCGGGCGTGCCGGCCGCGACATCGTCTCGCTTGGCCTGGCGGCGCTGCGTCGTCTAACCCACCGCGGCGCCGACGCGTCGTTCGGCGCCGTCGACGGCTGCGGCGTGCTCACCGCGATTCCGTGGAGCTGGGTCACCGAATCGTTCGGGACGCGGCTCGCCCCCGCGCGCAGCCGCGGTCTCGGCATGCTGTTCGTCCACCCGTCCGATCGCCTGCAGGCGGCCGAAATCGTCGAGCGCGAGCTCCGCCTGGGCGGCGCCCGCTCGATCGACTGGCGCATCGTGCCGACCGACCGCACCGCCGTGCTGCGCGCGCAGCGCGACACTACGCCGAAAGTACTGCAGGTCGTGGCCGGGTTCGACGAAGGGCGGCAGGCTGCCGACGCCGCGCTCTATCGCACGCGCCTGCGCATCGAGCGGATCGCGCGCGCCGCCGGCGTGCGGCTGACCATCGTGTCGCTCTCGACGCGCACCCTGGTCCACAAGGCGCTGGTCACCCCAGACGCGCTCGATCGATTCTTCCCGGACCTGGCCGATCCGCGCTTCATCTCGCCCTTCATCACCTTTCATCAGCGTTTCAGCACCAACACCTCGGCCGATTGGGCGCTCGCGCAGCCGTTCCGCACGCTGGCGCACAACGGGGAAATCAACACCATCGCCGGCAACCGGCTGTGGATGCGAGCCCGCGCCGTTGACGCGACGGCGCTGCCCGGCTTTGCCCTCGACGCGCCGGTGTCGACGCACGGTTCCGATTCGCTGTCGCTCGACGATGCCATCGAGCTGCTGCGGCACAACGGCTACTCGCTGGCCCACGCCGTGACGCGCCTGGTGCCGCCGGCCTGGGAGCGCGATCGCGCGATGCCGCCCGACGTCCGCGCCTTCTACGAGTTTCAGTCGCTCGTGAGCGAGCCCTGGGACGGCCCCTCGGCGCTGGTCTTCGCCGACGGCCGCTACGTCGGCGCGGCGCTCGACCGCAATGGCTTCCGGCCCGCCCGCATCGTGTCGACCGCCGACGAGGTGATTGCGGTGGCGTCGGAGGTCGGCGTGCTGCCAGCCGACGAGCACGAGATCGTCAACCGCGGCCGTCTGGGTCCCGGCGACATGGTGATCGTCGACGTCGAGCGCGGTTCGATCACCGGCACCAACGAAATCCGGCGCCGCCTCGCCTTCCGCCGTCGCTATCGCCGTCTCGTCGCCGATGTCGTGCGTCCGCTGGCGCAACCGCTCGGTCTGGACGGCGACGACGACTCCGGTCGGCTTCGCCTTGAGGCGGACCCGGGTCCGGCTGAAGCCGGAGGCAACCGGACTCTGCTGGACCTCGCCCGGCGTCAGGCGGCGTTCGGCTGCTCGCGCGAGGAAATCGAGCTGCTCCTCAAGCCGATGATCGCCGACGCGCATGAGGCGGTCGGTTCGATGGGAGACGATGCCCCACCCGCGGCGCTGTCGGCGCGCGCCCGGCTGTTCAGCGATTTTTTCCGGCAGCGTTTTGCCCAGGTCACCAACCCGTCGGTGGATCCGTACCGCGAATCGTCGGTGATGTCGCTGACCACGATGCTCGGAGGGCACGGCAGCTTCATCGATGAGCTCGCGCCGCGTCCGGCGCGTGTCGTGCTGCGATCGCCGATCCTCAGCCGCCGCGAGCTCAGGCAGCTGGCAAACGCCTCGGCGCTGGCGCCGGCTGTCATCGACATCGTGTTCCCGGCCCGCGCCGGCGTCGCCGGGTTCGAGGCGCGCCTGCAGGCGATTGCTGACGAAACGTGCGCCGCCGTCGAAGGCGGCAGCGCGCTCGTCATCCTGAGCGATCGGGCTGTGGACGTCGACCAGGCGGCCGTCCCCGCCCTGCTGGCCCAGGCGGGAGCGCACCACGCCCTCGTCACTCGCGGTCTGCGCCTGCGCGCGAGCCTGGTGGTCGACTCTGGCGCGGTCCGTGACGCGCACCAGATCGGCCTGCTGGCGGGCTACGGCGCCGCCGCGATCTGTCCGTCGCTCGGCTACGACACGATCGAGTCGCTGGCCGCGGCCGACCCGACCGGCTGTGACGTGGCAATCACCCGCTACCGTCTGGCGCTCGAGCGCGGACTGCGGACGCTGATGTCGAAGATGGGCGTCTGCACGTTCAGCGGTTACTGTGGCGCGCAGCTGTTCGAGATCTTCGGTCTTGATGCGTCGGTGGTGGATCGATTTTTCCCCGGCACGCCGTCTCCGGTCGGCGGAATGATGCTCGCCGACATCGCCGCGACCGTGCTCGCGCGCCATGCCAGGGCGTTTGCCGAGACGCCGCCGATCGCCGAGTATCCCGGCCTCCACGGCTACCGTCGCGACGGCGAATACCATGCGGCCAACCCACTCGTGGTGCGGGGCCTGCAAACCGCGCGCGATGAAGCGATGACGCCCACCGGCGCGCCCGCCTACGAGACTTTCACGTCGCATGTGTACGGCCGGCCGGCGCAAGCGGTTCGCGACCTCATCGCGATCGCGCCGGTGCGGTCGACGCCGCCGGTGGCGCTCGACGAGGTTGAATCGGTGGAAGCGATCTGCCGTCGCTTTTTCGCCTCCGCGATGTCGGTTGGCGCGCTCTCACCAGAAACGCACCGGACCATCGCGACCGCGATGAACCGTCTCGGCGCGCGGAGCAACAGCGGCGAAGGCGGGGAAGAACCGGACCGGTTCGTCCGTCCCGGGTATGGCGACTGGGACGGCAGCCGCACCAAACAGGTGGCGTCGGCACGCTTCGGGGTGACCCCAGCGTATCTGCGATCGGCCGACGAGCTGCAGATCAAGATTGCGCAGGGTTCGAAGCCGGGCGAGGGCGGGCAACTGCCGGCGATGAAGGTGATCCCCCACATCGCCCGCTTGCGTCATGCGCAACCGGGGACCACGCTCATCTCTCCGCCCGTGCATCACGACATCTACAGCATCGAGGATCTCGCCGAGCTGATTTACGACCTGCGCGCCTTCCATCCCGCGGCGCGGATGAACGTGAAGCTGGTCGCCTCGGTTGGCGTCGGGATCATCGCGACCGGTGTGGCCAAGGCGGGCGCCGATGCGATTCAGATCAGCGGACACGATGGTGGCACCGGCGCCTCGCCGCGCGCGTCGATCAAGCACGCCGGGATGCCCTGGGAGATTGGCCTGTCGGAGGCGCACCATGCGCTGACGCGCGCGGGTCTGCGCGGCCGCGTGGTGCTGCAGACCGACGGCGGTCTCAAGACCGGTCGTGACATCGCGATCGCCGCCGCATTGGGCGCCGACGAATACGGGTTCGGGACCGCCGCGCTGGTGGCGCTGGGCTGCGTGATGGCGCGGCAATGCCACGCCAACACCTGCCCGGTCGGCATCGCCACCCAGCGCGAGGATCTCCGTGGCGGGTTTGTTGGGACGGCCGACATGCTGGTCGGCTACCTGAAACTGATCGCCGGTGAAGTGCGCGAGATCCTGGCGTCGCTCGGCCTGACCCGCTTCGACGATCTGGTCGGCCGCGCCGATCTCCTGCAGCGGCGCGCCGGCGTGGTGCCTTCGATCGCGCTCGACCGCCTCCTGACGCCCGCAAACGTCGAACGGCCGGTGGCACCTTACGTCGAACGCGGTCTACGCCATTCGAACGTCGAACGTCGAACCATGCCGTCCTCCAATCTCCTCGACACCATCGGGCCCGATCATCCGTTCGCGGTCACCGCCACGATTGCCAACACCGACCGCGCATGCGGCGCCGGCATCGCTGGTGCGATTGCCGAGCGATTCGGCGATCGCGGCCTGCCCGACGGCTCGGTGCAGCTGGCGATGACCGGCAGCGCCGGTCAGAGCTTCGGTGCCTTTGCGCTGCCCGGCATGCGGCTGTCGCTTGTCGGCGACGCCAACGACGGCCTCGCCAAGGGCATGCACGGCGGCGAGATCGTCGTCGCGCCGGCAGCGCGCGAGCGTGGACGTGCCAACCAGGTGCTGGCCGGAAATGCGGCGCTCTACGGCGCCACCGGCGGCCGCCTGTTCCTCGCCGGCCTGGCCGGCGAGCGCTTCGCGATTCGCAACAGCGGCGCCACCGCGGTGGTGGAGGGGGTCGGTGATCACGCCTGCGAGTACATGACCGGCGGCACCGTGGTGATACTCGGCGCGGTCGGCCAGAATTTCGCGGCCGGCATGACCGGTGGCGTCATCTACGTCGCGGGCGGCCGCGAATCGTTGTCCTCGCGGATCAATCCCCAGCAACTCGCGATCGACGCGCCGACGGTGGCCGAACAGCAGCTGCTGCGCGAACTCCTGGAAGACCACGAGCGGCTGACCGGCAGTCGGATCGCGCGGTCGCTGCTCCGCTTCGATCGGCACCTGGCCGGCTTCTGCCGCATCACGCCGTCGGCCGTCGAGGCGAGTTTTCCGCTGGCCGACGAGCCGGTCGCCCAGGCAGTCTGATCCGTGCAGCTGGCGCTTCGCGAGGTTGGCCTGCCCATCCTGCCCATCCAGCCCTTCCCGCCCATCCAGCCCTTCCTGCCTATCCAGCCCTTCCCCGCGGCGTTGACCTCAATCTTTCACGGACCGGAACTCGCCGGCCGGAAGTAAAATGGCGGGCACCATGACGAGAATCCTTCTGGCGGTGGGCGTGGCGCTGGTCTGCCTTTCCGGTTCCGCCCGCGCGCAGACGCAGCAACAGCAGCCGCGCACGGTGGCCGGTACGTGGCGTGTCGAGTTCGTCACGCCATTGGGCCAGAACTGGGTCATCATGACGATCAACCAGTCCGGCGGCAGCCTCACCGGACACGCCATCGATGAGTTCGGCGAATACGAGATCAACGGCCGCGTTGTCGACGATCACGTGACCGTGGTCTGGTCGGTCGCCGAAGACGGCAAGATGCTCGAGATCACGATGAAGGGCACGCTCGAGACCGCGACCTTGATCACCGGGACCGCCAAGCTTGGTGACGTCGGCGAGGGGCCGCTCAGTGCCCGTCGGACCGGCGATGCGGGCGACAACTAGTTCATTTTTCAGGAGCTGATTGCATGACGCGCCTTACATCGACGCTGCTTGCCCTTGCGCTGCTTCTCCTTGCGACGCCGGTGTTCGCGCAACCCGACATCAGCGGAGACTGGGACATCACCGTGAACTCTCCGCAGGGGGCCAACACCACGCCGGCGACCTTCAAGCAGGATGGCGAGAAGCTCTCGGGCATGTTCAAATCGCCGCAGGGCACGCTGCCATTCGACAGCGGCAGCATGGCCGGCACCGACGTGAAGTTCACCTTCACGATCAGCTTCCAGGGCACACCGCTGCCCATCACGCTCTCCGGCACGGTCGACGGCGAGATCATGGCGGGCAAGGCCGATTTCGGTGGCTTGGCCGAGGGCGACTGGAGCGCCAAGCGTTCGTCCGCCGTCACGACTGCCGCCGCCGCATCGACGACCCCGACGGACCCCGCAGAGCCGGTGCCGGCCCCGGCAGTCCCCGCGGATCCGACGCCGGTCCCCGCGGATCCGGCGCCGGCCGCCAGCGCGGCCACCGTCTCCGGAACCGGTTTCGGCGGCACGTGGGACGTGATGATGAGGACGCCGGCCGGCGACATGCCCGCCAATGCGACCCTGAGCGACACCGACGGCAAGGTGAGCGGCACGTTCGGCAGCCAGCTGGGCGAGGTCCCGGTGTCCGGCATCACCGAGGGGAAAGCGCTCACCTTGACGCTTGTGGCGCAGACGCCGCAGGGCGACTTGACGGTCACACTGACCGGCGACCTCGACGGCGACAATATCGTCAATGGCAAGGCGGAGGTCCCCGGGCTGGGGCAAATGGAGTGGTCCGCCAAGCGCATCAAGCAATAACCGCATCGGGAGTTTTTTCAGATTGACGTAGGCGACGGGCTTCAGCCCGTCGCTGGGCCAGGCCGGCCTGAAGGCCGGCCCCTACAACCCCTGAAGGCCGGCCCTGACCGGCGACCTCGACGGCGACAATATCGTCAATGGCAAGGCGGAGGTCCCCGGGCTGGGGCAAATGGAGTGGTCCGCCAAGCGCATCAAGCAATAACCGCATCGGAGCTTTTTCAGATTGACGTAGGCGACGGGCTTCCGCCCGTCGCTGGGCCAGGCCGGCCTGAAGGCCGGCCCCTACAACTCCTGACGGCCGCTACATCGTTGTGAAAGGCGCTCTAACGCTGCGGCCGGAGGTCGCCAGGTCGGAGCAGCAGCGCCACGGCCACCGCCGTCGCGGTCACGGCTAGAGCAATCAGGGCGATCTCGCTGGTGATCTTGGTCACCACATCAAGCGCCACCCTGGCCGTCTTCTCCAAATCCAGCGCGTCGTCTGGGCCGAGCATTTCCCGGCTGAGGACTGTGGTCCGCCGCAGCCCATACGCCATCATCGAGCTCATACTGACGCTCATGCCGATCAGGCGAAGAATGATGACGAGCGACGACGCCATCCCGCGGTCTTGTTCGCCCACGCCGTTGATCACCGCCGCCCCGATTGGCGCGATGGTCAAGCCGATGCCGATGCCGGCCAGTGCCAGGCCCGCCGCCATGAAGCCGGTTCCACGAGCGTCGGACGGTGCGGGCCCCTGTCGCAGGCTGTCGAAAAATGCCACCGCTTGAGCGCCCATTTCCACCTTCCACAGACTCATCATCCAGAAGCCGACGACTGCCGTGATCAATCCGAGGACGACCGACGATCGATAGCCGAGCCGCTCGGAGAGCCAGCCTCCGGGAATGGCCGCAAGCGCCATCGGCACGGTAAAGGCGCAGAGCAGGTATCCCGTGACCAGCGCCGCCTTCATCGTGTCTGTCCCGCCCGCAACGTTGATGAAAATGGGCACGCTGACCAGCGCCACCATGATGCAGAAGCCGACGAGCAGATTCACGCCGCTCGCCGCCGACAGATTGCGGTTGGAGAAGATGCGTAAGTCGAGGATCGGATCGCGCACGCGTCGCTGAGAGACCAGGAAGACGGCGAACACCACCGCGGCCCCGGCGATCCAGTAGAGACGATGTGGCGACGGAAGAGAGGTTGATCCTTCGAGCCCAACTTCCGGCGCGCCGAGGCCGACGTTGAGCAGAACCAACGCGGCGCCAAGAAGCGTCACGCCGATCCAGTCGATGCCGCCCTTCACCTCCATCCGTGGCAGGCCGGTCAACCCCCACCAGGTGATGCAGAAGATCACGAAGACCACAGGGAGGTTGATCCAGAACAAGTACGGCCAGCTCATGAACTGCACCATGATCCCGCCGTAGAGATGTCCCAGCACCCAACCCGCCGTATCGACTGCCCCGATGACGCCGAGCGGAAGTGCCCGCTTCTCGGGCGGATACAGATCGGCGACCAGCGCCATGCTCACCGGCACCATGGCTCCCGCGCCGAATGCCTGAATGACACGGCCCGCAATCAGCGCGTAGAGCGCGGCGAAACTTGCGGGGGGATGGCCCTGGAACAGTGACATTGCTCTCAGAGCGATGCCGGCGGGCCAGCCTGGCGAGGCGGCGACCAGCCATGACCCGACAAAGAAAATCGCCAGACAGAGCAGATACACGAGGCGGCGACCGGCGATATCGGACACCTTCCCCATGAACGTCATGCTGATCGCATACGAGACGAAGTAGCCGGTAACCACCCATCCGGCGACGTCGAGCTTCTGGATCTCGATGCTCAACGAGCGGATCACTTCCGGCAGCACCGCGGAAACGATGGTGAGATCGAGCGCGCCGATGAACACCGGGAGGCAGACGAGCGCCAGAATCAGCCCCGGGTACTGACGTGCGCGCGACATTCAGGCTTGCGGCTTGGGCGGGACAGGCGGCAGCTGCGGCGTCGGAATATCGACCGGTTCATTCATGCCGAAGAGCTCGATGAGCCAGCCGTTGCCATCAGGCTCGGCGACGTGGAGCCGCGCCGCGTTGGCCGACTTCTCGTCGATCCACAAATCGACGGGATACATCACGTCCGCTTTGAGCGTGGACCCGACGAGCGGATTGAGATTCTCGCCGCTCACCTCGCCTTGGAGATGAAGCGCCTGCCCGTTCGGGAGCGCCTCGCGCTGGACGACTTTCACCTGTTGCACCCGGGTCCTCAGAATCTCCGGGATGCCGGTCTTGGCAAACAGCACGACGCCATTGAAATTCGCGTCCGCCGGCGCTTTGCCGAACTGCCGCGTCAGTGGATTCGACTGGAAGGTGCCTTCAGGCACCCACACCCGCGTCAACTGCAGGATGGTTCCGTTCTTGAGCGAGACTTTGACGTTGCAGGAGACTCTGTCCGGCGCTGCGTAGGCGCAATCCGCGGCGGTAAACGTGATTCCGTTCTTCACGTCCAGAACCGCCGGCGTGCCTTCGCGTTTCAGCGAGAAGCGTGTGCTCTTGAGGGCCAGAACGGCGTCAGCCGTCCGATTGAGATAATGCTGGACCGCCTCTCGGCTCGCCTCCGGCTTCAGCTGTTCGGCACCGGTGATCGAGATCGACGATGCGAGCAGGCAGAGCAGAGCGTTCGCTGCATCGGCTGTTCTCATGGTGAGCGGACCTCGCCTTCGCACAATACCACAGGCGCGTCGGCCGGGGTGGTCAGTCGCCGGTCGTCCTTTGCTTCAAACTGCCGGTCCGCGTCTGCGCGGCATGCCTCCTGCTTCTTGGGGTGATCGTGGCGAAATGCGTCGAAGAATTGCAGGTCTATCAAAAGGCGTTGCAAGCGGCCGCTGAAATTTCTGCGATCATCCAGCGCCCTTCGTTCTATCGCGATCCACGGCTGCGCGACCAACTGGGCTCGCGTCAGAGCGGGTCGCGTCCCTGATCGCCGAGAGATTCGAGCAGTCGACCGACCGGCATTCGCTCAGTACCTGCTATCGTTCCCGCGGTTCCTGCCGCGAAACGCGCACGCAACTCGTCGTCCTGGTGCGGTGCCGCCATCTGTCAGAGACCGAACGCGAGAAGCTGGAGCGGATCTACGAAGAGATCGCGAAGATGCTGACCGGCCTCATAGCGCATCTCGAATCCGAGGACCGCAAACACCGCCGGTGAAATCGGACGCGGATGAGACTGACGACTGAGTCTGACGATTAAGACTGCAGATTGCCAACTGGGACGCTGTCTACAGCGTTTTTCAGATGACGTAGGCGACGGGCTTCAGCCCGTCGCTCGGCCGGCCTGAAGGCCGGCCGCTACGAGGATGTGAACCATTGAAGGCCGGCCGCTACTTCGCGTTTTCGTGGTTGATGTGTGTCTGTGCTTACGGCGTTTTTCAGATGACCGTAGGCGACGGGCTTCAGCCCGTCGCTCGGCCGGCCTGAAGGCCGGCCGCTACGAGGATGTGAACCATTGAAGGCCGGCCGCTACTTCGCGTTTTCGTGGTTGATGTGTGTCTGTGCTTACAGCGTTTTTCAGATGACCGTAGGCGACGGGCTTCAGCCCGTCGCTCGGCCGTCAAGGCCGGCCGCTACGAAGATGTGAACCATTGAAGGCCGGCCGCTACGAAGATGTGAACCATTGAAGGCCGGCCGCTACGAAGATGTGAACCATTGAAGGCCGGCCGCTACGAAGATGTGAACCATTGAAGGCCGGCCGCTACGAGGATGTGAAACTACGAGGATGTGAACGCGGTCTAGTTCTCGAGTGTTTGTAGAGTGCCGCGTGCGTGAGGAAGAGGAGGCGCTTGCGGGAAGGCGTCTGGCCACGGAGGGTGCTGATGCCAGCGCTGGCGGCGACCAAAACGACCAGCGCAGTGAGGATGAAACGCCGGTGCAGCGGAGGCCGGCGCCCATCCTCCTTGTCAATCGCCACTCGTCAATGGTGAATTCTTCAGTGCGCGCCGCGGCGCTCGGCCGTCATCTTCTTGATCTCGTTGACGCCGTTGTTGACGATGATGTCAATCAGATCCTTGCCGATCTCCTTGGTCGACGGCCGCGGATCGCCGGTAACCCCGTTGTTCACGCGCGGCGGGGCATTCGGGTCTGCCGCGCCGCGTCCACCGCGTCCGCCGCGGCCTGCCGCGGGAGCCGGTGTCTGTCCGGCTGCGATGGCAGCCTGGCGCGCCATGCGCGCGTCACGGGCCGCCTTCCACTGCTCCGGTGTCTGGCCGGTCGGGTCGAACGGCATGGTCTTGTACAGCGGACGCACCCACGCACCCGGCGACGGCTCGAGGTAGAGCATGATCGAGGTTTCCAGCATCGCACCGTGGCCGGCGATGGGGAGTTTGTGCTGGTACAGGTACATGTCCACGTCGTCGTGCGTCTTGTTGTAGAAATCGCTGACGTAGTAGACGCGCGTGCCCTTGGCCGACCACTTCTTGTCCATCTCGTCGGCGGCTTCCTTCATTTCGTTCTGTCCACCGCCGTGATCGCCCATCACGTAAATGTCTTTGAAGCCGCTGCGCGCGAGGCTGTCGATCTCGGCCAGCTGCACCTGTTTGAACACCTCGGCCGGCATCTGCATGGCGCCGGGCTGGTCGGCCATCTCGCGAGTGGCGTTGAGGCCGGTGGCATTGACCGCGATCGGCAGAACCGGCGCGACCAGGGTCTTGCCGAGCTTGCGTGCAATCATGTCGGCGTGGCTGTGCGCCATCAGCGTGTGGCCGCCGAGGACGTCCTGCGGGCCGCGCTCTTCGGTACCGCCGGCCGCCAGCAGCACCGACGTCCAGCCGTCCTTCAGCTTCTGTGACAGCTCGGTGTGGGTGAGCAGCTCCATGTCGACAATGTTGGCGACGTTGACCTGGGCTAGAGCGGGGGCGGCGCAAAGTGCCGACAGCGCGATGAGCGAGAGTGTTTTCTTCATGTCAGGTCCTGCTTGATCTCTTGATAGGTGGCGACAGTGCGCTCAGCACGAGACGCACTTGTGATTGTTCTTGGCGCCCAGACCTTCGAGCAGCTTGATCGTGTCCGGGTACGGCTGCGTCCGCTGCACCGGACCGTTGGCCATGTCGACGGTGGTCTGGCCGGCGCGGTTGACCGCCTTCGGATCGGCGCCTTTCGAGACCAGGTATTCGATCATCTCGTTGTCGCCGCGCGCGGCTGCGTTGTGCAGCGCGGTGTTGCCTTCATGATCGCGGATGTTCACGTCGACGTGCAGATCCTCGACCAGGAACTTGACCGCAGCCAGCATGCCGGTCGGCGCGAAGCGGTGGGCATTGGCGGCAAAGCCTTCGCCATAGCCTGAACCGGCCGCGGCGAGCAGCGGCGGGATGCCGGGTCCCCCGGTCGGCAGCGGGCGGCCGGAGACGTCGACGGCCGGCGCGTCGCGGTCGGCGTCGGTGCCGCGCGGACGGGCGAACGGCTTGGTGGTGGCGATTGCCGGGTCGGCACCGTATCGCAGCAGCATCTTCATCGCGGTGATGTCGCTGGCGTAGGCGGCGCGCCAGAACGGCGTCGCGCCGCCGTCGTCGATGCGCAGGAGATCGAAGTTGTACTGGGTGAACCAGGTCTTGTACGAGAGCCGCGCGTTGGGATCGGCGCCGCGGTCGAGCAGCAGCGTCATGAGATCGAGGTATGACGTCTGCTGCTGCAGTTGCGCCCGCGGCTGGGGATAGAACATGCGCGGCGCCCATTCGACGTTGAGGACCGCGTAGAGCGGGGTGACGCCGCCGGCGTTGGCGAGGTTGGGATCGGCACCGTGCGCCAGCAGATACCTGGCGATGTCGAACTGGCCGTTCACGGCGGCGATCAGCAGCGGGCTGACGCGATCGCCGGGGCTGAGCGCGTTGACGTTGGCGCCGTGCTCGACCAGCGCGGCCACCGTGCGGGCGCCGCCTTGCCGGGTGGCGAAGTGCAGCGCCGTCAGGCCGCCCTGGCTGCCGATCAGCTCGTTGAACGCAAACGATCGCGTGACGCCGGCGACGCTGCGGATCGCCGTCGACGCCGGTGCAGCGGTCGGCGGCCGGGCGGCGCCGTTCTTCGCGCTCTTGGCGTTCTGCGCGTCGCGGATCGTGTTCTGGAGCTTCTCCTCGGGCGCGGTGAGGCCGGTGAGGTCGACCACCTTCGACGTCCGCGACGGATCGGCGCCGTGGGCGAGGAGTTCGCGTACCGCGTCGGCGCGGTCCAGTGCGGCGGCAAACATCAATGCGGTCTCGCCGTTGGCTGTTTCCGCGGCGTTGGCGTCAATGGACTGCTCGAGCAGCAGCTTGACCGCCTCGGCGTTGCCCGACGCCGAGGCCAGCATCAGCGGCGTCGCACCGGTGGAGGTGAGGGCGGCGGGATTGGCGCCGCCGGCCACCAGACGTCCAATCGCCGCCGCCTCGCCAGCCTGGGCGGCCAGGTGCAGCGCGGTGTAGCCGCCCAGCCGGGTGGTGGCGCGCACGTTCGCGCCGGCGTAGAGCAGCGTCGCGGTCAGGTCGACGTCGCCGTGCATCGCCGCCCAGTGCAGCGCGGTCATGCCGTCGCCCTGCGCCGCGTTGACGTCCTGGCCGTCCTTGATCAGCGCGCGTACCGCGGCTGGATCCTTGCGCATGGCCGCCGCCGCCACCGACACCGCATTGTCGGGCGCGGCCGACAGCGCCGCCGAGAGACACGGGACGAGCAGGAGCAGGCTGGTCCGCATCCTAGTCATGATGTCACCGCATTGAGATCGAGCGGGCTGGTGCTGTCGCCGAAGCTGTCGATGGTGACGCCGACGCTCTGCAGGCCGGCCAGCATCGCGTTGGCCATGGGCGTGCCGTCGGGAGCCTTGATGTGGACGTTGCCATGCAGGTGGCCGCCGGCATGGCCGGCGAAGAACAGCGGGCAGCGCTTGTGGTTGTGCACGTTGGGGTTGCCCATCGGCGAGCCGTAGACGATCAGTGAGTTGTCGAGCACCGTGCCGTCGCCGTCGGGGATCTGCTTCAGCTTGTCGAGGAAGTACGGAATCAGGCTCACGTGATAGCGATTGATCTTGGCGAAGTCGGTAATCCGATCCTCGCGCTCGTTGTGATGCGAGGCGATGTGGAAGCCGGTGGTCGCGCCCGCCTCGGAGAACACCCGATTCGAGACGTCGCGGCTCAACTTCAGTGCGAACACCCGCGTGATGTCGGCGGCGAAGGCCAGCGCCTGCAGGTCGAACATCAGCCGCACGTGGTCGGCGTAGGAATCGGGGACGCCGGCCGGCGCCGACGGCAGCTCGCGCTGTTCGCCGCTGGTGTTGTGCGCTTCGACCTTCTGGATGCGGCGCTCGATCTCGCGGATGTTGTCGAGATAGTCGTCCAGCCGGGCGCGGTCGCCGGCGCCGACGCCGGCCTTGAGCTCGGCGGCCGACTCCATCACCCAGTCGAGCAGCGACTTGTCCTTGCGCCGCCGCCGGGCGCGGGCTTCGGGCGTCGCGCCGACGCCGAACAGCTGGTCGAACACCGCCCGCGGATCGCGGATCATCGGCAGCGGCTCCTTCGGCGAGGCCCAGCTGATCGAGTCGGTGTAGGCACACGAATAGCCGTAGAAGCAGCCGCCCGACTGGTCGATGCTCTCGATGCAGAGTTGCATGGACGGGATCGGCGTGTCCTGGCCCGCGGCCTTGGCGTAGATCTGATCGATCGACGTGCCGGCAAAAACGTCCGACCCCTGCGTCTGGTGCGGGTGCGACTGAGTGAGGAACACGGCCGCCGATCGGAAATGGTCGCCGCCGATTTCGGGCGGCGTGAACGCCTCGGCGTTGCGGCAATCGGTATTGCTGACGATGGTGAGGTACTGCCGGTACGGTTCGAGCGGCGCCAGCGCTGTCGGCGTCAGGTCGAACGACGCCCCGGCCTCGGCCGGTGACCACATGTGCTTCGACGCGCCGAAGCTGGTCGCGCCGGCGACGCCGTGCACCATCTCCATGGCGACGAGCCGGAGCTTGCGCGCGTCGGCGGCCAGCACCGTCGCCGCCGGCGTCATCGCGTCGAGCCAGGGCAGGGCCACCGAGACGCCCAATCCCTTCAACACCGTCCGCCGTGACACGTGCCTTCTGGTCAGAAACATCCGCGTTCCTCTATTCCACTACCGGGACGGCCTGAAGGCCGTCCCCTACATCCGCGTCCGCGTCGGCCTGCTACCGCGCCTGCGCGGTGGTCTGTGCCGGTTCGACCGCGCGCCGTTGGAACGCGGCGCTGTTGACGATGCCGAACACGAACGATGAGAAGCGCAAGTCGGACGTCGCCGCCTGCCGGATGATGGCGCGCACCGCCGGCATGTCGTAGTACTCGACGCGCCGGCCGAGCGCGTAGGTCATGAGATTTTCAGTGAACGTCTGCAGGAACACGTCCTGGTGTTTCAGCAGCGCGTCGCGCAGGCTCGCTGGCCCGTCGATCTTGGTGCCGTCGTACATGACGCCGGCCGAATCGACCGGCACCTCGTTGTCCTTGATGCGCCACTTGCCGGTGACGTCGAAGTTGTCGAGCGCCAGGCCGAGCGGATCGATGACGCGGTGGCACGACTGGCAGGCCGGGCTCTTGCGGTGCTCCTCCATGCGCTCGCGCGTCGACAGCACCTTGCCGGCCGCTGTGCCGCTGGTGGCCTCGAGCGCCGGGACGTTGGGCGGCGGCGGCGGCGGCGGCGATCCGAGCAGCACTTCCATGATCCACTTGCCGCGCATCACCGGCGAGGTCCGATCCGCCACCGAGGTCAGCACCAGGATGCTGCCCTGCCCGAGCAACCCGCGTCGCGTCTCGGGCAGCGTGACCCGCCGGAACTCCGGCCCGGTCACGTTGGCGATGCCGTAGTGGCGCGCGATCCGCTCGTTGACGTACGAGTAGTCCGCCGTCAGCAGGTCGAGGACGCTGCGATCGTCGCGCACGATGCTCTGGAAGAAGAGCTCGGTCTCGCGCACGAACGCCTCGCCGAGGGTGTGGTCGTAATAGGGATACAGAATCGCGTCCGGCAGCATCGCTCCGACATCGTTCAATCGCAGCCACTGCGCCGCGAAGCGCGTCGACAGCGCATCGGCGCGCGGATCCTTGAGCATGCGCGAGACCTGACGCGCGAGCTCGCCTGGCGCGGTGAGGCGGCCCTGTAGCGCGACCTTGGTCAGCGCGGCGTCGGGTCCCGACTCCCACAGAAAGAACGACAGACGCGACGCGAGTGCGACATCGCTCACGCGTTCGCTCGTCTCGAGCGAGGCGGTTTGCGGCGCCTGTCGCGCGAGCGTTTTCGGCGAGCGACCGCCGCCCGGCTGAGAGGCTCGCGCGATAGCTTCCGCCGAAGCGGGCTCGACGCGGAACACGAACTGCGGGCTGGCGAGAATCGCCTCGAGCGCCGATGCGATGCCATTCTCGAAGTCGCGCTCCTTGCGTCCGTCGGCGTAGAAGCGCATCAGCGCTGCGATGTCGCGCCGGCTGGCGGGGTGCCGGAACGCCTGAGCGGCCAGCCGGGTCACGATGGCGGTCGCGCACCCCTCCTCCTCGGCCGCCGTGGTCGGACGGCACGAGAAGATGCGATCGCGGCTCGGGGTCGACGAGACGCCGGTCACGTGCTGCGGTCCGAGGATGGCCAGATCCTTCAGATGCGGGAGCGTGGTGATGCCATACGCCACGCCAATCTGCGTGTCGGCCAGCGTGTGATCGATCGGCGCGACCAGATCGTTGACCGGTCCCTCGAAGCGCTGGATGAACGCGGCGGCGATGCGCTGCGGTCCGGCGTTGACGTGGATCGGCGGCGTTTTCAGGAACAGGCTGGTCGTCACCTCGGCCATGTTCGGGTCGACGTCAAGCAGCGCCTTGCGCTCGCCGTTGATCGACACGTCGATCTGTTCGCCGGCAGCCGGGCCGCCGAACAGGAAGCCGTCGGCGTTGCCGTGCAGCTCGATGCGCAGCACGTAGTCGCCGTCGGCGGGAAAGGTGTGCGTGACGGCGATGCCGCCGCGGGTGCCGAGCGGGGCGCCGTCGACCCGGCGCAGCTGCGACGCCGTCTTCGGCACGCTGTAGTGCGCCTCGCTCGGTTCCGCGTCGGGATTGCCGATGGCGAGCGTGGTCACCGTGCCGGCGGCGCGCAGATAGCCTTCCATCAGCGCCGGCGACAGCGGCTGTGAGTCGGCGACGTTGTCGAAGCCCTGGCTGATCGAATCGGGCGGCAGCAGGCCGCTGACATCGACGTCGAGCGCCAGCAAGTCGTGCACGGCACGCGTATACTCGACGCGGTTGAGGCGCTGGAACGGCCGCCGTCCGGGGTTGGGTGCTGCCGCGGCGGCGCGATCGATCCGTGTTTCGAGCGCGCCCGCCAGCGCGAGCAGCTCGGCCGCGTCCGGACGTCGCGCGCCGGGCGGCGGCATCATGCCGGCGCGCAGCTTGCGGATCATCTTCTCGGCGACCTCGGCGTGCTGCGCCGCGGTGCCGGCTTCGAACGACGCGAGCGACAGCCCGCCGGATTTGCCACGCTCGCTGTGACAGCCTGCGCAATACTGTCGCACCAGAGCGGTCTGCGGATCAGCCGCGGCCGGCGCCGCCGCAGACGGGGGCTGCGCGTCGGCCAGCAGCGACACCGACAACAGCCCGATTCCGAGCAGGATCATGCCTCGCATCATGCGCTCCCGAGTATACGGGCGATGAGAAAGCGGATCTCCATAATCTTGGTTCGGAGACGAACTTTCACATTCTTTAGCGGGATTTCCGCCCCGCTCGGTTCGACACAATGTCTTACAATTCCCCAACGTTTCCTACTCAGCGAAAGCGAGGCAGCATGAAATTGGTTCGACGCGCCGTGCTCGGCATGCTCATTGTGCTGGCATCAACACCGGCGTTTGCGCAGGTTCAGACCGGATCGATTGCAGGTGTGGCCACCGATGCCAGCAACGCCGTGATGCCGGGCGTCACGGTTTCCGTGTCCGGCGAGAAGTTGATCGGCGGCGTGCAGACGCAGGTAACCGACACGAGCGGCGCGTATCGCTTCGATCGTCTCCCGCCCGGCAGCTACAACGTCAAGTTCGAGCTGCAGGGCTTCCGCAGCATCGACCGCACCGGCATCGCCATCAGCGCGTCGTTCGTGGCGACCGTCAATGCCAAGCTCGAAGTCGGCAACGTCACCGAGACGATCACCGTCACCGGCGAGTCGCCGACCGTCGACACCAAGTCGAACCTCCAGCAGACGGTGATGAACCAGGAAGTGCTCGAAGGCATCCCGTCGGGCCGCGATCCGTGGTCGGTCGCCAAGGTGATTCCCGGCGTCCAGGTGTCGACCTACGACGTTGGCGGCACGCAATCGTTCCAGCAGAGTTCGCTGTCGTCACACGGATCGAGCACCAACGACGTGAGCTACAACATCGACGGCGCCACGGTGAACTGGCCGGGCGGCGGCGGGGGCGCCACGATGATGTACTACGACCAGGGCATGTTCGAAGAGGTCAACTACATGACCTCGGCGATCCCGGCGGAAGTGATGGCCGGCGGCGTCTCGATCAACATGGTCACCAAGGATGCCGGCAACAAATGGCGCGGTGACGTCCGCTACAACTGGACCACCGGCTGTCTCTCGCCGCAGGATCCCCAGCCGGGC
Organism: uncultured Acidobacteriota bacterium; assembly: GCA_963757655.1. Lineage (GTDB taxonomy): Bacteria > Acidobacteriota > Vicinamibacteria > Vicinamibacterales > CAVVIG01 > CAVQFC01. The sequence continues at coordinate 1,212,577 of CAVWSQ010000001.1, read as the reverse complement.
TGTCTCGAAAGCGACAACCTGAGCGGCGCTCCCGGACTCAAGCTCGGCAACCCGACCCAGTCCGGTTACGACCTCAACGTCGCCGGCGGCGGCGCCCTGGTGCAGGATCGGCTCTGGGTCAACGGCGCGGTGCGCCGCTGGATCATCAACAAGCTGGTCAACGCCAGGAACGACGATGGCACCCAGGCGGTCGACGACAATACGCTGAAGAACTATTCGGGCAAGGCGGTATTCTCGGCGTCGTCGAATCAGAAGGTGTCGTTCTCTTACAACTGGAACAACAAGATCCGGGGCCATCGGCGCGACACGCCACCCAACCTGGTGCCCGACATTGCGTCGCTGGTCCAGACCAACCCGGCCTCGGCGACGCAGGCGAAATACACCGGCATCCACAACAAGACCGTGTTCGAGTCCTCGTTCAGCATCATGAAGGGCGAGACCGACTACAGCGTCCAGCCGAACACGCCGGCCGATGCCATTCGCGTCGTCGACTCGACGCTCGACACGGCGAAGAACGCGGCACAGCGCAATGAGCAACAGCCCAACTCACGCCTGCAGTTCGACAACATCCTGTCCTACAGCAAGCCGGGTCTGGCCGGCGATCACCTGTTCAAGGGCGGCGTCCAGTTCGCACGCCTCTACTACGACGATCGGTTCCAGGTGCTCAACAACAAGTACCTGAACTACTCCAACGGCAAGGCGATCAACGTCCAGGAGTTCAACACCCCGACCGAGGCGATCAACATCGATCGCGTCCTCGGCGTGTTCGGCCAGGATGCCTGGTCGGTCGGTCGCAATCTGACGCTGAACCTGGGTGTCCGCCTGGATCACAACACCGGCATTCTCCCGGCACAGTCGACCACCGGCGGTCCGTATATCGCCGCGCGGAGCATCCCCCAGTCGACGCCGATCCAGCAGAACCTCTTCGTGTGGCGCACCGGCGTGACCTACGATCCGTTCGGCGACGGCAAGACCGCGTTCAAGGCGAGTGCCAGCCGCTACGGGCTTCAGGTCGGCATCGATCGCGTGCTGAACGTCAACCCGCTCCAGTCGGCGTCTCAGACCTGTCCCTGGACCGATCCCAACAACGACGGCATCGCCCAGACCAGCGAATTCGGCACCGGCTGCAGCGGCTTCCCGAGCACGACGATTCGGTATGCCGGCGCCAACGGCCCGCGCTGGCCGCACTCCGATGAAATTACGGCGGGCGTCGAGCGCGAATTGATCAAGAACATGCGCGTCGGCATCATGGTCTACCACCGCACCAACCGCGACCAGATCGGCACGCGCAACACGGCCGCGACCGCCAGCGCCTACACGCCGTTTACGGTCTCGGTGCCCAACGGCCCGAACGGTCCGATGACCGCGACGGTCTACAACCTGCAGGCGGCCTTCAACGGACTGCAGGCCAACATCGTCGACAACGATCCGTTCCTGGATACCAACTACAACGGCGTCGAATTGACCGCGCAGAAGCGGTTTTCGCAGCGATGGCAGATGGTGGCGGGCTTCACGGTTGGCAAGAACACCGGCGGCATCAACAACGCCGGCGGCCAGTCGTCGACTGCGGACCTCAACGATCCCAACTTGGCGGCGTTCGCCAAAGGCATCGTCGGCAGCGACTCGCTGTATGCCTTCCGCCTGTCGGGCAGCTACCGTGCGCCGTACGAGATCCAGATAGCGGGCAGCCTCATCTCGAACACCGGTTACCCGTTCATGTCCACCTACTCGGTGACGCGCGCGCTTGCGGCGGCGGCCGGCGTGGCGCTGACCCGTTCGGCGCAGACGATCTTCCTGAGCGATCGCGGCGACGAGCGTTACCCGAATGTGACGCTGGTCGACCTCCGAGTCTCCCGCATCTTCCGGTTCGGCTCGCGCCGGATTGAGCCGACGTTCGACATCTTCAACCTCGGCAACGCCTCGACCGTCGTCGGCACGACTCTCGGCGTCGGCTCGACCTACATGGTGCCGAACAGCATCGTCTCGCCGCGGATCATGAAGATCGGATTCGCGGTCAACTTCTAGCGCCTTTCGTTCGACCCGACTGTGGCGCTGCTCCGGCAGCGCCACATTTTTTTGTACGGCGGATCACATTTCCCCGGCGCGTCTCACCGCGACCGTCCGTAAACGCCCACTCCACCTGCCTCATCACCGTGCGCGACCGTCACGCGAGGTGTGCGAGACGAGGTCTTTCGACTGGTTCGGGTCTTTCAGATGCCTGGTGGTGACCTGGGCGTACACACGCGGTGACATCGTTGGCGGGCGCGGTAGAAAGTGGTAACCTCGCGCCCGTCTTCACATTTCAGTCGCAGGGCCACCATCATGATGAAACGCACGCTGCTCGTCGCTCTCGCGGCCGCGCTCGGCGCCGTCGTCGGATGCTCGTCGCCGTCCGCCACCGGCCAGAATGCCACGGCGGCCAAACCCCAGGCCAAGCCGAAACTCGGCATCCGTCCCGCCGGCGACACCGAGATCCAGCCGGACATGACGAAGATTTCGTCGGACGAGCTGAAGAAGGTCTACGGCTATATCGACGAGCACATCGACGACCATGTCGAGAACCTGCAGAAATGGATCCGCCAGCCCAGCATCTCGAACAGCGGTGAGGGCATACCCGAGTCGGCCGAGATGGTGAAAGGCTTCTTCGAGCAGCTCGGCTGCCAGACGGCGCGCGTCTACGACGTCGGTATCACCGAGTGGGGCGCGCCGGGCAATCCGGTCGTCTACGCCAAATGTGACTACGGCGCGCCGCGGACGATCGCCATCTACTGGCAGTACGACACCATGCCGGTCACGCAGCCCGATGCGTGGAAGGAGCCGCCGTTCGAGGCCAAGCTGGTCGAGCAGGGGCCGTACAAGAAAGTGCTGATCGGCCGCGGCGCCACCAATTCGAAAGGACCGGAGCTCGCCTACTGGAACGCGCTGATGTCGATCAAGGCGGTCACCGGCACGATGCCGGTGAACCTGATCTTCGTCGCCGAGGGCGACGAAGAGCGGATGGATATCGGCTTGCGCAAGTTCGTCAAGGATCACCCCGATCTGTTCGCTGGCGCCGACGCCCTGATCGGCGAAGGCGGCGGCCAGAGCCCCAGCGGCAGCGCCGGCGTTGGCGGCGGCTCGGAAGGCTGTGTCTACATCGAGCTGACCACGAGCGGCAAGGCGTGGGGTCGCGGGCCGGTGCAGTCCGACATCCACGGCTCCAACAAGCGCGGCGTCGACAGCCCGGCCTGGCGCCACATCAAGATGCTCGCCTCGCTGATCTCGCCCGACGGCAACACGCCGTTGATTCAGGGCTTCGCGCAGGGCATGGAACCGATGTCGAAGGAGGAGACCGAGGCGCTGAAGAAGGCGGCCGAAAAGACCGATCTCAAGGTCGCCGCCGAGAACATCGGCGTCGCGCGCTTCATCTCCGACGATCCGTTCACCATGCTCAAGATGCAGCGCTACGGTCTGTCCTTCAATCTCGACGGCATCTGGAGCGGCAACATGTATGCGGGCGGCGCCGGCGCGATCCTCCCGAACAAGATCACCTCGAAGCACAACATGCGCTACGTGCCGAAGATGAACGGCCTCGAGATGGTGAAGCGCATCCGCGAGCAGCTCGATCGGAACGGTTACAAGGACGTCGAGATGAAAGTGATCGGCGACGTGCCGTGGTCGAAGATGTCGTACGAGACCGACATCGCGCGGGCGATGACGCAGGCCTACGAGCAGTTCAACATCCCCCACGGCGAACCGGCGCACTACGCGTCGATTCTCGGCGGCTACTGGCCGGCCTACCTCTTCTCGAACCAGGAAGTGGGCCAGCGGATCGCGCCGGTGTCGATGCCGATCGGCATGGGCGGCGCCGGCCACGGCGGCAACGCCCACGCCGCCAACGAGTACTACATCATCGAGGGGGCCGGGAAGGTCTATGGCATGGCCGGGGCGGAGAAGGTGGCCGCGACGATCATCTACAACTTCGCCGGCAAGAACAAGGTCGCCGCCGCGCCCACCAAGACCAACTGATGCCGCTGCTCCAGGTCCGTGAGCTGGTCAAGACCTACCAGGTCGGCGACGTGGCGGTGCGCGCGCTGCGCGGTGTCACCCTCGACATCGAGAAGGGCGAATTCGTTGCCGTGGTCGGACCGTCGGGGTCGGGCAAATCGACGTTCATGCACATTCTCGGCTGCCTGGACCGTCCGACCTCCGGCGAGTACCGTCTCGAGGATCGCGACGTCTCGCGCCTGACCGACGACGATCTGTCGGCGATCCGCAACCGGCAGATCGGCTTCGTGTTCCAGGGGTTCAACCTGCTGGCGCGCACGTCGGCGGTGGAGAACGTCGAGCTGCCGCTGCTCTACGGTCCAGCCAAGGTCGCCGCCGGCGAGCGGCGGCGGCGGGCGCTCGCCGCGCTCGAGGCAGTCGGCCTCACCGATCGGGCCGAGCACCATCCGAACCAGCTCTCCGGCGGCCAGCAGCAGCGCGTCGCGATCGCGCGGGCGCTGCTCAACAACCCGTCGATCCTGTTTGCCGACGAGCCCACCGGCAATCTCGACAGCCGCACCAGCGTCGAGGTGATGGACATCTTCCAGCGCCTCAAGGAAGAGCGGGGCATCACCATTGTCCTGATCACCCACGAACAACAGGTCGCCGAGTACGGATCGCGCATCATCGCCTTCAAGGATGGCCAGGTGATTTCCGATCAAGCCAACCAGCGGCAGCGGCTGGCGATGGGCGAGCTGGCGCTGCTGCCCGCCGGGTAACCAGTCATGAGCGAGGAGCCATGAGCATTGGATCGAGCCTCACGATTGCGCTCCGCGCGCTCTCACGCAACAAGCTGCAGACGGCGCTGACGACGATCGGCATGACCATCGGGGTTGCGACCGTGCTGACGATGATCGCGCTCGGCACCGGTGCCGAGGCGGCGATCGAGCAGCAGGTCCGCGCCGCGGGGATGAACCTCATCGTCGTCACGGCGGGCAATTACAAGACCAAGACCGAAGACGAAGGCGGCGGCGTCGTCGATCACCAGGGGCGCATCAGTCCTGATCCCGAATCGCGATATCGCATTGCACATCGCCGTGGCGGCCGGCCGAGCGACGGGCTAAAGCCCGTCGCCTACGTACCTATGAAGGCGAGCGACGGGCGAGATCGCATGGCGCATCGCCGTGACGGCCGGCCGAGCGACGGGCTAAAGCCCGTCGCCTACGTACCTGTGAAGGCGAGCGACGGGCGAGATCGCATGGCGCATCGCCGTGGCGGCCGGTCGGGCGACGGGCTAAAGCCCGTCGCCTACGTACCTGTGAAGGCGAGCGACGGGCGAGATCGCATGGCGCATCGCCGTGGCGGCCGGCCGAGCGACGGGCTAAAGCCCGTCGCCTACGTACCTGTGAAGGCGAGCGACGGGCGAGATCGCATGGCACATCGCCGTGGCGGCCGGTCGAGCGACGGGCTAAAGCCCGTCGCCTACGTACCCGTGAAAGCGAGCGACGGGCGAGATCGCATGGCGCATCGCCGTGGCGGCCGGTCGAGCGACGGGCTAAAGCCCGTCGCCTACGTACCCGTGAAAGCGAGCGACGGGCGAGATCGCATCGCACATCGCCGTAGCGGCCGGCCTTCAGGCCGGCCGAGCGACGGGCTAAAGGCCGTCGCCTACGAATATGTCAAGGACGCCGCAGTCGCCCAGCTGATCAGCCCCGAGCCCTTCGCCCTCAGCCCTGAGTCGGCCGTCCCGAGCCCTGCGGTGCTGCTGACCGGCTTCCACCCTGAAGACGACCCGATGGAGAAGCACGATCACCCGACCTCACGGCAGCGGCTCGGCGACGTCGAAGCGGGACTCGGAGCGGCCGCGACGCTGACCCCCGCCGACGCCGATGCGATCCGCCAGCTCCGCGGTGTGCAGTTCGTGTCCGAGGGCATCCACGAGAACGTCCACGCGAGCGCCGGCGACAAGCGCTGGTTCACGCGGCTTCATGGCGGCGACGTGGAGCTCCCCTCGATCCGCCGCTCGTGGACCTTCACCGTCGGCCGGTTCTTCACCGCGCGCGAGCAGGCGCGCCTGGCCCAGGTCGTCGTGCTCGGCGCGTTCGCGGCGGAGAAGCTGTTCGGCGACGCCAACCCGGTTGGCCAGCAGATTCTGCTGTGGAAACAGCCGTTCCAGATCGTCGGCGTGGTCGCCAGCGGCAGCTGGATGGTGGCGCCGGCGGCGGGCGACGACCAGTTCGACGCGGTCTATGTGCCGTTCACGACCATTCACAAGCTGCTCAACCTCTCGAAGCTGAACGACATCACCATCACCGCCGCCTCCACCGGAGAGGTCAGTCGCGTCTCCAAGGACGTGACGGAATTGCTTCGCGCCCGGCACGGCATCGGCCAGAAGGATCCCGACGATTTCACCGTCGCCACCCAGGCGCGGCAGTCGCTCGCGCGCGGCGGCCTGCGGCCCGATGTCGCGCGCGCGGTGGTCGGCAACGTCGGCGGCCTCGAAAAAGTCACGCTCGAGCAGCTCGGACGGACCCTGGATCGCGCCACCAAGACGATGACCGCGCTGCTGGGTAGCATTGCCGCGGTGTCGTTGATCGTCGGCGGCATCGGCATCATGAACATCATGCTGCTCTCGGTCACCGAACGAACCCGCGAAATCGGCATCCGCCGCGCCGTCGGCGCGCGCGCCGGCGACGTGCTGCGCCAGTTTCTCGCCGAGGCGATCGCGCTGAGCGTGATCGGCGGCCTCGCCGGAATCGCGCTCGGCGCCGCCGCTTCCGGCATGATCGCGCAGATGCTGAAATGGTCGACCTCGGTGTCTCCAGCGTCGGTGGTGCTGTCGTTCGCCGTCGCCGCCGCGGTCGGCGTGTTCTTCGGCTACTACCCGGCGCGGCAGGCGTCGCGGCTCGATCCGATCGATTCGCTGCGCTACGAGTGATGCCACACACCCTTCGCATCGCGCTGCGTGCGCTCGGCCGCCATAAGCTGCGCACCGCCCTGACGACACTGGGGATGACGATCGGTGTCGCCGCCGTGATCACGATGGTGGCGCTCGGCACCGGCGCGCAGGAGACGGTCGCCGACGACGTGCGATCGGCTGGCACCAACCTGATCCGGGTGGACGCCGGCAACTTCACCCGCGGCGGCGAGGATTCGAAGATCGCGACCGGCCTCGGCTCGGCCTCGACGCTCTCTCCCGACGATGCCGGCGCGATCACCGCGCTGGCCGGGGTCAAGTACGCCTCGAGCGTGGTGAAGCTGCGCGGCTGGGTCGCCAACGGCGCGACGCGCGAGTACCTCCAGGTGCTCGGCACCGAGGCGTCCTATCCGCTGCTGTACGGCTGGCGCCCTGCGCGGGGCGCGTTCTTTCAGGCGCCCGACGTCACCGCCATCGGATCGGTGGCAGTGCTCGGTACAGGCGCGCGCGACAAACTGTTCGGCGAGGGCGCAAACCCGGTCGGCCGCGACCTCGTGATTCGCGATGCGACCGTGCGTGTGATCGGCGTCGTTTCGGGCGGAGACGACGATCAGATGGACATGGTGTTCGTGCCCTTCACCCTGCTGCAGCGCGTCCTCGGCATCCAGCATATTCACAGCGTGCTGATCGCGGCGGCGCAGGCTGGCGACGCCACCCGTCTGGCCGACGAGATCAAGCCGCTGCTGCGGAGACGCCATCACCTCGACGGTGACGCCGCCCTGGCGCGGCTGCGGCAGGGCGGGCTGCTCGGCAACCAGGCGCCGAGCGCCACCTTCGGCGTGCCCGACGACTTTACCGTGAAGACCCAGGCGGCCGAGGCGCTGACCAAAGGGCTCTACACCTCGGTGGCGGCGTTCGTCCTCGCCAACATGCCGAAGGTCGATCAGGTCAATCTCGAAGAGATGAGCGGCACGCTGCAGCGCGCCGGGACGACGATGACGGCGCTGCTGGCGGCGATCGCCGCGATCTCGCTCGTGGTCGGCGGCATCGGCATCATGAACGTCATGCTGGTGTCGGTGAGCGAGCGGACGCGCGAGATCGGGCTGCGCCGGGCGGTCGGTGCCCGCCGGCGCGACGTGCTGCTGCAGTTTCTCGTCGAGGCGGTCGCGCTCAGCTGCTGTGGCGGCCTGGTCGGCATCGCCTTCGGCTTTGCCGCCGCGGCAATCGTCACGCGCGTCCTCGAGTGGCCGGCCGCCGTGTCGCCGGCGTCGGTGGCGCTGGCGTTCGGCATCGCGGCCGCGGTCGGCGTCTTTTTCGGGTTCTACCCGGCCCGGCGGGCGTCGCGGCTCGATCCGATCGACGCGCTCAGGTGCGAATGACTGGCCCGGCGAAGCGGCGCAGTCGCCGAGGCGGGGTGGGTGCCGCGCTCGTCCCGATCGTGGCGTGCGCCGGGCTGGCGGCGTCGTGCAGTCGCGGCGCCGACGCCACGCCGACGCTGGCGGCGCAGCCGGTGCCGGCCGCCGCGGCGGCGTCATCGAACGGGACCATGCCGCACGGTGATCACAACCCGCACTATGGCGGGATCGTGCTCATGAACGGCGACCTCCACTTCGAGGTCGTGGCTCGACGCAACGGCCGGCTTCAGGTCTATTTCAGCGACGCCACCCGCAGCGAGCTGCCGGCAGCGACGGTGTCGGGGGTGATCGTCACCATCTCACAGAAGGGGCAGCCGTCCGAGGTGGTGGCGCTGCACATCGACGACAGTGGCGAGAGCTGGATCGGCCAGGCGCGGCCGGTCACCGATCCGGCGGCAATGTTTCGCGTCGCCTACACCTCGCAGGACAAGCCGTACTTCATCGATTTGCCGTTTCCTCGCTAGCGCTCGGCATCTCATCTCGCTGGACCATTACGCACCTCGCCATCACGGTGGGCACGGAAGACCCGAGGATCTGTCGCCATTTGCCGGTCGCCCTCGGCGTGCTGTCGCTGGTGCTTGCCTGGCCGGCGTGCGGCGCGCCGCGGCGTTCGCCGCTCGACCAGGATGCGCGCCGTTATGTGCGGTTGGGGGTGGCGTTGGGGGAGCGCGATCCTGACTCGTTGGACTTCTATGCCGGGCGCGCGGACGCGGTGGCCGAGGTGCGGCGCGATCCCCCGGCGCTGCAGACGATCCGGGCCGATGCCAGATTACTGATGGCTCGACTGGCTCAGGAATCGTTCGATCGCGCCGCCGGCCCGCGTGTGCACGCCCTGTCCGCCGATCTCTCCGCAATGATCGCTCGCGTCGATCTCTTGACCGGTACTCGACTGCGGTTCGACCAGGAGACCGCAGCCTTCTTCGGCGTCGCACCGGTCGCGATCGATCAGCACCGACTCGCCGACACGCGGGCCAGGATTGCTCGACTCGTCGGATCGAAGGGCCGGCTGGTCGATCGCTACGCCGCCTTCGCGTCCCGCTATACCGTGCCGCCCGATCGACTGGAGCTCGTCATGCGCGCGGCCCTCGACGAATGCCGCCGCCGCACGATGGCGAACATGGCCCTGCCGCCGGGCGAGCAGGTCGCGCTCGAATTCGTCCGCGACAAGCCGTGGAGCGCGTTCTCCCGGTATCTCGGCGACGCAAAGAGCACCATTCAGATCAACACGGACTTCCTGCTCACCGTCGATCAGGCGCTGCAGCTGGCGTGTCACGAAGGCTATCCGGGTCACCATGTGCGCAATTCGTTGACGGCGCCGCACCGCGATCCGGCCGGCCTGCCGCCGGAACGCTCGATCCAGCTGATGTTCACGCCCGAAGCGCTGGCGTCGGAGGCGTCGGCGATGCTGGCCGTCGATGCGGCATTCTCGAGCGAGGAGCGGGTCCGCTTCGTCCGCGACCGATTGTTTCCGCTCGTGGGCCTTGACCCCGGCGCGGCGGCGCGCCACGTCGAGGTCGAGCGCCTGGTCGGCGATCTGCAAATCGTGCAGGCGGACATCGCGCGCCGCTATCTCGACGGCGAGCTGGAGTTCGCGCGCGCGGTGACCGCCCTGGAAGAGCAGGCGCTGGTGCCGCACGCCGAGGCCCTGGTCAAGTACATCAATGAGTATCGCAGCTACGTCACTACCTACACCATTGGCTCCAGGATCCTCGCGGCGCAGATCGCGGCCTGCGCCGGTCCCGATCCGGGCGACGACATCCGCTGGCGCTGTTTCAAGACCATCGCGCTGCCCGTCGAGCTCGCGCAGGAAATTCCGTGACGCATGGCCAGTGCCTCATCGACGTCGACACGCATATACGTCAAAGGCGCGAAATCAACCGCTGGCGGGGGCACGATGTCATAGCACCGGCCCGCCATGGCGAACACGACGTGCGGCAGACGCTCGAGAAGCGCCGGACCCACTGGCGCATCATCGCCCCGCATCCATCTGGACTATTGTCAGGCGATGGGACGACGGCTATAGTACCTACCTATCTGGTGACCCGGCTGTACTTAGTGCTCGAGGAGTGTGCGCGATGAAACGTGGAACGACCAATCGCCAGCCATGGACCGTTCGAGTGGGCGTGATGCTGGCCGCCCTCGTCGGATTGGCGGCCCCGCGCGCGGTGGGTGCGGAGCAGGCGGCGGCGCGCGGTGAGGTGACCTTCACCAAAGACGTCGCGCCGATTCTCCAGCGCAGCTGCGAGAACTGCCATCGCGCCGATGGCGTCGCCCCGATGTCGCTCTCGACCTACGAGGACGCCCGTCCGTGGGCGCGCGCGATCAAGCAGCGCACCAGCATCGGCCCGAAGGCCGGCGTGATGCCGCCCTGGTACGTCGAGAAGAATATCGGCATCCAGCAGTTTCACAACGACCCGTCGCTCAGCGACGAGGAGATTGCCACGCTCGCCAGGTGGGCCGACAGCGGCGCGCCGCGCGGCAACCCGGCCGACATGCCGCCGGCGAAGGTCTACGCCGACCGCAACGTGTGGGCGATCGGCACGCCGGACCTGATCGTCAAGACCAGCGAGCTGACCGTCAAGGCCGGCGCGCCGGACTGGTGGGGCGAGATTCCCAGCGTCCCGACGGGCCTGACCGAAGATCGCTACGTCGCCGCGCTCGAGATCAAGGAAGTCAACGACGTGCCGTCGTCGAACGCCAGCAACAAAGCCACGGTCGGCGGACGCTTCGTCTTCCATCACATGATCTGGCGCACCCAGGTGCTCGACGCCAACAAAGCCGCCGATCAGCAGGATCCGCTGTCGTTCATCCTCGACGAAGAGACCGTCAACTGGCCGGTGCACGAGGTTGGCCGCAACGCCGACTTCTTCGATCCCAAGTCCGCGCGACTGTTGAAGGCGGGCTCGAGCATCGTGTCCGACTCAATCCATCTGCACTCCAACGGCCGCGACACCAAGGCGCACCTCGAAATCGGCTTCAAGCTGATGCCGAAGGACTACAAGCCGACCTACAAGCGCGCGGTGTTCGGCCTGGGCAACGGCGTCGACATCGACATCCGTGGCATGGAAGCGAACCAGCAGCTCCACGCCTACACCGTGCTGCAGCAGAACACCAAGATCATCTCGTTCGAACCGCACCTGCACGCGCCGGGGCAGCGCATGTGCCTCGAGGCGATCTGGGGCTACAACATCCAGACCCTGAACTGCGTCGGCTACGATCACAACTGGGTTCGCGGCTACGACTACACCGACGACTCCTCGCCGCTGCTGCCCAAGGGCACCATCCTGCACATCATCGGCTACATGGACAACTCGCCCACCAACAAGAACGTCCCCGACCCGCGCAACTGGCAGGGTTCGGGCAACCGCTCGGTGGCGAACATGTTCATCGATCTCGGCATGCGCGTCGCCCTCACCGACGAGCAGTTCCAGGAAGAGATGGCCAAGCGCCGCGAGCATCTCCACGTGACCAAGAACGACAACGTCATCGGCTGTCCGTTGTGCAACGTCCTCCCGACGCCGGCGATGAAGACGGCGGCTGGACAGCCGCGGTGATCCGAGGGGCTGGACGAGGACACCGAGCGGTGACGGACGTCAGAGAACAAGCGCGACGCGGAGACTCCGAGAAGAAGACACGCCGTGTCGTTGTGTCTGCGTGGCTGGTGTTCTCTGTGTCTTCCGCCCTCTCGGCGGTCGGCTTCGCCCAATCGCTCTCCTATACGAAGGGCCAGAACATCTCGCCCGCCTACGAGGGCTGGGAGCAGGCCAGCGACGGCTCGAAGTATTTCCTGTTCGGCTATATGAACCGGAACTGGGAAGAGGAGATTGACGTGCCGGTCGGTCCCGAGAACGGCTTCAATCTCGGCGGCGCGGATCAGGGACAGCCGACGCATTTTCTGCCGCGCCGCAACCGGTTCGTGTTCCGGGTCAAGGTGCCCAACGGCTTCGGCGAGAAGGACGAGCTGGTGTGGACGCTCACCACGCACGGCAAAACCGAGAAAGCCTACGCGACGCTCCGTCCTGACTACGTGGTCGACGACGTCGTGAAGGCCTCTGAAACCGGCGCGCTCGGCGCCGGCACCAGCAGCCCCGAGGTGCGCGGCAACACGCCGCCCACCGTCCGCATTCAGGAGATCAAGGCGCGCACGGTGAAAGCGGGTGAGCCGATCACCGTCGTCAGCGAGGTGAAGGACGACGGCATTCCGAAGCGCCGCGCGCCATCGGCCGCGGCCCGGGCGGCGGCGCAACAACGGCTGGCGGCCGACCCGGCGCTCGCGGCGCGGGTCCGAAATCCGGCGATGTCACCGCCGACCCGGATCACGGTCGGCAAGAATCTGGGTCTGCACGTATCGTGGTTCGTCTATCGCGGGCCGGTGGGATCGAAGGTGACCTTCGATCCGCCGCAGGTCAAGCCGTGGGAGGACACGCGTGCCGGCGCCAACTCGCCGTGGGCGCCGGTCTGGACGGCGCCCAAGATTCCCGACGATGGTCTGGAGCCGGTCCAGGTGACGTTCTGGGAGCCCGGAACCTACGTGCTGCACTGCCGCGCCGACGACGGCGCCCTCGTCGCGGACGAAGAAGTGACCGTCGTCGTCGTCCGCTGAGGCGGACGCAGCGGGACGGGCTGCGCTCCTGCTTCATCAATGGCGCGCGGACGGTTGAGGCAAGCGTTGCAGTAGTCCGACAGGTGTGTGAGAATCAATCCCACCAAGCCTGCCTGCCGGCCAAGCATCAAGCACGTGATAAAGGAGATGAATCCAACCATGCGTCGCGTATCGACTGCCCTTGTTCCTGTGCTCGCGCTGTCCTTCGTCGCGCTCGCGACTGTCATCGCGGGCGCCCAGAACCCGGGCGGCAGCCCGGAAGGCAAGAAGATCAAGAACCCGGTCGCCTCGTCGCCCGAATCGATCAAGGCGGGCCAGGCGGCGTTCCAGAAAAATTGCCGCTTCTGCCACGGCGCCGATGCCAAGGGCAACGGCCCGATGGCGCCCGAAGGCACGCACCCGTCCAACCTCACCGACGACAAGTGGGACCGCGGCTCGACCGACGGGGAGATTTTTCTGGTGATCCAGAACGGCGCCGGCCCGAAGTTCGACATGAAGGGCTACAAGAGCAAGATGGCCGACAACGACATCTGGAACATCGTGAACTACCTCCGGAGTATTCAGGCCAAGTAATGCGGTCGTCGAGCAGGGCTCAGGGCTCAGGTCGCAGAGCCCGGCCGACGCTGTTCGCCCTCAGCCTTCAGCTCTCAGCCCTGGTGTCGTGCTTGGCCGTCGCGGCGTGCGGCTCTCAGCCGGAGCCGACGTCCTCGGCGGTCTTCACGCCGGCTCACCGCACCATCGGCGCCGCGGCTCGCGAGTTTTTCGCGATTCGACAGGAGCCGGTTCAGCCGATCCCGTTTCCACACAAGACGCACATCGCCAAACAGGCGGTGTGTGCCGATTGTCATGAGAGCGCCGACAAGGGTCCCGTTGCCGGCATCCCGAGCGTGAAGACCTGCATGATCTGCCACAGTCAGATCGCGACCGACCGGCCGTTGATCAAGCAGGTCACCAGCTACTCCGAGAAAGGGATCGAGATCCCCTGGCAGCGCGTGTACGGGTTCACGCACGAGGCGCACGTACGCTTCAACCACGCGCCGCACATCCGCGCCAGCGTTGACTGCGCGACGTGTCACGGCGACGTGGCCAACCAGACCGTGGCCGTGCGCGCCGTCGATCACAACATGGGGTTCTGCGTGAACTGCCACAAGCAGAAGAATGCGTCGAACGATTGCCTGACGTGTCATTACTAGGTCGGGCAGGTCGGGTGGGACCGGTGGGACCGGTGGGGCACCCGGCGGCGGACACTGAACATGGATCGTAGGGACTTCATCAAGCTCACGGCGATCTCCGGCACCAGCGCCACGCTGGCGAGCTGCGGAAATCCGGAGCACCAGCTGATTCGCTTCGTGCCGGACGAGGACCTCGTCCCCGGCGTGGCGGAGTGGAAGCCCAGCGTGTGTCCGATGTGCGCGGCCGGCTGCGGCGTGAACGTCCGGGTGATGGACGCCGACGTCGACACCACGCGCAACGGCCAGGCTGGCGTCGTGGCGATGGCAGTCGCCAAAAAGCTCGAGGGCAACCGAAAGGATCCGATCAGCCAGGGCGGCCTCTGCGCGCGAGGGCAGGCATCGATCCAGATCACCTACCATCCCGATCGTCTGACTCACCCGATCAAGCGCACCGGTACGCGCGGCGCCGGCGAGTTCCAGCCGATCGGCTGGGACCAGGCGATCGCGGAACTGACCGGGCAGCTCGACGCGCTGGCGGCCGCCGGGAATCAGAAATCGCTGGCCTACCTGGCGCGGCCCCACCGCGGCCGGCGCACCGCGCTGGCGGCGGAATTTCTCAAGGGCTTCGGCACCGCGGTGCCGCTGTCCTTCGAGCTGTTCGCCGACGATGTGGCGCGGCGGGCCAACGCCATCAGCTTCGGCCACGAGCAGCTGCCGACCATCGACCTTGCGCGCACCCGTTTCGCGATCAGCTTCGGCGCCGACTTCCTCGGCACCTGGAACTCGCCGGTGTCGCAGAGCGCCGCCTACGGCCTGATGCGCCAGGGCCGGCCCGGCGTGCGCGGCGCCTTCGTCCAGGTCGAATCGCGCATGTCGCTCACCGGCGCCAACGCTGACGAGTGGGTCCCGGTGAAACCGGGCACCGAGGGCGTGCTCGCGCTCGGCCTGGCGCACGTGATTCTCGCTGGCAAGCGTCCGGCGGATGCCGGGCGTGCCGGCGCGGCCATCGACGGCTGGTCGGCCGGCCTGCCCGACTACACGCCGGCGCGCGTGGAGCAGATCACCGGCGTGCCGGCCACGCGGGTCGAGCGGATCGCGCACGCGCTGGTGGGACGGCAGCCGGCGGTCGCGTTCATCGGCGGCGCGCCGCTCGCCCACACCAACGGCCTGTTCCATGCGCTGGCGGTCAACGCGCTGAACGGACTGTTGGGGAATGTCGGCCAACCGGGAGGCATCTTCTTCACGCCGGGGACGTTCAATCTGCCATCTGAAAACAGAAATCTGCAAGCTCAGGATCTATCGTCCGTGAAGCTGCTGCTCCTCGACGACGTGAATCCGCTGTTCGCGGCGCCCAAGGCCTGGAAGCTGCGCGAAACTCTTGCCGGGATCCCGTTCATCGCGAGCTTCGGCAGCTTTCTCGACGACACCAGCATCATGGCCGATCTGATCCTGCCGGATCACTCGTTCCTCGAGTCGTGGGTCGACGCCGCGCCGGAGTCGGGATCGATCGAGGCGGTGACCACCGTCGCCGGTCCGGTGATGAAGCCTCTCCACGCGACCCGTGCCACTGCCGACGTGCTGATCGAGATCGCCGGCAAGCTGAAGTCGCCGGTGCCGCTGCCCTGGAAGAGCGCTGAAGAGGTCGCGAAATCGACTCCGGCGCAGGCTCCGCCAACGGCAACCGGCAAGCTGCCATCCGCCATCAAGTACGCCGAGCCGAACTTTGACGGCGATGCGGCGACCTACCCGTTTCATTTCCTGCCCTACGCGTCGCTGCAGTTCGGCGACGGATCGAGCGCGCACCTGCCGTGGCTGCAGGAGATGCCCGATCCGCTGACCTCAGCGATGTGGAGCAGTTGGGTGGAGATCAACCCGCAGACCGCCGAACGGCTGGGGCTCGGGCAGGGGGACATGATTGACGTCACCTCCTCTCACGGCACCATTCGCGCTGCGGTCATGATCTTTCCGGGTATCGCGCCCGACATCGTCGGCATGCCGGTCGGACAGGGGCACGAAACGTTCACGCGCTATGCCAGCGGCAGAGGCGCGAATCCAATCGCCATTCTCGCGCCGGCGACCGAGGCGGACACCGGCGCGCTGGCCTGGGCGGCGACGCGGGTGAAAATTGTGCGGGTGGGTGATCCCGATCGCAGCCTCATCATGTTCGCAGGCGAGCTGCGGGAACATCCGCACGAGGGTGAAACTCGATGATCTGAGAACGGAGAACCCGGAACTCAGCACCGAGAACTTGGAACGACCAACGACGGACGACGAACGAACATGGCTCACAAATGGGGAATGGCGGTCGATCTCGACACCTGCACCGGCTGCGGCGGGTGCGTCACGGCGTGCCACGCGGAAAACAACATTCCGACTGTCGGCCCCGAGCAGGCGGCGCGCGGGCGCGCGATGCACTGGCTGCGCGTCGAGCGTTACTGGGAAGGCGATTTTCCCGACGTGCGCCTGAAGTTCCGCCCGGTGATGTGCCAGCAGTGCGATGCCGCACCGTGTGAGCCGGTGTGTCCGACCTATGCCAGCCACCACACCGCGGAAGGGCTGAACGCCCAGGTCTACAACCGCTGCATCGGCACCCGCTACTGCGCCAACGCCTGCCCGTACAACGTGCGGTTTTTCGAGTTCTTCAACCCGCAGTGGCCCAAGCCGCTGCATCTCCAGCTCAACCCGGACGTGTCGGTGCGCGAAGTCGGGGTGATGGAGAAATGCACCTTCTGCGTGCAGCGGATCAACGCCGCCGCGATCGCCGCGAAGGCCGACAAGCGCGAGTTGAAGGACGGCGACGTGCAACCGGCGTGCGTGCAATCGTGCTCGGCGCGCGCGCTCGTGTTCGGTGACTTGAACGATCCCGACAGCGACGTCTCGCGGCTGTCGCGATCGCCGCGCGGCGGCAGATTGCTCGACGATCTCGGCACGCTGCCCAAGGTCAGCTATCTCGAACGGCAGACCGAGGCATGAGCGAAGCCTACTCGCGCAAGCTCAGCGACGATCTGCTGCGGCCGCTGCTGCAGACGTCGTGGCGCTTCTATCTTCTGGTCGCGCTGCTCGGCAGCATCGTGCTGATGGGGCTTGGCGCGTGGGGCTACCAGATGTACAACGGCTTCGGGGTCTCGGGAATCAACAACCCGGTCTTCTGGGCCTTCTACATCACCAACTTCGTCTTCTGGATCGGCATCAGCCATGCCGGCACGCTCATTTCCGCGATCCTCCGCCTGGTGAACGCCGGCTGGCGGCGGCCGGTGACGCGCTGCGCCGAGGTCATCACCGCGTTCGCGCTGATGATCGGCGCGATGTTCCCGATCATCCATCTCGGCCGGCCCTGGCTGTTTTTCTGGCTGGTGCCGTACCCGAGCAGCCGGCAGATCTGGCCCAACTTCCGATCGCCGCTGGTGTGGGACTTCTTCGCCATCACGACCTACCTCACCGGCAGCGTGCTGTTCCTGATCCTGCCGATGATCCCCGACTTCGCGCTGGTCCGCGACCGCACCGCCGGCGTCCGCCGGACGATCTACGGCGCGCTCGCGCTCGGCTGGCAGGGCACCCCGAAGCAGTGGCATCGCCTCGAGTCGGCGATGTCGATCATGGCGATCGCGATCATTCCGGTGGCGGTCTCGGTCCACACCATCGTCTCGTTCGACTTCTCGATGGCGCCGGTGCCGATGTGGCACTCGACGATGTTCGGCCCCTACTTCGTGGCGGGTGCGATCTTCAGCGGCATCGCCGGCCTGATCGTCGCGATGGCGGCGCTGCGCCGGTTCCTCCATCTCGAGGAATACCTGCACCCGGTTCATTTCCAGAACCTCGGCAAGCTGCTGCTGATGATGAGCCTGCTGTGGGGATACTTCGTGTTTGCCGAGCGCTTGACGGTCTGGTACGGCAACGAGTCGGCCGAAGTGGCGGTGCTGCGGGTCACCCAGAAAGGCTCGTTCGCGCCGCTCTACTGGACGATGGTGGTCTGCAACTTCGTCATCCCGACCATCATCCTGTCGCTGAAGAGAACCCGGACCATAGCCGGCTGTGTCTTTGCTTCGTTCGGCGTGCTCATCGGCATGTGGCTCGAGCGCTTCCTCATCGTCGTGCCGTCGCTGGGGCACAAATACCTGACCTATTCGTGGGGCGTCTACCGTCCTCGCCCGGTCGAGATCCTGATTACGATCTCGACCTTTGCGGCGATGACGCTGCTCTACGTGTTGTTCTCGAAGTTCGTGCCGATCATCTCGATCTGGGAGATGAAGGCGGGCGAACATCCGTCGCCGGAGCTGTTGCCGCGCGCGACCCGCGAGCACGCGCTCGGGGAGACCCACGCATGAGCGCCGTGTACGGGCTCTACGGCGATCGCCACGCCGCCCAGCGTGCCGTCAACGGCCTGCGCGCGGCCGGCGTCGCCCCCGATGCGATCACGGTGATCACCGGCGAGCCGATCGAGGATCAGAAATTCTTCGAGGAGAACCGGGCGACCTGGATCTGGTACATCGCCAGTTTCGGCGGCTTGTTCGGCATGCTGGGTAGCGCGTGGCTGACCCGCATGACCGAGGTGGCCTGGCCGCTGCGCACCGGCAACATGCCGATTGTCGCCTTGTGGCCGAACCTGATCGTCATCTTCGAGATGACGATGCTCGGCGCGATTCTGTCCGCCGTGGCGACGCTGATTGTGGCGGCGCGGCTGATGCGCAAGGGACCGCCACTCTACGATCCTGCGGTCACCGATGGCAAGATCCTGGTCGGCGTGCGAAATCCTCCGGAAGCGAACCTGCCGGCGCTCGAACGCGCCCTGACGGCGGCCGGCGACGGCGAACTGAAGAGGAGCTGACCGGATCTCGAAACCCGGCAAAGCGGCTGCAGTGTTTTTTGATGTCGTGGTTTTTCAGATGTACGTAGGCGACGGGCTTGAGCCCGTCGCTCGGCCGGCCTGAAGGCCGGCCGCTACGAGGATGTGACACTACGAGGATGTGAAACGCGCCCTGCGAAACCCGGCGAGCGGGCATCGAAACCTGGCACACCCGGCAACCGGGCAGAGGTAGTGTCCGGCTTCAGCCGGACCGACATCGGCCCTGATTGCGGCCCGAGATTCCTTCTGCATCATCGTGGTCCAATCAGCGTTTAACGGTCGTTTAACGGCGGGCCTGAAGGCCGGGACTATGACAGCGCCGAGGCCAGTTGCCTCAAGAACAGTCCCACGTCGGTGACGATACCGATAGTCTGCGACGACCCGCGGTCGGCGAGCTTGGTGACCACGGCCGGGTTGATGTCCACACACACCAGCCTCACCCACGCCGGCAGCATGTTGCCGACGCCGATGCCGTGCAGCATCGTCGACAATACGAGGACGAGTGTGACGCCCTGCAGCGCCGCGGTGTACTTGTCCTGCGCCTCGACCAGGTTCATGACCGTATCGGGCAGCGGACCGTCGTCGCGGATGCTGCCGGCGAGCACGTAGTCCACGTTGCGCTTGATGCACTCGTACATCACACCTGAGGTCAGGATGCCGCCGTCCACCGCGGCGCGCAAACCACCGGCACGGTAGATCGCATTGATCGCGCGCATGTGGTGGCGATGGCCGCCTTCGATCGCGCGTCCGCTTTCCATGTCCACGCCCAGCGAGGTGCCGTAGAGCGCCTGCTCGACGTCGTGCACCGCCAGGGCGTTGCCGGCGAGCAGCACGTCCACGTAGCCGCCGCGAATCAGGTCGGAGAAGTAGGCGCCGCCGCCGGTGTGGACGACGACCGGGCCGGCGACGAAGGCGATACGGTCGCCGGCGGCCTTGGCCGCGCGCATCATCACCGCTATACGCGACACGCCGACCTCGACGCGGCGCTCGGACGAGATCTCGTTGGTCATGAAGGCAAAACCGTGGCGATCGCGCTCCTGGAACTCCGGCACGATCTTGATGCCGGTGACGCCGCACACGATCGCGTCGCCGCGGCGGATGTCGCGCAGTTTCCGGCAGATCGCGCGCGTCCCGTCGATCACGATCGCCGCATCCATCCGCTGCTGCCCGACCTGCACCCACTGGCCGGCGAGGCGGACCGAGGTCCGATGGTTGGTGGTCGAGTAGAAGTCCTCGGGCGCGCAGCCGTCTCGATCGGCGGCGGCGACGTGGGCGTTCTCGGCCCGCGCCACGCGGCAGCCGAGGGCGACCAGTTCCTCGAGCACCTCGGTCAGTGCCGCCGGCGACCCGGAGCTGACCCTCATCGACACGAACGACGGCTCGTCGTTGGTGCGGCCGATGCGGAATTCGAGGACGTCGAAGGTCGCGTCGTGGCGGACCACGGTGTCGAACATCGCGTTCATGAGCTGAGAGTCGATCAGGTGGCCTTCGGCCTCGACCACCTCGGTCACGGCGCTGGGGGTCATCATCGCTATGAATCAGCCGATCAATGGGTCATCGCGTAGATGATGATGTTGACGCCGATGGCATAGCCGTTTGGCGAGAAGCGATCGAAGTATGCCTGGCTCTCGCCCTCGCGCTCCCAGGTGTCGGGAATATCGGTGTTGTGTGCCATCACGACCATCAGCCGGCCCCGCTGGTCGGAGATGCCGCGGAAGTTGACGTGCGGGCTGTCCTGGCCGCGTTCCGACACGCCGCCGGTCTGGGTCCAGAACCGGATGTTCGAGACCTGCTCGATTTCCTTGACGTCGTAGAGCGAGTGCAGCACCGCGTGATCGGGCGGGATGTCGACGATCGGGAACGTCGCCGGCGGCAGGGCGCGGCCAATCTCGCTCGCCCACTGCTCCCAGGCCTGCGTTCCCCAGAAGTCGTCGATGATGAGAAAGCCTCCCTTCAGCAGATAGCTGCGCAGGTGCTCGACTTCGTCGTCGCTGAAGCGGACCACGCCGACGTCTTCCATGTGGAGAATCGGGCAGTGATAGAGCAGGGGGTCGGTGAGGCGGACGACAACGTAGTCCGGCTGCCCGGTGCGGTCGAGCCTGACGCGGACGCGGGTCAACTCGGCGAGCCGCACCGAGAAGTTGTTGTCGGCGCCGGGGAAATCGGTGTCCCAGCCGCTGCCGCCGGCCTCGCGGCGATTGGCGGTGAAGTAGGCGCGGCAGAAATTGAACGAGCCGTCGAAGTTTTCCGGCGTCGCCCACTTGGGCGGCGAGCGCCGGAAGTAGCCATACCCGCCGCCGCCGCCAACCCAGATGCGGGGCTTGGTGTCCTGCTCCTGGCCGAGTTGCGCGAGTGCAGCGCTCCCGAATGACAGGGCAGTGGCGGCGAGAGCAGCGGTGAGGAGCCGGCGATAGCTCATAGGGCCACGCGGTCCTCATGATACCGGGAACGGGACCAACTTCCGCCGCCGATTTGCAGGCCGATGCCGGCGGTTGCGCCGCTCAGCCGCACGCGGCCGGGGACGTCGAGGCGGACGCGGCGATCGGCACTAGGCCGATCGCGAGCGCCGGCAGCAGCGCTCGAGTCACTGCTCGCCCCGCAGGCTGACGTTCAGTGGCGTCGTCTGGCCACGACGGACGTCGACCTGCGTGACGTAGGTGCGGAAGCCGGTCTTGCGGATCTCGACGGTGTGCGAACCTTCCGAGACTTCAACCGTCAGGCGATCCTGCGCGGCGGGGCCGCGCCAGTTCTCGCCGTCGATCGACACTTCAGCGTCTGCCGGCTGGACCTTGATGGCGAGCGTGCCGTAACTAGCGTTGCGCTGACTGCCGCGCGGGTTATCCGGCCCACCGCGCGGATCGTCCGGCGGCTGTTGTGGCGGCGGCATCTGCTGGGGCGGAATGCGCCGCGTCATCGGTCCGCGCCCGATCGGCGGCTGCATGCGCGGCTGGTTGCCGGCTTGCGGCGGTTCAGTGGGCTGTGGCTTCGGCTCGGGCGCCTGGCCGGAGGCGAGCCGTTCCATCTGATACTTCACCTTGAACGTATTGTCAGGGGTCAGATAGACCTTCTGCCGCATCGTCCGGTAGCCGTCGAGCCACAGCTCGATCTCGTGCTCGCCTGGGGGCACGTGCAGCCGCTGGAAGGTGCCGTCGAAGTCGTCGACGACGCCGGCGTAATAGCCGTCGACGAAAACCTCGGCCTCCTTCGGCGTCACTTCGAGCCGCACCGATGCGTCGGCTTCGGCGAAGCGATAGCCGTAGCCGTACGGCCGAATCGGATACTGGTAGCCGCCGTACCATGGATCGGCAAAAAAGAACGGATCGTAGTAATACGGCGAGTAGAACCCGCCGCCGACTACGACGACGCTCGTTCGGCCCCGTCCGTGGCCGCGAACCTGAGCCTCGCTCGTGACGGCGGACGCACCGAACACGACCGCGACGAGAGCGCCGATCATTACGAACCGCTTATGTGCGCGCACGGATCATCCTCTAGCAAAGGGCGTTGGCTGGCATGAAAGGAGCAAGCCCGGTGCCATCCTCGGGGCGCCAGTCGTCGCTGCTATCTCGCACAAGATACGCAGGTTGGGAGACGGCCTCGGCCGGTCATCATCCGACGTCGTCGTCGCCAGACGACAGCGGCTGTCTGGTCGTGAGGACAAGGAAGTCAGCGCTCTACCGCAGGGCAACATTGCGGATCGACGCGTCGAGGAGTTCGATGGGATGGCAGATGCGGCGCACGCGGCCCAGTCGCGCCGCGGCGGCGGTCATTTGCAGTGTGCAGCCAGGATTGGCGGTCGCGATGACATCCGGATTCACCGCGTCGATGTGCGCCGCTTTGCGGTCTCCGAGCTCGCGTGCGGCAGCCGGCTCGACCAGGTTGTAGATGCCGGCACTCCCGCAACAGATCTCCTGCTCGGCAAACGGCAGGATGTCGATGCCGGGGATCGAGTGCAGGAGATCCCGTGGCGGTTGACGAACGCCCTGCGCGTGCGCGAGATGGCAGGCATCGTGGTAGGCGACCCGGAGCGCCAGGCGATGGCGCGTCGCCCGCGGCGGCCCAAGCTCCGCGACGAGTTCGGTGACGTCGCGCACTCGCGCCGAGAACGCCCTGGCCCGCTCCGCCCACGCCGGGTCGTCGGCGAGCAGCTGTCCGTACTCCTTCATCGACGACCCGCAGCCGGCGGCGTTGACGGCGACTCGCTCGACGCCGGCGCGCTCGAAGACCGCGATGGTTTGCCGCGCGAAGGCGCGGGCCTCGTCGAGCCGGCCGGCATGCAGGGCGAGCGCGCCGCAGCAGCCCTGGTCAGCTGGCGACAGCACCTCGCAGCCCTCGGCGGACAGGACATTGACGGTGGCGACGTTCACGCCGGGGAATACCAGCCGTTGCACGCAGCCGGTCAGCACACCGACGGTGAGCCGGCGCTCGCCGACGGCGTGAGTGTGTGACGGGATTGAAGCGAACAGCGACGACAGGCGGATCCTGGGCGCGAGGGACAGCGCGGCGCGGAGGCGATCCAAAAACGTCGTTCGTCGTTCGTCGTTCGTCGTTCGTCGTTCGCCGCTCGCCGTTCGTCGTTCGGTGTTCTTTTTCTCGAACCCGAGCCACTGCAGCAGTGCCAGCGGGGCAAGTGCGAGGCGCAACCGGTTCGGATAGGGAAAGAGCGCGAAGATGGCGCGGCGGAAAATGCGGTCTGCCAGCGATCGCGGATAGCGACGCTCGATCTGCGCCCGCGTCGCCTCGATGAGCGGCGCATACTGGACACCGGACGGACACGACGTGACGCATCCCATGCAGCCCAGGCAGGCGTCGAAGTGACTCACGAACGCCGGGGTCATCTCCGTGCGCCCTTCGAGGCCGGCCTTCATCAAATAGATGCGCCCTCGCGGCGAATCCATCTCCTCGCCCCAGAGGACGTAGGTCGGGCAGGACGGCAGGCAGAACCCGCAATGCACGCACGTGTCGATGAGCGATGGATCGGGCGGATGATTCGCATCGAACGCAGGTGAGCTGGCCGCGCCGAAGCTCGCGTCGTCGTCAGGCGAGCGAAGGCGGGTCACAACGGCCCCCGGCCAGCGTTCAGCACGCCGTTGGGATCGAACGCGCGCTTGAGCGAATCGAACAGCGGTTGACGGTCGCCGTGCGATCCCCAGACGTCGACGAGCGCTTTCAGTTCCGCCGAGCCGCGGACCATGACGACGTTGCCGAGGGTTGGCGTTGCACGGAGCCGTTTGACGACCGCCGCCTGTGCCGCGGCGTCGCCGCTGATGCCGATGTGGCCCGCGCCAACCGCGGCGCGGCCGGTGAGCGAAGTCGTACAGCCCAGGCCTGTCGCCATCACTTCCAGTTCGTCGAGCACCGCGGCAATATTTGCCGGCTGCCAGCTGGCACGGACCACTGCGTCCGGGGCGGCCCACAGATCCGTCGCGTGTGCGGTCCAGAGGTCGCGCTCGGACGCCTCCTCGAGGACATCAACCGACGCGGTCCAGCCGGCCAGCGCCGCAGTCGCCTGTGCGATTTGTGCATCGACGACTGCAGGGAGCGAGGCGAACCGTGCGACAAGGTGCAGCGCCCCGGTCGTGGCAAGCTCGAAGGCGACCGGCTCGAGCTGGCTGGCCATCATGGTGTGGACGACCTCCCCCAGAGCTCGCGAGTCACGCACACCAATCCTCATCGTCTTTGAGCTTGCCGGCAGTGGCGCGAGCTTGAAGGTCGCGCTGACGATAACCGCGAGGCTCCCGAACGATCCCGTCATCAGCTTCGACAGATCGTAGCCGGCGACGTTCTTGACCACCCGGCCTCCCGCCTTCGACAGCGTGCCGTCGGTGGTGGCGAGCTCGATGCCGATCACGAGATCGCGCGGCGTGCCGTAGCGGTGGCGCAGGGGGCCGCTGTCGTTGGTGGCGAGCAGTCCGCCGATGGTGGCGCGATCGGCAAACGGCGGATCGAGCGGCAGCGTCTGGGCGTGGACTGCGAGCGCTTCGTTCACGGCGTGCAGGCTGGCCCCCGCCTCGATCGTCGCGGTCAAATCGCCGTGCTCATGCGCGAGGATGCGATTGAGCCGTCGCATGTCGAGGATGGCGTCGACCCTGGAAGGCGGCCGGCCCCAGGCGCTCTTGGTGCCGGCGCCGCGGATCACGATTGTCTGGCCGCTCTCCGACGCGCGGCGAAGCGCGGTGGCCACCTCGTTCGGGTTCCCCGGCTGAATCACGACGGGATCGGCAGGCGGTTGCATGTCGGGCCGGTGCTGATTCGGGCCCTACATCCGATCCGCGAGGCCGGAGGCTTCCACCGGGTGACGCCGGTAGGGTCCCGGCACCTCGCCGCACAGCCGCGGTGTCGGAAACACCTTGCCGGGATTGCAGATGCCTTCCGGATCGAACACCGCTCGCACGCGCTGCATCAGCGCCAGATCCGACGGCGTGAACATCGTCGGCATGTATTGCGACTTGTCCGCGCCGATGCCGTGCTCGCCGGTCAGGGAGCCACCCGCCTCGATGCAATACGACAGAATCTCCGCAGCGACCTCGACGGCCGCGTCCGACTGGCCCGGGATCCGTTCGTCGTAGCAGATGAGCGGATGCAGGTTGCCGTCGCCAGCATGGAAGACGTTGCCGATGCGCAGGCCCGACCGTGCTTCGAGCGCCCGGATGCGGCTGAGCACACCCGGCAGTCGAGTGCGCGGCACCACGCCGTCCTGCACGTAGTAGTTCGGCGACACCCGTCCCATCGCGGCGAATGCGGCTTTGCGGCCGCGCCAGATTCTGGCGCGCTGCTCGTCGGTGGCGGCGATGTCGATGGTGGTGGCCCCATGCGTCCGACACATCTGCTCGACGCGATCGAATAGGGCGCGCACTTCCGCCGCCGGACCATCGAGCTCGACGATCAGCACCGTGTCGGCATCCGGAAAATGCGGATGGACCGCGGCTTCGGCGGCGCGGATTGCCAGCGAGTCCATCATCTCCACCGCCGCCGGGATGATGCCGGCGCCGATGATGTCGGACACCACGGCGCCTCCGGCGTCGATCGTGTCGAACGCCGCCAGCAGCGTCTGCACCGCTTCTGGCCGCCTCAGGATCCGGACGGTGACGTTGGTGACGATCGCCAGCGTCCCTTCGGATCCGACCACGAGCCCGAGCAGGTCCGGCCCCGGCGTGTCCGCCAGGGATCCACCGAGGTGGACGAGATCGCCGCTGGGCAGCACCGCCTCGACGCCGAGCACATGGTGCACCGTGAATCCATATTTCAGGCAGTGCGCGCCGCCGGAGTTTTCGGCGACGTTGCCGCCGATCGAACAGACCTGCTGGCTCGACGGATCGGGCGCGTAGTAGTAGCCGAACGGCGCAACCCGCTTGGTGATGTCGAGATTGGTGACGCCTGGCTCCACCGTGACGCGCTGGTTCGGGATGTCGACGTCGAGCACGCGGTTGAGCCGGGCGAGCGCGATCACCAGGCCGCCCGCGACCGGAAGGGCGCCGCCGGACAGGCCGGTACCATGGCCGCGGGCAACGAATGGGACGCCGGCGCCGGCGCACAACCGCACGATCGCCTGCACGTCGGCCGTCGACGAGGGGAGGACGACGGCCGCCGGCGTTTCGCGCAGGTGAGGCAACGCGTCGCACTCGTAGGTCAGCAACTCGAGCGCGTCGTCGAGCACGCCGGCGTCGCCGACAATCCGACGCAATTGCGCGAGAAATGTGCGATCGATGAGCATGTGCAATCAACCCGCCGAGCCGTCTCGGCCGGCTCTCTGAGCGTGGCAGTCAGTATATGGGAGTGCGGCTTGAAGGTTGAGCGGCGCGATTTTCTGTTGCTTCGGGCCAGACAGCCGGCCGTGCTGTCGTGCGAACCTCTGTTCATGCGGTTCGTCGACGCGCAGGCTGACGGCACCTCCGCGTTGCTGTTCGAGAGCCTCGCCGCCGATCTCGGCAGAGTCAACGCAATCCGTGTAACGGATGCGAGCTGGCTGGCCCGCGCTGACTTGAAGTCACGACTCGACGCGGTGCTCGACGCGTTTCGCGCGGCGGGTGGTACGGTGACTTTCGGATAGGTGTCGTCTGGAACGTCTGGAGCGCGACGGCAGCCGAGCGTCTCAATTGTTGTTGGCGGCGCGCCTCGCGTCGGCCATCAAGCCGGTCACCTTCTTCACGAACACCTGCGTCTCCCCGAACGGCGGTATGCCGCCGTAGGTGGACACCGCGGTCGGCCCGGCGTTGTAGCTGGCGACCGCCAGCGTGACGCTGCCGCGGTGACGATCGAGCAGCTGGCGCAGCAGTCGGGCGCCCGCCATGATGTTCTCTCGCGGATCGAACGGCTGGTCGACGCCGAATGCCTGGACCACGACCGGCGTCAGCTGCATCAGCCCCATGGCTCCCGCGTGCGACACGGCCCACGGATCGAACCGCGATTCGGTCTGCATGATTGAACGAATCAGCTCGCCGTCGATGCCGTAGCGTGTCGCGGCCTCGGAGATGATCCCGTCGGTACGCCTGCTCGGGAGGCACCGCTATCATGCTGTCGATCGTCGTCGAGACGCACGGAGTGGATGTCGAATCGATCGAACGCTGCGTCGAGTGATGGGGAACGGCGAGCGCGAGCCAGGTCAAAACCGCCGCGCGCAGACCACGACGGCGGCGGGCATCATGCGGCGGTCCGGCGCGGCGATGTTTGTCGCCCGCGACGTTACGCGATTCCTGATCATCGGTTGAACCCAGCTGCGCACAGCCGTTCCCGGTCAAACCGAACTGAACTGGCGTAAACATCAACGATTCGTGAGCAATACTCGCTCCGGGTGCCCGGTATCGTCGAGGTGTGGCTTGAACCATTCGAACGGGTCGTATAGATTGCGGCCTCCACCCTTCGGAGGCTTCACATGAGGCGTGTATTTATTACAGGCGGCGTCATCTTTGGACTCCTGCTGGCCAGCCCCCTCTTGGCGCAGAGCAAGGCCAGAGCGGAGAATGTGCCGGAGATCGCGTTCGACTCGGTGCCGAACTTCCTGAAGTTTCCGCCCAACCTCTACCTCGGGGAGGGCATCGGCGTCGCAACCAATTCCAAGGGCCATGTTTTCGTCTACACGCGAAGCGGCGAGACGCGCCTGTTCGAATTCGATCAGAACGGCACGTTCGTGCGCGAGATTGGCGCGGGCCTCTACGGATTCACCTTCGCGCACGCGGTTCGCGTCGACAAGGACGACAACATTTGGACCGTCGACGAAGGATCGAACATGGTGATCAAGTTCAACCCGGCCGGGCGGGTGGTGATGGTCATCGGGCGGCGGCCCGACGCAGTCAACGAGCTCACCGCGATGAGTGGCCAGGGATCGGCGCCGCACCCCAACAAGCCGTACTCCTTCAGCCGTCCCACCGACGTCGGCTGGGACGCGCAGGGCAACATCTTCGTCACCGACGGCTACGGCGACGACCGCGTGGTCAAGTACGACAAGAACGGCCGCTTCATCAAGTCGGCCGGAACATCCGGCAACGGCAACGGCCAGCTGCGCCTGCCCCACACGATGGCGATGGACGCCGCCGGCAACGTCTACATCGGCGATCGCAGCAACGCGCGCGTGCAGGTGTGGGACAACGACCTGAACTTCAAGGCGGTTTACGACCAGGTCGGCAGCCCATGGGCGGTATGCATCTCGCCTGGGCCGCACCAGTACCTGTTCGTGTCCAACTCGGTGCCCGACAACGGCGACTCCCGCGCCGCGGCGCAGACCGGCGAGATCTACAAGATGGAACTCGACGGCACCATCATCGGCAGGTTCGGCAAGGCCGGCAAGGCGCTGAAGGAGTTCAGCACCGTCCATGAGATCGATTGCCGCAACCCCAACGAACTCTTCGTCTCCGAGATCACCGACTGGCGCGTGCAGAAGATTCTGCTCAAGCCGCAGCCGATGAAGAGCTCGGGCGGACGATAGGAGACGACTGACATGAGACGCCCCCTTTTCTCCCTGATCGCCGGTGTCGCGGCGCTGGCGCTCGGCGCCGTGCTCGCCGCGCAGAGCATTCCCGAAATCCCCTACGAGGCGCACGCCGATCTGCTCAAGCTGCCCGACAACATTCACATGGGTGAAGCGGCCGGCGTCGCCACCAATTCGAAGGGCCACATCTTCGTCTATACCCGCACCGGCGCCGCTCACGCGACGGTCGGCACCTCGCGGACGTTCTACAAGGGCGGCTCGCGGCTGTTCGAGTTCGATCAGACCGGCAAGTTCGTCCGCGAGATCGGCGTCGGCGTCTACGGCTTCAACAACGCACAGGCGGTGCGCATCGACCCGCAGGACAACATCTGGGTGGTCGATCGCGGTTCGACGCAAGTG
The DNA here is from genome assembly GCA_963757655.1 of uncultured Acidobacteriota bacterium. GTDB lineage: Bacteria > Acidobacteriota > Vicinamibacteria > Vicinamibacterales > CAVVIG01 > CAVQFC01. The sequence continues at coordinate 1,183,340 of CAVWSQ010000001.1, read as the reverse complement.
ATCAAGTTCGATCCCGACGGCCGGATTCAACTGGTGATGAGCCGCAAGCCCGAAGCGATCGCCGTGCGCGCGGCGGTCGCCGGTGCCGGACGGGGAGGTGGCGGCGGCCGCGGTCCCGCAGGACCCCCAGGCGCGGGCATTCCCGGTGACAGCTTCGTCCGCACCGCGGGCATCGCGTGGGACGCGCAGGGCCAGGTCTACGTCGCCGACGGCCAGGGTGACGGCATCGGCAACGCGCGGGTGGCGAAGTTCGACAAGGACGCCCACTTCATCAAGTCGTGGGGACAACGCGGCGCCGAGCCCGGGCAGTTCAACTCGCTGCGCGGCATCGCCATCGACGCCAACGGGCTGGTCTACGTCGCTGACGGCGGCAACAAGCGGATCCAGGTGTTCGACGCCGACGGCAACCCGAAGGCGCAGATCGACGGCGTCGGCGTACCGGCCGCGATCTGCATCACGCCCGGCACGCACCAGTACCTCTACGTCTCGAATTCGAATGATGCCGAATCGCTCGACAACGGCGAGATCTACAAGATGGAACTCGACGGCAAGATCGTCGGGAAGTTCGGCCGCGCCGGACGCGTGCCGAAGGAATTCAACATGGTCAACCAGATCGACTGCCGCAGCGAGAACGACTTGCTGGTGGCGGAACTCGGCAACTGGCGCGTGCAGAAGGTGACCCTGCACCCCAGGTAGGTCGAGTGGGAAAGTCCGCGCCGGCCTCGCGCGCGGTTACATTTCTGTGCACCGGCGGCTCACAACAGAGCGCCGTCGATCGCCGGCGCCCGTAGCGGCCCTGGTTCCATCGAGAAACAGGCCGCTTTTGGCGCAGGCGCGGCCGCGCGAGCCGGTACGGAATCGGAAGGTCCTTCGCATGCGGACCTCGTCCGACGACCTTTCCATCATCAACGACAACCGGTTTCTCGAGGAACTGGATCGCCGTGAGGTCGCCGACGCCCGTCCGGACCGTCCTGGCGATCGTCGGCGGACGCGATACGCCGACGCGTTCGATGCGCTCGAGAGCGGATTGCCGGTCGGCGCCAGCGAGCTCGAGCCGGGCGCTGCACCCGGCGATGAAGCGTCGAGTCTGCAATGGCACGAGCCGCGCGCTGCCCAGCCACCGTCCAAGCCGACACGCGTTCCCGTCGTGGCGGCCGCGTTCCTCCTGCTGGTCGGCCTGACCGCCGGCGGAGCGACGGCCGCGATCGTGTTTCACGATCGGGTGGCGCTGATTACCGCGTCGTGGGCCAGCCGGTGGGCAGCTCCAGGAACGATCGATCCAGTTCCGTGATCGATCCGCATCCCAGCAGCTTCAGCGTCCTGGACAGATCGGCGCGCAGGATTTCTATCGCACGAGTCACTCCCGGCCCGCCGGCCGCACCGAGCCCGTACACGTAGGCGCGCCCGATCAGCACGGCGCGTGCGCCCAGCGCCAGCGCCTTGATGATGTCGCTGCCGCGACGGATGCCGCCGTCGAACAGCACCTCGGTACGATCGCCCACGGCAGCCACCACTTCCGGCAGAACGCGCAGCGTCGGCGCGACGCCGTCGAGCTGCCGCCCACCGTGGTTGGACACCACCACGCCCTCCGCTCCCGCGTCCACCGCCCGCCTCGCATCGTCGGCGGTGTGAATGCCCTTGACGATGATCGGTCCGTTCCAAGCGTCGCGGATCCAGCGGAAATCCTCCCAGCCGACCGCACACTGCTCGAGCGCGCTGCCGACGTCGGCGTAGGCCATCGGGCCGTCCGGCAGGATGACGTTGGGGAACTTCATCAGGCCGCCGTCGGCCATGAAACGGGCGAGCCAGCGCGGACGCGCCAGCAGCTGCGGCAGAAACGGCAGCAGCTCCCAGAGGTTGCGCTGCAGCAGCTCCTTCGTGCCGTTGCGGTGATCGCGCTCCCGCATCCCGGCGATCGGCGTGTCGATGGTCACCACGAGCGCCGAAAACCCCGCCTTGCGCGCGCGCGCGATGCCGGCCCGGGCGACGTCGTGTCCACCGACCAGGTAGAGCTGATACCACACCGGCCGGGTCGCGGCCGCCTTCACTTCCTCGAGCGGCGATCCGCACAGCGTCGAGAGAATGTAGCCGGCGCCGGCGGCGCCGGCGGCGGCGGCGGCGAGCGCCTCGCCGTGCGGATAGAACATGCGGGTGCTGCCGATCGGCGCGAGCAGGAAGGGCAGATCGAAGGTGGTGCCGAGCACCGTGGTCCGCAAGTCGGCTCGCGGTGTGAGCACGGCGCTGCGGGGACGCAGCGCGACGGTGTCGAACACGCGGCAGTTGTCGCGCAGCGTGATTTCGTCCTCAGCCCCCCCGTCGGCGTAGTCGAACACGATGCGGGGAAGCCGGCGCCTGGCCAGGCGCCGCAGATCGGCGATGTTGACGGCGCGGACGGTGGCCACAGCTGGCGATGAGTGGTCGGGGCGACTGGATTCGAACCAGCGATCTTCCGCTCCCAAAGCGGACGCGATACCAGGCTTCGCTACGCCCCGACGGAGCGATCATACTCCGGGCGCGGGGTTGGAAACAGGGAGGGCGGGCTGGGAGACGTTCGTCGTTGGTCGTTCGCGGTTCGTCGTTCGGTTCGTCGTTCGACGTTCGGCGCTCCTGAACGACGAACGACGAACGCAGAACGACGAACTTCAGTTCATCCAGTTCATTCCTACCGCTGCCTGATCGTGACCCCGCCGTTGGTGGTGATCGCCCGCAGCTTCGGCCCGCCCGATCCGAGCGTGGTCTCGAGGTGGCGGCCGATACGACCCTGAACGGTGATGGGGAAATCGACGCTCAGGCTTCCGTGCGTCGTGCCGGCTTCGAGCTCCGCCGAGAATCCCTGCGGCAGGTTCAGACGGATACCGCCGTTGTGGGTTTCGACGTCGAGCCCCGAACCGTCCCAGTGATCGCCGCTGACGTCGACGTTGACGCCGCCGTTGGTGGTGTCGCCGCGAAGATCGCCGCTCACGTTGGTGAGGGTGAGGCCGCCGTTCCGGGCGTGGAACTTGGCGGAGCCGCGGAAGTCGTCAATCGAGATGCCGCCGTTGTTGGTGGTGAGTGTGAGCATGGCGTTGCGCGGCACGCTGATGTCGAAGCTGACGTTCCAGTTCTCCTCGCGATCCGAAGTGTCGGGACCGTCCGGGCGAACCCGGCCGCCGGCGGTGTCGATGCGCACGCCCGCGACCAGCCGGCGCGCGTCGGCGTCGGTGCGCGCGGATGCCTGGATCCGGCTGCGCACCAGGACGTCGCCGCGATCCCAGCCCCGGACGCGGATGCCGCCGTTGCGCCCGGCGTCGATGTCGAGCGGGTTGGCGCCGCCGATGGTGTCCTCGCGCACCTCGCAGTGGGTGGCGCGGTCATCGTAGTCGGTGCGGTCGTTGCACGACATGGGGCCCGTCCGCGCGCCATCGCGGTTCCGGGACTGGGCCGAACCGGCGACGACCAGGGCGGCGGCAACGGTCGTGGTGAGCAGGGCAGTGCGCAGCATCAGGCTTCCTCCGTCCGGTTAGACGGGGACCGCCCGGCCGGCGTTTACCCGCCTGCGGCCGGCGGCCGCTGGCATACACTCGTGCCAATGGCTGGTCCGCCATCCTCGTCCCCGTTGTTTCCTGCAGGAGAGCCACGATGATCATCCTGAAGACGCTGGGCGCCGCGGCCCTGGTCATCGCCGCCGCCGGGCACGCCGGCGCCGCGGATATCGATGACCGCGTCACGCACGGCTACGCCGACTCGAATGGCGTGAAGATCCACTACGCCACCATCGGGTCGGGACCGCTGGTGGTGATGATCCACGGGTTTCCCGACTACTGGTACACCTGGCGCCGGCAGATGGAGGGACTGGCCGATCGGTTCCAGCTCGTCGCCATCGACCAGCGCGGCTACAACCTGAGCGACAAGCCGGCCGGCGTCGAGAACTACGACGTACGCCTTCTCGTCGGCGACGTCCTGGCCGTGATCAAACATCTCGGCCAGCAGAAGGCCATCATCGTCGGTCACGATTGGGGCGGCGTTGTCGCCTGGCAGCTGGCGATCAACGTCCCGCAGGCAGTCGACCGTCTCATCATCCTCAACCTGCCGCATCCGCGCGGGCTGTCGCGGGAGCTCGCGCACAATCCGGAGCAGCAGCAGCACAGCGCCTACGCCAGGCGCTTCCAGATGGAAGGCGCGGAGAAGTCGTTGTCCGCCGAGGGTCTGGCCGGCTGGGTGAAGGATCCAGAGGCCAGGAAGAAATACGTGGAAGCGTTCGGCCGTTCGGACTTCGGCGCGATGCTCAACTACTACAAGCGGAACTATCCGCGCGAACCCTATACGGAAGACACCTCGCCGGTGAGGAAGGTGCAGTGTCCGGTGCTGATGATCCACGGGCTGGGCGATACGGCGCTGCTCGCGCCGGCGCTGAACGGCACCTGGGACTGGGTCGAGAAGGACCTGACGATCACGACCGTGCCCGGCGCCGGTCACTTCGTGCAGGCCGACGCCGCCGATCTGGTGACGAGGACGATCCGCGCCTGGCTGCTGCGCTGAGCGCAACGCCCGTGTCGGGCGCAGCGGGCCAGCGCTGGGCGACGCGTCTCGCCGGGGTAGTGAAGTCACTTTGTTGCCGTTCCCTCCGTACCCTCCGTTCCCGTGTTCTCAGTGGGTCAGCCCGTAGATCACGTAGTTGACCCCGAGCTTGTAGGCCTCGTTGGTCTCGTCGATTGGCCGCAGTCCCGTGCCGGACCATTCCCAGAACTGCGAGACGTCGGTGTTGTAGTTCACGATCATCTGCAGTCGCTTCGACCGATCGTTGTCCTCGAACATGCCGTAGAACAGCGGCTGCCCCGCGATGTAGGCCTGGGGGATGATGTCGAGTCGATCGACCTCGAAGAACGAGTGGAAGATCGGATGCGAGGCGTCGAGCTGGACGAACTTGCCGTTCGGCAGGACCCGCCTCATCGCCTGCTCGAACACCTCCCAGCCGGTGCCATAGCCGCCACCGAGATCGCCGCCGAAGCGGCCGCCGAACCGGCCACGTCGCGGCTTGAAGTCGTCGACGATCACGAAGCCGCCTTTCTGTAGGTAGATGCGCAGCGCCACCGCCTCGCGATCGGTCATCGCCCACCAGTCGACCTCGATGATGTAGGCGAGCGGATAGCGGAACAGCGCCGGATCGTCGAGGGTAATCGCATTGACGTCGTCGACGTGGGGATTGGTGTAGCTGACCTCCTGCATGATGCGCATGAGGTTCTGCTCGGAGAGCGGGTAGCCGTGTCCCCACGCCGGCCAGCCGCCGTACCAGTTGCCGCCTGGCCCGTGCGTGTACTTCAGACGGACGAAGGTGAACCGTCCGTCGTAGTCGATGTTGGGGTACTGGCGAAACGGCCCGCGCGGACCGCCGAACTGCGCGAGCGCGGCGCCGGCCATCAGCAGGATGACGCTGGTGGCGGTCAGCACGCGCGCGCGCACGACGATCCTACCGCTGCGGCGGGTTCTTCCTGGCGAGCGAGCGATAGTATTCCTCGATCGCCTGGCGGAACCCCTCGGGCACCTGGTCGGAGCCGGACAGCGACAGGGAGTCGTTGCCGGCTTCCGTCTTGCGGCGCAGCGAGAACTCGAACTTCTTCAGCTTTTCGATCGCGGCGGCCTCGAGCTGCTCCAGCCCCTTCGGATCCGCGTAGACACGATCGTTGTCGAACGCGCGCAGGTCGCGCAGCACCTCGTCGAGATCACGCGGGTTGACGCCGGCCTGCTGCAGCTGACGCCGCAGCCCTTCAGCGTCGTTGGCCCATTCGCGGAACTGGCCTCGGAACTGGCGGATGTCGTCGGGATTCCAGCGGCCGTAACCGCCGGTCCACACCCCGTTGCGGGGGCCGCCGGCGTCGTAGCCGCTGTTGGCGCCACCGCCGTTTGCTCCGCTCTGCGATTGCTGTCCCTGTCCTTGTCCCTGGCCCTGCTGGCCTTGCTGACCCTGCTGCCCTTGCTGACCCTGCTGGCCTTGCTGCCCTTGTTGCCCCTGCTGCCCTTGCTGTCCCGACTGCTTCCCCTGTTCGCCCTGTTTGGCTTGCTGCCCTTTTCCGTCCTGTCCTTTGCCCTGCTGCAATCTGCCTTGCAGAGACTCCATGCCGCGCACGAGATCGCGCGTCTTGTCGGCGGCTCGCGCCACCGCGTCCTGCTTGGAGGCCTTGCCGACGGCGCCGGCCGCGTCGCCGATCTTTTTTTGCAGCGCATCGAGATTGGCGCCGATGTCCTCTTCCATCCCGCGCGCGTATTGCGATCCGGCGCTTTGCAGGGCGCCCTTCGTATACCGGATCTTCTCGCGGATCCGCTTGTCGCGGATGCTGCCGGCCGCCTCATCGAGCTTGCGCGCCGCATCCTTCTCGTCGCGGCGCATGTCGTTGGCGATCTTCTCGAGCTGCTGCTGCAGATCCGCCACCTTGGCATCCATCGCGTCCTTGCGCTGGCCGAGCGCCTGCGCCTTGGCCTGACGCCCTGCGCCGGCCTCCGCCTGATCGAGCGCGTTGACGTCGGAGGCGACGGCCTTCTGCTCATTGGCGAGCTCTTCGGCCTGCCGCCGGGCACGCTGGAGATCGCGTTCGCCGCGGCCGCCCTGGTTGCGTTCCAGTTTCTGTTGCGCCTCGCGCAGCTTGTCGAGCGCCTGGTTCGCCTGTGCGCCGCCATCCTTCGAGCCGTTGGCGGCGGCGCGACGCATGGCGTCGGCGGCGTCCTGCAGCTGTTTCATGGCGTCACCGATCTGCTGGCGCTGCTGCTGGTTCCGCGTCAGTTGTTCGAGCTGGCGCGCCGCTTTCTCAGCCTCCTCGGCGAGCGCGCGCTGCGAGGCGTTGGAGTTGCCCGAGCTGCTCTGGCCCGACTGCGCCATCCGCCGCTGCCGCTCCATTTCCTGCTGCTGCCGCCGCGCCAGCTCCTTGAGCTTCTCGAGCAGCTGATCGACCTGCTGATCGCTGCCTTGCTGCTCGGCGCGCTGCTGCATCTGGTACTGGTTCGCGAGCTTGTCGAGTTCGAGCTCGAACAGATCGGCGAGGTCGTCGGCCAGCGCACTCTGCTGGCCGCCGCCGCCACCGCCGCCACCCTGCTGCTGGGCCACCTGGAGCTCGTACTCCTGCTCGGCGTCCTGCAGCAGTTTCAGTGCGCGCTGCTCGGGTGACAGGGCGGCATCGGCCTTCATCGCCTTCAGGTCGGACTCCGCCGTCTTCATCTCGTCGGCGGCCTTGGGCAGCGCTTCCGCAATCTTGTTGTAGGACGGGTCGACGGTCCCGAGCCGCGCCTTCAGCTTGCCGACCAGCTCCTCCACCTGATCGCGCAGCTTGGCCTGCGCCAGGTTGAGGAACACGACGTTCTCACGGAACTTCTCCGGTTTGGTCTTGCCCTTGTCGCGGACGATGTTGAACGTCGCGGCGACAATCTCGCGCTGTTGTTGCGAGAGCTGCCCGACCTGTTGTCCGCCGCCGCCGCCACCACCACCGCCGCCAGCCTGCGACTGCGACGGCTTGTAGTCCTTCTTGAACGGCCGGATCTGCACGAAATAGATGTCGCTCGTCGTCGTCTTCGAGCCCTGAATCGCGTCGGTGTCGGACGCTTTCGCATAATAGGAAACAAAGTCTCCCGGCTTCAGGCTGAGCTCTTCGAGGTAGATGGTGTGGCCGGCGCTGATCTCGGTGAGCGGTTTGGCGCCGCCGAACAGGTTGACGGTTTTCGGCGCGCCGCCGTTGACGGAATAGAACAAACGCAGCGACTTGACGCCGTAGTCGTCGTCGGCGCGGGCTTCGAGGAACAGCTCCTCGACCGGGCTCGCCTGAGAATCGCGTCCGGGCTTGGTGAAGTGCACCGACGGCGGCTGATCGTCGATGACGTCGATCGTGTACTGCGGCGATGCTTCGACTTTCTCCCCGTGCGGTCCGGTGAGCTCGATGCGATAGAAACCCTGGGCCTTGATCGGAAAGCTGCCGGTGAGCGATCCATCGGGTTGTCGCGTGAGCGGCTGCGCACTGCCATCGCTCAAGAGAATTTTGCCGTCCGGCGTCGTCATCGTCGGCACGACGTGGAGCACGACGTCGGTGCCGCGGATGGCGGCGACGTCGCCGCCCTCGGCCTGACGCGGCGCCAGCCCGGTATAGGCCGGGAAGCGGTATTCGAGGTCGAGCTGCTGCACGGTCGGCAGATCGACCACCGTCAGCATGAACTTGCCCGAGCGGACGCCGTTCGACTCGACGTAGTACTCGGTCGGCTTTTCGAGGTGGAAGAGCATCCCCTCGAAGGCGCCGGGCTGCGCCGAAGCGATGAGCGGCACGCGATCGAACGATCCGTTCGGGGCGATCCGCATCATGACGCTGACGTCGCTCGACGTGAAGCCGACCAGCTTGGCTTTTACCGCCTGATCCGCGCCGCGCGGCACCTTGGTGTTGCCAGGCAGCACCTCGATGCTGTACGGGCTGGACGCTTCAGCGCTGCGCGAGATCACCAGCAGCGCCGACAGGCCGTGGCGGAGATAGGCGGGACCGAAGGTGATGGCCAGCGCGGCGATCGCGGCGATCGCCGCCAGCGCGCCCGCATGCCGTTGTACCGACGTGCGCTCGATGGCGCGGCCATGGTCGAGCGTGCGGCATTGATCAATCGCCTGCTCCACCAGCTTCTCGACCAGGTGCGGAGAATGCGCCGTCGATCCACCGCCGGCGGTCGCCTCGACCGCGCTGATGATCGCCGCCTCGAGCGTCGGGTCGCATTCCTCGAGGTACATCGCCACCTGTGCATCGGTCACACGCCGTCGCAGCGGCCACACCAGGCCGTAGAACAGCAGCCCGACGAAGACGGTGACGGTGACAATGCGGAACGTGATGATGGCCGGCGCGCTGAAGCGGAACGACTCGAGCCCGGAGGCCGAGAGGAGAAGCGCCAGCATCGTGCCGGCGGCCACGACCACCGCGCCGCGGAGCGCGAGCCGACCGCGCCAGCGATTCCGCACCCGACGAATGACGTCGACCAGCTCCGTGCGTGGGTCCATGTCGCTCTCCCAAGAAAAGGGCCGCACTCTTTCGCGCACCCGGGGATCGGAAAGGGGTACGGCCCTGTATGGGTAGATTACAGGAACTTTTCCTTGCGCGAGAGGTGATTCGCAATCACGGTTTCGGCCGCCAGCAGCAGCAGTCCGGCCATGAGCAGATACCACCACAGGCTCTGCCGCCGTTCCGACTCCTCGCGCGTCATCTCTTGAGACTGCGCCGGTGCCGCCTCAGTCGGCGTCGCGTGACCGGTGACTGCGGCGACCAGCTCCCGCGGGTCGATGGCGCTGAGCTCGGACTCGGCCGGATCGAGGTTGACCGCGATCGCCTCCGGACGCCCGTTTGCGACCGCCGCCGATCGGATCTCATAGATTCCCTGCTCGTCGAGCTCGAGCAATCCTTCGCTGCCCTCGCCGGCGCTTGCCTGCGAGATGCGCTCGCCCGACGGGGTGACGACGATCCGGTCCGAACGGTCGCCCCGTCCTTTGGCGCGGGCGGTCAGATCGAGCACCTGGCCGACGGTGAGCCAGGAGGTCGGCGGCTCGTAGTGTGCGAGGTAGCGGACGAGTTGATGCACCAGCGGCAGGAAGATCGGCTTCACCGCGATGTCGGTCCATGAATCGTCGAGCGTCGACGTCCACACGATCAATCGGCCGGCTCCGACTGTCTTCTCCGCCGCCGCCACGGCGCCATCGTCGAACCGCGCCAGGATCCGGTCGGTCGGCGCGGTCTGCAGGGCGCGATAGCGGAAGACATGAGCGGCGGAGAAGTCGCCGCTGCGCGGCGCCTTGAACACTTCGAAGACGGGATGGCTGTAGTCCAGGTAGCCGAGCGACCCGCTGCGCCCCGTCGTGCGGTCGACCGTGGCGCCGAACCGGCCCGGCAGCAATCCGGCTTCGCCTTGCGGCCACGTGGCGTGGTCGCCGCTGACCACCAGCAATCCGCCGCCGCGCTCGAGGAACTTCCGCAGCACGCCGCCGCCCCCGGCCGGCGGAAACATCGTGTCGTTGAGGATGATCACGGCGCGCTTGTCGAGCGCGGCTGGCGTCAGCCGCGCAGCCGACGTCACCTCGACCTGAAAGACGGGGGTGGTGCCGATCGACAACGCCTTGGCCAGGAACAGGCTCGAGGCCGCGCGGTCGCCGCTGTCGACGATGACGAGCGAGACCGGCTCGCTCGGCGCGAGCACGAAGTTGAAGGTGTTGTCCGCCGGCATCGGATCGCTGCCGGCACGTACGAATCCGCGCACGTTGGGGCTCGACAACGTGAACTGCGTGAACGAGACCGAGCTCGATGCGTGCGCGGCGACCGTCGCCTTCTCGGTCTGAATCTCGTGGCCGTCGATCGTCAACGTGACCGGCACGTCCTTCAGCGTCTCGTTGCCTTTGTTGCTGAGCCCGGCGGTCACCGTCAGCCGCTCCTGCCCCGAGAACGACGAGCGCCCGAATGCGACCGAAGGCACGGCGAGGTTGACCGGGTTCGGCGACGCCACCGACATGGTGCTGATGGTCATGCCTTCGGGAAAGCGCACCTCCTCCGACCCGGTCCAGCCGCTGCGCTGGAAGTCGCTGATCAGAATCGCCTCACGCCGCTTGACCGGCGAGCGGCTGAGAATGCTCTCGGCCAGCTTCAGCGCCGGGCCGTACCGGGTGGCGCCCGATCCGACCTTGGCGGCATCGATGGCGCCCTCGAGCCGCGTCCGGTCGGCGGTGGCGCGCATGTTCTCTTCCGCATTCTTGTTGAACAGCACCAGTGTGGCGCGATCGTCGGCGCCGAGGCCGCGCACGACCGTGCGCGCGGCGTCGGTGGCGCGCGTCCAGTGATCGCCATAGCCCATGCTCGCCGACTGGTCGAGCAGAATGACGATCTCGCGGGCACCGCCGCCGACCGCGGCCGCGGCGGCGCCCTGGCGGATGAACGGGCGCGCGAACGCCGCGACGATGAGCGCGATCGCGGCGGCACGCATCAGCAACAGCGCCCAGTGCCGGATCCGGCGGCGACGGACGGACTGGTAGGGGATGCGCCGCACGAACATCAACGACGGAAATTCGATGACGTGCTTCTTCTCGCGCTGAATCAGGTGAATCAGCACGGGAATCGCGATCGCGCCGAGCCCGAGCAGGAAAAACGGCGTTAAGAAGGCCATGACAAGGCTGAGGGCTGACGGGTCCGGCTGAAGCCGGACACGACCTGACCGGTGCGCCTGGTCATCGCACTCGCATCAGCCGCTCCCGGGCGGACAAATAGCCGAACAGCGCGCGGTCGAGCGGCTCGGCGGTGTTGAGGACGGTGTAGTCGATCCGGTGTTCCGAGAACTTGGTGGTCAGCGCGGCGATGTGGGCCTGAATCATCGCGCGGTATTCCTTGACCAGCGACTGCGGCACGACCGGGACCTGCTCGCCGGTCTCGAGATCCTGGAAGCTCGACGCGTCCTCGTAGCCGAAGTCGATCTCGGCCTGATCGAGCACGTGGAAGACGATGAGGTCGTTGCCGAGGAACTTGAGCGGCCGGATCGCTTCGAGGATGGTCTCCGGCTCCTCGTAGAAATCCGAGATCAGGACCAGGATGCCGCGCTTCTTGAAGTGCTCGGCCATCCTGTTGAGCGGCACCGTCAGGTTGCCCGGCCGCTCGGCTTTGGCCTTCTCCATCGCGCCGAGCACGACGTTGAAGTGTTTTGCCGACGGTGGAATGTGGGTGACGATGTCGTTGTCGAAGGTGATCATGCCGACGCGGTCGCGCTGGCGCTGCGCGAGATAGGCCAGGCAGGCGCCGAGATAACAGCCGTATTCCAGCTTGGGGATGCCACGGCTCGCGAACTTCATCGAGCGCGAGACGTCGAGCAGCACCGACAGGTTGGTGTTGGTGTCGGCCTCGTACTGTTTGACGTAGAAGCGGTCGGTCCGCGCGAACAGCCGCCAGTCGACACGGCGGATGTCGTCGCCGGCGACGTAGCCGCGGTGCTCGGCGAAATCGATCGAGGCGCCGAAGAACGGCGCCCGGTGCAGCCCGTTGATGAAGCCTTCGACCACGTTGCGCGCCAGCAGCTCCAGGTTGCCCACTCGCATGAGCACCTTGGGGTCGATGAACTGAGCGCCGGGAATCGCGCGTGACTGCATAGGTCCACTTCAACCGCGGAGCTCGCAGAGATCGCAGAGATCCAACGTTGCTCTGCCTCCTTTGCGTGCTCTGGTTTTTCTTTACATTCCGCTCTTCGGCACCGGCACGGCGTTGAGCAATTCGTCGATGATCGCGTCCGAGCTGACGCCTTCCGACTCGGCGCGGAAGTTGGTCAGGACGCGATGGCGCAGCACCGGATGCGCCAGCGCCCGGATATCGTCGTAGCTGACGTGATAGCGGCCGTGGGTCAGCGCGCGCGCCTTGGCCCCGAGCACCAGGTACTGCGCCGCGCGAACGCTGGCGCCAAAAGCGACGAACTTCTTGACCAGATCGGGCGCCTGCGCCGACTTCGGCCGGCTGGTGCGCACGATGTGGAGCGCATAGCGCATCACCGCTTCGGCGACCGGCACGCGGCGCACCAGGCGCTGGAAGGCGACCAGGTCGGCGCCGTTGACCGGCTGGCGGTAGTGCGGGTCGATGATCGCGGTGGTCGCCCGCACGACGTCGAACTCCTCGTCCTCGGGCGGATGCTCGATGACGATGTGGAACATGAAGCGGTCGAGTTGCGCCTCGGGCAGCGGATAGGTGCCTTCGAGCTCGATCGGGTTCTGGGTGGCGAACACGAAAAACGGCTCGACCAGATCGTAGGTCCGACCCTGAATGGTGACGCGGTGCTCCTGCATCGCTTCCAGCAATGCCGACTGGGTCTTGGGCGGGGTGCGGTTGATTTCGTCGGCGAGGACGATATTGGCGAAGATCGGCCCGGGCGCGAACACCATCGAGCGTCGGCCACCGGCGTCCTCCTGGATGATGTCGGTGCCGGTAATGTCGGACGGCATCAGGTCAGGCGTGAACTGGATGCGGTGGAACTTGAGCTCGAGCACCTTGGCCAGTGTGGCGACGAGCAGGGTCTTGGCCAGCCCCGGCACGCCGACGATCAGGCTGTTGCCGCCGACGAAGAGCGACAGCAGGATCAGCTCGATGACCTCGGATTGCCCGATGATGCGTTTCTGCAGTTCGGCAATGATCTGCTGGCGCCCGACTTTCATCTTGTCTGCCAGCGCGATGTCGTCGGCTGACTCGAAGTCTACGGTGTCGATGCTCACGATCGTCCTTCCTTACTCGAGGGAACAGGGGGACGGAGGGAACGGGATCCCGTTCCCTCCGCTGCCCCTAGTGTGTCATACCGTATATGAGGTAGTTCACGCCGAGCTTGTACGCCTCGTTTGATTCGTCGATCGGTTTCAGACCGGTGTCCGACCACTCCCAGAATTCCGAGATATCGGTGTTGTAATTGATCATCACCAGGATCCGTTTGGCCGGGTCGTTGTCCTGGTAGATGGCGCGGAAGATCGCCGGCGGCGGATCGTAATACTGCGGTACATCGAGCGTGCGGATTTCGAAGAACGCGTGGAAGATCGGATTCGACAGATCCATGTCGTAGATGCGCGCCTCGGGCAGCACCCGCCTGATCTGCGACTCGAAGTTGCCCCAGTGCTGATAGCGGAAGTCGTCGACGATGACGAAGCCGCCCTTCTCCAGGTAGGTGCGCAGGCTGGCGGCTTCCTGATCCGACAACACCCAGCCTCCCGGCTCGCAGAGGTACGCAATCGGATACTTGAACAGCTGCGGATCGTCGAACGTCAGGATGTTGGTTTCGGCGGTGTGGGGATCGAGCAGGCTCAGCTCGTTCACGATCTTCATGAAGTGCTGCTCGCCGGCCGGGTAGTCGTGCGACCACGGCAGGCGCTGCGAGGCGAAGCCGTAGTCCGGGCCGTAACGGACGCGGACGAACGTGAAACGTCCGTCGTAGGCGGCATTGGGCGCAATCGGAATCTGCCCGAACCGGCCGCCGCCTCCGCCGAATCGACCGCGGCGCTGCGCCAGCGCGGAGGCGACGCTGGCGAGAATCAGGATGGCGATGGTCGGTATCACCAGCGCGGGCCGTCTCACTGCTTGTCCTTCTTCGCCTGGCGATCGCGGATCGTCTTGGTCTTCAAGGCGAGCTCGGTCAGTAGTTTCTCGAGCTGGGCCTGGTACTTCGCCTCGTCCATCGTGTTCTTCTCGAGCCGCAACGCCGCGATCTGCTGATCGAGCGCGTCCTTCTCGTCGACCAGCTGCTTCATGGCCGGATCGGAGAGGTCCACGGCGAGCGCCCCCTCGGCGCGGCCGGTGCCAAGGAAGAGCGCCGAGGCCAGGCGCCCCTCGCCGCCGTCGTCGAGCACCGCATGCTCGGTGAGGAGCAGTCCCTTCTGCTGGAACGCCTGCACCACCTTGGTCTTCGCGTATTCGAACGCTTCGGCCACCGACACGTGGCCGTTGCGATCGCGATCGGCGGCGGCATCGCCGTAGGCCGCGACGAAGAACTCGGGGAACTGGGTTTCGTTGCGTTCGCCGCCGGTCTTGGTTGCGGTGACCACGACGCGGCCGGGCGCGGCGATCGCGGGCAGGAAGGCGCCGCTCGAGCTGCTGGTGTCGACGAAGGCCACGCGCTGGGACGGCAGCTTGCCCAGCAGCTTCGACCACTCCTCGACCGTGAGATCCGGACCCGGCAGGTTGAACGCCGCCTGCGTCCCGTTGAAGCTGCCGTGACCGAGCAGCAGCACGAGCACCGCATCGCTCGGTTTGACCCGGGCGTTCAGATCCGCGAACGCCTTCTCGACCCCCGCCTTGGTCGACTGCCGGTCGGTCAGCAGCGTGATGTTGGCGTCCGGCACCGCATCTTTCGTCTTGGCCGCATCGATGAAGGTGGTCGCCCACTTCTGGAACCTGGCGGCGTGCTCTTCGTCACCGGGCACGCCGGTGATGACGAGCAGGTGGGTCTGCTGGGCGAGCGCCGGCACAGCCCACCACACGCTGGACACGAACGTGACCACGAGTAACCGCAGAGTGCGCTGAGATCGCAGAAAAAAAATCTTCGCGGCGGCCCCGGCGATCTCGTCGGTTTCCCGCACGCTCATGCCAGGCCTCGCATGCGGCGGTAGCCCCACTCGGCCGCGATCAGCCCGACCAGGGCGAGGAAGAGCGCCGGCATGTCCCACAGCTCACGCTCTTCGACCACGGTGACACCCCGTCCGCTGTAGTTGATCGCCTCGGGCAGCGAGGCCGCGTTGGCCGGGGTGAAGAAGCGGCCGCCGGTGTCGTCGGCGATCCGCTTGAGCAGCGGCGCGCGCATCCCGGCGTCGAAGTATTCGGCGTCTCCAGCCGAGACGCGCACGTGCATCTCGGCGCTGCCGAGATCCTTCTGATCGCGCGCGGCGGTCACCTTGACGTCGTAGATGCCCGATTCGTCCGGCGTGAACGTCGCGCGGTAGTCTCCGTCTTTCGACACCGTCCACTCCACCGGCACCTCGGTGGTCTTGCCCGACGGCGACGTGACGTGCGCCAGCACGCGGCTGTCGTTGACCTCGACGTAGGCGGCGTCGAGCACCTCGGCAGAGAGCCTGATCGCTTCGCCGGGCTCGACGCGATCCGCGGTGGTCGAGATGTTGACCTGCTCGGGCACGCCATCCACCAGCCACCGGATCAGCCGGCGCCAGAACATGGCGTGCGTGGTGTCGGTGACCGGGGTTTTCGGATCCATCTGCCACAGCCACGTGTCCTGCACCGGCAGCGCAATCGCTTTGCCGCGACCGTAGCGTTGATAGGCGAGGACGATCTGTTCCTGCTTGTGGCCGTCGACGCCGCTCAGCAGCACGGTCGCGCCCGGCTTGGCCTGCCGCACCGGGTTGACGCTCGACACCGGCGCCATCTCGTTCCATTTCGCGCTCGACGCCTTCTCGTCGCCGGCCACCTGGGTGACCGGAAAGGAAGCGCCGGCCCGCGTCGGGCGCGCCTGGAACAGCTCGGAGAAATACTTGGTGTTGGCGTTCTCGAGGACGACTGGGAGCACGTCGCCAACCGGCGTCCCGCCCCAGCCGCCTTCGGCAAACGATCGGCGGCCGCCGAGCATCAGCAGGCCGCCGCCGCGCTTGTTGACGAAGTCGGCGATCATCCGCAGCTGCTCGGGGGTGAACGACGCCGCTTCGACGCTACCGAGGATCAGGCCGCGGTACTGGAACAGCTCTTCGCGCGTCTTGGGAAAGCCGCCGACCAGCTCGTCCTTGTTGCTGACCGACTGCCGGTAGTACTTGTTCTCGGCGGTGCGATCGATCGAGGCGACCTGGAGGTTGACGTCTCCGGCCACACCGGCGCGCAGGAACTTGTACTCGGGCCGCGGCTCGCCCTCGTAGTACAGCACTTTCTCGGCGCGGTCGTTGACCTGGATGAGCGCGTCGCGGGCGTTGTTCTGCGTCACCTGCTCGCCGGCCTGTGTCGGCACCTTGAATTTGAATGTGCGTGCGCCGGCTTCATTCGCGGTGAAGCGGATCTTCACGGTCGCCGATTCCCCGTCCGCCGGCAGCGTCACGTCCTGCGTGCTCACAATCCGCCCATCGTCTTCGACGCTGAGCGGGATGGTCTGGCCGCCGTAGCCGGTCTGCGAGAGCACGACGTCGACGACCAGCGCGGTGCCTTTGAGCACACTGCGCGGCGTTTCGACGCGCGTGACCTGCACGTCGTGCGCGAAGTGCTCCTGGCCGACGCCGACGGTGAACACCGGGATGGTACGGGCCTTCAGGCTGGCAAGCGTTTCGTCGATGGCCGCGTCGGAGGTGTCGGCGCCGTCGCTCACCATCACGAGCCCGGCCAGCGGCAGTCCCGAGAGCTCGTCGCGGGCGCGGTCGAGCGCCTGTCCCAGCCGCGTCGCGGTGCCGGCGAATTTCAAGCCGGCGGCCGACGCCACGCGATCGGACGAGGACGCGAAACTGAAGAAGCGGAGGACGAAGCGCTGCGACAGCGCGTCGAGCAGCCTCGCGTTCGGGCCGTTCAGCTGCTGCTGGACGAAGGTGCCGCGGGCCTGGCCGTTGAGATCGGCGATCGACATGCTGCGCGAATCGTCCACCAGGATGCCGAGGAAATTCTGCTGCGGCACCGCCGCCTTGAGAATCAAGGCCGGGCGAAACAGGCAGAACAGCAGCACCGCCAGCGCCGCGAGGCGCAGTCCAACCAGCACGGCGCGATCGCGCCGGCGCTCGGTCGCCGAGACGCCGCGATAGGTCGCCAGTGCCAGCACCGCGATCGCCGCGGCGGCCGCAACCGCCAGCACGACCGGCCGCGACAGTCCCCAGGAGAAGTCGCCCTGCTGGAACATGAGCGGCGGATACTTGAACAGGAGCCGAAAGAGTTTTTCCACCACCAGGCGCTCATTCTAATACTGGAGCGCCCGGCCGACGTGTGGAACGTCTATGACGTGGCCGGCACCAGACCGCTCAGCCGTCGGTCGCCCTCGCGCGGGAGCGCGGCCACGCGCGAGGAAGCGCCGGCCGTGCCGGCGGCAGGTCGCTGTCGAGGTCGCAGTTGGCGGCAGCCGTGTCAGGCTGCGCGCCGGTGGCCGTCTGGCGCCGCCAGCTCCGCTCGGCGACGGCGACGATCGGAGTCTTCTCTCCAGCCACCTTCTCGCCTGGATCTTTCCCATACGGGGACGCGTGTTCGATTTCGGAATTCAGCTCCGCCCCAATCAGCACGGCGAGCGCCGACACATAGAACCACAACATCAGCACGATGACGCCGCCGATGGCGCCGTAGGTCGCGTTGTAGGACGTGAAGTGCGACACGTAGAACTTGAAGCCGAGCGAGATCGCCAGCCACAGTGTGGTGGCCAGCAGGGAGCCGGGCGTGATCCAGACCCATTCCTGCACGGCGTCTGGCGCGTAGTAGTAAATCATCGCCATCGCCAGTGCCACCAGCACGAAGATGACGGGCCACTGCAGGATCGTCCAGGCCAGCGCGAACGCCGCACCCATGTGTGCCCAGGCCGCGACTCTCTGGGCGAGCGCCGGCCCGACCAGCACCAGCGCGAATGAAATGACGATGAAGACCGCGAGAGCGACGGTCAGGCCGAGCGCGATCAGCTTCACCTTCCACCACGGCCGCCCCTCCTGGATGTCGTAGGCCTGGTTCAAGGTGTCGATGATCGCGGTGAGACCCGATGACGTGCTCCAGATCGTGCCGAGCATGCCCAGCGTGAGCAGGCCGCCATTGTTGCCGTGGGCGACCTTGAGAATCTGATCCTGAATGATCGCGAGGACTTCACCCGGCGCGACGCGCGCCAGGTTGGCGGTAATCGCGTCGAGCAATCCCGCGATCGGGATGAAGCTGACGATCGCGACGAGGAAGAGCAGGGCGGGGAAGAGCGCGAGAAAAAAGTAGTATGCCAGCTGAGCCGCCAGGCCCAGGCAGTTGTCGGCCAGGAGTTCGCGGTAGGTGCGCGTCAGAAGTTCCGACCACGAGATGGGGACCTTCAGCGCGCCGAGCATCAGCGGACCCGCGCCCGATCGCTGAGACCGGTGCCGACCGTCGGCGTCCACGATGGTGCGTCGCTGGCCGGAAACGACTCAGCCGATTCCTCGTGCACGCGATCCTCGGAGGTCCATCCGGCGCGCTCGAGGGTGCGGATCAGCCAGCGGCGCGCGTCCGAAAGGTCACCCTCGCCGCTCAGCGCCCACCACGCCACACCGGTCCCGACGCCCGCCAGCAGTGAGCCGCTGATGGTGCGCTGGCGAAGGCCCTGAAGGGCCAGGGCGCCGCCGCCGATGCCGAGGAGCCACCGCGTCATGGCCAGCTGTTGGCGGGTGCCATCCCATCCGCTGCGTTCCCACACACTGTGAGCCGCTCGATGCGTCGTCAGGTTCAGTTCATGCGTATCAGCCATACCGGCAGAGCGATGCAAGTTTGGGGACACGTTGGCGCCGATCGGTTCCTGATGTGAATTCCTACACCGGACGTCTTGTACCCAACAGCTGAGAAAGCCATCAATGCGCTTCCAACGGCCGGGCTTCCACCAGGCGCGAAAGATCCGGCCAGATTCCGGAGCGAAGTACCTGCGGATGACGTCGCCGTGAGCAAGAACCGGTGGCATATGCGTTGCTCTTTTTATTGGTAACTACATCGAAAAACGTATGGTGGGGAGGCGGCCGACGATGAAAGCGGAGAAATACCGACCAATAGAAGAGATGCTCCGACGAGTGCAGGGTGAGTTCCTCGAAATGCCAGGGCTGCGGTTGACGGGGGCGCAGGCGCGCCGACTGTGGGGACTTGATACCGCGATGTGCGAGGCGCTCCTTGGTGCGCTGGTCGATGCGAAGTTTCTGTTCAAGACACGGGACGGCGCTTTCATGCGGGTGGAGCAGGCGACACCCATCAAAGCGACGGCTCGTTCGCGATACGCCGGGGCTGCCTGAGGTTCTCACACGCTGATTCCCCGCGCCGGCTGGGCAAGTCATGCTTGCCAAATGAACCAATCATCGACCGGCCGAACTGCCTTCCATTTTCCCCGGGCGGCCGACCTTCGGGTCGCCGCCCGCGGCCAAGACTTTCGATAGCCTCCAGTCCGAGACGACCATCGACTGGACGACTATCGACTGGACGACTATCGACTAACGACGAATGCCTCTTCTGCTTGCGACCTCAAACCCCAACAAGATCCGCGAGATTCGGCAACTGCTCGCCGGCGGCCCGATTGAGCTGGTGACGCTCGCGTCGTGGCCTCACGTCGCGACACCCGAAGAAACCGGGCGGACGTTCGAGGAAAATGCCCGCGCCAAGGCGTTGTACTACGCCGCGGCCACCGGCGCGCTGACGGTGGCCGAAGACTCGGGACTCTCGATCGACGCGCTCGACGGCGCGCCCGGCGTCGAGTCGGCGCGGTTTGGCGGCGCGGAACTACCGTATCCGGAGAAATTTGCGCTGATTGACGCCGCGCTCCGCGCGAAGGGCGACCGCCAGAGCCCGGCGCAATTCGTCTGCGCGCTGGCGCTCGTTCGCGGCGATCGCGTGCTGTTCGAAACGCGCGGCACGATCGAAGGCCGCATCTCGCCAGAGCCCAGGGGAGAGGGCGGCTTCGGCTACGACCCCATCTTCTTCTATCCGCCCTACGGCATGACACTCGCGGAATCAGGTGACGCCAAGGCCGCGGTGAGCCATCGCGGCAAGGCATTTCGCGCGCTTCGGAGCTATCTCGAATCCCATTTGTGAACGGCTCTATTCCCAGGCCGGGGACGCCGGCCCGGCCCGAGCGCGGAAACACTGGCAAAACCGCGGACCTCTGTGGCGCTTTCCTTGCCACCCGCGATAGCCGATGACGCTCTGGCAGGATCTCCGCTACGCCGTCAGAACCGCCTGGCGCGACGCGTCCTTGTCGGTGATTGCCATCCTGACGCTGGCCCTCGGCATCGGCGCCAACACCGCCCTCTTCACCGTCGTCCACGCCGTCGTCCTTTCACCGCTCCCGTTCCGTCAGCCCGAGCAGCTGGTGCGGGTGACCGTCGACTTCGAGAAGCAGCACGTTCGCGACGTCGGCCTGTCGATCCCCGAGCTGCTCGATCTGCGGCGTGCCGATCTGTTCGACGACATTGCCGGCGTCTGGCCGGTGAGCGCGAATCTGACCGAGACCGACGAGCCCGAGCGGGTCGAAACCGCGCTGGTCGGCGCCGGCTATTTCTCGATGCTCGGCGTCGGCGCGGAGCTGGGTCGCGTGTTCGACGCCTCTGACGGGCAACCCGGCATCACCGAAGTGGCGGTGATCAGCGACGCGCTCTGGCAGCGCCGGTTCGGCGGCGACCGCCACGTGCTCGGCAAACGCATCCGGATCGACAACGATATGTATTCGATCATCGGCGTGGCGCCGAAGATGTTTCGCCATCCCGGACGCGGCACCGCCACCGACGTCGAGGTCTGGGCACCGGCCGGGTGGCTGGCGTCGCCGTTTCCGGCGCAGCCGATTCGTCGCGCCTAGCCGGACTTCCCGACGGTCCGCCTGAAAAGGCGGACACTACACGCGTCTGGAAAAGGCACGCGCACTATTTTGTCAGACAGTCCCACAGCGGACCTGCGGGTTCTCACGGCGACAAATCGGAAGGCGGTCAGAACAAGGACGCCTGTGGTTCGGTTCGCCAGCGGCGCTCGTGATCGATCAGCCAGGTCTTGCGGTCGAGGCCGCCGCCGTACCCGGTGAGCGAGCCGCTCGAGCCGATGACGCGGTGACACGGCACGACGATCGCGATCGGGTTGGCGCCGTTGGCGGCGCCGACGGCCCGGGATGCGCCCGCCGATCCGAGGGCCTTCGCGATCGCGCCGTAGCTGGTGGTCTGTCCAGGCGTGATGGCCTGCAGCGCCGCCCAGACGCGCCTTTCGAACGGTGCGCCGCGCATGTCGAGCGGCAGATCGATGGCCGCGGCGATGCCGTCGAAATATCGCGTCAGCCACTCGCGCGTGCCCGCGATGGTCGGCGTCTCGCGATCGACGATCTGGTGCGGTGGAAACCAGCGCGCCAGCCGCGCCTCGAGGCGCGACAGCGGCTCTGCACCGCGTGCGCGGCCGCGAACCGTCGTGAACTCGAGCGCGCACAGCCCCTGATCGGACGACAGCGCCACCATCTCGCCGAGAGGCGTCGTGATGAGCGCGCGCGAGAGCCGCATCGAGTGATTGACCATCGGCCCTCTCACGGTCGCTTGACCAGATGGCCGACCAGTGCCGCCTGTTTGTCGATCAGCTGCGTGATCCCATGGTCGGCCAGGTCGAGCAGCGTCAGCAGCGCCTCGCGCCCGAACGGGATCGCTTCCGCCGTGCCCTGGACTTCGATGAAGCGGCCGTCGCCGGTCTTGACGATGTTCATGTCGACGTCCGCACGGCTGTCGTCTTCGTAGGCCAGATCGAGCAGCGGCTCGCCGCCGACGATGCCGACGCTGATCGCCGCGACGTAGTCAGTCAAGGGAATGGTGCGGATGGCGTCGCGCTCGCGCAGCTTCTCGAATGCCAGCGCCAGCGCGACGAAGGCACCGGTGATCGACGCGGTGCGGGTGCCGCCGTCGGCCTGGATGACGTCGCAGTCGATCCACACCGTGCGCTCGCCGAGCGCCGGCAGGTTGGTGACTGCGCGCAGCGATCGGCCGATCAGCCGCTGGATCTCCTGCGTCCGGCCGCCGACTTTTCCCTGTGCCGCCTCGCGCTGCATGCGGGTGCTGGTCGCGCGCGGCAGCATGCCGTATTCAGCCGTGACCCAGCCCTTGCCGGTGTTGCGCAGGAACGGCGGCACGCGATCCTCGACGCTCGCCGTGCAGATGACTTTGGTGTGTCCCGCGCTGATCAGCACCGAGCCTTCCGCATGAATGGTGTAGTCGGGGATGAGCGTGGTGTCGCGCAACTGGTCGGGCGGTCGCTGGTCAGATCGCATGTATGAGCCTTCGCGGTTCAGCGTCCAGCCGTCAGCACGGGTTCGCTGAACGCTGAAGGCCGGGAGCTTCGGAGCCCTATTGTACCCACGCGAGATTTTTCGCGAGCGGGCGCCGGAGATCGACATGGCCGGACAACGTATTCACTTCCTTGCCGTCGATCAGCACCTGGACGGCGGTGACTGCGGGCAGGTTCGCGGTGAGCGCGTTGACGATGGTGTAGACCGTGAGCAGCTCGTTGATGGTGCCGCCGGGATGCGAGGTCCGCGCCTCGCGGCTCAAATCCACATAGGCGTTGCCTGACTTGGCGATGAACACGGCGCGCAGGCTGGTGCCGGCTGGAATCGCCGACACCAGCGGTTCGGCAATCGGAGCGATTTGCGCGGTCAGGATTTCCTGCGCCTGCGCCTCGGTGCCTTCGCCGTAGGCGACGTCCCGCTCCACGCTGCTCAGCCGTATGCCGTCGTCGGCGACGTAGAACAAGTGAGCCTTGATCTTGCGACCCGGCGGCCCCGGAACGGCGGGTGGTGCGAGAGTGGCGGCCTTGGCCGGCGTGCTGCGGGCGGAGGCGGGAGCCCCCCGCTTTGCCACGAACACCAGAACCGCGAATGCGACCATGGCGGCGACGGTGCCGGCGATCGCGACCTGGCGGTTCATCAGCGCGTGCCTCCACCCGGCAAGGTGTCGCGGAACTTCACGATCGCATCGAACAGCGCCTGGACAATGGCGTTCTGAAAGCCATCACCGGCGAGCAGCTTGGCCTGGCCCGCGTTGGTCAGGTACCCCAGCTCGACGAGGACTGCGGGCATGTTGGCCGATTCGAGCACGCGCAGCGGCGCACGATCGACCGGTTTGGCGGCCAGCGGAACACGGTCGTGAAACGCCTGCTGCAGCAGGTCGGCGAATGCCGAGGATTGATCGAGGTGGCGCGTTTGCGCGAGATCCCACGGCACCAGTTCGATCTCGCGCGACCCGCCGCCGAAGGTGGGTACCCGCTCGCCGCCGCCGGCCGCCGCCTGCGCGGCGTCGCGATCGAAGGCGGCGACGAAAATCGACGCGCCCTGGGTGGCCGGCCGCATCGAGCCGTTGACATGCAGGCTGACGAAGAGGTCGGCCTTGTTGTTGTTCGCGACCGATGTGCGCTCGTCGACCGGGACGTTGCGGTCGTCGTCCCGGGTCAGGATGACTCGCAGGCCGAGACGGGCTTCGATGACGCCCTTGAAGCGGCGCGCGATGGCCAGAGTCAGGTCCTTCTCCTTGGCCCCCTCCGCGCTCTTCACGCCGTCGTCGTCGCCGCCGTGGCCGGGATCGATCGCGATGGTACGGAAGGCGGACACAGGCTGGCCGAACGAGGGCGGCAGATCGACCGGTGGCGCCGCTGCCGGCGCGGCGGGTGCGGTTGGCGCTGTGGCCGGGGCATCAGTCGGTGCGGTGGCCAGGTCGATCACCAGCCGCATCGTCGTGTCCACCGGCTGACTGGTGGCGCGAAACCCCGCGAAGCGCGGTCCCAGATCGACCGCCATTGTCGTGGCGTCGACCGTGCGCACTCCGAGGAGCAATCCCGGGGAGCCGGACACCGTGAACGGCACGGCGGGCGTGTCGAGAGCATCGACGTCGAATTTGATGGTGAGGTGCTCGGCTTCCTGCGTGACGGTAGCACTGGCGCGCGGCGTCGCGTCGATGGTGAGGCGGCCGGCCGCTCCCAGCGGATCGTATCGAACGGCGATGCGAGGCACCCGCAGGTCACCGATGATCAGCAACCGCGAGGTCTTGCGCAGCTCCAGCCTCGCGTCGTAGATGAGCGCCAGCGCGCGGCTGATGAATTCCACCGGCACCAGCCAGCGTCGGCCGTTGCGGGAGGGTGGCGCCGGCAGGGAGACCAGGCGTCCGCCGACCGATGCCAGCGCCTGGTCCGGCGTCAGGACAATGGTTTTCCCTTTGTAGGAAACCGTCACCGCCCCCATCGACTCCTCGCGAACGGCGACCTGAAAGGCGGTGGCGAGGTCGTCCAGCGCGACGAACTGCTGATCGGCCACCAGCGCGAGGGGCAGCGTCCGCCGACCGTCCTTCGACAACAGCGACAGCGCCGGGGCCGGTGGCGATTGGCTCGAAAGCGCCGCGGCGATCGCGACGAGCAGGGCAGCGGTGACGGCGACGAGAGAAAATTGGTGCCGGCGAGCGTTCAATGGAGGAACTCGGAACTCCGAGGTCCTCCATTGTATCAGTCGTCAGCCGACGATGCGTCGGGTTGCGGCAATGCCGAGAACAAGGAAGACCAGGAAGAGCAGCAGGAACAACCCGGCCAGGAACTTGGCGATGGCGATCGACGCGCCGGCAATGGTCGTGAATCCCAGCAGTGCCGCGATCAGCCCGACCACCAGAAAGACAAGTGCCATGTGGAGCATGACATGAACCTCCAGCATTGAGTCCTGCCAAAGACGTGCCGAGTCGTTACAGACGAGGTCTTGAGACAGAATGCCGGTATGGACATATTTCTCGACGCGGCGATCGCGGAGGCGCGGCAGGGTCTGGACGAGGGCGGGATTCCGATCGGCGCGGTGCTGGTCCATCGCGACCTCGTAATCGGACGCGGCCACAATCGCCGCGTCCAGCAGGGCAGTGCGATTCTTCACGGCGAGATGGACGCGCTCGAGCGCGCCGGACGGATGGCGGGGTCGATCTATCACGAGAGCATCATGGTGACCACGCTGTCACCATGCGCGATGTGTACCGGAGCGATTCTGCTCTATGGCATCCCGCACGTCATCGTCGGCGAAAACCGCACCTTCATGGGCGAGGAAGCATGGCTCCGCGCGCGCGGCGTGCGTGTCGAGGTGATGCAGGATGAGCGGTGTATCCGGCTGATGACCGAGTTCATCAGGGCGCGGCCGGAGTTGTGGAACGAGGATATCGGGGTATGAATTGGTAACTGGATGAGTGGGTAATCGGGTAACTGGATTGGGCAATGGCAACCGATTACCCAATGACCCAATTACCCGATCGTTCAGGACGACCCGATCTAGCGCACGTTGGCGTGGAGTGTGACCGTCTGACCGGGCGTCACGTTGACGTCGTAGGTCAGCGGCCGGCCGGGTCCGCGGATCTCGATGTCGTGCGAACCGGGCTCGAGGTCGAGGCGCTGGAAGACGCCGTCGTAGTCGTCCACGATGCCGGCATAGGCGCCGTCGACGTAGACTTCGGCGTTGCGCGGGGCGCCTTGGATGCGGATTCCACCGTAGGCCGCGTAGCCGCCGCCAGGGGCGCCATATCCGCCATATCCGTACGGGTAGTACCCGCCGTAGCCGTAGCCGAACGCACCGTAGTAGGGATAGCCGTAATAGCCGTAGTAATACGGGTACCCGAACCCGAGGCCGAACGACAGGCCCGGGCGGAAGCGGTTGTAGTACGGGTAGTAGTACGAGCGGAGCGGCGCGCCGCCAATCACACGGGACGCGCCGCCGCGCGGGCCGACGACGACGCGCGAGCCGCCGCGCGGAGCGGCACGGCCGACGGTGGCGCCTTGTCTTCCCGAGGGTGCGCGGCCGCCGGACCGTCCGCGCGACTGCGCGGAGGCGTCGATCGCGAGCGCGGTCGCGCATACAAAGGTCGTCAGAACGATCGCGAGAGATTTCGAGTTGCTCATCAGGGAACCCAAACTACTCAGGCGGCTTGGCTGGCGTACTTATAGTAATACAAAAAGGCTCGGGGCTCAGGGCTCGGGGTTCAGGGCTCGGAGTGCAGGGCTCTGGGTTCGGGGCGCAGGGCGCTGGGTCGCGAATTGAGAGCCCGGCATTGGAGAAACCATGATCGATATCGACGTCCGCACGCTGGCGAGCCGGGTTGGCGAAGTGCTCGCCGTCAGCGGCTGGCTCGAGGTCACGCAGGACCGCATCAATCAGTTCGCCGACGCCACCGGCGACCATCAATGGATTCACGTCGACCCGGTGCGGGCGGCGGCTGAATTGCCGTCGAGGGCCACCATCGCGCACGGGTTCCTGACGCTGTCGCTGCTGAGCACCCTGATTCGCGAATCGATGCGGTTCACCGGCCTGCGCATGGCCATCAACTACGGGCTGAATCGCGTCCGGTTCGTCTCGCCGGTGCCGTCCGGATCGCGAATCCGCGCCCACATCACGCTGCAGGCGGTGGACGCTGTCGGCGGAGGGCTCCAGGTGACGTGGCTTGCCACCATCGAGCGGGAGGGTGGCGACAAACCGGCGGCTGTCGTGGAATGGCTGGTTCGGTACTACCCTGACTAAGGGCTAAGGCTAAGGGCTAAGAATAAAACCCCCGCCCTTCGGCGACCAGCTTCTCGAGCAGCGGCGCTGGTTCCCAATAGTCGCCGAACCGTGCGCGGTACTCGTTGACGCGCGACTGCACGGTTGGCAGGCCGATCGTGTCGGCATAGAACATCGGACCGCCGCTCTGGCGCGGGAAGCCGAAACCGTAGACGTAAATGACATCGATGTCCCCCGGCCGGGTCGCGAACTTGTCTTCGAGCACGCGCGCGCCCTCGTTGGCCAGCGCGGTCGTGATGCGTGCCACGATTTCCTCGTCCGGGATCGGCCGCCGCACGATGCCGCGCTTCCTGGCTTCTTCGTTCGCGAGCTGTTCGATCAGCGGATCGGTGGTGCGATTGCGGCTGCCCGGTGCGTCGTACTTGTACCAGCCCGCGCCAGTCTTCTGCCCGTAGCGTCCCATCTCGAAGAGGCGGTCGGGGATGGCCGACTGGGGTCCCTCGGCGCGCGACTTGCCAATCGACTTGAGATACTGGCGGATGCGCGCGCCGACGTCGATGCCGGCGATGTCCTGCATTCCGTAGGGACCGACCGGCAATCCGAAATCGGTGAGCACGCGATCGATCTGCTCGACGCTGGCGCCTTCCTCGAGCAGCAGATAGGCCTCGCGCATGTAGTACGCCAGCATGCGGTTGGCGACGAACCCGAAGCAGTTGCCGACGACGACGCCGACCTTGCCGAGCCTCTTGGCGAGCTTGAGCGAGGTCGCAATCACCGCTTTGCTGGTCTCGCGTCCGCGCACGATCTCGACCAGCTTCATCACGTTGGCCGGGCTGAAGTAGTGGTGCCCGAGGACCTGCTGCGGCCGCCCGCTCGCGCTCGCGAACTGATCGATGTCGAGCGTCGATGAATTGGACGCGAGGATGCAGTCAGGACGCGTCACCCTGCCGAGTTCGGTGAACGTGGCCTTCTTGAGCTCCATGTTCTCGAACACCGCCTCGGTGACGATGTCGACCTGATCGAAGCCGTCGTAGCTGGTCGTCGGCGTGATGAGCGCCATCGTTTTCTCGACCTGCTCCGCCGTCATCTTGCCCTTGGACATCGTCACGTCATAGTTGCGGCGGATGGTGGCCATGCCGCGATCGAGGGCCGCCCGATCGACGTCCTTCAGCAGCACCGGAATGCCGGCGTTGGCGTAGTTCATCGCGATGCCGCCGCCCATCGTCCCGGCGCCGACCACCGCCGCGCGCTTGATCTCGACGACCGGCGTGTCCTTCGGCACGTCGGGAACCTTCGCGACGTCGCGCTCGGCGAAGAACAGGTGGCGAAGCGCCCTCGATTCTGTGGAGGTGACGCAGGCGGCAAACAGCTCGCGCTCGCGGATCGATCCCTGGTCGAACGGCAGCTGCAGCCCGGCTTCGATCGCGTCGACGACGGCGTAGGGCGCGCGCATGCCGCGGGCGGTTTTCTTCAAGGCGGTGCGCATGGCGGCGCACGCTTCCAGGCCGGCCTTCACCCGGTCTGGGCCGATCACGATCTCGCGCACCTTCCGGATCTCCCCTGTCTGCGCCTTGCCTTTCGCGAATGCGATCGCACCACTCAGCAGACCCTCTGCGCGACTGGCACCGTCGCGCTCCGGGACAATGTGATCGATGATGCCGGCGGCCAGCGCCGCCGGCGCCGGGACGGGCTTGCCGCCGGTGCACATCTCGAGGGCGACCGTCGCGCCGGCAAGGCGGGGCAGTCGCTGGGTGCCGCCGGCGCCGGGAATGATGCCGAGCAGAACTTCCGGCTGGCCGACCCTGGCCTCCTTCACTGCGACGCGGAAATGACAGGCTTGCGCGACCTCGAGGCCGCCGCCGAGCGCGTTGCCGTGAATCGCCGCGACCAGCGGCTTGGCGGAATCCTCGAGGCGCCGGAGTAGCGCGTGCGTACCTTCGGAGCGCGCCATCGAATCGGCCGGCGTCTCGAGCAGGTCAAACGCCTTGATGTCCGCGCCGGCGATGAAGGTCGTGCCGGCGCCGATCAACACGACCGCCACGGCGGCGGGATCGGCGACGCCGCGGGCGACCGCCGCCTCGATCTGTCCCCACACCTCCGGCGCCAGCGCGTTGACCGGCGGGTTGTCGATCGTCACGACGGCGACGCCGTCCTTGAGTTCGTAGCGAACGAGATCCGCCATGGCCGCTCCAATGAAAAGGGTAGGTAGACTACCACGCAGCCAGACGGAGGGCGTCGCGGCGGATCGTGATGCTGGAGCGGAATCGGCGGCGCGTTGGTGGTGTCGCCGCCCCAGGTCAGCACTGCGTGGGTGGTCGCCTTACCAGCTGCAATCTGAAATTTGCAATCTGCAATTTCGTCCCCCCCTACGGTTCCAGCGGTCCGCGCGGGGCGTCGACGATGATGCAGGTCGTGGTGCCGTGGGCATAGAGCTTGCCCCGGGCATCGACGATGCGGCCTTCGGAGGTGGCGGTGCGGCCGCCGACGTGCACCACCGACGCTTCGCAGCGCAGCAAGCCGGCGTCCTTGGTGATCGGGCGCGTCAGGTTGACCTTCAGCTCCAGCGTCGTGAAACGTCGTCCCGCGGGCATCGCCGAGTTGATCGCGCAGCCGAGCGCGGTGTCGAGCAGCGTGGCCGCGAAGCCGCCGTGCGCGACGCCGGTGCCGTTGTAGAAACGCTCCTCACAGGTGGCCGTGAAGACGACCCGCCCGGCCTCGACCTCGGCGAGCCGGATGCCGAGCAGATCGATCATCGGCGGCGGCGGCATCTCCCCGGCGAGCATGCGGGTGAAGAACTCGAGGCCACTCATCGTGCGGCGCGCTTCGACGTGGGTCATGGCTTGATGGCGGCGGCGTGTTCGTCGCGCAGCACGCGGTAGAGGATCTTGCCGACGGCGCTCATCGGCAATGTGTCGCGAATCTCGACCAGGCGCGGCAGCTTGTACTCCGCCAGCCCGCCCCGGCAGTAGGCGATGAGTTCTTCGCCGGTCACCGAGGTGCCCGGCTTCAGCGCGATGCACGCCTTGACCGTCTCGCCATGGTAGGCATCCGGCACACCGATGACCGCGGCCAGCCGCACCGCCGGGTGCGCGTAGAGCACCGACTCCACATCCGACGGGTAGACGTTGTAGCCGTCGACGATGATCATGTCCTTCTTACGCTGGACGATCGACGTGTAGCCGTCTTCGTCCATGCGCGCAATATCGCCGGTGTGGAACCAGACCCGCCCGCTGGCATCGCGGCGCAGCACATTAGCGCTCTCCTCAGGCTTGTTCCAGTAGCCTTTCATCACCTGCGGCCCCGAGACGCACAACTCGCCGACCTCACCGATCGCCAGTTCGCGGGCGCCGGTCTCGACGTCCACGATCTTCTGATCGGTGTCGGGAAACGGCAGCCCAACCGTCCCGATCTTGCGGAGGGCGAGTTGCGGCGTCGAGTGCGTCACCGGCGAGGTCTCCGACAAGCCGTAGCCTTCGTTCAGCGGGCGCCCGGTTCGCCGCTCGAACTCCTCCATCACTTCCACCGGGCACGGCGCGCCGCCGCTGTTGAACAGGCGGACGTGCTCGAGCCCATAGTCGGCGACCCTGGGGTGCGTGAGCAGGGAGACGAACACGGTCGGCACTGCCGGGAAATAAGTTGGCCGGAAGTCGCGGATCGATGCCAGCACGGCGTCGGGTTCGTACTTGGGGTGGATGATCTGCAGGGCGCCGACCCGCAGTCCGACCATCATGCACACCGAAAACGCATAGATGTGAAAGTAGGGGATGACGACGAGATAGCGCTCGCGTCCGCCGAGAACGTAGGACGGGTTGGTCCAGCTCTCGGTCTGCACGATGTTGGCCCAGATGTTGGCATGGGTCAGCATCGCCCCTTTCGGCGTCCCGGTCGTGCCGCCGGTGTACTGCAGAACGGCGACGTCGTGCGGATCGATCGGCACGCGCGGCAGGTCGGCGGCGGCAGCCCCCGCGATCAAGTCCGCCATTGTGTGCGCCGCGTCGATCCGCGGCGGCGGTGCCGCGGCAACCGAGTACTCGGCCAGCGACGTCACGATGACCTCTTCGATGCCGGTCTGCGCGCGCACCGCCTGAACCAGCGGCGCCAGCGCGTCGAGCGTGATCATCAGGCGGACGCCGGAGTCGCCCGCCACCGTGAGCACCTCGCGGGCGGTGTAGCTCGGGTTGATGTTGACGACGATGGCGCCGAGCCGGAGCACCGCGAATGCCGAGAAGATGTACTGCGGGCAATTGGGCAGCATGATGCCGACGCGATCGCCCTTGACGATGCCGAGGCGGGACAGCGAGGCCGCCAGCGCGTCGGCACGCTGTTTCAACTCCAGGAAGGTCAGCTGCGCGCCGAGGAACTGGGTCGCCGGCCGATCCGGCCGCTCCACCGCGGTGATGGCCAGGACATCGCTCAGCGATCGACCCGGATAGGCCAGGTTCGATCGGACCCAGTAGTCGTAGCGGCGGAGCCAGGGACGCGCCGCGGCCGGTGGCGTGTTGGTCACGCGATTGTGCGTCCGCCGTCCACGACGATGGTCTGGCCGGTGATGTAGTTGGAGGCGTCGGCGGCGAGAAACACCGCCACCCCCTTCAATTCGCCGGCGTCGCCGACGCGCGGGATCGGGCTCGACGCCCTGATCGAGGCTTCGTTCATCGCAATCGCGCCGTCGGCCAGGCGGGAGTGAAAGAAGCCCGGTGCGATGGCGTTGACGCGGATGCCCTTGCGCGCCCACGACACCGCCAGCTCCCGGGTCAGACCGATCAGGCCCGCCTTGGTCGCGGCGTACGGGGCGTAGTGCGGTCCGTGCACGGATGCGTGCATGCCGGCGATCGAGGCGATGTTGATGATGCGGCCCCACTGCCGCGTCAGCATGTCGCGGCCAGCGGCCTGGGCAAAGAGAAACGCGCCGGTCAGGTTGATGTCAACCACCCGCTGCCACTGCGCCAGGGTCATGTCCTCTGGTTCGGCCGCCCAGGTGACACCGGCGTTGTTGACGAGGATGTCGACCCGGCCGTACGCGGCGATCGTCTTGTCCACCACCGACTGGACGTCGGCGGCCTTGGCGACGTCGCAGAGCGCCCCTTCCACGGTGAATCCTCGTTTGCGCAGCGCTGCCACCGTGGGCGCGAGCCATTGGTCGCGGCGGGCGCACAGCATCAGCGAGGCGCCGGCTTCGGCAAGACCTTCGGCCATCTCCTGCCCGATGCCGCGCGACCCGCCGGTGACGATCGCGATGCGGCGGTCGAGTTTGAACAATTCGCTGATGGCCGGCACGTTGTCAGGCTTATACTTCCGACCCGCTGGAGCCGTCAACCATCGGAGTCCCGGTCGGCCGGGCGATCGCACGCTCGGCTGAAGCATCGCGCCCGCGAGAAAACCCGAGCCGGGCGTTTCGAGGATGAAGCGGCGGAGGGCGAGCCTTCAGGCGAGCCGCAGCATCGCAGAACACATGACCATGCCACACGCGCAAACCCAGGCCGCGACCCTCGGCGGACAATTTCTCACCTCCACGGCATCGCCAGCCGAGGTCTTCGTCCGCGAGGACTTGAGCGACGAGCAGCGGCTGTTCGGGCAAACCGCCGCGGAGTTCATGCACAAGGAAGTGCTGCCGGTGGTGGAGCGGTTGTACCACCATGACTGGGCGCTGACCCGCGAGCTGCTCAAGAAGGCGAGCGAGCTCGATCTGCTGCGGCTCGAGATTCCGCCGGCCTACGGCGGCCTCGGCCTCGATCTGATCAGCGCGTCGTATGTCGGCGAGCAGATCGCGATCAACCCGTCGTTCGGCGGGTCGCTTGGCGCGCACACGTCGATCGGGACACTGCCACTGGTCTATTTTGGCAACGAGGAGCAAAAGGCGCGCTACCTGCCAAGGCTCGCCAGCGGCGAGCTGATCGGCGCCTACGCGCTGACCGAGCCGCAGTCGGGATCCGACGCCCTGGCTGCCCGCACCACGGCGACCCTCACCGCTGATGGCCGCCACTACGAGCTCAACGGCCAGAAGATGTGGATCACGAACGGCGGCTTCGCCGACCTGTTCACGATCTTCGCCAAGGTCGGCGGCGACAAGTTCACGGCCTTCCTCGTCGAGCGCGGGATGGGCGTCGTCAGCGGCCGCGACGAAATCAAGCTTGGACTCGACGGCTCCTCGACCACCGCGTTGATGCTGGACAACGTGAAAGTGCCGGTCGAGAACCTGCTCGGCCCGATCGGCCAGGGTCACAAGGTTGCCTTCAACATTCTCAACTTCGGCCGCGTCAAGCTCGGCGCGCGCAACATGTCCGGTGTGCGGGCCGCGCTCAACCATTCGGTCAAGTACGCGAAGGAGCGGCGGCAGTTCGGCAAGGCGATTGCCGAGTTCGGCCTGATCAAGCAGAAGCTCGCCGGCATGGCGATCCGCGGCTTCGTCGGCGACGCGATGTCGTATCGCACGCTCGGCGACGTCGATCGCGCGCTCGAAGCCGGCGATCGCGCCGACGGCGCGCTGGTTCTCAAGACCATCGAAGGCTTCTCGGTCGAGTGCTCGATCAACAAGGTGTGGACCAGCGAGGCGCTGGCATGGGCGGTGGATGAGGGCGTGCAGGTGTTCGGCGGCAACGGCTATTCGCGCGAGTTTCCGCTCGAGCGCATGTACCGGGACGCCCGCATCACCCGAATCTACGAGGGCACCAACGAGATCAACCGGATGCTGGTGCCGACCCGGCTGCTCAAGCAGCAACCGCAACGGTTCGATACCGACGGCGCGCGCGCGGCGCTGTCGCCGTCAACGGCCGCCGGTCACACGCCGTCGGCCGGCCCGCTTGGCGCTGAGCGCGAGTATCTGCAGCGGCTCAAGCGGCTGTCGATCGCGCTGCTCGCCAGCGCGTCGGCGACTTGCGGCGAGTCGCTGAAGGACGAGCAGGAAGTGCTCGCCCAGATTGCCGACGTGATCATCGAAACCTACGCGGTCGAGAGCGCGATCGTCCGGGCGCAGAAGATGGCCTCCACCGGCGACGGGCGCGCGAGCCTGGCTGGCGATATCGCCGCGGTCTACGCCAACGACGCCGCCGATCGGGTCGGGGCGGCCGCGCGCCAGGTCGCGGCGGCGCTGGCGGCGCGCGGCGCCGACAACAGTCTGGCGTCCGACGTCCAGCAGCTGGCGGCCTGCGGCGGCATCGATGCGATCTCGGTACGGCGCCGGATCGCCGACGCGGTGATCGCGGCGGGAAGGTATCCGCTGTAGTGCGCGAACAGGTCCGGCTGAAGCTGGACCCGACCGTAATGGGTTCAGCGTTCAGGAGACACGATGGCCGGTTCGGGATACGCGCTCGTCGTGCTGTTCGCCATCAACCTGATGAACTTCTTCGATCGCCAGCTGCTGGGCGGCGTCGGCGAGGGCATTCGCCGCGAATGGGCCCTGAGCGACAGCGCGCTCGGTCTGCTTGGGACGGTGTTCACGCTCCTCTACGCCGTGGTCGGCCTGCCGCTCGGCCGGATGTCGGACCGGATGGCGCGCCGTAAGATTCTGGCCGCCGGCGTCTTCGTCTGGAGCCTGCTCACGGCGTTGTCGGGTGTCGCGCGCAGTTTCTCGCAGCTGATCGTCGCCCGACTGGGCGTTGGCGTGGGCGAAGCGACCTGCTCACCCGCATCCACCTCGCTGATTGGCGATCTGTATCCATCGACGGCGCGGGCGAGAGCGGTCGCGGTGTGGATGCTGGGCCTGCCGCTCGGTCTGGGCCTCGCCAACGGCGCCGGCGGCTGGATCCTTCAGAACTGGGGCTGGCGGAACGCGTTCTTCCTCGCGGCGATCCCAGGAATGCTGTGCGCGATCGCCGCCTGGGGGATGCGCGAGCCGGCGCGCGGCACGCTCGAAGCGCACGCCGTCGGCGAGCGCCGCCGGGAAGGCAACGCCTACGCCCTGGTCCTGTCGATTCCGACGATGTGGTGGGTCATCGCCTCCGGGGCGCTGCACAATTTCAACATGTACGCGCTCGGCGCGTTCATGTCGCCGTTTCTGGTGCGCTTCCATCACATGACCTTCGTATCCGCAGGATGGGTCGCGGCCTGCGTCTACGGCTTCTCGGGAGTCGGGGGGTTGACGATTGGGGGCTGGCTGGCCGACCGGTTGTACGCCAGGCGCGTCGACGGGCGGCTGATTGTCGGCACGGCGGCGATTGTCATCTGCGCGCCGCTCATGTTTCTCGGCCTGGCGCGACCGGCCGGCGACGTCCTCGGTTTCGCGCTCCTGATGGGCCTCGGCGTCGGCGTGATGTTCGCGTACTACTCCACCGTCTACTCCACGATCCACGACGTCGTCGAGCCGTCGCTGCGCGGAACGGCGATGGCGCTGTACTTCTTCGCGATGTACGTACTCGGCGCGTCGATGGGGCCGGTCGGCACCGGACTGGTCAGCGACTACTTCACGTTCCAGAAGGCGAGCGCCGCCGGCGCGGTCGAGCCGTTGCCGTTCGTCCGGATCATGGTCGCCGAGCTACGCAGCCTGGTCGGGGAATCGAAGGGATTCAACCTGAGGGCGCTCGAGCCCTACCGCGCCGCGGGCTTGCACGAGGCGATGTATCTCGTGCCGATCCTGGCGGCGGTACTGGCCGTGGTCCTGTTCGCGGCGTCACGCACGGTGAAAAAGGACGTCCAGCGGCTGCAGGCGTGGATGCGCGCCGCGGAAGCGAGGGCATCGTAGTGCACCTCGCCGGACAGGTGGTGGTCGTGACCGGCGGCGGCAACGGGATCGGCCGCGCGCTCTGCCGCCGCTTCGCCGCCGAGGGCGCCCGGGCCGTGGTTGTCGCCGACATGAACGCGGCGAGCGCGACCCAGGTCGCCGGGGAAATCGGCGGCACCGCCATCACCGTCGACGTCTCACACGAAGCCGAGGTCGCGCGGCTGGTCGAGCAGACGATCGCGCAGCACGACCGCATCGATCTGTTCTGCTCGAATGCCGGAATCGCCGTCACCGGCGATGAACACACGCCCGACGCCGACTGGGCGCGCTGCTGGGATGTCAACGTGATGGCGCACGTGTTTGCCGCGCGCGCGGTCGTGCCGCACATGCTCGACCGTGGCAGCGGCTACCTGCTGCAGACGGTGTCGGCCGCGGGGTTGCTCACGCATCCGCAATCGGCCACCTACGCAGTCACCAAGCACGCCGCTCTCGCGCTGGCGGAGTGGCTGTCGATGACCTACGGCGATCGCGGCATCAAAGTCTCCGCGCTGTGCCCGCAGGGTGTGCGCACCGACATGCTGCGCCGCGCGGAAGCGGAGGGCACGCGCCGCTCGTTCCTGCTCGACACCGCGCTGGAACCGGAACAGGTGGCGGAGGTGGTTGTGCAGGGGCTGAAGGCGGAACAGTTCCTGATTCTGCCGCATCCCGAGGTCGCCGAATTCGTGCGGCGCCGGGCCGGCGATCACGATCGATGGTTGCGCGGCATGCGGCGACTGCAAACCTCTTGAGGAGCGGAAAACACCATGAAGATGTGGGCACTGATCCTGACCGCTCTGCTCGGCGCCGGCCAGGCGCGTTCCACCGGCGGCTTGCGGGTGTATGTGATCGACGTCGAGGGCGGCGGTGCAACGCTGGTAGTGGCCCCTTCCGGCCGGTCGATGCTGATCGACAGCGGCAGCGGGGGGCCGGCCGCCGCGCGCGACTCCGCGCGCATCGCCGAGGCGATGAAGGCCGCCGGGCTGACCCGGATCAACTACCTGTTCACCACCCACTATGACGGCGATCACGTCGGCGGCGCTCCCGCCGCCAATGCCGTGGCGCACTTCGAGCGGTTCTTCGATCATGGCGAGATGGATCCGAAATGGGAGCAGAATCGCAGCGGCGGCGATCGCTACAACGCCTATCTGGCTATTGCCGCCGACAAACGGACGATCGTCAAGCCGGGCGATACCATTCCGTTCGACGCCGTGCGAGTCGAGGTCGTCGCGTCGAGCGGCGCTGTGTTGAGCACGCCGATCAACGGCGGCGGCGGACCCAATCCCTATTGCCGGGACGCCGAAATGAAACCGCCGAACACGACCGAAAACTCGCAGACCGCCGGCGTGCTGGTGTCGTATCGAGGCTTCACGTTTCTCGACGTCGGCGACCTCACCTGGGACAAGGAGATGGACCTGGCGTGTCCGGTCGACAAGCTCGGCCGAGTGTCGCTGCTGCTGGCGACGCATCACGGATTCTTCAACGACCAGTCCGGTGCGCCGGCCTTGCTCTGGGCGATCCAGCCTCAGGTCGTCATCGCGAACAACGGACCGCGCAAAGGGCTGGCAGCTGCAGCCTACGAGCGCATCCAGAAGGTGCAGGGACTGGAAGGGCTGTGGCAATCGCATCTCGCGCTGGCCAACGACCGGGAGCACAACACCAGTGACGAGATGATTGCCAACGTCGAGGCGTCTCCGGAGTGCAGCGGTCATTGGATCAAGGTCGAGGTCGCGTCCAGCGGCGACTATGTCGTGACCAACGGCCGCAATCAATTCAGCAAGGCCTACACGCTTCGGCGGGGCCGATGAAGAGTTCACTGGCACTGGCGCTGATCGCGGCCGCTGCAATCAGCGCGAGCGTGCTGCGCGCACAGCAATCCGACACCACGAGAAATCCGCTGACCGGCAACGCCGCGGCCGCCCCAGCCGGACGCCGCCTTTACGACCAGACATGCCAGTCGTGTCATGGTCCCGCCGGGCAGGGCGACCGCGGGCCCGCGCTCGATACCGGCCGATTCGCACACGGGGGCCGGGACGGCGACCTCTTTCACGTGATCCGCAGCGGCGTGTCGGGGACGCAGATGCCGCCGTTCGCGGGCCTGACCGACGAGCAGACGTGGCAGCTGGTCGCGTACCTCCGCAGTCTGTTGACGGCGACGACCGCCGCCGCACGGCTGCCAGTGCCGCCGCCCGTAATCGCCGTCAGGACCAAAGACGGACGCGAACTGCGCGGCAGCCGTCTCAACGAAGATACGTTCACGCTTCAGATCGTTGACGACACCGGCGCGTTCCATTTTCTCGACAAGTCGGCGCTCGCATCGTATCGAGTCGAAGGGCCATCGCCGGCTCCGGCGCTCCCGGCCCCCGGCGGGGTCAGCGTCGACCGCCTGGCGCACGCGAGCGCCGAACCGCAGAACTGGCTGATGTACTGGGGCGACTATCAGGCGACCCACTATTCCCGCCTGGCGCAGATCGATGCGACGAATGTCAGCCGGCTGCGCGCGGCATGGACCTATCCGATGCCGGGCGAATCGGTGCTCGAGGCGACGCCGGTGGTCGTGGACGGCGTGATGTACACCACGCAGCCCGGCGTAGTCGCGGCGCTGGACGCGCGAACCGGCCGCCTGTTGTGGCGGTATGCGCGGCCGCAAAAGGTCAAGAATCCGTACGAGATCAATCCCTTCAACCGCGGCGTTGCGGTGGTCGGAAACCGGCTCTTTGTCGGGACGCTCGACGCCGCGCTTCTCGCACTCGACACCCGGACCGGACAGCTGCTGTGGGAGACGCAAGTGGCCGACACCATGCTGGGCTACAGCCTGACCAGCGCGCCGCTCGTGGTCAAGGACCGGGTGCTGGTCGGCATCACCGGCGGGGAATTCGGCGCGCGGGGATTCCTCGACGCCTACGATCTGACGACGGGCCGGCGCTTGTGGCGCTGGTATGCGGTGCCGGCGCCGGGCGAGTTCGGCAACGACAGCTGGAAGGACGACAGCTGGAAACTCGGCGGCAGCCCGATGTGGCTCACCGGGTCGTACGACCCGGACCTCAATCTGGTGTACTGGACGGTGGGCAACCCGGGTCCGCAGATCGACCGGACCGCGCGCGGCGATCTGGACAATCTGTTCAGCGACTCGGTGGTGGCGATCGATCCCGACACCGGCCAGCGGCGCTGGCACTATCAATTCACGCCGAACGACGGCCACGACTGGGACTCCTGCCAGGCGGTGATGCTGGTGGACCGCGTGTGGCACGGCCAGATGCGGAAGCTGTTGCTGCACGCGGATCGCAACGGCATGTTCTACGTGCTCGACCGGGCCACCGGCCGGTTCCTGAGTGCGACGCCGTTCGTCTACCAGAACTGGAACAGCGGTTTCGACGCCGGCGGCCGGCCGCAGATCGTTCCCGGATCGAACTCCAGTCGCGACGGCAGCTTCTTCGTCTACCCGACCGTGGGTGGCGGCACCAACTTCCAGGCGCCCTCCTACAGCCCGAATACCGGATGGGTGTATCTCGAATACCGCGAAAGCGGTCAGGGATACGTCAGCTCCGCGGTCACCTACGAAGCGGGCCGCCAGTACATTGGTCGGGCGGCTGCCGCTGAGTCGATCGGTCCGAAAGCCGATGAACCATCCGCGTCTGCAGGCATCAAGGCGATCGATCCTGAAACCGGAAAGACGATGTGGGATTTCAAGCTGTTTCAGGGGTCGCTGACCAACGGTGTGCTCGCGACGGCCGGCAACGTCGTGTTCGGCGCGGTGCGCGACGGCAACCTGGTCGCGCTCGATGCCCGGTCGGGCGCGCACTTGTGGCATTTTCAAACCAACGCCACCATGGCGGCATCGCCGATGAGTTTCGCGGTCGGCGGTCACCAGTACATCGCGATCTCGGCCGGCAACACGCTCTACGCCTTCGCGCTTCCGGACGAGTCGCGATGAAGCGACGGATGGCGGCTCTCGCCGTTGTTCTCGGCGCGGTTGCCGTGCTTCCTGCCGCCGCGGCACAGTACACCGCAAAGCAGAACGGCGACATCGTCCGTCTCGAGGATGCCGGCACGCAGACGGTAGTCTCGATCGTGCCTTCGGTCGGCAATATCGCCGTCGAGTTTTCCGTCAAGGGCCAGAATGTCCTGCGCTGGCCGTTTGCCTCAGTGGAGCAATTCAAGGCCAGGCCGGCCATGAGTGGCATTCCGTTTGTCGGGCCGTGGGCGAATCGCCTGGACGAGCAGGCGTTCTACGCCAACGGCACGCGCTACGCGTTCGATATGAATCTCGGCAACGTCCGCGGTGCGATTCCGATTCACGGGTTTCTGACGACGAATGACCACTGGCAGGCGATCGAAGTCAGGGCCGATGCCGACTCCGCCTGGGCGACCAGCCGGCTGGCGTTTTTCCGCCAGCCGGAGTGGCTGAAGCAGTGGCCGTTTGCCCATACGATCGAGATGTCCTACCGCCTGCACGACGGCGCCCTCGAAGTGCGGACGATGATCACCAACATGAGTGATGAGCCGATGCCGGTGGCGATCGGCTTCCATCCGTACTTCCAGTTGACCGACTCGTCCCGCGACGAGTGGACGCTGTCGGTGGGAGCGCGCACCCACTGGCGCCTCGGTCCCGAGAAGATTCCGACCGGGGAGACCGAGCCGATCGAGCGTCTGTTCAAGACCCCGGCCGCGGTCGCGCTCCGTGACTACGTGCTCGATGACGTGTTCGGCGATCTGGTCCGCGACGCGCGGGGCCGCGCCACGATCTCGGTCGCCGGCCGGGCGCAGCGCCTCGACATCGTGCTCGGACCCAACTACCGGGCCGCCGTGATCTGGGCGCCCACTCCAGGAGCGTTCGTTTGCATCGAGCCGATGGCCGCAATCACCGACGCGCTCAACCTCGCGCACAAAGGTCTGTATCGCGAACTCCAGAGCATCGCACCGCGAGGCATCTGGCAGGAGAGCTTCTGGATTCAGCCGACGGGCTTTTAGAAATCTGAAATCCGAAATCCGAAATCTGAAATCTGAAATCTGAATTCTGCAATTTATTGAATGATGCACATCCACGCTGCGATCCTGTGGGAGCAGGGACAGCCGCTCTCCGTTGAACCGGCCGATCTCGACGCGCCTGGGCCGGGCGAAGTCCTGGTCGAATTGAAGACGGCCGGCGTCTGCCATAGCGATCTGCATCCCGTGCGTGGTGACTGGCCTGCGA
Organism: uncultured Acidobacteriota bacterium; assembly: GCA_963757655.1. Lineage (GTDB taxonomy): Bacteria > Acidobacteriota > Vicinamibacteria > Vicinamibacterales > CAVVIG01 > CAVQFC01. The sequence goes on along the minus strand of CAVWSQ010000001.1, from coordinate 1,142,844 downwards.
AAACGCCGCTCGCCCTCGGCCACGAAGGCGCGGGGATCGTGCGCGAGATCGGTGCAGCGGTCACCGCCGTCGCACCCGGCGATCACGTGGTGTTGTGCTGGGCGCCGGCGTGCGGCGAGTGCCCGCCGTGCCGCGAGGGACGCGCGGCCCTGTGCGACCGCGTCGAGAAGGTCACGTTTCGCAACCGGCTGCCGTCTGGCGCATCGCGGCTGCACGCACGCGGCCGGGACGTGGCGCCGTTTCTCGGCACCGCGTGCTTTTCCGACTTCGTCGTGGTACCCGAGGGCGGCGCCATTCGCGTGTCTGCGGACATTCCGTTCGACGCGCTGGCGACGATCGGCTGTGCCGTGATTACCGGCGTGGGCGCCGTCACCAACGCCGGTCAAGTGCCGACCGGCTCGCGTGTCGCGGTGATCGGCGCCGGCGGCATCGGCCTCAACGTCGTGCAAGGTGCCGCGATTGCCGGCTGCGAGCGGATCATCGCCATCGACCTGCGCCCGCGGCCGCTGGAAATCGCCAGACAGTTCGGCGCCACCGACACGATCGGGGCATCGTCGGGCGCGGCGACCGATGTGGCGGCCGACGTGCGTACGGTGACGGCCGGGCGCGGCGCCGATTTCGTTTTCGATACCGTCGGCAGCCCGGCGACGCTGGCCCTCGCCCTTGCCTGCACCCGCAAGGGCGGCGCCGTCGTGCTCACGGGACTGTCGCGCATGGACGCGCAGGGCGCGATTGCCATGTTTCCGTTCGTGATGCAGGAGAAGCGCCTGCTCGGGTCGGTCTATGGATCGGGACAGCCGGCCCGCGACATTCAGCATCTGGTGTCGCTCTATCAGGAAGGACGGCTCAAGCTTCGCGAGCTGGTCTCTCGCACCTACGCGCTGGACCAGATCAACGACGCGCTCGCCGCGCTCGAGGCCAGCGATGGCGCCCGCGGCGTCATCGGCTGGTAGCGTCCGGGGTCGGCGAGCGCTGGAGGCTCAACGCTGCCCGCCGGTCCCGGTCGTCTTGCGGCCCGCGGCGCCTTCCGCGACGCACGCGAAGTTGGCGGCCTCGTCCGGGCTGCCGGTGCCCTTCCATCGCGCCACCAGCGGATACATGCACAGTGGGCGCGTTCGATCGACGCGGCCGGCGGTGCTGTGTGTGGCGATCATCTTGTCCGGCGCGATTCCCTTCTCGACCCACTGCTCGAGCGCGCTCAGATGGTCGAACTGGTTGGGGCCGGGGCCGCCGCCGCAGTGGCCCATCCCCGGCGCGAGGAAGAAGCGGTAGAACTCGCGCGTCTTCCCGAGACCGCCCATGGTTTTCACGACCGAATCGTAATAGTTCACCGTGTCCTGCGGCGGCACCACCGGGTCGGACCAGCCGGTGTACATCAGCAGCTTGCCGCCGTGCTTCTTGAACGGGGTCAGATCCTTGTCGACGGCGGCCATGAACGGCATTTTCTGCTCGGCGTAGGCGAGATCGCGCTCCCAGTCGATTGAGCGATAGTCCCAGTTCGGATCGTGGAACAGGAAGTACTTGAAGAAGCCGAGCCGCATCGGCTCCGGCGGATCCATGATGTAGGCGCGCCAACTCTGTCCCGGCGCGTCGCCGAAGCCTTCGCTGCCGCGCGGCCAGCCGGTGAAGATCTGCTCGCCGGTCTCCGGCTGTTTTACTCCGTCGTAGGTGTTCTTCGCCGCCTCGACCTGCGCCGCAGTCAGACAGGTCGGCTCATCGGCGCCTTTGCAGAGCAGCCTGGCCGGATCGAAGTGACACTTGCGCGGATCGTCGATGAGGCCGTCCTTCAGGCCGTCGATCGCATCGCACGCCTCGACCGCCGCTCTGGTCAGCAGCGGCAGCTTGCCTTGCGGGATGATCGGCTTGCCCTCTTTGTCGTGCGTCGCGATCCAGGAGTGGAGAAATGCGAAGGTCTGGCGGATGCGGTTGTTGGCCGGATCGCCGGCGACGATGCCGTCATAGTCCTCGGGGTAGCGCTGCGCCTCGCTCAACGCCTGGTGGCCGCCGGACGAGCAGCCGACGAAGTAGGCGTGCTCGGCGAAGCGGCCTTGCGCCAGGCGCACGATCAGCTTGGACGCGTCGGTCATCACGTGCACCGAGCGGTAGGCCCAGTCGATCACCTTCTCGGGGTGGCCCTGGCCGAATTTCATGTCGTCACCGTTATGGCCGGTGTCGGTGCTCGCGACGGCGTAGCCGCGCCGCAGCCCGGTCGCCATCGCGGCGTAGCCGATGGCGCCGGAGTAGCCACCATTGCCGACGCCTTCGAACTTGCCGTTCCACGCCTCGGCGGGCGGGATCCAGACCTCGAACTTGATGTCGGAGTCGCTCGTCGGCCGCGCCGTCGCCTCGACGCGGCAGAACGCCGGTAGCGTCATCGCCACCGGAACGCGTGTCTGCCCGTCGGCGCCCGGCGCCATGGGCGGCGGCGTGAACAGTCCGGCGGGAACCGCGGTGGCCGATTTCACCGTGACGTTGGGCAGCGTCAGTGCGGCGAGATTTGCGCACGCGGTGCCGGCCGACGCGCCGGGCGCCGCGATGAAGGCGACGACCGGAACACATGCGCTGGCGAGCGCGATGGCAAGGCGACGGAACATCATGAACGCCTCCTGGGCAAGCGTATTATACGGGTCGTCGCGCAGGCCGGACGCCGCTCCGGTCGCGCATTTCAGGACACCAGCAGGACGACTTTTCCCACCACTTTCCGCGCCGCCATCAGCGAGAGGGCGTCGGCGGCGCGCTCGAGCGGGAAGGTGCCGGAAATGTGGGGCTCGAGCCGGCCTTCCGCAAACCAGCGGCCGAGGCGCGCCATCGCGTCGGCGAAATGCTGCGGTTCTCGCCGGGCGAAGTCGCCCCAGAACACGCCGACGATCGAGCAGCCCTTGAGCAGTGTGAGGTTGAGGGGAATCTTCGGGATCTCTCCGGCGGCGAAGCCGACCACCAGAAGCCGTCCCCGCCAGGCGATCGAACGCAGCGCGAGCTCGGTGTAGCTGCCGCCGACCGGATCGTAGACGACATTGGCGCCGGCGCCGCCGGTGAGCGCCCTGATGCGCTCGCGCAGATCCTCGGTCGCGTAGTTGATGGTCTCGTCGGCGCCGTGATCCCGGCAGATCGCGAGCTTGCCGTCAGTCGACGCACACGCGATCACCCGCGCCCCCAGAATCTTACCGATCTCGATCGCGGCGAGCCCCACCCCGCCGGCGGCGCCAAGCACCAGGAGCGTCTCTCCGGCTTCGAGCGCGCCTCGATCCACCAGCGCGTGCTCGGAGGTCGCGTAGGTCAGGCCGAACGCGGCGGCGGTCGCGAACTCCATGCCGGCCGGGATGGCGAGCAGCCGGCGCGCGTCGGTCTTCACTTCTTCCGCGAACGCGCCGTAGCCAGTGATCGCCATCACCCGATCGCCGGGCTGGAACATCGTCACGCCATCGCCGATCGATTTGACGATGCCGGCCAGCTCGCTGCCCGGCGAGAATGGCAGCGGCGGCTTCAGCTGGTACTTGTTGTCGATGATGAGGACGTCGGGAAAATTCACGCCGGCGGCCTTGACCGAGATCACCACCTCGCCGACACCGGCGACCGGCGGTTTGACATCCTCGACGATCAGCGACTCGGGTGGGCCGAACGATTTACAAAGCACAGCTTTCATGATTGGGCGATTGGATAGTCTGACAATCGGGCTACCGATTGAGCGATCGCGTCTGCGGCAGACAATACACCAATCAATCTACCCGATCACCCGATCGCCAGATGTTCCGGTTACGAGGCCGGCTCACCGGCGGTCACCGGTATGCATTGTCCCGAGATATTACGCGCCGCGTCACTGCACAGGAAGGCGGCCAGCGCCGCGATGTCCTCGGCGGTCGACATGCGCTGCAGCGGCGAACGCTCGACGAACGATTTGCGCATGCGCTCGACGTCGACGCCGCGCACGTCGGCCTGACCCTGGATGACGCGGTCGATTCGATCGCCCGCCACTGCGCCAGGTGCGATGGCGTTGACGGTGATGTTGTGCCGGCCGAGCTCGAGTGCGAGGCCGTAGGTCATGCCGATCTGTCCGGCCTTGGCGGAGCAATAGCCGACGCGATACATCAAGCCACGGCGCCCCGCCATCGAGGCGATGTTCACGATCGCGCCGCGCCCGGCGGCGATCATCTCGGGAACGGCGAACCGCGAGCACAGGTACGCGCTCGTGAGACACGAGTTGATGGTGGAGAACCAGTCGTCGGTGGTGTAGTCCTGGAGCGGCCTGGTCGGCCCGCCGTCCCCGGCGTTGTTCACGAGGGTGTCGACGCGGCCGAACGACTGCACACCAGATGCGACGATCGCCTGCGCGCCCTCTTCGATGCTCGCGTCACCGGTGACCGCAACCGCCTGACCGCCGGCCGCGCGGATCAGCGATGCCGTTTCGTTGACCAGCGCCTCGGAACGGGCGGCGCAGATGACCTTGGCGCCTTCGCGCGCGAACAGCAGGCTCATCACGCGGCCGATGCCCTTGCTCGCTCCGGTGACGATCGCCACGCGTTCGTTCAATAGACCCATATGCTCTCCGAGACGCCGGCTAAGGCCGCCGCGCGCCGATGACGCCGGCGCTGCGCAGTCCCTCGATGTCGTCGTCGCTCAAGCCGAGTCGCTGGCGCAGGACCTGTTCCGTGTGTTCGCCGAGCAACGGTGCCGGCGCTCGCACCGACCCGGGCGTTTCCGACAGACGTACCGGCGGCGCGGTCATGCGCACGGTGCCGGCGACCGGGTGCGCGGTTTCGACCATCGCGTGGCGTGCGGCCACCTGCGGATGCGCGATCGCCGCGTCCAGCGTGTTGACGGCGCCCATCGGGACGCCCGCCGGCAGCAGAATGGCTTCCCACTCCTCGTAGCTCCTGGTGAGAAACACGTCTTCGAGGGCGGCGACCAGCGCCGACCGGTTGGCGTTGCGCGCCGCGTTGCTGACGAAGCGGGGATCGTCGGCGAGCGCACCGAGCCCGAGCAACGGACAGAACGTGCGCCACAGCTTGTCGCTGCCGACGCCGATCGCGATGTCGCGCGTTTTCGTACCGAAGGTCTGGTACGGCAGGAGTGCGCCGTAGGCGGTGCCGAGCGGCGCCGGCACGAGGCCGTCGGCCACGTAAGCGCCAATCATCCCCGACAGAATGCCAAGCTGACCTTCGAGCATCGACACGTCGATGAACTGACCGCGTCCTGTGGTCTTTCTCGCGTGCAGCGCCGCCAGGATGCCGAACGCCGCGTACAGGCCCGCCGTGATGTCGGCGATCGAGACGCCGGCGCGTACCCCGCGGCCGCCGGGTTCGCCGGTCACGCTGATCATGCCGCTTTCCGCCTGCACCACGAGGTCGAACGCGGCGCGATTTCTGTACGGACCATCCTGCCCGAACCCGGAGATCGAACAGTAGACAATGCGCGGTTGACGCTCGATGGCCCGCTCATAGCCGATCCCGAGCCGATCGACCGTCCCGACCCGCAGGTTTTCGAGGACCACGTCCGCGCCTTCGAGCAGCCTGAAGAAGATCGCTTTGCCGTCGGGATGCTTCAAATCGATCGCGACACTCTTCTTGTTGCGGTTCAGATTGACGAAATAGGCCGACTCCCCGCCATAGAAGGGCGGCCCCCACGCCCGTGCGATCTCGCCGTCGAGCGGCTCGAGCTTGATCACTTCTGCGCCGTAGTCGCCGAGCATGGTCGATGCGAACGGGCCGGCCAGCGCATGGGACAGATCCAGGACGACGAGGTCGCCGAGCGCTGCAGTCATCGCGCGACGAGGAGGCAGCCGATCGCAGGAGCGGTCATGCGCGGAGTGTATGCCGAAACGCGCGAACGCTGTTAAAGTGTCGGGATGCCCGACGCGGTCATCGTCTCCACGGCGCGCACGCCGCTTTGCAAGAGCTGGAAAGGCGCGTTCAACATCACGCACGGCGCGACGCTGGGCGGCCATGCGCTGCATCACGCCATCGCGCGCGCCCGCCTCGATCCGGGCGATGTCGAGGACGTCATCATGGGATGCGCCAACCCGGAAGGCGCCACCGGCCGCAACGTGGCGCGTCAGATCGCCATCCGCGCCGGCTGTCCGGTGACGACGGCCGGGATGACCGTCAACCGCTTCTGTTCATCAGGGCTGCAGACGATTGCCATCGCCGCGCAGCGGGTGATGGCCGGCGAGGGCGACATCTTCGCTGCCGGCGGCGTCGAGTCGATCTCGTGCGTGCAGAACCAGATGAACACCTACATGCTCAATGAAGACTGGATTGTCGCCAACAAGCCCGAGCTCTATTGGCCGATGCTCCAGACCGCCGAGTACGTGGCGCGGACCTATGGGATCTCGCGAGAGCACCAGGATCACTACGGCGTGCGCAGCCAGCTGCGAGCCGCCGCGGCGCGCGACGCCGGCAAGTTCAACGACGAGATCGCGCCGATGGCGACGACGATGAAGGTCACCGACAAGGCGACCGGAGCGGAATCGACCCGAGCCGTCACCGTGGCGCAGGACGAAGGCATCCGTCCCGACACGACCTACGACGGGGTATCGAAGATCAAGCCGGCGATCGAAGGCGGCGTGATTTCGGCCGGCAATGCCAGCCAGTTCTCCGACGGCGCCGGCGTCTGCATCGTGATGAACGAGCGGGCCGCCTCGAGCCGGGGGCTGACCCCGCTCGGCGTCTTCCGCGGGTTCGCGGTCGCGGGCTGCGAGCCGGCCGAAATGGGGATCGGGCCGGTCTTCGCCGTTCCGAAGCTGCTCGCCAGGGTCGGCCTGAAGATCGGCGACATCGACCTCTGGGAGCTCAATGAGGCGTTTGCGGTGCAGGTGATCTACTGCCGCGACCGGCTCGGCATTCCCGACGAGCGCCTCAACGTGAACGGCGGCGCGATCGCGGTCGGTCACCCCTACGGCATGTCGGGACAGCGTCTGGTCGGGCACGCGCTCATCGAAGGCAAGCGCCGCGGCGCCAAACGGGTCATCGTCACGATGTGCATCGGGGGCGGGATGGGCGCGGCGGGGTTGTTCGAGGTGGTGTAGGCGATAGGCGGTAGTCGATAGTCGATAGTCGATAGGCGGTGGTTTGGAATGCGCCAATGACACTGACTCGACGGCAGGCGATTGGATTCCTGGCCTCTGGAGCCGCCGCCGGCACGCTCTGGCGCGACAGCCTCGCTGTTGCTTTCGCTGGCCCGGCGGAACCGATCGGGGTCTGGACCTCCGAACACGCCGGCGCCCAGACGTTAGAGCGCGGCGCCGCGATCCGCACGCTGCTGAAGGACGTCGCGCCCGAAACCATTGACGGCCCGATCCTGTTCCACGAGCACTTGTCCATTCGCTATCCGCTGACCAAGGCGCTCGCCGACGCGCAGGGGCGGCCGGTCCCGGTCAGCTTCAGCGATGACGTCGATCTGATGATCGCCGAAACCAGGGCGGCCGGAGCCGATGGCGTCCGCTGCATCGTTGACGGGGGCCACCCGGACATGGATCGCGATCTCGACGCGCTCAAACGGATCGCGGCCGGGTCGGGCGTTCACATTGTCGCCAGCGGCGGTTTCTACATGCAGCGGAATTACCCGGCGGGAATAGCGACGCGAAGCGCCGATGAGATTGCGGACGAGCTCGTGCGCGACGCCGCGGCGCAGCGGCTGGGCGCCTTTGGCGAGATTGGCCAGCAGGGCGGCGTGCTGAGCGACGATGAGCGCAAGGTCTTCACGGCCGTGGCCAGGGCACAGGCTCGCACCGGCCTGCCAGTCTTCACGCACAACGCCTATACCGGCGTTCGGGTCGCGAATCCGCCGGTGCCGATGGATGCGGCGCTCAAGCAGCTCGACCTCCTCGAGGCCGGCGGCGCCGACGTCAGGCACGTCGCGATCGGCCATGTCTGCTGCCTCGACGATCCCAGGGCGGACATCGCCCGGCAGCTGGCGAAGCGAGGCGTGTTCGTCGGGTTCGATCGCGTCGGCATCAACGCGATCATCCCGGACGAGAAGCGCGTCGCCATGATCCTGGCCTTCCTCGACGCCGGCCATGTCGATCACCTGCCGCTGTCGTCGGATTTCAGCAACGGCCGCGGGCTGAAGAAGAACGGCGGCCCGGGCATCGCGCTCACGGTTACGGCGTTCGCGCCGATGCTGGCCAAGGCGGGGGTCGGCGACGCGACGCTCCGACATATCCTGGTCGACAATCCGCGCCGGTTCCTGGCGGTAACGCCAAAGGTCTAGCGGGACCCTCACGCGACTAATCCTTTTTTTGAACGCGCAGCGCCATTGCCAGATTGCGCTTGGCCTCCTCTGAGTTTGGCTGCACCGCGAGCGCCTGGCGGAACCGATCGATCGCCTGCTCCATGTGTCCCTGCGAGCCGAGCGCGATCCCCAGGTTGTTGAGCGTCCGGGCCGAGGTCGGATCGACCTTCAACGCGGCCTGGAACTCGGCAATCGCATCATCGAGCCGGTCGATCTCGAGGAACAGGCTGCCCAGGTCGTAGTGCGCCGACGCGTCGGCGGGATCGAGCGCCGAGGCGCGGCGGAAGTGCTCGATCGACTCGTCGTATCGATGCGCCAGGTCGAGCGCGTTGGCCAGGTTGCGGTGCGACTTCGGCGAGTCGGGATCGATCGCCAGCGCGGCGTGAAACTGGACGATCGCGGCGTCGCGCTTGCCTTGATCCATCAGGGCGATGCCGAGGTTGTTGTGAACGTCGACCGACCCAGGCAGCGTCCGCAGCGCGATCTGGAAATGCTCGATGGCCTCCGCCGGCCGGCCCGCTTCGGTGAGGGCATTGGCGAGGTTGTACTCCGCTTCCGGATATTGCGGGCGGAGCTGAAGTGCGTGTTGATACGTCGCGATCGCGTCGGGCACTTGACCCCTGGCGCGCAACGCCGTGGCGAGGTTGTTGTAAGGCGGCGGGAATGCAGGCGCGAGGACCGTCGCGCGGCGATAGTGGTCGATCGCCTGGTCCAGACGGCCATCGCTCTGGAGCGCGCTGCCGAGATTCATTTCCGTGACGGCGCGCATCAACGTCGGCGACAACATCGGCCAGTTGCACAAGACGGCCGCGGCGGCAACGGCGGCGACAGTCGGTGCCGCGCGCACGACGGTCCGCCGCATCGTGTCCGAGCCGGCGCTCCGGCGCAATCCGGCGACGATCCAGCCCAAAAAGTCGGGCAGTTCCACCACGCCGGTGGCGGCGAACAGCATCAGCAGCGGCACCAGCGGGTAGCGGTAGCGCGCGAACACATAGAAGACGACGACGCTGGCGGAGTAGGCGAGCGTCATGGCGTAGAGGATCCACAGACCGGAGCGTCGCGGCCAGCTCACGATGACGCCGAACAGCGCCAGCGGCACCAGGATGCCGAAGTGCCCGACCCACCCCCCGATCCGGAGCGGCAGCGACCATTCCGCGTGCGCCTCCTGGCTCTCGGTGTCGACCATCTCGGTGGCGTTCAAGAGCAGCGCCGCTTTGCGCCCCATCAGCCGCAGCCAGCGTCCGGGCTGCGAGGTGATGAAGGTCAGGGCCTTGTCGGTCCAGTAGCTCGACACCTGCCCCGGCGTCAGCCGTGTGCCGATCGCCCGTTCGGCGAGCTCGGTGGCATCCTGACGCTCGAACTCCGGCGCGCCGCGGCCAAAGCGCAGCGACTGGTAGGTCCCGTCGGCGGCGGGGTTGTTGCCAATGTAAAAGTTGGGGCCGAACTGCGAGGTGGTGACATAGAAGCCGCCGCCAACGTAGCTGTTTCGCAGCGTCACGGGCAGCAGGACGATCGCGATACCGGCGAGAAACACAGCGCAGCGCTTCAGACGTTGGGCGTTCGACGTTCGTGGTTGGACGTCCAGGAACGCCCACGCAAGGATGACGAGGATGAAGACCAGCGCGTTCTCGCGCGTCAGCGCCAGACCGCCCATCGTGAGGCCAAGCAGAAAGAACCGGGGAGAACGCGAAGCGCGCGGCGTGAGCGTCTTGATCTTGTTCTGTTCTCTTTTCGCGGCGTCCGCGGCTTTTTCTGATCGTGAGATCAGAAAGAGCGCGAGGCAGACGAAGAAGACATCGAGGACCGACTTCTGCAGCAGGCCGTCGAAGAAGATCGCGGGCGCGTAGAGCGCCAGCATCAGGCCGGCGGCGATGCCCGCTCGCCGCGAGAACCAGCGCGCCGCCGCCAGCGCCAGCAGCACGCACGACGCCGAGCCGATCACCGCCTGGACGAGGCGGACGAGCAGCAGATGACGGCCGGCGATGGCATAGATGACGCCGAGCAGGTAGGGGTAGAGCGGCGCCTGGTAGAACACGTCGCGGCCGATCCAGTCGCCGCCGGCAATCCGCTGCGCCCACTCGTCGTAGCCGCGCGAGTCGCCCATGAGCGTGGCGAAGAACGGCGAGCGCCGCAGCTGCCAGACGTGCAGCAGTCGCACCAGCAGCGCGACGCCGAAGATCGCCAGCGCGAACCACGGGAATGCTTCGGCGCGCTCGGGTCGGTCCGCGGACGCCGACGAGAGCGTGCCGAGGGGCGCCGTGCCTGCGATCCTGGAGTGCGTGGCGGTGTCTTCGGGCTTGCGGCGTGGTCGGGCATGCCCCGCGCCAGCTGTTTTTCGCGACAACGTTGGTATGCTAGCGCAGCATGACATCCGGAAAAAACTGCGGAGGTCGCCAGGCACGCGGAGAAGACATTTCTCTGCGATCTTCGCGTTCTCTGCGGTGTTTTCTTTTGATCGTGTTCTGGCCGGCACTCGCACTCGCCGAGCCGCACCTCACCTTTACGAAGGACATCGCCCCGATCATCTGGAGCCGGTGCGCTTCCTGCCATCGTCCGGGAGAAATCGGACCATTCAGCCTGATCAGCTATCAGGATGTGCGCCGTCACGCGACGCAGATCGCCGACGTGACCGCGCGCCGCATCATGCCGCCGTGGAAGCCGATCGCAGGCAAGGGCGATTTTCAAAGCACGCGCCGCCTCGCCGATGCGGAACTGCGCTCGCTCCAGCAATGGCTCGCAAGCGGTGCGCCCGAGGGCGACCGGTCGGCGCTGCCGCCGCTCCCGAACTGGGCCGACGGCTGGCAGCTGGGCGCGCCCGACCTCATCGTCAGGATGCCGGCCGAGTACACCGTGCCGGCGGATGGCCCCGACGTCTTCCGCACGTTCGTGGTGCCGATTCCTGGCGCCGCGGCGCGCTACGTGCGCGCGATCGAGTTCCATCCCGGGAATCCCCGCGTCGTGCATCACGCCAACCTCGGCATCGATCGGACGCGATCGTCGCGTCAGCTCGACGCGCGCGATCCCGGGCCCGGATACGCCGGCAGCATGGAGCGCGATGCGCGCTATCCCGAAGGACAGCTGCTGGGATGGACGCCCGGACAGGCGCCTCATCCGGCTCCCGACGGGACGCAGTGGCGGCTCGAGCCCGGGAGCGACCTGGTCGTCCAGCTGCACCTGCAACCGACCGGCAAGACCGAGCGCGTCGTCGTGGCGGTCGGGTTCTTTTTCACCAGCGAGGCGCCGACGCGGACGCCGGTCGGACTGCGGATGGGCAGCGAAACCATCGACATTCCCGCCGGCGCGTCGGACTATGTCGTCGCCGATCGCTACCGGCTGCCGGTCGACGTCGACGTGCTGGCCGTCCAGCCGCACGCTCACAATTTGGCGCGGCGGATGGAAGCGAAGGCCGACCTGCCCGACGGAACCACGCGCTGGCTGATCGCGATCGACGACTGGGACTTCCGCTGGCAGAACGTGTATCGGTACGCCGAACCCTTCATGTTGCCGAAAGGCACGACGCTGTCGATCCGCTACACCTACGACAACTCAGCCGCCAATCCCCGCAACCCGCACCATCCGCCCGCCCGCGTCGTCTGGGGGCAGAACACGTCGGACGAGATGGGTGACTTCTGGCTCCAGGTGATCCCGCACGCCGCCGACGATGAGTCGATTCTGACCGCCGATTTCCGCCGCAAGGCCAGCGCCGAGGATCTGGCGGCCTACACCAAGCTGCTGAAAGGCGATCCGGACAACCCGTTGCGGCACGACGCGGTGGCGAGTCTGTATCTCGACGCCGGCCAGTTCGACCAGGCGATTGCCGAGTTCCGGCAGTCGCTTCGACTCAATCCGGCATCGGCGCCCACGCACTACAACCTCGGGTTCGCGTTGTCGGCTCGAGGCCGGCGCGACGAGGCGACGACGGCGTTCGAGGACGCGCTGAAGATCGATCCCGACTACGCCCAGGCTCACAACAATCTCGGCGCGCTGCTTCAGATCAGTGGGCACGCGGATGAGGCGATCGAGCACTACCGACGGGCCGCGGCGCTGCGTCCCGACAATGTGGAGTCGCACACCAATCTCGCGCAGCTGCTGGCCATCCAGGGCCGCGCCGCCGATGCCGCCGCGCAGTTTTCCGCCGCGCTCTCCCTCAGGGCAGACAATGTTCAGGCGCTCGCCGGACTTGCCTGGATCCGGGCGACCTCGTCGGATCCGTCGCTGCGCGATGGCGCCACGGCGATAAGCCTTGCCGAGCGCGCCGATCAGGCGACACGTCACCAGGATGTCACTGTGATTGACGCATTGGCGGCGGCGTACGCGGCGGTGGGCCGGTACGAAGATGCGCTTCGCGCCGCGCGACTCGGGCTGGCGCTGACGATCGCGGCCGGCCAGACGGCGGCAGCGGCGCAATTCCGTCAACGGATCGACGTGTATCAAAAGGGAGAACCGCTGCGGATGCCCTAGCCGATCCAATTTCCAGAATTGGGATGCAATCCGTATCTCCAATTGCAATTTCTATCTGGATTCCTGCAACGATGCGCCATATCCTCACGCCAGCTAAATCTCTGTCGGACCTGTCGACTGAGGAGGATTTCGCATGACGAGAAGTCGTATTGGAATGGTGTTCGCCGTGGCGCTCGGGTGTCTCATGCTCCCCGCCACCGTGCGTGCGCAGAGTGCGTTTACCGGAGTAGTGAAGGACGCGACCGGGGCGGTACTTCCCGGCGTGACAGTGGAAGCGGCCAGTCCGGCGCTGATCGAGAAGGTCCGTTCCGTAACCACTGACGCCAACGGACTGTATCGCATTGAAAACCTGCGACCCGGGACCTACTCCATCACCTTCAACCTGCCGGGCTTCTCGGCGGTGAAGCGCGACGGCGTCGAGCTGCCGTCGAATTTCACCTCGACGATCAACGCCGATTTGAAAGTCGGCGCCATGGAAGAGACGGTCACCGTATCCGGCGAATCGCCGGTGGTCGACGTCCAGAGCAACACCAAGGCGCAGGTGCTGTCGCGCGAGATTCTCGACGCGGTGCCCAGCGCGCACACCATTCAGTCGGTCGGCCAACTGGTGGTCGGGGTGACGCTGACCGCGCCGGACGTGGGCGGCTCGCAGGCGATGCAGCAGACCTACTTCACGGTGCACGGGCTCGGCGCAGCGCAGACCTCGCTGATGATGGACGGCATGATCATCAACGGACTGCAGGGCGACGGCGCGATCCAGACCTACACCAACGACGCCGGCAACCAGGAAATGGTCTACCAGACGGGCGGCGGCAACGTCGACTCGCCGACCGGCGGCGTCAAGATCAACCTGGTGCCCAAGGAAGGCGGCAACCGGATCAGCGGCTCGATCTTTCAGGGCTACGAGAGCAGCTCCATCCAGAGCGACAACCTCACCGATCGGCTCGCCGGTCTGGGTGTCAAGTCGGTGGACAAGATCGGCAAGTACAACGACACCAACTTCACTATCGGCGGTCCGATCAAGACGGACTCGGTGTGGTTCTTCGGATCGGCGCGCCTCTTCGTGGTGAACAAGCCGATCGCCGGCACCTACGTGTCGGACGGCTCGCCCGCCAGCATCGCAGCCTGTTCGGCGGCGCTCGCCGGCAAGGGCGGCAACCTCTGCCCGCAGGGCGTCGATCCGCAGCATCAGTACAGCGGCCTGGTCCGTCTCACCTGGCAGATCAGCCCACGCAACAAGCTGTCGGGCTACTACGACCGCATCCACAAGGTGCGCGGCGCGGCGATGGCCACCGGTGACGATCAGACGACTTCGTCGGTGGTGTGGAACTCGCCGCTCTACACGACCAACATGATCAAATACACCACGCCGGTGACCAACAAGCTGCTGATCGAAGGCGGCTTTTCGAGCAACGTCGAGCGCTACAACAACCTTTACCAGCCGGGCATCGAGCAGCCGTTCGGCTCGGCCGCGTGGCTCGCCAACGCCCGTCACGTCGATTCGCAGCTGGGCACGACTTCGACTGCCTCGGCGGCAGAGAACGGGCAGTACCCGGATCGTTACAACCTGCAGGGGTCGATGTCCTACGTCACCGGCACGCACAGCCTGAAGGTGGGCTTCCAGGACTCGTTCGGCGTCTTCAACCACAACTACTTCGCGAACGGCGACGTGTATCAGAACTATCTGAGCGGGAAGCCGTCCACCGTCACCCTGCTCAACACGCCGATCCGGTCGGCCGAGCGCCTGAACGGGAACATCGGCGTCTACGCGCAGGACGTGTGGAACTTGAACCGGTTGTCGCTCACCGTGGGCGCCCGTTTCGAGCACGTCAGTGAAGAGGTCGTCGGGATGCCCACGCAGACCGGCCGCATCGCCAACCTGCCCGAATTCGCCGACATCTCCCTGCCGACGTGGGGCACGCTCCAGCCCCGCGTCGCCGCGGTCTACGACGTCTTCGGCACCGGAAAGACGGCGGTGCGCTTCGGCTACAACCGCTTCGCGGCGGCGGCGACCACGACGTTCGCCTCGCTCTACGATCCGGCATTCGTGCAGACAACCAGCGCGGCCTGGACCGACGTCAACGGCGACGATATCGCCCAGGGCGCCCGCGGCTGCGTCTATCTTACGGCCGGCTGCGAGATCAACTTCGCGCCGGTGCCGGCCAACTTCGGAATCGCTTCGCTCTCGAGCCCCGATCCGAATGTCAAGCGACCCTACGTCGATCAGTTCAACGTCGGCGTGACCCATGAACTGATGCGCGGCGTGTCGGTGGGCGCCGAGTTCTACCACAACGACAGCCGGCAGATTTGGGAGCGCAACAACATCCTCAATCCCGGCACCTATTCCAACGGTGTGGTGACCAATCCGAATTTCCGCCCGGTCACCGTGTTCAGCCCGATCGACGGCTCGCCGGTCACCGTCTACGACTCGATCAACGCGACGGTGGCGCGGGCGGTGCAGAACGTCGACACCAACGACACCAATCTGAAGCAGGCCTACAACGCGCTCGAGCTCAGCTTCAACGCGCGGCTGCCGCACGGCGCCCGGATCTTCGGCGGCTCAGCGACCGACCGCACGGTGGCCAACACCTGCAGCGCGGCGGCGACCAACCCGAACTTCCTGGTGACGATCGGCAGCACCAACTACTGCGATCAGAGCAAGAGCGGCCTTCCGTGGCGCACCCAGTTCAAGCTGGCCGGCACGGTGCCGCTGCCGGTTGCCGGGCTCATCCTGAGCGGCTCCTACCAGGCGCTGCCCGGCTACCAACTGGGAACCCAGGCGCTCACGTCGGGCGGCGCCGGCGCCCCGAACTTCACCAGCATGAGCGGTCTGGGTGCGGTCTACACGGTGACGGCCAGCACGCGCTATCTGGTCTGCCCGGGCTCCTCGGCGTCGCAGGGTTGCGTCGTCGGCGCGCTCGTCGCGCCCGGTCTGGTCGCCTCCTCGCTGTCGGTGCCGCTCGTCGCGTCGGGCATCTTGCAGACGCCGCGGATGAACCAGCTCGACGTCTCGGTGGCCAAGCGCATCACGATTGGACGCCTGAAGATCGACCCGAAGATCGACATCTTCAACGCACTCAACACCGACGCGTATTTCAGCGTGAAGTCGACGACGTTCACGCCGATCGCGGCGGGGGCGACGGCGACCGGCCTGAACGGCTCGGGTGGCAGCTACCTGCTGCCGGCCAGCATCATTCAGGGTCGGCTGCTGCGCATCGGCGCGGTGGTGAACTGGTAGAAGCTTATTAGGGCTTAGGGCTACCGAAGGGCTCGGGGCTAAGGGCTGGCAGCCCTCAGCCCTGAGCCCTCTTTTTGTGTACTATCGACCCATGTCGATTCTGCCGCTGCTCGCCGTCCTCGTGCAGGCGCTTTCCGGCGCACCGGTGGATGCGTTGCAGGCTCCGGCGGGCACGAAGGCGATCGTTTTTCTCTTCACCAGCACCGAGTGCCCCGTCTCGAACCGCTACGCACCCGAGATCCGCCGCATCGCGGAGGCGTTCGGCCCGAAAGGCGTGGTGTTCCGCCTCGTCTACCCGGATCGCGCCGACGACGCGGGAAAGATCCGCGAACATATGGCCGCCTATGCCTACGCCGGCGTCATGGATCCGGTCCGCGATCCAGCGCTGGCCCTGGTGAAGTTCACCGGCGCCACCATCACGCCCGAAGTGGCGGTCGTCGCCGGCGGCCGCGTCGTCTACCGCGGGCGGATCGACGATCGCTTCGTCGATCTCGGCCGCGAGCGGCCGGCGCCGACCCGCCGCGATCTGTTCGAAGTGCTGACTGCGATCGAGGCGGGCAAGCCGTCGCCGGAGGCGACGACCCAGGCGGTCGGCTGCTTCATCGCGGACTTCGCGCGATGACGAATCGCCCGATCCGGGCGAACACCAGGCGCCCGATCCTCGGAAGGCGGCAGCGCCTGATCCGTCGCGCCGGTTTTCAGGCCTCTCTGGCGCTTGTCCTCGGCGCCGCATCGGCGCACGCCCAACCTGTCACCTATGCGACCGACATCGCACCGCTGCTCGCCGATCGCTGCGCCATTTGCCACCACCCCGGTGGCTCCGCGCCCTTCAGCCTGATGACCTACGCCGACGCCAGGCGCCGCGCGTCGCAGATCGCCAAGGTCACCGCCGATCGCCTGATGCCGCCGTGGAAGGTGGAGCCCGGACTCGGTCCGTTCATCGGACAGCACCCGCTGAGCGCGGCGGAGATCACGCTGCTGCAGCGGTGGGCGGCGGAGGGTGCGCTCGAAGGGAACCCGGCCGCCGCCGCGCAGGTGCACGGCCCGCCGCCGTGGACCGAGGGCTGGCAGCTCGGTAAACCCGATCTGATTCTGCAGCTCGATCAGCCGTACGCGCTCGCCGCCGACGGCACCGACGCTTTCCATATCTTCGTCATCCCGATTCCGACTCAGGTGACGCGCTACGTGCGCGGCCTCGAATTCCGTCCCGGTAATCCGCGCGTCGTCCACCACGCCAACATCCGCATCGATCGCACGCCGACGTCGCGGCGGCTCGACGAGGCGGATCCCGGCCCCGGCTACGACGGCCTTATCGCCCGCAGCGCCGAGTACCCCGACGGCCACTTCCTGGGGTGGACGCCAGGCCAGGCCGGGCCGCTGCTGCCGAAGGGGCTCGCCTGGACGCTCGACACGCACACCGATCTCGTCGTCGAACTGCACATGCAGCCGACCGGCAAGCCGGAGACGGTGGCCCCGTCGATCGGGCTGTATTTCGGCGCCGATCCGCCGGGCCGCGCGCCGGCGATGCTGCGGCTCGGGCGACAGGACATCGACATCCCGGCCGGCGACCCGCACTACGTCGTCACCGACTCATACGTGCTGCCGGTGGACGTCGACGTCGCCGCGCTGCAACCGCACGCGCACTACCGCGCCCGCGAGGTCCGCGGCGATGCGACACTGCCCGACGGATCGACACGGCCGCTCGTCGTCATCAAGGACTGGGACTTCCGCTGGCAACACGTCTTCCGTTACGAGACGCCGCTGCGCCTGCCGAAGGGCACGACGTTGTCGATGACCTATACCTACGACAACTCGCCGGCGAATCCGAGGAATCCCGAGCATCCGCCGGTGCGCGCCCGTTGGGGGCAGCGGTCGGCGGAGGAGATGGGCGACCTGTGGATTCAGGTGATCACCGCGAGCGACCGCGATCTCGACCTGATCAGCCGCGACTTCCGCCACAAGGTGGCGCTGGAAGACATCAAGGGCTACGAGACGGAGATCGAGAAGCGTCCGCAGGAGGCTGCGCTGCACGACGACGTGGCGCTGCTCTACCTGGAGGTGGGGAAGACCGACGGTGCGATTGCGCATTTCCGCGCCGGGCTGTCGCTCCGGCCGCAATCGGCGCCGGCGCACTACAACCTCGGCACGGCGCTCACCGTCGCGCGCCGGCTCGACGAGGCGGCGGCCGAGTACCGCCAGGCGCTGCGGATCGATCCAGGGTACGCCAATGCGCACAACAATCTCGGCAACGTGCTGCTGGCGCAGCGTCGGTTCGACGACGCCATCCACGAATTCAGCGAAGTGGTGCGGCTGCAGCCCGATTCGGCGGCGGCGCAGAAGAACCTCGCGGCCGCCTACGCCGCGGCCGGTCGTGCGCCGCGGCGTTGATCCGCGATCAGCGCCCCGCCGCGTGCGCCTGATCCTGCAGCGCAATCGCCAGGTTGCGACGGGCCTGCTCGTCTCGGGGATTCAGGTCGACCGCGCGTCGAAAGGCGGAGACGGCCTGGTCCAATTGGCCGAGCGCGGAGAGCGATACCGCCAGGTTGGTGACCGCGCCGGCGTCGTCGGGGCGGGCCTGCAGGTAACTTTCGTAGGCGGGCCGCGCCGCCGTAAAGTCCTGATCGGCGAACAGGCTGTCGGCGAGAAATCCGAGGGCGGTTGTGTGCGCGCGATCGCCCGACGCCGTCATCGAGAGCACGAGCCGAAGTTGTTCCTCGGCTTGCGGCCAGCGTTTCTGCAACATGAAGGCGCGGCCGATCATCGTGCGCGCCGGGACCGCTTCTGCGAGCATCGGCTCGAGGCGCACGAACTGCTCGAGCGCGGGAACCGCCTCGTCGATCCGGCCCTGGTTGAACAGTTCGCCGCCGAGATGGTAATAGGCCCGCGCGAAACGCGGCGCGGCTTCCTCGAGTCGGGCGATCGCTTCATCGTGACGGCCGGCGACCGCGAGCGCCTGGCCGACCCCGGCTTCGGCCGAAGGCGTCGGCCACCGCGCGAGCACGGTCTCGGCCAGACCCAGAGGCGACTGGTACTCGCGATTCCGCGCCATCGTGGTTGCGGCCAGCGCGGCCACGACCGCCGCCGCCACGGTCGCAGCGATGGCGGGACCGCGGGCGAGCTGACGGACGGCCCACGCGAGGCCGATCACCGCGAGCGCGATCAGCGCGATCAGCGGCAGATACATGCGGCGTTCGGCGCCGACTTCGGTCGCGATCGGCAGGATGCTCGACGTCGGCGCCAGCGTCAGGAAGAACCAGGCGCCAAGAACGCCGAGCGTGGGCCGTCGCCAGAGCGCGAGTGCCGTCGCGACAAGGCACCCGACCACCACCAGCGCGTAGGGCAGCACCTCGGTGAGCGTCAGCGCGCGCGGCCAGCCGTAATTGACGACCAGCGCAGTCGGCCAGGCGGCGAGCCGCAGATAGCGCACCAGCATGATCGTCTGGTTCAGCAGGTAGACCCACGGCGAGACGCCGGTGGAGAAGCCGGCCGAGTAGATTCGCGCGCCGGTGCGCAGCAGCGCGATCAGGATCAGCCAGGTCGCCGCCAGCGCGCAGTAGTAGCGCCATCGTTCCCGCACGGCCTGCGCCAGCGAGCCGAAAACGAGGGTGGCATCGTAGAGGACGACGGCAACCGGCGCCGTGACCATCGACTCCTTGCACGCCATGCCCGCGGCGCAGGACGCGACGCCGATCGCCTGCTACAGGCGTCGGCGTTTCGACCCAAGCGCGCGGTCGCTCGCATACATGGTGATCAGGAATGCCAGCGCCATCATCGATTCGCTGCGCTCGGTCAGGTAGTCGACCACCTCGCTGTTGAGCGGGTGAACCATCCAAATCAGCGCGATGACGAGCGCGACGTTCGCGGCCGACTGCCGCAGCCAGTCCGGCACCCGAGCGTGGAGCAGCGCGCGGCGTGCCGCCATCAGCAGTACGATGGCGCAAAGCAGGTGACAACCGATGTTCCAGAGGTGATAGCCCCGTACCGCGAGGCCGCCGAGGGCGTAGTTGACGGCCATCGACAGGTTGACGAGCGGGCGGCCCGCAGTCGGCACCTCGCGTCCCGCCGCCAGCAGGCGGCTCGACCAGGTGCGAATGCTGCCGTTGGTGACTATCGACACGCCGTCGTCGAACACGAACGGGCCGTCGACGCTGTTGGCGTAGATCGCGCCGCCCACCACCAGCAGCAGCGCCACGCGCCACCAGATGCGTGACGAGGGGGCTGGCGGAGCCAGCGGCCGCGGCTGATGCTGGCGGCGCGGCGATCGACGTGTGGACATTCCGGACAGATGTTACCGAACTGTGCGATCGCCCGCGTCTTACAACGGATAGGGCAGCGTCAGTCCCAGCAGCGTGACCAGGATGAGCACCACCGGCGTCAGCGCGAGAAAGACGACGATGGTGTAACCCATGACGTCGCGTGCCCCGAGCTTGAACAACCCGAGGATCGGCAACATCCAGAATGGCTGCAGCAGGTTGGCCAGCGCCTCGCCGAGATCGTAGGCGGACACCACCCAGCCGAGATGCACCTTCAGCGTGTGTGCCGCGCCCATCACGTACGGCGCTTCAATCACCCATTTCGATCCGCCGGACGGTACAAACACGCCGAGCACGGCCGAATAGAGCGCGACGAGCGGCGGAAAGGTTGCCGGCGTCGAGATGCGCACGAACATGCCCGCCACCTGCTGGCTCAGATGGGTCGTGGTGATGATGCCGGCGATGCCGGCGTAGAACGGGAACTGCAGAATGACGCCCCACACCGCGGGTGTGGCGTCCTGCACGGCGCGCATCAGCCGCGCCGGCGTCCCGTGCAGGAGAAATCCGAGCAACAGGAATGCCAGATTCAGGATGTTCAAGTTCAGTGCGTTCAACGGTTCGTCCGCCTGCCAGAAATATCGCGCGAGATAAGTGCCGCCGAGCGCGACCACGAACCAGGTCAGGAACCGCGAATGTTCCAGGCGTTGGCCGGGCGTCAAGGATTCCGGTTCTCGCTTCCGGGTTCCAGCGTTCGCGGGATCGAGGCGTATGCCGAGATCCCGGGCGGTCCTGCCGCGTCCCGCCGGCGGAGTGGCGAAGTACATCACGCCGACAACGACGACGATCTCGACCGCGACGGCCGCGAAGCTCTGCCAGAGGAAAATCGTGTGGCGGAAGGGGATCAACCCGCCGGGCACGACGCCGCCGCGCGAGACGATGTCACGGATGGCGGGCTGCAGCGCGCCGGGCGTCGCCATCTGCAGCGCCGCCGATCCGCTGAGTCCCTGAGCCCAGATGCTGCCGAGACCGAGCATGCTGGCGGCCGCCAGCGCGCGATAGTCGACGCCATCCACGCGGCGCGCGATGTCGATCGCCAGCACCGCGCTGAAGACGAGGCTGAAGCCCCAGTTGAACCAGCTGCTGGCGAGCGCGAAGAAGGCGACCAGCGCCACGGCGCCGCGCGGCGATCGCGGCCACGACGCAATCACCCTGATCAGACGCCCCATCGGCGGCGAGGTGGCGAGCACGTGGCCGGTGATGATGACGAGCGCCATCTGCAGCGTGAACGGGATCAGATCCCAGAAGCCGCGACCCCACGCGTCGACCGTTTCCAGCAGCGTTGCCGGCGTCGCGGCCAGCGCCGCGGCGATCACCAGCACGGTCGCAATCAAGGCGAAGATGAACGCATCGGGAACCCATCGTTCGGTCCAGTCGGTCAGCGCCAGCGCGAGGCGCGCGACAGGTCCCGGTTGTTCTGTCATCCTGAGTGGCGGTTACCTTAACATAGGCCTCGCATGGCGCTGCTGAGCGAGAGTCCGACCGTTCTGCCCATTCACCGCAAGATTCTCGCGTTCTCGTTCATCGGCTGGATCTTCGATTTCTATGACCTGCTGCTCCTCAGCTTTCTAATCTCGTCGACGTCGATTGTCGGGGACCTCGCGCTCAGGCCGAACGAGGTGGCGACGCTGCTGGGCACCGCGCTCGCGTTCACCGCGATGGGCGGTTTCATCGGCGGCGCGATGGCGGACCGCTACGGCCGCAAACCGCTGCTGATGGTCACGATCCTGGTCTACAGCGTCGGCACGCTGGCCTCGGGGATGGCCACCGGCTTCTGGACGCTGCTTGCGGCGCGCGCCGTCACCGGCATCGGGGTCGGCGGCGAGTGGGCGGTAGCGCACGCGCTGGTCGGCGAGACGGTGCCGCCGCAGATCCGCGGCCGCTACGGCTCGTATCTCCAGAGTGGATCGGCGTTCGCACGCTTCTTCGCGTCGATGGTCGGCAACTTGATGGCCCCGGTGATCGGCTGGCGCCTCGCGTTCATGCTGTCGGCGCTGCCCGCGTTGCTGGTGGTCGGCATCCGCCGGCAGATGCCGGAGTCGGACGTCTGGCTGCTGAGCGTGAAGGACGGCGTCAACAGGCGGCTCGGCTACGTCGCCGCGCTCGGCCAGATGCTCGGTCCGGCGCTGCGCAAGACGACCGCGCTGGCGCTGTCGGTAACGACGTTCAACATGGCGGCGTACTGGTTCAAGACCATCTGGCTGCCGACCTATCTCCACGAAACGCGCGGGCTGTCGCTGGGGCAGGTGGCCACTCTGCTGCTGATGGATCAGATCGGCTCGGTGGCCGGCTACGTCGCGTTCGGTTACTCCAGCGACCGGTTCGGCCGTCGCCCGAGCTTCACCGCGTTCTCGGTGATCAAGGCGCTGGGTCTCGCCATGATCACGCTCGGCTGGACCGCCGCCGGCGGCTACACCCTGACGACGTTCGGGTTCATGCTGCTGGTCGGCTTCGGCGAAGGCAACTGGGGCTGCATCGGCCCGCTGTTGAACGAGGTGTTCCCGACCTCGGTGCGGGCAGCAGCGCTCGGGATCATCTACAACACCGCGAGGGGTGTGCAGTTTCTGGCGCCGGTGGTCATCGGCATGGTCGCGGCCCGGTTCACGTTCGGCGCCGGCATCGCGCTGGCGGTTCCATTCGCGCTGCTCGCCGGGGCGATGGTCTGGACGCTGCCAGAGACCAAGGGTGTGCGCCTGATGAAAGAGTTCGCGAAGGTGTAGGCGTCATCAGAGCCGCCGCGAGGGCGGCTGACATCGGTATAGTGCGAACAGGAGGCTCCGTGCTGAAACGCATGATCTTCATCCTGGCGCTGGCGGCGTCGGCGTCGGCGCAGACGGCGAAGAACGACTACGGCGACGGCAGGAACTGGTTGTGCCGTCCCGGCCGCCAGGACGCGTGCGCGGTCGATCAGACGACGACCATCGTCGCTGCGGACGGCACGCTGACCCGCGAGGACTGGAAGGCCATTCCCGCCGCACCGATCGACTGCTTCTATGTGTATCCGACCGTATCCACCGATCCTGGCGGCAACAGCGACATGATCGCCGGCGCCGAGGAGAACGGCGTGGTCCGCGCCCAGCTGGCGCGGTTCGCGTCGCAATGCAAGGTCTACGCGCCGCTGTATCGCCAGGCCACGCTCACGGCGCTCCGCGCGGCGACGACCGGCAGTCCGATCTCGGTCGATCGCGCGCTCGGCTACCACGACGTGCTCGACGCGTGGAACTACTACCTCCAACACGACAACAACGGCCGCGGCGCAGTGCTGATCGGTCACTCGCAGGGTTCTGGCGTCCTGACCCAGCTGATTCGCAGCGAGATCGACGGCAAGCCGGTGCAATCGAAGATCGTGTCGGCGCTGCTGCTCGGCACCAGCCTGGCGGTGCCGAAAGGGAAGGACGTCGGTGGCGCATTTCAACACCTCCCGCTGTGTCACGCGGCGTCGCAGACCGGCTGCGTCGTGACCTATGCGTCGTTCCGATCAACGATCCCTCCGCCGGCGAACTCGCGCTTCGGCCGCGTGCGGGGCGAGGGCATGATGTCAGCCTGCGTGAACCCCGCGGCGCTCGGCGGCGGCAGCGGGCAGCTGCACGCGTATCTGGCCGCGGGCGGTCGCAGCATCGTCGGCTCGTCGGCGGAACCGCGCGCGTGGGTGACGCCATCCAAGCCGATCGACACGCCGTTTGTGAGCGTGCCCGGTCTGCTGACGGCCGAGTGCGTGGCCAACGAGCACGGGTCGTATCTCGAGGTCAGCGTGCACGGCAACCCCGCCGATCCGCGTGCCGACGACATTGTCGGCGACGTGATGGCCAACGGTCAGGTGAACGCGAGCTGGGGGCTGCACCTGATTGACGTCAACCTGGCGATGGGCAACCTGGTCGATCTGGTGCGCGAGCAGGGGAGGGCGTGGCGCTCCGTCAAGAAGAGCAGCGCAGGTCAGTAAGATGCGGACGTCACTTGTCGTGCTCGCCGTGCTCGCCGTCCTGGCGCCAGGCGCCGCTGCCGGACAGACATCGGCCGTGCCGTCCAACGACGAGATCCGCAAGATCCTCGTCGACCGGATCGATGTGCAGAAACAGAGCGTCGGCATGGTCGTCGGCGTGATCGAGCCGGCGGGGCGGCGGGTGGTGTCGTACGGCCATCTCGCGAAGAACGATTCCCGGCCGCTCGACGGCGACACCATCTTCGAAATCGGTTCGATCACCAAGGTCTTCACATCGCTGCTGCTCGCCGAAGCAACCGAGCGCGGCGAGGTGGCGTTGACCGACCCGGTGGGAAAATTCCTGCCGGCGACGGTGAAGATGCCGGGCCGCGGCGGTCGAGCCATCACGCTGGAAGATCTGGCGACGCACTTGTCCGGCCTGCCGCGGCTGCCCACCAACATGGCGCCGAAAGACCCGGCCAATCCATACGCCGACTACTCGGTGGAAGACCTCTACACATTCCTTTCCGGGTACCAGCTGACCCGCGACATCGGTCGTCAGTACCAGGTACTCGAACCTGGGCGGCGGTCTGCTTGGTCACGCGCTGACGCGTCGGGCGCAGAGCTCCGACTATGAAGCGCTGGTTCGCGAACGCGTGACCAGGCCGCTGGGCATGACCAGCACCGTCGTCACCCTGACGCCGGAGATGAAGGCAAGGTTCGCGGTGGGTCACGGCCCCATGCTGGCCCCGGTGTCGAACTGGGATGTGCCGGTGCTGGCGGGCGCCGGGGCGCTGCGATCGACCACCAACGATCTCCTGACGTTCCTCGCGGCGAACATGGGCTATGTCAACACGCCGCTCGCGCCGGCGATGGCGGCGATGCTAATGGTGCGGCGGCCGACCGGCGCGCCGGATCTGTCGATTGCACTCGGGTGGCACGTGCTGACGTCGAAGGGCAAGGACCTGATCTGGCACAACGGCGGCACGGCTGGCTATCGCACCTTCCTCGGCTTCGATCCGAAGACGAGGGTGGGGGTCGTGGTCCTGTCGAACGCTGGCACGGTGGCCGGCCCCGACGACATCGGCCGTCACCTGCTCGACCCGTCGTTGCCCCTGCTGCCGCCCGCGGTACCGCCGAAGGCGCACAGCGAGATCGCTGTCGATCCGCAGAGCCTCGACACATACGTCGGGCGCTACCAGCTCGCGCCTGCCGCGATCTTCACGATCACCCGCGATGGCAGCCGCCTCTTCGAGCAGCTCACCGGGCAGGCCAGGTTCGAGATCTACCCGGAGAGCGAGAGGGACTTCTTTCTGAAGATCGTCGACGCGCAGATCACCTTCGAGGTCGACGCCCGGGGAAAAGCCTCGGCTCTCGTGCTGCATCAGAACGGCGTGGATCAGCGCGCCCGGCGGATCGAGGGAGAGCCGGTGGCGCCGAAGGAGATCGCGCTCGATCCCAAGGTGTTCGATGGCTACGTCGGGCGCTATCAGCTCGCGCCGAATGCGTTCGTGATGTTTTTCAGGGAGGACACGCATTTCTTCACGCAGATCACCGGACAGCCGCGTGTCGAGATCTTCGCGACCGGACCGCGCGAGTTCTTTCTCAAGCTGGTCGACGCGCAGCTGACCTTCGAAGTCGACGCCGGCGGCCGGGCGACCGCGGCGGTGCTGCATCAGGCCGGACGGGATCTGCGCGCGCCGCGGGTGGAGTGATCGCCTGCCGGCGCCCGCTACTTGAGTTCGAAGATCGTCGCCTTGGCGGCCGTCCCGATCGGCTCGTCGCTGTGGACCGTACCGGCGGCGATGAAGGCCGCATGGCCGGCGCGGCCTTCCGTCCAGACCACAAAAGTGTCCATGGGGTGACTGTGCTTCGAGGCCTGTGACGCCCTGGAGTAGTCCCAGACCGTGACCCGCTCGTTGTCGAGCAGCGGCATCGTGTCGACGGCGAAGATCGGGATCCCCGACGTCTTCACTACGTTGCCCGCCGATCCGTCGCCTTTGAGTTCGATCATCACGGCGCGCAGCGGATCGTCGCTGATCCCTTCCTCCATGTGCGTGATGCCCTTGAGCTGCCATTGAATTCGGCCCGCCGCGGTGCTGATGTTGCGGGTCGTGCCGTCCGGTTGTGTGATCCGGCGATCGCCGGGCCAGTAGTACAAACCGGTCATGTCGTAGAGATGACGGTGAATTCCTGGAGGAGTGGCGGACTTCGGCCAGGATACATCCCAGACCTGCGCTCGCGCGTTGTCGATCAAGGCCTTGGTGCCGGCCCGTGGATACGGCGGCGGGTAGGTCTGCGCACCGAGGAACCACATCGCGATGAGCGCCACAATCATTCGCATGGCGCGGATTATAAACACCATTCCGCAGGACGGCCGCGATCGTGGCTGGGAACTCGCGGGGCCGACGTGGGTCGGCGGCGAGCGCAACGGCGGCGGGATCTGGGAGACGCCGTCCATCGATCCCGATCTGGGGCTGGTATACGTCGCGGTGGGCAACCCGTTCGGCGACAGTGCGAAGCGAATCGGCACGAACCTCTTCACCGATTCGATTCTCGCGCTCTCGCTCGCCACCGGCGAGCTCACGTGGCACTACCAGCAGGTTCACCACGACGTCTGGGACTACGACTCCGGCGGCCCGCCGATCCTCTTCGACATGCAGGTCCGCGGTCAGCGCGTGAAGGCGCTGGCGGAAGCGAGCAAGAACGGCTATCTCTACATCCTCAATCGCGAGACCGGTGTGCCAGTGCATGCGATCAGGGAAATGCCGGTCCCGACCCAAACGACACGACCGGGCGAGCAGCCGTGGCCGACGCAGCCGATGCCGTTCACCGCCGGCGGTCAGCCGATGAAGCCGGTGTCGCCGCTGTTTCCCACCGACGTGCCAGCCGAGCGGCTTGCGACCGCGACGCTGGTGCCGGCGTTCACGCCGCCCGGACCGAATCAAATCTACTCGCCGGGCACCGAAGGCGGCGCCAACTACGGACCGCTGTCCTACAGCCCGCGCACCGGATTGCTCTATGTCAACGCGGTCGACAGTCCGCTCGGCGCACGCCGTACCGCGCGCGGATATTTCTCCGCCTTCGATCCGAGCACCGGCGAGCTCGCGTGGCAGCAGACGTTCGACGGCTGGGGGCAGGCCGGCTCGGTCGTCACCGCCGGTGGGCTCGTGTTCGTCGGTACCGGCAGCAACACCGCCGGCTACCTGTTCGCGTACGATGCGACGAGTGGTCAGCTGCTGTGGAAATTCAACACCGGCGGCGGTGTCTTCTCGTCGCCATCGGTCTACATGGTCAACGGGGAAGAGTTTGTCACCGTCGCCTCGGGCGGTGGCGAGCGCGGTCGCCGCGGGGGCGATCTCATTCTGGCGTTCGCGCTGCCCAGGCGCTGAACGCGTCGGGTTTTACCCTGACGGTAAGGTCCGGCTGAAGCGGCTGAAGCCGCACCCTACCGACACGAAGGTCGCCACTAGGGTTCCACTAGGGTAGTGTCCGGCTTCAGCCGGACCCTGCACGAGCGGCGCCTCTCGCGTTGACCTCATCCTCGGCTGGGTATACATTCCGTCCGCGATGCGATTGAGGCTCCTCACACTGACGGCCGTGGCGTTCGCCACCGCTGCGATCGCCGCGCAACCATCCGATGAGCAGACACTGCCGAAGGGACAGATGCCGGAGCTCGGCCGGCCGACCAAGGTCGGCGACGAGCTGCCGCTGTTCAACTTCGACGCCTACTTTCCCGGCACCTGGACCTTCGAGTGGGACATGCCGGAGGGCGCGCTCGGCGAGTCGGGCAGCGTGACCGGGACGACGGTGTACAAAGTGATCGAGCCAGGGAAGCGATATCAGGCCGACACGACCGCGACCGGTCCCGGAGGCAAGTTCACGAGCCACGAAGAGATTGCCTATCAGAAAGAAGCGAAGACGATCTCGCGTGAGATCACCGACAGCCGCGGCATGACCTACACGCAAACCGGCACCATCGGCGGCGATCTCGGCGGCATCTACAACATCCTGCTCGACGGCACGCCCTTCACGTACAACGGCCACTCCGTCCGCATCAAGCAGACGATCCGCACGATGTCGCCGTTCAACTACAAGGTGGCGACGTCGGTGTCGGTCGACGGCGGTCCATTCCGCAACTACGGCAATCCCTGGTGGCGCAAGGACGCAGCGGGCGCGAAATGACCGGCGCCAACCGCTGGCTGCCCGGTCGCCGGCGGCGTAATGATGAACATGGCACTCGGCATGTTGTACGGCATGAGCGTGTTCATGCTGCCGCTCGAGAAGGCCAATCCAATATCTGATGGCTGAGGAAGAAGGAGTCCACCAATGCGACGTGTGATCCTCACGATGTTGCTCGCGGCGGGAACGGCGACTGTTCTCGCCCAGGGCGACGGCGGCTACAAGCTCGTGCCGAACTGGCCCAAGCTGCCGGCCGGAATGTATTTCGGTTTGAAGGACGCGCCCCCGCCACCGGCCGAGCGTGAAGCGCAGGCGGCGGCGCGGCGCGCCAGCGGTCGCAGCGGCGCCGGTGGCGGCCAGAACGCCACTGCGGCCGGGCCGACCAACCAGCCTGGCATCTCGGGCCTGGCCATCGATCAACACGATCACATCTACGTGTTCAACCGCGGCGTCAAGCCGGTGATGGTGTTCGACACCGACGGCAACCTGATCCTGGCGGGCGCCGATCAGGTCATCAACGGCAAGACCATCAACCCGTCATGGCAACACTCGGGCGGCGTCGACTGGGACGGCAACGTCTACGTCATCGAGCGCGACGCGCATCGCATCGTCAAGTTGAGCCCGAAGCTCGACAAGTTCCTCCTGCAACTGGGGACGACCAACGAGAAGGGCAACGACGCGACGCATCTCAACCTGCCGTCCGGGATCGCCATCCTGCACAACGGCAACATGATCGTGACCGACGGCTACGGCAACAACCGCGTCATCCTCTTCGACAAGACCGGGAAGTTCATCAAGCAGGTCGGGAAGGGCGCCGGCGGGCCGCCCGACAAGGGGACGGGGCCGGGTGAGTGGAATCTTCCGCACAAGCTCGCGGTTGACGCCAGCGAGAATCTTTACATCATCGATCGTGAAGGACACCGGGTGGAGGTGTTCGACAAGAATCTGAACTACATCCGCGAGATTCGCAACGACTGGAACCCGTGGGACATCAACGTCTCGCGCAAAGGCACCGATGGCATCGGCTGGATCGCCGATCACAAGGACGAGCGCGTCCTCAAGTTCAATCTGAAGGATGGCAAGATCCTGGCGATGTGGGGCAAGCAGGGCTGGGGCCCCGGTGAATTCGACTGGGTGCATGGAATCGTCGTCGACTCGAAGGGCGCCGTCTACGCCGCCGACACCTACGGTCAGCGGATTCAGAAGTTCGTGCGAGCCGCGAACGCCACTTCATTGCAGGACTGATTCGGCACAGAGACGCGAAGGACACCAGGTCAAGCCGTACGACGAATTTCCTCTGTGTCCCTGGTGTCCTTGGTGTCGATCCGGCGTCGCGTCACAAACCGGAGCGCGACCGGCAGAAGCAGCAGCATCACGATCAGGATGCCGAGCACTCGCTCGCTCAGCAGCGGCGCGCGGAACTGTCTCGAGAGGTCGATTGTCCGGCTCCAGGCATCTCCGGCCACCTCTTCCACCACCAGTCGTCCATCGGCGCGGCGAACGGTCAGCGGATAGGGATCGATCACGAGGCCGTAGAACCAGCGCAGCGTCCGGGCGCCGATCGGCACGCGGCCGTGCAGCCGGTTCACGGCGGGGGGGCCGGGCCTGAACTCGACCGATGACGGCCGGATTTCGTGGCCGTCAACCCAGATCACCACCCGATCGGCGAACGGCCCGGGGATCGACTGCTGGCGCAGCGTCAGCCAGGCTGGATCGTTGGCAACGTCGATCACGAACGCTCCGTCGCGCGCAAAAGTGATCGCGACCTGCGTCTTCTCGAGATCGTGCGCGACGGCTGGCGTGGCGATCGCGACGGCGGTGGCCACCAGGGCTGCACGAAATGCCGCGGCGGGCGGAATCGCGCGAGCGCTCATCGCGGGCCGGCCGGATCGTGCGCCGGTGGCGTTCCGCCGGCGCTGACGCGTGGTTCGGGCACCGGCATTATCATACGGCCCATGACGAGCCTGATTCTGCTGCTTGGCCTGCTCCAGGCCGCGCCGGCGTCGCGGAAGGTGGAGATCGTCAGCGTGACCGGATGTCTCAGGGAAGCGGCGCCCGACAACTGGACGTTGACCGCGGCCACCGATCCCGCGCCGAGCAATGCCAACGCGCCGGCGGCGAAAGACATACCGGCGACGCCGCCCGCCGGGAAGAACGTCTTCAAGCTGATCGGTGTGTCCGAGTTCAACCTCCCGGCCCAGCGCGATCACACCGTGATCGTCAAGGGCCTGTTCATCAAGGCAGCCCCCCTGAGCCGGCTCAACGTGACCTCCGTCACGCTGGTGTCTCCGTCGTGTGTCGCCGCCGCCAAATGAGCTACAATTCGGCGGCTCAGCGCCGGGGCCCTGTTGGGGATCGCCGACGCGGGCCTGAAACGCCCGCGCTCCACGCGCGGCCGGGAGGCCTGATGAAACGCGTTGCCTGTCTGCTCGCCGGTTCGCTCGCGATCGTGGCCAGCGCTCATGCCGCCCCCGCCACCGTGCCCACGTTCTCGAAGGACGTGGCTCCGATCGTCTTCAACAATTGCGCGACGTGTCACCGCAGTGGCGAGGTCGCCCCGATGACGCTCACGTCGTACGAGGACGTGCGGCCGTGGGCCAAGGTGATCAAGAACAAGGTGGTCTCGCGTGAGATGCCGCCGTGGGGAGCCGATCCCGCACACTCGCTGAAGATGCGCAACGACCGCAGCCTGACGCAGGCGCAGATCGACACCATCGTGGCGTGGGTGGAGGGCGGCGCGCCCAGGGGCAGCGACGCCGACCTGCCGCCGCTGCCGACGTTTGCCGAAGGCTGGACGTTTGGACGCGAGCCGGATGCGATCCTCGAGATGCCGATCGACTTCTCGATTCCGGCCGAAGGCGAACTCGGCGTGCAGATGTTCTACTCCAAGGTGCCGTGGAGCGAGGATCGCTTCGCCGAGACGCTCGAGCTTCGTCCGGGCAATCGCGCGGTCGTGCATCACGCCGGCGTGTTCGTGGTCGACCTTCCGGAGGGGGCGACGATCGTCAAGGGCCGTCTGGTGATGCCCGACGGCAAGGCATCGACCGATCGCGGCGCCGGCGCAGCCGGGCGCGCCGACGACACCGCGCTGCCTGGCGCCAACAAGCTGCTCTCGTGGGTGCCGGGACGGGGCGTCGATTCGCACCGCGCCGATATCGGCAAACGGATTCCCGCCGGCAAATACATCAACTGGCAGGTGCACTACAACCCGATCGGCAAACCGGCGGTCGATCGTACGCGGCTCGGCATCTGGTTCAACAAGGCGCAGGTCACGCACGAACTTCTGATCCGCCAGGCCGGCGACGCGCTCGCGACGACCAAGGGCGGTCTGTCGCTCTATCGCGCCGAAGGCAAGGAAGTCGAGTACACCGCCGACGAGGGCAGCACCCGCCGGCGCAGCAAGACGCCGAACATTCCGCCCTACGCCGAGGACTGGTCGCTCACCGGGATCACGCCGGTTACCGAGGACATCACGCTCTACGCCATGTCGCCGCACATGCACCTGCGCGGCAAGAGCCTGCGCTGGGTGGTGGTGTATCCCGATGGCCGCGAGCAGACCATTCTCGACGTGCCGAAGTTCGACTTCAACTGGCAAATCGAATACGAGCTCGAGACGCCGCTGAAGATTCCCGCCGGCAGCAAGATCCTCGGCATCGGCAAGTACGACAACTCGCCGAAGAACAGGTGGAATCCAGCGCCCAACCTCGAGGTCTACTGGTCGGAACAGAGCTGGGACGAGATGTACCAGCCGTTCACGCTCTACTCCGTCGACAGCCAGGTGCTGAGCGAGATGACAGTCACCAAGACGGGACAGCAGAAACGGTAGCACAACGATCGATCGACAAGGAGACGCCATGCCGACGACCACCGGCACCATCAAACGGCTCGTCCACGACAAAGGCTTCGGCTTCATCGCGGCGGGCGACGGCAACGAGTATTTCTTCCACCAGTCCAGCTGCCAGACGCCGTTCAACGAGCTGCGCGAGGGGCAGTCGGTGACCTTCGACACCGGTCAAGGTCCCAAGGGCCCTCGGGGCGAGAACGTCCGGCTGGCGTAGGGTCGTCATCTCCCGCTTTGCGGCATCGACCGCCATCGCAGCGCTCCTCCTGACTGGCCTCCTCGCGAGGCCGGTCGCGACACAGCCGCCCGACACCGGCGCCGCGAGCGGCGCTGCGCTGTTTGCCGCCAGTTGTGCCGGTTGCCACAACGGAGACGATGGCCGTGCGCCGGCTCCCGAAGAGCTGCGCGGGCGTTCGCCGCAGGCCATCCTCGACGCGCTGACCGGCGGCTCGATGAAATATCAGGGACTGGCGCTGAGCGGCGAGGAGCGCCGTGCCATCGCCGAGTACCTCACCGGACGCAGGCTGCGCGCGCCGTTGTCGGGCAATACGGTCGGGAACTGCGGGCGACGGCCGCCGCCGGGCGATCCGCACGCCAGTCCGCTCTGGAACGGCTGGGGACCCGCGATCGACAACACGCATTTTCAACCGGCCGATCAGGCCGGGCTGACCGCCGAGCAGGTGCCGCACCTGCATCTCAAGTGGGCGTTCGGATTTCCCGACGCGACCTCGGCGTGGGCGCAGCCGACCATCGCCGGCGGACGCCTCTATGTCGGCAGTCAGAACGGCACCGTCTATGCGCTCGACGCGGTGAGCGGTTGCGTCGTGTGGACGTTCGCCGCACAGGGTGGCGTGCGGGCGTCGGTGTCGATTGGCCGCCGGAGCCGCTCGGGCTCTTCCGGGTCGCGTCAGTCCGGCTATGCGGCCTACTTCTCGGATCAAAAAGGCTTCGTCTACGCACTCGACGCCGCCAGCGGCCGCCAACTCTGGAGCAGAAAAGTCGACGAGCATCCGCTGGTGCGCCTGACCGGGTCGCCGGCCCTCTACGAAGATCGGCTCTACGTGCCGACATCATCGTACGAGGAAGGCGGCAAGCCGCCCGGATACGCCTGCTGTACATTCCGCGGCAGCGTCGTCGCGTTGGACGCGCGAACCGGTGACCTGATCTGGAAGAGTTACACCATCACGCAGGAGCCGCGGCTGTTGCGCGAGTATGCGGACGGTACCGAGTTGCGCGGCCCATCGGGCGGCGCGATCTGGTCGGCGCCGACGATCGATGTCAAGCGCGGCGCGCTCTACGTCGGCGTCGGCAACACCTACAGCGGCGCGGCGCAGCCCGCCACCGACGCTGTGCTGGCGCTCGATTTGAAGACCGGAAAAATGCGGTGGGCGCGGCAGATGGCGCCATCGACGCCCGACGTGTTCGGCTGCACGCCGGGCGACGTCAACTGCGGCGAGCGTGCCGGGCCCGACTTCGACTTTGGCGCGTCGCCGATCCTGGCGACCTTGCCAGGCGGTCGCGATGTGATCGTCGCCGGACAGAAGTCCGGCGTCGCCTATGCGCTCGATCCGGACCGCAGGGGCCAGGTAGTCTGGCGATATCGGGCCGGCGGGGGTAGTGGGCTCGGCGGGATCCAGTGGGGCATCGCCGCCGATCACCTGCGCGTCTACATTCCGGTGGCCGAGATTTACAACCCGACGCCGGGCGGGCTGCACGCGGTCGATCTCGCGACGGGTGCACGCGCGTGGTACGCACCGCCGGAGGCCCCGGTCTGCGGGAGGCCGAGCCGGGCCTGCAGCGGGGCCCAGTTCTCAGCGGTCACGACCATCCCGGGTATCGTGTTCTCGCCTTCCAACGATGGCGCGGTCCGGGCCTACTCGACCAGGGACGGCCGTGTCGTCTGGACCTTCGACGCCAACCGCGAGTTCTCCACAATCAACGGGTTGCGGGCGCACGGCGGCTCGATGAACGGTCCCGCCCCGGTGGTGGCTGGCGGCATGGTCTACGTCAGCTCAGGGTACGGCGTCTTCGGGCTCCGCCCCGGAAATGTGTTGCTCGCGTTCGCCGCCGACTGACGTTTCGGCCTGAAATAGGGTATGCTTGCTTCGCTCTAGATCTAGGCCAGCCAGCTTTTCACAAAGCGCTACCGGCCTTAACGCGGGCCGGACACTTTCGGAAACACCCCGTCCTGCGCGGATCAATTCAGAGCACACGTCTCAAGGAGAGATTCGCAATGGCACCTACGAACGGCACGATCAAACGGCTCGTCAGCGACAAGGGTTTCGGCTTCATCCTGGCGAGCGACGGCAACGAGTACTTCTTTCACAACTCGGCCTGCGCCGACACCCGGTTCGACGACCTGCGTGAAGGTCAGGCAGTGACGTTCGAGAAGGGCCAGGGTCCGAAGGGACCACGCGCTGAGAACGTGCGCGTCGCTTAATTCGACGACCCGCGTCTCCCGTGTTGGCCGCGGGAGACGCGGCGCTTGATCAGATCTTCTTTCTGCGCCCGGCTCTGCCGCTTCACCGCCCGTTCCCGCCGCAACGCCTCTCCCACCGATTCGAACGACTCTGAATAGATCAGCCTGACGGGTCGTCGTCCCGACGTGTAGCGCGCTCCGCGGCCGGCGTTGTGCCTGTTCACGCGCGCGTGCGGGTCGCGCGCACAGCCGGTATAGAGGGTGCCGTCGGCGCAACGGACGATGTAGACGAAATGCACGGCGAGAGCGTACGGCATTCCGCCCGGCCCAGCAACTCCAACGGACAGAATCGTTTGACCGACTCCGTTGACGGCCGTACAATTGTCTCTCGCACGGGGGCGACTAGTTTCGACGGAGGTTGATGGTCGAAGGATGCGTTGCCGAGCTCCACTGACTCGTAAATCCGGTGGAAAACCACAACTGCGAACACGCAGCTCGCTCTCGCAGCTTAATAACCTGTGAGCGTTCGCTCCGGTCAACCTACGGGCCGGGGGCCGAACGTCATTCAGTAGGCTGGTCGCCGGTGGCTGTCTCGGACGCCGGCGACGAGATTTTTCGGGGCTAGTCTCTGGCGGTTTCCGTCGCTCCTTCACGCCAGGGGCGAAATAACAGGAGCGGCTACGCAACGTAGCAGGCCTTCGGTCTTACATCTTCGGACGGGGGTGCGAATCCCCCCGCCTCCAGATTTGGTTCGCCTTCGGCGGGCGACGTCTTGGCAGGCGAGTCGTTGATGCGCGAACTCTGTCACCCGCGAACGTCCGCCCGAGGACGTTGCTGGTGCCGGTTGAATCTGCCGATACGAGTACCTGCCATTCGCTTCGAAAGGTACCTGAAAACCGGCTCGGCTCGTGCGTTCGCGAAGCGTCATTTTCGGAGCGCTCGGCCATGATTCGCACGTCGAACAAATGACCTTTGAAGAACAGCTCGCCCAGGCCTTCGACACGCTGACCACACGCCTCCGCGGTGAGATCGATGAGCATGTGCGCCGGGCCTCTGCTGAACTCGTCGCGTCGGCACCCTACGATCGCGATCCCGCGACGATCGAGGCGGCGCAACAGGAGCTCGAGCGGGCGGTCGCGGCGGCGCGGCTGGAGGCGCACGAAAAGGGTCTGGCGGAGGGTAGGGAAGCCGGCCGAGATGAAGCGTTTCGCGAGGTCGAGCAGACGAAGGTTCAGGCCCCGGCCGACGTCGACATCTCGCAGCTCGCTGATGCCATGCGCGCCATCGACGCGGCACGATCGCTGACCGAGATGCTCGACGCGCTCGTCAGGGTCGCGAGCCGGGATGCGTCCGGGATCGAGCTCTGGCTGCTGCGCGGCGGCCAGCTGCACCGGTGGCCCACGACGGGCACCGATGACGACCGCATCGCAGCCGCGCTGTCGACAGACGGCATCGGGCCAATCGCGGAAGCGTCACGCAGCAATTCGACGGTGCGCGACGAGGAAATGCTGGCGATACCGATTGCTCTGGACGGTCAGGTCGTCGCCGTCTTCTCGGCCAACCCTTCGGCTCGCCCGGACACGCCCGAGTTCCGGGTCGAGGTCCTGGAGCTGCTCGTGCGCTACACGGCGAGAAGCCTGGAAGCGCTGACCGCATGCAAAACGGCGCGCGCGCTCACGCAGCCGCCCGTCGCGCCCGTCGCCGACGCCTCCCACGCCAAGGCCGACCAGGCAGACCACAGTGAAGAGGACATTTCCGCGCGGCGATACGCGCGCCTGCTGGTTTCAGAAATCAAGCTCTATCACGAGGCGGCAGTGCTCGATGGCCGGCGCGATCGCGATCTGGCGATGCGCCTGGGCGGCGAAATTGCCCGCGCGCGCGTGATGTACGAGCAGCGGGTCCCGCTTCACGTTCGTGCGCGCACCGACTACTTTCAGGGCGAGCTCGTGCGCACGCTGGCCGATGGCGACGCTGGTCTGCTCGAACTGAGAGCCGAGAATCTGGAACCGAAATAGAGCCGGAACGGAAGAACGCAGTCCGCCACGTGAACACGAAACACACACTCTTCTGGTTCGCTCTGCTGGCGACGCTGTTGGCGCCATCGGCGTCGCCGCGAGCGCAGCAGCCGGTGTCTGGCGGCAGCGATGTCGTCCTGAAACCGACGCAACATCCGCCCCTCCCGGGCGAGCTGTCGAAGCTGTGGCTGGCGCCCTCTTCCCAAGGCCCTGTGCGCTCGGCCGCGCTCAATGACTTCGCGATGGGGGTCAAGCTCGAGGTCGATTCGAACTTTGTCAGGGCGCTGCCGATCTTCGTGCAGCCCGCCCTGCAGCAGGGGCCGCTCGGCCACTACGCCGTGTACTACCAGGGGCTCGCCGAGCTGCGCCTCGGCCGCCCCTCGGACGCGCGCCAGACATTTCAGGCCCTCGCCGCCAAGAAGCCGGTCGGATACCTTCTCGAAGCGGCCGCGCTGCGTGAAGGGGAGTGCGACGAAGCGTTGAACGATCAGGATGCGGCGATGCGGGTGTACCAGGTGCTCTCGAAAGCCAAAACCATGGCACCCGACGACGTGCTGATGCGACTCGGGCGCGCCGCCAAGGCGGCGGGCCATCCGGACAAGGCGGCCGAGGCGTTCTCGCGGCTGGTCTACGAGTTTCCGTTCAGCGATCTCGCGCCGCTGGCGGGAGGCGAACTGGAGAACCTGCCAATCGCGCCGATTGCTCCGGGATCGAGCCGGTTCAAGCTGGAACTCGGGCGCGGCGAGCGCCTGTTCGGTGCCAGGCGCTACGCCCAGGCGCGCCCGGTGTTCGAGGCGCTCCGTGCCAGCGCGCGCGACGACGATCGGGAGGTCGTGCAGCTCAGGATCGCCGAGTGCGACTACTTCATGAAGCGGGCGCGCAGCGCGCGCGATGGAGTGAAGCCATTCATCGAGCAGGGCGCGAGACAGGGTGAAGCGCTGTTCTTCTACGCCGTCGCCACTCGCGAGCTCGGTGGCCACGACGAGTACCTCCGCAGCGTCGCTCGCATCGTCGAGGAATTTC
This sequence comes from uncultured Acidobacteriota bacterium, assembly GCA_963757655.1. GTDB lineage: Bacteria > Acidobacteriota > Vicinamibacteria > Vicinamibacterales > CAVVIG01 > CAVQFC01. Next base: position 1,105,210 of record CAVWSQ010000001.1, on the reverse strand, counting down.
CAGACCAGAGTTGGGCCGAGGAGGCGCTGAACAATCTGGCGACCGACTACATCCTGCAAGGCGACGACGACAGCGCGGAACAGACCTTCCGCCAGATGTACGAGAAGTTTCCGACCGGACACTACGCCGAGCGCGCGGCGTGGAAGATCGGCTGGTGGGCGTACAAGAACGGCAGCTTTGCCGAGGCGGTGCGGGTGTTCGAGCGAGCCGCGGCGACATTCCCCCGATCGGACTATCGACCGCCCTGGCTCTACTGGGCGGCGCGCGCCCACGAGTCGCTGCGTGAGCCCGCGCTCGCCGAGGCGCGCTATAACCTCGTGGCCGATGACTATCTGAACAGCTACTACGGCCGGCTCGCGAGCAAGCGGCTCGACATGGGGCGGCCGCAGAAGCTGGTCGCCGACCCCGGTTCCGATCCCAAAATGCCGCCGGCCGATCCGGAGGGGGCCGGCGCGTCCGATCCGATCACGCCGCCGCTGCCGCCCAACGAAACCATCGTGCGGTCGCTGCTCGGCCTGGAGCTCTACGATCAGGCCATCGATGAACTGCATTACGCGCAGAAAGTGTGGGGCGATTCACCGGCGATTCAGGCGACGATCGGATGGATTTACCATCGCCGCGGCGACCTGCGCGCCGGCATCAACGTCATGAAACGCGCCTATCCTCAGTACATGGCGGCCGGAGGAGAGAAGCTGCCGACCGAGCTGCTCAAGGTGCTGTTTCCGATCAACTACTGGCCGCTCATCCGCCGCTACTCGAACGAGCACCAGCTGGATCCGTACGTGGTCGCGGCGCTGATCGCGCAGGAATCGACCTTCACCGCGGACGTCAAGTCGGCCGCGAACGCCTACGGCCTGATGCAGCTGCTGCCGTCGACCGGCCGGCAATACGCCAAGCGGCTCAGACTGCCGCGCTTCTCGCTCGGCATGCTCACCACGGCGGAAGCGAACATCAAGATGGGGACAGCCTACTTCGCCGACCTGGTGCAGCAGTTCGGCGGGCTGCACTACGCGCTGGCCACCTACAACGCCGGGCCGAGCCGGATCGCCAAGTGGATCGCCGCCAAGCCGGGGTTGGAGCGCGACGAGTTCATCGACGACATCCCGTTTCCCGAGACGCAGAATTACGTGAAGCGGATCCTCGGCACGGCGGAGGACTACCGCCGCCTCTACGGGCCCGACGGCTCGGCCGACGCGACCGACGCGATTCCGGCAGTGGCCGAAGCGCCTGCCGCGGCCGGCGCCAAGGCGGTGCCGGCGAAGGCGACCGCCACGAAGAAGAAGCCGGCGCCGAAGAAGAAGACGACAGCGGCGCGAAAAAAGAAGGCCGCTTGACCGAAGGCTGACACGGCTGATGGCTCATGGTTGATCGTGACCATCAACCCAATGCCATCAGTCATGATGTGATGCTCCTATGTCCAAACTGAAGGGATCGAAGAAAGCGACGCAGTTCACCGAGTCGGTGATCCGCGAGATGACGCGCCTCAATCAGTTGTACGGCGGCGTCAACCTGTCGCAGGGATTTCCGGACTTTCCCGCCCCGGCCGCCATCAAGGAGGCCGCCTGCGCGGCGATCAACGCCGACGTCAACCAGTACGCCGTGACCTGGGGCGCGCGGCCGCTGCGCGAAGCGATCGCCCGCGAGTTCACCGCGCGCTACGGTCTGGACATTGTCGCCGACGAGCAGGTGACCGTCTGCTGCGGCACCACCGAGGCGATGATGTCGACGATGATGGCGATCATCGATCCGGGCGACGAGGTGGTCATCTTCGAGCCGTTCTACGAGAACTATGGGCCCGATGCCATCCTGTCCGGCGCGACGCCCCGCTACGTGACGCTGCACGCCCCCGACTGGTCGTTCGATCCCGACGAGCTGGCGTCGGCGTTCAACGAGAAGACCAAGGCGATCATCATCAACACACCGAACAACCCGACCGGCAAGGTGTTCAGCCGCGACGAGCTCGAGATGATTGCGACCCTGTGTCGCAAGTGGGATGCGATCGCGATCGCCGACGAGATCTACGAGCACATCATCTACGACGGCCACCGCCACATTCCGATCGCGACGCTCGAAGGCATGGCCGACCGCACCGTCACCCTCAACGGCCTGTCGAAGACGTTCAGCGTCACCGGCTGGCGCGTCGGCTGGACGATCTCGCCGCCGTCGCTGACCGGAGCCATCCGCAAGGTGCACGATTTTCTGACCGTCGGTGCGCCGGCGCCGCTGCAGGAGGCGGGCGCGGTCGCTTTGGGCTTCGCGGAGGACTACTACACGTTGCTGGCCGCGCACTACCAGGCGCGGCGCGACGTGCTCGTGGATATCCTCGAGCGTCATCATTTCACCGCCTACAAGCCGTTCGGCGCCTATTACATCATGACCGACATCAGCGCCTTCGGCTTCGCCGACGACGTGGCGTTCGCGCGCTATCTGGTGAAAGACGTGGGCGTCGCCGCCGTGCCTGGCAGCAGCTTCTACAAGAGCGCGTCGGGACAGACCAAGCTGCGGTTCTGTTTCTGCAAGAAGGACGAGACCCTCGCCGAAGCGGACCGACGGCTACAGCTCCTGGTGCCGGCTGGCGTCACGCTGCATTGATCGCGAAGACACCAGAGCACGAAGAACGCACGACGAAAAATTCTTTGGACAAGTCGAGGCCTTCTTCGTGCGACGCTGGTGTCGTCGAGACTTCGTGGTCTCGATCGAGTTCTCAGTACCGGACCACGGCTCCGAAGTAGATGCCGTTGAGGGTGAAAGCCCCCGAGTCGGAGTTGATCAGGTAGCCGACGTCGCGCGAGCGGTAGCCGCCTTTCACGCCGACGTTGTTCGTGAAGTTCACGGTGCCGTAGACGTCGATGTCCACATAGTGCGCGTTGTAGCGGCTGTCGATGCTATCGGGGATCTTGAAGGCGCTCAGCTCTCCGGTGATCGAAATGTTCGGGACCACGTAGACGCGCCCAATGCCGCCGATGGCCGGGATCGGGCCTCGCGCCCGCGCGAATTCGCTCGCGATCGGGCTGGCCAGCGAGACCTGCACGTCGGTGTATTTGGCCTCGAGATCGAAGCCGACGAACCCCCAGTTTTTCACGACGAAATCGTATTCGTAGCCGAACTCGTAAGTCTTCCAGTCGAGCGTTGAATTCACCGGCAGGCCGAGGCGGTAGCGGATGCCGTTGAAGACGATGTCCTGCTGTAGCGTCGTCGTCTGCTCGAAGGTGACCGGGAAGTAGGTGAACCGGAACTTGTGGCTGCGCGCCGGCCGCAGCTCGACGTTGAGCACCGCGAACTTCTGATCCATCAGGCCGAGGTCACCCTTGGCGTCAATCTTCGATCCCGGGATGCCGAGCTGCTCGCTCGAGACCGTGATGTCAGCGCCGGGGTACCAGTAGGCGGCGCCCGCCTCGATGTGGTACTTCTCGCCAGTCGGGGCGTCGTTCATGGTGCGCGGCTGGTACTGCGCGGAGGCCGGAGCGGCGAGGGCGCCGATCATCATGGCGAACGCAACCCGACGGTATCGAATGAACGCGGATTTGACCATATCGATGCACATATCGACACATGGCCCGGCAAGCTATAGACCATCGTCTCCGGGCGGTGACAGTCTGTGACAAATCCCTGCAGCACAGAGACTTTGAGCCAGCGGGACACTATCATTCGTTGACACTTCTGTGACAGAGGGCGTAGAATCCGGCCGATTGACCTGTCACGATACATCTCGCAAACCCCACAGGTTGTTCAGTATCGTCCACGTCGGTTCTCGTCCACGATCTGTCGGTAGTCTGTAGCTGAAGGAGGGATCCCATGTCGGTGTCGCGCCGCGGTTTCCTTCAGGGCTTGGGAGTGGGTCGGACATCGCACGCGTCTGCCTTCATCGCCGCTCGCGGTCATGAAGAGGCGGTCGCGGAAGCGATGCAGCAGCAGGGCCGCCAGGGTGGCGGTATGCGGCGTCCGGCTCTCCCGCCTGGAGTGGAAGTCATTCGTATCAGCAGCAATGAGAACCCGCTCGGTCCCGGCAAGGCCGCGATCGACGCCATCCTCGGCAAGTTTCCCGAGGCCAACCGCTACCCGTTCAACAGCACCCCGCTGGACGCGGACCTCGAGATTCTCATCGCCAAGCTGAATGGCGCCAAGCGTGAGAACGTGGTGCTGGGCGTCGGCTCCCAGGAAATTCTGAAGAACTCGGCGCGCGTCTTCATGTCGCCGACCAAGCACCTGGTCATTCCCTCACCGACCTACGGCGACCCCGCCGGTTTCGCGGAGCACGTGCTCCACTACACGGTGAAGTCGGCGCCGGTCTCCGAGAAGACGCTCAAGACGGATCTGGCGGCGCTGCTGCCGCACGTCAAGGGCGCCGGCCTGGTCTACCTCTGCAACCCGAACAACCCGACGGCGACGATCAACAGCGCCCAGGACATCAAGGACTTCGTGGCCGAGGTGAAGAAGACCTCGCCGACCACCGCGATCCTGATCGACGAGGCCTATTGCGACTACGTCACCGACCCGTCGTTCCAGACGGCCATCCCGCTCGCGCTCGCGACGCCCGGCGTGCTCGTGGCGCGGACGTTCTCGAAGGCCTACGGAATGGCCGGCGTCCGCATCGGCTACGCGCTGGGCGATGCCGCCACCGTGAAGAAGATGACCGCGTACAGGATGCCGTACAACGTGAACACGTTCGGCGTCGCCGCCGCGATCACGTCGCTCAAGGATCCGCAGCACATCAAGGCAGAGAGCGCGCGCAACAAGGCCGTGCGCGACTTCACGCTGAAGGCGTTTGCGGACATGGGCTACACGTCGACCGACTCGCAGTGCAACTTCATCTTCAGCGACATCGGCAAGACGATGACCGCCGCGGCGTTCCGCGACGGCTGCGCTGCCAAGGGTGTGCTGGTCGGCCGGGACTTCCCGCCGCTCGAAAAGACGTGGGCGCGCATCTCGCTCGGTACGATGGAAGAGATGCAGAAGGCCACGGACGTGTTCCGTAGCGTGCTCAAGCCATCGACGACGACCTCGTCGGGGAAGGGGCAGTAGGAGACAACCATGGCCATTACACGACGCACATTCGTTCAGACCGCCGCCGCCGGCGCCGGCGCGGCGCTCACTAGCTCCGTCTGGGGCCGCGGCCGTGAAAACAGCGTGTGGTCAGCCTTCGACGCCCGCCTCGAGGCGGTCGAAAAAGGCATGATCTGCATCAGCAGCAACGAGAACCCGGTCGGGCCCGGAAAGAAGGTGCTCGACGGCCTCCGCGCGGTGCTCGAGGGGGGCACCAAACCCGGCCGCTACTCGAACCAGGCCGGCCAGCTCACCGAAGCCATCTGCGCTCACTTCAAAGTGAAGCCCGAGAATGTGCTGGTCAGCGAAGGATCGACCGAAATCCTTCGCGCCGCCACGCAGGTGTTCACCTCGAAGGCCAAGCCGCTGGTCGGCACGATTCCGACCTACGAGGAATGCTCCGGCTACGCGGAGCTGATCGGCAACCCGGTGCGCGGCGTCAAGCTGAGCTCCGAGTTCAAGATCGACCTCGACCCGATGATGCAGGCCTCCAAGGGCGCCGGTCTGGTGTTCTACTGCAACCCGAACAACCCGACCGCGACCTACGTCGGCGCCAAGGCCACGCGCGACTTCCTGGCGAAATTGACTGCGGCGTCGCCCGACACGACCATCCTGGTGGACGAGGCGTACTTCGACTACGTCACCGACCCGGATCACGAAACGCACGTCCCGGTGGCGATCGAACAAAAGAACGTCATCGTCGCGCGGACCTTCTCGAAAGCCTACGGGATGGCTGGTCTGCGTCAGGGCTACGCCATCGCGCACCCCGAGACCATCAAGAAGATGCGTCAATGGGTCGGCTCGAGCGGCACCGGCACGCTCAACGTGTTCGGCATGAACGCCGCCACGGCGTCGATCTCGCAGGACGCCGACGGCGCGTTCAGCAAGAACGAGCGCATGCGCAATAAGGCCGTGCGCGACATGGTGTCGAAGTGGTTCGCCGACCGCGGCATGAAGCCGACCGACTCGCAGGCGAACTTCATGTTCGTCAACATCGGGATTCCCGCGCGGGCGTTCCGTGACGCCTGCCGCGCCAAGGGCGTCTTGGTGGCGCGCGACTTCCCGCCGTTCGAGAAGACCCACGCCCGCATCTCCCTCGGCACGATGGAGGAGATGACCAAGGCGGTCCAGGTCTTCGGCGAAGTGCTCGCGAAGAAGTCGACTGCCGCGGCGTAAGATGGGCAATCTGAAATCAGACGTCTGAAATCTGCAATCAAAAACGCCGGCCCGGTAAGAATGGGCCGGCGTTTCGTTTATCAGGGAGACAACCGATGGTGAAGGGACTCAAGACGGCGGCGGCCCTCGTCGCTGTGGTCGGCGCCGGTGTGGTCTGGACGACCACCCGAACCGCCGGCCAGACGACCGGTATGCCGAGCACGAAGAACGGCGACTGGACCCATTACACCGCCGACGTACGCGGCACCAAGTACTCGCCGCTCGATCAGATCAACGCGACGAACTTCAACAAGATGGAAGTCGCGTGGCGGTTCAAGACCGACAATCTCGGCTCGCGGCCTGAGTTCAAGCTCGAGGGGACGCCGCTCGCGATCAAGGGCGTGCTGTATGCGACCGCCGGCACGCGCCGCTCCGTCGTCGCGCTCGACGGACGCACCGGCGAGCTGATCTGGTCGCACAGCTACCGCGAAGGCAACCGCGCCGCGATCGCGCCGCGCCAGCTCTCCGGCCGCGGCGTGTCGGTACTGGACCGACGGCAAGGGTGATGAGCGGATTCTCTATGTCACCACCGGCTACCGGCTCATCGCGCTAAACGCCAAGAACGGCGAGATGGTCAAGTCGTTCGGTGAGGGCGGCGTGGTCGACCTGAAGAAGGGCGCCGTGTTCGGCAAGGGTCAGCAGATCGATCTCGACACCGGCGAGATCGGCATCCATTCCACGCCCGTCGTCGTCAAGGACGTCGTCATCATCGGATCGGCCATGAAGGAAGGCATGACCGTCAAGACCCACAACAACACCAAAGGCCTGGTCCGTGCCTTCGACGTCAGGACCGGCAAACTGATCTGGACGTTCAACACCATTCCGAAGCCTGGCGAATTCGGCAACGACAGCTGGGAGAACGAATCGTGGGCCACGAATGGGAATGCCGGCGTCTGGACGCAGATCACCGTCGACGAGGAAGCCGGCCTCGTCTACCTGCCGGTCGAGGATCCGACGTCGGATTTCTACGGCGGGCATCGCCCGGGCAACGACCTCTTCGGCGACTCGCTGGTGTGCGTCGACCTCAAGACCGGCCAGCGCAAATGGCATTTCCAGATCGTGCATCATCCGATCTGGGACTATGACCTGTCGTCGGCGCCGATCCTGCTCGACATCAACGTCGGCGGCAAGCCGATCAAGGCCGTCGCGCTGCCGAGCAAGGAAGCGTTCCTCTATGTGTTCGATCGCATCACCGGCCAACCCGTGTGGCCCATCGAAGAGCGGCCGGTGCCGCAGTCCGACGTGCCCGGCGAGAAGACCTCGCCGACGCAGCCGTTCCCGACCAAGCCGCCGGCCTACGCGCGACAGTCGGTCGGGCTCGACGATCTGATCGACTTCACGCCGGAGTTGAACGCGGAGGCGCGGCAGGTCGTCTCGCGCTACAAGCTCGGACCGATGTTCCTGCCGGGTGTGGTCAGCAAGGTGGAAGGACCGCTCGCCGCGCTGACGATCGGCACGACGGCCGGCGGCACCAACTGGCCCGGCGCCGCAGCCGATCCGGAGAACCACATGGTCTATGCGCAGGCCAGTAACCATTCGATCGCGCCGATCGGACTGATCGAGCCGCCGGCCGGGTTCTCCGATATCCGATATGTCGCGGGCACGGCCGGTCAGGCATTCGTCGAGCGCGAAGGGCCGGGCTTCGGTAGCGCGGCCGACGCGCCGCAGCGGGCTCGCGGCGGCGCCCCGGCGGCGGCCGCGCCGGCCCCGGCGGGACGAGGCGCGGCGGGTGCGCCTGCGGCGCCGCCGCAGCGCGGCCTGCTCGTGCAGGGGCTGCCGCTCCTGAAGCCGCCGTACGGCCTCCTCAACGCGATCGATCTCGACAAGGGCGAGATCAAGTGGCAGGTGCCGCACGGCGACACGCCTGACGCCGTTCGCAACAGCCCCCTGCTCGCCGGCAAGACGATCCCCAAGACCGGACAGCCAGGCAGTGTCGGTTTGGTGGTCACCAAGACCCTGGTGGTCCTCGGCGATCCGTCGATTACCACGACCCCGGAGCATCCGCGCGGCGCGATGTTCCGTGCCTACGACAAGACCGACGGCAAACAAGTGGGTGCGGTGTGGATGCCGGCGCCCCAGAGCGGCTCGCCGATGACCTATATGGCCAGCGGCCGCCAGTACTTCATTGTCGCGGTGAGCGGCGGCAACTACTCGGGTGAGTACATTGCCTTCGCCTTGCCGCAGTCCGAAGTGCGAACCACGAGCCAGCCTGGAGGTCAGCGGTAACATCGCGAGGTGATGGAGCGGATCACTGCGGAATGTGGTGGAAAAGGGCCCGCGGCCGCGGGCCTTTTTCTGTACAATTGCGTCATGAAAATGAAGGTTGCTGTTGCACTCATTCCATTCGCGACCGTGCTTCTCCTCCGCGCCACCGTTCATGCTCAGCCGCCGACACAGTCGATCTGGGATGGGGTCTATACCGAGGCCCAGGCTGACCGTGGCAAAGACCTGTACGCCGAGAACTGCGCCTCGTGTCACGGAGGCGAGCTGACGGGCGGCGAGATGGCCCCACCTCTCGCGGGCGGCGAGTTCATGGCCGGTTGGGACGGCCTGACGATCGGCGATCTGTTCGAGCGGATCCGCATCTCGATGCCGCAGAACGCGCCCGGTTCCCTCAGCGGACAGCAGAACGCCGATATTCTGGCGTTCATGTTCGCCGCCAACAAGTTTCCCGCCGGCGCCACGGAACTGCCCAAGGAAGCCGGGATCCTCAAGCAGATCAAATTCGAAGTGAAAAAGCCCTAAGCTCCCCCCTGGTTTCGAAAATACAGAAAAATGGAGCGCCCGGACTGGCGCTCCATTTCTTTGTGCAGTTGTCTGCAGCCCCGGGATAAACATCACAGGGATGCGACAATGTTGTTGCAACCTCAGACAGTCCCTCCTAGAATCGGCGCATTCCCGTGACCGCTGGCGCACGGGCTGTCCTTACAACATCGGGAGGAACCTATGAGATTCCGGGCTACGCTCATGCTTGGAGCGTTGCTAGTCGTGGCCACTGCGGGTGCGGTGTTCGGGCAGGGCTTCCAGGGCGGCCTGCGCGGGTCCGTCAAGGATTCGGGCGGCGTCATCCCCGGTGTTGAGGTCACGCTCACCAACGAACAGACCAACATCAAGCGCTCGACGGTGACGAACGAACGCGGCGAGTTCGTGTTCGCGAACGTCGACCCGGGCAACTACGATGTGAAGGCGGCGCTGCAGGGTTACAAGACCGCCGATCGCGGCGGCATTCGTATCGGCACCCAGCAGTTCCTCACTCTCGACCTCACGATGGAAGTGGGCTCGATCACGGAGAACGTGACGGTGACCGGCCAGGCGCCGCTCATCGACACCTCCAACGCATCCACCGGCACGACGCTCGACTCGGCGGCGCTGCAGACGCTGCCCTCGCCCGGCCGTAACGCGTTCATGATCGGCGCGTCGGTGCCGACGGTGGTGCCGTCGGGTGATGCGCAGTTCAACCGTCAGCAGGATCAGACCAACTCGTCGCTGATGTCGCTTGGCGGCGGCACGCGGCGCGGCAACAACTATACGCTCGACGGCGTGCCGATCACCGACATGCGCAATCGCATGTCCGCGGTGCCCACGACCGAAGGCGTCGAAGACCTCAAGGTCCAGGTGCACACCTACGACGCTGAGATGGGCCGTACCGGCGGCGGCGTGTTCAACGTGACCGCGAAGTCGGGCACCAACAACTTCCACGGCACCGGCTTCTTCCAGACCCGCCCGATCTGGGGCCAGACCAACAACTACTTCAGCCAGATCGCGAGCGACGTTGCGGCGGCACGTGGTGATACGAGGACGGCAGCAGCCAATGCGAAGCCGAACAGCCCGTACTATCTGGGCGGCGGCGGCTTCGGCGGCCCGATCGTGAAGGACCGGACCTTCTTCTGGGTGTCCAACGAGCAATATCACGACGTGCAGACGCGCAACAGCTCCGCGCGCATGCCGACGGCGGCCGAGCGCGCGGGCGACTTCTCAGGCCTGACCAACAGCTCCGGCGCACCGGTGGTCATCTACGACCCGCTGACGAAGCTGCCGTTCCCCGGCAACATCATCCCGGCGAACCGCATCAACCCGGTGGCCGCCGCGATGATCAAGTACATGCCGCTGCCCGACGTCAACGTCGACAACGGCTCGACCAACTACAACCGCACGTCGCTCATCAACAACAACTTCGAGACGGAAGTGGCGGCCAAGGTCGAGCACAAGTTCACCGACAAGGTGTCGCTGACCGGGTTCTACCTCTACAACCGCACCAACGAGCCGTGCCAGAACTACTTTGGCACTGCGGATCAGACCGAGCCGAACCGCTTTGCCGACCCGAACGACTACCTCCTCGTGCGCCGGCCGCAGCTGCTGGCGTTGAACAACACCTGGGTGCTGAACGACAGCTCGGTGATGTCGCTCCGCTTCGGCCTCACGCGCTTCCCGGACAACAACACGCTGAGCATCCCCTTCGACCCCGCGTCGCTCGGCTTCAAGTCGAACTTCCTGGGCCTCATCACCCAGCCGAAGTTCCCGCAGGTCCGGTTGACCAACTACGATCCGGGCTTTGCCGGACGGAGCCTCGGCGCGATCAACCCGACGCAGATCAACTGGAAGTCGACGAGCGCAAATGCCGCGTACTCGAAGTTCTTTGGTTCGCACACCATCAAGGTGGGCGGCGACTTCCGCAAGATCGGCGTGGACACTTACATTCCGGGCGACAGCTCGGGACAGTTCTACTTCGATCAGGAGTTCACGTCGGCCAACGGCTCGAACAGCAACGCGACCTCGGGCAACTCCGTCGCGTCCTTCCTGCTCGGCTACCCGTCAGCGGACTCGGGCAACACCAGCCAGTTCTCGATCTCGACGCCGCTCAATGTCTACACCTATTACATGGGCGGCTACGCGCAGGACGACTGGCGCGTGAATTCGAAATTCACGCTCAACTACGGCCTGCGCCTCGAGCACGAGACCGGGCTCGCCGAACAGGACAACAACTTCACGGTGGGGTTTGATCGCACCGCGACCAGTGCTCTGTCATCCGTGATGATCCCGGCAGACGCGCTGGCGGGAACGGCGGCGCGCCCGGTGGTCGGCGGCCTGATGTACGCGGGAGTCAACGGCAATCCCACCACGCAGGGTAATCCGCCCAAGCTGAAAGCGTCGCCGCGCGTCGGCGTGGTCTACTCGTTCAATACCAACACGGTGCTGCGTGGCGGCTACGGCATCTACTGGGCGCCATTCAACTATCAGTCGCCGAGCACCTCCAGCAGCAATTACGGCCAGGTCGGCTACACGCAGAACACCTTCGTCTCGCAGACCGCGACGCCCACCGTCACGCTCGACAATCCGTTCCCGAACGGCGTGCTGCAGCCCTCAGGCAACACCAAGGGTCTGCTGTCCGGCGTCGGCGGCGAGGCGAGCTTCGTCGATCAGAGCCGCTCGGCGCCCCGAGTGCAACAGTGGTCGGCGGACCTGCAGCGCGAAATCGGCTCGGGCATGGCACTCACTTTCACCTATATGGGCGCTCGCGGCGACCATCTGGCGCTCGGCGGGTCGAATGAAGTGCCGGTCAATTGGAACCAACTCGATCCGAAGTACCTGGCGCTCGGTTCCGCCGCCCTCGCGCAGCAACTGCCGAACCCGTTCCTGGGCAACCCGAATGTTCCGGCTTCACTGTCTACGCCGGCCACCCTGCCCCGCTCGACTCTGCTGAAGCCGTTTCCGCAGTTCACCAATGTCTACGCCCGTCAGGTTACCGAAGGGATGAACCAGTACAACGCCGGCATCGTCGAGTGGACGCGCCGCCTGAGCCACGGCTGGGGAGGACGCGTGAGCTATACCTACAGCGTGCTCAAGGACAACCAGATCGGCGAGACCAACTTCTACTCGAACGTTGGTACCAACCCACTGAACAACTACAACTACAACCCGTCGGCACCGGCCTGCACGGCCGGCCAGCAGTACACGACCGCCTGCTACGATCCGAAAGCCGACTGGGGCTACGGCATCCTCGACGTGCCGCACCGCATCATCATCGCGCCGATGGTCGAGCTGCCGTTCGGCAAGGGCAAGAAGTACGCGAGTAATAGCGGCCTCGCCGACGCCATCATCGGTGGCTGGTCGATCGCGTCGATCACGACCTGGCAGGCAGGGTTCCCCATCAACGTTCAGCAAAGCAACCCGAACTCGGTCCTCGGCGGCGGCACCGGCGCGCGGCCGAACATCAATGCCGGCGTCGGCCTCGCGACCACGGGCAGCTACGAGGATCGGCTGTCGTCGGCGGATCATCCGGCCGCCACCTGGATCAACCCGGCGGCTTTCACGCTGGCGGCCCCTGGCACTTTCGGCAACGCGCCGCGGACGATCACCGACCTCCGGACGCCCACGCAGTTCAACACCGACGTGAACTTCCAGAAGAACTTCCGGCTGGGAGGGTCGAAACAGGCGCAGGTCAAGATCGAAGTACTCAACCTGTTCAACCGGCCGACGGTGCGCGGGCTCTCAGGCGGCAACACCTTCGCCCCCGGCAACAGCTTCGGCACGACGACGTCGCAGTCAGGGTTCATGCGGATCATGCAGTTCATGTTCCGTTTCAGCTTCTAGTAAGCTTATTGAGTGTTTAACCGCGGAGATCGCAGGGCCCGCAGAGAGATATCTTCTCTGCGAGCCTTGCGGCCTCTGCGGTTTTTTCTGTACGCCTGTTCAGTCTCGGCCGTTCTGACGGCTCAGCCTCAATCGCCTGCCCTGGGTCGCATCTCATTTCCCAACTCGGGATCCCCGGCGGCGCAGTCCGCATTCATCCGAGGCGTCCTTCTGCTGCACAGCTTCGAGTACGACGATGCCATTGCAGCTTTCCGCGAGGCCCAGAAGGCGGATCCCGGCTTCGCGATGAGCTACTGGGGCGAGGCGCTCTCGTACGACCAGCCGCTCTGGCTGAACGAGAACCTGGCCAAGGCACGGGCGACGCTCGACCGCCTGAGGGCGGTCCAACGCGTGGGGCGGACGCAACCTCTGACCCGGGGTCAGAGCCAACCTCCGCCCCTGGGTCAGACCCCAATTACGGCACCGACTGCGCGCGAACAGGGCTACCTCGACGCTGTGGAGCGCCTGTTCGGCAACGGCGACAAGGCCTCACGCGAGCGGGCCTACGCGGATCGCATGGCGCAGTTGCACGCGCAGTTTCCCGAAGACGACGAGGCGGCCGCCTTCTACGCGCTCGCACTGCTGTCCACAATCCCGCCGGGCGAACGCAACCTGGCAGTGTCGGTGAAGGCCGGCGAGATCGCGTTGGCGGTCTTGAAGAGGAACCCGGAGCACCCCGGCGCAAACCATTACGCGCTCCACGCGTTCGACGATGGCGAGCACGCCGCGCGGGCGCTGCAGGCGGCGCGGACCTACGCGCGCATCGCGCCGGCGTCCAGCCACGCTCGTCACATGCCGTCGCACGTCTTTCTTCCACTCGGGATGTGGGACGAAGCGGTCGCGTCGGATGAATCGGCGTTTGCGACGTCGGTCGCGCTGGCGAAGCGGAAGGGACTGCCGCCGTCGCAGTACCGATTTCCACGCGCTCTCGTGGCTCCAGTACCAGTACTTACAGCAGGGTCGATTCGCCAAGGCACGCGAGACGATGCGTGAGGTGGAGAGAGCGATCGCGGCAACGGGTCCGGCTGAAGCCGGACACTACCAGAACGGCGCGCCAACGCCTCCGGTCGTGTCCGCACCTTCGGTAATGTCCGCACCTCCGGTAGTGTCTGGCTTTAGCCAGACCCGACCGGTAATGTCCGCACGTCCGGTAGTGTCTGGCTTTAGCCAGACCCAACCGGTAGTGTCCGCACGTCCGGTAGTGTCTGGCTTTAGCCAGACCCAACATCAACACGAGAGCGAGATTGGCAAGGGCTACGGCGAGACTTCGCTGAAGAGCGAGCTGGCCTCGATGAAGGCTCGGCTCGTGGTCGAGAGCGGCGACTGGGCGCCGATGAAAGGGCAGGGCAGCTTCGACAACATCGACGAGCTGTTCGCGCTGGGCATGGCGAGCGTGCCGCTCGGCGATCGAGGACGGGCGGACGCGGCGCTCGCGCAGTTGACCAACGCCGCGAAGACGATCCCGGATCAGGACGCCCGCGAGGTGGCCGCAATCATGGCCTTGGAGATCGAAGGGCTGATCAAGCTTGGCCGCGGCGATCGCGCCGGCTCTCTTGCGGCGCTGGCCCGCGGCGCTGCGCTCGAGGCGAAACGGCCGAAGCCGGTGGCGCGGCCGTATCCGATCAAGCCGGCAGGCGAGCTGTACGCCGAGATTCTGCTTGGAACTGGCGACGCTGCGGCCGCGGTCACGCAGTTCAAGGTGGCGCTGGCGCGAACACCAGGCCGAGCCGCGTCGCGGCTCGGCCTCGCGCGCGCCACCAGCGTCGTCGGGCCGCACGCGGATGCGGTCAAGGCCGCGAGGGCGTTCCTCGCTGCCTGGCACCTCGCTGATGCTGGTCGCCCCGAGCTCGCCGAAATGCGCGCGTTGATCAGGTAACGACCACACCGGCCGGGACGACAAAGAAGAAATCACCGGAGCGCTCGAAGATCGCTGAGACTGTTTTGGCTTTGCGATCTCTGCGGTCTCGGCGGCTCCTTCTTAAACGGCGTCGACTACGATCTCTCTCACGTAGAAAAAGAGATCGAGCCGTCGGGTGCGGATCGATGGGTCGTTCACCTTCAGGACGATCTGATAGCGGCCCGGTACCGCGGGTCGCCAGGTGTGCCACCAGAGGCTCCAGGTCAGCGTCGACCCGGGCAGCGGGCAATCGTCCACCTTGACCCAGGGCTCGCTCGACTTGCAGCGGATCTGCAGCGCGTTGGTCGGCGTCGATCCGCCCCAGATGATCCCGGTGATGCGGTATTCGAGCCGCCCGCCGACCATCCACTGTTCGACGCGCACCGGCATGGCAGCGGTGTCGATCACCGCCGGGATGAAATCGCGCGCGAGGACGGCTTTCGCGGTCGTGAACGAACCGTCGATCTGCGCCGGGCTGAACGGCTGATGCGTCCGCGTCGCGAACTCCTTCATCTGCGTCGTCGCCGGCGCTTCGTCGGGCACCAGCTCGATCCGATTCACCCACTTGACGCAGCTGCAGCCGTACCAGCCTGGCACGATCAGGCGCACGGGAAAGCCGTGGTCGCGCGTCAGCAGCGCGCCGTTCATGCCGGTCGCCAGCAGGGCGCCCTGGAGCTGGTCGCGCGTGAAGATCCAACTCGCGCCGGCGATCGACGTCCGCCACGTCCGCGTATCGTCGTCGACACCGGAGACGAGTACCCGCGACGCTCCGGCGGCGGGTTTAACGCGATCCAGAATCGTCTCGAGCGGAATCCCTTCCCAGTCGGCCGTGCTCATCAGGCCGTAGCTGGTCTGATCGGCGTTGCCGGAACACTCGATCAAGACCCGGCGAGCAGGCGTGAGGTGCGACGCCATGTCGCGCAATCGCACGGTGTCCGGCGCGACAACGCGCCCTCCGATCTGCAAGGCCCAGTTGTCGGGGGGCGGCAGGTTGGAGGGTGCGGCGGTGCGAACGAAGAACTTGCCGGCCGGGGTGAGCAACGCGGACTGCGGACTGCGGAGTGCGGATCCGATTGTGGCGGCGGCGGGACCGTTTGCGGGTTGGATTGTCGAGTACCTGTCCAAGAGTCGACAAATCGGTGAAGAGACGGGCGTCCAGGCCGTCGCCAAGAAGCCGGCCGAAGGGCGGAGCTGGTGCGCCTCCGGGATCGCCGAGCGGCACTACGGCGATGAATCGCGCGTTTGACGACTGCCGCGCGAGCATGGGCAGAAGGAGAGCCGATGACAGGAAGTCCCGGCGGGATACGGCGATCATGGCTGATGGCTGAGGGCTGATGGCATAGGGACGATGGGCGGCGCCATCAACACTATGCCATCAGCCGTCAGCCATTAGGGCGCGTTTCGCATCCTCGTAGCGGCCGGCCTTCAGGCCGGCCGAGCAACGGGCTGAAGCCCGTTGCCTACGTACATCTGAAAAACGCTGTAGCCCTGGACGCCTTACTTCGGTACTGTTAGCAGGCCAAACCGTACCCTGGTCTTCACCCTTGGTCACGCTCTGCATGCCCTTGTAGAGGAAGCGCTGCAGGCGCCGGCCGTCGTAGGTCTCGGTGGTGTAGATGTTCCCTTTCGAGTCAGTGGCGATGCTGTGCACGGCGTAGAACTGGCCGGGCATCTTGCCGCCGTCGCCGAAGCTGGTCAGGATTTCCAGCGTCTGGCGATCGAGGATCCACACCTTCTCGTCCTTGCCGTCGGCGAGATAGATGAATTTCTGCTGCGGATCGTTCGAAAAGGCGATGTCCCAGGTCGAACCGTCGCCCAGCGTGCGCTTGCTGACCCAGGCCTCCTTGACGAACTTGCCTTCTGGCGTGAACACCTGGATGCGATCGTTGACGCGGTCGCAGACGTAGACCATGCGATCGACCGACATCTCCGCGCAGTGCACGGGGGTGCGGAACTGCTGCGCCACCGGGGCATCCGGATTGTAGCGTCCGAGGTTGGTGTCGTCCGGCTTGTTGCCGTAGGCGCCCCAGTAGCGCTTGAACTTG
Source organism: uncultured Acidobacteriota bacterium (assembly GCA_963757655.1). Classification (GTDB taxonomy): domain Bacteria; phylum Acidobacteriota; class Vicinamibacteria; order Vicinamibacterales; family CAVVIG01; genus CAVQFC01. Next base: position 1,088,380 of record CAVWSQ010000001.1, on the reverse strand, counting down.
CCGGTGTCGGCGTCGATGACGACCACGCGCTTGTTGCCGTAGCCGTCGGAGATGTAGGCTTCGTTCTCCTTCTTGTCGATCGAGATCTTGGCGACCATCCCGAAGTGCTCCTGGCTGTTGCTATCGATCGGCACGCCCTTCTTGCCGACCTGCATCAGGAACTTGCCGTCCTGGGTAAATTTCAGCACCATGCCGTCGCCTTGGCCATTGCCGCCGATCCACACGTTGCCCTTGTGGTCGATGGTGATGCCGTGGTTCGAGCCGGGCCATTGATAGCCGTCGCCGTCCTTGCCGCCCCAGTGCCGCAGCAGCGTGCCGTCCTGGCCGAATTCGAGAATCGGCGGCGCCTTCTGGCAGCAGGTGCCGGTCTTCGAGTCTTCCGCCGCTTCGATGGCGTTGACCGAGTCGGGGCGATGGACGATCCAGATGTGATCGTTGGCGTCGACGCCGACGCCGATCGACATGCCCTGGTACCAGTGGTTGGGCAGCGGCTTCGGGAACGTCGGATCCACTTCGAAGCGCGGCACCATGATCTTGTTGCCCTTGGCTTGCGCCTCGGCTCTCTTCTCGAGCAATCCCTGTCCGAGCCCCAGCGCGAGCAGGAGAGCAGCCAGCGTCGAACCGATCCACAAATTTCGCTTCATGCTTTACCTCACCATTAACGGCGCTGGCAGGGGAACGGGATCACGGCGCTGTGAATCCGGTCCCCGCGTCATCTCCGCTATCTCTTCACAAACTTCTGGACGCGCTTGCCGTCGAAGGTTTCGCCGGTGTAGACGTTGCCCTTCGAGTCGACGGCAACACTGCCAACGCCGTAGAACAGGCCGGGATAGCGCCCGCCGTCGCCGAAGTGATCCGGCGAGAGCAGCTCGAGCGACATCCGATCGAGCATCCACACCTTCTTGTCGTGGCCGTCAGCGACGAACAGCACACGCTGGTCGGGCGAGAACGCGATGTCCCAGACCGAGCCGTCGCCGGTGGTGGTCTTGGAGACGAACGCCTCCTTCACGAATTTGCCGTCCTTGTGGAAGACCTGGATGCGATCGTTCTGGCGATCGCAGACGTAGACCATGCCGTCCTTCGCGATTTTCACGCAGCTCACGGTGTGGAACTGCTTCGACGGCGCGCCGTTGGGATCGTAGGCGCCGGGATCGGTGTCGGTCGGCTTCTCGCCGTAGGCGCCCCAGCTGCGCTTGAACGCGCCGGTAGTGGCGTCGAACACCGCGATGCGATGATTGGCGAAGCCATCGGCAACGTAGACTTCGTTGGCGGCCGAGTCCACCGCGACGCCGCCGGGCTTGTTGAGGCCGGTGGTGCTGTCGCTGCCTTCAGGTTTGCCGGCCTTGCCGATCTGCAGCACGAACTTGCCGGCCTTGTCGAACTTCAGCACCTGCGCGTCAGCCGGAGGAGCCGGCGGCGCCGGCGCTGCTCCGCGTCCGCCGCGCCCACCGGCCGGTCCCGGACCTCGTCCACGCCCCGCCGGCAGGGACGAGATCGGCAGGCCACCCGCCACCCACACGTTGCCCTTGTCGTCCACGGCGATCCCGGCCGGATCGTGTGGCCAGTCGTAGCCGCTGCCGGTTTTGGGATCCCAGCTCGCGAGCAACGTGCCGGCGGCATCGAACTCCAGGATCTGGGGCGCGGCAAAGCAGCACGAGCTCGCCCACGGCTCCAGCGCCGGCCCTTTCTCGTTGTTCTGCAGCGAATCGACGCCGCGGTGCACGACCCAGATGTGATCCTGGGCGTCCACGGTCACGCCGGTGACCGATCCGAGAATCCACGCCTTCTTCTGCGGAAATGGTTTCGGCCAGAGCGGTTCGACGACGACGGTCGGCGCAGTGGCTTTCGCCTGCGCGGCGAGCGTCACGAACGTGGACGGGGCGAGCCCCGCTGCGGCCAGGAGCGCAACCAGGCTCCCGCCAATGCAAACAGCACGCGTCATGCGACTTCCCCTGTGCAATAGCGAACGAATTCAGACCGACAAGATTGTCGGACGGGGTGGAGTATATAACGCGAAGGGCTGAGGGATAAGGGCTAACAGGTAGGGCTGAGGGCAAGAGCTGAGGACAAAAGAAAAGGGCTCAGGGGTTGTTGAAGCCCTGAGCCCTTTGCCGTCAGCCCTGACGTCGAAAGGAGTCTAGTGCGTGGTCTTCGTCGGCCAGACCGTCCCCTGATTGGGCTTGGTCACAGGAGCGAGTCCTCTGTAGACAAACTTTTGCAAACGCTGACCGCGGTAAGTTTCGGTCGTATAGACGTTGCCCTTCGAGTCGGTCGCGATGCTGTGGACCGCATAGAACTGCCCGGGCTGGCGGCCGCCGTCTCCGAAACTGGTGAGCTCGGTCAGCGAGGCGCGATCGAACACGTGAACTTTCTCGTTGGCGCCGTCGGCCAGATAGAAGTACTTCTGCGCGGCGTCCTTGGAAAAGGCGATGTCCCACACCGCGCCGTCGCCGAGGGTGTTCTTCTCGACAAAGGCTTCCTTCACGAACTTGCCGTCTTTCTGGAACACCTGGATGCGATCGTTCACGCGGTCGCACACATACACGAGACCGTCCTTGGCCGGTTCCGCGCAGTGTACCGGGTTGCGGAACTGCTGCGCGACGGGCGCGGTCGGATTGTAGCGGCCCAGGCTGGTATCGTCCGGTTTGTTGCCGTAAGCGCCCCAGTAACGTTTGATCTTGCCGGTGTCCATGTCGATGACCGCGACGCGGTGGTTGCCGTAGCCGTCAGCGACGTAGGCCTCGTTGGCGCCCTCGTCGAGCGACACCTTCGCCACCTTGTTGAACGCGTACATGTCGTTGCTGCCGGCGCTGGCGTAGGCAAAGCCGAACTGCTTCACGAACTTTCCGTCCTGGGTGAACTTCAGGATCTGGCCGTCGTTCGGCCCGTTGCCGCCGATGAACAGGTTGCCCTTGCTGTCGGGCGTGATGCCGTGGTTCGAGTCGGGCCACTCGTAGCCCTGGCCCGGTCCGCCCCAGCCGCGGATGAAGTTGCCCTCGGCGTCGAACTCGAGCACCGGCGGCGCCGGCACGCAGCAGTCGGACGACGGCGGGTTGGTGGTGGCGTAAATTTCCTTGGCCTCGAGCGAGCCCGCGCCGCGGTGGATGATGTAGACGTGGTCCTTGGTGTCGACCCCGACGCCTATGACGTTGCCCATCACCCAGTGATTGGGCAGCGGCTTGGGCCACATCGGGTCGACTTCGAATCGCGGTGCCTGCGTGCCGCCCTTGGCCTGGGCAGCGGCGGTGCGCTGCAGCACGCTCTGCGCGAGGCCGAGCGCAACGAGCAGCGCCAGCAGGCCGGTTCCTATCGCGACGTTACGCTTCATAGAGGTCCTCCATCAGAGACGCGAAAGTATACTACTCAGGGGTGCAAAAGAAACGTGTCCATGGCTCATGGCTGAGGGCTGATGGCCTATGGGGCAGGGCCAATGGCGTCCATCGACTCCATGCCATCAGCCGTCAGCGATTAGCCATGATGGCGGCGCTGATGGCGCTCCTGGCCTTTGTCCACAGCGCCACACTGGCGGCTCATGACATTCCCGCCGACGTCACCGTCCAGGTCTTCGTCAAGCCCGAGGGCACGCGGTTGCGGGTGCTGGTGCGGGCGCCGCTGCAGGCGATGCGGGACATGGACTACCCCCGGCCGCGCGCGGCGACCAACGCGGATCTCCTCGATCTGGCCCGCGCCGACGCCACACTGCGCGACGCCGCGACGCTGTGGATCTCGGACTACCTCGACCTTTACGAAAACGGCCAGACACTCCCGGCGCCCAGAGTGGCGTCGGTGCGCGCTGCGTTGCAATCCGACAAGTCGTTTGCGTCCTACGACGAAGCGCTGGCGCACCTGTCCGCGCCGGGGCTGCCGCAGACCGAGTTCTTCTGGAGTCAGGGCCTGCTCGACGTGCTGTTCGAGTACCCGATTCACTCCGATCGCTCGCATCTGGCGATCCAGCCGCGGTTGGCGCGTCTTGGCATCCGGACGCTGACGGTACTGCGCTACCTCCCGCCGGAGGGCGGCGTGCGCGGCTTCGAATTTCTCGGCGACCCCGGCCTCGTCCAACTCGATCCGACCTGGAGCCAGACCCTGTTTCAGTTCATCAGGCTGGGATTCGCGCGCTTCGTCGGCGGCGTCGAGTTCCTGCTGTTCCTGATCGTACTTGCGATCCCGCTCCGCCGGATCCGCTCATTGGCCGTCATCGTGCTGGCGTTCGTCGTGGCGCACTCCATCGCGCTGATGACCGGAGCGCTTGGGCTCGCGCCTGATGTCCTCTGGTTTCCGCCGCTCATCGACACCGTGGTCGCCATCTCCATCGTCTACCTTGCGCTCGAGAACATCGTCATGGCGCTGCGGAAACCACCGCAAATCGCGCTTCCCCGGCCAGGAGACCATGATGTCTCTGCGCTCTCGGCGAACGCCGCGATTTTTTCTGATTCGGACCTGAAGCGCCGGTGGCTGGCGACGTTCGCGTTCGGCATTGCGCACGGATTCGCGATGTCCTTCGCGCTGCGGCCGTCGCTGCAGCTGTCCGGATCGCATCCGTTGACCGCGATGGTGTCGTTCAACCTCGGCGTCGAGCTGGCACTGTTGCTGGTCCTGACGCTCCTGGTGGCGGTGTTCGCGGTGATGTTCCGCTACCTGGTCGGCGAGCAAACCGGCGCCATCGTGGTGTCAGCGCTCGCCGGGCACTCGGCGTGGCACTGGATGGGCGATCGGTGGGAACTTCTGCGCAAGTTCACGTTCGAGCCGCCCATGATCGATGCCGCGTTCTTCGCGGCCTCGATGCGCTGGATGATGCTGCTGGTGATAGCGGCGGGACTCTACTGGGTGATCTTCGGCGTGCTGACCGGACGCCGCAGCGACAGCGGCGCCACCAATCTGCAATCTGAAATCTGAAATCTGAACATCTGCAATCTCTACGGCATCTCGATCTTCGAGACCGTGATGGCGTTGCCGTTCAGCTCGCCCGTCATCTTCACGACATGTCCGGCGTGGGTCGCCAGGTCCTTGTTGTCCTGGTTTGCGATCTGGAACACCTTGCCGTCGACGACGAGCACGTATTGAGACCCGCCCCTGATGCACGCCTGCGTGCAGTCGCGATCGGCCATGACCCCCTGACCTTCGGCCGCTTCTTCATGCTTGGCGCCACACGCGCTGTCGCTGATCTTGCCGGCCCAGGTTTGTTCGGCGGCGAGGGAGAGCGCCGGCGCGCCAGCCAGCAGCGCGGCGGAGAGGAGGAGGGCGATTTTCATGCACAGATGATAGCAAACGACGCCGTGCGGACGAAACCGAAAGACATACAGAAAGAACCGCGGAGAGCGCAAAGGTCGCAGAGCAGACAATGCGCCTCCTGCGCTCCTCGCGTCCTCCGCGTTTTTTCTTGTCGTCGCGTCAGAACTGGAATCGCAGCGTGAATTGCACCATGCGCATATTGTTGGCTTGGGCCGTGATTTGACCGAACGCCGAGTTGCCAAAAGACGAGCCCGACGTCCCCAGCCCCGCCCACTGCACGATGTTGAACATGTTCAGCACCTCGAAGCGGACCGAAGCCGACGTACTCCCGCCCGTGTGGATGTTCTTGCCGACGCCAAGGTCGACGTTGTTCCGCCATGGTGAGTAGACGCCGGGCAGCACACGCGGCGCGTTGCCGAACGTGTTGACCGGAGCCGTCGAGAACGCCGCCTTGTTCAGATAGAGATTGTCCGTCGTTTTCCCCGTAATGCGGTCGGTGATATCCCCCGCCACCAGGAAATCCTGGCCCGGTACGATGTTCGGCCGGATGAAGTTGCCGTAGAGGAACGACTGCGTCGGCTGGTTCTGGCTGACGCCGATCGGGAAGCCCGACTGCAGTGTCACTACGGGTGTGATCGACCAGCCGCCGAGCAGAACGTTGGCGATTCCGCTGCTGGCCAGCCGGTGCCCCTCACCAAACGGCAGCAGCAGCGTCGGTGCGAGCACGACCTTGTGGGGTGAGTCGAGCAGGCTGCGTCCGAATTCCTGATCCGGGTTGTAGTACGGCGAGCCCGGGATTACGGTGTAGTTGTTCTGCAGTCCCGGTGCGCTCGAGTAGTAGTTGCTCTCGCCGAACTGATTGTCGTTCAGTCGGCTGTAGGTGTAGCTGAAACTGCCACCCCACAGGCCGGTCACGCGCTTGCGCAGCTGGAAAATACCGGCGTGATACTGCGAGTGGGCGCCGGTGGACTGCTCCATGTAGACGTTGGCGAACTCCGGGAACGGCCGCAGCAGCTGGCCGATCGAGAGGTTGGCCTGCGAGGCGTACGGACCAGCCGCGGCGACGCCGAAGAACGGGTTCGGCGCCGACTTGGTGGTATCGGCGACCAGCGTCTGGTACTTCGGATCGAGCTGGTTGATGTTGATCAGCGCATTGCCCGATCCGCCCCAGCTCATGTTGCTGCCGGTGAGACCGGTGTAGCCGAGCGAGAGGGTGATGCCGCCGGGCATTTCGCGCTGGAAGTCGAGCGAATATTGCTGCACCCGCGGCGCGCCCTTGTTCGGGTCGACGAAGTAGACGTCGCCGCCGACGCCGGTCAGCAGGCCGTTGGCGTTCCCGCTCGGCTGGACCAGCCCGTTCGGGAACGGATTGCTCATCGTGACCGTCGGCACGCCGCCGGTCGCCTGCGGCACCAGCGTCGTCGCCGAGTAGCCGATCTGGCCCCAGCCGGTCGTTCCTGCCGACGGATAGTTCCATGGCGAGAAATAGAGACCCCAGCCTCCGCGCAGCACCGTCTTGTCGTTGATGCTGTAGACCATCCCGACGCGCGGCGCCGGCTTGATCGCCGGTTGATTGCCTTGCACCGTCGGTGCGCCGTTGACGCCGGCGAAGACGAGGCCGCCCATGATCTGCCGCTGCGCGCCGGTCACCGGATCGATCAGCTTCACCATGCTGTTGAGCGGATTCACCGCGGTCTGATCGAAGTTGACCGTCTCCTGATTGCTTTTCTCCATCATGCCGGTCTCGTGTTCGAGGCGGACGCCGTAGTTGATGGTCAGCTTGCCGTTGACGCGCCAATCGTCCTGCGCATAGCCGCTGAAGTAGCGGACGAAGCCGTTCAACTGCGCGCTGAGCGGAACGCCCGCGCTCGACGCCTGCGGATAGCCGAGCAGCAAATCGGCCAGCGCATTGCCGCTGAAGCCGCCGCTGAAGGTGAACGATCCGGTCGAGGTGCCATAGTTGAGCGACTGGGCGCCGATGATGCGGTAGTCGCCGCCGACTTTGACGTTGTGCGAGCCAGTGAGCTTGCTCAAGGTGCCGTTGGCGCCGTACTGGTAGTAGCCGTTGGCCTGCCGCGAGGTCCAGCCCGAGCCACGGTAGCCGGTGATGCTCATCGACGGGAAACGCTGGGTGTCGGACATCTGGCTGGTCAGCGAGCTCGGCCATCCCAGCGTGGACACATTGAAGCTCAGAGGATTGCCGTTGCGGTCGTTCAGGTTGTAGTTGTCGTCGAACTTGTTGTAGCCGCCGCGCAGCGTCATCACCGTCGACGAATTCAGGATGTAGGTGTTGTTGACCACGAAGGTCTTGATCACCCGGTCGAGCTGGTAGCTGCTGCCGACGAAATCGTTCACCGGGTTGTAGTTGTTGTTCGCTTCGTGCGTAACCTGACGCAGGAAGAAGCCGGAGAGTGCCACCGCGTTGCTGAAGTGATGATCGACCTTGGTAGTGAACTGGTTCGCCTTGTTCGGCAGCAGGTCGGTCTTCCCGAAGTTCGGCGATCCGTTGTCGATCTGGGTGTCGGCCGGCGGCAGGTAGCCCGCCAGTTTCACACCGATAGGATTCAGACGGCTCGCCGGGATCTGGTTGTTCGGGAAGGGCAGGCCGGTGAGCGGGTCCTTGATGGTGATCTGGGCGCCGCTGCGCGTGACGCCGGCGAAGTTGCCGGTGAGCTCCGCCGCCGTCGGTGTCAGGAAGGTGGTCTGCTGCGGCTGGTTGTCCACGTACTTCTCGCCGGCGAACCAGAAAAACGTCTTGTTCTTCACAATCGGGCCGCCGACGCCGCCGCCGCCGTTGCGCCAGTACTCGGGCACGTTGGGCTGGCCTTGCAGCTTCGGGATCAACAACTCGGAGACCAGCGATTCCGGCCGGAACACGGTGTAGCCCGAGCCGCGAAATTCGTTGGCGCCTGATTTCGCCGCCATGTTCATGACGCCGCCGCCGGTACGCCCCATCTCTGCGTCGTAGGTGTGCACCTGCACCTTGACGTCCTGCACCGCTTCCATGGTCGGATTGGTCGAGGCCCGATTCTGGAGGTCGGTAACCGGGAATCCGTCGACGAGATAGTTGTTGGCGCGGACCGCGCCGCCGCCCATCGACATCGCCGAGTTGCCGACCTGATCCTGCATGCGGTTCCAATGGGCGTTGCCGCTGGTCTGCACCGTCGGCGTGAGATTGGCCATCAGGAAGACGCTGCGGCCGGCGCTCGGAATCGACTCGAGCGCGCGCGTGTCGAGGACATCACCGGTGGACGCGTTGGTGGTGTCGATCAGCGGCGCTTCACCCGTGACGGTGATGGTCTCCTCCAGCGCACCGATTTCCAGCGTGATGTCCAGCCCCACGAACTGCTGCACGCTGACGGGAATGGCCTTCCGCTCGAACGTCTTGTATCCCTGCACGGCCGCTTTCACCGTATACGTGCCTGGTTCGACCGCAGGAAACGAATATTCGCCGACGCCGTTGGTGACGGTGTCGCGCGCGACGCCGTTCCGCTCGTTGATCATCGTGACGGTGACGCCAGGGATCACGCCCTGTGCGTCCTTGACCACGCCGCGCAGCCCCCCTTGGGACGATTGCGCGTTCAGATGTGTCGGGTATGCCGCGAGCAGGGTCGCCGCGAGCAGGGAACAGAGCGCTGTAGAAAGCGTCCGCATCATCAACCTCCCATCGATTGGTCGGTACAAAAGGTCGGTACAAAAGGTCGGTACGGGAGAGGTTCTAACACTTTCTTGACGACGGCGCGAGGAGAATGTCGGACACGAGAGAAGACTGGTTCGGGCAGGAAAGGCAGGAACCTGCGCGGCGCTGCCGAAATGTCCTGGCCGCCGAGTCGAGAAGGCGGTGTTGTTGAAGTGGAGAAGTTAGCTGTTTTGGCAGCGACCGCCAGGAATGGTTGAGTCATTGGTCGGGCCGATGGCGCGCTCGTCTTCTGATATGCGACGAAAAGGTAATGGCATCAGGAGTTTGCAACACTTTTGTTGGAGACAAAGTAAAGACATGTCACGCGTTGAGCACATCGCGAGACGATCCAAGAACTCGAAAAGCGCTTCTGCTACCATCCATACCTACAATGGCGTTGCCTAAGGATTTGGTAAAGACACCGCAGCTTTCGCGCTGGCCCGCGCTGGTCGGCGGCGGCCTCATGAATGTGGCGTTGGGAACCTACTATGCGTGGAGCGTGTTCGTACCGGCCCTCGAACGCGACTTCCACTGGACCCGGACGCAGACGTCGCTGGTGGCGACCATCGACATGGTCATGCTGGCCTCGTCGTTTCTGATCGCCGGCATGCTGCAGAATTGGATTGGCCCTCGCGCGGTCGCGACGATCGGCGGCCTGCTGTTCAGCGCCGGGCTGTTCCTCGCCAGTTACACGCAGTCACTCACGACGCTGTATCTGACCTGGGGCGTGATGGTCGGCATCGGCCTCGGCTTCGGCTACCTGGCGCCGATCACGGTCGGTTCCAAGTGGTTTCCCAATCATCGCGGTCTCGTCAATGGCCTCGCGATTGGCATCTTCGCGGCAGGCTCCGGCATCTTCGGGCCGATCGCGGGAAGGCTCGTCGACAGCATCGGCTGGCGGGCGACCTGGCAGATCTACGCCGGCCTGTTCTTCGTGTTCACCATGGTCGGCGCCTATTTGATGAAAGATCCGCCGGCCGGCTACCAGGCGATCGCCAGCCGCTCGACCGCCGCTCACAAGCCGAAGGCGCATCACATCGAGGTGCCGACGTCGCAGGTGCTGCGGACGCCGATGTTCTACGCACTCTGGCTCGCCTATGCACTCGGGACGACCGCCGGTACGATGGTCATCAGCCAGCTGGTGCCGTTCGCGCGCGCATCGGGCTTCAACGCGGAGAACGCCGCCTTCGCGATCACCATCGGCGCCATCGGCAGCGCCTCGGGACGATTTCTGTCCGGGTGGATGTCGGATCACTTTGGCCGGCTCTTCACGCTGCGCGGCATCATCCTCTTGTCGATGCTCGCGACGCCGTCGCTGTATCTCTGGCGCCAGGACCTGCTGCTGTTCTACGTCATGCTGTTCATCGTCTACTACTGCTACGGCACGCAGCTCTCGGTCTACACCGCGCTCGCCGGGGATTTCTACGGCACCAGTACCTCGCCACCAACTATGGCGTACTGCTCCTGGCCTGGGGATTCGCTGGTGTGCTGGGACCGGTGATCGGATCGCGCGTCTTCGTGAGCACCGGCGCCTATCAGTACGCGTTCTTCGGTTCGGCGCTGCTCGCGCTTGCCGCGCTTGGTCTGCTGACGATCATCCGGCCGCCGCGCGCGGCCACGCCGCTCGCCGTGCCGGTGGTCGAGCCCGTTCAGTAGCCGCACTGCGCCCCGCTGGGTATTTCCGTATTTCGTACTTTCGTATACTGCCTGAGTGTCTCCGATTCGGCGGCTGATTCCGTATCTGGTTCGCTACCGGCGGAAGTTTGCGCTTGGCCTGGCGTCGGTGGTGGTGACCCGCTCGCTCGCGCTGGCCGGCCCTGCCATCCTTGGCCGTGCCATCGACGAGCTCATGCACGGCATCAGCCGCGCCCAGCTGGCTGGCTACGGGGCGATCCTGCTCGCGATCGGTCTGGCCGGGGGCGTGTTCCAGTTTCTGGCCCGCCGCGTCCTGATCGGCGCTTCCCGCGACATCGAGTACGACATGCGCAACGACTTTTTCGCGCATCTGGAGAAGCTGCCGCCCGCCTATTTTCAGGCGCACCGCACCGGTGATCTGATGTCGCGCGCCACCAACGACCTCAACGCGGTGCGCATGATGATCGGCCCGTCGATCATGTATTCGGCGAACACCATGCTCACCTTCGCGGTCGCGCTGTCGATGATGATCGCCATCGACGGGCGCCTCTCGATCTGGGCGCTCATCCCGCTGCCGTTCGTGTCCGTGTCGGTGAAGCTATTCGGCTCGGCCATTCACAAACGGTTCGAGCGGATTCAGGCGCAGCTGTCGGAGGTGAGTGCGGTCGCCCAGGAGGCGTTGTCCGGCGTGCGTGTCGTGCGCGCCTACCGCCAGGAAGGCGCGGAGCTCGAACGATTCAGGGTTTCGATCGAAGAGTATTTGAATCGCAACCGCCGGCTGATTCTGCTGCAGGGCTTCTTCTTCCCGAGCATGGGCTTCTTTCTCGGACTCGGCGCGCTGGTGGTGGTGTGGCTCGGCAGCCGGGAGGTGATCGCGGGTCGGATCACGGTCGGGCAGTTCGTTGCGTTCAATTCGTACTTGACGATGCTGAGCTGGCCGATGATCGCGTTCGGCTGGGTCACCAACATGCTGCAGCGAGGGATGGCGTCGTGGAAGAGGATGCTCGAAGTGCTCGACACTGAGCCGAGCATCGCGGACGTGGTCCGGCTAAAGCCGGACACTACGGACGCGGTCCGGCTCAAGCCGGACACTACGGACATGGTCCGGCTCAAGCCGGACACTACGGACGCGGTCCGGCTCAAGCCGGACACTACGGACATGGTCCGGCTCAAGCCGGACACTACGGACGCGGTCCGGCTCAAGCCGGACACTACGGACATGGTCCGGCTCAAGCCGGACACTACGGACGCGGTCCGGCTCAAGCCGGACACTACGGACATGGTCCGGCTCAAGCCGGACACTACGGACGCGGTCCGGCTCAAGCCGGACACTACGGACATGGTCCGGCTCAAGCCGGACACTACGGACGCGGTCCGGCTCAAGCCGGACACTACGGACGCGGTCCGGCTCAAGCCGGACACTACGGACGCGGTCCGGCTCAAGCCGGACTCGACCGGTCCCCCGGTCGCCGCTCGCCCCGTCGCGTCCGGGTCGGGTCGATCCACAGATGTTCCGGTAGTGTCCGGCTTGAGCCGGACCATCCGAGGCCAGATCGAATTTCGCGACCTGGTGTTCTCCTACGACGGCACCCCGGTGCTGAAGCACGTGTCGGCCACCATCGAGGCGGGCCAGACCGCCGCGCTCGTCGGCGTCACCGGCTCGGGAAAGTCGACGCTGATTTCGCTGCTCGCGCGGCTGCACAATCCGCCTCCGGGAACGGTCTTCCTCGACGGTGTCGATGTGCTCGACATTCCCCTGGCAACGCTGCGGAATGCCATCGGCTTCGTCCCCCAGGAGCCGTTCCTGTTCTCCGACACGTTGGCCGACAACGTGGCCTTCGGGCTCGATGCCAGGGATGAGAACGCTCGCCCGTCAGGCGAGCGCGTCGCCCGGGAGCCGCTTTCGCGCGTCGACCGCCGTGACGCGCGCAGCCCGCAGGCTTCAGCCGAGCGAGAACGTCGAATCCTCGCTGCCGCCGCAATCGCCCGTCTCGACAAGGACATCGCTGATTTTCCCAACGGCTACGACACGACGGTGGGGGAACGCGGCATCACCCTGTCGGGCGGCCAGAAGCAGCGCACCGCCCTCGCCCGCGCCATCGTCATCGACCCGCGTATCCTGGTGCTCGACGATGCGTTGTCGGCGGTGGACACCTACACCGAAGAGGAAATCCTGTCGCGGCTGCGCGGGGTGATGCGCGAGCGGACCTCGATCATCGTCTCGCACCGCGTGTCGACGGTACGCGACGCCGACGTCATTTTCGTGTTGGAGCAAGGGCGCATAGCCGAACGCGGCACGCACGAGGAGTTGCTTCTCTCCAACGGCCTCTATGCCGATCTGCACAAGAAGCAGCTGCTCGAAGATGAGCTCGCCGCGTCGTAGACTGCGCTCGGGCTAGCGTCGCGACGCGGAGAAGTATCGCTGCGGGGCTGCCCAGTCGCCAGCCTCGATGATATCTATCGCCCCGACAATCCGGATCGTCGCCGAGTCGAAGCGCACGGCGACGACGACCGCGTCGCCAATGACCGCCGGACGGCGTACGCCGGCAAGCCCGCGACGGAACAGGGTCAGGCGTTGCCGCGGCTGGATGCCGTGGTTGCGCCCGCGATCGATCACCATGAGCCGTCCCGGCGCGCCGGCGATCTGTCCAGCGTCGGCGAAGAGAATGCGCGCCGCGTTGTCGTAGGCCGGCGCCCCGGGTGCTTCTGCAGCGCCGATCGGCTCCGGCTCGAAGGGTGCCAGCCAATCGCCCTGCATCAACTCGTCGCAGGCGTAGATCACGACGGCGACCGACGAGTGGTCCTCGGCCGAGACGATCTGCAGCAGTCCAGCCGTGTGCTCGCCGGTCACGCTCCGCGCATCACCGGGCACGTGATACGTCCGTCGCGCCACGACGTTCTGACCCACGGCGAGGTGGTCGGCGGTGCCCCCAGCGATCAGCAGTTCGTCATAGCGCGCGTAGAGGCCGTTTCCGTCCAGCATACGGCGCGAGCGGATCGTGCCAAGCGACACCTCGGCGGAATCGGGCTTGGCCGGGCCGCAGATGGAATCGCGATCGTGGGCCGGTACCGGCGCGACGATCGGCGGTGGTGACGGCGGAGGAGCCGGTGTGAAAGGAGACGGCGCGATCGCGGCGGGAGGCGCTTCGGCCTGCACCGTCACCGTCTCGGACCTCGCGGCCAGCGGCAGGCGTTGTGCCGCGACGGCCGTGTCGCGATCCGAACTCACTGAAACGTCGACGATCGCCGTGGAGAATCCTTCAAGCTGAAAGGTGAGCCGGACGGCCCCAGCCGGCAGCGAGACCAGGGCGTATCGCCCAGCCTGATCCGTCACGGCGGTCGCGAGAGTGCGCCCATCCTCAGTGGCAGCCGTGACGCTCACGCCTGGCAGCATGCCGCCCGATTGATCCGCGACCATCCCGTGCACCGCTCCGCCGGCGATCGCACCGGCTCTGGCGAACGGGAAGATGCATGAGGCAAGAAGCGCGGCGAGGGTCAGCGTTCGGGTCAATGGCGATTTCAGTCCTGGAGGGGCCCTCATTGGTATCGGCTCCAGGCCCGGCCGCCTTCACTCGTCCCGCAAAGCTACCAGCGGATCGACCCGCGTCGCCCGTAACGCAGGCACCGCGCAGGCGAGGACCGAGATCGCCGCCAGCACGGCGGTGGCCATGCCATACGCCGCCGGATCGACCGGTGTCACGCCAAACAGCAACGACCGCATCAGCGTGGTAACTCCTGCGGCGCCAGCCAGGCCGACGGCGGCGCCGACCGCGACCGGACGCATTCCCTGCCCGACGACCATGCGGAACAGCGCCGCGGGCCGCGCCCCGAGCGCCAGCCGAATGCCCAACTCGCGGGCGCGCTGCGACACGAAATAGGCCAGGACGCCGTAGATGCCGAGGGCCGCCAGCAAGAGCGCGACCCCGGCAAACGCCGACAGCAGCGTCGCCCGGAACCGCGCATCCGACATCGATCTATCCACGACATCGGCCAGTGTGGCGGTCTGCGTCAGCGCGAGATCCTTGTCGAAGGCGCTGATCTGAGCCCTGGCGCCGGCAAATGCGGCATCGGGCCCGACCGTTGTGCGAACCACAAACGTCAGCGGATTCTGCATGCGCTGGGCGACGGCTGAATACTCGGTCGGCTCCGCCGGCCGATCCAGCCCGTCCTGCTTCTCGTCGGCGACGATGCCGACGATGGTGACCCATGGGCTGTTGTCCTGCGGCCGCCCGAATGTGACCCGCTTGCCGACGATGGCCGCGTCGGGGACGCCCTTGAAGTACCGGCGTGCCAGCGATTCGTTGACGATGGTGACCGGCGGTTTCTCGCGCGCGTCGCCATCATCGAACAGCCGGCCAGCCAGCAGGCGAATGCCCATCGTGCTGAAATAGCCGGTGGTCGTCGACATATGACGCGTGTCGCGCTCGTAATCGGTGGCGGCCCGCCCTTCGATGGTCGAGTCGCCGGTCCACGTGAACCCGCGCAGTGCGAGCGTGCTGGTGGCACCCACCGCCTGCACGCCTGGCTGCTCGCGCAGCCGGCGCTCGATTTCCAAGAACGCGCGGAAACGCGCGGCGTTGTCTGCATAGCGCGCCGGCGGCAGCGTCATGGTGAAGCTGATGGCGTGCTCGGGCGCGAAGCCGGGATCGACATCCTGCAGGTGTCCGAGGCTGCGGAGGAGCAGCACGGCGCCCACCGCGAGCACGATGGACAGCGCCACCTCGGTGGCGACCAGCAGGTTGCGCAGGCCGCCGGTCTCGCGCGACACCGACTCGCTGCGCTCGGCGACCTGTTCGCTCCGGGAAGTCCGCAGCGCCGGCACGATCCCGAAAATGATCGGCGCAATCAGCGACAGCCCGAGCGCAACGAACAGCACCGTACCATCGGTCTCGACCACGGCGAACAGCGGGATCGCCGACGCGGCATAGCGCGTCAGGGCTATTCTCGCGAGCGCGGCGAGGCCAAAGCCGAGCGCGCCGCCAGCCACCGAGAGCACGATCGATTCAGTCAACAGCTGCCGGAGGATCCGCGCGCGGCCGGCGCCCAGCGCCCGGCGGATGGCCAGCTCGCGCGTGCGATTCACGCCGCGGCTCAACTGCAGGTTGGCGAGGTTGGCGCAGACGATCAGGAACAGCAGCCCAACCGCGCCGCTCAGCATCAGCAGGGCCGTGCGCGGACCGCTGGCGTAGCTGTCGTGCAGCGGCTCGAGCCGCACCCCCATCTGAGTATTGGTGTCCGGGTATTGCTTCTCCAGGTCGCGCGCAATCGCGGTCATGTCCTGGCGCGCCTGTTCGAACGAGACGTCGGGGCGCCGCCGCGCCACCACGCCCAGCCAGTGCGGCCGCCGCGCCGTGGTCATCAGCTGCGGCGCGTAACCGAATGGAAGCCACAGCTGGACGTCGCGGCCGGGGAAGAAGAACGTCCTCGGCATGACACCGACGACATCGTAGCCACGGCCGCTCAGCGTGATGGTCTTGCCGACGATGGACGGATCGCCCCCGAACGCCGACTGCCACAACCCGTAGCTGAGGACGGCCACGCGCGATCGGCCTTCCCATTGTTCGTCGTCGACAAAGGTCCGGCCCAGCAGCGGCCTGGCGCCGAGCACTTCGAACAGATTGCCGCTGACCCCCAGCGACTTGAGTCCCTGCGGCTCGCCGAATCCGGTGAGGAACACATCGCTCGCGCCGCTGCCGCTCGTGGTGAACTGCTCGTAGGCGGCGATGCCGGTGAAGCTCTTGTTCCGCGTCTGCCAGTCGGCGTAGTTGGCGGGCGCGGCGATGTTCCTCGTCCACCTTCTGAGCGGGTTGGTCTCGAAGATCTGCACGAGCTCGTCGGGGTCCTTGAACGGCAGCGGCCGCAACAGCACCGCGCCGGCGACGGTGAACATGGCGGTGCCGGCACCGATGCCGATCGCCAGCGTGGCCACAGCCACCAGCGCGTAGGCGGGACTTCGGCGCAGCGCGCGCGCACCGTAGCGGAGGTCCTGGAGGGTGGTTTCGACAAACGGCAGGCCGCGGCTCTCGTGGTGCTGTTCTCGGGTCTGCATGGGACCTCCAAATTGCAAAATCGCCTGACGCCGCGCCTCGCCCGGAGGCAGTCCACGGCGGATGTGCTCGTCGGTCAGCATCTGCAGATGCGCCGCCACCTCGGCCTCGAACTCTGCGTCCCGATGCTTCTGAGTGAAGAGGCTGACGACACGCGAGGCGGCGATCGAGAGCCACGTGGTGACGCCCATCTCACTCGTCTCGCAGGACCGTGAGTGAATCGACGCTGGGGGTGCACACGCCGAACCGCAGAGATTCCACGATATGAAGACCGAGGCGTGATGTCACGACCGCAAGCCAGGCTGGCATGGGACCTCAGCGCTGCGCCAGGCGGAGCATGCGCATCATCACGGTGGAAATGCGTTCCCAGTTCTGTGCCTGAGCCGCCAGTTGCTTCCGACCGGTCCGGGTGATGGCGTAGAACTTCGCCTTCCGGTTGTTGTCCGAGATGCCCCAGCTGGCCGAGATCCAGCGGCGCTGCTGCAGCCGCAGCAGCGCCGCGTAGATCGTGCCCTGATTGAGCTGCAGGACGTCTTCGCTGATCTGCTCGATGCGGCGCGCGATGCCGTAGCCGTGCTGCGGACCCATCGCGCCGAGGGTCTGCAGGACCATCAGGTCGAGGGTCCCCTGCAGAATGTCCGCCTTACTGTCACCCATCGCTCCTCCTGTTGGACGGCCACACGAGTATAAAGGTTGTATCGGGTAGTCTGGTAGTCTGGTGATTGGCCGACTGCCCGACTCCCTGGCTGTGCAATTTTCCGATTGCTCGATTCCCAGTGCTGTCTGACGACGACGTTCTCGGCAAGGCCTACGACGCCCGGCTGATGCGGCGGCTGCTCCAGTACTTGCGTCCGTACTGGCGCCAGGTCGCCCTCGCGTTCGTGACCATCATCGTCAGCGCCGTGGCGTCGCTGGTGCAGCCCTACCTCATCAAGGTTGCCATCGATCGCTACATCACCAGGCGGCAGATGGCCGGCCTCGACACCTTGGCTGCGCTGTACTTGTCGGTCCTGGTCGCGTCGTTCGCGGCCGAGTACGTCCAGACCTGGACGCTGCAGCTGACCGGGCAGCGGATCATGTACGACCTGCGCCTGGCGATCTATCGGCACCTGCAGCGTCTCGACCTGCGCTACTACGATCGCAACCCGGTCGGGCGGCTGATGACGCGGGTCACGTCGGACGTCGACGTGCTCAACGACCTGTTCACTTCCGGCGTAGTGACGATCTTCGGCGACATTTTCACGCTGGCCGGCATCATGGGGGTGATGCTGTGGATGAACTGGCGGCTGGCGCTGGTCGCGTTCTCGGTCCTGCCGCTCATTTTCTTCGTGACTCAGTGGTTCAGGCGCAAGGTGCGCGGCTCCTACCGCACGGTCCGCGGCCTGATCGCGAGGATTAACGCCTTCCTCCAGGAAAACATCACCGGCATGTCGACGGTGCAGCTGTTCCGACGCGAGCGGCTGAACTTCGCCCGCTTCGACGCCATCGACCGCGCTCACCGCGACGCCAACATCGAGTCGATCTTCTACTACGCGGTGTTCTATCCGGCGATCGAGGTGGTCAGCACGCTGGCGACGTCGCTGATCATCTGGTACGGCGGCGGCACGGTGCTGCAGCAGGCGCTCACGCTCGGCGCGCTCGTCGCTTTCGTGCAGTACTCGCAGCGTTTCTTCCGTCCGATCAGCGACATGTCGGAGAAGTTCAACGTCATGCAGTCGGCGATGGCCTCGTCCGAACGGATCTTCAAGCTGCTCGACGAGCCGGTGGCGATCCAATCTCCGGCGCAGCCCAGGCGGCGCCCGGCGCCGGCGTTGGGGCATATCCGCTTCGAGGAGGTCTGGTTCGCGTACAACCACGGCGAAAAGCGCTCTACCGCGGGGGATATCGAGCAGACGAGGACCAGCCTCGATCGATCCTCCGCGTCCCCGCTGTCCTCCGCGGTGGAGAGTTCATCCCCGAACTGGGTCCTCAAAGACATCACTTTCGACGTCCGTCCCGGCCAACGCGTCGGCATCGTCGGCGCCACCGGTTCGGGCAAGACCACGCTCATCAACCTGCTGCTGCGCTTCTACGACGTGACGCGCGGCCGGATCACGGTCGATGGCGTCGACATCCGCCAGCTCGATCTCTCCGATCTGCGCGCCCTGTTCAGCCTGGTGCTCCAGGACGTGCACCTGTTCTCGGGCACGGTGGCCGACAACATCCGCCTTGGCAACGCTGCGATCGACGACGAGCGAGTGCGCCACGCGGCGCGGGCGGTGCATGCCGAGCCGTTCATCGCGCGGCTGCCATCCGGCTACGCCAGCCCGGTCGCCGAACGGGGCTCCACACTGTCGGTCGGGCAGAAGCAGCTGCTGTCATTCGCGCGGGCGCTGGCGTTCGACCCGCGGGTGCTGATTCTCGACGAGGCCACGTCGAGCGTCGACACCGATACCGAGCTGATCATCCGCGACGCGCTGCGCGTGCTGATGGCGAAACGAACGACGATCGCGATCGCGCATCGGCTGTCGACCATCCAGGACATGGACAAGATTCTCGTTCTGCACAAGGGGCAGCTGCGCGAATCCGGCACGCATCAGGAACTGCTGGCGCAGCGCGGCATCTACTTCAAGCTGTTCGAACTGCAGTACAGGATGGAGACTCAGGAGTCCGAAGAGACGGAATCTCAGGATTTGAGGATCTGAGGATTTGAGGATCTGAGGATTTAATTAAGGATTTAAGGATTTGAGGATCCTCAAATCCTCAGATCCTCAAATCCAAAGATTCTCAAATCCTCAAATCCAAAGATCCTCAAATCTCAAAAAGGCTGCTGCGCCTGGGGCAGCGGTCGCGCCGGCAACGGCTCGGCGCCGGACGGCCGCTTGAAGAAGCGGTCGAGGAAGCTCGGGGTAGTGGCGCGCGGGTTCCAGCCCAGGCGCAACACCGTGAGGCGAATCGGCCGGTGGCCGAACGCCAGCGCTTCGTTGCAGTTCCACATGTAGAGGTCCACCAGACGACCCTGGACCGACGGTCCGGTATCCATCACGGTGTAGATGCCGTTGTATTTGCGCGCCAGCGAATCGATCTCGATCACCGATCCCATCGGCAGCAGTTCCGGATCGGCAGCCGCGACGCCGCTCTGCACCGGCACGCCGGATGCGGTCACGATGCCTTTGCAGTAGGCGCTGGCGCTGAAAGCGAGACGCGATCCGGGAAGCGGCAGCGCCGAGCTTTCGCGCAGGTTGGCGAGGCGGGCGACGTACTTGGAGTCAAGGGCGGTGACTTCATAGAGCGACACGAAGCCGATGGCCGCCATCGCCGTCACGATCGTTCTCCGCCAGAAGCGGCCGGAAATGATCATCGGTGATGGTGAATGATGTCATGAAGGCGGCGGCGACTTGTCACGAAGGCGAGGGCGAGTGGGTAGGCGATGGCGGCCATCACGATCGCGCCGAGCAGCGATCCGACGGTGTAGGGCCACAACAGCGGCTCGAGGATGGTTATCAACTGACGCCAGAACTCGCCGTGAAACAGCGACAGTTCGAACAGCGCCACCAGTTGGACCTTGAACCCTTCCGGCGTCGCGTGGCCGATGATCTTCGCGCCGACCATCGTCGCGATCGCATAGTAGGGCGCGATGATCCAGGGCAGGTTCGAATAGACGCCGAGCAGCGCCGCCACCCGATTGAGATCGAACAGGAACGCCACGACGATCGCGAGCACGGTGTGAAGCCCGAGCAGGGGCGAAAAGCCGAAGAACACGCCCATCGCGAACGCGGCGGCCGTGCGTTCCGGTGTATCGGCGACGTGAAGCAGTGCGTCCAGCCAGCGGCGGAGGAGGGCCTTGGTGAGGTGAATCATCGGAAGTGGGCGAAGCCTCCCGACACGTTGGCCAGGTCGATCGAGGCGGCGCCGTCGCCGCACACGGTGATGCCGGGCGCAGCGGTGCAACGGCCGATGCGCGTCAGCGTCGTCCCGGCGTGACGGACTGCCGCCGCGAGCCGGCGCTGCGTGCGCGGCCGGACCGCGATCAGCAGTTCGTAGTCGTCGCCGCCGGTCAGCGCTTCGATGATCACGTCGAGGCGCCTGGCCGCGAAAAAGTCACGCGCGGCCGGATCGACGGGCAACGCTGCGGCGTCGATCGTCATGCCGACGGCGCTGGCCTCCGCAATCTGCCGGAGGCCGTCGGCCAGGCCGTCGCTGAGATCCATGCACGCCGACGCGGCGCGATTCCGCGACAGCATCAGTCCGAGCGTCACTCGTGGATCGGGAAACAGGAAGCGAGTCGTCAGTCGGCAGTCGGCAGTCTCCCATGGCTCCGACTGGTCGGGCTGACGACCGAGACCGATGACTGACGACTGTTGACTGCCGCCTGACGACGCGCGACTGGCGACTTCTCGTAGCCGCGCGAGGCCGGCGCGAGCCGAACCCAGCGAACCGCTGACATAGAGCTCGTCGCCCGCGCGGGCGCCGCGCCGCGTCAGCGCCTGCCGCCGCTTCACCGTGCCCGCCACGGTGACGTCGATCATCAGCGGGCCCGGCGATCGCGTCAGGTTGCCGCCGACCACGTGCAGCGCATGCTGTCGCGCCAGTTTAGTGAAGCTGTCGACGATGGCGTCGAAATCGGCGAGCGGCAGGGCGGCCGGCAGGGCCATCGACAGCAGCGCCAGTCGCGGCGTCGCGCCCATCGCTGCCAGATCGCTGAGGTTGACCGCGAGGGCGCGGTGGCCGATGGCGGCCGCCGGTACGAAGGCGCGATCGAAATGGATTCCTTCGACCAGCGCGTCGACGGTCAGCACCTCGACGCGATTGCGCTCCGGCTCCACCACCGCCGCATCGTCGCCGATGCCGACCAGCAGCCATCCCGGCCCGGGCGGCAGGCCGGCGCGGATGCGCGCGATCAGCTCGCGTTCCGAACAGTCGGCGACGATGGCGGCACCGGACACGGCGGCCCTATTTCGCGTAATCGACGGCGCGGGTTTCGCGGATCACCGTCACCTTGATCTGGCCCGGATATTCGAGCTCGTTCTCGATGCGGCGCGCGATATCCTTCGAGAGCCACACCGCTTCCTCGTCGGAGATCTTCTCGCTCTCGACCATGATCCGGATTTCGCGGCCGGCCTGCAGCGCGAACGACTTGGACACGCCCTTGAACGAGTCGGCGATGCCCTCGAGCTTTTCCAGCCGCTTGACGTAGGACTCGAGGATGTCACGCCGCGCCCCCGGGCGGGCGGCCGAGATGGCGTCGGCCGCCTGCACGATCATCGCTTCGAGCGACGGCCAGTCGATGTCCATGTGGTGCGCCGCCATCGCCATCACCACCGGCTCGCTCTCACCGTGCTTGCGCAGGAAGTCGATACCGATCTGGAGGTGGGTGCCTTCCATCTCGCGGTCGATGGCCTTGCCGATGTCGTGGACGAAGGCGGCGCGGACCGCGACGTGGGCGTCGAGGCCGACCTCGCGCGCCATGATGCCGGCGAGGCGCGCCACTTCGGCCGAGTGGGCCAGCACGTTCTGGCCGTAGCTGGTCCGGTACTTGAGCCGGCCCATCAGGCGGTGAATTTCCGGATGCAGATCGTGGAGCCCGAGCTCGAAGGCGACCGCGCCGCCTTCCTTGCGCATCGCCTCGTCGGTCTCTTCCTTCACTTTCGCGACCACTTCCTCGATCCGCGCCGGGTGGATCCGGCCGTCGGCAATCAGTCGCTCGATGGCCTGCTTCGCGATTTCGCGGCGGTAGGGATCGAAGCCGGACAGGATGATCGCACCGGGCGTATCGTCGACAATCAGATCGACGCCGGTCGCGAGCTCGAGCGCGCGGATGTTGCGCCCTTCGCGGCCGATGATGCGTCCCTTGAGGTCGTCGCTCGGCAGATCCACGACCGAGACGGTGGTCTCGATGGCGTGCTCCGCGCCACAGCGCTGGATCGCCTCGGTGATGTACTGCTTGGCCCGGTCGACCGCGGTTTCACGCGCTTCGGCATCGAGCCGCTTCAGCAGGTTGGCCGAGTCGTGGCGCGCCTCGCCTTCGATTTGCCGGATCAGCAGCTCCTTGGCCTCGTCAGCGGTGAGGCCCGCGACGCGTTCCAGCTCATGTTTGTGTTGATCGACGAGGGCTTCGCATGTGGCGGCCGCGGCGGCGGTTCGCTGTTCGCGCTCGCTCAGCGCCTGGTCGCGGCTGGCGAGATCCCGCTCGACCCGCTCCATCACCGCCTGGCGCTCGGCGACCGCCGATTCACGACGCGCCAGCAGTTGTTCCTGCGCGGCCGCCTGCTGGCGGTCGGTGCGGGCCTGCCGCTCGGCCGCCATCAGCACGTCGTGGGCCTTTTCCTTGGCCTCGAGCAGCGCTTCCTTCTTGGTCGTTTCCGCGTCGCGCTCGGCATCGCGGGTCAGTCGCAGCGCCTGCTCCTGGGCGCGCCCGACGGTGTCGGCGGCGATGCGCTTGCGGTTGGCGACCCAGACGGCGAACATCGTCCCGCTGACGATGGCCGCGATCACGGCGGGTATGAGGATCTTCGCGAAATCAGACAGCACGCGTGACGTCCTTTCCCGTTGCCGGGGTCAGACCCCCAGATGAGTCCGATTAACGAGAAGAACTGGTGGGTGCGCGAGCGAAAAGCCCCGCCTTGCCGTGTGGGGAGGTCGATGAACCTGCTAAAGCAGGTGGAACCGCTATAACAAGCCGCGTTTCAGGCTTCCTCGTTGCAGAGGCATGCACACCACACGGCGTCGCGACTCACTTGGGTAAACATTGGCTCAACGAGCCATCCGCCATCACCAACAACGCAGGGACCAAACTCTGGACCGATCCTATCGGTAATGGGGCCCGGGTTCAAGGTTCAACCCGCGCACTCGCGCGGCTTCAGCACCACGCGAGTCTCGGGCAGAACTGTGAAACGCGGATTGCGTCGGGTCAGGCCATCAGCACGCGATCGACCAGGCGCTCGAGCGCACCGGCCCGCTCGGCCAGTTCGCCATTGCGGGCTTGCGTGCCGTCGCGGCAGCGAAACAGTTCGTCGGCGACGTTGAGCGCGGCGAGCACCGCCAGCCGCAACGCGTCGCCGCTCGGCGCGGAGTCAGCCGCAGCCCGAATCTTCTCGTCAACGTAACTGGCGAGCCGCATCACGTATTCCTGATCCAGCGTGCTGCGGATCGGGTAGCGGTGACCGTGGATCTCGACCGTGATGACGGCGTCCTCCGGCATGGGATGACTTACAGGCTGAGGGCTTCGAGCTGTTCGAGCATGTCGGTGACACGGGTGCGGATGAGGTCGCGCTCTTCCTTCAGGGTGGTGAGCTCGTTGGCCACGCCTTCGCTGGACGCGATGCGGCCCCGCAGCGCGTCCAGCTCGTGCAGTAGCCGCTGGTTCTCGTCGGCAGCGCGTGCTGTCTCCGCTTTCAGGCGCTCGACCAAGCCGACGAGGAGCTTCACCTTCTCCTCGAGCCGGTCGATCGGTTCGAGATCTACGCTGCGTGTCGCGGTCTTGGCCATTGCTGTGATCCTCGCTATTTCTGTCTCTATCGCTGGACGGCGGCATGCTCGCGAACGAGTGCCGCCAGAATGGTGTCGACGCTGTGCTGAACCTCTGCGTCGGTCAACGTGCGCTCAGCAGCCTGGAACGTAAGCCGAACCGAAAGGCTCACGGCGCCGCGGGGAACACCTTGGCCCTGGTAGCGATCGAAGACGTTCAGCGCCACCAGTGGCGCGGGCAGATCGCGTCCGGCCGCCAGAATGGTGCCACGAATGATTTCCGCAGGCAAGGTATCGGCGACGACGATGGAGAGATCGCGAACCACCAACGGGTAGCGGGGCAGCGGCCGGGTTGCGTCGCTTGCCGACACGCGTGCGCGCTGGATGAGATCGAGGTCGACTTCCGCGACGAAGATGCGATCCTGGCGCGGCAGACCGCGCGCGTCCGCGAGCGCTGGCGCCAGCTGTCCGACGACGCCGATCCGGACACCGGGCGCCGGACCCTCCGATGCGATGACGGCGGCCGCCTGACCCGCCACGAGAAACGGTTCGCGGACCGGTTCGAAGCGCGGCGGCACGCCCAGCGCATCGCACAAATGCTCGACGACGCCCTTGACGTCGAAGAAATCGACGTCGCGGGCGCCGCCCGACCAGTGCTCACCGGCGGCCGCGCCGGTCCACGCCAAGGCCGCGCCGCGCGTTTCCCCTGGCGCCGCGAACCGCGTGCCGAGCTCGAACAGCTGGACGTCGCGCCGCCCGTGGCGGCGGTTGTGGGCGACGGCGTCGACCAGGCCGGGCAGGATGGCCGGCCGCAGCGTGTCGAACTTGCCGGAGAGCGGGTTGGCGATGCCGATCGCCTCGCTCAGCGCCGTGACCGGTGAAGCCGCCGAGCGCTGTTCCGGTGGCGCGTGCTGCATGCGGTCCAGGCCCATGAACGCCTCGAGCGCTTTCGCCTCGATGAATCCGAAGGTCACGGCCTCGGAGAAACCCGCGGCGCTGAGTACCAGGCGGACGAGTCGATCGCGATGGATGCGCGGATCCGGCGCCGGCGCCGGCTGCGTCACCACCGGGAAAGTCGCCTCGAGCTTGTCGAAGCCGTAATGACGGCCCGTCTCTTCGATGAGGTCGGCTTCCCGCAGCAGGTCGACGCGAAATGTCGGAGCCTTCGCGTCCCAGCCGTCCCCGGCGGTCACCACCTCGAGTCCGAGGCCGCGAAGAATTCGAGTGACCTCCGCGTCCGGCACCGACGCGCCAAGCACACGGGCCAGGCGCTCGCGCCGCAAATGCAGCGGGCGCGGCGGTTGGGGCCGGGGGTAGACGTCGACGATCGGTCCCACCGGCTCACCGGCGCCGATCTGCTGCATCAGGGCGATCGCACGCTGGATGGCCACGACCTGTCCGTTGACATCGCCACCGCGCTCGAAACGCGAAGAGGCTTCGGTCTTGAGGCCGAGCCGCTTGCTGGTCCGTCGCACCGAAGCCGGCTTGAAATAGGCGCTTTCGAACACCACGGTGCCCGTGGTCGACGACACTTCGGAGTCGGCGCCGCCCATGACTCCGCCGACGGCCTGCGCGCGGTCACGGTCGGCGATGACCAGCATGTCGGCTTCGAGGGTGCGCGCGATCCCGTCGAGCGTGACGATCGTCTCACCCGGCCTGGCGCGACGGGCGTGGATCTCGCGTCCGGCGAGGCGCGCCAGATCGAACGCGTGCATCGGCTGGCCGCGCTCCAGGTTCACGTAGTTGGTGATGTCGACGATGTTGCTGATCGGCCGGACCCCGGCGGCTTGCAGACGGCCCGCCAGCCAGGCCGGCGACGGACCGACGCGCACATTGGCGACGGCTGCGGCGTAGCGCGGACACAGCTCCTCGTCCTCGATCGATACCGTGATCAGATTGGAGGCGCCGGTGGGCAGGTCGGCGAGCCTGGAACCGGCAGCCGGCGTGGACGCTGACGGCACCAGCGGCAGGTTGTAGGCCGTCGCGACCTCGCGCGCCAGGCCGATCACGCTGAGGGCGTCGGGCCGGTTGGCGGTGACTTCGAAATCGATCACGGCATCCCCGCCGTCGAGCGGTTGGATCGACGCGACCTCGAAGCCGCGCAGCGCAAGCGTGCTCGCGACATCGTCGGCGGACGCCTTGACATCGACGAATTCGCGCAGCCAGGAGAGGATCAGTTTCATCGTCGTTCGTGGTTCGTCGTTCGTGGTTCGTCGTTCATCATTCGCCGTTCGTCGTTCTCGAATCGTCGTTCAAGAACGACGAACGCCGAACGCAGAACCACGAACGTCAGTCTGTCAGTATGGGAACTGCTCCAGAAACCGAAGGTCGTTTTCGTAAAACAGTCTGATGTCTTCCACCTGGTAGCGGAGAATGGCCACGCGTTCGATGCCGATGCCCCAGGCAAACCCGGTGTACTGTTCGGCGTCGTATCCCACCGCCTCGAAGACGGCCGGGTGGACCATGCCACAGCCGAGGATCTCAATCCAGCCGCTCTTCTTGCACATCGAGCAGCCGACGCCATCGCACGACCAGCAGCTGATGTCCACTTCCGCGCTCGGTTCCGTGTAGGGGAAGAAGCTGGGGCGGAAACGCAGCCGCGATTTCGCGCCGAACATGTCGCGGGCAAAGGCGAGCAGCGTGCCCTTCAGGTCCGACAGCGAGATCCCTTCGCCGACCACCAGCCCTTCCATCTGCGAGAACATCGGCGTGTGGGTGAGGTCGAGGTCGTCACGGCGGTAGACGCGGCCCGGGACCACGATGCGGATCGGCGGCCGGTGCGCCTGCATGTAGCGGATCTGCATCGACGAGGTGTGCGTCCGCAGCAGTGTTCGCGTCAGCGTCGCCGGGTCGCCGTCGACGGGCGGCATCGCGCTCGTAAGGTAGAGCGTGTCCTGCATGTCGCGGGCGGGGTGCTCGGCCGGCATGTTCAAGGCATCGAAGCAATGCCACTCGTCCTCGACTTCGGGTCCCTCGACGAGTGCGAACCCCATGCGCGTGAAGATCTCTTCCATGCGATCGCGCACGACGGTGAGAGGATGGCGGTGGCCGAGGCGCGGCCGGCGGCCGGGGAGCGACACGTCGACCCCGCCGGCCGGGGCGGCGGCGTGCGCGGACATTTCGTAAGCCTGCCAGCGCGCCTCGACGGCGAGCTTCAGCGCATTGGCCTGCTGACCGATGGTCTTCTTCAGATCGATCGGTGCGCTGCCGATCATCTGCATCCACGAGGCGACGATGCTGTGCTTGCGTCCGAGGTAGCGATCGCGCAGCGACTTGGCATCGGCGACCGACGTTGTCGCGGACAGTTCGGTGTCGAACTGCGCGACGAGCGCTGCGACCGACTCGGGGCTGGGTTGGAGATTCGACATGGTCGTCGGTCGTTCGTCGTCAGTCGAAGCCGGACCAACGACTCACGACGGATGACGAACGACGACTACGCTCGCGCGGCCGCCCTGGCGCTGGCGGACTTGGCGGCGGTCGCTTTCTCGACGTTCTTGGCCGATTTGACGGCGATCCTTGCCGCCGCCTTGGCTTGCGCAGCGAGCGTCGCAAATGCGGCGGGGCTGGAGATCGCCAGCTCCGACAGGCTCTTGCGGTCGAGCGCAATTCCGGCGTTCTTCAAGCCGCTGATCAGCTGTCCGTAGGTGAGGCCGTGTTCGCGCGCCGCGGCATTGATGCGGACGACCCAGAGGCGGCGGAAATCGCGCTTCTTGCGGCGGCGGCCCACGAAGGCGTACTTGAGCGCCGTGTCGACCGATTCCTTGGCGGCACGATACAGCTTGCTCTTGTTGGCGTAATAGCCCTTCGCCAGCCCGAGCAGCTTCTTGCGCTTGGCGCGCCTGACGGTTCCTCTCTTTACACGCGGCATTCTTCGGCTCCAGAGATTTCAGAATTCAGAATTCGGATTTCAGATTTTCGGGTTCAGACGCCAATCTGCAATCTGAACTCTAAAATCTGAAATCTCACGTTCACTTATACGGCAGCATCCGCTCCAGCTTGGGCACGTCGACGGCGGCGACGGTGGTGGTTCCACGCAGACCGCGCTTGCGCTTCCTGGTCTTGCTGGTCAGGATGTGCTGGCTGAACGCCTTGCCCCGGAGAAACTTGCCGTTCTTGGTCCGCTTGAAGCGCTTGGCGGCGCCGCGGTGGGTCTTCAGTTTGATCTTCTTCGCTTTTTTCGCCATCGTGTCCCTGTTGCTTTATCGCGGAGCCCGCAAAGTTCGCTGAGAAATCTTTGTTCTCGGCGTCCTGGGCACTCTCTGCGGTTTCTTCTGTCGTCGCGGTTCTTTCGTCGTCGCCTTACTTGGTCGCCGCGACCGCCACGGCCGCCTTCGCTTTGCCGCCGCCACTCTGCGGACGCCGCGTCAGGATGGTATGCATCTGGTTGCCTTCCATCCTCGGCATCGTCTCCGCGAGTGCGACCTCCGACAATTCCCCGATCAGCCGCTCCAGGATGCGCCGCCCGATTTCCGGATGGGCCATCTCGCGACCGCGGAAGAAGATCGTCGCCTTGACCTTGTCGCCATCCTCGAGGAAGCGCTCGATGTGCTTCTTCTTGAACTGGTAGTCGTGCTCGTCGACCTTCGGCCGGAACTTGATCTCTTTGACTTCGATCACCTTCTGGTGTTTCCGGGCTTCCCGCGCGCGCTTCTGCTCCTGGTACTGGTACTTCCCGAAATCCATGATGCGGCAGACCGGCGGCACCGCCGTCGGCGAGATCTCGACCAGGTCGAGCCCCTTCTGCTTGGCAATGGCCAGGGCCTGCGGCGGCGGCATGATGCCCAGCTGCGCGCCGGTGTCGTCGATGACCCGGATTTCGCGGACTCTGATGCGTTCGTTGACCCGCGTGCGGTCATCTCGGCGGGGACTTCTGTCGAAAGCGATAAATCCTCCTATATACCTTTGCGCGCGATTTCTTCGCGCGCAGACGCGATGAACGCGTCGACCGGGCTCGCCCCCTGATCGCCGGCGGCGCGCGTCCGCACCGACACCGTGCCTTCCGTGCTCTCGCGATCGCCGATGACCAGCATGTAGGGCACTTTCTGCAGCTGGGCCTCCCGGATCTTATATCCGATCTTTTCCTGCCGCTCGTCGAGATCGACCCGGAGGCCGGCGCTGCGGAGCTGGTCGCGAACCGAAGCGGCGTAGGCCAGGTGGCGGTCGGCAATCGGCAGCACCACCGCCTGTATGGGTGCCAACCAGAGCGGGAAGGCTCCAGCGTAGTGCTCGATCAGCAGGGCGATGAACCGCTCAAAGCTGCCGAGAATCGCCCGATGGATGACCACCGGCCGGTGCTCGGCGTTGTCGGCCCCGATGTACTTCAGGTCGAAATTGTCCGGCTGCTGGTAATCGAGCTGGATGGTGGCGCATTGCCACTTCCGGCCGATCGCGTCGGTGATGTCGAAATCGATTTTCGGACCGTAGAAAGCGCCGTCCTTCTCGTTCAGGTCGTAGGTCAGCTTGGTGCGCTCGAGCGCCGCCTTCAGCTGAGTCTCGGCGTGCTGCCACGTCGCCACCTCGCCCAGGTGGTCGTCGGGCATGGTCGACAGCTTCGCCGTGAACGCCAGGCCGAAGTCGCCATAGACGCGCTGTACGAGCGCAATCAGGCGTTCCACCTCGTCGCCGATCTGATCGGGCGTCACGAAGCAGTGCGCGTCGTCCTGCGAGAACTGCCGGACGCGGGTCAGTCCGGAGAGGACGCCAGAAGCTTCGTTGCGGTGCAGCGGCGTCTGCTCGTGATAGCGGACCGGCAGATCGCGGTAGCTATGGGTCTGGCTCGCGAACGTGAGGAAGTGCCCCGGACAGTTCATCGGCTTCATGCTCATCGTCTCGCCCTCGGACTCGATGATGAACATGTTGGGCTGATAAAAGGCCCAGTGGCCGGACCGCTCCCACAGTGCCTTGTTGTAGACGAGCGGGGTCTTGACCTCGATGTAGCCGGCCGGGAACAGCACCTCGCGCATGTAGTTGGCGAGCGTGTTGTAGAGCGTCGTGCCTTTGCCGAGCCAGAATGCGGCGCCCGGCGCCCATGGGTGGAACGTGAACAATCCGAGCTCGCGTCCGAGCTTGCGATGATCGCGCTTTTTGGCTTCCTCGAGTTGCGTGAGGTGCGCCTGCAGATCCTTGTCGCTCGCGAACGCGGTGCCGTACACGCGCTGCATCGGCTGGTTGTGCGCGTCGCCCTTCCAGTACGCGTTCGAGGTCGAGGTGAGCTTGAACGCCTTGAGCTTGCCGGTGGTCGGCACGTGCGGGCCGACACAGAAGTCGATGAAGGTGTTCTCGTCCTTGATGGTGTAACAGGACACGTCCTTCTGACCCTCGGTCTTCTCGTCGATGAGCTGCATCTTGAGCGACTCACCGCGCTTTTCGAAGAACGCCTTCGCCTTCTCGCGCGGCCACATCTGCCGCTCGTACACGAGGTCCTGCGCCGCCAGCTCCCGCATCTTGTGTTCGATGGCCTCGAGATCCTCGGGTACGAACGGCCGCGGCACGACGAAATCGTAGAAGAAACCTTCGTCGGTGGCCGGACCGATCCCGCACTGCACGCCCGGAAACATGTTGGTCACCGCCGCGGCCAGCAGATGTGCCGTACTGTGACGGAGCAACGCCAGCGCCTCGGGGCTCTTGTCGGTGACGATGCGCACCGCCGCATCGCGCTCGAGCGGAGCGGTCAGGTCAACGAGCCTGCCGTCGACCACGCCGGCCAGCGCGGCCTTGGCGAGGTTCGGGGAGATCTCTTCCGCCACGCCGCGTACGAGCGTCCCGACCGGCACACCGCGCACCGAGCCATCCGGAAGGGTGATTGTGACCTGACTCATTCGGGGATTGCGAAGAGCGTGGTAGGCACGGGTGGACTCGAACCACCGACCTCCTGCGTGTCAAGCAGGCGCTCTAACCTCTGAGCTACGCGCCTACATCTCGAAAATACAGATTTAGACGAACGGACAGTATAGCAGACTCGGGTGATTGGATAATCCCGCAATCGGGTAATTGATTGAGCAATCGGGGCCAATCTCGTCCAGGCGACTATCCACTACCCAATCACTCGATTACCCCATTCACGCGGCTTTTTTTTCGCTGAGCTGCTCGAGGGCCTTCTCCAGGATGGGATCGGTCGTCGGCGCCGGTGCCCCGAAATCGATATCCGGGTCGTCGACCGGCACGGTCGGCTGCAACCCTTTTTCGTGCAGCGGATCGCCCTTGGGGGTGAGGTAGCGCGTCGTCGACAGCCAGAGGCCGGCGCCGTCGGGCAGCCGAACCAGTTTCTGCGACGCGGCGCGCCCGATGGTGTGCTCGCCAATCAGATCGGCGCGCTGGTTGCCGACCATCGCCGACGCGAACACCTCGGCGGCACCCGACGTTCCGGTATCGATCAAGACCACGGCCGGCAGCGTGACGCCACCGTCACCGGCGGCTGCCGCGATGGTTTCGCGCGCGCCGCCCTTGGACTCGCGGATTGCCAGCGTGCCCTTGCCCACGAAGACGCGGGCGATGGCGATTCCCTCGTCGATGCTGCCGCTCGATGCCCGCCGCACGTCGACGACCAGCTTCGACGCTCCGCTCTTGGTCAACTCGGCGATCTGCGATTTGACCTGGGCGGCGGTGTTCGGGCCGATCGCGGCCACCCGGACGTAGCCGATGCCGGTTCCGGCCATCCGGCCGTTCACGACCGATGCCGGTTCCGTTTCGCGCGTCAGCTCGACGACGTGCGGGTCGTTGGCGTTGCCGCGGATGAGGGTCACCGACACCTTCGATCCGACGGTGCCGCGCAGCGCACGCATGCCCTCCCAGACCGAGAGGTCGCGCGTCGAGATGTCGTTGATGGCGCGGATGTAGTCGCCGGTGCGCAAACCCGCCTTCGCCGCCGGCGAATTGTCGCGCGCCGCGATCACGCGCAAGTAATACTGACGCGTGAGCTCGAGGCCGACGCCGGCCGGCGGCAGCGGAGCGCCGCTCTCGACTTGTTTCACTTCCGCGGCCGTGAGGTAGGCGCTGTCGGGATCCAGTGATTCGGCCAGCCCGTGCATCGCTCCACGCATGACTTTGTCGATGTCGGCATCTTCGACGTAGTTGCTCGAGATGAGGCTCACCACATCGTCGAAAATCTTGAGGTGCTGGTAGGTGTCCTCGCGCGCCATCACGCGGCTGAGAAATCCGCCCACGATCGCGAACGCGATCAAGGGAGCCGAGATGGACATCACCACGACGCGGGTGCGAGAGCTCATATCACCTCAGGGTTCAGCATGCGCGGCGCGGAGGCCGCAGCTACCGTCTCTTGAGCCATTGTAAGGGATCGACCGGGTGGGCGTCGACGCGGAGCTCGAAGTAAATGCCATCCGAGCCCGACGGGATGGGGCCGGCGGTGCCGAGGGGTTGACCGTGCTCGACGCGGACGCCTTTCTGGACGCCGATGTCGAGCAAGTCGCCGTACAAGCTGAAGGTGTCGGCGCCATGGTCGACGATCACCAGATTCCCATATCCGGCGAAGGCTCCCGCAAATGCGACAGTGCCATCGTGGACGGCCACCGCCTTGGCTCCTTCGGCCGAGCCGATCTCGATGCCGTTGGCGGCCGATCCGCGTCCGAACCTCCGAGTCACGGTGCCGTTGATAGGCCAATCGAGGCCGCCGCGAAACGGGCGAATCGGCAGCTGGGCGTCGGCGGTCGGAAGCCCAGCCGCGAAATCGCGCAGCGCACTCTGCAGCTTCTGCTGGGCGGTCTGCAGTTCACCTGACAGCTGGGCGTTCACGTCCCGCTTCTGGTCGATGTCGCGGACCAGGTCGGTTTTAGCCTGGGCCGCACGTTGACCCGCCGCCTGCGCTTTCTCACCAGCGGCGCGAAGTGCCGCGAGCTCCGCGCGGCGGCTTCCCAGCGCCTTACGCTCTTTCTCGAGATCGGCGACCGTTCTGGCGTGCGTCGCGACGCGGTCGCGATCCAGTTTGGCAAGCACGGCCACGGTTCGGGTCGATTGACCCAGACGCCGCAGGTCGGGTGTCGACAGCAGGAGCTTGAGATAACGTGCCCGGCCGAGCTTGTAGATCTCGACGAGGCGTTCCTGTAGCTCCGGCAGCTCGGCGCGCTCCGACGTCTCGAGTGCCTGCATCCGGGCGCTCGTCTGGTCCAACTCGACCTGCACCTTCGCGACATCAAGATCGATCTGCTTGAGCTCTTCCGACCGGATCTGCCGCTCGATTTCGAGTTTCCGCAAGTCGCCGAGCAGGGTACGTTCCTCCGACGCGAGCCGATCGGCTTCGCGCTGCAGCGCCTGAAGTCGGTCGGTCGCTCGCCGCGCCATCGCCTCCGTCCGCGCCCGATCCGGTGTCTGCCCGGTTACGGAAAAAACCGCAGAGAACGCAAAGAGCGCAGAGAAAAACGTGCGCAGCGTTCTTTGCGATCTCCTCGGTTTTTTCCTAGAAGATTGGCTTGCCATCTATATCTGACGGTATCGGCAGGCCGAAGTACTTCAATACCGTGGGGGCAATATCCATGATGTCGGCGTGGTCGGCCGTCGGCGGCCGGCTGGAGATCAGCGTGCCCGACGTCTGCTTGTAGTCGAACGATCCGTGGTCGCCCGACCACTTTTTCATGTTCGGGTAGACCAGCCCCGGTGGCGAGCCGCCCAGCGACGACTGCCACGACACGCGGTAGCCTTCGGCGAAACCAACCTGCAGCTCCGACGCGTTTGCCAGGAATGGTCCCTGGTAGATGTCATCGCGCTTGTACACCGCGTCGACCATTCGCGCCTTGGTCTTGGGATCGGTCATCTCGAGCAGCCGGCCGACGATGGCGTTCTGCGTCGCGGCGGAGTCGGCGGGGGCGACGATGCCGTGCCGCTCGCGTCCCTGGAGGTTGAGGTAAATCTGTCCCAGGCCCATCGAGTACGCCCGCGTGTGGGTCCAGTCCACGTTCTCCCAGAAGGTGCCGCCGCCGAACAGATCCTGCAGCTTCTTCTCTCCGGGCGGCTGTCCCTGAATCGCCATGAACCCTTCCTGCACCAGCCAGGTGTTCAGGTTCACGGACTGCCGGAACGAATGAAATCCGTGATCGGACACGATCAGGATCGGGGTCGTCGCGTCGAGACGGGACATGACCTCGCCGACAAAATCGTCGCACCGGCGATAGACGCGATCGATCGAGTCGCCGTACTTGGCAGCGAGCGCCTTGTCGTACATCGGGTGGGTGGGATCGATCAGCCGCCACATCATGTGCTGCACGCGATCGGTCGATTCGATGACTCCGACCAGGAGATCCCACTGCCGGGTGTCGAGCCGCTGCAGAATCACCTGCGCGCGGTCGTCGAAGGCGCGATAGAGATCGTCCATGAAGACCTTCTCGTCGATCCGGTCTTCATTGAGCGGCCAGGTGGCTTCCGCCCAGCCGAGCGTGCGATAGGGCCCGAGACGCTCGTAGATGTCGGCAGAGAACGACGCCGGCGACGACATCGCGGCCGGAGGATTGTCGGGCCGCCAGTTCACCGGCGAGATATAGAGCTGCAGCTCGGGTCCGGCGCTGATCAGGTAGAGCTGCGCCATGCCGTGGACGCGAATCAACAGGTTGATGTTGAAGTCGAGGTTGATCCACTTGCTCCACTGGTGTTCGGCGAGGAGGATCGAGCTGTCGCCGATGTTCACGGTGGCCGATTTCGCGGCCTTGTGCCAGTGGATGGCGACCGGCAGCCGCACGTCCTCGCGCGCCTCGAGCCTGGCGACCGCCATCCGGTCGGCGTCGCTCGGTTTGGCAAGCGACGACTTCGCCCGAAGCTCGCGCAGCTGTTGCTTGACGATCGGGTTGGGCGGCCCGACCAGTTCGGTCTGCGCCGTGTCTCCATCGAAGACGAGCCGCTTCAGGATGCCACCGAACTCCGTGTTGCCTTCTTCGTAGCGGCTCAGGTCGGTTCCGAAATAGTAAAACGTCCCCATCGTGCGGCGAATGTCGGGGAGCGGAAGGCCCGACAACAGTTCGCCGTTCGGGACATCTTCGGGCGGAAAGGTGACCGGCACGGTGAGCACGCTCGAGCGAACGCCGGCGCGGCCCGCGGTGACCCAGAACGAGGTCCCGCCGCGAATCGACTGCACCACCGGCTTCGATACCGGAATGTAGTTGAAGATGAAGCGCGGCGGCTCGAAATGCACCATCCCGAGATCGGGCATGTAGGTGTTGGTGTCGCGAATCAGGAAGTCGTAGACGTTGTGCTTGCCGGCATTGACTCCGGTGGCAAAGGACGCCCACGCGGTCGGCGATTCCGGCGAATGCGTCGTACCCAGCGGGCGAACGCCGCCGCCGCGCGCCGCCAGCTTCTTCATGTTCGGCAGCTTGCCCTCGTCCATCCACTTCTGCACGAGGCGCGGATCCATGCCGTCGAAGCCGAGAATGACGAGCTTCTGTTGAAACTTCTGCGGCGGCCGGCGCGGCCCGCATGCGGCCAGGATGCTCAGGCAGACGACAAGCAAGGGGAGCAGGATGCGTTTCACGAGCTGTTTGGAGAGAAGAAACTATACCATTTGGAGAGATGGCGGCAGGCCGAGCTGCCGCGTACCTGATCCGGAAATGGAGCGTGAGTGAAGGGGCGTGTTCTCGCGGTGGACGTCGGCGCCCGGCGCGTCGGGCTCGCCATCAGCGACGCCTCGCGGACGCTGGCGCGCCCGCTGGAAGCGATCGTCGTTTCGGGCCAGGCGGACGCGGTCGATCGCGTCGCGCGGCGAATCGCGCAACTCGACCATGAAGACGAGGGCCTTGCGGCAATCGTGGTCGGAATGCCCTCGAGCCTCGACGGAACGCCGACACCGCAGACCAGGCAGGTGCAGGCCTTCATCGCGCGGCTGCAGATGCGCACGCCGTTGCCGATCGCGACTGAGGACGAGCGGCTGACCAGCCGGGAGGCGGAGAGCCGTCTTGCGCGGCGCGAGAAGAGCTGGCGGAAGCGGAAAGCCCTTCTCGATGCCGCATCAGCGGCGGTGTTTCTGCAGGACTTTCTGGATCGAAGTTAGAAGGCATCGACGACGTTCGTCGTTCGTCGTTCGCCGTTCGTCGTGTGGCCGGACGATATGAAGAAGCTGCTGGGATTCTTACTGGTGTTGCTCGTCGCCGCTGGCGCTGCGTCGGCACTCCTGTACGTGCGGGTCAACCGTCCATATCGCGGCTTCGAGGGCCCCGAACGGTTCGTCGAGATCCCGGCCGGCACCGGATCGACGCCGATCGGCGAGCGCCTCGTCGCGGCCGGCGTCGTTCGCGACCCGATCAGCTTCCGCGTCGCGCTATGGATGAGCCGTCAGGGCCGCCGCCTGAAAGCTGGCGAGTACCGGTTCGATCGCCCGATGACGCCGTTCGAGGTCATCGACAAGCTGGCGCGCGGCGACGTGTTCGTCATGAACGTCACCTTTCCCGAGGGTTTGACATTCACCGAGATGGCGAAGATTTTCGAGGCCCACGGCCTCGGCACGGCGGCCTCATTCGTCCAGGCTGCGAACGATCCCGCACCGATTCACGGGCTCGATCCGGCGGCGAGGGATCTCGAGGGCTACCTGTTCCCCGAGACCTACGCGCTCCCGCATCATACTGACGCCGCCAGGCTCACGCGGATGATGGTCGGGCGGTTCGAGAAGGTATTCACGCCGGAGCTGCGTCAGGCCGCCGCCGCGCACCATTTGACCGTGCGTCAGGCGATAACTCTCGCCTCCATCGTCGAGAAGGAGACCGCCCGGGCTGACGAGCGGCCGCTTGTCGCTGCGGTTTATGCGACGCGGCTGCGCATTGGCATGCCGCTGCAATGCGACCCGACCGTGATCTACGGCCTCGTGAAGGCCGGCCGCTATGACGGCAACATCCACAAGCAGGATCTCTCGTTCGATTCGCCGTACAACACCTATCGCCATCCGGGATTGCCGCCGGGCCCGATTGCGTCGCCGGGGCGCGGCTCGATTGAGGCCGCTGTCAATCCGGCTGACGCCGATTACCTGTACTTCGTCAGCCGCAATGACGGGTCGCACGAATTTGCCAGGACCCTCGAAGAGCACAACCGGAATGTGCAGAAGTATCAGGTGCAGTATTTCAGGGATCAGAGGTCGGGTGGGTCGGGTCGGTCAGATGGGGTGCATGGGTCGCGCCGCTAGCGCGCTTGCTCTCTGTGTGGCGTTCGCGCTGCCGGCTGCGATCGCCGCGCGACGGCAGTCAAGTGTGGTACGCGAGATCGCCATCACGATCGACGATTTGCCGATCGCCGGCGGGCTGCCGCGGAGCATCGAGCCGAGCCGCGTGCTGACGACGAGGCTGCTCGCGGGCATCGCCGCGCACCATGTTCCGGCGATCGGCTTCGTCAACGAAGACAGGCTCGAGACCGCCACGGGCGCCATCGATCCGCAGCGCACCCAGTTACTGCGCCAGTGGCTTGACGGTGGCCTCGAACTCGGCAACCACGGGTACTCCCATCGTGATTTGCACCTCGTCCCGCTCGACGCGTTCGAACAGGATGTGCTCGAGGGCGAGCGCGTCCTTCGGCCGCTGCTGGCGGAGCGGCATCAATCGCCGCGCTTCTTTCGCCATCCGTTCTTGCATACTGGACGCGACCTCGCCACCAGGGCCGGCTTCGAACACTTCCTGGCCGAGCACGGCTACCGCGTCGCGCCGGTGACCGTCGACAACGACGAGTACATCTTCGCGGCGGCCTATGACCGGTCGTCGTCGCGCGGCGATGCCGCCCTGACCACGCGCATCGGCGACGCCTACGTGCCGTACATGGAGTCGAAGATGGAGTTCTTCGAGCGCAATTCGCGCGAGTTGTTCGGCCGGGACATGCGGCAGATCCTGCTCATACACGCCAACATGCTGAACGCCGACCGCTTCAATGTCCTTGCGACGATGCTCGAGCGGCGTGGATACCGGTTCATCTCGATCGAGCGCGCACTGGAGGATCCGGCCTTTGCGTCGCCGGATACGTTCGTCGGCACCGGCGGCATCACCTGGATCCATCGCTGGGCGCTGAGCCGGGGGATGCCGAAATCGTTCTACGCCGGCGAACCCGAAGTGCCGCGCTTCGTGTCGGAGACTGCCCAACCATGAAAACGATGTCCCTGGTCTGTACCCTCGTCGCCGCCGCGATCGCCGTATCGGCGGCTGATGAAGTGGCACGCGTGCGCAGCTGGCGCGGCGAGCACGAGCCGCAAATTCTGCGCGAACTGTTCGATCTCGTGGCGATTCCCAACGTCGCTGCCAATCCCGCTGACATCGCCCGCAACGCGCAGGCGTTGACCCGCATGTTCGAGAAGCGGCGATTCCTGCCCGAGACGATTCCGACCGGCGGCGCTCCGCTGGTCGTGGCCGAGCGCCGCGTCGCCGGCGCGCGCCGGACCATGACCTTCTACTTCCACTACGACGGTCAGCCGGTCGATCCGCGCGAATGGACCCACGCGCCGCCGTTTGCGCCGGTCGTGGTTACCGACCTCTCCGCGGCGGGGCGGACGATGAAGCTCGAGGAGGTGCGCGGGGCGATCGATCCGCAGTGGCGCGTGTTCGGACGCTCGACCTCGGACGACAAGTCGCCGATCGTCGCGTTCCTGTCGGCGATCGACGCGCTCGATGCATCGTCCATCCCGCTGACCTCGAACATCCGGGTGCTGATGGAAGGCGAGGAGGAAGCCGGTTCGCCGCACCTCGAAGCGGCCGTCCGGGCTCATGCCGATCGCGTTCGCGGCGACCTGCTGATCCTGGTCGACGGCCCTCGCCACGCCAGCGATCGCCCGACGCTGAACTTCGGGTCGCGCGGCCTGCTGGGCGCGACGATCACAATCTACGGCGCCTCGCGCGATCTGCACAGCGGCAACTATGGCAACTGGGCGCCCAATCCCGCGCTCGATCTGGCGCGGCTGCTCGCGTCGATGAAGCAGCCCGACGGCCGCGTCACCGTCGACGGCTTCTACGACGATGTGGTGCCGCTGACACCGGCAGAGCGGCGCGCGCTCGACGAAATCCCGGACGTCGAGCCGACGCTGATGCAGGCCTACGGCTTCACGCGGCGTGAAAATCCCGCGGAGCGGCTCGAGCTCCGCCACAACCAGCCCACCATCAACGTCAATGCGATCGAGGCGGGCGGCGGTGTCGGCGGCCAGGGCCGTACCATCATTCCCGGCTCGGCCAGCGCGAAGATCGACATCCGTCTCGTAAGGGCGATCGATCCCGCGAAGCAGTTCGATCGGATCGTGGCCCACGTCCGCAAGCAGGGCTACTTCGTGGTCGATGCCGAGCCCGATGCGGCGATGCGCGCGGCGCACCCGATGCTCGCGCGCGTCAGCCGCAGCGGCGGCTATCCTGCCGGCCGCACCTCGATGGAGACAGCGTTGGCCGCGTCGGTCGCGAGCGCGTTGTCGAACGCCGCCGGCGGTCCGATCGTGCGCCTGCCGACAATCGGCGGCAGCACGCCGTTCTATCTGTTCGCGGACGTCCTCGGCGTGCCGACTTTCGGCTTGTCGATGGTCAATTTCGACAACAACCAGCATGGTCCGAACGAGAACCTGCGAATCAAGAACCTGTGGGAAGGCATTGACGCGATGGCCGCGCTGCTCACGATGCGCTGAGCGGCGTCTGGTGCCGCCGACTCAGCGCTCGTTCCACTTCAATTTTTGCCGCAGCACCTCGAAATAGCTGCGCGACGATGGGCGCAGCAGGCGCACGCGGCGCTCGGCGCAGCGGATGCGGACTTCGTCGCCGGCTTCCAGCTGATAGCCGGCCTGGCCGTCGAACGTGATGTAGAGCTCGTCGCGCTCGGCCATCGTCGGCTGCACCCGCACCACCGACGAGGCAGGAATCACGATCGGACGGTTCGTCAGCATGTGCGGCGCGATCGGGGTCAACACGATGGCGTCGACCACCGGCTGCACGATCGGGCCGCCGGCGGCGAGGTTGTAGGCGGTCGATCCGGTGGGGGTGGCGACGATGAGGCCGTCGGCCTTGACGCGCGTCACGAACTCGTCGCCGACGAAGACCGAGAGGTCGGTCATCCGTGCCCGGGCGGCCTTGGTGATGACGACGTCGTTCAGCGCCAGGTGATGGGGCAACGGCTCGCCGGCGCGGACCGTGGTCGCGTGCAGCATCAGGCGCGACTCGACGCGCGCCGCCCCGGTCAGCGCCGATTCGAGCGAGGGATACAACTCGGGCAGCGTCGCCTCGGTGAGAAAGCCCAGGCTGCCGAAGTTGACGCCCAGAATCGGCACGTCGACATCGGCCGTGCCGACGCAGTCGGCGACCGAGAGCAGCGTGCCGTCGCCGCCCAGCACGACAAGGAGGCCAACCCGCGCGACCAGCGCCGCCTTGTCGGCCACCGTGCGGTCCTTCGCCGGCGGCATCAGCGCGGCGGTGGCCGTCTCGAACACCGCTTCGTCGCCTCGCGCCGTCAGCCACGACTCGATCGCAGTGAGATGGGGCGTGGCCTCTCGAAGATGCGACTTGGC
Organism: uncultured Acidobacteriota bacterium; assembly: GCA_963757655.1. Lineage (GTDB taxonomy): Bacteria > Acidobacteriota > Vicinamibacteria > Vicinamibacterales > CAVVIG01 > CAVQFC01. The sequence continues at coordinate 1,047,903 of CAVWSQ010000001.1, read as the reverse complement.
GACGATCCCGACGCGTGTCATGGCGCCATCGTACAACGATCCATCGCCTTGACGAGGGCCGTCAGCGCGGCGTTGACCGGGCAGGCGATGCCGGCGCGGGCGCCCAGTGCCGCCACGGCGCCGTTCATGTGATCGATTTCGGTCGGCTTGCCGCGCATCAGATCCTGACGCATCGATGCGATGGTCGTGGAGGCGCCGAACACATCGGCGATGGTCGACAGGAAGTCGATCTGGAAATCCACCCCCTGCGAGCGCGCCACCGCCAGACACTCGTCAATCACCAGCCGCTTGAGCGGGTCCAGCCGCGCGTTGGCGATTTCGCCAACCTCGGTACCGGTGATGGCCGTGATGGGATTGATCACGCAATTGAAGATCAGTTTTCGCCAGATCTCGATCTTGATGTCTGGCGAAACGCGGCCGTCGAGTCCGGACTCGGTCAGCATCGCCGCGATCGGAGCGCTGCGCGGTCCATCCTCGATGAGCGTGTAACCCGGGGCGGTGAAGTTGATCAGGCCGGGCGACTGAAAGATTGCGCCGAACTGCGTGATTGCCCGCAGCACGAGACAGCGATTCCGCACCGCCTGCCGGGCGACGTCCTCGCTGTCCAGCCCGTTCTGGACGCACACGATCACCGTATCCGCTCGAACCAAACCCGCGATCGGCGCCAGCGCCGCCGCGCTGGCGTTGACCTTGGTGGTGAGCAGAACGACGGTGTTCGGTGCGATGGCCTCCACCTGAGTCACGGCGTCGAGGTGCGACGTCACCGTCTCGCGGCCGATCAGCCGCAGTCCGCCGGACCGAATCGCGTCGACGTGATCGGGCCTCGCGACGACCGTGACGTGATGGCGCGCCGACAGCTTGACCGCGTAGACGCTGCCGATCGCGCCGGCGCCGAGGACGATGACCGCTTCAGCCTGCGGCACGGAGGTGGAGAAAGAATTCCTGGTTGCCGGTGGCGCCAGTGATTTGCGAGGGCGCCATCGCGATCCGGGCCAGACCGCACGCCGTGGCCGCCGCGGTGACCCGGGCGATCACCGCGTCGTGGACGGCCGGATCGGACACGATACCGCCCCGGCCGACTTCGTCGCGGCCGGCCTCGAACTGCGGCTTCACCAGCGCGACGAGGTCGGCGCCGGCATCGAGGAACGGCGGCAGCGCCGGAAGAATGTGGCGGAGCGAGATGAAGGCGACGTCAATCGTCACCAGGCTCACCGCGTGCGGCACAGCGTCCGGCGTCAACGCCCGGGCGTTGACCCCTTCGCGCACCAGGACGCGCGGATCTCCGCGCAGTCGCCAATCCAGTTGGCCGCGGCCGACATCGACGGCAATGACGCTGGCCGCGCCTCGCTGAAGCAGGACGTCGGTGAAGCCGCCGGTCGAGGCGCCGACGTCGAGCGTGCGGCGGCCGGCCGGGTCGATGTCGAATGAGTCGAGCGCGCCGGCGAGTTTCAAACCGCCGCGGCCGACATATGGATGGTCCGGCGATGTCAGCTCGACGCGAGCGTTCGACCGGACCGGCGCCCCGGCTTTCGAGACCACCTGGCCGTCGATCGTCACCTGCCCGGCCAGGATGAGTGCACGGGCCCGTTCCCGCGACGGCGCGAGGCCGAGGTCGACCAATACCAGATCCAGCCGTGGCTTTGTTTTCGCCACCGCTGAATCAAGACGGAGGACACGACGGACGCCAAGGTAGAGACCATTGGATCTGATCCGTTGTGTCCTCGGTGTCCTTTGTGTTCACGTCGCGCATCGATTAACTCTTCCGCGTCACGACCCAGTCCGCGATCCCCCCGAGCAGGCTGTCCGCGATGCCGACGGCGTGCAGCGTCGCGTGCGCACGCTCGAGACAGTCGGCGGCCAGCGCCCGCGAGCGATCCACCCCGAACAGGGCCGGGTAGGTTGGCTTCGCCGACGCGGCGTCCTTGCCCGTGGTCTTGCCCAGCGACGCGGCGTCGCCCTCGACGTCGAGGATGTCGTCGACGATTTGGAAGGCGAGGCCCACTTCCCGTGCGTAATCGTCGATCGCCGTCGCGACCGCCACGTCCGCACCGCCCATGATGGCGCCGCTCACGGCCGAGGCGCGAATCAGGGCGCCGGTCTTGAGGGCGTGCATCGCACGCAGGCCGTCGGCGTCGAGCGTTGTGGCACGCCCGGGCGCCTGTCCGGCGGCCTGCAAATCGATCGCCTGGCCGCCGACCATGCCTCCGGCGCCGGCGGCTTCGCCGACGACGCGGATGACGTGGAGCTGACGCGCGATGACGGCGGGGTCGTTGGATGCCGGCTCGCGCGCCAGCAGCGTGAAGGCTTCGGCGTGCAGACCGTCGCCGGCCAGGATCGCGATGCCGTCACCGTAGACGACGTGCAGCGTGGGTCGTCCGCGCCGCAGCGTGTCGTCGTCCATCGCCGGCAAGTCGTCGTGGATCAGCGAATAGGTGTGAATCATCTCGATGGCGCAGGCGGCTGGCAGGGCGATCTCGAGCACCGGCTCGGCCCGGAGCGCGATCGCAGCCTGGCGAGGGTCGTCGTCATGCGCGGCATCGACCGCCGCGGCCGCCGCCAGCGTCAGGATCGGCCGGAGCCGCTTGCCGCCAGCGAACACGCTGTAGCGCATCGCGTCGGCGACGATCGCGGGGCACGCGGGAGGGATGGGGAGATAACGCTGGAGCGAGGCGTCAACTCGCGCACGGGCGCGGGCGAGAAACTCGGCGAGCGAATCGCTGCTCACTCGTCACCCGCGCTCGGGATCCCCGGCGGCAAAAGACGATGGTGCCGCCTTCAGCTCGCCGCGCTCGTTGAGGATCTCGATACGGCGCTCCGCCTGCTCGAGTTGGGAATGGCAGAACCGGGAGAGCTGGACGCCGCGCTCGTACAGTACGAGCGACTGCTCGAGCGCGAGGTCGCCTTCCTCGAGCTTCTTGACGATTGACTCGAGCTCGGCGATCGCGGTCTCGAAATCCTTGATGGAGGTGTCGGGCATGTATCAGCTTTGAGTAAACACGAAGGGCACCAGCGAGACCAAGGAAAAACGTGCTACCTCGGTGTCCGTGCTGCCTGTGACGCTGGATCGGCAGTCGATCGAACCTCGCATTCCAGCTGGCCGCGCGACAACGTCACGTGAATGGTCTCGCCGGTCGCGACCGTGGTGGCGTCCCGCAGCGCGCGCGTCCTGTCAGCGTTCCATGCGACCGCATATCCGCGGCCGAGCACGGCGAGCGGGCTGAGCGTGTCGAGGCGGCCTGCGGCATTACCCAACCGCGCGGCGGCGCGATGCTGGCGGCGCCGAATCGCGGTGTCGAGACGGCCACGCGACCCGACCAGCCGTGTGCGGATACCGGCAAGGCGTCGGCCCGCATCGAACGCCGAGAGTCGGCGTTCGAGCTGCTGGCGCCGGCGTTCTCGGACGAGGACGGCGGCGCGGACGATGCCTGCGAGTGCGTGAGACAGCTCGGCGGCGTGCCGGCCGCGCATCGCCACCCTGCCTCGAAATCCGGCAAAGGCCGGCCGGCTGTCGACGATGTGGACGCGGCGACTCAGGGTCTGCACCCGGGCGCTGACGGCGGACCGCAAGCGTCCCTCGAGGCGGTCGATCCGTCCGCAGAATTCGTCCTTGGCGGCGACGACGAGCTCGGCCGCCGCTGAAGGCGTCGGCGCGCGCACGTCCGCCACGAAGTCAGCGATGGTCACGTCGGTCTCATGGCCGACTGCCGCGATCACCGGCACCGGGATGCGAGCGATGGCCCGCGCGACGACCTCCTCGTTGAAGGCCCAGAGATCCTCAATCGACCCGCCGCCGCGCCCGACGATGACGACGTCCACGCCGGGAACGCGCGCAATTTGACGGAGGGCTCGCGCGATATCCGGCGCGGCGTCCTCGCCTTGAACCCGGGCCGGACAAATCACCAGGTGCGCGTTCGCATAGCGGCGCCGCAGCACTTTGATGATGTCGCGGATCGCCGCTCCGTCCAGCGAGGTCACGACGCCGATTTTTCGAGGCAGAGCCGGCAGCGGCCGCTTGCGCCCGGCGTCGAAGAGGCCCTCGCCGTGCAATCGCTTCTTGAGCTGATCGAAGGCCAGCTGCAGCGCGCCGCGGCCGTGCGGCTCGAGATGTTCGCAGACCAGCTGATACTCGCCCTTGGGCTCGTAGACCGATATCCGCCCGCGCGCTATGACGCGCACCCCGTCGACCGGCTTGAACTCGAGGTAGCGCAGGGCCGACCGGAAGATGACCGCGCGTACCTGCGCGGCGCCGTCCTTCAGCGTGAAGTACAGATGTCCCGTGTTCCAGACCCGGCAGTTCGAGAGCTCGCCTTCGACCCACACTTCGAAGAATTCGGCTTCGAGTAGATCGCGGACGCGTACCGTCAGCTCGGTGACGGAGAGAACCCGACGGGTTGGAGCGGCTGGCGGAATGTCAGGGGCGCCGTTCGGCGCTCCTGGTCCGGCGTTGGCGGCTGGTCGCGGGGCCGCCGGTTCCAGCTCCGGCTCCTCTTCAAACGGAAGATCGAACAGGTCGGTCATCGGCAAGGTCCGCGAGTTGCTGGATGTCGTCAAGGCTCAGGCTGAGTCGTTCGATGTCGGTGGCACGGCCGGTTTGTTCGTCGGCTTCGATGATGACGGCATTCAGCCGCGGATTCCCGGTGGCGGTTTCGAACCGGGCAGGAAGCGCGGTCAGAAAGCGGCCGAGCGCCGCCTGCGTGTCGACGCCGATGATCGAGTCGTGCGGACCGGTCATGCCGACGTCGGTCAGGTAGGCAGTGCCTTTCGGAAGGATGCGCTCATCCGCGGTCTGAACGTGGGTGTGGGTGCCGACGATCGCCGTCACCTTGCCGTCGAGATGCCAACCCATCGCAATTTTTTCCGAGGTCGCCTCGGCGTGAAAATCCACGAACACGATGCGAGTCCGCTCCTTGAGGGCCTCGATCTCGCGCAGGACCACGGCGAACGGGTCGTCGATGTTCAGCATGAACACGCGGCCCATGACGTTGACGACACCGACCGATCGGCCATCCCGGGTACGCGCCAGATAGCGCCCCTGGCCGGGGGCCCCGGCCGGATAGTTCGCCGGGCGCAGCAGCCGCGCCTCGGCACCGATGTAGTCGAGCGCTTCTTTCTTGTCCCAGATGTGATTGCCCGAGGTCATTACGTCGACGCCCCACTCGAGCAGCTGGTCACCGATCTCGCGCGTGATTCCGAAACCCGCGGCCGAATTCTCGGCGTTCGCAATCACGAAATCGACCCGGTGAAAATCGACAATGCCAGCAAGCCCGCGTCGCACCAGGTCCCGGCCCGGCTTGCCGACGATGTCTCCAATGAACAGGAGACGGATCATGGCTGAGGGCTGATGGCTAATGGCTTGGCGTCCATGGCTGATGGAGCATCGTCGCACACACCATCTCCATATGCCATCAGCCCTTAGCCTTAGCCATTGGACAAGCCCTTGACTGAAATGCCGATACCCTGGCCGCGACGCTCCGTGATCTTCGGGATCGAGACCCGCAGCTCACCATTCACGAGAATCGCGCGCGCCGTCGACACATCGCAAGGGCGCCCCAGTCGGACGACACGGGCGAAGCGTCCGTAGCCACGTTCGACGAGATGGAAGCTGGACTCGCGCGCCGAGCGGCGCGCTTTCTTTTCCCCGGCAATCAACACGCTGTCGCCCTTGCCAATGACCCGCACTGCCGCCGGGTCCACACCAGGCAGATCCACCGCAATTTCCAACGCGTCGTCGGTCTCGAAGACATCCAACAACGGCGCGCATTCGCCGGCCAGGGAGTCGGATCCGAAGGTGCGGCCGAGCTCATGAAACACCCGCTGGACCTCCTCGGCAAAATCTCCAATTTCGGATGGGAAGGCGATGCCGGGCAAGCGGGAGCGCATTCTTGATGATCGCATAGTGGCGGCTTCCTCGCCAGCCTTCGCGTAACCCCAAGATTATGAAGGCGATAGGCGTGGGCATAGCATTAGTTTATAACACTCATATAATATGCTTGACATACGCTCATAACATCCCTATACTCTGTTCATCTTAGGAAACGAGGATTCTTGACATGTCAGGAAAAGTGATTGGAATCGACCTCGGCACGACGAACTCTGTCGTGGCCGTCATGGAAGGCGGGCAGCCCACGGTCATCGTCAACCAGGAAGGGGCTCGCACGACCCCATCCGTGGTGGCATTCACCAAAGACGGTGAGCGGCTCGTCGGCCAGGTGGCGAAGCGGCAGGCCGTCACCAACCCCGAGAACACGGTGTTCTCGATCAAGCGCTTCATGGGGCGGAAATTCGACGAGGTCGCGAGCGAAGCCTCGCGCGTGCCGTACAAGGTCGTGCGCGCCGACAACGGCGACGCGTGGGTCAACACCCGCGACAAGAAGTCTTCGCCGCCGGAAGTGTCCGCGATGATTCTGCAGAAGCTGAAACAGGCAGCTGAGGACTACCTCGGCGAAAAGGTGACCGACGCGGTCATCACCGTGCCCGCCTACTTCAACGATTCGCAGCGTCAGGCCACCAAGGATGCCGGTCGGATTGCCGGCTTGAACGTCTTGCGCATCATCAATGAACCGACGGCCGCCGCTCTTGCCTACGGCCTTGACAAGAAGAAGGACGAAACCATCGCGGTCTACGACTTCGGCGGCGGTACCTTCGACATCTCGGTGCTCGAGGTGGGTGAGGGTGTGGTCGAAGTGAAGGCGACCAACGGCGATACGCATCTGGGTGGCGACGATCTCGACGACCGGATCATCGAGTGGCTGGTGGCGGAGTTCAAGAACAGCGAGGGCATCGATCTCTCGAAGGATCGCATGGCGCTGCAGCGGCTCAAGGAAGGGGCCGAGAAGGCCAAGATCGAGCTGTCGACGGCCATGGAAACGGACATCAACCTGCCGTTCGTGACGGCCGATGCCACCGGCCCCAAGCACATGCAGGTCAAGCTGACCCGGGCCAAGCTGGAACAGCTGGTCGACGATCTGCTGCAGCGAACGATGGCGCCGGTGAAGCAGGCGTTGGCCGACGCCGGGGTCGACCCGTCGAAGATCGACGAGATCGTCCTTGTCGGCGGCTCGACGCGGATGCCGAAGGTCCAGCAGCTCGTGCGCGACTTCTTCGGCAAGGAACCGCACAAGGGCGTCAATCCCGACGAGGTCGTGGCGGTTGGCGCCGCAGCCCAGGGCGGCGTCCTCTCCGGCGAGGTCAAGGATCTGTTGTTGCTCGACGTGACGCCGCTGTCGCTGGGCATCGAAACGCTCGGCGGCGTGCTGACGACGCTGATCCCGCGCAACACGACAATCCCCTCGCGGAAGAGCGAAATCTTCTCGACCGCGACCGACAACCAGACCAACGTGGAAGTGCACGTGCTGCAGGGCGAGCGTCCGCTCGCGCGCGACAATCGCACCCTGGGCCGCTTCCAGCTCGTGGGTCTGCCGCCCGCGCCTCGTGGCGTGCCGCAGGTCGAGGTCGCCTTCGACATCGACGCCAACGGCATCGTCAATGTGACGGCCAAAGACATGGCGACGGGCAAAGAGCAGAAGATCACCATCAGCGGTTCCAGCGGCCTTTCGAAGGACGACGTGGACCGCATGGTGAAAGAAGCCCAGAGTCACGCGTCGGAGGATCAGGCCCGACGTGACCTGATCGACGCTCGCAACCAGGCCGACTCGCTGGCTTACCAGGTCGAGAAGACGATCGTCGACAACCGCGCGAAAATCGCGGTGGGCGACCTGTCGAAAATCGAGGCGCTGATCGCCAGCCTCCGCACCCTGTCTCAGGGGGAGGATCTACCGGCGATCCGGACGGCGACCGAGGAACTCCAGCACGCCTCTCACGCGGTGGCGGAGCAGCTCTACAAGAGTCAGGGTTCTCAGACTGCTCAGGGTTCTCAGGATACCCACGACGCGGGCGGTTCGAACGTCAAGGACGCGGAAGTGGTCGACGCCGAGTACGCGGAGACCAGATAACAAACGGGCAACAAGGGCAGGATGGGCTGGGTCCTGCCCTCTCAGTAAAGGAGCAGATCATGGCTATCGTTCGTTGGGATCCGTTTCGCGACTTCGGTTTCACTACTCCAAGCACCACCTGGATGCCGCCGGTAGATATCTACCAGACGGGTGATCACGAGCTGGTGCTGAACGCCGAGCTGCCGGACATGACGCGCGAGGACATCGACATCAACATCGAAAACTTCGTGCTGACCATCAAAGGCGAGAAGAAGGTCGCCGGCGAGGTCAAGGAAGAGCAGTTTCATCACGTGGAACGGCGTTACGGCACCTTCACCCGTTCGTTCTCGCTGCCGCAGACCGTGGATCCGAGCCGCGTGACGGCGGAATACAAGAACGGCGTGCTCACTGTGCGGCTGCCGTTGCGGGAAGAGGCCAAGCCGAGGTCGATCAAGGTGGACGTCGCGGCGTAAGGAATTCAGCGGAATCGGGCGGGACGGGCAGGAAGTGTGGACTCTTTCGGCCCTTCCCGTCCACGTGCTAACCTCTATGGTCGACATGGAAGAGCCGACGCCGCTTCAGCAAGACCCCGATACCCCCAAGGTTCCGGCCGAGCCGCTGCCACCCATCCAGAGCCGTTTTCTCTTTGTAGACGTGGCGGCGCTGCGCGCCAAGCAATTGCGGCGCGGCGCGCGCCCTCGTCTGGGCGAAGAAATTCAGGCGCCGCACAAAGCCGAGCGCGTGGCGATGGAAGAAGTAAAGCGCGGCCTCGTGTATTACGACGTCCCGCCGGCAAAGGCGCCCGACGAAGGGGCTGAAGCATGAACGCTGACGCGATTCAAATCGCCCTGGGCGCGCTTCAGGGCATTCTGTCGAGCACCGGGTTCGTGCTGGTTCTCTTCATCGGTTTCTGCGTCATCGTCGGCTTTACGAAGACGAAGAAGACGGCGGGAGGCCGTGCCACCGTCGTCAAGAGCCTCGATGAGCGAATCAGCCAGCAGCCGTTCGTCTATTTTGCGCCGGGCGCGCCGCGCGGGCCGGCTGACCAGCTCAAGTCGCCGGAACTCATCGAGGCTGCCGCTCGTAAATGATCCTGTCGGGTCCGGCCCGAGCGCCCCACCCCGGAGGATCAGCATGTTCTTCCTGCTTACGCTGCCGTTTCGGATCGTGTTCGGTCTGCTGTTCGGCGTGCTGGTGCTTCCGTTCGCCCTCCTCTTCATTCCCTTTCTGCTGTTGCGAGTCCTGATCAAATCCGTGGTCTTGCTAGTGGCGCTGCCGTTCGTGCTCCTGGCCGTCGGCGCGGCGGTGCTGGCCGCCCTTGTCGCCGTGATGTTTGCGGTGATGATTCCGTTGTTGCCCTTCGCGTTTGTCGCCCTGTGCGTGTGGGCCATCGTTCGATCGTCGCGGCCGGCGCTGACTCATTTCTGAGCCCAGCCGGCGGTTCGTTTCCTTTTACGCGAAGCTCTCCGGCTGCCAGCGCAATCCCAGGTTGATGATGCGTTGGATCACGGTGTCATAGGCGATGCCGATCTTGGCCGCAGAGGCCGCGAAATCCTCGCCTTTGGCGATCTGCGGGTTGGGATTGGCTTCGATCACCCAGGCATTGCCCGCCTCGTCCAGCCGCAAGTCAATCCGCGCGTAGCCGCTCAGCTCGAGCGCCCGGTAGGCGCGCTTGCACAGGTGCTGGATCCCTTCCGCCTTGGGGTCGCTCAGGTCCCGGGCTGGACCGCTGTCGATGCCGTATTTCTTCTGGTACTTGACACTCCATTTCACGCGATCGGTGGCGATACGCTTGGCGCCATCCGGCATGTTGGTGAAGAACAGCTCCCACACCGGCATCGCCTGCAGGGTCTGGTTGCCCAGGATCCCGACGTAGAGCTCACGGCCTTCGATGTACTGCTCGACGATGGCAGCCGTCCCGATGCTGTCGTGGATGAAGGCGACGCGCTCCTTCAACTTCTCGTCGCTGTCGACCACCGAGGCCTGTGAGATGCCGATCGAGGCCTCCTGGGTGAGCGACTTCACCATCAGCGGGAAGGGCAGCCGTTTCGAGCGGCGGATCGGGCGGCCGATGCGCACCACCTCGAACTCCGGCACCGCGATGCGATGGTAGGCGAGCAGCTTTTTCGACAGCGACTTGTCGCGCGCCAGCAACAGGCCGCGTGGATTGCAGCCGGTGTAGGGCAGCTTCAGCAGCTCGAGATGCGACACCACGTTCTGATCGAAAATCGTGATGTCGTCGAAGCCTTCGAGCAGATTGAACGCGATGTGTGGCTTCCATTCGGTGGCCAGGCGGCGGATCTCGCCAAGGTCGTCGTGCACGCCAAGCGCTTTCACCTCGTGGCCGAGCCCGGTCAGCGTCGAGATGACATCGTACTCGGTGCGCCACGGCGCCGAGACGATGTCGGTGCCCTCCTCGATCTCGTCCGGCGGGATTAGGTGGCGGTGAACGAGGGCCAGGACGCGGAGCTTCGCGCTCATAGGGCGACTCGATGCCTGCCGCTGTGCAGGTAGTTCATCGTCTGGACCGTCAGAAATACCATGAAGTCGATTTTCGTCACGCCCTCGGTGTCGGTCAGGCGCAGGTTGAGATCGCGGCAGCGCTCGATGATCTTCTCGAGCAGCTGGTCGATGGTGTACTGGTAGCTGTCGGTGAAGCTGGCGACCGTGCTGCGCACTTCCTTCCGGATGCGCCGCACGAACCGCGCCGCCGAAATGTTCCTGGCATATTGCGGCGCGTCGGAGAAGAGATTGCGCAAGTCGCTCTCGTAAAAATCCGGATGATCGAGCCCGTAGTGCTCGCGCTTCTTGCGGTAGTGTTCGCCCAGCGTCTTCTTGAGCCGCGGCAGCGGGTCGACCTGGCGCTTGGACTTGACGCGGGGCTGGGCCGAGGCCAGCTCACGCATCAGCCGATCCATGTACTCGAGCTTCCGCTGCGCCGGCCAGCCCGCATAGCGAGTGGCCCACATCGACTGCGGATCCATCCACACCGCGAATGTCTCGGCGAAATCCTCGTCGGGATGGCTCTGCGCGTACCAGTGATCCAGGTGCTGCACGAAGCTTTTGCTGTACGGTTTCGGCGTGTAGTACTCCGGATATTCGGTCCTGGGATCGCCGAACAGCCGGCGGCGCGTCGGCCGGCGCTGCAGCTGATACGCGTTATCGATGGCGTGGCCGGCTTCGTGGCGAAGGATGCGCAGACACGATTCGGGATCGCCGCCTTCGACTTCCAGCATCTCAGCGCGTTCGAGCTTCGCGAGCCGGGGGTGCGCGAGGTAGAACGGGATGGCGATGCCGGGGACGCCGTCGGGCGTGAACCATTCGTCCGACAGCCAACAGTAGGGCCGAAACATGAGGCCACGAGCCGCGAGCTCGGCGTCGAGCTGAGCGATGCGCGGCTCGAGCTCGGTGCCGGCGATCGTCAGTCCGAGGTCGCACATGCGCACCTCGAGCAGCTTCTCGTCGCTCAGCGTCGTCCAGTCGGCCGGTTTCAGCGGCTCGGGATCGGGGGCGGCAGTTTCGACCATGTCGTGTCGCGTTGGTAGGCGTCGGCGACGCGGAGCAGCGTCGCCTCGTCGAACCGTCGTCCCATCAGCTGCAATCCAATCGGCAGTCCCGGCGCGCCCGCTGGCGCCTCGCCGGCGTTTGGCGCGCCAGGTCGCGCTTCGCCTGTCGGCGGGTCGTCCCCGCCTGGCCGGCCGAGGCTCGAAGTGAAGCCGCACGGCACGCTGATCGCCGGCAGCCCCGACAGATTCGCGCTGACCGTGAAGACGTCCATCAGGTACATCTGGACCGGATCGGATATGCGCTCGCCGATCCGTAGCGCGGCGGTCGGGCTGGTCGGCATGGCGACCACGTCAACGCATTCGAAGGCCCGGTCGTAGTCACGCAGGATTAGTGTTCGCGCCTGCTGCGCCTTCAGATAGTACGCGTCGTAATATCCCGCGCTGAGCACGTAGGTTCCGAGCATGATCCGACGTTTGACTTCAGCGCCGAATCCCTGCGCCCGGGTGCGCGCGTACATCGTGCGCAGACTCCGATCCGCCGCGCCTGGTTCGTCGCGTGCGCGGAAACCATAGCGGACGCCGTCGTATCTCGCCAGGTTCGAGCTCGCCTCCGCCGTCGAGACCAGGTAGTACACCGGGGTGGCATAGCGTGCGTGGGGAAGCTCGATCTCCACGACTGTCGCGCCGCGGGTTTTCAGCACGTCGAGCGCCGCGTCGGTCGCGCTCGAGACCTCGGGTTCGATGCCTTCCAACAGTGCGCGGGGGACGCCGATGCGGGTGCCGCGCACGTCTCCGGTCAGCGCCGCAGCGTAATCGGAGACCGGCTCGGCGGCGCTGGTCGCATCGGCCGCGTCGGCACCGGCAAGCACGCCCAGCGTCAGCGCGACATCCTCAACCGTGCACGCCAGCGGTCCAATCTGATCGAGCGACGAGGCGTGCGCGATGAGGCCGTAACGGGAGACGCGGCCGTAGGTCGGCTTGAGTCCGACCACGCCGCAGAGCGCCGCCGGTTGACGGATCGATCCGCCGGTGTCCGAGCCGAGCGCCATCGGCGTCAATCGCGCCGCGACCGCGGCTGCCGATCCGCCGCTGGTGCCGCCAGGAATGCGATCGAGCGCCCACGGGTTGTGGACCGGGCCGAACGCGGAGTTCTCGTTCGACGAACCCATCGCGAACTCATCGCAGTTGGTCTTGCCGACGATCACGGCGCCGGCCTGCTCGAGGCGGGTCACGACAGTGGCGTCGTACGGCGGCACGTAATGCTCGAGCATCCGCGACGAGGCCGTCGTCCGGACCCCGCGGGTGCACAGGTTGTCCTTCAACGCTACCGGTACACCGGCCAGCGGCGCGTTGCGCCAGCGATCAGGATGGCGATCGATGTCCTGCGCGCGCGTCATGGCGCGATCGGCGACGATGGTGTTGAAGGCGTTCAACGCTGGATTGACCGCTTCGATCCGCGCCAGCGCGTCACGGCAGACCTCGGCGGCGGACCGCGCGCGCGAGTGGACCGCGTCGCGAATTTCGCGAACGGTCATGCCCACCTCGCGCCGCCTTCCGACTCGACCGGCCTCGAGCTGAGCCGATGCTTCATCCGATGACCCGCGGCACTCTGAAGAACCCCTCGGCGGAGGCCGGGTCCGGCGCGGCACCCAGCGCTTCGTCTCGATCGAGCGACGCGCAGACGTCGTCCGGGCGATCGGCCGGGTGGCTGGCGGCGACCGAGGCGGTTGGTGGAACGCCGGTGGTGTCGATCTGTTGCACGACCTCGGCGTAGGCGAGGATCTCGCCAAGCTGGCGTGCGAACAGGTCGACCTCTCCTGCGTCGAGCTCGAGGTGCGCCAGCGCAGCAATCGCCGCGATCTGGTCTCGACTGAATCCCGCGGGCATTGCCAGATGCTAACATCGAAAACCGCCGTGGCTGATGGGAACGGCTGATGGCGAGAGGAACGAAGCGTCATGGCCGTCACCCGCGCGAATTGAGATGACAGGCAAGGTCAGAACGGCCGCCGTGGCGGGAACGTGGTATCCCGGTACGGCATCGGCACTCACTGCTGCCGTCGATCGACAGCTCGCCGTGGCCGACGCCGCCGCCCCGGAAGTTCGCGGCGACCTGGTCGCGCTGATCGCGCCGCACGCGGGCTTGATCTACTCAGGACCGGTGGCGGCGCACGCATACCGCCTGTTGCGCGACCGCCCCTTCGATGTGGCCGTCCTGGTCGGGCCATCGCATTTCGTTGGGTTCGCCGGTGTTGCGCTGTTTCCGTCAGGTGCCTTCGAAACGCCATTCGGCGTCACGCCGATTGACGCGGCGTGTGGGCGGGCGATCGCGGCTGCGTCCGACCTGGTCCGCGAACGTCTCGACCCACATGTCCGCGAACACTCGCTCGAAATGCAGCTGCCGTTTCTTGCCCGGCTGGCGCCCACGCTTCCGATTGTCCCGCTGTTGATGGGGTTTCAAACGGCCGCGACGGCGGCGGCGCTGGGCGATGCCCTCGCGGTCGCGCTGCACGGACGCCGGGCGCTGTTGATTGCCAGCAGCGACCTCTCGCACTATCACGATGCGGTGACGGCTTCGGCGCTCGATCGCGTTGTCGTCGATTGCGTCGCGGGCTTCGACCCGGACGGGCTGCAAGACGCGCTCGACCAGAGGCCGGAACACGCGTGCGGCGGGGGACCCATGGTCGCGGTGATGCGGGCGGCACGCGCCTCCGGCGCCCGCCACGCAGTGATCCTCGACCAGGCCGATTCCGGCGACGTGTCTGGCGACAAGGCGTCGGTGGTCGGATACATGGCAGCGGCCTTGGGAAACTTCAAACCCACCACCGCCGGGACCGCCGCCGGTGCACACGCGCCGGTCGGATGGCGATGACCAATGACCACGATCGACAGCTGCTGCTTCGAATTGCCCGCGAGGCCATCGCCGCGTACGTCGGTGGACAGCCGGCCCATGTGCCGGGCGCGGCCGAGATCCTGTCGCGGCTGGGTGGCGCGTTTGTCACGCTCCACAAGCAGGGAGACCTGCGCGGCTGCATCGGCCATATCGAGCCGATCGAGCCGCTGGGTACGGTCATCCCGCGCTGCGCCGTCGCCGCCTGCAGCAGCGATCCCCGCTTTCCGCCGCTTGCGGCCGATGAGGTTGACGCGATCGACATCGAGATCTCGCTGCTCGGTGCGCTTGAACCGATTCGCGGGTCGCAGGACATCGTCGTCGGACGCCATGGTCTCGTGGTCGCGCGCGGCTGGCAGCGCGGGCTCCTGCTCCCTCAAGTGGCGACCGAGTGGAACTGGGATGCCGAGGCCTTTCTCGCACGCACCTGCCAGAAAGCGGGTTTGCCGCGCGACGCCTGGCAGAGAGGTGCCCAGGTCTGGAGATTCGAGGCGGAGGTCTTTTGCGAGGATTGACTCGACACCAGGGCCACCAACGGAAAGCGCTTACTTCCGTGTGCTGGGTGTCCTTGGTGTTGGATTCACGATCAAACTCCGCAACGTCTTCAGGTTCCGTTCGTCCAGCGGATCGATCGCGATTGCTCCCGTCGCCTTGCCTGCTCCCTTTGGCGTCTCGAGCACCATCGGCAGCTTGTCAAAGCGGCGATCGTTGACGATGCGGCGAAATGGTTCGAGGCCGAGGTGTCCGTGCCCGATGTGCTCGTGTCGATCGACGCGGCTGCCGAGCGGTTTCTTCGAGTCGTTCAGGTGAAAGAGCTTCAGGCGATCGAAGCCGATCAAACGGCCAAATTGCGCGAAGGTGGACGCGTAACCATCAGCCGAACGCAGATCGTAGCCCGACGCGATCAGGTGGCAGGTGTCGAGGCAGACGCCGACGCGGCGATGGTCGTTCATCTTCGCGATGATCGAGGCGAGCTGCTCGAACGTCGCGCCAAGCATCGTGCCCTGGCCGGCGGTGTGCTCGAGGAGAATCATGGTCTGGCCGTGACGGCGCCGGCGCAGCAGCTCGAGCAGCGCCTCGGCAATCAGCGCCAATCCTTCCGCTTCACTGCCGACGGTATAGGCGCCGGGATGCAGTACGACTCCCATGAGTCCGAGCGCTTCGGCGCGATCGAGCTCGTCGCCCAAGGCCTCCATCGACTGGCGGCGGAGCACCGGGTTGGTGGTCGCCACGTTGATCAGGTAGCTCGCGTGCGACACCACCGGCCAGATGTCTGCCGCCCGCACTTTCCGTCGAAACTCACCGATCTCCTGGCGCGGGAGCTCCCGTCCGCGCCATTGATTGGCATTCTTGGCGAAGATCTGGAGCGCGTCACAGCGATGGACGACGGCGCGCTCAACCGCGCGGGGCAACCCGCCTGCCACTGACATATGCGCGCCCAGGCGTGGCACAGGACTAGGACCACAGCCTACAGCGTTTTTCAGATGTACGTGGGCGACGGGATTCAGCCCGTCGCTCGGCCGGCCTGAAGACCGCCCGCTGCGAGGTGAAACTACCAGATGTGATACCGAAGGCCGGCCGCTACGACGAACCGACACTACACTACGCACGCTCGTCTGGGTCGATCGCAAGGGCAAAGAAGAGGGGTGTGAAACCCGCCCTAACGGCTGACGCCGAGCGACTGGTCGAGGACCTGGCCGTCACGGTCGATTCGAACCGTCGCCGTGAACGGGTTGGTGCGGGGCCCCTGCTGGTCGAGTGTGAAGGCGCCGCCGACAAATCGCATATCGGTCCAGCGAACAATCGTGATGCCGTTCGCGTCCACTGCCGATCGGGCGGCGGGCAGGCGCGAGAATCCGAGGTACACGCGTCCAAGTTGAGTGGCGGCGGCCTTGGCGACCGCCGACGTCCACACATTCGGGTATCGCAGCGTGAGCCGCCACGGCACATCGGAGCCCTGTTCCGGCTCACGATAGCGCCGATCGAGCAGATCGATGTCATGGATTTCGTAAGCGTTCGACATCTGCGCGATGATGCGCCAGCTGAACGGCGACGTGAAGGACGGCATCGCGACGATCTCGACCAGGCATCGCCGGCCGGCTGGCGGCGCTGACGGCGGTTCGCGACTTGGCCACGAGTCGGCCAGCGACATCGACGAGGCTGGCGCATCGCACGGCGCCGGCAGCGTCGGTCCGAACAACCGCGGCGCCAGCGCCAGTGCCTGATGATGGGCGGCGGCACGGAGGCCGTAGTTGGTGGCCATCAGCAGCAGCACGACGGCCGCCTTGGCTCGCCGCTGCGCGGCCGTCGAGCGGCCGAGCAGGCCGACCACCAGCGCCATCAGCAGGTAAATGTCGACGATCGGCATCCAGTCCACTGCAAACCAGTGCCAGTCGAACGGGCTCAGCAGGCGGGTGCCGTACGACGTCGGCAGGTCCATCAGCACGTGAAGCAGCACGCCGAGGATCGAGACTGCAATCAGCATCGCGAAGGTGGCGTCGGGTTCCGCGGTGGCCAGCGCGGACTTTTTCGCCGGCCAGCGTCGGTCGTACACCCGCCGGCCGATCCAGACCAGCCCCGCCGTGATCACGCCCAGGCCGACGATTCCCAGCGGACCGTGCGTCATGCCGCGATGCCACTCGAGGTATTTCAACGCGCCGCCGGCCGTGCTGACGATGTCGATGTCGGGCGCATTCGAGGCCAGCACGAGCGCTGCCGTGGTGCCGCGTCCGGCGCGCGCGAGCGGTGTGCGCGCGAGCGTCGCGCCAAACAGCGAATGAGTCAGATTATCCAAGTGCCGTAATATATCAGCATGCGAAACGCGGGCCTGATCGGCGCGTTGCTCGTTGCCGCGGCGCTCGTGCCCACGTCGGCATTCGCGTGGGGATCGGCCGCGCATCGTTACGTCATGCGTCGCGCGATCGAACTGCTGCCGGCCGAGATCAAGCCGTTCTTCGAACGGAACCGCGACGAGCTGATCCTGCGCGTCAACGATCCGGATCTCTGGCGCGTGGTCGGCTTCGACCAGGAGCCGCCCAACCACCAGCTCGACTTCGGCGTCGACGATTACGGCCCCTATCCATTCGTTGCCCTGCCGCGCGAGTACGACGCCGCGGTCGAGAAGTTTGGCGCCGCGGTGGTTCGGCGGCACGGGCTGTTGCCCTGGAGAACGATGGAGGAGTTCGGCAACCTGCGCCGCGTCTTCCAGGGCTTTCCGCGCAACCAGCGCTTCGCCGCCGGCAACACCGTGCTGTTCTCGGCGGCGCTGGCGCATTACGTGCAGGACGCGTATCAACCGCTGCACGTCCACAACAACTACGACGGCCAACTTTCCGGCCAGACCGGGCTGCACGACCGCTTCGAGGTCGAGTTGTTCGAGCGCTTCGAATCGCGGCTGGCGATCAATCCGGCGTCGGTCCGTGGCGTCAACAACGTGCGCGACTTCATCTTCGACGCGGCGCTCTCGGGTTTCAGACTGGTGCCGCGAATCCTCGACGCCGATCGGACGGCGATCGGCGCCAAGGACAGCTACGACGACCACTACTTCGAGAGGTTCTTCGCGAACATCCGGCCGGTGCTCGAGCAGCGCCTCTCCGAATCGGTCACGGCAACGGCCTCTGTCATCGCTGCGGCCTGGGAGCAGGCGGGCCGTCCCGAGCTGAAGCTGGACAGCGTCCGCCCGGTTCAGAGGGTCAGGAAGCCTTAGCAGTCGATTGAGCGACGATGCCGTGTATCTCGTGCCGATCGGATCCGGACGCTTCGATCTGTACGCCGAGCCAGCTGACGAACAGGAGTTCAGCGGCAACCCGCGCGACGGCTTCTGGCGTCGCCAGGCCCACCAGTTTCACGAAGGGTGGCGCCGGGTATCACAGGCTGCCCATACGGCGCACGGCGCCGATGCTGGATGGCTGGCCCGCCTGCGCCACTGGTTCGTCCGACGAATCGCCGATTCGATTGCCGAACAGCGCGCGCTCTGGTCATTGCGTGACCTGACGTCGGCGGCGTTCATCTACCCAGCCGATCTGTCCGACGAGTCGGCCGCGGCCTCGAGAGATCGGTTGCTCGCGCAGGCGCGGCGTTATCACGGCTGGTGGCTCCTGTTCTACCTCGTGGCAGTCGTGCTGACGGCCGTCCTGATTCTGCTCCCCGGACCGAACCTGATCGGCTACTACTTCGCGTTTCGCGTCATCGGCCACGTCCTGTCGTGGCGAGGCGCGCGGCAGGGGCTCACTCGCATCTCATGGCAGCCGAGGGCGGAGCAGGCGTTGACCGAGCTTGGCGGCCTTGCCGGTGTTCCGCGCGAGCAGCGTGCCGGGCGCGTCGCGGCGGTCGCCGCGCGGCTGCAGCTCGCGCGCCTCGAAGCGTTTTTCGATCGCCGGGCGATCCCGGCGCCCTGAGCGCAAGCGTGTTATATACTCGACGCTAACGTTTTGAAACTACGGGACATCGCGGATCGATTGCAGTGCAGCCTGGAGGGCGACGGCGATGTGGACATCGTCCGCGTCGCGGCCGTGCACAAAGCCGGGCCCGGCGATCTGACGTTCGTGGCCAGCGCCCGATATCTGTCCAAGCTGGCAACCACGCGGGCATCGGCGGTGATCATGGGCCCCACCAAAGGCGACGCGCCTCAGGTGAGCTGTCCGGTGCTGCACACCGACGATCCATATTCCACTCTGGCACATGCGGTCACCTTGTTCGCTCCGGCCGCGCACGCCACCGGCGGCATCGACGCGCTGAGCGCGATTGCCAGCGACGCCCGGATCGCCGGCGACGTGTCGATCGGACCGTTCGTCACGGTTGGCGCCGGCGCGGCGATTGGCGCACGCACGGTCGTGCATCCCAACGTGGTGATCGGCGCCGGAGCGCGAATCGGAGCCGACTGCATCCTCCACGCGCACACTTCGATTCGCGATCGCGTCGTGCTCGGCGATCGCGTCACGCTGCACGACGGGGTGGTTGTCGGCAGTGATGGCTACGGCTTCGCGCGCCAGAAGGACGGCACCCACCTCAAGATTCCTCAGCACGGCGACGTCGTCATCGAGGACGACGTCGAGATTGGCGCGAACTCGACCATCGATCGCCCGGCGCTCGGCGAGACGCGCATCGGCGCCGGCACCAAAATCGACAACCTCGTGCACGTCGGACACGGGGTCGCGATCGGCCGTCGCGTGCTCCTCGCGGCCCAGGTTGGCATCGCCGGCAGCACCATCGTCGGCGACGATGTGATGATGGCGGGGCAGACTGGTGTGACCGGACATATCACTGTCGGTGACAAGGTCGTGGTCGGTGCCAAGAGCGCGGTGCTGCACTCCGTGGACGCCGGCGCTTTTGTCACCGGGTCGCCGGCGTTTGCACACGGCGGCTGGCGCAAGGCATCGGTGGTGTTCCGCCACCTGCCGTCGATGAAGAAACGTCTTGAAGAGCTCGAGCAACGCATCGTCGAACTCGAGGAGAAGCTCGCCGCATGTCAGACAGACCAGGATCGATAGCTCTCGCCGCGTGCTTCACACTCATCTTCGCCGCCCATTCCACCGCCCAGGACACACAACCCATCGTCGCGCCGGCGCCGGCTGCGCCGGAATTCCTTACCCGTTACGACTTCCATCTCACGATCGCGTCGCTGATGCCGTCGACGCCGACGCCGGCGCCGCCCGTTGCCGATGAACGTTTCTCGTGGGACAGCCGGTTTGGCGGGTCATTCGATTTCGCGGATCTCGTCGTCGCGCGGCTCGGCGTGACGGTGGACTATCAGGCAGTGATGGGCAGCGAGTACCGGCCCTTCGATCCGAATCAGGCCAGCTACCTGCTCGAGGGTTTTGTCTCGGCGCGAGTCGCGCCGGACACGGAAGTCGCCGGCATCTTTCACCACGTCTCAAGGCACCTCAGCGATCGGCCGAAGGAGTTTGCCGTCGCCTACAACGAGATTGGCGCGCGCGTGATGCGGCGCCAGACAGTCGGGACGACCTCGGTCGATCTGGACGTCGAGGGCGGCCGCGCGGTTCAGCATTCGTACGTCGACTACACCTGGCTGGGTGAAGCACAGGTGCTGGTGCGCCACCCCGTCAACGAGCGGGTTGCCGTGTTTGCGCACGGTTCAGGGAAGGTGTTCCTGGTCAACGACCTGGTTGCCGATCGCGGGACGCAGGCCGGCGCGCTGGTCGAGGGCGGTGTGCGAATCACCGGTCGGGCGGGCGCGCTCGAGATTTTCGCCGGGTACGAAAAGCGGGTGGACGCCGATCCATTGGATCGACTGTCTCAACGATGGGGACTTCTGGGTTTCCGGCTCCTGAGCCGCTAGTCGGCCTGCTCACGAGAAGCGCGGACATCCCGCCAGCGGCCGGCACAGAGCGTGTTTCAGGCGATACGCAGGCGACTGAAGGCCGGCCGCTACGAGAACTCGCAAGGGCCGGCCGCCACGAAGACTCGCTCCGATCGGCCACAACTTTTTCCGGGCGGTACGTAGGCGACGGGCTTCGGCCCGTCGCTCCACTCGGCTTTTTCCGGGCGGTACGTAGGCGACGGGCTTCAGCCCGTCGCTCCACTCGGCCGGCCTGAAGGCCGGCCGCTACGAAGACTCGCGAGGGCGGCCGCTACGAAGACTCGCGAGGGCCGGCCGCTACGAAGACTCGCGAGGGCGGCCGCTACGAAGACTCGCTCCGGTCGGCCACAACTTTTTCCGGGCGGTACGTAGGCGACGGGCTTCAGCCCGTCGCTCACTCGGCCGGCCTGAAGGCCGGCCGCTACGAGAACTCGCGAGGGCCGGCCGCTACGAAAGACGTGAAATCCGCGCTCTACATGGTGCCTGACTTGGCGTCGCCGCCACGGAGCGGCCGCTCCAACGCGCCGGAACGACATCGGCCGCGACCAACCCAGGCGACCATGAGAGAATCGAACCATATGGTCAGGCTCCCTCGTGTCCTGGCCGCGGCGTTGCTGGCCGGCGGCGTGCTTTCCATCGCCACCCAGCCGACGCTCGCGGCCTCCCGTCCGCCAAAGCTTCAGTACGAAATCACCACGCTGCCGAACGGGCTCACGGTTGTCCTGTCCGAGGATCACTCGACGCCGATCGTCCACGTGCAGCTGGACTATCACGTCGGATCGAAGAACGAACGGCCCGGCCGCACCGGCTTCGCACACCTGTTCGAGCACCTGATGTTCAAGGGTTCCAAGAACGTTCAGCCCGAGGCCCACACGTCGATGCTCGCCTCGGTCGGCGGGCAGAGCAACGCCTATACGACAGACGACGAGACCGTCTTCTGGGAGACGGTGCCGGCGCAGTATCTGCCGCTCACGCTGTGGCTCGAAGCGGATCGCATGGCGACGCTGAGAATCGACAAGGACACCTTTGCCAATGAACGCGACGTCGTCAAGGAAGAGCGTCGCATGCGCATCGACAACCAGCCCTACGGCCGGTTGAACGAGATCATCTACGACCAGGCGTTCACCGTACACCCGTACAAACACGCCACCATCGGCAGCATGGAAGATCTCGAAGCGGCGTCGGTTGAAGACGTGCGCGACTTCTACAAGACCTTCTACGTGCCCGCCAATGCGACGCTGGTGATCGTAGGCGACTTCGAAACCGCCCAGGCCTTGACTCTGGTCAACAACTACCTTGGCCGCGTGCCGAAATCGGATCGTGCCGTGCCGCGCGACATTCCCCAGGAACCGCCGCAGACCAAAGAGAAACGGGTCACGCTGCAGGAGCCGTGGCCGCTTCCGGCGGTGGTAGTGGCCTACCATGTCACCAAGGATGGCAATCCCGACTCCTATCCGCTGCACATTGCCGCCAAGGTGTTGTCCGACGGTCAGACCTCACGGATCTACAAGAAGCTGGTCTACGAGAAGCAAATGGCGGTCGCTGCGTTCGGCAACGCCAACCTGATCGAGGATCCGAACCTGTTCTACGCCGTGGCCATCGTGCAGCCCGGACACTCGACTCAAGAAGTGGCGGACACGCTGATTGCGGAGCTCGATCGTCTCAAAGCCGAGCCCATCACGGCGCACGAGCTGCAGCGCGCGAAGAACCAGTTCGCGCGCGATTACATCATGGGGCGCGAGTCGGATCAGCAGAAGGCCGGGCAGCTGTCGCACGCGGTCGTGATCCACAACGACATCAAGACCGCCGATGCCGAGTTCGACATCTTCCAGAACATGACCGCTGCCGAGGTGCAGCGTGTGGCCAAGACCTACTTCCGGGCGGAAAACCGGCTGGTGCTCACGCTGATGCCATCAGGCAAGGCGGCCCAGTGAGCGCCCCGGGTTACATGCGCTCGCAGAGCGGGATCGGTGGCGTGTTGGTCGCCGTGTTCGCCCTCTTGATCTGTGCCGGGGCCTCGGCTCAGTCCGCGAACTGGCCGACCGAGCGCCCGCCGCAGCCGCTGCCGGCGCGTGACATCAAGTTCCCGCCCTACGAAATCCAGACACTGCCAAACGGACTCCAAGTCGTCGTCGTCATGCACCACGAGCAGCCGGCCGTGACGATGCGGCTGCTGGTGCGGGCGGGCACCGCCTCCGACCCACGCGAAAAGCTCGGGTTGGCCCACCTGGTCGCGTCGCTGCTCGATCAGGGCACCAAGACGCTGTCGGCGGATCAGATGAACGACGCCGTCGACTTCATTGGCGGCGCGATGGGCGCCGGCGCCGGCACCGATCTCACTTTCGTCAACATGGTCGTCATGAAGGACAGCTTCGACACCGGCCTCAAGATGCTGTCGGACATGGCGCGGCAGCCGGCCTTCGACCCCGG
This sequence comes from uncultured Acidobacteriota bacterium, assembly GCA_963757655.1. Lineage (GTDB taxonomy): Bacteria > Acidobacteriota > Vicinamibacteria > Vicinamibacterales > CAVVIG01 > CAVQFC01. The sequence continues at coordinate 1,024,830 of CAVWSQ010000001.1, read as the reverse complement.
CGAGATCGAGCGGCAACGGCAGCAGATGCTGTCGGGCCAGAAGGTCAGCGCCGAAGATCCGGGCTACATCGCCAACTCAGTCTTCGATCGGCTGGTCTACGGTTTCCACCCCTACGGCATGCCGGAGAGCGGTACGCCGCAGACGATCGCCGGGCTCACCCGCGATGATCTGGTCGCATTCCACACCCGCTTCTTCATGCCCAACAACGCGATCCTCGCCATTGTCGGCGACGTGACCGCGGAGGAAGCTTTCACGGCCGCAAAAAAAGTGTTTGGCGACTGGCAGAAGCGCGACCTGCCGGCGCAGACCTTCATCGGCCCGCCCGATCCGACCCGACGGGTCGTCGTGGTCAACAAGCCGGACGCGGTGCAGACCGAGGTGCGAGTCGGACACATCGGGATTCCGCGAACGCATCCCGACTACATGGCCGTCAACCTCGCCATCCGCATCCTGGGAGGCGAGGGCAGCAATCGACTCCACCAGGTGTTGCGCACCGAGCGCGGCCTCACCTACGGCGCGCAGGCAAACATGGACACGCTGAAGGAGAGCGGCGATTTCGAAGCCGAGACCAACACGCGGTCCGAGGCCACCGGCGAAGTCCTGCGGTTGATCGTCGATGAGTTCTGGCGTCTGCAGCGCGAGCGCGTCGGCGAGCGCGAACTCGACGGTGCGAAGGCGTATCTCACCGGCAGCTTTCCGTTGACCATCGAAACCCCCGAGTCGATCGCGATGCAGGTCGTCAACGCGCTGTTCTACGGCCTGCCGCTCGACCAGCTGCAGAACTTTCGCGAGCGGGTGAACGCAGTCACGCCGGACGACATCCAGCGGGTGGCGAAGGCGCTGCTCAAACCGGATCGGTTGTCCGTCGTCCTGGTCGGCAACGCCGCCGCATTCGCGTCGCAGCTGCGCGGCGTCGGTTTCGCTACGTTCGAGACCATCGAGCTCCCGGATCTCGATTTGACCGCGGCCAACTTCAAACGGATCGCGGTCAAGGCCGACAACCAAGCCGGCGGCGCGGGCAGCGTGCTGGCGGCCCGCCTCGCCAGGCCCGGTTGGCACTATCAGCAGGCGCCGCTCGCGAGTCGGCCATCCCAGGATGCGCGTCCGGAGGATCGTGACGGCGCGATCGCGCTGCTCGACCGTGCCGTCGCGGCCAAGGGCGGTGTTGACAGACTGAGAAGCCTCAAAACCATCGTCGCCAGGCAGACGTTGATCAACCGCGACTCCGAGAACCGGCCGCAGTCCGAGACCACCAACTACATCCAGTACCCCGATCACTTCCGCATCGAGACGCCGACGATGACGCAGGGCTACGACGGCTCGATGGCGTGGCTGAAGGATCCGCACGGCGTGCGGGACGGCGGCGCGCCGATGGCGCGCGATGCGCGGGCGAGCATGCGTCGTGATGTCATCGCCCTGCTGCTGGCGGCCAAGAACGGCACGCTGACGCCCCGCCTGCTGCCCGACGTCAAGGACGCCGACGGACATCTGACCCACACGCTCGAACTCTCCGCCCCGGATCTCGACCCGATCGTCCTGTCTATCGATCCAGCGACCAACCTGATTACCAAGCAGACCTTCGTCGCCGATGCGCCCGGCCGCCCCCTCGTCCAGGAAACGTTTTCCGACTACCGTCCGGTGGACGGCATTCAGGTGTCGTTTCAGTCGCAGCGAACCGTCGGCGCCTTGTCGGTTGAGCGCCGCGCGATCGACGTCCAGATCAACAAGCCGCTCGATCCCGCGCTGTTCAAACGCCCCGGTTCTTGAGCGCGCGTCTTCTCCTGTCCTGCGGCGAAGCCTCCGGCGATCTCTACGCCGGAGCGCTGACCCGCGCGCTGCTGGAACTCGATCCCTCGCTCGCCATCTCAGGTCTCGGCGGCCCGCAGTTTGCCGGCGCTGGCGGCCGGCTGGTCGACGACTATCGCGAGCTCGCCGTCACCGGCCTCACCGAGTGGATTCCCAAGCTGCCGCGTCTGCTGGCGGCACGGCGGCGACTGGTCGCGGCGGCACAGTCGGAACGGCCAGACGCGCTGGTGCTGATTGACTTTTCCGGCTTCAACTTCCGCCTGGCGCCCGCGATCAGGCGGCTCGGCGTGCCGGTGATCTACTACATCAGCCCGCAGATTTGGGCGTCCCGCCCCGGACGTCTCGCCACCATCCGTCACATCGCCGATCGGGTGCTGGTGATCTTTCCGTTCGAGGAACCGATCTATGTGAAGGGCGGTGTCCCGGTCGAGTTCGTCGGTCACCCTCTGATCGATCTGGCCAAGCCGGCGACAACGCGCGAATCCTTCCTGAGTTCACTCGGGCTGACGCCGCCCGCGCCAACCGTGGCGATCCTGCCGGGCAGCCGGCCCAACGAGGTGTCGCGCATCCTGCCCGACCTGATGTCGGCGGCGCATCTGATTCGACGCGACGTTGCAGCGGCGCAGTTCGTCGTCGCGCGCGCCCCCCATCTCGACGACCGGCTGTTCGACGCCGTCCGCTTGCATCACGAGGCCGGATTGTTCGCGCTCGTCGAGGGCGACACCGATACCGTGCTGGCGTCGGCCGACATCGCCTTGACGGCGTCCGGCACCGCTACCGTCCAGGCTGCGCTCCACGACACGCCGATGGTCGTGGTCTATCGCATGGCGCCGCTTTCTTATCAGCTCGCGCGGCGGGTGGTCAGCCTCGATACGATCGGGATGGTGAACCTGATCGCCGGTGAAAAGATCGCGCCGGAGTTCGTGCAGGGCGCCTTCACGCCAGCGGCGGTGGCGCGTGAGGCAATCTCCCTGCTCACCGACCGCGAGCGCGCCGCACGGATTCATGAGGGACTCGCGATCGTCCGCGCGCGCCTGGGCGGCCCCGGTGCAAGCCGGCGCGCTGCGGAGGCGATTCTGCGGGTCATCCAGGAGCGCGCGGGAACATCAGGCGCGAGGACAGCCGGAACACCGAAGTAAGAGCATCATTGACGACCTCCTCGTGCCGATCTCGTCGTCGGTGGCAAAGGGCGCGATGTGTTCAAGAGGCGCGGCGATTACGGGCCTGGTTGTCTCTGTGTCACACTGAGTGCATGCGTACTGTTGCGATGTGCTGCTGCATTCTCGCCCTGGCCGTCTCCGCGCGAGCGACCGTTCTGATCCCGGCCGATCTTGGCGAGCTGTCGCGTGACGCCCTGGCCATCGCCCGCGGCCGCGTCGCCGCCCTGGATGCGCACTGGACGGACGACCATGGAACGATCGAAACGATTGTGACGCTCGAAGTGGAAGGCTACCTGAAAGGCGGGTTCGGATCGACGCTCCGCTTCCGCGTTCCTGGGGGTGAGCTCGGGCGCTTCCGGAGCATCGTCGTCGGTGCACCCCAGTTCGCCGTCGATCAGCACGTTGTCGTGTTCCTCGGGGCAACCGGCCCGAGCGTGCTGCATGTGCTCGGACTGAGCCAGGGGGTGTTTCGCGTGGCTCGCGCGGCCGACGCGTCGGGCTGGCTGGTGACCTCGCCGGTCCTGTTGCCGGCCGCCAGCGGCAACACCCGCATCGTGCGCGGCGACGTGTCGCGTCGGCCGATGGCCCTGGCCGATTTCGAGCAGACGGTTCGTGCGCTGGCCGGAGGTGCGAAATGACGCGGTTGCTCGCGTCAACGGTTGCCGCCGCGATGATGCTCGGACAGTCGGCGCCGGCGTTCGCCTACCTCAAATTCGGCGTGCCGATCAGAGGACAGCAGGTCACCGTCAAGTGGGCTCAGACGCCGGTGCGCTACTTCGTGTCCAACAGTGGCGTGCCGGGCGTTTCCGCCACGGATTTTCAAAATGCAGTGGGCCGTGCCTTCGCGACCTGGGAGGCGGTGCCAACCGCGTCGATCAGCTATCAGCTGGCCGGCGTGACGTCGGCGGCGCCGGGAAGCGATGACGGGTCGTCAGTGCTCGGCTTTCGAAACCGGCCGGATCTCGATCGCGTGCTGGCGCAGACCAGCTTTCTGGTCGATTCCTCGACCGGGGCGCTGATCGAGTCGGACATCCTCTTCAACTCTGCGTTTTCCTGGTCCACCGCGGCGGCGGGCGAATCCGGCCGCTACGATCTCGAAAGCATTGCCCTCCACGAGATCGGCCATTTCAGCGGACTCGGCCACTCGGCACTCGGAGAAACCGAATTGATCAGCAGCGGCGGACGCCGCGTACTCTCCGCAGAGGCGGTAATGTTTCCAATCGCCTTCGCCTCTGGCAGCATCGCGGCGCGCACTCTCAAGGCCGACGACATCGCCGGCATCTCCGACCTGTATCCCGACGGTGACTTCAAGACGACGGACGGCAGCTTGTCTGGACGCGTCACCAGGGACGGGCAGCCGCTGTTCGGCGCCCACGTCGTGGCGTTCAACGCTGCGACCGGCACCCTGGTCGGGAGCTTCACGTTGAACGCCGACGGTCAATTTTCGATCGGCGGCCTCTCGCCTGGCCCGCACGTGGTCCGGGTCGAGCCGCTCGACGATGCAGACACGGATAGTTTTTTCGACAGCTCGCACGTGGTCGACACCGACTTCCGCGTGACGTTCCTCGATCGCGCCGTGGTCGTCCCGAAGGGCGGCGACAGCGGCGAGGTCGCGGTGAAGGTTGTGCGCAAGTGAGTCGCGCCCGAAGCGTTGTAGTCCTGATGACCGGGGCGTTGAGCCTGGCGGCGTTCACCGTGGCGGCGCAGACCGCGGAGCCGGCATCACGGCTCGAGCTGGGAGCCGGCGTTCGATGGATCGGCGGCGAGCAGCTGGGAGCCAGGACCGCAACGGAGACGACCAGTGCGGGTGGCAGATCGGCGCTGTTCAACACGGCAACCGATCTTGCTGGCGCCGTGGGCGTCGACGGGCGTGTGGCCGTCCGCCTGTCTCGCTCGCTGGCGGTGGAAGCCGAGGCCTCGTATCTGAAGCCCCAGCTGCGCATCGCCGTCAGCGGGGACACTGAAGGCGCCGCTGCGGTGACGGCCGTCGAAACGATTCAGCAGTTCACGATGGGCGGCAATCTGATTTGGCGCTTGCCGGGGCGCCGGTGGTCGCCGAGGTTTGCACCATTTGCGACAGCGGGAGCCGGATACCTCCGACACTTGCACGAGCAGGCAACACTGGTGGATGCCGGTCACTATTACCAGTTCGGAGGAGGCGTCAGTTCGCTCCTGGTGGCGACCCGGCGCCTTCATACCAGAGGCATTGGCGTCCGCGCCGATCTCCGCGGGCTGGTCCGATCGACGGGCGTGACGGTCGACGGCGGGTCGAAGGTGTCACCCGCCGCCGGCGCCTCGCTCTTCGTGCGCTTCTAGCCCGCAGTCTCACGCCCTTCGGAATCCCCGCGCGGGGGCATGCTGTCTTCCTCTGCCTCCGGTGTCCGATCTGAAATCTCCTCCGCCTCCCTCTGCGTGATATCAATCTCCGACTGCTGGCTGTCGTCGGCGATCTGCTGGTTGTCGCGCGGTGCCGTGTTGTCGTCTCGCATGAGCTCGCTGACCTCCGATGTGTTACCGTCGCAATTCCGATGCCCGATGCGGCGATTGAATTTCGCGACGTGTCGTTCTCGCGAGCGGGACAGCCGCACGTGCTGGACCATTTCAGCCTCGCCGTGGCTGCGGGAGACGTGTTCGCGCTGGTAGGCCGTAGCGGCGCGGGAAAAAGCACGCTCTTGAAGCTGGTCAACCGGCTGCTCCTGCCTGATGAGGGTGCCGTGCTGGTTCAGGGCCGCGACACGCGCGAGTGGGAGCCGATCGCGCTGCGCCGGCGCGTTGGCTACGTCCTGCAGGATGTTGGTCTGTTTCCACACATGTCTGTCGCGGACAACGTGGCCGTGGTGCCCCGGCTCGAGCGCTGGAGCGCTGATCGCATAGCGCCGCGGCTGTACGAGCTGCTCGAGCTGGTCGGATTGCCAGTCGACGAGTTTGGCCAGCGCTGGCCCGACGAGCTGTCGGGCGGACAGCGTCAGCGCGTCGGCGTTGCGCGGGCGCTGGCCGTGGATCCACCGGTCTTGCTGATGGACGAGCCGTTCGGCGCGCTCGACCCGCTGACGCGGGCCGAGCTGCACGGCGAGTTCCGGCGCATCCAGGCGCGCTTGCGCAAGACCGTGATCATCGTGACGCACGATATGGGCGAAGCCTTTGCTCTGGCCGACCGCGTAGGAGTGCTCGAAGAGGGCCGTTTGATCGCCAACGATCGTGCCGCGACCGTTGCGGCCTCCGTCGATCCACGGGTGCGCCGCCTGCTTGACGCGGTTCCGGCAATTCCGCGCCCGTCGGATGTGGTCCGGCCCGGGCTCGGTAGCGGTGAAGGCCGGCAGCCTTCCTCGGCCCGATCGTGAGATGAGACTGCTGATCGCGTTCTGGATCGCACATCGCGCTGAGCTGGCCAGCCTGGTCGGGCAGCATGTGCTGCTCGTCGCCGGCGCGACGCTCATCGCGGTGGCGCTGGGCGTGCCGCTGGGCATTTTTTCGGCGCGGCGGCCGCGTCTTGCCTCGCCTCTCATGGCTTTTGCCAGCATCGTCCAGACGATTCCGAGCCTGGCGATGTTCGGGTTCCTGCTGCCGGTGCCCTTCGTCGGCGGCGTCGGCGCGCGTGCCGCTCTGGTGGTCCTCATCCTGTACGGCCTGCTGCCGATTGTCCGTACCACGATCGCCGGGTTGCGCGGAATCGAGCCGTCCATTCGCGAGGCCGGCGTCGCGATGGGCATGACGCCGCGCGAACTGCTGCTCCAGGTCGAGCTGCCGCTCGCCCTCCCTTCCATCGTGGCCGGGATACGCGTGGCGGCGGTGGTTGGCGTCGGTTCGGCGACGATTGCCGCCGCCATCGGCGCCGGCGGTCTCGGCGAGTACATCTACCGCGGGCTCTCGATGGTCGATACGACGGTGATCCTGGCTGGCGCGGTCCCGGCGGCCATACTCGCGCTCGTGGTTGACGCCGCGCTGCTGTGGCTCGAGAAGCAGCTGTCGGCGCGCCGGCGGTCGCGATCGCGTCGGGTAGCCGTCACCGTTGCGGCGACGGTCATCGCCGCGGTCATGCTCTCGAGTGCGGCCGCGGCGCGCCGCGCGAGCGGCGCGATCGTCGTCGGATCGAAGAACTTCACCGAGCAGCTGGTGCTGGGAGAGCTGCTCGCTCAGGCGATCGAGCATGACGCCGGCCTGTCGGTCGATCGGCGCCTGAATCTGGGTGGCACCCTGATCTGCGACCAGGCGCTGATGACGGGCGACATCGACGTCTACGTCGAGTACACCGGTACGGCGCTCACGGCGGTGTTTCGCCAGCCTGTCAGCAACGAATCGGCTGCCGTCTACGATACGGTCCGCGCGCTCTACGCGAAGACCGGGCGAACGTTGTTGCCGCCGTTGGGGTTCAACAACACCTTCGCCATCCTGGTCAGGGGCACCGACGCACGGTCACGCGGCCTCAAGACGATTGACGATGCGGCGCGGCTATCGCCGCACTGGCGTGCCGGCTTCGGCTACGAGTTCGTGGAGCGGCCTGACGGCTATCCGGGGCTCGTGAAGGCTTATGGGCTCAGATTTCCCGATCCGCCACGCGTCATGGATCTCACCCTCAGCTACCGCGCCCTCGCGTCGGGGCAGGTCGACCTGATTGCCGGCGATGCGACGGCGGGCCTGATCCAGGGCCTCGATCTGGTTCAACTCGAAGACAACCGCCACTACTTTCCGCCGTACGACGCGGCAGCGGTCGCGCGGGCCGAGACGCTGCTGCGCTACCCGCATCTCCGGACGGCGCTTGAGGGTCTGTCGGGCCGGGTGTCGGCGGCAGACATGCGGGCCATGAACTACGCCGCCGACGTCGAGCACCGGGACGTGCCGGTCATCGTCGGTGAGTTCCTGGCACGGATCCGGTAGATCGCTTGGTCGTCAGGGTGGCTGGATCTGAAACACATTTCCTGGCAACCTCGCAGCGATCGCATCCGTCTAACCGGCACGAGAAACCCATGAACAAGACCCTCATCTGGTCGCTGGCGCTCGCAGTCCTGGTCCTGACACCCGTTCTCACCCTCGCGGGCCAGTCCGATTGGTCCGAGCGGGTCCGCGAGCGTGCCGAATTTCGTCGCGAGATGCGCGAACGGACGCGCGACCGCGCCGACATCCGGCGCGAAATGCAGCGGTTGAGGGCGGAAGTCCGGTTCCGGGTCCGCGACCGCAGCCGTATCGACCGCGATCGCTATCGCCACGAATTTCGCGAGGCGGTTCGCGATGCCATGCGCGAGCTGCGGCAGTCGCTGCGCGACGCAGTCAGAGACTGGCGATAGACTGAGGGGTGTCAGACACCGTCCCTGATTTGAGACGGTGTCTGACACTCCTCAGGCCGTCTTGGCGAAGATCTGCGGCAGCGAGGATGACGATATTTCTCCCTGCATGACCTCGCCGTGCTGGCTCAGGTCGAGGCCGATCTCCTCCTGCTCCTCGGAAACCCGTAGCGGGATGATGAAGTCGGTGAAACGATAGAGGATCCACGAACCGCAGAACGAGAACGCCGCTACGAACAGCAGCGCGGCGCAGTGCACCAGGAACGTGGTAGCGTGGCCCGACATCAAGCCGACGTCCTTGGCAAAGATGCCGGTCATCAGCATGCCAACCATGCCGCCGACGCCGTGGCAGGGAAACACGTCGAGCGTGTCGTCGAGCGTCGAGGCGTTCTTCCAGTGGACCATCAGGTTCGAGACGACGCTGGCCACCGTGCCGATGAAGATGGCTTCGCCGACGCCGACGTAGCCGGCCGCCGGCGTGATCGCGACCAGGCCGACCACAGCACCTACGCACGCGCCGAGGGCCGACGGCTTGTGGCCGCGCATCCGGTCGAAGAAGATCCAGGCCAGCGCCGCGGACGCCGACGCGGTGTTCGTGGTCGCGAACGCCATGGCCGCCTGGCCGGACGCCGAGAGCGCCGACCCGGCGTTGAAACCGAACCAACCGAACCACAACATGCCGGTTCCGAGAATGACGAACGGGATGTTGGCCGGCGTCGTCGCCTCGCCATTCTTGTGCGTGGTGCGGCGGCCGAGCACCATCGCGCCGGCCAATGCGGCGAATCCGGCTGACATGTGCACGACGGTGCCGCCGGCGAAATCGAGCACCCCCATCTTGTGCAGGAAACCGTCCGGGTGCCACGTCCAGTGCGCCAGCGGCGAGTACACGAAGATGCTGAACAGGCACATGAACAGGAGATAGCTCGAGAAGCGGACCCGCTCGGCAAATGATCCGGTGATGAGTGCGGGAGTGATGATCGCGAACTTCAACTGAAACAGCGCAAACACAATCAACGGAATCGTCGGCGCCAGATCCGGGTGTGTGAGCGCGCCCACGCGCGTGAACATGAAAAACGTCCGCGGGTCGCCAATCAGCCCGTGAACGCTGGTCCCGAACGCGAGGCTGAACCCCACTACGATCCACAACAGGCTGATGACCCCCATCGCGACGAAACTCTGGAGCATGGTCGAGACGACGTTCTTCATGCGGACCATGCCGCCGTAGAAAAACGACAGGCCAGGCGTCATCAGCAGCACGAGGCCGGTGGCGGTCAGCATCCAGGCGGTGTCGCCGGCATTGACGGGACCGCCCGTTACCGCCTGAGGCGCGGGCCGATACAGCGCCCCCACGATGCTGACTCCCGCGACCAGCAGGAATGGAATCGCCGAGTACTCCCGAATCCTGTCCGTTTTGCTCCTGACGTCCGCCAAAGTCATCGTCTCTGCACCTCCAGCCGGCAACATGTTACCAGATGTGTGTCTTTCAAGCACAAAAATAACATCACCGTGCATATTGTAACCCTATCTGACCGTCGCTTTGGTTGACTTTGTGCGTGGATAGCACGGTTGGCGCGTCATCTTGGTGGCCCTCTGGGCGGAGGTAGAATGAGATTTTCCTGGGCAAACGCCTCACTCCTCCGAGGATCACCGTCATGTCGACCGCGAACAGCTTTGGCACCCGAACCGCTTTGGCGGTCGGCGACCGCACTTACCACATGTTCAACCTGTCGGCGCTCGAGCGGGCGGGCTTCCCCGAAGTGGCGCGGTTGCCGTTCTCGCTCAAAATCCTGCTCGAGAACCTGCTTCGCCACGAAGACGGCCGATTCGTGAAGTCGACAGATGTGGAAACGCTGGCGCGTTGGGACGTCAAGGCCGCCGTCCAAAAGGAGATCTCGTTCGCGCCGGCGCGGGTACTGCTGCAGGACTTCACTGGCGTCCCCGCGGTCGTCGATCTCGCCGCCATGCGCGACGGCATCGCGCGGCTGGGCGGCGATCCCAACAAGGTGAACCCGCTGCAACCGGTCGAGCTGGTAATCGACCACTCCGTTCAGGTCGACTATTTCGGCCAGGCCAACGCCTTTCAGCTCAACGCCGAGCTCGAGTTCGCGCGCAACAAGGAGCGCTACGCGTTCCTGAGGTGGGGACAGGACGCATTCGACAACTTCCGCGTCGTTCCGCCAGACACTGGCATCGTCCATCAGGTGAACCTCGAGTACCTCGCCCGCGTGATCATGACGGCCGAGTCTCCCGAGGGCACGCTGGCGTTCCCCGACACACTGGTCGGCACCGATTCCCACACCACCATGGTGAACGGGTTGGGCGTGATGGGATGGGGCGTGGGCGGCATCGAGGCCGAAGCGGCGATGCTGGGTCAGCCGATCTCAATGCTGATTCCGCACGTCGTTGGCTTCCGTCTGGTCGGCACGATGCTCGAGGGCGCGACGGCCACCGACCTGGTGCTCACCATCACCGAAAAGCTGCGCAAGCATGGCGTCGTCGGCAAGTTCGTCGAGTTCTTCGGACCGGGGCTCGAGCATCTGACCATCGCCGACCGGGCGACCCTGGGCAACATGTGTCCCGAGTACGGCGCGACGATCGCCATCTTTCCGATCGACGAGATGACGCTCGACTACCTCAAGCTCACCGGGCGCGACGAGCAGCAGATCGCCCTGGTCGAGGCGTACGCGAAGGCGCAGGGCATGTTCCGCCTCGCCGGCGATCCCGATCCGGTCTACTCCGAATGCGTCGAGCTCGACCTCTCGACCGTGGAGCCCTGTCTGGCTGGGCCGAAACGACCGCAGGATCGGGTCTCGCTGAAACAGGTGAAGGGCGGATTTCAGGCCGGGCTGAGCTCGATGATGGCGTCCTCGTCGAAGAAAGGCGCGGAAGCCGGTGGCTCCTCGCACGTCTCGGCGACCACGGGAGGCGCATCGGCGGCGGTTGCCGAGCCCGCCGTCACCACACAACTCGAGCACGGCGCCGTCGTCATCGCGGCGATTACCAGCTGCACCAATACGTCGAACCCGAGTGTGATGATCGGCGCCGGCCTGGTGGCCAAGAAAGCCTTCGAGCGGGGATTGACGCGAAAGCCCTGGGTCAAGACCAGCCTCGCGCCGGGGTCCAAGGTCGTCACCGAATACCTGAGGAAGTCGGGCCTCGACCTGTATCTCGACGCCCTGGGCTTCAACCTGGTTGGCTACGGCTGCACGACCTGTATCGGCAACAGTGGTCCGCTGCCCGATGATGTGTCAGCCGAAGTCGAAGGGCGCAATCTGGTCGTCGCCTCGGTCCTCAGCGGAAACCGCAACTTCGAGGGACGGATCCAGCAGCAGGTGCGGGCCAATTACCTGGCCTCGCCGCCGCTGGTTGTCGCCTACGCGCTGGCGGGGAAGATCACCATCGATCTGACGAGTGAACCGATCGGCACCGACAAGAAGGGCGTGCCGGTCTACCTGCGCGAGCTGTGGCCGACCGAGCGTGAGATTCAGGAAACGATGCTGACCTCGGTGACCTCGACGATGTTCCGGCAGCAGTACGCCGACGTGTTCGGCGGCGACGATCGCTGGAAGGCGCTCCAGGTGCCAGGCGGCGACCGCTTCGCCTGGGAAGCGGATTCGACCTACATCCGCAATCCGCCGTTCTTCGAACACATCACGATGGAAACAACGCCGGTGCGCGACATCACCGGCGCGCGCGTGCTCGCGCTGCTGGGCGACAGCATCACCACCGATCACATTTCACCGGCCGGATCGATCAAGAAGGACAGCCCGGCGGGGAAGTACCTGATCGCGCACGGCGTGCAGCCGTCGGAATTCAACTCCTACGGCGCCAGGCGCGGCAACCACGAAGTGATGATGCGCGGCACCTTCGCCAACGTCCGGCTGCGAAACCAGATGGCGCCTGGTACTGAAGGCGGCTGGACCACGCATCAGCCCGACGGTGCGGTGATGACTATCTACGACGCGGCGATGCAGTACAAGAACGAGGCCACGGCGCTCGTGGTCATCGCCGGGAAGGAGTACGGCTCAGGGTCATCGCGCGACTGGGCGGCCAAGGGCACGCTGCTCCTCGGCGTGCGGGCGGTGATCGCCGAGAGCTTCGAGCGGATCCACCGCAGCAACCTCGTCAACATGGGGGTGCTGCCGCTGCAGTTCCAGACCGCCGCCAACGCCGCATCGCTGGCGCTGACCGGCAAGGAGCGCTACGAGCTGACCGGCGTCGCGCAGGGTCTGAAGCCTGGCGGCCTCATCACCGTGCGCGCCACCGGTGACGGCGACAAGGTCATCGAGTTCCAGGCCGTTGCCCGCATCGACACGCCCGAGGAACTGGTGGGCTTCCGCCACGGCGGCATCCTGCCGTATGTCTTGCGTCAGCTCGTCGGCAAGCGCTGACGCTGGCGCCCAATCATGGCTCATGGCTCATGGCCTCCCCGCTCACCTCGTCCGCAGTCAAGCAGCACGCGCGGCTTCTCGGCTTCGACCTTTGCGGAATCGCGCCGGCGACCGACCATCCCGAGCTGAAGTTCTACAGCGAATGGCTCGAGTGCGGCTACGCCGGCGAGATGACCTATCTGCACCGGTCGGCCGAGCGCCGCTCCGACGTCCGTCACGTCGTGCCTTCTGCGCAGACGGTCATTGTCACCGGCACGCTCTACAACACCGATCGCCCGTACTCGACCGAGATCGCCGACCAGAGGCGTGCCCAGATCGCGCGCTATGCGTGGGGCGACGACTATCACGATGTCATCGGCAGGCGGCTCGACGCGCTGCTCACCTGGATGCGCGAACAATCAGAGCAGCCATTCGACGCGCGCCCCTACGTCGACACCGGCCCGGTCCAGGAGCGCGTCTACGCGCAGCACGCCGGCATCGGCTGGATCGGGAAGAATACCTGCGTCATCAATCCCGAGATCGGATCGTGGATCTTCCTCGGCGTCATCATCTGCAGCCTTCCGCTCGCGGTCGACGCGCCGTCGCTCGATCAGTGCGGCAGCTGCACCCTGTGCATCGAGGCCTGCCCGACCCAGGCCATCGTGGCGCCCGCCGTGCTCGACTCGACGCGCTGTATCTCCTATCTCACCATTGAGCTGAAGGGCGAGATTCCGGCCGAACATCAGACCGGGCTCGGCTCGCATGTGTATGGCTGCGACGTCTGCCAGGAGGTGTGTCCGTGGAACACGACCGCGCCTCGCTCGATCGACCCGGCGTGGCAGCCGCGGCCGGCCTGGGATCGTGTCGATCTGCTGACGCTAGAACAGCGCAGCGATGAAGAGCTGACGGCAGGGCTGCGGGGCAGCCCCCTCAAGCGGGCCAAGGTCCGGGGCTTGCGGCGCAACGTCGCGGTCGCGTTGCGTAACTCTGAACCTGGTGGCCACACCTCTCTTCGACATTTGCGGAAATGATCTTCGTCAGAAGAACAGGATGACGCCAACGTCGGCTCTGGTCGCGACCGACCACGATGTGGCGTCGCCCGTTACGAAGACGGGAATGAAGGCTGAGCCTGGGAACGTCGTGTGGTTGTGCGCGATCCCCACTTCGCCGTAGATGGCCAAGCCTCCGATCAGGACCGCTGCGAATCTCATCCCGCTCAGGCCGACGCTGAAGTCGGTCCGCGAGGCGGCCAAGGGCTGTCGCGCTTGCGATCTGTGGAAGAGTGGCACGCAGACGGTGTTCGGTGAAGGGCCGCGCCGGGCGGCGCTGATGCTGATCGGCGAGCAGCCAGGCGACGCGGAGGACCTCAGCGGCCACCCGTTCGTGGGCCCAGCCGGCAAGCTGCTCGATCGTGCCCTCGCCGACGCCGGGATCGACCGCCATGCCGTCTATGTCACGAACGTCGTCAAGCACTTCAAGTGGGAGCCGCGCGGCAAGCGCCGCATCCACAAGAGGCCGCGCGCGAGCGAGATCGCCGCCTGCCGTCCATGGCTCGATGCCGAGATCGCTCTCGTCAAGCCGCGCGTGATTGTCTGCCTTGGCGCCACCGCCGCGCAGGCGCTGCTGGGATCACAGTTCAAGGTGAGTAGACAACGCGGAGCCTTCGTGGCATCGCCGCTGGGCCGTCACGTCCTCGCCACCGTCCATCCTTCGTCCATCCTTCGCGCGCCCGATGACGACACGAGGCGCCGCGAGTTGGAAGACTTCATCCGTGACTTGCGGACAGCGGCGCGCGCGCTATCATCTGAGTAATGGGTTCTGGCTCGTCGTTGGCGCCATCGTTTCTCCTGTCCATGCCGCAGCTCATGGATCCCAACTTCAGCCGCACCGTCGTGCTGCTCTGCAAGCACAGTGAAGACGGAGCGTTCGGGCTGGTCGTCAACCGGCCGTTGGTGACCACGGGCCGCGTGACGGTGAACCTCGATCCGCCCGTCTCCACCGATAGAGAGTTGCAAGTGTGGGTGGGTGGTCCGGTCGAGCCGCACCGGAGCTGGGTGCTGGTCGGGGAAGAGCCTGATGAGGCGGAGGAGTTGCGCGGCATGAAGATCGCGGACGGCCTGTACCTGTCGACCTCCCCGGATCTGCTGCGCCGGCTCCTCGAGCCGAATCCGCCGTCCCAGAGTCGGCTGATCGTCGGCTACTCCGGCTGGGGACCCGGTCAGCTCGAGGCCGAGCTCGAAGAGTCGTCGTGGCTGATGAGCGACATCGATCGCGATTTGATCTTCCATACGCCGGCCGAGCGGCTTTGGGAAGCCGCCATCCGCCGCCTCGGCGCCGACCCGGCCGCGCTGCAGATGTCTCGCGGCGTCCACTAAACTACGGGACATCAGGAGGGCAGCGTGCCGAACGTCTCGCCGTGGTAGCCGCCGGCGGCAGTGCGATCTCCAGGCTGGTGCGCGCCGGCCTGCTTACTGGAGTCACCGACGGATTGTTCTCGAGTGTCCTGGCCGCCTTCTTCTACGGCTCGACGGTCATGCGCCTGTGGCAGGGGGTTGCGTCGGTGCTGATGGGACCGTCGGCGCTGAACCGTGGCACGCCGACCGCCGCCATCGGCGTCCTCATGCACTTCGGCATCGCCTTCGGCTGGTCCGCCGTCTTCCTGCTGCTCGTGATGGCGGCGTCCTGGCTCAGAAGCGCGATTGCCTCACCGCTGGGCGTGCTCGGAGTGGCCGCGGTCTACGGACCGCTGATCTGGATGGTAATGTCGCTGGCAATCGTGCCGCTGCTCACGCACCGGCCGCCGACAATCAACATCCGCTGGTGGGTCCAGTTCTTTGGACACATCCCGTTCGTCGCGTTGCCCATCGTCGTCGCCATCGGCCGCGCCTGACTTTGGGTCTTGCGCTCAGTAAACCGCCGAGCAACTCGATCCGCCCCTCGTCCCGCTGCTGGGTTCAGCCGATGGCCACGTTGGTTCGTCGCCCTCTCGATTGATGGCGCAGAACTGAATGCGGCGCCCGGCGCTACGGCCGGACGTCTTCTTCCGTGATCTCTTCCAGTTTCGCGAGCAGCGTCGAGAAGCCGCAGCGTTCCGGATCGAAGAAGCCCCATTCGTCCTGAACCGGCTTGGCTTTCCTGACCAGCGGCCGCGGTTTTTTCGCCAGGCGGTGAACCTTGGCGGTCGCGCCGTCGGACGGCCGCGCCGCAATCGGATCGGCGGTCGATGAGGGGTCGGTGCGGCGGCGCTCGAGATCCTGGCGCAGCGATGCCACCAGCTCGATCCAGTCGGGCTGTTCCGTCCGAGCCACCGGCGTCTCGGCAGGCATCCCTTCCATGGCCGGCCAGATGCGTCCCGGAGTCAGATACATCGGGACCCAGGGGCTGATGTCCGCGCGCGCCGGCTCCGGCGCGTCGATGACTGGTGCCATGGCCGCTTCGCTGCGCGCCGACTTGGCGGCACGTCGCTTGGCGCCCGCCGGACGCGGCTGCACCCTGGCGGCAGCAGCAATCTGATCGAGCGCCGCTTCCACCTCCTCGGCAATGCTTGGCGGCTCGAGAATACCGGGAATGAAATCGAGCGCGTCGAACACCGACCTGTCGTCGTCGGAGGCGATGGTGTAGACGCCCACCGGTTCCCCGTCGAACGTCTCCTCCGCCGCGACGCCGGACAAACCGGCCAATTCGTCGGAGAGATCGATCGAACGCTCTTCGGTCGCGTCGAGCGTGAGTTCCTCGACCGGGCCGGCATCGGGCGATGCAACCGGTTCGGCGTCGCTCCACCGCGACTCGGCCGCCTGCACCAGCGAGAACGATTCGAGGTGCTCCGACGGCACCGCGATTTCGATCTCGCCGATCAGCGCCGCGTCGTCGAGGCCCTCGACGGACACCGCGGATTCGAGGTGCTCGATCAACGATTCGACTTCGACGTGTTCGATCAACGCGGCGACTTCGGTCCGGTCGATCGACGTCTCGGGCTGAGCGGGCTCGAACGACGCGATGGCTTCGGCGCGCTCGACCGGCTCGGCCGCCTCGCGGTATTCGGCATCCGCGACCGGCTCGAGGGCGTCGATCTCGGCGACGCCGCCGGTCAGCGCGATGTCGTCCTGGAAGCCGGATGCCGGCCCCGGCGCGTCCGCCTGGAGCGGCAAATCAACGCTCTGGAAGGAGGCCGCCGCTTCGAGCGCTTCTTCGGTGAGGAGCGCGTCTTCCTCGAGCTGCGCCCGCTCAGCCGCCGCTTCCTGCAGGTAGGCTGAAATCTGTTCGCCGAACACCGCCGGGTCGCAGCCGTCAGGCTCCGGCGATGCCGCGCGGGTCTTGCGCCACTTTGCGAGCATCCCGCCGGTGGCCGCACGCTTGGTGCCATTGGACAACACCGGAATGGTCAGAGTGCGCACATGGGCGGCGGCCGCGATCACGCGCAGCGCCGCGGCCAGCGCCGCGTCGTCCTGCGGCGAGAGCAGCGCCGGCACGAGGACGAGATCGGGCACGCGGTTGCCGATGGCGTCGAGCGCGCCCTCGGTGGTGTCGGCGACCACCAGTTCCACGCCCACCTGATTCCGCACAATGGCGATGAGATGGGCGGCCTGCCGCCGGTCCGGTTCGATGGCCAGGACTATGGGCATTTACGTCCGCAGCATGAACAGCACGAGCACCGCAGCGGCCAGCGTGAAGATCAGCAGCGGCGCGTGTCCGATGCTCTGACTCCGCGCTGCCTGCACGATCACGGTCGCGAAATCGCTCGCCTGACGCCCCACGCTCGCCAGCTCCGCTGACGGGTGCGCCACGATCCGCCGCGAGACATGATCGCGGACGCGGTCGTCGTAGGCGATCAGCACCAGCAGCAGGATGAGGACAGTCCCCGCCGACATCAGCGCCTCGCGAAATGCGCGTCGCATGCCGTCTCTCTCGCAAATGCCGTTCCGCCCTCCGCTCTGACGGGATCACAGTTGTTTCCCCGGGATTGCGGCGCATTCTCGCGGTCGTCCGGCCGCCGGGGCCCGGCGTCCCGTTTTGTCACACGGCTCTTCGAACGAAATTCAGCCGCGACGTTACGAATGTGCTGAATCAGGTCGGGGGCGGCGCCGGCCGATCGCACTGCGGATTGCGACACCGCGATCGCCGCTAACCGCACCACCGTTCGGTGGTTTGCGCCGCGTGGGCGCCGGGTCGTGCAGATGCGTGGCACACGCGTTGCGTTTTCATCATGCGTCACGCGGTCGCCGGTTTCACCGTGACCGCTTTTCGCACACCCGGCTGCGCGCGTCACTGAACGCGCTGGAGAAACGCACATGGAATTCATCGCCCGCCTCAAGAAGTTCGCGCTCGCCGACGAGGGTCAGGACCTGCTCGAGTACGCGTTGCTCGTCGCGCTGATCGCGCTGGTCTCGGTCACCGTGATCGGCACGGCCGGTTCGGCCGTCAAGACAATCTTCACCAATATCGGCACCTCTCTCAACGCCGCGGCGTAACCAGGGTCTGCGGACCGACCTGATGACAGGCATCACCGCTTTGGCAACATGCGGCTTCGCGTCAGTGAGTCCGCTGGAGAGAACGCACATGGAATTCATCGCCCGCCTCAAGAAGTTCACGCTCGCTGACGAAGGCCAGGATCTGCTCGAGTACGCGTTGCTCGTCGCGCTGATCGCGCTGGTCTCGGTCACCGTGATCGGCACGGCCGGTTCGGCCGTGAAGACGATCTTCGACAACATCGGCACCTCTCTCAACGCCGCGGCGTAACGAGGGCCTGGAACCGGAACGGGAGCGGGGACGGCTCCGCTCCCGTCATCGAAAGGGACACGTCATGGCGCACCTGAAGGCAGCAATCACACGGTTGGTCTCGAGCGAGACCGGTCAGGACCTGATCGAATACGGATTGCTGGCGGCGTTGATCGCCATCGTCGCGATGGTCGGTGTCTCCTCTCTCGGCAACACGATTTACAACGTCTTCTGGGTGCAAATTGGTCAGGCCATCTGATTTCATCGCCATCGCCACCATCGTCGCCGGCACCGGCGCGGGTGCGGCGATCGACTTGCGTACCCGCCGCGTCCCCAATCCGCTGACCATGGGACTGGCGGCGACCGGCGTCGCTTACGCCGCGTGCGGGATCGGGATTGGCAGTCTGTCACTCGGCGCTTCGCTGGCCGGCCTCGGGCTCGGTCTGGCGTTGATGCTGCCGGGACATCTCATTGGCGCCACAGGCGCCGGCGACGTCAAGCTGTTTGCGGCCGCGGGCGCGTTCGTCGGCCCCGCCCACATCCTGACCGCCTTCATCTATACCGCGCTGGCCGGCGGCGGCATCGCCATCGTCATCTCGCTCATGAGGCGCCGCCTGCGGCAGACCGTGGGCGGCACCGCGCTGTTGATTGCAACCGTGGGCGGCAACGCTCCGGCAATCGAGAGCCCGCTCGAGCACAACCGGTTCGCCTACGCCCCGGCCATCGCCGTCGGCACCATGCTGGCCGCGCTGGGATTCTGACAATCGCTCAACGAGGAACCTGATCTATGGCTCGCATGCGTGTATTCATGGTGTTCGTGCTGGCAATGACTGCGGGAGGTGCGCTCGCCTTCGGCACGTACAACTACATGCAGCGGCTGCCGGCCAAGAACACGTCCATCCCGACCCGCCCGGTCGTCGTTGCCGCGTCCGACCTCGACATCGGCGCCGAGCTGCGGCGCGAGGACATCCGCATCATCGACTGGCCCGCCAACGCAGTGCCGGCCAACTCCATCAGCGATCCCAAGGATGTGATCGGCCGCGGCCTGATCCTGCCGGTAATCGAGAACGAGCCGTTCCTGCCGATGAAGCTGGCATCGAAGGAGGCGGGCGCCGGCCTGCCGCCGGTGATTCCGCCCGGCCTGCGCGCCGTCTCGGTCAAGGTCAACGAAGTGATCGGCGTGGCCGGTTACGTGCTGCCCGGCACCCGCGTCGACGTCGTCGCCACGGCGAGCCCGACCGGCAACGGCGCCGACATGACCACCAAAGTGATTCTCACCAACGTGCAGGTGCTCGCCGCCGGCACGAAGATCGACCGTGAGACGGACAAGAACAAGCCGATGCCGGTGAGCGTCGTGACCATGCTGGTCAATCCCGAAGAGGCGGAGCGGCTGACGCTGGCCAGCACCGAAGGCAAGATTCAACTCGCCCTGCGCAACCCGCTCGACAAGACCATCCCCGCCACCCCCGGCGTGCGCCCGGCGGCGCTGTTCGGCTACGGCGTGGCGACCAGAACCGCGGTGGCCCGGACCCGCGTAGCGTCGGCCGGTCCTTCGGCCGTGAAACCCGTCGTGCTGGCACCGATACCGGAACTGCCGACGGTCGAGATCATCCGCGGTGACAAGCGCGCGCACGAAGTCGTGCGCGAGGAGCAGTAGCATGCGTAAATTCGTTCTCATCCTCCTGATTGCGGTGGCGGCGCCGCGTTTCGTGTACGCCGACGACGCCGCCCCGGTCAAGCTGCTGGTCGGCCGCTCGACGATCGTCGACGTCGGCAGCGCCATCGCGCGCGTGTCGCTCACCAGCGCGGACATCGCCGACGCCGTGGTCACCTCGTCCAACCAGCTGCTGATCAACGGCAAGATGCCGGGCACCATCTCGATGTACGTGTGGGAGCGCACCGGCGGCCTGCACCGCTACGAGGTCGTGGTGCAGCGCGACCTGGCGCACCTCAACGACCAGATGAAACGCCTGTTTCCGGGCGAAGCGATCGAGGCGCAGAGCAGCGGCAAGGGCATCGTCCTATCGGGCCTGGTGACCAACAAGGAGATCTTCGACAAGGCGAGCAGCGTCGCCGGCGGCTATGTCGACAAGGCTGACGAAGTCGTCAACATGCTGCGCATCCAGGAAAGCACCGCCAGCAACCAGGTGCTGCTCCGGGTCCGCTTCGCCGAAGTCACCCGCAGCGCGATCACCAACCTGGGCGCCTCATTGTTCACCGGCGCCAACGGCTACAAGGACGTTCTGGCGCGCTCGACCACCTCGACGCCCGCTCCGGTGTTCGACAATTCCGACCCGTCGCGCGAGAAGCTGGTCTTCAGCGACTTCCTGAACCTCTTTCTCTTCGACTCGAAGCACCAGCTCGGCGCCGTGATTCAGGCGCTCCAGTCGAAGGGGCAGTTCCAGAGCCTGGCCGAGCCCAATGTCGTCGCCGAGAGCGGCAAGGAAGCGAGCTTCCTCGCCGGCGGCGAGTTCCCGGTGCCGATCGCGCAGGGATCGGGTGCAACTCTGGCGATCTCGGTGGCCTACAAGGAGTTCGGCGTCCGCCTGAACTTCACGCCGGTGATTCACGGTGACCGTGTCCACCTGAAGGTGCGGCCCGAGGTCAGCACGCTGGACTTCGCCAACGGCGTGCTGCTCAACGGGTTCCGGATCCCGGCCCTGAGCACCCGGCGCACCGAGACCGAAGTGGACCTGCTCGACGGGCAGACGTTCGCCATCGCCGGGCTGATCAACAACTCGATGAACTCGACGCTACAGAAGATTCCCGGCATCGGCGATATTCCGATCCTCGGCCTGCTGTTCAAGAGCAAGGCGGCCAACAAGGATCAGACCGAGCTGGTCGTGATGATCACGCCGCAGATTCTCGCCCGCAACTCCACGGGCGTAACCAACACGCTGCCGCGCACGCCGGAGCCGTTCCTCCAGCCGCTGCCAGACAAGAAGACGGTCGAGCCGCTGCCACCCGCCTTTACGCCGGCACGCACCAGCGCCGCGATGCCGATCACGGCGGCGCCCGCAGTCGCGGCAGCGCCGGCACCCGCGCCGGCGGCGGCACCGCCTGCGGCGAATTCGCCAGCGGCCGCGGCGGCGATCCTGAATCCGCCGCATCCGCCGGTGGTGGTCGTGCCGCCGAGCGGCGCCGCCTCCTCCGCGCCGGCGCCGAACCAGTTGAAGGCCGACGAGCAGCACGTGCTCGACGCCACGCAGCAGCCGGGCGACTCGGCCCAGCCGCTCAGCGCGAAGCAGCGCAAGAAGCAGGACGAGGCCAACCGCAAGAGGGAGAAAGCCGAGCAGGAACAACAGGCCAAGGCCGCGCGCGAGCAGGCCAAGCACGACGTCGAAGCCGCCAAGGCGGCGGCCGAGATGGCGAAGCGCCAGGCCAAGGCCGACGCGGAGGCTGCCAGGTCGGCCGCCGATCGGGCGAAGAAGCAGGCCGAGGCGGAACGCAGCCATCAGAAGGCGCTCGACGAAGCGGCGGCCAAGTCCAAGGAAGCCGACGCCCGCTACCAGGCCGAGATCGCGCGGAATCAGAAGTAGCAGCCATGGCACAACTCGTAGGCCTCATCGTTTCTGAAGACGACGCGTTCAAGAAGCATTTCGCGCGACTGCTTCGCGTCGGCGCGATTCCGGTCAGCGTGCTCGACGACCGCGCCGCGCGCGACGCGACGCCGCCGGACCTCGTCATCGTCGACACGCGCGGCGACGCCTCTTCGTCGATGTCGAGCATCGAGCGGCTGCGCGCGGGGGCGCCGGGCGCCGGCATCTTTGCCGTCGCCACCGCCGCCGATCCGGAGCTGATCCTGCAGTCGATGCGAGCCGGGGCGAATGAGTTCTTCACCTGGCCGCCCGAGGAGGAATCGTTCCACGGCGCGGTTCGGCGCACCGCCGGCCGCCGCGAAACCGCGCAGGGCGCGCGCGCCTCGGCCACGACCCTGGTCTTCTTCGGCGCCAAGGGCGGCGCCGGCACGACGACGGTCTCGGTGAATTGCGGCGTGGATCTGGCGCGCCTGAGCAAGCGCTCGACGGTGATCGTCGACCTCAAGCCGGGCCTTGGCGAGGTGGCGCTGTTCCTCGGCATGCGGCCGCGCTACAGCCTGCTCGACGCCATCGACAACCTGCATCGCCTCGATCGCGAGTTCCTGAAGGAGCTCGTGGTGAAGCACAAGTCCGGCCTGGAGATCCTGGCCGGATCCGATCAGTTCGACCGGCCCGGTGCGGCCGACGGCGGCGCGATCGAGGAGCTGTTCCGCCTGCTGGCGCGGCAGTACGAATACATCCTGGTCGACTGCGGCAGCCAGATCAATTCGTGCACCGTGGCGGCCTTGTATACCGCCGACACGATCTTCCTGGTGGCCAACCCCGATGTGCCGTCGATCCGCAATTCGCAGCGGCTGCTCGATCGGGTGCGTCAGCTGGGTGCCTGCGGCGAGCGCGTCCGCGTGCTGCTCAACCGCGCCCAGGAGCCGTATCCGATTCCTCCCAAGCAGA
The DNA here is from genome assembly GCA_963757655.1 of uncultured Acidobacteriota bacterium. GTDB lineage: Bacteria > Acidobacteriota > Vicinamibacteria > Vicinamibacterales > CAVVIG01 > CAVQFC01. The sequence continues at coordinate 1,002,009 of CAVWSQ010000001.1, read as the reverse complement.
TCGAAGGCGCGCTCGGCCATCCGATTCATCACACGTTCCCGAGCGACTACAAGACGGTGTCGACCGCGCTCAACTCGGGCGTGCCGCTGGCCCTCACCGGCAACTCCGACATTGCGACCCAGTTCGATCATTTCTCGCGGCAGATTCTCGAGCCGGACGTCGCCGTGGCGATGGCACCGGCGGCGAAGCGCACGCTCCCGGGTCTCGCTCGCCTGACGGCCGGCATCGCCTCGGTCTGGTAACCACCCATGCACAGTGTCGCCTCCGCATCGTTGCCCACGCCCCGCCTGCAGCCGGTGCGCCCCGGCTATCTGGAGCTGAAGGCTGGGGTTCACAAGAAGCTGCTCAACCGCCTCAACCTCGAGGCGCTGGCGCAGTCGGATCGCGCCCGCGCCGAGAGCGAGATTCGCACGCTGCTCGGCGAGCTGCTGGCCGAGGAGGGGACGCCGCTCAGCCTCGGCGAGCGTGAAACCCTGTTTGTCGAGCTGCTGGACGACGTGTTCGGACTGGGACCGCTGGAGCCGCTGCTGCGCGACCCGTCGATCAGCGACATCCTGGTCAATACCTGCAAGAACGTGTTCGTCGAGCGCGGCGGCGTGCTCGAGAAGGTGTCGGCCAACTTCCAGGACGATCGCCACCTGATGCGCGTGATCGATCGGATCGTCAGCGCGGTCGGGCGGCGCGTCGACGACAGCTCGCCGATGGTCGATGCCCGGCTGCCCGATGGCTCGCGTGTCAACGCGATCATTCCGCCGCTGGCGGTCGATGGCCCGCTGCTCTCGATCCGCCGCTTTCCGGCCGAGCGGCTGAGGGCCGAGGACCTCGTCACCCTGCGCGCCCTCACCAAGCCGATGCTCGAGTTCCTGTCGCACTGCGTGAAGGCGCGGCTCAACGCGCTCATCAGCGGCGGCACCGGCGCCGGCAAGACCACGCTGCTCAACGTCCTCTCCAGTTTCATCTCCGAACGCGAACGCATCGTCACCATCGAAGACGCCGCCGAGCTTCAGCTCCACCAGGAACACGTGGTGCGGCTCGAGACCCGGCCGCCCAACGTCGAAGGCAAGGGTGCGATTCGCCAGCGCCAGCTGATGGTCAATGCCCTCCGCATGCGCCCGGATCGCATCGTCGTCGGCGAGGTGCGCAGCGAAGAAGCGCTCGACATGCTGCAGGCGATGAATACCGGTCACGACGGGTCGCTGACCACGGTGCACGCCAACACGCCCCGCGACGCGCTGACCCGTATCGAAACCATGATCGCGATGGGCGCGACCAACCTGCCCGAGCGCGCCATGCGCCAACAGATCTCGTCGGCGATTCAGCTGGTGGTGCAGCAGACCCGACTGAGCGACGGTTCGCGCAAGGTCACCAGCATCTCCGAGATCACCGGCATGGAAGGCGACGTGATCACGATGCAGGAGATCTTCCTGTTCGAGAAGATGGGCATCACGCAGGACGGCAAGGTCATCGGCCGCTTCCGCGCGACCGGCGTCCGGCCCAAGGCCTGCGAGCGGCTGAAGGCGTCGGGCATCCACCTCCCGGCAGACATGTTCGAAGGCGTGACGGAGGTGCGGTGATGTTGCCGGCAGTCCTCGTCTTCGTCGGCGTCGCTGGATCGATTATCGCCGGCTATTTCGCCGTCACGATGCTGCCCGAGATTTTCGCGGCGCGCCGGCTCGATCGCCGGCTGCGCGATGTGTCGAGCGAGCCCAGCCCGGCCGAGGCCAGGGCGGGCGGCGACGACTCGGTCGTCCAGAGCAAGCTCGAAGGCCCGCTGCCAGGGATGGACCGGCTGGTGGCCGGCACCGGCCCCGGCAAATACATGACCCGGCTCATCGAGCAGTCGGGCGTGCGGACCACGCCGAGCTCGATGGCGTTGATCAGCCTGGTGGCCGCGGCGGCGAGCGGCATGCTGACCCTGATGTTCGTGCCGCAGCGATTCGCGCCGCTGGCGGCGGCCGCGATCGGCGCCTTCCTGCCGTTTGGCTGGCTGCTGCACAAGCGTTCGTCGCGCCTGAAGCGCTTCGAGGAGCAGTTCCCGGAAGCCCTCGATCTGATGTCGCGTGCGATTCGCGCCGGCCACGCGCTGCAGACGGCGCTGGGCATGGCCGCCGAGGAACTGCCGGACCCGGTTGGACCCGAGTTCAAGAAGACGTTCGATCAGCAGAACTTCGGCCTGCCGCTGCGCGACGCCCTCAATGAGATGGCCGCGCGCATCGGCATCCTCGACGTGCGCTTCTTCGTGACCGCGGTGCTGATTCAGCGCGATACCGGCGGCAACCTGTCGGAGATTCTCGAGAACCTCGCCCACGTGGTGCGCGAGCGCTTCAAGATCCGCCGCCAGGTGCGCGTGCACACCGCCCACGGTCGTTTCACTGGTTACGTGCTGCTGGCGCTGCCGGCGGCGCTGGCGATCGCCTTGACCTTCATCGACCCCGAGCACATGCAGGTCATGTATCGCGAGCACCTCGGCCAGATGATGCTGATGGGCGCGATCGTGATGCAGACCATCGGATTCATCTGGATCCGTCAGGTCATCAAAATCGAGGTGTAGCCGTGGCCCTGTTGCTTCCGGTGCTGGCATTTTTGTTTGGATCGCTGCTCATCGCCGCGGCGGCGATGGCGTTTGCGCCGGCCGCATCCGCCACCATCGAGCGCCGCCTCGGTGAGGTCACCGGGCGCCGCGTCAAAGCGTCCAGCGACGACCCCGGCTACGACCGGGTGATGATCGAAACGCTGAAGAAATTCGGCGCGATGGCGCCGCAGTCGCGCTCGGAGATGGGCAAGCTGCAGCAGCGCCTGGTGACCGCGGGCTATCGCAATCACGAAGCGATCGCCGTCTTCTTCGGCATCCGGCTGGCGTGCGCGCTGGGCATCTTCTTCCTGCTGGCCACGCCGATCGTCGTCAAACCAAACCTGATCGTCGCGCTGGTGGGCTGCGCGCTGGGCTACCTGCTGCCGAGCATGGCGCTCGGCCGCCTCGCCAAGCGCCGCCAGCATCGCATCCGGCTCGGGCTGCCCGACGCGCTCGACCTGCTCGTGGTCAGCGTGGAGGCGGGTCTCGGCCTCGATCAGGCGATCCAGCGGGTCGGCGCCGAGCTCGATTTCGCGCATCCCGAATTGTCCGAGGAACTCCGCCTGATCAACCTCGAGCTGCGCGCCGGCAAGGCTCGCATCGACGCGCTGCACAACCTCGCGGAACGTACCGGCGTGGACGACATCGTGTCGCTGGTCGCGATGCTGGTACAGACCGACAAATTCGGCACCAGCGTGGCGCAGTCGCTGCGCGTCCATTCCGAGACGGTCCGGACCAAACGGCGTCAACGCGCGGAAGAAGCGGCCGCCAAGACCGGCGTCAAGATGGTGTTCCCGCTCGTGTTCTGCATCTTCCCGGCGATCTGGGTCGTGACGATTGGCCCGGCCGTCATCAAGTTCATCGAAGTCATCGTGCCAATGGCCAACCAATGACCGCCGTCGCCTCCGCGCTCGCCGAGCCCTCCGTCATCCCGAATACGTCACCCGCGCCGCCGGTGCCGCGGACGCTGCACGACACCGGCCTGAGCGCCGACCAGGTCGAGCAGCTGCTGGTCAAGACACTCTACGGCGGCGAGGCCACCGGGCTCGCGCTGGCCGACCGCATCCACCTGCCGTTCACGATGCTCGAGCCGCTGATCGAGCGTCTGCGGACCGAGCAGCTGATTGAGGTTCGTGGCTCGGCGGGAACCGGATCGGCCACCTACCGTTATGCCCTGACCGATGCTGGCCGCGATCGCGGCCGTCAGTACCTGGACTTCAGCCAGTATGTCGGCCCGGCGCCGGTGACGCTGGCCGCCTATGTCACGCAGATGCGCGCGCTGGCGGCTGCGCGCGGCTACATCGATCGCGAGCGTCTCAGGAAGGGCTTCTCGCACCTCATCATCAGCGACCAGGTGCTCGAACAGCTCGGCCCGGCCGTCAATGCCGGCAAGGCGGTGTTTCTCTACGGCCCTCCCGGCAACGGCAAGACCGTGATCGCGGAAGGACTGGGGCGGGCCCTCGGCGGCGACATGTACATGCCGCACGCCATCGACGTCGACGGCCACACCTTGACGATGTTCGATCCGATCAATCACGAGTCGCTCGAGACCGACGTGGAAGCCTCGAGCGTGATCTCGATCGCACCGCGCGATCGGCGCTGGGTGCGGATCCGCCGCCCGGTGGTCATGGTCGGCGGCGAGCTCACGCTCGACATGCTCGACCTGACGTTCAACCCGCTGACGAAGTTCTACGAGGCGCCGATTCAGCTCAAGGCCAACGGCGGCGTGTTCCTGGTCGACGACTTCGGTCGGCAGCGCATCCGGCCGCAGGAACTGCTGAACCGGTGGATCGTGCCGCTCGAGAGCCGTTTCGACTATCTCACGCTTCACACCGGCAAGAAGTTCCAGGTGCCGTTCGACGTGCTGATCGTGTTCGCCACGAACCTCGATCCGGCGTCGCTGGCCGATGAAGCGTTCCTGCGGCGCATTCCCTACAAGATTCCCATTACCGATCCCAGCACCGACGAATTCACGCGCATTTTCGATCTGAACTGCCGCCGGCGGAATCTGCGGTTCCATCAGGTGATGGTCGCCTACCTGCAGCGCCGGCATTACGGGCCGGCCGGCCGGCCGCTGCGCTCCTGCCATCCACGCGACATCCTCGATCAGGTCACCGCGCTCTGCCGCTATCGCGGCATCGAGCCGGCGATCACCCGCGAACTGCTCGACGCCGCCTGTGCCGCCTACTTCGTCGACGCCACCCGGGACGAAACGCCGGCGCCGGCGCGCCGCCACCGCACCCGCAAAGGGATGGAGGTGCACTGATGGCCGCGAGCCTGCTGGCTGGCGAAGCCCTTGCCGCCTCTACTCGCACTCAGGCCCCTGGTAGGTCGGCTGACGTGCGTCGCCCGATCTCTCGCTTCTTCAAACCGGTCAATCCGGTGGTGGGGGAGCTCGTGGCGCGGGCGTGTGTGGCCGCCCTGTTCACGCTGCTGACGATCAACCTGGTCGCGGAATTCATGCGAACGGGCCATGTCACCGGCCTGCTTCTTGTCGTCGGCGAGTCGCTCGTAGTCGTGCTCACCATCATGCGCCGCCGCGCACACGTGGTCGATCGCTCGGCGGCCGCCGCGATCCTGACCACCGTCTCGCTGGCCGGACCGGTCCTGCTGCGCGCCGACGGACAGACGCCGATCGCCAGCGATCAGGTCACCGCCATGCTGTCGGCAATCGGCCTGGTCCTGGTCGTGTTCGGCAAGATGACGCTGGGCCGGAGCTTCGGCGTCGTGCCAGCCAACCGCGGGGTCGTCGTGCGCGGCCCCTACGCGTTCGTGCGGCATCCGATCTACACCGGTTATCTGATTACGCACCTGGCCTTCGTGATGGCGCACCCGGTGCCCTGGAATGTGACCATCGTGCTGATCGGAGACATCGCGCTGATTTTCCGTGCGCTGATGGAGGAGCGGGTCCTCAGTGAAGATGCGGCGTACCGAACCTACTGCCAACGCGTCGGCTGGCACCTGGTGCCGGGGGTGTTCTGATGAACGTCGTGCTGATCAACGAACGCACGCAAAAGCCGGTGGCCACACAGGTCGAGATTGCGGCCACCCGTACCACGCGCCGCCGCGGTCTGCTCGGCCGCGATCACCTCGATCAGGCGTCGGCCATGCTGCTGGCGCCGTGCACCTCGGTGCACACCGTGGGGATGCGCTTTCCGATCGACGTGGTCTTCGTCGATCGCCAGGGCTACGCCGTGAAGATCGTCCGCAACCTGCGGCCATGGCGGATTGCGCTGGCCGCCGGCGGGCGCGCGGTCATCGAGATGGCGGCGGGAAGCCTCGAGTGGGGAGAAGTGCTGCCAGGCGATCGCTTGTTCCTGGCGCCGGTCTCCGCCGCTGAACCCGATCACGCGCCGGCTTCGACTACGGCGACTGCGCGGTCCGAAGCCGATGCTGCAAACGAGAGCGTCGCGCTCGCCGCGGCGCCCCGTCCCACTCCCGCGCGCGGCTTCGTGGCCCGGCTGCGGGACACGGCCGGCACCAGCATCGTGGAAGCCGCCGTCCTCACACCGCTGCTCCTGCTGCTGACGTTCTCGATCGCCGACTTCGGCGCCTTGTTCTACGTCTACCTGGCGCTCGAGAACGGCGTCGCCCAGGCGTCGCGCTACGGAGTGACCGGCAACCTGATGGACGATCCGGCCCACCCGGGCACGCCGTTGTCGCGCACCGATTCGATGAAGACGGCGATGCGCCAGGCCACGCCGACGCTGACGATCAACGACAGCGCGTTCTCTTTCAGCTTCATGGCGCCGGGCGCGGCGGGCTGGACCGGAGGAACCGGCGGCCCCGGCGACATCGAAAAAGTGACGGTCGACTATACCTGGACCCTGATGACGCCGCTGCTCCGTCCATTCTTCACCAACGGGCAGATTCACCTGACGGTCGATTCCGCGATGAAGAACGAAGCGAGGTTCCAATGAAGTCGCTCGTTCGATCCAACGGCGGACAGAGCCTGCTGGAGTTCGCGCTGGTCCTGCCGCTCATCCTGATGCTCGCGCTCGGGGTGGTCGAGGCCTCCTACGCCATCCTCGATCAGCAAGTGGTCACCAAGCTCACGCGCGAGGGCTCGAACCTGATTTCGCGCGACACCAGCCTGCAGGACGCCGTCACCGCGATGAAGAACATGAGCACCCGGCCGCTGAATTTCACCAATGGCTCATCGAAAGTGATCTTCTCGGTGATCAAGCGGGTGGCGACGGTCGGCGCCAGCAACTACAACCACGACATCATCTATCAGCGCTATGAGTACGGCAGCCTCGCCAAGTCGAGCGCACTGCATTTCAGCGGCGGCTCCTTTGGCGCCGCTCCGGACTTCGAAGCCAACAACTCGGATAACGATACCAGCCTGCAGGTCACCAATCTGCCCGCCAACCTCACGACGCTCGGCGGCATGCTCTACATCACGGAGATCTACACGCACCACCAGCTGATCACGCCACTCGATAGGCTTGGCGTCACGATGCCGGACACCTTGTATTCCATTGCGTATTTTTAAATTTATGACCAAACAGCACCTTTCCAAAGAAGACGGCTTCACCCTCGTCTATCTGGCGGGGGCCCTCACGTTCCTGACGCTGTGCACGGGCCTGGCCGTGGACACCGGTCGCGCCTACGTCGTGAAAGCGCAGTTGACCAAGGCGGTGGACGGCGCCGCCCTGGGCGCGGCGCGCGCGCTCAACAGCGGCGATCCGAGAGGCGCCGCCGGCCGGATCTTCCGCGCCAATTTTCCATCCGGCTACCTGGGCACGACCTCGGTGACCGACTCCAATTCGCCCGGGTTCTTCAACTCCACGGTGGTGCCCGCCACCGGCGTCAACATCGTCACCGTCACCGCGTCGGCCGACGTGCCGACCACTTTCATGCGGGTGGCGAACCTGACGAGCGTGACGGTGAGCAGCACCGGCGAGGCGACGCGGCGCATGGTGGACCTGTCGCTGATCCTCGACGTGTCGAGCTCGATTGGATCGCAGTGGGGCGCGGTGCACGACGCGACCCAGGCGTTCATCAATGCGTTCGATCAGAACAACGACCGCATGTCGCTGCTGACCTTCGGCAACGGCGCCGGCGTGCTGGACCAGATGCCCTCCAGCCGCGGCTTCGCCAAGTCGACGCTGGTCGGCCACGTGCCCAGCACGCTGCCCGGCGGCAGCACCAACATGGTCGAGGGGCTGTACCGCGGCTGGGATGAGCTGCGGTCGGTGCCGGCTGGTTCACAGTCAGGTCTGCGGGTCATCGTGCTGTTCACCGACGGCGCGTCCAACGGCGTGCCCGGAAACTGGGACGGGACCGGCGTGGCGAAGTCGCTGCGCACATATGACTTCCCGAAGAACTTCCCCGATCCGGATGGCCAGACCTGGAACAACCCGACGATCGGTGGCCTCTACGATACGCAGGGCGCCACCAGCGGCGCGTCGCCAAGCGTCAGCTTGCAGATTCCCACCTGGAATGCGACGACCACGATTGCCACGCTGCCATTCATGCCGCCGACCAGCCTGCACACTCACCACCGCAGCAGCGGAATCCCGACCAGCTATCCGCTGCAGACCGCGGCCATCAACGTGAACGGGATGCCGCAGAGCGCCAGGCGTGGCCTGCGCAACGGCACGCCAGGCGGGCAGTTCCCCGCCGACGTCTGGAACATCAACAACGCGGCGCGCAACCTGCTCGAGATCATTGCCAATGACGCGCGCAACGACAACGGCGACTACAAGATCCGCATCTACACCATCGGCATGGGCGACCTGGTCCAGTACAACCTGGGCACGATGCCGGAAAAGCCCTCCGACATCCTGAAGCGCATCGCCAACGATCCGGAATCGCCCGACCACAACCCCAACCAGCTCGACGGAAAATTCTTCTGGGCCAAAACGGCAGCTGACGTCAGTTCGGCGTTCCAGGGCATCCAGAATCAGATTCTGCGCTTGAGCAAGTAACCGACGCGAACCAGACAGGAGGCAGCCATGATGTTTTATCTACTCGCCGCAACGACGATCGCAGTGGGCGCCGGTTTTGTGGTCGTGCGCCGCAAGCGGAAGGCCCAGACGGGCGCGACCAGCTAGAACTTGGCACCAGCATTGCTCAAATCGTGAGCAATGCTGCGCCCGGCCGTCGCTCCGACGGCCGGCACCACACCTTCCCCCCGAACGGGAGGCGAACCATGCCTCCCGTCTCGTCTTGTACGGCACTGTTTTTCCGAGTGTGAAGGGCGCGACACACAGCCGCACGCAAGGGTAATCCGACGCCCACTCAATAGCCCTGCAGCGGCGCCGTTTGTCGTTGAGGGGTTCCGCCTCGGAGCGCTTGGACGTTCGTGAGGGCGGACCGTTGCTTCCGCAGTGGTTCGTAGTGCGCGGTGCACTCGCAGCTAAACACAGATGCCGGCCGCTCGATGGTGATCCGATACGCAAGCCTGCAATCGCCCAGGGAACCGCGGAAGCGTTCTACAGGCGGTTGCCCGAGACGATGGTTCGCGCTGTTCGAGAGCAGTGCGTTTCGACGCGTACCCCTTGGACACGGCCGGTTGAGCCCCGGCCAGGCAGCTTCCTGCACGGCGCTTTGCTTCTCCGGGTGTTCGTGGCGGCGAGCCTTCAAGCAGCGCTCGATTGCGGGACGGCTTTGAAGGCCACCCCTTACGGCGGCAACAACCGTGAACCTTCACCAAGGTGGAGGCGACGGACCAGGATCCCCTGGACCCTGGACCCTGCACCCTGGACGGACCAAGAACTGAGACCCTAGGACCAAGTCCTGAGACCGTTCAAGCAGCTACGAACTGAGTTTGATGGTGATCTGTACCGTCTTGCGGAACTTGACTGGCGCGCCGTTCAGGGTCGCTGCCCGGTAGCGCCACGTCCTGGTCGCGGCGAGGACAATCTGGTCGTAGTTCTGCGTCACCGAGCTGGTCATCACCGCGCTCTCGACCACTCCCGACTCGTCAATCACGATTTCGAGCTTCCCGCTGCGCGGGATGACGACCTGGCCCGGGAAGGGCGGCAGCGCCTGGCTGATGGTGGTCGGCGCGACGATGCCGGCTTCGCCGCCGGTATAGATGCGCGGCGCTGCGGGCGGCGGCGGTGGTGGCGGCGGAGCGGGTGCGACGACCGGCGCCGGCGGCGGCGGCGGCGGCGCGGCCGCCTTGGCGGCGAGCTCCTGGAAGCCGCCGGCCAGCATGCGCAGGTCCGATAGCGGCGGTTGCTTGGCTTCGGCGGCGACGTCCTGATCGGCCAGTGCCGCCAGCACGTAGGCGAAGCCGTCGGCGGCGGCGCTGAATTCCTTTCGATCGAACGCCGCCTTGGCCAGCGCGTACTTCTGCTGGATGATCGACGGCAGCATCCGGCGCCGGACGGCGGTGAATGCCGAGCGGATGCGCGGCGAGGCGTCGCTTTCGCCCGGCTGGTATGACGGCTCGGCCGCGACCACCGCTTCGATGGCCTGCTCGGCATCGGCGGGCCGGCCGAGCGCCAGCAGACAGAAGGCGCGGTACTGTTCGATGGCGCGCGACTGGCTGGCGGGATGTTCCGATGAGCGCAGCCGGTTCAGCACCGTGAGCGCATCGTCGTAGGCGGCCGAGGCATAGAGATCCCGGGCGGCGGTGATGTCGGCATCCTGGGCCCCCGCGTGTGTGGCGGCGAGAACGTTGCCCGCGACGAGCGCGGCGATGAAATAGCGTTTCATTTTTTCCTCAAGTCGACGCTGAGGCGCGCCGGCGAATTGAGCGTGACCATCGCGGCGTGGCGCTGCTCGCCAAGATCGGGGTGGCGGAAGACGATCTCGTGCGGGCCGATGGTGAGAGAGAGGTTGCCGATCGGCGTCTCGCCGACCTTCTCGCCGTCCACCCAGACCTCGGCCCAGGGCACCGCATTCAGCGCGATCGTGCCCTTCGGAAACTCGATCTTGATCGGCGTCACCTTCCCCGGCGACACCTGAATCGTGCGCTGGGTGCGGTAGCCCAGCGTTTCGTTGACGATGTCGACGTCGTGGCGCCCGGCCGAAACCATCAGCCGATCGCTCTGGCTCGTGCCGAGCAGCCGGTTGTTCTCGAAGATCTGCACATCGGCCGGCGCCGTGACGGCGATCCACCCGGAGATCGGCGCGCCCTCGGGCGCCCCGGTGAGCGGCACCATCAGCGAGGCGGTGATGCCCGCCTCGATGGCGACAATCTGTTTGACCGAACCGCGATCGCTTTCGAGTGTCACCGCGTGCTCACCCGGAGCCAGGTCAGCAACGGTGACCGGCGAGTTGCCGCGCGCCACGCCGTCGACGGTGACACGGGCGCCCGAGGGTTCGGTTCGCACCTGCAGCTGGCCGAAGGTCGAGGTCTTGGGCAGCTCGATGTACTGCGATACCTGTGCGCCGGCGGTCATCGTGATCGGCATGAGGCGGGCCGGGCCGTCGCCGCGCAGCTCCAGCGCGTGGGAGCCCGCCTTGAGCGAGACCGTCAGCGGCGTGACGCCACGCTCAACGCCATCCACGAACACCTTCGCGCCGGGGGGATTGCTGTTCATGATCAGCGTGCCATCGTTGGCGACTGGGCTCGGCGCTACCAGGCGCCGTGCCGCCGGCACACCGGCGCCGGCCAGCGCAATCAATGCGATCGCCGCGGCCGCCAGGCCCCACCGCTTGCGTGATCCGGGCGCCTTCGCCTCGTGCTCGTGTTCCTCCTCGAAGTTCGGCGACATGTCGAGTGGCGCGGCGAACAGGTCTCGTCGAGTGTCCGCTGCAGACGAAACCGGTTCGGCACTGGCGACGACGGGCGCTGCCGGCGCCGGCGCAGGAATCGACGGCATCGGCGTTGGCGGCACGACCGCTGCAGGCGCCGGCGTCGGGACATATGCCTGCACCGGGGACGCCGCCGGAACGGCCGCGGGCGGTGGCGTGGGCCGCGACGCCACCGGTATGCGAGCCGACGAGGGTGGCCGGACCGTCGGTGTCGGGGTGGCGATCGGGGTGAGCTCGATCGCGGGCTCAGGGTCGTGCGCGATCACCGGCCTCACGGCCGGGCGGCTGATGAGCGGGCTCGCGGCCGGCTGGCTGACCGTGGGTTGACCGAGAATCGGCCGTGCCTCGGCCGCCGGAAGATGAACCGGCTCGGAGGTCGCCGCGTGGATCGCGCGTCTCGGCTCGGGCGCCGCCGCCGGTTCCGCCGCTGCACGATAGCGCTCGAGAAATGCTTCGAGTGTCGCCGGCGCTGCGAGATAGTCGCTCTCGCCGAGGACCCGTTCGAGCTCCTCCTGCGCGTCGATCGCCGACTCGAACGAGTTGCGCGGGTCGAGCTGCAGCGCGCACATCATCCAGGCGCGCAGGCCGGCTGGCAGCGGCTCGAGGCCGCCCCGCGCTGAAACCGCCCAGGCCGATGAGACGAGATCGCCGAGCCGCGCCGGTCCCTCTTCCTCATGCAGCCGGCGACCGAGGATCAGCGACAGCGCTACCGCACCCAGCTGGGTGACGTCGGTGCGGTGATCGAAGCGCGGCGGCCCTGGCGAGCGGGGCACGGCGATGCGCAGCTCACGCCAGTAGCGCTCCTGCGAATATCGCAGTTGCTCGAGCGCCGATCCGAGCACGTGCTCGACCACGACCAGGCGCGCATGCGGGGTGACGACCAGGCGCTCCACGCCGATGGCGCCGTGCGCGATGTCGGGGATGTTCTCGTGCAGCATCGCGATCGCCGGCACCAGCTGGCGCAGCAGGCACAGCGCCGCATCGATGTCGAGCGTGACATCGGCGGCCTCCGCGAAGCGCAGGATCTCGGAGAGGCGGGTGCCGGCCGTCGCGTCGGAGACCAGCGCCAGGGTCGATGCCGGATCCTTCAGGCGCTCGACGCTGCGCACGCGGCTATAGCAGGCGTGGCTGAACACGGCGAGGTGGCTCAGTCGTTCGCGCAGCGCGAACTCGAAGGACGGCACTGCCGTGAGATCGCCGCGCAGACAGAGCATTTCGACCGTTTCGTTGCGCGATCGATCGAGGGCCAGCCGTCGTGTGCCGAGACCGTCTTCGAAGGCGATCGGCGCGGGCGTCGACGCGGATGAAAGGGCAGGATCCATGTCGTCCGACGATGCGGAAGTTGTGCCGTTGAGGTATTGCGCTTCTCAGGCCATTTTTTTGACATCACGAAAATGCGATTACAGATCGCGCACTCAGACCCGAATTTGGTCTTACAGAACTGGCAGGTCAGGTTGGAAGAGTGAAATGATCGGGCTGCCCACGATTGCACGGCGGCGTCGGGGCACGCCCTCTCGGCCCGGGTTTAGACTACAGACATGACGTCACCGATCAAGGGACTGGGCGCAGGGCTGCTGGTCTGCGCGGCGGCGGTGTTCGTTCGCGCCCAGGAGGCTCGCATGCCCGACACGCAAGCGCTTCAACAGATGGCCGCGCGGTTCGCACCGACCGACATCAGCGCCGATCTCTCCATGGTCTCCGACGGGGATCGCCGTGTCCTCGCCCGGCTGGTCGAGGCGTCGAAGATCATAGACGGCCTGTTTTTGCGGCAGGTCTGGGCCGGCAACGACGCGATGCTGGCAGATCTGGCCCGCGACCCGTCGCCGGACGGCCGCGCCCGCCTGCACTATTTCCTGATCAACAAGGGCCCGTGGTCGCGACTCGACCACGACGCGGTCTTCGTCCCGGGCGCGCCGGCCAAACCGGCCGGCGCCAACTACTACCCGGAGGGGGCGTCGAAGGCCGATCTCGAACGCTGGATCCAGTCGCTCCCGGAGGCCGAGCGCGCGCGTGCCACTGGTTTCTTCACGGTCGTGCGCCGTGCCGGCAGCTCGTTCACCCTCGTGCCGTACAACCTCGAGTACCAGGGGGAGTTGTTGCGGGCCGCGCAACTGCTTCGCGACGCCGCGCGGTTGGCGAAGGAGCCGACGCTCAAGGCCTTCCTGACCACCCGCGCTGACGCGTTCCTGTCGAATGACTACTACCAGAGCGACGTGGCCTGGATGGAGCTGGCCGGCGCCATCGAGCCGACCATCGGACCGTACGAGGTCTACGAGGACGACCTGTTCAACTACAAAGCCGGTTTCGAAGCCTACGTCACGATTCAGGATCCAATCGAGACCGCGAAACTGCAGAAGCTGGCGGCAGAGCTGCAGGACATCGAGGATCACCTGCCCATCGATCCGAAGCAGCGTAACCCCAAGCTCGGCGCGCTGGCGCCGATTACGGTCGTCAACGAGATCTATGCGTCTGGCGATGGCAACCGCGGCGTGCAGACGGCGGCGTTCAATCTGCCCAACGACGAGCGTGTCGTGCGCGAAAAAGGCACCAAACGGGTGATGCTGAAGAACGTGCAGGACGCCAAGTTCGCCAAGACGCTGCTGCCGATCTCCAAGATCGTCCTGCCGCCGGCGGACCAGGGCGCGCTCTCGTTCGACGCCTTCTTCACCCACATCGTCGTGCACGAGCTGATGCACGGCCTCGGACCCCATAGCATCACGGTCAACGGCCGCAAGACGACCGTGCGGCAGGAGTTGAAGGAGACCTACAGCGCGCTCGAGGAAGCCAAGGCGGACATCTCGGGGCTCTTCGCCATCCAGCACTTGATTGACAAGGGCGTCATGCCCAAATCGCTCGAGGCTTCGCTCTACACCACCTATCTCGCGTCCGCCTTCCGCTCGATCCGCTTCGGCGTCAACGAAGCCCACGGACGGGGCATCGCGATCCAGCTGAACTACCTGCTCGATCAGCGCGGCTTCGTGATCAATGGCGACGGCACCTTCGCCGTCAACAAGGATCGCATCAAGGAAGGGGTCGCCGGGCTCACGCGCGACATCATGACGCTGCAGGCGGAGGGCAATTACGCGGCCGCCAAGGAGCTCGGCGAGAAGATGGGCGTGGTGCGTCCTCCGGTGCAGAAAGCGCTCGACAAGCTCCAGTCGATTCCGGTGGACATCGAGCCCCAGTTCGCCACGGCCGACGATCTGTTGAAGCGATATCGCTAGCTTCGGCCCGCCGGCACCGCGGATTCGTCGTTCGAATCACGAACTTGAGTGTGCCGCCGACTGGAGAACCGACAACTCCTGGACTCTGGAACTGATTGGCGGTGGCACTGTCGTTGCACCGACGCGCCCTCACTCAATGAGCTGGAGGGACTGGTGTCGTTCGCGTCGTTGAGTGCCGTCGGTGTGCTGCTGCTGGCGTGGTCGTTCTTCCGGCAGCGAAGACTCGCCGCCGCTCGCCAACGGTCGGCGGGTGGCCAATGGCGGCCGAGTCTGGCCGGGATCGGCTTCAATCCACTGGGGCGGCGACTCGTCGGCTGCAACGCCATCGCGCTGTCGGGCGGCGTGTTCTTCTTTTCTGCCTCGGGCCGCGGGCTCACCATCGACTGGTCAACCGCCTGGCTCGCCATCCTGCCTCTGGCGGCCCTGTTGATCGCGTGGCTCAATTTCTATGTCGCGCCGGGGTCGGCCAGGGAGCGGTTGGTCGCCGAGCTCCTGCTCCTGACGTTCCTGATGCTGCTGCTCACCAACGTCCTGGTGCCGCTCCAGTACGGAGCGCTGGCGATGGGGCGGCCGTACGCTGATCCCTGGCTCGCCGCCGCCGACGCGCGGATGGGCGTGCACGTACCCACGCTGGTCGCGTGGACATCGGCGCATCCGCTGGTCTCACGCCTTGCCGCGTTCACCTATTTCACGTTCGCGCCCCAGCTGCTCCTGACGGTGTTCGCGCTGGCGGCGCTGCGCGAGCGCGAGCGCCTCTGGGAGTTCGCGTTCCATTTCCACTTCTGTCTGACCGTGACCATCGCGGCCCTGGCGATCTGGCCGTCGATGTGTGCGGCGCCCTACTACGGATTCACGCCGACGATTGACTACGCGCGCGCGATCACGCAAATCACCGGCTTCCACGACGGCTCGCTTACCATGATCAGGTTCGACGACCTCGAGGGTCTGGTCTCGTTCCCCTCGTTCCACGTGGCTGGCGCGATGCTCGTGACCTGGGCGTTTCGTCACCGCCGGCGCATTGTGATTCCGTTGATGCTGTTCAATACCGGCCTGGCGATCTCGACGGTGATCACGGGCGAACACTACGCGGTGGATGTCCTCGCGGCCGTGCCGCTGGTTGCCGGCAGTCTGGCCGCGTACCGGTGGTGGGGACGACGGCTGCTCAGCGCTGAAGAAGTGGTGTCACAGTTGAAGGCAGCGTGAGGTTCGCTGGCCACTCGCGGCTAGCGCATCTTGGCCAGCGCCGCCAGCAGGGTCTGACGCGCGGCCTCGCCGGTCGGCGTCGGCGAGCGTTCCATCGCCAGCGCGGCGTGCAGGCTTCGCATCACCTGGGTCGCGTTCTCGACGCGCACAAAACGGTGTGGATCGACCTGTGGTCCGTTGGCCCACAACTCCTGACGGGCCTTCACCCAGGCCTGCACCCAGTCGTTGAACGCGACGCCATCGGCATCGGGGCGGCGAACCGCCGATTGCAGGGCAAGCGCCATCCGATCGTTCTCTCCCCAGATGAAAACCGCGTCGTGCGATTCGATTTTCGCGTGCACCGCGGTGAGCAACTGCGCGTCGCTGCCGGCGGCGAGCTTCGGATTGCGCATCAGGAATTTGAGCGCGTCTGAGGTGTGGGCCACGGTGTGGATCCAGCCGTGGACCGGATCGAATCCGCGCAGGTCGCGTTCGCGCTGGAAATAGCCGAGCATGGCATCGAAGAACGCCCGCAGCTCCGGCGCTTCGAGGAATGGCGTCGACAGATCCGACGCGGCGATGAGCGACAGGCACAACGCCGAAAACGATCGCTTGAACACGCGAGGATCGCCGGCCTGACCGAGGCCGTCGTCCAGGTTGCCCAGCCAGAGACGAAGCATCGCGCGAAGATCCGACGGCGACAGCCGGTGCTCGCGCACGATCCAGCGCTCGGCGGCGCTGTAGGCTACTTCGTCGCGCAGAACCGGATCGTCCGACGCCAGCAGCTCGTTCATGCTGACCAGCATGTCGACGGCGGTCCGCGTGGCGGGGAGTACGAACCCGCTCCGGGCGAGTGCGATCCAGTCAGCGCGGCCTGGAGCGGCGGTCTGGCCCCCGGCCGCACCGCTGACGGTCAAGGCGAGCGCCCATGCCAGAATTGTCATCGGGAGGATTATCGGCGAGACCGCGATACGGTTGAGCTAAAATATCTGTTACGCTTCTCTGAGTTCGTTTCCGAAACGCGCCGCCCTTCGCCCTGTCCGCCCGAACGCTCCCCAGCGTCTCGCCGGGGCCGTGCATTTCATTCCGGGTGTTGTGGCACCACTGCTTCGACTGCTCCTGATTGACGACTCGCCCGCCGACGAGGCGCTCGTGATCCGCTCGCTCGAGCAGGGCGGCTATCACGTCGAGCACGAACGCGTCGAAGGTCAGGTGGCTCTCACCGACGCGCTGGAGCGGCAGGCGTGGGACATCGCGATCGCCGGCTACACCATGGCCGAGTTTCCGGCGGCTGCGATTTCCGACTCGCTCCGCCAGCGCGACGCGGATCTGCCGTTCATCTTCGTGTCCGCCGTCAGCGGGGAAGACGCGGCGGTCGCGGCGATGCGGATCGGCGCGCGCGATTACATCCTCACGAGCCAGCTGGATCGTCTGGCCGCGGCGGTCGATCGCGAGCTCTCCGAGTCGGGCGTGCGCCGCGAGCGCCGTCGTCTCGAGCGCCGGCTGGCGTATCTGGCGTATCACGACGCGCTGACCGATCTGCCCAACCGATTGCTGCTGCAGGATCGCCTGGCGCAGGCGCTGCGCGGCGCCACCCGCAGCAGCGCCGCGCTCGCGCTGTTGCTGCTCGATCTCAACGGCTTCAAGGAGATCAACGACACCCTGGGACATCACGCTGGCGATCGCATTCTGCAGAGCGTCGCCTCGCGAATACGCGGGCTGCTGCGCGGCGTGGACACCGTGGCCAGGCTTGGCGGCGACGAGTTCGCCGTGGTGCTCCCGGCTACCGACGTCGACGGTGCGCTGCTGACGGCGCAGAAAGTCCTGAACGAGATCGAGCAGCCGTGTGTCATCGATCACCGCGCGCTCAGCGTCCGCGCCAGCCTCGGCATCGCTTGTTTCCCCGAGCACGGCCGCGCCGCGGGGACGCTGCTCGAGCGCGCGGACGTCGCCATGTACGTGGCCAAGAGCGATCGGGTCGGGATCGCCGTCTACGCACCGGACCTCGATCAGCATGCCCACCGCCGGCTGACGCTGGTCGCGGAACTGCGCAACGGCCTCAGCGAGAACCAGTTCTACGTCGAGTATCAGCCGATCGTGCAGCTGTCGACCGGCGCCGTCACCGGCGTGGAGGCGCTGGTGCGCTGGAAGCATCCGCAGCATGGCCGGGTGATGCCCGACGATTTCATCCACCTCGCCGAGCAAACCGGCCTGATCAACCCGCTTACCACCATCGTGCTCGAGACCGCCATCCGCGAGTGGAGCCAGCCGCCAGACCGGCCGCCGATCACGGTCGCCGTCAACCTGTCGCCGCGAACGCTGCTGGATCCGAGCCTGCCGCGCCGCATCGTCGATATGCTCGCCGTCTACAACACGCCGCCGGGCTCGCTGGCGTTCGAGATCACCGAGAACATCCTGATGTCGGATCCTGCCCGATCGATGGATACGCTCAACCGCTTGCACGACCTCGGCATCCGCATCACCATCGATGACTTCGGCACCGGCTATTCGTCGCTGAGCTATCTGCACCGCCTGCCGATCGACGCGCTGAAGATCGACCGCTCGCTCGTGGCCGCGCTGCTCGGCGGCGGCGACGACGTCATCGTGCGATCGGCGATCGATCTGGCGCACAACTTGGGTCTGCGGGTCGTGGCCGACGGAGTCGAGAGCGATGACGTGCGGACGCGGCTGGCGGCCCTGGGTTGCGACGCCGCCCAGGGCGCGGCCATCGGTCCGCCGGCGCCCGCCGCCGAGGTCCGCGGTTGGAGGGCCGGACACTCTTGACCATATACTCGAGTAGAGGTCGAGACTGGATCAAATGTGGATCGCCCAGGCGGCTGGTGAAGCCGGTGTCAACGCGCAGACGCTGAGTTCCGACGAACGCGGCGTCAGCGCCATCGCCGAGCCCACGATCGAATACATCGATCGACGAATCGCCCGCGTGCCATTGAGGCGCGCGCCGCTCGATCAACTCGTCGAATCGTGCCGTCACGACGGCGCCACCGACTGTCCGATTGTCGGCGCGCCCAACGCCGCGCCGGAAGGGGTACAGTAGATGGCGGTCGATCCAGTGTGCGGCATGACCGTCGACCCGGCGCGCGCCGCCGGGCAGGTCGATCGCGACGGCACTACCTACTACTTCTGTTCCAAGGGCTGCGTCGCGAAGTTCACCGCGGATCCGCTGAAGTACCTCTCCGGGATCCGCGATCCGATGCACGCCCAGCCCGCACCCGCTCTCCTGACCATCGGCGGACTGAAGCGCGGCGCGAACGCGTCCCATCCGCAACCGCACGCGCAATCGAATCCACTATCCGCAATCCACAATCCGCAATCGACCGACTGGGTCTGTCCCATGGACCCCGACGTCCTGAGCGATCGTCCGGGAGCCTGTCCCAAGTGCGGGATGGCACTCGAGCCGCGCGTCGCCGATCTTTCCGACGCGCCCAATCCCGAGCTCGTCGACATGACCCGACGCTTGTGGATCGGCGTCGTCCTTGGCGCCCCCGTGTTCCTGCTGACGATGGGCGACATGGTGAGCGGCGGCAGGGTGGGCCACGCCATCGGCACCACCTGGGTCAACTGGATCAGCCTGGTGCTGGCTATCCCGGTCGTCTTCTGGTGCGGCCAACCGTTTTTCCAGCGGATGTGGGCGTCGTTCACGAACCGCAGCCCGAACATGTTCACGCTGATTGGACTCGGCGTGGGCACGGCGTTCGGTTACAGCGCCATCGCCACCGTCGCGCCGGGTCTGTTTCCCGACAGCTTCCGCATGGGCGGTGCGGTCGACACCTACTTCGACACGACTGTCGTCATCACGGTGCTCGTCTTGCTCGGACAGGTGCTCGAGCTGCGCGCGCGCCATCGCACCGGCGCGGCGATTCGCGAGCTGTTGGGGCTCGCTCCCCAGACGGCGCGTCTGATCAGCGGCAGCCGTGAAGAGGACGTGCCGCTGGGGCAGGTCCAGGTCGGAGACCTGCTGCGCGTGCGGCCGGGCGAGCGGGTTCCTGTCGACGGGATCGTGGCAGGTGGAGCCGCCGCGGTCGACGAATCGATGGTTACGGGCGAGTCGATGCCAGTGGACAAGCAACCCGGCGACCGCGTGATCGGCGCGACCATCGCCGTGAGCGGCACGATCACGATGACCGCGCAGCACGTCGGCAGCGAGACGCTGCTCGCGCAAATCGTCAGAATGGTGGCCGAGGCGCAGCGCACGCGCGCGCCGATCCAGCGTCTCGCCGATCGCGTTGCCGCTGTGTTCGTCCCGGCCGTCGTCGCGGTTGCCGCGATCGCATTCGTGGCGTGGGCCGCGTTCGGTCCGGAACCGCGCTTCGCCCACGCGCTCGTCAACGCCGTCGCGGTGCTGATCATCGCCTGCCCCTGCGCGCTCGGTCTGGCGACGCCGATGGCCATCATGGTCGGCACCGGCCGCGGCGCCAGGGCCGGCGTGCTGATCAAAAACGCCGAGGCGCTCGAGTTGCTCGCCCGCGTCGATACGCTGGTCGTGGACAAGACCGGGACGCTGACCGATGGCCGTCCCAGGCTGACCGCGATCGAGGTCGCGGGATCGTGGACCAGCCAGGACGTGCTCCACTTCGCCGCGGCGGTCGAGCGCGGCAGCCAGCATCCGTTGGCCGCGGCGATCGTGGCGGCCGCAGAGACGCCGCCGCCGGGCCTCCGAGACCGGACTCCGAGACCGGACTCCGAAACCGGACGTCGAGGCACGACTCCGAGACACGACCCCGAGGGCGCCGTGTCTGATTTTCGATCGGAGACGGGCAAGGGCGTCAGCGGCCGCCTGGACGGACGATCGGTGGATCTTGGAACGGCCGAGTTCATGCGCGAACGAGGAGTCGAGACGACCCTCTTCGCCGCCGCCGCGGACGCACGGCGCAGCGACGGACAGACGGTCGTGTTTGTCGCCATCGATGGCGCGCCCGCGGCCATGATCGCGGTCGCCGATCCGATCCGTGCCTCGGCGAAAGAAGCGATCCGGACGCTCCAGGCGGACGGCGTGACCCTGATCATGCTGACCGGCGACAACCGGGTCACGGCGCAAGCGATCGCGCGCCAGCTCGGCATCGACGACGTGCGCGCCGACGTTCTGCCGGCCGACAAGCGCGTGATTGTCGAAGCACTGCAGCGGGCGGGACACCAGGTCGCGATGGCCGGCGACGGCATCAACGATGCGCCCGCGTTGGCGCAGGCCACCGTCGGCATCGCGATGGGGACGGGGACCGACGTAGCCATCGAGAGCGCGGGCATCACGCTCATCAAGGGTGACCTGCGGGGCATCGTGCGTGCCCGGCGGCTCTCTCGAGCGACGGTGCGGAACATCCGCCAGAACCTGATATTGGCCTTCGTCTACAACACCCTTGGCGTGCCGGTCGCGGCCGGGCTGCTGTTTCCATTGGCCGGCTTCCTCATCAGCCCGATCTGGGCGAGCGCCGCGATGACGCTGAGCTCGCTGTCGGTGATCGCCAACGCGCTCCGTCTCCGTCGAGTCGATCTTTAGAACCCGCATCGAGACAATTGTTTACAAGGCCAAGCCGCCGAGTACGACAACGTATACTTTTCAGGGTTTCCATCGAGGGTCGCCTTCCTTATGCCATCACTGTTTGCTTGTCACCCGTGCAAGTCGTCTGGCGTTGTTCTCGTCGTGATGGGACTGGCCGCTGCCGGATGTTCCAAGAGTGATGGCGCGCAAGCTCGCGGCCGCGACGAAGCGGCCAAGAGCGTGACGGTCGAACTGGTGGGCGAGCAGACCGTGGTCCGATCGCTTGAACTGGTGGGCACTCTGGCGGCGGTCGACGAAGTGACCGTCTCGTCAGAGGCCGACGGCATCGTCAGCCGTATCCTCCACGATCTCGGCGATCGGGTCCGGGCCGGCGACATCCTGGTCGAACTCGATCGCGAAAAGGCCGAATACAACCTCGAGCAGCAGCGCGCGGCGCTGGCGCGCACCCTCGCGCAATACGGCGCGCCGGATCCGCAGCATCTGCCCGCGTCGGAAAAAACGCCCGATGTGCAGAAGGCGAACGCCGATCTGGCGCAGGCCAAGCAGGCCTTCGACCGCGCCAGCCAGCTGTTCAAGCGCACCCTGGTGCCGCAGCAGACGCTCGACGATGCCGCGACCGCGTTGCAGTCCAAGCAGGCGAGCTACGAGTCGTCGCTGCAGAACGCGAAAAATCTCCAGGCCAGTATCGCGGCGGCCGACGCGGCGATGAAGCTCGCCGACCGTCAGCTGCGCGATACCTACATCCGGGCGCCCTTTGACGGCTACGTGCAGCGCCGCTTCGTCAACCTGGGGCAGCTCGTGAAGGGATCCGGGACCCCGGTGCCGGTGATGGCTGTCGTCCGGATCGATCCGCTGCGGGTCACCGGCGAAATTCCCGAGAAGATGGTGCCGTGGATCGCGGTCGGACAGCCCGTGGAACTGCGGGTCGATGCCTATCCGGAGAAAGCCATCGCCGGCAAGATTTCGCGCATCAGCCCGGCGGTCAACAGCGCGACGCGCGCGTTTCCGTTCGAAGCGCTCGTGCCCAACGACGGCGCGCTGCTCAAACCGGGCACCTTCGCGCGGGTGAGCGTGCTGACCAGCAAAGCCGATCGCGTGCTGACGCTGCCCTACGCCGCGCTGCAGTATCGCTACGGCGTCAATCGCGTGTTCGTGGTGAAGGGCGACCGGCTGGTTGCGAAGGAACTGAAAGTGGGCGAGCGGCTCGGCGATCGGATCGAGATTGTCAGCGGGGTCACGGTCGGCGAGCCGGTGGCGATGACCGACGTGGACAAGCTGGTCGACGGCTTGAAGGTCAACGCCGGAAACGGGAACAGGGCGGAATAGCATGCTCTCAGAACTCTGTGTCCGGCGGCCGGTGTTTGCCACCATGCTGGTGATGTCGCTGGTGGTGCTCGGCATCTTTTCGTTCCGCGATCTCGGCGTCGACCTGTTTCCGCGCGCTGATCCGGCAACCGTGAACGTGTCCCTGTCCCTGCCGGGCGCCAGCCCCGACGAGGTCTCGTCGTCGGTGATCGAGCCGATGGAAGAGGCGATCAGCGGCGTGTCCGGCATCGACGAGCTGTCGGCGCGCATCAACGAGGGCGGCGGCACGATCACGGTGCGCTTCGTGCTCGAGCGCGATCTGAACGACGCCGCCAACGACGTGCGCGAGAAGGTGGCGGCCGCGATCAAGAGAGTCCCGCCCGAACTGCTGCCGCCGGTCATTACCAAGGTCGATCCCGACGCCGATCCGGTCATGTCGCTGATGGTCTCGTCCGACGCGATGAGCCTGCGGACGCTGACCGAGATCGCCGACAAGCAGATCTCGCGCGCGATCCAGACCGTCAACGGCGTCGGCCAGATCAGCATCGCGGGGACCCGCGCCCGCGAGATCCACATCGTGGTCGACGTCGAGAAACTCAATTCGTACGGGCTGTCGATCGCGCAGGTCCGCGACGCGGTGGTCGCCGAGAACGTCGAAATTCCTGGCGGCGCGGTCGAGCAGGGCAAGGGCCAGCTGCTGCTGCGCACGCTGGGGCGCATCGACGCCAGCGAGGACTTCAACAACATCGTCGTCGCGACCATGAACGGGACGCCGATCCGCGTCTCCGACGTCGGCTACGCCGAGGACACCTCCGAGCGGCCGACCTCGTCGGTGTGGTTCAACGACAAGCCGGCGGTGCAGCTCGACATCCGCCGCGCCATGGGCGAGAACACGGTCGCGGTGATCGAGGGCGTGCGCGGACGGCTGCCGTCGATCATCCGTGCGCTGCCCTCGTCGGTCAAGCTGACCATGGTCCGCGACGACTCGAAGTTCATCTACGCGTCGATCGCCTCGCTCGAGGAGCACCTGATTTTCGGCAGCCTGTTCGCGGCGGTGGTGGTGATGCTCTTCATCCGCAACCTGCGCGCGGTGCTGATTTCGGCCCTGGCGATTCCGGCGTCGATCATCTCGACCTTCACCCTGATGGACCTGATGGGGTTCACGCTGAACAACATGACCCTGCTCGGCATCACCCTCGCCGTCGGCATCGTCATCGACGACGCCATCGTGGTGCTGGAGAACATCTTCCGCTACATCGAGGAGAAGAACTGTACGCCGTTCGACGCGGCGATCCAGGGCACGCGCGAAGTTGCGCTCGCGGTGATGGCAACGACCCTGTCGCTGGTCGTGATCTTCCTGCCGATCGCGTTCATGAACGGCTACGCCAAACGCTTCATCAACCCGTTCGGCTGGACGATGGCGTTCTCGATCCTGGTGTCGATGCTGGTCAGCTTCACGCTGACGCCAATGCTCAGCTCGCGCATCCTCAAGCTGTCGGATGCGGTCGCCGATCACAAGAGCAAGGAGAAGGGATTCTTTCACTGGCTCGATACCTGGTACGAGCGCCAGGTCACCTGGGCCCTCGACCATTCCGGCGTGATCATCGTGCTGTCGCTGGCGGCCTTCCTCATGACCTTCCCGCTCAACAAGATGGTGGGCCGCGAGTTCGCGCCGGACGAAGATCTGGGCGAATGGACCATCCACATGGACGCGCCGGAAGGCACCTCGCTCGAAGGCACTCAGGAGATCGCGTTCAAGGTGCTCAAGGAGGTGCAGGGCATTCCTGGCATCGCCAACATCGAGCCGCTGGTGAACCCGGGCGGCAGTGGCGTGTCCGGCGGCGGTGGCGGGAGCAACGTCACGCACGTGCACTTCAACGTGCAGGCGGTGCCGGTCGAGGATCGGAAGGAGACGCAGGCGCAGTTGATTACCGAGATGCGTCGGCGGCTGGCGAAGTTCCCGGCCTACCGGCCGAGCATCACCGCCCGCAACGCGCTCGGCAGCGGCGAGGGCGCCGGCGGCTTCGCGATCTCGCTGAACATCCTCGGGCCTGACCTGCCGCAGTTGGCCGAGTACTCGTTGAAGACGCTGGCCGCAGCGCAGCAGACGCCGAGTCTCACCGACCCGAAACTGAGCCTGAGCGTATCGAATCCCGAAATCCACGTCGCCGTCGATCGGAAGCGCGCCGCCGATCTGGGCGTCCGGATGTCGACGATCGGCAATACCCTCCGGCTCGCGGTTGCGGGCGACGATCAGATCTCGTTCTACAAGGAGGGCCAGGAGCAATACCCGGTCAAGGTCCGCGTGCTCGAGAACCAGCGCCGCGACGCGAAGGAGATCGGCCGGCTGACGGTGCCGTCGGCGACCGGGCCGGTGCGGATCGACAACATCGCGCGCATCGAGGCGGGCCTGGGACCGAGCGCGCTGCAGCGCTCGAATCGCCAGTTCACGGTGATGTTGACTGCTGGGGTCGCGCCGGGCCATGCGCTCGACGAGGCGTCCGCCGACATCCGGCGGGTGATGGCCAGCCTGAGTCTGCCGCCGACGATGTCGTTCCGGCTGCAGGGGCAGTCGAAGATTCTCGACGAGACGACGACCAACCTGGTGCTGGCGATCGGGCTGGCGATGATCTTCGTCTACATGGTGCTGGCGGCGCAGTTCGAGAGCTTCCTGCAGCCGATCGTCATCATGCTGGTGCTGCCGATTGCCGTGCCGTTCGCCCTGTTCACGCTATGGGTCACCCACCGGACGCTCAACCTGTGGAGCGCGCTGGGCATGCTGCTGCTGCTCGGCATCGTGAAGAAGAATTCGATCCTGCAGGTGGACTACGCCAACACCCTGCGCGCCACGGGGATGCCGTTGCGCGATGCGATCGTGCAGGCCTGCCGCACGCGTCTGCGACCGATTCTGATGACGACCTGCGCAATCATCGCCGGCCTGATCCCGACCTCGCTCGGCCTTGGCATCGGCGGCACCGGCCGCGCCGCGATTGCCATCACCGTGATCGGCGGACAATCGCTCTGTCTGTTCCTGACCCTGCTGCTCGTGCCGGTCGCCTATGTGAAGTTCGACGCGCTCGAGCAGACGTCGGTGAACCGGATCTGGCGGAGCCTGTTGGGTAGAGTCAAGACTCCGCGACGACTGACGCCTGCTGAGGAGCCTCGGTAGGGCGGTCGTCCGAGAAGGGCTGATGGAACTATGGCTGATGGCTGATGGCATAGGGTTGATGGCGTAGGGTTGATGGACTATGGCGGGAACTATGCGCCACCGCGCCATCCAGAACTCTGGCCTGTCTTGATCGCCGCCGTAATCATTGCCTTCAGTTGCTGCGCTTCGTTCAGTTCCCAGGCGACCTCATCTTTCGTCGTGACCGATGTAGCGATCGCAAGCTTGAGCCAGTAGATCGTTTCCGAGCTCTCCTTTCTGGCGATCGCCATCTTCGCGAGGAAGTCCGGTTTGGTTTGACCACCTTGCGACCCGGCAGCGTTGGCGCCGATTGAGGTGCCGCTCTCGAATAGCTGGTTGGCAATCTCTCGCGAGGCCAAGCCTCCGGTGCACAGGCGTTCGCACCGCTTGACGGTTCGAACGGCAAACTGAAAGGCACGTTCGGTGATGATCCGTGATTCCATGCGCAGGCGTTGACTCAAGAATCGCGCCGCCCGGAATTGCGCCTAAATTGTTGGATGATGCCCCCGAAGATGGCAGAATCCGCAAGCGCTTCCACCATCGACGATGATTACCATTTGCCATTTCCTCGCCATTTGCCATCAGCCATCAGCCATGACGAGAGTCACCCCGCAAGCCATGACGAGAATCACCCTAGTCGCACTCCTCTTTTCAACGGTCGTCATTGCTCAGTCCGACCGCGAAGTGCTGACGCGCATCCGGACGGAGGGGCTGGAGCATTCCCAGGTCACGCCTGTCTTCGACATGCTGACTGTCAATATCGGTCCGCGGCTGACGGCATCGCCGGCGCAGAAGCGCGCTGCCGAATGGGTGCGCGACCGGCTGGCGTCGTACGGGCTCGCCAACGCGCGGCTCGAGCCGTGGAAGTTCGGGCGCGGCTGGACGCTCGAGAAGCTGTCGCTCGAGATGGTCGAACCGCGGTACCTGCCGCTGCTCGGCTACGCCGACGGCTGGTCGGCGTCGACCAGCGGTGAGATAGTGGCGGCTCCGACATTCCTGGGGAACAAGACCTCGCCAGAGGAGCTCAAGGCCATCGCACCGCAGCTGAAGGGCGCGATCGTCATGACCCAGCCGATGCTGACCAATTTCGTGCGCAAGGATCGGCCGCAACCGAGCGATCCCGACTACGTGCCGATGTCGGCCGCCTATGCCACATCGGCGGGGCGGGGGCGTGGACCGGCGCCGGTCGGCGAGACCACGCAGCAGCGGAATCAGCGCGTGACCGCGGCAATGAAGGCGGCCGGCGCGGCCGTGATTCTGAAGCCGAGCGCCGGCGAGCACGGGACCGTATTCGTCACCGGCCGCGATGAAGGGCCCGGTGCGGTCCCGTCGGTCACGCTCAGCGCCGAGCATTACAACATGATCGCGCGCTACCTCCAGCAGAACATCCCGGTCAAGCTCCGCGTCGACGTGCAGACGAAGTTCTACGATGCCGACGGCGGCAACGCCTACAACGTCGTCGCCGAACTGCCCGGGACCGATCCGGTGCTGAAGGATGAAGTCGTCATGATCGGCGGGCACCTCGATTCATGGCACACCGGCGTCGGCGCCACCGACAACGCCGACGGTTCGACGACGGTGATCGAGGCGATGCGGATTCTCGAGGCGATTGGCGCGCGGCCGCGGCGCACAATCCGCGTGGCGCTGTGGGCCGGCGAGGAGCAGGGACTGCTCGGGTCGAAGGCGTGGGTCGCCGAGCATCTGGCCGGGCCGGCCAACGCCGCCGCGCGCGACAAGTTCGACGTCTACTACAACATCGACAACGGCACCGGCAAGATCTACGGCTGGTTCCTGCAGAACCAGGAAGAGGTGCGCCCCATTTTCGACAGCTGGCTCGAGCCGCTGAAGAGCATTGGCGCCCGCCGCAACGTCGGCGAGCCGGTCGGTTCAACCGATCACCTGAGCTTCACCGATGTCGGTGTGCCCGGCTTCAATCCGATCCAGGACTACGGCAACTACGACATCCGCACGCACCACACCAACATGGACACCCCCGACCGTCTGGACGTGAACGACATCCGCGAGGCCGCGATCGTGATGGCGACCTTCGCGTACCAGTCGGCGATGACCGACCGCAAGCTGCCAAGACCCGTGCACAAGTAGGCACGCACCCATGCCGGTGGTTTCGATTACGCGTCTGCGCGTGCGGTCATGGCGATTTCTGCCGAGATTTTTCTTCCGGACCGTGCGCATCGCGCGGCAGGCCGCGGCCTCCGATGGCAATCTCAAAGTCGCCCTGCTGAAGGATGACCGCCGCACGTTTTGGACCAGCACCAGCTGGACGTCCGAGGCGTCGATGAAGGCGTTCATGCACGCCGAGCCGCACGGCCCGACCATGCGCAGCCTGCTCGAGTGGTGCGATGAAGCGTCGCTGGTGCACTGGACGCAGGATGGCGCCGACTTGCCCGAGTGGGGTGAGGCGCACCGGCGCCTGCAGCAGGCGGGACGGCCGTCGAAGGTGAACCATCCGTCATCCGCCCACACCGCGCTCACGTTTCCGCCGCCCGCCGTGCGCCGGACCGGGTTGTTGCGTTTCAAGTCATAATCCGGCGCATGATCAAACCAACGTTGCTCGGCTTGTGTGCCGTTGCCGCCGTGGCCTACGCCGCCGTTCCCCTCGCCCAGGAGCGTGAGGATCGCACCCTGCTCACCCACGAGCAGATGCGCGCCATCGTCAGTGAGGCGTCGGGTGAACGTGCGATGCACCACGTGATGGAACTGGTGCCCTATCCGCGCATCCGTCCGATCGCCGAGTACCAGGGCCATTTCCGCGAAAGCGAGGTGATGGCCGGCTTCGCGAAAGAGTACGGGTTCTCGAGCGTCGAGATCGAGTCGTTTCCGTCGCCCCAGCGGAGTTGGGCGCCGACCATGGGCGAGCTGTGGCTGGTCACGCCAACCGAACAGAAAAAACTCTACGACATTCACGACGTCGCGGTGTCGGTGGCGGCCAACAGCAGGAACGGCGACGTCACCGGCGAGCTGGTGGACGTTGGCCTCGGCACGCGCGCCGAGGACTACGCCGGCAAGGACGTGAAAGGAAAGGTAGCGATCGGCGGCGGAGGCGTCGCACAGATCTTCGCGATGGCCTCGCAGCGCGGCGCGGTTGGCGCGGTCGGCTACAGCACGCTCTACCCCGACCGCGGCGTCGACGTCATCCCGTCGTCGAGCATCGCCGTCAACGCCGACGGCTTCGGCTGGGCAGTGTCGCCGCGTCAGGGGCACGAGCTGGTCGCGCGCCTGGCGCGCGGGGAGAAGCTGTCGCTCCGATCGGTGATCAAGGCCGAGACGCTGCCGGGCGAGCTCGAAACGGTGCACGCGACGATTGCCGGCGATCCGGCCTCGACGCAGGATGTGATCATCTCGGGTCATCTCTACGAGGGCTATCTCAAACAGGGCGCCAACGACGACAACTCGGGTTGCGCGCTGACGCTCGAGGTCGGCCGCGCCTACATCAAGCTCGTCGCGGAAGGGAAGCTGCCCAAGCCGAAGCACACCATTCATTTCCTGTGGGTGCCCGAGATCAGCGGCACCAACGCGTGGCTCACCGCGCATCCCGACATCGCGAAGCGAGTCATCGCAGACGTGAACTTCGACATGGAAGGCATCCGCCTGTCGACCTCTCGAAGCTACTGGATCCTCCAGCGCACGCCCGATTCGTTCCCCTCGTTCCTCAACGACATCGGCCAGAGCATGATGGAGTTCGTCTCGGAGATCACCCGCGAGCGCATCCGTTTCCGCGCCAACGGCTACGCGCCGAGCCTGCCGGTGCAGGCGCCCAGCGGCAGCGACGATGCGTTCTACATCAAGATCGACAAGCACTACGGCTCGAGCGATCACGTCACCTACATGCAGCATGGTATTCCGGCGGTGATGTTCATCACCTGGCCCGACAACTGGTACCACTCGTCGCAGGACACGCCGGACAAGCAGGATTCCACCCAGTACAAGCGCGCCGCCGTGGTGGCGACCGGGGCGATGACCGTGCTCGCGAGCGGCGGCGACGAGGTGGCTGCACGCGTTCTGTCGGAGAACCTGTCGCGTGGAACCGAGCGGATGGGCGAATCGTACCGCAAGGCGCTGTCCTACATCGCCGACGCGGGGAATGCGGCGTCGCTCGCGGCCGGATACAAGGAAGCCGTCATCGCCATCCGGCACCAGGCGGGCGTGGAGAAAGCGGTCGTCCGATCGACGCGCGTCCTGTTCGACAGCCTGGCCGAGGGCGACAAGAAAGTGCAGGCATTCGAACCGCTCATTGACAAGCGGGCAGGCGTATTGCTCGACGAGGCGAAGGCGGCGTACGCGCTGCAGACGGCGCAGCACGGGACCGCGGCCGCCGAGCCATCGATGACCGCCCAAGAGCGTGAGGCGTCGGCGCTGCTGATCGAATGCGTCAACGGCAGCAGCTTTTCCGGCTGCAACGCCGCGCCTGGAGCGGCGGGTGGCGGTCGCGGCGGTGGACCGGGCGGCGGCGGGCGCGGCGGCCAGCCGACCGGTCTGCCGCAACACATGAACGCCGAAGCGACGATTCTGCTCGGCCAGAAGAAGACGGCGCTCGAATTTCGCGACTTCCTGTCGGGCGAATTCGACCCGCTGCCGCTCGCCGACGTCATGACCTACCTGCGGGCGCGCGAACAGGCCGGCGTGATCAGGCTGGTCAGGCATTGATCTGAAGCTCCTACATGGTCATAATCATGACTATGATTGTGATCAACATTCACGAAGCCAAGGCCAAACTGTCCGAGTATCTCGACAAAGTGGCGGCCGGTGAGCGGGTCCTGATCTGCAAGCGGAACCAGCCGGTGGCGGAGCTCCGGGCGGTCGAGCAGAAGCGCACCCAGCCGCGCCGGCTGGGAGGCGTGACCGGCATCGTCATCCCGCCGTCGTTTTTCGAGCCGATGCCTGACGACTGGCTCGATGCGTTCTACCACGGGCCGATTGTCTCGGAGGTGGACAAGCCGCCGCGGGTCGCCGAGGCAAGCCCGAGCTACGAGCGCGCGCCCCGGCGCGGGCGCAAGAAATGAAGCTGCTGCTCGACACCTGTACGTTCTTGTGGGCGCTGACCGGCGTGCCGTCGCTCCCGGCCAGGATTCAGGACCTGGTTCGTGACGCCGACAACGAAGTGTTCCTGAGCGCGGCGTCGGCGTGGGAAATCGCGCTCAAGCACGCGGCAGGGAAGCTGACGCTGCCCGATCATCCGGACCGCTACATCCCGAAGATGCGGGGCGAGCGAGGCATCGCCACGCTGGCCATCGACGAGGAGTCTGCCCTGCACGCCTCGAGGCTGCCGTGGCTGCACCGCGATCCGTTCGACCGACTGCTGGTCAGCCAGGCCATCGTCCACGGCATGATCATTCTCACGCCCGATCCGATCGTGGCGCGCTATCCCGCGCGTACGATGTGGTGAGCACCACCCGCATGACTCTGATCGATCAGCTCGCTGGCGCCCGCATCTTCGATCTCGAGCAGCCGCGCTTTGCCGGGATGCCGGTGCACCCGGCGCACAAGCCGGGCTATTTCTACGGTCTCCACCGTCGCCATCGTGATTCCTACCGGCCGGATCAGTTTGGCCCGCGTTCCGGCGCGTCGGGCGTCCTGACCATGATGGAGCACAGCGGCACCCACATCGACGCGCTGTGTCACCAGGCCTGCGACCTGGCGTTCTACGGCGGTGTGAAAGTGGATGACGTGGAGCGGACGGACGGCTACCGCCAGCTGGGCGCCGAGACGATGCGGCCGCTTCTGGGCCGCGGGGTCCTCCTCGACGTGGCCGGCACCAAGCGCGTGGCGCAGCTGCCGCAGAACTACGCGATCACCGCCGACGACTTGAGTGAAGCCGCGCGGACCGCAGGAGTCGCCATCCACGCCGGCGACGTGCTGCTGGTCCGCACCGGTTACGCGACGTCGTGGAGTGACGAAGCGACCTATTTGAATGCCGCGGGGATCTCGAAATCGGGAAATCTATGGGCCGCCGACCAGCGCGTGGTCGCGGTCGGCGCGGACAACATGGCGTGGGACTGCATGACCGAGCGCGATCCCGACACGAAGATGGCGCTGTTCGGCCACGCCCACCTGCTGGTGACGCATGGCATCCATATCATCGAGAACCTGAATCTCGAGGAACTCGCCGCGGCAAAGGTGAACGAGTTCGCCTTCGTCGGAATTCCGCTCAAGTTGCGCGGCGCCACCGGATCGCCGATCCGCCCGCTGGCACTGGCGTAAAGAGGCCGCTCGCCGGACTCAGTTCATGCTGCAGGCGCCTGGGCCGCGCGGGTCGCCGCACGATCCGCAGGCGCTGATCGGCCGATCCCAATTCCCCGACGACTTGGCCGGCGTGCTCGACTGCGCGGCGAACACCGACATCAGCTTCTGCAGCTCGACGCCCTTGCATGCCGGGCATGAAGGCGACTGGCTCTCGCGCGTCAAGTACTCGAAGCGATGGCCGCAACCGCGGCATTCGTATTCGAAAAGAGGCATGGGGTATTCTAGCGCCCTTGCCGCCAATTGTAGCCGCCGTCATGCCGGCGCCTCGCGCGCCGGTCGAGTTGCGTGAATTCCCGGAGCCGGCGCTCGAGGTCGGGTCGGTTCTCCTGCACACGCTCTACTCCGAAGTCTGTGGTACCGACGTGCACATCTGGCACGGTCGCCTGGCCGGCGTGCCGTTCCCAATCATTCCCGGCCATGTCTCGGTCGGCATCGCCGCCAAGGTTCGCGGCGATGTCCGCGGCGTCGACGGCGCGACGGTCGTCGAGGGCGATCGGCTGGTCTTTTTCGACGTTCACCGCACCTGCGGCCGCTGCCGGGCCTGCGCGGTCAACCGGACGCCGACGCGATGCGAAGCCAGGCGCGTCTACGGCATCACCGATTCCGCGCAGGAGGGACTGTTCGGCGGCTGGGCCGAGGCGATCTATCTCGAGCCGGGCGTGACGATCGCGAAGCTGCCACACTCCGTCCCTGCCGAGACCTACATCAGCGGCGGCTGCGGGCTCATCACCGCCGTCCATGCGGTCGATCGTGCCGCAATCACCCTGGGCGATACCGTGCTGGTCCAGGGAACGGGCGCCGTGGGCCTCAGCATCATCGCGCTGTCGCGTCTGGCCGGCGCGACCCGCGTCATCGCCTTCGGCGCCCCGGCGGACCGCCTCGAGCTCGCCGCCGCGATGGGCGCCGATCAGGTCGTCGATGTCCGGAACATCGATGCGGCGAAACGGCGGGACATCGTGCGCGAACTGACGGGAGGACTCGGCGTCGACATCGCCGTCGAAGCGGCCGGCTCCGCGCGTGCCGTCGAGGAAGCGCTCGACTTGATCCGTGACGGCGGCCGCTATGTGATCGCCGGCCACTACACCGACGCCGGACCGAGCGCGGTCAACGTCCATCAGCAGATCAACAGGAAGCATCTCGAGATCCGCGGCTGCTGGGGCAGCGAGGTGTCGCATTTCGTTCGCGCCCTGCGCGTGCTCGAGCGGCATCACGGGTCGATTCCCTGGCGCGCGATCGGCGCACGGACCTACACGCTCTCGGAACTCAATCAGGCGCTGGCCGATGCCGAGGCGATGCGCCTCCCGAAGGCTCTGGTCAAACCCGACTGACACAGCCTCGGGTAGCGTCCGACTTCAGGCGGACCCGGGTCCGGCGAAAGCCGGACACTACCAGGTCGACGTCGACATCGGCATCGCGCAGGCTGCGCTGGCGTTCCGGCTTGGTCGGCTACTGCGTGTACATCTACGGCCGGCCGGCCAGCCGCTGCGGTGGGACGGACCCGGGACCGGAGAACCACGAATCAAAGACGATACAGAGGCCGAGCTCGCGCGACACGGAAACCAACTCCGCTCTGATGATGCCCGATGCGACGCGCCGGCATTTCGGAGGCTTGCCATTCTCGTTCTCATGCTCGGGCTTTCGGCCTGCGCCGGGACGAGGGTCGCGCCTCCGGCGGCCGTGCCCGGCCGGACCGACACCGAGCGAGCGGCTGGCGGTGGCCGGCAATCTGGTGAGAAAGTCGTGGAGGATGATCAGTTCGGAGAGCGAGCCAGGGAAATCCTGTCGCGCCTGACAAACAGCCCTATGCCCTGAGCCCTCCTGTATACTGAGAGGATGTCTCTGTCAGTAGAAAAGCCTTCATCGCAGGCGGGAAAAGGAGATGTCGCGAACCCGCTCCGCCGCAACGTGGCGATCATCGCGCACGTCGACCACGGCAAGACCACGCTGGTCGACGCGCTGCTGCACCAGAGCGGCACGTTCCGGGCCAACGAGCGCGTGGCGGAGCGCGCGATGGACAGCAACGAGCTGGAGCGTGAACGCGGCATCACTATTCTCGCAAAGAACACCGCCGTCCACTATCACGACCTGCTCATCAACATCGTCGACACTCCGGGCCACGCCGACTTCGGCGGCGAGGTCGAGCGGACCCTGTCGATGGTCGACGGCGTGATGCTGCTGGTGGACGCATCGGAGGGGCCGCTGCCGCAGACGCGCTTCGTCCTGCGCAAGGCGCTCGAGCGGCGCCTGACGCCGCTGGTGGTCATCAACAAGATCGACCGGCCCGACGCGCGCATTGCGGAAGTGTTGAACGAGGTCTACGACCTGTTCATCGACCTCGACGCCCACGAGGATCAGCTCGACTTCCCGGTGCTCTATACCAACGCCCGGGTCGGAACCGCCAGCTTGAATCCCGAGGCACCTGGCGACGACCTCCGGCCGCTGTTCGACGCCGTCGTCGAGCACGTGCCGCCGCCGCGCGGCAACCCCGACGCCCCGCTGCAATTGCTGGTTGCCAATCTCGACTCCAGTGACTACGTCGGCCGCATCGCGATCGGCCGCATCTTCAACGGGCGCGTCAAGATCGGCGACGCTGTTGCGGTGGTCAAGCTCGATACCGAAGTGCAGCACACCAAGGTCACCAAGCTCTACGCCTTCGACGGTCTCAAGCGGGTCGACATCCAGGAGGCCGCCGCCGGCGACATCGTCTGCCTCGCCGGCATCGAGAACATCACCATCGGCGAGACCATCACCGACATGGAGCACCAGATCGCAATTCCGCCGATCGCGATCGACGAACCGACGGTGCACATGATTTTCGGCGTCAACACCTCGCCGGTGGCCGGCCGGGAGGGTCAGTACGTCACGTCGCGCCAGCTGAAGGATCGGCTCGACCGGGAATTGCTGGGAAACGTCTCCATCCGCATGGAACCTACCGAGACGCCGGAGCAGATCAAGGTGATCGGCCGCGGCGAGCTGCAGCTGTCGATCCTGATCGAGATGATGCGGCGCGAGGGCTTCGAGCTGCAGGTGTCGCGTCCCGACATCGTCACCAAGGGCATCAACGGCCAGATCGTCGAGCCGGTGGAGGAGCTGATCATCGACGTCCCCGAGGACCATCAAGGCATCGTCATCGCCCAGGTCGGCGAGCGTAAAGGCGTGATGACCAAGATGGTGAACAATGGCAGCGGCCGGGTGCGGCTCGAATTCCGCATTCCGGCGCGAGGCCTGATCGGCTTTCGTTCGCAGTTCATGACCGACACCAAGGGCACCGGCATCATGAACCACATCTTCTCGAGCTGGGAGCCGTGGCACGGGGCGATCGCGTCGCGGGTCAACGGCGCGCTGGTGGCCGACCGCGCCGGGATAGCGACCAGCTACGCCATCTTCAACCTCCAGGAGCGCGGCGAGATCTTCATCGACCCCGGCGTGCAGGTCTACGAGGGCATGCTCATCGGCGAGAACTCGCGCACCGCCGACATGGACGTCAACGTCTGCAAGGAAAAGAAGCAGACCAACATGCGCGCGTCATCGGCCGACGAGGCGATTCGTCTCATCCCGCCGCGCAAGCTCGGGCTCGAACAGGCGATCGAGTTCATCAACGACGACGAGCTGGTCGAGGTGACGCCGTCGACGATCCGCCTCCGGAAGCGGATTCTGGCCGGCAACATGCGCCCCAAGAAGGAAAGCGTCGAACGGGATTAGCCGCGACGACCGGCCTCCCCCAACGAGCTGATGCGCATCGATGGCTACGCCGCGATAGAGGACTACGCCGTCATCGGCGACGGGCGCAGCATCGCGCTGGTGGCCCGCGACGGCGCCATCGATTGGCTCTGCCTGCCGAACGTCGATTCTCCCAGCGCGTTTGCCGCCATCCTCGATGCCGACCGCGGCGGCAGCTTTTTCGTCCGACCGGCCGTCCCCTATCGGTCCACGCGTCGCTATCTGCCGCGGACCAACGTCGTCGAAACCACCTTCCTGACCGAACAGGGATCGGTGCGCCTGCTCGACGCCATGACGTTGCCCAACGATCACCTCGATCCGATGCGTGAACTGGTTCGTACGATAGAGGGTGTCGCCGGCCGGGTGCCGATGCGCTGGCGTTGTGCGCCGCGCTTCGACTACGGGCGCGGTCTGCCGCGCTGCGAATGGCGCCACGGCATCCCGGTGACCCTATGGGGCGCCGAGGCGATCGGCGTGCGCAGCTGGGGCGCGGGCGCAGCCGTCTGGCGTGAGGCTGGCCTGGAAGCGGAATTCGAAGCCGTTGCCGGAGCACGCGCGATGCTGGTGATGACGAGCGCGTATGGCGAGCCGGTGATCTTCTCGAGTCGGAAGGATGTGGAGGCCAGGCTGGAGCAGACGATCGAGTTCTGGCGGCGCTGGTCGCAGGCGCACGACTACGA
Source organism: uncultured Acidobacteriota bacterium (assembly GCA_963757655.1). Classification (GTDB taxonomy): domain Bacteria; phylum Acidobacteriota; class Vicinamibacteria; order Vicinamibacterales; family CAVVIG01; genus CAVQFC01. The sequence continues at coordinate 965,648 of CAVWSQ010000001.1, read as the reverse complement.
CGGCCCCTGGGCGGAGCTCGTCGCCCGCAGCGCGCTCGCGTTGAAGCTGATGATTTTCGCGCCGTCGGGGGGGACAGTGGCGTCGCCGACGACATCCCTGCCCGAGGAGATTGGCGGCCAGCGCAACTGGGACTACCGGTTCTGCTGGATTCGCGATGCCAACTTCATGATCGACGCCTTGCTGCAGCTCGGTTGCTACGATGATGCGCGCTCGCTCTTCTGGTGGTTCATGCAGGCGACCGCGCTCACGGTGCCCGTGCTTCACGTGCTCTATCGCCTCGACGGCGGCATCGGCGGCTCCGAGCGGGTCATCGATCTGGCCGGGTACCGCGGATCGCGGCCGGTGCGCGTCGGCAACGGCGCGGTCGGCCAGACCCAGCTGGACATCTACGGCGCCTTGTTCGAAACCGCCTGGCTCTACAGCGAGGGGCATCACGCGCTCGATCAGGATACCGGCGCCGTACTCGGGCGCATCGCCAACCACGTGTGCGCCATCTGGCGGCAGCCCGACTCCGGCATCTGGGAGGTCCGCAACGGTCCGTTTCAGTTCACGCACTCGAAGGTGATGTGCTGGGTGGCGCTGGACCGTGCCGCGCGGCTGGCCGAGCGCGGCGAGCTGCCGCGCCAGCACTCGGCCCGCTGGCGCCGGGAAGCTGAAGCCATCCGCGCCTACGTTGACCGCGAGTGCTGGTCCGACCAACTGGGCAGCTACACCCGCACCGCCGGCAGCCGCGACGTCGACGCCAGCCTGCTGATGCTATCGCTCGTGGAGTACGCTGATCCCTGCGGCGAGCGGATTCGTGGCACCATCGACGCCGTCAACCGTTTGCTTCGGCACGGCGATGTCGTCTATCGCTATCGTGCCGACGATGGGGTACCGGGCCGGGAAGGGTGCTTCTTGAACTGTTCGTTCTGGATGGTCAGCGCGCTCGCCCGGTGCGGTCGTCGCGACGAAGCGACCGCCCTGATGGAGCGTCTCACCGCGCGCGCCAACGACGTCGGCCTCTTTTCCGAAGAGATCGATCCAGCCAGCGGCGCGTTTCTCGGCAACTTTCCACAGGCGCTCGTGCATCTGGCCTTGATCGACGCGGCCATCGCGATCTCGACCGGCGGTGCGTCATGATGGCTGCCGCGCTTGCCGGCGGGGTGATCGGCACGCTGGCGATGACGACGATCATCAAGACGGCGATCGAGCTCGGGATGACGCGGATGGACTTCGCGCTGCTGCTCGGGACCGCGTTCACCGACAATCGCCGCAAGGCGCGCGCGATCGGCTACATCGTCTACTTCGTGCTCGGGGTCGGTTTTGCCGAACTGTACGGTGCGTTCTTCGCGATTGTCGGCCGCGCGTCGTGGCAGCTCGGTGCGCTGCTTGGCGCGCTGCACGCGGTCTTCGTCGCCACCGTCCTGGTCACCGTGCTGCTGCCGGTCGTCCATCCGCGCATGGCGACTTCCGACACGGCGGCCAATGATATGACGCTGATCGAGCCGCCGGGTTTCCTCATGCTGAACTATGGTCGGCGCACGTTTCTGGTCACGCTCGTGGCCCACGTCGTCTACGGCGTTCTGGTCGGCTTGATCGTCAGTCTCTGAACCAACCCCCGCGAACCAGTATCATTGGTGAACCGTGTTCAACCGTCGAACCACCGGCTCCGTCGTCTGCCCGTCCTGCGGATCGCTGGTTGGCGTCCGCGATGCCAGGTGTTACTCGTGCGGCCGGGCGAACCCCGGCCTGTGGGGATTCGGGCCGGCGCTGCGCCGGCTCGGTGCTGACTTCAGCTTCACGCAGAGCGTGGTCGGCGCCTGCGTCACGGTGTGGGTGGCGACTCTGCTGATGTCCGGCTCCGGCATCGGCGCGGGCGGAATCATGTCGCTGCTGTCGCCGAGCACGGAGGTGCTGCGGCGGTTCGGCGCGAGTGGCGCGTATCCGGTGTTCGTCGACGGCCGGTGGTGGACGGTGTTGAGCGCGGGCTGGTTGCACGCCGGGTTGCTTCACATCGGCATGAACATGTACTGGCTCTGGCAGATGGGGCCGGCGCTGACCGAGTTGTTCGGCCCGGCGCGCACCGTCATCATCTATACCGCCGGCGGCGTGGCCGGGTTCACGCTGAGCTCGGTGGCCGGCGCCTACCTTCCGAGTCTGCCGTTGATTCATGCCGCCGGCCTGACCGTCGGCGCCTCGGCGCCGCTGTTCGGCATGATCGGCGCGCTCTATCATTACGGTCGAACCGGCAGCAGCATGGCGAAGCAGATGGCGGTGTCGATCATGATCCAGGCGCTCATCTTCGGTCTGCTCGTTCCAGGTATCGACAACTTCGCCCACCTCGGCGGCTTCGCCGGCGGATATTTCACGTCAGCGTTTCTCAATCCGATGACTCGCGAGCGGGGCGATCACATGTTGATCGCCGTCGGCTGCCTCGTCGCCAGCGCGGCGTCGATTGCCGCGTCTCTGCTCATCAACTTGCCGTCCTATCGATAACGGTTCGGCTGACGCTCGCGCGACGCAGAACGTTGTCGTTCCGCTGGCACTCCCCTTGCGACGGCCTTTTGCTGAAAGTGAGGGGTGGCATGATGAAACAGGCGATTCTCGGGGCAGCGGTGATGCTGGGTATGGCGGTTCAGCCGGTGTTGGCGGCCGACCAGGCGTTCGTGATGAAGGCCGCACAGGGCGGCATGGCCGAGGTCGAGCTCGGCAAGCTGGCGGCGGAGAAAGCCTCCAGCGATGCCGTGAAAAAGTTCGGCCAGCGCATGGTCGACGATCACAGCAAGGCGAACGATGAGCTGAAGACGCTGGCGCAAAGCAAGAACATCACGCTGTCAGGCACGATCGGGCCTGAGGAGAAGGCGCTGCAGGATCGGCTCATGAAGCTGACGGGACCGGCCTTCGACCAGGCCTACATGAAGGCGATGGTCAGCGACCATGTCAAAGACGTCAACGAGTTCAAGATGGAATCGAAGAGCGGCAAGGATCCGGACGTGAAGGCCTGGGCCGCCAGAACCCTGCCCACGCTCGAAGAGCATCTGAAGCTGGCGCGCGAGGCGAACGGCGCAGTCGGCACTTCGGGGAAAAAGTAGAGAACGCAGCGAGGTGGCCGGGCCCCAAGGCCCGGCTCTGCGGACACACGTCTATTTCGCGGCGAGCTCTTCGTCGATGATTTTCTTGAAGACTTCGTACGGCTGCGCGCCGCTGATCATCCGGCCGTTGATGTAGAAGGCCGGGGTGCCGTTGACGCCGGCCTCCTCGCCATCCTTCACATCGGCGTCAATCAGCGCCTTCAGCTTGTGGGTATCGACGCAGCTGTTGAACTGCGTCGTGTTCAAGCCCAGCTCGCTCGCGTGCTGCTTCAGATCCGCGTCAGTCAACTTCGATGGGTTCGCGAACAATCGATCGTGATACGGCCAGAACTTGCCCTGCTCGCCGGCGCAGGCGGCCGCTTCCGCGGCCGGCCGGGCAAACGGGTGATTGGGAAGCGGATAGTGCCGGTAGACGAACCGGATCTTGTCGCCGTACGTGCTCAGCACCTGCCGCACGGTCGGATCCGCCCGCAGGCAGAACGGGCACTGAAAGTCGGAGAACTCGACCAGCTCGATCGGCGCGTTCGCCGATCCCTTGCTCGGGCTGTTTGGCGACTTGATGGTCTGCCGCGGCGGGTCCAGCATCACTCTCACGCTGGTTCTTGCCTTCAGCGAGTCGACGTAGGCGGCGCGAATGCCCTGGGCCCGCTCCTGAATGAGATAGCCACGGATCGGCTGCTTGACCTGATCGAGTGGAGCGCCCTGGAGGCGGGACTGGTTGGCCTGATAAAACGCGGCGACGTCGGCGTCGGATACCGGCGCCACCTTCGAAGTGATCTCCTTCTCGATCAGCGCGGCGCGATCGATGCCCTGTGCCTTGGCCGCCGCATCCATCAGCGTGTTGGCCACGATCTCGTCGAGTGCGGCTCGCCGCGCCTCGTAGAGCGCCTGCGACAGCTTAGCGCTGCCGAAGTTCGACACCGGCTGCTCCAGCGCCTTGTCATCCACGTCGGCGAGCGTAATCGTCGTGGCGCCGACCGTGGCCACCGTCTCGGTGGGCGCGGGCCGTCGGGCCTGCTGTGCTGAGGTGGGCGAGCAGGCGGTCAGCACGCCGAGAAGGGCCGCGACGGGCAATATCCTCATCACAAAAGTATAGCCTGTTCTATTCACCCAGCCGATGCGGCAGGTCGGCCACGACGTAGGCCATCACCGCCACGGCCGCCGCGCATTTCGCCATCTCCACCGGATCGATCTTGTCGATGGTGTCGGCGGGCGTATGGTGGATCAGAAAGTACTTCGAGTCATCGACCTCGAGCGACAACCCGGGGACGTGGGCTTCCTGCATGCTGGGCCCGATGTCGGCGCCGCCTCCGCCAGGGCTGATCTGGTCGGCCGCGATGCCGGCCAGCAGTGTCGCGATCGCCTTGATGGTGTCGCGGGCGGCGTCGCTCCCCGTGAACCCGAAACCGAGTGGTCTGAACACCCCGCTGTCCGACTCCATCATCATCACGTGCCTGGCGAGCTCCGCGCGGTGCTGGTCGCGGTAGGCGAGGCCACCGCGCCCGCCGTTCTCTTCGTTGGTCCAGAGCACGACGCGAACGGTGCGGCGGGGACGCAGATTCAGTTTCTTCATGATGCGCAGCGCCTCCCACGACACCACGCAGCCGCCGCCGTCGTCGGTGGCGCCGGCGCCGACGTCCCACGAATCGAGATGGCCGCTGACCACCACCACTTCGTCCGGCCGCTCGCGGCCGCGAATCTCGCCGACCACGTTGGCCGACTCGACATCGGCCTCGAAATGCGCCTCCATCTTCAGCCGGACGACGACTTTGCCGCCGCGATCGACCATGCGCTGGAGGCGGTCGGCGTCCTCGGCCGAGATCGCCGCGGCCGGAATCTTCGGTGCGTCGCCGGCGTAATGAAGACTGCCGGTATGCGGCGTGCGAAGCCCGGCCGGGCCGACGCTGCGAATCAGCATGGCGACGGCGCCGAAGTGCGCCGCGCGCGACGGTCCACCGGAACGGAACCGCACCGTCTCGCCATAGTTCGTGAACGGCACGTTGAAGAGCACGATCTTCCCGCGCGCGGCCGAGCCTCTGGTCTCGAGCTCGTCGAAGCTCTGGACCACCACGACCTCGGCCTTGATGCTCTCACCGGTCGTGCCGACGCTGTCGCCCAGCCCGAGCATGACCATCGAGTGGCGCGCCGGCTCGACAATCTCCGCGCTTTCGCTGCCGCGCACCCACTTGGGCACCAGCACTCGTTCCGTGTGCACGTTCTCGAGTCCATCCTTGTTCATTTCAGCGACTGCCCATCGAATCGCCCGATCGAGTGCGGGCGTGCCGCTCAGGCGGTTGCCGATGCTGTCGGTCAGCATCGACAGGCGATCCCAGGCGAATGTCGTGCTGACGGCTTCGCCAATCAGCCGCGCCGCCGGGTCGCGATAGCCATCGAGCCATGCGGGCCTTGTAACGTTGCCAGGCGTTTGAGCACCAAGAGTAGTGACGGCGAGCACGAAAAGCGGTAACGCAAGACTGACTACAACGCGACGACGCATGCGAGAGACCTCCGGGTCAACTCAGGGTACTTCATGCGCATCCATTTCGAGCGCACTGGCAGCGGTGGACTGGAGCTTGCAGTTGCCGGCAGGGGACCGCATCAGGCGGCGATACCGGGCCGGGGTTTGGAATGCCGGTCAGTCAAGGCAAGAAACGACGGTGAAGTGATGAAAGTGCGAGTTGTTCTTTTTGGAATCCTGATGCTGGCCAGCACGCTGCGCCTGGGCGCCGGCGAACGCATCACGCTGAAAGTCTCTCCGGCCGTGGCGTTTGCGCCGGCCAATCTGGTGGTTCGCGCGACCATCCTTGCCGACCCCGACAATCGCGCCGTCGAGATCGTCGCCGAGTCGGACGATTTCTATCGCAGCAGCGAGATTCAGCTGGAGGGCGAGAGGGCACCCAGGACGAACATGTTCGAGTTTCGCAGCCTGCCGCCCGGCGTGTACGAGGTGCGGGCCAATCTGCTCGGCGCCGACGGCCAGGCGCGCGCGGTGATCCGTCAGTCAGTCAACGTGCTGGCGAGCGGCGCCGGGGACCGCTGATACAATCTGCAACCGAACCCCGAAATCTGCAACGGAACTCCGAAATCTGCAATCGGAACTCCGACATCGGCAATGCCTTTACAGGGTGTTGCTGACGCGAGCCGGGGCGGTCACGGTCTCCGGCTCCGGCGTGAAATCCTCGCCCGGGTTGATGAAGCGGTCTTTCTCGAAACTGTATTGCTTGTCGTACAACTGACGATACCGGCCGGCCACGGCCAGCAGTTGCTCGTGCGTGCCGCTCTCGACGATTTCTCCGTGCTCCAGCACCATGATCTGATCGGCGCTGCGGATCGTCGACAGGCGGTGCGCGATCACGAATGTGGTCCGTCCGGCGCGCAGCGCTTTCAGCGCGTCCTGGATCATCGCCTCGCTCTCGCTGTCGAGGCTCGATGTCGCTTCGTCGAGGATCAGGATCTTCGGGTCCGCCAGGATCGCGCGCGCGATGGCGACGCGCTGGCGCTGGCCGCCTGAAAGACGCACGCCGCGCTCGCCGACGATGGTGTCGTAGCCCTTCTCGAAGCCCTCGATGAACTCGTCGCAGTGGGCGATGCGGCTGACCGCCTTGATCTCGTCGCGCGAGGCGTGCGGTCTGCCGTAGGCGATGTTGGCGGCGACGGTGCCGTCGAAGAGGAAGTTGTCCTGCAGCACGACACCGAGATGATGGCGGTAGTCGCGTAGCTTGACCAAGGTCAGGTCGTGGCCGTCCACGGCGATGCGGCCGGACTGCGGCCGGTTGAAGGTCATCACCAGGCTGATCAGCGTGCTCTTGCCGGAGCCGCTCGATCCGACCAATGCCGTGGTCGATCCGGCCGGCGCGGTGAACGTCACGTTCTTCAGGACCGGCACACCCGCGTTGTACTCGAACGTCACATCCTCGAACGCGATCTCGCCGCGGATGTCGGCGAGCGCTTCGCGATCGGTGTCCTCTTGATCCTCGGTCGCCATCCGCCGGATCTCGCGGATGCGGTCGAGCCCGGCGAACGCTTCGCTCAGCTGCGTGCCGATCGAAGCCAGCTGGATGACCGGCATCGTGATCATCGCGGTGAAGGCGAAGTACTGGAAGAAGTCGCCGATGGTCATCTCGCCGGCGCGGATCGCCGATCCGCCGATCAGCATCATCGCGATGCCGATGGCGGCGATCACCAGCGATGAGAAGGCGGTAACCGACGACACGCCGGTCAACGACTGCGCGACGTTGCGGAACAGGCGGTGCGCGCCCTGCGCGAACACCAACTCCTCGCGCTTCTCGGCGGTGTAGGCCTTGACGATGCGGACGCCGCCGAGCGATTCGGCCAGCCGACCCGTCACCTCGGCGTTGATCTGCCCGCGTTCGCGGAACAACGGCCGCAGCCGCTTGAACGCCGTCGCCATTCCGCCGCCGAACAGCACCAGGATGATCAACGTGACGACAGTCAGCTTCCAGTTCAGGTAGATCAGGAAACCGAGCGCGATCGCCGCGGTGAGAATCGATCCGGAGAGCTGCACCAGTCCGGTGCCGACCAGGTTCCGGATGCCTTCCGCGTCGGTCATGATGCGCGAGATGAGGACGCCACTCTTGGTCGAGTCGAAGTAGCGAATCGGCAGCCGCATCACGTGCGCCTCGACGTCCTTGCGCATGTCGGTGATGGCGCGCTGGGCCGCGACACCGAGAATCTGGGAGTTGGCGAACGAGCTGACCGCGTCGACGATCGCGGCAGCTCCGACCGCCATCGCCAGCTTGGGCAGCAGATCCCAGTGTCCCTTCGCGACGACATCGTCCATCAGGTATTTGGTCGATGCCGGGAGGACGAAGCCCGCGAGACGGTTGATCAGCATCAGCACCAGGCCGAGCGCCAGCCGCTTGCGGTGGGTCCAGATGAGGCGGCGCGCTTCTTCCCAGGAGCCGGCGGTGAATGCCTTTTTTTTCGGAGCCTTGGCGGTGTCGACCGCGACCGACGATCGGGAGGTTCGTTCGGGATGTGCCACCCGTCAATGATAGCCGGGTCCGGCAGCCGGGAGCCTATACGAACGGGTGGGCTGGGGATAGCTGATGGCCAATCTGACTGAGGGCTAAGGGCAGATGACAGATGGCTACAGCGTTTTTCAGCTGTACGTAGGCGACGGGCTTGAGCCCGTCGCTCGGCCGGCCTGAAGGCCGGCCGCTACGAGTACGTAGGCGACGGGCTTCAGCCCGTCGCTCGGCTCGGCCCGGCCTGAAGGCCGGCCGCTACGAAGATGTGAACGACGAAGATGTGAACGACGAGGATGTGAACGACGAAGATGTGAACGAACGAGGATGTGAACGACAAGGATGTGAACGCCGAGGATGTGAACGCCGAGGATGTGAAGCGCGCCCTAATGGCAGAGCGTGACGGTTGATGGCCGGCTATCGGGAGTGCAGGCACGCCCGGACGGCGAGTGCCAGGCCGCCCTCGTCGTTGCTCGCCGTTTCGCGGTAGCCGCGCGACTTGAGCGAGGCGGTGGCGTTGCCCATGATGTAGGCCGTGCCGGCGTAGTCGAGCATCTCGACGTCGTTCAGATTGTCGCCGAATGCCGCCACGTCGTCGGCATCCCACCCGCGCTGTTTCACCCACGCCGCCAGCGTCGTCCCCTTCGAGCAGGCAGCGCCGTTGACGTCGACGAGCGCGAAATCGCGGGCGACGTACTCGGTGATCGCGACCGAGTAGCGTTCGGCGCCCGGCAGGGTACGCAACGATTCCACCAGCACACGCATCGCCTCGACCCGGCCGTTGAACATCAGCTGTATCGGATCCTCGCTCAGCATGTCGCGGAGCGGCGAGCCCGCCTGTGCGATGAAGGCCTTGTTCTGTTCGTAGTAGCCGCGGCGGTTGGGATGCGACCAGTCCATGCGCTCGAAAACGATCTGCCGCTCGTCGGGTCGATCGAAGACGATGGCGACGCTGTCTTCGAGATGACGGGTGTGGTCGAGAATGTGGCGCGCGGTGTCGCGCGCCAGCACGTGCCGCAGCTCGGTCTCACCGCTCTTCCGCTTCACCACCGCGCCGTTGTTGACAATCAGCGTGAGCGGGATCGGCAGACGCTCGACGACCGCCGTGGTGAAATGAAAGCTGCGACCGGTGGCGAGCGCGATCTCCAGGCCCGCTGCGGATGCCTCGATCAACGCGTCGCGATGGGCGTCGGGAAGCTGCCCGCGGCCGTCCAGCAGCGTCCCGTCGATGTCGATGGCGAGCAGGCGGATCACAGGGGCTGGACCGGCGGGACGGCCAGGAAGGGCGGGACCGGCGGGACGGGCAGGAAGGGCGGGATGGGCAGGAGGATCGGGATGGGAGCGAGGCTGAGAAGGGGTCCATGGTTCTCGGTTGGGTAGTGCATACCGCGCAAAAATGGATCGATCACCTCGAAAGCCATTGGTTTCGAGAGTAAACACCACTCCCGCCGTCCTGCCGATCCTGCCCGTCCCGCCCATCCTGCCGATCCTGCGTGTCCTGCCGATCCCGCCCGTCCTGCCCCTCCAGCCCGTCGTGGTCCGCCCCTCCTGCCCATCCAGCCCTCTACCGCACCGGCATCGACGTATAGGCGATCACGCTGAACTTCCACCCCGAGGGCTCGCGCACGAGCGTGAATTGATCGACGCCATGCGACAGCGCCCTACCGTCGCGCACGACCTGAAAGTCGGCCCGCACGTAGGCGAGACGATCGCTGTCGATGGTCACGGTGACGTTGGTCAACGGCTCGCGGAAGATCGTCGGGCTGGCGTTTTTTCTCATCGCCGCGATCCACTCATCGCCGCTCTGCTCGCTGTTGGCCCATTCGGACTGGCCGGCGTTGGTCGCGGGGCGCTGCCGCGCGACAATCACGATCGCCTTGGGCGCGAGCGCCGCCGCCACTTTGTCGACGTCGTGATCGCCGAGGTTGATCAGGAACTGCTCGACCAGTGCTTTCAGCTCCCCGGCGCCGGTACCCGCGGTCGGTGTCGCCGGACTTGCGGCGGTGCGATCGACAACGATCGCTCCGGCTTTCATCACCCAGCGAACCTTGTTGATGACGACGTCGATGTCGGCGAGCGGGTCACCTTCGACCGCCACCAGATCGGCAAAATATCCGGGAGCAATCGCCCCGAGATCGCCGGCGTGTCCCAACAGGGCCGCTGGAATCGTGGTGGCGGTCGCGAGCGCCTGCGCCGGCGTCATCCCGGCCTTGACGAACCAGCCGAGCTCGCGCGTGTTCTGGCCGAACATGCTGTAGACCGCGTCGGAGCCCATGCCGAGTTTCACGCCCGCCTTGAACGCGCGGCGCGTCGATTCGAGGTTCTTCTCGATGTAGGCGCGAAGCGGCGGGATCGTGTCGAGCGCAAAGCCGAATTCGTCCTTCGCCTCGACGTAGTAGCGGTTGTGGTCGATGGTCGGCACCCAGACCGTGCCCCGCTTCACCATGTCGGCGATCGTCTCGTCGTCCAGATCGATGCCGTGCTCAATCGAGTCGGCGCCGGCGCGGACCGCGTCTTTCACGCCGGACGGCCCGTAGGAATGGATCGCCACCGGGCGATGCTTCGCGTGCGCGCCGTCGACGGCCGCCTTCATCTCGTCGAATGTCAGCGTCTGCGTCGTGTCGACGCTCTGGTAACTGCCCCGCGATCCGTAGACCTTGACCCAGTCTGAGCCGGCGGCGACCCGCGCTTCGGCCAGCTGACGATAGTCGGGCTTTGGCGCATTGGCGCGCGGCGCCGATAGTCCCTGTCCCGCGACGAACATCCGCGGGCCGACCATCTTGCCCATGTTGATTAGGTCGCGCATCGCGTAGTCGACATCGCCCGAGGCTCCAAGGTCCCTCACCGTCGTGACGCCGACATCGAGCGTGCGCCTGGCATTCTCGGCGGCGAGCACGGTGGTCACGCCGGCAGGCCGCCGCGGTTGATTGAGCGGCCGCGTTCCCGATGCCGGATCCCAGAAATAGGTCATGTGGGTATGGAGATCGATCAGGCCGGGAATGAGCGTGAAGCGGCTCAGGTCGATGACGTCGGCTCCTGGCGGGGGCGGCGCGGTAGTGACGGAGGCGATGCGATCGCCGTCGACCACAATCACGACGTTGGTGAGCACCTGCCCAGCCGGGCCGATCACCTTGCCGGCACGGATCATTTTCGTCGCAGCCAAAGCGCTCGGCGCCAGCCACAGCAAACAGGCAACAACCCAGACGGGACCACGAAGCCACGAACGCACGAAGAAGAACGGCCAGTGATCTTCTTCGAGTGTGTCTTCGTGCGTTCGTGGCTTCGTGGTCCCGATTCTCATGATGCGTACCTCGCTCTGGCCTCGTCGAACTGCTCGGCGATTCGCCGCGCCAGGGTGACTGGTGCGATGACCCGTGCGAACGGACCGAAGCTCAGAATCCAGCTCTGGAGCGCGCGATCGAGACAGACATCGAGCGACATCGTCAGGCGGCCGCACGCGTCATCGCGGATCCGCTGCGACGTGTGCCACTCGCGTGCCCGCACGTAGTCGGCGACGGCCGGTTCGAATTCGATCTCGACATGGTCGGGCGGTCCGGAGTGCACACCGAGAGAATGGGGAAAGGCCGCGTTGGGCAGTTCTTCGATCGGAGTGAAGCGCTCCTCGAGCGGCGCGATTTCCTGGATTCGCTCGACCGCAAAGGTGCGCACTTCGCGGTACTCAGGGACGTAGGCCAGCAAATAGAGGCCGCCCTGCGCGTAGGCGAGGCGGTAGGGATGCACCAGATAGGTTTTCGTGCGTTCACTCGCCTTCGAGTGATACGTCAGGGTGGTCTGGCGCAGGTGCAGCGTCGCGTCGAGCGCGCGCGCGATGAACCGCTGCTGACGGGGGTCGTCGTGACGCCGCATCGGATCTGCTTTGGTCGCGATGACGCGCGGCAACCGGTCGAGGAATGTCCGCATGTGCGGCGTCAACACCGACGACAGCTTTTGGAACGCGCTCTCGACATCGTCGCGAAACGGCGTCCCCGAGAGCGACTCCAGCAGCGTGCGGCTGAAATAGAGCGCGCACAACTCCGACACCGTGAGGCCGGCCGACAGTCCCTTGAACGCCTGACCGTTCACCCGCCAGCGCGTCCTGCCATCGTCGTGCGTCTTGTCGTCGTAGAGCGGGAAGCCGGATTCCTCGAGCGCCTTCAAATCGCGGCGGATCGTCCGCGTGGTGACCTCGCAGAGGCTTGCCAGCTCGTCGATGGTGACGCCTCCTCCAGGCGAGCGCTCGATCTCGCGCAGAATCGTCCACTGGCGGATGACCTCGGCGTTGCGCGGCACGGAGGACAGGATACTGGAAACTTAGGATTTGTGGAGCTGTGGAGCTGTGGAGCTTGTGGAGCTGTGGAGCTGTGGGCCAGCTCGCAAGCGAACGCGAAACGTTTTGTGCGAGCGCGCAGGTCGTCGGCTCTGGTGGGCCTGTCCGACGCAGTTGCACACCAAATGCCGATGGGTTTAACTAGGTTTCAAAATTCTCACTTCCTCAAATTCTAAGTTCCTCAAATCCTCAGTTCCTCAAATCCTCAAATCCTCAATTCCTCAATTCCTCAATTCCTCAAATCCTCAAATCCCAAGTTTCTGAAATCAGTCCAACGATATTCGCCTGAGGAGCTCGAAATCCGACAGCATCTTGCCTGCGCCGAGAACGACCGACGACAGCGGGTCTTCGGCGAGCTGCACGGGAAGGCCGGTCTCCTCGCGCACGCGCTTGTCGAGGTTCTTCAGCATCGCGCCGCCGCCGGTGAGGATGATGCCGCGGTCGAAGATGTCGGCCGACAGCTCGGGTGGAATCCGCTCGAGCGCGTCGTGGACGGCCTGGACGATCGCACGCACCGGTTCGCCGAGCGCTTTGCGCACCTCGTCGTCGTTCATGGTGACGGTGACCGGCCGCCCTTCCATCACGTGGCGCCCCTTCACTTCCATGGTGAGCTTGCGCTCGAGCGGGAACGCCGAGCCGATCTCGATCTTGATCTGTTCGGCCGTACGCTCGCCGATCAGCAGGTTGTGCGCCTTGCGGGCGTGCATGATGATCGCCTCGTCGAGGGCGTTGCCGGCCGTGCGGACCGACTTGCCGTAGACGACGCCGGCCAGCGAGATGACCGCGATATCGGTCGTGCCGCCGCCGATGTCGACGATCATGTTGCCGGAGGCCTCGGTGATCGGCATCCCCGCGCCGATCGCCGCGGCCATCGCTTCCTCGATCAGGTGGACTTCGCTGGCCTTGGCGCGCATCGCGCTGTCGCGAACCGCGCGTCGCTCGACCTGGGTGATCTCGGTGGGCACGCCGATGACCACTCGCGGGCGCAACAGCCCGCTGCGTTTGTGCGCCTTCTTGATGAAGTGCGTGAGCATTTTCTCCGCGGCCTCGAAGTCGGCGATGACACCGTCCTTCATCGGCTTGATCGCGGTGATGTTGCCAGGGGTCCGGCCCAGCATCTCCTTCGCCTCGGTGCCGACCGCCTCAATCCGGCCGTTGATCTTGTTGATCGCCACAATCGACGGCTCGGAGACGACTATGCCTCTGCCACGGGCGAAGATGCAGGTGTTGGCCGTGCCGAGGTCGATGGCCAGGTCGTGGGAGAAGCGGGCAAGGAACGAGGCAAACATGTTGGATTCGCTTGAGGCAAGGCGGATGCCGCCGAGCGGGCATACCATTCTGTCCGAAACGCCGGAAGATCCTGTAATTGACTGGTTCGGCTCGAGCTTGCCGCATTACAGAATTCGTCTATACCCTACACGATTGTGCGGGCCAAGCCTATTCTGCCTTCAGCGCGACGAGCGGATCCACTCTCACGGCGCGCCATGCCGGAAGGAGACTGGCCGCAACGGCTAGCGCGGCGAGGAGCATCGCTACAGCGGCAAACGTGATGGCGTCGGTCGGGCGCACCTCGTAGAGCATTCCGGCCATGACGCGCGTGAGGCCGACCGCACCGAGCATGCCGATCGCGACACCGGTCGTCATCAAAGTCAGCGCGCGCCGCAGCACGGTCCAAATCAGATCTGCCGCCCGCGCGCCCAACGCCATGCGCACGCCGATGTCGTGGGTCTGCTGGCTGACCGCGTTCGCCAGCAGACCGTAGATACCGATCGCCGCGAGCCCGAGCGCAACGAGGGCGAATAGCCCGACGACGGCCATGCTGAACTGCTGTGGCTTGACAGATTCCGAGATGACGTCCCCGAGTAGCCGCGCGCCCGAGATCGGCAGCGATGGATCCAACCGCTGTAGCGCCGCGCGCAGCGACTCAACTCCGGCGACGGGATTGCGGTCGGTGCGCGCGACGAGGTTGACGGTTCCGGACCTGTCCGATGATGGTGCCGCCGACACTGGCGTCGCCGACCTGCGCCAGCGGCTCATAGATTTGCGAGATGGTGTCGGTGTTGAGTGCTCCCTGCTTCACATCGCCGACCACCCCCACGACGGTCATCCACGGCGCCAGGCTGGTCGGTACCCCCCATTTGACCTGCCGGCCGACCGGATCCTGATCGGGCCAGAGGCGACGCGCCAGCATGTCGCTGATGACGACGACCCGCGCGCCGACCACGCCGTCCGCGTCGGTCAAGAATCGGCCGCCCTTCAGCGGGATACCCATCGCCTCGAAGTACTGCCCGCTCGTCCAGGTCACGGCGATGACGCGGCTGAGTTGAGAAGTCTCGCGCGCCGTTGCATCTGGGGTGAAGACACGGCGCTCGCGGACGTACAAGGCACGATCGTTGCCGGCGGCGGCGAATGTCACGCCCGGAATCGCTCGCGCCGCGTCGATCGCCTCCCGATAGAACTGCTTTACTTGCGCACCGGTGACATACCGGCCCGACGGCAGCGTCACCACGGCGGTCACGACGTGATCGGCGCGGAAGCCGGGATCGGTATTGACCAGACGCACGAAGCTGCGGACCAACAGCCCAGCGCAGACCGAAAGCATCAGCGCGAGGGCGAACTGAGCGATCACCAGCCATCCGAGCAAGCGGTGGCGCATGTGACCGGGCGTGCCGCTGCGACCGCCTTCCCTGAGCGCGTCGAATGTCGAGCCCAGCGCGGCCCGAAGCGCCGGGACGACCCCGAACACCAGCGGCGTCACCAGCGCGAGCGCCGACGCGAAGAGTAGGACGCGTCCGTCGAAGCCGATCGACTCGGTACGCGGCAGCGTGTCGCCGGCAAATGCCAGCAGCCCCTGCAGAGTCCAGTAGGCGAGCAGCACGCCCGAGGCCCATCCCATTGCGGCGAGCACGAAGCCTTCGGTCAGCAGCTGCCGGACCACCCGCGCCGGGCTCGCACCCAGTGCCGAGCGGTCGGCATCACGCGTTGACCCGAACTGGTGCTCGTTAGCATCAGGTTGGCGACGTCCGCGCAGCCGATCAGTAGCACGATGCCCACTGCGCCCATCAGCACCAGGAGCATGCGCCGGCTCGCGCCGACGACCTCGTCGTTGAAGGGTGACATCGGCAGCGTCAGCCGCCGGGCCATGCCCCGCATCGCCGGCGGGTAGCGCTTGGCGAGCATCGCGGTCAGCGTTCCCAACTCGCCCCGCGCCTGTTGAATCGAAACCCCGGATCTGAGGCGCGCGACGGTGCCGTTGTTGTACATCTCACCGAAGCTGGTGCGCTCGACCGCCGAGAACGACATCGGCACGTACAGAGCCGCCGGCTCACCGTTACTCTTCGCGCCGCGCAGCGGGAAGACGAAGCGCTCTGGCATTACGCCGATGACCGTGTAGGGCTGGCGATCGAGGCTGATCGTGCGTCCAACAATCGCCGGATCGCGTCCGAAGGCACGCGTCCACAGGCCGTGCGTCAAGACCGCGACCTTCGCGCCCGCGCGATCCTCGTTGTCGGTGAAGGTTCGACCGAGGGCGGTACCGACGCCGAGGACCGCAAACAGGTTCGGCGACACCCGCGCCGCGGTCAGACGCTCCGGGTTGCTGATGCCGGATAGTTCGTACGCTGTGCTTCGGTAGGCCGCCATACCTGTGAACGAGCGCGCGGCATCGCGTACGATTTCGAAGTCGGTCGCGGAGAAGTCGAATTTATCGACCGGCGCCTCCGGCACGCTTTCGAACAGGGCGACCAGCGATGCCGGATCGGCATAGGGGAGCGCCCGCAGCAGCGCACCGTTGATGATGGTGAAGACTGCGGTGTTGGCGCCGATCCCGATCGCGAGCGCGAGCACCGCTACGGTCGTGAAGCCCGGGTTGCGGCGCAGGTTGCGGAGCGCGTAGCGCGCGTCGCCACCCAGCAGATCCAGATGCTCGAGGGGCGCCGTGGTTGTGATGCCGCGAATGGTGTCCCACCACAACCGCCAGGCGGCCATCGACCCTCCATTCACCAGCGCATCGCGCCGCTGATCGGTGAACGTGGCAGCCATGTCGTCGCCGAAATCGCCGCGGAACTCAGCGGGGAAGAGGCGAAGCAATCGACGGAAGACTCGCTCAGCTCGGTTGTCCATCGTCAGGTGTCCTCGGCGATCGTCACGCTTTGCGGAACAGCGCCTTGCGTCTAGCGATGGCCAGCGTTTGTTCGAGCCGCGCGGCCTCAGCCCGGGCGACCTCGCGCCCGAACGCGGTCAAATCGTACGAGCGGCGACGCTCGTCGTCTTTCGAACCGGAGCCGGTTTCCCGGATGAGCCCGTCGTTCAGCAGACGCTTGATGATCCCGTAGAGCGTGCCGGTGCTGAGACGGATTGAACCGTCGGTCAGCTGCTCGACGTCTTTGAGAATCGCGTAGCCGTGGGTCTGGCCATCGGCTAAGGCGACGAGCACGTAGAACATCGCCGGAGTCAGCGGCAGGAGCGATTGAGGATCGCGCTTGAACATATGGCGTCATACGATATGGCGTGACGCGACATAATGTCAAGCGCCCGCCGCCGCACGTGTAATAGACTCGGAAAAGATGGAGATCAGCAGAATCGCGAGTGCGATCGCTCTGGCCGCCGTGGTCAGCGGCTGTAACCGCGCCCCGGCGGGGCCAGCGCCCGGCCAGGGCATGCCGCCAACTCCGGTCGTGCTGGCGGCGGCGCAGACTACGCCAATCGAGGACGCGAGCGAGTACGTCGCGTCGCTCAAGTCGTTGCGGTCCACGACCGTCCAGCCGCAGATCGATGGGCAGATCACGAAAATTCTCGTCACCGCCGGCGATCGCGTGCGCCAGGGCGCGCCGCTCATGCAGATCGACGCCAGGCGGCAGCAGGCCGCGGTGTCGAGCCAGCAGGCCGAACTGGCCGCGGCCGAGGCGGCTGTCAGCTATGCGCGTCAGCAGCAGCAGCGTAACAACGAGCTCTACGCCGCCGGCGCGATCAGTAAACAGCAGCTCGAGCAGACCGATACCGCACAGCGCACCGCCGACGCCAACCTCAAGGCGTTGCAGGCGCAGGTGCAGCAGCAGGAGGTCCAGCTTCGCTTTTTCACCGTCCTCGCGCCGACCGCCGGCGTGGTTGGAGACGTGCCCGTCCGCGTCGGCAGCCAGGTCACGCCCCAGACGCTGCTGACCACGATCGATCAGAACGACACGCTCGAGGTGAATGCCTCGGTGCCGATCGAGCGTGCCGCGGCACTCAAGGTGGGCCTGCCGCTGCAGGTCTGGAGCAGCGATGGCGCGCAGCGTATCGCCAGCACGACCATCAGCTTCGTGTCGCCGCGCGCCGACGATCAGACGCAGTCGATATTGGTGAAAGGCAACGTGAAGAACCCGGATGGCCAGCTGCGTGCCGCCCAGTACGTGCGCGCACGAATCGTCTGGAAGGTCTTCGACGGCCTGGTGGTTCCGGTGACGGCGGTGCTCCGCATCAACGGGCAGTTCTTCGCCTTCGTGGCCGAACCTGGCAAGGGCGGTGCGCTGATCGCCAGCCAACGCCCGATCAAGGTCGGCCCGATCGTCGGCGACAACTACCCGGTGCTCGAGGGTCTCAAAGCCGGCGACAGAGTGGTCGTCTCCGGCGCGCAAAAGCTTGCGGACGGAGCGCCGATTCAGAACGCGCCGGCGGCCGCATCGACGCCGTCCGCTGCCGGCAGGCCTTGAGCCCGTTGCCCTCAGCCCTTACCCCTGTGCCCCTGAATTGGCCCTGAGCCCTTTGTGTTCGTAGACACCTTCATCCATCGTCCGATCCTCGCGAGCGTCTGTTCGCTGGTGATCATCCTCGCCGGCGCCATCGCGATTCCGACGCTGCCGATTGCACAGTTCCCTGAGCTGGCGCCGCCGCAGGTGGCGGTTACCGCTTTCTACAACGGCGCCAATGCCGAGACCGTCGAGACGGCGGTGACCAACCCGATCGAGCAGGCGATCAACGGCATCGAGGGCATGCAGTACATCACCTCGTCGAGCGGCAACGACGGCACCAGCTCGGTGGTGGTCACCTTTGACGTCACGCGCGACCTGGACATCGCTGCCGTCGACGTGCAGAACCGTCTGTCGCAGGCGGAAGGGCGCCTGCCGAATGAGGTCAAGCAGGTCGGCGTCTCGGTCACCAAGGTGTCGACCAATTTCGTCCTGGCGGCGGCGGCGTTCGCCGAACACGGCGAATACGACACGCTGTTCATCAGCAATTACGTCGATCGGTTCGTGCGCGACGAGATCAAACGCGTGCCGGGCGTAGGCGACGTGCAGGTGTTCGGCATCGGGCGCTACGCGATGCGGCTGTGGCTCGATCCGGACAAGCTGGCAGCGCGCCATCTCACCGCCGACGAAGTCGTGGCGGCGGTGCGGGAACAGAACGTCCAGGTGGCGGCCGGCCAGGTCGGATCGGCGCCGGCCCGTCGCGGGCAGACGTTCCAGATCAGCGTGAGATCGGCCGGGCGCCTGACCGATCCGGCGGAGTTCGAGAACATCATCCTCAAACGGTCGGCCGATGGCGCGCTGGTTCGCGTCAAGGATATCGGCCGGGTCGAGCTCGGCGCGGAGAGCTATGGCACGGCGTCCCGCTACCAGGGCCGCGACGCCGTCGGTTTCGGCGTGCTTCAGCTGCCAACCGCCAACGCGCTGCAGGTGTACCGGGACGTCGACGCCGAGATCAAGCGGCTGTCCGCGCGTTTCCCGCCAGGATTGAAAATTGAAGTCGCATTCGACACCACCACGGTCGTCGCCGAGTCGATTCGGGAGGTCGTGACGACGCTGATCGAGGCGATCGGGCTGGTGGTGCTCGTCATGTTCCTGTTCCTGCAGAACTGGCGGACCACGCTGATCCCGGCGATCACGATTCCGGTGTCGCTCATCGGCACGTTCGCGTTCGTCAAGCTTCTCGGTTTTTCGATCAACACGCTCACCCTCTTCGGCGTCACGCTGGCCACCGGCCTCGTCGTCGACGATGCCATTGTCGTCATCGAAAACATCGAGCGCCATATCCACGAGCACCATCGGCCGCCAAAGGAGTCGGCGTCTGAGGCGATGAGCGAAGTGACCAGCGCGGTGATCGCGACCGCCCTGGTGCTCGCCGCGGTGTTCGTGCCGGTGGCATTCTTTCCAGGGACGACCGGCCGCCTCTATCAGCAGTTCGCGCTGACCATCGCGGTCTCGATGGCAATCTCGGCCTTCAACGCGCTGACGCTGACGCCGGCGCTTGCCGGCGTGCTGCTGGCGAAGACGGAGAAGCCGAAGGGCGCCTTCTTCCGCGTCGTGAACCGCGTAATCGACGGCGGCACCTCGATGCTGGTGTCGACGCTGCGGGGGCTGGTCCGCGTGCGCGCCATCGTTGCGATCGTCTTCGTGCTGCTGCTCGGTGCGACCTACTGGGTCTACAACCGCGTCCCTTCCGGTTTCGTGCCCGACGAAGATCAGGGCTACATCATGATTCTCGTCCAGGCCCCGCCCGGCGCGTCGCTCGACTACACGATGAACATCGTGAAGCAGGCCGAGCAGATTGTGTCGAAGCTGCCCGAGCATCATCGAATGTTCGCGGCCGGCGGGTTCAGTTTCGCCGGATCGGCGCCGAATCAGGGCATCCTGTTCGAGCAGCTCAAGGACTTTCCGGAGCGCCCGGGCGAGGCCCATTCCGCCAAGGCCATCGTCGGGCAGTTGTTCGGCGCGTTCAGTCAGATACCCGGGGCGATGGTCATCCCCTTCCTGCCGCCGTCGATTCAGGGCCTCGGCCAGTTCGGCGGCTTCACCTACGAGTTGCTGGATCAGAGCGGCGGCCCAATCGGCGGCCTGGAGGCGGCGGCGCAGCAGCTGATCGCACAGGGAAACCAGACGCCCGGGCTCACAGCGCTGTTCACGCAGTTCACCGCCAGTGACCCGCAGATTGTGGTGGACATCGATCGACAGCAGGCCAAGAGCCTCGGCATGTCGCTCAGCGATGTCACCAACACGATGCAAATCCTGCTGGGTTCCGCGTACGTCAACGATTTCGACTTCAACAGCCGGTCCTACCGTGTCTACGTGCAGGCGGATCAGCAATTCCGATCGAACCCGGACGACATCGAGCGCTACCAGGTCCGGACCGCAAGCGGGCAGATGATGCCGCTCAGCAATATCGTGTCGGTGCACGAAGCGACCGCGCCCAAGAGCATCAACCACTACAACCTGTTTCGATCGGCCGAGATCAACGGATCGGCGGCGCCCGGCTACAGCTCCGGCCAGGCGCTGCAGTTGATGGAACAGCTGTCGCGCCGCGCTCTGCCTCAGGGCATGTCGTTTTCGTGGTCGGGCCTGTCGCTGGAGGAGATCAAGGCCGGCAGCCAGTCGCTGGCGATCTTCGGTCTCGGGCTGCTGCTCGTCTATCTCACGCTGGCGGGACAGTACGAGAGCCTGACGCTGCCGTTCATCATCCTGCTGTCGGTGCCGCTGGCGATCATGGGCGCGCTTCTGGCCCAGTGGGGACGTGGGCTGATCGACGACGTCTACTGTCAGATCGGCCTGGTGATGCTGATCGGGTTGTCGGCGAAGAACGGGATCCTGATCGTCGAGTTCGCCGAGCAGCTGCGCGCCCGCGGTATGTCAATCGCGGACGCCGCGATCGAGGCGGCCCGCATCCGCCTCCGTCCGATTCTGATGACGTCGCTGGCATTCGTCCTCGGGGTGATGCCGCTGGTGGTGGCCAGCGGCGCCGGCCGCGAGGCGCGCCACTCGGTGGGCACGGCGGTGGCGGGCGGCATGCTGGCGTCGACCTTTCTCAACCTGCTGTTCATTCCGGTGTTGTATGTGGTGGTCAAGAGTGTGGGGGCCAGGCGTGAGCGCGCTTGAACCGGCGCGGCGCTGGAGGCCGATCGTCTGGGCGCTGGGGATGGCGTTCGCCGTGAGCCCGGTGTTCGCCCAGACGTCGGTGCCGACCGAGCACGTCACCTTCGATGAGGCCATCCGGCGCGCTGTGGAGAAGAATCCATCCGCGGCACTCGCGGCCGCCGGCATTCTGCGCGCGGAAGGGCTGCTGCTGGACGCGCGTTCCGCCTCGCGGCTGCAGGTGAACGGCACCGTCACGACGACGACGCTGAACACCGGCGTGGAGTTTCAGGGGACCACGGTCACGCCGCGCAACTCGCTGACGGCGTCGGGCGACATTCGGATGCCGTTGTATGCGCCGGCGCGATGGGCGCGGATCGCACAGGCCGGCGACGCCAAGCTGGTCGCCCAGGTCAACGCGGACGAGATCCGGCGGCAGACGTCGCTGGCAACCGCCGACGCCTACCTGACGATCATCGCGCGCCGGCGGACGGTGGATGCGAATCTGCGCGCGCGCGACCTGGCGAAGGCGCATTTCGACTACGCGCACGAGTTGCTCGGGCGCGGGGCCGGCAGCCGTCTCAACGAGCTGCGGGCCCAGCAGGAAGTGTCGCTCGACGAGGGGCTGCTCGAATCGTCGCGGCTCGCGTTGTACCGCGCACAGGAAGCGCTGGGTGTCCTGCTCGCCGCCGACGGTCCGGTCGACGCCAGCGACGAGCCCGTGTTCGCGGTGCCGGCCGAGGTCCCGGCGCTGCAGGCTGGCCCGTGGCGCACCGACCTGAAGCTGTACGCCACGCAGCGCGATGCCGCCGAGCGTGTGCTCGACGACAGCCGCAAGGATCGCCTGCCGTACTTCGACGCGTCGTTTCAGCCCTCGTCGACGTATCCGTCGCAGTTCTTCGTGCCCCAGAACAGCTGGCGCTTCGTGACCCAGCTGACGGTGCCGATTTTCGACAGCGGACAGCGGCAGGCCCTGAAACTGGAGCGGCAGGCGACGCTGGACGAATCGCGCGCGGCCTACACCCGGGCGGAAACGCAGGCTCGTTCGGACGTGCGAGCGGCGCGCGAGGCGATCGCCAGCGCCGACCGCGGGCTGGCCAGCGCACAGGCGGCGGCCGATCAGGCCAGGCAGGTCGTCGACATCGTCAACGTCAGCTTCCGCGCCGGCGCGGCGACCAACATCGAGGTGATCGACGCCGAAGGGCGGGCCCGCGACGCCGATACGGCGGTCGGCGTGGCGGAAGACACGCTGCGTCGCGCGCGTCTCGAGCTCCTCACGGCTCTCGGCCGTTTTCCATGAACAGCGCGAACGCCGAGCAGGAGACGCTCGTCATCGCCCGGCTCACGGAGCTGGCGATCCCGTTCACCCGACATGAACATCCGGCGGTGGCCACGGTCGAGGAGGCGTCGTCGCACTGGGCTGGCATCGACGCGACCCACTGCAAGAATTTGTTCTTGAGGAACCAGAAGGGCAACCGCCACCATCTCGTGGTGATGACGGCCTCGAAGCGGGCCGACCTGCGGGCCGTCGCCGATCAGATCGGCGATGGCAAGCTGAGCTTCGCGTCGCCGGAGCGTCTCATGACGCATCTGGGCGTGACGCCAGGATCAGTGTCGCCGTTCGGGCTCATCCACGATCGCGAACACGCCGTGCGAGTCGCGCTCGACAGCGATTTGCAGACGGCGACGCGACTGGCGTTTCATCCCAACATCAACACCCGAACGTTGACCGTGACCGTCGCCGACTTCATGAAGTTCCTGACTGCCTGCGGGAACACGGTTCAGTATGTGTCGGTGTAATTTCAGAGGTCAGTCTGAACCTCTGCCTTCGAACTGAACTCTGCCCCAATCTGAAATCCGCCCTCTGCAATCTGCAATTTCCCGATTGACCTCCCCTGTCATTCCCCCAATCTAGAGTGTCCTCAGGCACGATTGTTGTACTGCGGAGACCGGAGGTTGGCATGTCTGCCCCGAAGCACGAAGTCGTTACTGAAGAGTGGGTTACGTTTCCTGGAGGAGAGCTCGAAGGCAAACGCCCCAAGGTGCTGTGTCCTGCCTGCCGAAAGGCGCTCGAGCGCGAGCGAGCGACCTACGGCGCCTCGGGTGACTGCCGGCGCTCCCGCCTGCTGTGCTTCGATTGCTATCGCGCGGATCTGGCTCGCGCCAGGGAGTTCAAGCAGGCGGGTGAACTCGACACCGCCTCCGACGCGCGGTTCCAGTGGCAGTTGCCGTTCGAGCCGGTGAATCGGGGCCGGCTCGACATGCTCAAGGCGGACCGTGCCGGGGCGCGGGAGAGCACGCGCCAGGGAATCGGACGCTATGCCGACAAACGTCGGCTCGCGCAGATTCAGGCGCGACATGCATTGCAATCAATCGCGGCCGGACTCGAGGTGCGCCGACTCACACCCGCAGCGCAAACGCTGGCGCCGGCGGTTCACGCCGCGGAACTCCAGCTGCCCGAGGCGTGGCTGCCCTACGTGGTGTCGCGATGATGCGGCGGCGACAGGATCGCAGCCCTACCGGCCTGGAGTTCCGTCGGCCGCGATCGATCTGAACATGCGATACTGATGTCCATCGATCCTCTGACCTTCGCCATCACGCTGACGACCGGACTCGCCATCGGTGCGGTCGTGGGTGCCAGCGTCGGCTGGCTCGCGTCCAGATCTGGCCAGGCCCGCGTGCGGACGGAGCTCGAAAAAGAGCGCGCCGTCCATGGCGAACGGCTCAGGGCGTACGGCGATGCCGAGTCGAAGCTGCGCGACGCCTTCCAGGCGCTGAGCGCCGATGCGCTGAAAACCAACAACGAAGCGTTTCTCTCCCTCGCCGAGAGCCGCATGAGAACAGCGCGCGCCGAGGCAGCCGGCGATATCGACGCGCGCAAGAAGGCGATCGAGGATCTGCTCGCGCCGATGGCGAAGACGCTGGAGCAGGTCGACCGGGAAATCAAAGACGCTGAACGGCGGCGCGTCGAGAGCGGCGCGCAGCTGATGCAGCGGATCGCGTCGCTCGATACCGCCGGGCAAAGCCTGCGCGACGAAACGCGCCGTCTGACCGATGCGCTCAAGCGGCCCGGCGTGCGCGGCCGCTGGGGCGAACTACAGCTCAAGCGCGTCGTCGAGCTCGCCGGCATGATCGAACACTGCGACTTCATGGAGCAGCACACCCTTCAAGCCGGCGACGACGAGCGCATTCGTCCGGACGTCATCGTCAGGCTGCCGGGCGGGAAGCGTATCGTCATCGACGCCAAGGCGCCGCTCGATGCCTACCTGCGCGCACTCGAAGCGCCCGATGAAGTGGCGCGACAGAACCTGATGACCGAGCACGCGCGCCAGGTCCGTACGCACATCGCGCAGTTGTCGGCGAAGAGCTACTTCGAGAAAGTCGCGTCCACGCCGGAGTTCGTGGTCATGTTCCTGCCGGGCGAGATGTTCTTCAGCGCCGCGCTCGAGCACGATCCGTCGTTGATTGAGTGCGGTGTCGAAAAGCGGGTCATTCCGGCGAGCCCGACCACGTTGATTGCGCTGCTGCGGGCGGTGGCCTACGGCTGGCAGCAGGAGGCGATGGAGGAGAACACGCGGAAGATCAGCGATCTTGGCCGGAATCTCTACGAGGCGGTACGGACCCTGGGCGATCGGTTCCAGACGCTCGGCGCGCGCCTCAAGTCGAGCCTCGAGGCCTACAACGAGGCGGTCGGATCGCTCGAGGGCAACGTACTGGTGAAAGCGCGCAAGTTCAAAGAGCTGCAGGCGGCCAACGGCGGCGATGAGATCAAGACGCTCGAGCCGATCGACCGCGTGCCGCGCATGCTGCAGGCGGCCGAGCTCACCGACGGCCTGCCGTTCCATGACGAGGAAGAAGAAGTCGAGCCCGTGCGCAGCCGGTGAACCCGTCCTACGCTCACGACCTCGAGCTCGCACGCCGGTGCGCCGCCGGCGAGGAGCCGGCGTGGGAACGTTTCGTGCTCGAGTACCGGCCGGTGCTCTACCGCGCGGCCGACGCGCTCGATCCCAGCGGCAGCGCTCGTGACCTCGCCGATTCCTTATACGCCGAGTTGTATGGCATGGGGGAAGGCGGGCGCGAGCGCCGATCGCTGTTCCACTATTTCCAGGGACGCAGCAGCCTCGCCACCTGGCTGCGGGCCGTCCTGGCTCAGCGCTACGTCGATCGTCTGCGGGCTCGCAAGCGGCTGGAGCCGCTGCCGGACGAAGACAGCGCTCCGCCACGCCGAGAAGGGCGCCTGTCCGACCCCCCCGATCCCGAGCGAGCGCGCCACCTCGGACTGCTGCACCAGGCGCTTGCCAGCGCCGTCGGTCGGCTCGACGCGCGCGATCGCCTGCGGCTCGGTTGCTACTATGCTCAGGCCTTGACGCTGGCCGAGACGGGACGCCTGCTGAAGGAGCACGAGGCCACGGTCTCGCGGCAATTGGCGCGAACGCGGCGGGCGCTTCGCGAGGATGTCGAACGTGAGCTGCGGGCGGAGCACCGGCTGAGCGACGCGCAGGTTGCCGAATGCTTCGAGTCGGGGTCGGAAGACGCCGGGCCTTTGGACCTGCAGCAGGTACTGGGCGATCCGTCGCCGGGCTGCGAAGGGACGCGCAAGAAGTCGACGTCCGATCGTTCTAGATGATGGGCCAGCGCATCGACCAACCCGAACCGCGGAACATGAAGAAGGATCGCGACGCATCCCTTGATCGCCTGCTTGCCGCCACGATGAGCGCACGTGCCAGTGCCGCGCCGGCCGACGGCTGCCTCGACGCCGAAACGGTGGCGGCCTGGGCCGATGGGGCTCTCGATGCACGCGAGCGAGCCCGGGCCGAAGCTCATGCGGCCGACTGCTCGAGATGCCAGGGCCTGCTCGCGGCAATGATCAGAACCCTCCCGCCCTCGCCGGCGACGGCGGCGTTCTGGCAGATTCGCACGTTGGCGTGGGTGGTACCAATGAGCGCCGCGGCGATTGCTCTTCTGATCTGGATGGTTGTGCCGAACCGCGCCCCAGTTCAGGTGTCGGAGATGGCGAGGTCTGCGGATCGTCAGCTGGAGCCGGCTCCATTGCCTCCGGCTCAATCGAGGCAGGCAGCCGGGGCGGGCGCGCCGGCGGTGTCGCCGCCCGAGGCGCGCCGGCGAGTCGCACCGCCGCCCCCGCCCCAGAGCGACGCCAAAGCGCCTGCTGCACCATCGGCGAGCGCTCGAGGCAAGCTCGAAGTCGACGAACTCGACAAAGCTGCGGCCCCGGCACCGCCCGAGGCTCCCGTGCAGCCTTCGACGCCGGCTGCGGAGACGGCGGCGCCTTCCGCTGTCTCGCCGCCGGCCCCCGCTGGTGGTGCCGCGCCGGCAAAGGCGCAGTCTGCCGATGCGAACGCGCTGCGAAACGCCCCGGTCGCGTCGAAGCGGGCTCTGGCGTTCTCGAACGTCCTGGAGCCGGTGATTGTATCGTCAAACCCGGCGACGCGATTCCGCCTGCTGCGCGGAGGCGGCGTGCAGCGGTCGGCGGATGGCGGCGCCACCTGGCGCACCGAGGTCACCGGTGCGACCGATACGTTGACGGCTGGCGCCTCGCCGTCGCCGTCCGTCTGCTGGCTCGTCGGGCCGTCGGGTCTGGTGCTGCTCTCCACCGACGGGCGCTCCTGGCGTCGGCTGCGTTTTCCGGAAATCGTCGACCTGCGCGCGGTGACCGCGACCGATGCCGAGAACGCGACCGTCACCACCGTCGACGGCCGCGCCTTTGCGACCAGCGACGGCGGCCAGACCTGGTCCCGCGCGGGGCCGGATTAGCCGGATTCGCCGCTCCCGTGCGGCGGCCGCCTTCGTCGCGTTGACGGCTCCTTCTGCAAGATTCTCGAACGGCTCCGTTCTAAGGGCAGGACAACAAAGGAGCCGTTCCATGCAGACACCAATCGGACTGACGCTGGCGGCGGCACTGCTTGCCGCCGGCGCCCTCACCCCAACGCACGCCGCCCCCGCCGCCCCGCCGCCGCCCGCAGCGGGGCAGGACTCGTCCACGCTCGACGACCAGGTCGAGCTCGGCGTCACCGTCTACAACTCGGACATCGCGCTGGTGCGCGACGTTCGTGAGCTGCAGTTGCCGCACGGCAGCTTCGACTTGCGATTCATGGACATCGCGGCAACCGTCAATCCCGCGACGGTTCATTTCCGATCCCTCACAGAACCGGCGCGCGTGAACGTGCTCGAGCAGAACTACGAGTACGATCTGCTCGAGCCCGACAAGCTGTTGAGGAAGTACGTCGGCCGCGACGTGACCCTGGTACGGCGGCGCTCGGAGAATGGCGAGACGCGCGAGGAGGAAGTCACAGCCCGGCTCCTCAGCTACAACAACGCGCCGGTGTGGCGCATCGGCAACGAGATCGTGACCGGCTTGAGCGCCGATCACATCAAGTTCCCGGAATTGCCGGGCAACTTGTACACCCATCCCACGCTGATCTGGACGCTCGACAACAGCGGCGGAGCGCGTCATCGCGTCGAAGCGTCGTATCTCGCCAGCAAGCTGTCCTGGAACGCTGACTACGTGCTCACCGTGAGTCGCGATGACAAGGCGGGCGACCTCGATGGCTGGGTGACGCTGGCCAACGGCAGCGGTACGTCGTTCAGAAACACCAGGTTGCAGCTCGTGGCGGGCGACCTCAATCGCGTTCGCCAGGTGATGGACAGGGCCATGAATTTTGACGCCAGGAAAGCGGCGGCGCCGGCGGCGGAGGCGGTCATGGCGCAGGAATCGTTCTCGGACTATCACCTCTACACGCTGGCGCGAAAAACGACCATCAACAACAACGAGACCAAGCAGGTCAGTATGCTGACCGGCACCGGCATTCCGCTCCGCAAGCGCTACGTGGTCGAGGGGCAGTCGTTCTACTACCGCAACGGCCAGCATCCGGGATCGCCAATCAAGGATGTCGTGCAGGTCTACTACCAGTTCAAGAACGAGGAGCGCGCCCGCCTCGGCATGCCGATGCCGGCCGGCGTCGTCCGCGTCTACCAGGCCGACTCGAAGGGCGGCACGCAGTTTGTGGGCGAAGATCGGATCGCGCATACGCCGAAGGACGAGGAGCTGAACCTCAAGATCGGCAACGCGTTCGACGTCACCTGCGAGCGGAACCAGACCGACTTCGAGAAGATCGCCAGCAACGTCTACGAGCTCGAGTACCAGATCACGCTGCGCAACCACAAAGCCGTGCCGGTGACTGTCGACGTGAACGAGCCGATCGGCGGCACCTGGAAGATGGTGCGGTCGTCGCACGAATGGACCAAGACCGCCGCCTGGGCCGCGGCGTTTGCGATGCCGGTCGCCGCCGACGGTACCGCCGTGCTGAAGTATCGCGTCCGCGTCACCTACTGAAGCCGCGCTAGAATGCGGTCGAGCGATTTGGCGATGGCCAAGGTGGCGCGCGGAACGAAGAAGAGCCGGCATCATCATTCCGTCTACGTCGTGTACCTGCGCGACCCGAAGGGCGACGGCAAGGCCGGTTATTACGTCGGCATGACCGGCCTGTCGCCCGACGAGCGATTCGCGAACCACAAGAAGGGCTACAAGGCCGCGGCGATCGTGAGCCGCTGCGGCGAGCGGCTGGTGCCGCGACTCTACGCTCACCTGAACCCGATGCCCTACGCCAAGGCAGTCGCGATGGAAGCCGCGCTGGCCGACAGCCTCCGCAAGCGCGGTTTCCTCGTCTACGGCGGTCACTGATGTTGCAGCTGCCGCTGAACCTCGAACCGCCAATCCTGAACCCTGAGCCGCGAATTCTGGACCCGGAACCGCGAACCGTGAATCCGGACGGTGGAACTCCGAATCCGGTGCTGGTTTTCGTCCGTCACCCGCGTGCACGCCGCTATCTGATTCGAGTCACCGACCAGGGGATCGTCCGCGTGACCATCCCGCGCGGTGGTTCCAGGCGGGAGGCCGCGGCGTTCGCGGCGCGGGAACAAGCCTGGATCCGGGCTCAGCTGAGGCGAGCGGAAGCGGAGCGCGAGCGGCGCGACCACGAACGACGACTGCCCACCGGCCAGCCAGTCTCCACGAGCGACCAACGTCAGCGTGGCGCCGAGCAGCGCGAGGCGATCGCCCGTGCAAAGCGCGAACTGCCGCCGCGGTTGCTGGAACTGGCAGCGCGGCACGGCCTCACGGTCAACCGCATCAGCATCCGCAATCAGCGGTGGCGATGGGGATCGTGCTCACGCCGCGGACACATCTGCTTGAATTGGCGCCTGGTGACGATGCCGGAGGAGGTGCGGGATTACGTGCTTATCCACGAGCTCATGCACCTGAAGCGCATGGACCACTCACCGAGATTCTGGAAACTGGTGGCCGAGGCGTGCCCGGAGTACAAAAACGCGCGCGCCTGGCTGCGAAGCCAGCGCGCGCTCTGAAGACCAGCAGCTCGCGAAATTCTCGACCACGAAGGCTACGAAAAAGGTTAGAAGCCCACCACCAGCCCGGCCCGGAGAATCCGCGGGCTGACGTTCTGCGCGATGGTGTTGAATGCCGTCGACAGGACGTTGTTGTTGCGGATCAGCACCGTATTCGCGTTCGTGACGTTGAACAGATCGCCAATCACGCGCAGGCTGATCGTGCGCATCTTGAAAGTTCGGGCGACGCGAAGGTCGGTGTCCCACACGTTGTCGTAGCGGAAGGTGTCGATCGCCGGTGTGACCAGCACCGACAGCCCGGTGTCGGCGCCGAGCGCCTGCGTCCGGAACAGCGGGAACGGGTAGCCCTGTCGTCCGAACACGTTGGCGGCGACATCGATCCCGAACGGCGCCTGGTACATCCCGTTCGCATTGAACTGCCAGCGCGCGTTGATGTAGACGTTGCCCGCCGAGTTGCCGGCGCTCTGGGGTGCGAACTGTCCGCCGTCGACCAGTGGCTCGGTGATCGTGCGGGTCGGGTTGCCGTTGGTATCGTACAGAGCCTGGGGCGCATAGTGCTCGCGAGCGTTGTTCACTGCCAAGCCGACGCGGCCCATCCACCGGTTCGACAGCCGCTTCGCGGCGTTGAACTCGAGGCCGTGGTAGTCGGTGTAGTAACCGTTCCAGTTGGTCAGCAGGAAGCCGCTGCCGCCGGCGGTGACTGCGGCCTGGTTGGGAATGAAGGTCGGCACGCTGTAGCTGCTGCCGTCGGGCAGCGTGCCGGTGAGCGTCGGGCCTGGCGCGTAGTCGGATAGCGAAACGCCCACCCGCGGCGTCACCTGGTAGGTCGCGTTGCCGAGCAGATCGCTGGTGCGCGTGTAGGTGTAGTTCACGCCGACCGAAAGGTTTGCGCGCAGCTCACGATCGACGCCGGCCACCACGGTCTGTGTCACCGGCGCCTCGAGATTCTGATCGATCCGGTTGGCCGAGGTCACGGCGGTGGGATTGGCGGCGTTGAAGCCGTTCGCGGTGCCGAGGAACTGGTTGGTCAGCACTTCGTCAGCCGAAGGCAGGTGATCGCCGTTGAGATCGGACCATCGATAGACGGCCACTCCGGCCGACGAGCTCGGGTTCATCATCCCGACGCTGGCCGAATCGAGCTGGCCGGCAAAACGCGCGTAGCTGGCGCGCGCCACGGTCCGCCGCGACTCGTCGAGCGCATAGGTGAACCCGGCCCGCGGTGAAACGTTGTTCCATGTGAACGGTGCGTCGTAGCCGGCGAAGTTCAGCCCGGGCACGAGCGTGGGAAGCGCCGGGTTCGCCGCGGTCACGCTCGGCAGCGCGCGGCCGCCCTGGTGGTCATAGCGGACGCCGAGGTCGATGCTGGCGCGCCCCCTGGAAATCGTGTCGCCGATGTAGGCGTCGGCGTACTGCGTGCGGTTGGTCCCGCTGCCCTCACGAAACACCTGCGCGATCACAGTGGTCGGCGTCTGCACCACACCCAGAATGCCGTTGCCCGGCCACAGCGTGCCGGTTGTCGCGTTCACCCGGCGCCAGCCGAAGCCGAACTTGACGTCGTGGGATCCGCCCAGGCCGGTCAGGAACGAGTTGAGGTCGAGGTTCACGCTCATCTGCGGGCGGATGTTCGAGCTCTGGACCGTCGAGCCGTACGACCGGGCGGTCGTCAGATCACGTCCGGACGCGAGCCCC
Source organism: uncultured Acidobacteriota bacterium (assembly GCA_963757655.1). Taxonomy (GTDB): domain Bacteria; phylum Acidobacteriota; class Vicinamibacteria; order Vicinamibacterales; family CAVVIG01; genus CAVQFC01. The sequence goes on along the minus strand of CAVWSQ010000001.1, from coordinate 934,368 downwards.
ATACCGCCTTCGGGTGTGAGGAGGAAGCCGGTGTTGTAATACGCATATTTGGCCGTCAGAAACAGGTTGGAGCGGACGACGCGATCGTCCGCGAGCTTGAACAGCCCGTGCAGCGGGTTGCTCGTGTACGCGTTGTCCTGGTGGAAGGTCGCGGTCGGCGCGTCGAACGTGATGCCCGAAGTACCCGGGCTGCGGTTGTCCTTGATCTTGAAGCCGTCGAAGTAGAGGACGCTGAACATGTCTCTGGGCGTCGCCTGCCAGTTGAACTTGACGTTCGGATTCTTCACCTGGGTGCGATCGACCAGGGTGCCGGTGCGCCGGACCAGCCGCACGTCCTGCGCCGAGTACGAAGCGTAGAACCACGCGGCGTCGCGCACGAGCGGGCCGCCAAGCTCGAAGCCGTAGTCGGAAATCTGCTGGTTGTGATCCGCGGTCTCCGGCGTGACGCCCTTGGCCAGGAGTTCGGACGGGACGTTGGACGCTTCCATCGCATCGTTGTCGAAGTACGAATGCGCGCCGCCGTGGAACAGGTTGGTGCCGCGCTTGACGATGAAGTCCAGCCCGGGTCCGCCGCTCTGCTGGGTAATCGCCTGGCCAGCGGTCGCGACGTGGATGGCCTCGAAATTGTCCCAGTTGAAGTAGGTCGGCGAGGTGCCGGCCAGCGCCATGTCGGTGATCGCGACGCCATCGAGGGTCCACACAGCATCCTGAGGGCGCGTGCCCTTCGATACGAAGTTGGACTGCTGGCCGGTCTCGTTGCCGCCGACGTTGACGCGGTCGACCAGCACGCCGTTGACCGAACGCAGCAGCGAGAACGGATCGCGCGACGTCGGAATGTTGGTGAGCTCGTCAATCGTGACGTTGGTGGCAATGCCGGTCTGCCGCGCGTCGACCATCGGAGACGCGGCGGTCACGTTGATGGTCTCGGTCAGCGCACCGATCGCGAGCGATACCGACAGCTCGACGGTCTGGCCGACACCGACGGCGATGTGCTCCCGCACGCTGGTGGTAAAGCCTTCCAGCCTCGACGTGAGCTTGTAGTCGCCGGGCGCGAGCTCGAGGAACCGGTAGTGACCGTTGGCGTCGGTCGTGAACACGCGGTTGATGTCTGTGCCCTGAACGGTCACGGTGACGCCAGGCAGCGGAAGTCCGGTTGCATCAACAACCCGGCCAGCGAGAGTTCCCGCAGGCGTTTGAGCGAGGGCCGGAATCGAGAGCAGAAACAGACCAGCGGCCGCGAGGAAGAACTTCTTGAACATCATCTAACGTATCCTTTATGACTGTAAACGACAGTAAGATACGTGAGTGTATATCAAAAAGGTCTGGTTATCTACTCCGGTGTTATGGTCGAGGCACGCCAGCCGCCGCCTAAACCCTTCATCAGCAATACGCTAGCGCTCATTCGGCGCGTCAGGATGCCGGCTGCCGTCAGCTGGTTGAGCAAGGCGGCGTTCTGGGCAGAGGTGACCTCGAGGTAACCCGTCAGACCGCCCCGATATCGGTTGGTCGCCTGAACCAGCGAGCGCTCAGCCGCGTCGACGGCGCGCCGCTGAATCGCTGCTTCCTCGTCGAGAATACGCAGCGCGGCCAGCTGATCTTCGACTTCACGAAACGCGATCAGCACGGCCTGGCGATAAACCGCTGTCGCCTGCTCCTGCTCGGCTCGCGCCTGATCCGATACGGCGCGGCGCCGGCCGGCGTCGAAAACGTTGACGAGCAGCGTCGGCCCGATCGTCCAGAAGCTGCTGGTCCCGGTGAGCAGGCTGCCCAGCGGGCTGCTCTCGAAGCCGGCGGCCCCCGAGAGCAGGAGGCGAGGGTAGAAGGCCGCGGTGGCGACGCCGAGTTGTGCGTTGGCCGCCGCAACCCGGCGCTCGGCCGCGGCAATGTCGGGCCGCCGCTCGAGCAGCTCAGAGGGCAGGCCGGTCGGCACCGAGGGTGGCGCATCCTTCATCGGCTTGACTGCGATCTGAAATGCGGAGGCCGGGCGGCCGACGAGCACCGCGATCGCGTGCTCGAGCGCGGCGCGGGCGACGGCGACGTCCACGGCCTGCGCTCTGGTCGTTTCCAGAACGGTCTCGGCCTGTGCGACGTCGGCTTGCGATGCGATGCCGCCCTGAAAGCGGTTCTGCGTCAATTCCAGCGCCTTCTGAAACGATTCGACCGCGGCGTCGAGGAGTTGACGATCCCGATCGATTCCGCGCAGCGTGAAGTAGTCGAACGCCAGCTCGGCATGGAGGCTGAGGCGCGCGGTTTCGAGATCGGCCGCGCTCGCCTGCGCGGCGGCGCGGCTGGCGCTGATCGCGCCGCGGATTCGTCCCCAGACGTCGGCCTCGTAGGTCACGTCGACCGGCACCAGGAAATCATTGGCGGCTTGATGGAACGTCGATGCCGATCGGTTGCCCGACGGCTGGGAGCGCACCGCGGACGGTGCGAGGTCGACTGTCGGGTACAAAGCGGCGCGGCTGCCGCGCACGAGGGCTCGTGCCTGGGCGAGCTGAGCGGCGGCCGCCTTCAGGGTCTGGCTCGACACGTCGATCTGCGGTTCGAGCGCGTTCAGGTCGGGATCGTCGAACAGCTCCCACCAGGTGCCGCGGAGGACGTCGTCGGCTGGCTGCGGCGGCTTCCAGTCTGCGTTTTCGCGGAACGCCGGCGCCACGTCGACCGTCGGCGTGAGATAGGCGGTTTTCGGCGCGCAGCCGGAGAGTGTCACCAGCAGGAAGCCGGCCACCGCCCAGCGCATCACTCCGCCTTGGGTTCCGCGACCCGAACGGTATCTCCGGGCTCGATCGAGTCGGGGGCGTTGACGATGATCCGCTCGCGCCCGTTGAGGCCGGAGACCACTTCGAGGCTGTTGCCGTAGTCGCGTCCGATCGTGACCGGCACCAGCGTCACCTTTCCGCCATCGCCGACGACCGCGACCCGCACGCCTTCGGTCCGGAAGATGATGGCGTTGATCGGGAGCTTGAATGTCGTGGCTTCGCCCGGCAGCTTGAGGTGCACTTCCGCGTACGATCCGGGCAGCAGCTCTCCCTTCGAGTTGTCGACATCGATCTCGGTCAGCAGCGTTCGCGACGCGACATCGATCGCCTGCGCCGTGCGCGCCAGCGTGCCGGCGAACGAACGTCCGGGAAACTCGGTCAGCGTCAGGTCCGCCTTGATTCCGGCGCGAGCCGCCCGCGAATAGACCTCGGGCACGTTGACGAACACGCGCAGCCGGTGCACCGCCGCGACGTGGAACAGCTCCTTGGCGTTGCTGCCGGAGTCGATCAGTGCGCCAACGTCGGTGCTGCGGGCTGTCACCACACCGTCAAACGGTGCGGCAATCCGGCCGAAGCCCTTGAGCTGCTCGAGCCGTCTGACGTTCGCCCCCGCAGATGTCACCGCGGTGGCCTTCGCCTCCAGGCTTCCGTTCGCGTTGTCGACATCCTGCCTCGACACCGAGTCGGTCTTGATGAGATCACGGTAGCGTTCGGCGGTCGACTGCGCGAGCCGGGCATTGGCTTCCGCTGTCGCGAGATCGGCGCGCGCCTGCTCGAGCTGCTGATCGACTTCAGGGGTATCGATGTCAGCCATCACCTGGCCGGTCTTCACGCGTGCACCGAGGTCGACGTACCACTGGCGCAGGTAGCCCGGCACCCGCGCGTAAATGGAGGCGTCGGTAAACGCCTGCATGGTGCCCGGCAGGACGATTTCCTGTTGCGGCGCCCCTCGTTCGGCGGCGATCACCGCCACGGTCGGCACGGCCAGCTCACGGGTTTCTCTGGTCACGACGTCGAGCGACGTGGCGCGCGTCGAAATGCCCCAGAACGCGAGCCCCGCCAGAGCCGCGAGCAACAGCACGCCGCCAATCAACGGTCCAAACGATCTACGGTTCGACATTCGCTTCCTGTAACACCGGTTCCCTGGGGATGCTCTTTCCACCGTGCAGCAACGCGAACACCGACGGGACGAAGAACAGCGTCGCGACCGTGGCCAGGGCGAGACCGCCGATGACCGCGCGGCCGAGCGGGGCGTTCTGCTCGCCGCCTTCGCCGAGCCCGAAGGCCATCGGCACCATGCCGATGATCATCGCCAGCGCGGTCATCAACACCGGCCGGAAGCGGGTGAACCCGGCTTCGACGGCGGCCACCGCCGCGCCGACCCCGTTCTCCAGCCGCTCTTTCGCGAAGCTGACGACCAGGATGCTGTTCGCCGTCGCCACGCCCATGCACATGATGGCGCCCGTCAGCGACGGCACGCTGAACGTGGTGTGCGACAAAAACAGGAACCAGACGATGCCTGCCAGCGCCGCCGGCAGGGCCGAGATGATGATGAACGGATCGAGCCACGACTGGAAATTGACGACGATCAGCAGGTAGACCAGGAGGATAGCCAGCGCCAGGCCGGCCAGCAGGCCGACAAAGGACGTCGTCATCGTGTCGATCTGGCCGCGGACGATGATTTGCGATCCGCGTGGCAGCTCCTTCTGGGCCGACGCCAGAATCGGGTTGATGTCGCGCGCCACGCTGCCGAGGTCGCGCCCCTGCGCGGCGCCGTAGATGTCGATCACCGGCGACACATTGTAGTGCGAGGCGACCTGCGTGCCGACCTCACGGGAGACGGTTGCCAGCCCTTGCAGCGTCTGCGCCCGGGCTGCCCCGGTCAGCGGGATGTTGCCGAGGTCCTGGAGCGACGCGACCCGGTACTGCGGCGTCTGCGTCGCGACCGCATAGCTGACGCCGGTGGCAGGGTTGAGCCACCAGGTGGGCGTGGTCTGGCTGCTGCCCGACAGCGAGATCAGCAGGTTGGTGGCCACGTCGCGCTGCGTCAGCCCGAGCTGGGCCGCGCGGGTGCGGTCGACATTCAGATGCAGGCGCGGCTGGTTGAACTCCTGCTGCACGCGCAGGTCGGCGATGCCGGGCACCTGGGCGAGCTTCGACATCAGCCGTCCCGCGAAGACGCGATTCGCCGCGATGTTGCGCCCGACCACCTGGATGTCGATCGGCGCCGGCAAGCCGAAATTCAGGATCTGCGTGACGATATCGGCCGGCACGAACGAGAAGGTGACGCCGGGAAACCGTTTGGGCAGTGACATCCGCAGATCGTGGATGTACTCGGCGGTCGGCCGGTGACCCTTGCCGAGCGACACCATGATGTCGGCGTCGCCGGGGCCGATCGGCGCCGACGTGCTGTACGAGAGATTCAGCCCCGAATAGGGCAGGCCGATGTTGTCGATGACACCGGCCAGTTCGCCGGCCGGAATCATCTCGTGCAGCGCGTCCTCGACATGGTCGGCCAGCATTGCGGTCTCTTCGATCCGGGTGCCGCTCGCGGCGCGGAGGTGCAGCTTGAACTGGCCGCCGTCGACCGCCGGGAAAAAGTCTTCGCCGACCCAGCGCGCGAGCAGCAACGACGCCAGACACACGCCGAGAAACAGCACGGCAAAGAGCCGGCGGCTGTCGACGCACTGCTCGAGCAGGGCGCGGTAGCCGTCGCGCATGCGCACGAAGCCGCGGTCGATGGCGCGCTGGATCAAGACCAGCGGGTTGCGCGAAGCCGCCCCGCTGCCGTGCGGCTCATGCGCGTGCAGCAGATACTTCGCCATCGTCGGCACCAGCGTGCGCGAGAGGACGTACGAGGCCAGCATCGCGAAGACGACGGCCTCGGCCATCGGCACGAAGAGATAGCGTGCGACACCGGTGAGGAAGAACATCGGCACGAACACGATGCAGATGCAGATGGTCGAGACGAACGCGGGAATGGCGATCTGCTCCGAGCCGTCGAGAATCGCCGGTTCCAGATCCTTGCCCTGCTCCAGGTGCCAGTTGATGTTTTCGATCGCCACGGTGGCGTCGTCTACCAGCATGCCGACCGCCAGGGCCAGGCCGCCGAGGGTCATGATGTTGATGGTCTCGCCGAGAGCGCTGAGCACGATAATCGAGCTCAGAATCGAGAGCGGGATCGAGACCGCGATAATCACGGTGCTGCGCCAGCTGCCGAGAAAGACCAGAATCATCAGCGCCGTGAGACACGCCGCGATCAGCGCCTCGCGCAGCACGCCCGAGATCGACGCCTCGACGAACACCGACTGATCGGCCAGCGGCTTGATCCGGAGCTCCGGTGGCAGACCGGCAGCGATGCGCGGCAGCGCGGTCTTGACGTTGTTGATGATGTCGAGCGTCGACGCGCTGCCGACCTTCTGAATCGTGAGCAGCGCCGCGCGCGACCCGTCGACGCGGACGATATTGGTCTGCGGCGGGAAGCCGTTGCGGACGTGCGCGACGTCGTGGATGTAGATTGTGTTGGTGCCGACCGTCCGGATCGGCAGGTCGTTCAGCTCCTCGATGGTCCTCGGGCTGGCGTTCAGATCGACGTCGTACTCGGTCGTCCCGAGCTTCTGGGTGCCGCCGGGCAGGATCAGGTTCTGCACGCTGATGGCGTTGACCACGTCGGCCGGCGTCAGGTGCTTGGCCTGCATCGCCTCCGGCAGCAGGTCGACCTGGATCTGCGGCTGCTTGCCGCCGTAGGGATACGGAATCTGCGCGCCGTTGACGCTGGCCAGCTGCGTGCGCAGGAAGTTGACCGCGATGTCGAACAGTTGCTGCTCCGACAGTCCCTTGCCGGAAAGCGCGAGCTGCAGCACCGGCACGGTGGAGGCGTTGTAGGTGAGGATGAACGGCGGCTGGGTGCCGGGCGGCAGCTGCCGCAGCTGCGACTGCGCCGACGCGGTCACCTGTGCCACCGCCAGCTCGATATTGGCGCCGGGCTGGAAGAACACCTTGACCACGGCGATGCCGCGCAGCGACTGCGACTCGACATGCTCGATGTCGTTCACCGTCGTGGTCAGATTGCGCTCGTAGATGGAGACGATGCGGGTGGACATTTCGTCCGCCGCCAGGCCTCCGTAGTTCCAGACGATCGTGACGACGGGGATGTTGATGTTGGGGAAGATATCAGTCGGCGTGCGGGCGATGGTGAGCGGTCCCACCATCAGGATGAGCAGCGCGAGCACGACGAACGTATAAGGGCGTCTTAACGCAATCCGGACGATCCACATCGGTCAGTCGATCATACCGACATCGCGACGGGCGAGTCTTGCAACTTGTTGTCACTTCACTCATTTCCACGCTCGAACACCCGGCGCACGTCGAGCCCGAAGTCGGGGGCGCTCCGTGATCCGCCAATTTTGATGGGAATCACGCTGCCGGAGCCGTCTTTCTGCTTGAACAGCGGATCGACCGCCTTCAAGAGCAGCGACTTCCACCCCGTGGTGGTCTGCGAGATCTTGGCGTCGAGCAGCAGTTGGCCCTTGAAGTCCAGGGTCTCGTGCTTGAGCGCGTAGTGGCCGGCCAGTTCGACCCGCGCACCGGGCACATCGAACGACACTTTCGGTAGAACGAGTCGACCGTTTCCCAGTTTGAACCGTCCCTGAAAATCCGACGCGACTCGCGGTTTTGCCACCTCAGCCGTTTTGCCGCGGCCGCGCTTGCTCAACTCCTCGATCTTGCCCTGCACGTCGTAGTTGGTGAAACGCGCCTTCCTGATCCAGAACTGCCCGTCGAGGCGAAGGCGATCGACCACATCGTTGTCGCCAGGCGGCAGCAGGAACTTGGTGTTCAGTTTCAGTCCGCCCACCATCGGCGGCGCCGCGGTCTTCACCGCCATCTTCATCACGTCCTCGATGCGCGATTTGTCCATCGCCACATCGAGCGTCACCGTCCGGCCGTGCTCGCCCTTTGGCGCATCGAGCACCGCGCCGGTCGCGTGCAGATAGGAACTGAGGAACCATGCGTCGATGACCTCGAGGCGCGTGTCGCCATTGGTTCCGTCGATGAGGGCCTGATATTGAACGTAGAGCGGGAACGGGTGCCCGCCGACCGCAATCGTGAAATCGGGTGTGTTGGTCTCTCCCGTGGCCGTCACCTGCGCCAGCGTGCCGCCGAAATAGCCCTGCGATGCCAGTGTCCCCGAGATGCCCTTGAACACGCTCAGGTCCGCCTTCGCGAAGTCGAAGGCTCCCTGCAGCGGCGTGTCGCCCGGCTCATCGCGGTGCCAGGGTCCGAACTTGCCGTTGACCGCGATCTCGCCAGGCGGAACGCCGTTGGTCAGCGTGGCTTCGAACGGCCATGGGCGTGTCGCACCGAGATCGCGCATGTGCAGGTTGTGAATGGCCCAGATTTTCGGTTCCTTGTCTTTTTCGAACGGCAGGATGATGAGCCGCGCGTCACTGGCGTCGGTCCGATCGATGACGATGCCGCCGTCCTTCAACGGATCGTCTCGCTTTTCGGCCGCGGTGCTCTCAGCCTTATCATCGTCGGCATCCGGCTTCGAATCCTGTGCTTCCAGCTTGTCCCGCACCTGACTTGGCGGAATGTTGATGTCGAGCCCGTCCAGACGCAGGTGATCGACGTGCTTGCGGAAGAGGCCCATGATGCTGGCGTCGACGTGGAAGGTCTTGATCGAGATGAGCGGTGGAAAATCGCTCAGCCCGCGGCGGCGGATGCGGAGGTCGGCGCCTTCGACACGAAGGGTGGGAAAGGCGCGCAAATGTAAATCGCCAATTTCAACCTCGCTGTCGAGCTTGTCTGACAGGTACCCTGTCATCCGATGCCGAAGGGTATCGGACGACAGAGGTACAGCAGCTACCAGCATCACCACCACCGCTACCGATAGGCCAATGAGAGCGGTCAACGCCCAGAACCACGGGCGTTTCACGAGTCGACGTCGATTCGGAGCTGTCCGGGGAGTCGACGCGGCTTCGTTCGGTGTGTCCACACGAGCTACAAGAGCACGACGCGTGCCAAAAAAACATGGAAGCCGGCGTGATCATCGAGTAATAGGATCTCCCGATGTGAACGCTTGATCCCGCCGCTGCCGGACGGCAACGTAGAGCACCGCGAGCGGACAGCCCAGCGCAATCCAGCCCCGCGGTGATCCGAGCGCGAACAGCGCCAGCGCGCACCAGATCAGGCCTTCAAATAGCGCGTGCGCCCGCGGGATGCGGCGCCAGAGGCCCGACCGACAGACCCGCCCGGCGTTCTCCGGCTTGCCCACGAAACGGATCAGTTGCCGATCTGCTGTCGTTTCGCCGGCGAACGCTATCATCCAGAGCAGGGATGCCACGATCTCGAGCGACGATAGCGACGGCTCGGGATTGTTCGCGGCAAACAACGCCGGCAGCGAAAAGAACAGCGCCGCCGGTGGAAATCGGAAGAAGGAGGCCAGCGTCGGCAGGCCAGCGCTGCGCGTGTACAGCGACTGGACCGTGAGGCGTGCGCCCCAGGCCCCCATCATCCACGCAACGGCGGACCGGCGCGGCCATGCCCCGTTGCCCAGATTGGCGTACAGGACCGCCAGTGATCCGACGCACGCGGGCCATAGTGCGGCGAGCAGACTCCGCCCTCTCGCATCTGACACCGCGCTATCGTAAGGGCAAACTGCTGCCGCTTGTCGTTACGCTTCGTCTTTGATCTTGTTGCCGGCGTCCCTGATCCTGTCGCCGGCGTCGTTGATGCGGTCGCCGGCATCCTTGACTTTATCGCCGGCCTTTTTCGCGGCGCCCTTTGCCGCCTCGGCGGCCCTGTCCGTTGCGTTCTTCACTCTGTCAGCCGTCTCGTCGATTTTTCCCACGTATCACCTCTTTGCTGCAGCGGTGCAAGGGCGAGTCCGCCCGTCAGCGACATTGGGGGTGCTTGCAGTCGCACGTGAGCTCGGTCTGATCAGCGGCTTCCTTGCAATGCTCGCTGCAGTACTTGCCGAAGGGGCCGTCGCCGGTTACCGAGCACTTGCATTGGGGATGCGCACACTTAGTCGAGTCAGCCATGGATGCCTCCGTCTGGTCGCTCGCAAGACTTGCGCCACGTATTCCGCGCCGGCCTTACCGTCGGGTGGCCGGCGCGCGTTCAATCGCACGCTGACGATCACGTCGCCGCCGCGTTGCCGCTCGCTGTCGTCGGGGGAGCGGCCCAGCTCCCACGACCTTCGCCACCGGCGTCGTGACGATCAGCGTGTGGCGGCCGAGGCCGCATGGTTTAATACGCGGCATGAGCTCGATGCTTCGCGTGATGGTGGTCGCTGTCCTGGCCGCTCTTCAGCCGACGTCGACCGATCCCCTGATCCGCGACCACGCGATCGCCAAGGTCTCCAGGCACGTGCACGTGATTTCGGATCTCAACGTCGGACTGGTTCCCAACGTCGGCATCATTGTCGGCACCAGGGCAACGCTGGTGGTTGACACCGGGCTCGGCCAGCGCAACGGCGAGACGGTCCGCCGGCTGACCGACGGCGTCAGCCGCAACCGCGATCTGTACGTGGTGAGCACGCACTTTCACCCGGAGCATGCGCTCGGCGAGTCGGCGTTTCCCCCACCGGCAAAGCTGATTCGAGCGCGAGCGCAGCAGCAGGACATCGACGAATTCGGCCTGGCGCTGGCGAAGACGTTTGCGAGCCGATCGCCGGTGGCAGCCGAGCTGCTCGAGGGCGCGCACTATCGTGACGCGGACATCTTCTTCGATCGCGAGTACACGCTCGATCTGGGCGGTGTGCAGGTGCGCCTCCTGTCGCTCGGCCCCACCCACACCCGCGGCGACACCATCGTCTGGGTCGAAGGCGACCGCATTCTGTTCGCCGGGGACGTGGTCATGAACCGCACCTTCGTCGCGTTTGCCAGTCCCTACTCGAGCGTTCGCGCGTGGCTCGCGGATTTCGATCAGCTGGAACCGCTGCATCCGGTGAAGATCGTACCGAGCCACGGCCCGGTGGGGCCGGCCTCGCTGATTGCCGATCAGCGGACGGTGATGCGGGCGATTCAGGCGCGCGCCATCGAGCTGAAGCAGCAGGGCAAGTCGGCCGACGAGACCGCCGCGGCGGTTCAGAGTGAGTTCCAGACCAAATATCCGGACTGGTCGGCGCCGGGGCGTGTCGGAATCATCGCAAAGACGGCTTATACGGAGGCGCCGTGAGCCACCGCGGCCGGACGGCGCGGCGATTGGCGTGCGCGGCTGCCATGGCGTCGCTGCTGGTGTTGCCCGCTGCCGCCGTCACGCGGCTCGCGTCGGCCGACGGGCAGTACTGGGACATTCAGGACACCTCGCCGTGGTCGCAGGACAGCGGCGGCATCGCCACCGGCGGTCGCGCCAATCCCTTCAACGGCTTCGGCTATCTCAAGATTCGCGTGCGCACGAGCGCCGGTGCGACATTGGTTCCCGATCAATACCTGACCGGTTTCGGCCTGGCACACGACGGTGGCGCCCGCTTCGACTCGATCACGCCGTTGCTGTTCGGCGACGTGGTGATCGCGCGGGGGATCTTCGCTCCACCGGAACAGGACTACCTGCGCTACGTCGACAGCTACACCAACACCGCCCCAGACAGCCGGGTCATCGACGTTGCGTGGGGCGGCGCGGCGGGCGCCTTTGAAGATGGCGGGCTGGTGGCGGTCGCGGCCTCGTCGAACGGCAACCACACGATCGATTTGACCGACACCTTCGTGACCGTCATGCAGAACGCGAAGCGGGTCGCCGACCCCGCGCGTGGGCCGTCCGGCCACGGTCCATCGGCGCACGTCCTCGGATCGCACGCCGCCGGCCTCCTGACCGGCATCGGCGATATGTACGCCGATCCGTTCACCAGTCGCTGGCCCGGTTTCGACCCCGCCCACATCGGCTACGTGTTCACGCTGACGGTCAGACCAGGGCAGACGGTGTCGCTGATGACCTTCGTCGTCAAGGGGCTGAGCGAAGTCTACGATCCCCGCGGCGGCTTCCCCATCCCGTTGCGTGACGCGCTGGTGACGCCCAAGTACGCGGCGCCCTATACCGGTCCCGCGCCGAAGATTCCCGAGGCCGGATCCGAGATCGCGCGCGTGACCGCTGTCGCCCGGCGTCTGGTCGCGGCGCCGGACGTCCGTGGCCTGACCCCGCTCCAGCGCTCGCAGGTCGTCAACTGGCGCGTCGCGAGCCCGGCTGCTCCGATCGCGCCGTTCTCGGTGGTCGAGAAAACCGTCGCGCAGATCCAGGATGCGCTCACGCGCGGCGACGTCACGGCGGAAGACATCGTCCGCGAGTATCTGACCCGGCTGACCCGCTTCGACCGTCACGGTCCGATGCTTCGTTCGATGCTGGCATTGAACCCGCTGGCGATCGCCGACGCTCGGCGCCTCGACGCTGAACGCGCGGCCAGCGGCGCCCGCGGGCCGATGCATGGCATCCCGGTGGTGTTCAAGGACAACATCGACGTGCTCGGTCTGCCGACGACGGGAGGGTCGCGCGCGCTGCTGGATCATCGTCCGCGCCTCGATTCGCGTGTGGCGGCCGGGATGCGGCGCGCCGGAGCCGTGATCCTCGGCAAGGCCAACCTGGACGAATTTCCCTTCGGCGACTTCGGCATCAGCACCGTCGGCGGGACGATCGGCAACGCCTTCGACCCGACGTTGAGCACGTCAGGTTCGAGCGGCGGGACCGCGACCGCGGTGGCGACCAGCCTGGCCACGCTCGGGTTTGGTACCGACACCTGCAATTCGCTGTCGAATCCGGCGTCGTTCGCCTCGCTCGCTACCATCCGCACGACGCGTGGCTTGACCAGCCGCGCCGGGGTGATGCCGCTCAACACCTTTCAGGACGCGGTTGGTCCGATTGCCAAATCGGTTCGCGACCTCGCCGTGGTGCTCGATCAGGTGACGGGATCCGATCCTGAGGACGCCGCCACTGCCGATGCCGCGCCACACGTCGCCGGCTCGTTCACGGAGACGCTCGAGCGCAACGCGCTCGCGGGCGCGCGCATCGGCGTGGTGCGGCAGTTGTTCGTCGGCGTCACCGGCGAGCGCGAAGCGGCGGCCGCGATGGACCACGTGGTGAAGGAGCTGTCTGCGGCGGGTGCGACGATCGTCGACGTCGCGATTCCCGATCTCGATGCCCGCTACGTCGAGGCGCGCGGCAGCGCCCCGGGATCGTTGAAGGCCGGCTGGACCTCGTACCTGACCCGCGGCGCGGCGCCGGGTGCGCCGGTCCTGTCGATCGAGACCCTGCTCGCGTCGGGCAAGCTCGCGCCTGCCAGCGCCAGACGGTTGCGTGATGCGCTCCAGCCCACTCCGGAAGGCGACCAGCTGCGCGCGGCGACGGCCGCGTTCTATGCGAGGCGAGACTCGTTCCGCGCCCTGTTCGTCGAGCCGATGGAGCGGCAGCGGCTCGACGCCTTGTTGTACCCGGCGAACCTCGCCAGGCCGAACACGCACGAAGGGGGGCTGGAGCGGTATGGCGAAGAGCCTGGCACCTGCCAGGAGAGCGCGATGACCGGCCTGCCGCAGGTCACCGTCCCCGCCGGTTTCCTCGGGAACAGGTATCCGTTCGGCGTCTCGTTCCTCGGCCGTCTGTGGAGCGATCGCCGCCTGCTGGCGCTGGCGTATGCGTACGAACAGGCCACCCACCATCGACGTCCGCCGCCAACCGTCGCCGCATCGGCGACCCAGAAGTAACTCTAATGCGTCAGGCCGTAGAAGAGGTAGTTGACGCCGAGCTTGTACGCCTCGTTGGTATCGTCAACCGGTCGCAGCCCTCTGCCTGACCACTCCCAGAACTGGGAGATGTCGGTGTTGTAGTTGACGACCATGATCAGCCGCTTGGTCGGATCGTTGTCCTGGTAGACCGCTTTGAAGATCGGTCGTCCGCTGTTGTAGGCCTGCGGAAAATTGTCGAGCGAGTTGATCTCGAAAAAGGCATGAAAGATCGGGTGCGACAGGTCCATGTCGAAGAACTTCACGCCGGGGAAGACGCGGTTCATGTTGCGCTCGAACGGCTCCCATCCGCCCGTGCCGTTCCCGCGCCAGCCCACGGTCTTGAAATCATCGACGATGACGAAGCCACCCTTCTGGATGTAGGTCCGCAGAGCGGCGGCGCCGGCGTCGCTCAGTGTCCACCAGCCCACCTCGATGATGTAGGCAACCGGATATCTGAAGAGTTCGGGATCTTCGAGCGTGAGCACGTTGACCTGGTCGGTCCGGGGGTTGAAGAAGCTGAGGTCGTTCATGATCCGCATCAGGTTTTCTTCCGCGAGCGGATAGCCGTGCACCCACGACGGCCGACCGCCGGCCCAGTAGCCGCCCGGGGCGGTGTCGTATTTGACCCGGACGAACGTGAACTGGCCGTCGTAGGCGACGTTGTGGATGGGTGGCGTGCGCGCGTATTCGTCGAACCCGAACCGGTCGTTGAACCGGCGCTGCGCCGCGGCGGCGGCGGCGATGCCCACTACGAGGACTCCGGCGATCAGGGACCGGTGGCGCACGCCCTGATCCTACGCCCGGCGCGAAGCCGCGCGCCAGCGTGCGCTTTCCTTATGCGCGCTGTCTGGCAATCTTGTGGTCGCGTTCGGTGGCGAGATGCTCGCGTTCGCGCCGATATTGCTGGTCGAGCGTCTCGCGCTCGGCCGGATCGAACGCGCCGTTGATCTTCGACTGGTGCAGCACTTCGAGCTCGGCCAGCTTGGCCTCGTAGAAATTGCGCGTTTCGGCGATGGCGGCCTTCTGCGCGTCGGACAGCGGCTTGGTGGTGATGCCGGCGTCCGCGTCCTTTTGGGCCATGCGCTCCATGGCGAGTTCGAGGGACGACTTGAGCGGCTTATCGTCGGTCATTGTGCCTTTCCGTTGCGAACCCAGACGGCGTCTCCGACCGTCACGGTGAGATCAGTGAAGAAATTCCAGCGCACATAGGCCGGCTGTCCGGCCGCGGCGGCGACCGCGCCGCCGAGCTCGCTATTGTCGCCGAGCGAGAGTCGCACGACGCCGGCGCCGTAGCCATAGTAGGGGATCCACGGCGCCCGCTCCGGGACCGCCAGCAGCGGATTGAATCCCAGTCCAATCTCGCGGAACGCGCGCGCGGCGTCGCCCGCCTTGCGCAATTCTGCCTCGACGGCCTCTTTGCCACTGGCGGCCACGATGTCGACGACGCGTCCCTTCGAGAACCGCAACTTCAGCCCCTCGACCGGACGGCCATCCCACTGCGACGGTGGGAACGCGATCACGCCTTCCACGGTGTCCTCGATCGGCGCGATGCGCACGACGCCGGCCGGCAGCTCGATCTCGTGATCGACCAGTACCTTGCCCTGCGCGGTGCGCCCCGCCGAGGCGTCCCCATCCTGAAGGTTGGCCGGCCGGTCGCCGGCCCGAAAGCGGAGGTCGGTTCCGGTCGCCGACGTAATGTGGACCTCACCGATTCTCAGCGCCGCCGCGAACCGACGCTCGACGGCCGCCAGCGCGGCATAGTCGGTATGCAGGAGCGCCCGTTGATACACACCGTCCATCTCCGGCCGCGATGGCAGCGGCTGGCCGGCGAGTGGATAGGCGCTGCCGTTCTCGACCCAGTGGAAGTGAATCGTGCGACGACCATGGTGCGCGGTCAGGTCGTCCTTCAACCAGTCCTGCATCGCCAGGTAGGCCGGGTGCGAGGTGTTGGCGCCCGGCATCATGATCGCGGCGTCCACGTCCCGAAACATCGCCTTGTAATACGCCCGTGCCTCGCGCGCCCCTTTCTGCAGCACCGACGCGTCGAACGCCTCTGGCACGGGCTCGCGCAGCACCTCGACCACGCCAAGATCAATCCCGCCGGCGCGCATCACCTCATAGCGGATGTAGGGCAGCAGATCGTCGAACACGCCGGGATGGGCGATTGACAGCACCCGCTCGCCCGGCTTCAGCGCGAGCTGCTCGACCAGACGTTTGGCCATTGCCGGATAGTCGAGCGTGAGCCGCGGCTGTGCGGCGAGCGTGGCCGCGAATACCAGGGAGATGAAGCCGAACCAAGTGCGCCGCATGCGTTGCTCCTGACCCGCATGCGATGGTAGCTGAAATGAGGTAGGTTGGGGAGATGCCCCTGGTGACGCTTGACCGCGTGTCGATCGCATACGGCCATCTTCCACTGCTGGACGAGGTCGCGATGCAGATCGAGGCCGGCGAGCGCGTGTCCGTGATCGGTCGCAACGGCACCGGCAAGTCGACGCTCCTGAAAATCGTGAGCGGCGAGGTCCTCGCCGACGCCGGCACCGTCTGGCGCCAGCCGTCGCTGCGCAGCGCGCGACTCGAGCAGGACGTTCCGCTGGCGGCCCACCGATCGGTCTTCGACGTCGTGGCCGAGGGGCACACCCATCATCTCGAGGAGGACGAAGCCTGGCTGCGCGAGCACCACGTCGATCTGATCCTGTCGCGGCTCGAGTTGCCGGCCGACGCCCGCGTCGACACCCTGTCCGGCGGATGGCGGCGCCGCGTGCTGCTGGCGCGGGCCCTGGTCGGTCAGCCCGACCTGCTGCTTCTCGACGAGCCGACCAATCATCTCGATATCGAGGCCATTCAGTGGCTCGAAGGCTTTCTCGCCGAGTACGAAGGCGCGGTGATCTTCGTCACCCACGACCGCGCGTTCCTCCAGCGCCTGGCCACTCGCATCGTCGAGCTCGATCGCGGCCGCCTCACCTCATGGCCCGGTAACTATGGGACCTATCTGCGCCGCAAAGAGGAGGCGCTGGCCAACGAGCAGGTGCTCGCCGAGAAGTTCGACAAGAAACTGGCCGAAGAGGAAGTGTGGGTCCGGCAGGGGATCAAGGCACGCCGCACCAGAAACGAGGGCCGGGTTCGGGCGCTCGAGGCGATGCGCGCCGAGCGCGCCGCGCGCCGCGCACAGATCGGCAGCGTCCGTCTACAGGTCGAGCAGGCGGAGCAGTCCGGCAGAATGGTGTTCGAAGCCAACAGGGTCGCCAAGAGCTTCGCCGGTGCGCCGATCATCCGGGAGTTCTCGACGCGGGTGATGCGCGGCGATCGCATCGGGCTCATCGGTCCCAATGGCGCGGGCAAGACGACGCTCCTGCGCATCCTGCTCGGCCAGCTGGCGCCGGAGGTCGGGGAGGTCCGGGCCGGGGCGAACGTGCAGGTCGCCTACTACGATCAGCAGCGCGAGCAGCTCGATCCCGAGCGGACGGTGTTCGACACGGTCGGCGAGGGCAACGACACGGTGACGTCGAACGGGCGGACGCGTCACGTCCATGCCTACCTGCGTGACTTCCTGTTTTCGGACGAGCGGGCGCGGTCGCCGGTCAAGGCGCTGTCGGGAGGCGAGCGCAACCGGCTGCTGCTGGCGCGCCTCTTCACACGGCCGGCCAACGTGCTCGTTCTCGACGAACCGACCAACGACCTCGACCTCGAAACGCTGGAGCTGCTCGAAGAGCAGCTGGTCGAGTGGCCGGGCACGCTGCTGCTGGTCAGTCACGACCGTGCCTTTCTCGACAACGTCGTCACCAGCACGTTCGTGTTCGAGGGCGACGGACGGGTGGGGGAGTATGTCGGCGGCTACGAGGACTGGGTGCGGCAGCGCCTCGCCGACAAGAGCACGCGCCCGAGCGGCGCTGAGGCCGCCCGGGCCCGCGCGTCCGCGTCTGACGCCGACGAGAAGCCCAAGACGACGAAGATCGTGGCGAGGGCGAAGAGGCTGTCGTTCAAGGAGCAACGCGAGCTCGAGGGCTTGCCCGCGACGATCGAAGGGCTCGAGGCGGAGCAGCGCACGTTGGCCCAACGGATCGCGGACGCCGAGTTCTACAAGGAGAGCCCGGGCGCCATCGCCCAGTCGCTGGCGCGTGCCGACCAGCTACACGACCAACTGACCGCCGCCTACGCCCGATGGGGCGAGCTCGACGCCAAAAAGGCTTGATCGCTAGTGGACGGCGCCGCTGTGCTGATCCGCGCACGCCTGGCAGACGCCGTCATCGTGCATCCATTCGGGGGCGGTGCTGCGGCCGCAGTAGTGGCAGACACGAAAGCGTGAGAGGCGCGCCTCGCGCGCCCCTTTGATCAGTACCTGAAGCGCGTTGAACAGCGCGGTCTCGGGCAGCCGGCGCCATTTGAGTACGCCGACCCGGCGCGGCTTGGCGACGAATGTGAACGGTGTTTCCCACACGCCGGCGAACTCCGACACGATCACGCTGCTCTGCGTGAGCGAGACGACCACGTCGGCCGGCTCACCGCCGACGAACTGCACCGTGCCGTCGCCCGATTCCTGGCGATCCACCGGCCGCGAGAGATTGGTGTCGAGAAACGCGATCAGCTGCTCGTAGCGTTCCGGTGCATCCATACGTCGGGGAGACCTGGCTTCATCGACATGCCGGGTGGCGGCACTCGCAGCGGAGCTCCGTGGTTTGGCCTTTCTCTTTGCAGTGCTCACTGCAGTATTTCCCGTGAGGGCTGCCCTTCTCAACCTGGCATTCACAGGCAGGGTGGGCGCACTTGGCGGTCTCGGCCATCGCGAACCTCCTGGCGTCCATCTTACGCTGGCCGGCGGGCGCAGCGAAGAGCGTGAGCTGGGTCGTCCCGGGTTTTCACATCTCGGGTTGAGAGAGCCATGGAACAGACGCCTGCATTGGGCCGCCTGGGCCCGCCGACTGTTTTTCACGCAGCGTGACGAAAATGACGCGTTGGACCCGCTTCATCGGTGTCGGCCTGCTCGGGTCTGTCCTGCAGCTGGCGACGCTCTGGGTGCTGACGGCGCGCGCGGGGTGGTCGTGGCTGCCAGCGACGATCGCTTCGGTCGAGCTTGCGGTTCTGCACAACTTTATCTGGCACTCGTGGTGGACATGGTCCGACCGTGCCGGAGAGCGCTTGACCCGCTTTGCCAGATTTCAGTTCGCCAACGGCCTGGCCTCGATCGCCGGCAACGCCGCGTTGATGGCGCTGTTTGCCGGTGCGCTCGGGTGGCCGTCGATTCCCGCCAACATCTGCGCGGTGGCATCGATGGCGGCCGCCAACTTCGCGGTGGCCGATCGCTGGGTGTTCGCCCGCGCGGCGGAAGGGTCGTCAACGGCACCCACGCCGCGGACGCCCCGTACGGTTTCAGGACTTGGAACCAAGAACCAGGCATCCAAGGCCTGCGCGATTGCGCGAAATTGAAGACCCGCTAGCCGGCCACGACCTCGCGCGCCGGCGACGCCGGAGGAATCGGCGTGCCCTGGGACCGCACCAGTTCGTGATAGGCGGCGACGATGCGGGCGGTAATCGGGCCGATGCCGCCGGCGCCGATTTGCCGATTGTCCACTGACAGCACCGGCACCACCTCGGCGCCCGTGCCGCAGATGAAAGCCTCCTGCGCCGTCCAGACGTCGAACAGGGTGAACGGCTTTTCCTCCGCCTTGACGCCCAGGCCCGCCGCCAGCCCGAGCAGCGTCTCGCGCGTCACCCCTTTCAGGTTGGTCGCCGTCGGTGGCGTCAGCAGCGCGTGCTCGGTGACGATGAAGAAATTGTCCACCGTCGCTTCGGCAACGTAGCCCTGGCCGTCGAGCATCAGCGCCTCGTCGGCGCCGCGGTCGTTGGCCTCGATCCGCGCCAGGATGTTGTTCAGATAGTTCAGAGACTTGATCGAAGGGCTGGTGGCGTCGGGTGCATTGCGCCGGAAGGTGGACGTTACGATCCTGATGCCGGCCGCCGCCGCCGCGTACATGGTCAACTGGCGGGCGATGACGATCACCTCCGCCCGCGGGCTGCGGCGCGGGTCGATGCCGAGGTCGCCGGGGCCGCGCGTGACCACGAGGCGGATGTAACCGTCACGGATGGCGTTGCGGCGGCAGGTTTCGATCACCAGGGCGCAGACCTCGGCGGGTGTTTGCGGGATCTCGAGGCGGATCGCCTTGGCGGAATCGAACAGCCGATCGATGTGCCGTTCGAGCTTGAACACGCGGCCGTTATACGCGCGGATGCCCTCGAAGACGCCATCGCCGTAGAGCAGACCGTGATCGAACACGCTGACCGACGCTTCGGCGGCAGGGCGCCACGCGCCGCTGACGTAGACCACACCGTCGGCCGGACGCGGCACCGGCGCGACAGAGTCGTTGATTGGACTGGTTTCAGGTGGCATAGTGAAGCGATCATGCCCAAGGCGATCGTCCGGCAAGCGAACCAATCGGTGAATGGCTTGTTTCGCACTCTGGGGGTCGACGCCAAGGCGCTGCCGCGGACGCGTCCGCTCTACCGCCGCATCGTCACCCTGCTCGAACACGGCATCGCCCGCGGCGCCGTGCCCGCCGGCCACCGCCTGCCGCCCGAACGCGATCTGGCGGCAGCGATGAAGATCAGCCGCGCCACCGTGGTGAGCGCCTATCGCGAACTCGAAGCCCGCGGCCTGGTGCGCGGGTACGTCGGGCGCGGCACCTTCGTGGCCGCGAAACCGGATGCCGCGAGCGCGCCGTTCGCGTGGCGCGGCAAGATCGCCGCGTCGGCGTTGCAGGCCAACGACGCGACCACCGTCCGCGATCTGGTCGGGGCTGCCGCCGATCCCAACCTGATTTCGGTCGCCGCCGGCGTTCCCGCGCTCGAGTGCTTTCCGACCGAGGCGTTCCAGCGGGCGATGAACCATGTGCTCACCACTCATGGCGACGCGGCGTGGCGTCACGGCCCCACCGAAGGGCTGCGGCCGTTTCGCGCTGCGCTGGCGCACCGATTCGGTGGCGAGGCCGAGCACATCCTCGTGCTTGCCGGCGCGCAACAGGGGCTCGACCTGCTGGCGCGTTGCCTGATCGATCCCGGCGACGCGGTGGTCATCGATCGGCCCGGCTACCTGGGCGCCATCCAGACGTTTCGCAACGCCGGCGCGCGCCTGCTGGGGTGGGACGTCACGCGGGCCGACAGCGACGAGCTCGAGGAGCTGCTGCTGCGCTATCGGCCGAAATTGATCTACACCAACCCGACGCATCAGAATCCGACCGGCATCAACCTGCCGATTCGCACGCGGCGGGAGCTGCTGGAACTGGCCGCTCGCTATCGCGTGCCGATCGTCGAGGACGATACCTATCGCGATCTTGCGCTGACCGGGCCGGCGCCGCCGCCGTCGCTCTTCACGCTCGATGACGCTCACACCGTGGTGATTCGCATCAACAGTTTTTCCAAGATGCTGGCTCCCGGACTGCGGCTTGGCTGGATCAGCGCGGTCCGGCCGATTGTCGATCAGCTGGCGCTGATCAAGCAGCAGGTGGATCCGCACACGCAGAACCTGTCGCAGTTGGTCGTCTGCGAGCTGGTCGAACACGGTGTGCTGGACCGCCACCTCTCGACGCTGACGGCCGAGCACCGCCGCCGGCGCGACGCGATGGTCCAGGCGCTCCGCCAGCACGTCCCGGCGGCGCAGCTGCGCTTCAACGTGCCCGACGGCGGCATGTATCTCTGGTGCGAGCTGCCGCCGGCGATCCGGGCGCGGGCCGTGCAGGAGCATGCGTTGCGGGAGTCGGTGATGGTGCTGACCGGCGACCC
The DNA here is from genome assembly GCA_963757655.1 of uncultured Acidobacteriota bacterium. Taxonomy (GTDB): domain Bacteria; phylum Acidobacteriota; class Vicinamibacteria; order Vicinamibacterales; family CAVVIG01; genus CAVQFC01. Next base: position 913,127 of record CAVWSQ010000001.1, on the reverse strand, counting down.
GTTCTATGTCGATCAGGGCGGCGATCATCAGCTCCGCATCTGCTACACCTCCCAGCCGGCCAGCCGCGCGGTGCAGATCGCCAAGACGCTGGCTCGAAGTCTCGCCGCTGCCGCCCGCGACGGACAGATGGCTCCCGCTGCCGTCCGCATCGTCTAGCCAGCCGGCTCGAACGCGTCCACCGCCCGCGCCCGCCTGATCAGGTCTGCGCCGGCATGCGACCTGACGTCCGCACCACACCGGCAGGAAAACACTCTAGAATCCCGGGGCATGCGAGTTGTCAACCGAACCGCCGTGACCATCACCGGCGCCCAGCCGTTCATCGACTGGATGCGCGACACCGACGCCGACTTCAATCGCGGCGCGATTACCGTACCGCGCGCCAAGGCCTATGGCTCGGCGTTTCTGCTGCCCGAGTTCGATCTCGAGGAAGATCTGCAGGAGTGGGTCGAGGAGAACGTCGCATGGCTGTTCGACTTTCAACTCTCGGCCTGGACCGAGAACGAAGAGACGTGGCCTGATATTCGCGATCTCAAGACCTTTCGAGAATGGTTCCGCATCGACATCCACAGCGTGGTGGTCGACGTGGCCGACGACGACATCGAAGGAGAAGAGCTCTGATGCTGCTGCACCTCGTGAGTTTCAAATACCGGGCCGAGGTCGACCGGGCGGCGCGCGCCGACCACCGGAGCCGGCTCGCGGCCCTGACCAACTTGGACGGCGTGATCGACCTGAAGGTTGGCGAAGATGTCGTGCGCTCGTCGCGATCGTACGACACTGGCCTCGCCATCACGTTCCCGGATCGGGCCGCGCTCGACGCCTATCAGAAAAACGATCAGCACGTGCCGGTCGCCGAGTTCGGCGCCGGCCTCTGCGAGCACGTCGTGGCGGTCGATTTCGAGATTTGACACCGTCCGATCTTGACGATTCCGGACATCAAACTTTTGACGATCGCATCCGTCTATTGCAGGCATGGTGCCGAGCGTCACGATCGCCGTCGTCGCGTGGGTCGCGTTTACACTATCCGCCGCTTCCGGGTCGCCGCCGTCGGCAGCCTCCATCCCGCCGATGATCGTCAACGTGATGGCGGGCGCCGACATTTCACCGGCGCTGGTCGCGGCGGTGCTGTCCGAGGCCGAGGCGATCTGGCGCCCCAGCGGCATCTCGTTCAACTGGCGGCGCGCACCCGGAGTCGCGCGATTACCTGGCGGCGGCCCTGCTCCTTACCTGACGAACACGCTCCTCCTCACCATCGGCAACAGGCGCGGCACTGTGCGCGACGGCCGCCTGCCGCTCGGCTGGATCGTGTTCGACGCGGTGACGGTTCCCGAACAGGAAATCTACGTGTCGCACGCCAACGCGAGGGCGATGCTGGAAGGTGCCCGCGGCGTCGTCGGTCTCGTTGACCAGATGCCGACCATGCAGCGCGAAACCCTGCTGGCGCGGGCAATGGGGCGGGCGCTGGCGCACGAACTGGGGCACTATCTGCTGGCCTCGAAGGCCCACAGCGAGCGGGGTCTGATGAAGGCGGCGCTGACCGCGGTCGAGCTGTTCAGGCCCGATTCCGCGACGCTGCGCCTGGACGCATCGCAGCGCCGTGCGGTGGTGGCGCGCTTGCGGGGCGAACCGCTGGTCGCGAGCAGGTAGTCAGACCACCAGCGTTCGATATTCGCGCTCAGTTTCGTTCGTTCTTCCAATCCTCCGATACTTAAATCCTCAAATCCTCAGATCCTCAGATCCTCAAATCCTCAGATCCTTAGATCCGAAGAATTCCCTCTCTCCAAAATCTGCTACGATCCCGCCGTCCGTTTTCCTTCAGAGGTTGCCATGTTCAAGAAATCTGCGGCTATGGTCGCGCTGGCGGTGAGCATCGCGGTGGCGGCGCCCTACGCCCAGAAGGCGGTCCCGGCGGCGCCCTACGCCCAGAAGGCGGCGCCGGCGCCGAAGGTCACGTCGCCGAAGGATCAGTTCGGGTTCGCGATCGGCGATGACTACCGTCTCGTCAACTACACGCAATACACCGACTACCTCAAGAAGCTCCAGGCCCAGTCTGAACGGATGATCGTGACCGACATCGGCAAGACCGAGGAGGGGCGCACCGAATTCACCGCCATCATCACGTCGCCCGAGAATCAGCGCAAGCTGCCGATGATCAAGGCGGCCAACCGCCGGCTCGCGCTCGCCGAGAACCTTACCGACGAGCAGGCGCGGGTGCTCGCCCGGGAAGGCAAGACCGTGGTGTGGATCGACGGCGGCCTGCACGCCACCGAGGTGCTCGGGGCACAGCAGCTGATCGAGACGATTTACCGGCTGAACACCCGCTCCGATCCCGAAACGCTGCGCATCCTCAACGACGTCGTCGTCCTCTGCACGCTGGTCAACCCCGACGGCATGGAGCTGGTGTCGAACTGGTACATGCGCGAGGCCGACGAGAAGAAGCGGTCGACCGGCGGCATCCCCCGCCTCTACCAGAAATACGTCGGCCACGACGACAATCGCGACTTCTACATGATGAACATGTCGGAGAGCGTCAACGCGAACCGGATGATGTATCGCGAGTGGTTCCCGGCGATCATGTACAACCACCACCAGACCGGTCCGCAGGGCGCCGTACTGTTCGCGCCGCCGTTCCGCGATCCGTTCAACTACAACTTCGATCCGCTGATTCCGCTCGGCATCGATACCGTCGGCGCCGCGATTCACTCGCGGCTCGCCGCAGAAGGCAAGCCGGGCGCCGTGATGCGCACCGGCGCGCCGTACTCCACCTGGTTCAACGGCGGTCTCCGTACCACCTCGTACTTTCACAACCAGATCGGCATCCTGACCGAGACCATCGGCAACCCGACCCCGGTCGAGATCCCGTTCGTCCTCGACATGCAGCTGCCGCGCGCCGACGTGCCCAACCCGATCCAGCCGCGCACGTTCTATTTCCGGGAGGCGATCGAGTACTCGATCTCCATGAACTACGCCATCCTCGACCTCGCGGCGAAGCGGCACGAGGATTTCCTCTACAACATGTACAAGATGGCCAGGAACGCCATCGACAAGGGCAGCCGCGATTCCTGGACCATCCACCCGAAGCGGATCGAGGCCGCGCGCGAGGCGATCGAGGCGGTGGATGCCGGCGCCTCGCGCGCAGCGGAGAACATCGGACCGCGTGGCGGACGCGGCGGCTTCGGTCGAGGCGGCGCACCGGTCTCGATCTACAACAACGTCCTCCACGATCCGAAGATGCGCGACCCGCGCGGCTTCATCGTGCCGTCGGATCAGCCCGATTTTCCGACGGCGACCAAATTCGTCAATACCCTGATCAAGGCGGGTGTGGTCGTGAATCGCGCGACGGCGGCTTTCACGGTCGAGGGCAAGCAGTACCCTGCCGGCTCGTATGTGGTGAAGGCGGCGCAGCCGTTCCGCGCCCATCTGATGGACATGTTCGAGCCGCAGGATCACCCCGACGACATCCCGTATCCGGGCGGCGCGCCACGCCCGCCGTACGACGTCACCGGCTACAACATCGCCTACTCGATGGGAATCAAATTCGATCGTATTCTCGACGCCTTTGACGGCCCGTTCGAGAAGATCCCCGACCTCGCGCCGGTGCCGCAGGGCAGCGTCACGCAGGCGCCCGCCGGCGGCGGCTACTTGTTGAGCCACGCCGTGAACGACTCGTTTGTCGCGATCAACCGCCTGCTCAAGGCCAACGAGGACGTGTTCTGGCTCAAGTCGCCGTTCAACGTCAACGGCAAGAGCTACCCGATCGGCACGATCTACATCAGCGCCAAGCCGACCACGCTGGCGATCCTGCAAAAAGCGGCGACCGACAAGGGTCTGACCTTCGACAGCATCGCGGCGAAACCCGCCGGCGACTCGATGAAACTGAAGCCGGTGCGGATTGGCCTGTGGGATCAGTACGGCGGCTCGATGCCGTCCGGCTGGACCCGCTGGTTGTTCGAGCAGTACCAGTTCCCGTTCGAGGTGGTGTTCCCCGCGACGCTCGACGCCGGCAATCTCAACGCCAAGTACGACGTGCTCGTGTTCGTCGACGGCGGCATTCCTGAGCGCGACGGCGGCGGCCGCGGCGGCTTCGGCGCCCAGCCGGCAGCCGACGTCATTCCGGCGGAGTTCCGCAGCCGGCTCGGACGGGTCACGGTGGCGAAGACCGTGCCCGAGCTCAGGCAGTTCGTCGACAACGGCGGCACGGTGCTCACGATCGGATCATCGACCGCGCTGGGATATCACTTCGGGCTGCCGATCCGGGACGCGCTGATCGAGCGCGTGGCCGGCGGCGCCGAGCGCCCGCTGCCGCACGAGAAATACTACGTGCCCGGCTCGATTCTCGAGGCCCGCTTCGACAACACCCAGCCGCTGGCCTACGGCATGAACGAGCATGCCATGGTGTTCTACGACGAGAGTCCGGCGTTTCGCCTGCAGCCGGACGCGGCGGCCAGCGGTGTGCGGCCGATCGCGTGGTACGACAGTCCGACGCCGCTGCGCAGCGGGTGGGCATGGGGACAGCAGTACCTCGACCAGACCGTCTCCATCGTCGAGGCCCAGGTCGGAAAAGGACATGTCGTGCTGTTCGGCAACGAGGTCAACTGGCGCGGACAACCGCACGGCACCTTCAAGCTGCTGTTCAACGGCGTCTACTACGGCAGCGCGGCGACTGCGTCCGGAGGCGCTCACCGCACCGAGCAGCCGTAACCGACTGTGCGTGCGCGGGCCCGGTGTGCGCCCGCGCACGCCGGCTCGCGCCTGCTTCAGCGCCGGATCGGTCTGATTCGCCGCCAGTCGCGCCGCCCGTGGCGGAATCTTCCTTGCAGCGCCAGGCCTCATGGCCTGCCGCTCCCTTGATGTCGAAGAGCTCTGGTCGATGGACGACGGTACTCTCTGCCTGCTGGTCGAGCGCCACGATGCCCCCCGTTTCGAGATCTGCGTCGTCCGCGGTGAAGCGGTGTTGCGACAGAATCGCCTCTATGCGCGGGGCAGCGCACAGATGCTGGCCGAGACCTGGCGCAGCAATCTGTCGCGGGTCGCCAACCCTCGGCCGCCGATCGCCTGCTAGAGACCCGATCTCAGGGATCGGGCACGAGCTCCGGCGAGGGGATGAAGTTGTAGAGGTGTCGGCCGACAATCTGCTGAATCACCACGTCCGGATGTTCTTGCGCGACGACGGCGGCGTCGAAGTCGTTCTGCCAGAGATAGACCGCCCGGCTGAAATGCTCGGAGAGGAACGGCACCAGCCGGGACGTGAACGAGTCCCTGAAGATCACCGCGCGGGGGAGTGAGGGATCGTCGATCTCGGTGACCAGTCGGCCTTCCTCATCGGTCGGCCTGGCTCCGGCCGGCTCCACGACGCGCGCGCGGCGCGGCCGTTTTGGGACAAGCGTCAGGTCCACCTCGCGAAGCACCCGAGTCAGGCCCATCATGCCGGCCAGATCCAGCCCGTCGATCGTCCGGTCGGTGGCGGTGAAGTCGTCGCGCCGCCAGGGCGGCGGTGTCTGCGGCAGGCGCGCGCGCACAGCGCTGATGATCTGCTGATACGCGACGAGCGCACCGCGGTCATTCCAGTGGGTATCGGTACGCTGGTAGACGCGCTCCCGGGCCTTGGCGTCGAACTCGACCGCGCGCACGTCCACCGCGAGCGCAGTGTCCTGCAGCGCGGTGAACAGCTGGTCGGCACGCGACAGCTCGCCGACGCGCGCCAGCGCGGCCGGCATCTTCTCACCGTAGATCACGTATTTGTCAGGCGTAATCGTGAACATGTAGGCGATGTGACGCGCGCGCAGCCAGTCGCGCGCGCGCAGGATCGCCGCACGCCAGTTCGCCAGCGCCGCGTCGGTCATCGGCTCGACGTTGGCGTAATCCTCGACCGATTTGTCGTCCCCGTAAAAGAACCAGCCGTCCTCGCCCTGAACGACAGCCGCTGAGGGCGACGTCCGCAGGACGAACAGGCGGCTCTCCCCGAACCAGCGAACCAGCCGCGAGCGGAATCCGAAATGATCTTCGAACCAGGCGCTGAACCCGGCCGGGAATGCTGCCGTCGACGCCAACGATCCGTTGAAGGGCGGGAACGGCGCGAGCTCGCGATTTTCGGCACCGGGATCGGCCCCATCCCCGCCGACGAGATTCGCCGCCAGCGGCAGCGAGATGGTCGCGGCGAAGAGCAGCGTCAGGAGCGCGCTGGAGCGCCGGCAGACGCGCTCGTGCCTGTCGATTTCCTCCGGCGCGAGCGCGGAAGGTTGGTGCAGGGCTGACCGGTTTTCTGGCGTCATCAGAATCTGAAGTAGATGAACGGGTTATATGTGCGCGCGGCCATGCTCATGATCGACAGCACGAGCAGCGCCGTGAGCGCCGCCGCGTTCAGCAGCGGCATGGCCCAGTTCCGGCCGTCGTCGACCCGCGCGGCCAGCGCCGGCACCCACGGCGCCGAGCCGACGGCGCCGGCGGCGAGGGCAAGCCATAACTCCGGAGTGAGATACCAGGCAACGGTGTAAGGCGTTGGCGCGGCCGCGGTGAACCCGGCCAGCGCCTCAAGAAACCCGATCGCACCGCTCAGGGTGTCGGCGCGGAAAAAGACCCAGCCGATCATGACCACCAGCAGCGTGTAGAGATGCGGCCAGATCGGCCAGGCGAGCGGACCGGTCTCATTGCGGGTTGCTGGTTGCGGATTGCGATGGTGATGGTGGATTCGGCTGCCGCTCGGATTGCGGCGTCCGCTGCCGATGCGTTCGACGACCAGGAACGTGCCGTGCCACAGCCCCCAGATGACGAAGTTCCAGCTGGCGCCGTGCCAGAGGCCGCACAGGAAAAACACCGTGACCAGGTTCCGGTAGCGGCGCGCCGGGCTGACCCGGTTTCCGCCCAACGGGATGTAGAGGTAGTCGCGGAACCAGGTCGAAAGCGAGATGTGCCAGCGCCGCCAGAACGCGGTCACGCTGGTTGCAACGTAGGGCCAGCGGAAGTTTTCGGGGAAGCGGAACCCGAACATGCGGCCCAGACCGATGGCCATGTCGGAATAGCCGGAGAAGTCGAAGTAGATCTGCAGTGTGTAGCAGATGATACCGAGCCAGGCGTGCGCGGCCGAGAGCTCGGCGAGTGGCATGGCGAAGATCTTGTCGGCCGGCCCGGCCACGACGTTCGCGATCAGGACTTTCTTGGCGAGGCCGATGACGAACCGGCGCACGCCGTAGGCGAAGTCTTCGATCGAGACCGCGCGCCGCGCCAGCTGATCGGCGATGTCGCGATAGCGGATGATCGGGCCGGCAATGAGCTGTGGAAACAGCAGCAGGTACAGCGCCGCGTGCACCGGGCTCTTCTGGGCCGTGGCGTCGCGCCTCGACACGTCGATGACGTACGAGATCGCGTGAAAGGTGAAGAACGAAATGCCGATCGGAAGCAGGACGTGCGGCACGGCGATCGGCCGGAGGTGAAGCGTCCCGAGCAGTGCGTTCACGTTGTCAGCGAAGAAGTTGGCGTACTTGAAGACGCCAAGCACGACCAGATTGACGGTGACCGCCAACGCCAGTCGCCGCGCCGCCGACGGCGTGCCGTGAGCGCGATCGACGGCGATCGCCATCCAGTAGTTGAATCCGATCGAAGCGAGCATCAGCCAGGTGAACGTGCCACCACCCTTGGCGTAGAAGATGACGCTCGCCGCCAGCAGCAACCAGTTGTCGTACGCCGCATGCTCGCGTGAGCCGCGAATGAAGTAGAGGCCGAGGAGGATCGGCAGGAACAGGAAGAGAAAGGTGGGTTCGGTAAAGAGCACGTCGGGGTGGGGTCAGGGATCAGGGGTCCGGGAGCAGGGATCAGGGTTTTGCCACGAAGATCAGAATGTGCTGGCGCGGCAGCGCCTCGTCCACTTTCAGCAGAGTGAAGCCTTCGGCCTCGACCTCCATCCTGGCTTCAGCAACGCTCATCTTGTGTTCAGGCTTGATCGGGATCATCGGGTCTTCCTTGCGGTATTCGAGCAGCACCAGCCGGCCACCGGGCTTGAGCGACTCGCGCACGTGGCGCAGGATTGCCTGGGGCTGCGACAGCTCGTGGTAGACATCGACCATCAGCGCGAGATCGATTGATGCCGGTGGCAGTCTTGGATCGTCGAAGGTGCCTTCGATCAAGGTGACGTTGGTGATCCGGCTGCTGTCGAGGCGGCGCGCCAGGAGGTTGAGCATCTGGGGCTGGACATCGTTGGCGAACACGCGGCCGGTCGGGCCGACGCGAGCGGCGAGGCGGACAGTGATGTAGCCGGACCCGGCCCCGATGTCGGCCACCGACGCGCCATTCGGAATCTTCAAGACGTTGAGCGCCACATCGGGCGATTCTTCCGCTTCCCGTTCGCTTCGTTCCAACCACGGCGCGCCCTGGTAGCCCATCACCGGTGCGTAGCGGCGCCCGCTGACCGGGTGAACACCGGACGGCTGCGCCGCGAGGCCGACGGCGAAGACGACAGCGATCAGCGCATTGGCGAGGCGAGCATTCGTCCGTGGGCGCATGCGCCTAGAATAGCAACAACTTGCACGGCTGCTGTTTCTTTCTCGTTCGCGGGGGGTGAGCTAGACTTGCCTCGATGACCGAGACGACGTTGACGCCTTCGCGCTTGTGGAAACAGATGACGCTCGACCAGAGGATGCGCGCTGCGCGTGCATTCTGGGCCGATCCCGAGGCGACCGACGATCAGGTGCAGGCCGCGCTGTTGATCGCACAGCAGAAGAAGTTCCGTCCTAAAACCGTGATCGCGCTCGACCAAGAGCGCAAGTCGAAGCATCTCGCCACGCTCGGCGCCCTGCCCGACGCGATGGCGGCCCGCGCGCTGATCGTCTATCACCTGGCGGAGCAGCGGCCGATGATGGGCGCGTTCCTCGATGCCCTCGGGATCGCGCACCAGAACGGGCTGATCCAGGAGGACTCGGTCAAGCCCGACGCCGACAAGATCGCTCCCGCCGCGGCGCAGCTTGCGCAGCAGTTCCCGGCCGACGATGTCCGCGTGTATCTGAATACCCTGTTGTCGCAGGACCCCGAGACCTGGGGCGCCCTGGCGGGATTGCCGCAGCTCTAGCGCGGCTGCGAGCTGGACGAGCGCGCCGGCGAAAGGTACTTGTCGTACCAAGCCAGTACGCGTGTCAGCCGGTCGACCAGATGTTTCTCCTCCCGCAGTCCGTGCGGCTCGCGCGGGTACAGCACCAGATCGGATTCGACGCCGTACCGTTTCAAGCCGCGGTAGAACTGCTGGCTCTGGCCGATCGGATCGGTGGTGTCGTTCTCACCCTGAAGCAGTAACGTCGGCGTCCTCGCGTTCTTGACGAAGGTGATTGGCGAGCTCTTGATGAAGCCGTCGAGCTTTTCGTACGGGGTGCCGTAGAACCATTCGTCGTAGGCCGATCCGTTCTCCGTTCCGAATTCGCTGGCCATGTCGATGACGGGCGCGCCCGAGACCGCCGCCTTGAAGCGAGTGGTCTGCGTCACCGCCCACGCCGCCATGTAGCCGCCGTACGACCAGCCGCCGATCCCAAGCCGATTCGGATCGGCGATGCCGTGCGCCACCAGCCAGTCTGCCCCCGCCATCACATCCTCGAAATCGCCCCCGCCCCAGTCGCCGCGGTTCATCTCCACGAATCGCTGCCCATAGCCGATCGATCCCCGTAGGTTGGGATACAGCACCGCGTAGCCGCGCGCCGCGAGCAACTGGCCCCAGCTCTCGAACGTGTCGCTCCAGCGTCCGGTCGGGCCGCCGTGCACCAGGATCACGGTTGGATAGGGCCCGGGGCGGAGGGTTGAGGGCTGAGGGCGAGGGGCGGAGGGCTTCAGCAGAGCGGCTTCGATCGGGGTGCCGTCGGCGCTCTTATAAGTGACCATTTCCGGTGCGACGACGGACCGCGTCGCCCACTGCTGGTTGAAGGTGGTGACGGCATGCGCCGCTGCTGCCGGCGATTTGATCCAGATCTCGGGCGCCTGGACAGCGCTCTCGCCGACATAGACGAGGGTGCCGTCCGACCCCCGCGCGAACGCGGACGGGTTCACGGCGAGGCCGTCGATCCACTGCGGGTGCCCGTCGGTCGCGACGACCGCGAGCGAGGTGCGGAAACCACGCGCGACGCTGACCGCGAGGTGCTGATCGTCGATCCACGCCGGCTGGCTGATCGGACGATCGATGGCCGCACTCGTGAGGTTGCGCGCGGCACCGCCAACGGTCGGCTGCAGGCAGAGATCGTGCGCTTCCGGCCCATCGACTCGGGCACAAGTGTAAGCGATGGTCTTGCCGTCCGGCGACAAGGCGAGGGCGCCGATGGGCCCCTTCGGGGCGGCAATCTCGGTGAAGCGGCCGTCGCGCAGGTCGACGGCATAGAGCGCCTCGTTGAATTGATCCGCATGGGGCCTCGCGGTCGCCGCCAGGATCAGCCGATTGCCGCCGGTCGCGAACTCGATGCGCGCCACGCGGAACGGCGCCGAGGTCACCTGCGTCAACGTGTGCGATTTCACGTCGACCGTCCAGATGCGTGCCAGCCGGTCGTCCTTCTCCGCGACGTGGCCGTCGTCTTTGTCCTTCTCGCGTGTCTGCAGCGCATCGGGCTTCGGCTCCACCATCAGCAGGGCGATGCTCCGGCCGTCGGGCGACCAGCGAAATCCCTCAATCCGATCCCTGCGATCGGTGATGCGCTGCGCCTCGCCCCCATCCATCGGCAGCAGATAGAGCTGCGCCGCGCCGTCGCGGTCGGAGAGAAAAGCGATCGAGCGGCCGTCGGGCGCCCAGCGCGGGGCGCTGTCGCTCTTGGCCGAGAAGGTGAGCTGGCGCACGTGGCCGCTCGCCATGTCGAGCATCCAGAGATTGCGCTGGCGCGCCGTCGCCTTCACCGGCTCGGTGACCGTGAATACCAGCCGCGTGTGATCGGAAGAAAAGTCGAGCTCGCCGATGCCGCGGCGCTCGAGGGCCTGGTCGGGGCTGAGCGCGGGAGACTGCGCCGCGACGACCGCCGCCGTCGCCAGCGTCATCACGATGAGCACGGTCTTCTTCATAACGTGAGGCGACTTACCTTAGCATAGGCGTTCGAGTCATTCGTGCCGCACCTCGATCTGCATTCCTCCGCGCTGGCGCCGGGACGTTCGCCTGTTCGCGTGCACTACCGCGACGCGGGATTCGGCCGGCCGATCGTGATCCTGCACGGCGGGTGGGGCTACGAGATCTATCCCTTCGATCGGCAAATCGCGGCGCTGGCCGGGGAGCATCGGATGGTGATCCCCGATCGCACCGGCTACGGCGGTTCAAGTCGGATCGAGCGCCAGGAAACTGACTTTCATGAGCGGGCGGCGGCCGAGACCTGGGGCGTGATCGACACCTTGCACCTCGATCGGCCGATGCTGTGGGGGCACAGTGACGGGGCGGTGATCGCCTGCCTCATGGGGTTGTCGCGGCCCGATCGTCTGAGCGGCGTCATCGTGGAAGCCGCGCATTGGTTGAGAAGCAAGCCGTCATCACGCGGGTTTTTCGAGATGATGATGCACGACCCCGACGGCCTCGGCCAGCGCGTGGCCGACACGCTCGCGCACGATCATGGCGACGGCTGGCGCGATCTGATGCGGACCAACGGTGACGCCTGGCTGAGGATCGCCGCCGATGCCGCCGGAACGATCCCCGATCTCTACGGTGGCCGGCTGGGAGAACTTCGGCTGCCGGTTCTGGTGATTCACGGCGCGCGCGATCCTCGCACCGAGCCGGGCGAGCTCGAGGCGTTGCGCGCCGCGCTGACGGTACAGCCCGACACAGTGCGGCGGTTCGTCGTGTTGCCCGAAGGCGGCCACAGCCCGCACAGCGAGCGCGCGACCGCCGACGCGGTGACGCGCGCCGCACTGGAGTTCGTCTCGGCCGTCGTGGCGGCGGCCCGGTCAGCGGCGCCATGATCGCGCTCGAGCTGAACGGCGTCTCGCGCGATTTCACAACACCGGATGGTCGAGGCTATCGAGCGCTCGACGACATCTCCCTGTCCGTTCCGGCCGGCTCCTTTGTCGCCATCGTCGGACCGAGCGGCTGCGGCAAGTCGACGCTCCTCAACATCGCCGCCGGCCTGCTGGCCCCTACGGCCGGAGCGGTACGGGTCGAAGGCGAGTCCCTGATCGGTCTCAACCGCCGCGCCACGTATATGTTTCAGCAGGACGCGCTGCTGCCGTGGAAGACCGTCAGAGAGAACGTCGCGCTCGGGTTGACGCTCGGCGGCGTGGCGAAGGCGCAGGCAAGTGCGCGCGCCGACCAGTGGCTCGCGCGCGTCGACCTCGCTGCCTTTGCCGCGCACTATCCGTCCCAGCTGAGCGGCGGCATGCGCAAACGGGCCGTCATGGCCCAGAACTGGATCATCGATCGCAGCATTCTCCTGATGGACGAACCATTCAGCGCGCTCGACGTCCACACGCGCCTGCGGATGGAGACCGAGCTGCTGGCGTTGTGGGAAGGGTCCGGCTCGAGCCGGACCCCACCGGAACCCGAACCGGCAACCGACCCCGTGACGGCCGCTTCGACGCCGATGGCCTCTTCGGTAGTGTCTGGCTTGAGCCAGACCTCGCGCAAAACCATCGTCTTTGTGACCCACGATCTCGAGGAGGCGATCGCGCTCGCCGACGAAGTGGTGGTCCTCTCCGCCGGCCCGGCGGCTCGCGTCGTCGGTCACCACGCGGTCGCGCTCGATCGTCCGCGCGATCTGATGGAATTACGCACAGCGCCGGCGTTCGTCGATCTGTATCGCGCGATCTGGGCGGTGCTGCGCCAGGAAGTGATCAGGAGCCAGCAGGCGGTGGGGCATGGACGGGCGTAAGGCGGGATCGGCCGGACGGCCTGTGATCCTGTTCTGGCAGCTCGCCGTCGGCGCCGCCGTGCTGACCCTCTGGCAGGGCCTGGTGTCGATGCAGGTGATGGACGCGTTCTTCGTGAGCCGTCCGTCGGACATCGCGCAGCGGATCGCCGGCTGGGTCGTCGCCGGATCGCTCTGGGTCCACCTGGCCGCTACCCTCGAGGAATCGCTGCTTGGCCTCGTGGCGGGCGCCGCGATGGGCATCGCGCTCGGGTTCTTCCTCGGCCGCTCGCCGACCCTCGCCAGGATCTTCGATCCCTACATCAAGATGCTCAACGCGGTGCCGCGCGTCGTCCTCGCCCCGTTGTTCCTGCTGTGGTTCGGTCTCGGCATCTGGTCGAAAGTCGCACTGGCCGTCACGCTGGTGTTCTTCGTAATGTTCTTCAGCACCTTTCAAGGCGTCCGCGATGCCGACCAGGTGCTCATCGACAACGTGCGGATGCTGGGCGCAAGCGAGCGTCAGCTGGTGCGGCACGTACTGGTGCCAAGCGCGCTGACGTGGATCTTTGCCAGCCTGCAGACCAGCCTCGGGTTCGCGATGGTGGGCGCGGTTGTGGGAGAGTATCTGGGCTCGACGCGCGGCCTCGGCTACGTGATCTCGCAGGCCGAGGGCACGTTCGATACCACCGGCGTGTTCGCGGGCATGACCGTGCTGGGGATTGTCGTCGTCTGTATCAGCGCCGGCGTCAGCCGGCTGGAGAAATGGTTGCTGCGGTGGAAGGCGTAAGCGTGACAACCTGCACTCAATCAACACAGAGCAGACCAAGGACACAAAGCCTGCGGACGTTGGTTCTCTGTGTGTCCGCCGTGTCCTTGGTGTCGACCGGCGCTAGTGCCTGCCGGCACGCGGCGAATTCCGGCGGCCGCCACGTTCGAATCGCTGTCGGCGGTCAGAACCAGATGGTCTACCTGCCGACTACGCTGGCCCAGGAGCTTGGGTTCTATCGAGAGGAAGGGATCGAACCGGAACTTCAGGACTTCGCCGGCGGCGCCAAGGCGTTGCAGGCACTGGTCGGCGGCAGCGCGGACGTGGTCTCCGGCTTCTACGATCACACCATCCAGATGGCCGCCGAAGGCCGGGAGTTGGTCGCCTTCGTCAGCATGCTGCGGTTTCCGGGGTTGGTCTTGGTCACGTCGCCGCAGCAGGCGGCTCAGCTGACGACGATTGCCGATCTCAAGGGACGCATCGCCGGCGTCACCACCGCGGGCTCTTCCTCGCAGATGCTGCTCACCGACATCCTCCAGCGCAGCGGTCTTGCCGCCGACGCCGTCAGCATCACCGCGATCGGCAGCGCCGCGACCGCCATCGCGGCGCTCGAGCACGGCAAGGTCGACGTCGGCATGGTGGCCGACCCGGCGTTCACGCTGATCCGCCGGCGCAACCCCGGCGTGCGGATCCTCGCCGATCTGCGGACGGCGGAAGGGGTCTACGCCGCGCTCGGCGCTCATGCCTACCCGGCGTCCGTGCTCTACGCCAAAGGCGACTGGATCCGCGCCAATCGCGACACCACCGAACGTCTGGCGCGGGCGATCACGCGGACGCTGTCCTGGATGCAGTCGCACACGCCGCAGCAGATCGCGGAGCGGACGCCGAAGGCGTTTCGCGGTGAAGACGATGCGCTCTACGTCGAGGCGCTGAAGGCCTCGATGCCGATGTTCTCGCCCGATGGCGTCATGGCGGCAGAGGGCACCGAGGTCGTGCGGACCCTGCTCGCCGGCTCGATTGACAAGGTGCGGACCGCAACCATCGATATCTCGAAGACCTATACCAATGAATTCATTGATCGACGCTAGGACGCTGCTGTTCGTCGGGCTCGCGCTGATGCTGCTGATTTACTCGGCGACGGTGTTTCGCGGCGGCCTGGTCATGCCCACCGCGCTGCAATCGGCGATCGGCTTCGTGACCGCATTCTTCGACACCCTCGGCATCGGATCGTTTGCGACCACGACCGCGGTCTACAAGCTGCGGGCCATGGTGCCGGTGAAGCTGATGCCGGGCACGCTCAACGTCGGGCACGCGCTGTCCACCATCGCGCAGGCGTTCATCTATACCAAGCTGGTGCCGGTCGATCCGGCCACGCTGATCCTGATGATTGTCGCGGCATCGATCGGCTCCTGGGTCGGAGTCGGTGTGGTCGTGCACTGGCCGCGGCGCAAGATTCAAATCGGGATGGGCATCGCGCTGCTGGGAGCGGCGGCGCTGATGCTGATGACGCAGTTCAACCTCGTTCCTGGCGGCGGCGACGCGCTCGGCCTGTCGGGCACGCGCCTCTGGATCGGGCTGGGCGGCAACTTCGCCCTCGGCGTCCTGATGATGCTCGGCATCGGCCTCTACGCACCCTGCATGATTCTGGTCAGCCTGCTGGGGATGGCGCCGACCGCGGCGTTCCCGATCATGATGGGGTCGTGCGCCTTCCTGATGCCGATCAGCAGCGTACGCTTCGTGCGAACCGGCACCTATGACGTGCGCGCGGCGCTCGGTCTGGCGCTCGGCGGCCTTCCGGCGGTGCTGATTGCCGCCTACGTCGTGCGGTCGATGTCGCTCGGCGCCGTCCGCTGGCTGGTCGTGGTGGTGGTGGTCTATACGGCGCTGAACATGCTGGCGACCGCCCGGGCCGACCGCCCGGAATCGGTGGTCGTTGGTGCGTAAGCCGGTCGTCCTGATCACCGGGGCTGGTGGAGAAATCGGCCACGGCCTGGTCACGCGGCTGGCCGGCGCCGGGTCGCTGATCATCACGCTCGACGTCACTCCGCTCGACGCCTCGCTGGCTCCGCTCGTGACGCGGGCGTTCACCGGCTCGATCACCGATCTCGCACTGCTCGAGCGCATCCTGGCCGAGTTCGAAGTCGACCGGGTCTTCCATCTCGCCGCGCTGCTGTCGACGCGATCCGAGTTCACGCCGGTCACCGCGCATCACGTCAACGTCGAAGGCACGCTCAACCTGCTGGAGTTCGCCCAGCACCAGGGCGAGTCGCACGGACGGCCGGTGATCTTCATCTATCCATCCTCGATCGCCGCCTATGGGCTGCCGGATCTCGCGGCCAAGAGCCGCGCCGGCGCCGTCAACGAGGACCAGTTCGCACACCCGACGACGATGTACGGCTGCAACAAGCTCTATTGCGAGCAGCTCGGCCACTATTATGGGCACCACTACAAGCAGTTGTCGGCCGATGCCATTGGGCGCGTCGACTTTCGCTGCGTGCGTTTTCCCGGCCTGATCTCGGCGATGACCGTGCCGTCAGGCGGCACGTCGGACTACGCGCCGGAGATGATCCACGCGGCAGCCAGGGGCGAACCCTACCAGTGCTTCGTCCGGCCCGACACGACGATTCCCTTCATGGCGATGCCCGACGGCATCGACGCGCTCCTGGCCCTGGCCGCGGCGCCGCGCGATCGGATGACCCGAAGCGCCTACAACCTGACGGCGTTCAACCCCTCTGCCGCCGCCATCCGCGAGGTCGTCGTCGCCGCGTTTCCTGACGCGGCGATCGGTTACACGGTGGACGCCAAGCGCCAGGGCATCGTCGATTCGTGGCCGGCTGCGGTGGACGACACGGCCGCCCGCCGCGACTGGGGTTTCAATCCCGACTACGATTTCGATCGGGCCTTCCACGAGTACCTGATCCCTACCATCCGGCAACGCTACCATCGGTCTTGAGCGAGACCCTGAGCGTAATGAGCGCGACGGCCACAGCCGTTCCCAGATCGACGGAGTGTCCGCCTTCAGGCGGACCTGGCGAAGTCCGGCTGAAGCCGGACGCCACCGGTAGAGGGAAGTGAAATGGGTTCCAGCAAGTAAGATGTCGGCTGACTCATGGACGGCGTGACCGCATTCGCTCCCGCAACGGTGTCGAACGTGGCCTGCGGATTCGATGTGCTGGGATTCGCGCTGGTTGCGCCCGGCGACGAAGTGACCGCGCGCCTGGCGCCGGCCGGCGTGCGCATCGACGACATCTCGGGCGATCACGGGCGGCTGTCGCGCGACGCGGCGAAGAACACCGCCGGGATCGCCGCGCAGGCACTGCTGCGCTTCCTCGGCGAGCGTCGCGGCGTCGCGCTGACGATCAGCAAAGGGCTGCCGCTGTCGAGCGGTCTCGGCGGCAGTGCCGCCAGCGCCGTTGCGGCAGTGGTTGCGGTGGACCGGCTGTTCAACGCGCACACGCCGTCCGATATGCTGATGGCCTGCGCGTTCGAAGGCGAGCGGATCGGCGCCGGCTCGGCCCACGGCGACAACATCGGGCCGGCGGTCTACGGCGGCCTGGTCCTCGTCCGCGTCGCCAATCCGCCGGATGTGGTGCGGCTGCCGGTGCCGGCCGGTCTGACGGCGGTCGTGGTCCATCCCGATCTCGAGATCGAAACCGCCCGCGCCCGTGCCCTGCTCGGCTCGAGCGTGCCGCTCGAGGATGCCATCCGCCAGTGGGCCAACCTCGGCGCGTTCGTCGATGCGCTGCATCGATCGGACTTCGAGCTGATGTCGCGCGCGCTCGAAGACACCATCGCCGAACCGCGGCGGGCATCCCTGGTGCCGGGACTGGCGCAGATCAAGCGCGCCGCAGCGGACGCCGGCGCCCTCGGCTGCAGCCTGTCGGGCTCGGGACCGTCGCTGTTTGCGCTGTGCCGCGATGCCGCGTCGGCCGCTGCCGTGGCTGACGCGCTGACCGCGGCCGTGCGGCATCAGATCGGCGGCGAACCGCAGACCTATGTGTCGCCGATCGCGCCGCACGGCGCACGAGTGATCTCGGCGCCATGCGGTTCGTAACCACGCGAGGGACCGCGCCGCCGGTCTCGTTCACGACCGCGCTCTTTGCCGGACTGGCTGCCGACGGCGGACTCTATGTGCCCGAAGCGATCGAGCCGTGGAACGCAGAAGAGATCGCCGGCCTGCCTCGCCACACGCTGCGCGAGATCGGGCTGCGGGCGCTGACGCCGTTTGCCGGCGGCGATCTCGATCCGGCTACGCTCGAGACGGTGATCGCCGAAGCGCTGAATTTTCCGATCCCGCTGGTCGAGGTGCAGCCCGGTGTCTTCGCGCTCGAATTGTTCCACGGTCCCACTTGTGCGTTCAAGGACGTCGGCGCCCGCACGATGGCGCGGCTGATGGCGTCGCGGCATCGCGGCGACGATCCCATCACCATCCTGGCGGCCACGTCAGGCGACACCGGCAGCGCGGTGGCACATGCCTTTCACGGCGTTCCCAACACTCGAGTGGTGATCCTGTATCCGGAGGGCCGCGTCAGCCCGACCCAGGAAGCCCAGCTCACGATGTTCAACGGCGAGCGCAGCAACGTGCGGGCGTACGCGGTCGCCGGCAGCTTCGACGACTGCCACACGTTGACGCGAGACGCCTACGCCGATCCGAATCTGCGCCGCAGCATGCGGCTCACCTCCGCCAACTCGGTGAACATCGGCCGGCTGCTGCCGCAGTCGATCTACTACTTCCACGCGATGGCGCAGCTCCAGGCTCTGGTCGAGCCGACCGCGACCCTCGTGTTTTCAACTCCGAGCGGCAACTTCGGCAACCTGACCGCCGGTCTGATGGCGAAGCGCGCGGGTCTGCCGATCGGCCGGTTCATCGCCGCGACCAACGCCAACGACGTCGTGCCCACCTATCTCGAGACCGGACGCTTCCACCCACGCCCGTCGCTGGCGACGTTGTCGAATGCCATGGACGTGGGCCATCCCAGTAACTTCGAGCGCATGCTCTGGCTCTATGGCAGTGATCATGACGCGATGACTCGCGAGGTCGGGGGATGCCGGTTCAGCGACGACGATGTCCGCGCGACGATCAAGCGGGTGTACGAAGAGCGCGGTTACCTGCTCGATCCGCACAGCGCAATTGCGTACATGGGGTTGAAGGGGCGGGATGGGCAGGTCGGGCGGCACGGGCAGGACGGCACGATCGGTGTTTTCCTGTCGACGGCGCACCCCGCGAAATTTGCCGAAATCGTGGAGCCCATCATCGGGCGGCCGGTCGCCAAGCCGCCGGCGCTGGCCGACGCGCTCGACGGTCCTCGACACATCATCCGGATCCGCGCGTCGCTCGATCGCGTGCTCGGGATGCTGGATGGCTGATCGGATCAAATTTCGCGGCGACGTGCTGGAGCAATTGCTGCATCACGGCATCCGTCCGACTGAGCACACCAGCCCGCAGGTCGTGCGCGACTACGTCCGCGATCTCTACAAGTACGAGATCCGAGCGCTGCGCGAACGCTACCTGCGGGGGGAGTTTCCCAAGATCGAGTACGCCCAGCGCGTCGACGCCCTGCGGCGGCGTTATCCGGTCCTGGCCCTGCTACCGCGCGAGCTGATCGAGATCGAACAGGATCCGTAGCGCTCGGGATATCTGCAGCACGCGGTGGATCCTGCGGCTGCTACAGACCGAGCTCGCGGCGGATGGTCCCCACCGTCCGCTCGGGGTTGCCGTCGTGGTCCGAGAGATTCACGAAGCGCAGGCCGTGCAGGTCGCCGCGCACCACCTGTTGATCAGCCGGCGTGAGCGGCGTGCTGACGACGATCATATGCTCGCGGCGTCCGAGCACTCGTGCCGCGATCCCGTGGAGCGCTCCAGCCTCTGGCCACTCGGCGACCGGCCACCGGACCTCTGCGGCGAGCGCGCGTGCGATGACCGCGGCGCCATCGCCGGCCGCGCCCATCAGAATGATCACCACCCTCGCAGCATAGGACAGAACCCGAGGATAATGAGCACCGACCGCCGAACCGGCCCATGAGCGTTGAACCTCCTCAACCACCGCCTCCCGCTCGCGACCTCGCACCGATCGTCTACGACGAGTTGCGTCGCCTCGCCGCCGCCTACATGCGTCGCGAACGTCCGGGCCAGACCTTGCAGGCGACGGCGCTCGTGCATGAGGCTTACCTGAGGCTGGCCGGCGCCGGTTCGCCGTGGCACGATGAGCGGCACTTCGTCGGCATCGCCGCACGGTCGATGCGGCAGATTCTCGTTGAGCGGGCGCGGGCGCGCGGCGCGCAGAAGCGGTGGGGCGGACTCAACCGCGTGTCGATGACCGACGCCCTCGCGGTGGCGTCCGAGCCGGTCGCCGCACTCCCGGCTCTCGACGAAGCGTTGACGAGGCTCGAGCAGATCGACCCGGAGCAAGCGCGGATTGTCGAGCTGCGCTATTTCGGGGGCCTCAGCATCGAAGACAGCGCGGCGGCGCTGGCGATGTCACCGGCGACGCTCAAGCGTCGGTGGGCGCTCGCGCGCGCCTGGCTCTTCCGGGAGATCAGCGGCGCATGACGCCCTATCAGCAGCGCCGCGTCCGCGACCTGTTCGAGGCCGCGATCGACCAGGACGTGACCAGCGTCGTCGCCTGGGTCGAGCGCGAGGCCGCCGACGACCCCGTGGTGCGGGCGGAAGTGCTCTCCCTGGCCGAGCATCACTCGCGCGCCGGCGCGTTTCTCTCACAGCCGATTGTGGAGCAGGCGCCCGATTTGCTGGCCGAGGACGAGCCGCTCGCACCAGGCACCTGCGTTGGCAGCTATACGATCGTCCGGGAGTTGGGACGCGGCGGGATGGGCCGCGTCTACCTGGCTGCCGACGCGCGGTTGGGACGCACCGTCGCCCTGAAGGCGCTGGCGCCACATCTGATGCGCGATGCGTCTCAACGCGAGCGCCTGCGTAGCGAGGCGCGCGCGGCCGCCGCGCTGTCTCATCCGGGGATCTGTACAGTTTACGCGCTCGAGGAGATTGACGGGGACCTCTATATTGCCGCCGAATTCGTGGACGGCCGGACGCTCGGCGACGAGATTCGGACCGGACAACGGCCGGCGCCGTCGCTGACGCTGCGCACCGCACGCGAGCTTGCGGCAGCGCTGGCGAGCGCGCATGCCAGCGGCCTCGTCCATCGCGACCTCAAGCCGGATAACGTGATGCGCGGCATCGATGGACGGCTGAAGATCCTCGATTTCGGCGTGGCCCGTGTCGACGTCCCAGCCGCGGCCGAGCAGCCGCGCCTGACGCAGCCGGGCATGCTCATCGGCACGCCTGCCTACATGGCGCCGGAACAGATCTCCGGGCTGCCGGTGGATGCGCGAGCCGACATCTTCGCGTTCGGCGTGCTGCTGTACCAGTACGCGTCGGGCATCCATCCGTTTGCCGCCGCGACCGCGCTGGCCGCGGCGGCGCGTGTGCTCGAGAGCGAGCCGCGGCCGCTGACCGAGCTCGCGGATGTGTCCGGGCCGCTGGCCGAGGTCATCGTGCGCTGTCTGCGAAAAGCGCCTGAGGATCGGTTCGGATCGGCGCCCGAGCTCGTCGGCGCGCTCGACGCGGTCTCGGCGGCACCGGCGCTTCGGCCCGCCGGCCAGACCATGTGGTGGCGCGTCCACCACAGCGTCATCGTCATGTTCTACGCCGGAGCCGCCGTGTTGGGGTGGCAGCTGAAGGAATGGGTCGAGACGCCGTTCACCGTCGCGGCTTTTCTTGCCCTCGGTGCAGCCGCGACCATCGGCGGAATACTGCGCGGTCATCTGGTGTTCACCGAGCTGGTGAACCGGGCCCGGCTCACGACCGAGCTCCGGCGTACGTGGCGCGCCCTCCGGCTGCTCGATCTGCTGACCGCGCTGCTCCTGTTCGCCGATGCAGCGATCATCGCCGCGGTGCGGGCGCTGCCGGCCGTTTTCGCGCTGGCGATCGGCATCGGCATCGCACTGGCGTCGCTGGTGCTCGAGCCGGCGACGACCGCCGCTGCTTTCGGAGGGGAACCATGATCGCGATCGAGATTCGAGAGCCAGGTGAGCCAGAGGTGCTGGTGCCGATTGAACGGCCGAAGCCCGTTCCCGGTGACGGTGACGTGTTGATTCGCGTGGCGGCGGCGGGGGTGAATCGTCCCGATGTCTTCCAGCGCCGCGGCCGCTACGCCCCGCCGCCGGGCGCGTCGGACATTCCGGGCCTCGAGGTGTCAGGGGTGATCGAGGCGATCGGACCGGGCGTGAGCGGGTGGCGTGTCGGCGATGTCGTGTGTGCGCTGGTCACAGGCGGCGGCTACGCGGAGTACTGCCTCGCGCCGGCGCCGCAGTGTCTGCCGGTGCCGACCGGCATGGATGTGGTCGCCGCTGCGGCGATTCCGGAGGCGTTCTTCACCGTCTGGACCAACGTGTTCGAGCGCGGACGTCTGCAGCCGAACGAATCCATTCTCATCCACGGCGGGTCCAGCGGCATCGGCACCACCGCCATTCAGCTGGCGAAGGCCAGGGGCTCGCGGGTCTTCGCCACCGCGGGATCGGCGGAAAAATGCGCGGTGTGCGAGCAGATCGGCGCCGAGCGCTGCGTCAACTATCGTGACGGCGACTTCGTCGCGGTGGTTCGCGATCTCACCGGCGGCCGCGGCGTCGACGTGGTGCTCGATATGGTCGGCGGCGACTATTTCGCGCGGAACATCGATGTGTTGGCGGTGGAAGGGCGGCTCGTCGAGATCGCGACCCTTCACGGCGTCAAGGCGGAGCTCAACATCCAGACGATCATGGGACGGCGACTGACCATTACCGGATCGACCCTGCGGCCGCGGCCGGTCGCCGACAAGGCGGCCATCGCCGCACAACTGCGCCAGCAGGTCTGGCCGCTGCTCGAATCGGGAGCGGTCAAGCCCGTCATCCACACCACGTTCCCGCTGCGCGATGCGGCGGCAGCGCACCGCCTGATGGAGTCGAGTAACCACATCGGCAAGCTGCTGCTCGTCACGTGATTGGATAATCGGGTAATCTGGTCATCGGTGATTGATTGATTTATCCAATGACCCAACTACCCAGTACCCAACTACCTGATTGACGAGCCCTGACATGGACAACATCACGAGCCTGCAGATTTCCAACGGCAAGGTCGGCGCCGGCGCAGAGGCGACGGCAGGGAAGACCGTTTCCGTGCACTACACCGGCTGGTTGTACGACCCGAAGGCCGCCGATCACAAGGGCAAGAAGTTCGACAGCTCGAAGGATCACGGCGATCCATTCGAGTTCAAGCTCGGCGCCGGTCAGGTGATCCGCGGTTGGGACCAGGGTGTGGCCGGCATGAAGGTCGGTGGCACGCGGACGCTGGTAATCCCATCCGAGCTCGGCTACGGCGCGCGCGGTGCCGGCGGCGCGATTCCGCCCAACGCTACGCTGCTGTTCGACGTCGAACTGCTCGGCGTCAAGTAGACAGACTCGGATGGACTACGTCCGACTCGGAAACAGCGGGCTGAAAGTCTCGCGTCTCTGTCTGGGCGCCATGACCTACGGCACGCCGCAGTGGCGGCCGTGGGTGCTCGATGAGGCCGCAAGCCGACCGTTCATCTCGCGCGCGCTCGAGCACGGCATCAATTTCTTCGACACCGCCGACATGTACTCACGCGGCGTGAGCGAGGAGGTGCTCGGTCGCGCCCTGGCGGATCGACACCGCGATCAGGTGGTGATCGCGACCAAGGCGTTCTACCCGGTGATCGACGGACCGAACAATGCCGGCCTGTCGCGAAAACATCTCCTCGCCGCCATCGACGCCTCGTTGACGCGGCTCGGCACCGACTACGTGGATCTCTATCAGATTCACCGCTTCGACTACGACACGCCGATCGAGGAGACCCTCGCGGCGCTCCACGACATCGTCAAGGCCGGCAAGGCGCGCTATATCGGCGCGTCGAGCATGTTCGGCTGGCAGTTCATGAAGATGCTCGCGACCTCGGATGCGCACGGCTGGACCAGGTTCGTCTCGATGCAGAACCACTACAACCTGGTGTACCGCGAAGAGGAACGCGAGATGCTGCCGCTGTGTCGGGAGGAAGGCATCGGCATCATCCCGTGGAGCCCGCTGGCGCGGGGCTTTCTGGCCGGCAACCGCCGCCGCGAGGATCGCGGCGACACCATTCGCGCCCGCAGCGATGACTTTGCGCACCAGCTCTACTACGCCGACAGCGACTTCACGATCGCCGAGCGCGTGGTCGCCCTGGCGGCGA
Source organism: uncultured Acidobacteriota bacterium (assembly GCA_963757655.1). GTDB lineage: Bacteria > Acidobacteriota > Vicinamibacteria > Vicinamibacterales > CAVVIG01 > CAVQFC01. Next base: position 889,352 of record CAVWSQ010000001.1, on the reverse strand, counting down.
AGCGCGGCGTCAAGCCGACCCAGGTGGCATTGGCGTGGCTGCTGGCGAAGCCGGGTGTGACGGCCCCGATCATCGGCGCGTCCAGGATTTCGCACCTGGACGACGCCGTCTCGGCTCTCGACATCCGGCTCGACGCCGAGGAGATGGCGTTCCTGGAAAACCCGTATCAGCCCCACGCCGTTCTCGGCCATTCCTGACCTTGTTCTCCCGGCAATCCTTCGTCGCCCTGCAGCATCGCAACTACCGCCTGCTGTGGATCGGGCTGTTCGTGTCCTTTGCCGGATCGATGATGCAGAACGCCGGGTTGTTGTGGCACGTGTCGCTGCTGGTTCCCCCCGATCGCAAGGGGCTCGCGCTCGGCGTGGTCGGCCTGGTGCGGGTGCTCCCGATCGTCGTGTTCTCGATGATCAGCGGCGTCGTCGCGGACGCCTGGGATCGTCGCCGGCTGATGCTCATCACCCAGATCCTGGCCACCATCGTGGCGGTGGTGCTGGCCCTGCTGACGTTCCGTGGCCTGACCAAGGTGTGGCCGCTCTACCTGCTCGCCGCGCTCGGCTCGGCGGTCGGGGCGTTCGATCTCCCGGCGCGGAGCGCATTGGTGCCGACGCTGGTGCCGCGCGACCACCTGCCCAACGCGATCAGCCTCAACACGATCATGTTTCAGACCGCGTCCGTGGTCGGGCCATCGCTCGGTGGGTTCATGATTGCGTCCACCAGCGTCGGTTGGGTCTACGTCGCCAACGCCATCTCGTTCGGGTGCGTCATCGTCGCGCTGCTGATGATGCGGGATGTGCCGCCGCATCCGAAATCGGAGACCGGCAGCCGCGACGACGTGTCGTGGCACGCGGCGATGGAGGGATTGCGATTCGTGTTCCGCTCGCCGCTCATTCGATCGACCATGCTGCTCGACTTCTTCGCGACGTTCTTCTCGTCGGCCACGGCGCTGCTGCCGATTTTCGCGCAGGACATTCTGGCGGTCGGGGCCAAAGGCTACGGCTGGCTCTACGCGGCGCCGGCCGTCGGCGCGATGGCGACGAGCGCCGCGCTGATTCCACTGGTCGATCGCATCGAGCACCGCGGCTGGACGCTGTTGTGGGCGGTGGCGGGATACGGTCTGGCCACCGTCGTGTTCGGGATGTCGCGCCTGTTCTGGGTGTCGTTCTGCTGCCTGATGCTGACCGGCGCCACCGACACGGTCAGCATGGTGGTCCGCAACATCATCCGCCAGCTCGAAACGCCCGATCGGCTGCGCGGCCGCATGACCGGCGTCAACATGGTGTTCTTCATGGGCGGCCCGCAGCTCGGCGAGCTCGAGGCCGGCGCCGTGGCGAACTGGTGGGGCGCGCCGGTCTCCGTGATCAGCGGCGGCCTCGGCTGTCTGCTCGCGACCGGCTGGGTCGCCGGAGCGACTCCGGCGCTACGGCGCTATCGCCGGCAGCCGGCGGGAGAGAACGCCGAGCAGGCGGAGCCAATGGGTTGACACAGAGCAACCGAGGAACGGAGGCGCGCGTCTTGCGCGGCGCCGTTGCTCCGCTCCTCCGTGTCATCCGCCCGGTTCCTGAATCCGGAACGACGCGGTCGGCAGCAGTTGAAACGCCTGGACAAACACCGTGAAGGTGAAGCCGCACATGATGAAGAAGCGCGGCGTGAACAAGCGATCGGGCATGAATCGGCGAGTATACGAGGTCGGTGTGATCTCGGACACGCACGGCCTGCTGCGACCCGAGGTGCGCGCGGCGTTTGCCGGGGTCGACCTGATTCTGCACGCCGGCGACGTCGGCGGCGCGCCGGTGCTTGGCGCGCTGCGGACCCTCGCGCCGGTCGAAGCCGTCTTCGGCAATGTCGACGATGTGCACGATCCGTCGCTCGCGCGCGAGCGCGTCGTCACGCTCGGCGGCGTCGCCATTCATGTCAGCCACGGTCACGAGCTGGGGCGACCGACCGCCGAACTGATGCTCGCGCGCTATCGTGGCGACGTGGTCATCTTCGGCCATACCCACAAGGCGGTGGTGGTGCGTGACGGCGGTCGTCTCGCCGTCAATCCAGGCGCCGCCGGACCGCGGCGCTTCGATCTCCGGCCGAGCGTCGCCCGGCTGACCATCGCCGCGGGCGCTCCGCCGCGAATCGACGTCGAAGTTATTTCGCTGGCGTGAACTCGATGGTGATTTCGGGATCGAGATTGATCTTGAGCCCCTTCGCGCTCATGAGGATCGCCTTGGCCTCGGCCGGCGCGGCGGCGACCGCCTGGATGCGCGGCAACAGGCTGTCGTCGGCGAGGACGGTGTCCAGATCGATGTCCAGCAACGTGACGCGCTGGCCCTCGACAAACGGGCTGCTGCTGCGGACCAGCGTGCCGGCCGGCTCCGCGGTCAGCTCGACCCGGGCTCCGGCGAGCATCGTCTTGATCATGCCGATCTGGCCGGGCGCCTGCGGCGATCCGAAGAAGTCCAGGTAGTTCGGCTCCGGCACGTGGATGTGCAGCACCGCGTTGCCGTTCGCTTCGTGAGTCATGGTGAAGGTGATCGACTCGGACGCCGACGGCTGCGTGCTGAAGCCCTGGGTCTTGATCGCGATTCCGCCTGGCGCGGCGGGCTGCGTCGAAATCCTGAGTGTACTGACGTCGGTGAAGGCGTAGATCGCATCGCGTCCCTGGCCGAGCGGCGTCGTGATCGGCTCGGACGAGACGTAGGTCACGCCGGGGCCGATGCTCGCGGTCATGTCGCGTGCCTGCTGTTCCGACAGCGGATCGGCGCCGCCGCCACGGCCGCCGAAGGCGGCGAACGATTTCAGCTGCGCCAGCGCGGCCTTGGTATAGACCATACGATGGTTGATCTGGCCGCTGCCGTCCCCGTTCACTTTCAGCACCGTGGTCATCTGGAAGCAGCCGGTGGAGGTCAACGCGGCCAGCAGAAGAATGCCGGCGCGGCAGGCAGGACGGGCAGACGGCATGCTCCAAGATGACACAGATCCAGACTGCGCCCGAGAGAATCTCGGCCCGCACACCGATGACGCGCTATCATCGAGGGATGGACCTGCTTTCGACTGCCGAAGCCTCCGCCGCGCCTGAGCTTCGGGACCGCGCCGCGATCGACGATCGCTTCAAGTGGAACCTCGCCGACATCTTCCCCGACTGGGAGGAGTGGCAACGAGCCTACGACGCCCTCGAGACCAGGATTGCGGCGTACGCCGCGCTCCAGGGGACGCTCGCCAAGGGACCGGATCACCTCCTCACTGCGATGCAGCTCTCCGACGACATCGGCCAGCTGACCTACAAGGTCTGGTACTTTGCTGGCCTCAAGTACGACGAGGATCAGCGCGACAACCAGATCAACGCCCGGCGGCAACAGGTGCAGATCCTGTTCGCGAAGGCGAGCCAGGCCAGCGCCTGGTTCAACCCCGAACTGCTCGCGATCGCGCTCCCCACCATTCAGCAGTGGATGAATGAGGTGCCCGGCCTGGCGCTCTACCGTTTTGCACTCGAGGACCTCTACCGCCAGCAGGAGCACGTGCTCGACGAGAAGGGCGAGCACCTGCTGTCGCTCGCCAGCCGGTTTTCTTCAGCGCCCAACGATGCCTACGCGGCGCTTTCGACCGCCGATCTCAAGCACCCGACGATCACACTGTCGACCGGATCCGAGGCCACGCTGACCTACGGTCAGTACCGCGCCATCCTGGCGACCAACCGCAACCAGAGCGATCGGGCCGCCTCGTTCGCGGCGTACCACGCGTTGTTTACCGCCAACGTGAACACCTACGCGTCGCTCTACCACGGGGTCCTGCAGCGCGACTGGTTCCACGCCCAGTCGCGCGGCTACAAGACGACGCTCGACGCTGCGCTCCACGGCAACAACATCCCGCCCGCGGTGGTCGAGAACCTGATTGCGGCGACCAAGTCCGGCACCGAACCGCTGCGCCGCTACCATCGCCTGCGCAAGCGCGTGCTCGGCCTCGACACCTACCACAACTACGACGCGGCGATTCCGCTTGTCGATTTCGATCGCCAGTACCCGTACGCGCACGTCCAGGAGTGGCTGCCGGCGTCGGTCGCGCCGCTCGGCGCGCAGTACCAGGGCCACATGCGCGAGGCGCTGGGCAGCCGGTGGATCGACGTTTACGAGAATCCCGGCAAGCGCAGCGGGGCCTACTCGGCGCCGGTCTACGGCGTGCACCCCTACATGCTGCTCAACTACAACGACACGCTCGACGCGGTGTTCACGCTGGCGCACGAGATGGGGCACTCCATGCACACCATTCTCTCGAACGCGCACCAGCCGTTCGTCTACTCGGCCTACACGATCTTCATCGCCGAAGTGCCGTCCACGCTCAGCGAGATGTTCTTCCTCGACTACATGCTGGCCCACGCCACCGACGATCGCGAGCGCATCGTTCTGCTGCAGCACGCCATCGACGGGATCGTCGGCACCTTCTACACCCAGGTGCTGTTTGCCGACTACGAGCTGCAGGCCCATCGGCTGGTTGAGGAAGGGCGGCCGGTGACCGCCGACGGCCTGAGCGAGATCTATTTCGGCCTGCTGCAGACCTACTACGGCGACGCGCTGGACTACGACGAGCCGGCGCGCATCACCTGGTCGCGCATCCCGCATTTCTACAGCACGCCGTACTACGTCTACCAATATGCGACCTGCTTTGCCTCGAGCGCCCAGCTGATGCAGCAGTTGACGACCGGTTCGGCCCAGCAGCGCGCTGAGGCGATCGAGCGCTACTTGACGCTGTTGAAGTCGGGCGGCAGCGATCATCCGATGCCTCTGCTGCAGCGCGCCGGTGTCGATCTCAGCAAGCCCCAGACCGTGCGCGCCGTCGTCGACCAGCTCGACAAGCTGGTGACTCAGCTCGAGCAGGCGATCGCCAACTTGTCGTAGCGCGCTGGCAAGCGAGCGTGTGTGCCGATCGTGACCGAGCGCGAGGCTTTTGAGGCCAGCGTCGTCGCTCGAAGCCTTCAGCCGAGCGTGCGTGCGCGCTATACTGCCGGCGCTCATGCTCGTGCTGGAATCGCGCGTCGCGCTCGCGATCGTGCTCGCGTTGTCGGCCGTCTCATCCGGATGCTCGCGCCCACCTCGCCTCGCCGCCGATCTCGTCGTCACAAACGCCAATATCTGGACCGGCACGCCCATGCAGCCATCCGCCGCGGCAGTGGCCGTGATCGGCGAGCGAATCGTGGACGTCGGGAGCGCCGACGAGATCGAGCGCTGGCGCAGTGCCAACACGATCGTGGTCGACGCCAGCGGGCGGCGGCTGGTGCCCGGCTTCAACGACGCGCAGGTGCGCTTCTTCGACGGCGGCGCCGATCTCGAGCAGGTCGATTTGAGCGATGCCGCGACGGCTGCCGAGTTCGCGCGGCGGATCAACGAGCGGGCCAGGGCCAGGCCGGGTGAATGGGTCCTCGGTGGTCACTGGGACGAGCGGCGCTGGTCACCGGCTAGGTTGCCCACCCGCGCATCGATCGACGAGATCACGAACTCGTCACCGGTTTTCGTCCTCCGTTTCGACGGCCAGATGGCGCTCGCCAACGCCGCCGCGCTGGGGCGGGCCGGGATCACCGAGCACACCCCGGATCCCCCTGGCGGCGCGCTCGTGCGCGACAGCAACGGTTTTCCCACCGGCGTTCTCCAGGGCGCGGCCATGGACATGGTCGCCCGGGTGATTCCCAGGACCACGCCGGAGCAGCGCCAGCATGCGCTGAAGCGTGCGCTCGAGCAGGCAGCATCGTTCGGCATCACCAGCGTGCAGGACCTCGGCGCGACTGAGGAGGACGTAGCGGCATATGCCGATCTGGCCAACCGCGACGAGCTGACCGTTCGCGTCTATGCGGTGCTTCCCGAAATCGGGTGGTACGATCAGGCAAAACTGGGTGTGCGTCGTGCGTTCGGATCGTCATGGCTGCGCATCGGCGCGGTGCGAGCGAGGTTCGATCGCGATCACGACAGCGACGCTGTGCGGACGCGCCTGATGGCGGCAGATCACGCCGGCCTTCAACTGTCGGTCTCGGCGATGAACGACACACCTTCGAGCGCACCGCTCGACCTCTTTGACGATATTGCGCGGGCCAACGGCGGTCGTGACCGTCGATTCCGCATCGATCGCTCACGCGTTTGCCGCGCCGACGGTGACCGGCTGGCCTCCCTGAACGTGGTCCTGCCGCTCCAGCCGGGCCTTATCGACGTTGACGCGGCCGCGCTGGTCGAGAAGGGGCTGCCGGTGTCGCTCGGTTCCGGCTGGCCGTCGACGTCCCTGAACCCGATGCGCACCCTCGACGCCGCGATCACGGGCGGTATCCCGGTGGCGCGCGCCCTTGCCGCGTTGACCAGCGGATCGGCATTCGCCGAGTTTCAGGACAGCGACAAGGGAACCATTGCGCGAGGCCAGCTTGCCGACATGGTGATCCTCAGCGACGACGTGCTGACGATCCCGGCGGGGCAGGTCAAGGACGTGCGCGTGCTCACGACGATTGCCGGCGGCAAGGTCGTCCACCAGCGCAACCCGGGATGACGCGCTCGGCTCACGCCTTCGCGCCACAGGGGAATGCCATCTCCCTGGCTGCGGCACTCCTCGCGCTGGCGGTGCTCTGGGCCGGCGTGCACTGGGGCGCCATGGTCGCCGGCGGGGCCGACTGGTACGGCTACGTCAGCCAGGCTGGCTACTGGCTGCGCGGCGGCGTCACCGTCCAGGAGGACGTCATTCGCCCGTCGCCGTGGCCAGGGGCGGCGCTGACGTGGACGCCGCTGGGTTACCGGCCTTCACCGCATCGGCGCGACGCGATCGTGCCGCTCTACGCGCCGGGGCTGCCACTGTTGATGGCGTTCGCTCAGCTGGTCGCTGGGTTCTGCGGCGCCTTCTTCGTCGTCCCGTTGTGCGGCGCGCTGACCGTGTGGCTCACCTACGTGCTCGGCCGCCGCCTGTTCGACGCCCCGGGCATTGCGCTGTGGGGCGCGGTTCTGGTTGCAGCCAGCCCGGTTTTTCTCTATCAGCTGATGAATGCGATGAGCGACGTGCCCGTGACCGCGGCCTGGACGCTGGCCCTGGTCCTGGCGCTGTCACGGCGCCCGCTCACCGCCGGTTTCGCGATGAGCGCCGCGATCGCCATCCGGCCGAATCTGGCGCCACTGGCCGCTGTCTTGATCCTGTGGATCATCCTGTCGGAAGCCAGGTTGGACGGTGCGCGCAGTGCCATCGTTGCCGCGCTGCGCTTCAGCGCCGGTGTGGCCTTGTCCGTGATCGGGATCGCGGCGCTCAACGCGCGCATCTACGAATCGCCGCTCACATCGGGCTACGGCAGGACGTCGGACCTCTATTCGCTTGGATACTTCTGGACGAACGCGCGTCAGTTCGTCGCATGGATCGCCGACGTCGAAACGCCGCTGGTCGCGCTTGCCGGCGTGTTCTTCATCGCGCCCGGTGTGCTGCCGCCGCCCAAGATTTTCTCTGCCCGGCTCCTGCTGGGTGGATCGCTGCTGGTCGTGCTGCTCTCCTACCTGTTCTACCGGCCTTTCGACGTGTGGTGGTACCTCCGGTTCCTGCTGCCAATGTGGCCGGCGCTGATGCTGCTGACGGCGGCCTCAACCGTGTCGATCGCGCGACGCTGGCTGCCGGCGGCGTATCCCGCGGCGATCGCGGCCGCTGTGCTGCTGTGTGCCGCTCACGGCTTGCGCACCGCCAGCGTCCGCAACGCGTTCGACCTTGTCCGCAGCGAACGTCGTTATGTCGACATGGCCCGGTTCGTGGCCGGCCATACCGATCCCGATGCGGTATTGCTCAGCGTGCAGCACAGCGGATCGCTGCGCCTGTATGCGGATCGACTGACGCTGCGCTACGACGCGCTCGATCCGCTCTGGCTCGATCGCGTCGTGGCCTACCTGCAGGCCAACGGGCGGCACCCCTACTACGTGCTCGACGGCGGGGAAGTGGACGCCTTCAGGCAGCGATTCGGCGCCGCCAATCGGGCCGGGGCGCTCGACTGGGTGCCGCTGGCCACGCTGGCCGGCACCATCTCCATCTACGACGCCCTCGAACGACGTCACGACGGGGCACCGTTGGCGATTGCCAGCACGCGAGGTGGACGGACCTTGTGCGATCCGCCTCAGAGCTGGCCGCCGGTTTTGCGGATGAAATAGAACAGCGTGGCGACGGCGAGCACGAGTGCTTCGACACCGAATTCGCGCCGGGTGGCATTCGACAGGAGCCACAGGATGACCGCGGCGGCCAGGATCGGGATGATCGGTCCACCAGGCACCGCGAAGGGGATGGCGCCGTCGGCGCGGACGTCGCGCCGCTGTAGTGCGTAGGACGCGGTCACGCACATCAGGTAGAGCGTCAACGCCGCGACGTTGGCCAGCACGGCGAGTTGTGTGAAGCTGCTGCTGATGGAGACCGTCGCCACGATGCAGGCGTAGACGACGATGGCGATGAACGGCGTGTGGAAGTGCGGGTGCACGCGTGCGATCACCGCCGGCAGCACGCCGTCACGAGCGAATGCAAACAGGGTGCGCGGGCTGCCCAGCATGTCGCCGGAGACGTAGCCGAACATCGACACGACGGCGCCGAGCAGTACCAGCAGCCGCCCGCCCCGGCCCAGCACGCGTCCGGCCGCCTCCGCCAGCGGCGCGGTCGCGAAGGTCGCCATCGACGGCCCGAGCAGCCCCTGGGCGACGGTCTGAATCAGCAGGTACAGCGTGGTGGTGATCGCGAGGGCGGAGAACAGCGCGCGCGGCACGGTTCGCGCCGGGTCCCGGACTTCGCCACTCGGCACCAGCGCGATTTCCAGGCCGACGAACGCGAAGATCAGGACGATCGCGGTCTGGCCGACGGCGGCGGCAGTGGGCAGGCCCGGCCACCGCAGGTTGGCCGGGTTGACCAGCCAGATCCCGCTCACTACGAGGAGCAGCAGCGGCAGCAGCTTGGCCACCGTCACCACCTCGACGAGGCGGACACCTGGCCGGACGCCGCGCACGTTCACGGTCGCGAGCAGCGCGAACACTGCCGCGATCAGGATGGCGCGAGGCGCCGGCGCCGCCGCCGCCGGCCAGAGCGCGCCAACCGATCCGGCAAAGGCGCTCGACACCGACGCCACCGCGAACGTCGCCATCAGGAAGTAGAGCACACCCGCCAGGAATCCGATCAGCGGGCCGAACGCCGTCTCGACGTAGGCGTAGACGCCGCCGGTCAGCGAGACGCGGCTGCCGGCGGCGGCAAAGCAACACACGATCAGGGCCATCAGCGCCGCGCAAGTCAGATAGGCGATCGGCGCCGCGGCGCCGAGGCCAGCCGACGCGACTGCCGGCAGCACGAAGATGCCGGCGCCGATTGTGACGTTGATGATGCTGGCGGTCAGCTGGCGAACGCCGATCGCGCGCACGAGCCCGGCGTCCGGAGCGGCTGGCATGCGTCGCGACTGTACCTCAAAGTACCAATCGCCGTGTCGTGGTCGCGCTGGCGCTGTCGGTCCAGCGTCGCTGTACTACGGAAAAGCCGAAGAGAAGAAAAAACCTTCCCTGCGGTTCTTCAGCCGAGGGTCTTCAGATTCCAAGATCCTCAAATCCTCAAATCCTCAAATCCTCAAATCCTCAAATTTCTAGGGTTTGTACTTCGGCACCTTGATCCGTCCCTCCCAGAGGCTCTTGTTGTTCTCCTCGCACGAGTACTCCATCATTTCCCAGTCGGGCCTCAACGTGAGCGTGCGGACGTTCTTCCATGGCCTGGTGAACGTCTTCGGATCGTCGACCACCACCTCGTACGAGATGTGCCCGAAGTCGGGACGCGAGAAGCGCTGCGTCAGGTGCAGCTGATCGCTGTGCGGGTGCCCGACGGTGTCGAGCCGGGTCTTGCCGTTGAAGTTCACGGTGTCGACGACCAGCGTGTCGCCTTCCCAATGGCCGATCGAGTCGCCGAACCAGGTGGCGATGCCGTCGCGATGCGGACGACCGTCGATCGGCACTACCGTGAACCAGGAATTCTGCTCGAACAGGAACGACATGTACTTGTCGCTCTGCATGAACTGCATCGGCTCCGGTGTGTTCATCGATCGGGTCATGCCGAATGGCAGGCAGGCGCCGGTGTAGTCACCTTCCGCAGCGTCGTAGGACTTCCACTCGGCCTCGCCCCACGGCGAAAACGGCAGCTCCCCGGCGCCCTGCTGGCCCTTGCCGTCCTTCGACATGTCCGGGACGTAGGGCTTTTCCCAGACGCCGCTGAAGTCCACCTTGCCCGACGCCGTACGCGGCGTCGGCCCGGCGGGTGGCCGGTAGTCCTGCTGACCGGCGGCGGAACTGCTCACGGCCAATAGCGTGGCCAACAGCAGTGGTGTCGCAGCGGATAGGGCTGTCACGGCCTGCCTACTTTTTCGGCGGCGGCGGCGCGTCAGGCGCCGACGAGCCGGCGAACACGCTCCGCCCGTTCGGAAGCGTGACCGTGCGCAGGTTGCAGGTCTTCGAGCCGTCCTTCGCCAGGTAGCCATAGATGGTGATCTGCTCGCTGGTTTTCAGCGAATCCTTCGACCAGCCGTTCCGGGTCAACGTATTGGGCGCGCCCCCTTCGCATTGCCAGGGCTGCATCGCTCCCTGGTCGTCCTTCACATCCAGATAGACCCAGATGTGCGGGTTTCCCCATTCGATCCGGCTCACCGCGCCGGTCAGCGTCACCGGCTTGTTGACGTCGAATTCGGCGGCAAACGAATGGTGCGCCGAGAGGGCCGGAGCCGCAGCGACGACGAAGCAGACACCGAGGGCGGCAAGGATGATCTTCATGCCGACTCTTTTACACCTGAGCTCGCGGCCGCGCAACAAGATAGCGAATCCTGCTATCCTCAAATCCACAAATCCACAAATCCACAAATCCTAAAATCCTAAAATCCATAGATCCTCAAATCCCATGCCTCTCTCCATCACCTGGCTCGGCCACGCGACCTTCCTGCTCCGGTCACCCGGCGGCAAGACGATCCTGTTCGACCCGTGGATCACCGGCAACCCGAAATCGCCCGAGGCCGCGAAGAAACTGGGCGCCCTCGATCTGATCCTCATCACGCATGGGCACGGCGATCACACCGCCGACGCCGTCGCGATCGCCCGCTCGAGCGGCGCCCACACCATCGCGCCATACGAAGTGTCGGTGTGGCTGGGATCGAAGGGACTGCAGAACGTGACCGGCATGAACCCGGGCGGCACCCTGAACGCGCTGGGATTGTCGATCACGATGGTGCCGGCTGTGCACAGCAGCTCGGTCGAGGAGGACGGCAAGATCGTTTATCTCGGCATCGCCACCGGCTACATCGTGAAATTCGAGAACGGCCAGACCATCTACTTCGCCGGTGACACCGACGTCTTCGGCGACATGCGGCTGATCGCGGAGATCTATCGGCCGCAGATCGCGTTCCTGCCGATCGGCGATCTCTACACGATGGGACCCGAGCAGGCGGCCAAGGCGTGCGAGCTGCTCGGCGTGAAGCAGGTCGTGCCGATGCACTACGGCACGTTCCCCGCGCTGACTGGCACTCCCGCAAGACTGCGTGAGCTGGTCGAGCCGAGGGGAATTCACGTGCTGGAGCTGACGCCGGGGGAAACGGCCTCGTAAACAGACCACGAAGTCACGAAAACTCGAAGATCACACGAAGAAGGAATATATTCTTCGTCTAGCTGCCGGGTTTCGTGGCTTCGGGGTCGAATCGGGGGCGCCAATGGAAGACTGGTCACGTCGTTCGCTCTTGAAGCTGCCGCTGATGTTTGCGATGACGCAAACGACTCTCAACCAACTGCCTGCCAACCTCCCTCGGCCCAAGGACGACGGCGGGGCGCGGCACCTCGAGGGGATGGCGCTGCCGGATCTCGCGCTGCCGTCCACGGCGGGCCGGATGGTCAATCTCGCGAAGATTGCGGCGCCGCGGATCGTGATCTACGCCTATCCGATGACAGGCCGTCCCGACCGACAGCTGCCGCAGGGCTGGGACGATATTCCGGGCGCGCGCGGCTGCACGCCCGAAACCTGCGGTTTCAGGGACCACCACAAGGATCTGGCGAGACTGCACGCCGAGGTGTTCGGTATCAGCACCCAGGACACGCCGTATCAACAGGAGATGGTCAAGCGCCTCGAAGTGCCGTTCGAAGTGCTCAGTGACCAGCATTTCGCGTTCATCAAGGCGCTCCGCCTGCCGACCTTCACCGTCGACGGCATGACGCTGAACAAACGCCTCACGCTGATTGCCAGAAACGGACACATCGAACAGGTCTTCTATCCGGTTTTTCCGCCGGACCAGCACGCAGACGAAGTCATCGCGTGGTTGAAGAAGCATCCCGTCCACGCGTGACGTAATATCGCGCGGTGACCCTTCGCACCGCGCTTCGCAATCTCCACAAATCTCCGCGCCTCAGTTTCGCCGCGGTGGCCTGCATCAGCCTCGGCGCCGCGGCGACATCGGCGATCGCCACCCTGGTCACCGCGACGCTGCTGCGGCCGCTGCCGTTTCCAGACGCCGAGCGGCTGGTCCGGATCTGGTTCGACGACGGCGCCGGCAACAACCATGTGTCGCTGTCGATTCCCGCGGTGCTGTCGCACGCGGTGGCGCGCCGGTCACACGAGATCGGCCTGCGCGTCGCGCTCGGGGCAGGGCGGCCCGATGTCGTCCGCCTGGTTTTGGCGAACGGCATGAGACCTCTGGGGATCGGGGGTCGGTGTCGGGCTGGCTGGTAGCCTCGCGATGACGCGCGTCATCAGCAGTCTGCTTTACGGTGTGTCCGCGCTCGACACGCTCGCCTTCGGCGGAGCGACGGCGCTCCTGATCGCGATGGCGCTGACCGCGAGTATCCTGCCGGCGAGGCGGGCCTCCGCACTGGATCCGGTTGACGCGCTGCGAGCCGAATGAGAAAGACGGTCCTTCCTATCTCTGCGTGAGCACCATCAAGATCGTCAGCACGATCATCACGATGACCGTGGTCCAGGCGACGATGTTGAAGCCGCGCGAGTTGACGTGATCACCCATCAGCTCGCGATCGTTGGTGAGCATCAGCATGAAGATGAGCACCAGCGGCAGCACGATGCCGTTGGCCGCCTGTGACAGCACCGCGACGTAAACGAGCGGCAGCCTCGGCACCAGCAGCACGCCGGCGCCCAACACGATCAGCAGCGTATAGAGCCAGTAGAAGACCGGCGCTTCGTGGAACTTCTTGTCCAGCCCCGACTCGAAGCCCAGGCCTTCGCATACCGCGTAGGCCGTTGAGATCGGCAGGATCGACGCCGCGAACAGCGAGGCGTTGAACAGCCCGGCCGCAAACAGCAGATAGGCGTACTCGCCGACCAGCGGACGCAACGCCTGGGCCGCGTCGGCGGCGCTGCCGACGTCGTGATGGCCGCTGGCGTAGAGCGTGGCGGCGCAGGCCACGATGATGAACCAGGCGACCACGTCGGTGAACAGGCAGCCGAGGATCACGTCCCAGCGCGAGGCGGCGTACTGACGCGCGGTGATCCCTTTCTCGACGATCGACGCCTGCAGGTAGAACTGCATCCAGGGCGCGATCGTGGTCCCGACCAGCGCGATGACCATGAACAGGTAACCGTAATTCCTGATGCCGAGCGCCGACGGACGACTGAAGGTCGCCACCGCCGCCGCCTTCCAGTCCGGATGCGCCAGCAGGCCAGCGACGATGTAGCAGACGTAGAATCCCGACGCCGCGAGGAAGACCTTTTCGATGCTGTCGTAGGTGCCGCGCACGACCAGAGCCCAGACCAGGGCCGCCGACACCGGCACGACGATGTACTTCGACCAGCCGAACAATTCGAGGCTGCTGGCGACGCCGGCGAACTCGGCGACCACGTTGCCGAAGTTGGTGGCGACCAGCGCGAGCATCAGCCAGAACGTGACGCGAAAGCCGAATTCCTCGCGGATCAGGTCGCTGAGCCCCTTGCCGGTGACCGCACCCATACGCGACGCCATTTCCTGCACCACCACCAGCGCGATGGTGATCGGAATCATCGTCCACAGCAGCGAGTAGCCGAACTGGGCGCCGGCCTGCGAGTAGGTGAAGATGCCGCCGGCGTCGTTGTCGACGTTGGCGGTGATGAAGCCCGGGCCGATCACCGCAAGCAGCAGGACGATTCGCACCCGCCAGCGCTTGAGCAAGCCCATCGCCGTCGTCAGTCCCTGTGGCGCAGCATCGCGATCACGTCGTCGGCCGTGATGATTCCTGCCAGCCGGCCGTGTTCGTCGACGACCGCGAGGGTAACGAGGTTGTATTTGTCGAACAGCGCGGCGACCTCGTCCTGCGGCGTGTCCGGCGCGCAGGCACGGATCGGGTCGCTCAGCTCCGACAGCTGGATCGCCGGCGATGAGATCGCAATCCGCACCAGCGGCACCGCGCCGACCAGCTTCTGCCCCGGCCCGGTGAGATAAATGGTGGCGACCGCTTCAGCGCTGCCTTCGAACGCCTTCAGCGACTCGATGGCATCGTCGACCACCGAGGTCTCGGGCACCGCGATGTACTCGGTCGTCATGCGCCCGGCCGCCGTCTTGCCGCCGAATTCCAGCAGCTGGGTGACTTCGTTGCGCTCCTCAGGATCCATCTGCTGGAGGATCTCGTCCGACTGCTTCTCGGTCAGCTCGCCCAGCAGGTCGGCGGCGGCGTCGGGATCCATCTCCTCGACGATGTCGGCGGCGCGATCCTTGTCCAGCGACTCGACGATCGACACCTGGATGTCAGGTTCGATCTCCTCGAGCGCCTCGGCCGCGACTTCCTCGTCGATGGTCTCGAACACCGACTCGCGCTCGGCTGGCGCGAGATCCTCGACGATGTCGGCGATGTCGGCCGGGTGGAGGCGGGCCAGGCCTTTGTAGGCGATCTTGAGCTTGACCCGCCGGGCCGGGTCGGTCTCGAGCAGATCGACGAACTGCCACGGGATCACACGCGGCGGAATGCGCTCGAGCAGCCCCCGCAGCGTGAACGACGGGACGATGCCCTTCGAGAGCCGGCGCACCGCACCCCGGGCACCGACGTCAACCGCGACGACGCTGATCAGCAGGTGGCTGTTGATCGGCGTCGACTCGAGCTCGACATCGTTGACGCGCACCACCTTGCGTCCGTGGATGTCGATGATCTGCTGATCGAGCAGGTCGCGCTTGAGAAGGAGGAGTCCGTCGGACGGGGAGAAGGTCTCCCACTGCGCGGCGTCGCCGGCGGCGCGCACGCTGGCGCCGGCCGAGGAGATGGCCTCGGGCGGCAGCATGCGTTCGCCGCCTGCGGTGTTGACGATCAGGAATGCGACGCGGGTCGGATGGTCCTGGGGCGCGACAGCGATTTCGCGCACCCGTCCGCACACGGCGCCGGTCGCGTCGCGCACAGAAGCGCCGAGCAGTTCGGACAGGGCGACGACTGACATGTGTCCCCGAGTGGAGGCATCTCTATGCGACCAAGCATAACAGCATCTAATGCACGTGGGCCATAGAAGTACGTAAAGGACGCCAGCGCAGAAAGACGTGGAACGATCGCGAGCCATCGAAGAACGGCTCCATGTCTTCCGACATCCGGTAGACGGTGAAGTCGGCGCCCACGCCCACGCGTCCCCACGGGCCGGACGCGATGTCACGGACCAGGCCGAGCGTCAGCGGATCGATGTGCGAGTAGATGTGCTGGTGGTTGAAGCCCTTCGGATGCAGGCCGAGGCCGAGTACCTGCTTCGCCGAGACTTCCGTGCGACCGTAGAAAGCGGTTCGCTCCGTGGCGCCGAGATTCCATTCGAGAAGGTATCCATCGGAGTGGTCGTTGAACCCGTTGTCCTCTTCGTGGTGACCCCACGCCAGCGTCGCCGCGAAGGGCCGCGTCGCCAGCGCGCCGTCGAAGGCGATCGAGGCGGTCAGCCGGGTCTGATCGTAGGGCTCGAACCATTCCGGCTCGTGCAGCCGGCCACCCGAGAACTGCGCCTGCCACGGGCCGCGGTGCCAGGCGACGCGCGCCGCCCACGAGTCCAGCCGCGGCGTTTCGATGTTGTAGCGGTTGTCGTCCTGATCGGGCTCTTCGCCTCGAAATACGGAAGCCTCGAAGGTCAGCGATCCAGTGTCGACGCCGGCGCGCAGCACGCCTGGTGTGGTGTGCGTGGAGTCCATGTCGTGGTGGGTGAGCGGCACCTGCGGATTGTCGCGGGCCGACTCACGATGCATGAAGGCGGTCGGCCCGATCGTCGGCGATCCGACCAGATCGGCGCCGAACACGTAGGCCATGCGCGGGCCGGCGATCCGATACGTGACACCAAGACCCATGATCAGATCGTGCGGGTGCTGCACGTTGACGAAAGGCACGCCCTGGTAGCTCTCGCCGGTCTGAAAGAGCTGCGGCGAGCCGCCAAACGGCACGCGCTCGCCACTCGGGGAGTAGGCGTACTGCCGCGTCATACCGCCATCACCTGCGTACACCAGTCGCCCGATCGTCAGCGGTTCGAGCGAGAGCATTCCGGTGACGGTCAGGCGGCCAGGGCCGAGCGTGCGGTTGCCGGTGAGCATGAACCAGTTTTGCGATTCGACTGCCGCGAAGTCGGCGAAGCGCCGCTCCTGATAGTTGTAGCCGACAAACAGGCTGGCATCGGTGGCCCAGGTCCAGCTCTGGTCAGCCGCGGGCGGCGGCATGTGATGGTGTTCCGGTGGCATTGGCGTGGGCGGTTGATCCTGCGCTGACAGCCGAGCCGCCAGGAGTCCGAAGAGCACAATTATTTGGATCGATCGCAATCGGGAGAGGCCTCGGGTCATCATAGCGAGGAAGGCCATGCTAAGCTGGGAGCGTTCATGTCTGTGGTCCGCCGCCGTCTGCCGTGGCTGGTTGGCGCCTGGCTCCTGTGCCAGGTGGCCAACGTGGCCGCCGCGCCGCTGACGTTCTGTTGCCAGAACGTGGCCAGCGCCGGAGACGACGAGGAATGCTGCCCCGGTCTGCTGCCTGGTCAGATCTGCCCGATGCACCACACCAAGCAAGGCGAGCGCACCTGCCAGATGCGCGCGCTCTGCACCGGCACCGATGCATCGATGGTCGCGCTGGGCGGCGGCCTCGGCGTCATGCCGGCGGAGACGTCGCCCGTAAGCGCTTTCGTTGTTGGTGACGGGCCGAACCATTCGACCCAGTCCGCCCTCATTCGCACCGACCGGCCCGAATCCCCCCCTCCTCGCTCCTAAATCCGCAAGACATCTACGCGCGGCGCCCGCGAGATCCAGCGATCCGCGGCGGTCCCCGTGCCTCTCTGCATGGTCGAAAGGGATCGGTGCCGCGCGCGTCAATGCTTAGGAGTCGGTGTCGATGGACACCGCCGGAGGTGTTGGTTCATGCGATTGAAATTGTGGCCGCCGGCCGCGTGGTCGTTGATGGCCTGTGTTCTCGTCATCGTCTCCCTCGCCGCCACCGAGGGGCCCACCGAAGTCGGTGTGAAAGGGCGCGGCAACGCGACCCCGACAATCGCCGCCGAGGGGTCGTTCGTCGCGGCGACATGGGGAGGCACCCAGGCCAACGGCGTTACCGATGTCTTTGCCGCGGTCAGCCGCGATGGCGGACGGCGATTCGCTGCACCGGTTCGGGTCAACGATGTCGACGGCGATGCGCGGTTGAACGGCGAGCAACCGCCCCACGTTGCGCTCGTGCCTCGGGCCGGCCACGAGCCTGCCATCGTCGTGGTCTGGACCACCAAGGGCACCAACGGCACCAAACTGCTCCAATCTCGATCGGAGGACGGAGGTCAGTCGTTTTCGGCGGCGACGCTCGTCCCTGGAACCGACGCCGCTGGTAATCGAGGGTGGGAAGCGATTGCGGTCGAGCGCGGCGGGCGCGTCGATGCGGTCTGGCTCGACCATCGGGAGCTGGCCAGGGATTCCTCGCTGGCGATGTCTCATCACGATCACAGCGGCGCCGACAAGCCCGATGGCGTCGCCATGGCGCAGCAGTCGAAGCTCTATTTCGCGCCGCTCGACGGGAGTACGACGCCGCACGCGGTGACCGGCGGTGTCTGCTACTGCTGCAAGACGGCGCTCGTGGGCGGCGCCGGCGGATCGATCTACGCCGCCTGGCGCCACGTCTATCCCGGCAACCTTCGCGACATGGCGTTCTCGCGGTCGGCCGACGGCGGCCGCACGTTCTCGGCGCCGGTTCGCGTGAGCGAAGACAAATGGATGCTCGAAGGCTGCCCAGACGACGGGCCGTCGATGGCAGTCGACAGCCGTCAGCGGATTCACATCGTGTGGCCGACCCTGGTCACCGGCGCCGGCGCGGAACCCACCATCGCGCTGTTCTATGCGATGTCCGGCGACGGCGAGCATTTCACGCCGCGTGAGCGCGTGCCGACCGAGGGGATGCCACACCATCCGCGCATCGTGGTCAGTGGCCAGGGGATGTTGACGCTCGCCTGGGACGAGAGCGCCAACGGATCGCGGCGGATCGCGGTGGCCCGTGGCAGCGTCGCCGATTCCGGGTATCCCCGTTTCCGGCGCGAAGGACTCACGGGAAACGGTGCTGCGATCTATCCCGCTCTTGCGGTTGCTGGCGAGGACGCTGTGGTGGCGTGGAGCAGCGGGCCGTCGGCGTCGTCGTCGATTCAGGTGGCGCGCCTCGGCGCCTCACCAGCCATGAGCGCCGCCCGGTGACGTTCGTCCGGACGCGTTTGATCGCGTTCGCCGTCGCGATGCTGTTGTGCCAAGGCGCCGCATTGTCGGCGGCACCCGGTGCGCTCTGGCGCGACGCCTTCCCGGCGGCCGACGCTGAGGGCCAGTGCTGCAGCAACACGGCGCCGGGTCAGATCTGTCCGATGCATCACAAGAGCCATGGAGTGCCGGCAGATCGTGGCCCGGCCTGGACCTGCGTCTGCAGTCCGTCGGACGCCGTGTTCGCGTCCGTCCTCGGCGCCGGCGTTCTGCCGGAGCCGGTTCTGGTTCAGCGCGCGGGCGCGCTCGTCGCCCTGCTGGTGCCCCACTCGTTCGGGCCTCTCGAATTCCCTCAGTCGCCGACCTCACCACCTCCTCGGCCCGGGCGCGTGTGCCGCGGGCGCGTCGCGCAGCCAGGGCTGCAACGGGGATAAGGTCAGGAGGCATCAGATGAAGTCAGGCAACTCAGGAACGGCTGTTCGGATCGCGCTGCTGGCGCTCTCGATGTTGGTGACGGCGCAGATAATTTTCGCCCAGGAAACCGTCAATTACGCCAGCGTCAGCGGCCGCGTCACCGATTCGCAGGGTGGCGTGGTGCCTGGCGCGACAGTCACCGCACGCCAGATCGCCACCAATCTGACGGCGGAGACGACGACTGACCAAGCCGGGCGATTCCGTTTTCCCTACTTGAGGGTCGGACCCTACGAGGTCAAGGTGCATCTGGAGGGCTTCGCCGAGACGACCCGGGCGCTGACATTGACGATCGGCTCGGCCTTCGACCTGCCGGTGACGCTGACGGTGGCGGGGATCGCCAGCGATGTCACGGTCATCGGACAGCCTCCAGTGCTCGAAGCGGCGCGCAGTCAAATCGCGGGCACGGTGTCGCAGGCCGAGGTACAGAGTCTGCCGATGAACGGCCGGAACTTCCTCGATCTCGCGTTGCTGGTGCCAGGTGTCTCGCCGACCAATGTCGGCAGCACGCAGTTGTTCGCCGAAACGTCCGCGGTGCCGGGTCAGGGCATCTCGATCGGCAGCCAGCGCAACTTCTCCAACAGCTTCCTGGTTGACGGTCTGTCCGCCAATGACGACGCTGCGGGTCTGAGCGGGATGCCGTACGGCGTCGACGCGGTTGACCAGTTTCAGGTCGTCACCTCAGGCGGTCAGGCCGAACTCGGGCGCGCGCTTGGCGGCTACATCAACGTGCTGACCAAGAGCGGCACCAACGTCACGCACGGCGATCTGTATGGCTACTTCCGCGACGATCGCTTCAACGCGGCGAACGCCCTGACCGGGACGACGCTGCCGATGCACCAGAATCAGTACGGCGGCAGCCTCGGTGGTCCGATCGTCAAGGACCGCACCTTCTTCTTCTCGAACGTCGAGCAGCGACGGCTCGATCAGACCGGTCTGGTCACGGTCGCCCAGAGCAGCATCGACACCATCAACGCGCGGCTCGCCGCCGTCGGCTACCCGGGGACGGCGGTCACCACCGGCATCTACCCCAACCCCGTACACACGACCAATCTTCTCGGCAAGGTCGATCATCAGATCAGCGGGAGCGATCAGTTCGGCGTCCGCTACAGTCTCTACAGCGTGAGCTCGGACAATTCCCGCGGCGCCGGCGGGACCAGCGCGCCGAGCGCCTCGGCGGGTCTGGACAACACCGATCAGGCGGTCGCTTTCAGCAACACCATGACGCTGTCGTCGCGGACGGTGAATGAAACGCGCGCGCAGATCTCGCACGGCGATCTCAAGGCGCTGCCCACCGATCCGATCGGTCCGGCCGTGAGCATCGCCGGCGTAGTGTCGTTCGGCACGCTCTCGGGCAGCCCGACCCGCCGGCAGAACACGATGTATGAAGTGGTCGACAATCTCTCGCACCAGCTCGGCGCCCACGCGCTGCGCGTCGGTGTCGACGTGCTGTACAACGACGACACCGTCACCTTTCCGCGGTCCAATCGCGGCGCGTACACGTTCTCGTCGCTGGCCAATTTTCTGGCGGGTAGCTTCAACAACTCGGGTTTCACGCAGACGTTCGGGGCTTCGTCGATTTCGCAGACCAACCCGAATCTGGGGATCTACGCGCAGGACGAATGGAAGGCGCTGCCGTCGTTGACGGTGAATGCCGGGATCCGCTACGACCTGCAGTTCCTGGAGACCATCGCCACCGACAGGAACAACCTCGCGCCGCGGGTCGGCTTCGCCTGGACCCCGGCGGCGTCACGCCACACCGTGGTCCGAGGAAGCGGGGGCCTGTTTTTCGACCGCGTGCCGCTGCGCGCACTGGCCAACGCGCTGCTGTCGGCCGGCAACAGCACCAACCTGGCCAGACTGCAGCAGTCGAACGTGAGCTTGTCGCCGGCGCAGGCCGGCGCGCCGGTGTTCCCCGGCATCCTGGGCGCTGCGCTTCCTTCGACGACGCTGGTGAACCTCTCGACCATGGACCCGAACATGAGCAACGCGTACGCGCGTCAGGGCAGCCTCGAGATCGAACAGCAGCTGGGCGCTCACAGCACCGTGAGCGTCGGCTATCAGTATCTGGCCGGCGAGGATCTGATCATCAACGTCAACCAGAACGTGCCCAGCTGCGTGGCAGCCGGAACCAACAATGGTTGCCGCCCGATCTCGACTTATGCCAACAATAGCCAGTACTCGCCGCTCGCCAGATCCACCTATCACGGACTGACTGTCTCGTTCGTCCAGCGGCCGGCCGGGTGGGGCAACTACCGAGTCAGCTACACCTTGTCGAAGGCGATGAACAACGTCGGCGAGAACTTCTTCAGTTCGCCGATCGATCCCTTCGACATCAACAAGGACTGGGGTCGCTCGGACGATGATCAGCGGCACCGCCTGGTGCTGAATGGATCGATCAACTCGTCGATGGCGCCGGCGCGCACGGCGCTCGAGCTGCTGACCCACGGCTTTCAGGTCAGCGGTTTTCTCCAGGCCTACTCGGCGCTGCCGTTCAACATCACGTCTGGTGTCACCACCGTGCAAGGCACGGCGGGGCGCCCGATCGTCAACGGCGCCTTCATCGAGCGCAATGCCGGCATCGGCAGCGACTTCTTCACCATCAGCTTACGCGTGAGCCGCGCGTTCAGAATCGGCGGCAGCGCGCAAGCCGAGGCGATGCTCGAGCTGTTCAACCTGACGAACCACCGCAACGACCTGACGCGCAATGGCAACTTCGGATCTGGCGTCTATCCGGCCGCCCCGTCGGCGACCTTCAACCAGATCACGGCGGTGGGCGATCCGCGGTCGGCGCAGCTCGGTTTGCGATTCCGCTTCTGAGGCGATCTCGGCATGAACAATCGAGGCCAGGACCGCACGAGACGCTGCGGCGAGTGGCGGCATCACGTCGGGTCCCTTCATCGAGCGCCAGAGGATACGCGTTGCGCATGAACCCGGTGCCGTCGATCAGGTAGACCTCGCCGCGGTTGGCGTATGGTGTCGCTGTCGGACGGCACGGCAGCACCTTGCACGTGTTTCCTGGATGGTATATGTAGGGACGCTCCGTGCCACCCGTGCCCGTCCCCATCGCGCAGAACGCGGACATCCGCTATCTCGGCAAACTGCTCGGCGACGTCATCCGCGCGTACGGCGGCGCCGCGCTGTTCGAGCGCATCGAGAACATTCGCGCCACGTCGGTCGATCGCTCTCGCGGCATAGCCGGTGCGGCCGCGGTGGATCGCGATCTCGAGGCGCTCGGCCTCGACGACACGCTCGCGTTCGTGCGCGGGTTCATGCTGTTTTCGATGCTCGCGAACCTGGCCGAAGACCGTCAGGGCACCGCGCGCCACGCCGGCGACGAGGTCGGCGCTGCACTGGAGCGACTGCACGGCGCCGGCGTCAGCACGGACCGGGCCCGTTCGCTCCTCGATCGGGCGCTGATTGTCCCGGTGCTCACCGCCCATCCCACCGAGGTGATGCGCAAGAGCATGATCGATCACCGCAACCGGATCGCCGGGCTGATGCGCCTGCGCGATCTCGGGCGAGTCGAAACGCGCGACGGCGACGTCATCGAGCAGGCCATCCTCCGCCAGATCGCCCTGCTGTGGCAGACCCGACCGCTGCGGCGCGAGCGGCTGTATGTCGCGGATGAAGTCGACATCGCGCTCGCCTACCTTCGCGACATGCTGCTGCCGGTTGTGCCGGTGCTCTATGCACGCTGGGAGCGCATTCTCGGGCATCGTCTCAGGAGCTTTTTGCGGCTGGGCAGCTGGATTGGCGGCGATCGCGACGGCAACCCCAATGTCACCGCCGACTCGCTGCGTCTCGCGCTGAAGAGCGCGTCGCAGACCGTGCTGGCGAGCTATCTGGATCGGCTGCACGCCCTCGGCGCCGACCTGTCCATCTCCACCGAACTGGCGACGCCGACCGGGGCGGTGGCGGCGCTCGCCGAGCGGAGCGGCGACATCAATGCCGCCCGCCGCGACGAGCCGTACCGCCGCGCCATCACCGGGATGTACGCGCGCCTTGCCGCCAGCTATTCGCGCATCAGCGGCCAGGCCGCGCCACGTCTGCCGTCGGTGTCGGGCGAGCCGTACGAGACCGCCGAGGCATTCCGGGGCGATCTGGTGGCCATCGCGCATTCGCTCGGCACCGCCGGATCAGGCCTGCTCGCCACCGGCGGCGCGCTGGGCCGGCTGATCCGGGCGGTGGAGACCTGCGGCTTCCACCTGGCGACGCTGGATCTCCGCCAGAATTCCGATGTCCACGCGCGCGTTGTCGCCAACCTGCTGGCAGTGGCCGGGGTCGAAGCGGATTACCTCGCACTCGACGAGCCGTCACGGCTGTCGTTGCTGCGGCGCGAGCTGGCGAGCGAGCGGCCGCTTGCGAGCCCGTTTGCCAGCTACGACGACGAGACGGCGTCTGAGCTCGCCATCGTGCGCGCGGCCGCGGAGGCGCACGCGCGCTATGGCCCGGCAGCGATCACGACCTACATCGTGTCGAAGTGCGACAGCGTGTCCGATCTGCTCGAGGTCAACATCCTGCTCAAGGAGGCGGGCCTGTATCGGCCGCCCCAGGCCGGCGCTGCGCCGATCATGGTCGTGCCGTTGTTCGAGACCATCGCCGATCTGACGCACGCGCCCGCCATCATGCGCGCCTGGCTGGCGGAGCCGGACGTTGCCCGGGCCGCCCGATCGCGCGGCTATCAGGAGGTGATGGTCGGCTACTCCGATTCCAACAAGGATGGCGGCTATCTCACCTCGGTGTGGAGTCTGCACCAGGCGACGCAGGCCCTCGCGCCGGTGTTCGACGCGGCACAGCTGGCCATGCAGATTTTCCATGGCCGCGGCGGCGCGGTGGGCCGCGGCGGCGGATCCTCGTTCGCCGCGATTCGCGCGCAGCCGCCCGGTACCGTGCATGGTCGCATCCGCATCACCGAGCAAGGTGAGGTCATTGCCGCCAAATACGGTACGCGCGAGAGCGCAGCGGCCAATCTCGAGGCGATGACGGCGGCGACGCTGCTCGCGTCGCTCGAGCAATCGTCCGCCTCCGCCGCGGAATCGGCTCGCTTTGCCGCGGCCATGGACGCGCTGTCCCATGACGCCGGCCGCGCCTATCGCGGCCTGGTCTACGAGACCGCGGGCTTCAACACGGTATTCCGGCAGATGACGCCGCTGGCCGAGATCACCGACTTGAACATCGGGTCGCGCCCCGCGTCGCGTACCACATCCGATCGCATCGAGGATCTCCGTGCGATTCCATGGGTGTTCAGCTGGGCGCAGGCACGCGTGATGCTGCCGGGATGGTACGGTGTCGGCCACGCCCTGACGGCGTGTCCCGACCAGGCGCTGTTGCGCGAGATGCTGGCGGCCTGGCCATTTTTCAAGACCACGCTGGACAACCTCGAGATGGTGCTGGCCAAATCCGACATGGCCATCGCCGCCCGCTACGTCAGCCTGGTCGAGGATCGCGGGCTCGGCCAGCGCATCTTCGCCCGCATTCGCGACGCCTGGACCGCCACCCACGATGCGCTCCTTGCCGTCACCGAGCAGTCGCAGCTGCTCGAGAAGAATCCGACGCTCGGGACCTCGATACGCCTGCGTCTGCCGTACATCCATCCACTGAACCTGCTGCAGGTCGAACTGCTGAAGCGGCACCGTGCGGGGGAGACCGACGCGCGGGTGCAGGAGGGGATCCAGCTGTCGATCAACGCGGTGGCGACGGCGCTTCGCAACAGCGGATAGCGAGTATCATCTCGGGTCATGTCACGAGACATTGTTCTTCACCGCTGCGCGTGTGTCCTCGCGCTGGTGGCCCTGCCGATCGTCACGCAAGCCCAGGTCGCACCGGCGGCCTTGCCCGCGGCCGAACGACCATTCGGCACGCTCCGCGAACAGGCTGCCATGCAGCAGGCCTGGCTCAAGAAGCGGCTCGACACCTTCCTGCCCGCGCTGCTGCGCACGCACGGCATCGATATGTGGGTGGTGCCGATGCGCGAATACAACGAGGATCCGGTGTTCTCGTCGATCACCGCACCCGAGACGTTCTTCGCACGCCGCCGCACCATCTACGTGTTCTTCGACAGGTGCGCGGCCGCCGGCACTCCGGCGACGTCCGCCTGCGTCGAAAAAATCGCGCTGGGCGGGACCTCACAAGGCGGCGTCTTCGACGCCCGCACGTCGATGAAGGCGGTCACCGCCGCGGTCGGCGGACGCCAGGCCGAGCTGTGGGGCGACGAGCAGTGGATCGCTCTCAAGCAGGTGGTGGAAGAACGAAAGCCCAAGGTGATCGGCATCGACCGCTCGACCACATTTGCCTTCAGCGACGGCCTGTCGAGCGGCGAGCTGCAGGGGATGAGCGCCGCCCTCGGCGCCACCTGGAGCGCGCGATTCAAGGACGCCGAGCGACTCCCGCTCGAACTGATCGCATCGAAGCTGCCGGAAGAGGAGGCGTTCTTCGAGAAGATGACCGCACTGGTCTGGCAGATGACGCAGACGCTGTTCTCGGAACGGGTGATCGTGCCGGGCACCACGCGCACCGCCGACCTGGTGTGGTGGTGGCGGCAGCGCACCAACGATCAGGGGCTCGGCACCTGGTTTCAGCCCAGCATCGAGATTCAGCGCAAGGGCGCGAAAAGTGAGCAGCTTGGCGAAAACCCGGTCATCCTGCCGGGCGACGTGCTGCACTGCGACGTCGGCATCACCGTCGCGCGCCTGAATACCGACACGCAGCACAACGCCTACGTCCTGCGTCCCGGCGAGACGGACGCGCCGGTTGGACTGCAGAAGGCGCTGGCCAATGGCAATGCGATGCAGGACATTGCGATGGAGGAGACGCGGCCGGGACGCACCGGCAACGAGATCCTCCAGTCGGTGCGCCAGCGCATGAAGGCGCTTGGCATCGACGGCACCATGTACACGCATCCGATTGGCGTGAACGGGCACGGCGCCGGCCCGCTCATCGGCCTGTGGGACTATCAGGATGGCGTCCCCGATCGCGGCGAAGCGCGCGTGATCCCGTCGATGTGGTTCTCGATCGAGCTGCAGGCGACCACACCGGTGCCGGAATGGGGCGGCCAGCCGGTACGAATGGCGCAGGAAGAGGACATGATCGTCGGTGCCGACGGCAAGACGCGCTGGGCGCTCAAGCGCCAGGACAAGCTCTTTCTGATTCGCAGTCCGCGCTGAACGCCGAGCGTTTCACGCGCGGCTGAAACCGTTCGCGCGATGAACAACGGCAGGCGCCGCCGGCGTCACGTCACGTTCCGTCCGACGCGGTGGCATGATAGACCCGTGAAGGACGTTGCCCGACCCTGGATCGCGATCGCAGCGTGCGTCGTGACCGCAATTGGCGGCGTGGTCATCGTCGCCACGCTGCGGTCGTCGCGCCGTCCGTCACCGCCACGAGTCGTCGCCGCGGCCCGGACGGTTCTGACCGCACCGCCGCCGCGGCCGTTCCTGATGTTCATCAACCTCGTGCCCGACGGGGCGTTCAAGCACGTCGTCATCGCGCCGCTGGACCGGCCCGATGGTCCGCGCTACGTCACGCCGCTGCAGTGCGATCGCGTCTACTACGCGGGCTCGCGCGGTCTGTGCCTGACGGCGGCGACCGATCGTCCCGGCGAGGCGAGCTATGTGGCGCGGGTATTCGACGAGCACTTTGCGCCGCTCCACACCCTGACATTGACCGGACCGCCGAGCCGCACCCGGATCTCTCCCGACGGGCGCCGCGCCGCCTTCACCGTGTTCGACGAGGGGCACTCCTACGCCGACGGCGTGTTCTCGACGCGGACGACGATTGTCGACACCATGAGCGGTGGCGTCATCGGCGATCTCGAGAGCTGGAAGGTGACGCGCGACGGCGCGCCGTTCGCCAATCGCGACTTCAATTTCTGGGGGGTGACGTTCGCGCCGGACGGCAACCGGTTCTACGCCACGCTGCGGACGCAGGGCAGCGCCTATTTGATCGAGGGGGATGTCGATAGCCGCGAAGCCCGGGTGCTGATTCAGGGCGCAGAGTGCCCGTCGCTTTCGCCCGATCAGTCGCGCATCGCGTTCAAGAAGCGGCTCGGCGGCGCCGGCGGCTGGTGGCAGCTGTCGTTGTTCGATGTCTCGACTGGTGACGTGCGCGCGCTCGGCGGCGACACCGAAAGCGTGGACGATCAGGTCGAGTGGCTGGACGCCTCGAACCTGATTTACTTCCGTCCGGACGCCGAGGGCAACGTCATCTGGCGCCTGGCGGTCGAGACCGGAGGCCCTCCGCAACCGTTCGTGCGCGAAGGCTTTTCGCCGGCGGTGGTGCGATAGCCGCGCGATGATCAAGCGCTCCGCCATCTTCCTGCACCGCTGGCTGGGCGTTGCACTCTGCCTGTTCTTCCTCCTCTGGTTTCCGTCGGGCATCGCGATGATGTACTGCGATTTTCCCGGCGTGGACGCCAGCGACCGCCTCGACCGGTCGCCGGCGCTCGATGCCGCCACGATTCACGTCTCACCGGCGGAGGCCTATGCCGCGCTCGGCCAGGCAGCATCGCCTGCGCAGGCACGCCTGAACACGTTCGACGGCCGGCCGGTCTACCGTTTTCTCACCGGCCGTGGCGAGAGCCTCGTCTACGCCGACACGGGCACGCGTCCGGCGAAGGCGACCGGCGATCTGACGGCGCGGGTGGCGTCGGCCTGGGTCGGTCAGGCGGCGGTCGCGGCAACCGTCGAGCCGCTCGATGAAGCGGATCAGTGGACGGTGCAGGAATCGTTTCGCGCCCTGAGGCCGCTGCTGAAATATTCGTGGCCGAATGGTGAACAGGTCTACGTGTCGCGGTCGTCGGGGGAGGTCGTGCAGTACACCACGACCGCGTCGCGCATTGGCGCCTACCTCGGACCGATCCCGCACTGGATCTATTTCACGCCGCTGCGGACGCACCAGCCGGTGTGGAATCACCTCGTGACCTGGTCGTCCGGCCTCGGCACCTGCTCGGCGCTGCTCGGCATTGTCGTCGGCGTGTGGATGTTTTCCCCAGCCAGGCGCTATCGTCGGGACGGCTATCCGGCGCGGATGCCCTATCGCGGCCAGAAGCGGTGGCACGCCGTCTTCGGTCTCGTCTTCGGACTCGGCGCGGTGACGTGGGCGTTCAGCGGGATGCTGTCGATGGATCCGTTTCCGTCGCTGAGCCGACGCCCGCGTGCGGACATTGCGCAGGCGCTGCGCGCACCGCTGCAGCTGACCTCGTTCGCGAACCGGAATCCGCGTGAGGCGCTGGCGCACCTATCGGGCCTGCGCGTGAAGGAGCTGGAACTCGCTACGGTTGCCGGGGAACCTGTCTATCTGGCAGTGGTCGGGCGGGGCCAGACGCGGATCGTCCCGGTGGCGGGCATCGCCCGCCAACAATTCGATCCGCAATCGATCATCGGCGTCGTCGAGGCGGCGGCGCGACCGGACCGCCTGGCCGAAGCGCGCCTGATCGATCAGTACGACGCCTACTACCTCGATCGTCACCGGCAGCTCCCGCTGCCGGCGATTCTGGTGCGGGTCAACGACGCCGAGCACACACGCTACTACATCGATCCGGCGACCGCGCGGGTGGTCGGCAGCTACAGCTCGCGAACCTGGATGAGCCGCTGGCTCTATCACGGACTGCACTCGCTCGACTTCCCCTGGTTGTACAACCACCGCCCGCTCTGGGACATCGTCGTGATCGCGTTCATGCTCGGCGGGACGGCGTTGTGCATCACGTCGCTGGTGCTCGCGTGGCGGGTGATCGGATCGTACCTGCCGGCGCGCTGACTATCGCGATGGCGGCGGAGACGGTGGCGGCAACAGCGACGGCCCCACTGCGTAGAGCTGCGTCCAGCCTTCGGCCTGAGGCGCGCGAATCGTGCCGTTCGGCGCGCGCGAGTCGGCGCGCACCCACGTAGAGACATGCAGCATCTCGCCGGTCAGCAGGCGATGGTGTTCTTCGTCTTCGCGCGCCGGATCCGGCGGCGCGCCAGGTTCCGGCTCCTGAATCAGCACGAGCCAAGCCGGTGCGCCGGCGCGTTGCGGCAGGCCCAGATAGTTGACGAACGCGCCGTAGCGGGTCAGGTGCCAGACGTAGGGGCTGCCCTTCCGGGTGGGATCGGCGGCAAACGGCGGGATGCCGTCGGCGGCGAGGACGGGCGGGGACGGCCACGTCCTGGCCGACGCGCGCCTCGCCTCCGCTTCCAGCAGCCCTTCCTGGAGCTCGCGAAACATGCGCTGTTCCAGCGGCGGCCGATCCTGAATCAGCGACTGAAACGGCAGCAGATGCCGGGCGCCGCTGACGCCGTCACGGAATGTCGCGCTGTCAGTGGCAAGAACCATCCAGACGCCGATCAGCACCACCATACTGAAGCGGACGACGTTGCCGAACTCGACCCGCGGAGACGGCGGCCGTACCTCGACGCGACGGACACCGGCCGTGGCAACCACGCCGCTCATATGGCATTGCGGCGGCGGGCCATCGATCGGACGGCGAGCGTCAGGAAGAAGATGGCGCTGACGGCGAGGACGACGGCACCGCCAGTCGGCACCAGGAACCGCGTCGACACGCCGAGACCGCCGACGCCGGCGAGAAAAGCGACGGCGATGCTGCCGATCATGTAGCTGCGCGTGCCGCGCGCGACATTGCGCGCCGCCGCCGCCGGCACCACGACCAGGGCTTCGACCAGCAGCGCCCCGATGATCTTCAGGCTGACGACGATCGAGAGCGTGAGGAGCAGCGCGAAGAAGTACTCGAGGTAGGCCGGCTGGGCGCCGGCGACCGATGCGAGTGGCGGGCTGAGGCTGTCGAGGAGCAGGTGGTTGTATTCGCGAATGAGGAGGCCCGCGACCAGGATGCCGACGACGAGCAAGAGCGCGAGGTCGCCGTCGGTCACGGTCAGCAGGCTGCCGAACAGCACCGACTCGACCTGGTGGACGTTGAATTGCCGGGTGAGCGCCACCAGCAGGCACAGACCCAGTCCGAGCGTCAGGGCGTGAAAGACGCCGATCAGCGTATCCGGCGGCAGTGTCGCATGCCGCTTCACGTAGACCATGCCCAGCGTCGACAGCAGGCAGAAGCCGAACATCCCGCCGTAGGGCGCGTTGAGCGGCTCGCCGAGCAGCAGACCGAGGGCGACACCGGTGATTGCCGCCTGTCCGAGCGCGGCGCTGAAGAACGCCATCCGCCGGGTGACGACCAAGTGGCTCACGCCGCCAAGAATCGGCGCGAGGACGAGCACGCAGAGGAAGCCGCGGACGAGGAATGGATACTGGAAGTCGGACGGCAGCACGCCGCGCTGCGCCAGGCCGGCGATCCACGCGTAGAAGGCGGTCACGCGCCTGCCGCCCGCCGCTGCCGGATCGCGGGCAGCAGTTCGCGCACATGCGCCGTCGCCAGAATGTCGGCATCGCCCTCCACCGCAATGCGCCGATCGAGCACCGTCACCCGATCCGCAACGCGACGGACCTGCTCGAGGTCGTGCGACACCATCAGCACGGTGGTCCGTCCTCGCCCCTTCATGGCCAGCAGAAGGTCGTCGAGAATACCGACGGCGGTGTCGTCGAGGCCCGCCGTCGGCTCATCGAGGATCAGGAGCTCGGGCTCCGGATCGAGCGCGTGCGCGAGCAGCACGCGGCGCAACTCGCCGCCCGACAGCACGGCCAGGGAGCGATGGTCGAGGCCAGACAGGCCAACCCGCTCGAGCAGGTGTGCGATCGCGGTCCGCGTGCGCCGCGACACGCCGAGGCACACCGGCCGGCGCTGCCGCGTCAGCGCGAGAAAATCGGCGACGGTGACCGGCAGCGTTGGATCCACGGCGAAGCCCTGCGGCACGTAGCCGATGGTGCCGGCGGCCGCCCAGTTCATCGCGATGCGGCCATCGAACGCGATCTGTCCGAGCACCGCGGCGATCAGCGTGCTCTTGCCCGCGCCGTTGGGCCCCATCAGCACATGAACGCCGGCGCGCCGCACGCGCAGGCTGACATCGTCGAGCAGCGCCTCGCCGTGCCGCCGCACGCTGAGCCGATCGATCTCGAGCAATGCCGCCGGCTCGGCTGCGTCGATCATGCTTCCGTGACCAGGGCGCGGACCATGGTGTCGACATTGCGCTGCATTTCGCGCTCGAACTTGTCGGCGGTATATGCGCCCGACGCGATGTGGGTGATGATGTAGACCTTCACGCCGCCTTCGTCCTCCAGCACCTTCAGCATCTGCGGCGAAAAAGTCTCTTCGCTGAACACGACGCGAATCTTCTCGCGCTGCAGCAGTTTGACCATGTCCCGGAGCTCGGCGGCCGATGGCGTCAGGCCGTGTGCCGGCTGCACCACGCCGGCCACTTCGAGGCCGAACTCCTGCAGCAGGTAGCCGTAGCCGTCGTGGACGGTGACCACCCGCGTGATCTTGGCCTCGGCGAGTTGCTGCGCCGCCTTCGACTTGATCAGGCGAAGCCGGCGGGCGTATTCGCCGGCGTTGCGCTGCAGGGCGGCGCCATCGTGCGGACGCAACGCCGCGAGCGCCTTCTGGATGGCGTAGGTCTGCTGGATGGCGTTGGTGAAGGAGATGAAGGTGTGCGAGTTGACGCTGCTGCCGTGCGCTGCGTGGATCTGCGGCGTCATCTCGTTGGGGCGGATGATGACGATCTTCTTGTTACCCGAGGCCTTGAGCATCGGCATGATGAAATCATCGTGGCCGATGCCGTTGACGACGATGGCGTCGAGGTCGACGAGCTTCTTGATGTCATCGGGGCGGGGCTGGTAGTCGCCGGCGTCGATCTCGCCCGGCAGAATGGATCGCACTTCGTAGCCGGGAAGATCGCCGACGATGTTCTTCGTCCACGAATAGTACGGATGCAGCGTGACGCCGATTTTCAGCGTCGGCGCTGGCTGCGCGCAAACGATGCCCGAGGAGCCGAGGCAAGCCAATGAAACCAGCACGATTGCGGTACGCCTGTTCCGGGCCTGGCCAGTCATCTCGATCATCTCCTGATGGCATAGATGGGGTTGGGCGCTTGCGTGAACACTTCCACCCACCCGGTGTTCTGCGGCTGGGGCACAAAGTCGGACGGGACCTGGTCGCCAAGCCGATGGGTCCAGACGTAGACGTGCAGCGTCGTGCCGTCGGGGAGCCGATGGTGTTCTTCGTCGTTGGGCGCAGGATCGGGTGCCGTGCCAGGCTCGGGCTCCTGAATCTCCAGCAGCCAGGCGGGCTTCGATCGATCCCGGGACTTGCCCAGGTAGTCGACGATCACGCCGCGCTCGAACCGCGTCCATTCGTAGTCGGGCCCCGGCAGTTTCAGAGCGCTTACCCCCGGCCAGCGCAGCGTCCGCGCCCGGGCGGACTCGGCCGCGAGCAGGCTCTCGCGTACCGCGCGGAATTGCTGCTGGTCGGCTTCCGGCAGCGTCGCCGCGAGGACCTGATAGGGCAACAGACCGCGGCTCTTGTCGTTCGCGCCGGTCCTGGC
This sequence comes from uncultured Acidobacteriota bacterium, assembly GCA_963757655.1. Classification (GTDB taxonomy): domain Bacteria; phylum Acidobacteriota; class Vicinamibacteria; order Vicinamibacterales; family CAVVIG01; genus CAVQFC01. Next base: position 856,850 of record CAVWSQ010000001.1, on the reverse strand, counting down.
ATTGAGCGCGAGATAGACGACGATCGCCGTGACGATCATGCCGGCGAGAGCGAACACGCCGGCACGCTCCCGCCCGCCGCCTTTCGACCCGCCGCTCGACTCGACTACCCGGGTCGTCATGACGCGTGCACGCGTTCCGGCCCGTCCGTCATCGCGTTGCTCACGGCGGCAAACAGGAGAGCGCCCACCCAGATCAGCGTCAGCCAGACCATGATCTGCTCGCCTCCCAACGCTCCAGCCTGCTCGGCAATCGGTGCGCGTGCCATGACGCGATGCACCGCGCTATGCGCGACGATCACCGAGCCGACGCTGGCGACGACGCGATCGGGCAGGCCCCGGTCGTCGATCCAGTTCCGTAGCCCCCACGATAACGTGCCGATCCAGAGCTCGCCGAGCAGGACGACGCTGCCGAAGGCCAGCATCGCGGCCAGGCCATGGTCGCCGCCGAACTGGACCGAAGTCGCAGCTGCCTCTCCGAAGGTCAGGCCGTTCAGCGCGCCGAAGGCGACCGCCACCGGCACGACCCAGCGCATTCGTGCCCGCGCGATGTTCTGCAGCGCCGCGATCGCGATGGCCGATGCCGCCGCCATGGTCGCACCGGGCACCCACGGCGCCAGCGCCGGCGCACGGGAAATGTAGAGGACCGTCACCAGGGCTTGAGCCAGGGCAGCCGCGGCGTAGATGTTGAGCGCGGATCGCCGCGATCGCAGCGGCAGCAGGATGCACCCGAGAAAGAGCAGCTGATCGCCGCCATCGAACAAGGCCCGCAAACCGCGCACGGCGAATGACGCAACGACGGTGATGAGCGGCGGGTCGAACTCGACCCGTGTCGCCGGGCCTGTAACGGTGACGATCTGATCGCGCCCGGACTCAGGCCGGAAGCGTAGGTTGGTCCTGACCGGTCCGTCGTTCGAGCTGAACGCGTTCAGGCGCGCCGACAGATTGCGAGCTCCGGCAGTGCCGGCATACCGCAGCTGGACGTCGATCGAGAGCCCGTCGCTGCCGCGGCGGACCATCGCGACCGGCGCCGGCACCGTCGCCTCGTCCTGCTGGACATCGAGATTGCGGGCGATGTCAGCAGCCACGATCCGGAGCCGTTCTTCGATGGCAGCGGTGTCGTTGCCCGCCAGGGCCGCGGTCAGCTTCGGATCGCCCGTCACTGCGACCGGTACGTGGAGGGTCACGACCAGCGCGTCGCCCTGCGGCGCGATCGTCGCGTCGACGATCTGCTCGACCACGACCTGGTGGGCGGAGATCGGCGCCGCTGCCAGCACGAGGGCTATGAGGGCGATCGGTCTCATCGCGCGCGGTCGCGTCAGTGTCATCACCGGCTGGTCATCGTCCCTTCCGGAACCGGATCCTTGGCAAGCTTACGCTGCAGCGAGCGGCGATGGATGCCCAGCAGCCGTGCCGCCAGCGACAGATTGCCGCCGCAATCGGTGAGCACGCGCTGGATGTGTTCCCATTCCACGCGCGCGAGCGAAGGCACGGGAAGAGTGCCCCGGGCCGCGCCCGCGCCTGCTTCGCCGGTGAAGGCCGCAAGCACCTGATCGGCATCGACCGGTTTGGTGAGGTACGTCACCGCGCCGATCTTCACGCTTTCGACGGCGGTGGCGATGCTGCCATATCCGGTGAGCACGACAACGGTCGTGGTTGCGTCGAGCTCCTTGAGTGCGCGGACGACGTCAAGGCCGGAACGTGTGGGCAGGCGCAAATCGACCACTGCCAGCTCCGGGGTTTCCTGCTGTGCCGCCGACACCGCCTCTTCGTAGCTGCCCGCGCCGGTCACCTCGAGCCCGCGATCGCGCAGCGCTCGCGCGAGCCGCATCCGGAACGTGACGTCATCGTCCACCAGCAGCAGCGAGCGGCCGTCCCTGATCGATGCGTCGCTCATGACAGTCCGTCGATCCGGGCAGCGCACGCCGGCAGCGTGAGCACCGCGACGGTGCCGCGGTCCGAGCGTAGCGACAGCGACCCGCCGCACCGCTCAGCGAAGGCGCGCGCGAGAAACACGCCCAGCCCCAGGCCCCGTCCGGGTTCCTTGGTGGTGTAGAACGGCTCGCCGGCGCGGCGCAACGTGTCGCCAGACATGCCGTGGCCCCCATCCTGTACGACAAACGTGAACAGCCCACCGTCCGCGCTCACCTCGAGCGTGACCTGGTCGCCGCCCCTCGTGGCGTCAAACGCATTCTTGATCAGCGACAGCAGCACCTGGACGAGGCCGGCGCGCGGAACGACGATGGTCGTCAATGTCGGGTTGGCGCTGGTGCTGAGGCGTCCCGCCAGGTCGGACGTGAGCCGCGCCTTGACGTCGGCCAGCACCGTGTCGATGTGGACCGTCTCCGATGCCTCAGCGGCGCTGCCGCCGGCGCGTCCGCTCATCTGGTCGAGAATCAGCTGACAGCGATCGACTTCCTCGCGAATCAGGCGCGCGTCGGCGACGCACGCGTCTGGCACCACGCTCCGGGTCAGGGCGCGTTCCAATTCCTTCGAGGCGACGGCGATGGTCGCGAGTGGCGTCGACAGCTCATGCGCGGCGCCGGCGGCCAGCGTGGTGAGCGATACCAGACGCTCGGTGCGCGTGGCCTGGTCGCGCATCGAGGCGAGCTCGACCTCGCGCCGTGCGACCGCCCGCGACGCCGCGCCGATGAAGTGCGCCGCCAGTTCCGCCATGGTCGCAAGTGCGAGCCACATGGTGAACAGGTGGGTGGGGAAGTCGATCAACCGATGATGGTCCGGAACGAGCTCTTCGAGGTGCCACGAAATCAGCAGACCGTAGCACAGCGCCACCCAGCCGCCGACGGTAGCTGCCCCGCCTAGGCCGAGGGTTACAGCCGCCAGCGAGATCTGCACGACGTAGATCACGCTGAACGGATTGGACGGTCCACCGCTCAGCTCGAGCAAACCGGTCAGCAGCGCCACCTGGAGCAGCAAGTGCAGCACCGTCATCAGCCGCGGCGTGGGGCGCGCTCCGACGCGCCGGCTCGCCCGTTCAAGATGGATGAAAGCGGTCGCGGCGAGAAGCGGCGCGAGCCGCCGCAGTGGGAACGTGCCTGCGGGCAGCAGGAAGGCCGTCACCACGACGAGAATGTCGAGCGCAGCGGTCGAGCGCCAGAGTCGCACCAGCCATTGCGACACGGTGCCTGGTGTGGCGGCCAGATACCATGCCGCCGCCCGATCGGTGTCTATATCGGATGCCATGGGGGACGAAGGCCTTCAGTGTAGCGCGTTCGATTCGACCCCGGTGGGTGCGACAAATTGCCGCACGTGTCGGAGACGTAGGATCAGAGTCGGAGCCGCGCGCATCTAGGCCGCCTGGAGAGCCGGCCGTCGACGAAACGAAACGGCGAGGTAGACTAGGATCAGCCATCGATGGTTCGCGCCCAAAGCCACCTTGCGTGCTGATGGCGGTCGCCCGGGTGACCGTAAGCCGCACCGGGTGACTGCTGCGACCCAGATCGCCCGGCCGGGTTCGTGCGTCGCCGAGGAACGCGACATGAGCCAGGCTGCCCGGCCCGTTTCAGCCTTCATCGACCGTCACTTCCGTCACTTCAACGCCGCCGCCCTGACCGAGGCAGCCGATGCCTATGGCCGTCATCTCGACTCGGGCGGCCGGATGCTGGTCGCCCTGGGCGGTGCGATGAGCACCGCAGAGCTCGGCATCTCGCTCGCCGCGATGATCCGCGCCGGCAAGGTGCACGCGATCTGCTGCACTGGCGCCAACCTCGAGGAGGACGTTTTCAATCTGGTGGCGCACTCCCACTACGAGCGCGTGCCCCACTATCGCGATCTCACTCCGCGCGACGAGCAGGCGCTGCTCGATCGGCACCTCAATCGCGTGACCGACACCTGTATTCCAGAGGAGGAGGCGATGCGGCGCATCGAACGCATCGTCCTCGAAGAGTGGGTCGCCGCCGACGCGCGGCAGGAGCGTGGTTTTCCGCACGAGTTCCTCTATCGCGTGCTGCGGTCGAAAGTCCTCGAGCCGCTCTACGAGATCGATCCGGGCGACAGCTGGCTGCTGGCGGCGAGCGACGCCGACCTTCCGATCTTCGTTCCCGGCTGGGAAGATTCCACGCTCGGCAACGTCTTCGCCGCTTACGCGATGGGCGGCCGGTTGCGCTCGGTGCAGACGATGAAGTCGGGCATCGAGTACATGATCGCGTTGGCGCAGTGGTACCAGCGCGCGTCGGCGGCCGCGTCGATCGGCTTCTTCCAGATTGGCGGTGGGATTGCCGGCGACTTTCCCATCTGCGTGGTGCCGATGCTGCACCAGGATCTGCGGCTGCCCGACGTGCCACTGTGGGGCTACTTCTGCCAGATCAGCGACTCGACGACGAGCTACGGCTCCTACTCCGGCGCCGTTCCCAACGAAAAGATCACGTGGGGCAAGCTCAGCACCGACACGCCGAAGTTCATCATCGAGTCGGACGCCACGATTGTGGCGCCGCTGCTGTTCGCCAAGGTGCTCGGATGGTGATCTATTGTTTGGCCGGCGGCGTGCAGCGCGCCGCGCTGTCGGCCGGGCCCTTGTCGCGGTAGACCTCGTGGCAGTTGGAGCAGGCGTCGGCGATGTTGTTGGTCGCGTCCGACACTTTCTCCTGATTCCTGGTCCGAGCCGCCTGCAGGGCGACGCGCCCCGCCTCGCGCATCGCTCGAGCAAACTTCTGGAAGTCGGGCTGATTCAGCGGCACCGGCTTCCCGTTCTGACACGTGCGGCCGGATTTCAGGATGAGATCGACTCCATCGGTCAACGCGACCGCGGCGTTCTCGACGATTTCCCACCCCGTGTAGGCGTTCGAGTAGGTGTCGGTCGAGGATCCGGTCCCCTCGCTCTTCTTCCTGGGCGCGGCCGGATCGTACTGCTGCACGTCGAAGATCAAATTGGCGTTAGGGAAGTAGATGCCGCGCATCACCTGCGCCAGAGTGCCGGCCGGTTGTCGCGAGGGCGGTGCCGCGGGTTTTGCACCGCCCGCTTTGGAAGGCGCCTGCGCGGCTCCAACCGCAGCGAGAAACGCCAGGACAAGACTTCCGAACAGCAATTTCATGTGACGCCTCCTGGCAGGATACCGGATAACTGACGGGCTGAGCACGCTGCAGAAGTCTGAAAGCAAAGCTGAACTGTCCACTCAACTGGCAGAACGTGGACAGTCGGACCCTCAGAATTCCCGATTTTTGAAAGACTTTGACGTGGTACGGAAGGTGCGTTGAATGCGTTCATGCAAACACAGTCAGCTCGTGTACGGGGCTATGCGGCGGCGATGTTCGTGGCGTTCCTGCTGGCCAGCCCGGCTGTCGCCGGCCCGGCTGTCCACATCGACAATTTCGGGCGCGTTGACGCATCGCTCTTCCGCGGATCTCAGCCGCAGGGAGGGGATTATGCGGCCCTGAAGGCGCTTGGGGTGAAAACAGTTGTCAACCTAACGAGCGACGACGCCGATCCGAACGAAAAGGCGCTGGCCGAGGCGGCGGGGATGTTCTACGTGCAGATTCCGATGACCACGCACACGGCGCCGACATCCGCGCAGCTGGCCGAGTTTCTCCGCATCGTGAACGATCCGAGCGCCCAACCGGTCTACGTGCATTGTGTCGGCGGCCGCCATCGGACCGGTGTGATGACCGCGACGTACCGCATGACGCACGAGGGCTGGACGCCCGAGCAGGCTTTCAGGGAGATGAAACAGTACAAGTTCGGTTCGGACTTCCTGCATCCCGAATTCAAGGATTTCGTCTATCACTACCGGCCGGAGGTGAGATCCGCCACGATCGTCACGGCGCCGGCGCAGGCCGCCACCGCGGGCATCGACAACAGGCAATAGTCGCTCTGCTCAGAGTCGCAGGATGCGTTCGCGGATGATTCGCGATTGCATTCTGCTGACTTGCAGTTTCTGCCCGTTGACCAGCTCGGCGACGTGGGTCCCGCCCGGCATCACATTCACTTTCGCGATCGAATCGATGTTTGCCAGCGTCCCGCGTCCGAGGCGGATGAAGCGTGACGGGTCGAGGCGAGCTTCCAGATCCTTCAGGCGGTAGGTGATGGCGTGCCGCTCGTTCTTGAGTGTCGAAAGATAGAGCAGTTCACCATCGGCGACGATCGAGGCGATGTGGGCAATCGGCAGGATGATGATTTCATCGCGCCGCCGCACGGGAATGCGCTCGAGGTAGGGCGGAGGCGAGGACGACTCGTAGGCGGCGATGGCCTTGGTGACGCGCGCGCCCTGCTCCGCGATGATTTCGGCGTGCTCGATCCGATCCCGAGCCCGGTTCACGGTCTCGCGCAATCGCGCCTTGTCGACCGGCTTCAGCAGGTAGTCGACCGCGTTGACCTCGAACGCCCGCACCGCATACTGGTCGTAGGCCGTGACGAAGGCGATGAGCGGCAGCTGCGTCTTTTTCAGCATCCGGACGACGGCGATACCATCGAGCTCGGGCATCTGAAGGTCCAGCAGCGCCAGATCGGGCCGTTCCCGTTCGATCGCCGCGACGGCCTCCTTTCCCGACGCCGCCTCCGCGACGATGACCACATCGTCGAGGGAGCGCAGCAGCGCGGCAAGAAACGATCGGGCCGGCCGCTCGTCGTCGGCGATGACGACGCGCAGCCGATCGTTCACGAGGCGTTCCCGGCCATCAGCTCGGGGGCGGCGCGATATTCGGCCGGCATGCGGATCTGCACCGTTGTACCCGCGCCGGGCGCGCTCTCAATCGACAGGGACGCCACGGCGCCATATTGGCACTCGAGGCGTCGTTCGACGTTGCTCAACCCGACCCCGATCTGGCGGCCCGCACGCAGCCCCGCGGGTGAAACGCCGGCGCCGGAGTCGTGGATCACGACCACCAGCGTGCCGCGGTCGCCGGCCGGGTCGATCCGGCCCGTCACGGTGACCGCCCCGCCTCTGAGGAGCGGGGCGATGCCGTGCTTGATCGCGTTCTCGACCAACGGCTGCAGGACCAGGGGGGAACGCGAAGGCGACGCAGGGACGGCGGCACATCGATCCGAACCCGCAGGCGGTGCTCGAACCGGGAGTGCTCGATGTCGAGGTACGACTCGACCAGGTCCAATTCGTGCCCGAGCGTCGTGAACTCTCCTTCCGATCGCAGAACGCCTCGCAGGAGCGCCGTCAGCCGCATCAGCGTGGAAAGCGCGCGCGGCGGCGCGGTCTGAATCAGGTAGCCGATCGTGGTCAGCGCGTTGAACAGGAAATGCGGGTTGATTTGCGCGCGTAGCGCCCGCAACTCCGCCTGGCTGGCGAGCTTCCCGATTTCCTGTTCGCGGAGCTCCCGCGCGTAGCGCTCGTGCGTCAACCGGATCGCATCGATGCGGCGGCCGGCCAGTGAGGCGACCGCATCGAGGGCGGCACGATCGTCCGACAGCAGCCGGCGTCCGCCGACCAGGCCGCAGACCTCGAGCGTGTAGTGCGGTGGCTCGGCGACCGGTACGTCCACGGCGACCGTCACCGGCGGGCTCGAGGCCGTTGCCACGCCAGGAACCATCGCCGCCGGCTGCGCGCGCCAGTTCACAGCCCGCGCGCTCAGCGCCGGCGCCAGCTGCGCGCAGATGTCGTCGAGCAGGCTGGCAATGTCCTGATGCCGTTGCACGCCTCGTCCGACCTCGGCGCGCAGCGTCGCGTAGTCGGGCCGATCGAGCAGCACCGTGTCGACGAACCAGCTGATGAGATGACGGATGTTCGGATAGAGCAGGGCGGTGGCGACCCACAGCGTCACGAGCACGCCGACGTCGCGCGGATCGCGGACCGGCAGCTGGGGAGAATGAATCGCCGAAATCGCGGCGACGCCGAGCAATGCTGCGCTGACCAGCGCGACCAGCGTCAGCGCCCGCTTCAAGAACAGGTCAGCGAGGGCAAATGGAAAATCCTGATACAGGATTGCGAATGCAAGCGGCAGCGAGGCGTGGTGCCCGAGCAATTCCACCGGCCACGACGCATCGCCCTGGTGCAGCTGGCTCAGGTGCAGCGCGGACACCGCGAATATCGCGAGCGCCGCCACCCACAGCGCCCGCCGCGCTCCCGGCTGCCGGCGCGTGACGGCGGCCAGCGGTATCACCAGCGCGATGAAGGTGTAGGTGAGCAGCCGCATGCCGGACGGCGATGGCAGCGGTTGACCGGCCCAGGCCGCGTGAGCATGCAGCACCGCCGCCGTGGTGCTGACCGCATAGGCCACCGACGCCACGACTCGTTTCGGCCAGTCGATGAGGGTGGCGTCGTCACGTTCACCGCGCAGCACCGACTGCACGACGACGGCCGGCAGGAAGCCGAGCGCTGAATAGCCGGCCGCGATCAGCAACGTGAAGGGGCCCTCGATGCCGACCTTCGGCAGTTCGTAGGCCGGTAACGCGCATAGGTTCCAGATCAGGCCGAGCACGGCCGTGCCCAGCAGCAGCGGATCGAGCCGCTGATTGCCCGAGGCGCGTCCGGCGCGCGCCACCATGGCGAGCAGCATCGCGTAGAGCACGACGCCGGTGCTCAGTCCCACCAGGTTCAACAGTTCGCTCATCGTGCTTTCAGCCCGCCCACCGTACGTCCATCCACCGCCCGCCGGAACAAGAACCGCACGAATGGTTCATTTGCGCCGATGAGTGGTTCACACCTCCGGTCCAACTGCCCCCATTGTAGGTCTGGGCGCCGGCGCCCGCCGCGAGCGAACCGGCCTGCGCCGCCGCGCCCGTTCATGGCCTGAGGACGAAGGTTCGGATGGCGGAATCGTCCATCCATGTGGTTTCGGTCGTCGCGGCGCGGCGCTCCTGGTAGCGTGCGGTCGGTCGTCACGATTGTCGAAACGAGGTCATATGTTGACGCGGCGGTGTCTCGACGTTCTCTCGCTGGCGTTCTCCTTCACGATCGCTCTCGGCGTCTTCGGACTGGCCGACGCGCGTGCCCAGGGTCTGGGCGGTGCGGGAACGGTGCAGGGGACGGTGAAGGATCCGACCGGCGGCGTGATGCAGGCGGTCGAGGTCTCGATCGGCAATGCGGTCTCCGGCTTCACGCGGACGACCACGACGGACGCGACCGGACGGTTCGTGTTCAGCAATCTGCCGCCGAATTCGTATCACGTCTCGGTGGAAGCCCAGGGCTTCCTGCCGTTCGCCCGCGACGTCGACGTCCGCAGTGCGGTGCCGATCACGTTCGATATCGCGCTCGTGCTCGCTGGCGCCACCAGCAACGTCGAGGTGGTTGGTCACGCTGAAGATCTGACCGAACGCGATCCGACCGCTCACACCGACATCGATCAGAGCCTGATGTCGAAGCTGCCGCTCGAATCCTCATCGGGGCTCAACCAGGTAGTCACGCTGGCGTCACCTGGCGTGGTCTCCGATTCGAACGGTTTCTTCCATCCGATCGGGGATCACGCGCAGACGCAATTCTCCATCGACAACCAGCCGGTCACCGATCAACAGAGCCGGGTCTACTCGAACCAGATCTCGCCGGACGCCGTGCAGTCGATGGAGATCATCACCGGCGTCGCGCCGGCCGAGTTCGGCGACAAGAGCAGCCTGGTCGTGCACATCGTGACCAAATCCGGCCTCGACCAGCCCAAGCCGACCGGCAGCATTGAGTTCGGCTACGGCTCCTTCAAGAGTCCGACGGGCGAAGCCAATCTGGGCGGAGGCTCGCACGCGCTGGGCAACTTCATCTCGATCAGCGGGATGCGGACCGATCGCTTCCTCGATCCGCCAGAGTTCGCGGCCATCCACGACCAGGGCCATGCGCTCTCCCTCTTCAATCGTCTCGACGCGCATGCCGGCGACACCGGCACCTTCCACCTGAACCTGCAGGCGGCCCGATCATCGTTCGACGTGCCGAACACCTTCGATCAGGACGACGCCGGGCAGGCGCAGCACCAAGACATCAACACCCTCAACGTCGCGCCGGGGTTTTCGCAGGTCATCGGTGCCAGGACGCTGGTGACCGCGAACGGGTTCGTGCGCCAGGACCACCTCACCTATCTGCCGTCGGCCGATCCGCTGGCCGACCAGCCGGCCAGCGTGTCGCAGGATCGCCGGCTGACCAACATTGGCGCGAAGGCGGACGTCTCGTATACCACCGGCTCCCACAACGTGAAACTCGGAGGCACCATCAGCGCGACGAAACTCGACGAGCATTTCACGATTGGTTTCACCGATCCGGCGTTCAACGATCCGACCGGCGAGGGGTTTGACCCGGACCTGGCGCCTTACGATCTGACGCGCGGGGGCTCGCCGCTCGGGTACGCTCAGGCGGCGACCATCAAGCAGCAGGCGGCCTACGTCCAGGACGACATCAAGGCCGGCAACGCCAGCTTCAAGCTCGGCCTCCGGCTCGATCATTACGACGGCTTGAGCACGGCGACGCTGCTCCAGCCGCGCCTGGGCGCCTCCTACGCGGTGCCGGCCAGCAGCACTGTCTTCCGGGCGTCATACGGACGGACGCTCGAGACGCCGTACAACGAGAACCTGTTGCTGTCGAGCGGGCTGGGCCTGAACGGACTGTTCGGCGACGGGCAGATCCTGCAGCCGGGCAAGCGCAATCAGGTGGAGGTCGGTGTCCAGCAGGGAATCGGCCGCTGGCTGGTCGCCGATTTCGGCTACTTCAACAAGCGCACTGACAACGGCTACGACTTCGGTGTGCTGTTCGACACGCCGATTGTGTTTCCGGTGTCGTGGGATCACTCGAAGATCGACGGCTTCACCGGGCGCGTCAACCTGGTCGAGCACGGCGGCCTCAGCGCCTTCGTGGTGATGGCGCACACCAGCGCGATTTTCTCGCCGCCGGGCTCGGGCGGGATTCTTCTGGAAGAAGCGACCGGCGACTTCCGCATCGATCACGATCAGAAGTTCAACTCGACCACCAACCTGCAATACACCTTCGATCGCAGCCACGGCGCGTGGGCCGCGCTCAGCTGGCGCTACGACTCGGGCCTGGTTGCCGGTTCGGTGGCCACCATCGAGGACGCGCTGGCGCTCACCGGCGATCAGCAGGCCGCTATCGGCTTATTCTGTGGCGTCACGGTCGCCACCCGGGATGCGCCGATTGCCAACTGCGTCTCCGGCGGAGGTGCGACCAGGCTGAGGATTCCGGCCGCCGGCACGGAGGACGACGTCAACAACCCGCCGCGCATCGCGCCGCGCCACCTCATCGATCTCGGGTTCGGCGTGGACAATATGCTTCACAGCGACAGGGCCAAGGTCCGCCTCCGATTCAGTATCATCAACCTCGGCAACGCCGACGCGCTCTACAACTTCCTGTCGACCTTCAGCGGCACGCATTTCGTCACGCCGCGCGCCTATCAGGTCCATCTCGGGTTGAGCTTCTGACGTCGATTCAGTAGTTCGGTGGGTCAGATCAGGCCTGCTACTGGATGGTGATAGTCGCTTTGAGGCTCGCCGTGTCCGGCGACGTGTGATCGTGCATGCCACACTTCCGCGCCGTGTTCAGGTTGCCGCTCTGACGCCTCTGTCCGGGGTTCAGAAAACCGATCTGATTCAGCTCCGGACAGTCGGTGTGTTCGGGATGCGGGTCGGAATCCATTTCGTGGGTCCGCGAATCGGAGTTGACAACCGTGACCTGCGTCCCGCGCGAGACAGTCAGGGTCTGCGGGCATATCGTGTTGTTCTGGATGACGAGCGTGTTCGGGCTCGAACTCGGCACGCAGCCGCCGGTCGGCCCGGTACCACTCGAGGGGGAATTGCTGCTGCCGCAGGCGATCGTCAGCGCGATCCCGCACGCCAGCATCCCGCTGATCGACACCCTGACATTCCGCATGCCCGCGCCTCCAATGACTCGACCCTTTGACCGGTGGTTCTGACACACTCTCAGATTCTTAGACCGCAGCTGCTGCGGATCGTGACATCCGCTACGATTCCAGCCGGTACTTCGCCAGGTAGTACGAGAGCGCGCGCTGGCTGATTCCCATCAGCTCGGCCGCGTCCTTCTTGACGCCGCCGGCGTTCTCCAGGGCGCGGCGAATCGTCTCCCGCTCGACCCACTCGATGTTTTGCCGCAGCTTGAGCGACGGCAGTCCGGCCGGCTGCTGCGCCGGCCCGCCAAGGACCGACACCGCCCGCGACGAGATCACCGGCCCATGGGACAGCACGACCGCCCGTTCGATCGTGTTCTCCAGCTCGCGGACGTTGCCGGGCCAGTCGTACTGTTGCAGGCCGGCGAGCACGGCCTCGTCCATCTTGTCGAACCGCCGGCCGGTGCGCTGCGCGTGTTTCTTGACGAAGTGCTCCACCAGTGCCGGGATGTCATCGCGACGCTCCCGCAGCGCCGGAATCTCGATCGGGATCACATTCAGCCGGTAGAAGAGATCCTCCTGGAACTTGCCGTCGGCGACCATCTGGCGCAGGTCGCGGTTGGTGGCAGCGATCACCCGCACGTCAATCTTTTCGCTACGCTCCGATCCGAGCGGCTCGACCTCGCGCTCCTGCAGCACGCGCAGCAGCTTCGACTGTAGCGTCGGGCTCATCGTGCCGATTTCGTCGAGGAAGATGGTGCCGCCGTCAGCGAGCGCGAACTTGCCCTTCTTGGTGGTAGTGGCGCCGGTGAATGCGCCGCGCACGTGGCCGAACAGCTCGGACTCGAGCAGCGTCTCGGGGATCGCGGCGCAATTCACCTTGATCAGCGGCATATCGCGCTGCGCGCTGCGATCGTGAATCGCGCGCGCGACCAGCTCCTTGCCGGTTCCGGTCTCGCCGGTGATCAGCACGGTGCTCTTGGTCTCGGCCACCAGCTCGGCCCGCTTGATCACTTCTTCGATGGCCCGGCTGCGCCCGACGATACCGTAGTGGTCGAACTGCTCGTCGCGCTCGTTGACCAGATAGCGGTACTCGGTACGGAGCCGTTGGTGCTCGAGCGCGCGCCGGACCACCACCAGCAGCTCATCGATCTCGAAGGGCTTCTGCAGGTAGTCGAGCGCGCCGAGCTTCATCGCTTCGATCGCGCTCTCGACGGTGGCGTGCGCCGTCATCATCAGGATCTGCGGCCGCTCTCCTTCAGGCGTCGATGCCACGAACTCGCGGATCAGATCGAGCCCGCTCAGCTCCGGCATCATGTTGTCGACGACTACGACGTCGAACGTGCGCTCGGCGAGCAGGCGCTGAGCCTGGCGTGGGCTGGCCGTTTCCGCCACGGCGTGGCCGGCATCGCGCAGCGCGCGGCCGAGCGCCTTGAGAATCTTTTCTTCGTCGTCGACCAGCAGGATGGAGCCGCGGTGCGTCATGGGTGAGGAAACTCGATCACGAATCGGGTGCCGGCGCCCGGCGCGCTCTCGACGGCGATGGTGCCGCCCAGCCCCTCGACGATGTTCTTGGCGATCGGCAGACCGAGACCGGTGCCGCCGCGTTTGGTGGTGAAATAGGGGTCGAAAATCTGCGCCAGGTCAGACGTCGACATGCCCGGGCCGCGGTCGGCGACGATGACGCGGACGCACGCCGCGGCCGCCTTCGTCGTCAACGTGACGGCGGCGCCATTCCCCGATCCCTCCGGCGCCGCCCGCTTCGTCGCGCTACCGCTGCCGTTGACGGCGTGCTGGGCGTTGACCAGCAGATTGACCAGCGCGATCCGCAGCCGCTCCGGATCGGTCAATAGCGGGCCGAGCGCCGGATCGAGCTCGCACGCAATCGCCGCGCCGGACTCCGAGGCCAGTGCGGCGGTCGCCGACTCGCGGCACACCGCGTTGAGGCTGATCGATGCCAGCTCGAACCGGATCGGACGCGCGAAGTCGAGCACTTCGTTGACGAGCCGGTTGAGCCGGACCACCTCGCCGTCGATGTCGGCCACCGCTTCGCGCACCGCCTCGGCCCCGATGTCGGGTTGACGCAGCGAATGCAACGCCGCCTTGATGATCATCAGCGGGTTGCGCACCTCATGCGCGATCACTGTCGACAGCCGGCCGAGCGAGGACAGCCGCTGCTTTTGCGAAACCTCGGTTTGAAAACGGGCGATCGAATCGGTGAGCGTGTTGAACGTCGTGGCCAGCAGCCGGGCGTCGTCGTCGTCCCATCGAGTGCCGTGGCGGAGGGCGATCTTGCGCGTCAGGTCGCCGGTCGCGGCGACGTCGCGCATCACGGCCGTGATCGCGGCGAGCGGGCGCGCGATGGTCCGCGCCACGCTGAAGCTGAGCAACGTGGCAAGCGCGACCGCGAGCACTGCGGTCAGCGCCAGCCCGGCATGGATCGCCTGCAACGACTGCAGCTGTTCGGTCCGCGAGCGAAGGATCAGGGCCACCGGTCCCGCCGCCAGAGGGTCGCCGTCGCCGGAGACCGTCAGCGGACGCGGCAGTGCTTCGTACTCGGCGTTGGCGATCAGGACGCGGGAAATGCCGCTGGACCGAAGCCGCTGCCCGAGCGCGGCCGACTCCTGGCGCGGCAGCGTCGAGGCGAGGATCTGTCCGGCCATGCCGAAGGCGACGTCGCTGCCGGTGATCGTCTTCAATTGCGCGGCCAGCCGATCGTCGAGCAGGAAGCCGGCGCTCAGCGTCCCCAGGATTTCGTGGCGGGGCCGCTCGAGCAGGACCGGCACCGTGATGACCTGGAGGATGCCATTGGGCTGTGGCAGCAGGCTCACGCTTTCGTGACCAGACAGCGCATCCCGAATCGCCGGCTGGTTGGCAGCGATCGCGGCCGCGCGCGGCGATCCGCCGGCCGCGTACAGCACCTCGCCGCGGCTATTGGTCACGAGCACCAGGCTCGCGTTCAGCTGACCCTGATAGCCGCTGGCGATGCCCTGCACCGTCGGGGGATCGTTGGTTCCCATCGCCGCCTTGAGCGTCGGCAGATCGGCGATGAGCCGCGCCATCAGGGTGAATGTCTGCGTGCGCTCGGCCCTGAGCTGATCCACCTGCGCCGCCGTCGCAACGATCTCGCGCTCCAGTGTGCGCTCGGCTTCCTTCGTCACCGTGACGTTGACCAGCGAAATCGCCACGGCGATGCACAGCACCGCGAGCAGCGAGCTCGCCAGGAAGATCCGGCTGCGCAGCGACGACAGAGTTCTCATCGCAGCGTGAAATCGAGCTCGGCCACGCCGCCGTCAGGAACCGCGATCGGCCGCGTCTCCGACGAGGTGCCTTCGTTCCACGCGATCACACCGTAGCTGCCCGCCGGCACATTGTCGATGCGATAGCGGCCCTCGGCGTCGGTCATCGCGAAGAACGGATGGCTGAAGACGAGGATGTAGGCGTTCATGTGCGAGTGGATATCGCAGAAGACGCGGACGATGCCGGCGCGATCGAACCGCACGGGGCGCGAGCTGCCGGCCGCGTAGCGCCCGAGATCGAACGGCCGGGTTTTCGAGAGCGAGAAGACGTTGTGGTAGAACTTGTCCGAGTTGGGAAAATCGACCGTCGTGCCGGTCATGATCGCGAGCACGTGCGGCACGAACGTCTCGTTGCGCTGGTCCATCACCGCGCGGCCGGCCTCGCTGGTTTCAAACGCCGCGCGCGGCGCCGATTCCAGGTACACCACCGAGCGTAGGAGGTCGGGCCGATCTCGCGGCACCGGCGTCCCGAGATCGGCAACGCCCGGACGGCGCTCGATGGCCGCGGCGGTTCGTCTGAGTTCGACGCGGCCCCGGATGCTGCCGGGGCGCGCCGCCGCCAGCTTCGACGGCTGAATCAACACCAAACACACCAAGGACACCAAGGGCACCAGGCAGGTACACCGGAACACACGCGTGTGCGGCCCGCTGACGAGGCTCGCGCTTTGTGACTTCAGTGCCCTTTGTGTTTCCACTATCAGAACCAGAACACCAGCTGCGCCGCGAACATGTGCGCCGACCTCAACAGCCGGCCGCCGTCACGGCGGTCCCGCTGAACGGACCCCTTCAGCAGCAGATTGCGCTGGATTGAGTAGCCGCCCCCGAACTCGAACCGCGTCACCGGCGCGTCCCACGGTTGCACGCCCGTGCTGCCGGCGAGCTCGCTGAAGCCAAGATGATCGTAACGCGCGGCGAGGTAGAAGTCCGGCCGCAGCTTGTAGCGTCCCTCGACCGACGTCGACACGGCGGTCAGCGGCAGCTGCTCCGGCAGACGAAGCGCCGCTGGGAGAAGCCAGCGGCTCACGATGGTCTCGACCCGAAGGAGATAGTGATCGCGTGAGTACTCGGCGTCGCCCCCCCACGCGGTCTGCGTGAAGTCGCCGTCATGACCGTCGCCGACCGCGGCGCGTACCGCCGCCGTACTGACGAACGGCCCGCGTGCCACCGACGTGCCGACGATGAGCCCGGTGAGCGGACGCAGTTCCGCGCGCCCCGCCACCTGGCGGCCCCGGTTGTCGTCGGAAAACAGCGGGTTCGACACGGTGCCGGCCGTGACCCCGGCCGTGACGCTGAGCAGCCCGATCGTCGCATGCGCCTGCACGCCGGTGTCCCACCGGAAAGCGCTGACGAGAGGGACGCCTTGATCGAACGACTGATCACCGTAGGCGTAATGGACGAGCCAGCCCGAGCCGCGCTTGGCGAGCAGTTCGTCCGCGCTCGCCGGAACAGCATCGGGGCGCAGCGTGGTGTTGTACTGATACGCCAGCGGGTAGCCGATGAGCGGGTTGTCGTTGGCGTAGGTGCGGCGGGCAAAGGCGCCGAAGGTCGGCGGCACTCGGCCAACCTGGATGTCGAAGTCGCGCGTCGTCCAGGGTCGGATGCGCAGGTAGAGTGCGTAGGGGCGGACCGAGCCCAGGTTTTCGGTCCGCACTTCACCGAGCAGTGTGAAGTGCGGCCCGGCCTTGACCGCCGCCGTCAGATCGACGCGGAGCAGGCGCAGGGCGGAGTGCTCGTAGTCGGTGTAGTTGAAAAACCCGGCATCCTCCGAACCATACCCGGCCGAGACGTCGCCGCTCACGGTCACCCGGCCGTCGGCCAGCGCGATCGGCTCCGACGGCAACGTCTGCGCGCCCGCCAGCCGGATCGCGCAGACGAGCAGCACAGACGCCATCCGCGCGATCTTGCCAATCATGCCTATGGAGAAAGTATAGCGATGAAGCGGACCTCCAGGGTGCCGGACAGCAAATGGGTCAGCGTGGCGTCTGGGTAGGGTGAGAGTCGCGTAATAGCGACGAACTGATTGCCGTCCTGCTTCCAACCTCGGGCGACCCGGACGCGGGTTCCGCCATACAGCCTGGCCAGCGCCGGCCGACTGTAGGTTCCCGCCGTTCCGAAGGCGTCCAGCGCCTCGAGCGCCTCTATGGGGCCGCCATTGAGGGGCTGAATCGGTGCCGCCGACGTGCAGACTTCATAGTGGCCGAGGTGCGGGTGCGGCGGGGTGAAGAGCGGGACCAGCGCCGGGTCGCACGACACTAGTATCATTAGTCCAATGGCGTATATCATTTGCGAGCCATGCATCGGGACCAAGGATACCGCGTGCGTGGATGTCTGCCCGGTCGACTGCATTCATCCCAGGAAGGACGAACCGGCGTTTCCGACGGCGGACATGCTCTACATCCATCCGGACGAGTGCATCGACTGCGGCGCCTGCGTGCCGGCGTGTCCGGTCGAGGCGATTTTCTCGCTCGACGAAACGCCACAGAGGTGGTCACACTTCATCGAGATGAACGCGGAGTACTACCCGAGATAGGGCTGAGAGCTCAGGGCTGAGGGCAAAAGCCTTGAACCCTAAGCCCCGAACCGGAAGCCCTGAGCCCTACAAGGATCACCAATGGGTCTGATCGATCACCAGTTCGAGGACAACTTCATTACGACCAGCATCGATCGCGTGCTGAATTGGGCGCGCGAATCGTCGATCTGGCCGATGGGCTTCGGCCTCGCGTGCTGCGCCATCGAGATGATGGCGGCGTCGGCCTCGCGCTTCGACATCGCACGCTTCGGCGCCGAAGTGTTCCGCGCCTCTCCACGCCAGTCGGACCTGATGATCGTCGCCGGCACGGTGACCAAGAAGATGGCTCCCGTGCTGCGCCGGCTCTACGATCAGATGCCGGAGCCGAAATGGGTCATTTCGATGGGGAGCTGTTCCAACGCCGGCGGCCCGTTCCCCACCTACAGCGTGCTGCAAGGTGTGGACAAAGTGGTGCCGGTCGACGTCTACGTATCGGGCTGCCCGCCGCGACCCGAGGCGCTGCTGTACGGCCTGATGCGGCTGCAGGACAAGATTCGCAAGGAAGGCACGGTGCTCCGCAGGGAGCGCACGATCATGTCGGGCGACACCGAGCCGACTCTCAACAGCAAACGGTTCGACGCGGACGGCGAACGAATCTGACGGAAATGGCCATCGCCCATCGCCCATCGCGCGACGGCAGCGTGCTCGTAACGCGCCGGCTTCGGCCTGACGAAACCTATGCAAACCATCATCAAGTTCCTCAAGACCATCTTCCTCGTCGACCTGGTAAAGGGGATGTGGCTGACGATGAAGTACACGCCGCAGCCGGCGTTCACGTTCCAGTATCCGGCTGAGCGGCGTCCGACCGCCCCTCGCTTCCGCGGCGTGCTGCGGCTGCAGACTGAACCAGCCACCGGCGCGCAAACCTGCATCGTCTGCGATCAGTGCGCCAAGGCGTGCCCGGACGATCTGATTGCGCTCGGCGGTCACCGCGAACCGGGCCAGAAGATCAAGATTCTCGACTACTTCGATTTCAACCTCTCGCGCTGCAGCTTCTGCGGGTTGTGCGCCGAGGTGTGCCCGACCAAGCCGATCAAGGCGCTGATCATGAGCGAGGACTACGAGTTGGGCAGCTACAGCCGCGACACCCAGATCCTGCGCGTCGATCAGATGTACGACGGCGTCGAGATCGAACAGTACACGCGCTGAAACATTTTTCGCTTCTCGAAAGGCCCCGCCGGGGTGCATCATCCTTCCCACGCCTTGCGCGTACCCGGCCCGATTCTTGTAACCGCCGGGCCGGTTCCGGAACCACTGGGTCCATGTGGAGGGGTCATGCGTAGCGCCTACCGTGCAGTCGCGGTTTCGGCCATCGTCGCGGCTGCTTCGCTCGTTATTCGTGCGGACGTCACTCCGCCCTCCCAGGTGGCCGAGGTGCAGCTCCAGCTCGGCGACATTTTGTTCTCCGAGGGGAAGTTTCTCGATTCCCTCGACGCCTATCGCAACGCGCTGAAGGCGGCGGCGTCCGACAACGTCCGCCGGCCGCGGATGGGGGTCATTGCTTCGGCGCTCCGCGTGGCTGAGTTCGACCTTGCGCGCGACGAAGCCGAAAAGCTGTTCATCGCCGATCCCAAGAGTCCGGAAGCGATGACGCTCTACGGAGACGCGCTGTGGTCGATGGGGCTGTTTCAGGAGGCGGAGCAGAAATACAAGGATGCGCTGGCGATCGCGCCGGACCTGGCGCGCGGTCACCACGGCATGGCCAAGGCGCTCGCCGCCCGCAGCCATCTCGAGGAGGCGATGAACGAGGCGCAGGCGGCGCTGCGGATGTCGCCGCGCGACCTGGAAATCCACCACACCGTCGGGTCGATCTACGAGCGCCAGCACAAGTACGAGGAAGCGGCCGGCGCCTATGCCAACTACGTCAACCTGCTGCCCAACAAGGATCACAGCGAGAAGGCCGACTGGTCGCGGGCGGAGATCCGCTTCCTGCGTTCGTTCGGTCAGCGCGTGCCGTTCGAGACCGATCCGGGCGCCGACGATCAGCTCTATACCGTGGACTTCCGGCTGGTGAACGACAAGGTGGTCGTGCGCGCCAAGGTGAACGACGCGGCGGCGCAGGACTTCGTCGTCGACACCGGTTCGGAAAACACCGTCATCACCCGCCCGACCGCTCAGCGCCTGGGCATCACGCCAGTCACCTATACGCTGAGCGCCGGTGTCGGCCGGGTCGGACTGCGCGGGCTGCAGCTGGCGCGCATCGACACACTGGAACTCGGCTCGCTCAAGCTCCGCAATGTGCCATGCCTGATCAAGAACCCGCCGCTGCGCGACATCCCGGTCAAGGAGACCGAGGGGCTCTCGCCGATCGCACTCGGCTACTCGATGGTGATCGACTACAAGACGCACAAGCTGACGTTTGGCAAGCATTTGCCCGAGGAACCGAAGGACTTCGAGCTGGCGCTCCGGCTTCATCGCCTGGCGACGGTGCGTGGCACGGTGGACGGCAACCATCAGGCGAACTTCGTGGTCGATACCGGCGGGGAAGTGATCTCGATCAGCTCGGCCACGGCGACGTCATTGCAGCACCCGGACACCGGCCGTCGCATCGCGCTGAAGGTGTACGGGACGTCAGGTTGGGATCCCGACGCGTTCCTGATGCCGGGCGTGGATCTTCTTTTCGACAGGATCAGCTACAAGAACTTCCCGGTGGTCGTGCTGAACCTCAACGCGCCGAGCGCGCTTCTGGGCTTCCAGCTTGGCGGAATCGTCGGGCACAAGTTCCTGAGCAAATACCGCGTCGGCATCGACCTCGAGCGGTCCGTGCTGCGACTCAAGAACGTGTCCTAGGACACTGAGATTGCAGAGTTTCAGATTGCAGAGTTCAGATTGTCGATTTAGCGTTCAGGTTCAGATTTCGGACTTCAGACTTTCGGTCGAGCCGCGCGGCGCGCCTGCGGTGCGCGGCTTCACACTCCATCCGTTCTTCATCCGTTTCAACCAGCAGCGGCGGAATGCGGACCTTGGCGCCGTCGCGGTCGATGGCGACGAAGGTGAGGAAGGCGCGGCTGGTCTGCTGACGGGCGCCGGTCAGAATCTCCTCCGAGAACACGTCCACCTGCACTTCGAGCGATGTGGTGAAGGTGCAGGTGACGCGCGACTTCAGGATGATGAGGTCGCCGACCTTGATCGAGTGGAGGAACTGGAGGTCGTCGACCGCTGCGGTGACCAACAGCGTCCGGGTGTGGCGGTGGCAGGCGATAGCGCCGGCGATGTCGATGAGGTGCATGACCGTCCCGCCGAGGATGAAGCCGAGGGGGTTGGCGTCGTTGGGCAAGACCACCTGGACCATCTCGGTGGCGGAATCGGCGGCGCGCTTCGGTGTGAGATCCATGGCTCTGAAACAGAAAAACCGCGGAGATCGCAAAGAGCGCTGAGAACCCTCTCTGCGGGCTCAGCGTTCTCGGCGGTTTTTTCCGCGTCTAGAAGTCGTAGCCGATCCAGACCGCGAAGCGCGGCTTGCGGAAGTCGGCCGCCGAGCTGATGCACTTGCCGCCGGCGTCGACGCTGGTGCAGCCGAACACCACATCCTCCCACCCGCGGTTCAGCAGCGTCCGCCACGACCAGTCGAAGTGGATGGGGAAGCCGAGCGCGAAGGTCTCGAGTCCCAGGCCATACGACGCCCGGCCGTCCTGCAGTCGGAAGCCGGAGACCGGCTGCTGCCCGTAGTTGAGTACGTAGGTCTGCTGCCCGGTCTGCGGGTTGGTGGTGACGACCGGGTTGCCGAGCACGTCGGTTTTGTAGCCGGTCGGTACCTGACAGGTCACTGAGTCGCTGGTGGAGAACTTGAAGCCGCTGGTCTCGCCGGTGCAGGGGTTCGCCGATGGCGAGTTGCTGAACCAGGCACCGCCGATCCCGGCGAAGAACACGCCGCGCACCCCGCCGATAACGCCAATCGGCGTCAGCGCCGCTTCAATCAGCGGAAAGCGGAGCTCCGCGTTGGCGAACACCAGGTTCTGTCCGGCAAACTGCAGGTAGTCGTAACCCCGAAGCTCGGAGTTGCCGCCGAAGTACTGGAAATCGGGGAAGTCGCCGAAGCTCTTGAAGCCGCGGATGCGCGTGGCGAAGACCCCGGTGCTGCCGATGCGCTGGTAGTAGCGCGCGTCACCATCCAGGGTCCGGCGCGACAGGAAGCTGCCAATCTTCGGCGCCTCGGTATAGGCCAGCCGCATGGTGTTGCCGGCCAGCGGACCGAACTCGCGGAACACCGTCGTTTCCTGCACGAAGGCGGCGCTGAGCGGCAGCAGCGTGCCATTCTGCAGCACGGTCGTGCCGTAGAGCGCCTGCTGATAATCCTGCGACTGCTGTTGCAGCGTCGGATCGTTGTATTGCTCGTCGAGCTGCATCAGGCCGGCCGACAGTTCGACACGCCGGTAGCGGCTGAACGGGTAGATGCCGAAGAGGCTGCCGCCGCGCACGGTTCTCGTGGCGATGGCATCGTCGCGGCTCAGCAGCGGCGCGAACGACGGATCGTAGAAGTAGCCGCCGACCTGGCCGTAGAAGAACTGGGTTTGCGAGAATCCCTGCAGCGCCCATTGGAAACGTCGTGAGAGGTCGACATAGGACAGCGACAGCGTGCGGTACTGCGAGATCGATGCGGCGAAGAAGTTGACCTGCTTGTCGCCGAGCACGTCGCCGAAGCTGACTTGCGTGCCGCCGAAAATATCGCCGTTGTTGGTGACGCCGACGTTGACCGGCGGCCGTCCTTCGAGGAACATCTTCTCGAACGTACCCTTCTTGCGCTGGTTGTCCTTGACCAGCGTGTGCTGCAGCGGCGCCTGGAAGTCGATGACCGGTCCGGGGCCGCCGAAGTCGGCCGAGGCCGCGGTGTGCAGCGGCTCCTTCCGCTCGAGCGTGCGGATGCTGTACTCGTTCTTGAAGTAGCTGACGAATGCGATGCGGTTGTTCTTGCCCTCGTTCAGCACGATCGGCGACCAGTTGCCGCCAACGGCGTCGGTGTACTGCTTCAACTCTCCGCTGCCCAGATCGAGCGTCCAGATGTTGAGGATGTTGCCGTTGCGCGCCACCTCCGGCTCGAGCGGCACCGCCGGGTCGGTGGCCGTCGATCCAAACACGATGGTGTTGTTGTCGATGAACTGCGCGCCGGTCTCGTCCTGCGTGCCGAAGGTGATCTGGGTTTTCTTCTTGGTGTCGAGATCGAGGCGGAACAGCTTGTCGTTGCCGCTGACCCGCGCCGTGTAGACGATGAACTTGCCGTCCGGCGAATAAGTCGGCGCTCGATCGCCGAACGGATCCTCGGTGAGGTTGGTGACCGTCTTGGTCTCCAGGTTGATGGCGAAGATGTCGCCGACGGCGTTGCGCAGCGCGTCGAATGCCACCGCGTGGCCGTCGGGCGAGAAGGCGGGCGATTCGGGCTCGTCCACCGTCTTCATCGGGATCCGCTCTTCGATCTTGCGCGTCAGCACGTTCTGGATGATCAGCGTGCGCTCTTTCTCGGTGCGCACGAAGTAGGCGAGGCGGTCGCCCTTCGGCGACCACGCCATCCACGCGTTGGCCATCTGATCGACGCCCATCTGCACGATGTGATCGAATCCCAGATCCTTGTCGAAGCCGCCGGTGAGGTTGCGGACGACGGAGCCGTCCTTGGACGACACCAGGATGATGTCGAGCTCCTGATCCTTCCGGTTGACGGTGACCACGGCAATCAGATCACCGGACGGCGACGGCGCGATCGACAGCGCCTCGGCGAACCTGGTCTTCTCCTTGTTCGGCGAGAGATCGCGGCCGTAGTCGGCGGGCCGCTCCTTGTCGCGGAACGGCTTGAAACGGTCCTTGAGGTACCTCTCGAAATTCTGATCGAACTCGTCCTTCTTCATCCGCAGCGCCTCTTCGTAGGCATCTTCGCCGCCGCCGATGACGCTCTTGCGCAGCGAGAAGAGGAACTGCCGAATGCCTTCCTTGCCGAACTTCGCCTCGATGTACTCGAACACCGCGTGGCCGAGGTTGTAGATCAGGCGCGACGGCCCGCCGCCGCCGCCGTAGCCTTCGAGCTCGGTCATCTTCGGAATGATGTCGGCGATGGCGGCGTCGCGCACCGCCATCAGGTCGATCGGCTCCCACTGGCCGCGCTCGTAGTCAGAGAGGCCTTCGTTGACCCACAGCGGCACGCTGCGCCGGATCAGACCCTGCGGGATGATGTCGAACTCGAACTGGTGGGTCAGCTCGTGGACGATGAGGCCGTAGAGGCGGTCCGGGGGATCGTCAATCGGTGCCACGATTCGCTTCTGGCCCGGCTCGGCGAAGGCGCCGACGCCCTCCTGACCGGCGCCAGGATCGATGTTCTCCTGCTCGAACTCGCTGTGGGTCTTGAACAGAATCAGCTGCACCTTGAACGACAGGTCGTGCTTGAGGTCGGCGCTGATCTGCTGATACGCGCTCTCGGCGTAGCCCGCGATCCGCTCCAGATGCTGCTCCAACGCAGGATAGTAATAAATCTCGAAGTGGTCGGTCGTGTAGATGTGCCACTCGAATTTGTCGTAGTGCGGGTTGTTCTTGCCGAAGTACGGCACCATCGAGGTCTGAGCCCCGGCAAGGGTCGCCTGGCCGCAAAGCCACACGGCGGCGAGTCCGGCGATCAGGCGACTGGGCAGCACGCGGGGGCGCATAGGCGGTACCTCGAAAAGACCACAACAGGGGGAACCTAGCCGGATCTTACTGTTGACTGAGACGCCCCTGCAAACGTTGTGCTCGCGATTTCACGGTGCGGGAGACGTGCGCTGTCCTCTCGCGGACGCGTCAGACGACCCCTTTAAGCGACAGCGCTATATACTGGGCCTTACGCGTTTCTGCTTCGGAGCGGCCCCGAAAGCCTGCCGGCCGAAGCGCCGGACGAGGGGGCGCGCGAGGCTGGAATAATTGATGGCCCGTGAGGGTTTAACAGAGGTGTCGCCGGCCTTCGAGGCAGAGGCCTTGGCGTCACTCGACAGCCTGTATCGGGCAGCGCTCAGGCTGACGCGAGTGCCGGCTGACGCCGAGGACCTGGTCCAGGAGACGTATCTCAAGGCCTTTCGCTCCGCGGATCGGTTCGAACCGGGCACGAATCTGCGAGCCTGGCTGTTCACGATCCTCCACAACACCGCACTGAATCGCGCGCGCGATCGGGCGCGCGATGCGGTTGCGGTCGACAGCGATGTGGTGGATCGGGCGGCCGATTCGTCGTCTCCGGGGGGGTGGTCGGCGGGTGCGGCTGAGACGCCGGAATCGCTGCTGATCCGCGAGACGCTCGCGCCCGAGCTTCAGGCGGCGATCGATGCACTGCCCGAGGCGTTTCGCCAGGCAGTGTGGTTACGTGACGTGGAAGAGTTTTCGTACGCCGAAATCGCCGCAATGCTGTCGATTCCGATCGGCACCGTCATGTCGCGCATTTCGCGCGGCCGGCACCTGCTGTTCGAACGGTTGAACCATATGCGACCTGTCAATGCCTAACTGTCACGACATCGAGCCGCTCGTCACCCCGTTCATCGACGGCGACCTGCCCGAGGCCGACCGTCGCGCCGTCGCAGATCATCTGCGTGTCTGTTCACCATGCCATTCGCGCATCGCCGCCGAGCGCGAGGTGCACGAGCTGATTCGCGCGCGGGTGCCGGCGCTGAAGAAGACCGAAGCGCCCGACTCGCTGCACGCCAGGTGCTGGAAGCTTGCGCGACTCGAGCCGCACGGCGATGCCGCCGCGCCGCCGGCGACGAGCCGGGCAGCAGCATTCCCTCCCGGGCGTTTGGTTCCCTACGCACTCGCCGCATCACTGGTGCTCATGGTCGGCGGCACGTTTGTCTATCAGGCGACTGACAAATCGGCCCGCGTGCTCGCCGCCGAGCTGACGGCCGACCACGTGAAATGTTTTGCCTTGAACCGCGCGCTGGGCACCGCCGAAGGGGCGGAGGCGGTTGAGAGCTCGATGTCGAGCAGCTTCAACTGGCATGTCCACCTGCCCGACGACCCGTCCCGGATGGGCATGGAACTGGTCGGATCGCGACCCTGCCTCTACGGCGAAGGGAAGATCGCCCACATCATGTATCGCCATGAGGGGCATCCGGTCTCCCTGTTCATGCTGCCGAAGACCGCGAGGACCGAGCAGCTCGTCGAAGTGCTCGGGCACGAGGCCAAGATCTGGTGCGTCGGGAATCGAACCTTCGTGCTGCTCGCCCGAGAGCCGCGCGCCAACGTGGAGCGGATGGCGTCGTTCGTTCAGGCAGCTTTGCACTGAGGATGGGACTTCAGGAATCAGGGATCAGGATTGAGGATGTGACGATGAACATGCGCTGGGTGATTGCGACCATGGGCTGCTTGGCACTGGCGCTGCTGACCTTGAATGCTTCGCCGGATTTCCACCTCGATGCCTTCGACTTTGCTGGTGGTGCGCCGGCGACGCAGGCCTGTCCCGCCGGCGCCAAGCCGGCGAACATGAACTACACGCTCAAGGATGTCGACGGCAAGGACGTCAAGCTCGCGTCGCTCAAAGGCAAGGTTGTGCTGCTCGATTTCTGGGCGACCTGGTGCGGCCCCTGCAAGATTGAGATTCCCTGGTTCATCGAGTTTCAGAACAAGTATGGCAAGGCCGGCCTGCAGGTGGTCGGCGTGTCGGTCGACGACACCCAGGCCAAGCTCAAGCCCTACGTCACGCAGATGAAGATGAACTACACCGTGCTGCAGGGGCTCGACCACGACGATATTCAAGACGCCTACGGTCCGCTGATGGGCATTCCCGTAACGATCGTCATCTCGCGCGATGGCAAGGTGTGCGCCAAGCACGTCGGGCTCTCGTCGAAGGACCGCTTCGAGAGCGAGATCAAGTCGCTGCTGTAGTATGATCGCTCCAATGTTGAAGGGATTCACGCACGCACGACTGGCCTGCGGTTGTCGCGTCGCGTTTCGCGAAGGCGTCGAAGGCAGCCCCGTCACCGTGCTGGTCGACGTGAAGTCGCCTGGGTGCACGCTGCCGCTGCACGTTCGCGACCTGCCGATGTACGACTACCGGGAAGCTCTGCGGCCGTCGACGCGGCTTGGCCCGCCCGAAGAGGAAGAGTTCGAAGAGGAAGGGTGACTGCCGGGCGGTGATGCCCGCAGCCGCCTGGTTTCCTCCGACAGCACTTCCAGACAATCGATCAAATATCGTTCGATCGTGTCCAGTTCCTCGTCGCCGTAGTGCGAGGTGATCTTGAGCGACGCGCGCCCGATTCCGTCAAACAGCGGCGCGACGCGTTCGCCCGCCGTCGGCGCGGCTTTCACGACCACGCGCCGCCGATCGTTGGCATCGCGCTCCCGGAACGCCAGTCCGGCGTCCTCGAGCCGATCGATGACGCCGGTGATCGCGCCCGCTCGTCAGCCCGGTCATCGTCTAAAATAGGCGTCTTCATCGCTGCTGTATGAGTCTCGTTCCGGCGCACGATCTCGAACGCCTTCGCATCAATCGCGACGCCGCTCCACGCCGGCCGTGGCTGCTGTGGACCGTGCTGGCGCTGGTGGTTGCGGCCGCCGTCGTGATCTACCCGAGGGCGCGTGCGTATGTGGCCCAGCGGCAGGCGCCGGAAGTCGACATCGCGCGGGCGACCCAGGTCGTCACCACAGCCGGCGGCTCGACCGATCTGCCCGTGCTGGTCGCGAGTGGCTATGTCGTCGCCCGGCACAGCAGCGACGTCGGGGTGAAGACCGGCGGCCGCCTCGCGCGGCTCACGTTCGAAGAAGGGACGCGCGTGCGCAAAGGCGAGGTGATGGCGGAGATCGAACACGCCGATATCGATGCCCAGCTCGAAGCCTCGCGCCGGGCGGTGGCCGAGGCGGACGCGCAGTTGGCGCAGGTGATCGCCGGACGCGACGAGGACAACCGCAGCTATGAGCGCCAGCGGGCGCTGATGAAGGACGGCATCACCACCGACGCCGCGCTGACCGCGGCGCAGGCGGCGGCCGCCGTGTCGGCGGCGCGCGTGAGGTCGGCGGAAGCGGCGATCGCCTCGGCGCGAGCGCGGGTGCACGTGACCGAGGAGGCCCTGGAGAACGCCAACGTGCGCGCCCCGTTCGACGGCGTCGTCATCAAGAAGCGCGCCGAGGTTGGCGAAACCGTGTCGCCGTTCGGCGTTCAGGGTCAGTCTTCACGTGAGGGCGGCGCGATTGCCACCATCGCCGATCTGAACGAGCTCGAAGTTCAGACCGAGGTCAGCGAGAACAGCGTCGCGAAGCTCAAGCCGGCGATGCCGGCCGAAGTCAAGCTGCAGGCTTATCAGGATCAGGTCTACCAGGGGCGGCTGCGGCAGATTTTTCCGTCGGCCGATCGGGCCAAAGCGATCGTCGAAGTCCGCGTCACGATTCTCAACGCCGACGACCACGTCAAGCCGGAGATGACCGCGAGCGTGACCTTCCAGGAAAAGCGGGTCGCCGACACCGGTGCGCGGGCGGCAACCGACCCCGGGGCGCCGGCGTCCGCGGCGCCGGTCGTGCTGATCCCCAAGCGAACCGTCACCGAGCAGAGCGGTCAGCCCGCGGTCTGGGTGGTGACCGGCAGCACCGCTGCGCGCCGCGCGGTGAAGCTCGGACGGGAGCGTCTCGATCAGATTGAGGTGGCGAGCGGCGTGGTGGCTGGCGAGGCGCTCATCCTGAACCCGCCGCCGACGCTGATCGACCGCGGCCCTGTCCGCGTGAAAGGAAAGTAGAGCGATGGCCCTGATCGAGCTGCGCGACGTGACCAAGGCGTACAAACGCGATGCCATCGACATACCGGTTCTCGATCGCATGTCGATGACCATCGAGATCGGCGAATACGTCGCGCTGATGGGGCCGTCGGGATCCGGCAAGTCGACCCTGTTGAACCTTCTCGCCGGGATTGATCGCCCGACCCACGGCTCGGTCCGCATCGGCGACACCGAGATCAGCGCCCTCTCCGAGCGCGCGCTGGCGCCCTGGCGCGCCCGCCACATCGGCTTCATCTTCCAGCTCTACAACCTGATTCCCGTACTGACGGCCTTCGAGAACGTCGAGTTGCCGCTGCTGCTGACGAGTCTCTCGAAGAAGCAGCGGCGCGATCACGTCATGACCGCCCTCGGCATCGTCGGCCTCGCCGACCGCGACAGCCACTATCCGCGCCAGCTCTCAGGCGGACAGGAACAGCGCGTCGCGATCGCGCGCGCGATCGTGACCGATCCGACGCTGCTGCTCGCGGACGAGCCGACCGGCGACCTCGACGCCAAGTCGGCGGCGGAAGTGCTGTCGCTGCTTCAGCGGCTGAACCAGGAATTCAAGAAGACGATCGTGATGGTGACGCACGACCCGCACGCGGCCGAGCGCGCCGCGCGCCAGCTGCACCTGGAGAAGGGGACGTTCGTCGAGCAGGTGCCGGCATGAAGTTCATCGGACTGATTCTCAAGAGCGCCCGGCGCAGCAAGCGCAGGACGGCGTTGACGATGATCAGCGTGGCCCTCGCCGTGTTCCTGTTCTCGTCATTGCGCGCGGTACTCGACGGTTTCGACGCGGTATCTGCGGCCAGCTCCTCGACGCGGCTGGTGACGATCCGCTCGACCTCGATGATCTTCAGCATGCCGACGTCGCACGCCGAGATCGTCAAGAGCACGCCCGGCGTGCAGGACATCACCTGGGCCAACTGGTTCGGCGGCATCTACAAGGATCCGAAAAACTTCTTCGGTCAGTTCGCGGTCGATCCCGAGAGCTACCTGCGCATGTATCCCGAGATCATCCTCGGCCCGGACGATCGCCAGGCCTTCCTCGAGGATCGCACCGGCTGTATCGTCGGCGACGGCCTGGCCAAGAAGTACGGCTTCAAGGTCGGCGACAAGCTGACGCTCCAGGTCGGCATTCCGGTGTACGGATCGCAGGACTTCGATTTCACCATTCGCGGCGTGTATCATGCCGGCGGCGCCGCGGTGGACAACCAATCGATGATGTTCCACTGGAAGTACGCCGACGAGCGCTCGACGCCCAAGGGACAGATCGGCTGGCTGGTCTCCAAGATCGACAACCCGGATCGCGCCACGCAGATCGCCGCTGTTATCGACTCGAAATTCGAGAACTCGCCCTACGAGACCAAGACCCAGACCGAGCAGGCGTTCTCGGCGTCGTTCGCGTCGATGCTGGGCAACCTGAACCTGCTGCTCGGCAGCGTCGCCCTCGCGGTCGTGCTGACCACCCTCTTCGTCGCCGGGAACACCATGGCGATGTCGGTGCGCGAGCGGACGACCGAGATCGCGGTCATGCGCACGCTGGGTTTCCCCGCGGCGACGATCTTCGTCCTGGTCGTCGGTGAAGGACTGGTCGTGTCCGTGCTGGGCGGCGCGGCGGGCGCCGCGCTCGCGCGGCTGATCGTCAACGGCGAGGCACTCGGTCTCACCGGCGGCTTCATTCCGGCCTTCGGCGTCGACAACGGTAACGTGATCACCGGCCTCGGGCTCAGCGTGCTGATCGGCGTGCTGGCAGCGGTGCTGCCGGCGTCGATGGCGTCGCGATTGAAGATTGTCGACGCCCTGCGGCGGGTTGCGTAGAAATAAATGGAGAAGGGGGCAGCGCTGGAGCCAAGGGCCGCAGTCCCGCGAATCCGCCATCTCCAATCTGCAATCTACAGTCTACAATCTAAAATCTCTTTATGGGTCTGATCGCCAGTTACAACCTTCGGTCGATGACCGTGCGCAAGGGCACGGCGGCGATGACTGCCATGGGCATCGCGATGGTGGTCGCCGTCTTCGTCATGACCATGGCGATCGCGCAGGGGTTCAATGGCGCGCTCGTCGCCAGCGGCTCCAACGAGAACGCGATTCTGCTGCGCAAGGGTGCCACCTCGGAAACGGTCAGCGGTGTGCAGCGCTCCCAGCTGCCGCTGATCGAGGCGATGCCGCAGGTTGCCCGCGCCGCCGACGGCCACGTACTCGCGTCGCCCGAGCTGGTCGTCATCATCGCCCTGCCGCGGGTCTCCGACAACCAGCCGGCCAACGTGCCGGCCCGCGGCGTCGGACCACTCGCCTTCGAGATCCGCAACACGCTGACCTTGGTCGAAGGACGCCGCTTCACGCCCGGCACGCGCGAGATCAACGTCGGCAAGCAGGCGACCATCCGGTTCAAGGGGCTCACGCTCGGCAGCGCCGTCAAGTTCGGCGGCTCGACCTGGAAGGTGGTCGGCGTCTTCACCGACGACGATGCGTCGTTCGAGTCGGAAGTGTGGGGCGACGTCGATCTGATGATGCCGGCGTTCCAGCGCAACGGCTATCAGTCGGTGACGCTCAAGTTGACCGATCCATCGGCGTTCGATTCGTTTGCCGCGGCGCTGTCGGCCGATCCCCGCCTCGATCTCAAGCCCTATCCCGAGCGCGACTACTATCAGGGGCAGTCCGAGACCACCGGCACGCTGATCCGTGTCTTCGCCACCTTCGTCACGGCGATCCTCTCGATCGGGGCGGTCTTCGGCGCGGTGAACACCATGTACGCGGCGGTGGCCTACCGCACGCGCGAGATCGGCACGCTGCGCGCGCTGGGCTTCTCACGCATCCGCATCATCACCGCGTTTCTCGCCGAATCAGTGGCGCTCGCATTGATTGGCGGCGTGCTGGGCTGCCTGCTGGCGTTGCCAGTACACGGTCTGTCCACCGGCGCGATGAACATGACGAGCTTCAGCGAGCTGGCGTTCAAGTTCCGGATCACGCCGGGGCTGCTGCTGAACGGCCTGATTTTCTCCGGCGTCATGGGAGCGGTCGGCGGCCTGCTCCCGGCCCTTCGAGCGGCTCGTATTCCCGTCGCCCGCGCTCTCCGAGAGATCTAGCCCGTGCTCCCGAACATCGTTCAAATCACCGTTTTCTGGATTGTGCAGGCGTCGGCTCTGCTGGTGTTCACGGTCCCGTTCCGGTGGCCGCTGGTCGGCCTGTGGGCCGCGTCGCATTTCGTGCGCGCGGTCGGTTTGACCCTGCTGTTTCACCGTTACCTCGCCCATCGCGCGTTCAAGATGAACCGGGTCGCGCGCTTCGTATGGGCGTTCATCGGCACTGCCGCGATGCAGAAGGGGCCGCTGTGGTGGGCCGGTCATCACGTCAACCATCACAAGTACGCCGACCGCGACGGCGATCCGCACAGCCCGATGATCAGCGGCTTCTACTACGCTCACATCGGCTGGTTCCTGCACGACACCAAGTACGACACGCTCGAGGCCAGCAACCCGGTGCTGCGCGATTTCGGCAAGGAGCCGGAACTGGCGCTGCTCGAGCGCTTCTTCTTCCTGCCGCCGGCGCTCCTCGCCGCGGCGCTCTATCTGGCCGGCGGCTGGCCCTGGCTCGTCTACGGCTTCTGCCTGCCGACGATGACGCTGGCGCACGCGACGTTCGCGATCAACACCGTCAACCACATGTTCGGATCGCGGCGGTTCGACACCGTCGACGAGTCGCGCAACAACCCGTTGACCGCCTTCTTCGCGGTCGGCGAGGGGTGGCACAACAACCATCACCGCTATCAGCGCGCGGCCCGCAACGGCTTCTACTGGTGGGAATACGATCTCACCTGGTACACCATCCGCGCGATGGCCGCGGTCGGCCTGGCCTGGGACATCCAGCGCGTGCCCGATCGGATCTACGAGGAGGCGCGGGCGGTCAGGACACGGCACGCCGCGGTTGCGGTCCCAAGCATCATCGACGCCGGCGCGATTCCGTTCGAGCTCGCCGAACCCGACTAAGGTGCGTTTTCAGATTCTCGTAGTTTCACATCCTCGTCGCGGCCGGCCTTCAGGCGGCCGAGCGACGACCCGAAACCCGTCGCCGAGGTACATCTGAAAAATCCTGTAGGGGGAAGAAACCGCAGAGGCCGACCGCCTCGCAAGTCGTCGCCCGGCTCGAGCCTTCGCGCCCAGGTGATGCCACCGCCCTCCGGGCCTTCTACCCCAGCCTGATATCCGCAACAATCGGCAGGTGATCCGACGCCACGAGCGAGAGCCGCGTGCGCGGCAGCTCGACGCCGGCGATCTCGACTTTCCCGCTGTAATAAATGTGATCGAGATGCAGCACCGGGAACAGCCCCGGGTAGGTGCGCTGCGTGCGTTTGCGCGGGAGGAAGTCGCGCAGGTCGACGCTCTGCAGCTTCTGATTCAGCAACGACGTGGCCAGGCCGCGCATCCACTCGTTGAAATCGCCAACCACCAGCTTGGGCCCCGTCACGTGGCGGTCGCACACGATCGCGGCAAGCCTCTTGGCCTGATGCCGGCGTTCGAGAATCGCAGTGCCGAGGTGGACGTTGTAGAGATGCAGCGTGGAGCCGTCAGCGGCGATGTCGACGCGCTGCATGCGTCGCGCCTCGCACGTCTTCCATGACAGATCGTGCTCGAGGTGGTGCGTGATCGGCAGCCGGCTGAGCACGGCGTTCCCGTAGTGGTGGCCGCGGAACTGCCGCGCCGGCGCCATCACCCAACCCATGCCCAGTGCTGCGCCGATCTCCTCGGCATGGCCGCCGCCGTTCGGTCCTGAGCCGACCACTTCCTGAAGCGCGACGATATCCGCATCGATCGAGCGCAACACGGCGGCGATCCGGTCAGGACGCGTGCGCCCATCGAGTCCCCTGCAGCGATGCACATTGTAGGTCGCGATGCGCAGCGTCGGCCGCATCCCAGGATTCACTACGCTATGATAGCCCGTGCTTGGTCGAGTCTCGATTGCCGGTCTCATCGTCTGCGTCGCCGTGCTGGCGCTCGAGGGGTGTCGTCAGCCGCCACCGGTTGAGGCGCTTCAACTCGATGGCAACATGCTGACGGTCGACAACCAGTCGTCGAGCGAGTGGACCAGCGTCGAGATCTGGCTGAATCGGAATCACAGCGTGCGGATCGCGTCGATTCCGGCCGGCGGCCGCCTCAAAGTGCCGCTCGACTCGTTCGTTGCCGGTTTCGGACAACGCTTCGACTACCGCCATACGCAGATTCGGGATCTCCGGTTGCAGGCGAAGCTGCCCGACGGGACACCGCTCGAGCTGAAGAAAGAGTTCACGGTCGGAGGGCTCGAAGGCGCCCTCGGAGGGAAACGCTGATGGCTCGGCTGAAGTCCGAAATCGAAGTGTCGTGCCCCTGCTGTCAGACCGTCCTCGTCGTCGACACCAACCTGGGCCGAGTCGTCTCGCACAGGGAGCCCGACCGCGGCAACAAGCCGGAACTAAGCGACGCGCAGAGAATTCTTGCCGCCGAGGCCGCACGGCGCGAAGCCATCTTTCAGCAGTCGGTCGATTCGGAGAAGAACCGGGGGGACGCGCTGTCCAAGCGGTTCGACGAGGCGCTGCGCCAGGCCAAGGAAGAACCGGTGACCAAGCCGATGCGCGATTTCGATCTCGACTGAATCGGTTCATCCCATGACGCGATTTTATTCGTCGTCGCGATCACGCCATCGCCGCTGCCACTCGTTCTCCTTCCACCAGCGCCGGCCAAGGTCGAAGACGAAGACTCCCACCAGCACGACGATGATGAAGACGGTGGCTCCCACAGCGGAAGCCAAGAATAATCAACGCCTTTCCGATTATCAACCCTCATAGTCGAATTCGGCCGGCAGCGGCGTCCAGCGATCGCGGCCGCGATAGAACACCGGCTTCTGCGTCGGGAATGCGGCGCGAAAGGCGCGATAGCGCGCCCGCAGCCGGTTCACGCGCCGGTCGGACGAGGCCAGTGGCCGGTGGGGATGATCCAGCAGCATCCGTTCGACCTTCCACACGTTCGTGTCGCTCAGCCGCCAATCGTAGTCGCCCATCAACTGCGCGATGTCCACGACAGCATATCCAGTGACGCGGCCGGTGAAGTCGACGTACGGATCCATGTAGCTGCGAGCCAGCGCGCGGGGTGAGCCGAACAGCGGCCTGCGGCCGTGCAGGCCGGGATCGCGCGAGCGCGCGATCGACCCCCAGCGGCCGCGCCGCTGGTAGACGAAGATGACGTGGTCGAGCTGATCGATCGACTCGAAGCTGAGGAGCAGCGGCGGGTCGCCGTGCTGCTCGAGCACGACGGCCGCAAACAGCGCCGCTTCCAGGCAGTGTGCGCAGCCGGCCCGGACCACGCCACGAAAACTGCGCAGCGTGGCGCGGCCGCCTGGCTCCTGGTTGTACGGCAGCGCGTTCAAATGCGCCTGGACCCGGAACGGCGTCCGCAGCCGCGCGATCAGGCGCCGTTCGCGTTGAGTGAAGCCTTCGGCCTTCAGCCCTGAGCCCTCAATCGAGCTTCTTCAAGTCCGTGAGCACCTGATCGGGCGTCCAGTCGTTGCCGGTATAGACCTTCACCAGCTTGCCGTCGGCGCCGATGATGGCGGTGCGCAGGTTGTGCGTGATGTCACGCGCGTCGTTGAGAGCGCGGCTCACCGAGACACCGAACCGGGCGGCGAACTGATCGACGTCGTCGCGATCGCCGGTGAGGAAGGTCCAGCGGGTCAAATCGGCGTCGAGTTCCTTGGCGTGCTGGCGGAGCACCGCCGGCGTGTCGGTGGTGGGATCGAAGCTCACCGTCACCAGGTGCACGTTCTTCAGGGCGGGGTCGCTCTCGAGCGTCTTCTGCAGCGTGGCGAAATGCCGGTCCATCAGGGGGCAGAAGGTCGGCAGCGGGCAGCGCGTGTAGATGAAGGTCATCACGACCGGCGTCCCCTTGAACGCGCCGAAATGCCGTGGCTTGCCGTCCTGATCGAGAAACCGGCCGTCGGGCGCGGCTTCGCCGGGCTTCAGCAGCTCGAAGCCCGAAGACGCTGCCGCTGGATTCGGCACCTCGGCTGGCGGCGTCTCGAGCGGAGCATTGCCGACCTTCTTGATGTCGGTCAGGTGTGCGCCGTTGGAAAAGACGACCAGCTTGGCGTTGATCAGGTCGCCCGGGATCAGGCCGTCGAGAGCACGAGCATCCTCCGCCTCGTACGGCATCGTCATCGCCGGCATGAACCCGGCAATCTCTTCATGCTTCACCGTCACCATCTTGCGCGGTACGTCGAGCGATTGCACCTGTCCCTGCAACGTGAAGACCCGTCGGTCGGGGGCTTGATTGCAGGCGGCGGTGGCGATCGCGAGGGCAGCGGACAAAACCAGGAAAGCGCGCATATGATCTAGTGTAGATGATTTGGACAGGGACGTCCGGCTACAACTACCCGGAGTGGAAGGGCTCTTTCTATCCTGCCGATTTGCCGGCGGCGAAGATGCTGCCCTACTATGCCGCGCGGTTTCCCACTGTCGAGATCAACTACACCTTCTACCGGATGCCGAACGAGAAGATTGTGGCCGGGTGGGCAGCGCAGACGCCCGCGCCCTACAAGCTGACGCTGAAGGCGCCGCGGCGGATTACGCACGACAACCGGCTGAAGAATGTCGGCGAGCTGGTGCAGGCGTTTTGCGGTGTGGCGGGAACGCTCGCCGACAAGCTGGGCTCGCTGTTGTTCCAGCTGCCGCCCAATTTGAAGAAGGACTTGACCGTGTTCGACGCGTTTCTCGATACGCTGCCGCCGAAACTGTGCGCCGCCTTCGAGTTCCGCCACGCCTCGTGGCACGAGGATGACGTGTTCACGC
Organism: uncultured Acidobacteriota bacterium; assembly: GCA_963757655.1. Taxonomy (GTDB): domain Bacteria; phylum Acidobacteriota; class Vicinamibacteria; order Vicinamibacterales; family CAVVIG01; genus CAVQFC01. Next base: position 820,754 of record CAVWSQ010000001.1, on the reverse strand, counting down.
GGCTCGCGACGCGCAACCTGGCGCTGTGCGTGGCCGACAGCGAGAAGCTGTCGGCGCCGGTCAAGGTGACGGCTGACTACGCCTATTTCCGCCTGCGCGACGAGGGCTACACGCCGGACGACATCAGGCGCTGGGCCGACACCATCGCTCGGGAGACGGCCGCCTGCAAGGACGTCTACGTGTACTTCAAGCACGAAGACGAGGGCAAGGGCCCGGAGTTCGCGCGGCTGTTGATGTCACATCTCGGCATCTGAACGTTCGCGTCCGCGGTTGAGGAGAACACAGTGTCCGAACCCTTCGTCATCGCACGGACCGCGGCCGGCGCGGATGTGCTGTTCCGTCCGGCATTGGGCAATCGTCATGGTCTGGTCACCGGCGCCACCGGCACCGGCAAGACCGTCACGCTGCAGGTGTTAGCAGAGCACTTCTCGAGCATCGGCGTGCCGGTTTTCATGGCGGACGTCAAGGGCGATCTCTCCGGCATCGCTGCCGCGGGCGCAGCGTCGCCCAGGCTGAGCGAGCGCCTCAAGGCGACCGGGCTCGAAGCCCCGATCTTCGCCGCGAGCCCGGTCGCATTCTGGGACGTGTTCGGCAAGCGCGGCGTCCCGGTGCGGGCCACCATTTCGGACCTCGGCCCTCTCCTGCTGTCGCGGCTGTTCAACCTGAATCAGACCCAGCAGGGTGTGCTCACGTTGATTTTCAAGGTGGCCGACGACAACGGTTTGCTGCTGCTCGATCTCAAAGACCTTCGCGCCATGCTGCAGTTTGCCGGCGACAACGCCTCGACCTTCACCACCAAGTACGGCAACATTTCCGCGGCGTCGATTGGCGCCATCCAGCGGGCGCTGCTCGAGGTCGAGCAACAGGGTGGGGCGTCGTTCTTCGGCGAGCCGATGCTCGACGTGGACGATCTCCTGCAGACCGACGGCCGCGGCCGCGGCATGGTCAATGTGCTGGCGGCCGAGGAGCTGATCCGGTCGCCCAAACTCTACGCGATCTTCCTGCTGTGGATGCTGTCCGAACTGTACGAGCGGCTGCCCGAGGTCGGCGATCCCGACCAGCCCACGCTGGTGTTTTTCTTCGACGAGGCGCACCTGCTGTTCACCGACGCGCCGCCGCCGCTGATCGAGAAGATCGAGCAGGTGGTGCGCCTGATCCGCTCGAAGGGCGTCGGCGTCTACTTCGTGACCCAGAGCCCGGCCGACGTGCCGGACACCGTGCTCGGACAGCTCGGGAACCGGGTGCAGCATGCGCTGCGTGCGTTCACGCCGCGCGATCAGAAGGCCGTGAAGACGGCGGCCGACACGCTGCGGCCGAACCCATCCCTCGACATCTCGCGCGCGATCACCGAATTGGCGGTTGGCGAGGCGCTGGTGTCTCTGCTCGACGCGAAGGGCAGTCCGACCGTCACCGAACGGGCGTGGATCGCGCCGCCGGCATCGCGCATCGGTCCGATCACGGACGCGGAATGCGCTGCGGTGCGGGAACAGAACAGGTCACTGTACGGTCACTACGAGCAGGCCGTCGATCGCGAGTCGGCGTTCGAGAAAATCAGCGCGGCACAGGCCGGCGCGCGGGGGACGGCGGGGGCGGTGGCAGGGAGCGCCGCGGCGGGACCGGCGGGAGGGCCGGGCACGGCGGCGGGACCGTCGGCCGGCTCGGCGATCACGGATGCGCTGTCCGCGATTCTGCTCGGTACGACCGGACCGCGCGGTGGACATCACGACGGGTTGGTCCAATCGGCGGCCAAGAGCTTCTCGCGTTCCGTTGGTTCGGGTATTGGCCGAGCGATCTTGCGAGGCGCGCTTGGATCGATCTTGGGCGGCTCGACACGAACGAGAGTCCGCTAGCGTTCGGCGTCATCAGAACTCCCAGTCCTCCTGCTTCGCAGGCGGCACCGACAACTGGACGAGGCGTTTGAATTCGCCCAGGTTGCGCAGTCCGGTGAACAGCGCATCCTTGGCCGCCTCCCTCGCCAGATTCGGGTGCAGGCGAATCGCTTCCCGCAGCGGCACCAGCGCCAGCAGCGGTTTGCCCGCCTGCGCGTAGCGCTGTGCCAGCGCGTAATGGAGGGTGTCGCTGTTCGGCTGGATCTCGAGCGCCTTTTGCTGCTCGGCGATCGCCGCGTCGAACTCACCCGCCCTGGCGAGGTCGGCTGATCGATCGGTCAGGGTCCTGGGCAGGCCGAGGCTGATGTTCAACAGCCGCCGCAATTCCTTGAACGGATCCACCGCATCGTCGACGCGGATGTCGACGATGCGCTCGACCGTGGAGTCGGAGCCGGGAGGGATCGGCCGCACGACGAGAAGGCCGGCCGACTGCATGCCGCGCGTGTCGCCGCCCGCGGCCTGACCGGCGTCGAGGGCGTTCATCAACCGTTCGGCCATCGTGCCCCTGGTGTCCTCGTAGGCACGGGCCATGTTCTTCACGACATCTTCGCTGGCGAGCGTGTTGCCCTGCACCGAGTAATTGCGCCCGGTCACGTGGCCGGCGTAGCCGCCCAGGTGTACGGGATCGTTCGCGTCGACATTGCGATCGATCACGTGCTGGCCGGTGTAGACGGCGGACCGTCCCTGGGTGTCGATGACGGCGACCTGCCGCGTGGCCCGCCCCGGGTCTTCATCGGTCAGCCGCTTGACGACGTCGGCGGGGCTCAATCCCTGTTTGAGCAGCTCGATCGCCTTCGGGCCGTACAGCCGGTTGGCGGCCGCTTGAGTGGCCACTGCGCCGACGCCGGGAATGGCGTACGGCACCGCCGCTCCGGCGGTGAACGCGTGCGATTGCACCGCTACTCCGAGCTCGTGGGTCGCCGGATCGAAGGCGATGATCGAAAACGTGGCGAACCACGGATCAGCGGCGTCGACCATACCCGATCCCGTTTCGACACGCTGCGCGTGGCAGGGAATCACTAGCAGGAGCAATAGCAGAAAGGTCAACCGGTTCACGCATCCTCCTCGTTTATTCGGTCTGCTGCCCAGCGGGTGGCCCCGATCACGGCCGCGCGGTGTTCAGCGTGACTATCGATACGCTCCTGTATGGTTTCGATCCGACGCATTTCCACTCGTCGCTGCCGTTGTGACCAGCGCTGCGCCCCTGCGCGACTACCGACTCGACCAGCGACTACCGACTCGACCAGCGACTGCCGACTCGACCAGCGACTATCGACTCGACCAGCGACTACCGACTCCGTACTAACGACTATCGACCAACGACTGAATAAACTCCACAATCCGGTTCTCCGCCCAGTAGCCGTCGTCCATTCCTGATGTCTCCCCGACGAATCCGCAGTGGCCTCCGTGCGCACTGATCCGGAGGTCGATGTATGGGTTGCCGGTGATCCTGGGATGGTGGAAGGGTGCCGACGGCACGAAGGGATCGTCGTCAGCGGTGATCACCAGCGCGGGCACGGCCACGCGATCGATGACGCGCATGGCGCTGGCGCGGTGGTAATAGTCCTCGGCGTCCCGGAACCCGAAGTACGGCGCCGTATAGACCTCGTCGAACTGGCGGACGGTCTTGATCGCGTTGAGCGCCGAGAGATCGAACGTGCCGGGGCGGCAACGGTCCTTGCGCCGCATCCGCCGCTTGAGATCGCGCACGAAGTTCCACTGATACAACCCGTTGCCCGGCCGCTCGAGCGCGCGCGTACACTCGCTGATCTCGATGATCGGCGACACCGCCGCGACGGCGATGAGCGGCTTCGGAGCATGTGCGCCGTACTCGCCCGCCAGCTTCAGCGCCAGGTTGCCGCCGAGCGAATAGCCGGCGACGGCGACCGCCTGAAGGCCGTCCACTCGCGTCAGCTCGTCAATCACGTGGGCGGCGTCAGCCGTCAGGCCGGAGTGAAACAGTCCTTCAGCGAGGCGCTCCGTGTCGCCGCAGTTGCGCTGGTTGAGCCGGACCACGTTCATCCCGCGTGCGAACGCCTTGGCGGCGAGGCCGCGCATGTAATGCGCGTTGCTGGATCCGTTCAACCCATGCAGCGCAATCAGCGTGGCGTGTGTGTGCGGGGCCGCGTGCCAGTGACAATCGGCGACAACCCGCGTCGCCCGCGCGACGTCGAAGTAGCGGCGCGTCGGCGCCGGCAATCTGGGGAAATGGCGCGGGTTTCCCCAGCTGTACAAGGTCATGACGTGACCATTGTGCAGGGATTGGCGCGCCTCGAAACCGGCCATGGCTTCGATGATACTTGGCGGGGCCTTCGGATTGGGGATTGCGGATGGTGGATTGCGAATTGGGGATTAGAATGTGCCGGTTGCCGATCCCTGATTCCCGACACCTGTTCCCTGCGAGGAAGCCCTTCATGCGCACGTCACGAATGATGTTGTTGATCGTTGTCGCGCTCGCGCTCGCGTCTTCTCTGCCGGCTGCGCAACAGCCCGCGACCGCGTCGGCCGCGGCCAATCCCCGGACCGATCAGTTCAAACGCGACGTCGGCTTGGAAGTCGACGCTATGGGCGAGAACATCCAGAAGATGAACGACATGGTGTTCAGCTTCGCCGAGCCCGGTTTCCAGGAGTTCGAGACCTCCAAGTATCTGACGACCATCCTCAAGCAGAACGGTTTCGCGATTCAGGAGAACGTCGCCGGCATCCCCACGGCGTGGACGGCGACGTGGGGCAGCGGCAAGCCGGTCATTGCGCTGGGCTCCGACATCGACGACATTCCCCAGGCGTCGCAGAAGCCCGGCGTCGCCTGGCACGAGCCGATCATCGAAGGGGCGCCGGGCCACGGTGAGGGACACAACTCCGGCATGCCGCTCCAGATCGCCGCCGCGCTCGCGGTCAAGAAAGTGATGGAGCAGCAGCATCTCCAGGGCACGTTGAAGCTGTGGCCCGGTGTGGCCGAGGAACTGCTCGGCTCCAAGGCGTACTACGTGCGCGCTGGCGTCTTCAAGGACGTCGACATCTGCATCTTCGCGCACGTCGGCGCGCAGATGAACGTCGGCTGGGGCGACAGCTCCGGCAACGGCCTGGTGTCGGTCGAGTACGACTTCAAGGGCGAGAGCGCCCACGCCGCCGGCGCGCCGTGGCGCGGCCGATCGGCGCTCGACGCCGTCGAGCTGATGGACGTCGGCTGGAACTTCCGCCGCGAACACCTGCGCATTCAGCAGCGCTCGCACTATGTGATTCCCAACGGCGGCGATCAGCCCAACGTCGTCCCGCCCAACGCCTCGGTCTGGTACTTTTTCCGCGAGACCAGCTACGAGGAAATCAAGCGGCTCTGGGACATCGGCAACAACATGGCGAAGGCCGCCACGATGATGACCGACACCGACTACACGATGCAGCTGCTCGGCTCGGCGTGGCCGGCGCATATGAACAAGACGGTGGCCGAGACGATGTACGCCAACATCCAGAAAGTCGGCCTGCCGACCTGGACCGACGCGGATCAGACCCTGGCCAAAGCGGTGCAGCGTGAGATGAAGGTGCCGGAAACCGGACTGGCGACCAAGATCAACCCGCTGCGCGGCCGCGAAGTCATCCCCGACGAAGAGAAGCGCGGCGGCGGGTCTGACGATATCGGCGACATCTCGTGGAACGTCCCCACCGTCACCCTTGGCTATCCCGCCAACATCCAGGCCGGACCCGGCCACAACTGGGCCAATGCCATCTCGATGGCGACGCCGATCGCGCACAAGGGCGTGCAGTACGGCGCGAAGGTGGTGGCGCTGACCGTCATCGACCTTCTCACCCGACCCGAGCTGGTCACGCAGGCGTGGGACTACTTCAACAACGTCCAGACCAAGAACAAGAAGTACGTGTCGTTTCTGCGTCCGGAAGACAAGCCGGCGATCTGGTTGAACAAGGAGCGGATGGAGAAGTACCGGCCGGAGATGAAGAAGTACTACTACGATCCAACCAAGTACAAGAACTACCTCGAGCAGCTCGGCATCAAGTACCCGACGATCGAGAAGCCGGCGGGGAAGAATTAGGGCTCAGGGCTCAGGCTCTGGGCAGGGTGAAGGCTGAGGACGTGGTCCAATAAGGAGAGAGAGATGGGTCTCGTGAAGTGGGCGGCGGCGGCCGCCATTGCGGTGACCGTTTCGCTGCAGGCGGCGCCATCGCCTCAGCCGCCGGCCGCGGCGGCCAGCGCGCAACTGGATCAGTACAAACGCAACGTCGGCATGGAAGTCGACGCGATGGGCGAAAACATCCAGAAGATGAACGATCAGGTGTTCAGCTTCGCCGAGCTCGGCTTCCAGGAATACGAGACGACGAAATACCTCACCGGTATTCTCGAGCAGAACGGCTTCAAGATTGAGCGCGGCGTGGCCGGGATTCCGACGGCCTGGACCGCGCGCTGGGGGTCGGGCAAGCCGGTAATCGCGCTCGGTTCCGACGTCGACTGCATTCCGCAGGCGTCGCAGAAGCCCGGTGTCGCCTACCACGATCCAATCATCGAGGGAGCGCCCGGTCACGGCGAAGGACACAACTCCGGCATGCCGCTGCAAATCGCCGCGGCGCTGGCGGCCAAGAAGGTCATGGAGCAGCAGCACCTGCAGGGGACGCTGATGCTGTGGCCGGGCATCGCCGAGGAGCTGGTCGGCACCAAGGCCTACTACGTCCGCGCCGGGATGTTCAAGGACGTCGACATCTCGATCTTCGCGCACGTCTCCGACAACCTCTCGGTCACTTGGGGCGACGGCAACCAGAACGGTCTGGTCTCGGTCGAATACAAGTTCAAGGGCGAGAGCGCGCATGCCGCGGCCGCACCGTGGCGCGGCCGTTCGGCGCTCGACGCCGTCGAGCTGATGGACGTCGGCTGGAATTTCCGCCGCGAGCACCTGCGCATTCAGCAGCGCTCGCACTACGTCATCACCAACGGCGGCGATCAACCCAACGTCGTGCCGCCCAACGCCTCGGTTTGGTACTACTTCCGCGAAACCAGCTACGAGGAGATCAAGAAACTCTGGGACATCGGCGACCGGATGGCGCAGGCCGCCGCGATGATGACCGACACCGAAGTGGCCAGCGCGGTGCTCGGCTCGGCGTGGCCGGGACATTTCAACAAAACCATCGCCGAGACGATGTACGCCAACATCGAAAAAGTCGGCCTCCCGCAATGGAGCGAAGCCGACCAGACGCTGGCCAGGTCGCTGCAGCACGAGTTGAAGGTGCCCGAGGTCGGGATGGCGACCAAGCTGTCACCGCTGCGCGGCCGCGAACTGGTGCCCGACAACGAGAAACGCGGCGGCGGCTCCGACGACATCGGCGACATTTCCTGGAACGTGCCGACCGTCACGCTGCGCTATCCGTCCAACATGGCCGCGGGTCCGGGGCACAACTGGGCCAACGCCATCTCGATGGCCGGGCCCATCGCCCACAAAGGCATCCAGGCCGGCGCCAAGGTGGTGGCGCTGACCGTGCTCGACTTCCTGATGAAGCCCGAGCTCACCACCCAGGCGTGGGACTATTTCCGCAACGTCCAGACCAAGACGACGAAATACACGCCGCTGATCCGGCCCGGCGACAAGCCGGCGATCTGGCTGAACGAGCAGATCATGGCCAAATACCGGCCCGAGATGAAGAAGTATTACTACGATCCCTCGAAGTACAAGAACTACATGGAGCAGCTCGGTATCAAGTACCCGACGACTCGTCACTAGGTTACAATTGGCGACATGAGAACGCTCATTTTCGTTGTGTTGCTCGCCCTGCCTGTCGCCGCGGTTGCGGCCGACGGTAAGGCGGCGCCCACCTTCACGAAGGACGTCGCGCCCATCTTCAACAAGAGCTGCGTCGAGTGCCATCGACCGACGATGTTCGCGCCGATGTCGCTCACGACCTTCGACGCCGCCCGCCCGTGGGCGCGTTCGATCAAGCAGCGCGTCGTCGCGCGTGCGATGCCACCGTGGGGTGCCGACCCGGCGCACGGGACCTTCAAGAACGATCCGCGGCTGACCGAGCAGGAAATCGAGACGATCGCCGAGTGGGTTGATGCCGGCGCCCCGAAAGGGGACGACAAGGACCTGCCGCCGGCACCGACGTTTGCCGACGGCTGGACGATTGGCAAACCCGACGCGATCTTCACGATGGACGAGGAGTTCACGATTCCGGCTGAAGGCGCCGTGCCCTACAAGTATTTCAAGGCGCCAACCGGCCTGACCGAGGACAAGTGGATTCAGGCGATCGAGATTCATCCTGGCGCGCGGGCCCAGGTGCATCACGTGATCGCGTTCACGCAGCCGGCCGGCAGCGTGCCGAAGCCGGGCGGCGAACTCGGGCCGACCAACATCGGCGGCATCACGCCGAACAAGCCGGGCCTGGTGTTCGAGCCGGGCGTGGCGCGGCTGCTGCGCGGCAACTCCGACATCGTGATGCAGATCCACTACACCACCAACGGCACCGAAGCCAAGGACCGCACCACCGTGGGCGTCATCTACGCGAAGCAGCCGCCGACCAAAATGGTGGGCGGCGGCATGGCGATCAACCCGCGCTTCGTGATCCCGGCAGGCGACGGCAACGCCGAAGTGCGGGCGACGACGCCGCTGAACCGCGATACGCTGGTCACGGCGTTCACGCCGCACATGCACGTGCGCGGCAAGGACATGACCTACATCGCGCACTATCCCGACGGCACCGACGAAACCCTGCTGTCGGTGCCCAAGTACGACTTCAACTGGCAGATCACCTACGAGCTGGCCAAGCCCAAACTGCTGCCGAAAGGCACCAAGCTCGAGGTCATCGCGCACTACGACAACTCGACCGCGAACAAGTTCAACCCGGATCCGACCAAGGACGTGCGCTGGGGCGATCAGACGTGGGAAGAGATGATGATCGGGTTCTTCTCGACGGTGCAGCCGCCGCCAGCGGCTGTGGCGACCCCGCAGCCTTGAGGCGCACTCAATAGCATCCGGAGCGCACGAAACAGCATCTGTAGGGGACGGCCTTCAGGCCGTCCCTCGATCAAGGGCCCTCGACCTCCCGGTAGACCCGGCCTTCGTAGCCCCGCAGCCGTCCAACGTGAAAAAGAAACGATCTACATCGTCGGCGCCTGCTTGCAGGAGTCGACCAATGTCTTCTTAACCGACGCCGGCTTGTCGATCGTCCTGAAGAACCCCTCGACATACTCTTTCATCTCGCGACGCAGGCTCTGGTCGAGATCGTGAATCGAGTCGATCAGCGTCAGCATGTCGGCGCGTTTGGCGCGGAACGCCGCCACGGCAGCGTCGAACTCGTCGCCGCTGCGGCACGGTCCCCGGTACATGCGATCCACGACACTGCGCAGGCCCAACCGGCGGTCCGGCAGCGCGTATGGTGCGTGGACCAGGCCCGATAGATCGAAATCGTAGGGTACCGCGATCAGCGTCCGGTTGGGCTTCTGGACCACGCGCACGTTGTGCAGCGACCAGATCGAGAAGTCGGTATTGCCGATCAGGTACTCGAACAGCATCATGCGGGTCAGCGTCTGGTCGTCGAGATCCTTGAACACCATCCGCGGCAGTTCGACGACACGCCCTTCGTTGCGGCGGGCGACTTCGTTCTCGTGCTCGATGAACAACGCGTAGCGGGGGGCGCTCTTCTTCCTGGTTTTGCCGTTGACGTAGGTGGCGCGAGCGAGCCGCGCACGGAAGGACAGCGGCGTTACCAGGTTGAACATCGGATACGGCACGTACTCGCGCAGCGTGATCTGTTCATACTCCGAGGAGTCCTCGCACCCGGTTCCCAGCTTCAGCGTGGTCTGGCCCTCGAACGGCGTGCCAGCCATACCGTCCTTGGGGAACTGGACGCGCAGCGGCACGACGCCGCAGTTGCGCGCCATCCGCCGGAAGTGGCCGCGCGCACTCAGCCTGACGTCGATGTCCTTCATCGTGCCGTCGGCGGCGGCGACCGTCAGCACGGCGGGGAAGCGGGCGGTGCTGTCCGGGTTACGGTCGCGGTTGATGGCGCTGAAGTCAGCGGTCAGCGTGAACGCGAGGGGATCGACGCTCTGGAACAGCGGCCGCGACTCGGCTTCGAGGCGTCGTGCAGCCAGCGCCTCCGCGCCGGGCCACGGCTCAGCGAGCTTGAGGAGCGGGTTCTTCTTGCCTGGCGCCGCCGCCGGCACCGAACTCTGCGCGTGCGCGAGAGCAGCGGCGCAGACCGCGATCAGAAGGGCGATCGACAACCTGGGCAGACCCTGAACGCGCATGGTGGGTGCGATTGTATACTCACGAGCCTTCGTCGGCGGAAGGACCGTAAATCGCCGGCACCGCCACGTCGTGCAGTCGAAGGTAGACGCTCAGCTGACCGCGGTGATGGATGATGTGATGGAGCACGAAGTTCCGGAACGCCGACACCCGCGGCACGGAGAAGACCTGCTGGCCTCCGCGCTTCAACGTCCAGAGCGCGTTGTACTCGCCGTCGATCTTGTCCATCCAGGCGCGCGTGCGCGCACGCGTCTCATCGAAGGATGCCAGAATCGCAACGCGTGACGTCAGCCCGGCCCCCGCGGCCGGCGCCTCGGCCAGGTCGAAGAAGGGATCGTTGAGGATGGTGCCACCCCAGCTCGGAATGCGGCTCACGTGCGTGGCCAACTCTCCCAGCGTCATCGATTTCTCGTGCGGCTTCCACGCCAGCTTGTCGTCGGGCACCCGCTCGAGCAAGCGGCGAGTCGTTCCCATCTCGTGGTCGTAGTCAGCGAGCAGCGCGTCCTTGATCGCCATGGGGTAAGTCTACCTACGACCCGGAGCGGCGTCTTCTGCTCTCCATGGCTGATCCTCGGTGTCCTCTGCTCCCTCGGTGCCTTTCCGGGCTGCCGCCGTGCGGCGCCGCCCCAGCCGCCGCTCGTTGCACAACTGTCGGGCACGATGACAATCGGCGGCATCGCAGCGCCGGTACGGATCATCCGCGACACATGGGGTCTGCCGCACATCTACGCGCAGAATGACGACGATCTGTTCTTCGCCCAGGGGTTCGTGCAGGCGCAGGACCGGTTGTTTCAGATGGATCTCTGGCGGCGATCGGTCCAGGGCCGGCTTTCGGAAGTGCTCGGGCCGAATTTCATCGAGCGCGACGCCATGACGCGCCGGATCCAGTACCGTGGCGATCGGTCTGCCGACTGGGCGGCATATGGCGCCGAGACCAGGGCGCTGGCGGCTGCGTTCATTCGCGGCGTGAACGCGTGGGTCGCGCTGGCGCGGGCGCGGCCGCCGGAGGAGTTCGTCCTTGCCGGATGGACGCCGGAGCCGTGGTCCGTCGACGACCTCCTCGATCGGTACTGAAGCCTTCACCGCGAGCGGCGATGCGCTGGACGAAGTATTCCGAGCGCGGCTGGTCGCCATCGTCGGTCCAGCCCGCGCTCTGCAGCTACTGCCGACTCGCCGCGGATTCGACATGACTCCCGGGCTCGACCCCGCAACGGTGCCGGACCTCGTCGCCGACGCCATCCGGCGCGTCGGGACGGCACCGTTTTTTCTTGGCCTCGCGCGCCCGGTCATCGAAGGCACCGTCCGTTCGGCGGGCGAGAAGGGCCATGCCACCGCCGCCGGGCCGGGCGCGATCGAGCCCGATACGCCTCGCCTCGATCATCCGTCCCTCCGTTATTTCGTGCATCTGCAGGCGCCGGGCTGGAGCGTGATCGGCGAGACGGCGCCATGGCGCCCCGGTGTGGCAGCCGGACACAACGCGCGCGTGGCGTGGCAGGCCGAGCCCGCCGCCGCCGACACCCAGGACGTCTACGTCGAGAAATTGAACCCCGACAACCCGCGGCAGGTAGAAGACAGGGGACGCTGGGTGGACATCGAGACGCACAAGGAGTGGATCGCCGTCCGCGGACGGAAGGCGGCCGTCGATTTCGAGCGAGAGTCGACACGTCACGGCGTCATCGTCGCGTCCGACCGCGAGCATCATCTGGCGTTTGCGCTGCGATGGACCGGAAGCGAACCTGGCGGAGCCGCCGAGTTGGCGGCACTGGGGCTGGATCGCTCCACGTCGGCGCAGACGTTTCGATCCGCCCTTGGACGGTGGCGGATGCCGGCCAGGCGCGTGAGTTACGTCGACGTCGACGGCGCTCGCGGCTCGGTGATAGCCGCCCTGGTCCCGGTCAGGCGAGGCTGGACCGGCGCGCTGCCGGTTCCGGCGTGGACAGGCGACGCGGAATGGGGCGGATGGATGCCGGCGCCAGGTGCGGTCGGCGTTCCCGTTGCAGCATCGCGGCCGGCGCGAGCCGCGAACTCACTCATCGAGTTCGCCCGTCGTCATCCCGAGCGCGCCGACCAGTTGCTGCAACGCCTGGCCACGGCCTCGTCGTCTCGGCAGCCGTTGACGGCGCAGCGCGCCGCGATCGTCGATGTACTGGCTGACGCCCTGCGCGAGCGCACCCCGCCGGCCGGACAATTGACGCTGTTCGCACATCCGCTGGCTGTGACCGATGCTGCCAGGCGGCGGTTCAACGTCACCGCGCGAGCGCCGTCAGGCCGCGCGGCTGATCCTGTCGCGATGACCCTGGATCCGACCGACTGGGATCGATCGATCGCTATGAATGCGCCCGGTCAGTCGGGATCGCCCGACAGCCCGCATTTCGCGGACCTGGCGAAGCTCTGGTCGGAAGGAAAGTCCTTCCCGCTCCTGTTCTCCGAACGCGCGGTGCTGGCGAGCGGCGCGAGCACGCTGACGCTGACCCCGAAGTAACGCTCGGCATCACACGGCCGTCAGGTCAGCGCCTTCACTCGCACTGAAGGGCGGCTCTCGGATCGATGCGCGTCGCGCGGCGGGCCGGGCCCGCAGCGGTGAGCAGCGCCGCCGCCGCCAGCAGCGCGCAGCCCGCCAGCAGCATCATCGCGTCGCGGCCGGCGCCCATGGTGTCGGCCAATGCGGTCTTCAACAGGCCGTTCATCGGGACGGCGCAGACGACGCCAATCGCGGAGCCGATGGCCATCGTCATGGCAATCTGGCGCAGCACCAGCCAGACGACGTTACCCTTGGTTGCGCCGAGGGCCATGCGAATCCCGATCTCGTGCGTCCGGCGGCCGACGATGAACGTCGTCAGGCCGTAAATCCCGGAGACGGCCAGGATCAATGCGGTGGCGGCCAGCGATCCGACGATCAACGAGCCGAACTCGAACGGTGCCATCTCCCGATCCACATAATCCGTCATCGCCAGCACGCCATACACCGGCTGATTCGGATCGACACGGGCGATGGCGTCCTTGAGGCTCGACGCCGATCGCTCCACGTTCCGGCCCCGCGCGACGATCCCCATCCAGTTCACGAAGGCGAACGTCTTCTGTGCGTAGGGGACGTACACCACCGGGCCCTCGTTGGCACGCAGGCCCAGATGCTTGATGTCTCCGACCACGCCGACGATGGTTCGCGGCGGCTCGCCGGCGATCGTCACGCGGGTGCCGACGTGAAGCGCGGCCAGGCGGTCCGCGGCAGTCTGGTTCAGCACCGCGACTGGAGCGTCGTTCGCGCGATCGTCCGCGTCGAACGTGCGTCCGCTGCGGAGCGGGATGCGCAGCGTGCGGAAGAACCCGGCGTCGGCGAGGCGCACGGTCATCCGGGTCGCAGCTTGGGCCGGCGCGGTGTCGGCGGTGACCGCAAACCCCAACGTGTTGCCCACGAATGGCAGGTCGGATACGACCCCAACGCTGGCGATGCCGGGAATCGCCGCCACTTCGGCGAGCACGCGATCGGCGAAGCGGAGGTGCGCCGGCGTATCCGGGTAGCTGTTTCGAGGAAGCGTGAGCTGCAGTGTCAACGTGTCGGTGGTGTCGAAGCCCGGGTTGATGCGAAGCACCGTGGCATAGCTGCGAACCACCAACAGGGCACCGGCGATCAACATCGTCGCGAACGCGACTTGCGACACCAGCAACACACCACTCAGGCGGTTCGACCGCGTGGCGCGAAGGCCGCCGCTCCTCGCCGCCTCACCCGAGGCCCGGTTCACGAGCAACCACGCCGCGGTGCCGCCGAAGAGCAGCGCGGTACCGAGGGCGGCGCCGATCGCCACACCCAGCGCCGCGGCATTCAGCTGCAGGTGATCGACGCGCGGGATGGCGCCGCCGGCAAGCAGCACGAACGCCCGAAGGAACACCGCGGCCGCGCCGACGCCCAGCGTCGCACCGAACGAGGCGAGCACCGCGCTCTCAACCAGTAGCTGACGCGCCAGCCGCAACGGGTGCGCACCGAGCGCGAATCGGATCGCGATCTCGTCGCGCCGCAGCGTCGCCCGCGCGATCATCAGATTGGCGGCATTCGCGCAGCCGGCGAGCAGCACGAACAGGGCGGCGAGACCGCCCAGCCATAGCGGGCGGCTGACGCCGCCGATCGTTTCTTCCAGCAGCGAGTGGATGGCGACGCGCCGATCCTTGTTGGTCTCGGGAAAGCGATGTGCCAGCGAGTCGGAAGTGGCGTTGAGCGCGGCTTGCGCTGCGCGCGCGGTCACGGCCGGGCGCAACCGCCCGACCACCGACAGCCATTCGCTCGCCCGATCGGCGAGGATGTCCGGCGCCAGCGCCATCGGCATCCACAGGTCGACGTCGCGGCTCGGGATCGCGAATTCCTCCGGCATCACGCCGACGATGGTCACCGGCCGGCCGTTCAGCAGTATGGTTCCGCCGATGACCGAGAGGTCGCCCCCAAAGCGCCGCTCCCAGAACCCGTGGCTGAGAACGGCCACGCCCGAAGCCGACGGGGTGTCGTCGGCCGGGATGCTGACGCGTCCAAGCGCCGGCACCTGCCCGACGACGTCGAAGAAATTGCCCGACACGATGACAGAACGCAGCCGTTCCGGCTCGCCGCCGCCGGTCAGGTTCTCCGGCCACGACGCGTACGCCGCCAACGCGAGTGACGCCTCGTCCGCCGCCGAGAGGTCGAGCCAGTCGGCCGCCGCGAGCGCCCGCGTGTTGCCCTTCGGCGTCACGCGCGACAGAACCACGAGTCGATCGGGCGCGGGATAGGGCAGCGGCCGCAGCAGCACCGCGTCGATCACCGCATAGGCGGAGGTCGTTGCACCGATGCCTACAGCGAGGATGATGAGGACCGCCAGGGTGAACGCGGGCTGACGACACATGCTGCGCCACGCGTAGCGCAGGTCGAAGCCGATGTCCGCCCACAGGCGCGCGGGTCGGTCGGCGTCGCGCGCGATCAGCCGCGACGAACCGAGGTGCGCGCGATGCCGCTCGGCAATTTCGTCGTAGGCCCCTGCCGTCAGGATCGCGATCGCGCTGTTGGCGGCGGCACGGTCGCTTCGGCCCGCGTCCCGCTCGGCGGCGTACACGTCCGCGATGTGCTCGGCCAGTTCTTCCACGACCTCGGGTGACAGCGGCTGCCCCGTGGCGTCCGCGTGGCGGCGCACCAGCGCCGTCCAGTCACTCAGACCCCACTCAGGCATTCGACAGCCCCGCCAAGTCGCTGACCAATGCAAACAGCGCTTTCCACTCGGCCCGCTGGGCGGCGAGGACCCCACGTCCTCTGGCGGTAATGCGGTAGTAGCGCCGTCGGCGCTGGCCGGCCCGTTCGATCCAGCTGCCCTGGACGAGGCGCCGCTCTTCGAGCCTGTAGAGCGTGGCGTAGAGCGACGCGAAGTTGAAGGTGAGGGCGCCCGCCGAGCGCTGTTCGATGATCTTGACGAGATCGTATCCGTGGCGCGCCTCGTTCTCCAGCAGCGCGAGCACGACCAGCTCCGCGGATCCTTTTTTCGCCTCGCCAATCACGCCAGGGATGTTATTCCGGAGTCCGATATATTGTCAACGGCGCAGGAAGCCGTCCGTCACGCTCGAGCGGCCGTCGTTCTTGGCTGGAATGATCTGCAGAATCCGACAGAGCAGATCGTAGACGTGGATGTTCTCGAACGGCGTGACGACGAGCCCGTGCCGGAGCGATGGACCGGCGGCAACGAACAGCGCACCCATGTCTGACGTCGTCGGCTCGTAGCCGTGGGCGCCGGCGTGCAACTCCTCCACGGTCAGGCGCTGTCCCGACGTCACCGTCCAGCCGTCGGCCGGTACTCCGATAATCGCCGGAATGCGCGCATTGTCGCGAAAGTGGAGCCGTGCCGGCACCTCCGCTCTCCGGTAGATCGCCAGCTTCGGGTGCTTGCCGTGGAGGCGCCGATAGAGGCCATCGACGTCGCCGTCCCGCGGATCGATGGCCAGGGTGCTGCCCGACTCGAGGATGTCGACCGAATCGAGATCGATCATCGCGTCGAGGTAGACGACGCGGTTGTAGGAGAGGGGTGTCATGCCATGATCCGAGACGATCACGATGGACGTGCGATCGTCGAGTCCGAGCCGCCGGATGCCCGCCACGAGCTGTCCGAGCGCTTTGTCGAGGTGCGACGCCGCGCTGGTGAGCTCCGGCGAGTCCGGGCCGAAGTCATGCCCCACCGTGTCGACTTCCTCGAAGTACAGGCTCACGAACGACGGCCGCCGGTCAGCGGGGAGCGCCAGCCACGTCAATGCTTGCGCGACGCGGTCGGCCGTCGGGAACGTCTTGTCGTAGCGCTTCCAGTAGGTCGGTCTGACGCCGTCGATCGCCGCTTCGCTCCCGGGCCAGAACATCGTCGCCGCACGGCGTCCCTGTCTGATCGCGGTCACCCACAGCGGCTCGCCTCCCCACCACCGCGCGTCCTTGGCGGTTCGTGAAGACTGCGTGAAGCGCTCGGGCATTTTTGCGTCGCGCATCGTGTTGCCAACCACACCGTGGTGCTCGGGGTAGAGCCCGGTGACGATGGTGTAATGGTTCGGGAAGGTGAGGACCGGAAACGACGGGATCATCGCCGTCGCGCGTACGCCTCGGGCGGCGAGCGCCCTGAGATTCGGCGCCGCCAGGCGATCGACGTAGTCCCAGCGCCAGCCGTCGAACGAGATCAGGATGACGATCGGCGGTCCCGCGACAGGACGCTGCCCGCCGAGAGCTGCGCACGCGACCACCAGGACGAGGATGGCTGCTGCGTGGCGAAGTCCGCCCCGACCGCGCATCTACATGATGTCGTTGGAATCGACGACCGGCTCGGCGACGGCGACGGCGCGGACGGGGCTGGTGATGATGAAGCCGCGCTCGGTGCCGAGCTCGAGCCGGAAGCCGACGTGCACGCTGCGCAGTTTGAGGAAGCTGCCGCCCAGCGAACTGCCGGCGAGGCGCGCCGGCGTGAAGACCGGAAAGTAGACGCCGCCCCGGATCAGGACTTCCGCCCGGTCCGGCGCGACCAGGACGATCTCGTAGATGCTGTTCGCCGTCGTCACAATCAGGCGCTCGAGCGCCGACAGGTCGTCGACGCGCACGCCACCGCACCAGTCGTGGGCGCTCCACGAGCTCAACAGCCGGCGACGCGGCACAGCGGCGGGGACGATTGCGGATCGATCGCTATCGCGGGTCACTGAACTTGATGGCAATGATAGCAGCCCAGCGCGTGGCGCGAGCGATTGTATTCGTACGATTGCGTGAAATCGTACGCCGGACGGTGCAGCAGGCCCGACATGCCTGGCACCACAATCTCGCGCATGTAGGCGGCCTTGGCCTGGTTGTCCGACTCGGCCAGATAGCCGTAGATGGCATTACGCATTTGTGCGTCGATATTCGAGTGATAGATTTCCCAGGCTCGATCTCTGATATCGGGCTGCGGCAGCGCAGCGACTGCCGGCATCCGCCATTGGCGTGCCTCGGCGTGCGCGCCGTGACACGTCTCGCAGGTGATGCGATCAGGGCCGCCCTTGAGGCGTCCGAGCGTGACGCGGGCCCAGGGCATCACCTGTGACTCCATGAATCGAATGATGTCAGCCTGACTGCGTTTTTCCCCGTTCGGGGTCAGAACCTCGTCGGCCGCGTAGGTGATGGCGACGGAGGTGCCGTGCAGCCCGGCGGCGAGCGCGACAATCGCGATCAATACGCCGATGAAGCCGGCGAGCGCTCCACGCAAGTCGACCGCCGGCGGCGTCGGTTCCCAGGCCAGCGCCGCTCGGACGGCGTCGGCGTCGCGCGGGGCGCGCGGATCGCCGGCGATCAGCTCGAGCAGCGCTGCCAACTGGGCGCCCCGGCGCACGGCGCTCAGCGTCAGCGCCGGGCGGCCGTCGCTGTGATGAATCACGATCGACGAGGTTCCGAGGAGGCGATCCGCCGTCGACTCCGTGCGCTGGACGTCCCCGACTTCGTCGAGCGTGACTTCGGCGGTAGTGGTACGGGTGAGGCGAAGCAGGCGAAAGTCGGTGAGCAGGTAACGCTCGCCACGCAGCGCGGGCAGGAGACGCCACGGACGGCCACTCCAGAGCAACCGTTCCCATGGCAGCAGAATCTGTGGCGTCACGGCACCCGGCTACGGCGTCGGCTTGCCGAAGTTGACCTTGGGGACCTGCTTGGCTTCGGCCGGCGCCTGGAAGAACGGATATTCCTTGAAGCCGAACATCTTCGCGGTCAGGTTGGAGGGGAACTGCCCGCGCGAGGTGTTGTAGTTCTGCACCGCCTCGTTATAGCGCATCCGTTCGACCGCGATGCGATTCTCGGTGCCGGCCAACTCGTCCATCAGACGGTTGAATTGTTCGTTCGACTTGAGCTGGGGATAGTTCTCCACCACCGCCAGCAGCCGGCCGAGCGCCGAGGTCTGCTGGTTGGCCGCGGCGATGGTTTCCTCGGGCGACTTCGCCGCGAGCAGTCGCGAGCGGGCGTCTGCGATGTCCTTGTAGACCGCCTCCTCGTGCTGCGCAAAGCCCTTGGTCGTTTCCACCAGGTTGGGGATCAGATCGTTGCGCCGCTGGAGCTGGTTCTCGACCTGTGCCCATTGCGCCTTGATCGCCTGCTCCTGGCTGACGAACGTGTTGTACGAACAGCCGGTCAGCGGCGTCGCCGCCACTGCCAGCGCGACCATCGGCATCAGAGCTCGTCGCGTGATCTTCATACAGGCATTCTACCAACTGGCGCCGCCACCGCCGCCGCCGCTGCTCCCACCGCCGAAGCCGCCGAAGCCGCCGCCAAATCCGCCGCCGCCGCCACCGCCGCCGCCGAAGCCACCGCCAAAGCCGCCGCCGAACGGGCCGACGCCGCTCGACCAGCCGCCGCCGTTCCAGAAGCGGCCGCGGCGTCCACCACCGCCCCCGATGCGGCTGAGGAACAGGATGGCGAGGAACACCGCGATCGGGAGCCAGCCAGGGATGCCTGAGCCGCGCTGGCGCGAGCTCTGCCGCGGTACCCGCACGCCGTCGAGGGTGACGCCGCGCCCTTGCGCGATCCGGCCGATGATGCGCTCGGCGCCAGCGCGCAGTCCCTCTCCATAGCGCCCGTCGCGGAAGAACGGCGCCATCACCTCGCGGCTGGTCTCACCGCTGAACCCGTCGGTGATCCACTGCTCCAGGTCGTAGCCGACCTCGACCTTCACGCTGCGCTCTTTCAGCGCCAGCAGGATCAGGAGTCCGTTGTTCTTGCCCTTCTGTCCAATGCCCTTGCCGTTGTTCGCGAACAGCTTGACGGCGTATTGGCTGATGTCGCCGTAGGGCTCGATGGTCGGCACGGTGACAACGACCACGATGTCGCCGGTCGCCGTCTGGAGCGTCCGAATCATCCGGTCCAGGGCGCTGGCGCTCTCGGCATCGATGACCTTCGCGAAGTCGTTGACCGGCGCGGTCAACTCAGGGAGGGGAGCCGCCTTGGGCTGGGAGCCGGCGACGCCGGCAAGGAGGACGGTCAGCGCCAGCGTCAGACCGGCGGCGAACGACGAACGTCGAACGACGAACGGCAAACGACTAACTCGCACGCGTCCATCCGTCGACGTACTGAACCAGCCGATCGACCGCGTCGAGGTAGGGCCCGAACAGACGTTCGGCGTCCGCCGAGGAGATGTCGTGAGCGTCGGCCAGCCGGGTGACTTCGGCAATCGCGCTGTTCGGCGTGCCGAGCGTGCGCTCCACGTGGCGAGCCGCCGACGCGGTATCGTCGGTGGCATGCCCTTCGAGCCCCGCGATGCTCGTGACCAGCGCCGCGAACGCAGCGGCGGAGCGCACGATCAGCAGGGCCAGGGCATCGGCGCGCCCGCGCGTTTCGAGCAAGCCTTCCCGCAGGTGCAGTAGATGACTGCGTGCCTGCACCTCGCATGCGCGCCGGAGGTCGGCGGGATCGACCGCGAGCGAGGTGAACGGACTCACGCCGGCAACCACCGAGTGGTCGGCGAGGATGGCGCCGAACTCGAGCGGGAAGGCGTCGAGCGACTGCTCGAACTCGTGGTCCGCGATCAGGAGCGGCGTGGCCAGACCGGCCTCGTGCCACGCGTCGATGCGCACGGCGCAGGCATCCAGATCGCCGGAAGTCATCGCGTCGACCACCGCAAGCGTGTGAAGGAGTGGCGCGTCGGGTCCGGCATGTCCGTCGTGGCGATCGCCCGGCGCCTGTCGACCGGTCTGCCGGCGCTGGCCATAGATGACCAGCGCCTGGAAACGGCTGCCGAAGATGCGGCGGAGGTCTCGTTCGAGCGTCTGCACGGCGTCGGAGAGCACCATGCCCACCATTCTAGTAGCTTCCGCTCGGCCGTCAGCGTTCAGCCGGCCATCCGGTACTCGACGACGACAACTTGTAGAATGCCGTGATGCGCTTGCGCCAGTTCAACGTCGGCTGCTTCGGCGGAGGCACGGGCTTGCCCAGCCTGCTCGGCGGACTGAACCAGAACCCGTGGCTGCACCTCAATGCCGTCGTCACGATGTTCGACAGCGGCGGCAGTTCGGGGCAGTTGCGTGACGAGCTCGGCGTCCTGCCGCCCGGCGACATCCTGAAATGCGCGCTCGCCCTTGCGCGCAACGCGCGGGAAGCGCGCCGCGTCCTGCTCGCGCGTCTGCCGACGCTCGAGCACGCGAAGCTCGGCGGACACACCGGCGGCAACCTGCTGTTGTCGATGATGCAGCGCTACAGCGGTGATTTCCTCGACGCCATCGACGGCTTGCGCGCGCTGCTTGGCTGCCGCGGGCGGGTGTGGCCGGTCAGTGTGGAGCAGGCATCGGTGTGCGCGGAATATGGCGACGGATCGGCGACGCGCGGCGAGGTGGAAGTGGACGCCGGACAGACGTCCGGACAGTTCGTGCGCCGGATCTGGCTCGAGCCTCCGGTCTCGATTCATCCGCTGGTGGCCAAGGCCATCTGTCAGTTCGACGCCGTGATCATCGGTCCAGGCAGCTTCTATACCAGCCTGATGCCGATCTTCCTCGTGCGTGGTGTCGGCGAGGCGCTGGCGGAGATGAAAGGGCCGATCATTCTTATTGCCAACCTGTTGACCGAGGGGCGGGGCATGCTCGGATTCACCGCCGCCGACGCCGTCGCGCGCATTGAAGAGGCCACCGGCCGCAAGGTCGATGTCGTCATTACCAACATGAAGTGGCCGTCGCCGCAGGTGCTGAGCCGGTACGCGCAGGAACACAAGGAGCCGCTGGCGCCGGGCGACCTCCCCGCGCACTGCGAGCTGGTCGGCGGAGAATTCTGGGCTGGCGAGATCGCGCGCCACGACCGGCTCCGGCTGGCGTACGCGGTCTGGAGCGTGCTGTCGAAGCGCCTGCTCGTCGACGGATAACGACACAACCCATCATTTTTTTCGCGCGGGAGTCTTCTTCGTCGACTTGGACGCCGGCGCCTTCCGGCCCGGCCCTTGCTTTGCACCTTTCGAACCCTTCGCGACCTTGGTGTGCGTGGCTCGCGCGGCCTTGATCTCGGCGGCGCGGGCGATGATCGTCTCGAACGCCGCGCCGGCGTCACCGCCCTTGGCCGGCCGGTTCGTGTGCCAGATCGCGGGGTTGTCCTCGGCAAGAATGTCTTCGAAATCGCCGCCGCTCTTCACGCTGCGCGGCGCGAATTCCGCGATGTCGACGTCGCCAGCCCAGTCGTCACGATGCTTGATCAGCAGCCACGTGCGGTCGCCGCCGCCGCGCGCGCCGGCGTAGCGGCCGCCGGTCTTCACGAGCACCCACGATCCCTTCAGCTTGTAGCCGTCGAGCGTGAACTTGAGGTCGCCTTGTTTCAGCGCCGCATCCACATCGTCCTGCTCGGGCGTCCAGGTCCCTTTGTCCCAGAGCATCACGATCCCGGCGCCGTAGCCCTCGGGGATCACACCCTCGAACTCGCCATAGGCAAAGGGATGATCCTCGGTCTGCATGGCGAGCCGCTTGGTCTTTGGATCGAGCGACGGTCCCTTGGGCACCGCCCACGAGAGCAGCACGCCGTTGTGCTCGAGTCGAAAGTCGTAGTGCAGATGGCTCGCCAGGTGCTTCTGCACACAAAAAAACCGCTCCGACCGTTTGGGAGCGACCACACCGTCGGGCTCGGGTGTCTTCTTGAAATCGCGTTTCCGTTTGTATTCTTCAAGTGCCATGGCTGAGACCAACGACCAACGACCAACGACCAACGACTAACGACTAACGACTAACGACTAATTTACGTTACCCATCAGCCGCTTGATCGGCGGCGTGAGCGCGAACATCACCAGGCCGGCCACCAGACCGACCGCACCGATGGCGCCGAACAGGCGGGCCAGCGGCATCGATTCGTAGAGCGACGCCAGGCGTCCGCCGATGAAGTTCCCGACGGAAATCGCCAGGTAGAAGACGCCCATCATCAGGCCGACCACCCGTGCGGGCGCCAGCTTCGAGGTCGCGCTCAAACCGACAGGGCTGAGTGAGAGCTCGCCCCAGGTGTGCAGCAGGTAGGTCACGACGAGCCACCACGGCGAAACTTTGACGTCGTGGGCCGACAGCAGCGCGGCCACCGCCAGCAGCGCGAACCCGCTGCCGACAAACAACAGCCCGAGCCCGAACTTAGCCGGGCTCGATGGGTCGTGTCTGCCGAGGCGGACCCAGACCCACGCGAAGATCGGCGCGAAGGTGATGATGAACAGCGGCTGCAGCGACTGGTAGTAGCTGCTGGGGAACGACCACCCCAACACCGAGGTGCGGGTGTTGCGATCGCCGAACAGATTGAGCGTCGAGCCGGCCTGTTCGAACTGAGACCAGAAGATCAGGGAGGCGACAAACAGCGCCGCGATGGCATACAGCCGCCGCCGCTCCGCCGGAGTCCAGTCCGCCGCCAGGAACAGCCACGCAAAGAACACCACGACGATCGCGACCAGCACCCAGCCGGCGGCATCGGCGATCTGCTTGGCGGTGATCGGCACGGCGCCGGAATACATCCCGAACCCGAGCGCCATCACGGCCGCCATGCTGAGGGCGCCGACCATGATGGTGCGCGTCTGCAACGCGGCCGCGGCCGCTGGAGAGGCAGCCGGCGTCGGGTGGAGCCCGGCGTCGCCGAGGTACTTCGCGCCGAAGAGGTACTGCACGACGCCGAGCACCATGCCGACGCCAGCGGCGCCGAATCCGATGTGCCAGTTGACCCGCTGGCCGAGATAACCGCAGACCAGCGGCGCGATGAACGCGCCGAGGTTGATGCCCATGTAATAGATCGAGAAGCCGGCGTCGCGGCGGGCGTCCTGCGGCGCATACAGGGCACCCACGATCACCGCGGCGTTGCCCTTCAGCAGGCCGGTGCCGAGCACGATGAGGGTGAGCCCGATGTAGAAGGTGGTGAGCGACTGCACCGCCATCGCGAAATGGCCGCAGGCGATGATGATGCCGCCGTAGAGCACGGCGCGGCGCTGACCGATCAGGCGGTCCGCGATCCATCCACCAGGCAGGCTGGTCATATACACCATCGACGTGTACAGGCCGTAGAGCGCGCCAGCCACGCCGGTGTCGAATCCGAGTCCGCCTGCGGTGGTGGGTGCGGTCATGAACAGGATGAGCAGCGCACGCATGCCGTAGTAGCTGAACCGCTCCCACATCTCGGTGAAAAAGAGCACCGAGAGCCCGCGCGGGTGACCAAAGAACGCGTGATCGTACGGGCGCGCGTCCGCAACAACAGACATGGCCCGAAGAATACAATGATTGTGACGGCATGCGCAGCGCGCTTCTGATCAGCACCTACGAGATGGGACGCCAGCCTTTCGGGTTGGCGTCGGCTGCGGCATGGCTGCGCAGCGACGGATGGACGGTCGCGTGCCTCGATGCCGCGAAAGAGAAGCTGAGCCTCGACAACCTGCGCGGGCCGCACCTGGTCGGGTTTCATCTGCCGATGCACACCGCGACGCGACTGGCCGGCCCGCTGATTGCGGCCACGCGGCGGGAGAACCCGCCGGCGCGCATCTGCGCGTTCGGCTTGTACGCGCCGCTCAATGCCGGCTGGCTGCACCGCCTCGGGGTGGACGAAATCTTCGGCGGAGAGTTCGAGGAGGGTCTGGCGGCGTGGGCGGACGACACGACGCAGAAAAAACCGCGGAGACCGCAACGCTCGCAGAGCCACAGCGTCTCAGCGCTCCCCGCAGACTCGGCGGTTGTTGCCGAGAGGCCTCCGCTGCCACGGATTCACTTTCTCGTTCCCGATCGGACCGGGCTGCCGCCGCTTTCGAAATACGCGACGTTGCAGATGCCGGGCGGCGAGCGCCGGCTGGTCGGCTATACCGAGGCGAGCCGCGGGTGTCGCCACTTGTGCCGGCATTGCCCTGTGGTGCCGGTCTACGCCGGGCAGTTTCGGATCGTGCAGGCCGACATCGTCGCGGCCGATGTCGCCGCACAGGTCGCGGCCGGCGCGCGGCACATCACCTTCGGCGATCCGGATTTCTTCAATGGCCCCACCCACGCCATGCGGATCGTGGCGGGACTGCACGAGGCGCACCCCGGGGTCAGCTTCGACGTCACGATCAAGGTCGAACATCTGTTGCAGCATCGCGACCTAGTGCCGCAGCTTGCCGCCGCCGGCTGCGCCTTCGTGACCAGCGCGGTCGAATCGATCGATGACGATGTGCTGCGCCGGTTCGACAAAGGCCACACCCGGGCCGGTTTCCTGGAGGCGGTCGCGCTATGCCGCGACGCCGGCGTCACGCTGGTGCCAACCTTCGTCGCGTTTCACCCGTGGTTGACGCTGGCGTCGTACTGCGATCTGCTCGACACCATCGACGCCCTCGATCTCGTCGATCACGTGGCGCCCATTCAACTGGCGATTCGCCTGCTGGTTCCGCAGGGTTCGCGGCTGCTGGAGGTGGCCGAGATGCGCGCGCATCTCGGGACTTTCGACGAATCGACGCTGACCTACCGCTGGACGCATCCCGATCCCCGAGTCGACGAGCTCCAGCACGACGTCATGACCCTGGTCGGGAGCCGGCTGACTTCCGATCGTCGCCGGTTGTTCGCGCAGGTCCGGACCCTCGCACACGAGCGCAGCGGGTTACCCTGTCCGCCCGATACCCGCCCGGCGCGAGCCCGTGCGACGGTTCCCTATCTGAATGAACCCTGGTACTGTTGAGCGGAGCCGGATGCGGAGCAGTTGGCTCTGGTGTAGCGCGTCGTTCGTGGTTCACCACCGACGAACGACGACTTTGAACGACGAACGGAGAACGACGAACGTCGAACGACGATGCCGCGTGTCCTGATTCTCGCCACCACCACTGGGTACCAGACGCGCGCTTTCGGTGAGGCTGCGGCCCGGCTCCAGGTGGAGCTGGTCTTCGCGACCGATCGCTGTCACCTCATCGAGGATCCGTGGCACGACCACGCGATTCCGATCCGATTTTACGAGGAGGACGCAGCGGTGGCCGCGATCCTCGAGTCGGCGGCAATCCGGCGTCTCGATGGTCTGCTGGTCGTTGGAGACCGGCCGACGGTTATCGCCGCGCGCGTTGCCGAACGCCTGGGCCTGCCATGGCATTCCCCCGAAGCCGCGGCGGCGGCCGGGCACAAGCAACTCACGCGCGAGCGTCTGCGACAGGCCGGTCTTCCGGTGCCGTGGTTCACGCCTGCAGCCATCGCCGACGGGCTTGCAGCCATCGACCGTCGATCCTTGAGTTACCCGTGCGTGCTGAAACCCGTGGCCCTGTCGGGAAGCCGCGGTGTCATGCGTGCCGACGATGAGCAGGGTCTGGCTCGCGCCTTCAGGCGGCTGCAGTCGCTGATGCGGCAGCCCGACGTTCGCGTCGAGCGCAACGACGCCCACGCGGCGGCGCTGGTCGAGGGCTTCATTCCCGGCCCCGAGTTCGCCCTCGAAGGTCTGTTGCAGCATGGGCGTCTGCAGACGCTCGCGATCTTCGACAAGCCCGATCCATTGGACGGCCCGTTCTTCGAGGAAACCATCTACGTGACGCCTTCGTCCGCCAGCGCCGAAACCCAGCGCGCGATCGTGGACGGCGTGGCGCGCGCGGCAGACGCGCTCGGACTGCGGCACGGTGCGGTTCATGCCGAGTGTCGCGTGAATCCGGACGGTGTCTTTGTGCTGGAAGTCGCGGCCCGACCGATCGGCGGCCTGTGCGCCCGCGCGCTCCGATTCGGATCGACAGGCAGCAGCCACTCTGCACTCAGCCCTCCGCACGCTGCAATCTCCCTCGAGGAGATCCTGCTGTGTCATGCTCTCGGCGAAGACCCGGCGCCTTACCAGCGTGAGGACTGCGCCAGCGGCGTCATGATGATTCCGATTCCGAAGCGCGGTACGTTGCGCGGAGTGGACGGTGTCGATGAGGCGCGCGCCGTGCCTGGCGTCGACGCGATTCACATCACCGCCAAGCCGGATCAACTGCTCGTGCCGCTGCCCGAAGGCGCCAGCTACCTCGGGTTCATCTTCGCGCGCGCGGCGTATCCCGACGAGGTCTGTCGCGCCCTGCGCGCCGCACATGCGCAGGTGGTCTTTACGATCGATTCGGAGCTGCCGGTGCTCGCGTCAAGCCAGGTACACTACAATCTCCAGCATGGCTGATTCCTGCGGACCGTCGGGACCGAAGCCGGCCCCGAGCCCGTCCACCAACACCAGCGGCCGCACGGTCATGTGCGTGAAGTACCAGAAGGAGTTGCCCGGGCTCGACAGCGTACCGTGGCCCGGCGAGCTCGGTCAGCGCATTTTCGACCACGTTTCGAAGGATGCCTGGAAGCTCTGGGAAGAGCGCATGAAGATGATCCTCAACGAGTACCGCCTGATGCCGTGGCAGAAGGAGGCTCAGGACCTGGTCGCCAAGCACATGGAGGATTTCTTCTTCGGTGACGGCGCCGCACTCCCCCCCGGATACGTGCCTCAACAGGCCAAGTAGTCGGGACCCGGCTTCGCAGTCATTTGCTACTTCTCCAAGCCCTTCTGTAGCAAACTGCTGCAATGTCTTTCCACTCCGTTTTTGCCCGGGTTCTGTAAATCCTCGGAAAACCAGCCATTTACGTGTTCAGCCTGGCGGGAGAGGTGGGCATAGACTTTGATAATCGTCCAGGTGTGACGGGGGTCCACTCGAACGACGCCACCCGGGATTTCCGGTGCCAGCCGGTGCCGGACGGTCCGGACGGCGACGAGAAGGACTCGGACAAGACACCTGAGACGCCGCTCGACCAGCCCCGTCCTCCGCGTGTCCAGGATCCTCCCCCGCAACCGGGACAGCAGGGTCCTTATGTCGTTGGTTCACAAGTCTGATAACTTACGGAGGGCAAATCGGTGAATACAGGTGAACGCAAAGAACGGCGTGGGTTCGCGTCGATGTCGGCCGAGAAGCAGCGCGAGATTGCCAGCAAGGGCGGGCGCGCCGCGCACGAGAAGGGGACGGCTCACGAGTGGACCGCGGACGAGGCGCGCAACGCCGGCCGCAAGGGCGGTCAGGTCAGCCGCGGCGGACGGGGCCGGCTCGTGGTTCCGGCGGACCCGCAGGAACCGCGGGCCATCGTCGATGGTCCGGCCGAAAATCGTGCGGAATGATCGGCTCGATCGAGCGAACGTTTTGGAGGCGACTAACAATGGCAAGACGCGTCGCCGCGATCTGTGTGATGACGCTCGCCGTAGCGGCGAGCGCACACGCACAGAGCGGCTCTTCAGGGACATCCACGGCGCAGAGCACCACCGCTACCCAACCTTCGTCCTCGTCGACCGCGGAGGAAACGCGACCGGCGACGACGACGTTCAACGGAGACACTGGGCTGTGGTTTGTGCCGACCGGCGAGGTCCTGGGTAAGGGACAGTGGTCGACGAGCGTCTACCGCCGCGGCACCAACTGGATCCAGGGGTACACCAACGTCGCCGACTTCGCCGGGACGTTTGCCTACGGCATCGGCGGCCGCGCCGAGGTCTTCGGATCGTTTCTCGTCGACACCCGCATCGACCGTGACATCCGGCCGATCTTCGTCAACGACCCGGCGTTTGGCGGGTTCATCGATCGCTACCCCAAGGTCAACCAGTACCTGGACCGGCGACAACGTCGGCGACCTGTTCGTGGGCGCGAAATTCAACGTGCTGTCGGAATCGCGCAACGATCCCGCCGCGCTCGCGGTCCGCGGCATGATCAAGCTGCCCACCGGCAAGGTCGACGCGGGTGTCAGCACCGGCAAGCCCGACTTCTCGATCGACGGCGTCGTCAGCAAGGAAGCGGCGAAGCTCGTTGAAGTCTCAGGCTACGGCGGCTACGAGTGGCGCGGCGCCCCCGACGGTTTCGACACCCCGGGCGGTGCGTTCCGCTGGGGCACCGGCCTGACCTTCCCGTCGCGCAACTTCCTTCGGGTCGTGGGTGAGTTGAATGGCCTGGTCCCGTCGAGCGACGTCGCCACTACCGGCACGGCGCTCACCGGCATCGATCTCAGCCTCTCGCCGCTGACGTCCAATACCGAGAACGTCACGCGCGCGACGCTGGGCCTCACGCTCCAGACCCGGAAGGGTCTATTCTTCGGCGCCGGCGTCAGCTGGAACGTGCCGTCGCGTGCGCGCAACGGATCGTTTACCGACGAGCCCGATGTCGTCGGCGACTACTACGACATGCAGTTCCGGATCGGCTATCACCCCGGCGTGAAGGTCTATGTGCCGCCGCCACCGCCGCCGCCGCCGGCCCCGGCGCCGCTCCCGGCGCCGATCCACAACCTGAGCGTCAAGGCCGCCTGTGATCCGTGCACGGTGGAAGTGGGCAAGACATCGACCGTGACAGCCACCGTCACCGACTCCATCAGCTGCTCGGTGACGTACCGCTGGACCGCGCCCGGCGGCACGCTCGCACAGCCCGCGGAACGATCCACGACGTGGACCGCGCCGCAGCAGGAAGGCAGCGTCCCGGTGACGGTCACTGTGACCTGCCCGTCGGACAACAAGACGGCGTCCGACACGGTCAACATCCAGGTCACGAGTCCGCCCGTACGGAACTATACCTTCGAGGACGTGTATTTCGACTTCGACCGCTACTCGCTGCGGCCGGAAGCGACGCGCCTGCTCGACGAAGCCGTCGCGGCGCTTCGCGAGAACGCCACGCTGCGTGTGGAAATCGAAGGGCACACCTGCAGCATCGGCACCGCCGAGTACAACCTCGCGCTGGGCGATCGTCGCGCCAACGCCGTGAAGGATTACCTCGTCAGCCGCGGCATCGGCGCGGATCGTCTGCGCACGGTGAGCTACGGCGAGGAACGGCCGAAGTACGACAACAGCCGCGAGGAAACGCGCCGCCTGAATCGTCGCGCGGCCCTGGTGGTTAACTTGCGATAGTGAAGGACGGGGCTTAGGAATAAGGGCTGAGGGCTTAGTCAGAGTCAAGGGCTGAGCCCTCCGCCCTCTCTAAGCCCTAAACCGTCACCCATGCGCTTCATCCATCTCTTTCTGATCGGCTATTTCGTCCTCGTCCTCGGCGCCGTGTTGGCGTTGTGGAAGGCCGGCGTCCTGGCTCATATCAGCGGCACGTGGTTCGCGATTGGTGCGATCATCGCCGTGGGCCTCGGCGTCATGCTCGCCGTTTCCTCAGGCAAGCCCGAGATCACGAGGGAATAGGCCGATCACAATCGGCAGTCCCGCCCGCCTGCACTCCACACCAATCTGGTTCCTTCGCGAAAGTGGCACGCGTTATGGTTCTTTAGTGCCCACTATGCGTTTGTCGATCGCCGCGTTGGCCGTCGTCGTGCTCGCCCTGGCCCCGGCCTGCAAGGAAGGAGGGACGGTCAAGGTCCACAGCCTCTCCTTCAAAGGCGTCAAGGCGGTCGACGAGAGCCGACTCAAAGAGGCTTTGGCCACTCGCCAGAGCTCGAAGATTCCATGGGGCAAGAAGTATTTTTTCGACCGCTCGCGCTTCGACGCCGACTTGAAGCGCATCCAGGCCTTCTACGCCGATCGCGGCTTCCCCGACGCGCGCGTCACCGGCTTCGACGTCAAGCTCAACGACAAGCAGGACGAAGTCGATCTCAGCGTCACGGTCGATGAAGGCGCCCCCGTCGTGGTCAAGGCGATCGTCTTTTCGGGATTCGATGAGGTGCCCCCAGCGCATCTCGAGGCGCTCGAGAAGGCCGTCCCGTTGAAGGTCGGACAGCCGCGCGACCGGCAGCTGGTCGTCAGCACTCACGAAATGGCCGTGAACGAGCTCAAAGACCACGGCTTTCCGTACGGCAAGGTCACGACCGATGAGGACGCTGGCAGCGACGGCAAACAGGCGGTGCTGACGTTCACGGCCGAGCCCGGGAAGCTCGCGCACTTCGGGACGGTCGAAGTCGTCGGCAACAAGAGCGTCGACGAACACATCATCCGGCGGCAGCTGACCTTCAAGCCGGGCGAGCTCTTCCGGCGCAGCGTGGTGCAGGACTCGCAGCGCCGGCTGTACGGGCTCGAGCTGTTTCAGTTCGCCAATGTCGAGACCCTGAACCAGGAACAGCAGCCCGACGAGGTCCCGGTGCGCGTGACGGTGGCCGAGGGCAATCACCAGCGCGTCAACTTCGGCGTCGGCTACGGTACCGAGGAGAAGGCGCGCGTCGACGCCGAGTATCACCACGTCAACTTTCTCGGCGGCGCGCGTTCAGCCGGTATCCACGTCCGGTGGTCATCGCTCGATCGCGGCGCGCGGCTCGACTTCAACCAGCCGTACTTCTTCCGGCCACACCTCTCGCTCGGGGTGGAAGGGCAGCAGTGGTACACCTACACTCCGGCGTATCGATCGGTGGTGTCTGGCGCCAAGCTCTCGGTGACCCATCGCTCCAGCGAGCGGACGTCATGGGGCCTGTCGATCACCAGTGAACACGACAGCAGTCTGATCACGGACGAGGCGTTCGACAACGTCGAGCTCCGCAACACCTTGATCTCACTCGGCCTGGACCCCACCACGCGCGAGCAGAACGGCACCCTCAACGCCTTGGGGGTCGACTACCAGCATTCGACCGCCGACAACCTGCTGAACGCGCACCGCGGCTTCCAGGTCGCCCTGCACGCGGAGGAAGCGGGCCGGCTGGTACCGGGCAGCTTCAACTACTACTCGGCGTCAGCCGACGGCCGTCACTATCTGCCGCTCGGCGACAACCTGGTGATCGCCAGTCGGCTGCAGGTCGCCAACATCCGCCCGGTGGGAGACGAGCCGAGCAACGTGCCGTTTGCCAAGAAGTATTTTCTCGGCGGCGCTACCAGCATCCGGGGATGGGGCCGCTATGAAATCAGCCCGCTGAGCGGAGGCCAGCCAATCGGCGGCAACAGCATGCTGGCGTTCAGCGAGGAGCTGCGTGCCGTTTTGCGCGGCAACCTGGGCGGCGTGCTGTTCCTCGATGCCGGCAACGTCTGGGCCGATTCGTTCGGGTTCAAGCTCGGCGACCTGCGCTATGCGATTGGTCCGGGCCTGCGCTACCAGACGCCGGTCGGCCCGCTCCGCTTCGACATCGGCTATCAATTGAATCCGACGCCCGACCTGCTCGTGAACGGCAGCCCGCAGACGCGGCGCTTCCGTCTGCATTTCAGCATCGGGCAAGCCTTCTGATTGGGGATTGAGGATCGCGCTTTGAGGACCAGGGACCAGCGATGTCGATTGTCAAACGGGTGACGCACGTCGTGACCATCGTACTGATGCTGCTCGTCGGCACGACGGCGGCGGCGGTCATCGTGTCGCAAACGGCCTGGTTCAAGAACTGGCTGCGCGGCTACATCGTGCGCGAGGCGCAGCAGTACTTGAACGGCACGTTGTCGATCGAACGTCTGGGCGGCAACCTCTTCTTCGGCGTCGAGATGGAGAACATCGGGCTGTCGCTGGACGGCAGCCAGGTGGTGGCGGTGAAGGATCTCGGGCTCGACTACAACGTGTTCGAGCTGTTGACCAAGGGCCTGTCGGTGGACAGCATCCGGCTCGATCAGCCGGTGATCTACCTGCGGCGCGACGGTGATTCGTGGTCCCTGAGCCGCCTCGTCAAGAAACAGGAGGCGGAAGCGGATCGGACGGGACCCGACAGGCCGATCGCGATCGACACCATCGGCATCAGCAACGGCTCCGTCGTCGTCGGGTCGCCGCTCGGAACCTCCGGCGTCGAGCTGCCGAAGCGCTTCGAGCATCTCGACGCCAGGCTCTCATTCAAGTACGAGCCGGTGCGCTACTCGATCGAGATTGGCCATCTATCGTTCCGTGGATCGGAGCCGGCGCTCGCGCTCAACGCCCTGTCGGGTGGGATTGCGGTCAGGGACGACACGCTGTTCGTCGATAAACTCGCGCTGCGCACGTCAGAGACGGCGCTGTCGATCGACGGCGCCGTCCAGAACTACCTGACCAGGCCGAACTTCAATCTGCAGATGAACTCGGACAAGCTGTCGCTGCCGGAAATCGCGCGCCTGGTGCCGGCGCTGGCGAATATCCGCCTGCAGCCCTCGTTCAACCTGAAGGTGCATGGTCCGCTCGATCGGCTCGGCGTCGAGATGAACGTCCAGTCGTCGGCCGGGTTGACGAGCGCGAAGCTCGTCGCCGATCTGGTGGCGCCGGGACAGTCGGTCCAGGGCGACGTGTCGGTGCGGCATCTCGACCTGTCGCCGCTGCTGAACGACCCGAAACAGAAGAGCGACATCACGGCAAGCGCCCGTCTCGACCTGCGCGGCGAGGCGCTCGCGAACGTCAACGCCTTGCGCGGGACGGTGACCCTCGACGCCCCGCGGGTGGCGGCCGCCGGCTACGTCGCCGAGCGGCTCCACCTCGACAGCCGGATCGATGGCCGCAAGGTCGGCGTGGACGGCAAGGCATCGGCGTACGGGGCGGCGATGACGGTGGCCGGAAACGTGACGCTCCCCGATCTGGAGCGGAAGGAGCGCGCGGTCGGATTCGACGTGCGCGGCAGCGTGCGCGGCGTGGACTTGCGGCAGCTGCCACGCGGACTCAACGTGCCGCCGGCGGCCACCGACGTGAACGCGCAGTACCGCGCCAGCGGCAAGATGGTCGCGGCCGCCGGCGCAGGCGATCGTGGAGGAGCAGCCGCGTCGCCGAACACCAAAGTCGTGGCCAACCTCGAGTTTCAGCCGTCGACGGTGGCCGGCGCGCACATCGCCGGGACCAGCACCGCCGGCATCACCATCGATGGCGGCGATGTTGGATATCGCCTCGACGCCACCGTCGCCGACCTCGATCTGCGCCGCGTCGGTGAACAATTCCGTGTGGCGGCCCTGGCCGAGGATCGATACCAGAGCGTCGTCAACGGGCACATCGGTGCCAGCGGCCGGGGGACGACGGCGGCGACCATGGACGTCCGCGCCAACGGGACGCTGAGCGACACGACCATCCTCGGCGGCACGATTCGGCAGCTCGCCTTCGACGCCGCGCTCGCCCACGACACCGCGCATCTCAAAGCGACCGGCGATCTGGTGAACGTCGACCCGGCGGTGGCCACGGGGAAGGCCGAGGCGAAGGGCTCCATCAGCGGAGCGGTCGACATCGACGCGACGGTCGCGCAGGTGTCGACCGGATTGACGCCCGAGAACGTGCAGGCCGGCGGCACGGTGACGCTGCAACCCTCGACCATCGGCGGCCTCGAGCTGACCCATGCGTCGCTGGACGGCACCTATCGCGACTCCGTCGGCCAGATCCGGACGCTTGAAATCGTCGGCCGCGACGTCAACGTGCAGGCGAGCGGCACCGTGGCGCTGGACGATCGCCATCAGTCCGACTTGAAGCTTCACGCCGATTCGCCGGCGCTCGAAGCCATCGGCAAACTGGTGGATCAGCCGATCTCGGGCATCGGCAAGATCGACGCGACGGTCACCGGAAACCGGCGCGAGCTGAAGGCCGCGGGTACGCTGCTCGGAGACGGTGTGAAGTACGGAGACAACGGCGCATTGTCCGTCTCCAGCGACTTCACCGCGTCGATCCCGGAGCTCACGGTGGCCGACGCCAGCTTCACCGCCAATACGCACGCCACCTTCGTGTCAATCGGCGGTCAGGACATCAACGCGCTCGACGCGAAGACGACATACCAGCAGAAGCAGCTCGACTTCGACGCGACGGCCAGGCAGCCGCAACGCTCGCTTGCCGCCGCCGGTTCGCTCCTGCTGCACCCGGATCATCAGGAAGTGCATCTGCAGCGCCTCGGCCTGCAGGCGCAGGGGCAGACCTGGCAGCTCGCGCCCGGATCGCAGGCGGCCGTCAACTACGGCCACGACGCGGTGTCGGTGAACGGCGTCACGCTGGTCAACGGCAGTCAGCGGCTGGCCGCCGACGGCACGTTCGGACGCCCGGGCGACGCGCTGAAGGTGACGCTCACCAGCATCGATCTGGCTGGCGTGGACGCGCTGCTGCTGCGGCCGCCGCAGCTCACCGGAACGCTCAACGCCACCGGCACCGTCACGGGCACCACCGAGGCGCCGGCGGTGAAGGCCGATTTCCGCATCGAGCAGGGTGGTTTCCAGCAGTATCGCTATGCCGCCTTCGGCGGCAGCGTGAGCTACGCCGGGCCCGGCCTGACGCTCGACACCAGGCTGGATCAGGATCCGACCACCTACCTGACCGCGAAGGGCTACGTACCCACCGCGCTGTTCAAGGGCGGCGGTTCGGCTGAAACGCGATCGGCCGCGCACGGCGCCCCGGTCGCACTCGGCGATCGGATCGACCTCCACATCGACAGCACGCCAATCGATCTCGGTCTGGTGCAGGGCTTCACGACAGCGCTCACCAAGGTCACCGGTACCGTGCAGGCCAGGATCGACGTGACCGGCTCGGCGTCCGACCCGCATCCCACCGGCGTTGTGACCGTCGACAAGGCCGGCTTCACCGTCGAGCCGACCGGCGTCGTCTATGCCAACCTGCAGGGCAAGCTCGATCTGCAGCCGGACAAGGTGCACATCGACAACATCTCGGTGCTCGACAACCACCAGAGCGCGTTGTCGATAACCGGCGATCTCGCCATCCACGAGCGCGCGGCTGGCGGCGTGGAGCTGTTCGTCACCGCCAACGACTTCAAGGTGGTCGACAACAAGCTGGGGAACGTGCGGATCAACAGCAACCTCGAGATCGGCGGCGAGCTTCGCCGGCCGCGTATCGAGGGAGACTTCGGGGTTTCGACCGGCCAGGTGGATCTGGACCAGATTCTGGCTCTCGCCAGCGATTCGGCCTATGCGACGCAGCAGACCGAGTACGCGACCACGCCCGATGCGGCGTCCGCGCCGGCATCCCAGTCCCCGCTCGACGCGCTGAAGATGGACGTGCGCGTCACCGTGCCGGACGACCTGGTGATCAAGGCCAGCGAACTGCGGGCTCCGGGAGCGCCGGTCAGCCTGGGCGCGATCAACCTGACGCTGGGCGGCAATCTTCGGGCGACCAAGGCACCGGGCCAGCCGATTGTGCTGGTCGGCGCTGTCAACACCGTCCGCGGCACCTACGACTTCCAGGGCCGCCGCTTCGAAATCCTTCGTGACGGCACGGTGCGGTTTGCCGGCGACCCGCTCGACGAGATGAATCCGCTGCTCGACATCCGCACCCGCCGGCTGATTCAAGGTGTCGAAGCGCGCGTCGACGTGCGCGGGACGCTCAAGAAGCCCGACATCGTCCTCAGCAGCACGCCGCCGCTCGAACAGGCCGATATCCTGTCGCTCATCGTGTTCAACCAGCCGATCAATTCGCTCGGCGAGGGACAGCAGGTATCGCTGGCGCAGCGCGCCCAGCAGCTGGCTACCGGTACGCTGGCGAGCGCCTTGTCGTCGTCGATCGAGAACGCGCTCGGCCTCGACGCCTTCGAGATCAATACGGCGCCAGACACCGGCGGCACGGCGTCGGTCACCGTCGGCCAGCAGCTCGGGCAGAACCTGTACGTGAAGGTCGAGCAGGGAATCGGCGGCCAGACCGAGACCAATTTCATCCTGGAGTACGAGCTGACGAAGTGGCTGCGTCTGAGAACCAACGTGCTCCAGGGCTCCGGCACGCAGCAGCTGTTTCAGCGCGCGCAGGGCAGCGGCGTCGATCTGTTGTTTTTCTTCAGCTACTGATCACGAAACCCGCGAAATCATCGGGTTCACGAAAGCCACGAAAAGCCAGGCGGTGCCGAGCGTCGTGCTTTTCGTGCTCACGCGTTGGCGAGCGAGGCGACCTGGACCCGCGCGTCGTTGAAACAGGCGCCCTCTCCGAGATCGGTGAGCGTGTCGGGCACCAGTGCCGTGCCGGTGTGGTTGTTCCGCGTGCTGCGCCGCCAGATGCCTTTGGGCAGGCTGACGGTGCCGAGGCGGATCGTCGCCGCCACCGTCAGCTGGCAATGCACCTCGCCGAGGTCGTTGAAGATCCGCACGAGGTCGTCCTGCCCGAGGCCGCGCGCCTGCGCATCGTCGGGATGCATGAGCAGCTTGACGTCGTTTCGGGGCAGCTCGCCGAGCGTGGAGCTGATCGTCCGATCGCTGGCCGGCGAGATGAGCGCGAGCGGGTATCGAGCGGTCTGGGGATCGGGCTGGAAGCGGTAAAGGCCGAATGGCGTCGATGAATCGAGAGCGGCCGGGAAGAGATTGACCTTCCCCTCGGCCGTGTTCGGGAAAACATCGACAAACTGCACCGGCGCGGGACCGCACGGCGGCGTCGCCATCGCGCCGTCGCCGAGCTCGCGGCCGATCGACCCGGGCAGGTGCTTCAGGATGCCGACCATCAGATCGAGCTCGCCCGACGGCTCGCCGTCTTTGAGCAGGCCGAGCCGCGTGCACAGCGCGCCGAAGACGTCGGCATTCGTTCGTGCTTCCCCGACCGCGTCGATGACGGGACGAGCGAGGTCGAGGCTGATCGGACCGTAACCCTTGGCGAAATCGTACGCTTCCAGGAACGTGGTGTTGGGAAGCAGCAGATCGGCGTAGAGCGCGGTGTCGGTCATCACCTGCTCGAAGACGACCGTGAACAGATCTTCTCGTTCGAGACCCTTGATCACTCGGTGCTGATCGGGCACGGTCGCCGCCGGATTGCAGTTGTAGACGAAGAGGACGTTGACGGGCGGGTCGTCGTACTCGGTGAGCGCGCGGCCGAGATGGTTCATGTTGACGATGCGCGTCGCCGGCTCGGGCGCGTCGATCCAGGTGCGGTCGATATTCCACGAGGTCGAGTTGCTCATCGAGTAGCCGCCGCCGCGGACGCCGAACTTGCCGCCGACGGCCGGCAGGGCGAGCACCGCCAGCGCCGCGTTGCCGCCGTTGCGGTTCCGCTCGAGGCCCCAGCCGCACCGAACCAACGCCGGCGAGCTCTCCGCGTAGAGCGTGGCCAGCGTTTCGATCGCGGCCGCATCCACTCCGGCCACGTCGGCGGCGCGCGCAAACGTCCACGGCTCGGCGCGCTGCTGCAACACCTCCGCGCCGGTGGTGTGCTGACGGAGGAATTCGCCGTCCGCCAGTCCGTTCGCGAACAGGTGGCGGTGCACGGCGAGTGCGACCGCTACGTCGCTGCCGGTCCGGACCGCGAGGTGGAGGTCGGCCGCGCGCGCCAACGCGGTTGTCCGCGGGTCGATGACCACCAGCTTCGCGCCGCGCGACTGCGCCTCGCGGACGAAGGGAATGAGGTGGATGCCGGACGCCGACGGGTTGACGCCCCACAGGATGATCAGTTTGGCGTGCGGGTAGTCCTGGTAGGTCACCGACGCCATCTTGCCGTAGAGCGCCAGGTTGGCCGCACCGGTCGGCGCCGCGCAGACCGTGCGGGCCAGGCGCGACGTGCCAAAGCGCCACCACAACTGGGCGTCGATATTGTCCTGCGTGAGCAGGCCGTTCGAACCGCCGTAGGAGTACGGCAGGATGGACTCGGCGCCCGCTGTCGCCCTGGCGTGCTCGAATCGCGCCGCTACCAGATCGATCGCTTCGTCCCAAGTGACCCGCTTGAAGCGGCCGGAGCCTTTGGGGCCGCTGCGGACGGCCGGATAGAGCAGGCGATCGGATCCGTAGACGCGCTCACCGTAGCGGCGCACTTTCGCGCAGATGTAGCCGTTGGTGACCGGATTTTTTCGCGAGCCGTCGATCTTGACGATCTTGCGCTGTTGCACCGTGACCGCGAGGCTGCAGGCGTCGGGACAGTCGAGCGGACAGGACGTCTCGACGACGGTGGTGACGCCGCCCAGCGTCTGATCGCGCGTCGATCGCCCGAGTGTGTCTCGTGTCGTCATACGAATACGATAGCATCTCGAGAGGGGAACCGACATCGTGAGCGTGCCGAGAGTGACGATCGTGGGCGGCGGGTTCGGCGGGCTGAACGCCGCGCGCGCCCTCGCGGGCGCGGACGTCAGCGTCACGCTGCTCGATCGCCACAACTACCACCTGTTCCAGCCGCTGCTCTATCAGGTTGCCACCGCGTCGCTGTCGCCAGGCGACGTGGCGTCGCCGATCCGCTGGATCCTGCGCCACCAGAAGAACGTCGAGGTGTTGCTCGCCACCGTGCGCAAAATCGATCCGGAGGGTCGCCGGGTGCTGATCGACGGCGGCGAGGCGATCGCGTACGACTACCTCGTGCTTGCGGCCGGCGCGGCCCACGCTTATTTCGGCCATCCCGAATGGGCCGACCGCGCGCCCGGGTTGAAGACGCTCGACGATGCGCTCGAGATGCGGCGGCGAGTGCTGCAGGCATTCGAGGCGGCGGAACGGGAGGCGGACTCGGCGAAGCAGCGCCGCCTGCTGACGTTTGTGATCGTCGGCGGCGGCCCCACCGGCGTCGAGCTGGCCGGCGCCCTCGCGGAAATCGCGCGGCAGTCGCTGCGCCGCGACTTCCGCCGCATCCGTCCCGAATCGGCGCGAATCGTGCTGCTCGAGGGCAGCCCGTTCGTGCTCGGCACCTTTCCCGAACCGCTGCGCGGCGCTGCCCGTCGATCGCTCGAGCGGCTCGGCGTCGAGGTGCGCACGGGATCGGTCGTGACCAGCGTGACCGAGGACGGCGTGTCGATTGGCAGTGAACACATCTCGGCTGGGACGGTACTGTGGGCCGCTGGTGTGGCGGCGTCGCCGATCGCGCAATCGCTGGGCGTGCCGCTCGATCGCGCCGGCCGCGTGACGCCGGAGCCGACGCTCGCACTTGCCGCCCATCCCGATATTTTCGTCATCGGCGATCTGTGTGTCTTCGTGCAGGATGGCAGACCGCTGCCCGGCGTGGCCCAGGTCGCGATGCAGCAGGGTACACGCGCCGCCCTGAACATCCGGCGTGCCGTCGCCGGACAGCCGCTCGAGCGGTTCCGCTACAAGGACTACGGCATCATGGCGACGATCGGCCGCGGCGCCGCCGTGGGCGACATCTTCGGCCTGAAGATCTCCGGGTACATCGCCTGGATCCTCTGGATCTTCCTGCACATTTTCTGGCTGATCGGTTTCCGCAATCGTTTGGTGGTGATGACCGAGTGGGGATGGGCCTACTTCACGCTGCAGCGCCGCGTGCGTCTCATCACCGGTGAAGTCGGCGGCGAATCACCGAAACAGCCGCGCTGACGCCGGGTCCGAGATGTGTCGTGCCGGGTATAATCGGCGCCCCCATGGCAAAAGACATCGCGTTCGAGATGGCGGTTTCGAGTGTGCGCTTCGGCGTTGGCGTGACCCGGGAAGTCGGGATGGATCTGGCGGAAATGGGGGCACACCTCGTGCTCGTCGTCACCGATCAGTTGATCGCGAGGCTGCCGCCGGTCCGCACCGTGCTCGACTCGCTGGAACAGTACAAGATTCCCTACGCGCTCTACGATCGTGTTCGGGTCGAGCCCAGCGACGAGTCGTTTCTCGACGCCATCGCCTTTGCCAAGGCGCGGCCGTTCGACGTGATTGTCGCCGTCGGCGGCGGCTCGGTCATCGACACGGCCAAGGCCGTGAACCTCTACACCACATTTCCGCCCGCCGACTTCCTCGACTACGTCAACCCGCCGATCGGCAAGGGGCTGCCGGTACCGGGAGCGCTGAAGCCGCTGCTGGCGATACCGACGACCGCGGGCACCGGGAGCGAGACGACCGGCGTGGCCATCTTCGACTACAAGAAGCTGCGGGCGAAGACCGGCATCGCGAACCGTCGCCTCAAGCCGACGCTGGGTTACCTCGATCCCGACAACACCCGAACCATGCCGCCGCAGGTGGCGGCCTCGACCGGGCTCGACATCCTCAGTCACGCCCTCGAGTCGTTCACCGCGATGCCGTACACCGATCGACCCAGGCCCGATCGGCCGGCGATGCGGCCGGCCTACCAGGGGTCGAATCCGATCAGCGACATCTGGTCGATGCAGGCGCTGCGCATGGTGAATCACTACCTCGTGCGCGCCGTCGACGACCCGTCCGACGATGAGGCGCGCGCGAACATGCTGCTGGCGGCGTCGTATGCCGGCGTCGGCTTCGGCAACGCCGGGGTGCACCTGCCGCACGGGATGTCGTATCCAGTGTCGGGGCACGTGAAGAGTTACACCGCGCCAGGCTATGTGACGGATCATCCGATCGTCCCGCATGGGATGTCAGTCATCCTCAACGCGCCGGCCGTGTTCCGGTTCACCGCCAGCGCCAACCCGGCGCGGCACCTGGAGGCCGCCTCCGCACTGGGCGCCGATATCAGGGGCGTGAAGGCCGGGGACGCCGGCAAGGTGCTCGCGGATCGGATCACCTGGTTCATGCAGCGGCTGCAGATGCCCAACGGCCTGAAGGCGATTGGCTACTCATCATCCGACATACCCGGCCTGGTCGAGGGCACGCTGCCGCAGCACCGCGTGACGAAGCTGTCGCCGAGAGCGGCAAGCTCCGACGAGCTCGCCGCGCTCTTCGAGGATTCGATGGTGGCGTGGTGATCAGAAGAAACCGCCAAGAACGCAGAGAACGCCGGGACAAGCATGGCTCACAAAAAATGCGAAAAGACGAGAGACACCAATGTGCCCTTGGTCGCGTCTGGCTCTAGCCGGACCTGTCACTCGCGTCCGGCTTCAGCCGGGCCTATCGGTAGTGTCCGGCTTTAGCCGGACCTTGGTTGAGCGCACTCCGGTGTCTCCCACGCTCGATCTCAGCACCGCACTGCTGCCGGCCTGGCGGACCAGCAATCGAGTCACCATCGAGCTGGTCGAGGGATTGCCCGACGATCTCTGGGATGCTGCCGTGCCCGGCGCCCCCCGGCGCACCGTCCGGATGATCGCGGCGCACCTTCACAACGCTCGCTGCGGCTGGATCAGAACGCTGGGTCGCGAGCACGGCATAGCCGCTCCGGTCCGCGTCGATCGCTGGAGAGTGTCGCGCCGACAATTGGTCGCCGCGTTGAAGCGCAGCAACCACGGGATGGAGGCGCTCTTGACGCTCGGGTTCGCGTCGGGCGGCGTGCTGCCGCCGTCGAAAGGGTATGTCTGGCGCAACCTCCCCCTGGACGTCGGGCATGTGCTTTCGTATTTCGTCGCGCACGAAGCCCATCACCGCGGTCAGATTGTCATGGTCGCGCGGCAACTGAATCGACGCCTGCCGCGATCGGTCGTCGACGGTTTGTGGTGGTGGGCACCGAGGCGAAGCGCCAGAGGAGACCGCCGATGAAGCCGCAGGTCGTTGCTACCTTCGATCAGGAGTGACGACCCGTCCTCCGAGTGCTCCCGTGAATGCGTCCGCGTCCTTTTCGATCACGCCGTTGACCAGCACGTAGTCCATCCCCTCCGACATCTGGTGCGGCTCCAGATACGTGGCGGCATCCCGCACCTTGGCGGGATCGAACACGAGGATGTCGGCCCAGGCGCCCGGCCGCAGCGTGCCGCGATCCTTCAACCCGAAAACGCCGGCCGGCAGGCTGGTCATCGATCGGATCGCGAACGGCAGGTCGATGGTGTGGCGCTCGTTGACATACAGGCGGATTTTGCGCGCGAACGCCGCGTTGCCGCGCGGATGTGGCTTCCCCTGGCCGAACGGCACCAGCTCGCCGTCGGTGCAGGTCATCGTGAACGGCTGGCGCATGATCAGCTCGATGTCGCTCTCGATCATGTTGAACGACACGAGGCTGGCGTCGCCCTTGACGAGCAGTTCCAGCGCGGTCTCGTCGGCGGGCTTGCCGATGGCTCTGGCGACCTGGGCGAGCGACTGCCCTTCGTAGGCGGGATGGGGCGCATAGCGCGAGATGATCAGCTTGTCCGGCCCGCCGCGCCGCTCGAAGTTGCGGCGCACATCGGCCGCGAGCCGATCGTGCTCCGGTCCCTGAATGCGCTTCAGCATTTCCGGCCGGCCGCCGACCTCGGCCCACCTCGGGATCAGCGCGCCGACGATGCCGGTGCCGCTGGCGTCGTAGGGATACTGATCCGCATACACCTCGACGCCGCGGTCCCGTGCCTGGGTGATGCGCTCGACCAGCGCCATCGACAGACCCCAGCTCGCGGGCCCCAGCGCCTTCATGTGCGCCACGATGCCTGGAAGATGACCTTCTTCCGCGATCCGAATCACTTCCTGCACCGCGCCGACGACCCCGATGTTGTAGTCGGCCTCGTCGCGAATATGACTCTCGTAGACGCCACCCATCTCGCCCACGACTCGGGCCAGCGCGATGACTTCCTCGGTCTTGGCGTAGCTGCCGGGCGCGTAGTACAGACCGGACGACAGGCCGATGCCGCCCGCCTCCATGCCGTTCTTGGCAATCGTCACCATGCGATCGAGCTCAGCCGGCGTGGGAGCCCGATCCGCCATGCCGACCACCTCGCGACGGATGGCGCCGTGCGGGACGTAGAGGGCGACATTGACGCCGATGCCGCGCTGCTCGAAGCCGGCGCGCTGCGCCCGCAGGTCGGGCGTGCCACCGCCGTCGGGGTTCAGCGCGACCGTCGTGATGCCCTGCGCGATCAACTGCCGGGCTTGCTTGAGCGCGCCTTCCAGGCCTTGCGTGGCGTGTGAATGCACGTCGATGAATCCGGGCGACACGGTCAAGCCCCGTGCGTCGATGACGCGTGCCGCCGCGGCGTCTCCGAGGCGGCCGATGTCCACGATCCGTCCGCCGCGGATACCGATATCCGCACCGATCCAGGGGTTGCCGCTGCCGTCGAGGACACGCCCGTTGCGAATCAGCACGTCGTAGCGCGCCGGCGTTTGTGTGAAAGGCGAGGCCGCCAGCTGCAGCAGAATCAGAATGGAAAGGATGAGACGTTCACGCACGGCTTCATTCTTGCTCAAACCCGGCTGGGATGGGTAAAGGAACCACGACCGACGTCGCCGGCTTGCACCATGTGTGTGACCAACGGACGCCGGGCATTCGCCGCCTCGGCGCGCCCGGACGATTTCGCTACGTGCACGGCGACGGCGGGAAGGTGTCGGCCGCCGATCGCGCCCGCATCAAGGCGCTCGTGATACCACCGGGGTGGACCCGCGTGTGGATCTGCGCTGACGCTCACGGACATCTGCAGGCCACCGGTCGCGATGCGCGCGGCCGCAAACAGTATCGCTATCACACGCAGTTCCGTCAGAAGCGCGACGAGGTCAAGTACAGCCGGCTGCCGAAATTCGCCCAGGCCCTGCGCCGGATTCGCCGCCGCACCGCGGCGGACGTCCGCCGGAAGGGACTCTCACGGCAGAAGGTGCTGGCGGCGGCCGTTCAACTGCTCGAGAAGACGCTGATCCGGATTGGCAACGAAGAATACGCCCGCAGCAACGGCTCGGTCGGGCTGACCACGATGCGCGACCGCCACGCCACCATCCGGGGAGCGGAGCTCCGCTTCGAGTTCCGCGGCAAGAGCGGCGTGGCGCACGCCGTCGATCTGCACGATGCCCGCCTCGCGCGCATCGTCAAGGCATGTCGCGATCTTCCAGGCTACGAACTGTTCCAGTATGTCGACGACCAGGGGCAACGACAGACAATCTGCTCCGACGATGTGAATGGGTATCTACGCGAGGTCAGCGGTGAGGACTTCACCGCCAAGGACTTCCGCACCTGGGCGGGCACGGTGCTGGCCGCGCAGGCGCTGGCGCGGTTGGCCGGTTTCCGATCGCAGACCGAGGCCAGGCGCAACGTCATGCAGGCGATCGCGTCGGTCGCCAGCCGGCTCGGCAACACCAAAGCGGTCTGCCGCAAGGCCTACATTCACCCGGCGATTCTGGCGGCGTACATGGACGGCAAGCCGATCGCCACAGACGAAGCCGGCGTGGCGGCGATGATCGGCCGGCGCCAGCCCCGGCGT
This sequence comes from uncultured Acidobacteriota bacterium, assembly GCA_963757655.1. GTDB lineage: Bacteria > Acidobacteriota > Vicinamibacteria > Vicinamibacterales > CAVVIG01 > CAVQFC01. The sequence goes on along the minus strand of CAVWSQ010000001.1, from coordinate 776,530 downwards.
CGCGGCGCGCGCGAGCCGACGGCGGCCTGAGCCGCAGTCCCGACGCGGCACGTATAATCGGCGCGATGGTGCCTCGCGCCGCAGCGTCAGTCGGCCGCAACGTCCTGCGCAAGGAGGGCGAGTCGAAGGTCACCGGCGCCGCGAAGTACATCGACGATCTCTCGTTTCCCAATCTCCTGCACGCCCGCACGATCCGTTCGACGATTCCCGCCGGAACGATCGCGTCCATCCGCTTCAACTTCGACACCGCCGGTTTCACCATCGTCGACTGTCGCGACATCCCGGGGCGCAACGTCATCGCCCTGATCGACGATGACCAGCCGTGCCTCGCCGAACGCGACATCCGGCACGTCGCCGAACCGATCCTGCTGATCGCGCATCAGGATCGCGAGCGGCTGCAGGCCGCCGAGGTGCAGATCGACTATGTCAGATCGGCGCCGGTCTACGACCCCGCGGCGTCGCCTACCGTGTTCAAGGCGATCGCCATCGACAAGGGCAATGTCGCCGACGGATTCGCGCTCGCCGACGTCGTGGTTGAAGGCGAGTACCGCACCGGCCACCAGGAGCAGCTCTACATCGAACCAAACGGCGTCATCGCGGTGCCCGGCAACGGCGTGCCCGACGATGTCGACGGCATCACGGTCTACGGATCGATGCAGTGTCCCTACTACGTGCATCGCGCGTTGATGGTGTTGCTCGGGCTGCCCGGGGACAAGGTCCGGGTCGTGCAGGCGGAGACCGGCGGCGGCTTCGGCGGCAAGGAGGAGTACCCGTCGATGATTGCCGCCCACGCGGCGCTGCTGGCGAAAAAATCGGGGCGGCCGGTGAAGCTGATCTACGACCGTGTCGAGGACATGATCGCGACGACCAAACGCCACCCGGCGATCATCCGTCACCGCACCGGGGTGGCCCGCGACGGGCGGTTGACCGCGATCGAGATCGACGTCCTGTTCGACGGCGGCGCCTATGCAACGCTCAGCGCCGTGGTGCTCTCGCGCGGGGTGATCCACGCCAGCGGTCCCTATCGCTGCGATCACATCCGCATTCGTGGCCGCGCGGTGATGACCAACACGCCGCCCAACGGCGCATTCCGCGGTTTTGGCGCGCCGCAGACGCAGTTTGCCGCCGAGGTCCACATCGACCGGATCGCCGCCACGCTCGGACTCGATCCGGTTCGCATTAGGACGATCAACGCTCTGCGGCCGGGCGACACCACGGCGACCGGCCAGCGGCTCGGAAAGGATTGCAGCGCGTTGCAGGTTCTGCGCAAGGCCGTGAAGGACACCGATTTCAAGAGGCGCCGGCGCGCGCTGGCGTCCGCCAACCGCCGGCCCGCGGCGGAATCGGCGCGGGACGTGTGCCGCGGGCTCGGTCTCTCGTTGTTCTTTCACGGCTCGGGTTTCACCGGAGGCGGCGAGATCAAACTCGCCGCGAAGGCGTCGCTGGCCCTCACGGCGCGCGGCGCGCGGATTCTGGTTGCCAGCACCGAGATCGGTCAGGGGACGCGGACCATGCACGCGCAGATCGTTGCCGACGCACTCGGCCTGCCGTACGACTGCATCGAGGTCAGCGCCGCCGACACCGCGGTGGTGCCCGACAGCGGACCGACCGTCGCCTCGCGCACGTGCATGGTCGTCGGTCGCATTCTGCAGCGTTGCGCGGAAGACATGAAGGCGCGGCTCGGCCGGCTCACCCCGCGCGAGTATCTGCGACGGCACGGCCCGCTGGTCATCACCAAAGAGTACGAGCGGCCCGGCGAGATGACCTGGGACGACCACAGCTACCAGGGCGACGCCTACGGCAGCTATGGCTGGGGCTGCGACGTCGTGGAACTCGAAGTCGATCGCGACACCTGGGAGGTGAGGCCGCTGGCATTTCTCACCGTGCACGAGATCGGTAAAGCCATCCATCCGCTGCTGGCGGCCGGCCAAATCGAGGGCGGCAGCGCGCAAGGCCTCGGCTATGCCCTGCTCGAGGAGGTGGTGATGCGGGACGGGCGCATGGCCAACGCCTCGTTGACCAACTACATCATCCCGACGACGCTCGACTCGCCGGACATGCGCGTGGCGATCCTCGAGAATCCGTACCAGCACGGGCCGTTCGGGGCCAAAGGCGTGGGGGAGATGCCGATCGACGGTCCGGCCCCGGCCGTCGTCAACGCGCTCCTGCACGCGGGCTTCGATCTGCGCGCGATTCCGGCGACCCCGGAAAAAATCATGGCGGCTTTGGCGGCTGAGTCAACGGCAGGGACACCGGAGGCAGCAGGCACGCCAGGGACACCCAGGAAAGGATCGAAGCGGTCTTGACCGTTGCATCCTCTCTCGTCTTTGTGGTGAATGGCCGCCGGACCAGACTCGCAGTCCATCCCTTGAAGCGGCTTCTCGACGTGCTGCGTGAGGACTGCGGGCTGACCGGCACCAAGGAAGGGTGTGGAGAGGGCGAGTGCGGCGCCTGCACCGTGCTGGTGGACGGTGCGCCGGTCAACTCGTGCCTCGTCCCCGCCGCCCATGCCGCCGGCGCGCGGGTGACGACCATCGAGGGCCTGCGCGGCCGCCATCCGCTCCAGCACGCCTTCGTGGAGCACGGCGGCGCGCAATGCGGTATCTGCACACCCGGAATGATCATGGCCGCCGTCGCGCTGGGCGCGCATCCCACGCGCGACGAGATCAAGACTGGCCTGGCCGGGAATCTCTGTCGCTGCACCGGCTACTCGGCGATCTATCGATCGATAGAGCGGGCGAGGGATGACATCAACCGCAGGGGCCGCGAAGCCCGCAGGGTGAAGAAAATGCAATCGTCGCGCGCAGGGCATCGGAGCTGCGATCTACAGCGCCCTCAGCGGTCAACGTAGATGTCTGGTCCGATTGCGCATCGACGGCTGCTGCAGCCGAAATCGGTCGCCGACGCCCTGAAGATGTTGCGCGACGAAGGGCCGCTGGTGCCGATGGCCGGTTGCACCGATCTCTACGTCTCGCTCAACTTCGGCACGTTGAAGGACACGCGGTTCCTGAGTCTGTGGGGCCTGGCCGGGCTGCGGTCGATTGAGGTGCGCGGCGGCCGGCTCGCCATCGGCGCGCTGGCGACGCACACCGATCTCATCCGATCGCCGCTGGTCCGGCGCCGGATCCCGATGCTGGCGGCGGCGGCTCGTGAAGTCGGCGGCGTGCAGATTCAGAATCGGGGCACGCTGGGCGGCAACGTGGCCAACGCCTCGCCCGCCGGCGATACCCTGCCGGTGCTGGCCGCCGCCGACGCCGTCGTCGTGCTGCGAAGCGCGAGCGAGAGGCGGCGCGTGCCGTTCAGCGCCTTCTATACCGGCTACCGGCAGTCTGTGAAACGTCCCGACGAGCTGATTGTCGGCTTCGAAATTCCCGCGATCGTCGGCACCCAGTGGTTCCGGAAGGTCGGCACGCGCGCGGCCCAGGCCATCTCGAAGATCGTGATGGCCGGCGTCCGGCCCCCCGCCGGCACCGCCACCGACGGGCGCGCGGCTCAAGGGTCAGGGCCAGCGGCGCACGGGGTCCGCATCGCCCTTGGCAGCGTCGCACCCACGGTCATCCGGGCGGTGCGTACGGAGAACGCCCTGGCCGATGGCGCGACGCTCGACGCGGCTCAGTACGAGCTCGTGCAGGAGATCCAGCCGATCGACGACATCCGGTCAACCGCTGAGTACCGCCGGCGCGTCACCTCGAATCTGCTCGCGCGGTTTTGGGCCGACACGCAACGCAGGTAGAATGTTTTCGCCCCCTTCACTCGACTTCCTGAATGAGAGCCGCCGTCGTCTGCCTCGGAGACCTGGGACGCAGCGCCCGCATGCGGTACCACGCACACGCGCTGGCGGCCAGCGGTGTCGATGTCGACCTGGTCGGCCTCGAAGGCACGCCGCTTCCCAGTGAGATTACCGACGAGCCGCGCATCAACGTTCATCGCCTGCAGACGTCGCGACTGAAGATCCGCGGCGGGCTGATGGGCTCGACTTATGCGGTTGCCGGCCTGTTCGACGCCATGCGCATTGGCTTCAAGTTGTGGCGCATCCTGCGCACGCTGCCGCGGCCGAATCTCGTCGTCGTCCAGAATCCCCCGGCGTTCCCGACTCTCGCGGTCAGCTGGTTTGCCTTGCGTCGTCGCGGCGTGCGATTCGTGATCGACTGGCACAACCTCGGGTACACGCTGCTTCAGCTGCGGCTCGGCCAGTGGCATCCCGCCGTTCGACTGGCGCGCTGGCAGGAACGGCGCGACGCGCGCGGCGTCGACGCCAATCTGTGCGTGTCGCGCGGCCTCGCCGCGTTTCTCGAGAGCCGCTTCGGCGTGCAGCAGGCGCATGTGCTGTATGACCGGCCGGCTTCGGCGTTCGCGGCGATCGATCGCGGCGAGCGCGAGCGTTTCCGCCAGGCCCTGTTTGCGCGCCTCGGCATCCGCGCCAGCACCGTCGGGTTCATCGTCTGCCCGACCAGCTGGACCGAAGACGAAGACTTCGATGTCGTCATCGAGGCGGTGATGCGGCTGGAAGAGCGCATCCGCGGATGGGAGGCGGGCGCCGGCGCGCGTCGTTTCCCCGAGCTCGTGATCCTGGTGACCGGGGACGGTGCCCGCCGCGCCGAGTTCGAGCGCCGTTTCGCCGGCCTGCCGGCGCGGCGGATTCAGCTGCGGGCGCGCTTTCTCGAGCCAGAGGACTATCCGCGGGTCGTCGGCAGCGCCGATCTCGGGTTGTGCCTCCATCGCTCCTCGTCGGGCCTCGATATCCCGATGAAGATCGCCGACCTGTTCGGCGCCGGCGTGCCGGTCTGTGCGCTGGACTACGGAGCCTGCCTGGCCGAGCGCGTCCGTCACGGTGACAATGGGCTCCTCTTTTCGAACGGCCGCCAGCTGGCCGACGTCCTGTTCGAGCTGTTCGAGGCGTTCCCGCTCGATCAGAAAGCGCTGGAGCGTTTGCGGACCGGCGCGCGCAAGCTCGCGCGTCCGACATGGGAAGAGGGGTGGAGGCGCGAGGCCAAGCCGGTGCTGCTTCCGCAATAGCTATAATGGCTTGCTTTTCGGGCCCACTGTTCAAGCGCAGAGGAGCCAACAACAGACGGCCGCCTCATCTGCACCCTGAATTGATCTGAAATCTGAAATCTGAAATCTGCAATCTGAAATCTGCAATCTGCAATCTGCAATTCCAAGCAGGCCCTGATGCGGACATTGATCAAGAACGGCACCATCGTCACGGCGGTCGATCAGTATGGCGGCGATGTGCTGATCGAAAACGAGAAGATTGCGGTCATCGGGATGTCGCTCGAGCTCCAGGCTGCCGGCGTGGATCGAGTCATCGACGCGACCGGGAAATATGTCCTGCCGGGCGGTATCGACGTGCACACCCACATGGACATGCCGTTCGGCGGCGCCACCTCCGCCGATGACTTCGAAACCGGCACGCGTGCCGCGGCCTTCGGCGGTACGACGACGATCGTGGACTTCGCCATTCAGTATCGCGGCCAGACCCTCCACACGGCGTGGGAGACCTGGGCGAAAAAAGCCGAGGGCAAGGCCGTGATCGACTACGGCTTCCACATGATCATCACCGAGCTCACCGATCAGGTCGAGGGCGAAATGGACGCGCTGGTGCGTCAGGGCATCACGTCGTTCAAGCTGTTCATGGCCTATCCCGGCGTCTTCATGCTCGACGATGGCAGCATCTTCAAGGCGTTGTTGCGGTCGGGCAAGAACGGCGGAACCATCTGCATGCACGCCGAGAACGGCGGCGTCATCGACGTGCTGGTTCAGCGCGCGCTCGCGGCAGGGAAGACGGCGCCGAAATATCATGCGCTGACCAGGCCGGCCCGGGCCGAAGCGGAAGCCACCCATCGGGCCATCGCCCTGGCGGAGATCGCCGACGTGCCGATCTACATCGTGCACTTGTCGGCGGCCGAGGCGCTCGAGATGGTCACCGCGGCGCGTGATCGCGGCCTGCCGGCCTTCGCCGAGACCTGTCCGCAGTACCTCTTCCTGTCCTACGACGACTATGAGGAGCCGGACTTCGGCGGATCGAAGTACGTCATGAGCCCGCCGCTGCGCGATCGCGCCAAGCAGGATCAGCTCTGGCGTGGACTCGCGTTCAACGATCTGCAATGCATTGCCACCGACCATTGTCCCTTCTGCATGACGGAGAAGCGGCTCGGGGAACACGACTTCTCGAAGATTCCAAACGGCGCGCCGGGCGTGGAGACGCGGATGAGCCTGGTCTACGACGGCGGGGTGCGGGCGGGCCGAATTTCCCTCAATCGCTTCGTGGAGCTCACGTCCACCTCCCCGGCCAAAATCTTCGGGCTGTTCCCCCGAAAGGGCACGATCGCGCCCGGCTCCGATGCCGACATCGTCGTGTTCGATCCGAATCGCTCGATCACCCTGGCGGCCACCACGCTGCACATGAACTGCGACTACAACCCGTACGAAGGACGTCAGGTCACCGGCGCCACCGACACCGTGCTGTCGCGCGGTCAGTTGGTGATCGAGAACGGCCGGTTCGTGGGTCGAGCCGGTGCAGGGTCGTTTCTGAAGCGGGCCGCGCGCAGCTGACGACAATGGCGCCACCGCGGCGAACACCATGGAAATCGGCGGTCACCCTTCCTCCGCATACGTTGCAGCTTCGTCATTTCCACGGTCCTCCGTGGTGAGTGCTCGGTGCTGGTAATCCGAAGTCGCCGCGTCGTCCTGCCGGAAGGGGAGCATTCCGCCGCATTGCACATCGCCGGTGGCGTCATCCAGCGCATCGTCGAGTTCGAGAGCGACGACCCGACCGGTGCGAAGGTGTTCAACGTGCCTGACCTGGTGATTTCGCCCGGGCTGGTCGACACCCATGTCCACATCAACGAACCGGGGCGCACGGACTGGGAAGGGTTCGACACCGCCACACGGGCGGCCGCAGCGGGCGGCGTCACGACGCTCGTAGACATGCCGCTCAACAGCACGCCGGCTACCACTCGCGTTGACGCGCTGCAGGCGAAGATGAAGGCGGCGCGCGCGCAGTGTCACGTCGACGTCGCGTTCTGGGGCGGCGTCGTGCCTGGCAACGCAGACGAACTCGACGCGCTGGTCGCCGCCGGGGTACGCGGGTTCAAGTGCTTTCTCGTCCCTTCAGGCGTGGACGATTTCCCTGAAGTCACCGAGGACGATCTGCGGCGGGCGCTGCCCATTCTCGCGCGCCGCAAGCTACCGCTCCTGGTGCACGCCGAGGTCGAGGACCGCAGTCGATCACATCCACAATCGAATTCATCCGCGGCCCGCGATCCGCAATACGCTTCGTACCTGGCGTCTCGTCCGGCGTTGATGGAGCTGAACGCCGTCCGCTTGATGATTCGCCTCGCCGAGGAGTTCCGCACGCGCGTGCACATCGTGCACGTGTCGTCGGCCGAAGGCGTCGAAGCGATCGCCAGCGCCAGAGCCGCGTGGGTGCCGATCACCGCGGAAACATGTCCGCACTACCTGACGTTCGCGGCCGACGAGATTCCCGATGGCGCGACCGAGTTCAAGTGCGCGCCTCCCATCCGCGGCGCCAGGCACCGTCGGGCGCTATGGGACGGGCTGGCAAGCGGCGCGATCGATCTGATCGCGACCGATCATTCGCCGGCGCCGCGCGCGCTCAAGACGCCGGGCGACTTCTCGCGCGCCTGGGGCGGGATTGCGTCGCTCGAGCTGTCGCTGCCGGCCGTCTGGACCGCGTATCAGGCCGCTGTCGCTCGCGGCGTTCCCTTCTCGCCGGCGCGGCAGCAGGCATCCCCGGTGCTGGCGCACGCCGCCCATGCCGCCGATCGCGGCTCGGACCGTCGCGATCAGGACGACGCACCCGGTGCGGGGAAGCGCGGCGCGACGTCGCGGTTGCCGGCCGACCTGCGGTCGGTGGCCCTCGTCGATCTCGCGCGCTGGATGAGCGGCGCACCGGCGGCGCTGGCGGGCCTGAGCGAGCGGAAGGGACGCATCGCGGAGGGACTCGACGCCGACCTCGTGGTGTGGGATCCGGACGCACAGTTCTCGGTCGAGCCGGAACAACTCCAGCAGCGTCACAAGCTGACCCCCTACGCGGGACTGACGCTCTCCGGCGCCGTGCTGACGACCTTCGTGCGCGGCGAACGCGTCTGGGACCGGAACAGGCTCGCACGCGCCTACGGTGGAGTGCTGCTATGAAGGCCCCGTTTCTCGATCTGGTCGATCTCGCCTCGGAGCGCCTTGGCGCGGCGGCCGTAGCGGCCAACGACGAGTTTTTCGCGCCCAAAGAGAACCTGCTCAAGGCCGCCCCACCGGTGTGGCGCGAAGGCGACTACACCGAGCGGGGCAAGTGGATGGATGGCTGGGAGACCCGCCGCCGCCGCGATCTCGGACCCGATGCGCACGACTGGTGCCTGGTCCGCCTGGGTGCACGCGGGATTGCGCGCGGCGTCGACGTCCAAACGACGTTCTTTACCGGCAACTATCCCGAGTCGTGCGCGATCGATGCATGCGATCTGCCGGGCCTGCCGACGCCCGACGCGCTGCTGCAGGCGCCGTGGCGCGAGCTGCTGCCCCGGCAGTCGCTCACCGGCAACACCGACAACGTCTTCGCGATCGACGGGGCGCTGGCGGCCACCCACCTGAGGCTGCGCATCTATCCGGACGGGGGGGTCGCGCGGCTGCGCGTCTACGGTGAAGTGGTGCCCGACTGGAACCGACTGTCCCGCTACGGAGACGTCGACCTCGCCGCAGTCGAGCACGGCGGGACCGTGGTGTCGTGCAGCAACATGTTCTACGGATCGCGCCACAACCTGATCATGCCGGGAGACGCGACGCACATGGGCGATGGCTGGGAGACGAAGCGCCGCCGTGGCCCCGGACACGATTGGACGGTCGTCCGGATGGGCGCCTCTGGCGCGATCCGCCGCGTGGTGGTCGACACGCGTCATTTCAAGGGCAATGCCCCGGGCGCCTGCAGCCTCGACGCGGCTCGGCTCGAACACGGTCAGCAGCTCGAGGGTGCGGCCTGGATCGAACTGCTGCCACGCATCCCGCTGCAGCCCGACGCCTGTCATGCGTTCGAGGAGGAGCTGCGAGAGGCCGGCGCCGTTACCCATGCGCGGCTCAATATCTTTCCCGACGGCGGCATCGCACGCCTGCGACTGTTCGGGCGACCGGCGTAATGGGCCTCGCGGCGTTGAACGCGCTCGCCGTTGGCGCCGCAGCGCGCGCGTTCCTGCGCTGCTGCGGTTCGACCCGGTGGGCGCGTCTGATGGCGGAGGCCAGACCCTTCGCGAGCGCCGACGCGATGGCCGGCCGTGCTGATGCGATCTGGCTGTCGCTCGATCCGTCCGACTGGCTCGAGGCGTTCGCGGCGCACCCGCAGATTGGGGAAGGTCCGAGCGCCCGGTGTGATCCCGATCCGGACCGCGGCGCGGCCCGCCCGGGAGCCTGGTCGGACCAGGAACAGGCCGGGGTGGCCGGTGCCCCGGGACAGACGCGACGCCGTCTCGCCGAGGTCAACCGCGACTACCAGGCCCGCTTCGGTTACATTTTCATCGCCTGCGCCACCGGAAGAACCGGCGACGAGATGCTGGCGATGCTCGAGATGAGAATGCGGCATGATCGAGCCGAAGAGTTGGCAACGGCGGCGGCGGAACAGCGGAAGATCACACAGCTGAGGCTGATCAAGCTGCTCGAATTGGAGTCGGACGCGCCATGATCACGACACACGTGCTCGACATCGCGCGCGGTGAGCCGGCCCAGGGCGTCACAGTCATCCTCGAGGTCCGGCAGGCCAGCGAATGGGCGCCTGTGGGCCGCGGCACGACCGACGAGAAAGGGCGCGTCAATACCCTCACCGGGGGGCCGGTGTCGCCGGGCACCTATCGCCTGACCTTCGACGTCGGCGCCTTTCACCGACAGCAGGGGCTCACCGTGGCATTTTTTCCCGAAGTCAAAATTACGTTCAACGTGCGGGACCCCGACGAGCATTTCCATGTGCCGCTGCTGCTCAGCCCGTTCGGGTACAGCACCTATCGGGGCGCGTGAACCGTGCATTGTCAGAGTCAGACGCAGGTTCGTTGCGTCGATGGTGTACAGAGACGGAGCTGGTGAAATCCGGATGCCCGAACTGATCGCGAATCGCTACGGCAAGTCCCGCATCCGGCTGGTCAAGGTGCGCCGTCCGCAGCGGCCTTCACAGCTGGCGGGTGCGGGTGTGCCGGCGTCACACGAGCTCGTCGACGTGACCATCGATGTGCAGCTCGAAGGCGCCTTCGCGGCGGTCTACGTGGACGGGGACAACGCGTCGTGCCTGGCCACCGACACGATGAAGAATACGGTCTACGCGCTGGCGCGCCAGCACCCGATTGACCAGATCGAACGGTTCGTCGTCAGGCTGGCGGATCACTTTCTCGCCAAGCCGGCTGTGTCGCGCGTGCGCATCAGCGCGGTCGAGCAGCCGTGGACCCGGGTGTCGGTCGGCGGGCGTCCGCATCCGTACGCGTTCGTGCAGCCCGGAGCCGAGCGCTGGACCGCGCGGGTCACCAGTGACGCGCGCGGGGCGGAGATCAGGTCCGGCCTTGCGAATCTGGTGATGCTCAAGACGTCCGATTCGGCGTTCTCCGGCTTTCCTCGCGATCAGTACACGACGCTGCCCGAGACCGACGATCGGATCATGGCAACATCGATCACCGCGTCGTGGGCCTATCAGCCGGGCACGACAGACTTTGCTGTGCGCGCCGACGTGCGCCGGGCGCTGGTCGAGACCTTCGCCGCACACCTCAGCCGCTCGGTGCAGCACACGCTCTACGCGATGGGGGAGGCGGCACTGGCGGCCTGCCGGGAACTGTCGGCGATTACCCTTTCGCTGCCCAACCGGCATCATCTGCTCGTCGACCTGCAGCCGTTCGGCCTCGACAACCCCAACGAGATCTTCGTCGCGACCGATCAGCCGTTCGGGCTGATCGAGGCGACGATACGACGTTCACCCGGCTGACGCGTTTCGGCGCTACGCTACCCATGAGGCGAGGGCTTCAGCCGAGCACCGAAGCATCGCGCCAAGGCTCGAGCCGAGCCGAGGAGACACCATGGCGGCCGACCTGTCGTCGACATTCACCGGCGTGCGCTTTCAGAATCCGTTTCTGCTGTCGTCGGCGCCGCCGACCGAATCGGAATCGAACATCGTGCGCGCCTTCGAGGCCGGCTGGGGGGGAGTCGTGACCAAGACCATCGGGTTGCACCCGGTCGTCAACGTGATCGGCCCGAAGACGAAGTTCCTTCGTGCCGATGCCGACTCCGCCCACCTTTCGATGAAGAAGCGTCCTGGTGCGGCGCTGCACTCGTCGTGGAACTGGGAGCTGATCTCCGACAAGACGCTGGACTGGTGGGTGCCGCGGCTCGGACGGATCAAGAAGGCGTTTCCGCGGCATGCGGTGGTCGCTTCGATCATGGCCGGTTCCGGCAACGACACCGAGCTGCGCCACTGGCAGGAGCTGGCGCTGGCCTGCCAGCAGCAGGGCTGCGACGCGCTCGAGCTCAACCTCTCGTGCCCTCACATGGATCGCCCTGACATGGGCTCGAATGTCGGCAAAAACCAGGAGCTGGTGTCAATCGTGACCCAGGCGGTCAAGGAGGTCGCGACGATTCCGGTCTGGGCCAAGCTCACGCCCTCCACCACCGACATCGTGGTCGAGGCGCGCGGCGCGTTCCTCGGTGGCGCCGATGCGGTGGTGTCGTCCAACACCTTCACCTCCTTGCCGCTCATCGACAGCGAGACGCTCGAGTTCGAGGTGCAGGTCGATGGCTTGGTCTCGACCGGCGGCCTCGGCGGCCCGGCGATCCTGCCCCTGTCGCTGGCGAAGATGTCGCAGCTCACGCAGGCCTTTCCCGATCGGAGCTTCTCCGGCATCGGCGGCATCTCCACCTTCGAGCACGCCCTGAACTACTTCCTGCTCGGCTGCGGCACGGTGCAGGTCTGCACCGCGGCGATGCTGGATCATGCGATCGGTCCGAACATCATCAAGGGGCTGAACCAGGGGCTGGCGCACTTTCTCGACAAACACGCCGGGCAGGGGTGGACCCGGCTCGACGACTTCATCGGCCTCCGCCGCGATCGCGTCGTGTTGCAGTCCAAGATCCGGCGGGCCGAAGAGAAGGACTATCGCGGCGGCTACGACGCCGAAGGCTACGCCGACCAGCCGGGCTCCTAGGCGAGTTGTGTGGTCACCGGCTCGCTTGATGGTCACACTCATCCTGCTCGGCGTGCTTCCCGCGCCGGCTCATGCTGAAGATCCGCACTGGGGCATCGCGCTCTGGGGCTTGAGCTATCACGTCGATCGGAGCATCGACTACAACGAGGACAACTGGGGTCTCGGACTTCGCTACTACCTCAAGCCCGATCGGTTCTTCGTCGAATTCGACGCGCTGCGCAACAGCAATCGCGGGCTCGTGCTGCCGCTGTCGGCGGGAGCCGAATTCCGGATGGCTCCGCTCCCGGCCGGCTGCAACCTGTTCGCGGTTGCCGCGCTCACGCTCGCGTACTATCAGTATCCGAACCGGAACACGACCGATATCAAGTTTGGACCGGTGCCGGGCGTCGCGATCGGCTGCGGTCACCTCAAGGGCAACGTGATGGCGGTGCTCCGTAAATCGTCCGAGCCACTGGCCGCGCTCACCGCGTCATTGACCATCGTCTTCTGACGCGGGCTTTCAGGCCGTGCCTCTGGTCTTGAGGATCTTCACGAACGATCGCCCGCGCAGTTCGCCCAGCGTCAGCCCGCTCTTCTCGACCGCCTCGTCCTCCGTGATGGCGCCGCAATTCATGGCCCGCAGGAAATAATTCAGCAAGCCTTGCCCGGTCGCCGCGTCGTCGAACAGGTCGCCGACCAGCGTGGCCTGCGCCGCCTTCTCCACGAAGTTCTTCAGGCGTTCGGAGGCGGCGTCGAGGCCTTCGAGAAAAAAGGCATAGACCGCGGTGAAGCGCGACGGCAGTTGTGCCGGGTGCAGATCCCATCCCTGATAGAAGCCGGTGGTCAGGGAATGGCGCACGTGGCCGGCGTGCAGGCGCCACGCCCGGTGCACCACCTCGCGCGATCCGATCGGCATCACGTTGGTGGCGCCGTCCGACAGCCAGATCCCGGTTCCGGCGAGCGCGGCCTGCATCACGTGCTTGGCGAAGTCGCAGGCCGGATGGCCCATGTGCTGGTGCGCTGCGGTGATGCTGCAGGCCGCCGTGTAATCGTAGGTCCCGAAGTGCGCCGCGACGATGCGGCCATGGCCCTCGGCGATCAGGCGCGGCAGCGCCACGCTGCCGTCGGCCGCGAACACCGATTGCGTCGTCTCGATCATCAGCTCGAACTTCAGCGCGAGCGGGCCGATATCGCGCCAGTACTCGAACGCGTCGCACGCCGACGCCAGCGCCGTGACCTGCTCGGGCGAAGTGATTTTCGGCAGCGTCACCACGAAGTTCGCCGGCAGCGCGCCGCCACTGTTCTCGAGCAGGGTCGTGAGAAACAGGTCGAAGGTACGGAGGCTCCGCCGCTTCAGTTCGTCGTTGAGCGGCTTGATGCGAATGCCTATCGAGGGTGGCAGCATCCCGTCGCGCATGGCGGTGGCGACTTCGGCGGCCGCCCGCCGGGCCTGATCGTCCTCCTCCTGGTCGGGCCGGATGCCGAACCCATCCTCGAAGTCGATGCGGAAATCCTCGATCGGTTCGCGCGTCAGTTTCTCGACCACGCGCGGGCGGATGCGGTGCGCGAGCGCGGGATCCAGGCCGAACGCGGACGCGAGCGCCGCCGCGTCTGGCGCGTGTTCCTGCAGCGCCCGCAGCGCGGCGGCGCCAAGCTTCCGGGGTGTGTCCGCCGTGAACAGATGCGCGCCGCCGTAGACGACGTGCACCGGCTGGCGCGCTGAGGAGTCGCCCGGAAACTGTTCCGCCACGCGCACGTTGGCGCGATCGAGTAGGTCGAGAATCGCGGCGAGCGACTTGTCGGGAATCGTCGTGTCGGCCATGGGGTCAGATCTCGATTTCGCCGGGGACACTATATCCGTTCTGGCGGTCCGCACCTTGCGTTTGGAAAGCCTCCAAGGTCGAGAACTGACCGATCACCGCCGGCTGTTGGCGATCTCCAGGCGCACCCCTTCGCGCTTGACGGCCACGTCGACGGGCCCGAGCTCGCTGGCGTCGGTCTGGATGTCGACCTCGTACCACATGCTCATGTTGCGATGGTCGAGCGCCAGCCTTTCACCAAGCGCCTTCATCTTTTCCGGGAGCGCCATGGTGGTATTCATCACGTCGTAGCGGCCGCCGGTGTTTCGCGCCAGGCTCTCGGCCACCACGTCCGGCATGCCGCTGCCTTTTGGTGTCTTCATGACGAACGCGTGCACCGTGAAGCCGCGCGGGCCGAGCATCGGCACCCAGTTCCTGAACTCCTTCTCGCGGGCACCGGCGCTGGATTCCGTGCCGTCGCTGGTGAAGATCACCAGCACCGGCCAGCGATCGTCGAACTTCTTGAAGAAGCGCTCGTCGATCTCGAGCAGGCCATCCATCAGCACCGTCCCCGCGCCATCGGTGAACAGGCCGGCCGCGGTCTCCTTCAGCTTCCGGCGATCGGTGGTCGGCGGCACGCGGACTCGCAGTTGCCGCCCGGTCGTGATGAGCATCACTTCATCTTCGGGAGGGAGGGCATCGAGGAAGTTGGCGACGCCGCTGCGCACGTGGGTCAGCGCCGGCGCGGCGGCGTCGCTGGTGTCGAGCATCAGCGCGATGCGCATCGGATCCTTGGCCGGCGCCACGCGCGAGATCGGCCGGGTCACGCCGGCCTCGCTCACCGTGAAGTCGCTGGCCGTCAGCCCATCGACCGCGGCGCCCTGACCGTCGGTCACGCTGACGAAGACATGACGCAGGTGAGTCTTGCCAGTGCTCTTCGATTGCGCGAACGCGGCGGGTGGTGTCATCGCCAGCGCCGCGACCGACGCCAGCACCGGCAGAAGCGTTTTCATCGAAGCCTCCACAGCGTGAGCAGCTACTATACGACGATGTACAACGAGCGGCAGCTTGCCGATGGACGGGTCGAGCTGATCGACGCCCGCCGGGTCGAGGCCAGCTCGTTGTACAACGACGATCTGGCGCCGGTCCCCCTCGCGCGCCGGAACTGGACGACCTACAACTACGCCGCGCTGTGGGTCAGCATGGCGCACTGCATTCCGACCTACATGCTCGCGTCAGGCTTGCTGGCGTCGGGCATGAACTGGTCGCAGGCGCTGCTCACCATCCTGCTCGGAAACACCATCGTCCTGGCGCCCATCCTCCTCAACTCGCATCCGGGCACCAAGTACGGCATTCCGTTTCCGGTCTTTGCCCGCGCCGCCTACGGCACCCTCGGCTCGAATGTGCCGGCGCTGATGCGCGCGCTGGTCGCCTGCGGCTGGTTCGGCATCCAGGCCTGGATCGGAGGCGAGGCGCTGCAGGTGTTCTTCAAGACGGTGATCCCGGGCTGGCCGCTGCTGCTGGGCGCCGGATTCGCCGGGCACACCACGACCGAATGGCTGTCGTTCCTGCTGTTCTGGGGCCTCAACGTGTTCATCATCTATCGCGGGATGGATCTGGTCCGCGAAGTGGAGAATTGGGCGGCGCCCTACGTGCTGGTGATGACCTCGGCGTTGCTGTGGTGGGCGATCGTCAAGGCCAACGGATTGGGCCCGCTGCTCGCCCAGCCGGGCCGGTTTCGCACCTTCGCGGAGTTCTGGCCGGTGTTCGTGCCGTCGCTCACCGCCATGATCGGGTTCTGGGCGACGCTCTCGCTCAACATGCCGGATTTCACCCGGTTCGGGCGGAGCCAGCGCGAGCAGATGCTCGGTCAGGCCGTGGCGCTGCCGACCACGATGTCGCTGTTTGCGGCGATGGGCGTCATGATCACCAGCGCGACGGCGATCATCTATGGGGAAGCCATCTGGGATCCGGTGCAGCTGGTCGGCAGGTTCAGCTCGCCAGCCATCGTCGCCATCTCGATGTTCACGGTGGTCGTCGCCACGATTGCCGTCAACATCGCGGCCAACGTCGTGTCTCCAGCCAACGACTTCGCCAACGCGTTTCCGCGCGTGGTCAGCTTCAAGACCGGCGGACTGATCACCGGGCTGCTCGGTATCGCCATTCAGCCGTGGCGGCTGCTGGCGGATCCGTCCGGCTACATCTACACTTGGCTGCTCGGCTATTCGGGCGGCCTTGGCTCGATCGCCGGCGTGCTGGTGGTGGACTACTGGATCGTGCGCCGCTGCGAGCTGCGGCTCGAGGATCTCTACCTGGCCGACGGTGCATACGGCGGCTGGAACCTGCGCGCGATCGCCGCCACCGCGGTCGGGTGCGCGCTGGCCTGGGGCGGCTTCGTCGTGCCGGTACTCAAACCGCTCTACGACTACGCCTGGTTCGTCGGTTTCTTCGCGGCCGGGCTCGCGCACCTTGCGCTGACGCGGCGTCAGGCGACGACGATCGAGGCCGGTCCCGCCAGGCCCGCAGAGTTCTAGCTTAAGATACTGAATCGCTGGTCGCTGGATTCCCGGAACCCCGAACCTTTTCTACATTCCGCCAACATGTCTACTCGCCTGGGAGATGCCGCGCATACGATGTCGGTGGCAGAGCGCAGAAACCAACGCAACGCGGTGCTCGCCGGTTTTCTCGGATGGACTCTCGACGCGTTCGACTTCTTCATCCTGACGCTGGTCATCGACGACATCGCCCGATCGTTCGGTCGCACCCGCCCGGATATCGCCTTCACCCTGACCGTGGCGCTGGCCACCCGTCCGATTGGCGCCATCCTGTTCGGCATCATGGCGGATCGCTTCGGCCGCCGGCTGCCGCTGATGCTCAACGTCATCTTCTATGCGGTGATCTCGGTCCTGTCCGGGCTGGCGCCGAGCTACCAGACGTTCCTGCTGCTGCGCATGCTGTTCGGCATCGGGATGGGCGGCGAGTGGGGCGTCGGCGCGTCGCTGGCGCTCGAGTCGGCGTCTCCCCGGCTGCGCGGTCTGCTGTCGGGCCTGCTGCAGGAAGGCTACGCCCTGGGCAGCCTGCTGGCCGCGCTCGCGTTCCGTCTGGTCTATCCCGCGTTCAACACCATGTACCCCGGCAACGGCTGGCGCCTGATGTTCTTCCTTGGCGGATTGCCGGCGCTGCTGTCGTTGTTCATCCGCGCCAACGTGAAGGAGTCCGATGCCTGGCACGAGCATCGGACCGACTGGGCCAGCTATCGCCGCTCGCTGCCGGGGCACTGGCGGCGCTTCGTCTATCTCGTCCTGCTGATGACCATGATGAACTTCATGTCGCACGGTACGCAGGACATGTACCCGACGCTACTGTCGAGCGTGGGCTACGCCAAGACACGCATCGCGGACATCACGGTGCTGGCGGGAATCGGCGCGATTCTCGGCGGCCTCGTCTTCGGCTATTACTCGGACCTGGCCGGGCGACGCAAAGCGATGATGATCGCCATCGTGTGCGCGCTGGTGGTCGTGCCGTTCTGGATTGCCGGCGCCAGCCCCTGGCGGATTCTGATCGGCGTCTTCCTGATGCAGTTCTTCGTGCAGGGCGCGTGGGGCGTGATTCCCGCGCACATCAACGAGCTGTCGCCGAACCACCTGCGCGGCTTCTTTCCGGGGTTTGCCTATCAGCTGGGCGTGATGTTTGCGGCCAGCATCCCGTACGTCGAGGCCGCGCTCGGCGAGCGGTTCAGCTATACCCAGGCGATGGGAGGGCTGGTGTCGCTCGTGTTCGTGACCGGCTTCCTGGTCACATGGCTGGGCCCTGAAGCCAAGGGCGTCAGCTTCAGAAAGGCTCGTCACTAGGCTCAGTCATCCTCACCCCATGGATCTCCGGCAGCTCGAAATCCTTCAGGCCATCGCTGAAACGGGCTCCTTCACTGCGTGCGGCAGGAAGCTGCACGTGTCGCAGTCGGCGATCAGCCGACAGATACTGCTCCTCGAGGAGGAGCTCGGCGAGCCCCTGTTTCTGCGGGTCGGCCGTCAGGTGCGGATGACGCCGGCCGCTGAGAGCCTCGTGCAGCTCGGTCAGCGTGTCTTCCTCGACGTCCGCGAGACCGTCGGTTCGATTACCGACCGGACGCGGGAGCTGCGCGGCACCCTGCGGCTCTCGGGTGGGATGACCGTCTGTCTCTACGTCTTTCCGCCGCTGCTCAAGCATCTGCGCCGGGTCCATCCGCAGTTGGATGTGCGGCTGACGGTGGCACTGGCGGGGCGGTCCGTCCAGGAGATTCGCGGCGGCCGCGTCGACGCCGGGCTCCTGACGCTGCCAGTCGAGGAGAACGATCTGGTGACGGTGCCGGCGCTGCGCGAGGAGCTGCTGCTCATCGCCGCCCCCACCCATCACCTGGCCAAGCGCCGCAAAGTTCAGGCGCGCGACCTGGCGGGCCTGCCGTTCGTGCTGTTCGAGGTCGGTTCGGCCACCCGAAGGGTCATCGACAACTTCTTTGCCTCCCAGAACATCGAGCCGACCATCGTCATGGATACCGAGAACGTGGAGATCATCAAGGCCATGGTCAAGACCGGCCTTGGCGTCGGCATCGTGCCGTATCAGTCTGTCGCTCGCGAAGTGAAGGCCGGCCAGCTTTTCTGCGTGCGGATTGAGAACCACGCTCTGGTGCGCGAAACCGGGTGGGTCTACGCGAGGGCCAACCGGGTGCCCCGGATCGTGGATGAGCTGTTGCTGGCCTTTGGATCGATCCGTGACAAGCTGCGCCTCGCGCCGCGGGGCCGCGGCGACGGCGTCGTCGGATAATCCATCGACAATTCAGATGGGTTCTATCAGATCATTCTATTTTCGGAGTACGTCGCGGGTGCGTATTCTGTAGCGCATGAGCAACGAGCGCGAGCGCGTCATCTCCGTCACCCTCTCGGAAGCCGAGTGGCAGGCGTTTGTGGCCCGTCAGCCTGAGCCTGTCGTCTGGCTGCGCGAGCAGATTCGTGCCCAGGCCGAGCCCAAGCGGGAACCGGAACAGTCACAGACGGCGGCGTAACGGGCGGCCTCTTCACGGACCGTTCCCGCCAGGCGTTTGCGCGGACGCAGTGGAAGGAACGGACGCTTCCCTCGGCAATACGACCTCGAATACGGTACGACCCGGAACGCTCGTGACGGATATCGTGCCGCCATGGCGCTCGACAATCGCCTTGACAATCGACAATCCGAGTCCGCTGCCGCCTTTGACCCCGGCGCGCGACGCGTCCGCCTTGTAGAAGCGATCGAAGATGTGCGGCAGGTGCTCCGCCGCGATCCCTTCCACTCCCTCATCCTCGACCGACATGGCCACGGCACCGCCGACCGCCCTGGCCGTCAGGCGGAGCGTGCCGCCGCGGGGCGAATACCGGATCGCGTTGGCGGCCAGGTTCTGCAACGCCTGCTCGAGCCGATCGCGGTCGCCCTGCACGTGTACAGCGCCCGGTTCGATCGACGTGGCGAGCACCACTCCGGCCGACTGCGCCGCGTGCTCATGGCGGGCGGTGACACGATCGAACAGGTCCGCGACCGGCACGCGGTCGATGCGCAGCGACCCGCCGCCGCCGTCGAGGCGCGCCAGGTCGAGCAGCTCGCCGATCAAGCGCTCGAGACGATGGGTTTCGTCGCTGATGATGGTCAGATACCGGGCCCGCGTCTCCTCGTCGAGCGATAGCTCGGGCATGGTCAGCGTCTCGAGGTAGCCGCGCATCGCGGTTACCGGGGTGGTCAGCTCGTGCGACACATCGGCGAGCAGCTGCCGGCGGACGCGATCGGAGGCCGCGAGCGCTTCGGCCCGGGCGGACAGATCGCCGGCCATCGCGTTGAACGCGCTCGCGACGGCGGCAATCTCGTCGCCGCCGCGCTCGGGCGCGCGCGCCGTCAGGTCCCCGGCGCCGAGGCTGCGCGCCGCCGTCTCCAGCGAACGGAGTCGCCGCCGAGCCGGCCCGAAGATCATGGCCGACGTCAGCACGGTCCCCACAATCAGCACGCCGGCCGCAACCAGCGCGAGCATCGGAGCGAAACGGCCCAGCAGAAATCCAAACGGCGCCTGCGGCGGTACGACAACGACGCCGGCGAGGCGGCCCGAGACCATGATCGGTGAGGGGCGGGCGAAGCGTTCGCGACCGCGGTCGAAGGGGAAGCCGGGCGGGGCTCCGCCGCGGCCCGGGCCTTCGACGCCAGCGGGTGGACCCGCAAATGGCCGCTCGAACCGGGGACCGTCCCCGCGCTCGCCGCGGCGGCCCGGCGGGCGCTCGGTCCAGCGCACGAGCATCATCCGGGCCATGGCGAGCAGCGGATCGGCGACGGTCGAGCTCCCGCTCGTGATCACCTTGCCGTCGGCAAGCATCACGAAGAACGGATGCGTGTACTGTGCGTACTGATCGCGCACGTAGCGTGCAAGATCAATCTGAGGATCGCGCTCGAGCGCGCTCGAGAGATCGAGCGCGATCGTGAGCCCGAACCGCGCCGGTGACTGCCCGGGCAGCGATCGCCCCGACTGCGACACCGCCCACACGAAGAGCATGGCCTGGACGATCAGCATCGCGGCGAGAAAGCCGATCACGCCGAGGGCGATGCGCCAATAGAGGCTGCGGTACCAGGTCACGCGCTGCTCGTAAGAACATCGTAATCTGCAATCCGCAATCTGCAATCCGCCCCGTCCCGCCTGTCACACTCTTTTCACGTTCCCACCCTCTCAGTGCTTCGCATAATCGAGCCATGCGAAGCTTGCTCTCCCTCATCATCATGGCGACGCTCACGACGATTCCCGATCCCCTCGCTGCACAAGAGAAGGCGTCCGCGGCCGCCCCATCGCTCGCCGGTGGCTGGACGCGCAACGCGGATCTCAGCGACGCCCCCGCGGGATCCGGCCAGCGGGGCGGCGACGACAGTCCCCAGGGTCGCGGCAGCGGCGGCGGCCGGCGTCGCGGCGGCGGGGGCGGATTCGGCGGCGGTGGTTTCGGCGGCGGCGGTTTCGGCCGCGGCGGCGGGATGGGACGTGGTGGCGGCGCGCCCGCGATGAACCCGGAGGACATGGCGCGGATGCGAGACGCGATGCGCGACATCACGAACCCGTCGGATCATTTGGTCATCACGCAGACCGAGTCGATGGTGGTGCTCACCGCGGCCGACGGACGCACGACGCGGCTTTCGCCAGACGGCAAGAAAATCAAGGACGAGAACACCAAGATCGAGCGAAAGACCAAATGGGACGGCGGCAAGCTAGTCAGCGAGATCAACGGTCTCGGACGCGGCAAGATGACCCAGACCTTCGCCGTCGATCCGGAACGCAAGCAGCTGCGACTGACTGTGGTGATGGAAGGGGGGCGATCGGGCCAGCCGCGGACGATCACGCAGGTCTACGACGCCGACCCGCGCTGAGGTCGAGCCGGCCGATCCGGTCCTTACTCCTCGTCGTCTTCGTCGGTGCCGCTGACGACCAGGCGCACGTGCGTGAACGCACGGCCGGTCGCCGCGAGCTCACGCTCGATGGCATTCTCATAGTGCGTGACGATATGGCGGCGCACCGCTTCAGTGGGCACCCACACCGTGAGCTGATCCCCTGAGTCGCTGGCGTAGCTGGTCCCGCCAAACCAGCGCCTGAAATCCTCGGCCGGCATTCGCGCTCGTATTTTCTCGAGAATCTGTTCCCAGGCGTTCATTGGCACCCTTCTTGGGTAGATACTGGCGATGTTGCTGCTGACTGCGGCGCTCGCGCTCGCGCTCTCTGGCCCGCCTCAAGAGGAGCATACTGCCCAGCCGGATCCTCAGGATCAGAAAGCTCAGGCGAAGGAACCGCCGACGCCAGTCCACACCGGAATCCGAGCCCTGCTCGGCAATCTCGGCGAGGACATCAAGCATCTGCCCGAGATGCAGAACGTCTACGTGGCGGCGATCGGCGGCGGGCTCGCACTGGCGGCGCATCCCGCGGACCAATCGTTCAACGCCCGACTGTTGAGTCACTACGATACGGTGAATACGATCTTCGCCCCTGGCAAGTATCTCGGCGACACGCCGGAGCAAATCGCCTTCTCGCTCGCGACCTACGCGGTCGGCCGACTGCGCGATCAGCCGAAAGTCGCCCACCTCGGCATGGATCTCCTGCAGGCGCAGATCCTCAGCGAACTCCTGGTTGAGCCACTCAAGTTCGCGGTGCATCGGGAGCGCCCGGACGGCAGCAATCATCAGTCCTTTCCGTCCGGTCACGCGTCGGTAACCTTTGCCACGGCGACCGTCATCGAGCGGCATCTGGGCTGGCGAAAATCGCTGCTCGGTTACGCGATCGCCTCGTACGTGGCGATGTCGCGCATCCACGACAACCGTCACTACCTGAGCGATGTTATTTTCGGCGCGGCCGTCGGATCGATCGCCGGCCGGACCGTCGTCCATCACCAGGCCGACTATTGGGCATTTTCCCCCGTCGCGCTTCCCGGCGGCGGTATCGCGCTGATGGTCACCCGCACACGCTGGAAACCGTAGCGCTCGCGAGTCGCCAGGGTGCCATCGGTATCGCCGCTTTTCACTTTAGAGGAATTCCTTTGCGCGGAACATCTCACGCCTACGGGCGCGCGTGGAAACCCGTCGACCTGCTCGATAGGGTGCCGCGAAGACAGGCCACTGGCGGAGGCGGTTCACATTGGTGAGTCGATGACGTGGCGTCCTGCTGACCGCCTCAGTTATCGTCGTCTTTGTCGAGTTCGTCCGATGGTTTGCTCGTGGCGACGTCGTCGATTTCCGGCATCTCGTCGTCCGGCGCGTCGACGTCGTCGAGGCTGAAGGAGCGGCCGGTGTTCTTCATCGGGATCGGTCCGCGCGGCTTGTCGTCGCCCTTCTTCTTGCCTTTGGCATTGCCGCCGCGTTGCGGTTTGGCATCGGGGCCGAAGTTCCGGCTGCGGGCCGCCGCACCGGTGGGCGCGCCGCCTCCCGAGTCGAATGGCCGCGGCGCACCGAAGCCGCCACCCGGCCTGGGCGTGAATCCTGCGCCGGCCGGTCTCGGCCCCGACGAGTAGCCGCCCGGCCGCGGTCCTCCCGGACCGCGATCCTCGCGGGCGCGCGCCTCGCTGACTGCGAGCGGCCGTCCGTTGTATGGCTGTCCGTTGAAGCGTTGAATCGCTTGTTCGGCGTGAGCGCGATCGATGAACTCGACGAATGCGAATCCTCGCGGCCGACCGGTTTCCCGATCGACCGGCAGCACGACCTGAGAGGGCGGCGCGACCGCGCCGAAGTAGCTGCGCAGGTCGGCTTCGGTAGTGCTGTAGGCGAGATTACCAACGAACAGACGAACGGCCAATCAACTGTCTCCTAATATGGGAAGAAGGGGCGAGAGAGCGCGGGGTGGCAGGGGCACACGCTGGCAGCCGGTGTCAGTGGGAAAAACCTTACCTGAACTCCCATCATGGTGCAAGCGGAGGCTATAGTAAAGCCCTTGACCGGGTTTAGCCAAGGGGGATGCATGGACCGTCGTCGCCGGGGCCTTCGGGGGTGGGCGGCAACCTTCGTCATCGTCGCTGTGGTGGGAACGGCCGCCGCCAGCGTCGGCGTCGGAGCGATCACGACGTCCGAGCTTCGGGAATGGCTGACCTATATCTCCTCCGACGAACTCGAAGGGCGGGCGGTTTTCACGACCGGTTTCGGACTGGCGGCCGGCTATATCTCGGACCATCTGCACGCGTGGGGCGTCAGACCGGCGGGCGATCACGGATCGTATCTTCAGACCGTGCGCGTCCTCGGCGTCAAGACGACCTCTCGATCCACTGTCAGTGTGACTGTCAATGGCGAGACTCGCACGTTCGCTGACGGCGATGCGATCGCCTTTCCGAGAAACATGGGCGGCGCGCGGCGGTTCACCGTCGATCGCGTGGAGTTTGCCGGCTACGGCCTCGACGCGCCTGGCGCCAGCCACGTCGATTTCCGCGGCAAGGACGTGAAAGGCGCCGCGGTGGTCTGGCTGGGGGCGAACGGTCCCAAAGACATGGACCGGTCCGTGTTCCGCCGGGTGCTCAGCGGTCGGAATCGGTATGCAACCGAACAACTCGGGGCCGCGGCGAGCATCGGCCCGATGTCCGAGGCGGGACGGGCTGGCCAGGCCGGAGCGGCTGGACGGGCCGGAGCGGCAGGACCGGCGGGACAGGCGGGAACGGTGCGACCGCCGGGAGAAACGGGAAGGGGAGGTGGCGGGCGCGGGGTTCCACTGCCGGCGGCCGACTTCACCACCGTGCAACGGCTCGACGCGCCATTGCCGCCAAACGTGAGCGCCAACGACGCGTTCTTCACGTTTCTCTTCAGTCACGCACCGATCCAGTACGACGAGTTGAAACGGCGGGCGGCGGCGCAGGAGGAGCTGCCGTCGTTCCGCGTCGCCGGCGCGACGATGACCTTCAACGTCGATGCGGACTACCAGGTCGTCCGGACGCAGCTCACCAAGAACGTCGTGGCGGTCATCGAAGGCGCCGATCCGCACCTGAAGAACAGCTACGTTGCGTTCGGCGCCCACTACGATCACGTCGGGTACGCCGAAGGCGAGGTCACACGGGACACCGGCGTCCGCCGCGCCGGGGCTCCCGGACGCGTGACGTCCGGCGCAGAAGACGATCGCATCTGGAACGGCGCGGACGACGACGGATCGGGGACCGTCGCGATCATGGCGTTGGCCAAGGCCTTTGCCGAGGGCCCGAAGCCGAAGCGCTCGCTGCTCTTCGTGTGGCATGCCGGCGAAGAGCGCGGGCTGTGGGGATCGCGATACTTCGCCGACTACCCGACCGTGCCGATGGACTCCATCGTCGCGCAGCTGAACATCGACATGATCGGGCGCAATCGCGACAACAAGGCGAGCGAAGCGAACACTGTGTACCTGGTCGGCTCGGATCGGATCAGCAGCGAGCTGCACGCGCTCAATGGCGCGGCGAATGCGGCCATGCCCAGGCCACTGACCCTCAACTACGAGTTCAACGACCCGGCCGACCTCGAGCAGCTCTACTACCGCAGTGATCATTACAGCTACGCCGCCAAGGGCGTGCCGATCATCTTCTTCACGACCGGGCTGCATCCCGACTATCACGCCAACACGGACGAGGTATCGAAGATCGAGTTCGACAAGATGACGCGTATCACGCAGATGGTCTACGAGACCGGACGGCGGCTCGCGGACCTGGATCACGCGCCGGTGCGCGACAACAAGGGGCCGCGCGCCGGCCGGCTGACGCAGTAGCCTCTTACTTCTGCTCAATCTGACGGCGGAGGCGCGCCTCCTGCTCGCGGGCCTCCGGGGTGAGCTCGGCGCCGAAGTCCTCCATCTCATAGACCGGGCGGATTTCGATCTCGCTGTCGGAGTTATGCGGATTGGGGCAGCGCTTGACCCATTCGACGGCTTCCTCCATCGACTTCACCTTCCACATCCAGTAGCCGGCGATGAGCTCTTTCGTTTCGGCGAACGGGCCGTCGACCACGGTGCGTTGAGTTCCGGCAAACCGGACCCGCTTGCCCTTCGAGGAAGGGTGGAGCCCCTCGCCCGCAAGCATCACGCCGGCCTTCACCAGCTCTTCGTTGAAACGCCCCATGGCGGTAAGAATCTTTTCGTCCGGCGGGGCGCCCGATTCCGATTCCTTGCTGGCCTTGACCACGACCATGACTCTCATTGTTCTGATCTCCTCTCTGGACAATGGTCGAACGGGAATCGCGCCGATCGACACGGGGTCGGACCTGGGATTTGGGCATGGGCTTGGGATACGAGAATCGAGAGATGACCATTCGTTTGACCGATATCGAATAGTTCGATATCGTAGCAAAATGCTGAACCGAGACGACGTCGAGCTGACCCGCGCGCTCGAGCGTTGCGAGTTGCCGGCGGATGGGTTCCCGCACGCCGCGCATCTGCGCCTCGCATGGGTCTATCTGCACGAGGCCAACACGCTCGATCAGGCCATCGAACGGATGACCACCACCCTTCGACGTTTCACCGCGTCAGTCGGCAAGGGGGACAAGTTCTCCGGGCCGACCACCGTATTCTGGATGCTCCAGGTCGCGGCGGCGCGGGCCGTGATGCCGGACGTGGATCTCGGCGCCCTGCTGCGGGCCTATCCACGCCTGCTGGACAAGAACCTCATTCGCGCGGACGATTTCTCTCATGTCATTGCGCCTGGTCCCTCCCATTCACCGGGCCACTCATCGGATTGGACTCTACCTGGCCGATCTGCGTGAGGATGGGCTCTCGCAGGGCGAGGGCCATATCCTGGCCCTGCTGGCGACGTCGGCGCCGGCGACCATCGCCGACCTCCATCGTGGCCTCGCCCACAAGCGCTCGACGCTGACGAGCATCCTGGACCGGCTGGTGTCCCGCGGTCTGGTGACCCGCGAAGTCGGCGTCCGGGATCGCCGCACGTTCGTCGTCACGCCGACAGCGAAGGGGATGCAGATGGCGAAACGGGTGCACCGGCACCTGAATGATCTCGAAGATGCCGTCGCGCGGCACGTCTCCGCCGACGATGTGAAGGGGTTCATGAAGGTGGTGCTGGCGGTCGAGGAAGAAGCTCGCAAACGGACTCGCGCCAAGAAATAAACGGGGGCGGAACGATCAGGGTTTGATCGCGGGGGCCTCGCGCGCAAAGGCGTGGTGACACACGTTGTCGAGCACCGGCACTGGCTGAGCCGCCGGACCCAGTTGCGGAGCAACCCGACTCGGCATTGCCAGCACCGCCACAAATAGGAACAGTAGCATCCGGGGTTGCGCCATAATCACCTCGATCGTGAGCCGCGATCGTCGTGCGCCGTGACCACGCGGGAAACCGTCTGCGTGGCCGGTGGTCAGACGCGAGCGCGAGGAGTATTGCATGCCTCACCGGATGCGCGTCACCGCCTTGACCGCGGGGCCGATTCACGAATTCGCCAGTCGTGAGGCCAACAACGGCCCGCGCGACATCCCCAGCCGGGCGCGCGACGAAGAGACGATGGCTGAAAAGACCGCCGCGAAGAAAGGTGACCATGTCTGATCAATCACTCGTCGGCCAGAACTACACGCCGCCCGATCTCGTCGCCAAAGTCACCGGCCGCGCGAAATACGCCGAGGACTATCGTGTCGACGGCATGCTGTTCACCAAGCTGTTGCTCAGCCCGATGCCGCACGCGCGCGTGCGGCGCATCGACACCCGTGCGGCGCTCGCCATGCCGGGCGTCAAGGCGATCCTCACGGCCGACGACCTGCCCGATTTGCACGGCGCCGAGCGGGCGTTGACAAACGAGCCGCTCTACCAGGGCGAACCGATTCTCGCGCTGGCGGCGGTTGACGAACTTACTGCCGCGGAGGCGATCGAGCGCATCGACGTCGATCTTGAGCCGCTCCCGTTCGTGACCGATCCGGTCGAGAGTCTGAAGCCGGGCAGCGCCAACGCCCGCCTCGACGGCAACGTCTGGATCACACCACCGCCCGCACCAGCGGCCGGCGCGGCGCCGCCGGCACGGCCGAGAGTGCAGGTCTTGAAATGGACGGCGCAGGATTTCGCGAGCGCTCCCGAAGGCGGTCTGCCGATGGGACAGGCGCCGGACCAATGGGCCTACGGCGATCTGGACGCCGGTTTCAAGAGCGCCGCCGTCGTCATCGATGAGACCTTCGTCGTCCAGTCCACCGGACATCAGCCGATGGAGTCGCGGAGCGCCATGGCGTACTGGCAGAACGGCAAGCTGTTTCTGCATGGCTCGACCCAGAGCGTCGCCCGGACCCTCGATCCGCTCGCAAGCTGGCTCGGGATGGACGCGTCGAACATCGTGCTCATCAGCGAGTATTGCGGCGGCGGTTTTGGCAGCAAAGGCGCCGGCGCGGTTTCGATGGTGATCCCGGCGCTGCTGTCGAAGAAGGCCGGGGCGCCGGTGATGATGCGCGTCAGCCGCGAAGAGGAGCACTATATCGGCCGGGCGCGCACCGGGATGGTCGGACGGGCGAAAGCGGGCTTCCGCGCCGACGGCCGCATCATCGCGCTCGATCTCTTCATCGTCGAGGACAACGGATCGTACGGGCCGATGGGCGACTACCGGTCAGCGGCGCTCGCCGCCTCGCTCATCTGGCAGCCGCTCGCGATGCGTTGGCGCGGCCTCGCGGTGCTGACCAATACGCCGCCGCGATCGCAGCAGCGTTCGCCGGGGCCGATGCAGGCGAACGCGATCATGGAACCGGTCGTCACCAAGGCCGCCAAGAGGCTCGGCCTGGATCAGGTGGCGATCCGCCGGATCAATTCGCCCGAAGGAAAGGCGCTCTACGGTCCGGTGCGGCCAAACGGGCAGCGCGGACACATCACCAGCGCGTTCGTCAAGCAGGCGCTCGACCGCGGCGCCGAGCTCTTCAAGTGGGACGAACGCAAGGCGCGCTCCGGACAGCGCCAGGGAACGAAGGTCCGCGGCGTCGGTGTGGCGGTGGGGCCGCATGGCTCGGGGTCGATTGGATACGACAGCCTGATGACGCTGCGGCCCGACGGCAAGCTCTACGTCCAGTCCGGCGTGGGCAACCTCGGCACACATTCCTGCATCGACCTCGCTCGCGTCGCGGCCGACGCGCTGGCCATGCCCTGGGACAAGGTGGTCGTCAACTGGGGCAGCACCGCGAAGAACATTCCGTGGTCGGCGATGTCGGTGGGCAGCCAGACGACGCACGCGATGACGCGGGCCAATCTGGCCGGCGCGGTCGACGCGCGCTCGAAGCTTCAGGAGCTGGCGGCGCGCGATCTGGGCGGCGCCCCAGGCGACTACGTGCTGGGGAACGAGCGCGTCCACCGCCGCGACAACCCGTCGCGCGGCCTGACCTATGCGCAAGCCGCCGGCCGCGCAATCGCGCTGGGCGGGAAGTTCGACGGTCACGAGCTGCCGCCCGACATCCACGCGATGACCAGGAAGTCGGCGGCCGCGCTCGCCGGTCTGGGGCTGATGG
Source organism: uncultured Acidobacteriota bacterium (assembly GCA_963757655.1). Classification (GTDB taxonomy): domain Bacteria; phylum Acidobacteriota; class Vicinamibacteria; order Vicinamibacterales; family CAVVIG01; genus CAVQFC01. The sequence continues at coordinate 747,650 of CAVWSQ010000001.1, read as the reverse complement.
GCGTGGCGAAGGACAGCTATCCGCATGACGGCGACACCTACTCGTTCGTGGCCGGCTTTGCGGAGGTCGAAGTCGATCTCGAGACCGGCAAGACACGGCTGATCGATTTCCTCGCCGTCGGCGATGTCGGCACCGTCGTCAACCCGCGCAGCCTTCACGGTCAGCTGCTCGGCGGCATCAACCTCGGCGTCGGACACGCACTGCAGCAGAAATGGGTGTACGACCCGCACTACGGCGTGCCGCTCGCCAAGCGCTTCCATCACAACAAGCCGCTGACCATTCTCGACATTCCCGCCCAGATGCACACCGTCGCGTTGGGCATGGCCGACCCGGAGACGCCGGTCGGCGCACGCGGCGTCGGCGAGCCTCCGGTCGGCGCCGGCTATGGTTCGGTGCTGAACGCAATCGCGGATGCGGTGGGCGAGGAGATCTTCAGGAAGGCACCGGTGACCGCCGACATCGTGCTGACATCACTGGAGCATGGCAAGCGGATGCACGATCCGCTCGCATCACATCTGTAGAGAAGAAATCGCCGAAATCGCAGCAAGCGCGGAGAAACATCCCTGCGATCTGACGATGCCGGGAGATTGTATAGAATATCGAGACTCGTGACGCGCCCGCTCCTGATCATTTTCCTGACGATTTTCGTCAACCTCGTAGGGTTCGGGATCATCATCCCACTGCTTCCGTTCTACGCGGAAACCTTTGGCGCCTCGCCGCTCGTCATCGGCCTGTTGTTCGCGGCGTTCTCCCTCTGCCAGCTGGTGGCGGCGCCGGCGCTGGGCGATCTGTCGGACCGCGTGGGCCGCCGTCCCATCCTGATCTTCAGCCTGGCGGGTACCGTCGTCAGCTTCGTCATGCTGGCGGTCGCGCACACCGTGGTCATGCTCTTCGCCGCGCGCATCGTCGACGGCCTGTCGGGTGGCAACATCTCGACGGCGCGCGCCTACGTCGCGGACATCACCGAGCCGAAAGATCGTGCGCGCGCCTACGGCATCATCGGTGCGGCGTTTGGCCTCGGGTTCATCCTCGGCCCGGCTCTCAGCGGCGTTCTCTCGGGAATCAGCTATACCGCGCCGATCTGGGCGGCCGCCGGTCTGACGCTCGTGGCTGCGGTGATGGCGTGGCTGTGGCTGCCGGAAACGGTGCATCGCGCGCGGGCCGGCACCGGCAATCCGTTCGGCTACCTGCCCGATCTGCTGCAGCGCGCGCCGATCCGCAGAATTCTCGCCATCGACTTCTTCTACTGGCTCGCCTTCGCGACGTTCCAGACCACCTTTTCGCTGTTCGTGGCGCGTCGCTTTGGATTCGGGGTGTCGCAGACCGGCTACTTCTTCGCGGCGTTCGGCCTGCTCGGCGCCGTGATCCAGGGCGGGTTCATTCGACACGTGGTGCGCAGGCTCGGCGACAAGCCGACGTTTAGGATGGGATTGGGATTCGGTGCAGTCGGTCTCGTCGCCGCGGCGATGGCGCATACCGTCACGTTGTTCGCGCTGGCGCTCGTGCCGCTGGCGCTCGGCATCGGCTTCGGGCATCCGACGGTGTCGAGTCTGGTCAGTCTGGTGGCGCGCGGTGAGGAGCAGGGACGGGTGCAGGGCGCAGCGAGCGCGGTCGAGAGCCTCGGCCGTACGTTGGGCCCGGTCTGGGGCAACGCCTCCCTCCAACGCTACGGTGAATCGACGCCGTATATCTCAGCTGCCGCTGTGCTGCTGCTGGTCTCGGTATTGACTGTCGGGTTTCGTGTCGGCGAACAGGCAGTTCCAGCTTCCGAGTGAGGTTTCCCTCGACAGAGGTCGAGCTGCTCTCGTTTTTGTAACGGGCCCGGCAGGAGCGTAACGCCTCCGACTCCCATGGCCTCAAGGGTCCCTCACCTCATCTGCAGCAACGACTGCGTTATCGAGAAAAAACCCATTTCTTGATTTCCCGACCCCATTCTTATGGATCGGCACAGGCGTTGCCATCAGACATGCAACGCCGCTGACCGAGCGGCGTCTCCGACGGTCCGCCGAGCGCACCGTTTTCCAAACACGACTCCGTGGTTTTTAGCGCGGCTTCTCGCGATGCGCCAGAGGTGTGTCCGGAAGCAGGCGGGAGCAGGATTGAAATGTCGATTTTTTTCTCAAGACGATCTGTTCGCACCTTCCTCATGGCGACCCTGGCGATGGGCACCTCGATCGGCGGAGCGCAGGCGCAAACCACCCTGCTCCTGGACGCGCCGGGCACACAGGTCACCGACGTCATGATTCAGGCGGGGGCGTCCGCCCACACCAACTTCAACGACTCCGACATGATCGCGACACGCGCGAGCACGAACTTCGACTACCTGCGCCGTGCTCTGGTGAAGTTCGATACCCAGAACACCATGCCGGCGAGCTCGACGATCCAGTCGGCCATCATGACGCTCACCGTCAAATATGCCGGCGCCGACCGCAGCCGCGCCATCACCGTGTTCCCTGTCACCACATCGTGGGTGCAGGAAGAGGCGACCTGGACCCGTCGTCGTTCTGACGGCGCATGGATTTCTGCCGGCGGCGATCTCGGCCCGGCGGCGCTGGTTCAGGACGTGCCCAACGTGGTCGGTGCCAAGGTCAACTTCGACGTGACCGCGCTGGTGCGTGCAGCCGTGAGCGGCGCAAACTCGTCGCGCTATACCCGAGTCGCACTGGCCGACCTCGGCGTCTCCACCAGCAACTCGTACCGTGAATATTTCTCGTCGAAGGCGATCGATCCGTCCGTGCGGCCGGTGTTGCGCATCGTCTACGGCGGGACGACGACCAGCACTGGCTCAACGCCGGCGCCTGCGCCGAGTCCGGCCGGGGTGGTTGCGGCCGCGACTTGCCCGGTTGTGCTGGACAAAGCCAGCCTCTCGGTCGGCCAGACCGAAGCGAACTGGAGCGTCAACGTGACGGCTGCGGCCGGCTGCGCCTGGACCGTGACCGGCGATGCCGACTGGCTGGTCGTCAAGAGCACGTCACCCGCGCCCGCAATCGCCAGCGGCTACGCGAAGGTGCGGGCCGTGACCAATACCGCCTCCGCGTCGAAGCGGACCGGTCACCTGTATGTGAACGGCGTGGTCTACACCGTGACACAGGGCGGATGCGGCAGCTCCTGCACCGACGCGACACCGCCGGTCGTCACGCCGCCGGTGGCGCCTCCGCCGGTGGTGGTTCCGCCGGCGCCCGGCACCGCGGTAACACTACGGGTGCTGCAGTACAACACGCACCACGGCGGATGGGGCAGCGACGGCGTCTACAGTCCCGATCGCATTGCCGACTGGATCGTCAACAGCAATGCCGACCTCGTCTCGTTGAACGAAATCGAGGTCAAGGACAGCTGGAGCAAGAACCTGGATCAGTCTGTTGTTTACCAGAATTTGCTGCAGCAGAGAACCGGCCTCACCTGGTACGCGATCTTCGTCAACGCTCACGGCGCCACGACCGGCATTGGGAACCTGGTGCTGTCGAAGATTCCCTTCATCGCGACTGCCACCTACCAGCTGAGCGACGGTCGGGCGGCGGTCGACGCCACCGTCGACGTCAATGGCCGCGCGCTCAACTTCACGTCGGTTCACCTCGACAGTGAGTCTGCGCCCAACCGCCTCAAGGAAATCGCCGAGCTGCTCCCCTGGGCAGCCGGGATCGCAGAGAATCGCATCGTCGCCGGCGACTTCAATGCCTGGCCAGCCGCGGCCGAAATCACGACGATGAAGGCGACCTACATCGACACCTGGCCTGCCGCCCAGGCGCTGGGCACGGCGATCGGTAACGGCATCACGCACGGAACACACCGCCTCGACTACATTTTCCAGTCGAAGGGCACGAGCAACCTCACGCTGGTCAGCGAACAGATTTACGCGACGGCCGACGCCAACGGCGTGACGCCATCGGACCATCAGCCGATGCTCGCGGTGTTCGAGGTGAGGTAGCGTTTCGTCGTTCGACCGCCGGCTGCTTGCCATCGGCCGTGGCTCCGCGAGGAGTCACGGCCTTTTCTTTGCGCTCCCGGCGACTGCGAGTGGACTTCACCGCCGCGCGAAGCCTCCAACGACCAGGTGAAATCGACCTAGTGAGCTCTCACCAGTCCGAGCAAGCTTCGCAGCCCGTTCAGCGTCTGGATCATCGTCGCAAGCAGCGCGGCATTGCTGCTGTCCCTGGGAAAAATCTGGCCGACCGACAGTTCGAGGCGGCTGATCAGTTCTTCGGCCTTCTGGCGTTCCTGGTCCGTCACGTCCGGTCTCCTTCGGCGTCGTCTGGCTCGAGCGCCGCGATCTCTGATTCAGTCAGTGCGCGCCGAACTTCGCGCGGCGCGGCGGCCCAGCGAGCGGACGGTTTGCGCCAGCCTCGCCATTGGCAGGCGTGGCAGCGAACTGGCGCGCGCCCGGTAACCCGGCGTCGCGCCCGCTCGATCCACGACCGGGGGCGCGAGTAGTGGAGCGCCGACCTTCCACAGCTCGGGCACGACAAGGTGCCTGACACGACCTGAACATAGCAGATTTTCCGAGCAGGCTCGGTGAGTCGCTGCCTGCCGCCGCGCGCGCGCGCGCGCGAGAGAGAGAGAGAGCGCGAGCGGGCCGCCGGCGCGGCGCATCGCGGTTTGGCCGTGCGGCCGGCGGGCGAACCTGTGACCGAGCTGCCGGCGGCGGAAATAGGAGGGAACAAATTCCCGGACTTGATAGAATGCAGCCGCCTCAGCGGTACGGCGTGCCAAGTCGTCTGGCAATGCGAGCTCGAAGGCTCGCTTCGGAGCCGGCACCGGCGACGTCCATGCCACTCTCAATCAAGCCATCGATGAGTGCGCGGATGACTTCGGCACGGTTCATCGCCTTGCCGTTGCTGTTGCGCATGTTGCTGGTGAGGCGATCGAGATCCTGGATCTGGCGGTCGAAGAGCACCACCGACACCTTGGACCATGTTTCGCTGTGGACGGGCGGCCGGCCGGGACGGGCCTTTCCCTGCGCTCGTAGTGTCGCCGCGCGGGCGCGGGGCGCCCGTTCTCTCGGCATCCGGGGCAAGTTGCCGCGGATTATACATGCAGTTGTTGGTAGCACAAACACAGCAATAGCGTGAACACACTCTTTTTCTGACCGAGCTCATGACACCGCCGGCGCTTACGCGACGTCGCATCGGTCGTCCGCCCGCGGGAGCGCGCGACGGCGAAAAGGTCAAGGACTACCCGCAGCTCAGCATCCGACTGCCCGTCGACGTGAAGGCGAAGCTGCACGCGCTCAGTCAGATCGAATCGCGGCCGCAGTGGCGGGTCATCGCCGACGCCATCGCTGGCTATGCGAACGGACGTTCGGAGGCAGAACAGCGGTTGATCGGGGAGCTGGTTGGACGGTCGAGCGCGCGTGCGCATGGCGGCCGCGTCCTGGCCGATGATCAGGCCGGGGTCGCCACCGGTTCGGGGACGTCGACACTGGGAAAGTAGATGAAAAACGTCGCGCCCTCGCCGGGTGCGCTGACCACGGTGATATAACCGCCGCTCTGCTTGACGATGCCGTAGACGATCGACAGACCCAGGCCGGTGCCCTTGCCTTGTTCCTTCGTGGTGAAGAACGGCTCGAACAGTTTGGCGCGCGTCTGATCGTCGATGCCAGTGCCGGTGTCGGATACGCTCAACCGCGCGTAGCGGCCGGCTCGACCTTCCACCAGTGCCACCGCCACCGGGTCGTCATCGACGTCGACTTCTTCGACCCGCACGGTGACCCGGCCGCCGTCGGGCATCGCATCCCTGGCGTTGACGACCAGATTCAGCACCACCTGCTCGGTCTGCCCGGAGTCGGCGACGATCATCACCGGCTCGGGCGTGCAGACGATCTCGAAGTCGATCTCGGGGCCGATCAGGCGTCGCAGCATCGTGTCCATGCCGCGGACGATCTCGCCGAGCGCGAACACCCGCGGCCGCACCGACTGGCGCCGGCTGAAGGCGAGGAGCCGCCGCGTCAGGCCGGCGCCGCGATCGACCGACTGTTTGATCTCGTTGATTTCATCGCGTCCTGGATCGTGCGGCGTCAGCTGCATGAGCAGCACGTCGGCCGCCCCCATCACGCTCATGAGGATGTTGTTGAAGTCATGCGCGACTCCGCTCGCCAGCCGGCCGATCGCCTCGAGCTTCTGCGACTGCCGGAGCTGCTCCTCGAGCGCACGCCGTTCGGTGATGTCGCGGACGAATCCGGTGAGCATGGCGCGGTTGTCGCTGCCCAGGCGCGCCACCGTCAACTCCAGGGGCAGGTCGGTGCCATCCGAGCGCAGCCCGGTGAGCTCGACCTGGCGGTCCGCCAGCGGCCCGCCGCCCGAGGTCATATATTCGTTCAGCGCCTGGATCTGCGGCGCGCGATCGGCCGGCGGGAGCAACAGCCCGACGTGGCGCCCGAGGATGTCGAGGCGCGCGTAGCCGAACATCTGTTCCGCCGCCGGGTTGAACTCGCGGATGTTCAGCTGCGCGTCCATTGTGATGATGGCGTCGTGCGCCGCCTCCAGAATCGCGCCCTGCCGCGCCTCGCTCTCTTTCCCGGCGCGGTACATCTTGTAGGTGAGATACAACGGCGCCGCCGTCAGCAGCAGCGTCAGCGGGTAGCCCGAGCTTTCCGTCACCTTGATCACGACCGCGGCCGCCGTGGCGCCGAGCAGGTAGCTCGGCGCGCTCGAGGCGAAATCCGATTTCCAGATCCGCCAGGCGCTCTGGTGGGTGGTCAGCGCGATCGCGATGGCGATCGGCACGGTGTTGACGAAGAAGTAGGTGAGCGCCATGCCCGCCAGCGGCATGATCAGCGCGGCCGGTTCGACGCCCGGCCGGCCGCCCAGCCGCTGGTAGACCTGCCCGGCCGCCTGCACGGTCAGGACCAGGATCGACATGTTGAACAGCGTCCGGAACGGCGGGTTCGGCGATCGCGAGTTCAGCGTGGTCTGGCTCCAGCCGCTGGCGGCGCCGACGATCATGGTGGCGTGTGGACCGCGCAGGATCAGCGCGGCGATGTCGACGACATACGACACCGACATGTTGGAGCCGCTGGCGATCGGGAACTGAATCTTGAACGCCGACGTCAACGACGACAACAGGATCAGGAAGATCAGCGGCGTGACCGGCGTCAACGTGGCGCGCGGCACAAGCGCGCCGAAGGTCAGCGCACCGAGCGCGATGACCGCGAGGATGTACCAACGGCCGCGCGGCGGCAAATCCCGAAGCAAAGCGACGTCAGTATAACGCGCTTGACAATGTTTAAACGTTTGTTTTATACATCTGTTTGAGACCGACGACATGCCGAGAAAACGCGCCGCGCTCCTCCTCGTCCTGCTGCTGGCCGCCGGCGGCGGCGTGTATGCCTACCGCCGCATGGGGCCGACCGACCTTGTCCTCACCGGCATCGTCACGACCAACGATGTCATCGTCAGTCCCCAGATTGCCGGACAGATCGGGCAGCTGCTGGTCACCGAGGGAGATGCGGTCAAACAGGACCAGCTGGTGGCCGTCATCGTTCCCGACGAGTTGAAGGCCGATACCACCTACTTCGCGCAGAACGTGGAGGGCATGTCTTCACAGATTCGCGAGTCCGAGGCGGCGTTGCGGCTTCAGGAGCGTCAGACCGTCGACCAGATCCGCCAGGCCGAGTCGACGCTCGCCTCAATCGAGGCGCAGGCCGACGCGGCGGCAGCCGACGTCGACCAGGCGAAGGTGACCTACGCTCGTACGCAGAACCTCTCGCGTCAGAACGTCGTCTCCGCACAGGAACTCGACGCGGCGCGCACCGCTCAAACCGCAGCCCAGGCCAAGCTCGACGCGCTCAAGAAGCAGGTCGAGGCGCAGCGCGCGACGGTCGCGCTGGCCCGATCGAATGCCGAACAGATCTCGGTGCGGCGCAGCCAGGTGCAGACCAGCGAGCACATGAAGCAGGCGGCCTCGGCGCAGAGCGCGAAAGCCGGCGTGCGCCTTCGCTACACCGAGATTCACGCGCCGATTGACGGCATTGTCGACGTCCGCGCGGCGCGGGTGGGCGAGGTGGTGAGCCCCGGGCAGCCGATCGTCACGCTGATCAATCCTGACGACCTGTGGGTCCGCGCCGACGTCGAGGAGAGCTACATCGATCGCATCCGGCTCGGCGACAAGCTCACCGTCCGCCTGCCGTCCGGGGTGGAGCGCGAGGGCACCGTGTTCTACCGAGGCGCCGACGCCGGCTTTGCGACCCAGCGTGACGTGAGCCGGACCAAGCGCGACATCAAAACCTTCGAGGTGCGGCTGCGCGTGGACAACCGGGACCGCCGGCTGGCGGTCGGCATGACGGCTTACGTGCTGATGCCGGTCCGATAGCGGGGCGCACCACCCCGCCGCGCAGGCGTGGCCGTCTGCAGTGACCATATGAACGCCATCGACGTCCGTAGCATCGTCAAGAAGTTCGGCGACTTCACCGCCGTCAAGGGGATCAGCTTCGCGGTCGAGGAAGGGGAGATTTTCGGCCTGCTCGGTCCCAACGGTGCCGGCAAATCGACGCTGATCCGGATGCTGGTGACACTGCTGCCGCCGACGGCCGGGACGGCGCTGATCAACGGTTTCGACATCGTCAAGCAGTCGGATGGCGTGCGCCAGTCGATCGGCGTGATCCCGCAGGCCATGACCAGCGACCTCGAGCTCAGCGTCGAGGAGAACCTGATCATCTTCGCCAAGCTGTACGGCGTGCCGCGGCTCAAACGCGAGCGCCTCATCAACGACCTGCTCGAAGCGGTCGAGCTCACGCAATGGCGGCACGCGCAGGTCAAGAATCTGTCTGGCGGCATGCGGCGGCGCGTCGAGATCGCGCGCGGGCTGGTGCACGAGCCGCGCATCTTCTTCCTCGACGAGCCGACCACCGGCCTCGATCCGGTGTCGCGCGTCGCGGTCTGGGAGATGCTCGAGAAGATCAAGCGCGAGCGCAACCTGACCATCCTGATCACGACCCACTACATGGACGAAGCGGACAAGCTCTGCGATCGGATTGCCATCGTCGATCACGGCGAGCTGAAGGCTCTCGACTCGCCGCTCAAGCTGAAGGCTTCGATTCCGGGCAAGAACTCGCTCGAGGTTGCCTTCGCCAACGCGCCGGCGGACTGGCAGCAGCGGATCGAGCGTCTGCCGGGCGTGGAGTCGGTCACGGCCCACGAGCACATCTTTCGCATTTCCACCGGCAACGGTCCATCGACCACGCTGGCGCTGATGGAACTGGCCGCGACGGCGGGCGTCACGGTCGGATCGCTGTCGGTCCAGAGCACCACCCTCGACGATGTGTTCGTGCACTACACCGGGCGGGCGCTGCGCGACGCGCTGCAGGAAGCCAACCCGCTGGACCGCGGCCCGATGCTGAGGAGAGCGTAATACAGATTGCAGATTGCAGATTGCAGATTGCAGATTGCAGATTGCAGATTGCAGATTGCAGATTGCAGATTGCAGATTGCAGATAGAGGGAGGGCAGAGGGCACATTGCAGATTGCAGAGGGCACATTGCAAGCAGATTACTGAGGGGAGAGTGCAGGCAGATTTGCAGATTTCAGAACGTTCGATCGCGCTCCCATCTGAATCGCCTGCTCCAATCTGAAATGCGAATCTGCCCTCTGCATTCTGCCATCTGAAAGTTTCGAGGAGAACTATGGGTCGCACCTGGGCCATCATCGAACGCGAGCTGCGGCGATTCCGCCGGAGCCCGGTGCTGATCGTCATGGCGATGGTGATGCCGATCGTCCAGCTCGTCGTGCTCGGCTATGCTTTCGGCGGCAACGTCAAGCATCTGAGACTGGCCATCGTCGATCAGGACCACGGCGTGCCGGCGGTGCGCGTGCGCGAGCTGGCCTCGGCCGCTTCCGCCGGGGCGCAGACGATCGACACCTTCGATTACGCCGATCAGGGGCAGGCGATCGCCGATCTGCGCAACGGCCGGGTCAACGGCGTGCTGACCATTCCCACCGATTTTTCGCGGCGCGTGCTGGCGAAGAACGAGCCGCGGGTGGCGCTGATCGAGGACAACACCGACGGCTTCGTGTCGGTGGCGCTGGCCGGGACGCTCGGCGGCATCCTGACGGCCTACAGCCTGCCGGCGCATGCGCCCAGGATCTCGGGTGCGGCGGCGCTCGACGTGGTCGAGATTTACCCCTACGTCCCCTACGTGCAGTACCTGCTGCCCGGATCGGTGGTGATGTCGATCTTCATGATGGTGATGATCGGCGGCGGGATCATCTTCATCGACGACAAGGCGCGCGGCCTGCACGAAGGCTATCTGGTCACGCCGATCAAGAAGCTCGAGCTGATCGCGGGCTTCAATATCTCGGGCACCATCAAGGCGGTGCTGGCCGGGATGTTCCTGCTGATCATCGGGTCGCTCATCGCCGGCATTCCGAACCCGTTCGATCCGATGCGGCTCATGCGTCTGTTCGTGGTGGTGTGCGTGACCTCGTTCGCGCTGATCAGCCTGATGTTCCTGCTGATGGTGCGGGTGAGCGATCCGCTGCTGCCGCGCGCGGTGTTCGGCGTGCTCAACACGGTGCTCTACTTTCCGAGCGGCGCGGTCTATCCGCAGCAGGGTTTTCCGGCGTGGATGCAGGTGATCGCGGTGGCCGATCCGTTCACCTACGCGGTGCACGCGTTCAAGAGCCTGCTGCTCAAGAACACCGGTTTTGCCGCGATCTCGTACGATCTGACCTTTTTGTTGATTTTTTCCGTCGTGTCGCTGACCGCCGCGACGGCGCTGTTCAAGCGATCCTTGTGAGTACGACGCGCGACACCGAGACCCGCGGCCGGCTGCTCAAGGCCGCCGAGCGGCTGTTCGCCGACCGCGGCTTCAAGAAGGTGACCGTTCGCGACATCTGCCGCGCCGCCCGCGCCAACGTCGCCGCGGTCAACTACCATTTCGGCGACAAGCTCGGGCTGTATCGCGAAGTGATGCAGTCGGCCATCGACGGCATGCGCGGGACCAACGAGACCGCGCGGCAGGCCGGCACCGGCCAGCCACCCGAGGAGCAGCTTCGGCGCTACATCGCGATCTTCGTGCATCGCGTGCTGACGCCCGGCAACGACACCATCCACAAGCTGGTCAACCGGGAAATGACCGATCCGACGCCGGCCCTCGACGCTTTGGTCGAGCAGGGCGTACGGCCGCGGGTGGAGTATCTGTCGGGCCTCATCGGCGCCATCATCGGCTGCGATCCGTCCGATCAGCGCGTGCTGCGCTGCGTCGCGAGCGTGCAGGCGCAGACGCTGGCCTACATGCCGAATCCGATCGCGGCGCGGCTCGGCCTGGCAAACAAGCCAACGGCGGCGAACCTGGCCGATATCGCCGATCACATTGCGGAGTTCTCACTGGCCGGGGTCAATGCTGTCGGCCGCAGCGTGCATGCCCGCTGATCCGGCCGACGCGCGGCTCCGCCAGGCGGCGCACCCTCCAGACTGGATCAATCCCGAGCCTCGCGGTCGTTACGACCTGGTCGTGCTCGGCGGCGGTACTGCAGGGCTGGTGACCGCGATGGGAGCAGCCGGCCTGGGGGCGCGGGTCGCACTGGTCGAACGCGCGCTGCTCGGCGGCGATTGTCTGAATACCGGTTGTGTGCCTTCGAAAGCGCTGTTGCGGTCGGCCCGCGCCGTCGCCGCCGCGCGCGGCGCGGCCGGATTCGGCGTTCACGTGAGCGGGGTGGAGGCCGATTTCGCATTGGTGATGCAGCGGCTGCGCGAGCGTCGTGCCGACCTCAGCGCGAACGATTCGGCGGCACGCCTGTGCGCGGCCGGCGTCGACCTCTACTTCGGGGATGCGCGCTTCACCGGACCCTCCGCAATCGCCGTCGGTGAACGATTGGTGAGCTTCCGCCGCGCCGTGATCGCGACTGGCGGGCGCCCGGCGCTGCCGTCGTTTCCCGGCATCGACCGCGTGCCCTACGCGACCACGGAGACGCTGTTCGCGCTCAGGGTGCAACCGCAGAGTCTGGTCATCATTGGCGCCGGCGCGGTCGGCTGCGAGATGGCTCAGGCGTTCGCGCGGCTTGGCACGGCCGTCACGCTCATCGATCAGGCGGCGCGGGTGCTGCCGGGAGAAGACCCGGACGCCGCCGCGATTGTGGCGCGGCAATTGACCGCCGACAGGGTCGCGCTGCGGCTCGACGTCAGAGTCGAGTCGGTGGCGCTCGTCAGCAGCGGCATCCGCGTGCGCGTGATCGGCGGCACCGACCACGTCTGCAGCCATCTCCTGATCGCGGTCGGCCGTGTCCCGAACGTCGAGGATCTGGATCTTGCCGCGGGGCACATCGCTGCCGACAGCAGCGGTGTCGTGGTCGACGATCGCTTGCGAACGACGAACCGTCGCGTGTTCGCGGCCGGTGACGTCTGCTCCAGGTTCAAGTTCACGCATGCCGCCGACGCGCTCGCGCGGATCGTCATCCAGAACGCGCTGTTCTTGGGTCGCAAACGCGCCAGCTCGCTGGTGATTCCGTGGTGCACCTACACCGAGCCCGAAGTGGCTCATGTAGGTGCCTACGAGCGCGACGCGCTGCAGGCGGGCCGTCGTGTCGAGACGATCACGATACCGCTCGCGCAGGTCGATCGCGCGGTGGTCGACGGAGAGCGCGACGGTTTCGTCCGCATCCACCATGAGGGTGGCCGACTGCTGGGCTGTACCGTGGTGGCGTCTCGGGCGGGCGAGATGATCGGTGTCCCCGCGCACGCGCTCACCCACGATGCCAGCCTGCGCCGCCTCGGCGCGACGATTCATCCGTATCCGACCTTCAACAACGCGTTTCGCGCCGCCGGCGACGCCTACGCCCGCACCCGGGTGACCCCGCGCGTTCGTCGGGTGTTGAACCGCTACTTCAGGCTGTTCGGTTCGTGACCGGCCTGGTTCATAATCCTTCGCAGAATCCATATGGCTCCTTTGGCCGGTGTGCGGGTGATCGACCTGACGCGGGTCGTGGCCGGACCGTTCTGCACGATGATGCTCGGCGACATGGGCGCCGAGGTGCTCAAGATCGAAGAGCCGCAGCATGGCGACGATACCCGGGCGTGGGCTCCGTTCATCGCCGGCACTGGCAGCTTCTTTCTGACCTTGAACCGCAGCAAGAAGAGCGTGGCGCTCGACTTGAAATCACGCGACGGCGCTGAGGCGTTGAGACGGCTCATCGAAACCGCCGACGTGCTGATTGAGAACTTTCGCCCCGGCAGCCTGGCCGAGTTGGGCTTCGACTACGGCGCGGCATCGGCCATGAACCCGCGTCTGATCTATTGCTCGATCTCTGGCTATGGCCAGAGCGGACCGTCCTCGCAGCTGCCCGGCTACGACGCCGTGTTGCAGGGAGAGGCCGGGATCATGGCGATGACCGGCTTTCCCGACGGCGAGCCGACGCGGGTCGGCGTCGCCATTACCGACTACCTGGCCGGACTGTACGCGACGCAGGGAATCCTGCTCGCCTTGCACGATCGGCACACCAGTGGGCTCGGCCAGCACGTCGACATCGCGCTGTTCGAGGCCATGCTCTCGGTGATGCGGCTGCCGATGGCCCTGCTGCAGGCCACCGGCGTCACGCCCAGCCGTGTCGGCAACGACCATCTCAACATCGCTCCGTATCAGCCGCTGCGGGCCAAGGACGGGTTGATCATCGTCGCCGTCGCCAACCCGGCGCTGTGGATCCGCTTCTGCGACGCGCTCGATCGGCCGCAGTGGCGCGACGATCCGCGCTTCAGGACCAACACCGATCGGGTGGCCAATCGCGACGCGCTCAAGGTGGAGATCGAGACGCTGTTCGAGGGTTTCACCGTCGCCGAACTGACCAGCCGCTTCCAGCGGGCCAATGTGCCCTGCGGCCGCGTCCGGTCGATGAGCGAAGCGCTCGAGCATCCGCAGGTTGATGCTCGCGGTATCCTGATGACGCAGCACCATCCGGAGATTGGCGCCATCGACACGCTGGCGCCGGTCGTGCGGCTATCACGCACGCCGGCTGACGTGACGACCCCGCCGCCGGCGCTGGGCGAGCACACCAGAGAAGTGCTGGACCGCCTCCCGTCCCGAGTATCATGACGCGGTGTTTCAAGCCAACCTGCTCGAGAATCGCGTCGCGCTGATCACCGGCGGTGGTACCGGCATCTGCCGCGGCATCGCGCTGGCATTCGCGCGGCACGGCTGCGACGTCGCCATCACCAGCCGCCAGCTCGACCATCTCGAGCCGACCGTTGCCGAGCTTCGCGCGCAGGGCGTTCGCGCCGCCGCCCGCGCGGCCGACGTCCGCGATCCGGCGGCGGTCGAGGCCGCGGTGGCCGCGATCGTCGCCGAGCTCGGGCGCATCGACATCCTCGTCAATGGCGCCGCCGGCAATTTCATCTGCCTGGCCGAGAATCTGTCGCCGAACGGGTTCGGCACGGTCGTCGATATCGACTTGAAGGGCACGTTCAACGTTTCCCGCGCCGCGCTGCCGCACTTGAAGGTGCAGGGCGGATCGGTGATCAACATCAGCGCCACCCTTCCGTACCTCGGGACGATGGGGCAGGCGCACGCGTCGGCCGCCAAGGCCGGCGTCGACTCCCTGACCAGGACGCTGGCGGTGGAGTGGGGCCCGCACCGCATTCGCGTGAACGGCATCGCCCCGGGGCCGATCGACGGGACGGAAGGCGTGCGCCGGCTCACGAATGAGAAGTCGCGCCAGGGGGCCATCAGTCAGTGTCCGCTGGGACGCATGGGAACCATCGACGACATCGCCCACGCGTCGCTGTTTCTCGCCTCCGACGCGGCCGCCTACGTGAACGGCGTCACGCTGGTGGTCGATGGCGGACTGTGGCTGCGCTCGGCCCGCATCCTGGGTGAAGCATGACCACCACGCCGGCCTGGGCCGTAGGCGTCTGTGCCGGCGTGCACGGCGCGGGCAGCCGCGACGTCGTCTACGTTCCAGACAATCCGCTGTCGCATGTGCTGCGGGTGTTCGGGCAACAGTTTCGCGACGTGCGGTTGCTCCTCGCGACCCGCGAAGAGGAGGCGTTCGGGATTGCGGCCGGCCTCTACCTCGGCGGCCGGTTGCCGACGGTCATGCTCCAGTCGAGCGGCCTCGGCAATTCGTTGAATGCGATCACGTCGCTGCTGATGCCTTATCAGATCCCGGTACTGATCGTGGTCAGCATGCGCGGTGACGGCGGCGACTGGAACGCGGCTCAGGTCCCGATGGGCCGCGCGGTCCGCGGTGTCTTCGAATCGATTGGCGTTCCACATCTCACCGTGGAGTCGGCGGCGGCGGCAGGCGATACGGTGCGCGTGGCCGGCCGAACCGCCTTCGCGACGCGCACCAGCGGAGCCTGCCTGCTGCCGCGGACGGTGACGACCGGATCATGAACCGCATCGACGCGACCCGGGTCGTCGTCGAGCTCGCCGGCGATGCGCCGATCGTCGCAAGCCTCGGGCATCCAGCCTACGATCTGTTTGCCGCCGGCGATCGGCCACAGAATTTCTACACCTGGGGCAGCATGGGCCTGGCTTCGTCAATCGGTCTCGGTCTGGCGCTGGCGCGGCCCGACGTTCCGGTCATCGTGCTCGACGGCGACGGCTCGCTGCTGATGAACCTGGGATCCCTGGCGACGATCGGCCTGGTGCGACCGGTCAACCTCGTGGTCGTCGTCATGGACAATGAGGAATACGCGACGACCGGCGGCCAGGCGACAGCGACGGCGCACGGCGCCGATCTCGAGGCAGCGGCCCGGGCACTGGGGATTGGCGCCGCGGCGACGGTGCGCAGCGAAGCCGAACTGCGAAACACATTGGCCGCCCGCGGTCGAGGCACGCAGGAACGGCGGTCGGCGCCCGGCCCGGTTGAGACCCCGGGGCCGTCGATCATCGTCGCCAAGGTAAAAGAATCGGTGCCGACGGC
This sequence comes from uncultured Acidobacteriota bacterium, assembly GCA_963757655.1. GTDB lineage: Bacteria > Acidobacteriota > Vicinamibacteria > Vicinamibacterales > CAVVIG01 > CAVQFC01. The sequence goes on along the minus strand of CAVWSQ010000001.1, from coordinate 731,805 downwards.
CAAGCCGCCGCTCGACTGTGTGTTCATCAAGCAGCGTTTCATGGCGGCGATCCACAATCCCGAGGCTGCCACTGAAGGAGCCGCACTCTGAACCTCGGTGGCTTCGTGATCGCAGCAACGCCGCCGCCGGCGGCGCGTCTGGCGGCCGCACAGGCGCTGCTCGACACCGTGGGCGTCACGCTGGCCGGCGCCGGCGAGCCGGCTGCGCGCATCGTGCAACGCGTGGTGGAGCAGAACGGTGCCGGTGCGTGCCGCGTGCTCGGCACCCCGCTGTGCGCCGGCGCTGGCGACGCCGCGCTGGCGAACGGGACCGCGGCGCATGCGCTGGACTTCGACGACATGTGCTTCGTGTCGCTGGCGCATCCGAGTGCGCCGCTGGTGGCGGCGGCGCTCGCTGCGGCTGAACTTGCCGGCGCCTCGGGCCGCGCGTTGCTCGACGCCTACATCGTCGGTTTCGAACTGGAAGGACGGCTTGGGCTCGCGATGAACCCGCGGCACTATCGGCGCGGCTGGCACTGCACGTCCACGCTCGGCACCATCGGCGCCGCGGCGGCCGCAGCGCGGCTGCTCGACCTCGACGCTCAGGGTGCGGCGCACGCGCTGGCGATCGCGGCGTCCGAGGCGTCGGGGCTGAAGGAAAATTTCGGCACCATGGTCAAGCCGCTGCATGCCGGGTTGGCGGCGAGAAATGGCGTGCTGGCGGCGATGCTGGCGCGCGCGGGAATGACCGCCAGCAGCGCGGCGATCGACGGACCGCAAGGATTTCTGGCGGCGATGGACAGCGAACGGCCATCGCTCGAACCGTTGGCGGCAGACCTCGGCACGCGATGGGAAATCGTCGAGACCGGCATCACCGTGAAGCTGTACCCGTCGTGCGCCGGCACCCATCCCGCCCTCGATGCGTTGCTGGATTTGAAACGGCGCATCGAGTTCAGCGCCGATGATGTCGATGCGATCGAGATCGGCGTCGATCCGATTGTGCCGACCATTCTGCTCTACGATCGGCCGGGCAGCGGCCTGGAAGCGAAGTTCAGCATGCCGTTCTGTGCCGCGGCCGCGATCATGGACGGCCGGGTCGGCGTCGAGACCTTTGCGGCATCCCGGCTGGGCGATCCGTCGATTCGCGCACTGCAGGCCCGCGTCACGATGCACGTGGATCCCACCCTGGATGCGTCGGCGCCATCGCTGACGCAGGCCCGCGTGACCGTGCGGCTGCATGACGGCCGGGTCGTCAGCGCATCGGCGAACGGCGCGCGCGGTTATCCCGAGCGTCCGGCCAGCGACGAAGAACTTGCGACCAAGTTCACCTCCTGCGCCTCGCGGACGCTGTCTGCCGCCCAGGCGGCCGCGGCGGTGGTGAGGCTGCAAGCGATCGAGTCGATCGCGGATGTCCGGACGCTGACCGCCGATCTCGTGGCGCAGGCCTCGTCGGCGCTCGGCTGAAGCCGTCCACGCCACGTCCGCCGCTCGGCTGAGGCTTTCGCGCCCCATCCGTCCGTCGGCCGACCGGGTCGGCCGGGCAACTCAGGCCTGCCGGCTCTGCGGCCGTGGCACGTGACCGCGTTTCCAGATCATGAACGTTCTCGTGAACTCGATGACGGGTGTCTTGTCCTGGTTGACTCCGGTGGTCCTGACGCGAACGATGCCGACCGTCGGTCGCGATTTCGACTCGCGGGTGTCGAGCACCTCGCTGCGCGAGTAGACCGTGTCGCCCTCGAACAGAGGGTGGGGCAGCCGCACTTCATCCCACCCCAGGTTCGCCACGCCGTTCATCGTCAGGTCGGTCACCGACTGACCGGTCACCAGCGAGAGCGTGAAGCACGAGTTGACCAGTCGTCGTTTGAACTCGGTCTGCTTCGCGTACTCGCCGTCGAAATGAATCGGGTTGGTGTTCATCGTCAAGCAGGTGAACCAGACGTTGTCGGCGTCCAGAATCGTCCGTCCCAGCGGGTGCTCGTAGATGTCGCCGACCGAAAAGTCTTCGAACACGCGGCCGCTCCAACCGGGCTTGGTCGCCATCAGATCGCTCCCTCTCTCCGCCAGGCGGTCATCGATTCGCGCGTGACGCCCAGCTCCTCGAGAATGGCCTCGGTGTGCTGTCCGAGCGCCGGGACATCCCCCATCACCGGTTCGACGCCTTCCATCCTGACCGGCGGGATCAGGGCGCGCAACGGGCCGGCTGGCGATCCGATCTCGCGCCAGAGATCGCGGCCGGCCAGCTGCGGATGCTCGAGATATTCGACGATCGAGTTCATCCGTGCCCACGCGATGCCGGCCGATTCGAGTCGCGCGATCACCTGGCCGCCGGTCAAGGCGGCAAAGGTCGACTCGATCATCGCGTGAAGCGGAGCACGATGTTGCACGCGCATCGTGTTCGTGCTGAAGCGCTGATCGTGCGCCAGTTCAGGCTGGACCAGCACCTCGGAGCAGAAGCGCGTCCACTCGCGACCGTTTTGAATCCCGAGATAGACGGAATCGCCGTCGCCGGCGCGAAAAGGACCGTAAGGGGCGATCGACGCGTGGTTCGCTCCGCTGCGCGAAGGTGGTGCGCCGCTGTACGCGGCGTAGCAGGCCGGCTGGCCCATCCACTCGCCAAGCGCGTCGAACAATGAGACCTCCAGCGTGGTGCCCTGACCGGTCGTGGCCCGTGACAGGAGCGCGGTCAGTATTCCCGAGTACGCATACATGCCGGCGGCGATGTCGGCGATGGAGATGCCGACTCTCGCCGGGGCGTCGGGGCTGCCGGTGATTGACACCAGGCCTACCTCGCTCTGCACCAGCAGGTCGTAGGCCTTCTTGCTCGCGTATGGCCCGGACGATCCATAGCCCGACACGGTGCACACGATGAGCCGCGAATGACGCTGGCGCAACCGCGCCGGCGACGTTCCGAGGCGATCGGCGGCGCCCGGCGCCAGGTTCTGCACGAACACGTCGGCCCGCGAGATCAGCCGTTCGAGCACAGCGGCGCTCTCGGGCCGTTTCAGATCGAGGGTCAGCGACTCCTTCGATCGATTCAACCAGACGAAATAGCTGGAGAGGCCGTTGATCGCACGGTCGTAGCCGCGCGCGAAATCGCCGCCGTCAGGGCGCTCGATCTTGATCACGCGCGCGCCAAAGTCGGCCAGCTGGCGCGTCGCAAACGGCGCCGCGACCGCCTGTTCGATGGCGACGACGGTGATGCCTTTCAAGGGAAGCATGTCATCCATGTTGCTGCAGCCGAGCGATCGGTGCGATCAATACGATCTCGGCAGCCCCAGCACGTGCTCCGCGACGTAGGCGAGGATGAGATTGGTCGAGATCGGCGCGACCTGATAGAGCCGCGTCTCGCGGAACTTGCGCTCGATATCGTAGTCCTCCGCGAAGCCGAAGCCGCCGTAGGTCTGGACCGCGACGTTGGCCGCTTCCCACGACGCGTCAGCGGCCAGCAGCTTCGCCATGTTCGCCTCGCTGCCGCACGTTTCGCCGCGGTCGAACTTGCTGGCCGCGTCGATTCGCATCAAGTCGGCGGCCTCGACGTTGACGTGCGCCCGCGCGATCGGAAATTGCACGCCCTGGTTCTGCCCGATCGGCCGGTTGAACACAATCCGCTCTCTGGCGTAACCGGCGGCGCGGTCGACGAACCAGCGGCCGTCGCCGACGCATTCGGCGGCGATCAGGATGCGCTCGGCGTTCAACCCGTCGAGCAGATACCGGAAGCCGCGCCCTTCCTCACCGACCAGGCTCGAAACCGGCACTTCGAGATCGTCGAAGAACAGCTCGGTGGTCGCGTGGTTCATCATGGTCCGAATCGGCCGGATGGTCAGGCCATGACCGACCGCCTGACGGAGATCGACAAGCAGGATCGACAACCCTTCGGTGCGCTTCTTCACCTGCTCGACCGCCGTAGTCCGCACCACCAGCAGCAGGAGGTCGGAATGCTCGGCGCGCGAAATCCACACTTTCTGCCCGCGGACGATGTAGCGGTCCCCTTGTCGCGTGGCGGTCGTCTTCAGCTGTGTCGTGTCCGATCCGGTGGTCGGCTCGGTGACGCCAAACGCCTGGAGCCGCAGTTGGCCGGCGGCGATCCCGGGCAGGAACTCTCGCTTCTGCGCCTCCGAGCCGTGGCGCAACAGCGTGCCCATCGTGTACATCTGCGCGTGACAGGCGCCCGCGTTGCCGCCGCTGCGATTGATCTCTTCGAGGATGATCGCCGCCTCGGTGATGCCGAGCCCCGAGCCGCCGAACTCCTCCGGGATGAGCGCGGCAAGGTAGCCGGCCTGCGTGACCGCCGTGACGAAGGCGTCGGGATAGGCGCGCGCCGCGTCCAGTTCCCGCCAGTAGACATCGGGAAACGCTCGACAGAGGTCGCGAACCGCGCGGCGCAGATCCTGGTGGAGTTCGGCGCTTGGCACGGCGCCATGATAGACCACGTTGTATGATCTCCGGCGCGTCGGTCCAGACCCTTCCCATGATCTCCGTCGCCGACCTCATCGTCGCTCAACTGCGCCAGGCCGGCGTCGGTTTCATCTTCGGCGTGCCAGGCGGCGGCGGCAACCTCGATCTCATCGACGCGGCTGGCCGCGCCGGATTGTCGTTCGTGCTGACCGCCACCGAGACCGCCGCCGCGCTTGCCGCCGTGGCGCAAGCCGAGATCGGCGGCGCGCCTGGGGCGTGCCTGTCGACCCTCGGGCCCGGCGTGACCTCCATCGTCAATGGCGTGGCGTGCGCGTGGCTCGAACGGGCGCCGCTCCTGGTGTTTACCGACAGTCAGTCGATCACGGCCATCGGCAGCTTCGAGCACCAGCGGATCGATCACCGCGCGCTGCTCACTCCGGTGACGAAATGGTCCGCGACGCTGTCGCCCGACAATGCCGACGCGATTGTGCGCGAGGCCATCGATCGTGCGATGACGGCGCCGCCGGGTCCGGTGCATATCGACTGTCCTGGCGACGTCCTGAGTGCGCCTTCGCAGCAGCGGCGGGCAATTCACTCGCACGAGCCGCTCGCAGACAGCCCGGCTGAAAGCCTGGCGCACCCTGAGGCTGAGAACCGCCCGGCTGCCAGTCTTGCGCTCCTCGAGGCTGAGACGCGCGCGCTCCTTGATCCCGAGGCGCTCGCACCGCTGTTGTCGGCCGCGCGCCGTCCGTTGCTGCTCGTCGGACTCGGCGCCCGGCGTCCGCTCGACGCGCAGGCGATTCTGGCCTTGTGCCGGCGCCGCGGTGTGCCCGCGATGGTCACCTACAAGGCGAAAGGGGTGGTGCCGGATGCGGATCCGCACTTTGCCGGAGTGCTCACCAACGGCGCGCTCGAGCGTCCCCTCATCGCCGAGGCGGACCTGCTCCTGGGCGTCGGCCTCGATCCGGTCGAACTGATCCCCCGGCCATGGACCTACCGGCAGACGATCGTTCAGATCGGGCCATCGCGGGCCAGCACCGATCACGTCCCATTCGCGGCTCAACTCGTCACCGACATCCCGTCGGGTCTGCAACTGGCGGCGAGCCTGCTCCAGCCCTCGGCGTGGGATCTCGACGCGGTACACCGCGCGCTGGTCGCGCAACGGGAGCGGCTGTGTCCACGATCCGACCGCCTGACCGCCGATCGCGTCGTGCAGATCGCGGGCGATGCCGCCGCGGGCCGAGCGCGGGTGACCGTCGATGCCGGCGCTCACATGTTTCCGGCGACGATGCTCTGGCCGGTGGCCGAGCCCAACGGCATGCTGATCTCGAACGGTCTGTCGACGATGGGCTTCGCGCTCCCCGCGGCTATCGGCGCGGCGCTGGCCGGACGTGCGGGCGCGCCTGGCGCGATTCACGATCACGACCGGCCGGTAATCGCGCTGACTGGTGACGGCGGCCTGCTGATGTGCAGCGGCGAGCTGTTGACCGCCGTACGCGAGCGGCTGCACATCGTCGTGATTGTGTTCGCCGACGCGTCGCTCAGCCTCATCGACATCAAGCAGCGACAGCGCGGACTGCACCCGGCCGGCGTCGGCCTCGGGACCATCGACTGGTGTGCGCTCGCAGCGAGCATGGGTGCGGCGGCGCACGGCGCCGGCACTGCAGCCGATCTGAAGGCGGCGCTGGCAACGGCGTTGGCAGGCCGCGGGCCGACGGTGATCGAAGCGCGCATCGATCCGAGTACGTACAGCGAAACGCTCCATACAATTCGGGGGTGACAATGCATGCACGCTTACTGCTGACGACGACGGTCGTGGCGATGCTGGCGGCGGCTGGCCAGGTGCCGAGCGCGCAGCGCGCGTCGGCGCGGCTGCTGGTGCTGAACAAGGAGGACGCGAACCTGGCCAGCGTCGACCCGGCGTCCGGCCGGGTGCTGAGCCGTGTGGCGGTTGGCCAGGGGCCGCACGAGTTGGTGACGTCCGGCGATGGCAAGTTCGCCTTCGCGAGCAATTACGGCTCCGGCCCGGCGCCGGGCCGGACGATTTCGATGATCGATCTCGCGGCGATGAAAGAAGTGCGGCGCATTGACGTCTCGCCGTTGTCGCGCCCGCATGGGCTGGCGTTCGTCGGCGGCAAGTTGTACTTCACCGCCGAGGCCGACAAGAAGATCGCCCGCTACGATCCCGCCGCCGACAGGATCGACTGGCAATTCGAAACCGGCCAGGCCACCACCCATATGGTGCTGCCGACCGCCGACGCGCAGACGATCTTCACTTCGAACATCGGCGGAGACAGCGTGTCGGCGATTCGACTGGGCGCCGGCGGGACCTGGACCCAAACGGTGATACCGGTGGGGAAGGGGCCAGAGGGCATCGACCTGTCCCCCAACGGCCGCGAAGTGTGGAGCGCGCATTCGCGCGACGGCGGCGTCTCGATCATCGATGTCGCCTCGCTGAAAGTGGTGCAGACGATGGCCATCGGGACCGCGCGCTCGAATCGCATCAAGCTGACGCCCGACGCGAAGTTCGCGCTCGTCTCGGACATCGACACCGGCGAGGTCGTGGTGCTCGATGCGCCGGCGCGCAAAGTGATTGCGCACATCCCGGTCGGGAAATCGCCGGAAGGCATCCTCGTGCCGCCGGCCGGAGGCCTGGCCTACGTGGCAGTCACGGGCGACAACTTCATTGCGGTCGTCGATCTGAGAAGCTGGCGGGTGGTGAAGAAGATCTCCACCGGCGTCGGCCCCGATGGCATGGCCTGGGTGGGGGCGATGCCGTGAAAATTTCAGATTTCAGATTTCAGATTTCAGATTTCAGATTTCAGATTTCAGATTATCACTCTTGTCCAAATTAGCCGTACACGAAGCAGGGGTTGAGCGCGCCGCGTATGATGGCGATGGAGTCTCCAAACTTCATCACATCACCGTGGAGGTCAACCCCTGTGCCGAGATTCTGCAGCATCTTCAATCAGTTGCTCCAGCTTTTTCCACGCGTCGAGTTTCAGAAGGCCGTGATGGCCACGCAGGCGGAACGGCACGCCCGCGGCTTCACGTGCTGGGACCAATTCGTGGCGATGCTGTTCGCCCAACTCGGGCGGGCCCATTCGCTGCGCGAGATCTGCGGCGGCTTGGCCAGCTGTGAGGGCCGGTTGGTGCATCTCGGGGCGGCGGCGCCGCCGCGAGCGACGCTCGCGTATGCCAATGCCCATCGGCCGTGGACGCTCTATCAAACGGTGTTCTATCAGGTGCTGGCGCGGTGTCGGGAGGTGGCCGGCTCGAAGCCGTTCCGGTTCAAGAACAAGCTCCTCAGTCTGGACGCCACGGTCATCGACCTGTGCGCGGAGATGTTTCCGTGGGCGGTGTTTCGCCGCGCCAAAGGTGCGGTGAAGCGGCATTTCACACTGGACCACGACGGGTATTTGCCGACCTTCCTGGTGATCACCGATGGCAAGCACCACGAAGGGCCGATGGCGCGGCAGCAGACGTTTCCACCGGGCACGATCCTGGTCTTCGACAAGGGCTATACCGACTTCGCGTGGTTCGCGGAGCTGACGGCCGGCCAGGTGTTCTTCGTGACGCGACTGAAGCGGAATGCCGACTACACCGTCGTCGAGCGTCGCGTGCCGCCGCAATACCGCGGCATCGTGTGCGATCAGATCATTCGGTTCCAGGGGCCGGTGACGCGGCGCAAGTATGCGGATCGGCTCCGCCGCATTGTCTACCGGACGCCCGAGGGCGACCGCCTCGAATTCTTGACCAATCACCTGACCCTCGGCGCCTCGACCGTGGCGCGGATCTACAAAGATCGCTGGCAGATCGAGTTGTTCTTCAAGGCCTTGAAGCAAAACCTCCGGGTCAAGACCTTCGTCGGCACCACGGCCAATGCGTTGCACATTCAAATCTGGACGGCGCTCATCGCGCTGCTCGTGTTGAAATACCTGCAGCTGAAAGCCCGCTTCGGCTGGTCGCTCTCGAATCTCGTGGCGCTGCTCCGGATGAACCTCTTGGTGTATCGCGACCTCTGGACCTGGCTCGACGATCCCTTCGCCAGTCCGCCGCCGCTCGCCGAGCCTGTCCAAGGGGCCTTGGCATGGGCATAATTCGGACAGCATCCAGGGAGGTGTCGTGTGCGTGAGGCACTCAGACATCAACATTGTCGAAGATTTCGGCGCGCGCTCACTCGTGATCACGGCTAATTTGGACAGCACTGATTTCAGATTGCGGATTGCGGATTGCAGATTGCAGATTGTGAATTGTGAATTGTGGATTCCCGATAGCGCTGCTGCCCGTCGATGACCTTGCCGGTGATTCAGGCGTCGGGTTGCCGGAAGGTGTACGGCTCGACCGTCGCCATGGCCGACGTCTCGTTCGAGGTCTGTGACGGCGAGATCTTCGGCCTGATCGGACCGAACGGCGCCGGCAAGACGACGACGCTGGAATGCATCGAGGGCCTGCGGCGGCCGGATCGCGGGACCATTACGGTGCTCGGCATGGATCCGCTTCGCGATGTCTACCGGCTGCAGGAGCGCGTCGGCGTACAGCTCCAGGAAGCGCAGCTGCAGAAGCGGATCAAGGTGTGGGAAGCGGTCGATTTGTGGGCGTCGCTGTACCGGCGCAAGGCGATCGACGCCGGGCGGCTGCTCGATCAGCTGGGCCTGGCCGACAAGCGGAACGCCTGGTTCATGACGCTCTCGGGCGGTCAGAAGCAGCGGCTCTTCATCGCGCTCGCGCTGGTCAACGACCCTGACATCGTTTTCCTGGATGAGCTCACGACCGGTCTGGATCCACAGTCGCGGCGGACCATCTGGGAGCTCGTGCGCGGCATTCGCGCCCGCGGCAAGACGGTGTTCCTGACGACGCACCTGATGGAGGAAGCCGAGCGTCTTTGCGATCGTGTTGCCATCATCGACCACGGCCGCATCGTCGACATCGGCAGCCCCGCACACCTGGTCGCACGCTATTGTCCGGAGCGCAGCGTCGAGCTCTCCACTACCGACCGTAATGCCGATGCGCGCTTTCAGACAATCCGCGGCGTTGACGGCGTGTCGCGGCTCGACGGCCGCGTGACGATTCGCGGGCGTGGCGAGGATTTCGTGACCGACGTGATCCAGTGCCTGTCTGAGAGCGGCATCCGCGTCACCGACTTCCGAACCGTGCTGCCCACGCTCGAGGACGTCTTTCTCACCGTGACCGGTCGTTCGATGCGCGACTGATTCCGCAAACCAAGGAGCCGGACCGGTGTGGCGTGAACTGTGGAAATTGACCTGGCTCGAGATCAAGATCTTCCTGCGCGAGCCGCTCGGCGCGCTGGGCACGATCCTCGTCCCCGTGGTCATCTTCGTCGGACTCGGACGGCTCGCGGGCGCCGGGCGGGGCGTGTTCCCCGGCGCCGGCGGCAGCGTCCTTCGCGTCGACGTCCCGGTGTTCACGGCGATCCTGATCGCGATCAGCGCGGTCCTGTCGCTGGTGACCATTGTCTCGATCTATCGCGAAGGCGGCATTCTGAAACGCCTGCGCGCGACCCCGCTCCGCCCGCAGATCATCCTCTTGGCTCACGTCGTCGTGAAGCTGCTGCTGACCGCCGTCACCCTGGCCCTGATGATGCTGGCGGGCAAGCGCTACTATCCAGTGCCGATCGGGGCATCGGTTCTCGGCTTCGCGGCGGCGCTGCTGTTCAGCACCGCGAGCATCCTGTCGGTCGGCTTCGTGATCGCCAGTATCGTCCCGACCGCGCGCTTTGCCCAGCCGATCGGCGCCGTCATCCTGTATCCCATGCTCGGATTGTCGGGGCTGTTTTTTCCCATCTCGGCTCTTCCGCCGGCGCTGCAGGCGATCGCGCGCTTGCTGCCGCTCACCTACGCGGTGTCGTTGCTCCGGGGGATCTGGAAAGGCGAGGCCTGGTCGGCGCACGTCGGCGATCTCGCGGTTCTGGCCGTGGTGTGCCTGGCGTGCACCGCGCTCTCGGCGAGGATCTTTCGCTGGGAGTGAGGGCAAGACGCTTTCCACTCACGCGACTGACCATCCCGATCGCTCTTCGTTAGAATGGCAGGATGCCTGTACGCGGCGTTCCGTCGTTCGCGGTGTTCACACTCCTGCTCGCCGGATCGCTCATGATTGATCTGCCGGCGCAGCAGCCGCCACAGATCAGCCCCACCCTCTTTTCGGACATGCGCTGGCGTAGCATCGGACCCTATCGAGGCGGGCGAACCAAGGCCGCCGCCGGCGTTCCCAGCCAGCCCTACACTTTTTACATCGGCATGGTGAACGGCGGTGTGTGGAAGACGACCGACGCCGGGCGGACGTGGAAGCCAATCTTCGACGACCAGCCAACCGGATCGATCGGGTGGGTGTCTGTGGCGCTGTCGAATCCCAACGTGATCTACGTCGGCAGCGGAGAGGGCCTGCCGCGTCCTGATCTGGCGGTTGGAGACGGCATCTACAAGTCCATCGATGCCGGCCAGACCTGGACCCATCTCGGGCTGCGTGACGCGCAGCAGATTCCGAAGATTGCGATCGATCCAAAGAACGCCGACCGGCTGTTCGTCGCGGCTTTGGGCCATCCCTACGGCCCCAACCAGGAGCGCGGCATCTTCCGTTCGACCGACGGCGGCAGGACTTTCGATCGCGTGTTGTTCGTCGATGAGAACACCGGCGGCAAGGACGTCGACATCGATCCGTCCAACCCGGACATCGTCTACGCCACATTGTGGGAGCAGCGCCAGGGGCCGTGGGAGAACGGGGCCTGGAGCGGCACTCACGGCGGCATCTTCAAGTCGGTCGATGGTGGCACCACCTGGAAGCGGCTCACGCAAGGCCTGCCCGAGGGCATCGTCGACGCCGAGCTGGCGATCGCCCCGAGCCATCCGCAGCGCGTCTACGTGACCGTCGAGGCCGGCGGCAATGGCACCGGCATCTATCGCTCCGACGATGCCGGCGAGACCTGGGTGCGCAGCACCACCGACGCGCGTCCCGTCAGTCGCATCAACGAAGTGGTGCCGCACGTCCATCCCAGCGATCCCGACACGCTGATCGTGACCGACGTCGTGAGCCACAAGTCCACTGACGGCGGCAGGACCTTCGTGCCGTTCAAGGGCGCACCCGGCGGCGACGACAACCAGAACATCTGGTGGAATCCCAACGATCCGAACATCATGCTGCTGGTCATCGATCAGGGCGCGGTCGTCACCCTGAACGGCGGCCAGACCTGGAGTTCGTGGTTCACACAGCCGACCGCGGCGCTGTACCACGTGATGACCGACAATGCGTTTCCCTACCGCGTGTGCGGCGGACAGCAGGACAGCGGATCGGTGTGCATTGCGAGTCGCGGCAACGATGGGCAGATTACGTTCCGTGACTGGCATCCGGTTGGCGTCGAGGAATACGGCTACGCCGCGCCGGATCCGCTCGATCCTGATCTCGTCTACGGCGGCAAGGTGACGCGCTACGACCGGCGGACAGCTCAGGTGTCGAACGTCGGGCCGGTCGAAGCCGGCCGCGGCGGTCGCGGCCGCGGCGGCCCTTCGACACGACCCACGTATCGCACGGTCCGCACCCAGCCGGTCGTGTTCTCGACAGTCGACCGGCGTACGCTGTTCTACGCCAACAACGTGCTGTGGAAGACCCTCGACGGCGGGATCAACTGGAAGCAGATCAGCCCGGACCTGACGCGCGAGACCTGGGACGTGCCCAAGAGCGTCGGCATCTACGCGCCGAGTGTGCGATCACACGAGCGCGGCGCAATTCCCGCGCAAGTCATCTACACCATCGGCCCGTCGTACCAGGACATCGACCGGATCTGGATCGGTACCGACGACGGGGTGATCGCGACCACCGGCGACGGCGGAGTGCACTGGTCGAACGTCACGCCGCCGCAGCTGACGTCGTTCATGAAAGTGTTCACCATCGACCCCGGCCGTTTCGATCCGCTGACCGCGTACGCCGCCGTCAACACACTTCGGCTCGATGACATGAATCCGCACATCTACCGCACCCACGACGGCGGCAAGAGCTGGACCGAGATCGTGAGCGGCATTCCCGGCAACGCGCCGATCAGCGTGGTGCGCGAGGACCCGAGACGGAAGGGATTGCTCTTCGCCGGATCGGAAACGCAGGTCTACGTCTCATTCGACGACGGCGACCACTGGCAGTCGTTGCGGTTGAACATGGCTCCCTCGTCGGTGCGCGACCTGGTGATCAAGGACGACGATCTCGTCGCCGGCACGCACGGCCGCGGCATCTGGATCCTCGACGACATCACACCGCTGCGGCAGATTGCCGAGATGGCGTCCGGCGCGCGCGCGGTGGCCGATCGAGACGTGATCCTGTTCACGCCGGAGCCGGCGCTGCGTGTGCGGTGGGACATGAACACCGACACACCGCTGCCACCTGATGAGCCCGCGGGACAGAATCCACCTGAAGGCGCCATCATCGACTACTACCTGCGATCGGCAGCCACCGGGCCGGTGACGCTGGCGATTGTCGGCAGCGACGGCAAGGCGGTCCGCCAATACTCGAGCACCGATCAGGTGTTCAAGCCGGATCCGGCCACCAGCCTGATTCCGCTGTATTGGTACCGCCCGCTGGCGGCGCTGTCGGCCACCGCCGGCATGCACCGTTTCATGTGGGACGTGCACTACCAGCCGCTGGACGGTGGCGGGCGCATCGGCGGCCCCACGCTGTCCATGGGTGCGATTGGCCACAACACCATGGCGTCGCCGACAACGCCGTGGGTCAACCCCGGTCAGTTCACTGTGCAGCTGACGGTGAACGGCAAGACCTACTCGCAGCCCATCGTCGTCAAGGCCGATCCGCGCGTCAAGACGCCGGCGCTGGCGATGCAACAGGTGTATTCGCTCTCGAAGTCGATGTACTACGGTGCGATCGACGCGCAGGCGGCGGTCCGTGAGGCGCGCGGTGTCCGTGAACAGATCGCGGCGCGCCGATCTCAGGCAAGCGGCCGTGTCGCGACGTCGCTCGATGCCCTGGACAAAAAGGTCGACAGCCTGCTCGGCGCTGCGCCGGCGGGGCCCGGTACGCTCAGCGGAGCGAGCGCCGCGCTGGCGGGCGTGATGAACATCCTTCAGGCCGCCGACGTCCGTCCGACCAGCGTGCAACTGAAAGCCGTCGCCGCAGCGCGGACCGCAGCCACGGCGGCGATGGCGAAATGGAATGCAATCAAGTCGGTCGATGTGCGGGCGCTCAACGCCGCGCTCGCCGCCGCCGGGCTCGCGCCGATGACGTTCTGATCGCGCGACGGACAGGGCTCAAACGTGCCGGCAGCGTGAACGCCACGAACTCGCCGGAGTAGTTGCCGCCGCTAATCGCGACGACGATGTACTGTTTGCCATCGACCAGACACGTCATCGGCGAGCCGCTCTGCGGCGCTGTCATCCAGATTGCTCCAGTCGGTTGGTCGGCCGACATGTTGTCAGCTGCCGCCCGCTCTCGCGTTCCTTCGCGCGTCGGCGGCGTCACAGAACCTACGACCTGTTCAAGGCACCGTGGAGCAGAGCTGTGGCAGGATTTCGCCGATCGGCTGCCGCAGGACGGCGTCGGCGATGTCGTCGAACGGCGTCGGCTCAGCGTTGACGATGATCACGCGCGCTCCGGCAGCCTTTGCCCGCGGCACGGCACCGGCGATGGGGTAGACCTGCAGGCTCGTGCCGATCGCGATCAAGAGATCGGTACGTTCCGCGGCGTGCATTGCCCGGTCGATCACCGCGGGATCGAGCGCCTGTCCGAACGAGATGGTCGCGCTCTTCAGGATTCCACCGCAACGCTCGCAGGCAGGATCCGCGTCGCCGGCGCGGACGCGACCGAGCACCGGCCCCGCCGGCCCGCGCCATGGGCACGCCATGCACATCACGTGGCGCATCGTGCCGTGTACCTCGATCACACGGTCCGCGTCGTGTCCGGCCAGCTGGTGCAGGCCGTCGATGTTCTGCGTGATGAGTGCGAGCAGGCGGCCGCTCCCCTCCAGCTCGACGAGTGCGCGATGGCCGGCGTTCGGGGCGGCCTGCCACGCCGGGTGCTCGAGGCGGCTCTGCCAGGCCAGTCGCCGTACTCCGGGATCCGCCATGTAGTGCTGGATGTTGGAGAGCCGCTCGGCCTTCGGGTTCTTTGTCCACACTCCGTGCGGCCCACGAAAATCCGGGATGCCGGAGTCGGTCGAGAGGCCGGCGCCGGTCAGCGCGACGATCCGCGTCGATGCGGCGATCCAGCGGCGGACCTCTTCAATCTCTGAGTTCATCACTTTCCCTGTGGCGGCGGAGCTATACTGCGCACACATTACTCGAAGGAGGTCGCAATGGCTGGTAGGCCCGGCTGGAGAATGGTGCGTGGGGCGGCTGTGGTGATGCTGATTGTCGGGCTCGAGGGCCTTGGCTCCGCGAGGGTTGCTGCCGATCTCAACCCGAAGGCGATCACGATCACGCTGCCGGCCGAGATCAAGTGGAACAAGGGGCGCGGCTCGGAGAGCGCGACGCTGGTTGGCGATCCGTCCAAGCCCGGCCTCTACATCGTGTTGCAGAAGTGGCTGGCGCACAACAACAGCCGGCCGCACTTCCATCCCAACGATCGGTTCATCACCGTCATCTCCGGCACGTGGTGGGTGAACACCGGTCCCAAGTACGATCTCGAGGGGATGAAGCCGGTGCCCGCCGGCAGCTTCGTCGTGCACACCGGGAAAGAGATCCACTACGACGGCGCGAAGGACGAGGATTGCGTCCTTCAGATCGTCGGCATGGGTCCGGCGACCTCGACCGCCGCGGAAGAGAAATAACCCAAGGCGCTGGTCTGACCCTGGGGTCCAGAGGTCGGGGTCGGAAGTGAGGGTCGGAAGTGAGGGTCGGAAGTGGGGGGTCGGAAGTGGGATGCGCGGCACGCTTATGAAAAATCCTCGGTTTCTATTCCTGATTCTGGCCTTCGCCGCCTGTGCCGGCTGCAACCGGCCGCCGAAGTACGACGTGGTCATCCGCCACGGCACGATTTACGACGGTACCGGCACACCTGGGACGATCGGCGACCTGGCGATCCTCGATGATCGCGTGGCGGCCATCGGCGACCTCGGCGCGGAACGCGGACGCGACGAGGTCGATGCCACCGGCTTCGCGGTCGCCCCCGGCTTCATCAACATGCTGAGCCATTCCGAGACCTCGCTGATCGAGGATGGCCGCTCGCAGGGCACACTGCGTCAGGGCGTCACGCTCGAAGTGTTCGGCGAGAGCTCGATGGGTCCGCTGACCGAGGCGATGAAGAAGGACCAGATGGAGCGCCAGGGCGACATCAAGTTCAACATCGTCTGGAACACCCTCGGCGGCTACCTGGATCATCTCGTGGCGCGCGGGATCTCGACCAACATCGCGTCATTTGTCAGTGCCGCCACGATCCGCGCCAACGAGGTCGGCCTCGACAACCGTCCACCAACGGCCGCGGAGCTCGATCGCATGCGCGCACACGTGCGCGTGGCGATGGACGAGGGTGCGATGGGCCTGACCACCGCGCTGATTTACATTCCGGGCGTGTTCGCGAAGACCGACGAACTGGTCGAACTCGCGAAGGTCGCGTCCGCGTCGGGCGGCATGTACATCTCTCACATGCGCAGCGAAGGCAACCGGCTGCTCGAAGCCATTGACGAAACGTTGACGATCGCACGCGAGGCGAAGATTCGCGCGGAGATTTACCACCTGAAGGAAAGCGGTGAGTCGAACTGGAACAAGCTCGACGCGGTCATCGCCCGGGTCGAGAACGCGCGTAAGGAGGGGCTCGAGATCACGGCCGATATGTACACCTACACCGCGGGATCGACCGGGCTCGACGCCGCGATGCCGCCGTGGGTACAGGAAGGCGGCTACAAAGCGTGGCAGAAGCGCCTGCAGGATCCCCACACTCGCGATCGCGTGCGCCGCGAGATGACGACCCCGCAGGACGTGTGGGAGAACCTGATGCTGGCGGCGGGCGGCAAGGGGACGCTGCTGGTCGGGTTCAAGAACGAAGCGCTGCGAGTCTATGCGGGCAAGACGCTCGATGAGGTCGCGCAACTGCGCCACAAGTCGATTCAGGACACGGCGATGGATCTGGTCGTCGAAGACGGCAGCCGCGTGCAGGTGGTCTACTTCCTGATGTCGGAAGCCAACGTCAAGCGGCAGATCGCGCTGCCCTGGGTCAGCTTTGGCTCGGATGCCTCGTCAATGGCGCCCGAGGGCGCGTTCGTCAGGACGAGCACGCACCCGCGCGCCTACGGCAACTTCGCCCGGCTTCTCGGCAAGTATGTCCGCGAGGAGCACGTGATCCCGATGCAGGAAGCGATCCGCAAGCTGACGTCGCTGCCG
Source organism: uncultured Acidobacteriota bacterium (assembly GCA_963757655.1). Classification (GTDB taxonomy): domain Bacteria; phylum Acidobacteriota; class Vicinamibacteria; order Vicinamibacterales; family CAVVIG01; genus CAVQFC01. The sequence continues at coordinate 715,102 of CAVWSQ010000001.1, read as the reverse complement.
GCCGCGACGCTGCGCCTCAAGGATCGGGGCCGGCTCCAGCCGGGATACTTCGCCGACGTCGTGGTCTTCGATCCGAAGACCATTGCCGACCGATCGACCTACGAGAAGCCCCATCAGTACGCGGTCGGCGTCCAGCACGTCTGGGTCAACGGCGCGCAGGTGCTGAAAAACGGCGAGCATACCGGCCAGAAACCGGGACGGGTCATCAGGGGGCCGGGTTACAAAGCGCGAAGTTAGAAGTTAAAAGTTCGAACTCAGAACTCAGAGCTTACCCGTCGACTGTTGAGTCCTCGGACTCGAGGTCAGCCAGTCGCTTCAACGCCTTTTCTCTCAGCACCGCGGCATCCTGTGTGATGGCGGTTTCGCCGGCTCGCTCCATGTGCGGGATGCGACTATCAAGCGCCTTGATGAGCTCGCGCAAATGCCGGCGCGCGCGTGCTCGCACGTCACCCGTGCTCATGTCCTGTTCGGCCATGTGATCTCTCACGCCGCCGACGCGGTTTACGCCAATTCCGGGTTCCGTCACCTCGTTGACGTCCGCAACATCGGTTGCGGACGGTCGAACGAGCCTCCTCATTGTGGCACGACCAGGACGGTCGTTCTTGCGAGAACGCGGAAGTGGCAAGGCTTCGATCGGGCAAGGATTGTGTCGCCGCTTTTGTGGCCCTGGTCGCTCAGTGATGGACTGGTCTCGGCTATACACCTTGGTCGACCGCGCGTACTTGCTGGCGCGGTCGGGCACACGATCGCTCCTGACCCGACCTCCGCCGAGACGACGTGTGCAGAACGGGACAGCCATTGACCGCGTGCCACGCTAACAGCGTGGTGTGGGCGCCGCGATTCCCGGGCCGACAATTGAGCGTCCGACCTCCGACTTTCAGTTCCACCTTGACTCTGTATGTCGTCGATGTATAGTTAGCACTCGCCTGTTAAGACTGCTAACACTGGCAGCGGTCTCGAGGATCTCCCCGCGCGAGCGCCCCCTGGGAAACCCCAGATTCTCATCTTTACACGGAGTACACAGCATGAACGTCAGACCGTTGCACGACCGCATCATCGTCTCCCGCATCGAGGAAGGCGAGCAGAAGATCGGCGGGATCATCATCCCGGACTCGGCCAAGGAAAAGCCACAGCAGGGTAAAGTCATCGCCGCCGGAAACGGCAAGTCGAAGGACGACGGCAAGCGCATCCCGCTGGACGTCAAGGCCGGCGACCTCATCCTCTTCGGAAAGTATTCCGGGCAGGAGATCAAGCTGGATGGTGAGGAATTCCTCATCATGAAGGAAGACGAAGTTCTCGCTGTCATTGACGATGGCGATTCCACGAAAAAGAAGTAGGAGACGACATCGATGGCAAAACAGATTGTGTACGGCGAGCACTCCCGCCAGGCGATCCTGCGGGGCGTGAACCAGCTGGCCGACGCGGTAAAGGTCACGCTCGGCCCCAAGGGCCGCAACGTGGTGCTCGACAAGAAGTTCGGCTCGCCGACCATCACCAAGGACGGCGTGACAGTGGCGAAGGAAATCGACCTCAAGGATCCGCTCGAGAACATGGGCGCGCAGATGGTCCGCGAGGTCGCCAGCAAGACGTCGGACACCGCGGGCGACGGCACCACCACCGCCACCGTGCTGGCCCAGGCCATCTACCGCGAGGGCGCCAAGAACGTGGTCGCCGGCGCGAACCCGATGGACATCAAGCGCGGCATCGAGAAAGCGGTCGAGGCCCTCACCGCTGAGATCAAGCGCATGTCGAAACCGGTCAGCGGCAACATGGTCGCCCAGGTCGGCACCATCTCGGCCAACAACGACGAGACCATCGGCAAGATCATCGCCGAGGCGATGGACAAGGTCGGCAAGGACGGTGTGATCACCGTCGAAGAGGCGCGCACACTCGACACCTCGCTCGAGGTCGTCGAGGGCATGCAGTTCGACCGCGGCTACCTGTCGCCCTACTTCGTGACCGATCCGGAGCGCATGGAAGTGGTGCTCGAGAACCCGGTCATCCTGATCCACGAGAAGAAGATCAGCTCGATGAAGGATCTCCTGCCGGTGCTCGAGCAGGTGGCGCGCCTCGGCCGCCCGCTGCTCATCATCGCCGAAGACATCGAAGGTGAAGCGCTGGCCACCCTGGTGGTCAACAAGCTGCGCGGCACACTGCACGCAGCGGCGGTCAAGGCCCCGGGTTTCGGCGATCGCCGCAAGGCGATGCTCGAGGACATCGCCATCCTCACCAAGGGCCGAGCGCTGACCGAAGATCTCGGCATCAAGCTCGAATCCATCAAGATCGAGGACCTCGGCACCGCGAAGAAGGTCACCATCGACAAGGACAACACGACGATTGTAGAGGGCGGCGGCAACACCGAAGCCATCCAGGGTCGGGTGAAACAGATTCGCACCCAGGTCGAGGACACCACCTCGGATTACGATCGCGAGAAGCTCCAGGAGCGGTTGGCGAAGCTGGTCGGCGGCGTCGCCGTCATCAAGGTCGGGGCCGCCACTGAGACCGAGATGAAGGAGAAGAAGGCGCGCGTGGAGGATGCGATGCACGCGACCAAGGCGGCGGTCGAAGAGGGCATCGTCCCCGGCGGCGGTGTGGCGTTGATTCGCGCCTCGAAGGTACTCGAGACCCTCAAACTCGGCGGTGATCAGCAGATTGGCGTCAACATCGTGCGGCGCGCGATCGAGGAGCCGATGCGGTGGATCGCCACCAACGCGGGCCAGGAGGGCTCCATCGTCGTGCAGCGTGTGCGCGAGATGAAGGATTCGGAAGGCTTCAACGCGCTGACCGACACCTACGAGGACCTGGTCAAGGCTGGCGTCATCGACCCGGCGAAGGTTGTTCGCTCGGCGCTGCAGAACTCCTCGTCGATCGCGTCGCTCCTGCTCACGACCGAAGCGTGCATCTGCGATATCCCGGAGGAGAAGAAGGATTCGCCGGCGGGCATGCCCGGCGGCGGCGGCATGGGTGGGATGTACTAGGGCCTAGTACTAGTCGGTAGTCGGTAGTCGGTAGTCGGTAGTCGGTAGTCGAGACGGAAGAAGGTCCGGTGAGCTCACGCTCGCCGGGCCTTTTTGATTTGCAGAGAAGATGTCGTGCCCGACCCGCCGATCCTGCCCATCCGGCACCTACCGCAGCGTGAACGTCAACTCGATGGTGATGAGCACCGGTACGGCTTCGCCGAGGCGCGTGCCTGGCGCGAAACGCCACTTGCGCGCAGCGACTACCGCTTGAAGATGCCCTCACGAAGCACGTCCTGATAGGTGTCGGTGATGACGAAGCTGGTGTCCGTTTGACACGGCAGCTCACCGGCACGGTCATGTTGCGTCTAGTGCTGCCCGTTTGGGGGGTGCGCCAGGGACAGCGGCCTTCTAAGATTCGGACATGCTCGCGCAACCCGACGATGGGGCGCTGCTCGACGCGTATTCGTCGGCGGTCATCCACGCAGTCGAAACCGTTGGGCCCGCCGTCGTCAGGATCGACGCCGCGCGCGGTGGCGGGTCGGGCGTGCTGTTCACGCCAGACGGTCTCATCCTCACCAACAGCCACGTCGTCGAAAAGAACGGCGCCCTGACCGTCACCATGACCGACAGCCGGTCGATGCGCGCGGATCTGATCGGCCAGGACGCCGATACCGACCTCGCCGTAGTCCGCGTCGACGGATCGGGACTGCCGTGGGCGACCCTGGGTGATTCGCGCGCGGTCCGCGTCGGGCAGATCGCCATCGCGATCGGCAACCCACACGGCTTCAATCACTCGGTGACCGCGGGCGTTGTCAGCGCGCTGGGCCGATCGCTGCGCGGCCGATCGGGGCGGCTGATGGACGATATCATCCAGACCGACGCCGCGCTCAACCCGGGCAACTCGGGCGGCCCGCTCGTCACCACACGCGGCGACGTGATCGGCCTGAACACCGCGACGATTCTCGCGGCACAGGGTCTGTGTTTCGCGATTGCCAGCAACACGGCGCGGTTCGTCGCGTCGCGGCTGCTTCGTGACGGCCGCATCCGGCGCAGTTACATCGGCCTGGCCGGGCAAACGGTGCCGATCCCGCGCCGTGTCGCACGCGACCATCAGCTCGCGGTGACGTCGGGCGTGCTGATCGTATCGGTGGAGCCTCGCAGCCCCGCCGCGAGCGCGGGCCTGAAGGATGGAGACGTCGTCCTCGCGCTTGGTGGGACGCCGGTGACCGGGATCGACGAGCTGCACCGGCTGCTGACGGAAGAGCGGATTGGCGAGCCGACAGCCGTGTCGATCCTGCGCGCCGCACGGCGACGGCAGATCACGATCGTGCCGCGGGAAGCCCCATAGGAGGCTTTAGATTCATGGAAGTCAAATTTCAGCTGTTGGCTTGGAATTTCAATGCCAGAGTTGCAATCTGAAATCCGAATTCTGAAATCCTGAAATCCTGAAATCTAAAATCTCTATCCCTACAACGTGATCAGTCCGCGCCGCACCGCACGACGTACGGCATCGGTGCGGTTCCGGGCGCCCAGCTTGCCGGCAATCGAGGAGACGTGAAACTTCACCGTCTGATCGCTGATGCGGAGGCGGCCGGCGATTGCTTTGTTGGGCAGGCCTTCAGCGAGCAGTTCGAGCACCTGCACCTCGCGCGGCGTCAGCGGTTCGTCGATGCCGTCTTCGTCGGCAGCACGGGCATCGGGCGTCACGAGAATGCCATCGCACTCGCGGTCCGAGGCGCGCGCGGCGGCGAGCGACTCGAACTCGCCCGCAACCTCGATCGATCCATTCAGGCGCGAGCGCAGCCGCGCGCGCTCGGACGCCGGACCGGCCAGGAGAACCTTCATGCCGCGTCAGTCGCCAGTCATCAGTCGTGAGTCTCCGGTCAGTCCAAGCGGCGGACAAACGGCCGTGTGCTTCAGGCGAACAGGCCGCGATCTTCAGACGCCGGTCGACGTGCCTAGGGCGCGTTTCAGCCCGTCGCCTACGCACGTCTGAAAAACGCTGTTGTCCCCGGCCCGCAGCCCCGACATCTCAGTACACGGGTCGCTCGCCGACGGTGACCGTCAGCCTTCAGGCCGGCCGAGCGACGGGCTGAAGCCCGTCGCCTACGCACATCTGAAAAACGCTGTTGTGCCCGGCCCGCAGCCCCAACATCTCAGTGCACGGGCCGCTCGCCGACAGTGACTGTCAGCGCGGTCGGCGCGCCGCCGCGCAGCACCTTCAACGTCACCGATTGACCGACGCGATCGCCGGCCAGCAGATCGAGCAGCTCCTCGGGCGCCTCCACCGCGTGGCCGTCGAACTCGAGCAGGATGTCGCCGACGATGATTCCCCCTGCCGCCGCCGGGCTGGCGGCGGTGACGCCGATGACCAGAAGCGCCTGTTTGCGAGTGTCCGGACCGGTCTGGCTGCCTGCCAGCGAGACCGGCTGCCCGGCAATGCCGAGGAAACCGCGCTTCAGGCTGCCGTGTTCGAGCACCGTCGCCGCCGTCTTCCAGGCGATGGCCGCCGGGATGACGACGCCAAGGCCACGAATGGAGGCGGCGGTCGCGACGCCGATCAGGCCGCCGGCCGTGTCGAGAAACGCACCGCCGGCGAAACCATCGTGCATCGGTGCGGTGGTGCGGATGACCTGATCGATCGACCGGCGCCGCCCGGTCCGCAGCGGTCCGCCGATCACGGACACGATGCCGGCGCTGGCGGTCAGCACGTTGCTCCACGATCGCGCGACTGCCAGTGCCAGGTGGCCGACGCGCGGGGCGGCGGTGGCGGGCGTCAGCGGCGCGGTCTCGAGGCCCGGCACGCGCAGGACCGCGAGGCTCGTGGATGGATCCCAGCCGGCGAGCTCCGCGTCGAGCGTGCGGCCGTCGTCTCGACGTACATGCAGTCCGTCTTCGCGGCCGAGCGCCCTGACGGTGGTCACGACCACGTTGTCAGCGTAGACGAGGCCGCTGGCGGGCCGGCGCCGTCCCTGCACCTGCACGACCGCCGGTGACGCGGCACTGGCGGCGTCGGCGAGTTGATTCGAAAATGTCGTCAGAAGGTCAGTAGCCATGCGGCGATCGTGGCAGATTGCGCGCCGCGGCGAATCACCCAAACGGGCAGCGCACGGCGCGGGTATCATTACGGCCGGAGGCGTACGGCGTTCGTGGTTCGTCGTTCTCGGGAGGACATATGAAGCGTCTGGCTGTGCTAACAATCTGCCTCGGGCTGACGTTCCCGCTCGGAGCCCAGCGGCCGGTGATTTCAACCAGGCCCGACACGCCGTTCAAACTGGCCACGTTCGAGGCGGCGGGGAAGGTGCGCGTCGGCCTGGTGCTGGGCGCCAAAGTGATCGATATCGAGAGCGCGCACGCGATGATCGTTCAGGAGATCGCCTTGCGCGGGCAACCGGCGATGCCTCGCGACATGCGAACGCTGATCGAGAACTACGCCACGCTCGCGCCGAGCCTCTATCGCATCGCCAACTACTTCAACGCCACCAAGCCCGACGCGCCGTTCGTCTTCGACGTCGCCAAGGTCGCGATCAAGGCGCCGATCAAGTATCCGTACAACATCCTCGCCATCGCCGCCAACTACAAGCTTCACGCCGGCGAGATGTTCGCGCCCGGCAGCCCGCAGCAGAAGGCCGCCAACGAGGCCGACCAGGACAAGGAAGATCCGGTCTTCTTCGCCAAGTCACCGCGGTCGTGCATCATCGATCCCGATGAGAGCTACGCGATCACGCCGGGGCGCCACATCGACTGGGAAGGCGAGCTGGCGATCATCATCGGCAAGCCGGCCTTCAAGGTTGCCGAAGCGCAGGTCCACGACTACGTCTTCGGCTACAGCATCATGTACGATCTGAGCGACCGTGGCGGCACCGGCCGGCGTCCGCTGACCGGCATGTTCAACAGCCCGAACTGGTTCGCCGGCAAGAGCGGCGATCGCTCGGCCCCGTTCGGCCCGTTCATCGTGCCCAAGGAGTTCGTCGCCAACCCGGCGTCGTTCCACATCGTCACCAAGGTGAACGGCGTGGTGAAGCAGGACGGCGACACCAGGAATTTCATCTGGGACGAATCGCACATGGTGCGCTACCTGACGTCGATCCTCACGCTGTATCCCGGCGACGTGATCTCGAGCGGCACCCCCGACGGTGTCGGCGCCGGGCGCAAACCGCCGGAGTTTCTCGAGCCCGGCGACGTCGTCACCATCGAGATCGATGGCATCGGCACGCTGCGAACCCCGATGCGCGCAGGACAGTGATGTTGGAGTTCAAGGTTGCCAGCGCGCTCAAGGCGCTTGGGATTGTCACCACTCTAACCGCTCTCGGGCTGACCGCCGCACCACAGCAGCCGGCGGCGCCAGCCGACACGATTCTGGTCAACGGCCATGTCATCACCGTGGACGCGCGATTCTCGATCGGCGAGGCGATCGCGATCGCCGCCGGCAGGTTCACGGCGGTCGGGACCAATGCCGCGATCCGTCGCCTTGCCGGGCCGCAGACCACGACGATCGATCTGCACGGCCAGACCGTGATCCCGGGTCTGGCCGACGGCCACCTGCACGACGCCGGCGGCGGGCCAGGTGTCGATCTCTCCCGCACGCGCCGCCTGCCCGACATCCTGGCGGCGATCGCGACGCGTGTGAAGCAGAGCCGTCCGGGAGACGTCATCGTTTCGAACAGCGACTGGCACGAGGCGCAGCTCGAGGAGCATCGCCTGCCATACCGCACCGACCTCGACGCCGTCTCGCCGCTCAACCCCGTTGTCCTGGTGCGCGGCGGCCACGAGTACATCCTGAACTCGGCGGCGCTGCAAAAATGGCACATTGCGAAGGACACGCCGCAGCAACCTGGCGGACGGATTACGCGCGACGCCAGCGGTGAGCTGAATGGCGAGCTGATCGATCGCGCCAAGGCGCTGGTCCAGTTGCCACCGCCACCGCCGCTGACGATTGAGGCGCTCGTCGAACAGCACAAGAAGCTGAACGCTGCCGGCCTGACGAGCATCCGCTATCCCGGGGCGCCGATCGGGCAGTATCGCCTGCTCGAGGAGATGAAGCGGCGCGGGCTACTGACCATCCGCGTCAATCAGCTGATGCGCGTCCCCGCCGACAGTGCGGAGTCGATGCGCGCGGCGGTCGCCGCGTTGAACGTGAAACCCGACCAGGGCGACGAGTGGCTGCGGGTCGGCGGGATGAAGCTTGCGGTCGACGGCGGATTCGAGGGCGGCTGGATGCGCCAACCGTATGTCGAACCGTGGGGCGAAGGCGGGACGTTCTACGGCGTCAATACCATGAAGCAGGGCCCCTACACCGACGTCGTCAAGGAGCTCAATCGCCTTGGCTGGCGCGTGGCCACGCACGCGGTCGGCGACGCAGCGATTGACGAGGTGATCGCGGCCTACGAAGCGGCGAACGCGGAAACGTCGATCGGCGGGCGCCGTTGGACGCTCGAGCACGGCTTCATCGCGCAGCCCGATCAATTCGCGCGTCTCAAGAAGCTCGACCTGGTGATCTCGGCACAGGATCACCTGTATCTCGCCGGCCCCAGCCTGGTGAATTACTGGGGGCCTGCGCGCGCGGCGCGCACTACGCCGATGCGCGCCTTTCTCGACGCCGGCTTCGTCGTCGCTGGCGGTACCGATTCGTCGGTGGTGCCGTATCCGCCGCTCTGGGTCATGTATCACTTCGTGACCCGCAACACCATCAGCGGCGGCGTACTCGGCGCCGACCAGAAGATCACCCGCAAAGAGGCGCTGCAGGTGGAGACGATCAACAACGCGTTCCTCACGTTCGAAGAACGGCTCAAGGGTTCGATCGAGCCGGGGAAGCTCGCCGATCTCGTCGTCCTCCCCGAAGACATCCTCACCTGCCCCGAGAAGCAGATCGAGCAGATGCAGGTGTCGATGACCATGGTGAACGGGACGGTCGTGTACCGCAGACCGTAAGGCCTTACGTTTCGAGTAACGCCAGCCCGACCGTTCCCTCTTTCCTATCAACGCTTTAAGCGCTGGCCAAGACCTTGCTCCAGGAGGCGCATTGTGAATCGATACGCTCTGACTGTTCTCGCACTCTTCCTGACGTTTACCGCGGCGTCCGCCGCGTCCGTCTACGCACAACCGCCTGCTGCTGAGGCACAGGCGGCGCCCTCTACCCCGGCCGCTGATGATGACGACGCCAAGCTGCGGCCGGCTGAGCCTGACTTCGTCACCATCAACCTGCCGACCACCCTGGCGCTGCCTGCGCACGGCATGAATTTCCACCTGACCCACCGGTTCAACGAAGACCTGCGCGGCGACAGCATCGGTACGCAGTTCAGCAACGTCTTCGGTCTCGACAATGGCGCCAATATCGGACTCGAATTCCGCTACGGTGTCATCAAGCATCTCGAGGCGATCGTCCAGCGCACCAGCATCGGCAAGACGATTCAAGTCACCGGCAAGTACGACGGCTGGCACCAGACCACCGCCATGCCGGTGGGGTTGTCGGCCATCGTGTCGATCGAGGGCGACAACAATTTCCACAACACCGACGGCGGTGCGCAGGCAAATTTCTCCCCGGCGCTCGGTGCGGTCGTGTCGCGCACGATCAGCGATCGGCTGGCGCTGTATGCCACGCCGATGTGGGTGCACAACACCGGCACCGGCAGCACGACCAATTCCGACACCGGGTTCATCGGCCTGGGCGGCCGGGCCCGCCTCGGCAAGACCACCTACTTCGTGCTCGAGGGTTCGCCGCGCCTCGGCGGCCTGGTGATCGGCGACGCTCAGTACGCCTTCGCGATCGAAGAGCGCGTCGGCGCGCACGTGTTCTCCCTCGTCTTCAGCAACGGTCCTGGCACCACCTTTCGTCAAATCGCGCACGGCGGCGTGCCCGAACGTCTGAATCTCGGGTTCAACCTGACCCGGAAATTTTACTGATCGTGTCTTTCGCAAAAGGAGTTGGTGCGATGAATCGTTTCTCTTTGTTCGTCGTGGCGCTGAGCGTGCTGGTATCGGCTTGCGGATCGTCCTCGACCTCACCCACGACCCCGACGAATCCGACATTCACGGCCGCGCTGTCGCCCGCCAACGAGGTTCCTGCCATTCAGGGCGCCGAAGCGACGGGCTCCGGCACGGCAACGGTCACGCTGGTGACCACGAAGGACAGCGCCGGGAATGTGACTGCCGCGACGGCCACCTTCGTGGTCAACCTGTCCGGTTTTCCGGCCGGGACGCCGATCAATATCGCGCACATTCATCAGGCGGCGGCTGGCGTCAACGGCTCGATCGTGGTGAACAGCTTGATCACCGCGGGCCAGAACGTGTTGACCAACGGATCAGGCTCGTTCACCGCGCCGAACCTCACCGTCGATCCCGCGGTGGCGAACGCGATTCTTGCCAATCCTGCCGGTTTCTACTTCAACGTGCACTCGACGCTCAACCCTGGCGGCGTGGCGCGCGGGCAGCTGGTTCGGCAGCAGTAAGGACGACATTCGCCACCATGCGCGCCTCGTGCGTGGTGGCCGGCGGCGGACCGGCCGGCATGATGCTGGGATTGCTGCCTGGCACGTGCCGGCGTTCGCGTCGTCGCGCTCGAGAAACACCGGGACTTTCTTCGCGATTTCCGCGCCGCTGCCATCCATCCGTCCACGCTCGAGGTGATCGACGAGCTGGGCATCCTGGAAGAATTCCCGAAGGCCCTGGCGCGCGGACCTGCGCCGAGGCGGATCTCGCCCTGCTGAGAAGCGGCGCGAGCCGCCGACGAGGTCGTGCACCGAGTGCAGGTGATCGTGCAGGAATGGGGGGGCGCGGTTCTGAATGGAAGAGGACCGCAGCAGCTTCCCTTGGCGTTGAAGCTGCTGCGGTGGTTCCCGCCGCTCCGCCGTATACCGGCGCGACTGGTCGGGTTGGGAGTGCCCCCGAGCATGTTCGGGGCATCTGACGTTCGTCGTTCGCCGTTCTCGGTTCGTCGTTCAGGTTCGTCGTTCGTCCGTTTTCAGTACTGCCTGAGGTCTCCACGATACGGGATGACCTGGCCGGCCTGGATGCCGACCTCCACCGTCATCGGCTCGTAGCCAGGCGCCTGCACTTCGATCCGGTGGGTCCCCGCAGCGAGCGTCAGCGGCTGCGTGGTGCCGTCGAAGTCCGCGACCTTGCCGGCGTAGTCACCGTCCACCCACACGTCGGCGTCCGCAGGCGTGATCTCGAGCGCGACTCCGCCGTACGCCGAACTCCCCGGCGTAATCATGACCTCGCTGCGCGGGGCGCCGTAGCCGTACACCTCCACCGGGTAGGGGTAGCTGTAGGTATAGGGCACCGGGTAGCCCGCAAAAATGCCGAAGCCGATCGACACGCGCGGACGGAACACGTACGGGCGGTAATACGAACGCGGCGCGTAGACCCGCGGTGAGTAGCGTGGCGAATATCGCGGCGAGTAGTGTGGCGCGTAGACCCCGCCCCGTGGGCTGACCGCGTCGCGTCGCGGAACCGCGCGGTGTGTTTCGTTGCGACGGTCATTATCGCGGTGATCGTCCAACCGGCGGTTGTCGGCGCGCGGCGTCTGTACCGGGCGCGGCGTCTGTACCGGGCGCGCCGGCTGGGCGCGCGGCGTCTCGACCCGGCGCGGCTGTTGGGCGCGCGGTGTCTCGGCCGGGTGCGGTTGCTGCGCCCGTGGTGTCTCTTGACGCGATTCGACTCGCGGCGTGGCGCCGGCCTGCGGCCGCGCCTGTTGCGGCTGGGCGCGGGGGGCTTCGCTGCGCGGCTGAGCGCGCTGCTGCTGCCCGGCGGACTGCTGGCCTGCCGGATTTCGACGGCCGTGATATTTTTCCTGCGCCATGGACGGCGTGGCGGCGAGGGTGAGCGCCGCAAGCAGTGCTGTGGGCGTGATGAGTCTGGTGCGCTTGGTCATAGTGCCCTCCGGCACAACCAGTATGCGCAAGTTACCTGCCAACGAATTCCTTAGAATTCTGTGCATGGTGCGCCTCGGCTGACGCATTTCGAGGACAGCGGCAGCCGGTTGTATCATCCGCTCATGCCTGTGTTCTCCCGCTTCGCCCTGACCTCGGCCGTCGCCCTCATCACTTCCACCTCCGCATTCGCTCAGAGCACGGTAGAGCCGCCGGCTCCCGTGACCGCGGCCGATTATGCCCACGCGGAATCGTTCATGACCTACATCACTGCTTCCCTGGTGCTCAGAAGCGGCGTGCGCGCGTCGTGGTTGCCCGGAGATCCGTCAGACCGCTTCTGGTACCGGGTGACGACCGAGAAGGGTGTCGAGGTCATTCTGGTAGATCCGGTCAAGGGCACCAGGACCGCCTGCGATCTTCCGCCTTGCAAGACGGCGGAGCGCGAGAATCCGGCGCGCGTCCCGCCGGGCGGCGGCGGCCGCTACGCGGAGACCTCGCCGGACCACACGCGGACGGCCTTCATCCGTGACTGGAACTTGTGGGTGCGAGACGTCGCGACCGGACGCGAGACGCAGCTGACCACGGACGGGGTCCGGGACTTCGGATACGGGACCGACAACGCCGGCTGGGCGCGCAGCGATCGCCCGATTCTCCGCTGGTCGCCCGACTCGAAGAAGATCGCGACGTTTCAGCAGGACCAGCGCGGCGTCGGCGAGATGTATCTGGTCGATACCACCGTTGGCCACCCGGCGTTGCAGGCCTGGAAATATCCGCTGCCGGGCGATGCCACGGTGACGATGATCCAGCGCGTCGTGATCGACGTCGACAGCGGCAAGATGGTTCGTCTCCAGCTGCCGCCCGATCAGCATCGGTCCACGCTGTGCGACGACGTGGCCTGCCGCGGCGACTGGGGCGACGTGCAGTGGAGTCCCGACGGCGCGAACCTGGCCTTCGTCTCGACCGCGCGGGATCACCGCCGCGAGCAGATGCGCGTGGCCGACGCCGCCACGGGCGTCGTCCGCGACGTGCTCGAGGAGAAGGCGGAAACGTTCTACGAGTCGGGCAACGGCGCGGTGAACTGGCGCTACCTGCCAGCCTCGAACGAGGTGATCTGGTTCTCCGAGCGCGACAACTGGGGCCATCTCTACCTGCACGATCTCAAGACCGGACGCGAGAAGAACGCCATCACCACCGGCAACGGCAACGTGACGCAGCTGCTGCGAGTCGACGAAAAGAACCGTCAACTCTATTTCGTCGCGGTGGGACGGGAGCAAGGACGCGATCCCTACTTCCGCCACTTCTATCGCATCGGGATGGATGGCCGGAATCTGCAGCTGTTGACGCCCGAGGACGGCGATCACGACGTGGTACTCTCGCCGTCGGGACGCTTTTTCGTCGATACCTACTCGAAGCCCGATGTTCCGCCGACCACGCAGGTGCGCGACGCCGACGGCAAACTGGTGCTCGGGTTGGAGAAGGCCGACATCTCCCGGCTGGTGGCGGCCGGCTGGAGGCCGCCGCAGCCGATCACGGTGAAGGCGCGCGACGGCGTCACCGATTTATACGGGCTGATGTACAAGCCGACCACCCTCGATCCAGCCAAGAAGTACCCCGTCATCAATCATGTCTACCCTGGGCCGCAGACCGGCAGCGTGGGCGGCCGGGCGTTCAGCCCGGCGCGCGGCGACGCCCAGGCGCTCGCCGAGCTCGGTTTCGTCGTGGTCGAGATCGACGGCATGGGGACGCCGTGGCGGTCGAAGCAATTCCACGAGGCCTACTACGGCAACATGGGAGACAACACGCTGCCCGATCAGGTCGCGGGGATGAAGGAACTGGCGTCGCGGTATCCCTGGATCGACATCGATCGCGCCGGCATTTATGGCCACTCGGGCGGCGGATACGCCGCGGCCGACGCCATGTTCCGCTATCCGGATTTTTTCAAGGTCGGCATTTCCGAGGCTGGCAACCACGACAACCGCGTGTACGAGGACGACTGGGCCGAAAAATGGCAAGGCCTGCTCGAGAAACACGCCGATGGAAGCACCAACTACGACAATCAGGCCAACCAGCTGCAGGCGAAAAATCTCAAGGGCCGGCTGCTGCTCGCGCATGGCACGCTCGACAACAACGTGCCGCCCAACAACACGCTGCTGGTCGTCAACGAATTGATCAAAGCGAACAAGGATTTCGACCTGCTGATGCTGCCAAATCGTGGGCACGGGTTCGGCAACGAGGGCTACATGGTGCGCCGTCGCTGGGACTATTTCGTCAAATACCTGCTCGGCGCGGAACCGCCGCGCGAGTACCAGATGCACTCGCCGGCGGATGCGCGGCCGACGCCCTAGACGACGGTTCGGTTGCCCTGGATCAGGCCAACCAGGAACAGGACGATCGCGACTACCAGCAGCACGTGCACGAATGCGCCAATCGTATAGGTGCCGACCACGCCAAGCAGCCAGGCGATCAACAGAATCACCGCGAGTGTGTAAAGCATCTCATTCCTCCCACTGCCCTCTATTGCAAGGAACGGTGCCAGCGGCCGCCAGCTCTGCGGCCAGACGGCTCGACGGGGCACGGTTGATTGAGGAAAGCCTTGAGAGACAAGGAAATACACAACTTGTACGAGCAGGGGTCGCCAATGGGTGTATCTTATCCAGTCGTATCAGAGTCTAACGACTAGTAAGGAGAATACCCATGGCCAAACGATCCACTTCGGGAATTGTCTGTCCACGTTGCGGCGTGCCGAGCGCGCGCGTCATCGGCCGGTCCGAAGCGTTACCCGTGCTCTATCTTCGCTGCGACGACTGCGGTAAGACGTCGGTTTCCCCCGAATAAGCCCTCATTCCTTCGGCTCCGGCCGGCTCAGTTCGGACACCCTCCGCTGACCGGCCGGACACTCTTCACCCTGAACTCAGGCAGCTCCACCGTTCCGGGCCCTGCTGCGCCTCCCGCCGACGCCACCGCGGCACGCGCTGGATCAATCGCACCCGCCTGTGCGGCGACGTTGGGAGTGGGCGTGAGGCCACCTTTGACGACGAGCCGTCTGGTGGCGGCGACCGCCCCGGCGATCTGCACACGCTGCCCGACGTAGTCGCGCAGTTTCAGGCCGGTCAGCCGGTACTTGCCTTCGGTTGCGTCCTCGAGGGTGTACTGATCGGGTGTCTTCTCGCCGCTGACGATACATCCGCTCAGCGAGATCGTCTTCGGGCTCTCCTTCGCGGGCGCGGACTTCTGGCCCGCTTGTGCGCCGAGCGGCAGTGATGACAAGAGCGACAGCCCGAGCACAAAACCTATGAGCCGCATCATGGCCTCCCGACAAAACCACTGAGGACCGGCCGTCCAGTGAGCGTCGTCGCGACTTGCGCCGCGATGTCAGGCGCGACGCCACTCAACTCGATCAATGGTCGCACAAAATCGCCTTCCAATGCTGCTATCGGCACGCCGTCCCGGTAGGCGATGCGGGTACTGGTTGCCGCTCGCACCCGGTCTCCAGACGTGATGATTCCCGACAGGTTGAGTGGATCGGCGGCGCTGATGACGAGGCAGCGGCCGTCCGGCGCGGTGCGGCGCACTTCGCGCAACCGCTCGATCGCCTCGCCGGCGGCAAACTGTTCGCCCGACATCCCCGACACGAAACGGCCGCCCCGAATGTCGCCGCGCGCCTCCAGGCGGCGATAGACCCGGGTCAGCTCGCGCCACGGCGCGAGGTTTGCTTCGCGTGAGAGCAGGCGGCGGAAGACGATCCCATAGCGGCGGAGCAGCGTTCTCGCCTGCAGTTCGACCGCCGTTTCGTACGCGCGCCTCCGGTCATCGTCGCGTGCGCAGCCGCTCCCGCTGAAATCATGAAGCAGGTCGGCGTGGTTGACGATCGACCAGCGACCGGCGACACCGCCTCGCGACGCCGTCGCCCCCGGGCGTCCGCTCGATGCGCGCACGATGATCCGCAATCCGCCAAAGCCGTCGGAGGCGACCAGACCGGCCGAGACGAGCTCGACAAGCGCACGGCGCACGCCGGGTTCGTCAAGTCCGCAGGCGCTGACCAGGTCGGGGATGAACGAGGCGCCTCGGTTCCGCAGTGCGTCGAATACGATCCGTGTGTTGGCGTCGAGATCGTCGAGGCGATCGTGGCGGGAATCGTCCGGTTGGCGCGCGCTGGTCTGCGGGCCGCGATTCAGCGCGGCCCAGGCCTCGGCGTGCTCGCGCAGGAAGAGCGCGACCGGCGTCGCTCCGATCAGTTGTGCGGCGTTGCGCGACCAGTAAGACAATCGCGCCCAGCCCGCTTCGCCGGTGAGGCAGAGCGTATCGAGCATCGAGCCGTGATAGTCGTCGACGCGATCCGGCAGAATCGCCCGTTCCCAGGCGTCGGCCGCCAGCTCGAATCCGTCGAGCGATTCGAGGACGGCGCGCAGCCCGTCGATGCCGGTCAGTCGGCTCGATGGCGCCACGTGCTGCCAGTTGAACAGGAACCGCATGAAATCGGCCGGGCTGACCGGCTCGATCTCCGCCCGCAGCCGATGCAGCGTGTAGCGATGGATCCGCGCCAGCAGCCGCCGATCGCACCACTCCAAGGTCGAGTGAACATCGTTTCCGGTTCCGGCGATCCGGGTCTCGGGTGCGGAAAAGGAACCGCGGAGGACCACGCCTTGCGATTCGAGCGCGCGTAGCGCCGCGTCGGCGTCGCTCGTCGCAATCCCGAGCGCGTCGGCGAGCGCTCGCGCAGTCGTCGGTCCGGCGATGGCGACGCGCCCGCGTAGCAGCTCGACGATCGCCTGATCGCGGCTCCAGGCGCGGGTGGTCCGGGACGCCGGCGGCTCGATCGACGGTTCCGACACCGCCTCAGGATGCACCGCGCGCAATTCGGGAAGACGTTCCGCTGCGACCAGGAGTCCGCCTGCCGGATTCCCGGTGCCGAATGTCGTGGCCCGGCTCGCGCGCAACAGGATGCGCATCAGCTCCGGCGCGAGCGGCCGCGCCTCGTCCCGCGTCAGGAAACCGGCGGTGAGCAGCGCGTCGTGTAGCTCGTCGGCATCACGCGGATCGGGTCGCGCCTCGTCACGAACGCGCCCGATGGCGGCGGGGTCGAGCCGGCCCAGATCGTCCGCGCCCGATGGCTCACCGGCACGCCGGGCATACACCGCCTGCGTCCGGCGCTCTTCCAGCGGGGCATCGTCCATGAAGGCGTAGGGACGCGCATTGAGGATTTCGTGCGCCAGGGCGGACGGCTCCGGCGTGTCGCGGGCGAGGCAGCGAATCTCGCCGGCGTGGATCCGCGTCAGGACCGCGGCCAGGGCATCGAAGTCCATCGCTTCTTCCAGACAATCGCGCACCGCCTGGCTGACCAGCGGATGATCCGGGATGGTGCGATCGCCCGGGATGTTTTCGAGGCAGGCCGCGGCGTCGGGAAAGACCGCGGCCATCAGATCGTCGGCGAGCATGCGCTGGAGTTGCGGCGGCACCTTCTTGCCGCCGCGGTTGCGTGGCACGGCGAGCGAGATCGTGGTGTTCCAGCGCCAGCGGGTTTGAAACACCGGTGCGTCGAGGAATGCCTGCACGAGCACGTCGCGCGTCGTTGACGGATGGAGATAGCGAAAGACGTCGGCGAGCGGGAACGAGTGCTGCGGTCCGAGCGAGAGCAGCAGGGCGTCTTCGGTGGCCGCCGCCTGCAGCTCGAAGTTGAACTGGCGGCAGAAGCGCTTCCGGAGCGCGAGGCTCCACGCCTTGTTGACGCGGCTGCCGAAGGGCGCGTGCAGCACCAGCTGCATGCCTCCCGACTCGTCGAAGAAGCGCTCGAGGACGATCGTATCCTGCGTAGGCAGTACGCCGAGCGCGGCGCGCGCGTCGGCCAGATAGGCGACGGTCTGCTCGGCGGCGGCGACCGGGATCCCGGATTCATCGACCAACCAGTCGACGGTCCGGCTAAAGCCGGACACTACCAGGGAGGCGGATGCCCGGTTGGCGCCGTCGGAGACGTCGGTCGTGTCCGGCTTTAGCCGGACCTGCATCTCGACGTCGGCAGTGTCCGGCGTCAGCCGAACCTCCTGCTCGCCACCGGTCGGGTCCGGCGTCAGGGGGAGCCCCTGCTCGCCACCGGTCGGGTCCGGCGTCAGGGGGAGCCCCTGCTCGCCACCGGTCGGGTCCGGCGT
The DNA here is from genome assembly GCA_963757655.1 of uncultured Acidobacteriota bacterium. Lineage (GTDB taxonomy): Bacteria > Acidobacteriota > Vicinamibacteria > Vicinamibacterales > CAVVIG01 > CAVQFC01. The sequence goes on along the minus strand of CAVWSQ010000001.1, from coordinate 697,129 downwards.
CAGGGGGAGCCCCTGCTCGCCACCGGTCGGGTCCGGCGTCAGGGGGAGCCCCTGCTCGCCACCGGTCGGGTCCGGCGTCAGGGGGAGCCCCTGCTTGCCACCGGTCGGGTCCGGCGTCAGGGGGAGCCCCTGCTCGCCACCGGTCGGGTCCGGCGTCAGGGGGAGCCCCTGCTCGCCACCGGTCGGGTCCGGCGTCAGGAGGAGCTCCTGCTCGCCACCGGTAGTGTCCGGCTTTAGCCGGACCTCGATCGCCGCGCGCAAGTCGCTGACTGCCCGCGACAGCTCGTCGCTGCGCGCCGGTGCTTCGCCGAGCCAGAACGGAATCGTCGGCGGCGCCCCCTTCGCGTCCGCCACACGGACCACGCCGGTTCCCACCTGCAAGACCTGCCACGACGCATTGCCGAGTTGAAACACGTCGCCGGCACTGCTCTCGATCGCGAAATCCTCGTTGAGTGTGCCGATGAAGGTGTCACCCGGATCGAGGACGACACGGTAATCGGCCACCTCCGGAATCGCGCCGCCGGAGGCGATCGCGATCAGTCGCGCCCCGCGGCGGCCGCGGACCCGCCGGTTGACCTCGTCGCGATGGAGCAGAGCGCTCCGGCGGCCGCGTCTGGTGGCGAAGCCGTCTGCAGCCATCGCCACTACCGCGTCGAAACTCGAGCGAGCCAGCGTGCGATAGGGCCAGGCGCGGCGGAAGAGCGCGAACAGCTCGTCTTCCCCGTAGTCGCGGCAGGCGGTTTCGGCGACGATCTGCTGCGCCAGGACATCGAGCGGCGCGTCGTGCATGACGATCGCGTCGAGTTCACCCCGGTGAGCCGCGCGCAGCAGCGCGGCGCACTCGACCAAATCGTCGCGCGACACCGGGAACAGCCGTCCCTTCGGCGTCCCTGAAACGGTATGTCCCGAGCGACCCACCCGTTGCAACAGCGTGCCGATCCGGTGCGGCGATCCGATTTGGCAGACGAGATCGACCGTGCCGATATCGATCCCCAGCTCGAGCGAGGCGGTGGCGACCAGCGCACGGAGCCGGCCGGTCTTGAGCCGCATTTCGGCGTCGAGGCGCTTCTCCTTCGAGAGGCTGCCATGGTGCGCCGTCACCGCTTCTTCACCGAGACGTTCGCTGAGGTGCCGTGCCACGCGCTCGGCCATCCGGCGGGTGTTGACGAAAACGAGAGTCGTGCGATGTTGGCCGATCAACTCGGTGAGGCGGGCGAAGTATTCCTCCCAGACCTCGTGCGACATCACCGCATCCAGGGTGGAGTGGGGCACCTCCATCCCGAGATCCATCGCGCGCCGGTGACCCTCATCGATGATCGAGATTGCAGATTGCTGATTGCAGACTGCAGATTGCTGATTGCAGATTGCGATGCAGATTGCGATGGATCCGATCAGGAATCGGGCCACTTCTGCGATCGGCTTCTGCGTCGCCGACAACCCGATGCGGAGCAGCGGCCGGGCGGCAACCTCCTGCAGGCGCTCGAGCGTGAGGGCGAGATGCGCGCCGCGGCGGGTGCCGATCACCGCGTGAATTTCGTCGACAATCACGCTGTGCACCGTACGCAGCATCTCGCGGCTCCGGGCGGCCGTCAGCAGCAGATACAACGATTCCGGCGTGGTCACAAGAATGTGCGGAGGCGTGCGCAGCATCGCAACACGGTCGGCCGCGGAGGTGTCGCCAGTCCGGACCGCCGACGTGATGCGCGGCGCCGTCATGCCGGCGGCTTTCGCCAGGCGCTCGATGCCGGCGCGTGGCTCGGCGAGGTTCTTGTGGACGTCCGCGCTCAGCGCCTTGAGGGGCGAGACGTAGACGACCCGAACTTCGTCAGGCAGCGGCCCGCGCAGCGACTCCTGCACGAGGTCGTCGAGCGTGGTCAAAAACGCCGCAAGCGTCTTGCCGGAGCCGGTCGGTGCCGCGATCAGGGTGTGACGGCGGTCGCGGATTGCGGCCCAGCCAAGCGCCTGGGCGCGCGTCGGCTCTCCCAGAGTATTGGAAAACCATTGGGAAACGACGGGATGAAACGCGGACAGGGGCATCAGAACCGTGGGACGGTTCTAGGATAACCCGTTAACGCAGCTGGCGGCGTCGGCGGCGCGCGTCGCGCCGCCATTTGTTGGTGTCCCACCAGGTGCGGAGCATGTCGAAACCCAACACTCCGCCGATGAGCAGGACGAAGGCGGCGATGAGGAGCAGATCGCCCTCGCTCAGCGGGTTGGACGGAAGATCGGGAGGCTCGTCCGGCTGCAGCGCGAGGGCGAGCAGCAGTCTCATCAAGTGAGGCGCCACGGCAGTCGCGCCCGGCTGCTCTGGCGGCGACGCAGATCGGCATCACGAGGGCTGCGCCAGACCAGATCCGCGGCGACAGCGACAACGGCAGAAAGGCAAGGCATGGTCGCCAGCATGTTTATCGATCTTTTGCCCCCCCGCCTGCAGGGTGGCCCGGCGGGTGGCCGCTCAGTTTCGACAAGGGTGGCTGGACAAAATGTGACCTGCTTATCTGGTCAGAATCAGCTTCGACCGATCCGCGCCGGCACGCGGGGTGAACTTCTGCACGCGACCGCCGAAGCTGTCGGCGCCGTACAGATTGCCATCCGAGTCGATCGATATCTGGTGGAGCTCCCAGAATGCGCCCGGGAATGTGCCGTAGGTCCCCCACGAATACAGCAGCATGCCGCTCTGGTCGTACTCGAGCACCTTGGCGTTGGTGCCATCGGCCACCCACACGTGCTGGTCGGCGGAGATGACGATGTCGTTGGCCTGGCGCAGCCCAGGCCACTGATCGAGGAATTTGCCGGCGGCATCGAAGACCTGAATGCGATGGTTGGTCCGATCGGCCACGTAGATCCGACCGCTGCGATCGGTGGCGATGCCATGCAGCCCGCTGAACTGGCCGGGGCCATTGCCGCGCGTGCCCCACGACGTGACGAACGCGCCGTCCTTGTCGAACTTGGCCACGCGCGAGTTGCCGAGGCCGTCGGCAACCAGCAGGCTGCCGTCGGGCAGCCACGCGATGTCCTGCGGCCGGCCGAAATGCTTGTCGTCGTTGCCGGCCACGTCGGCCTCGCCCATCGTGCGGACCAACCGTTTGCCGTCGTTGCTGAATTCGTAGATTTGGTGCCGCGCGTCGTTGACCACCCAGACATGCCGCTCCGGATCGTACGGGTTGATGCGGACCTTGTGCGGACCGCCGCCGCCCTCGAACAGCTTGTCCCACTGCGTCCAGGCTTCGAGCAACTTGCCGTGGCCGTCCACGACAACGATGCAGTTCCGCATATCGGGCTTGGGCTCGGTGGCGCGTTGGTTCAGCGATCCCCAGATGCCGTTGAAGCCGCGCGGCAAGGTGTCGGGCAGCTTCAACTCGCCGCGCGCGGCAATCAAGATCCGGTTGGGCGTGTCGGCGACAATCCCCGGCTGTGATCCCCAGATGTACCCTGGCTTCGCCCACGGCGTCGGCCAGTTCTCGACCACGGCGTACGGGCCGGTTTCTTCCTCGCCGCCTTTCTGCTGCGCACTTTGCAATCGTGCGGCCGGTGAAACCAGGCCCATGGCGACAATCAACGCAACAGTGACGGTCAGGGCGCGCATGACACACCTCATGAGATCGATGCCGGAGACTAGCAGGCGGGGCTGGACGCTCGCAAGGCGAAGCTCAACCAGAGGGTGGACCGCGAACATCGGTCATCAAGCGTTCTGCTAACATGTCGCCGTGCTCCCGCGGCGCATTGGGTTACGGGGCGTCGTCGTCGCGCTGACGCTTTCGATCGTGGCGCCCCTTGGCGTGGTGTCGGTCCTCAGCATCCAGCGCAGCTGGCGACGCCAGTTCGCCAACGCCGACCGACAGAACATCGCCACCGCCCGCGCGATATCGATTGCGATCGACACGGAAATCAAGACCACCACCGCGGCGCTCGACGTGTTCGGGGCGCTCCATGCGCTCGACGTCCCGGATGTCCCGGCCTTCGACAGCCTGGCGCGCCGGTTGATCGTCCGCCAACCACACTGGTCGGCGCTGCTGCTTGCCGACTTGAGCGGGCGGATCCTCGGAGTGGCACCGGCGGGCGACGTGGACGAGGCCGGATCGTTCGTGACTGGATGGGCGCAGACGGTGGCAGCGACGAAACAACTAGTGGTGTCCAACCTGTTCCAGGTCCCCGGCGTCAGCGGACACTTCGTGATGATTGCCGTGCCGATCGTCCGCGACGGCCACGTCCGGCTCGCCCTCGGCGCACGCGTGCGATCCGACAGCCTCAGCGCCATTTTGCGGCAGCAGCAAACGCCGCTCAATGGCGCCGTGGCGCTGGTGGACGCGGCCCATCTCATCGTCGCCCGTAGCAAGCTGGAAGAGGCCTACGTCGGCACCCGGGCGGGGCAGCCGTTCATCGATCTGACGTCGAAGGTGCAAGAAGGCAGCTGGGAGACCGATACGCGCGAGGGCACGCCGGTCTACTCGGCGTTCAGTAAATCGGGGCTCACGGGATGGACCGTGGGACTGGTGCTGCCGCGCGAGGAGGTGGACGGACCGCTTCGCCGCATCGTCTGGCTCCTGGCCACTGCGTGGATCGTGATTCTCGGCCTCGGCACCGCGATCGGTCTGGCCTTCGGTCAGGTGATCGTCCGCGCCCTGCGCGGCGCCTCGCAGGCGGCGCTGGCGCTCGCGCGCGGCGAGCCGCTGTCGCCGTCACGGTCGCGAATCGCCGAGATCGACGAGCTATCCACGGGCCTGTGCCTGGCGGCCGACGTGCTCGACGCGCGGAACCGCGAACGCGACGAGGCGAGTCGACTCAAGGACGAGTTCCTGATGACCGTGTCGCATGAGCTGCGCACTCCGCTGACCGCGATCTACGGCTGGGCACGGATGCTCTCGACCGGGCAGATTCGCGACGGCCAGCGTCCCCGCGCCATCGACGCCATCGAGCGCAACGCCGCCGCGTTGCAGCAGCTGGTCAACGATCTGCTCGATGTCTCGCGCGTCGTGTCCGGTCGGCTGCGCCTCGACGTCCAGCCGGTGGCGATTCCCGACGTGATCGGGGCGGCGATCGATGCGATTCGCCCGGCCGCGCACGGCAAGAACATCCGCGTCATCACCACCATGGCGCCGGGCCCGCTATCGGTGTCAGGTGACGCCGGGCGGTTGCAGCAGGTGATCTGGAATCTGCTGTCCAATGCGGTGCGCTTCACGCCGGCGGAAGGACGAATCGAGATCGTCGTCGCGCGGGCGGCCAGCAGTCTGGAGATTGTCGTCAAGGACACCGGCCCGGGCGTGGATGCGGCGTTCCTCCCGCACGCGTTCGAACGTTTCCGACAGGGCGCGGCCGGCACGACCCGTGCTCACGGCGGCCTCGGCCTCGGCCTGGCGATCGTGAGGCATCTGGTCGAGCTGCACGGCGGCACCGTGGACGCCTTCAACAATACGCCGCCGCCGGGCGCCACGTTCCGCGTCGTGTTGCCCGCGCGCGCCGAGGTTGCCGATCCAATCGTCCGCGATCGACCGTCCGTCGCAGTGATCGGCGCGTCGCGCCCGTCGGTCCGCCTCGATAGCATTCGCGTCCTGGTCACCGACGACGACATGAATGCGCGGGAGCTGCTGGCCGTGATTCTCGAGAACGCCGGCGCCGAAGTACGGGCGGCGGCATCGACCGAGGACGCGTTGATGATCCTGCAGACGTGGACGCCGGATGCGATATTGTCCGACATCGAGATGCCCGGCGAGGATGGTTATGGCCTGGTCGAGAAGGCGCACCGGCTGACTGCAAGCCGCGGCCGGGTGGTCGCCATCGCGCTCACCGCCCACGCCCGTCCGGAAGATCGCCTGCGTGCGCTCGAAGCCGGCTTCCAATGGCATCTCGCCAAGCCGGTCGAGCCGTCCGAACTGCTGTCGGTCCTGACCACACTGCTCGCACAAAAAAAAGGGCTCGAGGATTTCTCCCCGAGCCCCTTCTAGAAGCTTGAAATTGCAGATTGCAGATTGCAGATTGCAGATTGCAGATTGCAGATTGCAGATTGCAGATTGCAGATTGCAGATTAGAAGTATTGATTTCTAACTTCTGAACGCTCCTAGTGTCCCCCCGCCGTGCCGCGGGTGGCCGACGCCGGGAGCGCGAACGCGATGTACTCGCCCGAGTAGTTGCCGCCGCTGACGGCCACGATGATGTACTGGCGGCCGTCGATGCTGTAGGTCATCGGCGAGCCGCTCTGCGGCGCCGGCATCCACACCGCCCCCACCTGCGCGCCGCTGTTCTTGTCGTAGGCACGCAACATCGCGCCGCGCGGGTGCTCCGGCGTCGTGGTCACGCTGGGGTCGCCCGCGACCACCAGCGTCTTGGTCACCACCACGCCCACATTGCCCTGCTGGCCGGTCTTCGGGATGTTGACGCCCTTCAGCGCGGGATGGTTGCGGACCGCGTCCGGCGTGTCGCCGTGCGGTGTCGACCACATCAGCTCACCTTTGTCGAGGTCGATGCCGACGATCTGGCCGTAGGGCGGCTTGACGATGGAGAGGCCCTGGACCGTTGCGCCGAATCCACCGCCGCCGCCTGCGGGAGCCGCACCGCGGCCGCCGGCCGCCGGCGGACGAGGTGCTGGTGGTGGCGTCGCCGGGCGGGCGGGCCGCGGCGCGTCGGCCGCGTCACCCTCGCCGCCGCCGATGATGGGACGAAACGTGGAACCCGCGGTGCCCATCACGTAGTCCAGATCGGAAAACTCCTTGGGCGGAGCCACCAGACCGAGCGGTGCGATGCATGAGTTGCACGCATGGGTGAAGAAGGCGTGCATTTCTGGATCGTAGGCCGAGCCGGGCCAGTTGACGCCGCCACTCAGGGTGCCCGACGTCAGCGCGCCGATCGGGCCTTCCAGCTTGCTCACGACCGGTGGGTTGAAGGCCGGGCCGAGGCGGAAGCGCTTGGACGCCTCGAGCCCGGCAGCCTTCAGCTCCGGCGTGAAGTCGATCAGGTCGCTCTCCAGCACCCCATTGCGTGAGTATGCCGGCGGTTTGGTCGGAAACGGCTGCGTCGGCGACGTTTTCTCGCCGGGCACGTCGGTTTGCGGAACCGGCCGCTCTTCAATCGGCCACACCGGCTGGCCGGTGACCCGATCGAACACGTACAACATGCCTTGCTTGGTCGCCTGCGCCACCGCCTTCACCGGCTTGCCGTTGACGACGATGTCGGCCAGCAGCGGGGCGGCGGGCATGTCGTAGTCCCAAATCGGGTGGTGCACGATCTGGTAGTACCACTTGCGCTGTCCGGTCTTCAGGTCCACGCACACCAGGCTGTCGCCGAACAGGTTGTTGCCCGGGCGATGGCCGCCGTAGAGATCGGAGGTTGGATCCTCGATCGGGAGGTAGACCAGGCCGAGTTCTTCATCGACCGTGATCTGCGTCCACACACCGGTGTTGCCGTTCTGAGCCCACGACTCCTTCTCCCAGGTGTCGTTGCCGAACTCGCCCGGCCGCGGAATCGTGTTGAAGGTCCAGAGCAGCTTTCCTGTTCTCACATCGAACGCGCGCACCAGCCCCTTGGTGTTGTTGTGCGTCTGCACCGTGAGGCCCTCGCGAAACGACGACCCGACGATGACGACGTCCTTGGCGACGGTCGGCGTCGAGTGCAGACCGATTTCGCCGGTCTCGAGGTTGATCTGCTGGCCCTTTCCGACCAGGGCACCGACCTTCAGGTCGACCACACCGGCAGTGCCGAACCCGCTGACCGGCACGCCGGTCTTGGCGTTGAGCGAAACCAGCCGGTAACCGGTCGTGACATAGATGACGCGGTCGTCGCCTTTCCCGTCGGTCCAATAGGAGAGGCCGCGGCCGGAGAGTTGGCGTGGTGCCTTGACCGCGCGATTGCCCTCTCTCTCGGCGTGAACCCAAATCAGCTCCCCCGTCTTGGCATCGAGCGCCACCACCGAGCGACGGGTGCCGCCGGTGGCGTAGACGACGCCCTTGACCATCAGCGGCGTGCCTTCGAGCTTGAATTCAGGACGGGTGCCGAGGTTGTCGGTCTTGAATCGCCAGGCGACCTCGAGCTGGTTGAAGTTGCTCCCATTGATCTGGTCGAGCGGAGAATAGCGCGAGCCTCTGACGTCGGCCGTGTAGTACGGCCACTCGCCGTTCTTGGTGGTCGGAAATCCCGGCGCCTGTCCCGAGAGCCGGGCCGTCATGCGCGGCGCGGCCGTCATCAGTCCGGCCACCCCGGCGATGGCGCTCGCCGCCAGGACGCTGCGTTTGAACGTTCGTGTCATTTCCATATGCCCTTTTCGCTGGAGTAGAAGTGCTTACTGCTGCCCGATGCTGCTGCTTCGCGGTGCGTTCGGCAGTGCGAACGCGATGTACTCGCCCGAATAGATGCCGCCGCTCACGGCGACGACGAAGTACTGCTTGCCGTCGGCCATGTAGGTCATCGGCGACCCACTCTGCGCCGCCGGCATCCAGACCGCACCGACCTCGGTGCCATTGTTCTTGTCGTAGGCGCGCAACATCGCACCGCGCGCCCGTCCCGGCGGCGCAGTCACCTGCGGATCGCCCAGCACGACGAGGGTCTTGGTGACCACCAGGCCGACGCTACCATTCTGACCGGTCTTGGGGATGTTCAAGCCCTGAAGCGCGGGATTGGTGCGGACGTTGTCTGGCGTGTCGCCGTGCGGCACCTGGAACTTCAATTCGCCCTTGTCGAGGTCGATCGCCGACAGGACACCGTACGGCGGTTTGACGATCGGCAGCCCGTCGACCTGGAGGCCACCGCCGCCGGCTGGCCGGGCCGCGGGCGCACCGGGGGCGGCCTCCGCGCCACGTCCTCCGCGTCCGCCCGCCGCGCCACCCGGCGCTGCCGCGCCCGCGCGTCCCCGCGCCGCCGCCAGCGGTGAATCGGCGGCGCTCCCGAATCCGGGACCGAGCGCTTCGCGAAATTCGGTGCCTTCGACACCGGAGACGTATTTCATGTCGGACGCGAACGTGGGCGGCGTGGGTCGCAGCGACAGGCCGCTGACGAAAGCCATCGCCGCCTGTGCGTACACCGTGTGCGTTTCCGGATCCGCGCCGGCGCCCGGCCAGTTCGTGCCGCCGCTGGCGTTGCCGACATTGATGGCCCCCCGCAGTCCACCGGTCGTCTTGCCGAGCAGCGGCGGGTTGAACATGCCGGCGACGCGGTAGTTCTTCAAATTCTCCAGCGCCTGCGCGCGCATGGCGGGCGTGAAGTCGATCAGATCGTCAGGCACTTTCAGCCACGGACGACCGTAGGCCGGTGGTTTGGTGGGGAACGGCTGCGTCGGCGACGTCTTTTCGCCGGGGACGTCGGACTGCTGGACCGGCCGCTCTTCAATCGGCCAGATCGGCTGCCCCGTGATTCGATCGAACACGTAGAGATACGACTGCTTGCTCGGCACGGCGACGGCCTTGATCAGTTTGCCGTTGACGTTGGCGTCGAGCAGGATCGGCGCCGACGACATGTCGTAGTCCCAGATCGGATGGTGAACGATCTGGAAATGCCATTTGCGCTGCCCGGTCTTCAAATCGACGCAGACGATGCTGTCGCCGAACAGGTTGTTGCCGGGACGATGGCCGCCGTAATAGTCCGAGGTCGGATCTTCGACCGGGAGATAGACCAGACCCGCTTCCTCGTCGACGGTAATCTGCGACCAGACGCCGGTGTTGCCGTTGATCGCCCACGATTCGTTCTCCCAAGTGTCGTTGCCGAACTCACCAGGACGCGGAATCGTGTTGAACGTCCACAGCAGCTTGCCGCTCTTCACGTCGAACGCGCGCACCAGCCCCTTGGTGTTGTTGTGGGTCGCGACCGTCATGCCTTCCTTGAACGACGATCCGACCAGGACGACGTTGCCGACGACGGTCGGCGTCGAGTGCAGGCCGATTTCACCGGTCTCCAACTCGATCTGCTGGCCCTTGCCGGTGACCGCGCCCTTTTTCAGATCGACGACTCCGCCTTCGCCGAACGAGGTGACCATCGCGCCGTTCTTGGCATTGAGCGAGACCAGGCGATACCCGGTCGTCACGTAGAGGATGCGCTCGTCGCCCTTGCCGTCCGTCCAGTACGACACGCCGCGTCCCGACAGCTGGCGGGGCGCGATCGCGGCGCGATTGCCTTCGCGATAGCTGTGTGTCCAGATCAACTCACCGGTGCGGCCGTCGAGCGCGACCACCGAGCGGCGCGTGCCTGCGGTGGTGTAGAGCACGCCCTTGATCGCCAGCGGCGTGCCTTCGAGCTTGAACTCGGGTCGAGTGCCGAGATTGTCGGTCTTGAAGCGCCAGGCGACTTCGAGCTGGTTGAAGTTGGCTGACGTAATCTGATCGAGCGGCGAGTACTTGGTCCCGTGCACGTCTCCGGTGTAGTGCGTCCAGTCGCCGTTCTTGGTGCTCGGCATGCCGGCCGGCTGGCCGGTGAGCTTCATGCCCACCAGCAGGACGAGGGAAGCGACCGCCACCACGGATTGAAAGACTCTTCGAGTCATCGAGTGCTCCTGCGTGGGTGAGAATGAGGGAAAAAAACGACTCTCTGGTACGACGTGCACAATATATGGCGATGGGGCGCGGCTTCAAGTGAAAACTGTCCCGGGCCCGGTTTCCGTCGTTCAGGTTAACTACGCGTTCGACAAGGAGTTGACCGACCCGGACCAGCTGCTCGACCGTTACCACACGCTGACGGGCTGGAGCGACGCCGTGCGCCGCGCGGGCGCGGGGCGGGTCACCGTGGTCCAGCGGTTCCATCGGGACGCCCGCGTTGTCAGAAATGGCGTCGACTACGTCTTCCGCCGCCGGGCGATCGCGGCGGCGGTGGCTGCCGGGGCTCCGGCCGTTGCTCATGTCAACGGCCTGAGCTTTCCGGTGCGGACCTGGGTGCTGCGCCGGGCGCTCGAGGCGTCGTGCGCTCTGGTTGTCCAGAACCATGGTGATGGCGGGCCCCTCGGGCGCGCCCCCTGGCTTCGCCTTGGCCCCGGCCTGATCCGGACGGCGGCCGACGGCGTTCTATTCGCGGCGGACGAGCATGCCCACTGGTGGCGGGCCGCCCGCCTGATCGGACCACATCAACCGATCTACCAGGTGATGGCAGCGAGCACGTCGCTGCGGCCGGAGCGGCGGACCGCGGCGCGTGAGCAGACCGGGATCTCTGGTTCGCCGGCCGTCCTCTGGGTGGGCCGGCTCAACGCGAACAAGGATCCGCTGGTGGTGCTGGACGGATTCGAGCGCGCGGTGCGCGAACTGACTGGCGCCACCCTCACGATGATCTACAGCGAGGACGATCTGCTGGCCGCGGTACGTCAGCGCGTCGAACGCTCACCGGTGCTGCACGCGCGGGTGCGTCTGGTCGGCGCGGTGACCCCTCGCCGGATGGCATCCTTCTACAGTGCGGCCGATCTCTTCGTGGTCGGCAGTCACCACGAAGGCAGCGGCTACGCGCTGATGGAGGCGTGCGCCTGCGGCACGCCGCCGGTGGTCCCCGGCATTCCGACGTTCCGGCTAATGACCGGCGGCGGATCGATTGGCGCGCTCTGGGCCAGCGGTGACGCCGCTGACTGCGCGCGGGCGCTGGTGACGGCAGCGCGCCGCGATCCGGACGCGGAACGCGCACGCATCACGGATCACTTCGCTCGCGAGCTGAGCTGGGACGTCGTCGGCCGCCAGGCGATGGCCATCTACCGCCAGGTCATCGAGCGACGAACGACGAACGTCGAAAGACCAAGGTCGAATTTCTCCAGCCACTTCCGGCCCGCTTCCCACGGATTGACGCTCCATTCCTGACGATGGCATCACCGTCAATCTGGCGTAGACTGGGCCGGTCATGTCTTCGAGCGTTCTCGTCGTCGACGACGACCCGAACCTGGTCCGGCTGATGAGCAAGTTCCTGACGCTGGAAGGGTTCGCGCCGATCCCCGCGTTCAACGGCGCGGAAGCGTTGAAGTATCTGCGCGACGGCGGTGCGGCGAACGTGATCCTGCTCGACCTGCGCATGCCGATCATGGACGGCTGGACGTTCCGCCGCGAACAGCGCGCCGATCCCGGGCTGGCCGGGATTCCCATCGTCATTCTGTCGGGGATCGAACTGGACAGCGTCCAGGACATGGCCGCCGCCGCAGCGTTCCACAAGCCGGTGAGTTTTCCCGAAGTCGTCGGCGTCGTGCGGCGCCTGTGCGAAGCGCCGCGCTGACGAGGTGCCGCACCGCGTCGGGTGACGGAGTCGGTGGCGACTGCTTGATCAATCCCAACCACTTTGGGGTACTCTGGATCCGTGGGCCAGCGTCAGGATCAGACCGATGGGGCGCTCAAGGAACGGGTCAAGACCGAGAAGAAAGAACCGACGCTCTACAAGGTCATCCTGCTCAACGACGACTACACCACGATGGAGTTCGTGCTCCGCGTGCTCGAAAACGTTTTCCAGAAATCGCCGGCCGAGGCGTACCGCATCATGATGCAGGTGCACGTGAACGGCAGCGGTATCGCGGGGGTGTATCCGTGGGAGGTCGCCGAGACGAAAGTGGATACGCTCGCCGTGCTCGCTCGCCAGGCGGAATTCCCGCTGCGCGCCGCGATCGAAGAAGCGTGAGCTGATTGTGTTTTCTGCCGCCGTCGAGGTCGTCCTCACCATCGCCTATCGTGAGGCGGTGTCGCGCCGACACGCCTACGTCACGCTCGAGCATCTGCTCTATGCCCTGGCCCACGACACCGACGGCGAACGGATCCTCGCCGCCTGCGGCGCCGATCTCCCGCGCCTGCGGCGCGAGCTCGACAGCTATCTCGGCGAGTCGCTCGAGCAGATGCGGCGCGGCGAGGCGCGCGAGCCCGAGCAGACCGCGGCATTCCGGCGCGTCCTCCAGACGGCGGTGCTGCACGTGCAAAGCGCGCAGCGCGGCGAAGTGGAGGCGGGCGACATTTTCGCCGCCATCCTCCAGCAGCCCAAAACGCACGCGGCCCAGCTGCTCGCCGATCAGGGGATTACGCGACTCGACATCCTCGAGTACATCTCGCACGGCATCTCGAAAGTGCCCGCGACCGGCGCGCCCACTCCTGGCGAGCCCGGGGCGCAAGCGGGCGGCGGCGACGAAGGGTCGGCGACGGCGCGCGATCCGCTGGCCGCCTACTGTTCGAACCTGACCGAGCGCGCACGACAGGGCAAGCTTGATCCGCTGATCGGCCGGACCGCCGAACTGCAGCGCACGATCGAAGTGCTGTGCCGACGTCGCAAGAACAACCCCGTCTTCGTCGGAGAAGCCGGCGTGGGCAAGACCGCGATGGCCGAAGGACTGGCCGTCCGTCTGCTCGCCGCCGACGCGCCCGAGGCGCTGAGAGCGGCGGAAATCTTCGCACTCGACACCGCCGGGCTGCTGGCGGGCACGCGTTTTCGCGGCGATTTCGAGGAGCGCTTCAAGGCCGTGATCAGGGCCCTCGGTGCCAGGCCGAAGGCGATTCTGTTCATCGACGAGATTCATTCGACCGTCGGCGCCGGGGCGACCACCGGTGGCACCATGGATCTGGCGACGCTGATCAAGCCGATGCTGACGTCAGGCGAACTGCGCGTGATCGGATCGACGACGTTCGACGAGTACAAGCACATCGAGAAGGATCGCGCGCTGGCCCGGCGGTTACAGAAAATCGCTATCGAGGAGCCGTCGCTCGACGAAGCGATCCGCATTGTCGCCGGCCTGAAGAGCCGCTATGAGGAACACCATCGTGTCAGCTATACGGACGCGGCGCTCGAGGCGGCGGTGAAGCTGGCGGCGCGTCACCTGCGGGACTACCGGCTGCCCGACAGCGCCATCGACCTGCTCGACGAGGCGGGATCGGTCGCGCGCCTGGCGGCGCCGTCCGCGCCATCGACCGCGCATGGCCATCCGGCCGATCCTGCCCATCGCGCCGATCCCGCCCACTCTGCCGATCCCGTTGAACCTATCCCCGTCGTCGTGGACGCCGCCGAGATCGAGAAGATCGTCGCCCGCATCGCGCGGATCCCGGCCCGCCAGGCGTCGTCTTCGGATCGGGAGCGGTTGCGGACGCTGGAGGAATCGCTCCAGCGCGTCGTGTTCGGCCAGGACGCCGCTGTGCATCTGGTGGCGCAGGCGATCAAGCGGTCGCGCGCCGGACTAGGACAGCCCGATCGGCCAGCCGGTTGCTTCCTGTTTACGGGGCCAACTGGCGTGGGCAAGACCGAGCTGGCCAGGCAGCTGGCGATTCAGCTCGGCAACGAGTTCTCCCGCATCGACATGAGCGAGTACATGGAGAAGCACGCAGTGGCCCGGCTGATCGGCGCGCCACCGGGCTACGTCGGCTTCGAACAGGGCGGGCTGCTCGTCGACATGGTCCGCACCCATCCGTACAGCGTGGTGTTGCTCGACGAAATCGAGAAGGCGCATCCCGACATCTACAACATCCTGCTGCAGGTGATGGATCACGCCGCGCTCACCGACAACACCGGACGCAAGGCCGATTTCCGCAACGTGGTCCTGATCCTCACCTCGAATGCCGGCTCGCGCGAGATGAGCGCGCAGTCAATCGGCTTCGACAGCGGCGGCGGCGATGGACACGAGGAGCGCCTGCGGCGCACCGCGGCAGGCAAATCGAAGGCGGCGATCGAAAAGGTGTTCAGCCCGGAATTCCGCAACCGCCTCGACGCCATCGTCACCTTCCGCACGCTGAGCGCAGCGGTGATGGAGCAGATCGTCGACAAATTCGTGCTGCAGCTCGAGCAGCAGCTCGCCGAGCGGCACGTCGCGATTACGCTGACCGAGGGCGCGCGCGCGTGGCTGGCCAAGAAGGGTTATGACCCGGTCTTCGGCGCCCGGCCGCTCGGACGCGTGGTCCAGAAGGAGGTCCGCGATCCGCTGACCGATCAGATCCTGTTCGGCGCGCTCGAGCACGGTGGTACCGTCACCATCGGCCTCGCGGGCGACGCCCTGACGTTTGCCTATGAGGGGCGTTCCGATCCCGTCGCGCCGGCTCCGCCTCCGACTCCGGTCGCCTGACGCAGGTCCTGACCGGCTCGCCTGCCGCGGTCAGCGTTCGCCGGTCTTGACCGTGATGATGAAGTCGCGACTGCTGTCGAGGTCGCTGTTGTTGATGTGTGTCTGCTCGGGCTGCTTCGCCAGCGTCTCGCCCGCACGCAGCTCGATCTCGAAACGGTAGGTGCCTTCGGGCACCTGAATCGTGTAGCCGCCATTGGTGGCGGTGGTGGTGTCGTGGCGCTCGCCAGTCTTGATGTCAATCACCGACACCTTGCGCCCCGGCACGGCCACCGCAGCATCGGCGGTGACGATGCCGGCAATCGTTCCACCGACCTGGTTCGGGTGCGAGTTGACGACGGGCCCGGGATGACAACCCGCCGCGCACAGCGCGAGACAGATAAGCAGAGCAGATGCGAATCTCATAAATCACCTCAGCCGTGCGAAAGGCTGCAAAGCCTGCGCCGTTCAAGGTTTTTGCGCCTTCCCGAACACTTCAACGATGGTCGCTGTAACGGTACCGGTATTCCTGAACGTGTGCTTCGCGCCGCCCTTCAGATGCAGCACCTGTCCCGGTGTGACCTCGATCGGGCTCTCGCCGTCGACTGTCAGCACGAGTTGTCCCGTCACCAGCGTAAAAACATGCCAGGTGGCATCGTCGTGCGAGTGCATGCGACGGGTGGCGCCGGGCTCGGCGTAGTCGCGGAGCACCCGGAATTCAGGTTGGTCGAGGACCACCATCGACGAAATGCCAGGGTCGCCAGCGACCGGCCGCGCCTTGTCCACGCCGCCCACCGCTTGAGCGCTCGCCAGCGAACCAGACAGCGCGAGCGCCAGAAGAAGGGCCAGGGGTTTGGGGCTGGGAGCTCGGTGTGTGCTAGCCCGACGTCCAGCCCCGCGCCCTGAGCCCTGAGCCCCCAGCCCTGAACCGTGAGCCCCGAGCCCTGAACCCTTCGCCCTATCCTCGTTCACCATGTATCCTCCTGCCATGAGATTTCCGCACATCTTACCGGCGGCAGCCCTGGTTGCGCTGCTCGTCCTGCCTCCTCTCGCCGCGCAGACTCCGCAGCGCCCGGCGGCGCCGCAGTACCCGGCTCTTCCGAGCGAGACGCCCACGACATTCGAGCCGGTCACCGACTCGTTCGACTATGTGAAGCGCGACGTCATGATCCCGATGCGCGACGGGGTCAAGCTGCACACGATCATCCTGGTGCCGAAAGGCGCGAAGGGGGCGCCGATGCTGCTGACGCGTACGCCGTACAACGCCAACGACCTGACCGGTTACGCGCACAGCGCGCACCTCGGTCCGATGCTCGCCGGCTACGACAACGCGCTCGAGGTCATCATCGAGGGCGGCTACATCCGGGTAGTGCAGGACATCCGCGGCAAGTACGGCTCCGAGGGCGACTATGTGATGAACCGTCCGCTGCGCGGGCCGCAGAATCCGACGCCGGTCGATCACGCCACCGATACGTACGACACCATCGACTGGCTGGTCAAACATACGCCGGAGAGCAATGGCAAGGTCGGCATTCTCGGCATCTCCTACGATGGCTTCCTGCCGTTGATGGCGCTGGTCCACCCTCACCCGGCGCTGAAAGTGTCGGTGCCGATGAACCCGATGGTGGACGGGTGGATGGGAGACGACTGGTTTCACAACGGCGCGTTTCGCCAGCAGAACATGCCGTACATCTACGAGCAGGCGGGCACGCGGGCCAACGATCAGAAATGGTGGACCAGCCATTTCGACGACTACGACATGTTCATGCAGGCTGGATCGGCCGGCGACCTGGGCCGCCGCCGCGGCCTCGAGCAGGTCGGCTTCTGGCGCAAGATCCTGGAGCATCCCGCCTACGACGCGTTCTGGCGCGATCAGGCGGTTGACCGGCAACTGGCGGCGCAGCCGCTGACGGTGCCGGTGATGCTCGTGCACAGCCTGTGGGACCAGGAGGACATCTACGGCGCGATCGCCGTCTACAAAGCGATCAAACCGAAAGACACCGGCAACGACAAAGTGTTCCTGGTCATCGGGCCGTGGCATCACGGCCAGGAGATCGAGGACGGCAGCACACTCGGGGCCTTGAAGTTCAACAGCGACACGGCCCTCTATTTCCGCCGCGAGATCCTGCGCCCGTTCCTCGATCAGTACTTGAAGGATGGCGCGCCGAAGGCCGACGTGCCGCCGGTCGTCGCCTTCGAGACCGGGACGAACGTGTGGCGGCGGTTGCCGGCGTGGCCGGCCGGTTGTGCCAGCGGCTGCCGCGTGCAGGCGACGCCGCTCTACCTCGGGGCCGGGCTGACCGCCGGCTTCAGCGCGCCGAAGGCCGGCGACGAGGCGTTCGACGAGTACGTGTCGGATCCGGCCAAGCCGGTGCCGTTCCGGCCGCGCCCGAGCCAGCCGATCGGCTACGACCACGGTCTGACCTGGCCGCAGTGGCTGGTCGACGATCAGCGCGAAGCGTCGGGGCGGACCGACGTAGTGGCGTTCGCATCGCTGCCGCTGTCCGCGCCGGTGAAGATCAGCGGCCAGCCGGTCGCCAACCTGATCGCGTCGACCAGCGGCACGGATGCCGACTGGGTCGTGAAATTGATCGATGTCTATCCGGATGAGGTGGCCGGGCAGCCGGCGCTCGGCGGCTACCAGTTGATGGTGTCGGCCGACATCTTCCGCGGCCGCTACCGCGAGAGCTTCGAGACAGCGAAGCCGATTGCGCCGGATCGACCGCTGCCGTACCGCTTCGCGCTGCCGACCGCGAACCATGTGTTTCTGCCCGGCCACCGCATCATGGTGCAGGTGCAATCGAGCTGGTTCCCCCTCTACGATCGCAACCCGCAGTCGTTCGTGCCGAGCATCTTCCGCGCGACGCCGGCCGACTACCAGAAGGCCACGCAGCGGGTTTATCACGCGCCGGGCCAGGCGAGTTTCGTCGAGCTGCCGCTGGTCACGACGCCCTGAAGCCGATGCGGCTCCGCCTCGACGAGGACGGCGTCATGAGGCGCCGGATGGCATCGAACACAACGTCGAACTTCCGATCGTAGCGCTCCTGCAGTTCGTCGATCTTGTCGGCCAGGCTGCCATGCGACTCGAGTACGTGGCGCAGCACGACGAATGCCCGCATGATCTGGATGTTCGTGCGGATGGCGAGCGGGCTGCGCAGGACACTGGACAGCATCGAAACTCCGAGCTCGGTGAACGCGTATGGGGCGCTTCTCCGGCCGCCGCGACCGGTGTTTGCGGTCACAATTTGTGACCGCAGAGACTGCGTTTCACTACGAGTGAGACGGAAACATGAAGTCGGCGGGAAACCGTTCGCGATTACGTTTCACGGCCTGGTTCAGCGCCTTGACGCTGACCCCATACAGGGGGCGCCAGGCCACGATCGAGCATTACGTTCTGGCCGTGGAGGCGCAGGACCTTGCGCCCGATCCGCTCTCGCCTGATCAGGAAGGACGGAGTCATAGCACGATTGTCGCGGATCGCCGGTCGCGTCGCGCCCGCGGGCGCGCAGGTTCTGTGCAACCGGCGCGGCGCAGTATTCTAGTCCGCAGCGATGGGTATGGCAGTCGAACAACGATCCGATCCGGCCGGCGCGACCGGCCTTGCGGCGCTGGTCCCCGGCGCCACGTCCGCCGGCGTCCTCGCCGCGATCAGCGTCTCTCATCTGCTCAACGACACGATCCAGTCACTGATCCCGTCGGTGTATCCACTCTTGAAGACGTCGCTGCAGTTGACCTTCTCGCAGGTTGGGCTCATCACGTTTGCGCTGCAGGTGACCGCCTCGCTGCTGCAACCGCTGGTCGGGATGTACACCGATCGCCGGCCGCTGCCCTACTCGCTGGTCGGCGGCATGGCGAGCTCGCTGGTCGGGCTGCTCCTGCTTTCGGTCGCCGGCACGCTGGGGACGATCCTGCTCGCGGCGGGCCTGATCGGGATCGGGTCATCCGTGTTTCATCCCGAGTCCTCCCGCATCGCGCGCATGGCGTCGGGCGGACGCCACGGGTTGGCGCAGTCGGTCTTCCAGGTCGGTGGCAATCTGGGGTCGTCGCTCGGTCCGCTGCTCGCCGCGTTCGTCGTCGTGCCGCACGGGCAGTCGAGTCTGGCGTGGTGCGCGCTGATCGCGCTGGCGGCGATTGTGCTGCTCCTGCAGGTCGGCCACTGGTCGGCGCGTCATCGACCGCCCGCCGCGCATCGAGCGCCGTCGGTGGCCTGGGCCCCGCGGCCCGGTCTGTCGCGCCGACAAGTGATCGCCGCGCTGCTGGTGCTAGCGGTGCTGATCTTCTCGAAATATTTCTATCTGGCAAGCCTCAGCAGCTACTACATTTTCTATCTGATGGCGAGGTTCGGCGTCTCGACTCAGATGGCGCAAGTTTACCTGTTCGTGTTCCTCGGCGCGGTGGCGGCGGGGACGATTCTCGGCGGGCCGATCGGCGATCGCATCGGGCCGAAATACGTCATCTGGGGGTCGATCCTCGGCGTGTTCCCGTTCACGTTTGCGTTGCCGCACGCGAATCTGTTCTGGACCGGAGTGCTCAGCGTGGTGATCGGCCTGATTCTGGCCTCGGCGTTTTCGGCGATCCTGGTCTATGCCCAGGAGCTGATTCCGGGACGCATCGGCACCATCGGCGGCATCTTTTTCGGCTTTGCATTCGGGATGGGTGGGCTCGGCGCCGCGGCACTCGGCGAGCTTGCCGATCGGACCAGCATCGAAGTCGTCTATCGCCTGTGTGCTTACTTGCCGCTCATCGGCCTGCTCAGCGCGTTGCTGCCGGATCTCGATCGGCCGGCCACTGCTCGCGCGCCCGCAGCGCGAGCCCGGTAGCGACCGAGGTGAGCTCGTCGCCACCGGTGAGCTTGGCCTCGCCGAAGCGGTCGACGAAGAGGCCGCGCACCGCCGGCACGAACGAGGAGCCACCGGTCAGGAAGACGCGATCGATGTCGCCGCAGGCCAGTCCGGATTGCTGCATCAGCCGATCGATGCAGGCAGCCAGCAACGCAATGTCCTCGGCAATCCAGGCTTCGAAATCGGCGCGGGTAACCCGCTTGCGGATTGCCACCGGGCCGGACTCGAAAGCGAACTCGGCTGCGGCCGCCGCCGACAGCTCGAACTTGGCCCGCTGTACCGCCTCGTGGAGCTGGTAGCCGAGCTCATTCCGGATCAAGAGCAGCAGGGCTTCGAGCCGTTCGGGCGTCGAGGCGGTCCGCCGCACTCGTTCCAGCATCTCCAGGGTGGACGGCGATTTCAGAAACGACAAATAGTGCCAGCGCTCGAGCCGTTGGTACGGCCAGCTTGGCACCGGCAGAAACTTGTTGGGCGGTGACAGGTACT
Organism: uncultured Acidobacteriota bacterium; assembly: GCA_963757655.1. Lineage (GTDB taxonomy): Bacteria > Acidobacteriota > Vicinamibacteria > Vicinamibacterales > CAVVIG01 > CAVQFC01. The sequence continues at coordinate 676,864 of CAVWSQ010000001.1, read as the reverse complement.
CACCGCCCATGCCGAGCCGCGGCGCGACCAGGTTGCGGATGATGCGCCGGTCGAACGCGTCGCCGGCGACCGGCACGCCGTCGGTGGCGAGAATGTCCGAAGCCCGACGTCCGCGCCGCCGCACGCCGGGCCCGACCGCAATGATCGTGAAGTCGCTGGTGCCGCCGCCGAAGTCGCCGATCAGAATGCGTTCGTCGCGCCCGAGTCGTGCTTCGTAGGCATACGCGGCCGCGACCGGTTCGTACTCGAACACGACCTCCTCGAAACCTGCGAGGCGAATCGCCGTCAGCAGGCGCTCGCTGGCGAAGGCGTCGAGCGCAGCGTCGGGCGGGTTGGAGAAGTGGACCGGCCGGCCCAGCACAATCCGGCGCGGCGCCGGCCATGACCCGAACCCGACCTGTTCGCCCATGTGCCTGCCGATGAGCGCGACCAGCTTTTCAAGCGTGTAGTGCTGAGCGCCGATGCCGGTGCCTTCGAACGTCCGGTCGGCGAGGTAGGCTTTCAGCGACTGGATGAAGCGGCCCTTGGTCTCCGACGCCAGATAGTGCGCGATCGCCTCCGCTCCGGCAACCGACGCTTTCTTCGGCTCGAAATACAGCACCGATGGAAAGGTCGGCCGCGGCCCATGCGCGGTCGGGAATTGAGCGAGACGGGGAGGGCCTGCTGAATCGACGAAGGCGACCGCGCTGTTGGTGGTGCCGAAATCTATGCCGACCCACGAATTCGAGGACGCGGACGTCACGCGGCTCTCCGTTGCTCGGTTGCTCTGTGGGATCCGGTTATCTCCGTGCCCTCCGTGCCTTCATTCCTGCCGCAGCGCCACCATCACGTCGACCGCTGTGGCGCGACGAGCCGGCAGCCAGCTGGCGGCCGCGGCGACCAGGAGCAGGATCGCCGGCACGCCGACGAACACCGGCAAGCTGATCACGCCGCCCAACAGATGGAGCGCCACCAGCAACATCAAGACCCAGCCGGCGAGCGCGCCGGCGCCGACGACGCGCAAGGTGTCGCGGACGATCTGCGCGATGACACGCCGCGCGGTGGCCCCGAGCGCCAGGCGCACACCGATCTCGGTAGTGCGGCGCGAGACCGAGTAGGACACGACCGCGTAGATTCCGATCGCCGCGAGCACGAGCATCAGCGGTCCGAGCACGACGAACATGCGTGCCGGAATTTTCCGCAGGAACAGGTTTTTGTCAACATGGTCGGCGAGCGTCCTCACGTCGTACACCGGCAGCGTCGGGTCGAGGCCATGCACGACGCGTTGAATGGCCGGCGCCAGCAGCGCTTCGCGGCCGGGGCGGGTCCGCAGATGAATCTGTCCGGCCAGTGACGGCCGATCGCGATACGAAAAATACACGACCGGCGACGGTTTTTCCCCAAACGACTCGCTCAACGAATTCGCGGCGACGCCGACGATGACGTACGCGCGATCGCGATTGGTCAGCCGTCGTCCGAGTGGTTCGGCGTCGGGCACGAACCGCCGCACGAACTCCTCATTGACGATGGCCTGAGCCGGCGCGGCCGGATCGTCGAAGGCCGCGAAATCATGGCCGGCGCGCAACCCGATTCCCATGGTCCTGAAGTAGTCGTCGGTCACGATGTTGCTGAGGGCGCGCTCCGGCGCCCCATCGCGCGGCGGCCGACCCTCGAGCGTGAAGCCGCGCAAGGAAAGACCGTGGATGTCGAGGGGTACCTGGTTGGCAACCGCCGCCGATTCGACCCCCGGCAAGGCCCGCAGTCGACCCAGCAGGCGGGCGGTGAAGTCACGCACGGTGGCGTCATCGAGATTGCGGTCGTTGAGATCGTACTCGGCCAGCAACACGCCTTCGCGGCGGAAGCCGGGGTCGGTGACCAGCGTGTCGCTGAAGCTGCGGACGAACAGCGCCGCGGCCATCAGGACGACCAGGGCCAGCGCGACTTCCACGGCCATCAGGCCATTGCGCAATGGATTGCGGCCGGCGGTTCGCGCCCCCGAGCGCAACGCCGCCTGCGGATCGAGCCGTGCCAGCTGCACCGCCGGGGCGACGCCGAAGAAGGCGCCGCACAGCAGCCCGAGCCCCAGCGCAAATCCGAGGGTCACGCCGTCGACGCCGGTCTGCAGCCGGATCGGGACGGAATCGATCAGCGGCACGGCGCGCATGGCGTCGGTGGCCCAGACCGCGATCGGCATGCCCAGCGCGGCGCCAAGGAGCGCCAGCATCAGGTTTTCGGTCAGCAGCAGAGTGACGATGCGCCACGGCCCGGCGCCGAGGGCGAGCCGCACGCCGATCTCGCGGTAACGTGTGCTGGTACGCGCGAGCATCAGGTTGGCGGTATTGCCACAGACCGCCAGCAGCAGGAGCAGCATCACGGCCTGCAGGATGGCCAGCGCCTCGATGAGAAACTGCTGCGGGCCGCGCGGCGCCTGCCAGAAGGGCAGCACCCGCGCCTCCATCGCCTTGTTCGTGGCCGGATAGTCGTGAGCCAGCTGCTTCATCGCGACGCTGAGCTCGGTCTGCGCCGCGGTGCGGGTGGCGTCCGGCGCCAGCCGGCCGGCGACGTAGTAGCCGCGCAGCTGGCGATCCTCGAGCTCGCGCGATCCTGCCAGAAGCTCGGGCGCCATGGTGGCTGGAATCCAGAGATCGAACGCCAGCATCGTCACCGTCCCCTGGAAGCGCTCGGGAGCGACGCCGACGATGGTCAGGGCTCGGTCGTTGACTCTCAGCGTGCGTCCGATTGCCGTTGGCGCGCGGTCGAATCGAGTCTGCCAGTAGGCGTGGGAGATGACGACCACCGGTGCCGCACCGGGCTCTGAGGCCTCGTCAAGCCGCAGGAAGCGGCCGAGCGCCGGGCGCAGGCCGAGCGCCGAGAAGTAGTTGCCGGACACCAGCAGGCCGTGCGTGCGATCGGGGCGGCCAGCCTCACCGACCGTGAAGGGCACCATCCGGAACGCGAACAGATCCGGCAGCGTCCGCACGTGATCGTGCAGATCGCGATATTCCGGCCATGACGCACCGGGATAGGATCCCGTCTCCGCCCGCGGCTCGATCAGCTGCACGGCGCTGCCGTCGGCGACCCCCGGGATTGGCCGTAGCACCATCGCCTGAATCCAGGAGAACACGGCTGCGTTGACGCCGATCCCGACGCCGATCGAGATGATCACGACCGCGGCGAGCGCCGGCATCCGCCCGATCATCCGCCCCGCCTGCCGCAGATCGTCGATCATGTCCTAGGCTCTGCCGGAGAACTCACGCGACTCGCTGTGCACTTTGATCTTCTCGCCTTCCTTGATGAAGAGTGGAACGCGGATCTCCATCCCGGTTTCGAGGGTGGCGACCTTCGTCACGCTGCCGCTCGCGGTGTCGCCACGCGCGCCGGCCTCGGTCGACCTGACGGTGATCTCCACGTGCGGAGGGAACACCAAGCCGATCGGCTTGTCGTTATACGTGTGAATCTGGATCAGCAGGTTGTCGACGAGCAGAAACTTGTCGTCGCCGACCACCGCCGGCGACAGCGTGATGGTGTCGTAGGTCTGCTGGTCCATGAAGTTGTAGCCCGACCCGTCGGTGTAGAGGTAGGTAGCCCAGACGAACGCGAGGTCCGGTTCCTTGAACTTTTCGCCAGCCTTGAAGGTGCGATCGAAGACCGCCTGCGTCAGCATGTTTCGCATCTTGATCCGGACCAGGGTCTGACCGCCGCGCGCGGTCGGCTTGGAGACCTCCACGTCCAGGCAGTGATACGGCGCGTCTTCATATTCGAAATAGCTCTTGCGCTTGATTTCGATCGCTTCGATGAGGCTGGCCATGGCCGCCTATTGTACGCGGCCGGGCGAGCAAGTATTGAGATCGAATGTCGCCTCGCTGTCGACGAAGTGCTCCATTCTGCACCGCCGACAGCGCACCTACGCCGAGCACGTTGGCCAGTGGCATGACCGCGAACTTCAGGATCTTGACCTCGCGACCGTGATGGTACGAGGCGTCGTGGAACGTCCCGCCACGCCGCTTTCCGGATAGCGGCGATTCGACGCGTCGCGTCCCAGCATGAACGCAAACAGACGCGTCGCGTCGAACGCGAACGCCAGCTGCAGGTCGAACATCCGTTGACGTGGTCGCCGAAGGAGTCGGGCACGCCGGTCGGGCTGTCTGCAGTGCGCGCCAGTCGCCGCTGCGACAGCCACCTCGACGTGTTCGGGAACCTGCTCGACAACGCCTGCAGGTCGGCGCGATCGCAGGTCGCGGGGGGCAATCGCACTGAGCGGCTCGCCGTCGGGCGGTCTCCGTGCCCAGCTCCGGCTGCCAGGCGGAGCGCTCGGGATAAGATAGGGTCGTGCCGATTGACGTCGAAATCAACCTCCGCATTCCTAGGCTTACGATTCGGTCGGCGAGCGCGCCCGACAAGGTCATCGACAACAGCCTGGTGCGCTTCACGCGCCAGGCTCAGGTGCCCGCGATTCCAAAAGCCGGTGAGCCACTTCAGCTGGCGGCCCGGGTCGAGGGTGACGCCATCGACTGCGTCGTGACCCGCTCCGACTGGAGTGAGGAAAAAGAGCTGTTCATCGTCTCTTGCAACTACTCCAAGAAGTCGATTGCGGCGGCCGACTACGAAGCGCTCGTGAACGATGCCGACTGGACGATGAAGCCGTTGATTTGAGCGGTCAAAGCCGGTTCGGGCAGCCCGGACGGCAGCGGCACGGAATCGTCCGCTCGCCTATCGTGGCGTAGTCGTAGGTCAGCTCTTCACCTGCACGGATCAGCCGCGACGCACGGATCCAGATGGTGCGGTTCGCGACTTCGAACCAGCAATTGGGAGTGCAGGAGTGATTGATGAAGCGGGCGATATTGCCGCCGACCGCGGCGTCTCGACTCCATCTCCGATCGAGACGGAAGACCCAGATGCAGCCGGTCTCCAGGTAGCGCTCTTCGCGCGCTTCGCTCTGGTCGTTGCGTATCAGCTCGCCGGCATAGTCGATGATCCGGGTATTCTTGGTGATTGGCGCCCGCGCGAACACGCCGAAACCGTGCAGCGGGGAGCGTTTGCGGATGATTCTTGGAAGCGGCACCGGTCTCTGCCGCATGATACTGTGACTGGCTGACCGGATGCCGATCACCTACGAACGCGACGACGCACGACGACGAATTATCGTGACGACCATCGGCGACGTCGGACTCGACGACATGCTGGCGGTGGTCGATCGCCAGGCCAGCGAAGGCACGTGGCAGTACGGCATCTTGTACGACTCGCGCCGCGTCGCCAGCGTGGCCACTCAGTCCGAGGTGCGGACCGGCCTCAGGTACGTCGACACCCTGTCTCGCACCCAGGGCCGCCGAGGCCCGGTCGCGTTCGTGACGACGATGCCGGCGGCGTACGGGATGGTGCGGATGTATTCGACCCTGGCCGGCCAACTGCATCAGGCGGTCGAGGCGTTTCGCGATATCGGCGACGCGGAGCGCTGGCTCGCGATGCACACAGAACCGCAGCCGGCGCCTGGGGGCGTACCTCAGTAAGGGCAGGCCGTCGGCTGGCCGTTCAGCCCTTCCGACTCTCGCGTGAACTGCGCGTTGACGGTGTGACCCACGTAATTCACGCGTACCACGTACAAGCTGTCGTAGTCGGTGGACGGCCATGCCGGGACAGCGACGCCGCCTCCGTACGCATTCATGATGTTCTGCACCAGCTTGACCAGTTGCAGGTGTTCCCAGGCCACGAAGATGGTGGCGTTGGCGTATCCAGTGCTGATCAGCGCCGTCTGCAGGGACGAGATTGCGTTGTAGCCGTACTTCGTGTTGACCGGCATCCCGAGCTTGATCGCGGTCGGCTCGATGGTGGCGAGTGGACGGACGTAGTAAAAGCTGCCGGCAGTGTCGGTGACCTTCACCGCGGGGCTCGGGGCGTAGAGTCGGTACGGTTGCCCGAACTTCGAGGTCAGCACGAGCGGGAGTGCGAGCGAGCGATTGAAGCCCTGACACGTGAGCTGACCGTAGCCGCCGGATGGCTTCTCACCATGGCGCAGGAACACGATGGTCTCTTCCGCGCGCGCCCCCGTGGACACGGTGGCGAGCAACAGCAAGGTCAGGAACAGCGATCGCTTGCGCATGCGGAAAGCCTCCAGGGCGGTAGATGAGAGCGTCACGCTATCCTCGTCGTGCCGTCGAATCAAGCAGAGCGGTAACGATGGCCGTTGAGCTCGGCGTCCGCCGAGGATGTGCATGCGGCCGTGCAGGTCAGGACTTTGGCTTGCTGGTCTTCTTCGTGACGCGCCGCTTGTGCTCGACATCGTCGGCGTCGCGACATAGACACTGTTTCGTTCGATCGCGACGGTGACCGGCAATCCGACGATGGCATCGAGCGAATGCTTGTTGACCTGCACGACGTCTTCGAGTTCGAAGCGGAGTTGATCGGTTTCGATCACGTAAGCCCGGCATCCATCACACATTTAGGTACGGAACGAAGAGGTACGAAGCGACGTATTCCGGCACAAATCCCGCAAAGCAAGACATAGGAATGACGTCGCATTGTTCACCTCGGAGAATAGAGTTGAGACGTGATGACGTAGCGAATGCGGTGCCATTGGTCTCGGCGCCAGGCCTACGCTGACCGGATAATTCGGACGGGAATCGCTACACGCGAGATGGCTATTTCACTCTGTGCGAGTTCACGTGACGTTCATGAATGCGGCGCAGCGCGGATCGTACGGGATACTTCTGCGTGATGTCCGGTCGAATGCTAAAGCCAGCGCGGTCGCTTCAGATATCTGGCAGCAGCGGCCGGGCGCAATTTCACGGGGCCGTATGGGTGAGGTGTCTCGATGAGAGGTCTTGTTGTTGGTGTGCTCGCGACGCTCGTCGCGATGGTGATCGCCGTGATCGCGGTGACGCATCTCGGTCTCTATCCGATTGGCGCCGACAATCCGCCAGGCCATCTGGAGCGCACGCTGGCCGGTCGAGCGATGGATGTCTATGCCGACAAGCACAAGCCCGCAGGCGATAATCCGATCCCTCCGACCGCCGCGAATCTCACGGACGGGGCCAACGCGTACGAGCAGCATTGTGCGCTGTGCCACGGTGGCGCAAAACCGAAAATTAGCCCATTGCAGAATCAGTTCAGTCCACCGGCGCCGCAGCTGATCAATCGCATCCCACACGACCCGCCATCGTGGATCTTCTGGGTCACCAAGCACGGCGTCCGGATGACGGGCATGCCAGCGTGGACCGGCATCCTGTCAGACGACGAGATCTGGAAGATCGTCGCGTTCATCAAGAACAGCGGCAAGCTGCCGCCGGAAACGCAGGCCGCGTGGCAGGCGTCAGCAGCGAATCAATGACCGTGGACTGTTGCGACGCGGCGAGCTTAGACGGGGATGGTCGCCGCTGTCCATCCGGCGGGATCGGTGTCCGACTTGATGATGTGCGAGAGATCGACGAATAGCGCGTCACCGTCGCGCCGGAGCTGGAGGCGATCCATGTTCCGCGTCGCGCGGCCGGACATGAACGTGCCGTTCGGCTGGTACTTCGAGTCGTGCTTCGGGCACTGAAAGCGGTTGTCCTTGGGTAGCCACTTCAGCGCGGTATTCTCATGCGGGCACGACAGGTTGAACGTGTACACGTGACCCTGCGTCCGCACGATGATGATCTGCTGCTTGCGATCGATGGTCACGCCGTCAGCCGTCGGAAAGGGAAACTTCTGGTCGCCAGCCGCCTCGATGCCATCTACGAACAACACCGGCAGCGTCACGAGGCCGAGCGCGGTCAGGGTCTGCAGAAAATCACGACGGGACGGGCAATCGGTGCAGCTCATTCATCCGATGTTGGGAAGGGCGGCGCCGGCGAGCGTCGTCAAGAACCACAGCACGAGGCTGGCCACGGCCGTGTGGTGCAACCGTATCCAGGCACCAGGATCGCCGTCCTGCACCCGGTGCTCACCACGCAACAACAGCCAGCCGTTGCTGATCAGCAGCACCATCAGCCCCATCTTCAGCCAAAAGATCCGCGAATACAGGAAGGTCTGCACGTCTGCCGCGAAGAGCAGCAGGCCGCTGACCACGAGGGCGATCAAGCCGAGCACGACAATCCGGTGCGTTCGCTTCAGCAGGTGCAGTTGACTCGCTCGCGCTGACACGCCATCGCGAACGGCCGTGATCGTCGCGAGATCCGCGGCAATGGCGCATCCGCCGCCACCCACCAGTCCAGCGATATGGAGAAAGGACACCGCGGTACGCAGCACGCCATGGTTCGCATAGATCGAAACCCACGACTCAATCATCTGATTCAACATTCAGCGATTCCCGAACAGCATCATCAGATAGCCCGCCGTGCCGACGCTGACCGAGGCAATGGCGAGGTTCCGATGGGTCGTTCTGTTGGCTTCAAAGGTGAGCGCGCCATTTCGGCCCGTACTGGGCGCCGAAGCGGTCGTGGCGAGAAAGCCGACGTCCGCGGCCATCATCAGGAGTCCATGGACGAGGCGCAGCGTTCGTCCCTCCTTGTTCTGCCACCCCTCACCGAACAAATTCCACGCCCCGGTGACCGTATTCACGGCAAACAGGCCGACGATGCCCGCGCCGACGACCGCGTGCGCGGTCTTCTTACTGTCATTCGATCCGTCCAGCGACTGCCCCAGGGCGACCTCCGCGGCGAAGAGCGGGAGCGTGGCGAAGCTGGCGAACCTATGAATCTTCGCCCGCACCAGATACGCGTCGCTGTATTCGATCGCGACCGGGCGCGCTGGCTGTGCGTCGTCCTGCAACAAGAGCGTTGTCGGAATCCTGAGCTCGGGCGCAGGCGAGACGGGGATTACCTTGCCGATATCCGTCGGCCATGTGATCTGCATCGGGTCGCGTCGGGATGTTGAGTCAAAGAGGTTCATCCTCGACTCAACCGGGCCGGCGACCGCCGATGCGGTGATCAGCGAGGCCCAGATCGTGCACAGTATCAACGCGCGCATAAGACTCCGAAAAGGAAGTGGTCCGAGTGGACAAGACCGCGCTCGGCCAGGGTGACCAGGAGCAACAAGGCTGCCATCGATTTCGCAGAGGGCCGCGTCTGAACGGACGGGTTGATCTGTCCACTACAGAGGATGCGGTGTCTCTGATTCATCTCTCGTTAATGCTTTGGGAGTCCGCAACCTCCGACCTCGCTCGCGCATCTCCGCTCAACGGAAGTCGAGCGACAAACGTGCATCCTCGCGAGAGGTTCTCCTCGACGATGAGGGTTCCGTCGTGAGCTTCGGCGATCCAGCGCGCAATCGGCAGTCCTAAGCCGGCTCCGGACGTTGCAGAACGTGCGGGATCCAGGCGCACGAATCGATCGAACACCCGGTCACGATCCATCGCAGGGATTCCAGGTCCGTTGTCCGAAACCGCGATCTTCGCCGAGCCGGCGTCGCGACTGAGCGTGATCGTGACATGGCCGCCGCGTGGGGTGTAGCGCACGGCGTTGTCGAGCAGGTTCGTCACGAGTTGGTGCACCATGGCATCGTCGCCCTTGAGCGAGATGTCAGGTACGAGAGTAGCGACGAGTTCGATCTCGCGCGCTTGGGCGACGACAGCGATTGCCCGCACGCATTCGGCCGCAATCTCATCGACGTAGACCAATCGGCGAACCGGGCGCAGTCCGCCGGCATCGGCTTTGGCGAGACTCATCATGTCTTCGACGATCCGGCCGAGACGGGCGCTCTGTTCGTTGACGATTGTCAACGCGTCACGATATTCCCAGTCCTCTCGCTTGGACTGCGCCAACGTGACTTCGGTCGATGTCTGGATCACCGACACCGGCGTTCGAAGCTCGTGAGACGCATCGGCCATGAACTGGCGCTGCATCTTCGAGGCCGCCCGCAGACGATCCAGTAGTCTGTTGAAGGCGCGCGCGAGCTGTCCGAGTTCGTCCTGGGCGGCGGGCACTTCCAGTCGCCACGTCTCGGACTGCACCGTCATGGCCTCCGCTTGCGCGGCCATCGTCGTCATCGGTCGGAGGGCCGACGAGGCGACCCACCAGAATCCTCCGCTCGTCAGCAGCACAACGAGAGGGCCCGCCACCAGCAGGACGCGAATGAGCAGGCTTTGCTGCCGACGAAGGTGCTCCCTCGGGCCAGCGACGAGAATCACATAGTCTGCGACCGGCGAGGTTTCATGATGCGTGAGCACGCGCCACGCCTCGTGGTCCTGGATCAGCGTCTCGGCGCCAGCCAGAGAAGTCGTGGCGAGCGGCAAAGCACCAGCCACGTAAGGAAAACCGTGCCACTTCGCGGCGATCAGTCCGCCCTGTATGTCGAACACCGCCATGGCACGCTCCGGCACATCCATCGACGTGCGGGCTTCCGCGACCGCCTTGTGAAGACTGCCACTCTCGCTCAACTCCTCCAGTACCACTTTCGACAAGGCCGTCGCGAGGGTCGCCAGTTCGGAATCGAACTGCGCGCGTGCCCACCGACCGTGCAGCCAGACGACGCCGACGCTGAACGCCGCCAGGGCGACCAGCATGGCGGCGGTAAACCACAGGGTGAGACGAGTGCGGATCGACGGTGTCATTCGCCCGTCTCCGACGCACCATTCAGTTGATAACCGGCGCCGCGACGTGTCCGGATCAGTGAGTGGCCGTCGCGGTCGAGTTTGCGTCGCAATCGTTGCACGTACACGTCGATCACGTTCGAGCAGGGATCGTAGCGGTCGTCCCAGACGTGTTCCGCGATCTCCTCGCGGGAAATCACCATGCCGTCCTTGCGGCATAGATACTCGAGCAACGCGTACTCGCGCGCGGTCAGTTCAATCAGACGGCCGTCGAGCCACGCCTCCTGGCGGCGAGTACTCAGCGTCAGTCGTCCGCATTCAAGCCGCTCTGGCAGGATCGGCAACGATCGGCGCCGGGTCAGCGCGCGCACGCGCGCGAGCAACTCGCCGAAGTGAAACGGCTTCGTCAGATAATCGTCCGCTCCGGCGTCGAGTCCACCGATGCGATCCTCCACCGAGTCTCGTGCGGTCAGCATCAGTACCGCCGCCGCGTTGCCCTTGGCTCGGAGTTCGCGGCACACGTCAAGGCCATCCTTGATGGGCAAGGACAGATCGAGCACCACCACGTCGTAACTGACCGTTGACGCATGCTGGATCGCGGAGCCGCCGTCCATCACGACATCCACCGCGTGTCCATGTTCACGCAATCCCTTTGCGATCATTCTCGCGGCGGATCGTTCGTCTTCTACCAGCAGGATTCGCACAACGGTTGCTTATAGGATGGATCGTCTGAGAAACAAAAGTGATCGAAACTCGGTTGGATTAACAAGCGATGAATTTGCTGCGCGGAACCCTGGTCACTCACGACATCGCGATGTCCATGGACGAGGACGCGTCGTCCTGGGCTGACGGCTCTGACGTCGTGGTGTGCGCTCGGAACAATGGGGCACACATGTTGCTGCCGACGACCCTATGAGCCAAACGAAAGATAAGGATGAAGAAAGTACGGGCGGTGAACGCAGTGACTTGTCACGTCGAATGTTTGTGACCCAGGCCGCGTGTCTGACGGCCTTCGGCGGCGTGCTTGGAGCGATGCTCCAGGGATGCGGCGGCGTCACGTCACCCAGTGACGTGCCGGCACTTCAGACGGTGAATGGTACGCGTGTGAGTGGCGGTATTACCGTGGCCGTAGACACGACGTCACCGCTGTCAGCTGTGGGAAGCGCCGCGCTGGTCCATACATCGATCGGCGATTTCCTGGTGGCGCACACGGGCCAAAACACGTTTGTCGCGCTGAACGCCATCTGCACGCACCAGACGTGCACCATCACCGGCTTCGGTAATCAGAACTACGTATGTCCCTGCCACGGCTCGACCTTCGACGTGAACGGCCGAGTACTCGGTGGTCCGGCGCCGGCAGCACTGCGTCAGTATCCAACGCAGTTCAGCAGCGGGGTGCTGACGATCACGGCCTGAGCTGCGGTGAGCCGGCGGCGCGCTCGTCGCGCTGCCGACGAAGGCGTTATGCTGTGGGTGAGTATTTCGGTATAGCGCGAGAATCGCTCGCCCTGACGGATGAACGGTCAGATCGCTGGATGAAATTGCACCCATGATGCGAGGCCGTGTTCTTGGCGGGGCCGTGGCGGTGTTGGTCGCGATCGCTGGCGCGAGCTCGTCGGTCCTCGCACAGTCCTCGTCATCCTCGATCGACCTTGTCCTCGACGCGGGACGTCCCCTTCGAGTCGAACTCGACGAGCGTCTCCGGCTGCAGCGCGTCGGACAGGTGGTGACTGGCACCGTCCGCGAGCCGGTCTACGCCTACGACCGCATCGTCATCCCCGTCGGAACCCGCGTTCGCGGTCACGTCTCGGCGATCGACACGGGATCGAAGTTCGTCCGTGCGCGCGCCTACATGAGTGGCAACCTGTCGCCGGACAAGCATGCGGTGCTGACGTTCGATGCGCTGCTCCTGGACGACGGCGTCGAGCGGCCGATCGAGACGATCGTCAAGGGCGGGTTCCCGAACATCAAACGCAGCGTCGCGGGTGGGGAGAAGCCCGCGCCGACGGACTCGGACAACGAAGCGAAGCCGACGGTGGCGCAGCGCGGCAAGACCGAGTTGCGACAGCAGACGACCGCGGCTGTCGACGGCGCGAAACAGAAAGTGCACGACGCGTTCGCGTCGATCAAGTCACTGGGGGAACCGGGGCAGTTGACCCGGTTGCGAGACGCGGCGATCCAGCAGCTGCCATATCACCCGCAGTACATCGCGAAGGGCACCGTGTACGACGCCGAGCTCTCGGCGCCTGTGATGTTCGGACGCGTCGAGCCGGCCGATGCCGTGCCCGCGGGCACCGCGCCGGCGCTCGACAGCATCCTGACCGCCCGGCTCAAGGACACACTCGATTCATCGAAGACGACGCGCGGCGCGCGATTCGAAGCGGTGCTGACCGAGCCGGTGTTTTCCGCGGACCATCGCGTCATTCTTCCCGAGGGCACGACACTGACGGGCGAGGTGACGCTCGTGCGACCCGCGCGCAGCTATCACCGCAACGGTCAGCTGCGGTTCCTGTTCCAGAGCGTGCACGTGCCCAACCAGCCGGAGGCGCCGCTGCTCGGCGCGCTGCATGCCGTCGACGCGAGTGAAGGCGACCGCGTGGCTGTGGACGATGAAGGCGGCGCGACGCTTGAGAATTCGAAGAAGCGATTCATCGCCCCGGCGTTGTCGCTGCTGGCGCTGCGCGGCTCGATCGATCGCGACGGCCACAGCTACGCCGATCCCGACGGCGACGGCACCATCAAGAATGCCGGGTCCGGCGCCGGCAGCCGATTCATCGGCGGATTCATTGGGGTGGGATTCCTGGGTGCGGCAGTCAGCCAGATTACGCGGCCCGTCGGCATCGCGATGGGCGTCTACGGCGCCGCTCGCACGATCTACACGAACGTGCTTGGCAAAGGGCGCGAGGTCGTGTTTCCGGCGGACACGCCGATCCAGGTCCGGCTCGCTCCCGGACCTTCGCGCCACGAGTGAAGCTCGCCGCCGCATTCGCGCTGGCGCTCGCGGTGCAAGCCGCCGCCCCAGCGCAGCCACCCGTTTTTCACTCTGAAGCGCGGTTGGTCGTCGTCCACGCCACGGTTCGGAACGCGCGCGGCGAGTTGGTCACGGCGCTCGGTCGCGGCGCGTTCACCGTCTACGAGGACGGCAAACGGCAGACGATCACGCTGTTCCGGAACGACGACGTCCCGGTCTCACTCGGTCTCTTGATCGACAACAGCGGGAGCATGCGGACGCTGCGGGCGAAGGTCGAAGCGGAGGCGCTGGCGCTGGTGCGTGCCTCGAACCCGCAGGACGAAGTCTTCGTCCTCAACTTCAATGACAAGACGCATATCGACGTGCCGTTCACGAGCGACGCGGGCGTGCTCGAAGCGGGCATCGCGCGAGTCGATTCGATCGGCGGCACCGCGATGCGCGACGCCATCGATCTTGGGCAGACGTATCTGGCGCAGCACGCCACACGCGACCGGAAGGTGCTCCTCGTCATCACGGACGGCATCGACAACGCCAGCACCGTCACGCGCGATCGGATCGAGAAGCAGGCGTCGGAGCGCGATACGGTGATTTTTGCGGTTGGATTGTTCGGCGGCGTAGATCGCGCCAGAGACGGCCGCCACGAGCTCGATCGCCTCGTCGACCGGACCGGCGGGGCGGCGTTCTATCCGAGCGGGGTCGATGATATCGGCCCGGTGGCGCTCGAGATCGCGCGGCAGATTCGCCGTCGGTACACGATCGCGTACGCGCCGGCCAATCAGGCGCTCGACGGCACGTACCGCACAATCCGAATCACAGTGTCGGGTTCCGAGCACATGACTGTGCGCACCCGCGCCGGATACCTGGCGACGCCGAGGTAAAGCGCGGCGACTCGGACAGGGAGGGCAGGCCGTCGACTGTCCGTTGATTCGCTCTCGCGTTACGGTCGAACCATGCGCAGAAGGCGCGGTCTCCCGCTGCGCTCGCATTTCGAGCGGCCCAGATCGTTCTCGGAACGCGAGCCCTTCGAGGACGTCCTCCGCGAGCGGCGACGAAGGATGGCGGACATCGTTCGTGTCGCATTCCGCCAGCTTGGGGGTGAGCCAGACACGCCGCCGCTCACGCCGCCGTGGTTCCTTCCAGGCGCAGAGGCCGTGTGGCAACGCATTGTGGAGGCCGAGCGCGCGCTCCGTGGCATCGTTCGTGAGGTCTATGCTTCACGCTTCGGAGCGGCAGCCGCGCGGAAGATTGAAGACGGATTGCCCGAGCGCGAACGCGAGACGCTCGCACGCGCGCTCCGGACGCGACCCGCGGGATCGGACCCGTTGAGTATTGTCGACTACCTTTACCTCGCTCAGCTTCCACCGCTGCTTTTCGCGTCGGATGCTTCGTAGGATGCTCGTCAACGTCTGGGCGGAGCGCAAGACGTGAAACAGCGGCTTCAATCTGCTCTCGAGCGAATTGCGCCCGTCCGCAACGAGATCGCTCACGTCCGCGAGATCGATCGCGATCGCCTTCTTCGCGCGAGCGTCGCGTGTGCCGACGTCTTGGAGATGGTGCAAGGGAAGGGCTGATAGGTGGCAAACGTAGTTGGAGCCTGCCCTTCTCACGCGACTCGCATCCGCCGATTTTCCATCCACCGCCTCAATCCCGATTCTGAATAGCGGACCGCGTGCTCGGATAGGCATGGCGTAATCACGACGCCCAGCCGGGTATCAGTTTGAACTTGCCGCACTTCGCTCACGGATCGACTTTGCTGAGTGTGTCGAGCATCGTGCCTTGACAATGACGCTGCCGAGCGTCGGCAGTTCGACGCGCTTTTGAAGGGCCGTACCCCGGCGACGCGTTGAGCGGGTGTGGATCGAACCCACAACCGGCAGATTCAGGAGCCGGCTCGGCCGATCGATCGCGCGAAAGAATTGTAAGGTCGTCGATCAGGTGTGCAGCAGGCACTCTCGCGAAGGAGTCTAGAGGGCCTGAAACCTCTTGGCTCCAGCGCCTGAAGGGATCTGAGCAACGGAGCCGAGAGCAGTTCGCTACGGCTCGTCCCGAAAGAGCTGGACGCCCATTACCGCCGGCGCTCCTGACGCATCGTGCTTGATCAGTTGCACTTCGACGACGTAGCCATAATCAAGGAACTTCAAACCCCGTGCGCCGCTACAGCAGTCGGCGGCTTTGGCAGTCGCCGTCTGCCAGTCGTTACTGGCGATGCTCTGGTCACTGTCGATCGTCGCGATCACGGTGCTACTCGACGGGTTGACTCCCCCGAACCCCCCGAGGTAATCCCGCTTCAATTTCACGTAGACACGTGCCCCACCGCCATTGTCGCGGAAGCGCATCGCTAACCGAACCTGACCACTATCGACGTTTGGATCGCTAATCGGCTCGATGCTAGGACTACTAACCACGTTAAATCGGATTTTGGCGATAGTAGAGGTCACCGATGCGCGGATCGACGCCGAACCATCATCGTTCAGTTCGACTTTGCCTACGTCGGCGTCGTCGATTACCGCAGTAGAACCCAAGGCGGTCCAATCGGCGTGAACAACCGTCACACCGGAGACAAACACCAACACAGTGAAGGCAACACGCAATCGGCGGGGCATCAGCAGCTCCTTGGCGCCGCCGATGCAACGTCGCGGCCAGGAGTGGGTGATGACAAACAGAAATGCTTTTCGGGAATTAGCCCATTCACAGCGGCAGAACATACAGGATGTCGGTAAATGTTGAGCACCGCGCGGGTGACTGTGTTCCCGACTAGTAAGTTCGGCATCGAGCAGTGTCACCAGGAATCGGAGTGCCTGGTCGTTCCCGGGATGTCCGGATGAAGGCTCGCGTGGCAACCTAGACAGACCAATAGCTCATGTAGAACCAGCTCAAAGAAGGCCGCTTCATATTGCCAGTCGTCGCCTGACCTGAACGCGGCTGAAGGTCTCGCTTAGGCGATCTCGAACAGCGCGTGTTACGCGGTCGGCAAGCTCTTGAGGATCTCGCGGAACTGGTCCAGCTCGAAGAATCCCTTCCGCACCTTGTGTGCTCGGTCAGCAGCGAAATGCACCGCATCGTCGCGACCAATCAATGACGTAGCCCGAGCCGCCACATGCGCTTCAGCGCGGCCAGCTCGCGGTAAGGCTGGCCGGCGCGCCGCCGTCTTTCAGCCGCAGCCTCTTGTACCGCTCGACGACGGCAGTCGTGATGTCGATTGTCTTCATCCCCGAGAACACGTCCGCGAGGTTTGGCAGCCGGACCTCTTTCTGGTGGGGAAGGCTCCTGCGCCCGCCGACGATATTATTCGATGTACCAGTTTTTGGTGCGCTTCAGGCGCCCGTGCGCATCGCGGTAGGTTCGTTGAAAGACGCTGCCGGCGCCCTTTTCCCCTCGGGCCACATTTCGGCCTCCCTGTCCCCGATCGGGATAGCATTCCTGCCAGTACGGCTTTTTCGGGCTTTGAAGGAGGTGGTATCTGGATCGCAATGACATGCGATCTGAGGCCGTATTAATTGACGTAATTTGGTGCCGGAGGTGGGAATCGAACCCACACGGGGCGTAAACCCCACGGGATTTTGAGTCCCGCGCGTCTGCCAGTTTCACCACTCCGGCTTCTCCAATCAACAAGGTTCAAGTGAGAAGTTACAAGGGCGAAGTTACAAGGGCTTCCAAACTCTAACTTCTACACAAGTATCTCCACCTTCCCCTTGGCCTTCACCTGTTCGACGAACTGCTCGAGCTTCTGTTCGCGCTGACCCTGGGTCAGGAAATCCTTGATCTGTCCCGATACCTCGGCGAACGGCGCCGTCCGCGGCGCGCGGCGTTCGATCACTTTGATGATGTGAAAGCCGAACGGGGTTTCGACCAGCGGACTGACGCTGCCCGGTTTCAGTTTGAACGCCGCCTCCTCAAACGCCGGCGTCATCTGGCCCTTCGGGAAGAAGCCGAGGTCGCCGCCGTTCTGCGCGCTGCCCGAATCCTGCGAGCTGGCCCGCGCCAGCGTCGCGAAGTCGCCGCCCGCCTTGATCGTCTTCAGCACCGCCGCGGCGCGGCTCCTGGCTTCCGCTTTCTGGTCCGGGGTCGCGCCCTGCGGCACGCCAATCAGGATATGCGCCGCGTGCACGCTGTCGCCCTGCTTGAAGCGCTCCACGTTCTGGTCGTAGAAGCCCTTCACTTCGGGATCCTGCACCGAGACCTTCGAGTTGACCTCCGCATCGATCATCTTGGACACCTCGATGCTGGTCCTGGTCTGCGAGGTGAGCTGTTCAAGGGTCAGGCCCTGGGCGGCGATGCCTTGCCTGAAGGCCTCCTCGGTGGCAAAGCCCTTGCGAATCTCCGCCAGGCGGGCGTCGACGTCGGCGTCGGGCACCGGGAGCTTGCGCGCGCGTGATTCCTGTGCGAGCAGGTGATAGGCCACGAGCTGGTCGAGCACGCCGCGCAGCACTTCGTCTCGCTTGTCGGGCGGCACCGGTCCGCCGGCGCGCGCTTCCATACGCTTCACGGCGTTGTCGAATTCCCAGCGCTCGATCTTTTCGCCGTTGACGCGCGCCAGGACGTCGGGAATTTGCGGCGGCATCGGCTTGATCGCCGGCGGCGCACCTGGCACGCCAGGCGGCGCAGCCGCAGCCGGCGCCGTCGTCGCTGGCGTGGCCGCTGGCTTCGGCGCATCCGCGTTCTTACACGCGACCGACCACAGCACCAGGGGCGCCATCAGGACGAGCGGGAGGATGTATTTCATGAACAGGCCATCATAACAAAGACGTGAGGCGACCTTGGCCACTCCTATCTGGCGTACAGCGCCATGAGTGCGGCGACGTCCGCCGCTGACAGGCCGGTGGCCCGCATCGTGCCGATCTCCTCGCTGGAGCGCACCCGCTGCTGGTAGCCGCCGAAGTAGCGCTCGCCATCCTCCGGCCGTCTGAAGCTGTACATGATGTCGTCGAACGCGTTGGTGTGTGGCAGGCCGAGGGCATGCCCCATCTCATGCAAGGCCGTGAGATAGACCACGATCCGCTGCCGCAAGGCGTCGCCGGTCACCTCGCCGCTAATGAGCACATCGGCCGAACTGATGAGCCCGGTTGTTTGATCGATGCTCGGTGCCGCCTCGCCGTAAATCCCGTCGGCAGCGGCGAACCGCACCCGAATCAGGGCTCCGTCCCGCGAGGATGTCTGGCGAAGCGTGAACCGCCCGTCGGCGGCGCGCGTCCAGGTCGCGAGCGCCCTGACAACCAGTCCCTCGGCACCTGACGGCGCCTTTCGCACATCGATCCAGACCGGGATGACAGCCTTGGTCGGCCATCGGGGGAGTCTTCTCCCGGGAAGCTGAAGGGTCGGCGCCATGGCGACTAATATCGCGATTCCGATCATCAGAGCGTGTCCCACAAAGCGGGAGTGTAGCGCCAACAGGCGACTCTGCAGCCGCTTAAGCGCGACGGTGGGGACCGGCGGCGCAATTGCAGAACGCTCCGTCAGGAGGTCGGAAATGGTCGGCCGCGGTGCGAAAAAGCAGTGGCTCGCCGGTTTTCTTGTGGCTCTCTGCCTCGGGATCGCGCCGGTTGCTCAGGCGCAACTCTTCCGTCCGTTCACCGATCACCGGACGGCTCTCCTCGAAGGAAACTGGCAATCCTGCCGCGACGACGACGGCAGCTACGCAGAGCGTGTCTACGACGGACGCTGGGCAGGGTTGACGCCGTTCGAACTTCACATGGGGCCCTACCACGATTTCGCGCTCTATCGCGGCATTCAAGATGCGCATCGCGATCACCAGTCACCTGAGAATTTGTTGAAGCCTCATTCGGTGGAAATTCGGGCGAACAGCGCCCGCCAGGCCTGGGATGTCGAGGGGCTTCATCTCGAGGTCGCACTGTCGGGTGGATCGCGGGAAGACTGCGAAAGCTGGTACGTGACCCTCACGCGCTCCGGTACCACTTCGGTTTCTCACTGAAACGGCAGAGTGAGGCCGTCCGGCGATTTGCCTCACAACCCTCCCGGGCAGAGCGACTTAGGTCGCTGCACGCTGCGTCACATCTACCGGGCGAATGACAAAAGCAGCGAAATCCCGCCCATTTTGCGTTGAATTGAGGCGTGCTGTCGGCTATACTAAGAGGACTGCTGGCACGACACAAGCCTTCCATATAGCGCTCCTAACAGGGGGAACCGTGACATTTGAAGTCGGCGACAAGGTCATTTACCCGAATCATGGTCTCGGGATCGTCGAACGCATCGAAGACAAAACCATTCTCGGCACCACCTGCGGGTTTTACCATCTGCGCATCGTCGCCAACGACACGACCGTGCTGGTTCCGGTCAGCAACGTCGACGGCGTCGGACTGCGGCGCGCAATCAGCGATGACGACGTCGAGCGGCTCTTCGGTCTCCTCGGCGACGGCAAGATCGACAATCACCAGAACTGGAAGGGGCGCTTCAAGGACAACTCCGACAAGATGCGCAGCGGCTCGATCTACGAAGTGGCCGACGTGCTCAAGAGCCTGACCTTCCTCGCCAAGTCGAAGAGCTTGTCGTTCCGTGAGAAGCGGATGCTCGATCGCGCCAAGTTCCTCATCATCTCGGAAGTGTCCGAGGTGATGCGCGAGACCGCCGCCGCGATCGAAGGTAAGGTAGACAGCGCGCTCGAGCGTTGTTTCACGGCGAAGGCTCGCACCGCCGCCCGCGCCAAAGTGGTGGTCAAGGCGGCCCCGCGTCCGGTCGCGACCGTGGCGCCGCGGCGGGCGGCACGGGCGTCGTAGGTCGAAGGTAAAAGGTTAGAAGTGAGAAGCTAGAAGTTAAAGTACGAAAGCGTGAGAGCCCGCGTGGCCGGAAGGCCCCGCGGGCTTTTTCGTTCTATCATCCCCAGCGCGTGATCATCGCCGCCGTCCGCTCCGTCGCCACCTACATCGCCGTTTCCGTGTATGTGCTGTTTGCAGCGCCGATCGGCATGCTGCTGGAGATGCTCTTCCGCTGGAAGGGCGTGCTCTACATCTTCGGCCATGGCGGCGTTCGCCTCGGGCTCGCGCTCGCCGGTATCACCGTGCGCGTGGCGGGTAAGGACAACATCCCGCTCGACCGCGCCGCGGTGTACTGCGCCAACCATCAGAGCAATGTCGATCCGCCGGTGCTGTTCACCACACTCCATCCGCGCATGCACATCGTCTACAAAGCGGAGATCAACGCGATTCCGCTGCTGGCGCGTGCGTTCCGGCACGGCGGCTTCGTGCCCATCGATCGCCGCAACAAGGAAGCGGCGATGCGCTCGCTCGAAGCCGGCGCGAGATCGATCAAGGCGGGCAACTCGTTTCTCATTTTTCCTGAGGGAACGCGCAGCAAGACCGGCGAACTGCAGCCGTTCAAGAAGGGCGGTTTCCTGATGGCGCTCAAGGCGCAGGCGCCGATCGTGCCGGTCGCGATCTCCGGCGGCCGGGATGCGATGCGACGGGGCAGCAAGATCATCCGGCCGGTGGTGGTCAGCATCCGCGTCGGCGTGGCCGTTGAAACGACCGGGATGGAGGCCGGCGATCGCGACGCGCTCATCGCCGAAGTTCGTGCCCGCATTGAAGCGCTGCTCGCAGCCGGGCCGGTGGTAGACTGAGCCGCCAGCGCCGGGGGGAAAGATCATGAAGGGCTTAGGGCTCACGGCTCGGCGCCCACAGCCGAGGGCCCAGGGCTTAGGGCTTCGAGCTCAGGGTTCAGGTTTGAGCGCTCACAGCTTGAGCCTGGTCGCATCTGTTCTTGCGGTCGTGGTGCTGGCGCAGGAGCCCGCGCCTCAACCTCCTCCAACCTTCCGCACCGAAGCGAACTATGTGCGGGTCGACGTTTACCCGAGCAGAGACAACGCTCCGATCGCCGAACTCTCCCAGGCGGACTTCGAGATTCTCGAAGGTGGTGTCCCCCAGAAGATCGAACAATTCGAGCACGTCACGGTTCAGCAGGGTGGCTCGCAGGACACCCGGATCGAGCCGAATACCGTCCGCGAGTCGCTGGCGATGGCGCGAAGCTCGCGGGCGCGTCTGATCGTCCTCTTCCTCGATACCTACCATGTCGAAGTCGATGGCTCGCGCCGCATTCGCAAGCCGCTGGTCGACGCGCTCGACAAACTGATCGGCGCCGACGATCTGGTCGCCGTCATGACGCCGGAAATGGCGGCGACCGACGTCACCTTCGCGCGCAAGACGACAACCATCGACGGAATCCTGGCGCGCTACTGGCGTTGGGGTGAACGCAATGAGACCCTGATCGATCCGGTCGACCGGCAGTACGCGGAGTGCTACCCGAACGAGCCGGGGATTTCCGAGTGCAAGGACCAGAACGGCATCGCTGCCGAAATGATTGACCGCCGGCACGAGAAGCGTGTCCTCGACGCGCTCGGCGATCTGGTCGACAATCTCCGAGGCGTGCGCGAAGAGCGTAAGGCCATCCTGGCCATCAGCGACGGCTGGCTGCTGTTTCGTCCGAACGAAAATCTGGCACGGCCGCTCGCCTGCCAGGGCGTGCCTACCGGTCCAACGGTGAGCGTCGATCCCCGCTCGGGTCGCCTGACCACAAAGGATCCCGCGAACGGCTCAGCCCCAACCAGCACGTGCGATGTCGATCGCATGCAGCTCGCGCGCCTCGACAACGAGCATCAGTTCCGCGAGCTGCTCGACGCCGCGAATCGGGCGAATGCGTCTTTCTACCCGATCGATCCCCGCGGACTGGCGGTCTTCGACACCGCGCAGGTGCGTCAGGACGTTCCCGGCCCGCCAGCGCCGATGGTGCCGCCGTCGGTGGACCAGAACATGCTGCGCGGCCGGATCAACTCGTTGCGCACGCTGGCCGAGGCGACCGACGGCCTGGCGATCGTCAACTCGAACGATCTCGCCCGTGGCCTGAAGCGCGTCATCGATGATTTGAGCAGCTACTACCTGCTCGGCTATTACTCGAGCGGTAAACTGGATGGAAAATTCCATCCAATCGCGGTCCGCGTAAAGCGGCCGGGCGTGCGCGTACGCGCCCGGCGCGGCTATCTGGCTGCGACGCCGGCCACTGCCGCGACGTTATCGCGTGCCGCCGCAGTGAAGGCCATGCCGGTTGTCGACTCAGCCGAAGCGCTCGCGGCCCATGCCGTCGAGGCCGCCATCGCACCGCTGTCCGGCTATGCGCGCGATGTGCCGCTTCGCCTGCAGATGGCGGCTGGATGGAAGCCGAACGACAGCGCCTCGGCGACACTGTGGGTGGTCGGCGAGCTGGGCGGCGTCGCCACCATCGGCGACACCTGGAACGACGGTTTCGACGCGACCGTCACGTTGACGACGACGACGGATGCGACTGTGGCGAGCGGACGGATGAGCGTTCCGAGGGGGATGCGAACGTTTCGCCTCGCCGTCACCCCCTCGCAACCACTCGTCGCGGGCGAGTATCTGTTGCGGGTGGGCGCCCGGGCCGGTCCGGCTTCGATTCCGTCGCGCGAGGTTGCACGGGTAACGATTCCAACCCCGCCCGACTCGACGGGCGCGCTCTTCGTTCGCCACGGCCCCTCGACCGGGAACAAAGATGTCCCGACCGCCGACCTGCGCTTCCGTCGCAGCGAACAGGTCCGAGTGGAAATTCCGACCGGGGCGAGTGAGTCGCTGGCGGCTCGTCTGCTCGACCGCACAGGCAAGCCACTCAATGTGCCGGTAGCCGCCGCCTCGCGTATCGATGCAGATGGCTCGCGGTGGATGACAGCGCAGCTCGCGCTCGCACCATTGGCGCCGGGAGACTATGCGATCGAGATCACGGTCGGCGCGGGCGGGGAGCGAAGGCTGATCTCGGCTTTCAGAGTGGTGCCGTGATGATGGCTGATGGCTGATGGTTCATCCTAAGATCCGCCGAGCATGAACGTGAGGGTCCATGGCTTGAGCGGCTGGCCATCGGTTCCGAGGATGCCGTCGACCAGATCGAGTTTCAGCGAGCGGAAGCGTTCGAGTGGCTTGGTGAACTTGATTTCGAGCACGCGGTTGGCTGCCGCGTACTGATAGGTGAACTCGACGGCCGGGGTGACCGGCTCACCACGCTCCGTGCTCTGCGATTCCAGGTAGTGCGGCTTGATGTGCCCTTTCAGCGTCGCCTGATCGAGGTCCCGTGAAAACTGAATCCGGACGGTGGTCGTCATCAGAACGTCGGTCTCGTCCTGCGTCGGAGCGCTGAAGATCACTTCAGGCGGCGGGCCGGCTGGTACGCGGATCGGCTCCTCCTCGGTGTGGGTCTCGGTCGGTGGCTTGGCGAGCGCCAGGCTTCCGGCCTCGGCGTCGAGCAGGAGCAGGCCGCGCGCCTGTTGCACCGTGCCGCGCAGGGTCAGCCAGCGGCCGGTATCGATGCGCGCGTCGAGACCGAGCTCGAGGTCCTTGCCGTTGGCATCCTTCAGCTTCGGCCGCATGTTGGTGACCCAGATCGCGGCGTCGCTGGAGCGGAGAACGAAATCGTAGCGGCTCCTGCCCGGAGCGTCCGGCATCTCGCCGAGCAGGTTGCGTCCGGAGAACTGCCCGGTAATCGCCACCTTCTCATCGAGAAAGTGGGACGGGTTCAGCACAATCGCGCGGATCGAGGCCTGCTGCGGCGTTGCCGTCGATGCGACCGCGGTGGCGACGATGGCGGTGACGTCGCCTGGCCGTGGCCACGGCGCATCGGGATCGATTTTGAACGTCTGCCGCAGATCGTAGGTACTGAGGCGGAGGTCATCGGGTTTCATGCGGCCGAGGTCCCAGAACTCGCCGCGCACTTCGTCGAGGCCGTCAGGTGCGGTGCCCTTGAAGATGAGATGGATCGACCCGTTGTCGTCGGACAGGCGCAGCTGATCCGTCTCGATTCCGACGTTGCCGACGATCACGATGGGACGGCCGTGAAAGAAACCCGGATAGGCGAGCAGGGTCGTCAGATTAGTCGCGCGCCGCGTCGCCGCCTGCGCCAAGACGGTCGCGCCGGCCAGGACGAGGAGAGCAAGAGTACGTTTCATGTTCGGATCACCGGAGCGCGCTCGTTCTACATGACCTTCTTCTGCGCGGCCCTGGCCAGCACCACCGCCAGCCCGACGAACAACAAGGCGCTCGCGATGTAGCCGCTCGCGCCGTCGTGCAGGAAAGGCATGGCATTGCCAATCGATTCGGGCAGACCGATCCGGCCGGTGCCTACCAGCACAGCGTACAGGATCCCGCACAGCGAACCACCGGCGATCAGCCCCGAGCTGAACAGCGTGCCGGCGCCGACCTCCGAGTCCGCTGCCGCACCCATCCGGCGCTCGACGAACGCCCGCACCAGGCCGCCGGCGAATATCGGCGCGGTGGTGGCGATTGGCAAGTACGAGCCGACCGCGAAGGACAGCGAGCGGATGCCGCACAACTCGAGCGTGACCGAGACGAATATTCCCACCAGCACGAGGCCCCACGGGAGGTTCTGATCGAGGAGCCCCTTGATGATCGTGGCCATCAGCGTCGCTTGCGGCGCCGGGACCGCGGCGCTGCCGATGCCGAACACGTGATGCAGATAGAGTGTCGTGGCACCGATGACCCCCGCGGAGGTGATGACGCCGATGACCAGCCCGATTTGCTGGTAGTAGGGCGTCGCGCCGACCAGAAAGCCGGTCTTCAGATCCTGAGACGTCCCGCCGGCTTCGGCGGCCGCAATGCACACTACGGCGCCGACGCACAGCGCGATCGGACCGTACGCACTTCCGGTCCAGCCCAGCGCTACGAACATCAGGCAGGTCAGGATCAGGGTAGCGATCGTCATCCCCGAAATCGGGTTCGACGAAGTCCCGATGAGGCCGGTGATCCGCGACGACACGGTGACGAACAGAAACCCGAAGATGACTACCAGGATCGCCACCAGGAAATTCCCCTGCATCGGCATCTTCGGCGCGACGGCGAGGAAGATCGCAAGCAGGAGCGACCCGCCGAGCACGAAGGCGGTGGGGAGATCTCGCTCGGTTCGCTGCGCGGTGACCGCGCCGGCCGCGGCGCCGAAGTCCTTGATGCCCTCGCGGGCCGACGCGATGATCGTCGGCAGCGTCCGCCCGAGCGTGATGAGGCCGGCAGCCAGCACCGCCCCGGCGCCGATGTAGCGGATGTACGCGCTCCACAGCTGACCCGGGCTCATCTCGAGAATCTTGAACGGCAGGCCGGTCGCCGGGTTGTTCGCGAAGTTGGGATGGATCGGCGGAAACGGCACGTTGATGTAGGCGCCGAGAATCGACAGCAGCGGCAGCAGGACGAGCCACGACAGCACGCCGCCGGCGAACATGGTCCCGGCGATGCGTGGGCCAATGACGTAGCCGACCCCCAGGTACTCGGGTGAGATGTCGATGTTGAGCGTAGCATTGGGGAACTGGCTGCTGCGCGGCGTCGAGTAGTCGAGCTCTTTCGCGAACAGGTTGAAGACCCACGACAGCGCCTTCCATAACGCTCCAACACCGACGCCGCCAAACACCATCGACGCCAGCTGGCCGCCGCGCTCGCCCGCGATCAACACGTCGGCGCAGGCCGCCCCTTCCGGGTACGGCAGCACGCCGTGCTCCTTCACGATCAGCGCGCGCCGCAGCGGCACCATCATGAGCACGCCGAGAATGCCGCCGGCGAACGCGAGTACCGCGATCTGGTAGTAGTTGAAGTAGGCGGGGCCGTCCGGGGTCAGGAAGATCAGCGCCGGAATCGTGAACACGACGCCGCCGGCGACCGATTCCCCAGCCGATCCAATCGTCTGGACGATGTTGTTCTCGAGAATGGTCGATCCGCCGAGCTTCTTCAACACCGAGATCGCCAGCACGGCAATCGGAATCGATGCGCTCACGGTCAAACCGGCGCGCAGGCCCAGATACACCGTCGACGCACCGAACAGCAGACCGAACAGCACCCCGATCACGACCGCCTTCGCGGTGAATTCAGCGGGCGACTGAGTGGCGGGGACATAGGGCTGAAACCCGGTCGACGCGGGCAGCACGGGCGGTGCGGTGACAGGGTGGGCCATAGGGCCGGATATTAGCACGCGGTTTTTTGCTACAATCGGCCGCTGCCTTGTGAAAACGATGAACAAAGGCCCGTCGAAGACCGCACCGGGCAAGCAGAGCACTGATCAAGTCTCGGAGCTCACCACCAACCGTCTTTCGGTCTACCTGCGCTGCCTCAGCGTGCTGGAGGACGCCGGTGTTCGCACCATCTCGTCGCAGGTGCTCGCCGAGCAGTTTCATCTCAATGCGGCGCAGATTCGCAAGGACCTGGCCTACTTCGGCGAGTTCGGCGTCCGCGGCGTCGGCTACTACGTCCGCGATCTGAAGCGTCATCTGCGCCAGATTCTCGGTCTCGACCGCAAGCTGCGCGTCGCGATCATGGGCGCCGGGAACCTCGGGCTCGCGCTGGCCGACTATCCGGGATTCCGCCAGGAAGGGTTCGAGATCGCGGCGCTGTTCGATACGCTCAAGGAGAAGGTCGGCCAGCACTCGCGCAGCGGCGTGCCGATTCACGATATCGTCGATCTGAAGAAGGTGGTCCGGCGCGATGGCATCCGCATCGCGGTCATCGCCGTGCCGGCGCCGCACGCACAGCACGTCCTCGGCCTCGTGGTCGCGGCTGGCATCAAGGGGGTACTGAATTTTTCGCCGGGTACCCTGCAGGTCCCTCCTGACGTGAAGTTGAAGAGCGTCGACCTGACCGTGTCGCTCGAAAGCCTCTCGTTCTTCCTCGCGCACGGCGAGACCGATGAGAAATAGAAACGCGGCCGGACGACCGAGAAGGGCAGGACGGGCGGGAAGCGCCGGACGCGTCCGCCTCTCGCACGTCGATGCGCGCGGCCGCGTGAAGATGGTGGACGTCGGCGACAAGCCGGTCACCAGCCGCGAAGCCGTCGCGCGCGGCATGATCACGATGTCGCGCGAGGCGCGTCGCCTGATTGGCGCAGGCGCGGTCAAGAAAGGCGATCCGCTGCAGACGGCGCGCTTGGCCGGCATTCTCGCTGCCAAGCAGACTGCCTCGCTCATCCCGCTCTGCCACCAGCTGCCGCTGGCCAGCGTCAACGTTGAACTGACTGCCAGGGCGCGCGGCTACGAGATCGAGGCGCGGGTCCGGACCGCCGCCCGGACCGGCGTCGAAATGGAGGCGCTCACCGCCGTGGCCGTCGCCGCGCTCACGATCTACGACATGCTGAAGGCCGTCGACAAGACGATGGTGATCGGCGACATCAGGGTGATGGTGAAGAGCGGAGGGCGGTCTGGGGTCTACAGGAGGATCTGAGGATCTGAGGATCTGTGGAGTTGAGGATCTGAGGATCTGCCGATCGGCGATCCCGCGAGAGATCTTCACATCCGCCGCTCCTCGAGTCCTTGGATCGCGATGAACATCGTCGTCGGCGTCATCAGCCCGGCGCTGGCGTGGGTGATGCCCCGGTGGCATGTCGATCGGCTGCGCAGCGATTTTCCTGACCATACCTTTCTCGAAGCCTGGGATCGCGACACGCTGCGGCGTCTGCTGCCCGATGCCGACGTCGCCTTCACGCCCTTCATCGATCGAGACCTCTTTCCGTCATTGTCGCGTCTGCGCTGGGTGCAGAGTCCGGCGGCGGGCGTCGGCAGCCTGATGTTTGCGGAACTGCTCGCCGGCCCGGTCATCCTGACCAGCGCCCGTGGCATTCGCGCCCGTTCGATGGCCGAGCACGTGCTCGGCGTGACCATCGCGCTGGCGCGCAGGCTGCCGGCGACGCTACGCGCCCAAACCGAGCATCGCTGGGCGCAGGAAGAGCTCGAGACGGGCACGCGCATCCTGCACGGCCAGCGCATGGGCATTGTCGGCCTCGGCGCGATTGGTCTCGAAGTCGTGAAGGTCGCGGCGCCGTTCGGGTTCAGAATCACGGCGATTCGCCGCCGCGGCGGCCAGCCGCCGCCGGACGGCGTCGAGGCGGTGTGGACGCCCGATCGCCTGCCGGACCTGCTGGCGCAGAGCGATGTCGTCGTCGTGGCCGCGCCGCACACGCCTGCGACCAAGCGGCTGATCGGCCGCGCTCAGATCGATCGGATGAAACCGGGCGCGCTCCTGGTGAACGTCGCGCGCGGCAAGCTCGTGGACGACGAGGCGTTGATCGACGCGCTGCGCGAGGGCCGCCTCGGCGGAGCGGGGCTGGACGTCTTCAGCGAGGAACCGCTCGATCGGTCGAGCCCGTACTGGGACCTGCCGAACGTCATCGTCACGCCGCACACGTCTGGCGCCATGCAGGATTACTGGACACCGCTGGTCGCGCTGTTCGCCGACAACCTGCGCCGTTTCGAAAAAGGCGAGCCGTTGCGCAACGTTGTTGATAAAGTCGCTGGATACTGAGGATGGGCAGGTGGATCGCATGGCGGAGGTAGGTCGCGTCGGCCAGGTGGGCCTGATTCTCACCGCGGTGATCATGATGTTCGCAACGCGCGCTCCGGGGTTCGCGCCGTGGAAGCAGGCTCCGGCCAATCTGCCGATCTACGGCTACCAGATCGTCCGGGTCTATCCGCACGATCCCAAGGCCTTCACCCAGGGTCTCCAGTACGTGAAGGGCGCTTTGTACGAAGGCACCGGCCAGGTCGGACACTCGTCGATCCGCAAGGTCGAGCTCACATCGGGCAAGGTCGTGCAGCATCGGGAACTGCCGGCGCCGCATTTCGGCGAGGGTATCACCGTCTGGAAGAACGATCTCATCGAGCTGACCTGGCAAACGCACGTCGCGTTCGTCTACGATCGGGCGACCTTCGAACCGAAAAAGCAGTTCAGCTATCCGGGCGAGGGCTGGGGGCTGACCCAGGACGCCACCCGCCTGATCATGAGCGACGGCTCCGATGAGCTCCGCATCCTCGATCCGGTGACGTTTGTCGAGAGACGCCGCATCAAGGTCACCGCGGTCGGTGCGCCGCTACGGAACCTCAACGAGCTGGAGTATGTGAAGGGGGAAATCTTCGCCAACGTCTGGCAAACGGACTACGTCGCGTGCATTGCTCCAGACACCGGCAAAGTCAGCGCGTACATCGACCTGCGCGGCCTGCTGACGCCAGCCGAGCGAGCCACGACAGACGTGCTCAACGGCATCGCCTACGATGCCGCTCAGGATCGCCTGTTCGTCACCGGCAAGTGGTGGCCCAAGCTGTTCGAGATCAGGGTGGTAAAGAGATGAAATTGCAGATTGCAGATTGCAGATTGCAGATTGAAGATGCTCCGGCTCCATCGCTGGCCCGACATCAAATCTGAAATCAATCTGAAATCAATCTGAAATCAATCTGAAATCTGCCCTCTGAAATCTGAACTCTCAAGTGTTCAGTGAGATGTGCTCGAAGATGACGCCGGCGTCGGCACCGGTGCCGTGCTTCCGCACGACCACGCGGCCCTGCAGCGGTGTACGGTACAGCGGCGTGCCGGGCTCGCCGCCGGACTTCCGTCCGGTCGTGAGATAGAGGTCCTGAACCAGCCCGGCGTCGATCAGTGCCCGGGCGAGACTGCGTCCGCCGACGCACGACAGCCGTTCGACGCCAAGATTCCGCAGCGAGCGCAAGCCGCCCGCCAGCGCGCTCGCCTCATCCATCACGATCAAAGTGATCCATGGCCGGGCCCTCAGCGCTTCGCGCATGGCATCCGCGCCGCGGGCGACGGTGACCACGGCGACGCGCAATTCGGGCACGTTGAACATCAGCGACCGGTCGAGTGCGAGGCCTTGCAGCGTCGCGACCACCTGCATCGGGTGCCGCGGCAAATCCATCGCCGCCCGCAGGGCCACCAGTTCGGGCCGCCAGATCGACAGGAGGATATTGTCGCCCTGAATCGTGCGTGCCCCGGCGAGCACCGCGTCGGCCGCCACCCGCGACAGGCCTTCGTAGATCAGGTGCCTGTCCGCCTCGCCACCGCCAAGCGACGACGGATCGCTGGTCACCGTGTTGCCGTCGTGTGACTGGACGAACACCAGGCTGGTCGCTGGCAGGCCGGCCGCCGCTGACGGCGACAGGTAGAACGGCCCGCCGAACATCGCGCGCGACCAGGCATTGCCGATCACTGCGAAGCCGTCACCGGCCCAATCGTGCTCAGTCACCAGCGGCGCGATCGCCGCGCCGGCCGCCTCGCGCGTCCTGCGCTCGACCACCAGGCCGAACCGTTCGTCCCACTCAGCGCTCGTCATCTGCAATCTGCAATGTCAAAAAGCCGACGACGGCGGCGGCTCGATGTGAATGACGGCATCTGCAATCTGGGGATAGCGCGTCATCAGGCGATCCTTGACGACGTGGGACAGATCGTGCGCGTCGGTCAGGAGCATGTCGGGCGGCATCCAGACGTGCAGGTCGAGAAAGACGTGGTCGGCCGATCCGCGCGTCCGGATTTTCTCGCAGCCAATGATCCCGGGCACGCTCATCACCACGCGCTGCAGATCGGCGTCCGAGATGACAATCCGATCGCTGAGGATGCCGGTGGTGGCGCGGGCGACTTGGTAGCCGGCGTGGCCGATGAAGCCGGCGACCACGAGCGCGGCGAGCGGATCGAGAATCGGCAGTCCCAGTCGCGCCCCGACCAGTGCGCCGATCACCGTCAGCGACGACCAGACGTCGCCGCGGGTCTGGGTCGCGTCCGCCAGCAGCACTTCGCTGCCGAGCCGCTCGGCAGCTCGCGACTCGTAGGCCACCACCAGCAGGTTGACGGCGACCGTGACCAGCATTACGACGAAGCTGGCGGTCGAGATCTCGTGCGGGCGCGATCGGCCGGTTAGCTGGTTGAAGGCGTTGCGCACCACCTCGATGACCAGCAACAGCAGAAACACCGTCACGGCCGCGGCGGCGACGGTTTCGTACTTGCGGTGGCCGTAGGGATGGTCCTGGTCGGGGGGCTGGCGAGCCGCATGTACACCCACCAGTCCAGCGACGTTGGAGGCCGCATCGGTGAGCGAGTGAAAGCCGTCGGACAGAATGCTGATGGCGCCGCTGGTGTAGCCGAACACGATCTTCGCAATCGCCACGGCCAGATTCAGCACCAGGACGCGGGCGAGTACGGCAGCGACGGCCGCATACCGGTCGGGGCGAACGGCCGGGGGCGCGAGGCTCTCTGATGCAGGCACTGCGGTGGTCGCCCTCAGCCCTTAGCCCTGCGCCCGAAGACGAAGTCAGAACACCCGTGCCGTGGGCACAGGCCACCACCGGATCTGGACTTTCCCGATGATGTACTTCTTGGGCACCATTCCCCAGTGGCGGCTGTCAGAGCTGTTGTTGCGGTGGTCGCCCATCACGAAATCGTAGCCTTCGGGAATCACCTGCGGTCCCCAGTCGTCATGGCTGCGATACTCGCTCGCTACGTAATCGTCCTTCAGGGGGATGTCGTTCACGTAAACCCGGCCGTCCACAATCCTGACCGTGTCCCCCTCCTCGGCGATCACACGCTTGACGAATGACTTGTCGGGGTTCAACGGGTAGTAGAGCATGACGATGTCGCCGCGCCGCGGCTCGCCGATGCGGTAGACCAGCTTGTTCACGATCAGCCGATCCTGATCCTCGAGCGTAGGCGCCATGCTCTGGCCTTCCACCCGGGCAACCTGGAACAGGAACGTCACGATGAGGACGGCATACACCGCCGCCGACATCAGCGTCTTCACCCACGCGACAAGCTCTTCCTTCACCTGCGCGAGCACGATGCTCGAAGGAACGATTGCCGTGTTCAGTCGCCCGTCGTCGGTCCGCTGTCTGGGCCCGTCGGTCGGCGGCTGATCACCGCCGACCGCCGACTGTCGACTGTCGACCGCCGACTGTTGACTGCTGACTGCTGACTGTTGACTGTCGACTGCCGAGACATCTCCGGTCACAGTTTCAGATACTCGCGAAGCCGGCGCGTGTGCGTGCGGCTCACCGGAATTTCCGTCGTCTTCTCGTCTTTCATCCGCAAAATGTAGTTCCGGCTGAACCAAGGGACGATCTCCTTGATCTTGTTGATGTTCACGAGATGCGAGCGATGCACCCGCCAGAAGACGGTCGGGTCGAGGCGCTCGTGCAACTCGTCGAGGGTGCGGTAGTTCGAGGTCCCCGCGTGTTGACTCGTTACTACCGTAATACCGTCGTCGCCCAGAGAGGCGTAAATAATTTCTGCTGATTGAACCAGGAAAAATCGCTCACCGACTCTGATGGCGAGCCGGTCCCGCCGGCTCTGCCGTTCCGCGACGGCCTCGATGATTTTCTCGAGATCGGCGCTGCTGACGTTGCCATTCGAGCCCAGCGGCTGACGATCGGTGGCGATGCGCCGCCGGGCGCGGTCGACCGCGACTTCCAGCCGCGCCTCATCCACCGGCTTGAGCAGATAGTCTACCGCGTTGACTTCGAACGCCTCGATGGCATGCTGATCGTAGGCGGTGACGAACACGATCTGTGGCCCCCCGCGGCCGCCGAGCAGACGACGCGCGACTTCGAATCCGGTCAGCCCCGGCATCTGGACGTCGAGAAAGACGACGTCGGGCTGGAGTCGCTCGATGGTCGAGAGCGCTTCGACGCCGTTGCCGGCCTGCCCGATGACCTCGACATCGCCGACCTGCTCGAGCAGATAGCCCAGCTCATCACGGGCGAGCTGCTCGTCGTCCACCACCACCGCTTTCAGCGCCATGGCCAGCCGCGTGTCGCGCCAGGCGCATCGCTCATGCCGTCACCCGTTCCGGCAGCGCGATCTCGGGGATCTGGACGCTGACGCTGGTGCCCTTTCCGGGCACACTCGTCAGTTTCAGATGGTAGGGCGGCCCGTAGATCGTGCGCAGGCGTTCATTGACGTTACTCAGGCCGATCCCGTCGCCCAGTGCGTGCTCCAGCCGCTCCTCGGTCATACCCAGGCCGTCATCGTGCACTTCGATGATGGTGTGGTCGTCGGCGACGCTGGTAGTGATCGTGATGCGGCCGCCGCCGACCTTGCGCGCCAGACCGTGCTTGATCGAGTTCTCGACCAGCGGCTGCAGGATCATGCTCGGGACGATGACATCGAGCGTCTGCGGGGCGATGTACTTCTCGACCCTCAACTGCGGCCCGAAGCGGACCACTTCGATGTCGAGATACTCGTCAATCGAGGCCAACTCCTCACGCAACGTCACGAAATGATCCGTGCTCCGCATCAGGCGGCGGAGCAGTCCCGACAGCTTCGTGATCAGCATGCGCGCCGTGTCCGGCTGCGTGCGGATGAGCGACGAGATCGACGTCAGCGTGTTGAACAGGAAATGTGGGTTGATCTGGTTGGCGAGCGCCTCGATCTTGGCGGCGAGCAGCAGCTTTTCCTGTTCCTGCAGCCGATGCTCGATGCGCGCGTTGTTCCAGATCTTGATCGGCGTGGCGACGCAGAGCACCGATGCGAACAGGACGACCAGCATGCGCCACGACCACGGCGGCGTCGGCGCCAGCACGAAGAGGCGATGACTCCACCGGAACCCGAGCGCCTGGCCGAGCAGCGCGAGAGCGACCGGGGCGAGCAGCAGCACGACCTGCCAGTCCATCTCCAGCGAGCGCACCATGCGCCAGACGCGGCGCGGCACGCTCGGAAAGATGAATGGTGAGAAATGCCAGATCGCTTCCTTCGGGCACAGCTCGCGCAGGCCGCCGCCGGCGAAGCCGCAGCCGACGGCGAAGGGCAGCGCGGCAAATTCGCCGAAGGCAATCGGTCCGATGCCGACCATGGCACCCACCGTGGCGCCGGCGTAGGGGCCCGCGATCAGGCCGACCAGGAACGAACCCTCCATGGTCAGGTCCAGCGCGTCGTATCCGAGCAGCAGGCGGGCGACCACCCCGGCGGTGAGAGGGATGCCAAGGCTGAGCGCGAACGTCAGGCGGTCGCGCCAGGCACGCCGTTCGAAAATGAGGATGTGTCTGAAGCGCCGGTAGCGCACCAGCATGGTCGCCAGCGCGGCCGTCGCCACCAGCTTGACGACCAGCGTGATGAGCAGTAACTGCTCGGCGGTCAGGAACTTCGGGCCTTGCATGGTTTACTTGATCTTATCGGCCAGATAAACTGAGAGCAATGGCTGTGATTCGCCCGTTCGTCATCGGTTTCGCCACTACCCTCAAGCACCTCTTCAAGAAGCCGATCACGGTGAACTATCCGACAGAGAAATTCCCGGTGTTTCCCAAATATCGCGGCAAACAGGTGCTCATGCGTGACGAGAACGGGCTCGAGAAGTGCGTCGCCTGCGGCCTGTGCTCGGCGGCGTGCCCGGCCGACGCCATCTACCTCGAGGCGGCTGAGAACGACGGAAGCGTGCAGGCCGGACCGCGCTACGCGTCGGTCTATCAGATTCACAAGACCCGCTGCATCTTCTGTGGCTACTGCGAAGAAGCCTGCCCGGTCGGCGCCATCTTCATGGGCAAGGACTACGAGTTGGCCGTATACAGCAAGGCGGACTTCGTCTGGGACAAAGCGGACCTGCTCGTTCCGGCCGCGGTGAACACGCCGTAGCACGACGAGCGGGAGGGGCCGGATGGGTAGGACACTCCCTTCCAGTCAACCTCGCTGGTCCCGTCCCACCCGTCCATGCAAATTGGCGCGCTCGGCGACATCCACGGGGAGTTCGAGACCGTTGATCTCATCATGCAGCGGCACGCCGACGTCCCGCTCTGGGTCTGTGTCGGCGACGTGGCCAGCAACGAGGGTGAGTACTTCGCCCCGAAGGCGCCGCTCTACTTCATCAAAGGCAACAACGAAGATTTCGACATCCTCGCCCAGGCCCTGTACGGCCACGCGCTGGCCGCGGCGCTGCATTACTTGCCGAACGGCGGCCCGCACGCGGTCGGACCGTGGCGAGTGGCCGCGCTGGGCGGGACGTTCGCGCCCAGCTGGTACAACTCCTCGGCGGCCGCGCTGCCACCGTCGAAGGGGCGCAAGACGACCGCTTCGTCGTTGAAGCTAGGCAAGAGCCGCGACGACAAGCGACGCCATTTCGTGCGCGACGAAGTGCTCGCCTGCAAGGCGATGACCCGGATCGACCTGTTCCTCACGCACGAAGCGCCTCGTCCCTTCTATCCCGCCGGGCGCCGGATCGACGCCGGCAAGACGGTACTGAACGACGTGCTGGCGGCGATGAAGCCGCGGCTGCATCTGTTCGGTCATCACCACGAATTCACCGACACGGTTCGCCAGGGCGTCCGTTCGATTGGTCTCGATGTCGTGACCAAGTCCTATCTGCTCGTCGACAGTGGGACATTCAAGACTGAGCGGCTCGACACGTGACGCCGTTTCTCGCGGCGCAACTTACAGGGCGCGGCAACCGGACAGTCGGACGCGGCCCAGGGTGTGCAGGCTCGACACGAGGCGGTGACATCGACGCGAGTCCTGCCACTCCTCGATGGACTTCGCCGATGGAGCAGAGGTATAGTCGCTGCACCGTGCCGGGAATGGGTACACAGCTTGAACGTTTTCAACTAGTTAGCGGCGAACCCGGCCGCTCCTGAGGCAACTGATGGCCTTATTCGAGCCACCTCGTCAACGCGACCGCGAAGAGATCGTGGGCTCCGACGCCGCCACACGGGCGCTGTCGGTGACCGTCGTCGAGAACGATTTTGTCGCGCGCGTCTACGAGAATATCGCGTGGTTCTACGATTTGACGTTCGGCCCTGCGCTGCATCCCGGGCGGGTGGATGCGATTGAGCGCATGGGCATCAAGCCGGCCGACCGTGTACTCGAGGTCGGTGTCGGCACGGGCATCAACGGGGCGCTCTACCCATCGGACTGCTCGGTCACGGGGATCGACTTCTCGAGTTCGATGCTCGAGAAGGCACACGACCGCATCGCACGCAAAGGCGTCCGCAACGTCAGGCTGCTCCAGATGGACGCACAGAACATGACGTTCGCCGACGACAGCTTCGACATCGTGTATGCGCCGTACGTCATCAGCGTGGTACCCGATCCGGTCGCGGTGACGCGAGAGATGCACCGGGTCTGCCGCCCGGGCGGCAAGATCATCATCCTCAACCACTTCCGCAGCAAGAGCCGCGTCGGCTCCTGGCTGGAAAAGATCATTGCCCCGTTCACCCTGTATCTCGGCTTCAAGTCCGATCTCGACTTGCCGGCCTTTCTGGTTCAGGCCGATCTGAAGCCCGTGTCGATCGAAAAAGTGAACATCCCGCGGATCTGGTCGCTCGTCACCTGCGTGAAGCCGTGACGCTCACGCGTCCTTCGTAGTCACAGTCGTCGATCGCCTCGAAACGCGAAGTACGGCCCGACTCCGAGCCGTCACCCACCAGGACGCCCGGGTGGCGTCGCCTCCACCGCAGCCGAGACGCTGTCGCGCCGCGGCTTCCTTTTGAAACGCCCGGGGCAGCGTGGCACGCGCGCGCGGGCTATGAGCCTGTTGCGAACGGCTCTTCGATCGACGGGCTCTGCGGCGTGAACAGCTCGGCGCCGTTCTCCGTGATGTGCATGTCGTCTTCGAGACGCACACCGAACTCGCCCTTGATGTAGATCCCCGGCTCGTCGCTGAACACCATGCCCGGCTGCAGCGTCAGCGCCTTGGCCCAGCCGAACATATTGTTCTTCACGAGATACGGCCACTCGTGACCGTCCATGCCCATGCCGTGGCCAAGTCTGTGGGTGAAGTACTTGAAGCCCGGACCGTAGCCGTTGTCGACGACGACCTTGCGCCCCGCGGCGTCGATCGATTCGAGCGGCACGCCGGGACGGGCCGCCTTCAGCGCCGCCGTCTGCGCCTGGTGGACGATGTCGAACACTTTCTTCATCTTGTCGGTGGCTTTACCGAGCACGAACGTGCGGGTGATGTCCGACTGGTAGCCTTCCGCTGTGCAGCCATCGTCGATCATGATGATGGTGCCCTCGCGAATGGTCTGGGGCGTGATCGAACCGTGCGGTAGCGCGGTGTACTCGCCGACCTGGATGCTGGCGAACCCCGGGAAGCCGAGGCGGCTGTAGCCGGCGCCGATCAGGCGGCTGACGTCGTTTTGCGTCATTCCGGCCTTCAGCGCCTTGAAGACCGCTTCGTAACACTTCAGCGTCGCCTGGCAGGCCACACGCATCAGGTCGAGCTCGTGGGCGGTCTTGATCATCCGGCAGCCGGCGACGATCGGAGTGGCGCTGACGATCTTCATCGCTGGCGCCGCCGCGGCGATGCTGTCCGCGAAGACGAACTTCGACGTTTCCTCGATGCCGATGTTACCCGACGCGATCCCGCGCTCCTTCAAGCCGGTCGCCACCCGCTCGAACGGACTCTCGTCCTCCTGCCAGATCGCCACGTCGGTATGCTCGACCGGTCCGCCGGCCAGCTGCTCGCGCGTCCGATCCTCCTCGAATGCCGGCGTGACGATGTAGGGGTTGCCGATTTTAGGGATGACCACCGCCGTCAGCCGCTCGCTGTTGCCCCAGCGAATGCCGGTGAAATAGTTGAGCGACGTACCTCCGGCCAGGATGATGGCGTCGATCTTGTGCTCCGTCATCAGTCGCCGCGCCTTCTCCAGCCGCGCCCGCCGCTCGTCGGCGGTGATCGGCTTGGCGAGGCTCCGCATCGACGTCAAGGCGGCGATGCTCGGCGGCACCGGGCCCGCCGGTGGCTCGCCGCCACGCCCACGCTGCGCTGATAGCGGTGTGGTTGCGAATCCGGCTGCGCCGGTCAGCCACAGAAACGATCGTCGGGACAACATCGTCGGTTCTCCTTCAGAAACGGCAGCGCGGCTGCCACCCACATGGGCGGGAGCGGGATCGAGGGTCAGCGTATCACTGAGCGGGACCGGGGCGTGCGGGTAAGTCAGGTTGGCGCCGACACCGACGCGCAGCCTGCGGCTCATGGCGTCCATTTCGTCAGCAGCGTCGTGCGCGGTGTGCTGACTACAATCGGGCGCCCCGCAGCGTCGACGCCGTTGAAGATGATCCGCGTCGTACCGGTCGTATCGCCGCCAAGAAGGTAGTGGTCGGGATCGCCGGTCAATGCCGGGTTCGAAAGCGAACGGCCGAACGCGCCCGCAGGCACCGACAGATCCTTGCCTTGCAGATACGACGCCTGGAGCGGGCCGTGGCCCAGCGGCTCATAGAAGAATGCCGTCGCCACGCCCGAACATGTCCGAGAACGCTTCATTCAGCGCGCCGGCCTCGCCGAATGGAAAGCCGTTGAGCCGGGCGGAATTGGCGGTGAGTTCAGCACACGGTCTCCATGGTGAATGGGGAGTCGAGGCGGATGGTAGCGCGTGGCGGCGTCATGCGCCAGCCATCGCAATGACTTCGCGCGCCGCGACCACCGCGCCGTCAACCGGCGGCGGTGGCGCGGGCGCGGTCTGCGCCAGCAGAGCGTCGATGGCGGCGTCCCAGCGGCCGGCCAGCAGGTCTTCCTGGGAGATGTAGCGGCAGCGCAGGACGTTCGGCATTTCCGCCACGAACAGGTCGTATTCGATGAAGCGCCCGCGCGACGTGTAGAGGAGAGCGGTGTCGTTGGCCACGCATTCCGAGACGATGCCATACCCGGGTTTGCTGACGACGATGTCCGCCGCCGCTACGAGATCCTGGTAGAGCAGGCCCGCGGGCGGCTCGCGCGGAACCTCGAGGATCGTGAAGCGGCCGCGCCGCCGTACCGCCGCGACCGGAAGGTCGGCGCCGTAGCCGCCGAATGACGTCAGCACGACCGGTCGCCCCTCGGCTACGCCGAGCCGCGCTCTGGTATCTGTTGCGTCACGCGTCGATCGGCGGGCGATGAACGGAATGTCCCGCGTGACGGCGGCCATCGGCTCGAATCCGCCGTGCAGCGGCAGCCTCAATGCGCGCGTCGTGGTGGCGTAGGCCTTCCGGATCGTCGGAACGACGGCGGGCGCGAGCCGATCGAAGGCCGGGTAGGCACTGTAGATCCAGTCCCACGTGAAGTTCCCGATCGCCAGGCAGGGCACACCGGCGCGGTCGGCCGCGGCGCAGGCGAGCGGCGGGATGTCTCCCACCACGAGGACGGCGCCGAGACCGCGAATCAGCTCGGCCTCGACGGCGACCCGCCGATCGAAATCGGCGAAGAACCGGGCCGCCTCGGCGACCGTCCGCTCATCGTCGAGACTCAGGCTGTCGAACTGCACCACGCCGGTGTCCGTCTCGAGCGTCTGCACTTCGACATTGGCGCCGGACACCGGCGCGAACAGCCAGCGTGGCACCGACGTCCGGACCACGACGCGCAGCCTGGGCCGCTGGGCACAGACTTGGCGCAGCAACTCGATCTGCCTGGACGCATGGCCGAAACCGTGCCCGGAGATGTAGACCACGATCAACATTGCCGATTGCGGGCTACCTCCACCGGCTCACCCAGACCACTGAGATGCCGGCCTCCTGATTGGTCAGTCGAGGGGTCATAGACCGGCGTGAGTAGCTGCCTCTCAGCGCGATATCGGCAATCCGACCCGCCGCGAACGGTCGGATCCAAGATTGGATCGGAGTGAAGTAGCTCGAGTGCGGCACGGTGGTCGGATTCTGTCCGCGAGACGCCACCGGGTCCGCGGCCCGCCATTCTACGATGGCGGCGGCTTGCGCGGCAGCGCCACCGCGAGCGCCTCTTCCAGGGTCGAGACCGGGACGAAGTGCATGGTGTCGCGCACTTCGGGTGGCAGTTCAGCGAGATCCGGCGCGTTGAGCGCCGGGAGGATGAAGGTGTTGATGCCATGGCGCCGGGCGGCCAGCGCCTTCTCGCGAATACCGCCAACTGGCAGCACCAGGCCGCTCAACGTGATTTCGCCGGTCATTGCGACATCTTCTTCGAGGGTCTGATTCCGGAGCGCCGACACGATCGCGGTCGCCATCGTGACGCCGGCCGAAGGGCCGTCCTTCGGAATTGCGCCCGCCGGTACGTGGATGTGGAGGTCGTGCGTGTTGAGGAAATCAGCGGCGACGCCAAGCTCCCTGGTGTTCGACCGGATGTGGCTGACCGCGGCGCGCGCCGACTCCTGCATCACGTTACCGAGCTGCCCGGTCAGCGTGATGTTGCCGTGACCCTCAGGCAGCAGGCTCGCCTCGATGAACAGGACATCGCCGCCGCTCTCGGTCCACGCGACCCCGGTCGCGACGCCGGGACGCGACACCCGGAAGGCGACCTCGTCGTGGACCTTCGGCGGGCCGAGATACTCGGCCAGGTTGGCGGCGGTCACCACGTAGCCCGACGCAGCCGCGTCGGTCGCCTCGACGCCGGCAACCCGGGCGGCGATCTTGCGCGCCACCGCACCGATCTGCCGCTCCAGGCCGCGCACGCCGGCCTCCCGCGTATAGAGCGCGATTGTCTTGCGTAACGCGTCGTCTTCAACCGTGACCTGCGCCGGCGTCAGCCCATGCTCCTCCAGCTGCCGCGGAATCAAGTACTGCCGCGCGATGTGGACTTTTTCCTCTTCCGTGTAGCCGACCAGCGAGAGGATTTCCATGCGATCCAGCAGCGCAGGGTGAATGGTGCCGAGCTGGTTGGCCGTGGTGATGAACAGCACGCGCGAGAGGTCCACGTTGATTTCGAGATAGTGGTCGCGGAACGAGTGGTTCTGCGACGGATCGAGCACCTCGAGCAGCGCCGCCGCCGGGTCGCCCTGGAACCCGCCGGCGGTGATCTTGTCGATCTCATCGAGCATGAACACCGGGTTCATGGCGCCGGCCTGCTTCAGCGCCTGCACGATGCGGCCCGGAATGGCGCCGATGTAGGTCCGGCGGTGCCCCCGGATTTCCGCTTCGTCGCGCACGCCGCCCAGCGAGATGCGCACGAACTTCCGGTTCATCGCGCGCGCGATTGACTGGCCGAGCGACGTCTTGCCGACTCCGGGCGGTCCGACAAAACACAGGATCGGGCCCTTGATCTGCGCGGTCGCGCTCTGCCGCGTCTTCAGCTTCTGCACCGCGAGGTACTCGACGATGCGCTCCTTGATCTTGTCGAGATCATAGTGGTCCTCATCGAGCACCTGCCGCGCCGCCACCGGATCCAGACGATCGACGGTGGTGGTGCCCCACGGCACATCGAGCACCCAGTCGAAATAGGTGCGGATCATCTGATATTCCGGGGAGGCCGGAGACATGCGTTCGAGTCGCTCGATTTCCTTCGCCGCGACCGCCGCGACCGTTTCAGGAAGGGTGGCGGCGGCCACCCTGGCGCGCAGCTCGCCGAGCTCGTTCTTCTCGCCTTCGCCGAGCTCGTCCTGAATCGCCTTGAGCTGCTGGCGGAGATAGTACTGCCGCTGAGCGTCGGTCATTTCCTGCTGCGCCGCCGACTCGATCTTGGTCTTCATCTCGAGCAGAGCGATCTCGCGACTCAGCGCACTTGCCACCGCCTCGAGCTTCGCCGTCAGGACGTTCTGTTCGAGGATGTGCTGCTTTTCCTCCGGTTTCAGGTCGATCAGACTCGACAGCAGGTAGGCGAGTCGCAATGGATCGTCGATGCCGGCCACCAGACCGCGAAGATCCTGCGACAAGCCGGTCGCCAGCGACAGCGCCCGATCGATCAGATCGCGAAGCCTTCGCACGTAGGCCTCGATCTCCAGCGACTTGTCCGCGGTCTCGACCGCGGCGGAGACCACGGCGCGCAGCGACACGCCCGTCTTCGTGATGGAGTCGGCCTTGGCGCGAAGCAGTCCCTCGACGATCACGTGCACGCCGCCAGTGGGTACCTTGGCCATCTGCCGGATGGCGGCGACCGTGCCGATGGTGTGGAGGTCGGACGCCTCTGGCTCCTCCGCGTCGTTGGTTTGCAATGCGAGAAAGATGAGCCGGTCGCTGGCCAGCGCATGGTTGACCGCATCGACCGACAGCGGCCGGTTGATCGCCAGCGGCTGAATGGTCAGCGGAAAGACCACTGTCTGCCGCAGCGCAAGGACCGGCAGTTCGCTCGGGTACGTACGTTCGGGTTCGGTCGCCATCGTCGGCCCTGAGCATACCTGACCTGCTATGATCGGGCCATGTCGCTCGACGAACGGGATTTCTTCAACAGCAAGAACGAAACGCGCACCGACAGGCTGAGTTGCCCGCGCTGCAAGCGGGTCAACGAATATCAGATGCGCTGGGTGGTGAACACGAAAAAGGATCGGTTGCCGGGCGGCGCCGACGAACGCGATCGCGCGTTGTACGCCAAGCTGCGCGATTACATGGTGCGCGTCGACGACGCCGTCACCTGCAAGACGTGCGGGAAGAAATTCGACATTCCGTCGCAGCACTCGATGGTATTCATCGAGAAGGGCGGCGCGCCGGCCAGCCGCACCTTCACCGGTGGCGAGGACGACGATACCCGCTTCAATAGATGAACGGGATTATGCGCCACCTGACGTCCCGGACGTAGTCGGCGTAGGCGTCGCCAAAGCTCTGCCGCAGCGAACGCTCCTCCCACGGAATCGCCACGATCAGATATGCGGTCGTGACCGCCGCGAATACCAGCCTGTCGGCGGTCATGTGCGGCGTGCCGAACGTCATCAATGTCCATCCGAAATACAGCGGGTGACGCACCCAGCCGTAGGGTCCACTCACTTGCAGCCCGTTGCACCGTGCGGCGGGATGGATACCGGCCAACTCGAGCGGATCGATCCTGGCGACGGCGCGCGCGGTGACCCACAGTCCCGCCACTTGAACGGCCGTGAGGGCAACCGCCATAAGCCCAGTGGCTCTGTAGATCTCACTGCCGATCGGCTGCCACGCCAGGGCGACCAGCATCAGCAGCAAGCTGGCGATCCACACGTAGGTTGACCGCAGCAGATCTCCGGACACGCGCCGGCTGAGCCATACCTTCACCGCGGCGCGCGCAAACAGGCTGTGATGGACCGCAAAGGCCGTCAGCAATGCGGCGTCCGCCACAAGCGCTGGCCATCGGCCGGGAGCCGCCGCCCGTCCGAAAGGAACCAGATACGACCAGGCACAGCAGATGAGCGAGGCGACAAAGAGCGCGCCGCCGAACCAGACGAATGCCCGCGCTCCCATTGGCGGACTACTATAGCGTCATGCCTTTCCCGAGCTCGGGGCGCATCGTGATCTCCGGCATCGGCGTGGTCTCGCCGTTCGGTATCGGCCGGGAGCGCTTCTGGGATCACATCAGCCGCGGCTGCAGCGGCACTCGAGCCATCACGGAATTCGACGCGTCGGAGTTCGATTGTCAGGTCGCCGCACCGGTGTCTGGCGTGAGCATGGACGATGTGCCGGCGCTTGGCGGCGACGACATCTGGGACGAGCACTATCGCGCCGATCCGAAACGCTATTCACGCACCGCGCTGATCGGCGTGATCGCTGCACGCGAAGCGTGGGCTGACGCCGGCCTGAAGATCGCGGAACCAAATGCCGGCGTTGTCATCGGCAGCGGCGGCGGCGGGATCGATGTCGGCGAGCGGAATTATCACGACTTCTTCCTCGAGCGCGGCCGCAAGGTCACGCCCTATGCGATTCCGGTCTCCATCGTCGGGATGCTCTCGAGCGAGATCTCGATTTCGCTGCGCCTTCATGGCGTGAGCCACGTGCTGTCGTGCGGGTGCACGAGCTCGACCGACGCGATGGGCTACGCCGCGGCGCTGCTGCGCGCGGGCGACGCCGACGTCGTGTTGTCGGGAGGGGCCGACGCCTGCGTGACGCCGGGCATGATCTTCGGCTTCTCTCGCATGAGAGCACTGTCGATGGCCTATAACGATCGGCCGGCCGAAGCGTCGCGGCCATTCGACCAGGGGCGCGACGGCTTCGTGCTGGGCGAGGGCGCGTGGATGCTGGTGCTCGAGCGGGAAGAACGCGCGCGCGCGCGCGGGGCGACCGTCTATGCGTCGATCGAGGGCTATGGCTCGACGTGCGACGCGTATCATCGGGTGCAGATGGCGCCGGCCGGCGGGGAAATCGTTCGCGCGATGACGCTGGCGATCGAGCGCTCGGGCCGCCACCGCGAAGAGATCGGATATGTCAATTTTCACGGTACGTCGACCGTGTTGAACGACGCCGTCGAATCGCGCTGTGTACGTCGGATGTTTGGCACCCATGCCGATCGCCTGGCCGGTTCTTCGGTCAAGTCGATGATCGGTCACCCGCAGGGCGCGAGCGGCGCCGCCGGCGTGGTCAGCGCGGCT
The DNA here is from genome assembly GCA_963757655.1 of uncultured Acidobacteriota bacterium. Classification (GTDB taxonomy): domain Bacteria; phylum Acidobacteriota; class Vicinamibacteria; order Vicinamibacterales; family CAVVIG01; genus CAVQFC01. The sequence continues at coordinate 632,455 of CAVWSQ010000001.1, read as the reverse complement.
CTCGCGCTGTCCCGGGGATTTCTCCCTCCTACGATCAATCTTCATCGCGCCGATCCAGCCTGCGATCTCGACGTCATTCCCAACCAGGGCCGCGCCTCCGGAGTCGAAGCCGCGCTGTGCAACTGCCTCGGCTTCGGATCCAAGAACAGCGCCCTCGTCATCGGCCGCGCCTGAATGCTCGATGTGCTGATCGTCGGCGCCGGTCCGGCCGGCACGGTTGCCGGGGCGGTGCTCGCCCGCGCCGGCGCCCGGGTCCGCATTGTCGATCGCGCGACATTCCCCCGCGACAAGTTGTGCGGCGACACCATCAACCCGGGAACGCTGGCCCGCCTTGAGGTGCTGGACCTGGTGCGTGGCCTCGACCAATGCAGCCTGCGCGTCGACGGGATGCAGGTGACCGGCGAGGGGGGAGTGACGATCGAGGGGCGCTATCCGGGCGGTCTGTCCGGGCGTGCCATCACGCGTCGCGATCTGGATTGGCTGCTGCTCCAGCAGGCGATCGCCGCCGGCTGTGAATTCGAGCCGGGCGTTGCGGTCCGCCGGGCGATCGTCGATGGCCCGGGAGCCGCTGCCCACGTGCGCGGCGTGACGACGGGCAGCGGCGGTCGTGAATCGCCGCTGATGGCGCGGGTGACCATCGCGGCGGACGGCCGTCACTCGACCCTCGCGTTCGGCCTCGGTCTCGCGCATCATCCCCCGCATCCCCGGCGCTGGGCGATTGGCGGCTATTTCGAGAATTTCTTACCGGGTCGTGTCGGCCGGCTGACGGTGGGAGAGATGCACGTGCGGCGCGGACACTACATCGGCGTCGCCCCGGTTCCGGGCGGCTTCACCAACGTCTGCCTGGTGAAACCGTCGTTTGCCGGCGATCCCGCGCTCGGCGATCCGGCCACGGCCTTGACCCGCGCGCTGGCCAGTGACGTATTGCTTCGTGATCGCGCGGCAGGCGCGCGGCCGATCTGCGCGCCGAGCGTGCTTGGCCCGCTCGCAGTAGACGTCCGTAACTCCGCGATGGACGGACTGCTGCTGGCTGGAGATGCCGCCGGTTTCATCGATCCGATGACGGGTGATGGTCTGCGGTTCGCCACGCGCGGTGGCGAACTCGCGGCCGCCGCGGCACTGCACGCGCTGGCGCGGGGTTGGCCCGGCGTTCACGCGCGGCTCACGGCTGAGCGGCGCCGCGCCTTCGGCGCGAAGTGGCGATTCAATCGCGCGCTGCGTACCCTCGTTGCCTCACCGCCTTGGGTGGGTGTCGCCGCTATCGGCGCGCGCCTTGCACCTGCGCTCGTCCACGCCGTGATAGCTCATGCAGGGGACTGTGGGATCGCGTCGCGAGAACCTGCCGCGTTCTGGCAGGGTTCGTGAAGTCCTCTTGACGTCTCTCGAGTTCGTTCAGGAAATCTGCAGCTCGCGCCGCGGCATCTACCGAAAGCGTAGGAACGATGACGGTCTCGTAAGTGTTGCAGGTGTCGGCCGAAGGTGCATCGGCCGATAGAAAAAGATAACTCAATGACCAGGTCCCCAGTTCTCTTGTGCTCGGTGCTCGCCGTCGTTGCCGCCAGCGCGGCATGCAGCGTCGAACGCACCTCGACCGTCCTTGGTCCGACCGGCAGCACCACTACTACATCCGGCGCCAGGTCGTCGGCGCCCTCGCTGCTCGGCACCTGGGTCGTGCAGGGAGCGTCATCGACTCCCAAGGCCACGGCTTCGTCGCTGACGTCGTTGCCGGATTTCTCCAGCTGCTCGAACTTCCAGTGGACGGTCGCCAACCAGACCGCCACCGAGGCGTCGGGCAGTTTCTCAGCGGAATGCGACGGCGGGCTGTCGCTGCAGGGCGACATCACCGGCAAAATGGGCGGTCCGACCATTCCCATCGTGATCACTGGCGCGTTGAAGAGTGGCTCTGACAGCTGCTCGTTCTCGCTGAACGGCGAGGGCACGCCGATCGATGCGGTGACGTTCCACATCATCTACAGCGGCACGACCTGTCTCGGCCCGCTGCAGGGCGCCAACAACCTCAGCCTCGCGCCGCATTCGGCGCCGACGGCCTTCACGCTGAGCGGCACGATCACCGACGGCACCTCGGGCGGCATCCTGCCGGACATCGAGGTGAGCGCCCCGGGTGTGGCGGTCCGAAGCGATGGCGCGGGTCATTATCAACTGCCGGGTGTGCCGGCCGGCGCCGTCACGGTGCAGTTCGCCGCGGCGAGCTATGTCACCCAAACCAAGGCTCTGACGCTGAATGAGAATGCGGTCGTGGACGTGGTCCTGCAACGCGTAGTGCCTCCCGCTCCCGCTCCGGCCCCTGCGCCGACCTCCACCAGCGGCGATCAGATCGACTTGCACTCGGCCATCGTGCGTGGTCCCGGCGGCGACGTCGCTAACTGGCCGGTGACCACGCGCATTCGTGTGCTCGACGCAAACTTCGGCGGCTTTTCCGTTGACTTCGATGCCAAGAGCCGCTGGCCCGAAGTCGTGCCACCGGGATGGGACGGCGGGATCCAGTACACGCTGTGGATCGTCGAGAGGATCAACGGCCAGTGGGTCACGGCCGGCGGGGTCGAGTACTGGCGCGGTCTCGCTCGGCAGGGCGGTCCGCCGTCGCGGCTGGCCTCCAACTGGTACTACAACGCGCAGGTGTGGGGCGAACTGGCAACCCATCAGCCGGCTCCTGGCGAGCAGGTGGGCTTCTTTGTCACCGCCGGTGACCAGCGCGCCAAGGACGTGCGCGCCGTCACCGAACGATCGAACGTAATCGTGGTGCCGTTCCCGAGCGACGGCGGAGCGTACTATCCGTTTTGACGTTCGCGGGTAGCTGGACAACGCACTTAGACTGAGGCGGTCACACCTATCGTGTGGCCGCCTTTTTCATTTTGCCTGAGCGGATTGTTCTTCTTCTCATTATCGTCTTCGGCACCATGATGGTCGAGGCGTGGCGTGCCTCCTCGAACGAGCGTGTCCAGCGTGCCTGCGGCGGCGTCGAGCCGGCCGGCGATGTGTATGGAGCCATGCGGCTCGCCTATCCCGGCGCCTTCCTGGCCATGTTCACCGAAGGGCTACTGCGTCCGGTTCCATCCCCGATGGTCGTGCTGGCTGGCGTCACGCTCTTTCTTGTCGCAAAAGGCTTGAAGTGGTGGGCGATGGTTGCCCTCGGCCGGTTCTGGACGTTTCGGGTGATTGTGGTGCCCGGGGCGCGGCTCGTCGCAACCGGACCGTATCGCTGGCTTCGCCATCCGAACTATCTGGGGGTGATGGGAGAACTGGGCGGGGTCGCCCTCATGACCGGCGCACTGGTGACCGGTGTGGCTGGAATCGTAACGTTCGGATGGCTGATCGTCCGCCGCGTTTCAGTGGAGGAACGGGCGCTGCGGGAGGCGGCCCGCTGAGCCGACACGGCGTCTAAACCTCTGTTGGCCAGCCTATAATGCGATTTGCGATGAGTTCCCGGGCTTCTCACTCCCTTCTGGTCGCCGCGCTCGCGTTCCTCGCCCTCCCCTCGTACGGCACGGCGCAGGCGCCGCGCCGGCCGGCACCAGCGGACTCGCCGTATCGCGCCGCGACGCGCGCATTCAATGAAGGTCGGTACGACGACGTCGATGCGATTCCCGACAAGGCGGATCCGAATATCGTCGCCGTCAAAGGACGCGCGGCAATCGCGCGCGGACACTACGCTGAGGCAGAAAGCCAGCTGCGCGCTGTGGCGACCCGTGTCCCGTCCAGTGAGGCGGCGCTCGAACTCGGACTGCTGGAACAGATGCTTGGCCGGCCCGACGCCGTCGCGCTGCTGGAGAAAGTGGCGCCGCTCGCAGACACCAGCAACGATCCGGTCGAAGTGGCGCGCGCGGGCCGCGCGCTGCGCGCGCTCGGGCGCTTTCACGAGTCGAACGCCGCCTATCGCGACGCAGCCGGCGCCGCGCCCAACGATCCGGCGATCCAGACTGCATTCGGCGATCTGTTTCAGGAGAAGTACGACAACGCCGAGGCGCTGAAGTCGTACCAGATGGCGCTTCAGGTCGATCCCCGATGGACGGCGGCATTGATTGGCTCGGCGCGCGTCCTCGCCGACGAAAACCCGCCGCAGGCAGCCGCCCTCGCCAAACGCGCCCTCGAGGTCAATCCCTCGTCGGTCGAGGCCCAGGTGTTCCTGGCTGGTGAGGCGGCCGACGTGAACAAGTACGACGAGGCCCGGCAGGCACTCGACAAGGCGCTCGCCGTCAACCCTTCGAGCCTCGAGGCGATCTCCCTGCGCGCCGCGTTGTCGTACGTGCAGGACAAGCCCCAGGAGTTCGAAGCGGAAGCCGCCAAGGCGCTGGCCATCGCCCCGCGGTACGGCGAGGTGTACCGCGTGGCCGGGGATCTCGCCGCCCGCAACTACCGGTTCGACGAAGCGGTCGAGCTCGCACGCCGGAGCCTGGCGCTCGATGCCAGCAGCGCGCACGCCGAGGCCGATCTCGGATCGCACCTGCTGCGCGCCGGCGACGAGGCGGGCGCACGGACGGCGCTCGAGGCCTCCTTCAAAGCCGATCCGTTCAACAAACTGGTCTACAACCAGCTCACGGTGATGGACAAGGTCGACAAGTTCGTCACCATCCGCGACGGCGACGTCGTGATGCGGCTGGACAAGGACGAGGCAGCGGTCCTGCGCGAGTACGCCATGGCGCTGGCGCACCAGGCGCTGACCACGCTGGCGGCGCGCTACGAGTTCACGCCGCGCGGCCCGATCCTGATCGAAATCTTTCCCAAGCACGACGACTTCGCCGTCCGCACCCTCGGGCTGCCAGGCATGGTCGGCGCGCTCGGCGTCTGCTTCGGCCGCGTGGTCACGATGGACTCGCCCAGGGCGCGGCCGCCCGGCGAATTCCAGTGGGAGGCGACGCTGTGGCACGAGCTGGCGCACGTCATCACCCTGCAGATGTCCAATCAGCGCATCCCGCGCTGGCTGACGGAAGGGATCTCGGTCTACGAAGAGAAGAAGGCGCGCGCGGAGTGGGGCCGCGAGATGGACGTCGCCTACGCCGGCATGCTGAACCGCGGCGAGACCCTGAAGCTGAAGGATCTCAACTCTGCGTTCACCAATCCCAAGACCATCTCGCTCGCCTACTACGAAGCCTCGCTGCTGGTCGAACACATCGTCAATGCCTATGGTGAGGCGGGTCTGCGCAAGCTGGTGCGGACGTTCGCCAACGGCGTCGACACCGATGCGGCGCTCAAGACGGCGCTCGACACCGACCTCGATCAGATGCAGACCGGCTTCGATCAGACCATCGAACGGATGTTCGGCGCCATGCGACGTGCGATGGCGGTACCGGAAGGCGCCGGGGAGCTGATGAAGATGCCGCTGCCGGCGGTCACGACCCTCGCCGAGGCCAATCCGCGCAGCTTCCCGGTCCAGATGGCGCTCGGCACGGCGCTGCGCAAGGCGGGACAGGTTGACGAATCCATGCAGGCGTTCGCGCGCGCCGCGGCGCTGGTGCCGGCGGCTGGCGGGCCGGGCAGCCCACACCAGCAGCTCGCCGAGATGGCGCTCGAAAAGAAGGATCGGGCGCGAGCGATCAGCGAGCTGACCGCGCTGGTCGCCGTCGATTTCAACAACGTGGAGGCCGCGCGTCAGCTCGCCGATCTGCTGCGCCAGAGCGGCGTCGAGGACGCGGCGCGGCTGGTGCCGATCTATCAGCGCATCGCCGCCATCGACCCGTTCGACCCCGAAGCCCACGCGATGCTCGGCCGCTTTGCACTGGCGCGCGGCGAGGCCGAGCCCGCCTCCCGCGAGTTCCGCGCCGTCATCGCCCTCGGCCCGGTCGACAAGGCCGCCGCCTTCACCGACCTCGGCGAAAGCTACTTCCAGGGCGGCAAGCGCGCCGAAGCCAAGAAGCAGGTGTTGCAGGCGCTGGAGATCGCCCCCGGCTACGAGCGTGCGCAGACGCTCCTGCTCAAGCTGGTGGATCGATGACGGAGTTGGCCAGGCTGAAGCCGGACCGTGCGGCGGTGATCGCGGTACTGCTCGCGCTCTTCACCCTGATGCCGGCGCTGCAGCCGCGCGTCGATGCCCAGCTGCCGGCGGCGGCCGACGACCGCTTCGCCGGGCTGCAGTGGCGCTTCGTGCGCATGAAGTACCACCACAAGTTCGAGAGCGGGCGCGTCCGGCAGGATTTCTACGGCGAGCCCTGGGGCATCGACGCCCCCGCCGCCGAGCAGAACCTGTCGCGCCGCGTCAAGACCGCGACGGCGATTCAGGTCGAAGACGCCATCCTGCTCACCATCGACGACAAGCGCCTGTTCGAGTACCCCTGGATCTACTTCGTCGAGCCGAGCAGCATGCGGCTGCAGCCGAACGAAATCGCGATTTTGCGGGAGTACTTCGCGCGCGGCGGCTTCGCGATGATGGACGATTTTCACGGGCCGGCGGAATGGGCCGACTTCGAGCAGCAGATGAAGCTGCTGTTTCCGGATCGTCACTGGATCGAAGTCCCCAAGGACCATCCGGTCTTCAGCTGCTTCTACAAACTGGACGGCTTCCCGCAGGTCGCCGGCTTGGGTTCGTTTCTCGCCGGCCGATCGTGGGAGCGTGGCGGCGTGACCCAGCATCTTCGGACCATCCTCGACGATGCCGGCCGGCCGATGATGTTCATCAACTTCAACACCGACATGGGTGACGGGTGGGAGTGGTCCAACGCCCAGGACTATCCCGGCTACATCAAGTACACCGCGCTGGCCTATCGGATGGGAATCAACGAGATCATCTACGCCCTCACACATTGATACGGGGTCCGGAACGGTTGCCGCCCTACGGCTGTAGGTAGGGTCCGTTCCGGACCGGTCGAACGGAGTCACATGGATTCGTCGGTAGCCACCGTCAGCGCTGAGAAAGTCGCCGCGGGCCGCGAGCGCATTCTCGCCGAGCTTCGCAAGGTCATCGTCGGTCAGGACGACGTCGTCGAACAGGTACTCATTGCGCTGTTCACCGGCGGCCACTGCCTGATCACCGGCGTCCCCGGACTGGCCAAGACGCTGCTCATCAAGACCCTCGCCGACATCCTCGATCTCGACTTCAAGCGGATTCAGTTCACGCCCGACATCATGCCCTCGGACATCACCGGCACCGAGATTCTCGACGAAGAGCAGGGCACGCGCCGCCTGCGCTTCGTCAAGGGACCGCTGTTCGCCCAGATCATTCTCGCCGACGAGATCAACCGCACCCCGCCCAAGACGCAGGCGGCGCTGCTCGAGGCGATGCAGGAATATCACGTCACCGCCGCCGGCCGCACCTATCCGCTCGAGCGTCCCTTCTTCGTGCTGGCGACGCAGAACCCGATCGAGCTCGAAGGCACCTATCCACTGCCCGAAGCGCAGCTCGATCGCTTCATGTTCAACGTCGTGATCAGGTACCTGAGCGAAGACGACGAGGTGACGGTGGTGACGCAGACCACCGGGGTCGAGCGGCCGACCCCGCTGCGCGTCCTGTCCGGCCCCGACATCCTGCAATTCCAGGAGCTGGCGCGCCAGGTGGTGATTGCGGAGGAGATCGCCCGCTATACCGTGCGACTGGTGGCGGCGTCGCGCCCCGGCACCACCGGGGCGCCCGACTTCATCGACAAGTGGGTCAAGTGGGGCGCCGGGCTGCGCGGTTCGCAGGCGCTGGTGCGCGGCGCCAAGGCGCGCGCGCTCATCCACGGCCGCTATCACGTGGCGATCAAGGACATTCAGGAGCTGGCCCGACCGATCCTGCGACACCGGATCATGACGAACTTCTACGCCGAGTCCGAGCGGATCAACTCCGACATCATCATCGACAAGCTGATCGAGACGGTGCCGCTGCCCAAGAGCGGGATGTAGCGATGCCGTGGACCGCGCATGATCGGCCGTTTCTCGATCCGGCGGTCGTCTCGCGGCTCGGGACGCTCGAGCTCAAGGCGCGGACCGTGGTCGAAGGACTGCTGTCGGGGCTGCATCGCAGCCCGTTCAAGGGCTTCAGCGTCGAATTCGCCGAGTACCGTCAGTACATTCCCGGCGATGACATCGCCACCATCGACTGGAAGGTCTACGCCCGCAGCGATCGCTACTACATCAAGAAGTTCGAGGAGGAGACCAACCTCGATTGTCATCTGATGCTCGACGTCAGCGGATCGATGGGCTACGGATCGCACCATGTGATGTCGAAGTTCGAGTACGGCGCCTGCCTGGCGGCGTCGCTCGGCTACCTGATGAACCGGCAGCGCGACGCGGTCGGCCTCACCGCCTTCGACGAGAACATCGTCGCGATGCTGCCGGCGAGCTCGCGGCCCGGTCATCTGCTGGCGCTGCTGGTCACACTCGATCGGCTGAAGACCGCGCACCGGACCAACGTCTCCAAGCCGCTGCACCAGCTGGCCGATACCCTCACCAAGCGCGGAATCGTGGTGCTCATTTCGGATCTGCTCGACGATCCGGACGAAATCGTGCGCGGGCTCAAGCATTTTCAGTTTCGCGGCATCGACGTCATCGTGTTCCACGTGCTCGACCACGACGAGGTCGAGTTTCCGTTCGACCGCGCGACGCGGTTCGAGGACCTCGAGACCAGCGAAGAGGTGATGGCGGTGCCAGGCGCGGTTCGCGCCCACTATCTGCAAGAGATCGGCGCGCTGATCGAGCGTTACCGCCGCGAGCTCGGCGCCGCCGGCATCGACTACCAGCTGCTCGATACCAGCCAGCCGTTGGAGATCGCGCTGCTGTCCTATCTCTCGACCCGATCGAGGTCGCTGTGAGGGCAGCCCTGGCCGTCAACGCTCACGCCTCCGTGGCCGCTGCCCGTTTGAACCTGCGAAGGCAGCCCTGATGGTGTCGTTCCTGTCCCCGCTCTTTCTCGCCGGCGCGGCCGCCGCGGCGGTGCCGATCGTACTCCACCTGCTCAAGCGCGAGCCGGAACTACGGGTGAAGTTCGCGTCGGTGAAGCTGATCAAACAGGCGCCGGTCGAGCACACCGACAGACGCCGCCTGCGTGAGCTCTTGCTCCTGGCGCTGCGAGTGACGGCGCTGATTCTGCTCGCGCTCGCGTTTGCCCGTCCGTTTCTCGCGAGCGGCGCGGCCGTGGGAACCACCGGTGTCACGGTGATCGCGCTGGACACGTCATACAGCCTGGCGGCGCCAGGCCGGTTCGAGCGCGCCAAGGCACTGGCCAAGGAGGCGGTGACCAGTGCGCCGGCCGGGGATGTGGTCGGCGTCGTGACGTTTGCCGACCAGGCGGAGATTGTCGCGAAGCCGGGCGCGGACCGCGCGCTCGCCACTGACGCGATCGAACAGGCCTCGGCCGGATTCGGTGCGACCCGCTACCGCGCCGCTTTCTCAGCGGCGTCGCAGCACCTGGCCGGTCGCCACGGTACGGTCGTCGTCGTCACCGACCTGCAGGAAAGCGGCTGGGACGCGGGCGACCGCGCGTCGGTGCCTGAAGGCACGACGATTCGGGTGGCCGATATCGGCGCCATGCCGTCGAATCTCTCGGTCACCGCGGTGAAGCCGCGGCCCGATCGGATCGTGGCCACCATTCACAACGGCGGCACGCGTCCGCGCGAGGCGCGGGTGCACCTGCGGATCGATGGACGCGCCGGCGGCGAGGCCACCGTGTCGCTCGGCGCCAACCAGTCGGCCGACGTGACGTTCGCGGGCGCACCGCGGGGATCGTCTGCGGCCGTCAGCGTCGACGATGCGGACGGCATTCAGGCGGACAACGTCCGCTACGCAGTCATCGGCGCGATCGGCAGGCCCGTGGTGCTGGTCATCACCGGATCCGGCGATCTCAATCGCGACGCCTACTATGTCCAGCACGCGCTGGCCGCGGGAACCTCGGCAGCCGCGGCGTTCCAGATCGTCGGCGCCGGCGCCGCCGATCTGGCCGGATGGGCCGAGGCACGACTCACCCCCGACGCGGCGGTGCTGCTGCTCTCGACGCGCGGCCTCGAGCGTCACGGTCGGGAGGCGCTGGCCGCCTACGCCCAGCACGGCGGCGGCATCTTCATCGCCGTTGGACCGGACGTGGATGGCGACGTCGTCGGCGACGTGCTCGGCGCCGGATCGACCCTGCGCATCGCCGCCGTGGAAGGCGCGAGGCCGGCGCCTCGAGTGCTGGCGCCGGTCGACGGCCGTCATCCCGTCTTCGAAGCGTTTGCCGGCAACCCGGCCAGCCTCGGGCTCGTCACGTTTCAGAACGCGGCGCGGATCGGCGGGGCGGCATGCCAGACGCTGGCGCGCTTCACCACCGGCGACACTGCGCTGATCGAGTGTCCCGCGGGCGAAGGGCGCGCGCTGATTTTCGCGTCGGACCTGAACAATCGCTGGAACGACTTTCCGCTGCGGGCGACCTTTGTGCCCTTCGTGCACGAAATGGTCCGCTACCTGTCGAGTGCCCGTCCGCACGCAACCGACTACCTCATCGCCGACGCGCCGCCCGGCGTCAAGCGGGTGCCGGGCATTGTCACGCTGAACGACGCGGCTGGAGCATCCGGTGGATCGCGCACCATCGCCATCAACGTCGATCCGCACGAGTCCGATCCGACGCGGTTGTCGGTGGACGAGTTTCAATCGGCCGTGACGCGGCTCAAGGCAGAGAGCAACGTCGAAGTCCGCGGCGAAGCCCGCGACCAGGAAGATCAGCAGCACCTCTGGCGCTACGCCCTGGCGGCGATGGTCGTGCTGCTCGCAGCCGAAGGCGTACTCGCGGCGAGGACGGGTTAAACCATGGAGAACTACGGCCAGATCCGACAGCTGATCGATCGCGTCCGCGCGCGCTGGCGCGCGCTGATGGCCTTGCGCGCGCTGGTCCGCGGAGCGCTGATCGCTGCGCTCGTCATCGGCGCCGCCGTCATCGCCTCGCGCTGGACGAATGGCGCCCCCGTCGCGCTGATGGCGCTGGCGGCAGCTGCCGCGGTGCTCGCCGCCGCCGCGCTGGTCTGGTGGCTGGCGCCGCTGCGCCGGCTGCCGGGCGACAACCAGGTGGCGCGATACATCGAAGAGCGGGCGCCCTCGCTCGGCGATCGCCTCGTCACGGCGGTGGACGTGGCCGATGCGCCGCATCCGCCGGCGCTTGCGCCGATGATGATCGCCGATGCCGCCCGGCGATCGGCCGACGTCGACCTCGACGCCATCGTGTCCACCGAGTCGCTGCGCCGCGCCGGGTTCCAGGCCGCGGCGGCTGTTCTCGCGCTGGGAGTGGTCCTGTTCACGTCGCGCGGACCGGCCCGCCAGGCGTTCGACTCGGCGTCGTTGATGCTGTTTCCCGATCGCGTCGGGCTGAACGTGACGCCGGGGAACGTGCGGGTCAAGGCAGGCGCGTCGGTGGCGATCGGGGCGCGCCTGATGGGCAACCGCGCCCCCGTCATCGCGCACGTCCAGGTCGCGGACGGTGATCGCTGGCGCGCCAGCGAGATGACCAGCAACGCGGCAGGGTCGTTTCGACTGATCCTGCCCGCCGTGGGCGCCTCCTTCAAGTATCGTGTCGTCGCCGGAGCGGTGACGTCGCCGACCTACGAGGTTGCGGTCTCGATTCCACCGCGCGTGGCCCGAATCGACCTGCACTACACCTATCCCCCCGGCCTCCGCCTGGCGCCGCGCACCGAAACCGACGGCGGCGACATCTATGCGCCCGCTGGCACCGACGTTCGCGTGCAGGTCTTTACCGACCGTCCTGCCGCCACTGGTCAGATGACGCTGGGGGGCGGCAAGCCCATCCCGCTGGCCGTGGACAAACCGAACGAGCTGTCCGCGTCGCTCAAAGTGACCAGCGACGACTCCTACCGGCTGGTGCTCGCCGATCACGACGGCATCGGCAACACCGGCGAGACGGAGTATTTCATCCGCACGCTCGAAGATCGTCCGCCTGACGTGCGGGTGCTGAAGCCGGCGACCGACCGATCGGTGACCCGTCTCGAGGAAGTCGACATCGAAGCGCAGGCCGAGGACGATTACGGGGTCGATCGCCTCGACCTGGTGTATGCGGTGAAGGGCGGTGCGGAGAAGGTGGTGCCTCTCAACATCGCGCGCGCCAGCGTGAGCGTGACCGGGCGCCACACTTTGTATCTCGAGGACCTCGACGTGCAGCCGGGCGACTTCGTGTCCTACTACGTGCGCGCCCGCGACCTGACGCGTGGCACGCGGCCGAACGAAGCGCGCAGCGATATCTTTTTCCTGGAGGTGAAGCCCTACGAGCAGGAGTTTGCGCTGGCGCAAAGCCAGGGCAGCAACATGCCGGGTGGCAACCAGAGTGGCATCGACGATCTGGTGGCGGCGCAGAAGGAAATCGTGGTGGCGACCTGGAAGCTGGATCGGCGCCAGCGGGCGGCCAATGGCGCCAGGTCCGAGCAGGACATCAAGGCGGTGTCGCGCGCCGAGGCCGAGCTCAAGACGCGGGTGGAACAGACGTCGAGCGCGTTTCGCGAGGGTGCGATGCGCGATCCCAAGCGGCGCGCGCAACCGCAGCGTGGACGAGGCGGTCCGCCGCTGCCCCCGCAGCCGCCTCCGCCGCCGGAATTGAAAGCGGGTCAGACGCTGCCGGAAGAAGATCAGATGACGGGGGCGGCTTTGGCCATGGCACAGGCCGTGACGTCGCTCGACGACTCGAAGACGGCCGAAGCGCTGCCGCCCGAGATGGATGCGCTCAACCGTCTGATGAAAGCGCAGGCCGAGGTCAAGCGTCGCGATGTGCAGCGGCAGCAGGCGGGCAACGGCAGCGGCGGCAATCGCAGCAACTACGACGTCTCGGCGCTGTTCGACCAGGAGCTTCAGAAGGCCCAGCAGACCAACTACGAGACGAAATCGACGTCGGCGGAAGACAAAGGAGACAGCGGCCAGAGTGCCCTCGACGCCATCAAGGAGCTGGCGCGTCGCCAGGACGAGCTGCTCAAGCGCCAGCAGGAACTGGCGCGAGCCCGCGCGCAGATGACCGAAGAAGCACTGAAGCGCGAGCTGGAGAAGCTCACTCGCGAACAGTCCGAGCTGCGCCAGCAGGCGGAGGAGCTGGCCCAGAAGATGGCAAGTCAGAACCCCCCTCCGTCAGGAAGTCCGCAGTCGGCCAGCCGGCAGGATCAGAAGGCCGGACAAAAAGGACAGCAGGGCCAGCAGGCGCAACAAGGTCAACCGGGCCAGTCCGGACAGAGCGGTCCATCCGGACAGGGCGGCCAGTCCGCACAAACCGGCGACAGCAGGCGCATGCGTGACGTGTCCGAGGAGATGCGCAACGCTGCCAGTGAGCTTCGCCGCCAGGATCCAGGTCAGGCCAGCGCCCGTGGCAATCGCGCGCTGGAGAAGCTGCGCGAGCTGCAGCAACAGCTCGAGTCGGCGCGGCCCGAAGATCGCCGCCGGGCGCTGGGAGACCTGCAGCTCGAGGCCCGCCAGCTCGCGGATGCGCAGCGTCAGATCGCGTCCGAGCTGGCGAGGACGCAGCCGGGTGATGCCGGCAAGGACGCCGTGCGGAAGCTGGCCGGCGAACAGGATCGCCTCGCCGCGCGCGCGTCGAAACTGCAGGACGCGTTGAAGCAGCAGGCCGCAGTGAAGGGGTCGCCGGCCAGGTCCACGAACGCAGCCGACGCGCGTGGCGCCTCTGCTCCAGCCTCGGGCCAGACCCAGGCCGCTGCCGGCGACGTCGCCAGGGACATCGAGCGTCAGCGACTCTCGGAGCGGATGCAACAAGCGGCCGACGCGATGCGCGCCGCCACCGAGGATCCAAAGGGCGGACGGGGTAATGCGGCTCTGCGGTCGACCGACGATCCGCGTGCGCAAGCGGCCACGCAGCAGGAGCTGGCCAAGGCGCTGAAGAAGGCCGCCGACAAGCTGGCGGCCGCGACCGGATCGCAGGACGGTGAATCGCAGAAGCTGTCGGAGCAGCGCGCCCGCGCGCAGGAACTGCGCGAGCGCTTGAGCGAGACCAGCCGCGCGCTGCAACAGATGGCGCGGCAGGGGGCGGCGGGCAGGGCAGGACGGGCGGGAGGAGCAGGAACGGCGGGACAGGCAGGGACGGGACAGGCAGGAGAGGACGGACCGGCTGGACGCGCCGGTGAGGGAGGACGATCCGGATCGGGATCGGGCGGGAACGGGTCGAGCGCGCAGAAGTCCCCGGGCGACACGGGACGGGCGGGCCAGGGGCAAGCCGGCGGCGGTGGGGGCACCGGAACCGAGCTGGACAAACTGCGCGAGCAGTATCAGCGTCAGCTTCAGGAAACGAAGGAGCTCGCCGACCAGATGCGCCGCGACGATCCCGGCTTTGCTCGCGGCGGCGGCGGCGGGTTCAGCTTCGAGGCGCCAACCAGCATCGGTCTCTCGGCGCCCGGCACCGAAGCGTTCAAGCAGGATTTTGCCAGGTGGGAAGAGATGCGCCGGCAAGCGACGCAACTGCTCGACAACGTCGAGGCCTCGCTCACGAAGAAGCTGCAGGCCAAAGAGGCGCACGATCGCCTCGCCGCCGGCGCCGACGACAAGGCGCCCGCGGGCTATCAGAAGCAGGTCGACGAATATTTCAAAGCGATCGCGAGCAAGAAGAAGCCGTAGATGCATTTTGCCTACCCGCTGCCTTGGTGGCTGGCGGTCGTCCTCGCCGCGGCGGTTGTCGCGCTCGCCTATGCCGAGTACCGACGGCCGCTGTCGCCGCTCACGACCGTTCAGCGCGGTCTGCTGGTAAGCCTGCGCGTGCTGACGCTCACGGCGCTGGTACTGTTTCTGTTCCGGCCGATCGCGGTTTTTCCGCCCAGCGGTTCCCGCGATGCGATTGTTCCGGTGGTCGTCGATGTGTCGCGAAGCATGCGGCTCGGCGATGCCGACGGCCAGACGCGGATTGCACGTGCGAACAGCCTGCTGAAGACCGCGCTCGGCCTGCCCTTGACCTCGCATTTCAGGACCGAGCTCTATGGCGCCGGCGATGGCCTGACCCCGGCCAGGATCGACAGTTTCTCGGCCGATGCGCGTCGCACCAGTCTGTCCGGGGCCCTGGCCTCGGTGCGCGAGCGCTATCGCGGCCAGCGCGTCGCTGGCATCGTCGTGATTTCGGATGGAGCCGACACGGGAGGAGGGCGGTCCGGCGGATCGAGCGTGGGAGACGGCCCGGAAGCGAATACTGACGGGCCGCCGGTATTCGCCGTTGGCGTCGGCTCGCCCGACGGTCCACGCGATCGCGAGGTACTCGGCATCACGGCCGGCGATCCGCGACTCGATCACGCGACGGTCGACTTGCACGTGACGGCCGTGAGCAGCGGATTCGGCCGCGCGCCGTTTTCGTTGCGGGTGCTCGCCAACGGCCAGGTGCGCGACACCCGGCGGCTGGTGCCGTCCGCCGATGGATCGCCGATTGACCAGGTCTTCACGGTCTCGCCCGATCCGCTGAACCCGACGGTGTACACCGCGGAGATTCCCCGCGACGAGGGGGAGGCGGTGGGCGAGAACAACAGCCGCAGCCTCCTGGTGAGTCCGGCTGGCCGCAAGCGACGTGTGCTGCTGGTTGAAGGGGCGCCAGGATTCGAGCACAGCTTCATGGCGCGCGCGCTGGCCGGCGATCCGGGGCTCGAGGTCGATTCCGTCACGCGCAAAGGCAAGAACGGCGACGGTCAGGACACGTTCTTCGTTCAGGCGGGCGCGGGCCGATCGTCCTCGCTCGCGCTCGGGTTTCCCGCCACGCGCGAGCAGCTGTTCTCGTACGACGCGCTGGTGATCGCCAACGTCGAAGGCGACTTCTTCTCGCGGGCGCAGTTGAAGCTGGCAGCCGACTTCGTGGCCGACCGCGGCGGCGGCCTGTTGATTCTCGGCGGCCGATCGTTCGCCCAGCGCAGCCTCGCCGGCACGCCGCTCGAGGAGGTGCTGCCGGTGGAGATCAACGACCGGGGCGGCGGGCTGGTGCGCGCCTCGCTGAGCGCGGGCGACATGCCGGCCCACAACCATGTCACGCTGACCCCGGAAGGCGAGGCGCACCCGATCATGCGCATCGGCGCCTCACCGGAAGAGACGCGCAAGATGTGGGCGACCTTGCCGGCGCTGGCGGCGAGTGCGCCGGTCGGCGGGCCGCGTCCCGGCGCAACCATCCTGGCGCTGACGACGGCGCCGGGCGGCGGGATTTTTCCGGTGGTCGCGGTTCAGCGCTACGGTCAGGGGCGGTCGATGGTGTTCGCCGGCGAGGCGTCGTGGCGCTGGAAGATGATGGTCCCCTCCACCGATCGTTCATACGAGTTCTTCTGGCGTCAATCGGCGCGCTGGTTGTCTTCGTCGGCGCCGGATCCGGTGTCGATTGCCGTGCCCGACGCGCCTGAGCCGGGCGACACGATCGCAATCGATGTCGACGCCCGAGACGCATCGTTCGCTCCCGTTCCCGATGCGACGGTGGACGCCACGCTGACCCTTCCGGGCGGCGGCACGCAGCCGATCAAGCTGCGACACGCGGATCCGACCGGCGGCCGCTATAGCGCGACGCTCAGCCCGGACCAGACCGGCCTGTACCGCATCCATGCCGAGGCGCGTCGCGGCGCGACCATCCTCGGCGGCGCTGACCGCTGGATGTATGTCGGCGGCGCCGACCGGGAATTTGCCGATCCACGGCTGAACGAAGGCTTCCTGCGCCGGATCGCGCGCAACTCCGGCGGACGCTATGTCCGTTCCGCGGACGCATCGAAGGTGCCGGCGTGGCTGCAGGAGGCGGTGCCGCAGCACGCGGCCCCGGAACGCCGTGACCTCTGGCACGAGCCGTGGGCATTCGTACTGATCATTCTTTTCCTGTCGGTCGAGTGGATCCTGCGCCGGCGCTGGGGGCTGAGGTGACTCGAGCGGTGATCTCCAGCACCGCCGTGCGCGGCCTTGCCGTCGTCGCGGTACTGCTCAGTGCGACGGTCGCCTCGGCCGGCGATCGCTACGCGCTGGTGATCACGGGCGCCTCCGGCGGCGACGCCTACGCGCAGAAGTACGACAAGTGGCGCGCCGCCTTCGTCGAGACGCTGCGCAGCAGCTTCCACTACGATCCGCAGCGGCTCATCGTGTTGGCCGAGGCCGCCGACCAGGGCGCGCGCATGGCGACTCGGGACAACGTCCGGGGCGTTCTCACCGATCTCCGGCGCAGAATGACCAGGGACGATCAGCTGCTGGTGCTGCTCATTGGCCACGGCACGTCGCTCGATGGCGACGAGGCCAAGTTCAACCTGGTCGGCCCCGACCTGAGCGCCACCGAGTGGAGCGAACTGTTGCGCCCGTTGCCGGGCCGTCTCGTGTTCGTGGACACCACCGGCGCGAGTTTTCCGTTTCTGCGCAAACTGGCGGGCAAGGGGCACGTCGTGCTGACCGCCACCGACGCCGCAGCGCAGCAGTTCGAAACCGTGTTTCCCGAGTACTTCATCAAGGCCTTCGACGATCCCGCGGCCGACCTCGATCGGAACCACCGGGTTTCGGTCTGGGAGGCGTTCACCTACGCCAGCGCCGGCGTGCGCCAGTGGTTCGAGCAGAAAGGACAGCTGCCGACCGAGCGGCCGCTGCTCGACGACACCGGCACCGGCATCGGACGTGAGGCACAGACCCCCGGTACCGACGGTGCGATCGCGCGCGTCACCTACCTGCAGCCGGATGCGGATCTGGTGCTTCCGTCCGACACCGCGCTGGCCGCACTGATGCGCCGCCGAGCCGACCTCGAAGCGCTGCTCGAAGAGCTCAAAGCGCGCAAGGAATCGACCCCGCCCGATCAGTACGATGCGGATCTGGAGAAGCTGCTGGTCGAAATCGCGCGCCTCTCGGCGCAGATTCGCGCCAGATCCTGAGGCCGGCTCAGTAGTTTGCCGGTTCCCACGGATCGAGCTCACGTTTCCTGAACAGGAACACCCCGCCGACGCCGACGATGAAGCCGATCACATGGGCGGCGAAGGCGACGCCGCCGCCATGCGAGCTGGTGGTCATGGCGATGGTTCCAGCGCTGAACAGCTGCATCACGAACCAGAATCCAAGCAGCACGATCGCTGGAAGCTCGACGATCTGCAGGAAGATCCACGGGATCAGCGTCAGCACGCGTGAGCGGGGATAGAGCACGAAGTACGCCCCCATCACACCGGCAATGGCGCCGCTGGCGCCGATCGTCGGCAGCGTCGATGTCGGATCTACCGCGATCTGCCCGAGCGCAGCGGCGACGCCGCAGAGCAGGTAGAAGGCGATGAAGCGCCCGTGGCCGACCCGATCCTCGACGTTGTCGCCGAAGATCCAGAGGTACCACATATTCCCGAGCACGTGCGACCAGCCGCCGTGAAGGAACATCGACGTGATCAGCGTTGGCGCGGCGAAGTAGGCGGGGACGACACCGTAGACGGTGAGCAACTGGTTGAGCGCGTCGTGCGGGAGCGACAGCTCGAACAGCCACGCCAGCCCGTTCAGCGCGATGATGGTGATGGTGATGTAGGGAGTGGTGCGTGAGGGGATCACGTCCCGAAGCGGGATCACTCACACATTCTATGAGATTTCAGATTCCAGACTTCAGAGTGCAGATTCGATCGGCGCCCTGCATTCTGCAATTCAAATTTCCCGTCGCCGACTAGACGCCGTGGCCGTAGCCGACGGTTTCGACGTGCGCCGTGCTCGCGGCCGCGGCCGCAGCCGCTGGGGTACGCACGCTGTCGACGATGCGGCGCAGATCGCCGTCGCCGATCGCCTTGCGGTGTTCACCGAGCGAGATCACGGCGCGATAGACCTCGGCGACCTCGGATGGCGACAGGGCGAACCCGAGCATCTCGCACCGAGTCTGCACGGCGTGGCGGCCGGAATGGCGGCCGAGCACCAGCCGCGACGACACCGACTGGCCGACGTCCTCGGGTTTCATGATCTCGTAGGTCCGCGCGTCCTTCAGCACTCCGTCCTGGTGAATGCCCGCTTCGTGCGCAAAGGCGTTGCGTCCGACGATCGCCTTGTTGGCCTGGACCGGTTCGCTGGTCAGCGTTGCGAGCAGCTGGCTCGTTTCGTAGAGCCCCTGAGAACGGATCGCCGTGTCGTAGGGCAGGCGATCGGCGCGCACCCGCAGCGCCATCACCAGCTCTTCGAGCGAGGCGTTGCCGGCGCGTTCGCCGATGCCGTTGATCGAGCATTCGACCTGGCGCACGCCGCCCTGAATCGCGGCCAGGCTGTTGGCGACCGCCAGGCCCAGATCGTTGTGGCAGTGCGTGCTGAACACCGCGCGGCCGGCGTTTGGCACGCGCGCGATGATCTCGAAGAAGAACTCGCGCAGCTCGTCAGGAGTGGCGTAGCCGACCGTGTCGGGCAGGTTGATCGTGGTGCAGCCGGCGTCGATCACCCCTTCGATGACGCGACACAGGAAGTCACGATCGCTTCGGGTCGCGTCCTCCGCCGAAAACTCCACGTCGTCGGTGAACCGGCGGGCCAGCTTCACGGCGCTGACCGCAGAGTCGAGGCACTCCTGGCGCGTCATCCGGAGCTTGGCAGACAGGTGCAGATCCGAGGTGGCGAGGAAGGTATGAATGCGCGAGCGCTGCGCCGGGCGGAGCGCGAGCGCCGCTTCCTCGATGTCCTGCGCGCGCGTCCGCGCCAGCGCGGCGACAACTGGGCGCCGCACGTCGGCCGCAATCCGACGCACCGCGTCGGAGTCGGCCGGCGACGCGATCGGGAACCCCGCCTCGATGATGTCGACGCCGAGGGCGTCGAGCGCCCGCGCCATGGCCAGCTTGGACGTCACGTCCAACGAGTAGCCCGGCGCCTGCTCACCGTCCCGGAGCGTCGTGTCGAAGATGATGACCGGTGTGCTCGTGCTCATGGCTTCAATGGTGGGCTTGGCCGGTGTAGAAGTCAAAGCGATAATGATTAACGAAAAATAACACTATGTTATAGTGAGCCTCCATGGATCTGGCGGCCCTCAAGATCTTTTTGGCCGTCGCCCACGAACGGAGCTTTTCCCGGGCCGCCGCCAAGGTGCACCGCACCCAGCCGGCGGTGAGCCAGGCCGTCCGCCGGCTCGAGGTCGAGCTCGGCGAACAGCTCTTCGACCGATCTTCCAAAACCGGCACGTTGACCGAGGCGGGGCGGATGCTGCAGAACTACGGGCAGCGCCTCGTGCGGCTGGCGGAGGAAACCGAATCGGCGGTGCGCGAGCTGCGCGACCTGCGCCGCGGGCGCGTGCTGATCGGGGCCAACGAGGCGGCGGTGCACACGCTGCTGCCGCTGATCTCGCGATTCCGCCAGAAGTATCCCGACATCACCATCGACGTACGACGGGTGCCGGCGCGCCAGATCGCGGTCGAGGTGCAGCAGGGCAGCCTCGACTTCGGCGCACTGACATTTCATCCCACTGAAGAAGGGCTGCTCGAAGTGCCGGTCGGGACCGACGAGCTCGTGCTGCTGGTGCCGCCGTCGCACCGGCTGGCGGATCGGCCTCAGGTGTCCATGGAAGACATCGCCGAGGAGCCGGTCGTGGCCCACAACGATCCCTCGCCGGCGCGCGAACGCGTGCTGCGGCTGTTCGAGGAGCATCACGTGCCCCTGCAGATGGTGATCGCGCTGCCGAGCCTCGACGGCATCAAGCGGGCGGTGGAACTGAAACTGGGGGTCGCGCTCCTGCCTCGCCGGTGCGCAATCACCGAGATCGCCAGTGGCCGCCTGGTTGCGGTTCTCGTCAACGGCGTCTCGCGCAAGCGCCAGGTGACGCTGGTGTGCCGAAAGGCGCATCGCTCGCACGCCGCCGACGCGTTCCTCGTAGTGGCACAGGAGAAGAAGAAGGAACCTCAGGCAGCTTCAGGCTGAGGATCTGTTTCCGTCCTTCGCTGAGTCGTGCTGACATCCTTCGTGCGATTAGAAGCCGCTGACGTACGGCAGCCGCGCCGCCACGGCGCGGACCTCGCCGAAGTCATGCAGCAGCATCGCGGTCGGGTTCCACTGCCCGGACAGGAACCCGTCGCGCAGCGCCGCCGGCAGCGCGCCCGCGATTCGCAGCGACCCCGCCGTGATCGCGCCCGAGGCGACGTCGGCCGCGAGTGCCGTTCCCGGCGCCTGCTCCACCAGCGTCTGCAGGCGTTCCACCTCCTCGTGGCTGGCGATGAAGCAGGGCATGCCGATCATCGCGCTGTTGCCCTGGAAGATCTCCGAAAACGACTCGCCAACGATGGCGCGGTAGCCGGCGCGGACCAGGCCCTGCGGCGCGTGCTCGCGCGACGATCCGCAGCCGAAGTTGGTGTTGACCACGAGGATCGAGGCGCCGTGATAACGAGCGTCGTTGAACGGGTGGGAGGGGTCGGCTTTGCGATCGTCCTCGAACAGGTGTTGCTCGAGGCCCTCGAACGACACGGCAACGAGAAAGCGCGCCGGCATGATGCGATCGGTGTCGATGTCGTGGCCTCTCAGCGGGAGGGCGCGGCCTTCTACATGGCTAATGGCTGATGGCTGATGGCTCATGGTGATGGGCTCATGGGTGATGGGCTTGTAGGCTGAGGCTGAGGGCTCATGGCCTATGCCGGCACCGCATCGAGCGTCTCGCGGACATCGACGACGTGCCCGGCAATCGCGGCCGCGGCGACCATCGCCGGGCTCATCAGCAACGTGCGGCCCGTCGGGCTGCCCTGCCGGCCTTTGAAGTTCCGGTTCGACGATGACGCCGACACCTGGCGCCCTTCCAGTTTGTCGGGATTCATGCCGAGGCACATCGAGCAACCGGCGCCGCGCCACTCGAACCCCGCCGCGATGAATACTTCGTGCAGGCCGCGCGCCTCTGCGGCCCTGCTGACCGCCCGCGATCCCGGCACGACCAGCGCCTTGACGTGCTTCGCCACACGGTGCCCGCGCACGATTCGCGCCGCCTCTTCGAGATCGGACAGGCGTCCGTTGGTGCAGGAGCCGATGAACGCGACGTCGATGCGGGTGCCCCGCACGCGCGAGCCGGGCGTGAAGCCCATGAACGCGAGCGCCTCGTCATCGGGCTCGGCAGCGATCGGCTCGGAGACCGCGACCGACTGGCCCGGGTTGATGCCCCAGGTGACGGTCGGCTCGATCGTCGACGCATCCACCGTCACGCGGTCGTCGTAGTGTGCGTCGGGATCCGACGCCATCTGACGCCACCACGCGATCGCATGCTCGAAGGCGTCGCCGTTGCCGGGCGCAAACGGACGTCCGCGCAGGAACTCGAAGGTTTTCGCGTCCGGGTTGACGTAGCCGATGCGGGCACCGCCTTCAATCGACATGTTGCAGATGGTCATGCGCTCGTCGATCGTCATCGCGTCCAGCGTGTCGCCGCCGTATTCGTAGGCGAAGCCGACGCCGCCATGGACGCCGAGGCGACGAATGATCGTCAGGATCACGTCCTTCGCAAACACGCCGCGCGACAGCGCACCGGTGACCTCGATGCGCCGCACCTTCAGCGGATCGAGCGCGAGGCATTGAGATGCGAGGACATCGCGCACCTGCGAGGTGCCGATCCCGAAGGCGATGGCGCCGAGCGCACCGTGCGTGGACGTGTGACTGTCGCCGCACGCGATGGTCATGCCCGGCTGGGTCAGGCCGAGCTCCGGGCCGATCACGTGCACGATCCCCTGGTTGTCGTCGTCGGGCGCCCAGAGGCGAACGCCGGCGTCGCGGCAGTTGCGCTCCAGCGATCCCATCATCTCCTCGGCCATGACGTCGAGAAACGGCCGCTTCTGGGAACTGGTGGGCACGATGTGGTCGGCTGTCGCAAACGTCCGATCGGGGAACGCGACCTTCCAGCCGTGCTGCCGCAGCATGTCGAACGCCTGCGGTGACGTCACTTCGTGGACCAGGTGCAGCCCAACGAACAATTGCGTCTGGCCGCTCGGCAGCACCCGGACGGTGTGCGCGTCCCAGACCTTCCGAAAGAGTGTGGCAGCCATGTGACAGTTCTGCAGCGCGCGTTTTTCGCGAGGGTCAGCCGATAGAATACACGTATGCGTCGATTCCGCGCTCGCGTTCTGGCGGCGGCCCTGGTCCTGGCGACCGGTCTCGTCCTCACGCTGCGTGGCCAGGTGACCGATGAGGCGCGTCTCCAGATTCTGCAGAATGTCGGCCTGCCGGCTGTGGACGAGGGCGTCATCGCCGATCAGAGCCATCTTGCAGAGTCGCCGGGGTCGCTGAGGCGGAGCGCGTTTCACGCCACGGTCGAGCCGAGCGGTACCACAGGAGGGCTGGCGCGCTATCGGCCGGGCCGCGTGATCGTCAGGTTCCGGGACGCAGCCAGTGTGGCCGATCGCCGCGCCGCGATACGGACCGCCAGCAGCAGCGGTGAACTCATGACGCGCCCGAGCTACGCCGACTTCGACGTGGTTCAGCTGGATCCTTCCGAAGATGCCGAGGCCGCCGCGCGAACCCTGAGCGGACATCCCCAGGTTCAGTACGCGCAGGTTGCGCACCGCGTGCACGCGACCCTGGTTCCCAACGATCCGCTCTACGCGATCCTGCAATGGAATCTCCCGATGCTGAATCTGGAGAAGGCCTGGGATATCCAGCCGGCGGCGGGATCGGCGATCACGGTGGCGGTCATCGATACCGGGATGGCGTTTCAGAACGCGACGATCACGGCAAGCATCCGGGCCTTTAGAGACGATCAAGGCAATCGATACCCGGCGCTCGGGGCGGTGACGATTCCGTACTCGGCCGCGCCGCAGCTGGTGGCGGCCAACAACACCGGGCGCATCGTGCTGCCGTTCGATTTCGTCTCGAACGGCGCGTTGCCGCCCCTCGATTTCGACGGCCACGGCACCCACGTCAGCGGGACGATCGGCCAGCTGACCAACGACGGCATCGGGACGGCCGGCGTCGCGTTCAACGTCAAGCTGATGCCGTTGAAAGCGCTCGCCAGCGACTGGGACGTGCTCTTCGGCACCGCCACCGACGTCGGCGGGTTCGACGATGACATCGCGCGTGCGCTGCACTACGCCGCCGACAATGGCGCCAAGATCATCAACATGAGCCTCGGCAGCTCGGGTCCGGCCAATTGCGCGACCAACGGCAATCAACCTGAGTGCTCGCCGGTGATCGAGGCGGCTCTTCGATACGCGGTCGGGAAGGGCTGCTTCGTCACCATAGCCGGCGGCAACGAATTCGAAGACACGGTGCCGCCGTTCGGCACCAACCCGACCAGCATCCTCGCCGAGATCGCCTCGCGGATCCCTGGCGTCGTATCGGTCGCTGCGGTCAATCGTGGGAAAGCGCACGCCTTCTACTCGAGCACCGGCAGCTACATCGAGCTCGCGGCTCCCGGCGGGGACGTACGCGGTTTCGGTCTGGCCGGCGCCGTTTACCAGCAGACATTCGACAGCAACTTCACCGACACGTTCCTGCTCCCGCCGTCCCAGTATCGGGCGCCGCGGTTCGACGTGATGGGTTTCATCCCGTATCAAGGCACGTCAATGGCGGCGCCGCACGTTGCCGGCGTCGCCGCCATGCTGATGCAGCAGGGAGTCACCGCCCCGGCCGTCATCGAGGACCTGCTCGAGAAGAGCGCGGTCGATCTGGGCGCGCCGGGCCGAGACGACACGTTCGGGTTCGGACTCGTGGACGCGCGCGCGGCGCTGCGCGGACTGGGGCTTGCGAAATGAAGGGGATCGTGCTGCTCGTCGCCGGTCTGGCGCTGGCAACTCCGGCGTCTGCGCAAGACGCGCCGGCGCTCTCGTTTCGCCCGTTTGTGATGGCGACCGAGCAGTCATTCGCGGCCATCGATACCTTCGACGCCGGGTTCGGCAAGACCTACTTTCCGTTCTTCGGCGGCGGCGTCCAGGTCCTGATCGACGACGTGTACGTGGTCGAGCTCGGCGCGTCGCGCCTTCGCCAGACCGGCGAGCGTGCGTACTTGAGCGGCGGCAAAGCGTTCCGGCTGGGCATTCCGCTCACCGCGACGATCACCCCGTTCGAATTGACCGGCGGCTATCGCTTCCGCCTGAAGCAGCTGCCGCGAGTACGGCCCTATGCCGCGGCCGGATTCGGCACCTACAGCTACCAGGAAACCTCTGCGTTTGCCGAAGCCGGCGAAGACGTCGATACTCGCCACGCCGGCTTCATGGCCAACGGTGGGGCCGAGTTCCGCCTGCATCGCTGGGTCGGCCTTGCCGTCGACGTGCAGTACAGCCACGTCCCAGGCATTCTCGGGAACGGCGGCGTATCCCGGCAGGCCGGAGAGAGCGATTTGGGCGGCGTGGCCGCTCGCTTCAAGCTGGTCGTGGGGCGCTGACTCGGCCTCGCGGCTCCGGCACGATAGGGGCACCTTTCCGCACGTATAATCAGTGCAGATGATTCGAACAGGGAGCGGTCGGCTCTCGCGGCGTCCGGCGCTGGTCGGGATAGCGATCTACGCCCTGTTCCTCATCGCGTCCCCCTTCGAGCACCACGATCTCTCCTGCGAGCTGAAAACGCCGCAGCATTGCACCTCCTGCACCTCGACCCAGCTGGGCTCCGACGCGCCGATCGCGCTGACCCCCGGTGCTGCCCAGCTCGCCGACGTCGGGCACGCGACGGCCTTCGTCCTGCTCGATGAAGGTACCCTGCTCGTCGTTCGCTCCGCCGGCCGTTCGCCTCCCGCCCAGGCCTGATCTTCCAAGCACGCTCCGCGTCCGCCTTCGCCACATCGCCGAACCGACTGACGCGAGCGATCCATTCGTTGTGGCTGTCGCATCTCCTGGGTGTCGTTCGCGGCGCCTCGGGCCGCGAGGTCCGCTCTCGGTAAGGAGTCAGAGTCAATGCGCGCGTGGTCTTCACTTCGACGCTGCGCCGGCGCCGCACTGGTTGCGATTGCCGCCCCGGCCGCCGCCGGCGGCCAGACGCCGCCGGCCGCGGCCCCGGCGCCGGTTGCGATCTCGCGCCTGGCAATGGCGGACGCGGTTCGCCTCGCGCTGGATCGCAACCACCTGCTGCGCGCGCAGCGGCTCAATGTCGACCTTTCGAAGGCCGACGAGGTCACGGCGGCGCTGAAGCCGAATCCGGTACCGACCTCGACCAACGAGAACTTCCCGATTTTCTCGCCCGGCGATCTGTTCGACCGGGACAATTTCCTCAACAACCAGAATTTCGTCGAGTCGCTCACCTACCTGTTCGAGCGCGGTGGCAAGCGCGAGAAGCGCACGCTGGTCGCCCGGGACAACACCACGGTCGCCGCACAGACGGCCTCGGACGCCGAGCGCCAGCTCGCCTTTCAGACGCAGCAGGCGTTCATCAACGTGCTGCTGGCCGTCTCGACCCTGGACCTGGCGCGCGAAAACCTCAAGAACTTCGCCAACGTTTTGGACGTGAATCGCGAGCGGATGCGGGCCGGCGACCTGGCTGAGAGCGAGTTCTACAAGATCTCGCTTCAGAAGCTGCAATTCGAGCAGGATCAGTCGTCCGCCGAGGTCGGGCTGGTGCAGGCCAAGGCGGCGCTGCGCCAGAATGTCGGCTATGACAGCCTGAACGACGATTTCGAGGTCACCGGCGATCTCGGCTACACGAAGTACACCGCAACGCTGGACGATCTGAAGCGTGCCGCCCTGGCGGCGCGGCCCGACTGGCTCGCGGCGCAGAGCGGTGTCGAGCTGGCCAGGCACACTCAGGAGCTCGAGTTCGCCAATCGCGCACGCGATATCACCGGCGGCGTCGAATACGACCGCGCCGGCACGCTGAATGCGATTGGCTTCAGCGTGACGGTCGACCTGCCGTTCCACGATCGCAATCAGGGCAACATCGCGCACGCGAAGGTCGCGCTCGCGCAGGCGGCCGAACAGCAGGAATTCGCCCGCAGCACCGTGCTGACCGACGTGGTCAACGCCTACTCCACCTTCCAGACCAGCGAGAAAATCGTGGCGCTCTACGAATCCGGCTATCTCGATCAAGCCAAGCAATCACTCGATATCACCACCTACGTCTACCAGCAGGGCAGCGGTACGCTGCTCGATCTGCTCGACGCCGAGCGCACCTATCGCTCGACGCAGCTGGCCTACCGCCAGGCGCTGGCGGCGTACATGACCAGCGTTCAGCAAATCAACCAGGCGGTCGGAAGGCAGGTCCTGCAATGAGAGTCGCGATCCTCGCGGTCACGGTCACGCTGGCGGCGTCAGCGTGCCAGAACAGCACGCCGCCCGCCGCGCCTGCGTCCGCGGCGGCCAGAGCCGCGGCGGCCGCGCCGGCGGTGGCACCGGCCGCCAACGGCGGCGGCGGCGCCGTTCCGGGCGCCAGCTATTTCACCGTGCCGGCGGACCAGCTGCCGCATCTCAAGATGGCCAAGGTGCGTCAGACGACCTGGTCGGCGGAGGTGCGCACCACCGGCACGGTGGACTGGGACAACGATCAGACCACGCAGGCGATCACCCAGGTCAGTGGCCCGATCTCCCGCATCGTCGCCGACACCGGCACGCGCGTGAAGGTGGGCGATCCGCTATTGTACGTCGCGAGCGGCGACATGACCAACGCCGTGTCGACTTACCGAAAAGCCAAGAACCGGTTCGACCTGGCGAAGCGGAGCCTCGATCGCAGCAAGGACCTCTTGGACCACAAGGCGCTGTCGGCGCGCGACTACGAATCGGCCCAGGCCGACTTCAACGACGCGTCAACTGATTTGCAGGCATCGCTGCAGACGCTGAAAGTGTACGGCGTGCGTCAGTCCGACATCGCCGACGCCGAACAGCAGAATGTGCCGATCCGGCCGGAGATGGTGATGCGCGCGCCGCTGGCCGGCGTGGTGGTGCAGAAGATGGTGCTGCCAGGACAGTTCATCCAGGCCGGAACCACGGCGGCCTTCGTGATCAGCAACACCTCGACCGTCTGGGTGCAGGGGCACGTCTTCGACAAGGATCTGGGGTCAGTGCACGTCGGCGACAAGGTTGACGAACGCAATTCGTCGTTCCCCGAAGCCTTTCACGGCGTGGTCGCGTACATCGGCGACATGCTCGACCCCGCGACCCGCACCACGCCGGTTCGTATCGTCACGCAGAACCCCGCCGGGCTGCTCAAGAAGGATCTGTTCGTGGACATCGTGATTCACGACAAGACTACGCACGACGTGCTGGTCGTGCCAACCACCGCCGTGCTCTACGACGAGCAGAACTTTCCGTTCGTCTACGTCCAGATCGACAGCGGCAGGTTCGCGCAGCGCCTGGTCAAGCTCGGCGGCCAGCAGGACGGCGACACGCAGGTCACCGACGGGCTCAAGGCCGGCGAACCGGTCGTCGCAGAGGGCAGCGTCTTCCTGCAGTTCGCCAACAGCTACGAATCCTAACGCCATGATTAGCCGCATCGTCTCGTTCGCGCTCACGCAGCGATTCATCGTCATCGTCGCGATGGTGTGCCTGGCGGTCTGGGGCATCGTGTCGTTCCAGAACCTGCCGATCGACGCGTATCCGGATCTGTCGCCGCCGCGGGTACAGATCGTGTCCCAGTGGCCGGGCCACGCGGCGGAGGAGGTCGAGCGCCTGATCACGATTCCGCTCGAGGTCGAGATGAACGGCATCCCGAAGCTCGATGCGCTGCGCTCGATCTCGCTCTACGGGTTGTCGTCGGTCACGATGAATTTTCAGTACGACACCGATCCCTACTTCGCCCGCGAGCAGGCGTTCGAGCGGATCGCCGATGCCGAAGTGCCGTCCGGCGTCACGCCCGGCATGTCGCCGCTGTTCAGCCCCAGCGGCCTCATCTACCGCTATGTGCTGCAGAGCCCGGACCGATCGGCTCGTGAGCTCAAGATCCTCCAGGACTGGGTGCTCGAACGGCGCTACCGCGCCATCCAGGGCGTCGCCGACGACTCGAGCCTTGGCGGGGAGACGATGCAGTACCAGGTGCAGATCGATCCGCACCGGCTGATGTCCTACGGCGTCACCGTGCCGCAGATCGTCCAGCAACTGGCCAGCAACAACGCCAACGCCGGCGGCGGCTTCTACTCGCAGGGCGGTCAGTTCTACTACGTCCGCGGGCTCGGGCTGGTGAAGTCGCTCGAGGACATCGGCCACATCGTGATCGCCGCGCACGCCGGCATCCCGGTCACCGTCAACGACATCGGCACGGTGGCGATCGGGTCGGCGCCGCGGCTCGGGCAGTTCGGCTACATGAAGCAGAACGACGCGGTCGAGGGCGTCATCCTGATGCGGGTCGGCGAGCAGGCACAGGTGATCCTGAAGAAGGTCCAGGAGCTGACCTCGACCCTCAACCACGGCGTGCTGCCGCCCGACGTGAAGATCGTTCCCTACTACGACCGCACCGACCTGATTGAGGAGACCACCAGGACCGTCGAGCGCAACCTGGTGCGCGGCATGGTGCTGGTGCTGGTGGTCCTCGGCATCTTCCTCTTCAGCGTACGCACCGCGCTGATCGTCGCCGTGACGATTCCCTTCGCGCTGCTGTTCTCGTTCATCTGCCTCGACTGGGCGCACATTCCCGCCAACCTGCTGTCGATTGGCGCGATCGATTTCGGCATGATTGTGGACGGCGCGGTAGTGATGGTGGAGAACATTTTTCGCGAGCTGGCCGACCGCCACGGCGAGACATACGATCCGATTGCGGTGATCCGGCTGGCCGCCAAGGACGTCGAGCGGCCGATCTTCTACGCGATCGCGGTCATCGTCGCCGGGTATCTGCCAATCTACGTGCTCACCGGGCCGTCGGGGCGCCTGTTTCGGCCGATGGCCGACACGATGGCATTCGCGCTGATGGGGGCGCTCCTGTGCTCACTGACGCTGCTGCCCGTTCTCTGCGCGGTCTTCCTGCGGAAGCACGTCAAAGAACCCGAAGGTACCGTTCTATGACTACGTCCTCCGCGCCTACGATCGCCTGCTCGACGTCAGCCTTCGCCACCGTGCGGCGACGCTGGTGGCGTGCGTCGCGATTTTCGGTGTGTCGCTGTTGCTCGTGCCCTTCATCGGGGCCGAGTTCATGCCGCACCTCGACGAGGGATCGCTCTGGGTCCGCGCGACGATGCCCTATACCATCTCGTTCGATGAGGCATCAAAGCTCGGGCCGCAGCTGCGCGGACTGCTGATGGGGTTCCCCCAGGTTACGACCGTGGCCAACGAACTGGGCCGCCCCGATGACGGCACCGATCCAATCGGCTTTTTCAACGACGAATACTTCGTCGGACTCAAGCCCTACGACGATCCGTCCTGGCGCGGATCGGTACGAACCAAGGCTCAACTGATCGACGCGATCCACCAGAAGCTGGAGGCGTTTCCTGGCGTCATCTTCAACTATACCCAGCCGGCAGAAGACGCGGTGGACGAAGCCGAGACGGGGTTGAAGAGCTCCCTGGCCGTGAAGATATTCGGGGCCGACCTCGCCACGCTCGAGTCGAAGGGAGAAGAGGTGCAGCGAGCGATCGCGCGGGTGCCGGGCATCACCCACGTGTCATTGGTGCGCGAACTGGGACAGCCGAGCCTCACGATCGAGCCGGACCGCGCGAAGATCGCGCGTTACGGCCTGAACGTCGCTGACATCAACGCGCTGGTCGAGACTGCGGTCGGCGGTGCGCCCGCGACGCAGGTCATCCAGGGCGAACGCTCGTTCGACCTCGTCGTGCGCCTGCAGGAGCCGTATCGCCAGAACATGGAGGCAATCAAGAACATCCTGGTCGCGACGCCGGACAACCAGCATCTGCCGCTCAGCCAGTTCGCCGACATCAAAGTCAGCAAGGGCGCCTCGTTCATCTATCGCGAATCCAATTCACGGTTCGTGGGGATTCAATTCAGCGTCGAAGGGCGCGACCTGGCAGGCGCGGTCCAAGACGCGCAGAAGCAAGTGTCGGCAGCGGTGCACCTGCCCGTCGGTTACACCTTCGACTGGGGTGGCGAGTATCAGCAGTATCTCGCTGCGCGTGCACAGATGGCGGTGATCCTGCCTCTCACGGTTGTGCTCATTGTCCTCATCCTGTTCGCCCTGTATGGGAACGTCAAGTTTCCGCTGATTATCATGTTCAGTGTGCTGCTGACGGTTCCGGTGGGCGGGCTGCTCGCGCTGAAGCTGACCGGCACCAACTTCAGCGTATCGTCGGGGTTTGGGTTCGTGGCGCTGATGGGCGTCGCGGTTCAAACCAGCGTGATCCTGTATTCGTTCATCAACAAGCTGCGCCTCGAGGGCAAAGACATCACGACGGCGACGCACGAGGCCTCGCTGCTCCGGCTGCGGCCGATCATGATGACCGCGCTGGTCGCCTGCATCGGCCTGCTGCCGGCAGCGATGTCGACCGGCATCGGCAGCGATTCGCAGAAACCGTTCGCTATCGTCATCGTCGGCGGTCTGGTATCGCGGCTGGCCCTGTCGATCTTCCTGGCGCCGGTCCTCTACGCGCTCGTCGCCAGGGACGACGACGTGCTCAAGGTATAGTTGCTGGTCGTGGCACGATGACGTGTCGATCCTGCGGAACTGAAATCGCCGACAAGGCGCTGATCTGCTACAAATGCGGGACCGCGACGACCGAGGCGAAGTACCAGCCGGCGCCGGTCCCGCGCGGCGGGTCGCGTTCGGGGCTGGTGCCGACCGTGATCGCGCTGGCGATTCTCGTGGCTGCCGCCCTCTCTGTGGCACGGCTGTCGAGCGTCGGTTCCCAGGAGCAGTGGGTCAGCTATGTTGCGGTGGGCGCCGCAGTGGTAATCATCGTCATTCGCGCCTATGCCCGCCGCCGCTGACGCCGCCGTGCCATAATCGAACCTATGCTGTTCGCGGCCGCGCGGCGCCGCGTCATGAGGTGGAGGCAGCCACGCCCGGCCGCGCGCATCGCCCGGGTCCTCTGGGTCGTCTGGGCCGTCATCGTCTGGAACGTAGTGTTCGATCATGTGATTGTGGTCGCGGGTCGCGACTACATCGTGGCAGCGATCCGGGCCGCCGCCGTGCCGGGCGGATCGTTTGCCAACATGGACGACTGGATGCGGCCGGCAATCAGTCGAGGTTTCTCGATCGCAACGGTCGCGTTCGCCGCGGTGCTCGTTCCGGGGTTGATCGCCATCACCTGGGCGTCACGGCGTGCGCGGCCGGCTGACAGGCCCCATTCATGCTCGCCCCGGTCAGCCGCATCGGCTTCCCAGCCTGATCCACTTGCGCTCCAGGACAACCCACGGTGACCCTGTGCGCGTAGCGCCCCATCCGCTCATTCACGACTGGAACCACGATGCGTCCCCCGAGGGCGCCGGCAAGCCGATCGCGATGCTCGATGACGAGACGCTGCGCGATGGCCTGCAGTCGCCGTCGGTGCGTTCGCCGACGATCGATCAGAAAATCGAGATTTTGCACCACATGGATCGGCTCGGTATCGAGACCGCCGACATCGGTCTGCCGGGCGCTGGTCCGAAGGTCGCGAGGGACGTCGAGCTCCTGGCCGGTGCGATCGCGGCAGGCCGGCTGGAGATCCGCGCCAACTGCGCCGCGCGCACGTTGGTTGCCGACATCAAGCCGATCGCCGAGATTCAGCAGCGCACGGGCGTGCCGATCGAGTGCGGCGCGTTCATCGGATCGAGCCCGATCCGGCAGTACGCCGAAGGGTGGACGCTGGACTTTCTCGAGAAATGTACTGCCGACGCGCTGGCGTTCGCCGCTCGCGAAGGCGTCGACGTGATGTACGTGACCGAAGACACCACGCGGGCCGATCCGGTGTCGCTGCGGCGTCTGTTTACGACCGCGATTCGCGCCGGCGCCAAGCGGCTGTGCGTCGCCGACACGGTCGGGCACGCCACGCCAAGCGGCGCCCGCGCCGTCGTGACCTTTGTGAAATCACTGATCGCCGAGTTGGCCGTGGACGTCGGCATCGACTGGCACGGCCACCGCGATCGCGGCTTCGGCGTCGCGTCCAGCATCGCCGCGCTCGAGGCCGGCGCGACCAGGCTGCACGGCGCCGCGCTCGGCATCGGCGAGCGCTGCGGCAACACGCCGATCGATCTGCTGATGGTCAACCTCGTGATGATGGGCTACCGCGACAACGATCTCACCGGTCTGCCGGCCTATGTGCAGGCGGTGGCCAAGGCCTGCGATGTCCGGATCGCGCCGAACTATCCGGTGTTGGGCGCCGACGCCTTCCGCACCGCCACCGGTGTACATGCGGCGGCGGTCGTCAAGGCGTTTCGGATGGGCGATCGCGCGCTGATGGACGCGGTCTATGCCGCCGTTCCCGCCAGCCTGGTGGGCCGGCAGCAGGAGATTGAGGTCGGCCCGATGTCGGGTCGGTCAAACGTCGTGTTCTGGCTCGAGAGCCGCGGCCTCGAGGCGACCGACGAGCTGGTGGACCGCATTTTCGCCGCCGCCAAGGCCTCCGATCGGATGCTCAGCCACGAGAAGGTGCAGCGGATCATCGGCGGCGACGTGAAGATCAAACCGAGCGCCCACAAACCGGAGCCCGAGCGCCACCACGGCTTCTGACTACCGCTTCAAGAGGATCTCCTCGAAGAATTTCACGGCGCGCGGATCCCTGGTCTGTCCGAGCCAGAACATCGCCTGCTTGCGCACGTCGGGGTTGCGGTTGGTGCGTGCCACTTCCATCAGCTTCGGCACCCCTTCGTCCCGGGGCAGCTGGCTGAGCGCGAAGACCGCTTTTTTCTTCACTTCGGTCTCCGGATCGTTGTCGATGGCGTTGGTGATGGTGGCGATCGCCTCGTTGCCGGCCTTCTGCGCCAGCCAGAACAAGGCCTGACCGCGGACTCTTGTGCTCTTGTCGTCCCGCGCCGTTGCGATCAAGGTCGTCAGCGCGGCGGGCACCTTGCTGACCGAGAGGCCAAACGTGACCTTATCGCGCACCTTGTCGCTGAGGTCCTGCGCCAGCATGCGGGCGAGCAGGCGTGCGCCAGCTTCGCCCCTGGTGCTGCCCAGCCAGAACGCCGTCTCGGCACGCAGCCACTCCGGTCGTGTCGGGGCGACGAAGCCCTCGAGCGCCCGGTCGGCGGACGCGCTGTTGTGCAGGGCAATCGCGCTCATCGCCGTCTTGCCCACCCGATCGTGGCCGTCTCCGCTGTCGGGCGCGGCGGCGACCAGCGACGACAGCCACGTGACGCTCTCGTCGGCTTTGACGTCGGTAAGCCAGACGAGCGGCATCGCGGTGGCGTCGATGTCGCAGTCGGGCGTGAACGTTCTCACGCGACTGACGACGCCGTTTTCCAGCCGCGCGAGAATCAGCATCTCGGTGGCCGGCTCGAGGAGCACACGCGATCCGTTGCGATTGCGCAGGTCGCCCGTGTTCATCGAAACCCCGCCGCCGCTCTCGAGCCGGCACATTCCACCAGAAAAGGAGGAGTCCGAGATGGTATCGAAGCAGCACATCTGCCGCGGCCCGGCGACCATCGGCACGCGATAGCCGATCCAGGTCACCCCGCTCCGAGCCGCGGCGGCGCGGACCTCGCGCTCGAGCCCCTGCCCGGCCGGTCGCGTCTCGGTCTTCGCGTTCGAGATACGGCCTTGGGCGAATGCCGCGGACGCGAGCAGCGCGAGGGCCACGACGAACGGTGAACGGCAAACCACGAACGTCGCCGATCCCCTCATTTGAGCAGCTCCATCAGATAGTCGGTCGCTTCCTTGGACTTCATGTTGGACAGCCTGGACACGATCTCCTTCTTCAGCTCGAGGTTCTTCTCAGCACGCGCCAGGGCAACCAGTCCAGCGGCGTTGCCCTGGATGAACAGCGCGTTGATGACCGACTTCTTGACCTCGATCGATGCATCCGACGCGTAGATGCCGGTGAGCGCCGCGGTCGTGTCGGGGCCTTTCATCAGTCCGAGATTGCGGATCGCCGTCTTGCGCAGCTCGGGATCCTTCTCGTTTTTCGCCAGCTCGATCAGCTTGTCGCTGTCGCCGCCGACGAACATCGACTGCAGGATCGACTTGCGCAGATCGATCGAGGTTTCGCTCTGATAGAGCTGGGCGAGCTCGCTGCTGGCGTGGATGACGCCGAGCTGCCGGATCGCTTCGCCGCGCAGGCTGGCGTCGGTCTCGGTCTTCGCCGCGGCGAACAGCCGCTCGCGATCGTTGGCCGTCATGAAGCTGCGCAGAATCGAACGCTTGACCGCTGAGTCGTTGCTCGACTTGTAGACGTCGCCCAGGATCTGGCGGTTGTCGGGGCCGCCCATGATGCCGATATAGCGAATCGCACGCAGTTGCAGGTCGGGGTTGGCGTTGCCCCTGGCAACGCCGGCGATAATCTCGCGCGCCCGCGCAGAGTGACTCTGGCTGAGGACGAAGAGCGCGCGGTCCTTGACCTTCGGTGAATTGGTTCCGGTCAGCATCTTCTCGAGCACCGACAGCGCCTGCTCGGGATCGCTCTGCATGATGCCGCGCAGCGCCATCAGCTTCAGCTCCTCGTCCGCCTGCGAGGCGGGGGAGACCGCCTGCCCGGACGCCTGACGCACTTCGACTTCGAGCGCTTTGGCATCGCGGATCCAACGGCTGTCGGCGAACTGCTTGTAGAGATCGCCCAGCGCGGCGAGCGCATCGGCGCGCTGCCCCAGCTTCGACAGGCTGTAAGCTTTCCAATAGATTGCCGCGTCGGTGCGGTTGCTCTTGAGCCCAATCAGTCGATCGAGGTCCGACACCGCCCGATCGAATTTGCCCTCTTCAATCAGGTCGCGGGCCCGATCGTAGAGATCGTCGGCCCGATCGTCCGAGTCGGTCGACGACAGCCCCCAGCGCCCGACCAGCAGCCGCACCGACGAAGACGGCGTCAGCAATCGGACCGATGGTCGCGCCGGCAGCACCGCGATCGCGGGCAGTGCCGGGATGAGCGGCGGCAGCGTCTGGCCCGCCGCCGGCCCCGCCAGCGCCGCTATGAACATCGAGGACAGACACATGACTTTCGTATGCATGATGGTCAGCTTGTGACTCGTGTGGTGGTTGACGTTCGCGGGGTGGGACGATCTGGCGTTTGTTCGCGCTGCCGGAGGTCGTCGCTCATCACCCGCACTTTGAAGAGGAGCGATGCCGCATCGATGCGCCGCCGGATCTGTTCGAGCTCCGCGGCGCTGATCTTCGATGGGCTGTTGACGATTTCGATCAGGCTGCGCTCGAGGTCGTCGAGAATCGCCGCCACCGACTGCTCACCGGCGTCGACGGCGTCCTGGCGATAGAGCCGGCTGGCAGCGAGCAGATCGTCGGCCCAGCGCTGCTCGGCCGAGATGTCGCCGCGCGGCGCGTTCATGATGTCGCTCAACACCCGTTCGGACCGCTCGAGGTGATCGGCAACCGAGATGAGCAGGATCTGGTTCCGGGAGTGCTCGAGGCTCGCAGGGCGTTCAGCGTTGGCAAGGTGTCCCGGTCCGCCAGGGTTCGCCGCGGTCGTGTCGATAGAGCTCGCGGCCCGCTGCCAGGCGCGTCCCCCGACGAAGGCGGCGACCACCAGGAGCGCGGCTGCCGCCGCCAGACCCAACCCCGAGGGTGAGAACGCTACGAACCTCGAGAACCCCCAGAACCGGTGGTCCCGCTCCGGGAGCTGGTGACGGATCCGCTGCCAGATTTCGAGACCGTATTGATCGCCGCGCTCGGGCGCCTCGGGCGTCGCGATCAACGAGAGTGTACCCGCGATCTCGCGATACGCGGCGGCGCAGTCCGCGCACGATTCGAGGTGGCTCTCGATGCCGGGGCGCCAGCGCCCTTCGCCGTAGTAGTAGAGCGTGAGTTCGTCTTCGCTGAAATGGTGCGTCACGATTCCTGACTCCGTAACGGCGCCAGCGCGACGCGCAGTTTCCTGACCGCGCGAAACACGCTGTGTTTGGCCGCGCTTGTTCCCAACCCGAGCGTTGCGCAGATCTCGTCGATGGTCCGTCCTTCGTAGTGCCGCAGGGTGAACGCCGCTCGCTCCAGCGGGCTCAGCTCCTGCAGCGCATCCTGCACCCGCTTGTCGATCTCCGCGCTTTGCGCCATGCGCTCGGGCCCAGGCACGTCCGCCGCCGGCAGTTCCATGGCGTCCGCGTCCAGACTGTCGCCGCGCACCTGATCGTGCCGCGCCTGTTTTGCCCGCATCAGGTCCACCGAGCAGTTGGACACGATGCGATACAGCCAGGTGCCGAAGTTGGCGCGCGACTCGAACCGTCCCAGCTGGCGATACGCTCGTAAGAAGCTTTCCTGCACCACATCTTCGGCATCCTGCTCGTTTCCGGTCATGCGAAACGCCAGCCGGAAGACACTCCGGCTGTGTTGCTCGACGAGCGCGCGAAACGCCTCGCTGTCACCCTGGCGGGCACGGGCCAGGACCGCTCCCGCCTCAGTCGCGTCCATCTGCCTAGGTTAGACGTGGGGGAGTGCGGACAGTTAGGGCTTAAAGCTGAGGGCTGAGGGCAAGCGATGAGGGCTTAGGATACAGACCGGAGGTGAGGGATGAGGCGGGAAATCGACGATCTGGTGGGGCGATTCGCGTCGCGGGCCATGTCGCGGCGCGATCTCGTGGCGGCGCTGGCGGGCCTGGTCGCTGCGGCGAGAGTGGTGCCGGCTGCCGCCCAAGCCGGCGCGCCGTCGCCTGTGGCGCGCGGCCGGACAATCAATCATGTCTCGCTCGCCGTGACCGACGTGGAAAAGTCCGCGGAGTTCTACACGGCGCTGCTCGGCCTCGAGATCGTCAGCCGGCCCGGCAACGGCGGCATCAACCTCGGGCTCAGCGATGGCTTTCTTGGGCTCTACAAGCTACCCAACCCTGGAACCGTCAACCACTTCTGCATCGGCGTGGACGAGTTCGACCCCGACAAGATGGCCGACCGGTTGAGGCAGCAGGGGATACAGGCGAACGTGGATCGCAATCCGGCGAATCGGACCAGCGGCGGAGATCAGCTGTACTTCACCGATCCGGACCACACGCGAGTGCAGCTGGGCCCGAATGGCTATCAGGGATGATACGACAGCGATTGCCCATCAGCGTCGCGCCGACGCGTCGGCCGAGCGAGGGACCCGGAGCCCATCGTTCGCCATCGGCGGAAGCCTTCCCGCTTGCCAACAACCGCAGTCGAATTCAGTGCGCCTCGGTCGGCGTGGTGATCATCGACGGATGCGCCAGCCGTTTGTGCGGCCGTCGCAGCCGGGCGTTCGCTCTCAAGATCTTGTACGACCGGCGTGAGCCGATCCGTCGTCCGGTCAGGACCAGCGTCTTGGTGAGATGAGATTCGATGGCCGGAAGCGCGCCGAGGATCACGTCGCCGACCACCTGCAGACTGCGGGCGCTGACGGCGTCCAGACCGTCTTTGGCCGTGTGCCACGCCTCGTAGTCGAGATCGATGATGTCGACCGACGGGATGCCGGCGGCGAGGAACGGCAGATGATCGTCCTCGATGCGCGTCGAGTCGGGCAGAAAATAGTCGTCGAGATTCTGGCGCCGGGCCGTGTCCCAGATCAGATTGGTGAGCCATGGCGTCGAGTTCGAGTCTTTCCGAATGTCGAGATCGCGGTCGCCAATCATGTCGACCAGCAGCATCGCCTTGAGGCTCGCCAGCGATCCATCGCGCCTGGCCGCTTCGACGTAGTGCCGGCTGCCGTAAGTGTTGTCGGTGCCGCCCCAGTCCGGCAGCCGCGCCTCCTCTCCGTCGAGGAACACCAGCTCGATGGTCATCGGGTTCTTGCGCGCCTTGAGGACACGACCGAGCTCGAGGAGAAACGCTGCGCTCGACCCGCCGTCGCTGGCGCCGACGAACCGGAACTGCCGGTACAGCTTGGTGTCGTAGTGCCCGGCGATGATGATCCGCTCCTTGCGCGTCCCGGGAATCGTGGCGACGAGGTTCACCATGTGAACTTTGTCGAGCGGCGTCTGATCGTCCCAGGCCTGCTCGACGGCCGTGAGGCCGTTGGCGGCGAGCTGTTCTCTGATGTACTTGCGGGTCTGCTCGATCGCCGGAGAGCCGGATGGCCGCGGGCCAATGGCCACGAGCTGGCGCAGATGTTCCCAGGCGCGTCCAGAGTCGAACTTCGCCGCGGGAGTCAGGGTCTGGAGTCCGAGCGCAAGAGCGAGCAGCGCCTTCGCCATCGGCGCATTCTACGCCCGTTTCTCCCTCGGCACATAGTCTCGCTGCGGCGGTCCTGTGTAGATCTGCCTCGGCCGCGCGATCTTCTGCTCGGGATCGAGCAGCATCTCCTCCCATTGCGCGATCCAGCCCGCGGTCCGCGGGATGGCGAACAACACCGGGAACATTTCGACCGGAAATCCCATCGCCTGATAGATCAAGCCCGAGTAGAAGTCGACGTTGGGATACAGCTTGCGCGAGACGAAGTAATCGTCCTGCAGCGCGATGCGTTCCAGCTCCAGCGCGATCTCGAGCAGCGGATTCTTACCCGTGACCGTGAAGACGATGTCGGCGATGCGCTTGACCACCTTCGCGCGCGGATCGTACGACTTGTAGACGCGGTGCCCGAATCCCATCAGACGGTTGCCGGCTTCGCCGGACTTCACCTTCTTGATGAACTCCGGGACCTTGCCGACCGATCCAATCTCGTGCAGCATGCGCAGCACTGCTTCGTTGGCGCCGCCGTGCAGCGGACCGTACAGCGCGCCGGCCGCGCCGGCCAGCGCCGAGTAGGGATCGGAATGCGAGCTGCCGATCGTCCGCATCGTCGTGGTCGAACAGTTCTGCTCGTGGTCGGCGTGGAGGATGAACAGCACGTCGAGGGCGCGCGCCAGCACCGGGTTCGGCTGGTACTTCAGCTCGGTCATCTTGAACAACATGTT
This sequence comes from uncultured Acidobacteriota bacterium, assembly GCA_963757655.1. Classification (GTDB taxonomy): domain Bacteria; phylum Acidobacteriota; class Vicinamibacteria; order Vicinamibacterales; family CAVVIG01; genus CAVQFC01. Next base: position 592,926 of record CAVWSQ010000001.1, on the reverse strand, counting down.
CAGGAAATTGCCGGTGAAGCTCAGGTCGTTGTCCGGGTAGACGTAGGGACGGCCGATGCTATGGCGGAACGCCCACGCCGCGATGCTGGGCACCTTGGCGATGGCCCGGTGCGTCTGCTTCAGCCGTGACTCCTTGTTGAAGATGTCCTTCGCGTCAGGATAGAAGCCGGACATCGCGCCGACGATGCTCAAGAAGATGGCCATCGGATGCGCGTCGTACTGGAATCCCTCCATCAGCTTCTTGATGTTCTCGTGGAGCATCGTGTGAAGCGTGATTTCGCGGGTCCAGGTCTGCTGCTGCTGCCCGGTCGGCAACTCCCCGAAGAGAATCAGGTAGGCGGTCTCGAGAAAATCGCTCTGCTCCGCGAGCTGCTCGATGGGGTAGCCACGGTAGAGCAAAATACCCTGCTCGCCGTCGATGTAGGTGATGGCGCTGCGGCAGTTCGCGGTGTTCATGAAGGCCGGGTCGTACGTCATCAGGCCGAAGTCGTCCGGCTTTTCCTTGATCTGGCGCAGGTCCATCGCCCGGATGGTGCCGTCCTGAATCGGCAGCTCGTACTTTTTTCCGGTGCGGTTGTCGACGATGGTGATCGTGTCGGCCATGGTGTCAGTGGGCGTGCTGGTTGCAGGCTGCCAACGGCGGATTCAGTGGTCAGATTTCAGGCTGTCGTCGCTCTCGCCATCTGCATCGGCTACCGGCTCGGCGGCAATCCGGTATGTGCCATCGGCCCAGCGGGCCAGATCCTGCAACTTGCACCGCTCGCTGCAGAATGGTCGCCAGGCCGGTTCGACGGCGTGACGCCGGCAGAAGACGCACAGCCGCGTCTGCGACATCAGTCTATGTTATACCGCGATGTCGCCGCGAAAGTCGCTTTTGACCGGAGGGCACAGACCCATCCGACGCGGTCGATCGGTCGATCGGGCCGCGCGCCGATGCTAGCCGCCTTCGGCGGAATGGTGGCGCACGTCCTTGGCGAGCACCATGAAAATCACGTCTTCGGCGACGTTGGTGGCGTGATCGCCGATCCGCTCGAGGTGGCGCGAGACGAGAATCAGATCGAGCGCCGGCTCGATGGTGGTCGGATCCTGCAGCATGTAGGTGAGCAGCTCGCGAAAAATCTGGGTCTTGAGCGCGTCGAGCGCGTCGTCTTCGTTGAGGACGTGCTGGGCGAGTTCGGTGTCGCGGCGCACGAACGCGTCGAGCGCATCGCGCAGCATCCGCTGTGCAATGGTGGCCATGCGCGGGATGTCGATCAGTTTCTTGACCGGAACGTGACCGACATAGCGCTGTGCCGCCTCGGCGATGTTGATGGCGAGGTCGCCGACCCGCTCGAGATCGGTGTTGATCTTCACCGCGGCGACGATCGCCCGCAGGTCGACCGCCATCGGCTGGTACAGCGCCAGCAGCGTGAAGCAGCGGTTGTCGACTTCGATGTGGAGCGCGTTGAGAGGGCCGTCGCCCGACAGGACGCGCGCGATCAGGTCGCGGTCGCGATCCACGAGCCCTTTGACGGCGAGCCGAACGGCTTCCTCAGCGAGGCCGCCCATCTCGAGGAGGCGCGCCTTCAGTTGCTCGAGCTCGTCCTGGAAATGACGGACGCGTTGTTCGGACGACGACATCAGCCGAACCTTCCTGTGACGTAGTCTTCAGTCAGCTTCTGGGTCGGCGCGGTGAACATCTTGTCCGTCCGGTCGCACTCGATGAGTTTGCCGAGCCAGAAGAACGCGGTCACGTCCGACACCCGTGCCGCCTGCTGCATGTTGTGGGTGACGATGACGATGGTGTAGTGGGTCTTGAGCTCGTAGATGAGCTCCTCGATTCGCTGAGTCGCGATCGGATCCAGCGCGGATGCCGGCTCATCCATCAGCAGGATCTCAGGTTCTACCGCCAGGGCGCGGGCGATGCACAGCCGTTGCTGTTGGCCGCCGGAGAGCGACAGCGCGGAGGTGTGCAGGCGATCCTTGACTTCGTCCCACAACGCCGCCGACCGCAGGCTCGACTCGACGCGGCCGCCGAGTTCCTCGCGGGACCCGGTCAAGCGGTTGATCCGGACGCCGTAGGCGACGTTGTCGAAGATCGATTTTGGAAACGGGTTGGAGCGCTGAAAGACCATGCCGACGCGGCGCCGGAGGTCGACCACGTCGACCGATGAGGCGTAGATGTCCTGACCGTCGATCGTAACCGCGCCTTCGACCCGCGAGCCGGGGACAATGTCGTTCATGCGGTTGAGTGTGCGCAGGAAAGTCGATTTGCCGCAGCCCGACGGTCCGATGAGCGCGGTGACCTCGTTGGGGCGGATGCGAACTGAAATCTGCTCCAGCACCCGCCGAGGGCCATAGTAGAAGTCCAGCGCGGTGACGTCGATCTTTCCCATCGCCTCAACGGCCGGTTCAGGTTGCGGAGAGCGAGTCACAGGGATCTGGACTCGAGGGGGCGCCGTCGACATGCCGTCCACACGATAGCGAACGAGGCAGTCTCTAACATTTCCTCTGAGTTAAATGACTTCCGGTAAAGATGTAAGTATATACTTACCGTCAGTGGTAACTTACAAACATGCCGAGCAGCTCGATGCCCTAGGTGATCCGACCCGGCGAGCCATCCTCGAGAGCCTGCTGAATGGCCCCAAGCCAGTGGGCGAGCTGGCCCGTGATCTGCCGGTCAGCCGACCAGCTGTCTCACAGCACCTCCGGATCCTGAAACAGGCGCACCTCGTCGCGGACCGTGCTGAGGGCAACCGGCGCGTGTATGCCCTGAACCCGGCCGGGGTCGAGGCGCTTCGCGCCTACTTCAATCGCTTTTGGGACCATGCCTTGGCAACCTACAAACGACCAGCCGCAGTAGCAGTAGGGGAAGAGGGCGCTGCGGCTGAGGGCTGAGGCGGTACGGCTGAGTGCCTGAGGCCTGAGGCCTGAGGCCTGAGGGCTGAGGGCTGAGGGCTGAGGGCTGCGGGCGAGGTTCAACCCTTAGCCGCGACGGCCGCTGCGTCCGGCGTCTTCTCGACCGGCTCGAGAAAGGCGCCGACCTGCTTCCTCAGTTCATCCTGAATGCGGTCGACGGAGCGGCGGGCGTCGAGCGTGCGGAAGTGGAACTCGTCGCCCATCGACGCGTATTCTTTCAGCAGTCTCTGCTGGTAGGCGCGGAAGCTATCGTAGATGTCGTCGCCGTGTTTCAGGTCCATTCCCGATTCCCAGAAATCCATGCCGCGCGATTCGAGCACGCGGCCGATGAGCGTCTTCACGTCAATGTTCAGGTAGAAGACCATATGCGGGGCGATCGCAAATCCGTAGAGGTCGCGCAGCCACTGGCGATCGACGCCGCGTACGCCGGCACGGGCCAGCGCGGTAAAAATGTAGCGGTCCGACAAGACGACGAATCCGGCTTTCAGCGCGGGAATGATTTCTTTCTCGAGGCGATCGGCGAAATCGGTCGCGTAGAGCAGCACAAAGGTCAGCTTGTTGAGGGTGTTGCTCGATTTGGCGAGCTCGATCGTCGGCTGCATCAGCTGCGACCGGGTCCAGCCGGTTTCGACCACGCCGTAGCCCTTGATTTCGAGCCATTCGCGCAACAACTGGATCTGGGTGCTGCGGCCGACGCCGTCGGTGCCCTCGACCGCGATCAGTTTGCCCGGATAGGAATCGAGCGGCAGATACGGGATGCCCTGGCCGTAGTAGCGGCCGGCGTGCCCGTTGCCGTTGGCGCCTTCGCTCGGCGCGTCAGACGAGCTCGTCATCGCTGCTCTCCACGTGATTCATGTTGAGGTGCTGCGAGATGACGCTGCGCACCAGCCGCTGCTGCTCGGTGATGCTGCCGCGCGCGTCGATCACCTCCATCGCGAACTCCTGCACCAGTTGATCGTACTCGTCGAGCACCTTGCCCTGGAACAGGCGGAAGCTTTCGAGGGGGTTGGCGCTCCAGCCCAGGTCCATGCCCGCTTCGTAGAACTTCAACTTCACGCGCCGCGCCATCAGCCGGTCGACCGACACGTCGATCGGCACCCGGAAATACAGCGATAGATCCGGTTGCACCGCGAAGCTATAGAGCTCGCGCACCCACTGCCGGTCGACGCCGCGCGTCGCGTCGCGGGCGAACGCCGTGTAGGCGTAGCGATCGGCCAGGACGATCATGCCGGCCTTCAGCGGAGGAACGATCTTGTAGAGCAGCCGGTCAGCGAAGTCGGTCGCGTGCAGCAGGCTGAACGTCATCGGAGTGAGCGCGTTTTTCTTCTTGCCGGTCTTGGTCGCCGCCTTCACGAGGGCGGACGAGTTCCATTCGGTGACGAACACGCGATGGCCGGCGGCGCTCAGCCACTTGGCCAGCAGCGCGAGCTGGGTGGTCTTGCCCGAGCCGTCGATCCCTTCGACGACGAACAGCTTGCCCGGGTACTCGTGTCGTTGCGTCAGGTTGTTCAGCATATGCGTGGCCGCTGACCTCGATGCGGAGCGGCTTTCCCGTCAATCGTTCGAATGGCGCCGCGTGCCGGGTGGCGGCCCACAACTCCAGCTCCGCGTCGCCGGTGGTTCGCAATTGCAGCAGATCATCGTCACCGCGATCGTGGAGTTCGAAGCCGGTGATGGTTTGCGCGTGGCTGCGATCCAGGCTCTCCGCCAGCCGCAGGATGGACGCCAGCGTCCGGACCGTGCGGCGGATCCGGCGCCGCAGCGATGAGAAGCCGTCGTGCTTCCGTTTCGGCGTCGCCTGGCGATGGTAACGGGCGACCAGGGCGATGGCCTCGATCTCGTCGGGCTCGAAGCCGCGCAGGTCGCCGTTCTTCACGAGGTAGTACGAATGCTTGTGGTGGCCCTCGTAGCTGATGTGCACGCCGATGTCGTGCAGGACAGCCGCGTATTCCAGCCATTCGCGTTCGCGATCGGTCAGGCCGTGGATCGCGCGCGTCTGATCGAACAGGCCGATGGCGAGACGGGCCACGTGCTGGGAATGTTCCGGCCAGTAGTTGCAGCGCTCGGCGAGCTCGAACACGCTGCGCCGACGGACGTCCGGGTAGCGATCGGCCTGAACGATTTCCTTGCGATGCCGTGCGATGTAGTCGAGGACCAGTCCTTCACGCAGCGACAGGTCGCACAAGGTCAGTTCGTGTGCGCCGAGGCGGCGCAGGATTTCGTCGAGAAGGATCGCGCCGGCAACCGCGAGATCGGCGCGTCGCGGCTCGAGTCCCGGCACGCGAAGCCGCTTCTCGAGATCGAGCGCCACCAGATCCTTGCGGACGCGGCGAATTTGCTTGGCCGGGAAGCGCCGGTTTCTCAGGGGCGAGCCGGGCGCGAGTCCCTCGGCCGCCGACGCCACGGCCCCGATGCTGAGGATGGTTCCCGACGTGCCAATCACTCGCTCGAAGCCATCGCCCGCAATCTGGTGAAGGTATTTTCCAATCTCCGCGTCGATGTGCCGAACGAGCTTCCGCTCCTCGCGCGGTTCGAGCGGATCTGACTTTACGAAGCGCTCGGTCAGGCGAATGACGCCGAGCTTGAAGCTGCGGCCCAGCTCGACGTTCGCGCCAACCCCGCGGGTGACTTCGACGCTGCCGCCGCCGATATCGATCACTACGGCGACGTCGCGCGGGACGCTGACGCCGTAAACGGCGGCCAGGTGGATGAGCCGGGCCTCTTCGGTACCCGAGATGACCCTTGGCCGAATCCCTGTCTGCTGATTGACCGCTTGCAGGAATTCGCCGCCGTTCTCGGCCTCCCGCGTCGCGCTGGTGGCGACAGCGATCACCTCATCGACCTTGTGGCTCTCGGCCAGCCGTCTGAACTTGGACAAGACCTGAAGCGCAGCGTGCATGGCTTCAGGCGTCAGGGCCCGGCCGTCCAGTCCGCCCGCGCCCAACCGGACCATTTCCTTCTCCCGATCGATGACTTCGAACGACAGATCAGGGCGAACCTGCACCACAATCATGTGGATCGAGTTCGTGCCGATGTCGATGGCGGCGATGCGCATGTTCAGTCAGCTGGCCAGGCGGATCTTCCGGTCCAATACCCGAAAGCTCCGTGTCTACTATAATGAAGACCGCCGCCATTCGCGCCCCACATCATGCCGGTTTCCACGACCCGATCGGAATTGCTCAAGAAGCGCGTTGACCAACTCACGCGGGTGCTCGATGCCCTCGAACAGGGTGACGTGCGCGCCCTGCACCAGGCGCGAGTGGCCTCCCGTCGCCTGCGCGAACTGGTCCCGATGCTCCAACTTCCGCGCGCCACCGGCAGGAAAATCGCCCGCCGGTTGCGGAAGATTACGCGGCAGTTTGGAACCGTTCGCGAGCTCGACGTCCTCCTCATTCAGATAGACGAGCTGCATGTTTCTGGCCGTCGCGCCAGTGGCGGCCTCGGGCGCGTTGGCGTCAGGGTGTCGAAGGCGCGGGACGAAGCGCGAAAGCAGCTGTCTGTGACGCTCCCAACGAGCGCGATGGCTCGGCTCGCCCACAAGCTCGACCGGATCGCAGAGAACCTGGCCGCTGCCGAACGGGCTTCCTCGAAGGCTGCGGCGCGCAGCTGGCGCTGGGCGATTGAGGCGCGCGTGGCCAAAAGAGCCGAGCGTCTGGCTGCTGCCATTGCGGAGGCGGGCGCCGTTTACCTGCCCGAACGCCTCCATACGGTGCGCATCGCGATCAAGAGACTGCGGTACGCAGTGGAACTGTCGGCCGAGGCGGCGGGCACGCGCGTTGACGCCGACCTTCGCCTGCTCAAGCGGTCGCAGGATCTGCTCGGACGCGCGCACGACGTGCAGATGCTGATCGATCAAGCGCGGCGCACGCAGGCCTCGCTCGCCCCGCCGAGCGTCGCCGTCTGGCGCGACCTCGCGACCCTCGTCACGTCTCTCGAGGATGACTGCCGGCGCCTGCATGGCCGTTACATGCGCATGCGCGACACGCTGACCGCTCTCGCCGAGCGGCGAGGCGAACAGGCGCAGGCGTCGGCATCCCGCGCGCAGTCGCAGCGGGCCGGGTAACGGATGCCAGGGCCCTATGAGTTGTATTTCGTCCGACACGGCCTCGCCGAGGAGCGCGGCGACGCCTGGCCCGATGACGCCAAACGGCCATTGACCGACGAAGGGATCTCGCGGATGCGTCGAGGCGCGCGAAGCCTGGCGCGCCTGGGCGTCACGATCGAAGTAGTCCTGACGAGCCCGCTCGTCCGCGCGCGCCAGACCGCGGAGATCGTGGCGGGCGCGCTCGATCCCCGGCCGTCGCTCGTCAATGTCGATTCGCTCGCTCCGGAAGGCACCTATGCCGCCGTGGTCGCGGATCTCGAGAAGCACGCGCGCAAGACGCGCATCGCGCTGATCGGCCACGAGCCGATGATGGGCGAGCTCGCCGCCCGTTTCATCGGCTCGCGTCATCCCATCGAGTTCAAGAAGGGCGCAGTGTGCCGGATTGACGTCGAAGATCTGCCGCCCGCCGGTCCCGCCGACTTGCGCTGGATGCTGACGCCGAAGATTCTGCGCGCAATGAAGAAGTAGAGCGTGTCCGCTCAGGCCCGGAGCCAGTCGCCCTGCCAGCTCCTGATTCGCATCTTGATGTCCTTGGACGTCGACAGTTTTCCCGCCAGGACATCGCGCACCAGTTCCGCCATTTCGGCGTCGCTCGCGAAGCGCAACGCCACCAGCTGGCGGTGGCTGAGCTGGTCGATGCTGGGCTGGAGGTCCGGCGGCAGGATGCCACGCAGCCGCAAGCGCATCTCGAGGCGGATGACGCGGTCCTGAACGGTCAAGGCCTGGATCCGCGACATGAATGCCAGTGTGACCAGCGCCGCGGCCACAACCACTTCGAAGCCGAAGTGCGGTGTCGGATCCTGCCAGAGGTGACGCAGCGAATTCACGAAGTTCACGAGCAGTACCGGCACGACGAAAAAGTGGAACGGCGGCAACAATCGGGCGTGCTTCTTGTAGCTCTGAACGCGGTCGGCCATCGCAGTCCTCCTGAGGCTCGTGCGGGCGCACGGGCCTGAGACAAACTGTACAGCCTTGACAACGCCTGGTGTCGATCAATCGACGAACCGGTATCCCAGGCCGACGACCGTCTCGATCTGGTGTCCCGCCGCCCTCAACTTGTTTCGAAGCCGGCCCACGTGCACGTCGACCGACCGCGTCTCGACCAGGCGCTCGTAGCCCCACACCCGCTCCAGCAGGCGGTCTCGCGAGACGACGCGATTCTTGTTCTGCACGAGATACTGGAGCAGCTCGAACTCGCGCCGGGTCAGCCGGACCGGCGCGCCATCGACCGCGATGGCAACCGCCTCGAAGTCGGCCATCAGGCGCGCGCCTTGATACCGGCCCTGGCGTTGCTCGGCGCCCGGCCCGCGCCGCAGCACCGCGTGGACACGCGCGGTCAACTCGCGCAGGCTGAACGGTTTGGTCACATAGTCGTCGGCGCCCTGTTCGAGCCCCGACACGCGGTCGTCCTCGCTGGTGCGTGCCGTCAGCATGATGATCGGCACATGCGGCACGTCGGCACGCGAGCGCAGGATCCGGCACACTTCCAGTCCGCCGACGACCGGCAGGTTCAGGTCCAGGATGATGAGGTCCGGTATTCGCTCGGTGACCGCCTTCAGCGCAGCGTCCCCCGATCCGACGATGTGCGCTTCGGTCTCGCCGCCGCGCTCGAGTGTGTGTTTGATCAGCCCGGCGATGTCTTGCTCGTCTTCAACGATGAGGACACGATGTCTGGCCATGTGGCGCGGTCAGCGTACCGGTCTGAAGTTTCACTCTTATGTCCGGGCTGTTAAATGTGGGGAAACTCAGCTCGGCCACCTCCAGCGCCCAACAACTGGAACGGTGGTCGACTTGATGCCCAATGTTGCAAGTCAGCCGCCGAATCGGAGATTTATCCAGGCCCTGTGCAACAAGTGGAGGATCGGTCTCCGCAAAGATCTCGACAGCCAGTTTCATTGCCGATGCGCCTCTTAAATCGCTGATTGATAGAGATTTCGCTCGCCAACGCGCTGTACGAGATTACCGACTCGTCGGACGACCTGGCGTTCGCCGCCTGTTGGTATTCGTTTTGGAGAGTTCGATCGCCGCGCCTCCGGCAACGCGACGCGGCGGGATTCGGTGGTATTCTGTGACTGCTTCAGGGCTTTCATGCGAAAGGAGCACCGTGCGTCAGCGGTTCGCCAGCTTCGCCTGGCTTCTCATGGGTGTGTGCGCGTCAGCGGCGCTGCTCGAGGTTCATCCGGCGGCGGCTCAGCTGTTCCGCCCCTTCTCCAACGACACCCGCAATATTCTGGAAGGCAACTGGCAATCGTGCCGTGATCGTGACGGCTCCTACGCCGAACGCGTCTACGACCACGTCGTCAACGGCGTCGGGCAGTTCGAGGTCCACATGGGCCCGCGGCGGGAGTTCGCGATCTTCAAAGGGGTGCAGGACGAGCATCGCGATCACGGGTCGCCCGAGAACCTGCTGAAACCCTTTCGCGTGACGTTCGAAAACGGCCGCGCCCGCCAGCACTGGAACATCCCCTCGCTGAACCTGGCGTTCACGGCGACCATGGCCGGGGGATCGCGGACCGACTGCGAAAGCTGGTACCTCCTGCTGGAACCGCTCGACAAAACCAGTTAGCAATCACAATCGCGCCGATCGGGGACGCGATCACGCCGCGACCCTCTTGCACGACCGAGTCGTCGTCGCAGCGATGTAATCTCGTCGCAGCGAGGTTGTTACATCGGCGCGCTATCGTGGGGTGGATGACGAATCGCGCCGCATGAGCCTGACGATCACCACGATCGTCTGCGCCTTCAACGAAAGCCGGCTCCTGCCCGGCTGTCTCTATTCTCTCCGGTCGCAGACGCGGCCACCCGACGACATTCTGGTCATCAACAACGCGAGCACTGACGAGACCGGCGTGGTGGCGCGCGCCGTCCCTGGGGTCAGGGTCATCGACGAGCCGGCCAAGGGGCTGGTGGTCGCGCGCGAAACCGCCCGCCGCGCCGCTCATACCGACATCGTCGCGTATATCGACGCCGACTGCCGCGTGCCGATCACCTGGCTCGAGCGCGTCGAGGCCCGCTTCTCGGCCACGCATACGCCGGTGGCGGTGACCGGCCCGTACCGGTTCTACGACTGGGACTGGAGCGGCCGCGCCCTGCTGCGAGCCTATGACGTCCTGGTCGCGCCGCCCACCCACGCTGCCGTGCATCATCTCTTCGGCGTCGGAGCGATTCTCTATGGCGGCAACTTCGCGGTGCGCGGCGACGCGCTGGCGCAGATTGGCGGCTTCGATCGCCGGATTGAATTTCACGGCGAGGACACCAACCTCGGGCGTCGGCTGACCCCTATCGGCCGCGTCGCGCTGTGTCAGGACTGCTGGGTGTGGACGTCGGCCCGACGCTACCGGGCGATGGGCAAGGCCGCCGTGTTCAGCGTCTACGTGCGCAACTTCTGGTCCGAGATCCTGCGCCATCGTCCTGCTGATGGCACTCATCTCGACGTGAGGGTGTAGTGCCCGGATATGAGCCGTTTCTACTGTGCGACTTTCACGTGCACACTACCTGGAGCGACGGCCGCCTGTCGTTGCGCGAGGTGGTGGATTTGTACGGCAAGACACGGCGGTTCGACGTCATTGCGATCACGGATCACATCCTGATGAAGCACGATCTGCTCGCTCGTGCCGGCCGCCTGTTGACGCTGGGCCGGCGCGAGTTCTCCGTGACCGAAGAGCGCTTCGATGCCTATCTCGGAGAGATCGCTGCCGAAGCACGGCGCGCGCGCAAGCTCTACGACCTGTTGGTCATTCCGGGGGCCGAGATCACGCAGAACCACATCCGCAGCCGCAAGAACTCGCACATTGTGGCGCTCAACATCAACGCGCACATCAGCGCCGACCAGCCGGCCGAGGACATCTTGCACGCCATCCGCCGTCAGGGCGCGCTGAGCGTTGCCTGTCATCCGCACCATCGCACAACGAGGCGCGTGGAGATCGGGACCTGCTACCTCTGGGACCACCGGAAGAACCTCGCTGCGCTGGTCGATGTGTGGGAAGCGGCGAATCGCGACGATCTGTTCTCGGTGACCAGCCTGAAGCACTACCCGTACGTCGCCAGCAGCGATTTCCACAAGCCCAAGCACCTCTACTCGTGGAAGACCCTGCTGCGGTGCGAGAAGACATGGGAGGCGATCGCGCGAACGTTGCGCGAGAACGTCGACATCGCGCTCACGCTCTACCGCAACGGGACGTGGGCGGCATGATCCGATCGGCGGCGAGGGTTCGGTGAGATGTGATCGGAGCCAGCGGGCGGCATGCCCGCTCACCTCCGATCGGCAGTCTTTTCGCCGAACGCTCGGCGCCGATCGCATGCCGGTTCGGGGAGTCAAGAACCGTCGGATCACGCCTCGGAGTTCAGACCCTCGACTTCAGGACTATAAGCCGGCTCGGGCAACAACTCCCACAGGAACAGCCGCAATCCAACTTCGTGGCGTCGCACGCGACAGCGGTCGCCCCGCGACTGAATGATGCGCGTGTGAGCGATGCGAGTGACCGGGTGCGCCGAGACGTAAACGATGCAGCCGCACAACATTCCACGTCCGGCCGTTTCGGTGATCATTCCGGCGTAGCGTGCCAGCCACGATATCGCCGACGCACTCGATTCAGTTTTCGCGCAAACGTTTACCGATTTCGAAGTCGTCGTCATCGACGATGGATCGCCGGACGCGGCGGAGCTGGAAGCGGCGGTGGCGCCGTTTCGATCGCGCATCCGGTTCATCGTTCAACCCAATCGCGATGCCTATCTCAGATTCCGCCCGGCGTGATCAGTGGACGACCTGCCAGCCGCGTGCGGTCAGGTCGGATATCTCCAGCCGGAAAATGGCGAGCGTGCGCTCCACCCTGTGCCAATCATGGTACCAGACGTGATGCGGCGTCTCGCCTTCACGTTCGAGGATGACTTCCCAGCCGGAGTCGCCATGAGCCGAGACGAAATAGCGTCGGATCGAGGCGGCGTTGCGCAGCACGATCGAGAACATGTCGGACCTTTCGAGGAAACGGACAATGATCTTGGATCGAGGCGCAGGGTTCCTTATGTAAATTCCGTGTAACGTCTCGGCACATCGAGTAGCTGAACCATTCGAGGGAGAAACCAGAGCATCGGCAGTCTTCCGATGACTCGCGGGATAGGACGCTGGCATCACGGCCGCCGCGCGAACCGGCGACCGTGATGCGACGTTCTTGCGGTCTTCTACCAGATAACTTTCACGCCGAGCTGTACCTGACGTGCGTCATAGGTCGCCGTGATGGTGCCGAACGTGGCGGCGCTCCGGTTGCTCGCGGGTGCGAGGAAATTGTCGCGATTGAACAGGTTGAAGGCCTCGACCCGGAACTGCAGCTTGGTGCGATCGCCGACGGCGATGTTTTTGCTCGCCGCGACGTCGACCTGCCAGAAGTTCGGGCCGCGCACGTTGTTGCGCGGCGCGTTCCCGAACGGCTGGCTCGGATCGGTTGGAATCGACACGCACGCGGTGTTGAACCAGTTGGTGATCGACTGCTGTCCGGCCGGGGCGTACGGATCACACGTGATGTTGGGGCGGTAGTTGTTCGCGCCCGAGAAGTCGTTGGTGATCCCCGACACCTGGAACGCCGCCGCCGGCGAGTAGGTGAGCGTCACCATCTCGCCCGGGGTGATGGTATTGATGCCGGCGAGCTGCCAGCCGCCGACCAGCAGATCCATCGCGGACGACATGGTGTTCCCCCAGCGCTTGCCACGGCCGAAAGGCAGCGACCACACGAAGCTGGTGGTGCTGTTGTACGGCTGGTTGTACGCGGAGGGACCGTAATCGGCGTCGAGGTTGTGGATGTCCTGAGGCGACGGGAAATTGCCGTTCTGGTTTTCCAGCGCTCCGGCTGCGTTGTCCCGCGCCTTCGACAGCGTCAGCGAACTGAGGATGTTTACGTCCGCGCCCATCCGCCACTGGTATTTCATCTGGAACGCGTCGTAGCGCGATTTGCCGCCATTGAAATTGTAGGTGATGTCTCCCCATGTCGAAATCGGACGCCTGGCCGCCAGCGGAATCGTGCCGGCGGCGTTGTTCGGCGCCGCCTGGTTGAAGTTGGCGACCAGCAGCAAATCGGTCGCCTTGTTGCCGACATACGCGAGGTCGAGCAGCATATGCGGGCCGAATTCGCGTTGCACCGAGAGATGCCAGCTTTGGACCGGGCTCGAGTGGAAATCGCGCGGAATGTAACTGATGAGCGCGGTCAGCGGGTCGAACCTCGAAGGGTCGGTCAGGCCGGCCGGGAAGCCCGCCTCCGTCGGCACGAAGTCCCCGGTCGTCGGCGTCTGGTTGACCGCGGCGCGCACGACCTGCGGTCCGTTGATGCCGAGCAGGTTCGCCGATCCGATGCGGTTCACATGCACATAGCTGACCCCCCACCCGCCGCGGACGACGGTCTTGGCCATCGGGGTGTAGGCAAAACCGAGACGTGGTCCGAAGTTGTTGCGATCGGGATCGACCAGCGCGCGGTCGTAAATCGACCCGTCCTTGGCCGAAATGAGGGTGTTGCTGACCGGGTCGAAGTTGGTGAGAAGGTTGTTGGCCTCCCACATCGGGGTGGCGTACTCGTAACGCAGCCCCGCATTGAGCGTCAGCTTGTCGTTGACGCGGATGTCGTCCTGGACGTAGGTGAAATGGAGGTCCTGCTCCATGTCGGCGACGAGAAACGTGCTGAGCGCGTACTGGGAGCGCAGGCCGAGCATGAAGTCAGCCAGGTTGTAGAGATTGCTTGCCGCAGCCCCGGCGGGGCGGCTGAACTGGCCCGTGTAGCTGTTGAGGCCGTACAGCGGGTTCACATCCTGCACTTCGACATTGATGTGCTGGAACTCATAGCCGGCTTTGAACGACTGTCGCCCCATCAGCCACGAGTAATTGACCTTGGGGTTCCAGACGGTCGGGTACTGCCACTGGGGATTGGTCGCCTGCCGGCCCAGACCCGAGTAACCGGTAATCGACTGCGACGGGAGGCCTCCCGCGATGCGCGCGTCAGTCGGCAATCCGGCAATGTTGAAGTTGTCCGACGTTCCCAGCGCCGGCGGATTCTTGCCGCCCTGGGTGTTCGACCAGCCAAACCGCACTTCGAGCAGCGATCGGTCTGACGGAATGTAGGTCGTGCCCAACACCAGCTGCTTGTTGCGCGTGTAAATGTTGCCATTGCCGCCGCCCCCCGACGGCAGCGGAATCGGCGCTTGATCATTGGTGTTCAGGCTGCGCCAGCCGTAGCGTCCGAACATCGAGAGCGCCGGGCTGACCTGGAGATCGATCTTGCCGCCCGCCTTGTCCGTGTCGTTGGTGAAGTCCTGGGCAATCGAGTAGTTGTTGGCCGCACCCGAGAGATTGGGGGCCGGCAGGCCGCCCAGCACCTTGCGCGCAAACGCGGTCATCGGGACCGCCGTGCCGGCCGGATACACCGCGCCGGTCCGCGGGTCGCGAATGTCGACGCTGAGGATGCCCGAGTCCTGCAGCGTGCTGGGCAGCGTCGAGAACGCGGTCGACTTCTTGTCCTGGCGGAAGCCTTCGAAGTCAGCGAAGAAGAACGCCTTGTTCTGCACCAGCGGTCCGCCCAGCGTGCCGCCGTACTGATTGCGCCGCAGTGGCGGCTTCGAGCCGTCGGCCGGCTTGAAATAGGTCTCCGCGTTCAGCGCCGTGTCGCGGAAGAACTCCCACGCGTCACCGTGGATCTGATTGGTGCCGCTACGGTAGGCGACGTTGACCGTCGCGCCGGCGGCGCGCCCGTACTCCGCGCTCTGGTTGTTGGTGACCACGCGGAACTCGCTGACCGCGTCGGGCGGCGGCTGCATCACCTGGTTGGAGAAGCCCTGGTTGCTGGTGCCGTAGGCGTTGTTGTCGACGCCGTCGATCAGAAAGTTGTTGAAGGTGCTGCGCAGGCCGTTGACGTTGAAGGCGCCCTCACGCGGCGTCCCCTGGTTGCTCTTGTTGAGCGCCGACTGACGCACGCCGGTCGAGAGCAGGGCCAGCGACGAGTACTCGCGCCCGTTCAGCGCCAGCTCGCGCATCTGCTCGCCGGTGATCACCTGGCTGCGCTGGCTGCTGTCGGTCTCGACCAGCGGCGCCGTTGCGGTCACCTCCACCTTCTCGGTCACCTGGCCCACGGCCATCTGCATGTCGACGCGGAGGCGGGCCGCGACCTGCACCTGGACGTTGTCGATCAACGCGATCGAGAAGCCGCTTTTTTCGGCCGAGACGATGTAGACGCCGGGGCGCACCGTCACGAACTCGTAGTTGCCGTCGGCCGTGGTCGTCCGCACCACCGAGACGCCGGTCTGGGTGTTGGTCAGCGTGACTTTCGCATCGGGCACCGTCGCGCCCGAGGAATCCTTGACGGTGCCGACGACCGAGGCGGTATCGAACTGCGCCGAGGCGCGCGGGATGCCCGCGCCCAGCACGAGAAACATGACGAGCAGTCTGACGCGGCCCGTGAACAATCGCATGTGAAACCTCCCAGAGGGTTGAATCCGTTCAACGCAGGTGAAGAGAAATCGTATCGGCGCGGTGTAACGGAGCGGCAACGCCGTCGCGTCACAGCATGGTCATGTTGTCCGCGCACGATGCTGCGCGGAGGCTGCTGATGATGTCATACGACTG
Organism: uncultured Acidobacteriota bacterium; assembly: GCA_963757655.1. Classification (GTDB taxonomy): domain Bacteria; phylum Acidobacteriota; class Vicinamibacteria; order Vicinamibacterales; family CAVVIG01; genus CAVQFC01. The sequence continues at coordinate 577,327 of CAVWSQ010000001.1, read as the reverse complement.
GCGGCACGCGTTCACGAGAATTCAGATCGAGTACATCGAGGCCTCGGTCATCATTTCCTTCCCGCGACGCTCGGGCGCGGAGACGGTTCAACCTCGATCGGTCGCCTGTCGAAGTAACAGGGATTTTACACGGCCGTAACCGTGCCGACGCGAGGCATCCACACGGTTCGGATAAGTTGGACGCCATGAATCCGAGACGCGTTTTGAGTGCCTTTTGGCTCACCAGCGCCATCGCCGCTGGGGCTTCTGCCCAAGTAACTCCGGCAGCCGGCTATACCCCGCCTGACGACACGCCGGCGTTCAGGGTCGGCGCAACGATTTATACCGACTTCACCTATCAGCAGAACCCGACCGGTACCGATTCGGACGGCAATTCCATCAACCCCAGCAGTTTCAACGTCTCGCGCAGCTACATCAACGTCACCGGCAGTCTCAATCACATCATTTCGTACCGCATCACGCCGGACATCACCCGGGAGAGCGGCCTCGTGTCGCTCAGTGCCGGCAGCACGGTCAGCAACGACAGCCTGGTCCTGCGGATCAAGTACGCCTTCGGCCAGATCAACCTGGACGACTGGATGCCGAAGGGCAGCTGGGTGCGGCTGGGCATCCAGCAGACGCCGTTGCTCGACTACGAGGAAGGGATCTACCGCTATCGGTTTCAGGGCACCACCTTCACCGAACGCGAAGGCTTCTACAGCTCCGCCGACGCCGGCGTCTCGTTTCACACCAACTTCCCGAAGAACTACGGCGAGATCCACGCCGGCTACTACAACGGCGAGGGCTATGCCAAACCCGAGGTCAACGATCGGCACGCGTTCGACATTCGCGGCACGCTGCGGCCGTTTGCCCAGGGTGCACCGGTTCTGCGCGGCCTCCGGCTCACCGGGTACTACGTCGGCGACGACTACGTGAAGAACGCCGAGCGGTTGCGCGCGGTCGGTCAGGTCACCTTTGAACACAAGTACGTGAACGCCGGCTTCGACGCGATCGATGCCAAGGACCAGACCTCGATCACCAAGGCGGATATCGAAGCGAAGGGCTGGTCGTTCTGGGCGACGCCGCGCTCGACGATCGGCTGGGAAATGCTGCTGCGCTACGACCACATGGTGCCGGACCAGCGCGCGCTCGACCAGACGCGGCAGCGCACCATCGTCGGCCTCGCCTACTGGTTTCCCCATTCCGGCAACATCACGAGCTCGCTGCTGCTCGATTACGACGGCCAGACGTTCAGCAGCTTCGTGCCCGCCCAACCGGCTCAGAAAAAAATTGCGCTTCACGCACTGATTAACTTCTAGGAGGGTCTGTCCCATGCGCACCATCCCCAGGATCGCCGTCGCCGCTGCGGCCGCTGCCACGCTCGTCTCGGGCGTCGCGGCGCAGACGCAGCGCATCAACGGTGCGGGAGCGACGTTCCCGTATCCGATCTACTCCAAATGGTTTTCCGAGTACAACAAGATGCACCCGAACGTGGAAATCAACTACCAGTCGATTGGCTCGGGCGGCGGCATCCAGCAGGTCACCAAGGAGACGGTGTTCTTCGGCGCCACCGACGGCCCGATGACGCCGGAGCAGCTGCAGGGCGCACCCGGCAAGCTCCTGCACTTTCCGACGGTGCTCGGCGCCGTCGTGCCGGTGTACAACCTGCCCGGCGTGAGCGCTGAGCTGAAATTCAGCGGACCGGTCCTGGCCGACATCTTCCTCGGCAAGATCACGAAGTGGAACGACCCAGCCATCGCGAAGCTGAACGCCGGCGTGACGCTGCCGGCGACCGACATCACCGTTGCGCACCGTGCCGACGGCTCCGGCACGACCTACATCTGGGTCGACTATCTATCCAAACTGTCGCCAGAATGGAAGAGTAAGGTCGGCGTCGCCACCTCGGTGAACTGGCCAACCGGTGTCGGCGGCCGCGGCAATGAGGGAGTCTCCGGACTGGTCAAGCAGACGCCCGGCGCTCTTGGCTATGTCGAGTTGATTTACGCATTGCAGAACAAGATCGCTTACGGCAGCGTGCTGAACTCGGCGGGCGAATCGGTGAAGGCGTCGGTTCAGACCGTGACCGCGGCCGCGGCGGAAGCGGCCAAGGCGATGCCGGCCGACTTCCGGGTGTCGATCACCAACGCGCCCGGGAAGGGCGTTTACCCGGTCTCCTCGTTCACCTGGCTGCTGCTGTATGAAAACGCCAAGGACAAGGCCAAGGCGAAGACGATGGTGGACTTCGTCAAGTGGGCGCTGACCGACGGCCAGAAGTTCGCGCCCGATCTCGGGTACGCGCCGCTGCCCGAAGCCGTGGTCAAGCTCGAAATGGCCGCCCTTGCCAAAGTCAAAGTCTCGTAGCGACGTCGCGTTCCGGATCGGAACCGGTGCGTTCGGATTCCTGCTGGTCGCGCTCGTCTGCGGCATCGGCGTGGTCCTGGCCGTCGAATCGCTGGATTCGATTCAGAAATTCGGCTTGAATTTCTGGCGCACCGAGATCTGGGACCCGGTGGCGGGGGAGTTCGGTGCGTTGCCCTTCATCTGGGGCACGCTGTACTCCTCGGTCCTGGCGCTGCTGCTGGCCACGCCGGTGGCGCTGGGCATCGCGATCTTCATCTCCGAGTTGTGTCCCGCCGTGCTGCGGCAGCCGCTCGTCTTCGTCACCGAGTTGCTCGCGGCCATCCCGTCGATCGTCTACGGGCTCTGGGGCATCTTCGTGCTCGTGCCGGCAGTCCGCACCCTGGAAGCATCGCTGCCGGACCCGATGCGCAGACTGCCGCTGTTCTCCGGTCCGCCGCTGGGGCTCGGCATGCTGTCCGCGGCGCTGATTCTCGCCATCATGGTGATTCCGTTCATCTCGTCGATCTCCCGCGAGGTGCTCAAGTCGGTGCCGCCGGCGCAACGCGAGGGTGCCTACGCGCTGGGGGCCACGCGCTTCGAGGCGATTCGCGCCGCGGTGTTTTACGCGCGCACCGGCATCATCGGCGCCATCATGCTGGGCTTCGGCCGCGCGCTCGGCGAAACGATGGCGGTCACCATGGTGATCGGGAACAACCCGAAGGTGGCGTTGTCGCTGTTCGCGCCTCAATACACCATGGCGGCGGTGGTCGCCAACGAGTTTGCCGAAGCGGCCGACGCGTTGTACCTGTCGGCCCTCGTCGAGATTGGGCTCGTGCTGTTCATCATCACGCTGATCATCAACTCGCTGTCGCGGCTGCTGATTTGGAGCATGGTGCGCGGCGAGACGCTGGTCGCCGAGCCGGTCGCGGCCGAGGCGCCGGCATGACGCCGACCGCTCGCCGCAAACTCCTGTCGTCGCTGTTTGTCGGCTTCTGTGCCGCCGCGGTGGTCCTTGCCCTGATCCCGCTCGCCCTGGTGCTGTTCTTTGTCATCAGCCAGGGCATCCGCTCGCTCAACCTCGCGTTCTTCACGCACATGCCGACGCCGGTCGGCGAGGTCGGCGGTGGCATGGCCAACGCCATCGTCGGTACGCTGATCCTCAGTGGGCTCGCGGCGGTGATGGCGGTTCCGGTCGGCGTCATCAGCGGGATCTACATGTCGGAATACGCCGGCAGCCGCTTCGCTGCCGCCGTCAGGTTCGCCGCCGATACGCTCAATGGGGTGCCCTCGATCGTGATCGGCCTGTTCGCCTACGTCGTCGCCGTGCTGCCGTTCAAGCAGTTCAGCGCGTTCGCCGGCGGGTTCGCGCTCGGCTTGATGATGATTCCGATCATCGCGCGGACCACGGAGGAACTGCTCCTCCTGGTGCCGGGGACGATGCGCGAGGGTGCCCTGGCGCTGGGGGCAACCAGGGCGCGAGCCGTGTTCAGCGTGGTGCTGCCGGCTGCGCTGCCCGGGATTGTCACCGGCGCGGTGCTGGCGCTGGCGCGCATCGCGGGGGAAACCGCGCCGCTGCTGTTCACGGCTTTCAATAACCGGTTCTTCTCGACCAGCCTCAAGCAGCCGATCTCGTCGCTCACGGTGCAGGTCTACACCTATGCGACCGGCCCGTACGAGGACTGGCATCGGCAGGCCTGGGCCGGCGCGCTCGTACTTGTCTCGATCGTTCTGATCTGCTCACTCCTCGCCAGGCTGGCGACGCGCCGCCTCGAGCGGATGCACGCGCGTGGTTGAACCGCGTGTGTCCTCTCCGACGCGCTTGCCCCCAGGCGTGGCGAATGCCATCAGCTGCCGTCGCGAATCACGCGGCAGTTGGCGTCGTCGACCGTCAGCGCGCCGACGGCCGCGAGTGTGCGATCTCGAAAGCCCGCTGCGAACTGCAGAAACCGATCGACGTCTGCGATGTTGGTCGCCACGCCCAGCGACACGCGGATGGCGCCCAGGGTCTTGGCGCCGCGCGTATGCATCAGTTGCAGAAATCTCGGCAGCGTCAGATCCGCACCTTCAGCCAGTCCGGCCCGCATGTCCTCTTCCGTAAGATCGCCGGCGATCTCTCCCGCCCCGGGATTGCAGAAGCAGCCGGTGCGAAGCGAGATCCCCTCGTGGCCGGCGAGTTCCTCGATGCGCCGGAAGTCGAGCAGCGTGCCGGCTGGATCGTAGAAATTCATCGTGACTGTGGCGCCGCGCTCCTCGCCGGTCGGCGGACCGTAGACGCGCACGACAGGCTGGCCGTTACCGTGATGGAGGCCGTGCAGCTCTGTGAGCAGCCATTCGGTGAGGCACCCGAGCCGCCGCTGCAGTGTGTCGATGCCGGTACGCTCGAGGTGGCGCAGGCCGATTTCGACCGCGGGAATACTGAGGTAGTTCAGCGTGCCGTCCTCGAATCCAGCCTCGCGCGGCGCCAGCACATGGCCTCGTCCCTGGACGGTGGCGAAATTGACCGTCCCACCGGCGAACCACGGCCGGCGCAGGGTGGCCAGCGCGGCGTTGCGGATCAGGAGACAGCCGACGCCGGTCGGATACCCGAACATCTTGTAGAAGGAGACGGCGACGAAATCGGGTGAGATGAGACCGAGATCTAGGCGGTTGGTCGGCACGAAGGCGGCCGCGTCGAGCAGGACGTGCCAGCCGCATTGAGAGGCCTCCTCAATCAGGCTGAGCGGATGCTTCACGCCGGAAAAGTTCGACTGCGCGGGGAACGCGAACAGATTGGCGCGCGCCGGGTCGGCGCCGGCAAGCCGCCTGCGCACGCCCGGCAGGTCGATGCGCAAATCGGGAGTCGTGAGTGGCGTGTAGTCGATCGCGGCGCCGCCACGGCGTGCGAACTCGCGAATGCCGTTGACCGAGTTGTGGTTGTCGACGGTGAGCAGCAGCCGTCCGCCCGGCTCGAACGGGAAGGCTTCGCCGACCAGCTTCAAGGCCCCTGACGCATTCAGCGTGAAAACCGCGGTGTAGTCGCCCGTGCCGTTGAAGTACTCGAGCACCTTCGCGCGCGCGCGTTCCACCGCATCAGTCATTGCGGTCGAGCTCGGGCTCGCTGAGTGCGGGTTGCCGAACACGGACTGGGCGAGCAGGCTGGCGTGCTGGCGAACCTGCGACTCGGCATGCAGCCCTCCGCCGGTGTAGTCCAAATACACGATGCGTTGGGCGTCGAGACGGCCGTACTCCGATGCCCGCAACTCGTCGAGAGCGCTGGTGGCCGCGTATTCGGGGTGGCTGTCGAGGAACCGCTGGACCGTCGTCACCTCCGTGAATTCTATCGTGATCGCGCACGCGAAGACGATCGTCGGGCCGACCGGCGCGTGCGTCGGCGGCGTACGCCCTGTGGACTCCTTATCAGCCGGCGACGTACGATCATCAAGGGTCGACCATGCATACTTTGCGTCCCGTTCGCCAACGCCGTGAGCGCCTGCCGAAGGCGCCGAAGGACGGCGACGCACCCGTCCTGATCGTCCCCCGACAGGACAGCGAGATCATCCGCCAGCGCCGTGACATTCGAGAGGCGTTCCACGACTCGAAGGCGCTGACGATCACGGCAAAGCACCGCTAGGGATCCGCCAGGGACGAATCAACGCGCCTCGCCGGCGGCACCCACCGCGCCGTTCATAGACGGCCGTTCTACCGCCGCGGAAACTGATCGGGATTGTTGGTAAACAGCGCGTCGATGCCGAGGTCGTAGAGGAAGTGCGACATCTCGGCCCGCACGGTCGGGAACTTCATCGCCTTGTCGTCGGCGCGGAAGGTCCAGGATGTGACCGTCAGCCCCGCGGCATGCGCGCGCGCGACCAGCTCGGGATGGCGATCGATGACGAACTTCTCCGGTGCAATGCCGGTGGCGAACGTCGCCAGTTCACGGATGCGCGCCTCCGTGACATCCTCGTCCTTCGCCGTCAAGAACACTCGCGGCACCGTCGGCAGTTCCTTGGCCACGCGGCGGATCGCTGATTCGTCGAACGACTGGATGATCACCGGCGTGGTCTTCAGCGATTCCGGCTGCTCGAGGCCGTTCTTGCGCATGATGTCGACAAACAGCTTCACCTGATCGACGTTGCGCGAGCGGTACAGCTCCGGCGACTTCAGTTCGGGGTACAGCCCGGCCTTGCCGCGGACCAGATCGATGGCGTCCTGGAAGGTCTGAATCCGCTGCCCGGCGAATTCCGGCTTGAACCACTTGCCGGCGTCGAGGCGCTTGATCTCCGCCATCGTGAAGTCGTTACCCAGCCAGTGCTTGCCCGGCTCCCGCGTCTGATAGTCGAGCGATGGCCGATCGGGGAAGACCTCGGCGACGTTGGTGGTGCGCTCGAGCGTGTCGTCGTGCATGCAGAACAGCACGTTGTCCTTCGACACCGCGAGATCGGGCTCGACGAAGTCGGCCTTCTGCTGCATCGCCAGTTGGTACGCGGCCGCCGTGTGCTCGGGCGCGTATCCCGATGCGCCGCGATGTGCGATCGCCTGTTTCTTCGCCGCCGGCTGAGCCAACATGACAGCGCCGGCGGTGGCGGCGGCGCAGAGCACGGCGCCGAGCAGAAAGGGCGAGCGTATGATGGTGGCCACAGTGATCGGATTATAGCGTCGGAGTGGTGACGTATGTATGACGAACCGAGGACCAGCGGCGTCTCGCGGCTCGCGGCCGGGCTGGGAGCCGTGTCGCTGCTGGCGCTGATCGCCACCGGTCCGCTGCACCATCAGGGCATCATCGGTCTCGGCGGCGCGTTCATCCTCATGAAATGGGCGATCTACGGCGCGCTGGCCACGTTCGCGCTGGCGATCATCGGCGTGATCGTCGCGGCCCGCCGCGGCACCGGTATGTCGACGCCCCTGCTGGCGATGCTGATGGCGTTTCTCGCCACCGGTTCACTGGCGGTTCTGGCGTGGCGGGCCTCCCGGGTGCCGGCCATTCATGACATCACGACCGACATCATGCAGCCGCCGCCGTTCCTCGCTATCCTGCGCCTGCGCCAGGGCGCGCTGAATCCTGTCGACTATGGCGGCGCTGGCGTGGCCGCCAAGCAGAAGCAGGCGTTTCCCGACATCGTCCCGCTGACGCTGCCGCTGGCGCCGGGCCGCGCCTTCGATCACGCCCTGGCGGTGGCCCGACGCATGGGGTGGGACCTGGTCGCGTCCGATCCGGCCAGTGGCCGCATCGAAGCGACGGACACCACGTTCTGGTTCGGCTTCAAGGATGACATCGTGATCCGCGTGACGCCGCAGCCCGCCGGCAGCCGTGTCGACGTCCGATCGCTGTCGCGAGTCGGTGGCGGCGACATCGGCGCCAACGCGGCGCGCGTTCGCAAGTATCTCGCGGCGTTGAAGGCCTCATGATGCATGTGACCGAAGGCACCGACAGCCAACTGCAGCTCGCCGACGTGCGGCGCCGGCTCGCCGCCATCTTCGTCGGCTCGATCGGCAACCTGGTCGAGTGGTACGACTTCTACGCCTACGCGGCTTTTGCCCTGTATTTCGCCAGCGCCTTCTTTCCGGGCAGCGACCCCGTGGTCCAGCAGCTGAACGCCGCGATGCTGTTTGCCTTGGGTTTCATCGTGCGGCCGCTCGGCGGATGGCTGTTCGGCCACCTCGCTGATCACTACGGCCGCCGCCGTGCCCTGATGCTGTCCGTGCTGCTGATGTGTTTTGGATCGCTGATGATCGCCGTGATGCCGACCTACGCCTCGATCGGCATCGGCGCACCGGTGCTGCTCGGTCTGACCCGCATGATTCAGGGTCTCAGCCTCGGCGGCGAGTACGGCACCAGCGCCACCTACCTCACCGAAGTGGCGGACGAGAAGCACCGCGGGTTCTACTCCAGCTTCCAGTACGTGACCCTCATCGGCGGCCAGCTGTGCGCCATCCTGGTCCTGCTGCTGCTGCAGCAGGTCTTTCTCACGCCGGCGCAGCTCAGGGCGTGGGGCTGGCGCATTCCCTTCGTGATCGGCGCGCTGCTGGCAATCGTCGCACTGCTGATGCGGCGCAACCTGCACGAGACCGACGATTTCATCGCGTCGAAGCAGGTGGCGCGCACGTCCGGCTCGCTCGCCGCGCTGGCCAGGTATCCGCGCGAGGTGCTGGTGGTGGTCGGGCTGACGATGGGCGGCACCACCGCGTTCTACACCTACACCACCTACATGCAGAAATTCCTCAAGCTGTCGGTTGGCCTCACCGACATGCAGACGACGATGGTGACCGCGACGTCGCTGATTTTCGCGCTGGTGCTGCAGCCAATCTATGGCGCGCTGTCGGACCGGATCGGACGCAAGCCGCTGCTGATCTGGTTCGGCGTCATGGGCGCGGTGTGCACGATCCCGCTGCTGCGCTCGCTGCAGGCGACGCGCAGCGCGATGGTTGCCTGGGTGCTGATTGCGGCGGCCTGGCTGATCGTGGCCGGCTACACGTCGATCAACGCCGTGGTGAAGGCGGAACTGTTTCCGACCAACGTGCGCGCGACCGGGGTCGGGGTGCCCTATGCGGTCACCGTCTCGATCTTCGGCGGCACCGCCGAGTCGATCGCCTTGTGGTTCAAATCGATCGGCCACGAGGCGTGGTTCTCATACTACCTGACCGCCGTAATCGCGACCTCGCTGCTGGTCTATGTCTCGATGCGCGATACCCGGCGGCATTCCGCGATCGGCCGGCACGAATAGCGCGAACGTCACTCTCCAGTCAGCGACGCCAGCAGCGCCTCGACTCTGGTTCGGATCGCATCGCGGACGGCGCGCACGCGTTCGAGCGGCTGCCCGGCCGGGTCCTCGAGCGGCCAATCGTCACGCTTCACGCCGGCCACGATCGGGCAGTCGTCGCCGTCGCCCAGCGTAATCAGCACCCCGGGTTCCAGCAGCTGGTGGAACCCGGCTTGGGGCGCGGATGAACGAAGCGGACCGGCTGCTGCCGGGCCGCGCCAACGCCGATCGCCGCCGCGTGATGCGAGCGGCCAGGGCTATCTCACGGCGAACCAGTTGAAGTTGGCGACCGAGCCGCTGGGGCCGATCGTGTCCAGCACGACCCTCACGACCTGGGTGCCGGCGGTCAGCGACACGCCGGTTTTGGTCAGGGTCTTCCACGTCTGCCAGCCACCGGTGTTGGGCACGCTGATCGGCCCGGTCTTGTCCACGCCGTTGACCTCGATGTGAAAGCTCCCGCCGACGCCGCTCGACGCCACGCGCACGTCGATCGCATAAGTCGCCGTGGCGGCGACTTTGACGGTGTACTTCAGCCATTCTCCAGCCGCGGTCCAGCCGACCATATAGCCACCGCCGCTGTCGGTTGCCGCCTTGATGTCGACCCAGTTGCTGCGATAGACCCCGCCGGTGTTCCCGCTCGTCGTGTCCGAGTACGCCACGCCCAGGCCGCCGCCATCATAATTCTCGAACTGCACCGTCCCCGGCACCGCTACCGGCGTACCGGAATATGGCGTCGATCCGCCCTCGTCCGGCGGTGGCGTGGAGCCGGAGCCGGACGTGGAAGTCGCCGCGAACCAATTGAAGTTGGCAACCGACCCGCTCGGCCCGATCGCGTCCATCACGACCTTCATCACGTGCGTGCCTGCGGCCAGCGTGACGCCGCTCTTCGTCACCGTTTGCCAGGTCTGCCAGCCGCCGGTGTTGGGTACGGCCATCGCCCCGGTCTTGTCGACGCCGTCGACCTCGATGTGGAACCGGCCGCCGACGCCGCTCGAGGCCACTCGGACGTCGATCGCGTAGGTGGCGGCCGCCGCGACGTTGACCGTGTAGTTCAGCCACTCGCCGGCCGTGGTCCAGCCCACCAGATAGCCGCCGCCGGCGTCGGTGGTCGCCTTGATGTCGACGGCGTTGGAGCGATAGACCCCACCGAGATTGGAGGCCGTGGTGTCGTAATACGCCACATTGGCGCCGCCGGCGTCGTAGTTCTCGAACTGCACCGTCCCGGGCAGCGTTACCGGTGTGCCGGAGTACGGCGTGGATCCGTCGGGCGGTGGTGGTGGTGGTGGCGGTGGACCAGAGTCGGGTGTACCCGCCAGCGCGGCGTTGAGCGCCGTGAAGTCCACACCGATGTCGGTGCCGTCGCCGGCCGCGTGCCTGAGGGGGCTCGACGCCGTGAGCTGGTAGTTGGCCGTGGCAACGCTGACAAAGTCGGCGAGCCATTGCGCGACGGTGGGGAAGTCGTTGCCGGTCGGATAGATCTTGGCATTGCCGCCGGCGAACGCGTTGGTCAGCACCTGCGCGCCGGGCGCATAGAAGTTCAGCGCGTCGGATCCCTGAGAGCGGCTGTCGCCGGCGATGCCGTAGGTGTTGACGCGCCAGCTGTTGTCGTTCACGACAAGTCCAAGGATCTGGTGCACGCCGTCAGTGGCCACGCCGCCGAACATGCGCATCAGGTTGCTGCCGTTGTGATCGACGGTGTTGTGCTCGAAGCTGACGTGCTTGGGCGCGTTGCCGACAATGGCGAACCAGCCGTTGGCGGGATGACCCGGTATCGAATAGGCGGTGCTCACGTCGTAGACCAGGTTGTTCTGGATCACGATGTTGTCGGTCTGCCGGGACGTATAGATGTCGTCCCAACCGGAAATGTTGAAGACGGCGGAGACATGGCGGATCACGTTGCTGCGTATCGTGATGTTGCGCACCACCGACCACGGCGAGTTGCCGCTCTGGTTGCGCGGCGTGAAGAGGATTGCGTAACCGGACTGTCCGGCCGCCCAGTGGTTCTCGATGGTGTTGCCCTCGACCAGCACGTCCTGCGCGTTCTTGAACTCGAGCAGGTTCTTGACGGTCCACGACTCCGACATCCAGGCCAGCGGGCGGCTGATCAGGTTGCGGCGCAGCGTGATGTTGCTCGGTACGAGGTTGGGGATGCTGGCGTCGCTGCCGCCGAACATCACGTTCTCGCCGGCCGCTTCAAGATAGTTGTTCTCGATCAGGTAGGGGCCCGGCCCGTTCCAGCCCATGATCGCCTGCGTATCCTGCAGAACGCCCTTGATGTCGGAGAAGTACGAATTGATCACCTGGGTATCGCCGCTGTTGAGCGCCAGGCCGCGCCGCTGTCCGAAGCTGGCATTGCCGTGCAGGTAGCAGCGGTCGAGGAGCAGGTGCTGCGGTACTTCTGACAGGGTGTTCTGCTCAGTGCCGGTACTGCCGAACGCCACCAAGGTGGCGCTGCTGTTTGACGAAGTGGGGAGGAACTCGAGAAACCGCAGCGTCCAATAGGTGGCCCCCGGATCGGTCTTCACCGCCGGGCCGGCGGTGGTCGACCGAATCTTGGCGAGCAAGGGCGCCGCCGCCGGTGTGATGCGCTCGCCCGAAGCCGGCAGCAGGGCGTCGGCGCTGGACGACCGGATGACGATCGGGGTCGTGCCCCCTTTGACCCGCAGCTTGAACGGACCGTCGAAGGTCGCGCCCGCCTGCAGGACGATCGTATCGCCAGGATGCGCAGCGTCGATTGCTGCCTGAAGGTTGCCGCCGGCATTCACGGTCAGCGTCGCCGCCGAGGCGGAAACAGCCGAAGCCATGGCTACCACAAGACACAAGTCGAACGCCGCCAATCGTCTCAAAGTCATAACTCCTGCTGTTCGGGGGAGCAGTAGGGGCTACGGCAAATTGGTCGCCACCGTCACCAAGAGTAGTTTTCGGTCTGTTTCCAGTGAAAACTTTAGGGCAGGAACGTCACTGATGCCGAATACAACTCAGCAGTTTAAACTCTTCTACACAGCTCGAGCGGAAAAGGCCCAAATATCGGGCTGCTGGATAACTGCTCAGTTGTGATCCAAAACACAAGGCCGGGCGCAATGCCCGGCCGTCATGTTTCGACGAGAGAGTGTCTGCTAGAAATTCAGTCGAAATGCGAACTGCACCTGACGCGCCGTGCCGAGACCGACAGTGCGACCCACGGTGCTCGTGAGTGTGCCGAAGGTGCCGGCGGCCGCCGCGTTGTAGGCCTGTCCGGGCTGAAGTTTGTTGGCTTCGCTAGTCGAGTTGGCCGGGAGAGCCAGCGGCAGGGTGCCGACCGGGTTCGAGAAGTTGGCCCGGTCGAACAGATTGAACACCTCCACCCTGATTTCGACGTTCCGTGCACTCCCGAACGCGAAGTGCTTGGACGCGACGAAGTCGACCTGCTGAAAGCCGGGTCCGTGAATCGAGTTGCGCTCCAGGTTGCCGAACGTTCCTGGCGCCGGCGCTGCGAAGGCCGCGGGATTGAGAAAGAGCACGCCGCCGCTCGTGATGAAGGGATCGACGCCCGGAATCAGGTCGGGACGACGCACGTTCCTCGAGGCGCCGCCGCGGGGCGTGTTGATCACGGCCGTGCGTCCGGCTGCAGGGTTCGTGAATACGGTCCCGGCTCCGTCCACGTAGACGACGTCCGGTCGGGTGACCAGGACGTTGACCGGCAGCCCGCTGCGCGCGTTCATGATGCCGCCCACATCCCAGCCCCCCAGGATCGCGTTGGCGATGCCGCCCAGCGAATGCTGCCGTCCGCTGCCGTAGGGCACGGAGTAGAGCAGGCTCAGATTGAAGGTGTGGCGCACGTCGAAGTTGTTGTAGCCGTCGTCGTAATCGAACTGGTCGAGCGTTCGGGCGTTGTTGGCCGCCGTCAGCGCCTCGTTCGACCCGCCGGTGTTGCCGAAGCTCTTGCCCAGGGTGTACTGCGCGTTCAGCGACACACCGTTCACCGATCGGCGGGTCAACGACAGCATCATCGCGTTGTAGCTGTCGTGCCCCCCGCTGGTCTTGAAGTCGACTTCGGCATACGGATTCTGGACGCCGGTGATGGCGCCCGCCGCATCGCGCTGCACGATCGAAAACTGCCGGATCACGAAGGCGGCGTTGGCCGGATTCGGATTCGTCACCACCGAGGTGATGTTGTTGGCGACGCTGCGCAGGAACAGGTTGCGTCCCTGGCTGCCGACGTAGGCGGCCGTGGCCGCCATCCGCCCCGGCAGTTCCTGTTGCACCGACGCCGTGTACTGGTAAATCTTTTCGGGTACCGAGTAGTCGTTCGCGTAGGCTCGCGGCTGGAACGACCGGTTGTTCGGATTGCTGGTGAAGGCGGCCACCAGTGCGTTCTGGTCCAGCGGAAACGTGGTGTTGCTGATCGTCGAGCTGATCCGGTCGCTCTCGACCGGCTGGATCTGATCCTCGGTCTGGCCCGGCCCGACGAAGATGCCGAAACCGGTCCGGAACACGGTCTTGCCTGGCGCGTAGGTGAGCGAAATACGCGGCTCGAAATTGTCCTTCTTCGAGATGAACTCCTGGGTCGTGTTCGGATCGATTGTACCGGTGTCGATGTTGAACTTCACGATCAGGTCGTTGGCCTCTCGCAGTGGCGTGTAGTACTCGTAGCGCAAACCGTAGTTGAGCGTGACATCCCGGCGCATGCGCCACTCGTCCTGCGCATAGCCGATGAAGTAGTTCTGCACGGTATGCCGCTCACCGGTCGCGCCGTTGTTGAAGACGCTGGGCGCGCTGACGTCGCCGAGGTACTGCACGGTTGACGCCTGGTTCGCGAGGAAGGCGGTGAGATTGGCAAAGGAATAGGTCGTGCCGCCGATCCGGTCGGTGGCCATCCGGATGGCCCGCCCCTCGCCGCCGAACTTCATGTAGTGGCTGCCGCGGATGTGGGTGAAGGTGTCCGCAAACGTCAGCGAATAGGGATCGTAGGGCTGTGCGTGACCGTTGGTCGCGCTGTTGGAGCGGACCAGGCCGCCTGGGACCACGATGCCGGAGGATGCGCCCTGACCCGCGATGCCGGTATTGGCCACCGAGCCGCTCAGGTTGAGCACGATCTTCGAGAAGTCGATGCCATTGATCGTCGGCGCCTCGCCGACGATGTTCGACGGCGCCGCGTTGTAGCCGAATTTGAATTCGTTGACGCTGCGATCCGACAGCACGCCCTGCAGGCTGGCGACCGCGTTGGTCGGGTTGTCGGTGATGTGCACGACGCGACCGCTGACGCCCTCCGGCTGATCGCTCGTACCCTGGTCGTGGAACACGCGCACGTACGAGGACCAGCGGTCGTTCATCCTGAAGTCGAGGCGGCCGCTGAACGAGTGCTCACGCACCTGCTGCGTCGCTTGAAGCTGGGCGATGTCGAAATCGGCGTTGGTCGACTTGCCGGCGAGGATCACGGCGGCGGGATCGAGAAAACCGGGCCGCAGGGCCGCGATGGCCGGTACCGCGCGGGCCCAGGCCGCCGCGCTCGGGACGGCCTCGACGTTGTTGAAGCCAGCGTCGAGCTGGTAGCCCTCATAGCTCCCGAAGAAGAACGCCTTGTTCTTGGCAAGAGGCCCTCCCACCGATCCGCCAAACTGGTTCTGCTTCAGCGCCGACTTCGGCAGGCCGGCGGTGGTGTCGAAGTAGTTCGGGGCATCGAGCTTGTCGCTGCGCACGTACTCGAACAGGGAGCCGTGGACCAGATTGCTGCCCGACTTGGTGATGACGCTGACCTGGCCGCCGGTTCCCGTGCCGTACTCGGCCGGATAATTGTTCGACTCGACCCGGAATTCCTGCACGTTCTCGAGGCTCGCCTGTAGTTTGAATGGGGTCGGAATTTCGCCGTTCAGGTTGCCGGGCGCCGAGTCGATGATGGCCGATCCCTCGATACCGTCGTACCGGATGGCGTTCTCTTCCACGGCGCGGCCGCTGAAGCGGATGTCCTGCCACGTGCCGGTGCCGGCATTCTGAGAGCCGGGCGCCTGCAGCATCAACTGCGACATCTGCCTGCCGTTGACCGGCAGGTTGTTGACTTCACGCTCGCTGACGTTGACGCCGATGCGCGCGGAGCTCAGGTCGAGCACCGGCGCTGCGCCAGTCACGGTCACCGATTCCTGTACGCCGGCCGGTTTCAGCTCGAAATCGAGCGTGAGCTCCTGGCCGACCGCCAGTGGCATCCCGGTGTACTCGACGGCCGAGAAACCGGCCTTCTCGACCTGGATGGTGTAGCTCGACGGCTTCAGCGATCCGATCAGAAAATGGCCCCGATCGGTGGTGACGGCCGTGCGTTCTTCGCCGGTGCGCTCGTTCTTGACGGTTACCTGCGCGGCTGGCACGAACGCGCTGCTCTGGTCGCGCGCCGTTCCGGCGATCTTGGCCTGATCGGTTTGTGCGATGGTCGAAGCCGGCAACGCCGCGAACAACAGTGCCAGGGTCGCCGACAAGTAATACTTCATCATCCCTCCCACGGTCCGGCTGGAGCCGGAAATCATGGAAGAGAGCGTAAGAGAGCTGTATGTGCGCGTTGTGACGATGGTGTTAAGGCCGCGTTAAATGGCTGATGATCCCGTTACACGCGAGTGTCCGGCTTGATGATGCCGTCCTTGGGCACGATGATGACGCCGTCGCGAATGTAATAGCCGTCGCCATCGGCGTGGTCCGCCCCGGCCTCGTTGACCAGGCGGGCGCCATCGCCGATCCGGGCGTTCTTGTCCACGATCACCCGATCCAGCACCACATCGCGGCCGATCCCAAGCCTCGGGCGGCCGCGCTGGACCGGCCCGGTGTCGTCCGCTTCGTAGAAGTCGGCGCCGAGCAGCACCGACCGCCGGACGGTCGATCCGCCCTGGATGTTGGTGCGAATACCGACGATCGAGCTTTCGATGGCCGAGCGCTCGATGTAACAGCCTGCCGCGACGATGGCCTCCCGCGCAGTGCAGTCGTCGAGGCGGGCGCCGGGCAGATAGCGCGCGTGCGTAAAAATGGGACGGCCCGGATCGTATAGCTTGAACGGCGCGGCCGGCCTCGTGAGCATGACGTTCGCCTCGTAGAACGAGGCGACGGTTCCCACGTCGGCCCAATAACCGCGAAACAGGTACGCGTTCACGCGATAGCGCCCCAGCGCCGCCGGAATGATCTGCCTGCCGAAATCCGCGGCGTCCGCCCGCTCGATCGCGTCCAGCAATACCTCGCGGGAGAAGACATACACGCCCATCGACGCGACGAACGGCTTGTCCGCGGAATCGCCGGTGAACATCGCCCCCGGCGGTATGCTGCGGCCGATTTCCTCGAGGCGATTCCGTCTGGGTTTCTCCTCGAACGCCACGATTTGGCCGGTGCGCTCGAACCGGAAGATCCCCATCGCCGACGCGTCGTCGATCGAGACCGGCTGCGCCGCGATCGTGATGTCGGCGCTGCGTTCGACATGGGCGTCGATCAGATCGCAGTAGTCCATCCGGTAGAGGTGATCCCCAGCCAGAATGAGGTAGTAGTCGGCGTCGTAGCGGACGATGTGGCGGGCCGCCTGACGCACGGCGTCGGCGGTTCCCTGAAACCAGTTCGGGTTGTCCGGAGTCTGCTCGGCGGCCAGGATCTCCACCGAGCCCTGGCTGAACGCATCCATGCGGTAGGTCTGCGAAATGTGGCGGTTCAGCGACGCCGAATTGAACTGGGTCAGCACGAAGATGCGACGAATGTCGGCGTGCAGACAGTTGCTGATGGGGATGTCGATGAGCCGGTAACTGCCGCCGATCGGCACCGCCGGCTTGGATCGATGCTGTGTGAGCGGAAACAGGCGCGAACCCTGCCCGCCGCCCAGGATGATCGCCAGGACCTCGTTGTTCATCGACATGAAGTACTCCAGCGTACATCTACCTGGTGGCCGCTCGCCGAACCTTTGCGCTGGTGTAACGGCCGTGTAAACGGATCTGTTAGACTTCCCCGGCCTATGGCGTTTCGACTGATTCCGCGCGAAGAGAAGTTCTACTCGGATTTCCAGGCGATGGCAGCCGAGCTGAGGCGCGGCGCACGGTTGCTCGAGGAAATGCTCGAGCCGGAACGTCCGGTCTGGGACAAGGCGGACGAAATCAAGGAAGTCGAGCACAAGTGCGACTTCCTCACGCACGAGATCATCCAGCGCCTCAATCGCACCTTCGTGACCCCGCTCGATCGCGAGGACATCCACGCGCTGGCGCGCTCGCTCGACGACGTGATGGATGCCATCGACGCGTCGGCCACGCTGGTCAGGCTCTACCGGCTCGACTCGGTGCGCTTCGGTGCGCGCGAGCTGGCGCGCATCATCAGCGCGTGCACCGGGCAGGTCCACCTCGGGCTGACCGCGCTGGAGCAGAGCAAAGGGCTGGCGGCGCCGGCAATCGAGATCAACCGCCTCGAAAACGAGGCCGACCGGGTCCACCAGCAGGCCGTCACCAAGCTGTTCGACGACGAGCGCGATCCGATCGTCGTCATGAAATGGAAAGAGGCGCTCGACTTTCTCGAGGACGCGACCGATCGCTGTGAAGACGTCGCCAATCTCCTCGAGGGCGTCATGGTCAAGCACGGATAGGCGCGCATGCTCTGGACGGTAGGCGCGCTCCTCTTTGTCGCCCTCGCCTTCGACTACATCAACGGATTCCACGACGCCGCCAACTCGATTGCGACGGTGGTATCGACACGCGTGTTGTCGCCGGGCAAGGCCGTGATCTGGGCGGCCTTCTTCAATTTCGTCGCGGCGTTCACCTTCGGCACCGGGGTCGCCCGAACCGTCGGCTCGGGGATGGTCGACGTGAAGATAGTCACCTTCGCGGTGATCTTTGCCGGCCTGATCGGAGCCATCGTCTGGGATCTGATTACCTGGTACTACGGGCTGCCGACCAGCTCGTCGCACGCGCTGATCGGCGGCTATGCCGGCGCGGCGGTGGCCAAGGCCGGCTTCGTGGCGATCATCGCCAGCGGCTGGACCAAGACCATCGTCTTCATCGTCCTGTCGCCACTGGTCGGCCTCGTCCTCGGCTTCGGGATCATGACGTCGATCATGTGGATCTTCCGCTGGATGCCGCCGTCACGCGTCGACCGCTGGTTCCGGAGGCTGCAGCTGCTCTCCGCCGCGGCGTTCAGCCTGAACCACGGCGCCAACGACGCGCAGAAGACGATGGGGATCATCGCCGGCGTCCTGTTCGCGGCCCACTACATCGATCATTTCTACATCCCGTTCTGGGTGGTGCTCGCCGCGCACGCCGCGATCGGCCTCGGCACGCTGGCCGGCGGCTGGCGCATCATCCACACCATGGGATCGAAGATCACCAAGTTGCACCCGGTCGGCGGCTTCGCGGCGGAGACCAGCGCGGCGATCTCGATTCTGATCGCGACCCAGACCGGTGTGCCGGTCAGTACCACGCACGCCATCACCGGCGCCATCGTCGGCGTCGGTGCGGTGCGCCGTTTGTCCGCGGTGCGGTGGGGTGTCGCCGGACAAATCGTCTGGGCGTGGGTGTTGACCATCCCGGCGGCCTTTCTCATCGCCATGGCGGCGTACTCGCTGCTGCGGGCCGGCGGCGCGCAGTAGAGCGCGCGTTCGCTCCGGCGTACTGAATCCTTCGATTCGGAGAGCTGCGGCTGCGGGGTGCCGTCTCCTCGTGGCAACGCGGCGATGATCCTCATCCAGTGGCACTCGCCAGAGTGATGGTGAAGCGGGCACCGCGCTCCGCGCCGTTCTCGGCGCGCACGGTGCCGCCGTGCAGTTCGACCAGATGCTTGACGATGGCCAGGCCGAGGCCGGTACCGCCTGGATCGCGCGCCCGCGATTTGTCGACGCGGTAGAAGCGTTCGAACACACGCGACAGATCGTCCTCGGGGATCCCCGGGCCCTCGTCGGCGATCGCGATCGTCACGCGCTCGCCGTGCCGAGTGGCATCGATGCGGATGGTCGACTGCTCCGGCGCATAGGTAATCGCGTTGGCGACGAGGTTGCGCAGGGCGTCGTGGAGTTTTGGCGGATCGCCGCGGACCGCCTCGGCACCCGGGCCGATGCTGATCACGATGTGCTGGCCGCGCTCGGCGACCGCCGGTGAGAGGTCGGCGACAACCGTTTCGGCCAGGCTGCGCGTGTCGCAGGCGATGAGGTCGATCGGCTCCTGGCCGGCATCGAGCCGCGCCAGCCGCAGCAGATCCTTGACCAGGCGCTCCATGCGCTGGGTGTGTCGCGTGATGATTGCCAGGAATCGGCGGCGCTCCTCTTCGTCGTCTTCGCTGTCTGACAGTGCCTCGACGTAGCCGCGAATCGCCGTCAGCGGGGTGCGCAGCTCGTGCGAGACATTGGCCACGAAGTCGCGCCGGATCTGATCGGCCCGCCGCAGCTCGCTGATGTCGTGCAGCACCAGGATGACGCCGTAG
Organism: uncultured Acidobacteriota bacterium; assembly: GCA_963757655.1. Lineage (GTDB taxonomy): Bacteria > Acidobacteriota > Vicinamibacteria > Vicinamibacterales > CAVVIG01 > CAVQFC01. The sequence goes on along the minus strand of CAVWSQ010000001.1, from coordinate 557,882 downwards.
GCCACGGCACCCGTGGCCGGCGCCGCGCTGGCCATGATCGTCCGTGAGGGATCGCGCGGCGGCGACAGCTGCACGGCGCTGGGCGTCCGGCCGAGCAGGACGGCGGCGACCAGCTCTGCGATCGCCGGCAGGCGGATGGTCTCGACGTAAGGCCGGCCGATTAGGGCCTCATCGAGCTTCAGCATCTGGCGCGCGGCGGCGTTGACCAGCTGCAGCCGTCCCTGCGGGTCGACGACGATGACGCCTTCGACCATTCCCGCCAGAATCGCCTCCATGCGCGCCCGATCGCGCGCCTGTTCGCCCAGGCGACGACCGACCTCCTGGACCGACTCGTCCAGCGCGCGGGCCACCACGCCGAGCTCGTCGTCGCCGAAACCGAGGTGAGGCGGTGTCAGGTCGCCGCGCCGGTACCGCTCGGCGACACCGGCGATCAGCCGCACCCGCTTGCCGATCCGCGAGGAAAACGTCCACGCCATCGCGGCGCCGCCGAGCAGGGCCACGCCGAGGGCGGTCAGCGTCGCCGTCAGCACAGGCCGGAGCTGCTGGCGGACGTCGGTGAGCGGGAGTGCGATGCGCACGAACGCGATCGAGGGATGCTGCACCGGCGCCGCGACGTAGAGCATGTCGATCCTGAGCGTCGCGCTGGATCGCCGCGCCCGGCCGATGCCGGTCTGGCGCGCGCTCACGACTTCCGGCCGCTGCGCATGATTTTCCATCGCCGCCACATTCTCGAGCGGCTCTGCCGAATCGCCGACCACCCGGCCGTCGGCTGCGATGAAGGTGACGCGCGCCTGCAGCAATGCCCCGAGCCGATCCGCCTCCTGGTCGAGATCGGCCGCCGTCGCGAGCGCTACGCCGCGCGACAGGAGGTCGGCCGCCATCCGGGTCTCCGCCGTCAACGCGGCCTCAATCCGCTGATCCATCTGGCGTCGCATCGTGGTCGCGAACAGGATCCCGGCCACCGCCAGGGCGATCGTCGCGGCCGAGAGCGCGGCGAGGAAGAACTTGGTCTGGAACGTGGCACGGCCCCGGACAGGCGGCGTCGTCATGAGGCTAGGGGACGGGCTCGACGAGTTTGTAGCCGAACTGCTTGACCGTGACCAGTCCGTCGGCGAGCACCGGGAGTTTTTCTCGCAGGCGTCGCACGTGAACGTCCACCGTACGCGTGCCACCGGTGTAGCGATAGCCCCACACGTCGGTCAGCAGCACGTCGCGCGAGAGCACGCGACCGCGGTGCAGCATGAGGTACTCGAGCAGCAGAAACTCCTTGGCCGTCAGGGTGATGTCGTTGCCGCCGGACGATACCAGGTGCCGCTCGGTGTCGAGGGCGATCGGGCCGTAGGCGAGCCTCCTGGTCGGTGCCGCCGCGCGATTGGCGCGTCGGAGCAGCGCCCGTACGCGCGCGACCAGCTCGTTCGGGCTGAACGGCTTGGCGAGATAGTCGTCGGCGCCCAGCTCGAGGCCGACGATACGCTCGGATTCCTCGGCCCGGGCCGTGAGCATGATGATCGGGATCGCCGCCGTCACTTCGTCGGCGCGCAGGAGCCGACAGACTTCGAGGCCGTCGACTTGGGGTAGCATCAGGTCGAGAACCAGCAGCTCTGGCGGACGGGCCGCGATGGCCTGGAGCGCGTCGCGCCCCGAGCCCGCCCGCTCGGTGATGAAACCCGCCTTGTCGAGATATCGGGCCACGAGCTCGGCGATGTCCGGATCGTCCTCGACGATCAGGATGCGCTTCGGCATGAACGTCATTCTACTGGCGATGACGAAGGTCGAACTCGTTGAGGTGCTTCTCGGCAGGCGCCAACCATGACAGAATGAACCCTATGCTCATCACCCTTTGGCTCGCCCTTGTCGCGCAGCTTGTTTCTCCGGCTCCGAAGCCTGGCCACGCCGCCGTGCAGTCGTCCCCGGGCGAGGTGAACGGGACAGCCGGCGGGAAGCTGGCGCTGTTTGTCGACGTCACGCCGAAGGCCGGCATCCACGTCTATGCACCCGGCTCGAATGACTACATTCCGATCACGGTGAAGCTGAATGCCGCGCCGGAAATCAAGGCCGGCAAGCTCGCATATCCGAAGTCGGAGATGATGACGTTTGCGGACGAGAAGGTGCCGGTGTTTCAGAAGCCGTTCCGGCTCACCCAGGACGTGACCGTCGACAAATCCGTGAAGCCGGGATCGACGGTGACCGTATCGGGGACGGTGAACTATCAGGCTTGCGACGATCGCGTCTGCTACCCGCCGGAATCGGCACCGGTCACGTGGACCGTCCTGGTCAAGTAGGTATTCTAGAATCCCAGGACCTTTCCCGCGAGCGGGTAACCCCAGAACAGACCGAGGACCGTCGACACGCATCCGACGGCGAGCGACAGCGCCCGTGCCAGGCCGCGATTCCGTCCGGCACGCGCCAGCGGCCACCCGAGCACTCCAGACAGCGCGGCCATCCCGATGGTTGATCCCAGCCCGAACACCAGCATATAGGTGATGCGCGCCGCCGTGCTCGGCAGCGTCGCGACGACGAGTGCCGTGAGCGCGCCGCTGCCGGCGAGCCCATGGACCGCGCCGACAATCAGCGGTCGCCTCGCGAGCGTCCAGGTGCCGATGTGAATGTGTGCGGCGGCACCATGATGCTCGTGCACCGTGGCGCCGTGATGGTGGATGTGCGCCGGCCCGGCAGGTCCCTGCCGCGCCGCCAGGTAGATCGCACGCAGGCCGAGGCCGATCAGCATCAGCGCGACGCAGAACTCGAACCCGTCGGCGATCCGCACCGGCATTTCCGCGCGCAGCGCGACCAGGATGGTGCCGACCACGATGAGCGAGAAGGTGTGACCGAGCCCCCAGCAGACGCCAAGCAGCGCCGCTCGAGCGCTGTTGCGCTCGCCGCTCACCAGCGTCGAGACCGCGGCGAGATGGTCCGGTTCGAGCGCGTGGCGCATGCCGAGCAGCGAGCCGAGGCCCGAGCTGGTCATGAGTTCGAGAACTGGCATGATCCGGGTGCGCCGATATTGTATCCTGTCGCAAGCACGGGTGGTGGAGTCCACCAGTAACCGCCGCTCTGGTTGGGCGGCCAATGACTCCTGCGGGGCGCGCCGTAGGAGTCCATCCCTTCGGTCTTCCCTCGACATCCAGCCCAGCGTTGCTTGGAGACCGGACATGATCTGGCTGACCGTTGCCGTCGGTGGTGCCGTGGGTTCGATGGCGCGACACGGCGTCAACATGGTTTTTTCGCATGTGCTGGAGCGGTCCGTCCCATATGCGACGGCGTTCGTGAACCTGATCGGCGCCGCGGTCATCGGGGTGCTCGCGGCGCTGCTCGCCACGGGCCGCCTTCACATGTCGAACGAACTCCGGACGTTCGTGTTCGTCGGCGTTCTCGGCGGCTTCACGACGTTCTCCAGCTTCATGCTCGACACGTTTACAGTGGGGCACGGCGGCGACCACGCGCTGGCCTTCTGGAACGTGGCGTTACAGACCGCATTCGGGCTGATTGCGGTATGGGCCGGTTACCGCGTTGGCGTCTCGGTCGGTTGAAACTCGAGCACTGGCGCCCACGGCGTCGGGGCTAGCTCAATAACGCCGCTTCATCTGTCGCGCTTGCTTCCCGGCCCTGGTAGCGTCCACCGCCGCCACCGGCTGCCACCCGCCGTTCACCGGGGCCCTCCCGCCATCCGCCGAAATCGCCAAGCGGCCGTCGCCGTCCTCGCGTAACTTCATAGCAGCGAACGACGGCAAGGCTCCATGAGCACACACAATATGGCAATGACGGCGGCGGGGGTGGTGGCGGTGGCGGCCTGCTGGCTGGCCACCCTCACCGTCTGGCTGATGGTCACCTCGCCGGCGAAGCTGGCATTCGCGTTCTACGATGCCTTTGCGCACCTGGTTCGACATCTGTGAGCGAGCTTATGACCGACCAACCACAACCCACACGGAATGCCGGCGGCGTCGTCATCGGCGTCGTCATCATGCTGCTCGGCGTCACCCTGTTGCTGGATCGCGTCGGCATCGTGCTGATCGAGATGCCGTACCGGGCGTTCTGGAGCGTTGTCGTCATCACCATCGGCCTCGTCAAGCTGTCTCGAGTGCGCCCGGACGGCCGACGGAGTGGCGGCTGGTGGCTCCTGTTCGGCGCCTGGATGCTGCTGAACGAGCTGCACATCTGGCGGCTCCAGGAATCGTGGCCGCTGCTGATTGTGGCCGTCGGGCTGAACATGGTGTGGAAAGAAGTGAAGGGGCCGCGATCGCGTCCGCAGGCGAGAGTGGAGTAGCGATGGAGCCCCGGTCAGGATTCCGCGTCAGCGGTCAGCTCGTCCTCGGCATCTCGATCGCGATCCTCGGCGTGCTGTTCACGCTCGACAACCTGCACATCCTGCGCGCCAGGGACTACTTGCAGTTCTGGCCGCTGGCGCTGATCGCCATCGGGCTGGTCCACGTCGCCCAGGCGAGGACGGGCGCCGGGACCATCGGCGGCGGCATCTGGATCCTTGTCGGCGTGGTGCTGCTGGGCAATCGGTTGGGCTTGTTCGATGCCAGCATCCTCAGCTTCTGGCCGCTGATTCTCGTGCTGGTCGGCGCCCGCATCGTCTGGCAGACGCTGGACAGCAATCGGGCCGCTGACCGGGGCGACACCAGCGCGACGGTGTCGGCTATTGCGGTGATGGGCGGGTTCGACCGCCGAATCGCCTCACACGAGTTCCGCGGCGGCGAGATCACGGCGTTCATGGGCGGCGGTAAGCTGGACTTGCGTGACGCGATTCCGGCCGGCGGCCAGGCCGTGATCAACATCTTCGCCGTGATGGGAGGCTTCGAAGTCGTGGTCCCGGAGACGTGGCGCGTCGTCTCCGAAGTGACGCCGTTCATGGGTGGCATCGAAGACAAGTCGAGGACATCCACCAGTCCCAACGCACCGTGCCTGATCCTGCGCGGCTTCGTGATGATGGGCGGCGTGACGTTGAAGAACCCCTGATGATTTGCAGCCAGGCCTGACGTGCATCCGATTCTGGGGCGCATCGATCGGCTCGCCGCCTACCTCGCCGTATGGCTGTGCGCAGGCGTGCTGGCCGCCGGACTGTTCACCCGCTTTGGGCTGGACTGGGGCGAAGCGCTGATCCTCCTCGCGCCGCTCTTTCTCGTCTATGCCTTCGTCTGCCTGTCGGCCTGGTACGTGAGCCGGGCCACGCCGCTGACGACGAGCAGCATGCTGCGCGTGCTGGTTTCGTCGCTGCTGGCGTCCACCTTGGCGAGCGGACTGTGGCTCGGCCTCACGAACGTCTGGATCGCGGCGCTGAACACGACCGCGGCGTTCGCGCCGGCGGCCGGCCGCTACGCGCAGCAGCGGCCGTTCGTGTTCGCGCTCGGCGTGCTGCTGTTCCTGCTGGCGCTCGCTGTCCACTATGTGCTGCTCGCCTTCGAGACCGCGCGGCAGGCCGAACGCCGGCAGCTGGAGTTGGAGATCCTGACCCGCGAAGCCGAGCTGCGCGCCCTGCGCGCGCAGGTCGATCCGCACTTCCTGTACAACAGCCTCAACTCGATCAGCGCCCTGACCGGTAGCGACGCGGCCGGGGCGCGGCGGATGTGTCTGCTGCTCGGCGAGTTTCTGCGCCAGACCCTCGAGGTGAGTACGCGAGTGCGCATACCGCTGGCCGACGAGCTCGGGCTCGCCGGGCGCTACCTGGACATCGAACAGGTGCGTTTCGGATCGCGCCTCAAGGTGGAGCGGCGCGTGGACGAGGATGTTTCCCGGTGCCTGGTGCCGCCGCTGCTGCTGCAGCCGCTGGTCGAGAACGCTGTGACGCACGGCATCGCGCGGCTGCTCGAGGGCGGCTTGATCCGCCTCGACGTGACGCGTCAGAACGGTCAGCTCACGATTGTCGTCGAGAATCCGTGTGAGTTCGACGCCGCGACGGCCAGACCAGGTGGGCTGGGACTGGACAACGTGCGCCGCCGCCTCGACGGGATGTTCGGCCGCGACGCGAACATGGACGCACACGTCGGCCAAGGACAGTTCCGGGTCGAGCTGCGCCTGCCGTGTGGAGACCCCTGATGCGTCTGCGAGTCGTCGTGGTCGATGATGAGGATCTGGCGCGCGCCGTGATTCGCGAATATCTGGCGGGCATGGCCGACGTCGAGATCGTCGCCGAATGCGCGAACGGCTTCGAGGCGGTCAAGGCGGTCTCCGATCTGCAGCCCGATTTGCTCATCCTCGACGTCCAGATGCCGAAGCTCAATGGCTTCGAGGTGCTCGAGCTGGTCGGGCGTGATGTCGCGGTGGTGTTCGTCACCGCCTACGACCAGTACGCCATTCGCGCGTTCGAGGTTCACGCCGTCGACTACCTCCTGAAGCCGTTCGCCGCCGACCGGCTCGCCGCGGCACTCGATCGAGTGGGTGATCGGCTCGGCCGGGGCGAGGCGCTGCCGGTTCGGGAACTGGCGGCCGCGGGCCAGCCCGCCCAGGGCTACGCGCGACGCATCCTCGTACGGGACGGTCCGCGCGTGCACGTGTTGCCGGTCGAAAAGATCGACTACGTCCAGGCCCAGGATGACTATGTCTGCTTCCGTTGCGAGGGCAAGGAATACTTGAAGGAACAGACGCTGGCCGAACTGGAAGCCGCGCTCGACCCGGCCCGGTTCGTCCGGATTCACCGCTCGTACCTGTTGAACCTGGATCGTCTTGCCCGCGTGGAGACCGATGCGCGCGAAAACAAAATCGCAACGCTGGTCGACGGGCGCCGTTTGCCGATCAGCCGGTCTGGGCACACGCGGCTCAGCGCGCTGCTCGAGTAGCCGCCGAGCCGGCCAATTTTCACGCCGCAGCGCCTGCACCGCGGCGACGACGATGACGCAGCGGTCGCGAACGACGTGCTGGCACGGTTCAGGCGTAGGGTTGACGCTCGATCGACACCGGTTTCCTATCCCACTCTTCAATCGCCGTGCGCGCGCAGGCGTAGCCTGCGTCGGCGATGTCGTCGAGACGGCGCCAGTCGAACATGCCGAACGCCTCGATGGCCGGGTTGAGCATCAGGTCGATGCTGGCGATGACGTGCTGGCGCTGCCGCGCGCTGCCCAGCATCGTCGTCCGCATCATGATGTCGACGATGTGGGGGACACTCAAGGTCCTGCGCCGGAACAAGGCGGTCCAGCCCGAGATCACGGCGGGAAAGGGTTTGTCGATGACGAGGTCTTCCCGCGGCGTCACGTTGACCGCCACGACCGGACCGCCGCACCGTTTTTTCATCACGTCGGCCGGCAGATTGTTCATGACGGCGCCGTCGATGAGGACGGCGCCTCGCTCGTAAACCGGAACGGCCAGGCCCGGCAGCGAGATGCTGGCGCGCACGGCTCGAGCGAGCTGCCCGCGATCGTGCACGTAGGTTTCGGCGCGCGTCAGATCCGAGGAGACGCAGAAGAACGGGCGCCACAGATCGCGGATGTCGATCTCGCCGAACATCTCCGAGACCAGGCGCTGCAGTCGACGGCACTTCAGCAGCGCGACGACCGGAAGCGTTTTGTCCAGGAACGGGTCGGTATCGACCCAGTGCCGTCGGTTCAGCTGGCGCATCATCAGGTGATCGAGGCCCAGCGCGCATTGCGCGCCGATCACGGCGCCCATGCTGGCGCCACCGATGGCGTCGATCGGCACGCCAGCTTCCTGGAGCGCGCGGATGACGCCGATGTGAGCGAATCCCCGGGCGCCGCCGCCGCCGAGAACCAGCCCGATCGCCTGTCCCGACAGGAACCGCGCCACCCGTTCGTAGTCGCTGCGCACGCCGCGACGCACATGGTGATGCGTTGCCGCATTTGTGGCCGACAGCCACCAGCCGGTCGGGTGCGGCATCGGGCGATCGGTGGTATGCAGCAGAATCAGTTCAGGTGGCGGTCCGTGTTCGTCCGCAGGCAGTCCACGCGCCCACGCCGTGCCGTCGCATGCGAGCGCGGAATCGCCGTTGGCCACCAGCACTACCTTGTCGGCCTGTCGTACGCACGATGCCGTCCACGGCGTGGGGGAGGCGTCGCAGATGTAGACGGAGTAGGCATGGTCGCGCTCGCGATCGTCGAACCAGCGCGAGGCGGCCTGCCGATCCTGCGCGCTCAGCTCGCGAGTCACCAGCGAACTGGTCAGTGCCTGTGTCGGTCCGATCGCCTCGAGTGCCGCCGTCAGGTTCGCCGCCACCTCGAGGTGCGCATCGCTGCCGTCGACCGATACCACCGCGATGGTGGCGACCCGAGCCGGCGGCGCTGACGACAGATCCCGCTCCCGCAGCCGGCGCACGATGCCGCGCGTCATGGCCAGCATCGCATGCGGGTTCGCCAGCGTCGTCCGTTCGAAGGCTTCGCGCGTGAACCTCACCAGCGAGCTGTCTCGCTTGGCGCGAATCGTCGCCGATCGTGGATCGCCGGTCAGCACGGCCATCTCGCCGACCCACTCGCCGCGCGAGATCTCGCCGAGCAATTCCGGCTCGCCGCCGGTTGCCTCGTTGAGCGCTTCCAGCTTGCCGGTGATGACCAGGTACATCGCGTCGCCCACATCGCCCTGGCGGAACAGCACGTCGCCGCCGTTGAGCCAGGTCCACTGCATTTCGGCCTCGACGATGGCGCGACTGGCGGCATCGAGGCTTCGGAACAGACCGGGGCCGCCAACGACGTGGTCGACGGCCCGGAGTGCTGATGTGATGTCGTCCGTCATGGTCGAATGCAGTCGTGCTCGGTGGTCAGCTTGGGACTTCGTCGACTCCTTGACGCGAGCGGCAAGCACTGAGGACTATACGCGAAGATCGAGCAGGCAACATTTTCGTAAACACTGACGGCGGTGGGATGGCTGCAGCAATCCGTTTGATACGCTTGCTCGATGGATCGCAGGGCATTCATACGACTGGAGGATTGAGCGCGGCAATGGCGGGCGCCGCTACCGTCGCCGCCGCGGCCAGGTCGACCGATGCCACCCGGTGCGCGATCGACGATGGCACCAGACCGGCGGCACCGGCCGCGGATCTCGCGCTGACGATCGCGCCGGTGACGGTCGAGCTTGCGCCGAACCTCGTGTTCAGCACGATTGGCTACAACGGCACGTCGCCCGGTCCACTGCTGCGGATGCGCGAAGGAGTTCCCCAGATCGTCGAGGTCGTCAACGACACCGACGTCCCCGAGCAGCTCCATTGGCACGGCCTCTGTCTCCCCTCCGAGCTCGATGGCGCCGACGAAGAAGGCACGCCGCCGGTGCCGCCACGCAGCCGGCGGCGCTATCACTTCACGCCGACGTTGCCGACATCCGCGCCAACGGTCTTGAAGTCAGCGCGGCGTTCTACTCGATCAATGACAAGGCGCTGGGCACCGGTGAACCGATCCGCGTGCGCAGCGGCCAGCGCGTGCTGTTCCACTTCCTGAACGCCAGCGCTATCGAGAATCGTAGTATCGCGCTGGCCGGCCACCAGTTCCTGGTGCTGACGCTCGACGGCAACCCGGTGCCGTCACCCCAGCTGGCCGAACAGCTCGTGCTCGGTCCAGGAGAACGGTCCCCCACATTGCGGGTCTCGATGCGCGTCTTGCCGTGTGAAACGTAGACGCGACCGAGCGATTCCGTCGACGGGCGGCCCGGCCTGACGACCCGGTTATCGGGTCGTGTCAATCGTGAAAAATGTTTCGCTCAACCTCGAGCGTTTGCTGATTTTCGTAGGATCGACGAAAGGAATCCGGCTCGCCGACCTATACAAGAGGCAGCGCTCCGCTGCCTTCTCGCTGCAGGTGCACATGCTCAAGGAACAACTCGCGGCAGTCGAAGAGGGCCTCAGGCGGCGGAACGTGCCGGAGGAGTTGCGGCCGATGCCGCACATCCGCGTCTTCACGCTACCTGGGGAAGCCGGGTCGCAGACGCTCGCTGAGTACGTCGAGATGCTGGCGAAGCTACTGGACTAGCGTTCCGGCCAGGCGAGCGGCGCCGGCGGGTTCGCGATTGATTGAACGCGCACTGCGACCACCGCATTGCGATCGCGGCGCCAGGCGATCGGAATCAGTCCCGCCTTGACCAGCGCATCGACCTGTCGTTCGCCGAGCACGCGCTCGGTGCACGCCTGCAGCTCCGGCGCGCCATCGCGCGTGAAGGTATAGGCCGGGAGATCGCCGATCTCCCGCTCGTCGCCAGGCTCCATCCCCCAGCCGCGAGCCGTGAATCCCCTGCCGAGCAGCAGGCCAGCGGCAATCGAAGCATGGCCCCACAGCAGCTCGTGCTGAACCGGTGCACCCGCGAACTCTTCGAACGCGAAGGCGTCGATCGGATCGCTCGTCCTGCCGTAGGGCAGTCGCAGCAGCACCCGCGGCGCGGACAAGCCGATCCACGCGGCCGCCTCGCTGCGGCGCAGCGCCTCCCACTCGCCCAAGCCGTCGTTGGCGTCGGCGGCGAGCGACCAGTCGGCATCCGCGAGCAGCGGTCCACCCGCATGTGAGGCGATCAGGCCCAGCGCGGCCAATAGCCCGACATCGGTCGTCGATGGCCCGATTTGAAGCAAGCCGACGAGCGCCGACCAGCCTTGCCGATCCGTCACGTTTCGCGAGCGATCGACCAGCGCTCGATAGAGACCGGTCTGCGCGATCTGTCCGCCGGCCGCGACGATGTCGCCGAGCAGCTCCTCTCGCGTGACATCGAAGATGTGCAGCTGCAGGGTCTCATCGAGCTCCAGACTGGTGATCAGCCAGCGCACACCACGCCAGGCCGATTCGAGCGACTGAAACGCCGGCTCGTGCAACAGCATGCGCATCTGCTCGGCGGTGGCCGCATCGACGGCGGCCCGATGCGATTCGGTGTGCGCCGCCGTGTCTTTGACGATGTGCGGTGCGACGATGTCGCGAATCAGCGCGTCGAGGCCGCTCGCTGTTGTGGCAGTGACCGCGGGATCGGGCGCCGCCGGTTTGCCCAGCAGGCGGCCCAGATCGTCAGCCCCGGCGGCTGGGGGATGCGCGCGCGCGTGACGCAAACCCTGGAAGAGATCGAGCCGCGCATAGAGGTGGTCGGGGTGAAAATCGTCAATCTGCTCGAAGCTGATCTCGCCGGCGGGCGATGGCAGACGCGGGCGGAGGCGCCGCATGACATCGTCGAGGTTGTCGATGTCCACCTGGTGGGCGACGCGGCCCGCCAGTGGCGGCCTGTCAGCCGCCGCCTTGCCGGTAAAGTCGCCGATCACCAGCAGGCGCATCGGCTCATCGTCATCACGCCGGCGGCCGCCGCGACCGAAGCCGACGTCGAAGGCCAAACGTCCAGGCATCTCGACACTACGCCTTGGGAATGGCGCCGTTCGGCGTCAGTTTATCGACAGCCTGGGGAAGTACTTGCGACAGCTTCGCGGTGAGATCCGGCACCGACATTCCGGACTTCTCAGCGAGCTGCTGCAGCAGGTCCGGTCCGAGTACCTGATGGACCTGGTCGGATGAGATGGGACGATTCTCTCCGATGCCGATCCAGGACTGGACCGTCTGGCCCAGGCCGTTCCTCTCGAACTCGTGCACCACGCCCTGCACGCCGCCATGCTTTTCAAGAATGCCGTTCACGACCGACACCATGCTGGCTCCGACAATGCCGCCGAGCAGTCCATCGAACATTCCCATGTGCGTCTCCTCGCCGTTGGTACCATTCCGATCGGCATCGGAACGGCAGCGCCATGTTAGCAGGCGGTCGGGTGGCGGGACCAATTCAACGCGGATCGCGACCGCCACGTCCTGCGCCATATAATTCAAGGTCGTCGTCACGCCGCTGTTCCTCGCGGTCGAGGCTGAACCGCGGCGCGATCGGCCTTTCGAGCACTGGATCAGGGACGAGGAGACGATCGTGAGCGAGCCCGATGACGATTTTGCGGCGATGTTCGAGGCTTCGCTCAAGGCGAAGCGGATCGAGAAGGGGCAGACGGTCGAGGGCACCATCGTCGCGATTGGTCCAGAGGTGGCGTTTGTCGACGTCGGCGGCAAAGGCGAGGCGACGATCGAGATCGACGAATTGAAGGATGACGCCGGCGCTCTCGAAGTCGCGGTCGGAGACCGCGTTCAGGCCACAGTGATCTCGACCGCGGGCGGGTTGACGCTGTCGCGACGGCTGGCGCGAGGAGCGGCGACCGCGCGACAGCTCGAGGACGCGTTCCACACCGGGCTTCCAGTCGAAGGCAAGGTGGAGCGAGCGGTCAAAGGCGGTTACGAGGTGCGCATCGCCCGCCAGCGCGCATTCTGCCCGTTCTCGCAGATCGACACCGTGCGGACCGAGCCGCCGGCGCATGAAGGGCGGGTCTATCGGTTCAGGATCATCGAGTACAAAGAGGGCGGGCGGAATCTCGTGGTCTCGAGGCGCGCGCTGCTCGAGGAAGAGCAGCGTGCGGGCGCCGAGGAGATCCGGCGGTCGATCGTAGCCGGGGCGGTGATGAGCGGGCGCGTGACGTCGGTACGCGAATTCGGCGCCTTCGTCGATCTGGGCGCGGGCGTGCAAGGCCTGCTGCACGTGTCCGAGATCGGGTGGTCACGCGTATCGGACCCCGCTGAGGTGCTCAAGGCGGGCGACGAGCTCACCGTCAAGGTCCTGCGCGTCGACGACGAGGGGCGGAAGATTTCTCTGGGGTTGAAACAGCTGACCGCGGATCCGTGGTCACACGTCCACGACGGCTACGAGATCGGCCAGGTCCGGACCGGCCGCGTGACGCGGCTGACCGAGTTCGGAGCATTTGTCGAACTCGAGCCCGGCGTCGAAGGGCTCGCACACGTGTCCACGTTCGCTCCAACCGGGAGAGCCGATGGCTGGTCCAGCCAGATCGCCGTCGGGACCACCGCGACCTTCGAGATTCTGACTATCGATCTTGTCAAGAAGCGGATTGGCGTCGCACTCGTCCCGGAAGGCTCGGCGCGCGCCGGCGGAACGGCGCCAACGTCCGGGGCGATCGAACCCGGCGCACGCCTGATCGGCAAGGTGGAACGCCACGAAAAGTTCGGCGTGCTCGTATTTCTGGCGCCCGGGCGGACCGGACTCCTGCCAATGAATGAGACCGGCTTGCCGAAAGAGACAGACGTTCGCAAGGCGTTTCCTGTTGGCGCCGAGGTCGAGGTGGTCGTCCTGGAAGTCGATCCGACCGGTCGTCGCATCCGACTCAGCGTCAAAGCCGTGCAGGACGCGCGGGAGATGGCGGAAGTGCGTGACTACACGGCTCGCGAAGGCGCAACGCCCTCAGAAGGCTTCGGCTCGCTGGCCGACAAGCTGCGCGGCGCGCTCACGCGCCGGGACAAGTAGCAGCGCTTCCCTCCGCCGGTGGTGTCGTGCCGTCACCGAGCAGTCGCCCGGGTCAGGATGTAGTCCTGACGCACGATGTTCTCCGCGTAGTACGGCCGTGCCAACGTGTCGAACTCGGCGCGAATCGACGCCAACTTCTGAGGGTCACTGGCGAGACCTTCCACCAGCTTCTGCATCGGTCCGATCGACTGCTCCATGAAGAGCCGATAGTGATCCAGGCTCAGGGCCGGGAAGGTCATGACCGCGCGGGAAAAGAACGGCGGCTCGAATCCGGCGGCGAGGCGTTGGGCAATCACCGCCGGATCGCCCCACAGCGGGGGAGCAGCCGCGCCGGCCGGGAGCGGCGGAGTGTGGCGGCCCATGAACGCGAACATCTGGCCGACCAGGTGTTCCGGCGGCCAGGTCGCGAACACGACGCGGCCTCCAGGCTTGAGCACGCGGCGCATCTCGGCCATCGCGACCTCGGGCCGAGGGGCAAACATGTGCCCGAACTCGCTGGTTACCACGTCGAAAGTCGCGTCGGAATATGGCAGGCTTTCGGCGTCACCCTCGGTCCAGACGATGTCCGGCCTGTGCGCGATGCGCGCATTCTCTCGAGCCTGTTCGAGCAGCGCCGGCGTCAGATCCAGGCCGGTCACGTGGGCGCCCGCGCGTGCGGCCGTGATCGCCACCACACCGGTGCCGGTCGCGACGTCGAGCAGGGTTTCACCAGGATCAATCTCGGCGAACTTCACGAGCTGAGCGGCGACGGCCGTCGTGAACATAGCCGTCGGCGTGAAGGAGGCCCACATGTCACGCTGGCGCTTCTTGAGTTCCGCGAACGGATCTGAGGGGTTCATGCGATACTCCATCCTTCCATGCTTGATCGTCCAAATGGCTGCGCCGCTCATCATAGGGCAGAGCGTCCTATCTGGATGACGCGTCGACCTCGAGGATAAGCCAATTGTGCGAGAGTCGGCACGAAACCAGAGTTCTTGCGTTGGCAGGACTGTTGCGATGGATCCGAGCGTTATGACAATTTCCAGGACCTTCACCTCAGTTGCGTTTGTCGCGATGGTTGCTCTGGCCGCTGTGCCGGCGCAAGCCCAGCACCGCGGCGGTGGCGGACACAGTGGCGGCGGCTCACGCGGTGGAGGCGGCTCACGCGGTGGCGGAGCGTCGCGCGGCGGTGGCGCCGCGCGGAGTGGTGGCGCGGTCTCGCGTGGCGGCGGCGGGGTTTCACGTGGCGCCGGTGGTCACGCCGTGGCCACACCGCGCGGCCGGGTTGGCGGGTATGGGTCTCCCGTCTATCGCGGAGGTGGAGTCGTTCGCGGAAGCGTGCGCGGCGGCGTTCGGGTCGTCGGTCCGCGAGGCGGTCTCGTGGGTCGCAGTGCTTTCTATCGCCCGTACTATTCGTTCCGTCCGCGCTTCAGCCTGGGATTCGGGCTCTGGGCCGGCTATCCGGTGAGTTACCCATACTATTGGGACTATCCCTACGGCTACGCCTACCCGTATCCGGCCGATCCGTACGCGTATGGCTACGCGGCGCCGTCTTACGGTTACTCCGTGCAACCATATGCGGCAGACCCGGCGCCGGCGTATCCGCCTTCGAGCTACCCGTCGTACCCCGAATCGGGATCTTCTGCACCGGATTATTCGGCACAGCAGCCGTCGTCGGTGGGCGGGGAGCGCGGTGCGCAGTCAGCGCCAGGCGGCGTGAGCTTCGAGATTACGCCCGATAGCGCCGCGGTATTCGTCGACGGCACCTACGTGGGGACAGCCGGGACGTTCGGCCCGACGATGCAGCCGCTGGGTCTGATTACCGGCCGGCACCATATCGAGATTCGCGCCTCTGGATATCGGACGATGACCTTCGACGCCGATGTGCGGGCGGGGCAGGTCATCCCCTATCAGGGCACGCTGCAACGCGAATAACTCGGAGCAGCGTTCGTGGTTCCTGTCCGTCCGGCGTCCTGAGTCCATGGTCCATGCGCGCGCAGCACGGACGTCGGACGTCGGACGCCATCAGCCAGCATCGCGGGCCGATTCCTATGGCGCGTCTCACATCTTCGCAGTTTCACACGTCGTAGCGGCCGGCCTTCGGTTTCACATCCTCGCAGTTTCACATGTCGTAGCGGCCGGCCTTCCGCTTCACATCCTCGCAGTTTCACATGTCGTAGCGGCCGGCCTTCAGGCCGGCCGAGCGACGAGCTGAAGCTCGTCGCCTACGGACATCTGAAAAAACGCTGTAGCCCGCCTGCCCCGCCAGCCTTCAGGCCGGCCGGGCGACGGGGTGAAGCCCGTCGCCTGCGGACATCTGAAAAAACGCTGGTAGCCACGCTTGACCCGCCAGTTTCACCATCTCCTGAAAAGAAGAAGTTCGCGTTACGACGACGCGTAATGTGCGTTCTCGCAAAAAAAAGGCTGGGAGCGTTGCCCCCAGCCCTGACCCTCGCCCTCAGCCCTGACCTCAGGTCTAGAACCTTGCGCCCTCGACAAGCCCTAGCTGCCCGGCGTCATCAGGTGCGCGGTGCTCGTCCCCGCGTTCATGATCCACACGCCGCCCTGTTTGTTGTCCGAGGGCAGCCCCATCGACTGGGTGGTCGCGCCCGGCACGGCGATCGTCGTGTGGACGTGCGAGTGCTCCTGGTCGGCGCCGTTCATGGTCAGCCAGACCGAGCCGAACTCGGGCTTGGCGCGCGATCCGTCCTTCTCGGCCGCCTCGATCGCGGCCTGACGCGCGGCCTTGTCGGTCATCGCTTCGAACTTCATGTTCTGCGCGACTCGCGGCAGGTTGGCGATGCTGGTGCACTGCACCGCGAATGGCTGATGCCCCGGGGTGCCCGACCGGTCGTAGCAGACCAGGCGGTTGGTCCCCTTCCGCAGCGTGTCGTAGGTGCCGTCGGCCTTCCACGTGACGACCGTCGCGCCTTCCTTCATGTTGCGCGGCGCCGGCGCCAGCGCCTTGTCGATTTCCGCCGACGTCTGTGCCATCACGCCCACCGAAACTGCTGCCACACCGAGAACGAGCACAATCATGCGTTTCATACACTGACCTCCAGTTAAACTCTCAGCGCTCAACTCGTAGCCGTTAGCCGTTAGCCCCTCAGCCCTTCGTACCCATACCCCTGACGTACCGCGCGATTTGCTCGTGCGTCGCTGAGAAGTCAGAACGCTGACATTCTGAAATCTGAATCAGAAATCAGAAATCTGAAATCAGAAATCTGAAATCTCTTCATGCGTCCAGCACCCCGTGATTCCGCGACAGGAAATAGATCGCGACGACGACGAGCAGGGCGCCGTTGATGCCAATCACCGTCGGCGCGCCGATGAAGGTGGCGACGTAGCCGCTGGCGAGGCTGCCGAGCGGCATGCCGCCGCGGAACGCCAGCATGTAGATGCTCATCACGCGCCCGCGCATTTCGTTGGGCGCAATCAGCTGCACCAGCGACGTCACCGTCGAAAACACCACCATCAGCGCCGCGCCGGTCAGGAACAGCAGGATGTCGCTCAGCCACAGCTGGCGCGACACCGCGAAAGCGATGATCAGGATGCCATAGACCGCCTGCACCAGCAGCGCCGTCCACCCCATCTTCGGAAACTTGCCGAGCCACGCGACGATCAGCGCGCCGACGATCGAGCCGGCGCCCGAGAACGCCATCAGATGGCTGTAGGTGTCGGCGCCTTCGTGAAACACCGTCCGCGCGAAGACCGGCAGGAAGGTGAGCAGCGCAAAGCCGAGAAACGTCGTCGCCGCCGCCAGGACGATCAGCGCCGCGAGGCTGCCGTGATGGCGCACATAGTTGAGCCCGCTTTTCAGCTCTTCCTGCATGCGGCCCGACTTGGCCGGCGGGATGTGCTTGACGCGGAGCATCATCAGCGTGTTGATGACGACCAGGAAAGACAGCGAGTTGAGCAGGAAGCAAGCGTTCATCGCCTGCGGCTCGTCGTAGCCCCACTTGCGGAACGCGGCCAGCGTGAGGCCGAAGGCGAGCGGGCCGAGGACGCGCGCGACGTTGAACTGGATCGAATTGAGCGCGACGGCGTTGGGCAGATCCTTCTTGTCGACGAGGGACGGGATGAGCGATTGATACGCCGGGCCGCCGAACGACTGGGCGCAGCCGGTGACGAAGGACAGCGCCAGGACGTACCAGATCTCGAGGTGCATGATCTGGCGGCTGTTGAGAAACATCAGCAGCGCGAGTATGCCGGACGTGCTCATCTGCACGCACTGCGACAGGATCAGCGTGCGCCGGCGATCGTAGCGGTCGGCGAAGACGCCGCCGATGAGCGAGAACAGGATGATCGGCAGCTGCTGCAGGAACGCGTCGAGTCCGAGGAAGAACGGCGACGCGTTGGTCAGCGAGACGATGAGCCAGTTCTGCGCGACGATCTGCATCCACGTGCCGACGCTCGAGGTGCAGGCGCCAATCCACTGCACGCGGAAATCGCGGTAGGTGAATGCCACCAGCGTGCGACGGACCGTGCGCGCCGCGACAGGGGTTGCGGGCTCGACTGTCTCGGCGGTAGTGGTGTGTGCGGATGCGTGGGTCGGTTCGGCCAAGGGATAGCTGATGGCTAATGGCTAATGGCTAATGGCTAATGGCTGATGGCTAATGGTTTAGGGCTACTAATTTAACATCACTTGATCGCGGAATGGGCCTGCCATATACTCCGCACGAAGGCGAAGATAAGGCGAAAACGATATGGCCCTTGCACGCGCTGACCTCGAATCACTCCTTCGGGTGCGGCAACTCGATCGCACGCTGACCACCGCAATCCCGCAGATCGATCCCACCGACGAACACGCGCTGGCTCCGTCAGGGATTAGTGCCTTAGACGCGCGACTGGACGGCGGGTTTCCGCGCGGCCAGCTCTCCGAGCTGGTCGGCCCGCGATCATCCGGGCGCACCAGCCTCGTGCTGCAGATGATGGCGGCCACAACCGCGCGCGGCGAGCTCGTGGCGCTGGTCGATGCGCTCGACATGCTGGACGTCGCCTCGGCGGTGGCCGCCGGAGTCGATCTCGCTCGGCTCCTCTGGATCCGCGGTCACATCGTAACGAATCAGGGACTGTGCCGCGAGTTGAACCAGCGCGCCATCGAGCAGGCGATTCGTGCGTTCGCCCTCGTCCTCCAGGCGGGCAATTTCGGTCTCGTCGTCTTCGACGTGGCCGAGGCGCCGGCCGACGCCGTGCGGCGGCTGCCGTTCACGACCTGGCTGCGGTTGCAGCGCATGATAGAGGGCAGCCAGACCGCCTGCCTGCTGGTCGGGGGAGCGCCGATGGCCAGGAGCTCGGCGGGGCTCACGCTGCACCTCTCACAAAGGACTCAGGGCTCCGGGCTCGGGGCTGGGGGCAAATTCGGCGCGCAGTTGTTCGACGGCCTGGACCTGCAGGCGCGCATCGTCCGCGCCCGTGCGTGTGAGCAAGAGGAGGCGTGCGTTGCCCTCAGCACTTCCGCCTAAGCCCTCTGCCCTGAGCCCTGAGCCCTTGTACGCGTGCCTCTATCGGCCACCGGCGTCTGACGGCTCCGACGAAAAACACCGCGGAGATTGCGGAGATCGCAAAGAAAGCGATGTAGTCGGGATCGCGCAGGAATTTTCACCGCGCTATGAGCGGCACCGCGACGATCTGGTGTCGATCGACGTCAGCGGGCTCACGCGCCTGCTCGGGCCGGCGCGAACTATCGGTGAAGAAATGCGCCGCGAGGCTGCCGCACGTGGTGTGCGCACGCACGTGGCCGTCGCCGGCACGCGCATGGCGGCACTCCTGCTCGCACAGGCTCGACCCGGGTTGACGGTGATCGCGCCGGGCGAAGAAGCGGCCGCGCTTGCGCCGCTGCCGCTGGCGCTCCTGGAAAAGTCAGCAGTCAGCAGTCAGCAGTCAGAAGTTGATGCCGCGGGTGCTGCTGACTGCTCATGTCAGACTTCCGAGTTCGTCCGACGCACTTCCAGGCGCTGGGGCTTGAAGACGCTCGGCGAGCTCGCGTCGTTGCCCGGCGCGGATCTCGTCGCGCGGTTCGGGCGTGCCGCACGGACGTGGCAGGCGATCGCGCGCGGCGAGGATAGCGGGCCGTTGGTGCCGATGCTCGAAGAGGAGCGGTTCGAGGCCTCGCTCGATCTCGAGTGGCCGATCGCCGAGCTCGAACCGCTGTCCTTCGTTCTCACGCGCCTGCTGGAGCCGCTGTCCACGCGTCTCGAACGCCGCGACCGCGGCGCGGCGGTGCTGCACGTCCTCCTGCGGCTGGTCACGCGCGAGACCACCGCGCGGCGGCTGGAGCTGCCGGCGCCGATGCGCGACGTGCGGGCGCTGCGGACGCTCGCGCTTCTCGACCTCGAGACGCACCCGGCCGAGGCCGCGATCGATCGCGTCACGATCGTCATCGATCCCACCCCTGGGCGCATCGTCCAGCATACGCTCTACACGCGCACGCAGCCGACCCCCGAACAGCTCTCGACGCTCGTCGCGCGCCTCGGCGCGCTGATGGGGCAGGACCGCTTCGGCGCCGCCGTCGAGATCGACACCGAGCGTCCCGGCGCGTTCGCGATGACGTCGTTTGCAACGGATCACGAGGAAAAAGACCGCCGAGATCGCAAAGCGCGCAGAGAAAACGTGGCTCTGAACTCAGCGATCTCGGCGAGCTCCGTGGTGACACATCACGATGTGGTGTCCGCACTTCGCCGCTGCCGCCAGCCGGTGCCGGCCCGCGTCGCTGTCGTCGACGGACGTCCGGTGCGCGTCACCACCGACCGCCGCGGCTTCACCGGCGGCGCGGTCACCGGCTGCGCGGGTCCGTGGCGGACGTCGGGGGGTTGGTGGGAACAGGAGGCGGGAGAGGCAGGACGGGCAGGAGGGGGTCCCGATCGTCCCGTCCCGCCCTGGAACCGCGACGAATGGGACGTCTCACTCAGCGACGGCGCGGTTTACCGCGTCTTTCGCGATCGCGACGCCGATTGCTGGTTCATCGACGCGATCGTGGATTAGGCGATGGACGACCGTCGGCGGACGAAAAACTAGTGATGGGGCTGAGAACTCAGAACGTAGAACGCGGCATTCGGCAGTCGGCAGTCGGCAGTCGGCAGTCGGCAGTCTGCAGTCTGCACTCTGAACCTGAAATCTGAAACCTGAATTCTGAAATCTGAAACCTGAAATCTGAAATCTGAAACCTGAAATCTGAAATCTCGCCGAGGCCTCGTCCGTCCGATGTATGTCGAACTCCATGCCGCCTCGGCTTTCAGTTTCCTGCAGGGCGCGTCGCTGCCCGAAGCGCTGGTCGCGCGCGCCGCGGAACTGAAGTATCCGGCGCTCGCGCTGCTGGATCGCGACGGCGTCTACGGCGCGCCGCGGTTTCACAAGGCCGCCAAGGCCGCGGGGATTCAGCCGATTATCGGGGCGGAGCTCACCATCACGCAAGTAAGAGGTGAGACTTCTAATTTCCTCCTGCCCGTCCTCTGTGAAAACGCGGACGGGTACAGAAACCTCTGCCGGCTGGTCACACGCATGAAGCTCCGGGCGCCGAAAGGCGAGGGCGCGCTGACGCTCGAGGAGCTGGACGGCGCCACCGCCGGGCTCGTCGTGCTGGCCGGTCGCGTCGCGCTCGATGGCCAGCGACACGGTGTCGGAGGGCTGCTCGATCGACTGGTCGGCATCTTCGGCCGCGACCGGCTCTACGTCGAGCTGCAGCGGCATTTCCGCCGCGACGAAGAGCGCGACAATGCGGCGCTCGTCAGCCTGGCGGCGGCCTTCCGTGTGCCGACGCTGGTGACCAACGGCGTCCGCTTCGACACCCCGGCGGTGCGGCCGCTGTTCGACGTCCTGACCTGCATTCATCACCATACCGACCTCGCCACGGCCGGGCGCCGCCTCGCCCCCAACGCCGAGCGCTACCTGAAAGGCCGGCGCCGACATGGCGGCGCTGTTCCGCGATCACCCGGCGGCGGTGGCACGCACCGGCGAACTCGCCGATCGCCTGCAGTACACGATGGCCGATCTCGGCTATCGCTTCCCGGACTATCCGGTGCCGCCGGGCGAGACCCAGAGCTCGTTCCTGCGCCATATCGCCCACGCCGGCGCGTGCGATCGCTTCCGGCCGTATCACGATCGCGCGCGCGCGCAGATGGCGCGCGAGCTCGATCTGATCGAGAAGCTCGAGCTCGCCGGCTATTTCCTCATCGTCTGGGACATCGTGAATTTCTGCCGGCAGCACGACATCCTCGTGCAGGGGCGCGGCTCGGCGGCCAACAGCGTGGTCTGCTACAGCCTCGGCATCACGGCGGTCGATCCGGTCCAGCCCGGGCGGGAACTGCTGTTCGAACGGTTTCTCTCGGAGGAGCGCGGCGAGTGGCCGGACATCGATCTCGACCTGCCGAGCGGTGACCGCCGCGAGCAGGTGATCCAGCATGTCTACGGGAAATACGGCCGGCTGGGCGCGGCGATGACCGCCAACGTGATTACCTATCGCGGCCGCAGCGCGGCGCGCGAGGTCGGCAAGGCGCTCGGCTTCGACCCGGTGCAGGTCGATCGTCTCGCCAAGGTGATGAACAACTTCGAGTTCATCGATCCCGGCGACTCGCTGCCGCAGCAGATGGCGGCGGTCGGCCTCGACCTGAACGCGTCACGGGTCCGGACTTTCGCGCGGCTGTGGCGCGAGATGCTGGATCTGCCGCGGCACCTGGGCCAGCACTCCGGCGGCATGGTGATCTGCCAGGGCGCGCTCGATGCGTGCGTGCCGCTCGAAAACGCCAGCATGCCCGGACGCGTCGTCGTGCAGTGGGACAAGGACGACTGCGCCGACATGGGGATGGTGAAGGTGGATCTGCTCGGCCTCGGCATGATGGCGGTGCTGCAGGATTCGCTCGCGCTGATCAACGGTGAAAAAACCGTGGCGGGCGCGGAGTGCGCTGAGAAAATGTTTGGCTCTGTGCGCTGTGCGGGCTCTGCGGTTCAACCACAACGTGTCGATCTCGCGCACCTGCCACAGGATCCCGCGGTCTACGACATGCTCTGCGCCGCCGATACCATCGGCGTGTTCCAGGTCGAATCGCGCGCGCAGATGGCGACGCTGCCGCGATTGAAGCCGAAGGAGTTCTACGACCTCGTCGTCCAGGTGGCGATTATCCGGCCGGGGCCGATCGTCGGGCAGATGGTGCATCCGTATCTGAACCGCCGTGCCGGACGCGAAGAGGTGGTCTACGCCCACCCCTCGCTCGAGCCCATCCTCAAGCGGACGCTGGGCGTGCCGTTGTTTCAGGAGCAGCTGCTGCGGATCGCCATGGTCGCCGCCGGCTTCACCGGCGGCCAGGCCGAGGACCTGCGCCGCGCGATGGGCTTCAAGCGATCGGAACAGCGGATGAAGCAGATCGAAGTGCAGCTGCGTGCGGGCATGGCGCGAAACGGCATCACCGGCCAGGCGGCGCAGCAGATCGTCTCCTCGATCGCGTCCTTCGCGCTGTACGGTTTTCCCGAGTCGCACGCCGCCAGCTTCGCGCTGCTGGCCTATGCCAGCGCCTATCTCAAGCTGCACTACCCGGCGGCGTTCTACACGGCGCTGCTCAACAACCAGCCGATGGGGTTTTACCATCCCTCGACGCTCGTGAAGGACGCCCAGCGCCGCGGCGTGCGGTTTCATCCCATCGACGTCCAGATCTCGGACTGGGACTGCACCGTGGAGCCCGACGGCGCGATCCGGCTCGGCCTGCGCTACGTGAACGGGCTGCGCGAGCAGGCGGGAAGGGCTATGGCTAGTCGTCAGTCGTTAGTCGTCAGTCGTCAGTCTCCAGTCGTCAGTCGTCAGTCTCCAGTGGTCAGTCATCATCCAGCCCTCAGCCCTCAGCCCTCAGCCCTCAACTCTCACCCATCACCCATTAACCCTCAGCCCTCAGCCCTCAACTCTCACCCGTCTTCCATCAACCACCCTCAACCCTCAGCCCTCAGCCATCCTATTTGTCCCAAATGCGGCTGCGACGATGAATCGATGCTCGAGCCGGTCGATGGATCGAAGTGGTTCTGCAACAACTGCTCGCACGACTGGACGCTGCGTCACCGCGCGCCGCGGTTCCGCTCGATCGACGACCTCGTCACCCGCGTTGGGTTGCGCCGCGATGAGCTCGTGACGCTTGCCGACGTCGGCGCGCTCAACGCGTTCGGCTACGACCGCCGCTCCGCGCTGTGGCAGGCGGAGAGAGCGGTGCGCCCTTCGGGCGAGCTCTTCACCAATTTACAAGCCGAAATTGACAATTTACAAAGCGGGGACATACAAAGCGACCACGATCCCTCTCTTTGTAAATCGGACATTGTAAATTCCGAATTACCGTGTCCTTTGAAGCCGATGACCGAGGTCGAACGGGTCGTGGCCGATTACGCCGGCATGGGGCTGACCGCCGGGCGCCATCCGATGGCGCTGCGCCGCGACGGGCTGGCGATGCGCGGCATCCTCCGCGCCGCCGATCTGCAGACGGCGCGGCAGGGGCGGCGCGTCCGCGTCGCCGGCATGGTCATCACGCGCCAGCGCCCAGGCACCGCCAAAGGCTTCGTGTTCCTTACGCTGGAGGATGAGACCGGCATCGCCAACATCATCGTGCGCCCCGATCTCTTCGCGCGCGATCGCCTCATCATCGTCGAGGAGCCGTTCCTGATCGTGGACGGCGTCCTGCAGAACCAGGACGGCGTGACCTCGGTGCGGGCCGAGCAGGTGCAGGGAATGAAGGGCGCCAGCATCGACTTTGACGCCCACGATTTCTACTGAAAGCCCTGACCTGGCGGCGCCGTCAAGCCGCGCCAGGTGCAGTTGGTACACCCCATCGGCGAGGGTGCCGGCGTCTCTTCGCGTCTGCTTTTCGTCCTACACTCGTGACAGCGCCTTCCGTCGCCGGTAATCCGACGCCGCTCGAGCGCACATCGCGAGGCCACGCCGCAGGGAGGAACAGATGCGAGTTGAAGCCATTGCCCGAGCATTCGCGCTGGTGTTGATCGTCGCGGGCACGTCGATCCTCGCTGCGCCCGCCCAGACCACCGCCCAGCCGGGCCAGATGACGCAGGCCAGGGTCTGGATCCAGAATCGCGGTCGGAGCGAAGCCGTGCCGGTCGTGCTGCGCGACGCCAACCTCGACGCGCCGTTGAAGGTGCAGGTGATCAACGGCGACCCGGCCATGCCGCGCAGCAGCCCGGTCGCGGTCGCCGAGGCCAGGACGGTGTGGGACTACGACACCATCACGATCGCGTCGCCCAATGAGATGGCGAAGATCCTCGGAGCCAGGGGGGCGGCCGGCTGGGAGACCACCGGCATCGCGTTCGTCACCCCCGACGGGACGACGCTGCTGCTGAAGCGGCCGCGATAGCGCGGCGCTTACGGCACGTCACATTCGTCATGGCGCCGGCCACGTTGACGTCCTCGTGCAGCCGCCTGCCGTCCGCGTACACGATGATGGTCCACACGCGCCCGGCTGTTGCCCCGTCTTCGAGCACGCCGGAACAGCGACGCAGATGGCGACGAGGATGAGGGTCTTTACGCGCCCGATTTCGCCTTGGCGCTGTCGTAGCTTTCGCCGTAGATGGCTGGGACCTTGGCGCCCATCGGCCGCAGATACATCGACAGCTGGCCGCGGTGATGGACGATGTGGTGCAGCGAGAAGTCGAGGAAGGCGACGGCCGGCAGCTGGAACAGACCGCGGAAGTCGACGATTTTCAACAGCGCTTCGGCCGACAGCGCCGACAGGCGCGCGACATCCTGCCGCGTGGTCTCGCCGTACCAGCGTGCGATCGCCGCCGAGTCGGTCAAGTCTGACGGCCGGCCGCTATTGGTGAAGTCGAAGGCACCGTTGATCACCGCCTCGCTGAAACGGTGCTCGGCGAGGACGATGTGCCAGGCGAGTTCCACCGCGCTCTTGCCGACGGGGTCCGGCCGGTAGTCGCCCTGGTCGAGCGGAATGGCCTCGATCACCCGTTGCGTGATCGGCTGCTCGGATTTCAGCGAGCGGAGGGCGTTGTCGCGGAGGAAGACGGCTTGTTCGGGCAGCATGCTCATGGCGGAATTGTACACACGTATCATGCGGTGTGCCCGAGTGGACCGTGGCGGCTGATGAAGCCGGCCTGCGCCTCGACAAGTTCCTGGCCGCGGCCGAACGCGCCGGCTCGCGACCGAAGGCCGCGGCGGCGCTCGAGCGCGGCAAGGTGTTCGTCAACGATCGCGAGATGACGCTGGCCGATGCCGCCGCCCGCGTCGCCGTCGGCGACCTCGTCCGCCTCTGGATGGACCGTCCGGGCAGCGCCAGGCGGCGCGCCTCGCTCGGCGCCGACCGCGATCTTCCCGTCGTCTACGAAGACGAAGACCTCATCGTGCTGAACAAGCCGGCCGGACTGCTGGCCGTGCCGCTGCCGCTGCGGCGCCGGAACGACGCGCGCTCGGTGTTCGAGGATCTCGAGATCTATCTGAGCCGGCGCGGCCGCCGCCGTCCGTTCGTCGTCCATCGCATCGATCGCGACACCTCCGGGCTGGTGCTCTTTGCCAAGAACGAAGCCGCGCAGCTCGCCCTGAAGGAGCAATTCAAGCGGCATCAACCGGAGCGCGTCTACCTGGCCATTGTCTACGGGCTGCCGTCCCCGCCCTCGGGCATCTGGCGCGATTATCTGGTCTGGGATCTGCGGGCGCTGATTCAGAAGGAAACGTCACCCCGCGATCCGCGCGGGAAGGACGCGATCAGCCGATATCGAGTGGTCGAGCCGCTGGCCGGCGCCGCGCTGATCGAAGTCAGTCTCGTGACCGGTAAACGCAATCAGATCCGCATCCAGGCCAGGCTGCGCGGACATACGCTGGTCGGTGAGGTGCGCTATGTCTACGGCCCCGACGCTCTCAGGCCGATTGCGTTTCCGCGCCAGGCGCTGCACGCGCAGCGCCTGACCTTTCAGCATCCCGTCGACGGCCGCCCGATGACGTTCGAGGCGCCGCTGGCCGACGATTTCGCGTCGCTGCTGGCGCGGCTGCGGCCTCGATCGTCTTGAGACGCTCGGCGGGCGGTTGAGCGTGGACTGATGGGCCTCGCCGTACCTACCTGATCGGGACGCGACCGTTCGCGCGCGATCAGGCAGTCGCGTACCAATTCCGGAATGGACCGCAGTCAGCGGTCTCGACTCGATGACACTTGGCTCATGCCAAATTTCGGACGCGCGATGCTGGAGCACTGGCTCCTCGATCCAGAGATCACCTATCTCAATCACGGCACCGTCGGCGCACCGCCGCGACGGGTCATCGCCCGCCAGCAGGCATTGCGCGACGAGATGGAGCGTCAGCCGGCACGATTCGTGCTCCGCGAATTGAACGGCAAACAGCCAGCTCCCTGGCGCCAGGAGTCGCGCCTGCGCGAAGCGATTGGCCAGGTGGCGCCGTTTCTCGGATCCCGCCCGCAGGACATGGTCTTTGTCGCCAATGTCACGACCGGCATCAACGCGGTGCTGGGGTCGGTGCCGCTCGCCGCCGGCGACGAAGTCGTGATCACCGATCTGGCCTACGGAGCGGTAGCGCTGGCGGCCCGCGTGGTCACGCGTCAGAAGGGCGCACTCCTCCGCACCGTCGAGATGCCGGCGTCGGTGCGCGATCCCGGCGAAGTGGTCGACACCATCGTTGGCGCGGTCACCCCGCGCACCAAGCTCGTCGTCGTCGATCACATCACCGCTCAAACCGCGCTGGTACTGCCGGTCGCCGCTATCGCGGCTGAATGCCACGCCCGCGGCGTTCCGGTGGTGGTGGACGGCGCCCACGCGCCCGGGTCCATCGGGTTGGACATTCCGGCCACCGGGGCCGACTGGTACGCGGCGAACCTTCACAAATGGGCGCACGCACCGCGCGCCTGCGGCATTCTCTGGGCCAGGCCCGAGCATCAGGCCACCTTGCACCATCCGGTGGTGTCGTGGGGCGCCGGGTCGGGCTTTCACGCCGAGTTCGAGCACAACGCGACGATCGATCCGACCAGCTACCTGGCCGCACCCGAGGGGATTACGATGCTGCGTGAGTGGGGCTTCGAGGGCGTGCTGGGGTACATGCACGGTCTCGCGCGAGAGGCGGCTCTCGCCCTGAACGACAGCTGGGGCGGAACCGTCGACCCGCCGTCCGCGATGGTGGGCGCGATGGTGACCGTGCCGCTGCCGGAGGCGGCGGGATCGACGACGGACGATGCGACGCGGTTGCGGCTGGCGCTGCTGGTCGAGGATCGCATCGAGGTGCCGATTCACGCGTCGCGGTCACGCCTGTGGGTGCGGGTGTCGACCCAGATCTACAACGACCGCTCCGACATCCTGCGACTGGCCGATGCGGTGCGCAGGCGCGTGACGCGCGTGTCGCCGGCGGTGTTCGTGTCTTGACGCCCGGTCTGATCCGGCGCCGCTTCCACGCAGGGCCCTACGCTCAGCGAGGTGAGGCGTGGACGGTTCCCGCGGTCATCTTGTAGACCTTCCCGCCTTTCATCACGAAGGCGACGCGCGTGACCGCGGTGATATCGGTCAGCGGATCGCCGTCCAGCCCGACGATGTCCGCTTGGTAGCCGGCGGCGAGTGATCCGATCACCTTCTCGAGTCGCAGCGACCTGGCCGCCAGCGAGGTGGCGGAGATGATCGCATCCATCGGCTTCTGCCCGCCCTGCCGCACCCGTTCGACGATCTCGTCAGCGTTGTGTCCGTGGGCGCCCGCCACGGCGTCGGTGCCGAGCACCATCATCAGCTTCGGCGTGGCGACCGCCTTCTGGATCATCGTCTTGTTGAGGGCCAGCCCCTTCTCCATGTAGGCGAAGCCTTCGTCGTTGTAGTTGCCGATGCCGTTGAACTTGTCGCGGTTCTCGAGGTAGTTCTGGAGCACGACGCCGACGTTGGGATCGAAGTAGACGCCCTTGTCGGCCATCAGCTTCAGCACTTCGTCGGTGGCGAAGACGCCGTGCTCAATCTGGAGGCATCCGGCGTTCACCGACGCCTTGATCGATTCCGGGCTGTGGGCATGAACCATCGTCCGCATCCCCAGCGTATTGGCTTCGCCGCACACCGCTGCCAGCTGCTCGTCGGTCATCGTCTGCTTGCCGCCGTCACGAATGCTGGCCGACGCGAAGATCTTGATCACGTCGGCCCCGTCGGTCTTGAGCTGACGCACCTTCTGGCGGATTTCGTCCGGTGTGCCGCTGCGCTCGTTGAGCTGACGGATGGAGGTCAGGATCCGTGGACCGGGGAAGACGCCCCGCGCGATCCCGTCGCGCAGCTCCACGTCGTTGGCCTGTCCAGGGCTCTGGATCGTGGTGAACCCGGCCATCAGCGTGGTGTAGGCGTTCTCCGCGCTGTAGAGAATTTCCTGCGCCGGCGATCCGGGACGGTTCGCGTATCGTCCGTTCTTGTCGAAATGCCAGCCGATGTGGGTGTGGACATCGATCAGGCCGGGAACGATCGTCAATTGTCCGAGTTCGTAACTGGCACCGGCGGCACCGCCGTTTTCGATCGACGTGATTTTGGAACCCTGCACGACGATCGTCGCGTTCTTGAGCGTTTTGCCGGTGCCGTCGATGACCGTCGCGGCATGAATTCGGACCGTCTGCGTCTGAGCGAGGAGTACGGCCGGCGCGGCGAGCAACAGGGCAAACAAAGCGGCGTTCAATTTCATGGCGCGCATTATAATCCTCGACACTCACTCTATGATCCTGCTCAAGTACGTGCTCGCCGGCGTGTTCGTCGCCAGCGTTGTCTCCGTTGGTAATCTCCGGCGACCTGCATCGGCGGATGAGGGCCAGGCTCGCGCCGCTCGCGAACAGGACTGGCCGTTTTATGGCGGCGATCAGGGCGGGATGAAGTTCTCGCCGCTGACCGACGTCAATGCCTCGACTGTTTCACGCCTCGGGGTCGCCTGGGAATGGTCGCCCGCCGAGAAAGCGCTCAGCCAGTACGGCACGCGCCCCGGCAATTTTCAGGCGACGCCGTTGATGATCGACAACGTGCTCTACCTGAGCACGCCGTACAACCGGGTCGTGGCGCTCAACGCCGAGACCGGCGCGCAGTTGTGGGCGTTCGATCCCAAGGCCTACGAGGATGGCCAGCCGCCCAACGGCACCGGCTTCGTGCATCGGGGCGTGGCCGCGTGGCGCGACAGCGCCGACGGCAACAAACTGCGCATCTTCATCAACAGCCGCTACCGTCTGTTCTGCATCGACGCCGCGACCGGCGCGCTCGTCGATCGGTTCGGCACCCACGGCGTGTTCGATTTGAGCAAAGGTCTGGTGTGGGCGATCAACAAGACCCACTACACCAACACCTCGCCGC
Source organism: uncultured Acidobacteriota bacterium (assembly GCA_963757655.1). GTDB lineage: Bacteria > Acidobacteriota > Vicinamibacteria > Vicinamibacterales > CAVVIG01 > CAVQFC01. Next base: position 528,377 of record CAVWSQ010000001.1, on the reverse strand, counting down.
CGATCGTCTACAAGGATCTCGTCATCCTGGGTAACGGCGTGGGCGACCGCCTGGCCTACCGCAACGATCCGCCCGGCGATGTCCGCGCGTTCGATGCGCATACCGGCAGGCAGGTGTGGTCGTTCCGGCCGATTCCCCAACCCGGTGAGTTCGGCAACGACACCTGGGGATCCGATTCGTGGAGTTACACCGGCCACACCAACGCCTGGCCGCCGATGACGCTCGATGCCGCGCGCGGCCTGGTCTACGTGCCGCTCGGCACACCGAGCAACGACTTCTACGGCGGCCGCCGTCCCGGCGCCAACGTGTTCGCTGAATCGCTGGTGTGCCTCGACGCCGCGACCGGCGTGCGCAAGTGGCACTTCCAGATCGTCCACCACGGCCTGTGGGACTACGACAACCCATCGCCGCCCAACCTGGTCACGATTCACGTCGATGGCCGCAGCGTCGACGCGGTCGTGCAGCTGACCAAACAGGGCTTCGCGTTCGTGTTCGATCGCGTGACCGGCAAGCCGATCTGGCCGATCGAGGAACGTCCGGTTCCGACGAGCGACGTTCCCGGCGAGCACGCCTGGCCGACGCAGCCTTTTCCAACCAAGCCACCGGCGATCAGCGAACAGGGCGTCACGCTCGACGATGCCATCGACTTCACGCCGGCGCTCGAAGCCGCGGCTCAGAAGGAGCTGGCCAAGTACCGGCTTGGGCCTGTGTTCACGCCGCCGAGCATGCGGGGCACGGTGCAGCGGCCCGGCCTGATCGGCGGCGCCAACTGGGGCGGCGGCGCGTTTGATCCCTCGAGCGGCACGCTCTTCGTCAAGACCACGAACCAGGCGAACATCGCGCGGATCGGCAAGCCGGATACGTCCGCCGCCAACCCGCGCGCGTCGGAGGTGGATGCCGAGCTCACCCGCGTGGGCGACACCAACGCGGCGTTCATGGACGGTCTGCCGCTGCTCAAGCCGCCTTACGGCCATCTGGTCGCGATCGACTTGAATCGCGGCACCATCAAATGGCGGGTGCCGTTCGGCGATATGCCGTCACTCCGTCGTCATCCCGCACTGAAGGACGTGGCGCTGCCGCCCGCGCTCGGCGCGCCTGGCGCCCCCGGCGTGCTGGCGACCGCCAGCGGTCTGGTGATCGGCGGCGGCGGCGATATCGCGATCCATGCGATGGCTGCCGCGACGGGAGCCGAAGTCTGGCGCTCAGTGCTGCCGCGACGGGTCAACGGCACGCCGATGACGTATCGATCGAGCAGTGGCCGGCAGTTCGTCGTCGTCGCGACCGGCGGCGGAGAAGACGCCTCGCTCGTCGCGTTTGCGCTGGACGGCAAGACTGCTCCTGGAGGACGACAGTGATTGCGGCTCTCATATTCGCATTGGCGGCGTCGATCAGCGGTGTCGTGCACGACTCGACCGGGGCCGTGGTGTCCGGCGCCGCCGTCATCGTCCGCGTCGGTTCCTCGGAGATCCGCGTCACGACGGGCCCGGACGGCCGCTTTTCGGTCGAGCCGGTTACCAGCGGGGACATCACCGTGACGGTGCGCGCCGGCGGCTTTGCCGAACAGACACAGAAGGTGGCGGCGTCGAGCGGCGTGATCGACATTACCGTTCAGCCGGCGACGCTGCTCGAGACCGTCACCGTGACGCCGACGCGCACCGAGCAAAGGCTTGGCGACGTGCCGGCGAGCGTCAGCATCGTGACCAGCGAAGCGATCCACGCCTCGCCCGCGCTGATCGCGGACGACGTGCTGCGTCAGGTGCCGAGCTTCAGCCTGTTCCGGCGGACCAGCAGCCTGGTGGCGCAGCCGACCGCGCAGGGCGTGTCGCTGCGCGGGATCGGTCCGAGCGGACAGAGCCGCACGCTCGTGCTGCTCGACGGCATCCCGTTCAACGATCCGTTCGGCGGCTGGGTCTACTGGACCCGCGTGCCGATGGCGAGTGTCGAGCGAGTCGAGATAACCGAGGACTCGTCGTCGAGCCTGTACGGCAATATCGCGATGGGCGGCGTCATCAACATCATCACCGCGCATCCGACCCGCCGGACCATCGAGCTGAACCCTCAGTACGGCGATCACAACAGCCCCAAGTTCGACTTCTTCGGCAGCGATCAGTGGAACAACGTGTCGGCGGCGATTGAAGGCAGCTTCCTGCACACCGACGGCTTTCCGATCGTGGCGCCGATTGAACGCGGACCGATCGACAACAACGGCAACGTCGAATACAAGAACCTCACCGCCAAGCTGGAATTCACGCCGTCGGATCGGATCCAGGGCTTCATGCGCGCGGGCTACTTCTCGGAGAACCGCAACAACGCCAAGGTGGGCGAGCTGAACGACACGCGCTGGACCACCGTGAACGGCGGCGTCCGGGCCCGGCTGGCGGACGGCAGCGACTTGCAGGCGCGGATGTTTGCCGACGTGCAGCGCGCGCACTTCAATTTCCTGGCCGTCACCAACTCTGCCACCACCCGGACTGCGGTCCGGCTCGCCACCGATCAGAACGTGCCGACCAACGGCGTCGGCGGCATGGCGCAGTGGTCCAAGGCCCTTGGCAGCGCCAACGCCTTCAGCGCCGGCTTCGACTATCGGTGGGTGGACGGCGACAGCCACGAGGACGGCTATGTGGCCACGGTGCCGACGTCGATCGTCGGGGTCACGCAGGCGGCAACACTGTCAGTGCAGCGCGTGTCCGGTGGTGCACAGAAGAGCTTGGGAGCCTTCGTCCAGGACATCTTCACGCCGATCGACAAACTCGTGCTCACGGTCAGCGCCCGCGTCGATCGCTGGAACAACTACGACGGTCACAACCTCGAAACGACGGTGGCGACCGGCCTGCCGACCGCCAACAACCGACCGTCGATTCCCGACAGCGACGATACAGTACTCAGCCCGCACGTCGGCGCCCTGTACCACGCCACCGATCGCGTGAGCTTCTGGGGCGCTGTGAATTCCGGCTTCCGGGCCCCGACGCTGACCGAGCTCTACCGGCAGTTTTCGGTCGGCGCGGTGACGACCCGCCCCAACGAAGCGCTCGCGCCCGAGCGTCTTGTCGGCGGGGAAGCGGGCATTAACATCGCGCCGGCCCGCAACGTGTCCCTTCGCTTCACCTGGTTCGACAACCGGGTGACCAATCCGGTGCTGAACGTCACCCTGTCGCCAACGTTGGCCCAGAAACAGAACGTGCCCGAAACGCGGGTCCGCGGTGTACAGACCGACCTCGACTATCGCATCGGCACCTCATGGCGCTTCTCGGGCGGCTACATTTACGACGATGCGACCGTCACTGACGGCGGCGTCGGCAGGGCGGTGCTGGTGGGTAAGCGGCTCCAGCAGGTGCCGACGCACCGCGGGTCGCTGCAGGTCGCCTATTCGAATCCGAAGTACGCGACCGTTTCGGTCGGCATGCAGTTCGTCGGCCTGCAGTACAACGACGACCTCAACCTCAATTTCATCCCGGTCGCCACGCTGACCGCTTCGGGATACACCGGATCGTATCCGGCGGGGCTGCCTGGCTACAGCGTCGTCGACTTGAGCGCGTCGCGCGATCTCGGGCGTGGCGTTCAGGTCTTCTTCGGCGTGCAGAACCTGCTCGACAAGGTCTACTTCGTGCAGACCAATCCGTCGACCATCGGCACGCCGCGTCTCGTCAACGCCGGCTTGCGCATTCGCTTCTCGGGACGATAAGAAATACCGCGGTTTTTTCCTATTGTCCTAACTCGGTCGGTCTGGGTCTGGGCTGCCTGGGCAGCATGCCGGCGTCGACTGTCTTGCCGGTGCGCGAAATGACCTGAAAGAACAGCTCTTCGCCGTCGATCTCATTGAGCATGAACGTCTGTTCGGAGTCGTAACCGGCCGCGGTGATTGCGGACTTGCGCAGATCGCCGCTGCGCAACTGTCCGCCCGATCCCGAGACGAAGTAGTAGATCCCTTTCTGTGGCTTGATCCGCTCGTAGATGTGATCGTGTCCTGAATAGACCACGTTCACGCCGTACTTCACGAACAACGGCTCCAGCGTGACGCGCAGGTCGACCTCCGAGCCGTGCCGGCCGCCGCTCGAGTAGAGCGGGTGGTGGAAGTAGACGATCTTCCAGTCGTCGCGCGCGTTCTTCAGCTCGTCGTCGATCCATTGCAGCTGCTTGGGATCCATGTAGTCGCTGTCGAGAGCGAAGAACCTCACGTTCTTCTTCGTGAATGTGTAGTAGCGCTCGCCGTTCATGTTCCACGGCTTGTAGAAGCGGTTGGTCTGATTGTCGTGGTTGCCGAGCGATGCGTAGAACTTGACACCGGCGTCGAGCAGCGGCTTGTAGGGGTTCTCGAACTTGGTGATGAAATCCTGCGGCTTCTGGCTGCCGTACATGTTGTCGCCGAGCATGATGACCATCTCGAACGGGAACTTGCGGTGCCACGTGCTCATCACGGCAGCCAGGTCGTATTGCGGCTTGTCGCCGGTGCCGCTGTCGCCGATGGCGGCGAACTTGAGCGAGTCCGGGCGGTTGGGCACGCCCGCCGCCGCCGACGTCTGGCCGGCCAGCCGGGGACCCGACGCCAGTGTCGTCAGGCCGATCGCCACCGCCGCCAGCAGGCGGAACATGGCTAGCGGCCCCCCGTCGGCACGCCTCTGGGTCGCACGTCGGCGATCAGGTGCGCGCCCGTGTCGCTGACCATCAGATCGCGGCTCATGAATCGATACTCTACGCCTTCGGGCAGCGGTTGCAGCCGTTTCAGGATCAGCGCGCCATGGCTTCCGCCCGGGGGTTGTCACGCGTCTGAAACCAGACCAGCATCGCATAGATGAGCCGACCGGTAGAGATGGCCGCGAACTTGCTGGAAAAGACCGTCATGGCCCTCAGGGTTTCAAGGACTGTGCCTGTATAGTGGCTGAGCCGGACACCTCATATGAGACTGATCGTCCAACCTGATGCCGGCATCGCTCCGATCGTCACCGCGATCCGGCAGGCCCGAAAGAGCATCGATGTCCTCATCTTTCGTCTCGATCGGTTCGAGATCGCCCACGCTCTGGCGGCGGCGGTCGCCCGCGGCGTACGGGTACGTGCGCTCACCGCGCACGCCAACCGCGGCGGCACCAAGGGCCTGCGCAAGCTGGAGATGTCGCTGCTCGAAGCGGGCGTGACTGTCTCGCGGACGGCCGACGATCTGGTGCGCTATCACGGCAAGATGATGATCGTCGACAACAAATTCCTGCACGTTTATGGCTTCAACTTCACCGGCCTCGACATCGCCAAGAGCCGCAGTTTCGGCGTGATCAGCAAGAACAAGAAGCTGATCAACGAAGCGAACAAGCTGTTCACCGCCGACTTCGATCGGCGGCCCTACTCGGCCGGCCATGAGCGCTTCGTCGTGAGCCCCGACAACGCCCGCGACCGTCTGACGCGCTTCATCAAGGGGGCGCGCAAGCAGTTGCTGATTTACGATCCGCAGGCAACCGACGATGCGATGCTGCGGCTGATCACCGAGCGGTGCAAGGCCGGCGTCGACGTCCGGATGATCGGCCGGCTCGAGGCCAAGTGGACCGGCAACATCAAGAACGAACGCTACTCCGGCAAGCGCCTGCACGTCCGGGCGATCGTCCGCGACGGGAAACGCGCGTTCATCGGCAGTCAGAGCCTCCGCCGTCTGGAACTCGAGAAACGGCGCGAGGTCGGCGTTGTTGTCACCGACCAGTTGGTCGTGCGGCAGATACAGGATGTGTTCGAGAAAGACTGGGCACAGACGCCGAGCGGCAGGAAAAAGCGGAAGAAGGACGAGCGAGCCGGGCGGAAGGAAGAAAAACTGGCCCGGGCATCGTAGCGCAAAGACCGTAGCGGTCCGCGCGCATCTTGGGGAGCAGCGCGCCTGTTCAGGCGAGCGTCGTCCGCCTGGCGCTGGCGGCTTCCTGCGGCGAACGCCAGAAATCCATGGTCGAGACGCGGTGTACGCAGCCCACGGTGCAGTACGGCGCGCACGACTTCGGCGTTGCGAACTCGCGGCGGATGTCGGTGACCGTATACGACTCGAGCGGTACGCCGGGACAGCCTCGCTGCTGCGAGCAGTAATGCACCAGTCCATCCTCGCAGATGTACAGGTAGCGGGCCCCGGCGCGGCAGCGCCACTCATTGGGCTGGCCGTCGGCCAGGTTGTCCTGGAAGCTTCGAATTCCTGAATACAGGTTCTTCAGCACCTGGCCGGCGCCATTGATCGCGGCGGAGACCTCGTCGAACACCTTGCGCTCCACCGGACCGAGCGGCTTCAAGCGCCCGGATCCGTCGTGGATGATGCCGATCGAGGTCGAGAACCCCAGCTCTCTTGCGCGGGTGTTGATGGTGCGCGCATCTTCGGGATTCTTGATGCCACCGCCGAGCACCGAGTTGATGTTGACGTCGAACGCGGCGTGATCGTGCAAGTGCTGGAGCTTCCCGTCCAGAAGCCGCAGGCTCTTTTTCGAGACCTCGTCAGGCTCCAGGTTGTCGATGCTGATCTGCAGGAAGTCGAGGCCGGCCTCATTCAGCGCTGCGATCCGCTTCGGCACCAGGAAGTAGCCGTTGGTAATGAGACCGGCCATCATGCCGCGGCCGCGAATGCGCCGAATCAAAGTGTCGAGGTCAGGATGCAGCATCGGCTCGCCGCCGCTGAAGGCGACGACCGAGGTGCCGAGATCGGCAAGCTTGTCGATGCGGCGCAGCATCGCCTCGGTTGGCACCGGAGGCGACACCTTGTCGTATTCGTTGCAATAGCCGCAGTCGATGTTGCAGCGCCGGATTGGCACGATCTGCACCAGGAGCGGGTGGGCCGTATCGACCAGCCCCCTCGCGAACTCCCTCAGCGAGCGTGCTTTACGGCTGATGCTACTCAGTGACAAGCCTGAATTATAACATCAGGCCGTCGAGGGTTCCGCCGGCCGCATCCGCCGCATCCGTTCGCCGACCTTCATGGAGCCGGTGAAGATCCGCCCGACCGGAATAAAGCCCCAGATCTGGTGTCGGGCGACCGCGTTCAGGCCGGCGGAGGCGATACATCCGCAGTTCTCGCAATCCGGCGCACCGCCAAACTGGCACGGCGTAATCTTGGTGGTCAGGTCGGCCGAGATCGTCGTCGTGGTTCGCGCGAAGACGCACTCATTGGGCGACGCGGGCGGCGCGGCGTATGCCTCGATCATGCCTTTCGGCATCTGCAGCTTCGGGTAGCGCAGGCGCAACGCGAGCAAGTCGGCGATCACCTTCTCGCGGTCCGACGGCAGTAACCGCTCGTTCGACGCCTCGCCACGCTGAGGCGTGTAGAGGCTGACCCAGATCTTGCTGACGGGTTCGCGGGCCGACCAGAACTCGAGAAACTCTTCGATGTAGCCCTGCCGGTTCACCTGCTGACGGGTGACGGTGCAATGCACCGTGATCGAGTGGCCAGCGATGTGTTTGAGAATCCGATCGTAGGTCGCCGGCGTGCGGCGCACGTCGTGCTCCGGCTGCAGACCGTCGATCGAGACGACGATCACCAGCCTGGGGATGGTGCGAAACTCAGCCGGGATCTCCCGCACCGCGCTGGTGACCAGCTGTGTGTAGATCCCGCGCTTCGAGAGCTCGGGGAGAATGGTCATCAGCTCGCGATACCGCACCAGCGGCTCGCCACCGACGATGGAGACATGAAGCGGACGATGCTTGTCGACGAGTGCCAGCACGCCGTCGATGAGTTCCTGACCTTTGAAATCGCGAACTTCGCGAAGCGTGATATCGCCGCCGAGATGATCGTCGCCGTAGGCATAGCAGCCGGGACAATGCAGCGGACACTCGCGGGTGATTTCAATGGAAAGCGCAGGCGCATAGCCAGTGAGGATTCGACCCCAGGCAGAGAAGATACCTTCCATCCGCCCATCATAGCAGCGGTCTGCTAGGATCGCGGTCAGCTTGGTGACACTATGAAACGACGGACCCTGCTTCAGTGGCTCGCCGCGGTTCCGGCGATGCTTCCGTTCGAGTCGATCCGGCTTCTCGCGCAGCCGCGCGAACTGACACCAGAGGCCATTGCTGAGCTTCATGACATCGCGCCGACGGTCTTGCCCTCCACGCTTGGACCGGACGGCATCCGCACCATCGTCGAAAAGTTCGTGGCCTGGACGCGCGGCTATCGCGAAGGCATTGCGCTGGCACACGGCTATGGCCATCCCAGGTTGCGGAAATCCGGACCGTCTCCGGTGCCTGGATACCTGTCGCAGCTGAGTGCGCTGGCGACCGAGGCCAGGAGCCGGGGCGGACGCTGGTCGACGCTGGATCGCGAAACGCAACGCGCGCTCCTCGACGTGGCGTTCGCAAAGGCCGGTGTCCGCACCTTGCCCCCGCGCCCGCTTGGGCAGCACGTCGTCGCCGACCTGATGGCGTTCTATTTCCGCAGCAGCGAAGCGAACGACAGCTGCTACAACGCGTTGATCAACAGAGAAGTCTGCCGGCCGATCGCGATAACCACGAGAAAGCCGGAGGCGCTGAAGACGATGTAGCCGCCGAGCACGCCACGATCGCGGAGACCACGTGTGCTCTGCGTGTTCAGCGGGCTCCGCGGTTACCCAGACACTTTATGCCTGTTCACGAAACCGACATCTGTATCATCGGCGGTGGCATCACGTCGGCGATGCTTGCCGAGCGCCTCGCCGAGCTCAAACCTGGCGTCCGCATCGTCGTCGTCGAAGCGGGGCGGTCGATCTTCGACGCGCAGAATCGCGGGCGGTATCGCCAGCGTGCGATCGACTACGGCGAGCACCCCTGGCCTGGCGACTACATCGAGGATCAGCGCGCTGATGGCATCATCTCGATGACGATGGCGGTGGGCGGCCTGGCGCTGCACTGGGGTGGCGCATGCAACCGATTCTCCGAGGAGGATCTGCGGCTGCGGTCGCTGTACGGGCTGGCCAGCGACTGGCCGATCGAGTGGCGCGAGCTCGAGCGCTACTACTGCGAAGCCGAGCGGCGGCTGAATGTCAGCGGCGAGCCGAGCCCGCATCCCGAGGATCGGCGGTCCGAACCGTATCCGCAGGGACCGATTCCGCTGTCCTACAACCTGCAGACGCTGAAACACTGGGCGGAGCAGAGTGGCATTAGGTTTTCGCCGCTGCCGATGGCGCGCAACCTGGCGCCGTTTGGCGGGCGCGGCAGCTGCTGTGTCTACGATACCTGCGGCGAGGTGTGTCCCTCCGGTGCGCGTTATTCGCCCGACTACACCTTCAAGCAGCTGATCGCTCCGCGAAAAATCGCGCTGCACGATCGCACGCTGGTCCGTCGCCTCATCCTCGGCGCCAAGGCGTCGACGATTGTCGCCGCACAGGCGGTCCACCAGGATCGCCCGGGCGAAGACATCGAGTACCGCGCCAAAACCTTCGTCGTGGCCTCGGGCTACTGCTGGAGCTCACACCTGCTGCTCCTGTCGGCGAATCCGCAGTTCCCCAACGGCCTGGCCAATCGCTCCGGGCTGGTCGGTCGCTATATGAACGGGCATCGGTTCATCCAGGCGACGGCGAATATCGACGATCAGACGTTTCCCGGCCAGAACATGACGCACAGTCTGATCTCGCGGCAGTATTTCCGCTGTCCGACCGACAAGCCGTTCGTCCGCCACGATACGCGGGTGTGGGAGAGCTCGGCCGGCCGCGATCCCCGACTGCGTGCGCCCGACGGCAAGCTGCTGCTCGGCGACGAGCTGATGGCGGACTGGCGATCCCGCACGAAAGGCAGTTCGGTGCGGTTACGCGCGTATGTCGACGTTCATCCGTCCGCCGACAGCCGGCTCACGCTGGACCCGTCGAACAAGAATCGCTACGGCGACCCGATGCCGAAGATCGAACATCATTTCGATGAAGCCACCCTGGCGCGGGAAACGGCAACGAAGGCGCATGTCCTCGGGGTGTTCAGCACGCTCGCGAAAGCGAGCAACGGGCGGATCGTGAACACCAGCGAGGGAGATTACCTCGATCATCCCGGAGGCGGCTGCCGAATGGGCGTCGATCCGGCGGCCAGCGTGTGCGACAGCCATGGCCGCACGCACGATCACGAAAACCTGTTCGTCGTCGGCGCTCCCACCACGCCGACCGGCGGTTGCACCAACGGAACGCTCACATTCGTCGCGCTCACGCTCCGCTCCGCTCAGGAGATCGCGCGGGAATAGGGAAATTTCAGAGTTCAGAGTTCAGATTGCAGATTGCAGATTGCAGATTGCGGCGGGTTGGCACATTCACTCTGCAATCTGAATTCCTCAATCTGCAATCGCTCATTTCACTGCCGTGAGCATGATCTCCACCGCGGCATCCGCTCCCATCAGCCCGGCGCCGACGGCGGCGCGGGCGGGGAAATCCTTGCCGAACGCCTCGCGATACGACGTGTTCATGTCGTTGAACTTGGTGAGGTCCGGCAGATAGACGACCGCCTCGACGACATCGGCCCAATCGTACCCGGCCGCCTTCAGTGTGCGGCCGATTCGTCGCAGCGACTCCGCGGCCTGCGCCTTGGTGTCGCCCTTGTTGTCAGCGGTGCTGCCGAGAGTGCCCGACAGGTAGAGCCGATTGCCGGCCCGGATGGCGGCGCTCAGGTTCGGATTTTTCGTACCTGGAGTCCCGTCGGCGTTGGGCGTCGATAGTGCGCCGCGGTTGGACGCCTTGACGGCGACCATGGTGATCTCGACGAGGTAGTCGGGCGAAGTCAGCAGCGATTTGACGGTGGCGCGCGCCGGCGGATCGGTCGGAAAATAGGTTTGATAGACCTTGTTCATGTCCTGGAACGCGGCCTGGTCGGAGATGTACACGCGCGAGGCGACGACGTCGCGGTAGCTGAAGCCGGCGGCTTTGAGCACCGCTGCGCCATTGTCGAGCACCGCCTTGGTCTGGGTCGCCATGTCCCCTTTGATCGGCGTGTTGTCCTTGCCGTTGCGCGCGATCAGACCCGACAGGAACAGCGTGTTGCCGGTCTTGACACCGTAGCTGTACGGGTTGGGCGACGACGACCACTCGCCCGGGTTGACAACGACGCGCTCGCCGCCGTCGGGGATCGCGACGACTGCGATTTCGACCAGCCCCTGGTTCAGCAGCGGCACCATCACCGTTGTGCGCGCTGGTGGCTCCTTGGTCCAGTAGCCACGGTAGACCTCGTTCATCGCGGCGAAATCACCCTGGTTGCGCAGGTAGACGGTCACGCTGGCGGCGTTGGCCAGGCTCGAACCGGCGGTCTTGAGTGTGGCGTTGATGTTATCGAGCACCTGCTTGGTCTGCGCCTTGATGTCGCCGCTGCTGCCGAGCGTGCCGGAGACGTAAATCAAGCCGTCGGCTTTGACCGCGGCGCTGAACGGCAGGGCGGGGTTGGCGCCCGGGTACACGTGCTTCGACGAGGACTGGGCAAAGGTCATGGTGATGGTCCCGAGGCTGAGCGCGAGGATGGCAAGCAAGCGCATGGGTGGCTCCTTCAGAAGCCGTCATTCTACCCGGGTCCGGCAAAACATGGGGGCCGGTTAGAGCCGGACACGACCTTTGACTACTCTGACGCCGGTAGTGTCCGGCTTCAGCCGGACCCGGGACGCGATTCCGTCATCCCGGTAGTGTCCGGCTTCAGCCGGACCTTGGGTGCAAGGCTCCAATCGAATTCTGTGAGCCGCGCCGGTCCCAGGCGCTCGACTTCACGCCGCGCCGCCGCGGCCTGGTCGATCAGTCCCTGGACGTCGACGCACTGGCACCGGGGCGCGAACGGCGCCAGGTAGCGCGGGCCGCGGGTCAGCATGTAGACGGTGCCGTGATGATTGAGCCGGCGCAGATGATGAAACGCCACGCCGATTTGCAGGATGCCCTGGTAGAGAAAGCGGATGTCCCGCCGTTCGGCGCGCCACAGCAGTTCGAGTGTCTCGTGCTGTTCGAAGAACTCCCCACGATTGAACTGGGCGATCCCCTCGAGCAACTGCGGCGGCGGCGGTTCATCGCACGACATGAGGTAATCTTAAAAGACGATGATCGAAAAGCGTCGATCGAAGATCCAGGGATGGGGCGTGTATGCGACTCAAACGATTCCGAAGAACACACGCATCATCGACTATGCCGGCGAGAAAATTTCCAATCAGGTCAGCCTCAAACGTGAGGCGCGCTACATCAAGACCGGTCACATCTGGTGCTTCAAGCTCACCAACCGAACCGTGATTGACGCCGGCGTCGGCGGCAACGACGCGCGCTTCATCAATCACGCCTGCCAGCCCAACTGTTACATCCACATCTACAACGGCACGATCTGGATTCGCGCCGCAAGAATGATCCGCCGTGGTGAAGAGCTGACCTATCACTACAACACCGACGGCGAGGGGTTGATCAAGTGTCGGTGCCGTCCTGAATGCCAGCACCTGATTTGAGTCCCCGTCACCTGTTCTATCTGCACGGCTTCGCGTCGTCGCCGCGGTCGACCAAGGTCGCCTATTTTCGTGAGCGTCTGAACGAGCACGGCCTCGAACTGAACTGTCCAGACCTCAACCAGCCCGATTTCGCGACGCTGACCATCACACGGATGCTCGATCAACTGGGCTCCCAGCTGGCCGCAGTTGGCGACGCCCCGGCGACGCTGTTCGGTTCCAGCCTCGGTGGCACTCTGGCGATTCTGGCCGCGGAGCGGTTCGCGCCGAAGATCGATCGCCTGGTGCTGATGGCGCCGGCCGTGATGTTCGCCAAGCCTGGCCACCATCTCCTCCCTCCTGAGCGGATCGACGACTGGCGGCGGCGAGGTTCGCTGCCGTTCTTTCACCACGCGGATGGAGCCGAGCGCGAACTGAACGTTGAATTTTACGAGGACAGCCTCCGCCACGATGCGTTCAACGCCAGGGTTGGCCAGCCGGCACTCATCTTCCAGGGATGGCACGACCTGTCGGTCGACTATCGCACGGTCGAAGCGTTCGCGCGGACGCGACCTCACGTCACGCTCTCGCTGCTCGACGACGACCACCAGTTGATCGCAAGCTTGCCGCGGGTGTGGAACGACGTCCGCGCCTTTCTCGAGCTCGACCAATGAGGTGGCTCGTGTTCACGCTGGCGCTGGCCGGCGTTGCCGGCCAAGACGCGGCGTCTGCGCTGCCTGGATCGCCCGCGGCGCGAGCGCCTCGAGTCGACCTGCCTGGCTCGATTCGAGTCGGCATCCTGAAGCCGGGCGGGGGATACACCGTCACGACGCTGCCGATGGGAACCTACGTCGCACGCGTCCTGGCGGGAGAGGCGATGCGTGACAGTGAGCCGGCGGCACTGCAGGCGCTGGCCATCACCATCCGCACCTTCGCGCTCACGAATCGCACTCGCCACCGCGCCGACGGGTTCGATCTGTGCGACCAGACCCACTGTCAGGTACTGCGGGCGGCGGTCGCCGCGACCGAGCGCGCGGCGCAGGCCACGGCCGGGCGCGTGCTTCTGCATGCCGGCGTCCCAGCCTCGATCTATTACTCGGCGTCGTGTGGCGGCCGGACACAGCGGCCGTCCGACGTCTGGCCGGGCGCCGAGGATCCGTCCTACCTGCCGTCGCGGGACGACGATGCATGCGAAGGCGCGCCGGCGTGGATCGCGGAGCTGCACGAGCGCGATCTGCGGCGCGCGCTGCGGGCGTCCGGCTTCCGCGGCGAGCTGCGCGATCTCCGGATTGCGGCGCGCAACGACGGCGGGCGGGTGACGCGCCTGAAACTGGACGGACTGACGCCGGACGAGATCTCCGGCCAGGACTTCCGCGTGGCCGTCGGGCGAAGCCTCGGCTGGCAGCACATCAAGAGCACCGCGTTCGATCTGCGGAAGAAGGACGGTTGGTACCGGTTCAGCGGTCATGGCTCCGGCCATGGCGTCGGCCTGTGCGTCGTCGGCTCTGCGCGGCTCGCCGCAAGAGGTAGCAGCGCGGAGGCGATCCTCGCGCGCTACTTTCCGGGTCTGGAAATCTCATCGAACGGGGATCTGCCGCGGGTGACAGCTTCTCCGTCCGCGCCGGCCCCCGGCACGCCCGGACCCGGCTCCGGCTCGCCGCGCGGTCCCTCCAGACTTCCTGCGGCGCGGCCGGCGCCGGCGCCGTCCGATATCCTCGTGTCGCTGCCTGACGACGATGAAGGGGAGCACGATGCGATCGTCAAGCAAACGTTGACGGCGCGCAACGATCTGGCCCGAACGCTCGGCGTGACGGCGCCCCCCATCGTTCTCCGCTTTCACCCGACGACTGACGACTACGAGCGGGTCACAGGCCAGGCCTGGTTCACCTCGGCCGCGATTCTCAACGGCGAGCTGCATTTGCTCCCGATGGTGGTCCTGCGCGATCGCGGCGTGCTGGAACGGACGATCCGGCACGAGCTGGTTCACCTCATGACCGACCAGGCATTGCTCTCGCGCCCGGCGTGGGTGCGCGAAGGCGCGGCGATCTATTTTGCCGGCGAGCCGATCCTTCCAGGTGAGCCGAGGCAGCGTCCCGCCTTCAAGCCCGAGCCGCGCCCTTCGTGCCCGGGCGACAACGAGCTGCTCCATCCGGTCTCGGTTGGTGCGCTCAGCAACGCCTACGCCCGCGCCCGCACCTGTTTCGCCAGACAGATCCAGGCCGGCCGAACTTGGAGGGACGTGCGGTAGATCGCCGTCTCTACTTCGGCTCCGGCACGGCCGGCACCGTGTACGTCTTCTTCAGCGCCGTCTGGTACTCGCCGAACAACGCCTTGATCCCGTCGAACTCTTTCTTCACCGCCTCGCGGTAGTCTGGGTGCGTCGCGAAGTCGAAGAGCACCGCCGTCATCGCCTGGGCGTCGACCGTGAACCCCTTGTGTCCGATCTCCTTCAAATTGTCGGCATCCATTTCGTAGGTGTGGTTCGACCAGGTGGACGACTGCGCCGTGAGCCCGACGCCGGGAATGTCGCGCGACACGCTGCCGGTCTCCTCATAGCCCTGGGGCTTGGCCGGCGCCGGGTTGACGCCGGTCGCGCCGAAGTTCTTCATGTACTGGAAGCCGACTTCGGCCAGCGTGGCCAGGCCGATGCCGTCGAGATCCTTGCCGTAGTGGTCGATCTTCACCTTGGTGCCGGTCGACAGCGCCGCCGCCCTGGCCGCATTGTCCACGAACTCGACGACCTGCTGCAGGTAGACTTCGTCGGGATAGCGGATGTAGAAGTCCGCTACGGCACGATCGGGAACGACGTTCGGCGCGGCGCCGCCTTCGAGGATCACGCCCTGGATGCGCGCCTCCGGACGGATGCTGATGCGTGACGCGTCGATGTTGCTGAAGAACTGGACCACCGCCTCCACCGCGTTGCGTCCCATCCACGGTGTCATCTGATGCGTCGGCGCGCCGCTGAAGGTGTACTTCGCGCCGACGATATTGAGACAGCACGATCCGAAGCCGTGAGCCGGACGCGAGGTCTGGCTCGAGGAGTGACTGCGGATGATGATGTCGGCGCCGTCGAACGCGTGCGCCTCGTGCATCACCGTCTTGGCGTTGGGCGGCATCATCTCCTCACCCGGCGTGCCGTAGACGACGATGCTGCCGGGCGTCCTGGTTCGCGCCAGGTACTCGGCCATCGCAATCGCCGCCGCCATCCCCACCGGCCCTTGTGCGCTGTGCTGATCGCCGTGGAAGGCCCCCTTGGTCCCGCGCAGCGCGTCGTACTCGAGGATGATCCCAAGCACCGGGCTGCCGTTGTTGCCCTTGAACTTGGCGACAAACGCGGTCGAGAGCCCTGCCGTCCCGGTCTCGATGCTGAAGTTGTGCTGGCGCAGGTAGTCGGTGAGCTTGCTGACGGAGCGTTTCTCCTCGAAGCCGATCTCGGGGTGGGTGGCGATGTCGTCGGCGAGGGGCAGGAGCTCCTTGTCCATCAGCTCACGGGCGCGCGCCACGACCTGATCGCGCGCGGCGTTCGCCCCCGTCAGGCGCGTCACCAGCGCCGGGACGTCGAGCGATTGCTCGAGCGCCGACATTTTCCGCAGGACCTCGTGCGCCGCTTCTTTCTCGGTCGGCGTGTCCTGCGCGAAGGATGCCAATGTGACGAAGAAAGTCAGAAGTGAGAAGAGAACAGTGATAAGGAGACGCTGATTCATGACCGCGATTATAGCCGCAGCCCCGATCGCTGATCCCTGCTCCTCACCCCTTCGTATCCCCCCATTCCACGTCGTTGCCGTGGCGCAGCAGCCGTTGGCGAACCTGGAGATACCGTTGACCGCCCAGCCGCTTGGTCATCTTCTTGGCGTTCCAGATTACCGCCTGCCGCGCGCATGGTCCCCAATCACCCGCCGCAAGTGCCGCCGCGGTCTCGGCGCCAGTCCAGCGCTGGACGGCGAAGCGGCCGACGAGAGTCAGCCCAAACGCATAGCGGGCTTCGCCGGTTGGCTCAGACGTGAACAGCCGCGTGATTCCGGCCTTCGCCGCTGCTTCCGCGACCTGCGGTGCGAAGTCCCCGCCAGGTACGGATGCCTCGCAGACGTCCGTGCCGATGATCCCGGCGAGGATTGACCGGCTGCGGGACCACTCCTCGATCAGCTGCGGCCAGGCGCAATGTCCCATCCGTAGCGGATGCGAGCACGAGTGCGACCCGATCACATGACCGCGGCGCGCCAGATCGATGATCTCCTGCTCACCGAGAAACCCCCGCGTGCCGATGTAGTTGGTCGTCACGAAGAAATGTCCCATCCAACCCCGGCGTTCGAGCATGCCCGCCGCCGTCATCGCACCACTGCCGCCATCGTCGAAGGTGATTACGGGGGTGGGAGAGGCGGGATGGGCGGGATGGGCGGGAGAGGCGGGAGGGGTGAAGGGGGCAGGACAGCCGGCGATGGCGTCCCTGGTAGACAGCATCCGCTCAATCGCATCGAGGTGGGTCTCGAAGCGCTCCGGCGTCACCTTGTAGAGTGCGGCGTCGCGACCCGGGAAGCCGCTCGAATTCTCTTCGCCGGCAGCGACGACGTCGTGATACATGAGCGCGTTCAAGGTCGGCCTGCTCGAGATTTCAGATTGTGGATTTCAGATTTCTGATTGCTCTCAGATTTCAGGGTGATTGCAAGTATCGGGTTTAGCCGCATCGCCGCAAGAGCCGTCAGCCAGGGTTGTCCCCACGCCGTTGACGACCGTCCGGCGGTATCGATCGGCGTGGCTGTGCCGGCCTCGATCTCGAGGAGCTTGTCGCGAACGGCGTCGAGGTGGTCGAGGACGACGCGGTGCTGAGTGACAACGTGTGATTCGATCGGCGCCGGGTCGACGCGGAAGTAGCCAAATACGGGCCCGGTGTCGACCCCTGTGTCAATCCGCAGCAGCGTCATGCCGACGTTGCCGCGATCGCCGGTCGCCATCGCCCAGAAGCAGCCGTGCGCGTTGCGGTACTCCGGACAGATGCCGGGGTGCATGACGAAGGTGCCGAGACGCGGGATAGTGAAGATGTGCTGGCTGAGAAGCGTCTTGCAGCGGGCAATCATCAGGTCGGGTTGCTGGGCCGCGATGAACGCGAAGGCTTCAGGCGAGTTCGGCGACGCGGTGACAATCTCCGGTGCGCCAGACGCCGGAGGATACGCAATGCGAAGGCGATCGAGGGCATCACGCTCCCAGCGACGATCGCTGGCAGCCTGCGTCAGGCGGTAAAACGCGCGGAACGCCAGCACGTCGAGAAATCGCCACCAGCCGACCCTGCGCACCTCACGGGCGATCCGCTTGCGCAGCCGTCCGGCGGGCTCGCGGATTACGACGGTTCCCGCCAGCGTGGAGAAGGCGCCAAGCCATCGCGCCAGGCCATCGCGATCGAGCGCCGCATCCTCGTGGCAGATGAGCAGGGTCCGCATGCTTGAGGCGGGACCGCGGTCGCTACCAGCAGATCCCACGATAGTCGGCCTTCACCAAGCCGTGGATCGGAAGCCGCACCAGGTCGATCACGATGTGATCGGGCCCGCAGTTCATCACCGCCTCGACAAATTCCGGCGCCTGGTTGCCGACGACGATGACCTCGGAGCCGCGAACCACTTCGCCAACAGTGCTGCAGAGCAGCGACGACAGATGCGGGATCTGCTCGACGATATAGTCCTTGTTGGCGCCGACCAGCTTCGCCAGCGAGACGTTCTTGTCGTAGATTTTCAGCGCCGCGCCCTTACCCAGCAGCGCTTCCGCCAGGATGACAATCGGGCTCTCGCGCAGGTCATCGGTGCCCGCCTTGAAGCTGAATCCCAACAGGCCGATGCGCTTCTTGCCGGTGTCGAGAATCTGATCGAGCGCCAGCTGGATCTGCGCCTTGTTGCTGGGGAGAATCTGGGAGATCACCGGCAGCTCCACGTCCAACTCCTTGGCGCGATACTGCATCGCCCGCACGTCCTTGGGCAGGCACGATCCACCGA
Organism: uncultured Acidobacteriota bacterium; assembly: GCA_963757655.1. Taxonomy (GTDB): domain Bacteria; phylum Acidobacteriota; class Vicinamibacteria; order Vicinamibacterales; family CAVVIG01; genus CAVQFC01. The sequence goes on along the minus strand of CAVWSQ010000001.1, from coordinate 510,071 downwards.
ACGCGAACCCCGGCCTCAGGTAGTAGGGGGACAGATTCAACTTGTCGTCGCGGCAGAAGATCTCCATCACCTCGTGGCTGTCGACGTCCATCTTCTTGCACAGGTTGCCGATCTCGTTCGCGAACACCACCTTGAGCGCGTGCCAGGTGTTGCTCGTGTACTTCATCATCTCGGCGACACGGATGCTGGTGCTGACAAGCGGCGCGTCGATGGCCTGGTAGAGCGCGATGGTGCCGCTGGCATCGGCGGCATGATTGTGGCCGACCAGGGTCAGCGGCGGCGTGCGAAAGTCTTTCAGCGCGGTGCCTTCGCGCAGGAACTCGGGGTTGACCGAGACGCCAAAGCCGTCGCCGTACTTCTTGCCCGACTCGCGTTCGAGTGCGGGGATGATCTTCTCGTGCGTGGTCCCAGGTAACACCGTGCTTCGCACCACGACGACGTGGTAGTCGCTCTTGTCGCGCAGGGCGCGGCCGACGGCCTCGCTCACGCGCTCGAGATACTGCAGATCGAGGCTGCCGTTCTTCCGGCTGGGCGTCCCCACGCACAGCAGCGAGACATCCGTGTTGCGGATCGCGTCCATGGTGTCGGTCGTCGCACGCAGGCGTCCGTCCGCAGCGTTCTGGCCGAGCAGGTCGTCCAGACCGGGCTCCACGACGGGGCTGCGGCCGGCGTTGATGGCCGCGACCTTGTCGGCGTTGACGTCGACCCCGACCACAGAATGGCCGTCGCCGGCGAACGATGCCGCCGAGACGCAGCCGACATATCCGAGACCAAAAACCGAAACTCTCACAACGTGTCTCCGTGGGATTGCAGACTGATGATTTCAGAGTGCAGATTGGTGCTCCTGGTGGTCCTGGCTGCCGAGGTGGTCGTGGTGGCGCTGGTGGTCGTGCTGGTCGCGGGCTGCGGGGCGGCGCGGCTGGCGCGGAGGAGCGCGCGTTCGAGCGAGCCGGCCACGGCGGACCAGTCGTACTGCTCAAGCACGAGGGCGCGAGCCGCAGTTTCGAGGCGGGCGCGGCGCTCAGGGTCACGCAGGACGCCGACGACGGCGCGCGCGAACGAGTCCGGCTCATCGGCGAGCAGCAGGTGATCGCCGTGGCTCACCGGCAGTCCTTCCGCGCCGACCGTCGTCGAGATCACCGCCTTGCCCATCGACATCGCTTCGAAGATCTTGAGCCGCGTGCCGCCGCCGATGCGAAGCGGGACGATGTAGGCGGCCGCCGCCTGCATGTACGGCCTGACATCGTCGACGCGACCGGTCACCTGGACGCCATGCTGATCGGCCAGCCGCCGGACGGCCGGCGTCGGTGCGCGGCCCACGATCGAGAGCGTGACGTGCGGTTCCGCGGCCCGGATGCGGGGCAGAATCTCGCCACAGAAGTACTGCATCGCGTCTTCGTTGGGCAGCCAGTCCATCGAGCCGGTGAAGACGAGTGTGCGCGAAGAGGGATCGCCCGGTGCCGGGGCAAAATACTCGGTATCGACGCCGGTGGGGACGACATGAAGCGGCTGGTGCATCGCCGCGGGATAGAGCGCCGCGAAGGTCTTGCGATCGGCGTCGGACACGGCCAGCACGCCATCGAAGCGCGCGAGGGTCGCCTCTTCGTAGCGGAGCATCCGGTGGTACTGCGCGCGATAGAGCACCTTTCCGATCAGCCCCGCTTTGGTCTCCGCATGGCGCCGCCAGATTTCCGACTCGACGTTGTGAGTGAAGATCACGGCAGGGCAGGGCAATCGCTTCGGCAGGTTCACCGCCGGAAAGAGAAAATCGCACACGACGAGATCGAACCCGCGAGATGACAGGAGCGCGTCGAGGCGACGCCTGTACGCGCGCGAGCGATATTTGCCAACGGCGTAGGGCAGCGGATCGACGAGATGCCGCGCGGCATCCGCATAGAACCGCAACGTGCCCTTGGCCGGCTCGGCGCGCGGCACGGTTTCCACCTGCGCGGCGACCGCGCGCATGCCCTCGACGTCGGCGGCCGGCTGGTCCGGCTCCTTGAACGCGAGGTAGGTGATCTCGTGGTGGCGCGCCAGGTGACGCAGCAGGTGCCACGTGCGCAGCTTGCCGCCCTTGTCAAGCGGCAGCAGCAGATCCGATTTCAGCCACAGAATGCGCATGGGGAAGCGTTTGGATCCCTTCCTGATCGATGAACGTGCGGTACCAGAGTTCGAGGTTGAGGAAGCTCCAGATGTGATCGCCGCCCTCGACGCGGCCGGCCGCGTGATCGGTGAGCAGGCGTTCGACGGCTGCCGGATCGATGATCCCGCGCTCGCGCGATCGGCGATCGAGCAGCACGTCGCGCGCGACGGCGTTCCAGCCCCCGCGCGTCCATTTCGCGAACGGCACCGGGAAGCCCATCTTCGGGCGGTTGAGAATCGAATCCGGCAGCAGGCCCTTCATCGATTCGCGCAGCACGCGTTTGGTCGTCCAGCCCTGCAGCTTCCAGTGGTCGGGCAGCGCGGCGGCGTACTCCACCAGTTTGTGATCCAGGAACGGCACCCGGCTCTCGATCGACGCCGCCATGCTCATCTGGTCCTGCTTCATCAGCAGCTCGACCAGGTAGGTCTTGATGTCGGCGTACAGGAGCCGATCGAGCAGCGAGCTTCCTGCGCCGGGCGCATTGAAATAGGCGAGTGACGCATGGTAGGCACTGGCGGATGTCGCCGCCTCGCGCAGGCCTGGCGCCAGCAGCTGGCGCTGATCGGCCAGGCGAATCGATGCGAAGTTGTCGAAGCACATCGATTCCGGCGAGCAATCCATGGCGAGGAACGACCGTCGGGCATAGCGTGAGAGCCGCGACGGCAGCATCGGTACCAGGTGGCGGGCGACCGATGCACGCCATGCGTCTGGCACCACGCGCTCGTAGATCGTGCCGGCCCGCCAGTTCCACGTCACGCGGGGATACTTGCCGTAGCCCGCGAGCAGCTCATCGCTCCCTTCGCCGGTGAGCACGACTGTGACATGCCGTCGCGCAAGCGCCGAGACGAAATAGAGCGGCACGCTCGAGGTGTGCGCGATCGGTTCGTCTTCGTGCCAGATCAGCCTGGGCAGCGCACCAAAGAAGTCGCCGTCGTCGATCACGACCTCGTGCGACACCGCCCCGATCGCCTGCGCCACCTCGCGGGCGTAGCCGAGCTCGTTGAATGCGCGATCCTTGAACGCGACCGAGAACGTCTGGAGCGGCCGGCCGATCATTCTCGCCATCAGGGCGGCGATCGCGCTGCTGTCGATGCCGCCGGACAAGAACATGCCGAGAGGGACGTCGGCCATCAGCCGGAGCCTGACCGACTCCTCGAGCAGTTCCCGGAATCGGGCGATCGGATGGCGCTCGCCTGAATGGCTGGCGCCTTGCGAGGCGGCGTCATCGGGTCCCCGCCCGCCATCGATCGACCCGCCGCCTCCTCGGGCTGTCCGTTCCGTCGGGCGGACGCGCATCGGCACATCCCAGTACTGCCGCTTCGTGATCGTGCCGTCTTCGAAGCGCAACAGGTGTCCCGGCAGCAGCTTGTGGATGCCGCGGAACATCGTGGCCTCGCCTGAGGTGTAACGGGTGCTCAGCACCTCTGGCAGCACCGCCTGATTGGCCTGTGCGTCGACCAGGCCACTGGCGAGAATCGCCTTGATCTCCGATCCGAAGACCAGCGCAGCCGGCGTGCGCGTCCAGTAGAGCGGCTTGATGCCGAGGCGATCGCGCACCAGGAGCAGGCGGCGCTTTGGCGCGTCCCAGATCGCGAATGCGAACATGCCGCGGAACCGATGCACGCACTCCTCGCCCCACTGCTCATAGGCGTGCACGATGGTCTCGGTGTCGGAACGCGTGCGGTAGACGTGACCGTGCGCCTCGAGATCGCGGCGGACGTCAGCGTGGTTGTACAGTTCGCCGTTGAAGATCACCCACACGCTGCCGTCTTCGTTCGAGAGCGGCTGTTGACCGCAGCTCACGTCGACAATGCTCAGCCGGCGGTGGGCGAGAGCCGCGTGGGCATCGCAGTGCAGTCCGGCCTCGTCCGGGCCGCGGTGGGTGATGATGTCGCGCATCCGCAGCGCGCGCGCCGGCGCGTCCTGATCCAGCCCTTCGACCGCCGCGAATCCAGCAATGCCGCACATGTTCAGGAAACCGCCAGTTGAGAGTGTTCGGCCGGCGCCAAACCGCACCGGGTGAGTTCGGCTATGTAGATCTCGTCGAACGCCGCGACCATCCGTTCGAACGAGAACCGCGCCAGCGCGTCCGCGCGCGCCGCGGCGCCGATCCGCAAGGCGTCGGCTGCGTCCGCCATCACGTGCATCACGCGGGCGGCGAGAGGCTCGTCCTCGCCTGGCGGCACCAGCCATCCCGTGCGCCCGTTCTCGATCAGTTCAGGAATGCCGCCGACGCCGGAGGCGACAATCGGGAGCCCCGAGGCCATCGCTTCGAGGATGGCGTTCGGAAACGACTCCGATCGCGACGGCAACACGAAGATGTCGGTGTTGCCAAGCCTGGCGGGGACGTCGTCGCAGTGCCCGACGAATGAAAACGCGCGTGCAATGCCTCGGACCTCCGCCCGTGCGACCAGGGCCGCGCGCTCCGGTCCTTCGCCGATGAACTCGAAGCGCGCATCAGGAAAGCGTGCCAGGATCGAGACCGCGGCGTCGATCAGGACGTCGTGCCCCTTGAGCTGACGCAGGTTCGCGACCACCATCACCTTGCGAAGCGTCGTCCGGGGTTGGCGGACGGGATACCGACCGAAGTCGAGCCCGTTGGGAACCACCCTGATCTTTCGCTTGCGGACGCGTTCGACCTGCAGCTGATCCGCCGAGGCCCGCGAGTTGGCGATCACCGCCGTCGCTCCGGCATAGGCGAACCGTTGCAGCGCCACCAGGCCGGTAGTTCGGTCGGAATTCAGACCGCGACGGCTGCCGACCCGGGCGGGGACGCCAGCAAGTGCCGCGGCCGGCAGCGCGAAGATGTTCGAGTAGATCTCGGTCGCCTGGACCAGTGCGATGCGCCGCTTCCGGCACCAGCTGGCGAAGTTCGCCATGTGTTTGAGAACTCCGAGCCCCATGAAACTGGTGACCGGAAACGCCGCGACCGAGGCCGCGCACTCGGCGGCGCGCTCGAACCATGGCCCGCTGGCCTCGAAGCAGGCGAGATGCACTTCCCAACGAGCCGGATTCAGCCGTCGTATGAGCTCGGTCATCTGACGCTCGGTCCCGCCGGGCTCGAAGCTCGTCATCACCACAGCGATGGGAATGGCTGACTGCACGCTGTCACCTGAGCAAGGCAAGTGCCAGTAGAGTTCAGGAAAACGCGCCGGAAGTTCCTCAGAACGACTGCGCAATTGCCCCGCTGGGAAAGGCAGGTGTGGAGAGTGGCAAAGAATTGACGTACTGCTGATGCCACTTCTCGAACACGACGAGCTGCCACAACCGCAGCGTGTGATCCCGTTTGCCGCACAGGTGCTCGTCGACAATGCGGCGAACGAACGATGGTTGGAAATAGCCGCGCTGGAGGCTCGCGGGCGACAGCAACGTATCGGCAAACAGCTCACGCAGGTTGCCGCGGAACCAGCTGCCCAGCGGTACGCCAAAGCCTTGTTTGCGGCGGTCGAGAATGTCGCGCGGCAGCAGCGTCGCGGCCACCTCCTTGAGTACATGCTTGCGTCGGCCGTTCTTGATCTTCATCGCCGCCGGCAGCGTTGACGCGAACGCGATGACGGCATTGTCCAGCAGCGGTACGCGCGATTCGATCGAGTGGGCCATGCTCATGCGATCCACTTTGGTCAGCACGTCCTCGGGCAGGTAGGTCTCGGAGTCGAATCGCATCATCTGGCTGGGCCACGGCAGCTGCGCGAAGCGCTCGAAATGGCGTGCTAGCAGCGTTTCCGGATCCGGCCCGTCGATGGCGCGTTGCATTTCCATGGTCAGGAGCGCCGGCTTCTCGTCCGCGCCGAAGAAGCGAATGGCGTCGAGGTAGCGCCCCTGCTCGTCGCGTCCCACATGGCGCAGGAAATTCTTGCCGCGGACGCCGTGCGGCAGCCGCGCCGCCGCGATTGCGGCAACATGACGCAGCCCGCGCGGGCTGTACCGATCGAAGGCGACCACGCGCGGGTGGGGCAGGTAGCGCTCGTAGCCACCGAACAGCTCGTCGCCGCCGTCGCCTGACAGCACCACGGTGACGTGGCGCCGCGCCATCTCGGAGACGTACCAGGTCGGAATCGCCGAAGAATCGGCGAACGGCTCGTCGAAATGCGACACCAGTTCATCGAGGATGCCGACGCCGTCCGGCCTGACCACGAACTCGTGGTGCTCGGTGCCGAAATGCTCGGCAACGCGCCGCGCATGCGCGAGCTCGTCGAAGGCCGATTCGTCGAAGCCGATCGAAAATGTCTTGACGGGGGAGCGGGAGATCTCCGACATCAAGCCGACCACCAGACTCGAGTCGACCCCGCCTGACAGAAACGCGCCGAGCGGCACATCGCTGATCAGGTGAGAGCGGACCGCATCACGGAGCACGACGCGCAATTCCCGCACGGCGTCCTGCTCCGAGCCGCCGAACGTTTCGGTCGCAGGCATCTCCCAGTACCTGCTCGAGCGCCATCCGTCCGTCTGTCCACGCCAGCAGGTGGCCAGGAGGCAGCTTGCGCACGCTCTTGAAGATCGATCCGTCGCGCGGCGTGTAGAGAAACGACAGATAGTGATCGAACGCGCCGGGATCCAGATCCCTCGGCAGGTCCGGCGCCTGGAGCAGCGACTTGAGCTCGGAACCGAAATAGAGACGGCCGTTCAGGCTGGCGTAGTGCATCGGTTTGATCCCGATGCGATCGCGTGCGACCAGCAGCGTCCGCGACGTCGTGTCCCAGATGGCGAGGCCGAACATGCCGCGCAGCCGCCGGATGGCGTCCTTGCCCCATTGATCGTAGGCGTGGACGATGACCTCGGTGTCGGTCGATGTGTAGAAGCGGTGGCCCGCCGACTCGAGCTCGCGCCGCAGCTCGCGGAAATTGTAGATTTCACCGTTGAAAACGATCCAGACGGAGCGGTCCTCGTTGTGAATCGGTTGATGCCCGGTCGACAGGTCGATGATGCTGAGACGGCGCATGCCGAGCGCCACACCCGGGTCGATCCAGACACCTTCGTCGTCAGGCCCGCGGTGACGGATGACGTCGCACATGCGGTGCACCAGCGCCCCGGCCGCCTCCAGGCTGAACGGCGAGGCCGTAGTGGACGACTCTACGAAGCCGGCGATGCCGCACATGGTTCGGTGGTCCTCGGTCGTTGTTGCCGGTTCGTTGGTCCGGCGTTCGCGGCCTGGTCAGTGCAAAACGCCGGGACGTCCCGTGACAGTGCGAGGTCGAGGCCGCGCCGTCCGCCCGCCCTCGCCAGCGACCCATCGACGAGCGCGACGCGTGCAAAGGATCCGTCGGCCGTGGAGCGGCAAAACAGCATTCGGGCATTGGTCTCGACGTCACCGACGCGCCACAGGCGCGCGGGATCAGTCGGATGTCGCGCCGCGGCGTCCGCACCGCGGTGGCGGCCGGGATCACCGTGCCCGACCACAGCGACCGCCGGTTCCGCGAACAACACGTGATCGACCGAACGGGCGCGGGTGACGCGAATCGCGGCCGCGTGAGCGAGGGCGCCGGCGTCGGCCCACACCGGCACCCACTCGACGACGGCGACGGGGTTGTCGCGATCGAGATCGAAGACGCTCATCATCCAGAAGGGCGCGGTGCCCTCGTGGACGATGCGGAGCGTGGTGGTGCGATCGACGCGGCCGTAGACGGGAGAGCACCAACCCAGTCCGGTCCGCTCGTCGCCGCAGAAGGCGGCGACGGTCCCTTCCGCCACCGACAGCCCGACGCGCTCGTTGGTGTCGCTCGGTCGCGTGAAGACCGCTCCGCGCGCGCGCAGATCCACGGTCCATCGCGGATCGAGGTGCCAGTGCACGGCTGCGGTATGCGCGCCGGGCCCCTCGATCAGATCCGCCACGACCACCAGGTCGCCGTGGATGGCCAGCACCCGGCGCCGGTGCTGGATTGGAGAATAGCCGTCATGCGAGCCGTCGAAATAGTCGAAGGCGGCCTGAGTGCGCCAGCGGTGAACCTGCCCGTTCGCGACGTGCGACCAATGGAACGCCCCATCGGGAAGCGACTGCGACCGCCCGTCGAGCATCAAGGTGTTGTGCAGCGCCGTCGATCGCATGCGGTCGCGCATCGCCGCATCAACGGTGTAGCAGCCAGTGCCGGGGTCGATGAGGAGGGGAACGCCGCGGACGGTGTAGGTCAACGACAAGGCGTCGGCGTGTGCATGGCCGCCGTTCTGGTAGCCGTGCGCTCCGCCGTCGATCAGCAGGTGATCGCCCGCCCGGGAACGCGAGACGTAGTATCCGGTCTCGGACAGCGCCGCCGACTGCACCGTCTGACTCCCGGATCGCTGATGGCGCATTGTCGATTGTGGATTGCGGATTGGAGTGGCGGCACCGAGCAGCCAGAGCCCTTCCTCCGGCATGTCGCCAATCTGCAGCTCCGGACGATTGACGAGTGTGGCGGCGACCGCCAAACTCGCGCGCATGTCGTCGGGGTCCCGCTCCAGAATAGGCATCAACGCGCCGCCGTCGTCGTCGCCGACGTGCGGGACGCGGCCGTTGTCGTCGGCGAGCAGGCGGGCGGCAGCGGCTGTGCGTGACACGGCGTCGGCAAAGGCCACGGCCGCGGCACAATCGCCGGTCTGACGCGCCACGATCAGCGCCAGGGCGTAGAAGTCGAGCGCGTAGCGGTGATAGTGGGTCGAGCGCTCGCGGTGGCCGCCGTCGGTACCGATCTGGCGGCCGATCTCCTGCACGAGGAGCGCTCGTCCGCGCGCCGCGCGCCTGGGGCTCGCGGTGAGCTCGGGCAACGTGCGTCCGGTCACGTAGAGAGCGAGCGCCTCGCCCAGCAGATGCGTATTGGGGCTGAAGTAGTGCGACAAATTCCGCTCGATGTGAGTCAGCTGGCGATCGAGCGCGCCGAGAAGGTCGACGAGCCACGGCGCGTCGCTGTCCTGGCGGCTTGCGGCAGCCGGCTCTTCGGCAAACAGCTGGATCGTCCAGAGCCACGAGATCGAGCGAAGGGCGACTTCGAGCATGCTCGCCCAGTTGACGCCGATGAGCGGCGGGTTGTCGTGGAGCCAGCTGGCGAGCTCGGCCAGAGACCGGGCGCGGTAGCGCCGATCACCGGTCAGCCAGAACGCCCGGCCCAGCGCCAGCCAGTGCTGGTGGCGGTTCAGTTCCCAGATGATCTTGTGGTCCCCGCACGCCGCATCGAGGAAGGGCACCGTCGACCAGAACGTGTGGGGCGGGCGGCGATGGTTGACCGGGTCGAGCGACCAGTCGGGCAGGGCAGATGCCGCGCCCGGCGGGCAGGTTCGATCGAAGCGCAGGCCGCGGTAGCCGAGCACATCGTAATGACCCGCGATGATGCGGTCTGCGCGCCGCGCCGCCGCGTCGGCGGCATCGGGAAAGTCGCACCGGATGCGCTCGGCGAGCGATCGCCTTACTTGCGGGCCGAGCGCGAATCGCTGCGGCGCCGTCGCGAAATGGCGCGACAGCTCGCGCTGGGCCTCGTGCCAGCGGTGGCGCCGCAATGCCTCTCGCGCCGCCGTCAGATCATCGGTCGGTGCGAGCGAAGCCCGCAGATCGGCGCGCGACCACCGCGGTGCTATCAGGCGGCTGCGCGCGCGATCGGCCAGCGTTCGTGCCGCCGTGGTGGCGCGCCAGATCGTCTCGGAAGCGCCCATGCGCGCCAGCTTGCCGAGGCCGCGTCGGATCATCGCGACCGTTCCACCGACGACATCGGTGATGCAGACGGAAAACGCTGGGTGGGTTCCGGCTGGACCGTTGCCAGTGAGGTTGCGTCAGTCCGGGAACCTGTTCGTGCCGGGAGGACGTCGCGATAAGTACGCAGCCATTGCTCGCGAACACGGGGCCAGGTGCAGCCGTCGCAGGTGGTGTACGCGGTGCGCGCCAGCCGACGGGCGTACTCCGGGTTGGCCAGCAGGCGCAACACGCGCTGGCCGAGGGCGTCGTGGTCGGCGAGTGGCGCCAGCAACCCGTGAACCCCGTGAGTGAGCATGGCCGGAACGCCGCCGGCCTCGGTCGAGACCACCGGCAAACCGCTCGCGAATGCTTCCAGCACCGAGGTCGGCATGTTGTCGATGTCGGGACTCTGGATGTAGATGTCGTTGTTCGAGTAGTACTCGGCGATCTGATGCGGCGCCACCCGGCCGACGAATGTCACGCGACGGAGATCGAGTTGGGCCACGAGAGTGCGCAGGGCGTCCTCCTGATCGCCGTCGCCGACCAGGGTAAGGGAGGCCGCCGGCCACACGTCCTGCACGATCCTGAACGCGCGGATGGTCGTGGCCACGTTGTAGAGCGCGTCGAAGTTGCGGGTGGAAACCAGCCTCGGCCGGAGCGGATCGCGCTCGCGGAACCTGAACCGTTCGAGATCCACGATGTTCGGGACAACCGAGGCCTCGATGCCGAAGCCGCGGAACACGTCGACCAGGAAGCGCGATGGCACGATGTTCTTGTCCACCGCCCTGATCGTCTTTCGCGCGATGGCCGAGCGTTGAAGGTGGTCGGGCGCTTCGCCGCTCCGATAATTGAGCACCACCGGCTTGCCCATCGCGCGCGCCATCAGCATTGCCGGCAGCGGCGCGAGCAGAAACGACGTGTAGGAAGCCGAGAACACGTGGACCACGTCGGCTCGCGCAATCTGGTGAGCGAGCAGCGGCAGATACGTGAGTTCGTTGGCGAGGGTTCGAATGTACTTGATGCGCCGCGTGAAACTCAGCAGCACTGGCAGCTCGGGGTTGACGGGCACGAGCCAGGCGTCCACGTCGGGATCGTCCCGCCAAGCTGTTAGCAGCCGATCCGCCTGAACCGCTTGACCGCCGAGAATTCGGAGTGACGGGGCAACGAACGCGATCTTGATCCGACCGGGCATCGCTGAAATCGGACGGCTGCAAAGCACACGCCGAGCTCGTGTGTGTCGTGATATCCGACAGAATCCAGCGAGAAAACCGCTGTCGCATTTGCGGGACCTGGCGTTCCGTACGCAATCACGACTCGGCAATAACCTTGTACATGTACTCGAGGGCAATTTTCTCTAGCGTTTTTTTCAATTGAACCTTGATGTGTGTAGTTCGTGCCATATGGCTGAGTTCCCTCCTGCGTCTCTCTCACTCAAGGCGCTCTCGCAACTGCCGGTTTATCTAGAGTTTCCGCTCTTGCCAACTATGGACTCATCTTTGCCCACACGCGGCTTAGTCTCGGCTCCCCCGCCGGTCGACAACCCAGGGAATTGAAGCGTCTTTCGGGAGGTATGAATGCGGACAATCGCGTCTGGCCAGTACGGCCGTCTGTTCACTCGTGCGCTGATGAGCGTGCTCGCTACGGCGGGCGCCGCTTCTGTGGCGTTGGCCCAAACAACCGTCACGTTGAATCAGCCCACCTCTCAGGTGCTGGCGGCGACCGTGCGGGGCGGCAGTTACGCCAACCAGAACAACGAGTGGACACTGGCGACGCGCGCTTCCGACGATCTGGTGAACGAGCGGCGGGCACTTCTTAAATTCGACACCGAGAACACCATCCCCAAGGGCAGCGTTGTCACGTCCGCGTTGTTGACAGTTACCCTCAAGAGCGGCAGCGCCGACGCCAGCCGGACGATCGCCGCCTATCAGACGTCGCAGTCATGGACGGAAGACGAGGTTACGTGGAATTTGCGCCGCAAAGGGCAGAACTGGTCGGCCCCGGGCGGCGACTACGGATCCAAGCTCGACGAGGCTGTCGTCAGCAACAAGGCCGGCACCAAGGTAACCTTCGACGTCACTCCACTCGTCAAGTCGGCAGTGGCCGGCGACCTTGGGTCGTCGCGCTACACGCGAATCGCGCTCATCGACATGGACGGGTCGACGGCGGACTCGTACCACGTGTACTTCTCACCCAACGACTCGAATACCGCGTCCCGGCCGGTGCTGAAGGTCACCTACGGCGGGACCAGCGGCGGCGCGTCGCCGCCGCCGCCGCCGCCGCCGACCGGTTCGACCCTCCGGGTGCTGCACTGGAACACCCACCATGGCGGCGTCGGAACCGATGGCGTGTGGGATCCGGAGCGGCTGGTTCAGTGGATTGCGAAGTTCAACCCTGACGTCGTCTCGCTGAACGAGATGGAGCGCAAGACCAGCTGGAGCAAGAACACCGACGAACCGGTGACCATCGCCGCGCTGATGAAGCAGTACACGGGCAAGACCTGGAACTGGAAGTTCGAAACGCTGTCGGGCGACACCAACGGCATCGGCTGCATGATCCTGTCGCGCTTTCCGATTGATGCGAGCTCGCCGCGCCTGCTCACCGGCGGCCGCTCGGCCATCAACGTGGCGATCACCGTCAACGGCCGGACGATCAACTTCACCTCCACGCACCTCGACCCCGACTCCTCGTCCCTCCGCAAGACCGAAATCGGCGAGTTGACGTCCTGGCAGAAGGGTCTGGCGGAACAGCGGATCATCGCCGGCGACTTCAATGCCAGCTACACGTCGGCCGAAAACGCGCTGATGACTGCGACCTACTACGACTCCTGGGCGGAGGCGAAAGCCGACGGCCACGCGCTCGCGTTCGCCGACGATCCGAATGGCAACACCCGGAACAGCCGCATCGACTTCATCTACTATTCCCACAGCGCGACGAAGCTGACCTTGCAGAGCTCCCAGGTCTACGACACCCGCGACGCGAGCGGCGACATGCCGTCCGATCACCGCCCGCTGATGTCGGTCTTCACGGTGCAATAATCGTCGTGTCGTCGCGGCGTGGGCCGGGCGCCGTCGTCAGGTAGGTCCCTGGACTCAGGACGATCTGATCGACGATGGCGCCGTCCTCACGCTGCTGCACTCGAACGGTGTGCACGCCGGTGTTCGCAAAATAGAGATTGACTCCAGGCGACTCCCACCCATTGTCCGCCCAGCCCCAGCCATGGTCGGCCGGTCCGCTGGAACCATCCTGCAGGACGACTTCAGCCGACGCGGTCGTTCCGGTGCGCATGATCGGCGTACCCCCGGCGTTCACCGAGTCGCTGAATTGCAAGTGGATGGAATCGTTCGACCACGAGTTGCTCTGGGCGCGCATCCGCACCCACAGGTGATAAGGGACGCCGCCGCTGGCATTGAACGTCATCTCGAAGAAATTCGACGGCCCCGCGAGCGCTGGCGTAATCTTCGCGTGGCCGGCGTCCGGGATCCACAAGGCGGTGCCGCCAGCGGCGCTGTTGTCGGTCAGGCGCTGCCAGTTCCCGTCGATGCCCTGCGCCGGCGCGTTGGCCGTCCACAGCACGACGTCCGGTTCTGGGGGCGGCGGTGGTGAGCTCGATCCGTCGTTGGCGGGCAGCACATGGGTGTCGTTGTCGCGCACTCCCGGCGACGAGGTCAGATAGGTGTCCGGGCTGAGGACGATTTCGTCGACAATCGCGCCGTCCTCGCGCTGCTGGACACGCACCGTCTGGGTGCCATCCGCCGTGAAGTAGACCGGTGTTCCGGGCGCATCCCAGCCATCGTCGGACCAGCCCCAGCTCGACACCGACGAGTCGCTGGCGCCGTCCTGGAGCACGACTTCCGCGGAACTGGTCGAGCCGATGCGCCAGCGGGCAGAGCCCAGGGAATCGACCGAGCCGCTGAACTGCACATTCACCGAGTCGTTGCCGAGCGCGTTGGACGCGGCGCGCAGACGGACCCACAAATGATAAGCGGTACCGTGATAGACCGTGAACGTCTGCTCGAAGTAGTTGGCGGGGTTGGCCTGCGCCGGCGAAATCTTCGACGCGCCGTGGTTGGGATTCGACAGCGCCGATCCGCCGGACGCGCTCGCGTCTGAAATCTTGCTCCAGTTCCCGTGAATCTTGGCGCTCGGCGTCTTCGACGCCCACAGCACGATGGTCGTCGCCCCTGGTGGCGGCGGCGGCGGCGGTGGTGGCGAGCCGGCGGTCGTGAAGCTCCAGGTATCGCCGGTTTTTGCGAGGTTGGCTGCGGTTTTCGAAACGATCTTCCAGTAGTACGTGCTGCCGCCGGTCAGCGTGGGCAGCGTAAAGCTCTGCTTCTCCGACGTTGTTTCGCTGGGACCCAGCGCCTGGTTGGCCGCGAAGAGCGGTGGGCTGGGACTGGTGCCGAAGTACACGTCGTACACGTGCGCCCACGGTCCTCCGTACCATTTCAGCTTCTGCCCGGTTGTCGCCACCCCAACCGCACCGTTGGCGATCGAGACATTGCTCGGCTTGTCCGGATAAAGCGGCACGAACGCCTCGGTCTCGGCCGCGCCGGCCGGATTGCCGTTGTTCCACTTGCGCTCGAACTGGTCCTGGAACCAGGCGAAGATCCAGCTCTTCTTCGTGAAGTAGTTGTGTTCCTGCTGGTAGTTGGCCGACGGGCTGGTCCAGTTCGAGGAGCCGAAAATCGTCAGCCCCTGCGAGTAGAGCAGCACCAGTTTGTCGTGGTTCTCGCCGTCGCTGGCGCGGACGCGCATCGGGATGCCGGCGGCAAACATCCGGTCCATGTTCCACGCCACCCACAACCGGCTCGGATCGCGATACTCGTTGGTCTCACCGATGTAGCGGATCGGGATGCCGCGATTCTTCGCCGCGATCATGGCGTCGCTCTGGCGCTGATCGGTGACCCGGAACATCGCGACGTCGATCTTCTCCGTCTCCGCGTTGTAAAGCTTGACGGAGCGATTCGCGAAGTCCTGACCCGGCGGGAAGTTCATGTCCGCGCTGATCGGGTAGGTCGCGTACGCGCGCACGCGCGACGTGACGTTGGCGTACACGAGGTAGTTGGTGGTATCGGTCCAGAGGTTGTCGACCTTGGTCTTGAAGCTGTTGACGATGACCGGATCATCCTCGAAGAAGATGGTCTCCGACACGTAATTGCTGTACGGCGTGACCGGGACGAAGGCGTTGTCACTGTAGTTGGCCGATCCGAATTCCACGATGTTCTGGCCCGCGAACAGCATCATCTTGAAATGCATGATGCCGCCGCTGCTCTTCTTCACCATCGGAATGCCGGCATTGGCAAACGAATTGAGGCTGGTCGCATTCAGCGGGTAGGTGGGATTCGCTCTGGGGTCGACGATCAACCGGACCGGGACGCCCGCGTTCTTCCTGGCGATGATCTCGCTGACGTAGCGCTGGTCCTCCATGAACCAGAAACCGACGTCGATGCCGACCTGTTCGGCACGGATCAGATTGATCAGCGGCGAGCGGCAGTCCTGGAAGGA
Source organism: uncultured Acidobacteriota bacterium (assembly GCA_963757655.1). Classification (GTDB taxonomy): domain Bacteria; phylum Acidobacteriota; class Vicinamibacteria; order Vicinamibacterales; family CAVVIG01; genus CAVQFC01. The sequence continues at coordinate 494,790 of CAVWSQ010000001.1, read as the reverse complement.
CGAATCACAGAGGCTTTCGGCGGCGTGCGCGGTCGAGGCGAACAGGCCGAAGAGCGCGGCGCAGGAGAGCAGGAACAGTCGAGCTCGGACGTCAAGTGGATGGTTCACGCGCGGATCAGGTGCGAGCCCAATGCCAGATTTCGCCGGACGCCGCAACTCGCTCGCCCGATGATGCTTGCTAGAGATGTAAGGACGGTGTTGCGGGACGAGTGGGAATTCCTTTTCTCCTGTTGGGTGCTCGACCGCCTCCGATTTTCCCTCTTGTGGAACGCGCCCCCCTGACATAGCCGGCAAAGTAGCAGAGCCTCACCTCGCGCCGCAGCCGCTCGATGGTGTTGTCGCGCAGACAGGCGGTCACCCACCCGGCGATATCCCGTAACGCCGAACCGAGCATGAAGCGGGGCACGCCGGCCCACGTCGGGACCGCCCGCAGATCGACGCCGAGCTCGGTCACGGGGTGGCGGCGCTCGAGCAGCGACTTCGACACGCCTTTCCAGAACCACCAGCGGCGAAAGTACTCCTTCGTGAGCCGCCGGGCCGGAACGACGTGATGGATCTCCATCGCCGGCTCGTACCAACCGCGCGCGCCAGCCGCGCGCGAGCGGCAGAAGAACTCCGCTTGCTCCTGCCCGAGCAGCGACTCGCCCTTGCGACCCAGTTCGGGATCGAAACCACCGACGCGGTCGATCAGCGCGCGTCGAACCGCCATGTTCGCGCCCAGCGGAACCCGCTGGCGCTGCTCGAAGACGAAGGGCTCCGGGCCGTAGTCGAGAATGGCCAGCGTGCCCCACAGGTCGGCGCGATCCTGATCCAGCCAGGGAGGGCAGGGCCCTTCCCAGATCGGCCGGACCGGCCCGCCGGAATAGTCGATCGATGGATCGGCCAGCATCCGACCGCACGACGCCTCGACCCAACCTTCGGTGACGCGGACGTCGTCGTCGGTGAACACCACGATGGCGGCGGCGGTCGCCGCCAGGCCGGTGTTCAGCGCCCGCGACTTGCCTTGCAGTGGCTCGAACAGATACTTCAGCTCGACGGGATAGCCGGCGATGCGCGAGGTCACCACGTCGCGCGTCGCGTCACTGGAGTTGTTGTCGACCACGACCACGTTCCAGCCGAGCCGTGCGGTGCGGGTTCGCGCCAGGCTGTCCAACGTCTCGCCCAGAAAAGCGGCGCGGTTATAGGTGCAAATCAGAACGGTGGCGTCGTATCGATCAGCCGACACAGACCCTCAACGGCTGCAAATCCGCTGCCCGGCCGGCGCTCGGGCTGGCTGGCGTCACGATCCGCTGAGAGAGCGCTGCGGGCGCGGTGCGGGTTGCTGCCGATCGTGCCAGCGCTGCTTGACGATGCCGGCAAACATCCATAACCACAGCTCGCGCTCGAAGGCGTTGACATAGTCGTGGCGAATCGTCGCGGCGATCGCGTCGCGAACGGCCGTCAGCGCGCTGCGGAACAGATAGCGGGGCACGCCGGCAATGTGCGCCACGGTCGAGAAGTCGAGCCGGGATTGCTCGGGCGCCTCCATATCCCTGCCGGTCCGCGCGTACATCATCGCGCGGCTGATCCCGCGCCAGTAGAACCAGCGGCGGAAATACTCCTTGGTCAGCCGCTCGCGCGGTATCAGATGGTGCACGACCATCGCCGGGATGTAGTACCCGACCAGCGCTGCGGCAGTGGCGCGCATGCACCACTCGCGCACTTCCTGCCCGAGCAGCGTGCCGGCCTTCCGGCCGATGCGGGTGTCGAAGCCGCCGATCCGTTCGATCGCCTCGCGACGCATCGCCATGTTGACGCCGAGCGGGACGCGCGCCCCGAATTGAATCGACTGCGGACCGTAGTCGAGCAGGGCGATGACCGCCCACAGCCGGCCATTCGTCAGAGGGACCCACCGCGGTGGCTTCGATTGCCACACCGGCACGACGCGGCCGCCGACGTAGTCGCATTGCTTCGAGGCGAGCCCGAATTCGATGTGGTCCAGCCAATCCGGGTCCACACGCACATCATCGTCGGTGGTGACCAGGATGTCGCCCTCGGCAACCTGAAACCCGGCGTTGAGGGCGGCGCTGCGCCCTTGTTCCTTCTCGAAGAGATATCGCAGGCGCACCGGGAATGACGCCGCCGCCGTCTCGACCACCTGGCGGGTGTGGTCCGGCGAGTTGTTGTCGACGACGATGACTTCCCACGGCGCGCCGGACCGAAGCTGCGACAGGCTCTCCAACGTGTCCCGGAGGACATCGGCGCGCTGGTAGGTGGCAATGACGATGGAAAAACGCATCGGAGATTTCATAGCAGATTGGCCCATTCCGCCCACGCGGCAGTCAGGTCGATCCCGCGTGGGAAATCGAACTGCGGCGTGAAGCCCAGCACCCGCTCCGCCTTGTCGATGCGAGCGTGCGTCTTGGAGGTCATGAATGCGATTTTCGACGGATGGAGCGGGTGGATCTGGGACTCGTTCGCTGCCGTCGATGCGGCGCCGGGCAGCGTCACGCCGGGCCCACTGATGCGCGCACGGAGGCCGGCCGGCAGCAGATGGAAGGCACGAATCGCCAGCCGGCCTTCCCGGGTGGCGGCAATTCGCCGCTTGACGCCGGGATGTCGCAGCGCTTTTAACAGCTGGCCGGCGAGCCCGGCGCCGTCACCTCCGGCGTGGTTGAAGTGCTCGAGCGCCTCTTCCGGCGTCATCGAGATGGTGGCCGACCGGCCCAGCATCGCTTCGTGCGCGGCGTAGAACGTCCGCCAGGTCGTCGGTGACGGCCCGGAGAGAATGAACGACTCCCCGTGCGCGGCCTCGTGCACGGCCGCGGCAAACATTCCCGACACGACGTCGTCCACGTACACGAGATTGGCCAGCCCGTCGCCGCCGTTGATCAGAATCACGCGGCCGCTCTTGAGCAGCTGCAGCGGCTTGATCGTGAACGTCGTCCCGAACGGCCCGTAGACGACCGTCGGCTGCACGACAGCGACCGAGAGCCCGCGGCTCACGTAGCCGAGCGCCGCTTCTTCTGCTTCGATCTTGCTGTCGCCGTAGGCGAAGCCGGTTGTGACCCTCGGCGCGGTTTCGTCGAGCGGGCCGTCCGGCGTGTTGCCATAGACCGTCACCGTGCTGGTGTGCACGACGCGCCTGACGCGATGCCTGAGCGCGGCGTCGAGCACGTTGCGCGTCCCCTGCGCGTTGACGACGCGGCGGGCGTCGTCCTGGCCGTCGCTGCCGTAGGCGCAATGGAACACGTAGTGGCAGCCGGCTGTCGCCCGGTCGATCGACTCGGGCGAACACAGATCGCCATGGATCAGCTCGATCGGAAAGCGCGCCAGCCTCGCGACGCGCCCGAAGTTGCGCACCAGCGCGCGCACCCGCGCACCGTGCTCGACCACGAGGCGTTCGGCGAGGCGGCCGCCGATGAAGCCGGTGGCGCCGGTGACCAGGACGGTGGCGTCGGAGAATGGCGTGGTCATGACGCCTTTGCCGTCGCCGCGGCGTCGACCAGCAGTGATTCGAACGGGAATCGCAGCCGCTGTCTCTGCCGATAGCAGGCCTCGAGAACCGCAACGCTGCGGCGCGCCTCGGAGCCCGGGACTGCTGGCGCCGTGCCGGTCGCGATGGCGCGGACGAAGTCGGCCATCTGCCAGGCAAACAGGTCGGCGAGCGTGCCAGGCGGCTGCTGGCCTGGCAGCGTCGCTCGTCCGGACAACAACACCTCACCGTGTGCCGCCTTCAGCGTGATCGTCGAATCGGTCTTGGTCCCGACTTCGAGCGTGCCGCGCTCGCCCCGGATGATGCAGCTGTTGCGCAGGTCGCGCGTGCGGCTCAACTCGACGCGGCCGCTGATGCCTCCGGCCATCTCGAGAGTAAGTACGGCGTCGGCTTCGACGCCGCCGGCCGCATCGTCCCAGGTACCTGGAAGGCGGAGACGTCGCCGAACCACCAGAGCAGGAGATCGAGGATGTGGATACCGATGTCGGCGAGCACGCCGCCGCACTGCGGACTGAACATCGCCGCCGACTTCACCGGCCACCTGAAGACCATGCCCTCGCGGACGTCGAAGGATCGGATCGACCCGAGCATGCCGGACTCGAGGAGCTCCTTGGTGTAGCGCAGCGTCGGCGCGAAGCGGCGCAGCAGCCCGACCGCGAGACGAGCGCCGGAGCGCTCCGAAGCCTGAATCATCGCCTCACATTCGGTCGTCGACAGTGCCATTGGCTTTTCGACGAGAACGTGGATGCCGGCGGTGAGCAGATCGATGGTCACCGGCGCGTGGTATTGATGCGGGATGCCGAGAATCGCGGCATCGATGTGCGGAATGGCATCGTGGTAGTCGCGATAGCCGGCGGCTACGCCGAACCGGCGCTGGACGTGCTGGACCCGCTCCGCCGAAGGGTCCACGATCGCCACCGTGTCGACGCCGCTGATACGCGCGAGCGCGGGCAGATGGATGCCTTCGGCGGCGGCGCCGGCGCCGATTACACCGAGACGGATCGCCCGCATGACGCTTCGGTCCTCCATTGATGATCCCGGGGCAGGGCCAGCAGGTCGTAGGCCGCCCCGACGGCGCGTTCGGTCGCGCCGCCTGGCGCGTAGAACATCGAGGCCGCCAGTCGGCGTCGTTCCACGCTGAGCTCGCACGCCCGTGCCAGCGCCTCGCGAGCGGCCTCGGCCAGCTCGCCCGCATTCGCTACCACTCGCGCCACACTGCGCAATTCACGCACCCGTTCGGGGTTGATGCGCGCGGTTTCGATGAGCCTCGGCGTGTCGAAGACGACGAGCGGCCGATCGAGCAGGCAGAACTCGAAGCCGATCGTGCTGTGGTCGGTGACCATCAGATCGCTGGCGGCGAGCAGCGGCGACGCATCCGCGTCTTCGACGTGCACGACCCTGCCCGGGCGCGCCAGCGCCGCCAGGCGCGCGCGCCAGTCGATGCCACCGCTGTACTTCTCGGTCCGCTGGTCGAGCGACAGCGAGTGCAGCTTGACGATGACGTTCCAGCCGGCAGCGGCGAGCGTGCCAATGATCGCCTCGCCGGCGATATGCAGCGACGACGCCGGCGACCACGTCGGCGCGTAGAGCGCCGTCGGTCGGCCAGGGTCCAGTCCGAGCGACTGTCGCACGGCGGTGCCGTCGTACTCGCCGTTGACGAGGCGGTCAAGCTTCGGAAATCCCACCAGCACGGCGCGGTCGCGCGACACCAGGCCGGCGGTGAGATATCGCTCCATGCGGTCGCGGTTGATGAACAGCACGCGATCGAACTGGTGAAAGGCGATGGGCAGATGCGCGGGGTTGTCGAGGTCGTACTTGCCGGCCACGCCGTGAAACACATTGGCAGAGCGCGCACAGCGGTGCAGCGTCGGGCGCGTCCAGGGATCGGCGCTCAGATACAGGTCCCAGCGGCGCCAGCCAATCTGCTGGTGGGTGAGGATCCGCCGAGCGGGCGCGCGGGTCAGTCGATCGCCGATTTGGTCCAGGCGCGCCGACGTGTAATAGACCGCGATGCGCGGGTCGCGCTCGAGCGCCGCCGTGATTGGTTCGAGCACCGCTCCATGCATCGAGTTGCGCAAGTCAACCAGAACGCGGCGCGGGCCGATCCAGCGTCCGACGGTCTGATCGATTCGGCGCGCCGCACGCAGAGTGGCACGCAGCGCTGATGCGCTTGCCGATTGAACGGTTTCCGCCGCGGCAGCCTGCGATGCGGGGTGCGAGTCCCGCCCGGCCGCCGACGATCTACGCAGCGCGATGCGCAGGCGGTAGACGGCCAGCGCCAACCCAGGCGCCAGCGCGATCACGGTTGACGCGAGTCGAAGCGTCCAGCCGCCGCGACGTGCACGGAGCACGTTCAGGTGACGTGCCGCTTCGACCGCGTCGCCGCGCTGCAGGCTCGAACGCGCGTTGGCGGCGAGCAGCTCCAGCTCGAAACGTGTGACCTGACGCTCGAGGATGGCTCGCTCTGGCGAGTCCGGCGCGAGGGCCGGACGCGTTTTGGCAAACACCCGCAGGATTCCCGACAGCATGCGCGTGTCGCTCGACGAGAGGCTGCCCGATCGACAGCTGTACCAGCCGAGCGGCTTCGGATGCCGGGCGAACGTGAAGCCGGCCAGAGCTGCCCGAATCCACATTTCATACTCTTCGTTCGTGAACAGGGCAGGGTCGAATCCGCCGACGGCGTCGATCACCGTTCGCCGGAACACGGTCATGATGAAGAGCGCCCGCTCGTCGCCAAGCATCGTCGCGAGCGTCAGGGGCCGGCCATCATCTTCTACCGGCCGCACCGGTTCGTTGTGATGCGCGCCACCGCGGTTGCGGGCGTTGCCGACGAGGATGTCGATCGAGGGCTGCGCCTCGAGGATCGAGACGTGCTCGGCGAGAAACGTCTCGGCCCACTCGTCATCGCTGTCGAGGAAGGCGAACAGTCGACCGCTGGCGGCGCGGAACCCGGCGTTGCGGGCGGGGCCTGGACCGGCGTTGGGCTGCTCCAACACGCGTACGCGAGCATCGCAGGCGGCAAAGGCGCGCGCGATGTCCGCCGTACCGTCCGACGAGCCATCATCGACCACCAGCAGCTCCAGATCGGCGAACGACTGACGCAACACCGACTGCACCGCCCGGCCCAGATAGGCTTCCGCGTTGTACGCCGGCATGATGACGCTTACGGCCGGCATGCGAGCTCCGCGGCTGCTGCCGAACCCCGGGACCCGAGCCCCGAGCCCTGGGTCAACGGGTGGTCGAGGCCGATCGCCTCGTAAAGCGCCTCGGCACATCGCTTCGTCGCGGTGCCCGGTTCGTGGAAGAGATCGGCAGCGACCTGGCGCCGCATTCTCGAACGCGGCGTCGGATCGGCGAGGGCACGCTCGACCGCCGCCACCGTATCGTTGACCGCGCAAGTGGACTCGGACACGTCGGACAACATCCGCACATAGTCGTGGTGGATGTTGGCGAGGGTGATGAGCGACGGCACGTGAATGCGGACCAGCGGTCGATCGAGCAACAGGTACTCGAAGCCGGCCGAACTGTGGTCGGTCACCATCACGTCCGCCGCCACGAGAGAGGGGCAGATGTCGGCGCCGGAAGCCAGGACCGCGGAACCGGCGGCGAGATGCGGCGCGAGCAGCGCCGGCCAGTCGAGGCCTCCAGAATACTGACGCCGCAGATCGCGCGAGCGATCGTGCAGTTTCACGATGACGTTGACCGGCATCTGACGCAGCCGGTTGAGCAGCTCGACACCGAGGAGGTTGAGAGACGATGCCGGCGACCAGGTGGGCGCATAGAGCACGGTTGGCCGATCGGCGCTCAGCCCCAGCTTGCGCAGGACAGCGTTCCGCTTCAACGAACCGTCGACCAGGCAGTCGACCTTCGGCATCCCAATCATGCAAATCGCCGGACTGCTGGCGTCGAGGGCACCGGCGGCGATGCAGTTGTCGAGCCGCCTGCGATTCACGAAGAACAGGCGATGCCAGGCAGCCAGCGGTTCGGTCGGGGCGTCGAACCCGTACTTGCCGCCGACGCCATGGAACATCTGGATCCGGCAGGTGTCGTGGAGCAGGCGGGTCCAGGTGAAGTCCGACGTCAGGTAGGCGTCGAACCTGGAGAGCGCCGCGGCGACTGGTCCGATGACCGCGCCAGGTGCAGCCGCTTCCTGGAAGATGGTCGCTGCGCGCTGCGGTTCGTCGCTGGCGATGAACGAGAACCTCACCCGGCCGTCGCCGGCCATGGCGCGATGCACCGGCGCGAACATCGCATAGTGGACCGGCGTACGGGCATCCACGAGGATGCGGCGTCTGCCCCTGGATGTCATGCCTGCACTCTGATCAGCCTGCTGCCGGGCACCGTGGCAATCGGCGCGGCAGCGTCCGCCGCCCTGGCCGCCGCCACGCGGGCCGACAGCACTTCGCGTCCGGCCACGGCCAGCGCCAGCACGTAATAGAAGGTCCAATTGAACGCCACCGAGGCGAACAGCGAACAGACGGTCCAGCCGACCATCGCGGCAAAGATCCCCTTGGCGTTGAGGTCCATGGTCCGGCGTTCCTCATCGGTGAGCCCGAGATCGGGCGCCGGGGCCTTGGTGGCCGCACGCGGGCCGGCTCGCCCGCGCGTGCGCTTCAGCATGCGCATCGATGCGAAGGTGGCGCTGTAGACGCGCGTGACCAGGAAACCGAACGTCAGCAGGCCGCCGATTCCGAGCTCCGCGGCCACCTGCAGCCACACGTTGTGGGTGACGCGCCACTTCTCGACCTCGCCAGGCGCGTTGTAGTTCTTGAATTGACCGGCGCCGATGCCGGTGATCGGATTCTCGAGAAACACCTGGACGCCCTGGTCGATCAGACGCAGGCGCGCCGCGCGCGATCCCGTCTGATCCGCGTCGGCGTTCACGATGCTGCCCATGCGGTTCCAGAAGCTGTCGGGCATCACCGGCAGCGCCATCAATCCGGCGATCAGGGCCGCGCCGACCGCTGCCGGCTTCGCCCGCGCCGTGTAGTACATGACGACGGCGCCCATCGCGAGCAGGCCGAGGAACCCGCTGCGCGACTTGGTGCAGACAATCGCGGCAACCATCGCCACCGCCAGCCCGCAGGCGAACAGCCGCCGCGTCGGCTTGCGCTCGTGGAGGATGATGAACAGGGTCGGGGCGAGAAAGGTGACGAGATTCAGCGCCAGATCGTTGGGGTTCTCGAACATGCCGCCGACCGCGCCGCGGACGCGGTCGCCCTCGACCAGGTTGACGCCGCGTACGTAGTCGAACACCGCCCGCGACGCGATGTAGCCCGAGGCCGTGATCATTATCCAGGTCATCTGCCGCACCCGCCGCGGCGACGTGATCGTGCTCATCATCAGCGCGAAGATGAGGATGATCTTCACGTAGATGTCGGTGAACACCTTGACCGATCCGCCCGGCCAGATGGAGAAGGGCAGCGTCAGGACGATGACCCCGCCGAGCGCGACGATCGCGACCACTTCGACGTTGACATGGGCGATCGTCTGGCCCCTCGACATGCGGCGAACCGCCATCGCGGCGAGGCCGGCGATCGCGGTCAGCTCGGAGAGGTGGAGCAGTTCCAAACCGGGAATTTGATCCTGGGGGCGGAAGAAGAGCAGGCCCGTGAACGCCAGCATCCAGAGATAGTCCCAGTCGTAGCGCTCCCGGAAGGCAGCAACCGCCCGGCCGACGGCGCCGCTCGCGTTCTGGTGTCGTGCGGCGGAGCGACGCGCGCGCCCAGACACGACGAGCGGGCCCCCGCGCGACGATCCGACGTTGAAGGTGAGGCGCTCCATGTTTGGTCCTCTACTTCCAGACCCGCTTGGCGCGCACGGCGGCAAACAGCCCGGCGACGGCGGCGTAGTTCATCATCACGAACGTGAAAGCGAGGCGGGCGGCCTTCGTAGCGAACCGCCGCATTACGCGATCTCCCGGACGGGCTGCCGGCTGCCCGTCACCCCGCCGGCCGTTTGTGGGGCCGGCGGGCGGCGCCGGGCCGCGAGCTCGAGCATCGCGCCGGCGCCGGCCAGCAGAAAGAAGAGCACCTCGCCCAGCAATACCGCCGCATAGAACAGGTGGTCGGCCAGCACGATGCTGGCGACGAACACGGCCAGGATCGCGTAGGGAACGGCCAGCCGTCCCAGCTTGTGCGAGACGAACTGGAGCCACACGCGGTTGCGCCAGGGCAGGAGCAGTGCCGGCTCGAGCGCGAGAATCTGGTAGTTGCCGGCGAGCGTCCGGATCTTGCGCCGCACCTCGGCGTCGGCGTCGACCGCGGCTCGATCGAAGGCGCGCGCCTTCTCGTTGAACACCACCCGGTAACCCGCCAGCACGATGCGCATCGGCGTCAGTACGTCGTCGAGGATGGTGTCGGCCGGCAGGGGGCGGTAGAGCGCGCGTCGGATGGCGTAGATCGCACCGGTTGCGCCGAGGGTCGAATCGAGACGACTCTCCAGTCGTCGCATCTGCTTTTCGTATCGCCAGTAGAGGCCGACCCCGTCCGCCATCGTCGAGCGCAATGCGCGGCGTCGATCCTCGCCGCGGCGCTCGACGCCGGCCTCGCGGGCGCGGCATCGGCGCTCGAGAATCCGCCGGTCACCGCCGCCGCGTCGACACGGCGACTCCGCGTCGAGCAACAGCTCCCCGCTGACGGCGCCCACACGGCGATCCGAAAAGGGTGCCACCAGCTCGCGGAGCGCGTCTGGCGCAAAGGTCTGCCGCGCGTCGGCGAAGACGACAATGTCGAACCGCGCTCGACGGATGGCGGCGTTCAGCGCGAGCGCCTTGCCGCCCGGGGCCACCGCGACGACGTCGACGACGCGCCGATAGCGCGAGAGCCGCTCGAGCGTGTCGTCGGTCGATCCGTCGGATGCCACGATGATCTGTCGCCGTGCGGCCGGAAAGTCGAGAGAGAGCAGGTTGTCGAGGCGGGCAGCGAGGCGCGCGCCTTCGTTGCGCGCGGCGACGATGATGGAAACCCCAGAGTGCGAATTGCGGATGGCGGAGTGCGGATGGGATTGTGAATCCGGTTGCGAGTGTCCGACTCCGCGGTCTGAAATCCACGACACGCCATACAGCATCCCCGGGTAGCCCACGTACACGTAGGCGATCAGCGCGATGGAGATCCAGAACACGAGGGTCATGTCCATCACGCCATGGCTCGTTCGCCGGTTGCGCGCTGCCGGTCGCGCAGCGACAGCTCGGGCGCCATCCACGGTCCCCTCACAGCGAATCCTCCAGCGCGGGCTCGGGAATGCCAAGTACGGTGTTCTTGACCCGGCGCCACAGACTGGATCGGCGCCTGGCCTGGTATGGCTCGAACACCGCCGCCGGCGTCGCCGGTCGAGTGGCGGCGGGGACGCGCATCGGCTTCACGCCCGTCGACAGCGGAGGCCAGACGGCGGTCGCCGCGGCGTTGGCCGACGCTGGCTGCGGCTGGGTCTTGAGCAGGCGATACTGATCGGCCAGCACGCGGCGCTGCTCAGCGAGCTCGCGTTCGCGCAGCGTCACCTCCTGCTCGCGCTGCTTGAGCTCCCGTTCGAACATGGCGAGCTCACGCGCCAGCTTCTCGTCCTCGGCGGTTCGTTGCCGATTCTGGCTGGCGGACGTAGCAGCTGCCGGCCGGTTCGCCTCGGCCGCCGCCGCAGTGACCGGAACGACCGACTCGTGGCGGTTCGGGTTCGAGCACGGCCCGAGTACGCCGGTCGCATCGAGATCGGTGATCACTTCTTCGATGAGCGCGGAATCGATCTCGCCGCGTTCCTCGCCGTAGCCGAACACCAGCGTCGCGTCGGCAATGACGTTGATCAGGCGCGGCACACCGCCGCTGCGAAGGTGGATGCGCCGGGTCACCTCTGGCGGGAACTCCATCGCCGTGCCGATCGACGCACGCGCGAGCCGGTGGTTGATGTACTGCGACGTCTCGTCGGCATCGAGCGCCTCGAGGTGATAGCTGACCGTGATGCGCTGGCGCAGCTGCTCGAGCTCCGGCCGATCCAGCTTGTCGCGCAGGTCCGGCTGGCCGACGAGGATGATCTGCAGCAGCTTCGACTTCTCGGTTTCGAGGTTCGAGAGCATCCGGATCTCTTCGAGCGCCGGCAGCGTCAGGTTCTGCGCTTCATCGATCACGAGCAGGACCAACCGGCCGGCGGCGCGTTCGTTGACCAGGAACTCCCCGAACGCCTTCAACAGCGCCGGCTTGGACTTGCCGGCCGGGTCGAGCCCGAGATCGATCATCGCCGACTCGAGCAGCTCGCGCGGATCGAGCAGCGTATTCATCACCCGTGCGACCGTGGTCTGGCTGTCCAGCCCGCGCAGCATCGTTTGCAGCAGCGTCGTCTTGCCGGACCCAATCGCCCCGGTGATGACTACGAACCCGGCCTGGCTCTCGATGGCATACCTGAGGTAACTCAGCGCCTCTCTGTGGACACGGCTGGGGTAGAGGTAGTCCGGATCGGGGGTCAACGCAAAAGGACGCTCGCGCAGTCGGTAGAAGCGTTCGTACATGATGGTCTCCGTTTACTCTCCCGAGGCCGGTGACAGCGGCATGCTCCCGCTGTCGGGACGAAGCCTGACGCGACGGACGATGATGGTGGCGTCGGGCTGCTCGATCACGGTCGTGTTCGAGGTGCCGCGGATGTCGCCGGCGAACACGACCGGTTCGCCCTCGATCGCCGGCAGCACTTCGCGCACCGCGCGCTCGTAATCCTCGGGGAAATCAATTTCGGTCCACGAGAAGCCGCGCGTGCCCACGGCATGGAGCGGCCGGATTCGCGCGAAATCGTCGAACGCCTTCGGCGCCCAGTCGCGCAGGCTGCCGGCGCAGACACGCCGGTCGAGCAGGTCCGTCAGCAGCCGTCCCCCCATTCGTCCGAACTTCACGATACCGACGTTTTCGCCGTCGGCCTGGTCGGGCGCCAGGGTCTTGGCAATCTCGGCCACACGCCCTCGCCGCACGCGGACCTTCATCTCTTCGTCGCCAAACGGCTGCGCATCGTCATCCTGGTAGGCGATGAGGAGCGCGTCCTCATGACGCGCGTTCACGAGGTCCGACAGCATCTGCGGGTGGAACAGCACGTCACAATTCATGACGACGAACCCGTCATACAGCAGAGGTCGTGCCAGCCACAGCGAATAGAGACTGTTGGTCTGGGCGAAACGTGCATTCTCGATGTAGGCGATGCGCGGCCCGCAGGTCCGCCGCACGCTGTCAGCCTGACATCCGATGACGACCGCGATGTCGGTGATGCCGACGGTCTTGAGCGCTTCGATCTGACGCTCGACCAGCGTCTTGCCGCCGACGCGCAGCAGGCATTTGGGCTTATCGCCGATCGTGCCGTTGAGGCGCGATCCCTTGCCTGCCGCCAGAATGATCCCTCTCATCGATCTCCTCTCAAGCCGCCGCCGCCAGGCGACGGCGCCGGGCCCGCAACAGCTCGTTCAGCTTGGTCACATACAGACGTCGTTCGCTGCTCGTCACGGCGAATGCCAGGAACGTGGCGTAGTAGACGAGCGCTCCGACTCCGGCCGCCGCCGCGACTGCCCACAGACGGACCGGCAGCAGTTGCCGCAGCGGGATCACCACCGCGGCCATCACGATCACCGGCCACAGCGTCGGCCACACCGCCTCGGCGAACGCTGCGCCGACCCTCACGTCGACACGCCGGCAGGCGGCCGGCCACAAAACGAAAATGGCCGCGATTGCGACCGGCACGAGCGTCCCCATCGCCTGGCCGATCAGGCCGTAGCGACGGATCCACAGAAGGCTGAGTGCGATGTTGCCCAGCGCGGTGCCCGCGTTGGTGTAGGCAAGCAGGCGGTGAAGCCCGGCGCCTTTCAGCACGGTGGTGGCGGTCGCGTTGCCGACGCGGATGGCCACGACGCAGATCAGGATCTGCGCGACAACGATGCTGTCGAGGAATTTCGGTCCGACCCACGCGCGGATCAGCGGATCGGCGAGCAGGGCCAGGGCGCCGGCCATCGGCACCACGCTCACCAGCGACAGCCTCGTTCCCTGGACGAAAATGGCGCGCAGCCGCTCCGGCCTCCTGCCGGCGTCGCTGTCGACCACCACCGGAAAGAGCACCCCGTTCAACTGGTTGGTGAGCCGCTGCAGCATCTCGGCGAGACGCTGCGGCACGGTCCACAACGCGACCGCGGCGCTGGAGACGAACGCGCCGATGATGATGGCGTCGATTGAGTAGTTCAGCTTGTTGGACCAGTCGATGATCGACACGTAAACGCTGAAGCTCGTGAGCTCCCGGACACGGGACCACTGAAAGTGCGACGGACGGATGCGCAGCGCCGGGAAGACGGCATAGGCGTTGAGCCGGTAGATGAAGTAGGTGGCGATGCGGATCGTCGTCGTCGCCAGCACCAGCTGCACCAGCGACGCGCCCGCCAGCAGCATCGCGACGTTGACCGCCGCCACCACCGCGCTGCTGCCGACGCCGACCACGTTGTTGAGGTCGTAGCGCTGGAAGCCGTTGATGACGCCGCCGAAGATGCTGAAGGGGAGTCCGAGCGAGACATACACCCCGATGATCAGCAGCAGCGAGCGTCCCATCGACAGCTGCTCCGGCGACAGGCTGAAGACGTGGCTGATGTTGAGCGCCAGCAGCGCGAACAGCGCGTAGGCGACCAGCCCCATGACGCTGAAAATCACGAACAGCGTGCTGGCGATGTCGTTGAGGCCGTTGACATCGCGCTGCGCCCGGTACTGGGCGACGAATTTCACGATCGAGCCGCCGAACCCCAGATCGAGCACCGAGAAGTAGGTCGTCATCGACGCGGTCAGCATCCACAGGCCGTACGCCGACTGTCCCAGGTGGTGCACGTTGAAGGGCAGCAGGACGAGACCGATGAGCGCGTCGACGATGATCGCCAGGTAGCGCGTCGACACGTTGCGCGCGACGGTGGCGAGCTGGCGATCGTCGTCGCCCCACATGGTGTCCGGCTGATCGGCTCCGACCGTCACTTGGCGCCCTTTCCGAAGAGAATCACCTTCACGGTGTCGAGCACGATCGTGAGATCGAAGACGATCGACAGGTGTTTGATGTAGTAGAGGTCGTAGCGCAGCTTCTCCATCGCGTCCTCGACGGTGGAGCCGTACCTGGTACTTGACCTGCGCCCAGCCGGTCAGCCCGGGCTTCACCGCCTGTCGCTGCAGGTAGAACGGGATCTCCCGGGCGAGCTGTTCGACGAAGAACGGCCGTTCGGGCCGCGGCCCGACGAAGCTCATGTCACCGCGCATCACGTTCCACAACTGCGGCAGCTCGTCGAGCCGGCTCTTGCGGATGAAGCGGCCGACGCGGGTGACGCGGTCGTCGTGGTCGCGGGCCCACACCGGCGTGCCGGCCAGCTCCGCGTCGGTGCCCATCGACCTGAACTTGAAAATCTTGAACACCCTGCCGTTCTCGCCGACGCGGGTCTGGCTGTAGAGGAGCGGCCCAGCCGAATCCAGCGCGATCGCGATCGCGGTCAGCGCCATCAGCGGCGCCGATACGATGGCCAGGATGATCGAGAAGGCGAGGTCGATCATCCGCTTGACGAATCGGGTCAGGTGCGAGGCGCGGAAGCCGTCGCAGAAAATCAGCCAGCTCGGCTTGAGATCGTCGAGCAGAATTTTTCCCGTCAGCCGCTCGTAGGTGGTGGTCGCGTCTTCGACCCGCACCCCCGACATCTTGGCACGGAGCAGCTGCTCGATCGGTAGCCGCCCGCGGCGATCGGAGAGCCCGACGACGATCCGATCGATGTGACGCGTGGCGACGATCCGGTCGATGTCCACCGCCGATCCGAGCACGTCGTGCCGCCGGATCATCGGCGTGTGCTCGATCTCGTCGATGAAGCCGACCAGGCGGTAGGCGAAGTCCTGCTGCCGCCCGATCTGCTGGGCCAGCTTGCGCGCGGTCAGGCCGGTGCCGACGATCAGCACACGCTCCTCGAGATGGGGGGCGTGTGCGATGCGGTTGAAGGCGATCCGCCATGTCAGCACCGCCACCATGAATACGCCGAGCGCCGTCACGAAGGTGCCGGGGTCGAGCAGCAGGGTGGGAAAGGCGAGGCAGGCCGCGGCGAGCACGATCGTCGCCGCCCCCGTCGCCTGGAGCAGCCGCACCACCAGCTCGCGGCTCGAGTGCACCACGGTCAGGTCGTAGAGGTCGTTGTAGTAGAAGCACAGCTCGCAGAGCGCGGTGACGGTCGCGATTTTCCAGAAAATGGCGTCGGGCTCCGGGTTGTTGAAGCCGCCGTGGAAACTGGCGGCCAGTACCATCGAGCCGGAGATCAATACGATCTCGAAACCGAAGACCGTCAGCCCCCTCACCGATACGTTGCGATTGAAAACCTGCATCTCCCTGGATCCCTGTAACGCGGATTGAGAATGGCGGACTGTTCGAGAGCGTGCGGATTCCACCAGCGAATCCGCACGCCGCAATCCGCCGACCCTCAATGCCTGGTCGCTTCGTAGCGGTAGTCCTGCTCGTGTCCCGAGTCGTTGAGCACGATGCCGAGCAGGCGCGAAGAGTCGAAGGCCCGCAAGGCGTTTTCAATCGCCGGTTTCGGCGTCACGCCGGCGCGCACCACCATCAGGGCGCCATCGACCAGCGGGGCGAGCACCGCGACGTCGGCCAGCGGCAGCACCGGCGGGGTGTCGAGGATCACGCGATCGAACCGCGTCCGCAGCCCGTCGAGGAGGCGGCGCATCGCCGTCGAGCCGAGCAGCTCGGCCGGGTTGCCGGCCGTCGATCCTGCCGGCAGAACCGTCAGGTTGTGGTCGGGCAGGAAACGCAGCACGTCGTTCAAGTCCACCGCGCCAGCGAGGTACTCGGTGAGGCCCGGGCCGGGCGGCAGGCCGAACAGCTGCTGCATCGAGGGCTTGCGGAGGTCCGCTTCGACAATCACCACCCGCCGTTGAAGTTCCTGTGCCATGGTCAGCGCCAGGTTGGCGGAGGTGATCGACTTGCCTTCACCTTTCTGCGGGCTGGTGACCAGCACCGTGCGCAGGTTGTGGGCGCCGTCGGCGTGCGCGAGGCGGGTGCGCAGCTGGCGGTATTGTTCGGCGGCGGCTGATTTCGGCGCGAGCCCCGCGACCAGCAGCGGGCTCAGACGAACCGAATAGCTGGCGATGGCAGCGTCCGCAACAGTCGAGGGCGCGGTCGCCGTGTGCCGCTGACCCGCGCCGGCTCCCGATGGGGCGCCGGGCACAATACTTCTCGCGGCCGCAGGTTCCAGAACCGGAGGCGCCGGGATGTCGATCGTGATCGGCACAGTCGTGGTGATCGGCCCCGGGACGGCCGGCGTCATGAAGCCGCTGGTGCGCAACGTCGCGCCTTCGCGCTCGGCCTTGTCGAGAATGTTCTGCATCCTGCTCATCGCTGTTCTCCTGCTTTCGCGCTGATCGCTATCCAATGACCGCTTCGATGCGCGGGATCTCCGCGAGCACCGGCAACTCGAACTCGTCACGCAGACCGCGGGCGTCGTGCACCGAGCGGTCGAGGTACTCGCGGCCGAACGCCAGCGAGCCACCGATCACGAGGCCGGCAGCGATGGCCATCAGCATCACCCGCATCGGCTTGGGCTTGAAAGGTTCGGTGGGCAGTCCGGCGGGCACCAGCACTGCGAACTGCTCGCCGCCCTGCTTGCGCTGGAGCTCCTCGTCGAGCAGCGCGGTCTGTTTCTTACCCGAGAGGTCGGAATAGGTGCCGCGTTCGAGGTCGTATTCGCGCTGCAGCGAGATCAGCTGCTGCTCGACGCGGGGTGCCCCTTCGACGCGGGTCTGGTACTGCGTCACCTGGCCGCTGATCGCGGCCTGCTGGTGCTGCAGCTCAGAGATGCGCATCTTCGACATCTCGCGGTCCTTCTGCAGCTGCCGGTACTCCGGGGTCGCGTTGATGATCGCGGCACGATCGGCCTGCGGCCGGGCCCGTTCCGCGGCGGCCTCCTTCTCCGCGGTCACCAACTCGCCCCTGAGCCGAACCACCTCCGGATGTTTCTCGGTATAGGTCAGCTGCGCGTCGGCCAGCTCGCGGCGCACGTTCTGAACCTTGGTCAGAGCAGTTTCACCCGGCGTGCCCCGGGTCGCCACGTCGGCGCTGTCGCTGCTTTGCTGGAGGCCTTCGATCTGCCGCTCGATCATGGAGAGGCGGTCCTGTTCGGCGCGCATCGTGGTCGCGTTGGACTCGAGCTGGCGCTGCATCGCCGAGACCATGGCGAGGTTGGCGTTGGTCTGTTCCGGCAGCCGGCCCATGAACGACTCCTTCATGGTCCGCAGCCTGGCCTCGAGCGAGGCCAGGCGCGCGCCGCTGGCCTGGAGCTGCGTGTCGATGAACTGCGACGTGTCCTGGGCCCGCACCTCACGCGATCGGCTGTTCTCTTCGACGAACACCTGCGTGAGCCGGTTGACGATCCGTTGCGCGTCGTCGGGCGAGTCGTCGAGCACCGACACCTGGTAGGTATCGAGCTGCGCCTTCTGATCGGGCGAGAGCGACTTGTCCGGCGCGCCGGTGGTGGCACTGTTGGGAGTAATCGAGTCGGGCAGCGAGACGCTGACACTGTTGCGGATGTCGCTGATCGCCGACTCGATCGTCGTATCCTGATCGAGGTGTTCGAGCCGCGCCGTGCGCTCGAGCACGGTGCGGCTCAGGAGCTGCTGCGACACCGCGCGCATCCGTTCGGGGCGGCCCATTTCCATCGTGCTGCCCAGGTTGGACGCGAGGCGCGGCGCGCTGACCGCCACCGTCGCCGTCGCCTGATACGTCCGCGGCAGCTTCCAGACCAGCAGCCCGCCCGCGACGAGCGCGAGCATCACCGGGACGATGAACCACCACTTGCGGCGATTGAACACGGAGACGTAGTCGAGCGGGTCGAAGCGGGGTTCGTCCATTACTGCATCCTCATGGGCTTGGAAGTCACGATCTGGAAACCGACGCGATTGCGATCGAGGTAGCCGCCAGCCCGCAGGCTGCTCTGCTGTACCAGCGAATAGAACACTTCGAGGCGAACCCAGCGTTGAGGCTCCCAGCCCACAATCGTGTTCGACCGCAGCGAGCGCAGCGGCAGCTGCTCGACCACGCCGGTCACCGGATCCTGGATGACGCCGTTGGCGGTCAGCGGCTGATTGTCGCGGAACACCGCCGACGAGTCGAGATAGAGGCTGCGCACATGAAACAGCGGCACTCGGAAGCCGACCGTGACGTCCTGGCTCTGCACCGTGCCGCCGAACCCGAACGACGGCACGAACGTGCGCAGATAGCCGACGTGGAAGCTCGTCCCGGCGCGCAGGCGCTCGAGCGAAATCCGCCAGGCCGGCCCGACCCTGGCGGCCGCGGTCGAAGTCGGCTGCAGGTAGACGACGCCCGCGCCGCCCTTGAAGGACCAGACCGGCGAGAGTTCATAGTCGAGCGCGGCCTCGGTGGTGTGAAAGTCGAACGCCTGCTGATCGCCGGTGACGGTCGCACGACGGAACGAGTAGTCGGCGCCAAGCGCGGCGCGCGGGCTGACCTTGTGCCGCCACGCGTTCATCGACTCGAAGACGCGTCCGCCGCGCAGGACGGAGGCGTCGGTCTCCGACCGGTCGAACGACACGGCCTGATAGTTCAACGAGGTGGTCAAGCTGTCGCGCCCGCTGAAGACGTACTCGATGCCGCCCCGTCCATCGGCCGTCGTCGCGCCGGTCTTACGATAGGGAATGCCACCCAAATCGATCAGATCGGTGCTGGGCAGCAGCGCGGCAGTGGCGTGGCCAAACCACGTGAGGTGCGCGGACTGCTGCTGGCGCAGCTCCAGCTTCGCGCGCTGATCCCAACGGTTGAGCGCGGAGAAGCGGTTGTAGTCGAGGAAGCTGCCCGAGTAGTCCATGTCGAGCAGCGAGTGCTTGCCGACGTGGTGCAGGTTGGCACCCGGGAACACCGAGGCGATGTAGTCCTCGTTGCCGGTCTGGCCCTCGCCGAACAGCGAGATGTTGGTATCGTAGGTCTCGCCGACGCCGACAGTCGGCGTGAACGTCCAGCCGGCGTGATACGGCTGGTCCAGTGCGCCCGGTCCGAGCCGCTCCTGCGCGCCGATCGGCCGCGACAGCAGCGCCACTGCGACGACGACGATGTGGAACAGGCGTTTCATGCGTAAGTCCTCCGTCACTGGCCCCGAGTGGGACTAGGGAACGATGACGGTGTCACCCGAGCGCAGCAGGAACGGTTTGGCGTCGCCGTTGAGGACGTCCTTGTAGTTGAACCTGATGGTTTCCATGGCGCCGCGATTGCCGCTCGGCCGGAGCACCTTCACTTCCTTGGTGTTCGCGAACTCCTTGAAGCCGCCGGCCATGGCCAGGGCCTGCAGGATGGTGGTCGGGCCGTGCAGATCCATCGTGCCGGGGTGCGTCACCTCGCCCATGACGTAGACCTTCGAGGCCAGCGCCTCGACCACGATGACGGTGACCGTCGGGTTGGTGACGTATTCCTTGAACTCATGTGTGATCGTGTCGCGCAGTTCGATCGGCGTGTGGCCGGTCGCCTCGAGATCGCCGATCAGCGGCAGCGTGATCTTGCCGTCGGGCCGGACTTGCACCGACTGCGACAGCTGCGCGTCCTTGTAGACCTCGATGCGAAGCTTGTCGCCGGGCCCGAGCCGGTACTCGTCGTTGCGTGCCGGCGCCTGCGGCGCCGATTTCTTGTCGGAATCCTTGTCCTTGGCCAGGGCTGGCGTCAGGATGAAGACGGTCAGCGCCAGCGCCGCTGCGAGGGTGGTGACGACGTGTGTGCTTTTCATTGCGTGCAACCTCAGTTCTGATCGGCGGACGGATGCAGACTGCCTCGCCAGTTCACGATCGGCCGTGACAGGGCCTGGCGTTTCAGCGACTCGGCGTCGACGGCGTGCGTCGGATAACAGGCGGCGCCGACCGCGATGCGCAGCGCCGTGGGAAATTCGTAGTTCTGGATGCGGGCCAGCAGGCGGCTGATGACGCGCTCGGAGTGCTCGAAATCGGCGTCGAGCAGCACCAGCGCGATGGTGCCGCGGTCGGTGTGCCCGATCAGGTCGGTGTCGCGCACTTCGCGCACGATCAGCTGCGCGACCTCCTGCAGCGTGCCATCGTCGGCGGTCACGATCATGCCTTCCCATTCGCGGCTGGCTTCGACCGTGACCAGCGTCAGGTAGTTCTGCGAGCGCACGGCCCGCTTCAGCTCCGAGTCCAGGACGAACTCGAACGCACCGGGCGTGAGCAGCTTCGAGTTCTCTTCGTAAAACGTCATCTATGAAGCCTTGTCGAGACCGTTTTCCTTGATCTTGTAGAGCAGGGCTTTGTAGCTGATGCCGAGGATCTCGGCCGTTTCCTTCCTGTTCCACCGGGTCTGCTGGAGCATCTTGAAAATCAGCTCGCGCTCGGCTTCGCGCGCGGCGGTGCGCGAGATGTCTTTCAGCGAGTAGTTGCCCGCTTCCGCGGCGGCGCAGGCGATTTGGGTCGGCGTCAATGGCACCGCGGCAGCGGCGGTGACTCCAACCGTTGCGAGCGATGCCGGCAGATGCCGGGCTGCGGAAGCGGGACGGGGAACGCCGGCCAGGGGCGATTCGCGCCCGTTGGGCGCCGGCAGCCGCTTGACGAACGACGCCTGCACCCGCTGCGCGGCCATCGCGATGCCGTGCGCGATCTCCTTCTTGATCGGCGCTTCGCTGCCCAGCACCACGGCCCGCTTGATGAGGTTCTCGAGCTCGCGCACGTTGCCCGGCCAGTCGTACTCGACCAGCAGACGCATGGTGTCGGTCGACAGATCGACGCACGGCTTGTTGTATTGAACCGAATATTTCTTCAGGAAATGGTCGGCGAGGATGGCGACTTCCTCGCGCCGTTCACGCAGCGGCGGCAGGTTGATGCAGACGACGTTGAGGCGGAAGAAGAGGTCCTCGCGGAACTGGCCGTCGGCGACCGCCCGCTCGAGGTCCTGGTTGGTTGCCGCGACGACCCGCACGTCGACGTGGACGTCGTGTTTGCCGCCGAGCCGGGAGAACTCGCCGTCCTGCAGGACCTGGAGCAGCTTGGCCTGGAGCGGGAAACTCATGTCGCCGATTTCGTCGAGGAACATCGTGCCGTGGTTGGCGAATTCGAACTTGCCCGGCTTCTGCTGGATGGCCCCGGTGAAGGCGCCGCGCTCGAAGCCGAACAGTTCCGACTCGAGCAGCTCGGTTGGCAAAGCGGCGCAGTTCACCTTGACGAACGGCTTGCTGCGGCGCAGCGACGACCCGCACAACGCGCGTGCCACCAACTCCTTGCCGGTGCCGCTCTCGCCGCGAATCAGAACCGTGACGTCGGTGTCGGCGACCCGCTCGATCAGATCCTGGACCTCGGCCATCCGCTCGCTGTGGCCGAACAGCATCATGTCTTTCGACTGCGACTGCAGCTGGTCGCGCAGGTTCGCCACCTCGCGAGTGAGGTGATGCTGGCGCAGGGCATTGGTGAGGGGCACTTCCAGATCCGGCTCGTCGAACGGCTTGCTGACGTAGTCGGAGGCCCCGAGCTTCATCGCCTGCACGACCGTGGCGGTGCGGCCCTGGCCAGAGAGCACGATGATCGGCACATCACGATCGATCTTCTTGAAGGCCGCCAGAGCCGCGAGCCCGTCCATATCCCCCGGCATCACCATGTCGAGGATGACCGCGGCCGGTCGCTCGCTTTGATATTGCTGGACCGCGTCCGCCGCATTGCTCAGCGTGATCGCCTGATAGCCGCGTTCGGAGAGAAACGATTCGAGGAACGCCCGCATCGATGAGTCATCGTCGACCACCATGACGCGGGATTTACCGTTGAGATGAATGCTCGGCACTCAGTGCTGTTGAGCAATGCAAATGCCACAGCGGAAAAAGTGTCGTGGATCGGGGAATCGGGAGAATCGGGAGGGAACGCGTCTTGGGTGAAAAGGAGAAACAGCGAAGCCGCGCGGAAGCCGCTTACCTATCTACTTACGTGAGATGCCACACTCTTTGATTTTATTGAGCAAAGTTTTATAGCTGACGCCGAGCTGCTCGGCAGCGCGGCGGCGATTCCAGTGCACGGTGTTGAGCGTTTCCTCGATCAACGCACGCTCGGCTTTCATCGACGCCGACTTCGCCACGTCAGCCAGCTTCGAGCCGCTCGCCGCCGGCGACGGCGACTCGTCGGCAAGAATCAGATCCTCGTCGACCTCAACCTCGTCGGTGGGCTCGGTCATCGCCGGCACTCGGGATGGTGCGCTCGACGGTGTACCCGAGGCGCCGACCCCGGCCACCGCGTACGCCGGCTGCGGGCGGCCGACGCGCGTCATCTCCCGGACCACCAGCGATTCGTCCTGCAGGATCACGATCCGCTTGATCATGTTTTCGAGCTCGCGGATGTTGCCGGGCCATTCGTAGGTCTGGAACAGCTGCGCTAGCGTGGCCGACAGTTGACGCACCGGCCGGTTGTAGCGGCGCGCGTAACGGTCGATGAAGAAGCCCGTCAGGTGGGAGATTTCGCTGCGGCGCTCGCGCAGCGGCGGCACTGTCACCTCGATGACTTTCAGCCGGTAGTAGAGGTCCTCGCGGAACTCGCCGTTGATCAGCATCGTTTCGAGGTCGCTGTTGGTCGCCGCGACGACGCGCACGTCGACGTTGATCGACTTGTTGCTGCCGAGCTTGGTGAATTGCGCGTCCTGCAGTACGTGCAGCAACTTGGCTTGAAGGGCCGCCTTCATCTCCCCGATTTCGTCGAGGAAGATCGTCCCGGTGTCGGCCTGCTCGAACTTGCCGATGCGCGTCGTCGCCGCGCCCGTGAACGCGCCTTTCTCGTGACCGAACAGTTCGCTCTCGAGCAGTTCGGCCGGCAGCGCCGCGCAGTTGACCTTCACGAACGGCCGATCCTTGCGCGATGAACGCTGGTGGATGGCGCGCGCGACCAGCTCCTTGCCGACGCCGCTCTCGCCGCGGATGAGCACGGTCACGTCGCTGTCGGAGACCTGCTCGATCACCGAAGCAATGGTCTGCATTTCCGGGCTGTCGCCCCAGAACAGGAAGGCGCGGTCCTGGTCGTCGGTGAGCTGACGCCGCAGTTCGGTGATTTCCGACACCAGCCGGGTCTTCTCGATCGCGTTCTTGATCGCCGCGTCGAGTGCGATCTCGCCAAGCCCTTCAGGATCGTCTGGCTTGACGACGTAGTCGGCGGCGCCGAGACGGACCGCTTCCACGATGGTGGCCGCCTGCTCGCGACCCGACAGCATGATGGCCTGCATCTCGGGCTTCGCGGCCTTGAGCGCACGCAGCGTCTCGAGGCCGTTCATGCCGGGCATCATCACGTCGAGCAGGACGATGTCGGGGGGATCGCCCTGCTTCACGGACGCGAGCAGTTCGTCGCCGCGCGAGTAGGACCGCGTCTCGTAGCCGCGAAGCGAAAGAAACGTGCGCAGGTAGTTCGAGAAGGCGGAATCGTCATCAACGATGGCGACGTAGGGTTTCTTCAATACTCAGCTCCGTACGGGGAAGGAGATGATGACCGATCCGCGCGCGAGCGGGTCGGGATTATTGCCATGGCCGGGCAGACTCCCCGGCGACCAGATGTGGCCGCCGTGACGTTCGATGACGCGCCGCGCCAGTGGCAGCGACAGACCCATGCCGCCGCGATGGTCGTCGAATGGGGCGGGCTCGCGTCCGTATGCCTCTTGTACGCTGCCCTCATCGGCGACGATCACGATAGCAGAGGTTCGGCTGTCAATCGTCTCGAGCCGTCGCTCGGCGATGACGGTCGATGGACCAGGTTTTTCGCGCAGAATCGCTCGAAAAATCGCGTCGAATGCAGTTCCGAGTCGGGCCGCGTCGCCGGTAAGGGCTGCCCCGTCGGAGGGGCCGATGAGCTTCAATTGGACCTGGCGCTCCGATGCCTCATGCACGAGCTCGGCCACCTTTTCCAGCACGGAAAACAATTCCACTGGCTGCTGCGCCAGCTTGACCATGCCGCTGTCGAGTTTTCCGAGGTCGCTGAGCTCCGCGAGGATCGCCACGAGACGAGTGCACGATTTCTCCGCCTCCTCGATCATGTGTCGCTGCCGCTCGCTCATCGGCGGGTCCTGATCCTTGTGGAGCATGCGCAGGTAGCCGCCGACCACGCTGGCCGGCGTCCGGAACTCATGTACGGCGAGCGATATCAGAGGCGGGTAAGGATTGTCCGGCGACTCCACACGATCAGCTTATCACCCGCACCTTTCACAACTTGTGAAAACTATTCCGGTCGGCCGAGCCGAGGTGCCGCAAAGTGTTCCCAATTGTGCGCTCGACGCGTGGCACATCGCTTGAAGCAACCACTGCTCATGAGGAAGCGGTATCGGGTTCTACTTTTCGCGGCTCTGGTAGCCGCTCTCGTCGTTCCGGTCGGATTCGCACTCTCGCTCGACTCGACTCCGGTGGCGACGCAACTCGTCCACACTGCTGTCACGGCTCCAGTCGCTCTGCCATCCTGGGCCATGCCCGATGCCGCCAAGCTGCTCGTCGTCGGAAGCGTACTGTTCGGTCTGGCCGCCGCCGTTAGAAAAACGTCCTGAGGCAGGGATCTCAGAATCTGGGGATTTGAGGACTTGAGGATTTGAGGATTTGAGGAACTGAGGAGACAGAGTCTCCGGAATTGGATTGAAGGGGTGCACACCCTCAAACCGAAATATCCTTAGACCCCGGCTTTGTCGATTCTCGCCAGCGTCATCATTCCGGTGTATCACGACGCGGCAGCGCTCGAGCGTGCCCTCGCGCTCACCGATTTTTCCGGCGCCGAGCTCATCGTCGCCGCCACGCCGCGCGACCCCACGCTGACCACGCTCAGAGCGGCGCGACCCGACATTGTGTGGATCGAGGCGCCGGCCGGGCGGGCGATCCAGATGAACGCCGGCGCGGCCTTCGCGAGCGCCGAGTGGCTGCTGTTTCTGCACGCCGACACGCGACTGCCCTCGAGCTGGGCCGACGCCATCGCTGCCGCAGACCAGGATCGCCGAGTGGTCGCAGGCTGCTTCGCGTTCGCCCTCGACTCACCAGCGGTGATGGCGCGCATCATTGAGATCGGCGTGCGGGTCCGTGTGGCGCTGTTCGGCTTGCCCTACGGCGATCAGGCACTCTTCGTGCGGCGCCGCGTCTTCCAGGAGATGGGCGGCTACGGGCAGCTGCCAATCATGGAAGATGTCGATCTGATACGTCGCCTGGCGAGGCGCGGGCGCCTGTACCGATCGCCGCTGCCCGCATTGACCTCGGCGCGGCGCTGGCAGCGGGACGGCTGGATCACCCGCACCGGCCGTCATCTTCTCCTGATTGCGCTGTATTTCTGCGGCGTGCCGCCGTCCCGGCTGCTTCGGCTCGATGCCGGTAGGCGCACTCATCCGGACGGGGCGCCCGGACGTATTTCCCTATAATGAAAGGGAATCGGTGTGCTGTAACTGGGGCTGGCTCCTTGGCGTCCAAAGGGTGACGATATGTTGATCAAACGTGCGGCGGACATCGCGAGCTCGGAGATTACCGACAAGAAGCTCTATCTCAATCGGCGCCAGTTCATCGGCGCGACGGCGGCGGCGACAGCGGCGATCGCGGCGGGCGTCCTGGGAGATGAGGCGCTGGTACAGGCCGCCACCCCCGCAGCGCATGGCCGCAAGCTCGAGAACGTCAAGAAAAGCCCGCTGAGCACCGACGAGAAGCCGAACAAGTGGGAAGACATCACCACCTACAACAACTACTACGAGTTCGGAATCGACAAGGACTCGCCGTCGATGCTGGCGCGCAACTACAAGACCGAGCCGTGGACGGTGGCGATCGACGGTGAGTGCGCGAAAAAGGGCAACATGCCGCTCGAGGACATCCTCAAGGGGCAGGCGCTCGAAGAGCGGATTTACCGTCACCGCTGCGTCGAAGCCTGGTCGATGGTCATTCCGTGGGTGGGCTTTCCACTGGCCGACCTGATCAAGAAGTGCGAGCCGACCTCCAAGGCGAAGTACATCGAGTTCACCACTGCCTACGACATCAAGCAGATGCCCGGTCTCCGATCGCCCGTGCTGCGCTGGCCCTATGTCGAAGGGCTGAGGATGGACGAGGCGATGCACCCGCTCACGATCATGGCGGTCGGCCTGTATGGCGAGGTCATCCCCAATCAGGACGGCGCGCCGATGCGGCTGGTCGTGCCGTGGAAGTACGGCTTCAAGCACATCAAGTCAATCAACAAAATCAAGTTCGTCGAGAAACAGCCGCTCAACACCTGGCAGGAGTCCGCCGCGCAGGAGTACGGGTTCTACGCGAACGTCAATCCGACCGTGGATCACCCGCGCTGGAGCCAGGCGACCGAACGACGCATCGGTGAGTTCCTGCGGCGGAAGACGATGATGTTCAACGGCTACGCCGATCAGGTGGCGGGCCTGTACGCCGGGATGGATCTCAAGAAGAATTACTAGTTACCAGGACCCTTCTTGAAACTGTCGGATCGCGCGGTTCGCTTCGGCCTCAAGCCCGTCGTCTTCCTGGCGTCCCTCGGACCGTTCTTCTATCTGATCTGGGCCGCGCTCACGGGCAACCTCAGCGCCAACCCGCTGTCCGATCTCACCAACGAAACCGGCCTGTGGACGCTCCGGTTCGTGTGCATCACCCTTGCGATCACGCCTGTGCGCAAGCTGACCGGCTGGAATCTGCTGGTGAAGTTCCGGCGCATGGCCGGTCTCTACGCCTTCTTCTACGGCTCGCTGCACCTGCTCACCTATGCGATCGTGGATCGGTTTGCGGGGCTGGATCAGGCGGCGGCGTGGGTCGAGGCGATCAGCGCCGGTCACGCTCCCGGCGCGATCCTGATGGCGTCGACCGCACGCGCCCTGGCAAAGTCGATTGGCGAGGACATCTACAAGCGGCCGTTCATCACGATTGGATTCACGGCCTGGTTGACCATGCTGCCGCTGGCGCTCACGTCGACGGCAGGATGGATTCGCCGGCTCGGCGGCAAGCGATGGAATCGCTTGCATCGTCTGGTGTATCTCACCGGCATGCTCGGACCGTTGCACTATTGGTGGCTGGTGAAGGCGGACGTGAGCCGTCCTTTGACCTATGCCGCGATCGTCGCGACGCTGCTGGGCGCACGCCTGTTCTGGAATCGGGCGCGACGGCCGGCGCCGGTTCCGGCCCGCGCGTCCGCGACGCGCGCGTGAAAATCGCCCTCGGCGTGATGACACGGGCGCCGTCGTCGGCGGGTAAGACGCGTCTCGCCTCGCATCTGTCTCCACAGCGGCTGACGGCGCTGCGCGTGGCGCTGCTGGCCGACACGCTCCGCACGGTTGAGCGCCTGCCCGACGTCTTCATCTTCTTCACGCCTGATGAGGCCGAGCACGAGATCGCCTCGGTGGCCGGGAGGGCCATGCGATGCGTAGCCCAGCGTGGCGGCGATCTCGGCGCGCGCATGCTTGCCGCCTTGCGGCATCTCCTCGACGCCGAAGCCTTCGATGCGGCGCTGCTCATCGGCTCGGACATTCCGATGCTCGAGGTCGATCGAGTGAATGACGCGATCGAGATGCTGCAGGCCGGCGGCGACGTCGTGCTGGGGCCAGCCGACGATGGCGGCTACTACCTGATCGCGATGCGGCAGGCCCACGCCGCGCTGTTCGACAAAATCACCTGGGGTTCGGCGAGCGTCCTGGCCGACACGTTGCGGGCCGCCGAGCGCGCCGGCGTGGGTGCGCGGCTGATGTCCGGCGCTTATGACATCGACACTATCGACGACCTGCGCAGGCTCGAACGCGATCTGGCGTCGGCGTCACCGGATGCGTGTCCGGCGGTGCGGCGCTGGCTGCTCGACGGTCAGGCGAACGGCTGATCGATCGAGGGGCTCGGCTGTGTGAAGAACTTCGCGCCGCCCTCGGTGATGTAGAGGCAGTCCTCGAGGCGGAGGCCGAATTCGCCGTAGATCGCAATCATCGGTTCGTCGCTGAAGCACATGCCGGGCTGCATCAGCGTCTTGTTGCCGCGCACGAAGTTGGTCCACTCGTGACCATCGAGACCGATGCCGTGGCCGGTGCGGTGGGGCAGGCCCGGAACCTTGTAGTCCGGCCCGAAGCCGGCGTCGGTGATCACCTTCCGCGCCGCCGCGTCGACCGCTTCGCACGGCACGCCCGGCCTGGCCGCCGCGAACGCCGCCGCCTGCGCGCGGTGCTCGAGGTTCCAGACGTCAATCTGGCGCCTGGTCGGCTTGCCGAACACCACGGTGCGCGTGATGTCGGACTGGTAGCCGTCCACCTGGCAGCCATCGTCGATCTGTACGACATCGCCTTCGCGGAGCTTCTGCGGCGTGATGCTGCCGTGCGGAAACGCCGTGAATTTGCCGAAGCTGACCGCGACCACGCCGTTCTGCGCGCCGAGCGCACGATACGCCGAGAGGATGTTGGCGCGCAGATCGCCCTGCGTCATCCCTTCCCGCAGCGTCGCCAGGCCCGCCTTGTATGCGGCGATGGTCTGGTCGTTGGCCCGCTGCATGAGGGCGATCTCTGCCGGCGACTTGATCATCCGGCAGCCGGCCGTCACCGGGTCGGCGCTCACCGCCTCGAACGCCGGCGCTACCAGCTTCACGCCGTTGACGATGAAGAAGCGCATGCGCTCTTCGATGCCGAGCCGGCCGGTGGTGACGCCGCGGTCCTTGAGAATCTGAGCCACCCGCTGATACGGGTTGGCGTCCTCTTCCCAGGTCCGCACGTCGCCGCCGCCGATCCGGATCAGCTCGCGCGCGCGCGCTTCCTCGAACATCGGGCATACCCACGCCATCTCGCCCCTGGCCGGCAGGATCGCGATGAACGGGCGCTCGCTGAGGCCCCACCGCACGCCGGTGAAATAGAACAGACTCGAACCGCCCTCGAGGATCACCGCGTCGATGTGGGTCTCGACCATGAGTTTGCGCGCCTTCTCGATCCGTGCGCGCCGCTCATCGTCCGTAATTGGCAAGATGCCGGCGGTCATCGGCTTCAGTGCGCGGATCGAAGCGGGCACCGCGCCGGACAAGGCGGCGGCGTCGCCGCCGCTGCCCGGTCGATCGGTCGCGCCTTGCGCGTGGAGCGATTGTTTTGACGGTCCGGCCGCGCCGACAGCGGCGCCGGCGGCGGCTGTCGAACGAAGAAAGGTGCGGCGGTTCATGCGCATGAGACCCCTTCAGTGAATGGTGATGCGGCCTTCGATCGTGGGATCGACGTGCTGTTTGGCCGATACGTACGCCTCGAGCGCGGTCGAGATCAGGTCGCCGGCTTCGGGAGCGACGGGGAGTGGCTGGCCGGCAAACATGGTATAGCCGTCGCCCTTTCTGAGAATGTAGTCGGGGATCGCGACGCTGTAGACCTTGTTCGGATCGAGTGGTTGTCCGTTGATCCTCACATCGCGCACGCGGTTCCCGGCCGGCGCGGTTTGGTCGACGGTCATGGTCAGCCCCGACACCTGAGGAAAACGGCCGTCCTGGTTCGGCAGCGACGACACGCCGTGATTCAACGCCTCGCGCACCACCCGGCCGGTGAGCTCGACCACGCAGATGACATTGTCGAACGGGTGTATCTCGATCAACATTCGCCGCGTCAGCGGACCGGCAGGAAAGAGGCGGTTGCCGCGGATACTGCCGCCGTTAATGATGGCGATCTCCGAATGCGCATCGGCGCGGATCGCATCGGCGACCAGATCGCCGAGGTTGGTTTCCGACGAACGCAGGTGCGCGCTCAGTCCGTCCAGGGGCACGCCGGCAGTGCCGGCGATTGTATCGAGCGCCGTGCTCAGACGGGACTCGAACTTTGCGATCACCGCGGCCGTCCCGGCATCGTCGGGCAGGGCGCTGGTGATCGGCAGCAGCTCGTAGAAGCGTTCAATCGTTCCAGACGGCCGCTGGTTGACGTCGATGCGAGCGACGAACTTCGCGTCCGATCCGGCCTTGCTGATGAACGACTTCCGCTCGGCGGCGGTGATCAGATAGTGCTCGTGGCCGCCAATGACGAGATCGATGTCCGGGAACTGTTCAACCAGCGCCCGGTCGTCGGCGAACGCCAGGTGGGTGACCGCGACGATCACCGTCGCGCCGGCCTGCTTGAGCAACGGCACGTACTTGCCGGCCGCGGCCAGCGGATCGAGGATGCGTGTGTGTTTTAGCTTGTCGCCGGTGATCTCCTGAGTGTTCAGGCACAGGCCGATGAAGCCGACCTGCAGCGCGCCGAACGTTCTCACCAGGTAGGGGGCGGCGCCGCCGATCGGCTGGCCGGTGTTCACGTCGACGACGTTCGAGATCACCCACTGAAACGTCGCTTCGTGCATGCGCTGAATCAGTACGTCGTCGCCGAAGTCGAATTCGTGGTTGCCGAGGGTGGCGAGATCCAGGCCGGCGGCGTTGAGCGCGGCGATCATGTGCTCGCCCCTGAACACGCTCGAAGCGACCGACGGCGAGAGAAAGTCGCCGGCGATGACCAGAAACGGGGTCCGGCCCGCCTTGGCGAGGTTCTGCTTCAACGTTGCGACACGAGCCAGGCCGCCCTGGCCGTCGATCGGCACCGTGGTGTAAACGTCGTTGATCTGGAGCAGGGTGAGGGGCGCCGCGGCGCGAGCGGCGAACTCCTGCTGAGCGCGGAGGGGAACGAATCGCGACGTGGCCCACGTGGCCACCAGGAGCGTTGTCACGACCAACGCCGCACGCCGAACCACGAACGCCGGACGCCGAACGCCGAACCACGGCCCTGTCATCGGTATCGCATCCACCCGCCGACCTGGGACAGATCCACGTTGCCGCCGCTCAGTACGATCCCGATGCGAAGGCCGCGGATGGGTAACGTCCCTTCGAGGGCCGCCGCGGCGCCCAGCGCGCCGGTCGGTTCGACCACCAGTTTGAGGCGTTCCCACAGATAGAACATCGTTTTCAGCAGCGTCGGATCCTCCACCGTGGCCATGTCGCTCACGTTGGCGATCACGAGCGGGAAAGTCAGCGAGCCCAGCGATGCGGTCCGGGCGCCGTCGGCCACCGTCTTCGGGTTGTCAACGGTCTGCAGCTGTTTTGTCCGGAATGACCGCGTGGCATCGTCTCCCGCTGCCGGCTCGACGCCGATGACCCTGCAAGCGGGCGACAGCGCCTTGGCGGCGATCGCCGAGCCCGATAGGAGTCCGCCACCGCCGCAGGGGACATAGAGGGCATCGAGCGGGCCGACCTCGGCGATCAGCTCGAGCGCGGCGGTGCCCTGGCCGGCGATGATGTGCGGGTGATCGTAGGGCGGAATCAGCGTCAGCCCGCGCTCGGAGGCCAGGCGCCTGCCGATCGTTTCGCGATCTTCGTTGTCGCGATCATAGAGGACCACTTCGCCGCCGTAGCCTTCGGTCGCGATGCGCTTGACCGCGGGCGCGTCCGACGGCATGACGATGACGCGCGGGATCGCGAGCAGTTGTCCGGCGAGGGCGATCGCCTGGGCGTGGTTGCCTGACGAGAAGGTGACGACGCCGCGGCGGCGCTCGTCGGCGGTGAGCCGCGACAGCGCGTTGTAGGCGCCGCGAAACTTGAAGGCGCCGCCACGCTGCAGGTTCTCGCACTTGAAGAACAGCTCGGCCTGTGTGCGTCGATTGATTGTGCGCGAGGAGGCGACCGGGGTCTTGTGGGCGGCGCCAGCGATCTGTTGAGCGGCGCTTTCGACGTCGGCAAACGTGGGCAGGGTCATGTCGCTTTGATCTTCTGTCGGTAGTGTCGTGCGAAGTCTATCGGGTTGTGGTGTGGCGTGAAGTCTATCGGTAGTGTCGTCCGGCTTCAGCCGGACCCGCGTTCGCGTTCCTCGGCCGTCCTCATTTCAGCCGGCCGCTCAGTTCTTCGTACACCTTCCGGATCGCGATCGGTCCCTGCGACGAGGCCAGCGTCCAGGTCGCGTACTCGCCCCAGTTCGCCTGCGAAATGGCCTGGTCGACCGGCACGCCGGCCTCGTAGAGGCGCGTCGCTTCAGCGATCACCGCGGCCAGCGCTTTGTGATACGCGCGGATTTCTTCCTGCGAAACGGCGCCGGTCTCGGTGAAGCCGTGGCCGGCGATGTAGATGTTCGCGTGCATCGCCTCGGCGCGATCGAGCGCTTTCAGCCACTCGCTCGGATAGGCGGAGCGCATCGCGGGAAACACGCGGTTGAGGTAAATCTCACTGAGGAACAGGATTTTCTGGCGCGGCAGGTAGACGGCGAGGTCGCCGCCGGTGTGCGAGCGGCCGAGAAACAGGATCTGCACCTGCACCCCGCCCATCTCCAGTGTTCTCTTGTCCGTCACCAGTTCGGCATCGGTCGGCAGTCGCCACGCGCTGTCCACTCCGCCGCGCCCATCTTCACGTCCGTTTCCCCGGAGCGAAGCGGCTGCCGCCGACCGATCGAGGATCGCCTTCGAATTCGGATGGATGACGTAGTGCACGCCGGCGGGGAAGGAGGCGTTGCCGCCGGTATGATCACCGTGATCGGAGGCGATCACCACTGTCGTGATCGGCTTCGGTGTCACGCTTCGGATTGCGTCGACCAGCCCTTTCGTTTCGGCGGGACTGCCCTGGCCATCGGCCACCAGCACGCCGGCGTCGGTGACGACGAACATGTTGGTGGTGGTGAATTTTTCCGGGCCGGCGTGGAAGTCTTCGTAGGTGTAGACGTTGTCGGCGACTTTGACCGTGCGGGGGAAATCGCTCAGCTGCATGCCGCGCTTGATCGGATCGGCGGTGCGGACGACCGGCGGTTGAGCGACGGCAATCGCCGCCGCAAACGCGGGTGCGAGGATGGCGAGACTGATCGATCGCCGTAGCATGCGGATGGGCTCCCGGTTGTTGTGGTGCGAAACCTTATGGTAACATCAGGGTTCCTCAGGTGACGCGGGGTGGAGCAGTCCGGTAGCTCGTTGGGCTCATAACCCAAAGGTCGCGGGTTCAAATCCCGCCCCCGCAACCATCACAACCTGCAGCGAGAGGTCGCCCGTTTCTGGCGACCTTTTCGTTTGTTGGGCAGCAGCCAACATCGCGGCCAGATTCCCTCTTAGCTCGATCCGCAACTGGCCGTCCTGCGGAGTCAAGACAATCGCTTCAATCAACCCACGGAGCATTTCTGAGGCTTCCAGGCCGGTGTCCTCGCGCTGGAGCGCGGCGGCGAGTTCTTCGACTTTGGTGCGGTAGAGGTCGGCCATGCTCGGGTGCAGGAGCGGTGGCGGTTCACTTGCGATTTTGAGCTGCGCCTCGAGCTCGTCCCGGCGATTCCCGATTGCGATCAGCTCGTCCTTCACGTCTCGGCCCAGGACACCCTCGATAATCGACTCGACGATCTTCTTGCGCCGCGTTTCCAGTTGAACCAGCTCGCGCTTCGCCGATGTCTGACCGGCGCGCTGCTCCATCCGTAGGCGATTCATCTCCTTGGCGAACTCGCGGCAGAACTCCTCGAAGAAGTCCTTGCGCATCAACTCGTCCTGGAGTGCCGTCAGCGCGGGCTTCGACTTCCTGACGCGCGATCGTCAGCTTGTTCGTGCACGTCCCTCGGTCGCGAGTCCCGAAGCATCCGAGTTGATCGCGCGAGTAGACGACGAACCCGGCGCCGCATTCGCCGCATTTGGTCAGTCCTGAGAACAGGTACTTCGGCTGACGGAACTGGTTGAAGCGCCGCCCCTCGGGCGCCTTCGACCACTTGTGTTCCATACCAGTCGCCGAGCTTCGTCGTCGACCGCACGTCGGGCGCGTCATCGAACTGCTTTAGTCGCAACAGAAGCGCCTGAGTGCACCGGAGGACGACCATCAGATCGACAGCGTACTCGACGCACTGATCTTCCGGCAGTTTGCGACCCACATCGTCCGGTAGATCGTGCACGAGATCGGACACCGATTCGAATACGGATCGGGACACGCCTCTCCGGACAGGGTAGGCACAGACAGTGGGGCGTGAGCGACCCCGCCCGCGGGCCGCGGGGCGATCCGAGACGACAGTGATCGTCTTCTCATTCGGCTTGGTGGACGCCTGTGGCTTTCTCTGAGGCTCGTGGTGGATCGTGCGCACGCCCACTAGTTGATCTATCGCCGTTGCCGTAAAGAATCTATCGCGGATGTGCGGGATTTCTCATCGGGCTCAGCGGTGGCGGTCGTCAATCATGGTCACGCTTTCCCCTCTTTCACCCGAACCGCGAGTGTTCAAAAACATCTGGGCTGTCAACCAACAGCGGGCTTCGCGCTTTGAACGCCTCCGCGTATTGGACGCCGACCAGACTTCCCACATATCGATCCTCGGCACTGTACTTCTCGAGCAGGGTCGCTTGATCGCCGCTAAACACCGATTCGTAAGCGGTGCTCGCGACGATCTTCTGCGCGTACACCGCCGACACATCGACGGCGAAGTCGAAGCCGTTCCAGGCCGGCTCCATGCGGCAGTGGCCAAAGAACAACCGTTTGACCTCGTGTGGGTCTGTACCGTCGAGGATCTGTCCTTCGGCCAGTTCGTCCCACTTCGGCAGGCGCGCGTAAAATACTCCGTTAACGACAATGTTGGTGACGGCGGCGTGATCTGGATGCACGCCCGCGCCGGACGTCGTGAACACCGTTCTCGGTCGGTGGACTCTGAGCAGACGCGCCACCTGCAGTCTCGCCTCCGGGGAGTCTTGGATGATGCGATCCTGTAGCGTGAGCGTCGTCCGCTCAACGCCTAAGAGCGTGGCGGCGCGGAGGGCCTGCGCCTGCCTGACGCCCCGTTCGGCGTACCGGGTCGGTTCGCCGTTGCATAAATCCACGAACAGAATTGCCTGCCCGCGGGCCGCCAGCTTCGCTGCGGTGCCACCCATGACGACTTCCAGATCGTCTGGGTGGGCGCCGAAGGCGAGAACGTCATACCGGTGATCCATCACACAGGAGAGATACACGTTTCTGGGAAACGTGACACGAGACGCGCGCGTCAGGTTGCGGACCGTTTTTCGGAGGCGAGCAGCCTCTCGATACTCGCTCTGGCACGCTCCCGGACCGGTTCCGGGAGCGGCGCGCTCCCGGCCTCGCGACATAGGCCGATCGTCGCACGCAGCCCGTCGACCAGCGTCGCACAAGACGCGCAGTCTCGGCAGTGCTGCTCGATCGCTTGACACTTGACAACGTCGAGCTCGCCATCGAGATAGGCGGAGATGCTGGCCAGCATCGCTCGGCATTCGCCGATCACATCCTGGCTCATACGCCCTCCAGCGCCCGCCGCAACATCACGCGCGCGCGATGCAGCCGGGTCTTCACGTTCGCTTCCGAGATGCGCGCGATCTTGGCGACTTCGCGCGTCGATAACTGTTCCATCTCGCGTAGCACCACGATCATCCGGTACGACGGCGGCAGCGCCTTCAGTGCCTGGCGAAGCCGGTCGTTGAGCGCCGCATCGATCAGCAGCTGGTCAACCGGACGCGCGTGGGCCTCGACGTCGACGGGTCCCGTCCCGCCGTCGTCGTCTTCGATCGACGTCAGGTGCGACGGCTCGCCGACGTGCCGGCGCCGTTTCATACGGCAGGCGTTTCGGACCGTCGTATACAGCCACGTCCGGAACGCGTCGGGCTCCCTGATCCGGCTGACGTGTCGGTACGTCTTGAAGAGCGCCTCCTGCATCACATCTTCGGCATCCTGCGGGTGGCCGCAGACCAGCAGGCTGAAGCGATACGCCACCTCCTGCGCATGCATCAGCAGCCGTTCCATCGCTTCGCGCTCGCCCGCCGCAGCCGCTCGTACCAGTTGGGCGTAACCGGCGCGGTCGGTGTCCTTGTTCGAAGGACTCAGATTTCCGGGATTCGTCACAGGCACGGGATCGCCTCCGATTGTATCTGTGTCACCAATCTCGCCAGGTTGAATCTCTGAAGCAATGACCCGATACGCCTGGCTCGCCGGTACTGACGCTCGCGGGCTGGCCTGCGGGCGCCGCCGCTCAGGAGCCGTTGACGCTCGATGACGCTGTGCGCACTGCGCTCGCGCAGAACGCGTCACTGCGGGCGATTCGCGCCGGTCGAGATGAGGCGGACGCGCAACGTACGCAGGCACGCTCCGGCTACTTTCCCCGCCTGACGCTCACGGAATCGTGGCAGCGCGGAGATCAGCCGGTCTTCGTCTTCAGCTCACTGCTGTCGGCGCGACGATTCGGGACGGCGAACTTCGCGATCGACGCGCTCAACCACCCCGATCCGGTCGGATTCTTTCGCGGCGCCGTCGGCGTCGAGCAGTTGATCTTCGACGGCGGCCGTCAGCGCGCCGTCGCCGACGCGGCGACGCTCCATCGCGACAGCGCGGGCCTGGCCAGTGATGAGGCGGCAAGCAGCCTGGTGCTGACCACGACACGGACGTTCGGTCGCGTCGTCGCGGCGCAAGCCATGCACCGCACCGCCGCGGCCGCCGTCGTCGCCGCCCGCGAGGATCTGGCGCGCGCCGAACGGCGTCGCGACGCGGGGATGGGGACCAATGCCGACGTTCTCGGCCTCGCCGCCTACCTCGCCGATCTCCAGCAGCGCGCCATTCAGGAAGAGGGCGACGATGCGGTGGCACGTGCCGAACTCAATCGCCTCATGGGCGTCCCGATCAATCGCAGCCAGCAGTTGGTCGAGCCGAATGCCGCCAGCGCAGCGGCGGGTTCGGATTTGTCCGTCGACGCGCTGCTCGCCGAGGCGGATGCCGCCAGGCCTGAAATTCGCCGTGCGGCGGCCGCCCAACAATTGGCCGATGCCGGACGGCGGCAGGCGCACGCGGCGCTGATCCCGCAGGTGGCGGTTCAGGCGGGGTTCGATGTCAGCGGCACGCGCTTCAACGACCGCGCCTCCTCCTGGATCGTCGGCGGCGAGGTGCGATGGACCTTCTCGTCCGGCGGCTCGGAACTCGCCCAGACCAAAGCGGCGGCCGCTGCGGTGGCGCGCGCGGTTGCCGATGCGGAAGATGTGCGATCCGCTGTGCACGTCGAGGTCGTCAGCGCGATGCGGAGGCTCGAAGCGGCGCGTGCGCGCCAGGATGTCGGACACGCCGCAGCGGAGCAGGCGCGCGAGAGCCAGCGCATCATCCGCGATCGGTTCGACGCCGGCCTGGTCCCCGTCAACGAGGTGTTGCGCGCGTCGACCGCCGTGCTCGACGCCGACACCCAGAGCATCACGGCGCTGGTGGATGCCCTGGTGGGCGAGGCCCAGCTGAGACGCGCGGTGGGACGCGTCAGGTGACCGTGATGGTGAGCGCTGCGAGGCCCGCGGCTGAGAGGTTGATCGTGAAACAGAGTCGAGTGATCCCGCTTGCGGTCGTCGCTGTCCTGTCCGTCGGCTGCACCGCGCCGGCGCCTCCCGCGGCCAAGGCCGATCCGCCGCCGGTCACGGTGACGCTAGGCCGCGCGGACATCGCTGACCTCTTATCGTCCTACGAGGCCGGCGGCGTTGTGCGTGCGCGCTCGACCGCGGTGATCGCGAGCCGGGTGATGGCGCCGATCACCGAGGTGCTCGTTCGCCCTGGGGACCGTGTGCGGCGTGGGGTGCCGCTCATCCGACTAGACGCCCGCGAGAGCGGCGCGGCTGGCGCCCGTGCAGCGGCCGCCCTCGACGCCGCGCGGCGGTCGGCGGAGGCGGCCGCATCCGACACACACGCGGCCGAAGCCGGTCTGAGCATCGCCCGACTGACACACGACCGCATCGCAGGGTTGCTGGAAAAGGGATCGGCGACGCGACAGGAACTCGATCAGTCTACGGCGAGTCTGAACGCCGCCGAGGCACAAGTCGCCGGATCGTCGGCGCGGGCAGCGGCCGCCGCCGCTGCGAGCACGGAAGCGCAGGCGGCTGTGCTGAGTGCGCAAG
Organism: uncultured Acidobacteriota bacterium; assembly: GCA_963757655.1. GTDB lineage: Bacteria > Acidobacteriota > Vicinamibacteria > Vicinamibacterales > CAVVIG01 > CAVQFC01. The sequence goes on along the minus strand of CAVWSQ010000001.1, from coordinate 456,568 downwards.
TCGCTTCGTCGTACACCGTGCTCACGGCTCCCTTCGATGGCCTCGTCACCGAGCGGGGCGTCGACCCTGGGACCATGGCGACACCCGGTGCGCCGTTGCTCACCCTCGAGGAGGCGGCGACGTTCCGTTTGGAAGTCCGGCTGGATGAGGCGCGCGCGACCTTCGTCGCCGTAGGCCAGAAGGCCGACGTCAGCCTGGGCGAAACGACGGCGCCATCTGCCGTCTGGACTCCGGTTCGCATCGTGGAGATCGCGCGACTGGACGCCGCGTCTCACGGGTTCGTCGTCAAGCTCGACGTGCCCGCAGGAGCCATTGTGCGAACGGGTCAGTTCGGGCGGGCGCGATTCCAGGGGCCGCCTCGGCGAACGCTGACGGTGCCGGCGTCGGCCGCTGTCCGCCGGGGCCAGCTGACGTTTGTCTTTGCCGTCGATGCGGCTGGCGTCGCCCGGCTGCGGCCGATCTCCGTGGGGCCGGTCGTCGGCGCTCGTGTGGAGGTCCTCGCCGGCGCACACGAGGGTGACCGCGTCGTGGCCGATCCGCCGGCGACGCTGTTTGACGGCAGTCGAATCGCCGGAGATTCGCGATGACCAATTCCACCGGTCTCGCGGGACGGCTGGCCGGGGCGTTCATCCACTCGAAGCTCACGCCGCTGTTCATCGTCGCCTCGATGCTGCTCGGTGTCTACGCGGTGGTGGCGCTTCCGCGCGAGGAGGAGCCGCAGATTGTCGTGCCGATGGTCGACGTGTTCGTGGACATGCCAGGCGCGTCGCCGACCGAGGTCGAGCAGCGCGTGACGCGTCCGATCGAGAAGCTGCTGTGGGAAGTGCCGGGCGTCGAGTACCTGTATTCGACCTCGATGCCAGGCCGCGCGATGCTGGTTGTCCGCTTCCTGGTCGGTCAGGACGAAGAACGCGCGCTGGTGCGGCTCACGCAGAAGTTGGCGGCCACTGCTCCGCAGCTCCCGCCCGGCGCGACGCCACCGCTCGTCAAGGTGCGCTCCATCGACGACGTGCCGGTGATGGCGCTCACGCTCTGGGGCCCGAGCTACGACGACGTGCGGCTCCGGCAAATGGCGGGGCAGCTGCAGGAGGCGCTCAAGGAGCTGCCCGACATCTCTGAGATCGCGATCATCGGCGGCCGGCCGCGGCAGGTGTCGATCGAGCTCGACCCAGCGGCGCTGGCCTCGCGCGGTCTCGATCCCCTCGCGGTCCAGCAGGCGCTCGCCGTGAGCAACGTTCGTGCTACGGCGCGCGACATCGTTTCCGAGAATCGTGCGACGCGTCTCGAAAGCGGCGAATGGTCCCAGTCTGCGGAAGCGGTCCGGAACGTCGTCGTCGGCGCGAGCGGCGGCGCCCCGGTGCACCTGGGCGATGTGGCGACGATCGCCGACGGCGGCGGCGAGCCGACCGACTACGTCATGCAGTACGCGAGTCGCGGCCAGGCGCATCCGGCTGTCACGCTGTCGATCGCCAAGCGCAAAGGGGTCAATGCGATTGAACTCACGCGAGCGGTCTATCGAAAAGTCGAAAGCGCGCGCGGCTACCTGCTGCCGCGCGATCTGAACGTGTCGGTGACGCGCAACTACGGCGAGACCGCCGCGCAGAAGTCGAACGAACTGCTCTGGCACATGTTCCTGGCGGTGCTGTCGGTCTCCGTGCTCATCTGGCTGATCCTCGGCCGCCGCGAGTCACTCGTCGTGCTGACCGCGATTCCGGTCACCCTGGCGCTGACGCTGTTCGTGTTCTATCTGTACGGCTACACGCTCAACCGCATCACCCTGTTCGCACTGATTTTCTCCATCGGTATTCTCGTGGACGACGCGATCGTCGTCGTGGAGAACATCGTCCGGCATGCGCGCCTGTCGCAGGACGGTCGAGGCCTGGCCGCGATCGCGGTGCGGGCGGTCGACGAAGTCGGCAACCCGACCATCCTCGCCACCCTGGCGGTCATCGCCGCGATTCTGCCGATGGCATTCGTCGGCGGCTTGATGGGGCCCTACATGCGCCCGATTCCGGTCGGTGCGTCCGCCGCGATGGTGTTCTCGCTGATCGTCGCGTTCGTCGTCACACCGTGGGCGGCGGTGCGGGTGCTGCACCGAACGCACGCGCATGAGGACGAGCCGGAAGACCGCCTGACGGCGCTCTATCGCCGCGTGATGCGGCCGCTGCTGGCGCGGCCGGCCGTGCGTGCCGGGTTTCTCGGCCTGGTGGCCGTGCTCCTGGTGGGCGCCGTCGCGCTGGTGCCGATGGGCCTCGTGACCGTCAAGATGCTGCCGTTCGACAACAAGAACGAGCTGCAGGTGATCGTTCACATGCCGGAGGACACGCCGCTGGAGACGACCGCCGGCATCGCGTCGGCGCTTGCCGACGAGTCGCTGCGCGACGAGGCGGTGACGAGTGTCCAGAGCTACACCGGCGCCGCGTCCCCGTACACGTTCAACGGCCTGGTGCGGCACTACTTCCTACGCCGCGACGCCAATCTGGCGGACTTGCAGGTGATGCTGGTGAACAAGGACGCCAGGCGCGAGCAGAGCCACGCGATTGCGAAGCGGCTTCGCAGCCGGCTCGACCCGGTCGCCGAGCGACTGGGCGCGCAGATTCAGGTCGTCGAGGTGCCGCCGGGCCCGCCGGTGCTGCAGACCATCGTGGCGGAAGTGTACGGTCCGGATGCGAACCGACGGCTCGATCTCGCCCGCACGATGCGGTCCACGTTCGAGCGGACGCCCGGAGTCGTCGATGTCGATTGGTACGTCGAATCGCGGCAACCGAAGTGGCGACTCGAGGTGGACGGCGACAAGGCGGCCGCCGCCGGGTTGTCGGCAGCGCAGATTGCGACGGTGGTCAGCATGGCCGGCGCCGGCGCACCGGCCGGTCTGCTGCACGATCCCCGGGCGAGGGAGGAGGTCCCGATTGTCCTGCGCCTGCCGCGGGCACTGCGCGGCTCGCTCGATGCGGTTCGCAGTCTCCGCCTCGGCGGGCAGGAGTCGGTCGCGGTGGGGGAGCTGACGCGCACCGTGGCGTCGGTCGAGGAGCAGAGTCTGTATCACAAGAATCTGCAGCCAGTGACATACGTGACGGCGGATGTGGCCGGGCAGATCGAGAGCCCGGTTTACGCCATCCTGCAGATGAATCGCGCGCTCGAATCGGTGCGTCTGCCAGAGGGCTACCGGTTCGAAATCTTCAACACGCGGCAGCCCTTCGACAGCTCGAAGTACGCGATGAAATGGGACGGCGAATGGCACATCACCTATGAGGTGTTCCGCGATCTCGGCATCGCGTTCGCGGCGGTGCTGGTGTTGATTTACATCCTGGTCGTCGGCTGGTTCCAGTCGTTCGTGACGCCGCTCACGATCATGCTCGCGATCCCGTTCTCGCTGGTCGGCATCCTGCCCGCACACGCGCTGCTCGGCGCCTTCTTCACGGCCACCTCGATGATCGGCTTCATCGCCGGTGCCGGCATTGTGGTCCGCAATTCGATCATCCTCGTGGACTTCGTCGAGCTGCGGGTGAGAGACGGCATGTCGATCGAAGACGCCGTCGTCGATGCAGGTGCGGTGCGCTTCCGGCCCATGGCGCTGACCGCGGCGGCGGTGATTGTCGGGTCGGCGGTGATTCTGTTCGATCCAATCTTTCAGGGCCTGGCCATCTCGCTGATGGCCGGTGAAGTCGCCTCGCTGCTGCTCTCGCGGATGACCGTCCCGATCACCTACTACCTGACACACCGCCGTTACGCGGGAATCGCGGCTGATCCCGGCGTGGCCGCCTGAACGTGGCTATGCCCGCTGTTGCTCGATCCGTGCTCGCCGCCGTCGATTTTGGCGATGCGTCAGCTCGCGCCGTCGCGCTCGCCGGACTGGTCGCTGACCGCTGCAATGCCGCGACCTTACGCGTGCTCCATGTCGAGGCCGCCGAGGCGCCGGCCTACTTCACGCATGATCAGGTCGAAGGGCTCGAGCGGCAACAACGGGCGATGCGGGCCCAGGCCGAACGATTTCTCGCTCAGTTCGGCCAGCGGCACACCCACCATCGATTGTCGACCATGGTGGAGGAAGGTTCGCCGACCGACGCGATCCTGCGCGAATCGGCGACGTCGGACTTCGTCGTGATGGGGACGCACGGCCGCCATGGTCCGAAACGCTGGTGGCTCGGGTCGGTGGCCGAGCGTGTGTTGCGCGAGGTGCGCCAGCCGCTGCTGATCGTGCGGGCGGATGTGGGCGGCCCGCTCGACGCCGTATTTGGCCGCGTGCTCGTCCACGCCGCCACGTCGCTTGCGGGCGACGACGCGCTCGACTACGCGCGGCAACTCGCCAGGTGTTTCGGCGGGGAGGTCGTCGACGGACGTGGCCAGGCTATCGAGGCCGCGGTTCCTGCCGCGCGAGCGACCCTGCTGGTCGTCGCAGCTCCTCTGCCGCGGACCTCCGGCTGGCTCTCGAACTGCGGCGAAGCACTCGTGCGCTTCTGCACCATTCCGATCCTGTTCGTTCCCGAAATCACCCAAGGAGCCTCGTCATGACCCTCGAACCGATGCTGCGTCTGATTGCCGGACTGTTCGTCGCCGCGAGCGTGCTGCTCGGTCTGTATGTGCACCCGTACTTCTTCTGGTTCACCCTGTTTGTCGGCGTCAACCTGGCGCAGTCTGCGTTCACTAACTGGTGCCCGATGATGTCCTTCCTCCGTCGCGCCGGTGTGAGGGAGAGCAACGCAGTCATCTACTGAAGCAAGGCTGCACATTGACGAGTGGGAAGGCGACGGGGTCGGGTGCGTCGGGCGCGCCGGCCATCCAGTGTCTGTCGGACGATTGCTGCTTGCGGACCGGCGGCATCTGATTCAGCATCGACCCAGTCCGCAGTCAGGAGTGCCCATGTCGAACCCTGCCCCATTTGCGCCAATCGCCGAACTGCTCGAGCGCAGCCTCGGTATTCGTCATGTCTATGGTGAACCGGTACACCAGGGCGAGATAACAGTCATCCCCGTCGCGCAGGTCGCCTTCGGCTTCGGCGCCGGCGGCGGTTCGGGCCCCGGGCGCCGCTGGAACGGCGGCACTGATGCGAATCCACCGAACGGCGCGCCGCACGAAGGAGAAGGCGCCGGCGGTGGCGGAGGAGTTCGAATGACGCCGGTGGGCCTGATCGAGATCGGTCCGGAGGGCACGCGTTTCATTCAGTTCCACCCGTTGAGGCGCTGGCTTGCGGCTGGAGCGGTAGGCTTGGTCGCCGGCTTGTTAATCGCTCGGCGATGGGGAGCGTGACTCAGACCCGGCGAACCGGCCGGATCCGAAGCTCGCGTCTTCCGCCACGCGGAAGGTGACGTCGCCCTGTGTCGTGTTCCCGATCCGCAACTCGACTCGATACGTCGCGATCGGCCAGCGTTTCCAGGTGCCAACCGGAAATTGAATTGGGCCCAATCGTCAATCCTGTCGACCGTCACCGATGCTTCGCTCATGCGGTGTGGGACGTCCTGGTCGTCGATACGGATCCAAGCCGACGTGATGACAGTCCCGACGCCGCCGCCGTCGGCACGATACCAGACATAAATCGGATTGTCGTCGGGTGCGAAGACGCTGCCCGGTCGGTCGGGCTTCCCGTCGACGATTCCGTGCGCGGCGGTGATGTCGAAGACCGGAGTCCGGCCTCACTGACGTCAGCGTCCGAGCCGCTTGTGGTGGCAGATTGGATGGAGATCGCTCATGCGACTGCGGCTGCCAGGACGACCCTGCGCCATGTCTGCATACTCGTTCCTTCCGTCGACAGTCCGACCTTAGCCCGCCAGCACCGTAAGAGAGTGTCCTTGATGGTAGCCACGACAAAGTCCGTGCAAGAGTACCACCCGCGGATTTGTTTGTCGTTTCTCGAGCTTCGCCCGTGCCACGCCGACGGGTGCCGCTTGATCGGCGGCAGCTCTGGGCTTCTGAGCGCGCGCCCGGTCAAGCACAGATGAATGCGTACCAGCGATGTGGAAATTTCACCCAGCGCGCGAAATAATGCCCACACCTGCCTCTCCCCAATGCTGAAGAACCTGCGATCCACGCTCTTTCCGTCAACGGGAAACTGGCACGCCGTATGTGCCTCTGGCCTTTATACGGTGGCTAGGAGGTCGTCAGATGGCGCCGCGGTCGTCTACACGCGTGAGGCCCGATAGCAGGCGCCAAACCGGACTCTGGACTGGCCATGGCCTCTGAAAATCCCGCCTTTTGGTCCGTTGACATTAGCGAGACACTTCAGCGGCTACAGTCGACGCCCGAAGGGCTGTCCAGTGACGAGGCAGCCGCAAGGCTGCGGCGGTACGGCGCGAACACGCTCCGCGACCATCGTCCATTGACGAAGGTTGCCGTTCTCTACAGGCAAGTTCGCAGCCCCCTCCTGCTTCTCCTCGTGTTCGCTGCAGCCGCGTCAGCGCTCTCCGGTGAATGGCTGGATGCCGGCATTGTCTTGACCATCGTCGTCGCGACGGTTGGCATCGGCTACTCCCGTGAGTACAGCGCCCAGGCTGCGGTGGCGGCGCTGAGCGCGCGCGTGCAAGTGAATGCCAGTGTGCTTCGCGATGCGCACGCGATTCAGGTGCCGATTGAACGCGTGGTGCCCGGAGACGTCGTGCTGGTGTCGGCCGGCAGTCTCGTTCCGGCCGACTGCGTGGTGCTGACCGCGACAGACTGCTTCATCAGCGAGGCAGTCTTGACCGGAGAGAGTTTTCCGGTCGAGAAGCGGGCCGGCACGGCCCCGGCTGACGCGGGACTGGCCGCACGCCGTAATTGTGTGTTTCTCGGTACCAGCGTGCGCAGCGGCACCGCTCGCTGCCTGGTCGTCAAGACGGGTGCGTCCACAGAATTCGGCGGCATCGCGCATCGCTTGACGCTCCGACCGCCCGAGACGGAGTTCGACCGGGGGATTCGGCGTTTCGGCTATTTGCTGACCAGCGCCATGCTCACGATGGTGCTCCTGGTCTTCGCGGCCCACATGTTCCGCGGCCGTCCGCCGATCGACACACTGCTGTTCTCGATTGCGCTGGCGGTGGGGTTGAGCCCCGAGCTGCTGCCGGCGATTCTGAGCGTGAATCTGGCCCGGGGCGCGCAGATGATGGCGCATCACGGCGTGCTCGTCCGCCGGTTGAATGCGATTGAGAACCTTGGCAGCGTGGACGTGCTCTGCACGGACAAGACGGGAACACTGACGGAAGGCGTCGTTCAGATGGAGGGCAGCTATGACGCGTCAGGCGCGCCGGCCAGCGATGTCCTCGATTTGGCGGCACTGAATGCGGCATTCGAGACGGGCGTGGCGAGCCCGCTGGACGCCGCGATTCTGACGGCGAAAAGTCTTGATCTCACGCATGTACGCAAGATCGCCGAGATTCCCTTCGACTTCATCCGCAAGCGGATCACCGTCGTGGTCGACGGGCCGCATGGTGTCCAGCTGCTGACCAAGGGCGCATTTCACCACGTGCTCGAGGTGTGCACGCGCTCAGCCGACGGCCTTCCGCTCGATGAAACGCGGATTGCACAGCTCCAGCGCTGCCATGATGAGTGGAGTCGGACCGGTATCCGGGTCCTTGCCATCGCCGAGCGGCAAGTCGATGAGAAATCCACGTACGGCCATGACGACGAACGGGGTCTGACATTCGTGGGCTTCCTGACATTTCTCGATCGTCCAAGAGAAAGCGTCTCCGCAACGCTCGCCAGTCTCGCCGCGCTGGGCGTGTCGGTGAAGATCATCACGGGAGACACCAAACTCGTGGCGCAGCACGTCGCAGCTTTGGTCGGGATGCGACCGGATCGCGTGATCACCGGTCATGAGCTGGACGAGCTCAACGACGAGGCACTCTGGCATGCGGCGGAACGAACGGACCTGTTCGTGGAGGTGGATCCGAACCAGAAGGAACGGATCATCCTGTCGTTGAAGAAGATGGGTCACGTCGTCGGCTTCCTGGGCGACGGCATCAACGACGTCCCGGCAATGCACGCAGCCGATACCAGTCTCTCCGTGCAGCAGGCCGTCGACGTCGCACGCGCGGCCGCAGACTTCGTCTTGCTCGAGCGGGATCTCGACGTGGTCCGGCGCGGCATCGAGGAGGGACGGAAGACGTTTGCCAACACGCTCAAGTACGTGCTGATCACGACCAGCGCCAATCTCGGCAACATGATCAGCATGGCGGCGGCCTCGTTGTTCCTGCCCTTTCTGCCGTTGATGGCTGGACAGATTCTTCTGAACAACTTCCTCTCGGACATCCCGGCAGTGGGGATTGCGGACGACAGCGTCGACCCGGAGCTTGTCGAGCGGCCGCGACGGTGGGACATCAAGTTCATCGGCCGGTTCATGGTCACGTTCGGGCTGGTCAGCTCGGCGTTCGACTTGCTCACGTTTGCTGCGCTGCTGTTCGTGTTTCGTGCGACGACCGCGACGTTTCGGACCGGCTGGTTCGTCGAGTCGCTATTGACCGAGCTGGTCGTCGCGATCGTGATGCGCACGCAGCGTCCGTTCTTTCGAAGCCGGCCTGGCACACTGCTGCTCTGGTCGACCGTCGCGCTCGTCGGGCTGACCTTCACCATCCCGTACCTGCCGTTCGCCGCGTTCTTCGGGTTCGTCCCACTTCCGCCCCGGCTGATCGCGGCGATCGTAGCCATCACCGCCCTCTACATCACCGCCACGGAGCTGGCCAAGCGGTGGTTCTATGCGGTGCCGGGTCCCGTCTTGCACGTACCTGAATCGGTGGCCGCCGCCGCCAGGTGTCCGGCGCATTAGCGCGCCCGTTGAGGTACGAATGATCACGAAGCGATCCGTGTTGCGACGAGCTTTCCCAGCGATACTGCTCGTCTCGCAGATCGCGTGCGATCACCCGACGGCTCCGACACCGGTGACGGCCGACCCGAATGCGCCGGTCCCTGGCCCGCACACCGGCCTGGTCGCGATCGACTACACAGGGGCGAACGTGGCTCCGGGTTCGACGATTGCGGGCTGCGGACCCACCCTCAGCGGATGCGCCGGGCGCCTGCGGCTCTCATTCAGGCTCCGATCAGCGAGCGCCGGGCCCGTGCTGTTCACGGCGGCGACACTGCACGGCGTCAACAAGGTGGCGTGCCTATCCGCGTCAGGGGGTGCGTTCTCGATCGGCGCCAATGCCGTCGTCCCTCTGGATCTCGTATTCGACCAGGTCAACGCGCAATGCGGCCTGCCGTTCGAGGTTACCGACATGGCGGTCGTCGTCGAGGGAACGATCGAAGTCGAATCCCGGCAGGAATTCACCGTCAGGTATCGCTTCTCGCCGTAACGAGGGCGACAGCGAATCGTTCGAAGAACGCCGCCTGTCGACTTACCGAATCTGACCCGGCGTCTGTTGCGCGATGAGGGGGACGGGGAGAATCAGGGTCAGCAGCGCGAGCGAGGGATCCAGAAGTCAAGACGGCGTCGAGCACCACCGCCGGAAGCGATGAGACATCCGTCGTCGGAGCTGCGGCCGCGGCTCGCCGCGCCACTCGCAGCGTCATCGAATCCGATCCGACCCCTTCGGCGTGACGGATCGGATTGGTCTGGCCATTACCTCCGCCGCCTCCACCGCCCCCGGTCGTGAGTCGCGGACGATGAACACGATGTGTCGGACGTCGATCGACGCGCGGCAGTTGGAGGCAGAAAACGCCGCGATTGACGCCGCCGTGGCCGGAACGACCGCAATTGACGCGCCCATGAATGCCCAACGCCGTTTCGCACAGAGCCGGAAATCTGGCAGTCACCGCCTATGCAGCACCGGAATCGCGCTTCAAACTGGCTCGTCCTGTGCTTCCATCATGGAAGCCACGTCGGTCGGCTCTATACGGAGGGATCATGACCGACACTGAACTGACCCAACCTGTACAGAGCGCTCTGGACTGGGAGCCCAGCGTGGACCCAACCGACATCGGCGTTTCGATCGACAGAGGCGTTGTCACGCTTCGCGGCTCGGTACGCTCATACGCGGAGAAGGGTGCCGCGGAGCGTGTGGTGCTTCGTCTCTATGGCGTCAAGGGCGTCGCCAACGATATCGCGGTCAAGTTGGTGAGCACGTTCGAACGGACGGATACGGAAATCGCTCGAGCAGCGGTTGCCGCCCTGAAATGGAACTCCGTGATACCCGACGATCGCGTCACCGTAACCGTCACCGATGGACACCTCATCCTCAAGGGCGTCCTCGATTGGCAGTATCAGAAGGACGCGGCCGTCCGGGCCGTCCGGGCCGTGCGCGATCTGACCGGTGTCAAAGGCGTCGCCAACGACATCGCAGTCGAGCCGCGGGTGAAGACCCTCGACGTGCGCGACAAGATCGAAGCCGCCTTCAAACGCAGCGCTGAGATCGACACCAGGCGCGTCAACGTCACTGCCCTCGACGGCAAGGTGATTCTGAATGGGAACGTGCACTCTTGGGCTGAGCGCCAGGAGGCGGAGCGCGCGGCGTGGGCCGCACCTGGCGTCACACGAGTCGAGGATCGGCTGGCGATCGTGCCATAGCGTTGATCGCGGTTTCGGGAGGCCCCGACCGACGTGAACGGCCGGGGCCTCCGACCCTCGTGACGAGTGTGGTAAAACAGCGGAGCGGCGGTAGCGACGCGTCGCGTGACAGAGGGACATCCATGAGGCGCAAGCTGGCGTTCAAGTCGATCCTCTGTCCCATTGATTTTTCGACGCACTCGCGCGATGCGATCCGCCACGCTGCGGCGACGGCGCGGCAATCGGATGCGCGTCTCACGATCCTGTTTGTCAACGACCAGCTCCTGCTCATGGCGGGAAGTCGGTCATCGGGTGGGCGCCGCCAATTCAAGCAGCGGACGCGGACCGAGCTTGCGCGTTTCGTCCATCGCTCGCTCGGCGCTCGTCGGCAGCCCAAGATCGCGCTGGTCGTGACGGAAGGCAACCCTGCCGATGAAATCCTGTGTACCGCGAAGCGCCTCCATAACGATCTCATTGTGATCGGTTCCCACGGACTCACCGGTTTCCAGAAGCTGTTTTTTGGGTCGACAACCGAGCAGGTCTTGCGTCGAACTCCGATTCCCGTCCTGGCGATCCCACCGTCGCCACAAAGCGGAGGCATGAAGGCGCCGCCGACGGTTATCACACGCGTGATCACGCCGGTCGACCTGGCCGCCGAATGGCAGTCCGATGTCATCCGCGCCGCCGCCGTCGCCGCTATGTGTGACGCCGAACTGCTCCTCGTTCACGTTCTGGCTCCCGTCCAGACTCCGTTCTGGCTGCGCGCAGCCGGCGCTACCACGAGCCGTGAGCGCCGGAAAACGGCGGCTCGCGCCCTCGAGCGGGTCATTGCGAAGCTGCCGCCGGGAGTGAGGACAGCATTTCAGGTGCTCGAAGGAAATCCTGCTCACCAGATCGCGCAATTGACGGCAGTGCCCGGAACGCTCGTCGTCATGTCCCTGCGGGGCGGTGCCGGTGTCTGGGGAGCGAGGCGCGGTGCGATTGCCTATCACGTGCTGACGCACTCGTCGACGCCGGTGTTGGCGTTGCCTCGACGAAGGCTCGGTGGGCCCCTTGTCCGCAGGTTGTCCAAGGCCGTAGCCAGCGCGTTGAGCGAACGTGACAGGATCGAAATGGCGGGCATCGACGCTTTACTGTCGGCCGGCGCTGGTCGAAGACGGGCGCCGCCCTGATCCGCTATCGACGGCTGACGGCTCGCATCGCGATCTTCTCGATCTCACGTATCCAGAGCACCGAGCTCGCAACTAGGGTGCAGCGCAACCAATCGGCGATTGACAAGGAGCGCGTGGAAAACGCCTGTTGGAGAAACGGCACGTAGATCACCAACGCCTGAAGAGCGAGAGACAGGGCGACAGCCGCCAGCAACCATCGATTGTCGAGCAGGCCGCGAAACGCCGTCTGTTCGTCAGATCGCGCGTTGAACACGTTGAACAGCTGAAACAACATCAACGTCGTAAAGGCCATCGTCTGCCCGTAGCGCAGGCTGCTCGCGCCCTGAACGAATCCACCCGGTCGTGCCGCGTCGAGCACGTACAGCGTCCCAACGGCCATGACCACGCCCACCAGCACGATCCCGCCCCACATGCGGCGCGTAATGATCCGTTCCGTCTTCGGGCGCGGAGGCCCTTCCATTAGCCCAGCATCCGCAGGATCGACACCCAGCGCAAGAGCCGGTGCGCCATCCGTCACGAGATTGATCCATAAGAGCTGCGTCGCCAGCAGCGGCAGCACAATGATCTCGCCGCTCTGCTCGAGCCCGATCGCCCTGCCGAAGAGGACGCCGAAGAACATCGTCATCACTTCGCCGATGTTCGAAGACAACAGATACCGCAGGAATTTCCTGATGTTCGAGAATATCGAGCGACCTTCTTCGACCGCCGCGACAATCGTGGCGAAATTGTCGTCGGCCAGCACGATATCGGCCGCTTGCCTCGACACATCGGTGCCGGCGATCCCCATCGCGACGCCGATGTCGGCTGCCTTCAAGGCCGGTGCATCGTTGACGCCGTCTCCCGTCATGGCGACGACGGCGCCGGTCCGCTGCAGCGCCTGCACGATACGAAGCTTGTGTTCGGGGTTGACACGCGCGTACACGGATACCGATCGCACGGTGGCTTCCAGCGATGCCTCGTTCATCCGCTCCAGCTCGGCTCCTGAGGCAGCCCGCCCGTTCCTGACAATCCCGAGTTCCCGCGCAATGACCGCGGCTGTCGTCGGATGGTCGCCGGTGATCATGACTGGACGGACGCCGGCCCGTCTGGCCCGAGCGACGGCGTGCGCCGCTTCGGCCCGGGGTGGGTCGATCATGCCGACCAGGCCCGCGAACACCAGATCGCGTTCGATATGGTCGCCGACATCGTCGGCGGTCAGCGTGCCACTGACGGAGGCGCGAAATGCGATGCCCAGCGTTCGTAAGGCGCGGCCCGCCAGCGCGTCGTTGGCATTCGAGATTTCTGTCCGCCGCGTCTTGGTCAAAGGCTGCCACGCTTCTCCCACGAGCTCGTGCGTGCAGCGATCGAGCAGCACATCCGGCGCGCCCTTCGTGAAGATCAGCAGCCGGCCCTCTGTCTCGGCATCGGTGTGGACGGTGGTCATGATCTTGCGGGCAGAGGAGAACGGAACCTCTCCAATGCGCGCGAAGCGCTGCTCCAGGCGTGCGGGTTCGAGACCCGCCTTTCGTGCCGCGACCACCAGGGCACCCTCTGTCGGATCGCCCTGGATCGTCCACCGGCCGTCGTGTTGCTGAAGGACCGCGTTGTTGACGCGGTCCGCGACCGCAAGAGTCCGTCGTAGCTCGAGACGCAGATCGCCGTGCACCTCGCCGCCTGCCGCGTCACGCACGTCGCCAATCGGCGCATATCCCGTTCCGCTCAGCACCGTGCGACCGCTGGCCGTGACGACTTCGCGAACGGTCATTTCATTTCTGGTCAGCGTGCCGGTCTTGTCCGACGCGATCACCGATGCCGACCCCAGGGTTTCGACAGCATTCAGGTGACGAACAATCGCCTTCCGGAGCGCCATCCGCTGGACCCCGATGGACAGGACGGCGGTGACGATGGTTGGCAGGCCCTCGGGCACGGCCGCCACGGCGAGTGCAATTCCCACGATGAGCACATCCAGAAACGCCGACAGGTTCCGCACCTGCTCCATGACCAGGATCGTCCCAATCATGACGACGGCGATGATGATCACGACGATGCCGAGCATCCTGCCGACCCGATCGAGCTCCTTCTGAAGGGGAGTCGTCTCGCTCGTCACCTGCGCCAGCATCGAGGCGACTCGGCCGAATTCCGTCCGCATACCGGTGCCAGTGACGACCGCCCGCGCGCGCCCGAAGACGACCGCTGTCCCGCTGTAGATCATGTTGGTCCGGTCGGCGAGGCCGACTTCGTTGCCGATGATCTGGCTGTCTTTCCCTACCGGCAGACTCTCGCCAGTTAGCGCCGCTTCGGCGGTCTGCAGCGCGGTGGCGTGGATGACGCGCCCGTCGGCGGGGATGGTATCCCCCTCCTCGACGAGGAGGATGTCACCCGGCACGAGCTCGGTGGCAGCCACGGCCTGTGGCTGACCGTCGCGAACCACGTGGGCGTGCGCAGCCGACATCTCCCGTAGCGCAGCGATCGCCGATTCGGCGCGCTCCTCCTGAACGTAACCCATCAGGGCATTCAGGAGTACGACGGCACCGATTGCCATCGCGTCGTACGGCAGCGCGGCATCGCGCTCGTATAACCACAGGACCACTGATATCGCCGTCGCGGCGAGCAGCAGGATCACGAGGACATTCTGGAATTGGGCGGCGAACTTCCTCCAGCGCGGAACCTTCGGCTCTGTGGGCAGCTCGTTCACGCCGTATCGTCCGAGGCGGTCGTGCGCTTCGCTGGCGCTCAGACCATGATGCGCGTCGCTCCCCAGCGCGCCGAGCACCTCCTCCACCGACCGCTGATATTCGGCCGCCATATGTCGTCCACCCTCTATCATGCGTGCGTGAGGGAACCAATGGAAGTTCGTGAGCGCCATCGGAGCGGTCGTATCGGCTGGCTTCGCGCGGCCGTGCTCGGCGCCAACGACGGCATTGTGTCTACGGCAAGCCTGGTCTTGGGCGTTGCGACCACCGCATCGAATCGGCAGGAAATCCTGGTTGCAGGGATTGCGGCAGCTGCAGGGCGTGAAGAAGACGGCGGCGTAAACAGTGGGTCGTTACCGCATTTCAACTACGAATGGCATTGACTCACGCCGGACGCCTGACCCGCAGTCCGTTCACGTTAAGGGCGCGGCTTCGCATGGGGCAGCGCCGGCATTAGCCCGCTCTTGATTATCCGGTTGTTTCAGCAGACCACAAGCTGTTGCGATTAGCCGTCCTCAAGGAGCTTGAGCATATCGCGCCCGCCTTGGATCCGACGGTAGGGTGTGGGCGTGCGCCCAGTGCCCAAACCAAGGAGCGTTTGAAACGCCGCCATCGGCTTCTTTCGACGGTGGTGTCGGAACACGAATTCGTCGAGCTAGGCCTGGAGCTGAGCCCGGCTCACGCCGTGATGGGTGCCGATCAGCCAGTTCTGGAGGCTGCCGACGACTCGGTCGGCGAGGGGTACGACGGAGCCCGCGCCCTTGCGGAGCGCCGATCGCAACGGTTGCTTGAGCGCGATGTGCCGATACCCAGCCGCCTTCAGGCCGGCGAACGCCCCGAGGCCATCGGTGTAACGTTCACGATGGTGTATCTGCGCCGCGACTTCGCACCGCGCCCTTGATACGATAGCGCCATGCGGGGGCGGGTCGTGCCGTTGGTCGTGGCCATCTGTCTCGCCGGCGGCTGGTTTGGTTGGCGAAACGGCTGGCTGGTTGGACGGGCGAGTACAGCCCGGCCGTCCGTGCTGCTGGTGAGCATCGACACGCTGCGGGCGGACCACGTCGGGAGCTACGGCTACCGGGCCGCGGCCACCCCCGTGATCGATGCCCTCGCCGCCAGGGGTCTGCGCTTCGAGCAGGCCGAAACGGTCACGCCGCTGACATTGCCAGCGCACACGTCTCTGCTGTCCGGCACGTTCCCGGCCTTCCATGGCGTGCGTGACAACGGCAGCTTCTACGTCGGCGATGAGGTCACGACGCTGGCTGAGGTGCTAAAGGCACACGGCTATCGCACGGGAGGATTTGTCGGGGCCTACGTCCTCGACCACCGGTGGGGCATCGCGCAGGGATTCGACCACTACTACGACGACTTCGATCTGTCGCGTTTTGATATGGCCGCGGGGCTCGACGCGGCGCAACGTCCGGGCCGGGAGGTGGTCGACCACGCGCTGGCCTGGCTGGCCGGCGAAAGCGACCAGCCGTTCTTCGCATGGGTGCATCTGTACGATCCGCACAGCCCGTACGTGCCGCCCGAGCCCTATCGTTCGCGCTTTCCGGCGACGCTCGAAGGAGCCTATGACGGTGAAATCGCCGCCACCGACGCGCAGGTCGGGAGGCTCATCGACTTTCTGGCCAGCAGCCGCCGACTGGCCAATACTGTAATTGTCGTCGTGGGCGACCACGGTGAATCGCTTGGCGAACACGGCGAGCAACAACACGGCTTTTTCGTCTACGACGCGTCGGTACACATTCCGCTGATCGTCGCCGGACCGCGCGTGCCGACCCGTGCCGTCCCCGACCAGGTACGCATCGTCGATGTGATGCCCACGATCCTGGAACTGGCCGGCGTAGAGGCGCCGGCAGCCGTGCAAGGTGTCAGCCTGATGCCACTCGGCCGCGGCGAGCGGCAGGACCTTCTGGGCTTCAGCGAGACCTGGTATCCGCGCTATCACTACGGCTGGAGCGAGTTGACCGCAGTTCGCGACGGCCGCTACAAGTTCATCGCGGCGCCGCGCCGCGAGCTCTACGACACCAAGGCCGATCCCGGCGAGCTGCACGACGTGGCGGCATCGAACCCGCGCGTGGCCGACGCGTTGGAGCGTGCCCTCGTCGACATGACGGCGAAACTGGCCATCGCGGCGACGCCGCAAAAGCCGCGACCGGTCGAACCCGAGGTAGAAGAACGGCTCCGGTCTCTCGGGTACGTGGCGGCGACGGTCAGCCGCGCGACGCTGGCCGACCGGATTCGCGGCGACCCGAAGGACAAGATCGGCCTCTACAACCTGCTCAAGCGCGCCGCGCAAGACTCCGTCGCCGGGCAACTCGACGACGGGATCGCGAAAGTCCAGGAGGTCCTCGCGGCCGATCCCGAAGTCATCGAAGCCCATACGATGCTCGGCAACATGGACGTCAAGGCACACCGGTTGTCCCAGGCGATCGCGGCGTACCGGAAGGCACTGGCGATCGACCCCGAGCACGAAGGTGCGGCGTGGAGCCTGGCGCTCGCCTATCAGGACGACGGAAAGCTGGACGAGGCGCGAGCCGGCTTCGAGCGGGTACGACAGTTGAATCCCCGCGACGCGAGACCGCTCTATCAGCTCGCCGGCCTGGCGGTGCGGCGCAGTGACTTTGCGGGCGCTGCCGCGACGCTCGAAGAGGGCCTGAAGCTCGAGGGCGATCGTTCGGCGTTTCTCGTCAAGCTCGGTGAGGCGCGGCTCGAACTCAAGCAGCTCGATGCGGCGCAGGCCGCATTGCTCGACGCGATCAAACTCAAACCGGCTCAGTCGATGGCCCACTACGATCTCGGGTTGATCGACGAAGCACGGGGCCAATGGCGGGATGCCGTGGCCGCCTACGAGGCCGAGATCGCGCTGAGCCCCAAGCTCTATCAGCCACACTTCAACCTGGCGAAGCTGCTGTCGCGCGACGGCCGCGCCGCCGAGGCCGTCACGCATTTTCGCGCGGCGGTGGACAAGAATCCGACATTCGGCACCGGCTACCTGTATCTGGCCAAAGCCCTGCTCGACGCCAACGATCTCACGGGCGCCGAGCAGGCCGCCAAACGGGGCCTGGACTCCAAGCCGGATGCCGGCATGGTGCCGCTCGGCCACTATGTGCTCGCCGATGTGTACTCGCGATTGGGTCGCGAGACTGAAGCGGCTGGCCAGATTTCGGCAGGGAAACGCGCCGAACACTCCACTGGTGGTCCAGGGCGGCCGTGATCCTTCAGCACTCGCGGATCTGTGTGTGTGTGATCGCTTGGCTGTCGGCGGGGGCCGCGTGTGCACCCAAGCCACCACCCGCACCTCGCGCCGCCCGTAACCTGGTGCTGGTCACCATCGACACGCTCCGCGCCGATCGTCTGGGCGTATACGGCAACACGACCGTGGCCACGCCCAACCTGGATCGGCTGGCGCGCGAGGGCGCGATGGCCCTGCACGCGTCGGCGCAGGTGCCTCTCACGCGGCCCTCGCATGTCTCGCTGCTTACCGGGCTCTACCCGGCCGAACATGGGATTCGAGACAACGTGTCGCCGCCGCTGCGCCCGGGCGTGCCGCTGCTCGCCGAGATCCTGCAGCGACGCGGGTTCCGAACCGGCGCCTTCGTATCTTCGATCGTGCTGTCGAAGCAATCCGGACTCGGTCGCGGGTTCGACACCTACTCCGACCGGTTCGAGATTGGCGACGACGACGCACGGTTCCTCAATACCATCCAGAAACGCGGAGACACGACAGTGGCCGAAGCGGCGGCATGGCTTCGCCAGCCCGGATCGGAGCGGCGCTTCGCATGGGTGCACCTCTACGATCCGCACGATCCCTACGAGCCGCCCGAACCGTACGCGACGCGATACGCCGGCCGGTTGTACGACGGCGAGGTCGCCTGGTCCGACGATCTGGTGGGCCGTCTCGACGCAGTGCTCGCGGAGACGGGGCAGCGCGACGACACCCTGTTCGTCGTGACCGCCGACCACGGCGAAGGACTCGACGAGCATGGCGAGGCAGTTCACGGGTTCTTCGTCTACGAAACCACCCTCCATGTTCCGCTCATCGTCCGTGGCCCCCGAGTGACGCCGGGCACCAGGGTGACGGCCGTCACCCGATCGATCGACGTGATGCCCACCGTGCTGGACTTGCTGGGGCTCGCCGATGCCACGCCGGCCGTGTCAGGCCGATCGTTGGCGCCGGCGTTGACCGGCAAGGCCTTGACCGACGAGCCGACGTTCGCCGAATCGCTCACCCCGCTGATCCACTACGGGTGGAGCGATCTCCGGGCTCTGCGCGACGGGAGGTGGAAGTACATTCTGGCGCCGCGCCCCGAGTTGTACGACCTCGATCAGGATCCCGGCGAATTGAAGAACCTCGTCGACGAGCAACCGCAGCGCGCGCGCGCGTACCGTTCGGGGATTGAGCAGCAGCTGCGGCTGGAACAGGCCGCACGGCGCGGCGCCGAATCGGCCACCGCCACGTTGCCGCCCGATATGCTCGAGAAGCTGGGAGCGCTCGGGTACGTCAGCGGCAGCGCCTCGGCGAAGCAAGCCTCGGGCGCGGATCCCAAGGACAAGATCGAGGAGTATAAGACGCTCAACACGCTGATGCGCGAGGGCCTCGTCAGTCTGCGAGAGAAGCGGTACGGCGAAAGCCTGGCGCGCTTCCAGTCGCTGTTCGGCCACGGCGTCGACAGCTTCGAGTCCCACTATTACGCGGCCCGCGCGCTGACCGGCTTGGAGCGGTGGCGCGAGGCCGCCGTCCACTACCAAGGCGCGATCGACAAGCTTCCCAGTTACACGGCCGCGTACCTCGGGCTTGCCGACGCCGACCTCGCCGATGGACGGTTCAATCTGGCGCTCGACGCCGTGCGCCGAGGGCAGAAGGCGGCGCCCGATGATCCGCGGCTCGTCGAACGCGAAGGGGACATCGAACGTGGGAGTGGCGGGCGCGACGCGGCCGCTCGCGCCTACGAGAGGGTGGGGCAGATGGCCCCGCGCGACGCGCTCGTGCGGATCAAGCTGGGCGAGGTGTACCGCGACCTCGGACGTCCGGCCGATGCCGCGCGGGTGATGCGCGAGGCGATCAAGCTGGATCCGGCGACGGCGTCATACTGGAACGCGCTCGGGATGGTGCTCGGCGGGGCCGACGATCTTCCGGGCGCCGAGCAGGCGTTTCGAGAAGCCGCGACACGCGATGCGCGCAACGCGCAATACGCCTACAACCTCGGGCTGGCCTTGGAGCGGCAGCAGCAGCGCGACGCGGCGGTCACTCAGTTCCGGCGTGCGCTTGCGCTCGACCCGCGGTTCGCTCCAGCACGGCAACGGCTCGGGGAGTTGCGATAGGTGATCGGCCGGCTCTCCGCGCTTGCCGCGATGGTTGCCGCGGTAGCGTGGACGTACTTTCCGGCCGCTGGCTTTGCCTTCCTCAACTGGGACGATCAGTCGGTCATTCTTCGGAATCCGTCGCTCGCATTCCCAGGCAGTGCCAGCTGGGCGTTTACCACCACCTACATGGAGCACTATCAGCCACTGAGCTGGTTGGCGTGGGCGGCGATCAAGGCAGGGTTCGGTTCCGACGCGAGCGCATTTCACGTGGTCAACATTGCGGCGCATGTCGTCTGCGTCGTGCTGGTGTACGCCGCGGCGCGGGTCGTACTGGCGCGTGCAGTGCCCGAGGCCTCCGGAACACTCCGCAGCGCAGCGGCCGTCGCGGGGGCCCTCCTCTTTGGTCTGCACCCGCTCAGAGTCGAGGTCGTCGCCTGGATCAGCGCGATGCCGTACGCGCTCGCGCTGGTCTTCCTCCTGGCCTCGCTTCTTGCGTATCTACGAACGGCGACGAGAACGCCGGCATCCCGGCCGGTCACGGCGCTCGCGCTGTATGCCGCCTCGCTGGCCGCAAGGCCCGTGGCTCTGGGTTTCCCGGTGGTGTTGGTCGTGCTCGACGTCTGGCTGTTCAAGCGACGCACGCGGACGAGCCTCTTCAGGGCGTGGCCATTTGCCGTGCTGGCCGTTGCAGCCGCCGGTATCGAGAGCGTGGCGCGCGCGCCAGGCATCGCCGATCTGCCGTGGCGCTACCGCGTGCAATCAGCGGCGTCTGCGCCGTTTCTCTATCTCTGGCACACCGTCGCGCCCGTGTCGTTGACGCCGCTGGACCTCCTGCCGGCCAATCCCGTCGCTAACCAGGCCGTCACCATCGCGGCGGTGCTGGCGCTGGCCGCTGCCTGCCTGGCCGTGTGGGCGTGGCGACAGCGATGGCCGGCGCTCGCCGCAGCGTGGGTCGCCTATCTCGCGTTGCTGGGTCCGGCCGCGGGTCTGGTGCCAAGCGGTCTGCAGGCCACGGCCGATCGGTATACCTATCTGCCTGGTGTCGTCGTGGCGATTGCACTGGCGGTGGCCGGGGCGCAATGGGCGTCGGCGCGCAAGGGCCGAGTCACCTACGCTGTCGTCGTCGTGCTCGCTGTGCTGGCGGCAGAGGCCGTGACCGCACGACGCGTGCTCATGCCGTGGTCCGATTCCGTGTCGCTGTGGTCACGCGTCGTCGCCCTGGATCCCCGGCACGATGTCGGCCTCTACAACCTCGGAGCGGCGCTTGGCTGCAGAGGGGCGCAACGAGGAGGCGGCGGCGCGATATCGACAGGTCCTGGCGCTGCGGCCCGACCATGCGGACGCGAGGGCGAACCTGAATCGACTCGATGCCGCGCGTCTCGAACATGAAGGAAACGAGCTGGCAGCGAGGGGCGACCTCGTCACGGCGTCGGAGCGCTACCGACAGGCCATCGCTTTCGATCCGCGGCGTACCCATTCGCAGGCGGGTCTGGGCATGGCGCTTGCCACCCTCGGCCGCTCTGCTGAAGCGATGCCGGTCCTTCGAGACGCGATTCGGCTCGGCGCGGACGACCCGGCCGTGCCGAATGCCCTCGGTGTCCTGCTGCTCCAGTCGGGACAGCCGCGCGAGGCGCGATCAGTACTTGAAACGGCGATCGCCAGACATCCCGGCGATGTCAGCCTCGCGCACAACCTGGCGCGTCTGCTGGCGACGGGCGGCGGCGCCGGGCCGAGAGACGCGAAACTGGCCCTACGACTGGCCAACGCCGTCGTCGAGGCCACGGGCGGACGCGATCCTCGAGCCATGGAGACGCTGGCCGCGGCACTGGCGATCAACGATCGGGCAGCCGAAGCGATCACGGTCAACGCCAAGGCGGCGGCGCTGGCGGCGGCGCAGGGCGATCGCGATCTCGCCGTACAGATCACTGCCCGGGGCCGAGCGTATCGGCGACCCGGGCAGTAAATAGTAACGTAGGGCCGGGCCTTCAGGCCCGGCCGTCGACGGACGACCTGAAGGTCGTCCCCTACGTGTAATTTTGAAACTCCGCGGTTTCTTCTTCGTCTAGAACCGGAACTTGGCGCCGGCCATCAGCCGGCGTGGCGCGATGAAGTTCGACGGCACGCGATAGTTCGAGTTGCCGATGCGCCGGTCGAGCACGCTCTCGTTGGCGTCGCTATTGAACAGGTTCAGGAAGTCGCCGAACGCCGCCACCTGCGGGGGCCTTTCCGAGCTTGAACGTTCTTCTCGACGCGGGCGTCAAGGGTCTGCCAGAGCTTCGTGCGGTCCTGGCCATCGCTGGCCGCGGCAATAATTCTGGTCGCTCCAGGGATGCCCGTCGCACTGGTGGTCGCGCGGATCTCCGAGTAAATCGGCTTGCCGCTCTGACTTTGGAAGTTGAACGACGTCATGATCCCCCAGCGCCACTGGTAGATGAACTGCGTCTTCAGGACCATCGGCCGGTCGCCAACGAGACGGCCGTCGCTGTTGATGTAGTCGTTCGGGTTCTGGCCGAAGATGCTCGCCGTGCTGCTCGATTCGTGAGCGGCGTGGAACGCGCGGAACTCGAGCCCTGGCGTCCGGTGGACTTCGACAGCGTCAGGCCGAAGTTGGCCTGCCAATGGTTCGACATGCGCTTCTTGATGTCGAGCTCCATGCCGTGGTAACGCGCGAACATGCGGTCGTCGTTCCTGAGCTGGAACAGCCGTGAATCGGCGCCGCTGGTCAGTCGGTACACCTGGGGCACGATCGCACCGGACGGAGCAGTGTACGGGCACCAGTTGATAGGTGCCGCCGATGTCGGGAAACGCTGTTTGCTGCTCGCTGCGTTTGTAGACATAGCTCACCGCCAGCCCGACGCTTGGCCCGGCCTGCTGCTCGAAGGCCAGGATGACCTGATCGGTGTACGGGTTCCTCAAGTTGGGGTCGACCGACAGTTGGGAGGTGTCGGAGACCAGATCCTTGTCCAGGGGCACGCCGGCCGCGTTGTAGAGTCCCGAGAACACATATCTCGGCGTGATTGACGGCGTGGTGTTGTCGAACTCCCCGGTGACGATGCCACGGTAGTAGCGGCCGTAGTGCGCCTTGAGCAGCGTCGAGCCGCTCTCGTTCAACTTGAAGTTGACGCCGAGCCGTGGCGAGACGACGCGCCAGTTGAAGACGTCGTCGACCGCCTTGGACTGCGCCCCGGTCGGGTTGCCGTTGGCGTCCAGGAGATTCTGGGCGACGAAGTAGGCCTTGCTGTTGTCGTAACGGACGCCCAGATTGATCGTGGCGCGTCCGAGCTGGTAGGCATCGTCGGCAAAGATCCCCAGCGACTTGAGTCGTCCGCCCTGCGTAAACGGCAACTGCGTGTAGCCGTACGCCGGGGATGGCGCCGTAGGTGTAGATGTAGTCGTTCAGGCCGTAGGTGTATTCACCCAGGCCGCTGTTGAACTGCACCCCGAGCTTGAAGTCGTGGCTCCCGCCCAGAAACTTGTCGGCGTACTTGGTGACCTTGCCCGCGAACGCGGTCTTGGCGCTCTTCCCGTCGTACCACGAGTAGATGCCGCCGGTGATCTGGCCGGTGTCGAGGTCGTTGAATCGCCGCGCCACGCGCGGACCGCCGTTGAGTGGGTCGGCGTGATCCACGCCGTAGAAGCCCGAATACCGCGCTTCCAGCACCGTGGTCGAGTTGATCACCGAGGTCCACAGCACACCTGGCGACGGGTTGTGCCCGTTTTCCACGCCTAGCGTGCTGGGCGCGGTGTTGGCGGTGGCGCGGAACGGGATGCGGTAGAAGTCGTCGTGCGTCTGAACCTGAAAGCGGTTTTTCTCGTTCAGCTGGTAGTTGACCTTCCAGAAGTACCGCTTGGCGGACGAGCGCGCCGGAAAGGCCGGGTCCGTGCCGGGCTGCGAGTCGGCGTCCTTCTGGTATTGGAAGGACCCGAAGAACCAGAGCTTGTCCTTCATCACCGGGCCGCCAAGCTGCACGGTGGTGTCCTTGAACTCGTCGCGGTGATAGGGCAGCTTGCTGTCCTGCGCGTCGGTGGTGTTGCGGCCGGTGAGGCTCTGAGTCTGAAAGTAGAAGTTGGCGTCGCCGTGGAAGGTGTTGCTGCCCTGCCGCGTCACGACGTTGAATACCGCGCCGCCCAGGTTGCCGTAATCGGCGGGCGCGCCGAGCGAGAGCACCTGGATTTCTTCGACCGCGTCGGTGTTGGGCCATGGCCACGCCGCGCCGGTCAGCGGCGCGGTGAAGTCGGTGCCGTCGATCAGATAGACGTTCTCGTTGGTTGCCGAGCCGAACGACTGCGACCTGGCATTGGTGGAGGTCGACGCGGTCACGCCGGGCGCCGCGTTGATCAGGTCGAAGAAGCTGAACCGGCGCACGGGCGCGTTCTCGACCCATTCGCGCGAGTAGTTGGTCGTCACCTGCGTCGTCGTGGCGTCAACGACAGGCGACTGAGCGACCACGGTCACGGACTCTTGCTGGTTACTGAGCTTGAGTTGCACGCCGACTTCGGCCGTGCCGCCGAGCGACACTTGAATACCGGTCTGGGTGCTGGTGTTGAACCCCGTGAGCTCGACGCGTGATCTGGTAAGTGCCGGGCGCGAGGTTCGGAAACCGATAGACGCCCGTCTCATTGGTGGTCGTTGTCGGCGTGCCGGCCGTTGCCGGGCCCTTCAGCGTCACGGTGACGCCAGGCAGCACGCCGCCGGAAACGTCGGTGATCACGCCGCGAATGAAGCCGGTCGTGGTCTGAGCCCACACCGATGGCGCGACGAAGAACCCCGCGACCACAAACGCCAACATCCGGTAGCGTCGCATCGATACCTCCCGCGGCGCACAGCGCCGGGTTTCGTCGTCGTGGGATATCACACTGACTGAAGGCCAAGAGCCGTTCAGATGCGCGGATTATCGGCTCGTGCGATGGCAGTGTCAACGTCGATGTTACGAAATGTTGATGTGACCAGGGTGTCGTCGTTCGTCCGTCTACCGCAACGCCCGGCAAACCGCGACAAAAAAGTCGGTGTCCTCGATCACTTCCATGCCCGTGGGCTTGGGCAACGCGCCCCATACGACGACGACGACCTGTTCCGCTGGATTGACGTAGACGTGTTGTCCAAAAATTCCCACCGCCTCGAAGGCGCCTTCGTGGAGGGTGCCCTGGCGGTTTGGTATCGGCCAGAGCATGTAGCCGTAGTCAACAAGTTTGCCGCCGACTACCTTTGAAGATCCCGCCTCTTTCACCCATCCGTCTGGCAGGATCCGTTCGCCGCCGGCCTTGCCGTCGTCCGCGAGGAACAGGCCGAAGCGGCCATAGTCACGCAGCGTGGCCGAAAGTCCGCTGCCGCCCACCTCGAGGCCGTCCGGTGATTCCAGCCACCACGTCGCATCCGACTCCATACCGAACCTCGCCCAGATTCGATCGGATAGGTACTCCGCCAGTGGCTTCTTCACCGCCGCCCGCAACAGCGCGCCCGCCACGTGCGTTTCCCCTGTGCTGTAGTTCCAGCGGCTTCCAGGCGCGGCCGCGCGCGGCAACCTGGCCATCAGCGCCAGCACGTCGCCGGGGCGCTGCGCCAACTGGGCCTCCAGCATGTGCCGGCGATCCGATTCGGGATCGGTGTATTTCTCGTTCCACTTGACGCCCGAGGCCATCTGTAGAAGGTTCCGCACGCTCACGCCGTCGTAGGCGCTGCCGGTCAGTTCCGGCAGGTAACGGGTGACGGGGTCGTCGATGCTGGTGATGTGGCCATCCTTGATGGCGGCGCCGATGAGCGTCGCGGTGATCGACTTCACGACCGACATCGACATCCAGCGCGTGCGCTCGGTGTTGCCCAGCTGATAGGTCTCCAGAGCGATCCGACCGTTCTTGAGCACCAGCAGGCCGCTGACGCGGTTCAGCGACAAATAGTCGTAGAGGTCGTAGCGCTTGCCCTTCGACGTGAACGTGACACCGTCGAGGCGCGTCTTGGCGGCGGGCAGCGGGTACACGCGTTGACCGTGTCTGACCGCGCGAGTCGGGAACAGGCGATCGATGTTGCGGAAGGTGTTGACCTGGATGTCGGGCAGGAGCTTTCCGTCGTACACCTCCCGCACCGTGCCGATCGGCTCGCCCGCATGGGGGTTGACGACTTGCGGGCTCGAGGCCGCGCCAGCCAGCAGGCCGAAGACGCCCACGATCCCGAACAGCGTGAGCGCAAGACGGTGGTTGCGCGTGGTGGTCATAGTCTCCCTGCCTCTCGAGCCGGCCGTGCGGATGTTAGCGTGGTTGCCCGCTGGCCTCCGGTCGGGCGCAGACTCAGCGAGCGTGTGCGCGCGATCGCCGGTAGAGCCACAGCCCGATCGCCAGTGGACCGCCGACGCCCGCCACCATCTTCAACTCGAACAGCATCACGCTCGTCACGTCCGCGCCCGGCAGAAACGCGGTCGCCATCCCGGCGGCGGTCACGAGCGCGCCCACGGCGCCGGCCACGCGCTCGAAAGGGCGCGCGGTATCAAGCGTCATCAGCGCCAGGAAGGTGTACACGAAAGGCACGAGGTTGATCGCCACCGAAGCCTTCAGCAGCACCTGGTAGGCTTCGGCCACGCTCGACCCCGCCAACGACAACGCGGTGAGCCCCGCCGACAACAGCGCGCATGTGATGAGCGCCACATGCGGGGATCCCCACCGCGGGTGCACGCGTCCCAGCGCGGCCGGCAACGCGCTGTCGAGTCCGGCCACGAACGGAATGCGCGCCGGCCCAGCAAACCATGCCGACGTTGCGCCGGCGACCGCCAGGGCCATCACCACGGCGATCGGCGCCACGAGCCAGCCCGCTCCTGCCGCAGCGGCACCGCGGCTCACCGCCTGCATGACTCCTTGAATCGCGCCGAGCTCGCCCGTCGGCACCAGCGCCAGCAGCGCGTCGGTTACCAGCAAGTACGACACGATGGCGATGACCCCGGTGATGAAGATGGCGCGGGGAATGTCGCGCTCCGGATGCCGGATCTCATCGGCCATCGTCGACGCCAGCTCGATGCCGATGAACGCGAAGCACATCACGCCCAGGCCGCTCGCCATGTCGAGCGCCGAACCCGCCACCATCGGCGGCGTCGCGGCCACGCCGTGCCGCCGTGCCACCGCGGCCGCCACGACCAGCAACCCGACGGTGGCGGCACTGCCGATGCCGCCGGCGTTGCTGATCCACTTGCCCACGCCCATGCCGCGCACGTTGGCGACGGTGATGATCGCCAGCCACCCGAATGCGATCGCCGCGACGAACCAGCGGTTGTCCACGAGCGCCGCGGTGCGCTCGCCCCCGGCAAAGGCGACGATGCCCGCGAGATAGACCAGCAGCACGGGGACGTAGAACAGGTTGTTGGTCCAGTAGCACCAGCCGGAGACGAACCCGTGGAGGTCGCCGAAGTGCCGGCGGGCCCACAAGTACACGCCGCCCTCGCCGGGATACCGGCGCGACAACGCCAGCACGGCGATCCCTTCGGGCACGAAGAACGCCGCGAACGCCACCCCCCACAGCACGAGCGTCGCGCGGCCGTACCCCGCCACCGGCGGCACGGTGTTGACGTTGACGATCGCGACGGTGCCGAGCAGCACGAGGTCCGCCAGCCCCAGCGTGCGCGGGATTCGGGAGCCGGACACTAGCCGGCGAGCAGTTCCTGGGCCGCCCGGTGTCCGTGATCGATGGCGCAGTCGGTGTAGGCATAGGCGCCCGCGTCGGAATTAGCGATGGCGATGCGCCCGAACCGCTGGCGTGCGACCACGCAAGGCTGCTCGCCGCCATTGAGCCAGAAGTCGTCGGCGAGCGAGTTGTACTGGTAGGCGTAGCCGTGCGGCCAGCGGTTGACCGTGATGCCGAGGATATCGGTGGCCGGGTCGAAGCCGCCGCCGCCGAGCGCGCGGCCCAGTTGATCGCGAATGCTTCGCTCGATCTTTTCGAAAGAGGTCGAGAGCAGTTCAACCCGGCCCGCGCGGTGTTGGTCGCGCGCCGGCAGGCCCGGACGGCACGCCGCCTTCGACAAGTGCAGCACGATAGGTTCGCCTGGATCGGTCTGGCACTTGTAGCCGCCGAGGCTCACCGGGAAATCCAGGCCCACTGAAGTGTGCCACATCCCCGGAGTCGAGATCCGCTGGACACCCAGCTTCTGAAAAGCCTTCCACGATCGGACGAACACGTTCGTGTAGACGAGCGGCACCTTGATGGCGTACGCGAGCGCCGTCTTCTGCGCGGCGGGCAACTCGGGGCACAGGTAGGGAATGGTCGAGTGCCAGCACGCCAGGATGACCGAACGCGCCGTGACCGTCTTGAGCGCCCTGGTGCCGTTGGGCAGGTACGCCACTTCGACGCGCTGGCCGGGGCCTTCCGGCCCGATGTGCCGCACGCGCATCACGGAACTGCTCACCCGGATTCTCGCCGGCGCGCCGGCGGTGTCGAGCCTGGCGTAGTCGGCCCGCGCCGTCACGATGTCGTCCATTGTCGACCCGGCGAGGGCGGCGGGTACGAGCGTTCGCACGAGGAGCCGCGCGACCGATGCGTTGCCGTCGGGGAAATGGAAGTAGTAGTCCTCCGCCTCCTTGCTCCGAATCGAGTCGAAGTTCTGGCCAGGACCAGGGGTCGAATCCATGCCCATCGCGCCGAACCCGGGATAGCCGAAGCCGAAAGCGTCCTGCGCCGGCACCGCATCGATGCCGACGCCGAACAACCCGTGCGGGCGCGTCTGGTAGAGCGGCAGCACGCCGGGATCGAGCTTCCATAGCTTGATGAGGAAGTCGGCGTAGCTCATACGCGCGAGGCGCGCCTTCTTCTCGGACTGGCTGAGCCCCGGCATCGGGTCGAAGCGCTCGGTCAGCAGCCGCTTGTGATCGCGCCGCACCGCGTCACTCACCGGCGCTGCGGCGAGAAACGCGTCGTCTCGGATGTCGCCGGCCAGCAGGCGATCGGTGCCGAAGGTTTCCTTGTCGAAGAAGAACGCGGAGCGGAGGCCGAGCGACTTGTAGAGATCCGAGTTCAGCACCTTCGGATAGCGCGAGACCTCGATTCCCAGCTCGGAGATGAGGTCCCTGGCCACCTTGCTGTAGGGCGCCGGGCTGTCGATCGACTGCGTGCCGCCGTAGCCGATGTAGGTGCGGCCGTTGTGGGTGAACTCGTTGCGCTTGGCGTGGCCGCCGAAGTCATCGTGGTTATCGAGGACCAGGACGCGGGCGTTGGGCCGTGCCTTGCGGAAGACATGCGCGGCCGTCAGACCGCTGATGCCTCCCCCCACCACTACGAGATCGTATGCCTCGCCCGTGTCCTCCGGTGCCGGTGCGTTCTTCCAGAAGGCGTTGTCGCGCATCGAGTGGAACGCCTCGAACGATCCGGCGTGCGATCCGCGCAATCCGGTCAGCGCCGGCGGATACGTGCCCGCCTGGCCCTGTGCGAGGAGGGTTTCGAGGTCGGGCGACAGGTAGCCCGCGGCGATGGTACCCCCGACGCCGACGGCCACGCCGTTCAGGAAGTCGCGGCGGCTGATTGGCGAGCCCATGCCCAGCTGACGGTCGTGTTCGGTCATGATGTGGGGATTGTAGCCGCGGCCCGACGTCGCCGGGGAAAGACCTTCGCCGTCGGGTTAGCTTGCGTCCGGCTGAAGGTTGCCGGCGGGAGTCCTGACATGCTCAAGCGGATGCTGGTCGCGATGGTGGTGGTCCTGGGGGGATGTACGGCTGGACCGGGAGGGTTGCCCAATTCTCCGTGGCCGACGAAGGGATGGACGGTCTCGTCGCCCGAGGCCGAGGGGCTCGACCGGGCAGTGCTCGACAAGCTCGATGCCGAATTCGCTTCCGGCGCACGCGGGCAGATCACCGGCATGCTCGTCATCCGCAACGGCAAGGTGGTGATGGACAAGTCGTATGCGCACGACTTCGTGCGCCTGTTCGAGGGCCGCGATCCGGTGCGCGGGCCCTACAACTACTACGACCCTGACTGGTACCCGTTCTATCAACACGGCCGTCTGCACACGATGCAGTCGGTCAGCAAGAGCGTGACGTCGGCGCTCATCGGGATCGCGATCGGCCGCGGTGAACTGTCCAGCGCCGACGCCAGGCTGATGCCGTACCTGGCGGGCGATTTCCGCCTTTCCGACGCCGACCCGCGCCGCAACGACCTCACGCTCGAGCACCTGCTCACCATGACGTCCGGGATCAAGTGGGACGAGAGCACCGTGGCCTACACCGATCCCACCAACAGTTGTGCCGGCATGGAGAAGAGCGACGACTGGATCCAGTTCGTGCTCGACCAGCCGTTGTCCGACGCGCCTGGCGCCACGTTCGTCTACAACAGCGGCGTTACCGAACTCCTGTCCCAGGTAATCAAGAAGGTCACTGGCAAGCAGGCGGATGAGTACGCGGCCGAGCACCTTTTCGCGCCGCTCGGCATCACCGACACCTACTGGAAGCGGACGCCGAAAGGACTGTCCGACACGGAAGGCGGACTGTATCTCACCGCGCGCGACCTCGCGAAGATCGGTTACCTCTATTTGCACGACGGCGTGTGGGACGGCCGCCGGCTGCTGCCCGAGGGGTGGGTCAAGACCTCAACGACGCCGCTGGTCGACACGCGGCCGGGGCAGCCACGGTCACGCAAGTACGGCTACCAATGGTGGGTGCTCCCATACGGCGACGGCTCTCGACAAGCCTACGCCGCGCTCGGCTATGGGGGGCAGCGCCTGATTGTCGTGCCGGAGCACCAGCTCATCGCCGTGTTCACCGGCTGGAACATCTACGAGCACGCGGAATTCGCACCCTACGACGCGCTCGATCGGGTGCTGGCCGCCGTCAGACGCTAGATCTTTTCAACTGTGCGTGGGCTCTTTTCAACTGTGCGTACACCTTTTCAACTGTGCGTAGGCCTGTTTCAACTGTGGGTAGGCGACGGGCTTCAGCCGGTTTCAACTGTGCGTAGGCGACGGGCTTCAGCCGGTTTCAACTGTGCGTAGGCGACGGGCTTCAGCCGGTTTCAACTGTGCGTAGGCGACGGGCTTCAGCCCGTCGCTGGGCCGGCCTGAAGGCCGGCCGCTACCTCGATGTGAATGACTGCGCGCGGTACATCTGCTGACCGCCGACCCACGTCTGGGTCACACGCAGCGAGGTGAGCCCCTCGGGCGGAGTAGCGCGCAGGTCGCCCGACACCACCGCGAGGTCCGCCAGCATGCCCGGTTGCAAGAGCCCGCGTTCCCTGTCGTCTCCGGAAGCGATGGCTCCGCCTCTGGTGTAGGCGTCGAGCGCTTCGTCGAGCGTGATGGCTTCGGCAGGCGCGATCGCCTCGCCGTCGGCGTCGCGCCGGAGCAGCGCCGCCTGCATGCCGCGCAGTGGCGAGTCGTCTTCCACCACGGGCGCATCCGAAGAGAGAGCCACCGTCACGCCGGCGTCCAGCATGGCGCGCACTGGATACGCCCGAGTCAGCAGGGCGTCGGGCAGGTACTGCCGGAAGTTGCGTCCGAGGGCGTGGACGAAGATGGTCTGCGGCGCGGCGATCACGCCGGCCCGCGCCGCGCGGGCCAGATGGTCGGCGGTGGGCAGACCGAAATGTTCGATCCGGTGGCGCACAGACGCTTGCTGCCGCACGCTTCGTAGACGCGGAGCACCTGATCGATTGCGGTATCGCCGATCGCATGCGTGGCGACGCGCCACCCGGCGTTTTGCGCCTCGCGGGCGAATGCCAGCAGTTCGTCGTCCTGAAAGCGCAGGACGCCGCGCGTCTCGGCGTGTCGATAAGGCACGCTGAGCGCGGCCGTCGCTCCACTCAGGCCGCCATCGGCGAAGAACTTCACCGTGTCGATCCGCAACCGATCCGAATGGTAACGGCGAGCCGGCAAGGCCACGGGGCCGACGCCATCGACCAGACGCAACGCCATCACGTTGACCCGGACCGGCAGCCTGCCTTCGCCGTCGATCCTTCGGTAAGTGTCGAGCAGTTCGGGCGCCACCCCCGCATCGGTCGTGCTGGTGATGCCGAGCGACAGCTGATGCCGCAGCGCCGCGGTGATCATGGCGGCGTACTCGTCCTGCGTGGGTGGCGGGATGTGGCACAGCACCAGACCCATCGCGGTCTCGCGGAGCACGCCGGTCGGTTCGCCGTCCGGGCCGCGATCGATTTCCCCTCCCGGGGGCGCCGCAGTGTCGCGCCCGATGCCCGCAGCCTCCAGCGCCCGGGTGTTGCATACGACGATGTGCGCGCAGGTGCGCATGAGGACGACGGGCCGATCGCTCACGGCAGCGTCGAGGTCCGCACGCGCGGGCGGGCGGCCGTCGGAGAAGCGCGCCTCGTTGTAGCCGCGCCCGTGCAGCCATGTCCCCGGCGGAAACCGGGCGGCGTGTGCGCGCAACCGTGCCGCCACGTCGGCGACGCTGGTGGCGCCGCGCACGTCGAGCAGCGTGGTGAGCAGGTGACCGATCTTCCAGATGTGCGCGTGGGCGTCGACGAATCCCGGGATGAGCATCTGCCCGGCCAGATCCACCACCTGTGTGTCCGGGCCGCGCAGCGCCAGGACGTCGTCGTCGGCGCCCACGGCCGTGATGCGTCCGCCGGTGACGGCGAGGGCCGTCGCGTCCCGCGGACCGTGAATCCCCGTCCAGAGGACGCCGTTCCAGAAGATCGTCTCGGCCCTGTCCGTGCGCATCGCCTGATCGCCGTCAGGCGCGGCCCGCAGGCTGCAGCCGGTCAGCGCTGGCGGAAGGCTGGACAGCGAGGCCCCGTTCGACGTCGGTCAGGGCCTGTTCGATGACGCCAAGTCCTTCGCGCAGCTGATCGTCGGTGATGACCAGCGGCGGAAGGAACCTGATGCCGTTGGTGAAGAGGCCGGCGCGCATGGCGATGACACCCTTCCGGCACGCCGTCTTGAGGACGGCCAGCGTTTCATCAGGTGCGGGTTCCTTGCTCGTTCGATCCTTGACCAGCTCGATCAGCAGCATCGAGCCCAGGCCGCGGACGTCGCCGATCAGCGGATGACGCGTCTTCCACCCCTCCAGCGTCTCGTGCAGCATCGTGCCGATCTGTTCGACGCGCGCGAGGAAGGCGGGCTGGCGCATCATCTCGATTGCGGCGATCGCGGCGACGCAGGTCAGCGGGTTGCCGCCGTAGGTGCCGCCCATCCCGCCGACATGCGTGGCGTCCATCATGT
The DNA here is from genome assembly GCA_963757655.1 of uncultured Acidobacteriota bacterium. GTDB lineage: Bacteria > Acidobacteriota > Vicinamibacteria > Vicinamibacterales > CAVVIG01 > CAVQFC01. The sequence continues at coordinate 423,828 of CAVWSQ010000001.1, read as the reverse complement.
CGGCGCGGCCGGTGGTGGCGCTGATCGGCATGCCCGCGCCCAGCGACTTGCCGGTGACGATGATGTCGGCCGCCAGGCCGTAGTGCTCCAGCGCGAACAGCTTGCCGGTGCGGGCGAAGCCGCACTGCACCTCGTCGGCGATCATCACGATGCCGTGCTGGTCGCAGAGCTCGCGAATCCGCCGCAGGAAGCGGGGAGGCACCGGGACGAAGCCGCCTTCTCCCTGGACCGGTTCGATGATGATAGCGGCCACATCCGCCGGGTCGACCTGCGCGGTGAAGGCGAGCTCGAGCTGCTGGATCCCCCAGCTGACGCACTGGTCGGCACTCATGCCCTCCTGGGCGCGGTAGACATTGGGCATCGGCAGCCGCACGATCTCCGAGGCGAACGGGCCCATCCCTTTCTTGAAGAGGCTGTACTTGCTCGTGAGGCTCAGCGTCAGCAGCGTGCGGCCGTGATACGCCCCCTCGAAACAGACGACGGCTGGCCGCCTGGTGTACGCGCGTGCCGCCTTCACTGCGTTCTCCACCGCTTCGGCGCCGCTGTTGGACAGCAGCGTCTTCTTGGGGAAGGTGCCTGGCGTCACCTCGTTCAGCAGCTCGCACACGCGCACGTACGATTCGTAGGTGCCCACCAGGGAGCACATATGCACGAGCCTTTTCGCCTCCTCGTGCATCGCTTCGACCACGGCCGGCGGACAGTGGCCCACGGCCAGTGCGCCGATGCCGCCCACGAAGTCGATGAAGGTGTTGCCGTCGACGTCGTGCACGAGGGCGCCTTCAGTGCGCTCCACCACCACATCGGTGGCTTTGCCGAGGCCTGTCGGAACGGCCGACGCGCGGCGAGCCAGCATCGCCCGGCTCTTCGGGCCGGGGATTTCCGTCTTCAGCTGAATCGATGACACATCAGCCTCCTTCGCTCGGCTCGTGCGCCGGACCCGGACGCACGGCGCCCTCTACGTCCTTGACCGCGTCGAGCACGATGAGCACGCTGTAATTGTCGCAGACCGGATCCTGCAGGTAGTCCTTGAGCAGCCCGCGGAACTCGAAGCCGACGCGCCGCTGCATGGAGAGCGTGGGATCGTTGATGCGGCCGGCGACGAGCTGCTCGTAGTAGTCCTCGGCGCTCATCCGGTGTTTGACCGCACCGAAGCCGCTCATCATTCCCGCCGTGACCTGACCCTCGAGCCCCAGCGCCCAGACCAGTTCCTGCCGCGCGGCGTACAGCGCGAGCGCCAGCCCCTTGCCGCGATAGTCGGGGTGCACGCCGATATCGGCGCCGTACAGCCAGTCGCCGTCCGGCTCGTGCGACGTCAGCCATCCGCCCTGGATGACATCGGCGAAGGTGTGCGAGCGATCGGCGAAGTCGAAGTGCAGGCGGATGGTCGCGGTCGCGGCCACTACGCGATGGCCATCGAGACCGACGAACTGTCCGGCGGGAAACAGCTCGAGGTGCTTCAGATAGTGCACGGCCTTGAAGCGCTCCTCGTCGGCCAGCGTCGGAAACACCACGCGCTGCAGCGCCTCGAGCTGCGCGGCGTGTTCGGCGCGCGCCGACGCGATGACCAGTCCGTTGGGCAGCACACGCCGGTAGGCACCCGCGATGGCGTGCATGGAAGCAGTATATCCTTCGGGTCGCGGGTCGCGGGTCGATCGCGATCGCGTCGGACAAAGGAGGGCTTTCGTGAACTGGCGAATCTCGGTGGCATGGCTGGCGTTGACGGCCGCAGCGTGCGGCGCCGCTCCGGCGCCGGGCCCGCCGCCCGGGCAGGCGGCCGACCTGGTGATCCTCAACGGCCGGGTCTTCACCGCTGACGAGCGGGGCACGACGGCGCAGGCGGTCGCCGTGGCGGCCAACAAGATCCTGCTCGTCGGCACCAATGATGCCGTGTCGGCTCTTCGCGGGCCTCAGACGCGCGTGGTTGACGCCCACGGCGGCACGGTGGCGCCGGGATTCAACGATTCGCACGTCCACTTCATCAGCGGCGGCATGACGCTCGGCGATGTGGATCTGGCCGGCCTGACCACCCTCAAGCAGGTGCAGGACAAGATCCGCGCGTTCGCGGCGGCCCACGCCGACGCGGCGTGGGTCGAAGGACGCGGCTGGCTCTACTCGCCGTTTCCTGGCGGTTCGCCGACCAGGCAACAGCTCGATGCGGTCGTTCCCGACCGTCCCGCGGTGATGACCTGCTATGACGGCCATAGCGTGTGGGTCAACTCGAAGGCGCTGGCGTTGGCCGGCATCACGAAAGACACGCCCAATCCCGCCAACGGGATCGTCGTCAAAGACCCGAGGACCGGCGAGCCCACCGGGCACTTGAAGGAATCGGCCACCGCCCTGCTCAACAAGATCAAGCCGAAGCCCACCGAGGCGGACCGGCGTGCCGTGCTGCGCAAGGCCGTGGCGTACGCGCACCAGTTCGGCGTTACGAGCGTGCAAAACGCCGGCACCAGTTTCGAGGACGTGGAGCTCTACCGGCAGGCGCTGCGCGCCGGCGAACTGAAGGTGCGTGCCTACCTGGCCATGTCGACCTCGTCCACCACGACCGAGGCCGACCTCGACCGCATGGAGCAGACTCGCAAGGCCCTCGGCGACGACCCGACGTTGACGACGGGAGCGGTGAAGATCTACGCGGACGGGGTGATCGAGAGCCGCACGGCGGCGATGCTTGCGCCGTACGAAAACAGCCAGGCCTCCGGCGCTCCCAACCTGTCGGCCGACCAACTGGACCACCTCGTGGCGATGGTGGACAAGCGCGGATGGCAGATCTTCATCCACGCCATTGGCGACAGGGCGATCCGGATGTCGCTCGACGCCTTCGAACGCGCCGCGGCGGCCAACCCCGCGCCGGCCCGGGGCCGGCGGCACCGGATCGAGCACATCGAGGCCGTTGCCGCGGCCGACATCCCGCGCTTCGGAAAGCTTGGCGTCATCGCGTCGCAGCAACCGATGCACGTGCCGCTGGGCGACATGAACTCCGAGCACCCGTCCGGTCCGTGGCCGGACAACATCGGCGCCGAACGGTATTCGCGCGCCTGGGCGTGGAAGAGCATTCAGGATGCGGGTGGCCGGTTGACCTTCGGCAGCGACTGGCCCGTGGCACCGCTCGATGCCGGACTCGGCATCTGGCTCGTGACCACGAGGAAGGGCCCAGCCAGCGAGGCCGACCAGAAGCTGCCGATGGCCGAGGCGATCGACGGTTACACGCGGTGGCCGGCGTACGCCTCGTTCGAGGAACAGCGCAAAGGCACGCTCGCCCCCGGCATGCTGGCCGACATCGTCGTGCTGGCCGCCGACGTGTTTGCGAACCCGCCGGTCAAGGCTGGCGACGTCGTGGTGGACACGACGATCTTCGACGGCCGGGTCGTGTATGAGCGGTCACGCGTGGGACGCTGACCGAAGCGCCGCTGTGCAGACACGCGCCGGTGCCCACGCCGAACGGTTCTTACCGCGGGCGAGCGCGGCGGCACGACATGGAGTGTGTCGGACGGCATGTCCCCATCCAGCGTAATCGTCCGGGCCTAAGGAATCCCACCCATGACCGATATGAAGAGTGTCGTAATCCTGGCGGCGTTGACAGGCGCGATGCTCCAACCACAAGCCGCCCCACAGCCCCCCGCCCTGCCCGCCACGCTCGCGCTTCCGCCGGGATTTACCGTTAGCGTCTTCGCGTCGGGGCTGACCGGCGCGCGTCTGATGGCCGTCAGTCCGGAGGGCATCTTGGTGGTCGCGCGACGGCCACGCAACGAGGTCGTCGCGTTGCCGGATCACGACGGCAGCGCACAGCCTCGAGTCATCCTCAGCAACATGATCAATGCCCACAGCCTGGCATTCAAGGACGGTTGGTTGTACGTCGCTACGACGCCGGCCGTCATCCGGGTCCGATGGTCCAATGGCGCGCCCGTCGGCGAACCCGAGACCGTCGTGGAACTACCGAGCTCGACGCCTTCGGTGCACGTTTCCCGAACCATCAATTTTGGGCCGGACGGGCGGCTGTACGTGTCGATCGGATCGTCCTGCAACGTCTGTGTCGAAGCTGACCCTCGCCGGACGACGATTCAGGTCGTGACGAAGGACGGCGCGCTACAGCCCTACGCGCGCGGCCTGCACAACGCGATCGGCTTCGATTGGGATGTTCAGACGGGCCTGATGTGGGCCGGCGAAACCGGACAGGACAACCTCGGCGACGATTTTCCGCCCGACGAAATCGATCTCATCGAAGCCGGTGCGCACTATGGCTTTCCATTCTTCATCGCCGCGAATCGTCTCAATGTCGGGCAGCCCGAGCTGGAAGGCAAGAACCCGACTGTGAGCGCTGCGGACGCACGGCCGCCGGCGCTCGAATTGGCCGCGCACATTTCACCAATCGACATGCGGTTCTACACCGGAACGGCGTTTCCCGCTGAGTATCGAAACGCACTATTCATCGCCCTTCACGGATCGGCCCGGAAGACGAACGGCTACCGCGTGGCGCGTGTCGTAATGAAGAATGGTCGACCGTCCGGGATCGAAGACTTCGCGACCGGCTTTCTGAAGGACGGTCTAGTCTTCGGCCGGCCCGCCGGGCTGGCGACGGGCCGCGACGGGGCGCTCTATGTATCCGATGACAACAAGGGCTTCATCTATCGGATCGCGTACACCGGACGATAGGCTCGCAATCGTCGGCAGGAGCTCCGGCCCTCAATCCACCTATCGTCCAGGCGCGATCGGCCTGCCGCGTTCCACTTTCGAGCTACCGCGGCGCAGCTGCGGGAGAAGGCTTCTTTCCGACGCTGCAGATCGTCGATTTCGGCTTTCAGTTCGGCGTCCCAAAGGCCCGTTGGGCAACCACCGGACGAAAAAGCGAAGAGGAATCCATCCACTGGCTGCCCTTTGTCTACCTGCCGACTCTTCCTCATCGTTCTCAACCGCAAAATTGCCGCTTTCGTCGGAGGTGGGCTGGGCCTAGCGCTTGCATAAAGGCGACGGCAGGGTGACCGATGTCTACATCAGATCTGCCGAGCCCGCTCCAAGTGCCAGGCCTGCGCTGCCTTCGCTGCGGCTCGGCGCGCATCCTGGTGATTCGCGAAATTCGAACTGACGAACCCGGTCGCTCGGTCGATGCCCGCTGCGCTGATTGTCGCGAGCAGTCGATTCTGACGCGCGAGTGATGCAGACTGCCGTGGACCAGATGCACCAGGCTTCGTCGCGGAATTCGCGGGTGGTCGGTGTTGCTTCCGACCCTCGGCGACACACGCGACTGCAGTTCGGCTCATGATGGATCCTCTGCGTCACGCCATCTGCGACGGTGCCGCCACCGTCGGCGATCGTCCGGGTCCGCCGTCACCACGATCCTCACCCGGGCGGTGGGCATAGCCGCGAACATGGACTGAGCCATATTCGACCGGCTCTGCCGCTCACGCCGGATACTGGCTAGGCAGCCGAATTGCACTTTCGCATCCCGCTGTGGGTGCTCGACTATTTGCGATCGCCGTCTTGTGCTCCCTCGCCGGCGCGTGCACCGGCTCGTCATCGTCGCTTTCCACCACGTCGCCCACCGACGTCAAATGCACGGTTAGCGTCGAGAATGAGTTAAGCGGCGACGCACCTGCCAACGGAATGTCGGCCACACTCACGGTCTCGACGAACCGCGACTGCACCTGGACAGCCGCCGCCACAGCCAGTTGGCTCGTCATCACCTCGTCGACGTCGGGCCAGGGCAACGGATCTATCGACTATCGCGTGATGCCGAACGCCGAACCGTCGACGCGACAGGCGGCGCTCGACGTGAACAGTCTGCGCGTCATGGTGACGCAGGATGCTGCGCCCTGCCGCTACAGCGTCGGTCCAGCAAACACAACTATTTCTGCCGACGGCGGCGACGTCACAATCACCGTCGAGACACTGACCGGCTGCAGCTGGTTGGCCGTGAGCGCCGCATCCTGGATTGCGGTACCGGCCACCGCCGCCAGCAGCCGTTCGGGCACCGTCGCGCTGCACGTGGCGCGCAACACCACCGCCATGGCGCGCGCCGGCACGGTGACCGTCGGGCCGCAGACCGTCACGATTCAGCAGGCCGCGGCGTCAACCGTGTCGGAGCCGTCGCCAGCACCAGCACCTGCGCCCGGACCTCCGACACCGGCGCCCGATCCCACGCCTGCGCCTTCCCCGACGCCGGTACCCTTGCCCACGCCGTGCGTCTACAGCATCTCGCCGACCGGCGACAGCGTGGGCGCTGACGGATCGACCGGAACGATCCAGGTGACGGCGAACGACGGTTGCGCGTGGAGCGCCGCTGAAAACGCCAGCTGGCTGACGATCGCGTCGGGGACGTCGGGCACCGGTAACGGATCGATCGACTATCGCATTGCGGCGAATACAGGCGCCGCCCGAACAGCCACAATCGTGGTGGCTGGCAAGACGTTCACAATCGCGCAAGCGGCGGCGCCACCCCCGGCCTGCACGTTCTCGATTTCACCGTCGTCCCAGAATGTCGCTGACGCCGGCGGATCCGGGTCGATCGCAGTGACCGCTTCGGCTGGCAACTGCACGTGGACGGCGACGACAAGCGCCGCCTGGATCACGATCACGTCCGGAGCCGCTGGGACCGGCAACGGCACCGTCGCGTTCACGGTTGCCGCGAATACGGGGACCGCGTCCCGGGTCGCGACGATCGCCGCGGCCGGTCGGACGTTTACGATCACGCAGGCGGCGCCCCCGCCGCCGTGCACGATCACGATCGCTCCCGCGGCCCAGAGTGTGGCAGACGCTGGAGGTCCGGCCTCGGTGACGGTTACCGCTTCGCAGGGGACGTGCGCGTGGACGGCGACTGCCAATGCCGCATGGCTGACCGTAACCAGCGGCGCGTCGGGAACCGGCAGCGGCACGGTGTCGTTTGGCGTCGCCGCCAACACCGGTGCCGCTCGCACGGGGACGCTGACGATCGGTGGGCAGACAGTTACGGTGTCGCAGGCGGCGCCCGCGGCGTCATGCACGTTCTCCATCGCGCCGACAAATCAGAACATGGCGGACACGGGCGGTTCGGGTTCGGTGATGGTCAGCGCGTCGGCGGCCGCATGCGCGTGGACCGCGAGCGCGGACGTCGCATGGTTGACAGTGACCAGCGGCGCGTCGGGAGACCGGAAACGGTGACTGTCGCCTTCACCGTGGCAGCGAACACCGGCGCCGCGCGGACCGGCACGCTGACCGTTGGCGGCCAGCCGTTTACCGTCTCCCAGGCGGCGCCGGCACCGCCGTGCACCTTCTCGATCGCGCCGGGCAACCAGAGCGTGGCCGACACTGGCGGTTCCGGCTCCGTCGCGGTCACCGCGTCGGGCGGCACCTGCGCCTGGAGCGCGAGCGCGAACGTCGGATGGCTGGCGGTGACCAGCGGCGCGTCGGGAGTCGGAAATGGCGTCGTCGCATTCACCGTCGCGGCCAACACCGGGCCGGCACGGACCGGCACGCTGACGATCGGTGGGCAAGCCTTCACCGTGTCGCAGGTTGCGCCGCCACCGCCCTGCACCTTCTCCCTTGCGCCGACCGGGCAGCAGTTCGCCGAAAGCGGCGGCTCGGGCTCGACTGCTGTCACCGCGTCGGCATCGTCGTGCGCGTGGACCGCCATCGCCAACGATCCATGGCTGATGGTCACCGGTCCGTCCTCGGGCACGGGCAGCGGCACCGTGGCCTTCACCGTCGCCGTGAGCGCTGGCCCGGATCGAACAGGAACGCTGACGATCGGCGGCCAGGTGTTCACCGTGGTGCAGAAGCACGACGACGAGTAGCGCCTCTCGAGACGCTGCGCGGTTCCTTCATTGAACACGCTTCGCGCTGGCGACGTCGCCGCGCTGGTCGATTGTGTCGGCGAGTAGTTGCGACACTGCGCCCGGACCCCTTGTCGTTGACTTGACGCGAGCAGGGAGCTATCGTCCGGCCAATCTTCGGTTGCTTGATTGAGCAGTCGTGACTGTGTCGTCGGACCGGTGACCGAACTCCTCGTCAACTGGCGCACGTCGACACGCCTTGGCGCAGCTGCGCTCGACAGTTCCCAGCAACCGCCAAATGCGACCGGGCGATCCTGTGATCGGGTTGTCGCGTGAAAATGAAAAAAGGGCCCCATGGACGCCGAGCAATGGAACCACGCCAAGGATATTTTTGCCGCGGCGCTCGATCGCGAGCCTGCCGAACGCGACGTCTTCGTCCGTGACGCCTGCGGCGCCGACGAGGTGCTCCGGGCAGAAGTGGAGTCGCTTCTTTCCGCCTACAGCACGTCGGACGGGCTGTCGCTGCCGCCGTGGCAGGGCATGGCAGGAGCGGGATCGGTCGCGGAAGGGACGATCATCGGGCCGTACGGGTTGATTCGCAAACTCGGCGAAGGCGGGATGGGTCAGGTCTGGCTCGCCGAACAGACCGAGCCGGTACGACGGCACGTCGCGCTCAAGCTGCTCGGCGTTGGTTTCTTCGATGATGCGGCCCTGCGCCGGTTCCAGGCCGAGCGCCAGTCGCTGGCGATGATGGACCATCCGGCGATCGCCAAGGTCTTCGACGCCGGCGCCACTCCAGACGGCCAACCCTTCTTCGTCATGGAGTACGTGCACGGGCCGTCGATCACCAGCTACTGCAATCGGAACAGGCTGACGATCCGCCAGCGGCTGGAGCTGCTCCTCGCCGCCTGTGAAGGCGTGCAGCACGCCCATCAGAAAATGGTCATCCATCGGGACTTGAAGCCCGCGAACCTGCTGGTCGTCGAAGTCGACGGCAAGCCGACTCCGCGGATCATCGACTTCGGGCTGGCGAAGGCGGCTGCGCCGCGGTTCGACGATCGGATGATGCTGACGCAGGTCGGGAGCTTCGTCGGCACGCCCGGTTACATGAGTCCGGAGCAGGCGGACCCGAGCACGCGCGATGTGGACACCAGGACCGACGTCTACTCGCTCGGCGCCGTTCTCTATGAACTGCTGATCGGGACGCTGCCGTTCGACACCGATCAGACGCGGCCGCTCGATGAGGTGCTGCGGCAACTGCGGGAAGAAGATCCGCCACGGCCGAGCGCCAGGATCGACACCGTCTTGCCGACGGTCGCCGCAGAGCGCGGGACCGAGCCCAGGATCCTGATCCGCCAATTGCGGGGCGACCTTGACTCGATCGCGATGCGAGCGCTCGAGCGCGATCGCGACCGGCGGTACGGATCCCCCGTGGAGCTGGCCGCGGATATCACACGGTACCTGCAGAACCAACCGGTAGTGGCGCGGCCGGCCGGCCGCAGCTACCGTCTTCGCAAATACGTGCGGCGGCACCGTCTGGGGGTCGCCGCCGCAGCGGTGATTGCCATCCTCACCGCGACGTCCGCCATCGTCCAGGCGATCGAGCTCCGCAGAACGACTCGGGAGCGCGACCGCGCGAATCGGATCAGCGACGTGATGACGAGCATGTTCCGCGTCGCCGATCCGAGCGAGGCGCGCGGCAACAGCGTGACGGCGCGAGAGATTCTCGATAGGGCGGCGGCAGACATCGAGACCAGCCTCGCCCAGGATCCTTCGCTGCAGGCGCAGATGATGGATGTCATGGGTACGGTGTATTCGAGCCTCGGACTCTATTCACGGGCGCAACCGCTGCTCGAGCGGGCGGTTCAGATTTGGACCCGCACCACCGGGCCGGACGGCCCCAGCGCGTTGATCTCCCGGCACAACCTGGCCGATACGCTGGGCCGTCGAGGGCGGTATGCCGACTCCGAGAGGCTTGAACGGGCCACCTTGGACGCTTCACGCCGTGTGTTCGGACCGGTTCACCCGAACACCCTGCGTTCGATGGCCAGCCTGGCGATCTCAATCGAAAACGCTGGCCGCTTGCAGGAAGCCGAGCAGCTCAATCGCAAAGCCGTCGACCTGGCGCGTAAGGCACTCGGCGACGACGATTCCGATACCCTCAGGGCGACGAACAGCCTCGGCACCGTGTTGCAGCGCGAGGCGCGCTTTACGGAGGCTGAGAAATATCACGCCGAGGTCTTGCAGCGGCGGCGACGGGTGCTCGGGCCCGAGAACCCCCAGACGCTCATCACCATGCAGGGTCTCGCCGGCGATTTCCGCGGTCAGGGCAAGTTCGTCGAGGCCGAAGCGCTGGACCGCGAGGTGCTCGCCATCCGCCGGCGTATTTTCGGCGATGCACACCAGCATACGTTGTCGTCGAGGCTGGATCTCGCCCGCGATATCGCGCGGCAGAATCGCTACGCTGAAGCGGAGCGCCTCAATCGCGAATCGCTCGGGATCGCGCGCCGCGCGCTCGGGTCCGAGCACCCGGATACGGTGTCGCTGATGATCAACCTGGCCCTCAACCTCCAGAGTCAGAAGCGCTACGCGGAATCCGAGCAACTCAATCGGACGGCGGTCGAAATCGACCGCCGTGTGCTCGGTCAGGAGCACCAGTACACGCTCGCGGCGACGATCAACCTGTCCGTCGATCTCATCAGGCAAGGCAAGTACGGCGAAGCTGAGGAGCTCGCCAGGCGAGCGCTGGAGACGTCCCGCCGAACCGTGGGCCCCGAACACCCGAACACCCTCAACGACATGGATGTGCTGCTGGAATGTCTGGTGCGGGAGCATCGATATGCCGACGCCGAAGCGCCGGCGCGCGAGATCCTCGCCGTCCGGCGTCGTCTCTCCGGCCGTGACGATGCGAAGGCCGCCGACGCCGCGTACAACCTCGCCATCGTCCTGGCGGGGGAGGGCAAGCGAGACGATGCGGTCGCCGTACTCGGCGAGGCCGTCCAGCACGGATTGCGCCGCGAGAAACTGATCGGGATGCCAGGGGACCGCGACCTCGCGCCGCTGAGGAGCTCAGCCGCTTTCAAAGCCCTGGTCGACGCGTCAGGCACCACGCCACGACCTCTGAGGTGAATCTCTGAAGGAGGACCACCATGCGGCGCCGCTCCGATAGGATGGTGGAATGACCTTGCGCCGCCGCGCCGCCACCCTGGCCTTCATCGCCGTCACCCTCACCGCCGCCACCGTCGCAGCTCAGACGTCAACCGCGGGGCGCGAGACCTCGGCGGCGTCGGTCGCCTCCTACGGCCTGTCGCAGAAGATGCCGGTCGATCCGGAAGTCGTTGTCGGCACCCTGCCCAACGGTCTTCGCTATTACATCCGGCCCAACCCGAAACCCGCGCACCGTGCCGAACTGCGTCTCGTGGTCAAGGCCGGTTCGGTCCTCGAAGACGATGACCAGCAGGGGCTGGCGCACTTCGTCGAACACATGGAGTTCGAAGGCACGCGCCACTTTCCGGGCCAGAGCATTTCCGACTTCCTGTCCTCGCTTGGGCTGAGCATCGGCCCCGACGCCAACGCGGCGACCAGCTACGACGACACCCAGTACACGCTGCGCGTCCCGACCGACGTCCCCGGAGTGCTCGACCGGGCGCTGCTGGTCCTCGAGGACTGGGCGCAGGGCGCCACGTTCGACCAGAGCGGCATCGACCACGAGCGCGGCATCGTCCTCGCCGAGTGGCGAATGCGTCTCGGCGCGGACGAACGTACGCAGGACAAGGTCCGGCGCGTCCAGCTCCAGGGTTCGCGTTATGAGGACCGGCCGCCGATCGGCAAGCCCGAGATTATCGGGCAGGCGCAACGCGAGCCGCTGACGCGGTTCTACCACGACTGGTACCGTCCCGATCTGATGGCGGTGATTGTGGTCGGCGACGTCGACCGCGATGCCGTCGCCAGGTTGATTACCCAACATTTCTCGTCATTGTCCCAGCCCTCGCCGGAGCGGCCGCGTCCGGTGTTCGACGTGCCGGATCATCCCGGTACGCGCTACGCGGTGGTCACCGATACCGAGACGACCGCGACGAGCGTCGAGCTCAGCGATCTGCGGCCGGCGCGCAATCAGGAAACGGTCGGCGGCTATCGCGACCTGATGCTCGATCAGCTGTTCGCGGCCATGCTCGACGCCAGGCTCGGCGAACTGAGCCAGAGCCCGAATCCGCCGTTTCTTCGCGCCGGCGCCGAGCGGTCACTGTTCCAGACCGCGAGGACCAGGGACGAGGCGATTCTACAGGCGCTGGTGGCCAACGACGGGACCGTCCGGGGCCTGGAGGCGCTGGTGACCGAGCTCCAGCGGGTCGCACGATACGGCTTCACGGCGACCGAGTTCGCCCGAGCCAGGCAGGCGACGCTTCGCGGTTTCGAGCGCGGCGTGACCGAGAGCCCCGACCGCGAGTCCGACAGTCGCGCCGACGAGTACACCCGAAATTTTCTCGAAGGGGAGGCGCTGCCGACCATCTGGCAGGAGCTGGCGTTTCACCGGCGCTTCCTGCCGGTCCTCACGCTGGCCGAGGCCAACGCGCTCGTTCGCGACTGGTTCCCCGACGGCAACCGGCTGGTGGTCGTCTCCGCGCCGGCGGCGGCCGGTGTCGTTCTGCCCGATGAGGCTCAGCTCGCCGCCGCCCTGAAGACGGCTGCGGCGATGCGGCCCGGACCCTATCTGGACCTGGCCGCCGGGCAGGTGTTGCTGCCCGTGCCGCCGCGCGCTGGTGCCATCGTCAAGACCACGCCGCGTCCGGAAGCCGGGATCGTCGAGTGGACGCTGTCCAACGGCGCGACCGTGGTCCTGAAACCGACGACTCTGAAGGACGATCAGATTCTGTTTCGCGCCGCGGCGCCAGGCGGGACGTCGCTGGCCAGCGACGCCGACTTCATTCCCGCTCGCATCGCCGACCGCGTGATCGGCGCCGGCGGTGTCGGACCGTTCAACGCCGTGGCGCTCGACAAGATTCTCGCCGACAAGGCGGTCGCGGTGAGTCCATTCATCGACGAGATCGATGAGGGGATGAGCGGCGGCAGCACGCCACAGGATCTCGAGACGATGTTCAAGCTCCTCTACCTGCGATTCACGCAGCCGCGCGCCGACCCGGTAGCGTTCGCCGCGATGGCCTCGCAGGCGCGCGCCCTGCTGGCGAATCAGATGGCGAGCCCGGATGTCGTGTTCGAACAGGCGCTCGATGCGGCGATGAGCCGGGGCAGTTCCCGGCGCCAGCCCGAAACTGTCGCGACGGTGGGCCAATGGAATCTGGCGACCTCACTGGCGTTCTACAAAGCGCGTTTTGCCGATGCCAGCAATTTCACCTTCGTATTCGTCGGCAGCTTCACGCCGGAAACCATCAAGCCGCTGGTCGAGACCTACATCGCCAGCCTGCCCGCGACCCACGCCCGCGAGAGCTGGCGCGACCTGGACATCGCGCCGCCTTCAGAAGTCGTCGAGACGACCATTCGGAAAGGCATCGCGCCGAAGAGCAGCGTGGCGATCGTCTTTTCCGGGCCGTTCGAGTACCGACGACCCGCACCGGCTGGCGTTTCGGACGCTGACCCTGCTGTTGCAGTCGCAATTGCTCGACACCATTCGGCAGGAACTGGGCGGGACCTACAGCATCACCGCGAGCCCCGCCACGGCGAAGTTTCCGCGGCCGGAGTACCGCATTCGGATCGAGTGGACGTGCGATCCGGCCCAGACGGCGGCGCTGGTGCAGCGGGTGTTCGAGGAGGTCGATCGGCTCAAGGCGAGGTCCTTCTCGCCGAACCAGATGGCCAATATCCGCCAGGGACTGCTCCGCGACTTCGAGCGTGAAAGCCAGGACAACCGCTATCTGCTCAATCAGATTTCCCGCCGCTATGAAGACGGCGACGCCGCGCACGTTGCCGCGGTCGAAAACCTGCCCGAGCGGATCGCGGCGCTCACCGGCGATGATATTCGGCTGGCGGCGCAGGCCTGTCTCGACACCCGACGATTCGTCAGGATTACGCTGATGCCCGAAACCCCGTAGTGCCCTGGCTCTTGGGGCGCGTCCCTGGCTGCTTTGCCGCCCTTGGCGTCAGAAACGAGGCCTGTTCGCCATCCGTAGTGTGCCGTGGACGAAGACGCTCAGATCGCCTTGATTTGCCTGGCGAAAGGGTCGATAGTCGTAGGTTATGAGCACCATGACGTTGAACGTGAACGGCACCGCGCACACGGTCGAGGTCGAGGCTTCGACGCCGCTGCTGTATGTGCTCCGCAACGACCTCGGACTCGAGGGACCGAAGTTCGGTTGTGGACTCGGCCAATGCGGCGCGTGCACGGTCATCGTCAACGGCGTCGCCACCCGGTCGTGCGTCACGCCGACGTCCACGGTGAAGGGCGCGGTCACGACGCTGGAGGGCCTCGCCGGCGGCGGAAAACTTCACCCGTTGCAGCAGGCCTGGATCGACGAGCAGGTGCCGGCGTGCGGCTTCTGTCAGAACGGGCAGATCATGACCGCCAAGGCACTGCTCGATCGGAATCCGCATCCGACCGACGCCCAGATCCGCGAGGGGATGTCGCGGACGCTGTGCCGCTGCATGACCTACTACCGCGTCCAGGCTGCGATCAAGCGCGTCGCACAGGAGGTCGCATGAGCTCCCGCCGCGAGTTCCTCAAAACCTCGGGCGCCCTCATCGTCACGGTCAGCGCCGCGGGCATGGTCGATCCGCTGGCGTTGCTGGCGCAGGCTTCCGGTCCGTATCCCGATCCGGACTTCAGACAGCTGGATTCGTGGATTGTCATCCGTCCCGACAACACCGCGACCTTCTACGTTGGCAAGACCGACTGCGGGCAGGGCACCGGCACCGCCTTCCGTCAAATGATGGCCGATGAGCTCGACATCGCCTACGACCATACCGCCTGCATCATGGGCAGCACCGATGTCACCGTCGACCAGGGCGGATCCGGCGGGTCAGACGCCATCCAGACCGACGGCTGGCCGATGCGGCGTGTCGCCGCCGAGGCCCGGCGCGTGCTGCTGGAGATGGCGGCGACGCAATTCGGTCTCCCGGTCGACGCGCTGTCGGTCAGTGCGGCTGTCATCAGCGTGAAGGCCGATCCATCGAAACGGGTGACCTACGGCGAACTGATCGGCGACAAGAAGTTCCACGTCGCCCTCACCGGAGCGAACATCGACGCGACCACCGGCGTGGCCAAAGTCAAGCCGGTGCAGGAGCTGAAGATTGTCGGCCAGTCTCCTCAGCGCTACGACATTCCGGCCAAGGTCGATGGGTCGAAGCAGTGGGCGGTGGGCGTCCAGTTGCCGGGCATGGTGCATGCGCGCAACGTCAAGCCACCGGTGGCAGGCGCCAAGCTGGTGAGCGTGGACGAGTCGTCGGTCAGACGGCTGCCCGGATTCATCAAGGTCGTCAGCCGAGGCAACTACCTCGCCGTGCTCTGCGAACGGGAAGAGCAGGCAGTGGCCGCCGCCAAACAGCTCAAGGCCAGTTGGGAGAAGCCGGGGTCGCCACCCTTCCCGGCGTCGGAAGATCTGTTCACGTACATGCGCCGCGCCACACCGACGTCGAGCGCGAAGCCGAACGTGATCGGCAATCCCGATGCGGCATTTGCCGCTGCCGCGAAGGTGATCGAAGCCGACTACGACATCCCGTTCCAGGGACATACCGCGATCGGCCCGGCGCATGCGACTGCCGATCCGTCGAACGGCCAGATGACGGTGTATTCCAACGACATGAAGTCCTACGGCATGCGCAACGGCATCGCCACCTTCCTCGGCATGCCGCGTGACCGCGTGCGGGTAGTCTGGATGGAGGGCCCGCAGGGCTACGGCCGGACGGCGGCCGACGATGCGGGATTCGAGGCGGCCTACCTGGCGAAGGAGGTCGGGCGGCCGGTGCGCGTGCAGTGGATGAGGAACGAAGAAACCGCGTGGGACACCAAGGCGCCGGCGTTCGCCTGCACGCTGCGTGGAGCCCTGGACGCCGACGGCAACCTGGTCGGCCTCGACTACCTGGCCCGCGCCGCCGACTACAATCACGTTGGCTACAACGAGCCCGACACGGTCCTCATCGCGCAACTCATGGGGTCGCGCCGGGCCAAACCCGCAGCGGGCAGCGCCGCGATACCCTCGGAGATGTACGCGATTCCGCACCGGCGGATGGCGGCCGAGGTCGTGAGCCTGCCGCTCGTGTGGGAAACGCCCCTACGCACGGGGAACCTGCGCGATCCAAACGGCCCGCAGTCGACTTTCGCGTCGGAGTCGTTCATCGACGAGCTCGCGGCCGCCGCCAAGGCCGATCCGGTTGCGTTCCGCTTGAAGCTGCTCACCGCCGGCACGGCCGACGATGGCGGCTTCAAGCGCGCACGGTCGATCGCGGTGGTCAAGGCGGCGGCCGCCAAGTATGGGTGGGAACCACGTCCGTCACCAAAGGCGATTGGCACCGGCAACATTCTGAAAGGCCGCGGCATTGCCTACGCGTTCCGCAATCAGACCGTGGTCGCCGAGATCGCCGACGTGGAGGTGGATCGCCGCAGCGGTCACGTGTGGGTGCGGCGGCTGGTCTGCGCACACGACTGCGGACTGGTCATCAACCCGGAAGCGATCCGCCGCACGATTGAGGGCGGCCTGTTGCACTCGCTGAGCCGCGCGCTCAAGGAGGAGGTGCAGTTCGACGGCGAGAAGGTCACCAGCGTCGACTGGATCTCGAGCCCAACGCTAACCCACGCCGACGCGCCCGAGACGATCGACGTCGTGCTCGTCAACGGCGATCCCCATCCGCAAAGGCCCGACCTTGCACACTACGGGGCCGGCGAAACCGTCTGCAAGCCGCTCATCGCCGCGGTGGCCAACGCCATCTACGATGCCACGGGGGTGCGGCTCCGTCGAATGCCGTTCAGAGACGCCCGAGTCCTCGCCGCGTTGAAGGCCGCCCGCGTCTAGAGCGCGCGCCGGCCGTCGATCCGCAACCCTACCGAGAGGCGGGCAACATGGTTGCCGCCTCTCGTCTCCCGCCCGCCGCGCGTCAGACACCCCCCCCGGTCTGGCCGAACTCGACAGCCCCTCTCATTCTCTCAGCCTTGATGCTGCTGTAGAACGCCGTTGCAGCACCAGGCCGCTCCGGGCATAATCGGCCCTCTTTGTTCGGTCACGAACGGCGCGCTCGCCGGTGAGCGGTGCGCATCCACCCACCAAGGGTGGTGTTTCGACCGCCGGGTCGATGGCAAGCTGCGGAGGGGTTTGGACCCAGTGCTGTCAGTGTGGTCACTCGTTGCCGAGGATTCAGCAAAGGGGTGGTGAGTCATGACGCATGCAGTCAGGCGGGCTCTCAATGTTTCGTTGATCGTCGTCGGCGCCGGAGCGGCCATCACCGGCATATGCGCGGACCACACACTTTCCGCCGAGCAGGCAGTGACCCGATTCAGGCGCGTGCCAATTCAAGGGCCGATCCGGACCAGCGTGACTCCTCGTGCGCTTGACCAGACCGTCGTCAAGGTCGTGGTGATCCTGGCCGGCGACTCGGTCGCCAGCACGCAGGAAGCGGCCGGACGCAGGCTGACGCGCCAGGAGAAGAACGCCGTCAAGGCGCAGCGCGCTGCGGAACAGTCGGCCGCGCGCGCCAGCCTGGTGGCCGCTGGCGCCCGTGTGGAACGCACATTTCAGAGCGCGCTGAACGGCATCAAGGTGAGCGTCCGGCGCAATCGCATCGCCGCACTCCGGCAGATTCCCGGCGTTGTCGACGTGAAGCCTGTCGGCGTCTACACCTACGACAACGTCGTCAGCGTTCCCCGCACCCAGGCGCCGTTCGCGTGGGCCGGCGTCAATGGCGTGCACGGCGAAGGGATCAAAGTCGCGATCATCGATACCGGGATCGACTACACCCACGCCAACTTCGGCGGCCCTGGAACCGCCGCGGCGTACCAGGTGGCGCACATGTCGGAAGCCTCTCCTGCCGACCCGACGATGTTTGGACCGGGCGCGCCGAAAGTGAAGGGTGGGACCGACCTGGTGGGAGACGCGTACGACCCCCAGAGCATGGATCCGGCGATCAACACTCCCCACCCCGATCCCAACCCGCTCGACTGCAACGGTCATGGATCGCATGTCGCCGGCAGCGCCGCGGGCTTTGGCGTGAGCGCGAACGGGACCATCTACACCGGTCCCTACGATCAGACGACCTACAACAACCCGTTTACGATCGGTCCGGGAGTCGCGCCGAAGGCGGATGTGTACGCCGTGCGCGTGTTCGGCTGCCGCGGCGCCACTGACGTGGTGTCGGAAGCGCTCGACTGGGCAGTGGACAACGACATGGACGTCGTCAACATGTCGCTCGGCGCCGACTTCACGACGGCCGATTCAGCCGACGCCCTCGCGGCCGATAACGCGGTCAAGGCGGGCATCGTGGTCGTGTCGGCGGCGGGCAACGCCGGCGACATCCGCTACATCCTCGGCGCGCCGGGGTCCAGCACCAAAGGCATCGCGGTGGCCGCCTCCACGAAGGAAGCGTTCGACACGACGGTCAACGTTGCCCTGCCGGCGGTTCAGGCCGGTCCGGCGGCGCAGACCATTGCGGCGATCAACGCCAACGGCGCCGCCTTCAGCCCGGGAAGCCTGGAGGTGAAGGTGCTGCGCGATTCGAGCGGCGCCGTCAGTCTCGGCTGCGACCCGGCGGAGTACATCAGCGCCAACGTGACCGGCAAGCTCGTGGTCACTCAGCGCGGCGTCTGCGCGCGCGTGGCCCGCGCCATCTTCGGCCAGCAGGCGGGCGCTGCGGCGGTCGTGATGATCAACAACGCCACCACGCTGCCGCCTTTCGAGGGACCGATTACTTCCAACCCGGACACCGGCGAGCAGTTCGCGGTCAGCATTCCGTTCTACGGCGTCCGTGGCCTCGCCGCGACGGCGACGTCGGATGGCTTCGCGCTCGTCCAGCGCGATGGCCTCTCGGTCGCATTGACGCAGGGCGTGCCGATTCAAACCGGGCTCGCATCATTCACCTCGGGTGGCCCTCGCACGCCCGACTCGCTGTTGAAACCGGACATCACGGCGCCGGGCGTGAACGTCGTCTCGACGGCGGTTGGAACCGGCAATCAGGCCGCGACGATGTCGGGCACGTCGATGGCCACGCCGCATGTGGCGGGCGTCGCCGCCTTGACGATTCAGGCACACCCGAAATGGAAGCCGGCCGCGATCAAGTCGGCCATCATCAACAGCGGCAACCCAAACGATCTGTCCGACTATGCGACCCGGCGTGCCGGGTCCGGCTTCGTGAACGCGGCGTCGGCCGTCGGCACCTATGCCTACGCCTACGCCGACAAGGACGAGACCAACGTGAACTTCGGTTTCGAGAATGTGATGGCCGACTTCACGAAAACCCGGACGATTCACGTCAAGAACGATGGTCCCGCGGCCACCTTCCACGTGAGCATGGAGCAGCAGCAAGGGTCGCCGCACATGGTCTCGCTCAGTCCGACCGATATCATGATCCCGAAGAAGGGCACGGCGACGGTCGAGATAACACTCACGGTCCCGGCGGCCACTGCCGGCGGTTCGCTGGCGAATCCTCCAGCCGACTCTGATGCCTTCCACGACGTCGCCGGCATCGTCACCTTCACGCCGACGCTGAGTTCGAACCGCGGCATCTCGCTGCGGGTACCGTACTATCTCGTGCCGCGCGCGTCCTCGAACGTGACGACCAACCTCTCGCTGAAGAAACGGGCCACCCTGGGCGTCGCCAACGTTCAGAACCACAGCGGCGCCGTTGGCGGAACTGCCGACTTCTACAGTTGGGGGCTCGAGAGTCCGAACGATCAGCTCGGACGGATCGACCTGCGCGCCGCGGGCGCGCAGGCCTTCGACGCCGGTGGCGGCGACCAGCTGCTGGTGTTCGCGGTGAACACGTTCAAGGGCTGGTCGACTCCCGAGCAGCAGGAATTCGACGTCTACATCGACGCGAACAACGATGGCACTCCGGACTTCGTCGTCTTCAGCGTCGACCTGGGGCTTCTCACCGGTGGCGCTCGCAACGGCCAGCAGGTGGCCGCCATCTTCAACCTGGCCACCGGTGGTCTTTCCGCCGACTTCTACTCGGTGGCGGCGACCAACAGCAGCACCATTCTTCTGCCGGTGCTGGCAGCCGATGTCGGGATCACCGCGGCGAATCCGCGCCTCGCCTACACGGTGCTCGCGTTCGACCTCCTGAGCAACGATCAGGACGCGTTCTCGGGCTCGGCTGCGTTCAACGCGTTCAACAGCTCGATCAGCAACGGACAGTTCGTCAGCGTCCCCCCCGGGGCGTTCATCAGCGTCTCGGTGGCGATCGATCCCGCCGAGGCGGCGCTCACACCGTTCAAGGGACTGATGATCGTCAGCCAGGACAACAAGAACGGCGCGAAGGAGGCGGACCTGATTGCGGTCGCCGCGGGTGGTCCACAGCCCTGAGTGAACAGGCCTTCCTGGCGAATCGGGTCGGAACTCCAGGTGGTTCCGGCCCGTCCGCTCGGGTGCACGGTGGCTTTCGACCATCGTGCGGCGCGTCTGCGGAGTTGAAAGTCGAGTGACCGTGCTGTAACCAGCGATCGAGCGATCGCGCAGCCTGTCAGGGAAATCCGCCGGCACGTGAATTGCCCCTCGAGTTGCGGGTGCCGAAGCACGCCATCACAATTCCGCCGCTCCGAACGGGTCGACGCGTGCGCTGGACATTCGAAGTGTCAGCGGATGTCGGCGGAAAGAACCGCCCGCGCGCGAAGAAAAGGTCGAAGACGCGGCAGCGAGGGACGCCGGCCATGAAAACGACGCCTGCATCAGCGTCGCACCGTTTGGTACCGATCGAGTCCGAGCCTGTGCCGCCTCCACCAACCGCCGCATCTGACGTGGCGGTTGGCGCGACGACGGCGTCACCCGTCGAAGCTGCCGTCGTGACAGCGGCGTCTCCCGTAGTGAGGGCGCCGGTGTCTCCGCGGCGAGCAATCCCTCTGCGGATGTTCGCGTGGGCCGGAGTCACGGCGCTCGGTACTCGCGGCGCTGGCCTTGCCGCATCGCCCGTCGACGCCGGGCGGAGCTGCCTCAAAGGAGCCGTCGAATCGAGAGGAACCGCCGGCCGCGGTCGCGCCGACACCGCCAACCGTTCAACCCGCGCCAGCGCTGAGTGGAGCGGCTGTCGTCCCGGCCGCTGCCGTGGCGCCTCGGCTCACTCGCGACGCGTCGAAGAAACCGTTCTCGACGAGCACCAGGAAGAATCGAATCGCCGAAGCAGCGAAACCGGCTGCGGTGGTCGCGGATCCGGCGGCGATCACCGACGCGCCGGGCATGGACGACCCCGCGACGAAGGCGGCCGAGCCCGAATCGACGCGGGCTGCGCCTGCACCGGCCGCCGCCTCGGCGGCACGTATTGGGCTCCCGCCGGTGACGATCACCGGCTGTCTGGAAATGAGCGTCGGGGGCGAGGAGTTTCGTCTCACCGAAACCGAGGGGACCGATGCGCCGAAGTCGCGCAGCTGGCGCACTGGCTTTCTGCGGAAACGTTCGGCTTCAGTCGCTCTCGTCGACGTGGCCGATCCGCAGGCGCTGCATCCGCAGGTCGGGAAGCGCGTGGCCGCGACGGGACTGCTGACGAGTCGCGAACTGAAAATGAGCTCGCTGCGCGTCGTCGGCTCCTGCAATTAGCGCGACTCGCCTGCGTTTACGGTCCGTCCAACCGGCGCCGAGTGCGATCGCATCTGGGCGCGACCAATTTCATTCCTGAATGCCTGGTCGCTCGGCCGGCCTGAAGGCCGGCCGCTACGAGGATGTGAAGCTGCAGGCCGGCCGCTACTGACATTTTTCAGATCAAGGTAGGCGACGGGCTTCAGCCCGTCGTTCGGCTGCAGGCCGTCGTTCGGCCGGCCTGAAGGCCGGCCGCTACGAGGATGTGAAGCTGGAGGCCGGCCGCTACTGACATTTTTCAGATCAACGTAGGCGACGGGCTTCAGCCCGTCGCTCGGCCGGCCTGAAGGCCGGCCGCTACGAGGAGTGAAGGCGAAGGCCGGCCGCTACGAGGAGTGAAGCTGCAGTCGCTCGGCCGGCCTGAAGGCCGGCCGCTACGAGGAGTGAAGGCGAAGGCCGGCCGACTACGAGGAGTGAAGCTGGAGGCCGGCCGCTACTCAACGCCTGGGTGTCGAGGCGCCCGAGGCGATGCGTCAGCGTTGAAGTCAATGGACCTCTCCGCCGAACAGACGTATCTTGGAGTGCGGGCCGTGAATTCACCCGCCATCACGGTCCGATGCGAAGTGAGAGTGATGCAGCCCGACGTTGAAGTCGAACAGTGACGAAGGGGGCGAGATGGCGACGGTCCAGGTGAGATACATCGTTCACGACGTCGAGGCCGCAATCGCATTCTATTGCCAGCATCTTGGCTTTCAGGCAGTCATGCATCCTGGACCAGCCTTCGCCATGCTTTCCCGAGGCGACCTGCGTCTCGTGCTCAGCGTGCCCAATCCGGCTGCCGGCGGCGGCCAGTCGATGCCTGACGGGTCGAAGCAGGAGCCCGGAGGCTGGAATCGGTTTTCGATCGAAGTCAGCGACCTCGCGGACGCGGTCGAAAGACTGCGCAAGGCCGGAGCCCATTTTCGCAACGACATCGTGACCGGGGTTGGTGGCAAGCAGATCATCCTCGACGATCCATCGGGAAATCCCATCGAGCTGTTCCAGCCGCTGCTGGCAGAGGCCCGCCTGAATTCCAGAACTTGACCGCGAGTACGGCCGGATCGCGCGTCTCGCAGGGCGCGCACCCGGCCTCGCCGACGATGTCCTCCGCTTACTGCGGCTTACTCAGCTTCGTCATCGAGGCTTTCTCTGCGGCTCCGGGCTTGTCGCTCCAGTCGACGACTGAGCCATCGGCGAGATGCTCGCGCACGTTCCAGTGCAGCTCGACGGATCCCTCCGGGTTTTTCGCCGTGAACGGCAGGGCCAGATATTTGCTCGGCTGCACTTCGATCTGCCAGATTACGGTGGCAATCCGATCGGCGGCGGTCCTGGTGGTGTACGAACCGATCGCCGGCTTTGCCACCGTCGTAACAGTGACGCCGTCCGGGATCTCGAGCTCAATCGATGTGACTGCGACTTTCGCCTCGTTGTGGACGCGCATTTCGTACTTCTGGGTGGCGCCGGCCTTGGATTGCGGCGGCGACACCATGATGTGGGCCGACAGCGATGCCGCCGCCGAGACGGTCAGCAGAACGACGATCGAGGTTCTCATTCGCATCGTATGCTCCTGGCCAATTGTACCAACTGACGCGTGAAAACCGGGTTCAGGACCGGCAAGAGCGACTGGTCTCCTCAGCCGCGCTGCGGTTGATTGATCCAGCCGCGAAGACTTACGATCGTTGAGAGATGATGGTGGCTCAGCCATGAACACCGGTAAACAGCGAGAGGAGGAGCGGCTCGACGAGATACTCGAGGAATCGTTCCCCGCCAGCGACCCGCCGGCGAACACTGTCGAGATGGGCATCTCTCTTGTCGTCGAACCGGAAGGGGTCGACGACAATCACGAATCGTCCGGTATCGAGAGCAGCGGAGCAGGCGAGCGGGCCCAGCGATCCTCTGGTCCGAACAAGAGCTGACGCGCTGGTCGCCGTCAGGCGTACGATCAGGACCGCCCCACGCGTCCACGCGGTCACGGATGGTGTCGAACAGGAGGATCCCGCGATGAGAACGAAAGCGACGCTGATCATCGGAGCGATCGGTCTGCTGATCGCCGCCGGTCAGGTTCGCGCGATGGCGCAACCGGCCGCGGACCGCAGCACCATCGAGGACATACGGAACAAGCTTCTGCGCCTGCCGTACTACGGCGTGTTTGACTTCCTCGCGTTCAGCTACGACAAGGGAACCGTGACGCTGAGCGGCTATGCCGCGCACGGCTCGCTCAAGGAGGATGCCGAGCGAGCCGTCAAGCAGGTCGCTCGAGTGGACCAGGTGGTCAACAAGATCGAAGAGCTCCCCGTCTCCAGGAACGACGATGAACTGCGCTGGAAAACCTACTACGCGATCTACACCGACCCGTTCCTGTCGCGTTACGCGCCCGGCGGCGGCGTGCTGTGGGGACATCGCCATCGCATGGGGCTGTCGCCGTTCCGATCGGGCATTCCCTTCGCCGGTCTGTACCCGAGCGGCAACTACCCGATCCAGATCATCGTCAAGAACGGCAGAATCACGTTGATGGGTGTCGTCGACAACGAGGCCGACAAGACGATGGCCGGGGTGAAGGCCAGGGGCGTGTCCGGCTCCTTCGGTGTCGAGAATGAGCTCGAAGTCGAGGCCGCCGCGACCACCAAGAAATAGCGCCGGCACTCGCGGTGTTGCCGGCTACGTAGTGCAGGCCTGGGCAGTACCACGAGGCGCCGTGCGCGAGCCGCCGATCTACTGATGCCGCAGCGCGGTCAGCGGGTTGGTGCGCGCCGCGCGCCAGGCGGGCAGCAGGGTCGCGACGACGACGCCACCGAGAACGATCGCCAGTGCACGGACGAAAGAGCCCTTGTCGGTCGCGCTGACGCCGAAGAGTGCGCTGCCCAGGAGCCGCGTCATCCCGAGCGCGGCCGCCAGGCCGAGGCCGGTGCCGATCGCGCCGAGCTTCAGGCTGCGCAGGACGAATCCGCGGACCACGGAAAAACCCGACGCGCCGAGCGCCAGTCGAATCCCGATTTCATGTGTGGTTTGCTTGACGGTGTAGGCCACCAGGCCGTAGGTGCCCATCGCCGCCAGCGCCATCCCGGCGATGCCGAACACGAACAGCATCGTCGCCATCAGGTTGAACAGCATCAGCGCGCCCCCCATCCGATCCTCCAGAGGTTTCGCGTACAGGATCGGCAGGTTGGCGTCGAGCGCCGAGACATGGACGCGCGCCTGATCCACCAGCACGTCCGCGGGTGCCGAGCCGCGGGTGTGCAGGATCATGCTCGAGCGGTATGACTGCAGGAACGGCAGATAGACGTAGGGCCGCGGCGATTCGTTGATCCGCACGTACTTGATGTCGGCCGCCACGCCGACCACTGTCCGCCATTCGCCGTCGGCGACCCGGATGCGATTGCCGATCGCGCTGGCCGCGCCGCGCCAGTATCTCTCGGCCAGCGTGTTGTTGACGATCACCACGGCCGCCGCGCCCTCATCGTCACGCTCTTCGAACGATCGGCCCGCCAGGAGATTGATCCGCAGTGTCTTGAAGTAGTCAGGCCCGACGATGTTCGACAGGAACGCGAGGTCTTCGTCACGCCTCGATTCGTGGCCCTCGATCGCCATCCGCCGCGAGGGTGTATCGAGAAAGGCCAGCGGCTCGTATGCCGAGAGCGTGGCGAATCGGGTGCCGGGATCGCGGCGGACCTCCTCGAGCAGGCGATGGTAGAAGACGCGGCCGCGCCGCTCGTCGTAGCCATTCTGCTTGAGGTCGACGGCGATCGACGTCGCGTGCGTCGGGTCGTACCCCGGATTCGTTCGCCGCGCCGCCTCGAGGCTGCGCGTGACCAGCCCTGAGCCGACGAGCAGCAGCAGCGAGACCGCAACCTGCGCCACCACCAGCCCGGCGCGCAGCCGCCCCCGCGCCGCGCCCCGCGGCGACGCATCCTGGTTGATGACGGTGACCAGATCGACCCGCGAGCTTTGCAGCGCCGGAATGAATCCGAAGAGGAGCGCGCTGCCGCAGGCCACCAGCACCGCAAACCCGTTGACCAGACTGTCGACGCCGATGTTGAAGAAGATCCGCCGCGGCGCGGCGAGCGATTCGGCATAGCCGACGAGCAGCGGGATGCCGCGCGAGGCCAGGAGTACGCCAAGGATCGCACCAGGCAGCGCCAGCACGAGGTTCTCGAGGATCAGCAGCCGGACGATCCGGGTGCGCGTGGCGCCCAGCGCCAGCCGCACGGCGATCTCGCCGCGTCGCGAGACGCCGCGCACCAGGACCAGGCCGGCGATATTGGCGCAGGCAATTGTCAGGACCAGGACGCCCATCGCGCCGAGGACCGTTAGCGTCGGCAGCAGCTGCATCGGCGCGCCGCCGGGCGAGTCGCGGAACGGCACGACGCGCAGCCGCTCGGACCCATCCGCCAGCGGCCGCTCACGGGCCTGCGCGGCCCAGAATGCGTCGGCCTGTGCGGCGGCGTTGGCGAGGGTGACGCCTGGCCGCCGAAACCCCTGCGGCTCGAAGAACGAGGCGCTGCGATCGGCGAAGATGCCAGAGGGTGTCGTCTGGCGGCTCCCGAATGCGAAGCCGAGATCCGGCGCCATCATCACCGGAATGTAGAGCTCGACGTCGTAGACCACTGTCGTGCCGTGGAACGACTGATCGGCGACGCCGACCACCGTAAGACGGTGATCGTTGATCTCGAGCGCCTTGCCGACGATACCCGGATCGGCGCCGAAGTCACGGCGCCACAGGCCGTCACTCAAAACGACGACCGGCTGCTGGCCGGGTGCGGTCTCGTCGGACGGAAGCAGCGTGCGGCCGCGCTCGGCACGGACGCCGAGGACCTGAAAGTAGTTTCCGGTGACGAGCTCGGCAAACAGCGCGCGGGAGCCGCGGCCCCTGCCGAGGCCGACCGTCGCGAGGCTCGATCCCATCAGCCCGGTGAACGCCTGATTGTGATCGCGGAGGTCGACATAGTCCGGGTACGAGAGGCTGAGCGCGCGGCCCGCAGTCGTTTCGCGGTAGACGGTGGCGAGCTGCGATGAACGATCGACTCCAGCGACCGGGCTGAGCGCCATGCTCTTGAGCATCGTGAAGACGGCCGCGTTCAGGCCGATCCCGAGCGTGAGGACGCCCACCACCGTCAGCGCGAACATCGGATTCTTCGCGAGTGCGCGGATGACATAGCGAAGGTCGCTGAGTTGATCGAAGAACGCCTCGAGCCACCACGGCGTCCAGACCCGGCGCGCGGCTTCGGTTGTCAGCGTGACGTTGCCGAACTCCTTCCGCGCTTCGAGGGTCGCGTGTGCGGGATCGGCGCCGCCGGCGATCTTGTCGTCGGCAGCGATCTGCAGATGCGCGCGAATTTCCTCCTGGAAGTCGTCATCGTCGAGCATCCGTTACTCCTCGGTTCCCGGCGCGAGCGCCGGCGTCATGATCTGGGTGATCGCGTTGACGAGCTCGGTCCATCGCGAGTGCTCGCGCACGAGCTGCTGCTTGCCGGCGGGCGTGAGGCGATAGAACTTGGCGCGCTGGTTGGCCCCGGTCTGGCCCCATTTCGACGCCACCCAGCCTTTCTTCGAGAGACGCTGCAGCGCGGGATAGAGCGAGCCGGCCTCCACCTGCAGCACGTCGGAGGACTGGGCGCGGATCGTCTGTCCAATCGCATAGCCGTGCTGCGGTCCCCATTGCAGCGTGCGCAGGATCAGCATGTCGAGCGTGCCGTGCAGCAGGTCGGTGCGGGCGTCGGGCCGGGAGGAGTGGAGGGTCATAGGATATAGAAATTCTATAGCCTGAGACGTAGACAGTCTATAGCCGGTTCCCGGCGGCCCGTCTCGAGCGGTCGCTTGGTTCCGCCTTCCTTGACGATCTAGGGAATCTTCAAGTTGTACTGCAGGAAGAAATCCTCGGAGCCCCACTGAGATACGCCCGCCGCCACAGCTTGCAGGCCATTCCAATAGGACGCATCGATGGTGTTCATCCCGGTGTTCAGGAACGCCACGATCGCCACCCCGTTGTCATCGAGCGAGAAGTAGCAGCCGATATCGCTCAGGGTTCCACCCCACCAGCGCAGGTTGACGCCATTGAAGGTGCCGAGCGACCAGCCGCGCGCCCAGAGCGGATCCTCGAGTGGCTTGCCCGCCAGCGTCGTGCTGTAGGCCTTGTTCTGCTTGGAGAGCAGCGCGAGCGTCGCGTGATTCTTGAAATAGGCGCACGGAGTTCGATTCAGCGTCGCCAGGAACGCTGCGAAGTCCACACTCGCCATGCACCAACCGCCGTACGCGTCGTAGGTCGAATAGTCGGCGCCGCCGTATACGAAAGGCACGAACGGACGATGGGAATCGGACACCTGGCCGGCCAGAACGGTTCGGCCGTTGGCCGCATCTGAGGCGTGCTGCAGAACCGCGCCGGCCGGTTGCGCGCCCGTGGCCGCGACGTCCAGACGAGGCCGCCAGATATTGGCGGGCCCTTTGAACTTCTCGAGGATATGGGCCTGCACGTAGTCGGCGTAGGTCGTTTCCGTCTTCTGTTCCAGCAGCAGGCCGAGGAGCGAGTAACTGAGATTGGAATAGTGTTCGGATGTCCCGGGGGCGCCTGTCAACGCCTGCGTCTGGATCATCGCCCGCGCCCGCTGCGTCTTGTTGACGGGGAAGTTCTGCAGGCCGAGCGTATTCGCCACGCTCGCTTCCGACATGATCGATCCATCGTAGCCGGCGATCATGCAGAGCAGATCGTCCACCGTCACCAACTTCAGGAAGTTCAGGCCTGGCGTATTCCCGGGAATCGCGAATGGCAGCCGGTTGTAGATCGTGTCGTTCAGTTTGAGCGGTGCGTTGCTCAACTCGCTGAGTTGCAGCATGGCGACGGCGGTAATCAGCTTGCTGCAGCTGGCGATGCGGAAGATGCTGTCCGGATGCGTGACCGGATACGGAGGTTCCGCGTAGGTGTAGCCGCGAGCGAGCACCAGCCTGGTGCCCTTCACCACGGCCACGGCCCCGGCTCGCACGCGATTCTTCTCCATGTACGCCCTCATGTAGGTGTCGAAGCCGCCCAGGCTCGGCGCCGGCGCCGGTCCGGTCGGAGCGTGCCACACACGATTGCCGGTGGACCCCGACCTGGTCCAGATCGGCGTAATCAGCGCGTTCCCCTCGCCCGAGCCCTGCACGCACGTCGGGATGTAGCCGTCCTTGCTCAACGTGTCGAACCGCTTTTGATAGTCGTCCGGCTTCATCGCCGGGTCGGAGAGATAGTCGATCGGTGCGTCATCGCGATACAGAGAGACGTACTCGTCCAGGTCGGGTGAGTAGACGCTGAAGATCGCGCGCGCCCATTGGTGGTTCGACGCGTCGAACCAATGCTGGTCGTCGGCCGGATTGAGGCGGCTGACGTTCCAAACGATCCGCTTGGGGTTCGCCGACCAGATCCCGATGTAGCGCGGGTCGGCCTTGGTGCCGTGGACGCCGGCCCACGACAGAATGGTCGAGGGATTGACGCTCTTGGCCGGGTCGCTGACGCGCGCCGACGCGTTGAGGCTGTCGAACTCGGCGGCGGTCAAGCGGTTCCTGGTGTACGGAATCGTGCTCATTTTCTCGAACACGGCGGCGTACCTCTCCGATCCGGCCGGCCCCGTGGCCACTACCATCACCGGTCCCCATCCCAGCTTCAATTCGGTGTTGAGGCGATTCAAAAACTGGCTGGCATTCATGCTGTGGAATTCCCGTTGTACGTGTGGCGCGAAACCCGGAAGGAGGACGCCGGCAAACAACGGATGCTGCGGAGTCCCATAGATGCTCAACGTCAGATACTTGTAGCCAAGACCGAGGTACTGGTCGGCGAATGTCTTGTGATCGGCGGTGGGATAGCCGTGATACGCGACGAAGCTCATCGCTGACCTCCTGGAACTGGCCATTGTATTTGCGCTCGACTGTCCCGGTTTGAAACAAACTGACACATCATTCCATCGACGCTGACGGGAGCCGCGCCTAAGATTCAGCCGCCAGCTGTGCTCCAGCCCGATCTGATGGAATCACGGAGTTTCGCAAGGCCATCGCGCTCGCGGACGTCGTCGATCTTGCGACGGCCGAGGAAGGACGTCAGCGCCGCTTCCCAGCCCGGGTGTGACAATCCCATACCGGCGCGACGCGCGCGCGCGTAGTATTGGACCGGTTGTCGAAAGGCTTCGATGTAACGATGATGAACGCTGGGCTGCGACCGACGTCATTGCTGCTGCTCATGTGGGTCGCGCTGTTGCTGGTTCGGTCCTCCGCAGCGGGTCCGGGCAGCAGCCTCCTCGCGCATCGCGGCTTCGATGGCATCTGGAACTCCGCGACGGCGACGCCGCTCGAACGCCCGCTGGCGTTGAAGGACAAAGCCTTCTTCACCGCGGAGGAAGCCGCGGAGTGGGAACGCCAGGTCGTCGCCAGCAATGAGGAGCCGGCGCCGGCGGAGACCGCGTCAAAGAAGAGGGGGACCGGCACCTACAATACGTTCTATCGCGAGTACGGCTCGCGGGTCGTCAAGACGCATCGCACGTCGATCGTCACCGAACCGTCCGACGGTCGCATTCCGGCACTCACCGCCGCGGCCGCCGAGGTCAAGCGCCGGCGCGTCGATGCCATGAAGAACGCCGCGAGCGCCCAGGATACCGGCCTGCAGGATCAGTGTCTGGCGTTCGTGACCGCCGGGCCGCCCATGCTGCCGTACTCCTACAACAGCAACTACCAGATCATGCAGACCAGCGACGCGTTCCTGGTGCACGCGGAAATGATGCACGACGCCAGAATCATTCATCTCGACGGACGTGCGCATCTGCCGACCGGCATCAGGCGGTGGATGGGCGACTCGATCGGTCATTGGGCCGGCGACACGCTGGAGGTCGACACGACCAACTTCAACGACGCCGGCGGGTTCTACGGCGATGCGGGCGGCAACTTCGGGTGGGACCGCCATCTGCACGTGGTCGAGCGGTTCAGCCTTCTCGACGCCGACACCCTGCTCTATCGCTTCGAGATCGACGACCCGACCGCCTTCACCCAGCCATGGAAGGGCGAACTGACGCTGGCGCGCTCACCCGGACCGATCTACGAATACGCCTGCCACGAAGGCAACTACTCGTTGCCGAACATGCTCCGCGGATACCGCGCCAGCGAAGGTCAGGCCGTCCATCCGGCGGCGCGCTGAGCCTGGCGACAGAAGGACCGCAGCCGCGTGGACAACATCTTCATCAGCTACCGGCGCGACGATGCTGCGGCGTACGCCGGTCGGCTGGCGGATTGTCTCGGCGCGCTTCTCGGCGTTCATCGGGTCTTCATGGACGTGGAGGACATCGGACCGGGGCAGAACTTCGCCGAGGCCATCGATCAGACGCTGGCCGGGTGCGCCGTGGTCCTGGCGGTGATCGGTCCGCGCTGGCTCGACATCCTGCGGCAGCGCGTCGCGGCGGGACACGAAGATTATGTCGTGCACGAGATCGGCGCTGCGCTCGCCCGCAGGGCCAACGTGGTGCCGGTGTTTGTCGGCGGTGCCACCGCGGCCGCCCTGAGCGGGCTGCCGTCTGCTCTGGCCGATCTGTCGTTCCATCAGGCGGTGGAACTGCACGACGCGAGTTTCAAGGACGACTGCGCCCATCTCGCGGCCTCGCTGAAGCTGGCGCCCGCCACATCGTTTCCGAGATGGTGGCCGTGGTCCGCTGCCGCGGTGATTGCGGCGATGGCGCTCGTGCTCGCCGCCAGTCTGGGCATCGGCCCCTGGCGTGCGTCGTACCAACGCCATGCGCGTGTCACCCAGCTGCTCGAAACCGCGACCACGCAGGCCGGTCAGACGGAGTACGAATCGGCCTTCGATTCCTATCAGCAGGTGCTCAGCCTCGATCCTACCAACCGGGTCGCGCTCGACGGCCAGGTGAACGCGGCGATGGCGTGGCTGGAAAATTTTCACGTGCTGGTCGGTGAAGGGCAGAAGGCCGAGGATCTGGCTGGGCCGCCGCTGGCGCGGCTGAAGGCGGTGCTCGAGGCCGGTCTGGCCCGGACCAGCGGCCACGACGTGCGCGCCGCCGACATCCTCGCGCACCTCGGCTGGACGCACTGGCTCAACGAGAAAATCGCGTTCAAGGAATTCGACGGCGCCGAGCCGGTCTTCCGGCGTGCGCTCGCCATCGACGCGTCGAACGTCTTCGCCAACGCCATGATCGGCAACTGGCTGCTCCAGACCCACGGCGACGGCGCCGCGGCGATTCGTCATTTCCAGACCGCTCTGGCCAGCGGCAAGCAACGGCGGCTGGTGCGAGAGATGCAACTCGGCGGGCTCATGCATGATGACGATCCGGGCATGCGCGCTGAATTCGTCCGGACACTGAACGCGATGAGGAAGAGTGACGAACCGCTCGAGCCCGGGATCAAGAGCCGTGCTGGGTACGTGTACGACGTCAATTCGAGTCAGGGGAATGAGTATCGCGACGTCCTCGAGGCGGTCGCGCCCGACGAAAACTGGAAGACGTATTTGTGGCTCGCTCCCAATGAGCGGGCCGACGACCTTCAGCAACTGCGGCGCGACTTCGTCCACGCCAGCCTCGCGGAATTTTCGGGCGATCGAGCCGCGGCGGCGAACGAGTTCAACACGTTGGTACCACGATTGAAAGCCCACAACATGAGCTACCGGATGACCGACTACGCACGGGCCGCGATCGCACGCCTGTCCCGTTGAATAACTCCCAACCCGCTGAAGGCTGAAAGGTTGATGGTGGCCGCCGGCGACGGGTTCGGGCGTATCATGAAGGCGCGCCCGGCTCCTTCATGAACCGCGTCTTCTCTTCGACTGTGCTGTTGCTGGTGGTATGGAGTCGCGTTCCCCAGCCAGTGCCTCTCACTCTGCGAGTCCTGACCTACAACATCCACCACGGCGAAGGCACCGACGGCCGCTTCGACTTGTCGCGGCTGGCCACGGTCATGACTTCGGTCCACCCCGATTTGGTGGCCCTTCAGGAAGTGGACGAAGGGACGGAGCGAACCAATGGCGTGAAGGAGCTGTCCGAGCTCGCGCGCCTGACCAGTTTGCACCCGACGTTCGGCAAGTCGATGGACTATCGGGGAGGTGAGTACGGTGTCGCGGTGCTGTCGCGGTGGCCGGTCCTCCAGACCCGGAACGATCCGCTTCCGACCCCTGCTGACCGTGAACCGCGCACCGCGCTGACGGTGGAGGTCGCGGTAGGCGACGGCGGCCCCCACGTCGGCTTCACCTGCACGCATCTCGACCAGGGACGGGATCCCGAGAATCGCCTGGCGCAGGTCCGTTACCTCAACGATCGACTGGCGCGCGACGACGGTTTCGCCGCCATCCTGGCGGGAGACCTGAATGCGCGGCCGGACACGCCGATCCTGGAGGAATTGCAGGGACGCTGGGCCAATCCGCCCGCTGTCGATCCGTCGCCGATCGGGCCGACCGGGCGGCCGAGACTCCGCGTGGACTATGTGCTCATCCGACCCGCGGCGCGCTGGCGCGTCATCGAATCGATCATCGTCGACGAACCGGTAGCCTCCGATCACCGGCCGCTCCTCGTCGTCCTGGAGTGGACCGGACCGCGCTGACGCGCGTGTTCCTGCATCCCGTGCCGGCGTCCGAAGGGCTGAAGCGAGCGCTGGTGCCGCGCCAGATCGCCATGATGGCGATGGGCAGCGCGATCGGCGTCGGCTTGTTCCTCGGCAGCACGGTCACGATCCGTCTGGCCGGGCCCGGCGTGATCGTGACCTACGGCTTCGGCGCGCTGATCGCGCTCGTGATGGGTTATGCGCTCGCCGAGATGGCGGTGGTGCATCCGGTGGCAGGATCGTTCGGCGTCTTCGCGGATCGCTATCTGTCGCCCTGGTTCGGGTTCGTGGTGCGCGCAACCTATGCCTTCGTGCAGATTCTCGCGATTGGAGCGGAGGTCACCGCTGTCGCCATCTACTTCGCCTTCTGGTTTCCGGGCGTGCCGCCGTGGCTCTGGGTGGCGGTGATGGCTGCGGCGCTCATCGCGATCAATACGGCGCAGGTGCGGGTGTTCGGCGAGGTCGAGTACGGGTTCGCGCTGATCAAGGTGATCGCGATCCTGGCGTTCATCGTGGTGGGCCTGGTGCTGGTCACCGGCGTGGGTCCGTGGCCGGCCACCGGACTGCGCAACCTGACCGCCGGCCCCGGCGGTTTCCTGCCCCACGGCTGGCGCGGCGTGTGGCTGGCGCTGACGCTCGTCATCACCAGCTATATGGGCATCGAAGGCATTGCCGTGACCGCCGGCGAAGCCGAACATCCGGAAACGTCCATTCCGCGCGCGATGCGGACGCTGGTGCTGCGGCTGATCCTGTTCTACGTGCTGGCGATTGGCGTGATGCTGCTGATGACTCCGTGGCGCCAGCTGGCCGAGAGCGGCAGCGGGGGCGGCATCACCGGCAGCCCCTTTGTACGCGCCTTTACCGCGGTCGGCATCCCCTTCGCGGCCGGCACCATGAACCTGGTGGTGATCTCCGCCGCCTTGTCGAGCGCGAACTCCAATCTCTACCTGACCGCGCGCATGCTGCTGTCGCTCGCGCAATCCGGCTATGCGCCGCGGGGGCTGGCCAGTGTCGAGGCCAACGGCGTGCCGCTGCGCGCTGTCGCCGTCGCCAGCACCGGCGTCGGCGCCGCGATCCTGCTCGCCGTCTACGCGCCGGTCAACGCCTTTCTCGCGTTGTATGGCACGGCCGTCGCCGGCATGCTGTTCATCTGGATCGTGATCCTGTTCACCTACCTGCGCTTTCGCGCGGCGCTGACGCCCGAGCAACTGCGGCGGCTGCCGATCAGGATGCCGGCCCATCGCGCCCTGGCCTGGTGCGCCATCGTGGCACTGACCGCGGTCTCGGCGACGACCTTCTTCGTCGACGGCCTGCAATACAGCGTGGTGTCCTTTCTTCCCTTCCTCGGCCTGATCTCGATCATGTACGCTCGGATGCGCAGACACACTCATGCCTGACCAATCCTCCATCTCCGGCGCGCCGTCCCTGGACGTCGAGGCGATCCGCCGTCGCTTCCCGGCGCTGACGCACGCCGATCGATTCGTGTTCTTCGACAACGCCGCCGGCGCCCAGGTGCCGGACACGGTGCTGGCGGCGGTGGCCGACCATCTGCTGACGCGGAACGTGCAGCGCGGCGGCCCCTATCGCCAGTCGCGCGAGGTGGACGCGACCATCGCGCGTGCGCGCGAAAGCGTTGCGGCGTTCGTCAATGCCTACGGCGCCGATGAGATCGCGTTCGGCCTCAATGCCACGTCCTTCATCCGATCGATCAGTCTGGCGGTGGGGCAGACGCTCGCCTCGCGGCCGGAGATTGTGCTGAGCGATCTCGATCACGAATCGAACGTGGCGACCTGGCTCGCGCTCGAACGCGCCGGCGCGCGCATCGTCTGGTGGCGGGCGCGGGTGGGTGAGGATGGCCCCCGCCTGCACGCTGCCGATCTCGAGCCGCTCCTGACCGGCCGCACCCGTCTCGTCGCCTGCACGCTGGCGTCGAACGCCACCGGCAGCCTCGTCGACGTGACCGACGTGGCGCGGCGCGCGCATGCCGTCGGCGCCGAAGTCTTCCTCGACGCCGTTCACTACGCGCCGCACCTGCCGATCGACGTGCAGGCGTTCGATTGCGACTACCTGGTGTGCTCCGGCTACAAAGTGTTCGCGCCGCACATGGGCTTCGCCTGGTGCCGCCGCGAGGCGATCAATCGGCTTCCCACGTTTCGCGAGGACTTCATCCCCGACGTCACGCCGGACAAGCTCGAGGCCGGCACCTACGCCTACGAAAACGTCGCGGGCATGGACACCGCGATTGCGTACCTGGAAAGTCTGGGTCGCTCCGCGGCAACGACGGCCGAGCCAGGCGCCGGCGCTGCCGGGCGGACTACGGCGATCCACACGGCGATGAGGACGATCGCCGCCTACGAGCGGACGCTGTCGGCCGCGCTGCTCGACGAGGTGGCAGCCATTCCCGGCCTCACCGTGCACGGCGTCACCAATCGGGCCCGCCTGCACGAGCGCGTGCCGACTCTTTGCTTCAGCGTGGCCAAGCGCGACCCCTCTGCGATCGCCGCCGGCCTCGCCGCTCGCGACATTGGCCTCCGCAGCGGTCACATGTATACGCCGCGTTTGATGGCGCGCCTCGGCCTGCTGCCGTCCGGCGCCGTGCGCGCGTCGCTGGCGCACTACAACACGACGGCGGAGATTGCGCGCTTTGGTGCGGCGTTGCGCGAGGTCGTGGGGTGACGCCGATGCTCATTTCAAGGCGTTGAGCATCTTGGTGATGCTCTCCAGCCACGCGGCTTCACGCTCGATCGCCTGCCCCACGCGAGCCATTTCCGCCGGCACCTTGTCGTACTGACCTTGTTCGATCGCCTCCCGGACGCCGGGGACGGTCTTGACGCCATAGCCGGTGTAGAAGCCCGGCGCGTAGAGCAGGTGTTTGTACCATTCGCGGTGCACGAGGCCGGCGGTATCGAGCAACTGCTGCTCCGACAGCGCAATCCTGGCGTCGATGGCGGCCAGGGCGGCCGGCGGCGCCGCCTTCTTCGCGGCCGCGCTTCGTGCTTCGTCGAGGACCACGGCGCGCCTGGTGAGGGTTTCGATCGCGCGCGACAGCGGCGTGAATTCCAACGCCGGCGGCATGGCCTCGGGTTTCGGGGCCACACGGGGCCGGCGCGGGTCGTCGATGGCGGCAAACACTCCGTCTGCAATCTCGCGGTTGCGCTCGCGGATCTCGTCCCGCCGGGTCTTGACCAACAGCTGCAGCTCCTCATCGTAGGTGCGCACGGTGTCGGCAAGGTTGGCGAAGCGGAACGGCAGGAGATCGGCGTCGGCGAGCCGGATGATCGCGGTCCCGACGGTCTGCGCCAGCGCGCGCCCGTAGACGAAATCGGTGTCGAGGAAGTGGGTGTAGAAGTAGAAGTCGTCGTAGACCGAATGGTAGATGCCGCTGCTGTCTTCTCCGCTGTAGCCGATGTTGAGCGAAGGAATACCCAGATGCTGCAGAAACGGCGTGAAGTCGGAGCCCGAGCCCAGGGCGCCGATCCGCCAATCGGCGCGGGAGCGGACCTTCTCCTTGTCCTCCGCCTTCGCGCTCTCGATCGCCCGCGCCTGCCGCCGTTGCCAGACCGTCAGATGCGTTTCCGGATCGGTGATGTCGCGCGCCACGTCGTTGATGAAATGCTCGAGGGTGTGCGAGCCCTCCACGTCGAGGAAGCCGCGCCCGTTGTCGTCGGAATTGATGTACGCCACCGCGTGCTGCTGCAGCTCGGCGGCGTGGGCTTCCGCCCACTCCGTCGACCCCAGCAGCGCCGGCTCCTCGCCGTCCCAGGCGCAGTAGATAATCGTGCGCTTGGGCGCCCATCCCTGCCGGCGCAGCTCGCCGAAGCCGCGCGCTTCCTCGAGCATCGCCGCGAGGCCGCTGACCGGATCTTCGGCACCGTTGACCCACGCGTCGTGATGATTGCCGCGCACCACCCATTGCTCGGGAAAGGTCGAGCCGCGCAGCCGGGCGACGACGTCGTAGAGCGGTTTTTGATCCCAGCTGAACACCAGCTTCAAGTGGGCCCGTCCGGCGCCCGGGCCGAAGCGATAGGTGATCGGCAGCCCGCCGCGCCAGCCGTCGGGCACGACCGCGCCAGTCAGCGAGGCCAGCAGCGGCTGCGCGTCGCCGTACGAGATCGGCATGACCGGAATCTTCGTCAGCGTCTGGGCGTCCTTGACCGCCAGACGTTTGGCGTCCGGCGTGGCGCCGACACCGGGCGTCAGCGGATCGCCCGGATAGACCGGCATGTCCATCACGCTGCCACGCTGTGCGCCGTCGCGGGGACGCATCGGGCCCTTCGGAAACACATCGCCGTCACCGAAGCCATCGTCCTTCGGATCGGAAAAAATCAGGCAGCCGATGGCGCCATGCTCGGCCGCGACCTTGGGTTTGATGCCGCGCCACGACTCGCCGTAGCGCGCCAGCACGATGGCACCCTTGACCGAAATGCCGTAGCGCTCGAGCACTTCGTAGTCTTCCGGACGCCCGTAGTTGACGTAGACCAGCGGTCCGGTGACGTCGCCGTCGATCGAGTAAGCGT
Organism: uncultured Acidobacteriota bacterium; assembly: GCA_963757655.1. Classification (GTDB taxonomy): domain Bacteria; phylum Acidobacteriota; class Vicinamibacteria; order Vicinamibacterales; family CAVVIG01; genus CAVQFC01. Next base: position 386,319 of record CAVWSQ010000001.1, on the reverse strand, counting down.
TGTAAGTGGGAAGCTGTTCGCTTTTCTGATTCGAAGTGGGATCGACCGCTTCGACGGGCTCATCGAGCTTCGCCGTGAAGCGGGTCGGTTCCAGCAGTTCGAGGACACGCTCGGTCGGCGTCGGGAACAGGACGCTGAACGTCTCGATGTCCGCGTCCCAGCCCCATTCCCTGAAGCGCGCCAGCAGCCACTCGGCGTTGTCTTTGTCGTAAGGCGATCCGACGTGATGCGGCCGGGCGCTCAGCCGTTCCATCGCCGCGCGCATGTTCGACGGTTGCGGCAGCTCGCGAAATCTCGCGTCCCAATCCGTTGAACCGGTTTGCGCCGCCGGTGTCGTGGCCAGGCAGGTCCACGCGCCAATCGCGATCAGCATGCACGCACGTCGAGGCATCGTCAGCTCCTGTGTGCTGATTCTACCCCCGGCGCAGTCGGCCTCAGCGCTTCAACAATGCCGGCCAGTTGACGACGATGTTGATCGGCAGTGGGTTGGGGTCGCCAGCTCTCACGGCGACGAGAAACCGCTCGCCGTTCGCCGCCGTGACGTAGGCGTTGGAAGTGGGGAAGACCGCCGGATCGACGTCGACCATGTTCCTGATCTCGAACAGCGTCCGTGGGGCGCCGACCTGCACGGTGCCCGCAACCGCGCTGACGGTGACCGACATCATTCGCTTGTCGTCGGACACATACACGATCTCGCTGCTGCCACGACCCCATTCCGGCGCGATCCCTCCTCCAACCGAGATCTGACGCTGGATCGCTCCCGATGGAAAGCTCGCCACCCACACCTCGCTCTGTCCGCCGGCGTCGCTCTGGTAGGCGATCCATTGGCTATCCGGAGAGACCCGGCCATGAAACTCGTTGGCCGAGGTGTTGACGGGCAGCCGCTCGTCAACGCCGTCGTCGAGCCGGTGGACCCAGAGATCGTTGCGAGTGGCGGGATCGATGCGCACGCTGACGATGGAGCGGCCGTCCCCGCTCCAGCTCGACGCAAAGTTTGGCGTCTTCGAGACGCCGAACCGCGTCGCGGCGGCGGCGTTGCCGACGCCTTTGACGAACAGTTTCACGGGCGGGTGCTCAGCCGGACCACTGAAGGCGATGCGGGTTCCATCCGGCGACCATTGGGGAGTAAATGCCGCCCCGTCGAATGTGAGCTGACGCTCGTGGTCCTGACCCAGATCGCGGATCCACAGGTCGGTACCCCCGCTCGCGCCGGCGCGGGAAAACGCCACCTGGCTGGCATCTGGTGCGACGGCAAATCCGGCGTACTTCGCTGGCGTCGCCACCGCAACCGAGGCGCGACCGTCGCGCTCGTACCAGTGCAGCACGGACGGTGTCCCGACCGGTGTCGGCCAGTAGGCCAGCACGCCGGCAGCCGACACCGAGAATGGCGCCCGCCCGGTTGCCATCACCGGAATGCCATCGACCACCCGCACGGCTTCACCGGAAAACCCGAGGCGCTGTTCGTCGAACGGCCTCGCAAACAGCGTGGCGTCCTGGACGAAGAACACGTAGCCGGGCACGTAGGCCAGCGCCGAAATCCGGACCGGGAACTTCATCAGGATCCGCGGCGCGTCGTCGCCGAGCGATGCGAGGTCAAGGCTGTTGGTCAAGGCTGCCGCATAAATGAAGTGCTGGCCGTCTGCCAGAAATTGCGGCCAGAAGTGACTGCCCTCGCTCGCCGTCGTGGCGGCCGAGACCGGGCCACCCGCCGCCGATACCCGGGCCAGCCCGCCGGGTCCGGTCGAAAACACGATGACATTCTCGCCATTCCACGACGCGCCGCCCTTGGTCTGCACGTTGGGGGCGACGACCTGAGTGAGGCCGCTGGATACGCGCACTTTCTTCAAGCTGTTGGCCGCGAAGAAGCCGATCCACTCGCCGTCGGTCGACCAGAATGGAGTATTGGCGCCGTCGGTGCCGGGTACCGGTTTCTCGAGATCGGCATACAACGAGCGGAGCCACAGCTGCTCGGTCCCGTCAGCGCTGGTAGCGGCATACACGACCTGACGGCCGTCCGGAGATACAGCGAACGGCAGCCCGTACCGCGAATCCAGCGCGGTCCCTGAGGCGGGGAAGAGCGTATAGCGGATCGGCGGCGTCGCGGCGGGCGGGATCAACGTGCGAGCGCCGCGATTGCGCGCCGAGAACAGCGCGACCGCGGCGACGGCGATGATGGCGGCGGCCCAGAGCGCGCGCTCGACCCGGCGTGAGAGCCCGCGGTGCGGCGGCGCGTCCGACCCAGACCGGACGTTCGCGCCGCCGATCGATTGCAACTCGAACAGCAGGTCACCGGCGGACTGCCACCGATCGTCGGGATCCTTGGCAAGACAGCGTGACAGGGTCGGGGCGAGGCGAGGCGGCAGGCCCGGAATGGAGCGGTCGAGCGACGGCGGATCGTCCTTGAGGATCGCGCCGACGAGCTGAGCCCGATTGGCCGCTTGAAAAGCGGTCCGGCCCGTGATCATCTCGAGGGCCAGCGCACCGAAGGCGAAGAGGTCCGCCCGGCTGTCCGCCGGTTTGCCTTCGAGCTGCTCAGGAGAGATGTATTGCAGCGTGCCGACGATGGCGCCCGCCGCGGTCAGCTTCGACGAGAGGTCCTGGCCGGCGTCGTCGAACGCGATCCCGGCGCGCGCTTCGCGGGTGGCCAGCCCGAAATCGAGCAGCTTCACGCCCAGTTTCGTCAGCATGACGTTGCCCGGCTTCAGGTCGCGGTGAATGACGCCCTTGCGATGGGCCTTGTCGAGGGCGTCGACGATCTGGATCGAGTATTCGAGCGCGCGCGCCAATGGCAGCGATCCGGAATGCAGTCGTTTCTGCAGCGTTTCGCCTTCGATGTGCTCCATGACCAGGTAATCGACGCCGTCCTCGACACCGACGTCGTGAAGCGTGCAGATGTGCGGATGATTCAGGCTGGAGACGATCCGAGCTTCGCGCAGAAAGCGCTCGCGGCGCTTCGGGTGGTCAGACAGGTGCCCGGGCAGCGTCTTGACCGCGACGGTCCGATTCAAGCGCAGGTCGAGCGCGCGATAGACCTCGCCCATGCCGCCCGCGGCGATCAGCGCCTGCACCCGGTAGGCGCCGCCGAACACGCGGCCGACAAATCGGCCAGGTATGGACGGTTGCTCGGCCTGGCGCATGGCGCTGGTCAGAAGCTGCGCGGCCGGCTGTTCCATGAAGTGCTGGGCGCGGGCGGCGGAATCGAACAGTGAATCGACTTCGCGTCGCAGTGCCTGATCTCCGGAGCAGGCCTCGTCGAGATACTGCTGGCGCTCGTCCGCGCCGCGTTCCAGCGCCGCGTGATACAGCTGCTCGATCTCCCTCCACCGCTCAGGGGTCATGACGTCTTTTCCAGCTCCCGCAGCAGCCAGGCCTTGGCGAAGCTCCAGTCACGCATGACCGTCATCACCGACACTTTCAATACTTCAGCGGTCTCCTCCACAGTGAGACCGCCGAAAAATCGCAGCTCGACGACCTTGCTCTTGCGCTCGTCGAAGGCGGCCAACGCCGTCAACGCCTCGTCGAGCGCGACCACATCGGCGCCTGGCTCGTGCGAGATCGACATCGCCTCGTCCAGCGACACCTGAATGGCGTCGCCGCCGCGTTTCAGCTTCTTGCGCGCCCGGGCGACGTCCACCAGGATGCGCCGCATCAGCTGCGCGGAGATCGCGAAGAAGTGGGCGCGGTTCTGCCACCGCACGCGGCTCGAGTCGATCAGGCGGAGATAGGCTTCGTTGACGAGCGCGGTGGTCTGGAGCGGATGGCCGGTACGCTCACCGGCCATGTGGCGATGAGCGAGCAGGTGGAGTTCATCGTGGACCAGCGGCATCAGCCGGTCGAGAGCCTGCTCGTCGCCCTGATTCCAGGCCAGCAACAGTTGCGTGATCTCGAGTGACATGCCCGGCCGGGATCTTGACACAGAGTCGACCGGTCGGCCGCCGGAAAGAATGTGCGAGACGCATGGTAGTTCCGGTCGGCAAACGCCGCCTTCTGTCTCGAGGGGCAGTCCGCCAAGGCTGGCGGCAGCCTGAACCCTGAGGAGAACCTCTGTGAAGCCACGACTCCTGCTCATCGCCTGCTGTCTCGTCGTGTTTCCGACGCTGGTGATCAAAGCCAGTAGTGCCGTATTCTCGCTCGCGGAGACCGGGCAGGATGTCGTCACCCTGGCACAGGGCACGGGCCACTGCGATGGCGAGCCCTGCGATGCTGTCGTTCGCGGCCTGTTGGCGTTCTTCGATCGCCAGCCGCGCGGATTGATCGGGAATGGACGTTCGTGCGCCGACTGTCACATGGCGACGGATCACTTCCAGCTGTCGCCTGCCAGCGTCGAGACGCGGTTCAGGCTCCTGCAGCTGAGGCGCCGCTGGGATCGCCGCGCGGACGACCCGCTGTTCAGGCCGATCGATGCCGACGACTTCCGGATCAACGGCGAGAGCGCCAACGACTACAGCAACCTTCGCCAGAACGGCCTGGTCCGGATCGTCTTCCCGCTGCCGCCCAATATCAGGCTCGTCGACCCCGCCACCAATGGCCTCTCGAGCGAGACGTTCGTGGATGTGTGGCGCGCCGTGCCGAGCGTCAACGACGTGGCGCTGACGGGGCCGGACGGCGCGAACGCCTGGCCGCGCGGGCCGAACAACACGGGCGGGTATCAACTCGACGGACGGGTCGCGACGCTCCAGGAGCAGGCTCTCGGTGCCCTGACCGACCACGCGCAGCTGCAGCAGCAACCGCCGCAACAGCTCCTGGACGACATGGCGTCGTTCCAGCGCGTGCTGTTCACGAACAACCGCGTCCGCGCGCTGTCAGACGCGGTGCGGGAAGGGACGACGCCGTTGCCGGACGCGGATCCGCCGCTCACGGAGCTGGAGGCGCAGGGCAAGGCGGTGTTCGTACGCGCCTGCGCCCAATGTCATGGTGGTTCGGGGCAGTCGACAGCGCAGCTTCCGGTCGTTCGATTCCACACCATCTCGACGCAGTGTCCGCGGCCAATCGACACCGCGGTGCCGGCCCGATTCGCCTTTGCCGCGTGTCCAGATCGTCTCACCCGCAACAGCCGAATCTACGAGATTACCTTGTCGGTGCCGACACCGTGTCCGCCGCCCGGCGAACGCGTCACGGCATGTCCACTGCCCGCCACGCCGGGCGCCCCGGCGCCGCCGCTGCCGGTGGGAGCCAGGGTTCGTCGATCCAGCTCCGATCCCGGTCGCGCGCTGCTGACCGGGTTCGTCGGCGGCCCGACCGGCGCCGACGACTGGGACAAGTTCGACATCACCGGCCTGCGTGGGATCAGCAGGACCGCTCCGTACTTTCACAACAACAGCGCCGACACCCTCGAAGAGGTGGTCGACCACTACATCGAGTTCTTCAAGCGTGTGCAGGTCAGCGCGCCGCCCGGTGTGGTGCCGCCGATCGCATCCACCGATGGCGTGCACTTCGACCGCCAGCCGAAGCCCGAGGAGCGTGCGGCGCTGCTCGCGTACCTGCGAAAGCTGTAACCCGGCGGGCGCCAGGGCCGGCCGTTGCTACGGCGTGGTCTTGGCGCTCTCGCACGCTGACCCGACCAGCGTCGAGACGACGATCAGCGGATTCTTGCCTCGGCGCTCGAGGCCGTGCTCGCTGCCGTTGGGCACGAAGACGAGCGAGCCGGCTTGGATTGCATTTTCCTGTTCGCCGATGCGGACAGCGCCTTCGCCAGCCACGACGTAGATCACTTCATCGACCCGGTCGTGCACGTGCGATGCAATGTTGTCGCGCATTTGCAGCAGCCGCACGGTTTCCATCGGCTTGCACGCGAGAACCGACTCCTTCATCGGATCCCGCCCGATGAAGTTCTTGTCCACGAAGTCCGGAATCGACATGATCATCGGGGGCCCGCTCGGCAGCACCGTGGCGACCGGGGCCGGCTTGGGTGCCGGTGGCGGCGGCGGTGGCGGTGGTGGCGGCGCGGCGTTCAAGACCACATCAACCGGGTTCCACGCGCCGCTGCCGACGGTGAATTCCCGCTCCAGCGTGACGAAGCCGTCGCGCTCGCAGCGAACGCGAAACAGGCCGGCTTTGGCGATCGGGACGATGGCCGTGCCTGCGGCACCGGTGGTGAACTCCCCGCCGCCGCTGGTGCCCGACACCAGGAGGCGAACGCCCGGCAGGCTGGCGCCGCCTTGATCTCGAACAGAGATGCGCACCGACGTCGCTCGGGTCGCGGCCACCGACCGCCGCGGTGATGCCCCCCGTCCGGTGGTTTGAGCCGCCGGATTGGCGAGCGCGACGCCAACCACCAACACGGCGAATAGGCCCTTCATGATTTGTGACACCCCTCCGCCTTTGACCAGGCAAAGGCCATGCTGAACGACAAGGCCTGATTCTGGGCCATTTCTCACCGCGGTGTCATGCGGTTCGTCAGCCGGGAGACAGTGCGCGTAAGGTTGACCATCAGCTCAGCTGTCCGGCCTCGACCCGAGCAGGGCGCGGTCGAGGTCGGCATGTCCAGGATTGCAATGACGTACAGCGCTTCGCGCGCCCGCCCAAGACAGAGCCGAACATGTTCGATGGCGCACAGACTGAAAGAGAACTGAGATGAGGGACTGAACGGAATCGCACGTCGAGCGCGAGGGACTCTCGCTGTCGTCGTCGTGCAGCAGGCCGGTCAACACATGAATCAGTCGTCTTGCTGGGCAAGATGTGCGTGGATTTCAACGTGGGTCGACCCCGACGATCTGGACGCCTGGAAAGCCGCGATCCGATGTAGATCGCGACTTGTTCGGCCCCTTTCCCCAGCGCTTCCAGCCTCGGATCTTGTCGAGTTCCTTACGCCGCGCCCGGGGCCGGAATCGGCACGGTAGAATCACGTCCTGGCGAGGCATCGGCGGCGATGCACCGTTGACCAGGAGAACTGTCAGCGCCATGTGGAATCTCGCTGTCCCCGTCTGGGAACTGGTGCTGCGCTCGGCGGTCGTCTACGCATTTCTGATCGTGCTGCTGCGGCTCACGGGCAAGCGGCAGATCGGCCAGCTGGCGCCGTTCGATCTGGTGCTGCTGCTGGTGCTCTCCAACGCGGTGCAGAATTCGATGAATGGTGGTGACAATTCGCTCGTCGGCGGCCTGGTGTCCGCCGTCACTCTGGTGGCGCTGAACTATGGGATCGGCTATGCGACGTTCAAGAGCAAGCGGCTGGAAGGCCTGATCGAGGGACGACCACAGGTCATCATCCACAACGGCCGCGTCTTCGAGGATGTGATGCGGCGCGCGAAGCTCACCCACCACGAGCTGACCGCCGCGCTGCGCCAGGCCGGCTGCAGCTGCCAGGAGGACGTCCAGACCGCTATTCTCGAAAACAACGGATCGATCAGCGTGGTGATGCGGGCCGCGCCACCGGTTCCGGCTGCGAGCGACGGCGCCCTCTCGGCCTGACCGCCGCCCACGCCCAGTCACGGGTTGCGAAATATCGAGTTCCTCGAAGAGGACCCATTCCGGGCCGGTCAGAGAGGACCTGGCGCGGTTGGGCGACGCCCCGGCGCGTCCTCCTGATCCATGGCGCGGTTCGGTCCATGCGACGAGCGGGTGGCAGGCATGCTGCCACTCCAAAGCGGCCGCGAATGTGGTCGATCGACTTTGCCGAACTGATACACTGCTGGCGCCACCGCGATCACACGTCGCCCGGACGTGGCGCGGCCGCTGACCAGGGAGCATCCATGATGCGACGTCTCGCGTGCTTCGCGCTCGTGGCGCTCGTGCTGGCCGCGCCGGCGCTCCTGGCCCAACCCGCTTCCGCCCCATCACCAGGAAAATCTCCGATCCGGGCCAAGCCCTGGCCGGCGGACGAAGTTCTGCTGGCGCGCGAGGCGGACTCACAGAACCGCAAGCTGTTTCAAAGCGAATCGATCCTCGACTTCGTGCTGACGTCCGACCTCAGTCTGATCAACGCGGACCGCACGCCCGGCAGCGCGAAACAGTTCCCGGGGGTGCTGGCGGCTGCAGGCGTGGAGCTGCCCGTCACGCTCGGATCCCGCGGCCACCTGCGACTCACTGCGCGCACCTGCGACTTCGTGCCGATTCGGATTGCGTTCCCGCACGACCAGGTGGCCGGCACGGTCTTCGAGGGACAGACAACCGTGAAGCTGGGCACGCACTGCCGCAGCGATCAGGCCTTCGACCAGTACGTGATCCGCGAGTACCTCGCCTACAAGCTCACCAATCTGGTCACGCCGCTCTCGTTCCGCGCCCGCCTGGCGCGAGGCGCCTACGTCGACGCCCGATCGAACAAACGGCAGTCGACCCATCTCGCGCTTTTTCTCGAACACGAGAACGACGTGGCACGCCGGCTGAGCGGGCGGCAGGTTCGTCTGCCGCACCTGGTGTTCAACCAGTTGGACGGGGAAGCGCTGACGAGGATGATGCTGCTCGAGTACATGCTCGGCAATACCGACTATTCAATCTGGGCGCTGCACAACGTGGTGATTGTGCAGGACAAGAGGCGCAGGTTTTTTCCGGTGCCGTACGACTTCGATCTCTCGGGGATGGTTCACGCGCCGTATGCGGCTCCGGACCCGCGCCTGCCGCTGCACAGCGTAACCGACCGTCTCTATCGCGGGCCCTGCCGCAGCGTCGGCGAGTTCGATGCCGCGGCCGAGCCGTTCCGCGCCCGCCAGACCGACATGATGGCAGCGATCGATTCGGTCGGCGAGTTGGACCGCGTGCACAAAAGCGAGATGAAGGACTACCTCGCGAGCTTCTTTCGGCGCATCGCCACGCCGGAGGCGATCAAGAAGGCCTTTGTCGACGGCTGTCCCGCCAGCCGCGCGCGCATCTGAGCCTGCGCGCCCGCATTCGAGCCGACGCGTGCAGGCTCACTCCACCCTCAGCACGACGTCCCACGTGCCGTTCACGAACACCTTGTTGCGGGAAGCCAGATACACATACTGCAGGCCGATCACCGCCTTTTCGGGTGGCGGATACCACAACGCCGCGGTGGGATAGCCATGGGTTCTCATCCACCCGATCGCGCCGTCGGGGTCGAAGCCACGATCGAGCAGGTCGAACAGCCTGAGCATTTCGATATCCGGGCTCTTGAAGAACACGTTGCCGGGCAGATAGTGCAGCGTCTGGACCTGCCAGTTGTCGCCCAACGTTGCATGTCCAGCCGTGCCCGGCGGCACGAGGGCGGGCCACAAGACCGCGTTCAACTGCTGCGCCAGGGTCTCGGCCTGGGAATACGGGAGCGCCGTGAAGCTCTGCACCGCGCTCGGTGCGCTGGTGACGCCGTTGGCCGCGTCCATCGCGGTCGCCCTCCAGAACAGCGGGACCCGGGTGGGCAGGTCGCCGGTGAGGATGAAGCCGGTCTCGTTGACACCTTCCGTATTCGTGCCGGTGACGATGATTGAAGTGAAGCCCAGGTCCCCGGCGACCTCGAAGCTGTAGGTGATCGCGCCGGCCGATGCCGAGCGACCCGCGTTGGTCACCCGCAGCGCCGGCCGCGGGGTGGTTTCCGCGTTGCTGAGCGGGCTGATCGGCGTGGGCGCCGCCAGGCTGATCGGGGCTCCGATCGTGAACTTGAACAGATCGCTGAACGTGCCGGTGCCGCCGGGCGCCTGCGCCCGGGCGCGCCAGAAATAGTCCTTCGATGCCAGCAGCGCGTCGAGTTTGACGGCGGTCTGACCGTTGCTCCCTTCCGCGATGCCGTCTTTGGTTTGCACCTTGGTCGTGAACGCCACATCGGAGGCCACCTCGAACGTGTAGGTGGTGCCGGCTTTGGATGCCGCGGCATTCTGAACGACCAGCGTCACCGGCTGGGCCTGGTTGGCAATTTGCGAGCCGTTGGACGGCGTCAGCGGTTGCGGCGCTGCGGTCGGCGCCGGCGTTGGGGTGGCCGGATTGCTGCCACAGGCAGCAGTCGAGAGCAGGGCGGCGACGGACAGAACTCCACAACAGGCGCGACCGCGCATACGCATCATCCACGCGAGTCCCGGCTCGCGACCACGTCCCGCCCCGAGACAGGGTGCGCATCGCGACACGGCATGGTGTCGCAGTGCTGAAGCGGTTGAATGACATGAATATATCAAAGACCCGATCGCGCGGCAGGCCGGTTGCCGCAGGCGCGATGGGGACCGGCCGCCGGCTCCAGCGTCGGTCGTGAAAGTGAAGGAGAATGATCGCCGGGAGGCAGACGCGTGGCGCAGACTCCGGGGGCGGTCGAGCACGAGTACTACATGCGGCGCTGCATCGAGCTGGCACGGAAGGCCGGCACGGCTGGAGAGACGCCGGTGGGGGCGGTGATCGTTCGAGATGGAGAAGTGATCGGCGAGAAGCGGGAGAGCACCAAGGGGCTGCTCGATCCCAGTGCGCACGCCGAGGTGCAGGCGATTCGGGCCGCGTGTCAGTGCGAGAACGCCGTCGATCTGACCGGCGCGACGCTCTACGCCACGGTCGAACCGTGCGTGATGTGCGCCTACGTGATCCGGCGCTGCGGCATCGGCACGGTCGTCTACGGCGTCGCGGCCGGGCAGCTGGGCAGCGTGACGTCGCAATACGCCATCCTGACCGACACCGAGATCCCCGCGTGGGCGCCGCCCCCGATCGTCATCTCGGGCATCCTGACCGATGAATGTCTGAAAGCGCTCCGCCGCCTGTAGGCAGAATTGGTCTCATGACGCGGCGCGGAATGGTTGGGGCACACCTGCGCTCGAGCCGCACGGCCCGGGGAACTTTTCGCCCCGTGAGGCGTCGTTCCGTCAAATGGATGTGACCGGTCAGGCCCCCGCCGCCGAATCACGAGCGCAGCCGGCGCCGGCCGATCCGGACTGGTTCGGACGCTGCGTCATGGATGCGCTGCCGGATCTGTTTGGCGCCGCCCTGAGGCTGACCCGCAACCGCGCCGATGCCGACGATCTGGTGGCCGAAGCCGTGGCCAGAGCCTGGACGCATCTCGCCACGCTGACCGACCGCGGGCGATTCCGCGGCTGGCTGTTCCGCATCCTCACGAATACCTTCCTGAGCGGCCGTCGGATGGATGCGCGGCGCGGCGAACATCGTTCGCTGACAGACGAGGGCGATGGCACCTTCTCGATTTTCGAGCAGCTGCACGTCCCCCTCCTGTTGTGGTGGGGCAACCCCGAACAGGAGTTTCTCGACAAGCTGCTGCGTGAAGATTTGGAGCGCACGGTCGACGCGCTGCCAGAGCCATTCAGGGTTGTGCTGGTGCTCGCCGACATGCAGGGTTGCACCTATCAGGACATTGCCGCGACGCTGACGATTCCCGTCGGCACCGTGCGCTCGCGGCTGGCCCGCGCGCGCGCGCTGGTGCAGAAAGGTCTGTGGCGGCACGCGCAGGAGCTGGGACTCGTGAATACCACGCGCGAACAACAGGCGGACAGCCATGAATGAGCTGCGCACCATCGATTGCGAGGAGGCACTTCAGCGGCTGCTCGACTACCTGCATGCGGAACTGCGCAGCGAGTCGGTTCGGGAGCTCGAGCGACATCTGGAGTGCTGCCGAAGCTGTTTTTCCCGGTTCGAGTTCGAGAAACGCCTGAAGGCCCACATCGCCGGGATTGGCCGCAAAGCAGTGCCGCAGGATCTCCAGCAGCGCATTCGCAGGGTGCTCGACAACTTTACCTCTTGAAGCCGGTTCGACGCCGGCTGAGGCGGAGCATTCATGGTCGCCATCACTTCTCTCAGGAAAGACGTGATTTTCGCCGCGGTGCGCGGGCTCTACACCGACCTCGCGCGGCATCCCGAACGCGCGTATCACGTGCCGACCGGCCGCCAGGCGTGCGTTCTGGTCGGCTACGCCGACAGCCGGCTCGCCGAGCTGCCGGCCTCGGCCATCGAATCGTTCGCCGGCGTCGGATACCCGTTCGCCGCCAACGTCATCCGCCGTGGTGACACGGTCCTCGACGTGGGTTGCGGATCGGGGACCGACGCGCTGATTGCGGCCTCGGATACCGGATCGGGTGGTGACGTGATCGCGCTGGACATGACCGTGGCGATGCTGGAGAAGCTCGAGAGATGCGTCGCGGGCATTCCCGCGATCAACCTGCGCGCCCTCGAAGGGAACGCCGAACAGATTCCGCTGCCTGATGCATCAGTGGATGTCGCCACCAGCAACGGCGTCTTCAATCTGGTGCCCGACAAGCACGCCGCCTTCGCGCAGCTTCATCGCGTGCTTCGGCCCGGCGGCCGGGTGCAGATCGCCGACATCGCCGTCGGCCGCCAGCTGACCGCCGAGTGTGCCTCCGACCCCGCGCTGTGGGCGGAATGCATCGTCGGCGCGACGGTGATCGACGAGTACGTGGCGATGCTTGAACAGGCCGGCTTCACCCGGATCGAAATGCTGGGGCAGTTCGACTATTTCTCGGCGAGCGGGAGCGCCGCCACCCGATCGATCGCGGCATCGTTTCGCGCCTGTTCGTTTGTCCTGCGTGCCGCGAAGGCGCCGTCCGGGCCGTTGCCGCCGGCGCTGCCGTGGCCACCACGGCCTCTCGGGGCCGCAGCGGAACAGGAGAACGGGGTGAAGGGCGAGCGATCGAGGGAGCCGGCAGCGGACCTGGTCCTCGACGCGTTCGACCAGACCTGCGGCATGGTCGAACCGATGATGAAGCGGCGGATGAACACGCTGGTCAGCGGGCAGGTGCTCGAAGTGCGGGTCGACGATCCCGCCGCCCGCCTGGGCGTTCCTGCCTGGAGCCGACTGACCGGGCACACCCTTGTTGCCACCATCGAGGACGACGAGCGGCGCACCCGCTTCTTCATTCGCAAGCGCTGATCACGGCGCTTGGCGCACCCACCCGAGCCGGAGGAGACGAGACGATGGCCACGACAATCATGACCAATTGCACGTGCGGAAACGAAGACCCTGAACGCGCCACGCTGCCCTTCATCGTCGGCAACGTGGCGGCAAGCGCCGATCAGCCGGCGATTGTTCTGCTCACGATCGAAGGCGCCTGGCTCGCGACCCGCGGATACGCTGACCGGATCGCGAAAGAGGGCTTTCAGCCGCTCAAGGAAATCATCGACTCGTTTGTCGAGAACGGCGGACAGATCTGGGTGTGCGGCGCCTGCGCCAAGCCGCGCGGGATCACCGAAAGCCAGTTGATTCCTGGCGCCAAAATCGTCACCGCCGCGATGGTGGTCGAAGCGATGGTGGCCGGCGCGTCGACGCTCGGTTTCTAGATCGCGATCACGCGCATCCGCGCCGTGCCCCGATTCACGGGGCCGGGGGCGGTGAGGCGCGGTCAGGGTGGGTCATTGAGAGCAAGCAGCCCTGCGCTCACGCCCGTCGCCTTCAGCCGATTGCTCGCTTGGCTGGACGACGGCGTTGACTCCAACGGCGAACGCTATCTCGAGATTCGCCGCAGGCTCGTCGCCTACTTCGACCGTCGCAATCGTCCGTCACCTGACGATCTCGCGGATGAAACCTTCAACCGCATCGGCAGAACCCTGAAGCGGCATGGCAGGATCGCGGTGGCGCCGCCGGTTCGCTACTGCTTTGTGGTCGCGAAATTTGTTCTGCTCGACGATGCCCGGCGCGGCCTGATCCATGTCCCGCTCGACGAGCGGCGAATCGCCGTTGACTACAGCCGGAAAGCTGCGCAGGAAAGAGTAGCTTCACACTCGTCGCTTCACAGGGTCACTGCGTAGCGTCACATCTGAGATAGCTTCACATCCTCGTAGCGGCCGGCCTTCAGGCCGGCCGAGCAACGGGCTGAAGCCCGTTGCCTACGTACATCTAAGAAACGCTGTAGCGCCGGAAAGAGTAGCTTCACACCGTAGCTTCACATCCTCGTAGCGTCACATCCTCGTAGCGTCACATCTTGGTAGCTTCACATCCTCGTAGCGGCCGGCCTTCAGGCCGGCCGAGCAGCGGGCTGAAGCCCGTTGCCTACGTACATCCAAGAAACGCTGTAGCGCCGGAAAGAGTAGCTTCACACCGTATCGCCTGTCGAACGACGACCTCGACGCATTGCGTCGCCGGATTGAGAATGCCGGCCTTCGGCCGGCGCGTTCGGCGGCGGCGAACGCCCGGCTGCTGGAGTTGCGCCGTTCGTACGAGCCCTACTTGATCCTGGTGCTCCACGATGGGACCATTGCAGAGCAGGGGCGCCACGAAGAGCTCCTGAAGCTCGGCGGGGTGTACGCCAATCTCTACTGGGCCAGGCCGCCGGGCGATGAATCGTCGCGACCGCAGCCGATGCCATCACCACGAACGGATCACGCATGGCCCGCACGCTGATTGTTCTTCCCGATGACTCCGCCGCGCCACTTCTGGCCGCCATCGGCGACGCCGCGCACACGCTTCGCGTCAAGATGTTCGTGTTCTCGGATCCGTCGCTGGTCAAAGCGGTGGTCGCGGCCAGACGGCGCGGCGTTCACGTCCGGGTCATGCTCAACCCGGCCCGCCGCAACGGCGACCAGGACAACGAAGCCACGCGGCGGACGCTCGAGCACGCCGGCGTCGACGTCAAGGATGCCAGCCCGGATTTCGCTCTCACCCACGAGAAGTCGATGGTGATCGACGACCGGACGGCGTTTGTCGAGTCGCTCAACTGGACGACCAGGAACCTGACGGAAACGCGCGACTACTCGGTCGTTACGACGCGCGGTCACGACGTCGACGAGATCGTCGAGTGCTTCGAGGCCGACTGGCACCGCCAGCCCTTCACGCCCCGTCGCAAAAGCCATCTGGTGTGGTGCCCCGGCCCGGGACGGGATCGCATCTGCCGGTTCATCGACGAGGCGCGGCACCGGTTGTTCGTCCAGAACGAGCGGTTCCAGGACATGGTGGTGATCGAGCGGCTGGTGCGCGCCGCCCAGCGTGGCGTCAGGGTCTGCGTGATGGCGCGTCCACCGCACACGCTCAAGCGGGACAAGCTGGTGGAAGGGGTCGGCGGTCTGAGGATCATGGACGACCTGGGCATCAAGATCCACAAGCTGAAGCACATGAAGCTGCACGGCAAGATGCTGCTGGCCGACGGCGTTGCCGCGATTATCGGCTCGATCAATTTTGCCGCCGGAAGCCTCGACGGACGTCGCGAGCTGGCCATCGAAGTGCGTGACGACGACGTGGTGGATCGACTGCACCAGGTGGCCGGCCACGACTGGGAACACTCGCACGCGCTCGACCTGTCGGACGAAGGGCTGCTCGCCGATCTTGAAAACCGCGTCAAGGACGGCGCGCAGCTGCTCGCCGTCGAGGGGCACCGGGAAGAGTAGGAGGAGCTCAGTCGACTCAGGCGCGGCTCGATGCGGCGCTGGAATCGGTTCTTGCACGCGATGATCCCGAACCATTGACGAAGATTGCCTCACTGTTGTGTTTCGGGCTCGCTTGCGTCGGGTTCGCCACCTCGGCAGATGCCGACGTCGTGGTGCTCAAGAACGGCGACCACATTACGGGCACGCTGCTGACGGTAACCGGCGCCGCGCTGAGCCTGCAGACCGAGGTGGTCGGCACGCTCACCATTCCCCTGACGCGTGTGGCGACCGTTTCGGTGGAGCAGCTCGTGACGATGGTGGTGCGAGGCCAGCCGCCGCTCCATGGTGAGCTGGCGCTCGGGCCGTCGGGCAACTGGGAGCTGACCGACAGCAGCGGTGAAATGCACGCGATCGACGCCGCGGCGGTCAACGTGATCCTGCCCGCCGCGCGATACGAATCGATCGTGGAGCACAAGGCGCGGGCCTGGCAGGACTGGACCGGCACAGTGACGGTCGGCTACAGCGTGCAGCGCGGCAATCAGGAGACCAACACCTTCAGCAGCAGCATCGACACGCGGCGAGAACGTCCGCCGGCGCCGATCTTCGAGCCGCACTGGCGCACCAACCTGCATCTGACGACGCTGCTGTCAAACGCCAACGAGGCGGGCGCCTCGATCGGATCCAATACGTTGAACTCGACCGTCCGCCAGGACCGGTTCTTCGCACCGGGCAACTTCGTCTTCGGCATCGTGCAGTTCGACCACGTCGGCACCGAAGGGCTGTCAGCGCGCGAGACGGTCGGCGGCGGCACGGGTTACGATCTCACGCAAACGCGGCGGGGCACGCTCAGTATCTTCGCCGGACTGACGTCCGTGCGTGAAGTGTTCATCACCGGTGGCGATCGGCAGACGGCGCAGGTCATCGTCGGTGAGAAGCTGCGGTTCCAGCTGACGCCGCGCGTTCGCATCGACCATACCGCCAACGCCTATCCCAACCTCACCGTCTCCGGCCAGTACCACTTCGACACCAACACCACGCTGGATGTCAAGCTGACCAACCGCTTCTCGTTGAACACCGGCGTGATTGACCTCTACCTGACCAATCCCGCTCCCGGCAGTCAGCGCAATAATTTTGCGCTGACCAGCGGAATCGCGGCGACGTTCTGAATCGCTTCAGTTCAGACTGAACGCGACGATCGTGTTGCCGGCGGCAATCGCGATGTACTGGGTATTGTTGACGGCGTAGGTCATCGGCGCCGCGACGATCGCGCCGCCGACGCTGCGATGCCACAACTCTGCGCCGGTGGCGGCGTCGAGCGCGAACATGTAGCCGTCGATGCTGCCACCGAACACCAGCTCACCGGCGGAGGTGAGGAGGCCCGACATCGATTTCGCCTTCACCTGAAACTCCCAGCGCTGCACGCCAGTGGCCGGATCGATCGCCCGCACGGCGCTGACGCCATCCGGTGCGGGATCCTCCTCGCCGACGATGCTGCCGAGGAACATTTCGCTGGGCACATGGGCGCCCTCGCCCGATACGAATACGCTGCCGCCGTCGTACGCCATCACGTAGAACAGACCGGTCCGCGGGCTGTAGGCCGGCGGCCACCAGTTGGCGGCGCCGTTGGCCGACGGCGCGACGAAGACCCCGCGCGGGGTGGGCGTGATGTCCGGTTTCAGAATCGCCCGGCCCTGTTCGTCGATGCCTTCGGCCCATGTCTGCCGGGCGAACGCACGCGCCAGCTCGAACGCGCCGGTCTCGCGATCGAGTACATAGAAAAATCCGTTGCGGTTGGCCGAGTACAGCAGCTTGCGCAAGCGGCCGCCGCGGATCGCGTCGACCAGGACGGGCACCTGCGTCGCGTCCCAATCGTGCTCGTCGTGCGGTGTGAACTGAAAATGCCAGCGCAGTTCGCCGCGATCCGGATCGAGCGCCACCACGCTGTCGCTGTACAGGTTGTCGCCGCCGCGGCGCGACCCGTTCCAGTCGGGCCCGGGATTGCCGACGCCCCAGTAGAGCAGGTTGAGGTCGGGATCGTAGCTACCGGTCATCCAGGTCGGCGCACCGCCGGTGCGCCACGAGTCGCCAGCCCACGTCTCGTTGCCCGTCTCGCCGGGGCCGGGCACGGTGTGGAAACGCCACGCCCGGGCCCCGGTCGCCGCGTCGTAGGCATCGATGAAGCCGCGAATGCCGAATTCGCCGCCGGCGATGCCGGTGATGACCTTGTCTTTCACCACGAGCGGTGCCCCGGTGCTGCTGTAGCCCGACTGAGGATCGGCCGTGATCGCGGTCCAGAGCAGGGTGCCGGTGGCGGCGTCGAGCGCGATCAGCTTGGCGTCGAGTGTGGCCATGAATAGGCGACCGTCCAGGATAGCCAGTCCGCGGTTCTGGCGGCCGCAACACAGCGGCAGCTTGCCGGGCAGGGGGTGGCTATAGGTCCAATAGAGCCGCCCGGAGGCCGCATCGAGTGCGATCACGTCGTTGCTGCGGGTGAGATACATCACGCCATCCACCACCAGCGGCGTCGCCTCCACCGCGTCGAGCGTATGCAGTTGATGGATCCATCGGATCTGGAGGTTGCGCACCGTGCTCTGGTTGATCGACCCGAGACGGCTGAAGCGCTGGCCGTTGTACTGGCCGGAATAGGTCAACCAGTTTCGTGGATCGCTGTCGGCGGCACGCAGACGTTCGAAGGTCACGGCCCCCCCGGCGTCATCCGCGACGCCGGGCACTCGATCGTGCTCGCGGCTCGCCGCGGCGATGAGCAAGGCGAGGCACACACCGCCCACGATTCCGATCGGCCGGGTCCGCCTGCGTGGCTGCACGTTCACAGCCTCGTCAGCGTGCCCAAATAGGCGACGAGATCTTCGATTTCGCCGGGCGTCAATTCCCCGTCGTAGCTCGGCATCGTCGAGGATTCGACGCGCTCGATCGAGCGCGCGGAAACCCGTTGCAGGGCCCGCAGCCGGCCGGCTTCGAGGTAGCGGACCGAATAGGTGTCTTCATCCATCCGCCGTCCGACGTGCACCGCTCCATCCGCATCCACGATCCGAACCGACCACCAGGCGGGATCGACCTCGGCGTCGGGCCGCACGAGCGACTGTCTCAGGGACGCCGTTGTCCGGACGCGGCCGATGCTGCTGAGACCGGGTCCCAGGCAGGCGCCGCGGCCGTCCACGGTGTGACACGTGAGACAGCGACCTCGCGTTTCGAACAGCACCCGTCCCGCCGCTGGATCTCCCTCAGGGGTTGCCGCGTCGGTGTTGCGGTTCAGCGACTGCACGTAGGCCACTAGTTCCCAAACCGCCTGTTCGGAGTGCATCGACAAGGCGCCAGGCATCGGCGACGCGGGAATGCCGCCGCCAATCGTGCGGAACAGGGATGCAGCGTCCGCGCCACGACGGAATGCCCCGCGCGTGAGATCGGGGCCTCGCAGTCCCGTGCCGTCGCGGCCGTGGCACCCGGCGCACTCGGACCCGAAGAGCTCGGCGCCGGCCCCCACGTCGGCCCTCGTCGAGCCAGACGTGACATGGGTGGGCACGAGCGCTGTCGCGATCAAGAACACTGCAACCGCAGTCGTCCATACACACTGGGTGCTCCGCGCCCATCCCGCCGCGTCAGCCGCGTCTTGGTGTGATGCCACACGATTTCTCATGAGTGGTTGGCAGTCTTCCGCGATGGCCGCTGTGCTGTCACAACTCCAGTCCTGTCGGGCCGCTTGCAAGATCGATGACATCGGGAGCACCCGGAGATCCGGCGTCAGGTACAACCGCTGGGCTTCGATCGAGGCGCGCAGCAACGTGCTGTCGATGCGATCTCATAAGCCATCATCGGTCACCGTTCGCGCCGGTTGCACCGCGCCCATCTTCGCACGCGCTCTTTGGATCGAGGCCGACACCGGCATGCCGCTTGCGACTGTTCCCAGGACCGCGCGTTTGAAAATTTACGCGCCGAATCACACCAATCTCAGCGAACGCCCGCTCTCTGCGGAGCCGTTCCTGGTTGTGACACGCATGACGCGTGGCGCGTGCGCGGCCGAAGGAGCACACGATGAAGGTCAGGGATCTGATGACGTCCGATGTCAAAACGTGCGGAACCGACACCAACCTTGCCACCGCAGCGAAAATCATGTGGGAAGGAGATTGTGGAGCGGTCCCGGTCACCGACGAGCGGGGACGGGTGGTCGGCATCATTACCGACCGTGACATCTGCATCGCCGGCGCGACCCGATCGCGCACCGAGGGAGAGATTCCAGTTCACGACGTGATTTCAAAGAATGTGTTTACGTGCTCACCTGGAGACGAGGTGCGGTCGGCGCTCGAGACCATGAAAAACAGAAAAGTGCGGCGACTCCCGGTAGTGGGGCACGACGGTCAACTGGCCGGCATCCTCTCCATTCACGACATTGCCATCCAGGCGCGCTCGAGCAAGAACGCGGACATTGCGCCCGAGGCCGTGCTCGACACGTTCGTGACGATTACCACGCCATCCACGCCTGTGCTGGTATAGGCGCGCGCGATAAATTCGCCATCAACCAGAGGCGCTCGCCAGCGGACCCCTGCGTTCACGGGCCCGCTGGTGCTGAGCTGGTACCGCTGAGCTCGCGCTGCCGCCGGGTTTCGGCACTGGAGTGTCGGTGAGCTCGGAATCCTTCTTTCTCGTCGCTTTTACACCTCGAGGCCTTCGTCGAGAGCGGCGGCACACCGCGCTCGTCGGGCCCGGATAGCTCGACGTTCCCGGTCCGAAGGTATATACTTTGAGATCAAAGTAAACACACGGGAGCGGTTCCATGATCGGTGTGGCGACGACGGCTGGCGCATCCGTTGAGGTGGGTCTGGCGTGGGTGCTGCTGGCGCTGGCGGCAGTCACAGGCACCCTGATGATTGCGGTAGGGATGTTCGAGGAGCTCGCGGAAATTTTCAGAAGCGCATGGAGTCGGTCGGTCAGACGTTAAAGCGGCCGTTCAGATTCGCGCGTCCTGAACCACTCACGCGTCACACCTGAATCTGCACGCCGCGGCGGTACAGCGCGCCGGCGACTGCGGTCCACCACGCCACCACCAGCACAGCGAACACCAGCGACAGCCAATCGTCTGGAAGGTCCGGCACGAGACGCCTGAGCACATCCCAGAAGATCCAGGCTCGCGCGGTCATCTGAGTGGAGCCTTGTCGCCACGGCAGGTCAATCAGGTGTCCGAACAACTCGGCGAGAAAATAGATCGCGAGCGGGTTGAGCCCCAGCCAGGCGAATGGCCGAGCCCACCGACCATTCCCTTCGACATCGCACAGCACATAGGCAATGGCCAGAACCAGTGTCGCTACGCCACCGGTGAAGAGCACGAAGGATCCGGTCCACAAAGACTTGTTGAGCGGCAGGAGGGGCGCCCATGCCAGGCCCATGATCAGTGCGGCCCATCCTCCGCCGACCAGTCCGGCCACGCGAACCCAGACCGGCCGTTCTTGCATCAACCAGTCGCCGGCGATTGAGCCCATCAGCGCGCTGGCGACCGCTGGAATTGTCCCCAGCATGCCCTCGGGATCGCCGGTGGCCGTGAGGATGTGCCGGCCGAAGAGTGCGCGGTCAACCAGGCCGGAGAGATTGTGACCCTGGGCCAGGCCTTGCGCCGCCGCCAGCGGCGCCATCAGCAGCGCCCAGTGCCCCAGCACCAGCGTGGCGATCCAGATTGTTCGCCAGCGTCGGGTCGTGTTCATCACAATCGGCGCGGCAATCAGATAGACGACACCGATGCGCTGGAGGACGCCAGGGAAGCGTAGTCCGAGCACGTGCGGCGCTGCGGCAACCACATTCAGCATCAGGCCCAGGAGGATCAGCCAGGCGCTGCGTCGCGCGATGCGCAGGTACAGCACCCGGCGCGGCTGGCCGCGTTCCAGGCGCCGGCCCAACGCCAGCGGCATGGCGGCGCCAAGGATGAAGATGAAGAATGGAAACACGAGGTCCGCGAAGGTGCAGCCGTTCCAGTCGGCGTGCGTGAGCGTTTCGAACGTCGTACTCCAGTTGCCGGGATTGTTGACCAGGATCATCCCGGCCACCGTGGCGCCTCGAAACACGTCGAGCGAGGCCAGGCGTCCGTGCCGAGCCGTCACCGGCTTCCGGTTGCGGTGGTCGAGATGTTCTCGCCGTTGCACCAGCAGGGAAGCGGGGAGGCCGGTTCACCTTCGATGAAGAGCTCGTTCGATCGCCTGAAGGAGGCCAGAAAATCGGCCATCACCAGCATCTGGCTCCGGTACGCATCCAGCGCCCGCCCTTTACCGGCTCGCTCGGCCGGCGAGAGCGCCAGCGATCGCCATTGCCATTCGTCGGCGTGTCCGCCGATTGGCGGCGACTGCGGTTGGTCGTTGCCGAGTTGAGCCGGCCAGGTCGGGTAATGCAGAACATAGTGGAGCAGTCGCGGCTGCCGCACACCGGCGTCGAGGGCCTCGCTCAAGGCGCGATGCACGAGCAGGTGCGTGGCGCAGTGATCGGGGTGGTCGTCGGCACCGTGCGGAAGCACGATCAGGGTCGGGCGGAACGCTTCAATCAGCCCGGCCAGCTCGCGTACGAGATCCTGCTGTCGATAGCTCGCCCCGGGAATGATCTGTTCCGATGCCGGCGGCGATTCGCGCCTCGTATAAGGCGACGTGAACGGGAGATCGGCGCCGGCCAGCAGGCACAGGCCTTCGTCGGGGAAGCCGAGCAGGCGAATCCGCGATCGTCGGATCCCGAGCCGCCGGAGAGCGCGGATCGCCTCACGCTCGCGCACCGAGCCGTAGTGACGATAGGAAATCGGCGTCGGCGGGACGCGGCGAAACAGGGTGCTGACACCCTTGGGAAAGCCGTCGCCGCCGGTCATCTGCACCACTCGAACCGAACCGCCGGCCCGGAGAATTCGCTGCATCAGGCCGCCGGCCGCCAGCGTCGCATCATCGGGGTGCGGCGAGACGACCAGGGCGCGAACCGGACCGACCGTCAGGAGCGTCGGCGCGCGAGCCTCCGCCGCTGCGCCCAGCGGCGCCGCCAGCGACAAGGCGAGGGCTCCAAGGAATGCGGAGGTCCGACCCAACCCGCTTCAGGATACGACAGAATAGTTTGACGTCAAAATAAATCCTGAATAAAGACCGTCGCGGTATCATGCCATGGTCATGGTGACCCCGCGGGCGACGCCCGGCAACCCGTATCAGCTCGGTCCCGTCCTGGATTTCCTGCGGCTGCTGTGGTCGGTCGAGCACGGTCTGCAGCGGCTGTCGAAGCGCATGGAGAGCGAGTTGGGCATTACCGGCCCGCAGCGGCTGGTCCTCAAGGTGGTCGGCCAGTTCCCTGATCTGTCGGCCGGAGAACTGGCGCACATCGTCCGGCTGCACCCGAGCACGATCACCGGCATCCTGCAGCGGCTGGTCGCCCGCGGCCTGATCGAGCGCACCCGCGATCCGAATGACAGTCGCCGCGCCCGGCTGCGCCTCAAACGGCGCGCCGTCGTCCACACGCGGGTCGCGCCGGGTACGGTCGAAGCGGCAGTCACCCGGGCCCTCGCCCGGTCGGGCGCGTCCAACGTGCGGGCCGCCCGCAGAGTCCTGACCGAAGTGGCGCAGCGGCTGAACGCACTCTGACCCGACCGCCGAGGGTTCGGGGGTCGGTCCGCGTAGAATGCCCATCATGCTGTCCAGAACCAGCGCCCTGCTGCTTCTCTCTCTCGCCGTCGCCACACCGGGTCTGGCGCAGGACGACCCGAACTGGACCCGGCCGTTCCCGGCGTTTCGGCTGATCGGCAACGTCTACTGGGTCGGCTCGTACGACCTGGCTACGTATCTGATCACCACGCCGGAGGGCAACATTCTGATCAATACCGGCGTCGGAGACACGGCCAGACAGATCAAGGCGAGCGTGGAGCAACTCGGATTCAAGCTGGCCGACACCAGGATTTTGACCGCCACGCATGGTCATTTCGATCACGTCGCGGGCATGGCCGAGTTGAAGCGGATGACCGGCGCGAAACTGATCGTGCCCGAACGGGACAAGGAGCTGTTCGAATCGGGCGGCAGGCTGGACTTCCGCTTCGGTGACACGCCGGGCGCCCGCTTCGAGCCGGTCATCGTGGATGGCACGATCAAGGACAGCGATACGATCTCGCTCGGTGGAACCGTGCTCACCGCTCACCACCACCCCGGCCACACCAAAGGTGCGACCAGCTTCACGCTGAACGTGTTCGAAGCCGGGAAGACCTATCGCGTGCTGATAGCCAACATGGGATCGATCAATCCCGGTGTCAGGGTCAGCGGCATGCCGGCCTATCCCAGCATCGGCGAGGACTACGCCCGGACGTTCAGCGCGCAGAAGGACATGCAGATCGACGTGTGGCTGGCCTCCCACGCCTCGCAGTTCAAGCTGCACGAGAAATACAAGCCGGGTGATCCCTACAACCCTGACCGTTTCGTCGATCCGGCCGGCTTCAAGGCCTCGGTGGCGCGGCTGGAGCAGATCTACCGCGACCAGCTCGCCCGGGAGCGCGCTGGCAAGTAGCCGCCCGACCCTCGAGGCGCGGGCGCGCTACGGACGTTCGCCGCCAGGCCGGCCGGCCGCGGCGATCTGCTCGGCCGCGCGCTTCAGGACCGTGGCAGAGGCCGCAAGCACGAATTCCGGCAGGCCCGCGACCTGTCCCCTCAGCGTCGCCACGAGGGTATCGGCAAACGCTCTGAAGTACTCGGGGGGAATGGTCCGATGCATCGGCCGCAGGTGGGCCATGTTCCTCTTCATCGCGCTCGGCGACGCCAGGGCGGTCGCCAACGCGTACTGCAGGGCGGTGGCCTGCCGTTCCATTTTCTCCGCGTGCTGGTCGCCGTGGATGCGCCGGAACTCCGCCTCGGCGCCAGGGCAGGCAGCGAAAAACGCCGTATAGAACGCGTCGAAGAAGCCGGGCTGCCTGCACCCGAGATCGTAGGCATACCTCGCGTACGCCGTGGTTTCGTCGTCGGCGCTCCGCAACTCCTGAACCGCCTCGGTCATGGTGGAGAACCTCTGTTGCGGGTCGGCATGGAGCAGCCGGGACAGGGTGGCGGCGAGCCCGGGATGGTACTGAATCCACGGCTCCTGGATCGCGCCGAGCGGGTCGGCAAAGAACTCGCTCTTGCGCGCCAGGTCCACCGGGCTCTCGACGTGCGACGGGCTCGGCTGATGGCCGGTGAGCATTTCGATGGCGATCTGGCCGAGCACGTACTGATCCGAATACGGGGACAGCGGCTGGTTGGCAAACTGCTCGGGGAGCAGATAGTCCGCCGCGTCGGGATCGCTGCCGAGAAATTCCTTCCAGCCTCGCGCCTGCGACAGCAGCCCGGTGATGCTCAGCGCCGAGAAGCGAAGACTGCGGGTCCGTTCGTCTACGAATACGTTGTACGAGGTCAGCAGCCCATAGGTGCCGTCCCGGTCGTGCAGTTCGGCCAGCGCCTCGCCGGCGGTGGCGATGAGGTCGCGGACCCGATCGGGCTGAAAAGGTCCTTCGTCGCGGATGACGTCGCGCAGAGGCTGCTGCTTGATGCCCTCCATGACCAGCACGGGAAACCGGCCGTCGAGGTAATGCGCGCGCAGGCGGATGAAGCTCGGATGCCTCAGCGTCCCGGCCCGTTCCGCCGCAGCGCGGAAGGGTCCGGCCAGATCCTCGAAAGGATTTTTCAGCAGCACTTTGATGACGACCGGCTCGCGGTCGACGCTGTTTTCGAGCACGGCTTGCGCGCGCTGAATCCAGCAGTGACGGCCGCCCCTGAGCTCTTCGAAGTCACTGAACAACCGCGCCCGATCCGGCAGGCACTGCGAGAGGAACATCCTGGCCGGCGATCGCTGGCGCTCGACATCTCTGGCCTGGCCGGCGATCTGCAGGACGATCTGTTTCGCGGCGGACTTGAGCCGCACGTCGTCCATGCCGTCCAGCGTCGCCGACGCCTGGTAGCTGGCAAGCGGCGACAGTTCCCACGGGCAGGCATCGACGTTGATCCAGAAGATTTTCCGCCGCTGGTCCAGCAGGCCCGGCACCTCGACGCCGGTGCAGTACTTGGAGCTCAGGAACGAGGCGGAGACCAGCAGCAGCGCGATATCAGCCCTGGCAATCTCGTCCCTGATCACCGCGCTCCAGTCGGCGCCCGCGTCGAGGCGCGTGTCGTCCCAGGTACTCGAAGGCGCCCTGGGTTTCGGCGGCCTTGAGCTGGCTCTCGAACGCCGTTTGCACGACGCGGTCGGCATGCGCGTAACTGACAAAGACTCGGACCGCGTCGGTCATCTGGTGCTCCCACCCTCCCGGTCATGACGCCGCAGGCGGATCAGTGCCAGCGCGCAGGTTGAGGGCCGACGGCATGGCGGACGCACGCCGGAATCGTGGCACTCTCCTGCAGGAAATACAACCTGGCGTCGGCCACGATCGTGGCGACGCGCTGTCGCCCTCCGCCGTTTTCGCTGCGCTCACAGGTATGGCTGCCCTCGCATGACAGGGCACGGCTTCATGCAGTAGGCTGCTCGGCACCAGCGAGCCGCCATGCATCCACGGTCACGAGTCTTGGTCCCGATTGTGAGCGCTCTCCTTCTTGTCGTCCTGGTGCGGTCACGCCCCAGCGCACAGCTGTCGCCGAAATTCTCCGTCGTCGTCGATGGCTACCTGGATCGCTTTGCCGCGTATCACCCATCGATTGCGGCGGGCAATGGTCTTCACGGCCACGACGGCCAGCTCGAGGATTTTTCGGCGGCCACCATCGCCGCTGAAGTGCAATGGCTGCGCGCGACCCATCAGACGCTCGCCGCTGTCGACGCCGCGCATCTCTCGCCCGACGAGCAGGTGGATCATCGCATTCTGCTCGGCATCATCGATGGCTGGCTGCTGGATCTGGAGACGGTTCGGACCTGGGCCCGCAATCCGATGATCTATGCCGCCGCGGTCTCTGACGGCGTGCACAACCTGATGACGATGGACTCGGCGCCGGCGCCGGCGCGGATGCGGCAGGTGATCAGCAAGTTGCGCGCGGTGCCATCGCTGCTGACCGCTGCGCGCGTCAACGTGCGCCGGCCGCCCCGCGTGTTCGTGGAGCGAGCCGCCGTGATGTTTCGCGGCGTGGCTGATCTGCTGAACCGCGATCTGGGCCTGGCCTTCGCCGACGTGAAAGACACCGCGCTGCAGCGTGAGCTGCGGGCAGCGGCCGATGCGGCCCGGGTGGCGGTCGAGGCGTACGCCGCCGAACTGGAGACGACGGCGCTGGCGAACGCGACCGGCAGCTACGTCATCGGCACCGCCAACGTCGAGGCCAGGTACCGCGCCGAGGAGCTCATCGACGTGCCGGCGGCAGAACTGCTCGCGATCGGCGAACGCGAGCTGAAGAAGACACAGGCAGACTTCACCGCTGCGGCCGCCCGCGTCGATGCCACACGAAGCGCGGTTGAGGTCTGGCGCGACGTGCTGAAGGATCATCCGAAGCGCGGCGAGGTGGCCGCCGCCGGCCAGGCCATTGTCGACGAACTGTTCGCGTTCATCCGCCAACGCCGTCTGGTCGATTTGCCCCAGGGCGAGCGGGTCATCGTCGCGGCGGCGCCGGCCTACGATCTGGGCCTCGCCTCGATGCACTCATCGCCGCCGCTCGAGCAGCATCCGGTCAAGAGCTTTTACTACATCACCGACGCGCAGCCCGGCTGGTCGGCAGACCGCCAGGATGCCTGGCTGCAGAAGTTCAACTACGCCACGCTGGCGGACATCACTGCCCACGAGGTGGCGCCCGGACACTACGTCCACAGTCTGTTCATGCGGCGGACGCCCGGGAAGATTCGTCGCATCTGGATCGGGCTCAACCCGTTTCCGCAGCCGTCGTCGGGGCAGGACGGCTGGGCCCACTACGCCGAGCAGCTCGTCGCCGATGAAGGATTCAAGCGCGAGCTTCCGCGCTACCGGCTCGCCCAGACCAGCGAGGCGTTGACGCGCATCTGCCGGCTCATCGCCGGGTTGCGGTTGCACAGCGGCGAATGGTCCGTCGATCGCGCCGCGCAGCTGTTCGAGCTGGAGGCCCACCTGCCGGCGCCGGCCGCCCGTCAGGAAGCCGTGCGCGGCACCTACGATCCGACCTACGGCGGCTACTTCCTCGGCAAGCTGGCGGCGCTCAAGCTGCGGCGCGACGTCCAGGCCGCCCGCGGCGACGCGTTCAACCTGCGCGAATTTCACGAGCGGGTGATGACCAACGGCATCGCGCCGTGGTGGGCGCATCGGCAGCTGCTGCTGCCAGGCGATCGCGGCGCCGTGGTCGAGTGATCGTGTCACCTCCCCTGACGTGCGACGGTTCGCCGTCAGAAAAATCTGCAGAGGATGCCATGTCCAGCAGATACACTGAATCGTCATCACATCCGCGCCGTGTCGATGCGCGGCGTCCGGCGCACAGAACAGGAGATCGGCATGGTTCGCTGTCGATTGCTGGCGATCGCGGTTGCCATCGTGACGATCGGCGCGTCTGCGCGCGCCGAAGTCGTCGAGAGCTCTCCCATGGGGTTTGGCGTCAGGAACGACGCTGTTATCAACGCGGCGCCTGCCATGGTGTATGCCGCCCTGACCGAGGCGATCGGCCGCTGGTGGGACCCCGCGCACACCTTCTCGCACGATGCGCGCAACCTCTCGCTTGAGTCGAAGCCGGGGGGCTGCTTCTGCGAGCGCCTTCCGGACGGCGGCGGCGTCGAGCACATGAGCGTCGTCTACGCGTCTCCCGGCAAGCTTCTCCGGCTAACCGGCGCGATCGGGCCGCTGCAGGAAGCGGCAGTCACCGGCACGATGAGCTGGACCCTGTCGCCGGCCGGCGGGGCGACGAGGATCGAGCTGAGCTATGCCGTCGGCGGCTTCCGCGTCGGCGGCTTTCGCGACCTGCCAGCGGTGGTCGACGGCGTGCTGCGCGGCCAGTTGCTCCGACTGAAGGCCTACGTCGAAACCGGGCGCCCCGACGCGTCGTCGCGCTGACCAGCGAGAACAGCACATCGAACCGACGGTACCTGCGCCATTCTCCTGTAGCCGCTGGCTCGAAGAAGTCCGATAGAAGCGGGATCCGTATGCGCAGCGGTCTCCGACTCTGCGCGGGTTACCTTGCCGGCGGTTTTGTTTCCCAGTGCCGAGCGGCCGCCGGGTGCGCGAGCCGATCGCCGACGCTGTTGACGGAGACCGTGGTGAGCAGGATGAACAGACCGGGCGCCAGTGCCAGCCACGGTTCGCTCCCGAGCGATGACTGCGCCTGATACAGCATGTTGCCCCAGCTCGCCTGCGGCGGCCGGACGCCGACGCCGAAGAAACTGAGAGCCGACTCCAGCAGGATGCCGCGCGCGACCGCCAGCGTCAGCGAAACCGCCACCGCTTGCGCCGCGTTGGGCAGCAGGTGCCGCGCCAGCACGCGCAGATGCCCGGCGCCCGCGGCGCGCGCGCCCTCGACGAAACCGCGCCGGCCCAGCGTCAGGAATTCCGCGCGTACCACGCGCGCCGTTTCCATCCAGCCCGCCAGGCCGATCAGCACGATCAGCATCGGCACGGAAGGGCGCAGCACGACGGCGACAATCATCAGCAGCGGCAGCCTGGGTACGGCGAGGACGCCGTCGGTGACGCGCATCAGTATCGCGTCGACGGCTCCTCCGGCATAACCGGCGACGCCGCCGACGGCGACGCCGCTGGCGCCTGCGACCACCGCCGAGAGCAGGCCGACCGCGAGCGACACACGCGCCCCGTAGAGGACGCGGGCCAGCACATCACGTCCGAGCTCGTCGGTCCCGAACCAGTGCATCGCAGATGGCGCGCTGCGTCGCACCGACAGGTCGATGTGATCCGGGGCGTAGGGCGCCAGCCATGGCGCCGCGATGGCGGCCGCGATCAGCGACGCGAGCACGATCGCCGGCAGCCGCATCACAGTGTCAGGCGCGGGTCGAGCGTGTGGTGCAGCACATCGGCCACCACGTTGAAGACGACCACCGCCGCCGACGACAGCATCAGCAGCGCCATCAGGACGGTGTAATCGCGCCGAGCCAGCGCTTCCGTGAACAGGCTGCCGAGCCCGGGCCACGCGAACACGCTCTCGGTGACCACCGCCCCCGAGACCAGCAGCGCCGCATCCACGGTGACGATGGCAATCAGCGGACCCAGCGCGTTGCGTAAGGCATGACGGCGGATCACACGCCAGAACGGCACCCCGCGTGCCTCCGCCGCGAGGATGAAGGGCTGATGGATCGTCTCGATCATCGACCCACGCAGATATCGCGACCAGCCTGCGGCCAGAACGAATGCCAGCACGACGGTCGGCATCACCAGGTGCTGCAGGTGGCTCGCGAGATCGTCGACGCCGGGCGTGCCGCGGCCGGATGATGGCAGCCAGCCCAGGCCGATCGCGAAGATCATCTGCAGCAGGAGTCCGAACCAGAAGCCCGGCAGCGAGATCCCGATCATCGACCCCGTCGTGGTCAGGCGATCGAACCAGCGGCCGCGCCGCACCGCCGACCACACGCCGACCGGCAGGGTCAGCGCCATCGCACACGCGATTGAGACGCCCATGAGCTCGATCGTGGCGGGCAGCCGCTCCAGCACGCGGCTGACGACCGGGCGGCCGTCGCTGAAGCTGTAGCCCCAATCGCCTTTCAGGAATTCAGCGAGCCAGGACCAGTACTGCTGCCACAGCGGCCGGTCGAGTCCGAGCGCGCGGCGCAACCGTTCGATGTCTTCCGGCCGGACGTTCGGGTTGGCCAGATACATCTCGAGTGGGCCGCCCGGTGCGGCATGGATCAGGAGAAACACGAGCGCGGAGATCAGGAACAGCAGGGGAACGGCGTGCGCGAAACGACGAGCGAGCAGACGCGTCACGGCCTCAGCTTATTTGATTTCCCACTCGTGCACGTTCCAGAAGATGCCGGTGTTGGTCGGATTGCCCTTGAAGTGGGTGAGCGTGGCGGGCACGGCGTCGAGACGGGTCACGGTGTAGAGCGGAATTTCGGGAACCTGATCGGCGATCATCGCCTGCGCGCGTTCGAGCAGCGCCTTGCGGGTCGCCCGATCGACGGTGCGATCGGAGGCGTAGAGCAGCGTGGTGAGCTCCGCGTCCTGGAAATAATTGATGTTGCGCCCGGCCGGCGGCGTCCGATCGGCGGCGAAGAAAGTCGTCAGCTCGGGGTCGGACGGCATCTGCCACCAATGCAGCATGGCGTCGAAGCGGCCCTCGAACCAGATCGCACTGATCGCGGTGCCGTCCTGGAGCTCGACTTTGACGTCGACGCCGACATCACGCAGCTGCCGCTCGATGGCTTGAGCGATGTTCTCGCGGATCGCATAGCCGGCTTGCGTGATGAGCGTGAAGGCGAGGCGCGTTCCGGCCCGCTGGCGGATGCCGTCCGCCCCGGTCGTCCAGCCCGCTTCCTCCAGCAGCGCCCGTGCTCTGGCCGGATCGAAGGGATATCGTGTGACGCGATCCGAATAGGCCCAGGAGACTGGTTGAATTGGCCCGGTGGCCACCGGGGCGAGTCCATCAAGGATGGTGCGGACGTACTCGTCGCGATCCAGCGCATAGATCAGCGCGCGCCGGACCCTCACGTCGGCAAACGGCGGAAACCGCTTCTCGTTCAGTGTCACGTGTTCATAGGCATTGCCGGGCGTGCGCGCCACCGTGATCGAGCGGAGGCCGGCGAGCTCACGATACTTGTCCCACGGCACCAGCGGCACCACGTGCACCTCGCCGCTCTTCAGCTGGTTGATCCGCGTATTGGTGTTGGCGATGAAGGTGAAGAGCAGGCGCCGGATCTTCGGATACTCGTCGCCGCGCCAGTAGTGCGGCACGCGCTCGAGCAGGATGTGCTCGCCGGCCTTCCATTCCGCGACCCGGTACGGTCCGGTGCCGAGCGGATTGCGATTGTAGTCCTGCGCGCGATCGATGTCGCGTCCCTGGAGCACATGCCTGGGCAAGGCGCCGCGAATGAACTGAATGTCGTAGGGCGCGTAAATTTCCTTGTAGTGCACGATCGCGGTCAAGGGATCCGGCGTCTCCACCGAGCTGATGCGATCGAACCCGTCGGTGCTTTCGGGGTTGTAGTGCGGGCCGTTGATGGCCTCGACGGTGAACCGGACATCCGCCGAGGTGAATGGCACGCCGTCGTGCCAGGTGATGCCGGGCCGCAGCTTCCAGGTGACATCCATCCCACCGTCGCCGCGCATCCGCACGCCGCCGTTGTCCACGGTCGGCACGTCCGTGGCCAGCAGCGGCACGACCCGCATCTGCTCGTCTGTCGTGGTCAGCCCCTCGACGATGCAGGTCTGGATGTCCTCGAGGATGTGGGTGCTGAAACGATTCAGCGTGTCGGGCTCACGGTCGTAGCCGACGATCAGCAGATCGTTGGAAGGCGGCACCGTGCCCGCATGCCGGCGGCACGCGGCAGTTGTGGTGACAACCACGGTGACGAGCAGCATCACCGCCGTCCAGCCCGGCGCACGCTTCGCGATCGTCACCAGATTCCTTCCAGCAGCGGCACCGGAATGGCGCCAAACGACAGCACCCGGTCGTGAAACTGCCGCAACGAGAATGCTGAGCCCTCAGCGTGTTCGCGTGTGCGCCGCAGGCGGTGCAGACCGTCGGTGCCGAGCCAGTACATGATCGCGGTCGCGGGGAACATCGAATTCTTGCACGCTTCACCGACCGCCGCTGCCGATGACATCCCGATCCGATCGCGGTAAACAGCAACCGCCTGATCGAAGGTCACGGAGCCGGTATGCAGTCCCACGTCCACCACGGCTCGGGCCAGGAGACGCGCGCGCGTGTGCTGCTGCGCCAGCGACTGATCAGCGGTGAAAAAGCCGATTTCGTCCATCACGTCGGTCGCATAGCAGGCCCACCCCTCGGCCAGCGTCCCGCCGAGAAACATCCCGATGCGGCTGGCGCAATCGACGGCCGCGACGCGGCCGATCTCGGACGCGCCGGCGTAGGCATAGTAGTTTTGCACGTGATGCCCGATGGCGCCGTGGTGCACCACGTGATTCAGCGTAATCACGCTGAGGTTGGCCGCGCGGAGGCGGCGCTCCTGTTCTTCGGGCGCCATCTCTCCGTCGACCGGCGTGACCACGTAGTCGTGCACCGGCAGACGATCGAACGGCGCCGGCGAACGGTAGAACAAGTAGTAGAGAAGCGGCGCCGCGTCGCGGGTCTGCGGTGGAATCGGTACGTAACGGATCGGCGACGGCGGCCAGGTCACCAGATTCGCGCGATCCGATGCGCGGCGGCAATCGTCCCAGACCCGCTGATATGTGGCCAGGTAGTCTGCCACTGTCGGATGCGCTTGGGCGAGGCGCGCCTGCACTTCGACGTATCCGCCGGCCGCGATCGCACGCGCGCGGCGCTCGAGTATCTCGAGCGCGTCGTCCAGCGCGCCGCTGGCATCCGCAGCAAGAGCGGCGGCGCTTCTCGTGCAATAGTGGCCGCGGCGCAAGAGGAGATCGAAGAAGTCCGCGCCGACGGCGAGGCGGTCGGCCGAGGCGGCTGGCACCTCCTGAATGAGCCAGCGGCGGTAGTCGTCGACGGCGCGCATCGCCTTGGCACAGCCGTCGCGAATCGGATCGTCAGCCAGCGATTCGAGTGCCAGCCATCGGCCGACGCCGTCGCGCAGCAGCCGCGTCGCTCCCTCGCACTCCGGCAGGCATCTGGCGCGCCACTGATCGGGGACACCCTGGACCATCGACCGCCTGGCGCCTGCGAGAAACGCCGGAATCGCCTGGAGACGGGCCGCCAGCGCAGCCGATCGCCGCACCGCCGGCGCGAACGGACGCGTGATGAGCGAGATGACGCCGAACACCGCCTCGGCCAAAGCCAACGACGGGTTGCCGCGCTGAAAGTGCAGGCCCTCGATTTCGGCGATTTGGATGTCAAGGAACGAAGCCGCCAGCCGGCGGTCGCGCCGCTCGACGTCGCCGAGGCCGGCGGCGGGGTCAACCTCGCCGTCGTCGAGCGACTCGCCGAGGCGCCGCATTTCGTCGGCCGCCGCCGCCAGCCCCTCGGGCGACCAGTCGGGCAAGCGATCGTCGTGCTCGTGCACGCCGGTGAAGGTGGCGTTGACCGGCCGCAGGCGGTAGTAGCTCTCGAAGAAGGGATCCAGGCTGCTCATGCCAGCGGCAGCGAGACCCAGCGGCGCTCGCGGAAAGAGTGTTCCACGGCGTTGATGACTTCCTGGATCCATGCGCCGTCACCGAAATCGCCTTCGTTCGACGGGTCGTCGCTCAGAATCTCCGAGATGAAGCTGCTCACCAGGTTGGCGTAGAAGAGCGTGCGCCACGACTCGTGGCGGCTGCCGCCCGACGGATAGCACCGCGCCGGGATCTCCAACTCGCGGAACTCCACCTGATCGGGCGTGGCCGCCCGCAGCGTTTCGCAAATCCCTGCCTCTTCGACCAGGCGGCCAATCAAGGCGCCTTTGCTGCCATAGATGCGCGCCTCGATGCCCGGGTAGTTGCCCACGGTCACGAAGCTGGTCTGGATGGAGCACAGCGCGCCATTGGCGAACTCGCCGAGAAAAATGTCGCCGTCGTCGATGTTCATGCGCATCATCCGGTTGGTGGCGCGCACCATCCGCTCGGGGATGAAATTGCGCAGCGTCCCGACCACCTCGGTGAGGTCGGCGCCGACCATCAGGTGCGCCAGATCGATGATCGGCGCGCCGTAGCCTTCGAGCGACGACACCTGCAGCACGCCCTGGTCGGCGGTGTGGTCGACCTGGCGAAGCGGGTTGCCCGGATCGAGCCACTGCGAGTTCTGTTCGTAGCCGTTGAAGATGAACGGTGTGCCGACGAACCCGCTCGCCACCAGTTCGCGCATGTAGCGCATCGCCGGACTGTAACGAAAGGTCAGGCCGACCTTGGTCTTCAGCCCCTTGCGGCGGGCCAGATCGCGCGCACGCATCGTGTCGTGGTAGTCGTAGGCCACCGGCTTCTCGCACAGCACGTGCTTGCCCGCTTCGAGCGCCGCCCACGCCAGCTCGAAATGGGTGTGGCTCGGCGTGCACACGTCGATCAGATCGATGTCTGCGCGCTCCAGCAGCTCGCGTGCATCCGCAGTAACCGTGGCGATGTCGAACTCCCGCGCCGCCGTGGTCGCGCGATCGATCTCCACGTCGGCGATGGCCACCACGCGGCAGCGGGGGTCGCGGCGGTAGCCCGGCAGGTGGGCGCCGCGCGCCCAGGCTCCGGCGCCGAGGACGCCGACGTTGACGATGCGAGTGGAAGACGAGGACATGGCTGACGAATCCTGGAATATTTTCTCAGGGGACACGCTGGCCGCGAGGCCGGTTGCGGAGCCAAGGCTATCACGACGGCGCTTGGCGCCTGGGGAACTGATGCTATTGGCGCGGCCGGCGGCGCGACATCGTGCTAGTGTAGAAGTACAAGGGGAGCACATGGGCGACGACAAGATCGCGCTTCCGCAGGGCACACTCGATCTGCTGATTCTCCGAACGCTCGCGCTCGAGCCGCAGCATGGCTGGGCGATTGCCGAGCGCGTCCAGCAGAGGTCGAGTGACGTGCTGCAGATCCCGCAGGGCTCGCTCTACCCGGCGCTGCATCGTCTCGAACGTCGCGGCTGGATCAAGGCGCGCTGGGGCACGTCCGACCACAACCGGCGCGCGAAATACTACGAGCTCACCCGGCGCGGCGGCCGCCAGCTGGAGGCCGGTCAGAGCGCGTGGCGGAAGATGACGGCCGCCGTGGCGAGCGTTCTTCAGCAGGCCTAGAACCGACATGCTCACCGATCTGTGGTATCGCGCTCGCGCGCTGGCGCGGCGCGGCGCCGTCGATGCCGATCTCGACGAGGAGCTGCGCGCGCACCTGGCGCGGGCGATCGACAAGCATGTTGGCGCCGGCCTGACGCCGGAGGCGGCACTGCGCCGTGCCCACATCGAGTTCGGCGGCCTCACTCAGATTCGCGCCGACTGCCGGGACGCCCGCGGCGTGACGCTGGTCGAAACCATCGCGCACGATCTGCGCTACGCCTGGCGCGTGCTCCGCAAGGACCCGTGGTTCACGGCCGTCATCGTGGGGACGCTTGCCCTCGGCATCGGTGCCAGCACGACGATCTTCAGCGTCGTCGACGCGGTCCTGCTGAAGCCCCTTCCGTACCCCGGCGTCGAGCGGATCGTGTTCCCGTGGCGGATCCCGCCGCCTGCCAGCAACGTCGGCTTCGACGAGATTTCGTGGGGACGCGTGGACTTTGTGACTTTCGCGGATCAGAGCGAGACCTTCGAGCACTTGGGGGCGTTTTTCGGCGACGCGTTCAACCTGACCGCTGCCGGCGAGCCGGTGCGATTGGACGGCGCCCGTGTGTCGGCCGGGTTCTTTCCGGCGCTCGGGGTGGCGCCCCAGCTGGGGCGGATGTTCCGCCCCGACGAGGATCGGCAGGGCCACGAGCTCGAGGTGATCCTCAGCGATCGTCTCTGGCGCGATCACTTCGGCGCCGATCCCGGCGTCGCGGGCCGCACCATGAACCTCAACGGCGCCAGCTACACCATCATCGGCGTGATGCCGGCAGCGTTCGACTTTCCGCAGTCGGCGGGGATGCCCGGCAGCTTCACCCTGCCGCGAAGCACCGCGCTCTGGGTGCCGCTGGCGCTTTCGCACGGGGCACGGGTGCGCGGCGAACCGAGCGAACTCGCGGTGGTCGGGCGACTGGCTCCGGGCATCACCGTCGATCGCGCGCAGAGCGAGCTCGACCGGTTTGCTCTACGCATGGAGCGCGAGTTTCCGCAGGGCAAAGGCTGGTTCAATTCGCGCGTTACGCCGATGACCCGTCAGCTGGCCGGAGCGACGCAGCGTCCGCTGTTCCTGCTCTTGGGAGCGGTGGCGGTCGTGCTGCTCATCGCCTGTGTCAACGTCGCGAACCTGTTGCTGACGAGAGCGATCACGCGGACGCGCGAGTTCACCCTGCGCGCAGCGCTCGGCGCCGGACGCGCGCGCCTGGTCCGCCAACTGGCGACCGAAAGCCTGTTGCTTGCCGTACTGGCAGGTGGTGGCGGCATCGGGATCGCCACCGGCGGTGTCGCCTTTGCGAAGGCGTTCGGCCCGGCCGACGTCGCTCGGCTCGGTGAGGCGCGGCTCGATCCGTCCGTGTTGCTGTTTGCACTCGTGGTCTCGCTGGCGACCGGCACGCTGTTCGGAGTCGCCCCGGCGTGGTCGGCAGCCGGTGAGCGGCTGGGGCTGTCTCTCAAGGACGGCGGCCATCGTGCGGGAAGCAGCGCGCGCGGCTCGCGTCTTCGCAGCGCATTGCTCGTGACCGAAGTCGCGCTGGCGCTGGTGCTGATCATTGCCTCCGGACTTCTGGTACGCAGCTTCAAACATCTGCTGGCCGTCGACGGGGGCTTCAACGCCGACCGCGTCCTGACCTTCGCGCTGACGCTGCCATTGCGATCGTACGGAGACAGCGATCGCATCGTCGGGGCCCACCGTGCCGCGTTGCAGAAACTGCAGGCGCTGCCGGGCGTGACGGCCGTCGGCATCGGCGAGACGGTGCCGATGGGCGGAGGCGGAGAGAGTACCGGCCTTCGCATTCCCGATCGGCCGGCGACCGGCGATCTGGCGCCGCCGTTCGCGAATTACACCATTCTG
The DNA here is from genome assembly GCA_963757655.1 of uncultured Acidobacteriota bacterium. Classification (GTDB taxonomy): domain Bacteria; phylum Acidobacteriota; class Vicinamibacteria; order Vicinamibacterales; family CAVVIG01; genus CAVQFC01. The sequence goes on along the minus strand of CAVWSQ010000001.1, from coordinate 349,541 downwards.
TCGCCGGGCTATCTCGCGGCGATTGGTACGCCGATCCTCCAGGGCAGGGATTTTGTCCAAACCGACTCCGAAGAGTCGATGCCCGTGGCGATCGTCAATGCCGCGATGGCGAGACGGTACTGGCCGGGACAGAATGCCATCGGCAAGCAGGTTGGCCTCCCGATCCGCCCATTCAACATGACCGTCGTCGGCATCGTCGCCAACGTGAAGCATCTCTCGATTCGCGAGGAGCCCGGACCGGAAATCTACGTACCGTACACGCAGAAGCCGTGGCCGTCGATGCTGACGATGCAGGTGGCGGTCCGGACCAGCACCGAACCGGCGTCGATGACCAACGCCGTCCGCGCCGCAATTCGTTCGGTCGATCCTGACTTGCCGATCGCCGCCGTGACCACGCTCGCGACACTCGTCGACGAGGCGATGGCGCAACCGCGGTTTTCGATGCTGCTGGTCGGCGCGTTCGGCGTGCTGGCGCTGCTGCTGGCCTGCGTCGGGCTCTACGGTGCGGTGTCTTACGCGGTGACGAGCCGCGTCCAGGAAATCGGCATTCGACTGGCGCTCGGCGCATCGCGTCGCCGGGTCTTCCTGCTGGTGTTGAGTCAGTGCCTGCGGATCACCGCTGTCGGCATCATCATCGGCGTAGTGCTTTCCCTGGCGGCGCTGAAAGCGATCGCCGGATTCCTGTACGGGATCGAGCCGACCGATCCGGCGACATTTGTCTCGCTTTCGTTGTTGCTGGTCGCGGTCGCGCTGCTGGCCTGCTACCTGCCGGCGCGCCGCGCGGCGCATGTCGATCCGATGGTGGCGATGCGCGTCGAGTAGAGTCGAGGGCTACGTCGAGGTGACCACCGCTGTTGAAACGGGCGGTGAACTCTCACTTCAGCCGCTCGCGCGCCTTCTCGACGTCGCGATGAAACACGAACAGCCGATCGGCGTTGCCGGTCGGATCGACGAACTCGTAGCGCCGCCCCTTCTGCAACTTCAGCTTCAAGACCTTCTCGAGGTAATCGACCTGGAAGGTCTCGAGACTTCGCAGCGGCACGTTGAAGCTATCGTCCTTGTCCGTGGTGTCGTAGCGCAGCCCCTGCGGCGTGGCAATCAGCTGTCCCTTGCACGAGCCGATCCGGTGCTTGTGGATGACCGCGATCGTGGCATCGAGGCGAACTTCCTTCAGCTTGATCAGGATGTCGCGGGGACCGGCGACGACGTCGACCGTTTCGGCCACCCCGTCGTAGCCAGGCGCGGACACGTTCAGACGGTGCGTCCCCGGGGCGACGTCGGCAGCCGTGACCGGCGCCGCACCGATGAACACGCGGTCGATGAAGACCTGAGCGCCCGGAACATCGCTGTCGATGTGGAGCACCCCGGCGGTCGGCGCCGGTTCCGAGGGCTCTGGCGCGGAAGACGGCATCGCCTTCGGCGCCGGAGTGACCGCTTCTCGACGGGCGACGCGCGGCGGCGGCACCGATGGCGCCGGCGCCGGCGGCGGATCGCCCTTGACCGGCGGCGGCGCCGATCGCACGGCCGCCGGCGCGGGCGCGGCGGGCGTCGGTGTCGAGCGGGTTATGATGAAGGCGATGGCGGCGCCCGCCACCACGAACCCGATGAAAGCGATTACGAGGACGCGACTGTTCACGGTCGGATTCTAACGCGACCGAAGCGCCGCCGGCGACGCGTTTGCCGCCGCGGGAGAGCCGTCGAGGTCGATGCCGTTTGCTGCAGTCACGACCTACCCGATAAGGAAGGTGAAAGCGCGCGGCGCGCCGACGGCCGCGCTGTCCAACCGGATTATCATCGGGGCCGATGACGACGTTCGAGATCGATTCCGGCGCCGCTCACCCGGTCGGGACGACGACCTATCCGAATGGCGTGAATTTCTCGATCTTTTCGGAAGCGGCGACCGAGGTCGTGCTGCTGTTGTTCGACTCGGCCACCGCCGTGGAGCCGATGCAGACGATTCGGCTCGATCCCTTTCGGCACAAGACCTTCCACTTCTGGCACGTGTTCGTGCGCGGCTGCGGGCCGGGTGTGTTCTACGCCTTGCGAATCGATGGACCGTCGGATGTTGCCGCGGGCCATCGCTTCAACCCGAACAAGGTGCTGATCGGTCCCTACGCACGCGGCATCAGCAGGGCCTTATGGAAGCGCTCCGACGCGATCGGTCCGCTGGACAACATCGCGACCTCGATGCGCTGCGCGATCGTGGACGCGGCCGGCTACGACTGGGAAGGCGACCGGCCGCTGCGGCGGCCGATCCACGAGTCGATCATCTACGAGATCCACGCCGGCGGCTTCACGCGGTCGCCGAGCTCTGGGGTCGCGCACCGGGGCACCTTTGCGGGAATCATCGAGAAGATTCCGTTCCTGCAGGCGCTGGGTGTCACCGCGATTGAGCTGCTACCGGTGTTCGAGTTCGACGACAGCGCTCAGTCGGTGAACCCCTCGGGCCAGGCGCTCAGAAACTACTGGGGCTATGGCACGGTCGGATTCTTCAGCCCGCATTCCGGCTACTGCGTCGACCGCGACGCCGGATTGCGCATGAACGAGTTTCGCGACCTGGTCAAGGCGCTGCACCGGGCCGGGATCGAAATCATTCTCGATGTGGTGTTCAACCACACCGACGAAGGCAACGAGCTGGGTCCGACCTACTCGTTCCGCGGCATCGACAATCGCACGTTCTACCTGCTCGATGCCGCCAACCCGAGGGTGTATTTGAACTACAGCGGCTGCGGCAACACCTTCAACGCCAATCACCCGCTGCCGCAGAAATTCATCGTCGACTGCCTGCGTTACTGGGTCGAGGAGCTGCACGTCGACGGGTTCCGCTTCGACGAGGGATCGATTCTGGCACGTGGCGAGGACGGCGCTCCCCTGGTTCATCCACCGGTCATCTGGCAGATCGAGCTCGACGAGGCGCTGGCCGACACCAAGATGATCGCGGAGGCGTGGGATGCGGCCGGCTTGTACCAGGTCGGACACTTTCCCGGCGATCGCTGGGCGGAATGGAATGGCCGCTACCGCGACGACGTCCGGCGGTTCGTGAAGGGCGATCCCGGCCTCACCGGCGCGATCGCCTGGCGCCTCGGCGGCAGCGCGGACATCTATCAGGGCCGCGGTCAGACCCCGGACAACAGCATCAACTTCGCCACCGTGCACGACGGGTTCACGCTCAACGACCTCTTCTCGTACAGCGACAAGCACAACGCCGCCAACGGCGAGGGCAATCGCGATGGCATCAACGAGAACCTGAGCTGGAACTGCGGCGTCGAAGGGCCCAGCGACGATCCGGCGATCGACGAGTTGCGGACGCGGCTGATCAAGAACGTCTTCACCATCCTCATGCTGTCGCGCGGCGTGCCGATGATGCTCGGTGGCGACGAGTTCCGCCGCACGCAGGGCGGCAACAACAACGCCTACAATCAGGACAACGAGACCAGCTGGTTCGACTGGACCTTGGCGACCAGGCATGTCGATCTGCTGCGCTTCGTCCAGCAGATGATTGCGTTCCGCAAGGCGCACCCCGCCTTGTCGCGGCCGGTTTTCTATTCCGGCGCGACCAACGAGCGTGGGCTTCCCGACGTCGCGTGGCACGGCACGACGCTCGACAGTCCCGGATTCGCCGATCCCGACGCGCGCGCGCTGGCCTGCACCATCGCCGGATTCGGCGGCGTCCCCGATCTCCACGTGATGCTGAACATGTTCTGGGAGCCGCTCGACTTCGACGTGCCGGGGAGTGGGGCCTGGCGCGTGGCGATTGACACCGCCGCGGCAACCCCTCCAACGATTGGCGAGCGGACCGACCGTCCCCTGCTAGCGGGTGTACGGTGTCGCGTCGCGGGCCGCTCGATCATCGTGCTCGAACAGGCGTGAATGATCGCGGCGCAGGGACGGGACCGGAACGTCGAGGGCGGCGCGCCGGGCCGGCGCGCGTCAGACGCGGCGGGAGGGATCCCGCGGGAGAGGATTGCCCGTCTCAGAGACGGAACAGCAGCTCGATGATCTGAGCGATGGTTCGCAGCGTGAGCCGGCGGCGACTGGCAGGACGGGTCGGCCACGGGCCATGAAGCGCTTCTAGCGTTTGGAGTTGCAGGGGACGCCTCCGATGTTGTGCTCGGCCATAACAGCTAAACTGAAAAGAGCAAAGGGTGTACCCGCGACCCGGTCTGCCTTTTTCCTCGTAGACCGCGATGTTCGGCATCGTCCTGGCCGGACGGCCGATCGACCGCCACGTAAAATCTGCTCACCGCGTCGGCTGCTGTTCACCGTGCCGGTCTCCCGCTGAGTAACCCGGCTCGTCGATTGGACCGCATCTCGAGCGATGATCCAGGATTCAGCCAGCGGTTGACAAAGTCGCCGCTTCAGCGACAATCAGGGGTCGGGTCCGCGATTTCTCGCGGGCGTCCAACGATGACGCTCGCGGCAGCGGACATGCCCCCGCGGTCCGCCGTCCTTTCCGTCCAGGTAACCTGTGCCGAGCTGCCCATCGTGGAATACAGAAGACTCTCTCCGCGACCGCGCGGTTCCGTGATGAGACCGATCGACGGTCTCGACGCCGGCCGTGCGGCGCTCGATCGCGGAGATTGGCAGTCGGCTCGCCTGGCATTTGAATCGTCGCTTCAGGTAGAGGAACAGGCCGAGACGCTCGAAGGACTGGGTCTCGCCGCCTGGTGGCTCGATCTCGCTGACATCGTCTTCGATGTGCGGGAGCGCGCCTACCGCATTTATCGCGAGCGCGACGATGCGCTCGGAGCCGCGCGGGTTGCGGTGTGGCTGGCCTGGGACACAGCGGCGTTCCGCGGCGAGCACGCGGTGGCAAACGGTTGGCTGCAGCGCGCGCATCGCCTCCTCGAGGGCCGTCCCGAAGCCACGGAACACGCGTGGCTCGCGTTGCGCAGCGGCGTCTTTGCGCTGCTCGACGATGGCGATCCGCGGCGGGCCGAGCAGCTCGCGTCCGAAGCGATTCGAATCGGGCACGCGCTCGGCGCCGCCGACTTCGAGATGGTCGGACGTGCGCTCCACGGCTTCGCGCGGGTGACGGCCGGGAGCGTGGCCGAAGGACTGCAGGAGCTCGACGAGGTGAACGCCGCCGTGCTGGCCGGTGAAATGACCGACCGGGTCATGATCGGGATCGCCTGCTGCTATCTGATCGCCGCCTGCGAGCGCATCCGCGATTACGAGCGCGCGGTCCAATGGTGCGATCGCCTCAAGGCGTTCTGCGCGAAGTGGGGACTGCGGCCGCTCTTTGCCGTCTGCCGCACCCAGTACGCGTCGGTGTGCATGTGGCGGGGCGCGTGGGAAGAGGCCGAGCGCGAGCTCACGTCCGCCGCCGACGAGCTCGCGGACTCCCGCCCGGCGATGACGGGCGAAGGATTCGTACGGCTGGGCGAGTTGCGGCGCCGCCAGGGAAAACTCGACGAGGCGATGGCCCTGTTCGAACGCTGTGGATCCCATCCGCTGGCGTCGCTCGGACGCGCGAGCGTGACCTTCGATCGCGGCGATTTCAAGGGCAGTGCCGATCTCGCCGAGCGGCACCTGCGGCGTCTGCCGGCGACGAATCGGACCGAGCGCGCGGCGGCGCTGGAGCTGATGGTCCGCGCATGCCTCGAGCAGGACCGCGCCGACGAAGCCGCGCAGGCAGTGACCGAGCTGACCGCCATCGCCAACGAGGCCGGGACCGCGCCGCTGCGCGCGCTCTCCAGTCTGGCCGCGGGTCTGGTGGCAGCGCGCGTCGGCGACAGGAAGGCGGCCCGAGAACATCTCGAGGATGCCGTCGATCTGTTCCAGGAGAGCGGGTCGCCGTTCGAGACCGGCCGCACCCGCGTCGAACTGGCCGGGGTGATGAACGCGCTCGGCCGCTCCGATGCGGCGATCGAAGAGGTTCAACGGGCGATCGACGATCTGACGGCGCTGGGTGCCAGCCTCGAGGTCGCCCGGGCCCGCGCCATGCTCGACACCGTCGCCGCCGGCTCTTCCACCGCGGTCGCGACCTCAGACGGTCGAAAGGCTCTGTCGCCGCGAGAGGTGGAGATCCTGCGGCTGATCTCGACCGGCCTGAACAATCAGGCGATCGCGGACCGCCTGTTCATCAGCGAGCACACGGTGCATCGGCACGTCGCCAATACCCTCACCAAATTCAACGTCTCGTCGCGGTCGGCGGCGGTTGCGCACGCCAGCCGTCTGGGACTGCTGTAACCGCCGTCCGTTTCCACTCGCTTTGCGGCAGGCCCGCAGCCGCGGGCCTGCATGGCCCGTCCAGGCCATTTTGATCGCGCCGCAAAAAATGACCCGAACCGGTGAAGCCGGGCGCCCGGACGCCTTGTTAGATTGCGTCGGTCACCGATTCCGACCATTTTTCATGAAGGAGCGCAGATGAAGAACTCACCGCTCGCCACACTCTTCGGTTGCGTCGCCGCCCTGTTGCTGACGCCGTCGCTCGCCTCGGTCGCCGTCGCACAGGCGCCGGCCCACGTCATGGACAATCTGGGCGCCACCAAGTGGGGACCCGCGCCGCCAATGCTGCCGCCCGGCGCCCAGATCGCGGTGCTTTCGGGCGATCCGACCAAGGCCGAGCGTTACAGCGTCCGGCTCAAGTTCCCGGCGAACTACGATATCCCTGCCCACTCGCACCCCGAGGACGAAAATGTGACGGTGGTGTCGGGTGAGCTCTTCGTTCAAATGGGTACCAGGCTCGACCGAAAGACCGGCATGGGACTCGGTGTCGGCGGTTACGCGCTGATGCCGGCTCACGCCAATCACTTTGCCTACACCAAAGGCGAGACGACGATCGTGCTGTACGGACAGGGCCCGGTCGAGTTCAAGTACGTCAACCCCGGCGACGATCCCCGTGGCAAGACGTCGACGAGTCAACAGAAGAAGAACTAGCGATGCTGCGTCTCATGTGCGTCCTGGCGCATCCCGACGATGAGTCACTGGCAACAGGTGGCGTGCTGGCCAAGTGCGCGGGTGAGGGCGTGGCGACGCACCTGGTCACCGCCACCAGGGGCGAGCGCGGCCGCTTCTACGACAGCGGTCAGTCGCCCGGACCGGAGATCGTCGGCAGGACGCGCGAGGCCGAACTGCTCGCCGCCGCCCGGGAACTCGGCATCGAGGACGTCACCATCCTCGGCTATCCGGACGGCGCGCTCGACCGGGTCGATGCGGCGGAGGCGACCGCGCGCATTGCCGGTCATCTCCGGCGAGTGCGGCCGCAGGTGGTGATCACCTTTGGTCCAGATGGCGCCTACGGCCATCCGGATCACATCGCCATCAGCCAGCTGACGACCGCAGCGGTGGTCTGTGCCGCGGACCCCGCGTTCGCCGTCGCGTCGACGCCAGCCGGGCCGCATCGTGTCGCGAAGCTCTATTTCGTGGCTTGGAGCGCGGAAAAATGGGCGGCGTACGACGCGGCGCTTCGCAAGCTCGTGTGCCGTCTGGACGGGGTCGAGCGGCAGGCGGTGCCGTGGCCGCCCTGGGCGATCACGACCGTTGTCGACACCAGTGAGGTGTGGCCGGCGGTGTCGAGAGCGGTGTCGTGTCACCAAACGCAGATGGCGATTTACAGCAAGCTGGCGGCGCTGCCGGAAGCGCATCAGCGATCCCTGTGGGGAACGCTGGAGTTCTATCGCGTCTTCAGCAGTGTCAACGGGGGACGAAGCCAGGAGTCGGACGTGTTCGAGGGATTGCGATGAGTCTCGCGCCGGCACTCGAGTCGCTCAGGAAGCGGAAGGCGCCGCTCGACATGGCACCGGGCGCGTTTCGCGCCCTCGGCCATCGTCTCGTCGATCAGATCGCCGAGCGGCTCGCTGTGGTGGCTGAGGGTCCGGTGACCCGCGACCAGTCACCGGCCGACGTCCGACGGGCGTTCGGAGCGGAGCGGCTGCTGCCGGCGGAAGGCAGCGACGCCGGCAGTCTGCTCGACGCTGCAACCGGCCTGCTGTTCGATCACTCGCTGTTCAACGGTCATCCGCGGTTCTTCGGCTACATCACGTCGAGTCCGGCGCCGATCGGGATGCTCGGCGATCTGCTCGCGGCCGCCCTCAATCAGAATGTCGGCGCGTGGCGGCTGGCGCCGCTGGCCACGGAAATTGAACTGCAAACCGTGCGCTGGATCGCCGAGCTGATCGGTCTGCCTTCCAGCGCCGGCGGGCTGCTGGTCAGCGGTGGCAACATGGCGAACTTCGCCGGCTTTGCGGCCGCGCGTGCAGCCAGGATCGGCGCCGAGGTCCGGCGCGAGGGCCTGCCGCGCAGCGGCCCGCGGCCGCTCGTGTATGCGTCGAGCGAGACCCATACCTGGATTCACAAGGCCGCCGATCTGTTCGGGCTCGGCACCGATGCCATCCGCTGGATCGCCACCGACCACCGACAGCGGATGGATGTGTCCGCGTTGCAGCGCCAGTTCGCGCAGGATCTCGCGCTCGGGGATCGCCCGTTTGTGGTGGTCGGCACTGCCGGCTCGGTGAGCACTGGCGCGGTCGATCCGCTGGCCGAGATCGCCGCCATCTGCCGCGCGCAGCAGGTGTGGTTCCACGTCGACGGCGCCTACGGCGCGCTGGCGGCTCGGGCGCCCGCAGCACCGGCAGGACTCGAAGCCTTGAGCGAGGCTGACTCGGTGGCCGTGGATCCGCACAAATGGCTCTACGCGCCGCTCGAAGCTGGCTGCGTCCTCGTGCGCGACATGAAGGCCCTGCGTGATGCCTTCTCGTATCACCCGCCGTACTATCACTTCGATGAAGAGCTCGTGAACTTCAATGAATATGGGCCGCAGAATTCGCGCGGCTTCCGGGCGTTGAAGGTGTGGCTGGCCCTGCGCCAGGTCGGGCGGACGGGATATTTGAGGATGATCGGGGATGATATGCTGCTGGCACAACATCTTCATCGTCTGCTCGACCAGCATCCCGAGTTCGAAGCGACGAGCCAGAGTCTCAGCATCACCACGTTCCGCTACGTGCCGGGCGACCTGACGGGGCAGATCGGATCCGAGTCGGCGGAAGCGTACCTCAATCGCCTGAATCAGAACCTGCTGACCGCGGTGGAAAAGAGCGGGGACGCGTTTCTGTCGAACGCGCTTGTCGACGGGATCTTCGTGTTGCGGGCCTGCATCGTGAACTTCCATACCTCGCTCGAAGACATCGAAGCCATGCCGCCGCTGTTGGCCCGGCTGGGGAGAGAAGTCGACGCCGTTCTCAGAAAGGAATGCGCCCTCTAGGCGCTACATCGGCGACGGTCCGACAGGCGGTTCTGCCGGAAGAGGTCGCACAACCACGAACGCCGCCACACCCGTGCCGGCGCCTCTTGAAAGGAAGATTTCGATGACGAGTACATTTCCACAGAATTCGACGGTCAGCGCCAGCCGTGCAAGCCAGCGGTCAGCAGCCCTGGCCGATCGCCTCGAACAGGGCGTGCGTGCCCTGACCGCCTTCGCAAGCACCCTGACCGATGCCGAGTGGCAGACCCGCGTCCCCAAGGACGGTCGCAAGGTTGGTGTCATCGTGCACCATGTCGCCAGCGTGTTCCCGATCGAGATCCAGCTGGCGCAAACGCTCGCTGGTGGCAAACCGGTGACCGGCGTGACCTGGGATGTGGTCCACGAGATGAACGCCGGACACGCGCGGGACAACGACGGTGTGGCCCAGGCAGAAACGCTGGAACTGCTCCAGCGCAACGGCGCCGCGGCCGCGGCCGCGATCAGGGCGCTCAGCGACGAAGAGCTGGTCAACGCGGCGCCGGTGTCCATGTACTCGGATGCGCCGCTCACCTGCCAGTTCATGCTGGAGGACCATGCCGTTCGGCACAGCTACCACCACCTGGCCCGTCTGCGAGCGGCGTTGAACCGGTAGCGCCGCCGCTCGGCTGATCCTTCGCGCCACGGTGATGTGCGAATCGTTGTAGGGGAGCGCGATGCTGGAACTCCGTCCGACCTGCGAGCATTGCAACACGCCGTTGCCCGCCAACTCGCCCGACGCGCGCATCTGTTCGTACGAATGCACGTTTTGCGTCACCTGCGTGGAATCGGTGCTCGCTGACGTGTGTCCGAACTGCGGCGGCGGATTCATGCCCAGGCCGATCAGGCCGTCGAGAAACTGGAAAGGCGACAACTTTCTCGGCATGGATCCGGCCAGCACGAAAGTGAAGCACCGGCCGGTCGATGCCGCCGCGCACGCGCGGTTCTCGGCCTCGATACGGGGAGTGGCGCCCCGGGATCGGTAGCGTGCCCTGTCGAGTGGGGCGCGGCCGCGGCCGGTGAAAGAGTTTGCGGGTCGGCACCCTATCCAACGGGGAAGTGTCGTCAGCCCTGCTCTGGTGTCCTGAGGAACGCCGCGACGAAGAGCAGCGCGAGCACGAAGTCGGGGCCGGCAACAGCGACCTGGCCGGTCTGGATGCGTCCCTGCAGATAGAGTGCGATCATCGACGTCACGTACACGAGCTTTTCGAGAATGGCTGCGATCATGATTCGCCGGTAACGGGCCGGATTCGTGGCGATGAGCAGGAACGCGAGCTGCCAGACCAGCGTGACCCCGACGAAGCCGTAGTAGAAATCGGGGTGCGCGATCGGTGGCGGATACGAGCGTCCCACCAGATCGAGCGTGAAATAGAGCGGCGTCACGATGGCGAAGCCCCATACCCCGGCGGTGATGAAAACAATCCGCGCGAACTTCATGGTCTCCTCGTCCGGGCGCCGACGTCGATGTACCGGGTTAGGTCAGGAGCGACAAAATCTTTCGCACGCAACCCGATTTGAAAACGCGCGTCAAAGTCACAGGAGAAATTCTACTCACAGCCGTCTCGCCGGAACGATCGCCCACCGCGAACGCCGGTCCTGATATTGCAACGGGCGTGAACGGAGAGTTCCTTTCACGTCAGATCTTCCAGGCCGTACAGCGTTTTCCCCTCGGGGGAGGCCTTACAAACAGAGAGTGATTGTACGTGCTCACGCAAGAAGCCTTACGAGAAGAACCAACAATTACGAAACTCGCATTCACGCGATTGCTCGCGTGGCTCGACGATGGCGTCGCCTCGCACGGCGAACGGTATCTCGAGATGCGCCGGCGCCTGGTGTCGTATTTCGATCGGCGCAATCGCCCCGCCGCCGAAGATCTGGCCGACGAAACACTCAATCGCATCGCCCGGACGCTGGAGCAGACTGGAGCGATTGCCACCAAGCCGCCAGCGCGCTACTGCTACGTCGTGGCGAAGTTCGTGCTGTTGGAGGATGCCCGCCGCGAGCGGCGGCACGTTCCACTCGATGAGACCTGGCACACCGGTACGGTCCACCGACCGGTCCCTGTCGGCTCCGACACCGGGTTGAAGGTGCGCGAACAGCGGCTCGACTGCCTCGACCGCTGTCTGCTGGAACTGAAACCCGACCAGCGGGAGCTGATCGTCGACTACTACGCCGACGTGCGCCGGCAGAAGATCGAGCGCCGCCGCGAGATGGCGGCGCGGCTCGGCATCACGATGAACGCACTCGGCATCAGGGCTTTTCGCATTCGGGACAACCTCATGGCATGCGTGGAGGGCTGCCGCCAGCGCCGGCGACAGATTTAGGGCGGGGGCGTCCTACTAGAATGGACCCCCAACCAGGATGAATTCATGGCCCTCCCCGATCAAACCGGACATACCGACGAGCAGCTGGTCCAGTATCTGCTGGGGCTGCTTCCGCCCGAGGAGGCCGAGCGCCTCGACGAGGCCAGCATCGTGGACGACGACGTGGCGGCGCGAGTGCGCGGCGTCGAGGACGATCTGGTCGACGCCTACGTCCGCGGCGCCCTCGCCGGCCAACGGCTGGCGCGATTCGAATCGTACTATCTCGCTTCGCCGCGACGGCGTGAGCAGGTGGCATTCGCCGGGAGATTTCTTCCTGCCGTCGACCGGGCGGCTTCCGCTGGCGAGGGCAGACCGGGGCCGAAGGGGTCGAGGCTGGTGTTGACGCTCGCCGTCGCCGCCGCGCTTTCGGTCATAGCCGGCGGCTCGCTGCTCCTCCAGACAGTGCGGCTGAAACACGGACTCAGCGTGGCCGAATCCGAACGTGCGGACGTCGATCGTCATGCGCGGGAGCTCGAACAACAGGTCGCCCAGCTGCGTGGGGCCAACGCCAGTGCAGCCCTGGAACTGGAGCGCGCCCGCGAAGCGGAGCATGCCAGGCGCGGTGTGCCAGCTATCGCACTGGTGCTGCTGCCGCAGACGCGGTCGATCGGGCCGATGCCAACGCTGGCGATCCCGCCGGCCACCAGCCGCCTCGGGTTCGAGCTGCGGCTCGAATCGGACGATTTCCCGTTGTACCAGGTCGGGCTGAGGGATCCGGCAGTGAACAGCGTCGTGTGGCGCAGCGACTGGATCGCGGCCAGGTCGCCCGGGGGGCAACCATCGGTCCGCATCGCCGTTCCCGCCAGCGTGCTCAAGCCGCAGCACTACTCCCTGGATCTCAGCGGACGCCAGCCGGCCGGCGAGCCGGAGGTCATGGGCAGCTACGCCTTCGAGATCGTTCCACGATGACGGAGCGACTCGCGCGTGGCGGCGCGCTGCTCGCGGCCATCGGTTTCCTGGCGCTTCTGCAATCAGCGCGGCCGGTGACCGCGCAAGGCCAGGAAGCGACCGCGCTCGACATCGACCAGCGCGTCGAGCGGCGCCTGGACCGGCGCGAAGAGCATCGCTACACCATTGCGCTGGACGCCGGCGAATATGCGCGCGTGATCGTGGAGCAGCACGGCATCGACGTCATCGCGCACCTGCGCGGCGCCGACGACCGGACGATCGCCGAGTTCGAGGACGAGATTCGCGACGTCGGGCAGGAACAGGTCGAGATCGTGGCCGATGCGCCGGGCGCCTACACCGTGGCGGTCCGCGCCGCGCCCGGCATCACCGTTCCGGGATCCTACGGCATCACGTGGGTCGGGCATCGCGCGGCGACCGCGTCGGATCGGGCGCTGCAGCAGTCACGCACGCTGCGGATGACCGCCGCGCGACTGGACGGCGAAGGCCGATTCGACGCTGCGCGCTCGTTGCTCGAGCGCGCGCTGAACATCATCGAAGACGAGCGCGGCAGCGACGATCTGCAGACCGCTGCGGTGTCGGCGCAGCTCGCCAGTGTCTACCGGCGGCTGCCCGACAACGCCCGGTCGGAAGCGTTGTACGTGCGGGCGCTGGCGATCATGGACCACGCGCTCGGCCCCGACCAGGCCGCCACTGCGGTAGTCCGATCCCGGCTCGGGCAGCTGTACCAGAACATGGGCCAGCGCGCCAAGGCCGACCCGCTGCTGCGGCAGGCGCTCGACGCGATCGAGAAGTCGCTCGGGGCGGACAGCCTGTGGTACGTGGGCGGCCTGATGACGGTGGCCAATCTCAGCCACGACGCGGGCGACTATGCCCGCGAGGAAGAGCTCAATCGCCGCGCCATCGCGATCATGGAACGGATTCAGGAAAGCGACAGCGCCACCTTCGCGGCACTGCTGAACAACCTGGGTGAAGCCTATCGCCAGAAAGGCGACCTGCCGCGGGCGGAGGAGCTCTATCAACGTTCGCTGGCCATCGGTGTCAAGGTGCTGGGCGAGGACGGCTATTTCGTCGCCACCGCGCTGCAAAATCTCGGCATCATCGCGCGCGAGCGCAAGGAGTACGAGGCCGCGGAGTCGTACTATACCCGGGCTCTCTCGATTCGCGAGCGCATCGTTGGCCCCGATCATCCCGACGTCGCCCAGGTTCTGAACAATCTCGCGATTGTCTACCGTGCCCGGGGCGACATCGACCGATCGCTCGAGATGCTGCGGCGAGCCTTGAGCATCTGGGAACGCGCCCGCGGTCCCTACCAGCAGGCGACGCTGATCGCCGTCGGCAACATCGCCAGGACCTATGCCGCTGCCGGCGACATCACCAGCGCCGTCGCCTACCAGCGCTGGGCCGATGCGATCATCGAGAAACAGTTGACGCTCAACCTGGCGGTCGGATCGGAGCGCCAGAAGCTGTTGTTCGTCAAAGGCATCGCGGAACGAACCGATCGAACACTGTCGCTGGACCTGATCGAGGCGCCCGGCAATCCTGACACCGGTGCGCTGGCGGCGCTGGTGTTGCTGCAGCGCAAGGGCCGCGTCCTCGATGCGATGGTCGACACGTTCGCCGCGGTGCGGCAGCGGGCTGGAGACGCACGAGATCAGGATCTGCTCGATCGCCTCAAGGACACCACGGCGCAACTGGCGCGCCTGGCGCTCAGCGCCGCCGACCCGGCGCGTGCCGAACAGCGTCAGCAGACGTTCAAGGATCTCGAAGCACGGAAGGAGCGCTTCGAAGCCGAACTGGGCGAGCACAACGCCGAGTTCCGTTCGCAAACACAGCCAGTCACACTGGAAGCGGTCGCAGCGGCGATTCCCGACGCCACGGCGCTGCTGGAGTTCGCGATCTTCCGCCCATTCGATCCGAGGGCCGAACGCAATGCCGAAGCCTACCGGCCGCCCCACTATGCGGCCTACGTGGTGCGCCGGCACCTTCCGCCACGCGGCTTCGATCTCGGCCCCGCTGCCGCCATCGACCAGTCAATCGACGCGTTACGCCAGGCGCTGCGCGATCCGAGGCGAACCGACGTGAAAGAACGCGCGCGTGATGTCGACGATCGGGTGATGCGCCCGCTGCGGGCGGCGTTTGGCGGCGCCAGCCGGCTGCTCATTTCGCCCGATGGCGAGCTCAACCTGGTGCCGTTCGAAGCGCTCGTCGACGAGAGCCGCCGTTATCTGATCGAGCGCTACTCGATCAGCTACCTGACCAGCGGCCGCGATCTGCTGCGGATGCAGGTGGCGCGCGGCACCAGCCGTCAGCCGGTGATATTTGCCGATCCGTTTTTCGGCGAGCCGGCGCCGGCGACGGTGGTGGCGACCGCACGGACCGTGACGCCGCAGCCGGTGCGCCGCAGCGCGACGACCGGAGAGCACCTGTCTGGCGTCTATTTCACGCCGCTGGCCGCCACCGCCGAAGAAGGGCGTGCGATCAAAGCGCTGTTCCCCGAGGCGGCGCTGTTCACCGGCGCGCGTGCGCGCAAAGCCACGCTGCAGCGCATCGAGGCGCCGCGCATGCTGCACATCGCGTCGCACGGCTTCTTCCTTCAGGACACACGCGCCAACCAGGAGAACCCGCTGCTGCGCGCCGGTATCGCGCTGGCCGGCGCCAATCTGCCGCGCGACACCCCCGACAGCGGCATCCTGACCGCGCTCGAAGCCTCCGGCCTGAACCTGTGGGGCACGCAACTGGTCACGCTCTCGGCCTGCGACACCGGCATCGGCGAAGTCCGAAACGGCGAAGGGGTCTACGGTCTCCGCCGGGCGTTGGTCCTCGCCGGCGCCGAATCGCTGGTGATGAGCCTGTGGCCGGTCAGTGATTCGATCGCGCGCGAGACCATGGTGGCCTACTACACCGGTCTGCGCGCCGGCCTGGGTCGCGGCGAGGCTCTGCGCCAGTCCAAGCTCGCGCTGTGGAAGCGCAGGGCCCGCCAGCATCCGTTCTACTGGGCCAGCTTCATCCAGTTCGGCGAATGGACCAGGCTGGACGCCCGCTGAGCGTCGCTCGATTCCCCTGGGATGGGTGGCAACGCCGCCGCAGCTTGCCGGGTTCGAGTCGGTCCCGTTCGATCGCATCGAGCGCCGGCCGATCGAGTGCGGCCAGCCAATGAACCGGCGTCCTTGCTGCTCTTCGACATCGATCACTTCAAGCGTATCAACGACGCGTTCGGCCACGCCGTGGGTGATGAAGCGCTCAAACGTCAAATCGCCCTCATTTCCGCGCGTGCGCGCAGGCTCGACATGCTGTATCGGATCGGCGGCGAGGAATTCGTGCTGCTGCTGCCGGCCACGCGCTACGCCGGAGCCGTCGCCGAGCAGCTTCGGGCGCTGGTGGCTGGCACCGAGCTGCTCGACGTCCACAGGATCTCGATCAGCATCGGCGCGAGCGAGCTTCAGCGCGGAGAGTCGGCGGCCAGCTGGATCGCCGACGCCGACGCCGCGGTGTGTCGTGCCAAGCAGGGTGGGCGCAATCGTGTGGGCGTATCCACCGGCATCAGGCTGGCGCCGCGGGTGCGGTTGGCGCGGCGCTGAAAGCGATCGTCGTCTTTCGCGCTAGCAGGTAGGGGCTGCCGTTGACAGCGATGACAGCGCCCGACTCCACCCATGCCACTAGCGAGCAGTCTCCTGGCCGTCTTCTACCTGTGCACGCCGATCGCGGCGGTTCCTTCGCAGCGGGACAGGCTGGCGGTGCGCATCCACCTCACCTTCGACGCCGCGATCAGTTCGCACGAGATCAAGGCGGCGGCGCGGAGGGAAGCCGCGGCGATCTGGACGACCTACGGCGTCGACCTGCTCTTTACCGGTTCAGACGTTTCAGCGGCGCTGTCGCTTGACGCGGTCGTGGCCCGCGACGCGGTGGCCCCCTACGGCACGCCGCCGGTGCTTGGTCATACCAGTATCGCTCCGGAATCGGCGAGTCAGGCGCCCATTCGCATCTCGTTCGAAGCGATCGATGCCCTGCTCGAGCACCGCCATGGCGGCAACCCCCTGATGCACGACTACGTTCTCGCGATTGCGCTGGGACGCGTCCTGGCGCACGAGATCGGCCATATTCTGCTCGGCGCACCGGCCTATCACGACGCCAACGGGCTGATGCGGACCACGTTTCAGGCCGACGATCTGGCCAGGCCGGAGCGCTCGCGCTTCCTGCTGGCGGAACACAGCGTCGGCCGGCTGCGCAGCCGCATCGCCTCGTTGGCCGAGGCCGCAGCGGGATGTGTGCGAGCGGGCAAGTAGAAGGGCGGTTCCGACGATGGCGACAGGGTATCCCTCCGAGCTCGAAGATCACATCACGCTGGCAAATCGGCGGCGGTTGAGGATCCGGCCGTTGCGTCCGGATGAAGACGGTCCGATTCGCGATCTCGACTCACACCTGAGCAAACGGACGCGCCACCTGCGGTTTCTGTCACCGTTGCCGGCGCTGCCGGATTCGCTGCTGCGCCTGCTCGCCTCGGTGGACTACTGCCGGCGATTGAGCCTGCTCGCGGAGTTCGACGTCGGTGAGCGGTCCGAGGTCGTGGCGCTGTGCAGTTTCGGCGCGATCGACCGCGTCAGCGCGGAGGTCGCGCTGGTGGTCTCCGACGCCTGGCAACAGCAAGGTGTCGGCACGGCGCTCGCCGACCGCGTGCTGCGCGCCGCGGAGCAACGCGGCTTCGTGCGATTCGTCGTCCACGTGATGGGAGAGAACTCCGGGATCCGGCGGCTCCTCAGGCGCGTCGGGAACGTGGTTTCGACCAGAACCCGGCAGGGTGTGTCGGAAGTCACGTTTACACGCCGGATCATAGTCGGGGATCAGCTCACGCCCCCTGTCCGGTAGGAGCGTTCTTCAGAGACGCACTGTCAGAGCTTCACGCGCATCTCGCGATATAGCCAGGCACGCGCGGCACTCCAGTCGCGTTTGACGGTTCCCACGGAGATGCCCACGACTTCTGCCGTCTCCTCGAGGGTCAGGCCGCTGAAGAAGCGGAGCTCGATGATCTGCGCGCCACGCGGATCGATCTGCGCCAGCGACGTCAAGGCTTCATCGAGTGCAAGCAGGTCCACGTCGGTCTCGGCTGCCGGTGCCACCACCGCTTCGTCGAGTGACAGTTTGGGCGCCGCGCCGCCTCGCTTGTCGCGGGAGTGGTGACGGGCATGGTCGATCAGAATGCGCCGCATCATCCGCGCCGCGATGCCGAAAAAATGCGCGCGGTTCTGCCAGCGCATCTGGCGCTGTCCAATCAACTTGAAATACGCCTCGTGCACCAGCGCGGTGCTCTGCAGCGTATGACCGGGCGACTCGCGCGATAGATAGCGTCCTGCAATCGCGCGCAGTTCCTGGTAGACCAGCGGGATGAGGCTCTCCAACGCCTGCTGATCGCCCTCCTGCCACTCGACCAGCAGGCGGGTTACGCCGTCGGGGTCCGGTGTCTCAGACATGTCGGACGGCGGTCGCTCGCCCGCATCCTGGTCGCCACCCGCAGGTTGAATGAGGACCGGCGTCGCTGTCCGTTGACGGTTCAGAGCGTGGAGAGCCGTCGTGCACCACGGGCGTCACCTTACCACGGGTGCATCACGGCCAGCGTCGTGGCGGGGTCGCCACGTCGCTGGCGCCCGAGGCTACTGCGGTTTCAAAATACGCGCTAGGCGCGCGCCGGCGGCGCGAAACTCTTCATCCACTCCTCCTGCCGCTGTTTCATCTCCTGCGGGGTGAGATCTTCCTTGCGGGTGGCGATGGTCCAGATATAGCCGCTGGGATCGGTGAAGCTGCCCGAGCGGTCGCCCCAGAACTGATCCTGCATCTCGCCCATGCCGCCGTGCGCCACGCGTCCGCCGGCGTCGATGGCCCGTTTGAACAGCGCATCGCAGTCCTCGACGTAGATCCACAGCGACGCCGGGGATCCGCCGAGCGCCTTTGGTCCCTTGCCGCCCATCATGGCGTCGTTGACCATGATGCGTGAGTCGCCGATGCGCAGCTCGGCGTGCAGGATCTTGCCGTCGGGCCCGGTTGCGCGCGACGTCTCCTCGGCGCCCAGACCCTTCTTGTACCAGTCGATCGCCTCGACTGCATTGTCGAGCGTGAGCTGCGGCGTGATGGTGTGAAGACCTTCGGGAATTGCACTCTTTGCCTTGGCCATGTGACCTCCTGTGTGGTGTTGGACGTGCGCCGCGGCACAATCCGAGCGGTGCCGCGGCGTGAATATCGCTCAAACATGGTCGAACGAGAGGGTGCCGAATCGACACGCGTGCAACTCACGTCGAGCCCGCGAGATGGACGCAATCACCGTTGTCCGACGACGCTAGATGAGGTCGTCGTCGCCCTTGCGCGGAAATCGGGTGGCCCCGATCAGGCGTTCATCGAACTCGACGCCCGGTGCGGCCTCACTCCGTCGCGACCGCCGGAGACCCCGGGCCACCGACATGACCGCCGGGATGGTGGTCACGACGCCCACCAGCACCAGGGTGACGCCGACGACACGGCGGCGTTCCTCGGACAATTTGTCGCCTATCAGAATCCCGATGCCGGCCGCGAGCGCTGCGCGGGTGCCGACGATGAAACCAAAATCCGGCACATCGAGAACCAGAGTGCTCATCGCGTCATCTCCTTTCAGCCAGACATATGCATAAGCGGCACCGTCCGCGATGGTTCAGCTGACCGCTGAGTACGGCGGTCAAAATCTGCAGCAACATGCGCCGGTGACGCTGCCTCTCCCGGTTCGGCTCAGGCGCGTGGGCTCGCCTTCTGTCGAGAACGAGTCATCCGCTCCGACTGATAGATGAACGCGTCCATCGGCGGCAGGCATCGAGCAGCATCGGTGAAATACACGTGTCGAGCTCGTCGGTACCGAAGGGCGAGCGGGAACTGAAGCGCCTGGGTCGTGCTCGCGTCGAGGTCATGGCTTCGGCTTGGACTTCAGCGTTCGCAGCTTGGCAAAGATTCCGTTGTCAAGGGCCGCTACGATTCGCTGCGCCAGCGCCGCCGAATCTCGACCGGTGAAGATCTGATGGTCGACGACGATTTGGAGCGCCATCATCCGCTCCGCCATGTCGTCGTCTTCGATCCCGAGCACCATGAGCGTTTCCCGATCGTAGCGTTCGGTGACGATGACCGACGCGGCGAGCGGCGCCGGAGCGGCCCCGGTCACGATCCAGATCGTGCGCCGGGCGTGCTCACGGGGAACCACCTCGACGTCGCCGATGGCCTCGAGACCCGACTGCACCTGGCCGAGCAGCCGCGTCGCCGCGGCGTCGCGGGTCGGCCGCCCTTCACTGCGCACGTCGAGCACCACGGCAATCCGCTCCCACGGCTGTGCGAGCGCGGGCGCTGCGATGCCAACCAGACACGCCGCGAGCACCAGGTTCAATTTCACCGGGTGAGTATAGGACAATCAACCGGCCGATGATTGCCGAGTCCGATCGCGCCGACCTGTACCGCGCGCTGCTGCTGCCGCGCCTCATCGAGGAGAAGATGCTCCGCCTGCTGCGGCAGGGCAAGCTGTCGAAATGGTTTTCCGGCATCGGCCAGGAGGCGATCGCCGTCGGCGTGACCGCGGCACTGCGCGACGACGACTGGATTCTGCCGCTGCACCGCAACCTCGGCGTGTTCACGGCCCGCGGCGTGAATCTGGAGCGGCTGTTCCGTCAGCTGCTGTTGCGGGACGGTGGCTTCACCGGCGGCCGTGACCGGACTTTTCATTTCGGGATTCTCGATTACCACATCGTGGGGATGATCAGCCACCTCGCCGCCATGCTGCCGGTGGCCGACGGCCTGGGTCTGGCCGCGCAGCTGCGCGGGCAGCCGCGAGTGGCGGCGGCTTTCGTGGGCGATGGCGGCACCAGCGAGGGCGACTTTCACGAAGCGGCCAACCTCGCCGCGGTGTGGAGGCTGCCGGTAATTTTTGTCGTCGAGAACAACCAGTACGGCTTGTCGACGCCGGCGCGCGAGCAATATGTCTGCGAAGATCTGGCTGCCCGTGGCGCCGGCTATGGAATGCCTGGAGTGATCTGCGACGGCAACGACCTGCTCGCGGTCCATCGCGCCGTCAACCAGGCGGCCGCACGCGCCCGCGGCGGTGCCGGCCCGACCCTGATCGAATTCAAGACGTTCAGGATGCGCGGACATGAGGAGGCGTCGGGCACGGCCTACGTGCCGACCGAGCTGTTCGACCAGTGGCGCGTCCGCGATCCGATTGTGCGGTTCGAGCGGCTGCTCGATCAGGAGGGCGGCATGGCGGCGCGATCGCGCGACGAGCTCCGGCAGCGACTCGTGGGCGAGATCGACGCGATCGCCGATCGGGTGATCGGTGCCCCTGAGCCGCAGTCGTCGGCCGACCGCGAACTGGCCGCCGTCTATGCGCCGCCGCCGGTCGAACCCGGTGAGCCGGACCCGGCCCCGATGCCGAGCGCTCCCGAAGCGCGGTACCTAGACGCCATTTCTGACGGGCTGCGTGAGGTCATGCGACGGGACGCGAGCGCGCTGTTGATGGGGCAGGACGTGGCCGAGTACGGCGGCGTGTTCAAGATTACGAAAGGGTTCGTCGAGGAATTTGGCAAGGCGCGTGTTCGCAACACGCCGATCATCGAGTCGGCGGCCATTGGCGCCGCTCTCGGCCTGGCGCTCGACGGCTTTCATCCCATCGTCGAAATGCAGTACGGCGATTTCGTGAGCTGCGGCTTCAACCAGATCGTCAACAATCTCGCGAAGACGCGGTATCGATGGGGGCCTGCGGTGCCGGTCGTGGTCCGGCTGCCAGTCGGCGGTGGCCTGCACGCCGGGCCCTACCATTCGCAGAATGTGGAAAGCTGGTTCACCGGTGTGGCCGGGCTGAAGGTCGTCGCGCCGGCCACCGCGTTCGACGCCAAGGGCCTGCTGATCGCAGCGTGCGAAGACGGCAACCCGGTTCTCTACCTCGAGCACAAGCTGCTCTATCGCTCGCTCAGGGGCCCGGTTCCGGCCGGCTGTTACCGCGTGCCAATCGGGCGCGCTCGTTTCGCGCGCGTGGGAACCGACGCCACTGTCGTTGCCTACGGCGTGGCGGTGCACTGGGCGACCGAGGCCGCCGACGCGCTCGCTGCGGAAGGACCGTCGATCGAGGTGATCGACCTGCGATCGCTCCTGCCGTGGGATGACGAGACGGTGCTGACGTCGGTGCAGAAGACCGGACGCTGCCTGATCGTGCATGAGGCGCCGGTCACGGGGGGATTCGGCGGGGAGGTGGCCGCGGTCGTCGCCCGCGACGCGTTCGCCTGGCTGGACGCGCCGGTACAGCGTCTGGGCGCGCTCGACACGCCGGTCCCGGCCGCGCAGGCGCTCGAAGAGATCTTCTCGCCGAAAGGACGCCTGCTCCCGGCGCTGCGCGAGCTGCTCGCGTACTGACTCGGCGGTCTCGAGTCACGCCGGCCGTCTCTCGACCTCGTCTTTTCAATCGCTGGTCTGAAGGCTTCGCGGTCCGTGACGCTCGGCGGAAGCCTTGCGCGCTACGAACGACTGAGAGCCGGTGTGGTGGCGCGACGCTCGTCAGCGAGTTGGGATTGGCGGATCAGCCAGGCGCCGAGCAGGCACACGGCGGCGCCCACGATCGAAATCGACGACACCTGTTCGTGCCGCAGGTAGACGCCGAGCGCCAGCGCCACGACCGGGATGAAGAAATTGTTGATCGACGCGACGGTTGCGCCCATGCGGCCAGCGGCGGTTGCGGTCATGACGTAGGCGATGCCGGTTCCACCGGCGCCGAGGGCGACGAGCGAGACGACCGGCCAGAACGACCAGTGGCCGGCCAGCACCGAGGGGATGCCGAGCGGGGCCGTCAGCACGACCGCGACGCCGAGCGCCCGCCAGATGACAGGCAATGCGCCGTTGCGCTGCTGCAAGGGCCCCGACAGCGAGTAGGCAAAGCCGTACGAGACCAGCGCCGCCAGGATCAGCAAGACGCCGAGCATCTGCCCGCTCCCGTCCGCCCGCGCCGTCAAGCCGGGGAGAGCGATCAGGATCGCGCCGAGGAAGCCGACCAGCAGGCCCACCAGCACCGCGCGTGATGGCGCACGGCGGGCGATCGCGCCGGCGACGGCGGCGACGAAAAGCGGCACCGATCCGTTGAGCATGCCGGCGAGGGCGGATGGCACGTGCTGTTCCGCGAACGGAAACATGTTGAGCGGAAACGCCATCCAGATCACGCCGAGCACCGCGATGCGGGTGCGATCGCCCTTCAGGACGGGGCTCCGCACCGCGGGCACCACCGACAATGTCAGGAAACCGACCAGGATGCGGACGAATGCGACGCCGGTCGGCGACACCGCCTCGAGCCCCTCGGCGATGAACAGGAACGACGCACCCCAGATGAGGCCGGGCAGGACAATCAGCAGCGAATCGATCACGGGCGAGGCGGGAACAGCAGCGCGTTCCCGACGTACTCGGTGATCGACAGCCGGCACGAGGGATCCGGCCCGGTGTAGCGTGTGGCATGCCAGGTGCCTGCGGGCACGTAGACGACGTCGCCTTCGCTGGCGACGAAGGGCGTCTGTCCTTCGAAGGCGTAGCGGATCTGGCCGGTGAACACGAGCCAGAACTCGGCGCTCTCGGCGTGGAAGTGCCCCTTGTCGTTCGGATCGAGCGGCGGCAGGTTTTTTTCGTGCCCGTATAGAACGAGCATCTCCGACTTGTCGTCGCGCACGAAGCGGCCACCCGCATACCGCTCGTTCTTCGCGGCCGCGTCGTGGATGTTGAGATGGGGCTGGTTGAACTGATCGTATTGTCCAGCCGTGCGGTTCAGCGTCGCGGGCACCCACGTCGACCCGGCTGGCGCGGCCTGGGCCGGCGGCTCCTGGCTGTCGCGCGGAAACAGGGACCTGGCGCGCGCGACGTTGACGAGGAAGCGCAGGCTCGGCTGGTCGCCGACGGTTTCGAGCGAATAGATCGTCTGTCTGGGGATGTTCACCAGCGATCCGCGCGTGGCCGTGAACGGCGGCTGGCCTTCAATCTCGACCCGCAGCTTGCCTTCGAGAACGGCGAACCACTCGCGGGTATCAGGATGCAGACGTCTGGGCAGCTTGGTTCCCGGCGCGGCGGCGACATATTCTCCCATCAACCGTCCATCGTCCACGATCGTCTCGCGCCAGCTGATCTCGTTTTGATGTTTCGCCTTGAGGTCCGGCAGCCGGACCCACGGTTTGATGCCGGAAGGGTAGGCTGGCGGCAGCGCCGGTTTGGGCGCCCAGACCGCGGTGGGAACGGGTCGATCCTGGGCTGCGCACGGCAGGGCCGATGCGCAAACCACGAGCGACCACGACAGGCGCGACAGGATGCGGGACATGGCCGGATTCTATATCGCGTCAGGCGTCCTTGCGGCGGAGAGCCCGCGCGGCCGCCTGGAGCTCCTTCTTCTTTTCGAGATCGATCTCCGGGAAATGCAGCTGCAGCCGCTTCATCGTGTCGACGAGCGCTTCGGCAACTACCAGGCGCGCAAACCACTTGTGATCCGCGGGCACCACATACCAGGGCGCGGCTGGAGTCGCGGTCTGTCGGATCATGTCTTCGTAGGCCGCCATGTAATCGCGCCAGTGCGCGCGCTCGCGCACGTCGCCGCTGGAGAACTTCCAGTTCTTCGAGGGCGTGTCGAGCCGCTGTAGAAACTGCCGCTTCTGTTCTGCCTTCGAGATATGGAGGAAAAACTTCAGGATGGCGACGCCATTGCGCGCCAGGTGGCGCTCGTGGGCGACGATGTCCTCGAAACGCTCGTCCCACAGGTGTCTGGAGACGAGCGCCGGCGGTAGATGCTGGGCGCCCAGGATTTCGGGGTGCACGCGCACCACGAGCACTTCCTCGTAGTACGAGCGGTTGAAGACACCGATGTGCCCGCGCTCTGGCAAACGACGTGTCGTGCGCCACAGAAAGTCGTGCGCGAGCTCCTCGACTGACGGCGCCTTGAACGACGAGACCTCGCAGCCCTGCGGGTTCACGCCAGACATGACGTGCTCCACGATGCTGTCTTTGCCGGCCGCGTCCAGCGCTTGAAGGATCAGCAGGACCGCCCAGGAGCCGTCCGCATAGAGCTTCTCCTGCTCAGCGCGCAGCCGCTCGAGCCCGCGTTCGAGCAGCTCGGCGGCCTCGGCCTTCGACTTGATCCTTCCGGTGTCGGCGGGGTCGTGGTGCTTCAGCTTGAAGTGGCGACCGTTGGTAATCCGGAATGGCTTGAGGAGACCTCGCATGAGCGCATGCTATCTCACCGGCAGCGGTCCCTGCGGCGCCAGCGGTTGAGGCACCGGCATGACCCCGACCGATCATGTATAGTGGGAGCGCTCCGCCCGAGATCGCCTGCGTTCGAGTGCCGCCTCACGCGCACGCACCGTTCATTTCAAACGAAAGCCGAGTTTATGTCCCGTCGCAATGGCGATCGCGCCCGGTTTCAGAAGGAACGCAAGCGCAAGATGCTGCGCCGCCAGCGCGTTCAGGAATTCATCAAGGCTGGTCGTACCGAATCGCCCAAGCCAGCAGACGCGCCGGACGCCGCCAAGGCGTGAGGCCGGCATCGCCGGAGCAGGAAGCGCCGGCGCCGACGCTCTGTCCATTCTGCGGATCGACGATCATCACGACCACCAGCACGAAAGCCGACGCATCGTCGTATTGGCGGTGCGGGACGTGCGGACAGCTGTGGAATGTCGGACGGCTTCGTCCCGCGAACCGGTTGCCGGCGCGAAGATTTTAGCGCGTCGGTCGTGAGCCAGATCCGCCGGTGGTTACCCGCCCGATTCGCGGATAGCCGCCTCGAGCATTACCAGGCCCAGGGCGATGTCCTCGTCCGATGCGGTCAGCGGTGGCAGCAGCCGCACGACGTTCTTGTGCGGTCCGCATTTCAACAGCAATAGTCCGCGAGCGCGCGCGTGGTCGATGACCCGTTGCGCGCAGTCAGCATCGGGGGCCTTGGTGGCGGGATCGGTCACGAACTCCACCGCCAGCATCGCGCCGAGTCCCCGGACGTCGCCCATTCGCGGCAACTGCGTCTGCAATCGCAGCAGGGCGACGCGGATCCGTTCGCCAATCGCCGCGGCGCGGCCGACGAGACCCTCCGCCTCGAGCACGTCGAGAACCGCCAGCGCTGACGCACACGAAAGCGGGTTGCCGCCGTAGGTGCCGCCGAGACCGCCAGGCAGCGGCGCATCCATGATCGCAGCCCTGCCGACGACGGCAGAGAGCGGCAGGCCCGCGGCCAGGCTCTTGGCCATCGCCACCAGGTCCGGCTCGATTGCCGCGTGCTGATAAGCGAACATCCGGCCCGTCCGTCCGAATCCGCACTGCACTTCGTCGGCAACCAGCACGATGCCGTGACGCAGCGTGAGCTGGCGGAGGCGCTGCAGGAAGGGGGCGGGCGCCGGAATGAATCCGCCTTCGCCGAGCTCCGGCTCGATGACGGCCGCTGCCACCTGTTCAGGCGCGATTTCGGTGCTGAGCAGCTCCTCGAGCGCGTCGATGGCGCGATCCGTTGTCCATCCGCGGTACTCATCGGGGAACGGAGCGTGATAGACATCGGGCGCGAACGGGCCGAAGTTCTGTCGATAGGCGGGGCTCGAGGCGGTCATGGTGAGCGCCAGCAGCGAGCGTCCGTGGAACCCGCCGCTGAACGCGACCACCGCCGGGCGCCTGGTGTGCGCGCGGGCGATCTTGACAGCGTTTTCAACCGCCTCCGCCCCGGTGGTGAACGGTACCTGCCTTGCAGGGATCCTCGCTGGCGACGAGCGCGCTCAATCGCGCCGCCAGCTTCACGTACGGCTCGTACATCGTCACCTGGAAGCAGGTGTGCATGAGACGATCGAGCTGATGCTGCACCGCGCGCACGACCTGAGGGTGGCGATGCCCGGTGTTGAGGACCCCGATGCCGCTGGTGAAATCGAGGTATTCCTTGCCATCCACGTCCCAGACCCGCGTGCCCTCCGCACGCTCGACGAAGATGGCGTGGGTGTTGGCCAGTCCGCGCGGCACGTGGCGCTCGCGGGCGGCCACCGATTTGTATGAGTCCGTGGTGGCGATCGTCATCGTTCGGCCTCCATCTGCATCATCTTCCACAACGTCTCGACGTGCGGTCGCTCGGTCTGCTCCGCGCCGATCGACACGCGCACCATCCAGCGGCCGTCGAGTAGCGCAGGGGTCAGATATGCGGCGCCGGACCGATTGATGCGATCGCACCAACCCAGCGTGTGGCGATCCAGCGCGTCGCCGTCCAGGCCGGCGGGCTCATGGCGAAGGCACAGCGTCTGCAGCGGGACGGGCGCCAGCAGTTTCCAGTGGGGTGCCGCTCCGACCGCCGCCGCCAGCCAGCGCGCGTGTTCGAGGTCGCGCCGCAATCGCGCCTGCAGGCCGGCCACGCCCTGCTCTCGGATCAGGAACCAGAGCTTCAGCGCCCGGAACCGGCGGCCCAGCGGAACGCCCCAGTCACGAAGGTTCTTGACGCGGCCGTCGGCCGCCGACTGCAGGTAGCTCGGGTTGGTGGACATCACGCGCACCAAGTGCTCGGGATCGCGCACGTAGTACAAGGTGCAGTCGAACGCCGCGCCCAGCCACTTGTGTGGGTTGATGACCACCGAGTCGGCACCTTCGACACCGTGCCACATCCAGCGGCACTCGGGGAGCACCATCGCCGAGCCGGCCATCGCGGCGTCCACATGGAGCCAGAGCCCATGCCGCCGCGCGAGGGTGGCGAGCGCGTCGATCGGATCGAGTGCCGTCGATGTCGTGGTGCCCGCGGTCGCGACGATGGCACAGGGCCTGGCGCCGGCGCGCAGGTCGGCGTGGATGGCGTCGCCGAGGGCGTCCGGCCGCATCGCGTACCGCTCGTCGTGCGGGATGACCCGGACGTTGGCGCGCCCGAAGCCGGCGAGCAGCGCGGCCTTGTCCACCGAACTATGGCTGTGCGACGACGTGTAGACGACCAGCGGCTGCGGCTCGGCCTGCAGGCCGCCGCGGTTCGAGCCGTACGCAGTGGTGCGTTCGCGCGCGCACATCAGCGCGATCATCGTGCTGGTCGACGCGGTGTCTTGAATCACACCGCTCCAGGCGTCCGACAGACCGAGCATCGTCCGCATCCAGTCGGTCACTACCTCCTCGAGCTCGGTCAGCGCCGGGCTCGATTGCCACGCCAGTCCGAGCACGCCGAGGCCGGTGCTGACGTAGTCGCCGAGCACGCTCGCCAGCGTGCCGTTGCAGGGAAAGTAGCCGTAAAAGTGCGGATGCTGCCAGTGGGACAGGCCGGGCATGATGATGCGGTCGAGATCGCGGACGATCGCGTCAACGGGCTCGGGCTGTTCGGGGGCGTGAGCGGGCAGTTGTCGCTTGATGTCGCCGGGCTCGGTCTGGGCCATGACCGGCCGCGTTCCGACGCTGGTGCGGTAGTCGGCAATCCAGTCCACGATCTGATGCCCCGCCGCGCGGAATTCTTCAGGTGTCATCCGGCCGATTCTACGGCACACTTCTCAGATGGTGCGAGCAGCCGGCATCCTGGCGCTGCTATTGATGGCCGCGCCCGCGGTGGCACAGCCGTTCAAGGGAACCAAGCAGCCTGACGTCCGCTACGTGCCGTCGCCCGACAGCGTCGTGGACGCCATGCTGGCGCTGGCCCACGTCACAGCGAACGACGTGGTGTTCGATCTCGGCTCGGGCGACGGCCGGATTCCAATCACCGCCGCCGCGAGATATGGCGCGCTCGGCGTCGGGGTCGAGATCGATGCCCGGCTCAATCGCGAAGCGCTGGACAATGCGAAAAAGGCCGGTGTCGCTGATCGCGTGCGTTTCCTCACCCAGGATCTGTTCGAGGCCGACATCAGTCAGGCCACCGTCGTGACGCTGTTCCTGCTGCCACGCATCAATCAGGAGCTGATGCCGAAGTTGAAGCGCGAGCTGCGGTCGGGCACCCGGATTGTCTCGCACCAGTTCGACATGGGCGAACAGTGGCCGCCGGAGCAATCCCGGGACGTCAACGGGCTGATGATCTACCTGTGGACGATCAGATGATCTGATTCCTGAGTTCCAACCGCATGCGCGTCCTGGCTGCGGCTGGCAGAAGCAGCCAGCGGGCGCGAGGCGAATCTAGTCGCGACCTCGGCGGTTTCGGCTGGGGCTTGCACCTACCGAGCTCCAGCGCAGTCGCCGGCACACAATCTGCAATCTAGCCTCATGAACTCGTAATGAAAGGAGACCTCATGAGTACCTGGAAAGTTGCAGTCGGCGCCGCAATCCTTGCGGTGGGGCTGGCGCCGGCGGCTCACGCCGACGAGTTTACGAAGTTGACGTTGTTGACCTTCAGCGGGCCAGTGGATGTTCCAGGAGTCTCGCTTCCTGCCGGGACGTACCGCTTCTCGCTGGCCGATCCGGAAAGCGGCCGGCGCGTGGTCAGGGTGTCGGACAAGGACGGAACGAAGACGTACGGCATCTTTCTCACCGTGCCGAACCAGCGGATGACCGCGAGCGGCAAGCCGGTGGTGATGTTCAACGAAGCCGCGGCCGGCGCGCCGCCAGCGGTTCGGGCCTGGTTCTACCCGGGAGAAACCTACGGCTACGAGTTCGCGTACCCGCATGATCAGGCGTTGAAAATTGCCCGCGCCACGCATCAGCCGGTGCTTTCCTACAACGATCATCGTGCCGCAGCGTCGACCGACGCGGACAAGAGCGCGTCGATGAAGTCGGCGGAAATCGCGCGCATCGACGAGCACGACAAGCCGGTATCGACCGACGAGGCCTTGAAGGAGTCGAGCGAGCATCGAACACCGGCGACTGTCGCGCCGACCCCGGCGACTCGAGCATCGGCCTCGGCCAGAAACCAGAGCCAGACACCAGTCGCGACGACGGGATCCACCGCCGTGCCCGCTCCAGCCGCGCGCCCTGCACGTCAGCATCTGCCGCGCACGGCGAGCCAGCTTCCACTGCTCGCCCTGATCGGAAGCCTGTCGCTGCTCGCTGGCGTCGGCATCCATCTGGCGCGTAAGTCGGCGTAACGATCGATTGTCAGATGAATGGAGAGCCTCGCGCTACGGGCTGCCGAACCGGCTCCTAGCGCGGCGGCTTCGCGGGCGGGACGTCCTTGACGATGAAGACGCGCTCGCCTGGCTTGATCAGGCCGAGTTCGCGCCGGGCGATCTCCTCGATGGCGGACGGGTCTTCGCGCAGCCGCCGGACCTGGTCGCGCAACTGGGCGTTCTCGGTCCGCTGGCGCGAAATCGACGCCGCCAGGTCGTCATATTCGTGCCGTGCGCGCAGCATCGCCAGCAGGCCGCGATCGCCGACGAGGCCGTCGACGATAATGACCGAGGCGACGAACAGAATCACCAGCTGAACGATGCGCCGGTTCCGGGTCGGCCGCCTGGGTGCGGGATGCCGGCGCCGCGGCTTCGGCTTGTGCTCGACTTTCTGTGCCACGCGAAAAAACAGTACACCAAGTTTCGTGAAAGTACAAGAGCGATGGACGAGCTGATTCTTGTTCTGACGACGATGCCGGCCGACGACCGCGCGGCTGGCCTGGCGCAGCTCCTGGTCGAAGAGCGCCTCGCGGCCTGCGTCAACGTCCACGCGCCGATGACGTCGACCTACCGGTGGCAGGGCACGATCGAGGCGGAGGCGGAACGCCAGGTGGTGATCAAGACCACGCGCGCCAGCCTGGCGGCGCTGGAAGAGCGGCTGCGCGCCCTTCACCCCTACGACCTGCCGGAGTTCGTCGTGGTCGAGGCCATGGGCAGCGACGCCTACGCGCGCTGGGTTCACGGCGAATCAGCGTAGAGCGACGGCTTCAGCCGGCACTGGCCCGCGTCGAGGTTCAGATCGATCGCCTGCGATGCGCGAACAGCTCGAACACCATCGGCAGCACCGACACGCCGACGATGCCGATGGTGACGAGCGAGAAGTTGTTCTTGACGACTGGAATGTTGCCGAAAAACCAGCCAGCACCGAGGCACAGCGAAACCCAGCCCATCGCGCCCACCGCGTTGTAGAGCACGAACGTCCCCGTGGTCATCTGCGCCGCCCCCGCCACGAACGGCACGAAGGTCCGGACGATCGGCACGAAGCGGGCAAGGACGATGGCCTTGCCGCCGTAGCGTTCGAAGAAGGCATGCGCCCGATCGAGATATTCCCTGTTCAGGAAACGGAAGCTGCCGCTGAAGACGCGCGGGCCGATGAAGCGGCCGACCGAATAGTTGACGGTGTTCCCGGCGAACGCGGCGCACATCAGCAGGGCCAGCATCGCCGACATGCTGAGATCGCCGGTCGCGCAGAGCGCGCCGGCCGCGAACAGCAGCGAATCGCCGGGCAGGAACGGGGTGACCACGAAGCCGGTCTCGGCAAAGACGATCGTGAACAGGATCGCGTAGACCCACGATCCGTAGTCACGGATGAAGTCGAGCAGGTGTCTGTCGAAATGAAGAACGAAATCGACGACGCCCATTAGACGCGGTCGAGCGCCTGGGACAGGTCGTCCTTCAAGTCGTCGAGGTCCTCGATGCCGGCAGAAATCCTGACCAGACCGTCGGTGATCCCGATCGCCGCCCGCCGCTCGGCCGGGACCGAGGCATGCGTCATGGTCGCCGGATGCGAGATCAGGGACTCGACGCCGCCCAGGCTCTCGGCCAGCGCGTGCAGCGTGACGCCGTTCAGCATCCGCCGCGCCGCCTCGAGCGAGCCGAGCTCGAAGGCGAGCATGCCGCCGAAGCCGCGCATCTGCTGCTTCGCCAGCTCGTGATGCGGGTGCGACGGCAGCCCCGGATAGTGGACGTGCTGCACTTTCGGGTGCGCGGCCAGGAACTCGGCCAGCGCCAGGCCGTTGGCGTTGTGCACCTGCATCCGGATGGGCAGCGTCTTGGTTCCGCGCAGCACGAGAAAGGCATCGAACGGACTGAGGATGGCGCCTTCGGCGTTCTGCACGAACCGCAGCCACTCGATGTCGTCGTCCCTTACCGCGACGACGATGCCGCCGACGCTGTCGCTGTGGCCGTTGAGGTACTTGGTCGTGCTGTGCGTCACCAGGTCGGCGCCGAACTCGATCGGCCGCTGGATGTACGGGCTGGCAAAGGTGTTGTCGACGACGAGGCGCACGGCGTGGCGGTGGGCCAGATCGGCGGCGGCGCGCAGATCGGTGATCCGCATCACCGGGTTGGTGGGCGTCTCGACGAACAGCATTTTCGTCGCCGGCGTGATCGCGCGCTCGACTTGGTCGAGGCTCGAGGTGTCGACATAGGTGAACGACAGCTGGTAGCGCCGCAGCACCTTGTCGAAGAGGCGGAAGGTGCCGCCGTAGGTGTTGTCGGACACCACCACGTGATCGCCCGACTTCAACAGCGTCGCGATGGCGCCGATGGCGGCCATCCCCGAGGCGAACGCAAATCCTTCCTTGCCCGACTCGATGGCGGCGAGGTTGCGCTCGAGCGCCATGCGCGTCGGGTTCTGGGTCCGGGCATACTCGTAACCCTTGTGCTTGCCGAGCGCCTCCTGAACGTAGGTCGACGTCTGAAAAATGGGCGTGATGATGGCGCCGGTCGAAGGATCCGGCTCCTGGCCGGCATGGAGACAGACAGTGCTGAAACGCGCGCGGGATGTGAGCTTCACGATCCAACTACGATAACATGAACTTCCGATGAAGAGGCGGGCGTTGCCACCCCCGGCGGGCGATCGGCGCGAGGGCGTTCGCGGTGCGCTGCTGCACACCATGCCCGGCCGCGCCATCGTCGTGGGCCTGGGCATCAAACTGGTGGTGCTCGTGATCGGCGCGGGGCTCGGCGGCGCGCCGCGGTTCCTCGAGGTCGTCGACACGGTCGCCGGTCTGGCGGCGGCGTGCGGCCTCGCCTATTTTTTCTTCCGTCTGATCGTGCTGGCCAAACGGCGCCTGTTGTGGCGCGTCCGCCGCAAGCTGATCCTGTCCTACGTTTTCATCGGCTTCGTGCCGGCGCTGCTGCTGGTGGCGTTCTCCCTGCTGTGCGGCTTCCTGTTGTTCTACAGCTTCAGCTCCTATCTCGTGCAGAGCCGCCTGCGCGCGTTGAGCGCGCAGGCGGGCTTTCTGGCGCAGAGTGCGGCGCTGGAGATCCAGCGTACGGGAGGCCGCGACGCCACCGGGATTCTGACCCTGCGTCAGGCCAACGCGGCGAAAGAGTACCCGGACGTGTCGATGGCGATGGTCCCCGTGACCCGCAGCTGCCCGGCCGGCGCGGCCGAACGGGATCCCAGGACGCCGGGCGCGACGGTCAGGCTGGTGAAGGCGGGTCCGTGGAGCCACGTCGATCCGCCGACGGCCGTGCCGGCGTGGATCGGCTGCGACGGCTTCACCGGCGTCTTCGCCTATTCGCATCGACGCGCTGGTGACGGCAGCGAGGACACGCACCTCATGGTGCGGAGCGTCGCGTTCCCGGACGCACCGCGATCGGGATACGCCGTCGTCGTCGATCTGCTCGTGAACGATGCCATCCGTCAGCAGCTGCGCAAGGAAACCGGCGTCGAACTGAAAAGCGTGACCGCGGTGCCGCAGCGGAGGGACGACGATGCCAAGCCGATGGCCGGCCGGTCGGGCGATGCGGCGGACCGCGGCGCCGCCTCCGGTACGGCCGGCCTCCTCAGCAGCCTCACCAGCTTCATCGATTATCACGACTGGTCGACCGGCGCGTCCGGTCCGATGAGCGTGACCAGCGCTCTGAGCGTGCCGGAGCTCTACGATCGCATCTCGGCGGCCGAGGGCAGCGTCGGCCGCACGCTGGGCCAGGGTCTGCTGATCGTGCTGTTCGCGATCGGCGCCCTGTTTCTGATCATCGAAGCGATGGCGCTGATCGCCGGCTTCGCTCTCGCCAAGTCACTGACCGGTTCGGTGCACGCCCTGTTCACCGGAACCGAGCGCGTGCGCCAGGGCGACTTCACCCACAAGATTGAGGTGCGCAGCGAAGATCAGCTCGGCGAGCTGGCGTTGTCGTTCAACTCCATGACCGCGAGCATCGAGGATCTGCTGCGCCAGGCGGCGGAGAAGAAGCGGCTCGAGGAAGAGCTGCGCATCGCACACGAGATTCAGATGTCACTGTTGCCGCAGGGGCCGCTGCTGATGGCGGGGCTGTCGGTGACCGCGCTGTGCGTGCCGGCGCGCGAAGTGGGAGGCGATTACTACGATTTCCTGCCGCTCGACGACCATCGTGTCGGCGTGCTGATCGCCGACGTGTCCGGCAAGGGGACGTCAGCCGCCCTCTACATGGCGGAGTTGAAGGGGCTGGTGTTGTCGCTCAGCGAGATCCACACCTCGCCGCGGGCGATGCTGATCGCGCTGAACCGCATCATCGCCCACCATCTCGACGCCCGCAGCTTCATCACCATGACCTACGCCGTGGTCGATCTGCGCGCGCGCTCGATCACCTTTGCCCGCGCCGGGCACACGCCGCTGATCTACGTGCCCGGCAGCTGCGCCGATGGCGGCCCGCGTCAGGTGAAGATTCTGGTGCCCGACGGCATGGTGGTGGGGCTGAAACTCGACCACGGCGAGATGTTCGAGCGTCATCTGGTCGAGGAGACGATCCCGCTCCAGCCCGGTGATCTGTACCTGCTCTTCACCGACGGCATCAGCGAGGCGATGAACGGCCGCGACGATCTGTTCGGCGAATCGCGGCTGGGCCGCCTGGTCGAGACGCACGCCCACCTGCCGTCCGAGGAGCTGCGCGAACGGGTGCTGCGCGAGATCGCCGCGTTCGTCGGCGATGCGCCGCAGCACGACGACATGACGATGATCCTGCTGAAGGTGGACGAGGTGACCCGCCCGGTGACGCGAACCGCGGAGCTCGCGGAGATCGCCGAATAACATGGCTGGCGGCAGCGGCGGGCGTGGGGTGCGGGACGGTGGCGCACCATGACCGACTTCGTCGTGATCTTTCGCACCCACTCCGACATCGAAGCGCAGATCGTGCGCGGCCTGCTCGAGACCCACGGGGTGATGTCGATGATCTCGTCGGCCGTGCCGCATTCGATCTTCCCGATGGCGGTCGACGGCCTGACCGACGTCCGCATCTCGGTGCATGGCGATGACGCCGACGAGGCGCAGCGCATCATCGAGGCGCATCGCACTGAGCTGAAGAACGGCCAGGTCGTGCGCCTGCGCGACGAGTTCGAGACGCTGCAGCGGGCGATCGGCTATCGTTTTCGCGACCGCGGCCTGCTCGAGCACGCGATGACGCATACCTCACGCGCCAACGAGGACGTCAGCGGCGGCGTCGCCGACAACGAGTCGATGGAGTTCCTCGGCGACGCGCTGCTCGGCTTCATCGTCGCCGACATGCTGTTCCGTGATTTTCCGCGCTTCGACGAGGGCCAGAAGTCGAAGGCCAAGGCCGCGGTGGTGTCGACGGCGGCGCTGGCCAGGCAGGCCGAGCAGCTGCGGCTCGGCGATTACCTGCTGCTGGGCCGCGGCGAAGAGAAGACCGGCGGCCGGCACAAACAGGCGCTGCTCGCCGACACCTACGAAGCGCTGCTCGCCGCGATCTATCTCGACGGCGGCATCGAGCACGCCCGCGCGTTCGTGGTCCGCGAGTTTGAACCGTTGCTCGCCGAGGTCGGGCGCGACGGCGTGACCGGACAGGATTACAAGTCGGCGCTGCAGGAACTGCTGCAGTCGCGCAACCTGCCACTGCCGGACTATCGCCTGGTCGGCACGACCGGTCCGGATCACCGCAAGCTGTTCGAGATCGAAGTCAGCGTTCGCGGTGAGGCGCTGGCGCTGGCCACCGGCGGCAGCAAGAAGGAAGCGGAGCAGGAAGCGGCGCGGGCGGCGTGGGAGAGGTTGAGAAGTTAGAACTTAGTAGTTAGAAGTCAGAAATCAGAACCCTGAGGCTCAGGATTTCGTGCGGGACGCGTCTGTCACCATTCCTCTAATCTTCTCGACGTTGCTGTCCCGAATCGGGCAGGTGCTGTCGGTGGCGACGCATTGCGCGAGCGTCATGCCGCAGCCGCAGGTGCAGCGCGCCGCGTTGGCCGCCTCGAGCGCGCGGCGCTTCTGCGCCGCATCGAGCCCGGAAAAGTCGACGACCTTGATCTCGTTGTCGCCGTAGGCGATGTTCGACATCTGCGACACGCCGTAGCCGGCCGCACTCATCACCGCCAGCGCCAGCAGCCATTTCACCGCTTTCGGCAGGCGGGCCGCCTCCCGTGGCTTCACTTTCCTGGCGTGTCCCATGTCAGCGCAGCGACTGCGAGATTTCCCCAGTCCGGGGTCCCACCGCCCGATCAGTCGATTTCGATGATGCCGGACGACGGCCCGCCGGCCATTGCGAAGGCCGGTTCCGCCTGCGGTGCGGCCGCCGGCTGGGTCGTCGGCGGCAGCCGCGGCAATGCGTAGCGATGCACCTCGCGCGCGAGATCGTCCTCGGTGGGCGCCGAGGGACGGCAGTGCAGGCGGACCCAGACGCGCAAGAGCGGATCGCTGAAGGCGTAGCGTTTCTGCCGCGAGGTGACGAGATCGACATCTTCCAGCCACGACAGGTAGTCCTTGGTCGAGCCCGGCGTCCGCTGCAGCCGCTGCGAGATTTCGGTCAGCGTGAGCCCTTCCTCGTCGGCGAGGATCTCGAGGATGGCCTTGAGCGCGCCGTAGCCGCGGGCGCGATGCAGCCGCAGCTCGTAACTGAACTCGCATCGGGTGGCGAGGCGGCCGTCGGTCGCGAGCAGTCCGGCCAGGGCGCTGATCGCGTCGCCGCCGCCCGGACCGCCGTGGTCGCGCAGCACGGCGAGCTCGTCGGCGAGCGCGCGAACGTAGGCGGGACGGCCGTCGGCGAGCGCCTGGACCGTGCGCGCGAGGTAGTCGGCCTCGTGGGCGTCGTTGTCGCCGCCGCCGGGCGCGGCGGTCGGTCCGAGCAGGTCACCGGTGTCGTCGATCGACAGTGGTGGCATGTGAATCACCTCGAAGCGCGCGGAATGATCGCGCAGCAGCCGGAGGGTGCGCGCGACGTAGCGGCTGGTCAGCACGAACCGGTTGCTGCTGGCCGACAGTCCGTCGACGCAGTCGTGCAGGACGCGGCGCAGCCCGGGAAAGCTCTCGAACGTCCGCAGCTCGAGAAACTCGTCGAGCAAGAAGGTGGCCGGCTCGCTGGCGGCGGTGCGCGCGCGAGAGAAGAACGCGAGCGTCGCGTCGAAGCCGGCGCGGGCGCCGGCGGCCTGCGCCGACGGATCGCTGACCGGAAACGGCGACACCGCCGTCACCGCGCCGCGGAACCGTTCTGGCGTGGTCGCGCTGCGTTCGACATCGATGTACTGGACCGCGGTGCGGCCGATGCGCTCGCGTAACTGGCGGAGCACGGTGGTGCGACCGCTGCCGCAGCCACCGACGAGCACGGGAATTCGCGACGGCGAGGCATCGAGCGCCGCGGTGATGCGGCGGGCCAGAATGGTACGAGGGGTCAGCATTCGCGTTCCTCACGCATCGGAATTCGCACGCCTTCACGTTCGGCGGCGGCAATCGCCGCAGGATAGCCGGCATCGGCGTGACGCGCCACGCCAATGCCGGGATCGCAGGTCAGCACACGTTCCAGTCTTTCGTCCGCATCGGCGCTGCCGTCAGCAACGATGACCATGCCGGCGTGCAGGGAGTAGCCGATGCCGACGCCGCCGCCGTGGTGCACCGACACCCAGGTGGCGCCGCTCGACGCGTTCAGCAGGGCATTGAGCACCGGCCAGTCGGCGATGGCGTCGCTGCCGTCCCGCATGCCCTCGGTTTCACGGTTGGGAGACGCGACCGAGCCGGCGTCGAGATGATCGCGGCCAATCACGATCGGCGCCTTGATGCGTCCTTCCCGGACCAGCTCGTTGATGCGCAGCCCGAACCGTGCGCGCTCGCCGTAGCCGAGCCACAGGATGCGCGCCGGCAGACCCTGGAAGGGCACCCGTTCGCGGGCGAGAGCAATCCAGCGCACCAGCCCCTGGTTGTGTGGAAACATTTCGAGCGCGGCTTCGTCGGTGACGCGGATGTCTTCGGGATCGCCCGACAGCGCCGCCCAGCGGAACGGACCCTTGCCTTCACAGAAGAGCGGCCGGATGTATTCCGGGACGAAGCCGGGAATGTCGAAAGCGTTGGCGACACCCGCCTGCCGCGCCTGGGCGCGGATGTTGTTGCCGTAGTCGAACGTCACCGAACCGCGCGACTGCAACGTCAGCATCGCCCGCACCTGATCGGCCATGGCCGCCATCGACCGGGCGACGTACTCCGACGGATTGCGCTGGCGCAGCCGGTTCGCTTCGTCGAGCGACAGGCCATTGGGTACGTAGCCGTTGAGCGCATCGTGCGCAGAGGTTTGATCCGTCAGCACGTCGGGCACGACGCCGCGGACGACGAGCGCCGGCAGCACATCGGCCGCATTGGCAAGCAGGCCGATCGACCGTGCCAGGCGGTCGCGAGTCCAGCGGCCCACCGCGTCGAGCGCCGCGTCGAGGCTGTCGGTCGTTTCGTCAAGGTACCCGGTGGCCAGCCGACGCGCGATCCGCTGCGGATCCACGTCGATCACCAGAGCTGCCGCGCCGTTCATGGTCGCGGCCAGCGGCTGGGCGCCGCCCATGCCGCCGAGGCCGGCAGTGACGACCAGCCGCCCCGACAAGGTGCCGCCGAAATGCCGCGCGGCGACCGCCGACAGCGTTTCGTAAGTGCCCTGGACGATGCCCTGGCTGCCGATGTAGATCCAGCTGCCGGCGGTCATCTGGCCGTACATCGTGAGGCCGCGCTGTTCGAGGTCGCGGAAATTGGCCCACGTCGCCCACGCCGGCACCAGCAGCGCGTTGGCGATCAGGACGCGCGGCGCGCCGGGATGGGTCTGGAAGACGCCGACCGGCTTGCCGGACTGGACCAGCAGCGTTTCGTCGTGCTCGAGCGACTGCAGCGTTCGGACGATGGCGTCGTAGGCTTCCCAGTTGCGCGCCGCCTTGCCGGCGCCGCCGTAGACGATGAGGTCGTCGGGCCGCTCGGCGACCTCGGGATCGAGATTGTTCATCAGCATCCGCATCGCGGCTTCCTGCGGCCAGCCTTTGCAGGTCAGCGCGGTGCCGCGCGGCGATCGGATGGTGCGGGTTGCGGTGGCCATGAAGAATTGCGAACGAGAAAGATAGACCTTAAGAAGCGGCGCGAACGTTGTCAATTTGAAAATAAAAAATAATTCACTTGACTAGTCCGCCGCACGCTTCTTCGAACGCGTTCGATTCGATCAGTTCAGCGATCGCGACGATGTCCGGCGACGGTGCGCGGTCGTCAGCGAGGATGGGCACGCGCGATCGCACCAGCTGGTGCACGCGCTGCAACGGCGGCGACGACCGAAGCGGCGCCAGCAGATCGACAGCCTGGCAGGCGCACAGGATTTCGATGGCGACGACTTCGCGCGCGCGCGACACGCTGGTCTGCGCCTTCAGCGCCGCGGTCATGCTCATGCTGACGTGGTCCTCCCGGTTGGCAGAGGTCGGAATGGTGTCGACCCCGGCCGGATGGGCGAGCGATTTCATCTCCGATGCCACCGCCGCGGCGGTGACTTGCGCCAGCATGTAGCCCGACTGCAGCCCGCCGTCGCGCGTGAGGAAGGCCGGCAGTCCGCTGAGCGTCGGATCGACGAGCCGATCGGTCCGGCGCTCGCTGATCGTCGCCAGTGGCACCAGTGCGGCGGCGAGCAGGTCGGACGCGATGGCGGTAGGCGCGCCGTGAAAGTTGCCGCCCGACACGATCTCGCCGCTGTCGGCGAACACCATCGGGTTGTCGGTGGCGCTGTTGGCCTCAACCAGCACGGTCCCGCGCACGAAGCGCAGCGCCTCGCGGACGGCGCCGTGCACCTGCGCGGCGCAGCGCAGCGAGTAGGCATCCTGGACCTTGCCGCAATGCTCGTGCGAGAGGTTGATGCCGCTGCCGCGCAGGAGCGCCGCGATGTTGGCCGCCGAGGTCAGCTGGCCCACAAACGGCCGCGCCTCGTGAATCCGTGCCTCGAAGGGATGGATCGATCCGCGCAGGGCATCGATCGAGAGCGCCGCCGCGATGTCGGCGGCCCGGGCCACCTGCTCGGCCGCGGCCAGCGCCAGCGCGAGCACGGCGGTCGACGGTTGCGTGCCGTTGATGAGCGCCAGCCCTTCCTTGGGTCCAAGGCGAATCGGCGTCAGTCCGGCGCGCCTCAGTGCCTCCGCACCCGCGATCGGAACAGACTGCGAACGACGCGGAGCACGCCAGGAATCGTGTTGTTCTTGGCGATCCCCGCCGTCTCCCGCGACGTTGTCTCCTGCGTCGAGGACCTCGCCTTCCCCGATCAGCACCAGCGCGAGATGCGCCAGCGGAGCCAGGTCGCCGCTCGCGCCCACCGATCCTCGCGACGGCACGCGCGGGTGGACGCCGCGGTTCAAGAGCGCGATCAGCGCCTCGACCGCGTCGACACTGATGCCGGAAAACCCCTTGGCCAGCACGTTCGCCCGCAGCGCGATGATCGCGCGGACGGTACGCACCGGCAGTGGATCGCCCAGACCGGCGGCGTGGCTGCGGAGCAGGTTGAGCTGCAGTCTCTCGAGCGCCTCTGGCGCGATCTTGACCTCGGCGAAGGAACCGAAGCCGGTGTTGATGCCGTAGGCCGGTTCGTCGCCGTGCGCCCGGCGGTCGACCACGGCACGCGAGGCGGCGACTCGATCGCGGGCCGCGGCGGCCAAGGCGACTGGTTCGCCGCGGTCGGCGATCAAGAGGAGCTGTTCGAGGGTGAGAGAGGAGCCGGTGAGAAGGATCATTGACTAGTCGTTGGTCGTGAGTCGTTAGTACGGAGTCGTGAGTCGTTAGTACGGAGTCGTGAGTCGTTAGTACGGGAGTCGTGAGTCGTTAGTATGGGTCGTGAGTCGTTAGTACGGGAGTCGTGAGTCGAGTCGGTGTGCCGGTCGAGCCGCATGCGCGTTGCGGCGTCAGGCCGGGTTCGAAGTAGAATCTTAGCCCGGTCACGGTTGCTCGGCCAGCGACTTCTGACTCCGTGCTCACGACAAAGGACGATCGACTGACATGAATCTCGTTGTACTCGGTGCACAATGGGGAGACGAAGGCAAAGGCAAGATCGTCGATCTGCTCACGCCGCATTTTTCGATCGTCGGCCGCTACCAGGGCGGGCATAACGCCGGGCATACGGTCTACGTCAACGGCACGAAGTTCGTTCTCCGTCTGATTCCGTCCGGGGTGCTGCATGAAGGCATCACCTGCGTGATCGGCAACGGCGTCGTCATCGATCCGCAGGCGCTGTTTGCGGAAATCGATGACCTCACCAGGCACGGCATCGATGTGACCGGCCGTATTCTGGTCAGCGACAAGGCCCACCTCATCCTGCCGTATCACCGCGACCTGGACCTTTTGTCCGAGGCGCGGCGCGGCGAGCGGAAGATCGGCACTACGTCGCGCGGCATCGGGCCGGCCTACGAGGACAAGATCGCCCGACGCGGCATCCGCATCGGAGACCTCAACGACCCGAAGGGGCTCGAGCAGAACATCCGCGACAATGTCAACGCGCGCAACCGCCTCGTGCAGGACAGCACGATGGACTGGAAGCCGGTGCTCGTGCAGTTGCTGTCCTACGCCGATCGCATCCGGCCGATGATGCGCGATGTCTCGGTCCTGCTCATGCGCGCAATGGCGGAGGGGCAGTCGATATTGTTCGAAGGCGCCCAGGGCACGCTGCTCGACATCGATCACGGCACCTATCCCTACGTCACCTCCTCGAATGCTTCGGTCGGGGGCGTTTGCACCGGGCTCGGCATTCCGCCGCGGGCGATCGGCCGCGTGCTGGGCGTGGTCAAGGCCTATACGACGCGCGTCGGCGAGGGTCCGCTGCCGACGGAATTGACCGGCGAGCTGGGCAATCGGCTGCGCGACAGCGGCAACGAGTACGGCGCGGTCACCGGCCGGCCGCGGCGCTGCGGCTGGTACGACGCGGTGGCGGTGCGTTACGGGGTTCGTATCAACGGCCTCGACGCGCTGGCGTTGACCAAACTCGACGTGCTCGACGGTCTCGACCGCATCGACATCTGTACGGCCTACCGCTGCGGCGGCAGGACACTGACCGATTTTC
Source organism: uncultured Acidobacteriota bacterium (assembly GCA_963757655.1). Classification (GTDB taxonomy): domain Bacteria; phylum Acidobacteriota; class Vicinamibacteria; order Vicinamibacterales; family CAVVIG01; genus CAVQFC01. Next base: position 307,992 of record CAVWSQ010000001.1, on the reverse strand, counting down.
CGAGCGACGTCGGTCAGCTCTCGTCGTGCGAACCGGTCTACGACTCGATGCCGGGGTGGACGACGCCGACCGCCGGCGTGCGCCGGTTCGATCAGCTGCCGGAGGCGGCGCGTCAGTACATCGCACGGCTGGAAGAGGTGACGGGCGTCCGCGCGGCGATCGTCTCCACGGGATCAGAACGCGACGACACGATCTTCAGGGACGATGTCATGGCGATGGCCGATTTCGGCAATAAGAAGTAATTCATGCTGCCGGCGCGATGGCGAGGACTCGGACCGGACTGCCGCTGCCGCGCACAATCTTGAGCGGCGCGGCGATCACGACCGCGCCGGTCGGCGGCAGCTGACCGAGGTTGCACAGGCTCGCCAGCCCGAACTTCCCAGCGCCGTGCATGATGGTGTGATTCGGGAACGGCGGATCGAACGTGCCCGCCTGTCCGGCATCGGTGCCGATGGTTTCCACTCCGACACCGAGCACATCGCGGTCGTGCGCGAGCAGCCGCGACGCGGCGGCGTCGAATCCCGGACTGTGTGGTCCGTCGGCCGCGACGTTCAGGAACGCGACGGCGTCGGTGCGCGCGCTCCAGCCGGTTCGGAGCAGCACCCACGCGCCGGCCGGAATGCGGCCGTGCTGCCGCTCCCAGGTCTCGATGCCCGGCACCGTCAACAGGAAGTCGGCATTCGAATCGACGTCGCGGGTGACGTCGATCACACAGGCGGGACCGACGAAGCGGCCGGCGGGTATCGTGTCGCAGGCGTTGTCGGGCAGATCCTTGCCCGTGATCCAGTGCACCGGGGCGTCGAAATGCGTGCCGGTGTGCTCGCCGAATCGAAGCGTGTTCCAGTACCACGCCGGGCCCATGCTGTCGTACTGCGAGATCGCCTCGATGGTCACGCCGGGAGACGCAGCGAACATCGGCGGCAGGCTGATCACCGGCGTGGCCGGGCCGAGCGGCTGCGTCAGATCGACGACCCTCAGCGAGCCCTGGGCAAGCGCCTCGATCAGCCGGGTCAGCAGGGCGGCGCTCACGATCGCAGGCTCCGCGAGAACTGAAACCGGTTTTCCAACAGCGTGAGATCAGTCACATACGCGGCTGGTCCAACCGCTTCGACTTTGGCGACGATGGTGGTGAGGTCGCCAGCCGCGAGCGCCTCGGCGAAGCGGTCGGTGAAGGCGCCAAGGGTTGAGACCGTCGCGGTGCGGGGAATGCCGGCAGCCGCGGCGATGCCGGCCAGATCGCTGCCGGTCGCGGTCGCGGTCGGAAAGCCGCCGACCGACAGCAGGCTTTCGTTGTCGAAAATCACGTGCACCAGATTCTTCGGCCGATAGCGCGCCAGCGTGGTCAGGCCGCCGAGATTCATCAGCACCGATCCGTCACCGTCGAGGACGATCACCTGGTGGCCTGGCTTCGACAGCGCGATGCCGAGTCCCATCGACGAGGCGAGCCCCATGGCATGCTGCAAGTAGAAGAAATTCGGCCGGTGGCCCAGCGACTGGAGCTCGGCGGCGACCGCGCCCATGATCGTCACCACGATTCGCCGCTCGAGCTGATCGTAGACGGCAGCCAGCGCATCCAGACGTTTCATCAATCGTCCTCCCGTCCCACCCGCCCTATCCGCCGTCTTCCCACATCAAATCGCGACAGAGCAGCAGCGCGACCGGCTTGTTGGCGGCCAGCGCCAGCGTCTGGGCCTTCGCGATTCGCGGTGCAACCTGGTCGACGCGATCGAGACACGAGAACGGGATGCGCAGCGCGCGAAGCACGTCCTCGGTAACACTGCCACCTTCGGTCTGCCAGGGATCGCGCTCGCCGAACTCGCCGCGATAGCTGATCAGCATCAGCAGCGGGATGCGATACAGCTGCGCGCACGACACGATGCCGTTGATCGAGGCCAGGAAGCCATGGTTCTGCATCAGCATGGCGGATTTGACTCCGGCCAGGTGCGCGCCGGCCGAGATGCCAACCCCTTCTTCCTCTTTCGCCAGGCGAACCAGCGTCATGTCGGGATCGTCTTCCGCCATCCGAATCAGGTGCACCAGCCACGTCTCGGGCAGCGCGGACATGAGCCGGACACCCGCTGCCTTCAATGCCGCGTAGACGGCCGTGGAACTGCCGATCGAGACGGGAGACATGTCTTACGCTCGATGCCTCACGCAAAAAGCGTCGACCGCCGCCGCATCGGCATCCTCGAAATTCATCCCGGCGCGAAAGCGCGCGGCGCCAGACGAGGCGGTCTGGAACGACGTCCAGGCCACCGACGCGCTGAACTTCACGTGGGAGGTGTCGTCGCTCAGCACCATCGCCACGCGCTGATTGGGCTTCAATGCCACCCGCGAGATGACCTGCGCGCCGACGGTGGACAGATCGATCAGCTTGCCACTCTTGCCGTCCAGGCCGACGTCGACGTTGTCGACCATCTTGTAGCGCGGGGCGCGTCGCGTCCCGCGCTGGTCGAGCGGATCGGCTGGCGGGGTGGCGCGCGGCACGATGCGCGTGTAGTCGCTGTTGTGCTCGACGACGCGGATCTCGGCCTGCCGGAGTGCCGGGTCGGCCTTGATCCGATTGATCAGCGCCGCGCCTCGCGGCGTGACGGCAAACAGCCGTTCGAGCGCGACCACCTGCGGACGCCGCTGCATGATGGTCTGGAGTGCGAGCAGCGCTTCGGCGTCGGTGAACGCCAGCACTTCGCCGTCCATGCCGCCGGTGCGTTCTTTCATGGCCGGCAGCAGCTTCGATGGCGCCACGATCACGGTACAAGGCTCGGTCACGGCTCTTGAGTTAATCACAGAAGCGCGGCTGTGGCACAATCGCCCATCACATGGAGTCCCTGACGCCGGCAGGCATGGCGCCGATCCGGGACGTGACCGTCGGCAGCCTGCTCACGCGGCTGGCCCGGGCGCTCCCCAACCGGGAGGCGCTCGTCTACGGTGACGCCCTGCGATTCAGTTTTGCGTCGCTCGAGCAGGAGGCGCGTATCATCGCGCGCGGCCTGATGGCGCAAGGTGTCGCACCGGGCGAGCGCGTGGTGGTCTGGGCGACCAACGTCCCCGAGTGGGTGGTGCTGCAGTTCGCCCTTGCCAAGGTCGGCGCGATTCTGGTGACCGCCAACACCTCGCTGCGCGGCCGCGACATCGACTACCTGTTGCGGCAGAGCGAGGCGGCGACGCTCGTCACCATCCGCGGCTTTCGCGACGTCGACTACATCGATGAGTTGAGAGCGATTGGCGCAACCACCGGTGCCATTCCCGGGCTCCAGCGGTTGATCTTCGTGTCACGCCACAGTTGCGACGGTGGGGAAGCCGGCGGTGAGGCGACACCGCAGGGCTTCGTCAACTATGCCAGCCTCCGCACGGCGGCAGCTGGCGTCACCGACGCACAACTCGAGGCCCGCAGCGCCGAAGTCGGCCCCGACGACGTCATCAACATGCAGTACACGTCGGGCACGACCGGTTTCCCCAAGGGCGTCATGCTCTCCAGCCGCAACATCGTGAACAACGGGGAGGCGCTGGGACGGGGGCTCGGTTACACGCCGGAGGATCGGCTGTGCCTGTGCGTCCCGCTGTTTCATTGCTTCGGCTGCGTCATCGGCGTGCTCGGCGCCTTCACGCACGGCGTGTGCCTGTGCCCGGTCGTGGCGTTCGACCCGGTCCGGGTCCTGGAGACCGTTGATCGCGAGCGCTGCACGGCCCTGTATGGGGTGCCGACGATGTTCATCGCCGAACTCGAGTGTCCGGAGTTCGGCCAGTTCGATCTGACGTCGCTGCGGACCGGGGTGATGGCTGGAGCGCTGTGCCCCGAACCGCTGATGCGGCGGGTGATGAACGACATGCACCTGCCGGAAATCACCATCGCCTATGGCATGACCGAGTCGTCACCGGGCATTACCATGACGCCGCGCGATTCCTCGATTGCGCAGCGGTCTCAGACTGTTGGTCCGGTGCTGCCCGATCTCGAGGTGAAGATCGTCGACGCGGTGACCGGCGAGATCCGCCCGCCCGGCGAGCGCGGTGAGCTGTGCTGCCGTGGCTACAACGTGATGAAGGGCTACTACAACAATCCCGAGGCCACCCGTGCGGCGATCGATGCCGACGGCTGGCTCCACACCGGCGACGAAGCGAGCCAGGATTCGGATGGCTGCTTCCGGATTACCGGCCGCATCAAGGACATCATCATCCGCGGCGGCGAAAACATCGCGCCGAAGGAGATCGAGGATCGTCTCCGCGAGCACGAGGCAGTCGCCGACGCCTACGTGTATGGCGTGGCCGACGCGTTTTTCGGGGAGGCGGTCGCGGCCGCGGTCCGGCTGAAGCCGGGCGTGATCATTGGTGCAGAGACCGACCGGGGGGGCGCCGCCGACGTCCTGCTGTCCTGGTGCGCGGCCGAACTCGCGAAGTTCAAGGTACCGCGGTACCTTCGCTTCGTGGAGATGTTTCCGATGACCGCGTCAGGCAAGATTCAGAAGTTCAAGCTGCGAGAAGCGCACGAGAGGGAGCTCAAAGCGGTCAGAGCGTAGCAGTCGGAACGGCCGGCTTCAGAAAATACGCGCGTCCTGCAGCGGCCACCAGCGCACTTTCACCTTGCCGACGATGTATTTCTTGGGCACCGGTCCCCAGTGGCGGCTGTCCGAGCTGTTGTTGCGGTGATCACCCATGACGAAGTAATAGCCCTGCTGGATGACCTGCGGGCCCCAGTCGTCGTGGCTGCGGAATTCGGCCGGCACGTAGTCGTCGCGAAGCGGCACGTCGTTCACATAGACGCGGCCGTCGACGATCCGAACCGTGTCGCCCTCGCGCGCGATCACGCGCTTCACGAACATCTTCTCAGGGTTCAGCGGATAGTAGAGCATCACGATGTCGCCGGGCCGCGGCTCGCCGAGCTCATAGACCAGCTTGTTGACGATCAGCCGATCGTGATCTTCGAGCGTGGGGGCCATGCTCAAGCCGTCCACCCGAGCGACCTGGAAGCCGAACGTGACGATCAGCGTGGCGTAGACGGCGGCGGAGACCAGCGTCTGCACTCCGGCCAGGATCTCGTTGCCCATGCGCTTCCACGCTGCCAGGGCGTCGGGCGGCGGGGGCGGCATCGGCACGGGCGCCGGTGCGGGAGAGCCAGGGGCGGCGGAATTGCGTGTCCCCGTCGCGAATGGCTCGTAGGTGTGGTCGGACGTTTCGGCGTGTTCGCTCATGTCCAGCGCTGGTCGAAGGTCCAGAATAGCACGGAGATGATATAATCGCGCCCTCACCTCGAGGTGCGGAAGGTCACCAGCCCTGTCCGCGAGACGAATTCTGTGCGGCCATCCCCGTCTACGGAGGACGATTTGATGAAGCGTTACGCTCGTGTTGCGGCTGTGTGTCTGGTGGGGGTTTTCGGAGTGGGCGCGCGCGCGGTGCAGGCGCAGCCGGCGCCGGGCTCCGCCGACTCGAAGATGTCGGTCGAGATCAACTTCGGACCGACGCTGGGCCATAAGTCGGACGCGTTTGTCGGTGGTGAATTCGACTTCCGTCTGACTCCGGGTCTGGACGCGGTCATCGAGGTCATCCACATGGGCAACGTTGGCACGTCCGACCTCGACAGTCGCGCGGCACTCATCGCCGACTTCCTCGGCGGCACCGCCGCCACAGCCTACAAGGTGACGGCAGCGGGATTCGGCGCGCGCTATCGGATTCCGGTGACCTCGTTGCGATTCAACCCGTATGTCCTCGGTGCCATCGGCGTTGCGCACGTGAAGACGGAGGTCGATTTCACCGTGAACGGAACGGTGATCGACCCCGCCAGTCAGTCGGTGCAGCTGGGCGGCGACCTCTCAGGTTCGACCAACCGTGCCTTTATCGTGATCGGCTTCGGCGTCAATGTGCCTTTCAAACAACGCTTCTTCGCCGACCTTGGCTATCGTTACGGGCAGATCGTCTCGAAGACGCTGGACGACGAAACGCTCGGGTCGATTCCCACGCAGCGGATCGTGCTCGGCGCGGGCGTCCGTTTCTAGCGCCGGCGCCTCATCCATGGAATGGACCGGCTCTTGCTTCAGGCACAGCGGTGTCTGACACCGTCATCAGAGGAGGACTTCCATGGCTAGACGATTCGCGACCATCGCCGCGCTGGCCGCTTGCGCTGGTGTCTACGCCTTCGCCGCGGCCGAGCGCGCCGACGTGATCCTCATCAACGGCGATCGGCAGAGTGGCACTCTCGTCGGTCAGACCTCCCGTTACGGGAACCCCGACAACGGCTCCGTGACCCTGGCGACGGATCGCCGGGAAATGACGTTCCGGCTGGACGAAATTGCCGTCATCGACTTTTCCGGCGCGGAACCGACAAGGGGCGAACTCGAGCGCCTCGGCCGGGAGCAGGCGCTCGTGATGCGCGATGGGCGGATCGAGCGCGGGCGATTCGTCGGCCTGTCTGGCGGCGACGCGGTCGTCTGGGACTCAGGGAGAGGCCGGCCGCAGCAGATCCCGATTCGCACCATCAACCGCGTCTACTTGAATCCCGAGCGGGCACGCTCGGCGTTCAATGAGCGAGGCGGGCGCTATGACCGTGGCGGGCGGGACAATGCCGGTCGCGACTATCAAGGCCGCGACGAACGGGGACGGGACTACGCGGGGCGCGACAACGGCGGCCGTGACGAGACTGGCCGCGACCGCGGTGGCCGGACGTCCGGGGCCGCGACCTCAAGGCAGGGCCGATCGGTGCAGATCCGCGTCGACGCGAGCCAGCCATGGACCGACACCGGGATCACGGTGAACGAGGGCGATCGTGTCGTGTTCGGCGCCAGCGGTCAGATCACTTTCGGCAAGAGCAGCGGACAAACTTCGGGGCCGGATGGAAACCCTTCGGAACACCGTGCGACGTATCCCGACCCCAAAGTTCCGGTAGGCGCATTGATTGGCAGAATCGGCAACAGCGCGGCGTTCGGCATCGGGATGCAGACGCAGCCGCTGCCGATGCCGGCATCGGGCCGTTTGATGCTCGGCGTCAACGATGATGACCGCGCCGACAACAGCGGCTTCTATACCGTGACGGTGACGAAGCAGTAGAAGGGGATGGGTGTTCCCGTCCCCCTTTGCTATTTAGCCCTTCCCGCCGGTCCAGCCTGTCCCATCCCGTTTTCCGCCCTCGCCTCTTCACCGACCAGCTCCGCCCGCACGATGAAGCGGCGCGGCGCGTGGCCGATGAACTCGAATGGGTAGCAGGTGACCAGCGTCAACGCAGGCTGCGCGGTCGGGTCGAGGACATACACATCGTCTGGTCCCACGATCATGGTCTTGCTGATGCGATACCGGTAGATCCGATCTGCGGTTTTGTACTCGAGCGGGTCGCCGATATGGATGTGGCGCAGCGCGCGAAATATCGTGTCGCGGTGGCCGGCGATGCCAACGTTCCCGGGCTGACCGGGAAGCGGCGTGTCCTCGATGTGTCCGGAGCCGCGGCGCAGCGTGCCGTCGTCGCTGCCCTCGAGCACGACCGTCGACAGTTTGACCGATGGGGCCTCGAGACGTCCGAGCAATGTCCCTGCGGCAGGTGCTGGTGGAGTCGGCGCCTTAGCGTCACCGGCGTCTCCGGGCAGCACGGTCTGGGTCACGGTCAGCGGTGGCTCGGGAATTCGCGCGGTCTGATAGAACCGGGCTTCGACCAGGATCACCGCGCACCACAGGGCCAGACCGGCGCCGATCAGTATCAGCGTACGCTCGGTCCAGCGCAGCAGCAGGTCCCGGATCATGGCTGTGTGGGGCGCGCCGCGGCAAAGTAGCCGGGTCGGGTGCGGACATTGAGTTTGCGGCCCAGCCGATCGATCTCCACCCTGATGCGATGGTAGGCGCCGTCTTGCGCCGGCGGCACGTATCCGATGGTGTAGCCGCCGCGAATTTCGCGGGCGATTTTCTCACAGACCGACAGCAGCTCGCCCGCTGAATGCGGCTCGAAGCGCGCGCCGCCGGTGGTCCGCGCCAATGATTTCAGCACGCCGGGGTTCTTGTCGATGTCGTTCTGATCGTAAAGACCAATCGTATAGATGGCGGCGTTGGAGTCGCGCGCGCGCGTCAGCACCGTTTCCAGCCTGGCCGCGCTCGCATTGTCGCCACCGTCGCTGATTACCACGAGCACCTTCCGATTGCGCGTCCCCCTGGTCAGATGCTCGAGCGCATCGGTCAACCCGTCGTACAAGGCGGTACGGCCTTCGGGGCGAATGGAGCCGACGGCGTTCTCGAGGTTCTCGAGATCCAGCGCCAGCAGAAACGGCCGATCGGGCATCACGTCCCGCACGTCGTCGTTGAAGCGCAGGACGAACAGTTCATCCTCGGGATTGCTCAGTCGGGCAAACCTGAGCGCGCCCGCGATCACTTCGCCGATCTTGGGGCCCATGCTGCCGCTGGCATCCACCACGAGTCCGACGGTGACTGGCGTGTCCTGATTCGTGAAGAGCTCGATCGGAACGTGTCGGCCGTTGTCGAAGATGGTGAAGCGATCCCCGGGCAGGTCGGTCACGTAGCGTCCCTGCTGATCGGTCACGACGACCGGAAGGACCACCAGTTCGCTCGAGCCGGACTTGAAGAGCGGCTCCTGAGCGACCAGGGAAGCGAGCGCGATGACCCAGCAGCCGACGACAACCCCCGCGGCCCGCAGGAACACCGAGCTGGGACGTCGGTCGACCGACGAACGCCGAACGGGCATCGGCGCCGCCCGCCCGTCGTTCGTCATTTGTCGTTCGACGCTCATCTGACTACGCCAGACGCTGGCGAATCTGCCGCAGCGTGAAGCTGCCGGCGAACGAGAGCCCGCTGATCAGCTCGAACAGGGCGAGGCTGCTGGCCGTGCGCGGGAGGTGCTGGCGAACCGGGCGGCTGCCTGCGGTCCCCGCGGTCGTCTGCGCCTGCGCCATCGTCGTTACCGGGGCAGCCTTCGCGGATGCCGCCGGCGCATTCGGCGTCACCACCGGGCGGTTGGCTTCGCTCTGCCAGTTGCCGTTCTCATCGAATGAGCCAACGGCGGCGGTTTTCATCTCGACCGGGATCTCACCGGCAGTGTTTGCCATCTTCGGCTCGTCATTCACGGCGAGCACCCTCGTGTGGGTCGCCTTCGCAATCCTGACCGCCTGGGACTTGGGATACACGAACTCATTGCCGATTGTGTCGCCCGGGTAGTACCAGACCTTCACCGCTTGCGGCGTCCCGCTGGCGCGCTCGGAGAAGAGCACGATCGGTTTGTCGCTGGCCTCGGCGCGCTGGTTCGGCAGCGCCAGTATCGTGGTGTAGATCTTCCGTTCGTCCTTGTCGAACACCTGTACCACGTGACGATTGCCAGGAATGTCGGCCAGCTTGAACACGTAGCTGCCAGCCGGCAGCGTGGTGCCGGGGATCTGCACCGGACCGCTGAAGGTGAGAATCGTCTTCTTGTTCCACTCGTCGGCGCGCGCGCCGGGAGCGATGAGCGCCGTCAACGCCGCCGCGCAACACAACGCTTTTACTAGTCGCATGAGCTTGCCTCCTTTTCCTCTACCGCCTACAGGTGCACGTTATGTGCCTACGCTCTCCAGCGCGGCTGTAGCGATGGATCAGGCGCGCGTGCTGATCAGTAAGGCGTAAGCAGGAGGTTCGAGATCGTCGAGGTGGCTTCGAGTAGAGAGCGGGAGGCCGCGGCCCAGATACGAAGTGTACCTCGGCGCGGCCGCCGAGCCAGTGTCGCTCGCGAAGATGCGGCTATTTTTCGCGCCTGAGCGCCGCCATGAAGACGTCGGTCACTGCCGGCGGCTTGACCGCTCCTCCCATGACCACGTCCTTGGGCGCCGTGCTCCTGCCGTACAGATCGGCGTTGTCGTCCTCGTCCGCCTGCACGACGCCGCCAGACAGGTTGATGCCGGCAAACAGTCCTTGCGTCCGGGAATACGAGAGCACCTCTGCCTTCAACTGCGCGTCGGTCGCCGCGCGCGCATCGCGGCCCACCGGTCCGGCAGCAATTGACGCCTCCGCGCCGAGCGACACCTTGTTGCGCAGCATCTTCTCCATGCCGTTCGCGTTCATCACGAGCAGCACCAGATCGATCGATTGCGCGCCGATTTGAAGACCCCAGCTGCCTTTGCCGACCTGCATGAAGATCGGAGCGCCCCAGTCGCCGTTGTGACGACAGCTCATTAACCCCTTGCCGTATTCACCGCCGAAGATAAACGCTGCCTTCTTCAGCCCCGGCACGACCATCACGCACGCGGCCCGATCCCAGAGGTCCTTCGGGATGTCCTTGTCGGGCACGCTATGAATTTCCTTCAGGACGATGGCGGCTTCCCGGACGCGGCTGGTTTCCCGGCTCGACAGGTCCGCCGCGTGTACCGATGGAATCGCCACCGCTATTACGATCGCTGCTGTTGCTGCTCGCATCGCCATCTCCTCCAACTCCAGCTTGACCTTACCGGCCCTGGTTTTGCAACTACCTTATGAGGCACCGAGCGCTTCAGCACGGTTCGCGATCGGCTCAACACGCTCGATTGGATACGAGGAGCACCGGATGGCGAAGTATGGCAAGAAGGCGCAGAGCAAAGTAAAGCGGGCGATGCACGAACGAAAGCAAGGCACGCTGAAGTCGGGACGGTCCGGCAAGCGGGTGACGAGCCGGAAGCAGGCGATTGCGATCGGGCTCAGTGAAGCGCGCAAGGCGGGCGGTAAAGTTCCGCGGAAGCGAAAGGGCGGATCCCGCAAGAAATAGGGCCATTTTGTTGAAACCTCCTCTGCCTGACCCACGTAAATAGTGGTACTATTTTCCGGTTTCCCAACCGGTTCACCACACAGAGGAGCCTATGATTCGCACCCGGGTCGCCGTAGCCGTGGCCGGCCTCATCGGAGTGACGGCGTCTGCCTACGCCCAGACTTCGACCGCGCCGACGTTCAGCAAGGATGTCGCGCCGATTCTGTTTCGAAACTGCACGGGTTGCCATCGGCCCGGTGAAATCGGGCCGATGCCGCTGCTGTCCTTCAGCGACACACGGCCCTGGGCCAAGTCCATCGCCACCCGCGTCATGAACGGGACGATGCCGCCCTGGCACGCCGATCCCGCGCACGGCCAGTTCCAGAACGATCGACGTCTGAGCGAAAAAGATCGCGACACAATCGTGACGTGGGTGAGCAGCGGCGCGCCAGAGGGCGATCGTGCGGAGCTGCCCAAGCTGCCGGAGTTCGTGGACGGCTGGCAGATCGGGCAACCCGACACCATCTGGTCGATGCAGGAGGACTATCCGATTCCCGCCGGCGGCACCATCGAGTACAAGAATTTCGAGGTCCCCACCAACCTCACGGAAGACAGGTGGGCCCAGGCGATCGAGATCCGTCCGGGTAACCGGTCGGTCGTGCACCACGTCATCGTCTACCTGATCGATCCGAAGCCGGCCCCGCGTGGACCTCAGTCGTTCAGCTTCGCACCCAACATGCGGCGGCCCGCCGAAGCGCCCAAAACCGAGCGCGGCCCGGAGCCCAACGACCGGCCGATGCAGCATCAGCCTACCGGATGGCTCGCCGGCTACGCTCCGGGTCAGTCGGTGCGCATCTACGAGCCCGGCACCGCGTTACGCGTTCCGGCCGGCGCCACCTTGATCATCCAGGAGCACTACACCGCGACCGGCAACGCCGCCACCGATCGCACGCGCGTCGGGATCAAATGGGCGAAAGAGGCGCCGAAGACCGAGGTCAACGTCGCCACTCTGCAGAATGCCAACTTCATGCTGCCGGCCGGCGCCGCAGACACGCGCGTCGATGCCGAACTCACGCTGAAGGAGGACATGAAGATCTGGAGCCTGCTGCCGCACACTCACATGCGCGGCAAGAAATGGGAAATCACGGCGATTTATCCCGACGGCCGCTCCGAGCTGATCCTCAACGTGCCGAAGTACGACTTCAACTGGCAGACCGACTACGTTTTCAAGCAGCCGCTCAGCCTTCCGAAGGGCACCCGGATTCATACCGCGGCGTGGTACGACAACTCCATTGCCAACAAGGCGAATCCGGATCCCAAGAAGGACGTTTACTGGGGCGACCAGACGTGGGAAGAGATGCAGTTCACCGCGATCACCTTCAGCGCGGACAACACGGCATCGAAGTCGGCCAGCGGAGGCCCCCGACCATGAGTGCCACGATCAGGACTACCGCCTTCCTCGGGGTCGCGATGCTCGCGTGGGGTGCGGCGGCCGTTTCCATCTCGGCGGGCGGCCAGGCTGGAAAGTCGAATGCGGCAGTTCCGACATTCAACAAAGAGGTCGCGCCGATTCTCTACAAGAATTGCACGAACTGCCATCGGTCTGGCGAGATCGCACCGATGTCGTTGTTGACCTACAAGGAGGCCCGCCCGTGGGCCAGGTCGATTGCCACGCAGGTCGGCAAGGGAACAATGCCGCCGTGGCACGCCGATCCCAGCCACGGTGAGTTTCTGAACGATCGGCGTCTCAGCGACGCGGACCGGACCACGCTGGTGACCTGGGCCAGCGGCGGTGCACCCGAGGGCAAGCCGGGCGATCTGCCGGCGCCGCCGATCTACGACAGCGGCTGGACCATCGGCACGCCAGACGCCATCTTCGCGATGACCGAGGACTATCCCATCCCGGCGGCGGGCGAGATTCCCTACCAGTACTTCGAGATTCCCACCAACCTGACCGAAGACAAGTGGGTGCAGGCATTCGAAGTCAAGGCCGGCGACCCCAAGGCGCTGCACCATGTCATCGTCTACGCGCGGCCGCCAGCCACTCCGCGGTCCGCATCGCCGGCGGCGCCGCCCGCCGGAGCGACCTCAGCGGCCCGTTCCGCGCCGCTGTTCAACTTCGCGCCCAACATGGACATTCCGGCCGGCCAGACTGGTGGCCGCGCCTTGCCACCCGAGCAGCGCAAGCCCGAATTCAAGAACCAGCGCGGTCCGGTGCGTCTCGGCCCGGCGGTGAGCGGCTTTGCCCCGGGTCAGTTCCTGCGCATCTATCAGGACGGCACGGCGATGAAGCTGCCGGCCGGCACGACGCTGGTGTTTCAGATGCACTACACGACCTACGGCAAGGCGGTGACCGATCGAACGCGCATCGCGGTCAAGTACGCCAGCCGGCCGCCAGCGACGCAGTTGCGCTGGGCCTCTCTGCAGAACGGCGCGCTGCACATTCCAGCGGGCGCGAGCGACCATCGCGTCGACGCCGAGATGACCATCGGTCAGGACATCACCCTGTGGAGTATGCTGCCGCACACCCACGTTCGCGGCAAACGCTGGATCTACGAAGCCACCTATCCGGATGGCCACCAGGAGACCATCCTGTCGGTTCCCAACTACGACTTCAACTGGCAGACCGACTACGTCTTCAAGCACCCGCTGAAGCTGCCGAAGGGGACCAGGCTCCATGCCACGGCGTGGTACGACAATTCGGCCGCGAACAAATCGAATCCCGATCCGACCACCGACGTGTGGTGGGGCGATCAGACCTGGGAAGAAATGATGTTCACCGGTCTGACCTTCAGCATCGATCCGGTGAAGGGGTCGACGACGGCCGGGCAGCGGTAGACCGACCGAGGGTCTAAGGCTTTGCCGGCTTCGCGCGCAGAATCCCGACCTGCAGCAGCAGCCCGGTGAAGTCGTAAATCCGGCGCTCCCTCGCGATCAGACCGTCGCCGTCCATTTCGAGCAGCTGCGCGCCCCGGAATTCGATGTGCCGATTTGTCCCGGGCATCCCGAAGAAGTCGTTGACGTGCGTGGCGTTCACGGTCGTGAAGCTCGCGGCGTGCGGCGGATCGACGACAACGGCCTCGGCGGCGATGACGGCGTCCGGAAACGAGCTGAAGAAGGCTCGCGCGGCGTCTTCGATCGCCTTCCGCCCATGCAGCGTCGCATAGATGGGGCTTTCTACCACTCCGTTCGACGCATAGAACTGCGCGATCGCCGCCGGCTCGCGACGCTGCCAGGCGTCGGCATAGCGCTGCGCCAGTCCCTGCAGTTCTGCTCGCGTCATCGTCCGGCCTCCCGTTGGAGCCGGGAGTATACTCCGCGCCTGTGAACACGAGTAGCGTGCACGTGCTGGCCGCCGGGGTGCTGCTGGCCCTGTGCGCCGGCTGGGCCGCGGCCGATGCACCACGCGCGGTATTCGGTGTCGGCGTCCTTCGGCGCGACGGCATCATCGTGCCGTTCGCCGCGTTCAACGGGAGGCGCTGGGTGGCCAACTGGCCGGTGCCGCACGTCGAGCTCGACGTACCGATTTCCGCGCACGACGTGCCGTCCAAGTGGTGGGGGCCGACGAATGCGCTCGAGCGCTGGCAGGCGTGGATTGGCAAGGACCCGCAGCCGCTTCGAGTGGTGCAGCCCGACTGGATCGACGTGCATTGCACGCGTCAGATCGGTCTTCGCACCGACTACCTCCCGGCCGGCGGGGCGCCGCCGCTCACCGAGCAGCCTTACCCGAAAGACGGTCTCGCCGTGTCGCCACCACAGCCGGTGCAGCCGATTGCCAGCGTCCGCCCGGAGTCGGACGAGATGCGGACGCTGATCCCGATGGTGCACGATGCCTTCAACCACGCGGAGCGACAGACCGAGGGGCGGGGCAATCATCCGGTGGCGCGGCGCGCGCGTGAAGGGCGCGCCCCCGACATCGAAGCGATCTATGCGATCGGCGACAATCCGCGCATCTACTATGTCGAGGCGGCGCGTCAGTACCGCCTGCTCGGACAGCCGGCCAGTGACTGCGAGGCGGTGGCTTTCGGCTTCTTCTGGTTCGCGCGAGAAGGAACCGATCTGAGAGCGCTCGATTCGGGGGTCGACCTGCTGGCGTGCAATCGGGCCGGCGCGAACTACATGCTGCCGCTCGGCGCGATGCGGGTGGGCGGCAAGCTGTATTGGCTGGCGCAGTTTTCCGGGTGGGATCAGGAGCGCTACGTCGTCGTGGAGATCAAACGCAAGTCGGTTCAGGCGGCCGTTGACGTCTGGGGCGGTTCGTGTTGAAGCGGCAGGTGCCGGCAGTCGCGGCGGCGCAGGCCGCGCGGACGCTTCAGCCGGGCGACCGCTCTTCCCAAATCTGGCAGAGGTGCACGATCACCTCGACCGCTTTTTCCATGTCTTGAACCGACACCCATTCCAGGCGGGAATGAAAGTTGTGTTCACCCGCGAACAGGTTCGGCGTCGGCAGGCCCATGAACGAGAGTCGGCAGCCGTCGGTGCCGCCGCGGATTGGGCGCGAGCGTGGCTCCAGACCGGCGCGCCGTATCGCGACGCGCGCGTAGTCGGCGATTTCCGGATGGTGATCGAGGACCTCCTTCATGTTGCGGTACGATTCCTCGACGACGCAATCGAGGCGCGACCCGGGATAGGCGGCCATCGCCGCCCGGGCCAGCTCCTCGAGCATGGCCTCCTTGCGTTTCAGCCCGGCGGTCTCGAAATCGCGGACCAGCAGACGCACGGAAGTCCGCTCGACGCCTGCCTGCACCACGTAGGGGTGCACGAAGCCGTCGTGCCCGGCGGTGGTCTCCGGCGAGAGCGCGTCGTGAGGCAAGCTGTCGATGAAGGCGGCCGCGACCTTGATCGCGTTGACCATCCGCCCCTTGGCATAGCCGGGATGGGTATTGAAGCCGTGGAAGGTCAAGGTCATCGCGTCGGCGGAGAAGCTCTCGATCTCGATTTCCCCGCGCTGGCCGGCGTCCATCGTGTACGCGCAACGCGCGCCGAATCGCGCGACGTCGAAGTGGTCGGTGCCATGGCCCACCTCCTCGTCCGGAGTGAAGGCGATGCGAATGGACCCATGCGCGATTTCTGGATGCCCCACCAGATACGCGGCGGCGGTCACGATCTCGGCGACGCCGGCCTTGTTGTCGGCGCCGAGCAGCGTCGTTCCGGAAGCGGTCACGATGTCGTGGCCGATCTGCTCGGCCAGCGCCGGGTTATCGGCGAACCGGAGGACGACAGCCGGATCGTCGGGCAGCATCAGGTCGCGACCGTCGTAGTTCCGGTGCACGATCGGTGTCACTCCGGCACCCGGCATCTCGGGTGAGGTGTCGACGTGCGCGATGAATCCGATCGTCGGCACGCCTGGTTTGCGGGTGGTGGGCGGAATCGTGGCAACCACGTAGCCGAACTCGTCGAGGGCGGCGTCGACCAGCCCGAGCGACACGAGTTCCGTTGCCAGGTCGCGCAACAGCACGCGCTGCTGCTCCGTGCTCGGATACGTCGTCGATTGCTCGTTCGACTGCGTGTCGTAGCTGACGTATTTCAGAAAGCGGTCGAGGACGGTGGTCATGGGGATGATGTAAGGGCTGAGGGTTGAGGGTCGGGCTACTGTGGGCCGTGCCACGCTACCGCTCCGCATCGATGAAGGTGGCGTGCATCAAGCGCGCGGCCTCGTCCAGGCGCGCGCGGTCGATCATCCAGGTGATGCGGAACGACGAGGTCGCGATTCCGGCGATGGTCGCGCCGAGGTCCGAGAGGATTGACGATCCTCTGCGGACGTTGTCGAATGACGCGTTGATGCCTGCGCCGACCACGCTGAGGGCACCGAGGTGATCGTCCAGGCGCACGGCGCCGCCGAAGGTCGTGGCGAGCGCTTCGCGCAGTCGCGCTTCCGCGTGCAGGTTGTCGCGCGAGACGACGAGGGTCAGACGATCGCCGGCCAGGTGCAGCTGTGTCCCTGTCACCTTGTGTTCGTCAAGTAGCTCCAGCAGCTCGAGGTTTGCGAGCGCGCGGCCAGGCGCCGGCTCGGTCGGTCGGCTACCGCCTTCGCGCCGCGGGAGCGGGGACACGATCGCACGCGGCAGGGATGCCTGAATGACGAGCACGTCGCGCTCGCTGGCGACCCCGACCACCGTGCCGGGCTGACGTGGTGGGTGACGCCGCACCACTGTCCCATCCGAGGACGGATCGTTGCCCGGCAACGGTGAGCTTGCCGCTCGCGCGAAGATGGCGATCCCCTTTTCCTTGGCGAACTCCACCGCCTGTGCGTTCAGGACTCTCGCACCCGATTCTGCGAGCTCCTGGGTTTCCTCGTACGACAGCGTCCCGATGCGCCTGGCGCCAGGTACGACGCGCGGATCGGCGGTGTACACGCCGTCGACGTCGGAGCAGATCTCGCAGTAGGCGGCGCCGAGCGCGGCGGCCATGGCCACGGCAGTGGTGTCGCTCCCGCCGCGTCCGAGCGTTGTCACCTCCCGCCGGTACGAAACGCCCTGGTAGCCGGCGATTACGACGATGCGGCCCTTGGCGAGCTCGTCCTGAACCCGAACCGGACGAACCTCGATGATGCGGGCGTCCACGTGGCGGTCGTTGGTGATGATGCCGGACTGGCTGCCGGTGAAGCTGATCGCATCGCCGCCGAGTTCTCGAATCGCCATCGACAGCAGGGCCATCGAGATGCGCTCGCCGGCGGTCAGCAGCATGTCGAGTTCGCGCCGGTCCGGGTTGGCCGACACCTGTTTCGCGAGGTCGAGGAGATCGTCGGTGGTATCGCCCATCGCGGAGACGACCACGACCACCTCGTGGCCTTCGCCGTGTGTGCCCATCACACGCTCGGCCACCTGCTTGATGCGGGCGACATCGGCGACGCTGGAGCCGCCGTACTTCTGGACCACGATGGACATCGCAGGAGTGCAGTCCTATTCGAAACTCGCGACAACCGGCGCATGATCGCTGGTCCCGATCTCGGCCCTGACCGGACAGGCCGTGGCGCGATCGGCCAGTGCGTCGCTGACCAACACATGATCGAGCCGCCAGCCGATATTGCGCTGGCGCAGGTTGCGCCAGGGCGCCCACCAGGTAAACAGGCCGTCGTTGTCGGGATCGAGGGCGCGGCCGAGATCGACGAGCCCGCGGCTCAGGATCCGCTCGATGAGCAGCCGCTCCTCCGGCAGCTGGCCGATGGCTCGCGGTTTCCGTTCCTTGGGATGCACATCGCGCTCGGTGCGCGCGACGTTGAGGTCGCCGAGCAGCGCGAGCAGGCGACGGTCCTTCTGGTACGCCGCGGCAAAGGCGTCCATCGCTTCGAGAAACGCCATCTTCGCGCGGAAGTCCTTGCCGCCGTTCGGGACATACACCGACGCGACCGTCAGCACGCCGGCGGGAGAGGGAATGTCAACGGTGGCGATGCGCGTTTCGAAATCGAAGTCCGGATGGGAGAAGGTGGGGCGCTCCGGCGTCAAGGTTTTGCTGACGTGGAGCGCGACGCCCGAGTAGGCCCTGGCGCCGTGCCAATAGCACCAATAGCCCTCCATCTCGCAGAGGGCGGCGGGCACCTGATCGGATGTCGCCTTGAGCTCCTGCAGACAGACGATATCCGGGCGGTCCTGCGCGACCCATTCCTGGACCTGCGACTGACGCGCCCGAATGCCATTGACGTTCCAGGTGGCGAGCTTCAACATTTCAGATTGCAGGTTTCAGAGTGCAGATTCAATCGCCAATCTGAACTCTGACCTCTGAAATCTGAACCCTCATGCGCTAAATCTGAACCTTCATGCGCTAGTGCGAGGCGTGGGCGGCCTGACGCTCGGCTGCCGGGATGGCCATCAGCGCCGGCTGGGCCACGACGTGCGCCTTGACGATCTCCTCGGCCTTGGCCATCGCATCGGCGTCGCCGAGTCGATAGACCGCGTTGGCCTCGATCAGGTCTTGCTGGTGAGACGGGGTGGCGTCGATGCTCTCGTAGATCGCGGCGACCGGGCACGCCGGTACGCACGCGCCGCAGTCGATGCACTCCTCGGGATGGATGTAGAGCATCGTTGCTTCAGCGAACTCCGCCTCGTCCTTGCGGGGGTGAATACAATCCACCGGGCAGACATCCACGCACGCGGTGTCCTTGGTTTCGATACAGGGGTCAGTGATGATGAATGGCATGCTCGCTGCGTCTCCGTTATGGGACCTGAATGGTCGGCTTTTTCAAGCTCTGAGCCGGGGAATTATACCCTGACAATCGGCAAAAACATCATCGGACTCGGCGATTCAGCGTACCCCATCGACTCGTAGAGCGGTTTCCCGTCGCGGCTCGCGTTGAGTGCCACGGATCCGATCCCCTCGGCGCGGCAACACGCGTGGATCGTCTCCATGATCAGCCTGGCGAGGCCCCGGCGGCGATGCGCCGGTTCGGTGTAGACGTTGTAGACGAACGCCAGCCGATCGCCGGCGTAGCGCGGCCCCGGCGGCCAGGGAATGATGGTGATCCCGCCGCCGCCCGCCACCTCGCCGTTGGCGCAATCGGCCAGCCACGCCCGGTACGCGCCGGCGGGCATGGTGTTCGCGAGCCAGATGCGAAACGCCTGTTCCAGTTCCAGCGCCTCGAACGGCACGCCCATGTCCGCGAACATCGCGATGCGATGGCGCACGAGGATATCGGCGTCGCGGAGCGCCGCGACGCGGACCCGATAATCGACCGACACGTCGGCGAATTATACTCGGCGTATGACAGAACCCACGGCAATGAGACGGGGACCTGAGCCGCCGGACCTCAGCGAAAAAGGGGGCAACAGGGAGGGGCAGCCACAGCACTCGAATGAGCGGCTGTTCATGCAGTTTCTGGCGTTCGGCGCCTGCGCCAGCGCCGAGCCGCTCGCGCACGTGCTCGAGCGCGCCAGGATCGCAGGCGTGCTCTACGAAGACGCCAACGATCCGCGGGGCGTTGGCGTCCTGACGTTCAACGAGGATCCGGACTATTTCATCGACCGCGTGCGCCCGGTCCTGAACGGCCCCGAATTTTCGCCGCTCGTTCAGAAACCCGAGTACACGATGCTGGGCCGGACTTATTCAATCGGCTATGAGCCCGATCTTCCGGAGGTGCTGCTGCACCGGCCGCGTCGCAACGTACTGAATCCCGCCTGGAAATGGGCGGTGTGGTATCCGCTGCGTCGGGCGGGAAAATTCGCGCAGCTGCCGATCGAGGAACAACGCGTGATCCTCGCCGAGCACGGCAGCATTGGCATGTCGTTTGGCGTTGGCGACTACGCGCATGACGTCCGGCTCGCCTGCCATGGCCTCGACAAGGAGGACAACGACTTCGTCATTGGCCTCATCGGCAAGGATCTCTACCCGCTGTCGGCGCTGGTGCAGACCATGCGACGAACGCAGCAGACCTCGCTCTACCTCGAGCGCCTTGGACCGTTCTTCGTCGGGCGCGCGCTCTGGCAGAGCAGCGAGTAGCGCATCGCATCCGCCGAGGCGTGGCCCGCACTTGCGGATCGATGGTGCTAATGCGCCACGACGCGGATGATCAGCTCGACGACGGCGGCCAGCCCGAGGCCGACGTAAATCTGTGATCGCTTGAACATCAACATGTTGTGCTCCTCTGTTACTGTTGAGTCATCGCAACAGAGGGGCCATCGCGGAGTGTGACGGCAGGGTCGTGTCGATTCGCGGCGTTGCACGTGACGGCGCGCCCGCCGAGGCGTCGGCGTCTCACGGAAGCGTGATCGCTCAGCGAGTTCTGCGCTTACGGTTCCGACAAAGGCGCGGTCGCGAGGAACCGCGGCGCCTTCCGGTGCTTCGTTGCCTGCTCGAAGGCATACGCCAACTTGAATAGCATCGGCTCGCTCCAGGCGCGTCCGAAGAATGACATGCCCACCGGCAGCCCGTGGTAGAAGCCGCCGGGCACCGTGATGTGCGGGTAGCCCGCCACCGATGTCACGCTTGATGGCGAAGAACCGCCCGACGAGGGGTCGCCGTTGATCAGGTCAATGAGACCCGCGGGGCCGCTGGTCGGCGCGAATAGCGCGTCGACCTTGTACGTCGTCATCGTCGCGTCGATGCCGCGCGCGCGCGCCATCTGTCGGTTACGCGCCAGTGTCGCGACGTACTTCGCAGTCGTCAGCGGCCCCTTCTTCTCGGCCAGCGTCATGATCTCCTGGCCGAAATACGGCATTTCCTGATCGCGATGCGCGTCGTTGAAGGCGATCACGTCCTGCAGGGAGTGCACCGGAGACGCCGGCCCCAGCCACGTCAGGTACTTGTTCAGATCAGCCTTGAACTCGTAGAGCAAGACCTGAAACTCGCCATCGTCGAACTTGCCGAGGGTGGAGATGTTGGCCGGGTCGACCATCGTTGCGCCCTGCTGCTTCATCACCGCGATCGCCGCTTCCGCCAGCGCGTCGGCCGCCGGGCTGGACCCGAAATATTTGTTGCGGACAACGCCGATGCGTGCGCCCTTCAGGCCGTTGGCGTCGAGGAATCGCGCATAGCCGTCGCCGGAGGGGCCGTGCCCACGAGCAGTCGCGGTGGTGGGATCGTCAGGATCGGGACCTTGCATCGCGAAGAGCAGCGCCGCCGCGTCCGCCACGCTGCGGGTCATCGGCCCTGCCGTGTCCTGACTGTGCGCGATTGGAACGATGCCGGCGCGGCTGACGAGACCGAGAGTCGGTTTGACGCCGACCAGCGCGTTGTTGTTCGAGGGCGACACGATCGAGCCGTCGGTCTCGGTGCCCACCCCCACCGCCGCCAGGCTCGCCGCGATCGCCGCGCCAGAGCCCGAACTCGATCCCGACGGAGTGCGGTCGAGCGCGTAGGGATTCCTGGTCTGCCCGCCGCGTCCGCTCCAGCCGCTGGTCGAATGCGTCGAGCGGAAATTGGCCCACTCGCTCAGGTTGGTCTTGCCCAGAATGACGGCGCCGGCCGCGCGGAGACGAGAGACCAGGAACGCGTCCTTGGGCGGGTTCACGCCTGCCAGCGCCAGCGAGCCGGCGGTGGTCATCATGCGATCGGCGGTGGCGATGTTGTCCTTGATCAGGATTGGAATACCGTGCAGCGGACCGCGCGGGCCGCGCGATTTCCGCTCGGCGTCGAGCTGATCGGCGATGGCGCGGGCGTCGGGGTTGACCTCGATCACGCTGTGAAGCGCCGGCCCGGCGCCGTCGATTGCCTCGATGCGAGCGAGGTACTTGTCCACCAGCGATCGCGAGGTGTCCTGGCCCGACTGCATCCGCAACTGCAGCGTGGCGATGGTGGCTTCGTCGAGATCGAACGGCGCCGGCGCCTGCGCGCCGACGCCGGAGAGCAGACAGACCGCCACCAGCACCACGCCTGCACCCGCGCATGCACGGAGATGCCTCGGGGGCACGGCCACGCGACCAAGACCATGGCGTAACCGCAGGCGAGAGCCGTGAACTCCATTGTCGATCGTCATAGCGCCGCGTCCTCTCTGCTGGTCGCCGTCGGTAGCGATAAAGGGGTTTCAGCGCGCGAGTGGCGGCATTCTTACCGCGCTGGGGCTGCGGCCCGCGCTCGCGCGATGAGCGCTTCGATTTCGGCGGCGGGGCGGGCGCCGCTTTCGCGCGCCACCTCCTTGCCGCCGGCGAAGACCGCCAGCGTCGGGATGGAACGAATGCCAGAGCGCTGGCCGAGGTCAGCGAGTTCGTCGGTGTTCACTTTGACGACGAGCGCCCTGCCGGCCTGCCGCGCCGCGACTTTCTCCAACTCCGGGGCGACCATCCGGCACGGGCCGCACCACGGCGCCCAATAATCGACGACGATCGGTATCGACGCCTTCGCCACCAGCCGGTCGAAGTCGGCCGAGCTCCGCACCTCGATCGGTTCGGCGGGCATTCTGATCGGCTGCTTGCACTGGCCGCACTGCACGGAGTCTCCGAGCCGCTCGTACCGCAGCCGGTTCTTCTTCCCGCACGACGCGCACGCGACGATGATGCCGCGATCGTCAGAGTCAAGTGAGGTACTCATCCGCGTTGCTCTTCCTTTGGCCGCTTGCGGTGCGTTGGACGCGCTTGATCTGTTGAACGATGCAATCGTATCGCCAGGAATTCAGCGCCGTGACCCGATGGCATCACACCCGGCAAAACGACAACTCGGCTGTTCGCGCTCACCGGCGACGACCGGAGCTTCTTTTTGCAGACTTGCCGTGCTTGGCCCTGGCGACAGGTGCCCGCGACGCAATCGCGTCGCCAAGGAGAGCCACGCTGATCGCGTATGAATGGGCGCAGTTGTACTCGAGGATGGCGTCGTAGTTGGCGTCGACGAGGAAATGGCGCGTGGTGCCGGAGACCAGCGACGCCGGGACCTCGGTCTTCGGAAGCGCCCTTCCACCGGCCAGGCGCACGCCGAGCTCGGCCCAGCGCCTCGCCGGAAGCGCGACGGTCATGTTGCGTGTCGCCTGACAGCTGCCACTGCGCGGCGAGATGTCGCGCGCGATGCGGCGGGCGGCCTCAGGCGTGACCTTGACCTCGCGGCCCCAATCCTGATCCGCGGCCCAGCCGTGGCCCTTGAGGTAGTTGGCGATCGATGCGAGCACGTCCCCAGGCGTCGACCAGATGTCGCGCTTGCCGTCGCCGTCGAAGTCCTCGGCGAACTTCAGATAGCTCGACGGCATGAACTGCACCTGTCCCATGGCGCCGGCCCACGAGCCTTTGAGCCCCGGTAGATCGATGTCGCCGCGATTGAGAATTTCGAGCGCGTCCATCAGTTCGCCGCGGAAGAAGGCGGCGCGGCGCGGATCCCAGGCCAGCGTCGCCAGCGCCGGCACGATCGGGCGCACACCGCTGAAGCGTCCGTAGTTCGATTCCATGCCCCAGATGGCGACGATGAGGCGCGACGGCACACCGTAGCGCTCGCTGATCTGATCGAGCAGGTCGCGGTGAGTGGCGAGGGCGGCGCGCCCGCCGAGGATCAGCCTCGATGTGAGGCTGCGCTCCAGGTATTTCTCGAGGGAGAAGACGGTTTCGGCCTGTGTCCGATCGCGCTCGAGGATGATCGGTTGCGGCTCGGTGACGTCGGCGAGCGCGGCGTCGACGACCTCCTCGCGCAACCCGCGCGCGACCGCCTCGGCGCGAACGCCGGCGAGCCACTCCGCGAAGGACGGTCGCGCCGGTTCCTGCCCGAGCGCGAGCGCGACCAGGAGCGCAGGAATCACCGCGCCAGTGTACTGGACCGCATCGGCACGCGCCACAGGTCGCCGCGGTCCCCGATCACGGACAGCCGTTTTCTGGGGAGTCGGGGACCGGTAGCTGACGACTGTCGTACAGCCGTTTTCGGATTCGCTGTAGCCGCTGGGCCGCGGTTCCCAGCCTTACAAGGCATCCAGAGCGGCACGACTACACGAAACCGGGGCATTCGCTAATGGGCGGCCGCAGCCGGCCCGCCGCGCTTCGGCCGCTTCATGAGGAGTATCAGCGGGATGAGCGCCACGAACAGAACGCCCAGCAGCTGGAAGATGCCGACAAACGACACCATCGTCGCCTGACGCTGCACCATGCCGAACAGCGCAGCGTTGGCTCGCGCCGTCGCCGTGGTGATGTCCGAACCGGCGGCCATGAACGCCTCGCGGAGGCCGGCAAACATCGACTGTGACGCGGCATCGTACGGCGTCACGTTGGCGCCGAGCGTATTGGTGCCCGCCTGACCGTGGCGGGCCAACAGTGTACCGGTCATGGCGATGCCGATGCTGCCGCCGATATTGCGCATCAGGTTGAAGAGACTGGTGGCGTTGCCCATCTTCTCGCGCGGAATCGCGTCCATCGAGATGGTCGTCAGCGGCACGAACAGCAGCGACATGCCGACCCCCTGGAGCAGCTGCGGCCAGAAGATGTCCCAGTACCCGGCCTGCAGGTTGAGCCACGACAGCCAGATCAGCGTCAATCCGCCCAGGAGCAGGCCGGCCGTCAGCAGCTTCCGCGCGTCGAACTTGCCGGTCATGATGCCGGTGATCGGCATCATGAAGAACGAACCGATCCCGCGCGGCGCCATCGCGATCCCCGCCTGCAGCGGCGGATAACCCAGCAGCGTCTGCAGCATGATCGGCAGCAGGACCATGCTGCCGTAGAGCACGAAGCCGACCACCGTCATCAGGAACACGCCGACGGCATAGCTGCGCTCCTTGAAGACCCGCAGATCGACGATGGGCTCGTCGGTCACCAGCAGGTGCCAGATGAGCGCTCCGAGCGTGACCGCCGCCACGATCGAGAGCCCCAGGATCATGTTGGACGAGAACCAATCGTCCTCCTGGCCCTTGTCGAGCACGATCTGCAGCGCGCCGATGCCGACCGCCAGCATGCCAATGCCCCAGTAGTCCACCTTGCGCGATTCCGCTTTCAAGTAGGGAGGATCGAAGATGTACATCTTGGTCATGACGATCGAGGCGATTCCCACCGGGATGTTGATGTAGAAGACCCAGCGCCAGCTGTAGTTGTCGGTCAGGTAACCGCCGAGCACCGGCCCGAGGATCGGCGCGACGACGATGCCGAGCGCCCAGAAGCCCATCGCCTTGCCGCGATCCTCCGGCGCGAACGCTTCGAGCAGCACCGCTTGCGACAGCGGCTGCAGCGCGCCGCCGGTGGCGCCCTGGAGAATCCGGAAGAAGATCAGCGATCCGAGCGTGGGCGCCAGCCCGCACAGGAACGATGCCGACGTGAAGCCGATCACCGACAGCATCAGCAGGTTCTTGCGTCCGAACATGGTCGCCAGCCAGCCGGTCATGGGCAGGATGATGGCGTTGGCGACGAGATACGAGGTGAGCGCCCAGGTCGCTTCGTCGATCGTGGCCGACAGCGTGCCGGCGATATGCGGCAACGACACGTTGACCACGGTGGTGTCGAGCACCTCCATGAAGGTGGCGAACATCACGGAGACGGCGATGAGCCAGGGGTTGATGTGCTTCTCTTCCATGAAACTTTGAAATCTGAGGATCTGAGGATCTGTAGGATCTGAGGATCTGAGGATCTGTAGGATCTGAGGATTTGAAGATTTTAGGATTTACTTATTTGAGAATCTGCGGGTAACAAAATGCTGAAACAAATCCTTAGATCCTCAAATCCTTAGATCCTCAAATCCTCAAATCCTCAAATCCTCAAATCCATAGATCCTCGAATCCTCATTTCAAATACACAGTCGGCGTCACCGACATCCCCGGCCTCAGCAGGTGCTCGGGATCCTGGTTCGGATCGAGCACGATCTTCACCGGCACGCGCTGCACCACCTTGACAAAGTTGCCAGTCGCATTCTCGGGCGGCAGCAGGCTGAAGCGGGCGCCGGTGGCGCCGGCGATGCTGTCGACCTTGCCGGTGTACTCGCGGCCGCCGTAGGCGTCGACCGACACCACGGCGCGCTGCCCGGGTCGCATGTCCTTCAACTGGGTTTCCTTGTAATTCGCCGTCACCCAGACGTCATCGATCTGCACCAGGGCGAGCAGCGGCTGCCCGGCCTGGACGACCTGGCCGGGGTTGATCCCCTTCTTCGACACGATGCCGCGCACCGGCGCCTTCACCGTCGTATATTGCAGGTTCAGCTCCGCCTGCGTCAGCGCGGCGCGCATCTGCCGCGCCTTGGCTTCGGCGGCCGACGCGCGCGCTTTGGTCGCTTTCACCTGCGACGGCCCGGTCTGCGCCGTCTGCATCTCGGCGTGCGCCTGCTGTTCGCCGGCGCGGGCCTGGGCGAGCTTGCTCTCGGCGACGCGGATGCCGGCTTCCGCCTCCGCGACCTGCGATCGCATCGAATCTACGGTAGCCTTTTGCGCCTCGGCGGTGGCCGAGGTCGCGTCGAACATCTGCTGCGAGACTTCGTCTTTGGCGAGCAGCCCGCGCAGCCGGTCGACGTCGCGAGCCGACTTGGCGGCGTTGGCGTCGGCCTCGCGCAGCCTGGCTTGCGCGCTAACGAGGCGCGCGTGCGCGGCCTCGATCTCCTTCTCGGCGGCCACCACGCCGCTTTGCGCCTGCGCGACACCACCGCGTGCGGTCGTGACGTTGCTGGCCGTTGTGGTCGAGGTGATCGGGACGCCGCTCTGCGCGGCCAGCGCGGTGGCTTCGGCGTCCGCCAGCTCGGCGCGCGCCTTGTCGACGGCGACCTGATAGTCGCCGGGATCGAGCTGGACCAGGAGGGCGCCGGCTTCAACCAGCTGATTGTCGTCGACGGCGACCTTGATCACGGTGCCGCCCACCCGGGCCGCGAGCTGGGTGACGTGCGCATCCACCTGGGCATCGTCGGTGCTCTCGCGACCCGACAGGGACCAGGCCCAGAGGCCGGCGCCGAGCGCCAGCAGGATGACGACGCCGACGATCAAACGTACGCGAGGTTGCTGCAGCATGATTTAGCGCGAGCCTCCGAGAATCTGACGCAACATTTCTTCTGACATACCGGTGCCGCGAATCAGGGCGCCCTTGGCGAGATCGTAGCCGTACTGCGCGGCGATGAACTGTTCGGTCGCGACTGCGACGGCGTCCTGCGCCTGCACGACCTCGACGTTGTTGGCGACGCCGGCGGCGAAACGGTCGCGCGCCTGGGTCAGCTGCTGGCTGGCGAGATCGCGCGTCTTGACGGCGAGCGCGAGCTGCCGGGAGGTGGCCTCGAGATCGAGAAACGCGGCCCGCACCTCGTAGTAGATCGCCGCCTTGAGGTCCTCGGCTTCCGCGCGCCGGTTGCGGATGTCGGCGTCGGCTTCGAGCAGGCGGCCGCGGGTGTGGCCGCCCTGGAAGATCGGTACGCTGACGGCGCCGGTGACGGCGAAGGTCGAGCGGGCGTCCGAGGGCGTCAGGCCGATGGCGCCATAGTCGGCGTTGACGCGCACCGACGGCAGCGCCTCGCCGATGATGGAGCGGCGGGTCGCCTCGGCGGCGCTGAGCCGCTCGAGCGCCGCTTTGTAGTCAGGGCGCGTCTTGTAGCCAAGCGCCACTGCATCGTCGATCGACATGTCGGCGGCCGGTAGGTCGGGTAGCGCCGGATCGAGCTCGAAGCGCTGGCCGAGCGGCAGTCCGATGACGCGCGCCAGCTGCAGCTTCGCCTTCTCGAACTCGTTGACCGCGATGGTCGAGCGTTGCGTCTGCGTGCTCAGCTGGACCTCGGCGCGGAGCACGTCGATGCCGGCAATCAGGCCGTTCTGCTTCAGATCGAGCGCCTGCTGGTGGAGCGTGCGCGCCGTCTCCTGCTGTGCACGGGCGGCATCGGCGCGCGCGGACGCCGCCAGCGCCTGCACGAACAGGTTGCCGGCGACGTGAATGACGTAGTCGCGCGCACTCCTGAAGGTCAGGCGCGCCGCTTCCACGTTGTGCGCCTCGGCGCGTGCGCCGTTGAGCGCGCCCAGGTCGAGCACGTTCTGGGAGAGAAAAATGCGCGCGTCGAAGACGTTGAACGGTCCCACGATCGTCGGGATGTCGCCGAACGGCGACCCCGGACCGCCGCTGAAACCGAACGCCGCCAGGTTGATCGTCTGCCGGGTTTCACTGAGACGACCGTTGACGTTCGGAAGCAGCTCGCTCAGCAGGCGGGTCCGGGTCCCCTCGGCCTTGCCAAGGTTCTGTTCGGCGGTCAGCACACCCAGGTTGTGCTCGAGCGCCCGCGAGATGGCGGTGACGACGGAGATTTTTTCGACCCCGGCCGTGAGCTCGCCGGTCGGTACACCTCCGAGAAACGTCCCCGGCGGGACCGCCAGCGGCTGCGATCGCGCCGGCTGTGGCGATGCCGACGGAAGCGGCGGCGGAGATGCCTGCACCTGTCCGGCCGCCGGCCGGCTGAAGAGTAGGCTGGCGGCGAGCAATAGGAAGGGGACCGGTCTACTGGGATGATGGTTCATATCGCAATCATTTAGTGTAATCGCAGAACCGGCCGAAAAAGAACTGCTTGAATCAAGCGCGCGTTTAACGGCCGTGTCCGTTCGGCTCTCGGGCACATTTGTCGCGACAGCAATGCTGTGGTTGGGCTGGGCTCGAACCCGCTGGCAGCCCAATCGGCGCTCTCTCCGGCGGTCCGACTACAAGCTGAACTGGCAGTCGGTGATGTTTCCCGGCTCCGGCGACGATCGCGATCGGACGGATCAGCATCCGCTGGTGCCATCAGGGCGCCAGCTATCAGCTCGGTTCGGGCGCGCCGCGCCTGCGCTCCACGCCGGACGCCGATCCCGCTCGCCTCTACCACAACATCGCGGTCGCGATCGATCCCGAGCGTCAGCTGTTCAACGGGCAGCCGGGCACGCTGGGCTTCTGGATCGACTCGCTCGATCTCGCGCCGGGCGCGCGGGTGCTGCACGTCGGCGCCGGCCTCGGCTACTACACGGCGGTGATGGCCGAGTGCGTCGGCCCGACCGGCCGGGTTGTCGCATTCGAGGTTGATGAGGCACTGGCCAGCCAGGCTGCCCGCAGGCTCGCCTCGCGCCGGTGGATCGCGATGCACAACGGCGACGCGTCCGGGCCGTTGCCGGAGATGTTCGACGCGATCCTGGTCAACGCCGGCGTCACCCATGCGCTCGACATGTGGCTCGACGCTCTGGTGCCGCGGGGACGCATGATGCTGCCGTTGACCACGACCATGCCAGGGATGGGATCCACCGTCGGCAAGGGCGTGGTGCTGCTCATCACCAAGGACGAGGCCGGCAGCCTTGGCGCACGCATCGTCACCGTGGCAACGGTCTACTCGGCGCTCGGTATCCGCGATCCGGAGATGAACGAGCGGATCGGGAAGGCGCTCGCGGCCGGGCCGTCACACTGGCTCGCGGTCTCGCGTCTGCGCCGCGATCGACACAAGCAGGAAGACAGCTGCTGGCTGCACGGCCCGTCGTGTTGCCTTGCCAGCGCCTAGTGTCCGGTCTCCGTGATTCGCGACACAAGTCCCGTGGCGCGGCGCCCGGATCGCAAGGCGCGAAGAGCGAGCTTATTGGGCATAAGTGAGCGATGAGCAACGCCGCGAGGCGGGATGCCCCGCCCGGGAATAATGTTGCGAATCACGGAGACGGGACACTCGAGGCTTCTCGGTGCGTCGCGGCATCTGAGCGCGCGCCCGTGCGCCTGACAGATCGGATGTCACAATGGCACCATGCCGCAGCTGTTCGAGCCGCTGACCCTCCGCTCCGTCACCCTGTCCAATCGCATCGTCGTGTCGCCGATGTGCCAGTACTCGAGCATCGACGGCTTTTCGAATGACTGGCACTTCGTGCATCTGGCGACGCGCGCGGTCGGCGGCGCGGCGCTGGTGATGACGGAAGCCTCGGCCGTCACCGCCGACGGGAGGATCAGCCCGCAGGATCTCGGCATCTATCACAACGATCACGTCGATGGACTGGCGCGCTGCGTGAACTTCATCCACGGGCAGAAGGCGCTCGCCGGCACCCAGCTCGCCCACGCCGGCCGCAAAGCCAGCACGGCGCGGCCGTGGGAAGGCGGCGGTGCGATCTCGCCGGCACATGGCGGGTGGCAACCCGTTGGACCGATGCCCGAGCGGTTCGCCGACAGCTACCCGATGCCGCGACCGGCGACTTCGGACGACATCGCGGGCATCGTCTTGGCGTTCGCGATGGCGGCGCGCCGCGCGCTCGAGGCCGGCTTCGACGTCGTGGAGCTGCACGCCGCGCATGGCTACCTGATTCATCAATTCCTGTCGCCGCTCGTCAATCGGCGCACCGACGCCTACGGCGGCTCGTACGACAACCGCGTCCGCTTTTGTCTCGAGATCGTGGACGCCATCCGTGGCGTCTGGCCCGAGCGCCTGCCGATATTCATCCGCATTTCAGCGACCGACTGGAAGGAGGGCGGCTGGGATCTCGATCAGGCCGTGGAACTGGCGCGACGCCTGCGCGCCCGTGGAGTGGACCTCGTAGACTGTTCGTCCGGCGGCGCGGTACACGATCAACGGATTGCGGTGGCCCCGGGCTACCAGGTGCCCTTTGCCGAGCGCATCCGGCGCGACGCCGGCGTACCGACCGGCGCCGTGGGATTGATAACGTCCGCGGAACAGGCCGACGCGATCATCAAGACCGGCCAGGCCGACGTCGTCCTGATCGCACGCCAGCTGCTGCGCGATCCGTACTGGCCGCTGCACGCCGCCGAAGAGCTTGGGCAGCGCGTACCCTGGCCGGCGCAGTACCTGCGCGCGGCGCATCGCGACACGCTGCCACGCTAACCTATCGACCACCGGGACACTCCGTCCTGTTGCAGTGCCTTCGTCGTTGATGTCGATACCAGTATGATCGCGATGTGCGGGCTCTGCTGGTAGAGGACGACGTCACGATTGGCGAATTCGTGGTGCGCGGGCTACGGGAAGCCGGATTCGCCGTCGATCAGGTCGCCGACGGCGAGAGCGGGCTGGCATCCGCGCTGCAGAGTTCGTACGACGTCGCCATCGTCGATCTGATGCTCCCCAAGCGGGACGGTGTCTCGCTCATCGAGGAGCTGCGGAAGCGCGGTGTGGCCACGCCGGTGTTGATCCTCAGCGCGCGCCGCTCCGTCGACGATCGCGTGCACGGCCTGCAGGCGGGCGGCGATGACTACCTGACCAAGCCGTTCGCGTTCGCCGAACTGCTGGCGCGGGTGCAGGCGCTGGTGCGTCGGGCGACCCGCGCCCCGGAACCGACGACGCTGAGCGTGGACGACGTGATGCTGGACCTGTTGTCGCGCCGGGTGACCCGGGGCGGCGCGCCGCTGGAGCTTCGCCCGCGTGAGTTCACGCTCCTGGAATTCTTGATGCGACACGCCGGCCACGTCGTGTCGAAGACAATGATTCTCTCCCACGTCTGGGAATACAACTTCGATCCCCAGACCAACGTCGTCGATGTGCTGGTGAGCCGTCTGCGCGAGAAGATCGACCGGCCGTTCGAGAAGAAGCTGCTCCACACCGTGCGAGGCGTCGGCTATGTCCTCCGTTCCTGACAGCAGAGGACGGATCCCGTTTTCGGCAGCGCTGGCTGAAAAGGGGGTGCCTCCCCTTTTTTTTGGCCTGCGCCTCGCGCTGTGGTACGCGACGCTGTTCGTGTCCGGCGCGATCGCCATCGTGTTCGTCACCTACTTCCTGACGGCGACCTCGCTTGCCCAGCGCGACCGCCAGATCATCAACGGCAAGCTTGGAGACTACGCGGCGGCGTATCTGCGTGGCGGCGTCGGGGTGCTCGCGGCGACGGTTCGCGCCGAGCAGCAGGTGGCGCCCGAGCGCCTCTTCGTGCGGGTGGTCGATCGCGGCGTCGAAGCGGTGGTCCTGAGCAACAACGAGGGCTGGGATCCATCGAAGCTCGAACTGGTGTCGGCGACGCTCGCGGACGGCACGCTCGTCCAGGTCGGCAAGAGCACCGAGGCGCGAGACGATCTGCTGGGCCGCTTCCGCGCCACCCTCGGCATCGTCACGCTGTTCATCGTCGTCATCGCGCTGACCGGCGGCTGGCTGGCGACGCAGTCGGCGCTGTTTCCGATCAAGCGGCTGACGCTCGCCGTCCAGCGAATCATCCGCACCGGCCAGACCGATGCCCGCGTTCCGCTCGAGGGCAGCGGTGACGCCATCGACGAGCTCACGTCGCTGTTCAATGCGATGCTCGACAAGATCGAGGGGCTGGTGACCGCGATGCGGGGCGCGCTCGACAATGTGTCGCACGACCTGCGGACGCCGCTCACGCGGCTGCGTGGGACGGCGGAAATGGCGCTGGCATCGCCGCCGGCCGGCGATGCCGCCCAACAGGCCGAGTTCTACCGCGAACTGCTGGCCGACTGCGTGGAAGAGTCCGACCGCGTGCTCGTGATGCTCACGACGCTGATGGACATCTCGGAGGCGGAGAGCGGGACGATGCAGCTGAGCCGCGAACCGGTGGCGCTGGCAGAGGTCGTCGCGCGCGCCGTCGATCTGTATCGCGACGTGGCGGAGGCCAAAGGAGTCACCCTGACGGCGGTTGCCCCGCCTGACATCGTGGTCACGGCCGATCGCACGCGGCTGGAGCAGGTGGCGGCCAATCTGATCGACAACGCCGTCAAGTACACGCCGGCGGGAGGGAGGGTGGACGTCGAAGCGGCCCGCCAGCTAGGCGTCGCAACGCTTCGGGTGTGTGATAGCGGCGCAGGCATACCCGCAGACGAGCTGCCGCGCATTTTTGACCGCCTCTTCAGGGGCGACACCAGCCGGACCGAACGCGGCCTCGGCCTTGGACTCAGCCTGGTCAAGGCGATCGTCGAGGCACACGGTGGGACCGTCGAGGTGTCCAGTGCGGTGGGTCGAGGAGCCACCTTCTCCGTGACGTTGCCTTTGCAGGCAGGGCCCTGAGCCTGACCTCTCAGCTCTCAGCTCTCAGCCTTCAGCCCTGACGCCTCAGCCCTGAGCCGTCGTCAGTTTCCCCCTTTCACCGATGTAATGCTCCTGCAACGGCCCCGCAACGCCGCCGACCGTCTAACTCCATAGAATCGATCGTAGATTCGAAAGGATGGAGAGGCTGTTATGAAGAAGACATTACTTGCCCTGCTGGCGGCCGGTGCCCTGACGACCGGCGTCGCATGGCACGGTCTGGCGGCAGATACGCCGAAAGCGGAATTTCAGAAGGCGGCGACGGTTTCCACCCCGCTCACCCATGCTATCGCGGGCGCGCGCGACTCATATGCCGACGTGGTTGGCGTCGTGGCGCCAGCGGTCGTCACCATTCGAACCGAGGGTCGAGCCAAGATGATGCCGACGATGTTTGGGGCCCCCGACGGCCAGGATGGACAGGATCCGGAAGACCTGTTGCGGCGGTTCTTCGGCGACCAGTTCCAAGGGAATCAGCGCGGCCAGAGGATGCCGCGTCAGCAGCGGGCGCCGCGCCAGCGGGCGCTCGGCTCCGGCGTCATCGTGACGACTGACGGCTACATCCTCACCAACAACCACGTCATCGACGGCGCCGACGAGATCAAGGTCGACCTGACCGACGATCGAACACTGACCGCCAAGCTCGTGGGCAAGGACAAGGCGAGCGACCTCGCCCTGCTGAAGGTCACCGCGGGTGACCTGCACGCGATCGCGATCGGCAATTCCGAGAACGTAAAGGTTGGGGACGTCGTGCTCGCATTGGGCAATCCACTCGGCGTCGGCCAGACCGTGACGATGGGGATCATCAGCGCGAAGGGCCGGTCCACCACCGTCGGCGACGGCGGGTATGAAGACTTCCTGCAGACCGATGCGCCGATCAATCACGGCAACTCCGGCGGCGCGCTGGTGAACACGAAAGGCGAGCTGGTCGGGATCAACTCGCAGATCCTGTCGAGCAACGATGGCAACATCGGCATCGGCTTCGCGATTCCCGCCAACATGGCCAAGAACGTGATGGAGCAGCTGCGCACCAACGGCAAGGTCACGCGGGCGCAACTGGGCGTGACCGTGCAGGGCGTTACGCCCGAGATGGCGGAAAGCCTCGGCCTCAAGCAGGCCACGGGCGCCATCGTCAGCAACGTGACCGAAGGCAGTGCGGCCGAGAAAGCCGGCATGAAGCGCGGCGACGTCATCAAGTCGTTCAACGGCGTGCCGGTGCACGACACCAATACGCTGCGCAACCGCGTGGCCGAAGCCGGCCCGGGCTCGAGCGCCGAGGTGGTGATCGTGCGCGACGGGAGCGACAAGCACCTCACGGTGAAGCTCGATGAGGCGATGGCCTCCAAGTCGGCGCGGGTGCGCGACGACGACTCCGCTTCGAGCGACGACAAGACATCGCTCGGCATCGCGGTGGCGCCGCTGACACCTGAATTGGCGGAGAAGGCTCGTGCCTCGAAGAATGCGCACGGGCTGCTCGTCGAGGACGTCAACCCGGACGGCCGCGCAGCCGAAGCGGGCATCCAGTCTGGCGACGTCATCCAGGAAGTAAACCGCGAGGCCGTGAAATCCGTTGAGGACCTGCGCGCGGCGCTCAAGAAGAGCAGCGACAAGCCGACGCTGCTGCTGATCCAGCGGCAGGGCAATGACCTGTTCCTCACAGTCAAACCTGCCAACTAACTCTAAGGGCTAAGGGGCTGAGGGCTCAGCCCTCGGCCCTTGGCCTCGTCATTTACCGTCCAAGAAGCTCTCCGAGAGGCTGCAGCGGCTCGATATGATCCGCTGCAGCTTTAATCGCCACCGCGATCGGAATCGCGAGCAGCAGTCCCCACACATCCCACATCCAGCCCCAGAACAGCACGGCGACGAAGACCGCCACGGTGTTCAGCTCGCCGGCCCGGCCGGTGAGCCACGGCGAGATGAGATTGCCCTCGAGCGCGGCGACCGCACCGGCCACGCACACGGCGGCGGCGGTCATCCCGATGGTGTGGAACTGCACGAACGCGACGAGCGCTACCAGTGCGACGGCTACAGCGGGACCGACCAGCGGCATGACGTTGAGCACACCAGCAATCAAGCCCAGCACCAGCGGCTCCCTGACTCCGAGACACCACAAGCCGAACCAGGTTGCGGCAGCGACGGTCGCGCTGATCAGGAGGCGTGCGACCAGATAACGTTCGATCTGACGATCGATCGCCTTGATCACATCGTGGGTAATTTTTTTCTGCGCGCGCGGTCCGGCGATCGCAATCAGTTTGCGTTTGAGCGCCTCGCCGTGGAGGACGAGAAGCAGCGTGAGGAGCGCGATGGTCAGCAGTCGTGCACTCGTTCTCGCGACGGCCATCGACGAGTCCGCCAGATAGCGGCGCACGTCGAAGCCGCGGTTGACCGGGAGCACGCGGGCGACCTTGCGCGCAGGCTGCGCCGGCGCGCCGATGGCGCGCGAGAACTCGATGGCCGCGGTTTGCAGCTGTCCCATGGTGCCGGGTCCAGTGGATGACCGTCGCTGCAGACCGGCGCGATCCACCGACGCTTGGATGTCTTCCACCGTTGCAGGCAATGCGTCGACGAACGAGACGAACTGTCGTTGCGCAACCCTTGCGGTCACGATGAAACCGGCCACCAGCACCACATACACGACCACCGCGGCGACCGGCCGGGGAATGCGAGAGCGACACGCCAGGGCCACGAACGGCTCGATCGCGTATGCCAGGAGGACGCTGACCAGGATGGGCGCGAGAAGGCCTCCTCCCTCGCGAGCGACGTACAGCGAGCCGGCGCCCGCGAAGATGGTGAGGGCCGCGGCACGGACGTCCACCCGATCCAGCACTCGCACGGTGGGCGAGCCGTTCGAGGGAGAGACTTCCATGCATGCTTCGTCGCCGCAAGGAGAATGCCAGAAGCTCGAGGTGGACGGGGGGTTAGCGCGGCCATTCGGTGCAGACTGATACCATATCGATTCATGGATCTAGGTCTCACCGGCAAAATAGCCATGGTCGGAGGCGCGAGCAAAGGGCTGGGCTTCGCAGTGGCCCGCGCCTTGGCGGCGGAAGGCGCTCACGTCGCCATCGCCGCCCGCGACGAGGACGCCATCGAACGGGCCGCCGCCTCGATCAACGCCGGGAGCGGCGGCCGGGCGCTGGCGGTGTCCGCCGACCTGAGCAAGGCCGACGCCATCACGCGGTGGATGGCCTCGACGACGGACCGCTTCGGCGGCGTCGACCTGCTGTTTGCCAATACCGGCGGGCCGCCGGCCGGCACCGCGCTCGGGTTCGACGACATGGCGTGGCAGAACGCTTTCGAGCTGTTGCTGCTCAGCGTCGTCCGCACGGTGCGGCTCGTCGTGCCCTCGATGCGCGCGCGCGGCGGCGGCGCGATCCTCGTCGGCACTTCGTCGACGGTCAAGGAACCGGTTCCCAGCCTAGCGCTGTCGAACGTGATGCGCGCTGGTGTGACGGCGCTCGTCAAAACGCTGTCGCTCGAGTTGGCACCCGACCGGATCCGGGTGAACTCATTGATGCCTGGTCGCATCTCCACCGATCGTCTCGCCCAGCTGGATGAGATTCAGGCGCGGAAGGCTGGCATCACGCTCCCGGAGCAGCAGCGGCGCGGTGGCAGAGCGATTCCGATCGGGCGATATGGTGAGCCCGATGAATTCGGGCGCGTCGGGGCTTTTCTGCTGTCGGACGCCTCGTCATACGTCACCGGCGCGACTCTGCAGGTTGACGGCGGGTTGCTCAAGGGGCTGCTGTGAGCCTGGCCAGGAAACTTCTGCTCGCGATGTCCACCAACGCGTGGCTGCGCGAACGCGCGACGAAGACGGCGTTCGTCCGGCGTTCGGTGTCTGCCTTCATGCCGGGCGAGCACCTCGAGGACGCGGTGGCGGCCGCGGCGGTTCAGGAGGGACAAGGGATTGGCACGATTTTCACGAAGCTCGGCGAGAACCTGACGCGGGTCGAGGAGGCGGAGGAAGTGACGCTCCATTACCTCGACGTGCTCGACCAGGTGC
Source organism: uncultured Acidobacteriota bacterium (assembly GCA_963757655.1). GTDB lineage: Bacteria > Acidobacteriota > Vicinamibacteria > Vicinamibacterales > CAVVIG01 > CAVQFC01. The sequence continues at coordinate 271,075 of CAVWSQ010000001.1, read as the reverse complement.
GGGCCGCCGGGTTGCGCGCGCAGATCTCGGTGAAACCGACGCAACTCGGGCTCGACCTCGATCGCGAACTCTGCTTCCGCAACCTCCAGCGTCTCGTCGATCGCGCGGCAGAGCGCGATAATTTCGTGTGGATCGACATGGAAAGCTCGCCCTACGTCGATCCGACGCTGGATCTGTTTCGGCGCACCCGTGCGCGCTCGTCGCACATTGGCGTTGCCCTCCAGGCGTATCTCTACCGGACGAAGGACGACATCGAGTCGCTGGTGCCGCTGGGATCCGCCATCCGTCTGGTCAAGGGCGCGTATCTCGAATCGCCGTCAGTGGCGTACCCCAAGAAACCCGACGTCGACGAGAATTTCTACGCTTTGTCGTGCCGCCTGCTCCGCGACGATGCGCAGAAGGCCGGCGGCCAGCTGCACATGGCGACGCACGATCCGAGGCTGGTCGATCGGCTGTCCGCGTTCGTCGACCAGCATGGGGTGCCGAGGTCGGCGTATGAGTTCGCGATGCTCTACGGCATCCAGCGACCGTTGCAACAGCGGCTCCTCGCGTCGGGACGGCCGTTGCGCGTGCTCATCGCGTACGGCGAGTACTGGTTCGCGTGGTACATGCGGCGACTAGCGGAGCGTCCGGCGAATGTGTGGTTCGTGGTCAGGAATGTGGTCGGGTAGCGGCAACCAGAGGGTGTCAGAGGACGGTGTCTGACACCTTACAATACGGACATGAGATTTCTTCGGCTGCTTTTCGGGTGTTTGCTGGTGGGCCTGGTCGCGGTATCGGTGACCGCGCAGCGCCGCGACCGCACCCAGCCCGACGGTTTGGCGTTCCGCTTTCTCGGTCCCGCAGTCGGCAACCGGGTGGCCTCGATCGCGGGGGTGCCCGGCGATCCGTCGACCTACTACGCCGGCGCGGCGTCAGGCGGCGTCTGGAAAACAACTGATGGCGGAATCCGTTGGGCGCCGGTATCCGACAGCCTCCCGGTCACCGCGATCGGAGCGCTTGCCGTCGCGCCGTCCGATCCCACTGTGGTGTGGGCGGGCACCGGAGAAGCCTGGGCCATCCGCGACAGCGATGTCATCGGCGACGGCATCTACAAATCGGTGGACGCCGGCAAGAGCTGGCAGCACATGGGCCTGGACGAGACAGGCCGCATCGGCCGGATCCTGATCCACCCGACCAATCCGGATATTGTGTTCGCCTGTGCGATCGGGCGCATCACGGCGCCGCAGCAGGAGCGCGGGGTTTTTCGCACGACCGACGGTGGCCGGCATTGGGAGCGGGTGCTGTTCGTCGACGAGAACACCGGCTGTTCGGGGCTGTCGATGGACGCCAGGAATCCGCGCACGATCTGGGCCGGCACCTGGCAGGTGGAGATGCACCCCTGGGCGATGCTCAGCGGCGGCCCCGGCAGCGGCATTTACGTGTCGCATGACAGCGGCGCGACATGGGCGAAGATCAATGCGCCGGGCCTGCCGCGGTCGCCGCTCGGCAAGATTGACGTCGCCGTCGCCCCCAGCGACTCCAGCCGCGTCTACGCGCTCATCCAGACCAAGGATCAGGGGTCGGTGTGGCGGTCCGACGATGGCGGCGGCAGCTGGCGCGTGGTGAACTGGTCGCGGGAGCTGATCGGCCGCGCCGGCTACTACATCCACCTCGCGGTGTCGCCCGCCAACGAGGACGAGATCCTCATCTCGAACAGCTCGTTTTTCCAGTCGACCGATGGCGGGCAGACGTTCCGCAGCGTGAACTGGGGCGGCGACAATCACGACATCTGGTGGGACCCCAAGGATGCGGACCGCTTCGCGATCACCCACGACGCCGGCATCACCCTCACCACGCAGCATGGGCGCAGCACCCAGCGCGTCACGCTGCCGATCGGGCAGATGTACCACGTCACCGTCGACAATCAGATTCCGTACTACGTCTACTCGAACATGCAGGACGACGGCACCATGAGGGGCGCGAGTAACTCGGCGGAGAACGCCGGCGCCGGCTACAACGGTTCGGGCAACCGTTGGGATCATGGTCTCGGCGGCTGCGAGTCTGGCTTCACCGCTCCGGACCCGGCCGATCCCAACATCGTCTGGTCGACCTGCTACGGGAACAAAGTCACGCGCTACGACCACCGTACCAAGATCGCGCGGTCGGTGGCGCCGGGAATGATCACACTCGACGCGCCGCCGCAGGACTCGAAGTATCGCTGCCACTGGTCGGCACCGCTGGCGATCGATCCGTTCGATCACAACAACGTCTATTACGGCTGCAACGTCATTTTTCACACCAGCAGCGGCGGCCAGAGCTGGCGCGTGATCAGCCCCGATCTGTCCACACAGGACGCCAGCCGGATTGTCTCGTCCGGCGGCATCGTCGGCGACAACCTCGGGCAGTTCGCGCCGGAAGTGATCTTCGCGATCGCGGCGTCCGAGGTGGAGAAGGGGCTGATCTGGGCCGGCACCAACGACGGCAAGATCTGGTACACGCGCGACGGCGGTCAGAAATGGAATGACGTCACGAACAACGTCACCGGTCTCCCGGCCTGGGGACTGATCTCGAAGATCGAGCCGTCGCATTTCAGCGGCGGCACCGCCTACGTGGCGGTGGACGCCCACCTGATGGACAGCCGCGAGCCCTACATCTTCAAGACGACCGACTATGGCGCGACGTGGAAGCGGGTCAACGGCGATCTGCCGAACAAGCATCCGCTGTCCTATGTGAAGGCGGTCGCCGAGAATCCAAACCAGGCAGGCATGATCTTCGCTGGAACGGGTCATGGGTTCTTCTACTCCAGCGACGACGGCGGCCACTGGACCGAGCTCTCGACCGGGCTGCCACACGCGCCGGTGAGCTGGATCGTGGTGCAGAAGCAGTTTCACGACGTGGACATCTCGACCTACGGCCGCGGGCTGTACGTGCTGGACGACATCACGCCGCTCGAGCAGGCGACGCCCGCCACGACCGCTGCCGCCGCGCATCTCTTTGCCCCGCTGGCTGCCTATCGATGGTCCCAGCGCAGCCGGGCGCTGATCGACTACAGCCTGCAGGACGAGCCCAGCGGATCGCTGCAGCTGCAGGTGATCGACTCGGATGGAAAGACGGTTCGCGAACTGAAGACGACGCCACACGCCGGGCTGAACCGGGCGGCGTGGGACCTGCGCTACGAGGCGCCGCGGCTGATCGCGTTGCGAACGACGCCGCCCGAGAATCCGCACATCTGGGAGGAGCCGCGATTCCGCGGTCACGATACGCGGCCGGTAACGCACTGGGGACTCGAGCCGGCCGAGGTCGGGCCGCTGGTGGTGCCTGGGAAGTACTCGGTCAAGCTCACGGTCAATGGCCAGTCGTTCACCCAGCCGATCGAGGTTCTGAAGGATCCAAGAATTGCGACCTCGGTGGCCGATCTCGACCTGTCGGTGAAGCTGCAACTGCGCCTGAGAGACGACATCTCCACCGCGGCCGACATGGTCAACGCCATCGAGGTGATGCGCAAGCAGCTCGAGGACGTAACCAGAGCCTACAAGAACGACCGCACCCGGGACGCGCTGCTGAAGCAGGTGGCCGACATGGACAAGAAATTGTTCGACGTCGAGGCCAAGCTGCTCGAGCCGGCGCAGATGACCAGCGACGACAAGTATTTCCAGCAGGCATACCGCGTCTACATGAACCTGATCTGGCTGAACGGCGAGGTTGGTCCTGGCGCCGGCGACGTCTCGGGCGGCGCCGATTTTCCGCCCACGGATACGTCGGTCAACGTCATGGAGTCGATCGAGAAGGACCTGAACGCTGCCAAGGCGGACTACAAGAACGTGATGGACCGCGACGTCCCGGCATTCAACCGCGCGATCGGCGGCGCGATCACGCCGCTGCAGGGGCGATGAGAAGAACACCAGTCGGCGCGAAGGTGACGCATGGATCCCGATGAGCAGGCGATTCGGTCGGCTGTCGACGCGTGAATGGCCTCGTCGGCCGACGGAGACCTGCCGCGCGTACTCGAGCTGATGGACGATGACATCGTGTTCATCGGACCCGGGCGCCCGCCGATGCGCGGCAAGCGTGACTGGGTGATCTCTCGCGACTCTCTGCGATGTTTTCCTAGTCCGCCCGCAGAGCGATGATCGGATCGATTCGTGACGCGCGCAGCGATGGCAGCAGGCAGGCCAGCGACGCGACGATCGCGAACGTCACCGCCACCATCGCATAGACGACCGGCTCGAGCGGTCGCACGTCGAACAGCAGCGTCTGAATCACGCGCGCAGCCCCGGCCGCGGCGGTCAGGCCGAGCGCCAGGCCGACGGCGACCAACTCGAGGCCGCTGCGCATGACCAGGCGGATCACTTGCGCCGACTGCGCACCGAGCGCCATGCGGATGCCGATCTCGGAGGTCCGCTGCGAGACCGCGTACGCCAGCACCGAATAGAGGCCGACCACCGACATCACGAACGCCAGGGCCGCGAAAATCGTCGTCAGCGAGGCGACGATGCGCTGCGTGCCGAGGCTGGTCGCCACATTGGTTTCGAGCGTGGCGAAGAACGAGATCGGTTGATTCTTGTCGACCTCCGCCACGGCGGTGCGGATGATCGCCTGCAGCGCCGCCGGATCGCCTGTGGTGCGCGCGACAACGTTCATGCCCGGCCGACCCAGCTGGCGCATTGCGTAGTAGATTTCGTCGGGCACCGGCGCGTTGAGCCCGTTGGTCTTGACGTCGCCGATGACGCCGACGATCTCGCTCTTGATGTCGGCATCGCGGCCGCGCAGCAGCGTCTTGCCGAGGGCCGACTCGCCGGGAAAGACGTGCCGCGCGAACGACTCGTTGACGATGCAGACGTTCGGCGTGCCCTCGCGGTCGCCGGCGCGGAACGGCCGGCCAGCGTCGAACCTGATCTTCATCAGGCGGAAATAGTCGTCGCTGACGACTTCGAAGCCGGCGAGCGGTCGCTGCGGCAGCGGCAGAATGTCGCGGCCGCCGACGCTGTACGGCGCCCGTGCGTTTCCCGCCAGCGGCAAGCCGATCGTCGCGGCGGCGTCGGTGACGACCGGGTTCGCGCGCAGCCGCGCGATGACCTGATCGAAGAACCCGGCCTGCTGAGGGCTGGTCTGATAACGTGCCAGCGGCACGCCGACGAATGCCGCGGCCGCCCCTTCGGGGTCGAAGCCCGGTGGCGTCCGCTGCAGCTTGACGAAACTCATGAGCAGCAGGCTCGATCCGACCAGCAGCACGACCGACAGCGCGACTTCGGCGACGATCAAGATCGCGCGGAAGCCGCCACCGCGCTCGCTGGAAGAGCCGCGTGCGCTGTCCTTGAGGACCTCGACCAGCCGCGCCTTCGACGCCTGCAGGGCGGGCGCCACGCCGACCAGCAAGGCGCTGATCAGGGTCACGCCGCCGGTGAAGGCAAGCGCCCGCCAGTTGAGCGTCAAAGTGGTGTTGGGCGGCAGCTGCGAGGCGATCGTCGACTGGATGGCCGACAGCGACCACAAACCGGCCAGCACGCCGAGCGCACCGGCCACGAGGGAAAAGGCGAGGCTCTCGATCATGAACTGACGCACGACCTGGGCGCGCGTTGCGCCCAGCGATTGGCGGACCGCGATCTCCTTGTGCCGCGCCGTGAGCCGCCCGAGAAACAGCGAGGCGACGTTGGCGCAGGCAATCAGCAGCACGAAGCTGACCGCGCCGATCAGCGTGTAGAACGCCGGCTCGAGATTGCCGACCAGCGCCGCGACGTACAGGCGCGGCTCGCTGACGTTGTTGGCGTCGAGCTTCGACGCGAACTGTTGCTTGTAGGCGCGGCTGAGCGCGGCGAGCTCCTGGGCGGCCTGCGGCAGCGAGACACCGCTCTTGAGCCGGGCGATCGGCTGGGCATAGCCGGCTCCAGCTTGAATCTGGACCGATGTCAGGCCGCCAACCTCGAACACGCGCGGTGCGAACACCTGCACCTGTGAGAACGGCGGGCTGAGCCGCGGCGGCAGGATGCCGATCACCTGCCACGACTGACCGTTGAGCGTGATGGTCTCGCCGACGATCGATGGCCGTCCGCCGAACCGCGTCTGCCACAACTCGTGGCTGATGATGCACACTGCCGGACCGTTCGGCGTATCTTCATCGGCGCTGAAGTTGCGGCCACGAGCGGGCATGATCCCAAGGGTCGGAAAGAATGTCGCGCTCACCCGCTGGCTGTTGAGCTGCTCCGGCTCGCCGTTCCCGGTCAGCGTGAAGTTGTCGAACGCCGAGATGCCGATCGACGAGAACGAGTGCGCGTGGTCGCGCAGGTCCTGGTAGCGGGGCCACGAAAGGGCAGGCGCATTGAAATTGAGTTGAGCGTTGTTGGTCCAGATGGCCGTCAGCGACGAGGGATGCGGGATCGTCACCGGATTGAGCACGAGCCGGTCGTAGACCGAAAAGAGCGTCGTATTGGCGCCGATCCCGACCGCGATGGTAATGACCGCGACCAGCGTAAATGCCGGACTCTTCAACAGGGCGCGAATGGCGGCTCTCAAGTCGGACATGGGTGCGTTGACTGGAGCATCGCCCATGCCAGGAGAAATGCGGGGCTCGCTTGCCAACAGACGGCTTCGTGATGACCGTTGGCGGAACAAGCGCGTCCCGAAACCGAACGACCAACATAGGCCGGGACGAGCCAAGACCGGGAGGAGCAAAGACCGGGATAGAATGGCCGACGAGAAGGAGGGCTGTCACATGAGAGTCGCTGACGTTCACCCGAGGGATGGGTCTGCCTGCTCGAATTTGACAGCGTGAGGAGTCGAGGACCCCAGGACGACCTGGAGACCCTTCAGTAGATCCTCAAATCCTCAAATCCTAAGATCCTCAAATTCCAGGATTCCCCCCAACCCTCCCTTCAGTTCTCTTGTCGGTGTTTTTTGGGAGGTTCCGCGTGTCGCTACGTGAACGCCTTGGTTGGACTCCATTTTTCGCCGACCAGATCGCGCAGCTGGGCCGCGACGATCTTCGCTTTGCCCGCATCGTCGAGGAGCAGCGCGGGCTGTACCGCCTGGCCGGCGATGTTGACGGATGGGCGGAGGTCAGCGGACGCTTCCGTCATGACGCCACCAACGCCGCCGACTTTCCGGCGGTCGGCGATTGGGTCGGCGTCGATGGCAGCATCATCCACGTACGTCTCGAGCGCCGCGGCAGCGTGTCGCGCGCGGCCGCCGGCCGCGCCGTCGGCGAGCAGGTGGTCGCCGCCAATGTCGACGTCATCTTCCTTGTCGCCGCGCTGACCCAGGAGCTGAACACCCGTCGGCTCGAACGGTACCTCACGATGGCCTGGGATGCCGGTGCCGTGCCGGTCGTCGTCTTGAACAAATCCGATCTGTGCGCCGATTCCGCGGCGGCATCCGACGCGGTCCTTACGCGGCTGCCTCTGATCGACGTGGTCGTCGTGAGCGCGCTGGAAGACACCGGAATCGACGCGTTGACGCCGTTCCTGATTCCGGCCAGGACGGTTGCGCTGCTGGGATCGTCTGGCGTGGGCAAGTCGACCCTGGTCAATCGCCTGCTCGGGATCGCGACGCAGAGGGTCGGTGCGATCAGCGATGCCCATAGCAAAGGCCGGCACACGACAACGGCGCGTCACCTGGTGGAACTGCCTGGGGGAGCGCTCCTGATCGACACGCCAGGCATGCGGGCGCTGCAGCCGTGGGGAGACGAGTCGGCGGTGGCGGGCGCATTCGAGGACATCATGGCGCTGGCGGCGGACTGCCGCTTCGGCGATTGCACGCACGGCGCGGAGCCGGGATGCGCGGTCCGGTTGGCGCTGGAGTCAGGTCAGCTGGATGCCGATCGCCTTGACAACTACCGGCGGCTCGGCCACGAAGCGGCCTACGAAGCACGGAAGCACGACAAGGCCGCCGCCGCGGAACAGAAGCGCCGGTGGAAGCGCCTGGGCCAGGCGCAGAAGGCCATGTACCGGGATCGCAATCGCGGATAAGATCCCAGCATGCGCACGCTGCTCGTCGCTGGACTCTGCATCGCAAGCGTGTGGAGCGCCAGCCTCTGGAGCGGGCGCGTGGCGCTGGCCGCGCGACACGATCAGGGCGACGTCCGCGGCGAATCCGCGCCACAGCTGTTTCGCGTTCGCCTGGAAACGACCAAGGGACCGATCGTCGTCGAGGTGCATCGTGACTGGGCGCCGCGCGGAGCCGATCGCTTCTTCGAGCTGGTCACCGACGGTTACTTCGATGACAATCGTTTCTTCCGCGTGGTCAAGGGCCAGTGGGCACAATTCGGGATCAACGGCGACCCGGCGGTGGCCAGACGGTGGCGGACACGAACGATTCGTGACGACCCGCGCGGACAGTCGAACATTCGCGGCATGGTGGCGTTCGCCTTTGCCGAGCCGAACGCGCGGACGACGCAGGTCTACATCGCCTTGAAGAATCTCTCCGACCCTCAGGACGCTCAGGGGTTCGTGCCGTTCGGACGGGTCGTCGAGGGGATGGACGCTGCGGATGCGCTCAACAGTGAATACGGCGAATCGTCGGGCAGCGGTATCCGGGCGGGCAAACAGCAGCCGCTGTTCGAGGGCGGCAACGCCTATCTCGACCGGGAGTATCCGCGGCTCGATCGGCTTCTTCACGCCGTGGTGATGCGATGAACCTCCAGGATCTGCGGACGCTGCTCGACTATCACTACTGGGCGCGCGATCGGATGTTCGAGGCGCTCGAACCGTTGACGCCCGCGCAGGCCGACCGCGACATGGGCAACAGCTTCAAGTCGATCCGCGACACCGTGACGCACTTGTACGCAGCCGAATGGGCGTGGTACATGCGGTGGCAAGGCACGTCGCCGACCGCATTGTTGCCGGCCGATGCCTTCGTTGATCTGGCGGCGGTACGGGCCGCCTGGATCGAGCATGAGGCGAAGATGCGCGGGTTCCTCGAGCAGCTCGGCGAAGCGGGAATCGCACGCGTGTTTGCCTTCAAGCTGCTGAGCGGGCAGCCGGGGCAGTCGCCGTTCTGGCAGATGCTGCAGCACGTCGTCAATCACGCCAGTTACCATCGGGGTCAGATCACGACGATGCTCCGCCAGCTGGGCGCACAGCCGCCGAAGTCGCTCGACCTGATCGCGTTCTACCGGTCGATTGGCGTCAGGAGCTAGGCGCGAGCCAGGCCTGGCGCCGTGCGACTGTCAGGTGCCAGGTCGCGTGAGGCGGTTTCGTGCTGGCCGCAGGGCCATGACTGGAGGATCGTTGTGAAGCGCGTGGTCGTTGTTCTCCTCGGCGCTCTGGTTGGGATGTGGCCGCGCGGTGTGTCGACGGCCGAACCGACGGCGCCGACGATCGAGCAGTTCCTGAGGCCCGGCACGCCGACCGAAATGGTCGCGGCAAAGAAGGCCGAGCGGATCGCCTGGACCGCGTACGAGCACGGGCTGCGCAACGTGTACACCGCGGCCGCGCCGGCGTTCGCGCCGGTGCGTGTGACCAACGTTACGAAAGACGACGGGGTCGAGCTGAGCGACATCAGTGTGTCGGACGACGGCGCCATCGCCGTATTCGTCCGCGGCACACAGCCGAATCGCGACGGCTGGATCGCGAACCCCACCGCGGATCCGGCGGGGGCTCAGCGGACAATCTGGGCGGCACGGACAACGGGTGGATCCGGCTGGAAACTCGGCGAAGGAACGACACCGGCTCTCTCCCCGGACGGTGGCCGGGTGCTGTTTGCGAAAGACGGGCAGATTTACGCCTACGCGATTCGGACAGGAGGGGCAGCGGGGGCAGGAGGGGCGGGAGCGGCCGGACGGGCAGGACGGGCAGGACGGGCAGGACAGGTTGTTGGCCACGCCGAGCCGTTCGTCAAGGCCTGGGGTAGCAATGGCACTCCGGTCTGGTCGCCTGACGGATCGAAGTTCGCCTTCGTCAGCAACCGCGTCGACCACTCGTTGATCGGCGTCTACGACATTCGCACGAGGAGGGTGACGTTCCTGTCGCCCGGCGTCGATCACGACAGCAGCCCGACCTGGTCGCCCGACAGCAAGCGCGTCGCCTTCATCCGGCGTCCCGGTACTCCATTCGGTCTGCAGGCCCACCAGGGGGCGGGCGGCATCGGAAACCCGGATGGTCCTGCCTTCAATCCGCTGACGGCGTTGCGCGGCGGCGCCGGGCGCGGCGGGCGTGGCGGACCGCCCGGCGGTCGCGGTCAAGCTGATGTCGAGCATCCCCGCGATCGCCCCGGCTTGTACGACTCTGCTTTCGCCGGCGGCTACACGCTGGCGTTTTACGTGGCAGACGTCAGCAGCGGCGAGGGCAGGGAGTTCTGGCACAATCAGCCGGGCGATCGGGACTTCAACGCCATCAACGGCATCAAATGGACCGATGGAGACCACGTGATCTTCGAGGCTGAACCGCAGGAGTGGGTGCGGTGGTATTCGGTGAGCGTGTCGAGTGCCTTGCCGGCCCCGGTCGTGCTGACGACCGGTGATGGCGCCGTCGAACAGGTATCGGTTTCACCCGACGGCCGGTTCCTCTTCTATGCCAGCAATGCGGGCGACATCGAGCGCCGTCACGTGTGGAAAGTAGCCGACCTCGGGCGGCGGCCCGGCGACGCAGTTGACGATCGGCGAGACCATCGAAACGTCGCCGGCAGCACTCCCCTCGGGGCGCGTGGCGGTGCTCGGCGGCGACGCGAAGCGGCCATTTGGCGTCGGCCTGGTTCCGGCAGCGGGCGGCCCGGCCAGGTACATCTATCCGTCTCTCGCGCAGTTTCCGCTCGACGCCGAAGTAGTGCCGCAGCTAGTGATGACGAAAGCGGCCGATGGCACGGAGATTCACAATCAGCTGTTCCTGCCCAAGGATCTGAAACCCGGCGAGAAGCGTCCGGCGATCGTGTTCGTGCACGGCGGCCCGGTGCGCCAGATGCTGCTCGGCTATCACTACATGCACTTCTACCACGTCGCCTACGCCGTCAATCAGTGGCTCGCCAGCCGCGGCTACGTCGTGATGTCGATCAACTACCGCAGCGGCATCGGCTACGGCAAGTCGTTCCGCACCGCTCCCAATACCGGTGGCCGAGGCAACGCTGAATACCAGGACGTGCTCGCGGGCGGCCAGTATCTGCAGACGCGGCCGGAGGTCGATCCAGCCCGCATCGGCATCTGGGGCCTTTCGTACGGCGGCGTGCTCACCGCGCAGGCGCTGGCGCGCAACTCCGACATCTTCAAGGTCGGCGTCGATCTGGCCGGCGTACACCTGTGGGGCAGCTCGCTGGATCCCGAGAGCGTGTCCTACCGCTCGTCGGCCATCTCGGCTATCGACACCTGGAAGTCGCCGGTGCTCCTGGAACAGGGAGACGACGACCGTAACGTGCAGTTCTCGCAGATGACGGGGCTGGTGCAGCTGCTGCGCGCGCATCACGTCTATCACGAAGTGATCGTGTTCACCGACGATACACACGAACCGCTCCTGCACCAACGCTATCTCTACGTCTTCAACCGGCTCGAGGAGTTCATCAGCCGCTACCTCAAAGGCACGGCCGCACGGTCGAGTGCGGGCGGACAGTAGCGATTGCGCACGGCCGACGGCGGATTGCGGATCTTCTGGCTGACGCTGTTCCTGCTCGGCGCGGGCGTTGTGCTGGGGTTCGGTTGGCAGGACGGCGTGCCGTGGACCGCGGCTTCGTTTGTCGCGTTCTTCGCGTCTCGGGTGTGGCGGTCGGTCATCAAGCGGCCGCTCGTCGCCAAGCCCGCCGACAATCCGATCCGCCGCACCCACTTTTTTATCCTGGTCACCGCCGTCGGCTACCTGGGCGCCGGCGTGTGTGCCGTCATCGCCGCCACAACGGGAGAAGGCCAGGAGTGGCTCTACGTGGCGCCCTGTTTCCTGATCATGGGCGGGCTGCAGCTGGCGCTGCTCCGGTCAGGCACCACACGCCGACCGTAGACGCCGGCACGGCGATCCACCATTGTTTTTTCATACGAGCTCTGGCTTGGCTTCTGCTGCTGCTCCGGCCCATCCCGCCCCACCCTACAGCGGTTTTCAATGGGAAAGTCCGGCTGAAGCCGGACATACAGTTCGACACCGAATCGAAAACCGCTCTACGTCTTGGTTCGCGTTCCCTGGATGAACTTCGCGATGTCGGCCTTCAGCTTCTTGTGCTCCGACGGCCGGATGTAAATCATGTGGCCGGCCTCGTAGTAGGCGAACGACACGCGATCGATGAAAGTCGGGTCGTAACCGAGATGCGCGAAGTTGTACTCGGCGCCGCCCATGACGGTCGCCATGTCGTAGTAGCCGATGCAGACCAGGATCTTCAGGCTGGGATTGTGCGACATCGCCGATCGCAGCGGCTCGGTCATGTCCATGTAGCTGTTCTGGAACTGGTTCCAGTCCCACGGATACACGTCGCCGGAGGTCGGGTAATGCAGATCGCTCTCCCATTTCAGCTCGTTCTTCACGTAGTCCTGGAACATCGCCGTGTATGGGCCTTGCAGCGCGCTATTGGACAGATCGAACTCGTCGCTGTCGTTGACGGCATCGCCCTCGGTCGACGTGAAGCGACTGTCCAGACGGCCGACGACCAGGCGCCGATCCCTGAGCAGCTCCTTCCGGAATCGGCCCGGATCGATGCGCAGGTTCGACCGTTCCACGTAGTCCGCCGACAGGCCGGTGAGGCGCGCGAGCTTCTGCGCGGTCGCCTTGCGCTCGGCCGGGCTGGCCCGGTTGCCTTTCGCGAGCGCAGTCAGGTACTCGCCGAACGCGAACTCCCGCGACGCATCGACCGCCTTCTTCAGATCGCCCGACAGATCGGCCGCCAGCTTTTTGTGATACCACGCCGTCGCGGTGTAGGTTTCGAGGTGCGAGGCGTAGGCGACGTCGTTCTCGGGCGAGGGCGCGATCGTCTGGTAGGTCAGCAGCGACGAAATGAGTGTGATGCCGTTGAGTTCGATGCCATGCCGGTTTTGCAGCTCCTGCGCGAGGCCTGCGGATCGGATCGTGCCGTAGCTTTCACCGATCAGGTATTTCGGCGACGGAAAGCGGCTGTAGGTCTTCAGGTAGTCGTTGATGAATTCGCCGAAGGCGCGGAGGTCGCCCTTGACGCCGTGGAACTGCTTGTTGTCCACGCCCGAGACCACCCGGCTGTAGCCGGTGTCGACCGCGTCGACAAACACCAGATCGGTGACGTCGAGCAGCGAGCTCTCGTTGTCGACCAGATGATAGGGCGGCGCAGGCTGGAAACCGTCGCTGGCCATCTCGACGCGCTTGGGCGCGAACGATCCCATGTGCAGCCAGATGGTGGCGGCGCCCGGGCCGCCGTTGTACAGGAACGACACCGGCCGCGTCTTCATGTCCTCCCCGTCCCGGGTATAGGCCACGAAGAACATGCGCGCCGCCACCCGGCCGTTGTCGAGCCGAATCGGCAGGGTACCGGCGGTCGCCGTGTACTTGATCTCGCGGCCATCGAGCCGCATCGTGTGGGCGGTCTGCGAAATCTTTTCTTCTCGTTCGCCGGCGGTCTCGACACGGGGAGTCGAGTCGGGGCCGGACGCTGGCGGCGCGGGCGGCGGCGCGCCGCGACCCTGCCCCAAGGCGGGAGCGGCGGTCAACGCGACGAGGGTCAGGAACAGGGCTGTTGTGCGTATCATCGGGACTCCAGGCGCGCCCAACGGTTCGCGCGCCGCTGCATTCTACTCTTCGTCGGGCGAACCGCCGCCTGACTTGGCGACGTCTTGCTGCTTGACGCGATCGACGTTGAATTTCGCGGCGCTGGCGATGATCTTGTCGAGCGTCTCGTCGAAATCGAACGTGGTCGCCTTCGAGAAACGGGTGTAGTTGACCCGCGAGACGACGAACGGCTTCAGATACGGGCTCGTCAATCCTTTCGCCTTCAGCTTCTCGACCGCGGCTGCAACCGCATCGTCCAGCTTCAAAATCTTCCGGCCGCGGCGATCGCGCTCCTTGATGGCCTTGGCGAGGGGTTGGTCGAGGAACGTGTCGACGCGCCGCAGGATCGATTGGTAGGCGCCGCCGCTCAACCGCGGCCGCTCCTCGTAACCGGGGCCGAGGGTCAGGAAGGCCGGCTGTTCGAACTCGAACGCGAAGCTCTCCTCGGTGTCGTCGCTGCGCCCGGCGAGGGCCCGCGCCATGCGAATGGTTTCGAGTGATTTCTCGCGCAGGTTGTGCGCCTTCTCCGTGTTCAGCGCCAGAATCTTGAATGCGACCGACGGATCGGGTACCACGAGCGCCATCACGGTCCTGGCGCCCAGCTTTTTCAAGGCTTGCAAACGATGGTTGCCGTTCGGTGTGAAGTAGCCGTCACCGTCCCGGACGGCGACGATCGGATCGAGAAAGCGTCCGATCTTTTCGATCACCGTCATCAGCTTCTTCACGTGCGCGTCCGAGGCATCGCGCTGATACGGCGTAGGCTCGACCCGCTCGACCGGCAGCGCGGCGACCAACAGCGGCGTGCCGCCCACGGGTTCGCGGTAACGGCCGACCACCGCACCGCCGTCGGCTTCGATCTGCTCGGCCAGCCGATCGATCTCGGGGCCGCCGGTCTGACGGGTCTCGGCCACGGTCAAACCGATTGAAGCGGGAGCGGCCTTCTTGCGGCGTACCGCCTTTTTGCGTGGTGGCATTCCGAATGATACCGCTGCCGCCGGCCAGCCCATCCGTGGTTCTTGGCAGTCGCGTTGCACCTCGATTCGCGCCAGAGGTGGGTTATGAGGAAGGTCGTCGTGGCGGGAGTACTGGGACTGGGACTGGCTGGCGGCGCGTTCGCCAGCGAAGCGACCCGCTTGAACGCATCGGCAGCAGCCGTCCGGGATATGCGCGGCGAAATTCCGCCGGAATATTGGACCGGCGCGCGGTGCGTGATGGTGATTCCAGAGCTCAAGAAGGCGGCGTTCATTTTCGGCGGTGAGTACGGCAAAGGCGTGATGAGCTGTCGCGCGGGCGACCAGTGGAGCGCGCCCGTGTTCATGCAGATTGCCAAGGGGAGCTGGGGATTCCAGGTCGGTATGGAGCAGGCTGACCTCATCCTCCTCGTGATGAACGACTCCGGCGTTCAGAAGCTGCTCAAGAACAAGGTGAACCTGGGCGCAGATGCATCGGTGGCGGCGGGTCCGCTCGGCCGCAGAGGCGGCGTGAGCACGGACGCCGTCGTAACTGCGGAAATCCTGTCGTACTCGAGGTCGAAGGGATTGTTCGCGGGGATCGATCTTTCCGGTGGAGTGCTGAGGCCCGACGAGGACGCGAACAAGGAGACCTATGGGGCGGGCGCGACACCGAGTACCATTCTCGCCACTCGCGAGATCTCGGCCCCGCCCGAGGCAGCTTCGTTCCTCTCCGCTCTGAGAGCGGCGCCGCGGGCGAGCGCCCCCAGGCCGATGGTTTCGGCGGCTCCGGCGCCGGCGACCCGTCCGGCGGCGGGCGAAGACCTTCGCGCGCGCGTCGTGGACATCCAGCAGTCGGTGGACCGGATGCTGGCCGACACCACGCCGGCAACGGTGGGCACCAGCGGCGGCAATGACGCCAACGGTACGGTGACGGTAGATCGCGCACGCCTGATGCACGTACGCCAGCAACTCGAGACGTTGCTGGCCACGCTCAACCGACGGTAGGGCGCCTTTTCGCGTCCTCGCACTCTCATCGTCGTGGCGGCCGGCTCTCAGTTTCACGTCCTCGTAGCGGCCGGCCTTCAGGCCGGCCGACCGACGGGCTGAAGCCCGTCGCCTACGTACCTGAAAACGCCCGGAGTAGCGGCCGGCTTTCAGTTCACATCGTCGTGGCGGCCGGCTCTCAGTTTCACGTCCTCGTAGCGGCCGGCCTTCAGGCCGGCCGACCGACGGGCTGAAGCCCGTCGCCTACGTACCTGAAAACGCCCGGAGTAGCGGCCGGCTTTCAGTTCACATCGTCGTGGCGGCCGGCTCTCAGTTTCAACCCTCGTAGCGGCCGGCCTTCAGGCCGGCCGACCGACGGGCTGAAGCCCGTCGCCTACGTAGACCTGAAAACACCGGAGCAGGGGAAATCGCGCACCCTGTCGTTTGCGTGGACGGATCCGCCGCCCAAGACGTGGGCGAGCCGGGCCAACGATCAATGCGTGATTTTCTCGCTCTTCACGTTCGTCAGCCTGACCGGTTGATTCTGGAAATTCTCCAGGGTGATCATGTTCTGCGCCTTGTCGTAGATCACTTTGGTCGCGATCGACATCGTCCCCTCGCCTTCGCCGTCGCGGTTCAGGTGCAACTCAATCACGGTGAAGGGATAGTCGATCGAACGTGGCCGAACCGCTGCCTCCCAGAAGCTGATACGGCGATCGGTGACGAGCACGACGCGCTCGCCGCCATCGGGCAACGGAAGCTCGCGGGCGAAACGAATATCCCAGCTGAGGTTGCCCGGCACCCCGAAGTGGCCCACGGCCGGCACGTCCTGAAGCGCGTCGAGCAGTCTCTCGACACCTTTCTTCTGCACCACGGCCATCAATGCGTCACGCTGCTTGTCGCTCGACCATCGATTGACGGTAATGTCGATGTTGTCGGCCCTGCCATTGTTGATGTTGATGGCTGATGCGGTGAAACGCTCTGGCGTGCCCATGGTCTGCGCCGAGGCGTCGAACGTGAGAAGAGCGGCCGAGCCGGTGACGGCTATGGCGAACGCAGCATAACGAAACAGTCGAGGCATTGACGGAACCCTCCTCCTGTTATCGCTTACAAGGTTCGCGCCGCCTGTCTGACGCGCCCTTGCCGCTGCGATTCGTGCAGCGCCGGACGCAAAACGCACAAGCCCTATTTTCTGGCCGCTGGCGTCAGCATCGTCTCGAGCCGCTTGCCGTCCCGAACGTAGAACACCTTGGCCGGCTCTCCGATTTTCAGGATGTCGAGGGCGTAGGTGTAGTCGTAGATATTGGCGATCGTCTGCCCGGCAATCTCGACGATGATGTCGCCCTTGCGCAGACCAGCCTGCTCGGCCGGGCCGCCGCCAACGACGCCGCTCAGCAGCAGTCCTTTGGCCTCGGAGGAGTAGTCGGGAATCGTTCCAGTAAAGAGCCTGACGCCGGCCCGACCGGCGCCCTGTTGCATCTGCTGATCCACCTTGGTGAAAACCGGAGCTTCAACTGAGTCCTCAATCCGCCGGGTAATGGCCGCGGCGAAGTCCACCACACGATCGAGGTCTTCGTAGTCGATCTTGTCGGGGGTGTCGGACGGCTTGTGATAATCAGCGTGAGTGCCGGTGAAAAAGCTCAGCGACGGAATGCCCGCCGCGTTGAACGTCGCCACATCTGTGGGCTGGTAGGGATCTTCCTGCACCGCAAGGTCGAAACCGGCCGCGATGTTGGTTTGCTCGAGGATCTTTCCCCAGGCGGGGCTCGAGCCGGTCGCCTGAACCGTCAGCTTGTTGTCGTGCATGCGGCCGACCATGTCGAAGTTGAGATACGCCGCGATCGCGTCGAGAGGCACCGGCGCCGCGGCGGAGAACGCGCTCGAGCCGATCAGTCCCAGCTCCTCGCCAGACCAGAAGCCGACGAGAACGTTGCGCTTCCGCGGCTGTTGAGCCAATGTCGCGGCAATCGCAAGGACTGCAGCCGATCCCGACGCGTTGTCGTCGGCGCCGACATGAATCTTGCCGGTGTCTTCCTTGGCCGCCAGCGTGTTGCCTGCTTCACCGTGTCCGAGGTGATCGAAATGCGCGCCGATGGCGACCCACGGTTTGGCCACCGTCGTCACCGCTGTCGTAGCCGGCAGGTAGGCGACGACGTTGCGACCGGTGCGCTTTTCGCGTTCGACCGCCGCGTGAATCTTGACCGTGATTCCGGGCAGGGCGAACCCCGTGGCGTGGGGATTGGCGTCATCGAGCGACTTCTGAGCGGTTGCCAGCGGTTTGTCCGGGACTGCCTTGAAGATCTCGCTCGCCTCCGCGCCGGTCACGCTGACCGCAACGATCCCTGAGCCGGCAATGGCGGTGTCGAAGGTCATCGGCGCGAGCTCGCCGGCATTGGGTGAACTGGGTCCGGTGACTACGATCATCGCCTTGGCGCCGTGCTGTCGGGCCGCCATCGCCTTGTAGCGCAGGTCGGCGTAGCGCGACAGGATCCCTTTCGTTTTGGGCTCAGCGTCCTCTGGAAAGTAGCGCAGGACTACGACAATCTTGTCCTTCACGTCGAGCGTGGCATAACTGTCATAGGTGAAGCCCTGACTGTCGGGCACGACGATCCCGTAACCGGCGAAAACCACGGAGCCCTCGACGTCGCCGTTGTCGGAAAACGACAGTGCGCGAACGTTCGGGCTGTGGTCGCTGACGACATCTCTCCCGGTGTCGCCGACGCGGATCGCCACCGTGGAGCCACCGTCCTTGGTTCCGGCCGTGAAATCGAACGGCAGCAGGAAGTCTTTCTGTCCCGGCAGAGGCCTGGCGCCGATCTTCTGTAACTCCGACACGAGGTAGTCGCTGGCGAGCCTCTCACCGTTCGACCCCGCGAGGCGTCCTTCGAGGCGCGGCGAGGCGAGCATTTCGACGTGGACACGGGTCTTGGACGTCTGGGCGTCGAGTAGAACGGGAACCGCGGAGAGCACCGAGATCGCAAGCAAGAGGATGCGCCGTGTCCGTCGCGCGCTCCGCGGTTGCATCTTCGTCATCATGATTTCTTGGCCGGCTTTCTCGGCGGGGCCGCCTTGAGGGCTGCCATCGCCTTGACGTGATTCCACTGGGCGAGAAACAGCTGGCCGGCCGAGCCGCCGGCGCGGCTCGAGGTCCAGGCCAGCATGGTGCCGTCAGGCGAAGGCACAGGCAGGCCGTCGAACCCGGCCGAGTAGGTCACGCGGACTGGCTCCTTCGTGCCGGCCGCATCGACCATGAAGAGCTCGAAGTTCTCGAACCCGAGCTTGTTCGATGCAAAGATGAAGTACTCGCCCGACGGGTGCATGTAGGGCGCCCAGCTCATGGCACCAAATGTGGTGATCTGTTTCTGATCGCTGCCATCGATGTTCATTGTCCAGACGTCGGCGATCAGGCCCTGTTCGTTGAAGCGGCGCCAGACGATCTTCCTGCCGTCCGGTGTGAAAAACGGACCGCCGTCGTATCCGAAGACGCTGGTCAGGCGCTTCTGATCGGTGCCGTCGGCCTTCATGGTGTAGATCTCGGCAAAGTTGCTCGGATTTTCTTCGAGCGATCTCTTCTCCTTGTCGGTGAGCGGATGGTCGTAGCCGCTGCGCATCGAGGAGAACACGATCAGTTTCCCGTCGGGCGAGTAGCTGCCTTCGGCGTCGTAACCTTTCGCGGTCGTCAGGCGCTTCATCGCTCCGGTCTTCTCGTTGTAGCCATAGATATCCATTTCGGGGTCGTAGTCCCACGCATAGCGACGCTCCTTGCCCGATGCGCGGAACGCCAGCTCCTCGTCCTGGTACTGCTTCGATTTCGGATCGGCGTGCGTGGACGCGAACTCGATCTCGTCGGTGCCCGGCCTGAAAAATGCGCAGGTCGTCTTGCCGACGCCAGTCGAGATCCGCTTGGTGTCGCCGCTGGCGAGATCGAGCACGTAAATCTGGTAGAAGGGATTGCCAGGTTCGCGCTCGCTCTGGAAGACCAGCCGCTTGCCGTCGGGTGACCAGTAGCCCTCGCCGGCCCGTTTGCCCTCCACGGTCAACCTGCGGATTCGCGTCAGGAAGTCGCGCTCCTGATAGGCGGGCCCTTCCTGGCCCCTGGCGATCACGCCGGAAAGAACGGCGCTCGCCAGCAATGCGGCGAGCAGGGCGGTGCGGAATACAGTCATGGGAACACCTGTGCGAAAGAGCGTGCAAGAGAGCGTGAGACGCCGATTATCCCCGCAATGCCCGATGCCCGCTACTGTAAGAAGGCCGCTGATTAGAGGAACTCTATATGACAATGTGTTCTATTAACGTCAATTTGCGCGATCAAATGGGACTCGCCAGTAACCCGTGTCGAAACAGGTGCTTAAGTGACCATCTGGCGGGGACATCGGCTGGCCGTGCGCCGGAATAGAACAGTCGGCGATACGAGTGGGACAGGCGCACAGTTACAGGAGATTCAATTAAATAACTGATAAATAACAATTTACAAGGTGCGCGCGCCAGCTCTTCGATATGGCCGTGTGATTGCTCTGCTTAGGGGCACAATGACCTTATTCCTAAGCCAATCACCTGGAAGGCAGAAGGCGGTGTGGGGGCCGAAGCGTATCATTCCCGCACTCCTCTTGGCGTTTGCCTGCATGGCGCCAAATTTCGCGGCGGCCAAGACGCATTATCACGAAGGCCCGCACAAGAAGGCCGGCGCTCCCGGAAAATTCGCGAAGCCTTACAAGCTCGACGATGAGATGACGAAGCGGTCGAAGGATCGGAACGGGTCCAACGTGACGCGGGTCATCTTGACGCTCGTTCCGGGCGCGACGCTGCCGCCCGAGTTCAAGCGCTTCTCGCGCAACACCAAGCTGGATCTGATCAACGGCGAGGTGCTCGATCTGCCGAGCAACGTCCTCACCAAGCTGGCGCAGCATCCGTCGGTGTTTCGCGTCCACTATGACCGGCCCCTGGTCGCACACAACTACCGCACGGCGGTGACCGTGGGCGCGCGCACGGTGCAGAACACGCTCGGCTACACCGGCGCGGGCGTCGGCGTGGCGGTCATCGACTCGGGCATCACCTCCTGGCACGACGACCTGACCAATCTGACCTCGAAGCTGTTTCCCTACGGCAACCAGCGCGTCGGCAAGTTCGTCGATTTCGTCAACGGCCGCTCGCTGCCCTACGACGACAACGGTCACGGCAGTCACGTCGCGGGGATCATCAGCGGCAACGGCCACGACTCGAAAGGCGAGAAGGCCGGCATCGCGCCGGGCGCCAGCATCGTGGCGCTGAAGGTGCTCGACGCCCGCGGCCAGGGCACGATCAGCAACATGATCGCGGCGCTCGGCTGGATCGCCGCCAACGCCAAGACCTACAACATCAAAGTGGTCAACATGTCGGTCGGTGCGCGGGTCTCGGAGTCGTATTGGACCGATCCGCTGACGCTTGCGACCAAGGCGGTGACCGACAAGGGCATCACCGTCGTCACCGCGGCCGGCAACATCGGGAAGAACGCAGCCGGCCACCTGCAGTGGGGCGGCATCACGGCGCCGGGCAACGCGCCCTGGGTGCTCACCGTCGGTGCGTCGAGCACGATGGGCACGCTGACGCGCAACGACGACCAGATGGCCGACTTCAGCTCGGCGGGTCCGAGTGCGGTCGACTTCGAAGCGAAACCCGACCTGGTTGCACCGGGCGTCGGCACCGTGTCGCTCGCCGTGCCGGGCAGCACCTTCTACATCGAGAAAGTGACCTCGCTGCTGAGCGGGACGCTCAATCTCGGGTCGAAGCCGTACCTGGCGCTGAGCGGCACCAGCATGGCCGCACCGGTCGTCACCGGAACGGTTGCGCTGATGCTGCAGGCGAATCCGAACCTGACACCCAACCTGATCAAGGCGCTGCTCCAGTACACCGCGCAGACCTATCACGGTTACAGCCCGCTGCGTCAGGGCGCCGGCTTCCTGAACACGCTCGGTGCGGTGCGTCTGGCGAAGTACTACGCCAACCCGCAGCCGGGTGACCGCATGCCGATCCAGAAGGTATGGAGCCGAAAGATCAACTGGGGCAGCCACCGCCTGAGCCACGGCGTCATCAAGCCGTTCGCCAACGCCTGGAAGAACGGCGTGGTCTGGGGATCGCCCAGGACGCTCGCCGCCGACGGCGACAACATCGTGTGGGGGACGATGAGCGACGGCGACAACATTGTCTGGGGCACGGCGTCTGACGGCGACAACATCGTGTGGGGCACCGCTGCCGACGGCGACAACATCGTGTGGGGCACCGCTGCCGATGGCGACAACATCGTGTGGGGCACCGACTGCGGCAGCGCCGACTGCGACAACATCGTCTGGGGCACCTCGGATGGCGACAACATCGTCTGGGGCACGGCGTCTGACGGCGACAATATCGTGTGGGGCACCGCGTCGGACGGCGACAACATCGTCTGGGGCACCTCCGCCGATGCCGATCTGACGTGGGGTAGCGATGCCGGCGACGAAGGCGAGACCTTCCCCGACGACGCGCTCGAGCCGCTGCCGAGTCTGGACCTCGAGTTCGGCGACACCGTCCCACTCAAGCCGGTGGTATCGACCCTGTCAACCCTCCTGTCGCTGCCGTTTGGGGGCTAGCCATGGAAAAGATGCCTTACCGAGCGGAACACGACGGACACGACGTCCGCTTCCCGCGGCCGGTTTTGGGTCCTCTGGCCGGCGCGATGGCCACTACCGACTGGCGCGACCGGCTGCCGCTGCTGGCGGGACCCTCGGTCAAGCTGCGTGAGCTGCGGGCGTCGGATGCGCAGTCGCTTTTCGCCTTGCTGACCACCGAAGAGGTCTCGCGTTTCATCTCCCCGCCGCCGAGCAGCGTCGAGGGCTTCGAGCGGTTCATCGCCTGGACCCTGCGTCAGCGTTCGGTCGGCGCGTATGCGTGCTTCGCGGTCACGATCGATGCGACCGACACCGCGATCGGCATCTTCCAACTGCGTCAGCTGGAGCCTGGTTTCGGCACGGCGGAGTGGGGCTTCGCCGTGGGATCGGCCTACTGGGGCTCTGGCATTTTCCAGGAAGGAGCAGAACTGTTGGTGAGGTTTGCGTTCGAAACGGTTGGTGTGCATCGGCTGGAAGCCCGGGCCGCGGTGTCCAACGGACGCGGCAACGCCGCGCTCAGAAAGATCGGCGCCGTGCAGGAAGGGTTGCTGCGCAAGTCGTTCCTCAAGAACGGTGAGTATCTCGACCAGGCGCTCTGGACCATTCTCCAGGAAGATTGGAAGGCGAACACGGTCTGGGGCGGCAAGGAGGGCATGATCGTTCACTGATCGCACAACACAGTCACTGATTGGCAACGTTGGCGGGATCGGCCGAGGCCGGTCCCGCCTTTTTGTCCTCACTCCATGCTCCGCGGGCGCCGCCGCGCGTGCGTGTTACGATGCGGCGCATGACCCCTGTCCAGGCGGTCCCGGTCCGGTGCGCTGCGGTGTTTCAACGTCAGATCGTATTCATCGCCCTGGCGCTGCTGTCGGTTGCCTCCGCCGCCCAGGCTGAGGTGACCGGTGTGGACATCGCGCGACGCGCGGATCTGGGCGCGTCGGGCTACGAAAAAATCGTCGGCACCATTCATTTCGCAGTCGATCCCAGGGATCCGCGCAACCGCCTCGTTGCCGATCTCGACAAGGCGCCTGTCAATGCCGCCGGGCGCGTAGAGTTCTCGTCCGATCTCTACATCCTCAGACCCAAGCCGCCGCGCGGCAACGGCGCCGCGCTGGTCGACATCCTCAATCGCGGCAACAAGGTGGTGCTGAACGGCTTCAACCGCGGCGGCTTGCCCGATCCGGCAACGGAGGACGATCTGGGCGACCGCTTCCTGATGCGCTTCGGCTTTACGGTCGTCTGGGTCGGCTGGGAATTCGATCTCGCGGACCGGCCGACGACGATGAAGATTCACGTGCCGATCGCGACCGACGCCGGAACACCGATCACCGGCGTGGTCCACGCCACCTTCACCGCGAACGCGAAGGCGACCGACTTCGTCGTCAACGAGTTGGCGAAGTACGACGCCGCCGATCCCGCGGGCCCGGAGAGTCAGCTCACCATGCGTACCACGATGCTGGGCGGACGGCCGACGGTGATCGATCGGAACGCCTGGCACGTCGCCGGACACACCGTCACGCTCGAGCGGGGCTTCGAGCCCGGCGTGACCTACGAAGTGAGCTATCGCGCGGCGAACCCGCCCGTGGCCGGACTCGGTTACGTGGCCGTTCGCGACACCACCGAGTGGCTCAAGCACGCGCCTGAGGCCATGGCCTCCGTCCGCTTCGCGTATGGATACGGTTCTTCGCAGAGCGGCCGCTTTCTCCGTGGTTTTCTGTACGAGGGGTTCAACACCGACGTCCATGGTCGCCAGGTGTTCGACGGTGTCATCGCCCACATCGCTGGCGCGTCGCGGCTGTCGCTCAACCAACGATGGGCCAAGCCGACCGGTCTCGGGGTTTACACGGCCACGGCATTTCCCTTCGCGGACGCCAGCCTCCGCGATCCCGTGAGTGGCGTGCAGGATGGACTGCTCGACAACCCGCGGATCGGTGGACACGCGCCGAAGGTGTTCTACACGAATACGCCAGTTGAATACTGGGGCACCGGACGCGTCGCGGCTCTCGTCCATACCAGCCCCGATGGCTCGCGCGATCTGACACTGCCGGACAACGTCCGCACTTATTTCATCGCTGGCACGCAGCATTCCCCCGGCCGGTTTCCCGCCGAGATCGATAACGGTCAGCAGCCCGACAACCCGGTCGACTACTGGTGGACGATGAGGGCGTTGCTGCTGGCGATGCATAAGTGGGTGAAGGAGGGTGCGCCGCCGCCGCCGAGCCGCTATCCGCGGCTGGACGATCACACGCTGGTGCCGGCGGCCGCGATCGCGTTTCCGGCGATTCCCGGCGTCGGCAGGCCGAACGCGTTGACCGCGGGCACCCGCGTCGGCAATCCATACCTGACCGGCGGCGGTGGAGCGGGTGCGCCGCTTCCCTTGCTCGTGCCGGAGGTCGACGCGGACGGTAACGAGCGCGCCGGGATCCGGTTGCCTGATATCGCCGTGCCGCTGGCAACCTACACCGGGTGGAATTTCCGCAATCGCGCGATCGGTGCGCCGGACGAGCTCGTTCCGTTGTTGGGATCGTCGATCTTCTTTCCAGCCACTCGCGCGGCGCGAGTGGCCGCTCACGATTCGCGTCAGTCGATCGAAGAACGCTATCGGTCGCAGGATGAGTACCTGGCGAAGATCGAGCTGGCAGCCGACGCGCTGGTGAAAGCGGGTTACCTGCTCGTGGACGATGAACCGCGAATCCTGCAGAGGGCGAGCGACCAGTGGGAGATGGCAGTGGGGCGCTAGCCCTCGCCTTGATACGATGACCGCCATGAACCGGCAAGTCCGCCTGAAGTCACGCCCCATCGGCGAGCCGGCCACCAGCAACTTCGAGATTCACGATGCTCCTGTGCCTGCGGCCGCCGATGGCGAGGTCCTGAGGCGGACCATCTATCTCTCGCTGGATCCTTACATGCGGGGACGCATGAGCGACGCCCCGTCGTACGCGACGCCGGTGAAGCTCGGCGACCCCATGGGCGGACATACCGTCAGCGAAGTGATCGAGTCGCGGCATCCCGGCTTCAGCAAGGGCGACCTGGTCACTGGTTACGATGGATGGCAGAGTTACGGTCTGTCGAACGGTCGGGATCTGCGAACGCTCGATCCGACCGTAGCGCCGATCTCGACCGCGATTGGTGTCCTCGGCATGCCCGGGCTGACCGCGTTCGTCGGGCTGATGGACATCGGTCAGCCGCGGCCGGGCGAGACCGTCGTCGTCTCGGCGGCCTCGGGCGCCGTCGGTGCGGTCGTCGGGCAGCTCGCGACGATCAAGGGCTGCCGCACGGTCGGCATCGCGGGGTCCCCGGACAAGTGCCGCTACGTCGTCGACGAGCTTGGCTTCGACGCCTGCATCAACTACAAGACCGACGATCTGGTGCCGGCGCTGAAGGCCGCGTGCCCCAGCGGCATCGATGTCTACTTCGAGAACGTCGGCGGCGCCGTGTTCCAGGCGATCCTGCGCGTGATCAACAAAGGGGCGCGCATTCCCCTCTGCGGCATGATCTCGGAGTACAACGCCACCGGATATCCGGCTGGCCCCAACCTGCGTCCCCTCCTGGTACAACGCGCGATGATCAAGGGGTTCATCGTCAGCGATCACAACGATCGTGCGCCGGCCTTCTTTCAGGAAGTCGCGCCGCTGGTGATGGCAGGCCGCATCAAGTTCCGCGAGGATATCGTGGACGGCATCGAGAACGCGCCGGCCGCCTTCATCGGCCTGCTGGCCGGGAAGAATTTCGGCAAGCTGATGGTCAAGGTTTCTCCCGACCCGACGCGAACGTAACCCTCCGCCGGCGCGGCCGCGTCGAGAAGACCACGTTTTCAGTCGAGTGGCCTTCGCCGAATGGCTGGAGCGAGCGAATTCGAACGGCCGTTGTCCCGCGATCGGCCGATCTGGTGCTTCCAGCCAATCGTGGCCCCATGCGGTCAAATGGTTGCAGTGATTGGCGCGGGCACGAAACATGCGATGGCAGCGGCATCTCATGGACACACTTTTCAGGGACCTGACCTACGCGGTGCGCGGGCTGCGCAAGAACATCGGGTTTGCGCTGGTGGCGACGATCACCATCGCGCTCGGCATCGGGGCCTGCACGGCGATCTTCAGCGTGGTGAATGCCGTGCTGCTGCGTCCACTCCCGTACGCTGACGCGCAGCGCCTCGTCATGATCTGGGGCGAGTTGCGCGCGCGTAACGTGCACGACTGGCCCTTCTCCCCGCCCGATCTTCGCGATCTCGAGTTGCAGTCCACCGAGACCTTCGACGGCATCGCCGGGATCATTCCCGCCGGCCGCGTGGCGCTGGCCGCACCCGGCGCCGATCCCGAGCAGATTCGCGTCGGCGGCGCCACGACCAATCTGTTTGGCGTCCTCGGTGCACGGATCCTGATCGGCCGCGACTTCGTCGCCGCTGACGGTACGCCGGTGCCGGCGCTGCCGAACCAGGCCGCCGCCGCAGGTCCGCCCGTGTCCGCGATCCTCAGCCACGCGTTCTGGCTGAGGCGCTTTGGCGGCGATCAGTCGGTCATCGACAAGGACGTCGAGCTTGGTAACGGCCGGGCGCGCATCGTGGGAGTGCTCGCTCCGGGCTTCGAGCTGCTGATGCCGCCGCGCGTGCGCGTTGAAAGCGCGCCCGATATGTGGACGGCGGCGCGGGTCGATTTCGACACCGCCAACCGCAACAACGTGCTGTTCCGTCTCATCGGCCGGCTCAAACCCGGCGTGAGCACCCGGCAGGCCCAGGTCCAGGTGGATCGCGTGGCCGCCGACCTGCGGCAGCATTTTTCGATCAAGCAGACCGCCGGCCTCTATTTCCACGTGGTCCCGATGTTCGACGACCTGGTCAGCGACGTGCGGCAGACCATCGTGTCATTGATGGGGGCGGTGGCGTTCGTGCTGCTGATCGCGTGCGCCAATGTCGCGAACCTGCTGATCGTGCGCGCATCGGCACGCAGCCGCGAGCTCGCGGTGCGCGCGGCCATCGGTGCGAGTCGCAGCCAGCTCCTTCGCCAGATGCTGGCGGAGAGCCTGGTGATTGCAGCCGGCGGCACGGCGATCGGCCTGGTGCTTGCGCGCGTGGGTGTCCAGGTGCTGCTCGTGCTTGGACCCAGGGATCTACCGCGGCTCGACGCCGTCGCAATGGATCCCATGGTGCTGGCGTTCGCCGTCCTGGCGGGCATCGCGACGGCGATGATCTGCGGCATCATCCCGGCGCTGCGGGCGTCTCGCACGGATGTGATGGAGATGCTCCGTTCGGTCGGCGGCCGGCCGGGCGGACTGCGCGGCGGACGCCGGCTGCGTAGCGGCGTCGTGGTCACCGAGGTCGCGCTGTCGTTCATTCTGCTGGTCGGCGCGGGCCTGATGCTGCGGAGCGTGCTCGCCCTGTCGCAGGTCGATCCAGGCTACGACCCCACCCACGTGCTGACCTTCTCGCTGCAATCGCGCTCGCGTCAGGCGGACGAGCGCGCGGTGTTCAGCCGGCAGGTCCGCGAGCGACTGCTGGCCGTCCCCGGGGTGACCGGGGCCACAGCGGCGGCGCCGCTGCCGCTCGATGGTCAGCTGATCAACGGGCGCTGGGGGACGGAGGCCGCCGCTTCGGACCCGAGCAAGTTCCGCCAGGCGAACTTTCACGGCGTCCTGCCCGGCTATTTTGAAACCCTGCACACGCGGTTGGTAGCCGGTCGGCTGTTCACCGAAGCCGACAACGTGGTTGACCAGAAAACCGACCGCCCCCGGCAGGTCATCATCGACGACAGCCTGGCGAGGCTGGCCTTCCACGGCGAACCGGCGGTGGGGAAGCGGCTGTTGCTGCGCATCACGACGCCGGAAGCGGAGTGGTACGAGGTGATTGGCGTGGTCGCACACCAGCGTCACGCGTCGCTCGCAACTGCGGGACCCGAGGCGATCTTCATGATGGATGGCCATTTCGGCCACGGCTTCGCCGGCCGCTGGGCCGTCCGGACCGCCGGCGATCCCAACCAGATCATCGCCGCCGTCAGGGCCGCCGTCGCGCAGGTGGATCCGCGCGCGCCGCTTGCGGAAATCCAGCCGATGACGACGTTCGTCGACAAGGCGATGGCGCCGATTCGATTCACCGCCACGTTGATCGGCATCTTTGCGGCGGTCGCCGTGATCCTGGCCGGCGTCGGTCTCTACGGCGTGTTGTCGACCATCGTTCGTCAGCGGACGGCGGAGATCGGCATGCGCATGGTGTTCGGCGCTCCCCGCTCGAGCATCCTCAACCTCGTCGTGAGCGAAGGGCTGACGCTGAGCGCGGCCGGTATTGCGATCGGTCTGGCCGGGGCCTTCGTTGTCACCCGGGTGACGGCCAGCATGCTCGTCGGAGTCAGCCCCACCGACCCGATCACGTTCATCGCGATCGTCGTGGTCTTTGGCGCCATTACGATGGCGGCGTCCTGGATCCCCGCCCGTCGGGCTTCACGGCTCGATCCAATCGCGGCGCTGCGAGAGGAGTAGGCGGCGGACGCGCACTGGACGCGCGCGGACGAAGCGTCTAGGATTCGCGCAGCGACCGCCGGAGGAGTCTCATGCTGATTGGTGCTCACGCGATTATTTACAGCACGAAACCCGATGCCGACCGCGATTTCCTTCGTCACGTGCTGCGGCTCCCGCACGTGGACGTGGGTCACGGCTGGCTGATCTTCGGCCTTCCGCCGTCGGAAGTGGCCGTCCATCCCGCCGACAAGAACGGGACCCACGAGTTGTTCTTCATGTGCGATGACCTCGACGGCTTCGTGGCCGAAATGAAGGGACACCTCGTGGACTGCGCGCCGATCATGAACCAGGGCTGGGGCCTGGTGACACACGTGACGCTCCCTGGGGGCGGCACGGTCGGTGTCTACCAGCCTCGCCACGCCCGACCCGAACCGATGACCGCGGACATCCCGGCGAAGGGGCGGGCGGGCCGCAGGGCCAGGAAGCCACCGACGCGCCGAATCGCCCGCACCATCAAGCGCGGCGGCGCAACGAGACGGCGCCGGTGAACGTCCCCGTCACGAGGCCGCCTCGAATCGCGCCGCCAGGCCGATGACGCTCGATGTGCTGTCCGGCTCGTATGCGATTTGCCGGCTGAGTCCTGAACTCCCGTTGCCGGCGTGGGCGTCGTCGGCCACCTTCATTGCGGTCACCAGGACGCAGAGCGAGCTCTCGATCGTGTGCGGGTCCGATCGCGTGCCCGCAGACGTCACCGCCCGGCACGGATACCGCGGCCTGGTGGTGCGTGGACCGCTCGACTTCAGCCTGGTCGGTATCGTGGCCGGGCTCGCCGCGGTGCTGGCGAATGCGGCCATCAGCATCTTCGTCGTCTCGACCTACGACACCGACTATCTGTTCGTTCGCGAGGGCGATCTCGATAGTGCGCTCGCCGCGCTTCGCGGCGCGGGCCACATCGTCGCTACCGATGCCGGAACGTCAGCGACGGTGACGTCTTGACCTCGAGCGTGCTCTTGATCGCGTCGAAGAAGGCCGCCGCGATCTTTTTGTAGCCGTCGGGATTCGGATGGACGCCGTCGGTACTCAACAGCGCGAGGTTGCCGCCGAAGGCCTGATTGACGTCGACCAGCGGCACGTTCTCGGCCGCCGCGACCGATCGGACACGGTCGTTGAAGCCGGGCACCAGCTCGGCGCCGTAGACCGCGCCGCGGAATCCAGCCGGATTGATCGGCGGGATGGTGGCGAGAAACGGACGAATCTTCCGGCTCTTCGCGTCTCCGATCATGCTGCGCAATCCGGCGGCGGCGACGTCGAGCAGCGCCGTGCCGCGACCGTTCCTCGCATCGTAGACGTCATTGGTTCCTTCCATGATCAACGCGACATCGTATCTCCCGCTCGACGTGAACGAGACGAAACGGCCCAGCGTGCCCGAATCCGTGACCGCTTCTCCAGACTTGCCCCCGTTGTCGACTCTCGGCGACTGCGTCACATACCGTTCCGCCAGGCTGGCGAGCAGCACCCCAGGATAGGTCTGT
This sequence comes from uncultured Acidobacteriota bacterium, assembly GCA_963757655.1. GTDB lineage: Bacteria > Acidobacteriota > Vicinamibacteria > Vicinamibacterales > CAVVIG01 > CAVQFC01. Next base: position 240,929 of record CAVWSQ010000001.1, on the reverse strand, counting down.
CCGCTGGGCAGAATGACGCGAGGATAGAACTGCGACGCCGCGAGGCTCGGCGGATTGCTGCCGTCTTCGCCCGCCGTGATGCTGTCGCCGAAGGCGAAGAACCGGGTCGAGACCAGGACCGGCGGCGGGACCACGGCGAGCACGGTGATCGCGAACGTGCAGCTGTCGGTGCGCTGCAAGGCGTCGGTCGCGGTGCACGACACGCCGGTCACGCCGACGTCGAACACCGATCCGGATTGACGGGTACACGTCGTCGTCACCGGCGGCTTGCCGTTCGCGGTGGTCGGGTTGGCAAAGGCGACGCCGATCGACGTGCCAGACAGCAACTGGATGGTCTGCGCCGCTGGACAGGTGATCTTGGGCGGATCCTCGACTGGTGGCGGCGGAGGAGTCGGAGCGGTACTGCTGGCGCATGCGGTTGCCAGCAGCGCCAATAGTATGAGAGCGAGCCGTTTCATTGGTCCTTCGTGAGCTTGGTCGGCACCGTCAGGTGAGACGCCGCGGTGTCGGTTTGCAGCACGCTGTTCAAGGCGTCGATCGTGCGCGCCGCAGCATCGAAGGCCCAGTCGAGCTGGCGGCGTTGATCGGCGGTGGGCGGCCCTGAGTATCCTTCAATCGCGCGCGACAGACTCGTCACCGCGTTGAAGTGCGCCACCAGTTCCGAGTGCACCTGCGCGAGCCGGCTGGCGGTATCGACGCGCCTCGACGCGATGCCGCTCGCTCCTGGCGTGTCGAGCTGGCCTGCCGCGTTCGCACCGGCGACGCGCGCCGCCATCAGCGATTTCTGCAGGGCATACAGGTTCAGCAGCGCGGTCTGGCGCGAACGCCGGTCGGCGTCAGAGAACGCCACACGCGGATCGCCCTCGACGCGCAGTTCGCCCTTGAGCGACCGGCCGGCGCCGCCGACGGTGACTGTGTAAACACCGGGCAGCACCAGCGGGCCTTGCGGCGGACCGCCGGACCCGCCAGCAGCGGGCGCCACGCGCTGCGCGTCGGCCACCGGCGGTTCCAGCCTTAGGTCCCATGACGCGCGGTTCAGACCGCGGCGGCTGGAGCCCTTCAGCGTGCGCACCACGGTTCCGCGCGCGTCGGCGACCGTCACCGTGACGTCGTTTGCGCCGCCGGCACGCAGGTAGTAGTCGATGACCGCGTTGAAGTCTGGATTCGGCGCGAAGTACTGTCCGGCGCCGTACCACGCCTGCGGGTTGTAGATGCTGAGCAGACGGGCGCGTCCCGGAGGGACCAGGAACGCATCGCTGCGCATCGCCTCAGGCGTCAGGGCTTCGAGCGACGAGATGTTGTCCAGGATCCAGATGCTGCGGCCATGCGTGGCGGCAATGAGATCGTTGTCGCGGGGATGGATGACGATGTCGTCCACCGGCACGGTCGGCATGTTCAGGTTCAGCGGGGCCCAGCTCGCGCCGCCGTCGATGGAGAAGTGGATGCCGCGTTCGTGGGCGGCGAACAGCAGCCGCGCCGCCCGCGGGTGCTCGCGCAGTTTGTGTACCGACGCCGCGGGAAGCCCGGCGGCAATCGAACGCCAGGTCTGGCCGTAGTCGTCGCTGACGTAGGCATAGGCGCGATAGTCGTCCTGGTAGTGACCGTCAAACGTGGCGTAGACGCGGCCCGGCGCCTGGCGCGACGGCAGCACGCTGCTGACGTAGGTGCCGTGCGGCAAGCCGGCAATCCGGTCGTTCACCGCGGTCCACGTCTGCCCGCCATCGCGGGTCACACTCAGCCGCCCATCGTCGCTGCCGGCGTAGAGCAGCCGTGCGTCGAGCGGCGATTCACCGATGGTCGTAATCGTCGAAAACGCTGCGACGCCGTCGTGCCGCGAGAGCGCTCGTTCCGGCACCCGCGCCCCCATCATCTCCAGGGTTTCGCGGTCGACGTTCGCGGTGAGATCCGGGCTGATTGCCTTCCAGGTGGCCCCGCGATCCAGCGACTTGAAGACCATCTGCGCGCCCATGTAAATCGTCCTGGGATCGAAGCTCGACATGACGATCGGTGCGTTCCAGTTCCAGCGAGTCCCGGTGCGGGCGGGCAGCCTGCCGCCGCTGGGCTGCGGACCGCCAGGACCGAGCGGCGAGATCGTCTGGCGCTCGAGCGTCAACAGGTTCACACGATTGGCGCGTCCGTCCTGCGACTCGATGATCGCGGTGTGCGGGTCGTGCGGGTCAAGGCGCGCGTAAAAGCCGTCGCCGCCGCCGATGTTGAAGCCATCGTGATTCGAGATGCCGGTACCGACCCGCGTCGCGCTCGGCACGCACCAATGACCGTTGTCCTGCAGCCCGCCGCAGACGACGTAGGGATCCTGCATGTCGGCGCTGATCTCGTAGAACTGGCCGATCGGCAGGTTGTCGCGGAACAGCCAGGTCTGCCCGCGATCCCACGAAATCGACACGCCGCCGTCGCCGCCGACAATCAGGTGGTTGGTGTCGTCGGGATCGATCCAGAGCGCATGATCTTCAGAGTGGACGGCGCTGAACACGTCAGCGAAGGTCTTGCCGCCGTCGTCGGAGATGTAGAAGCCGCGATTCGAGCCGAGCAGGTAGACGCGGTTCGCGTCCTTCGGATCGGCGCGAATCTGGCTGAAGTACATCGGCCGCGGGTTCAGTGTCGACCATTGCTGCCAGGTCTCGCCGCGATCGGCGCTGCGGTAGACGCCGCTGTCGCGTCCGGCCGCCTCGACGACCGCGAACACCACGCGGGGATCGCGCCGAAAGATGTCGAGACCGATGCGCCCCTTGTCACCCGCCGGCAATCCATTCACCAGCCGCGTCCACGTGGTGCCGCCGTCACGGCTGCGAAAAATCCCGCTGCCGGCGCCGCCGCCGTTGAATCCCCATGCCGTCCGCTGACGCTGGTAGAGCGCGGCGTACAACGTCTGCGGGTCTTCCGGATCCATGACCAGGTCGGTTGCCCCGGTGTCGTCGTCGACGTACAGCACTCTGGTCCAGGTCTGTCCGCCGTCGATGGTCTTGAACACTCCGCGCTCCGGGTTCGGTCCCCACAGGTGACCCGCCGCGGCGACATAGAGGATATTGGCGTCTGAGGGGTGAATGACGATGCGCCCGATGTGGCGCGTCTCGGTCAGTCCAGATCGGATCCAGGTCCGGCCCGCGTCCGTCGACTTGTAGACACCGTCGCCCCATGACGAGCTCTGCCGGTTGTTCGCCTCTCCGGTCCCGACCCAGACGATGTTGGGATTGGATGGCGCGACGGCGACATCGCCAATCGACATCATCGCATCGGCCGCATCGAAGATCGGTGTCCACGAGGTGCCCTGGTTGGTGCTCTTGAACAGGCCGCCGCTGGCCGTCGCGACGTAGATCGCATCGGGCTGTCCTGGCACGCGCGCGACCGCGAAGTCGTCGATCCGGCCGCCGGTGTTGGCCGGCCCGATGCTGCGCCAGCGAAGATTGCCGAGCAGGGTCACGTCGACGGCGGCGGTGGACTGTGCCTGTCCGCCAGCGGTCGGCCACAGCAGGAGTAGATAGACAGCCGCGATGAAACGGGCGAGGCGCATCACCTCGAGTATACGATCGCGTGACGCAGGACTGCGCGCCGCAGCCGCAATCGGCGACGACCGGCTGCAGAAAATGTCAACGGGACGTGATGCTGGAGCGAGTCACGCTCGGCGCCGCGGCCCAGCGGATGCAGTCGTCCAAGCGGGGCACCGACACCGGCGATCCGCGCGCGTGCGGTGCAACCGCCTCCTCCGCGACGACGAACGGACGGGCAGCATCCGACTGAGGCCGTCCGACTGGTTGTCATCCGCGCCGCCGGGTCGAGAGGGCCGCTCGCACCCGCTCGGATGCGGCCTTCTGGCGGAGAATATTCTGTTCCGCTCGCCCCCGTGTGTCGTGGACCCTCCGGTGCACGCGTTCAATCTGTTCGGCCGCCGCCCGTGGCCGCATGCCGGGCAGATCGGGAAACATCTGAAACAGATCGTCTCGGCGCCCCAGCTTGGCCATCCGCATCAGTGTATCAACCGTCGCCTCGAACCGATCGAGCACGGCGTGGCGATGGCTCTGCGTGTGCAGCTTCAGGTAGTCGGACTGCAGCCGCACCTGATCGGGTGAACGCCACGATCCGGCACGCCGCCGCAAGTGCCAGGCGTAGCCGCACCGACACACGGTCTCGACGACCGGCGACGCTGCCCCGAGGATCGCCTCCAGCACGATCTTGGTCACATCCAACCAGCGGGCGCGCACCTCGACCGGCGGCGGCTTACCGGGCTGCCCGCTGTTGGGGTAGCAGCGTGCGACGAACGGGTTGGCGTCGCGAAAGCACTCGACGACATCGGCGCCGATGAGAGGCCGCAGGTGAATCACCTGGTTCGCGCTGAACAAATCCTGCTGATCCAAGCCGAGGTGCGAATCGGCGAGGACGAAGTTGGCGCAGATGGTGCGGCGGCGGCGCAGCAGTTTCGTCAGCACCAGTACCATCAGCGTGACGGTCCAGACCCGCGCGCCGCGGGTGACGATGAACAGGTCGAGATCCCCGTTGGGCTCGAGGTTGCGGTGCGCGATGCTTCCCGACAGCGCAACCAGCCGGGTGAACGGCAGCGCGCAGATCAGCCGCAGCGCCAGGCGGTGCCGCGCCAGGAAACGGTCGCTGCGCGCCTCGCGCCGGCGGCGCTCGGCGACCATGTCGCCGCGCCCTATCGGGAAGAAGAAGCCATCGCGGTACTCCACCAGATCGCGCAGCAGTTCGCTGCCTTCGTAGACGGCCAGAATCTCCGCGCGCGTCTGGTCGGACTCGATCAGCGAATAGTGGAGCTGCTCCAGCGTGAGCGGGTAGTCGAACAGCGATGCATAGATCACGCTTCGTGCGATCGCGATCTCGCGCGTCGTCACCACGTCATGCCTCCGCCGCCAGCTGCCCGCCCCGGGCCGACGCGTGGCAGCTCCACAGTGCGACGGCGCATCCCGCGGTCACCACCAGCTCGGTCGCGAGCGTGGCCCAGGCCGCACCTTCGATCGACCAGATCGGAATCAGTCGCGCGTTCATCACGACGTTGACCGCGAGGGCGACGGCGCACAGTCCGGCGTACGCGCGCTGGCCGTCCCAGGCCACCAGCTGGTGGGTCAACGCGTAGTTCAGCGCCAGCAGCGGGAACGACAGCAGCAGCAGCCTGAACGCCGGGACTGCAGCCGCGTATGGCGCGCCGTAGATCAACGGCACCAGCCAGCCCGCGGACATCCACAGCGCCGCCGTCGTGGCGGCCGCGAAGGCCGTGATCGGCACGGCAACACGCGCCAGCGGACGAAGATCGCCGGCGCGCACGAGCGCGGGTAGAACGACGGCGAGCACGGCCGCGGGAAAGAGGCGGAGGGCTTCCACCAGGCGGAACACCGCGTTGTAGCGGGCAACCGCCACGGTGCCCGACCACAACTGGAGCAGAAAGACGTCGATGCGGAAGTAGAGCGCCGATAGGATGATGCCGGCGCCGATCGGCCAGACGTCGCGGCGGAAGACAGGCCACGAACAGACCTCCGCGTGCCAGTGGTTGTCCGCGCGATCTGGCGCGAGACGAGTCGCAATCCGGAGGCTGGCCGCGAGCGTGAGCGCGACCGGTATCAGCATCGCGACTGCCAGCACCGTCACGTCAGGCCACCATGCCAGGACCGTCAGCCCGCACAGCAGCGTTCCGCCGCGCTGCCACAGCGTCAGCGTCGACTCGACCTCGCTGCGCGACAACCCGCGATAGAAGTAGTGCAGCAGCTCGGCGAGGCCGCTGCACGCGTAGACGAGCGCGAGGATCGCGACCGCTGCAGCCGAAGCGGCGGTCGAGCCGAGTGACAGCGCGACTGCCAGCGCCGTCGCCACGACCGTCATCCAGACCCGAACCCGAAGCCAGCCGCGCAGCAGGCGCGGGGCGGCGGCGGGCTGCCGTGCGACCGCGCGCGCCAGGTGCAGCTGAATCCCGCAATCGGAAGCGACGGCGAGCATCCAGCCCAGCGTCGAGCCGATCGAGAAGACACCGAACGACTCGGGCGACAGCCGTCGCGCCGCGACGATCGTGATCAGAAACAGCGAACCCTTGGCCGCCAGATCGGCGAATGCTTTGTACGCGATCAGCAGCAGGCTGCGCGGTTTCGCGATTGGAAACGATGTTTCGTCCACCGTAAGCGTGTCGCCCTTTTCGCGGCGTCTGTCGTGTGATGCACGAGAAATATGCAGCGCGCGTGCCCGACTGTTTCTCGCGTCTCGGTGGCAAGGATCTTGGAACCCGCGTTCCATCCGAGCTCACCCAGACATGATCGGCAGCACGTTCTTCGCCGGCGTCGCGATGCTGACGCTGATTGCGCCATTCGAATTGACGACGCCGCTGCTGCGCCTGCCGCGCCAGTCGATCAGTAATCTCGAAGCGGCGGTGTTGTTTGCGTTTGTCTGTGCCGCCGCCGCTGTCGTCTGGTCGCGCCGGCTGCCGGTCTGGCGAACAGCGCTGACCACGCCGTGGATCGCGCTGCTGCTCGCGATGGCGTTGGCGTCGGCGCTCTCGCCGGTGTCACGTGTGAACGCCCTGCACATGACCGGGCGCATGGCGGCGGCCTTCGGCGTGTACCTGCTGGCCGTCAACGGCGTCAACACGCCGATCCGGTTGAAGTCGGTGCTGACGCTGGCTGTGGTGGCAGGAGTTGTCGTGAGCGTGCTGGCCATCCTGGAATATCGCGGCGTGCCTGTCGTCCTGATCGCCTTGCGGGCGTTTCGGCCCGCGGTGTCCACCGTCGGGGCGCAAGTGCGTGCCGGCGGGCCGCTGTCGTACCCGACGATCGCGTCGATGTATCTCGAGGTGGTGTTCGCGGCGGGGCTCGGACTGATGCTCGCCGAGCGCAATGCGGCGCGTTCGGCGCGGGTCATCGTGCTGTTCGTCGCGCTGGTCGTGATCGCCGAAGCGATCGCGCTGACATTCACGCGTGCGGGTGTGATCACCATGGCCGCCAGCCTGCTGCTGGTCGGCGCCCTCGATCGGCTCGAGTATCACGCCAGGGCGGGTACCGCGCTGCTCGCGGGCCTCGCGCTCGTAGTCGCGCTGCTGATGGCCGGCTCCCGGTCGGCCGAATCGATGCGCCTGAGGCTGACGAGCGAAGGTCAGGAGTCGTGGTACCGAGCGAAGATTCTCGCGCCGCCGGACGTCGAGATGCTGACAGGACGGACGCGGTCGGTCCCAATCACCGTGATCAATACCGGGCGCCTGGCCTGGGACTCACAGGCGACGCCGCCGATGCTGCTGTCGTACCACTGGCTCGGCGCCAACGGCGATCGATTTGTCGCGTTCGAGGGCGAGCGGACGCCGTTCGCCGAGCCGGTGCTGCCGGATGCCGCCGCCCACGTGGCGGTGCGCGTGCGCGCGCCGCGCCGGCCGGGCCGTTATCGCCTCGAGTGGGACGTCGTGCAGGAAGGACGGCTGTGGTTCAGGACCCGAGCCGGGCGCAGTCCGCACCATGTCGCAGGCGACCGTCACCGGTGCCGTCGATGCCGGGCCGATTGTCACCACCACGCCGCCGCGTCCGACCGTCCGGCCGGGCCGGCTGGTGCTGTGGCGGGCTGCAGTGGGGATGTTCGCGGCCCATCCTCTCGCGGGTGTCGGCCCCGACAATTTCCGGCTCGCCTACGGTGGCTATGCCGGCCTGACTGGCGTCGATGAGCGCACCCACAGCAACAACATGTACCTGGAGATACTGGCGGGGGGCGGACTGATCGTCGCCGGCACGTTCGGCTGGCTGCTGTGGCGAACCGCCTCGTGCGCGATCGAGCTCGTGCGGCACGGCGCCGTGGCCTGCGGGGCCGCCGGCAGCGGACTGGCGGCCCCGCTCCTCGCCATCGGCCTGCATGCATCGGTCGACTCGTTCCTCAGCTTCGGGCCCACCTACGTGCTCTTCGCACTGACCCTTGGATGTGCCGTGGCCTGTGCGCACGGCGAGAAGAGCTGGCCGGATGCGCATTGCGTTTGACGGCACGGCGCTGCGGCCCGGACGCACCGGTGTCGGGTACTACACCGAGCACCTGCTGCACCACCTGGCGCAGACCGCGACCAACGACGAGCTGATCGTCGTGTCGAACCGCGCGATCGACACCACGTCGCCGCTGCCGTCCCGCGTGCGCGTGGCCACGCCGCCGCACCACGTGCCGCGGCTGGTGTGGATGCAGACCCTGGCGGTGAACGCGCTGCGCAAAGTCGAAGCCGACGTCGTCCATTTCACCAACGGGATGCTGCCGCTGATGTCGCCGGTGCCGACGGTGGTCACGATCCACGACATGAGCCTGCGTCTCTACCCACGCTACCATCCGCCGCGGCGCGTGATCCTGAACCGGCCGCTCGTCGATCTCGCCGCCCGCAGAGCCGACGCGATCATCACGCCGTCGGAAAGCGCCAAGCGCGACATCGTCCGCCTCTACCAACTCGATCCGGGCCGTGTGCACGTCGTCTACGAAGCGGCCGCGCCGTCGTTCACGCGCGTGCAGGATGCGGCCGTGCTCGAGCGCGTGCGCAGCCGGTATGGCCTTGGCGAACGGATCATCCTCTATGTCGGCACCATCGAGCCGCGCAAGAATCTGCCGACGCTCATCGATGCGTTCGCCGCGCGCCGCCTCTCCGGGGAGCTGGACCATCAGCTCGTGTGCGTCGGTCCGTACGGCTGGCTGTCACGCGGCATCGACAAGCAGATCAAGAAGGCGGCAGCCGCCGGCGCCATCAGGTTCACCGGCTATGTGCCGTTCGACGACCTGCCGGCGCTCTACAGCCTTGCCGAGATGTTCGTCTATCCCTCGATGTACGAGGGCTTCGGCCTGCCGGTGGTCGAGGCCATGGCGTGCGGCGCGCCCGTGATCACCGGAAGGACGGCCGCGCTGTCGGAAATCGGCGGCGGCGCGATCGTGGAAATCGACCGGATCGAGCCGGACGAACTGGGCCGGGCGCTGGTCGGGCTGGCAGACAGTCGCGATCGCCGCGAGGATCTGTCGCGGCGCGGGCTCGCCCGCGCCGCGTCCTTCTCGTGGCAGCGTGCCGCTGGAGAGAGCCTGGAGATTTATCGCAAGACCGCCACGCAGACGCTGGGTGCGCCGGTACCCCGCGCGGTCGCGCCGCCCTTCCGAACACCCGCGGCCGCCGCGAGAACATCGGCAGCGGAATCGACGGAGCGGCGGCCGGGCCTTGGCCCGCCCGCAGCGTCTGCGGTGGACGTACTCTTCGGCCAGGCGTACTTCCTGCGATTTGATCCCAAGCTGTGGGAGGCGCGCCAGCCGTATGCGCCGCTCGGCGCGCTCTATGCGGCAGCCTGCGTCCGCGAACATGGCTACCGCGTGGCGCTGTTCGACGCCATGCTGGCGGAGTCGGAGGTGGAGTGGGCCGAGGCGCTCGACCGCCATCGCCCGCGGGTCGCCGTCATCTACGAGGACAATTTCAACTACCTGAGCAAGATGTGCCTGCTCCGCATGCGGCAGGCCGCCCTCACCATGATCGACGCCGCGCGGGCGCGCGGCATCGTCACCATCGTCGCGGGCGCCGATGCCACGGACCACCCCGTTACCTACCTCGATCGGGGTGCCGCCGTGGTTGTCACCGGCGAAGGCGAAGTCACGCTGGTGGAACTGCTCGACACGCTGTCAGCGTCGTCCAGCTCGGGGCGATCGAGTGAGTCGGGCGGCTGGAGTGGGTCCGAACGATTGAAACGGATCGACGGCTTGTGTCTGCGCGACGAGCTCGGCGGCATCGTGCAGACACGCCCCCGCGCGATCATCCGCCAGCTGGACGCATTGCCGTTCCCGGCGTGGGACCTGGTGGACGTCGAGCGCTATCGATCGACGTGGCGCTCGCATCACGGCTACTTCTCGATGAACCTCGTGACGACGCGAGGATGTCCGTACCACTGCAACTGGTGCGCGAAGCCGATTTACGGGCAGCGCTATACGGCGAGGTCGCCCGAGCAGGTCGTCGACGAGATGGCCTGGCTGAAACAGGCCTTCCGCCCGGATCACCTCTGGATCGCCGACGACATCTTCGGGCTCAAGCCGGGGTGGATCGAGCGCTTCGCCGCGCTGGTCCAGGCGCGCGGCGCGGCCACGCCGTTCAAGTGCCTGCTGCGCGCCGATCAGGTGACCGGCCAGATCGCTCGTGCGCTGCGCGCTGCCGACTGCCAGACCGCCTGGATCGGCGCCGAGTCGGGGTCGCAGCGAATCCTCGACGCGATGGAGAAGGGCACCCGCGTCGAGCAGATCGCGGAGGCGACGCAGCTGCTGCACGGCGCCGGGGTCAATGTCGGCTTCTTCCTGCAGTTCGGCTACCCGGGCGAGACTCGTGAGGACATCGATCGCACCCTGGAGATGGTGGCCAGTTGCGCGCCCGACGATATCGGCGTCTCGGTTTCGTATCCGCTGCCGGGGACCACTTTCCATCAGCGAGTCCAGGCGCAGCTGGGACGCAAGCAGAACTGGGTCGACTCGAACGATCTGGCGATGATGTATCACGCGACCTACGTGCCCGACTTCTACCGCGCCCTCCACGCGCTGGTTCACGCGCAGTTCAGGGCCGGGAAATCGAAGGGACTGGTGGTCAGCGCGGCGGCGCGCCCCTGGACCGCGGGCCGCCGTCATGCACGGGCGGCGGCGAACCTCGTCTATCAAAGCGCCAAGGCTTCGATGTTGCGGCGGCGCCTGAGCCGGCTGGCACGGCTCACCGCGCCGGCGCCGCCGACGCCGTTGATCGCGCTCTTGACGCCGCAGGCCGCGGCGGTGCCGACCGAGCAGTCGGCGTTGAAGTGAGCCGATGACGGTGTCCACGATCGCCACGGCCACGCTGATTCGCCTCGGGGAGGCGACCAACCGGACGTTTGTTCTTCCGCTGCTGATGTTCTATCCGACCGGCCGATGCAACAGCCGTTGCGTGTCGTGTGACTGGTGGAAGCAGACCGGTGCGGACGATCTGACGCTCGACGAAATCGACGGTCTTGCCGACGCGCTGCCGGCTCTCGGCACGCGCCTGGTGGTGTTCTCCGGGGGTGAACCGCTGCTGCGCCCCGAGGTGTTCGACGCGGCGCAGAGGTTTCACGCCCGGCAGATCACGCTGCACCTGTTGACGAGCGGGGTGCTGCTGGAGCGCTTTGCCGACCGCGTCGCGCAGCAATTCAGCCGGGTCATCGTTTCACTCGACGCCGCCAGCGCGCCGCTCTACGAACGCATCCGCGGTGTGGACGCCCTGGCCACCGTCGGCCGAGGTGTTGCCAGGCTGCGGCGTGTGGCGCCGCATGTGTCGTTGTCGGCCCGCGCGACCTTGCACCGCGCCAATTTTCGCGAGCTGCCGCGCCTCATCGAGCACGCCAGGGCGCTGGGGCTCGATTGCATCTCGTTCCTGCCCGCCGACATGTCTTCGCTCGGCTTCGGACGGACCGTCGTGCCCGAGCAGGCTGGGCTGGCGCTCGACGCTGCGGAAATTGGCGAGTTCGAAACGCTCATCGAGCGAACCATCGCGGTCTACGCGAGCGACTTCGAATCCGGCTTCGTCGCCGAGTCGCCCGACCGGCTGCGGCGGCTGCCGCGCTATTACGCCGCACTGCGCGGAACCGAGCCGTTTCCACGCGTCTCCTGTAACGCCCCCTGGGTCTCGGTCGTCGTCGAGGCCAACGGATCGGTGCGTCCCTGTTTCTTCCAGGGATCAATCGGCAACATCCGGCAGGCGCCAATCGGAGAGATCGTCGGCCGCAATCTGCGCGCCTTCCGTCACTCATTCGACGTTGGTACCGACGCGACCTGTGTCCGGTGCGTGTGCTCGCTGAAGACGACGTTGAGGAGCGCGCCGTGGGCGTCATGACGCGCGCGCTGGCCGACACGCGGCACGCCTTCGACGGCGTCGCCGGCGACTACGACCGCAGCAACGCCGGCAATCCGATTCTGTGCGCGATGCGGGCGCGGGTGCACCAGGCGTTGGAGGGCGTCGTGCCGGCCGGCGGGCATCTCCTCGATCTGGGCTGCGGCCCGGGCACCGACGCGGCACATCTGGCGGCGAAAGGCTATCGCGTGACCGCGATCGACTGGGCGCCGGCGATGGTCGAGGAGGCGCGGCGGCGTGCGTGCCGCGCCGGCGTCGCCGATCGAGTGGACGTCCAGCATGTCGGCATCCACGAGATCGATCGCCTCGCGGGGACGGCGACGCGGTTCGACGCGGTCTATTCCAACTTCGGCGCGCTGAACTGTGTCGGCGATCTGCGCACGGCCATGGCGCCGATCGTGGATCGCCTCAGGCCCGGCGGTGTTCTGGTGGCAGCGGTGATCGGGCGCGTGTGTCCCTGGGAAATCGCGATCCATGCGGCACGAGGTGATGTCTCGCGCGCCGCGATCCGTTTTCGCCGCGGTCTCGTCCCGGTCCCGCTCGACGGGAACACGGTGTGGACGCGCTACTTCAGTCCGCGCGAGTTCGAGCGGATCTTGACCGGCGCCGGCCTGAGGCGCGTGTCGCTGCGCACGCTCGGGCTGTTGGTGCCGCCGCCGTATCTCCAGGCGTTTGCCGGCCGTCATCCGGCGCTGGTCGCGCACCTCCAGCGCGTCGAGGATCGATGCGGCCACTGGCCGGTGCTGCGCGCCTGCGGCGATCACTTTCTCATCGTCTGCAGGAAGGCCTGAGCCGTGCAGCACCCACGTGGCCACTGGGCGGAGTACCGCGGCGCGCCGGTCGGATTGCGGGTGGCGCGGTGATCGTTCTGTTCAACCCGATCTCGACCACGCCCGGCAAGCAGCCACTACCGCTGTCGCTGATGTCGCTGGCCGCAGTTCTGGAGGCCGGTCCGCTGCGCCCGGAGTTCGGCGCCGGAGCCTCGACGCCGATACCGTGGACCTTGGTGGATGGGAACCTGGTTGGCGACCCTGCCGCCGAGATCATCGCCCGGCTGAAAGCGGCGCCGGCCTCGGAGCGGTCGCTGCTGGCGGTGACGGTGATGCCCGGGCCACAACTGAGCCAGGCGGTCGTCGTCTGCGCGCGCGTCAAGACGGCGATGCCGCGCCTGCCGATCGTCTGGGGCGGCTACTTCCCAACCCAGCACGCGGAAACGGTGCTGCGCGCACCCTACGTCGATTTCGTCATCCGCTCGCAGGGCGAGCGGTCGATGCTGCAGCTGATTGCCGTGCTGGAGTCGCGCGGCCTGCTGAACAGCGTCGGCGGCCTGTCCTGGAAGACGGCCACGGATGGTCCGCTCGTCCACAATCCGATCCAACCGCCCACGAACCTCGACGACCTGCCGGATCTGCCGTACCACCGCGTCGACATGGCGCGCTACATCCACAAGAACTATCTGGGCGAGCGGACGCTGGCGCACAACTCGTCATTCGGGTGCCCGTTTGCGTGCAGCTTCTGCGCCGTGGTCGCGATGTCGAACCGCCGCTGGCTGGCGCAGTCGCCGGCTACGCTCGAGCGGGTGATGCGGCACCTGGTGGCCACCTACGCCATCGACGCCATCCAGATGCACGACATGGATTTCTTCATCAACGAGGCACGCACCGCGGAATTCGCGTTGCGCATCCGGGACCTTCACCTGCGCTGGTGGGCGCTCGGAAGAGTCGATGTGCTGATGCAGTACAGCGATGCGACGTGGGATGCGATGGCGCGTTCGGGGCTGAAGATGATCTTCTCCGGCGCCGAGTCGGGCGCCAGCGAGACGCTCGCGCAGATGAACAAGGGCGGGAAGTCATCGCCGGCCTTGACGCTGGAGCTGGCGCGGCGGATGCGCGATTACGGCATCGTGCCCGAGTTCTCGTTCGTGCTCGGCTGCCCGCCCGATCCAGTGACGGACGTCGAGCGCTCGTTCGAATTCATCCGCCGCATCAAGCAGATCAACCCGGCCACCGAGATCGTGCTCTATACCTACACGCCGGTGCCGCTCGAGGGCAGCCTCTACACCGAAGCCAGAAGGCTCGGCTTCGCGTTCCCCGAAACGCTGGAGCAGTGGGCGTCGCCCGGGTGGGAGCGACTCTCGCTGCGCCGGGGCGACGGCATCCCCTGGCTGGAGCGTTCGACCGGTCGCATCCGGCGCCGCGTCCGCAACTTCGAACGGGTGGTCAACGCGTTCTATCCCACGGTCACCGACCTGCGGCTGACCGGCTGGCGCCGCGCTGCGTTGAAGGCCGCCGGTGGGCTTCGCTACGGCCTGAAATGGTACGGCGCGGCCTACGAACTTCGCGCGCTGAATCGCCTGGTCCATTACCAGCGGCCCGAGACGACGGGCTTTTGACGTGACGCTGTCGGCGCAGCGCGCATACCAATTGTGGGCGGACACCTATCCGCCAGTCGCGCACAACCCGCTCATGCGGGTGGAGCAGGACGTGGTCGAGCCGCTGCTGACCCATCTTCGCGCGACGCGCGCACTCGATGTCGGCACCGGATCGGGCCGCTACCTGCCGATGCTGCGGGCGACCGGCGCATCGAGCGTGCTCGGAGTCGATTTCTCGCTGGCGATGCTGCAGCGCGGCGCGCCAGCGTCCAACCGCGTGTGCGGCGACGCCTGCCGCCTGCCGTTCCGGCGATCGGCGTTCGATCTGATCAACGCGTCGTTGATGGTCGGCGACGTCGCGGATCTCGGCGGGTGGTCGCGCGAGATGGCGCGAGTGCTCGCGGTGGGCGGCCAGCTGGTCTACTCCGACTTTCATCCGTCATGGGCGCAGCGGGGCTGGAGCCGGACATTTCGGAGCGCCGACGGAACCCGGCACGACCTGTCGTTCAACCCGCACGCGATCGCCGATCACCTGGCGGCGCTCGGGCAGGCGGGTTTGCGGGTCCAGGCGATTGGGGAGCCGCGCTTCAGCGCGTGGCGGGGCGGCATGGAGCGCGGCGTCAAGGAATTCCGTCGGCGGTGGGGCGATCCGCAGGTGGTCGTGGTGTTTCATGCGGTGAAAGAGCCGTGATCTGGGCCAATCCCGTCTCGCTGGTGAACGCCCGGGTCGTGAGCGGCGATCAGCTCGCGAGTGCCATTCGCTTCACCTCGCGGGTGCTGTCGATCGGCGACGCTCCCAGGCCTGGCGACACCGTCGTCGATCTCGAGGGTGGCTTTGTGCTGCCCGGGCTCGTGAACGCCCACGATCACCTCGAGCTCAATCACTACGGCCGGATCAAGGGGCGGGATCGCTATCGGAACGCCTCGGGATGGATTGCCGACATGGGAGCACGGCTGGCCAGCGATTCCGCGATTCGCCGCGGGCGTGCGCACCCGCTCATCGAGCGGCTGTTCGTCGGTGCTCTCAAGAATCTGCTGGCCGGCGTCACCACGGTCGCCCATCACAACCCGTTCTACGCGGAGATGCGGCGTACGATGCCGATCCGGGTGGTGCGGCGATACGGCTGGGCCCACTCGTTTCTGCTGCAGACGCGCCCAGCGGGTGCGCGAGGCGAGCCGGGCGGCGACGTCGCGTCGCGGTGGCGGACGACCTCGCCCGCGGTGCCGTTCTTGGTTCACCTCGCAGAAGGTGTGGACGACGACGCTCGGGGCGAGCTGCCGCGGCTCGAGTCGATCGGCTGCCTCAAGCCGAACACCGTGATCGTACACGGCGTCGCCATCGACGAGAACGGCTGGCGCCGCGTGGCGCGGATGGGCGCCGGGCTGGTGTGGTGTCCGGCCTCGAACCTGTTTCTGTTCGGCGAAACGGCGCTGGTGGGCACGCTGGTCGGAGGCGGCGCCGAGGCGCGCGTCACCGTGGCGCTCGGGACCGACTCCCGCGTCACCGGCTCGCGTGATCTGCTCGACGAGCTGCGGGCAGCCCGGGCAGCGTTGCCGATCGCGCCGCGTCTGCTGCTCGGGATGATCACCGCCGAAGCGGCCAGGCTGTTGCGCCTGCCCCGCGCCGGACGGCTGGCGGTCGGCGCGCCGGCGGACCTCGTCGTCCTGCCGACGCTGGCCGATGGTGTCGGCGAATCGCTGCTGCAGACGACGCGTCGGGACGTGAGGCTGGTGGTCGTCGACGGCCGGCCGCTGATCGGCAACCCGGATTTCGCGCCGGTATTCAAGGCGCGAAGAGTCACCGGGCGTCCGCTGCGGGTGGACACGGTCCCGAAAATCGCGGACTCCGGTCTGGTGCGCCGGATTGTCGGTTGCCCGATCGCCGAGCCCGGCGTCTCGGTCCGATGACGCCTCATCCGCGTCCTCCGCCTCAGCGCGGCCTTCGTCGGATCGAATGCTGCGCCTCGCGGTGCGCCCCGACAGTTCATTCGACCCGCGCAGCGCCGCGACCACGATGGATGTGGAAGCAACCAAGATTGTGTGCACATAGGGCGAAACCCTTCAGATCTGCGCGGGGATGGCTTGCAACCGCCGCCTGACATTCTGCGGTCGGCCTTCAGGCCGCCGGCCTTGTACCGCTGATCTCGCGGTAGATCCGCTCGAACTGATCGGCGGTCCAATCCGCGTCGTGGGCCAGCGTCCAGTCGCGCGCGGCCGCCGACAGGCTGGCGCGGCGGGCGGGATCGCGTATGAGGTCGGCGATCGCATCCGCGAGCGCCACCGGATCTTGCACGGGTACCGCCACGGCCCGATCGGGCTGCCAGTCGGCGACGTAGCCGACGTCAGTGCCCGCTGTCGGCAACCCGGACGCAGCGGCCTCGAGCATCGCGACACCGGCTGCCTCGTGTCGCGACGACGCCACGTGGAGGTGCGCTCGTTGATAAAACCACGTCAGGCGATCGGTTGGCTGAAACCCGTGAAAGGTGACGCGCGACTCGAGGCCCAGCGCGTGCGTCAGCGCCTGTGCGGTCCCGTTCAGCGTATCCTCGCCGACGCAGTCGAGATGGACGTCGAGACCGCGCTGGATCAACAGCGATAGGCTGCGAAGCAGGGTTGGATAGTCCTTGACCTGGTTGATGCTCGCAACCCGCACGAGCCGCCACGGAGGTCCGTCGATGCGCCGCGGCTGCGGAAACAGGCTCGGCTCGACGCCGATCGCCACTTCGTCCGGCAGTACACCGAAAACGTCGCGGACGAGGCCCGCCATGAAACGCGTTGCCACCGTGACGCGCGCGCACAGGCCGACCGCAACGGCGAGGCTGCGCCGATCGAACCAGCGCCGCTGCAGGCCGTAGCCGATATCGTCGAGCGCTGTCGCCTCGCCGCTGTCGAGCGTGGCCAGGAGCGGCACGTTCAATCGCCGGGCGATCGGCGCCGCGATGATGGTTGGCATGCCCTGATAGGCGTGCAGCACGTCGAGCGGGCCGTGGCACTCAATCGCCCCGGACAACCGGCGCCTTTGCTCCACGCGGCGAAGGCCGCGCGGTGCGTCGACCCGCCCGATGTCGTGCACCATCGCGCCGAGCAGCGGATAGCTGCACGATTCGGGATAATAATGAAGGACGAACAGCTGCACGTGGTGGCGCTGCGCGAGGCGTTCGACGAGCCAGAGCAGGCTGGGCGTGACGCGCTCCCGGCCGGAGCGGTCGAAGCCACCGGTGACGACCAGTCCGATGCGCATGCCGCTTCAAGCATCTCACGAGGGCGAGTGATGAAACAGATTGGCGGGATACTCTGCTGCGCGCTGCTTGTCTGGATCATTCCGCGCGGAGCGACCGCGCAGGCAAAGACGCTCGATATCTATTTCATCGACGTCGAGGGCGGTCAGTCGACGCTCGTGGTGACGCCGGCCGGCGAGACGCTCCTCATCGACACCGGCTTTCCCAGCGACGGCTCGTTCGCCTCGGTGCCCGGTGATCCGCACAAGGCCCGGGACGCCAACCGCATCATCGCCGCGGCCAAGGCCGCCGGCGTCACGCGAATCGACTACCTCCTCATCACGCATTTCCACGCCGATCACGACGGCGCCGTGCCCGAGCTCGCCCAGCTGATCCCGATTGGGACGTTCGTCGATCACGAGAGCCCGGCGCCAAACGCCGAGGAGCATGTCGCCGGGACGCAAGCCGCGTTCGAAGCCTACGCGCGTGTGCGCGCCAGGGGCCAACATCTGACGCCAGGGCCCGGCGACCGGATTCCGCTGAAGGGAATCGACGCGGTGATCGTCAGCGCCGCCGGCGCCACGCTGCAGCGGCCGCTGGCCGGGGCCGGCAGCGCCAATCCCGCCTGCGGTCCGGTTGCGCCTCCCGCTCAGGAGCCGAGCGAGAATCCGCGTTCGACCGGCGTGGACCTTCGCTTCGGCCGCTTCACCTTCCTCGATGTCGGCGACCTGACCGGGGCGCCGCTCTTCGCGCTGGTCTGCCCGGTCAACCTGATCGGGCCAACCGATGTCTATCTGGTCGCGCATCACGCGGGTGCCGACGCCGGCGGCCGCGCGTCGTTTGCCGGCATCGCGCCGCGGGTGGCCATTCTCAACAACGGCACCAGGAAAGGCGGCGCGCCCGAGGTGCTCGCGGCGCTTCATCAGGCGCGCGGCCTCGAGGACGCATGGCAGCTGCACCGGTCGCTGCCGCCGGGACCGCGTTTCTTCAAAGACGATCGCATCGCCAACCTCGATGAGTCGACCGCGCACTGGCTCAAGGTGAGCGCGAGCAACGACGGATCGTTTACCGTGACGAACGGCCGCACCGGAGCCGTGCAGGCGTACAAACCGCGGGGGCGCTAGCGCGCGTTCCGATTTCGTCTCGTGGCGCAGTCGCTGGACTTTGGTTCTTGGTTTCAGGGCTGGGAGCCGGGCACGATCCGGCCGATGCCGGTCGCGGTCGCGTAGTAGATCGCGCCGTCGGGTCCAACCGCGATCCGGGTAATCTGCGCAGCGGTCTGACCGTCGAACAGACTGTCCGCACTCAGCAGGCGGCCGCTCCACTCAGGAAACAGGGCACCGCTGTAGAACGCAAACGGCGCCGATCCCGCTCTCCGATCAGCCATCCACATCGTCGCCGTCGACGGATCCCAATCGATCGCGATCGGCGAGCCCGAACCGCTGGCCCAGATCGGCGTCGACCCGGGTGCATCAGCCGGAGTCGTTCCATCGGCGTTGAGACGCAGCACCTTGCCGCTGAGCGAGGACGGATCCTGAGCCTGCCCCGCGTCCCCGCCGTCGTCGTAGGCCGCGTAGAGCTTGCCGTCCGGTCCAAAACGGAGCGCAGCCGATGGCGACGACGCGGCCGCTGGTGCGGCGTCGAGCAGCACCGCACGATCGCCCAGCGTGTCGGACACCGCGCGGAAGCGCGCCAGCGTGAACGCCGGCTCGCTGAATCGATCGGGCGTGGTGTAGATCATGAAGACGTAATGGGTCCGCGCGAATTGCGGATCGACGGCGATGGCCAGCAACTGGCCGCCGCTGCCAGCGACATCGGTCAACGAGACTGCCGGCTCATCGACCAGCCGCCCGTCGCGGACGACGCGAACCAGGCCGGAGCGTTCGGCGACAAAGAGCCGGCCGTCGGGTGCGAAAGCGAGGTCGGTTGGCGACGTCAAACCCTCCACGAGGCTGGTGCCCGCTGCAAGGCCGTCGCGCAGGCTGGGTGCGCTTCCAATCGATGCCGTCTGCGCGGCCAGCACGACGTGAAGCGGCGCGGAGCGTGCACTCTCGAGCAGGGTTCCCTGATCGACGAAGGACGCCAGCTCCAGCGTGTGCGCACCGGCAGTCATCGATGGCAGCCGCGCCGTGCACGCGAACGTGGTGTCATCGGGCGCAGAGGCGCACGATACGTCGCTCGCCACCGTGCGCGCGCCATCAACATAGATGGCATAACCGAATATCGCCAACTCGACCGCGTCGGCGGCAGCCTGATCCCAACCGATCCGCTCGCTGCCATTGATCGTCTGGGTGCCGCCAGGTGTGTCGACCGCCGGCGGTGGCGGCGAGGAACCGCACGAAATGAATGCGAGGCCACAAACGACGATCCAGTGCCGGGACACGGTATTAGGATACCCGTATGCGTGGGCCTCGTGCGATCGTGATTGCCCTGTTCGTGATTCTCGGCGCGGTTGCGGAACTGCGGGCGCAATTGAGGTTACGGGTCCAGGCGTCAGGGTTCGCCAACCCGGTGGCGTTCGTTCAGGATCCCGCCGATCGCAGCGTGCAGCTGGTGGTGCAGCAGGACGGCCACGTCCGCGTGGTGCGCGGGGCGGCGGTGCTCGCGGCTGATTTTCTCGACCTCTCGCCGGCGATCGTTTCGGGTGGGGAGCAGGGACTGCTCGGTTTGGCCTTCACGCCCGACACCGTCACCAGCGGCCGGTTCTTCGTCGATTTTACGAATCGGTCGGGCGACACGGTCGTCGCCCGCTTCCGGCGAACCGGGAACGGCGTGACCGCCGATGCCGGATCGCGTTTCGACCTGCATTGGGGCGGCGCAGCGGGACCGGGGTTCATCGCGCAGCCGTTTGCCAACCACAACGGCGGTCACCTGGCGTTCGGGCCCGACGGCTTTCTCTATATCGGTCTCGGCGACGGCGGATCCGCTGACGATCCCGACCATCGCGCGCAGAACCCGTCGGAGCTGCTCGGCAAGATGCTGCGCATCGACGTCGACGTGCCGGACACGCATCCGTCGGGCTATCAAATCCCCGCCGGCAATCCGTTCGCCGCCGCGGCGCCGATCGCGGCGCGGCCGGAAATCTGGGCTTTCGGGTTGCGCAACCCGTGGCGCTACACCTTCGACGATCCGGCCAGCGGCGGCACGGGCGCGCTGGTGATTGGCGACGTGGGCCAGAATCGCTTCGAGGAGATCGACTACGAACCGGCCGGCCGCGGCGGCCGCAACTACGGCTGGCGCAATCGAGAGGGTCTGCACGACAACGTGACGTCGCGCCCGGCGGCGTATCTGCCGCTGGTCGATCCGATTCATGAATACGATCATGCGGTGGGGCAGTCGATCACCGGCGGCTTCGTGTATCGCGGCAGCGCGCTGCCCTCGACGTATCGCGGGCGCTACTTCTTCGCGGATTTCGTCGCGGGACGCGTCTTCTCGATCGCACTCACCGTCGACGGCGGCGGGGAAGGGCACGCCTCCGGGCTGGTCGAGCACACCGCGGAGCTGAGCGCCTCCGGACCGTTCGGGAGCGTGAGCTCGTTCGGCAGGGATCGCGACGGCGAGCTGTATCTCGTGAGCTATACGCTTGGCCGGGTCTTCAAGATCATCGGCCCGCCGGCCGCGCCCGCCACGCCCCGTGGTCCACGCATCGTGCGCTAGATGGAGCCCTTGATCGCGCGACGCATGGTCGCGCGCCATGCCATCAGTGGGTCATAGAGTAGAGCAGCGTGTCGACGCCGAAGGCGTAGCCGGCGCCGGCGAAGCGTTCGAAGTATTCACGGCTGTCGCCTTCGCGCTCGAACGCGTCGCCGAAATCGGTATTGTGGGTCATCACCACCAGGATGCGGCCGTCGCGGTCGGACACCGCGCGTACGTGCGGCGTCGCGCTGTCGGGGCCGCGCTCGGAGGTGCGGCCGCCGGTGCCGTACCAGAAATTGATCGACGGGATCTGCGCAATCTCCTTGACGTCGTAGAGGACGTGGAACAGCGGATGATCCAGCGGCACATCGGTGAGCGGGTAGTCGCTCGACGGCAGCGCCTTGCGCAGTTCATTCATCCAGTGATCGAAGGCGTAATCGCCCCAGAAGTCGTCCGCCCACAGGAAGCCGCCCTTCTGCAGATAGGTTCGCAGGCCCGCCGCCTCCGCCTCGTCGAAGTAGGTGCCGCCGGGCTCGGTCATCATGATGAAAGGGCAGTGCGAGAGCCGGTCGGCATCGGTCAACGGAATCACGACGTGGTTCCATTCACCGGTCGCTGATCGGCTGACGGTCGTGCGCGTCAATTCTGAGAAGCGGAACGACAGGTTCTCGTCCGCCCGCGGCCAATCCACCGACCAGCCGCCGCCGTCGCCGTTGGATGCGTTGCGGAACATGATGCGGCAGAACATGAAGGCGCCGTCGTAGTCCGGGTTGACGATGTTGGCCATGCCGCGGCCGAAACGGCCGCCGCGCCGTTGCAACCGGGCGTCGGCGCCCGCCGCCAGCGCTGCCACGGCGAGCAGAACGAGGGCCACCCGGCGCATGATGGATTCAGTCTACTCCTGCGAGTAGTAGACCGCGTCGGGTGGAATCTTCGAGCGGGAATAGTCGCGCGTCTTGAACGGATAGGCCGGCCGCGGTTTCGAGGTGATGAACCGCGCCACCTGTTGCGCTTCCTCGTCGGTGAGGCTGCCCGGGTTGAGATACGGCATCGAGTAGCGGATGATGCCGGCGAGAGTATACACACGCGCAGCACCCGCGCCATCGTTCCACGAACGATCTCCCCACAGCGGACCGGCCTTCTTGTCACCGATCTGTACGCCCTGGCCGTCCGGTCCGTGGCACGACGTGCAGCGCTCGGTGTAGATGGCGCTGCCGGCGGCCTTGTCGATGCGGGCGACCGGAATCAGTTTGTCGGCGGCAATCGCGTTCTTGTTTCTCCACGCCGGGCTGGCGCCAACCGGGTAGCCGCGCCCCAGCCACGTCAGGTAGGCCGTCACGGCGAGGATTTCCTTGGCGTCTGGCGTCGGCAGCGCATCGGTGCCCAGGCCTGTGGCGTTCTCACTGCGCAAAAAACAGTCGACGACGCGATCCGGCAAGCTGATGAGGCGGGCGGCGCGGTTGTTGAATTCGGGAAACATCCCCGTGATGCCGACAAGCGGCAGGGCGCGCTCGCGCTGGCCCGCATTGAGATGGCAGTTTGCACACGCGACGGCGCCGCCAGTGAAGCTCGGCGCCTCGTGCGGCGTGTTGACGAAGATCCGGTAGCCCCACTTGATCTGATCGGCGAGCTTGGGATCCAGCGATGTGTCGTTGGTCGGATCCTGCGGCACCTGCCACGCGGTGACCATCGTGGTGCTCGCCGCGATGAGTGGGCTGGGTTTCGCCGGCCGCGCGCACGAGACGCCCGCAAGTGCCAGCAGCGCGGCCGAGGCGGTCAAAGTCTGGTTCACACAGCAGATTGTATTACGGCTGCGGCGCTGCGATCCTGGCGCCGCCACGCCACGTCAGGACCGAGGCGCGGAGCCCGGAACCGGATCCTCCGGATCGGGCCAGTAGACGCGCGACAGGTAGTGGAGGGCCATCCCGACGCCCCAGCGGTTTGGCGCCGTCCAGACCAGCAGGGCGCCGAGCGCCAGGAACGTCAAGACGCCGACGATCTGGTGGGTCCGTCCAAAGCCGAAGTAGATGAGCGCCACGATCGCCGCGATCGGGAGTCGATCGCCGATCACCGTGAAGGCCCAGGTGTCGCCCGGGTTGCGCTCGTAGATGAGGCCGCAGACGCGACAGCGGTCGAGATGGCGCGACCATCCTTCGAACAGCGGCCCCTGGCCACAGTGCGGACAACGCTTCGAGAGCCCGCGGCGCAGCGCAGTCACGACCAGGCCGCCACGCACGGCGTTACTGCACGCTGTTCAAGATGATCTCGAAGACCAGCGTCGCGCTCGGCGGGATCTTCGTCGCATCCGGCGTACCGCTTCCATAAGCGAGGTCCGGCGGGATGATCACGCGGCGCTGGCCGCCAACCTGCATCCCGATCACACCCTGCTCGAAACCGCGAATCAGCGAGCCCGCGCCGATCGTGAAGGTCAGCGGACCCGGGCCCGGGTCGAACGAGTTGCCTTTGCCGTTGGGCTTGCCGGTGTCGTAGAGCCAGCCGGCATAGCCGGTGACCACTCGACTGCCGCTCGCGGCAGTCGCTCCTGTGCCAATTGTCAAATCGGTGGTCGTAAAAGTGCCGATCGAGGTCGGCGGCAGGCTCGAAGCGCTCGTGCTCGAACCGCCGCAGCTGGCGGCGGCCAGTAGCGTCATCAACAGGATCGCTCGCTTCATCACAGTCTCAGTCTCCCATGGTTCAGTCAGGCCTTCTGAGTGTAATACGGGAGTTCATCGTGCAGATTCAATTGACCACGGCCGGAGCCGGTCATACATTCCAGCCTCCTACCAGGTCGCGCCGCTGCATTCATCCGTCCACAAGGAGAGGCCGTGCAGACACGCAGCTCGCTGATGAAAATCCTGATCGCGACGACCTGGGTCGGTCTGATGCCGACGGCGGCGCTGGCGCAGAGCGCTATCGCCGGCCTCGCGTCGGTCACCTTCACGCTGCCCGGCTTCAATACCATCAAGCGCGAAGCGGTCGAGCTGCCGACCAATTTCACCGCCACCATCAACGCCGATTTGCGCGTCGGCTCGCTCGAGGAAACGGTGACCGTGTCGGGGCTGTCGCCGGTCGTCGACGTGCAGAACGCGGTGCAGCAGACCGTGCTCACCCGCCTCCCCAAGGTCGCCGATCACTGATGCCGGTTCCGGTAGAACGCGAACCGGTGTCGCACGAGTCTGAGAGGGCGGCCCGACAGCGTTCAGCCGCTCGTCGACCGATACCTTCCAGTCGACGTTCGCCGATTCAATCGTGAGATAGAACCAGCGGGGGCGATCGGCGGCCACCTCTTCGACGCCGCTTCCGGCGCCTTGCGCGTCGATCGCCTCGATGATCTCGCGGCCGCTGTCACCGCTGCGGAAGACCACGCGCAGCCGCCCGCCGCCCGTCGGCGACTCGTTCGCGGTCTCCCAATGCACGCGGAATCCACCGGTGTCGCTGGTGAACGTTTCGGTCTGCTTGTCGCCGCGTCCGGCCCAGGCTCCGACCGGCTTCCAGACGACGGTGTGCACCTGGGGCCGGGACGGCTCGGATCGGCAGCCGCTCAGGAGCAGGAGGGCGATCAGGCACGCTCGCCGGCAGGTCTCCGCCCGGCGCACGCGCCTGAGTCGGCGCATCATGCCGGCAGATGTTACCGCGCGGCCTCAGTCGAACAAAACGTGTCCGACGCCAATTTCTGCGACCAGGCCCGACGAGAAAGTCCTCGCGATCTCCGTGGTATTTCTGAGGAAGCGTCAGGCACCTGCTCCGTCAGCGTGCGTGGCCAGTTGATAGGTGCCGGGTGCGATTATGGTGGCGTAGCCTTCGGCGACCAGCGCCCGGTTGCCGCGTCCGGCTTCCGGCCTGGACAAACCGGTCACCCGCGCGAGCTCGCCCGGCAGAGTCGTGCCGGCGCCGGCCAGAAAGCAGCGTGCGATTTCGCGTACGCCGATCTCGCGATTGACCCTGCGAAGCAGGGCGTCGGGAAAACGTCCCACCCCGAGCGTCCAGATGTAGGTGAATTTCGGCAGGTAACAGACCTCGCTCGGCACCACGATCATCGCCGCCTGAAGCTCATCGAGCGCCCTGGTGAAGGCGATCCGATCCTTGACCTTCGATTCGTCCCGAAGGTCGGAGGTGCTCATCTCCCATTCCTTGCGCAGTACCTTCAGGACCGCGCGAGCCTGGCGGCTGAGGCGCCGCGGTTCCTCGGACCTGCGGATGCCCCACACCGCGTGGAAGAACGGGATCATCCGCGGCGCGAGGAACATGGTTTTTCCGCGTGACAGCTTTGCGTAGTACACCTTGCTGCGACCGACGAGCTCGTCCTTGAGCCGCCACGTCAGGGCTGCCTCCGGATCCTTTTGCACCGTCCGTGGCATCACGGCGTCGCGGCGCCCGCACACCGCTACGTAGAGCGACGGCCCCGGCCGTCGCGAATCGGTCAGACAGGCGGTGAATCCGATCTGCTCGACGAACTGTTCGGCGTCGAGCGCGCTTTCGATCTGGCGGGTCCCTTCACGGCACCAGCGCTGATCGCGGTAGTCCTCGACCTCCTCCGACAGTTGCGGCTTCGCTCTCATGGCGTTGGCGAACGCAGGTCCAGAAACCGGCGCAGTCGCTCCAGCTCCTCGTCGAGCGACTGACGAAAGCGGCGCTCGCGCGGCGGCCGCCCGCGGACATACCCGAGCTCGACGCGGAGTGCGCCATGATTCACGGCGACATTGCCCCAGCCGATGACGCGCTCGCGCCAGAGCAGCGGCAGCGCGTAGTACCCGCGCACCCGCTTCTTGACCGGCGTATACGCCTCGAACCGGTACGGCCATCCCCATAGCAGCTCGAACCGCCGGCGATCCCACACCACCGGATCGAAGGGCGCCAGAAAGCGCACCGCTTCTGCCGGTGCGATGGCATCGATCGTCTCGTCTGTCGGCCAATACCATTCGAGCCCGCCCACCCGCGCGTGCGACAGGCGCCGCCTGGCTCGCTGCAGTGCCGGTTTCAGCTCGCGATGCCATTGCGGCGCCGCGTAACGGAGCCGCGCCACCACATACGAGAGGCTCGGGCTCGGAAGCGGGGCGTAAAGGCCGACGCCGATGTCGACGAGCGCGTCGATGCGAGCCGCGCGATCGCCGCTGTTCACGGCCGGCGAAGCGATGTCGCGCGCCGCGTAGACCCGGATGCCGGCTTCCCGTCGGTCGACGCGCACCAGCCCGCGATAGTGCATCTGGTCGAGCAGATGAGTGGTCGCATTCGATGAGCCGCCCCAGTAATTGGTGACCGTTCCCTGGGAGAAGTGCTCGTCGACCTGCCGCGGGTGCGCGCTGCCGCGAGCGCGGACGAAATCGAGAATCGCGTCGGCGCGTTTGCGCTGCGAGACGGACCATGCGCCGGCGCGGACGCGTGGATGCATCAGCTCGTGGACTGCCCGGGTGACGAAGCCGTAGTTGAGGAAGACGTCCTCTTCGACGCCGGCGGCGGCATAGCGCCGCTCCAGATCGCCGGCTCGATAGCCGGTGACCCGGTGTCGCAGCGTCAGGTCCTGCGCGCGGGCTGGCGCCCGGATCGGGTCGGCCTGAACGAAACCGAGGCGATCGAGCGCCCGTTTCAGGGTCGTCGGGCGAAACAGACTGCGGGCGACGGCAAACCGTCGCAGGTGGTCGAGGGTGAGTGACATGGCCGGATGGACGCGTGGTTCAGCAAGATGACATCGTACACGCGGGCTCAGGCGCAGTCGAACCGCTCGCCCGTTACCGCGTGCACGGCCGCTGCGCGCGCTAGACGCCGGCCGCGCGACCCGGCGTCGTGAGCGTGGCACCCTTCTTCGCGAAGATCATCGCCAGCAGCCTGGCCGGCTGGGTCTGGCTGGCGTTCTTCGACACTTCGTGTGTCGCGCCGGGCTGCTCGTAGAACATCTGGCCGACGGTATAGGTCTTCTCGTCGCCTTGTCCCGAGATCTTGGCGATCACCGAACCTTCGAGCACATAGGCCAGCACGAAGCCCGCATGATGATGCATGGCGCCAATCCGGCCGGGCGGGTAGTCCACGTGGCTGACCGTCACTTCCCAGCCTTCGAGCGAGACGTTCGGCAGATCGTGCACGAAGACCGGAGGCCGCGGCGTCGCCGGGGCCGCAGCGCCAGGACTTTGCGCATTGACAGCACCGGCCGACGCGAACATGTCGACGAACAGCGCGAAGGCGGCGACGGCATCTCGACGGGTCATCATCATAAGGAATTCTCCTACGGGGCTGGGAGCGGGGCGCGGGGACCCAAGAGCCAGTACCAGCACCTGGCAGATAGTCCCGCTACTCAGAATATCGCGAGTGCGTTGAGGGGAGAGCCGGTTCCCCCGGCGACCGGCATGGGGTTGACGCGAGCATGAACGTCCAGCGGGCGTTGCGCGTAGTGCGGCCGGCCGGTTGCGCGCCGAGAGCCACCGTCAACGCGAGCATTATCCCGGCCATTGTTCGTGCTGTCATGTCCGACTCCTCAACTGGGGCTATAGTATGCGGCGAAAGGGGAGACCTCATGAAAAAGGCCATCCTGAGTGTGTTTGCGGTTCCGTTCATTCTCGCGCCGGCCGTGATGCTGGCGCAGTCAGGAATGAAGCCCACGGCGGCAACCTTCATTACCGACGAAGACGTGAAGACGGTCAACGCGCTTCCGGGAGTCGATCGACAGATCAAAGTCGTCGACATCGGCAACGAGAACTACGCGGTCGGCATCGTTCATCGCGGCGCAACCGGCGCCGCGCGTGGGGCGGGGGCGGGGCGAGGCGCGGGAGCCGCGGCTGGTCGCGGTGCCGCGCCGGCGCCGGAGCCGTGCGGCACGCCGTCTACGGCCCCTCCGCCGGCGGGGACGCCCGGCGGCATCGCGCACGATCAGCAGACCGAGGGCTATTTCATCGTGTCCGGCGGCGGCACGATGGTCACCGGCGGCCACATCGTCAACGGCCGAAAGTCCGGACCGGAATCCGAAGTCACGAAGGTCCTCAACGGGCCGTCGTGCAGCGGGATGATCGTGGGCGCCGACGTGGTCAGAAAGACCGTCAAGACCGGCGACATCGTGATCATCCCGGCCGGCGTGCCACATGGATGGGCCTCGATTCCGGAGCACGTGGACTATCTCAGCTTCCGTCCCTCGGCCCGCGTGCTCGAGGCGGGTTACGTCAACCCGGCGCTCAAGAAGTGACAATGAGGAAGTGACAAGTTACAAAGAGCGGGCTGGCAGGGTGACGTGCCGGTCCGTTCCGCTCGACTGGATCGCGTGCAGGCCGGCGAACACGCCTCGCTTGGCCAGCAGCTCCGCATAGGTGCCCCGCTCGACGACCTCCGCGTCCTTCACCACGAAAATCACGTCGGCGTTCCGGATGGTGTCGAGATGATGAGCGATCACGATGGACGTGCGCCCCTTCATCAGCCGTTCGAGCGCTTCGGTAACGGCGCGTTCCGAGGCGGCGTCGAGCCCGGCGGTCGGCTCGTCGAGAACCAGGATCGGCGTATCGCGGACGATCGCCCGCGCGATGGCGATGCGCCGGCGCTGCCCGCCCGACAGCGTCGTGCCGCGCTCGCCGACCATGGTCGCGTAGCTGTCCGGCAGCTTGACGATGAACTCGTGCGCGTTGGCCTGTTGCGCGGCGCGCACCACGTCCTCGATTTCCCCATCGGGCCTGCCGTAGGCGATGTTCTCCCAGACGGTGCCGCGGAAAAGCAGCGTGTCCTGCAGTACGAAGCTGACCTGCTCGCGCAGCGACTTGAGCGTGAACTCGCGCACGTCGTGTCCGTCGATGGTGATCCGTCCTGCCTGTGGATCGAAAAAGCGAGGGATCAGCCCGGCGATCGTGGTCTTGCCGGTCCCTGACGGCCCGACGATCGCCGCCACCTGGCCCTGCTCGATTCGCATGCTCACGTCCTTCAGGACGGGATTGACGCCGTCGTAGCTGAAGGTGATGTGGTCGAACGCGAGCGCGCCATCGAACCGCGGTGCCGGCCGGGCGCCGGGCAGGTCGCGAACGCGGCTTTCCATGTCGAGCAGTTCCTGAATGCGCTCGAAGCTGATCGTCGCCTTCGACACCGTGTTGGTCATTTTCGAGAGGTCGCGCATCGGCTTGTAGGTCTTGCCGAGATAGAGAAGAAAGATGATCAGCTGGCCGGTGCTGAGCGCGCCGTCCAGCACCAGCCTGGCACCATAGCCCAGCACCAGACAGGTGCCGATGGCGACCAGCAGATCCACCATCGGCGACAACCGCGCCTTGATGCTGCGCGCGCGCAGCCCGGCCTCGACGTTCTGGCGGCTCTCCCAGTCGAACCTGCGGTCCTCGTAATCTTCGCGGGCGTAGGCCTGCACCACCTGAATCGACGTCAGCACCTCGGCGACGCCCGACATCAGCTCGCCCTCCCGCTTCTTGACCAGCCGCGAGGCTGTCTTGATCCGCCGCGTGTAGACGTAGACGAGCAGGAACATCGGCGGCGCGACCGAGAGCCCGACCAGCGTGAAGCGCCAGTTCATGTAGAACATCACCGCGAGCATGCCGCCCAGCGTCAGCAGGTTGATGACGATGCCGAGCAGGGCCGTGGTGATGAAGTCCTGGACTGCGTCGATGTCGCTGGTGACCCGGGTGAGCAGGTCGCCGGTGCGCGATTCACCATGCTCGGCGAGCGACAGGCGCTGGATGCGCTGGTAGACCATGCGGCGCAGGTCATGCGCCACCCATTGCGCGACGCTGGTGGTCAGGACTTTCTCGCTGTACGAGCTGATGGCGCCGACCACGGCTATCAGGAGGACCGCGGTCAAGGCGAAGTTCAGCGTCGCAAACGCATTGTGCGGGAACAGCGCTACGATCGCGTCGAGGCGCGGCGGCAGCTTCTTGCCCTGCAGGATGTTGTCGATGACGATCTTGATCGGCCACGGCTCGAGCAGGTCGGCGACCGTCTCGCCCACCACGGCCATCAGCGCCAGCGTCAGCGCCTTCCAGTGCGAGCGCACCAGGTGACCGACCAGCGGCATCCCCGCCAGCGTCAGCAGCGGGCGCGCCGCTGCTCTCCTCGGTTTCGGTTGCTTTGTCGCTTTCACGCCAGAAACCACTCGAAGCCTTCGCGCACGATCGCCGGGGTGACACCGTGCCGGCCTTCGTATTCGCGGTAGGTCACGTCGTAGCCCAGCGCTTTCAGGCGCGGCACGAATGTCCGGCTGGTCACGTCGATTGGCATGATCGGATCGCTCAGGCCGTGCGAGATGAAAATCTTCGGCTTGCCGTGCACTTCCGCCGGCCGCATCACGCCTGGCGAGAACGCCATGATTTTGCCGAAGGTGTCGCCGGTGCCAAGGCCGAGCGACAACGCGTACGACGCGCCGTCGGAATGGCCGGCGATGGCCATCCGCTTGCGATCGACGGTGCAGCGTGCGTAGGTATCGCGCAGCGCGGTGCCGATGAACTCGACGTCCTCGCCGTAGCCGTGGATGAGAAAGTCCCAGGTCGCTTCGTCGCGCGAGTCGGGTGCCAGCACGATGACGCCGAGCTCGTCGGCGATGTCGAATGTATAGCTGACGCCAAGGCCGGTGCCGCCGGCGCCGTGGAACATCAGCACCAGCGGTGCCGCCACCTCGGGCTTGTAGCCCTTCGGCACGAACAGCACGCCGTCGCGATCCGATCCGAGCTTCAGCGGCTGTTGTCCGACGCGCACTGGATCGGCAGCCGCGGCGGGCAAGCCGTAGCCGAACACCGCGGCTGCGCCACCGGCGGCGAGAAACATTCTCCGGGTCATCACCGTCATGTTCCGCGCATGTTAGCGCATACTACGCGTCATGATCCGGACCTTCCACGCCTGTGTCCTCGTCGCGGTGTTCTCGCTGCTGTTTGCTCCCGCGCCGGTTGCGATTCGCGCGCAGCCGGCGTCGGGCCCAACCCTGGACGCCGCGTTTGCCGAGGTCAACCGCCTGTTCGCAGCCTTCGTGGCCGAGCGGCACGTCCCCGGCGCCGCGTGGGGCGTGATCCGGGACGGCCGCCTGGTCAGCACCGGCGTGTCGGGCCTGCGTGACGTCGAGTCGCAGGCGCCGATCACCCCCGACAGCGTGTTCCGCATCGCCTCGATGACCAAGAGCTTCACGGCGATCTCGATTCTGAAGCTGCGCGACGAGGGCAGGCTGTCGCTCGATGACCCGGCCGAACGCTACGTGCCGGAGATGACCGGCCTGAAGTACTCCACCAGCGACGCGCCGAAAATCACCATCCGCCACCTGCTCTCGCATGCCGAAGGGTTTCCGGAAGACAATCCCTGGGGCGATCGTCAGCTCGCCGATTCCGACGAACAGTTGTCGCAGATGCTGCGACGGGGCATTCCGTTCTCAAACGCGCCGGGCATCGCCTACGAATACTCCAACCTCGGCTTCGCCATCCTCGGCCGCATTGTCTCCAACGTCTCGAAACGGCCCTATCCGGAGTACGTCGCCGCGAATATCCTGCAGCCGCTCGGGATGACGTCGACGACGCTGGAACCATCGACCGTTCCCGCCGGCCGCCTCGTGCACGGTTACCGCTGGGAAGACGAGCGCTGGAAGAGCGAACCGCTGCTGGCGAACGGATCGTTTGGATCGATGGGCGGGATGCTCACGTCGGTGAGCGACCTGAGCCGCTACGTCGCGATGTTTCTCTCGGCGTGGCCGCCGCACGATGGACCCGAGATCGCGCCGATCCATCGGGCGTCGCTGCGCGAGATGCAGCACCTGTGGTCACCGGCGCCGTCAGCGGTGACACGCGATCGCAACACCGGCGCGCTGCAAATGACCTCAGGCGGATACGGCTACGGCTTGCGGGTGGCCCAGAACTGCGCGTTCCGCACCATCGTCTCCCACACCGGCGGCCTGCCGGGATTCGGATCCGTCATGACCTGGCTGCCGGATTACGGCGTCGGCATCGTCGCCTTCGGCAACCTCACCTACACCGGGTGGGGCGGCATCGCGACCCAGGCGCTCGAGGCGCTGGTCGCGAGAGGCGGACTGCGTCCGCGCCAGCCGGCAGCGTCGCCAGCGCTGCTCGATGCGCGCGACAAGGTGTCGCGGCTGGTCGTCAGCTGGGACGATCGGCTCGCCGACGGCATCGCGGCGGAAAATCTGTTTCTGGATCAGACCAGGGAGCGGCGGCGGGCGGAGATCGACCGCCTCCACGCGACGGTCGGCGCCTGCGCCGCGGGCAGCGGATTCGACCACGTGGAAAATGCGCTGCGCGGATCGTGGACGCTGAACTGCGATCGGGGAAAGCTGGAAGTCGCCGTTACACTCGCGCCGACCCTGCCGCCGAAGGTGCAGTTCCTGAGCGTGAGGCCCGCAGCGGCCATGCCCGCGAGAGCGGACACATGTCCGCAATAATGTGGGTGGAAGTGCGGTCATCTGGTCAACCGATCATGACCAGATGACCAGTTGACCAAGGACTGGATGATGACCTATTTCTTCACGTATTTCGTGACGGCTTTCGGTCCGACTTCCGCGCCGTAGATGTTGCCGAACTTGTCGACGGCGACGCCTTCGGCCGCGCTCGTGCCGCCGTACGGCGGCGTGTCCTTGTTGGTTCCCGTCATCGGATCGGGGATGAAGCCGATGATTTTCCCGTCCTTGACGCTGCCCCAGCGGATGCCGCGCTTCCAGCCGTAGTGGTTGCGCGACACCGACTCGGACTCCGAGTCCGCCGAGTAGAGGATGTCGTTCTTGATGAAGATGCCGCTCGGGCGGCTGAACTGCTTGAACTCCTCGATGTACTTGCCGCTTTGATCGAAGACCTGGACGCGATTGTTGTTGCGGTCGCCGACAAAAAGGCGTCCCTTCGAGTCGAACGCGAGCGCGTGCGGCTGATCGAACTCACCCGGGCCGGTGCCGAGCTTGCCCCATTCCTTGATGAACTTGCCGTTCTTGTCGAACTTGAGGATGCGGTTGTTGCCGGCGCCGTGGCCTTCGGCGACGAAGATGTCGCCGTTGGGAGCGGTAATGACGTCGTTGGGCTGATAGAAATAATCAGGCGCCGCCGCCCCGCCCAGCTTGCCGAGCGTCATCAGCACCTTGCCCTCGGGGCTGAACTTGAACACCTGGTTCCCGTGCGTCGCGCCGGGCCGCGGTCCGATCGGACCGGTTGGCGCCGCCGCGCGGCCGCCCGCCGCCCCGCGCCCGCCGCCGGCACCGCGCGCCGGCAGCGGCGCATCGTCCTGGCCGTCGGTGACCCACACGTTGCCGTCCTTGTCGACGTGGATGCCGTGCGGGAAGATCAGCAGGCCGGCGCCGAAACTCTTCACCAGCTTGCCGGAGGCGTCGAACTTGAGCACGCTCGGCAGATCGGACATCTTGCCGGTGGTGCGATCGAGGCAGCTGTTCTGGCCGCAGCGCTCCGCGACCCAGATCGAGGTGCCGTCCTTGTCGATGTCGACGGCACTGGTGGATCCCCAGGTGCGCCCCTCGGGCAGCTTGAAGTAGTCCTTGATCGTGGTGTAGTTGTTCGGCGCGTCGTTGGTCGGCTGCCCGGCGTCCTGGGCGACCGCGAGGATCGGCATCACCAGCAATATTGTGAGTAGCGTGTGTCGGGCAAAACGCATGAGGGCTCCTCCTGGGGGCGTCGGGCATTATACGGTGAAGGGGTCGGATCTCGATTTTCGAGGCGGGCTCGAAAATCGAGACCTGCCCCCTATAATCCAGCTATGAAGACACTGGTTCTCGCGGCGTGCGTCCTGGCGCTGGCCCGCCTGTCGTTCGGCGACGACAGCGAGCGTCTGCTCTCGGTCGATCACTACGTGCGCGTCACGTCCACGGTGCCCGCCATTGCGGGTCAGGATGTTCCGATCTACGTCCGCGAGCGCGTCCAGGCCGGGACGGCCTTGCGCCGCGTGTCGAACAGCCACCGCGTCGCGCTGTTCGTGCACGGCGCTGGCACCCCGGCTGAGGTCGCCTTCGACGTCCCCGAGCGCGACTACAGCTGGATGGCGTACCTCGCCACCGCCGGATTCGACGTCTTCGCCATGGACACCACCGGATACGGCCGATCCAACCGGCCGGCCGTGATGAACGATCCCTGCAACCTGGCCCGGGATCGCCAGGCGGCATTCGTGCCGAGCCTGATCGCCGCGCCCTGCGCCGCGACCTATCCTCATGCCCTGACCACGATCGCCTCCGACTGGAACGACATCGACGCCGTCGTCAACTACATCCGCTCACTGCGTCATGTCGACACGGTGAGCCTGCTGGCGTGGTCGCTCGGCGGACCACGCGCGGGTGGCTATGCGGCGCAGCATCCGGACAAGGTGCAGAACCTCGTCCTGCTCGCCCCGGCCTACGGTCGCAATGCTTCGTCGACCCCGCCCGCCAAGATGCCGCCAGACGGGATCCCCATGAACACGCAGTCGCGCGAGGAGTTCTACGCCAACTGGGATCGCCAGGTCGGTTGTCCGGCGCAATACGAGCCGGCGGTCGGCGAAGCCGTCTGGTCGGCGATGCTGGCCTCGGATCCGGTCGGTGCGACCTGGGGACCGGGCGTCCGCCGCGCGCCGCAGACGGCGACGTGGGGCTGGAACGCCGCGGCGGTGGGGAAGACGCAGACGCCGACCCTGATGATTACGGGGCAGTACGACAAGCAGGTGTCACCGGAACGCGTCCGCGAGTTGTACGCCGATCTCGCGGCGCCGCAGAAGCTGCTGGTGGACCTGGCCTGCTCCTCGCACAACGCGATGTGGGAGAAGAACCGGCTGCTGATGTTCAAGGCGTCGCTGGACTGGCTGACCACGGGATCGGTCAACGGCATGAAAGAGGGCACCCTCCGCCTGGGTTACTGATGATCGCCGGGCCAAAGGCTTCGGGTCACGACGGTCGCCGTACGATCGCGCGCACGCTGATTGGCTCGCTGCTGATCCTGCTTCTGGCCGTGACGACGGTCGCGCAGCGGCGCTTCTTCGGCGGCTTCGGCGGCCCGCGCGCCCGCAGCTTCAAACCCGAGGCCAACACCCCTTACGACGGCCGCTTCAACTTCGTGCGCGTGATCTACGAGTGCGATCCGAGCGGCTATTGGTACCGCGGGCTGCCGTCCTGGGCGCACGGCTACCCGATGGCCGAGCAAAACCTCATGAAGATCATGAACGAGGTGAGCTACTTCGGCGCCCAGGAAGCGATCAACACCGTCACGCTCGACGATCCCGAGTTGTTCCGTTATGCGGTCGCCTACATTATCGAAGTGAGCTGGTGGCAGATGAGCGACGCGCAGGCCGCCGCACTGCGCGCCTACATGCAGAAGGGCGGCTTTGTCATCGTCGACGACTTCAAGGCCGAAGGCGACTTCGGCAGTCCCGGCTGGGGGCCGTTCGAGCAGAACATGCGGCGCGTATTGCCGGGGGTGCGGTTCGTGCCGATGAGCCCGACGCACCCGATTTTTCATTCGTTTTTCGAGATCGACAACCTCGACGTCATCCCGCAGGCCTACAACGCCGGGAAGCCGTACTTCTTTGGCGTCTTCGAGGACAACGATCCCATGAAACGATTGATGATGATCGTCAACTACAACACTGACATTTCGCAGTACTGGGAATGGTCAGGGACGGGGCTGCGCCCCATTGACGACACCAACGAGGCCTACAAGCTGGGAGTGAACTACCTGTTCTACGGCCTCACTCATTAGGGATTCACGCGGTCGTTGCGTCGCTTCGTGGCGCGTACATTGCGTAATCGATGGTCGCGGGTATGACTTCTATGCGCAATGTCCTGATCGCGGCTCTGCTATTGCTGGCGAGCCTGTCTTCGACGCAGTACGCCTCAGCTGGAGAGTCGCTGTGCGACGCTTCTGCAACCGACTGCCGCACTCCGCTACTGGCGCTCATCAATAACGAGCATCAGGGTATCGACGTCGGCATCTGGTTCATCAAAGACGGTCGCTACGTCACCGCGCTCGTCAACGCCAGGAACCGCGGCGTGGCGGTGCGCATCATCATGGACCCGCGCGCCAACGATCAGTACCCGGCAAACGGCCCGTTCCTCGACAAGCTGGCGGCGGCGGGTATCCCGATGCGGAAACGCATCGCCGGCGACATCTGTCATTGGAAGCTGATGATCTTCGCCGGACAGGGCGTGATCGAGTGGTCGGGCGCCAACTTCAGCCCGACGGCGTTCGTCCCGATCGTGCCGTACCAGAACTACGAGGACGAGGTCATCTATTTTTCCGAGCAGCTCCTGCCCTCGTTCATGACCATGTTCGACAACATCTGGACGAACACGAAGGAATATGCGGACTACGCCAACGTGCCGCCGACGCTGGTCAGGAACTACCCCGTGGCGCCGCTCGATCCGCGTCTGAATTTTCCCCCCAAGGACAGCTATCAGGATCGCCTCATTCCGCTCATCGACCAGGAGCCGTCGGGCGGCTGGATCGACGTCGACATGTACCGGATCACGCTGGCCCGTCCCATTGACGCCTTGATTCGGGCCGCCTCGCGCGGCGTTCGCATCCGGATGTACCTGGAGCCGAAGGAGTACACCAATACCGCTCGCCCCGGCAACAAGGTGCAGATGGATCGGCTGGTGGCCGCTGCTCAGGAGTATCCCGGCACGATCGAAATCCGCATGCGGGCGCACGACGGCCTTAACCATCAGAAGACCATCTGGTTCCACACTCAGCACGTCGTGGCGTTCGGCACCTCGAACTGGTCCGACGCGTCGGACGACAACCAGCTCGAAGCGAACATCTTGACCGACAAGCTGCCGGGCGATCCCTTGAACGACTTCCTGTTCACCGAACTTGGCAAGGTGTTCGATCGGAAATGGAACAATCTGGCGCCGGATGGCTCGATCGAGACGGTGGCCTGGCGGACGCCGACACTGCCGCCGCCGACGGAACCCACCACGTGCGGCGACCCGCACGCCACCAACTTCGGCGGCCCGTTGCCGTGCACCTATCCGCCACCGCCGCCGCCGCCGCCGCCACCCCCACCGGGCGCCACCACCATCGTCGTCTACCCGGCAAAAGGCGCGATTACCGGCACCGCGTGGCAGCTCGCCTTCGACGCGACGGCAGCCAACGGCACGGCATTGTGGAATCCCAATGCCAACAAGGCAAAGGTTTCCCCGGCGCGGGCCGCACCGGCGAGCTATGTCGAGACCACCTTCGAGGCGATGGCCGGAACGGCGTACCACGTCTGGGTGCGCCTGCGCGCCGAGAACGACTCGCTATCCAACGATTCGGTCCACATTCAGTTCAGCGACTCGGTGACGCAGGCGGGCGCCGCCACGCAGCGCATCGGCACCTCGAGCTCGGCGGAGTTCATCCTCGACGATGGGCCGAGCGGTGGCGGCGACAGCTCGTGGGGCTGGGCGGACAACGGCTGGGGTGTGCCGGGCGCGCTGATTTACTTTGCCGCCACCGGCACCCACACGCTCCGCATTCAGCCCCGCGAGGATGGCCCGTTCGTCGACCAGATCGTCCTGAGCCCCGATACCTACATCACGAATGCGCCGGGGCCGCGCCACGGCGACTCCACGATTCTTCCGGAGGGCGCGGCGTCCTCCAACACGACCTGCACCGATCCCGACGCCAGCAACGACGGCGGACCGGCACCCTGCACCTATCCGCCGCCGCCCGACACCACGACGGTGGTTGTTTATCCGGCGAAGGGAACCCTCAACGGCAACTGGCAGCTGCTCACCGACTCGACAGCGGCAGACGGCACCGCGGTGTGGAATCCCAACGCCAGCCAGGCGAAGATCGCTCCGGCGCTGGCGGCGCCCGCGAACTACGTCGATGCGGCTTTTACGGCGGACGGCGGGACGCCGTATCACCTGTGGCTGCGGATGCGAGCCGAAGGGAATTCCTTCTCGAACGACTCGGTCCACCTGCAGTTCAGCGACTCGGTGACCGCCACGGGCGATCCGATCCAGCGCATCGCCACGTCGAGCTCGGCGGAACTGGTGCTCCAGAACGGCTCCAGCGGTCCCGCGGATTATTCGTGGGGGTGGGCGGACAACGGGTGGGGCACGCCCGGCACTCCGATCTACTTCGCTGGCACCGGGACGCACACGCTCCGCATTCAGCAGCGTGAAGACGGCGCCATCGTCGATCAGGTGGTGTTGAGCCCGATCGCCTACTTCACCAACCCGCCGGGCCCGCGCAGCAACGACAACACCATCCTGCCTGAGACCGGCACATCCTCGCTGCCGGCGTGCAGCATCACGTTGTCGCCGACCAACGCCAGCTACGCTGCGGCAGGCGGGAACGGGTCGTTTACTGTAACTGCCTCCGATAATTCCTGCACGTGGACGGCGGCATCGACGGCCTCCAGCTGGTTGGCCGTCTCGTCGGGCGCCTCGGGAACGGGCAACGGCACCGTGTCGTACGCGGTCGGCGCCAACGCCGCCGCGGCACGCAGTGCCGCGATCAGCGTGGGGGGACAGGCGTTTGCGGTGACCCAGGACGCCGCACCGCCGCCGGGCGGGGGATCGTGTGGCGCGGTCACACTTGGCGGCACGGCGAAGACCGTCGGCGGAAGAGAAGCGAATTGGACGATCACCGTGACCGCACCCGACTCCAGCTGCAGCTGGACCGCGAGCTCCGACGCCTCGTGGCTCGTGGTGAAGAGCGCCGCTCCAACCGCCATGCCGGTCGCGGGGCCCGGAACCGTCAAGCTGCGGGCGGTCACCAACGACAGCGGCGCCCCACGCACCGGGCATGTGGTCATCAATGGCGCGGTCTATACGGTGAAACAGCTGGTAGGTTAGACTCGATTCATGAGCGCGATTGATCTGACGGTCAACGGCCGCGCGCATTCGGTCGACGTCGATCCCGCAACGCCTCTCCTGTACGTCCTCAGCGACGACCTCGCACTGAACGGCCCCAAGTTCGGCTGCGGCCTTGGCCAATGCGGAGCCTGTACCGTCATCGTCGGCGGAAAAGCCGTGCGCTCGTGCGTGACTCCGGTTGCCACGATCGGCCGCGCGGAGATCACCACCCTCGAGGGGCTCGGGACGGTCGAGCGGCCGCATCCCATCCAGCAGGCCTTCATCGACGAGCAGGCGGCGCAGTGCGGCTTCTGCCTGAGCGGCGTCGTCCTGACCGCCAAGGCCTTCATCGATCAGAACCCGAACCCGACCGACGCGCAGATTCAGCAGGCGATGTCGACCGTGCTGTGCCGCTGTTTCGTCCACACGCGCATGCTGCGTGCCATCAAGCAGTACGCGCACGGGCCGGGCCGGAGCGGCGCCGCCGCGAAGGCCGGAGGGCAGGAAGCATGACGGTGTCGCGCCGGCAATTCCTGAAGGACAGCGGCGTGCTGATCGTCGGCTTCAGCAGCGTGTCGGCGCTGGCCGACGCCGTGGCGGGCGGCCAGGGCCCGTTTGCCACGCAGGACAGGCGCGTCGCCAGGCAGCTCGATTCGTGGCTCGCCATCTCCGCTGATGGCCGCGTCACCGCCTACACGGGCAAGTGCGAGCTCGGTCAGGGGATCTACACCGCTCAGGCCCAGCTGGTGGCCGAGGAGCTCTCGGTGCCGCTCTCGCGCGTGTCGTTGATTCAGTGCGACACTTCCGTCACGCCCGATCAGGGAACGACGTCGGGGAGTCAGTCGACTCCGACAAATTTCAACGAAGCCAACCTCGCCCAGGCGTGTGCCACCGCGCGCGAAGCGCTCCTGCGCCTGGGATCGGCACAGTTCGGCGTGCCGGTCGATCAGCTCACCGTCGTCGACGGCGTCGTCGGTGTTCAGGGAGACGCCTCACGGTGGGCCGGCTATGGCGACCTGGTCGGCGGGAAGAAATTCAATCTCACGCTCAGCCCCACTGCGAAGCGCAGGTCGGCGGGCGGGTGGAGAGTGCTCGGCAAGCCAGCGCCGCGACTCGACATGGCGGCGATGGCGACCGGGGCGTTCGAGTTCGTGCACAACGTGCGCCTTCCGGGCATGCTGCACGGGCGCGTGGTCCGACCGCCGGCGGTCGGCGCCGCACTGGTCAGCGTCGACGAGAGCTCGATTCGCGACCTGTCCGGGGTCGTGAAGGTGGTCGTCAGGAAAAACTTTGTCGGCGTGGTGGCCGCGAAACCGTGGCAGGCGATCCAGGCGGCGCGCCAGTTGAAGGCGACCTGGAGCAGCGGCGTCGATCTGCCAGGCCAGCGCGACTTTTACCAGCATCTCCGCAGTCAGCAGCCATCACGCGACACGCTGCTC
This sequence comes from uncultured Acidobacteriota bacterium, assembly GCA_963757655.1. Classification (GTDB taxonomy): domain Bacteria; phylum Acidobacteriota; class Vicinamibacteria; order Vicinamibacterales; family CAVVIG01; genus CAVQFC01. The sequence goes on along the minus strand of CAVWSQ010000001.1, from coordinate 200,728 downwards.
GTGAACTCGAACGACGTGGACGAGCAGCTGACGCGATCGGCGACGGTGCTCAAGGCCACCTACCTGCACCCGTATCAGATGCACGGGTCGGTCGGCAGTTCGTGTGCGGTTGCCGACGTGCAGAACGGCAGGGCGACGATCTGGTCGCCGACGCAGTCGGCATACCCGACGCGCAGCGGATCGGCGCTGCTGCTGGGCCTGCCGGTCGAGAACGTCCGCGTCATCTTCACGCGCGGCTCCGGCTGTTACGGGATCAACGGCGCGGACACCGTCTCCTACGATGCGGCGCTGCTGTCGCAGGCGGTCGGCAAGCCGGTTCGCGTGCAGCTGTCGCGCCAGGACGAAATGGCGTGGGAGAACTACGGCGTCGCGTTCGTGATCGATCAGCGCGTCGGCGTCGACGGGACAGGCGCGATTCTCGCCTGGGACTACGAAGGCTGGTCCCCGACCCTGGGCGGCCGTCCCGGCTACGACCGGCCGGGCAACGTGATCACCGGTCAGCTGGTCGGCTTCGAGGCCGCACCGTTCAACCCGCGCACGCCGGCCCCGGCGCCAGGCGGCTCGTTCAACAACAACAGCAACGCCGCGCCGTCCTACGTCGCCGGTTGCGTTGGCGGTCGCTGCGGCGGCGCCGGGACCGTCAAGAGCGAGCGCGTGCTGATGCATGCGGTGGCGTCGCCGTTCTTCACCGGCCCGCTGCGCTCGCCGTCGCGGCTGCAGAACACGTTCGCGCACGAGTCGTTCATGGACGAGATTGCGTCGCATCTGAAGGTCGACCCGGTGGCCTACCGGCTGCGTCATCTCAGCCACGCGCGGCTCCGTCACGTGGTCCAGGAAGCCGCGGCGGCGGCGAAGTGGGTCGCGCGCCCGTCGCCGAAGCCGGACGTGGCTCGGACCGGCATCGCCAGCGGTCGTGGCATCTCGTGCGTCGCGTATGAAGGCGACAACGGCTACGTGGCGATGGTGGCCGAGGTAGACGTCGATCAGACATCTGGCCGGGTCACCGCCACCCGATTCTTCGTCGCCCAGGACTGCGGGCCCATCTCCAATCCCGACGGCATTCGCAACCAGATCGAGGGCGGCGCGTTGCAGGGCCTGAGCCGCGCGCTGGGCGAACAGGTGACCTGGGACGAACACAGGGTCACCTCAATCGACTGGCGCACCTTCCACAGCCTGTCGCTCGGCGCCGACGTGCCGACGATCGAGAGCGTGCTGATCAATCGCACCGACGTGGCGGCCACCGGCGCGGGCGAGACCGCGATTACGATCGTCGCTGCCGCCATCGGCAACGCGGTCTTCGACGCTACCGGCGCGCGGATTCGGGAAGTGCCGTTCACACCCGAAAGGGTCAAGGCCGCGCTCGACGCCAGGAGCTAGACCGTTGCTCGCTTCGGCGTAGTGCCTGGGCGCGACGCTGATCGAACACCAAGGACTCAAAGGAGACAGAGGGAGGCTCCGCCTGTTTGCCTTGGCGTCCTTCGTGTCCTTGGTGTTGACTCGGCGCCGCTGCATCGAATTCGAAATCGCGATAGATTACAGGTCGTCGCGAAAAGCGTCCTCGATCGACGCCCTGAGATCAGCCCGCAAACGGAGTAGGATCTGGCCCCATGAAGAGAACCTGCCTCTCGATCGCTCTGATTGTCGGAATGCTCGCGGCGGCTCACAGTCCCAGCCTGCTCGCCCAACTGGCGGCGCCGGGCGAGACCGGCGTCGTGATGGGTCATCTGCACCTCGCCGTCAAGGATCTGGATGCCCAGCGAAAATTCTGGGCCGCGCTCGGTGGCACGCCGGTGCAGAACGGCGCGCTGGCACTGATCCAGTTTCCCGGTACATTCGTGATGCTGAGACAGGCCGAACCGGCCGGCGGCACGGTGGGCTCGACTGTCAATCACGTCGGCTTCCTCGTCAAGGACATCGCGCCGTGGATCGCGAAGTGGCAGGCGGCCGGCCTCGAGATGGAGCCGCAGGCGAGGCCCACGCAGGTCTACCTGCTCGGTCCCGACGACATGCGCGTGGAGATCCTCGAGGACAAGACGATCGACGTTCCGCTGAAGATGCATCACATCCACTTCTACACCGCCGCGCCGCTCGAGACGCAGGCGTGGTACGCGAAGACATTTGGCGCCGCCCCTGGAAAGCGCGGGCAGTTCGACGCCGCCGATCTTCCGGGCGTGAACCTGACGTTCGCCAAGGCCGACGCGCCGACGATCGGTACCAAGGGCAGGGCTCTCGACCACATCGGCTTCGAGGTGAAGAATCTCGAAGCCTTCTGCCAGAAGCTCGCCGCGTCCGGCATCACGCTGGATCGACCCTACACGCGCCTGCCGAATTCCGCTACGGCGATCGCGTTCCTCACCGATCCGTGGGGCACCTACATCGAGTTGACCGAGAACCTGGCCCCGGCCAAGTGAGCGTGCGCGCGCTGGTGGGCGGAGCGATCGTCCTGTCGATGGTGACGATGGGCGCGACTGCACGCGCGCACGCGTGGAGCGCTCAAGGCCATCGCTTGGTCGCGCTGATCGCCGACCAGCGCTTGACACCGGTCGCGCGTCGCAACGTCGTCTGGCTGCTCGGCCCCGAAACGCTCGCGGATGTGTCGTCGTGGGCGGACCGGTACCACGACGGCGTGTACCAGACGTTCTTCTGGCATTTCCTGAACATTCCCGCCGCCGCGACCGGCTACGACCGCGATCGCGATTGCCCCCGACAGCCCGCGGTTGCGGCCGGAGCGCGCGCCGATCAATGGCGCGACTGCGCCGTCGACCGCATTCCCTACAACAAGGCGAGAGTGGCGGATCCATCGCTCGATCGGGCGGATCGGGCGATCGCGCTCAAGTTCCTGGTCCACCTGGTCGGCGATCTGCATCAGCCGTTTCACGCGCTCGGAGTCGGACACGGCGGCAACGACATTCCGGTGACCCTCTTCGGATCGGCGACATGCAGCACCGGCCCATGCAACCTGCACGGCGTCTGGGATGGCGGCCTCATCGCGCATCGGAGCCTCGACGACGCCGCCTATCTGCAGGTGCTCCGCAATCTGATCACGAAGAACGGTTGGGAACGCCAGTCGGGCGGCACGCCGGCGGACTGGGCGATGCAATCGCACGATCTCGCTAAGGCCGCGCTGCTGCCCGAGCACGGCCAGGCGGACGAGGCCTACTATCGCGCGCACATAGACGTGGTGGATCGGCGGCTGGCGCTGGCCGGGATTCGGCTGGCAGCGGCGCTCAACGGCGCATTGACCCAGGCTCCCCCGGATTCGCGGCGGTGAGCGCGGTACGCGCACGGCGAACGATAGCGCAGACGACAGCCGGCACGATCAGGGCGACGACAAGGAAAGCGTGACGTGCTGCTATTTCAGCTCGATGGCGATTCTGTCCGCCGGCCGATCTGAGGCGTTCTGCTCGGTGTGCGTCGCGGCGCCCGCCATCCGCACGTCATCGGCCCTGGCGCCTGGCTGATCGTTCAGATAGACGACCACCCGCTTCCGGATGTGCTCGTGCAATTCCCCCTTCTCGTGCGGCTGGTAATGGATGCGCAGCACGCGGACGCGCTCGTTCTCGAACTCGACCTTGTAGTGCCTGCTGTCTACCGCCGCTGGATCGAGCGTTGAGTGGGCGGGCACGGCGGTCGGTGGTCCCTTGACATCGACCTCGAGAATGCGAATCGGATGGTCGCTGGTGTTTTCCGCGGTGTAGGCTCCGCTGGCCGGCCGCCAGCGCACGTCGCCGCGATGAAATTCGATGGTGGCGGACTGCCCGCCTTCCTTGCGCGTCATCACTCCGTCATCCAGGTAGACGAGGACGCGATCGGTCGCGTGCCCGTTCTTCGCGATTGAAGGCGTTCGCGGCTGGAGGGTCGCGACGATGACCCGCGCTTCCGGTGTGTCGAGCCGCTGGACGATCGCGGCTGGAGCGGGAGCATTCTGGGCCTGAAGCCCCGTCACCCACAGCAGCGAAAACATGACGCCGGGCGAGGTGATTCGCATGACTCCTCTTTCGGTTCTGGCGCTTCACGTGTCGCGAGATCCTACATCGGACTGTCGAGCCCCGCTCTTCCTGAGCAGTTCATCCACCTCGCCAAACCCGGACGGAAATGCGACGCCCGCGATCGAGGCGCCGGCATCGAGTAGCGCTTTCGACCGACTCGGGCGTCCGGCGCCCGGCCCAGTACGAATCGACGCACGCTCGCACGGCGAGCATCAGCGGCGATCGTCGCTTGCCGTCGAGCGCGTCGATCGGCGAGCCGCGATCGATGAGCAGGCGCAGCGTCGCCGGCCGCGCTCGCCACGCCGCGACGTGGATGGCCAGACTGTTGGGGGCGACGTCGAAATAGCCCTCGCCCTCCACGAACGGTGCGTCGACGGCGACGCCGAGATCCAGCAGCAGACGGACGCCATCGGTGTTGCCGACACCGGCAAACCATGCCAGAAAGCGGCCACCATCCGCCTGCAATTCGCCAACGATCTGCGGCTCGGTCAGCGCGATCGATTGCGCGGCGGCGGCGTCGTGTCGCGCGCAGGCCGCCAGCAGTCGATCCAGTCCGTCGAGCTCGATCGATACGCCGCCGCGGGCAAACGCATCAAGCGCGTCGCCGCGCCCGCGCCGCGCCGCCATCTGGATCGCTGTTCGATGTCCTTTCTGCAGCGATCCGCGCTCGGGACGCGAGGCGACCGCGGCCGGGTCCGCCCCGTGATCGAGCAGCAGTTCGACGATCGGGAGATCGTTGTCGCTGAGGATGGCGTTGTGCAGTGCGGTTTTTCCCCAGCGGGTCATGACATTCGGATCGCCGCCGCGCTCGAGCAGCCACTTGATGCCGGTGTAGTCGTGCCAGTCGGTCTTGCGGAGCAGGATCATCGAGAGGCTCGCGTCGGTCAGCCTCCCGCTCTCGACCAGCACTTTCAGCGTCGTGTTGTCCCAGGTCTCCGGGACGTGGTACGGCGTCTCCTCGTCGTTGGGATCCGCGCCGCGCTCGAGGAGCAGCCTGGTCAACTCCGGGTGCTGCGCGACGCCGGCCGCGCCGTAGATCGCGCTCTCCCATTCGGGCTTCGGCTGGTGACGATCTTCAAACCAGCCGGTGTTCGGGTTCGCGCCGGCGTCGAGCAGCACCTTGGCGGCGCGCACGAACCCGTCCGACCGGGCGCGATCGAGGCGAAGATAGCGCGAGAAGCACAGATGGGTGAGTGGATCCCAGCCGCGAGGGCCGCCATGGGCGGTCGCGCTCGCCGGATCCGCAACCACGAGCTGACGTACTGCCTCGGCGTCGCCGAGCGCGGCCGCCGCGAGCAGGCTGAAGCTCGCCAGGTCCGGATGCTCAGCCAGGATGGTGTTGGCCAGCTCGAGCGTCCCCGACGCGTGGCCGGAATCCAGCGGCACACACGCGGCGTCGATGAAGGCGGCGATCGCGTCCATGGTGGTCATGGCCCAGGGCTCCTCGACCGCAAATCTAGCAGGAATCGGATGGCGCTTTCGTGGCACAATCCGCCGCATGAAAAAACTCGTGCTCCTGTTCGTTCTGGCTGGCTTGTCGGGAGCGCCACGGGCGGCGGCTGACAAGGACGTCACCGCATGGGAGAAGCAGGCCCAGGGCATCACCATTACCCGCGACAACTGGGGCATTCCGCATGTCTCGGGAAAGACGGACGCTGACGCCGTTTTCGGCGTGATCTATGCGCAGGCGGAAGACGACTTCAACCGCGTCGAAACCAACTACCTGAATTCCATCGGCCGTCTGGCGGAAGCCGAGGGCGAGGCCGAGATCTATCGCGACTTGAGGATGAAGCTGTTCATCGACCCGGCCGACATGAAGGACCAGTACCAGAAGAGTCCCGAGTGGCTCAAAAAACTGATGAACGCCTGGGCCGACGGGCTGAACTACTATCTCTACAAGCATCCGACGGTGAAGCCGCGCGTGATCAAGCAGTTCGAGCCATGGATGGCGCTGACCTTCAGCGAGGGGAGCATCGGCGGCGACATCGAGCGCGTGAACCTGAATCAGCTCGAAGCCTTCTACGGTAAGACGCCCCCGAAATCGACGCCGCCGGACGAACTGGATCGCTTCGTCGAGCCAACCGGATCGAACGGCGCTGCAGTCGGACCGTCCAATACCACATCCCATCACGCGCTGCTCCTGATCAACCCCCACACGTCGTTCTATTTCCGCGCCGAGGCGCAGATGACCAGCACCGAAGGCCTGAATGCCTACGGTGCGCTGACCTGGGGCCAGTTCTTCATCTACCAGGGCTTCAACGAGCGGGTCGGCTGGATGCACACCTCGAGCGGCGTCGACAACATCGACGAATATCTCGAGACGGTGACCAGGAAGGGCGACGCCGTGACCTATCGCTACGGCACCGAGGATCGCCCGGTGACCGTGAGCAAGATCACCGTGCCCTACAAGACCGCGGCCGGGATGGCGCACAAGGAATTTACAATTTACAGGACGCATCACGGACCCGTGGTGCGCGAAGCCGACGGGAAGTGGGTGAGCGTCCGGCTCATGCAGGAACCGCTCAAGGCGCTGCAACAGTCGTATTTGCGCACGAAGGCGAAGAACTACAAGGCGTTCAAAGAGACGATGGAACTGCACACCAACTCGTCCAACAACACGATCTACGCCGACGCCGACGGCAGCATCGCCTACTTCCACGCCAATTTCATTCCGAAGCGTGACACCCGATTCGACTGGACCAAGCCGGTGGACGGCAGCAACCCCGCGACGGAATGGCATGGTGTCCTGTCCATCGACGAGACCCCCGGCCTGCTGAATCCGGCGACGGGCTGGCTCTACAACACCAACAACTGGCCGTGGTCGGCCGCCGGTCCCAGCAGCCCGAAGAAGGCGGATTATCCGGCCTATGTCGATCGGGGCACCGAGGAGAGCGCGCGCGGCTTCCACGCCCTTCGCGTGCTCGACAAGAAGAAGGACTTCACGCTCGACGGCCTCATCACCGCCGCCTACGACAGCTACCTGCCGGCCTTTGCCACCCTGATGCCACGGCTGCTCAAGGCCTACGATGCGGCGGCCGCCTCGAATCCGCTGAAGGGCAGGCTCGCCGATCAGATCGCGGCGCTGCGCGGCTGGGACTATCGCTGGTCCACCAGCTCGGTGCCGACGGCCCTGGCGGTCTACTGGGGAGAGGATCTCGGACGCCGCGTTGGCGACGAGGCGCGCAAGACCGGCGTCACCGCCGATCACTACATGATGAACAGCGCCACGGCCGACGAGCAGCTGCAGTCGCTCGCCGCGGCGTCGGACAAGCTCGCCGCCGACTTCGGCAAATGGAACACGCCGTGGGGCGACATCAACCGCTTCCAGCGGCTCACCGGCGACATCGTGCAGCCGTTCAGCGACGCCGGCCCAAGCATCCCGGTCGGCTTCACCTCGTCGCGGTGGGGATCACTGGCCTCCTTCGGCGCACGCAGCTACAAGAACACGAAGAAGATGTACGGCAACACCGGCAACAGCTTCGTTGCGGTCGTCGAGTTCGGCGATCAGGTGAAGGCCAAGGCCGTCTCGGCCGGCGGCGAGAGCGGCGACCCGAAGTCGAAGCACTTCAAGGATCAGGCCGAGCGCTACAGCACCGGAAATCTGCGAGAGGTCTACTTCTATCCCGCGCAGCTGACGGGACACACCGAGCGCGCGTACCACCCTGGTCAATAGGAATTAAGAATTAGGATTTGTTTAGGATTTAGGATTTAAAATTCAAGAATGCTCGATGCGTTTTCGACGCTGCGGCTCAGCGCCGAGCGTGTCACGGCGGCGCACTGGCTCGATCTGCGGCGCATGGACGAGGACGAACAGTTCATGGCCCTGCTTGGCGGTGTGCGCGACCAGGCCGGGACGCTGGCGTACCTCGAGATGAACGTGAAGCACTGGGCCGATCACAGCTTCGGCATGTGGATGCTGCGCGACGCGTCGACGTCGGCTGTGATTGGCCGCGCGATTCTCCGGCACCTCGACGTCGAAGGCGTGGACGACGTCGAAGTCGGCTACGGCTTCATGCCGGAATACTGGGGGCGGGGCCTCGCGACCGAGGTCGCGACCGCCTGCGTGCGCATCGGCCGCGCGGAGCTGAATCTGGGCTCGCTCGTCGCCATCACGACACCGGCCAACATCGCCTCGCAGCGGGTGATGGCCAAGGCCGGGCTCACCCATGAGCGCGACATCGTTCATGCGGGCATCCCGCATCGCTTGTTCCGCATCCGCTGGCCTGCCCCTGGACACTGAAGCTCGCATGCCAACCGCCGGATCGAAGGGTCATTGAGAACCAGAACGCTCCGTTCGTCGACTGTGAACAGATTCATGCGACGCTCGTGGTCGCCGATCTGCCGGCCGCGCACGACGCCCATGCGAGCTATCGCTTCGTCGAGAAGTGATTTGTTCGCGCGCCACTGCGGTGGCCGCCGGCGCGGCGACGGTGCTAGCATCATGCCCATGGTGCGTCTGGTTTCAGTCTTCTGCGTGTGTCTCAGCCTGGCCTGGACTTCGCCGGCAGCGGGGCAGCAGCCTCGGGCGGCTGATGGCGTTGCGCTCAACGACGAAGGTCTGCCGCAGTACTCGACGTTTTCGCTGTGCGCGATCGATCCGGCGACCGGGCAATCCGGCGCGGCGGTGACGACGCGCGTGCCCTTCGTCGGTCGCGCCGTGCCGCACGTGCGCGCCGGCGTAGGCGCCGTCTGCACGCAGGCATCGACCGTCGTCGAATACGGCCCGCGCGGCCTCGATCTCCTCGCCAAAGGCGTCGAGCCGGCGGATGTGCTCACGCAGCTGCTGGCCGACGATGCGGGACGTGAGTCGCGGCAGGTCGGCGTGATCGACATGAAGGGGCGCGCCGCCGCGCACACCGGCAAGGCCAACAACGCCTGGGCCGGCAGCCGCCAGGGAAAGAACTACACCGTGCAGGCCAACATCATGGTGGGGCCCGAAGTGGTCGACGCTGTCGCATCGAGCTTCGAGGCGAGTGAAGGCAGCGGTGCGCCTCTGGCCGAGCGGATGATCCTCGCGCTCGAAGCGGGATACGCCAAAGGCGGCGACAAGCGATGGGGTAACCTGCAGTCGGCGGCGATCAAGATCGCCGATCCGAACGATCCCGGCCGTGGCGGCGACTTCATCACGCTGGCGATCGAGGTCGGAGAGAACCCCGAGCCGGTCGCCGAGATGAAGCGCATCTATTTCACCACCGGCAGGCGTCTGGGCTATCGCAGCTTTTCGCGGGTGGAAGGCCCCGACGTCATCGAGCTGAAGCGGATGTTGCACGCTGCCGGTTACTGGCGCCCGTCGCTCGCCGCGTTCCCGGATCCGCCGCCGTCAATCAATACCTCGAAGATGGTGGAACTGCGCAAGACCGACCCCACGCAATACGACAAGATCGCAGCCGAGTTGCGGAAGGCGAATGCGGAGTACACACGCGAGTTCTCGCAGTTCGACGAAGAGACGATCGCGGCAGTGGACAAGTTCCGCACCGATCACAACCTGAACTACCAGGGAAACGCCGCCGGCCTGGTCGATGCGCGCCTGATTGACGTCCTCCGCGCCGCCTATGTCGAGAACAAGAAGGCCGCGGCCAGGCGCTGAAGACCCGACGGGTCGGTCAGTTGGGTGGATCAGGCGAGGCCCTGCGGTTTTTTCCTTTACGGCAGCGTGTAGTCGAACCCGTAGAAGTGCCTGCCGTCCTTGATCTCGATGGTCATCGAGCCGGTGATGCCGGTCAGCTGTTCGGTCCCCGTGTCGGGGATCACGGTGATGATGAGATCCTGGGCGCCTCGAGTCATGATGCCGCGATGGTGAACCGCGAACGAGCCCTTGCGGCCGTGAAGGGTGCCGCGCACGCGCTCGATCGCCACATAGGCGCCTGAATCCTTCACCTCCGACGCCATCCCGGTGAGCATCTGGCCGAGTCCGGTCCCCTCGAGGTCGCCGTGATACTGCTTGTCGATCGACATCCGTCCAATGGTCGGGTCGCCGACCTTCTCTTCCGGCGATTGCGGGACGATCTTGACGTCGAACGTCCCGCTCGCATGCTTCGCCATCGCTGACCCCTGCTCCTGGAAAGTCGGAACCGTGAGCGCCGCGGTCCCTGCGCCAGTGAAAACGACCAGCGCTGCCGCGGCAGAGAGTCGGCGGATCACGCCGGCCGTCCGATCGCCGCGGTCACGCGACGCTCGCTGGCAAGCGCGGCCTTGACCCGATCCGGTCTGAAGGGTACGGCGCGCAGCCGCACGCCGGTCGCGTCGAACACCGCGTTTGCCAGGGCCGCGGCAACCGGTGCCGTCGCCGCTTCTCCCGCGCCGAGCAGCGGCTGGTCCGGCCGATCGATCAGGACGACCTCGACCTGCGGCGCCTCCGGGAACCGCAGGATGGGATAGCTGGCCCAGTCGACGCTGGTCACGCGCGACCGATCGAAGGTCACTTCTTCGTGCAGGGCCCGGCTGAGCGTTTGCACGATGCATCCTTCGATCTGGTTCTTCAGCGCATCGGGGTTGACGATGAGACCGCAGTCGTGCGCGCAGACCACGCGCCGGACATCGATGCGACCGGTGTCGGCATGGACGGCGACATCCATCGCCATCGCGATGTAGTTCTCCGCCTGCTTGTAGCGCATGTACGCCATGCCGCGGCCCTGGAAGACGCCGCCGTCGCCGGTTCGCGGGTTCGGCGACCGGCGCGCCTGCCAGCCGAACGCCTGCGCGGTCCGCCTGATGACCTCGATTGCACGCGGATCGGTCAGTCGTTCGAGGCGGAAGTCGATCGGATCGGCGCCCGCGGCCGCCGCGAGCTCGTCGGTGAAGCTCTCCACCGCAAAGACGTTGGCGATCTTGCCGGGCGCGCGCAGGTTCGACAGCTGCAGCGGCGCTTCCTTGGTCCAGTGCACGAGGACCCGGACGTGCTCGGCATGATATGGCGGATCGCCGTTCTGCGTGATCGCGCCGGCGCCCGCTCCGTGGTCCTGCGCCAGGCCGGCGGCGTCGGCGGCGAGGAGCGCGCGCGCGCCCGGGGCCGGGTTCGGCAGCCACATTTGCGTGTCCCAGCCGACGATCCGTCCGCCGGCGTCGAGGCCGGCGCGAACATCGAGCAGCTGTTGCGGCCCTTTGGGATCCCAGCCGGTTTCGTCCTGGCGCGTCCACTGCACCCGCACGGGCTGGCCGACGCTCTTGGACAACAGCACCGCATCGGCGGCGACGTGATCGCCGCCGTTGGTTCCGTAGGATCCGGCGCCGTCGAGAAACACCACGCGCACCTTGTCTGGCGAGAGGCCGAAGACCTTCGAGAGGTTCCCGCGCAGGCCATGCGCACCCTGCGACGAGGACCAGATCGTTGCCGCGTCGTCCTTGACGTCGGCGACGGCGCAGCAGGGTCCGAGCGACGCATGGCTCTGAAACGGCCAGAAATAGGTGGCCGAGATGATCTTCGCGGCGCCGCCGATGGCACCGGTCGCTTCGCCGCGGTCCACCACGGCCTGATCGCGATCGACCGGCGCCGCCCGGGTCCAGCGATCGAGCGCCTCGCTGCCCGGGAGCAGCCGCCCTTCGCTCCACGTCGTTGTCAACGCAGCGGCGGCCCTGACCACGGCCCATTCATCCTTGCCGACGAGCGCGAGGAAACTCTCGATGCGCACCACATGCACCCCGGGGATGCCGCGGATGGACGACTCGTCGACCGACACCAGCGTCGCGCCGATCGCCGACGGCCGGATTACGCGCCCATGCAGCATGTTGGGCAGCGTGAAATCGTGCACGTACACATGCCGGCCGGTGCATTTGGCGGGCACGTCGGGACGTGCCAACGGCTGGCCGACCACCGTGTACTGCTTCGGATCGCGCAGCGGCGCCTTGGCATCCACTTTCATCGAGAGCCGCCGGTCGCCGACCAGCGTCGCGATGGCCACGCCGGCGCCGCCCGCAAGCGGGCGGACTTGCTGATCGGCGAGCGTCAACTCGGCCGCGGGCCGATTCAGTCGCGCGGCGCCAAGGGACAGCAGCGCCTGACGTGCAGTGGCGGCCGCCTGTCGGATCTCGGCGCCGCCGCGGGTTAATCCGGTGCTCCCGCCTGTGCCGCCCTGGTCCGGGCAGATGGCGGTGTCGCCATCCACCACCGTGATCCGGCGTGGGTCGATGCCGAGCTCCTCGGCGGCCATCTGCGCCACCGCGATCCGCAGCCCGGTGCCGACATCGACCTTGCCGGTGTAAATCGTCACCGTGCCGTCGGCGTGGAACGCGAGAAAGCTGTCGACCTCGCTGGGATCGAGCGGTTTGCCGGCCGTCGTCTGAGCGCGGCTCCAGCGCGGGAGTGCCGCATCAACCGCGAAGCTCACGATCACGGCGCCACCGGCCTTGAGCAGGTCGCGGCGCGAGAAGGTCATCTTGGTCATCACCGCTCCTATGCCTTCGCGGCGCGAACGACGGCGCGCAGGATTCGCGTGTGCGTACCGCAGCGGCAGAGATTGCCCGCGAGGCTGGTCTTGACCTGGTCGATCGTCGGCGACGGCGTCGTCGAGAGCAGTGCGGCGGCGGCGATGATCATGCCGCTGGTGCAATAGCCGCACTGCGCGGCCTGCTCGGCGATGAAGGCCGCCTGCACGCGATGCGGCGCGCCGGCCGAACCGAGGCCTTCGACAGTCGTGATGGTGCGGCCGGCGGCCCGGCTGACCGGTGTCTGGCAGGAGCGCACGGCCTTGCCGTCCATCAGCACCGTGCAGGCGCCGCACTGGCCGAGGCCGCAGCCGAACTTCGGCCCGTGCAGCGAGAAGGGACCACGCAGGACGTAGAGCAGCGGCTGCGCCGGATCCCACGAGTCGGCAGCGACCGCTCGCCCGTTGAGGCGAAACGCGTACTTGGCCATTTGTGCGATTCTATAACCCTGTGAAAATCATTGTCCTGTTTTCGTGGCTCATGATTGCGCTGCCCGCTGCGGCTCAGGAGCCGGCCGCGCCGGCGATGGTCGATACACCCACCGTGAAGGTGCTGACCGGCCTCACCGTTCATGAATTCGAAGCCGAGATGCAGCTCATGACGCAGGCGTTGGGCTTGTCGTGCGGCTCCTGCCACGCGCGCGGCAACTTCGCGAGCGACGCCAACCCGCGCAAGCTCGCGGCGCGGCGCATGCTCGAGATGACCAAGACGGTGAACCAACAGTTCTTCCCCGACTACAAGCCGCTCGACGGCGAGTCGCGACTCGGGCGCGTCACCTGCTTCACCTGCCACCAGGGTGACACCCGTCCCAAGACGCAGCAATAGAGAAAACACCGCTCCGCGGTGTTGCTATCGGGTGTCTCGATCGCGCCTGACTGGAACCTTGCGGCCGCGGATCGTTGTGGCGCGGAGCGCGGCGATAATCTCGTCCGCGCGCGCCGCGGGGACCTCCACCAGCGAGAACCGCTCGGCGATCTGAATCGCGCCAAGCTCACGCGAGTTGATCCCGGCCTCGCCGGTGATCGCACCGACCAGGTCGCCCGGCCGGATCCCGGCCTCCCGTCCCGCTCCCACGAACAGCATCGCGACTTCATCGGTCGCCGCCGGCCGCGCGCGTCGTTGTGCGCGAGGCCCGGCCGGCCCGATCACCGCGCCCTGCGAAAACCGCTTCGGCGCGCCGCGGTCGCGCGACGGACCCGCGGCGTGCGGCGTCGACCGCTCGTGCGCGACGACGACCGGGATGTCGCGCTCCGCCTCGTCGCCGGCTTCCGCCCGGTGCGCCAGCTTCACAGCCGCCGAGGCGATGGCGACGATGTCGAATTCCTGGGCGAGCGTATCGACCACCACGCGGACATCGTCGAGGTCGCCGGCGAGGATCAGCTCGCGGATCGATGCCCGCGTCACGTCGAGCCGGCGAGCGCGCAGTTCAGCCACCGTCGGTACGGTCAGGATGTCGATCTTCTGCTTGGTAAAACCCTCGATCGTCCGCAGCATCCGGTGCTCGCGTGGCTCGGCGAGGGTAATCGCGGTGCCCTCGCGGCCGGCGCGTCCGGTGCGGCCGATCCGATGCACGTAGGCCTCGGCGGCCGGCGGCACGTCGTAGTTGAACACGTGCGACAGGTGCTCGATGTCGAGACCGCGCGCGGCCACGTCGGTGGCGACGAGCAGGTCGGCCTTTTCGCCGCGGAACAGCTGCATGACGCGATCCCGCTGCCGTTGTTCCATGCCACCGTGCAGCGCCTGTGCACGCCGGCCATGCGCGTTCAGGGTCTCGACCAGCGTCTCGACCTCCAGCCGCGTGCGGCAGAAGACGATGGCCGACGTCGGGTTTTCCATGTCGAGCACGCGGTCGAGCGCGGCCGGCTTGTGCGCTCGCGGCACGATGTAGGCAATCTGCCGGACCCGCGGCATCTTGCCAGCCGCGGTCTTCTCGCGCGCGACGATCACGCGCGCCGGGTCGTGCAGGTGGCGCTCCGCAATCGATAGAATGCGCGCCGGCATGGTGGCGGAGAACAGGGCCGTCTGGCGCGTCTTCGGCGTCGCCTCGAGGATGGCGTCGAGATCCTCGGCGAACCCCATGTCGAGCATCTCGTCCGCTTCATCGAGCACGAGCATGCGAAGGTTGCCGAGCTTCAGCGTGCCGCGCTTGATGTGATCCAGTGCACGCCCCGGCGTGGCGACGACGATGCCGGCACCGCGTTCGAGCGTGCGGATCTGTTGCGAGATCGGCGCGCCGCCGTAAACCGGCAGCACGGTGACGCCCATCCCCTTGGCGTACTTGTGGATGGCTTCGGCAACCTGCATCGACAGCTCGCGTGTCGGCACCAGCACTAGGCCGCCGGTCTGCTTCTTCGCCGTCTCATCGTCGGCCAGGCGCTGCAACATCGGCAGGGCGAAGGCCGCGGTCTTGCCGGTGCCGGTCGCCGCCTGCCCGAGCACGTCGCGTTTGGCGAGGAGGAGCGGAATGGTCTGGCGCTGCACGGGTGTCGGCTCCTCGTAGCCGAGTGCGACGACGGCCTTGACGAGCTGATCGATCACACCCAGGCTGCTGAATCCGCCTGCCGCGTTTCCACCGGTCGTAGCACTCATGTTTCGCGTTCTTTCCTTCATTCGATCTTACGTGCAGGAACCCTGACGACAAGGAACCGCAGAGGCCGCAAAGCTCGCTGATAAACAAGATCTGATCTTTGCGCCGTTGGCGCTCTCCGCGGTTTCTTCTGTGGAGGACTTAACTAACTCTTCGCCGTCCAATAGGCGATGTGCGCGGCGCGGCGGTCTGCGTTGCTGAACCGGACGATCCAGACCAGACCCCACACCAGCCAGAACGCCGCCATCCACCACGCCGTCCAGAAACCGGCGGTGATGCGCTCGTGATTCCATTGCAGGTAGCGCAGCAGGAAGGTCCACGCCCCCATCAGCGCCACCAGCGTGCCCGCCATGCGCGGGCGGCGCGGGTAAACGAGCAGGGCGGTGGTGAGGAGTGCGATCCAGACGAACGCCGCGAGCATGCAGAATTATAGGTGAGCGATGAAGATCGTGTGACGCGGGCCGCCTTTCTTCAATCGACCGCGGACGCGTTCAATTTCGACCACGAAGCCGCCGTAGCGCAGGCGCTGCTCGAAGCGGCGGTCTTCCCACGCCGACCAGACCGCCAGCACGCCGCCGTCGGTGAGCGCCGCGCGCGCTGCGGCCAGCCCCTCGTCGCTGTACAGACGGGTGTTGTGAGAGGCCGTGAATGCCGCCGGACCATTGTCCACATCGAGCAGTACGGCATCGAAGCGGCGTCTGCTCGCGCGGAGCGTGGCCGCGACGTCGCCGACCTCGACCCGGACGCGCGGGTCCGTCAACGGATGATCGGCCAGCGGTCCGAGCGCGCCGCGGTTCCATTCGACGACGGCGGGGACGAGCTCGGCGACGAGGACGGTGGCGTCGGGGGGCAGGACGTCGAGCGTCGCGCGCAGGGTGAAGCCCATGCCGAGGCCGCCGACCAGTACCGAGGGGGCGGTGCGCTGACGCGCGGCGCGGCACCCCAGCGCCGCCAGCGCCTCTTCCGAACCGTGCATGCGGCTGGACATCAGCGGCTTGCCGCTGGCGAGGATCACGAACTCGCTACCTTGACGGGTGAGGCTCATGTCCTCGCCGTCGGGGGTGCGGGTCTGCCCCAGCAACTGCCACGGCCTCACGGCCGGTCTACGGTTTCGGCGCGGCCGGTGGCGCGACGTCGCCCTTGGTTGTGCGCTTCTTGAAGCGCCAGCCCTCGGCGGTTTTCACGAGCGCGTCGGCATAGGTGGCGGAGGTGGCGATCGTGGCTGGCTTGGGGGCGAAATCCACCAGCACGAGATAGACCTGCCCGCTCGCCCCATCAGCCGTGGGTAGGATCAGGAGATTGGTGTTCCAGTGGTGCACGTGTGCGCCGAGGCCGGCGTGAAAGCTGTTGGCGAACTTCACGATCGCGTCGTGGCCGACGTTGTTGTTGAACACCCCGTCGGGGGTGAACGTCGACGCATACCCCTCGGCGTCGCCGGCGTCGAGCGTCCAGTTGTAGCGCGCGTAGAGCTGCTGGATTTCGACCAGGTCGTCGGAGGTCAGCTTGCCAGTGTTTTTCTGCGCCGTGAGTCCGGCGCCGCCGACGACGAGCGCGACGCCCACCAGAGCCCAGAGCTTTGCGGTCACGGGATTTCCTTTCGTGCCGGGTGAACCGGCGGCCCAGTCATTGTAGGGCCGCCGTCAAGGTCGCGGCCCGGTCAACCGGCCGTATCACGCGCGATTGGCGATCGGTAGAGGCTACGAGACATGGGGGCGGACGTCCGGCGCGTCGGCGATCCTCGCATGCAAGTCACGCACGCCAACTGGCCGCGGCGCAGCAACGTGTTATGATTTTGCGTTCTGCCGCACGCGTGTGTCCCCATCGTCCAGAGGCCTAGGACGTGGCCCTTTCAAGGCTAAAACACGGGTTCGAATCCCGTTGGGGACGCCAGCCTTCGCTCTCGAATGCAGGCGACGGCTGCCCCGCCGTAGCGGCGAAGGCGCGAAGGCGGGCTGTCTGTAAGCATTCGCGAGCATCGGCTGGGCAAGCCAGCGATCGGGTTCGCGCTGGCATCTCATCTCAAACAAGAGCCACTCGACGGCCGAGCAATTGCACGTCGGCGACGTCCATGAACGACGACGCCCGATTCGTCTATGTGCTGGTTAGCTCCGTGGATCCCCAGCGGCACTACGTAGGTCTGACGTCCAATGTCACGAGGCGTCTGGACGTGCACAGCTCGGGCGGCTCCCTGCATACGGCGCCGTACAGGCCGTGGCGCCTGATAGTCGCTCTGGAATTTGCGAATGCTGCAAGCGCTGTCCGGTTCGAGCGCTACCTGAAGACCGGCTCCGGTCGCGCCTTCGCGAAACGCCATTTCGTATAGCGGAGACTCTGCCCGTGAACGGACTACCCGCCGCGTTTGTTGAGACGCGCGTCCACTTCGATTTCCATGAAGGCCACGGATTTGCCTTCCAGTGCTATGAGGATGAAGAATCGTGGAGCGACTTTCTGGTGTCCAGCCGCCAGTTCTCCACCCCTTCAATCGAAGTGGAGCTTGGTGGACAGGCTCTCGAACGATGGCCGCGCGAATTGTTCGTATCCGCCGAACTCGCGACTCGGGCACTGAATCACTTCTTGCACTTCGGCAAGCAAGACCCGGCGCTCGAGTGGAACAGAATCGACGGTTTTCCGCGTGAGATTCTGTGGGAAGGTAGGGACCAGAGAGAAGCCGGGGAACGCGCGAATCCGCGCAAAGGGTGACAGTGACGATAAAGGCGATTTGCGAAATGGGCGTGTTCAAGCCTCGTGAACCCATTCACCTCGAGCAGCACGCCGACGTCGAGGTCCTGATCCCGGCGGCGACGCCGAGCGACGCCGAGGATCCGACCGGATGGAAGCCGACCGAGGCGCTGATCGGATTCATCGCTGATCCACCCGCCGATAGGGTTGAACATCACGACGAATACCTGGGTGCGAGGCGGTGAAGCAGCCGAAAAGAAGCTGCTCTTGACCTGATACACCTGTCAGGCTCAGGCTTCAATGGTGTTTCCGAAGCGGCGATCACCTTGGCGCCACACCTGAACCGGGTTCTCGCATCTCTGAAGGGACTGGCGACCGGCGACGCCGTCGGCAAGCAGACAGAGAACCTGGCCCGCGACGGCATTGTCCAGTGGCACCCTCGCGGAGTCCACGGATTCGAGGGGCCTCCAGGGACGGTCATTCCGCGGTACGCGAGCAATCGAAAGCGCCAGTGGCTGTTCGGCGAGACCACCGACGACACGGAGCGAACAATCGCCGTTGCCCGGGCAGTTCTCCTCGACGGCGATGTCAGGCATGCCAGCGTGGGTCGTGAGTTGCTGACGTGTAAGAAGTGTGTTCATCCCGGTCTGAAGTCGCTCTGGGAATTCCACGAGGCGGGCGACGCGGGTCGGGTCGCGCTCGATCACAACGGGTGCGGCGCCGCCGTACGCGCTTCTCCCGTCGGCATTCTGTACCGTTCACACCGGCTCGACGACATCGTCGAAGGAGCGTATCAAGCATCGATCTCAACTCACGGTGGCCCTTTGGCCATCGCTGCGGCGGCAGCAACGGCGGCCGCGGTATCTGCAGCCATCGACGGTGCGGATTCACACGACATTCTCGAGTTCGCGCAGCGCGCAAGCGAAAGGGCGGAGCAGAGGCGTTCTGGTTGCCACGATCTGCTGTTCGCGCGGGCCCTCGGTGCCATCCACGATGACTTGGTTCGGCTGCCGGAACTCAATGCGGATGAGGTGGCAGCTCGACATGCTCCGACCGGTCCATTGACGATCGTGCCGCTCGCAATCGCACTTGCGGTCCTCGAGCAATCGGCGGAGTCTGCGATCCTCCTCGCGGCGAATGTTGGAGGCGACAGCGATTCCGTGGCGTCTGTCGCGGGCTCGATTCTTGGAGCGCGTTACCCCGGCTCTATCAACGAGGACTGGTACGGAATTGTCGAAGCGGTCAACGACCACCGTCTGACCCGCTTCGGCGAAGATCTGAATGCGCTTCGCTCTTGAGCGATTGCCGTGGCGCGACAGACGTGCATCCTGATCTCCAGACGCGGGCCAGTTGATCTCAATGGCTACAGTGAGGCCGACGTCTTCCCGATCGAGTCCACAGGTGCCCGCATGCCTTCCATTGGAACGTATCGACATCAGCCACCCGATTCGCCGTAGCTCGTCCATGTCAGCTCAGCAATCCCCACCATATTTCATCTGTTAGGAACCTTACACTGTGCTACGATACCTTTGCTCGTGTCCGAAGTTCTTTCGTGTCCGCACTGCAATTGCCCCCACACGGAATACCTGAAAGACCGCACTTTCGAGGGCAGCGACCAAGCCTGGTATCGCTGCTGCGCCTGTAGCCGCATGTGGAGCGCCAACAGACCGCCTGCTCGTCCCCCGACCGACAACAGCTCCCCGCAATCGTCCTGACGTCCTTCCACCAGAACACCTCAGCCGCGGGCGTCCGCTCCGGAGAAGGCTCGCTGCACTGAACGCGGCGTCTGGCTCGCGTTGAAATCGATCCCCATCACGGTCAGGGGCAAGCCGTTCCCGCCATTCGCCGTGCTCAACTCGAATGCCGTCGCATTCGACGCGCGACGCTGAACCACGAGATGATCCATGCCGCGCACAGCGAGCCGGTGCCGCACGACGCCGAAGCGAACAGCGTGTGTTTGGGAGAGCCCGGGGCCGGCCAGGGGCTGTGGAACGAACGGTGCTGAAAGGCCAGATCCCGAGTGTCATTCCGACCGAAGCGCGCGCATCGGTGGAATGGCAGCGGCCCGACTGCCGGGAATCAGCGCGGCGACCAGCGCGCACAGCGTCAGCGATCCGGTCGCCACAGCCAGGGCGACCGGATCCCAGAACTTCACGCCGTACAACTGCGCGGCGAGCAATTTGCCCGCGCCGATCGCCAGCGGCACGCCGAGTCCCAACCCGATCGCCACGCGCGCGAACGCGCTGCGCAGGACGAGATTCAATACCGCGCTTTTGTCCGCGCCGAGCGCCATTCGGATCCCGATCTCGTTCGTCCTCTGCGCCACCGAATAGGCGGTGACGCCGTACAGGCCGATCGCCGCGAGCAGGAGCGACACGCCGCCGAAGAGCCCTGCCAGGCTCGCGACCGCGCGGTCCTGATCGAACGTCAGGGCGATCTGCTGCTCGAGCGTCCGCGCGTTCATGAACGTCAGGCTCGGATCGACGTCGGCCATCGCCTTGGTGACCAGCGGCTCGAGCGCTCCCGATCCCAGCTTCGTGACGAGCATCAACCCGCCGATGAAGTGCGACTGGTACTCGACGCGCGTCATCACGCTGTTCACGTAGTTCACATGCTGCGCGAGCGGGACGTAGAACATCGGCCGCGGCGGCAGTCGAAACTGGAAGCTCTGCCACCTGGCGTCGCGGGCCACGCCGACGATCGTGAACGTGCCAACGTTCTGGGGTTCGTCAAGCCCGAAATGCTGGCCGATCGGATCCTCGTCGCTCTTGAAGAAGCGCTTGACGAACGCCTCGTTGACGATCGCGACCGGCGCCGTCGTTTCGTTGTCCGCCTCCGCGAACGAGCGCCCGCGCGCCATCGTCATGCCGAGGCTCTGCAGGTAGTGCGCGCTGACGCGAACCCACGACGCGCCGGCGTTGTCGCCGGGCTTCGGCGGCGGGTGGCCAGCGACGAGAATCAGCTCGCCCCAGTTGTCCGTCAGCGGGTTGTAGAGTGCGAGGTTCGCTGACTGCACGCCGGGAATGCGATTCAGCCGATCTTCCAGAGCGCGGTACATCGCCGTCAGCTGCGGCACGGTGTAGTTCGCGGATGGACGGTTGATCGCGACGAGGACGCGATCGGGCACGGTGAACCCGAAGTTCTGATGCTGGACGTTGTTGAGGCTGCGGCCGAGCATGGTGGCGCCGGCGACCAGGACGACCGACAACGTCGCCTGGAGCACCAGGAGCGACGTGCGCGTGAACGACGAATGATCGCCCGTCGATCGACCCGATCCGCGCAGCGCATCGATCGGGTCGGTCCGCGTCGCCAGCCAGGCGGGGACGGCGCCGAAGAGCACGCCGGTGATCAGCGCGACGCCGAACGCGAACGCCAGCACCAGCGGTGACGGGCGGGTGCTGATGGGAAGAAAGGTCGAGACGGAGAACGCGAGCGAGAGCAGGAGCCGCGCCGCGCCCATCGCGATGACAAGGCCCACGATGCCGCCGCCGATGGCCAGCAGGGTGCTTTCGACCAGCGCCTGGGTGACGATCTGCGATCGCGACGCGCCAATCGCCATCCGTACTGCCGTCTGCGTCCGTCGCGCGACCGATCGCGCCAGCAGCAGGTTGGCGACGTTGGCGCAGGCGATCAGCAGCACGAGTCCGCACACGGCCATCAACAGCTGCAGGCTGCTGGCGTACTGCTCTTTCATGACCCCGACGCCGGCGCCGGCCGGGACGATCGCGATCGTCTGCTTCGGGAGCAGGTGCTCGACGTCCGACAGCCAGTTCGCCGGCCAGCCGGCGTCGCGCGGGATCCACTGGCGCAGGACGTTCGTGAGGCGCGGCCCGATGCCGTCGGTGGTCGCGCCTGGCTTGAGGCGGCCGATGACGCGCAGCCAGGCCGAGACCGGCTGGCGCAGCAGCGAGTTGGCGCCGGTGACCATCGGTTCGTGCTGCAGCGGGATCCACAGGTCGGGCGGATTGTTGCGGAGCGTATCGCCGAAGAAGCCCGGCGGCGCCACGCCGGCGACCGTGAACGGGTGGCCTTCGATGACGAGCGTCTGGCCGACGAGCGATTGATCGCCGCCGTAGATCGCTTCCCACGAGTGATGGCTGAGCACGACCACCGGCGGCGACGCCGGCGTGTCATCCTCTGCGGTGAAGACGCGGCCGCCGAATGCGCCGATGCCGAAAGTCGTGAAGTAGCTGCCGGTGACGTACTCCGACCGGAGCGAGCGCGCGGCGACGTCCACGCCCGGCCGGCGGACGCTGACGCGGAAGCCGCCGGCCTGGAAGGCGGTCAGTTGTTCGAACTCGGGAGCGTCGGCTTTGAGGCGTTCGAAGAGCGGGTACGAGAACATGCCCCAGCGCTCCTGGGGGCCGCCCTGGACGCAGCAGTTGTCGCCGTCACCGACGCGGTAGAGGCGTTCCGGGTCCGCGACCGGGAGCGAACGCAGCATGACCTCGTGGATCAGCGTGAAGATCGCGGTCGTGCCGCCGATCCCGAGCGAAAGCGTCAGGACGGCCGAGGCGGTGAAGACGGGGGAGAGACGGAATTGACGGATTGCGTAGCGGACGGCGCCGACCGGGTTGTCCATGCGGATCGGTTAGACGGCACCGACCCGACATCCGTTGACTCTGCATCGGAGCGAGTTCCCCGATGCGCCAGGACTTCATCGACCTACTGCGCGCGTTCATCGACGGTAACGTCCGGTTTCTCATCGTCGGCGCCTACGCGCTCGCCGTCCACGGGCGGCCGCGAGCCTTCATCGCCGGTCCGGGCGAGCCATCGTCGAAAGGATCACAATCGCACGCGCGGATCCCGGCGGGCGAGTGCACTGTCCCAACGGAAACGCACCGCCAGGCCCCGTCACCGTCACGACCCGTTCCGGCTTCAGCAGCGGGAATCGCCACACGTCTTCGTCGCGCTCCCTCCGATGGTTCTCGGCCCCGAGTATTTTCGTGTAGTGGCGGACCACTTGTTCTGGCGAATCCGCGGAATAGTATCCGGTCCAGCTGATGTGCGCGTCAGGAGCTCCAGTGATCTGTTCAGTGCAGAAAACTTTGGAACCCGGATACGGCTTGATGGCGTCGCCCGAGCCTTTGCCAGACTGCAGCTCAGCGCCTCTCAACAATGACGTTGTGACTAGCACGGTGATGAGAACCGCCTGGCATCTCATGGTCCCCATCATGTGGTCCTTTCATGGTGTGCTGCCGAAACCGAACCCCCTCCGCCGCGGGGGCGACGAACCGGTGCGAGCGTCAGGCCATCGTCCAGGGGCCTTCGAATTTCCAGCTGGCCGGCTGCCGGGTAAGAGCGCGCGGCACGGCGGTGGTTGCGACGATCGCCGCCAGGAGGGTGCGCCTCGTCACGTCCATGATCGTGTTCTCCTTGACCATTGATCACTAAATCGCTGGAACGATGGTTCGAAACCTCGGCGTTCTGTGGGGATGATAGTTCGGAGTGTATCGGTACTGACACCAGATGAGTGTGCAAGCGTGTGCCGCGTGCGCTGGTGGATTTACGGGAGTTCTTCGAGGCGAAGCGGTCCACCAGACGCTAGCGCGCGCCGTAGGCATGCATCGTGGCAATCGCGTATCGCGCGGCCGCTTCCGGGTCGGTGAACATCTCGCGGTTGAACACCACACCCTGCATGCTCAGCCGGATTTGAGTCTGACCCCTGATCTCCACCACCGAGGTGCATCGCAGCTGGCCGATTTGCCAGAGCACGGTGTCGACCTGGACCTTGTCAGGTTGAAAGTCCACAGCAATGCCTATACGGATTCCACCGGCAGTGCGCCGATAAAGGATGACCAATGGATGAGCGCAGGCAAAGACGCGGGCATCTCAGCGAAGGAAGCGGGAACCGTTTGCGTCGTGACCATTGACGGCGTCTTTCTACTGATCGCTGCGAGAGTACAACTGTCTCTCCAGACAGCGCGGTGCGTCTGTCACCTCCATAACAGTTCAGCGGTAAAAGGTTCGCAAGGAACGGCGCCGGCTTATCAGTTGAGACGCGACATCGAGCACGATTCGAGCGGTTTGACCGATTGCCGGGCGGTTGCGCCGACTGCCGCCCGCCTCGTCTGTCACGGCCGTCGCAGTCAGGCGACTCGGCGCGCGATTCCTGCGTCTGGATGGCACGATCGAGTGTGGGTAGCGCGCTACCTGAGATTGGTAGCCGACGTGTCTGGGCTCGAGGCGGGCGGGCTGCCGGTTTTGCCAGCTACGGGCGGGGAGGCGCGATGAACCGTGTGCCGCAGCGAGCGCACACAAACCACGCGGCGGAGCTGCCGCTTTGCTCTTCGGGCTCCGCGCGGTCGGGACGCCGGCATTTCGGGCAGGACGGCGGCGGGTTGAGGGGTGCGGTCGTCATGAATGTCAGTCCTAGATCGTCGTCTGGCGAAGTTGATGCGTGCGGTGGCGATACTGAAATGGGCCACAGAGCGGGCAATCCAGATAGTCCCATCGTTCGGGCGGATTGACGCCGCCGATGACGGTCTGCCGATAGATGAGCTGTGCGTCACACGTGGGGCATTTCAGAAGAGGCGCCGGCGTTTCCGGCTCGGACGTGAACAGCGCTGAGCGCCTCACCACGAGGAAAAACCCTGAATAACACCACTATGGCGCGGAGATGGGGCACTGTCTGTCCGGTGGCTAACACATGCACGGAGACTTGCTCCAGTGTTAGAGATGACAGACAGTCTGGTGAATTTCAAGCACAATTCTGCGTTCCGTTGTATCGTTGACCGGTTCCGAGACTACCGCCTGCCTCGCCCTGAATAGGGCAGTGCCTGGTGTGCGACAGCCTCCATATCCTCGTCATCGCGAGGAAAGGCGTGCATCGTGCCCAGGCGCAAGGCGACTGCCGTTAGGCAGGCGAAGCGACCTCGATCCACCACTCTCCAGAATCATCTCCTCGCGTCATTACCCGAGTACGACCGTGCCCGTCTGGCGCCGACGCTGGGGATCATCCCGCTGAAGCTCAAGACGATGTTGCACAAGCCGGGTGAAGCCATCCGCTCCGTCTTTTTCCCCGGCGGCGGCTTCTGCTCGATTGTGACCTGTACTCCAGAACGGCAACATGATTGAGGTCGCCACCGTGGGCCGCGAAGGGATGGTTGGAGTGACGGCGGTCGCCGACAGCACTTCGCCGACGTCAGCGACGATTGTGCAGGGCGAGTCCGATCTCTGCTACGAAATGCCGGTCGACACATTCCGGCGGGAGATGGGTAGTCGCGGTCCCTTTTTCACGATGGTCACCCGCTACATCGAAGCGCACATCGGCGTCATCATGCAGTCCACTGCCTGCAATGCCGCGCATTCAGTGGAGGAGCGTCTGGCGCGGTGGCTGCTGATGGCGCACGATCGCATGGCCGCGGATGAATTTCCGCTGACGCAGGAGTTTGCGGCGATGATGCTCGGCGCGGCCCGTCCGACCGTCAGCCTGGTCGCGGGCATGCTGCAGCGCGCAGGTCTCATCACCTATCGACGCGGCAACGTCACCATACTGGACCGCGAGCAGCTCGAAGTCGCCTCCTGCGAGTGCTACCGAACGTCAACCGCGCTGCTGAAGTCGGTGATCAATGCCGGATCGACCAAGGAGCCGCACCTCGCCTAGGCGCGGCCCCATCGCAGCGGATCAGTCCGCGCGGCTGTCGCTTCGTCTCGTCGCCTGGGCTGATCGCAAGCGGCTCAGCGAGAAGACCACCACCATCGCGACAACAGCGGCCCAGGGAAGGAAACGTATGATCGCCACCACTGGATGGTGTGCGTCACGAGCGGTGAGCGGCGACGCTCGGTTTTTTGTGGAAGGCGAGGCCGGCGCCGACTCATCAATCGCGGCGCGAAAGTGATCGACCGCGTATTCCGACGCCTCCGCATGGTCTGTGAACGACTTGCGCGCGATCAGCACTTCGTGCGCGTAAAGGCGGATTTCGAAGCGGGGATGAGTCGCATGAGTGAGCATCCGGCACTTGAACGGCGTCTGCTCCCACACCAGGACTCCCGGCTCCTCAGCCACCACGCCACTCACGCTGATTCCCCTGCGTTCTCGACTGCAAGTTCGAGTCCGCGACGTTGACAGCTCAGAAGCGCCGCTCTATCGTGTATTCCCCCCGATGCTTGGGAACGCTTCGGCGGTGCGCTCACCGTTCCGTCTTTCCTTTCGCGACTGGCGTCGAAACACAATATGGGCTCAGCCGGCGTCTTGCTCTTCATCACGATTCTCCGCCTCTAGTCTCCAGCCTCTCGGTTTTCCGACCTCGAGTTCGCAGGAGCCACGACCTGCTTTCCACGTGCACGGAACGCCGCGGTCACGGTCCGTGCGTTGCCGCTGGTCGTCCAGCCGGGCGACAATCGTGAAACGGTCGAGCTGAGATCAGCCGCCAGTGCGGATGGACAGGGTGACTCGATGATTTGGTTCTACGAACGCGACAGTCAGGCTCTCCAGCTCGAAACTGCCTACGACAACGAGACCGCGGAGTACGTCGCCGTCGTGCAGTATCCCGATGGCCGGAAAGAGACCGAGCGCTTTCCCGATGCAGACTCGTTTCGAGACTGGTTGATGGCGTTCGAGGACAAACTGAGTGACGATCGATTCATCCGGCGCGGGCCACCGGTGGTGCTGCCATACGGATGGCCTCGCGGCCGGACCCATTGAACACGGCCGCACGGTCTGCGATGGGATCCGGATTATCGGCGCGGCGAACCGGGCAGCGGCTGAATGATCGCATTGGACAGCGCGCCACTGAACTCGGTCATCTCGCCAGCCTTCCTGCCGGGTGACGGGAGGAGCCGCGCGGCCAGCGGCTTGTTCCACTTGAATGCCAGCGTGGCGACGTCACCAATGATCGCCGCGATCGCGGCCTCGCCGGTGTCGCCCGGCAGCGGGACGGTGTCCACGCCGCCGGCGCACGCGGCCGAGTACGCCAGGATCGAATCCAGATTGTAGGTGCCTTCCGTCCACCGCCGCGTCAGGACCGCTTCCTCGAGCACCGGAATCATGAGGCCCGAATACCCAGTCTGTTTCACCGGCACGTCCTTGACGGCGCGCGTGATGATGGCCGCCGCCGTCTCGGTCCCCGGCGCGCCGAACGGCGCGCCGGTGAACGATTCGATGGCCGCGCCAATCGAGACCTGACCGCCCGGCGCCGGAGTCGGGTCGATGCCGGCATAGGTCCAACCGCTGCCGGCCGCTGCTTTCATCGCGGCGGCTTCCACCGCCCGTGCGTGCACAGTGAGCGCGTTGGTGAGCGCCTTTCCCGCCGTCCGTGGATCATGCTCGCGCGCGAAGACGTCCATGACCACGCTCGCGGCTTCGAGCCCGATCGCGAAGCTGCGGGGTCCAACTCCCGGATGCCACGCGCCAGGGTAGAAGGGCCCGTACGGCTTCAGCATCGCGATGGCGGCAAAATTGAAGTTGCCCTGGCCGTGCGGGCTCCGCTCGCCCACGGCCTTGATGATGCGCGCCGCCTGCCGCACCGCGTTCCAATGAATGCCGTCGTCGTTCGCCACGATGATGTTGGCGTTGAGGCGGTTGCCGGAGATGGACAGCACGTCAGTCAGCAGATCGACCGACGCCGCGTCGTCGGCATCAGTCAGCATGACCGGTCCGATGTTCGGGTTGAAGCGCAACTGCGCGGCCGCGTCGTTGATGCCGTTCAGCACGGCCAGGGCATCGGCGTGGCTGAGTCCGCGCGTGTAGTCGGGGAACGGCTGCGTCGAGATGCGGATGCCCGCCACGTCATATCCCGCGGCCTTGACTTCATCGCGTACCCGGCTGAGGAACGTGACCGCCTCTTCGATTTGAGGTCGATAGGACTTCGCATCGATCGTCACGAAGCCGGTGATCGCCCGAACTTTCGGCCTGGCGTGGTCGGCCGCGCGCGGAGAAGACAGGCCCGCAGCCACCATCAGCAGGGCACACACGAGGCGTTGCGAGTGCGTCATGGCAGCAAGCTTATACCGGCCGGTTGAAGCCTCGAAGCCATGGCCAGGTCTGGAGAGGTGCTGGTCCTCGAACGCTCACCGGCCAGGTTCGCCGGGCCAGGGCGCCACTTCAAACGCCGCTGTCGTTGTAGGAGCGCAGCTTGTCGATGGCGTACTGGGAAGCGGTCTGCGATTCCGTGAAGAACTGGGACGATATGAGCACGTCGCCCGAGTAGAGACGTACCTCGATGATGGGATCGGCCTCGCGTGTCAGACTGGTGCAGACGATCGGGCCGAACTTCCACAAGACCTCGCGTCTTTCGCCGGCTGCCGCGTCGTCGGACACAGGGCAGACGCTAACACGACGCTCGCACACGAGTCGTCAGGGTCTGTCCTACGGCGCGCGCATTGGAGCCGTTCAAACGGCCCGCTGCGGTGGCATGGCGCGTACGGGATGAAGAACATCCCAGGTCGAAATGCAACCGATGGTCACGAAGGAGCACCGTAGCCGCGCGGCGAGCGGCCATGCCCGCACACCGCACACATTGATCTCCAAGTCGAGGCTTCTTTAAGTCGTTGTAGTGCTTGAGATGACACGAGAGTCATCATTGGCATGAGCTTGGCTATTACCCCAAACGACGCTGCGCATATCGCGCGGACGCCTGAAGGAGCTTGAATTTCATGGTTCGCACCGCCGTCGCCATCCTGAGCCTGACGCTTGTCAGCGCACCTGTTTTCGCGGACCAGTCGATCGATCTTGCGAAGGACATGCAGACCGCCATCAGCCCGGCAGCGGCGGCGCCTGGAACGGTCACCCTCAACGTCGCGGTGGTGAGAGAAGCAGGACCGCGTCCTCCCGTGTTGCCGGCGCTCTACGCGAGTTACGCGACGCTGCAGCTGTTGGACGGCTTTCAGACCGTTCACGGCATCGCGCGCGGAGGTCATGAAACCAATCCGCTGATGTCGGGCCTGGTGGGTTCGCCTGCGGCGGTGTGGACGGTCAAGGCCGCCTCCGCGGTCATGGCGGTGACGGCGGCCGAGCGGATGTGGAAGACCAACAAGGCCGGCGCGATCGCCGTGATGCTGATCGCCAACGGCGTGTCGGCTGCCGTGGCGGCGCGCAACGCCAGTGTGCTCAAGCAACTGCGCTGAATCGCCAGCACCAGGAACTGACAACCATCATGAAGATACAAACCGCGCACATGCCGTCCACGGAGGTATCACCAGCGGCCACTCATCGAGAAATGTCTGTCGAACAGGTGCACCAATGGGTGGCGCCGGTCCTGGCGTTTCTCGGACTCGTTTCCGAACCCGATCCTCGCTTCTGGATTGGGGACTCTGTCGCGCACTGAAGAGCGAGGTCATCCATGATTGACGAATCCTACGTTCAGTATGTCGCCGAGCGAGTGCTCGCCTTGCATCAGGTGAAATCGGCGCCGCTGGTCTTGCGGCCCACGGTGGCCTCTGCGATGGCCTGCATGATCGCGCTTCAGGATCGGTTGACGGAATCGTCCGCGTCGGAAGTCGCGCAACGCGTCAACCACCAGATTCACGGCCTGATGCAGGCGACGCTCCCGGGGCTTTGAGGCGGGTGATGACCTGGCCAGCGGACCCAACCCCGGCCCCTCTGTTCAATACCGGAACGGATGGTGCTCGCACACTCTGCGACGGTGGCGCACACGTACCGCGCGGCGGCGAGCGGGAACTGCCAGCGAATTCCTCGCCCGGGAAGGGGCATCAGACTTGCGTCGGTCCGGTTATGCGAGCCGTCATCGCCGACGACGATCCGGTTACCACCGCCGTCCTGACGCGGTCGCTGCAGCGACTGGGGATCGAGATGACGGCCGCGAGCGATGGCTGCGACGCCTGGCGGCTGCTGACCTCCGCGCCGCCTCCGGAACTGGCGATTCTCGATTGGATGATGCCCGGCATCGACGGCATCGAGTTGTGTCGGCGCATCCGGCAGGAGCCGGCGCTGAGCGGGATGTACGTGTTGCTGTTGACTGGCCGCGATGCCCGCTCGGACCTGGTC
Source organism: uncultured Acidobacteriota bacterium (assembly GCA_963757655.1). Lineage (GTDB taxonomy): Bacteria > Acidobacteriota > Vicinamibacteria > Vicinamibacterales > CAVVIG01 > CAVQFC01. The sequence continues at coordinate 171,105 of CAVWSQ010000001.1, read as the reverse complement.
GCCGGTCTCGACGCCGGCGCCGACGACTACATGATCAAGCCGATCGACACCGAGGAGCTCCGCGCACGTCTGCAGGTCGGCATCCGCGTCGCCAGGCTGCAAAGCCGGCTCGCCGATCAGGTCAGCGACCTGCAGGAAGCGCGCGATCATCTCACCCGCCTGGTCAGCACCGACGTCCTCACCGAGCTCCATTCCCGGCGCTCCTGGTTCGAGCTGGGCGGCGCCGAGTTTTCGCGCTTCGCGCGCTACGATCGATCGTTCAGTGTCCTGCTGATGGACCTCGATTTCTTCAAGCGTGTCAACGACACCTACGGCCATGACGTCGGCGACCTCCTGCTGCGCCGGTTTGCCGACATGCTCCGCGCCGAGTGCCGCCACTCCGACATCGTCGGACGCCTGGGCGGCGAGGAGTTCGCGCTACTCGCGCCGGAAACGTCGATCGAGGAAGCGCAGAGTCTGGCCGAACGCATCTGCGAGGAATGCCGTCGCCTGGTCGTCACGGTTCCCGCCGGGGCAGTCCGCTTCTCGTGCAGCATCGGGATCAGCCAGAGCGTGGCTGACGACGACGGCATCGAACGCGTCCTGCAGCGCGCCGATACCGCGCTGTACGCAGCCAAGCGTCGCGGCCGCGACTGCTGGCAGAGCGCGGTCACGACGCCCCACCTCGGTTTGCAGTATGACCACGCGACACCGGTCCGGGCCGAGATCGCGAACCGATCGATTGCAGTGTGATCGGCGCCCGTCCGCGTGATGCAGCCTGCGACGAGCCAGCGCACCATGCCGAATCCCGGTGTGCGCCACGGCAGACGGATCCAATCGGATGGCTGACTCGGACGAACCCGATGGCCGCGGGTATGAAGGCTGGGCGGTGACGCCGTCCACCAACCGACCTCATCGCGTGCTGATCGTGGACGATGAGGAGCCGATCCTGAAGCTGGTCGACCGGGTCCTGCGAAAAGCCGGATACCAAACCCTGCTGGCGCACAACGCCGCCGAAGCGCTGCAGATTGCGCAGAACAACGAGTCATTCGATCTGCTGCTGACCGACTTGATGATGCCCGGGATGTCCGGGGACGAACTGGCGAGGCAGCTGTTTCAGCAGAGACCGTTCCTGAAGGTGATCTACCTGACCGGCTTTTCCGATCGCCTGTTCGAGTCCCGGTTGTCCCTGTGGTCCAACGAGGCATTCGTCGACAAGCCGGTCAGCGTGGCGGCGCTGCGTGAAGCCGTTTCGCAAATGCTCTTCGGGCACATGCGAGGGCCGGAGACCAGCGCCACTGAGCCTGCCGGCGATTGACACGGCAGCCGCAATTCGGCAGGGTCAGGGACGCTTGACCGCCCGAGCCGGCATCTGGACTGGCGAGGATCGTACGGCCGCATGGTGTCGATGGCGTGTTGCGACGCGGCCTCGTGGTCGGTGAAAAAGTCGGAGGAGATGAGCGTATCGCCGACATACAAGCGAATCTCGTAGATCGGATCGACCGGATGGATCAGGCTGATGGTTACCGCGATGAGGCGGTCAGCGGCTGCGGAACGGGATAGGCTCCTCGGCGCAATGCCGGACCCGGTAATCCTCGAGCGCCAGTTGCGCGGCGTCCGTGAACTCGATGCCGGCGCGATAGTACGCCTCCGTCACGAGTTGCGGTTTCTCGAAGATCGACCATGCGACGTGCGCCGTCACTCGAAGCATCTCGGTGGTGTCGGGCAGCGCTATCTTGATGGTCTGATTGGGCCGCAGCGCGGGATGCGACACCACCTGCGCGCCGAGAACCGAGATGTCGACGAGGCCGGCCGTGCCGCTCTCGACGACCGCGTTGAGCGGATCGCGAACCAGAAAACGCGGAGCGCGGCGAGTGTTGATCTGAGGCACCCGCACGCGGGGGGCCAGTGCGGGCGACGCGGCCGTCGCCGCCGATGTCAACAAGGCGATGCCGGGAGCGGAGGAGATTCGCGGCACGGTCACCCACCGGCCGTCGAGATGCGTGATCAGATGAATTTCGCTGGCGGCGGTCGCCAGTCGCTCGGCCCGCTCAATGAACGCCGTGCCGGACTGGGTCTGGGCAAAGAGCACGTCGATGGCGATCAGCGTCGGCTGGTACGACCGGATATTGTCGATCGCCGGGGCCAGATTGCTGGTGGTGAAGTGCATCACGTGGCCAGGCAGACGCAGGCGCTCGCGAATGATCGCCATTCGGGTCGGATCAGCGACGACAATCGAGATCTGGGCCGGCATGCGAAGGGTCTCCGTATGGCAACTCGAGTGCCATCGTTTTTATTGGCAATTTCGTTATTGTTCTGACCTGCGGCGCCAATTCTATTTCATTTTTGTCATCGTCCGAACGAATTTGAATGTCCGCCGGAAATCGCCGGCGCCAGGCGGCCCTGACTGTCGCTTCCAGAGGGCGAGCCGATTGCGCAGCAGGGGGTCGCGTCGGCAGCGCGGGCTGAAATGAGACGGCGAAGGTTCGTTGCGTTCCTGAAAGACGCGCGGGGCAGACGAAACCGACAGGTAGGTCCCGTGTTGTATCCTGTCGGGCACGAGTCGGGACACGCGGCCCCGGTTTTCGCGGCAAACTCGGACGGCAAGGCGGGCGACGCGGAAATCCTGGCGCTGGCTTGAAGGATGAATCGGATGGCGAAGCGGTGCACAACTTCGAGAAGCGGCAGCGGATGGGATCGGGGCGCGCGCGGACAGAGCGGCCGTAGCCTGACGAGGCAGATGCCGTGATGGCCAAGTCCAGCGACAGGATCGTTCTGGTAGTGGACGACGATCAGGGCGTGCGGCAGATGCTGGCCCGCGCCCTGGAGTTCGAAGGATTCGTGGTCGTCGAAGCGGCCAATGGCCGTGATGCGCTGACCCGGCTGCGGTCCGGACGCAAGCCTGGAATCATCGTGCTGGATCTCCGCATGCCGATCATGGACGGCTGGGCGTTCCGCGTGGCGCAACAGAAGGATGCTCGAATCGCCGGCATTCCGGTCATCGTGTTGTCCGGAGCCGACACTCATCGTTTTCGCGAACTCGACGCGGTCGCCACGTTCGAGAAGCCAGTCGCCATTTCGCTGCTCACCGATCACCTGCGCAATTTTTTCGACGGCGCCTGAAGTCGCCGCAGCAGCGATGGCCGGATCAGCGCCACCCACGCCGTCGGCCGGGCGGAGCCGAACTGCCCGGCCCCGCCAGATCAGAACGACGTGCTATCGAGCGATGGGCAACGTTTTCGAGATCGTCGTGGCGTCGGGGCTGCACGCGGCGTGGCCCCACCCGCTCTTGCTCACGCCTGGCATCTGACCGGTTTGCGGTGTGATGTCGTAGACGATGTTGTCGGGGCGGCTGCTGTCGCCGCTCACGCCGCCAGGCACGAAATCCAGGTTCAGGTTATGGCGCGTGCGCCACGCGATATTGTGATCGGCGCACGACGAATCGCCGCTGACGCCGACCGCGCCGACGATGCGTCCGCTGGCATTGTAGAGCGCGAGGCCGCCACCGAACACGTTGACACCGCCAATCCGCCCGCCGATCATCGGATCGTTGCTCTGGCCATTGTTCGACGGATTGCCGCGGTAGGCCACGTCGGTATCGATTGGATTGCTCGCCTGCAGACCGTACAGACTTCCGCCTGGCTGCGTTGCGGTGAAGAGGTTAGCGGTGGAGAGGGCGAGGCCGGGCAGGCTGAACGCGTTCGCAGTATTGGCTTTCTGGGCGGAGATGGCGCGGCTGCCCGGCCACTGATCACCGCGCTGGTGGCCGGTGAACGCGACCGCGCACACCACACCGTCCCGGTTGACGACGGTGCCCCACATGTCCAGGTTGAATCCGCCGTTGGCCTGCGCGCGGGCCTGTTCGAGCGCCGCGCGCAGCGCCGAGTGCGATGGCACTTCGCGACACTCCGACGATCGATCATCGTCCGCCCGCGCCAGGCCGGCGCCCAGCACCATACACGCGATCGTGACCATCCCGGTCAGGATTGAAGCGCTCTTTCGCATACCTTCCTCCTCGCGCCCGCGTCGATGCACCAGCGCCTCTCGTTACGGATATCGCGACGAGGTCGGCGGCGGCGGCGCGGCGAATCGCGAATCCTAACATACGGCGCACGGTGCGAAGAGTTGTCGGGAGACTCACGTCGTGGAGCCTTGACGATGAACAAAAGGCGGCGGATTGACGAACTTCACTCGCCGGCCCATGCGGTGTCGGACCTTTTGCAGTGGCTGAGGTAAAGTAGCTCGATTCTTCTTGAATCGGCCACACCGTGGATCTACCTTCGCGTGAGGGCGTCGGCATCGCGGGAACGCCGACGTCACATGGTCGAAGGAGGAAGAACACTCGAGATGAACCCTGACCGTAATCAGCAGCAATCGCCGCCGTTGCCGGATACGCGTCAGGATCTCCCCTCGTGGGTGCGGGAGACGATCCCGTTGCCCGACCATCTTCACGACTTGCTGTTGGCCGCGGTGGACCGGATTTTCGATCGGCACGAACAACTGTGGCAGGCGTCGAAGCAGGATGCGATGCGCGCGATGTCGCAGGGATTCGCCGATCAGCTGTCGCGCCTCAAGCACCAGCTCGCCGCCAAGGATGCCACCGTCAGCAACATCTCGGAATACTTCGAGAACCTGGTCTCCAGTCTGAGCGAGAAGGCCGGGCGCGACGCCAAGACGAACCTGTTGAACTTCCCGCGATTCGAGGAGGCATTGACCATCCTCCTCGCCACCGAGCGTCGCATCAATCGTTGCGCGGTCGGCCTCATCGATATCGCCCATTTCAAGTGGTATAACGACACCTGCGGTCATCTGGTCGGTGATCAGATCATCGAGAAGGTCTCGATGCTGCTGCGGCAGCACATGCGTGATCGCGACCTGGTAGCGAAAGATCCCGACGCCGCCAGCCACACCGTGCATGCACGGTTTGGCGGCGACGAGTTCTGTTTCCTGATTGCGGATCTGGCCGGCGTTCAGCAAATCAACACCATCTGCCGCCGATTCAGCAACGCGGTAAGCGGCTACGACTGGGTCGCCGTCGATCCACGGCTCGCTGCGCGTCCGGTGCGGGTGGATGTCGGGGTGGCTTGCCTCGACCTCGGCCCTCTCGCGGATCGTCGTCTGCTCGCGTCGCGCTTCGCCAAACAGCTGATCGAGTGGGGCGATAGCGCGATGTACCGCGCCAAGGCGGATCGGGACGGACGCACGCAGGTGGTTCTCCTGCAGGTCGAAGGCGGGGAACTGGTCACGAAAGACGCGACCACCGCCGACAGCGCGTCCCGTTCCTGATCGCGTCCGCGGTCAGGGTCGGCAACCATGCTCCCGAATCCGGACGCGATCCGTGCGGAGAGTACAGTGCGTCTTCCCGACGGCCGAGCTTGGCGCACGAGCTGGCAGGGCGCCTCGGCGGCACCCGAGACGCGGCGGCACGCTTGTTGATGAGGCTTGTCGTATGGACCAGCCCACTCCACCAACCGTTGAAATGTCGCTCGAGGCGCTGAGCGACGCCGTCGGCAAGGCGTCCGACGATCTACGCGCCGTCCGCGCCGCGCTCGATCTCGCGCGCGCCGACATCGCGTCGCGCAACACATCGCTCTCGCGCGCCGTCGTCGGCCACGCCGAGCGGGTGATCGTGCACCTGCGCGAGGCCGATGAAGGCCTGCGCGACGTCCTGCGCGATCTGAGCCGGCGGGACTAAATCGATCGGCAGGGAAGCCGATTAGGCGAATGGTCTGTCAGCCGCGCTGCCGGCGGCCGCTTCGGTGCGGCGGTGGCGAGCGACTTTGAGGGCCGCGTCGAGATGTTGCGGCTCGGCCTTGCCCTGGAACAGGCCGCCGTCGGCCAGTGTCAGCTTCTGCGAGAGGACGCGGCCGACGACCCGACCTTCGTCCATGATGTCGACGCGTCCGGTGGCGAGCAGTGTGCCCTCGACGGCGCCGCGAACGGTGATCTGCCGGGCGACGATGTCGCCGGTGACCGTGGCGTCGGCGCCGACGGTCACCACGTGGTTCTCGTTCCAGATCGGGCCGTCGATGCGCCCTTCGATCAGCACATCCTCGACGCAGTCCACGCTTCCCCGAATCGCCAGCGTCCGGCCTTGAAGACTCATGGCGCGATTGTCCCACAAGCCCGTGGGCGCGCGGCCTGAACGAGTCTACTTGCCCTGAAGCAGCTCCTTGATGCCGCCCAGCGACGCCATGATCCCGCTGGCCTCGTAGGGGAGGAAGACCAGCTTCTGCGCGTTGGTCGAGATCTGGCCCAGCGCCTCGAGATATTTCTGCGCAATCAGGTACTGGGCCGGGCTTCCGGCGGCACCGAGCGCCTGGGAAACGACCTCAATCGCCTGCGCCTCCGCCTGCGCCACACGCAGCCGGGCCTGGGCCTGGCCCTCGGCGGCAAGGATCGCGGCCTCCTTCGCTCCTTCGGCGTTGACGATCTGCGACTGTTTCTGCCCTTCCGCGCGCAGAATCGCCGACGACTTTTCACCCTCCGCGGTGGTGACGACGGCACGCCGGGTGCGCTCGGCGGTCATCTGCTTTTCCATCGTCAGGCGGATTTCTTCGGGAGGGGTGATGTTCTTCAGCTCGATGCGCATCACCTTGACGCCCCATTGCTGCGTCGCCGAATCGAGGGCCGCGCGCAACTGGGTGTTGGTGGAGTCGCGCGACGACAGGGTGTGATCGAGATCGAGCTGCCCGATCACGTTGCGAAGCGCCGACAGCGTGAGCTGCTCGAGCCCCCACGGCAGGTTCTGTACTTCGTAGGTCGCGCGTACCGGATCCGCCACCAGGTAGTAGATGACCGCATCCACTTCCATGGTGACGTTGTCTCGCGTGATGACCGGCTGCGGTTCGATCTTGGTGATCTGTTCGCGCAGATCGATGGTGGCGCGGATCGAGTCGAGAAACGGCACGATGGTGTTGAGGCCGGCCTCGGCGGTGCGATGGTATCGGCCGAGGCGCTCGATCAGTTTCACCTGCTTCTGCGGCACGATCTTGATCGTCCGCATCAGGACCACCAGCAGGAAGAACGCGATGCCGAACAGAACGATCGAGTTGAACGGAATCATGCGCGGGTAACCTCCAGCACGATGCCGTCGGCGGCGACGACACGGATTCTGGTGCCGATCGGCAGCGGCTCGGCACAGCGCGCGGCCCAGTCTTCGCCGCCGACCGTGATGCGCCCGGTGCCGAGGGTGGGATCGATGTCGTGTGTGACCTGACCGTGCCGTCCGACCAGCGGCGCGGTTCGCGAGGGAACCCCGCTGCCGGCGAGGCGGCCGAGCAGGTTCGCGCGCAAGGCGACGAGGGAGATCGTCATGACCAGCACGAAGGTGCCAATCTGCACGGGAACGCCGAAGCCCAGAAACGCCGCCGCCGCCGCGGCAATGGCCCCGGCGCTGACGAAGGCGGAGCCGAAGTGGGGGATCGACACCTCGAGGATGGCGGCGACCAGGGCAACGGCGAGCCAGGACAGCGATCCGACCTCCGCCGCCCACTGTGAAAACCAGCCCGAGAGCAGTCGCCAGATCATAGGCCCCTGAACAACACGCGGCCACCGGGACGGCCGGGCCACGGCATGCCGATAATGATCAGCAGGGTTGCCAGGCCGAAACAGATCAAGAGCCGTGTTCGCTTCGCCGCCGGCGCGGTCGCCTTACGCGCCAGGACGCGGCCGACGTGAGCGAGCGCAATGGCTGCAAACATCGCGGTCGTGTGCTCGACCGCCCAGAACCTCAGCCCCGGATCCTTCATCGCCGCGCCGAAGTTCTCGAGGATCGCCTTCATGTTCGGGCTGAGCACGAAATATAACAGCAGGCCGAGCAGCATTTGCGTGTCGAGCGCCATCATCGCGGCCATGCCCCAGCGATCAGCCAACGAGTCGGGGCCGGCCACCTTTCCGCGCAGCGCGGCCAGCGTGGTGCCGACGGCGGCGATGAGTGCAATCCAGCGAATCCACGAGTGAAGCGCCAGCACGATGGTGTACATGAGGTGACAGTAACACGGCCCGGCCCGGCACCAGCGCGAAGGCTTCAGCCTCGCGATTTCATGACGATCGGAACCGACTGCGTCTGAGGTCGGTCAGCTGCTGTCGCGCGGCCAGCAGGTCGTCGTGTGCACGCTCCCAGACTTCCCGTGCCTTCCGCTCCACGCCGTCCACCCGCGCCAGCTCCTGTTCAGCGGCCTTGACTGCGTCCTCATGTTTCTTCTGCTCAGCGGCCGCACGCGCCGCTTCCTTCGCCGCGGCGATCGCGGCTGCTCGGGCCTTGCGCCGGTCGGTCGCTGTTTTCGGGTCGGCCTTCGCGGTCCGTCCCTCGTTTCCCGACTTCACGACTTCCAGCCTGCCGCCTCGTGCTTCCGGCGTCGGACCTCGCTTGTCGGAAGGGGTCACGCCGAGGAGGGCCTCGAAGCCGGCGGGCTGCAGCGCTTCAGTCAACCGGCCCGCCGCTTCCGAGGTTTTGGAGGTGAGCGAGAGTGATTCGAACGTGCGGGCAAGCGCGTCGATGCCTGGTTTGACGCCGGATTCGGCTGACAATCGTTCGGCTTCCGCCACGGCGTCACTGATGGCGCGGCGATGTGCGTCAGTGGCGGTGCGGACATCAGCGGCCCGGCCCTCGAGTGCGGCGATCTGTGCGGCGCGCAGCTTCTCGCCGCTCTTCATCAACCGATCGTGCGTACTGCGCGCCCGCCAGTAGACCTGGTTCACAGCCCACGGAACCACCGTCGGTTTTTCGAGCGCGCGGACGCGTTTGGCGTCGTCTCCGGTCAGCGACTTCGCCAACAGGTTGCGCGCACGGGTGAACTCGGCCAGCGGCAGGCGGTAGAGGTCGTCGATCTTGTCGTCGAGCGCGGACACGCGCCTGCTAGGGGTGGGAGACGGTGATGGTGTAGTTGGCGGTCACGGTCTGGCCAATGTAGTCAGACAAGATCACGCAGTAAGCGCCCGACACGATCTGACCGGAGATGGCGGTGGTGTTGGCTGTGCCGAGGCCGGCCTGGAACAGACCGCCATTGCAACTCCCGTCGCCGTTGCCGGCCCATTGCACGTAGAGCACAGGTACCGCTGCGGGGGTCAGGGTCAGCACCTTGATGGTGATCTCACCGGTCTTGGCTGTAGAGAAGTGCTGGACCGAAACGCCTGCCGGCGCGACCGTACCCGAAAACGTCTCCACGGTATTCTGTGACGGATCGACGATGCCGCCGCAACTGATGCTGAACGCGCCGGCAAGGGCCAGCAGAAATGCCGCGGACAATCGAAAGGGCATGACTCGGATTCTACACGGGAACGCACGACGACCGAGCGTATGCCCGCGTTACGGGCGCAGGCGCGAGTCGCGGGCGTAGGCTGACGGTGTCGGGTCGAGCAATCGCAGGCCGGCGACCATCAACCGATCGGCCTGACTGGCGAGCGAGGCCGACAGAATCGCGTGGCGCTCGGCGTCACGCGCGAGCTGCTGGGCGAGCGAAATCAGATCCTTGCCTCTGGTCGGCGAGGTGCGGCGATTGGCCTTGCTCATGGGAGATCCGTGATGATCGCGCAATCGGTCTAGAATGGCAACCTCAGCTTATGAAGCGCTGCTGCGAGCAGGACTATCCGGTGCAACTGCCGGCGAACCGGGAGCGCTGATCGCATGACCCGCGGCTTCACACCACGCTGGTCCGGAAGGCTGGAGCGGCGTGTCCTCGTCGCGTTCCTGCTGGTGGCCTCCTTCGGGCTGGCATTCGCGCTGACGCCGCCGCGCGGCCCGCGCTCGTTGCGGGAGTTCGACGCCGATCGGCTCGCCTCACTCGAAACGCGCATGTGGCAGGCCTACTACGCCAGGGAACGGGTGCGCCTGTTCGGCCTCCTCGTCACTTTGCTGCACGAGCAGTACCACTACTCGTGGGCGACGGCGTCGGTCGAGGGGTTTCACCTGGCGAGGGCTGCGGCGACGTTCGGCGACCTGCACGATCACTACGAGGTCGTGCTGCCCGACCTGGAAGCCGCGTACGGCAAGGTGCGCGCGTGGACCGGCGCGACCTTCGACGCCGCGGCGGTGGCGCGCGCGGAACTGGCGTGGTGGGCGGCACGGCGCGTCCCCGGCCGCAACAGCGCGGAGCAGGTGGGGAACTTGATCGCCGAGGAATATGCCCTGCTCTACGAGTCGTCGCCGCCGGCGATGGCGACGCCGGCTCTGCTCCGGGCGCAGGCGGCGGCGCTGCGCGACGCCGGTGCCGACCACCCGGATTGGGACCGGATTGGCCGCCTGCTGCAACAGTCCTATCGCGAGCTTCGTCTGGCGCTGGCGAGCGCCAACGTCTAGAATATCCGTTTCCCAATGACCATCGCGACCGCGACGGCTCCAGCGCCAGTACTGTTGTCTTTCCGCGAGGTGCTGCGCATCACGGTGATGCGCCGTGTGTGGTACGCCCAGGTCGTCAGCCTGTTCGGCGACTTCCTCGCGCTCTTCGCCGTCATCGCCGTCGTGTCGTTCCGCATGCGCGGCAGCGCCGCACAGCTGACCGGCCTGCAGATCGCCTACATGCTGCCGATCGTGTTCGTCGGCCCGATCGCCGGCGTGTTCGTCGATCGCTGGCCGATCAAGCCGACGCTCATCACCAGCGATCTGCTGCGCGCCGGGCTCGCACTGCTGCTGATTCCTGCGACATCGGTGTGGCAGGTCTATGGGGTGATGGCGTCGCTCAGCTGCGTGTCGGCGTTCTTCGGCCCTGCCCAGACAGTGACGATCCGATCGCACGTGCCGACGACCGGGTTGATGTCGGCCAACGCGCTGATGCAGATCGCGTTCATGGGCAGCCGCATCGTCGGTCCGGCCACCGCCGGCGCCATCGTCGCCAGGTTCACGCCGCAGGTGTGCTACGGGATCGACGTCGCCAGCTTCCTGGTGTCGGCCAGCCTGATTGCCTCGGTCGCCATCGTCCGCCCACCGTCGCTGGCGCCGCCGGCCGGCTCGTCGCGCAATCGCATCCATGCAATCTGGATCGACATGAAGGCCGGATGGTCGTTCATCGTGCACCACGCGGCGATCTTGTTCTTCGTGATCGCGATGGCCGCCGGGCTGTTCACGATCGGCTGCTTCGGTCCGCTGATTTCGCTCTACGTGCGCGACACCCTGCACGCCAGCGCCGGGTTGTTCGGCTACGTCAGCGGCATGGTCGGCGTCGGCCTGCTGGTCGGCACCCAGATCGTACGGCAGATTGCAAAGAAGGCGTCGGATACCGGACTGGTGCTGTGGGGCCTGGCCGGCATCGGCGCCGGTGTGCTGCTGCTCGGCGCCGTCCCGCACATCGCGGCGACGTTGGCGGCGACCTTCACGATCGGCTTTGCGTTTGCGGCGATCATGGTACCCGCCTCGACGCTGATCCAGCGCGAGACGCCGCCCGACATGCTCGGGCGCGTCGGCAGCACCAACGCGTCCGTGGTGTTCCTCGGCCAGATCCTGGGGCTGGCGGTGTCGGGCGTGCTCGCCGAGCTGGTCGGCGTGAGGACTGTGTTCTATCTGTGCGCAGCCCTCTCGGTGGCGCTCGCCGCCGGCGGACGGCTGTTCCTCCAGTCGAAGAAATAGAACAGGGCCAACGAGCATGAACGCCGCGCAGCCCGCCGTGGCGAAACCGATAGCTCGCCCGATTTGCCACCCATCATCCGGCGTCACCTGTCCTTTCCGTCGGCTGCTCAGCATTCGGGGGACGGCCTGAAGCGAAATCAGTTGGCCGGGACCTGAACACCAGCGGATACTGTTGCGCGAGGTGTTATGTCCGACGAAGAGCTGCGGGCCGAGCTCGAGCGGCTCAAAGCCGAGAACGAGCGGCTCAAGACTCAGCGTGGCCGGAGCGTCAGCTTGAAGGTGAGCGAAAAGGGCGGTGTTTCGGTGTACGGCTTGGGACGCTTTCCGGTCACGCTCTACAAAGAACAGTGGCAGAAGCTGCTCGCGATGACCGACGAGATTCGGGCGTTCCTCAAGGAGCACGACGCCGAGCTGAAAGCCAAGCCCGAGTAAGAGTCGCGGTGGGGTTGATCCGCCACCGCGTCGTGCGTCAGCCCTGTCGTGTTGTCACGCGACCAGGAGCGCAAGCTCGTGTACACACTACGCTGAGGAGCCGAGGCATGGTCAAACGACGCGAAACCGCTGTCACCGGTCCGGGCGGCCGCGAGCAGGAAATGCGGAATCAGGAGGTACTGCGCGCGAACCGGGATCTGGCCGCGTATTTCAAGGGACGCCGGACCGAGCGCGAAGCGCGGACCGCGCTGAAGATCATCAAGTCGTTCGTCCGCGATCGGGAGCGCCAGGACCCCAAGACGAGGACGCCACTCCCTGGCACCCGCACCGCGTCAGCACCGATTGCGAAACGGACTCGAGTCGCTCGTTCTCGTGGCGAGATCGAGCCGCAGGCGTGATCTCCTGTGGCACCGCGTGGCCGCCTGTGAAATGGACATGGGTCGTCGCAACCATTCTGCTCGCGGTCGGCAGCCGCCCGCTCGCGCAAGAGCACGCTCCCCACACGCAGCTCGTGATCGTGCTGGACGGGCTGCGGCCCGACTACGTCACGCCGGACGTGATGCCGCGGCTGTTCCGGCTGGGGCAGCGCGGCATCGTGTTCCGCGCACACCATTCCGTGTTTCCGACAGTCACGCGTGTCAACGGATCCTCGCTTGTGACCGGCGCCTATCCCGAGGCGCACGGGCTGATGGGCAACGTGCTCTACAGCCCCAAGGTCGATGCCACCAAGGGACTGGACACAGCTGATCGCGCCAGCCTCGAGGCGGTGGAGCGCGCGGAAGGGCACCTGCTGACGGCGCCGACCCTGAGCGAGATTTTCGCGCCCGCAGGCAAGACGCTGCTGGCCGTCAGCAGCGGGTCGAGCGGATCCGCGTACCTGATGAATCACACGCTGGCGACGGGTGGGATCATTCACTACGACTACGCCCGTCCGGCGGCCCTGGCCACCCGCGCGGCGGCAGTGTTGGGGCCGGCGCCGCCGCATGCGACGCCGAACGACGCGCAGAATCAGTACGCCATCGACGCCTATCTCAAAGTCGGCCTGGACTACCTGCACCCCGACGTGACATTGATGTGGCTCAACGACCCCGACGGAACCGCGCACGCCAACGGCATCGGGGCCGAACTGACCGTGAAATCACTCGCCCTCGTCGATGCCGGGATCGGCCGCATCGAAGACACGCTACAGGCGCGCGGCCTTCTCGATCGCGTGAACATCATCGTCACGTCGGATCACGGTTTCTCCACCCACACCGGCAAGCTGCGTCTGGCTGCCCTGGTCGAGCCGTTCGCGAACGCCATGGCCGACGGGTCAAAGGACATCGTCGTCTCGGAAGGTGCGATCTATTTGCGCTCCGGGCCGGATCCGGCACGGGTCGCGGCGATTGCGGCGGCGCTGCAGCGCCATCCCGAAGTCGGGGCGGTCTTCACGCGTCCCGGCGCGAGCGGCGGCGCCGCCGGGTCGGTCCCGGGGACGCTCTCGTTCGACCTCGCCCGTTGGAATCACCCGCGCTCCGGCGACCTTCTGGTTTCGGCGAACTGGAACAGCGAGACCAACGATGCGGGCTTCGCCGGCAAGACCACCGACGGCAACGTGGCTGGCCATGGTTCATCCAGCCCCTACGACATTCACAACACGTTGATCGCGGCTGGACCCGACTTCCGCGAGCACGCGGTCAGCGACGTACCCACAGCCACCGTGGATATCGCGCCAACCCTGCTGCACCTGCTCGGGCTGCCGCCGGCGCCGACGATGACGGGGCGGATCGTGAGCGAAGGGCTGCGCGACGGACCGGCGATCGCGGCGATCGCCGTGGAGCACAGCGCCGAGACCGTCAGCACGCCCGACGGCAGCTACCGGCTCACCGCGCACTTGTCGCGGGCGGCAGGGCACACCTATTTCGATTTCACCGAGGTCAAACGCGCCACGCCGGCTCGATGACGGCAATCGACGACGCGGCACGCACCTTATCCCACTCCCACTCATCGAGAGGACTGCGCTATGAGTACGACGGCGGACGGCAGCCAGTATCAGCAGAATCACGCCACCATCACGGCGCATGAAATGGAGCAGGTCGGGCGCGCCAATCAGACCGGCCGCCAGCCGGTGGTTTTCGTCCATGGTCTCTGGCTGCTGCCGAGCAGTTGGGACCGCTGGGCCGCGACGTTCGAAGAGGCCGGCTTTACCGCCCTGACACCGGGCTGGCCCGACGATCCCGACACCGTTGACGAAGCGAACGCGCATCCGGACGTCATGGCGCACAAGACCGTCGGCCAGGCCGCGGATCACTTCGATGAGATCGTGCGCGGCTTGACCCGCAAGCCGGTCATCATCGGGCATTCGTTCGGCGGTCTGCTCGCACAGATCCTCGCCGGTCGTGGCCTGTCGGTGGCCACCGTGGCGATCGATCCGGCGCCGTTTCGCGGCGTCCTGCCGCTGCCGTTGTCGGCGCTCAAGTCGGCATGGCCCGTGCTCGGCAACCCGGCCAATCGCAACCGCGCCGTGCCGCTGAGCTTCGATCAGTTCCGCTATGGCTTTGCCAACGCCGTCAGCGAGGACGAGGCGAAGTCTCTTTACCAGACCTACGCGGTGCCAGCCGCCGGCGCGCCGCTGTTCCAGGCGGCGACCGCGAACCTGAACCCCTGGACCGAGGTCAAGGTCGACACTGAAAACGCTGCGCGCGGACCGCTGCTGATCGTTTCCGGTGAACAGGATCACACCGTTCCCTGGGCGATCGCGAACGCTTCGTTCACGCTGCAGCAGCGCAACGTCGGCGTCACCGAGATCGTCGAGATGCCCAATCGCGGGCACGCGTTGACGATCGACAGCGGCTGGCGCGACGTGGCGGACACGGCGCTGACGTTCGTGAAACGCTTCGTGTCATGACCGCGGTTCGCCGATGGACGCTGGTCGCGACCATCCTGGCGTCGAGCATGACGTTCATCGACGGCACCGTCGTCAATGTGGCCCTGCCCGCTCTTCAGAGCGGGCTGAACGCCAGCATGACCGAGGTCCAGTGGGTGATCGAAGCCTACGCGCTGTTTCTCGGCGCGCTGATCCTGGTCGGCGGATCGCTGGGCGATCAGTTCGGGCGCAAACGCGTGTTCCTCGCCGGCGTGTCGATCTTCAGCATCGCGTCGGTCGCGTGCGGATTCGCGCCGTCTCCGGCGATGCTCATCGCCGGCCGCGCGCTGCAGGGGGCCGGCGCGGCGTTTCTCGTCCCCGGCAGCCTGGCACTCATCAGTGCGGCCTTCGACGACGCGCAACGCGGCCGGGCCATCGGCACCTGGTCCGGGTTCAGCGCGATCACGACCGCGATCGGTCCCGTGACCGGCGGGTGGCTGATCGAGCACGTCAGCTGGCGAGCCGTCTTCTTCCTCAACGTCCCGTTCGCCGCGATCGTCATGTGGCTCTCGGTCCGCTACGTCGCTGAGAGCCGCGATCCCTCCCGCGCCTCGCGCGTCGACTGGGGCGGCGCCGCGCTCGCCGTCGCCGGCCTGGGCGGCGTCGTCTTCGGACTGCTCGAGTGGCCACCGCTCGGCGTCGGCCATCCACTCGTACTCGGCGCTCTCGGCGGCGGGCTCGGCGCTTTGCTGCTGCTGGTCGCCGTGGAACGGCGCACCCAGAGCCCGATGTTGCCAGTCACTCTCTTTCGATCGCGGCCATTCACGGTCGCCAACGTTCTCACGCTGCTGCTCTACGCCGCGCTCAGCGTCGTGATGTTCCTGGCGCCGCTCGATCTGATCCAGGTCCAGCACTATTCGGCCACGGCGGCGGGGGCGGCGCTGCTGCCGTTTCCGATCATCATGTTCGCGCTGTCGCGCTGGTCAGGCGGATTGATTGCGCGGGTCGGCGGCCGGTTGCCGCTGACCCTGGGGCCCGCGATCGCCGCGCTCGGATTTGCCCTCTACGCACGCCCAGGGATCGGCGGCAGCTACTGGACGACGTTTTTTCCCGCCGTCGTGGTGCTCGGCTTCGGCATGGCGGTCACCGTCGCGCCGCTCACGACGACGGTGATGAGCGCTGTCGATCCGCGCCACGCCGGCGTGGCGTCCGGCATCAACAACGCAGTCTCGAGGGTCGCCGGCCTCCTGGCCATCGCCGTGTTTGGCGTGGTGCTGACCCGTACGTTCGACACGCGCGTGGCGCCGCGTCTCGATCGCCTCGAACTCACGTCGGCGGCCAGAGCCTCACTCGACGGCGAGTTGAACAAGATCGCCGGCGCCGACGTCGCGCGGGTAACGACCCTGTCTGCGTCACGGCGCCAAGAGGTGCGCCGCATCATCGACGAGAGCTTCGTGTCGTCCTTCCGTCTGGTGATGATGAGCTCGGCGGCGCTGGCGCTCGCGGCCGCCGGCTTCGGCGCCAACCTGGAGCCGGGCCGGCCACGCAAATCCCGCCGGTGAACCCGCCGGAACAGCGCGGTTCACCGCGGCGCATCCATGCCCCTCGCCTCTGTCAAACCTCTGTGAAAGAGGGCGCGGGCGCCGAGTCTCGAGGTGCTAGAGTCTGCCTCGTGGCGCCTTCAGAAGACGCGATCCCCGGTGCCTCGCGACTTCTCGTCGTCGACGACGACCCTGCGATTCCAGTCCTGATTGAGCGCTTCGCCCGCAAGCTTGGATTCGATGTGACCTATCGCGACAACGGCCGCGACGCGCTGGTGGCCCTGCCCGATGTCAGGCCGGACGTGGCGCTGGTCGATCTGCAGATGCCCGAGCTCAACGGCATCGACGTTTTGAAGGCGGTCCGCGCCGCGGATCCCGAATGCCAGGTCATCCTCATGACCGGCAACGCGACAGTGGAGACCGCGATCGAAGCGGTCAAGGCGGGTGCTCTCGACTACCTGGCCAAGCCGATCGACTTCGACCGCCTGCGCCAGTTGCTGGTCGACGTGCGCGACAGCATTCACCGCCGCGAGCTGATGATGGAGGGCGACGCCGAAGTCGCCCGGCAGTTCGAGTTCCACGGGATGATCGGACGCAGCCCGGGGATGCAGGAGCTGTTCGACTCGATTCGGCGGCTGGCGCCGCACGCGCGCACGGTGCTCGTCACCGGCGAGACCGGCACCGGCAAAGAGCTGGTCGCCAGAGCGCTGCACCAGGCCGGTGCGCGCCGGGAGCAGCGTTTCGTCACGCTGAACTGTTCGGCGGTGGTCGAAACGCTCTTCGAAAGTGAATTGTTCGGCCACGTCCGAGGCGCGTTCACCGGCGCGACTGAGTCGAAGGCGGGCGCGTTCGAGCGCGCCGACGGCGGCACGCTCTTTCTGGACGAGGCGGGCGACCTGCCATTGCCGATGCAGGCCAAGCTGTTGCGCACGGTTGAATTCGGCGAGATTCAAGGCGTCGGGTCGTTCGACACCAAGACCGTCGACGTGCATGTGATCGCGGCGACCAGCCGCAACCTGCGCGCTGAGGCGGCCGCAGGACGGTTCCGGGAGGATCTGTTCTATCGCCTCAGCGTGATCGAGCTGCGTCTGGTGCCGCTTCGACAACGGGTCGAGGACATTCCGTATCTCACGGCGCGGTTCGTCCGCGAATGCGCCGATCGCCTGGGGCGGCCGATTACCGGCGTGGCGCCCGCCGCCGAGCGCCTGCTACAGCAGTCTCCGTGGCCCGGCAACGTGCGCGAACTCCGCAACGTCGTCGAGCGCGCTTGCCTGGTCAGCGAGGGCCGCATCCTGAGCGAGCGCGATCTGCTGACGGCACTCGCGCCGCAGCACGCGGCGCTCGAGAGCCTTGCGGCAACGGCGCTGGCCACCGTCGCGACCCGGCCAGGCGACGCGGCGCCGCCAGCCAACCCGCAGCAGGCGCGCATCGAACAGGCGCTCCGTCAGACCCGCGGCAACAAGGCCGCCGCTGCCAGGGTGCTGGGCATGAGCCGACGATCGCTGTACCGCTGGATTCACCGCCTGCACATGTCGCGCTAGTCCAGGCTCGATCTGCCGATCACCACGCCGCGCAGTAGTCGCCGAGGCTGACGGCTCGAATGGTCACGGTGTTGAGCCTGAAGAATAGCCCTTCCAGAAAACGCCCTTCTTCGATGAGCTCGGTCATCGGCGCCCGGGTCACCGACACGACTTGCACGTCATGTCCCTTGCGGCCGAGCCAGTCGGAGAGCGTGATCTGCTGACCGATCGTCATCCGGTCGATGTCGCCGAGGACCAGGGTGCCTTTGAAATCCCTGCGAATGTCGAGGATGCCTGGAAATCGGCAGACCCAGGTCGGCGGCTCGCACACCTCCGTGAGCTGCTGCAGGACGCTCTCGAAGCTCGCGCGCCTGTTCTCAATCAGCAGGTTGGGTCGGTGGTTCCGCGAACTCAGCATTCGCAACAGCGCAGTGTCCGAAAACGACACGGTCTCAGGCGAGGTCATTGCGAGCATGCTCCCGTTCCTCCGGAGCGCAGTAACACGTGCGCATCCAGGTGGTGACACCAGCGGATGGTTCGTTTCAGGGTCAATCTCACTGTTTTCGGCTCTGCCGCCTTGTAACGAATGGCCGCTACCGACCACCAATGGGGTGTGGGCAGAGTTGCGAATCGCCGGGGGTGGCTCTACGATAGTCGGCTTGTCCCGACTACCGCGTCACGAGTTCGACCGGGCCTATCTGGAGCGGCTCATCGCGGGCGATGCGGACACGGAAGGCCACTTCACGCGCTACTTCGGCGATCTGCTGTCGCTGAAGCTGCGATCCCGCCTGCGCTCCCGCGAGCAGATCGAGGACGCCAAGCAGGAGACGTTCACCCGCGTGCTGACGTCGCTGAAACGCAAGAACGGCGTCAAGTCGCCGGAGGCGCTGGGGGCGTTCGTCAACTCCGTCTGCAACAACGTCGTGTTCGAAATCTATCGATCGGGATCGCGGACGGTTCCACTGGAAGAGGAGTTTGATGCCGCCGACGACCGCCAAGCGAGTGCCGACTCGACGATTGCCGCCGGGGAGGACCGCGACCGGGTGCGGGCAGCCCTCGTCGCGCTGCCGGCCAAGGAGCGTGATCTCTTGACCTGGCTGTTCTTCGAAAATCGCGACAAGGATCAGGTCTGCCGCGATCTCAACGTCGACCGCGATTACCTGCGAGTCCTGTTGCACCGCGCCAAGAATCGATTCCGTCAACAGTTGATGCAGGAAGACACGGAGTAGTCTGATGGACCACCTGCAGGCGGTGAACACTCTGGCAATGGAGCGCTACCTCCTGGAGGAAATGCCGCAGGAGGAGCGCGAGTCCTTCGAAGAGCATTTCTTTTCGTGCATCGAATGCGCGGAGGACGCGCGCGCGGCGGCCACGATGCAGGACGGGGCCGCCGACGGCCTGGCCCGGCGCGAAGAAGCGATGACTCCGGCGCGCGAGCGCGGAGCGGTGGTGCCGTTCCGTCCCGCCGCCAGCCGTTGGCGCACCTCCGTGGCCCTGCCCTGGGCGGCGGCCGCGATGCTGGCGATCGGTCTGGGCTATCAGACGCTGGAAGGCCCTATCGTCTCGCGTGGTCAGTCTGACTCGTTCGCGCTGACGCCGTCGACGCTGCGGCCGGCCAGCCGAGGCCAGGAAGCGGTGGTCACGCCCGGTCCGGGCGGCATCGTTACGCTGGCCGTCGATCTCGGGGGCGCGGAGTTCGAGTCGGGGCTCACCTACGAGCTGACCCGCGCCGATGGCACCAGCGTCGCGTCCGGCGCCGCGGCGGCACCCGTCGGCGGGGCGCCGCTGCTGCTGATGCTGCCCCGGTCTGTCGGCGCCCATTCCGAGGGCTACGTGTTGACCCTTCACGGCGAGCGAGCGCCCTTGACGCTGGCACCTTACCGGTTTAGGGTTAAGGCGCCGTGATGAGCGGCGCGGAGACTGAGCCTCGATGGATCATCCATTGCGCTACGTATTTCACAGCCATGCCGCCGCGTTCGGCGGCCGCATTGTCCGGCCCAAGGACATTGTTCTAGAGGCGGGAGGCGCGAGCGCGCTGCTCGTCACCGGCGGACGATCGGTCGCCAAACTGGAGCGCACCGAGTTCGACGAGTTCTTCACGGTCGAATCCGCCAATACTTTGGCGGAAGGTTCATTCGAAGATACCAAAGCCTTAATTGAGGTCACTCATCGTCGCGCGCAGGAGCAGACCCTCGCCGCCGTGTCGCGGGCCCGCGCCGAGGTCAATGGTCTGGCGGTCGGCCGTAAGCCGCGACTGAGCATCGGGCGCATTCGGGCCGAGCTCACCAATCGCAGCGCCGGGCACAGCGGACAGCCGTGGTTTCGCATCGGCAAGGACACGGTGATTGACGGCATCTCGATCGAGGGCTTCAGGCTGGTGGTCGAGCTCAACATTCGACCGTTTACGCAGTGCGACACGCACGCCAAGATCCTGGCCGCGGTCGACGATAAGAAGTTCCTCAGCCAATCCGGCGAAACGCTGTTCATGTCGAAGCGTTTCGGCGGCGAGTCGACGCCCGCCTTTCGCAAGCTGGTTCGGGCGGGCAACACGATCTACGCCACGATCGTGAAGTCGATTCGATGGGACGGCAGGCCGTTCCCAAAATCCGAGATCCACGACAACATGGTGGTGCTGCCGGAATTCGGCCGCGTGTTCTTCGGTGAACTCCTGATTGCCGAGCAGTCGCGCCGTCTGACGATGGTGCGGATGGCGCTCGGCTCCGACTCCGGCGGCTCCGCCAGCGCGGGCGACGTCGAGAGCAACGGTGGTTGGTCACCCTGAACGCCGGCATCTCGCCATGCGGGCTGCCGCGCTTCTGATAACGCTCCTTCTGCTTCCCGCGTGCACTCGTTCAACTTCGCAACTTGACAACGATTTCAGACAAGTGCGGCAGGCGATGCGGCGCGGCGAATTGGCCGAGGCGCAGGCACTGGCGGACCGGGGTGCCCTGCGTGTGCCGGTCGAAAGCGACCCACTCTGGCACTGGCGGTTCCGCCTGCTGGCCTGCCAGCTCGCGATCCTGAGGCGCGACTTTCCGGCTGCAGATCGTGTCCTGCGGGCTCGACTTCCGGATGCGCCCGCGTTCGAAGGGCTGCGAGCGCGCCAACGGTGGCTCGCGGCGTACTCGCAGGTCGAACAGGGGAACGCCAAGGGGGGACACGAGACGCTCGCGACCGCGCGGCAACTTGTTCAAGACGATCCCGAGTTGGAACTCGAGCTCGATCGGCTCGACGGTCAAGCCCTCTTGCGCCTCGGTGACTGGAATCAGGGAGAGGCGTTGCTGAACGGCGTACTGACGGCCGCCACAGAACGCGGCGATCGATACATCCAAGCGATCGCCCTCAATGACCTCGGCATGGGCCGCTTTGTTCGCAACCGTTACGACGAGGCGCTACAGTATTTCGAGCGCGTGACGGCGATGCAGGATGCCAGTGAATGGGCGATCTACACAGTGTCATCGAGAAACGCGGGCTCGTGCTACCAGCGACTAGGCCAGTTCGACCGGGCGGTGGCGCTGCAGGAGAAAGCCCTCGCTATCCAGGAGCGCCGCGGGAAACGCGAGTATTTCGTCCAGGCGCTCGGTGAGCTTGGAAACTCGTATAAGTTGCGCGGCGATCCAGACCGGGCCCTGCCCTATCTCCAGCGCGGGCTGGCTGAAGCCAAGCGCGCGAACGTGACCTCCGAGATTCCGCGGCTGGCCGCAAACCTCGCGAGCGTCGAGGTTGACCTGCGCCGTTGGGGTGACGCGGAGGCGCACAACCAGGAAGCGGAAGCTCTCTGGACGGCCAGCCACTCTGCGCCGTCCGTCTATCACCTCCTCAATCGTGCGCTGATCGCCAAGGGCCGCGACCGGCTTGATGAGGCAACCGATCTCTTCGCTCAGGTGCTCACGGCACCTGGAGTCGCGCCCTCCGTTCTATGGGACGCGCACTTCAATCTGGCCAACGTGGCTCTCGCAAAAAAGCAGGCCGACCGGGCCGCCGCGGAGTTCGAAGCGGCGCTGATCATCGTGGAAACGACCCGCGCCGGTCTGCTGCGGACGGACGACAAGGTCGCCTATCTGACCCGCCTGATCTCGTTCTACCAGGGCTACGTCTCAGCGTTGATCGATCAAGGAGAGACGGATCGCGCGCTGGAGGTTGCCGATTCCAGCCGCGGCCAGTTGCTGGCCGAACGGCAGAAGAGTTCAGCGCCAGGCCGGGTCAAAGCGGCGGCGTTTCAGCGCATGGCGCGCGAGTCGGGCGCAGTGATGCTCTGGTACTGGCTCGATCCGGACCGGTCCTGGTTGTGGGTGGTGTCGCCTCGCGGCACGAAGCTGCTGCCGCTGCCGCCGGCCAAAGAGATCGAGGCGCTCGTACGGCAGCATCAAGCGACGATCGCCGACGCCATGGCCGATCCGCTGGCCGGCAGCCAGACCGCCGGCGACAAGCTGTATCAGATGCTGGTGACTCCGGCCGCCGCGTGGATCGCGAAGGACGCGCGCGTCATCATCGTTCCCGACGGCGCGCTGCACGAGCTCAACTTCGAAACGCTGACCGTCGCGTCGCCACAACGGCACTACTGGATCGACGATGTCGAGGTCGAGATTGCGCCGTCGCTGGCGACGCTGACCGCCGCCGCCGCGCCGGTGGCGACCGGACCGGCGCGCCTGCTGCTGGTCGGCAACGCCGTGGCGCACGAGCCCGAGTTTCCGCTGCTCGCGCACGCGGCCGCCGAGATGTCGAGCGTGGCAGCGCATTTCCCGGCCGACGGCGTCACCGTCCTGAGCGGCGCGCGCGCCTCGCCGGCCGCCTACACCGGCGCGGAGCCCAACCGGTTTGCCTACGTGCATTTCACGGCGCACGCCGTGGCGAATGCGGAGAGTCCACTCGATTCCGTGGTGGTGTTGTCGGGCCCGGACGATCGCTACAAGCTCTATGCCCGGGACGTCGCCGCGCTGCGGCTGCACGCGGAGCTGGTCACGATTTCGGCCTGTCGCAGCGCCGGCGATCACGCCTACTCCGGGGACGGCCTGGTCGGGCTGTCGTGGGCCTTCCTGAAGGCCGGCGCGCGTCACGTCATTGCCGGTCTGTGGGATGTGGACGACAGCTCGACGCCGCAACTGATGAATCACCTGTATGCCGGCATCGCCTCGGGTCAGTCTCCGGGACGCGCCCTGCGCGACGCCAAGCGTGCTCTCATCGCCGCCGGCGGCGCCGCGGCAGCGCCGTACCGCTGGGCGGCGCTGGAACTGTTCACGGCGTCGCCGTAACGCGGCGCCGCGGCCGGCGCGGAGCGAAAGATCATGAGCCGACTAACGACTCGACCCACGACCTACGACTCGACCCACACCAACGACTCGACCCACGACTGACGACTCCGTACTAACGACTCTCGACCAACGACTCCGGCGCCGCGCCGCGAACCACCCCCCGCGTATATGATGCTCCTTCACCCCGGCGGTTTGTCCGCCGTGGCGTCACAACCGGTAGGGACGATGGGCTACGAGCAGTTTTTCGGACTGAATGACGCGCCGTTCAGCTTGGCGCCGAATCCGCGCTATCTGTTCGACAGCGCGTCGCATCGGGCAGCGCTCGAGCAGCTCACGCAGGCGATTGAGCGGCGGGAGCCATTGATCGTCATGACCGGCGAGATCGGCACCGGCAAGACGCTGCTGTGCCGCACGGTGCTGCAGCGGCTCGATCGCAAGACATTCGTGTCGGTCATCAACGATCCGCTGCTCGAGCCGGACGATCTCCTGACCCAGATGCTCCAGGATTTCGGGATCATGTCGGCCGACCGGACCGCGGTGCCGGCGACCAGCCGTCACGATCGCGTCCGCGCGCTCGAAGATTTTCTCTCCTCGCTGGTCGTGCTCGACGCCCGCGCGGTCGTGATCATCGACGAGGCGCAACACGTTCAGCCGGACGTGCTCGAGCAGATCCGCCTGCTCTCGAACATCGACGCACCGAGTGGCACGATGCTGCAGATCATCCTCGCCGGCCAGCTGAATCTGGATCCGTTGCTGGCCCGGCCCGAGCTGCGGCAGTTTCAGCAGCGGGTCTCGCGCCGCATCCGTCTCGAACCGCTCGGCGAGAGCGAGCTGCGGGCCTATATCGACCACCGGCTGGCCGTGGGGCGGTCGGCGGGATCCCGCATGCCGGGCGCTGGCGATCTGGCGAACGCGCTCGGTGAGTGGGAGCGCGCCGACGGCGGCGTGGCGTTCACGCCGGATGCGACGCAGGCGATCTGGCGCTGGTCGAGCGGACTGCCGCGGCTCGTCAATCTGCTGTGCGACCGCTCGCTAGAACTGGCATTCGCGCAGCGATTGCGCACCATCGACGCCGGACTGGTAGACACGGCCGCAACCGCACTCGGGTTGAAGCCGGGGCCAGCGACTCCGGTGGCGTCAGTGCCCGAGCCGGTCAAGATCCCGACGCCGTCATTCGCCGACGAGTTCAAGGCGGTGCCGATGGCGACAGCCAGCGAGTCGGAGCCGGTTTCCATTGCGATCGGGAAGGAGTCGGAGCCAGCCCCGTTCGCGATGCGCCATCAGTCAGGGCCCGCTTCGATCGCCATGCGCGAGGATTTGGAACCAGCGGCGCCGCCCGTCAGGTCGCGTGTGCCGCTGCTCTCGGCGCTGGTGGTGGTGCTCAGTGTGACGGCGGCTGTCACGTGGTATCTGACGCGCGTGCCGGCCGAACCGGTCACCGGCTCGAGCACCGCAGCTCCAGCGCGCCAGCCGGCAACGGCCGCGCCGGCGCCGGCCGTATCGCCGTCGACCGGCACGCCGGCGTCAACGCCGGGCGGCGGATCGCCGGCCGCCACTCCCGTCGTGCCGCCCGCTCCTGGAGGGCGCGCCATCACTCCATCGGGAGTGAAAGCGGCGCCCGAGCCGCCACCCGCCGCGGCGCCAGCCGGCGCAAAGGCCGCTGCTCCTGCAGGGGCGACCTCGTTCGAAATCCTGGTCGCCTCGTTCCGCACCGAAGAGCGAGCCGCGCTGGTCGCGACCCAGGTGTCGAGCATGGGATTGACCGTGCGCCGCCGCGCGGTCGGCGGATGGTTTCAAGTGATCACGGGACCGTTCCCGTCACGAGAGACCGCCGATGCCGCCCATCAGCGTCTGGACGGCGCCGGTCTGACCGGGTCGCAGATTGTCTCGATCGATCGGTGAGCGTGGCGCGGCGATGCGCCGGGGCTCACCTGTGCCGCGACGTCGACGGCGAGACCGCGCGGGCGAGGCTGCCGAGAATCGTCGGGTAGGCTTCGCACGGCGTCCAGCAGTGCGGGCACTGTTCGTTCACGACCGCCTCACGGGCGTCCCTGGTCGCTTTCGATCGCCACAGCTCCAGCAGATCGAAGTGCTGTTCGCGCAGATTGCCCAGCGACTCGTCCCAGATCGAGCACGGATACAGCCGCCAGTACGGGTCGATGAAACAGGACGAGGACAGCGCCGCGCAGGGAAGCGGCGATTTGTGCGTCTCGTAGTAGCGCCCGACCAGCGCCTGATAGCGATCTTCGAGAAAGCGCACGGGATGCAGGCGATGGGCCACCGCCGCCCGGTGCGCCTCGATCGCTTCGGCGACCGGATGCGGGCCGGCATTATCGAGATACCCGGCATTGGAAAAATAGTGGGCGGACTCGTGACCGATATTCAGATGGAGATCCGTCCGCTCGAAGTCCGGAACGATCGCTCGGATAGCGGCGATGGTGTCGTCCACGCGCGACGCGTTCTTCGTGAACAGCGTCATGCCCGCCACCACCTGAAAGTTGCGGCGGTCGATCGCGCGCAGTCGGCGCAGCGTCTCGATGCCGCGCTCCCAGCTGCCGGGCAGGCCGCGCATCGCATCGTGCAGGTCCGGAGGACCGTCGATGCTGATCGTCGTCATCAGCCGCCCGATGCCGCGCTTGAGGATGCGCTCGACCAGGGCCACGGTGCGATCGCCGAACCACCCGGTGGTGGGAAAGTTCAGTAGGTAGAGCGAGCGATCGCAGTCGACGATGGCGGTCACCACATCTTCGAGATCGCGGCGCATGAAGAGCTCGCCGCCGGTGAGGTGCACCCAGCTGAACTGGCTCCACTTCCTGAAGAACGACTCGACCTCGGCCGGTGTCATCTCGCCGACGCTGTTTTTCTGCCAGATGCTGCACATCTCGCAGCGGAAGTTGCAATGGTAGGTCGCCACCAGCGTGACCTTGTAGGGCAGGTTGCGCCGATCGAAGTTGGCGGCGATGATGTCCGCGGCGAGACCAAGCAGAGGCACGGACATGGCGGCTGGTTGGCCCAGCATACCGCACCGCCGTTCGATCGGGCTGAGCAATGATCACCGCGACAGCGAATCAACAGGGCGGCCGCGCCGCCAGACGCGTGGTGGCCTGGCCGCCGCTCGCTCCCGACGCCCGGGTCACCGTCGTCATTCCAACCAAGAATGAGGAAGGACTCATCGCCGAGATCATCGAGTCGGCTCGACCGCACGCGGCGGAGATTCTGGTGGTCGACGGGCACTCGACCGATCGGACCAGAGTGATCGCGGCTGCGATGGGCGCGCGCGTCGTGCTCGACGCCGGGCTCGGAAAGGGCGAGGCCCTGCGCCGCTCGTTGGTCGAGGCCCGGCACGACATTCTGGTGTTCATCGACGCCGACGGCTCGCACGATCCGAGAGACATTCCGCATCTGGTGGATCCGATCCGTCGCGGCGAAGCTGAACTGGTGATTGCGTCCCGCACGCGCGGCGGCAGCGACGAGCTGCATGGCACCGCCGAGCAGCTGCTGCGCTACATCGGTTCGCAGCTGATCATGCTCGCCATCAACTATCGCTGGCAGGTGCGCTTGACCGACAGCCAGAACGGGTTCCGGGCGCTGCGCCGGGACGCGGCGCGCGCCCTCCGGCTGAAGGCCAACCTGACGACGATCGAGCAGGAAATGTTGATGCGCGCGTTGAAGTGCGGCTGCCGCGTCGTGGAAATTCCGAGCCACGAATTCGAGCGGCGCTGGGGCGTCTCGAAGGTCAGCGTGTGGCGGCTCTGGTGGGCCTACCTCTGGTCACTGATGCGCAACATCGTGTAGATGCCACGCGATCGACGCGCGATACACGACGCTCTCCGCATAGTGCTTGGGGTAAACTGAAATGCAGGACAGCAGCCGTGATCCTGATCCTGGAAGTCACCTCACCACCGATGACGGGCGCCAGCCGCCATACCTTTCGCGAAGAGGGTGGGAGTATCGGCCGCGAGAGCGACAACGCCTGGGTACTGCCGCACTCCAAAGTGTCGGCCTTGCATGCCGTCATCAGTCATCGCAGCGGCGTGTACTACATCGAGGACCGCAGCAGAAACGGCGTCTACCTCAACTCGTCGAAGCACCGGCTCGAACGCGGGCGGCCGCACGGGCTGAAGTCGGGCGATCGCATCCTGATCGAACCGTACGAGATCCGGGTGTCGGTCTCACGCGAACAGGGCGACCGCTCGGATCAGGGCATCGGCTCGATGTCGGCCGGACAATTGCCGCCGGCCGGCTTCAACGCCGCCGACCCGTTCGACGCGGACGATCCGTTTGCCCCCGGGCCGGTCGTGGCGCCGCTGCTGCCGTCGAACGAGGCGGACGCCGATCATCGCGAGCTGGATCCACTCGAACTGCTGAACCTGAGCGCCAAGCGCGCCCCGCAAAAGAAGAAAGTCCCAACCGCGCGAGATCTCGACAGCGCCTCGCTGCTGGAAGGGCATTACAAACCGCCGGCCGTGGTGCCGGCCCCCTCTTTTGCCTCCCCTGCCGGCGTCAACTCGATACCCGAGGACTACGATCCGCTGGCGCCCGACGACGGCATGCCGATCGCCGCGCCGCCACCGCCGGTCGATCTCCGTGGCGCGTACCGCGCGCGCGAGGAGCGGCGCGATGCCCGTCCTCTCGAGCCGGTCGACCAACCGCAACCGGTTCAGGCCGCTCCGCCACTCAGGGAGCCTCGGGCTGCAGGCGAGCCGCTTGGGTCCTCACGCGACGCGCTTGGGCCCTCACCCGAGGCTATTGCGTCCTCACCCGAGCCCGCGCGCGAGCCGCTCCTGCCTGCGCAGGAGGCTCTGTCTCCGACTCGCGAGCCGCTTCAGCCGATGCGCGACCGCGCGGCCCAAGCGGCGCCGAACCGGGCGGCGGAGTCGATCGATTTCGGCGCCGTGCTGGCAGGAGCGGGGCTGGATCCGGCCAGTATTACCCCCGAGGTCGCGCACGAGTTCGGCCAGATCCTGCGCGTGGTCGTGTCGGGCGTCATGGACGTGATGCGATCGCGGCAGCAGATCAAAGACGAATTCAGGATGCAGGGTACGCGGGTCAGAAAAATCGACAACAACCCGCTCAAGTTCTCGGCCAACGTCGACGATGCGCTGCACAATCTGCTGATGAAACGCAATCGTGCCTACATGTCGCCGGTCGAAGCATTCGAGGATGCCTTTGCCGATCTGCGCAACCATCAGATCGCCATG
The DNA here is from genome assembly GCA_963757655.1 of uncultured Acidobacteriota bacterium. Lineage (GTDB taxonomy): Bacteria > Acidobacteriota > Vicinamibacteria > Vicinamibacterales > CAVVIG01 > CAVQFC01. The sequence goes on along the minus strand of CAVWSQ010000001.1, from coordinate 142,772 downwards.
CTGGCCGGCATGCGAACCGCGTTCGAATCGATGCTGGCCGAATTCGATCCCGATCGCCTGCAACAGGAGTTCGATCGTCAGCTGGCGAAAGGCCTGGTGCCGGCGAAGCTCCGCTACTGGGACTCCTATCGCGAGCGCCAGCAGCAGGCGATCAAGGATCCGGAGGCCACGTTCCGTCGCCTGTTCGGTGACGAATTTGCGCGAGCGTATGAAGATCAGCTCAGAGCGCTCAAAGCCGGGGCCAGAGCGGCCGGCGGCGGCGATTCGACCACGCCAAAACAATCTGACTCATAATCGTCACGCCAATCCGCTCGATGCACGCACGTGCAGCGCATCCAGCCGCCCGGCATCACCGCGATCACGCGTGGACGAATGCGGTGATTCGTTATAGATTGTGTGTCCCATGTACCCCGACCGTGACGGCGTCCCGGCTTCCGCGGCCGAAGGCGCAGCCGTTTCCGTGATCGCGACGCGCGCCGGCGCGGCGTCGGAACCCAATGTCTGCTCGTAACCGCGTCATCTGGTCGGATGGGCTGTTCTTGCAGCCTCAACATTTCCAGCAACAGGAGCGCTACTTCGAACGGTACGTCGAGGCGCGCTGCCAGAGCCTGGTTCCGCACAGCTGGGGCTTCACCGAGATCGAGTTCGAAGCCGATCTGCTCAGCATCGGCAAGGTGGCGCTGCGACGCGTGGCGGGGGTGTTTCCCGACGGCACGCCGTTCCGCATGCCCGACGACGATCCGTTGCCGAAACCGCTGGACATCGGATCGGACATCCGCGATCAGGTGCTGTATCTCGCCGTGCCGCTGCGCCGCTCGGGGGAGCTCGACGTCGATCGTGAGGCCGGCGGCGACGAACTGGTGCGCCACGACGTGCGCGAACTGCAGGCCCGCAACGATGCGTCGAGCAGTGGCGACCCGGCATTGCTCGAGGTCGGCACATTGCGCACGCGCTTGCTGCTGGCGAGCGAGGTCACGCAGGCCTACGCGTGCGTGCCGCTGGCCCACATTGTCGAGTGCCGGGCCGACCGGCAGGTCGTGCTCAGCGAGAGCTACATTCCGACGGTCATGCACGTGCGCGCGGCGACGCGGCTCGCCGCGTTCACGACCGAGCTGCTCGGCCTCCTGCATCAGCGCGGCGAGGCGCTGGCAGGGCGGGTGGCCGCGACCGGCCGCGGCGCTGCCGCCGAGTTCGCCGAATTCCTGATGCTGCAGGCGGTCAACCGCTACGAACCCTTGCTGGCGCACTACGCGGCGCTGGGAGACCTGCATCCCGAGGGGCTGTTCCAGGTGCTGGTCTCGGCCGCCGGCGAGCTCGCCACCTTTACCGCGAATTCGCAGCGGCCGCCGAAGTTTCCCGCCTACCGTCACGAGCGATTGCGGGAGTCTTTCGATCCGGTGATCGCGTCGCTGCGCGACTCGCTCAGCAAGGTGATGGTCCAGAGCGCCATCGCCATCCCGATCGAGCCGCGGCGGTTTGGCATCAGCGTCGCGATTGTCGGCGATCGATCGCTCTACGGGAGCGCGGTCTTCATTCTTGCCGCGCGAGCCGACCTGCCGTCCGAGGAATTGCGCCGCCGCTTCCCGACCCAGCTCAAGATCGGCCCGGCCGAAAAAATCGGAGACCTCGTGCGGCTGCAGTTACCGGGGGTGCCGGTGCACGCCGTTCCGGTTGCGCCACGACAGATTCCGTTTCACGCCGGATTCGCCTATTTCGAGCTCGACCAAAGCGATGCGCTGTGGGACCAACTCAAGGACTCCGGCGGAATCGCCATGCACGTGGCCGGCGAATTTCCAGGTTTGGCGCTGGAGTTCTGGGCGATCCGCAGCTGAGCCGGGATTCAGGCATGTCCAATAGCGACGATCCCTTCCTCCAGCCAGACGCCACCAGGGTCCGACCGCGTCCCGGAGCAGGGCGGCGGACATTCATCGAACCCGCGCGCGGCGCCGAGGCCTCGCATTCGCTCGCCGACGCCGCGCCGATTTCCGAGGCGATGCGGGCGACCCTCGGGATCGGGCTGAACCCGCTCGTACAGGCGGCCAGCCCGCTGCTGCTGCTCGCCGCCCAGATGCGTGAAACGCTGTCGATGGACGTCGCCGGATTGCGGCGTCACGCCATGGACGAGATCCGGCGGTTCGAAGAGCAGGCGCGTGCCGCCGGCGTGTCGAGCGAAGTCGTCCTCTCGGCCCGATACACGCTGTGCGCCGGCCTCGACGAGGCCGTCCTGTCGACACCGTGGGGCAATCAGAGCGAATGGGCGCAGCACCCCCTGCTGGTGGCGCTGCATCGGGAGGCGTGGGGCGGGGAGAAGTTCTTCGACATGCTCGACCGCATCTCGCAGGACACGGCCCGCTACATCGATCTGATGGAACTGCAGTATCTCGGCATCGCATTCGGGTTCGCCGGCAAGTATCAGATCCAGGAGCGTGGGCAGGAGCACCTGCAGCAGGTGCAGCACGATCTCTACCGCAGGATCCGCGACTATCGCGGCCCGGCCGCGCCCTCGCTGTCGCTGCACTGGCGAGGGCTGGAGGACCGCCGCAATCCGCTGATGCGGCACCTCCCGTGGTGGCTGGTCGGCGTCGCGGCGCTGGCGATTCTGGCGATTGCGTTCACCGGCTACTACGCCAGCCTCGCCGCCATCGCCGATCCGGTGCACGCCGAGCTCGCCAGGGTCGGGCTCGAAGAGTTTGCCGGGGCGCCGCAGGCGGTGCCGGTGCGCGGTCCGACGCTCAAACAGTTGCTGGCGCCTGATGAGAACAGCGGTCTGCTCAAGGTCGAAGAGACGGGCAACCGCACGCTGGTGACCCTGCTCGCCCGGGATCTGTTCCCCACCGGCAGCGCGACCGTCAATCCTGCTTATGCCGGCACGATCGAGCGGTTGACTGCGGCGCTCAACAAGGTACCGGGGCGGGTGCTGGTGGTCGGACATACCGACGACCAGCCGATCCGGTCGCTGCGCTACCAGGACAATTTCGAGTTGTCACGCGAACGTGCGGTCAGCGTCGTGACGCTGCTGCAGAAAGGCATCGACAACCGCGCCCGGTTGACGTGGACCGGCGTCGGTTCGTCGGAGCCGCGCTACCGCCCGGAGTCGGATCCGGAAAACCGCGCGCGCAACCGGCGCGTGGAGATCATTCATGTGCGTGGAACGTAACCCGGGCAGGCTGCCGTGTTCGCTTTCCTGAAGAGCCGCGCGTTCGTGCTGCTGATCGGCTTCCTGCTGATCGCGATCTTCATTTGGTACGCCGGGCCGTACTTCGCATTCGCCAGCTACCGGCCGTTCGAGAGCGACTTCTCGCGGCTCGTGCTCATCTCGCTGATCGTCGTCTGCTGGATCGTGTCGGTGCTCGTCAAGCGGCTGCGCGCCAGCCGCGCCAGCGAGCGGCTCGTCGGTGCGGTGCTCGGGGCGACTCGGCGCGAGCCGGAACTCCCGTCCGCCGAAGCCGCCAAACTGCGCGAGCGCTTCGAGGAGGCAGTGGCCGCGCTGACCCACGGGCGCAAGCCCGGTCAGAGTCTGTACGACCTGCCCTGGTACGTCTTCATCGGTGCCCCCGGTTCGGGCAAGACCACGGCGCTCGTCAACTCAGGACTGCGGTTCCCGGCCGAGCAGAGAGGCAGCAAGGCCGCAGTGCGCGGCGTCGGCGGCACTCGCAATTGCGACTGGTGGTTCACCGACGAGGCCGTGTTTCTCGATACCGCCGGCCGCTATACCACGCAGGATTCCGACGCCGCGTCGGACAGCGAAGGGTGGCGGGAATTTCTTGCCCTGCTGACCAAGTATCGCCTGCGCCGGCCGATCAACGGCATCATCCTGACCATCAGCGCGCAGGACCTGCTCACGCAGGGCGACGCCGGGCGCGAAGCCCACGTCGATGCCGCGCGCCGCCGACTCACCGAGTTCACCCGCGAGCTGCAGATTCAACTGCCGGTCTACGTGATGGTCACCAAGTGCGACATGGTGGCCGGCTTCACCGAATACTTCGACGATTTGAATCAGGACGGCCGCAGCCAGGTGTGGGGCGTCACCTTCCCCTACGATCGCTCGTTGCATGGCGACGCGGCCGACGCGTTTCCACCTGAATTCGACGCGCTCATCGGGCGTCTGAACGAACGGGTTTTCGCACGCCTGGAAGAGGAGCGCGGCGCGCGCCGCCGCGCCAGCATCTTTGCCTTCCCGCAGCAGATGGCGGCCTTGCGCGAACCGCTGACCCAGTTCGTGAGCGACATTTTCTCCTCGACGCAGTTCAACCAGCAGATCCTGCTGCGCGGCGTCTATCTGACCAGCGGCACCCAGGACGGCACCCAGATCGATCGCCTGCTCGGCTCGATCGGCCGGCGCTTCGGGCTGGCGGCCGACGCGGTGGCGCCCGCGGGAGGGCGGGGCAAGGCGTTCTTCATGGAGCGCCTGTTGAAGCAGGTGGTGATCGCCGAGTCAGGATTGGCCGGCGTCAACCGCCGGCTGGAACTGCGGACGATGGTCTGGCAGATCGCGGCGTATGCGGCGGTGGTGCTGGCGCTGGTGGTCGGCCTGGTGGTCTTGTCGGTGAGCTACGGGAACAACCGCGCTTACCTGGGCGAGGTGGCCAACGACCTCTCGACGCTCCGGCGCGTGACGCCGGCGCTGCCGCGCGCGTCGCTCGAAGTGCTGCTGCCGCAGCTGGATGCGGTGCGCGCGGTATCGGATTCCGCCAACAGATATCGCGACGCAAAACCGTGGGGCATGCGCTGGGGCCTCTTCCAGGGTGACGCCGTCGGCAACGCCGCGCGCGATGCCTACCTCCGCGAGCTGGACGGCATCGTGCTGCCGCGTTTCGCCGCCCGGATCAAACAGCATCTGGTGGAATACGCCGCGGAGCCCGAGAAGCTGTACGTCTACCTGAAGGCGTACCTCATGCTCGGCGATCCGAAACATCTCGACAAGAAGCACCTCCAGTTCCTCGCCGACGTCGAGTGGAGAATGCCCGACGCGGCCCCCGGGGCAGGGACGTCCCTCTCGAAGCATTTCCAGAGCCTGCTCGAGTACAGCGATACGCTGCGCCCGATTGCGCTCGACGCGGCGCTGGTGGCAAAGACCCGCACCACCATCCTGCGCGCGTCGATTCCCCAGATCATGTTCGAGCAGCTGCGGCGCTCCTACGCCGACGACACCAAGCGGGCGCTGCAGCTCGACGTCATCGCCGGCGCCGGAATCGAGAAGGTGCTCCGGCGGCGGAGTGGGCGCAGGCTCTCCGAGCCGGTGCCCGCCTTCTATACCAAGGCGGTCTTCAAGGAAGCGACCGGCACCGGCATGCTGCCGCTCGTCAAGCAGTTCGCGGAAGAGACCTGGGTGTGGGGACCCAGCGGCATGTCGGCCGCGAGCTGGGCCAAGCTGACGTCGCAGGTGACCGAACTCTACGAGCGCGACTACAACCGGGCGTGGGACGACCTGCTGAACGACCTCGAGATCGTCTCGTTCTCGACCGTGCAGCAGTATTCCGACGAGCTGGGGATCCTCATCGGGCCGGTGTCGCCGCTGCGCGGTCTGCTCAAGACCGTGGTCGAGAACACCTCGCTGGTGACAGCGGCGTCTGATACGGCGGGCGGCGGCCTGTCATCGGTCGGCACGCGGATCACCGAGGGGGCCAAGGACCTGTTCTACAAGACGCAGCAGCGCGTCTCGGGGACCTCGGGTCTGGCGCCGGGCACCGTCATCACGCAGCACTTCGAGCCGATCCACAAGTACATGGCCGGGGCGCCCGCGCCCATCGACGGAACCTTCGAGCAGATTCGCAAGATCCGCGATCAGCTGTTGACGCTCGGGCCTCAGGTGGGCGGGACCAACCCGCTCAAGGCGCTCGCCGATCCGACGTTGCGCGATCTGCGTCGCGCCCTCGGACAGGATGCGGTCAACGTGCCGCCGCCAATCAACACACTGATCAGCCAGATTGCCGAGAAGGTGAACACCACGATCGGCGACGAGTCGGCGCGGGAGCTCGAGACGGTCTATCAGCAGGAGGTCGTGGCTGAGTGCCGCGCGCGCGTCGAAGGGCGCTATCCGTTCGGGAGCGGCGGCGATATGCCGCTGAGCGATTTTGCCCTGGTGTTCGGCTATGGCGGCATCTACGACAAGTTCTTCACCGAGCGTCTGGACAAGCTGGTGGATGTCACGCAGCGCCCCTGGGCCTGGCGTCCGGAGTCGGTACGCACCTCGCCGGCCATCCCCGCCCAGTTCGAACGGGTGGCGCGCATCCGGGAGATGTTCTTCAGCCCGGGCGCGAAGGCACCCGAACTGGAGTTCAACCTCCGCCTGTCGAAGCTCGATCAGGCGGCGACCCGCCTCTATGTCGACATCGACGGACAGCAGTTCGACGTGAAGCCGGGAGCCGAGAGCGCGAACGCGGCGACCTGGCCCGGCCCGAAGAAAGCCGGCGTCGCGTTCGCGACGTTCGAGGATCGCGTCGCGGCCCCCGAGCAGTTCGAGCAGTTCGAAGGACCGTGGGCCTGGTTTCACATGATCGACAAGACGATGGCGCCGCAGCCGGAGGCCGACGGCATCTCCGTGCTGAGCCTGCAGTCGAGATATCATCGGGCGCTCATGACGATCGACGCACCGACCGGACGGGGCAACCCGTTCGTGGCGCGCGGCTGGCGCCAGTTTTCGTGCGGAGCGTGACTGTGTCGTCGGTGCGGATGGCACTCATGGATGCCGGGGCGGAGTCAGGCCGATGGAGGTAGGCCTGTTCGGTAAACTCCCCAGCCACGGCGATTTCCTCCGCCGGCGGGTATCGGACGCCTTCGTCGACGCGTGGGACAGCTGGCTCCGGGAGTGTCTGCCGGCGAGCCGGAATGTGCTCGGCGAGCGATGGCTCGACCTCTACCTGACCAGCCCGGCCTGGCGTTTCGTGTGTGCCGCCGGCACCTGCGGTCCTCTTCCGGTCATCGGCGTGATGGTGCCCAGCGTCGATCGCGTCGGACGGTATTTCCCGCTCACGCTGGTCGCCGACCTGCCTCCAGAGGTGGATCCGATTGCGGCGGCGACCGAGTCGGCCGCGTTTTTCGATCGCGCCGAGCAGCTGATCATCGAAACGCTGGCGACCGACGACATCGATTTCGACCGGTTCGACGCGCAGGTGGTGATGCTCGGCGACGCCCTCGAGTCGATCTTTCCGCCACGGGTCGTGCTGGATGGCGCCGCTGCCCAGGTGCTGGCCGACGGCACGCAGCTGTGGCAGGTGCCGATTGGATCGGCGGCCGACGTCGGGTCGATTTTCTCTCAGCTGCTCGCGCAGCGGTTGTCCGCGCTCTACGAGCCGCTGATGCTCTGGTGGACGGAAGGGTCGTCGCCGGTCGAGCCCAGCTGTCTGGTCGCCAAGGGTTTGCCTCACCCGAACACGTTCGTGGCGCTGCTCGACGGCGGATGGGCGCAGGCCGGCTGGCGGCCGCTGGCCGGGCGGATCGACACCGGTGCGACGCTGGAGATGCGGGTGGAGAGCGCCACCCCGGTCGGCTTCCGGTCGGCCGCCGCCAGCGACGTCGGCCTGGTCCGCAAGATCAACGAGGATTCGTTCGTCGAGCGATCGGAAGTCGGCATCTGGGCGGTCGCCGACGGCCTCGGCGGTCATCGTGACGGGGAAGTGGCCAGCCGGATGGTGTGCGACGCATTGGCGGAACTGGTCCCGGATCCGACCTTCGATCGGACGATCGAGGCGGCGCGGCAACGTCTGCAGTCGGTGAACGACTATCTGTTGCGCACGGGCACCCACGCCACCTTGGCCGACCGCAGTGCCAGCACGGTGGTCGCCCTCCTCGTGCGAGGGAACAGTTGCGCGGTCCTCTGGGCCGGCGACAGCCGCGTTTACCGCTGGCGGCCCGGCAAGCTCGAGCGTCTGACCCGGGATCACAGCGCGGACGAGATGCAGGGACCCGGCGGTCAAGAGGCGTCGAACGCGATCACCCGGGCGGTCGGCGTCCAACCGACGCTGTCACTCGATCTGCATCGCGAGAAGGCCGTGGCCGGCGATCGATTCCTCCTCTGTTCGGACGGATTGACCCGCACCGTCCCTGAGGCGCAGATTCAGACCCTGATGGAGGGTGCAGACATAAGCATCGTCGTGCAGGAATTGATCAGCGCGACCCTCGCGGCGGGAGCACCCGACAATGTCACGGTGCTGGTCGCCGAAGCCTTTGCTGATACCGAATGATTCCCGGGTTGCTTTCCGCTTTGGACTTTCAGCAGAGACGGGTAGAATGCGACTCCTCGCCTTTTCTAAGGTTCAACGTCGTTGCGGGGTTCAAGGGGGTTGCCGATCACACCCTTGGCTGATGTAGAGGTCGTCCGTCATGAGTGCCCAGTGGGAGAGCGCGCAGCTGCTCCAGCCGATCACGGAAGACCATCCCTGCGGCGAGAGCCTCGAGGATACGGAGCTGCTCGCCTCGTTCGACGGGTTTCGGCTGTTTGGCCAGTCGAGACCGCTCGACGCGCCCGCCGAACCGAACGAGAAGAGAATTCCGAAGCCGCCGGAGTCTCCGGAGTGGGTTGACATCCGCGACAAGGCGCTGGCGGCGCTGGCGAAGAGTAAGGATTTGCGCCTTCTTGCCTATCTGGGGACGGCGCTTTTGAGGACCGACGGGCTCCCGGCCTTTTCCGAAACCCTGCGGGTGGCGTCGGTGTGGCTGGAGACCTACTGGAGCCAGACGTTTCCGCTGGTCGACGAGGACGCCGTGCTCCGGCGCAATGCGCTGAACTGTTTTGGGGATCCGATGGCGGTGATCGACGCGATCCGCCGCGTGCCGCTGGTGCGGAGTCGTCAGCACGGCACCTTCAGTGTTCGCGATATCGACATCGCGACGCACCAGCTGACCCCGACCGACGGCGATACGCCGGCCGACGAGCACCAGATTCAGGCGGCGTTCGCGTCGATGGCCCTGGTGGACCTGTCGCAGCTGCTGGACAGCGTGGTGAGCGCCGTCGCGGCGCTGAACAAGATCGACGGCCTGATGCGCGAGGCCGCCGGGTCCGAGGCGATGCCCGGGTTCGAGCCGGTCACCGCACAGCTGACGCGCGCGGTCCATGTGCTGCGGGCGCAGGTGGCGGCGCACCCGGACAGTGCCGGGACGGCGGCTGCGGGCGAAGGCGCAGGCGAGTCGGCCGAAGGCGGCGGCGGGGTACCTGGAGCCGTGAAGTCGCGGCAGGATGCGATCCGCGCGTTGGATGCGGTGGCGGCGTTTTTCAAGCGCACCGAACCGTCGAGCCCCATTCCGATGTTCCTGGAGCGGGCCAAGCGGCTGGTGTCGAAGGATTTTCTGGAAGTGCTGGCGGATATCGCTCCCGATGCCGTTGCGCAGGCGCGGGTCGCGGGCGGGTTGAAGAGCGACCAGTAGGGTCGATCGTCATCGGCAGGAGGTGGTTTGGTGGCCAAATCGAGCAGTCAGAAGTTCATCGCACGCAATCGCGCACCGCGCGTGCAGATCGAGTACGACGTCGAGCTCTATGGTGCGGAGAAGAAGATTCAACTGCCCTTCGTGATGGGCGTCCTGGCGGACCTGTCCGGCAAGCCGGCCGAGCCGCTGGCTCCCGTCGCCGACCGCAAGTTTCTCGACATCGACATCGACAATTTCGACAGTCGGATGAAGGCGCTGAAGCCGCGCGCAACGTTTTCGGTTCCCAACACACTAACCGGCGAAGGCAACATCAACGTCGAGCTCACGTTCGAGAACATGGACGATTTTTCGCCGGCCGCGGTCGCGCGGAAAGTCGATGCCTTGAGCAAACTGTTGGAAGCCAGGGAACAGCTCGCGAATCTGATCACGTACATGGACGGCAAGACCGGGGCCGAGGAACTGGTGAGCAAGCTGCTGCGCGATCCGGCGCTGCTGCAGACGCTGGCCACCACCAAGAATCCCCAGGACGAGCCGTCGTCGTGAATCGAGTGAATCGTCGAGCGGAGAATAGTCATGGCTGACCCAAAATCCCAACAGGACGCCCAGGCCGAGGTCGGAACCGTTGAAGCGACGGAGTTCGACTCTCTGCTGCGCAAGGAATTCAAGCCCAAGACCGACGAGGCGAAGGAGGCGGTCGAGCGCGCCGTGCGCACGCTCGCGGAACAGGCGCTTTCGCAGACCAAGCTGATCAGCAGCGACGTCGTCAAGTCGATCGAGGCGATCATCGCCCAGCTCGATAAGAAGCTGACCGAACAGGTCAATCTCATCCTGCATCATCCCGACTTCCAGAAGCTCGAAGGCGCCTGGCGCGGGCTGAGTTATCTCGTCAACAACACCGAGACCGACGAGATGCTCAAGATCCGCTTCATGAACATCAGCAAGACCGATCTGGGCAAGACGCTCAAGCGCTACAAGGGGACCGCCTGGGATCAGAGCCCGTTGTTCAAGAAGGTCTACGAGGCGGAATACGGTCAGTTCGGCGGCGAGCCGTTCGGCTGCCTGGTGGGCGATTACCACTTCGACCAGACCCCGCCCGACGTCGAGTTGCTGGGTGAGATGTCGAAGGTGGCGGCGGCGGCTCACACGCCGTTCATCGCCGGCGCCTCGCCCACCGTGATGCAGATGGAAAGCTGGCAGGAACTTGCGAACCCCCGCGACCTGACCAAGATCTTCACCACCCCCGAGTACGCCGGCTGGCGATCGCTTCGGGAGTCAGAGGATGCTCGCTACCTCGGCCTCGCAATGCCGCGGTTCCTGTCGCGCCTCCCGTACGGCGCCAAGACCAGCCCGGTCGACGAGTTCGACTTCGAGGAAGACACCGGCGCCGCCGATCACAGCCGGTACACCTGGGCGAACGCAGCCTACGCCATGGCCGTGAACATCAACCGCTCGTTCAAGATGTACGGCTGGTGCTCGCGCATTCGCGGCATCGAGTCGGGCGGTGCGGTCGAAGGGCTGCCGACTCACACGTTCCCGACCGACGATGGCGGCGTCGACATGAAGTGCCCGACGGAGATCGCGATCAGCGACCGGCGCGAGGCGGAGCTGGCCAAGAACGGGTTCATGCCGCTGGTTCACCGCAAGAACTCGGATTTCGCCGCGTTCATCGGTGCGCAGTCGCTGCAGAAGCCGTTCGAATACGACGATCCCGATGCCACCGCCAACGCCAACCTGTCGGCGCGGCTGCCGTATCTGTTCGCGTGCTGCCGCTTCGCCCACTACCTGAAATGCATCGTCCGCGACAAGATCGGCTCCTTCAAGGAGCGCGAGGACATGCAGATCTGGCTGCAGAAGTGGGTGATGAACTACGTCGACGGCGATCCGGCGCACTCCTCCGAATCGACCAAGGCCCAGAAGCCGCTCGCCGCGGCCGAAGTGCAGGTCGAGGAGGTTGAAGGCAATCCGGGCTATTACTCGGCGAAGTTCTTCCTCCGCCCGCACTACCAGCTGGAAGGGCTGACGGTTTCGCTGCGGCTCGTGTCGAAGCTGCCGTCGGCCAAAGCGAGCTGATTTTCAGGGGTTTTTCTAACAGCAACTCACCGAACGAGAGGAGCGCGGCATGGCATCAGACATTTTTGCGAAGCTCGGGGACATCAAGGGGGAATCGCTCGACGACAAGCACAAGGACGAGATCGAAGTGTTGTCGTACTCGTGGGGCGTCACCAACGCCGGTTCGATGGCGTTTGGCGGCGGCGGCGGAGAGGGCAAGGCGAGTTTCCACGACCTGAGCTTCACGCACAACGTGGACAAGGCCTCACCGGTGCTGATGCAGGCGTGCGCCACCGGCGTCCACATCAAGGAAGCCACCATCACCCACCGCAAGTCGGGCAAGGGTCAGCAGGAATACCTGGTCGTCAAGATGAACGACGTGATCGTCACGAGCGTCACGCACGGCGGCGCGGCCGGCGGCGGTGATCACGCGGAGAGCGTGTCGCTGGCGTTCGCCAAGGTCAACGTCGAGTACAAGCCGCAGAAGCCGGATGGCTCGCTGGACGCCGGTATCCACTTCAAGTACGACTTGAAGGCGCAGAAGGAAGGCTAACGCGGATCGGGGAATAAGCAGTGTCCAGCGGAGTCTCGACCAACGCGACGACTCACCCTGCGGGCGCCGGCGACATGTTCCTGAGTGTCAAAGGCGCCGCGCACGGTGTGATCAACGGCGAAGCGCAGGACGACAAGCACAAAGGCGAGATCGAGGTGTTGGGCTGGTCGTGGGGCATCCAGGGCAAGCCGTCCCTGGGTGGCGGCGGCGCATCCGGGAAGGCCAGCATTCGCGAGTTGCGGATTCTCAAGAAGGTCGACAAGGCGTCCACGGCCCTGATGGGTGCGGTGCGGACCAACGAGGTGATCAAAGAGGCCGTGCTCACCGTGCGCAAGACCGGCAAGTCGGCGCTCGAATTCCTCAAGATCACGATCGAGCAGGGCCGCATCGTGTCGATCGAGATCGAGGCCGGCGATCCGAAGGGCGGCTTCGACATGGTCGAGCGGGTCAGCATCTCGTTCAACAAGATCGCGGTCGAATACACGCCCCAGGGCGGCGACGGTCAGGCGCAGGGCGCCACGACGTTCCAGGACCAATGGGGTGAAGCGGGCTGACGCGTTCGCCCTTCCACGCGGGTCTCGAGCACACATTCATGATTCTTGCTGACGCGGCCGAACAGAGCCTCAAAGGCGGCGACCCGGCTGCGGCGCTGGCGCACTTACAGGAGCAGGTCCGCGCCAAACCCGCCGACTCCCGCCTGCGCATCTTCCTGTTTCAACTGCTGTGCGTCACCGGTCAGTGGGACCGCGCGCTCACGCAGTTGGGGGTGGCGTCGAATCTCGATCCGGAAGCCCTCGCCATGGCGCAGACCTACGGCGACGCCGTGCGCTGCGAGGGCATCCGCGATCAGGTGTTCGCCGGAAAGAAGTCGCCGCTGATCTTCGGCGAGCCGGAACAGTGGCTGGCGCTGCTGATCGAATCGCTGCTGGTCGCCGGCGGCGGCGACCACAAGCGATCGGGAGAACTACGGGCGCTCGCCTTCGATGCCGCGCCGACCTCGAGCGGCAACGTCGACGGCCGGCCGTTCGAATGGATTTCCGACGCTGACTCGCGCCTCGGGCCGGTGCTCGAGGCGGTCATCAACGGGCGGTACTACTGGGTCCCGTTCTCGCGGCTGCTCAAAATCGAATTCGAACCGCCGGAAGATTTGCGCGATCTGGTGTGGCTGCCGGGTCGCCTGCAATTTGCCAACGGTGGCGAGTCGGTCGCGCTCGTGCCGACGCGCTATTCCGGATCGGCGGCGTCGGCCGACGGATTGATCGCCCTGGCGCGCAAGACGGTTTGGGAGGAAATCGACCCGGATACGCATCACGGCCTTGGCCAACGGCTCTTCACCACCGACGCCGAGGACGTGCCGCTGCTGGAAGTCCGGACGCTCACGCTCGACGCGGTGGCGGAGGAAGAGCCGGGCCCGGCCGAGGAACATGGTTGATCAGCGTGCTCCTGATGAGCGGCTGCAGCCCGCGCTGCTCGATCGCCTAACCGATGACGAGCCTGGCAACCGTCTGGAGTCTCGCGAGTCCCGGGTCTTCTCGAAACGACGCCTGCGTCATGCGGTGCTGCGCGACCTCGCCTGGCTGTTCAACGCCACCCAGCTCGAATCGGTCAGCGATCTGGACCGCACTCCTCTGGTTCGCCGTTCGGTGCTGAATTTCGGGTTGCCGGCGCTCTCCGGCCAGGCGGCGTCCTCGTTCGACATCAGCGACCTCGCCCGGGCGATTCGCGAGGCGATCATCACCTTCGAGCCGCGCATCTTGCCGGCGACCCTGCAGATCAAGACGCTGATCGAGTCGGGACAGCTCGATCATCACAACGTGATCGGCGTCGAGATTCAGGCGCACCTGTGGGCCCAGCCGGTGCCGCTCGAATTTCTGGTGCGGACCGAGATCGATCTCGAAACCGGGAACGTGCAGATCACCGATCTCAACTCACCGCGGGTCGCGTGATGGACCCGCGCCTGTTGCAGTATTACAACCTCGAACTGCAGCACCTGCGCGAGACCGGCGCCGAGTTCGCCGAGCAGTTCCCGAAGATTGCGTCCCGGCTCGGGATGCACGGCCTGGCGGTCGACGATCCCTACGTCGAGCGGCTGCTCGAGGGGGTCGGGTTCCTGGCGGCGCGCGTGCAGCTGAAGATGGACGCCGAGTTCCCGCGCTTCACGCAGGCGCTGCTCGAGATCGTCTATCCCCACTACCTGGCGCCGACCCCGTCGATGCTGGTCGCCCAGCTCAAGCCGGATCCCAACGATCCCAATCTCGCGGTGGGGCCGTCGGTGCCGCGCGGCAGCACGCTGTCCAGCATGGCCTCGTCCGACGATGCCACCGCCTGTGAGTTTCGGACGTCACAGAGCGTGACGCTGTGGCCGGTCGAGATCGCATCGGCCTCGTACTTTTCCTTCGCGCCGGATCTGCCCCTCACGTCGCTGCCGATAGCGCAGCGGATCAAAGGTGGCGTGCGCATCCGCCTGAAGGCGACCGCCGGGCTCAAGTTCAAGCAGATCCCGCTCGACAAGTTGTGCTTCTATCTGGCCGGCCGCGACGATGTGGCCAACAAGCTCTACGAGCTGTGTCTGGGCACCGGTCTCGGAGCGCTCGTGCTGCCAGCGGCGGGTAGCAAGTGGCACGAGTTGCTGCCACCCACGTCGATCCGTCCGGTCGGCTTCACCGATGAGGAAGCGCTGCTGCCGGTCACGCTGCGATCGTTTCAGGGGTATCGGCTGCTGCAGGAGTACTTCGCCTTCCCGCAGCGCTACCGCTTCGTCGAGATCGCCGGCCTGACCCGGGCGCTGAGCCGGGTCGACGGCGACCAGCTCGATCTCGTCATCCTGCTCGGCCGCGGCGATCCGACCCTCGAGGCGGTGGTTGACAAATCCAACCTGGCGCTGTTCTGCACGCCGGCGATCAACCTGTTCGAGAAGCGCGCCGATCGCATCCACGTCACCGACAGCACCCACGAATATCACGTGGTGCCGGATCGCACGCGACCGCAGGACTTCGAGGTCTACGACGTGACCGAGGTCGTCGGCCACGGCATCGGCACCGAGAGCGAGCAACAGTTCCTGCCGTTCTACTCGGCCTACAGCAGCGATCGCGACCACCAGCAGTCCGCCTACTACACGACGCGGCGCGAGCCGCGCTTGATGTCGGCCACCGCGAAGCGGCGCGGATCGCGTTCCAGCTATATCGGGAGCGAAGTCTTTCTCTCGCTGGTCGATCCGTCGCAGGCCCCGTTCAGCGGCGACCTGCGGCAGCTGGCGATCCGGACGCAGTGCACCAATCGCGACCTGGTGCTGCAGATGCCGGTCGGGGTCGCCGCCAGCGATCTCACGCTGGACATGGCCGCCCCGGTGTCGAGCATCCGCGTGGTCAACGGCCCGAGCCGTCCCTATGCCCCGCTGGCGGACGGCGCGGTGTCGTGGCGCGCGGTCAGCCATCTCTCGCTCAACTATCTCTCGCTGGTCCAGTCGACGCGCGAGGAGGGCGCCGCCGCGTTGCGCGACCTGCTCGAGCTCTATGCGGCCAGCGCCGATGCCAGCGCGATGCGGCAAATCGAGGGGTTGCGCGGGGTCAGCGTCAACCGGGTGGTGCGGCGGCTGCACGGCCCCGGACCGCTGGCGTTCGGCCGCGGCCTCGAAATCACGCTGCAGATCGACGAGCTGGCGTTCGAAGGCGCCAGCGCCTACGTGCTGGGGTCGGTGCTCGATCGCTATTTTTCCCGTCACGTCTCAATCAATTCATTCACCGAAACCGTGCTGCGATCCGAGGGGCGCGGGGAGATCTACCGATGGCTGCCACAGTGGGGCGCGAGGCCGACGCTCTAGCGTTTTTCGGGGCGCTGGCCGAGGCGCCCTACCAGTACGACTACTACCAGACGCTGCGACGGCTGGAGTGCCTGCACGATCAGCAGCCGCGCTGGGGGCAGGCGCGGCGTCCGGTCGACGAGCCGGTGCGCCTGGGCCAGGATCCCGACCTGTCGTTTGCGATCGCGCCACTCGCCTCGTTCGATGCCACCCACGGGCGCACACCGCGCCTCCAGGTCAGGCTGTTCGGGCTGTTCGGCCCGAACGGGCCGCTGCCGATTCACCTCACGGAGTACGCGCGCGAGCGTCTTCGTCACGCGGACGACCCCACGCTGTGTCGCTTTTGCGACGTCCTGCAGCATCGCTTCATCGCGCTGTTCTACCGGGCGTGGGCGCAGGCGCAGCCGGCGGTCAATCGCGATCGCCCCAGGGACGATCGCTTCACCGTGTACGTCGGCGCCTTCCTCGGCATGTCGCCCGCGACGCTTCGCGATCGCGACACCGTGCCGGATCTCGCGAAGTTGTTTCACGTCGGCGCGCTGATCCGCCATGTCCGGAACGTCGAGGGATTGACCCACATTCTCCAGCACTTTTTCCGCGTGCCGGTGCGCATCGAGGAATTCGTCGGTCACTGGATGGCGTTGAGCACGCGCGAGCGCACCTATCTCTCGTCCGAGAACGCGGTGCTCGGCTCGGGGGCGGTGCTTGGCCGTCGACTCTGGGACCGTCAGCACAAGTTCCGGATTCACCTGGGACCGCTGACGCTGGAGCAATACGAGAGCTTCCTGCCCGGCGAGCCGTCGCTGAGAAAGCTGGTGGATTGGGTGAGACAGTATCTGTGTTTCGAGCTCGATTGGGACGTGCGGCTGGCGTTGTTGCCTGGCGCGGTGCCGCGCCTGGCGCTCGGCCGTCGCCAGCGCCTCGGCTGGACGACCTGGCTGGGTCGGCGCCGTGCGACCACGGCGGCCAATGACCTGTGCGTCGATGCCGAGGCGTGGGCCACCAGAATGGAGCACGCGGCATGAGCGAAATCAGTCGCGCCACGCTGTTCGGCAAACTCAATAGCCTTGGCTACAAGGCGATCGAGGGCGCCACCGTCTTCTGCAAGCTGCGCGGCAATCCGTACGTCGAACTGGTCCACTGGATCCAGCAGATTCTCCAGACGCCGGATTCCGACCTCCTCCGCATCGTGCGTCACTTCGAGATCGACGCGTCGCGGCTGGCCAAGGACGTCACCGACGCGCTCGACCGGCTGCCGCGCGGCGCCAGTTCAATCTCCGATTTGTCCGAGCACGTCGAACGCGCCGTCGAGCGCGGCTGGGTCTATGCCACGCTGATGTTCGGCGAGCCCCGCGTGCGGACCGGTCATCTCGTGGTCGGGATGTTGAAGACGCCGTCGCTGCGCAATGCCGTGATGGCCATTTCGCGGCAGTTCGAGCACATCAAGCCCGACACCCTGACCGAGGACTTTGCGCGCATCGTGCACGGCTCGCCGGAAGACGCCCTCGGCGCGACCGACGGCTCCTCGTCGGCGGCACCCGGCGAGGCCAGCGCCGCGATGGCGCCGGCCCAGATGGGCAAGCAGGAGGCGCTGAAGCGCTATGCCACCAATCTAACCGACAAGGCGCGCAAGGGCGAGATCGATCCGGTCAGCGGGCGTGACGAGGAAATCCGCCAGATCGTCGACATCCTCATGCGCCGTCGGCAGAACAACCCGATCCTCACCGGCGAAGCCGGCGTCGGCAAGACCGCGGTGGTCGAAGGCTTCGCCGTGCGGCTGGCGCGCGGCGACGTGCCGCCGCCGCTCAAGGATGTCTCGCTCTACACGCTCGACATCGGTCTGCTGCAGGCCGGCGCCAGCATGAAAGGCGAGTTCGAAAACCGCCTGCGCCAGGTGATCGATGAGGTGCAGGCGTCGCCGAAACCGATCATCCTGTTCGTCGACGAGGCGCACACGCTGATCGGGGCGGGTGGGGCAGCCGGTACCGGAGATGCCGCGAACCTGCTCAAGCCAGCGCTGGCGCGCGGCACGCTGCGCACCATCGCCGCCACCACGTGGGCCGAGTACAAGAAGTACATCGAGAAGGATCCCGCGCTGACGCGGCGCTTCCAGGTGGTCAAGGTCGAAGAGCCGACCGAGGACAAGGCGATTCTGATGGTCCGCGGCGTCGCCTCGATTCTCGAGAAGCATCACCGGGTGCAGGTGCTCGACGAGGCGCTCGAGGCCGCCGTGCGCCTGTCGCACCGCTACATTCCGGCGCGGCAGCTGCCCGACAAGGCGGTCAGCCTGCTCGATACCGCGTGCGCGCGCGTGGCGATCAGCCAGCACGGCGTGCCGCCGCAGCTGGAGGATTGCCGGAGGACGATCGAAGCGCTGCAGACCGAGAGGGAGATCATCGCACGCGAGGAAACGGTCGGCATCAACGCGGACGAACGGCGCAAGGCGGTGGAAGAGAAGCTGGCGTCGAGCGAAACGCTGCGCGCCTCGCTGGAAGAGCGGTGGAACGCCGAGCGCGGCCTGGTCGAGAAGGTGCTGGCGATTCGCGCCAAGCTGCGGCAGGGGAGTGAGCCGGTCGAGGGCACTGGCAGCAAGCTCGAACAGGCGGCCGAAGCACAGAAGGCCGGCGACGCCGTACCGGCGGTGGTCGCGGCCACACCGGAGGAGCGGCAGGCGCTGCTCGCCGAACTCGCAGATCTGCAGGGACAACTGTCGACGCTGCAAGGGGAGTCGCCGCTGATTCTGCCGAGCGTCGACGAGCAGGCCGTCGGCTCCGTGGTCCAGGACTGGACCGGCGTGCCGGTGGGCCGCATGGTGAAGAACGAAATCGAGACCGTCCTCAACCTGGCCGACTCGCTCAATCAGCGCGTCATCGGCCAGCGCCACGCCCTCGACATGATCGCGAAGCGGATCCAGACGTCGCGCGCCCGGCTCGACAATCCGAACAAGCCGATTGGCGTGTTCATGCTGTGCGGGCCGTCGGGCGTCGGCAAGACCGAAACCGCGCTCACGCTCGCCGAAGCGCTCTATGGCGGCGAGCAGAACGTCATTACGATCAACATGAGCGAGTTCCAGGAGGCGCACACCGTCTCGACGCTCAAAGGCTCGCCGCCCGGCTATGTCGGCTACGGCGAGGGCGGCGTGCTCACCGAGGCGGTGCGGCGGCGTCCCTACAGCGTGGTGCTGCTGGACGAAGTCGAGAAGGCGCATTCCGACGTCCACGAGCTGTTCTTTCAGGTCTTCGACAAGGGCTGGATGGAAGACGGCGAAGGCCGGCGCATCGATTTCAGGAACACGATCATCCTGCTCACGTCCAACGTCGGGACCGATCTGATCATGGGCATGTGCAAGGATCCCGAGCTGATGCCCGAGCCTGAGGGGATTGCCAAGGGACTGCGCGAGCCGCTGCTGAAGAAGTTCCCGGCCGCCCTGCTCGGCCGGCTGGTGGTGATTCCGTACTATCCCCTCAGCGATGCGATGCTGTCGAACATCGTCCGCCTGCAGCTGCGGAGGATTGCCAAACGGGTCGTCGAACATCACAGGATTCCGTTCAATTACGACGAGGAAGCGGTGAAGCTCATTGTCAGCCGCTGCACGGAGGTCGAGAGCGGCGGGCGTATGATTGACGCGATTCTCACGAACACGGTGCTGCCGGCGATCAGCCGCGAGTTCCTGACCAGGACGATGGCGGGGACGCCGCTGACCGGGGTGCGTCTGGCGGCGACAGGAAACGACTTCGAATACCGGTTCGAGTAGACGAATCGCTGATTACGATTGGCGGCAACCAGCATGTCCAGCGAGCGACTGCAGAACTTGATCGAGAACCAGCTGGAGCCATCCGAGGCGGTCACCCGCGAGCTGACCGTCGAGGACGCGATCGCGATCGCGATCCAGTTGCAGCGCAACGATCAGCTCGCCGAGGCGGACGCGGTCTACAGCCGCGTGCTCGAGGTGGTGCCCGATCATGGGCATGCCTTGCACTATGCCGGTGTGCTGGCCCACCAGATGGGGCGCTGTGAGGACGCCGTCGCCCTCATCGAGAAGAGCCTGACCCGTGTGCCGGATCGGGCCGACTACTACAACAATTTCGGCATCGCCCTGCAGTCGCTGAGCCGCTTCGAGCGAGCCATCGACGCGTATCAGAAGGCCATCGCGCTCGATCCCGCTCACGCCAATGCCTACAGCAATCTCGGCGTCCTGTTGCGGGCGACCGATCGGCCGGTCGAGGCGGAAGCGGCGTATCGGACAGCCATCCGCCTCGACCCGGCGCATATCGACGCCTGGACCAACCTCGGCATCCTCTTGAACGGGTTGAAGCGCAACCAGGAGTCGGTGGCCTGTTTCTGCAGAGTGATCACGCTACGGCCGAAGCACCGCGAGGCGAGAAAGCTGCTGGCGCTGGCGCACTGCGCGCTCGGGGAAGTCGACCAAGCGGTGAAGATTTTCGAGAACCAGCTGGCGGAGGAGCCCGGCGACCCCATCGCGACGCACATGCTGGCGGCGTGCACCGGCCGGGACGTTCCGTCCCGTGCCTCGGATGCCTTCGTGCAGGGCACCTTCGACAGTTTCGCGGCCAGCTTCGAATCGAAGCTCGCCAGGCTGTCGTACCGGGCGCCTGCGCTGGTGGCGGCGATGCTGGAAGACGCGGGGCTGACGCCGTCGAAGAGCCTCGACGCGCTCGACGCCGGCTGTGGCACCGGGCTGTGCGGTCCGCTGGTGGCGCCGTACGTGCGCCGGCTCACGGGCATCGACCTGTCGCCCGGCATGCTGGCGCAGGCCAAGGACAAGAACGTCTACGACGAGCTGTTGAAGGCCGAGCTGACCGAATACCTGCGCGGCAGCCTAGACGCGTTCGACTTGATCCTGTCGGCCGATACGCTGGTGTACTTCGGCGCACTGGAAGAGGTCGTCGCGGCGGCGGCCCGGGCGCTGCGCCGCAAGGGCCTGTTGATTTTCACGCTCGAGCATGCCCTGGACGCGGATGCGGGCCTCGATTACCGGCTCGAGTTGCACGGCCGCTATGCCCACTCGCGCGCGTACGTCGAACGGTTGCTCGCCGGGGCTGGGCTGACGTCGACCATCGTGGAGGCTCACTTGAGAATGGAATCGGGGACGCCGGTGGCCGGCCTGGTCGTGTGCGCCACGAAGCTCTCGGGAGAGGGATAACGCGATGCCTCGAGTGATGGAAATCACGACTCCACTCGGCGACGAAGTGCTGCTGTTCCGCGCCATGCACGCGCGCGAGGAATTGGGCCGGCTGAGCGAGTATCACATCGACCTGCTGAGCGACAAGAACGACATCAACCCGGACGACATCCTCGGCAAGAACGTGACCGTGAAGCTGGCGCTGCCCGACGACCAGACGCGGCACTTCAACGGATTCGTGACCCGGTTTGCCCAGGGTGGCTCGTACGGACGCTACGTGCGCTATTCCGCGGTGGTCCATCCGTGGCTGTGGTTTCTCACCCGCACCACCGACTGCCGCATCTTCCAGGAGATGACCGTTCCCGACATCATCAAGAAGGTGTTCGGCGATCACGGCACCGCCGATTTCGCGTTCGAGCTGACCGGCAGCTATCGCAAGTGGAACTACTGCGTGCAGTACCGCGAGACCGACTTCAACTTCGTCAGCCGGCTGATGGAAGAAGAGGGGATCTACTACTATTTCAGACACACCGACGGCCACCACACCGCGGTGCTGACCGACTCCACCAGCAAGCACGCGGCGACCACGGGCTACGAGACCATCGCGTTCGTGGCGCCCGAGCAGCTGGTGAAGCCGGAACTCGAGCACATCAGCAGCTGGGACTTTTCGCGCGCGAGATCCAGCCGGGCGTCTACGTGCACGACGACTACGACCTGGAGCGGCCGAGCGTCGAGCTGAAGACGCGGAAGGTGCTGTCGCGCACGCTACGCGCCGAGCGACTACGAGATTTACGACTATCCCGGCCACTACCTGCAGAAGCCGGACGGCGAGCAGTACGCCGATGTCCGCATCAACGAGTTCGGCACGCAGTTCGAGACGTCGCAGGGCGGCGAGCAACTCCAAGGGCATCCATGTCGGATCGCTGTTCACGCTCGAAGACTACCCGCGCGAGGATCAGAACGCCGAGCACCTGATCGTGTCGGCGAGCTACGACCTGGAGTTCAGTGGCTACGAGGCGACGCCGGAGGGCGGCGGCACCAGCTACCGCGCCAGTTTCGTCGCCATGTCGAGCCAGCAGCAGTTCCGGCCGCGGCGGGCGACGCCCAAGCCGTTCGTGCAGGGGCCGCAGACCGCGCTGGTGGTCGGTCCGGGCGGCGACGAGATCTACACCGACAAGTACGGCCGGGTGAAGGTGCAGTTCCACTGGGATCGCTACGGCAAGAAGGACCAGAACAGCTCGTGCTGGATTCGCGTGTCGCATCCGTGGGCGGGCAAGGGCTGGGGCGCGGTTTCGACGCCGCGGATCGGACAGGAAGTGATCGTCGATTTCCTCGAAGGCGATCCCGATCAGCCGATCATCACCGGCCGCGTCTACAACGCCGAGAACCAGCCGCCGTTCGGGTTCCCGGCGGGCGCCGTCCTGAGCGGGATGAAATCGCAGACCCACAAAGGCAGTGGCTACAACGAGATCTCAGCCGATGACACCGCAGGCAAAGAGAAGATCACGATCCACGGCCAGTACGACATGAACAGCACGATCGAGCACGATCAGACGCTGACCGTTCACAACAATCGGACGGACACCATCGACGTCAACGATTCTGAGACCGTCGGGAACAACCAGAAAATTGCCATCGGCGTGAATCAGGATACGACTGTCGGCGCCAACCAAACACTGAAGGTAGGTGCCAGCCGTACGGTGACTGTCACAGCCAATCAGACCACCACAATCGGTGCAGCTCAATCGGTCTCGGTCGGGGCGACCAAGACCGAGACGATTGCCATTGCGAAGGCACTTACGATCGGAGCCGGCTACCAGGTGACTGTCGGCGCCGGCATGAACGAAACAATTGGAGGCGCAAAGGCTGAGGAGATTGGCGGCGCCAAGATCGTGGCCATCGGCGGGCTGAGCGCGGAGGTCATTGGCGCACTGAAGGTTGTCAAAGCCGGATCGAGCATTTCTGAGAGCGCAGGCTCAAACATCAATATGAGCGCCGGTGCGAATATCGGTGTGAAGGCAGGTGGCAAGTTTGCCGCGAATGCCGGGGGCACCATGGCGCTCGGGGCCGGTGGCGATCTCAGCGCAGGCAGTAAAGCCAAGGTCATGATCGAGGCCGCCAGTGAAATGGTGCTCAAGTGCGGCGGCGCATCGATCACGCTGAAGAGCGGCGGCGAAATCACGATCAAGGGCACCGAGATTACCGTCAAGGGGTCGGAGATCAAGGTCGATGGCAGTGGCGACGTCAAGATGAAGGCTGGCGGCGATGTCGTGATGAAGGGCAGTACGGTCAAACAAAACTGAGGACGAGCCATGAACGATCGCAGTTCGACAGTCGAGGCCGCCGATGTTCTGCTCGAAGACAGTAAATGGTCGCAACTCGTATCCGTCGCGGTCGGGGCAGACTGCGCAAGTTCGATCAGCGAACCGACCCCGTTTCACAGCGCCGTCGTGGGAACCATTGTTGGCTTCACCGACGGCACTCTCTTGGTGACATACGGCGGCCAGTTGGGCAGTGACGCAGTTCCGTGCCGCACGACAGTCGATGTCGACAGCAGTAGCGTCGGCCGGCAGGCGCTGCTGATGTTCGAAGAAGGTGATGTGCGCCGGCCGATCCTTGTTGGTTGCCTGAGGGATGGCCTGTCGGCGTCGGCGCCCGCCGTCGATGTCAAGGCTGATGGTGAGACGGTTACCGTCACGGCCAAAGAACAAATCGTCTTGCGATGTGGAAGAGCCAGCATCACGCTGACGAAGGCCGGGAAGGTGATTCTGCAGGGCGAGTATATTTCCCAGCGCTCGATGGGTGTCGTCCGGATCAAAGGCGGCAGCGTGGAGATCAACTAGGTTCACGTATGTGGATGCTGGAGAACCACACGCCGTACGAAGCTGAACGCTCGTGGGTGCAGGACAAGAACGGTGTTCAGCACTGGATCGTCGTCGTCAAGGGTACTTTCGAGATACGCCAGAACGGATCAGTCGAACTGGCGGAGAAACAGGAGCCGATCGTTCGACTCGCCGTGCCCCGTGGTGATCCCGCCTCGTCAAGCCTTATTTACGACGCGGACATCATCGGACGAAAGGTCGCGACCGACGTTCTCGTCAACGGTACGGCATACGCGCCACACGGGAAGCGTGTCCGGTCGATGGAGGTTGGGCTCAGAGTCGCGAACGTGAACAAGACACTCCTGGTCAGCGGTGATCGTCGATGGAACTCCACGGCCGGAATACTGGGAATGACGAGCGTCGAGCCATTCGAGACAATGCCCCTGACCTATGAGCGCGCGTTCGGCGGCTTCGACCGCACAGACGAGGATGTCACGCAACACCGGCTGTACGACCTGAACCCGGTCGGAACGGGGTTCGCGACGCAGTCAAAACACCTGAACGGCCGGGCTGTGCCAAATATCGAATATTCCTCGCAGGTGATCAGTGGCTGGAAGGATCGGCCCACTCCGGCCGGCCTCGGCCCCATCGATCGATGGTGGTCTCCACGCCGCGAATACGCAGGCACGTATGACTCGCAATGGCGTGACACGCGCTCTCCGCTGTGGGCGGACGACTTCGACGACCGGTACCACCAGTCGGCGCCGATCGACCAGCAGACGGCTGGCTTTCTCCGCGGCGGTGAAGTCATCGAGCTGATCAACCTGACGCCCGGCGGTGTCTTGCGCTTCTCGCTGCCCAAGGTTTATCTGGGGTTCACCACATTCTTCGGACGAGAGGAGCAACATCATGTCGGCCATCTCGATGCGGTGATCATCGAGCCGGACAGTAATCGTGTGATGGTCCTGTGGCAGTCGTTGCTCGAGTGCCATCACAACGTCGATTATCTCGACAAGACGCGGATCCTGGAAAAGTCGAACGTGTCGCCACCCTTCGTGGGCGGCGCGGCATTGGTACCTTCGGGAAGCGCGTGATGTCGTCCCCGGCGGAAACCCATGTCGCGATCATCGGTGTCGGTGCACGCACACCTCTCGGGTTCACGGCCGATGCGTCGGCTGCCGCGGTCCGAGGCGCCATTTCGGTTATCCGCCAGCATCCCTACTTCGTCGATCGAGCAGGCGAGCCGATGATGACGACTCGCGATGCCGTTCTTGCGATCGATTTGAACGCAACCGGGCGGTGCCTCGAGTTGGCGAGATCGGCGCTCACGCAGGCTGTCCAACCTGTCATCGAGCACCATCTGAAGGTGGGCGCGATCCCGACGATCGTTGGCTTGCCTGAGGAACGGCCTGGCCGGTCCGTCGACCTGGAGCGCCTTCTTGCCGGCGATCTGATGGCGACCGCCAGGCAGCTCGGACTCACGCTCCAGGTGCAGACGATTTCAGAGGGCCATAGCGCAGGGCTGATCGCCCTCGACGCGGCGCGCAAACGGATTCATTCTGGCGAGGCCGATCTCTGTTTGATTGGCGGAGTCGACTCCTACATCGATGGCGAAACGCTCGAGTGGCTCGACGACAACAAGCAGTTGATGTCCGGAGTCAATCGATCCGCTTTTCCACCTGGAGAGGCGGCTGGCTTTTGCCTGGTCGCCTCGTCCAGCCTGCTGCGAAGAGCGCGCCTCAATCCGTTGGCCAGCGTTCTGTCGGTGTCCACCACTCTAGAGAAGAACCGCATCAAGACGAAGACGATCTGCCTCGGCGAGGGACTCACCGGCGCCATTCGCGGCGCCTGTGCGGCGCTCGATCCAGCCAAAGGGCGAGTGGAGCAAACGTGGTGTGACTTGAATGGCGAGCGCTATCGCAGCGCCGAGTACACGTATGCCTTGCTGCGCGCTCAGTCGCTGTTTGTGAAGTCGAACATCAACCATCCTGCGGATTGCTGGGGCGACGTCGGTGCGGCGTCCGGTCCTCTGTTTGCCTGTCTCGCGGTCGACAGTTGGGCGCGGTCGTATGCGAAGGGGCCACGCGCCCTGTTGTGGACGAGCTCGGAGAACGGCTACCGTGCCGCGGCGGTACCTCAACGCGCGGACGACGGGGCGGGGATGGCAAGATGACCGTTTCCGTCAACCCACCGAAGACACCGGTCACAGAGGGCAGCCAGGACCTGGCGTCAGCAACCCTGCCCAATGTCTGCAAGATGCCGGGACCGCCCGCGCCGTTCGTGCCGACGCCGCTGCCCAACATTGGGAAGTCAGGCGACAACCTCAAGAAATGCACCAGCAAGGTCTTGTTCGAGGGTAAGAAAGTTGCCATCGAGGGCTCGTACTACAAGAGCATGGGCGACATCGCGAGCAAGGGGACCGGCGGCGGCCTCGTTTCGTCGGCGACGCACGGAAAGACCAAGTTCGTGGGGCCGGGGTCCATGAACGTCAAAGCAGAAGGCAAGAACATCCAGCTGCTTGGCGATGCCATGACGAACAATGGAGGTAGCCCGGCCAACGCGGGAACGCTCCCAGGTAACGTCCAGGCGACCGATGCATTCAAGGCATTGATCGGGGATGATGCCACCGCCGAGGCGCTCTGCAAGGCCGCATGCAAGGCGATCGAGGAGAAGAAGAAGAAAAAGAACAAGCTGAAGAAGTTTCAGAACCTCCTGCGCAGCTTTCTGGATCCGAAGGGCGCCAACGGGCTGCGAGGTGCCGGGGGCGGCCTTTCCGCGGGCCTGAGTAGTCGCGTCCTCACAGAGGTCGCCATGCAAGTCGGGAAGGCTGGTGTGTTTATCGGTAAGTGGGGTGCGGCGGTCGGTACTG
Source organism: uncultured Acidobacteriota bacterium (assembly GCA_963757655.1). Taxonomy (GTDB): domain Bacteria; phylum Acidobacteriota; class Vicinamibacteria; order Vicinamibacterales; family CAVVIG01; genus CAVQFC01. The sequence continues at coordinate 116,174 of CAVWSQ010000001.1, read as the reverse complement.
GGGCAGCGTTCGTGAAATGGGACATTGTGCTCGTGGACCCGGCCGCGGCGGTCTTGGGCGGGTTGACAACCATCGGGGCGGCGTCGGTGATCAAAATCATCGAAGTGAAGTTTCCGGGCGACTCCCTGACCCTCAATCAACAGACCGCGTTGGACAAGATGAGCGACGCAGACAAAGAAAAATACGCCGAGATGCACGTTGAACGAGACTGCATCTGTGCGTAGTCAGGGAGACTACATGGACTGGTCAACATTCACGTTGACGGACGGCGATCGCACGCTGGCGTCGCCGTGCGTCGAGATCGTCGCCATCTCGTATGGAAATGCCGCCGGCACTGGAAAAGGCTTCGATCACGCCCTCCGCGCCTTCGAACAGCGTTTTGGCAAGCAGTTAAAGTATTACGTCACTGGCGACATGAAGGCGTTTCGCCCGGTTGACGCGAAGACGCTGGCAGCTCCGTATAGTTGGTTTGCGAGCGAAAAGATGCTTGCAACGAAAATGCTCGGCTTCTTCGCCCACTCTGGGAATGCGAAGACCAACTTTCACACACCCGGGGTGCAACTGACTCACTGGGGTTTTGATGATCCCCCGTTTCATGTCTTCAGAATGGCGCTGCCCGTCGAGGTTGGCCAACATCCAGACGACGTCACGGCGTTTGTGCAGGATGCGTTAGCCGAATTCCCCCTTGACAGCGGGTTTTGCGGATATGGCTTGTTCTACTATCCCGCACTCGATCAGGATGAAGTGACGAAGTGGGCTGCGCCGCTCCTGCTTCGTCATCCGGGACTCGAATACGGCAATGCCACACCATATACGAACGCTGCCGATAAAGGCGTCGTCGTCGTGAGCTGGCTCACACTGTTGGGTGCGAAACTCACAGCCGATCTCGGCGGAGCGAAAAGCCTGGCCAAAGTCGCAGCGAAAGACGTTTCGGTTCTTTCACTGGTACCGGGAGGCGTCGTCATCCGCGCAGGTGAGGCTCCGCAGATTGGAGCCGTCAATCGCAACGATCTGTTGCCGTTGTATCACGCGGTCGGCCGACTCGTTTCTTCCCGTCGCGCCCCGGATGACGCGTTGGAGACCGTCTCCATCAAAGGGATCAAGGGCGAGACAAAGAATGACTGGCTTCGTCGCTTCTTCGTCTGAACGGTACTCAGGCCCGCTCGAGATTGAGGTGCACCTCGATGCAGTAGCCGAGGCCACGGACCTGGCGGCAGGTCGCCTTCGGCTTTTTGTTCAGGCGCTCGATGCCGGGTACTCTTTCCTGGCTCACGACGTGGCGCTGATGCCGAAGTCACAACCGTTGCGCCTGGCGTGCTCGCGATGCGACTCGACGTCGACGATTTGCCAAAAACAGCGTGGACTTACTTGGTGGTCTCCTGTTATATTTCGCCTATACCCAGACGTTCCCGATCCGGTCCGCGCGTGCCATCCTCGGGAAGGAGACGAAGGATCTGCTTGTGGAGACACATCGGCGCCCCGCAGCCCCGGCGCGGCCCCCGTTCCAAATTGAATTGCCCAACGATGTGGAGTTCGGCAACAACACGCTGCTGATCCAGATCGAGTTTGCCAACGTGGTGCCGGAAGAAGTCAGAGACAGGCTGCTTGACGGACTCGCGCTGATGGAAGGGCTTTGGCTAGCGTATCCAGTCGAAGACGAGGACGAAGGCTTCGAAGCTGTTGAATCGCTCGGTGCGCAGCGTCATTTCAATGACCCTCGCACTATTCATCACTATGAATTTGCCTGGGACGCTGATCCTGTGTCCTGGAACTTGCTCGTGAATCTCTGCTGCGCTTGGCACCGCACGATCCCGGTCAGGCGTCTGCACATTGAGTAGCACACGCATGGCTGGTCCCAGTCCCGTTGCGCTCGAGGCGGTCGTCACTCGACATTTCGAGGAAGCCGTCGCCCTGTGGCCACACCGGAATGCCGACGTGCACGGGTCGCAACGGATGCTGGACGATCTCTGTTGGTCTGACGGACGGGTCAGCGCGCATCTCGATGGTCTGCGCATTGCGCAGGACTACGGTTGGGATGAGTCGAGCATTGAGGAGAACCTTGCCGATCCTGGCGAGGCGTTCGTGCGCGTCCTGCTCGCGCTAGACAAGCAAAAGCCTGACACGCTCGAAGGGCTTCTGCTGGCGGTGGAGGGAAACCAGGCGGCTGCTCGAGGAGCCGTGTCAGCGTTCGGCTGGGCTTCATCGAGCAGCTTGCGCGGCACGGTCAGAGAGCTGCTTGCCTCCTCTCACCCGTTCAGAAAACAGATTGGGATCGCTGCGTGCGCGGTTCACCGCGTCGATCCCGGGAGCGCGCTACGAGCCTCGATTGTCGGCGGCGACATCTCCCTCGGTCGGCGGGCGCTTCGCGCCGTCGGCGAGCTCGGTCGCACGGACCTCGCGCCCCTCCTGGAAACGCAATTCGAGGTCGAAGACACTCCCTCCAGATTCTGGGCGGCCGGTCGTCCGTGCTGACGGGCGACCGGGACCGAGGATTGGAAGCTTTGAGTGTGCTGGGCCTCGCAGACGCGTCGCATCGGCTACGCGCAATGCAGGTGGTTCTGCGTGTGCTATCGCAAAACGGCGCAAGGGATTGGCTGCGATCTCTGCGTGAGAGCCACGAGCCCGAACGTGATCTGCTGGTCGGCGTAGGCGTCGCAGGAGATCCGTCATATGTGCCCTGGCTGATTGACCAGATGGAGGTGCCGGAGCTGGCGCGCATAGCAGGCGAGGCTTTCAGCATGATCACCGGCGTTGACTTCGGCGATGCGTATCTGAAGCGTGAACGGCCGCAGGGGTTTGCCTCGGGTCCGACCGACGACCCTGAAGACGAAGCCGTGTCGATGGATCCGGATCAGGATTTATCCTGGCCCGATCCACAGCTCGTTCACGGCTGGTGGGACGCAAATCGTCAACGCTTCATCATCGGACAGCGCTACCTCGCGGGACAGGTGGCGAGCGCGGAGAATTGTCAACGTCTGCTGCGCGATGGGCGCCAGGGCATTCGACAAGCCGCAGCCTTCGAACTGGCGTTGATGAACCCGGACACGCCATTGTTTGAGACAAGGGCGCCAGCGTTCCGGCAGCAGCGCCAGCTCACACGTTGACGCAGCGCGGACATGGATGCATCGCTCGTCGATCCCTATGAGGTGTACGCCTATCCGGGATTGACGATTCCCTACACGGCTCCTGCCCACATCGCGTTGTGCGCCCGTTGGTCGCATGGTCTTGCGCCTAGCCTCGAGCGTTTCCGCGTCCTCGAGTTGGGCTGCGGGGACGGCGGCAACCTGCTGCCTCTCGCGTTCTATCATCCCGAGAGCCTGTTCGTCGGTATCGATAACTCTCGAGCGGCAGTGGGTCGGGCACTGGATGCTGCGAATCGACTCGGCCTTCGCAATCTCCGACTGGTCTGCACTGACGTCCGTGACCTCGCGCCAGTCAACTTCGGAACCTTCGACTACGTGATCGCCCACGGACTGTACTCCTGGGTGCCTGACGACGCTCGCGCCGCAATCCTGGCCTTCTGTCGGCAGACGCTCGCGCCAGACGGCCTGGCGTACATTTCATACAACGCTCAACCAGGCTGGTCCACACGGCGGCTGGTTCGTGAAACCTTGCGGCGTTCGCGGGTCGTTCGCGAGGCCAGCGCTAAAGAAAGCGCGGTCAAGTCGATCGAATTGGCGGCCCGTCTACTGGAGGACATGCCGTCTTCAGGTTTTGCCTCTACTCTCGTTTTGGCAGACGAACTGGCAAGAGTTCGAGATTCGCAGCCTTCCTATGTGTTTCACGAGTATCTGGCGGCGACGAACGATGGCTTCTGGCTGGGTGATTTCGTTGAGCACGCACGCCACTACGATCTGGCCTACGTCGTCGATGCACAGTTCTGTCGTTGGGAAGGATACATACCGCCAGCGCTGAGACGGCCGATCGCCGAGCGACATCTGGATCCCATCGAGGAAGAAGAAACCGTTGACCTGATCGGCCATCGCTATTTCAGAGCGTCGATTCTCTGCTGTTCGGACCTTGTGTGGGGCCCGACATCGCATCAAGAGCTTTTGGGGGAGGCTCACATTGCGGGCTCCCTGCGTCTCCAATCGGAGTCGTTGGACCTGGCAGAAGGAACCGTAGAACGCTTCACCGGCCGTGTCGGAAGCGATATCGCGCTTGACTCTTCGATCGTCAAAGCTGCCGTCGCGGTGCTCAGCGACAACTGGCCATTTGGAGCCCGACTCGATCGGCTTTTTCTGGAGTCCTCGTCGGTCCTGACGGCGCATGGCTGTCCGGTGCTGCCCGATGCGCGACAGCAACTTGTCGATGGAATCACTGCGCTCTTTGAGGCCGGGCAGGTCGATCTCCGCCTGAATGAGCCGGTTTACAGCAGCGAAATCGCGGAGTACCCGATGGTCCATGCACTGGCCCGTTGGGAAGCAGCGCACCGCGAGGCGTTGACGACGCCGCATCATCTCCCTCTAGCGTTCGATGTTTCTGCTCTTGAGCTGATCCGTTCGATGGATGGGACTCGATCGAGAGCGGACATGGCACGAATGTTTGCCTCGGACTTGGTCGACGCGACGATAGCGGCCATGGCCCGCTGGGGTCTTTTGGGCGAGCGAACGGGATCGGCTGGAAGCTGACAGACCGCAGCAGCGTATCCTGCATCGCTGTTGGCGTATAGTAGCGAGCGCGACGAGGTGTAGTGAATCCGCATGCTTGTTTCTGCAGGGTTAATCGATGGGACACGGCACGGCACCGGCCGGCACTGACCTCGACGATCTGGCGCCGATCGATGACGGCACGTCCGCGCGCATCGGGTCGCCGACGCCAGACCCGATCGGACTCGACGCACGCAATAACGGCGGCACCGCCGCAGCCCCGACCATTGCCGACGATGTCGTCAGCTACGTACGCCGCAAACGGGGCTCGCGCGTCGGCAACGGCCAGTGCTTCACCCTCGTCGATCGCGCCCTCCGCGGCGCGCACGCCCGCAGCGCCGCGGACTACGGTACCGTCTCGCCCGACGCCGACTACACGTGGGGGAGGTCGGTGTCGCTCAGCGACCTGCAGCCGGGCGACGTGATCCAGTTTCGCGATTACACCTTCCACAAGGTCGTCGTGACCGAGAGCAGTAGCGGCACGACTACCGACGAGCTCGATGGCGAGCGCCCGCATCACACCGCCGTCGTCGAGAGCGTGGACGGCCATGGCGCAGTCACCGTGCTGGAACAGAACGCCCCCGAGGGCTCCGCCGTCACACGACATCAGCTGTACTTCGCCGATGGATCGTGGACCAGCGGCCATCAGACCACGACCCTGACCGTTCACGGGACGTTCTGGTTCTTCCGTCCAGAGGCGCGCTGATTGACGTCTTCGACGCGTCGACGTCAGATTGAAATATTCTGCGCAGCACACAACTTGTGTGGCCGCGGCGCCCGCCATCCCGTCTGGTATCATCCCTCCCACGCCCAGCCCCAGGCTCCGTCTCGCCAGAGACGCTCACCCGCTCGACAGGAGACCTCCGATGCCGTATTTGACAGCCGGAAACACCAGCTTCCGTGACGCCGTGTATCGAACGGTCGGTTTTCAGACGGCGGAGCTCAAGACCGCCGTGCAGGCCGTGGCCGACTATCAGGCGCTGCCGAACATCCACCAGTTCCGTTCGTTGAAAGATGCGCTCGACACCTGGCGTCAGACCAATCCCAACGAGTATCGCAACCGTCTGTCCGAAATCCAGCCTCAATTCGACAACGAGATGGCGCAGCAGGCGACGACCTATCTGCCGGCCGTGCAGAACAACACCATGGCGTGGGTGCGAGCGGTCGCAGCGCAGCTCGAACCGTTCAAGCAATATGCCGTGGGCGATATCCTGGCGTATCGGGGCAACGCGAATCTCGGGACGCTGCAGGAATCGCTCGCGCGATACCTCGACTTTGCGCAATCGAACCCCCAGCCCACCAGGCGCAGCGCGATGAAGCCGGCGCCGTTCCAAATGGGCGTGCAATGGAACGCCAACCGCGCCCGCATGTTCTGGGAGTTCACCGCCTACGCAGCGCCCCGGGCCGTGCGCTACAACATCGGGGCCGGGCCCCTGGTAAATCCCACGATTGATCCGGCCGGCGCGTGCGCGACGCAGTCCTTCGGATGCGCGATCTGCACTGAGTTCGCCTTTTCCGCAGCCCACGTGCTGACCAATGGACGGGTCGACGGCCCGACGGTCGAAGTGGTGAGTTGGAGCGGCGGCGGATCAGCGGCCCACGTGTACCTACTGGTCGGTCGGACTCCCGGACGAGTGGGAACCACGCTAACGACTCGAAACACCTGGGGAGCGGGTTGCGTGGTCGTGGACGTCTGGTTGGCGGCACTGGGACACAAAGCCGCCTATTGGACGGCCAACAACGAATATCCCTTCCCCTATTTCCTGGACGGGCCGGTCAGCCTGGTCATGACCACGTAAGGAACGTCGTTCAGACGAGCTCGGGCGCCTGCTCCCGCGCCAGCTGGATCAGGCGCTCTTTCAGCGGATCACCCAGCAGGGCGATATCCTCGATCTTGACGACCTCTTCGAACGCATCCATGCCCGTCAATTCCGCGCTCTGAATCACGAGGTCGTCGGAGGGGCGAGTGGTCGTGATGCCGATGCCAATCCGCGTGATCGGCAGCTCGCCGAATTGCGGAGACTTGCTGCTGGTCAGCGGAAAGTGCAAGGCCTCGAAAATCGAACGCAGCCCCGGATCGCTCGTCGCGGCAAGATGCATCACCAGGTAGCTGAGCACGAATCGTTGCAGCTCCTCGATCGATCGGGCCTTCGAATCGAGCAATTCCTGCAGCCGCGTCGGCGGAAAATCGGTGTAGGTCAGGACCCACGTCAGCGGGCAACGCACCTTGATCTTCCGCGTATCGGTGCCGGACTGTGCAACGTGGAAATAGTCGAGCGGCGTGATTTCCAGCGAGGGGCTGGCAAAACTCAAGGGCGGAGTCAGCTCGCGCGGCAGGTTGTACGGCCTGGCGGTGGCGATGGTTTCGTAGAGCGCATGTAGATCGGCAAACGCCTTGTCCGATTTCCGGCTCGGCTCCTTCAACCCGCCCTGCACGTAATCGCCCAGAACCGCCTTGGGCCGCAACAGCGGCGTCAGCGTCTTCAGGTACTCGGTCATCTGAACGCGTACGACGTCGGTGATGGCGCGCGTGAGCTTTCTGAGCACCAGGAGCGACTGCACACCGTCGCGTGCGTTCATGGGAGAGGACTCCGTTTCTGCATGGTGTCGCTCCGAGACGGAAGGACCCCGAAGACCGGCTCAGAGTAACGGGCGGTCGTAGGCTTGTCAATGACACGGTTGCGTGTTCGCGGCACAGAGTGGCGGGCCGACATGTTACGATCCTGAGGGTATTTCCGATGGCTCCGCTGCCTTCTCAAATCGGACGCTACGAGATCAAAAGCCTCATCGGACGGGGCGGCATGGGCGATCTCTACCTGGCCCACGACCCGAACACCAGCCGCCTGGTCGCGCTCAAACTGTTGAATGCATCGACGCTCGACTCCACCGAGCTGCGCGAACGGTTCGCCCGCGAAGCCCGCGCCCTCGCCGCGCTGAACCACCCCAACATCGTCAACATCTACGACACCGGAGAGTTCGACGAGGCGCCGTTCATCGTCATGGAGTACGTCCGCGGCGAGACGCTGGCGGAGATCATCAAGCGTCGGGCGCCGCTGTCCGTCTCGCAGAAGCTGAAGCTGCTGATGGAGCTCTGCGCCGGGCTGGCGCAGGCACACAACGCCAACATCATCCATCGCGACATCAAGCCCGCCAACCTGATGGTCAATCAGCAGGGGCGCCTGAAGATCCTCGACTTCGGGATCGCGCGCGTGACCGAAGACAACCGCACCCGCTTCGGCCCGCTCACCGCGGTCAACATGATGATCGGTACCCCGGGGTACATGTCGCCGGAGCAGCTCGAGGCCGGCGAAGTCGATCACCGCAGCGACATCTTCGCGGTCGGCGCCGTGTGTTACGAGCTGTTGTCGTACAACGAAGCATTTGCGGGCGCCGATACCCGTCAGGTGGAGCGCCGGGTGATGGCCGGCAAACCGGTGCCGCTGGCGTCGCTGGTGCCCGGCATCGATCCCGAGATCGACGAGATCATCCAGCGGGCGCTGAAAAAGGATCCCAACAAGCGCTACCAGGACGCGGCGACGTTCGAAAAAGCACTGGAGCGCGTGCGCGCTCGACTGGGTCCCGACGAGGCGGTGGAATCGCCTCGACCGACACCGCCCCCCCCGCCGAGCATGGGCGGCAAGTCGCGTGCGGTCAGGGCCGAGGCGGCATATCAGCGGGCGCTCGAGGCGGCTCGGACCAGTTCCACCGCGGCGGCGCGACGGTTCGCAGTCGAGGCCCTGGCCGAGGATCCGTCTCACGCGGCCGCACGCGCGTTCCTGGCGGGTTTCGAGCAGCGCAGCGTGCCGACTCCATCTCACACGCAAGCCGCAACGTCGCACACGCCAGGCTTCCAGGCGGGTGCGACGTCTGCCGGCACCGCGATGAGCTCCTCCCCCGGCAGCGCGGATCGTACAGCGGCTGACGGAGCCGGCAGCACGTCAGTGAGCGGAGGAGCAGAGAGGACGGCCGTCGGTGGGGGAGCGGGCAGCACCTCCGTCGGCGGCGCAGGGAGTACCTCGGTAGGTGGAGCGGAAAGTACCGCGGTTGGCGGCGCCAGCAGCACGATCGTGAGCGGGTCCGGCGGCCCTTCGGCGGGCCGAACCGCGGTCGGCTCTTCGCCAAGCGAGGCGACGTCAACGTTTGCCTCGGCGCCGACCATCATCGTCACTCCGGCGGCAAAGGGCGCGGCCAAGCCGCCCGCTGCGCGCAATCGACTCCAGGCTCTCTGGGGCGGGGGCGGTGGCAAAGAGGCGCCGCCCACCCAGGGTTATGCCCGGCAGCGACCGCCGGTCAAAGCGCACGTACCGCCGCCTCCACCGCCGCCTCACGCAAAGCGGAGCAACTCGCCGGGGCGCAGGCAGGAACCCCTCTGGGTCCAGTACCGCTGGCCCGCGCTGGGCGTAGGTGTCGCACTTCTCATCGCCGTGGTCGCCGCTGGCGTGTACTTTGTGCTTGGCGCCGGCTCCGGTGGCCAGATGCTGACGATTACCAGGCCGGTCGGCGGCACGCTGTCTGCCGCCGGTATCCGCTGCGGATCACGCGGCTCGGACTGTTCGACCAGTCGGCCCCAAGGTGATCTGATCGAACTCACGCCGGACGCGGATGCCGGCTATACGTTCTCGGGATATGTCGGCGATTGCGCGCCGGCCGGTCGAACCATCATGACGATGGCAAGGACGTGCGGCGGCACGTTCGTGAAAGAAGTCGTGCAGGCTCAGCCCGGGGCGACACAAACGCTCACGATTGCGCCGGTGCCCACCGGTGGAACGCTCGAAGGGGTCGATATCCTGTGCGGTACGAAAGGCTCAATCTGTACGGCCAATCATCCCGACGGCGTGGCGGTCGAACTGCATCCCACCGCCGATCCCGACTACACCTTCATGGGGTTCAAGGGCGACTGCGTTCCGCTCGGCCACACGCAGATGACGGGACCGCGGACCTGCAGCGCCACGTTTTCGTTGACGAAGGATCTGGCGCAGGCGGCACCGCCGGTCAGGCCGTCTCCTACTCCGGCTCCGCGCGGCCGGTCTGGCGGAGTTGCCGCATCACCGTCACCAACCGTCGTCGCCGTGGCCCCCGTCATCCCGCCCGTGCAGCCGGTCAGGCCGGCCGGCCGGGGTCCGGTCGTCGATCCGACGCTGGCCACCGCCAAGCCGGTCGTGCCGCCGCAAAGCGACGAGGACTTCGCGAAGGGGAAGATTCAGGAAATGCTGAAAGAGTATTGTGCGGCGGAAGAGGCGCTCGATCCCGCCGCCGTGCAGAAGGTCTACCCCGGCGTCAACGTGAACGCGCTCAGAGTGCAGTTGAACAGCTCGAAGTATCGATCCGTGCAATGCAAATTCGGCGACGTCGTGTTCCAGTCGCTGGACGCGGCGGGTGGCAAGGCCAAGGTCCAGGCGCCACTCAAGCGCATCTATGAGCACACCATCCTCACCGAGAAGCCTCAGGTGAGCGAGCTGCTCGCGACGCTGACGCTGGTGCGACTGGGTCAACGAACCCAGTGGCAGATCGAGGACGCGAAGTACGCCCCGCTGCCGAAATAGGCGATAGAGTAGGGCGCGACATGCACAGGGCGTCGTGAATGTACTCGGCATCTGGGACGGCCACGATTCGGGCGCGGCGCTCCTGCAGGACGGCCGGCTGTCGTTTGCGGTCAACGAAGAACGGCTGACACGACGGAAGCTCGAAATCCGCTTTCCCACCCGTTCGATCGAGGCCTGCCTCGCCTACGCCGCGCTCACACCCGCGCAGATCGACATCGTCGCAGCCTCCACGTCCGACCCGGCCAAGACCTTGAGCCGGTGGTGGAGCGGCAGCAAGGAGCGCTACTACGCGGTGCGCCGCCGGCAGGCCAGTCCGGGTCCTTTCGCGGCCATGACGAGGGGCTTGAAATACCGCGTGACCGAATGGGGGCCGAGTGCGCCGTTCGACGCGCTCAGCCGGATGGCGCTCCGCCGCCTGCTGGCTCGCCACGGGCTGTCCCATGCGGACTTGCGGCTGCTCGATCATCACGAGGCGCACGCGGCCGCCGCAGCGTGGACGGCGGGCAACGGCCCGGTCGCGGTGCTGACGATCGACGGCGTCGGCGACGGCTTGTCGTGCACCATTTCGGCCTTTCGCGAGGGACGGCTGACCCGGGTGGCCGCGTCGAGTGCGCGATCGTCGCTGGGCGTCTTCTTCGAGCAGGTGACCGGCCTGCTGAACATGCGGGAGTTGGAAGACGAGGGCAAGGTCATGGCGCTGGCCGGCTACGCCGCGCCGATCGCCGACGAGGACAACCCGCTGCTGTCGTGGATTGAGGTGCGCGACGGCGTGCTCCACACCACGCGGCCAGGTCACGCCTCCCGGCGAGCGCTCGCGAAGATCCACTGGCAGTACCCGAATGAGCAGTTCGCTTACCTCGCCCAGCGCGTGGTCGAGCGCACGTGCGTGGCCCTGGCCCGCGACGCGGTGCGTCTCACCGGCCTGGATCGTCTGGCCCTGGCCGGCGGCGTGGTCTCGAACATCAGGGCTGCGCGCAGCGTACGTCTGCTGGCCGAGGTGAAGGACGTCTACGTATTCCCGCACATGGGCGACGGCGGCCTGGCGCTGGGCGCCGCGGTCTCGGCGGCGGCCGACGCCGGCGAGCGGATCGACGTCGATACCAGCCGGCTGGATCTGGGACCCGCGTACCCCGCGACGGACATGGCGGCCGCGCTGCGAAGCGCTGGCCTGGCCGCGAACCCGATCGAAAATCTGGCAGCGCGCGTGGCCGATCGACTGGCTGGTGGACAGATTGTGATGTGGTTTCAGGGACGGATGGAGTATGGTCCGCGCGCGTTGGGCAACCGCAGCGTCCTGGCGCGGCCCGATCGCCCCGACCTGCGCGATCGGCTGAACCTCGTGCTCAAGCGGCGGGTCTGGTATCAGCCGTTCTGCCCGAGTCTGCTCGAGAGTGAGGCCGGCCGCGTGCTGTCGGACTGGTCGAGCCCGTCGAACCACTCGATGACCATGGCCTATGCAGTGTCGGGTTCTTTTCGGGATCACTTGAGCGGGGTCGTCAGCATCGACGGCACGTGCCGGCCGCAGTTCGTGCCCGACCAGGCGCCGGGCGAGTTCGCCGCATTGTTGCGCGAAGCGCGGTCGCGATGGGCGGTGGGAGCGGTGCTCAACACCAGCTTCAACATCCACGGCGAACCGATGGTGTGCTCGCCGGCCGAGGCCGTCGATGTCTTTCTGCGATCGGGCGCCGACGCGCTCGCCATCGGTCCATTCCTGGTCGAACGCCCGGACGCAAGCCCCGGCGCGCCTGCGCCAGCCATCATCAGCCGTGATTGAGACCGAGGCGTCGAACGTGGTTCATGGTCGCAGGCTCGCCACGGTGTTGGCCGCATGGATCGTCTGTCTCGGCGGCCTGGCGGCATGGACGCTGTTGACCCCGGTGCCGCTGCTGCGGCAGCAGTTGTCGGTCCTGCAGTTCTGGTCGCTCGAGATCTGCACGGTGGCCGTCCTGGTGGTCAGCCTTCTCATGGTGCGGGACCTGGCACACGTGATCGACCGGCGCGATGTGGCCATGGCGCTGCCGCTGGCGCTCGGGCTCGCCCTGACCGTCGCCGTCGCGCCGCGAACCAACCGCATCTTCTACGACGAGCAGATCTACCAGAACGTCGGCCAGAACCTTGCCGATCTGCATCGCGCCCAGATGTGCAACGACGGCGCGATCGAGGCTGGCCGGCTGCGGTGCGCGAGCGCTGAATACAACAAGCAGCCGTATGCCTACCCGCACCTCCTCAGCGTGGCTTATCGCATCTTTGGCGTCGGCGCCACGCCGGCGTTTGTCGTGAATGCGCTGGCGATGGGGCTGGCCGTCTGCTTCGTGTACCTGCTCGTCGTGATCCTGTTCGCAGACCGCGTCGCCGCGTTCTTTGCGGCGCTGCTGCTGGCGCTCACTCCGCAACAGATCATCTGGTCGGCGAGCGCGGCCGTCGAGCCTTGCGCGTCGGCCGCCTGTCTCGGTGCGCTCGTCGCCGCAGCCTGCTTCGCCCGGTTCGGCAGCACGACGTCGCTGATCGCGGTCGCGGTCGGGGCAGCCTACGCCATCCAGTTTCGACCCGAGTCGCTGCTGATTCTCCCGGTGATCGGTCTCGTCATCGGGCGTCGCGCGATCCATGAGGCGTGGCGGCCGCGCCTGTGGTGGGCCGGCTTGCTGTTCCTGGCGCTCGCAGCCGTGCATATGGGACACATGGTCGCGGTGAGGGGCGAAGGTTGGGGCACCAGTCAGGCGCGGTTCTCTTTCGGGTACGCGGTCGACAACCTTCGCGCCAACGGCTGGTTCTACGTCGCTGACTGGCGCTTTCCGTTCATTTACACGGCGCTTGCGTTTCTGGGCCTGGCGCGGCGGCGCGATGCGGCGGGGCGCCTGGCGATGACCTGTTACTTCTTGTGCTTTTTCGGGATCGCGCTGCTGTTTTACGCGGGCAGCTACAACTACGGTGCCGACGTCCGGTACTCACTCGCGACCTATCCGCCGCTGATGGTCCTGGGGGGCCTTGGGTTGGCGACAGTGGCTGCCCAGCTCGAGCGAGCCAGGCTCGGGCGCGTGGCGATGGCGAGTCTCACCCTCGCGCTCGCCGTGCAATTTTTATGGTACTTGCCCGAAGTTCGATCGACCAATGACGGTGCGTGGGCCGCGCGTGCCGACGTCGAGTTCGCGCAGTCGCTGGTTCCCGAGCTGGGCAAAGACGCATACGTCCTCACGCAAGATCCCGGCATGTTCCAGGTGTGGGGCATCAGCGCCGGCCAGACGTCTCTGGCCGCCAGAGATCCAAACCGTCTTGACGATTTGGCTCGACGGTATGTCGGAGGCGTGTTTCTCCACTGGAATTTCTGGTGCAACGTACAAGATCCGATCCAGCGGCAGTTCTGCACAAAAATTCTCGATCTCCGGCCGGGCGAACCGATCAAGGAACAGTGGGTGCGGGATCAACGATTCGCGCTGTACCGGCTGGAAAACCTCGCGCGCAGCGCGAGCACAAGCGTGACGAGCCTTGACTTGCCCTCCCAAACGGTGAGATAACTCCTCCTCGACGAATGCTTACGACTGCGGGCGCATCAATGCGGATGCCGGCACGCTGGGCTGTTCTGCTGGCCCTCGCGTCGTGTATTTCCGCTTCAGCACAAACAGCTCCTCCCATTCAAGGCACGACGACCACCACTCCGGGTCTTACTCCCGCGGGCACGGTGTCGGGAATGCTCAAGCCGGTTGGATCACCGCACGTCGGAGACGCGCTGAACTTCGACACGATGCTTGAAGTCGGCACCCTGCCATTCGCCGCCGCGTCGGGCGGATTCACGATCAAGCTCGATCCGAGTACCGGACTTCAGGTCCGCACCGCGACGACCTTCGGTCCGACGGTGGCCGAGCGCGCGCTCACGTTGGGCGAAGGCGGCGTCAACATCGGCGTCAGCTTCATGAGCTCCAGTTTCAACCGGTTGGGCGGCCAGGCGTTCAACGGGTTGCAAGTGCGCTCGATCACGGCGCCGTCGGCGGCCGACTCACGCGTGGCCACCGCCAACGTGACCGAGACCGCGAGCGCGATCCTCATCACCGGCCGCATGGGCGTCACCGACCGACTCGATATCGGTGTCACGATGCCGCTGGTCACGGTCAAGATCAACGGCTCGACGACGCTCACCAATGGGAGGGGAGACATCCTCACCTACGCCAGCGGCAGCGATCAGGCTTCGGGCCTCGGCGACATCGCCGGCATCGTGAAGTACCGGTTCTTTTCCTTCGGCACCGGTCAACCCGATCCGGGCGGCCTGGCGGTCATGGCGACGCTGCGGTTTCCGACCGGATCGACCGAGAGCCTCCGGGGCATGGGTGTGACCCGAACCATGGTGCAGTTCATCGCATCGGGCGGCCAGGGACGATTTCGTCCCCATGCGAATGCCGGGTTCGAGTACCTGGAGCGACGGCGTGACGGTGGTGTCCGACGCCTCGCCCAACAGCACCGTGACGGCCCGCAATCAGATGCAGTTCGCGGCCGGATTCGAGATCGAGGCGGCGCCCAAGGCGACCCTGTTGCTCGACGTGCTGGGCGGCGAGGTGTTCGGTGGCGGGAAGCTGGCCTTCCAGCAGGACGCGACTCCTGTGGCTGGTTCCACCGCCTCGTCGTCGTTGGTTGCGCTGCCCGAGGGAATCGCTCGAGTGTCGGTGGTGCCCGGCCTCAAGGTGAATCTCAAGGGTAAAATGCTGCTCTCGCTCAGCGCGCTCGTCTCACTGAAAAACGACGGTCTTCATGCCCGCGTCACGCCGATTGCGGGCATCGATTTGACCTTTTAGGCAACCGTCGCAAGTCACATGTCTGTGCGCAACCTGCTGCCGATCGTTCTCATGCTCGCGACTGGGCTCGCGGGATGCACTGCGTCCCCGCTCCAGACGGAGGGCTCTGTCACCGTCACCCAGACCACGAGCACCACCACGACCACGGCGATACCTCAGTTGAATCCCGGGGTCATCGGCACGTCGCCCGCCGGAGCGGGAATCGCCTCGGCGACCGTGTTCGACTTCCTGTTCGCCACACCGCCGTCGGGGGGCGTGCCACCGTACACCGTGTCGTGGAATTTCGGCGATGGCGGCGCCGGTGCCGGAACAGTCGCGCCACACGCCTTCACGGCCCCTGGCAACTTCACCACCGTGGCGACGGTCACCGATAGCAAAGGCACTTCGGCGCAAGCGTCGTTCCCAGTCGCGGTTCGTTCGGTCACCGGCCGCTGGACGGTCAACTTCTCCGGTATCGCCCTCAAACCCGAGGGGATCGACATCGTCCAGGATCAGACCGCGGTGACGGCAACCATCAACGAGACCGCCGATGGTTTCGCCTCCGGAACGGGCAGCGTCGCCAATCCCCGGGCGCTGTCGGTGAGCGTGACGTTCGCCGCCGGCCAGCCGGCGCCATACGCAATCACCTTCGTGGGAACGCTCGATGCCTCGCTGCTGAACTGGACCGGCACGGTCACCGGCTTCACCGCCTGCCCGTGCGGATTCTCGGCATCGCGTCCGTCGACCGGTGTGTTCAGCATCATGCCGCCGGCGCCGTCCGCCGGTCGCTAACCCCGGCTTCCGCCGCGCTCACGGTCCGGCCGATGCGAGCGGACTGTCGAAGTTGAATCCGAACAGCCTCGGGTTCTCTCCAATCACGGCGGCGGCCACGATCGACATCACATAGTTGTAGGTTTCGGCCGGCACTTGATCGCGATGGTGCTCGAGCACCTTCCAGAAGTTGCGCTCGCGGGGATTGGCCGGCATCGTGCGCAGCATCCTGATGACCCGGTTCTCGCCCCAGTTGTACGATGCCATGACCAATAGCCCGGAGGCCTGCGCATCGGTGGAATAGATGTCCTTGATGTAGGCCGCGGCCGCGTGGGTCTCTTTCTCCCAGCGGTGACGATCGTCTCCCGCATCGGGCCGCCTGAACGCGGCAAGCGGTCCGACCGTGAGGCCGTAGCGCTTCGCGGTATCCGGCACGAACTGCCACATGCCCTTGGCGATGCCCATGCGGGTCGGCGGCCCGCTGGCGACCTCGTCGAATCCGCTCTCGACCATCGCCAGGTAGAAGAACTGCGGCGGCAGGTCCTGCTTTTCGAACTCCTCGGCGATCGTCTTCGCGTAACCCATCTCGCGCGCACGCCGCACGGATGCGGCGTAACTGCCGGTCCGCTGCCAGGTCCGGATGTAGTTGTTGACTTCGGCCAGATATTCGGGCGGCGCCGCGGTTTCGCATTCCCCGAACGTCCGCGTGACGCGCAGGATCAACTGTTCCTGCGGCGTGAGCGCGTGATCGTACAGCTTCAGGCCGGAGATGAACCGGTCGTAGTTGATCTCCATCTGACGCCGCCGCTCCTGGTAGGTCTTGACCAGATCCTGTCCCTGTGTGCCACCTGAAGCTGCCAGCCGCCGCTCGACGTTGGCGATGTCCATGTCCAGCGATTTCATCGTGTAGAACAGGTCGAGCGCCACCGCCTGCTGGCGCGCGATCTGGCGATGGCCGTAGTAGGCGTAGCCGGCGGCGGCGATCGCCACCAACGCCACCGCAGCAACAATGCCCCGATAGGTGCGCTTCTGCTTCTTCTGGACATGGTGGAAGGCCTTGCGGATCATCATCGTGCGTCCGCCGACCTCCTCTTCGCTGGTCGCGGTGCCGAAATATTTTTCGGCATAGCTCGCAACGATCCGTGTTTCCCCGATCGCTTCGGGCGCGATCGCGGCTGGCAGCGGCGGCGGGGCCAGCGCCGCCAGTTCCATGGTCACCAGCGGGCCGTCGGTGCCGAGTTGAATAGTGAGGCTGGAGTCGATCGAGGCGGAATCGATCCGGTGGCCGTCGACGAAGACGCCGTTGCCGCTGTGCTGGTCGCGCCACCGCCAGTGGCCGTTGCCGAACGAGACCATTACGTGCTTGCGGCTGACGAGGGCGGCGTCGATGCGTACCTCGCAGTCGTGCTCACGCCCGATGCTGAAGGGGCGCGTAAAACGAAACGTGCGCCCGTCTTCCGTGGTAACGCTCAGCGGCGGAATGGCGAGCGAACGGGGTGTGGTCCCGGTTACGCTCATGGCTGCAAAAGGACCGGTGCCTCTACATGACAGGGAGCGCCAGGCCGGGCACGGTCAGCACGTCACTTCTTCGTGGCGCCTGGCGGCGGCGCGGTGAACGACTGGATCATGTACATGACAACCGGTTCGTACTTGGCCAGCTGCTTGTCGGGGATGACGCCGTTGATCCGATACAACTCCAGCCCGACCGCGATCGAATACTGCAGCACCGTTTGGGGCCCGTTGTTGTCGCGCGAATAGCGGATCAAGACGCCGTTTCCTGCCTTGCTGTCGAGCATCTCGGACTTGAAGTCTTTGGCCCTGGGCTGCTGGTCCTTGAGCGTGCTCAGCTCCACCGCGGGCATGCCGGCGACCTCTGGCGGCGTCAACTCCCCGACCAGCTTGACGTGATCGACGAACAGCGTCGGGCCATCGTTGCGGGCGAACACGGCGAGGCTGGAGCCGACGGCCGGCAGTGGCTTCCAGTCCTTTTCGGGATACTGCAGCTCGAAGCGTCCGCCCGGATCCTTGAACAGCTTGTACTTGGTGTTCTTGTCGCCGCCGACCAGCCATTTGAACTGGCCCGCGGTCAGCCCGGTTGGGCCCACGCACAGGATCGCCACGACCAACCCGGTGAACGCTCGGCGTTTCGACGGTGGTGTTCGGATCATCGCTTCAACAACTCCAGCTGTTTTGCGGCCTTTTCCCGATACTCGTCTCCCGGCATCGTCGTGTCGAACACCTGCTGCAACAGGCGCACGGCCTGGGTGGTGTTCTGCGACTTCAAGGCGAACGTGGCCTGAGAATAGAGCTGCGCGGCGGCGGCGTTCATCTTGATGATGACGGCGGCCCGCTTTTCGCGGGCGATGAGCGCGCTGGGATTTTGCTGCAGCGCGGCGTCATACCAGCGACGCGCCTCGATCAGCTTGCCGGCCTGTTCGTTCTGCTGGCCATTGTCGATCGCGGTATCGACCGCCTTCTGCTGTTTGGCGAGGGTGTCGGCGATTAGCGCATCGACTCCCTGATACTTCGGCGCGTCGCGATCGACCAGCCGGAAGCGGGCGAGCGCGACCGCGTATTCATGCTTGTCGAGGGCGGTCTTACCGCCGTCCAGGTTGGCCTGCAGCTGGCGGACGCGTGCGGTGTAGTCCGCGTAGGCCTCGCCCGCCTTCCGCGCCACGCCCGGTGTTTCAACTTCCGCCGGGGCCTCGGGTTTGGGGACGGCGCGCCGTACCGTCTTTGCCGCCGCTTCGATCGCTTCGTCGACCTGTCGCTTCAACTCGAGCGCCGCGGCATTTTCCGGATCGCGCTCGAGCAGCGGCTGCAGGTGATCGCGCAACGCGCCCGCGTAGTTGTTGGCCGCCACCATCTCGCGCGCCGCCGCCAGATCCTCGTCGTTGAGCGCTTTGTTCGGATCCTCGGGCGCGGGGGGTGGCGCCGGCTCGACCGGCGTGATCGGAGCCACCGCGACGGGCGCCGGGACCTCTGCGATGGTCGGCGGGCGGCTTCGGTAGCGGACGACGGTGTAGGTCACACCGCAAATCAGTAGAACGCCGGCGGCAACACCCGACCAGAGCAATGTCTGTCGCGTGGTTGCCGACATGGTCGGGCTCTGCCGCGCGGGCGCCGCCGTCCGGCCGGATGACGACGCCGTGACGCCGGAGCGGCCAGAAGCTGTCGCCGAGGACCGGCCGCTCGCGCCGGTATCGCTGACCGCCGCGGCGTTCAACACCGTTCGCGGGCTGGCGATTCGACTGTCGAACGTTCCCGACGCGTCGTCCTCGAGCACCAGCTCGAACGCGCCGACCGTGACTGGCACGCCGAGCTGCAGCGCAGCCTTGTCCTTTATTTTCCGGCCGCCGATCCAGACGCCGTTGCGACTGTTCAGATCCGCGATCACGTAGGAGTTGCCTTCAGGCCGGATCTCGGCGTGAAACCTCGACACGCCGTTCAAGGTGTCGTCCAGCACGACGTCGTTGCGGGCATGCCGGCCGACGCGGACCGGACCTCCCGTCAGACGGATCTCGCTCTCGACCGAGTCGCCACGAAATACTACCAGTCTCGGCACATCTACCTCTTGCGCGCCCCGGTCGGGGCGGACGGATCCGGCGAAGCGGGACGCCTCACACGTGCGAACGCGCCAGACACGGCGGAATCGAGTCGTTCTGTGACCCGCCGCATCCAGGTCGGGGCCTTGAGGGTGACGGTGTCGTCGGAGTTGAAGGCGCCAAGCGGCAGCGAGTCGACCGTGTCGTCGGTGGACGACTCTGCAGCGGCGGCGGGGAACTCGGCTGGCCCCACGGATCTTTGATCGGCCGCGACTGGCACCGCGGTGGCGCTTCTCGCGCTGGTGCGACCGCCGGCCGCCGCAGGCCGATGAGTCGCGAGCGGATACAGCAGCCTCACGCTTTCGATATCGTCGTGCAGATCCTGGCACGATTGGTACCGCGCGTCGGCCTTCTTGGACAGTGCCTTCGCGATCACCGCTGCCAGTTCGGGCGGCGCTTCGCTCTCCAGCAGCGGCGCCGGATTGTCGTTCTGAATCTGATTGAACAGGCCGGGAAGCTCCGTGGCCGGAAACGGCTTGCGGCCGGTCAGCATGAAGTAGAACACGCCGCCGAGTGAAAAAATATCGGAGCGGGCGTCGATGTTCTCGCCCCGCGCCTGTTCGGGCGACATGTAATCGGGCGTACCGACGATGAAGCCGGCCGCGGTCATGCTCGAACTGGCCAGCCGGGCCACGCCGAAATCGAGGATTTTCAGGATGCCGTCGGCGCGAACGAAAATGTTGCCCGGCTTGATATCGCGATGATAGATCGCGGCGTTGTGAGCCGAGCCGAGTCCCGCGCACAACTGGCTCATCATCTCGAGCTTGCGCGGCAGCGTCGCCTCGCTCTGCTTGAGGAATTCCCGCAGCGTCGCTCCCCGCAACAGCTCCATCACGATGAAGAAGCGGTCGACGTCTTCGCCGACGTCGAAGATGGTGATGATGTTGGGATGTGAGAGGCGGGCCGCCGCTTCGGCCTCGCGGTGGAACCGCGTCCGGATGTCGGGGTCGTCCTCGAGGTCGGCGGTGAGCACCTTGAGGGCGACGTCACGGCCCATCGCGCTGTCGTGCGCGCGATAGACGACGCCCATCGCGCCGCGACCGATCCGCTCGATCACCTGATAGCGGCCGATCCGTTCCGGCAGACTGCGGCGCGGGCGATCGTCAACGGGCATGGTCATCGTCATTGAACGGAGCAGCGCGCCACCAGCGCGGTGATGTTGTCACGGCTGCCGTGCTCGAGTGCGGTGCTGACCAGGGTCTGGGCGAGTGCCGGCAGGTCCTGATCGGATACAACGATCTCCCGCAGTTTGTCGTGCGCCACAGAGCCGTGTAAGCCGTCGCTGCAGAGCAGGAGCGTTTCCTTGCCGGAGATCTCGCGCTCGAGCAGATGGACCTGCGTGTCCTGGCGGACACCGAGGACGTTGGTCAGCACGTGACGCGTCGCACGCGAGCCATTGTCGCCACCGTTGGCGCCGAACACCGTCGCCGCCCACGAGTCGTCCTGGGTCAGCTGCACGAGTTCATGACCGACGGAGAGATACAGGCGGCTGTCGCCGACGTGGGCCACGATCAGGTGACCGTCGGTCACCAGCGCGCACACGACGGTGGTGCCCATGCCAAGATAATCGTCATGGCTCTCGGCCAGGCGGTTGATGCGCCGGTTGGCCAGGCAAACCGCGGTCTTGAGGCGGTTGGCGTCGTAGGACAGCGTGGCGTCGACGCCGTACGGCCACGAAAAATCGTCGGTCCCGTGCGACCGCCGGATGAACTTCTCGATCGATTCGACGGCGATGCGCGCCGCCACTTCGCCGGCGGCATGTCCTCCCATCCCGTCAGCCACGATGAACAGGCGCAGATCTTCAGCGCTCACGAAGCAGTCTTCGTTGATGCGGCGCACGGGGCCGGTCTCACTCAGGCCGTAGGCGATCACAACGTGGGGGCTCGGGCGGAGTCTACCACGCAGACGACCGAATCTACTACTTTAGTAGTAGTGATACTACCAAAGTAGTACATCGTGACCGTCAGCGCTCCGCGCGCCGTGGCTCGGAAGGCATGTCTTCAAGCGAGTTTACCGACCAGGAGCGATCGCGAATCGACCCCGACCTTTCCGAAGATTCGCGAGAGATGCTTCTTCGTCGTGGCCGGGGTGATGCCGAGGGTCGCGGCAATCTGGCTGTTGCGATGGCCGCGCAGCACCAGTTCCGCCACCTGACTTTCCCGGCTCGACAGGTGATAACGCTCCTTGACCGTGGTCATGTCCGTGCCGATTTCCCGGATGCTGAAGGCAACATCACCGTGCCGCCCGCGCAGGTTCATGAGGGTCACGACAAACGGCTCGTTGTCGTGACCGGTGAGGGTGATGGCCCCTTCCGCGCGCGGTGACCGCTCGCGCGCCTGCTCCAGTTGATCGAGGAGCATGACCGGTATCTCGATCGCGTATTTGCTTCGCAGCCGGGCGACCAGGCGCGCCGCTGGCGGATTCGAATAGACCAGACGCTCGCCGCGGAACACGAAGATCGCGAGGGGCAGCTGGTCGAGCAGCGATCGCAGCACCGTCACCGACAGTGCCGGAGCCGGCTTAGACACCGCGACTCCACCACCGGAAGCCCGGTTGGTCGATCCGCGGGCATTTGCCGCCGGGCTCGAGCGGGGCAGACGGCCTGGCGCTGGCCCATCGCCCGGGCCCGCGATCGACCGGGTAGGAACCCACCGGCGTGGGATGGCCCTGGCGATAGAGCATGACCAGGCCGAGCACCAGGAACACCGCCGCCGCGATGATCAGGATCCACACCCACGGCTTGCCGGTGTCGACAGTTTGAGAGTCCGGGGGAACCTGGCCGGGTGCGTCTGTCGCACGGTCGTCGGCGGCGGCCTTGTGCCGCGCTTCCTCGGCCTCGACGGCGCGACGCATTTCTTCCCGGGAAGGCACCACGATGAATCGCGTCGCATCCGCGTCGGCCGCCAACCGATCGTCCTCCCGCGGCGGTGCCGCGATTTCGCCCGCCTGACCGCGGTGCGCCTGTTCGGTCAACTCCGCCAGACCCTCGGCCGATTCATCGAGCCCTCGAGCCGAGGCTAAGGCGTCGAGCGCGGCGGAGAAGCGGCCCGCCTTGATCGCCGCCCGCGCGGTGCCGATGAACGTCGCAATCTGGCGCTGCTTTTCCGCGCGTTCCTGTTCGATTCGGCGCTTTTCCTCGATGTCATGGAGGGCGGCGCGCAATTCGGCGAGCGTCTCCGCGACCAACGGGTTGGCCGCCGGGTCGAGCTTCTCGAGCAGCTGAATCGCGGTCTGATGCTTGCCGTTGGCGAACCGGTTGCGCGCGTTGCGGATCGACGCGCGAATGACCGCCGCATGCTGCTCGGCCGCGACCGCGACTCGAGCAGTCTCCTTCAAGGCGTGCGCGCCGGCGTGATCCGGTTCGAGCGCCAGCGCCTTCTCGATTTCCTGTACTGCCAGCGCCAGCGCGGCTGCCTCCGGTTCGGCAGTCTGGAGGCGTTGTGCAGCCGAGGCCAGCAGCTCCTCCGTCTCCTGATGACGTCTGACCGCGGCGTCAGCCTCTTCCTTCTGCCTGATGGCTTGTTCCACCCGCTCGCTCAGAATCGTGAGTTGCGGTTGATCGGCGCCCAGGCTCTGGGCGAGCTTGATCAGCTGCTGAGAACCCTGCAGGTCGCCCTGCTCGAACAACGCCTCCGCCGCCGCCTGCTTCGCCTCGAGATCGCGCACCAGCGCCTCGGCGGCGTCGCGAGCGGCAACCGCCTGATCGAGCCGATGACGCGCGTTCTGCACGCGTTGATCGGCCGGCGCGAGCTCCTCTGCGGCGACCAGGAGTCTGCTTGCGGCTGGGAGATCAGCAGCAGCCAGGCGGTCGTCGAACTCCGCAAGCCGGAGGTCCACTTCGGCGGCGTCACGCGCCGCCGCCTGTCCCTGATCGACTCGTTCCCGGAGTTGAGCAAGTTCCGGTGCCTCGGCGTCGATCTCGGCCGCGGCCGAGAGCAGTTCCAGCGCCGCCTCGAACCGCTGCTCGTCGACGGCGGTCCGCGCCTGCGCTGATAGCTCGGCCAGACGTTCCTGCCGCCTGATGCGCTCCTGCTCGACGCGCTGTTCTTCTTCGAATTTCTGCAGCGCGGCACGCAACTCGGCGAGCGCGGCGGTGATGTCGGAATGTGATGCGGGCTGAAACTGCTCCAGCAGGACGATGGCCGCCTGCCGCTTGCCGTTCGCGAATCGGGTGCGGGCGTTGCTGATGACCGCCTTGACCCGGGCCGCCTGTCGATGCGCGGCGATCGCCGCTTCGATGGCGGACTTGAGGCTGAGGGCGTCAGCCGAGTCGGGAGCGAGCGCGAGCGCCTGCTCGACGTCTCGAAGGGCCCGCAGCAGCTCGCTCGTCTTCTCGCCAGCTGACTGCAGGCGCTGCGACGCGGCGGCAATGAAATCCGCAACCTCCCTGGCGCGCCGTTCCGCAGCTTCGGCCGCCGCGCGGCGTTCGGTCGCTTCGCGGAGCCGCTCCGAGAGTTCAAGGACGCGAGGATTTTGCGGGGCGAGAGCCGTCGCCAGCCGCAGTTGCTCGGCGGCGCCAGCCAGATCGCCGCCATCGAACTGCGTGACCGCTTCGGCCAGGCGCTGTTCGGCTTCTCGCGCTCGTGCCTCGGCTGCTTCCCTGGCAGCGACGGCTGCCAAGGCATCGTCGAGCCGCTTTCTCGTGGCATCGAGCCGAAGGTCGTGCGGCGCGCGAATGGCGGCGGTGTTCAAGAGATCGGCGGCGCGCGTCAAATCGTCCAGTCTGAGCGCCTCGTCGAACTGGCTGATCAGGGCGTCGATTTCCGCCCGGAGGCGGACTGCGGCCTGCGCGCGGCGAAGGCGCTCCGCGCAATCGGAAACCTCGGGGGCGTCGGCGTCGATGCCGCGAAGGACGTCCAGCAACCGGGCGCCCTCATCGAGACGTTCGCTCTGAATCGCTGCCCGGGCGGCGGTCAGCGTTTCGACCAGGCGCTGGCGCCGCTCGGCGCGTTCCCTGGCGACGCGTCGATCCTCTTCAATCGTGTGCAGGGCCAGGCTCAGTTCTTCGAGCGCTTCGGCGACGAAGGCGTGCGAGGCCGGATCGAGAGCGTGCAGCGAATTGAGCGCCGCCTGATGCTCTCCGCGCGCGAAACGGCGCCGCGCGTCCTCGACTTCGGCGCGCCTTTGCGCCTCCGCCTCTGCTTCGCGGACCGCGAGCTCGGCCAGAGCCTGCTGCTCATCGAAGGCGGCGTGTATCCGATCGAGTTGAGCGATCGCCCGATCGTCCGAATCGTCGAGCATCAGCACACGCTTGCACGATTCGATCGCGGCGTCGTAGTTGGCGGCCTCGAACTCCCGCTCGGCGTCGATCAAATGCTGCTCGATGAGCGCCTGTCGTGCGACGCGATCGGGATCGGGTGAGGCGGCCGGCCGGCTCCCGGAGACAGGGGAGGGCGGCGGCGTAATGAGCCCCGCCGGCGTCTGGTTCGAGCTGGTGCGCCGGGTACTGGAGCGCCGTGGTTCGGCGACTTCAGGCCGGAGGCGAATGTTGGCCAGCTCCTTCTGAAGTGACGCGATCTCCTGGATTCGCCGGTCGGCATCTTTCTCCAGCGCGAAGTTCACCAGCTCTACGAGCCGGGGATCGACGTCGGGATAGAACTCCGCAATCGGCTTCGGGACGCCTTTGAGAATCTGGTTCAGGACCTCGTCGGATCGGCGCCCGGGAAACGCCGGGCGGTGGGTGAGGAGCTCGTACAGCACCGCGCCCACGGCGAACACATCGGCCCTGGCATCGACGGCTTCGCCTCTCACCTGTTCCGGCGCCATGTAGTTCAACGTTCCGAGGATGACCCCGGGCAGTGTGATTCCCGACGCGCTCAGTTTGGCGATGCCGAAGTCGAGGATCTTGACGATCCCTTCGGATCCGACGATGAGGTTGGCGGGCTTGATGTCGCGGTGCACGATGCCCGCTTCGTGCGCATGGGCCAGGCCGGCGCAGACCTCTTCCATGAGCTGCAGCTTGCGCTGCACCGAGAGAGGAGGGCGGAGGCCGAGGACGTCGGTAAAGGTCTCGCCGCGGACATATTCCATGGCGATGAACGGCAAACCATCGTCTTCACCGACGTCGAAGATCGTGACGATGTTCGGGTGACTGAGGCTGCCGGCCGCCGCCGCTTCGCGTGAGAAGCGGTCGCGAAGTTCGGGGGTGTCGAATTCCGGCCTGAGTTGCTTGATGGCGACGTAGCGACCAATGCGAGGATCGCGGGCGCGATAGAGTGCGCCCATCCCGCCACGACCGATCAGGTCGACGACCTCGTAGCGCCCGAGGGTCCGTGGAATCTTCACAGGTCTGCTAGTGCCAGCGATTCCAGCGGTCAGGTGCCAGGTCGCCCGCAGTGTCTCCTATCGGGTTGGAAAGAATCTGACTATAACAGGATCAGCCAGTACGCGGTCAGACGCGGTGCCGAAGGCCGTCCGACCCGCTGCCCCGCCGCTATCCAGGATAGTGGCGTGGCTGACGCCAGCGTTTCACCCCGGGTCCAGGTTGCGCGCCGAGTCCGGCGCAGAAGACTGCGACGGACACGACAAGCACATCGAATTCAAGCGTAACCGCCCTAGCAACGCGGTGAAGGCGGGTCGCGCTGCTCTGTACAGTTCAGGTGGGTCATCCGAGTCAGAACTTCGCTGCGATGCGCAATTTGACAGCGGCTGGGCGAACCGGTCTGCTTACCGGCGAGGACGAAAGGCTCTCAGTGTGATCGATGGCCAAAGAATCGTGGTGGAACCACGCTCGTCCGTCGCCTGCTGAACAGACTGCAAGCCCTCAGGGGTGTCGATCGTCACACGCGGATTAGCGCCAGACCTGATTCAGGATCCAGCTGCTTCTGCAGGTGCGCAGGGCTCTCGACGAGCACGACTTCGCAGGTCGGGCGGATGTGCGCCATCATCAGATGACCGCCGTGAGCCGTGCCGTCTTCCCGCCCCACAATGGCGTGGGCATGGACTTGCGGCGCGCCATCGTGCGTCGAGATATCACCGATCAGCGAGAGCAGCTCCAGTTGTTCCTCGAATTGCACCGACGGTTTGTACTTTTTGGATTCCCAGCTGAACCAACCAAGCTGGACGGCCGAGAGCGCACCGATCGCCTTGAAGCTGGCGGCGGACAGCTGTTGCTCGCCGGCAAACCGGGTCAGCCCCTCGGTCAGTTCATCGTTGGTGTCGAATATCAGGACGTAGGTCCGCGGCGTGTGGTCGATGAGCTTGTATCGCATTGGTCGACTCCTGCTCGGTGGCTTCCAATTCCCGCGCCACTGTCGGGCACCAGCATCGACCGGTGCATCCGTCCCCAGCTCGACGAGTCTCTCCGTCGACTGCGCGCGGATCATCTGGATCTCCGGCAGGTTCACGAGTGCGTCTGCGGGATCGACTCGCTGCGAACACTGCGGCAGGATCTGCGAATTGCATCGCAGTTCACGGCTCGCGCACGAAGCGCGACTCGCGGATGTCGCGGGAGACGATCCTTTCGAGATCTAAAAGACGACGGCGAAAGACGAAGGCCGACGTCGGGCGAAGGCAGCCACCACCCATCCCACCGACCGACAATTACGAAATCCGCTGACAAAATTGGTGGGCCCCCTGGGGATCGAACCCAGGACACCGTGATTAAAAGTCACGTGCTCTACCACTGAGCTAGGGGCCCGCGGTGGGAAGCGGTCATTCTACTACGGTGATCGTGCTCCGGCGGCGCCGGACGCGCTATACTGACGCCCTGATGTCCAAAGATGGCGCGCGCCTCGTGCTCGTGGTCGAAGACGATGTCTCGGTCCGTCGGCCGCTGGTGAAGTTCCTCGAGATGCACGGCTTCGCGGTCGTCACGGCGGAAACGTCGGACGAGGGGCTCGATGCCCTCAAGAAACATCGACTCGTTGCCGCGGTCGTCGATCTACGACTGCGCCGAGGATCGGGACGCGACGTGGTGGTGGCCGTGCCAGCCGAGGTGCCGGTGATTATCTTTTCCGGCGTGCCATCCGAATCGGCCGAACTCGAGCGTCTGCGGCCGCGCACGCGGCTGATCGAGAAGCCGTATTCACTCGTCCTGCTGGTCGAGACGCTCGAAGAGATGATGGCCGAATCGGGGTCACAGAATCTTCATTCCTAGCGCCGACAGCGTCAGCTCGGTGGCGAGCTGCGCCGTCATGTTCCGCACATCCAGCGTCGGGTTGACCTCCACCAGATCGAGCGACGTGAGCAGACCCGAGTCGGCGACAATCTCCATCACCATGTGCGCTTCGCGGTAGTCGAGCCCGCCCTTGACCGGCGTGCCGACGCCGGGGGCGATGGATGGATCGCAGGCGTCGATGTCGAACGACACGTGGATGCCGGCCGTGCCGGCGCCAGCCAGATTCACCGCCTGCTCCACGATCGAGGCAATGCCCTGGCGATCGATGTCCTTCATCGTAAACACGTGTACACCCGAGTCACGCACCGCGATCTTTTCGCGCGCGTCGAGATTGCGGATGCCGACCAGCACCGTGTGCGCAGGCAGCACCTTCGGCGAAACGGTGCCGATTTTCGAGAGCTCCGCTGGCTCCGGCCCGAGCAGCGAGGCCAGCGGCATGCCATGCACGTTGCCCGACAGCGAGGTCGCCGGGGTGTTCATGTCGCCATGCGCGTCGATCCACAGCAGTCCGATCGGCAGGCTCTTCATGCGTCGGGCCCACTCGGCGGCGGCCGCGACCGAACCGGCGCCGATGCTGTGATCACCGCCGAGCACCAGCGGCAGGGCCCCTTCATCGAGTGACCCGAGCGACGTCTGGTAGACCTTCTGACAGACTTTCGCGATGTCGCGGATGTACTTCTTGCGCTCGTCGCGCAGGGCCTGCGTTTCAGGAATCGGCGCCGGCAGGTCGCCCTTGTCCACTACCGTACAGCCGAGCGATCCGATCCGCTCACCCAGGCCTGCGATCCGCATCGCGGACGGGCCCATGTCGACGCCTCGACGCCCTCCGCCCAGGTCCAGCGGCACGCCAATGATATGGACCGGTTTCATCGCCTCGATGCTCGCAGCTGAGAAGGCATTTCACAATCCTCACAAAAGACAGCCTTCAAGCCGTCTCTGGGCCCGCCGGGCCTGAAGGCCCTTGCTGATGGCGGCGTACCCAGTCGGCCGCGCTGGCGCCCACCCTCCGACCGTCGGCAACACAGTCAGGGATGCCGGTGCCCCGAAAACCGCTGCCGGTGACGAAGAGTCCCGGATGCCTCGCCAGCGCGCGGTCGAGGGCGGCGATCCGATCGAGATGACCGACGTCGTGCTGCGCGTTGCCCCGGTTCCAGCGATAGACACGCGTGAACAGCGGCTCCCGATCGATCCCCATGATCGGGCGCAGCGCGCCAAGAGAGATCTGGATCAACTCGGCATCCGTTCGATTGATGGCGTCTGGGTCGCGGGCGCCGCCCAGGAACGCGCGCGTCAGGACGCGATTGGCGGGAGCCCGGTTCGGCCACTTGGACGACAGCCACGACGCCGCAAGAATATTCGTGTGTTCGACCCGCGGCACGACGAAGCCGGACCCGGCCAGCCGATGGCGAATCTGATCGCGCTCGAATGCGAGCGCAACCGTCACCGCCGACGCGTAGGCAATGCCGCCGGTCAGACGGGATAACTCCTCGTCGCGATCGCGGGTGAGGGCGCTGGTGACGAAGGCAGGAACCGCCAGCACGACGGCCTTCGTGTCGATCGCCTCGCCCGCCGCGGTACGGACGATAAAGGGACCGTCGCCGTCGATCGCGTCGACCGCGGTCGACGTTCTGACATGACTGTCGCCAAGCGCGTCGACCAGGGCGCGGACCATTTCGCTGAGGCCGCCCGGCAACGACTTGAACGCGCCCTCCCCCTGGCGGCGAGCCGATTGTGGATCGCGGCCTCGATTGCGGACGAACTGGTGTCGAAACGCGCGCAGCACGCTGCCGTGATCGCGCTCGGCGTCGACCAGACGCGGGAACAATGCTCGCACCGACAGCTTGTCCACGTCACCGGCATGGATGCCCGCCAGGAGTGGTTCGGCGAGATAGGTGGTGGCTTCGCGTCCGAACCGGCGTGTCATGAAGGCGCCGATCGATTCGTCCGCTCCGTCGCGCCGCGGTGGTACGAACAGTTCAGCGCCCATGCGCAGCTTGCCTGGCCACGAAAACAAGCTCGTGCTGGCAAAAGGACCGACGCGCGTCGGGATTCCCAGTACCGACGCCTGCGGCAGCGCGTGCAGACGTCCGTCACGCTGGATGTAAGCGAGGCGCGGCGGCTGGGTCGAGACCAGCCGATCGCCGAGGCCGATCTCACGGCACAACGCGATCGCTTCCGGCTTCTGGATCAGCAGCGAGTCGGGGCCGCCGTCGATCGTGAACCCGTCCACCGTTTCGCTGAAGATCACCCCCCCGGCACGGGGCGCCCGCTCGAGCACAAGGAAGGAGACCTTGCGTCGTGACAGCTCGTAGGCTGCCGAGAGTCCGGCGATGCCGCCGCCCACGATTACGACGTCCAGTGGATCGGGAGCCGGGATCCGGGAAAGGCGGAGATCGGGCATCGCCAGGAGTCCCCAGCCCTAGTCCCCAGGCCTCACGAGTCTCTGCCTGACCAGGTCCTCGAGCATCGCGATGAACAGGGACGACGTGTTGAGCGACTCGGTCCGCCGCAGCCTCGTGGAGCACTCGCGGGCGACCCGGGCGGCCTGAACGTCGATGTCGAACAGGATTTCGGTGTGGTCGCAGACGAACCCGATCGGCACGACCAGAAATTTGCGCATGCTGACCGAGCGATCGTCGATGACCTGCGCGAGGTCCGGGCCGATCCACGGCTCGGGCGTCCGCCCGGCGCTCTGGAAGGCGAGATCATACTTGACAATGCCCGCGCGCGCCGCCACCGCGCTCGCCGTCTGCGCCACTTCGTCTGCGTAGCGATCGCCAGACTCGATGACGCGCACCGGCAGCGCATGGGCGGTGAAGATGACGCATTCGTCGAGTTTCGGCTGCGCCGCTTGCAACCGTTCCGTGAACGCATCGAGCAGCCGCGGGTGGGTGTGGAAGGATTCGACCGACTCGAACTGAACGCCGGCCGGCAGCGCGGCTCGAGCGGCGTCGATGTATTTCTGGACGCTGAGCGTCGAGAACTGGGGCGCCATCGGGATGCCGATCACCCGCGTGACCCCGGCCTCCGCCAGATCAGCGAGCGCGCCCTTGATGAACGGCTTCCAGTTGCGCATGCCGACTGCAACCGGGAC
The DNA here is from genome assembly GCA_963757655.1 of uncultured Acidobacteriota bacterium. Lineage (GTDB taxonomy): Bacteria > Acidobacteriota > Vicinamibacteria > Vicinamibacterales > CAVVIG01 > CAVQFC01. Next base: position 85,633 of record CAVWSQ010000001.1, on the reverse strand, counting down.
GTCGGGTCCGAGGGCGAGCCGCAGCGCCGCCGCCTGGGCGCCGGTGATGTCGGTGAGCGGCGACCGGCCGCCGATTGCCTGGTAGTTCTCGCGCATCTCGTGCACGAGCTCGTCTGATGGCGGGCGTCCCCCGCGCACCAGCGTGAGATATTCGGGCATATCGTCCAGCGAGGACGGCGTGCCGTGGGCCATCAGGAGAACGCCTGTCCGCGTCATGGTTCCCGTTCTCCGTCGGCCGTTCCATGTTCGTTGGGTCTCTTCGCCCGAACGCCGAAGGCCAAACGCCGACCGACGAACCGGGAACGACGAACGGCGAACGCCGAACGCGGAACGTCGCGGCCGCTCATACCCTCGTCTGCTGATGCACGTAGCGGGCGAGCGCCTGGACATGCTCGACCGGGGTGGACGGCAGAATGCCGTGACCAAGGTTGAAGATATGGCCAGGCCGGCCACCGGCGCGGGCCAGGACTTCGTCGGTGGCCACCAAGACGCGCGCGAGCGGGCCGAGCAGCAGTGTCGGGTCGAGGTTGCCCTGGATACCGCGGTCCGGGCCGATGCGCTGCCACGCCTCGTCGAGTGGCGTGCGCCAGTCGGCGCCGATCACGTCCCCACCGGCCTCGCGCAGCTGATCCAGGATCGATCCCGTGCCGACACCGAAATGGATCGTCGGCACGCCGGTCGGAGCCACGCGCGCGAAGATCTTGCTGCTGTGCGGCAGGATGAATTCGCGGTAGTCGGCGGCATTCAGGGCGCCGACCCAGGAATCGAAGACCTGCAGGCAGTCGACGCCGGCTTCCACCTGGGCGAGGAGATAGTCGCCGATGATGTCGGCAATGAGATCGCAGAAGCGGTGCCACTCGGTGGGGTAGCCGTACATCAGCGCCTTGGTGTGCGCGAAGTTGTTCGAGTGGCCGCCTTCGATGGCGTACGACGCCAGCGTGAACGGGGCGCCGGCAAAGCCGATGAGCGGCACACGACCGCCGAGCGCTTGCTGGATTTGACGGATGGCATCCAGCACGTAGCTCAACTTCTCTCGTGGCTCGAACGTTCTGGTGCGCGCCAGGTCAGCGGCCGAGCGCAGCGGTCGTTCGATCGCCGGACCTTCACCCCGAACGAAGTCGAACGGAATACCCATCGGCTCGAGCGGAAGCAACAGGTCGGAAAACAGGATCGCGGCGTCGACCTCAATGCGTCGGATCGGCTGGAGGGTCACTTCGGTCGCAAGATCGGGCGTCCGGCAAAGATCGAGCAGGGAATATCGCTCTCGAAGAGTGCGGTATTCGCTCATGTACCGACCGGCCTGTCGCATGAACCAGACCGGAGTGGAATCTACCGGCTCCCGCCGGCAGGCCTTGAGGAAGCGGCTACCCGAATCGATCAGTGGGTCACCTTCAGTAGGTTGCGGGCGAGCCCGACGAGATCTTCGAGCCAGAGCGGTTTGAACCGGAGCTCGGCGCCGAGCTCCTGAAGCTCGTTCGATACCGAATCGTCCAGAAAATAGTCGCCGGTGACAATTGCGACGGGTGTCGCGCGCTGGTGGTCGTTGGCCCGCAGCCGGCGCAGGAAGCCAAGCCCATCGACCAGCGGCATCCGCAAGTCGAGAATAATCGCATCGGGATGGTTCTCTTCAGCCTCAGCCAGCCCTTTTTCGGCGCTCACCGCGGTGCGGACCTGATAGCCTTCGAGGCGAAGCATGCGCGCAAATGTCTGGGTGACCCCCTCATCATCATCGACGATCAGGATTTTCGAGGTCGTCGGTTCAGACATGACGGCAGACACCGAAGTATTGTAACCGACGTTGGCTCCGCACTATCCGAAACGACTCGGGTCGAGCTTGACAGAATCATGCTAAGATTCGGCGTTTGATCGTGCTAATCCAACCATTTGGAGGCGCTCGTTGAGTCCGATTCTGGTGCGGCCGGTCCGCGAACAGCTCGAGCACGACCGCATCATTCGGCTGCTCCACGCCAAGTTCCGACGCAAATTCGAAACAGGAATGAACCCCGGCCGTGAGCAGAACATGCCGATCGGATCCGGCTCAGCGGCGCTCTATCCCGACCTCGTGCTGCTGTCTCAAGATCGCGGCCATAAGCTTCAGGTCATCGTCGAGATCGAAACCGGAGAGTCGGTGAATCATCTCGAGGCGCTGGCGCAGTGGGCGCATTACGGCCGCATCCGTGCCGCGTTCCACCTCTACATTCCAGCCAGCATGGTCGATGTTGCGAGGCGACTGACCGAGGACAACCAGATCCACGTGGCGGAAATCTGGAGCTATCACGTGGTCGGTGACGAACCTCGCTTCACGCTGGTTCACCGGAACCGCGAGGCGATTCCCGTTCAGGCGCGGCCGCGTCCGACGGTCAAACCGGCGGCCGGTCCGACCGCGTCTTCCGCGCGACCACTGAAAACCAAGCCGGTCAAGGCGCCAGCCAGATCGAAATCAAAGCCGAAGCAAAGGCCGTTCTCCGCCAAGACCACGAAGACCGCGCCCAGGAAAAAGAAAAAGAAATAGCGTTGGCCTTCCTGAGATTTACGCGAGACAAGCGCGGCGTCGAAAATTTCTATCTCGTCCAGCCGACGACCGATCGCCGCGGGAAAGTGCGGCCGCGCGTGCTGTATTGGTATCGCTCGCCGCCCGAGGTGAAGGTCGGGCGCGAACCGTTTGACCCGGGTGTCCGCCGCGCCCTCGAACGGCAGCACCCCGAGATCGACTTCGACTGGCGGGCGATCGTCGACACTCCGATCCCCTCGGCAGACGCCGACAAGTGGCGCGAGCGCCGCCGCGCGGAGCGCGCTGCCAGGCACGCCGCGGCTGCGGAAGAGTCGGTGGCCCCAGTCGACGCAGCCGCTGCCGATCCGCTCGAGAGAACGCCGGAATTCGAGACCGTGGCGGCCGAAACTGCGCCGGACACTCTCAACACCCAGTCGCCGCCCGGCGCGCCGCCTGGCGAAGCCAGCCGCAAGCGTCGACGTCGACGCCGCCAACACGGCGGAGGCGAGAACAGTTCGGGCCCCCTGGCGATCTCATCAAGGACAGAGCCCGCAGGAGACTGACGCAATCGAAGCCCGGTCGGTGCAGCGCGTCCGCGTCGGCGCGGCGATTGTCGCCGTCGGGCTGTTCCTGTGGTGGGTGGGACGCGCGCTGTCGCCCACGCTGCTCAGGGTTGTCGCACACATCCAGGGCGTTGGGCCGGCGGCGCCGGCCGCGTTCATCCTCATCTACGCGTTCGCGGTTGTCGCGTTCATCCCGGCGTCCTTGCTGACCATTGCCGGCGGTGCGGTCTTCGGATTGCTGCCCGGCGTTATCTATTCGCTGATTGGCGCCACCCTGGGTTCGACCGGGGCGTTCCTGCTCGGCCGTCACGTGGCGCGGCGACTGGTCGAGAGGCGCCTGGCCACGATGCCGCGCTTGGTGGCCATCGAGCGCGCCGTCAGCGCGCGCGGGCGCCGCATCGTGTTCCTGCTGCGGTTGTCGCCCGTCGTGCCATTCAATTTCCTGAACTACGTGCTGGGGCTCACCACGATCTCGGTGTGGGATTTCGTGTTCGGGTCGCTCGGCACCGTGCCTGGAGCGTTCGTTTACACCTATGCGGGCAAGGTGACCGGCGAAGCGCTGGCCCTGGCCGGTAAGGCTGAAGTGCCGAAAAACACGTCCTACTACGCGGTCCTGCTGGCCGGCCTGGTCGCGACGATCGCGGCCACCACGGTCGCAACCCGGACCGCCCGGCGAGCGCTCCAGGATGTATAATTCACCCCATATGAGTTTGAAAATGAACGGTTTCTGGTCCACGACAACAATCGTGGCCCTGGCCGCCGGACTGTCGGCTCAAAGCCCCGCACAGACGCCGGCGCCCACGAACTCAGCGACGTCGCAGGAGCGGCCAACCTTCAAAGTCCAGGTCGATCTCGTCACGAGCGACATCATCGTACGCGACGAAAAAGGCAATTTCATCCCTGACTTGAAGAAGGAAGAGTTCGAGATTTACGAAGATGGAGTGAAGCAGGATATTTCGTCGATGACCGTTGTGACCGGCGGGCGCGTGACCAACGTGATGGCGCCGCCGCCACCGCCGCCGCCGGAAGGGATCGTTCTGCCGCCCAGTCGTCCCCGCACCGATGTGTCGGGTCGCATCTTTCTGTTCTTCGTCGACGATCTCCACCTGCAGTTCCACAACACCGGCCGCGTCCGCGATCTCTTCAAGCGGATTTCGAAAGAGCTCGTCCACGATGGCGACATGTTCGGCATCGTCTCGAGCGGGCCCTCGTCGATCGCCGTCGACATGACCTACGACAAGTCACGGCTCGACGAAGCGATCAAGAAGATGGCGGGCAACGAGCTGAAGCCGTCCGACATCATTCAGGGGCCATCGGGGGCCGAAGGCCCCAGTGAAGTTCGCTATCGCGCGCATGTCGCGTTCTCCACGGTCAACGACCTGCTGAACAATCTGGACTCGGTGCACAATCGACGCAAGGCGCTCATCTACGTGAGCGACGGTTACGACTTCAATCCCTTCCAGGATGCGCGTCTCGGTCTGATGGATCCGAACTCGCCGTTCGCGCAGAACGAGTTCGCCCGCAACCAGAACCAGATGAACTCGCAGAACTCGGACGGCAGCAGCAGCCCGCAGACCGATCCCTTCGCGCAGCAGCAGAAGCAGAGCGAGACCTTCGCCGACGCCGATCTGGCCCGCGAGCTGGGCGAGTTGACGCGGCAGGCGAACCGCTCGAACGTCACCATGTATACGATCGACCCGCGCGGGCTGGTCGGGATGGGCGACATCGACGAGCAGGTCGATCCGCAGCAGTGGAGTGAATACGTGCGCAAGTCGCAGGACAGCCTGCGGGTGATTGCCGAGGAGACCGGCGGTATCGCCGTTGTCAACCAGAACGACTTCAGCAAGGCGCTGAAGCGGATCGACGCCGAGACCAGCGATTACTACGTGCTCGGGTACTACTCGAAGAATCCAGACGCGACCAAGCGTCGCCGACAAGTGGAAGTGAAGATCGCACGGAAGGGTGCGCAGCCGTGGTTCCGCAAGGAGTACGTGCTCAAGCCGCCGCCCAAGCCGGTGTCGTCAGCCAAGAAGTGAGCTCCGGCCAAGGGCATCAGCCATTAGCCATCAGCCCTTTTCCCCGGAGCCCTTTGGCATTCCTGAGACCAGCCTTCGCGATTTTCGGCTTGCCCGCCTCCTGCGCCCGCTCGATGGCGGCATTCAAGTAGACCTCATCCAGCTCAGCGCCGATGAAAGAGACGCCAAGCCGGGCGCAGGCCACCGCCGTGCTGCCGAGGCCGGTGAATGGATCCATCACGACGTGAATGCGGTCGAGTCCGTGCAGGCGCAAGCACTGCTCGGGGAGGCGCGTCGGAAACGTCGCCGGATGCGGGCGGTCCCGATCGCGTTGCTGGATCGTTTCGTAGGGGATGAACCACGTGTTGCCGCGGCAGCGCACGCCGCCGGCGGCGCCGCGCCAGCGCGCGATGTTCGATTGATCCTGATAGGGCACACCCAGCGCCAGCCGGTCCAGACTGGTTGCGCCGTTCGGGGTGAGATGAAAGATGAACTCGTGGCAGTCGTTCAGGAAGCGCTCGCTGTTGATCGGTTTGTAGTGACCGACCGCAAGGTCTCGCGTCAGACCGGCGGCTGCGCCGGCTGACGACTGGTCGATCGCGATCGACTTGATCCAGTGGATGATGTTCTGCAGCTTGAGGTGGGCGCGCGTCGCCTGGACCACGTCGAGCGCGGTCCACGGGTCGGTCGGCTTCGCGCCCACGTTCAGGAACAGCGATCCCTCGGGCGTCAGTACGCGGGTGGCTGCCGCCACCCAGGTGTCGGTCCACTCGAGATACTCGGCCGCCGACAGCGAATCCTGATATCGGGTGTATTGAACGCCGATGTTGTAAGGTGGCGAGGTGACGATCACATCGACGCTGCCCGGCTCGAGCTGCTTGAAGACGTCCAGGCAATCCGCCAGATAGAACCGGCTCTCGCCCTGCCTCATTTTCAGGATCTTGTGCGGCTTGAGAATGACTGACACGCCGTAGTGTCGGCGCGGGCTGACGAGTACGTTAGAGGGAAGGCGCGGGAAGTGCCGCGCTGGGTGTACAGGGATGTGGCAATACGGTCACACCGGGACCGTGCTCAGGAGGCTTTGCTGACCAGGCTCGAGACGCCCATGGGCAGGACGGCGAAGCGCTCTGTGGCGACCGTATGGTTGCGGCGATGACCGTGGCTCCCGCACGAATTGCCTTTTTCTTCCACGTAGGTGACTTCGCGACTTGTTGCGACTTCGCGGTATCGGCCGACCACGCAGCCGCAGTCCAAAGTGGTAAAACCCAGAAGCCGAACGAGACTCATCGCGTCCTCCGTTCGAAAGCTTAGCAATTCGGGTACCGCTTCAAGATTGTCTGGCGAAACCGACGGACACGAACAGAGCGGCTCGCCAAACATCGGCGTGATTGAATTGCTCTTCAGAAGTTTGGAGAACGCGCCTGGGCCAGACCGTCGCGGGCCGCCTTCGAGGACGGATCGATGGTCAGCGCGCTCGCGAAGTACTCGATTGCCGCCGTGGGGTTGCCCGACTGCAGCGAGAGGATGCCGGCGTTCACGTAACCCGATGGATCCCGCGGGCTGTCGCGTATCGCGGCTCCAAATGCCGCAAGCGCACAGTCCCGCTGACCGATCGCGGCGCAGGCAGCACCCAGCAGGCTCTGGGCGCGAGCGTGATCGGGCCGCGCCGCCAGGACCTCGCGCGCGGCGGTCACGGCGCCGCGAGCGTCGCCACGCAGAAACAGGGCCGTCGCCCGGTAATAGCGCGCGTCAGGGCGGTCCGGAAAGCGCTCGATCATTGCATCGGCCAGCGGCATCAGGCGTTCGCCGTCGCCGGCGTCGGCCAGGACCGAGGCCAGTTGCTCCGCAGCGCGCGGCTCGCCGGGCGAGATTCGGAGCGCCGTCGACGCGGCGTCGAGGGCGCCCTGAACGTCACCGGTCACCGCCAACACCCGCGACAGCTCGATACGGACGGGCGTGTTGGCGGGCTCGCGACTCGCAATTTCGCGCAGCCGCTGACGTTCTTCGTCAAGCCGGCCGACTCCTCCGGCGGCGTCCGACAGGCCCGAGAGCGCAGCCGCGTTTCGGGTATCGAGCGCCACTGCCCGTGCGAAGGAGTCGTAGGCCGGGGCAAATGCCTGGGCTCTGAGATCCATTTGTCCTCGCGACGTCCAGTCGGCGGCCGTCGCGTGGTCGAACGCCCGGCGCACCGCCGGTGGCTGGTCCGTCGCCAGGCGACGGATCGTCGCAGCGTTGTCTTCACGGCTGCGGCCGTAGATCGCGCGCGGGGCTGAGTACTCGAGCGGCGTGTGATCGTCGGTCTGGATGAGGGCACCGGCGCCGTACCGCGCCAATTCGTCCGGGCCGCCGGCAAACTGCGAGAGCAACGCGAAGGACGCCGTTCCCATCGCAATGCCAACGTCCGACAGCGTCGGACCGACAGTGCCTTTCTGTGCACCGGATTCGACCGCCGCCAGACGGGGAATGATCTCTCCGTCTCTCGTGCCGATCAGTAGCAGATCGCCGCCACCCACCATCCACAGCGTGCCTTGCGGGAACACCGACGCGAACGTCGCGACGATCGACTGCAGATCCCGAGCGCTGATGTCGTAGGTATGGGCCCACTGGCACAAGAGCCCGTTGGGTTTCAGACGTGCGCGCGCCGCCTCGAAGAACTGCTGAGTGAACAGCGATGCCACGCCCGCCATCCAGGGGTTCGACGGTTCCGACACGATCACGTCGTAGCGTTGCGAGGTCAGCAGCAGATGCGACCGACCGTCGCCCACGATCAGCCGCACCTCCGGCTTTGCCAGCGCCTTCCCGTTTTCGCGATCGAAAAAATGCGACGCCTCGACCACTTCCGGAGAGATTTCCACCACATCGGCGCGGCGGACGCTGCCCGATGACAGCGCCGATCCCAGCGTGACGCCGCTGCCCAGGCCGATGATGCAGACGTCGCCGGCCTTGCCGTGGATCAGCACCGGCAGCAGGCCGAGCATGCGTTGCGTCAACATGTCCCCGGCGTTCGAGGCGTCGACCTTCCCGTCGATGGCCAGCGAGGTCGTCCCCGTCAGTCGTCGCACGCTGACCGTCGCCGCGGCGCCTTCCTTGTAGTATTCGAGCGTGCCCGCGCGCAGAACGGTCTCGACGTTGTCGGTGCCGAGATACGGCGCGTACTTGTAGGCGCCGCTCGCCAGCAGCACCCGGTCCCAGCCGGGGAGCAGCACGATCACCGCGATCGAGGCGGTTGCGACCGCTGCTGGCCACAGCACGGTCGCCCGTCGTCTGTCGGTCGACGTTCGGCGTTCGGCGTTCGGCGTGTCCGATCGACGGACGATCGCCAGACACGAGGCGCCGGCCAGAACACCGGTGACGGCGGCAGCCTGGAGCGTCAGCCGCAAGCCGATCAGAGGGATGAGCGCGAATCCGGCGACCAGCGCGCCGGCGATGGCGCCGATGGTGTTGGCGGTATAGACGCGCGCTGCGTCGCGGCCGATGTCCGAGCCGCCGCCGCCGCCGGCGACTGCCAGCGCGAGTGGAAACGTCGCGCCCAGGGCCAGGGTCATCGGCAGAAGGAGCAGTGCGGTCCCCAACGCCTGGGTCAGGACGACCGGCGTGAACGCGGCATCGGGAGCGGCGACCTGTCCGGCGACGATCAGCGGCATGCGCGTGGCCGTCAGCCATGCCGCCCCGCTGGCGGCCAGCGCCGACGCCAGCAGCATGCCGGCAAGCCAGTCGGCCGGGCGTGGAACGCGACGAGCGAGACGTGTGCCGAGGGCCGATCCGATCGCCAGCCCGCTGATGAACGCCGCCGCCATCGTGGCGAACGCGTAGGTGGTCGGGCCGATCACCAGTGCGAGCAGCCGCGTCCAGGCCACTTCGTAAATCAGCGCAGCAAAGCCGGACACTCCCGCCGCCACGCACGCGAGCCGGGGCGCCGGCGCCGCGGTCGGAAAAAGCCGCGGAAGGCGCTGGGAACGCTGAGAATCGTGTTTCTTTTTCTTCGCAGAATTTAAAGAAGAGGCCTCTGCGGTCTTTGCGTGTTCTGCGGTTCTTTCTTCTTCTTCTTCTTCTCGTGACGCCAGCCACCAGGCGCCGGCTGCGGAGGCGACGTTCAGCACCACGCCGACTCCTGTCGTCGCGCGGAGTCCGACGGCTGGAATCAGGAAGAACCCGGCGGCGATTGCGCCCGCGGCGGCGCCGGCGGTGTTGACCGCGTAGAGCACGCCAGCCGCATGAGCGTCGGGAGGCGACTCCCGATGCCTTCGCGCGAACCAGTCAGCCGCGATCGGAAACGTCGCGCCCATCGCGGTGGCGGGAAGGCCAAGGAGCGCGAGGCTGATGGCCACACGCACGAGCGCGAAGCGCCCCGGCGCGCCGCCGTCCGCGTATGCCCATGCCAGCGCGGGGACCGATGCGGCCAGCGCCAGGGGAAGCAGCAGCGCGCATGTCGCGACAATGAGTTCCAGAGCGGCGTAAGCGCGGAGCCCCGGTCGCCGCCACTCCGCCGCGGGCTCTGACTCGTCGAGCGAGTGGAACCGTCTACCGGCGATCCAGGCGCCGAGTGCAAGCCCGCCCATGAACGCGGCAAGCACCGCGCTCGCCGCAGCGACGGTGTGGCCAAGCTGCAGCGTCAGCAGCCGCGTCCAGGTGACTTCGTAAACGAGCGCCGCCGCTCCCGACGCGGCATAGAGGAGGACGAAGAGACGCCGCCCTGGGGACATGCTGCGGCGCGAGTCTAACAAAAAAGGCCGGCCCCTGTTTCGCGGGGCCGGCCCAGGTCAATTCTGAAATCTGAACTCTGAAATCAGAAATCGAACTTGAATCCGATCTTCAACACACGCGGAGCGACGATTTCCTGGACGCGGCCGAAGTAAGACGTCGTCCTTCGTGCTGCGTCGAACGCGGCCTGGCTGGTGAAGCTCTGGGTGAGGGCGCCGAAGCTGCTCTGGCCCGCGCTCGAGTTGAGCACGTTGTGCAGCTCGGCCACGAACGAGGCGCGATGACCGCCGAAGCGAACGCCCTTGTCGAGTCGCAGCGACAGCAGCTTCAGCGCATCCGCGCGGTAGGTGCCGCGCTGTTCGACCGGCACGCCGTGCGACCCCTGCGCGAACGCCACGGTCAGGGTGCGATCGATCGGGAGACCGCTCAGCGCCTGGAAATTGGCACCGAGGTTGATGCCCCACGGTGCCTGATAGCTGCCGAGCAGCTTGAAGGCTTGCGGCTGATCGTTTGCACCGCGACCCTGGCCGGAGGCGTCGAGTGTGTTGTTCGGGTTGGTGAAGTCGTAGACGTTCCGGACGGTCGTGCTGTTGGTGTTGATGCCTTGCTGGGCGCCGTCGAGGCGCGACCAGACGTAGGATGCCTGCAGCTGCCACCGGTTCGACATGCGCTTGTTCAACGAGAACTCAGCCGCCTTGTAGCGCTGCGTGCAGTCGTAGGTGGTGTTGTTACCGCAGTTGGTATGGAAGAACGTGTCTTTCCCCACGTACTGCGGCAGCACGTCGTAGAAGGTCAGCGAGCGGTCGTCGCCGGTGCCACGGATGTTGTCCGGCCCCGAGTCAGTGACGACGCGCGCCGGTGAATAGGCGGTCGTTGCCACGGTGTTGCAGGGCAGTCCGTAGCAGTCCTGATCGGTGGTCTGGTCGCGGAACCAGCGCTGGATCCAGTCGACGTTCAGCGACCAGTTGCTGGCCAGCTCGCGCTGAAAGGCGAACATGATCTCGTCGTTCTTCGGGTCCTTCAGGTTCGGATCGATCGCGTTCGACTTGGCGACGAACTGGCTCTGCAGCGTGCCGAGCTCGTTGCGGTCGACCTTGCCGTTGTTGTTCAGATCGCCGAGGAACGACCAGGTCTGGACGCCGCTCGTCTGGATCGAGTTCGGGTTGATGCTCGCGTACTCCGACGTGTACATAGTGTCGTAGTAGCGGCTGTAGCTCGCCTTCGCCACATTCTTGCCGTCCTCGGTCAGCTTGAAGACCACGCCGGTGCGCGGTGCCAACGTATTCCAGGAAAATCCGGGGTCGATCTCGGGATAGCTCGTCACCGGGAACCACTTGCCGCCGCCGCCCGACTGCGCCGGGATCTTCCCGTCGTAGTACGACCACCGCACGCCGAGGTTCAGGGTGACGCGCGAATAGCTGGCGCGATCCTGGACGAAGCCGGCGAAGTTGCGCATCTTGGTTTCCTGGGTGAGCGGCGTGTTGTAGAGGAACGCCTGGGACGGCACACACCCGGTCCGGACCGTCGCGTTGCACACGCCGCCCGTCGCCTGGGTGTAGCGGATGCGCGTGTCGTCGAACACGACGAACCCGTCGGTGCCGGTCGGGGTCCACCAGTTCTCGAACCCGGTCTTCAGCTGGTGGCTCGCGCCGAGGAAGCCGTCGATGTAGCGCGTAACCCCGATGTTGGTCTGATGACGGTAAGCGTCGCGGAACCGCTCGCCGGTCGGTTCCGGGCCGTCGATGTAGATGCCGCTGGTAACATTGAAGGTCGCCGGGAACTGCTGGCTCGCCGGCAGCGCATTGAACTCGTCGGCCCAGGTGCTCGGCCAGTGCATGTGGAAATAGGTCGAGGACACCTCGAGGAATGTGTTCTGTCCCATCACCGACGTCCAGTTGGCGTTGATCAGATTCTTCGGCGATTCCTGATGGAGCGTGCCGGCGGGACGCGGCTGCGCCGCGCCTGCACCGCGGTTCGGCTGGAACTTGCGGTTGTAGGTCCAGAACGCCGACAGCTGGTTGTTCTTGTTCAGCTGATACTTGCCGCTTGCGGTGTAGTTACGCAGGTTGGACTTGAACGGGTTCGTGAGGCTGCCGTCAGGGTTCACCACCGTGTAACTGCCAGTCGCTTCCGTGGTGCTGTAGTTGCGGAATGAGCCAAACCACCACAGCTTGTCCTTGATGAACGGGCCGCCGAAGCTGGTGTTGAAGTCGTTCAGGTTGCGCAGCGTCGGATCGGTAATGCCCTGCGCCCGCAGATCGTCGGTGATGTTGTTGCCCGTGAAGTGATCCCAGTAGCCCTTGCCGGTGATGCTGTAGTTGACATCGCCCTTGACAGTGTTGCCGCCGCTCTTCGGGATGACGTTGATGTTCGCACCGCCGCCGCCGCCGACTTCCGCGCCCATCGCCGCCGTGTCCACGGACACTTCTTCAGCCGACCCGAAGTCCATGTAGTACATCGAGCCGTAGTTCTGCGGGGTGTCGGCAGTCACGCCGTAGTAGTTCAAGTTGTAACTGCTCGCGCCGTGCGCGACCATGCCGGTGGAGGTCGCCGCGTTCAGCCCGCCCGGATCCTGCCGGCCCATCGTCATGCCAGGCAGGACGGTCGTGGATCCAAAGATCGTGCGAGAGGTGGGCACGTTGGTCAGGATTTCCTGTGACAGGCGCGCGCCGACCTTGGTGTTCTCGACGTCAACGGTTGGCGAAGAGCCGCTGACCGTCACGGTTTCCTGGAGCGTCGCCAGCTTCATCTGTGCGTCAACGGTGATCGTCTGCCGGACGGGGACGATGATGCCGGTGCGCAAGAGGGGCGCGAAGCCCCCCAGGTCGAACTTGAGCGTATAGGTGCCCGTGTTCACTGCCGGGAAGCGATAAATGCCGTTGGTGCCGCTGACTGCCGTGGGCGTGCCCATCACGGCGGGGCCGGACAGCGTGACGGTGACGCCCGGCAGAACGCCTCCCTGATCGTCGGTGATCTTGCCGACGATCTCGCCGAAGGTCTGTCCGGTTTGTGCGACAGCCGGCGCAACGCCGAGCGCGGCAACGATCGCCAGCGCCGCGATCGCTCGAGAAAACGTGCGTATCACAGATATCCTCCTCGCAAAACGATAAAGGCTTTTCGGAGTGCTCCTGGGGTCGAAGGATATTCGCGTTCGTAGCGATTTTGATCACAAAAGTTTTACGTCCTGACGATGAGCGACGCGCGAATCCGGAGATTTGGATTGTCGCGTTCGGGTCCGCCCTTGCGCTACCATTTCGCAGGGCTTTTCGTCGATTTTGTTCTAGAGGAGGTTTGACGTGCTGCGATTTGTATTCTCGGGGGTGGTGGCGCTGGCGCTGGCCACTGGCGTCGCACAGGCGCAAAGCGGGCCGCCGTCGCCGGGCGATTTGTTGAAGGATCCGGCGGTGAAGGCGGCCGTCGACGGTGCGAAAGCCACCGAGGCTCAGACCATCGCCGACCAGATCCGCTTCTGTGAAATCCCGGCGCCGGAGTTCAAGGAAGAGGTTCGAGGCCAGGAGCTGAAGCGCGTGTTCGCGCAACTCGGCCTGCAGAACGTTCGCATCGATAAGGTCGGCAATGTCCTCGGCGACTATCCTGGCGCGGCCGCGCGACCGCATCTGGTTCTCGCGGCGCATCTCGACACCGTCTTTCCCGAAGGGACCGACGTGAAAGTGAAACGCGAGGGGAACGTGCTCAAAGGGCCCGGCATCGGCGACGACTGCCGCGGGCTCGCCGTCATGGTGGCGATCGTTCGCGAGATGAAGAAGGCGAACGTGAAGACGCCGGGGTCGATCACGTTCGTGGCCAACGTCGGAGAGGAGGGCCTGGGCGATCTGCGCGGGGTGAAGGAACTGTTCAAGGTGACGCTCAAGGACCAGATCGATCGGTTCGTGTCGATCGACGGAACCGGCGTGCACGTCACCAATGTCGCGGTTGGCAGCCACCGCTACCGCGTGACGTTCAAGGGCCCCGGCGGTCATAGCTTCGGCGCCTTCGGGATGGCCAATCCGATGGGCGCGATGGGGCGCGCGATTGCGAAGATTCAGGAGCTCCAGGTGCCGAAACAGCCGAAGACGACCTTCAACGTCGGCCGGATCGGCGGCGGCACGTCGGTGAACTCGATCCCGTTCGAAGGCTGGATGGAGCTCGACATGCGCTCCTCGGATCCGGCATCGCTGGCGGCCGTGGATGCCAGCATTCAGAAGGCGATCGACGCTGCGGTCACCGAGGAGAACGCGCGCTGGGGCAAGCCCGGCATGATCACGGTCGCCAGGGCACTGGTCGGCGATCGGCCGGCGGGATCGACACCCGAAAACTCATCGATCGTCCGGAATGGGCTGGCTGCGGCGACCGTACTCGGCTTGACCGCGAACCTGGGAGAAGGATCGACCGATTCGAACACGCCGATGTCGCTCGGCGTGCCGGCCATCACGATCGGCGGCGGCGGCCGCGGGCGCGAAGCGCACGCGCTCACCGAATCATTCGATGTGACCGACGCCTGGATGGGCACCCAGCACGCGCTGCTGCTCACGGTCGCACTCGCGCAGAAGTAGTGAGTCCGTTGTCCGCGCGCGCGCACGAAGGACTGCGGACTTCGGACAGACCAAGAACAAAGGCCTGGGAACCGTGGCCGGGCGGCGACAGCGAATCGACACCCGGTCTCGCCCTCGGCCGTCAGCCATGACCGCCGTTCGGATGGTCGCGGCAGCAACGAGCGTCCTGGTGCTGGCCTGCTGTGGAAGGAGCACGCTACAGGCCGATCTCCACCCCATCCCACATCAGAACGTTCTCCTGATCACGATCGACACCTTGCGGGCCGATGCACTCGGTTGTTATGGCGGGCCGGCGGCGACGCCAGCGCTCGATCGGCTGGCCGCGCAAGGCGTTCGTTTCACTTTTGCCCACGCCCACGCCGTGACCACGCTCAGTTCTCACGCCAGCATTCTCACCGGCGAGTATCCGTTTCAGCATGGCATTCGTGACAACAGCGGCTACCGGCTGGCGCCGGACGCCCAGACGATCGCGACCCGGCTGAAGCCGGCCGGCTTCGAGACGGCGGCGTTCGTAGGCGGGTTTCCACTGCACTCGCGCTTCGGACTCAACCTGGGATTCGACGTGTACGACGATCACTTCGGCGAGACAGGCGCCCCGACCGAGTTCGTGATGCCGGAACGATCCGGCGTGCAGGTCATCGGGCTTGCGCGCGGCTGGCTCGCCAGCCGGTCGGGTGGGCCTCGTCAGGCGGGTGTGGGGAAGTCAGCTGCCGTGAATCCGTGGTTCATGTGGGTGCATCTCTTCGATCCGCACGCACCGTATCGGCCGCGGCCGCCCTTCGATGCGCAGTACGCCGGCCAGCCTTACTACGGCGAGGTCGCGGCCACCGATGCGGCGCTGGCGCCGCTGCTCGACGACCTGCGCGGCGCGGCGCGTCCGACGCTCGTGGTCGTCACCGCCGATCATGGGGAGGCGCTCGGGGATCACGGCGAGATCTCGCATGGCCTGTTCGCGTACGAATCGACCTTGCGGGTCCCGCTGATCGTCGCGGAGCTGGGGGCATCCAACGATCGGACATCGAGCGGTCCCGAAATATCGCCCGTGGCGGCGCGCCACGTGGACATCCTGCCGACCATTCTCGACGCGGTGGCGCAGCCGCAGCCGTCCAACCTTCCGGGCCGATCGCTGCTGGCTGCCGCCGAGCGCCTTGCGAGCGCTCCGGCGCGCACGTCTGTACTTCGAGTCGATGGGCGCGATGCTGAATCGGGGCTGGGCACCACTGACCGGTCTGCTTGCCGATCGCGACAAGCTCATCGAACTGCCGATCGAGGAGCGCTACGACCTGGCCGCCGATCCAGGGGAGCGCGTCAACCTTGCCGGCCGGGTACCCGAACGTGACCGCGTGCTTGGCGCCAGCCTACGGGCATTCAACGCGGCGCCGCCCGGTGCTCGTCGTGAGGAAGATCCTGACGCGGCCGCGCGGCTCCGGTCGCTTGGCTACTTCTCGGGCAGCGCGCCGGCGAAGCTGCGCTACACAGAGGCCGACGACCCGAAGCAACTCGTCGGTCTGGACCGGGCGGTGCACGACGCCGTCGAGGCGTTCGAGGCGCGGCGGCTCGACGAGGCGGTGCGCATCTATCAGGGGGTCATCGCACGTCGTCCCGACATGGCAATCGTTTACCGTCATCTGGCCTTCGTGGAATGGCAAGGAGGGCGTCCCTCTGAGGCGATCGAGGCGCTGCGGCGGGCGCTGAAGGCCGGCGTGACGCAGTCCGCGGTCGTGTCGCAGCTGGCGGGTTATCTGACCGACACCGGCCATACCGCCGAAGCGATTCGTTTGCTCGAACCGCTGGCGCGCGCCCCCGGAGCGGAAGCGGAGACCGTGAACGCCCTCGGCATCGCCTACATCCGGGCCGGTCGTCGCGAGGACGCGGGACGGACATTCGAACGGGCGCTGGCGGTCAACCCCGGGGGCAGCGTCCCGCTGGAGAATCTGGGGACAATGGCGCTCGAGCGTGGCGACCTCAAAGCCGCGCGGGCGTTTTTCGATCGCGCCGTGAACGCGGATCCACGTTCGTCACGCGCCCACGCCGGGCAGGGAGTGGTCGCGATCCGGACCGGCGATCGCCAGGCGGCGATCGCCGCCTGGCAACAGGCCGTTCAGCTCGACCCCAGGAACTTCGACGCCATTTATAACCTTGGCACCACGTTGGCGCGCGACAGTCAGATGGGCGCCGCCCGGCCTTATCTCGAATTGTTTCTGAAGACCGCGCCAATGGCGTTCTATGAGAAGGATCTCGAGGAAGTCGCCGCGCTTCTGCGTCAATAGGCTGCAATCCCGCCCGTGTGGCGTGGGAAATGATTTCCGTGCGTGTCGAATCTACCGACGGCTTTCACGAAGCTGAATGAATCGTTGCAGGTCAATCGCCCGTTGTCTGGCGGCTGACAGGCGAGCCACGGCGACGCGCAAAACGAACAACGCATGGGCACCGCCGACAAACAACAGCTCCTCCCGCACCGGATGCAGCAGCAGCACCGGCGACGCGTTGCACAATCCGGCGAGCAGGAAGGGAACCGCGAAGAGCGCGTCAGTCGTGGGGGCCCCCGTCGGTTGTCCGAACGCCATCACCGTATGCTCCCACCGGCCGGCGCCGCCGGGAGCGGCGGCGGGCTCGTCTGGCTCGTAGAACACCTGAATGTAGCGGCCGATGCGCTCGACGCCTACATGCAGTGCGAATACCCCCTCGAATGCGGACGCCAGGACCAGCAAGGGCAACAGCGTCGCAACTGGCGTGGCGGCCAACGCGGCGGTGGCGATGGTGGTCGCCGCCCAGATGGCGATTCCGGCGACGAAAATGTACACGCGTGCGGTGCCACGCTCGCGAATCGTCTCGCGCAGTGCCTTGTATTCGTTTTGTTCGTGCCCTGTCATGGTTTTCGCGCCGCCGGCCGATAACTTATGAAATGAGCCTGGTCGAGCAGTTCGCGCATTGTGGCACAACCCTTGGACGGGGCAGTGCGGCAGGACTCAGCCGTATGACCCCCACGCTCATCCGTGGCGATAATCCCCTTGATGTCTATGAATTATCTGCTACACTCCTGACGTCGTCTTTACCAACCTCTGGTCTGGGACAGCTTACGTGAACAGAAAATCAGCCTTCTGCGTGGGTCACCTTGTACTGGCCGGGCTCATAGCCCTCGGTTCAACCTCATCCGAGGCCGCCACCAAGGGCCGAGCCAAGACGACAACGAAATCGGCTAAGTCCGTCGCGGCTGCCAAGCACCTTACGGTGTACTCGGCCGCGCGGTCGCAGTCGCGCAAGGTGAAGCTGGCGCGCGCCCGCGCGGTCGCCACCGCCCGTGAGATGGCCGACACGGTCCTGCCACGCTACAAGGTCGACGCCAGCGGCGGTCTTGTACCGGATGTGCGTGCTGCCGCCGCGATCATCTACGATCCCGACACCAACGAGATTCTCTGGGAAGAGAACGCGCAGACGCAGCGCTCGATTGCCAGCATCACCAAGGTGATGACGGCGACCGTGTTCCTCGAGAACGATCCTGACCTCACGCAGCAGGTCACCATCGCCCGCAGCGACGTCTTCCAGGCGTCGACCACGCACCTCCATGCCAACGACAAGCTGACGACCGACGATCTGCTGCACCTGCTGCTGATCGCATCCGACAACGCGGCCGCCCGTGCGCTCGCGCGTGTCTCGCCCCAGGGCTCAGAGGGCTTCATCCGCCGGATGAACGAAAGAGCGTCTGAGCTTGGTCTCGAAACCACGCACTACGCCGATCCGTCCGGCCTTCTGTCCGAGAACGTGTCGTCGGCCTACGACATGGCCCGGCTGATCACGCACGCGTCACAGGACGAACGCATTTCGTCGATTATGCGGACCAACGAATACACCGTCTATAGCGGCGGAAAGCGGCCGATCACCTTCCACAGCACGAACCACCTGCTGCGCGGCGGCGACGTCGATGTGCGGGCCGGCAAGACCGGGTTCATCTCGAAGGCAGGCTATTGCCTGGCGACCGTGCTGCGCCTGCCGCAGAGCACGCATGATGTCGCGGTTGTCGTCTTCGGCGCGCGCTCGAACGCCGGCCGCTTCATGGAGTCGCGCAACCTGTTCAACTGGGCGACCGCCAAGGCCTCGACACTCTTCGCGGCCAAACCGACCACGCCGCAACCGGAGCACTAGCGACTGTCGCTGGTTCGACAGCTGGCTTGCAAAGCTGGCTGTCGAAACGAGAGCGCCTTCAATCTCCCCAGCCCTCCGCCCTCGGTTCAGCCTGATCCCTGGTCTCTGGTCCCTTCTCTATCCGACATAGCCGCGCTGCATCGCCGCCGCATCGAGAGGAAGCGTTGCGATCGTGTCGACCGCAACCATCACCGCCCGCTGCGAATTTCGCGCGTCATAAGCCTTCAGGTACCGCCGGCAGACGTCGCACGCGTACACGCGGTAGCGGCCGTCGCGCGTCGCAAACGACGTGATCAGGGCACGATCATCGTTGGCGCAGAACGGGCAGGTCAGCGGCGCAAAGCTCCACTGCGCCACGCAGCGTCCGCAGAACAGACGGCGGTCGGCGCCCGGCGTGATGACGGCGAAGTCGGCCTCCCACCCGCAGATGGGGCAGTGTCCGTGATTCCAGGTCGCCAAATCGATCTGGGGCGCCAGCGCTTCCGCGCAGCGCGCCAGGAACGGTCGCAGGGCCAGCACCAGCACCTGATCCAGGCCCGCCGGCGCGTCCGCCAGCGGTTGCGTGCGAGCATCGGCGCCGCCATCGACGCCAGACGAGCCGTTGTACCAGTCCGAGACCAGAGGCTCCAGCGCATTGCCATCGCGGCCGAGTGCGACGATGCGCTCGTAGTCCGTGCGATCGAGCGCTTCGAAGCGCAGCAGGATATCGGCGGTCTGGCGGAGAGTCAGACGGAAGTCGCTCCACTCGAGTGGGATGTCGCCGAACCGCACGAGCGGCCGTCCCGCGGCCTGCTGCGTCCGCGCCCACGCCGGATCGATCGCAATCCGTGGAAGCGGCACGCGACCCTGCACCCGCCGCTGCATGTCGACGAGCGCAATCTGCATGTCGATCGCCGACGCCAGTTCCGGTTGGGCGACACGCAGCTGCTTGAGCTCGACGATCTCGCGTGTCTCGGCGCGTGGTGGGCGAGCTGGACGATCAGTTGGCGGCGGGGGATGATCCGACACGTAGAGATTCTAGGGCAGGAGGGGCCGGGAGGGGCAGGAAAGGCAGGAGGTTCCTTGCGGCCCTCCCACCCTTCCGCTATCAGAACGTGAGTCTGAATCCGAGCCGTGCGAGACGCGGACTGATCCAGACGTTCGGGTTCCCGAAGCTGGTCCCGGACGATTCGATCACGGCCGTTCGCGAGCCGTTGTCGTTGACGCCCTGGTTGTTCAGGTTGAACAGATCCAGGTAGACGCCAACAGAGCGCGAGCCGCCCAGTGGGAACGTTTTCTCGGCCCGCAGGTCGATGTTGTTCACGGCCGGCGTTCGCCGCGTCCCAATCGGTTCGATGCGCACGGTTTCCGATCCCTGGGTCAGGCCGCGGATCGACGCCGTCCGCCCCCACGCCAGCCCCGTGGTGTAGCGATACACCGCGCTCAGGCTGAATCCTCCGAATGCGGGCACGCGGTAGGTCCCGTCGATTTTGACCGCATGGGTCGGATCGAAGCGCATGTCGCCGTCGATGCCGATCAGATGGTTCGGGTTGGAGAATCCTCCGTTCTGGCCGAGCCCCTGCGTGCCGCCACCGCCCGAGTTGGTGCCGCCGCGATTGTCCACCGTCCCATGCGCGTGCGACCACGTATACGACACCTGCGCCTGCCAGTTGCTGGAGTACCGCTTCGTGCCTATGAGCTGGAACCCGTTGTAGTCGCGAAATGCGTTGTCGGGGTTCGTGAACAACATGAACTCGTGACCCGGATTTGTCTTGTTGTACACCGTGATCAGCGGCCCATCGTCAGCGGTTCCCAGGCGGCCGTCGACTCCGGGATCCTGCTTCTGGGTCGCGGCGTAGATCGAGCCGGTATCGACAAACCCCATGAAGTCCCGGAAGTTCCTCCGGATGTATTGCACGGTCGCTGAGAAATTGGGGAACAGCTCGTGCTCGAGTCCGACCAGGACCTGATCGGTGTACGACTGCCTGAGATTGGGATCGATGCCGATGTTGGTCGACGGGTCGCGGCGATCGACTTCGGTGAAGTCGTTCGGCCCGTTGACGTCGGCGGTGATCTTCGGGTGTTGCTGGCTGAGGTCCATGAACTCGAACTGACCACCGAACAAGGCGTCGTAGTAGCGCCCATAGTTGGCGCGCACCACGGTCTTGTGATCGCCGGTGACGTCGAAGGCCAGTCCCAGCCGCGGCGCCAGCGCGTGGTTCTTGAGCACCGTGCCGCTGGGGACCGTGCCACGATTGACGTCGAGGCGGAGGCCAAGGTTCAGCGTCAGTCGATCGGTGGCAGTCCACGCGTCCTGGGCATAAATCGAGCTGCGCTTGCTCGTCGCGTCGAGAACGTAGCCGTCCCACAGCGTGACCTGATACGGCGCGCCCCCGTAGTCGTAGTAGTAGCGGCCGCCCGGATAGCCGGACTCGTTGCGGATTTTCGAGCGCTCGAATTCGAAGCCGAACTTGAATTCGTGCGCTTTGCCGGCGAACCCGTCGGCGTAGCGGGTCAGAGTTGCCGCCGTGACGTTTCGGTTGCGGTCGAACCGTCCGTAATAGGGCACATTGACCGTGTACAGGTCGGGAATGGGATCGTAGCGGGGATAGGGAGCCAGTCGGGTGTTGGGCGGCGTCGGCTCGACCGGGAAGTAGCCGTCGTAGCCGCCATTACGTACGTTGAGCATGGTCTTGGAGTCAATCGTCCACGTGATCTGACCGTTCCAGTTCCATTCAGGCGATGGCTCGAGGGCCGTGACCGCGGTTGTCGGCCGCCGCGCGCTGGCGCCGCGTCCTTCGACGTTGAACTTGTCCCATTCGATGAAGCCTTCGGCGCGAACGCTCGGCGAGACCGCCCAGGTCAGCTTGTGCAGCGTCCGTGGATCTTTCTCGCTGGTGAAGTCGCCGGTGTACCCCGCCGGACGATCCTGCCGGTTGAAATACTGGACGCCTGAGAAAAAGAAGAGTTTGTCCTTGACGATCGGTCCGCCGATCTGCCCGGTAGTGTCCCAATAGCTCTTGATCTCGCGCGGGCTGAAGGTGCTGCGGAGCGAGTCGGGCAGTGACGTGGTGTTGTCCGCGAGCCAGTTCTTCCGCTCCGTCAGATACTCCCCGAGCCCGGTCCACTTGTTGCCCCCGGAGCGGATGATGCTGTTGGCGGCGAGGCCGGTGAAGCCGCCATACTCCGCGTTGGCGCCGAGTGAGACGATCTGCACCTGTTCGACCCAGTTGTAGTTGAAGAACGACCAGGGCGTTCCGCCCTCGGGATCGCTGACGTCGACGCCGTCCATCAACAACGCGTTCGAACTCTGTGAGCCGCCAAACGCGACGCTGCTGTTCACGCCAGGCGTCAGGTTGATGATGTCGGGCTGGAACCTTCCGGTTGGCAGGTTCTGCAGGACCGACTCCGACAACTGCGTATTCGATGCTGAGCTCTTGATGTCGATGACCGGCGTCTCGCCGGTGACCTGGACGGTCTCGCTGACCGACGCGACCGAGAGCGCGACATCGATCGTCGTGGTTGTGCCCAGCGGCAGGACGATGTCGGCGCGCTTCATGCTCTTGAAGCCGGACAGCGACGCCTCCATCTCGTAGACGCCCGGCCGCAAGGCGGGAAATCGATAGATCCCCTGCGAATCGGTGACGGCCGTCTGCACCCCTCCCACTTGCGATGGGCTCGAGACGTTGACCGTGACACCTGGTAACACGGCCCCAGTGCCGTCCTTGACGGTGCCGGTGAGCGTCGAGGTTTGTACGGCTTGCGCAAGCAGCGGTCCCGTCGTGGCCGTGAATGCGCCCGCAATGGCGATCGCGGCGAGGACCAATCTCCACTTCATGCTCGTCCTCCTGGCGCGGGAGTATACACTTCTGCGAACACTGTTCATTGATGGGAAAGCAGCTTTTCGGGTACTGAATTCTTGGCCTGCGGCACAGCTGTGCTTTTGTTGTCGGCAGTGTCATGTGGGGTTCAGCGGAATCAAGCGCCGCCTGCAAGGTCGCCCGACCTAATTCTGATCACCGTTGACACGCTGCGCGCGGATCGCGTCAACACTCGGTCGAACCTGGGACCGGCTCCTACGCTCGAAGCGCTCGGGCGCGCGGGGGTCACGTTCCTGGATGCGACCGCGCACGTGCCTCTCACGTTGCCCTCGCACGCATCGATCCTGACGGGGCGCTATCCGTTTTCGCACGGGATGCATGACAACGGCGGCAACATCCTGGCCGAATCGGTCCCGACGCTGGCGTCAGTACTTCACGGAGCCGGCTACCACACCGCCGCGTTCGTGTCGTCGTACGTGTTGCGGCGATCGACCGGGCTCGGACGCGGATTCGATCTCTACGACGATCGATTCGAGGGAGTCGGGCGTTCGCGGCTGACCGCGTCTTCGCTGGAACGGCGAGGACCCGAGGTGGCCGGCGCCGCCGTGCGCTGGATCGCCACCGCGCCGCGGCCGTTCTTCCTATGGGTCCACTTTTACGATCCGCATGCGCCGTACGAGCCGCCGCCGGCGTTCGCGAAGAAGTTTCCCGGGCGCCCGTACGACGGCGAAGTGGCGACCAGTGACTACGGTGTGTCGATGATTCTCGACGCGCTCTCGCCGGCGCGGCGCGCCGAAACCGTGATCGTCGCCACCGGCGATCACGGTGAGAGTCTCGGCGAGCATGGCGAATCCGAGCACGGCATCCTGCTGTACGACGCCACGCTGCATGTCCCGCTGGCGATGCAGGGGCCCGGCATTCCATCAGGGATTGTTGTGCGTCAGCAGGTGCGCCACGTGGATCTGCTGCCGACCGTGACCGATCTGCTTGGCGTGAAGGCGCCCACGCCGATTGACGGGATCAGCCTGATGCCGCTGGTGCGTGGATCCGGGAGGCGCGATCGCACTGACGGACCGATATCGTATGCAGAGAGCCAGTTTGGCCACCTGCATTTCGGATGGAGTCCGTGGCGCAGCGTGCGTGATGGCGCGTGGAAGTACATCGACGGGCCGGCGCCCGAGTTGTATCAACTGTCTCGAGATCCAGGTGAGCGCACGAACCGGCACGACTCGCGCGAGGGGACGTCGCGCGCGCTCGCGACCGCGCTCGCCGACATGGTCGCGCACGACGGGGGAGTAGTGTCGACTCCCGATCCGGCGATCGGAGCTGATGCGGCCGAGCGGTTGCGCAGCCTGGGATACGTCAGCGGGAGGGTGGCGCTGGGCGATCCACAGCGGCCGAATGGGTCTGAAAGGAGCGGCGGACAGGACCCGAAGCAGGTAATCGGACGCTACGAGAAGTACGTGTCGGCGTTCAACCAAGGGCTGGCCGAGTTGGAGACCGGCCGCTCGCCCGAGGCTGAAACCTTGTTCCGCCGGCTCGCCCACGAGTTTCCGCTCGCATTCGAGGCGCACCAGTATCTCGCGAGAGCATTGATCGGCCGCCGGGCGTTTGCCGGCGCCATCGCCGAGCTCGACGTGGCGATCGGTCTCAACGCACGCGAGTCCGTGCTGTATTTCGACGCGGCGCGCGCGCACGCGGCTGCCGGGCAATCGGCGCGAGCCGTTGCCCGCGTGGCAGAAGGCAGGCGTCTCGACCCTGAGTCGTTCTATGGCGCGTTGACCGAGGGCCTGGTTGCGCGCGCCGCGGGGCAGTCCGAGCGCGCCGAGCGCGCCTTTGCCGAGGCGATTCGGCTGAACCCCGATCTCGCCGTCGCGCACCTGGAACTCGGCAAACTGGCCGAACGGCGCGGCGATCGCGAGGCCGCACGGGCGCACTACCGGCGTGCCGTCGCGGCCGATCCTGCACTGATTGAGGCACGGCGGGCACTTGATGGTCTCCTGGCGGAGGGTCGATGACGAAGATCGGGACCCGCCGGAGCGTCGCGCTCGCCCTTGCCGTGCTTCTCGCCGTGGCCGGCGGACTGATCTGGTTGCGACTCGCACCACGGATCGTCACCTCGGTGAACGGCGAGCCGCTGGGGCATCTCCCCTCCGGTGTCCGCAGCTCGGATCTGAACCTGCTGCTCGTGACGCTCGACACAACCCGGGCCGATCGGATCCACGCCTACGGCTTCGAGGGCATCGAGACGCCCAACCTCGACCGCCTGGCGCGCGAAGGCGTCCTGTTCGAGCAGGCCGTCTCTCCGGCGCCGTTGACGCTTCCGGCGCACTCGTCGATTTTCACGGGCACGTTCCCGCCGACTCACGGTGTCCGCGACAACGGCGGTTTCTTTCTCGACGACCGCCAGACAACCATGGCGGAACGGCTCCAGGAGCGTGGCTTCACGACCGGCGGTTTCGTCGGGGCTTACGTCCTGGATCACAAGTGGGGCATCGCGCAGGGGTTTCAGACCTACTTTGACGACTTCGATCTGAGCAAGTACCAATCGCTGTCGCTGGGCAGCGTCGATCGTCCCGGCAACGAAGTCGCTGACAAGGCGCTGGCCTGGCTCGGCGCGGTCGGCTCGAAGCGTTTCTTCGGGTGGGTGCATTTCTACGACGCGCACTCCCCGTACGAACCGCCAGAGCCATTCAAGTCGCGCTACGCAGGACATCCCTATGTCGGCGAAATCGCTTTCGTCGATTCGCAGGTCGGCCGCCTGCTCTCGTTCCTGGATAGCCACCATCTCACTGACCGGACCGTCGTGATCGTCATGGGTGATCATGGCGAGAGCCTGGGTGAACACGGCGAGGCGACCCACGGGTTTTTCGTCTACCAGGCGACGATGCACGTGCCCTTGATGATCAGGGCGCCCTACGATGCGATGGTGGGCCGGCGAGTCGCCGACACCGTCCGCAGCGTGGACATTCTGCCCACCGCACTCGAACTCCTGGCGGTGAAGCCGTCGGAGCGGTTGATGGGGACGAGCGTCGTGCCATTGATGACCGGGGCGAAGCAGGAACTGGGGCTGGCGGCGTATTCCGAAGCGATCTATCCACGGTTCCATTTCGGCTGGAGCGATCTGCGCGCGCTCACCGCCGGCCGCTACAAGTACGTCGCGGCGCCGCAGCCGGAGCTCTACGACCTTCAGCAGGATCCCGCCGAAGCGCACAATCTTTACGGTGAGCGCCAGGCGCTTGGCGATCGGATGAACCAGGAGTTGATCGCGCTCGAACAGCAGATGTCGCGAACCGCCGCGGCGCCCAGGGCCGCGGTCGAAGTAGACCCCGACGCCCGGGCACGGCTCGCGGCGCTGGGCTACGTCGGCACTTTCGTGACCGCCCAGGCTCCCGACCGCGTCGGGCTCGCCGATCCGAAAGACAAGATTGAGCTGTTCAACCTGATGACCCAGGCTCGAGAGACGGCGCGGCACGACAAGGAATCGGATGCGGGATTGCGCGCTCTTCAGCGCGTCGTCGCCCAGGATCCGAAGGTCATCGACGCGTGGTTCATGCTCGGCAACGAATACTATCGGCGGCGGCAATTTTCGCGCGCAATCGAGCAGTTCAAACGCGCGCTGGAACTGAAGCCGGACTACGATCTGGTGGTCATCAACATGGCGAACGCCTACCGCGCGCTCGGGCGCGATCGGGAAGCGATGGTCGGCTATCGGCGGTTCATGGAGCTCGATCCGAAGAACGCCCAGATTCGCTACGAGGCTGCGCAGATTCTGATCGACAGCGGTCAGCTGGATGAAGCGCGGCAACAACTGACCGAGGCGCTGGCGCTCGAGCCGAAGCTGGCCGCGGCGCGCAACGCGCTGGGCGTGCTGGCGCTGCGCCGCGGCGACCTCGCGGGCGCAGAGCGCGAGATTCGCGCGGCGATCGACGAGAAGGCCGACGTCAGGCTGGCCCATTACAATCTCGCGTTGCTGGCCGAGCAACAAGGTGACGTGTCGCGCGCGGTGGCGGAATACAAGAAGGAGATCGAGCTTCACGCCAACAGCTACAAGGCCGCGTTCAACCTCGGCCGGCTCTATGAACGCACCGGCGATCATGGCGCGCAAATCGCCGAGTTCAAGCGAGCGATCGACATGAACCCAGCCTTTGCAGAGGGCCATTTGTTTCTGGCCAAGGCGTATCTCGATGTCGGCCAGAGCTTGGATGAAGCGGTCCGGTTGGCCCGGCAGGGGATCGCGTTGGATCCGCGCGGCGAGTACGCGCCGCTGGGGCATTACGTGATCGCAGACGTTTTCTCGCGGCAGGGGCGACCTGCGAAAGCTGAGCAGGAGGCAGCGGCGGGACGGGCGTTGGAGCGCGCTAACCCTAAGCGCTAGAACATTTGGCGAAAGAGAAGTCCAAGTGTGACAGAATGGGGGCGCCACACGCCTGAGCGCAGTCTTTCAAGACAGGAGTCCCATTTAATGAAGGTCCACCTCATCAACCCGAGTGCGCTCGCGTTCGGCGTTGGGGTTATCACGCCTCGATGGCTTTATGTTCTCGCCGCCGCCACTCCTGAAAAGTATGGTGACCCGATCATTACCGACGAGACCCTGGAGCAGTGGGATCCCAACACGGTTTCGGCCGGCGACGTCGTCGGTATCGGCATTCACACGGGCAATGCCGTGCAGGGCTACGAAATCGGCAGGGTGGCGCGCGCGCAAGGCGCGTACGTCGTCTACGGCGGCATTCACGCGACACTCTACCCGGACGAGGCGATGCAGCTCGGCCAAGCGCATGCGGTGGTCAAGGGCGACGGCGATCTGGTATGGGCCCAGGTGATCGAGGATTGCGTTCGCGCCGCGCCGGCGCCCCTCTACGACGGCGGCAAGGTCGAAGGCGGTGACTTCAAGCCTGCCCGGTGGTCGCTGATTCCGCCCGGCAAGTACATGTGGGCGTCGGTCCAGACCGTGCGGGGCTGTCCCAAACACTGTTCGTTCTGCTCGGTGTGGAAAACCGACGGCCAGCGTCCGCGGCAGCGGACCGTCGATGCGGTGGTGAGCGAGATCGTGGATCTGCGCCGGCGCGGCTTCCGATTCATCGCCCTCGCCGACGACAATTTTTATCCGGTCACGCTCGACGATCTGGCCAAGGCGGCGCGTCGTTCCGACCAGCGCCGCCTCGAGGAACTGAAGGCGATGCGCGCCGAGCGCTTCGAGCTGATGGAAGCGCTGGCGCAGTTGCCCGAAGACACCGTCTTCTTCACGCAGATCACGATGGAAGCGGCGGAAGATCCCGACTTCCTCGAGGCGATGAAGAACGCGCACATCAAAGGTGCGCTGGTCGGCGTGGAAGCCGTCACGCCGGAAGGCCTGAAGGACGTCTACAAGGACTTCAACTACAGCGGTGAGCACCTGGTCGATCGGCTGCGTGCGTTCCGCCATCACGGCGTGCACGTGCTCGGCTCGTTCATCTTCGGCCTCCCGAGCGACCGTCCGGAAACGTTCGAGCTCACGGCGAAACTGGCGGAGCGATCGGGCATCACGTTCGCCCAGTTCGTGATGCTGACGCCATTTCCCGGGACCGTGGACTTCGCCGCGTGGGAGAAGTCGATGGAAGACGATCCGACGCGCATCGACGGCATTCCGCTGACGCGGCACTGGCTGATCCCGAAAGGCAAGCAGCCGAAGGTCTACGTCCCGCATCCGATGATGTCGGCAGACGACATCCGCGCGCGCACGCAGGGCGTGTGGGATTCGTTCTACAGCTGGCGCAACGTATGGGCGCGCGCCCATTGCGTGGAGTCGCTCAAGTCGCGGGTCGCGTTCATGCTGATTTCCAAGCTGTACCGGCAGATGTACGCCAACACCGGCATTGCGACTGACAGCGCGCGAATCAACCGTTCGGCGACCTGGGCGCGGATGATCGCGAAGCCGTGCCAGAAGCTGTTTGCCGGCAAGCCGATGCCGGAGCTCCAGGTTCCGGGGGCCATCGCGTCGGAAGTGCGCGTCGGTATCTGAGGCCACGCGCTGGCATGGCGGCGGTCAAAAAACTCGAGCGCCCGCGCCGCTCGGTCTTGATCATCGGATCGGAAGCGCAGCCGTTCTCGAAGACTGGCGGGCTGGCCGACGTGCTCGGCGCGCTGCCGTCCGCACTCCAGCGTCTCGGGTGGGACGCCACCGTCGTACTACCGCGCTACCGCGGCGTGCCTTCGGGCGCACTGGTCGAAAGCTTTCCCGTCACCGTCGGCGGCTACACCCGCGACGCCGGCTTCTATGAAGCGCCGCTGGGCGACGGCGCGCGCGCCGTTCTGGTCGACTGCCCTGAACTCTACGATCGTCCCGGCCTGTACGCGATCGACAACGTCGACTATCCCGACAACGCGCGGCGCTTCGCGTTTCTGGTCCGCGCCGCCCTCGAGTTCGGCGGGCGCCGCGGCGCCGGACCATCTGTGGTTCATGCCCACGACTGGCAGGCCGGCCTTGCCCCGGTTTACCTGCGCTCGCTCTACGCCTCCCATCCCGTACTCGGCGGCACGCCCAGCGTACTCACCATCCACAACCTGGCCTATCAGGGCAGCTTCGAACCCGACTGGTTGCCGCGGCTCGATCTCGGGTGGGAGCAGTTCTCGATCGATCGACTCGAGTTCTACGGGCGTATCAGCTTCCTGAAAGGCGGGATCAACGACGCTCGCGTGATCACCACCGTCAGCCGGCGCTACGCGGAGGAGATCCAGAAGCCGGGGTTCGGCTTCGGCTTCGACGGCATCCTGCGCGCGCGAGCGTCCGATCTGGCCGGTATCCTGAACGGCATCGACACGGCCGAATGGGATCCGTCGCGCGATCCGTTCGTATCGACGCCATTCGACGCCACCGATCTGTCGGGCAAACGCGGAGCGAAGCTGACCCTGCTCGGGCGCTATGGCCTGGCCGCTGATGAACGCGCGCTGAAGCGGCCGCTGGTCGGAATGGTGTCGCGCCTGGTCGATCAAAAGGGCTTCGACCTGATTGCCGCGACGCTCGACGATTTGATCGGGCTCGACACCGGCATCGTCGTTCTCGGCAGCGGCGAGGCGCGCTATCAGGACATGTGGCGGCGAGTCGCGGCGCGGTATCCGGACCGCGTCGGCGCGCGCATCGGGTTCGACGAGTCGCTGGCGCACGGGATTGAGGCGGGGGCCGACATCTTCCTGATGCCGTCGCGATTCGAGCCGTGTGGACTCAACCAGATGTACAGCATGCGCTACGGCACCGTGCCGGTCGTCCACGGTGTGGGCGGTCTTGCCGACACGGTCGTCGACTATTCCCCGCGGCGCAAGCGGTCGACCGGGTTCGTGATGGCCGACTATACGCCGGCGGCGCTGCTCGAGGCCCTCAATCGCGCCTTCACGGTGTACGCCGATCCGCGCAAGTGGCAGCGGCTCCAGCAGGCCGGGATGCAGCAGGATTTTTCATGGGACCGTTCGGCACGGGAGTACGTCAAAATATACGAACGCGCCTTGGCGGGGGCCGGGGGCTAAGACCGTGGGCTAGGGAGAACCGATGGCAGCCGAAAACGTGCAGACCTTTACGGACGGGAATTTCGACGACAACGTGTTGAAGTCAGCCCCACCGGTGCTGGTGGACTTCTGGGCCGAGTGGTGCGGGCCGTGCAAACGATTGGGCCCGACGGTTGACGCCCTGGCTGCCGAGTACGCGGGTAAGGTGACGGTCGGCAAGCTCAACGTCGACGAGAACCCGAATATTTCGTTCAAATTTCAGATTCGCGGGATTCCGACGATTCTCATTTTCAAGGGTGGTCAGGTGGTCGAATCGGTCGTCGGCCTTGCACAGAAGGAAGATCTGAAGAAGGTTCTCGACAAGCACATCTAACCTTCCGCCCCCGGGAATTGGGTATTCAATTACCCAATTAGCGAAGCATCGGATTACTTCATCAGCCCATGTTGTCAACCCGCAGCGTCATCATCATCGGCTCCGGCCCGGCCGGCCTCACCGCGGCGATCTACGCCGCTCGCGCCAACCTGAAGCCGCTGCTCATCGAAGGAATCGAGGCGGGCGGTCAGCTCATGCTGACCACCGATGTCGAGAACTTCCCCGGCCACCGCGACGGCATCATGGGCCCCGATCTGATGGCCGAAATGCGCGCGCAGGCGGAAAAGTTCGGAACCGAAATCATCCAGGGCAATGTCAGCAGCGTTGAAGTGTGCGAGTCGCCGATGCGGGTGAAGACCACCGAGGCCGAATACCCCACCAGGACGCTGATCATCGCGACCGGCGCCTCGGCCCGGCTGCTCGGGCTGCCGTCCGAGCGCACGCTGATGGGCCACGGCGTCTCGACCTGCGCTACCTGCGACGGCTACTTCTTCCGCGGCCAGGAAATTGCGGTGGTCGGCGGCGGCGACTCGGCGATGGAAGAGGCGGTGTTCCTTACCCGTTTTGCCTCGAAGGTGACGCTGGTGCACCGGCGTGACGCGCTGCGCGCGTCGAAGATCATGCAGGACAAGGCGAGGGCCAACCCCAAGATCGTGTGGAGGCTCGACCATGAGGTCGAAGCCATTCACGATACCGGGAAGGGCGAAGTCACATCGATGGTGGTACGCTCGAACAAGACCGGCGAGAAAACCGAGATCCCGGTCAGCGGCGTGTTCGTGGCGATCGGCCACACTCCCAATACGGCGCTCTTCCGCGGTCAGCTCGAACTGGATCAGAATGGCTACATCGTCACCCACGATGGCGCCAAGACCAGCGTCCCGGGCGTTTTCGCGTGCGGCGACGTACAGGACCACATCTACCGCCAGGCGATCACGGCGGCGGGCTCAGGCTGCATGGCGGCGATCGACGCTGAGCACCATCTCGATCAGATTCCCGAGCATCTCGCGAGCGTTTGAGCGAAGACGTTCGTCGTTCGAGGTTCTACGTTCGTCGTTCTGGTTCGGCGTTCGGCGTTCGGCGTTCGTCGATGGCGTTCTATGGAACCGTCGACCCCGAACGTCGGACCGCGAAGGCCCAACGACGAAGGTCAGTCTATCCACCCTCCGCCGACCACTGCATCTCCGTCGTAGAACACCACGGCCTGACCCGGCGAAATTGCCAGCTGCGGCGTGTCAAAGACCACCTGCGCCCGTCGATCGCCGAGCGAGCTGACGGCCGAGGGCGCCGCCTCGTGGCGGTGCCGGATCTGCGCCGCGACCTGCAGGGGCCCGGCTGGCTCCTCGACCATCCAATTCACTCCGGAAGCGGTCAGGTGCGTCCGCTCGAGTGACGTCCGTGGCCCGACGACGACCTGCCGGTCCGCCGGGCGCAAGGCGAGGACGTACATCGCGGTGCCAGTCGGCGAGGGAAGGCCGAGGCCTTTGCGCTGGCCGACCGTGAAGCGATGAATGCCGGCGTGACTGCCAAGAACCTGACCGCGCTCGTCCACGAAGGCGCCGGCGCGTGCGGTCTCCGGGATGCTCCTGGTCACGAACGTCCGGTAATCGTTGTCGGGGATGAAGCAGATCTCCTGGCTGTCCGGCTTGTCGGCAACTGGAAGCCGGTGTCGCCGCGCGTACTGGCGCACTTCGTCCTTGGCGAGGTCACCCACCGGAAAAATGGCAGAGGCCAGCTGAGTCTGCGTCAGGGAAAACAGAAAATACGACTGATCCTTTGTCGCATCGACACCGCGCCGCAGTGCCAGCCGGCCGCCGCTGCCGCGTTCCACTCGGGCGTAGTGGCCGGTGGCCACGGCGTCGGCGCCAAATCCCCGCGCCCGTTCTGCCAGCGTCGCGAATTTGAGATCGCTGTTGCAGTGCGCGCAGGGGAGCGGCGTCCGGCCGGCCGCGTACTCCTGGACGAAGTTCGACACCACCTGCTCGTGAAACTGCGTCTCGAAATTCACGATGTAGTGCGGGATGTCGATGGCGGCCGCGACCCGGCGAGCGTCGTGAAGGTCGTCGATGGAGCAGCAACTGCCGAACGAGGTCTGCCCCTCGGACTGGTCATAGAGCTGCATCGACAGACCGATGACCTCGTGACCCTGCTCGGCGAGCAGGGCCGCGGCCACCGACGAGTCCACGCCGCCGGACATTGCGACAACGATGCGCATGAGAGAACCTTACCGGGACCACGCAGGCACGATGAGCACGAAGTCGGTTTCCCTCCTGCGTCATCGAGCGCTTCGTGTTGTCGTGGCCCCTGTTCAAGCCGTCACCGTTCGGCGTGTGAGGGTGCGCAGCTTTTCGACCAATCGCGGCAGCACGTCAACGACGCGGTCCACCTCCGCCGCCGTCGAGTACATGCCGAGGCTGAACCGCAGCGAGTTCTGGGTCCGGTGGGGAGCGAATCCCATCGCCTTCAGCACGTGCGAGGGCTCGAGCGTGCCGGACGAGCAGGCGGATCCCGTGGAAACGGCGATGCCCTCGAGATCCAGCGCGATCAGCAGACTCTCCGCTTCGACCCGATCGAAGCTGATGTTGGTGGTGTTCGGCACCCGCTCCTGGCGGCTGCCGTTCACCGTGGTTCCCGCGACGCGCTCCAGGATCCCGGCTTCGAGCTGATTGCGCAGCGCGCTCACCCGCTCGGCTTCGCCGGCCATTTTACCGGACGCCAGCGCCGCGGCGACCCCCAGGCCGGCAATTGCCGCGACGTTCTCCGTGCCGGCCCGGCGGTTGCGTTCATGCTTGCCGCCGGTGATGGTCGGGTGCATGCGTGTGCCGCGCTTGATCCACAGCGCGCCGGCGCCCTTCGGACCGTTGAACTTGTGCGCCGACAGCGACAGCAGATCGATTCCGAGCGCGCGGATATCGACCGGAATCTTCCCGACCGACTGCACCGCGTCGGTGTGCATGAGGGCGCCGTGCTCGTGGGCGATCGCCGCCAGCGCCGCGACCGGCTGAATCGTACCGATCTCATTATTGGCGTGCATGACGGAGACGAGCGCGGTGTCGCTGTCGATCGCGTCGCGCAACCGATCGACCGAGACGACGCCGGTGTGATCCATCGGCAGCAGCGTCGTCCGCCATCCGCGGCGGGCCAGCGCTCGCACCGTGTTCAACACCGCTTCGTGCTCGATGCCGCTGGCAATCAGATGACGACGTCCGGTCGGTTCGAGCGCATCGGCGATGCCGCGAATCGCCAGGTTGTCTGATTCCGTACCGCCGCTGGTGAACACGATCTCGGACGGATCGGCGTGGAGCAGTGATGCCACCGCTGATCGCGCATCGTCCATGGTCGCTTTGGCTTGCTGCCCGAAGTGATGGATGCTCGAGGCGTTGCCGAACACGTCCCGCGACACCCGCAAAACCACGTCGGCGACTTCTGGCGCCAGGGGCGTGGTCGCGTTGTAGTCAAAGTAGACACGCATGGTGAATCATTCATTGTACCATCGCCGCTAACTCCTGATAACAAAAGGACTAGACATCCTTTTGCGGGGTCCCGTATACTGGCCCGACGTTCGACCCGATAGTAGGCAGACAAGCGACCCCGGCCTACGTGAGACGGCAGGGCGGAGGACAGAGACCATGTGGAAACGCGATGAAGCGGTCCGACCCCCGAGCGGACAACCGGCGGCTGCACCGCAGCCGCCCGCGCCAACCCAGTCGGGGGCTCCGAGCCCTCGCCACGAGACGAGCCATCATATGGAGAGGGACATCGTGAATATTGGCAAGTCGGTTGTCATCAAGGGTGAACTGAACGGCAGTGAAGACCTGACCATCGAGGGCCATGTCGAAGGCACGATTCAGCTCAAGGAGCATGTGCTGACGATTGGCCCGAACGGCAAAATCAAGGCGCAGGTATTTGCCAAGTCGGTGATCGTCCTTGGCGAGGTAACCGGCAACGTCACCGCCAGCGACAAGGTCGACATTCGCGACAACGGCTCGGTTGATGGCGACATCGTGTCGCCGCGGGTCGCGATCGCTGAGGGCGCGCATTTCCGCGGCAGCGTGGATATGCAACGCAAGGTCGCCGCTGCGCCGCAGGCGCAGGCGAAACCGGCGACACCTGCCGCCTCGTCCCAGCAGGGACAGCCCGCCGGCGCCGCGCACCGCGTAGGCGCCTAACGGGACGTTGGAAGTTGGGACTGAGAAGTGGCAGAAGCGAACCGCGC
Organism: uncultured Acidobacteriota bacterium; assembly: GCA_963757655.1. Lineage (GTDB taxonomy): Bacteria > Acidobacteriota > Vicinamibacteria > Vicinamibacterales > CAVVIG01 > CAVQFC01. The sequence continues at coordinate 51,302 of CAVWSQ010000001.1, read as the reverse complement.
TTCTCATCTTTTCTTCTCACTTCTAACTGCTGTCTGTGAATGGGACTGCTGGACCGTCTCGCGCCGCGCAAGGGCGATTCCGACGTTCGTCCCCAGGGACCAGCGTCGGACGCCACCAACATTCCTGTCTTCGCGACCAAGGCCCTCCCCAAGTTTCTCCAGACTCTGACGTCCCGTGAGCAGCCGGTTTTGCTCGATCTCGGCCCGGTCGTGGGCAGCAACGTCAGCTTCTTCGGCGAGCAGCTCGGCTGCAAGATTTTCGTCGAGGACATCTTCGCCGATGTCGATCGCCATGTTCGGGAAGGCAAGCTGGAAGAGCTGCCGGAGTTCCTGAAAAAGCGTTTCCCGCAGGTCGAGGGCTCGGTCGACGGCATTCTCTGCTGGGACCTGTTCGACTATCTGGATCGACCGGCCGGCCAGGAGCTCGCCAACCAGTTGACGCGGGTGCTTCGGCCCGACGGCGCGCTGCTCGGGTTCTTCGGCTCCGCTCCGCCGCAGGGCGCGCACTACACGAAGTTCATCATCGTTGACGATGTCAATTTGAAGTACCGAACGTATCCGGCCGCTCGAGGCCGCCAGGCCATCCTGCCGAACCGCGACATCATTCGGCTGTTCTCCACGTTGCGGGTCTCCGATTCGTTCCTGCTCAAGAACAACCTCCGCGAGACGCTCTTTCGCAAACCGGCATAGCTGCGGTTCGCTCCCTGCCGCGCTAGAATCGCCGTATGACGAAGAGAAAATCGTCGTTGGCGGTGGCCGCAGCGCTCGGGTTCGCTGTCGTGTGCGCCGGGTTGGCGGCGCTCGTCTCCGCGCAGACGCGTGAGCCGGCTGCGTCACGCAACCTCCGATTCGACATCTCGTTCATACCCCAGGCCCACGACGGACCGATCACTGGCCGCGCCTTCGTGATGATCACGCGCAGCGTCGACAAGATCGCGGAACCGCGGCTTCAGATCGGCCGCACCGGAGTTCCGTTCTTCGGGCGCGATGTCGAGCGCCTGGCACCCGAGCAGGTGATTTCCATCGGCGCTGGCGATCTCGGGACACCGATCGACAGCATCGTCGACATCCCGCCGGGCGATTATTTCGCGCAGGCGATGGTGGTCGTATACAGCGAGTTTCGACGCGCCGACGGACACGTCGTCTGGATGCATGACGACCAATGGGAAGGGCAGCGGTGGAACCGCTCGCCAGGGAATCTTTACAGCGCCGTCCAGAAGATCCACATCGACGCCAATGGCGCCAACCTGATCAAGCTGGTCGCCGACCAGGCGTTGGCGCCGATCGCGGAGCCGGCCGACACCGCCTATGTCAAGCACATCAAGTTTCAAAGCCCGTCGCTCACCAGATTCTGGGGACGGCCAATCTATCTGGGCGCCATCGTCCTGCTGCCGCGCGACTACGACCGCGAGACGATCAGTTATCCGGTGAACTACGTGCAGGGTCATTTCTCGACCGCCCCGCCCTACGGGTTCGACGGGATGAACGATTTTTCGAAGGCCTGGCTGGGCGACGGTTTCCCGCGCATGCTCGCCGTGAGCTTTCAGCACCCGACGCCGTACTTCGACGATTCGTATGCCGTGAACTCGGTCAACAACGGGCCCTACGGCGATGCCGTGATGCAGGAACTCATTCCGGAAGTCGAGAAGCGCTTTCGCGTGATTCGCGAGCCCTACGCGCGCATTCTGTCCGGCGGGTCGACCGGCGGTTGGGAAGCGGCGGCGCTGCAGATCTTTCACCCCGACTTCTTCGGCGGCGCGTGGGCCTACTGTCCCGATTCGGTCACCTTCACCGACGTCGAAGGGATCAACATCTACGAGGACGACAACGCGTTCTACAAGGTCTACGACTGGCGCAAGGTGCCGACCGCCAACAGCCGCTTTGTCAACGGGCAGCTGGTGATGACGTCACAGCAGCGCAACTACTTCGAACTGGTCAACGGCACCCACGGGCGCTCCGGCGAGCAAATCGACATCTGGTCCGCGGTGTTCGGTCCGATTGGGAAGGACGGCTACTTCGAGCCGCTGTTCGACAAGAGAACGGGCGTGATCAACAAGGCGGTCGCGTTGTACTGGAAAGAGCACTACGACCTTCTCTACTACCTCCAGACGCATTGGCCCGCACTGGGACCGAAGCTCGTCGACAAGCTGTTCTTCTACACCGGCGACGCCGACACCTACTATCTGAACAACTCGACGCGAGAGCTCCAGAAGTGGATGAAAACGACACAGAACCCGCACTACGAAGGGTTCTTCATGTACGGCAACAACAAACCGCATTGCTGGAGCGGTCCGGGTTCGTCGTGGGATCGGTTGAAGGAGATGGCGCAGTTCATACAGCGCAAGCGGCCCGATGGCGCCACCACGCCGTGGTGGGCCTATTGACCCGGACACGATGCTTGGTCCGCTGAAGCCGGACACTACCCGGGCTCGACCTTGGTAGTGTCCGGCTTCAGCCGACCGTCTGATCGCTACTTGTTGATCGGGATCATGATGTGCGCTCCCGATGTGCCGGGGAGCATCAGCCACGGCACGCCATGACCCTTCAGCGCCTCGTCGCGCTGGCTGCCCTGGGACACGCCAATTGATTCGGGCGTGGCGTTGGGCACCGACATCACCCAGAGCAGCTGGATGCGATCTTTCTTGCCGTAGAGCCGGTACGAAATCGTCCCGAACGGCGTCGGCTTGAGTGTGCCGGCGGCGGTCGCCGCCGCGACCGCCTCCTGAATTTCCTTCGGCGTCTTCTTCTCGGCGCGCAGCTTCGCCTGCAGATCGCGACGTGGGGCCGTGACCTTGTTGTAGCACCAGGTGAAGCCGTCATCGCTCTTGGGCGTGCACTCGACGAAGTTGGTGCCCTGGCGCAGGACGTTTCGTGCGCCGGTCGCTTTGTCGTAGGTGATGACGGTCGCCCCCGCTCGCAGGTCCTCGGGCAGCGGCAACGTCGCTTGCGCGATCGGATCTGGGGCTTCGTCCGTCACCGTGGTGTTCTTCACGGCCGGATTGATCGGAATCATGATGTGCGCCCCAGGCGTACCGGGGAGCATCATCCAGGGCAGACCCTTGCCTTCGAGCGCGGCGTCGCGCTGGCTGGTGGTCGAGACGCCGGCCGATTCGGGTGTCGCATTGGGCATCGACATCACCCAGAGGGTCTGAATGCGATCGCGTTTATCGTAGCCGCGGTAGGCCATCATGCCGTGGGGCGGAGCCTCGAGCGTGCCGGCTTTGATGGCGGCGGCGACGGCGTCTCGAATCTCCTTGTCCGATTTTTTCTCCGCCTTGAGCTTGGCCTCGAGATCGCGGCGCGGCCCCAGCGCCTTGTTGTAGCAGCGCGTGAAGCCATCGTCCATGCGCGGCTGACACTCGACGAAATTGGTGCCTTGGCGCAGCACGTGGCGTGCCCCTGTCGCCTTGTCGTAGGCCACCACGGTCGCGCCGGCGCGCAGGTCCTGTGGCAGGATCTGCACCGCCTCCGCGATCTGGTCGGCCGCGGTCGGCATTTGAGCCTGGGTCGTTGCGACGGGACTCGTGAGCAGCAGGACGGTAGTCAGGCCGATGAGTTTCTGCATCGTACTCTCCAATGGTGGGCGGAGGGTCAGCCGGCGTAGAGCAAGCTGTACCCGAATTCCTGGGATCGAGTCACCGCCATGACGCCGGCGGAGACCAGACGGCTGTTCGGAATGAGGTTCGCGGCCAGATCCTTGTAGATCGCGGCGGCGTCGCCGCTGGTCGCGCCGGCGATCTGGTTCGAGAGAAAGTGCGTGGCCGTATCGCACACGGCGAAATAGGCGCCGCGCCTGGTCACGGCGTCGATGGTCGCGCCGAGATTGGGCAGCGAGAGCCCGTATCCCGTCTTGTCGTACAGGTTGGTCGACGGCGGTTCCTTGGTCTTCGGATCGGTGAAGCTGAGGATGCCGCTCAAGGCCTTGCCGTACTTGCCCCACACCACGTCGGTGTAGGCGAACCCGGTTGCAAAATGTCTGAAGCACACGACCAGCGCCAGATCGTGATCGGCGCCGCCGGCATAGGCGGCGCGCTGGGCGGTGAACAGGTTGTTCGCGTAGAGAACCGCTTCTCCGGCGCCGTTGACGGTTGCGGCGTCGATGAACACGCGGTGGGCGCCGGCACGCTGATCGAGCCACGCGTCTTCGGGATGGCGCGGCGCACGGAACGGACCCGGAGATTGTGCGCTTGCCGGCCGCGCGCCGAGCCCCGCCGCCACGACGACCGAGCCAGCGCCGATGATCAATGCCCGCCGCGACCGGGTGCCCTCGTCCATGGATCCCTCCTGCGAGCGGATTATACCGCCCGGCCCTTCCTGATCCACCTGGATCGGCGTCTCCCCCTGGCGCCGAGCGCGATCCCGCCGGTTTCGATAAGCTAAGCGCATGGCCCGGCCGGTCATCGCCCTGATCACCGATTTTGGCACCCGCGATCACTATGCCGGCACCATGAAGGGAGTGGTGCTCGGCATCTGTCCAGACGCGACCCTCGTGGACATCACCCATGACGTCGTCGCGCATGACGTGCTGGACGGTGCCCTCAAGCTGGCCGCGGCGTTCCGGTATTTTCCCGCCGGCACGATTTTCCTCGTCGTGGTCGATCCCGGGGTCGGCTCGACGCGCCGAGGGATCGCGGCCGAGGCGGCCGGGTTCACGTTCGTGGCGCCCGACAACGGCGTCCTGACCGCGGTGCTCGACGATCATCCCGCCAGGCGCGTCGTCGAGCTCACCGAGCGCAAATATGCGCGTCCGACGGTCAGTCGCACGTTCGAGGGGCGCGATCGGTTCGCGCCGGCGGCGGCCTGGATTGCCAGGGGGATCGACCTGGTCGCGCTCGGCCGGTCGGCGGGTGCCATTCACCGCCTGGACATCCCGCGCCCGAGCGTCGAAGACGGCTGCATCGAGGGACAGGTGCTCAGCGTCGATCGCTTCGGCAACCTGATCACGAATATCGATCGGCCGACGTTCGAGAAGCTCGCCCACGGTCCCCTCGAGATTCGCATCGGCTCTCACCAGGTCTCCCGCGTCGTGTCGACCTATGCCGACGCCGCCGCGGGGGAGGTGTGTGCCCTGTTCGGCAGCACCGATCATCTCGAGGTGGCGGCCAGCGGCGCCAGCGCCGCGGCGGCGCTCGATCTGCAGCGCGGCGCCCTCGTGCACGTCGCCCGCCGCGCGTGATAGCATTTGCCGTTTCGGCGAAGCCGAGTGGAGCAGGCAAGGCGGCCCAACCCGGACGCGCCTGACCGACCGGATCGGACCTGACCATGATTGACTTCACCCTTTCAGACGAACACCAGCTGCTCGAGCAGGCGATCCGCGAATGGGGCGCCCGAGAGGTCCTCCCGTTCATCCGCGACGACGATCGCAACCATCATTTCGATCGGGAACGGATTCTGGGCGGGATGGCGAAGCTGGGGTTGCTGGGAATCTCCGTGCCGCAGGCGTATGGCGGCTCGGGGATGGACTACATCGCGCTCGGTATCGCCAGCGAAGAGCTCGAATACTTCGACACCTCGCTGCGCGTGATCATGTCCGTACATGCCGGCCTGAACTGTCTGTCGCTGCTCACGTGGGGCAACGAGGAGCAGAAGCAGCGCTATCTCGTGCCACAGGCGCAGGGCAGGAAGATTTCCGGTTACGGGCTGACCGAACCGGGCGCCGGCAGCGATGCGCGCGCGATTCAGACGACCGCGATCAGAACCGGCAGTCGCTATGTCCTGAACGGCGAGAAGAGCTGGATTTCGCTGGCCGACGTCGCCGACCAGTTCCTTGTCATCGCCTGGACCGATCTCGAGAAAAAGAAGAAGGGCGACCCGTCCGGCATGAGCGCCTTCATCGTCGAGCGCTCGTTCAAGGGCTTCACCAGCGGGCCGATGAAGGAAAAATGGGGCATCCTGGCCGGGAACACCGGCTGGTTCAAGCTGGACGACGTCGAGGTGCCCGAGGAGAACGTTTTGGGCCGGCCCGGCGAAGGCTTCAAGATCGCGATGTTCTCGCTCGATCAAGGGCGCTATACCGTGGCCGCCGGGGCGACCGGATTGATCCGGGCCTGCCGCGATGCCAGCGTGAAGTACGCGAAAGAACGCAAGGCCTTCGGCGTTGAAATTGGCCAGCACCAGCTGGTGAAGGAGATGATCGCGGGCATGGAGTCGGACTACCAGTCGGCGCGGCTGCTCTGGCTGCGCTCGGGGTGGATGAAGAACCACGGCAAGCGCAACACCAGGGAAACCGGCTTGGCGAAATGGTTCGCCACCGTGGCATCGGAGAAGGCCGCGGGCGATGCGGTGCAGATCCACGGCGCCAATGGCTATTCCGACGAATACCCGGTCGGGCGGTTCTTTCGGAATTGCAAGGGCGCGGTCATCTACGAGGGCACGCGTGAGATCCACAAGCTGATGCAGGCCGATTACCTGCTCGGCTATCGGACGGACCGTCCGACGCGATGCGAGCTGCCACCGTACAACGGTGAGGAGAAGGGCTAATGGATTCTGATCTTTCTCTCGAGTTTCTCCGCGTCGTCGAACAGGCTGCGATCGCGTGCGCGCACACGATGGGGCAGGGCGATCGCCACAAGTCGGACCAGGTGGCCGTCGAGGCGATGCGCGAGGTCATGGACACGGTGCCCATCGACGGCACCATCGTGATCGGCGAAGGCGAGCGCGACAAGGCGCCGATGCTCTACATCGGCGAGAAGGTCGGCCTGGTCAACGCCAAGAACATCGTCGGACCGCCGCCGGTTCGCTTCGACGAAGTGGATATTGCGGTCGATCCGCTCGAGGGCACTAACCTGTGCGCGACCGGCACCCCCAACGCCATCGCCGTCCTCGCGGCGTCGAACCGGGGCGGCCTGCTGCACGCGCCTGATTTGTACATGGAGAAGCTGGTCGTCGGACCCAGCTCGAAAGACCTGGTGAGCCTCGACGCACCGGTGCACGAGAACCTGAAGGCGATTGCGTCGTGTCTCGGACGCCAGGTCGAGGACCTCGTGGTCGTGGTGCTCGAACGCGAACGGCACCAGAAGCTGATCGGCGACATTCGTGCGACCGGGGCGCGCATCCGCCTGATCGGCGACGGCGATCTTTCGGCCGGGATCGCCGCGGCGGTGGTCGGCTCCGGCGTACACGCGGTGATGGGGACCGGTGGCGCGCCGGAAGGCGTGTTGACGGCCGCCGCCATGCGCTGCCTGAACGGCGAGATCTTCGCGCGGCTGGTGGTCAACCAACCCGAGCACGAAGCGCGCTGCCGCGCCATGGGCATCACCGACTTCAGGAAGGTATACCGGTCGAAGGATCTCGCGCCCGGCGACGACATTATCTTCGCCGCGACCGGCGTCACCGACGGCACGCTGATGCGCGGTGTCCGGTTCTTCGGTGATGGCACCCGCACCAGCTCCGTCATCATGCAGAACCGCCCACACCGGATCCGCTTCATCGACAGCATCCACGTGAACCCGGACACCAGCGTCAAAATCCGGTTCTAGCCGTTGACACGGTGACCCTCTTCGCGGCGGTGTCCTGGCGCCGGAACGTTGTCGCCGTCACCGCCGCGTCGTTCATGGGCTACACCGGCTTCACCCTGGTGAGGCCGTTTTTCCCGCTGTTCATCGCCCAACTTGCCGTCATGCTGGCATTTCGCAATTTCATCCTGATGATGACGGTCGACGGGACGTCGATCCGTATCGTGTCCTTGGTCGATCTGGCGACGATGGCGCTACTGACCGCGGTGGTGCAGAAAAACGATGACGGATTGATCTGTTCGTGGTCGAACCAACGATCTTCGCAATAAGGTAAATGCGCCGAGTATTTGTCGATCCCGACGCGCCCCAACGAGATGCCATTCAGGAAGCGGCCAAGTGGATTGTCAATGGTGGCCTGGTCGCGATTCCCACCGACACCTTGTACGGCCTGGCGGCTGATCCGTTCTCGGCCGCGGCGGTGGCGCGCGTCTTCGCGGTGAAGGGGCGGACGGCCGGGCAGGCCCTCCCGCTGATCGCTGCGAATGCCGGCCAGGTCACCACGCATCTGGGACGCTTGCCGCCGACCGCGCAGATTCTGGCAGAGCGCTTGTGGCCCGGACCGTTGACGCTGCTGCTGGCGGCGCCCCCCGCTCTGGCAGCCGCTGTCAGCGGTGGCACCGGACGAATCGGCGTGCGTGTGCCCGCCGACGCCGTGGCGCGGGCGATCTCGGCCGAAGCCGGCCGGCCGGTGACCGCGACGAGCGCCAACCTCAGCGGCCAGTCACCGACTGCCGATCCGGATCAGGTGGAGCGCTCGCTTGGCGACCGCCTCGATCTGCTGATCGACGCCGGGCCGACCCGCGGCGGAGCACCGTCGACGATCGTGGACGTGACTGGCGCCGATCCAATTCTGGTGCGCGCCGGCGCCATTTCATGGGACGACATTCAGGCATGCCTGCACACCGATCCGGCACGTCAACGCGCGCGATAGGTCGTTCCGAGCGGGCGGCGCTGGTCGGGCTGATCACGGCCCACGCCAGACGTCTGGACGCCGAACGGTCGCTCGACGAGCTCGCCGGTCTCGCGCAAGCCGCCGGTGCCGAGGTGGTGCTCCGCGTGCTGCAGGAGCGCCCGAAGCCTGACCCGTCCACCTTTCTCGGCGCCGGCAAGATCAAGACGCTCGCCGTGTCGGCCTCCGAGCTGAACGTGGACCTGGTCATCTTCGACAACGAATTGACGCCGGCGCAGCTGCGTCAGATCGAAGCGGAGGTTGGGCGGAAAATCATCGACCGGACCCAGCTGATTCTGGACATTTTCGCGAGGCGCGCACGAACGCGCGAGGGCAAGCTTCAAGTGGAGCTCGCGCAGCTGAAGTACCTGCTGCCCCGGCTGGCCGGCTCTGGCGCGGCCTTGTCGCGGCTCGGCGCCGGCATCGGTTCGCGCGGACCGGGCGAAACCAAGCTCGAAACCGATCGCCGGCGGATCCGCACGCGCATCCATGCGATCAGCGGCGACATCGATGAGGTCCGCAAGCGCCGTTCGCAATTGCGCGAGCGCCGGCGCAAAGCCTCGGTGCCGACGGTGGCGCTGGTCGGCTATACCAACGCCGGCAAGACGACGCTGTTCAACGTGCTGACCCGGGCAGACGCCGAAGCGTCGAACGCGCTGTTCGTGACGCTCGATCCGCTCGTCCGCCAGGTGCGGTTGCCCGATAGCCGGGAACTGCTGGTCTCGGACACGGTCGGCTTCATCGACCGGCTGCCGCACGCGCTGGTCGCGGCCTTTCGCGCGACGCTGGAAGAGACCGCCGACGCCGATCTCGTTCTGCACGTGATCGATGGCGCGGCCCCCGATCGCGAGCGTCGCATGAATGCCGTCAGGAGCGTCCTGGACGAGGTCGGCGCGCTGGACGTGCCGATGATCGAGGTCTACAACAAGAGCGATGCGCTGACCGTTGACGAGCGGCGACGCCTGGAGGATCAGGATCCGGGTGCGCTGTCCATTTCTGCGCTGACGCGACAGGGGATTGATGAGTTGGTCGAAACCATCGCGTCGCGACTCGCGCTCGACGTCGTGCGTGTCACGTTGACGTTCGACCCGGAAAGCGCCGCCGATCGCGACAGGATTGCCCGCGTCTACCGCCACGCCCGCGTGGTCCTGCACGAGACCCGGGACGCCGAGATCTCGATGGTGGCCGACGTCCCGCGGCGTTTGCTCAATCGTCTGGGCTAATATTCCTTCTGATGCGGAAACTCCTGCTGGCCCTGGTCATCTTCGTCAGCGCCTGCGCGCCCAAATCGGTGCCCGCGCCGGTGCCCACGGCGCCGAAGTTTCCGGAGTTCATGCGGCCCGCCGTGCCGCCGGCGATGGCCGATACTCCGGCGGCGGCATCGGCAACTCGCGGCTGGGCCTCGCTGCAGGCCGGCGACCTTCGCGCCGCCGAGCGGGAGTTCGCCGGCGCACTCAAGGCGTTGCCGGGCTTCTTTCCGGCGGAGGCGTCGCTCGGCTATCTCGAACTGGCGCGAAAGGATGCCCGGGCCGCCCTGCCACATTTCGATCGCGCCCTCGAACTCAATGCGCTGCACGACGATGTGTCCGTGTTCGTGGGCCGGGCAACGGCACTGCTGGCGCTCAACCGCGAGCCCGAGGCGTTGACCGCGCTCGAGCGCGCGCTCGCCCTCGATCCGTCGCAGACCGAGTTGGCTCGTCGTGTCGAAGTGATGAAGTTCCGCAACGCCGAGCAGCGGATCGCGCGGGCGCGCGAGGCGGCACGCAGCGGTCGCCTGGACGAGGCGGCGCAGTCCTACGCCGCTGCGGTCGCCGGCTCGCCCGACAGCGCGTTTCTGTATCGCGAGCTGGCCGGCGTCGAAAAGCAGAAGGGTGACACCGACGCGGCGCTCGAGCATTTCCGCAAAGCCGCGACGCTCGATCCAGGCGACGCCAAGACGCTCGAGCAGATTGGCGAGATCCTCGAGTCCCGCGGTGAGTTCGAAGGCGCCGTCAAGGCCTACGGAGACGCGGCCGCGCTCGAGCCCGGCGCCGACACGGAAAGAAGGCTGGCGGCTGCGCGCGAGAAGGCGGCGCTGGCGCGGCTGCCGGCTGAATATCGCGCCATCGACCAGGCCGCCCAGATCACGCGCGGGGATCTGGCGGCACTCATCGGCGTCAAATTCGGGCCGCTGCTGTCGTCCGCCCGGCGCGGCGATGCCGCCTTGATCACCGACGTTCGCAATCACTGGGCGGCGACGTGGATCATGGCAGTGACCCGCGCCGGCGTCATGGAGCCATTCGCCAACCATGCTTTCCAGCCGCGATCGACGGTCCGAAGAACCGACCTGGCCCAGGCGGTCGACCGTCTGCTCGCGCGGATTGCGCCGCAGAACCCGGCCCGCGCTAAGGCCTGGGACGCGGCGCGGCTGAAGTTCAGCGATCTCTCGCCCAGCCATCTCGCATATCCGGCGGCCTCGGCAGCGGTCGCGTCCGGCGTGATGAAGACAGCCGCGGGCAACAGTTTCCAGCCGTCGAGAGCCGTCACCGGAGCAGAAGCGATCGAGGCGATCGCCAGAATCCAGGCGCTCGTGGGGTCGCGTTGAGGTGCTGACCGCCGCCAACCAGCTCACGCTGCTGCGGATGCTGCTGATTCCGTTGTTCGTGATCCTGGTGCTCTATGGATGGCTCGGATGGGCGCTGATCGTGTTCGTCACCGCCGGCGTCACCGACGGGCTGGACGGCCTGATCGCCCGACGCTCGGGGCAGCGTACCACCCTGGGAGCATGGCTCGACCCGATGGCCGACAAGCTCCTGCTCGTCACCACGTTCGTCGTGCTGGCGCTGCCCAACCTGAATCTGGCCAACCGGCTGCCGGTCTGGCTGACGGTCTGCATCATCAGCCGCGACGTCGTCATCATTCTGACGGTGGCCGTCGTGAATCTCGCGATCGGCCGGCGGACATTTCGTCCGTCGCTGCTCGGTAAGATCGCCACGGCCACCTACATCGTCACGGCTGTGGCCGCGATGCTCTTCAACTATCTCGGCTATCACTCGGTGCTGGTCGATGTCGGCGTCTGGATGTCGCTGACGATTACGATTCTTTCGAGCCTGCACTACATCTGGCACGCGCGACAGATCATCGACGGTCCGGTGAATTGAGGCCGCGGCCAGGGGTTGGGGGCTGAGATGAAGCGCATCGTGGTGGCGGTGTTGATCGGCGTCACGGTCTGGCTGAAGCCAGACACTACCGATCCCAGCGCACTTCCGATCGCAGCCGGCGTCGACCGCGCCGTCGTCTCATCTGCAGCGTCCGGTCCCAGCCGGAGCCTGCTGTCATCGGTACATAGTGTCCGGCTTTAGCCGGACCGTGTTTGCCCAAGCGCGGCCGCAGCAGGCGGTCGTCGACACCAGCGAGGGAACGTTCGTGCTCGATCTCGATCCCGCAGCCGCGCCGAACCAGACGGCGTACTTCCTCAAGCTCGCAGCGGAAGGCGCTTACGACGGGACGACCTTCCATCGCGTGGTGAAGTACGGCATGGTGCAGGGCGGAGACCCACTGACCAGGGATCCCGCCAAGCGCGCGCTCTATGGCACAGGTGGCCTCAACCTCGTGAAAGGAGAAGCGCGCGCGCCGAAGATGACCGCCGGATCGGTGGCCGCAGTGCTGGTGCCCGGCAAGCCAGACAGCGCCGGCGCACAATTCTTCATCGTCCTTGCCGATCAGCCGGCACTCGACAATCAGTACAGCGTGTTCGGCCACGTCGCCGATGGCATCGAGGTGCTGCGGAAGATTTCCGAGACGCCCATCGACGACAAGGGAGTCACCACCGAGCGGGTGGAGATCCGCCACGTGACGATTCGTGATACGCCGGCCGAACCGTTCGTCACTGAGACCGCGGAGGAGCTAGGCACGTATCGCGCCATCCTCGACTCGAGCGCCGGTCCGATCGTGATCGAGTTCTTCGTCGACAAGGCGCCGAACACCGTTCGCCAGTTCATGCGCCTCGCCGCCGCCGGCGTCTACAACGGCATGGCGTTTCATCGCGTCGCGCCGGGCTTCGTCATCCAGACCGGCGCGCTTTCGAGCCGGACCGCGCCGCTGACGGCCAGGCAGCAGGGGCTGGTGCACAATCTCGCGCCGGAGTTCAACGACACCAGGCACGTGAAGGGTATCGTCTCGATGGCGCGCGGCGATGCACCCGATAGCGCTACTACGTCGTTTTTCATCTGCCTGGGACCATCGGCAGCGCTCGACGGTGTCTATACCGCGTTCGGGCGCGTGATCGACGGCATGGCGGCGGTTGACGCGATTGAGGCGGCCCCGCGAACCGGCGAGGCACCAAACACCCGCATCGAGCTGAAGGGAGTGCGGATCGAAAAGCGAGACTGAGCGGGGCTGGGGACTGAGGCCTCGGGCTACGACGTCGGGACCAGTCGCGTGACCCGGATGGCGACGCCGACCACGTACTCAACCTGAATGCGGTCGCCGGGCTCGAGATTGTGCCCTATCACCGCCTCCGGACCGATGCGTGCCACGGTGATCTGACCATCGGGATCGTCCACGTCGGTGAAATGCACGTCCCACGATACCTGGCCGTGAATACTCACCGGCTGGATCTTTTTCAGGAGACCGTCGCGGGTTCCTTTAAGCATCTCGCGTCATGTCCACGTCAGGCCGACCGCTGTCCCCCAACAGAGTATCCGCTTGAACGGGTCGAGGAACGGCACCGTCTCTCCGAGTCGCTTCAGCAGACGCTCGCGGTACTGATCGACAAACCGATGGTAGAGGTGGACGGGCAGGTGCCTCTGGTAGTCGGTGAGCAGCGTTCCCTTGACCCATTCGACGGCCTCTTTCGCGTCCAGCCAGGATATGAGGATAGACGATCAGCCGCACCTTCGGATCGACGAAGCCCCAGCGATGCAGGACCCGCGCGCGCGGGGCAGCACCGGCTGCGATCGGACCGATCCGCGCATCGCTGAAGCGAACGGCTCGAGCCCCGCCAGTTCATCGGCAATTCTGTGCGTCGCCGTGTCATGTTGTGCAGCAAGGCGATTTGCCCTGGACTCCAGACGTCGATCATAAAAAAGATGTCAGCCCGGAGGGCCCAAACGGGGCGCACGCTTCCTGCCGAGAACGTTCAGTGACCACCGTCATCATCCGGGTCCTCAGAAGTGATCGCCGTAGGCATATCTTCGAACGGCAGCCGATCAGGTCTCTCTTCGGCGCCGCCTTCGCCGCGGAAATTGTGTACGCTCACGCCCAGAAGGCGAACCGGCCGGGTGCCGGCCTCGGTCTTCTCGAGGAGGCCCACCGCGCGAGCGGTAAGATCCGCCTCGTCGCGGGTGGGCAGCGCCGAATGGCTGCGCGTGATCGTCGCGAAGTCGTCATAGCGGACTTTGATCGTCACCGTACGGGCGAGCATCTGACGGCGTTGCAGCCAGGCAATCGCGTGTGACGCCATCTCCGCGATTTCGGCCCGGATCGTCGCCAGGTCGGTGAGGTCGTCGGGATAGGTGTTTTCCGAGCCGGACGATTTGACCTCGCGATTGGGGGTGACGGGACGATCGTCGACGCCGCTCGACAGTTGGCGCAGCCAGTCGGCCAGGCTGCCGACCGTGTCCCGGAGCAGCTGTAAATCGGCGCTGCGCACGTCCACCAGCCGCTGGATACCTCTGGTGCGCAGTTTCTCGGCGGTGACCGGACCCACACCCCACAACGCATCGACGGGCAGCTGCTGCAGGAACGGCTCGACGCGATCAGGGCTGATGACGGTCAACCCGTCTGGCTTCTTCCAGCCCGACGCGATTTTCGCGAGGAACTTGTTGGGGGCGACGCCGGCGGAGGCGGTCAGGCCGGTGTCGGCGCGGATGCGCTCCTTGAGGCGTTTGGCCACTGCCGTGGCGAAGTTTTCCCCCCACGCGTTTTCGGTGACGTCTAGATACGCTTCGTCGAGCGAGAGCGGCTCGACCAGCGGCGTGACCTCGCGAAAGATGCTGAACACGGCGTTCGACGCCGCCTTGTATCTCGAGAAATCCGGCCGGACGATGACGAGTTGAGGGCAGAGGCGCACGGCGCGCGACATCGGCATTGCCGAGTACACGCCGAACGCGCGCGCTTCATAACTGGCGGCGGCGACGACGCCCCGCCCCTCCGGCCGGCCTCCAACCGCGAGCGGCTTGCCTCGCAGCTCCGGCTTGTCGCGTTGCTCGACCGACGCGTAGAACGCGTCCATGTCGACGTGGAGGATTCGGCGGATCACGGGATTGCAGATTTCAGAATGCAGATTTCAGATTGATTGCAGATTGCGTGTGATGACCCCAGTTGCCGTCCAATGATTGCGGATTCGCTTCGCAGATTGTACGCTAGCGAGGTTCCGAGCGGCCTGGTCTCGACCGGCACCAATCTGAAATCTCGTCACCTCACACATGCCACAGTTCATTTACACGATGAAGGGTCTCGGGAAGGTCCATCAACCCGATACCAAGGTACTCGAAGACATCTGGCTGTCGTTCTACTACGGCGCCAAGATCGGCGTCCTCGGCTTGAACGGCGCGGGCAAGAGCTCGTTGTTGAAGATCATGTCGGGCGAAGATCAGAGCTTCATCGGCGAGGCTTTTGCTGCCGCCGGTATCTCGATCGGCTTTCTCAAGCAGGAGCCGCAGCTCGATCCGCAAAAATCGGTGCTCGGCAACGTCGAGGAAGGCGTGGCCTCGACCAAGGCGCTTCTGGAGCGTTACGACGAGGTCAACGCCAGGCTGGGCGAGGATCTGTCTCCTGACGAGATGGAGAAGGTCATGGACGAACAGGCGAAGATCCAGGACCGGATCGATGCCTGCAACGCGTGGGATCTCGACTCGCAGCTCGAGATCGCGATGGATGCGCTGCGGCTCCCGCCACCGGAGGCAGACGTCACCAGGCTCTCCGGCGGCGAGCGACGCCGCGTCGCCCTGTGCCGGTTGCTGCTGCAGTCGCCCGATCTGCTCCTGCTCGACGAGCCGACCAACCATCTCGACGCCGAGTCGGTCGCCTGGCTGGAGCGTTTTCTCAAGGACTACAAGGGAACGGTGGTCGCGGTGACCCACGACCGCTATTTTCTCGACAACGTGGCCGGCTGGATTCTCGAGCTGGATCGTGGACGCGGCATCCCGTGGGAGGGAAACTATTCGTCCTGGCTCGAGCAGAAGGCGAATCGCCTGCAGCAGGAAGAGAAGGCCGAGACCCGCAAACAGCAGACCCTCGAACGCGAGCTCGAGTGGATCCGGATGTCTCCGCGGGCGCGCCAATCCAAAGGCAAGGCGCGACTCAACGCCTACGAAGAGCTGCTGCGCGAGGAGAGCACCCGGAAGATCGAGACCGCCGAAATCTACGTCGCGCCGGGTCCACGCCTGGGCGACCTCGTCGTCGAGGCGCGGGGAGTGAAGAAGGCGTACGGCGAGAACGTGTTGATCGACAACCTCGATTTCACGCTCCCGCGCGGCGGTATCGTCGGGGTGATCGGCCCCAACGGCGCCGGCAAGACGACACTGTTCCGGATGATCACCGGGCTGGAGAAGCCAGACGCTGGAACGCTGCGGCTGGGCGAGAGCGTGCAAATCGGCTATGTCGATCAGAGCCGGGACGCGCTCGACGCCAACAAGAGCGTGTTCGAGGAGATTACCGGCAGTGCCGATGAGATTGAGCTCGGTAAGCGCAAGGTCGCCTCGCGCGCCTACGTCTCGTGGTTCAATTTCAAGGGCGCCGCACAGGGCCGCAAGGTCGGCACGCTGTCGGGCGGCGAGCGCAACCGCGTCCACCTGGCCAAGCTGCTGAAGAAGGGCAGCAACCTCCTCCTGCTGGACGAACCGACCAACGACCTCGATGTCGACACCCTGCGCTCGCTCGAGGAAGCACTCCTCGGCTTCGCCGGTTGTGCCGTGGTCATCAGCCACGATCGCTGGTTCCTCGATCGCATCGCCACCCACATGCTCGCCTTCGAAGGTGACAGTCAGGTGGTATGGTTCGAGGGGAATTATCAGGACTACGAGGCGGACCGGAAGCGACGGCTTGGATCGGCGGCAGACCAGCCGCACCGGATAAAATACCGCAAACTCACCCGTTAGATTCGATGGCTGACGTCATCTCCCTGCGAACCGCTGCCGCCGACGATGTGCCGCGCATCGTGGCGCTGCTCAATGCGGCGTTTGCGATGGAACGCGCCTTCGTTGACCACGACCGTACGACGGTCGATGAAGTCGAGCGCTATCATCAGACCGGAACGTTTTTCGTGGTGGATGACGACGACGGCGGTGCGCTCGTCTCCTGCATGTATCTCGAACGGAGAGCTGATCGGGTGTACCTCGGGATGCTTGCGGTCAGCCCCGGCCAGCAGGGCCGGGGCCTCGGGCGACGGATGATGGCGGCGGCCGAGCAGCACGCCGCGTCACTGGGCTGCGTCGCGATCGACATCCGCATCGTGAATCTCCGGACCGAACTGCCTCCGTTCTATCGCTCGCTGGGATTCGTGGACAATGGGACCGAACCGCTCATTGATTCGTTGCTGACCAGACCTGCGCATTTCATCCGGATGATGAAGAGGGTAGGGTAGGGAGGAGGACAGAATGTGTCGAAACATCAAAACGCTCTTTAACTTCGACCCGCCCGCGACCGATGAGGAAATCCGCAATGCGGCGCTGCAGTTCGTCCGCAAGCTGAGCGGCTTCACCGCGCCCTCGAAGGCAAACGAGGCCGCGTTCACGCGCGCAGTCGACGACACGGCCGCGGTCGCCCGCGGGTTGATCGACTCGCTGTCGACCAGTGCGTCGCCGCGCAATCGCGAGGAAGTGGCAGCGGCGGCCAGGGCACGGTCGCTCGAACGCTTTGCCGGAACCGGCTGACGAGCCGCGGGACTACCGTTTCCGGAAATGGCGGGCCACGTCTGGCCAGAACTCTTCCCAGAGGTTGCCACCCATGCGCGTGATGATGCCCAGGCCGCTGCGCACGGCGGTTTGCGTCGCGGTGGTCTGGCTGGGTGGCAGCCAGCTGTTTTCGATCAGGTTGTTGAGAGTGTTCCCGGCGTATCGCCCCCACGCCGGCCGCAGGCGACCATCACGACCCTGCGCGAGCACCGATGTCTTGAGCGCGTAACGGGCGCGTGCCCAGACGCCCTTGCGCCCCGACGCGATGTAGCGGGGATCTTCCCCCCACAGTGCCCCAAGCCCGGCCTCGATGCTGTTGGAGATGGCGACGTCCGCTTCGCGCTCGAGGTACCGCCTGGCAATGCCCGATGCGCCGCGTCCCCATTCCTCAGGTGTGTTGAACGCAGTCTGCCATGCAGTGGCAAGTGGACCGACGATGGTCAGGCTGCGGCGTCCGATGGTGCCATCCACGATCCAGTCCACTCGCTGCGTAGTCGTGATCGGCGTGTAGGCGTCGGCGGTGATCGTTGGCGCGGTCGGCGGCCGCGCCCCGTCGCCTGGCGACGGTTGCGCGAGTGCGCCGGCCGGCGCGCTACAGAGAATCAGGGCCAACCCGACGCGTGACAGCACCATGCAGGGACTATCCGTGAATCGGCGTCGCGGCGCTCGGGCCCATCGACACCTACAGCCGTCCGGTCAGGATGAGCACGAGGAGTACGATCACGACGAGACCAAGACCGCCGCTGGTCCGTACCCCCAGTTGCGGCTGTGCGGCCATGCGGGAACAGCACCGAGAAGCATCAGGACGAGAATGACGAGAAGGATCGTGCCCATGAGCCGTGAGTGAGCAACGTGGATGCCAATGGTTGCCAGCTGGGCTGTGTCACCGCGATTGGCAGGTGTCGATGCCGCCTTCCAGATCGATCACCGAATCGATGCCGACCCGACCTACCCCACCTTCGCGCGGAAGTATTCGATCGTCTTGGTCAGCCCTTGTTCCAACTGCACCTTGGGTTCCCAGCCGAGCAGCGTGCGCGCGCGGGTGATGTCGGGCCGCCGCTGTTTGGGATCGTCGGTGGGCAGCGGACGATAGACGATCTTGCTGCTCGAGCCGGTCATCCTGATGATGGTCTCGGCGATCTGCTTGATCGTCATCTCGATCGGGTTGCCGATGTTCACCGGGTCGTTCTCTGGTGACAGCATCAGCCTGATGATGCCGTCGACCAGGTCACTGATGTAGGTAAAGCTGCGCGTCTGCGAGCCGTCACCGAAGACGGTGACATCCTGGTTCCGCAGCACCTGCGACATGAACGCCGGCACGGCGCGGCCGTCGTTCAGGCGCATCTTCGGTCCATAGGTGTTGAAGATACGGACGATTTTGGTGTCGACGCCGTGATAGCGGTGATAGGCCATCGTCATGGCCTCGGCGAAGCGCTTGGCTTCGTCGTAAACACCGCGCGGCCCGACCGGATTGACGTTGCCCCAATAGGTTTCCTTCTGCGGGTGCTCCAGCGGATCGCCGTAGACTTCGGAGGTCGAGGCGATCACGAAACGCGCGCCCTTGGCCTTCGCCAGGCCGAGCGCCTTGTGCGTACCGAGCGCACCGACCTTCAGCGTCGGTATTGGCAGTTCGAGGTAGTCGATCGGGCTCGCCGGGCTGGCCCAGTGCATCACCACGTCGACGGGTCCGTCGACGTAAATGTATTGCGTGACGTCGTGCTTGATGAACAGGAAGTCGCGGTTCACCAGATGCGAAATATTGGCGGTGTCGCCCGTCAGCAGATTGTCGATGCCGACCACCGCATAGTCGCGGTCGAGCAGGGTCTCGGCGAGGTGCGAGCCGATGAAGCCGGCGGCGCCGGTGATGACCACGCGTTTTTTCATGGGAATCCAAGGCGGCTGGCGGCCGCCCCTCTCAGTAAGCGTGCTTGTGGAAGAAGCCTTTCAGCAGCGTCAGCCACATGATCTTCAGGTCGAGACGGACCGACCAGTTCTCGATGTAATAGAGGTCGTACTCGATCCGCTTCTCGATCGAGGTGTTGCCGCGCCAGCCGTTCACCTGCGCCCAGCCGGTGATGCCCGCCTTCACCTTGTGACGAAGCATGTACTGCGGAATGCGGTCCTTGAACTGTGCCACGAACAGCGGCCGCTCCGGCCGCGGCCCGACGATCGACATGTCGCCGCGCAGGACGTTCCAGAGCTGCGGCAGCTCGTCGACGTTCGACCGTCGCAGCAGCCGGCCGAGCGGCGTCCGTCGCGGATCGCGTTCGCTCGCAAACACCGGTCCCGAGGTCGCCTCGGCATCGTCGTACATCGAACGGAACTTGTAGATCATGAACGGCTTGCCGTCCAGCCCCATGCGTTCCTGGCGATAGAACACGTCGCCACGCGACGAGAGCTTGACGAGTGCCGCGATGATCCAGAACGGAATCGTCAGGCCGAACAGCGCGACGCTGGAGATGGCGATGTCGATGCCGCGCTTGACGATGGCGTTCAAGCCCTGGAGCGGGACGTCGTTGATATTGATGACCGGAAGGCCATCGAGATCTTCGAGCCGGGCGCGCAGTGCGATCACCTGGAGCAGGTCCGGCACCACCTTGACGTCCACGCACTCGCGGCTGGTCGACTCGATGAGCTGCAACATCTGCACGTGCTGTTCGGGCGGCAACGCCACGTAGAGGTGATCGACAGTCTCACGCGTCGCAATCTCGGCGGCTTCCTCGATGGTGCCGAGCAGCGGCAGGCCGCGGTAGCCGAGGTGGTCGCCCGCAGCCTTGTCGTCGACAAAGCCGACAATCTGATAGCCGAGCTCGCGATGCTCGATGATCTTGTCGGCGACGAGGCGTCCGAGTTCGCCCGATCCGGCGATCAAGATCCGTTTCAGGCCGACGCCGGCGCGCCAGCGCCGCTCGAGCAGCTCCCGCACCAGTTCACGGGCGGCGAAGGTCAGCGCGACGTTGAGGACCAGGAAAATCGCCCACACCGGCTGCGAGACTTCAAACGATCCGCGCTGCCGGGCCACGCTGCCGGCCCAGTAAATCTGGACGTAGATCGTGGCCATGATGCCGAAGACGACGGCGAGGATGCTGCCAACGAAGACCGCGAAGAAGTCGTCCACTCGCGAGCGACCGCGGCGCAGGCGGTACAGACCCTGGAGTTGGAAGCCGAGCGGCACCAGGACCGCGATGAACGGCAGCACGTTGATGTACTGCTGGAGCGGCGGCATCCCCTTGGTGATCGGGATGAGGCTGCTGATGAGATCGCTGTGGAACCTGAGCTCGTACGCGGTGATGAACGCGGTGACGCCGAGCATGGCGTCGGTCAGGACATGGAACGCGACCAGCAGCCGGTTGTGCCGGTTCACCATGCGGCCGCCTCCGCGATCTGGGCGGCCATCTCATCGGCGAACCGATGGCGACTGAAGCGCTCCGCGTGCCGGCGAATCACGACCGGATCGAAGGGGTGATTCATGCCCTCGGTGACGCCGTCCGCAAAGGCTTCCGGAGTCGGATCGCTGACCAGGATGCCGGTCTGGCCGGGTACGACGGTTTCGAGTGCGCCGCCGCGGCCGAGCGCAACGACGGGTCGCCCGCAGGCCTGCGCCTCGAGCGGGACGATCCCGAAGTCCTCTTCTCCCGGCAGCAGTGTGACCGCCGCCCGCCGGTACAGCTCTCGCAGTTGGTCGTCCGACCGGCGACCCAGGAACTCGACGTTCGGGCCAGCGGTGCGCTCGAGATGCGCCCGTTCCGGCCCGTCGCCGGCGATCTTCAAGGGGACGCCGGCCAGGCGGCAGCCGGCGATGGCGAGATCGATGCGCTTGTAGGGGACCAGGGCGGAGACCACGAGAGCGAACCGGCCGGGCCCCGTTTCGTCGGGTCGGTAGTATTCGGTGTCGACGGGCGGGTATATCACGATCGGCACGCGATTATAGTATCGGCCGATCCTGCCCGCAACATAGTGAGAGATAGCGACATAGCGGTCAGCCCGGTTCGCGGTGTCGCGATCCCACTGCGCCAGCCGCGCCATGACCGGGCGCATCACGCGACTGCCGAGCTGACCAATGCGCTGTGGTCCGAAATACGCGTCGAACTGATCCCAGGCGTAGCGCATCGGGGTCAGGCAGTAGCACAGATGCTTGACGCGCCCGGGGTGGACGATCGACTTTGCGCAACAGTGGCTGAGGCTGACGATCAGGTCGAAACGGTCGAAGGAAAACTGCTCGATTGCTGTGGGGAACAGCGGCAGGTAGTACCGGTACAGGCGCCTGACCGACGGTAGATGTTGCACGAACGAGGTATGGATCCGCAGGCGCTCGATCGAGGGCGAGACGGAGCCCCGGACATGGACCAGCGTGAAGAGCTCGGCCTCCGGAAACCGTTCGCAAATCGCCTCGAGCGCCTTCTCGCCGCCGCGCATCCCGGTCAGCCAGTCGTGGACGATCGCAAGCTTCAACGGTCGATGCTCATGGCTGAACCCGGCTGGCCGAGACCCGATCACCGAGACCGGCAACCTCGTCGTAGATTTGCCGGATCCGCCGCACCGACTGTTCCCACGAGAACTGCCCGGCGCGCGCGATCCCCTTGCGCACCATCTCGCGGCGCAACCGCTCGTCGGTCAGGATCGAATAGATGCCGTCGGCGATCGCTTTCGGATCGTACGGATCGACCAGCACGGCGGCGTCGCCGGCGACCTCCGGCAGCGACGACACGTTCGAGGTGACAACCGGCGTGCCGCTGGCCATCGCCTCGAGCGGTGGCAGGCCGAATCCTTCGTAGAGCGATGGAAAGACGAACACGCCGGCGAGTCGGTACATCACTGCCAGTGTCTCCTCCGGCAGGTAGCCGAGGAACCGGACGTATTTGTGCAGCTGGTGCTGGTGGACCGCCCGGCGCAGCGCCGTGTATTTCGAGATCTCGTCGCCAATCAGCACGAGCTTCAGATGGTCGAGTCCGCGCGTTCTCACCAGGTGGAACGCGTCGATCAGCCGTTCGAGGTTCTTGTGCGGCTTGACGTTGCCGGCGTAGAGCACGAACTCGTCGTGCAATTGATACCGCTCGCGCACCCTCACCAGGTCTTCTTCCACTGGTTCGATCGCGAACCGCTCGTCGTAGGCGTTGTAGATGACGTCGATCTTGTCCGGTTCGGTGTCGACGAAACGCAGGATGTCGCGCTTGGAGCTCTCCGACACCGTCATGACGCGGATCGCGCGCCGCGACGCCTGCGCGATCGACCATTTTGCGTACGAAAACGCCGCACGGTTGGGCAAGTACTGCGGAAACATCAGGTGGATGCAGTCGTGGATGGTGACGACCGACCGGCAGCGTACGAGCGGCGGCAGGACGTAGTGAGGCGCATGAAACAGCGTCACACCCTCGCGCTTCAGCGCGCGCGGGACCCGGAACTGCTCCGCAATCGAATAATTGCCGGACGTCTCGGGAACCGGCCGGAAGTTCTCTCCCACCACAGCCAGGACATCGCGATCCTCCGGCCGGCAGAGGATGACGAATTCGGTCTGGCCGTCGAGGCGCGCCAGGTGCCGCAGCAGGTTCCGGATGTAGGTGCCGATGCCGAAGTCGTGCAGCTTTCGGGCGTCTATGCCGATCCGCACGCTACATGATACTCAACCGGTTGGCCGCTTACTTGTCCCAGCCGGGATAGTTCAGGTGATAGCGCTGGAGCACGTCGCGGCGGACGCCGGGATACACGTCGGCCTGGCGCGCTGACTCGCCGGCAGCCACGACGCTGTCACGGATGCCGTCGGCCGCACGCTGGATGTCACCGAAGGCGGAGGCGCAGCCTGACGGAACGGTGCCTTGCATCGCGCGCGGATCCCAGATCGCGAACCACTCGCGTCCGGCGACCGCCGCAACGGTGCCCTGATAGCAGATGCGCTTGAATGCCCGCCACCGTTCGTCGAGCGCGTCGGCGCGCTGGGCCTGCGCGGCGATCGCTTCCTGGTAGGTCTTGGCGCCCCGGTCGCGCCCGGCGTCGGTCGCCGGCGCCGCCGGCCGTCCCGACATCGCCTGATTGAGGGTCGAGAGCGGTGTGCCCCTGCCTCCGGCCGGCCGCTTGCCGGCCAGCAGCGCCTGTGCGTGCTCGACCGCGACCGCAAATGACAGCCCCTGGGCGTCGGCCGACTTGACCCCGAGCGTCGTGATGCCGATGACCAGTCCCGCTCGATCGATTAGCGGTCCGCCGCTGTTGCCCGGGTTGATGGCGGCATCGGTCTGCACGAGCGTCAGGCCGTCGATCTCCCGCACGGCACTGACGATGCCGCGGGTGACCGTGTTCTGCAGGCCGAGGGGCGTCCCGAGCGCCATCACTTCCTGGCCGGCCCGCGCGTGCTCTCCGGATCCGAACGACAGCGTCGCCTGATTCGGGTTGGAGTTGCTGATCCGAACAATCGCGACATCCAGCTCGGGAGCCGCGACGTCGACCCTGCCCATCAGCGTCGTGCCGTCGGGACGACGGATGGACACGGTCGTATCGCCGCCGACGACGTGAGCGTTCGTCAGCAACGTGTCGGGCGCGACGAAGAACCCGCTGCCGAAGCCGCTGGCCGTCTCGAGGCGAACGACCGCCGGCATGGCACGGCCAATCACGTCCTCGAGGCCGGCTGGCGCGGCTGGCGTGACCGGGGTTGCTGCGGCGGGCTCCGATCGCTTCGCGGCGGCCATGACTCGCTCGAGTGCTGTGGGCTCAGCGGCCGCCGGAGGCGGCTCGGTCGGCGCGGCAGCAGCGGACACGCGCGCCGCCGTCGAGGCCACGGCGTCGCCCGGAGGTGTGACTGGAGCAGGCCTGGCCGCACTGCCGGCGGCCGCGCGCGTCGGCACTGCCGCCCTTTGCTGCGGGCGATACATCAAGTAGCCGCCAATCAGCACGCCGACGATCGCGAGGCCAATCTTTGCAGCGGTCGCGAACCGGCTTGAATCGGGCGGCGGCTCCGGCAGAGGCCTGACGACGGTCGGGGTCAGCGGCACGCCTTCGACCGACTTTCCGCAGCGGCAGGTCAGGTCTGGCGGGCGGACCCGCCGGCCGCAGGCCGGGCAGACGCGGCTCAAACCATGAGGACCGGATTCGGGCATCTAGGAGAAGATCTTGACATAAAGCTGGAGGAACGGGGCCCAGTTCGGATGATGTT
The DNA here is from genome assembly GCA_963757655.1 of uncultured Acidobacteriota bacterium. Taxonomy (GTDB): domain Bacteria; phylum Acidobacteriota; class Vicinamibacteria; order Vicinamibacterales; family CAVVIG01; genus CAVQFC01. The sequence goes on along the minus strand of CAVWSQ010000001.1, from coordinate 26,822 downwards.
TCCTGTAAAAGGCGAGTTGGCTGCGCCGATAGTGCTCCAGGGTTGCGGCCGGGGCGCTGGTCACCGAGCGTCCCCGCAGATGCACGATCTCGACCTCCGGCGCGAACAGAATTCGACGTCCACGCGCGCGGATCGCGGCGCAGAAGTCGACATCTTCCGTGTACATGAAGTAGCGCTCGTCGAGCCCGCCGACGGCTTCCGCGTCCAGGCGCCTGACCAGCAGGCAGGCGCCGCTCACCCAGTCCGGATAGTGGCGGTGGCGCGTGATCGTCTCCACCTCGCGGCTTTGCGCCAGCCGTTTCTGCCGCAGCTCGTTCCAGGGGCCGATCATCCGGCCGAACGACAACTCGGCGCGACCGCCGCCGTCCACCAATCGCGGTCCGACCACGGCCACGGTGGCGTCGCGCTCGAACTCGGCGAGGAGCCGGTCGAGTGATCCTGGTGCGACGATCGTGTCGCTGTTCAAGAGGAGGATGTTGGTGCCTGTGCTGGCGCGAATGCCGATGTTGTTCGCACGCGCGAAGCCCAGGTTGCCGCCGGCCTCGATCACCTGCACGTTCGGCCAACTGCGCGCGGCTTCGACTCCGCTGTCGGTCGACTCATTGTCGACGACGACGATTTCGTGTGGCGCGGCGGGAGGGGCGGCGCGCAGCGACTCGAGGCAACGTTCGAGGTCGGCGCGCGCGTTGAACGACACGATGATGATTGAGAGCACGGTCATGGCGGCGCGTCAGCCCCGCATGTGCGAATCAGGACGGCCCTGGCGACAATCTTCCAGGATCGCCAGCGTTTCACGGCCCGCGCGCGCCCAGCTGAACTTTGCCAGCTCCGCGGGTGCGGCATCGAGGATGCTCTGCCGAGCAGTCGCGTCAAAGAGCAGCGACTCGAGCGCACGCGTGACCGCCGGGAGGTCGTTCATCGCGACGTAGCGCGCCGCGGCGCCGCAGCTCTCGCGCGCGATCGGAGTGTCCAGAAGGAGGGGCGGTACGCCAGCCGCCAGCGCTTCGAGCGGGGTCAGACCGAGTCCTTCATATTCCGAGAGAAACGCAAAAGCGCTCGCCTCACTGTACAACCCGGCCAGTTGCCGGTCGCTCACATATTCGTGCCAGCGCACCTGCGCGGCCAGTTGTTCGGCGGCGATCGTCCGGCGCAGGTCCTCGCGCGGATGGCTCCGGTTGTCACCGACAATGTCGAGGGAGGCATCGGCGTGGGCGCGAGCGATGGGCGCAAAGGCGCGGATCAGATCGGGGACGTGTCGGCGATTGAAGATCGAGCCGACAAAGAGCACTCTCGGGGATGTCGGGACCGCGAACCTGTAGCCTGGCGAGTCGGCACTCCCCACCCCAGGCGGCACGACACGAATCTTGCCCTGCGGCACGCCCAGCCGCTCGATCAACTCCGCTTTCGAAAACTCCGAGATCGTCACTACGGCGTCGGCATGGCGCGCCGCCTGGCCCGTCAGCCACCGACGACGAACGCCTTCACGCGCACTGAACCACTCGGGGTGAGCGACAAAGGACAGGTCATGGATGGCGACCACCATTGGCATCGCGAGCCTGAGAGGAATCGTGTAAGCGGGCCCGAACCAGACGTCAAGGTGGTCCGCGGCCACCGCGCGGGGCACCTGCACTTGTTCCCACCACGTCCCGCCGGAACCGGCAACGGTGCGGGTCGGAAACCGGCGGGAGTCGAGCGACAAGGTAGTCGGCGACGGTGCGTACAGGACGAACTCGTGGCCGCGCGCCTGATCCTGGACCGCCCACTCGCTCAGCAGCCCAGCGAGGTAGCGCCCGACACCGGTCGAGCGCCCACCCAGCTCACGCGCGTCGATGCCGATGCGCATGGCTAGGTCCGGCCGGGTATCCGCGCCCGTCGTCGTTCTATCGCCACGAGGTAGGTGTTGTAGACCACGCGCGCCGTCTCGCTCCAGCGGAACAGGCGAGAGCGAGCGATACCGCGTCTGGCGCACGACGTGGCGAACGCGTCGTCGGTCAGGAGGCGCGCGATCGCCCGTGCGATGTCCGCCGGCGACTCAGGATCGACCAGTGAGCCGGCGTCGCCCAGCACGTCCGGCAGCGCCCCACGCCTGGCGGCGACCACCGGCACGCCGAGCGACATCGCTTCGAGGACGGGGATCCCGAAGCCTTCATCGAAGGACGGCTGCACGAGCAGGCGCGCCCCTTCGTACATGGCGCGCCGATGGGCCGGGTCGACGTAGCCGATGTGACGCACGTTGCCGCGCAGCGGTGACCGCTCGATGCGATCGAGCCACGGCCGCGCTTCGTCAGTCGCGCGGCCAGCGAGCACGAGTTCGGGGATGGTTGTCTGGACGGATCGCGATCGGTCGGGAGTATTCAACCCTTCTGGATTCCGGAGGGCGAATGATTCAGGCGAGCCAAGCAGGCGTTCGTAGGCGTCCAGCAAACCGCTGACGTTCTTGCGTGGCTCGAGCGTGCCGAAGAACAGCACGTATCCGTCTCTCGGTGCCGCGGTTCGCGGTGACCAGTCGGGAGCGCCGGCCGGACAGACCGCGATGCGATCGCGCGCCACACCAAGCCGCGCCTCGACCTCGCCGGCCGTGTACGCCGAGGGCACGAGCACCGCGTCCGCACGGTGAGCGTGGGCACGGGCGAGCGGAGCATAGTCGCGGCGGATCTCGGCGTTGGTGCGTCCAGGATGCGTGAGGAAATTCAAGTCGTGAATCGTGACCACCTGCGCAGCCGCTCGCGCCGGCAGCAACAGCGGATGAGGCGAATGAACGACATCGTAGGATCCACCGGCCAGCAGTTCAGCCGGCGGCCAGCCCATGCGATGCCAGGCGAAGTTCAGCATCCGTACTGGTACGTGTCGGTCGACAATCCCGGCGCCGGCAAGATCGGGCGCCGGCATCAGCCGATCCTTCCATGAACTCGAAAATAGCGTGAGATCGAGGGTATCGGAAGGTGCCGCGGCCGTTCGCGCCGCCAGCAGTGCCATCACCAGGTGATGCGTATGCTCTCCTACTCCGCTGCGTTGGCGCAGCGCCGGCCGGTAGTCGATTAGCACGCGCACTTGTTTAAGTCGTTTCGAGCCAGTATCTTATTGTGAAATGAAGATTGCCGTCGTCGGTTCAGGATACGTCGGTCTCGTTCTCGGTGCATGCCTGGCGGAAAACGGAAACACGGTGGCCTGCGTCGATAAAGATGAGTCCAAAGTCGCCATGCTCAAAGCCGGCAAGATGCCGATCTACGAGCCGGGCCTCGAGGAGCTGGTGCTTCGGAACCAGCAGGAAGACCGCCTCAGCTTCACCACCGACCTGGCGACATCGGTTCGCGCATCCGCTATCGTGTTCATCGCGGTCGGCACCCCGCAGGGCGAGGACGGCGCGGCCGATCTGCAACACGTCCTCGCCGTGGCCAAGGCGATCGGCGCCGCCATGGACAAGTACACGGTCGTCGTCGACAAGAGCACGGTCCCGGTCGGTACCGCCAAGCGGGTGCGCGAGACCATCGCCGCAGCAACCGAACAGTCTTTCAGTGTGGTCAGCAATCCGGAATTCCTGAAGCAGGGGGCGGCGATCGAAGACTTCATGAAGCCCGACCGCGTCGTTATCGGCGTCGAGGAGAATGACGAGCGCGCCGCCGGGCTGATGCGGGAGCTCTACGGCCCGTTCACCCGCACCGGCGCTCCGATCCTGACCATGAGCACGGCGAGCGCGGAGTTGTGCAAGTACGCCGCGAATTCGATTCTGGCGACGCGGATCTCCTTCATGAACGAGATCGCCAACGTCTGCGAGCTGGTCGGGGCCGACGTCGATCATATCCGGAAGGCGATCGGTTCCGATCGGCGTATCGGCACGTCGTTTCTGTTCCCGGGCGTCGGCTACGGCGGCAGCTGCTTTCCCAAGGACACGCAGGCGCTGCTCAAATCGGCGCAGGACAAGGATTACGACTTCAAGATTCTCCGCGCTGTGGAGGAGGTCAACGACCGTCAGAAGGAGCGCCTCGTGGACAAGATCGAGCGCTACTTCGCGGATCTGACCGGGCGGACGATTGCGGTCTGGGGACTGGCGTTCAAGCCGCGCACCGACGACATGCGGGAAGCGCCGGCGATCCCGATCATCGAGCGGCTGCTGGCGCGCGGCGTAACGATCAAGGCCTACGATCCGGCGGCAGCGTCGGTGGCACGCGGGATTTTCGGGCACCGCATCACGTTCTGCGACAAGAGCTACGACGCGCTCGCCGGCGCCGATGCGCTGGCCGTGGTCACGGAGTGGAACGAATTCCGCGAGCCTGATTTCGCGAAGATGCAGTCGCTGCTGAAAGCCCCGGTCGTCTTCGACGGCCGCAACATTTATTCACCCGAGCAGATGCGCGCGCTCGGCTTCACGTATTTCTCCATTGGACGCTAGCTCCGCCGTGCTCGTCACGGGCGGCGCCGGCTACATTGGCAGCCACGCCGCGAAGGCGTTACAGCGGGCCGGCTATCGCGTGGTGGTGTTCGACAACCTGATCGCGGGGCACCGTGCGGCTGTGAAATTCGGCGAGCTGGTGCAGGGGGACATCACCGACACCGCCGCCGTCCGTGATGCGTTGCGGCGCCACCGGATTGCCGCGGTCATGCATTTCGCGGCGTTTCTCGACGTCGGCGAGTCGGTACGGGAGCCAGCCAGGTACTATCGCAACAACGTGGTCGGGGCCCTCAGCGTGCTGGAGGCCATGGCGGCCGAGTCGGTGCGCCATCTCGTCTTTTCGTCGACCTGCGCCACCTACGGCGAACCGATCGAGACGCCGATCGACGAGACCCACCCGCAGCGGCCGATCAACAGTTACGGCGAGTCGAAGCTCGCGGTCGAGCGCGCGCTGCCGCATTTCGAGACCGGGTACGGCATTCGCTCCGTCGCGCTGCGTTACTTCAACGCGTCGGGCGCCGATCCCGAGGGCGAGATTGGCGAGGATCACGCGCCGGAGATCCATCTGATCCCGCGGGCGATCGAAGCGACGACGGGGGGCCGCGGCCTGCAGGTGTTCGGCGACGACTATCCCACGCCGGATGGCACCTGTCTGCGCGACTATGTGCACGTCAGCGATCTGGCCGACGCTCACGTCAAGGCTCTCGAATCCATACGCAGCGGCGCCGGTTCAGGCGTCTACAATCTTGGCACCGGGCGACCGCATTCCGTACGCGAGGTCATCGACACCGTCAGCCGCGTGACCGGGCGCCAGGTGCCGTGGACGCTGGCCCCGCGGCGGCCCGGCGACCCCGCTGTCCTTTTCGCCGCCGCGCGCAAAGCGCAGGACGAGCTGGGCTGGACACCCCGCCTGGGCGATCTGGAGACGATCGTTCGCACTGCGTGGGGCTGGCATCGGACGCACCCGCACGGATATGGCGGGAAGTAGGGTGGCGTAGCGTGCCGGTCAGGCAGCGGTACACGCTCAGGCGCCTGTTCGCCTATGCCACTCCCTACCGCGGACGCCTGGCGTGGGCTGTTCTCGGCATGATCGTCTACGCGATCGGATCCGCAGGCCTCGCGTATCTGATCAAGCCGATCTTCGACAGCGTGCTGCCGAAACAGCAGGAAGTCGCGTTCATCGCCTGGGCGATCGTCGGCGTCTATCTCCTCAAAGGCATTGGATCGTACGCGTCGTCGTACCTGATGGCCGACGTCGGGCAGCGCGTCGTGATGGACCTGCGCAATGCGCTGTACCGCCACATCCTCGATCAGTCGGCCGGCTTTTTCGCGCACGGTGCGACCGGCCGTCTGTTGTCGCGCATCAACAACGATGTCGGCCAGGTGCAGCAGGCGGTGTCGGAGACGGCCGGCGATCTGGCCCGTGAAACCCTGGCGCTCATCGGCTATTCGGCGCTCCTGTTCTACTACGACGCGCGGCTGACGATCGTCTGTTTCACCGGCGCGCCCTTGATCGTCTACCCGCTGATCCGCCTCGGCCAGCGGGTGCGGCGAACCACGAGGCGCAGCCAGGAGGCGATTGAGCAACTGTCGCATCTCAGGTACCGAGGCGTTCACCGGACATCGCATCGTCAAGGCGTTCGCAACCGAACGGCACGAAGCGGAAAAGTTCAACCGCGCCGGCTATCACCTGTTTCGCACCAACATGAAAGTGACGGCGGCGCTGTCGAGCCTGCCGCCGCTGATGGAACTGATTGGCGGTTTCGGCATGGCCGGCGCGCTGGTCTACGGCAGCAGCCAGATCGCCTCGAACAACCTGACCCCCGGTCAATTCGTGCTGTTCATCGGCACGCTATTGCTGATGTACGGTCCGGCCAAGAAACTCAGCCGCGTCAACGCCGACCTCCAGCAGGCGCTGGCCGCATCGGAGCGCATCTTCGAGATGCTCGACACCCATACGGAAGTCATCGAGGAGGCGGACGCCGAAGCGCTGGCGCCGTTCCGCCACTCCATCGAGTTCCGAGAAGTCGCGTTCGGTTACGAGGACGGCTCGGCCCGCATCCTGCGCAACGTGTCGCTGATGGTCCGCACCGGTCAGATGATCGCGATCGTCGGGCGCAGCGGCGCCGGCAAGACGACGCTGGTCAACCTGCTGCCGCGCTTCTACGATGTCAGCGCCGGCGCGATCCTGATCGACGGCGTCGACATCCGCCGCGCCACGGTGGCATCGCTGCGCCAGCAGATCGGCATCGTGACGCAGGATACCGTGCTGTTCGACGACTCGATCCGCGGCAACATCGCCTACGGATCGCCGCAGGCGACCACGGCGCAGATCGAAGCGGCGGCGCGCGCCGCCAACGCGCACGATTTCATCGCCGCGATGCCGGCCGGCTACGCCACCATGATCGGCGAACGCGGACAGCGGCTGTCCGGCGGACAGCGCCAGCGGATTGCCATCGCGCGGGCGATCTTGAAGGACGCGCCGATCCTGGTACTGGACGAAGCCACTTCCGCTCTCGATACCGAGTCCGAGCTCCTGGTGCAGGAGGCGCTGTCGAACCTGATGATGAACCGCACCTCGTTCGTCATCGCGCACCGCCTGTCGACCATCCGCCGCGCCGACGCCATTGTCGTTCTCGAGCGCGGGAACATCGTCGAGGTGGGGCAGCACGACGACCTGCTGGCGAAGGCGGACGGCAAGTACGCGTCCCTGTATCAGTCGCAACTGCTCGAAGGGCGCCGGGCCGAACGCCCGCGGATGGTGCCGTCGTGACGGCGCTGCCATGATCAAATCGATGACCGGATTTGCCGCGCTCACGCGGGAGGACGAGCGCGCGACCGTCGCCGTGACGATTCGCGCCGTGAACCATCGCCATCTCGATTTGCAGCTGCGCAGCCCGCAATCGCTGTCCCCGATCGAAGGCGAGCTTCGCGCCCTGGTCGCGACCCGTGTCGCGCGGGGCCGGGTCGAGCTCAGTGTGTCGCTCCAGTTCCGGCAGATGCCGGGTGTCGACGTCGAGTTCAACGAGGACTTTGCCCGCGCGCTGGAGGTGGCACTCGACAAGGCGCGCGAGCGCGGCCTCGTCAGCGGTGCGCTCACGCCGGGCGATTTGCTGCGGCTGCCGCAGGCGATTACGATTCGCGAACGCCAGCCGGAGGATGACGAAGCGGCGAAGGCGGCCCTCGCGGCGCAGGCGCGCGCAGCGGTCGATCAGGCGCTCACCGATCTCGACTCGATGCGTTCGCGGGAAGGCGATATCCTGCGCGCCGACCTCGACAGCCGCCGGGCGGAAGTCGCCAGCCTCGTCGAGCGCATCGCCGTCGCCGCCGACCAGGGGCGGGCTGCGATGGAGGCGCGCGTCACCGAGCGCGTCCAGCAGTTGAGGGCGGAACTGCAGGCCGACGAGACGGCGGTCGCGCAGGAGATCGTGCGCATGGCGGCGCGATCCGACATCAGCGAAGAGCTCGAGCGCTTCCGTGGCCACGTCTCGCACTGGGGCGCTCTGGCCGACAGCCCCGAGCCGTGCGGTCGCAAGCTCGATTTCCTGCTGCAGGAGATGAACCGCGAGGTCAACACGATGGGCTCGAAGGCCGACGGCCTGCGGGTCTCCGAGCTGATCATCGCGGCGAAAGCCGAGCTGGAGAAGATGCGGGAGCAGGTTCAGAATGTCGAATAGGGCCCCCGGCCTGCTGTTCATCGTCTCGGCTCCCTCCGGCGCCGGCAAGACGACGCTGGTCGAGCGCCTGGTCGAGCAATTGCGCCATCTCAGAATGTCCCGCTCGTACACCTCGCGTGCCGCGCGCCAGGGGGAAATCGACGGCGTGGATTATAATTTTGTCAGCCGTGAGCGGTTCGAGACGATGGCCGCCGGTGGCGCCTTCCTCGAATGGGCTGACGTCTTCGGCAACCTCTATGGCACCCGCGCCGCGGACACCGAGGCGATGCTCGCGGCCGGCGACGATGTCGTGCTGGTGATCGACGTCCAGGGCGCCCGCAAGGTCAGAGAGCGCGGGTTGGAGACGCGCACGGTGTTTGTGATGCCGCCGTCGTTCAGCGTCCTCGAACAGCGGCTGCGCGGACGCAGCAAGGACAGCGAGGTGGCAATCCAGCGGCGGCTTCAAGTGGCGCGCCGCGAGGTCGCCGCCTTTGCCGAATACGATTTCGTGGTCATCAACGACGAGCTGTCCGCCGCCGTCGACCGTCTCAGGGGGATCGTCGTCGCCGAACGCGCACGCCTGGAGCGCATGCAGCTCGAGGCCGAAACCATAGTCAGGACATTTCATGATTGACCGTTCCAAGCTTCCCAACTCATTCGAGTTCGTCGTGACTGCCGGGGCCCGCGCCCGCCAGCTCCTGGCCGGGTCGACCCCACGCGTCGCCGTCGGCGAGCACAAGAAGACCACCGTCGCCCAGCAGGAAGTCGTCACCAGGCAGGTTGAGGCGCTCGATCGGGATGACGCGACGCCGATCGAGTAGGCCGACCACCGGCAGTCGGGGCATTCGACCATGGGATTGATCGCGCTTGGCGTTTCCGGCGGGATTGGGGCCTACAAGGCCGTCGAGGTCGCGCGCGGGCTGCAGAAGTGCGGCCACGAAGTGGTCGCGGTGATGACGCACGCGGCCACCAGGTTTGTCGGCGCGGTCACCTTCGAAGCGATCACGCGGCGACCGGTCATCACCGACCAGTTTCAGGGCGGCCTGAACGCCGATATCGAGCACATCGCGCTGGCCTCGACGATCGACTTGCTGCTCATCGCGCCCGCCACTGCCAACATCATCGGCAAGCTGGCCAACGGCATCGCCGACGACTTCCTCTCCACGCTCTACACTGCGACGCGGGCGCCGCTGCTGATCGCGCCGGCGATGAACACGCAGATGTTCGAGCATGCGGCGGTCCGCCACAACCTCGACACGCTGGCCGCGCGCGGCGCACGCTTCGTCGACCCCGGCGCCGGCTATCTCGCGTGCGGGTGGATCGGGAAGGGGCGCCTCGCCGAACCTCACGAGATTGTCGCCGCGGCCGAGGCGATCCTGCATCCCTGGGGCCTGCTGCGCGATCGGCGCGTGCTGGTCACCGCCGGACCGACCTATGAGGACGTCGATCCGGTCCGCTATCTCGGCAATCGATCGAGCGGCCGGATGGGCTACGCCATCGCCGCGGAAGCGGCCCGGCGCGGCGCGCTCGTCACCCTGGTCAGCGGACCGACGACGATTCAGCCGCCGGCAGTGCGCGAGACGATCAAGGTGCGCGGCGCCGCCGAGATGCATCAGGCCGTCATGACACGAGCGAGCGACATGGACGTGGTCGTCATGGCCGCGGCGGTGGCAGATTACTCCCCGACCGAACGGGCGGGCCAGAAGGTCGCCAAGGACGGCGACACCTTGACGCTGGTGTTGAAGAAGACGCCCGACATTCTCGGGGAGCTGGGGCAGCGACGGATCGCCACGAATGGTGGACCACTGCTCATCGGCTTCGCGGCCGAGACCCAGGACGTCGTGGCCCGGGCGTCGGCGAAACGTGAGAGAAAGCACGCTGACATCATCGTCGCCAACGACGTCTCGCGGCCCGACGCCGGGTTCGACGTCGACACCAACGCCGTCACCGTCATCGGAGCCGACGGGGCGGAACCGCTGCCGCTGCAATCGAAAGCGCAGGTCGCGGCCGAGATTCTCGACCGGATCGAGCGCCTGCTGGCGGCGCGGCCCGCCGGCAGTCTCCAGGGTTAGCACGCCGATCCATGGATCGCGATCAGCTGTCCGAACATCTGGCGTTCGCCGCCGAGCTCGGTGTCACCGGCGTGAGCCGCGACGCCGCGTGGCGGAGGCGTAGCGAACAAGACGCCGCGGGCAGTGTCGCGGAGGAACCGCCGTCCGCGCAGCAGGTGCCGCCGGCCGCTGATCCCGTGGGCGTCTTTCGCAATGCTGCCGACGCGCTGATCGCGATTCGCGCCGACATCGGCGATTGCACTCGCTGCAAGCTGCACACCCTCGGACGGAAGCAGATCGTCTTCGGCGTGGGTAATCCAGCGGCCGACCTGATGTTCGTGGGCGAGGCGCCGGGCGCAGACGAGGACGAACAGGGCATTCCATTTGTCGGACGCGCCGGCCAGCTGCTGACCAAGATCATCGAGGCGATCGAGCTGCGTCGAGACGACGTCTACATCGCGAACATCATCAAGTGCCGGCCGCCGCAGAACCGTAATCCGGAACCCGACGAGGTTGCATCGTGCGAGCCGTTCCTGTTCAGGCAGATTGACACGATCAAGCCCAAGGTCATCGTCGCCCTCGGCAAATACGCCGCGCAGACATTGCTGCGATCCGAGACACCGATCTCCCGCTTGCGCGGCAGGGTCTTCGCCTACCGTGGCGCCAAGCTGGTTCCGACATTCCACCCCGCGTACCTGCTGCGCAACCCCTCTTCGAAGCGCGAGGTGTGGGAGGACATGAAGCTTGTCAAACGGCTGCTCACGTCTGAAGAGTGAAGTCTCCACTCGATGCCGTTGAGAACTGAGTGTTGAGACCTGAACGTTGCTCGTCCTCGTAGCCGTCCCAGTCCCCAGCCTCGATCTGCTGACCTACGCCGTTCCGGAAGGTCTGGCGACGCCATGTGTCGGCGCACGAGTCGTCGTGCCGCTCGGAACCCGCCTCGTGACCGGCATCGTGACCGAGATCGATGCGCGGACGCCGGCCGACGCCTCGCCGGCACAGCTGCGACCCATCCACCAGATTCTCGACGCCGGCGCGTTCGTTCCACCGGCTGTCGTCGCGCTGGCGCGCTGGACCGCCGAGTACTACGCCGCCGGCGTCGGCGACACCATTCCGGTGTTGCTCCCACCGATGGCGCGCGGTGGACGGGCCGACGCGCACAAAACGACTCGGATGGCAGCGATTACCGCCGCAGGCATGGGTGCGCTCGAAGGTGACCTCCCTGCGAAGCAGCGGGAAGCGCTCGAACTGCTGGCCGGCGCGCCCACCGGAATCGCCACGCCGACGCTGGCCGCGCGCGGAGTTGCGGCCGACGCGGTATCACGGTTGGTCAAACGCGGCTATCTCAGCGTTCGACAGGAGCGCATCGACCGCGACCCGTTTGCGCGCTCCGGCGCGGGCCAGCCGAGCGCCGCATCCGGGGCTGATCCCGATCCGACGGCGGAGCGGACGCTGACCCTCGAGCAGGCCGCAGCGTGTGCACGTCTTCGAGTGCTGGCGGACTCGCAGTCGTTCCATGTCGCGTTGCTGCATGGCGTCACCGGAAGCGGCAAGACGGAGATCTATATCCGCCTGGCGTCATCCGTCCGAGCGTCGGCACGGAGGGTGCTGATGCTCGTCCCCGAAATCGCCTTGACGCCGGCGGCGGCATTTCTGTTCCGGCAGGCATTCGGCGAGCGGGTGGCCATTCAGCACAGCGGACTGTCGGATGGCGAGCGCCACGACCAGTGGCACCGGATCCGCCGCGGCGGCATCGACGTCGTCGTCGGCACCCGCTCCGCCGTGTTCGCCCCGCTCGATGCGATCGGCCTCATCGTCGTGGACGAGGAACACGACGCCTCCTATAAGCAGGAGGAGAGTCCCCGCTACAATGCACGCGACGTCGCCATCGTCCGCGCGCAGCAGGCTGGCGCGCTGGTCGTGCTCGGATCGGCGACCCCCTCGATGGAGAGCTATCACAACGCGATCACCGGGAGGTACCAGCGTGTCGTGCTCGAGCGCCGCGTCCTCGATCGCCCGCTTGCGTCGGTCCGCGTTGTCGACATGCGCGAGGAGTACGCGGCGGAAGGGCCGGAGACGATTCTCAGCCGGGCGTTGCGCGAAGGCATCCAGCTGCGGCTCGACCGGCGGGAGCAGACGCTGGTGCTGTTGAACCGACGCGGTTTTGCGACGGCGGTCTTCTGTCGTCAGTGCGCCGGAACGATCGACTGTCCGAACTGCAGCGTCTCGCTGGTGGTGCACGGCGAGGGCAACGCCAGGCGAGCGCGGTGCCACTACTGCAACTTCACGTCGCGCGTGCCGCCGGCGTGTCCGCTGTGCGCCGGACCCTATCTCGAGCAGGCCGGCTTTGGCACCGAGCGCGTCGAAGCGGAGGTTCGGAACGCGTGCCCGGGTGCGCGCGTGGCGCGCCTCGATCGCGACGCCATTCGCAAGAAGGGATCGCTGGCGGGGATCCTGTCGCGTTTTCGCGACGGCGCCATCGATGTGCTCGTCGGCACGCAGATGATAGCCAAGGGACACGATTTTCCACGCGTCACGCTGGTCGGGGTGGTATCGGCCGATGTCGGACTCGGGCTCGCTGACTTCCGGGCGTCCGAGCGCACCTTCCAGCTGTTGACACAGGTTGCCGGTCGCGCCGGCCGCGGCGAGCAGCGCGGTGAGGCGATCGTGCAGACGCTCTATCCGGACCACTACAGCATCCAGCTCGCCTGCCGCCAGGATTTTCCAGCCTTCTACGAGCGCGAGCTGCGGTTCCGCCGTGCGATGCGCTATCCGCCGACGGTCTCGCTCGTCAACGCCGTCGTCCGTTCGCGCACCTTCGCTGGTGCGATGGACGACGCCGCCGATATCGTGGAGAGAGTGCGGCGTGCCGACAGTGGCCTGCGGATCCTCGGGCCGGCACCTGCGCCGCTCGGGAAGCTGCGCGGCGAGTATCGCGCCCAGCTGCTGATCAAGGGGACGAACCGGAGGAAGATTCGCGAGGCGCTCCAGTCGGCGCTCGCCGCACGTCCCGAGCTCGAGCGCCGGGCCGTGGTCGACGTCGATCCGCTCTCCGTGCTGTGAGAGCTCAGATTTAGGATTTCAGAGTTCAGATTGGATTTCAGAGTTCAGATTGGATTTCAGAGTTCAGATTGGAGGTCAGAGTTCAGATTGGATGTCAGACTGAGTGTCCTGCGCAATCTTAACTCTGAACTCTGAAATCTGAAATCTCAACGTCCGATCAGCTCCATCGGGCGGATCGGCGCCGGCGTGAAACAGAGTACGAACATCACGACGGCGAACGCGGCGAGGAGCACGCGCCCGCGATCGAGCGGCACCTCTTCGTCGAACACGCGCGGATGACGCGGGCCGAAGACGACCAGCATCACCACGATCATCCCGGTCCAGACCGTCCAGCTTGTCGTGAAGAACGTCAGGCCGACCGCCGTTCCAACCGTCGCAAACGTGACGTACGTCGACCAGCGGGGGCCCAGCACCGAATACGAGATATGCCCGCCGTCGAGCTGACCGATCGGAAACAGGTTGAGCGCCGTGGCGAGCAGGCCGAACCAGGCCGCGAACGCCATCGGATGCATGTTCAGCGAGTAGCCGTCCGGCTGCGTGCCCCACAACAGCCAGGAAACGCCCTTGAACAGCAGCGGTTCGCCGAGCTCCAGCATGTCGCTGGAGGCCGGCGGCAGCCTGACGACGTGTGACATCGCCAGGCCGATGAACAACGCCGGGATGGCGACGACGAACCCGGCAATCGGACCGGCGATGCCGATATCGAACAGCATCTTCTTGCTGGGGATCGGCTCGCGTATGCGGATGAACGCTCCCATCGTCCCGGTGAGAAACGGCGGCGGTACCGGGATGAAAAACGGCAGCGACGCATCGACGTCATAATACCGGCACGCGAAGTAGTGGCCGAGCTCGTGGCAGCCGAGAATCGAGAGGATGGTCGCGCTGTACCAGAGGCCGCGCACGAGCAGCGCCGCAAACGGCATCGGCAGGGTCGTCGATCCGCGGAAATCGTCGAGGAATCCCGCGTACTGCACCGCACCGACCACGGTGGTGCTTGCTATAGTCAGCACGAACAGCAAGGCGTGCAGCCAGACCCGATCGTGAAACTTCGAGCGTGGCTGCCAGGCGGCGACCGGAATGGGGTCCAAGTTAGCCGATGTTCTGGAGATCTTTGCCCGGTTTGAAACGGATCGTGCGGCCCGGAGGGATGCGCACTTCTTTGCCGGTGCGGGGGTTACGGCCAATACCGCGTTTACGAGGCTTGACCTGGAAGACGCCGAATCCGCGAAGCTCGATGCGTTCACCGCGTTGCATGGAGGTCCTCATCGCGTCGAAGACCGCGTCGACTGCCACCTCGGCTTTGACCTTGGTGATGTCGGCGATTTTCGAAACCTCATTGACGATGTCGACCTTGATCATGCTTAGGGTCTCCTGACAGCTTGTAAATACTATAGATTGTGAGACTTACGCTGTCAATGCCAAGGCTAAGTGAAAGAGTGAATGCCGCCTAGAACATCATCGGTCGTGCTGGTAGGCCGGCCAAACGTGGGCAAATCCACGCTTTTCAACCGGATGACCGGCAGCCGCCGCGCTATTGTCGCCCCGGTTGCCGGGACAACGCGCGACGCGCTGGCGCGGCCGGTGGTGTGGCGAGGCGCGGCGTTCCAGCTGTTCGACACCGGCGGCCTGTACGGCGAGAGCCAGGATCCGCTGCACGAGCTGGTCGTCCAGCAGGGGCAGCGCGCCATCGTCGGCGCCGATCTGCTGGTTCTGCTCGTTGACGGACGGGAGGGGCTGATCCCTGGGGATGAGCGAATCGCGCGCGAGCTGCGGGAGACCGGCATTCCGATTCTGCTCGCGATCAACAAGACCGACGACAAGCGCTCTCAGAAATCGTCGATGGAGTTCTTTCAGCTTGGCTTCGACCCGGTCACCGAGATCTCCGCGGAACATGGCACTGGCGTCGCCGAGCTGCTGGACGAAATCGTCAGCAGGCTCGAGCAGAAGCACTGGCCGGCCAAGAACTCGGGGCCGAAGGATCCTGACTCAGGTGAGGCGGAGTCCGAGGGCGGCCAGCCGCCGGCACTGAGCTCGATCGTCCCGGATCAGGAAACGCGCGTGGCATTCGTGGGGCGGCCCAACGTTGGGAAATCGTCGCTCGTGAATCGCTTGCTGCGTGAGGAGCGAGTGCTGGTCAGTGACATGCCGGGAACCACCCGCGATGCCATTGACTCGCCGCTGGTGTGGCACCGCCGGCACTTCCGCATCATCGATACAGCCGGGATGCGCCGGCCGGGGCGGATCTCGCGCGGGGGCAAAGTCGAGATCGTCAGCGTAGCGCTCGCCAAGGAGTCGATCGCCGACGCCGACGTGGTCGCGCTCGTCATCGACGCCAGCACCGGCGCCTCCGATCAGGACGCGGCCATCGGCGGCGAAGCCGATCGCGCCGGGCGCGGCGTGGTCATCATCGCGAACAAATGGGACATGGTCAAAACCGAGGACCACACCTTCGTCACCCGCTTCGATGACAGGCTTCGCCACGGGATGCGGTTTCTCGACTACGCGCCGATCCTGCACGTCTCGGCGCGCACCGGTGAGCGCACGACCAGGGTGATTGAGACCATCGACAAGGTCGCGGCCGCCCGCCGCACCCGGGTGCCGACACCGGCGCTCAACCGCTTCCTCGAACAGGTCACCCAGGCGAACCCCCCGGTCAGCCCGGGCCGCAAGCATGTGCGGATCATGTACGCCGCGCAGATCGGTGTCGCGCCGCCGTCGTTCGTGTTCTTCACCAACGTGGCGACGACGTTTCATTTCTCGTACGAGCGGTTCCTGATCAACAAGCTGCGGGAGGAGTTCGGCTTCGTCGGATCGCCGATTCGAATCCAGGTGCGGCGCCGCGACAAGAACACCAACGTCGGCGGCACGCGCAAGCCGCGGCCCGCGCGTCACGACCCCGGCTCCGCCGTCCAGCGCGAGCGCAGGGACCGCCGTGCCCGCAAGAATCGCCGCGACAAGCGAGAGGGCTGAGGTTTGCTTTCCGTGCTGGTCGGGGGTATGGTCCTAGGACTCGCCTAAGTCCTGCGTCACTCGCAGGACGCGGGGGACCCAGGCTTCTGGGGCGTATCGGCGTGCAGCGCCGTAGGACACTTCCGAGTCCGAGCCCGTCAGCTAACCCCGCCGGCGTTCTCCGGAAGGCTCGCGTGTCCACTACCCCCCAGGCGTCGCGCGACGGCCGCGTACGCGTCGTCGTCGCGACCACCGTTCTTCTCTCGTTCATTTCGTTCTGGCGCGCCGCGGCGATTGTCCTCGCCGACCTCGGGTCGACCGCGTTCTACGTCGGCGGCATCGTCGAACAGGCAGTCGGCAAGTCGGCGCCGTGGTTCATCCTCGGCGTCATGATCTTCTCCTATGCGGTCCGCGCGCTCTACATCGAGAGCTCGGCGATGTTCGTGCGCGGCGGCGTCTATCGCGTCGTCAAGGAGGCGATGGGCGGGACGTTGGCGAAGCTGTCGGTGTCGGCGCTGCTGTTCGACTACATTCTGACCGGACCGATCAGCGGCGTGTCGGCGGGCAGCTACATCGCCGGGCTGATCAACGACCTCCTCAGCCGCGGCGGCGTGCACGGCCGGATTCCGACCGAGGCCACCGCCGCGGTCATCGCCATCTTGATTACGGTCTATTTCTGGTGGCGCAACACCCGCGGCCTTCACGAGAGCAGTGACGACGCGATGACGATCATGAAGATCGCCACCGTGATGGTGGTCGCGCTGATTGCGTGGTGCACGCTGACGCTGGCGCAGCGCGGCGGGTCGCTGCCGCCGTTGCCCAGCCGCGGCCAGATTCAGTTCTCCGAAGGTGCGGTCGGGTGGCTGCGGGGGACGATCTGGCCGGGATTCACGGCGATCGCCATCCTGGTCGGGTTCGGCCATTCGATTCTCGCCATGAGCGGTGAGGAATCGCTGGCGCAGGTGTATCGCGAGATCGAAGTCCCGAAGGTGAGGAATCTGCAGCGCGCGGGCATGGTGATCTTCATCTACAGCCTGGTGTTCACCGCGCTGGTGAGCTTTTTCGCGGTCGCGATCATTCCCGATCCGGTACGACCCCAGTACTACGACAACCTGATCTCGGGCCTGGCCATGCACGTGGTCGGACCGTTGTCGCTGCGCCTGGTGTTTCAGGCGGTCGTGGTGGTGGTCGGTTTTCTGATGCTGGCCGGTGCCGTCAACACCGCCATTGTCGGTTCGAACGGGGTGCTGAACCGAGTGTCCGAGGACGGCGTGCTGACCGAGTGGTTCCGCAAGCCGCACCGCCGGTTCGGAACCACCTACCGGCTGCTCAACCTGATCGCGATCCTGCAGATCGTGACCATCGTGATCAGCCGCGGCAACGTGATCGTGCTGGGCGAGGCCTACGCCTTCGGGGTGGTATGGAGTTTTGCCTTCAACGCGCTGGCCGTGCTCGTGCTGCGCTACAAGCGGCCCGACATCGAGCGCGGCTGGAAGGTGCCGCTGAACGTGTCCTTCGGCGGTCGCGAACTGCCGATCGGCGTGACCCTGATTGCGATCTCGCTGTTCACGGCGGCGGTGATCAATCTGTTCACCAAGGAGACGGCCACGATCTCCGGCCTGTTGTTCACCGGCGCCTTCTTCGCCATCTTCATGGTCTCGGAACGCGTGGCCGCGCGTCACAAGGCCGGCACGTCGGGCAAACTCGATCAGTTCCAGCTCACCCCTGAGCCTGAGGTCGGCATCGAAGCGCTGCACAGCCGCCCGGGGGCGGTCCTCGTCCCGGTGCGCGACTACAACACCCTGGCGCAGCTGGACTGGGTGGTCGGCCACACGCCGCCGGAGCGCGACGTCGTCGTCCTGACCATCCGCCTGCTGCGTGGCCCTGACGGCAGCTCGCACGATCTCGACGCCGACGAGCTGTTCACCGACTACGAGCAGACGCTGTTCACCAGAGTCGTCGCCATCGCCGAGCGCCACGGACGGGGCGTGAAGCTGCTGGTGCTGCCGGCGATCAATATTTTCGACGCGGTCGCGCAGACGGCCGTGATCCTCAAAGCCGGCGAGATCGTGGTCGGCGCCTCGGCGGTCATCTCGCCAGGGGATCAGGCGCACCAGATGGGCGAGGCCTGGGATCGGACGCCGCACGACCGGGGCCTGACCACGCAGTTCGTGATTCATTTCCCCGACGGCCAGCTGACCAGGTTCGCGCTGGGCGCGCACCCGCCGACGCTGACGCCTGAGGACGTCGAGCGCATCCACGCGCTGTGGGTGGACGCCGTCAAGGCGGTCGGCCCCCACGTGCACCATCGCGACATCGTGGTTGCCGCGCTCGACAGCTTCGAGGCCGAGCTGCACGCCAGCCGAGAGCGCGTCGTCGATCGTCTCCGCCGGCAGGTGCGGCCGTGACCGGTTCATTGAGGGCGGTGGCTCGTGCCTTCTGCGCTACGATGCTGGCGTGACTATCGCGATCACGCTGCAGATTCGGCGCCTGGCGTCCGCCGAGGGACTGGCGCTGCCGTGTTACATGACGCCCGGCGCCGCCGGCATGGACCTCTACGCGGCAGTGCAGGAAGACCTGCTGCTCGAGCCGGGCGCGATCGCACTGGTCCCAACCGGACTCGAAGTGGCCATCCCGGATGGATTTGAAGGGCAGGTGCGGCCGCGATCGGGCCTGGCCGTGAAGCATGGGATCAGCCTCCCGAACACGCCGGCGACGATCGATTCCGACTATCGAGGAGAGATTCGGGTGCCGCTAATCAACCTGGGCCGCGAGGCCTACTCGGTGTCACGCGGCATGAGGATCGCGCAGCTGGTGGTAGCGCCGGTTGCGCGGGTGACCTGGGACGAGGTCGATGCCCTGCCCACCACCGACCGCGGCGGAAAAGGCTTCGGACACTCGGGCGTCTGATATACTTTTCGCCGCGCCACATGCCGGACGTTCCCGCTCACGTCGAGATTCCGAAGCGCGCGCTGTTCAAGGCGGCCGAGGTCTGCGATCTCGCCAAGGTGCAGCCGTACGTGCTGCGTTCGTGGGAGACGGAGTTTCCCGAGCTCGGTGTGGCGAAGTCGACGGGCGCGCCGCGGGTGTACCGCCGCACCGACGTCGAGCAGGTGCTCAAGATTAGGCACCTGCTGCTGGTCGAAGGTCTCACGCTCGCCGGTGTGCGCCGGAAGCTCGAGGAGCAGACGGCGCCGGTGGGGGATGAGCCGTCGATCGAGGCGCTGATCGGCGAGAACGCCCGTGAGCGGCTGACGGCGGTCAAGCGTGGTCTGCAATCGATTCTCGAGCTGTTGACCGGCGCGAACAGTGTCGACGAGTTTCGTTTGGCCGCGCCCACGACAGTCAGCGCGGCGTCGCGGATGCGATCGATGCCGTCGACGCGGAAGGCCGCTCGCGGCAAGGCGGCAGGATCTCGCGGCGGATCGGTGCGCTCGCCCCAGGCGCGCCGCAAGCGTTCGGCGTAAAATCGGAGAGTCGGGACGTAGCGTAGCCTGGTTATCGCGCTTGACTGGGGGTCAAGAGATCGGGAGTTCGAATCTCCCCGTCCCGACCAGTTTTCCTTCCGTCCTGTGGCACGACGGTGGCACAGGCTCATTTTCTTCCTTTCTCTTACTCGTTCGTGGGTGTCGTCGCTCAGTCCCTGGATGCCTGGTCCCTGGTCCGTTCGTCGTCCTGGATCCCTAGTCCACGCGCGCCCACGAAGGGGCTTCGAACTTCGGGCTCTCCGCGCCTGCCATGCTCCGTTCATGAATGACGAAAGGCGACAGGACGACGAGAGGTGTCGCAAGTGGCCGACTCGACCGTCACGATGACCTGCCCGGCGTGTGGCCATTCAAGTCCTGAGACGATGCCGACGGATCGGTGCGTCTACTTCCACGAGTGTGCCAAGTGCCACACCATGCTGAAGCCCAGGCCGGGCGACTGCTGCGTCTACTGCTCTTATGGAGACAAGCGGTGCCCATTCGTGCAGGACGATGGCCCCTGTCCAGACGGGCGCTAAAAGGGGTGGTGCAACTGTTCGAGATGTTGAGCGGATCGACGGCAGGCGCGACGAGTCTCGCACTACCACGGATGGTAGTGAAACTCAGCAAGGCAGGAATCATCGCGGCGGCCCAGCCCTCAGGGTCCACGTCCGATTTGATGATATGCGAGAGATCGACCAACAGCGCGTCCGTCTCCTTGCGGATGGCCAGTCGGTCCATATTGCGCGTCGCGCGGCCCGACATGAACGCCCCGTTCGGCTGGTACTTCGAGTCATGTTTCGGGCACTGGAAGCGCATGTCCCTGGGCAGCCACTTCAGTGCGGTGTTCTCGTGCGGGCAGGACAGGTTGAACGCGTACAGATATCCTCGGTAACGATGATGACCTGTTCCTTGCGGTCGATCGTGACCCCATCGGTGGCCGGCAGCGGAAAGCGGCGTTCCGCGCCCGCGGGCATGCCGTCCGCGAACGACTCGGGCAGTGCGCTCACATCACCGCTATTCAGGCCGAGCGCCGCCGCGGTGAACGAGAAGCAGGTGATCTGCAGGAAGTTGCCGCG
The DNA here is from genome assembly GCA_963757655.1 of uncultured Acidobacteriota bacterium. Classification (GTDB taxonomy): domain Bacteria; phylum Acidobacteriota; class Vicinamibacteria; order Vicinamibacterales; family CAVVIG01; genus CAVQFC01. The sequence continues at coordinate 6,170 of CAVWSQ010000001.1, read as the reverse complement.
CGCGGACGATCGGTGACCTGGCCGCCGAGTACATGACGAAGCATGCGATGATGAAGAAGTCACCGTGACGCGCCGACGAATGGCAACTCGAGGCTGTGGAGTATGCGACGCTCGTGTGGGTGGAGTTGGTTCAACATGCGGCGGCTGCTGGGTCCGGATTGGGGACGTGCCGCCAGCGGAGTTCGAGCCGCAGTACTATCAGTAGGCGGCGGTCGCTGATTCAAATCCGGTCTCCGAAGGTCCCGCTACGATTCAGGTACGGGTGGGGCGTCGCGCGAGGGTGGCACGGTCCGGCCCCCCGACGTAAACGGGAGGTCATATACCCTCCCGCTCGTGATTGATCCCTCGGCCCTCCAGCTACTGCTGATTCGTCGGAGAGAATGGTCTCTGGGCGGACGATTCCATGCAACAGATTCGGCTGGCTGGTTCGAATCGCCTTGAGTGCCCGATTTGAACCCCCCTTTTTGTACATTTCGTCGGCGCCGACATCGAAGTCAGTCACTATGGACGCACTGAGCCGAACGGCTATGTGTGCCCGCTTCCAAACAAAAAGACCGACCTCCGTTTCGCGAAGCGCGGATTACGCGGTGCGTGTTGAGCACACGGCGCAGAGCCGCACGCGAAAGGAGAGTCGGTCCATGGCTAACGTACGATTTGTCGGTCTTGATGTCCACGCGGAAACGATTGTGGTCGCCGTCGCTGAAACCAGCGGCGAGGTCCGCTCGCTCGGCACGATGCCGAATCGACCAGAGGCCGTACGCCGCCTGGTCCGGAAGCTGGGTCCGCCGGACCAGCTGCGCGTGTGCTACGAAGCTGGCCCGACCGGCGACGTGCTGTACTGGCAACTGATCGGCCTCGGCGTGCACTGCGACGTCGTGGCGCCCTCGCTGGTGCCGACGAAGGCCGGTGATCGGGTCAAGACCGATCGCCGGGATGCCGAGAAACTGGCGCGCGCCTACCGGGCGGGCGACCTGACGCCCGTGTGGGTGCCGGATGCCGAGCACGAAGCGTTGCGGGATCTCGTGCGCGCGCGGGAGGCGGCGAAGAAGGACCAACTCCGCGCTCGCCATCGGCTGGGCAAATTCCTGCTGCGCCACGGCCGGCGCCGGCGGCGCACTTGAAGATGGCGTGGACGGCCGGCCACCTCGACTGGATCCGCGCCGTCCACTTCGAATCGCCGCTGCACCACGTGGTGCTGGGGGACTACCTGCATGAAGTCGAACGGGTGGCCGCTCGCCTCGCCCATTTGAACCACGCGATCCTCGAGGCGATCCGCACCGCACCGCCGCAGATGCGCGCGGTCATTCAGGCCCTGCAGGCCCTGCGCGGCGTCGCGGCGGTGTCGGCCGCAACGATCGTGGCGGAAGTCGGACTGCTCTCCCGCTTCCAGAACCCGCGACAGCTGATGGGCTATTCCGGGCTCGTCCCCAGCGAATACACGACCGGGTCGCGCCGGCGGATGGGCGCGATCACGAAGACGGGCAACGCGCATCTGCGGCGGGTCGTGATCGAAGCGGCGTGGGCCTATCGCTTCGGTCCCGCGGTCCGTGGTCCACTGCGCGCGCGTCAGATCGGCCTCGATCCCGTCATCACCGAGATCGCATGGCGCGCCCAAAAGCGATTGCATGAGCGGTATCGAACGCTTGCCGCGAAGGGCAAGAACAACAACCAGGTGATCACGGCCGTCGGGCGCGAGCTCCTGGGTTTCATCTGGGATATTGCCCGGACGGTCGAACAGCAGGTCCTGGTCACCGCAACGGCGTAACGCGTCACGCGACGTGAGGACGGCAGTCGGAGTGGCGGCGAAAGGAGAATCCTCATTTGTTCTATGCGGCGAGGCGATCGTCGTCCTCGACCCGCGTCCTCAGTCCGAGGCAGCTCCCGACGGATCATGACCATGCGGTACCCAACCCGCGCATATCAGAGTGATCGATCGTCGCGTTGAGCCACTCCGACTGCCGTCCTCACGTCCAACACCCCGGAGTAACCAGGAGAGGAAGAGAAGAACGACAACCATCGAGCGGCATCGCACGACGAGGCTGGCTTGACATATGCGTCCATATCAGAACAAACACTGCGCAAACCAGACGTTTGACAACCCTATATTTTTGTAATACAAGTCCCCAAAGCTGAGAGGTGCCCGATGACGATTCAAGCCGAGTACCGCGAACTCGGGATGGACCGGAACATTCCACGGCGCGATTTTCTCAACGGGCTGGCAGTTGGCATTGCCGGCGCCTACGCGGTCGCGACGGCGCCAACCATGCTCGCGGATTGTCTCGAGGCCGCGGCGCCGCAGGCGAACGGTTCCTCGACGGTCTATCCGCCGGCGCGAATGGGACTGAGGGGCAATTACCCGTCCGCGGTCGCGGCGTTCGGACCGATACAGTCGGGTGCCTATCGGCAGTTCCCCGCCCTCGACGTCGACACTCACGAGAGCTACGATCTGGTGGTTGTCGGCGGCGGCATCTCCGGTCTGGCCGCGGCGCACTTCTGGCGCCGAGCGCTCGGCAATGGTCAGAAGATCCTGATCCTCGACAACCACGACGATTTCGGTGGGCACGCGAAACGCAACGAATTCAATTACGAAGGGCGTACGTTCATCGGCTACGGCGGCACGATGGGGATTGCGACGCCGTACCCGTACAGCTACACGGCCAAGCGGCTGGTCGAAGAACTCGGAATCGAGGTCGGGCGCAATAGCGAGTTCCAGAAGCGCGAAGCATTTCGGAAGCTCAATCTCGGCCCGGCTATGTTCTTCGACAAGGAGCATTTCGGCGAGGATCGGGTGGTCGTCGGCAACGGGCGCATCCCCTGGCCCGAATTCCTTGGCAGAAGACGCCGCTGTCTGCCGCCGTCCGCCCAGGTCTCTGGACTCCACGGTCAGAACACCGACTACATGGCCGGCATGAGTCACGAGGAAAAAATTGCGGCGCTGGCGAAGATCAGCTGGCAGGACTTCCTGCTCAAGTACCCCAAGATCCAGCCGACGCCATCCTGTTCTTTCAGGGGACAGGGCGGCCGGAATAACAAAGGGTCGACCGACGCGGCGCTGGAAGCCGCGCGCCGCGGATTCGTCGGCTTCAACGGGCTGGGGATGGAGCGCGAGGAAGCGTTTCGAAAGAGTCGTCATACACGTTCCATTTTCCTGATGGCAACGCGTCCATCGCAAGGCTTCTCGTCAACCGCCTTGTCCCCGCAGCGCTTCCGGGCGGCGAGTTGGACGATGAACACCGTCGTTCAGGCGGCGCTTGAACTACGCGGCACTCGACGAGGCGTCATCGCCCGTGCGGATCAGGCTGAGCAGCCCCGTGGTGCGCGTGCAGCACGACGGGGACCCCGCGCGCGCGAACACTGCGCGCGTGGCGTACCTGCGCGACGGGAAGGTCCAAGGCGTTGCGCCGCCCACGTGATCCTCGCCTGCAACAACAGTTTCATCCCGTCACTGATGCCGGAACTGCCGGACAAGCAGAAGCAGGCGCTCGCATACTCCGTCAAAGTGCCGATGATGTACAACAATGTCCTCATCCGGCGCTGGACGGCGTTCGCCAAGCTGGGAGCCGCGAACATCAGCTCGCCGTGCATGCTGCACACCGGCACCAGCCTCAATCCGGGCTCCACCGTCGGCGGTTATCGCGGTGTGACGACGCCTGATGAGCCGATCATCGTTCACATGACCAGCAACCCCAACAAGCCAGGGCTGCCGCGCAAGGAGCAGAACCGCGCCGGTGCGCAGCAGCTGCTGACGACGACCTTCGAGCAGTTCGAACTCGGATCCGCCACCATCTGGCGCGGATGCTCGGATCGACCGGATTCGACCCTGTGTCGGACATCGTCGGGCTGACGGTCAATCGGTGGCCATACGGTTATGCGTTCACGTACGACACGCTTGCGGACCCCGACGTGCCCCCTGAACAGCGGCCCCATGTGATCGGCCGTCAGCGTTTCGGACGCGTCACGATCGCTAACGCGGACGCTGGCGCCGCGGCGTTCACGAACCAGGCGATCGACGAAGCCAACCGCGCCGTGGAAGAACTGTTAGTCGCCCAGGGACTCACGTAGAGATGTCAGGGGCCATCGTTGGCGGAGGTTCGGCCTTTGACTTCCGCATCGACCTGGGAACAAGGAATGTATGAATCACAGCGATCACGTCTTAGGGATGGATCGTGACATCACGCGGCGCGACTTCCTGAACGGTGTCGGCGTCGCGTTGAGTGGCGCACTGGTCGCTCCCCCTTGGCTCGAGGCGTATGGCCTGGGACAGGGCGCGCCGGCCGAGCCCGAGCAGGCATCGGACTACTACCCGCCGACTCGCACTGGAATGCGGGGCAGCCACCCTGGATCGTTTGAGGCGGCCCACGAACTCCGAGACCGAAAGACCTGGGCTCAGACGACGACCGACACGGGCGAGTCGTACCATCTCGTGGTTGTCGGCGGAGGAATCAGCGGCCTTTCGACCGCGCGCTTCTTCCGCGATGCTGTCGGCCCGGACCGCGAAGATTCTCGTTCTCGACAACCATGATGACTTCGGTGGCCACGCCAAGCGCAACGAGTTCCACAGCAACGGGCGCATGCTGCTCCTGAACGGCGGGACGCTGAATATCGAGGCGCCGAGCAGTACAGCCCGCAGGCGATGGGGCTGTTACGGGCCATCGGCATCGACATCGACCGGTTCGAGAGCGAGATCGCACCAGACCACGACGTTTACCAGGCGCTGAAGCTTCGCAGCGGCGTCTGGTTCAACAAAGAGCGATTCAACGTCGATCGCCTGGCAGTCGGGACGCCCGGCCGTTTCGGCGGCGCGCAGAGCGGGTCGTGGCTCGAATTCCTGTCGAAAACGCCGCTTCCACTCCAGGCGCAAAAAGACATCGTGCAACTTCAGACCAAGGACCAGCCGGACTACATGCCGGAGCTCACCTCGGACCAGAAGAAGAAGAAGCTCATCGGGATGAGCTACCAGGACTTCTTGCTCGGTGTGGCGAAGGTGCATCCCGATGCCGTCTGGTTCTATCAATCGCGAAGCGACGGTTTGTTCTGCATGCACATCGACGCCCTGCCGGCGTACTGCGCCTGGAACATGAACTATCCCGGGTTCCAGGGCATGCACCTCGAGCCGACACCACCTGAGGTGCTCGTCGGCGAACCCGGCGGCCAGCATGGTCGCGAGAACCAGCAGCGGGCCAATGCCGGAGGGCGTGATATTCATTTCCCCGATGGCAATGCCACCATTACGCGGCTTCTGGTGCGTTCGCTGATTCCGGACGTCGCGTCCGGCCATACTCAAGAAGACATAGTCACCGCACGCTTCAACTACGCCCAGCTGGATCAGCCGAGCCACGCCACCAGATCCGGCTCAACAGCCTCGCGGTCCATGTAGCCCATCCCGGAGACCCGGCGACTTCGAAGGAAGTCGTCGTGACCTACGTGAGAACGTGGCAAGACGATGACGGTTCGCGGTGCGAACGTCGTGCTGGCGTGCTGGAACTTCATGATTCCGTATATCTGCCCCGAAATGCCAGAGAAGCAGCGGGAAGCGCTTGTCCTACGGGATCAAGGCGCCGATCGTCTACACGAGCGTTCAGATCAGGAATTGGACATCGTTCGCGAAACTCGGCGTGTCGAACATTACCGCGCCCGGCGGTTACCACACGGCCGTGCAGCTTCCCGAGCCGGTCAGCATCGGCGACTATAAGACGTCGCGCGCGCCCGAGGAGCCGACAGTCCTTCACATGGTGCGGACGCCTGCGCCCCGGCAAGCTGCGCAAGGAGCAGCACCGACTCGGGCGCGAGGATCTACTGCGAACGACGTTCGAGCAGTTCGAGCGACACATTCGGGACCAGCTTGGACGAACGCTGTCGGAGGGCGGCTTCGAACCCGCCCGCGACATCGAGGCAATCATGGTCAACCGCTGGCCGCACGGATACACCTACAACTACAACACCCTCTTCGAACCCGGTCGATTGGGCCCTTTCGAGCCCAAGGAATGGGCGTTCGTGGTCGGCCGCCAAACAGTTCGCGTCTAAATATCAATCGCCAACGCCGATGCCGGAGGAAGTTCCCACACCGACTCGGCCATCGACCAGGCCTACCGCGCCGTCCGGGAAGTTGTAGGGTCGCGAACCAACGCGTTCGTGTCGAGAATCGAGAAGTCGTAGGCGGGCCCGCGGTG